>CAWIEU010000001.1:0-352500 GCA_963835305.1 uncultured delta proteobacterium
CTCTTTTATAACAACAGAAAGCACCAAAATGAACATTCCAATAAAAGGGATCAGCCATGGTGCTCTTGCCCTACTCAGTAGTTATTCCTGGCCGGGAAATGTTCGTGAACTAAAAAATGTGTTGGAACATGCAATTATCTTTGCTGAAAATGGCTGGGTAAGTTCTGAATCTCTACCCATACAGATTTGTAAGGAAAAACGCCAATCCTCTGAACAAATATTGCCTGATATCTTCTCAATTAAAGAAGGGAAGGCGTTTATCGAGAGTCACCTAATTGTTAAAGCATTAGTGAAAACGAGTGGAAACAAGTCGCAGGCAGCAGAAATTTTGGAAATAAGCTATCCTTCCCTGTTAAGCAAGATTAAGGAATACAATCTAAGCTTAGTCGGGAAAGATAGCGATGAGGAGTAGTGCGCACGATCAGCGCGCCGCGCAAAGAAGGGCGGGTTTAGAACCCGCCTCTACATTGCCCAGTCAGTCTGCTTATGTGACTCTGGAGCACTGACGTGGTTACGCGACTATTTTGCTAATCCTGTTGAACGATTACGTTTATTTTTCTGACCACGAGAGCATTCCACTTCGTACATTCGTTACAGTTTTTGCCTCCGTTCGAATAATAGCTCCGGTAGAGAGCTGGGTAAAGACACTAACTGTATTATCACCGGAACCTGATCCGGTGTGCAGGGAAGGGGTGGTAGCAAATCCGCGGCCCAGATCGATAAACGAATTTGAATACTCTACGCCGCTTGCATCCGTATAAGTACCAAGTATCTGCCGGGTTAGGATAGTCAGGTTTGTGGGTCTTGTAATACAAACCATACAAACGACTGGAACCCTCGCCGGGTGCAGAGATCAAGCCCCTGCGGATACGCGGTGGTAAAACAAACACCACCCGCTAGGGCCGATCCATTGACCACCCTTGTAGCTGGATAGCAGAAATACCCGTTGTCACCCACTATCGGGGGCATATCGAAATACCAGCCTTTTTGGGTGGATGATGAAGATCTTCATGTACCAGATCGTCAAAGTCTGTTAATCTTTGCTCCTACCCCGGTCAGATCGCCATCGGTATGTAACCTGAGCATCGGTTACGTCGACTAAATATCGGTTATTATTAACCGAGAAGTTTCACTTCTTTTACTCCATATATGGATTGTGTAGCCTTACTTAACTGATCTGCACTGACGAAGAGCGGCCTGTACCAAAGAAAATCCATTTCTGTCCGCTTTCATCAATGCCTGGGGTCACACCTGATACAACTGGCTGGGCATTATTGATAAATGTGGATGGACGACCATCCCAATTTGGGGATCTGCTTCAGCGTTAATCCCCAAACGCATTACTCGACCACTGGTAGCATTGTGGTTACCAACTACGCCGTAATAAACTGTGTCTGCCTTATAATCGAGTTCCCAGTCAACTGAGATGGGGTCACCAACGAAACTATTGGCAATTCCTGTATCACATGAAAATATTTTCATTTTTCCACCAGAACCAAGTTTTGCTGCACACAGCCGGAAGGAGGCGTCGTAACGGCAGTATCGCTTGGATTGGCAATTTCATCCAAATCAAAGGCGAATATTTTCACATTCTGGTTGCTTTCGCCATCCAGACCGGTTGGACCTGAACCAAAGGTTAAATACCACCTATTTGCATCCAGAGAGGTATCTTTATCCTTCACGGTGAATGCCGCTGGATATGAAGTAGTGAAGCTTCCGTCCGGTAATTGAATTTCGGCCATTAATTTCGGCGCGACCTCGGGATTGGTTATGTCCATAATAACGTACGCGAACTAAACCTTCGATTGTCTGCAGGAGTGGAATCACCGCTCAAACCATCGCCGGCCGTGTCTACCACCATCGATCCTCCACCAAACCGCATGCCTGCTACTAGAACCGTTCCCCAACCGTAGGGATGATCAGAATCTGTGCTATCGAAGATTTTTGCGTCAAAAACTATCGGTTGCCCATCCATATAATACACATGTGTATAATTCGGATCTTTAAGCCATTTTAGATGTGGCAGAAGATTCATTGGTACATATGCCCAGAGTTCTGCTCCTAAAGGGTGCTCGGTAACAGCACTTCCACCATATGTCTTTCCGGATGTAAGAAATGATCTGGTAGTGGAATCCTAAAATCCTCCGTTAAAAGCATGGAGCATCCCGTCGTTGCTGCCAACATAGAGTACTTGCCTCCTCTTTACATAATTGCTTTTTAAAAGTACCGTAAGAAGAATCTTTATAAAGGAGATCCAATCCTTCCTGAGGGGCTCCAACAACCGTTGGGGTCGCATTTACAACATCGCCAAGGCGGATAACTTTAGCTCCAGTACCGTCCCAGTTGGCAGTGCGATTCCGATATCCAGCTATCTCTTTTCCACGAATATAGTCAACCAAGTTCTTTGCATCTGTTTCCGTCGCTACATTTAAATAACCATAATTAGAAGAGGTGATTTCTGAATTTACAAAATGAATGAATTCCCCCGTTATCCACGACTCCATTACCATTAGAATCAATCCAGGTTTTAATATATCTCCCACCGTTAAGGCTATCATCCGCCTTCCAACTAAAGGTTCTCTGGGCTGTTGCATCAGCAGCGAGATTGAAACTTAATTGTTTTCGCGCATTCCACAAGGTTTTTACCTGGCTAAAATCAACCACAGTTGATTCAAAATGAGCTACCATAATGGTATTTCCAACAGAAAACGTTGGGGATGAAATGGTAAAGGATTTTGTAGCTGACACTGCGTCTATATGCGTTGACGTGGTGCTTGTTCCTTCTTTACCGGTTGTAAGATTGTATATAGTCCAGGAATTATATGGTCCGGAGCCTACTGTACCGCTTATCTCATTAACTTCAAATGTAACCGCTTTGGTTGCGGTGTCATAAGCGGTCACTTTGCCCTTCATATAATAAGGGGAATAATGATCAGTTCGTGTACTGACGTAACGTTTAATTTTAGCCTTGTTATCCCCCTCATCATAATACTGATCGATCACTGGGTCCGTGATATAATCATCGAGAACGGCATTGCCGTTATCTTCTCGAAGATAGCCATAGTCATCAAGCCAGAGTGCCTGTACGGTCCCTATCCATGTAACCTTGTTATTGGAGGCATCCTGAAACGAAGGTTCATAATAGGCTTGGTAAAGTGCGCCAACGCCGCTAACATTGTTGGATACGACCGCTGCTGCAGTTCCGGATGATGCACGTTGCAAGATCGTAAGAAAAACCCGGTTTAACGAATTTTCCAGCTGCAGTGGATTTGTGGCATAAAAATAATCGTCAGGAAGACCATCGGAACCGGGAGTGCCATCGCTGTTATTCATCGCGTCCCACTCAGTTGGTGGGGTAAGATCAGGAAGTTTATTATTATTGCTGTCAATAAAACCACCATACTTAGCCGCATACCAGAGAGGGTCTTTCAAGACGCCTGATGATGATCCGACGATTGTATAGCTGACCGATGTTGGCGGATTTGAAACTACGCAGTTATGGCAACCGGTTACTCCGGTCGGATCGGTGTAGTCAAAGTCATAGATACCCGAGTGGAAATGGGCACCATCTTTATTCGTACCACTGAGGATATAGCCAAATCCCTGACCATTAGCTGTGGAAGCAGCCACAGCATCTGTGGTTATCGTGATGGTATTGCCGCTGATTTTGTGTACTCTATAATGACCCCACATATCCTGGTCATAGTCACCGCCCATTTCGCTGTCTTCCCAATTGACATAAAATTTCCCATATGTAGGCGTTGTTCAATAATTTTGAAATCAACCAGAGTACCACCACCGAATGGACCTGCCTTTGATGAACTTTCAAGCCGATAAGCTGGCAGAATAGTAACTTGTTCTGCCATTAGTAGACGATTTCGATTTTCGGCACATTGGTAGCAAGGGCGATTCCGTAAGTACTGACCATAAGATCTCTGGAAGAACCTTGCGGTTGGAATGGTGATCAGTTACGAATTCGATGGGTGTTGGCGTAATAGGCAAGCCGGACATTAGGTATGTACCTTTTTGAGTTGGGGCTTCGGGACATAATCCAGCATATGAACCAAAACCTGAGCCAATATTTTGGGGGTAACAGATTCATCTGAGGTGGTACCATTGTCGCCGATAAACCAGTTTGAAGTAAATATTTTTCATTCCTACCAACAGTATTTGTCAAAGCTGAAGCCATGGAAGAAGAACCCAATCGAGATATTCCGCCAACTTGATCTCCATCATAACTGGATACACTGGCATTGAAATTGAGAACATTTAAGGCGGCACAATAATTGGTACTGCTAAAGGGTCGGTCCAGCTAGCCAACGTTAGACCTACGTCATCTTTGGAGCCAGAACCATATTTGAAATCGGAAGTGGGCAGATTGTCCTGCAAATATCGGAAGGATTCAAGGTAAACTTCAGACATAGGATTTCCCCACGAACTACAATTACCTTGATTGGCTGGGGCTCCCTTTGTGGCTCCCCCGAAAGGACTAGTCCGGTTTGCTGATAAGTTACAACTGTCGTGCTCTATATATGTTCCATCGTTGTAGTCATAACCATAGAGTCCAACTTATTGAGATTATCGACGATGCTCGAAAGTGGTAGATAAAGGTCCCGTCGGTTTATTAATTTCGTTCTTAAAAGCACTAATATTTTTCCTTAATACTCCACCGGAAATATTTTTTTCAAAGGTACTCGTCATTAAGCCAAAGGAAATTTGATCATCATCACCGTAAATTTGCAGACGGCCATAGGTTTATAACTGTTGCCGTACTTTTTGCATTTTTCCTGGCCAAGTAATCCCGGATGAACAGACCTCAACACGAACCAAATATTCACCTTTGGCGAAACCAGTTCCCAATCCGTCTGTAGCTTGCGACGGATTTGTTGTTTTCGCATCGAGCCCTGACTCCGCTGGAATGTTGCCATTACTAGTAGTCGTTTGGTTGTCATGTCCACCCGTTTCATCAGACCAATAGCACTGCCAACGCTCGTTGGCGGCCCACAAGGCAAAATTCCCCCTGGCAACTCGAATCATCGGTGGATTCGTGTTAGTGTCTGAGTATCGATTAACCCCAGTGGTGGAGCCCAAGGTCAGATTAGCTATGGTAATCTCTGTCTCGGAAAACGGAGTTAATTGTGCTATATCTGGGCCGTTATAATATTTGGCAAAGGCGTGAGCGTCGGTAGGTAAATATTGACGTTCAAGTACGGTCAATTGAGTAGTGGTCGAAGTTTGGGTTAGATTTTCTAACGTCCAGTTGTTGTAAGAGGTACTCCCCCCATTGATATAGTTACCTAAGGGCATTTTAATGGTTATTCTCTGAGGACCGGTTTGTTTGACAGTTACGTTCCCGATCATCCAATGCGTAGCATCATAGGATGCTTTAACCAGATCACCAATATCTGCAGTCAGATTTGTAGTGAACGTTCTAGATTTGTTGGCAGAGGTAGGAATTGTTCTGGATGTAGTGCTGGTTGATGTTGGCGACACAGCCAAATTGTCAATAAATCGCTTACCGCCATACAGCATTTTCCGAACAACATCCATCCGTGTCATAGTTGCCCAGTTCATGAAGTTACCACTCCATTGTCCGGCGCAGTAATGGTCATTCGTTCCGGTCGCCATGGCAGCAGGAACAAAACGCTTATCAGAAGAGCTGTAGGTGTAACATTTATCACTGTCGAAATATCCGTAATAATCAATGCTATCCTTATATGTGGTCTCTGGAACTGGAATCGCCATCAAGATCAGAAAAATCATTATAAGCTTTGTAGGAAAGCTGATGATCCCTGGAGACATTCATCATTACTATAGGGGCAACACCGTTGCCTGTCAGATTGATTGGAATGCTGGTGAAATTACTATTTGTTTCCGGAGAGACTTCCGCAGAAGAAATACTCGGGAGAATTCCAATTATTAAAAGTATAAATAAAGCCATTCCCTTGAACGGCCTGAAACATTGCTTTCCATTACTCCTCCTTGGCAATCCTTAACTATGCCCATCAATATCTGCCTTGCAGCTCAAGACCAATAATATGGCGCCATTCGATCGCTACTACTGATTCACTGTTAGACCTGCCGATATGTTGTGAATAAATCGTATAAAGAATTTGTCCTCCACCACCGGCAGTGCCTTTACCTACGCCTCGGTATCCAGCCAGCATCTGCAGGCCGGAACCGGCTACCGTTGTAGTCACTCCATCTGCTATTATATTGGTATGAGGTATGGCATTAGGATTTACAGGATTATAGCCACTTGGAAAATAAGCTAAATCTCTTGAGGCATCAGAAAGGTTATTTCGATTGCGTGCGGTGTTATTATTTTCAGATAAGGTGGTATCTACAATTAAAATGGTTTATTATTTGCATCTGTTGGATCATGAGGACATTGTTTCGACCTATCTAGGGCGGTAAATCCACCTGGTGTACCAAGACTTTCTTCAACCAGGCGAGCAGCTAGTTGTGAGCCGCCGTCCGCCTGGTAAAAGGTTTCTTTATGGGGGCGGTCATTGCCGGCAATTTGAAGTTCCAGAGAAGTGTTTGTCGTGGCAGAAATTCCGATGATCATCAGCAGCATCAAAATAAGCAAAGCGCCAATGAGGACGAAACCGCCTTCCTCACTTCTAGAATATGGTTGTTTGTATTGGTTTTCATATCAGATTGGCTCCATTTTGATGTAATCCTGGGTTATAGTTTTTGTACCCCTCGATCATTGCGTCGAATAAGTACCCGAATAGTTTTGGTGCCCAAAACAGGATAATTATCGGCTACATTCCAGAACAGGGTGAAATGTTGCCATGAATAACAGGGCCACCATCGGCCAAGTTGCCTGCAGTGTCGGTATTGTTTAACCCAGTTACACCTGCGTTTACACCGGCGTTATTGGCATCGTTAATAACGCATTGTAATAGGGCATAGCCATAAGTGTTTCAATCTCATCTCCTCCCCAAGTGGCGGCTTCTGTAATCTGGTTAGCTATGCTATTCCCATCAATCGAAGCCACTTGCATAGCGGCTGCTCCAAGAATGCCTATGGTCAGGATAAAAATGGCAATCATTACCTCAACGATGGTAAAACCATTTTGATTATTGTATTTTTCATTATCATAGCCCAATATTTCTACATTTTACTGTTGTAACAAATAGGCGACGACGAAAATTATCGTTAAATGCAGGCCAAGTAATTGTAGTGTCAGTTATCGATGGTGATGTATATGTTAAGAATAGTCTATGTTAGAAAATTTCGTCAGGGCTACTGCAGCGGCAAGGATAGAAACCTGAATGGAGCGGATATTGGCAAGAGTTGCGGGATTTCTCCGTTTTGGTCCAGATAGCGAAATTCAAGTTGGCTTATGTTTTCCGCGATCGGTTGATTGCCTGCACTTCCCCCGCTTGAATTGGAGATCTTCAAGGCAAATCGTCAACCAAGCCATCATTGCTATCCATCAGTAGTAAAAGCATAATATAAAGCGTAGGAAACTGTTTCCAAGTTTGGCGGTTGCTATCATCTTCGCGAGTGAAACATCATTAGCCCCGGCTGTAGTGATTGCATCACCAAGATCATTCGGATCGTATCCGGCAGTTCTGATATCCCGAGTAAGCATATCCATCGCCACCCTGAAATTTTGCTGCATCTCAACCATATCGTCCTGAGCAAGATAGCTTCTATGCTGGGATAGAAAGGAAGTCATTACCGCAGCCATGACAATTGCTCCTGACAGCCATAGCAATTAACAGCTCGACCAAAGTGAATCCCTGATCTGTGCAATTGAAGAGTGGCAAATCTCATTATTAAAATTCTAGAAGAAAAAATTTCATTGGAGCCTCACGTTTCCAGCTGAAGACAAGGATAATAGTATAGGTTCTTGTGCCATCACTTGTCCCAAGAACTACATTGTTTGAGTGAAGAGGTAATCCTCTGCTGTTATATCCGCTTGGTCTGTTTGCAAAATTACTCAGTAATTGCATGTTACTTGCTATTTGTTTGCTAACCAGTGGAATATCACCCGCATCTAATGTATAAGGAGTAAGAGTATCATCTGTCCATATTGACAAACATCTGATATGAACCACCTTGATTCCCAACTGAGCGTCTAAAAAGAATCACCACATCTCGGTTGTGTTTCACTGCCTCGACTTTGGCTTTTTTGAAATTGATCATCAATTCCCGCACTTCTGCCCGCAAACGATAGCGAGGAACTAGTGGCAAATCCAGGTGATACAATAGCAGAAAGTATACCGATAATGGCAATAACAATCATGACTTCTATCAGTGTAAAGCCTTTTTTTCCTGATTTGGTTTTCATGTACCTGCTCACAGACTATTTGATCGTTGTTCATCAACTACAACTTTACAATTTTCAATATCCAAGCAAAAAAGAGACATCTGTATAGATTTTTAAAAATAATAAAAAAACGAAATAATGTCTATACACAATATGTGTGAAATGGTAGCCTGTCACTAAAAATTGTAAAGCCAGAAATACAAACTCGCTATTAAAAAAGTTTACAAAATCAGGTCCGAATGGAAAATTATTTTATAGTTGTCGTATTAACTCGTTCCCATGCAACTCTTCAGATCGATTCAGATGTTTTAAAGGTTGGCAATCTTACTTTTCTCGCAACAATAAGCCGTTTGGATCTTTAAAGTAATGTCTCGTCCGTCGCTTCACGCTTTTCACTTGACTTCCTGGCGAATTTTTTTATATATAAGCCCTGTAAATGAATAACCGTTCAGTATGCCATACATAGGTTTGTAGCGGCGTGAGTTTTATAATTTTTAAACTTTAAACGAAGAGGAATTCTATGTCGAAATTAGTTGCACCTCATGGTGGAAAAGGTTTGGTTTGTGCCTTACTCGAAGGTAAAGAGCGTGAAGCAGAGCTCAAAAAAGCCGCCGGTCTCAAGCAGATTGAAATTTCTGCACGTGCCAAAGGCGATCTCATCATGATGGGAATCGGTGGTTTTTCTCCGCTGTCCGGATTCATGAACAAAGCTGACTGGAAAGGCGTTTGTGAAAACTTTCAGATGGCTGATGGTACCTTCTGGCCGGTACCCATCACTCTCGACGTTACTACCGAGGAAGCTGCCGGGATTAAAGAAGGCGAAGAGATTGCCCTGGTAAGAAAAGGCGAAGTATTTGCAACAATGAAGGTCACCGAGAAATACGCTATGACCGCTGAAGACAAGAAATGGGAATGTGAGAAAGTCTTCAAAGGTGAAGGTGAAGAGTCTGCAGACGATAAATTCTGGGAAATCGCTCCTGCCGATCATCCCGGTGTTATCATGGTTATGGCTCAGAAAGATGTTAACCTTGCCGGTCCCGTCAAAGTTCTCTCAGAGGGTGAATATCCTAAAGAATACCCAGGCGTTTACCTCAAGCCTGCAGAGACCCGCGCAATGTTTGACGAGCGTGGATGGGCTAACGTTGCTGCACTGCAGCTCCGTAACCCAATGCATCGCTCCCATGAGTATCTTGCCAAGATTGCAGTAGAAGTTTGTGACGGTGTTTTGATTCACTCTCTTATCGGTAACCTCAAGCCTGGTGATATTCCTGCCGAGACCCGTATCAAAGCTATCGACATTCTGATCGAAAACTACTTTGTTAAACAGCATGTCATCAACGCTGGTTATCCTCTGGATATGCGTTATGCCGGACCTCGCGAAGGTCTGCTCCATGCTACTTTCCGTCAGAACTATGGTGTCAATAACATGCTGATTGGCCGTGACCATGCAGGTGTTGGTGATTTCTATGGTCTTTTCGAAGCTCAGGAGATCTTTGATCGCATTCCCACCACCGGTGATGCCGCAAAAGACCTTCAGTGCAGGCCAATGAAAATCGATTGGACCTTCTATTGCTACAAGTGTGACGGTATGGCCTCTCTGCGTACCTGTAACCACACCAAGGAAGATCGCGTTATCCTCTCCGGTACCAAACTGCGTAAGGCTCTTTCTGATGGCGCTGAGATAGTGCCTCATTTTGGTCGTGACGAAGTTCTTGACCACCTCAAAGTATACTATGGTGGGTTGAAAGAAAAAGTTGAAGTTAAAATGCAGGGTGCCGCTTCCGGCGCTGCCATGTAATTCCTTCTTCTTTAAGTAAAAAAGGAGATGCCGCAATTTCGCGGTATCTCCTTTTTTTTTGTAAACTATTCGGGTAAATTTTGTACTGATCCGGGGTAACCATTCACCAGCACCCCATTTTCGTTCAAGCAGGCCTCCTCACATAGCCAACTATAGGTCGGAGGCCTGCTTGAACGAATCTGGAGCACTGGATGAACGGTTACAAGTCCGGGTTATGCAATCTTTTGATGTGTGCCGGAGAACGATTACGATCCGGGTGAAGTTGACCCAAGCCAGGTAGGTCCGGGTTCTAAACCCGCCCTACAGCGTTGCAAAGAAACAAGCGAGGAAGTTATGCCGGAATTACAGGTAGGGTTGGGAGAAAGAAGTTATCCTATATTCATTGAACAGGGCTGTCTTGAAAGACTAGGCGATGACCTGCAGAGCAGAAATATTGCCAAACGATATGGAGTGATAGCCGATGATCGGGTTGCTGCTCTTTATGGCACTCAGGTAATGGCCGGGCTCAAAAAAGCCGGAATCAGCGCTGAGCTTATCGTGTTCCCCCACGGTGAGGCCAATAAAACCCTGCAAACCATTGGTGATCTGGCCGGCAGACTTGCCCGGCTTGGCTTTGACCGAAAGGATGCCCTCATAGCGCTTGGCGGTGGGGTGACAGGGGACATAACCGGCTTTCTTGCATCTTCATACATGCGCGGAGTTCCTTTTGTGCAACTTCCGACAACTCTTTTGGCTCAGGTTGACAGCTCGGTAGGTGGCAAAACCGGTGTGGATATTCCTGAAGGTAAAAACCTTGTAGGGGCATTTTATCAACCAAAAGCTGTCTATATCGACATATCAGTGCTCAACACACTACCCAAAGAGGAATTGCTCGGAGGTTTGGCTGAGGTAATCAAATATGGCGTGATTCGGGATGGTGAATTCTTTAATTTCCTACACGAGAATCATCAGGCAATTGTCAATCTCGAACCGGAGATCATCAAGAAAGCAGTATATATCTGTTGCAAAATAAAATCTGAGGTAGTTTCTGAAGATGAGAGAGAAGGGGGGATCAGAAGAATTCTAAACTATGGCCATACCCTTGGCCATGCAGTTGAAGCTGCTTCGGATTATGCCCTTATCCATGGTCTTGCCGTCTCTATCGGTATGGTCGCAGCCGCCAGACTCGCAGTAGCCAATAGACTTCTCGAACAAAAAGATTGCAGCCGGATTATTGACATTTTACGATTATACGACCTTCCGGTGCAGGTGCCAAAGTCCCTTGATAGAACGAGGATAAAGAAATATCTTCTGGCTGATAAAAAGACTGTCGGCGGAAATGTTTTTTATGTGCTCCCCACAGCCATTGGTAAGACTGTGATTACCGACCAGATAACAGAAAAACAGGTAGATGAAGTATTGATGGCGTCGTAAAAACTCTTCATCTGCTTCGTTGCTGCAAATTTTCAATCATTACGACGTACCTTAGTACGCCGAAATGATTGAAAATTTGCGCGCCTCGTATATGAAGCTTTTTACTTAGCCATTTGAAATTTAAGGTTTTGACGAGATTATCAAGTATTGATGAACTCGAAAAAAGCTCAATCTACGTCGTTGTAGATCTGAAACGGTGATTTGCCATACCATCTTATTCAACAATTCAGTGAACTATGCCAATCTACGAATATTATTGTGACCAATGTAATGTGATTTTTAACTTTTATTCCTCACGGGTAAACACCACGAAGATTCCCTCTTGCCCTAAATGTGACAAGAAAGAACTTACCAAACAGATATCGACTTTTGCCACAATTACCAAAGGCAAAGAAGAAAGCGAGGATCAGTTTGCAGGTCTTGATGAATCGAAAATGGAGCATGCTTTCGAATCGCTGATGCGTGAGGCCGAACACGTCAACGAGGATGATCCGAAGCAGATGGCTTCCCTCATGAGAAAATTTGCCTCCAAGACCGGCATTCGTCTCGGTGAATCAATGGAAGAGGCGATTTCCAGGATGGAAGCGGGGGAAGATCCGGAACAGGTTGAAAAAGAAATGGGGGATCTGTTAAACGAAGAGGATTTCAGCCTGGAATCGATGAAGAAAAATGTTTTGCGGCAGGGCCACAAACCTCTGCATGATGAAAAGCTTTATGATCTTTAGAGGGATATAGATTCCATCTGTGGCCAAATAAGCCGAAGATGGAATCTATATAAGTTGCCTGATATTCTTAGTGTACCGTGCCTGAATCGCCTGCATTGAAGAATTGCAAAAATTGGTGCGTCTCCTCCTTTTCTTTAAGGATTCTTTTTGCTTCTTCCTCTTCTATGCCAAGAGTTTGAGCCAGCTCCGCGACATCATAACAGGCTTGCCCGTCAGGGGTATAATATGTTGGCTTGAGATGTGGAAAAGATGAGTTCGTGGCCATCATTGAAGCATCTATCAGCAGTTGCCGGATTTCCGGAGGTCCATAGACTATCAACCACTCTACCGCCTCCGCCCATAATTTACTGTCGACACTATCGTGGGTCAGTACCTTCATTGCACTTTCCAGATCCCATAGATCTTTAGATTCCATGTTTGATTTTCTCCTGCAATAATTATCAACATTTATGCTATGATTGGTATACTATAACGATTATCTCGTTGTCTACAATAACGCTTTTAAGTAAGAAAGCACAATTTAAGGAGATACCCATGAACCGCTTCGCTGGCGGATTGTTTCTTGAGAATATTGAGTGGCTTGATGAATCCGGCAAGGAGCTCGTTCATCGTTTACCCGAAAATGGCTCGGGGGAGATTAAATACGGGGCCCAGTTGACAGTACGGGAGAGTCAGGCTGCCGTTTTGTTTTATAAAGGAAAGGCATGCGACTGTTTTGGTCCGGGCAGGCATACACTGAGAACCGGTAACCTGCCTTTGCTCACTAAGCTCCTTTCTATTCCCTGGCGGGGCGACAGTCCGTTGCGCGCCGAAATTTATTTGGTGAATCTGAAATATTTCCCCAATTTAAAATGGGGGACCCAGAATCCGGTTGCCTTCAGGGACAACGAACTTGGCCTCATCCGCTTGCGCGCCCATGGTATGTATAATCTTCAGGTTGTTCAACCTGTGTTGTTTATCAATTCACTGGTTGGAACCATGGGAAAAATGGATACCGATGGAATTTCCGACTACCTGAAAATGGTAATTGTCTCACGCCTCAACGACTATCTTGGGGAGACCCTTGATACCATCTTCAATCTACCGGGCAAGTTTGACGAGCTTTCAGAAGAATTGCAGAAACGGCTCGCAACTGATTTCTCCCATTTTGGACTTCGGCTCAGCCAGCTGTATATAACTTCCATTACTCCACCGGATGAAGTACAGAAGGCAATTGATGACAGGAGTCGTATGGGGTTGATACAGGACATGGGAAAATTCCTTCAGCTAAAAGCTGCAATGGCTATGGAAAAGGCCGCCGAGGCGCAGAACGAGGCCGGAGCAGGCTTGGGACTGGGCATGGGCATGATGTTGCCGGGGATTTTCGCTGGAAGTACGGGAAACTCGTCCCAGGCAGGCAATCAACCGGCTCCTGCTCCCATGGTAAAATGCCCAGACTGCACCAATGATATTCCCCGCGACGCTCGTTTTTGCCCATTATGCGGGCACCAGCAACTGCAACTGATCAGGTGCAGTAACTGCGGCAAGAACCTTACTCCGAAGGCCAGGTTTTGTTCTCAATGCGGGCAGGCGACCGACCGGAAACCGCAGCCGAAAAAATGTTCCGGTTGCAATACGGAAAACCTGCCGGATGCCATGTTCTGCAATCAATGTGGCGAGCGTTTGAGCTAGCTTACCGCATGGTTGCTGATATGAGCTCGGATAGCAGACCTGATATCCTGATTGGGTCTGCTTGAATTCGTAAGGTTAATACAAATGGATGTATCAATAGAGCAGAACTGCCCTTCCTGCGGTGCTTCGATAGTCTTACATGAAGATGACAGACTCATACAATGTTCTTACTGTAATGTGCGAAACTACAGGATCGGAAATGCAGGCAATCGTTATATACTCCCCGCTTCCCTGCCGGATCAGGTGGAGGAAGACCAACTTATCTATGCCCCATACATTCGCTTTAAAGGATCGATATTTTATGTGCATGCGCAGGAGATAAAGCATAAAATTGTCGATACGACCCGCCTTGGTCTGGATAATAATGATTTACCTGTTTCTTTAGGCTTGAGGCCCCAGGCCATGAAGATTAAACCTGTCGCTTCTTCCACCAGGGGTGCATTTATTTTGCAATCGATCCCAACCAAAACAGTCTTTGCCCATGCTGCAATGGTCGTGGATCTTTTTGAGGAGCGAAGCAAAAATGTGACTTATCATAGAGCATTTATTGGGGAGACGCTGAGTCGCATTTATCAGCCGTGTTATCTCAAGGATGATCAATTGCGCGACGCGGTGAGTAACCTGGTAATCGGACCTGGCTCACTGCTGGATAAATACCTGGGCAAGACCTGTTTCAGCAGTCCCTCGTGGGAACCTCTATTCATCTCGACCATCTGCCCAAGATGTGGCGGGCTTCTTACGGGAGACAGGGACAGCATGGTTTTGCAGTGCAAAAACTGTGATTCACTCTGGCAAGAGCAAAATCAAAAATTTAATCCGGTAAACTGGCAGGGAGTCGAGTCAGAGGACAGCGATGCCCGATATCTTCCGTTTTGGAAAATTACCTTTTCCACTCAGGGGCATGTTTTAAAAAGTTTTGGGGACTATCTCCGCTTTACCAACCAGCCCCTGGCAATCAGGAATAGGTTTGAAAAGCAACCGCTTGCTTTTTGGATTCCCGCTTTCAAGATTAATCCAAAAGCTTTTCTACAGCTTGCTTCCCAAATCACCTTAGCCCAGGAACGGATTCCACAAGGTAAAATCAATCGAGTGATAAATGGACATCCGGTGACGCTGGACCATTCAGAGGCGATTCAGGCGATAAAAAGTGTCCTTGCCTATACGACTATCAGTAAAGAAAAGAGATATCCAATGTTACCGGAAATCTCTTTAACGGAATCTCACTGTGAGCTCACATACCTCCCATTCGTTTCGCAAATCCACGATTTGGTGCAGGAGCATACCTTTGCCACCATTCAAACCGCTGCTTTGCGCTACGGTCGAGCTCTTTAGTACAAAAGACTTCTTTAGCAAAGAGGTAAACGTATATGTTGAAGCATGAAAAATTTATGGAGCTTGCCCTGCAGCAGGCTCGAGAAGCACTGGCTGCGGGGGATTTTCCGGTAGGATGCATTTTCGAATACCAGGATGAAATCGTGGCAACCGGCAGGCGATGCAATAGTTTTGGCAAGGTAAACGAGATGGATCACGCAGAAATGGCCGCCTTGCGTACCTTGCTTGACAGCAATCATCGTGTGGATTTTGGGCAGGTAACCGTTTATGCGACCATGGAACCTTGTTTGATGTGTTATTCAACTTTGTTGGTCAACGGAATCCGAAAAATTGCTTATAGTTATGAAGATGCGATGGGTGGTGGTACAAATCTGCCGCTAAAAACATTGTCTCCTCTCTACTCTGGACTCAGAGTGGAAGTAACGGGAGGAGTCTTGAGGGAACAGGGACTTCGCCTTTTTAAGGACTTTTTTTTGAATCCAGATAACGACTATTTGAAAAACAGTATGCTGGCAAGGTATACACTTGGCCAAGAGTAGTCCTTAAAAAACCATACTGGTAGAAAATCATAGGTAGGAAATGCAAAATAAAGCAAAAACCGTCGGCTTTAAGCCGGGTGAGCGAAACATTTTTTTTCATATATTGACGGCATGCAACCTTGCATGCCGGCATTGTTATATAAATCGAAAGCAACACGGAACAGGGCAGCTAACCAAAGAGCAGATGGTTAAGTGGATGAGACTTTTTGCCGATCCTAAGAAGAAATCGAATATGATATTTCTGGGGGGAGAACCTACACTGCATCCCGATCTGCCTTTTGCGATAGAAAAGGCCAAAGAGCTTGGCTATTTTGTAACCGTTGATTCCAACGGCTATCTGTTTAACGATCTCCTGAACAAAACGACACCGGAACTTCTGGATTTTCTGAGCTTCAGCCTGGATGGACCGGATGCAGAGACGAATGACCCAATCCGTGGGGAAGGGGTGTTCGATACCTGTGTGGCCAATATTAAGCGAGCCGTAAGCTTAGGCTTTAACGTAAGTGTCATATACACTGTGAGCAGAAAAAATCTGAATTCCCTGTCCGGTATGGTCCCACTCCTACTGCAGTTGAAAGTGAAAAAGTTTTTCATTCAGGTTATTGGTTTGCGTGGTAAATCTGCCAAGGCGGATAGTGAAGAGATTTCCCAGGTAAGTCGACAGCAGTGGTTAGATACCGTACCGGAAGTTGCGCGCCTGGCGGCGGAAAGCGGTATTCACGTGACATATCCCAAGGTATTTCTTGCAGCAGACGAAAAGTTTGAATGTGCCGGGATGGTTGCCGAGAATTATTTTATTTTCCCCAATGGACGTGTTTATCAATGCCCGCTCTGTGAGGACCATCCGATCAACGCCTACTCTATTGTGAACGACCGTCTAGTAAAAAACGATGGGTTGCTGGAGGACAGTTTTTTCAAACTGAATGTTGCAGAAGGTTGTGTCATGAACAAACTATTACAGCCGGATAATATAGAGTACGACGAGAAGGGAGTTCCATTATATCGAATTTCCTGCTGCTTATTGAAACAGGAAATTGGCTGAAATTATGTAACCGTTCACCAGCACCCCATTTTCGTCCGATCAGGCCGCCTCGCATAGCCAACTATAGCTCCAAAGCCTGCTTGAACGAACCTGGAGCACTGGTGAACGGTTACAAATCCGGGTTATGCAGTCTTTTGATGTGTACCGGTGAACGATTACGAAATTATGACGTTGCGCCGGAAGTACTCTTGCTGTTGAAAAGAGCACTGAGAAAGATACCCGCTTCATAAAGCAAAAAAAGAGGAAAAGACATCAATATCGTCGCTACAAAATCTCCGGCGGTCAGTAAAAAAGAAAGTACCACTATCACCAGGTAAAAATATATGCGTTTTCGGCGAAAATAGGTAGCACGTACGAAATTGGCCTTTCCAGCCATAACCATAAGAAAGGGGATCTGGAAGGAGACACCGAAGGCTAGAATAGTCCGGGCCACAAACGTAAGATATATGCTCAGTTTTGGCAGTGGTTCCAAGCCTTGACTCGCATAACTCATGAAGTAACCCAGCATTCGAGGCAGAACTACGAAAAAGGCGAAACAGGCTCCCCCGCTAAACAGA
Source organism: uncultured delta proteobacterium (assembly GCA_963835305.1). Classification (GTDB taxonomy): domain Bacteria; phylum Desulfobacterota; class Desulfobulbia; order Desulfobulbales; family Desulfocapsaceae; genus Desulforhopalus_A. The sequence continues at coordinate 17,365 of CAWIEU010000001.1, forward strand.
AAGGTGGCCCAGAAGACAATGGTCAGGGCAAGTTTTTTCTCATTTTTCCTAAGCCCTGGGGCCACAAAGATCCAGAGTTGGTAGAGGGTTACCGGCATGCTTGCAATAATACCTACCAATAACGCCAGCTTGATGTAGGCGAGAAATGCCTCTGGTAGATTGGTGTAAACAAGCTTATATACCAGTGGGCTTGCTGCAAAGAGGGGAGAGATAAACAGGGATGCGATCTGTTCGGCGAACATATAGGCGATCGCGGTACATACTGCAATTGCAAGAAAGATCGTTATAAGCCGTTTACGGAGCTCCAGATGATGTGGTCTGAAGAATTCGAGGCTCCTCTCAATTACCGGTATCGTACTTTGTAGATTGTATTTTGCCATCGATCGATACCGTTACTCACTGTCTTGTTGCTTAGAGGGAGGGGCAGTATCTTTTTTGACCGACGTAGTGTCGGTATCTTTGCTGTCTTTCTGATGGATTGATTCTTCGCCTTCCGTATTGGCCGGAATTATATCGGGAATACTTCCTGTTTCCTTGATAAGGTCCTGATAGGCTTTTGCCGCGTTTTCCGCCGGCGGATTCACTCCGATAGGCCCTTTGGGTTCATTCCTGTCATATGGCTCGATATCAAGAAGATTTTGCTTCAGTGATTTTGCGGCTTCTTCAAGGTCCGGCCTGATTTCATTCAGGGGATTGTCTTCTCCTGCAAATGAATCCTTGAGGCCTTCAGCTGTTTTTTTAAGCTCCATGATGCCCTTAGCAAGAGAACGGGCCAAATCGGGAAGCTTATCCGGGCCGACAACTATGAGCGCCAGAGCCAGGATAAGGATCATTTCAGGCAAGCCAATGCCAAACATAATTTAACCTCTAGAAAATGCCAAATCTTCCTGTAACCTCTGTAGTTTCTGTAACTTGCCGATGAAGGACAAATGAACTGCAGGCAGGGTTGAAATCAAAAATTATCACCTTCGTTTTAAATCTCCGTTGAGGAGAGCCGGGGGAGGACGCACTGTACCTTTTCCGGGATTTGTTTGCATTCTTATTGTCTTCCACCAGAAAATCAATGTAAGGTATTTGGCCTGCAGTGTCAATGTTTGAAGAGACATTGTATCTTTGGAAAATTACAGGAATTTTCAAATAACATCTTGATTATGTTATGAATAGTCTTATCTTCCAGCCCACACTCTTCTTACATTTGATTGATTGACAACAGCCCCCTTCTTGGCTATACTCAGCGGTTTGTCTTGTGCGGATGTGTCGTGCTTTGCCAGTGGTGCGACTGGGGTTCACGATGCATGATTTTTTTGAATACAAACCTCTGTGAGGAGAAAATAAATGTCCAGTGTTGTAGTTGTTGGGACTCAATGGGGAGATGAAGGAAAAGGCAAGATAGTTGACTTGCTTACCCAATATGCTGACTTTGTCGTACGTTTTCAGGGCGGAAACAATGCCGGACATACCCTGGTGGTTGAAGGAAAAAAGTTTGTTTTCCATATAATACCTTCCGGCATCCTTTACGAGGATAAAATGTGCATGATCGGCAATGGTGTTATAATCGATCCGGGTGTCCTGATCAGAGAGATTGATCAACTGCAAAAACAGGGACTTACCGTCAACCCTGCTCGATTGATGATCAGCGAAAGAGCTCATCTCATCATGCCGTACCATTCCGGTCTGGATCAGGCAAAAGAAGCAGCTCTTTCCGATACTGAGAAAATCGGCACTACGGGGCGGGGCATCGGCCCATGTTATATGGATAAGGTCGGGCGAGTAGGCATAAAGGCCGGGGATTTGTTGGACGAAGCTTTGTTCCGTGAAAAATTGAAAGTCGCTGTTGAGGAAAAAAACTTCCTGTTAACGGAGAAATACAAGGTCGCCCCGGTCGATTACGAAGTAATATATCGTCAATATCAGGAGTATGCTGAAAAATTATCGCCATTCTATGGGAACGTTTCAGTAGAACTGGACAAGGCGAGAAAGAATAACCAAAATATTTTATTTGAAGGCGCGCAGGGTACCCAATTAGACATTGATCATGGGACGTATCCGTTTGTGACATCTTCAAATACTATCGCAGGCAATGCGTGTAATGGATCCGGTTTTGGACCGGCCTATATAGATGCAGTGGTGGGCATTATGAAGGCTTATACGACCCGAGTCGGTGCAGGTCCGTTTCCCACTGAGTTGGTAGATGAAACAGGTAACCAACTACAGGAAAAAGGGTGCGAGTTCGGTGCTACTACGGGAAGACGCCGAAGGTGCGGTTGGCTCGATGGGGTTGTTGCCAATGATGCAGCCAGATTGAACGGTCTTACAGGCCTTGCAATAACCAAACTGGATGTGTTGAGCGGCCAAAAAAATATTAAGATTGCAACCTCCTATGCATTGGAAGGTAAAACAATTTCGGCAATGCCGTCAAATATTAAACAGGCAGGAGCTGTCACTCCTGTTTATGAAACTCTGGAGGGATGGAAGGAGGATATCGAAACCGTAACGGAGTACGATAATCTTCCTCCGCAGGCAAAAGGGTATATTCGAAGAATCGAAGACCTGACCGGTGTACCTGCAAATATCGTTTCGGTAGGTCCGGATAGGGCAGAGACCCTGATGTTGACAAATCCCTTTGATAAAAGATGACCAGTTGCCGGTCAGGTGAAATCAATTCTTTAAACCGTGCATTGGATACTTGGAGAGGTTGGTAAAATATGGCTAGAATTACGTGTGAAGATTGTTTGGATAAGGTTGGAGATCATAATCGTTTCAATCTGATTCACCTTGCTGTCAAAAGAGTGAAACAACACCGGCAAGGTGAGCCGTTTCTCGTTAATGGGAAAAATCAGGAGATTGTGATGACTTTAAGAGAAATAGCAGCAGGTAAGGTCACCTTTGATAATATCAAGGAGTTACCCGATCAGTTGGGTGAAACTGGAAGCGAAAGTGGATCTGTAAGTGATGTTTCCACGGTACTTTCCTGATTACGAACAGCTTCAATAAAAGATTATGAGTATTGATTATTACGAAACCTTATCTGTCAGCAGGAATTCAACTGCGGGTGAAATAAAAAAGGCCTATCGAAAACTGGCGATGAAATACCATCCCGACCGTAATCCGGATGATAAAGAGGCCGAGGATAAGTTCAAAGCCTGCACCGAAGCCTACGAAGTCCTGAGTGATGAAAGAAAGAGAAAAATATACGATACTTACGGACATGATGGGCTGAAGAACAGCGGATACAGAGGCCCTGGGAATGCTGAGGATATATTTTCAAGTTTCGGTGATATCTTTGGTGATCTCTTTGGATTTGGCGGAGGTAATCGCGCCAGAGCCAGGAGGGATGGCCCTATTCCCGGAAACGATCTGCGCTATGATGTAGAAATAACTTTCATGGAAGCGATCCATGGGGTCTCTAAAGAAGTGCAATTGACCCGAAGAGATACCTGTTGGACGTGCGAGGGAACCGGAAGTCGACCTGGTCATAAAAAACAAACCTGTCCCACCTGTAACGGACAAGGACAGGTAATCAGGTCCCAGGGTTTTTTTCAGATGAGTTCTACCTGTCCTCAGTGTCACGGAGAAGGATCAATTGTCACTCATCCATGTAATGATTGCCAAGGCACGGGGCTTGTCGAAAAAACTAAAAAGGTCGCTCTGAAAATTCCAGCCGGCGTAGACACCGGAGCCCGGATGCGTCTACGGGGTGAGGGTGAAGGGGGGCGTCGCGGCGGCGCGGCGGGAGATCTCTATGTGGTAGTTCATGTTAAGGAACATGAGTTCTTTAAGCGTGAAGGAGACACTATCTACTGCCGTTTTCCGATCTCGATGGTTAAGGCGGCTCTTGGTGCTACTGTGGAAATACCCACGGTACACGGCAAAAAATCACTGGAGATCCCAGCCGGAAGTCAATCCGGAGAACTTTTTACCCTCCGTAGAGAAGGCGCCCCAAATCTTCGGGGTCATGGCAAGGGAGATATGATTGTTGAACTCCAGGTGCAGACACCGACCAATCTCTGTGAAGAACAGAAACAGATATTGAGCGAATTCGACTCCCTTTGCCGGCAACATGGCCAGCATAAGGAAGAGGAAGGCTTTTTCAAGAGATTATTTAATGAAGTATTAGGCAAAAACTAGTCTCGATAAATTGAAGCCAAAGCGGTATTCTTTAGAATAGTCCCGACATAGTTTCAGTATATTCTCTTATAAATGAGGAGAAGGAACTTCCTGAAATCTGGTCATGATACGAATAAGAGTATTCTTGTGGTACGAAGCCTCAAACAATTGGAATTGAACAATGGCAACAGAAGATAAAGCGGCTTTCACACATTTTGATAAACAGGGCAACGCAATAATGGTTGACGTCAGTGAAAAACCGGAAACCGTTCGTGTTGCAGAGGCAGCTGGTAATATAAGAATGTCTGCCGAGGCATACAGGCTTGTCAAGAGTGGCGCTATAGCGAAAGGGGACGTCCTGGGAATTGCCAGGATTGCAGGTGTCATGGCCGCCAAAAAAGTGGACCAGCTTATCCCCCTTGCTCATCCCCTTATGATTACTAAAGTTGCAATCGATTTTTCCTTTCGGGATGAGGATAACTCTGTTGATATTTTTGCAATGGTCGGAATATGCGGTAAAACCGGAGTGGAAATGGAAGCATTGACTGCTGTTTCCGTCGCTGCACTGACCATTTACGATATGTGTAAAGCCGTCGACAAGTCGATGATTATACGTGATGTACGTTTATTGAAGAAAACCGGTGGAAAAAGTGGAACCTATATCCGGGAACTATAATATCCGGAGATTTAAGTTTGATTTTCAAGTGTATTGAGGAGAGCGTGAATGGACAAGGAGAAACTCGAACTGTTTCGAATGCAGCTTCTGGCTAAAAAAGAGGAAATCCTTAACGAAGCTGGCAAAACACTGTCTGAAATGACTGATCAGACATCGAATGTGCCTGATCCCAATGACAGAGCGACCATAGAATCGGGGCGAAGTTTTGAACTGAGAATTCGTGATCGTGAGCGAAAACTTGTATCGAAAATCGAAGAGGCAATTGCGAGAATCGATGACGGAAGTTACGGCATCTGTGAGGATTGCGGTGAAGAAATAGGGTTGAAACGATTGGAAGCACGTCCGGTAACCATGCTTTGTATAGATTGTAAGACGGTTCAGGAAACAAGAGAAAAATCTAAGGGACTCTAAAGGCGCATGCCGGAACTTCGACGAGATCCTGTCCTTGGAAGATGGATAATCATCTCCAAGGAGAGACGAAAAAGACCGACAGATTTCCTGGTTGAGTTAGCTCAGGTAAGCGGCGGGTTTTGCCCTCTTTGTCCCGGTAACGAATCTTTTACTCCGCCTGAGGTCTATGCCTTCAGGTATAAAGGATCGGTGAGTAATTCTCCCGATTGGCAGGTGCGGGTGGTACCCAATAAGTACCCGGCTCTTATCATTGAGGGTGATCTTGCCAAAGAGGGGGTTGGTCTGTATGATCGAATGAATGGGATAGGGGCTCACGAAGTCATTATTGAAACTCCCAATCACAATGAAAATTTTGCCGACTTTGAGCCTGAACAAATGGCGCTTGTTTTTAAGGCCTACCAGGAAAGGATCATTGATCTCGCTAAAGATCCAAGATTCAAGTACGTTATGGTTTTTAAAAACCATGGTCGTGCGGCGGGAGCCTCCCTGGAACATTCTCATTCTCAGTTGATTGCTTTACCTATTCTGCCGAGAATGATTGTCTCCGAATTAGCCGGAGCTGAATCTCATTACAAATATAAAGAGCGCTGTGTCTTTTGTGATATTATTCGGCAGGAAATCCAACAAAAAGAAAGGGTTGTGTGCCAGAATGAGAGATTCATCACCATTACTCCATTTGCCCCGAGAACTCCCTTTGAAATGTGGATCCTGCCAAAGCGTCATTCGTCTGCTTATTTCTCCCAGACTGAGGCAGACATATTGGCGCTCGCTGAACTCTTTTCTGAATCATTGCGTAGATTGGGGAGCTGCATCGCCAATGTTCCATATAATTTTGTCCTGCACACGGAACCGCTGGGCTCAGGGGGGCTTGATTACTACCACTGGCATTTTGAAATCGTACCTAAGTTGACCTCCATCGCGGGTTTTGAGTGGGGCACCGGATTCTATATAAACCCCTTGCCTCCTGAAGAAGCCGCTAAATATTTGCGAGAATCCTTGGAGACAGAAGGTGTAAGCGATGAAAAAGATCTTACTGGTTGATGACGAAGAATCTATTCAGATAGTCTACCGCGAAGAATTTGAAGACGAAGGCTATCAGGTTATTTCGGCCTTAAACGGCATATCAGCTCTGGAAAAATTTAAAGAGGAAGATCCTGATCTGGTTATTCTGGATATTCAGATGCCGGGGATGGATGGTGTCGAGGTCCTACGCCAGATGAAAATGCTCAAAGCCACTACACCAGTCGTACTCAGCAGCGCTTATCAGGAATTTAAACGTGATCTGGGGACATGGGCGTCCGATGAGTACGTGGTGAAGTCTGGTAATCTCGATGAACTGAAAAAGACAGTTCGAAGATTGTTGGGGGAAGAGTAGCAAATATTTAGTCATGCAGGTATAAGAAATGGTGTCTCTTTTGTCCCTGCGACAAAAACGCAGGAGGCTTTAACATCTCACATTTCATCCTATGAAAGATATCCAGAGTCAACTTGATAGCCGCAGAATCAATATTAAGAAGGTTGGAGTCAAAACCGTTTCTTATCCGATTGCAGTGCGCGACAAAGCCCAGAAACGTCAGCATACTGTGGCTACAGCGAATATGTATGTGAACCTGCCCCATAAGTTTAAAGGGACACATATGAGCCGATTCGTTGAAATCCTCAACGAATTTCATGGTGAAATCGATATCAAGAGTTTTCACATCATTCTAGAGAAAATGAAGGATCGGCTGGAAGCGGAAGCATCCCATCTGGAAATAGAATTTCCTTATTTTCTCAAGAAAGCCAGAAATGAAAAATCGAGAAATCTTGGCCACTACAAATGTTCCATGCACGGTTTTTTGGAAAAGGAAGATTTACTCACCCTAAGCGTAGAGGTACCGATAAGTCTGCCGATAGCTGAAAAGAGTATCCAGCGCCTGCCAGGTTCCATGGGCAAATGGGGAAAAGCGGACGTGAGTGTCCGCTTCCGTCAGTTTTTTTGGATTGAAGATATTATTCTACTCATTGAAGAAACGGTGGATAAGGAGTTGAACGAACTCTTGTTAAAGGAGCATAAGGTACTTTCCGTTGAGTCGCTTACCAGGCGGGTCGGTGCATGTTTGGATGGGATTGAGGCGATTCAATGGTACTCGGTGACGGTCCATAATTTCGGTGATGAGTTTTCAACATTTGCGACCTTGGAATCGTGTTAGCGTCATCTAACGGATATCCAGCTTATTAACTTTTTAATTACATTCTAACCTCATGCGTGACCTACTATTTGAAATCGGAACCGAAGAAATTCCGGCCGGGTATCTTGAACCGGCGTTTTCACAGCTAAAAACACAGTTTCTCCAAAAGGCGGCAGAGATCAATATCGATCATGGCAGTATCAGCGTAATGGGCACGCCGCGAAGACTAGCCCTGATAGTACGTGACGTAGTTGAAAAGCAAAAGGATATTAAAGAGGAATTATTGGGTCCTTCCAAAATGGCGGCCTTCGATGCGGATGGTAAGATGACCAAAGCTGCCATCGGTTTTGCCAGATCCAAAGGAGCTGACGTCAGCGATTTAAAGGTAGTTGAGACTCCGAAGGGCGAATATTTGATGCTGGTGCGGGAAGTGAAAGGACAAGACACTTTGCAGCTGCTTCCCGACCTGTTGCATTCTCTCATTTTTGAACTTTCCTTTCCTAAATCGATGAGATGGGGCAATAATCAGCATGCCTTTGCCAGACCAATCCAATGGCTGGTGGCGCTCTTTGGCGACGACTTAATAAACTTGTCCCACGAAGGAATTGTGTCGGGAAATCAAACTCATGGTCACAGATTTCTCGCCAACGAGAAAATTTCGATAAAAAATGCCGATGCCTATGAAACGCAGCTTCTGGAAAATCAGGTGATCGTTGATCCCGAAAAGAGAAGGAACGAGGTTATTGCTGCTATTAAAAAGGCAGTCGGCGATTCCGAAGCCTTGCCCGGAGGCAAAGTCGCAATCGATGAAGAGTTGGTCGATACGGTGAAGAATCTCGTAGAGAGACCGTTTGGCGTTTGCGGAGTATTCGACGAAAAGTTCCTGCAGCTTCCTGACGAGGTGCTTATTACCTCGATGCGTGAACATCAAAAGTATTTCCCCGTGGTGAACGAAGCAGGTAATCTGTTACCCGGTTTCGTCGCGGTGAATAATACCAGAGTTCATGATATAAATATCACCCGTAAGGGACATCAGCGGGTTTTGCGGGCAAGACTCGAAGACGCCTTGTTTTTTTTCAACAGTGACAGGGAAATACGCCTGGAGAACCGTATTCCTAAACTACAGGGTATAATTTTTCAAGCAAAGCTGGGAACTATGCTTGAGAAAAACGATCGATTAGTCAAATTGACCAGAATACTGACTGAAAAGGTCGATCCTTCCCTGACAGAGGATGGCTGCCGTGCCGCACTTCTTTGTAAGACTGATTTATTGTCGGACATGGTAGGTGAGTTCCCTACGCTGCAGGGAGTTATGGGGGGGGCCTACGCCTTGCATGATGGTGAAAAAAAACAGGTGGCCATCGGCATCAAAGAGCATTATATGCCCAAACGGGCAGGAACAGACATTCCTGCCACGGATATCGGCGCGTTGCTTGGACTAGCCGACAGGTTCGATACCCTTGCCGGTTGTTTCGGTATAGGTCAGATACCAACAGGAACTGCGGATCCTTTTGGGTTGCGGCGAATTTCTCTGGCTATTTTGCATATCATTGAAGGAAAGAACTATACAATCTCACTTAAAGAAATCGTCCATAAGGCGCTTGCATTATACGGAGATAAGGTCGATGGCAGCAGCGAGACAGTTGAGGCTGTAGTTAATTTTATCAAAGGACGGTTTTCCAATGATTGCATCAGTCGAGGAATGGCTGCTGAAGCGGTAGATGCTGCCGTTTCGGTCAATTTCGATGACGTAAATGATTGTCTGCGCCGGATCGAAGCTATTCTGAAAATTTCTCTGGATCCTGATTTTAAGGTTCTCGCCGCTTCCTACAAACGGGTTAGAAATATAATCAAGGAAAATGATCAACTCGCTGTTTCTGCAGCTTTATTTGAGCATAAAGCAGAAGAGGTCTTATATTCGCTCTTTTTGCAAGTCAGCAGTGAGATGGAACAACATATTGCCGCTCGTGATTATCTCCCGGCGCTTAAGGCAATGCTGAAGATGAAGAAGCCGGTCGATACTTTTTTTGATGAAGTAATGGTTATGGCAGATGATGCAGCTGTTCGGCAGAATCGACTGAACCTTCTGACAGCTCTCGGAGACCTTATTCTTCGGATTGGGGATATCTCAAAATTGCAGGAAAGTTAGCCGGTCTGAAAAGGGGTTATAGGTTTTTCACCAATAAAAAAAGGAATTCATGATTCATGAATTCCTTTTTTTATTGAAAATGGAGAGAGCGACTACTAGGCTTTATGATGGCAAGTTGTACATTTGTCGAGTTTTTTCTCTTTTAGAGCGGGATCCTTTTTAACCATTTCCTTATGGCACTCCAAACAGTTACCATGTCCTGCACCTTTTAGGGTGTCGAGCTTCAGATTACCTTTCTTTTTACCGGCCAGCACTTCTTCATTATGACATGTTTGGCATTCCTGAATTTTCTGTCCTTCAACATAAGGAACTTGCTTGCCATCGGCCATTCCATGATGACACTCCTCGCATTTGAACATTTCCTGGTGTTTTCTATGCGGGAACTGAGCTGGTTTGGGTTTGGCGCTTTTACTGTTAACGATTGTGATTTCAGCCGGGCCTTTATCTTTGTCATCGGCCGCAAATGAGGCTATTACTGTGCCACACACCAGAAACATCGATACAACGCTGCAGACAAGAACTTTTTTCAACATAATTATTCTCCTTCCCATTTATCATGATTTAATAAGTCGTCTTACTGCATGGTACAACCTGTATTGCTCCCTATATACAGTTTTTGCTCAACCTTGTCAAACGAGTTAAGCCATAGAAAAAACAGGTTAATGCTACAATGTAGGGTAAAGTTCCTAACTTGAACCATAGCTGTGCAGGCCGGAGAGAAGAAAGTTAACACCATAGTATGTGAAAAGAACGGAAATGAATCCAAATATGGCTAGGTAAGCAACAAGTCTGCCGGACCAGCCACGAGTATAACGTGCATGCAGAATGATAGCATAGAAGAACCAAGTGATCAGCGACCATGTCTCTTTCGGATCCCAGCTCCAATAAGTACCCCAGGCGGAATTGGCCCAGATGGCGCCGGTGATAATGCCGCCACTCAGCCAGATAAAGCCGAACACCATGGTTTTATGAATAATATCGTCAATTATTTCATGGGAAGGGATGTGTATGGACAGCGTGGATGAGGCCGCACCGGTGTCCGGTGATGTGCTTTTCAGCAAATACATAACCCCAAGAGCGGCTGCCACGGCAAAGGCTGCATATCCGACAAAACAGGTAATAACATGAGCGATAAGCCAGTTGGATTGCAATGCGGGCACGAGGGGATTGATGGTTTTACTCAGGTCAGTGGAAAAGGATGCATATGCCATGGCAAGAAAAGCAAAGGGGAGAGCGAATGCACCGATAACTTTTGTCTTAAATTTCCACTCAATCAAAAGATAAAGAAGAACGATAGCCCAGGCGAAAAAGACTACAGATTCGTACATGTTGGTCAGTGGAGCATGACCTATGCCCAGTTGATAGGACTCGATCCAGCGCAGGACTAGCCCCCCGGATTGCACGAGCCAGGCCAATGCAGTAAAGACAGTGGCTATGCCACCAAGTTTTGGGGTCTGAAAAACCAGCATCGCAATATACAATATTGCTGAAAATAGATAAGTAAATGTTGTTATACCAAGTAATTGAGAACTATCCATGCTTTAACTCCGTTTGATTCCGTGAGCTGAGAATTGTAAATGAAAGTGTATAGAATTCTTGCACTCTCGATGGATCCGGCAGTTCGGCATCCTATCGTTGTACTGCATGTTCAATGCTATTTTTAAGTTTGTTGAAAACTTTAGCGAAGGCTATTTTATTTTTGTTAGCTGAACCTGATAGCCAGAGTTGCGGGACAGGTGAGCTGGTTTTTTTATAAAGCCATATCCGTTGATGTGACATGAAAAAAGCTATATAGAGACCTAATATCATGAGGCCACAGCCAATATAGACGACCCATATGCCGGGGTCTTTTGCTACCTGCAAACCGGTGGCGTACATTTGCTTTGCGGAAACTGTATATTCTTTTATCCCATCGCTGAAGGTGGTTTTGCCGCCGTCTTCGAGCCAGGTGATGGAAGCAGGATGGTCGTCGGCTTTAAACCAAATTTTTGAACGTACTACTCTTTGGCCAATTGCTTCGGCATTGATGATGCCAAATTCGAGTCCCTTTTCTGCCCAGGACATTTGCTGTTGAAAAGGGATAATGACTTGCTTGGAATCGCCGGAACCATTTTCAGTGATGTTCAAGATAAAATCCTGATAACCCTGATAGCTTGATTGATAAAAGGTTATTCCCTTGTAGGTGAGCGGACTGTTAACCTCGATTTCCTTGGTGAGCACTTCCCGACCTTTTTCCAGAATCGAAAGGCTGCTTTTATATTCTTTTGGCATACCGTTGTCATAAAATTCAATAACAAAAGAGTTACATCGCACGGTAAAACCAAGGTCCAGGGAATTTCCGCTTTTATAGGCGAAAGCCTTTTGACTGGAACTCATTTCGGGAATCATGACACTTCCCTTAAAGCCAAAGAAATCGCCGATGACGGCACCGATGAAAATCAGCAGGATAGAAGTATGCACAATGTATACTCCAGCTCGACTCCAGCGTCCTTTCTGACTGAAGAAAAGTTCATCATCGCCAATTTTTTTTGATGTCGTGGTCCAGCCATTTTGTTTCAGCAGCGCGGCAAGATCAATTTGTTTGAGCTTATTGGTGCCGAACTCCCATTTGCTGCTGTGTGCCATTTTTTCGATCCGGCTGGGAGGAATAGCGAGATTGTCGGTGGTTATTATTTTCCACACCAGCGGGAATCGGTCAATACTGCAGATGATCAGGTTTGTGCTCAGAATTCCCAGTAGGCCGAGAAACCACCAGGAATGATACATATCCGGTATATCCAGGATTTGAAAAAAGCGAGCGGTCCGTTCGCCATACGTTCGGACATAAAATGCGGCGGATTCACCTTGCGGAATAATTGTGCCGACGATGGAAGTGGCAGCGAGGGTGCAGAGAGTGAAAATCGCCAACCTGACGGAAGAAAAAAAGTCCCACAATTGAATTAGCAATGTCATTGAATTATGTTTGTAATGAGAATTATTGTTGAATGCAAATTTCTTACAATAGGTTTTGCAAGATTGCAATGAGAGAAGTGCATATCGTGCGTCGAAAATAATCGTTAGAACAACGGGGCAAGAGCGTGTGATCTACGGATTCATTTTCAGTATCTCCTTTGAACCTATGTGAGGAAGTCTAATAGCTTCGGCAATTCACCTTGCGCGCCTCGAATCTGATGTTTTTTCCTTAGTCGCTGATTTTGGTTTTTACGAGATTATCCTTCTTGAAAACCGGCAAGTGAGACCGAAGCACTCAAGGCAATAACAGCTTAGCTGATTTTCCAAGTAAGAACACCAATTTTGCGCAAAAACTAGAAAGAACACTGCGTTGTTCTTCGTTTTCCGGGTGAATTATTAAAATCAGACGTCTCATACTCGCGTCCAGGAAAAAATCGGTGGCGGCACATTGGAAAATGTGTGAAATACCTTGCCTTAAAGTTTAAAAGAGGGTAAAAAGTCAAATTCTGAACAATTGCTTGCTAACACACAATTCATGCATTTCTCCATTTAACTGACCTTAAAGGCAGGGGAATGGGATAGAAGGAGAAAACAATGGCAAAGGTATGTGAGATATGCGGAAAAGGACCTATGGTGGGAAACAATGTTTCTCATGCGCATAACAAGACCAGAAGGCGCTGGTTGCCAAACTTGAAAATGGTGCGTATGGCTACTACTGGCGGCAACACGAAGAGAACCAAGGTATGTACTCGGTGCATTCGGTCCGGAGCAGTCGTAAAAGCTGCCTGAAAACCTATTATCTGTAGTATATAAGGCGACGGGATTTATTCCTGCTCGCCTTTTTGTGTTCGGGGGATATCTTATGAGTGAAGAAATTGTAAAATTTCTGAGTTACGAGGATGCTGCGAATCTCGTTGGAGCTATACAGGAAGAAGAGGATATCGAGCAGAATGACAAAAGGATTTTGACTGTATACAGCAAAGACGATAAAGAGCTCTGCTGGTTTGACTTTGAAGAGGTGAAGGCTGCTGTTGGTGAAGTTGAGGCGGGCGAAAGGAAGGCCGCAGTGCAGAATTATATACTCAAACACATTCCCGATTGGGTTAACGATCTCTAAATATCGCCGAGAACATTGATCGAAAACGGTGAAATTGACTCTTTTACTCAGTTTCTTCCAGCCATTCTTTTAGAAGCTGCGGGGAATATGCTTTTCGAGAGGAGAGGGGAGGGATGTCCCTGCTTATTACTCTTCCTTGCTGGAAAATCGATACAGGTCTATCGGCAGAAACGACAACGACAATGGTTTCAGGATATTGAGCTGTAAAACGTAGAGCGGAGTTGTATCGTGCTCCCCGCGCCCTGTTTTCATTAGGAACCCTGTGGCCGTCAAGCAAACAAGCAAAACCATGTAAATGAAGGTCTGGGCGGATATGCAGTGCACCGTCAACTTTTGAGAGCCCAGCCGCGAGGTCGAGTATTTCCGCTTCCAACAGACTGATCGGTGGAGTCAATATTTGACCGGCAATAGGAGTCGGCTCGGGCGCCAGATCAATAACAAAGGAGCAGCCAAACATTTTGTCCTCGGCATTGTGGACAAGTGTGGCGATGATTTTGAATAATCCATCTCTGACGACTGGATCGATGTCGTAATCCAGTAGTGCCTCCTCGACTTCAAAAAGCTTTGCTCTATGTGTATTTGAGCTGTAGCTGCCATCTTGAAAACTGCAGATAGCTTCCTCTCCTACCAGAAGAAAACCTAGTTTTCCTTGGAAATCCGCGGCAATATGAAAGGGAATTATGGGTTTTGCCGCAATCCCAAGAACATTTGTGCCATCGGAGACAAGGGCACGGTGGGATTGCTCTACCGCCTGGAGAAGTTTGCGCACATGTTTGAAATTGTTCAGAGGAGGTTGCTCCGAATCCTGAAATCGTGCCAGGAACTGAACATCTCTGAGAAATCTCGGTTCAATAAACACAAGGGTGCCGTGGGGGCGTTTGCCCTCTTCGTTGGTTTTTGAAATACCCAGAATCGCATCAAGCATCGGGTAAATATGTATCTTAACGTCCAGACCCAGGACGACACCGGCCATATCAACAATGCAATCGTGAACGGCATGTGCTGCATACTCGCGAAGAAAACTTCCTGAAATACCTGTATAGAGATTGCTGTCATTGGCGATATCGTGAGAAAATCGCAGAACAGCGTATTCAAGCCAGCATTCGGTCGGACGAAGGGAACAGATATTTGGATGATGCTCCGTAAACCACATTTGATAGTAGACGGAACTGGAACTTCCTCCATTGGAAATAAGTCCGTCCAACAATAGATTGGGTTGGGGCTCTATGTGATTATAGGAGCAATAAATACTTTGCCTGTCAAGAGGTTCGCACCAATCCTTGTCTTCACAGTAAAGAGCCTTCAATTTGGGCTCATAACCACGCAACAGGTTCTGAGGATCACAGATATACAACTCATCCGATTGTTTTAATGCAAAAATAACGGCTGAGCGGCTGGTACCGGAAAACAGGGTCAAGCCATCCCGCAAGCCACTGAGAGTTTCACTAATACATCGGTTAACGAAATAATTATCCAGCAATGTACCACCTTATCTTGATCAAGAATGCACAATTGCATCTATTGCCTGCAGAGCTTTATTCTCTTGCCTTAATCATCTCATATTTTTAAATATTAGGCAACGGGCGCAAGAAAAGGCCGGCTGTACGAAGTGGCTTAATGCGATAAATGATGCCGTTATCCGTGTGATGAGATTAGAAATGTGGCCGCGCCGCAATCCGATGCAGACACGGCTACATTAGGGACCTTGATTTAATAACGATCGTATTTCTCATGCGGTCCGAATCCGTCGTTATCTCGATAAAGATGCCGGGGACCTCTATCGCAGATTGTCGATATAATTCGTTGGGTTCCGTAATGTCCTCTGCGTATGGTAATGATTTTTCTGCAGTTTCTTCTGTCATGGCGATAATGAGGGTATTCGCGGTAATCACGGTAATGATTGTAATCGCGAAAATGATTATATCCGTGGCGATGCTTGAATACCGGCCTGGGGGTTCGTAATCGATACTCCCGATTATCATATCTTGATGAGTGGGCAATTACCCATGACTGTTGATGTGCCGAGCCTTGGTGTCTTTCCAGTTCAGTCCCGATAATTACACCCAAAACTCCGCCTGCTGCAGCGCCGATTATTGTAGCTTTTGTATTGTGACCTATTGTTTGGCCGACAACTGCACCGGTACTTCCACCTAAAAGAAGACCACCGACTTGACCGTTGCCGGCATATGCATGAGATAATGATAAGAAAATATACAGAATTACCGTTACTATCGATATATGCGCCGGTTTCATGACGTTCCTCCTTTCATTGAATGAATATCTTTGCTCTTAGGTAATTTTTATTCATGATCGATGGGCGTGCAAAGAGGACATATGGAGATATCGGGTTGTATTGCACCCGACATCTAGTCGGTTTAGTTGTACGGTTAATGAAGGGGAAGCCCTGAGGAGATCCCGTAGTTTCAAGGATATTGAAATTTTATCGGCATGAGAAAATGGAAAAACGAATTACCGGGATCTTTCAGGACGTTTGTCGCAGTGCCTTTTTGGACGCAGCGATGAATTCGCGAGTAAAATGCACCATGGCTGCTGATTTAAGATTCCAATAATGGTAATAAAGATCAATAGTTACTTTGCAGTCAGGAGCAAGATCAATGAGCGCTCCGGAATGCAGCAAAGATTTACTTTGATGGTGGGGAATTACTCCGTAGCATAGACTTCTCAGAACAAAGGCAACAAAAACTTCGGTTGATGGCACGTAAAAGGTCGGAGGAGAATCAGGTAGGGAGCCAAACAGGAGTTTGAAAAATTTCTCATTAAGAGTGTCCTTCCTGTTGAACCGAATTGTCGGCGCAACGGCCATCGCAGCCAGATCCATGCCACGCGGAAACCATTTTGCAGCAAAGACCGGGGTACAATACATACCATATTCGACGCCGCCTAATTTCTCTATACGACATCCCTGCAACGCTTTTGCATAGGTTGCTATGCAACCACAAACCTGACCATTTCGTAAGAAATTCTGTGTTTCCTCCTGATCGTCAACATGAATGTCGAGGGTCAGGTTCTGTGCTTTGATAATTTTTTCTACCACATCCGGAAACCAGGTGCCGAGACTATCTGCATTAACCCCTATCGCGAGTGATTTAAAAAAATGATCCGAGCCGAGTCCTTCGGTGGGAGGTAAATCTTCTTCCAGTTGTTTTACCTTGCGGTAATGGGCCAGAAATTGCAAACCCGCAGTTGTTGCTGTGGGTGGTGTCGTCCTGGTGAGCAAAATCTGTCCGACATGCTCCTCGATTAATTTTATGCGTTGCGATACTGCGGATTGGGTAAGGTGAAGCTTTACGGCTGCTTTTTCAAATCCACCTTCCTCAATCACCATAGCTAGAGCTTCCAGCAGCTTATAGTCAAGCATAGTATTAAATATTCTAATGGAATGTTAATTTGTTTAATTTTACTTTTGACGCCCAGTAATACTATAGTATCTTTTCTTATTCAACCGGGAGGATGGAATTGTGAGTGTGTTTTTTCAGGGCATGGGAGTAGGGGCCGGATTGATCATAGCCATTGGTGCTCAAAATGTTTTTGTTTTAACGCAAGGGATCCGCAAACAATACCATTGGTTGATAGCATTAATCTGCAGCATGAGCGATATGTTGCTGATATTTATCGGAGCAGCGGGGGTAGGGGGCTACGTTGCCGAAAATCATGCAGTGCAGACAGCCGCGGCCTGGTTTGGGGCAATTTTTTTAATCTGGTATGGCGGACGTGCTCTGCTGAGTGTCTCTACGGCTAGAACTCTTGAGCAGGAGAGAAGCTATTGTAACGGAATAAAGATTATAATTACCACCACTCTCGCTCTTACTTTCCTGAATCCTCATGTGTATATCGATACTATCCTGTTGCTTGGGAGTATCAGTGGGCAATATCAAGTAAAAGAGCGCTGGATTTTTGCTTTGGGTGCTTCAGTTTCCTCTTTTTTATGGTTTTTTTCCCTTTCCTTTGGTGGGGCATTGCTGGCTCCGGTTTTTCAGAAAAGTATTTCCTGGAAATTCCTAAACGGTTTGGTCTGCCTGACGATGTGGGTAATAGCCGTCCAACTGGTCATGCTAAAAATCTAAGGTAAAATCTGCAGTTCGGTGAACGATCCTCCATTGGGGTTCCGATATCGCACTATAGCTCTCGGATCTCCCTTGAGGGGTGCCTGCAGGTGAATCGAAAGGGTTATGCTGCCGCTTTGGGTGTCTCTAAAGAGCCATTTAATTTTACCGCGGTCCGCATCGATCTTTATTGCGGTGGGAGAAGTTGCAATGATGTTGTTGCCTGGGGCAAGGTATTGTTCGACTATCAGATTGACGGGCGATGGGTTTCGAATAGACAGGAGAAGGACAATCTCATTACCGGCGACAGAGAGATATCTGCCCGAAACCGGATTTGCCGCGGCGATGGCCTCATGGCCGGCTAAAAGTGTACCTGCTAACAGATAAGTAATCAAAAGGAGCAGGTATGAGTGGCGATTAGATGTTAACTTTGACATTGGTAAATTCTCCAAACACTTTCCAGTAAAGCGCCGGCTATGGTCATGAACTCTGATGTTGACTTCTGTAATACGTTTTTTACGACACCAACGCCGGTAAACGGAAAGTAAACCGGATAAGTATCAAGAGACAGATTGGTTTTTTGCAGAAAAATACAATCAGTCAGGTCTTAATCGATGATTTTATAAGTTTTCGTCGCACTATCCCATCGGTACTCCGAACCCAGCCAAATTTCTTCGATGAGATCTATGTTCAGGTCGATATCTTTAATATCACTGTAGGTATCATAAACAGCAAGAATTTCATCATCGCTGATCACATTATCCCTATTGGTATCAGCCCAATGATAGTGATCTATGACGATCGTGTTATCGCCGGTCACAGGGGATTCCGGATCCCCGCTGATGGCGGCGGTGCCGCTGAAGGTGACGGTATCCCCTTCTTTGCCGGACACGCTGACCACATATGCATAAAGCGCTTTGCCCTCAATTTTCTTAAGCCATTTGATCTGATTATTTTTCAGGCCGCCGGCAGTGACCTTTGGCGAAGTGGCATGGATTGTTCCGTCGTCAGGAATGGATTCTTTTATAATCAGGGCTGTAGCGGTATCAGGTGCCCCGGTAACTTCGATGAGCACCGGGAAGGGCTGACCGCTGATACAATGAGCCGGAAGTATGCGCACAGCGGTGATCCGGTCGGAAGCTGACCCAAAGAAAAAGTACCAGGCAAGAGCCAGGATTAAAATGCAAAAGGTTCCTGATAGAATCAACAGCAACAGCTTTTTTCTAAACCACGATGGTTTGCTCCCTGGATGATCATCCACACCGGATTGATCCTGAGGAGGATTCTCCGCTGACTGTGCGTCCTCCTGAGTACTTTCAAGGAGATCTTCGAGCTGGACATTGAGTGCCTCTGCCAGTTTAAGTCCATTTTCTCTTTTGATACTGGGATATCTGCGATTTTCCCATCGGGAAATGGTGTCAGTAGTTACCTCAACGGCTGTAGCCAGGTAGAGTTGGGTTAGCCCCTGCTGTTCACGCAACAGTTTAATTTTCGTCCCGTCAATTTTTACCATGCTCATTGGGCCGGTGAATGCATTGTCCGTCATCTGTCTTTTTATGGTTGTTGAGAGTTACGGATTTGTTTCATATGCTTATACCAATTTCCAAGGGCCCCTTAAAGTATAAATTCTCAGCTTTATACGCCTGAAATGTCAGCATGTCGATAGACATCGCTCGACTTGTCCCTATGTCGGCTGGTCCTTTCTTTGAAAAAGTTATATTTTAAAAGCAGAAAAATAGAAAATATGAAGATAATAAATGCTCTGAAGAGTGAGGAGGGTAAAATGAGAAAAATGATCGTGATGGTTTGCCTCTTGATATTTGTCGGATTCGGCGTTGGAAACACTTGGGCGGCAACTGGAAAATGTACAGTTGTGAAGGTTGACGGGGAACGAATGGTTCTCGATTGTAATAAACAAACCAAAGGTTTTTCAAAGGGTACCGAGATAAAAATTAAGACTGATAAGAAAAGAAACTCTCAGAACGATTAGTACTGAACAGACGCTGGTTACCAGTCGAACCGTACAATGTTGTCGAGCGGATCTGATTTGACGACCCTGACCTTGACCATTGTGTTTGGGGAAATGTTTTTGTTGCCTGGGGCGGTAAGATCAATATCCATGAGGATATCTGTCAGAAGAAGGTTGACCCGCTTAGGTCCGGATTGAATAACCAGCGCGTCAAGATACTGACCCTGGCGGTCGGCTAGATATTTGAGAAGCCAGTATCTTTGTCTCAGGTTGCGGACATTGTTGGCAGTAGTCAAGGTACGGCTGAGGACGGAGGTAAAATCCCTGCACATTTCTTCGGTGAAGCAGGGTTCCTGTCTTCTGACAATGCTATTCAA
This sequence comes from uncultured delta proteobacterium, assembly GCA_963835305.1. Classification (GTDB taxonomy): domain Bacteria; phylum Desulfobacterota; class Desulfobulbia; order Desulfobulbales; family Desulfocapsaceae; genus Desulforhopalus_A. The sequence continues at coordinate 37,358 of CAWIEU010000001.1, forward strand.
CTGATGCTGCATGACAAGATCGAGGAGCCGTCTGATTGGCGAGGTGATAGTTGAATAATGAGAAACCCCTAATCCACTGTGAGGCTTGGCGATGGTTGACAGCTCTCCCCGCGACATGTTTTTCCGTTGCAGAGTATTCTGGAAAAGATCATCATCCTCCCCGTAGACGATCCTTTTCTGCAGTGGCGGTTGAGATCTGTAGATTCCGGGAACCATGCGGTCAGCAACATATTTGGCAGCCTCGCTATTGGCGAGAATCATCATTTCCGAAACTATAGTTCTGGAAGGAGTATCACTTTTAGCAAGACTGACATGGACCTTGCCCTGCTGGTCGATGAAGATATTCACATCGGGAAAGGGCAGGAGAAGGGCTCCATTAGCCAATCTTCTGGCACGAAGTTTTTTACGCAGTGTATCCAGACGCCTAATTTCCGGGTCGGTCGTAAGCATTCTATCGACCTCATCATAGGTCAGTCGTCGTTTGACCCGGATGATGGAGGGGGTGATCCTTACCCTCAATACTTCTGCATCAGGTGAAAGAAGGATCATAAAGCTGAAAGCAGCTCTGGTCTCATCCTGAATGAGGCTGCAGATACCTTGCGAAAGATGGCGCGGCAGCATCGGCACCTGACCTTCCGGAAAATATATGGAGGTGCCGCGGCGCATGGCCTCGGCAAACAGCTGATCTCCCGGACGAACATAGTGGGCTACATCGGAGATGTGAATTCCTACCAGGTAGTTGTCATCCTGTTCTTCAATGGTCAGGGCATCGTCGAAATCGAGAGTTGTCGGACCATCGATGGTTAAAGGGGATAAATGGGTGAAATCACTCCTGCCGCTGTCATTGAACAGCTCGTTTTGTCCGCGTTGGAGAATGAGTTCCGCCTGTTGTCTGGCAGCTAGTGAAAAATTGACGGGCAGTTCATTACGCAGCAGCGGGATATTCTCGTTGGGACTCCAGAGTCCGGCTTTGACAAGCAGTTGGAAAGGATCATGGGTCCTGTGCAGACCGGCGGATTGAAGAATTTTTTTAGCAATATCTGATTCAGCGGCATCATTGCCGAAGAGATAATAGTCTCGGATGATACTCAAAAGCTCAACCTGCAGCGAATCGAGGTCTCCAGGGGATGGATTTGATCGCAAAATTCGTTCGACGGCTTTGGTTCCTTCCCGAACGAGTTCCGCTCGCTTTGCCTCTTTTTGTAGCTGAAGTTGTAACTGCTCGACTTTTTCAGGACTATTTGCCAGGACCCTGCCTTCCCGGTATTTAAAAAAGAGTTTGTCTTCGAACACACAGCGCAGAAATGCACAAACGGTATCATCAGTGGCTTCTGAGCCAAAGATGAGTTCGGCTAGGAAAATAGGGCTAAAGGAAGTCGAACCATCTTCGGCCGTGAGTTCCCATATCTCCTCAAGATTTATAAGGTCCATGAGAGAACCCCGTTTTTCAGTGATATCCTTGAGGTGTTTTGTGATGGATTCCCTGCTCAGTTCCGTTGGGTGACTTTCATTTGAGCAGTGAATAACACGAGATTCCGGAAGGTTGAGCTCACGGCCGTTCTGGTTGATGAGGCGCAGTCGCTTTTGTTGACTCTCGGTTACCAGTGCGCAAATGAACTTCCCGTTATCAAGGTATTCTATCAGTTTTCCTGTAACGATCATTTAGTCTCTAATTGTTCAATATCTTTTTTGCCTTATTATTGCCTTTTTATTGTGGGTCTTTTGGCATCACAGCAAAATAGTGTAAGCAATATATTCACAGCGTATTATAATTTCACCCTTATTATTTTGTCTATCGCAAATGGGTAAATGTCTCACAGTATAGTGTGGAATGTTATTTTGCCTACACTTATTATTGTCTTTATGAAATTATTATCATTTTTATAACGTTATGGATCTTTTTGAGAAGCCGGTCAAGTCTGGCATGGTGGCGATAGTAGGCCCTCCGAATGCCGGAAAATCAACATTGATGAACCATCTTCTCGGCCAGAAGATCTCCATCGTTACCGCGAAGCCTCAGACAACCCGCAATCGCATTGCCGGGATAGTCAATGATGCAGAGTATCAAGTGGTCTTTCTGGATACGCCGGGATTACACAAATCCCGCGAGCCACTTAATGTTGAGATGGTTAAAGTGGCGATGGAAAGCCTTATGGATGTGGATATTGTTCTGTTCTTGGTGGATGTATCCCTGCCGTTGCCGGAAAAAGTACAAGCCCAAAAAGATGCAGAGCTTGCGGAGTATATGCAAAAAATTAAAAGCCCTGCAATAATGGTACTGAATAAGGTTGATCTGATCGACAGAAAAAAAGTCCTGCCATTCATTGATTTATATTCGAAACTTTACCCTTTTCATGCCGTGATTCCCGTTTCCGCTCTTGCAGGCGAGGGACTGGACAGTTTATTCAAGGAAATCCTGGCCCTTTTGCCGATAGGGCCAAGATACTTTCCTGAGGATATTCCAACCGATGCTTCGGAGAGGTTTTTATGCGCGGAAATCGTTCGGGAAAAGATTTTTCTTCTCACTGGGCAGGAAATTCCCTATTCCACAGCAGTATTGATTGAATCGTTTAAAGAAGATGAAGAACGGAAGCTTGTGACGATTCATGCGGCAATCGTGCTGGAAAAACAATCCCAGAAAGGCATTGTCATCGGCAAGGGCGGCAAGAAACTCAAGAGTATCGGCATGGCTGCAAGAAAAGACATCGAAGCTCTGCTTGGAGAGAAGGTCCTCTTGAAATTGTGGGTAAAGGTGAAAAAGAACTGGTCGCAGGACGAACGGTTTCTCAAGGAGCTTGGCTACTGATTTCCGTTCGCCCGCTTGTACGCCTTTTGGGAACAAAAGTGCAAGGCTTACGGACCTGTCATTCTACTTCCATTCTACCTCTTATCTCTGCACGAATGGCATTGAGTTTTTCCGGCATTTCAAATTGAGGTTTTTGCGGAAAAATCAATTTGAAGTTCGATTAAATGTATATGACAGATTGAGACTTTTAAGAATGTTATAAGCGGTACGCAATTGATTGTCAGCCTGTAGCCTTACCTCCAGTTCTCTTGCCGTCTTGGCTTCCTCTTTATCTTTCTCAGTCTGTACACCCGGCAGGTGCTGGGCGAGATCGACCTCTTTTAACAGCCTGTTATTTACCTGCGGTTCCTCCGGTTGTATGCAGGTGATAAAGGGAATTTCTACGTCAGGAGTAATTCCCAACGCCTGAATGGATCGACCATTTGGCGTGTAGTATCTTGCTGTGGTCATTCTCAATCCTGCGCCGTCGGGCAGGGGAATAATCGTCTGCACTGATCCTTTCCCGAAGGTTCTGGTTCCTACGATAATGCCTCTACGATGGTCCTGGATAGCACCAGCCACGATCTCCGAAGCGCTGGCCGATCCTTCATTCACCAGCAGCACCAGGGGGTAGTATCTTTCTTTACCGTTTGCATGAGCGGCGTAGACATTATTCTGATCCTTTCTGCGGCCTTTGGTATAGACAATGGTTCCCTTATCCAGGAAAATATCTGCAATACTGATCGCTTGATTGAGTAGCCCCCCGGGATTATTGCGCAGATCCAGAATGAGCCCATCCAGACGATGTTTCTTTTTTAGTTCTTCCAGCTTAACCTTAAAATCGCCCGTCGTATGGCTCTGAAAACTTGTAATTCTCGCGTAGGCAAAACCGGGTGAAATGAATTCCGCCCTAACCGATTGGATAGGAATAAGTTCCCTCTTGAGGGTTATTTCTTTGAGATTGTCCCAGCCCTCTCTGTGGATGGAGATCGTCACACTAGATCCGGCAGGACCCCGAAGCTTTTTAATCGCTTCGTATGGGCCCATATTTTTTGTATTTATTCCATCTATTTCAATGATAACATCATTTGCCTTCAATCCTGCGGCATCAGCGGGAGTATCGGCAATTGGGCTGACTACGGTAAGGAGATCATTTTTGATCGTGACTTCAATCCCAATTCCCGAAAATGCTCCCTCTGTTTCTTCCTGAAGATCCTTGAAACTATCAGGCGGCATATAGGATGAGTGTGGATCAAGGGAAAAAAGCAGACCACGAATTGCCCCGTTTATAACTTTTTTTGCATCAATTTCTTCTACGTAATTATCCTGCAGAATACTTAAAACATTAGAAAATATCTCCAATTGTTTGTAGGTGTCGGTTTTATCTTTATGATCTTTTTGGGAAGTCCCGGCAATAACCGGCGAACCGATAAAAAAGAGGCAGAATAGCAGATAACACAGCGATCTGTGTGAAAAATGTGTGAATGCAAACATGTTGTTCCTCAGCTCGGATGATTGCGTTAGAATGTTGGAAAACATTGTCCATTTGTGACGGAAAAAATGCTTTCGTGAAAGTTGATGGCGTCATAAAAAGATGAAGTGTTTTTACGACGCCATCAAGGTTCTTTTGTCCCTCTGAGCGGTATTAAATTAATAGTGGCCCGAATTATTTCAATTTGCTTGGGGCTCGTGAATAATGAGATTCACGTTTTCCTGATCGGTTTGATGCGTATGTAGATTCGAGAGTCTTTTCTGGTCGAGCCATACCAAGGGATCCAGAGATTCACGGCCATGACGGATTTCGAAATAAAGCCCTTCGTCAAAAAGAGTAGCTGTGTCGCCCATGAGGCCTATTGTATCCTCTTTTTGAACCTGTTGCCCTATCTGAACCAATATTTTTTCGATTCTTGAGGTCACGGTGTAATACTGAAAACCATGATGTATTATAACTGTATTCCCATAACCGCGCAAATAACCTGCAAAAATGACTTGTCCATCACTTACGGATATGATTTTGCTTCCATTAGGGGCTTGCAGTTCTATTCCAGCACAATTGCGTGATATCCCGAGTTTATTGATTTTTTCCTGATTGAAACGGGTAATCAGGGTTCCGTCAACCGGGGGCGGGAGGGTGCCTTTAGCGGCAAGAAATCCCTCTTCGTCGGGGAGGTCTTTATTTTTTATTGATACGATTGATTCGGCAAGCTGCTCAGATGCCTGTTGCATTTCGATAATCGCCTGTTGGTGGAGGCTTGCCTCGGTACGTACATGCGTGAGAAGCTCACTTTTTTGCTCTTTGGTTCTCTGGAGTGATTCCTTTCCCTGAGCCGTTTGTTCAATGAAATCTTCTAAAACCGATTTTTCCAAATCGAGCGCTGTTGTTACTTTGACAAGTTTCTCAATGGTCTTCTGGTATGACTTTATTATATCCTGATCGTATTTGATGAGTACATCAAAATTATCATGGAATGTAAGTAGTTCCGGAAGAGTTTTGGTGGAAAAAGTCACATTCATCAGACCGATGTGTCCCATTGTATAATAGGCAGCCACCCTTTTTTGCAGGTGTTCTTCTACGGCGATTTTCTTTAAACGAATTTTGTTGAGCTCGTTTTGTTCCTTATCGATCAGCGCTTGTTGCTGAGACATCTTGTTTTCCAGCGTTTGGAGTTTTTCCTGTTGTGCCGCAAGGTTTTTATCAAGGACCTCAAGCTCGGATAGTATATTACGTTTTGTGGTTTCCGTATCGGTGAATTTGTCTTTCTGCTGGATAATGCCCTGTTGCAGTCGATAGATTTTATTTCTGTAATCGGAAAGCTCTTTTTCTGTACTGGTCGGAGCCATCTGTATCTCCCCGGACATTGAGGGAATGCAGGTCACTGTCAGAGTACTGCAAAGGAAAAAGACAAATGCGATTAAGGCGGATGGCAGTTTTTTCCTTAGGGTAATGCGGCTCATGCGAACCGATGAGATGAGCGTGCTGAGTCTCATAAAGCGTCTTTTCTGTACAAATACAAAGGGCTCAGATCCGCAGGAATTTCTGCATTGTTGAATAGCTCCCAAGGGTACAAAGGAGGATCGAGATAACGATAATGGTTGAGCTGACCGTCGGAGAGAAGAAGGAGAGTTCAAAAATGTTAAGAAATCCCGGACCGGAAAAGCGCATTTTAATCCATTCAAAAAGGATGTATAGCTGAGTAATACCTAAAAAAGATCCAAGGAACCCCTGAAGCACCCCCTCCAGCAAAAATGGAGTTCTTATGTAGTTGTTGGTGGCGCCGACAAGCTTCAGAAGTTCGAGTTCGGCCTGCCGGCCAAGAATAGTAAGACGAATGGTGTAGGCGACCATAAAAATGGTGGTCAAGATAAGCAGCGTGCCGCTGAGCAGCACGATAATGGACAGGAGTTTGGTGAAGTAATAAAACCTCTCGACCCAGTCCTGGCCATACTGAACTTTGAGGGCGCCGGGAAGACGAGCAAGATAAGCAGAAAACAGTTTCACCTGGTTGAGACTCCTCAGATTTTTCATTGGCACCACCTCGATAGATGGAGGCAGGAAATCATGAGGCATGTCATTTAAGACATCCCGGTTCTCACCCAACTGTTTGGCAAACCTTTGATAGGCTTCCTCCCTGGAAATAAAGCGTATTTCTTCAACTTCATCAAAGGTGGTAATTTTTTTGATTAACTGTTGCTGTAGTTCCGGTCCTGGTTCATCTTCAAGATAAACAATCAAGCTAAGATCATCACCAAGCTTCTCCCCGACATTGAGCATATTGGCATAAATGAGGTAGAAAAAAGCGAAAATTAACACGGAGAGGCTGACAGTCAACAGGGTCATCAGCTGCGATCCCCACGTCATGCGTAAATTTCTGCCAACCTGACGGATGACAGTAAACCAGAAGCTCATGCTGCCCTGCCTCTTACCAAAGTATGCAATTGTCCTTTCCGAAGTTCCATTACCCGATGGGAGGTGTTACGGTAAATTGACTGGTCGTGGGTAGCGATAACAATGGTTGCACCGGATTTGTTGCAATTCGTCAACAATTGCATAACCCTTTCCGTCGTTGTCGCATCGAGATTGCCGGTTGGTTCATCCACCAGTATCATTGTTGGCGAATTGGCTATGGCGCGGGCTAAAGCGACCCTCTGCTGTTCACCGCGGGAGAGTTCCCCGGTAATGGTATCATGTTTGTCGGTAAGGTTTAGCTGATCCAGCAGATTTCGAACCCTGTTTCTAATCATCTGCGGTTTTTTATAGGAAACTTCCATTGAAATTGCAATATTTTCCGCTGTCGTTCTGTCGGTCAGCAGCTTGAAGTCCTGATAAGCAACCCCAATTTTTTGTCGAAGTCTGGCTAACTTATATCCTCGCAGGTTCTGTATGGATTGCCCGCCTATTTCAATCAGTCCATTACTTGGCAGTTCCATGCTGCAGAGGAGTTTCAGCAAAGTAGTCTTGCCGGCGCCACTCATACCAATGATAAAAAACATCTCCCCGCTGCCTATGGAAACGGAAATATCCTTTAAGGCAACAACATCGGGAGGATAGTATTTTGAAACTTTGATCATTTCGATCATCGTTGCTGTATTTACGTTCAGTGCCTTATTCATCAAGTTGATTCTGCTGCCGGTATGGTGGTTCCTGGGAAAGAACGAACGTGTCATGGTGATATATAGAGCAAAAAAGGGTCAAAAAACGAATACACGTCAAACTGACAAAACTCCTGTAAAATAATAAGGTATTAAAAAAATAAACGCAAATGTATCTCAAGAAAGAAGCGTGATTTAGGTGGATTGATTGATTTTTAATTTTTTTTAAAAAGTCGGGAGAGTGATGTGCCCCCCCTGGATATTCCTGTAATTTACTCTTGCAACTTCACCCGCAGTTGTTATTGTTGTCAGTTTCTCCATTTAGAACCTTGGTTTTTTTACAGGAAAATTAAAAAAATTGTCAACGCCGTTAGAAATGTATGAAGGAGACGAACATGGATTACAGGGATACCCTTAATCTGCCTAAAACCGGCTTTAAGATGAAGGCAAATCTCGCCCAGAAGGAACCGCTCATTCTTAAAAAATGGGAAAAAGAGCAATTATACTTCAAGATACAGGAAAATGCCAAAGATAAGCCTCTTTTTGTTCTCCATGACGGTCCTCCGTATGCCAATGGAAATATTCATTTAGGTACTGCCTTCAATAAAATTCTCAAGGACATTATTCTTCGGTCCAAACGAATGGCAGGTTTCAACGCACCGTACATTCCTGGTTGGGATTGTCACGGCTTGCCGATTGAACACAATGTCGACCTGGAACTTGGCGAAAAGAAAAAGACTATCCCCAAACTGGCAAAGAGAAGTGCCTGTCGTAAGTATGCCGATAAATGGATTAAAATTCAGAAAGAGCAGTTCAAGCGTCTGGGAGTTTTAGGTGACTGGGAAAATCCATACCTCACTATAAACTACGGCTATGAGGCGACCATTGCCAGGGAATTTAATAAATTCCTGCTTTCGGGATCAGTTATACGTAACCGGAAGCCGGTCTACTGGTGTTCAACCTGCACCACCGCGTTAGCCGAGGCCGAGGTGGAATATCATGATCATACTTCCCCTTCCATTTATGTTAAATTCAAGGCCGGCAGTGATCTGGGAGACATAGATCCATCTCTTGCAGGAGAGAAGGTCTACTTTGTTATCTGGACCACGACGCCATGGACACTTCCGGCCAATCTGGCCGTGGCTTTGCATCCGGAATATATCTATTGTGCGGTTGAAGTTGGGGAAGAGACCTGGATTCTGGCTCGTGACCTCGTCGAAAAAGTCATGTCTGAAATAGGCAGGGATGATTTCACAATCAAGGGCAGTTTCAGCGCTAAAAAATTTGAAAACAGAAACTGCAGGCATCCGTTTTTGGACCGGGATTCCCTGCTGGTTTTAGCCGATTATGTCACAGTTGAAGCCGGTACCGGTTGCGTTCATACTGCCCCGGGGCATGGAACAGACGACTATCAGACCGGTTTGCGATATGGCTTGGATATCCTTTCTCCCGTAGATGGGGATGGGGTCTATACAGCAGCAGCCGGTCAATATGCCGGGCAGAAAGTGCCGGCTGTCAATAAGGTCATAAATCGCGATATGGCTGCTTCAGGCGCCCTGGTGCATGAATCAACCATTAACCACAGCTATCCTCACTGCTGGCGCTGTAAAAAGCCGGTTATGTATCGAGCCACGCCCCAATGGTTCATATCCATGGAAAACAACCAGCTTCGCGAGAAAGCACTCTCCGCAATCAAATCAGTGCAATGGACGCCGTCATGGGGGATGCAGCGCATCTATTCCATGGTGGAAGGGCGACCGGACTGGTGTTTATCCAGACAGCGGAGCTGGGGGGTGCCCCTAACGGTGATAAGCTGTAAATCCTGCGGCGAGATTGTTAAAACCAATGAAGTTGTTGAAAAAATTGATGAACTCTTTCAAAAAGAAGGCGCCGATGCCTGGTTCAGTCATGATGTAACAGATTTTCTGGGCAAGGCTGATACCTGTAAAAACTGTGGTTCTACCGAATTTCAGAAAGAGGAGGATATCCTGGACGTCTGGTTTGATTCAGGAGTAAGCCACGCAGCTGTCTGTGAAAAAAGAGAGGAACTCACCGCCCCCGCCGATCTCTATCTTGAAGGAAGTGATCAGCATCGCGGCTGGTTCCAGAGCTCCCTGCTCACTTCAACCGGGACCAGGGGCCGTGCGCCATTTAAAGGAGTTCTTACTCACGGCTACGTTGTGGATGGGCAGGGCAAAAAAATGTCCAAATCCGTCGGCAATGTTGTCGTTCCCTCGGAAGTTATCGATAAATACGGTGCGGAAATCCTGAGACTCTGGGTCGCCAGCGAGGATTATCAGGATGACATAAAAGTCTCTGACGAAATTCTCAAACAGGTATCCGATTCCTATCGGAAAATCCGCAATACCATACGTTATTTTCTTGGTAACCTGGAAGATTTTCAACCGGAAATCCACTCAATTACTTTTAGCGAACTTCCGGAGCTTGATCGCTGGGCCCTGGCTAAATTCGAGGAATTGAGAGCGAAGATAACAAAAGCGTATGAAAAATATGAATTTCATAGCATATATCAAGGGTTGAATTATTTCTGCGGCACCACCATGAGTGCCTTTTACCTCGATATCTTGAAGGATCGGCTCTACACTTCCGGAACGAATTCGCACTCCAGACGATCTGCTCAAACGGTTCTTTATCAAATTCTTGACGGCATGCTTCGGCTGATGAATCCGATCCTTTGTTTCACTGCAACCGAGGCCTGGGAGTCCCTCCACGGCATTGCAGAAAATGAGCCTATTGGTAATGAGAGCATTCATTTTGCCGATTTTCCACCGGCAGCTACAATAGAATGTGATAAAAAGATGATGGATAAGTGGGCAAAACTTATCAAGGTACGCTCCGAGATCACCAAAGCTCTTGAAATTGCCCGTCAGGAAAAGGTTATTGGCCATCCGCTTGAGGCTGAGGTATTGGTTAAGGCTGAAGGCGAAATGGCAGCTTTTATAAAAAATGAATGGAATACGGTAAAGGAAATATCCATCATTTCTGAGCTTTCAGTCCTGCAGGACGCCACTCCCGAGGCGGGAATACGTTTTGAGAGCGAGGAGATTCCCGGGTTTACCATGCAGGTCCAGGCGGCCCCTGGCGAAAAATGCCTGAGATGCTGGCTGCGATCAACATCGGTTGGTGAAAATAAAGAGCATCCGGAAATCTGCAGCAGATGCTCCGAGGTGTTGTCTGATATGGCATCACAGGCTTAATCAGAGAACGTGGTTTATATAGCCGTCATAATAATAACGATTGCCGCTGATCAGTTGACTAAAACACTGGTTGCAGGCTCGTTGCATTTATATGAATCCAGGGAGATAATACCGGGATTTTTTAACTTAGTCTATGTCACCAACAGCGGCGCAGCTTTTAGCATGCTGGCGGATGTCAACTCTCCCTGGAGACACTATTTTTTTCTCACTATCGGGGCAGCCGCGTTGGTCGGGTTGAGTGTTTTGTATTGGAAACTAAGAAAGGTAAATAGCCTGTATAGTTGGCCCTTGGCTTTGATTGCTGGAGGAGCCGCCGGAAACCTGATTGACAGGATCCGGTTCGGTTCGGTAATCGACTTTCTTGATTTTTATGTGGGGGACTATCACTGGCCTGCGTTTAATATAGCCGACTCGGCGATATGCGTGGGGGTTGGGATTTTTTTACTAATTAATATCTTTGATAAAAGTTTTCAGGAATTGAGGAAAGAGGAATGAAATTAGCTGTTTTGTTTCCCGGCCAGGGCTCCCAATATCTGGGTATGGGACAGGAATTTGTTAACACTGATACGAAATGCGCTTCCCTTTTGGCAATGGCCGAAGCAGCGTGCGAACTCAATATCGGGGCTTTATGTTCTGTTGGGCCTATGGAGGAGTTGACAAGGGCTGCCAATCTGCAACCGGCTATCACAATTACCAATCTCATCTGCTGGCAGGCATTCAAGAATGCGATTATCAACGAAGTTGAAGTGAGCTGTTTTGCAGGGCATAGTCTGGGAGAATACTCCGCTCTTTGTGCGGCAGGAGTTATTAGTACCGAGGACACCATGCGGCTTGTCAGTAAAAGAGGTGCATTGATGGAACGCGAAGGGAGAGCAAACCCGGGTTCCATGCGCGCAATCTTAGGGTTGGATATTCAGACAATAGATGAAATTATAGACAGTTACGATGGGCCTGGTGCCGTTACGGCAGCCAATCATAATACACCTCAGCAGATTGTTATTTCCGGATCTTTAGACGCATTGGACGAGGTGGCCGGTAACGCTGAAGCTAAAGGCGGTAAGGTAATTCCACTTAACGTAAGCGTTGCCAATCATAGTCCACTAGTGGCGGCCGCCGTTCCTGATTTTGCTGAATTTATGAACGATATCGAATTTAAATCTCCTCAAGTCCCCGTATATTTTAACGTTTCAGCAGCGAAAGAGACTGACACCGGTAAGATCAAAAAAATGATGGCAGGACAAATTGCTTCTCGGGTGAAATGGTGTGAAACCATCGAAGCGATGTTGAATGAAGGGGTGGATACCTTTATAGAGGTCGGCCCCAAAACGGTATTGAAAGGGATGATAAAAAAAATAGTTCCCAAGGGAATAAAAGTGACATCCTTGCAATTTGACACACCGGCTTCTCTGTCTCAATGTTTAAATGAGATGAGAAAAATGTAAATTTGTCGAGGGACTATTTTACATATAGCTGTTTCATAGTACTATGAGCTCAGTTTATTGGAACAATCAGGTTGCATGGAGTATCAAGTGATTGAGAAATACATGGATCGGATTTTGGCCGGTCACGATCTGGAGTTTAGTGAAGCACTGGAACTCGCGAGAGGGGCAGATCCGGCTGAGCTTTATCAGGCCGCTGATGAATTGAGACGAAGATTACATAAAAATAGTCTCGATCTCTGTTCCATTGTCAATGCCAAATCGGGAAAATGTTCTGAAGATTGCAAGTTCTGTGCACAGTCGTCCCACTACGACGTCGAGGTAGCGACCTATGATGTGGTTGATGTGGTCAAAGCCGTATCTCTTGCCAAGGAAAACGAAAAATTCGGTGTTCAGCGTTTTTCACTTGTAACTGCCGGAAGAGCTGTCTCCGAACAAAATCTTGAGGAATTCAGGCAGATATACCGAAGATTGCAAGAGGAAACACAGCTTTCCCTTTGTGCTTCCATGGGGTTTCTCACTCTGGAGAAAGCCATGAAGCTGAAAGAAATGGGTGTAACTCGTTATCATTGCAACCTTGAGACAAGCCGAAGTTATTTTCCAAAGGTTTGCAGCAGTCATACCTGGGATGAGAAGGTGGCGACTATAAAAATTGCCCGTCAGGCTGGATTGGAAGTTTGCTCCGGCGGCATCGTCGGCATGGGTGAAAGCTTTGAGCAGCGTCTTGAATTAGCTTTTGAACTGCGGGAACTCGATATCCTCTCCATTCCACTCAATATTCTTACCCCCATCAAAGAGACTCCGTTTGCCGACCTTAGACCGCTCAGTGTTGCCGAGGTCCTCACCTGTGTGGCCATGTTCCGGTTTATAAACCCTAAGGCTATTATTCGCCTGGCAGGGGGGAGAAATCTGTTGGGCGACGAACAAAAGAGGTGTTTTGCCGTTGGCGCCAATGGAGCGATAGTCGGCAATTATCTGACCACCGTGGGTAATGGCCTGAGTGAGGATATAGCAATGTTCCGGACACTTGGCTTCGATGTAAAAAAGAGTCGACCATAGAAGGGAGTGGGGGGCCGGACGCTACGTGGAAATAGAAACTGCCGAACTGCTGCAATTTGATAGAAAACACATCTGGCATCCCTATACTTCTATCGAGAATCCACTTGAAGTCTATTTGGTCGATTCCGCCGAGGGCGTGAGATTACGTCTGCGGGACGGCAGGGAACTTATCGATGGCATGGCCTCCTGGTGGTCGGTCATTCATGGTTACAATAACCCCCATCTTACACAAGTTGTGCGGGAGCAATCGGAAAAACTCGCTCATGTCATGTTCGGTGGCTTGACTCATGAGCCCGCTGTCCGACTTGCCAAATTGCTGATTGACATAACGCCTGCCGGATTGAACCGGATCTTTTTTTGTGATTCCGGCTCGGTAGCCGTGGAAGTCGCTATGAAAATGGCGATCCAGTATAATTTCTCAAGAGGGGTTTCCGGAAAAAATAGATTTCTAACCATCAAATCCGGGTATCATGGTGACACTTTTCACGCCATGTCGGTTTGCGACCCTGTAACGGGTATGCATCAAATCTACCAGGGCATTCTTCCTGATTATTTTTTCGCCGAAAAACCCGAGTGCCGTTTCGCTGATGCCTGGGATGAAGCGGATCTCAACTCTTTCAAGGCCTTACTAATTGAACATCATGCTTCCATTTGTGGAGTAATTCTGGAACCCATAGTGCAGGGAGCAGGGGGGATGCGTTTTTATCATCCCCAATATCTTCGGCGGGTCCGAGAGTTATGCGATGAATTTCAAGTCTTGTTGATTGCCGATGAAATCGCTACCGGATTTGCTAGAAGCGGTGAGCTGTTCGCCTGCAATCATGCTGGAATTTCCCCGGATATCCTTTGTCTGGGAAAAGCCCTGACAGGAGGCTATATGACTCTGGCTGCGGTACTTACTACCTCAGCAGTCGGGCAGGTAATCTCCCAGGGTGAACCGGGAGTCTTTATGCACGGACCGACCTTCATGGCCAATCCGCTTGCCTGCAGTGTGGCGGTTAGATCCGTAGAGTTACTGCTTGAAACCGATTGGAAGCAAAATATTTTCCGAATTGAAAACGAATTGAAAAAAGGACTCGAGCCATGCCGAAAACTGACAGGGGTGGATGATGTCCGCGTTCTCGGCGCAATCGGCGTAGTCGAGCTTAAAAAGCCGGTAAACATGAGCAGGATTCAACGAAGATTTGTTGATAATGGGGTTTGGGTAAGGCCTTTTGGCCGATTAGTTTATGTAATGCCTCCGTATATCATAGACAATGAGGACCTCAAGATCCTCACTCAGACTATTTGCCGGGTAGTGGAGGCGGAAACGAAGTAATGACGAATTATTATGAAGAGATACTTGAAAGGTTGCGGCAGGAGGGACGACTCAGAACACTCAAGCCGCTCTCCGGCAGAAATGGTTGTCATATAGTCTACCAGGAACGTAATCTCCTCAACCTTACCTCTAACGATTATCTGGGATTGGCCGGGGATAAAGCTCTGCATAAGAGTTTTTACAGCACCATGTCTAAGGAAAATCTCCTGGATAATTTTGGGCTTGGTTCCACTTCTTCCCGGCTTCTAAGCGGCGACAGCGAAAATTCTCATCACCTGGAAAATACTTTAAAAAATACCTATAAAAAAGAGGCATGCCTGCTGTTTAATTCGGGATATCATGCCAATATTGGGATATTGCCCGCACTGCTTGGTAAAAAAGATCTCATTCTCTCTGACAAGCTTAATCATGCCTCTATAATGGATGGCATGCGATTGAGTGTGGCTCAGCACAAACGGTATCGCCATTGCGATTACCATCATCTCTTGGAACTGCTCAGCAAATACAGGAAGAAGTTTGACAAGGTAATTATCGTCAGTGAATCCGTTTTCAGCATGGATGGCGATGTAGCCGATCTGGCTGAACTCGTCCGTTTGAAAACCGAGCACGATTGCCTGCTGTATGTAGACGAGGCTCACAGTATTGGACTATATGGCTCCCGTGGGCTTGGCATGGCTGAGGAACAGGGGCAGCTCGAGAACATTGATTTTCTGGTTGGCACCTTTGGCAAAGCTCTTGCTTCAGTTGGGGCGTTTGTGCTCTGCTCTGCTACTTTGCGTGATTATCTGGTTAATCACAGCCGATCTCTCATTTTCACGACAGCACTGCCACCCGTCGTTCTAAATTGGAACCATTTTATATTCAAGGAAATGCTCCACTATACAGAAAAAAGAAACAGCTTGCGGGCATTGTCGTCAAAGCTGCGTCAGGATCTGGTCCAGCATAATCTGCGGACCGATGGATCGACTAATATCGTCCCGGTTATGCTTGGAGATGATAAATTAGCCGTGGCATTGGCCGGGGCCATGCAGGAACGGGGATATCTCATTTTTCCTGTGAGACCGCCCGCTGTCCCTGAAGGAACGGCGCGATTCAGACTGTCTCTTACCGCCGACATGGTCTGGTCTGACCTCGACAGGGTTGCCGGAGATATTGCAGACCTGATCCGACAATTCTCAGCCTGATACCAGATCGTGATGAAATCGTTATGGCTACACAACAGCGGTTGTAAAAATCTGATCATTTTCTGTAACGGCTGGGGAATGGATGATCGCCCCTTTGGCGATCTCTCAAGTGCTGCCTATGATGTTTATATGCTCTACGACTATCGTCGTCTGGCAACTTTTCCTGATATCGAGGTTCTCGCAAGGGAATATGAGCAAGTGCATCTTGTAGGCTGGTCGATGGGGGTATGGGTTGGCCAAAAACTGTTTGCGGATAAAAGAGATCTCTTTGACAGAACCATAGCTATCAATGGCACTCTTTGTCCGATTCATGACGATTTTGGCATCCCTAAACAGGTTTTTGCTGCCACATTGGCCGATTTTGGGGAGAATGCGCGAGGTAAATTTTACAAAAGAATGTGCCGGGAAAAAGCCAATCTTGGCAAATTTCTCGCAAGACCGCCGCAGCGTACCATTGAAGATCAAAGAGAAGAATTGGCCGTATTGCAAAACATGGTTGATTGCCTGCCCGCTGAGGACTCTATTTATCAAACGATCATTATTTCAGAATCCGACCTGATTGTTCCTTCTGCCAATCAATTTGTTTTCTGGCAAGGAAGGCAGGTGATGCCGGTCTCAGGATTTCACTTTCTCTTTAATCTTTGGCAAAGCTGGGATCAGCTGCTCGATTTCTCAGACGCAGTTTTCCAGGGCTGATGCAAGTATCGGATAGCTTACTTTGAATACAACCAATCCGCAGGAACTGGACAAACAACTTATCGCCGATTCCTTTAAAGCGAGTGCGGCTACTTATGAAAAAAATGCCCTGGTTCAGAAGGAGATCGGCCGACAACTTATCGCTTTTCTCGAAGGTTGTAATTTTGCCAATCCGGCACGAGTTCTTGAGATAGGCTGTTGCACCGGGATACTTACCGATCTGCTGGTTGGAATCAGGAAGATCGACACCTTATTTCTTAATGATATCGTTCCTGAATTTTGCAGAACGACAAATGATCGTATTGCAGAGCATGTCGGCAAGGTAGAATGCCTTTCGGGCGACATAGAAGAGTGTCCATTACCGGAAAATCTGGATCTGATTATTTCCTCAGCCACTTTTCAATGGATTGCAGATCTGCCGGCCCTTTTCAGGAAAATTCACGGTGCATTGGGGAATGAGGGATATTTGGTATTTTCCATCTTCGGGCCGGGAACGATGAGAGAAATCAGCTCGCTGACCGGGCGAAGCCTGCAGTACCATCCAAGGGAAAAACTCACCGAAATGTTGCAGGACTATTTTTGCATCGAATCGATGCAGAGTGAGGTGCGTAAGTTATATTTTTCGACTGTGTTAGAGGTACTGCAGCATATTCGGCAGACAGGTGTCGGCGGACTCGGCCGCGGCAAATGGATGCCGGGGAAATATAAGGAATTTGCAAGGCAATACCGCACCCGTTTTGCTACGGAAAAAGGTCTTCCCGTCACTTACTCCTCGACTTTTGTAGTTGCAAAGAAAAAAGGCAAATAGAAAACATGGCTAAATCGAGAGTATATTGTATTTCCGGAATTGATACCGGAGTAGGCAAAACCATTGTCACCGGGCTTTTAGCCGAATCTTCTTTGCGCAACGGCATTAAGACAATCACGCAGAAAATTGTGCAGACCGGCTGTTCCGGCTTGAGCGAAGATATCGTCAGGCACCGGCAACTTATGGGAATCGAATTGCAACCAGCTGATTATTCAGGTCTTACCTGTCCCTATGTGTTTTCTGTGCCATGTTCACCCCATTTGGCTGCTAAGCTGGAAAATCAAAGAATTGACAGCGAGGTCATACGAAAAGCAACGGCTTCACTCCTCGAGCAGTTTGAGCTGGTTTTTCTGGAGGGAGCTGGTGGTCTTTTTGTGCCGCTCAACGAGGAAGAAACCCTGATTGATTATTTTGAGACTGAAAAGCATCCGCTTATTCTAGTCAGCAGCTCGCAGCTTGGTTCAATAAACCATACACTTTCGGCGCTGGAACTGGCTAAGACCAGAAATATTGAAGTTGCCGCGATAATCTACAATCGATTTGAACACACCGATCCAAGGATAGCAGAAGATTCAAAAGAAATCTTTACCAGCTACATGAAAAAATATGGATTTGCCGGTCACGTCATCGATCTTTTTTCTTTGCAGGACTACCAAGATGGAGCAGAAAGGTTGAATATCTTTGATATTTATAAATGATATTCGATTCTACAGGATAAAAGATAAAAGGAAACAAAATGAGTAACGTCAGAAAGATGTGTTTGAGTTGTAAATATTTTCGGCTGGAGAGTGTGGAAAATGGTATATGCCGAGTGGACAAGCAGGAAACGAAATCCTACCCGACAAGAGAAAAAAGTGATGCCTGCGACAAATGGCTAAACTGCGGACAACAATATTTCATTCGTCTGGGTTGGCTTAAGGCCAAGACCAAGGACTGTCAGTAAGCTTGCCCAAACTTTTTTCCTCCTCAAAAGGCGGCAATTGCTGAATGTCGCCTTTTTTTATTTTCAACATCGGAAGAGATTTAGAGGTCTTGAGCCTGTTGCTCCATGGTACCCTTGAGATGACTTGTTTGACAAGTGATGTCGTCGGGAAAATAGTAGAACAACAAGACAGAGATGCGCCAATCGGGTGGTGAGCATTACGTTACAGGGCCCGCTTTTCAGCGGAGCTCTAAGCAACGTTTCAAATTTTCGTGGTGTTCATACCCTCTATTCTATCTATAGTACAGGGGGATCAAGTGCTGCAATTCAGCTTGAAGTGGAGATCTTGTCATATAAGAATTCTGTTTACTCTTTTGCTTGCCTTATTGATAGGCTTCTCGGAGACGGCTATTTCCTCAAGCCAGAAAACTCCAACCTGTCTCTCAACTGCCTGGCCCTCCGAATTGAGCCGGCTGGCTCCGGATCCATCCTTAGTTCGCGGAAGGCTGGACAACGGTTTTCGTTACGTACTGAAGCAAAATCATGAGCCGAAAAACCGGGTCGCCATATATCTTGATGTGCAGGCAGGCTCTCTGGATGAGAATGAACAGCAACGTGGTCTAGCTCATTTTCTCGAACATATGATGTTCGACGGATCCAAACATTTTCCCAAAGGCCGCCTGGTCGAATATTTTCAATCACTCGGGATGAACTATGGGGGGGATACCAATGCCCATACCACCCACCAGGCAACCATCTACAATATTATTCTGCCTAATGGTTCCAAAAAAGATCTCGATTCAGGACTTCTCGTCATGGCGGATTATGCCAGGGGGGCTTTGCTTCTTCCCTCCGCAATAGATAAGGAACGCGGCGTGATCCTTGCGGAAAAAAGGACAAGGGATTCCGCCGAGTATCGAACCTACGTAGCCGGCGCCAAATTTGCTTTTCGCGGGACGAGGTATGCCGAGAGAATGCCTATCGGTAAGAAAAAAGTACTAGAGAGTGCCGATAGGGATCTCCTCAAATCCTTCTACGATGCATGGTACAGACCGAACAATATGATCCTGGTGGCTGTGGGGGATTTTGATGTCGGACTCATGAAAGAGCTCATCGAAAAGCATTTTGCCAAACTATCACCCTCAGGCCCGAAACCCAAATGCCCTGATTTCGGGAAACTGAGCCTCAAGGGGACCGAAACCTTTTATTACTATGAGCCGGACCTAGGCAAAACCAATGTTTCCATTCAAAATTTTAAGGATCTGCCTATTGAAAATGATTCCATTCAACTGGAAAGGAGAGAACTGCTTCGAATTCTAGGCTCGATGGCTTTTAACTTCAGATTGCAACGGTTGCAGGAAGAGGGAAAAGTGCCCTATGCCAGTGCAGGCTATGATTCGGGAGATATTGTCAGTCGTATCGGGTATGCTTCGCTTTCCGCCCAGGTCGAGGCGAAGCGCTGGCAGGAAACTTTGAGTTATCTTGAACAGATTCTGCGACAGGCTATATCGTATGGGTTTCGGGAGAGCGAAATAGAACGGGCAAAAAAAGAAATACTATCTCAGCTTGATACCAGGGTTTCAACAGCACCTTCTGAAGATTCCAGAACCATCGCCAACAGAATTATCGATGATTTAAACAGTAATCGCGTATATCAGTCTGCAGTGCAGGAAAAATCCCTCTATGGACCACTCACAAAAGAGATTTCAGCGGAGGAAGTGAATAAACAATTCAGAGAAAGGTGGAATCATAACAGCAGATTGATTTCCGTGACTGGCGATGTGCGTCTGGGTAAGAATGGTGCGGCGGAGATTGCTTCGGTATATCAATCCTCTTCCCAGCAACCCGTAGCGGCCACGGTTAATGACAGCGTACACAAGTTTCCCTATCTCCAACCTGCTCAGGGAAACCCTCATCCGAAAAATCGCTGGTATAAAGATATCGGCGTTGAAAGATTGACCTTTGCCAACGGCTTGATAGTTAATCTGAAAAAAACACATTTTGAAGATAACAGGATAAGGGTTCGTGCTAACTTTGGGGCCGGTAAACAGAACGAAAAAATTCCGGGTGAGGCTCTACTGGCTGAAGACGTCATAAATGAGTCGGGAAGTGGCCAACTCACGGAATCAGAAATAGAGGAACTGATTGCCGGGAGTTCAGTGGATATGAATTTCAGTGTTGGTGAGTCGGCATTTTCCTGGACGGGAACGGCTCTGGCAAAGGATTTTGAACCGTTCAGTCAACTTTTATATACTCTTCTACTCGATCCCGGATTCCGGAAAAGTATCTTTACCAAAGTGAAAGCAAACCTGGCGTTGATGTACCAGAAAATCAGTCAGGAAATAGAAGGCGCCTACCCGCTTGAGGTGCAGCCCTTTTTAGCAAATTACAATAACAAGTTTGGTTTACCTCCCTGGAAAGATATTGCCAGCCTGGATTTTACATCGTTGAGCCGATGGGCAAAGCCTCTCATCACGCCAAAAGATCTTGAAATTTCAGTGGTTGGAGATTTTGACCGGGACGAGGTAGTTTCAGTGCTGACAAAGTATTTTGCAGGACTTGCCCTTCATCCTCCCAAGGCGCCCGAATCTCCTTCCGTGCATTTTCCAGAAGGAAAAAAACTCGCTGTAATGGTTGATACTTCCATTAATAAAGCGCTGATCACCGTTGCCTGGCCAACTGATGACTTCTGGGACATTCATCGAGCGAGACGTTTGCAGTTGCTTGCAGATGTGTTTGGAGACAGGTTGAGAAAGGAAATTCGCCAAAAAATGGCTGCCGCTTACTCTCCAAGCGTTTCAAGTTTCAGCAGTCGGGTCTACCAAGGTTATGGCTATATCATTACGCAAATGGTTGTCAAACCAGGTTCCGAAGAGACGGTTATTAAAGAAATATTTGCAATAAGTGACAAGCTGCAAAAAAAGGGTATAACCGAGGAAGAGTTGATCAGAGCTAAAGATCCGTTAATAACGTCTCTTAAGGAACATATCCGGACAAACCAATACTGGTTGAATTCAGTCCTTTCACTCTCGGCAAGACATCCACAGCAATTAGACTGGCCGACAACAATTATCAATGATTATACTGCAATCAGTACCCAGGAAATCAACAAATTGGCTAAAAAATATCTGGACAATGCGAGGGCGGCAGTTGCCAAAGTCAAACCGGATGATAAGGTGAATAACGAGGGTTCTCCCGTTGTAGGGGAAAATTAAGAGACAGAAAAAATCAGGTCGAATTTAATTTTTTTGCTATATTTGGTGAGCTACTGTAGATCCGGTCGAAGGAACAGCTCTTCCTTCTTATGCGAGCTGTTCTCCGTACCTTCTGACTACCAGATCAAGCGTACCGGACACTGGGCATAAATGCCACGCGGATCATTTAAAAGCTCGATCTCATCCAGATGATTAAATAAGGCATCTTTCAGTCGAACGACAAGTGGATTCCGGATAATCGAGGTCTCCTTTAAAAAAGCGCTGGTCAGGACGCTGTTATCGGTAAAAAATTGTAACAATTGTTCCTTGACCGATAACGGCTGTCGAATATATTCGGTTGTGAATGTTTGCAGTTTGGCAAGTCTTGCAGCGGCTCCAATGGCATCCTCCAGGGAACCGAGTTGGTCAACCAGACCGAGGCTCTTGGCGGTTACTCCGTCATAAACCCGACCCTGGGCAAGTTCTGCCACCTTTGCTTTTTCAAGATTTCTGCCGGAAGCAACGATGTCCAGAAATTGATTATAATTATAGATAATTGACTGCTGAATGGCACTCTTCAGCTGGTCCGGCAGAGGCTGGGTAAGATCAAGGCCTGCCGCTAGGGGAGTGGTTCCGATACCATCACGGTAAATGCCGAGTGACGCTAAAGTCTTCTCAAAGGTGGGAATGGCGCCGAAGATGCCTATTGAACCTGTAATCGTAGACGGAGATGCCCAAATTTCGTCGGCGTCGGCAGCGATCCAGTAACCTCCGGATGCTGTTACTGTCCCCATCGATACAACAACCGGTTTCCCGCTTTTTTGGAACTCAAGCAATTCCTGGCGAATTATTTCAGAAGCAAATGCCGAACCTCCTCCCGAATTAATTCGTAAAACCAATGCCTTTACCGCGGTATCTTCCCGAGCCTGTTTGATCAGCGATGCCAGGGTATCCCCACCTATCATCCCTGGACGCTGTTTGCCGGGGAGAATGGTTCCTTCGGCAATGATAAGGCCTATCTTTGACTCCTGTGACGAATCTCCCATATAGGATGGTGTAATAGAGTTCAGGTAAGCAGCCGATGGGAGGAATTGCGGTGATGTGGTTGGTATTGGGGTGAGCGAGGCAAGATAGGAATTGATTTCCTGCCTGGTGGCAATCTGGTCAACCAGTCCCGTCTTAAGCGCCAACTGCGCCGTATTGCCATCTGTTGATTGAAGAGCTTTATCGATATTGTCCGTATAATGCTGGAGAGTCTCCAAGGAAATATTTCGTTGTTTGGTGATTTCGTCGGTAAATACCTGCCAGAGGGCAGACAGCCACAATTCATTCTGCTGTTGATCCGCAGGTGACATGGAATTGCGGGTAAAAGGCTCAAGAGCGGATTTATAGGTACCCACTTTGAAAACATTGTAATTTATCTGTAGCTTTTCAACAGCATCCTTAAAATAGAGGCGGTAGACTCCAAGGCCATGGATGTCTACTCCTCCCATAGGATTTACCATGATTCTATTGGCATAGGAGGCAAGAAAATACTGCGACTGGGTGTAATAGTCTTCTGCCGCGACCACGATTCTGCCGGATTCTTTGAAGTGATTGAGAGCTTGGCCTATGCTTTTCAGCTGATTTATGCCTCCGTGGCCCATATCTTTGAGATTGAGGACCAGTGCGGCGATACGGTCATCCTTACTCGCCCCATTTATAACATCCAGGATATCCTGTAGAGCGGTTTCAGGCTGGGGAACGTCAAGAGTGAGTGCCTGTTCAAAAAATTTTTCGAAGGAGCTGAAGGGTTTTTTCTGTTCGACAATATCGCCTGAAATATCCAATCTTAGTAAAGTACCAGAGGGAACGGTTGTTTTTTCACTTGGAATAAGAGAAATGATTATAGCTACTAAAACTACCAACAGGAGCAGATTAAGGAAAAAATTTCTGATAATGGTAAAGAATCTGCCAGTGTATTTGAAGATATTAAAAACGGAGCGGAGGAGATCTTTCATAGTTGGTGTGACTCTCTTTTATAAGTAATTGGTATAAGGAGATAGGAATTTTTTTGATAGGATAAGCACATCAGCTTATAAGTACAACATATTAGGACAAGTCTTGGTGCATAAATGGCAGAAGGAGTTGGTGTGGAATTTTTTTATCCCCGGTAAGTTTAGAAACGGAAAGGCCAAGCAGGCGAACTTTCTGGCTGCCTGCGTTTGTTGTGGCCAATAATCCGGGAACCAGAGAAAGAATGCAATGCCTGGAACAGATAGGGGTTCGCACAGTTTGGGAGCGAGTGATAGTAGTGAAATCGCAGTACCTGACCTTGAGGGTGAGAGTATAGCCGCCGGTTTGTTTCTTTTTTAGGGATTGTTCAACCTGGTCTGCAAGATCGGCTAAAATTGCGGAAATTTCACCCCTGTCATCCGTATCATAGGAAAGGGTTGTTTCACTGCCAATTGATTTTCGTACCCGAGCCGGCTCAACTGGTCTGTCATCAATACCTCGAACAATATTAAAGAGAAACGAACCTATTTTGCCAAAATGAAAGAGGAGCTTCTCTTCATCCAGTTGCCGAAGGTCGTATCCGTTTCTGATTCCGAGATTTAACATCTTTTTTTCCGTTACTCTGCCTACTCCGAAAAATTTTCGAATAGGCAGAGCAGAGAGAAAATCGAGAGCTTTTTCCGGAGGAATAGTGGTCAGCCCGTTCGGCTTGTTAAAATCAGAGGCAACTTTGGCTAAAAATTTATTAAAGGAAACCCCGGCGGAGGCGGTGAGCTGCAATTCCTGATAAATCTGACCGCGGATCTTTTCCGCAAGTATCGTCGCAGATGGATGATTCTCGCTGTTGATTGTTACATCGAGAAAAGCTTCATCGAGCGATAATGGTTCGACCAGCTCGGTATAACGATGGAAAATTGCCATAACCTGAGACGAGATCTCGCGGTACCTCTCAAGCCGAGGTCTGGTGAAAATAGCCTGTGGGCACAGTCGTGCGGCCTGAGAGCAGGGCATGGCCGAGTGGATGCCGAAACGGCGTGCTTCGTAGGAACATGCGGCCACGACACCTCTGCTCTGAGGTTTGCCTCCAACGATTAATGGCTTACCTCTGAAGGCGGGTGTATCCTTCTGCTCGATTGATGCAAAAAACGCGTCCATATCGATATGGACAATTTTCCGCTTACTATACATACGATTATAGGCTGAGGTTCATTCTGTTAAAAATGGGAGCTTGAGAAGTCTCTTCAATCGCTTTTATATTGAACTTTTCGGATAACTATTGCGAGCATATTTATAGCAGATCCCCTATGAATCTCAATTACGGCTTTTTTAGGTGGGGAACGCATTGATTTTTGTCTGGAAGAAATGGAGGACAATTGAAAAGAGTGTCTTGTCGGAAAATTACTGGTAGAGTCCATCTCAGCAACTTCGATGACTTTTTACGAGATCATCAGAGGATTGACAAACTCATAAAAACCTAAAAAGCAAGGATGGCTGAGTAAACCCAATACTGCTTACCTTTAAAACTATATTTGAGGATATGAATAAAAAAGAGATTATCGGCTCGAGTCTTTTTTTCGAGGGTCTTCCTGAACGGCAACTTGAAGACCTTGCCAACATCGCCGTGGAAAAATGCTTTGAAAGAGGGGAAAATATTTTTTTTGAAGGCGATAATGGTATAGGTTTTTATATGGTTGGGGAGGGACGAGTAAAAATATTTAAAGTCTCATTTGCAGGAAAAGAACATATCCTGCATATTTTTGGTCAGGGAGAACCTTTTGGCGAGGTACCTGTTTTTCATGGCCAACCCTTTCCCGCGACTGCCGAAGCATTGGTGAAAACGAAAACTATTTTTTTCCCACGTGATAAATTTGTCCAGCTGGTCGAAGCCAATCCGGCCATAGCCCTGAATATGCTGGCCGTTTTATCACAAAGATTACGTAGGTTTGCCAGTCAGATTGAAAATCTCTCTCTAAAGGAGGTACCGGCACGCCTTGCGGGTTACCTGGTATATCTGAACCATGAACAGGGAGATCGGGATGAAGTTGAACTCGATATTTCCAAAGGACAACTGGCAAGCCTGCTCGGGACAATCCCCGAAACCTTGTCCCGGATTTTTGCAAAGATGAGTGACGAAGGTCTAATTCAGGTAACCGGCAAAAATATCAGGCTACTCGACAAACAGGGGTTAATAGCAAAGGAGTGAGGGGGGCTGACTCCAATTTTTTCCTCCTCGTCTGCCATGATGGGCGGCAGGTGCGTGGTGTCTCAAGGAAGTTTGTCTGGGGCTCAACGTTTCATTGGACCTACAACTATCCTCTTGCCACTTGGATGAAGTTTAAATTGCCGTTTTGAAACTGTTTTTTCAAGCTTCAAGGAATGATTGCCAATACGAATTATGGTGCCGGCAAAAATAGTGCCTATTACATCAATTGAAATGCCTGCTATTGGAATAGCTCCTTCATTCTTGTAATCCTCGCTCGTTGTATCGACCGGAGTGCCTCCATCGGGACCGGCAACCCTTGAATAAATTCCAGTACCTGGAATCAGATTGACGCGTAGAAGCAAGAGCTTTGTTTCAGCAAGCTGCTGTTCCATTTGCCGAACTTTTTTAGATTTGGAGCTTCCCCTGTATCGTTGCAGCCACTGAATTATTGCTTCCTGTTGTTGGACTACCTTGTCCTTTAGCTGTTGCAAATGATCCAGACGATCGGCGATCGTGCCCGCTGCAATTATTGAGGGATTACTGTTTTCCGAGCCGACATTGCCCAGAGATATGCTCCCTTCGGCTATAAGCCTGCTGCCCATGACTATGCTTGATTCACGGCAGCGGATGTCTGAACAGGCGAAAATATCACTGTAGTATGCTTGTTTACGAATGACGGCGATTCCGCAGCATTTCAATGATCCCTGCTCAATAAAATTGATATCGGCATCTCCTTTTGCCTGCAGCGTGCTGTTCTTTCCGGTAGTGCCCCCTCTAACCACCAGATTACCGTCGCATATTGCTGAGGCGGACATGACATTTCCGGTAATTTTCAGATCTCCGCCGACAACGACACGAAAGCCGGGCTGGATAGAGCCCAGAATGGTTATAGCATTCATGCTCTCGACATTGCCGGTTTCAAAATCGATATCACCGCTGATCGTCTTGTGGGAGAGAACTTTGATAATGCAATTATTGACGACAGAAAGTACACCGTCCCTGGTCGCGGTTACCTGCAAGGTCTCCGGAGAAAAACGGGCATCGTTTTGAACCTCGATCTTGAGATCTTTTCCTTCAGGTGCAGGCGTCTTCTCCCCATATACGTTGATTCCGGGTTCTCCTTGCACCGCTGGAATTTTCGTGGCAATACATTGACCGGCATTCACCCCAACCATTATGCGTCTATCTCGAAAATCTATACTGCCGTTTTCAAGAATAGTACCGGCAATCGGTCCTATTTCCAGTTCATACCGTAGATACGCATCCTTGCTTTGTCCGACAGGTTGTCCGTGGGCGATAACAAACTTTCTGAATTCTTTTTCATCCCGGGTAATGAAATTTTTCACAGTTTCCAGGGAAGCATAGTCAATACCAAAGACGACCCCTTCTTCGGCCAATAACTCCTCCAAATTTTGCTTCCCTAAGGAATTACAGTCTTTGAGGGCGGGATGCACGGCGATGGTCACCTTCATTTTATCCGGTGCAACTATAAGTAGTGGCTCGACAGAGAGTACGCTAATCCAATCGGGGTAATCGGGTCGACGAATTTTTTTTATTTTGGGATAGCCGGTCACTGTAGCGAAAATCGATGATTCGTCCTCGGAAAAGTGAGCGTAGTCGCCGGCTTCGATAGCGGCCTTGATAAATCCTTTGGCTGCAAATCTATGGAAATTTGGAAAATCGGCAAGAAGCTGTCCTGCCCGCACAAGCTCTGAAACTGAAATAGTATCGTCTGATTCGTCTTCCCCAATTTTAATGAGCTGCGTAGAATAATGATAGGTGGGTTCCAAAGTTTTCTTGGATTGCTCGCCTGATTTGTTATCCATCCTGAATTCCTGTTATTAAAGCGAAAATTGGTGATTTTGCAATTAACTTTAAGACATTTTTTTTAGGATATCATATTATATTCATAGCATAAAATTTTTTTTTGCCTAAATAGCCATGGCAATAAGCCGGCCTCCTTGAGAAGGATTTCAATAATAATGATTTAGTATGTCAGGAATTCTTTGGAGCACAATTTCAAAAAACCGGAGGAGTAACAACTGATAATTGAAAAATGGATTCTAAGCGATTACTGCCGCATTACTCTGCAGCTTCTTTTTTGCTACGCGGGAAAATGGTGTCGAGTACGTCTAGTGTCTGTTCCGCGGTTTTCTGCCAGGTAAATACCTTCGCCCGTTGTATCCCTGCTATTCGAAATTTTTCTCTCAGTTCATTCGAGTTGTCAAGATCTGTCATAGCTTGGCCAATGGCAACGACATCCAGCGGGTCAACTAGCAAGGCCGCGCCGCCCGCCACTTCCGGACATGCGCCGGTCGTTGGTACAATCGCCGGGCATCCGCTGGCCATCGCCTCAACCAAAGGAAATGCAAAACTTTCATATAAGGTGGCAAGTACAAAAAAATCCGCTAGATTATAAAGAAACACGATATCTTTGTGGGGAACAAAACCTGTAAAAACAATATCATGGAGATCTTCTTCATGAAAACCTTCACCATGTAAATAGGTATCTATTTCTTTGCCTGCAATTACAAGAGGCAGATTTCCACCGGCAGCCTTATAGCGTTTGTAACCGCGAATCAAGTTCTCAATATTGCCACCGGGATATTTGGGTAAGCGCCCGTGCCCTGTGTGATACGCTCTTGCTACGGTAAGTATAAACCGCTCGGGAAGATTGTATTTTAAAGAAAATTCTTTCAAACGCGCCTCATCTTCAATCAGCTGGAAATGAGGGCTGGGGGCAGCATAGGTCACAGTAACTTTTTCTGCCTTAATTTTCGCAAATTTGACCAGATCATCGACCACACATTTTGATATCGATAAGAGCCTGCTAGCCTTGCGGCAATAAATCGGCATCATTAATCGAATATAGATGTTATCCCACCATTTGTAATTGCCGGGATTGACGTACCAGTCCGATCCCTGCAATACAAAGACCCCCGGTATCCTGCTCAAGATCGGCAAAGAAAATTTTGGATTGAAAATAATATTGGAGTGATGTTTTTTGGCCGCAATCGAAACATAGAATTGGTCCCAAACATGTTTGATTTTCGCCGGGATTACCTGTGTCTTTACATTTTCAAATTCCGAAAATAACGACGTATTATTTGAAGATCTTAAAAGTATAATATAAATACTTTCCTGATCTTGCTGTATCATGTTTTTTAACAAATTATAGGAATATACGCCAAGTCCATCCTCTTGGTCAAGAACCCTTCCCATCACGCAAATTACTCGTCTATTCATACTCTGATTTCTTCTATGCTTCCATGTTTCAATGGGCCAGATGCTGAGAGAATAAAAAGCCACGGATTTTTTCCGGTAAAATATCCGCCCATTTTTGTCTTCCGGAACCTGGCAAAAATCGCAGCCAGTCACCCTTTATGCGGTAAAAAGCAGGAAGCGGTCCTGCTTCGTTCTTTATGCGGGAGTAGTCTAATCCGACTCCAAATAAAGCTTCAATGCCGGAATCCGCCGAGTATTGCATGGCCAGGTCCGAACCGAGCATCCATGGGAAAGCTAAATAGCGAGGCGGTGTTTTTAGCTCTTCCATGAAGATGTCTCTTGACAGTTGAAATTCGGAGTAAACAAGAGCCCGAAAGTGCTCTTGAGTTATAAATGCATGCTTGCAACTACGGTCCTGCATATCGTTATGTATTCTATGCAGGCAATCCATCCACTTTGGTTGGGAAAAAAAATCTTCCTCGCCCTGTTTCCTGACAGCATTCCGGCATGCTTGGCTGATCTCTTCGTTTTCTATCATACGGCAATAAGATGAGAGCAACGGAGCGGCGGTATATATCGGAGTGCCGGGTGGAGGATAGCCAAGAACATCGAAGTTGTTCTCATGTCTCATGGGCCAGTCAAAGAGATCGATATGTTTGAGATTCCTGGGGGAAGCAAAAGTAATGAGTCTCGACGACGTATAGACTAGAGCATGGCGATGCCCATGAGACTGAACATCAACTAAACCGGATTGGGCACAGATCCTCAATTGATCCCATGTCATGAACAAGTTGGTGCTTTGGCAAGGTACGCTCTTTGAGGTGTTATTTTGACTGCGTATCCAATGGGTCGGGACGAATAAAGTAGCTTTAGCGCCAAACTCCGTGAGTAATGGAAAAGTTTCTTGCCAAAAATTTCTGCGGGCATCGTCAAAGGTTAAAAGTACTGCGCGGTCATTCCGATTTTTTTCATTGTATTCAATGAATTCTCGAGTGGTTAGAGTTTGGTAGCAATTGTCTCTGAGAAATTGTAAATCCCTTCTGAAGCTTTCATGATTTATATCATGGTAAACAAAAATCGGGATATCTCCTTTTTTAAGAGAACGACCGAAGAGAAATGGTGGGTAATGCGTCTTTGAGAGTCGCTTTAAAGACCGCCGAAGCCTGTTTACTCTTGTCTTAAGGTGAAGCATCACAATCTATCGCCACCCATAAAAGTTAATCTCGTACAAACCTAGGTTTTGGATGGCGTCGTAAACACTTTTCATCTTTTTTGTTTGCCGATAAAAAACCAGTCCGGCACCATCGCCAAACAGAAATTGTAACCAAGCTTCATGAAAACATTTTACCCGATAATCATTTCATTGACGACTTTTTACAATAACGGCGATAAAGTTTGTTTCGTAAAAAAAAACGCTCTTCCTGCCTTAAATTTACGCGCCTCGCATATGAAGCTTTTTACTTAGCCATTCGAAAATTTAGGTTTTTATGAGTTTGTCATTTTTAGTGGTTGATGTTTTCTTGCCTTATGTAAAGAAAATTGAGATTTCCCTTAGATCGATTATAGGCTACCGGGAGATTGGAATCTACAAGACTATGTGACGATGAAAAATCAGACAAAAGCTTATTGTTATGCCTTAATTACCGTCAGTTTGTGGTCAACCATCGCCAGTGCCAGCAAGCTCACTCTTAGCTGTCTCTCTCCGGCGGAAGTGTTGATGTATGCATCTGCGGTCTCGACAGTTATACTCCTTTTT
Organism: uncultured delta proteobacterium; assembly: GCA_963835305.1. GTDB lineage: Bacteria > Desulfobacterota > Desulfobulbia > Desulfobulbales > Desulfocapsaceae > Desulforhopalus_A. Next base: position 67,750 of record CAWIEU010000001.1, read on the forward strand.
ATCGTTATTTCGCAAAAAAAAGTTCATTGTATCAAGACCCTATCAAGGGGGGATTGGATTTCTTCCCTTGGCTTTGGATTACTGAATCCCCTGGCATACTATCTCGTTCTCTTTAAAGCCTACGATCTTCTGCCTGCCCAACAAGCACAGATCATCAATTATACCTGGGCAATTACACTCTCGCTGCTCTCTATCCCTCTGCTTGGTCAAAGGGTGGGGGCGAGACAATGGCTGGCGATTGGTTTGAGCTACATCGGCGTTTTAGTAATAGCAACAAAAGGAGACCCATTGTCCCTGCATTTTGAAAATCCGCTGGGGGTTGGACTGGCACTTTTTTCAACTGTACTCTGGTCACTTTACTGGATATTGAATACCAGGGACAAGCGTGATCCAATTTTCGGGCTTTTTCTGAACTTTCTCTGTGCGCTGCCTTTTATCGTTTTGTACGTTTTGTGTACGGAAGGATTTCGTCCTGTTAGTTATGGTGGAATTTTGGGGGGGATCTATATCGGCATTTTTGAGATGGGAGTATCTTTTGTTCTTTGGTTGAAAGCAATGAAATATACCAACAATACGGCACGAATCGCCAATCTAATCTTTATCGCTCCTTTTGCGTCCCTGGTTTTTATACACTTTCTGGTTGGCGAGGAAATCTTTCATTCAACGCTGGTCGGATTGGCGTTGGTAATGGGGGGACTGACAATTCAATCCCTCAGTAAATCCTCATGATATCATGCCGCTCAAACAATACGCGGTGCATCTGGAGTGAAAAGTCTCGCACTCATCACCACAGCGCACGGGAGCTAAAACGAGTACCCTATTGTGGGGTGTTGGATCAAGACCTGGTCGGAGGAAATTGAGCGAGTATGGCGTCAACCATTTCCTTGACTCGTTGGGTTATCTCATCTGGGCTGCTGTGGGTAAATACTTCCCGGGTGCCGGTTCCCTTCCAGAGAAGCTCACCTGTTTGAGCTGAATGTAAAAAGATCTCCAGTTTTCCCTGATCATATTGTTGCACGACACTCCCCGTGTCAATTCCGATTCCGCCAAAATGGCGACCATACCAGCCATAGCCAAAGCCAAAGCTCGGATTATAATCATCGACCTGAAGCTTACTGGATATCGTGTAGGTATAGGTTACCAGCAAATCGGGATGCGGGCTTTGTTTCAATCCTTTTAGGACTAAAGCCTCGTCAATAGCATTTTTAAAGCGGTTTGCCAGCAACTCATCAACTTGCAGACGGGTGTTGTTTTCAGCTTGCTGCTTTTCATTCCAGCTAAAGGTTGTTGCCCTTGTAAAGTTAAAATCCTTAACGTAATCCTGGCTGACCTCCACAGAAGCACAGGCCGTCAGTAGGCTGACTGTCCCCAGGAGAACAAGGAATAACCTGAGGTATCTAAACAGCCTAGGGATCATGAAAATCGTTGAATTCAAAATCCCCCTCCTAAGATGATATGAATGAAATATGATAATCTCGTAATAACCTAAAATCAGGGATGGCTACGACACCATCAAATATAACCTGCTATTGTTCCGATTTGAGTACAGCCAGAAACGCCGTCTGCGGAATATCGACATTGCCGACGGTTTTCATCCGTTTCTTTCCCGCTTTCTGTTTCTCAAGCAATTTTCGTTTCCTGGAAATATCACCGCCATAACACTTGGCGGTTACATCTTTTCTCAGAGCGGAAATTGTCGTTCTGGCGATAACAGTACCGCCTATCGCTGCCTGTATAGCAATTTTAAACATTTGTCTCGGAATTTCCAGTTTGAGCATTTCGCAGGCATGGAGACCTCGATTTCTGGCATTGTTTCTATGTACCAGTTGAGACAACGCGTCGACGATCTCTCCATTTACCAGGATGTCAAGTTTAACCAGATCACTTTTTCGGTAATCGAGTAATTCATAATCAAAAGAACCATACCCCTGAGTTACCGATTTCAAGCGATCATAAAAATCGTAAATGACTTCCGCCAGGGGAAGTTCACACTGCAGCTCGATTCTGCCGGGAGTAGGGTAGTGAAAGGAGGTGTTCTCCCCCCGCCGCTCCATACAAAGGTTCATTACCGCACCCATATATTTCTCAGGCATTAATATAGTTGCCTTGATATAGGGTTCATCTATTTTCTGAATGTGGGCAGGATTTGGGAAATGTGCCGGATTGTCAACATGAACGATTGAGCCGTCGGTGAGGTGAAAGATGTATTGTACCGAGGGGACGGTAAGGATCAGGGAGATGTCGAATTCACGCTCAAGGCGCTCCTGGATTACCTCGAGATGTAAAAGTCCGAGGAAGCCGCATCGGAAGCCGAACCCCAATGCAGCGGATGAGTCTTTTTCAAAAGTGAGCGCCGCGTCGTTCAGTTTGAGCTTTTCAAGCGCGGCTGCCAGATCTTCGTATTCGTCGGTGTTTATAGGATAAACTGATGAAAAAACAACTTGTTGTACCTCTCTAAAGCCCGGAAGGGGGGATGCAGCAGGCCGGTCACTCAAGGTAATAGTATCGCCCGGCCGTGTATCTTCGACGGTTTTTATGCCTGCCAGTATATATCCTACCTGCCCGGCGGAGAGTTGTTTCTGCGGTTCGCGGTTTAGCTTGAAAAGCCCAACCTCGTCCACTTTGTACTCCTTGCCGTTGGCCATAAAACGCATGATATCACCGTGTTTAATCGTGCCATTCATGATTCTGACGGAGATAATCGTACCTCGAAAGGGATCGTAATTCGCGTCAAAAATCAAGGCCTGCAAGGGGCTGGCCGGATCGCCCTTGGGAGGGGGAATTGTCTTCACCACCGCTTCAAAGATTCCCTCGATGCCAATACCATTCTTGGCTGAACAGAACTGGACCAGATTGCCGTCGAGACCAAGATCTTCTTCTATCTGCAACGCGACTCGTTCAGGTTCCGCGGAAGGAAGATCAATTTTATTGATAACCGGAATAATTTCAAGGTCGTTTTCCATTGCCAGGTAAAGATTGGCCAGAGTCTGGGCCTCGACTCCCTGAGCGGCGTCGATGAGGAGCAATGCACCCTCGCAGGAACTGAGGGCTCTTGATACTTCATAGCTGAAATCGACGTGGCCCGGAGTATCGACAAGGTTCAGCTGATATTGCTTTTTGTCTTTGGCGGTATAGGGCAAACATATCGTTTGGCTTTTAATAGTAATCCCCCTTTCCCTCTCGATTTCCATGTTGTCGAGAAGCTGGTCCTTGAATTCTCTGGCGCTGACGAGATTACAAAATTGGATCATACGGTCCGCCAGGGTGGATTTACCGTGATCAATATGTGCGATTATGCTGAAATTTCTTATGTTATTCATATTATTGTATTGAGGTGGACCGGGATAAACAAGATTACTTGCAATGACACGGGTTTTGTACCCGAGGACCATTTATTAGCATATCCAGTGAACTAATAAAATATAATTTTCTACTTGTTGTGTCCAATATGGAGTAAAATGATAGATAGACGTCTAACGACTTTACCCTATGTTGGGTACAATATGATTGCACTTTAATCCTGGTAGAGTAAAATCATAGTCTTTCTGAATTTTCTGGGTATACATTCCGGAGCGAGAGATAAATGAGCAAAAACAGTATAATCGACTCTGATAATAACATAGATTCCATGGATGATAATGATCTTGAATCTAAGAGCAGGGGAATTGATGAAGCCTACGAGAATCCTTTGGTTTCTGTATCAGACGAGGAACATTTACCTGCCCTCAGTAATCCTGCACTCCATCGCTATCTTCAGGAAATCAGTCAATATGAACTTCTGACAAGAGAAGAGACTGACGAACTGGCTGTGCGCTTCCGTGAGGAAGGTGATCAGGATGCGGCGTACCGGCTGGTGAGTTCCAACCTCCGTCTGGTAGTAAAAGTGGCTATGGATTTCCAGAAGTACTGGATGCAGAACTTTATGGATCTCATTCAGGAAGGAAATGTAGGATTGGTACAGGCAACCAAGAAATTTGATCCATACCGGGGCGTAAAATTCTCATATTACGCAGCTTATTGGATCAGGGCCTACGTGCTTAAATTCATCATGGACAACTGGCGCCTGGTGAAAATTGGTACTACACAGGCCCAACGAAAACTGTTTTTCAGTCTCAACAAGGAGCGAAAACTTCTTGAAGGGCAGGGATTTCAGGCTGAACCTAAATTATTGGCCGAACGCCTTAACGTCAAAGAGCGTGAAGTCGTTGAAATGGGCCAACGTATGGATAACTGGGACGTCTCTCTTGAGAGCCCGGTACGTTCGGATTCCGAAGATGAACAGAAGAATTTCATTCCCAGCAACGGACCTGGAATTGAGTCAACTGTTGCCGGTAAGGAGATTAAGGTGAAGCTGGCGGATTTGCTGGATACCCTGAAGGTCAAGCTGAATGACAAAGAAAAGATGATCCTTGAAAAACGTCTGTTAACAGATGAACCGCTGACTTTACAGAATATAGCCGACAGGTTTGATATTTCCAGAGAACGCGTTCGCCAGATTGAAGTCAATCTGTTGAAGAAAATGAAGAAATATCTCGAGGCGGAAATGCCTGATATTGTGGATTATTTCGATGGTGAGAAGATAGTCATCGATTCTTCCTCCTCCTAAATTACAGCCGCGCCTCCACGCTTCGTAGGGGGCTTCTTTTTTATCCCACTACACAAATTTTTAAAACAACTCGATATTATGAAAGTACCTTTGCTTGACCTCCAGGCACAATTGGAGTACCTCGAAGATGATCTTATGGCCGCTGTCACTCGTGTGGTCAAGTCCACCCGTTATATTCAGGGACCAGAGGTCGAAGAGCTCGAAAAAGAAATAGCTGAATATTGTGGTGCTGAATATGGCGTCGGTGTTTCCAGCGGAACCGATGCTTTATTGATCGCCCTCATGAGCCTTGGCGTCGGACATGGAGATAAGGTTCTCACAACTCCGTATTCCTTCTTTGCCACGATGGGCGTTATTCTCAGGGTTGGTGCGATACCCGTTTTCGCAGATATAGATCCGCTTAGTTTTAACATTGACCCGGCATGCATGGAGGAAATTCTTGCGGCGGACACTGAACGGACAATTAAAGCGGTTATTCCTGTGCATTTGTATGGTCAATGCGCGGATATGTCTGCGATTGTTGAACTGGCAGAACGCTATGGGATTCCAGTAATCGAGGATGCCGCCCAGGCCATTGGCGCGCAATACCCCATGACCGAAGGGGAGGAGGTACTCTATAAAAGAGCTGGAGCCATGGGTCTTGCCGGTTGTTTTTCATTCTTTCCCAGTAAAAATCTTGGCGGGATTGGAGACGGCGGTATGGTCGTAACCCAGGATCGGAAGTTTGCTGAACGGCTTGTTTTGATGAGGAATCATGGTGCGGAACCAAAATATTACCACAAAATCGTAGGGGGTAACTTCCGCCTCGATCCAATACAGGCGGCGGCTTTGAGGGTGAAATTACCTTATCTGGAACGTTGGCATGCAAAGCGACGTGAAAATGCCGAATTATATGATAAACTTCTTCTTAAGAGTGGTCTTGTTGACGCTGGAAAAGTTATTCTACCGCAAGTTGTTTATCCCAATATCGCCAGCTCAAGCGATAAGACACCGAATATACATATTTATAACCAATATGTGCTGCGTGTTGAACGAAGAAATGAACTTCGCGAGTGGCTGGGTAAAAATGATATCGGCTGTGAAATATATTATCCGGTCCCATTGCATAAGCAGGAATGTCTTGGTCCCCAAGGAGCAGGCATTCGTTGTCCCGAGGCAGAGAAGGCTGCCGATACGACCATAGCCTTGCCGATCTATCCGGAACTTACCGAAGAAATGCAGGCATATGTCGTTGAGAAAATAGTGCAGTTTTACCGCTAACAGGTTAGCATGAGGGCATGACTTTTACCGCATTTACTTTTTTCGTTTTCAATGCTCGGATGACAGTTTCATGCATCGTAACGCAGAATCCGATCACTCCTGAAATGGAAAAAAGTAAATGTGCAAAATAAGGATGGTTTGTAGAAAATATCAGCCTTCCTGTAGCATAGGCCCTCATCTACCAATGACTCGATTCCGGCTGAAGACAGTCATTTTCTGCCATATCTTTATCTTTTCTCTCTTACTTCCAGGTTTGCCTGCTGTTGTGTATTCAGCTGGGGATGGGATCACTCCGGATAGAAACATTTCTATGATTCAAGGTGAACCGGAATCTCCTGAATGGAAAGTTCTCTGGGATAAAGCAAGGAATTTAGCACGCGATGAAGATTACCTGCTTTCAGTCAAGACCTATTCTGAATTGATCAGGATTAAACCGAATATTGAAGAAGCAAATTGGGAATATTGTAAAGTTCTTCTGAAGGTGGAGGATTATTCAACTGCTGAAAAGATTATTGGTGGTTTGTTGGATAAAAATCCGAACAATAACGAATATCTCCTCGCTGGTGGGAATATTGCTGCGCACCTGAAAAATTTTGAAACAGCTATTCGTTACTACGGCAAGGTTTTCGAAAAAGACCCCACCGGGAAGAACTCCGATGCCGCCCTTTTAGGGCTCGCGACGAGTCTGCGGAACCAGGGAAGAAAAGAACTCTCCTTCGCACTTCTTGAACAGTATAGCCTAAGGCATCCGGAGAACAGCACAGTACTGCACAACCTGGCTTTGGATGCAAATGATCTCGGAAAAGGCGAAAAAGCCAGAAAACTCTACGCAAGATTACTGAAAAATCCCAAAGTGGATGACCGGATAATCTTTCAAGCTGCTCAGGTTTTTGATGTGCCGGGCTATGAGAAACAAAGAAATTCGCTTCAGCTGAGGTACCTTGAACATAATCCTGAATATATGCCGTTTCGGCGAAAACTAGCCAAATTCTACATCAAGAGCGGTGCGTTTGAGGAAGCTCTTATCCAGATTACATATCTTACTGATAATAGTGAAGATAATGAGGAATTTCTCTTGGAGGCCGCTACTGTCTGTCAGAGAGATTTGCATCGGCCTGACAGGGCCCTTTTTTTTCTTGATCGCTACTTGAAACGGCATCCAAACGATCAGGAAGTAGAGAAGAAGATATCTGATATTCAAGCCGGCCTAGCTAAAGAATTTCTGTCAATTGTAGAAAATCAAGGAGCAGAACAACTCTGGAGAGATCTTGCTGAACTCACGCCGAATCGAGTGGCAATTTTTTATGAAATTGCGGACCTTCTTGAAAAAAGTGGACAGATTAAGGAGTTGGTTGAAGTTCTGACTATCATTTATGCACATTCCTCCTCCGAAGAAGATCTGGCTTTGCGCATAGCCCGTCAGTATTACCGATTAAAAGATTACAGTAAGGCTTTGCATTATCTCCTTGCAGTTAAAGGAAAACAATCTACAACAAAATCGTTCTGTCTGTTGAGGGGAGAGACTGAGAGACATCTCGGTCTGGAGATCGATGCACTGGTTTCCTTTAAAAGAGCTTTATCAATGGATATGCTTGACGTGCCTCTTAGGGCGAAGTGCCTTGAGCTAGCCGGGAGAATAGGAGATACAGACACTTTGATGGCTCTCTTCAACGAAGGGGTGAGACAGCGGGACGGTAGATTACCTGCCAATGTCGTTTTAAGCTATTTAGATCTGCTCTCATTTAATTACCTGTTTCAGGAATATGATAAGATTGACTCCTGGGCAAAATTTCATTTTGCCGGTAGACCGGAAATAATCACCAGATTGATTTTACATAAAGCCTCATCCTTACGACGGGAGGGAAAAACTCGGCAAGCAGAACAAATGCTCAGACAGCTTCTGAACGATAATGTTCTTGTCGAAAACGTACTTTTTCAGCTGGCAGAAAATGCGCTGCAGGATAAGAACCCAGTGGCAGCGGAGAGCTGGTTTCAGGCGTTGAAAAAGCTGAACGGGCAGACGGATCCCAACTTTTCCTCAAACTCACACGGATACAGGATGCTTCTCCTGAAAGTTGAGCTATTGAAGATTGAAGGAAAGTATGGAACTGCGATGGAATTGATTAATCCTTACTTGAATTCCTCAAAAAAAACACAGATTTTCCGTGACATAAAGCCTCTTTTAGAAAAATTGCAGATTCAGCGCTGCTGGCTGTATTTCTATAACGGAAAATCCGAGGAGGCATATGCACAATCCAGCGAGCTTCTGGATAGCGGTTGTGTCGACCCCGATCTATTGATGTTGTATGAAATTCTAGTTCATGGCAGAGCAAATCAGGGTGAGCGGAAAAACACTCTGGCGGACAGAATATACATTGATGGAAATCCGGTACTATCCAGGCTGCTTGCCCTTGCTGCCAAGGAAATTAAATACCTGGATTATGAATCGGCAAAAAAACATTTGCAAGTAGTCCTCAAAGGGTATTCCTCCTCCGTAGTCGGAAACACCATGTGGGCTCAACTCATGTCTGTCAGGGGCGATGGTGATAGCGCCGCCGAATCGTTATCACAATTGACCCGGCGATTTCCCGATGAACCCTATTTCCCTCGGAAATGGATTGAAGTTGAGTCTCACCAGGGGAGGTATAAAGAGGGACTTGCCTTGCTGAAAAATGAAACCAAAAGTATTGATAAAGGTAAGAAGGGAACAAAACAACTCTCATATGCTGATGAAGTAGAAGAACGCCTTACTCTGGCCAGGTTGTTGTGGGGCGATAAGAAACAGGAGAAAGCCTTACAGATTTACAAGCAATTATTAGCACGGCCCGTATTGAAAGAGGTGAGTGCTAAATTTCGACAACATCAAATTGATTATCCTCATCTGACGGAAGAGAGCACTCTCTGGAATGCCGTAATACACATGCTGCAGTTCGAACCCGAGGTACTCGATCAGTTGATGGAACCATCATTTCTGATAAAAAACCGGGGAAATGAAGCTGGAAAAATAGTATCTCAATTTTTTGAAAAATACAGCTGGCAAAAATTGATAAGTAACGAATATATGGCGAGGAAAGCAATTTTCGATCGAAATTATTATTACGCCGAGAAAAGCTATAAGCGGCTTTTAAAGGAAAATTCTACTGAAGGAATGATTGATCTTGCAACCGTCTATGGCAAAATTGGTAAGTATCGTAAAGAAGCTCAGGTATATGAAACCTTGCAAAACAGCGGAACCACCAACCCTGATCTGGCTGAATCGATAGAGAGGAATACGTTGCAGCTTAGCCCGCAGAATATTTTTAACGCCGCGTATGAGGAACGGAGCGGCAGGAATGGAAGCATAGATATAGGAAGAACGAGTATAGGTACGGAGTTTTGGATTACTCCCGATCTTGATAAGGACATCCGATTATCCTATACCAACAATCATTTTGAATCGTTGGAAACAGACCGGAAAGTCCAGAGTAATTCTCTCTATGGTCTCGCGACGTATGAATTCAGCAAAGCATATGACTTAATACTGGGTGGAGGAGCTGAAAATTTAGCAGGCAACGGGGACAATTCTTTTCAATACGAAATCGGATTAAAGGGGCAGCTGGATGATTATATTAACGGTTATCTGCATTTTGAAAAAAAACAGGTAGATGATACAATCACATCCATCGAGCAGCAAATATCCTGGCAGTCGATTGATACGGGATTAAGTATTGATACTCAGGCAGGAGTCTCATTCGGGGGAGACCTGCAGCATCGTTATTACAGTGACGGCAACTCGCAAAACAGATTCCACGGCTTCTCGTCCTACAATATTTTCAATGAATCCCTACGATGGACATTTCGTTATGATTACCAGTATCTGAGCAGTGAAGACCAGAATAGCTCCCGGCCAGATTTTTCCGGGAATGGAGCTTCCGGTGGCGTGCCGTACTGGAGCCCATCAACATTTTCAGAGCATCGCCTGGGGGTAAATTTTCAGCATGACTTTCTAGGGTATGAGCAAGATACAAAAAAAAGCATGAGTTACTATGCGATAAATACTGCCGTTGGTATCGAAGACAATGAAAATTTCACATTTACCACCAAATTCGATATTTTCCTTGAAATGAGTCCCCATTTTCTATTAAAAGGCAACTTTACATTATCAAAAAGCGATGAGTATGAGGATAAAGGATTGTCTATGTCTTTACATTATCGCTGGTGATAAAACTACCCTGTCTATTATTCCTGTATGGGACTCCGTTGGTTGAGTGCCTTGCAGGATTTTTTTATGGAGGTTTACATGATTGAAAGAATACCGATGTCCAAAACGGGCAATAAGAAATTGAGAGAAGAACTGCAGCATCTTGAAAGAGTCGAAAGAGGTGTGGTCGTCAAGGCTATCGAGGTCGCACGTGAGCATGGTGACTTAAAAGAGAATGCGGAATATCATGCGGCTAAAGATCGGCAGGGTCACATTGAGGGACGTATTCTGGAGCTAAAAGACAAATTGTCAAGGGCAGAAGTGATTGACTGCCTGCAGGTGAATACTCATAATATAGTATTTGGAACTGTGGTTGAATTGCTCGATCTCGATACAGACGAGGAGATCATCTATCAGTTATTGGGCCCGGAGGAAGCCGATGTGAAGAAAGGTTCAATATCCGTGCTCTCTCCGTTAGGTAGGAGTATGCTTGGTAAAGAAGTCGGGGATGAGATAATAGCAGTTACACCTGGCGGAAAAAGAGAATTTGAAGTAATAGCGATCCGGCCCTCGAAGTTTTCATGAGAATACCCACCGTTGGACTCGCTTAGCGGATGTATTCCTGGGATTCCGTGGAATTTCGCAGAATACCGGCCAGGAACATACCAAGTACCTGATCGGCAATTTCTTCCACAGTATAATGTGTTTCAAGAGACGCATTCCAGACCCGTGATACTTCGTCTAGCGCACCAAAATAAACTCGTTTGGCGATATCCGGTTTTATATCGATTTTGTAAATACCGGCCTGTTGACCTTTTTTTATTATATTGGCAATGATTCCAATGTATTCGCCAAATTTATTATTTCGATAGTCTTTGATAACCTTATTGGTTTGTCGTAGCTCGATTTGAATTACCTCAGCAAGATTCTTGTTTTTTTTCATGGCCATTAGGTGCTGGAGTGTATAGATTTCCAGCATTTTCCTTGGATCTTCTTCAACGCTGAGTAGCTTATCAGTTTTTTCAACGATTTTACCTACCTCTTCTTCGAATACAGAGAGCAGGATATCGTATTTATTATTGAAATAGAGATAAATAGTTCCATCAGCAACCTTGGCTTCTTTAGCAATATCGGATATTCTGGCGTTGAAAAATCCCTTTTTTGCAAAGACCTTAGTTGCAGCCGAAATTATTTTTGAATGTTTATTTTCTGCTTTCATTCCAAAATTTGAAAGATAGAAAGTAAAAAAGAGAACAAAATTATGAATGACTATTCATTCATGTAATATTTCGCATCCCTTTTGTCAACGAACAAACAAAACGATAGGGATGATTAGCCTATTTTGTTATTGTGAAGAGAATTTCTATAAGAGATTAAATCAAGAAACGGACTGGAGTAGCCTATGAAAATTCTTGTAGTTGGTTCAGGAGGGCGGGAACATGCGCTCGTATGGAAAATCAAGCAAAGCGAAAAAGTTAATAAAATTTTTTGCGCCCCTGGAAACGCGGGAATTAGCCAAATAGCCGAGTGCGTAGATATTTCAGTAACAGACATTAAAAAATTATTGAAATTTGCCAAAAAAGAAAAAATCGACTTAACGGTAGTCGGTCCGGAGTCCTCTCTGGTAGCCGGTATTGTAGATCTCTTTGAGAAGAATGGCTTGAGAATTTTCGGGCCTACTCTGAAGGCTGCTGAACTTGAAGGCAGCAAGGTGTTCTCCAAGGAGTTCCTGGAAAAATATAACATTCCTACGGCCCCATTCAAGGTTTTCAAGGACAGAGAGAAAGCGAAAAAGTACATCGATACCCACGGTGCACCGATCGTTATCAAAGCCGATGGCCTCGCGGCAGGAAAGGGAGTGGTGGTCGCAAAGACTGTTGAGGAAGCAAAAGACGCTGTGGATCTCATAATGGCTGACAAAGCTTTCGGCAGTGCTGGTGATAAAATTATAATTGAATCCTGCCTTGCCGGAGAAGAAGCCTCTTTTATAGCTTTTACTGACGGTAAAACCGTACTTCCTCTTCCAACCTCCCAGGATCACAAAGCGATTTTTGAGAAAGACGAGGGGCCGAATACCGGAGGGATGGGAGCGTACTCACCAGCTCCAGTAGTGACCGATGGAGTTGCTGATTTTGTGATGAATCGTGTGATGCTGCCTACACTTAGAGGATTGGATGCAGAAGGGCGACCCTACAAAGGAATGCTCTACGCAGGTTTGATGATCGATGGCGATAAAATCAACGTTCTGGAGTTTAACTGTCGGTTTGGTGATCCTGAAGCACAGCCGTTATTGATGAGGTTAAAAAGCGATATCATCGATATCTTTGAAGCGGCAATTGATGGAAAATTAGATCGCGTTGAGATGAAAATTGATCCCCGGCCTACAGTTTGTGTCGTTATGGCTTCAGGGGGATATCCGGGCTCATACGAAAACGGTAAGATTATCAAAGGATTGACAAAGGCTTCCGAGTGCCAGGGAGTTGAGATATTTCACGCCGGCACAGCAAGAAAGTCTGGACGGATTGTTACCAACGGCGGAAGGGTTCTTGGTGTTACCGCGGTTGGTAACACTTTAAAAGATGCGATAGCCAAGGCCTACAGTGCCGTGGATGAGATTCATTGGACCAATTGTTATTTTCGCAGGGATATCGGAGACAAAGCCTTGAATCGCAGTTCAACTCCCCCACAGGAACCGGTAGTCGGAATTGTCATGGGCAGTGATACCGATTTTCCGATAATGAAGGCAGCGGCTGATTTTTTGAGCTCTATGGACATCAGCTGTGAAGTAACAGTTGCGTCTGCTCACCGAACTCCGGAAAAAGCGGTGGAATATGCTAAAACAGCGCAGCAGAGGGGGTTGAAGGTGATTATAGCCGGTGCCGGCATGGCGGCACATTTGGCAGGAGTACTCGCATCACATACGGATCTTCCTGTTATCGGTGTCCCTCTGGACGCTTCTTCTCTGGGAGGTTTGGATGCTCTGCTTTCCACAGTACAAATGCCGCCTGGTATACCAGTTGCTACCATGGGCATCGGCAAGGCAGGCGCCCGGAATGCAGGAGTGATGGCATTGAAGATTCTTGCCTTGACGAATCCTGATTTAGGTAAAAAACTGATTAAATTACGCCAGGATATGATTGTTGAGGTGGAGGAGAAGGCTAAAAAAATACATGAGTACAACTGATCGTCATGATATGGTTGGCACATCACTTGATCTTGCCGTTACTCATTTACGCCGCGGTGGGATCGTGGCTTTTCCGACAGAAACTTACTATGGATTAGCCGTAGATCCCGAATGTGATGCCGCTGTTCTAAGGTTGTTTGCGGTGAAGAACAGGCCAGTGGATAAGCCATTGCTCCTTCTTATAGCAGCGAACGAGCAACTTAATTCGATCGTTCAATATGTTCCGCCAATATATTGGCCGTTGATAAAAAAATACTGGCCGGGCCCCCTGACACTAATATTCCCAGCCGGTAAATCGCTTAATCGACGAATTACCGGCAAGAGCGGAACCGTCGGTATACGGGTTTCGCCCCATCCGATAGCCCGGGAACTGGTTTGTCGGATGGGCAAGCCGATTACCGCAACCAGTGCCAATATATCGGGTCTTCCTCCTGCCCGATCTGCACAAGAAGTAATTGAAATGTTAGGGAATAGGATCGATTATGTACTCGATGGCGGGCAAACTCCAGCAGGCTTATGTTCGACAATAGTCCGCGAATTTAATGGCAGACTTACTATTATTCGTCATGGACAGATAGATGTATCGGAAACTGACGGGGTAGATACTAAATGAGATATTACTCTTCAGGATGGCATTGGTGGGCCATTTCTTCTTTTTCTCGGTCACAAAAAGGATGTAATAATGAGTGAATTGAAATGGGACAAGGAATTCGCTTTAGAGCAGGCGGCTGATGATGCGGAATTACTGGATGAGTTATTGCAGATTTTCAAAGATTCCTTTCAGGCTGATTTGCAGCTCATGCAACAGGGGCTGGCTGAAAATTCACCGGCTAAGATATGTAATGCAGCCCATTCGATAAAAGGCGCCTCGGCCAGTCTCGGTATACATGGCATTAACGAGATTGCTCAGCAAGTTGAGGAAGACAGCCGGGGCGGTGGTTTGGAAATTGCCCGTGAAAAAATTGAGATGTTGCAGGCACTGCTCCTTGAACTTCAGGATCTCTAATTTCAAGATTCCACCTCTTCTAAGAGCCAGTTTGTAAATGAGTACTAAAAAGAGGTGGAAAATATTCTTTCAGGCGTAATCGTTACCGGTACACATCAAACGATTGCTTAACCCGGAACTGTAAGTTTTCATCCAGTGCTCCAGATTCGTACAAACAGGCCCCGCGTGCCATAGTTAGCTATGCAAAGCGGCCTGAGCGGACGAAAATGGGGCCCTGGTGAACGGTTATTTTCAGGCTACTTTCAGTCTCTGGTTAAACTCCTATATTTCAAACGATGGGGTTGATCCGCCGCTGCACCGAGTCGAATTTTTCGATCCTTCTCATAATCTGAATAATTTCCTTCGAACCAGAAAACCTGAGAGTTGCCCTCAAAAGCCAGAATGTGGGTGGCGATTCTGTCTAAAAACCATCTGTCATGACTGATTACCACAGCACAGCCACCAAAGTTTTCCAGAGCTTCCTCGAGTGCTCGCAGCGTGTTTACATCCAGATCATTTGTAGGCTCATCGAGAAGGAGAACATTGCCCCCTTCTTTAAGCGTCCTGGCCAGGTGTACGCGATTACGCTGCCCGCCGGAAAGTAGACCTACCTTTTTCTGCTGGTCTGTTCCGGAAAAATTGAATTTACCTACGTAGGCACGGCTGTTGACCTCTTTAGTTCCCAGCCAAATCGTGTCCTGACCATCAGAAATTGCCTGCCAGATAGTTTGCTCCGAATCGAGCTGATCTCGGCTTTGATCGACGTAAGCGAGTTTTACCGTCTCACCTAAACGGATTGTTCCCGAATCAGGAGTTTCCTGACCTACAATCATTTTAAAAAGGGTACTTTTTCCTGCGCCGTTAGGACCGATAACCCCTACAATACCACCGGGAGGCAGGCTGAAATTCATGTTTTCCACAAGCAGACGATCGCCGAAGTTTTTACTGACGCTATTTGATTCGATGACCACCTTGCCGAGTCGAGGTCCCGGTGGAATGAATATTTCCAGCTCGCTTGCAAGCTTTTCTGTTTCCTTGGAGAGCAACTGCTCATAGGAGCTAATGCGGGCCTTAGACTTGCTGCGCCTGCCTTTCGGACTCATCCTGATCCATTCGAGTTCGCGGCGTAAGGTTCTTTGCCGATCGCTCTCTTTCTTTTCTTCCATGGCCAGCCGTTTTTCCTTCTGCTCCAACCAGGAGGAATAGTTGCCTTTCCATGGGATTCCTAAACCTCGGTCAAGTTCAAGAATCCAGCCGGCTACATTGTCGAGGAAATATCTATCATGGGTAACGGCGATAATCGTGCCGGAATAGGATTGCAGGTGTTGTTCCAGCCAAGCGACAGATTCGGCATCAAGATGGTTAGTTGGTTCGTCAAGAAGTAAGATATCCGGCTGCTTCAGGAGGATTCTGCAAAGTGCGACCCGACGTTTTTCTCCTCCGGAAAGAATACCGCATTTGCTCTCTGATGGTGGACACCGTAGTGCATCCATCGCCATTTCGAGGCGACTATCGAGATCCCAGGCTGAAAGGTTGTCGAGTTTTTCCTGTACGCTTGCCTGTCTGTCGATGAGATCCTGCATCTCATCATCGGTCATGGGTTCAGCAAATTTTTCGTTAATTGCATTGAATTCATTTAGAAGATCTACGGTTTCCTGCACGCCTTCCTCAACAATCTGCTTGACCGTTTTATCCGGATCAAGTTCAGGTTCCTGGGGAAGATAGTCCACTCTAAGACCTGCCGCAAGGTGGGTTTCTCCATTAAAATCTTTATCAATGCCGGCCAGAATTTTCAACAAAGTACTCTTTCCGGAACCGTTCAGTCCTAAAACACCGATTTTGGCTCCATAAAAATAGGAGAGAGAAATATCCTTTAGGATCGGTTTGTTCTCATAATATTTACTTACTTTTATCATTGAATAGATGATCTTTTTATCGTCTGTGCTCATCAAATATGTCCTTTAATCGATATTTACAGTATGGAAAAACAGGGCAAGCCTGCCGAATGTTTGAATGCACTGATTTGAAAAATACCAGCGCCGATGATAGTACATAAAAAAAGCGCGATAATCAAATAGGAGATTATCGCGCTTAAAGTATAAGATCTTAAAGAATAAGATCAACTTTATGTGAAGACTATTCCTTTTCCTTATTTTCGGTGAATTCCTTTACTACGAGAGCGCCGACTACACCAATCAATCCTAGGCTTTTCATCTTTTTCATGGCAGGTTTCACCATGGAAGCAAGCATGGCCCTTCTTCTTACCTGTTCTAAATCCGCAAGTTCCGGAGTCTGACTGCTGAAGAGCAGCTCCATGTCTTTTTTCTTGCCGAAATAACGGCTGTTGGGACCGAGCTTACCTCCATTTGGTTCGATTCCTTTCGCACCTTTCTTGACGTATTGGGCAACTTCGGATTTAGGATCGTCTAAATCGCCAAAAATTCGGGCTCCGGTTATGCAAGTCTGCACACAGGCGGGGAGAGCACCGGCTTCCACTCTCGGTTGGCAGTAGGTACACTTATCAGCTTTGCCATCCTCTGAGACATCATCTACCAGTGCGGGATTGACATACCGCGCATTATACGGACATGCGTCAACGCAGGCACCACAGCCGAGGCAGCGATTTTTGTCAATCTGTACAGTGCCGTCAAACGGGTCTTTCCAGGTGGCGGCCACTTCCATCTTCTTGGTTTTGCCTGTTTTTTTGTCAGTAAATGTCACTTCTATCTGATCCGCGGGACACTCAGGTACGCAGAGCGGCTCAGTGCAGTGATTACAGAGACCGGGATAATAAGTTGATGCCATTTCATCGCCGACCATACTCGGACCCATACGATATACCCAATTGCGATGAAACTCCACAGGGACCTCCCATTCTGCTTTGCAGGCGATGGTGCAGGCGTGACAGCCTACACATCGTTCAAGGTCGATAATCATTCCGTATTGCATTGTATCCTCCTGAAATAATACCTTTAAAGCCGATTTTAGACTGTGGCGGGAATATCAATAACCTTGCCATCTTTAATTAATTTGACAAAGTTGTTGCGCATTCCATAGGCGCCGGTCTCAGGATCAACTGTAATTTTAGTCATAAGACTTGTATCATCAACACCGGCATTCACTCCAACACTCATGAGCGGATTGGCGGAACCATAGCCATGAGCCATGAAAACAGCATCCCCGCGAATACCCGGAGTAGTTTTTACCGTGGTAGTGGTGCGGGATTTGACTCCTTCATGGTTGATGAAGCCGACAACGTCCCCGTCCTTCAAGCCCATCTTGGCAGCGACTTTATCATTCAGCCAAACCGGATTTTCAGGCATGGCATTATGCAGCCAGATATTATTCTGACTTCTGTTGAAGGTGTGCACAGGCACACGGCCATAGAGGAGTCTTGCATATCCGGCTGGGACCTGCTCAACCGGCATATACGTGGGGACTCCAGGAAATCCGGAATCCGCTATGTCTTCATTGTAGAGCAGGACAGAAAAATCCTCCGGTATTTTATATGGATCTTTGCCTTCCTGGATATGGATGCCACCTTCTTTTTTCAGTTGTGCCAGAGACAAATTCGCGACACCAAGGTCTTTATCAACCAGTTCTTCCACTGTTTTAACGGGAATATCCTTTTCATATCCCATTCGTTTAGCAATTTCATTGGTTATGTAGACATGATCTTTTCGCTCAAACATGGGGGTTACCAGAGGCATTCTTGCAGCGATGAATTGCTGTTGTTTGTCGGCGAAATCAAATTGCGTTCCGGTATGTATAAGATCGTGCCGTTCAAGATAACTTGCTTCCGGCAACAGAATGTCAGCCCACATGGTTATGTCGGTCGGCATAACGTCAACACACATGACAAAATCCATCTGTTTCAGCACCTCCTTCATCTTTTCCTGACCGGGAATAGTCTGGATAGGGTTTTGACCCCAGATGATGCATCCTTTTATCGGATAAGGCTTTCCGGTCAAGGCGGCATCTCTGATGAGTTCGGTGGGAGTGCCGGGAGGAGAGTAGGGGTAAATTGCATCTTCATCTGCATTGCGATTCAGATTATGTTCACCCTCATGATCTTTTTTGGCCCAGCTGGTTTTCCCGACTTTCGGTCCTTTAGCCGGCACCCAGCCGCCTTTGACGAAATAGGCTCCGAGCAGTCCTGTGAGACAGGCCAGAGACCGTTGTCTTTGAAAATCATTGCCGTACCAGGAAGTGTGCCGGCCTGGATGGATGGCAACATTAGGCGCATTGGCTGCCAACATTTCAGCGACTTCTTTTATTTGACTGGCTGGTATATCACATTCTTTCGCTGCTTTTTCTAGCGACCAATCTTTAATACCTTCTTTGAATTCATCAAAACCTTCAGCATATTCTTCAATGAACTCTGCATTGTATTTTTTCTTGCTGACAAGATAGTTCATAATGGCAAGGAGGAAGGCGGTATCCGTGCCCGGTTTAATTTTCACCCAGATATCAGATTTGGCTGCTGATGAGGAGTAGCGTGGATCAACAACTATCAGTTTGGCTCCATTTTGCAGGCCTTTTATATATTTTTTTATATGGCTTACATGAATGTTTTCACCGAAATGACCGCCGAGAAGAAAAATAACCTTGGCATTCGGCATGTCGACATTTTCACCTGGAGCCATGCCTATGGTAGCGAGATAAGCCATGTCACGGGCCCCACGGCACTGAAAGAAGGATGCCTCGCTGACATTATGGGTTCCGACAACGCGTTCCATAAAATGCATCGGATATTTTGCGGTTGCCCCATGGGGAAACATGCAGAAACCCTGAGCACCGTATTTATCCTGTATTGCTTTTAGCTTGCTACCGCATTCATCCAGAGCTTCTTGCCAACTGATTTTTTTCCATTTTGGTTTTCCCCGCTCGCCGACATTTTTAAGCGGGTATTTCAGTCTGTCCGGATCGTAGAGGAGTTGAATACCGGCATTACCCCGGGCACATATAGCAGTACCATTATCGATTGATTTCGGATTGCCTTCAAGTTTCACCAGTCTGTCACCACGTTTTTTGCCGACGAGCTGACATCGCCAAAAACACATTTCACAGACTCCTCCGACTTCAGTCGTATCTTTCAACGACCCTTTAGCCTCAAGAGGGGAACGGGTTATACCGCTCTCAGAGGCAATGGCTCTGGAAAGGGGCAAGGCTACCGCTGCTAATGAGGCAGATTGTAAAAATTTACGCCTCGTTATGTTGAATGCCATCTTCTATTTCCTCCTTTGTAAAAAAATCTATAAAGCTTATGATTGTTCGGTAAAAAGGATGTTGAGCCTCTTTTTTAACTATTGATGCAAAAATTGAAAACCATGGCAGAAAGAAACGGGCCAAAAATTCCTCTTCGTGCTCACGGTTATTGTCTTCCGCGAGAAATGAAAGGAACTCAAGCTGATGTATAATGCTGTCAGGAAGATCGGCGTCCTGTCGAAGTTTATAACCAAGAGAGCGATAGTACATCAAGATTTGTTCGGAGTACTTCCCTTTGAGTGTCTTTTCCAGATAGACGGATCCGTATGGCGGAGCTGCAACATGGGGAACACCGTTAATAAAGAGTCTGGTATATTCAACCTGAAGATCTTCAAGGATATTGTTGCTCCGGTTGAATGCAGCCTGTAAGGCCGCTTTTTCCTCAACTCCATCGAGTGCATCAAGCAGCTTATAGAGACTTGACAGATAGAGTTCGGAAAACCATTCCGGATCGGGATATTGCATGCTTTGAGCACAAAACCGATAGAGTGTGGCAATATGATCGGTCGCTGAGGTGTTTTGCATCGGATCTTAGATCTATAATGTTAATCTGTAGAGAATTGATGAGTATTCATGAAAACTTCATATGGTGAGAGAGTCATCCTTTGTACTACAATGTAATTTTCGTCGTATAGTACTTGTCGAATATGGTTTTGTAAATACCACGGAGTAGTAACGAAATACCCGTTATCTTCTTGTAATAGTGTTGAATCACGGAAAATCTAATAAAAATAATTAAATAGAAAAATCCTATTGGCAATAGGAGGATAATTAATAAATTAAAAAATTAAATACCACTGAATTAGTGGGGATCGGTCAATCATGACAAATTCGTAAAAACCTAAAAAGCAAGACTTGAATTGCATCCAGCGTATGAAGACTTTTACTTAGCCAGCCGAAAATTCAGGCTTTTACGAGTTTGTCGCTGTTAAGAAATTGTATAATCGACCTGTAAAGCAGGAAAGGATCGGAACTGCCCGTCAATTCGCGAATGGAATGCATGGCCAGGGTTGGTGCGCCAACATCTATGGTTTTCAGACCGAGACGAGCCGCTGTGATAGGACCGATAGTACTACCGCAGGGCATATCGCTCCGCATGACAAATTCCTGCGGGGTGATATCGGCTGCTTTGCAGATGTGCTTATAGGTGGCTGCACTGAGGCTGCTGGTGGCATACCGTTGATTGGTATTGAGTTTGATCACGGGTCCCATATTGAGATGAATTTCATGGGCGGAATCCATCTTGTCCATGAAATTGGGATGGGCGGCGTGGGCGTTATCCATAGAGATGAGAAAAGAGTTACTGAGCGAGATCGCCCTTGATTCCGGAGAGGGTAGAATACGTTCGAATACAGAGTTAATAAAAGAACCGTTCGCCCCGGTTGCAGAGGTAGAACCATTTTCTTCATGATTGGAGCAGAAAAGAAAGCTGTTCTTTTTTCTGTCGGCTTGGGCAAGGGCGGTTATGCCGGCGTGGCAACTCAGAAGATTATCGAGCCGGGCAGAGCTGATGAACTCATTATTGCTGCCGATGTAGCTTGGTCCTTGAAAATCATAGCAAAAGAGATCAAACGCCAATATTTCCTGAATCGCACTCTTTGGGTGTTCCTGCCGGAGCTGATCAAGAAGAAGTGATCTCAACTCCGGTAAGTCTTTTGCAACGGACTGGGCAATGATCGGAGGTAGGTGCTTCTGTCGGTCGATACTATTACTTGTGTTCGCTTCCCGATTGAAATGGATGGCTAGGCTTGGGATCGTCAGCAGAGCGCGGTCAAAGTCAACCAGCAGCACAGCCAAATTTCCGTTGTTCATTTCACAGACAACGCGACCTGCCAGGGAAAGATCCCGGTCAAACCATGTGCCAAGCAAACCGCCTCCGTATATCTCAACCCCGAGTTGGTGGTAGGATCCGTTCTTCATATCAGGACGTGGCTTAATCTGCAGACAAGGACTGTCGGTATGAGCGGCGAGCATTCTGAATCCATCCACACATTCTTCGTCGCTACCCAAGGTGAAGGCAATAATCGCACCGTTCTCTCTTGAGAGATAATAAGAATACCCTTTTTTCAGGTGCCACTGCTCATTTTCCTGTAATTGAAGAAATCCATGTAATCTCAAGAGAGCCTCAATACTGGCAACGGCGTGATATGGCGTTGGCGAAGAGGAGAGAAATGAGAACAAACTCTCATTGTAATCAGATTGATTCATAGTCAGCACTAAAGGAAAATCTCGATCGATTGAATCTTCAAGATTGAAAAGGTATTTTTGTTATGCTTCAGCGATTTTCACATAAGCTGCCAGTTTTGCCGTAGCGCTGTCAGAGGTGGAAGCAGCCGACGCTGTTCCACCATCGGTGGCCGCTTGATTCCATGAGGAAAATTCCGCAGCAGAATCCCTCTGCAATGCCTCTTTCTGTTGAGTCTCCAGTAATTCCTGCCTGGCTTGGGCAACTTTGGCATCGGCCTGGGACGCGATCATTTTATCGGCTCCGGAGGGATTTGCAGGAGCCAGGGCTGCTCGTTTGATAGTCTCCATCTTGCTTATCGTTGCTTCGGGAGTTGATTCTTCAGACACATCTACTCCGACTTCTCCACCAATTGCGTATAATGCACCATCAGGTCCCTTCTGATAGGTGAAGGAAGCACCTCCCTTGGCATATGTTCCGGCAGCTGAGAGATGTGCCTGCTCGTGATCTCTTACTTCTGTATCCCGGTGTTTGAGCTGCTGGAGTTGCTCAAGTTCCTGCTGACCCAGATTTTCTGTTGTCTTGCCGCCTCCAGATTTAAAAGAGACGGCGGGGGACTTGGTTTCAGCGGATTTATCTTTTCCTTCTTGTGAAAGAGTGACCTTTTCCTCCGGGAAAATTGAATTTCTTTCTCCTTTTGAGGATGGTGATAATGCCTGACTTCCGCTGGTTACGGAATAAGTAGTGCCACTATTGACTGAGGTATAAGTAATTGAATTCAGCACCATGATTTGCCTCTACCAGACCTTGAATACTCTCTTAATTATAGAGCACCCTGAAAGTGATGGCAAATCGGAATTGGATCGATTCAGCTATCACAGCTCTGTTAATTGTATTTTTCCTGCAGGTCATAGAGTACATCCAGATACTCATCCTTTAGCTGCAGACGTCCTCCGCCATTTTCTATCTCTTCGATAAGTGAACGTATCGCAGGTCTGAGGTCGATGCCGTGGCCACCGTTTCCTTCAGAGTTGGCACGGTCGATGGTAATGATGGCATAATAACTGACCACCATCCTTGACAGTGGATCTCTGCGAAAGAGGTAGAGCCGTCCTCCCATGGTATTGAGGAAGAACGCAGCATAATCTGTACGAATGGCAGGAGGAATGGAGAGGCCGTATTCTTTTTTCAGATATTCCGGCTGATAGGTAAGACCGTAAAAAGCTTTCAACACCCGTTCGAATGAATTGTGTTCTTTGTTCAGTATTTCCTTGAGAATAATGATGTTATCTTTGCCAAGCACTCTAAAGAAGTGAGCAGTATTTTGCAGAACAGTGAATAGATTATCGGTCTCCCGATAAATGACCGGAGGATGCTCGACGAGTTTCTGGATGAGGCCGGAAAAATAGGCTTTAATTGGTTTATTCAGACCAAAATTTTGCACGTAAGGCTGCTGATCGAGATGGGCATAAAACGAGTTGAGTTCGTCAACGAGAAGCTGTGGATTACCTCCCCCGGAGTATCGTTGCTTGATTATGCTTGAGGCATCGGTGGCAGTCTCCGTATCCGTCCTCATGCCTTCGTTTTGTCCGAAGGGATTCACGGGACTTGTTGGCTGATCACCTTCGGAGCTATTGAGGTTCTGAGGGGTTGATTCCCTTTCAGGTTCGGCTGCTGTTTGTCCGAACGATTTATTACCTTCTTCGGTTCCAGCAGATTGAGGATTTTTCTGATCGGTAATCTGTTGCTTCTCAACTGTGGTAGAACTGGCTCCCCGCTCAGTGAAAGATGTGGTGGGATGTCTCTGTGTGAAGAAATAAAAAACGGCGATTAAGATCGCAATTAACAATATGGCAAGATAACCGAAGGGGTTTGACCTTTTTTTTACCCTTGATTTTGGTCGGTCTTTGGTGATTTGTTCATCCATTGTTGGTTCACATTATGAAATGATAGCGAAAAGGATGCAGTGCAGAGAATGAAATTACAGTAAAAGATACTCCATACCAAGTTTAATGTCACGGAAGAAGAGGTCGATTTAAGCCGGATAAGAACAGATCGGCCCGGATTCTGACTCGTGGAGTTTATTGGTAAGCCAATCTTTCTAACTTGTTTTTAATGCTTGACTGATATCGCCGAAAACACTATTTTGGGAGCTTAAATTCACGACGGCAGCACTATTTAAGTAGATAATTTAATATATTAAGGCAATAAGTTTTAAGTTACTATTATTAATTTAATTTGGAGGAACGTTAATGACTATTTCTGTTGTTGGACATGCAAATCCTGATACCGATTCAGTAACTTCTGCGATCGCTTTTGCAACTCTGCTCAACGCTCAAGGAAAGGAAGCAAAGGCATGTATGCAAATCGCCGCTGCAGATCTCAACCCTGAATCCACTACCGTTTTAAAGCGTTTTGGTCTTGCTGCTCCTGAACTACTGAATGATGCTGCTGGAAAGCAAATTGCACTCGTGGATTTTAGTGATCTTGCACAAGGACCGGCAAATTTAAATGCAGCCGAATTGGCAGCAGTTGTCGATCATCATAAGATTGGTGATATTACCACGAATAATCCGATCCTGTTCAGAGCCGAGCCGGTAGGCTGCACTGCCACGGTTTTGACCAAAATGTACAAAGAAGCCGGTGTTGAAATTCCCAAGAATGTGGCAGGTGGAATGCTGGCTGCAATTCTGAGCGATACCGTAAATTTCAAATCACCCACTTGTACCGAAGATGACAAAGTGGCCGTCAAGGAACTGAAAGGTGTTGCCGGTGTCGCAGATACTGAAGAACTTTTCATGGAAATGTTGAAAGCCAAATCAGCTGTTGACGGCGTTCCGGCGAAAGATTTATTGTTCCGCGATTATAAAGATTTTGATATGAAGGGCAACAAGGTAGGTGTCGGTCAGCTTGAACTCGCAACTCTTGATCAGGTTGCCAATGTTCGCAATGAGCTTTTTAAAGCTATGGAAGCGGTTAAGGCCGATGGTCGTCACTCTGTACTGCTCATGCTTACCGATGTAGTGAAAGAGGGTACTGACCTGGTTGTTCTTTCCGATGATCCTGCTCTGATTGAAAAAGCCTTTGATGGAAAACTTGATGGTAATTCAATGTGGATACCCGGCATGATGAGCCGTAAAAAGCAGACTATTCCTAACCTGCAAAAAGTTTTCGGTTGCTAAGCAAGGACTGATCGGAACCGGCGTTTCTCTAAAACGTCAAGTAAATTTGAGGTAAATTGTAAGGGCGGTTACAAGTATTATGTAACCGCCCTTATTTTGTTTGCGCTAAGCGTTCATTTGGCAGGACAGGCTATTGCAGACAGCTTTTTCAGGTAGTCAAAATTACCGTCCCGTTCAGGAGTGTGGCACCGGATACAGAGTTCTTTTGGCGGCTGGAGCACCGGAGCTGTTTCATGAGGGGACAAGCGGTGGCGATTTCCGGGACCATGACATACTTCACAGCCGATTGTTTGGCGATCAGTGTCCAGCGAGAGCAGATAGAGGAGTTCCGACTGGTTGGATGATGTACTGATGTTGCCACCGGTTACATGGCAAGGAAGACATTGGAGATTGAAAGACTGGCCTTCCCGGGAAAGAGTGGCATACGCCTTGGCATGTCTGGTTTTTTTCCAAAATTTGGTTTGTTTTTCATGACACGGAAGGCAACTTCCTGCCCCGGCAATCTCATCTTTTTGCAGGGCCGACCGAAGAACCGGATCGTTGGCTTGCAGGCCGAAGCGCCGGTATTTGTTGATCGCGGTAATACTCGCTTTTATATCCCGCACAATAATCTCAATGTCATCTGTGGATGAAATTGGTGTGACAGGTAAAAATCGGGATTGAAAACTCTTGGATGAAAGACCTCTATCTTCTGATAATTCTTTTGTTAGCCGTGTTTGCTGCTCGATGAGAGTCTGACGATACGTATGTAAGCGATCAATTTTCTGAGATATTCCACTGTTTGTATTGTTCTGTTGTTCTTCGAGCTGATTTAACCGCATCAATTGTTGATCAATGGCTTCCCGTCGGTTTTTCATTTGATCAAGCTGTGCCAGAGATGCGGCAGGCAGCCATTTGCCTTCTCCGTAACCGATAAGATCCAGTTTGCCCAAATATTTTCCTCGACCTCCGCTTTGAATCAGGAGGCTGGTTTGTGGCGTCTGCGAGCTAATATTTGCCCCTCTTGCATCTGCGGCGACAATGATGTCAATTCTTTTGAAATTTTCTTGTATCTCTCTGTTTTCATGAGTTGTCAGACTTGAGAGAACCACGAGGATGTCGCATCGCTTTTCCAGCAGGTTGGCTTCATTTTCAAGCGCTTTCCTCCAGTCACCAACACTGAAGCCATCGATAGAATGTCCATCGTTTCCTGTTAATCCAATTATACCAACAGTAAGTTCTCCCAAGTTCTTAATAATATGTGGTTGAAAAATAAGTTTTCCCTTTTGGTTATAAACATTAGCCGAAATCCAGGGAAAGGAATTATCTGTTGATTGCTGAAAAAAAGCAGGCCCGGCAGACAGATCACTTGAGCTGGGGCAAACTGCGTCGTAGCTCATCGCCTGATACGCCCTGACAATTCCATGAGCGACGATTAATGCCGTTGCATCGACTTCATTTGTCTCTGAGAGAGCATTTTTAAAAAGAAGATTCCCTGCATCGACTGCAAGCAATGGTTGTTTGGCTTCAGTTTTTAATTTCTCAATTAAGGTTGCTTTGCCGGACAGCCCGCCCAGCTGATTTGACTTTCACCCGCAGGGTTCATATTCGCCGAGAACATTGCTTGAGTACAGGAGAGAAAAAGCCATGGGCCTAGTTGGTCCGGATGTTTGGCTATAACTTGATGCGGTAAAAAACAGGAGAATAAACAGAGAAAATTTTAAAATGTATTTCGAATTCATGGTGTGCTTTATTGAGATATGACAATTAATAGCCATTACTTCCTCTTCGCGATCTTCCTTAAGTCCGAAATGCTCGGCTTTGTTGGGAGAATTTTCAGGAGGTAATGTAAATTAAGAATTCTCTATTCCCTTTTGGGCCGAGTATGGGTGAAGTGACGGTTCCCCGGCTTACCAGTCCGGCTTTTTGTACAAAGGATTGTACCTTATTTATTGCTTTCTGGTGCAGTTCCGCTTGTTCAACTACTCCCCCGGGGCCAATATCTCCTCGAGGTAGCTCGAATTGAGGTTTTATCAGAGCCATAATCGCGATGTCATGGCGAAAGAGTTTTGCAATTGCAGGCAAAAGCGTGGTCAGAGATATAAAGGAAACATCCATAACCGCAAGATCGATCAACTGCCCCTTGATATCTTTTGCGGTGATGTTTCTTGCATTGAAACGCTCGAGAACCGTTACCCTCGGATCCTGCCTGATTTTCCAGGCAAGTTGCCCATAAGCAACATCAATAGCGTAGACTTTTTGAGCGTTGTGCTGGAGGAGACAATCCGTAAATCCACCAGTGGAAGCACCAATATCGGCACAGATCAGACCGGCTGGTGAGAAATTAAAATGAGATAAAGCTTTCTCAAGTTTCAGACCACCGCGTGACACATAGGAGCACTTTTCTTTAACTCGAAGGGCGACTTCGGTAGATAATAATCGCCCTGGTTTATCTGACACCTGATCATTGACAAATATCTCTCCGGCGTAAATCATTGCCCTCGAAGCTTCGATCGTCGGGGCAATTTTTCTCCGGAGTAATATCTGATCAAGACGATCCTTCAAAATAAAATTTTTCCGTAGGAATTAGAGCTTACTGAGTCTTTCCTGAGCAGTTGCCGCTTCTGGAGAGGAAGAATATTTTTTTAGCAATTTCTTGTAGATAACTTTTGCGGTGTCCTTGTCGGCGAGCTTTTCAAAAGCCATTCCCTGCTTGAGCATGGCTTGGGCTGATTTTGCATTGTCCGCATGTTGGGAGATAATATTTTGGTATTGCATAATCGCTTTGTCATATTCTCTCTGTTGAAAGAGGCATTCCCCCATCATAAAACGTGCTTCAACACTGTTGTTGTCGGACGGGTTTTTGGCGATCTGTTCAAAGAGTTGATATGCATCCTTGTACCTTTCGTTTTCGTACAATTTCTGTGCTTTTTTGAAATCATCTAAAGGTATTCCCTGAGTATTGTCAGCAGCGGATGACGATGTATTGGAAACAGTTGACTGTTGTTTCGAGGACTGGTCTTTTCGCTGAGGAGTAACGGCGGCAGACTGAGATGATGATGCAGCCTGTGTACTCTTCTCAGTTAGTTTGATTTTCTTTTGATCTGGCTGAATATGTTTAGTGGACCCAGAAGATTGCAGATTAGAATGTGCCGATCTAGCCCGGGTTTTAGCGAGTTCCGCAGATAGAGCGGCTTCTTTCGCTCTTAGCTCGGCCTCCCTTATACGAGCTTGTTGGATGGCTTTGACACTTTCCTGTTGCTGTCTCAATTTTTCGTTAAGTGCTTCTGTTAATCTCTGCTCTTTTTCGCGTTGATTTTCCTCGAATTGTTTTAATGCTTCTTCACGCTTGGATGCTTCTGTCTGGGCAACATTAGAAATGCTTGCCTCAAGTTCTTTGTTTTGTTCTTTGAGGCTTTCATTGAGATGATACGATTCTTCCAGCTGGCCCTTTAATTTCAGAATATCCTCCTCCAGTTGATCCATCTGGCCGGATGCGGCAGCCTGGCGTTTCTGGAGATCTCCGACCGTAGTGTATTTCATATCCTCTAGTTTCTTGTTAACAATACGCAGTTGATATCGCAAATCCTCAAGATCGGTTTGTGACGCACATTGAACAAGAAAAGGTGCAAATAACAGAAGAAGCAATATATTAAGTGCTGTTTTTTTCATGGTATACGTATCTGATTAAATTGTTTTTAAAATCTCACCTTGACCATTGAGGATAATTCTGGCTTCCGGGAAGTGTGAAAAGTCTTCTTTGAAATGAGCCATTTTTCATTATACCGTAAATCTGGCTCTTTTCGCCATCTCGTTTTGCAAATATGATCTGGTTGCCGTCGGGTGACCAGCAGGGTGACTCATGGTAGTTGAGATCATCTGTTAGTTGTATCGGCGGATCGTTTTTGTACGGATTAAGAATAAATAGCTGATAGATGCCGTCACGCAAACTGGAGTAGGCAATGAGATCTTCTGTAGGTGACCAATTCGGTTCGGCATTTTCAGTTCCCTCGTAGGTCAGTCTTTTTACTTTTCTCGTTTGCATTTCCATTATATAAAGTTGCGGCTTTCCAGTTCGATCAGATACGAAAACCAAACTCTTGCCGTCGGGAGACCAGGTTGGGGAAACATTTATCCCTGCATGTTTTGTCAGTTGCTCAATGATCTCACCTTTAGCGTCGAGCAGATAAAGATCGGGATTACCATTAATCGAAAGAGTGATGACCATATATTTGCCATCGGCTGACCAAGCCGGCGCAAGGTTTAAACCTTTACGTCTGGAAAGTACCCGAGTGGTCTTGCTTTGCCGTAAATCAGTAATGTATAGGTTCTGATTGCCGCTATGATAGGAGGAATAGGTTAAAAAATTTCCTCCGGGAACGAATCTTGGAGAGACGGTGATATATTTGTGCCGGGTTATTTGTCTGAAATTCGTGCCGAGGATGTCTGTCAGATAAACCTCTTTTATTCTGTTCTGCTGATTGACAAAAGCAATTTGGCTCGTCGCAATTCCCGGCTGTCCAGTCAGGGTTTCAATAACACTATCGCAAAATTTGAATAGCATTTGTTCTTTCTGCGGCAGCGAACCGGAAAAGCTTTTACCCATGATGATCTGATCTGCCGCGATATCGAGCAACCTCATTTCAAGTTTTAAGGTGTCGCCGATCGTCTCGTACTGACTTAGGATGACATAGTCGGCACCGAGCTTTTTCCAGTCGGCATCGTCACCACTATATTGAGAGCTGGGAATTATGGAGATGATGCCATGAAATTTCAGAGCATTACCGAGGGTATCGGCAAGTCTTCCGCCTAAACTTTGTTGTGGCTGGGCGGTCCCTTGCTTTTGAAATGGGGGGACGGCGATGTTGATTTTTCTGGTTTCAGATGCGGTAATATCCAGATAAACACGATCCGCAGCGAATGCAGTTTGCGCTAATACCAGGAGGATCAGGATGGCAAAAATATGTTTGAAAGCAATCATTTTCATTATAGATTACACCTTTTGAAACGATTATTAGGTTGATTTACTGAATACTACCCGGTCTGAAGCGTAACCCGATTTCGAATCGCTGTTTTTTCAGAGCGGGAGGGATTGGAGGCATCGGATCCGCCTCCTCAATGGTTTTATTAACGAACTGATCAAAGACCCTGTCGCCGGATTTACTTTCAACAAGCGTATTCGCTATCTTGCCGTCCTGATTGATAGTGATCACCACAACGGTAGTAAGATCCGGGTTTTGTTGCAAATATTCCGGAGGGGTCCAGAACTGATGCAATCTGTTGAAGATAGCTGCCAGATATTGACTTTCGATAAGATTTGAACTGCCGCCGGTAGTGGAAGCTGAAGTTGAAGAGGAATTTTCTGAGTCTGCTGTTGATCTTGTCGGCAAATCATTGGCGAGCGATTGTGTTTGGAGAAGTTTGCGTTCAACTTCCAGAGCCTCCTGGGCCAATTTGGCTTTTTCTGCTAATAGTTCTTCTTCTCTGAGCGCCTCGGCAAGCCTTTGTCTGTTTTTTCTGGCTATTTCTTGTTTGCGGGCAAGATCTTCCTGCGGCTTCGTTTTTTGAATTACCTTCTTTTTCAGGGGCTTCAGGGATATCGATTTTGGTGGAGCCGGAGCTGCCTTTTCCTCCTTGGCCTCAGCAATTGGAGCTGTTTTTTGTGCTTTTTTCGGTGTTGGCGGCGCAGTCGCTGCAGGTGGACTTGTTTTCTTTACCCTGGCAGGAGGCGGCGTACTTGGGGCACTTGCGGCCGGTTCCGCCACATTGATGATGCTCACCGTGTAAATGTCAGCGAATTTCGGCTTCGCTTTAAAAATACCGGGTAAATATATTGCTCCCAACAGAACAAGTACATGAATGCCGATGGCAATGTTCAGAGGGAGTTTCCAGTCCTTTGGAGACATAGCTGTAATTCTATATATCTGTCCCACTCCGCTACTCTTTCTCAGGTGGCTTGGTAATGACGCCAATTTTATCAAAGCCCACAGATTTTATATCGGCCATAACTTCGATAACATTGCCGTAAGGTACGTTCCTGTCGGCTCTCAGAAATATCGGCTGGTCCTTGTCTGATGCATAATATTTTTTTAATTCCTGAACCATAAGAGCACGAATCATCGGGATATTCTTAATACTGATTTCACCGTCTTTATTAACAGTAATCACAAGAGGATTTTCTTCCTGGCGCAAGGATTTCGCTGTAGTTTCAGGGAGATCGACGTTGACCCCCTGGGTCATCATCGGCGCGGTTACCATGAAAATGATCAAGAGTACCAACATGACATCGACCAGCGGCGTCACGTTAATATCAGCCATTAGTCTCTTTCTGCCGTTGCTTCTGGTTGGGCCCATTTCTCTATACTCTGCTGAGCAGGTCTCGTTCAACGAGATTCAGGAAATCGGTGGAAAAGTCGGCGACTTCGCCATCTATCTCGTCAAGTTTATTGGAAAAGTAGTTGTAAAATATAACAGCGGGAATTGCGACGGCAAGGCCTGCGGCCGTGGCAACCAATGCCTCGGAAATCCCAGGAGCTACAACTGCCAGCGATGCCGAGCCCCTCTGGCCGATATCATGAAATGAGGCCATAATGCCCCATACTGTACCGAAAAGCCCTATAAAAGGAGTGGCGCTACCGGTGGTAGCCAGAAACGGTAAACTTGCGCCGAGCTGGTTGATCTTCTGAGTTTCCGCCTTCCTGACAGCACGTTTGAGATTTTCCATGGTGGCGAGCTGCATATCCAGAGTTTCAGCTCCGTTGCTTTCATTTTTTCTATTGCGGATTTTATTGATTTTTTCGAGTTCTTTATAACCGGCAATAAAAACCGCAGCCTGGGGAGAATACTCAAATTCTGCAGCAGCGGTGTGAGCTTCATTCAGATTAGCTGAACTCCAGAAGGATTCAACAAAATCCTCGGCATCCAAACGGACCTTTTTAAACAAACGAGCTTTCATTATCACTATTGTCCAGGACATAAGTGAAAAAATGAGAAGGGTTAACATTACCAACTGGCCTATCGGTCCAGCATGTAAAATCATATTGAAAATGGATAGCTGCACGAGTGAATTCCTACTACAAAATAACACGAGCAATGTTTGTTGTTTGCCGCGTGTCCCTGTTAAGGAGGTTATTTTCAGAATACTAAGGTTTTCGACGGGGATGATTTTTTAGACATGCTATCTTACCTGCTTTTCTTAAAAATTCAACAGGTCAATTGCTGGAAAAGAGTTATACCGGGGAGTTGAAACCTTGTCAGATAGACAAGAATTATGCCATGGAGGCGGTCATTGTACATGCAAAATCAGCCTGTACAGCCGTTTTGCCGCCAATGGTCATCTTGCCCTTAAAAAAGCTGACAGAGGAGATATCTTCCGATAAGAGCACTTTTATCTGTACCGTGTCCCCGGGTAATACACTTCTCTTGAATTTGGCGTTGCTGATGCGAGTTAATACCGGAAGCGCATGCATAGCGGATTTATTCGATTGTGTCCTCTTACCGATGAGCAGGGCACCAGTTTGAAAAATTGCTTCACAAAGGAGCACTCCGGGCATAATAGGATTTCCCGGGTAGTGGCCGGCGAAAATATCGAGATCGGTAGGAATGGTTTTCTCTGTGACGATAGTATTGTCTTTATAAGAAATGATTTTATCGACCCATAAAAAAGGGGAGCGATGGGGAATCAAGGATAAAATTTCATCAAGAGAGTTCATAATTACAGTCCGCCGTTTATTTCCAGGACAGCACCGGTTATATAGGCTGCCTGGCTTCCCGCCAAAAACAAAACGGCATCTGCAACCTCTTCAGGGGTTCCGAACCGGCGCATTGGCACCATTTTTTTATAGACATCCAATTGTTCCTTGCTCAAGTCGTTAATAAAGTCGGTAGAGATAAAACCAGGCGATACACAATTAACCGTAATCTTTTTTTTAGCGACTTCCTTGGCAAGTGTTCTGGTAAGAGCTACTTGTCCCGCCTTGGAAGCGGCATAATTTGCCTGTCCGGGGAATCCCAGATGGGCGACCGGCGAGGTAATGTTTATTATTCTGCCATATTTATGCTGCATCATCAGTAATACCGCCTGTTTAGCCATGAAATAAGTTCCAGTTAGATTGGTATCGATTACTTCTTGCCATTGTTCGGTCTGCATCATAGCAAGTACCGCATCTCTTCGAACGCCTGCATTATTTACCAGAATATCAATAGCTTGATATTTCTTCTCTATCATACCAAAAAGGGCGGTAACCTCGGCCTCTTGAGAAATATCACATTTCAGGAGTTCAAACCTTGAAGCATATTGCTTGAATTCTTCTGAAAATAAGGCAGCTGCATCGCTATTGCAGGCATAAATCCCTATGACATTAGCCCCGGCATTGATAAATTTGGCCGCAATTGCCCGGCCAATGCCTCGAGTCGCTCCGCTGACAACTACCGTTTGTCCGGTAAAATCTTCCATTTCCGCTCCTTACGCCCTGAGAAATCCATCTACATCATTGGCGACAATAACGCCGTAATTTATTGCCCCAAGCCAGCCGGACATGATGATTCCAACGGAGCCAACATGAAACAGACCGGCTACCTCCTTGAATATCGACCGAGAAATGTCGAGACCTTCAAATTTGGTTCCAAAGGATGTCCCCCGGGTGTGCAGGGTATAGCTATTAAAAGTTTTTGGTGTTGCTGCTTCGGCCCAGTCGATTTTTTCTTTCACTCCCGGCAGATATCTCTCCAGATCCAAAATTGATCTGGTTATAAGTGACTGTTTTTCGAGCTGGTAGGTTGCTTCATCAAGATTTGCCCAATCGTCATAACGACTGTTCATAGATGCGACAATGGTATATTGCTCTATGCCGGGTCTGGTTTTGGGATAGTAAATGGAAAAAGTCTTCGACTTGGTTTTCATATCGAGAAGTTCTTCCGAATCAAATTCCGGAGACCGGGAGGTGAAAAGAAGATCACCGACATCATCGATTCTGTCACCGCGCCGTATTCCCAGATAAACCTGGCAGCTTGAGTTGTTGACACGAATCTTATCGGATTTTTCAAGAAACTCGTCGGAATACACCTCTCGATCGGTCAGGTTTCTTACAGTATTGGTGATGCCACTGTTGGAAACAACTGCTTTTGATGCGATTGTCGTGCCTCGAACAGCGACTCCTTGCACTTTGCCTTTTTCGGTAATAATTTTATCGACTTTGGCGTTGGTGCAGATGGTGACCCCGTTTTTTTCCAGTTCCTCGGTCATCATCCCGATCAGCTTGTCGGTTCCCCCCTCAAAGGTAAATACTCCTTTATTCATGAAATTGGAAAAGACGATGCCGTAGGTGATTGCAGGATCATCAAGAGTGGAGCCATTGGCATAGGTGATCGGCTCCATGAGTAAGCGGTGTACGTCGCTTCTTCCCGGAAAGAATTGCTCGAATAATTCCCTGGTAGTCATTGATTGGTCGTCATAAAAATTCATGCCGGCTACCGTTTCAAAAAAGCCGTTAATTCTTGCCAGGGGAACTTTAAACTGAAATTGCAGCAGTTTAGTGAAATCATTTTTATCGAAGGTAGTGCGCAATGAAAACTGCGGGTTGTCAAAAACGATATTCGGCAGTTGCACTATCGATTTCATTATCGTCTTGTTCCAGTATTTCTTGCATGTTTTGACCATACCATAAGGAAAACCATGCAGGGAAATATCGAAGATATGGCCACGGCGTTTGAACCAGGTGGAGAGCCCGCCCAATCTATGGTGATGTTCCAAAAGGAGAACCTTGTGTCCGCAATAGGCGAGGCGGTTGGCTGTCGTGAGTCCACCAAGACCCGAACCTACAACGATGACATCGTATCTATTTTTCAATTTGGAAAATGAAACAGGCATAAAAATTTATTAAAGAGGATCAATTAACAGTTAAATTACAGCCTGGGCAGGATATGCTGATTGACGATAGATACCCCGCTAAGCATAGAGCCGATAATTCCAAGAAAACCCTGATCGGTTCCTGCAAGAAAAAGATTACTGAAGCCGATATTTCCGTCTTTGGTCTTGGTCGGATTGCCATAAATGGCACCGCCTATCTTAGAAGTGTAACGTTCAATAGTAACAGGAGTAAAGGAGTTTTCATAGACAATATTTGTTCTAAAACTGCCAATCATACTCTCAAGACACCGGGCAGAGTACTGTGCTGAGGATATTTTTTGAACTCGGTATTGCTCCGGATCTTGTGAGAGTGTCTTCCATCTGGTGTAATTAGCCAGATGAGTGGAACGAATTTCCACTAAGTCCTTTGCGGCCAGGCCCTGGAAGTTTCCTGGAAAACAAATAACTCCACTTGAAAAATCTACATAATCATCCGGATTTTTATACGAAAAGAGTTCAGCGTCATTATAGAAAATGATCGTTTTATCCTGAATAAGGTGAGTTGATGCCGATCGAGGAACCTGATAGATAGTTTCAATAAAACCAAGCCGAGCCGCATGAGCATCCGAGGTAATTGCCTTTTCTCCAAGCAGATTCATTGTTTCCTCGCGGCCAATGGTTGAGAGCAGGTAATCACACTCGAGTTCTTCTCCTGACGAGAGTCGCACGCCTATTGCGGTACCCTTATGGTGGATGATTTTTTCAACTCCGCAGCTCGTTCGAATTTCCCCGCCAAGCTCACGGAAATGGGAGATCAAGAGATCGAGAAAGTCCTTGATAGTACCCTGGGGACGGAACATTCCTTCCTGGTAAATGGCTCGAAACATAATGGCAAACTGCGACAGGTCCATATCGTTTTCGTGGCTGGAGCCATAATACATTAATGGACAGAGAATCATGTCGACCAGGAGTGGGTCGCCGAGCGTGTCCACCAGAAACTTTTTTGCCGATCGGAATGGAGCGGGCATAAACGGATCGAAATCCCGCAAGAAGCTCAGTAATCGTTGAAATCTCTCCCCCGTTTGAGGAAATTTTCTGTGGATTTCAGTTTCAAACAATTTGAAATCGTTGGAAAATTTCAGTGAGGTAATACCATGAAATATTACTTCACTTTGATATTGTTCGCAAAAGGTGAGATCTTTGCGCTGCAGTTTTAATTGACGCAGTAACCTGTTTACCGGAGCTTTTTTGTCTTTAGGTCCTGCATAATTGGTTATGGCATGCAGGCCTGTTTCATAGAGAGTTTTGTTGCGGTAAAAATAGGAATTGAGACCGCCAAGCCGCGAGTGTTTTTCTAAGAGGAGAACTTGGGAAGTAAAACGTGCAACTCGAATGGCGGCGGCCAGACCAGACAGACCACCACCAATAACCAAAAAGGGAACTTTCACAACATCAGGCGTCTTTCAGAAGCGGCTGAAGGTAGATGGCACAACTGTTGAGAGTAGCGAGGTGAGGATAATCTTCCTCTGGAATCAGCAGCTTGTGCCGTTTTCTCAGTTCCATGACAATATCTAGAAAATCCATGGAATCCAGATCTAATTGGTCACGTAATGGTTGATCGGCATCCAGACTCTCAAAGTCCGCTTCGTCATCAATATCTTCAATAATTTCCAGTATCAGATCTTTAATTTCTTCACTTGTCATGAAATTCTCCAGCTTTCGACTGTATGGTAAAAATGTTTTAAAATATTTAGACACTCCATTAAAAGGGTTGCTCCGGGAGTGTGTATTTTGCAAATGACAAAACTCTTCCTATAACATACCTGTGCTTTCTTTTTTATATTTATTTGCACATGGAGGGGAAAAAATCAGGCATGATTATATTTTTTAACGATCACGGTGGAGTTGATACCGACCATGCCAAAGGAATTATTAAGTATGGTATCTATGGACTTTGCCTGAATCGCTTCGTTTATCACCAAATTATCCAGATTGCATTCGGGATCGAGATTTTTTATGTTGATTGTGGGGTGCACGATGCCGTCTTCAAATGAAGGCAGGTTTCCAGCTAGTTCCAATACACCGGCCGCTCCCATTGCATGGCCGATGATGCTTTTGGTGTTGTTTATATAAGTGCTTCGGCAGCCTGAAAATACTTCACGTATCGCCTTACATTCTTCAATGTCGCCTTGCTTCGTTCCTGTTGCGTGGGTGTTGATAAGGTCGATTTGTTCCGGCCGGAGTCCGGCTCGTTTTAAGGCCAGGCTCATACATTCGGCCTGTCGTTTGCCGTAGGGCAGGACAAAATCCCTGGCGTCGGAATTCATAGCGTAGCCGACAATCTCTCCGTAGATATGCGCACCTCTTTCCAAAGCTTTTTCAAGATATTCAAGAGTGTAAATGCAGGCGCCTTCAGAGATGACTATGCCGTTTCTGTCGATATCAAACGGTCGTGATGCCCACCTTGGATCGTCAGCCTCACCCAATGCACCCTGTGATTTAAAACTGGCGAAGATGCCGAAAGAACCTATGGATTCGGAAATTCCTCCGGCAAATGCCATGTCGACCTCGCCAAGCCTCAGCATCTGAACCGCCTGAATGAGCGAGGCATTACCTGCGGCACAGGCGGCACCAATGACGTAATGCGGACCTGTGATGCCGAGATTCATGGTGATTTCACCGGCAGGGTTGTTTAGAACCGTACGTGGGTTATGGTGGTGGGTCCAATAGTTCGTATCATGTCCGAATTGGCTGATGTTATAGACTTCGTTTTCGGTTTCTACCGTACCATGTTCTGTCAGACCAATATAGACTCCAATTCTGGAGCTATCATACATGCCGATATCCAGCTTGCCGTTTTTCAGTGCTTCATTGGCACAATACACGCCAAGACAGCCGGCGCGAGTGCCTTTTTTATTTTCTTTCTTTTTACGATAGAGTGTCTCCGGGAATGAGCATATTCCAGCCGGAGCCTTACCAAAATATCTTAGCTCGATTTCCTGTATTTCACTAATACCCTTGATTAATTTTTCTCTGTATTCTTGAAGTGTTGAGCCATTAGGTGCGGCGAGCCCGATTCCGGTGATTACTACTCTGCGGTTTTGCATGGCAAATAGAGTCTTTTACTGAGGAGTTTAATATGGAAAAATTAAAATTATTTTATTACCCCCACAAGGGGGTAAAGTGCCTTCACGAAATTCATTCCTATTCAGCACGAAATGAATTCCCAAGGTACTAAATGATCAAATAACTGACGATTTGGTCTATGACAGCCAGGTAATGATGCGGCTTTTACCATCTTGAGTCAAGATAAAAGGGTCAAAGTGTAGAGTAAATGGCTGGAAAATTCAACAATAATAGTTGTAGCTATAATTCAGATGGAGATGTGATGAGATAACGGCTATAAACTTAAATAACAATCGTTTGATCAATAATGATTTTAAGTGGTGTATAATAGTACTTTTACTTGTTGGTATTCATTGCCAAGATAAGTTCGGTGTTTTTAAGAAATTTGCGGACGATTGCCTCTATTGGTAATTCATTTCGATCCAGAAATCCTCTATTGTTAATTTCTGATGGAAAAAAAGACTGGTCAGGATCCTGAAATCCTGGACAATATTAAACAGGAGATTGTGGCTGCGGAATTGAAACGCAAGCAGCTTCGGTTTACATTTAACTTCAAAAATCTCGAACAAGGGAATTTTCAGGTCCTGAAAAATGACGAATTTCTCAAGGATTTGGAATCACACATTCTGGCAGGCGCTCTCCATGCCAATGCTAATATAATTGCAATCCTTACACGGCTAGGTGAGAGCGCCCTTGTTGAGGATTCGGCAATCAGAGAGAGGGCGTTGTCGCTGCTTGAGACTGCCACAAGATTCTATCTCGAGAAAAATGAGAGACCTCTGCTACTCATTCTGGCTCGTGGCTTTTGTAAGTGGCTTGAATTTGAAACTGAGCCTCATGCCGTTTCTCCCGTCTTATCTAAAAGATTTGAGGAGGTTTTAGCCTGGCTTGTCAGAAACGCATGTTGGGTTGAGGCAGAAGAAATCATTTCTCTTCTGCACCGTATTAATTCAGACAGCCTGAAAAAGAGCAGTGCCATCAAAATCTTTACCGGCAAATCTTTAGAAAATCTCGAAAAAAAATCCATAGTTGAAAGGTTGACAGATGAGTATCTGCTGGAAAATGAACAACAACTTCTCCTGCAGAAAATATTGCAATCGATTGGCTATAAGGCTGTAGTCTATCTGCTTAACCGGGTCATCCACAGTCCCAGTAGGAAGGAGAGGCTCGCTGTGCTTGAGCTGATCCCGACATTTGGCCGTTCGGCGATTCCTGCCCTCGAACAATGCCTGGAAAAGAATCCGCCTTGGGCGGTTGTAAGAAACATCATCTTCATTATCGCCAGAATAGGGCTCGACGAACACTACGCCCTTGTAGAGCAATATTTCAGGCATTCCGACCAGCGGGTTCAGCTGGAAATGATTAACTGTGTTGAGAGCTTAGGTGGACAATTTAGAATTAGCCGGTTACTGGCTGGTCTGTTTACCGTTAATGATCGTCTGAAAATTCATATTATTCACTTGCTTGTCCAGCAAGCAGACTATAATGAAAATATTATCCTGGCTTTAGCAAAACTTGCAGAGATGAGAGCAGATTTCTCGGCTTACGCCGAGCATGACTTGTTGTGTGCACTTATAGAGGGATTGAAAGTGTTCCCGTGTCAAAAGAGCGTCGAGCAGCTCAAAAAGATGCAGGCTGATTTCAGAGGAAAAGAAAGCACAGAGCAGTACTTGCTTCACGTAGATGAGGCGTTGAGGGTTATTGAACCGAAAATGAGACATTCTCTTCAGCATAGTAAAAATCTTCAAGATACCGTGGCTTTTGATAATGATCCGGTACAACAGCAAAAGGCCTTGGCAGCAGTTAGAAAAACAGAAGAAGAGATTCTGGCTCTCATTCATGACGGTAAAATGCAGCAGGCTGGGCAGTTGATATATGACCGGGGAGTAGCTGCCGCAAAAATAAAAGATTTTGCCGTGGCGGAGTTGTTACGGGACCGGCTTTTGGAAATTGATGCAATGGCTTTTTCACAAGTCATTAAACTCGGCGAGTTCATCGATGAACAAAAAAACACTTCGATTTCCAGCCATCATCTTGAGATCTGGAGCGAATTGTATGAGGAAATGACTACCGAGGAATTTAATCAGCTCTACTATTGCCTGCGAGAGGAAAACTATCTTAAGGGCGATACCCTTGTTCAGAGCGGCGAACTCGATAATACTTTGTATTTTCTCAACTCGGGTTATATAAGCCTTAGCTGTCTTGCAGGTGGAAAGGAGGTCTTTCTCAAAAGAATGCAACCGAGTGATGTCCTAGGTGAAGAGCAATTTTTCTCTCATTCTGTATGGACTGTGACTCTTAAGGCATTAACCGAGATTCATATTCATGTTTTAGATTATGATGCATTTAAAAAAGTCGCCGACGAGTATCCCGGCATTGACGTCAAGTTGCGAAAGTATTGCCAGGGACATGCCCATGTCCCGGAATTATTGAAAATGTCGGGAGACGATCGCCGCGAGTATCCACGACATTCAGTAATTCTGCATACCAGAAATATCCTACTGGACCCCTTCGGTTCCGAGGAAAAGAGAACTTTCAACGGCGAACTTCTCGATATTTCCAGGCAAGGACTGGCCTTCACCTTAAGAATTTCAAACACGGACAACGCAAGAGTTCTTCTCGGCAGGCACATCATAACAACTCTAATTATGGGTGACGAGGAACTGACACCACAAAACGGTGTAATCGTCGGCGTTAGGTTGTACGAGCCTATCATGCAGGATTATTCCGTCCATGTTAAACTTGCCAAAAAAATAGAAGAGGATATCTTTGCCAGGATAGTGTCGAATGCAGCATAAAATGAATAACTTACAGGCAGAACTCTGTGTCGGAACAGTTAATTAATAGCAAAATTGTCATTCGGGGATTGGAAATTTCCCCTCCGATTGCCCTGGCGCCAATGGTTGGACTCTCTCATTCGGCCTTTCGAAGTCTGGTACGGGCTGAAGGAGGGGTTGGATTATTCTTTACCGAAATGCTGGCTGCGAAACGATTGCCTCATGATAACGCGTCCTGCTCCCCTCTACTGATCAGAAGTGTAGAGGAAAGACCTCTCATATATCAGATTATTGCTGCAAATGATGCGGAGATAGAACCAGCGGTAAGAAAACTGCACACGCTTGGAGCAGAAGGGATAGATCTCAATCTCGGATGTCCTGCTCCAGTACAGAGAAGGCAGGGAGCAGGGGCCATGCTGGCGGCAAACCACAGGCAACTGGGCAAGGTACTGCACACGCTGAGAAAATCTACTGAACTGCCCGTCAGCGTCAAAATTCGTCTTGGGCAAAAACCGGATATTGATGAATTACGATCATTTTGCCTCTTTCTGGAGACGGAAGGCGTAGACATGATTACTATTCATGCAAGATTGGATGGCGAAAAATTTTGCCGCAAACCTCGTTGGGAGATAATAGGTGAAATTAAAGATGCGGTCTCGGTGCCGATCCTGGCGAATGGAGGAATTTTTTCTATAACCGACGCTAAGAGATGTCTTAAACTGTCTCGTGCCGACGGTATCATGATAGGAAGGGGAGCGGTTGAACGGCCATGGCTCTGCTGCGAGATCGCAAAGTATGTGTATGGTATCGACACTGGAGTGATACCGAGAGAAAGCTCGGAGATTTACGCGCAATTCATAACGCTGCTGGAACAGAGGTTTGCCCCGGAGAGGCGATTGGGGCGCTTGAAACAGTTCACTCGGTATTATGCCGCTTCGTTTCAATTTGGTCATCACTTTGCCGCATCCATCCAAAACTGTAACAGCATCGAACAGGCACGTCGAAGAGCAGCCATTTTTTTTGCCGGCACGAGGTGCTGAACGTGCCGGTATACTGGTGCTGGTCAAAATTTTACGTAATAACATCATTAAAAGGAGAACCAGATGATAGATCTTATAAAAAAAGCTGTTCTAACGGGTGTGGGGATTGCTTCTCTGACCAAAGAGAAAATTGAAGATCTGGCAAATGAATTGATAGAAAAAGGTAAAATGTCAGAGCAAGAGGGCGAAAAATTAGTTCAGGAATTGCTCAATCGAGCTGACGAATCCCGTGAATCGATGAAAACCCAGACAGAAAACCTTGTGAAAAAAACCATAGCCAAAATGCAACTCGCGCGCAGTGAAGACATTGAAATACTGAAGGCAGAGATCGATAAGCTTCGCGAAGAGATTTCGACTTTAAAAAAAGAGTCCAAGTAGGGATCTTCGCCAAGTCAGCCAATTATTTTTTAAGGAACTTGGTTCGGATTACTTCGGTAAGAATGTTTATTTCGGAAAGTTTCAGTAGGTGGAGAACATAAACATACAAAAGAGTTGCCGAGACGATGAGAACTCCTAAAGAAACGCTTTGAAGGATGAGGGAACCATGCAGCCAAGGCGTAAAATAAGGCAATGCTATCCAGAGCAGACAGGAAAGCACAAGCGTCCCGCTTATAATTTTCATAAGACCTCTGCCGAGAACGGTAAGAGAAAATCCGTTTAGATTAATGTACAACACGATCATGAGGAAAATGAAATTGATCAGCATGGTGCATGACGTAGAGAAGGCGATCGCCAGATGCTGATAGCGGTCGATCGTCAGACGGATTATTATGATGTTTGTGACAATTGCCAAAAAGCTGGCAATCACCGGATACCTGGTTTTATCGATGGCATAAAAGGCGGGTACCAGCACTTTATTTGAAGAATACGCGAAAAGACCAATGGAATAAAGGGCAAGAGTCTGTGCAGTTGCCAAGGTATCGGTTGCGGTAAATGCACCGTGCTCAAAAATCAGCCGGATAATCGGTTCAGCAAGGATTATGAGGCCGGCTGTAGCCGGCAGAGTCAAGGCAAATACCATGGTGAGCGAGGATACCATGGTTTTTTTCATTTCAGTAATATTTTTCTTGGCAGCCTGCTTGGCCAATATAGGCAGCATGGCAATCGAAAGAGCCACGCCAAAAACACCGATAGGTAATTGTACCAGTCTGAACGCATAATAAAGCCA
This sequence comes from uncultured delta proteobacterium, assembly GCA_963835305.1. Classification (GTDB taxonomy): domain Bacteria; phylum Desulfobacterota; class Desulfobulbia; order Desulfobulbales; family Desulfocapsaceae; genus Desulforhopalus_A. The sequence goes on from CAWIEU010000001.1 coordinate 110,537, forward strand.
GGAAACGGAGCCCTGGGGACAGGAAGATGCAAAATTGGTGTTGATGAAAATATTGATCTGAGTGGCGGAAAGTCCTACCGTCGCCGGGACCATCAGCTTGAGTATGCGGCGCAGTCCGGGATCTGATAGATCAAAGGTCGGTTTATATCTGAATCCAGTTCTGAATAAGGAGGGAATCTGAATTCCGAGTTGCAGCAACCCTCCGATAAGGGTACCTATGGCCATTCCGACTATCGCAGACTGTCCGAAATGCGGCAGGATAAAAGCCAGACCGGTACCACCGATTACCGAACCGAGATTAAAAAAACTGGAGGCCATTGCCGGGACAAAAAAACGTCCTTTAGTATTTAAAATCCCCATCACAACCGCGGAAAGCGAAATGAAGATGAGGAAAGGCAGCATTATCTGAGTCAGTTTTTTGGTGAGAATCACTTTCCCCGCGATCAGGCTGAAATCAGGTGCGAGCAGCGTGACAAGCGGACCGGCAAAGAATATTGCCAGAAGAGTAATAATACTCAGCAGAATCAGAATAAAGGTGAGCACATTCGAAGCCAAACGCCAGGTTTCTTCCTGTGTCCGGTTGGTATCATAGGCCGAGAATACAGTAACAAATGCAGCAGAAAGAGCACCTTCTCCGAAAAGGTCGCGCAGCAGGTTTGGTATCCGGAACGCCACAACAAAGGCATCGTAGGTATATCCTGCACCAAAAAGTCCCGCAAATACCTGCTCCCTGACAAGCCCAAGGACTCGACTGCACATCACGGCGATGCCGACGACGGCTGCTGATTTAGCTATTGTACCTTTATTGGTTGTCTGATTGGTCAACTGAAATGTACCGGGAAAAATCTGGTAAACGTTCAGCAGCACACCATATGCGCACAATCAGACAGCCGTGCATGGTCTAACCATAACCCCGTCCGCGTGCTCATGCGCCTCTCAAGTACTGCTGAACGTTTGCGGTCCGAAGTCACGCAGGCATTTTGCTAATCTCTGTGAACGGTTCCAAAATATGAAATAGTAATTCGCGCCGGTAGGATACCCCTATTACAAGAAATTAGCCACAAAATCATGATATTGATTCGAATCAAGGGTTTCCGTGGAGATAATTTTTTTTAAACACTTTGCCTGAGCTCTTCTCTCTTGACTTTATATTTTGAAATTGAATATATGAGTACAGTCTTATGAAATGCATGAAGGCGAGCGAGAGTGGAGTGTATTGTCGTAATTTGGATATGGCATTGATAAATCGTCGTTTTAGAGGAGATACGAATGCAGGAAACAAATATGGTCAGAAACATTGCAATAATCGGTCATGGTAATTGTGGTAAAACTTCTCTTGCTGAGGCAATGCTTTTCACGGCCGGAAAAATAAACAGACTCGGTAAGGTTGATGATGGCAATTCCGCGATGGACTACGAGGAAGAAGAAATTGCCAGGCAAATATCGATCAACAATAGTTTCCATAATTTCAGCTGGAAAAAACATTCTGTATTTCTCATCGATACACCAGGCGATGATAATTTTCTGAATGAGACCGTTTTTGCTTCGCATGTCTGCGACAGCGCCCTGTTCACCGTTGGAGCTGTGCTTGGTGTGAAAGGGCAGACTGTAAAGTTCGCGAACATCATTAAGGAGAGAAAGCTGCCGTCGTTATTTGTCGTCAATAAGATGGATCGCGAGCGTGCCGACTTCCAGAAAGCATTCGATGAAATCAATGATTCCCTCGGCCTTAATCCTGTTATTATTCAGCTGCCTATAGGTGCCGAGGATAAATTCAGAGGATATGTAGATATAATAACCGGGAAAGCGTATCTGTTTGAAGGGGATAAGGGCGCGGTGAAACCAACTGATGTCCCGGCTGATTTGGCTGATAAAGTGGCTTCCCTTCGTGAGACCTTGATGGAAAGTGTCGCGGAAACCGACGATGAGCTTATAGAAAAATTTCTTGAGGAAGGCGAACTGACGGAAGAGGAGTTAATGTCAGGGTTGAAACGAGGTATAGCGAATGCAGCCATCGCACCGGTTTGTATCTGTGCTGCCACTGTAAATAAAGGAACCGCTCCTCTGCTCGATGTCATCAATCTTCTGATGCCTTGTCCATCGGATCGTCAGCCCATTACCGCCACAAAAGCTGGAACCGATGAAATAATCGAGATCAAACCAACTGCCGATGAGACTTTTACCGCGCTGGTTTTCAAAACCATGGCCGATCCATATGCCGGCAGACTCAACATCCTGAGAATATTCAGCGGTATTTTAAAAGGCGACAATTTCTATAATTCCACCAAGAAGACAACAGAGCGCTTTGGACAAATCTATGTTCTTGAGGGAAAAGACCAGAAACCTGTCGATAGCGCAGGACCAGGCGCGATTGTAGCTCTTGCAAAACTCAAGGAAACCGCCACGGGAGATACTCTGTGCGATGCTTCCACTCCTGTGCTGTTGGAAGCGCCTGAGCCTTTGAAGCCGGTAATTTCTTTTGCTGTCAGCGCGAAAAAAGGGGATGAAGAAAAAGTTTTCTCCTCCATCACTAAGATCCTGGACGAAGATTTGACCTTAAAGCTTACTCGGCAACCGCAAACGAAACAGGTTCTTCTGTCAGGTGTAGGGAAAGTTCATCTTGATGTGGTAAGCTCTAAGATTAAGCGGAAATTTGGGGTGCAAATGGAGCTTAGTACGCCGAAGATTCCTTATATGGAAACGATCCGGTCCACAGCCAGAGTACAGGGCAAACACAAGAAACAGAGCGGCGGCCGCGGTCAATTCGGTGATTGCTGGATTGAGATTGCGCCTCTTCCGGGCGGTGGGTACGAATTTGTTGATAAAATTGTCGGCGGTGTCATTCCCCAGCAATACCGGCCGGCAGTTGATAAAGGTATTCAGGAAGCTATGGAAAAAGGTGTCCTAGCCGGTTATCCCGTCATTGATGTACAAATCACCTTAGTCGACGGCTCTTTCCATAATGTCGATTCTTCAGAAATGGCCTTCAAAATTGCCGGCTCCCTTGCTTTCAAGAAAGGTGCGCAGGAAGCAGGTCTCGTTTTGCTTGAACCTTATATGAATATGGAGATCAAGGTCGGCAAAGACAATGTAGGTGATGTCATGGGAGATCTCAATTCTCGACGCGGTAAGGTGATGGGGATGGATTCCGCTGACGGACTAGAGATCATCAATGCCCAGGTGCCCCAGGCCGAGATTTTGTCCTATGCGACGGATCTCACCTCGATGACCGGCGGACTTGGCAGTTTCAGTATCTCTTTTTCACATTACGAGGAAGTGCCTCCTCAGATTGCTGAAAAGATTGTTGCTGAAGCCAATGCGGAAAATGAATAAAAGACAGCCCGAGCTGCTATGAGCGAAAAATATTCTTTTGCTGTTCTAACAATGAGCGATAAGGGCTCACGCGGCGAAAGGGAAGATACCAGTGGACAATATCTGCAGAAGAGACTGGCTGAAGAAGGGTATATCCTGCAGTCGTATCTGGTTATTCCCGACAATAAGCAGGTTATTATCGACAACCTTATCGAGCTTGTCGATGTCCATAAAATACCGCTTATTGTAACAACCGGCGGAACCGGAGTTTCTCCTTCGGATATTACCCCGGAGGCAATGACTATTGTCCTGGAGCGCGAGATACCAGGGATGGCAGAGGCGATGCGGAGTGCAAGCCTACTGAAAACCTCGCGTGCCATGCTCTCCCGGGGTAAGGTTGGTATACGTAAGGGGAGTTTGATCATCAACCTGCCGGGAAGCTTAAAGGCTGTAAGAGAAAACCTGGAGGTGGTTTTGCCTGTTATTCCGCATGCTCTGGAGAAAATTCAAGGCGGAGAAAGTGACTGTGGAGTAGCTTGAAAAAAAACAAGGTGAACAGTATTTTACCTCACCTTGTTTTAGCTGGAGATATGCGAAGCATTAATGGTGTTGTTAGCGGCGTATCTCAACCGTGGTTGTTTCCCCTGACGCCATTGGGGCTATTTCACCGATGATGTACGCTTCGGTGCCAACGGCTTCGAAGTGATGACATATATCTTTTGCCTTGGCTTCATCGACAATAACAAGCAGCCCGATTCCCATATTGAAAGTTCGGTACATTTCAGTTTCCGGTATGTTCCCCAATTTCTGCAGGAAAGGAAAAACAGGCGGCAAAGGCCAGGTCGTTGTATCAAGAACGGCCTTGTAACCTTTCGGCAGAATGCGTGGAATATTGTCGATAAATCCGCCGCCGGTATTATGTACCATGCCATTTAGTTGGTAGTGTTTCAGAACATTCAAAACAGCCTGTACATATATTTTTGTCGGTTTCAACAACTCTTCACCTAAGGTACAGCCCAGTTCGTCGATGTATTGGTTTACATCCAGCTTGTGGTCGGCGAAGCAGATTTTTCGTACCAGGGAATACCCATTAGAATGGAGACCGCTGGAGGTGAGACCGATGATCTGGTCTCCGGCGCGGATATCCGATCCATCAATAATTGAATCTCTGTCGACTATTCCGGTAACAAAACCGGCAAGATCATAGTCATTGTCTTTGTACATCCCCGGCATCTCTGCTGTTTCACCGCCGACAAGAGAACATTGCGCCTGCCTGCATCCCTCGGCGATGCCGGTAATAACCTCCTTGGCAATGGACAGATCCAGTTTTCCGACAGCAAAATAATCGAGAAAACATAAAGGTATAGCCCCACCAACAATAAGGTCGTTAACACACATGGCTACGAGATCAATGCCTATAGTATCGTGTTTATTGCAGAGTTGAGCGATTACGAGTTTTGTGCCGACGCCATCGGTGGAATTGACGATTACCGGTTTTTTATACTTGGTGGTGTCGATGGCTACGTGGGAGGAAAACCCCCCGATCCCTCCAAGCACGCTCCGCTGGTGCGTTGAGGCTACAATCTCCTTGATATTCTCAACGAACGCATTGCCTTTATCAATATCAACCCCAGCTTCACTGTATTTACTCTTCCTTGGATCGCTCATGTTAAAAAATTTTGGTCATTAATGTATGTTGGATCAGAAAATAGATCAGTTCGAAGGATAATTATTGCGCTATAATATTAAGGGAAGTCCGAAAAAGCAATGCAATTGCATCAAATCACGATAAATGTCGTTGGATGTCAGCACCTCACAAAGTGCATGTTGAAATAATTCAGGTGTTTTGTTAAATAATCCACTTATGAAATTACTTACGCTTCTTATCGGACTTGTTATGATTTTGGAAGGCATGCCTTATGTCGCTGCACCTGAGGCCATGCAGGAATGGCTCAAGAAATTGAGTGATATTAATCCCAGCCGGCTGCGGTCTGTTGGGTTGATTGCCATGGTAATAGGAACATTGATTATTTTCGTTGTACAGAAATCAGCGTTTTTCCGATAGATATTCTCTCCCTTACGTCCCGGAAAATGTCCGATATGTATATACATTTCAAAGACATACCCCGGTCTTGATGACTTCGTTAAATCATACCATGAGAACTTCGCCACTTGCTTTTATCGTCATCATTTCTCTACTACTCTGGCTGCTTTTTACTCCGATTAAAAGATTTATCAGCAGTTATGACGCCGAGCCGCGAGCCGTCACCGCCCGCGGTGACCTGGCGGCGGATGAAAAAAACACTATCGACGTCTTTCGTGCGAACTCTCCGGCAGTTGTATATGTTACCAGCATTGCTGTCAGGCGTAGCTTTTTTTCCTTAAACGCTGTGGAAATCCCTCAGGGAACAGGATCAGGATTTGTCTGGGACAAGCTTGGACGTATAGTTACCAATTACCATGTGATAAGTGATGCCAACCGAGTACAGGTTACCATGGCCGACAATTCCACCTGGAAGGCGGTATTAGTGGGTGTGGCACCAGATAAAGATATCGCTGTCCTGCAGATAGACGCCCCCGGTCATCTGCTGAAGCCGATCGCCATTGGCAGCTCAAAGGATTTGCTTGTTGGCCAGAAGGTGTTTGCCATCGGCAATCCTTTCGGACTGGATCAAACCATGACGTCCGGAATAATCTCGGCTCTTAACCGGCAGATCAAGGCGGTGACCGGCCGGGTGATAGATGGTGTTATTCAGACGGATGCCGCAATTAACCCGGGGAACTCCGGGGGACCACTTCTCGACAGTGCGGGAAGACTTATCGGTATTAATACGGCAATCTTTAGCCCTTCGGGTGCCTATGCCGGAATCGGTTTCGCCGTCTCTGTTGACATCGTCAACAGTATTGTACCGCAGCTTATTAAACATGGCAGAATAATTCATCCGGGTATCGGTGCAACATTTGCCGATGGCAGAGTGACCGAAAGACTTGGTGTTGAGGGTGTGTTGATTCTGAATATTGACCCGGGTGGTCCCGCGGAAAAAGCCGGATTACGACCAACTACTCAATATCGTGGAGAAATCATTCTTGGTGATATCATCACTGCTATAGCTGGAGTGCGAATTGAAACTTTAGAGAATCTGCTCACGGAACTTGAACGTTATAAAATCGGTGCCGAAGTTCCATTCACAATTTTGAGGGATGGGGAAACACGGGAGATTAACATACGCCTGGAGGCGACTAATTGATTCCGCTTTAACCAAGAAATTCCGGAATTAAAGCCATCAACTCGGTAAATCCTTCTGGATAATTTTTTTAAGGTTTTTCCGTGACTCGATATTTCTGGATCTGGCGAGTTCGCGCATATCTTTTGCTTTGTCCGACTCATCAATAATTTCCCGTCCGACAATCTCTTCCAGCACGTCTTCCATGGAAATGACACCGGTCATAGTGCCGTATTCGTCCACAACGATGAATAGATGTTGTCTGCGATCGAAAAAATCGATCAGGATGCGGTGGAGTGGGGCAGTTTCAGGCACAAAATGGGCTGGTCGTTTGAAACGGGCCACGGTAAGCTTGTTTTTCCCTTCCGCTGCTGCCTGCAGGATATCCTTGCGCATCACGATCCCTGTTACATTGTCGGGTTCCCTATTGTAGACGGGAATACGGCTGTGGCTGCTCAATTCTGTCAGCTTGGTCATTGCATTGGCCACGGTGATATGCTCGTTTATTGAAAAGGTGACTGTCCGCGGAGTCATCACCTGTCGCACAATTTTATCTTTCAGATCAAGGATGTTGTTAATAATATTCGCTTCATTTTCTTCGATGTCACCTGATTGTCTGGAGAGAGCTGCTATGGTCTGAATCTCCTGAGAAGATATCGTTTCCTCAACTTTTTGCGGGAGAAGCTTGGTAATTAATCTCGTCAACCAGAGTATTGGGGTAAGCAGGAAGACCATAGCTCGCAGCGGATGGGTCAGAACAGGTGCGAGTTTGAATGCGTAAGCAACACCAATGGTTTTTGGTAATATTTCAGAGAAAATGAGGATCGTCATGGTAAAAGCCGAGGAAAAGAGAAGCAGGCTTTCCTGACCAAAAAGTTTCGCTGCGGCCGCGCCGGCCACGGAAGCGCCAATTGTGTTGGCAATCGTGTTTAAAGTAAGTATAGCGGTGATCGGTTTTTCTATATCAGAACGGAGGGTCTGCAGGTGCTCCGCGGAGGAATGTCCATTTTTTTTCAACATTTCAACCTGACTTGCAGTGATAGTGTAAAGCACTGCTTCACATATGGAGCAAAGGGCCGAGATTGTTATGGCAAGGGTAACCGAAATGAATAATGTTTGAAGCACCGGTTTATGACCTGGATAGAATTATCTGTCTACTGCATCATTATATGCAGTGATCAGAGAATAATTGAATCTGGTTTTAAACATATAGCTATTCTGCAACGATATTTGAATTATACTGTAAATAATCAGATTATAAAGAGCGAAAAGATAAAACATATTGAATAGGATACAGGTGGAGAATGAAGACTGCAAAGGTAACTATTTCTAAGAAAAATGTAGAGGAGTACCCGGGGGAATTTCTCGTTGCGTTTGTCACCAGGAGCACTGATAACAAAATTATCGGGGATGCACTGCTTGAACCTCTATTGAAGCGGTTGCAGGAAGTTAAAGAATTTTCCGCCAAAAAAGAACAATGCCTTCAACTCTATCCAGCTCTCGGCCGGTTAGAGGGAGAGTTGCAGTGCCAAAGACTTCTCTTGCTGGGTCTTGGTGATATTACTGAGATGTCAGGCTCAGCTGAGATATTTGAGTCACTTAGAACCGCCGGAGGAATTATCGCCGGTCAGTGCAAAAAAAACAAAGTTGAGACCGTTGGAGTCAGCTTGCCGGCAATTCCAGGCTTGGCTGATGTTACTATTGCGGAATATGTTACGGAAGGAATTTTACTTGGAGCATATCAATTTTTAAAATATCAGAAAAAGGATGACGATGTTTATCCAGGGCTGAAAAGCATTAAGTTCCTCTCCGTTACAGAAAAGTCCGACTTAAAAAAAGCTATCGAGAGGGGAACAAGTAGTGCTCTTTCCGTCTGTACGGCCAGGGACATGGCTAATGAGCCAGGAAACTGCTGGACTCCTTCGCATTTTGCGGAACATGCGGAACAAGCAGCGAAACAACTGAAGCTTAAGTGCACTATTTTGGAAAAATCCCAGATGAGAGAACTTGGGATGGGCGGTATTCTTGCAGTCAACAAAGGTTCGGAGGAAGCACCCAAGATAGTTATTCTTGAATATAGTCCCGGAAAAAATGTGGACACCGTCTTGCTGGTGGGAAAAGGTCTTACCTTTGATTCAGGGGGAATAAGCCTGAAGCCTGCCCAGGGAATGATGGACATGAAATATGATATGTGCGGAGGTGCTGCAGTTATTTCAACTATGGAAGCTGTTGCCAGGGAACATCTCGGAGTAAGGGTGGTGATGATTATTCCCTCGACAGATAATATGGCTGGAGGCGGAGCGGTAAAACCCGGTGATGTCATCACCCATTATGGTGGTATCACTTCGGAAATTGAAAATACCGATGCCGAAGGCCGTCTTATTCTGGCCGATGCACTTGCATACGGTATCGAAAAATATCAGCCGTCTTGTGTCGTAGACTTGGCCACCCTCACGGGCGCGGTAATAATAGCTTTGGGGCACCATTATACTGGATTGATGAGCAATAATGATCAATTGGCGGAACGAATCATCGAAGCAGGAAAGCTTTGCGGCGAACCTCTTTGGCGATTACCCCTTGGTGAAATGTATGTAAAACAGCTAAAATCCGAGGTCGCAGACATAAAAAATACCGGTGGCAGACCTGCCGGCAGCATTACTGCAGCAGAATATCTCCATAAATTTGTCGGCGAGGTACCATGGGCTCATTTAGATATCGCCGGTACTGCCTGGGATTTCACCGAAAAGACGTATATTCCCAAAGGGCCTTCGGGGGTGGGGGTGAGAACATTGATAGAGCTGCTCAGACACTGGGAGAATGGTATATTGGCAAAGGACAATTCCTGAGGCGGGACTCTCAAGAGCGGAATTGAAAAAGGATACGAACCCTGGCAAGGCTCTGAGAAATATACTTTGGAAATGTAAGGAAAGTTCTGTAATACCTACATTCATTGACTTTTATAGAAGAACATCGGTGGGAAGTTGCGTAAGATTTTGGTGGTAGACAATGAGAACCTCATTTGCAGTGCTTGCCGGAACGCTCTCAGCAGCATGGGACATAAGGTTTTTTGTGTCCATGTGGAACAAGCTATCGAGGCGGCCAAAAAAGATAACTATGATTTGGCAGTCATAAACACAATTCCTGATGAGATGACAGGAATTGAAGCCTTTGAAATAATGCGGCAGTCCAATCTTTCTCTCTCAGGAATCCTTATTACTGGAAATGCCAGCCTGGATATGGTGATCGATGCCATGAATAGAGGGTTCAGTAGGGTTTGTAAAAAGCCGCTGGATGAAAAACTCCTGCTGGAAGCTGTTTGTGAAACGCTGAAAATTTCCGACCTGCGGGAAGAAGTCGCTCGGATGAAGATTTTGTTGCCTCTCTATAACCTTGGCCAAAGATTTATCGCTGCGACGAATGAACAGCAAATTTACGAGGAGCTGGCTGACGCGGTATCCCAGGAAGTAAACGTTCCCTCGGTATCCGTGATGATGTTTGATGATAGCTCGAATTCCTTGAAAGTTGTCGCCTATCGTGGTCTCGTTGCCGGCTATGTGGAGAATTTACAAATAAAATCGGGTGAAAAGATTGCCGGAAAGGTGTTTCAAACCCAACAGCCGATTATTTTGAATAAGGCAGATCAACATTTGAGTCCGTATCTTGATTTACTGAAACGGAAAGAGTTGACTGCGGCAATTTCATTTCCTATTGCCAGCAAAGGCAAGGTACTTGGAGTTCTCAACATCAGCGAGACACGAGATGGTATGCAGTTCAGCGAAGCTGATATCGAAATGCTGTCAATCATTGTCGGCCAGGCCATGATGGCTTTGGAAAATATCCGCTCCAACAAAGAACGGGAGGAGAATAACCGAATCAGAGCCTTACTGGAACAATATGTCTCTCCTGAAGTTTCGAATCTGTTGGTGAAAAGTAAACAGAATCCCCTTGATGTTGGCGATGTGCAGCATTTGACCGTCCTTTTTGCTGATATCAGAAATTTCACCTTACTCGTTCAGTATCTCGATCCGGTACAATTGCGAGTTTTCCTTAACAGTTTTTTTGACATGTTTGGAAGCGTGGTGTTTTCCCATCAGGGAATGTTGGATAAATTCATGGGGGATGCGGCACTAGTAATCTTCGGCGCACCCGTGAACCCTCATAATCCCAACGTTGCAGCAGTTTCAGCCGCGGGTCAAATTATGATGGAGTTTGAAAAATTACGTATTATCTGGGAGAAGAAGAATCGGATCTTCGCCAAAGTAGGTCTGGGAATAGGAATGAGTAGGGGACCGATGTTCCTGGGCAATGTCGGTTCCACCCAAAGGCTGGACTATACGGTTATAGGACCGGATGTCAACATCGCCCAAAGATTGGCTTCAGTAGCGAAATCGGGGCAAATACTCATTACCGACAGGGTCCATGCAACACTAGACGGCAATTTTCCAGTCAGCACGGAAACAAATATGTTGCTGAGAGGGATGAAATCAGAGGTAACCGTTTATTCTTTATCCGCAACAGATCTGAAGCAGATCTGATAAAATATATTGAGTACGGGGCGGGGTTGCTATTCCAGCTCAACTATCCAGATGTCGCCATTGCCACCGTCCAGGGTGATTTTGTCGAGGTGACGGAGTTGTTTGCCCCGTCTGGTTTCAATTTCACCATTCACCTTAATCTCTCCATTTTGTATCCTGATCTTTGCCTCAAATCCATCTTGAACAAGATTGGCAAGTTTCAAAAACTGACCGAGCCGAATAGGCAGCTCTTTAACCGGTATTCTTCTATGTTGGGCAGACATTGTATTTGATCTCCTGTTGGGACCGGGGAAAATCTATAAGAGGGGGAGAAGAGTAAATTTGTTCAAATAATTCAAATATTATGGTAAAAGACTAACGAGATGATTCTGGCAGGTTTATATACTCTTTTCATCGTTGCCGAGCAAGTATGCACTTAGCAGGACTAAGAGATGATAGCTGTATATATAATTAGATGCGAATTAAAGAACTTTACAAGGGAGGGGAGAGTATGCAATTGAAATCAGTGGGCAAAAAAATTGGAGAGGTATGCGGAATAATTGTACTGATGGGGCTTATGACTGGATGTGTAAATGGGTTGATGGGTGGAACAGTTAGCAGTGCGGCACCGGCAAACGATGACCTGGCTCCAGTAGCCACTATGGTCGAAAGTTATGGCGACATCGAGCTGCCCATTGAAATGACCCTGATACCAGATAAGAGCATAGCAATGCGTACGGATTCCTTCCAAGGTGGAATTCATAGTTACAGCGGCCGTGTTCAACTCGGTTCTCTCAAAGATTATATCCTCGCTTCCATGCGCAATAATAAATGGAAATTGGTTGGCGAAGCTTCATATAAAAACGTAATGCTTGCTTTTACCAAACCCCATAAAACCTGTATGGTTGTTCTTTCAGAGGGAGGGATGAGCGGAACCTTGGGAAAAACCCAAGCCGATTTTTATGTAACGGTTGATTTGGCAGCCATAAATCAAGCTAATGGATATGGCGCACCAATCAAGCAATAGGTAATTGTATCGGCCTGAATAGTTCCGATCTGAACCTGTTTCGACAACAAATCGAAACAGTGATTCAGATAGGTATTTTCAGGAGATTTTCCGCTGACGTTTTTCTTCTGAGATAAAACGAAATAAAAAAAGCACTTAACGAAATAATCGTTAAGTGCTTGATTTTTTTGGTGACCCCAAGGGGACTCGAACCCCTGTTACCGGCGTGAGAGGCCAGTGTCCTAGGCCACTAGACGATGGGGCCTAATGGTGCTGCTTTATAACTGACCCTGCGCGGGATGTCAATACTTTGTTGGCGGGAAAATCTATAATTGAGATGAATATTGATAAACTCGTAAAAACCTGAATTTCCTGATGGCTAAGGAAAAAAACTTCATATGGGATGTGAGCAAATATATAATCATTCCGGCGTACTAAAGTGTGTCGTAATGATTGAATATTTGTACCCCAAGGGCACTTCCTGCGGGCGCACAACGAAGCAGATGAAGAGTTTTTGCGACGCCAGCAATATTGCTTGTTGATAACTTTCTTATAGTCACCGTTCGCCATCTCATGGTCTCATCCGATTTCCACGATTAAAGCGGCGGGTTGACATCTTCAACTGGTCTGCAATTTCCCTGGTTAAAAATTCTTCTCCGCAGCGCCATCTCCAGTTTCCTTCCGCGACTCCGGGACTATTCATTTTACAATCGCCCCCAAAACCCAGGATATCCTGCAAGGGAAAAATCGAGAGAATGCAGATGGACGATTGGGCAAGAAAAATGAGGTCATGATGAATCCCTCTGTGATCTCCGGGATCTCTATTGGCAAGGAGTCTGACGTTTTGGCGTTGATTTTCATCAAGCTTATCACTCATATACCATCCCACAGTGGTGTCATTGTCATGAGTTCCGGTATAAACAATGAAATTCGGAGATGTAAAATTATAAGGCAGAAAACTATTGTCCGGATTGCCGTCGAAAGCGAACTGCAGGACCTTCATCCCGGGAAATCCAAGTTCTGCTCGAAGCATTTCAACTTCGGGAGTAATGATACCCAAGTCTTCCGCGACAATATTGAGTGGTCCTAATTTGTTGAAAATCGAGGTAAAAAATGATTTACCAGGTCCTTTCAGCCATACGCCGTTCACGGCGGTTTTGTTCACTTCCGGAATGGACCAATAGGATTCGAAACCTCGAAAATGATCAATTCGAGCCATATCTACCTGTGTGAATAAATGGGCTAATCTCTCTGCCCACCACTGAATGAGATTTTTCTGGATATTTTCATCTTTACTTTGCCAGTCATAGAGAGGATTGCCCCACCGCTGACCGGTTTCGCTGAAATAGTCCGGCGGAACTCCGGCTACATGTGTTGGACGCAGGGCTTCAGGATCTAAAGTGAATATCTGCTGATTAGCCCAAACATCTACACTGTCATAGCTGACATATATGGGGAGATCTCCAAAAAGCTGTATGCCTTTGGAGCCGGCATAACTTCGTAGGAGTTGCCATTGCCTGAAAAATTCAAATTGTTCGAAACGAAAGTAGTTGATTTCTTCCGTATGTTGATCAAAAAATGCACGAAGCGCTGCAGCGGACCTTGTGGAGAGTTCACGGGGCCAGTCAAACCAGCCTGCTTCATGGTAGATTTCTTTGGCAACCATGAATATTGCGTAATCATCAAGCCAGGAATTCTTTTTTATGAAATCGGCATATTCCGGAAATTTTTCAGGCCGAAATCTGCTGAACGCCTCCCTCAAAAGATTTATTTTGTACTCCGCAACGTTGGTATACTCTGTATGGTAAGGTGAAAATTCAGGGTGGACTTTAAGGCTCGGTTCAGATATGAGATCCGCCTCAAACAGGAGATCGGGCGACAACAACAGGAAGGAGCCTGCAAAGGCCGAACTGCTCATGTAGGGTGAATAATCAAATGGCCGGTTGGTTGGGCCTATGGGTAGAAATTGCCAATAACTCTGGTCACCATCCGATAAAAAATCAATAAATCGGTAACTTGACCTGCCAATATCTCCAATACCATAAGGGGACGGCAGGGAGGTTATATGAGCGAGGATTCCGCTGGAACGTTTGTTTATCATGGTCTTGTCTCAAATGGGAAAAAGTTGTTTAACCAAAATGGTTTAATTCGTTGGAGCCAAGAAAAATAAAAGCACTATCGTTCCTTGTATCTCGTACTTTCGATGCTATAATATAAGACCGTAAAACAAAAACTAAGCAAAATAAATTTCGAGTATCCCTATGGCAGATTTTTAAAATTGCTTTTTATATACAAATGCTGTAATAATATGATCTTTTGAAAATTATTGCATGCTAGCGAGGTCCGTCTCGTCGGCTTTTTTTTTGTCAAAAAATCATTAAGTAGATCGCCTTATTGGTTCTCTTGAGACTATTGGAACATGCTCCAGGGCAACTGTACAATAGATAGTCTTTAAAATTCAAGATATGGAGTGGGTGTCTGGTGCTGCCTGAACTTAAAGAAAACCTTCTGAAAGCAGGAAAAGAAGAAGGCTGTATTAGCTTTGATGATTTAAATGAACTGTTGCCAGATGAAATAAAAGACCCCAACGAAATTGAGTCGATCTTTAACTTCCTCGGTGCGCATTCGATTGAAATCGTAACCGTTGAAGAAGATGGTGAGAAACGTACGTTGTCCGGGGAAATCTGGGAACGAAGCGATAATTCCGCATCCAATGTCAGCCAGGAGGAAGAGATGAGTCTGCCCGATGAGGAGACTCATGAAGCGGAGGAAACAACGACCACCTATCTTAGAGAAATGGGGCGGTTTGATCTTCTGACCCCTGAAGAAGAGGCGAAGTACAGCAAGACGATACGTCAGGGTTTTGAAGCGATAATTGCCGCTATCCGTGAAGACGTTTCCGGAGTAAAAGAAATTCAACTGCTGCGTGATAGGATTGATCTTTGGGAAAAACGGGATCCGACCCTTAAACCAAAGAAGCAACAGCTCAATTTCATGCGGTACAATGTCATCAGTGCTGCAAAGAAATATACCGATGTCCGCGAACTGTTTGAATTACAAGCCAAACTCGAAGCGTACAGCAGGTCAATAGAAGTCGCGAAGGACACCATGATCAGGGCCAACCTGAGACTGGTTGTTTCCATAGCCAAGAGGTATATGCATCAAGGGCTGACCCTGGCGGATTTAATTCAAGAAGGCAATCTCGGCCTGATGCGGGCGGTCTTTCGTTTCGATTATACGAAAGGCAATAAGTTCTCCACCTATGCCAGCTGGTGGATAAGACAGGCTATTACTCGGGCTATTCTGGATAAAACGAGAACAATCCGTCTTCCTGTGCATTTTCTCGAGTTGAGAAGCCAGTTCTTCAAGGCGTTTTATGCTCTTTTTAAAGAACTTGGCCGGGAACCTACCCCTCTTGAGATCTCCAAGGCCACAAGTTTACCGATGGATAAGATTTTATCTATCCTTGAAGCTTCACGAGAGCCCATCTCCCTTGAGACTCCGGTTGGAGATGATGACTCCACCCTTGGTGATTTTCTTGAAAACCAGGAATCGCAATCACCTTATGATGCAGTTCAGACCAGAGAACTGTCCGGACGGGTTAATGACATCCTCGAAACTCTCAGCGAGAGAGAAGAGAAAATTATTCGTCTGCGCTTTGGTATCGGTGAGAAGGCGGAATACACTCTGGAGGAAATCGGTAAACTCTTTAATGTGTCCAGAGAGCGAATCCGGCAAATTGAAAAGAAAGCCCTGAACAGATTACGTCATTCCAGTCGCCGAGAAAAACTGAAGTTTTTTATCGACTAATCATATCTTACCTACTGAAAGAGCCGGGTTAAAGCCCGGCTTTTTATTTTATCGTGGAAAATTATATATATAAAGCAGGATTAGGGCGAATCCTTGAGAAGATTAACGCGGCGGAAAGACTCGATTTTGCTGAAGGTCAACAACTTTACCAATGCAACGATATCCTTGCCCTTGGCTACCTCGCCAATATCGTTAGAACCAGATTGAATGGAAACAACACATACTTCATTTACAATCAGCATATAAATTATTCCAATATCTGTACCAACCTTTGCAAATTTTGCGCCTTTGGTCGGGAAAAGGGCTCCGAACTCGCTTATGAAATGAGCGTTGAAGAGGTTAAACAGAAGGTGAGGGACCGCCTCGATGAGCCGATCAGCGAAATCCATATGGTTGGAGGCATACACCCCGATCTTCCTTTTGAATATTATCTGGAGCTGTTGCGTGGAATCAAGGAAGTCAAACCTTCCGTGCATATTCAAGCGTTTACCTGCGTCGAAATAGCTCATTTTGCCGAGCTTTCCGGTAAGCCGGTGGCAGAGACATTACGACTCCTTATAGATGCCGGTCTCGGATCGATGCCGGGCGGCGGAGCGGAGGTGTTTAGTCCGAGAATACGCGCGGTGACCTGCGAAAAGAAAATCTCCGGCAAGGAATGGCTTGATATTTCCAGAATTGCCCATAGGCAGGGGTTGAATACCAATGCTACGATGTTGTACGGACATATAGAAACCATCGATGAGCGGCTTGAACATCTTCAGGCGTTGCGTGAAGTTCAGGACGAAACGGCTGGTTTTCTCGCCTTTATTCCTCTCTCCTTCCATCCTAAAAACACAGGTATGTCGGATCTTGCCAAGACAACAGGAGTCGATGATCTGAAAAATATAGCCGTTGCCCGACTCTTTCTTGACAATTTCCCCCATATAAAAGCGTATTGGGTGATGATCGGTCCACAAATGGCCCAGATAGCACTCTCTTTCGGAGCGGATGATATGGACGGAACGGTTAAAGAGGAGGTTATTACTCACATGGCCGGGGCCGAAACCGACCAGGCAATCGGCAGCGCCACTCTGGTACGACTCATTAAAGAAGCTGGTCGCCTTCCTGTACAGCGTGATACTTTGTACAACGTTATTGCAGTACATAATTAGTAGATGGAGGAGCGTAAGACAGAATGCAGCTTGAAACCGTAATTGCCAATGTGTCTGCTGGTAGGCGTATCAGTGATAATGATTATCGGATATTGGAAAACAATGCCGATCTGCATCAGCTTGGCTGTCTGGCAAATGGCCTCAGACAAAGAAAACATCCTGAAAACCTTGTCACCTATATCGT
Organism: uncultured delta proteobacterium; assembly: GCA_963835305.1. GTDB lineage: Bacteria > Desulfobacterota > Desulfobulbia > Desulfobulbales > Desulfocapsaceae > Desulforhopalus_A. The sequence continues at coordinate 127,738 of CAWIEU010000001.1, forward strand.
CGACAGGAACATTAATTATACCGATATCTGCATTTCAGCCTGTAAATTTTGCGCTTTTTTTAAGGCTCCCGAGCAAAAACAAGGCTATTTGATTACCTTTGAAGAGCTGGCTGAAAAGATTCGTGAAACACAGGCTCTCGGCGGCACCCAGATATTATTGCAGGGTGGGCTTCATCCGGAACAACCGCTGGAATATTATGAAGAAATGGTCAGCTTTATGAAGTCGACCGGGATTCATGTTCATGGTTTTTCTCCTCCGGAAATTTGTCATTTTGCCGATATATCAGGCTTGTCTGTAAAGCAAGTTCTGAAAAGGCTCATTTCTGCAGGTCTTGATTCAATTCCCGGAGGTGGTGCGGAAATCCTCAGTGATCGCGTCCGGCAACTGACATCGCCTCGGAAATGTACCGCGGATGAGTGGATAGAGGTCATGGGGGAAGCACATGATCAAGGATTACGAACTACTGCTACAATGATGTTTGGCCATGTGGAAACAAAAGAAGAGCGGTTGGAACATCTTCGGAGGCTCCGGGAGTTACAGGATCGTACCCACGGCTTTACCGCTTTCATCCCATGGCCGTTTCAGCCCCGGAATACAATGCTGGCAGAAGTAGAAAAGACGTCAGCCCTGGAATATCTTCGGATGCTCGCACTCTCCAGAATTTACCTTGATAATTTTGATAACATACAGGCTTCCTGGGTTACCCAAGGACCAAAGGTTGCACAATTAGCCCTTTTTTTCGGAGCAAATGACTTCGGCAGCACAATGATAGAAGAAAATGTGGTAGCCGCGGCTGGGGTCAGTTTCAGACTATCTGAACAGGAAATCAGAAGACTGGTGGCTGACGCAGGCTTTCTTCCGGCTCAAAGGCTGATGGATTACAGTATAGTCAAATAGGTCGGAAATTCGACTTCTGTGCCGACCGAAGCAATGGAGTTATCAGTGATCGGTTCGATCCATATTTCCGGCTATTCTGTTTCGGACTACAGTTAGAGATAACCATGCTAATTATTTCCGCTCCGTGGGTTGTCCCGATCGAATCTCCAGTTATTCGGGACGGCAGCATCGTTGTAGCTGATCGGCGGATTGTCGATTTGGGTAAGCGATCCGATATGGTGCTGAGATATCCGCACTTCAGGGAAAAAACCTATTCCTGTGTTCTCATGCCTGGTCTCGTCAATGCCCACATGCATCTGGAACTTTCATATCTGCACAATACTTTCGAACCGCTTCACGATGCAAATTTTACCGAATGGATCGATGCTTTAATACAGCAGAGATTCTCGAAATCCTATTCACGAGAGGAAATTGTCGAGTCCTTCACTGCAAGTCTGCGTGATCAGTTTCATTCAGGAGTGGCACTGATCGGAGATATAGGAAATGAGTATTATACTGAGTTACACCAGAGCAAAGAGCGTGATGAGAGGGAACGGCGGCCGCGAGTCTTAAGAATGTTGGAATACCTCGGTCCCAATCGGATCGCTTGCCGGGAGGCACTCAAAAAACTTGACCAACTCGATGATGATATCTGCGCCACGGGGCATGCCCCATACTCAACCACCCCGGAACTCCTCCAGGCAATAAAGAGAAGATGCAAGAGACTTCAGCACGTTTTCTCTATTCACACCTGTGAGAGTCAAAATGAGCGAGAATTTCTTCAAACCGGCAAGGGGTGTTTTCGGGACTTTCTAGAAAGAAGAGGAAGTTGGGATAGGTCATTTACTTTCGACGATTCTAAGTTTTCAGGTACTATCGAATATTTTGATCATCTCGGACTTCTTGATGAAAAAACTTTGCTTGTTCATTGTGTCCATATATCTAAAAATGAACTTGAAGTGATTAAGGAACACGGGAGCGCAATCTGTCTCTGTCCCGGCAGTAATCAGTTTCTTAGAGTCGGTTCGGCTCCCGTGGAACACATGATTGGACTGGGTCTTTTACCTGCGCTCGGCACTGATTCTCCCGCATCGAATCGTGCGATCGATATATGGCGGGAAATGCGGATATTGGCAGACAGCCAACCGGATATTGGCCATTTAACTATCCTGGCTATGGCGACCATCGGCGGGGCTAAGGCATTAGGGCATGATGACGATCTTGGAAGTCTTGCTGTCGGTAAAAAGGCTGAATTTATCCACGCCTCCTCAACTGTTCTTAAGGATTGCACTGATGATAAACAACTTGTAAAAGAATTGGTTTCAGGTGGAAAACCTGCCGAAATTACATGGGTGTCGAATGTTCATGAGTAATATTATTAAAAATCAGGGGTGATTCGCATGAATGAATCGCAGGAAAACATGGCCAGAATTGGTATGGTAAATTATCTCAACGTTGCACCGATCCATGAAAAGTGGAAAAATACTGTCCACTCCGATAACTGGCGGCTTGTGGAAGCGCCGCCGGCAGTCTTGAATAAAAAACTGGCGAGCGGGGATGTCGACCTGGGGTTTGTTTCCAGCTTCGAATATGGCCGTCATCCTCAACAATATAAAATCCTTTCAGGGCTTTCCATCAGTGCCAATGGTCCTGTTGGTTCGGTTTTTCTATTCTCCCATGTGCCGATGAATCAACTCAATCAGGCACCGGTGTTGTTCAGTGCTCAGTCTGAAACTTCGGTAAGCCTGGTTAAGATTATCCTGGAAGAGTTTCATGATGTGCATCCTTGCTACTCGACGGGCGACATTCAGACCGCAGATAGCACAAATTATCAGGCAGTGCTGGCGATTGGTGACGATGCTCTCAGGCTGGTCGAAAAATCAACCTATCTCTATGAGTATGATTTGGGGGATATCTGGAAACGTCATACAGGATTGCCCTTTGTTTTTGCGGTTTGTGCGGTTCGGGAAGAATTTTGTACCCTGCAGCCCAAGATGCTCCCGGAAATACATCGGGAGCTTCTCCGATGCAGGGACGAAGGAAAGAGGGATTTGGAAGAGATCTGTGAAATCTCAGCGAGTCGAATCCCTATGTCGAAAAAAAAATGTTTTCAATATCTTACAGCGATCGAATACGACCTCGGCGCACAAAAGCGAAAGGCCCTTGAAACGTTTTTTGACTTTTTAATTAAACGTGGAGATATTGATAAAAGTGCTTTACCGCTAAAAATTTTTGCCAACCTGCAGTGAAGGATGTGCACTGCTAGTCATCGATCAGGGAATAATGATTGATGGCTAATAAAAACTCTTCATCTGCTTCGTTGTGCGCCCGCAGGAAGTGTTCTTGGGGTACAAATTTTAAATCATTACTATGTAGTCTAATGCGCCGAAATGATTTAAAATATACACACCTGGCATATGAAGCTTTTACTTAGTCATCCGAAAATTTAGGTTTTAGGTTTTTACGAGTCTGTCATGATTATTATACCGGAAAAACAAAAGATACTTCTGGGAGTTACCGGGGCTAGTGGAATGCTCTTCCTGAAGTCTTTTCTTGATTCCCTGGCAGAACTGGACATAATCGTTCATGGAATATGTTCGGCATCCGGCAGAGATGTGCTGCAAACAGAACAGGGATTGAGCCCGGAAGAATTACCAGGGGTTTCTCAATGGTTTACCCACGATGATTTATCGGCTCCACCGGCATCGGGATCAAGTGATTACTCCTCGATGGTCGTGCTGCCTTGTACCATGGGAAGCCTTGCAGCCATTGCCGGAGGTTTGTCAATTAACCTGATACATCGCGCTGCAGATGTAATGCTCAAAGAACGTAAAAGACTTGTTCTCGCTGTACGGGAAACACCGTTCAACAGAACGCACTTAAAAAACATGCTTGCTGCGCACGATGCAGGTGCGGTTATCTGCCCCACTATGCCGAGTTATTATCTTCTTCCAACAACACTTGAGCAGGCAGCTCAGAGTTATTCATGGCGTCTGGCCGACCAACTTGGTCTTACTGTACCTAATCGAAAGAGATGGAAAAACTAGGAAATATTGGCAGGAAGATAACAATATTATTGGATATGATCCAATTTAAATTGACTGTCTTCGCATTGCCTTTTGCCTTTACCGGAGCATTTCTCGGCTCTCGCGGTATCCCGGACATTAATGTCTTTGTCTGGATCGTTCTAGCCATGGTTGGCGCCAGAACGTGTGCCATGGGATTTAACAGGATCGTCGATCGTAAATTCGACGAAGCTAACCCGCGAACGGCAACTCGGGCCCTGCCAGCCGGGAAAGTGAGACTTTGGGAAGCCTGGGCTATGGTTTTTTGCGCCGGAGCATTGTTTTTCTTTGCCTGTCTCAATCTCAATTCGCTGACGCTGCTTCTGTCCCCCTTTGCGCTTGGTCTTGCGTTATTTTATTCAATAACCAAGCGCTTTACCGCTCTCTGTCATCTGATTCTTGGCGTGGCGTTGGCCTTTTCTCCACTAGGAGGATGGGTTGCGGTACAGGGGAGCCTGGTTGGATATCCTTTTGTTCTATCAATCGGGGTCATTTTTTGGGTGGCAGGCTTCGATACCATTTATGCCTGCCTGGATGCTGATTTCGATCGTAAGACCAAGCTCCATTCTCTCCCTTCAAAGCTTGGTAAGAGGAATGCTTTTCGGCTGGCGGGATTTTTTCATCTGTTAGCATTTATTTTCTTTACATTAACCGGATATCAGGCAGGATTGAATGTTTTTTATTACATAGGAATAGTTCTTGCCTCTTCTGCCTTGCTCTACCAACACATGCTGGTAAGACCTGAAGATCTCTCCCGTATTCACGCATCATTCTTCTCAATGAATGGATTTATAAGCGTGACACTATTTATCGCCACCTGGCTCTCCCTTGCGACATTGAGACAATGAGCAGGCTGAAGATCATTCAAACTCTCATATGCATCGGTATGCTGGTATTGCATACTGAAATAGCCTGGTCTGTAAATGGGGATTCTGAAGGGTTGAATAAAATAGAATCTACCGTCTCTGCTCTTCCAGCTCCTCCTTTAGGGGTTATTGACCCGAAATTGCTGCCTATCGGGTATTCCGGAAAAGAAAGACTCTCCTATGATATTTCCTGGACGGGGGGCATAAAGATCGGTGAGTTGCATCTGGAAATACATAGTATACCGGAAGTTGAAGGGGGGTACGAAATCAAGGCCATAGTAACCACTAAAAATGGCGCCTTACACCTCTTTTATCCGATAGAAGATGTGCATGTGACCAGGGTGCGTGGAGCAAAAAGGTTGCCTTATCATTATGAAATATGGCAAAAAGAGGGTTATCACTACAGAGCTCACCGTGTGATCGAATATGATCAGAAAAATGGTTTGATTCGTTATATGAAAAATGAAAAGCCTGCGGACGAATATCACGTTGCGGGCGAGACCAACAATGAATTTTCATCTTTTTTCAACAGCCGGCTGATGTCATTTGCGATTGGCCGACGTTTCCTGGTGCCGACATTTGCCGACAAAAAGAGAGTGGAGGTCGTCGTTCAGACTGTGGCGCAAGAAAAATTGAATAAGACATTGCTCGGACCCGTAACTACAATGGAAATCATGCCTGTAATGACCTTTAGGGGATTGTATGATAAAAGAGGGGACACGGTAATCTGGTATACCTCTGATGAATGCCGGGTACCGGTACGCATCAACTCGAAGATTAAAATCGGTTCTCTCACGGCTGAGCTTACAGCGTATGATAATCCTGCCTGTACACGATATCCTGCGGTAAAGAAGTAAATATATTAAAAACAAATCCCGTTAATCGGGAGATACGTCGACTATGTGGCTTAACGAGATTTCTCAAAAATCAGGAAAATTTCTTAAGGATATGGCCGATAGCAAGGAGTAATGAAACATGACAACTGCTGTAACAACTACCGACTTTCCCGCACTGATCCTGAAACACAGAGGAAAAGTACGAGATATGTATGAAATACCCGGCCATGACGATAAACTTCTCATGGTGGCAACCGATCGTATCTCGGCCTATGACGTCATTATGAATGACGCAATTCCGGGCAAGGGTGCGGTCTTGACCGATCTGTCGCTTTTCTGGTTTGACCTGCTTGGTGATATCGTCGAAAATCATCTGATTTCTGCTGATGTTGCTCAATATCCACAAATCTGTCAGCCTTATGCAGAGCAGTTACGGGGACGGTCGATGCTTGTGAAGAAAACCAAACCGCTCTCCATAGAATGCATTGTCCGTGGCTATATTTCAGGGTCTTTTTGGAGCGCCTATAAAGAAAATCCGACGGTTTGCGGCTTCGATCTCCCTAAAGGAATGAAGGAATCGGATAAGTTCCCGGAGCCGCTCTTCACACCATCAACCAAAGCGGAACTCGGGACCCATGACGAAAATATTTCACTCGAGCGGATGAAACAAATCGTCGGTGCGAAAAGAGCCGAGGAAATCGCCGGTATTTGTCTTGCTCTCTACAAAAAAGCCGCCGACTATGCTCTTTCAAAAGGCATTATTATTGCCGATACTAAATTTGAGCTTGGTGAAATTGACGGCCGGCTGATTTTAATCGATGAGGTTCTTACTCCCGATTCGTCTCGTTTCTGGCCGGTGGATCAGTATGAGCCTGGTAAATCCCAACCGAGTTTTGATAAACAGTTTTTAAGAGATTATCTCTCTACCTTGACCTGGGATAAAACCCCGCCTCCGCCCCCACTTCCTGAAGACATAACCGAGAAGACCAGAATGAGATACGAAGAGGCCAGACAGAGAATAACCGGAAAACGGTAAAATCAATAGCGGCTTTTTATTTCGCTGACAAGGCCTGTCAGAGGGGATTGTAGCGTATTGTGGTATCTTCGCACCAGTCGTTTGTTCAATGGTTCAGACGGCTGGTTTTGCATTTTCTGGGCAGGAAGAAAAAGAGGTTTTCAGTTCAGAAATATGTCGCCGTAAATATAAGCTCGGCAAAAGACAGACTATTTACCTTCAATACAGCGCCTCAGAACCGCATCGAGAGACTGGTCACTAAATTGATATCCGGATTCCAGCAGGACTTTAGGCGTAACACGGCTGCTGCTCAGCAACATTTCTTCAGCCATTTGACCATAGAGAAGTCGAGCTAAAAACGCCGGAATCTTCAGCATCGTTGGGCGGTGGAGCGCTCTACCGAGAGCTTTGGCCAGTTCGCCATTAGTGGTTTGAATAGGGGACACTACATTGACAGGTCCCTTGATGTGTTCTCTATTTATTATAAAATCTACAATTTGGACAAGATCTTTTATACTTATCCAACTGATGAACTGTCTCCCGTTGCCGATAGTACCACCTAATCGTGCCCTGAAGGTTCGTAGCATCTTCGGTAAAGCCCCGCCTCTTGAGCTGAGGACCAGACCGAAACGAAGATTTACCACCCGTACGCCCATCATGGATAAACGCCGAGTTTCCTGTTCCCACTGACGGCAGACTTCCGCTAAGAAACTTTTGCCCAGTGAACTGTTTTCATTAAGAATTTCATCCCCTCTATTGCCATAACAGGCAATCGCGGAAGCGCATAAAAAAAGGCGTGGTTTTTCATTAAGTACGGAAATACAATCGATAAGTTCTTTCGTCCCTTCAAGCCTGCTCAGCAGTATTTTCTGCTTCATATTTGTGGTCCAGCGACCTTGTGTCACATTTTCTCCTGCGAGATGAACGATGGTCTGATACATATTTCCCGAACTCTGGGTGAGTACGCCAGGATCCCAGAAATGACTTGAATCATTTTGCAAGTTACGTTTGAGACATTGTATCGTATGGCCTTTCTGAAAGAGATGTTCAACCAGAGCGCTGCCAACCAATCCGGAACCTCCGGTAATCAGGGTTTTCATTATGTCAGGGTCCTGCTGTTAATTTATTTATTGTGCGGAATGTTTTCGGTCTGGCGGGAGCGACGGAGATCAGAAGCCTTTTTTCTGCCATCCAGAAGATGGTATAAGGCTAAGGACGGATGATGCCATATCATTCTGGGGCCGGAAAATCGCATTATCTCTCTTGCCTTGCTTTGCATCTCTTTCTGGTAACAATGAATTGTACAGGTACCGCAGGTGGGTTTATGTTCCTTGAATGGACAGCGGGCAAGTCTTTTCTGCGCATATTCAAGAAATTCGGCACAGCTCTGACAGACGGCTCCTTTGGGGGAATTGTGATTTTTGCGGCAATAAATTTTTACCATAGCCGTTATTGTTCTTAATTCACGGGCAATTCGGGGAGACATAGACATAACAATTCCTGTTCAGAGCAGTTATTATTCAGTTTTTTTCAAGAGTCCATCCGTAACCGTACTTGAAGGAATATACTCTGTTCCTGAAAGTTGACCTGCGATTACATCGCAAACCTGGTCCTGAGACAAGTTTGAACTCCTGACTGTAATATCGGCGTATTTTTCATACAATACCAAACGTTCTTCAAACAGATCCTGAAAGCTCTGATCCGGCCGCTTTGCCAGTCCCCTGGTTTCATAATTGTGAATGCGTTGTTTTAGAGCTGGAAGATCGGCGTGAAGAAAAACAACAATTCCATCCTCCTGCAGATGCCGCATGGCCGGCTCACTGTAGGCGGCGCTTCCTCCTGTGGCTATAATATGATTTCGGCAGTGGATTCCAAGCAGTACCTTCTCTTCAATTTCCCGCAGAGCCATGGGACCTTCAGTATCAACGATGTCCTGCAGGCTTCTTTTTTCAATATTTTGCAATAGAATATCTGTATCGAGATATCTTTTTGCCAGCATTTTTGCAAGAATAACGCCAACGGTGCTTTTCCCGGAACCAGGCATTCCGATTAATATGATATTGGATTTTCCCTTCCTTTTCTGCCTCTTCGGATGCGTCATCACCTGTTTGTTTCTCCTTGTATTGTAGCGGCCTAATGCTGGTGTCCCGGGTTGCTGCCTGGAGTATCGATACCGAAAACAAGGATATTCTGATACCTTCGTCTATTACCTTTTGATAAACTATACTGCGACAAGTGTCGAAAAGAAACTATTCTCACAAAAGAGCTGTAGACAATATTTCAGCGAGACTGTAATAGTCAAACAAAATTTTAGTATAAGGTATGAGCATCGGGATTATGCTATACTGATGATTACAAGCACTTTAAATTCTCTAAAAAAAGTGATTGAGTAATTCCTTATATATTTGGAGCGATGACAGCATGAATTTTTTCACAAATCTCACAGAATGGTTTGCTTCTACCCACATACAAGAACAAATCAAAAATGTTGATTTCACTGGATTGTTCACCAATCCTTGGTTTATTATTCCGTTTGCTTTGCTTGTCGGCTATTCGCTGTATAAGCAAAACTGGAAAGATCTCATTATTATTGCAATATTTGTTGCTGTCTGGTGGGTCTCCGGCACAAACTACATGAACTCTCTTATTGTAGACGGAGAAATACAAATAAATAAGATACTACCGGTCATATTTGGCGGAGCGGCACTCTTGGGTTTTGTCATTTACCTCTTTTTCGGCAGATCGGATTAATCAGAATCAATATGCAGTTTCGAAACGGTATTTTTATAATAACAGAGGAAGATCACTGCCCTCTGTATAATGTGCGTGAAGAATTGAAGATCAATGATGGCATTCTGACCGTGTCAGCCAGTAAACCCACCTGTCTCCCGCTTATAAAAGAGCTTATTGCCATCACATCAGCAGACGGCAATTATGAAAAATATTCCCATGGGGTGAATCAAAAGGTCAAATTCGAGTGCGGCGGATGCACCGGACTAATTCGGTTTGAATATAAAAAGGATAAGGGGTTTGCAACTGTACAGATGAAATTGCTTGCCGCAGCTGAACGCCGGGAAAAAATTAAAGGAACCGGCATGTTTGTTGGACTCTTGCGTTCCGTGGAAATTTTTTCAAGTCTTTCCTCTGATGATTTGCTGGATCTTGCAGCTATGCTGGAATTAAACGACGTTCCCTGGCAATTTCCTATCACCCAGAAGGGTGATCCTGGCGATAGATTGCACATCCTGTTGTCAGGCAGGGCTGAAGTCCTTGATGAAAACGGCGTAACGCTAGCCGAAATTAAAAGAGGTGAGGTGTTCGGCGAAATGAGTCTGTTGTCCGGGGAGCGTGTTTCCACGACGATCATGACAACCGAGCCATGTAAGATTGCGGTGCTGAATCAGAAAAACTTTCGCCACATCCTCATCCGGTTTCCCGTCCTTCAGGTGTTTTTCTATAAGCTTCTTGTCAGCAGGATTACCAAAATGAACATGCAGCGGGCTGAAGAGTTATCGTCCGGCATGGTTGGGCAGCTTTCAGATATTTCACCCGTCGAACTGAGTCAAATGATTAATTCCAATCAAAAGACCGGCAGGCTTAATATCGAATTCGGAGATAAGCGGGCGGTTATTAAATTTAATGAGGGGGAAATTATACACGCCGAAATTGAAGGATTGTGGGGGGCAGATGCATTTTACAGGATTCTGTCAATTGACAATGGCCGGTTTAAATTTATCCAGGGATTGACAGAAAATGAAAAAGCTCTTGATATCATCGGTGGTTTCATGGGTATGCTTATGGAAGGGATGAAGCGTCTCGATGATTTGTCTCATTGATGAGCTGAATTATAAACGTTATGGTTTCAATAGTCGTTGCCAGTCCCTGTAATCTCCTCCAGAGAAAAGTATGCTGATTACCTCCTCTGAATAAATGTTTGATAATGGAATTTGAAATAGGCAGAAGGCAGCTGAAACAAAAGGTTTTGTGCCTCTTGCAAAAATGCGACCTTGCTGAAATTTTTCAACAACTTGATAACTACCCGGCACACAAGCTGATCAATCCTCTATTTATTGCTCTCTGCCATTCTGACGAAATAGTCAAGTGGCGCGCTGTATGTAGTTTTGGCCGGATAATTCCGGCTATTGCAGATAAGAATCCTGAGGCTGCCCGGGTGGTTATGCGGCGATTCCTCTGGTCTCTCAATGATGAATCAGGAGGGATTGGATGGGGAGTGCCCGAAGCGATGGCCGAAATTATGTGTCATAGCGCAATGCTTCGTCAGGAATATCTGCATATGCTTATTTCCTACCTGCGTGAAGACGGTGAGGATCTGTTCCAGGACGGCAACTATCTGGAACTGCCTCTGATGCAACGTGGTCTACTCTGGGGTGTTGGCAGACTATGCCAGGAACATCGGCAGGAAATGATTGAACAGCGGATTGTCGACGATTTAAGCGCATACCTCGAGTCTCCGGACCTGCAGGTGCGAGGTATGGCGATCCGGTGCCTGGCTCTGCTCGCGACGGAAACGGCATTGGGCAGTATACGGCGTTTTCGCAATTGTACAGAAGAATTACATATTTTCCTTGATGAGGCGGTCCGGGAGATACGGATCTCAACACTCGTTCAGAGTGGTCTTGAGCTGCAACAGCATGACAGATAAATGTAGAGCCCGCAGTATCTGACTCTCACTAAAAGGCCATCCGTATGATTGTTACGGAATAAATTATTTCCCGTTTCTCAGTAACTTGTCCGATGCCTCATCAGAGGATGCCCGGCGGCATAGGTGGTACTTCGTGGCCGCCGAGGGTGAAACCACCATCCATACGGAGACAGGCTCCGGTAATGTAGGTTGCCTCAACCGCCAAAAAATAGACACAGTCGGCGACCTCTTGGGGAAAGCCGGTTCGTCCGAGAAGAATTTCGCTTTTAATCCTGGCCTTCTCCTGCTCGGAGAGGGCGGACCAGCCCCGAGTGCCTTCACCATGTCTGGCCTGAATAAGCCCAAGCACCAGCTCATTGACCCGAATGGCAGGTGCGGCTTCCCGAGCCCAGGTTTCCGTCAATATTTGTATCGCCTTATTGGCTGCACTGTACCCATCATTAAATAAACCTGCCGCGGAGCCGCTGCGTCCGGAGCTTGCGGCGATCGAGGAAATATTTATCACGGCCCCTCCGTTTCTCCCCTTCATGAGAGGAAAGAGGTGATGGTAGAGAAGCCATTTAGCCTTTACGGTTGTATCAAACTCAATATCCCATTGATCCTTGTTGTGTGGAAGGTCGTAGCTGCCATGGACTACAGGCATCCCGCCACGCTCGATGTTATTGATGAGAAAATCGATCTGTCCTGTCTGGGCTTGCACAAGTTCTACAAGTTGTAGCACCTGCTCTTTTTTTCGCAGATCGGCAGAGAGGGTAAAATAAGTAAATCCGGCTCTGTTGAATTCTTCTTCCATTTCTTCGATTGACTCGGGCCAGTCATAAACCGGAAGAATCAATGTCGTACCATGGCTGGCAAATTTACGGGCAATCGCCCGGCCTATCGGCCGTGATGCGCCGGGGATGAGTACTGTCTTTCCAGAGAGCGGCATTAGCTGATCCCTTACAAAATCGAGTTAAGAAGTGGTTGACCCGGGTCCTCGATGGGCTTGTCACTCTCAGGTTGGAGTTGCAGTCCGAACATGGCAAGAGTATCATCATCCATACATAACTGATGGTCATCAGTGGCCAGGATATTGTTATTTATTGGGTTTATCAGGCGAGCTGAAATATAGAGTATCCTGTTAGTCCTGGAAATTGTACCGACCAGGATAGCCTGGGCTTTCTGCTCACCACTCAGTTGACTGAGATCCCGCGATAGAATCGTTTCTCCCGATTTCTTCTCAATGTGAAGTTTATTGGAGAGTTTCATTTCTCTCACCGTATAACCAAGCTGGACGAACCTGGAAGCGATATGCTCCTGAAGAACGCGGCCGAAGCGCGAGGTTTGCTGCAGATCATTGTTATCAACAAAAGTTGTGACCAGAATAGGCATATCGGGTTGACGAGGCACAAGTGGGGGTAATGCTCTTTCTGCCAGATTATCGGCAATGGTATAGGAAAAGTGTATTAAATTGGTCTTGCCCCCGAGAAAGTTTTCCAGCCGGGTGCCGTTAAAGGAAGCACAACCACTACACATCGCGAGCATGAGAACAGCAACCGCGAAGAAAGTAAGACGTGATATCGCAGCTAACGTGAGAGGTGAATTTGCTGTGCCGCAATGATTCATAAAGCTAAATCCCTTTACCATTCTGTTTTACAAGCAAAGACGGTGTGGTATCTTTTTTAGGACTTGCGGAGACTGTGCTTGGCATTGATTCGGGCTTATCCGCCTTTGTCGGAAGCGGCTCATCTGAGAGTCTGATGGTTTTTGTCTGGGGCATATTTTCCTGGTAATGATAGAAATCATTATCATTAATATAGTAAATATCGGACGCCCTGAAGAGATATCGATCATGGGTAATCATTGAAGTAGTTATAATTACCTCGTAATGACCGCTGGTCACCAGGCTGGTGTTGGCAGCGTCAGCAGCCAAACCGGATGCCAGGAGTATAAGCTCAATGGGCGCATTACGCAAGACAGCTACAGCGGCAGAGAGACCGGTGAGCAGACCTGGCCGCAGTGGGCGTACACGGTCGCTGTTGTGTCGGACGATCTGGACTTTATAGCGAACTTCAATCGCTTTGCCGTCCGCCCGGCTATTCGTTGGTACACCATATCCGAAAAGATCTGTTATCAGCAGATCACGGAATGCTTCATTGAAACTGCTTGTTTCATCAGGAGAGCAAGGAATCGAATCGTTTCCACAGGTCTCTTTGACAAAGACTGCTTTATCCAGGTTGCCGGTTGCAATAAGCTGATTGTTAATACGATTGGCAAGATCCGCCGCCAGGACTTCCCAATGTGCAGCCGCCTGCATTTTTTTCTGTTGAGAGTATTGATAAGCCGCGGGTTCGGGAATTCTGCCGCTACTGCAGGCGCAAAGAAAAATAAATACCAAAAAATAGGCTAAAAACGACCGCATAAAGGTGCTCCGATAGTCTAAAAGAAAATTTATATAGGGACTATATCGGACGGGATAGAGAAAAAGTAAAGGAAAATCTCTGATGCCGACTCGGTATGCAGAGATTAAATCGGCGTAAATAACTTCATGAAATTCTTTCGAAATACAGAAAAAGAATTTCTAGATGCCGGGCAAAGCTATCTTGATCTTACAGGTAAGAGGTACTTATACTATGTAAAATGGTACCATACTGTTCCATGAGAAAAGTAAACTTCCTGATCTTTGGGATTATCCACAACTATTTTGTCATCAAATTACATAATGTCTATAGATCTCCATACACATTCGACAATATCAGACGGAACCATGAGTCCATCCGAGCTGGTCGGGTATGCTCACCGAAAGGGCTTATCAGCTATTGCGATTACCGATCACGACACTATCGGAGGAATCGGGGAAGCCGTCACCGCAGGAGATTTCTTGGGGATTGAGGTCGTACCGGGCATAGAATTGAGTGTCAAATACTCCCAGCAAAATGTACATTTGCTGGGGTATCTTTTTGACTATCAAAATAAGGACTTACATGACGCCTTGGGCCAGTTGCAGGCCGGAAGAATCGAAAGGAACAAAAAAATTATTTCAAACCTTAATAAGTTGGGATTTCCCATTGAATTCAACGAACTGACAAAAACCGGCAGGGACGGGCAGAAAGGCAGACCCCATATTGCAAAACTTTTGATGGAAAAAAAAATAGTCGGCACAATGGATGAAGCATTCGAGAAATATCTCGGTAAAGATGGACTTGCCTATGCATCGAGGTTTGTCTATGGAGCCAAGGAAGCAATCTCCCTGATTAAAAATGCCGGAGGAATAGCCGTCCTTGCGCATCCTCTCAAACTTGATACGGTCTTTGATGATTTTCCCCGGATTTTGAATCAATTGTGTGATTTGGGATTGGATGGAATTGAGGTATATTATCCAAATCACACCCGCAAGTTCAGAAAAAATCTTATGGCTCTAGCGGAAAAACTCTCTTTGCTGATGACCGGCGGAAGTGATTACCATGGTAGTATCAGGCCGGGAACAACGCTTGCCGGCGGAAAAAACGTGTCGGTTCCTGCGGCGCTGCTGCTGAAAATGAAAGAACGAGTTATCGATAATTACAATAATGCTGAAAATTTAAGCCACTGAAAGGAAAATTATGACGATGTATTCGATCCTTGTAGTAGATGACGAACCGAATTATCTCATCGTATTATCGGAACTTTTAAAGGATGAAGGTTTTGAGGTCTTCACGGCCTCTGATGGGATGCAGGGCTTGAAGATAGTTGAAGACGTCGATCTGGATATTGTGGTCACCGATATGCAGATGCCCGGTATGAACGGTTTGGAATTTTTAAACAAAATTAAGGAAAGAAATCAGGACCTTCCGGTTATTGTCATTACCGCCTTCGCTGAAATAGACAAAGCTGTAACCGCCATGCAGGCAGGAGCCTATAACTATCTTGCCAAGCCATTTTCCAATGATGAGCTGATCATCACTTTGAAAAAGGGTGCACAGCACTACTCCCTGATTCGGGAAAACACGCGGCTGAGAGACGAAATAAAAGGAAAAAGCGGCTTTAGCGGTATGGTGGGAAAAAACCCAAAGATGTTACAAGTTTACCAGCTTATAGAAAAGGTCTCTCCCACCCATGCCTCGGTCCTTATAACCGGTGAAAGCGGGACGGGCAAGGAGCTGGTTGCCAAGGCTATCCATATAAACAGTCCGAGAGAATCTCAACCTTTCATCGCTGTAAATTGTGCCGCTCTTTCTGATAATCTGCTTGAAAGTGAGTTGTTCGGCCACGAGAAGGGCGCCTTCACCGGGGCGGTAGCCATGCGGAAAGGACGCTTTGAACTGGCTGATCAGGGAACAATATTTCTTGATGAAGTAGGTGAGATTCCTCTTGCCCTGCAATCAAAGTTGTTGCGGGTTCTGCAGGAGAAAACCTTTGAACGTGTCGGAGGAGGTAAAACAATAGAAGTCGATGTTCGCATCATCAGCGCCTCGAATAAGGATCTGCGGGAGGAGGTCGCCGCGGGACGATTCAGGGAAGACCTGTTTTACCGCCTCAATGTAATTCCCGTGAATCTTCCAGCCTTGCGAGAAAGAATGGATGATATGCGTCTGCTGGCTGAATTTTTTGTTGAAAAATACCAGAAGGAATTAGGTAAACCTGCACTTGCGATTTCACCCGATGCTCTGAAGCTTCTTATGAAACTTCCATGGGAGGGCAATATCAGGGAACTGGAAAATACCATAGAACGTGCCGCCATTCTTTGTTCAGGCGATGTGATTGAGGCTGAGGATGTCCAGCCGGATACCCTGTATAACGAGGAACGGCCGGTATGGGGCCAGGAAGTCGATCTGCGGCAATTAATACCACAAGATGCCGGACTGAACGAAGTCTTGTACGCAGTAGAAAAAAGAATGCTCACCCAGGCGCTTTCCGATACGGATTATGTGCAGGCGAGAGCCGCCGAAAATCTGGGCATAACCAAAAGCCTGCTTCAGTATAAAATGAAGAAATATCAGATAAAGAAGAAAAAGTAATTACTCAGTTGGTGTCCTCTGTTTGACTGTTGGGTGTTTTCTCGCTGGAGACTCCCCAGTGGAGTTTGTTGCGCAGGATAGTGAAATAGTCACGGGTAGAAGAAACGATAAGCTGAAGAAAATGTTCGGCGGTTTCCAGTTCCAGTTCATCGCCGTTCTTCATTTCCCAGAAAGGCTGGCCATCAATTATGACCTGGGCGCGTTCAGTGGGATTACCGGCGTCGAAACGGGTTTTAATCCTTTTTTCAGCAGGGAGAATAATAGGCCTGCTGCTCAACATGAAGGGGCAGATGGGGGTTACCGTAATGGTTGCCAAGCCTGGATAAACCAGCGGCCCCCCTGCTGACAGATTGTATGCGGTTGAACCGGTAGGAGATGAAAATATCAGCCCATCCGCCCTGTAGGTGGTTATATAGACATCGTCGGCTTTGGTCGAGAGGCGGAGCAGCCGGTCAAGTACGTTTTTGGAAATGACGACATCATTAAGAGCATAGCGATAGTCGGTTGCCTGACCATTCGCCACATGACGTGCCTTGAGCATCAGCCGGTTCTCCACGGTCACTTTCCCGGCGAGGATACGATCGAGCGCCCGAAAGGTTTCGTTCTCCGTGAGTTCGGTCAGAAAACCGAGGTTGCCAAGATTGATACCAAGTACGGGAATGGCGTGGCGTGCGGCTTTTTCGGCTATATGCAGAAGGGTGCCGTCTCCTCCGAGCACAATGATCATGTCAAGATCGGGACTGATCTTATTGAGGGAGATCACGATATTTCGTTTCTGCAGCCATTGGGTCAGAGTTGCTGCATAGTGATCGGTCCTGGCATCATCTTTTTTGGTGATGATCCCGGCATTTCGAACCTCAAGGCTAGTTTCGACTCGGAAAGGAGTTGAGATGTATGTCATTCTACTTGGCCTAATTGTTTCGAACGGATAACTGCCGACTCGACGATATCCATGATAATGCCATGGAAACCGACTTTTTCGAGAACGTGCAAAGCGGTAATGGCCGTCCCGCCCGGGGAAGTTACTTTACCGCGTAGCGCGGCAGGATGTTCGCCGCTTTCCCTGAGGAGTTTGATTGATCCGGATACCGTCTGCAACGCCAGCTTTTCTGAGATTGCTCGGGTAAGTCCGGATTTAACTCCGGCGTCAATAAGTGCTTCAACAAAGGAAAAAACATAGGCCGGACCTGAGCCGCTCAGACCGGTTACGGCGTCAAGGTGCACTTCGTCAAGAATGACAACTTCGCCGACCGCCATGAAGATCTCTTCGGCGGTGCGCAGTTCTTTATCGCTGACATTGTCATTTCTACTCAGTGCGGATGCTCCTTCCAGAACCAGCGCAGGAGTATTCGGCATAACCCTGATGATTTTCGTATCACTCTTGCCGATCATTTTCGTGTAAAAAGAGATGGGCAGACCGGCGGCAATGCTTATTATAATGTGCTGCGGCTGTATACGCTCCCGGCAGTCTTCGAGGAGAGCTTTCATGGTTTGCGGTTTGACGGCAAGGATGACTACGCGGCAATTTTCGAATATCGGCAGATTACTGTGAAATGTCTTTACCGAATAGGTCTGTTCCAGATGCTGACGGCGACTCTCATTAGGCTCTGCCACGAGAATATTCGTATTTTTATAGAGGCCCGAGGTGATAATTCCTCTGATCAAGGCTTCTGCCATCTGTCCGCCGCCAATAAAACCAATGTGTTGTTCCATTATTTTCCTGCGTAGTGTGAGTAGTTCAAGAAAGAACGGGAGAATTATTTATATGCAATCATAATCGGTTTCAGGTAAATATCAAATTAGATTGATTTATTCAATCACATATATCAACTCAACTCTTTCTAGTACTCCGAGGTTGCCTTCAACTTTACCTTGGAAAAAAAATTATGCGAGGACGCAATGATCAATAAAGACTTACTGGAAATTTTGGCCTGTCCCCAATGTAAGGGGCCGGTAAAGCTGAAGGATGCGGAGGGACTTATCTGCGAAAAATGCATGCTTTTGTATGAGATACGGGACGATATTCCAATAATGCTTATCGATAAAGCCAAGAAAATTCAGTAAAAATCACTTCATTTTTATCAAAGTTCCAGGTGGCTGCCATGTGCTTCATCCTGTTACATTGAAAGCGATCCTGAACTGGAGGAAAAAATGCAAACTGTCGATTCTTCTCATCAGTTATTCGAACGTTTCATTGTCAAAGGGGATCATGGCCGTAGTGATTACTTTGGCTTGATTAAAGAGCTCGTTGCCAAAAAACAGAGTGAAGGTGCAACCTGGCAGCAACCGCTCGATGACGCATATAAACTGGTCTTGCAGGAGATTCAGGAAAACCAGGGAAAACCGACCCAGGTTATTTCTTTTGGCACTTCAGGCTGGCGGGGAATACTCGGCAAAGATATTTTTTGTCATTCTGTTGCACTGGTGACTACGGCTATTGTGCAAATGTACGAAGCAGTCGACAGGGAACCTGAACTGGCAAACCTGCTTGGCGTAAATAGCCTGGAGGATGCCAAAAGCCGCGGGTGTGTTCTCGGGTTTGACAACAGATTCGCCGGACAGCTTCTGGCCTGTCAGGTGGCATATGTTCTTACTAAGGCTGGTTTTATCGTGCATTATGCCGGAGAGTCCACTACCGGTGTACTTTCTGCGGCGGTGCTGGAATTGAGAGCTGCTTTTTCAGTAAACCTCACTCCATCTCACAATCCGTTGGAATATGGAGGATATAAATTTAATGCTGCTGACGCCGGACCAGCTGCCTCCGGGATTACGGAGAGGATCACCGCCCATGCCCGAAAGCTTGTTGAAGAAGGTTTCTCCTATCAACCAGTCCCATGTCACACAGCAAGAGATATTGAAGATTATGATAATGTGAAATGTTTTGACTCGCTTGCCACCTGGAAAAATCTCGTCAAAAAGAATCATGGGACGCACGGGCTGGATCTTGTAGCCGCGGTTTCCTCATTTTTTAATCGTAAGGACATGGTTGTTGCCATTGATTGTGTACATGGTGCCAGCCGCTTGCACATAGGTGAGCTTTTCAGCGGCCGCTCCGACTCAAGACTGATTTTATTGCGGGATAAGGCTGATGTGACCTTTGGCGGAGTAGCGCCGGAACCGTCAACCGCCAATATGCGGGAGATAGTTCGCATTCTTTCTAAAAAAGACCAGCCACTTAAACTGGGCGCAATAATCGATCCGGATGGGGACAGAATTCGATTTACAGATGGGCAAACGGAAATTAGCATGAACCATTTTGGCGCCATGGCTTATCACTTCCTGCATGAACATAAAAATAAAAAAGGAATGGTGGCCAAAACCGTTGCCACCTCGAATCTGGCAAACAGTCTTGCCGAAAGTTTTAATGAGCAATTATTTGAACCAAGTGTCGGATTTAAAAATTTCAAACCGGTTATCGGCAAGGCCCTGGTCTATTTCGAGGAATCGGATGGGATATCAATAATCGGCCATACTCCGGAAAAGGATGCCTACATCGGGCTGCTCCTCGCTTTGGAGATGATGCTCGCTACCAAAATGAATCTCGGGGATTATCTGCGAAATATTGAAACCAGGTTCGGCGCATATTACCCGGCTCGGGATGGAGTCGAGGTTAGCGTCAAAGGCCAGGAACTGCAAGCACAATTGGCCAGGCTCGAAAAATACCGGGAAGAGAGCACAGTTGAGATCGGCGGCGTACCCCGGCGCATCCAAAAAGTTATTACCATCGATGGCCGAAAAATGGTATTTGAAGATGGTTCATGGATCATGATACGCGCATCTGGAACGGAACCTAAAGTTCGCTTTTACGTCGAATCGAGAACCTCTTCCGGTACGACGGAACTCGTCAGCGCGGCTAGGACTATGCTTACTGAAATCGGAATCTTGTAATCGCTGCTAGCGTATTGTTTTTATGCACAAAACTAAATGACAGGGCCGTAAGCGAGCTGGTTGCAATTTATAGTTCAGGTATTATTATCAGTTTGTAACAAAACATAATTGATGGCGTTTTAAAACTCTTCACCTTCTTCGTTGCAGCAAATTTTCTATCATTTCGAAGTAACTCTTGTACGTCGAAATGATAGAAAATTTGCGCCCCTCGAATCTGAATTTTTTTACTTAGCCATCGCTGATTTTAAGTTTTTGCGAGATTATCATAATTATTATCATATTAAATTCAGGAGTTGGGTATGTGGGAATATACTGACAAGGTGCAACAACATTTTCTGAATCCTCGGAATGTTGGAGAGCTAGATAACCCGAGCGGTACCGGAGACGTTGGTTCGCTTGCCTGCGGTGATGCGTTAAAACTCACCCTTAAAATAAATGAAGACAACATCATCACCGACGCCAAATTCAAAACATTCGGCTGTGCCAGTGCCATCGCATCTTCGTCAGTTCTAACCGAAATGATTATTGGAAAGTCCGTGGAAGAGGCCGGAAAAATCACCAACCAGGATATAGCCAATGCTCTGGGCGGACTGCCGAAAGAAAAAATGCATTGTTCGGTAATGGGACGGGAAGCACTGGAAGCAGCGATCGCTGATTATCGAGGACTTATTCTGCCAATGGCAGAAGGACAGGTGGTTTGTGAGTGTTTCGGTGTAACCGATCTGGAGATCATCAGGGCGATAAAGGAGTCGAATCTGCGCTCTGTTGAAGAAATCACCAATTTTACCAAGGCTGGTGGTGGATGCGGTAAATGTGAGGACAAGCTGCGGGAAATTTTGCAAAATACCGTGAGCAGTACATCAGAAGCACCTGTATTAAAAAATAAACCAAAAAGAATGACCTCACTGCAAAAGATAAAGAAAATAGAAGAGGTTCTTGAGCGTGAGATCCGACCAGGTCTGAGAAAAGATGGCGGTGATATTGAACTTATCGATGTGGATGGTGATTTTGTGATAGTTTCCCTGCGGGGAGCGTGTAAAAGTTGTCATAAATCTCAAACCACAATCAAGGAATATGTAGAAAAAAAATTACGTGAACTCGTGCTGGATAGTCTGATAGTGGAGGAAGAGAATTAATGGCCACTGCAAATGAGAAAGTCGTCTACATGGATAACAATGCTACAACCCGGGTTGCTCCTGAAGTAGTTGAAGCCATGCTGCCCTATTTGACGGATGCCTATGGTAATCCCTCAAGCATGCACACCTTTGGCGGAGAGATAGGGGATGCCGTCAGGAAGGCACGACAGAAAGTGGCGAATCTGCTGGGAGCCGAACCTGGCGAAATTACCTTTACCAGTTGTGGAACAGAGAGTGATTCCACTGCCATACTCTCCGCGCTCAGGACTTATCCGGAAAAAAGACATATAATAACCAGCAGAGTGGAGCATCCCGCTGTAAAGAGCCTTTGTGACAATCTTGAAACGGTAACCGGCCATAAATATCGGGTAACCCGCTTGAAGGTTGATGCCGACGGCATGCTGGATATGGCCGAATACGAAGCAGCCCTTACGGATGATACCGCCATCGTCAGCATAATGTGGGCAAACAATGAGACCGGAGTCATTTTTCCAGTTGAAGAAATGGCCAGGATGGCCAGGCAAAGGGGAATTTTGTTTCATACCGATGCCGTACAAGCAGTCGGCAAAATCGATATCAACCTGAAAGAACTCGATATCGATTTCTTATCACTCTCCGGTCATAAACTCCATGCGCCGAAAGGAGTAGGGGTTCTCTATGTGAAACGGGGTACCCTTTTTGTTCCTTTTCTAGTCGGAGGTCATCAGGAAACCGGGCGAAGAGGCGGCACCGAAAACGTTGCCTCAATCGTTGCCCTGGGCCGTGCCTGTGAACTTGCCGGCGAAAAAATGGCAGAGGAGAACACCAGGGTAAAAAAACTCCGTGATAAACTTGAAGAAGGTTTGCTTGCCAGAGTGCCCAAGTCCATGCTTAACGGACACAAGACAAACCGTTTGCCGAACACGGCGAATATCAGTTTTGAATATGTTGAAGGGGAGGCGATTCTTCTGCATATGAATCAATACAGAATCTGTGCTTCATCCGGCTCTGCCTGCACTTCGGGGTCTCTTGAACCATCCCATGTGCTTCGGGCAATGGGGGTGCCGTTTACCGCGGCTCATGGTTCGATCCGGTTTTCCCTCAGTGTGTATAATACTGAAGAAGAAGTTGATTTCGTGCTGGAAAAAATGCCTCTCATCATCGAATCCTTGAGGCAAATGTCACCATTTTGGAAAGGCTGATGGATGGAAGTTGTCTGCACTCCCGGTGATATTTTTCCTGAATCGGTCATTTCGTTCACCACCTGATTGGACGTATGTGTTTATGCATGCTATAACAATGTAGATGAGAGTAAAAAGGGATTTAGCGATTTTCTACGAGACGAAAGGCACAAAAGCCGGTGATCTCAACAATTATTTGAGAGTTCAATGAATCCTCCGTTTCTAGAAAAAAAAGGTTTTAGGTGATTTTGTTGTAGATAGTTTTTAAAAAAAATCAAAAAAAATCTTCTTGCTTCTAAAATTAATAGAGTAAGAAGATTTTTTTTTGCATTATCTTCCTTGTAAAAAGGTAATTCTTTTAAGTAAATTATTTGTGTGATTTATTTTAAGTGTGACGAAATCTTTTGAGCCGGTGAACTTGTATGAGTTCACGGTTCTTCATTTTTAATGGTTACCGGTTATGGCAAGGCAAAGTACTGTAGCACAACGCAGATCCTCAATGAAGCAGACCGTTAAGGATCAATCAGGTGCGGGAAAAGTTAAAATTGGTGAGTTGCTGAGCAAGGCGGGGTACATAACCCCAGGTCAGCTGGAAACCGCCAAGAAGATCTTGCAGAAAAAGGGCGGGCGTCTCAGTACCATTCTAAGGCAACTGGAGTATATCGATGAAAATACGGTCTTAACCTTTCTCAGTCGTACGCATAACTATCCTGCGGTGTTCATCAAAGACGAACCTCCAGCAAAGGATGCCCTCAAACTGCTACCGTATGAACAGGCTAAAGAATATATGGCCTTTCCCTTACGGATCGCCGGTAATACCCTGCAGATCACCATGACCGAGCCCTCCGACGCTACCGCGGTGGAGGAACTGCAGAATTTATTGAATAGAGCGTTATCGGTATGCGTTTCAACGGAAAGAGATATCGTTGAGGCTTATCAGAAATATTACGGTATTGATGAAGCTGAGGCAACTTCCTTTCTTGGTATCAAGGATGAGGCTGAGGAAGAACTTGATATCACTCAGGTGGATGATTTCGGCTCGATCGTTGCCGAAGCCGCGGATGACTTTGAACTTGAAGCCGACGATGGTGAGGATGTTGGGGAACAGTTTGCTGCTTCAGATGCGCCGATTATTAAGCTGGTAAACGGGATTCTGATAAAGGCTGTGCAGGATGGCGCCTCGGATATCCATGTAGAGCCCTACGAAAAGAGCATGCAGGTCAGGTACCGTAAGGACGGTTCTCTTTTTAAAACCATGAATCTTCCTCTGACGATCAAAAATGCCCTGGTTGCCAGGATGAAGATCCTCTCCGGCCTGGATATTACAGAAAGAAGAATTCCTCAGGATGGGCGTATAAAAATGCGCATGGGGAGAAACCGATCAGTCGATTTCCGTGTTTCATCACTGCCTACTTTGTATGGCGAATCGGTGGTTCTGCGTATTCTCGACAAAGCCTCGCTGAACGTTGATTTAACCAAGCTGGGGTTTGAGCCGGAGACGTTTGAAACACTGAAAAGATGTCTCAAACAGCCACAGGGACTGCTTCTTGTTACCGGTCCCACCGGATCAGGAAAAACGGTAACCCTGTATTCCGCGCTGAACTCGATGAACAGTGAGGATATTAAAATTCTCACTGCTGAAGATCCGGTCGAGTTTAACTTTAAAGGCATAAACCAGGTTAACGTCCACCAGGAAGTTGGGATGACCTTTGCAGCCGCACTCAAAGCATTCCTGCGGCAGGATCCTGATATAATCATGGTCGGTGAGATTCGAGATATCGAGACTGCGGAAATTGCCATTAAAGCCGCTATGACTGGTCATCTCGTTTTCTCGACACTGCATACCAACGATAGCCCTGCCACAATCGGTCGTCTTGTAGATATCGGTATTCCGCCATATATGGTCGCATCCGCGGTAACAATGGTATTGTCTCAGCGTCTGGGCCGAAGATTATGCGCCAAATGCAAGAAAAGAGTTTTTTACGATTCCGAAGAATTGATTAAATTCGGCTTCAGAGAAGAGGAAGTTGATTATCTTGAAATTTACGGTCCGAACGGCTGCCCTGAATGTAATAACCTAGGCTATAAAGGGCGGGTTGGATTTTTTGAACTCATGGAAATAACAGATGAAGTTGGTAAAGCCATCAGCGCCGAAGTTCCCGAGGATCAGTTGAGAAAAATAGCAATTCAGGAAGGAATGATCCCCCTTCGTGACGCTGCCCTGCAAAAAGTCAGAGAGGGCGTTACCAGTATTGACGAGGCATTGCGACGAACGGTGGTGCATAAGGATAGTCTTCCCGCATATATGGTTAATCCGGATGAAGAACAGTATGAGGACGGCGACGTCATCATCAGGGAAGGCAATAAGGATATTGATTTTTTCAAGCTCATCCGGGGAGCACTCACAGTTATTAAGGGCGGTAAGAAGATTGCCGAGCTCACAGAACCAGGCGAATATTTCGGGGAAATGGCATCGATTACCGGAGAGCAGCGAACAGCCTCAATTATTTCCCAGGGACGGTCTACCGTCAAACGTTTTCCCGGAGATAAACTAGAAGAAATAGTTGAAAAATATCCAGATGTTTCCAAATATCTTTTTAAAACTATGACAAAACGCCTACAGAAATCCAACCAGATCATCGTAAAACTTGCAAGTGGCGCTCACAGACCGCCGCAAGGACCGCCGCCCCCTCCAAATAGACGCTAGCGGAATTCGCTGATCTTTACCACTGCAAAGAAACTGATGAATGCTGAAAAAGCAAAAGAGTTGCGTGTAGTTGCCTTGTTTGACGGCAGACCCGGCCATGAGAAGCAGACAATGGGAATTATCGGGGCGCTGCGCGAAAAAATACCGGTTCAGCTCACTCAGATTGACGTCAGCGGTTTTACCCTCTTTGATAAATTACTGCAGACGTGTCGCCTGTATTTACCTGGAGGCGGCTTGTCTCATCCCGGCATCAGAGAAGGGGATCTTTTGATCGGCACTGGAAGCCGCACCCATCTGCCAATGTTGCTTTTTAAAAAAAAGTTTGCGATTCCAGCCATTACCTGCATGATGCCCCCCCTGCATCTGCAGAGAATGTTTGATCTTTGTTTAGTTCCGGAACATGACGGAAATAGAGAAAGTGGCAACATAATACTTACCATTGGCGCCCCCAACTGTTCTCAGAACAAAAACAAACACCAAAAAGACTGTGGTCTTATTCTGTTGGGAGGGGTCGATCCCAAAAGCCATCGCTGGATTAGCTCTCAGGTTGTGGACATGGTCGAAAAAATTGTCAGAAGGGAATCAGGAAAGCTATGGACTATTTCTTCTTCTCCCAGGACTCCTCAAGATACAGTGACTATGCTCGAGCGGTTGTCCGATCAGTACGATAACATTCAATTTTTTGATTACAAAGTAACACCTCGAGGCTGGATCGAGGAGCAGTATGATAAAAATAGCGAGGTGTGGATCACCGCCGATTCGATTTCCATGCTCTATGAAGCCATAACCGCAGGATGCAGTGTGGGTATTTTTCCTATGCAATGGGTCAGGGAAAAAGGCAAATTTAAGAGAAACGAAAACATCTTGCTTGAAAAAAATTTAGTCACGAGTTTTGCGGCCTGGGAACAAGGTCATGCGCTTCAGGGTGATAAAATTGAACTGAATGAAGCACAGCGATGTGCTGATCATATTCTAAAACGATGGTGGCCGGAAAAACTCCGGTAGCTTGATATAATTCGAAATCTTAAAGGCCATTTTCTAACAGCACCCTTTAATCATGAATCCTATTCAGTAAATCATCCGCTCTGAAAACAGAACAGCCCGCAATTCAGCGTGACTATGACAGAAAAGCAGTACGCAGTCCATTACCACAAGGTAAACGATGAAAAATGTTGAAAAAAGAGATCCGAAATCACTGACCGTGATGCAGCTGCTTCCCGATCTTAACAGTGGAGGAGTCGAGCGGGGTACCCTGGAACTGGGACGTCATCTGGTTCATAACGGACATACTTCCATTGTTGTATCCGGAGGCGGAAGATTGGTGGAACAATTGGAAAAAGAGGGCAGTTACCACCTCAGGAAAACGATCGGATCAAAAAGTCCTTTGGCTCTTCTCCATATTTGGCCGTTGCGTCAAGAGATGAAGAAAAAGCGTGTCGATATTCTGCACTTACGTTCAAGGATGCCGGCATGGGTTGGCTATGTCGCCTGGAAAACACTTCCCAGGAAATACCGGCCGATTCTGATCAGCACTTTTCACGGATTTTATTCGGTAAATAACTATAGCGCCATTATGACCAAGGGAGACGGGGTAATCGCGGTGTCAAGAAGTATTCAGAATCATATAGCCGAGAAATATAATCGCGAAAAGAATGTTCGCCTGATTTTTCGAGGAGTCGACATAGAATCCTTTACTGATGAGCGGGTGGAACCGTGGCGAATAGAAGCTCTCTCCAATGCCTGGGGCATAGACACCACAAAACACGTGCTGATGGTGCCTGGGCGGATAACCAGATTAAAAGGCCTGGATGTATTTCTCCAGAGTCTTCTTCTTGTGAAAAACAAAAATTTTCAAGCGGTGATCGTCGGAGACACCGAAGATAACCCAGGCTACACAACAGAGCTGATCAATTTTACCAGGGACAATAACCTTACCGATACGGTTGTGTTTGCCGGGCACTGCAACGATATGCCCGCTGCTTTTTTACTCGCCGATATTGTCCTGTCAACTTCTTCAAGCGAAGCTTTCGGGCGTACGACCGTAGAGGCCATGGCGATGGGCAAACCGCTCATCGCAACAGCGCTTGGCGGGAACCTGGAAACGATGATTCCCGGGAAAACCGGCTGGCTGGTAAATCCAGCTGATCCTGGGCAGCTCGCCTCGGTAATTGACGAAGCCTTGGCCATGAACAAGGATCAGCTGAAACAATACGGGGAGAACGGGAGAGCTCGCGTCGCTGCAAACTTCACCACACAGACTATGTGCGAACAGACCGTCGACTTTTACTATGAACTGCTGGCTGAAAAAGTTGAATCTACCCGCAAATAAATGCCCTTACAGGAAAAATAGAACAGCCGGATATCTTTTATGCACTTTTGAAATGCCGTTCGAGAAAGTCGCATTCCTTTGGAGATAGATCAAATTTTCTAACAACCTTTTCGAGGAGCTTGCCTCGATCGAGTTCCGGTTGATTTTCCAGTAACTCTGAAAATTCCTTTATCGCCTTTTGCATTTTGTCCCCGGGGGGATGGATAGATGTTTTCGGCATGTAAGTCACCTCGAGTTAAGTAATTGATGAAAACCACTACTCCCTGACGGATAGTCGAACGAACGAGACTGCCTTCAGGAGAGCTGACGCTTGGTAAAATTGCAGGAAGTTGCCTGCTCGTGATTGTAAACAGCCTTATTGATAGTAATAGTATGTTATACGTGATGGTTTGTCATGATTAATCTGCCTATTTGGCTGGGTTTACCATGAAATCACTACCTTTTTTTCAAGCACTACTCTTGACGCAGAGAACCAGGGTCTGATAATATCAAGAAAACAGATTGAAACTTTGAGATATGAGTGGAAAATGTGATGCAAGAATACAGCTCTTTTTTACGCTCTTTTCCAAATCATCCAGTACACTCAGGGAAGATACGTGATGAACGAACAATCAGAGGCTGAAAGTAATTCCTTGGCAGGCAGTTTTCTCGTGTCTACTCCGCAGATGCCTGACCCTCGTTTTGAGGAGCATGTGATCTATATTTGTGCCCATAACGAGGAAGGTGCAATGGGGGTTTCCATCAATCGGCCCAATCATATTTTTTCTCTGGCCGAGATACTGCAGGGTGCTAATCTGCCTGTACCGAATAAGCCCCTGCCTCCTGTTTATATCGGTGGACCCGTTGAGATGGAGTCGGCTTTTATTCTCTATCTCTCCGATTATACCGCCGAACATAAACTGGATATCAGCCCAACGGTTTCCCTCACCAGAGAAACGAAGGTTCTCGAAGAAATTTCCAGAGGCGGAGGACCTTCTACATATCTGTTTATTTTAGGCTACACCGGATGGGGACCGGGACAGCTTGAAAATGAACTACTGGCCAATGGTTGGCTGACCTTGCCGGCAAATGACAGCATTATTTTTGATGTGCCTGATGAAGATAAGTGGAAGGCGGCTGCCATGCAATACGGTATAGATATAGCTACTTTTAAGGATGATATCGGCTACGCCTGATTACGCGTTCATCTTTTCTGAGAAATTCTGCTCTATCCTGAAATGGGGCATGACATAGGTAGGTAATGACTTTAGTATCCCAAATATTTTCCTGCAAACGATGCGGGTATTGTTGTCACGGTGAGACCACGGTCTCTCTGAATAAAAACGATCAGGAGCGGATGATTGCCACGCTCGACATGCCGGCAGAAACAGTCAAGGCAAATTTCTGGCGTCTTACTGGAAATATCGTCCAAATGCAAATCGTTGACGGCCGCTGCATCTTTTATGAGGATGGTTGCAAAATTCATAACGGCCGGCCATGGCGATGCGCGCAATGGCCGCTGCATCCATCCATTCTTTCCGATGAAAAAAATTTTCATATTATTTCTGATTCATGTCCCGGCATAAAAAAAGATGTCGGTTACGAAAGGTTTTGCCGGATCCTCAGAGAACTGATGAAAGAATCAGTTGTAAAGTGCTGATCCGCAACTAAAGCTTGTTGCCTTATAAGAATACTTACTACTGAAACTGTGGACATCGATGGCGGTTAATATCTCAAGTATCGATGTCCATGCCTTCTACTCGCCGTACGATGAAACACGAACTGCTCTTTCTGGGGAAAATAAAAGATAGGTTTATCGAAGAGGGTGTCAGGGAATACAGCTCCCGGCTGCAACACTATACCTCTTTTTCCATCACCATTCTCAAAGAAAAAGGCAGAGGGCGAGGTAAAGTGCAGACCGCCGAGGAGCAGGGCAGGCTGCTGCTTCAGGCGGTTCCAGCTGGAGCTACCATTGTGGCACTCGATTCAACAGGAACGCAATTTTCCTCTGACGGCTTCTCCCGGAAAATTGACCAATGGGAAATGCAGGGGGTAAAACAGATCTGCTATCTTATCGGTGGACCGGATGGCCACGCTTCTGGAGTGCTGGCGGCGGCTGACCTGCTGGTGTCACTTTCAAAAATGACCTTCACCCATGATATGGCTCGTCTATTGCTCGTTGAACAATTATACAGGGCCTACACCATTAAAGCCGGCGAACAGTATCATAAGTAGGTGCAGACTCTTACGATTTAAAGGTTAAGTAAATGTCAAACCGGCTGTTTTTCATCAAAATGACATGAGACGGCTGAATTTCCGAGAGTAGGGGTGCTTTGCGGGGCCTTTTCACAACAACCCGGTTTTCTGCTCTTTCCATGGCCGTTTCAAGAAGTGCCGCACCATCCTCATCGCCACCGACCAGAGAGCGAATGACCCGCAGTGTAAGCTTATTAAGAGCAGTTTTACCGAGGTGGGGATACATGGGATCCAAATAAACCGTATGAAATGATTCTTGACTTTGTTGCAGAAATTCCAAGGTATCTCCTAATACCAGGTTTACTCTTTCGACAATCCCGGCAACTTTTTTCTCCTTCGCCGCCCGGGCAAGACCATCTTCCAGTAATGCTCCGATGACCGGAGATCGTTCGCACATTGTGACTTTGCAGTCTAGACTGGCCAACACAAAGGCATCAGCACCAAGTCCGGCTGTTCCGTCCAGAATCGTTGGCCTGAACCCTGGTTTTAATCCTGCAGCGCGAGCGATTGGTTGTTTGCTGGTGCAATTTTGTGCTAACCTGAAACCATTCTTTCCCTGAACGAAATCAACAAATAGCAGGCATGCCGATTTTTTCGATCCAAATGGTATGTGCAGGAGCTGGAGCCCAAGCGAAGTATAGGCAAGGACGAACTCAGATGATCTCTGTTCAATAGAGGAGATGAAGGGAAGATTGAGTTTTACCGATAATTCAGCCGCTTTTTGTAGAATTGTCGCTGAATTTATTGTAGATGAAACAGATATTGAACTTGGTGTAAGCATGAGGTTTTCATTCACTGAGTGAGAAATGAACAGATGGTTTCTGCTTCAGTACCTGATTTCTTCCCATAAACCAACAAATATACCATGCAAAAACAAAAACCTGAAGTTATAGCTATCATACCTGCGCGGTACGAATCAAATCGGTTTCGCGGCAAGCCGCTTGCCAAAATCGCTGGAAAACCAATGATTCAGCACGTTGTTGAAAGGGCTCATGCTGTAGAGATGCTCTCCCGGGTTGTAGTGGCAACGGACGATACTCGGATCGCACAGTGTGTGGCGGATTTCGGCGGTGAATACGTGATGACCGGGAAAAATCATGTTTCCGGCTCAGACAGACTCGCCGAGGCGGCGGAAATCCTCAAAATTTCCGAACACGACATTGTGGTTAACATTCAGGGGGATCAACCGCTTTTCCCCGCAGCTGTAGTGGAACAGGTAGCGCAACCTCTGCTGGATGACCTGACTCTGCCGATGTCCACACTCATTTATAAAATTATAAGACCTGAAGAGATCGAAGATCCGAATCATGTTAAGACGGTTTTTGATAAAGATCATTATGCCCTCTATTTTTCAAGATCACCGATACCTTTCCAGCGTAATCCGGACGAACAAAATAAACCAACCTACTACAAACATCTTGGATTTTATGCATACCGAAAAGGTTTTCTCCTTTCTTTTGTGGCTTTGCCGGAGGGAGAGTGGGAACGGTTCGAAAAACTCGAACAACTACGGGCGCTGGAGTATGGTTATAAGATCAAGGTAACAGTGACCGAATATGATTCAATAGAAGTCGATACTCCGGAAGATCTTCTTCGCGTAGAAAATTATCTACTGGATGGAGTATAAACCTTTGACTAATCCCCATAAATAAAGAACAATACCAGGAGTCACCAAGTGAATCTTTTTCTGCGAGGGTTGCTTTGATATCAGAAAAGCTTCAGCACATCCGGGAAGTTCGTCTATCCCCGCTTGATCTGTTGCCCCAACACGATTTACGTGAAAAGATATTGGATCTTGTCCTGAGAGGGGTGCCTGCCGGGGCACATTCAACAGCGAAAACCCATCTTCAAGCGTTTCGGCAGGAGTTATTGGCCGCAAATGTTGAAAACGTCAAAGTAGTGGTATTTGGTGGGGGAACAGGTTTGTCCAATATCATTGGCGGTGATTCGAGACTTGCAAGTTGGGCACAAAAACCTTTCATCGGCTTAAAAGAAATTTTTCCGCAAACTCGTGCCATCGTCTGCATCACTGATAATGGGGGTTCTACAGGGGAATTGTTAAAAGATTTACCGATAGTGGCCGTCGGTGATATGCGGCATGTCTTGTTATCATCTATTCAACTTGCAAATCTACAGAAAAGGTACAATGTCGATGAGACGGAAGCAGCGGATGTTGCCGCTATACTATCCGATGTGTTCAACTGGCGTTTTACAGGTCCGTTGCAGAGGAATCGTCCGGATTTTCTGCTGATCGAAGCAAAGCTGCGCCGTCTTCCCAGATCGTTTGAGCAGTTTCTGAGCTCTCTAATCGACTGTCTGTTTAGCGACAAGAGACTGGCTGCTACCTTGAAACGTGCCCATTGCCTGGGCAATCTTCTTCTGGCTGCTGCCATTTATCGGGAGATTGACCCGGAAATATCAAATATAGATCTGGCCCGCAATCAAATACTGCTGCACAAGGCGATTTTTAGCGGTCTGGATATGATCGCCCGAACAATTGGCGCAGTCGAGAGGGCAGTTCTGCCTTGTACTTCGACCCCGGCTCAACTTCGTGTGCTCTACACCAATGGAGTTGAAATCACGGGAGAACATAAACTGAGCGATGCTCGGAGAGGCTTTCCAGTTGAAAGTGTAGAGGTGGATTATTGCGATACTGTGCGTGTTTATGAAGAAATGCTTCAGGATATCCGGGAGGCGGATATTGTAATTCTTGCTCCAGGAAGTCTGTATTCTTCGATCATTCCGGTATTCAAGGTGCCTGGTTTGGCGAATGCGGTCAGGAACAACCGGAACGCGCTGAAGGTGCTTGTTTCAAATCTTTGGGTACAGGCAGGGGAAACCGATCTCTCCATTGCTGATCCGGAGAGAAAATTTTACGTATCCGACATGATTCGGGCGTATGAAAAGAATATACCCGGTGGAACCAGGGGACTTTTTAATGAGGTGCTCTGCATTTCCTTGACGGATATTCCGGCTTCAGTTCTGCAACGGTATGCGGTTGAGGGGAAAATTCCCATTTTCCTGGACAAGGAACGACTCTATGAGCAGAACTACATTCCCGTTGAATGCGGAGTTTACTCCCTGGACGCCTTGGCGGAAAGAGGCGTTATTCAGCATGATCCCGACACGCTCGCCCTGGCTATCAAAGGCCTGTACAATGGAAGAGGTTGTTTCTGTCAAACCGTTGAAGAACCTAAGGTTCAAACAGACTTGATACCGACGGTTTATCAAGATCCGAAGGGAACGCATATGCAGCCGTTCGAGAGATATCTCGGCATAATGGAACGGTTGAAAAATCTTGAGATTTCCTTTGTTGGAGAACAGGTGCAGATAGACCGGGATGCTCTGAAATCGACTCTCGGTGAAATTCTTCTCGACCATCCTATTATTCCACTCTGCCATCTTCGATATTTTGAGGGCCTGCATTGCATAGATCGGGAACATTGGAACAGGGATCAGCAATGGGATAATGTGTTTTCATTTTTTGATCCTGAGGACAGGTGTATTAAAATCAGGGGAGATCAGGTCTTAATAAGGCAAAAACTCGAGATAGCCCTGTTAATAGCTCTGGGAGAATCACTACTCGGAAATTATGCTGCAAAAAAAATAATGGAGGATGTTGAGATTGGCCGACTTCAGTTGGGCAGGGTTTATCACCTTTTTTTAAGGCAGAAAGAAGACAGAGTATGTTTTTTAAACCATGAACAACTCCGTACTTTCCTTTATCTGGCCCGAATGTGTTCCACCAATGATGAAAATCATTATACCCGGCTTATCAATAATCATGAGGGGTTCACTCCCCCCGGCCTGTTAATGGGACTGACGTATGCCTGGTATATCGACAACCGCTTCGCTACCCATATCGAGTACAAAATGTCGGTGATGAAAATCAGCCAGACCGATCTTATCCCGGAGCAGTTGAATATGGTTCAGAGACGGCGGAAGATGATTGAATTTTTTAAAGAGACTGTGTTTAACAAAAATCCCTAAACGGCAGTTTATCACCATGGATATGGATAGAAAGATGAAAATTCTCATAATAGATGACGACGTCAGGATTCGTGATCTTTTCCGTATGTGGCTGGAAAGAGCAGGCTTCGAAGTGTATGAAGCCGAAAATGGGAGAAAAGGAGTTGAGGTGCAGCAGGCCAGCCCTGTCGATTTATTGATATGTGACCTCATCATGCCTGTGCAGGAAGGTATCGAGACTATCACTCAGTTCAGAAACGATTACCCGGAAATTGGCATTATCGCCATTTCGGGTGGAGGAAAGATCGGGCCTGATTCGTACCTGGCGGTGGCCGAGCATCTCGGTGCATGGCGGGTATTCACCAAGCCTGTGGACATGCCGCTGCTCATTGAGACGATAAAAGAATGGGAGCGATCAGCTGGTGTACGTTAATCTTTTTCAATGTGGTTAAATGCAAATCAGAGCCCTTGTCGTCGACAACAATCCTGTTTTACTCAAAGCAGTAGCTGCCATTCTCAGTCAGGAAGGATGTATTGTGCTAACTGCCGAGACAGGACTCGAAGCTCTTGAAATTGTAGATGATTTTTGTCCGGATATTGTCTTTACCGATCTGATCATGCCGATGGTCAGTGGCGAGCAATTATGTAGAATTCTTCGCAATACTAAAAATCATGATGAAATTTTCATTGTTGTTCTGTCCGCCACAATAATCGAAGATCAAGAAAGAATTCTTCGTGACGTGCAATGCGATCTCTGCATTGCCAAAGGCAAGTTGCGGGACATAAGACTACATGTCCGGGAAGCTCTTCAGTTATTTATTGCTCGAAATAGTATAATCCCCCACAAATCCGGTAAGTCGGCATGTATTCCCGATGGTCTGAAACCATCCGCCCTGACGAGCGAGCTTCTCTCGGAGAAGCATCATTTCTTCGATATTTTGTCGAACATCGATGAAGGAATACTTGAGCTGAATAATCAAGGCAAGGTAATTTCAGCCAACGATGCCGCACTTGAAATATTGTCTTGCCGGGAAGAAATGCTGGTTGGAACGTTTCTGCCCTATGCCTTGGATTGGGGTGGATTTAACGAGGACATCGAACAATGGACAAAGCAGCAACTTATTGCCTCTGGGCTTGCGAAATATGATATTTCAGAGGATGCCCCGCTTTTGATTGCCGGTAGGGTAGTGACCGCATCTTTTATACCTATAGCGACGGTCGGCTCTGTTTTCGCACTTTGTATCCTCCGTGATATTTCCAAGCAACATAAAGCGGTAAAGCAGCATAAGGAACTGGAAAATGCGCTGAAACTGCTGAAGAAAATGGATGCCATGACTTGCATGGCAGGCGGATTCTCCCATGATTTTAATAATTTATTGACAGTAATATGTGGTAATCTTGATATAATTACAATGCACGGCGATAGTCGGAGCGGCAATGAGAGAATAAAACTTATCAAGCAGGCCCAAAAAGCTGCTCTTGCCGCGGTTGATCTTACCAGGCAGATCTCATGTTTTTCGAATTTTGGTATCGTGAGCCGGGAAAATGTCCGGATCAAGAGTCTGGTGCGGAAAACGGTCGGTGATTTTTTCCAAAAAAGGACAAAAAGTTTCATTATCAGGGAGGCCGGTGAAGAGACTCTTGTCTACGCTGACCCGGATGAGCTGAGCCGGGCAATCTTCAATGTCTTGCAGAATGCGGTGGAAGCATCTGCTGAGGCAGACCCCGGAGAGAGGCTTGAGATAATTATCGAAGAAAATGAATTCGCCACGTCTCAGGTAATGTCGGGACAATATGTATCCGCGGGGAAATACGTGAGAATCGATATATGCGACAATGGCAGAGGAATTCAATCGGATCAGTTGTTCAGAATTTTCGATCCTTATTACTCCACCAAGAAACGCGGGGCACAAAAAGGCATGGGCCTCGGTCTCACCATCGTTTATGCTATCCTGCGTAAACACGGTGGCTATGTGGTCGTCAGCTCAAAACCTGAAAAGGGCACCATAGTGTCTTTGTTTCTTCCGGTGTTACAAGAACATAACATATCGAATTCCGCCGGGGATTCATCTTCGGGGGAGAACCGTTTGGTCCTTCTGATAGAACCCGATGAACAGATGAGGAAAATAACCAGTATAATGCTTGATTACCTAGGGTTTTCCGTCACAACTGCCGTCGATCGTAAGGAGGCGATTCGTGAGCTAAAACGATTTACCGCCGATCCCGGTAAGTCGCGGCCATTAGTGATTCTCGCTCTTTGCGACAAAGATGAGTCGTCGGTAGAAACCTGCCGCCTGATTCACGAGATTGATGGGGAAATAAAAGTCATAGCAACAAGCGGCACAATTCTGGATCCCGTTATGGAAAACTATCAGGAATATGGTTTTATCAATACACTTCCCAAGCCTTTTTCCATGGACAGTCTCAAACATATAGTCGGTGTGGCTTTAACAGCCTGAAAGAACTCATTTTCTCCCCTTCCAACCGTTCATAAGAATAATCCCGGCGACAAAAACGATGATGCCGATAACAGCATTATTACGGTGCATCAGGATAAGAGAGGAAAGGCAGAGAAGAACGCCGATGGTGACTTTATTCATTGACAAACTCGTAAAAACTTGAATTTTTGGATGGCTAAGTAAAAAACTTCATATGCAAGACGCGGAAATTTTCAATCATTACGGCGTTACTAAAGTACGTCGTAATGATTGAAAATTTGCAGCGACGAAGCAGGTGAAGAGTTTTAACGACGCCATCTTCATTAATCCTTTAACATTTGGCCTGGGTTAATCTCCACTGTTGATCGAGCTTTTTGGGAGAAACCGGTTCACGAGTTTTTATCTCAGGAGAAAAGAGTGATATTCTGTATTCATTGACCAGTTGCTGAAAATCAAAAAGCTGCTCAAGCGCCTCTTCCGACAACCCCACTTTTTTTTCCAGAAGCTTATGAAGATTTTGCAGATAAGGGCGAAGCTGTGCAGATTTTTGGTCGTCCTTGCCGGGATTGGCGTTGAATCTCTCAAGTCGTATAATAAGACATTGCAGCTGCCTGTCGATGTTTTGCAAATCGAGCGGCTCTGGTTGCAAGAGGAGAGCGATCGGGAAAATATCATCCAGGTGGGCATGAAAATCCGCCTCTTTTTCTCCGGAATACACAAAGTTTGCGGATCCTCGGGTAAATATTTTCTGTATAGTCTCCTGCGCGGCTCGTCGTTTTCGGACAAGAGCCATAAGCTGCTGACAAACTTCCTGACCGGCTGCGTAGAAGCCGCGGCGCTCTATGTTCTTGACATGGTCTCGGAATGTTTGTTCAGAAAGAATTTCTCCGGAAATCGGCCCAAAAAGCGAGGTGAGAATACACTCAAGTATTATATCAATCACTTCCTTCCGCGTTTTGCCGATGTTCATCAACCAGATGGAGGAAGGTCCGGAAAGCGCCGTGGTGCAGAGCTTCTTTAATGCTTTGTACTGGCTACTGAATTGTAACGCATAGAGATATAATGTGCCTTTCCGATTCAGTTTTTCTGCCTTTTGTTTCTCTTTTTCAAAGGCTATTCTGACACAGCCGTCTTCCGGTTGGATGGTGAGTGCCGGGTAGAGGAGGCCGGCGATCTCGCCTTGCGGGGTGTAGGTGGAAATCGTGCCGGGTAATCCCGCAAAATCCCAGGTTGTGTGGGTAGTGCCATCCCATCGCCGCATCTGCGCCTGATCTGTGTCACGCAGTGCTGGTTGGTGAGCCGTTTTCACTCCTCTGGACGGTGAGGCAAGAAGTTTCCTTAAATTGCGTCCGGTACAGAGTTCGTTACCGGCGGCATCGAAGAGGAGAAAACGAGGTTGCAGGTGCAGGGGGATATTGTCGGACCAGTCGGAACGGTGAATCAATATTTTGAACTGCTTTAAAATGGAAGCTTCAAGCGCAGTAAATAAAGATCCTGAGCCGAAATCCATGTCATCCAGTAGTCTGTTGACCGTTTCACTGACCGGAACCAGTTTTTTTCTGATGCTTTTAGGAAGTGCCTTGAGCTGAAAAGTCAGTTTTTCCTGAAGGAGGCCGGGAACAAGCCATTCAAAATAATCGGCTGAAACCGTACCTGCAAAATCAAATGGGAGCCGGAAGGTGACGCCGTCATTTTCCGAGCCGGGTTCGAAATGATACTCCAGCCGAATTTGCATGTTGCCAATGGTAAGTGAGTGGGGGAAGTCCACCAGCTCTTTTTCTTCAGGCCGGCGATTCAACACCTCATCATCAGTCATCATGAGAAAAGATGTGTTGCGTCTCTTCTTTAAAAATCGATTCAAGGTCGTCTGGTCATAAACATCGGCGGGGATTTTTTGTGCATAAAATGCATGCAGGGCCAGATCGTCGCAGACAATGTTTCTCACTCTGAGTTTTTCTTCCGCCTCCTGCCATTTTTTAATAAGCGCCAGATTATGATCAAGAAAACGATAAGAACCAGTCAGCTCCCCTGAAACAAGAGCAGATTGGATGAAGATGTCCCGGGCCTCCCTGATATTTTTTTTGCTTCTTTTTCCGAAGTTGACTTTTCGGCCGGCGGCTATGATCAACCCGAAAAGCGATACTTTCTCATCAGCAATGACTTGTCCGGTCTTTTTCTGCCAATGGGGGGCGGACCAGGAATATTTACAAAGATGTTCGGCTACCGATTCTATCCAATCCGGTTCGATGGTGGCTACAGTCAGGGCATAGAGCCTGGCCGTTTCGATAAAGGAAGCCGCCAGAAGCCACTGCCCTCCTGTCGTGAATTGATGCGAACCTGGAAAAATCATCAATTCTTTGTTGTGGGTACCCTGATAGAGTCGACCTTGCTTCTTTCTTGCAATGTTGCGGAGAAAGCCGGCGAGCAGCGATTTATGGATCTGTTCGTAGGAAGCTTCAGAGGCATTATCCTCAAATCCCTCTCGCCTCTCGATGATTCTGCTCAATTGGGTGTGCAGGTCGAACCATTCACGCATTCGCTGAAAAGAGAGATAATGTGTTGAACAGAATTTTTTGAGCTTTGACCAGGATTTTTGTCCTTCCTGGATGTCATGAAATGAATTCCAGATATTGAGCAGTACCATGAAATCGGAATGAGGATGGATAAACGCCTTGTGGGCCGCATCCGCTTCTTTTTCCTGATCGGCCGGACGGATGCGCGGATCCTGAATAGCCAGCGCTGCCGAGATGATTTTTATTTCTCTCAGGCAGTTGTTTTCCTTTGCTTCGATAATGATTCTGGCAATGCAGGGGTCGATCGGCAGATCAGCCATGATCCGCCCGCGTCTGGTCAACCGCATCTTCTCGTCAATCGCACCGAGTTCGCGAAGCAGACGATATCCTTCCTTGATGGCGTTTTTAAAAGGAGGATCGAGAAAGGGAAATTTTTCCGGATCGCCGAGATCAAGCGATATCATCTGCAGAATGACTTCCGCTAGATTTGATCGTTTCAGCTCGGGTAGAGTGTACTGGGGCCGGTCATTAAAATCTTCTTCCGAATAGAGCCGGATACAAAGCCCCGGGGCAACCCGGCCGCACCGGCCTTTTCGTTGATCACAACTGGCTTTGGAGATCTTGCTGACCGGTAAACTGGTGGTCTTGGCACGGACATTATAGTGGGAAATACGGGCAAGGCCGCTGTCAACCACATACCGGATACCGGGAACAGTAACGGAAGTTTCGGCGACATTGGTGGCAACGACGATTTTAACCTTGTTGAAATTCTGAAAAATTCTTCGCTGGTCTGCCGCGGGAAGTCTGCCGAAGATCGGTAGGATCACAGCCTGGGTGATTTTATTTTCCAGCAACTGGCAACAATCCCGGATGTCCTGTTCGGTGGGTAGAAATACTAGAATATCTCCTTTAGGTTCAGAAGCAAACAGATTACACACTGTTTGCACGCAGTGTTCCAATTCGCCGTCTTTCTCGCCGGAATCATTTTCTTCCTGCGGATTGTAACGGACAGTAACCGGATAAGTGCGACCTGAGACGGTGATGATCGGTGCATCGTTAAAATGTTTGGAAAAGGCTTCCGTATCGATGGTAGCCGAAGTAATAATAACCTTGAGGTCGTTGCGGCGAAGCAGAAGCTGTTTAATGTAACCGAGCAGAAAGTCTATGTTGAGGCTTCGTTCGTGGGCTTCATCGACGATGAGAACACCATATTGGGATAACAGCCGGTCATTGCGGGTTTCGGCCAACAGAACCCCGTCGGTCATAAACTTGATCTTGGTCTTTGGGGTTGTATAATCGTGAAAT
This sequence comes from uncultured delta proteobacterium, assembly GCA_963835305.1. Taxonomy (GTDB): domain Bacteria; phylum Desulfobacterota; class Desulfobulbia; order Desulfobulbales; family Desulfocapsaceae; genus Desulforhopalus_A. Next base: position 167,716 of record CAWIEU010000001.1, read on the forward strand.
CGAATTTTATAGCCGACTGTGTCTCCTACTGCCCCCAGCTCTTCAGCGACTCTGTTTGCAACTGTGGAGGCGGCAATACGCCTTGGCTGAGTACAACCGATAAGCAACTCATTATCGGGAAGGGCCTCAAGGCACATTTTCGGCAGTTGTGTCGTTTTTCCAGAGCCGGTATCACCGGCTATAACGACCACCTGATGCTCGATTATTGCATCAATAATGGCATCTTTATGGTTGGATATCGGGAGATTATCAGGGTAAAAAAAATGCATGAAAAAAATAGATGTCGTCTTTAAAGTATGTTAAGTGTCACTCAATTGTTTCTTCGGTTAAATAACATACCATCTGGTTTTCTGTTACTTTTAAAAATGAGGTGTATATGAAAGTTCGCAAAGCTGTCATACCTGTTGCAGGTCTAGGGACCAGATTTCTTCCAGCCACGAAAGCAATTCCAAAAGAAATGCTGACTATCGTAGACCGTCCTACTATACAATACATAGTTGAAGAGGTTGTTGCATCAGGAATTGATCAGATAATTTTTGTCACCAGTGAAGGAAAATCAGCGATTGAAAATCACTTCGATTATAACTTTCATCTTGATTCGGTCCTCAAAGAAAAAAATAAAATCGTTCTTGGGGAAGAACTCAACAATATTTCCAATCTGATAGATATTGTTTCCGTCCGGCAGAAAAAACCACTCGGTCTGGGCCATGCTATCTGGACCGCCCGGAATGTCGTGGGTGATGAACCATTTATGGTACTGCTCGGTGATGATATGGTCCTGAGCAAAACTCCCTGCGCCAAACAGTTGCTCGATATTTTTGAAGAAGTAGGGGAGTCCATTGTCGCAATTCAACGGGTGCCGATGTCGGATACCTCTCAGTACGGAATTGTAGAAGGGAAAAAGACCGACAAAGAAAGAACATATAAAGTAACGCGCATGGTTGAAAAACCTGCTCCCGGCACAACGGATTCCGATATGGCTATTATCGGAAGATATATTTTAATGCCTGAAATTTTTAATATTCTTGATACGACTTCTCCTGGTCATGGAGGAGAAATCCAATTGACCGATGCATTATTGACTCTAACCCGGGAAAGGGCAATGTATGCTCAGGAATTTGAGGGAACCAGATTTGATGCAGGAGATAAAATGGGCTATCTGAAAGCGATAATCGCCTACGGACTCCGGCATCCGGATCTCGGCAAAAAACTCAAAGCGCATCTCCAGGAGGTTGTTGCTACCTTATGATTCATTTGGAGGTCGCCGTAGCCGTCCCGCTCGAACAGACCCTGACGTATTGTGTAGATGAATCTGCAAAGCAGGAAGACCATGTCGACCACCGGCAAACATATATCGGCCGACGGGTCCTGGTATGGCTGGGTAAACGCAAAGTGACCGGATATGTGCTTGAAGTTGTAACAATTTCTGAAAAAACTCCTTACAAAATAAAAGAGATCACTGCTTTTCTTGATGATTATCACCTGTTTCATGAAAACAGTGTGCCATTTTACAGGTGGGTGGCTAATTATTATCATTATCCACTCGGCTTGGTTATCAAAACGGCTCTACCTGGAGGGCTCGCCCCAAAGAGTGTAAAAAAGCTTATCCTGAAGAAGACCGGATCAGAGCCTGTTCCCCCTGTTCCCGCCGCATTACAGGGGGAAGACGCTCCCTGGTGCCAAAAACTCTTTAGCAGGGGTGAACTAAGCGCATCCGATACAGCAGAGGTGCTCTCGGACCGGAAGTGGAAAAGTTTGCGGGATCACCTTTTGACAAACAAGGTTGCGAGTGTAGATACAATTGTAGCCGAAGATGGTGTACGGGAAAAAAAGGAAATTTGTTATGGCTTTGCCAACCCGGAGATGTTTGATGTCCAGGAGATTGACTTAAGCCGGGAAGGTTTGAAAGCCTGTCAGGAGAAGATCTGCGGGAAGATTGGCTTTGTTCTGAAACTTTCGGAGATTAAAACTCTTCAAAACCTGCATCATCTCACGCAAAATAAAAATCGTAAAAGTATTGCCTTAAAAGATTTACGCCTTGAATATTCCGGCTCCTCGAAGGCGCTGCTCACACTTGAGGAAAAGCAGCTTGTAGTCCGCTCTCAAGAAAGGGTGTTTCGCAGTCCTTTTGGGGAACAGCTGAAACACTACCCTCGGCCGGAAAATCTTACAAGCGAGCAACAAACAGTCCTCGACAGCCTTCGTCCTGCAATCAGATCCAAAGAGTTCCGTCCTTTTCTCTTGCATGGGGTGACAGGTTGCGGCAAAACCGAAGTATATCTGAGAGCGGCCGAAGAGACCCTGGCGCTTGGCAGGGATGTTATAATCCTCGTTCCTGAAATCGCCCTGGCAACCCAACTGGAGGCGCACCTGCTCTCACGATTCGGCAATCTGGTGGTGCTGCTCCACTCGGGAATGTCCGCGGCTGAAAAATTTGATCAATATTATCTGGCCCTGAGCGGCAAAGCAAAGATAGTCATTGGCGCAAGGTCTGCTGTTTTTGCGCCATTCAGGGATCCTGGCCTGATAGTCGTAGACGAAGAGCATGATGCGGCTTTCAAACAGGACGAAAACTTTCGTTATCATGGTCGCGACATTGCCGTCCTGCGGGCAAAACATCACAGAGCCGTCGTAATTCTGGGATCGGCAACCCCATCCGTTACCAGTTATGCCCACGCCCAATCCGGCAAGTATGTGCTGCTTACCATGCATGAGAGGGTGGGCAAGAGTACCATGCCGATTGTAACCCTAGTGGACCTCAATTCTAATCGGGCAAAAGAGACAAAAAGTATTATCAAGCAGGAATTGCAGGAGAAGTTGGCTGCAAACCTGCTAAAAGGCAAACAAAGTATCCTGCTGCTGAACCGGAGAGGCTTTTCTGCGGTAGTCTTGTGCAGGGAATGCGGCACGCCGGTACAATGCAGCCATTGCCATGTCTCTTTGACGCTGCATAAGGAAAAAAATCAGCTTATCTGTCATTATTGCGGTTTTTCGATATCTCACAAGACCGTCTGTCTGCAGTGCAGATCAACGGATCTGGTTCCCGCAGGTTTCGGTACCGAACGGGTCGAAGAGGAGGTCCGGGAACTCTTCCCGGAAGCACGGGTAAAAAGACTCGACTCGGATACGGCCTCTGATCGAAAGAAATTTCTTTCACTTCTCTCCCAGATGCATGCAGGCGAAATTGATATTCTGATAGGAACGCAGATGATCGCCAAAGGACATCATTTTCCTGACGTCACCCTGGTGGGAGTTGTCTGGGCTGACGGTGGCATGAGCATGCCTGATTTCAGAGCGGCTGAGCGAACATTTCAACTTATAACCCAGGTAATCGGCAGGGCCGGGCGGGGCGATGAGCCTGGGGAAGTGATTATTCAGACGATGCGGCCGGACCACTATGCGATTGTATATTCACGGGATCATCAATACGGAAAGATGTTTGATCACGAAATGAAGCTGAGGCGGCATCCGGCGTTTCCGCCGTACCTCCGACTGACCGCTTTGCGAGTCCAGGGACGGGTGGAAAATGAAGTCCGGCAGAGCGCAGTACGTCTCGCCGGCTTTTGCCGGCAAAAAATTAAGAATGAAAAACTTGTTATAGAAACGCTTGGTCCGGCACCTTCTCCATTGGATAAGATCAAAGATAACTACAGGTGGCAAATTCTCTTAAAGGGAAAGGATACAGAACAGATGCATGCTCTGTGTGCCGGAATTAAAGGAGCAGTACCGGATCTTATCGGGAGACAGTGCACCTTGGCGGTAGATGTTGATCCGGAAAACATGATGTGACTTAAATAAATTTCTATCTCTTCACTCTTTTGACAAACCTGTTATCGGAATCTCAGAAAACAAACCACTTTTTCTTCGGGCTATAACACATTACCTGATTACGACCTTTATCCTTTGCTTCGTATAAAGCTTGATCGGCTTGATTGATTAAGGTGTTTTTGTTAAAACTATCCTCTGTGGCGGGAAAGCAGGTTGATACCCCGAAACTTGCAGTCAACTGGTATTTTTCCCTGTTATCCTGAATAGAGGTTTGCTCGACTACCGAGCGTAATTTTTCGGCAACAATCAGTGCCTGCTCAGCAGTTGATTCCGGAAGGATTACCACGAACTCCTCCCCTCCGTATCTGGCCAGAATGTCATATTTTCTGAGGTTATCTTGAATGATTTTCGAGAATTCCCTTAACACAAAATCACCAACCTGATGCCCAAAGTCATCATTGATTCGTTTGAAGTGGTCGATATCAATCATAAGGATGGAAATCGAAGTGTTGTATCTCAGGGACCTGCTGATTTCCTGATCCAGAACGGTCTGGAAATATCTATGATTGTAGACACCGGTCAGACCATCTATATTGGCCAGGTTATCGAGTATCTTATTCTTTTCTTCCAGTTCTTTGGTGAGGTTTTCGAGATGGATTTTAGCCTCAATAAGCTGTTTGTTCATCTGGTCGTAATCCAGATTTATCAGACTTAACCGGATATTAGCCTCCTGCAGAATTTCCTGTACGGATTTTGAAGTTTTTATTTTGAGGTTGAAATAGCGTCCAGCTTCTTTAACCTTTGTATGAACCTGGTCCAGAATTGCTTCAATGCTCTCCGGAGTAAGACCTAGTAGTTTCCCCGCTTCTTTACGGAATCGCTTGTGAAATACTTCGGGTTTGTCTGAAAATAGAATATTTACAAGAAGATCAGAAAGATATACAGCACATACGGTTGCCCGGACATTCGGATTATTGCCTGTATATCGATCCGGATGATGATGATATTGGATGGGAATCAATAGAACTTCGGGAAAACCCCAGTTTTGGGCAACGGCTGCTCCGACCACCGCGTGATTATAACCGAAAACAGCTTCTTCAGCGCTGAAGACATCCTGTTGATCATCCTCGATCGCTTGCAGAACATCGTCATATTCTGCTGGAAATGATCTGGCCAGGATGAGTTCCCCCAAATTTTGTAATAGTCCCGACACAAAGACCTCCTCCATCTCGGCTCCCTTGACATGTTCAAGGATGAGCCTGGCCGTGACTGCTGAAGCAAGGGATTTTTCCCAAAATTTAAAAAAATCAAACCGAGTCTCGACTCTGCCGCCTTTCATGGTCAGGAAAGAGAAGGAGAGCACCAGACTGCGTACAGCATTCATGCCCAGGATACTGACTGCCTGTTTGATCGAACCTATCTGTTGGGGAAAACTATAAAATGCGGAATTGGATACCTTCAGAATTTTCGCTGAAAGAGAGATATCCTGGGAAACCAACTCACCTATATCAGCAAGGGTGGTATCTTCTTGCGAGGTAAGCGTAATCAGTTTCGAAGCGACGGTCGGAAGGGTGGGTAACTCATCTGATTCGAGGATACTTTGAATCAACGTATCTTTATTTATCATGGCATTGCAATTAACCGGAAATGTTAAAATAAAGTTTACACTTTAAAGAATATATAATTTTCTGGAGATGGCCGGCAAGATTTCCTAAAGTAAATTATAGCTGAAATAACAATCTATACCACATAGTTCCTAAATGGCGAATACGCAAATATCAAGGAAAATTAATCGGGTCATTGATTTTTTTAATGAGAATGACGAACAGTGTAGCCTCTGTTCAATCCCTGACTATACCAAACAGAGGTAAGCAGTGGCGGATAAACAAAGCAGCAGGGCAGGAGGAATAAACATCTTTGACAAATATCGACGATCAACCAGAAGGCGTTTCACAATGCGTTGTGAGGCATAGAGTGAAGCGATTAGACCGCCCAAAACAGTAATAAGCTGGAGAACAAAAGTGGCATCGGGGCTTACGATGCGGCTTGAACCGTAGACTCCACCGAACCCGAATATATCAAGCAGATTTGCAGGTAGCAGCCAGAGGCCGGCGATAAAAATTTCCAGATGAACGGACATGAAGGCACCAAGGACCAGAGGAATCATGCCGTACCCCAGGATTGATGCAGTCATTTTCCAGTTATTGCCGGTAATACGAGCCATGATTTGGGACATAATTACGTATCCGGTCAGGTAAATGACGATACAGGTAAAAAAGAAAGTACTCAAGGTGAGCGCCTGACTTTGCGGAAACCCTAAATAGTGCAAAATATCTCCAAGATTTTGATAAAACACAGGATATTTTTGATTTATGGCAAATGGATAAAATATAGCGGCCAGACTGACCACCAGGACGCTATCCGCCAGACGTGGCGCCTGAAGATTCCATAGTTCCTGAGGAGCCAGGCGCAGATTGAGATGAATTGAATTTAAGTTGCAGTTTTTGACACACTGGCCGCAAAGGATACAATCCCGGTTATTATCTACCTGGAAAGGATGACGAAACATCGGGCAACCCTCGGTGTCGTTGTTACCGACATAACAGAGATGGTCAGGGCAGCGATTCATACACATATGGGCATTAGCCCGCAGTTCCAGGATAGAGGGCATGGCGAACAAGGCATTGATTGCCCCCAGCGGACAGAGATAACGGCACCAGACCCTTCGCCTGAAGAACATACTGAAAACAAGTGAGCTCATAGTTATGGAGAGGATGATCCATGCCGTGAGCCGTGGTGACTGGTAGGCACCATAGGCTGTCTCGATCCAAAACAAGAAGATGCAGAGAATTGTCATTATCCAACCTGAATACTGTCTGATGAACGGCGGAGTAGGTCTCTCGGGTTTGAGGAATATTTGAGCAAGCCAACCGGGTGCCGACAGTCCGCAGATACTGCACCAGGTGCGAGCAAGGAAAAAGAAGGAGAAAATGAGCAAGGGCCATCCGACAATCCAGCTGAGAGTCAGGCCGATGTTTTTTTCTGCGGAGTTCGGACCGAAAAACAAGATTGCCAGGACGAGTACAAAAAAAATACCGACAATCGCTCTGGGCACCACCGGAAAGTGAGGGCTCGAGAGAAAGGCCCGAATACTTTTAAGCCTGAGTAGATTGAACTCCCACTTTCCTTCTGATTTGGGCACCCCCAAGAGAATCTGATCATTGAGGGGTTCGTTGTTCTTGCAAAGAATAACTGCCCGCTGCAGGACACTGCTCAATTCGGTCAGATTTCCCGGCCAATCATAGTTCATGAACATACCCAGGGTATGCTCGTCAACCTGATTGATGGTTTTGCCGTACTGCAGGCTATAACGTTCAAGGTAGTATTGAACCAGTCGCGGGATGTCCCTTCGGTGTTTTCGCAATGGGGCCAGTCTGAAATGCCGGTCAGCCACCAGCGCATACAACGCAGGCAACAGTCTGTTATGACCGTCCTCCTGGTTGGCGGTATCTTTACAAATGAGAATGATGCGGGAGTGTTCTCCGGTTGCAGCAGCAGTGATTTTTTTCATTACTCCAACCAGCTGACGCTGTACGTCCGGCTCCATATGTTCGATGTTGTACAGAACGACGGTGCCTCCTTTAAAGCGATCGAAAATACCATGCTGGTCGATTTGGCCGAAGGGGAAGGGGCCCTCCTGGTAGCCGAATAGCTCTTCCTCCAATCGCAGGGGATCGGTGTTACGAATATCCAGTTCGGTGTATGGACCGTTTTTGTAGGTACCGGCGCGGTGAATCTCGTAGGCGACCATGCGGCGCCCCGTTCCCGTCTCCCCGGAGAGCAGAACCGGTTCAAGATTACCGCTGAATAGCTTGACCGCTTTCAGGCCTTGCCGAGCGATGGTGGATTCGGCAAGCCTTATTTCCCTGTTGCTTTCAAGAGAACTCTTTTTGGATGCTGCAGCTGATTGTAATTCGGAGAAGAATGAAGGATCAAGATTATGGGCGACGTCCGCCCGGAGGCTCTTCGCTTTGATCAGGGCATTTGCATGATCACGAAAAGAAATACGTAAACGTTTAGCGAGGGCTACACTCAGTTGACGCTGGATATGGTTGTCGGCCAGCAAAACCGAAGTGAAAGCAATGGTGTCGAAGCAGAGGAGATGAAGATCAGTCAGGGCAAGAGCATTTAAGCAATTACTGCTGTTGGTCAACAGGGAGGTCTCTCCGAAGTGTCCCCCCGGTCCGATATGACTGACAACGAATTGGTCGCTGCCCTGCACGTTCAAAGACAGTTCAACTTCACCGCTTGCGACGATGTAGAAATTTCGATTGTTATCGTTCTGTCTGTAGACATACCGGCCCCTTTCAAGAGTCAAATAACGACCGGCGGCAATTATCCGTTCCAATTCCATGTTGCTGACGCCATTGAACAGGAAGGATTCCAGAAGGTTTTGCTTGAGTAGATCCGGATTCAGCATCATAAGACGCTATGGCGATATGAGAATTTGTTAACCTTCTTTAAAAGTCAGTTTCGACAGAGTCATTGCCGGGGGAGCTTGTATGGTACCACACAAAATTTTCTTGTCATCAAAAGACGTATTCCAGGATATGGAATGAGTTAAAATGGCGAGAAAAGGTGGTGTCAGCAGCTTTCACCGGCTTCGGGGTAGGTGCACAATTCTCCTTTATAATTTTCAAAAAGAAGTGTCTCGCCATGTTCGAGAATATATTGCGGGGTCAGGGGAATTTTGCCTTTGCCCTTCGGGCCGTCAAGAGCGTACGTTGGAATGGCCATGCCGGAGATATGTCCGTAAAGTTGTCGCATAATTGCGATTCCAGTTGCGGTCGATGTCCGGAAATGGTTGGTTCCCTTGCTGAGATCAGCCTGAAAAAGGTAATACGGTTTTACCCGGATGCGAAGCAGGCCGAGAAAAAGCTTCTTGAGTGTCTGCACATTATCGTTGATTCCCTTTAGAAGTACGGTCTGACAGCCGATCGGTATGCCGGCATCCACCAGCATTGTACATGCAAGACTTGCTTCAGCCGTGATTTCTCTGGGATGATTAAAATGGGTGTTGATGTAAAGAGGATGATGTGCTTTGAGGATTGTTACCAGTTCGTGGGTGATTCGCATAGGAAGGACGGATGGCACCCTGGTTCCTATGCGTATGACTTCAATCGATGGAATAGACCGCAGATTGTTAAGAATATCTGCTATTTCTTCATCCGGAAGCAGAAGTGGATCACCCCCCGAAATGAGTACTTCCCTGATCTCAGGATGCAATCGCAGATAATCGTAACCTGCCTGAAGAGTCTCGGAAGTGATCTTCATTCTGTCGGTTCCGACCTTACGTTTTCTTGTGCAGAACCGGCAATACATGGCGCATTTGTTTGACACCAGAAAAAGCACTCTGTCCGGATACTTATGAACCAAATTCGGCACCGGGCTGAGGTTTTCCTCATCAAGCGGATCAATTTCACAGATTCTATCATCTATCTCGGCGACATCGGGGACAGCCTGTTTCCAGATAGGGTCACCGGGATATTGAATTAATTTCAAAAAATATGGATTAATCCGCACTGGAAAGTTTGCTATTACAGCGGATAATGCGTTACTATCACAATCCAAATGCTTTTGCAGGCCATCAAGAGTCGTTATGCTGTTCTGTAAGATTATTTGCCAGGATTCCATGGCTGGTCATTATGGGGCAAAGAAAAGTACTTGTCAATCGCACATTTTATTTTGAGACGAAGAAGGGAGCTGGAAATGTCTACTAATTTGTATAGATTCAAATACGATGAGTATGGAAATACACGCGAAATTATTGTTTATGCCAGTGGAGCCGCCGCTCGCTCCTGTAGCTATATAAACAAGGGGACAGCATTCAGTCTTGAAGAGAGAAAGGCTCTTGCTCTTGAGGCCACTCTCCCTCCCGGCCTGAGAAATCTTGCGGAACAGATTGAAAGTTCCCGGATGAAAATCAATGAAAAAGTCGACGATATCGAAAAGTTCATTTTTATCCGGTCCATGTTCGACCGCAACGCAACGCTTGCCCATGCTCTTATTAAAAGTGACATAAAAAATTATATCAAAATTATTTACACGCCTACTATCGGCCTCGCTGTCCAGAAGTATTCATCCATGTTCAGGCAGGCAAACGGTCTGCATTTTTATCCGGGCAACATAGATGGGGCAGAAGATATCCTGAGAAGATTCGCTCATCGGGATATCAGGGTGGCGGTTGTCACCGACAACCAGGGAGTGCTTGGCATCGGAGATCAGGGTGCAGGAGGAATAGCAGTCTGCCTAGGCAAGTTGATGCTTTATACGCAGGGTGCGGGAATTGCGCCCTGGCACTGTCTGCCCATTTCCCTCGATGTGGGGACGAATAACGAAAAGTTGCTTGCCGACAATAAATATCTCGGCTGGCGGCACAGGCGGCTGGAAGGTGAGGAATATTTATCATTTATTGGTAGATTCGTCAGGGCGTTCAGAAATGTTTTTCCTAATGCCCTGTGCCAATGGGAGGATTTTTCACAGCAGAATGCCTTTAGTGTTCGTGACGCTTTCGTTGATGAGCTGATTTCCTTTAATGACGATATTCAGGGGACTGGGGCTATCGCTTTGGCCGCCATTTTATCGGCTATGAAGATCAAAAAGGAAAAACTTGCCGATCAGCGGATTCTGATCCATGGCGGCGGTGCCGGCGGCGTAGGAATAGGAGAGCAGCTCATGCGGGCAATGATTGACGAGGGTCTTTCGGAGAAAGAGGCATTAAATCGCATTTTCATGATTGATTCCAAGGGACTTATCACCAGCTCGCATAAAAGAGAGTTATATAAAAAGAAATTTGCCAAGGACAAGGCGAGTCATCCGTGGCTCAATGAAGTGGAAGGCATCGACATCCCAGGAATTATCAGAAAAGCCCGAATCACCACTTTGATAGGCACCACGGGACAGGAGTTCTTTTTTAACGATGAGGCCATACAGGAGATCAAGAAAAACACCCAACGTCCAATCGTTTTGCCGCTCTTTCAACATATTTCGACTCCCCGGACGTTTTGTGAGAACATCAGTAAGTGGAGTGAAGAAGGATATCTGATAGCGACCGGAAATCCTTGTGCAACAGTAGATGAGCAGGAGAAACCCTGTCATATAGGGCAATGTAATAATGCTTTTGTTTTTCCTGGAGTCGGTCTGGGAGTCCTGGTTTCAGGTGCCAGAGAAGTGCTGCCGGAATTTTTTACTGTAGCCGCCAGGACTATAACGGATATGATGTCTCCCGAACAACTCGAGGCAGGGAGGTTGGTTCCACCCATTAACGATATGCGTGAAGTTGGTAAACAAGTTGCCTTGGCGGTGGCTATGTGCGCTGTTAGCAATGGAGTAAGCAGACCTTGTGTGTATTCAGACTTCCAACATAACGATGATGAAGCAAGAATGAGAACTATAATTGATAGAATGAGGTGGAATCCTGAATATCTTCCTCTCGTCTCCATGTAACAAACAAAAAAAGCCCCCTGTGCCTGAAGACACAGGGGGCTTTTGCAACCTGATATTACATATAATTAAAGTTTCTGAACATTATCAGCAGCAGGACCTTTCGGGCCATCAACTATCTCGAATGATACCCGGGAACCCTCTTCAAGGGATTTAAAACCTTCAGATTTGATAGCGGAATAATGTACAAAAACATCTTGTCCACCATCTTGTTCGATAAAGCCAAAACCCTTCGCATCATTAAACCACTTTACTGTACCTTCTGCCATTGTACTACTCCTTTTGTGCGCAGTTCAAATTCGAACCGTTAATATGTTTCCGACCACTCGCTGGTCAGACATCGATTATTGTGGTCGAAACATAAACGCCACGACAATTCTATAATTGAATCAGGCATTCATTAATTTCTTGATATAAAACTTTTTTTACCACAATAACTAATGCGTTTAGCATGTTTAATCCTTAAAAGCAACAGAATATTTAAAAATTAATCTGAAATAATAGTAAGATAGGAATTCTTCTCATTTATTTTTCCGCGTGTCTCCTTCGTTGGGACCATTGGGAGGATGAAGGGTGGAGAAGAACTGTGACTCGATAAATAGTTGACACTCAAATGGCCTGGAGTATAAGGTTACCATTTGTGCGCAACTCTATTTTCGGGTTGTTATGATTGAACAATAATCGTATCGGTGGCATGACTGTGTACCCTGACTATCCATTTTCATCACATTACCTGGAACTCAATGGTGGACGACTGCACTATATAGATGAAGGAGCAGGCCCGGTCATCGTCATGGTTCATGGCAATCCAACCTGGTCGTATTATTTCCGGCATCTTATATCTTTACTGCGGGAAACTCATCGGGTTATTGCCGTTGATCATATGGGATGTGGTTTATCAGATAAGCCTCAGAAATATCAGTATAATCTTTCTCAGCACATTGAAAATCTAGAGTGTTTGCTGAGAGAGCTGCGGATCAGCCGATTTTCCATGGTCGTGCATGATTGGGGGGGCGCAATTGGGATAGGCTGCGCCGTTAAGCACATCGATAGCATAGACAAAATCGTGGTGATGAACACAGCCGCTTTCCGCTCAACCAGAATACCATGGCGAATACGGTTTTGCCGCCTGCCGGTGGTGGGTGAAATAGTAGTTCGAATGTTCAATGGCTTTGCCTGGCCGGCAAAATTTATGGCGGTTGAAAAGAAAATGGATCCTAGTGTGGCAAAAGCGTATCTCGCCCCCTATAACTCTTGGAAAAATCGTGTGGCTATCTATAATTTTGTACGCGATATTCCGCTTGAATCCAGCCACAAGAGTTATGCGGTGCTCGTCGAAATTGAAAACAGGCTGACTCTTCTGCGGGATGCAACCATTCCGTTTCTGATCATCTGGGGAGGGGGAGATTTCTGTTTTGATGAAGAATTCTTTTTGGAATGGAATAAAAGATTTCCCGATGCCGAAAATCACTTTTTTCACGATGGCGGGCATTATATTCTCGAGGATAAACAAAGAGAAGTCGCATCGATTTTCACTGCCTTTTTTCGGGGATAAACGGGTCTGGGAGATATCAGGTGGCGAAAAACATAGCTGAAACCTTCGTCGTTGCGGCAAAGAAAAACACCGGGCGAACAGCAATAATCGAGGCTCGGACCGGGAAGAAAATCTCCTTTGCGGAATTGAATCGCAGAGCTGATATGCATGCGACATATTTCACTGCTCAAGGACTCTGTCCCGGCGATGTCACTATGCTGATGGTCACACCGTCTATCGATTTTATCTGCCTTACCCTGGCACTCTTTAAAGTTGGTACTCCAATTGTCCTGATCGACCCTGGTATGGGTTATAAGAATCTCTTGAGGTGTATTGAAAGAGTACAACCGAAATATCTCGTAGGGATACCTAAGGCTATTCTCTTTGCAAGAATATTTTCATCGCCGTTTAAAACAGTGAAAAAAACCTTTTGCTGCGGTAGCTCTTTTGGGTTACTGGGGCCTGATATATCAAAAGAGGTGAATAGGGCGGGTGTTGAGTTTGCCGTCTACTCTCCATCTGAGACGGATCTTGCAGCCATTATATTTACTACCGGTTCTACGGGGCCTCCAAAAGGTGTACGCTACGAACATTCTATTTTCAGTGCACAGCTGCGTTTGATTCAAGACTACTATGCTATTGGTCCAAATGATGTGGATCAGCCTGCATTCCCTTTATTTGCCTTATTCTCTGCTGCACTTGGTGCTTGTTCCGTTATTCCTGATATGGATCCCACGAAACCTGCCCAGGTGGATCCTGAAAAATTTATTGCCTCAATCCGGAAATATCGGGTTTCCTATTCATTTGGCTCTCCAGCGATCTGGAATGTGGTGAGCAGATATTGCAGCGAGCAAGGGATAGTTCTGGATTCGGTTCGGAAGGTATTGATGGCAGGTGCTCCGGTACCCTATAACTTACTGAAAAGAGTTCAGGATGTACTTCCGGGTGAAGCGATGATCTTTACTCCATATGGGGCTACGGAGAGTTTGCCCATTGTCTCAATTGAAGGCAGCGAGGTAATTTCTAAGACCTGGGAGAATAGCCGCCACGGGAAGGGTACTTGTGTAGGTCGGTCCTTGCCCGGAATTGAGATCAGAATTATTAAAATTTCTGACGAGCCACTTCCGGAATTTACCGAGGACATGCTGGTGGAAGATGGTAAAATAGGAGAAATAATTGTCCGCGGAGATGTGGTGACGAGAGCGTATCACAACAATGCGGAAGAGACCGGGTTGGCCAAGATGAAAGATGGCGATTCTTTCTGGCATAGGATGGGTGACGTCGGCTATCTCGACCAGGAGAATCGTCTCTGGTTTTGCGGCAGACGGGCCCATCGGGTCGTGACGAAAGACAAAACCTTTTTTTCGATTCCATGCGAGGCGATAATAAATGAACATCCCGATGTGTACCGATCGGCGCTGGTTGGTATAAAGGATCCCCGTAAGGCTGATGAATATCTCCCGGTGCTCATCATTGAACCGAAAAAAGACCAGATGATTAACAGTAAATCACTCATCGAAGAGGTGAGGCTAAAAGCTGGACAATCTGAGCTTACCCGAGAAATCAACCACTTTCTGATTCATAAAAATTTCCCAGTCGACATAAGGCATAACGCTAAAATATTTCGCGAGAAACTGGCTATATGGGCACAAAAGAAACTTTATCCCTTGCCATAAAAAAGGCACTGGTTACCGGTGGGGGTGGGTTCGTAGGCAAAGCTATCGTCAAAAATCTTCTTAAAGCCGGGATTGCGGTCTTGGTCCTTGGCAGGCGTCGCTATCCTGAGATAGAGTCGCTCGGGGCAAAGTGTATTGTCGGCGATATCTGTGACGCAAGCCTCATGAATACGGCCACCGAAGGCGTCGATGTCGTCTTTCATGTTGCCGCTTTGGCCGGGATTTGGGGGCCTTGGCAGGACTATCATAGAACTAACGTGCTCGGCACGGAGGCGGTTGTCGCTGGTTGCCGAAAAAATAGTGTGCCGATGCTGGTGTACACATCTACTCCCTCGGTGGTTTTTAGCCGGGCGGATATCAAAGGGGGAGATGAGACACTGGCTTATGCCGGTAACTATTTGTGCCATTATGCCAAAAGTAAGGTCATGGCCGAGAAAACGGTATTGAGTGCCAACTGCACCAATCTTTTGACCTGTGCTCTTCGCCCCCATCTTATCTGGGGACCGGGAGATCCGCATCTCTTTCCTCGACTGCTTGAGCGCGGCCGCAAAGGTCTACTTAAAAGAGTGGGAGACGGTTCCAACCTGGTTGATATCTCTTATATTGACAATGTCGTTCACGCTCATATCCTCGCTGCGGAAAACCTGGCCGGGCAGGGCACTGCCGCGGGCAAACCGTATTTCATCAGTCAGGGCGAGCCGGTCAATCTCTGGGATTGGATCGATGAGTTGTTTACCGCCATGGATGTTGACCGGGTTCAGTCGTCGGTCTCTTTTCCGGTCGCATATAGGCTCGGGGCAGTCCTCGAGGGAATACATAAACTCATAAGAGCCGAAACAGAACCGAAAATGACCCGGTTCCTGGCTGAACAACTGGCAAAATCGCATTATTTTTCAATAGAAAATGCCAGAAATGATTTGAACTATGAGCCTGTTGTTTCTACAACCGAAGGATTACGAAGGACAATAAAATGGCTGAAGGCACAATAAAAAAGCTAACAAAAAGTATAACCAGGTGCTTTACCTGGATTTTGATAATATCCATTTTTCAGTTTTTCACCTTGGCTCCGGTATCGGCGTTTACCATCGGGGAGGAACGGGAAGTTGGAGAAAAATTACTGTATTCGGTTCGATCTAATTTTCATCTCATCGATGATCCCGACATCACCCAATATATCACCAAACTTGGACAGAGCGTTTTGGAAGTGGCTGGAATCCAATATTTTGATTACCACTTCTTTATCATTGACAATAAGGAATTCAACGCATTTGCTGCGCCGTCGGGCTTGATATTTTTCCATTCCGGCCTGATCGAGATGATGAATTCCGAAGATGAATTGGTATCCGTTCTGGCCCATGAAATCGGACATATTGTCAAACGGCATCTTGCCTCCAGAATGGAAAAAGGAAAATATACGACTATCGGATCGTTAGGTTTAGCCTTGGCGGCCTTGGCGTTTGGTGGGGCTGCTGCGCCGGTTCTCCTAACCGGGGCACTTGCGACAGGACAAAGTTTTGCCCTGCATTTTAGTCGTCAAGACGAAGAGGAAGCCGATCTTTTGGCCTATGACTGGCTGAAGAAACTGCACAGGAATCCGGAAGGAGAGGTTAAAATGCTGGAGTCAATGCGCCGTATAGCCCGTTACAGGAGCGAGAAACCGCCGCAATATCTTTTAACTCATCCCAATCCGGAAGAACGCCTCAATTACATAGAGTCGTTGCTGGATATCGACAAAAATAATCTGCCGGAAAAAAACAGCTCGACCGACAACTTCGAGTTCTTTCGATTCAAGTACCGGATTCTTGCACAGGTAAAGGAACCCCAGGACCTGAAGATGTCCCTCGGTAGCATACTGGCCGATAGCCGGGCCAGTGAATTCAGTAAAGTAATGGCGCAATACGGTCTATCTCAGACCGCAAGATACGAAAATGACTATTCGAGGAGTCTTGCCCTTCTGGATAAAGTTATGCAATATTTCCCGAATAAGACAATCCTGCAGGTTGACCGGGGAACTGTTGAATTTGCCGCGGGACAATTTGCAGATGCCGAAAGGACCCTCAGAAAGGCATTAACGGCGGATAGTTCGGATATGTATGCAACTTTTACCTTGGCGAAATTACTTTACAGAACAGGCCGAATCGATGAGGCGGAAAAGTATTTTCAAACGGTGAGTTATCAGTTGCCTGAATATTCCAAGGTATATTTTGAGTTGGGCCAGATCGCCTCCGACCATAAACTGGTAGGTGATTCGAGTTTTTATCTTGGCAAATACAATCTCTATGAGGGTAAATTGGACCAGGCTGAGCGCAATTTCAAGAACGCCTTGCGCACCGACACCTTATCCTCAAAACACAAAATAGAAATTAAAGAACTGCTTGAAAAAATTAAAAGACTGCAAAAATAAACAATGAGCGTTAAAAAGAGCAGGGAGCAAGCTGTCGTTTCAAGCTGGCTAGGTCCGGTGCGGTAAATATCCTATGACGTACTGCGGAACTCCCAGGCAATCCCTTGAAATACCTGCACATTTGATTTTTTACGTATCCAAGGACTCTCTCCGCGGGCAGATGTTCTTCAATTAAAGCGAGGTGCAGCTTTGCGCCCGACATAATCTCCTTTATTGCATCTGGCCGACCGGTTTCCTGGAAAATCCAGGGGTTACCAAGTGCGCCACGACCTATCATTACTCCATCACAACCGGTTTGTTCGATCATCTGCCTGGCCTCTTTACAGGAGAGGACATCACCATTGCCTATTACAGGAATGGACACTGCTTTTTTAACCTGTCGGATTATTTCCCTGTCAATGTAGCCAGAAAAACCCTGGGACCAGGTTCTCGCGTGAACTGTAACCGCTGAGGCACCCTTATCCTGAAGCATTTGGGCGAAGATTGGGGCGTTAATCGAGTGACTGTCTTTTCCGGATCTGATTTTTACGGTAACAGGCAGAGATACTCTTGCGACTATTCTGGAGAGAATATTCCCAGCCAGGAGGGGATCTGTCATAAGCGCAGCCCCTGCACCCCGTTTGGTGACCTTTTTTACCGGACAACCCATGTTGATATCGAGCATATCAGGCTTAAAAGAAGCCATGATTTCCGCGGCGTCCGCCATCACCTCCGGATCCGAGCCGAAAAGTTGGAAGGATACCGGTTTTTCCTCAGGAATCGAGGCGAGCATTTTTAAAGTGTTTGCCTGCTGATAGACAAGACCATGGCAGCTGATCATTTCAGAGACACAATATCCGGCCCCGAATTTACGGCAGAGAAGACGGAACGGCAGATCGCTGTAACCGGCCAGAGGTGCAAGTACAAAAGGGGAATCAAATGACAGAGGGCCTATGTTAAGCATAACAGGAGGGATGGGGCAGGAACAGGTCTCGGATCCTCAAAAACTATGAAGTGGCTCTGACCTGTTATCCGGCATTTTCCCGAAGATTATAATTTAGGTAATTGGGTAATGGTACGTTGGTAGATTTTTTTTGAGAGATCTTCGATAATGGTCTCCAGCGCTTTTCGCTCATTGTTAAGATTGGTGCTGGTGCTGGCTGAAACCAGATATTCCTCTGTCCATATTTCACCGGGAGTTTGGAGTACTATCTTGTTTGTTGCAATTTCCTTCAGGATATAGCGTACCTTCAGTCTTACCTTTACCTCGGAGGTTATACTGTTTGCAGCGTATGACAAACTGGGTAGTTCGAGAAAGATGATTTCCCCGCCAAGGATCAGATCCGCTCCTTCCTTATTTCTTACCGTAGTAATAGACCCCGTTTTCTGGAACCACCTTGTTAATGATCGATATATTTGCGAATTAAGTCCTAATTCGCTGGTTCTGTTTTTCCATTCGGCAAGATAGATACTCTTTGATGGACCTGAATATACATTTGGGTTGTAGTATCCACAGGCGGTAACCAGGCACACCATAACCAAAAGAGGTAAAAGCTGCTTAACAGTCGAAAATCGCCAGAACTTTTTCACTTCTCCTCTCCTTTATCGTCAACAAATTATTCGTGTTTTCAGTCGATTTTCCCAAAATTACTCCATAGTATCAAACAACAATATTCACAAGCTTCTTCTTGACGACGATGGTCTTTTTGACCGGTTTGCCATCGATAAATTTAGATGTGTTATCATCTGCCAGAGCTTGCTCTATCAGAAACTCATCCGTGACATCTGGGGCCACTTCGAGGCGTGAACGAACCTTGCCATTGACCTGCACGACTATAGTCAGCAGATCTTCTTTTGCCGCCTCCGGGTCGAACTCCGGCCATGATTCGGATTCGATGGATTCCTTGTTGCCAATCTGTTCCCACATCTCAGCTGCGAAATGCGGCACCATAGGTGAAAGCATAAGCAAGAGTACTGAAATCGCCTGCCGTATAACCTGGGGTTCGGCACCTTGCTGGTCTTGTTCTCCAACAGATGCCGAAAGAACATTGAAAAGCTCCATCATCGCACTGATGGCCGTGTTGAAATGGAAATTCTGTTCAATATTTTCGGTCACTCGTTTTATTGTCTGATGTGTTTTTCGATGCAGAATTTTACCCTGTTCAGATAATTGTTCAGGAATCTGCTGAGGACAATTAAGGATCTTGCTGCTTGAAAGTATCAGCCTGTATACTCTGTTTAAAAAGCGGGAAGCACCTTCCACTCCCTGGGAACTCCATTCCAGGTCGCGTTCCGGTGGAGCTGCGAACAGGCTGAAAAGCCTCACTGTATCCGCGCCATATTCCAAAATGAGATCGTTTGGATCGACAACATTACCTTTGGATTTTGACATCTTGGTACCATCTTTAATAACCATCCCCTGAGTGAGAAGATTGGTAAACGGTTCATCGATATCGAGATGTCCGAGATCTCTTAAAACTTTGGTGAAAAAACGGGAGTAGAGTAAATGAAGAATTGCGTGTTCCACCCCGCCTATATATTGATCTACCGGCAGCCAATAGGAAGTTTTTGCCTTTTCCAGGGGGCCTTCAGTAAACCGGGGGCTGGCGTACCTGGCAAAATACCAGGAGGATTCCATGAAGGTATCCATGGTGTCCGTCTCTCTTCTGGCCTCTCTTCCGCACTTCGGACATTGGGTGGCAATAAAGGAGGGACGCTGATGCAAAGGCAGGCACGCGCTGCCTGTTTCCCGATCTTCAGGTAACACTACAGGCAGTTCATTTTTCGACACCGGTTGAACTCCGCAGAACTCGCAGTGGATCATGGGAATGGGAGCACCCCAGTAACGCTGTCTGGATATACCCCAATCTCTCAGACGGTAGGTGACATGGGCAGCGCCGAATTGATGCTCGGTCGCATAGTTGATTATTGCCGTTTGGGCGTCGAGTGAGTCCATGCCGCTGAACTGACCGGAATTTTCAAGAACACCGGGAATCGTGGACGCTTGTTCCATCGCCTCGGGATCCAGCTCGGTTCCGGCGGGAATGACAACGGGGGTGATCTTCAAGCCATATTTTCTGGCAAATTCAAAATCTCTCTGGTCATGGGCGGGGACGGCCATCACGGCACCGGTGCCATATTCAACCAAGACAAAATTGGCGACATAAATAGGAATCTTTTCACCGTTAAAAGGATTAATACAATAACGGCCGGTAAAAATACCTCGTTTTTCTGGTTCAATTTCAATGGATTGGCGTTGTTTCTGAGTAACAACATCCTGGACGAATTCCCGAATTTCATTTTCTTCATCGGTCCCGCTAATAAGCGTATCAAGCAGTGGATGCTCAGCGGCAATGGACATGAAGGTGACTCCGAAGATGGTATCCGGTCTGGTAGTAAAAATGGAAATTTTGCAATCCAGTTCATCGACGGCAAAATCACAGGTCAGACCGGTAGATTTACCAATCCAGTTTTTTTGCATAGTCAATACCTTCTCCGGCCATCCCGTCAGCTGGTCGAGGTCACTAAGCAGTTCCTCCGCATAGTCGGTTATTTTAAAGAACCATCCGTTCATTTTCCTGGGATAAACCAGCTTGTCGCAACGCCAGCAGGCACCATCGATAACTTGTTCGTTGGCCAGAACAGTCTGACATGACTCACACCAGTTTACTGTGGTGACCTTTTGATAAACGATGCCTTTTTTATACATTTCGATAAAAAGCAGCTGTTCCCATCGATAGTACTCAGGGTTGCAGGTGGCGATTTCCCTGGTCCAGTCGTAAGATAGTCCCAGCTGGCGCAACTGGTTGCGCATATAATCTATATTGGCGTAGGTCCAGGTGGCGGGATGACTGTTATTTTTTTGGGCGGCATTTTCCGCCGGCAGGCCAAAAGCGTCCCAACCCATGGGATGCAGAACATTATAGCCACGCATTCGTTTATACCTTGCAACCACATCGCCGATTGAATAGTTACGAACGTGCCCCATATGGATCCTGCCGGATGGATAGGGAAACATTTCCAATACATAGTACTTTTCTTTCGAATCGTCTTCCGTTACTTTGTAAACTTCACCATCATCCCAGCGGGTCTGCCATTTTTTTTCAATGGTTTTAAAATCATACTTATTCGAAACGGCGCTGTCTTCGGTCATTGGTTTGCCTCAAAATGCGGTTATTGGGTTGTGACTATTGGTTTCCTGCGAACTTGATAACTGGTTTATTTTACGCAATAAAAGAATCTAGAAGGAGCCGGCCCCTCTTCTTTTACCATAGACTCTCCACGAGAGGATTAGAAAAAAAGAGCATAAAGAGGATACGAAAAAGGGGAATGTGCATACAGACATTAGTTAAACTCTTCCCGGTCATCATAACGACTCATGTTTTCAAACATGGTAAATTCTTTGATAAATGTCAATCGTGCAACGCCGGTTGGTCCATTTCTCTGCTTACCGATAATTACTTCAGCGGTCCCTCTTTCCGGATTATCCTCTGCTTTATTGTATACTTCATCGCGATAGATAAAGCATATCACGTCTGCATCCTGTTCAATTGCACCTGATTCACGTAGATCAGACATCATGGGGCGTTTGTCGGTACGGCTTTCCAGTCCCCTATTAAGCTGGGACAGGGCAATAACCGGTACATTATGTTCTTTGGCTAAGGCTTTCAGGGAACGTGAAATGTCACTGATCTCCTGAGTTCTGTTTTCGGTGTTGCGGCCGCGCATGAGCTGCAGATAATCCACGACAATTAGTCCTATATCGTGCTGGGAAGCAAGTCTTCTGATTTTGGCTCGCATTTCCAAAACTGAAATGGCAGGCGTATCATCAATGAAAATCGGTGCTTCCGACAGCATGCCTACCGCCCGTGTAAGTTTGGGCCAATCCTCACTGTATAGTTTTCCGGTCCTGATTCGTTGGGAATCTATTCTGCCTACTGAACTCATCAATCGCATAACCAGTTGCTCTTTGGACATTTCCAGGCTAAAAACCGCCACCCCTATTTTTTCAACAAGGGCAGCATGTTGCGCTATGTTCATGGCAAAAGAGGTCTTTCCCATGGAAGGCCGGGCGGCGAGAATGATAAGATCGGAGCGTTGCAGGCCGGAAGTCATTTTATCAATTTCGGAATAGCCGGTAGGAACTCCGGTGATAAGCTCTTTTCTTTTGTAGAGCTGCTCGACTGTTGCAAACGCTTTTGGCACAATCGACTTTACGTGAGTGAAATACTGGTCTCCCTTTGACCCTGCAATGTCAAAGATGGCTTGTTCCGCATCGTCCACCAGGATATCGATATCATTCTGCTCTTCATAACATCTTGCGGCTATGCTGGTGTTGACGGAGATAAGTTTGCGAAGTATCGATTTTTCCCGAATGATTTTCGCGTAACTGGTGACATTGGCAGTTACCGGAACAATGGAGGTGAGCGACGCGAGATATGTCGGCCCCCCAACTTGTTCCAGCTTATTGGTGTTTCGGAGTAAATTTGAGACGGTCAGCAGGTCTTGCGGTTCGTTTTTTTCAAAAAGCTCGATCATCGATTCGTAGATAAGACGATGATTATTTTTATAAAAATCCTGTGGTGCAAGAATTTCCAGAACCGCTCCAAGAAGATCGGCCTTAATGAGTATTGATCCAAGTACAGCCTGTTCAGCTTCAACATTTTGTGGGGGCATTCCTGTGGAAGCAATTGGTTTGGCAGGGTCGGGTATATTCGCAAAGTCGTTCATTATCAGCCAAAATAGAAGGTCTTGCTTGGTTAACTCAAGAGAGGCGAAAAGGGATAATTATGAAAATCCCCTTAGCCGGAATGGAAATATTAAACAAAAACACACCATGAAGGTCAAGCCTCTAGGTGTGTTTTGGTTTTTAAATTTCCGGCAGAGTGTGGATACACAATGCCGGTTGATGAAATGCCACCCTCAAGGCAGCTTATTTTGCCACAACAGGAACTACATTGACAGTAAATTCAGCTGTCACGTTGTATCCGACTTTGACCTGAATCTTCGTTTCGCCAAGGGTTTTGATAGGTTCACTCAAAAGAATCTGTTTTTTATCCAATTCTATGTTGAGCTCGGCTAATTTCTGGCAGATGTCGGTAGTGGTGACGGAACCGAAAAGTCGTTCATCAACCCCGGCAAGTTGTTCTATTACTACAGTCAGGCCTGAGATACCCTTGGCAGTTTGCTCAGCCTGCTTTTGATTTTGGGCTCGTCGGGCTTCAATGGCTGCCTTGTTTTGTTCCAAAAGAGCAAGGTTTGCCGCTGTAGCCTGAACGGCTTTACCCTGGGGGAGAAGGTAATTACGACCGTAACCGGGTTTAACGGTTACCACATCACCTTCCAAACCGAGAGAGCTGATTGTTTCCTTTAAAATAAGTTCCATATTATTAAACTCCTATACCATAGGTCATATAAACCTGCGAGAAAATATCTCTATCACGTTGCAGGTAATAGCATTAATTAGTTTCCATTTATGTTTTCCTGCTTCAGCTTACGAAAATCAAACCAAATATCCGCTATTCCGAAAAACAACAGGATCAATGTTCCAACTGATTGAAAAATGATCATAACATAAAAAAATGATCTGAGTAGCAAGGGAACCTTCCATTTATTCATAAAAAAAACTGCAATGGATAGCCCTTGGAAGCAGTAAACAATACTTAACAAAACGAGAAGGTTGATTCCTATGTATCTAAAAGTCTGGATCGGCAGGAGAGCAAGTATCCCTGCACCGATTACGACCCAAATGACCTTCTCCGGTAATTGCCAATAGCGAAAGTTTATCCATGGTGCCTTGCCACTGGTTTTCAGCAACAGTATATTGCCTACTACCATCGTAAACCAGGTACTGAATAAAATAAAACTTCCAAGAATCGCCGGCATAATAATCGGGATAATTGCTTTCATCCGGTATAATGTGGCTTCGAGCATAACCAGAGTGTCACCGGATATGTCGCCGCTTTGCCGGTAGTAGGTCAACGCATCACCTATGCCGTCATCCAGCGATTTTATCAACTGTCCATATGCCGACACATCCGACCCCAGTGAAAGCACGGTGAAAATAGCCACCCAGCCACCAGCCAGAGCCAGTGAACTCTTCAGTCCGCTCAAGGCTGGAGAATCGTGCGTTTCCGCTGAAAAATAGAGCACGTATCCAGACAGCAGCAAAACAACAGAAAAAATAAAGAGTTCAAAGTTATTCAGTAAAAGATATATTAACAGGGATATTACAATCGATGTAATAAGCAACCGTTTGCCGGTATATTCACCATGTTTGCCCAAACTATACAAGGCAACAAGAGGCAGAAATATATGCAACCAGCCAAACAGGGACCATTGTATTCCGGGGAGCACAATTATAAGCGAGACAAGGAGAATGCTACGGCAGATCTTTCCTATATTCGACTGTTGATTTCCCTGTATATCCACCTTAATTTTTCCCTGCAAAAACCTGTCTCTTATCCCTGGGTTGAACCCGAATAAGGCAAAAAGGCAATCTGTCTTGCCTGCTTAATAGCCTCACACAGCTGACGCTGGTGCGTAGCGCAAGTGCCGACGATGCGGCGAGGAATTATTTTACCTCTTTCTGATACAAAGTTTCTCAGTGTTTTTACATCTTTATAGTTAATAACAAGTTCTTTTTCACCACAGAAACGGCATGATTTTTTGCGGGTGAAAAGTTTTTTTTGTGGTCTTTGTGCCATAACAGTACCCTCCAGGGTTTAAAGCTTTTGAATATCTCGCGAATTACTTACTCAGTTTCTTCAATATCGTCTTCTACAGCATCATCATCTTCAGCTTCGATATCTCCGTCTTCCTCATTCCCGACTTTGGCGGATGCTTTTGCAGAAATAGCTGCAATCGCCTCCTCGATACCTTGTTCGGTTATTGAAGAAGCAGTCTTGATGGTCAGATATTTTAACACACTGTCATCAATTCTGAATTTTCGCTCGATTTCTGCAACGGCGGCTGGAGTACCGGCATAGTCACAGTAGACATAATAACCCAGGCTTTCTTTCTTTATCAGATAAGCCAGTTTTTTCATGCCCCATCTGTTCATCTCAAGGATGGTACCATTTTCCTTGAGAATGATCTGAGTTGTGCTTTCAATAATCTTGTTAATCTCATCTTCACCTACATTTGGGCGAAGAATAAAGATTGTTTCGTACCTGCGCATGCGTTCCTCCTTTTGGACGTATGTTTATTTGCGGAACTTTCGCTCCCGCAATTTTTGGCCCCCGCACGTATTATGTTACCGGCAAAGAGCAAGAAGGGCATAACAACACATTGTTATTATACGTAAATGAGGCTAACGTCAAAAAAAGTGAATGACATTTGCCTCTCAGTGAAAAACTGACTATAATACATAGGTGGAGCGGATGTGTCAAACGCTATTTTTTTTCTTTTCCTCCGCTTTGATTGCGTTCCACTGAGCCGCTAGTTGCTCTTCATTTTCGTAGGGTTGGCCGTCGAAGACATGAGGGTGACGACGGATGAGTTTTTGGTTGATTTGCTGTATGACATCAGAGAACTGAAACAATTCGTGATCGTTGTGTATTTCCGAAATCATAATTATTATATAGAGCAGATCCCCAAGTTCTTCACAAATATTGCTGTGGTCATCGTTTCGTATAGCGTTGACCAGTTCCTCGCATTCCGACATGAGGTATTTAAGCAGAGAAGTTGATGTCTGCCGCTTATCCCAAGGACAACCATCTTTTCCTCTCAGTATTTTAATGGTGGACAGAAGCTCGGACAATTCAAAAGTACATTTTTTCATGTGATTGTTTATGTTAGGTTCCATGAGGTGATAATAATTCTTAAAAGTAGTTGAAGAAAGCGAAAATTCAACAGTTTTTTTTGCTCTAAGCAAGCTAAAAAAAAGGTTGACATTCTGTGCCTGACGAACTATTTAGCGTTGCTGGAAAGTGTTGTCAGGTTCTGTGTATTTGTTCACACAGAATAACATGTTTTTTCAAATTGCACATAGTGTTTAAGAATGTGCATTAGTGGTAGTAGGTTGTAATGAGGGATAAGAGTTCCTCACTGAGTAATTCGTATCAATACAATATTGAGGTAGTTTAATGGAAGACGATAGAAAACAAAAGATTCTGCTTGAAAAGCATAAAGATATTGCAAGGATAGATCAGGAATCTAAAAGAACGCATGGGTGGTATGTCAGGGTGAGATTTCTTGGAAGAACTCATTCCAAATTCTTTTCCGACAGAAAATGTGGGGGGCGCTATTCCAGCCTTCTGTCCGCAATTTCCTGGCGTGACAAGACAGAGAAAAAACTTGGAAAAGTCAGGACCAACAAGCACATGGTTACCGTTAGTAACTCAGGAACCGGTGTAGTCGGTGTGCGGCTCAACGATAAGCTCAATAGATATGAGGTTAGCTGGGTAACTCATCAGGGAAAACAGGGTAAAACCTCTGTGTCTATTTCGAAACACGGAAAAAAAGCAGCTTTTTCAAGGGCTTGTTCCATCCGTGCGGAGAAGGAAAAAGCTCGCCTTGAATATTCCGGTTGATTCGTTCCTGTGCTAAGCTCATATCCTTTGTTTGCAGCTCGGCCGGGAAGCCGGCAAAGTTGCTTGAGATTGAGCAGTACCGTATGATCGCCTTACCCGCTAGTTTGGAATACCATCGCCTGATTATCTGCCTGAAACGTGTCAACATCAAAAACTGGACAATGAGTGAATTGTGTTGACAATGATACCAAAATCAGGTTGAATGTCTGGTTCTTGTAATGTTATATGGTTATTCTGACAAAAGAGAAGATTCACTCAAAGAGGTTCATAAATGTATGCTATAGTCCGTACAGGTGGAAAACAATATCAAGTCGCGTGTGGTGATCAGGTTCGCGTGGAAAAAATCGAGGGCAATGTCGGCGACAATATAGATTTGAAAGATGTGCTGATGGTTGTTTCCGAAGACGATGTCAAAATTGGCCAACCTGTGCTTGAAAACGCTAAGGTGACTGCCAAAATAGCTGAACAGGGAAGAGCCAAAAAGGTAATTGTTTTCAAGAAAAAGCGTCGCAAAGGATATCGATTGAGAAATGGGCACAGGCAGTCATACACTGCATTGAAAATCGAAGAAATTTCCGCGTAATTACTGTTGGAAAACAGTTTACGGGCACAATACTATATCAACGGGAGATTTACCTCCGTCGGAAAAAGGAGTAGGAGATGGCTCATAAGAAAGCAGGTGGTAGTTCAAGAAACGGTCGAGATAGTGCCGGTCAGCGTCGGGGCGTTAAACGATTTGGCGGCCAGGTTGTCAAGGCGGGCAATATTTTAGTTCGTCAGCTCGGCACAGTAATCCATCCGGGAACTAACGTTGGTTGTGGCCGGGATTACACACTTTTTGCCAAGATTGAGGGCGTTGTCAAATACGAAGAATTTGGTAAAAACAAAAAACGAGTCAGTATTTATCCTGTGGCCTGATCAGGTTCTTTAAATTCTTTTCTGATTATTTATGTAAAGAGTTTGTTGACTTCATTAGTTCCGCTTGTTCGCATTAGTTATATTGAACAGTGTCTTGGGGTGAGTTGCGGCGGGCAGGCCACTCCAAAAAATTTTAACTCGACCTCAATCGTGAATTGATGGTCGAGTTTTTTTATTCAGGCTTTCAGAAACCGAGGTCCTGTAGGAAATGTCATGGCATTTATTGACGAAGCAAAATTTTTTGTGAAAGCTGGTGATGGCGGTAACGGTTGTGTCAGTTTCCGCAGGGAAAAATATGTACCCAAAGGTGGCCCGAATGGCGGTGATGGAGGTAAAGGTGGCAATGTTCTGATTCGGGCGAAAAACTCCTTGAATTCACTTATAGATTTTCGATTTCGATCTCACTTTAAAGCGGAAAGGGGAGAACACGGCAAGGGCAAGGATATGCATGGCCGCTCTGGAAAAGATTGTATAATCGAGGTGCCCGTGGGATCGGTGATCAAAGATGCGGAAAGCGGCGAAATTCTAGCTGATATCGCTGTAGATGGTGAATCCGTTATTGTTGCAAGAGGTGGTTCCGGAGGAATGGGAAATCCTCATTTCGCAAGTGGAACGAACCGTACCCCCAGAATTGCCACCAATGGAGAGACCGGTGAGGAGTTCTGGCTGAAAATTGAGTTGAAACTCATTGCTGATATTGGCCTGGTGGGATTACCTAATGCAGGCAAATCAACTCTTTTGTCAATGCTCTCCTCAGCAAATCCGAAAATTGCTTCCTATCCGTTCACAACTCTGGAACCGCAACTGGGGGTATTGCAGTACAAATTTTTTAAACCTTGTATTATCGCCGATATTCCCGGGCTTGTTGAGGGTGCACACAATGGAATAGGATTGGGTCACAAATTTCTTCGGCATATCGAACGGACAAGCATGTTTCTCCACGTAATTGATGCGGCCGACGAAAATGTTATAAAAAATTTTGAAACAATATCAAGTGAATTGTTCTTGTACAAAGAGGAACTTGCCGATAGATTTCAGATCTTGGTATTAAATAAACGGGATTTGCTCGACGAAGCAACTCTTAAAAAATTGGAAAACTATTTCCAACAATTGGGACAAAATGTTATTACTGTTTCAGGTGTCACTGGAGAAGGGATTGATTCTCTGAAGAAACTTGTCGTAGAAACCCTGGAACAGAGAAGTGGTGATACGAATTAACTGAATTATGAATTGTTCTGAATTAAGTTTTCCGTCCTGAGGTAATCAGCCATTGATAACAATTCATTTTCTGATTTTTTACAACTCTTACTCTCGGTTCAACTCTGAATGGATTCGGAAATTGCACTAGAAGACGGATTGTTTTATCGGCAGACTCTTTTTGATAAAGCAAAGCAAGTTGTTGTTAAGGTTGGCATCGTGATCCTGATCTTCTGAAAACGGCGGAAAAATTAAAGTTCTGTGCTCAGACAGTATCGAGAAGGTATTGGGCATAAAGGATAGTGACGAGGTATTACATCGGGATAATCTGGTCGTCCTTTAATCCCCGGAAATTGCAATATAATATTAAGATCAGATAAGTGCTTTCGTCTCCGCTGGTCATCTACAGGTAATAACCTTTAGCGGGGATCAATAGTAAGCTGCCTGACTTGTAAGCTGCCGGACTAGGTTTTCCTGACGAAGCAAAATTGCCGGCATTTTCTTACAAAAGGATCCATAAAATGGAACTTGAACATACTATTAGCGAATTGGCAAAAAGCGCAAAAGATGCCTCTACGACCCTGATGGCACTTTCCACCGAGACAAAAAATAGTGCCTTAGCGACATTGGCCGACCTCCTCGTTAAAAATAGGCCACAACTTCAGGCGGAAAACAACAAGGATCTCGAGTTTGGCAAGGCCAAAGGGTTGTCTCAAGCCATGTTGGATCGACTTCGATTATCCGACGGGGTAATTGATTCGATGATAACTGCGCTGCATGAGCTTTGCGCTTTACCGGATCCGGTCGGAGCAATTGAAAATTTTGTGAAACGTCCTAATGGCATGCAGGTCGGAAGAATGCGGGTTCCGCTCGGGGTCATTGCCATGATCTATGAATCCCGTCCCAATGTTACTGTTGACGCAGCTGCTCTTTGTCTCAAAGCCGGCAATGCAGTAATTTTAAGAGGAGGTTCGGAAGCTATTCACTCGAATATGGCTCTTGCAGATATTATTCAACAGGCGCTTACCGCCCATAACATCGATAAAAATGCGGTGCAGATAATTCCTGTTACCGACAGACTGGCGATTAATCACCTGCTGACACTCGAGGAGTATATTGATCTTGTAATCCCACGTGGAGGTGAGGGACTCATTCGATTCGTCACACAAGCTTCAAGAATTCCAGTACTTAAACATTACAAAGGTGTCTGCCATATCTATGTGGATAAAGATGCGGATCTGGAGAAGGCTATCCCTCTGATTATTAATTCTAAAACCCATCGCCCGGGCGTCTGTAACGCGCTTGAAGGACTTTTAGTTCATAGCGATGTGGCTGGGGTTTTCCTGCCAAAAATTACCGCGAAGCTGACAGCGATGGGAGTTGAACTGCGCGGTTGTCAGGACAGTGTGAAAATTGCCAGTCGAATACATAAAGCCACCGAGGAGGACTGGGGGACTGAATTTCTAGATCTGATACTTTGTGTGAAGGTTGTCCGGGATTTTGAAGAGGCAAAACAATACATTCGGGCGTACGGCTCGCAACATACCGAATCAATCGTCACTGAAAACTATACTACGGCCCAAAGGTTTGTTACCGAAATTGATGCCTCGGCAGTTATGGTCAATGCCTCAACTCGATTCAATGATGGCGGGCAACTCGGCCTAGGCGCTGAAATAGGTATCAGTACTACAAAACTTCATGCCTATGGCCCAATGGGGCTTGAAGAGCTCACGACCCGGAAATTCGTCATTTACGGGCAGGGACAGGTTAGAGTGTGATTTTGAAAAAAATCGGCCTGCTTGGAGGAACTTTTAATCCCGTCCATTTCGGTCACGTACAACTGGCAGAGGCGGCACTTAAAGAATGTGGACTGGATAAAGTTGTATTTATTCCTTCAGCTCAGCCTCCGCACAAACACGGCATATCCGTTACATCTTTCAGGCACAGACTGGCGATGCTTATGTTGGCCTGTGAAGGCACTGGTGATTTTGAATGTGATCCAATCGAAGCCACCCTGCCAAAACCTTCCTATACGATAGATACACTTCATGAGCTCAATAGACGGTATGGACATGATTGCCGCTTGCATTTTATCATGGGGGCTGATGCATTCCTCGATATTTTGACCTGGAAATCACATCAGGAGATTTTACACTCGGTGCATATCATTCTCTCTCAAAGGAAAGGGTATAACAGTAAACAACTAGCCAATTTGTTGAAAAAACTGGGGTATAATGAAAATGAAGGATCCTGGCTAGGGCATGATGGCAAAAAAGATATTTATATATTAAAAAAGACCCCGGAAGATTACAGCTCATCGGCCATCAGAGATATGATAAAAAAAGGAAAATCGATGCAATCTTATGTGCCGGGATCCGTCATCGACTATATCCAAAAAAATAGGCTCTACCAAGCGGAAAAAGTTGAAAAAATATCCTGTAATCGGCATGATTGCCGGGGATAACTTTTGAGTGGAAATTTTTTATGCAACCAGAAAAAAAATGGAATAGCTCGTCAAAAATATCAATACTTATTGTTGACGATTCGCTTGTATTCCGTAAATTTTTAGGAGACATTTTTAACGATTGCGAAGACTTTCATGTTGTCGGAGAGGCTAAGAATGGAATTGAGGCGCTCGATATGGTGCTCAAAACAAAGCCGGATGTTATTTTATTGGATATGGAAATGCCCCTTATGGATGGCATGACGGCTTTGCAGCATCTCATGATTCACCGGCCTACCCCTACCATTATGTTTTCCAGTCTTACCGATAAAGGGACAGCTCGATGTTTCGACACTATGAAAAATGGTGCGGTGGATTTTGTCTGCAAGGACTTCATTTTTCAGAAGAGTACCCTGATAAATCATAAAAAACTGCTTATTGACAAGGTAAAAAAAGCCGCTCTTGTAAAACTTAAGGCAACAGAACCGGTTTTTGGGACGCCATCAACAAAAAGTACCGCACCGGACGTGGAGCAAAGAGTAGTGTTCTGTGAAGAGTGCGGAAATCGTGAGAATGTATCTATAACAAGATCCCAACCTGTTCATAATATTACTTGCTCCCAATGTGGAGATACCATCGAACTCAGTTTGTCCACCCAGTCCCACTATCGCCGGAATAACTATATTTCCGTTCTTGGAGGAGGGGAAGGCTGTTTTTTGAATTTGCTGCAAATAATTCCCCGACTTGACCCTGATATGGGTGGCGCTTTGATCGCTGTTGTTCATCAAAAGGTGGAACATGTCAATGGCTTTGCTGAATATCTTGATGCAATTTCCGCGATAAAAGTTATTCGAGCCAGAGAGGGTGTTAATATTGAAGGAGGCAATTGTTATATTGCCTCCGGTTCAGACTTTATGAGCATTAAACCGTATAGCGCCCAGTTGACCCTGCAAAAGGTGCCAAAGGGGTCTTTAAAGGGGGGCGCGCTGGACATTCTGCTCGCATCAGTCAGTACCATCTTTAAAAAACGGACCGCAGGGATAATCTTATCCGGCGATGAAAAGGATGGTGACAGAGGCATGTCCATCCTCATTAAAAATGGGGGAACCCAAATCATCCTCAATGAAGACGAGTGCTATTATAAAAACATGGGCCGGCAGGTTATGACAAATTGCAATATTTCCAGAACGTTTGCCTTGGATAAGATTGTGGAAACGATCAAAAAATTGCATCATCAAGCTAAATATAACAGCATCGAAGGATAAAAACCGCTTCTTCAGTACATCATATATTTGAATATATGAGTTTTGACCTGGGTAATTTGTAATTTCGAATAGATACAATGGAGCTTAAATTGGGACAGGGGGGAGAAGAACACGCTCTTTGGGAAAAGAATGTTCCTCTGATGCAAGAAGGATTACACAAAGAGTTGGTTAAACGGGCTTATGCAGATTCGGAAAAGGGCAATCGCGTTTTCCCTCTGCGGGAAAACGTTTTTGCGGCGATGCGACTTACCGGTCTTGAGGCAACCAAAGTAGTGATCATAGGCCAGGATCCCTACTTCAACGAATACCCAGGAAGAGGGCCTGAAGCTCATGGCTTATGCTTTTCCGTGAAGAATGGGGTTCCAATTCCTCCATCTCTACGCAATATCCTTCAGGAAGTGAACAACAGTGTGTATGAAGGCAGAAAAGTAAGTACCGACAGTGATCTTACCAGATGGGCTGTTCAAGGGGTTTTGTTGCTAAATGCCAGTTTGACGGTTGTGGCAAAGCGTCCTAATTCCCATGCTAACCTCGGCTGGCATCAACTTACCGATGATATAATTCGAACTATTTCAAAGAAAAAAACTAATGTCGTTTTTATGCTCTGGGGTTCTTTTGCGCAAAAAAAGGCGGCCATCATCGACCGTAGTAAACACCTTATCCTGGCAACCAGCCATCCATCACCTCTTTCAGCTCATCGCGGCTTTTTGGGTTCCGGTATTTTCGTGAAGTGTAATGAATATCTGCAAAAGCACCATATCCAACCGATAGAGTGGTGAAAATCAACATTAATGTTCCATCAGATGGTCTCTGACAACCGCCGGGATCATATCCGCCACCTCTGAGGCGAGAAACCCCGAACCAAATTTATCGTAGAGTCGATCTGCCGCCGCACCATGCAGATACACACCAGCTACAGCAGCATTTAAAGGGGACAATCCCTGGCAAACCAGGGCGCCTAATACTCCGCTAAGAACGTCTCCCATTCCTCCGGCTGCCATCCCTGGATTGCCCGTGGTGTTGATAATGGTCGATCCGTCACTGCCGGCGATTATGGTGCCTGCCCCTTTTAGAATCAGAACAATTTCGTGAAGGTCGTTTTTACAAAGTTCGCAGCCAAGTTTCGCGGCATCGAGTCGATTAGCCTGAATATCCTCTGCCGATTTGTTAAGCAACCTTCCGAGTTCGCCGGGGTGCGGAGTTAAAATCCTGGGTCCGGCAGGTGCGTGAAGTTTATCCCGATTAGCTGCAAGGATATTCAAAGCATCGGCGTCAAGAATAAGAGGGCACTTAACGGAGAGGTAAATGCGCAATACCAGTTCAGCAGTGACAGGATCCTGACCGATACCAGGTCCAATGACTATCGTTTCTTTCGTCTGTAAGGTTTCTGAAATTAAATCCCAATCATTAATCGACAGGAAACCTGAACTATTTGGCAAAGAAACCGTCATAGCCTCGATAAGCCTGGTTTCGAAAATATTATTGAGGTTGTGAGGAACACAAAGACTAACCAGACCTGCACCACTACGCAGAGCACCCTGGGCTGCGAGAATGGCGGCACCGGTTTTTCCCGTCGAGCCTGCCAGAATGAGAAGATGACCGTGACTGCCTTTGTGGGAAGCCTGTTTTCTTCGCAACGGTTGGGACAAGGTGGTGAAAGTATCGGCAGTGGCGAGCTCTGTTGCTATGTTGGCTCTTTGAATGGCTTCGGGTGGAATGCCGATATCAATAATCTCCAGCTTGCCGGTCCACGATGAACTGCCATGGATGAAGTGGCCCGGTTTCGCGCAGCAATATGTTGCAGTATAGTCGGCTCGTACACATGTTCCCAATATCTTGCCGGTATCAGATTCCATCCCTGATGGAGTATCTACTGAAACTACTGGAGATTTATGACCAAACCCCGAAGTATTTATAAGATTTATGGTGTCGGCAAAATGATCGCTGACTTCCCGGCAAAGACCTATGCCGAAGATCGCGTCAATTATGGCGTAGCAAGGTAAGCCTCTAGATTCGAAGTGCTTGTACAAAACAGGGATAGTTTCCACTCTAGCGGTATTGTCCACTACATGGAAGGGGAGCTTGAGTTTTTTGATGATTTGGAGATTAACGGCGGGATCTCCCTTAAGCTTATCAGGACTTACCAGGAAAAAGAAGACAGGTTGACAACCACGTTGATACAGATGTCGACCAATAACCAATCCATCCCCACCATTATTACCGGGACCTACGAATATCAGGGCAAAGGTGTTTTTGCAGGGTCCCAGTTCCTTCTCGATCATTCTTACCGTTCCGAGACCGGCATTCTCCATGAGGACGATACTTGGAATCCCAAAAATTTCACTTGCCGAATGATCAAGATTTTGCATTTCCAGGGCGGTGGGCAATTTCATAAAACTCTCCTTTGGTCCAGGTCAGGTTAGTCTGTTGAAGGTGGCAGTTAGTGTTTGATCATCTATGATGGACTCACTCGTAAAAGGCTCGATCTGCGTCGTTGTAGATCTGAAATAAGAATTTGCCGTACTAAATGTACTGTCAAATCCTCGTTTCAGATACTATGCCTAGTTTATTGAGTTTTTTCCAGAGTCCATCTCAGCAACTTCGATGACTTTTTACGAGATCATCATCTACAAGTTCCTTGCAGATTTCGCACGGTTCAAATCCGGCTTTTCGGGCCACGTGAATATCTTTGAATTCCAGGGTGCAATGAAGACAATCATAATTTTTGCATGTAGGCAGATGAAACGTCATACTTTCGGCATCACCTCTTATTGCGCTTGCAGTCTCCAGCAAGGGCTTCTCTTCATGGCGAGAAATCTTTTCTGATTTTCCTCTCAGGATGGAGAATGCTCCCTGGCATATCTTTTTCAACGGTGAGGATATCGCAGCATTGATTTTCAACAGAAAAGCAGCAAGTACTACCGGAATAAGAGGCTGCTCGTTGGCGACTCTGATTATCCAGAAAATAGCCAGGCAGAAAAATAGTATATTGGGACTCCACATCGCCAACCAGACCGGCAGAGTTCCTTCTTCCGCTAAGGCTTTGCCAAAGGTAAAAAAGATATAATAGAGGACAAAGATAGCCAGTCCAGCCTGAATACCGATGGCTTTTTTGCCGGGTCTCGCCTGCAATCCGAGGGGGAGTCCCAGCAGACTTATCATAAGGCAACCAACCGGTAAAACAAGCCTTTTATGAAATTCTATGAGTACCTTGCGCTTGTTTTCGATATCTATATTGGGTTGCTGCGCCTCTTGTCGCAACTCTTCCATGGTGAGTGCTGATTTTTTCTGCCTGGTGGCTTTTGTTTCGGGAAGATGCAGTGGAATATTGATACGATATTGACCGAACTGGACGATTTGAGCGCTATCATTACCTGGCTTATGCAAACTGCCGTTCCTAAGTACGATGGAAACCATCATATTTTCGACACTGCTGCTCATATTTCCGGTGGATGCCATGGTGATTGTGGGATTTTCCGCTCCTCGCATATCCGAGACCCACACGTTCTTCCATTCCCCCGTGGTTTTATCTATTTTTTCAACGAATACGACAACATCTCCGAGGGCCTCAGTAAAAACGTGCTCTTTGATACCATTGCTGATTTTTTCTTTCAGCAGCTCATAGGAAAGCTGTTTCATGGCCACGGCACTGCTTGGAATAAGTTTTATTGAGATAAAACTTGTCAGCAGGGCGATGAGCGCTGCAACAATGATTACCGGGGGCAGGATTTGATACATGCTGATTCCACTTGCCTTCAGAGCCAGTATCTCCGAGTCGCTCGACAATCTGGCAAAACCGATGGTAACACCCATCATGGCTGCCATGGGAATAGAATAGAGAAAAATATTTGGAAAAAGATAAGAGAAAAGTCGTATAAAGTCCGCAAAACCAATGTTAAGATCAAGTACAAAATTCAGAAAAGGGATAAGCTTAACCAGGAAAAAGACACAATTCATTATGAGAAAGCTTGCAAAGAAAGGTCCAAGCATTTCTGTTGCAAGATAGCTGTAGAGAAGCTGCGGGGGTTTAAGGAAAAATTTCATAATTTCTTTTTCAGGCGCTTAGACCCGGGAAAATAATTAAAAGCTGATTTTGTGTTTTCTATGGAGATGCTGTATAAGAGGTGATTCTTATCGGTAGGAATTTTGAAATATCCCGCCGAATGTATTCATGCCCATCCGGGCTATCATACGACTATTTAAAGAAGGTGAACCATGCATTTATTCGAAACGGAAGACGGAGATAAGTGGGTCTGCATTACCTGCGCAGTAGAAGAAGAGTCCATGATAACCGAGAAAAAATGGGAATGGATTTTTGACAATCATGACCAGACTCTTCGTTGTTCACTGTGTGGACATCCCGATTATGATTATGAAGACTGACAGTGCAAGTGACACGTGGGATTCTACTCTCTTCTGCGTGCCACTTTTTCTTGCGCTGTTGTTACGAAAAAATTAAAATTTCGAATCAGTAATCGGCTCATCAATGGTCACGGCGATCCAATGCGGGTCCCACCATTCTTTCGGTGTCACAAACACACCATTTACCAGCATGGAAAAATGCAGGTGATCGCCTCCTGCCATGCCTGTTGTTCCGGTTAAGCCAAGCACCGCATTTTGATCAACCACATCCCCTGGGGCAACATTTATTTGACTCAGGTGAGAATAGAGACTGAATACACCCTGTCCATGATCAATCAACACCATGTTGCCGTATATTCCCAGGTAATCGGCGTAGACTATTTTTCCACTGTTGGCAGCTCTCGCTTCCGCCCTTGCGGTTGAGGCGATATCCATACCGAGGTGGACCTCCTGATCGATGGCATTGCCGTTATAATAATAGGTCCTATGATCGGCATATCCCGCCCTGGCACTTCCCGGCATACGTAGAAAGTAGCCTTTCCATAAACGTTTAGGCTCGGGATTATTGCATAATTCACTGATTTTTTTGTTGTTTTCCTTTCTTATCGTGGAATTGGCATAGAGATATTTGTCAATTTCCTTGCCTTGTAAATCGGGATAGTATTGTTGAAACTCAGGAATTTTCTTATCGAGAAAACCATCACTTATGGTGATAGTGTCATGTTTTTGATTGGCATGGGTATAGACGGGCGAGAATGGAATAATCGTTTTATTCCCGGCCACATCGGTTGCTATGATGTCAGAGTTCTCGATTTTTTCAGCATCATAGGGGAGACCG
The DNA here is from genome assembly GCA_963835305.1 of uncultured delta proteobacterium. Classification (GTDB taxonomy): domain Bacteria; phylum Desulfobacterota; class Desulfobulbia; order Desulfobulbales; family Desulfocapsaceae; genus Desulforhopalus_A. The sequence goes on from CAWIEU010000001.1 coordinate 205,136, forward strand.
AAATAAGCAATATAAGTATCGTCTTTTCCATCATGGAGAGGAAACCCCGGACTAAACTTTCCATTCAAGTCCACACCATGCAGACTATCTTTATCTGATAATCGGTAAATCACAATACCGGTACCACCGGCCGAAATGTATTTTTCGCTGTGAAGTATCTGGATTTTGGGAGGTATCGTATCAACGGTAAGTTGCTTTTCTACCACGGTTTTATTACCGGAGAACCAGCCTCGCATGGAAAAATCAGTGGCTTCAATCATAATGGTCATCGGCCCATCATGAAACCCCTCTTTTTCCACAGCAACGGGGATACTCCTGTTCACCTCAAGAGGACCAACCGCGCCGGTATATTTTGTTCTTGGGTAGGCTTCAGAATGTAACATCTTAGTTACATCTCCCTGAATTCCCCAGACATTAATGGTGTGAATACCACTTTTTGTGTCAGTGACAATATAGGTTATTTCTCCACTTTTCCCTATATAATCAGCAGGTTGTTTCAGGTTGATAACCGGTTTTCCACCTTCAAAAAAGAGAATAAAAATGGCTGCTCCAGCAATCAGCAGGATAATGAAAAAGCTAGTTAGAAGAAAATGGGATCCTTTTGATTTTTGTCTGCTACCTAATGCCATGGTACAACTTTGTCCTTATGTGAATTATGTATAAGAGAACTGGAAAGAGATGGCTATCTCTGCCATATCACCTCGTATTTTTCGATATGGAGATCTTTTTGAGGAGCGACGATGATTCTTTTGCCGATTTCTTTCTCCAGCTTTGCCTTGGTAAGTTCTTCTTCGTTGTTCAGTAAGTCCGCAATCCTGGGATGAACCTGCAGTGTGATATTTCCACCCTTGTGTTTTTTGGCATTTCTATTGATCTTTCTGAAAATATCATAGCAAATTGTACGGCGGGATTTAAGCATTCCTTCGCCGGCGCAGTAGTGGCATGGTTCACACATCAGTTGATGCAGATTTTCACTATTACGTTTTCTGGTCATCTGCACAAGGCCGAATTCAGAAAGCTTCAAAATATTATTCCTGCTTTTATCTTTTTTCACCGCTTCCTTGAACGTGGTATACAACTGTTCTCGGTGGAGATCGTCTTCCATATCGATAAAATCGATGATTATAATTCCGCCGATGTTTCTTAAACGAAGCTGGTAGGCAATCTCGATGGCCGCTTCCATATTAGTTTTGAAAATTGTCTCGGCCAGATCACTTTTTCCTACATATCTTCCTGTGTTTACATCAATTACCGACAAGGCTTCAGTGCTTTCGATGATGATATATCCCCCTGAACGAAGCCATACTTTTTTTTCGATTGCCCGGGATATTTCAACTTCGATATTATAGTATTCAAAGAGGGGCGTGGTTTCTTCATAGAGTGAAATCTTATCGAGTAATTGCGGCGCAAATGTTTTTACATGACCGAGTAGTTTTTCATAGGCAATCGGATCGTCGATGATCAGACTATCCACGTCCATAGTGAAAAAATCCCTGATAGAACGTAAAACTATATCAAGATCCTTGTGAATGAGTGAACGTGATTCCGAATGGTCCGCCTTGTCAACGATGTCATCCCAGAGATGCATGAGAAATTCCATATCAGCTTCAAGTTCTTCCCTGGTAGCATGTTCAGCGACTGTCCGTGCGATAAAACCCGTTCCTTTGGGCCGGAGTTCTTCAATAAGCGTCTTTATCCTGTTTCTGGCTTCTTCGTCTTCAATTTTTCTGGAAATTCCGATATGCTCGGTTTGCGGGATGAACACCAGGTTACGGCAAGGGAGCGTTATATGACAGGTCAATCGGGCGCCTTTGGTACCAATCGGATCTTTACTGACCTGCACAAGAATGTCCTGGCCTTCTTTGATAATATCTTCGATATGGAGACCCTGGGCACGAATATGCGTGTTCGCGCAATCGGTGATACAAGGGTTGTAGTCGGATGTTTCAGATGAGGCAACACAAACGTCATCCACATACAAAAAGCCGGTACGTTCAAGGCCGATATCCACAAAAGCTGCCTGCATACCAGGAAGGACGCGGACGACCTTTCCCTTGTACACATTCCCCATGAGACCTTTTTCGGTCGGCCTCTGCATATGGAATTCACTGAGATTTCCGTCTTCTACAAGCGCAAGACGCACCTCATAGCTTGTAGCATTTATTAATATTTCAGTGGTCATTCTGGAACCGTTAAATCAAAATTGAAACTTCCGTCATGGAAGGAGTATATTTTTTCAAATTTTATAGTATACAATATAGGCAACGAGAATTGCCATATGTAATAAATTTTTTATATTTCTGCTAACAAACCCACGAGTGATGGATCGCTGCCCGGTATCAGTAATTATCCCAACGTACAATAGGAGCTCGTTGCTCGAACGCGCAGTTGCCTCCGTATTACGCCAGACAGTACAATGTTCCGAAATAATTGTTGTCGATGACGGTTCCACGGACGGTACCCGTGTTTTGCTTCAAGTCCTTGGGGGGTTGGCAAAAATTCCTTTTCGCATGTATCACCAGCAAAACAAAGGACCTGCCGCAGCACGCAACTTGGGCATAAGCAAGGCGAAATTTCCGTTCATTGCTTTTCTCGATTCCGATGATCACTGGCACAAGCGGAAGCTCGAATTACAATATCAGTTTTTAGCCGATAATTCCACCTGTCGAATCAGCCATACTCGTGAGAGATGGTTAAGGAGCGGGAAGCATTTGAATCAGAAAAGAAAACATGCCCCCCGCAATGGAGAAATCTTTAACCATTGTCTGGAGCTTTGTGGAGTGGGTATGTCGACAGTTATGCTGAAAAAGACACTTTTTGATCAGGTGGGATTATTCGATGAAACCCTGCGATGTTGCGAAGACTATGATCTGTGGCTGAGGGTAAGCTGTACTTTTCCTTTTCTTTTAATCGATAAACCGCTTACCGTGAAAGAGGGTGGCCGGGATGATCAGGTGTCCGTTCAATACAGACTCGGCATGGACCAAATGAGGATATACAGCCTCAGAAAACTTCTGGATTCGGATGTGCTGGACTGTAAAAAACATCTCATGGCCTTAAATGAGTTTAAGAAAAAGGCCACCATATTCGGCAATGGTTGCCTGAAACATAACAAGCCGGAGCTCGGCAATTTTTACCTCGACCTGATAACTGTATACGAGGATATGGCCATAAAAAAATTTCCAATTATTGAGGAGCTATCGCAATGCTGAATCATACCTGGAAGGATCCGTCCTCATATATTACTAAAATTTATGTCGATGAATCCTGTCTGCATCTTGATTACACACAGGAGATCATCAACCGTGCAAAACTTCCCTGGACAGTAGTACCGGAAAGACAGAAACCAAACAATCTGGCCGATGACTATGCAGTAAATCTCTCTGCTGGTAAACGGCAATTGTATCTCAGCAATAACAGGGGCGTTTTTTTTAAACCCTGCCCTGGAACACGGGAATATCAGTGTTGTGATTACCAGGTGCTCAATACCGGTACAAATTGCCCGATTGATTGTGTGTACTGCATCTTACAGGCTTACCTGAATACACCCTGGCTCACATTTTATGTAAATACGGATCAACTGTTCAAGGAACTTACCGAATCACTCACAGCAAATCCCGGAAAATTTTTTCGTATCGGTACCGGAGAATTCACCGATTCCCTGGCAATCGACCGGTTGACTGCGTTAAGCCGCAAGCTCGTGCCCTTTCTGGGGCAATGGGACAATGCCGTACTCGAGCTGAAAACAAAAAGCGCGGTAATAGATAACCTGGCAGACCTTGAACATAAAGGTAAGACGATCATCGCCTGGTCATTGAATAGTCCTGTCATCATGAAAAGCCAGGAAATTCGTTCCGCGACCCTTAAGGAAAGACTGGTGGCCGCAAGACAGTGCGCCGAATGGGGCTATAAACTGGCTTTCCATTTTGATCCCATCGTTGATCATCCCGGCTGGCAGCAAGGCTATGCGGATACCATAGATAAGCTGTTCGAGATTGTGCCGCCGCAGGCGATTGTTTGGATATCACTTGGCGCCTTGCGCTTTCTTCCGAGTTTGAAGGAGATAGGCATCAAGAGGTTTCCCGCTTCAAAAATCTATTTCAATGAGTTTATTCAGGGACTCGACGGCAAATCCCGGTATTTTCGCCCAAACAGGGTGGAACTCTATAAAGTTCTCTATGCTCGATTGAAACAAAAGGCTGCTCGGACTACCTGTATCTACTTCTGCATGGAAAGTGATGAAATCTGGCAGGAGGTGATGGGATTTATTCCTGCCGCCAAAGGTGGATTACCAAAGATGCTGGACCAGTCAGTCCGGGGCTGCTAAGCTTCTTTCCTGGCCGACCATTCCGATATTATGCAAAATCATCTTGTTCTTTCGCTATTCTCGCGTATATTGGCTATATCCAATATTGTACATGTTTTTATAACTCATTAAAAAAATAGAGGATTGTATCATGGTAAACAAAGTAATACTGATAGGCAATTTAGGCGCGGATCCTGAAATGCGCTATACTCAAAGCGGAACCGCTGTTGCCACTCTGCGATTGGCAACCAGCAGAAAATGGAAAGATAAAGATGGCAATCTGCAGGATGAAACGGAATGGCATCGGGTCATCGTCTGGGCGCAAACTGCTGAATATTGCGGCAACTACCTCTCAAAAGGTTCAAAAATATATGTTGAAGGGCGCCTGCAGACCAGAAAATGGCAGGATCAAAACGGTAATGACAGGTATACCACTGAGATTATTGCCAATACCATTCAAAATCTGACTCCCCGAGGCAGTGAAGGAGGTGGGGGAGGTTTTGAAGAGCCGCCACTGCCGCCCGAACCTTTTGGTGGAGCGATGGGAGGAAGCGGCACCGGTGAGGATGTTCCCTTCTGAACAAGGGGAGCGAACTTTATCTAACCGTTATGAATCCTGGAAAGAGGGGTAATATTTCATCATGGAATTTGCTCCTTTTTTGTGTCGTAATCAGTTTCCCAAAACCAGAAATCGCGGTTGACTGCACACATAACAAGTCCTATTATTGAAGCACGAATAGCATATTGTTTTTCTTTATTTCTGTTCATTTAGATTAGATTGTCGCCATGGATTACTACAAGACTCTCGGGGCTAAAAAAGATTTCACCCCCACCGAAATTAAAAAAGCATATCGAAAACTAGCACTTAAATATCATCCTGATAAAAATAAGGGAGATAAGCAGGCCGAGGCAAAATTTAAAGAGATAAGCGAAGCATATGCTGTCCTGTCGGATCCTGAGAAGAAAAAGCAGTACGATCTTTATGGCTCCACCGATTTCCATCAACGATATTCACAGGAAGATATTTTCAGAGGATTCGACCTTAACGATATTTTAAGGCAGTTTGGAGTAGGCGGCTCCGGACAATCTGCTAATTTTCGATCAAGTATGGGGGGGAACGGGCGCTTTAATTCATTTTTCAGTCAGGGTAACGGCGGTGGATGCGGAGGTTGCCAAACAGCCCCTGAAAAAGGGCAGGACATGACCTACCAGATCAATGTTACCCTCGAAGATGTGCTTAATGGAGCTGAGAGAACAATCACCTTACGAAAAAATGGCGCTCCTCACAATGTTTCTGTAAAGATTCCAAAGGGCATTGAAGAAGGAAAGAAATTACGGCTACAGGGAAAGGGCGGACCCTCAAAAAACGGTGGCCCTCCGGGAGATCTGTACCTGAAGGTTGAGATAGCTCCTAATGACACTTTTTCCAGAAGTGGAGACGATCTTATTGTACAAAAATTGATTTCTTTCAGTGAAGCCTGTTTCGGTACCAAGATGGAAGTGGAAACTTTGGAAGGCAAGAAATTTATGGTGAAGGTTGCTCCGGGAACAGTACATGATTCCCGGTTGAGGATTAGAGGATATGGGCTTCCTGTCGGCCCCTTGGGCGAACGTGGAGACCTTTACGTTAGAATCGGAGTCAAAGTTCCCAAAGATTTGACGGACCAGCAGAAAAAAGTTGTCGAACAGTTGCAGGCAGCCGGACTATAAATAACTGTAATCAAAAAGAAAATAAAGCCATGCTTTGTTAAAATTCGCCAAAGCATGGCTTTTTGCTGTTTTTAGTATTGCTTTAGTACTTCTGGTCAGCGTAGGTAAGCCAGCCACCGGCTGCAACCAGTTCCTTATCAAAGGAATTGAGATGAAACGAACAGATAACTTCCTTCTGTTCAGGATGGTCTGAAGATGCTGTCAGTCTGCTGTTTTCCAGATCAACTCCTATCGCAACATTTCCCTGCATAGCAAAGAGAGTAGTGAGCTGCTCTTTATCAAGCTCCACAGCAAGAATTCCGCAGTTGAACATGTTTTGCCGGAATATTCTGGCAAAACTCTCTGCAATAACAACGTTTATATCGTTTACCTCAAAAGCCCAGACCGCATGTTCCCTTGAGGAACCACAACCGAAATTAGCCCGGCCAACGACTACTCTGGCATTGGTCATCTTTTCGGCTTGGTTATCAAAGGGTTTGCCGTCCAAAAGCAGATCTTCGAGCAGATGTGGCTTTAAAGCCGTTTTGGTGATCTCCGTCAGATACTTTGCCGGGATAATCTCGTCGGTATTAATATCATTTCTGTCCAGAAAAATTGCTGGACCGCCAAATGCTTTCATTTTTTACCACCTTTGCTTATATTTCCTTGATCTCTCTTGGATCAGTAAGTACTCCCGTCACTGCAGCCGCGGCGGCAGAAAAGGGACTCATCAGGTGAACCATGCCGCCTTTTCCCATACGTCCATTGAAGTTGCGGTTTGTGGTGGAAGCGCAAACTTCGCCTTCTGCCAAAACACCCGAACTCATACCAAGACAGGCTCCGCAGGTTGGATTGAGCACACAGAATCCCGCATCCATAAAGATCTTTATAATCCCTTCCTCAAGAGCCATTTTATAGATATCAGGTGTGGCCGGGGTAACAATGCCTCTCACTCCGGCGGCTAATTTTCTGCCTTTGAGTATTTCTGCGGCATCGCGTAAATCTTCAATTCTGCCGTTCGTGCAGGATCCGATATAGATTTGGTCGATCGGGGTACCCGACATGGCAGAGACATCCTTGACCTTATCCGGCTTGTAGTCATAGGTCACCTGGGGGACCAGGGCACTGACATCAAGTTCGATCGTTTCGGAGTAAACCGCATCTTTATCGGAATGCCATTTTTTATAGTCGGTCACAGCGGCATCGATAGTAGCATAATCGCTCTTGATAAATGGCCAGAGATATTCCGCAGTCACTCTATCGGGAAGGCAGATGCCGCAGGTTGCACCGGCTTCAACCGCCATATTGCATAAGGTCATTCTGGCTGACATCGAAAAAGAATCAACGACCGGTCCGGTGAATTCAATTACCCTGTCGGTAGCTCCGTTGACGCTGATTTTTTTTATGATTGCAAGGATAACGTCCTTGGCTGTTACTCGCGGCTGGAGTGTGCCGCTTATATTGACTTTCATACTTTTGGGGGTTCGGAAAGAACAAACCCCTTTGTAAATACCTACCTCAAGGTCCGTAGTTCCAACACCTGCGGCAAAGGCGCCGAAAGCCCCGTGTGTGCAGGTATGCGAATCTCCCATAATCACTGTATAACCGGGCCGGACGAAACCTTTTTCGGGAAATAAGGCATGGCAGACTCCATTAGCGCCAATATCAAAAAAATCTTTAATTTGATGTCGCTTGGCCCAGTCCCGCATGATTTTTCCCTGGGTTGCGGTTTTTGAATCCTTGGCCGGGGTCACGTGGTCGATAACCGCCTTGATTTTAGCAGGATCAAAAACGCTATCCATACCTTTTTCGATGAGATCCATGATAGCGATGGGTGTGGTGATTTCGTGGCACATCACTACATCCAGATCCAGTACCATATTGTCCGGCGTAGGTTTGTCACGAAGATGAGTTGCAAAAATTTTTTCGGCTATGGTTTGTCCCATTTTTTGCTCCGTTTTAGAAAAGGGAGGTAAATCGATTGAAAATTAAATTATTCTTCTTCTGTTATTGAAGAATACATTTCGTGAAAGTACATATACTGACATATTTTCGTTGATCAGAATAATTCTTACCTGCTCGGCAGATAAATAAGAATCTGGTTTATAGCGAACCGTTTGCAGAAAAAGATCATAATGTCAGTTTAAGCCCAAACCTGTAGACTTTAGGCTGTAGGCCGTCGGGGTTGACATAGTACACAAACGATAGCTGAATTGCCAGAATAATATAATTTTCAACTACGTCGATCTCTCAGGAACCATCCTTTGGCATATTGCCGATGTCCCCCTTTGTTTGCAGGCTCGATACCAACCGGTACTCCGAATTCGTTGGTTCGTTCCCTGCAATATGCTAGAATGATGAGAATGGATGTACATTTGTTTTGGTTACATGATTCGTAGCTCACTCCTTATTAAATCTTGTTTATTGGAGGATATACAGATGGCAATTATTACAATCTCAAGGGGTTCTTTCAGCAAAGGTAAAGAGGTGGCTCAAAAGGTTGCCATGCGGCTTGGCTATCGCAGCGTATCCCGTGAAGTCATACTCGAAGCATCCAAGGACTTCCAGATCCCCTTGAAAAAGCTGAATCATGCAATCCACGATGCACCATCGATTCTGGAGCGATTTTCCTTTGAAAAGCAAAGATATATCAGCTATGTGGCGGCCGAGATCCTTAACTACTTTAAAGATGATAATTTGGTTTACCATGGGCTGGCAGGACATTTCTTCGCCAAGAATATCTCTCATCTTTTAAAAGTACGAATTATCGCCAATATGGAAGACCGTGTTGCTGAGTTGATTAAGAAGGATAATTTCAGCAGGGAGCAAGCAATCAAATTTTTAGAAAATGACGACCGGGAACGAAAAAATTGGAGTTTTCAGCTCTATGGAGTCGATACGACGAATATTAATTTGTATGATTTGGTAATTCATATCAATAGACTTTCCATTGACGATGCCGTTGATCTTATCTGTGAAGCGGTGGGAAAACCGCAATTCAAAGCCACAGCTGAATCGCAACAGGCCATTGAAGATCTGACACTCGCGGCCGGCATCAGGGCCGCTCTCATAGATGAATATCCGAGTTGTAAAGTTATCGCCAGGGGGAAATCAATAGAGGTTTCCGTTCAAGTCTCATCCTATGCCGATACGAAGATATCCGACGTACTCAGAGAAAAGGTTTTGAAGGTTCCCGGTATTACCTCCGTTTCGGTCAATCTGATACCCAGCAGCCTTTTCAGTTAAAGGGGTTGATAAGAATATTTGCATCCTTTCACATGGGGAAAAAACCTTTGCAGAAAAGGACGCTTGGACAGAAAAATTCAGCAGAGTATCTACGATGAACGTATCGTGAAAATCCTCTTTAGGGCTGGGTTTGACGGCAGCTCCGAGGCCTGCTTGAACGAACCTGGAGTGCTGGAGAACGGTTAGAGATTCGGGTTATGCGATCTTTTGATGTGTACCGGTGAACGATTACATTTGTACGTACATGGCGTACCGGATAACTTTATGCCTAAATAAAGTTATCCTGAAAAGTTTTACTCTTCCGAGTTTTTGCTGCTCTATTGTAATTCATTCCAATTATTTATATCCAAAGTTGTCAATCATTAAAATTAAAATTATTGCCTTTGTGATGAACAACTCCCCGTACTTGTGCAAATGTGCCGATCTTTCTTGACTTCCTTTTAAGTTTGTTGATAATATATGTATATGTTTCCTAAGTGTTAGGGAACCTCATTTTTAACAAGAATAGGGCCATGTAATTAATGGACATTTGTGGTACTATTCTTCTTTACCTGGGGGGGTGTAATATGTCTGCAGAACGTGTTAGAGGCAAAGTAAAATGGTTTAATGCAAGTAAAGGGTATGGTTTTCTGGAAAGGCCGGACGGTGAATCTGATGTTTTCGTTCACTACAGCGCCATTCTTGGAGAGGGCTTTCGCAGCCTCGAGGAGGGAGAAGCTGTTGAATTTTCCATCGCTAAAACGGATAAAGGATTACAAGCAGATAAGGTCAGTAGAATGAACTGATCTCTAGATAAGTAGAGTATTTGAAATTTTTTGAACCCCGTTAAGGATTGTCAGCCATCAATCCCTAACGGGGTAATTTGTTTCAACACCTCAAAAAAAACTTGTTTTTGCCAGTTCTTGCGATGATATCCGGTTAATCCTGAGGACGCCTCAGGGCAAGAGCCCTTTTATCCGCCTGCCGGAGCTAAGGCAGGAGAAAAATTTTGATGCTATTCAGAGAAAGACATGGCATACATCGTAATCTATGGAAATTGAGCAGGAATATTATGGATACGATGCAAATTCAGATAAATACTATCGGCGATACGGAAAAACTGGGGAGGCTCCTTGGAAGCTTGGCTCAACCAGGTGACGTAATATGCCTCGACGGTGATCTCGGAGCGGGCAAGACAGCCCTGTCCCAGGCTATTGCCCGTGGACTTGAGGTACCCGACAATTGCTATGTCACCAGTCCTTCATTCGCCATTCTGCATGAGTATGGAGGGCGAATCCCCATGTACCATATGGATTTTTTCCGTTTACAGGATGCCGGCGAGGTTGCAGACCTCGGTTTTGAGGAGTATTTTTATTTGGAAGGCCTGACAGTCATCGAGTGGTCAAATAGAGCGACTGAAATTCTTCCAGATGAACGATTAATCATGGAAATAGTCCTTCATGATGATCTCTCCCGTACGGTTACCCTGAAGGGAACAAAAAGGTACACTGCGATGCTGCGAAAAATCAGACGGGCATTTCAGCAGGGAAATGCATGAGATCAAAAATAATTTCGGCTTGTTCCTTGAATCGTTGTACGACAACGTGACCTTTCTCTTGATATCGGGGAAAACAAAGTTATGATAGTATACGTCGCAAGGAAGGGGATATTGGAAACCTTAAGCTTGCAACAAGACGGGAACAAAGAGTGTGGACCGTTGTCGCCGGGTTTGATTACGTATTAGTCATTTAGCCTATCTTAAATGTCCCCATTTTAAATAATTCCTCCAAGAGATAACCTTAAATAATTATCGGCCACCTATTGTTGTGCATTGTAGGATCGATTTTATTTTTATTTAGAATGATGGACTCTTTTCGAAATTATCACAATTACTTAACAAAACAATGAAGAAAAAATCCATACGATTTCAGGATTGCCTGAAAACTTTCACCATTGATCAGGATAAAGCGATATCACCAGAAGAAACATTGAAAAATTTCTATGCAAAGGTCGACTCGCTAGAGCTCAAGATTTTGAACGAAGTAAGAAGAATAGACAATGGACGTCTCGATATTCCCGTATTTTTCAGCGTTTGCGGTGAAGATGCCCATGCTTTGACAGGCACCAAGAAACAGATGGGCAAGGGAGCCTCGCCAATACAGGCTGAAGCTTCGGCCTGTATGGAACTCGCGGAACGTTTTTCCTTTTTCTCTTATAAAAGCAATCCCGGTAATTTTTTAACCGGAGATTACAAAACGATGATCAAAGCAGGATACCCTGTACTTGATCTGGACTTTCTGTTGGTATCTGTTCATGACACCCATTCCTCCGTTCAGCTGCTTGAGCAACTGCTTGACGATATTCCAATGCAATGGGCCTGGGGTACCAATGCGACAACAGGAAAAGATATACTTATTCCTTTTTCCTGGTTTTTTGCCATAAATGAATTCAATGGTCCATCGGCCGGTAATACCTATGAAGAAGCTGCTCTTCAGGGTATCTGTGAAATTGTTGAGAGACATGTTTGCTCCGTTGTCAACAACAAGAAATTTCGAACTCCAAGAATCGATCCCGATTCTGTCCGGGATGCTGTGGCCAAAGAACTCATAGATAAATTTCGTCGTAATAATATTGAGCTCTATCTTAACGATTTTAGCCTCGATACAGGCATCTCCACTGTCGCTGCCCTGGCTATCGACAGATCAACTTTTCCTGACAAAAGTGAAATTGTTTATACTGCAGGGACCACTCCCGATCCGGAAAAAGCTCTGATCAGGGCGATTACGGAGGTGGCCCAGCTGGCCGGAGATTTTAATACTGACTCAAATTATATCGCCTCGGGCCTGCCAAAACCTCTTTCTATGGAAGAAGTAGAGTATTTGACTGATTCTCATAAAACAGTTTCCATTCAGGATATGGCTAATCTGTCTCATAACAATATCAAGCAGGAAGTAGAAAATTGCCTGGCTTCGCTAAAGAATATTGGTCTGGAAGTACTGATGATCGATGTAACCCATGATGGTCTTGGTATACCTGCGCTGTATACAATAGTTCCGGGGGCTCACTTCAGAGAACGGTCCATGATTAATGATGTAGGGCTTTTTTCTGCCAAATTACTTGTCGAACGTGTGGATGATACGGAGCTTCTGGAAAGAAAGTTATCGCAGATGGAAAATCTTTTGCCGGAGGCGTACTATCTTGAATTCTACAGAGGCAGGAATTTTGCTGAAATGGGATTTCCAGAGTCGGCTCTCAGTCATTTTGATCGTGCCTTGCGCATGCAGCCCGAGGCTGAAGATTTGCCTTATATCTATTCCTATATGGGCAAGTGTTTGAACGAACTTGGCCGATACGATGAGGCTGTGGAAATTTTAAACACCGGTCTGAAGGAAGACGAAGATCGGCCGGACCTGCATAACACCCTTGGGGTCTGTTATTTCAAAACAAAGCAATATGAAAAAGCAATTGCTCATTTTCAGAGGGCTGTCGATTTAAATCCGTCTTCCGGAATCGATTATGCCAATCTTGGAGTAAATTACCACAAAATAGGTAACAAAGAGTCGGCAATTGAATTTCTTACCCTGGCGCTCACCCTTGACCCAAGTCTTGATTTTGCCCATGAACTGCTTGCTGATCTAACAAAAAAATGAATTGCAACAAGATTGAGGTTCCATTATGGCAATACAGGATACGCTCAAGCCTTCGTCCCACTCCACCTAATTGGCTATAAGTGACAGAAATATATATTATAAAATGGCTGACACCAGCGAAATCGCCAGGTTGAAAAAACTCTTGTAGAGGCCCCGGGGTAAACAGCTTTCGTGCTATAATATTTGCTTGTTTAATGAGTGTTTCTGTAACATATTATACATTGTTACTGGGTAAACGTTCACCAGCACCTCATATGCGCACGATCAGACCGCCGTGCATAGCTCAACCATAGCCCGTCGGCCTGCTTGTGCGCCTCTGGAGCACTGCTAAACGTTTACAGGTCTAGAGTGTTATGCGAGTGCTATTCCCGGTGAACGGTTACGTTACTGGCGATTCCAATCCTGTGGAAATACTGTTTCCTTCAATCTTTCTGAGATAAACAATGATCTGAGTTTACTTTGTACAGCAACCGGACAATCTCAAGGTCGCCTCGGATCAGCAACCCTTGAAGGTCAAAATATGTACGGAACCAGTCTGGCAACTGTTTTCATCATGTTTTTTCTTCCTGTTGTGGTCTACGCAGCGGGGTTTCAGATACCTAACCAGTCAGTGACTGCGGTAGGCATAGCCGGCGCACACATTGCTTCAACCCCGGGACCCGATTCGTCTTATTATAATCCTGCCAATATGAGCTTTTTAAAAGACATCTGGCAGATGGAGGCAAGCGTTACTTCTCTTTATTTGCCATCCATCGATTATTCCGACAACCGCTCACCCTTACTGGATGGCTCTTCCGATTCAGAGTTTTTTATTATCCCGCTTCTTCACATAAGTTCAAAAGATTATCATGATTTTCGCTTCGGTTTTTCCCTGACCTCACCCTATGGCCTAGCCAAAAGCTGGAATCAACCCTTTCCGGCGACGGAAAGTAGAAAATTCTCACTCACAGTGTATGAAGCCAACCCAACTCTGGCGTACACAATTTTTGATAACCTCAGTGTTGGCGGCGGAATTCGATTTATATATGGAAAAGGCGAGGTCAATAACAATGTAACGGCACCTCCATTTAATCAGTTGGCTCCGCTCACCTCTCTTTCCCGCGATCTTGATGGAAACGACACGGCTATTGGTTATAACCTCGCCGCAACCTTACATCCCACTGAAAAATGGGCGGTGGCGGTTACTTATAGATCCAAAGTGAAGCTGAACCTAGAGGGAGATGCATTGCTGGAGGCACTTGCCGGGCAGTCTTCAGTAATGAGATATGTCGGTTCCGGGAGTCTGGACGTGAACCTGCCGGCGGTGTTCAGTCTGGCCACATCTTACAGTTTTAATACACTCACCTTGGAGATTGACTGGACCCGTACCTTCTGGTCTTCTTTTGAAAATTTGGACTTTCAATATGACCAGTCATTCGTAGGTACCCTTTTTGATGCATTTGACAGTCCGGTCGCAAAAAACTGGAAGGACAGTGATGCCATACGGATTGGGGCTACTCTGAACTTATCCGAGAGGCTGATGGCAACGTTTGGTTTTGCCTTTGATCAAACTCCGGTGCCGGAATCAACTCTCGGCTTTGAGCTACCCGATTCAGACGCATTAATGTATTGCGCTGGATTGCGATATAAGCAGAGCCAAAACCTACAAGTCGCCTTATCCTATATGTATCAGTACACAACATCACGGACCGTTGCCAATCAGTCCGACACGGGACTGCCGGGAATCGATGGTAAATTCACCAAAGGAGGTGCGCACGCTGTAAATATTGGCTTGATCTATAGCTTCTAACATACCGGTTCCCTGAAGAAAGCTCTGCTTGGGGAATTCCGCGAAATACCATCGATATGCCCTGTTCAGTTATTCATTCCCATAGCAGACGGTTGATGCGACGAGAGTTCCTGATCTTTTCATAAATATTCGGCATGTTCGGCCATCTGGAACCGAAGGTGCTTTGCCCGTGATTTTTTTTAAAAAATCACCAAGTCATCAACAAGATGGAGTTACCTATGTTTGAGACCTTAACCCACCCTAAAAACAAGACACAAAATCCCTTGCTTGAAAAGGTTCTGAAATTTATTGATATCCGAACTTTTTCTACGGGAGAAATGATTCTATCCCCAGCCAATGATCCGCATATCTTTTATTATATGCGGCATGGAACGGTTGAAGTTAGTTACAGCAATCAAAACGAAACCCAGATAACTGTCGCGTTGATTGGTGCCGGAGAATTTTTTGGCGAAATCGGTTTTTTCGACGGTGAAACCCGGGTCAGGGATATCCTTGCCGCCGGTGAGGTCGAAGTCGGCATTTTTACTACAGAAAGCATGAATCAGATAAGAGATGCCGATCCGTCGCTCTACATTAATTTCATCATGTATCTCGCTCAGCGGATTTGCAATAAATTTCGGAGAGTAGCCGGAGAAAGAGAACCATTGGCGGCGTATGCCGAATCGCTTTCGTCAAAGCGCACCGGTATATACACCGCATCCAAGCCTCTCCCCGCCTCACTTCTGCATTCATCTTCCTGGCATGCTATCAGCAGTCGAATGGATAAATTCAAGAATGAGCTTTTTGATCTCTCTCACCAGTTGCAGAGAAACGAAGCGATCGGCAAACCTGATCCAGAAACCGAAGAACGCTGTATGACCGTAGTCGGAGAATTTAATGACTCTCTTAGTGATTTCAAACAGATTATGGCTGGAACCGGCTACGAAGAAGTCATGTGGGGCCATGTGTTCATGGAAGTTTTTCCATATTTTATGCGCAGTCATTTTGCCGAGCGAGCCTATTTCAAGCCCAAGGGCTATGCCGGCGATTTCCTCATGATGGAACACATATATACCGATATACCTAAAGGTGAAGGAAAACTTGGTGAAATAATAGACAATTTTTGTCTTGGAAGACCGGGATCGCGTGCCATCAGGGGACGAAGAAAGCTCCTCAAGGAAGAAGTTTCCCGAATCTGTTCCAGCCTGACCGCCCAAGGGAAAAACACGCGCATCATGAACCTTGCCTGCGGTCCGAATAGGGAACTGTTTGACTTCCTGCAGGAATGTCAACACAGCGAAAAAGTCGAAGCACTCTGTGTTGATGTCGATTCGGAGGCATTGCAGTATACCAACCAGTTCGTCAATATATTTCCCCATCGTGCTTCCATACGACTGTTGAGCGAGAATGTCATAAAATGGTCTCTAGGCAGAACCTCGCAGCAATTCGGCTCATTTGACATTATCTACTCTGCCGGTCTGTGTGATTACCTGGACACAAGACTATTCCGTGCCCTTATTACCCAGTGTTATAACCATTTGAACCCTGGAGGTACGTTGATTCTTGGTAATTTTGCGCCTTATCCGGACTCAATTTTTCTCGATAAGCTCCTCAAATGGGAACTCATCTATCGGAAAGAAGATGATTTAAAGGAACTTTTTGCTCCAACTCCCTTTAAGGAAAACGTCACCATCGCCTCAGAACCGGAAAATGTGAATCTCTTTGCAATAGCTACGAAAGATTAGTCGATGAAAACACAGCAGAAAATGAAACAATCCCATTTTGCAGATGAAATTCGCCGGCTTTATTCCCGGCGAACCATCCTCTGCCTCTGGCTCGGGATTGTCTTTTTTTCTCTGTTTGCCATCCTTGACTATTGGTACTGCCGGGATTTTTTCAATCTTTTCCTTATTTACCGTATGCTGGTAGTTGCGGCATTCATAATCGGACTCACTCTGCTGCGTTTTGAATCTGTTGCACGCCATGCTCCTGTGTTGATGTATGCGGCGTTCCTTCTCGGAACCTTTTTCATATCCCTCATGACGTTGCATTTAGGTGGCTTCACTTCCGGCTATTATGTCGGCATCCTGTTGATGGCGGCAGGCGGAATCTCAGTTTTACCCTTACGGGCCTCAGAGGCAGGTTTTATAGGTTTTTCCATGTATTTGGTTTATCTGCTCACCATACTTGTGGGGGCAGGGATCCCTGACTCACAGAATGCTGTTTACGGTATCATCAATACGTTTTTTTTTCTCGCGATAGTGACCGGAACTGCCATTCAGAGCCTGGAGGATATGCAGGTACGAACTAAATCCATACGCGCCGCAAATAATATTAAGAAAATTAATAACCAACTGACAAGCTACACAGATAACCTGGAAATCCTGATAGAAAAAAGGATGGCCGAACTGGCGGAATCCGAACTAAAGTTTCGGGATCTTTATAACAATCTTATGGATCTGGCTATTCTTGTCGATTCAAAAGGCGTCATTCAGATGGCTAATGAACACAGCAAAAATCTGCTTGGTATCTCGCCGGACGAGCTCAAAGGCTTAAACATCAGGGGGTATCTGTCTTTACCCGGTGCAGAGGAAGATATTTATGAAGTAATTATTTCTCAGATTTATCCGGATCAAAATCTTCATGGCATGCAGCTGCAGTTAAAAAGAGACACAAATACCTTCATCGATGTCGAGCTCAGCGGAAACCGTGTTGAGATGGAGGAGAATTCTATCTATTTTCAGCTTATCTTTCGTGACATCTCGATCACCAAGGCAATGGAACGTCAGATTCTCGAATCCGAAAGATTGACAGATACTTCTCGCCAGGCAGCAATTTACGGGCTGGCCAAGCTAGCTGAAACCCGAGACGATGAAACCGGCGCGCATCTTGACCGTATTCGGTTGTATGTCCGAATTTTAGCAAGGGAATTGAGGAAAAAACCGGAGATGAAAAACGTTATCACCAATGATTTTTCAGAAGATATCTTCCTTTCTTCCATTCTTCATGATATCGGCAAGGTTGGAATTCCTGACAGAATTCTGCTAAAACCAGGCAAATTGACGGAAGATGAATTTAATATAATGAAAAGCCATTGTATTTTTGGCAGCACCACTCTCAAGGAGGCCGAGAAAGACCCGGAAAAAGCATCCTTTTTACAGATGGGTCAGGATATTACTCATTATCACCATGAAAAATGGGATGGTTCGGGCTATCCGGAAGGTCTCGCCGGCGATTTGATTCCTTTGCCGGCACGGATTGTCGCTCTTGCCGATGTCTATGACGCTCTGACCACACGCAGGGCGTATAAGCCTGCATATGAGCATGAGTTGTCAAAAAAAATCATTGTTGAAGGTCGTGGTGTTCATTTTGATCCGGTTGTTGTTGAAGCTTTCCTTCAATGTGAACATGAATTTAAGGAAACCAGGGAAAATATGGTGCAACATTAACTCCGACTCTTGGATAGAGATTGTCCTATTGCAGAATTGATAAACTCGTAAAAACCTCGGATTACACGCCCATTCTCAAGGTAAATGAACACTGCCATGAACGTTGCTATTTATAGGGAAGAGCTTCGAGAACTTAATCATCGTCGTGCTTTTTATATCACGATCACTGGTGGTATTCTGACAATTTTATTTAGTTTTCTCGACTATATTGTCGTCCCGGAACATTTCTATAAATTTCTGGACTACAGGATTATTGTTGCGGGCTTCAGTATAGCTTTATTTGTCATCAATTATTTCGATAAAAATAAATTAGTTCCTGCACTCATTGGATTAGCTGAGTATCTGCTTATTTCATTTTTTCTTCTGCTTATCATATTTAGAATGGGTGGTGGTGATTCTCCATACTATGTCGGTTTGATAGTGACATTGACCATCTACTCGACACTCGCAACTCTTACTGCCGTTCAAACAATTCTGAGCGGATTGTTCATTGTTCTCTGTTATGCGGTTACGATTCGACTCCCCAATCCCGCGGATACATATTTTTCTCAGGAGGTTTACGGCAATCTGTTTTTCATGACTTGTTTTGTTTTTATCATCGCGA
The DNA here is from genome assembly GCA_963835305.1 of uncultured delta proteobacterium. Taxonomy (GTDB): domain Bacteria; phylum Desulfobacterota; class Desulfobulbia; order Desulfobulbales; family Desulfocapsaceae; genus Desulforhopalus_A. The sequence continues at coordinate 223,827 of CAWIEU010000001.1, forward strand.
CACAGAGCTGGGCGGAGACCCAAGCCAGAAAAAATGAATTTCAATTGCGGCAAGAGGAACTGGAGGCCAACAAGGAACTCTCCCGCAATGTTGCCATACTTGAAGAGGAAGTCAGAAAAAGGACTCTGCTGCAGGCTGCAACAGAAGAACGCTATCGCCTGCTGTTCGACCAGATAGCGGACGATGTGGTTGTGCTTACCCCAGACGCTAAGATAATCCAATTTAATCAGTCTTTTGCAAATAATTACCTGGGCGGCGGCTCCGAGGGAATGACTTCGTTCTACCATGTTGTGGTTTTTGACGACCAGAAGACGTTAAAAAACCTGTTGGCCAACACCTTATCCTCAGGAAAATCTTTACGCTCCTGCAGTCTCTCTCTGATCCGCTCAGACGGTTCATCCTGCGAAACAGAGATAAATATCAGCCTTGTTGCAAGGAACCCGGAGGGGCTCGGAGCTCTGCTGGTTATTAGAGACATTGGTACACGAAGAGAGTTGGAAAAACGATTATTTACATCTCTTCAGCGAAAAAAGCAGACGGAAAATGCGGCAATCATGTCTCTCGCCAAACTATCGGAATATCGTGATTTCACTCCGAAAAACCATCTCGAAAGAATTCGTGAGTACTGTAGAATTCTCGCACTGCAACTTTGCCGACAGAAAGATTTCATGAAAATTATTTCCTCGGAGTTTATCCAGGATATCTACCATGCTTCGATTCTTCATGATATCGGCAAGGTTTCGATCCCAGATGAATTCTGGAATAAACATCTATCTCTCACCGAAGAAGAAGAAGCAAAAATCCGCAGTCACACCCTGGTCGGGGGCAATGTTATTGAGCAAATGGAAGTCCAATGTCAGGAGCATAGCTATTTGTCGATGGCTCGGGATATTGCATTTTTCCACCATGAACGATGGGACGGCAATGGCTATCCCTATGGTTTACGGGAAGATGAAATTCCCCTTGCAGCTCGAATCGTCGCCGTTGCGGATGCTTATGAGGAACATACCGCCGCGAGCAAACTGCAGGACCATAAGAGTCATGAAAAAGCTACTGAAGTTATCATGAAAGATATCAAGACTAAATTCGATCCCAGGGTAGCTGAAGCACTCTTTCTCCGCCAAGAAGAATTCAGACTCATCAGAAAGAAGTTTCCGGTAACATAACGAGCTACATGGCAATAGTGCTTGTTGTCGGATTCCAGCGGTGGCCCAAGCTCTTAATGTCACGCCTCTCAACCCGCTGATCGCCCCATTACCTAATCTTCTCTGGTTTTTCAGCCGATAGTTGCGATCCCGCAATTATTAAAAATGCAAATCTTCTGCCTCGATTTTACCAAAATTCCGATAATATTCTTTGAATATGAATGACTTTTAGGGTATTGAATCTGCAAGTCAAAATGATAGGGATCACAAACATACTCCACAGGGTTTTAGCTGGGATCTGGGGAAATGGAAGCAAAAACGCTGTATTTTTTACGTCATGGTGATACCGGCTTGCAGGGCCGATATCTTGGCTCAACCGATGCACCCTTGACGGAAAAGGGCAAAGTACAAGCTCGCCGGACAGGTACCTTGTTACAGCAAGAGAGAATTTCCCGTATAGTTTGCAGTCCAATGCTCCGTTGCCGGCAAACCCTGGAACAACTCAATCTTTCGTGCGCATGTCAATTCAACGAGCTCCTAAAAGAGATAGACTTCGGACGCTGGGAAGGCAAAAACTTTAGTGAAGTTGTCCAAATGGATAGAGAACTTGTTGATTCCTGGCAGACAGATCCGGAATCTTTTTCTTTTCCGGGGGGGGACTCCCTCAGGGCTTTTAAGAAGAGGGTCGCAATTTTCAGGACTCAGCTGGAAAGAATGGATGATGAGAATATACTCGTTATCTCCCATGGTGGTATCATCAGACATCTCCTCTGTTCCCTGCTTGGTTTGGATTCAGACAAATACCTGCTATTTGACGTAAAAGCCGGCTGTTTCTGTTCTCTTCGTCTCTATTCGGAGGGAGGGGTGCTGACCGGTTTCAACATCAAGGGATAATCTAACGGCAATCGAGTGGCAAGCAAATGGCAAAAATAATTCTGATAACCGGTGGAGCAAGAAGCGGTAAAAGCTCGTACGCACTGCAACGTGCGGAATCCCTGTCGACAAAGAGGCTTTTTGTGGCGACCTGTCCGAAGCTGGATCCGGAGATGTCCGAAAGGGTTAGGCGGCATCAGGTCGAACGGGAGGGCAGGGGATGGGTCACAACAGAAAAAGAAATCGAACTGAGCACCGTCTTCACGGAGCAGGCCGAAGCTTTTGACGTCATTGTCATTGATTGTATCACGCTTTGGGTGAATAACGTCCTCTTTGCCGAGGATGGCCGGGACTCTACAGTTGACGACTATCGTATGAGAGCACTGTGCAACGAATGGCTTGAAGCGAGCGACCACTTCCCCGGAACGGTTATCTGTGTCACAAACGAAGTCGGGCTAGGTATCGTACCTGATAACGCCTTGGCCCGCAGATACCGAGACCTGGTTGGAACGTGCAATCAATTGATTGGTAAATATGCCAGTGAAGTTATTCTTGTAAGCTGCGGCATACCACTTTTTCTTAGCCAAGGCAAAAGTCAGCCGATATAAAACAGTTTGTCCGAAATTTCATTATCTAAAGCGAGAATGTGATTTTTTCAGGTATCAACAAAAGCAAACATCATTAATAAAAACAGGAACGATATTATGAGTCTTTTGGAGAGAACAATTGCAAAAATTTTTCCTCAGGATACAACCAGCAGAGATTTAGCGAAAAATCGTCTGGATAACCTTGCCATTCCCCATTGGGCCCTCGGTGATTTAATGGATTTGGCAATTGATCTTGCCGGCATGACCAGGTCGATGCAACCTAAGGTGCATCGAAAGGCTATTATTACCATGGCTGGCGATCATGGGGTTGTCGCCGAAAACATCTCTAAATATCCAAGCGAAGTAACCCCGCAGATGGTGTATAATTTCGTGGCGGGCGGTGCCGGAATAAACGCCTTGGCCAGACAGGCGGGTGCCGAGATTTTCGTGGTCGATATGGGGGTGGCCGCCAATCTGAAAGATCTGGTGGAAAGTAACAGGATTATCAATAAGAAAGTTGGGCTTGGAACGGAAAATATTGCTGTAGGACCGGCCATGAGCAAGGCCATGGCCAAACGTGCCATTGAATCCGGCATCGATATTGCCAACGATTTATCGTCCCGCTTTGATGTATTCGGCACGGGGGATATGGGAATCGGCAATACCACACCTTCAACTGCGATAGCCGCGGTCTGCACAGGTAAACCGGTTGCGGAGCTGACGGGACGTGGTACCGGCCTGGATGATGAGCAGTTAAGACATAAGGTCTCGGTAATTGAAAGGGCACTGGCGGTGAATAAGCCGGACAGCAAGGATGGCCTCGACATCCTCGCCAAGGTCGGAGGATTTGAAATAGGAGGTATCGCCGGATTGATACTTGGTGCGGCGGCTAACAGCAAACCGGTGGTGATCGATGGATTTATCTCAACGGCCGCAGCTCTTATTGCCTATAAAATCGAGCCGTTTATTAAAGATTATCTCATATTTTCTCATAGATCCGTCGAGCCTGGCCACAAAGCAATCCAGGAAGCCCTGGGGTGTAAAAAGCCATTACTGGATTTGAATTTTCGTCTGGGAGAAGGTACAGGGGCCGCGGTGGCTATGAACCTTGTTGAAGGTGCAGTCGCTATTCTTACCCAGGTTGCGACCTTCGAAGAGGCTTCTGTCGCCCAGTCAGACAAGTAATTGGCAGGAGCATCACGATGGCCACCTCCGAAAAACAATTGCTGCTGTTGGGGAGATTCTGCACGGCATTGCGGTTTCTCACCATCGTTCCCGTCACCTGGCGGGCAGAGGATGATCCTCACCGGTTCAATACGTGCCTGTCATTTTTTCCGATAGTAGGTGCGCTCATCGGCGCGGTTGGCTGCTCAGGAGCATATCTTGCACACTTCTTTTTCCCACAGCAGGTTGTTGCCGTTCTGGCGCTTATTTATCTTGCTTTCATTTCGGGTTTTCTCCATCTTGACGGACTCTCCGACAGCGCCGACGGCTTATTGAGCTCACGGCCCCGGGAGGATTGTCTGAATATCATGAAAGACAGCAGGGCGGGAGCCATGGGCGTTATTGCCGTGGTTTGTGTCATGTTGATGAAATACAGCGCGCTGAGTGCACTGCAGATGCAATGGTTTTACCTGGCGATCTTTTTCATGCCGCTTGCCGGAAGGAGTGCCATTCTGCTTTCAATGTCATGGTTGCCATATGCAAGACCGGAAGGCGGGCTTGGCCGTCTCTTTTATTCCGACAGCAGCAGAACAGCGGCAATGACTGCCTTGCTGGCTCTTGTACTCTTGCTCTTGGTTCTGGCGCCTTCCCGGCTCATTTTCGCACTCATGGCGATATTGGCTGTCAACCTGGTCTTTGGACAATGGTGCAGGCTTCGCTTGGGTGGCGCCACAGGCGACACTTTGGGTGCTGTCTGTGAACTTACAGAGGCGGTTACTGCTCTTGCTTTTACTGCCTCATTTCCATTTTCCTGATCGCGGGAATTGAATAATTATGAATACTTTCGAGCATGGCGGCAATATCCATAAAATTCTTCGGGATTCAGCAAAAAAAGACCAGGAGCTCCTAGATTTCAGTGCGAATATAAATCCACTTGGCCCCCCTGAGTGGTTTCGTCCGCTGATCAGCAGCCAGCTGGAATATCTTCTGCATTATCCGGATCCGGAATATACCAGTTTTGTCGAAGCGATCGCTACCCATACCCGAATCCCCCGGACACATGTTGTGGTCGGTAATGGAACAACGGAACTGCTCTATGCCTATATGCGAACTGTCCCCTGCAGAAGAGCTGTTATTGTCGTACCTTCTTATGTTGATTATGTCCGGGCAGCCGAAATTGCAGGCCTGACGGTAGAGAATGTGGCTTTAAGAGAAGAAGATGAATTCATTCTCGATCCTGATAAGCTGAGAGCGATGATTCAACCACATGATCTGGTGATCATCGCCACACCCAACAACCCAACTGGGAAAACGGTCGATAGAACCGAACTCCTCACACTCATCAAAGATTTTCCCAAGAGTTATTTTCTCATAGATGAGGCTTTTCTTGATTTTATAGAAAACGGTAAAACGGTCGGGGCTGAGGCAGCGAATATATTAACTCTCAACTCCATGACTAAATTTTATGGAATTCCTGGCCTAAGGGTCGGCTACGGCTTGGCATCACCCCCCCTGGCAGCCCGAATAAAGGAGAATCTGCCCCCCTGGACGGTAAACAGCCTTGCTCAGGTTGTCGGAACTGAAGCTCTCAAGGATGCTGCATATCAAGTCAAAACCAGACAGACTTGCCGCGACTTACGCCTGGCGATGGAAGCAGACCTTACAAAGATTCGCCGGCTCAAGGTCTATGGTTCCCAGGCCAACTATTTATTTATTAAAATCCTCGCCGATGGAGATGCCGCAGCGTTAGCCGATTACTGTCTTGATAAAGGGATCATGATCCGTTGCTGTGATAACTACCAAGGACTTGAAGACGCTCACTTATTCTTTCGGGTAGCGGTACGTACAAAGCGCGAAAATCTTCGCCTAGCAGAGGTGTTGAATAGCTACTTTCTTAAGAACACAAGCCGGAAACAAGGTCGTGGAAAAGCCCGCTCCATAATGTTTCAAGGCACATGTTCCGACGCCGGCAAATCTATTATTACTTCAGCGCTATGTAGAATTTTACACCAGGACGGTCTGCGTGTTGCCCCTTTTAAAGCACAAAACATGTCCTTGAATTCCTTTGTCACCTTGCAAGGCGATGAAATGGGCAGGGCACAGGTGGTTCAGGCTCAGGCAGCCCGGCTTGATCCGGATTGCAGAATGAATCCTATCCTGCTTAAACCAAATTCGGACACCGGAAGCCAGATCATCGTCTGCGGCAAACCGGTCGGTAATATGTCAGTCCTTGATTACAACAGATATAAACCAAAGGTATGGGACTCGGTATGCCGAAGCTACGATGCCCTTGCGAAAGAATTTGAGGTGGTGGTCCTCGAAGGAGCCGGTTCCCCGGGGGAGGTGAATTTAAAGTCAGATGATATCGTCAACATGAAAATGGCCCATTATGCCGAGGCTCCCGTTATTCTTGTCGGCGATATAGACAGGGGAGGGGTGTATGCTTCATTTGTGGGAATTATGGAGGTTCTTGCCGAATGGGAAAGGCAGCTGGTCGCCGGCTTTTTAGTCAATAAGTTTCGTGGTCAGGCTTCTCTGCTCGATTCCGCACACAGTTATGTGAAGTTGCACACAGGCCGCGAGGTCTTTGGAGTCGTTCCGTTTCTGCCAAATCTCGGCCTGCCGGAAGAAGATTCGGTTTCCTTTAAGAAAGGAAGTTTTAATAAGCAACATGCAGGAGAGGGGATAGAAATCGTTCTCATCAATCTGCCACATATCTCCAATTTCACCGATGTCGAACCGTTCCTGGAAGAGCCCGATGTCACGCTTCGTATTATCGAAAAGGCTTCAGATATCGGTTCGCCGCAGGCGATTATCCTGCCCGGTTCAAAAAACGTCATCCACGATCTTCGCTATTTGCATGCCGGAGGTTTTGCAGCAGGAATCGATCGGTGTCTTGAAAACGGCTGTGAAGTAATTGGCATTTGCGGAGGATATCAGATGCTCGGGAAGGTGATAAATGATCCCTATGCAATCGAATCCACCGATGGTCAATTGATTGGGCTAGGTTATCTCGACATGGAGACCGTGATCGAAAGAGAAAAAAATCTCACGCGAAGAACAGGTGTACATCGACTCTCAGGTAAACAGGTCTTTGGTTACGAGATCCACCATGGCATCTCCTCCATGACTGACTTTCCGGTACTGGATTTCGATGACGGAACAATCTGCGGTCAGATGCGGCCATCAAAAAAGATCTGGGGCTGTTATCTGCATGGAATATTTGACAGTGATGATTTCAGAAGATGGTTTATCGATAGCCTGCGCCGGAGAGCGGGCCTACAGCCGGTTGGCAAGATAATCGCACCCTATAACCTTGAAATCGCCTTTGACAGATTGGCAGCCTGTGTCCGGGAAAATGTGAATATGGAAGCCTTATATCGATTGATGAAGATATGATAGGGTACTACTTAACCTCCTGGCCAAATATGATCTTCTATGTGCAGCTGCTCGCGGCCATCCTCCTTGATGCCTTCGTCGGTGATCCGCGGTGGTTGCCGCATCCGGTCAGGGGTATCGGCCGCCTGTGTTCCTGGAGTGAAAACATAACCAGAGCGATAACGGGCAATCTCTATTTTGCCGGCTTCTTGACGGTAGTTGCGGTGATCACGCTGACCGGGAGCATCGTTTCGCTGATACTTTTTATCGCTGCCTCATTTTCCTCGGCGTTAGAGGGGATAGTAGGCGTCATTTTCCTCTACACGGCAATTGCTGCAAGAGATCTTCTTCGCCATAGTACAGAGGTCTATGTGCTTCTGAAAGATAACGGAAATCTGGAAAGTGCCCGTGCGGCAGTAGCCAAAATCGTTGGGCGGGACACCGGAAAATTAGACCGGGAAGGTATTTGCAGAGCCACTATAGAAACGGTGGCTGAAAATATGGTCGACGGCATCACTGCCCCACTTTTTTTTGCCTTCATTGCAAGCTGCGGTGCTTCTTTCCTGAATATCTCGCCTCTCGGCTGTGCTGTTCTCGGAGCGTATTTGTATAAGGCGGTAAATACCATGGATTCTATGATCGCCTACAAAAATGAGAAATACCTCAAGTTTGGCCGCGTGGCCGCCAAACTCGATGACGCAGTGAATTTTTTCCCTGCCAGGATCAGTGGCTTTTGTCTGATAATGGCTGCAATATTTTTAAATTTGAATTACAGAAAGGCGGCGAGGATTTTCCTGAGGGATAGATTACAACATTCAAGTCCCAACGCCGGACATACTGAGGCCGCGGCGGCCGGAGCTCTTGGCATTCGACTTGGTGGACCTTCCTGCTATTTCAACAAAGTAGTTCAAAAACCGTATATTGGAGATGCGGACTCAACACCTGTTCCCGAAGATATCCGGAAAACGAATCGCTTGGTCGTGGTAGGTTCGTTGATCTTTGTAGTTTTGTTAATCGGAGTACGTCTGCTGTTAATCTAATGAGATACCAAAGTAATATTTCAAGTGATTCATAGTCTTCCGAGGCTGAATTTCTTGAGATTACATAAACCATGAAAACCATAATTATTCAGGGAGAATACGAATATGGAAAGAACATTCGCGATAATCAAACCCAATGCCTTTGCAGATGGCAACAGCGGTAAAATAATTAGTCGAATTTATGAGGAAGGGTTCAAAATCGTTGGGATTAAAAAGCTCTACTTAAGCAAGGTTGAAGCGGAAGGATTTTATCATGTGCATAAAGCACGGCCTTTTTTCGGCGAACTGACCGATTTTATGTCGAGCGGCCCCTGTATCGTGATGGTTCTGGAGGCGGAAAGTGCCATTCAGAAATGGCGGGATCTCATGGGCGCTACTAATCCTGCCGAGGCAGCCGAGGGAACCCTCAGACGACAGTTCGGCGCCTCCGTCGGTGAAAATGCCACACATGGTTCCGATGCCCCGGAAACGGCAGCTTTTGAAATAGGTTATTTTTTCTCTGGTCTGGAACTTCTATAATTTCCGGTTTTACCATTCAGGCTGCCGGGAAGGCAGCCTGAAATTTTAGCTGTTCCGCGGGGACCTCTTTACTTATTTGACCTCTTTGACGATACATTCCAGTTGGCCTTCATGCAGGAGAATATTCACTTCATCCCCTGCGGTTGTGTCCACGGATCTGGTTAGTATCCGATACGAGTCATCTTCTTTGTTTAATTTTCTGACAATCGAGTAACCTCTGCCCAAGGTGGCTAGGGGACTGACGCTGTTTAAGAGTGTAGCCTGTTCCGCGAGAATCATCTCCTTGCGTTCGAGTATTCTGTTGATCTGGTGTCGCAACTGAGTAGTCAAATACTGAAGATGCCGTTCCTGTAATTCGATGCGATTGGCAGGAGATTGTGCCTGTAGCCTGCGCACGTAGGAATCCAGTTTTTTTTCTCTGTTTGCTAGATTTTTTAAGACCGCCTGAAACAGATAGGATTTACTTAACTGGAGTCGCAAAGCCGAATCCTTGAAAATATTGTTCATATTTCCAAGCAGGCGAATGCTGTGCCGCAACCTCTGTTCCGTCGACGAAATCTTAAGCCGCATCCAGTTGAACAACCTATTTTGCAAGGTTGATAAATGCCTGCGCAGGGAATGAGTATCAGGAATGAGTTTTTCGGCTGCGCCGGTAGGCGTCGGACAGCGAAAATCAGCACAAAAATCGGCAATTGTGAAATCGATTTCATGGCCGATTCCGGTCACCACCGGAATAGCGGATCGATAAATAGCCTCGGCAACTGCCTCCTCATTGAAAGCCCAGAGATCTTCAAGCGATCCACCGCCTCTGCATAAAACAATGATATCGACTTGATCGAGGGTGTTAGCTTTTCCTATAGCCCCGGCAATTTCGTCGGCAGCTTCTTTGCCTTGAACTCTTACGGGTATGATCTGTATATGAATCGGTGAGTTTCTGATTCGAACAATCTTGAGAAAATCCTGAATAGCGGCTCCGGTCGGCGAAGAGATTACCACTATTTTACCCGGATAGGCTGGAATCGTTTTCTTGGTTTCCGCGGCAAAATATCCTTTTTCCGCCAATTTCAATTTCAACTGTTCAAAGGCTTTTTGAAGGATTCCGGTGCCGAAAAGTTCAACTGAATCGACAATGATCTGGTATTCTCCCCGAGGCTCATACACGCTGATTCTTCCGTAACAAACAACATGCTGACCATCTTGCAGTGACAGGTCGACATATCGTCTCTGTTGCTTAAAAAGCACTGCCCTTATCTGCGCGTTACTATCTTTTAAAGTGAAATAACAGTGTCCGGAATAAGGCATCTTAAAATTAGAAATCTCACCACTGATTCTGATGAAACGATATTCATTCTCCAGAATGTATTTTATAGATCTGGTAAGCTGGCTGACGGTAAGGATAGCTTCTGTTTCTAATCTATTCATTCTTTTCGTCTTTTATGTCGGGGGGAGAGCGTTCCGTCTGTTTACGCATAGACAGACAAACAGCTATATATTATATTGTCTGCCTTGTTACCTTTAAAAAAATGTACCTTAACATAAAAATACCCAGGAGGTAAACCGCATGGCAAGTGAGAATGCGTTTAATAAAAAGCTGAACGCCGAAACTAGTATGGACAAGGTTGAAGGTGTATTGGAACATTTAAATCTTCCCCCAAAAGCTATAGATTTTATTCGGGACAATCAACGACTCATTCAAATCGGTATTGTGGTTATCGTTATTGGAGTGATTTCCTGGTCGCTTTATGGAGAATACCGGGAGCGAAACAGAGAAAAAGCTTCTGCTGCTCTCTCAGTGGCAATTCAAAGTGCGCAGGATAAGCGGGTTGATGCTCTCAACTCCGTCGCAGACAAATACGCTGGTACTTCATCAGCGCTGTGGGCAAAGGTTGAACTTGCCCATCGTGATATGAAGAACGGATCATTCGATGATGCGTCCAAAAAATACCAAGCCGTTCTGTCTGATATGAAGACATCAAACCCGATGTATCCATTAGTCCTTTTCGGTCTTGCACAATCTTTGGAAGAAGCCCAACATTATCAGGAAGCCTTCAACCAATATGATCGCTTGAAAAACATCAAAGGGTTTGAACAGATCGCCTATAGTGGAATGGGCAGGGTAGAAGAAGCACAGGGAAATAATGATAAGGCTATCGCCATCTACAACGATTTTCTCCTCTCCATAGGTGACGATCCTTCTCATGCACAAGCAAAAGCGGAAATGGATGAAAGGATTGCCCGTTTGAAAGCTCATAAATAAATCATTTACCATCGCCAGTTCGTCGAGCCAAAAGCTACAATCAAATAACTATTATCGCCACTAAGATGGTGTATTCGAGGAGTCGCTCATGCCGGGATTTGAAATATTCGGAATAGAAGAGAAGAAAGAAATTATGGATGTACTGGATACAGGGGTTCTCTTTCGCTACGAATTCAATGAGCAGAGAAATGGCATATTCAAGGTTAGGGAATTTGAGGAAAAATTCGCAAAATACTGCGGTGCCGGGAACGCGCAGGCGGTAACTTCGGGAACCGCTGCCCTGAAAGTAGCTCTTACGGCGTTAGGTGTAGGCCCCGGAGACGAGGTAATCACCCAGGGTTTTACCTTTGTCGCCACCTGGGAAGCGATTCTTGAAGTCGGAGCGGTACCTGTTTTTACCGAAGTGGATGCCTCCTTGAATATGGACCCGGAGGATTTAAAAAAGAAAATCACCTCAAAAACCAAATGCATCATTCCCGTTCATATGCTTGGGGCCCAGGCAAAGATTGAAGAAATAGTGCATATAGCAAAACAGCTGAAGATCCCTGTTCTCGAAGATACCGCGCAGGCCGCAGGAGGCAGGATCAAGGGTAAGCATCTAGGAACTTTCGGTACGTGCGGAACCTTCTCTTTCGATGCCGTCAAAACCATTACCACTGGTGAAGGTGGAATGATTATTACCGATGACGCCGAGCTGTGGCGTGCCATGTCGGAATATCAAGATCATGGGCACGATCATAAGGTTAATCCTGGCGCCAGAGGAGGAGAGGGCAGGCGATTTATCGGCTTTAACTATCGCATGATGGAGCTCCAGGGGGCGATCGGCATCGCACAACTGGCAAAACTTGACGCCATTGTAGCCGCGCAGCAAAAAAATAAATCGGTACTCAAGGAGGCAGCCGCCGGCATCCCTGGTGTTGCATTTCGTGAGCTCGTCGATGAACAGGGAGATTCGGCGACATTCTTGAGTTTTACCTTACAGGATCGCGAGCATTGCAAACGAGTGAATGAATCACTCAGAAAGAGTGGATATGGAGCAATAAACTTCGCCGAGAATACCTGGCATTTTTATCCCAAATGGGAGCATCTGCTGGGAGGGAAAACATTGACTAAATCCGGTTATCCATTTATTGAGCCAAATGGGAAAAGGAGAATTATTTACGATCCCCTGCAATTGCCCAAATCCTCGGCTCTTCTTGAAAGAACACTTGTCTATCAGATTTCAATAAAAATGTCCGATGAAAAACTGGCATCGATGTGCGGGGCACTGACTAATGCACGGGAGGTGTAGGACAAAATAAAATGCAGCAATAGGGGTAGAAACGGAACTATTGCTGCTGAAACTACAATTATTGCTATTATTTATAGAACTTATGTGAACCGTACTGTTCAAGGAAGGTGTATTCGCTGGACCAATATGGGGTTATGCTGTCCAAATGATAATGTGTTGCGCCTTGGGTAAAATCCTTGGTCTGGAGCGCGATGTACACTGATTTCATGCATTCCAGAAAAGCTTTGGGATCATCCGGCATATATGATTCTTTGTTCAGGGTCCAACTGAACTGGTAGGGCTCCTGAACTATTTCTTTAATTGGCTTCTTCTTCTCATACGCTCGATTTAGAGTAACAAGAGCCACCGCCACCTGACCGATTTCCGGTTCCGATCGTGCTTCATGATATACATTGAGGGTTAACCACAGCAGGCCTTCGAGCAAGGTCATCCGTTCGTTCTCCTGTATTATTCGATAGGTACTTTCTAACAGGCGCAAGGCCGGTTTCTATCTATGGTCTTTGTCAATACAAAGGAAGAAACATTTTTCCCACCTCTGATCATTTACTTGAATTCCTAACAACATCAACGGATACTAGCACCACTTTTCAGTTATGGAATATACTACATCTGAGCTTGACGTCAACTCATTCTTTTCGTTGCTGGGAATCATTATTGAAATCTTCTTTTTGAAAAAATATCATATAATATTGATATGATATCACCGATATATCTTTCAATATAGCAACCTAAATATAAGTGAAAAAGGTGAATAAAGCTGATACTGTCCACACTACAAATAGAGTATGAGCGAAGCCACTGCATAAAACGACCTATCATAAAGCTCCATTCTTTGCTTGTTGTGGATAGAAAAATTCATAATATATCGGTATCTGTGTTTATTTCTTCAGGGGAAGATTCAGCTGGGTCAAGCGCTACTTTTTAGAATATTCGGTATCAAAAAAGGTTTTGCGGTTATTTCACGGGGAGTTGTTATTCACTCTACAACCGGAATGTTTATGCGTGGCACATGCATCCAGTCGTAGAGTGATTTAGTATCTATTTTTCAAGCGGCGCCGGCTGTGTGCAGAGCCTTGGCACTGAAAAGGGGCAGCAGGGCGTCACTTGCAGCTTTTGACCTTGCAGCTACTCGATGTAAGACAGCGTGGGCACCATTTTTTTTCATTTCGATAATTTCCCAACACTCGGGAGAGGCGGCTATTACCTGCATTAAACCTAAATGTTGAGCGTGACCTGCTTTATACGCTTTGACATGTCCCAGAATCGGATAGCCTAAAAGCGCCAGGTCTCCAACAAGATCCAGTACCTTATGCCTGATAAACTCGTCTTCATATCGTAATCCGTCTTCATTCAAAACCGATTTACGATTCCAGTGGATAGCTATGACATTTGCCAGTGAACTGCCCAGCGCTAATCCATTAGCCCACAGTTCCTCAACCTGTTCCACATAACCAAAAGTTCTGGCTCTCGCAATTTCATCGCCAAATCGATCTGCGACAAGATCGAAAGTATATTTCTGTTTTTGAATCAGGGTGTCATCAAAACAAATCTCTCCGGTCACCTTAAATCCGTTATATGGGGAAATGGTGAGGAGTTTATCGCCTTCGGAATACGAAATGGTTTTTGTGATGCGAAGTACTTTTCTCAGACCATTCTGCTTCTTTTTGCCGGTAGTCTTAAGCAAATTGAAAAAAGGCCCGGCACTTCCATCCATTATTGGTATTTCTGCTGAATCTATTTCAATATCAGCATTATCGATACCAAATCCCTGAAGAGCTGCCAGGAGATGTTCTGTGGTTGAGACCTTAAAATGTTCATTTCCGAGAGTTGTTGCCAGTTGAGTGTCGACAACCTTATCCATATATGCCGGAATATGATTACTCTTCGGCATATCGGTACGAAAGAAACGAATGCCGTTATTGATGGGTGCAGGTCTAATCGAGAGGTTGACGGTTCTGCCCGAATGCAATCCAATACCGCAGCAGCTTACTGAGTTGCGAAGGGTATACTGATATGGGTCAATAGGTAAAGACATTATGAATCCTTATGTTATAAAATTTTGTACCTATTGTTGCAATTTTTGTACCGTAACAAAAAACGACTTATTTATTTGCAAATAAATCACATAATATCAGATTGATAATTTGGCTTTTTGCAAAAAATCACCATTCTTTTTTCTGTGTCTAAAAGAACACGGAAATGGAAAATACAGTTTTTTAGCACACACCCGCTGAAGCAATATGCACACACCACAGAAAGTCATCTGTTGTGGTTAATTATCGCTTGAGGCTCGCTTTTCCATTTTCCTTAGTGCGTTAAGGACAAATTGATCGAAGGCCTGTTCTACCTTATGTTGTATTTGCAAAACATAGAGGGGGAGCTGCAGCTCGTAATCACGAAGTTTCACGAAGTCTTTTTCTGTAGTGACCAGCCTCGTCGCGCCGAGTTCTATCGCCTTTTTGCAAAGGTTGGCAATAAGATGCCGATTATACGATGTGTGATCCTTTAAAGGGAAAAAAGCCTTTAGCCGTATTCCGAGATCGTTTATGGACTTTTCGAATCTTGAGGGATTTGCGATACCGCAAAAACCGAAAAAATTGTTAAAAGAAGTATCGTCACAAACATTCCCGTCCGGTCCAAGAAGCCGGGCCGAATTTACGGCAGACATGAACACGGGCCTGCCGGCAAATTTCTGCTGTAAAAGGTCCGAAAATTTTTCAGCTCTTTCCTGATTGGCAAAAGTTCTGCCGGTAAGAAGAAATGCATCACAACGCTTAAGAGAAAAAGTTGGCTCCCTCAACGGTCCACCGGGAAAGACTCGGCTGTTTCCTGCGAGTTCCGTTGCATCAAAAAGCACCAAATCAATATCTCTCTTAACGGAGAGATGTTGGAAACCATCGTCGAGAATGAGTATATCCGAACTGAACCGGGCTATCGCCTCTGCACAAGGAAAAATACGGCGAGATCCTGTCAGAACAGGTACACCTGGTAAAGATTGGGCGAGCATGGAGGGCTCATCACCGGCCAGTTGGGCAGAAAGAAAAATATTTTGGCCATCGGACACGATATTGACGGCATCCCTGGCTTTTCCACCATGTCCTCTGCTGATAATAGCCGGATGATAACCATGATTTAACAATAATCGGGCTACATGTTGCACTGTGGGTGTTTTTCCGGTTCCTCCCAATACCAGATTACCAATGGAAATAATAGGTACGGGAAATATGTGCTGACGAAAAAATCCCGAAGTATAGAGTTTTTCCCGCGATTTCATCACAAAACTGTAGATCGGACTAAAGGGACGACCAAGAAAAAAAAGAAGATCTAGACCTTTTGACATGGCGTTTTATGCTGAAATTGATTACTGAAGACGACAATTTAACTTTAGATTTTGCAAAATCGAGAGTAAAAGACTAATATCATGACTTCGTAGTATATGCTCGCTCTTTTCTTAGATATTTCTGAAAAGATAATGAAAGAGAGAGAGACGTTAATTAACAACATTGAGGGAGGATGAGATGAAGTTTAATTTAAGGGGTAAATTGCTTTCAACCACAGCCTGTGTCTTATTAACTCTATCGGCACCTGCATTCGGCGTTGCAGCTGATACAATAAAGTTTGGAGTCGCAGGTCCTCATAGTGGTGATCTTGCATCCTATGGCCTGCCTACGGTCAATGCCGCCAAACTTGTTATCGATAAAGTCAATGCCAATGGTGGAATCAATGGTAAAAAGGTGGAAATGCTGGTGGAGGATGATGTCTGTAAGCCTGAAATTTCCACGAATACCGCAACTAAGCTTGTCTCAGACGGGGTCGATGTCGTCCTTGGACATATCTGTTCTGGTGCAACTATTGCTGCGATGCCGATCTATAAGGAAGCCGGTATCCTGGTTATGTCTCCATCCGCTACAAGTGATGAATTGACCTTAAGCGGCAACTACCCTAATTTTTTCAGGACGATTGCGCCAAACGCTGCGCAATCCCCGGCTATGGTCGATTTTGCCATTAACAAACTCGGACTTCATAAAATAGCCATCATTCACGATAAGGGCGACTATGGTAAACCACTCGCCGAAGGCGCCAAAAAATATATAGAAAAATCCGGGAAAGGAAAAGTCGTTCTTTTTGAAGGCATCACACCCGGCGCCATGGATTACTCCGCTATCGTACAGAAGATTAAACAATCCGGAGCCGAGGTTATTATTTTCGGTGGTTATCATCCGGAGGCTTCCAAAATCGTTACTATCATGAAAAGAAAGCGCCTGAAAACCAAATTTGTTTCAGACGATGGTGTAAAAGACGAAACCTTTATCAAGGTAGCCGGCGACGCCGCGGAAGGAGTTTATGCAACCGGTCCTCAGGATAACTCGGCCAATCCCTTGGCGATCAAGGCTCGTGAGGAACATAAGGCAGCTTTCGGCAGTGATCCCGGTGCATTTTTTGAGGGTGCATATGCCGCAACCGTAGTAATGCTGAATGCGATTGAAAAAGCCGATTCGACTAAACTTGAAGATCTGAAAAAAGTTCTGCAAACGGAAAAGGTTGCCACGCCGGTAGGAAATATCAGCTTTGATAAAAATGGTGATGCAATAGGCGTAGGATTTTCAATGTATGTCGTTGAAAACGGGAAATATGTCGTAGTCAAATAACACCATTTTTTTAATCTCTTAATATCTGAAGTGAATATTTGGTGTTTGTTCACTTCAGATATTTTTTTATGCAGTCATGGACTATTTTATTGAACTCTTTTTTAGTGGTTTGACCAGAGGCTCCATTTACGCGCTGATCGCTCTCGGCTATACGATGGTATATGGAATTATTGGTTTGATTAACTTTGCCCATGGTGAAATTTACATGATAGGAGCGTTTACCGCTTTTATTGTCGCCACGGTGCTCTCAATTTATGGATTTCCCTTGTTTGGCATTGTGATAATGGCTGGAGTAGCCGCGATGGTATGGTCCAGTGCCTATGGGTATACAATCGAAAAAATTGCCTACAAACCTCTCCGACATGCTCCTCGATTGTCTCCGCTTATTAGTGCAATCGGTATGTCAATCTTTTTGCAAAACTACGTTTTGCTTGCTCAAACTTCTGATTTTCTGCCTTTTCCCACGCTTGTTCCCGATTTTGAATTTATGGAGCCGGTGGCCCATATCATCGGATCCTCAGATCTGGTTATCCTTGTCACTACTGTTGTAGCGATGATATTGCTTACCCTAGTAATAAAATTTACCAAAATCGGCAAGGCTATGCGCGCTACGGCTCAAGACAGGATGATGGCGACCTTGCTTGGAATCAATGTCAACAATGTTATCTCGGCGACCTTTATAGTCGGTTCAGCTCTGGCGGCTGTTGGTGGCTTACTTATTGCTTCTCATATTGGGCAGATAAATTTTTATATCGGTTTCATTGCCGGTATAAAAGCCTTCACCGCGGCGGTTCTTGGCGGAATAGGCTCAATTCCCGGTGCCGTTCTCGGAAGTTTTGTCCTCGGACTGACTGAAAGCTTTGCCACAGGATATGTTTCAAGTGATTATGAAGATGTTTTTGCCTTTTCTCTGCTTGTGCTGATCCTCATTTTTAAACCATCAGGACTTCTTGGCAAGTCAACCAACCAGAAAGTATAATTTTGTTAGCTATGGCTCTATTAAAAGAACTCAAAAAAGGTTTTCTAACGTCACTCTGGTTTGTTTTTCTGACGTTTCCGATTGTTGTTATAAAAGTTGATCCCATAGAAAGAACTATCATTTGGCGTTGGCACAATGCTCTGTATATGGCAATCGGAACTTTTTGTGTCTATTTGTTTATTAAATATTTTCAATATAGAAAGGAAAACAAAACCGATCAAGATGAAGGTATCGGCAATACCGGCTCTTTTATTCATAGAATTCTGCAAAATCCTCTTCAACGGAATATTCTCATTGGCCTTGTACTGATATTCGTCATCGTTTTTCCCCTTGTGTTCTCTACATACCAGACCAATGTAATGACAACTGCTCTAATGTACGTGGTACTGGGGCTGGGGTTGAATATTGTCGTGGGTCTCGCCGGCTTGCTTGATCTTGGTTTTGTTGCTTTTTATGCTGTAGGTGCCTACACCTATGCTCTTTTGAATCTTTATTATGGTTTAGGGTTCTGGACAGTCCTGCCCATTGGGGGATTGCTGGCTGCTGCCTTCGGCATTCTACTCGGCTTTCCTGTCCTTCGACTGCGTGGGGATTATTTGGCGATCGTAACTTTAGGGTTTGGGGAAATTATCCGCCTTATTCTTGAGAATTGGGGGAAATTTACTCAAGGTCCAAGCGGCATTTCCAATATTCCCCGTCCAGGATTCTTCGGGATCGAGTTTACCCTCGATCAAGCCATCCTATATACATATTATTTGATGATTCTGCTGGTGATCATAACCATTTTCATCGTGAACCGTTTACAGGATTCCCGTCTTGGCAGAGCCTGGATAGCTCTACGGGAAGATGAAATAGCCTGTCAGGCCATGGGCATAGACAAACGTAAGACAAAACTGGTTGCTTTTTCGCTTGGTGCTTTCTGGGCTGGTATTGTCGGAGTGATGTTTGCTGCGAAAACTACTTTCATAAATCCCGCAAGCTTTACCTTCCTGGAATCAGCGATCATTTTGTCCATAGTTGTCCTGGGAGGAATGGGATCTATAATCGGGGTGATCTTTGGCGCGCTTATACTCATCCTCATGCCTGAATATTTACGAGCCTTATCCGAATACCGAATGCTTGCTTTCGGGGCAATACTTGTATGTATGATGGTTTTCAGACCCCAGGGACTGTTTTCCAATATCCGCCGTACATATAAATTTGAGAAAAAAACCAACTGAATTATTGCGTAAAGATGAAACAACCGATTCTTAATGTAACAGGTCTGTCTATGGATTTCGGGGGAATTCGGGCTTTGAATTCTCTTGATCTCGATGTGTGCAGTGGAGAAATAGTAGCACTCATCGGACCAAACGGTGCCGGGAAAACGACTTTTTTTAACTGTATAACCGGAATATATAAGCCCACTGCCGGAGATATCTTTCTTACTTCTCCGAAAAGTTCCAAAAAAATTTCCCTTAAAGGTCTTAAGCCAAATCAGGTAACTGAGAGGGGTCTTGCCCGAACTTTTCAAAATATCCGGCTATTTCCCAAAATGACAGTCCTTGAAAATGTAATGATTGGCAGACACTGCCGTACAAAGGCTTTCATTTTTGGAGCTATCTTCAGAACTGCTGCTACCCGAAGAGAAGAAAACGATATTATTGAGAGGAGTTATTTTATCTTGGAAAAATTGGGACTGGCCGATTTTGCCAATGAGTTTGCAGATAACCTTCCCTATGGCGCCCAGCGGCGTCTCGAAATAGCCCGGGCTCTGGCAACTGAGCCTTTGCTTCTCCTGTTGGACGAGCCGGCCGCCGGTATGAATCCTCAGGAAACCATGGAACTGGATCATTTGATCAAACAAATTTCCAACGAAGGGCAGGCCATACTTCTCATTGAGCATGATATGCAACTCGTCATGAGCTTGTCAGATCGTATTTTTGTGATGGATTACGGAAAAAAAATTGCGCAGGGAACTCCAGCTGAAATTCGCGAAAACCCTGTTGTCATAAAGGCATACCTGGGTGAGGAAGTCGATGCTTAAATTAGAAAATGTACAGTCTGGGTATGGGAATAAACTCGCCATAAAAGATGTTTCCCTTGAAATAAATGAAGGTGAGATCATTACCCTCATCGGAGCCAATGGTGCAGGCAAGAGTACAACTCTCATGACAATCTGCAGCGTTATATCTTGCAGGGCGGGGAAGATAAAGTTTCAGGGGCAGGAAATTCAGAGAATGCCTCCGGAGGAAATAGTCAAACTTGGAATCTGCCAGGTACCGGAAGGACGGCATATCTTCCCGCAGTTGAGCGTAAAAGAAAATCTTGATATGGGCGCCTTTTTAAGAAAAGACAAAGACGAGATAAAAAAAGACAGAGACTATGTCTATTCTCTTTTCCCGATTCTGGCGGAAAGAAGAAATCAGGATGGTGGAAATTTGAGCGGAGGAGAACAGCAGATGCTTGCCATGTCCAGAGCTCTTATGGCCAGACCAAAGCTTCTCTTGCTCGATGAACCATCAATGGGACTGGCTCCCCTTGTCATCAAACAGATATTTGAGATAATCAAGCAGATCAATAAAGAAAGCAACACGACGATTTTTCTGGTAGAACAAAATGCTAACCAGGCCTTGCATATTGCCGATAGAGGTTATGTTATGGAAACCGGAAGAATTACTTTATCGGGCCAGGCACAAGAACTTCTCGCAAACACCGATATCCAGAAGGCTTATCTCGGTATTTAACCAATGTATCTTCTTGTTTCCCTTACCGATGGCCGGGAAGATGTACACAGCGTGATAGAGAAAAATGAAAAATATTAAAGTTGGAGTTATCGGCGTCGGTTACCTCGGTCGGTTTCATGCTCAAAAATATGCGGCTCTGGAAGGTGTCAGCCTGGTCGGGGTAGCAGATATCAATCCACAGCAAGCTCAACAGGTAGCTAAGGAATGCTCTTGCCGGAGCCTCACCGATTATCAGGAATTGCTTCAAACTGTCGATGCCGTATCTATCGTAGTCCCTACCACCTATCATCACCGGGTGGCGAGTGATTGTCTAGATGCCGGGATTGATATACTGTTGGAAAAACCGATGACGGTTACTCTTCAGGAAGCCGATGATTTAATTGCCAGAGCCGAGAGCAAACAACTCATTTTGCAAATCGGTCATCTCGAACGGTTCAATCCTGCGGTTCAGGCTATGGAACCATTCCTTACTACCCCTGTTTTTATAGAGAGCAGCCGGATTGCAACCTTTAAAAATAGAGGAGCAGATGTCGATGTCGTGCTGGATTTAATGATTCATGATATTGATATTATATTAAATATCATTAAATCTCCTATTAAGACCATTCATACTGTTG
Organism: uncultured delta proteobacterium; assembly: GCA_963835305.1. Lineage (GTDB taxonomy): Bacteria > Desulfobacterota > Desulfobulbia > Desulfobulbales > Desulfocapsaceae > Desulforhopalus_A. The sequence goes on from CAWIEU010000001.1 coordinate 245,052, forward strand.
GGGCTCCAGTTGCCACTGCAACGACCGATATCGCCAACGCTCGATTGATTTTTGAAAATGGAGCGACCGCTAATGTGACCGTCAGCAGAATTTCCAGGACCAATGTTAGGAAAATGAGAATTTTTCAGCCAGGCTCCTATATCAATGTTGATTTCGGTAACAAAAAGGTCATGACAATACAGCTTTCCGAGGAACTGCTGGACAGTGGAATGCCCAAGCAGGTGGTTGAACTGCGAAGCTTTTCAGGTGGTGACGCCTTACTCAGCGAAATCACATCTTTCGTACAACACGTCCGGGAAAGAACGAAACCCGCCGTTTCCGGAGTTGAAGGTCGGCGTGCTCTGGCAGTAGCCCTTCAGGTAATGGACCAGATCAAGGAACACCAGAAACTTGATCTCTTTAAAGATTTCATCCATCCCGCACCATGAGTCCCAAAATTATGATTGTCACCGGCGAGGCTTCCGGTGATCTTCATGGTGCAAATCTCGTCAGAGCTTTACGCTCCAAAATTCCCGACCTGCAATTCTGCGGCATGGGTGGAGCGGAACTGGAATCTCTTGGGGTTGAAATACTTTTTGATGCCGCCAAGGTTTCCGTAGTTGGCGTTTTTGAAGTTTTCTCTCATCTCAAGGATATTTGGTTTGCGCAAAGAGTCTTAAGACAGAGATTAATGCAAGACCCTCCCGATCTTCTAATCCTGATCGACCTGCCGGATTTTAATTTAATTCTTGCTAAGAAAGCAAAAAAACTTGGTATTCCGGTATTTTACTATATAGGTCCCCAGCTTTGGGCCTGGCGGTCGGGGCGGGTTAAAACGATAAAGACCAGAGTTGATAAGATCGGTGTTATTCTGCCGTTTGAAGAGGAATTTTACTGTAAACGGGGAGTATCGGCTCAATACGTCGGCCACCCCTTACTTGACACAGTCAAAATCAGCACAACTAAAGAAGAATTTTACAAACAGCAGGACATTTCTCCCGGCACGCAGTGCATAGGTCTCTTTCCCGGCAGTAGAAAGCGTGAAGTCTCTTCTCTTTTGCCAATATTTCTCTCGGCTGCAGAGATTATACAGAAAAACTCACCCAAAAAAATTGTTTTCTTTATTCCCCGGGCCTCGACAATAGGTAACCAGGAATTTGCGGCAGCCGGACTTGACAGGTATAAAGAGCTGCTCGATATCAGGATAGTCGAGCAGGAACGATACAACATGATGGCGGCATGCGATGCGGTAGTAACCGCCTCGGGAACCATTACCCTGGAGCTTGCCATTCTCGAAATCCCGATGGTTGTAGTCTACAAACTGTCGCCACTTACCTACCAATTGGGAAAACGTCTGATCAAAATTGACTTTTTCTCTCTGGTCAATCTCATTGCCGGCTATGCAGCCGTGCCGGAACTCCTGCAACATGAAGTAACAGCAGAAAAAATTGCTGAAGAATTAACGGAGATAAGTACTTTGCCCGCCAAGAAGCAAAAAATGCAGCAGGCACTCAAAGAGGTAAGGGCTAAACTCGGCGAGAAGGGGGCATCGGAAAAGGCTGCGACAGCAGCTCTGCAACTCATAGGATCAATACCTGAGACAATAAGGTAACAAAAAATGGTCAAAGACCATGCCGATGAAAACAATCCGGTTATTTTAGAAATAGATGGTATTTTAGATCTCCATGCCTTTGCTCCAAAAGATTTGAAAACGCTTATTCCTGATTATCTGGAAGAATGTCATAAAAAAGGCATCACAGAGATAAAACTTATTCATGGTAAGGGGATAGGCAATATCCGCCGTTCAGTTCATGCGCTGCTGGATCGAAACCCCCTGGTCGTCAGCTACCGTCAGGCTGAGCTGCATTCGGGCGGTTGGGGAGCGACCATAGTGATTTTAAAAGACAGAACAGAGCTAATCCATCCTGTGTAACTATTTACCAAAGTTGCAGGCCGGGTACCGGCACTCCTTGCAATTTCTGCAAAGGCCGCCATGGCCCAACTCGGCAAATTCCTTTCTGCCGATTTTCTCACCTGTCAATATTCTCGGCAGCACCAGGTCAAAGACTGTGATTTTGTGGAACATTCCGCAAGCAGGCAGGCCCAGGACCGGCACCTGACCAATCATGCCGCTCAGAAACATTGCTCCAGGCAGGACCGGTGTGCCATAAGCGACATCTGTTGCTCCGGCTTTCAGTATCCCTTCCCGAGTGACGTCATCGGGATCGACCGACATTCCGCCACTTGTCACGATCAGTTCGGCACCTTGAGCTATACAATCACTGATCGCACCGGCAATTACAGCCTTATCGTCTGGAGCACGTTTGACCACCAGGATCTCCGAACCAAGCTTTTGTGCTTTTGCTCGCAAGACCTCTTCAAAGCGATCTTCAATTCGACCATAGAAGACCTCGTTGCCGGTTATTACCAGGCCGATCTTTACCTTTTTGAGGGGTAACACTTCAACGACAGCGGAAGACGACAAGGCAATTTTTTCGGCTTCCGCTATCAGCTCCCGCTGAGCAACGAGTGGAACCAGACGTGTCGCTGCCACAATTTCACCTTTCTCCACCGGGGTATTATCATGCAGGGTGGAACACATTACCTCGCCAAGCAGATTGAAACGGTAAAGCGATTCCTTATTTATTCTTAAAAGCCCATCAAGACCGGCTTTCAAGGCGATTTTCCCTTCCTGGGGATCATCGAGGTATTCTATTCCCCGTCCGGCAAGACATTTTGCCAGTATGACAGCCGCCTCATTTTCATGTATCTCAGCTGAAGTGAGCGATATGACGTAGATATTATCCTTGCCCAATCGCTTGAGATGCGCAATGTCCTCAACCTGGATGACATGGCCCTTTTTAAAAGCCACTCCCTTTTTCACATCTTTAACAATCTCTGTAATATCATGGGGGAGCACCATACCAACCGATTTTTCAACGGGTACCGATCTTAACATACAAATAACCTTGATTTAGTGGTTCGATTAAAGACAGCCATCAACTTGATCATGAGGAAACATGCTTTTCACGTCATAGATAACTGATGTATTCTTGCAGAGTTTCCGCAACTGGCTGACAGTCATTTCCGCAAATTGTCGATGGGCAACAGCCACGACAATGCCACTATATACACCTTCCGGTAAATGTTCCGCCAACTTTATCCGGTATTCCCGAAAAGCTTCATCGGGATTGGCCCAGGGATCATGGACATCGACGGTAAGGCCATACTCAGCGAATTCGGTGATGATGTCGATAACTCTTGTATTGCGCAAATCGGGGCAATTTTCCTTAAAAGTAAGGCCCATAACCAAAATTCGACTGTTGGATACATCTATGCCTTTCCTCACCATCTTTTTTATAACGGTTGATGCGATATAATTTCCCATATTGTCATTTAACCGTCTTCCGGCAAGAATCATGTTGGGATGATATCCAACTTCCTGAGCCTTATGGGTCAGATAGTAGGGATCAACACCAATGCAATGACCACCAACGAGGCCGGGAGAAAAGGGCAGAAAATTCCATTTGGTTCGAGCGGCGGTCAACACCTCATGGGTATTGATGTCAAGTTTCTCAAAAATCAGAGCCAGCTCATTGATCAAGGCTATATTGACATCTCTTTGGGTATTTTCTATTACTTTAGCTGCTTCGGCGACTTTGATGGAACTGGCCGGAAAAGTTCCGGCAGTGATAATGGATTTATAGAGATTATCAACAAAGAGAGCGATTTCAGAGGTCGAACCTGAAGTAATTTTCACGATCGAAGGTAAACGGTGAAGTTTATCTCCGGGGTTGATTCGTTCCGGGCTGTATCCGCAGAAAAAATCCTGATTGTATTTAAGACCCGATCCTTGTTCCAGAAGCGGCACGCAAACTTCTTCGGTCGCCCCGGGATAAACCGTCGATTCAAAGATAACAACATCTCCTGTTTTCAAGCATTTTGCGACGGTGCGTGATGCTCCCTCAAGAGGAGTGAAATCCGGCCTTTTGGCCGGGTCGATCGGAGTTGGAACGGCAACTATATATACATTACAGTCGGCTATTGCCTCTGGATCAGTTGTGAACCTGAGGTCTTTTGTCTCTGCCAATTCTGTATTGGAAACCTCAAAAGTTGAATCAGTCCCGCCATTTAATTCTTCTACACGTTTGCTGTTGAGATCAAAACCAATTGTCGAAAATTTTTTGCCGAACTCAACTGCCAGAGGCAGCCCGACATATCCCAGCCCGACAATGCAGAGCTTAACATCTGTAAGTGCTTTCATGACCGGGGGGTGCCTCCAGTGTCCTGGTTTCCATAATAAGTTAAACCCTGAGTATCGGTTTCAAGTACGGTTACCGCGTGAAGATGATAGCGATCATTTGCCAGGTGCAAGCCGACTTCATCGAAAATAAATTTCGCTATATGCTCAGAGGAGGGATTCCTGTCCTGAAAATAGGGAAGAGTATTGAGGTCGTGGTGATCCAGTTTTTCAATCACTTCTTTGACAATTTTCTTTAATACCTTGAAATCTATTCCCATTCCATATTGATCAAGCGCTGTTGCCCGGACTGTCACTTTGACCTTCCAATTATGTCCATGGGGATTTTCACAGTCTCCAGGATACTCTCTCAGGTGATGTGCTCCTGCAAAGTGCGTATCAATAAATATGTCAAACATCTTTTATCTCCTTTTAGAACCGCGGCAAATGTATCAGCACATTGAATATAAGTAAGGTCAACAGACAGGGATTAAACTTCCCTGCAAACTTAATACGTTCCAAATTTTTTATCACCTACTATTTAAAAAAGTCCGGATGCATAAGTCCGGTAGATTATTGAGTATAAATATATTGTTGGAAGTGAGCATTATAGGGAGCCTTCCATTGTTTAACAAGGTTATTGGCATTACATAGCTCGGTTCGATCTCATAAAATACGACAGTTCCGGGCGGCAGTGTCAGAATTACAGCTGTTTTTAGTTGTTTTCATTATACCGGCTTGATATTCTTGAAATGGTGAAAGCCTCCGTTTTGGCAGAGAATCTTTTTTGCTGAAGTCTCTTGCGGGAAATTGATCTTTCGCGCTTTAAGTTAATTGTCCCAATAGTCATCCGTGGCGGATTTACCATAACTGCGGTTGATTTTTATTCTCCAACCCGAAAGTGAACCGGATTGAGCTGTTGAACGAACTGTCCCCACCCTCCAGCTGTGATAACCTAAGTCGTGATAGCCTGTTTGACGGAGAGTTAATTTGCTATCAGCATAAAAATGGATATCGGTTTTCCATTGATTCTGTGCTCATCGCACATTTTATCGAAGCCGCAAGGGGCGACCGCATCCTGGACCTTGGAACCGGATCGGGCATAATAAGCATGCTTATATTGTATCGATGGCGGGATGCGGTTCTTGAGGTTTCCGGAATTGAAATGCAGCATGGGCTGGCGGAGCTTGCCAGAAAAAATTTTCAGGCAAACGAGCTCTATCATCTTGGCAGGATCATGCAGGGGAACATAAAAGAAATTGATAGACTGGTCAAACCTGAATCCTACGATAAAATTGTTTGCAATCCCCCTTATTATACTCCGGCCGCCGGACGGACAAATAAGAATTGCGAGGCCCAGCTGGCACGACATCAGATTTTGGCAACTTTGCAGGACTTTCTCTACGCCTCGGCGTTTGCAGTCAAAAATGGCGGAGCCGTATCCTTTGTTTATCCGGCGGAACGTATCTGTGAGTTAATAACCTGCGCTAAAACCTTCAAACTTGAAGTGAAAACAATTCAGTTCGTCCACAGTTACCCTTGCAAATCTGCACCAGCACGATTGGCACTGGTCCAATGCTTAAAAAATGGTGGTGCAGGGACCGAAATCCGGCCGCCTCTCTATATTTATTGTGAGAAAAACGGTCAATATTCATCAGAAGTAAGTGCTTTTTATAAAAAAAACACTGAATTGCCACCGAAATCCAACAGCAAGGGCGCTTTCCACTTATGCTTGCAAAAATAACAAGTTGTTCGGTACTGGGCATTGAAGGTTGGTTGATTCAGGTTGAAGTCGACGTTGCCTCCGGTCTTCCGATGTTTTCCATGGTGGGACTTCCCGACAGCACCGTGAGAGAGAGTAAGGATCGGGTAAAGGCGGCCATTAAGAATTGCGGCTACCCGTTTCCAGCCAGAAAGATAACGGTAAACCTGGCTCCCGCCGATATACGCAAAGAAGGGGCTGGATTTGATCTTCCCATAGCCATAGGCATTCTTGAAGCAACTGAAATACTCCAGCCAAAAAGGCAAGGACGATATTGCCTTGTCGGTGAACTTTCCTTGGATGGAGGAGTACACAGGGTGAACGGCCTTCTGCCGATGATTTTGGCAGCTAAGGAGCACGCTCTCGACGGCATCCTTATTCCAAAGGAAAATAGTGAGGAGGCGCAGATAATCCCTGAGGGAATTCCCATAATTCCTGTTTCCTCGCTTCAGCAGGCTGTTGAATTTCTCGCCGGAATCGATGTTGTGTCACCAATGAAAGTTACAGCCGCCGAACAACTGTTACAGAGTAAGAAAGGTGGGGTGGATTTTTCAGATATCAAAGGGCAACAGCATGTTAAAAGAGCTCTTGAAATTGCTGCTTCAGGAGGGCACAACGTGCTATTGACTGGGCCGCCGGGTTCTGGAAAGACCATGCTGGCCAGGCGTTTCCCAACGATTCTGCCGGAAATGACCATGAACGAAATTCTGGAAACGACGAAAATTTATAGCGTAGCCGGCAAAGTTTCGGAAAAAAATCTCCTTCTGGCGACCCGACCTTTTCGAGCACCTCATCACACTATCTCGGATGCCGGACTTATCGGAGGTGGGAACATTCCACAGCCCGGTGAAGTTTCTCTTGCCCATAATGGCGTGCTTTTCCTGGATGAATTACCGGAATTCAAAAAACACGTCCTCGAGGTACTAAGACAGCCTATAGAAGATGGAGAGGTGACCATCGCCCGAGCCAATATGACGCTGACCTTTCCGGCTCGATTTACCTTGATCACGGCAATGAATCCATGCCCCTGCGGCTTTTTAGGCGACAGCCGGAATCGGTGCAGCTGCACGGAAAGGGATATCAAACGATATACCGGGAAAATTTCCGGCCCCTTACTGGATAGGATAGATCTGCATCTTGAAGTTGCTGCACTGGACTATCGGGAAATGAGTGACTCAGCTGCCGGTGAGACTTCTAAATGTATAAAGAAACGAGTTGATCGAGCCCGGGCCATCCAGCAATCAAGATTTACCCACGACCCGGGGGTATACTGTAACAGCCAGATGAACAGTAAATTAGTTGAAAAATATTGCGAGCTTGAACAAAAATCATCGATGATTCTTGAGAAAAGTGTCAGTCGATTGGGTCTATCGGCAAGAGCTTATAATAGAATTCTCAAGATGGCCCGAACAATTGCCGATATGGATGATTCTCAAAAAGTCCTGCAGGCACACGTGGCGGAGGCGGTTCAATTTTGCAGAACAGCGCATCAGTAATGACTGTGTTGGTCAGGTACTCTAAGTAGGAAGTCACATCATGAAAAGCAATGCCTGTGCCGCCTTTCTCACCATGCTTTTGTTTGTTGTCTATCCGTTAGTCAATGGAATTCAAACTGATAGCCCGAAAGACATGTCAAGATTTATTCCCGACAAAGCGCTGTTTTATTTCGAACAGCGTAACGGGGCAGCAGCTTTGGAAGAATTTACCAGATCAACCTTGGGGCAAAAAATTCAAAATATTCATTTTCTAGAAACCGGAGAAAAAATCGGTTTGCCGAATTCAACGCTTTTAGCTCTGAAAGAAGTATTATCTTTTTGTGCTTCCATAAAAACCAATGCTTTCTTCCAAGAAATCCTCGGTAAAAGATTTGCCGTTGCCATACTTTCACCACAAGACCCAAATAAGCCTTTACATCTTGCAACCTTCTTAAAAGAGAACACCGTAATTGTCGCCAAACCCAGACATAGCGCTGAAGCACTTGAATTCCTCGACCAATATCCCGAAAATTTCGGTGGAATATATTCAATCTCCAGTGAGCAGTATGGAAATCACCTGATAAAGCGAGTTAAAACAAAGGGACAAACCTTTTCAATGGTCAATATTAAAGGTTTTTTTGTGATGAGCCTGAGTGGAAAGCGCCTGCGGCGGTGCATAGATACCTTTGATGGAGAATTGCCTGCTCTCGCCAACAACGAGAATTTTACGGACATCAGAAAGAATTTTGCTACGCCGGACCGTTTTTTTTATTTTCCCGTAAACGAGGTTAGGGAGTTCGCGGTACAAGCAGTGTCGGACTTGACGTTTACAGGCAAGGATCTTTTGTTGAAAGAATTGGCAACCACTGTTGGATTCGCCAATTTCGGATATGGCTCGTGGAACAAAAGAAAGTCTGTAATTGATAAGATCCTGGTGCAATACGACAGAAGCGAGGTAAATAGTGTTGTACAGGATCATATTGATGCCATACCTAGCCATTGCTCGATGATGTCACTAACCACTGAAGACCCAATGGCATACTATTGGTCCAACACAGTTATGATGCAGCACTTTCTACGGTATCTCGAAAAAAGTGGAGACCGGGAACCGCAGATTGAGAAATTCTGGTCAACATTGGAAAAACTCACCGGCAAAAACGCGGAGGAAATTTTCTCACTTTTAGGAGAAGAAGCAAGCCTGGTTCTCGAGCCTGGTCCTCAGGATAAATTTTTTCCATTCCCCTTGGGAATGGTATTTTTGCGGGTCAAAAATATACCTGAACTCAGAACAATACTGGAACAGATAATTGATGAATATGATATCGAGGTTAGTGTAAGATCTTATGGTTCTGTCAGGTATACCTATTGGACTCCTTCACCACAGGATGGGCTGCAACCGCTTTATGGTTTTTGGGATGATTTATTCTTTTTCGGTAACAGCTCAAAACTATTGAAAAAAATCATTGATCGAAAATCCGGAGATTTCTCACTCCTGGATAATACTGCAATTAAAGCACTTGATCCCGGATTCACCAAAAAAAATAATTCGATTACCTATCTGAATACTCCGGAACTCAGCAAGGTTCTGCAGAAGTGGTTGAGCCTTTTCGGAATGACTTTGGCTATTGAGAATAGAGAAACCGCCGAAAAAGTCCATACAGTCTTACAAGAGGTAATCGATCCTTTGCTGGATGGGGCAAGCATGTATAATAAAAGTTGCACCCGCAGTTATTTCACGCCTGAAATGGTTATTATCGATTCAGTAACAAATAAGACCGCAGGTCCATAAAAGAAAGGGTTACATATAATGCGTAAGATAGTCGAGGAGCTCAAACAATTGATTCCCTTTAAGGATACAACCGAGGTAGGAGATATTCTTCTCATCGCAGCCAAAGAACCACAAATGCTCGTTTACGCCCATGTAAATGACATTGAAAGAGATGTAAGCCGCAGGGATGAATGGTGGCATTTACATTTGACCATGTTGGCGATACCTTTGCAAAAAATAACCTGGACCCTGCGGACTGAGCAAATGACGGGTAAAGAAATTTTCACAATGGGTGGAGAAGAACGCTTCGTTAAGGCGGTGGATTTCGGCAAACATGGTGATTCCAGTTTGTCAGGGATGTCACAATCGAAGAAAAAGGTTTCTCCCCTTAAAAGAGTAAAATAATCCGGTTCTCTCTCTTGAAACTGGTGGGGGACGATTTGCTTCTTCAATCCAATAATCCCCAGTTGCCGTCGTCGCCTGATGAAACTTATACTTTCGGCGGAATAAAACTGATAAGGAGGCTGTCGAGACTGGTGTTCAACTGCCTGTAAGTGATATTCGGGGAAATATCGAGCATTCTCTTAGATGCTTTAACCTGATCAGAATCTTTATATTTATCCGAGAGATAAATAATTTCTCCAATACCGGCCTGAATGATCACTTTTGTGCATTCGTTGCAGGGAAAAAGCCCGACATAGATACGGCAATTTCTAAGGTCGGTGGTAATCGAGTTTAAGACTGCGTTGAGTTCGGCATGACAAACGTAAGGATATTTGGTGTCAAGATATGGTCCCTGCCGATCCCAGGGGAGCACATCATCTGAACATCCCAGGGGAAAACCGTTATACCCGACACCTACAATTTTATTTTGATCGTTTGCCACACAGGCGCCAACCTGGGTGTTCGGGTCCTTGCTTCGCTGGGCGGAAAGGAGTGCCACCGCCATGAAATATTCATCCCACGACAGGTAATTTTCTCGTTTCATGTGTCCTAGCCTTGATGATTGCTTTTAAGGTTTTTTCTTCTCTGCCGCCAAGTGTTCACCCCACAAACCGTATCCATGAACTGTTTGATGGTTTTGATATAGAGATCCCCGCCAGTTTCGCCGACGTTATGGTGTTCCGCTCCGGGAATGACATAGAACTGTTTTGTCCTGGCTCCGCTTGAAGCTTGAATTTTTTCCGCTTCGGCACTGGATACCATTCTGTCTCGCGCTCCATGAAAAATCAGTGTCGGATTTTTGATTTTTTCAATTTTTTCAAGAGTATTAAAGCCTTCTTCTTCAGATATTTCTGCTAATTCTGCATTTACCCCCAAGGCCTTTAAAAATGATGATGTACCGCAGATACTGCTTTCTAAGATTAGTCCCTTAACCGTACCGGTATTGGTTAAAACAGTGTCTATTGCACATATGGATCCGAGGGACTGCCCGAATACAAATATTGGGCCGTTGCAGGCTTTGCCGCCAAGCCATTTGATTGCAGAGTCAAACAATTTTTTGGAGTCCGCATACATAGCTCCAACGGAAGGGGACCCATTATTTATGCCACAACCACGGTAAGAAACAATAAAAACATTTATTCCATGTTTGATGTAGCCGGCGGCCACATCATCAAATACTAAAGATATGAAACCATCCGTGGCTGGATACAAGATGAGAACAGGTGCATCTTGAGCTGAAAAGTAGTATCTGCAGGTCAAAGATATCCCCGGGTCGATTTCAAACACCACATCTTCTGCAGAGGAAGGGCAGTTGAGGGATTTACAATCGTCGCATTGAGGTGGAAACAGCAACGAGGTTATTTCGGACTGGTCGATTTTACTGTAACGATTCATTGGCATAGATAAGTAGGAGGAAAATAAGAGGAGCCCTCTCAAAAAAGCAATTATCTTAAAGGATCTTCATAGAAAAAGCTACTTATTGAATAAACCGACATTCCCCAAGGGGGTATAAGAACTGTAAAATAGAATGTTCTCTTGCAAAAAACAGAAAAACAATTGGTAGAGTATGAAGTATGAAACAAGGTATTTCAATGGAGAATTGAGAGGATATTGTTGTCCATTGATCACAGCACAAAAAAAACGGGTATCAGAATAATACTGACACCCGCTTTGGCTATTTGTGGGGTGAGCGAGGGGACTTGAACCCCCAGCCTCCTGGGCCACAACCAGGTGCTCTAACCAATTGAGCTACGCCCACCACAGAAAATGCTGTGCTGAAAAACCAGTGTTATATACTCGGTCAGCTCTGGTTTTGCAAGGGTAAAATTATTCCAAATTTTCTTTACAATGCATGCATTTTTTTGCTTGAGCCTTAATAATTTCCAGGCAATGCGGGCATTCTTTCTTGAAATTATTTTTCAGCAGTTCGGCTATCACCTGATTGACCTTATGTTCCAGAGCCGGGTCTCTGAATACATGGTTTCTGAGCGGATCAATACAGGCTAGGTTATTGAGTTCTTTTAGGTGTTCGACGGCCGTAACCCGGATACTTTTGCTCGCTGCTTCATCAAGCAAAAGGGTCATTACCGGCTCAAGATTATTGTCTTGGACGCAACTCTTAAGCTTTTGGGTGGCATCTTGTTCCCTGCGAAATCGAGCATTCTGGCTCTTTAATTCTTCTTTATTTATAATGCAGGCCTTGAAAGCATCGGCATTGCCGACCATCATATAATTTCCTTCAGGGCTGCCCGGAAGTTCCATATATCTGTATGATGCATGGTGACCAAACTGTTTTTCGATCTTCTCCCAGCCTCTTAAAAACAGAGGACAAGTATCGTTTAGACAAATAAAAAGGACATCCGATCCCCAGCCTAGTCCATCGCCGACATGAATAGGCGGTGCTTCACAGCAGGACATGGTCTGATTACAGTGAGGACAGGTTTTTACCTCGTCCAGACAACTCAAGTCTTGAATCATAAATCTGCTCCTTGAAAGGATTGAAATCCGCGGATACCACGCATACCATGGTACCTGCCGATATTAAAATATATTTAAAATCGATTGGTTATGACAGTACACCAAATAAACTCCAAGCGGCGGCATTACGACCAAAAAATCACGGATGTTTCATGCAGGGTTTACTCATGACCTCATCTACAGCTTTTGCCTGTTTCATTCGGGATTGGAGGAACGCCAGCGACATAGTCGCTTTATTTTCCTCCATTATATCGGATAGTTCAGCAATTTTCCCTCTTTCAGCCAGCTCCATCAGCTTAAGGATGTTTTCGGCAAAACTTCGCACAATTTTCCGGCCGTCGCCGGCTGTAGCCATGATTTCAGCATAGGTTCGAGGATTTTGGTTGTGAATCCTGGCCATGGCCAGAATGCCATAAAGAGAGGTCAAGGTGGAATGACTGCTGAGATCAGCATACTCTATATTGTGATCTCTCAGGGTCATTGCCAGAGCGACTGACACCGTCGTTGGAAGTTTTTGGCTGACTCCCATCAGTAAATCATGTTTCTGAGCACTATCGTGATATATGTCTGCACCGTGTTTATATAGAAACGCTTCAAATTCGCTGCAGAAACTGCCACTCCTGTGGGTGCGGACCACTGCCGCGTTTTTATCTTTCATAGTAACCGCTTGCGGTCCCCAGAGATTGTGAACAAACATCACTTCAACGCCATGACTTGTCGCTTCCAGAGCGGTTGCTATGGTATTCTCCGATTCTCCGGCAAGTATGATCAAGGCCTGTCCATCTTTTAAGAGAGGCCCATAAGTGCTGATCACCGAGGCAGTAACCGAGATAGGTACGCAAACCAGCACGACATCCACTTTTTCGACCATCGATTCGGAACTGAGCTGAGTATGGCGACCTGTAATGAATGTCTTATATCCCTCATTCGCCAGTCGATCGGCAAACCATTTGCTCATGTCGCCACTGCCTATAAAGCCAAACGATTTAATCTTTTTTACCCTCATATCTACGCGTGGAAAGGAACCGAGAACCTTGAGGGCATCCTCTTCCTGGATGACGGTCGACTCAATAGTGTGGAGAGCGTTATTCAGAAGCGGATTAGCTGTGTGACCTTCAACTTCAACATATATGCGCAGTTTCTGGGTTTGCACGTCATTTTCAGATTGCAGGTCAAGAATATTGATGCCGCGCCTTGTAAATTCACTCAAAATATCGGCCAGCATACCTACTCGATCCCGCAGCGGTCGGGTGATTATGGCAGTTGCGTCATATCCGGTCTCTTTTGCCGGTTCTCGTCCGATTATGGAAAACCGTGTGCGATTGTGAGATACCACCTCGCGAGTCCAAAGTTGAAAGCCATGTTTTTTCACTAATGCTTCAGATTCAATTACTGCATAGTCCTTCTTGTTGTCCTGACAAATTGAAGTCATGGCTTTTTCGATGTCGGGAACGGCCATAAGGGTGGCATCTGGATAATTCTCTTCGATGAATTCCTCGCATTGTCTCAAAACTGAACTTCTGCCTACAATAGTGGTAATTTTGGTTTCACAATTTTCGGGGGATGAGAGAGCGCCTAAAGAAAGGTGAATCGGCAATACGACATTATCTATCCAATAGCCTTCTTCCATCTTTGCCATCAATCTGAAATACTCTTTAACCTCGCCTTCGCGGGTGTTATACACAGGTACGAGTGCATATTGGACTTTTTCCTCTCTGAAAGCGGTGAATATATCGGCAATACGGTTAAACAATACTATTTCAGCGTGGGGAGAATATTGACAGGAAGCTTGATGGCTGTCTGAACCAACGGGCCCCAAGGCAGCTATGGTGGCAGTAGAAAGCATGACTATATATATATGATGATTTTCTTTAATCCCGACAGATGGGACGCTTTTTCGTTTCCACTTGAGGATGTGGGTACAGCAGAAATTCCTTCTTTAAAAAACAAAATAGAGGGTCTAAAGTATTCAACCGAGAATAACTGATGTCGTAACAAATGAATCGCACAACAAAATATACATTCTCCGTCATTTAAGCAAGATTTATAACCATAACGCCTTTGGTACTCCGGCTCCACATTATTTATGATTCCAAACATAGCTGAATACTTATCGTCCCTTAAAGGCTCTGCCAAATTTGGCCCCCAGATAGTATGTCATCGGGACTTTCCCGCAAAAGACGCCCAATATGCTCTAGAGTTTCCCCCTTTGGATAGAGCTCTTTGCGCCAGTTTGACAAAGTCCGGAATTTCCAGACTCTACTGTCATCAGTATCGGTCGATTTGTTCTATCCTCAATAAAAAAGATGTCATTGTCGCAACACCAACCGCATCCGGCAAAAGCATGATCTACAATCTGCCGGCATTAAATAATCTGTTTTGTGATCACCCCGGACATTCTCTCTATCTGTTCCCGCTGAAGGCACTGGCGCAGGATCAACGTAATGTACTTGAGACCCTATTCCAAAAACTACCGGTCGACATACGACAAAAATACCATCACGTTTCAGCCCTTTTTGACGGTGACACCAGCAGTTATGGGCGTAGAAAAATCCGCGATACCCCGCCCCGTATTCTCATCACCAATCCGGAGATGGTACACTTGTCGATTTTGCCGTATCATAAGAATTGGGCTGAATTCTTCAGTGGATTGCGCTATGTCGTCATTGATGAGGTACATAGTTACCGGGGAGTACTTGGCAGTCATATGGCATGGGTCCTCCGGCGCCTTCAGCGAATCGCCGCTCTTTATGGTGCCGACCCTACCTTTATCCTGCTTTCCGCGACCATCGGCAACCCTGGTGAATTAGGAGAGCTTCTCCTGCATAGACCTCTTGAAGTCATCAACGAATCCGGAGCTCCGCAGGCTGAAAAAAATATGCTGTTTATCAATCCCTGGGACAGTGCTGCCTACACTGCAAGCCAGCTCCTCGAGGCGGCCGTGAAACGTGGCCTGCGAACGATTGTTTATACTCAATCCAGAAAAATGACTGAGCTGATCAATCTCTGGACTGCACCTCGGCTAGGCCAACTTTCGGGAAAACTTAGCGCCTATCGCGCGGGCTTTTTGCCAGAAGAACGGAGGGAAATAGAACAGCAGCTCTTCTCCGGTGAACTACTCGGAGTAATTTCTACATCGGCGCTGGAGCTTGGTATTGACATAGGAGATCTCGACCTCTGTATATTAGTTGGATACCCCGGATCAATCATGGCTACCTGGCAGCGCGGAGGACGGGTAGGTCGAAGTCTCCGGCAATCGGCGATTATCCTCATCGGCCAGGAGGATGCTTTGGATCAATACTTCATGAGACAACCCGAGGACTTTTTTGCGAGGTCTCCCGAATCAGCGGTTCTCAATCCGGAAAACAGCAGCATCATGGACCAGCACCTGCTCTGTTGCGCTGCAGAAAGTCCATTATTAAGCGATGAACCTCTGCTGCAAAATCAAGCTATTCAAACGAGAGTTGCGGTACTATCCGGAGATTGTTCCCTGCTGGAAACCGCTACGGGCGGAGTATGGATTTCTGCAAGGAAATACCCGCAAAGGCACATCAGTCTTCGCGGTGGCGGAAAAAAAATGTCGATAATAGACATTGAGAGCGGGGAAGTGGTGGGCGAAATCGATGCGGTACGCGGCATGAAAGAATGTCATCCAGGAGCTGTCTATATCCATCGAGCTACATCCTGGCTTGTTGACTCGTTCGACCTTCTCGAAAGTGAGGTCATAGTTCATAGAGAATCGCCGAAATATTTTACCAGACCGATGACCGAGAAGCGAACGGAAATTCTTGAAGTTCTTGACCGCAAAAGCAGTTTTGGCATACAGGCTTCTTTCGGCAGGCTCAGGGTAACCGAAAAGGTAACCGGATATCAAAAGCGCAATAGTTTTACTCAGAAATTAATTTCGACCACGACTCTCGATTTACCTGATCAAATCATCGAAACCGAAGGTCTCTGGGTGGATATTCCCAAGGCTATTGTGACTTTTATGGAACAGGAAAAATACCATTTCATGGGAGCAATTCATGCGATGGAGCATGCGATGATCGCACTTTTTCCCTTACTGGTACTTTGCGATCGAAACGATATCGGCGGAATTTCCTGCCCACTGCATGAACAGACGGAGATGGCCTCTGTTTTTGTTTATGATGGCTATCCTGGCGGCGTCGGTCTTGCCAAGGAAGCCTTTCGAAAAATGGATAACCTGCTGACCCAAACGGAGAAGACTGTTGTCTCCTGCAGTTGTGCAACCGGCTGCCCCTCATGCGTTCACTCGCCGAAATGTGGTTCAGGAAACCGGCCCATCGACAAAAAAGCCTGTCTTGTCCTCCTTGCTGAAATTCTCAAAGGAAGAGCAAAACTAGACGATAACAGCTATATCGAGTCAGACGACGTTCATGCTTTCACCATTTCTCCTGAATTACTGCCGAAAAAAATCATCTGCCGGCGAAAGGGGCTTGATGTCTTGCCGGCAAAATTTGGCGTATTCGATCTGGAAACAATTCGCTCTGCAGAAGAAGTCGGAGGTTGGACAAATTCACACCGGATGGGTATTTCCGTAGCAGTAGTCTATGATTCGGAGATAAATGATTTTATAAGCTATCTCGAGCCGGAGATGGATAAACTCGTCAGCCATCTGGCAAGTTGTGATCTCGTTGTCGGTTTCAACAATAAACGATTTGATAACAGGGTATTGTCAGCTTACACAGATATCAATCTAGCTCTCTTTCCCACCCTTGATTTACTCGAAGAGATCCACAATTACCTGGGATACAGGCTCAGCCTCAATAGCCTTGCCGAACAGACTCTGGGCACAAAAAAGACGGCCGATGGACTCCAGGCACTGGCATGGTATAAGGAAGGAAGAATCGATTTGATTCGACACTACTGTAAAAAAGATGTGGAAATAACCAGAGACATTCTATTTCATGCATTAGAGCAAGGATTTCTGGTATTTACCAATAAAGCGAAACAGATGGTCCGACTACCCCTTGCTCTGGATGCTGCAATTGAAAAAATACTGAAAAATAGCAAATCGATGTAATTAGTTGGGCCAAAGCAGGGAACTGTAGATCCATCCGGTTGTACCACTGCTGTGACGGACCTTGGTCCATTTGCCTTCCTCTGATATTCGGGTAAGCACTACACCTCTTTCGACATCGGCGATTATTGAATCGGTGGTCGATGGCCCGGACCTCATATTAACACTGCTTTTAGCATTGACTATGACTGTATCGGCTTTTCTGACAATGCTCTCATGAACCCAACCGGAATCATTTTCAAAGTCGGTAATTTTATACCATTCACCTTCTTTTTTGTCGACTTTAAGCGGATAACCTTCAAAAAGTTCCATAGATGCCGGATAATTAGTGCCTGGACCGGTTCTGACATTGGCATTATCGGTCGTGATTGACAAATATTCAGCGGCAAACGCCGAAGTAGAGGCCAGTAAACAAGTACAGCTAAAAATAAAGAATATTTTAAATAGTTTTTTCATGAGTACAAACAATCTGATTTTATTTTTATCTAAATGAATGAGCATGTTACATACTCGAACCTATGACCAACGCCTTTTTTTATAGCATTATTAGCCGCTCAAGTCAAACAACATATCCCAACAATTCCGTCAGATCAGAGGAAACGCAGGCGTTTATTTTCTCCTTCCATTACGGAAATCGCACCAAGAGGGAAGGTCAGGCTACCTGGGTAATGTCCTGACGGAAAATTTCCCCAGATTGGCATCAGCCGATCATCACAGAGTGCAAGTATCCTGTTCCAGATCGATTCCTTATAAGCTGCGCGTTCAGCTCGATTTTCATTTGCCGAAATCGAAAAATCTCCCAATATCAATCCGGTAATATTATCGAATTTGCCTGCAAGCTTCAATTGAGTCAACATCCGATCGATTTTGTAGGCAGGTTCGTTGATGTCTTCCAGAAATACGATCTTGTTATCCCAAGAAAAATCGTATCGGGTTCCGAGAAGTGTGACGAGGCTGGCGAGATTGCCTCCGACTAATGGTGCGGATATTTCAGGACCTGCACGTAAAACTTCAATTGCTGTTGACTCAATGCACTGGCAATTATTCTGAGTCAGGCAACAAAACAGACTTGTTCGGGCTTCTTCCGTTGCGCTTCCAAGAGAGGTCACTACAGGACCATGTAAAGAAATCAAGCCGGTCTGCTCATAAAGATAGTTCTGGAGTATGGTGATGTCGGAAAATCCTACGAGAAATTTTGGTTTTCCAGACACTACAGACAGATCTATAGTATCCAGCATTCTCAAACAACCATATCCTCCCCGCATTGCAATAAGCCCTTTAATTTCTTCATCTAGCAAAAGACTATTATACTCGAAACCGCGGTTATGGTCGCTGTCGGCCAGATATTCCATTCCCGGCCAGAGATTTGGCGGATATCTCACCTGAAAGCCCATTTCTTGGAGCACTTTCACTCCTTTGCGAAATCGTCCCTCATCCTGCATTTGTCCGGCTGGTGCGATAATGCCGAGAGTGTCGCCTTTTTTTAAGGGAGAAGGGGAGAGCGTATGCCTCATCGCTGCACAACTTGATTATATATTATTTGCAAACCCTGCAGGGTCAACATGGGTTCAATCACATCGATTGAAGTTGCATAAGGTGCTATCAAGTGTGCCATACCGCCTGTGGCCACTACCTTAAATTCTTCCTCCGCCGCCGTTACCATCTCCATTTTTATACCGCGTACCAAACCATCGATCATCCCCCCGTAACCGTGAAGAATACCGCTCTTCATTGCCTGTACTGTTGATTTGCCGATAATGGAAGGGGGCGGTTCGGAAACGTCGATGCGTGGAAGATTGGCTGTTTTGGTAGCAAGGGCCTCAAGAGAGATTGCGATACCGGGAAGAATCGCACCACCGAGATATTCACATTTTTCGGTCACGCAATCGAAGGTAATCGCTGTACCGAAATCAATCACGACCTGCTTGCATTTGTGATTATTCCAGGCGGCAATTGCGTTTACCAGTCGATCGGCGCCCACTTCAGCCGGATTGTCGAGCAATACGCTGATCAAACCTTTGATTTTTCCAACTTTGACGACAAAAAGGTCATGTTCGAGGTGAGCGGACAAATGTTTTGTACAATAGGTAATCCAGGAAGACTGCAGAACCGGCACTACACTGGCTATAATGATGCCTTTGATTTTTTCTTTTTTGATGCCCGCCATTGTGAATAATGTTTGATAACGAATTGCCAGTTCATCTGCTGTACTTTTGGCGTCGGAATTCAACCGCCAGTGGGCAACGAGTTTGTTGTTCTCGTACATCCCTGTCACAGTATGTGAATTTCCAATATCAACGACCAAAAACATAATATATCCCTTTATTCGATGAAAAATTCTCAGTTACTGGCTTTGTATTGCCAGACAAGATATTATAGTAGGACTTAAATTGAAAGAAATCTCCACAGCTCAACAAAATCTTTTTTTAAACGAGCCCAAGAGCACAAAACAGGATAAGACTATTAACGGCAAAAACCTTTATTACCGATAATATAGGCTATATCAACATAATTATGAAACCGATTATTCTGGTATCCACAACTTTTGAAAACAAGGCGGATGCGGAGCGTATTGCCGGTTTGCTTTTAGATCGTAAACTCGTAGCCTGCGCCCAGATATCAGGTCCAATCACGAGCCTCTACCGATGGAACGGAGCGACAACATCCGCAACCGAATTTTCTTTAAGCCTGAAAACGATTCCGGTATGCACCGAAGCGGTAAAGGCCCTGATAGGGCAGGAACACCCGTATGATCTACCGGAAATCATTGTCCAGGAAATTCATGATTCCAGTAATGCATATTGCCAATGGGTTTATGGAGAAGTTCAGCAATGTCAATAAAGGGACGCGAGGGATACAGAAAAAGAAAAATCGGGACATATGTGTGTCATTGCTGCAAACGAACTCAGCAATTTTGCTGGAGCTGTCCTTGCGGGTTTATGATCTGCAAGGACTGCTTCGAAGAAAATAAGTGGGGAATCAGCAATGGCCCGACCTGGGTCTGTCCGGACTGTGAACGTATTCGGATGATGTGATTTTCCCCAGTTCGCCTGTCTGCCATTACTAGTATTTTAACCAGATCTCTTGGCATGAAACCTGGTAAATTTGCCTTCGAATGCTAAACAGTACGACTATCCATACCAAGATCCCAATATTTATCGCTGTTGCGTATTCCCCAGAAATACAATAATATGCCTCGTTATTATTAATCTTTTCCCAGCGATAGGCCGCATTATAATGAACGTATCTACACATATTTACGATGAAAGCAAAATAAAAACTCTCAGCTCTCTGGAACATATCAGAAAGCGTCCCGGTATGTATATAGGTCGCCTGGGGGATGGTTCAAATCAGAATGATGGAATATATATCCTTCTGAAGGAGGTTGTGGACAACGCTGTCGATGAATTTATTATGGGAGCGGGAAAAAGAATCAATATCTCCATCCATGATGATGGTTCCGTACAGGTAAGAGATTTTGGCAGGGGAATTCCTCTCGGCAAAATTGTCGATTGTGTCTCAACCATCAATACCGGGGCTAAATATAATACCGATGTCTTCCAGTTCTCCGTCGGATTAAATGGAGTGGGCACCAAGGCAGTTAATGCACTTTCTGATGTTTTTGTCGTAACATCTTGTCGTGACGGAAAATTTGCCTCTGCTGTATTCAACAATGGCAAGCTGGTAGAGCAAAAAGAAGGGGATACGGAAGAAAAAAACGGCACTCAAATAGATTTTCTGCCTTCCAGGGAAATGTTTCCTAATTTTTCCTTCGATCTTTCTTATGTAGAACAAAGGCTCTGGCGATATGCATATCTTAATGCCGGGCTGAAGATTTACCTCGACAAAAAACTCTATTACTCCTCAAAAGGTTTGCTCGACCTTTTGGCTAAAGAGCTTGACGGTGCCGAACTCTATCCTCCCATATATTACAGAGATAATACCCTGGAATTCGCTTTCTCCCATACGGATTCCTTCAGTGACTGTTACTATACCTTCGTTAATGGCACATACACCAATGAAGGTGGTACTCATCTCTCGGCTTTTCGGGAGGGTATCCTTAAAGGAATCAATGAGTTCTCCGGTAAAAAATTCGTCAACACGGATGTTCGGGACGGTGTGGTCGGAACACTAGCCATCAAAATCAAAGACCCCGTTTTTGAATCACAAACTAAAAATAAATTAGGCAATACTGAAATAAGGTCGTGGATCGTCAACACGGTGAAAGACGCTGTATCCAGTGCACTCTACAAAGATACCGATTCAGCACAAATTCTTATTGATAAAATCTTAAGGAATGAAAAAGTTCGCAAGGAACTACAGAGTGTTCGAACTGAAGCGCGAGCTAATGCCAAAAAAATTGCCTTCAAAATAGATCAGTTAAAGGATTGCAAATACCATCCTTCCCGGACGAAGCCATCTGAACCGGGGAAAGAGAATATGGTTTTCATCACCGAGGGGCAATCAGCAGCCGGCTCGATCGTCTCTTCGAGAGACCCTCTCACCCAGGCTGTTTTTTCCCTGAAAGGAAAACCTTTAAATGTCTTTGGCCAGAAGATGACAACTCTGTATAAAAACGAGGAGATGTATGCTTTGATGAGGGCACTGAACATCGAAGACTCAATCTCCGATGTGAGGTTTGATAAGGTTATCTTGGCAACGGATGCGGATGTAGATGGGCTGCATATTCGCAATCTGCTCCTTACCTTTTTTCTCCACTATTTTGAGCCACTGGTTAAACTCGGTCATATTTATATTCTGGAAACACCGATTTTCAGGGTCAGAAATAAAAAAGAAACGATTTACTGTTACTCGGAGGTAGAGAAAAGGATGGCCACCCAAAAGCTCAAGGGACGCGGAAGTACGGATACTAACGTGGAAACTACACGATTTAAAGGTTTGGGGGAGATCTCCCCAAAGGAATTCAAACAATTCATAGGTCCTGATATTCGTATCAAAAATGTTACCCTTGATTCCCTAAGCGAGGTGACCAAAGTCCTGTCTTTTTATATGGGTAAAAATACCCCAGCCAGACGCCAGTATATAATGGAAAATCTAGTGATTGAGAACTAATCCACTGAGTTCCTGAAGTTTTTTATTCACAATAGTCAGAAATTTTTTATTTATAAAGAAATGGAAACTCACCCAGGTAAGCTTCATCGATTATTCGACTCTAATTTTCTGGAATACACTTCATATGTAATTCGTGAAAGAGCTATCCCGTCCATTGAAGATGGCTTAAAGCCGGTGCAACGGCGCATATTACAGACACTGTATAATATGGAGGATGGCCGGTTCCATAAAGTTGCCAATCTCGTTGGGGAAACTATGAAGTTACACCCCCATGGAGACCAGTCCATTTTTGCTGCGCTCGTCAATCTCGCGAACAAAGGTTACCTCATTGAGAGACAGGGAAATTTTGGTAATATTTTCACAGGTGACGGTGCTTCCGCTGCTCGATATATTGAGTGCCGGCTGTCTCCGCTTGCCAAAGAGATTCTCTTCAATAAAGACCTCACTCAGTTTGTAGAATCCTATGACGGCAGAATGATGGAACCAGTGACGCTTCCATCGAAAATTCCTCTGTTGCTTCTTATGGGAGCCGAGGGAATTGCCGTAGGGATGGCCACAAAAATTCTTCCTCATAATTTCTGCGAGCTCCTGGAAGCTCAGAAAAAGATCCTGGCTGGAGAAGACTTCACCCTCTATCCTGATTTTCCTCAAAAAGGTCTTGTTGACGTAAGTAATTATGACGATGGCAATGGGAAAATCAGATGCAGAGCCCGAATCGAAGAACTGAATGAAAAGACTATCATTATCAAGGAAATTCCCTTTACGACGACAACACAATCCCTTACTGATTCCATAGAAAAAGCGGCAAAAGCAGGCAAGATTAAAATCGTTTCCATCAACGATTATACAGCCGAAGAGGTTGAGATAGAAATCAAATTGGCGAGGGGTGTATATGCCAAGGATACCATCAAAGCCTTGTACGCATTCACCGATTGCGAAGTCTCCATCACCCCAAATCTCACTCTTATTAACGGAAACACACCGGAAACCTCAACGGTAAAGGATGTTCTCAGATATAACACGAACAAACTGAAAGACGACCTGCAAAAGGAATTGGAAATTGAACTTGGCAGGTACGAAGATAAGCTGCATGCAAAACTGCTTGAGCAGATATTCATCGAAGAAAGACTCTATAAAAACATCGAGGAAGAAACAAGTTACAAGGCAGTTGTACAAAGTGTCGAAACCTCTCTGATGGCTTATGCGGATCAGCTAATTCGCCCGGTTACCAAGGAGGATATCGAAAGGCTTCTTGAGATTCGAATAAAGCGAATATCCCGATATGATATTAACAAACAGCAAAAAGAGATAAAAGAAATACGAAAAAACATGGTTGATGTCCGGAAAGCTCTGAAGGATATGATCGTTTTTTCGCTCTCTTTTCTTGACAATCTGCTTGCCAAATATGGTCAATCGTTTCCCAGGCAGACCGAAATTACCAGCTTTTCAGAGGTTAGTTATAGAAAAGCTGCTCTTTCCAATCTGAATGTTTTGTATAATCGCAAATCCGGTTTCATGGGCTTCCAGATCAAAGAAGAAGTAGATCCCAAAGAAGATTTGAGCGTGACCTGTTCTGAATACGACAGGCTTTTCCTTATTTTCAGCAATGGTCTTTATAAAATTATTCCCGTTACGGAAAAGCTCTATGTTGGCCATGAACTGGAGTGGCTGGGCATTGTTGAAAAGGAAAATATTTTTAATATCATTTACCGGGATGGCGTGGAAAATCACGGCTATGTGAAACGATTCAAGACGCCAAGTTTCATTCTGGAAAAAGAGTACCGACTTTTTCCGGAACACAAACGTTCGAAAATTCTGTTTTTGGCTTTAGGTGAAAATAATTTTGTCAAAATTAACTTGATGCCTTCATCCCGGGCAAAGACTAATACATTGGAAGTCGCCTTTGATGACTACCTGATTAAAAATGCATCGGCAAAAGGCAAGCGCGTTTCAAATAGAGTAATACGAAGGGTCACACCTACTGATGGAATTAGTCCCGAACAGAATAAACAAAATCTGACTCTTCCCGGACTCGTTTTCGATCAGAGTCAAAAAAGTAATGACGCAAAAGTTGGGAAGATCGCTTTGGATGAAGAAGACAAGCCAAATGATACACAGGATAACGATTGATGATCTCGTAAAAAGTCATCAAAGTTGCTGAGATGGGCTCTGAAAAAAGCTCAATAAGCTAGGCGTAGTATCTGAGTCGAAGATTTGGCAGTACATGTGGTACGGCAAATCCTCGTTTCAGATCTACAACGAATTTGAATGACCGGAAGAGGGGACTTCATGCTTAAATTTAATGTTAATTCTCGAGTTTTCCCTTAAGCGAATGTTGTCCGGCAAAGACTATCCTGGCATTGACGATTTCACCAATCGCAAAAGGCAGGCTTTCTTCAAAATGGACAATATGATTGGTATCTGTTCGACCTTTTGATTCGCTATCATCTATTTCTTCAAGCATAACCTTCTTTAGCTTTCCGACATATTCCTCATTCCTTTCCAGGCTAATCTCATCTTGTCTTTTCTGGAAACGGGCTAATCTCTCCGATTTCACCTCATCACCAACTTTTTCTGTAAATTGACTGGCCCGGGTACCCGGCCGGTCCGAATATTTAAATGAAAACGAGCCGTGAAATCTCAACCGTTCAAGTAAATCCATGGTTTCCGCAAAATCTCTGTCAGTTTCTCCGGGAAATCCTACAATAACATCGGTGGTGAGCGCAATTTCAGGGCAATATTCACGAAGTTTACCAACTTTTTCAATATATTGCCTAACTGTATATTTACGGTTCATTCTCTTCAGAATTTCATCGGAACCGGCCTGTACAGGCAAATGAAACTGCGGACAAAGATTTTTAATTTCCTGGAAACACCTCATCAGTTCATCGGTCAGATCTTTAGGGTTGGAGGTAGTAAACCTCAACCTAGACAGGCCATCGATTGCCGAAACTTCTCTGAGAAGATCCGCAAAATTGCAATTCTCTTTAGCCTCGGTAACCTGATTGGTCTTGCCGTATGAATTTACATTTTGTCCAAGCAAGGTTATTTCCTTGACCCCGGATTCAATCAGTACTTTAACTTCATCTATTATGTCTTTAACTTTACGCGATACTTCCCTTCCTCTGGTGTAAGGAACAACACAGTACGTACAATAATTGTTGCATCCCTGCATAATTGTGACGAACTTCCTGTATTGAATCGGCCGTACATGGGAAGGGGAGGCAGCGATTCCTCGATTACCGGGAAGAGATATTTCCGGTAAATACTTCGGGATATCATATAGATCGCTAAGATCAGTGACAACTTTGTCTTTTCCCTTTACGTTTCTCTCCAACAACTCGCCAATGTTGTAAATGCTCTGCGTTCCGATAACAAGATCGACATGCGGCATTTTCTCTATGATTTTAATACCTTCCTGCTGAGCAACACAACCGGCAACACATATCTTCATACCTGGACGCTGTAGCTTTATTTTCCGGAGATAACCAAGCAGGCTCATGACTTTTTGTTCAGCTTTGGCTCGGATGGAGCAGGTGTTAAGAATCACCAGGTCCGCAGCATACATATCCATACCTTCAACATAGCCATAGCCGGAAAGTGCTTGCGCCATTATTTCAGAATCACGTTCGTTCATCTGACAGCCAAAGGTTTTAATGAAAAAAGCTTTCTGATTCATACTGATTTATATTTAATTGTTGGCCGAAACGTCAGTCGGGTTTGCTAAGTAATCGGCAAGGGATCCCAATAGTTGAAAAAGATCCCGAGCCATTTCCCAGGGGAATCGTATCACCACGATACCATCTTTTTTATGCAAATTAGACAATATCGCCAGGTTATCATATCCCTCGAGAATAAATTTAAGAAAATGAAATTTTCCGGGTGAAATTCTCAAATATACTTCACTTAACCTCGGTTCGCTCATGCTCTAGACCATCAGTGAGGCATCAATTTTAGTGATTTTACCGGAATTCTTCTCAAGAAGGGGAGCTACAATTTCCTGCAGAAATTCTTCGGTCTGTTCTGCCGCCCGGCCTGTAAACTGAGAATAGTCGCTTACCATGGCCTCGAGCTCCTGCAAAGAGAAGGGGATACGGTCATCTCCGGCTAACCGAACTAATAGGTCATTTTCAGTCCCATGTTCCTTAACCATCTTGCCGGCAGCTATTGAGTGCTCTTTGACAATTTCATGCATTTCCTGGCGGCTTTCGCCTTTTTTTACAGCTTCCATGAGAATCTTTTCAGTAGCCATGAAAGGAAGCTCAGCAAGAAGATGCCTATTAATTTGAGCCGGAAAAACAACCATATCTGATGTGATATTGATAAATAACTTTAAAATAGCATCGGTAAGCAGAAAACATTGCGGAATATCCATTCTCCGTATTGCCGAGTCATCAAGTGTACGCTCAAACCATTGATTACTATAGGTTGAAGCGAAATTCTGGGGTAGGGACATTAACTTTCGGGCAAGTCCCGTCAATCTTTCAGAACGCATGGGATTTCTTTTATAGGCCATAGCTGAAGAGCCGGTTTGGTTTTTCTCAAAAGGTTCTTCCTGTACCTTAAGGTTTGAGAGTAACCGGAGATCAACCGCAAATTTATGAGAGGTCGCTCCGATTCCGGCCAGGGTTTCCGCAAGTTTCATGTCCAGCTTTCGGGTATACGTTTGGCCGGTAACCGCAAAAGTATTTGAAAATCCAAGTTTTTTTGCAACAAGTTCATCCAGTTCACGAACCTTTTTGTGATCCCCCTTAAACAGCTCCAGAAAAGTAGCCTGAGTACCGACTGTACCTTTGGCGCCACGAGCCTTGATTTGATCCAGATACATGTCAATGTAATCCAAGTCCATAATAAGATCTTGTAAATACAAGGTATTTCTTTTTCCAACCGTGGTTGGTTGCGCCGGCTGATAATGCGTAAAGCCAAGAGTTGGCAGGTCTTTATGTTCCCAACAGAACTCGGAGAGATTCTTTATGACCTGGAGAAGACAGGACCGAATAAACAGCATGGCGGATCTTTGAACAATAAGATCCGTGTTGCAGACAACGAATTGTGAAGTTGCGCCAAGATGGATAATACCGGCAGCTTTTGGGCATTTAAGACCGAATTCATAAACATGGGCCATAACATCGTGACGTATTTCTTTTTCTTTCCGGGAAGCTATTTCGAAGTCAATATTTGCAATATTTGCCCGCATTTCATTTAACATTTCTTCACTGATGATATCAGTCAAACCGAGTTCGAATTGTGCCTCTGCAAGAGCCAACCAGCATTTGCGCCAAGTTGTAAATTTGGTCTTTTCAGAAAATAGCTGCTGTATTTCGAGACTGGTATAACGACTGACTAGTGGTTCTTGATAAATTTCACGAGACATAGGGAATTCTCCGAATGGCAGTAATTCAATATCAACGAATTACTGAGTATAAATAGCTAGTTAAATGACACAGGATGTGCTTTTGCATAATTTGCCGAGAAAGGCATATCTATAGCATTTCTATAGCATTTTTATCTCAATAAAAAAACCTAAGATAAATCTCATTTTGACGTGATACTTTGGCAAGAAGTCTATATTTAACAATGTCGCATAATGTATATTATGTATATATAATTATATATCTTATGATTACAGTATCATACACTAGCAAACATGATGAATACGTATGTTTGAATTCGTAAATCGCTTCTGTTGGTTTTCAGTGATGTTCTAAGGAGAAAACTAGAAAAAACCTTAAGGATTGAATTCTTGGAAACACTTTGCTGATATACGAATCGTTCCTGAAAAACTTAATGAAGAATCTAAGATTTTTACCAACGGCTCTCTAACATACAAAGTTTCAAAGATCGATGACCCTCACTTGCCAATTTACGTTTCCCCGAAACCTGTTCATTGTCGGAGTAAAAAGCATGTTTCTTTTTGGTTGTTGTTGAATATCATCCAGATGCTTACCAAGATTGAAACCTATACCTTTTAAATTTGCATACCGCCCTCTGATCGTTACTTGCAAATGTTCGGAATCCCGCCCGACAGTTCGAGAATCAATTATGGTAGCATCCGGATCCTGAAAAATTGGCCGCGGGTTTCCCGGACCGAATGGCTCGAGGAACCGAAAGCAGTTTAGATGTTCTTCATTCATGATTAATTCGGCGGAACAACGGATATCGTATTGTTTCTTAGGCTTAATCTGTCGTATTCTCATTGCTTCCTTGGCAGCAATAATAAAATTATCTTCAAAAT
The DNA here is from genome assembly GCA_963835305.1 of uncultured delta proteobacterium. Lineage (GTDB taxonomy): Bacteria > Desulfobacterota > Desulfobulbia > Desulfobulbales > Desulfocapsaceae > Desulforhopalus_A. The sequence continues at coordinate 273,547 of CAWIEU010000001.1, forward strand.
CCGGCATCTTACTATCGCTTATAGTCAAGCCGGCGGCCATGTCATGACCACCAAACCTGTCGATCCATTCAGCACAACCTGTCAATAGCATCATTATATTGATCCCTTCTACAGACCTCGCTGAACCGGTATAAAATATTCCTTTGCCTGGATGCTCCCTTTTTGAGAATACTATGGCCGGAACCTTGAACATATCAACGAGTCTGGAGGCTACGATACCAGCCACACCCTGGTGTAACTCCCCTCTTGCCAAGACACATTTATCTTGTTCTAACGAAACGGTATTAATCATAGTTAAAGCTATTTCTAGATTATCATCACAGAGAAGCCTCCTCTCCAAATTGAGTTCCGTCAATTGTTGTGCCATTTGTCTGGCTTTCTTTCGGTCCTGTTCCGTGAGAAGTTCAACAACAATTTTGCTTTCACCCAGTCTGCCCGCGGCATTCATTTTTGGCCCGAGCAAATAGCCGATATCTTCGGAAGTTATATGCTCTCCGGTAATATCACAGGACAGCAGGAGTTCCTGGAGACCAACGAAAAATGGGTCTGCAAGAGCTTCAAGTCCTGCTCTTACTAAAATTCTATTGGTATTTGAAAGATTGACCACATCCGCAATAGTGCCGAGAGCCACAAAAGCCAGATAACGTTTGAGATTTATCTTGCCGGCCTCATGCACAAAAGGAAAAGACGTCAGCGTCGAAAGTGCCGCCCGGACTCCCGCGGCAAGATAGAATGCAACTCCTACCCCAGCAAGATGTTCACAGTGGAAGCCGCAATTTGGTTGAGATGGGTTGAGAACCAGACAGTCGGGTATTGAGTGTGCAGGAAGGTTGTGGTGATCAGTAATAATAACTTTGCCACCTAATTTTCTGATCACTTCAATATGCCGGTGATCGGAAATACCGCAATCCACGGTGATAAGTAAAAAATCATCGGACAGATTTTTATTTTTCTGACTGTTGAACCATTTGGAATTTAAGCCATATCCATCTTGTAATCTGTCTGGAATATGCCATTGAACTTCCCTTCCTACTTCTCGAAAAAAATTTACGAGAAGTGCAGTTCCCGTGGTTCCATCGACATCATAATCACCCCAAATGATAATTTGTTTGTTGGCCGTTATATATTCCACTACCAACTGTGCGGCAGCTGGAAGATTTTTCATGAGTTCGGGTTTTGGCAGATCCGCCAGGGTTGGGTGGAGAAATTTGTAAGCAGCTTTCTCCCCTACTATTCCTCTGGATTTGAGAAATTCCATAAATGCTGGAGGGATGAGTAACATCTTTTCGTCAGCACTGTTCTGAGCATTGTTCTTCATTTTTTTATTTCAAATCTAATTCGGCGAACCAAGTCTCAACGGCGTTGAGAATTTTCTGTCTTTCGGCGATATCAAACCATTGCAGATCCGCTAGCTTCGAAAACCATGTATATTGCCTTTTGGCGTATCTTCTAGTATCCCTTGCAAGTAATCGTACCGTTTCTTCCAGGGTCCAGCTCCCCTCTATATAGTTGAGGATGTGACGATATCCGATTGCGCCAAAGGCTTTTAACTGCCTATTGTAGCCCATGGTCAGCAACTTTCTCGTTTCATACTCTAACCCTGATTCGATCATCAGTTCACACCGTTTGTTTATCCGCTGGTAAAGCTTGGTACGATCGGTGGTCAAGCCGATCTGAAGGGCATTTTTCAAGATCACGCCTTGAGTCTGTTCCTTATGGGCTTTAAGATGTTCTGACCAGGGAATCCCCGAAACATAAAAGACCTCCAGGGCCCTCAATAATCGTTGGCTGTCATTTTCATGAATTCTTTTAGCGGAATATTTGTCACATAGGGACAGTTCTTCATGTAATTTCGAAGGTCCTTCGGTTAATAATCTCTCTTTTAATTTCTCTCTTATTTCCTCGTTTCCGGGAACACCTGGAAAAATTCCCGCAAATAAGGCTCTCAGGTAAAGCCCGGTTCCTCCTGTCAGCAACGGTATTTTGCCGCGAGAGTGAATATCCCGTAAGACCTTTAGCCCGTCTTCCGCAAACCTTGCGGCATCATAATTTTCATCCGGATCAACAATATCAATCAAGTGATGCGGGATCTCCATACGTTCAGCAAGAGAGGCTTTGGCTGTGCCGATGTCCATATGTCTGTAAACCTGCATGGAATCTACACTAATGATCTCGCAGTCGTACTGTCGGGCAATTGTCAAAGACAGATCGGTTTTTCCGATAGCCGTTGGTCCGACCAGAACCAGACATGGTTGTGTTATTATTTCAGGTGTCACTGATCATCAATAAATGTAAATTCAATCGCCAACCTGGCGGCTCGCCGAGCCCCCACTCCATGAAGATTTTGTAAGTCCAGGCTATTTCTAAATGGTCCAATCCTTTGGCGATGCGAAACGATAGTATCGGCCAGAGCAGGTCCGACACCATTGACGGTCATGAGCATATCTTTGTCTGCACTGTTAATAGGGATCAATTTAAATAAAAAAGGAGCATATCTTGCGGGCACGGAGCCACTCTCAATTTCTTGGCAATTCTCAACAACGAGTTTATTCGGAGCTATGAAACACAACTCTGCAGACGGAGCGCTTGGGGTTTTGCCACTTACCTCTAATCTGCCGCTATAATGCAAAATCAGGTTAAAAAAAACAAGGACTGACAGTAGACAAAGCACCACTGTCACGCGTCCGTCAACTGAAATGTTTTTGTCCGAGTCATTCAAATTTTATCCACCAATACAGCCGGCCGGTTGATGGCCCAAAGCAATCGAAGTCCTGTTTGGAGCAGAAACCAATTGGCAACTCTACTCGGCAAAATGTGTTACTGTTACAGGCAACGCCGTATATTTCAACTTAATTTTCGTTGTTTTCATCACCTGCAACGAGTATATACCATATTCTTTTTCTCATTAATATTAGTCTTGTGATTTCCTGACATGAATACCCCTCACCCTTTCAATATTGTTCTGGTGGAACCGGAAATTCCACCAAATACCGGTTCTATTGCCAGACTCTGCGGAGCAACCAATTCGATATTGCATCTGGTACATCCTCTCGGTTTTTCGACCGATGATAAACACCTGAAACGTGCCGGCCTCGATTATTGGCAACACGTTTCTATTCGGCACTGGGATAGTTTCGACTCTTTTCTGCAGGCGCAAAATGAATTCGATCTCTTTTTCTTTACTACCAAAGTTACAAGGGTATATAGTGATGCGCAATTCCATCCTGGATGTTTTTTAATTTTCGGAAAAGAGACAAAGGGCTTGCCTGAAGACATACTTCACTTGTATCAGGATAGGTGCTATACTCTGCCGATGCAAAATCCCAATATACGTAGTTTGAACCTTGCCATGACCGCCGGGATTGTCTTATATGAAGCTGTCAGGCAATGTTCAGGCAGATAGATCTTTTGCCGCCAAATCCGGCATAGTAGAGTTGATTCTTCGTTTATCGTCCGATTTTATTGTCCAAACTTAAAACCAACACAGGAGATATCATCAATGGCTGATCGTGTATTTAATTTTAGCCCAGGACCGGCGACACTTCCCTTTGAGGTATTGCAGAAAGCTGGCCGGGATGTCGTGAATTTTCAGGAAACAGGAATTGGCCTTATTGAAATCAGTCATCGTTCAAAAGAATTCATGGCTGTGATGGATACCACCGAATCGCTCCTTCGTGAGCTGATGCATATTCCTGACAACTATAAGATTTTATTTCTGCAGGGAGGAGCATCAAGCCAATTCTTCATGATTCCCATGAACCTTTTGGGTAACGGCAAAAAAGCGACATATCTCGACACCGGGATCTGGTCGAAAAAAGCAATCAAAGAAGCTCGGCTCTTTGGTGAAATTGATGTCCCGTTCTCAAGCGAACCGACTAAATATAACAGAGTTCCCAAACACGGAGAATACACGGTTGCCGAAGATTCGGAATATCTCTACTACGTTACCAATAACACTATTTACGGCACTGAATTTGCGAGTTTGCCTCTTACAGATAAGATGCTTGTCAGTGATATGAGCTCAGATATCCTATCTCGTCCTCTAGACGTTTCCCGGTTTGGCCTTATTTTTGCCGGAGCGCAGAAAAACCTTGGACCAGCCGGCGTAACCATAGTTATTATTCGAGAAGACCTGCTCGACAGAACACCGGCGAATGTGCCGACCATGCTGGCTTATAAAACGCACGCCGATAAAGGCTCAATGTTTAATACTCCTCCTTGTTTTTCTATCTATGTAGTAGGTGAAGTGCTGAAATGGCTGAAAAAACTTGGTGGCATTGAAGCAATTGAAAAAATCAATCGGCAGAAGGCAGAGCTTATCTATGGAGCCATCGACTCAGGCAAATATTATCGGGGGCATGCCGAAAAAGATTCACGATCACTTATGAATATTTCGTTCAATCTTCCGACTCCTGAACTCGAGGCAAAATTTATTGCCAAAGCTGCGGCCATAGGTCTCAATGGCCTTAAAGGGCATCGATCGGTAGGCGGATGCCGGGCTTCTATTTACAATGCTTTTCCACTTGAAGGTGCTGTCAAGCTGGTTGAATTCATGAAGGATTTTGAAGCAAATAATCCAGCCGCCTAAAGTAATTTCTTATGAATTATGTTGGTAATGTCATCCGGCCGCCCAGTGAAGCAAACGCAATCATTCTTCAGGTTACGGTCGGATGTTCTTATAATAAATGTACTTTCTGTGGTGCTTACAAAGATATCCCCTTCCAAATTAAACCTCAGGATATAATTGAGGCAGACCTTGAATTTGCCGGAGAGCATTGCCGCAGGCAAAAACGCCTTTTTCTGGCGGATGGCGATGTCCTGATATTATCCCAGAAAAAGCTCGTCCGGCTTTTTGGCATGATCCATAGGGCCCTACCATGGGTAACCAGAATTTCTCTGTACGGAAATGCCCGATCCATACGAAACAAAAGCATGGACGAAATGCTCGAATTACGCACTATGGGACTTGACCGGGTATACATGGGACTGGAGAGCGGCTGCGATAAGGTTTTGCAATATGTAAAGAAAGGGGAAAACGCAGCCACCATGACAGCGGCGGGAAGAAAAATCAGGGATGCAGGTATTTTTCTCTCGGTTACCATCCTGCTCGGACTTGGTAAAGTCTCATTATCATCGGAGCACGCCATAGCCACGGCAGATGTCTTAAATAAGATGGAGCCACATCAGATCGCTGCTCTCACCCTGATGCCTCTCAATAATACAGAACTTGGCGAGGAGGTCGCTTCCGGTAAATTCATTCTTCCTCCCCCTGAAAGAATTTTGCAGGAACTCCATCAACTTATTTCCAATTTGAAGAATATAAAGTGTCAATTCCATGCCAATCACGCATCGAGCTATTTGCCCCTTGCCGGCCGACTTCCAAGAGATAAAGAGAAACTTCTCGCTGCAATAGAAATGGCCCTAAACGGAATTACACCTCTAATTCCGGATTACAGGAGGTCACTATGAACCTTTCAGAAAAGACAGATCTGAAAAATCTTACCCAGGAAGGTTTAATCAATTACGTCGAAAGTCTTGGGCAACCTGCTTTTCGTGGCAGGCAAATAATGGGATGGCTATATCGAACGGAAGTAACGGAATTTTCGCAAATGACCGATCTTGCTAAAGCCTTCAGGAAATTATTAGAGGAAAATGCTTATATTTCCAGATTTTCTGATCCGATTATTGAAAAGGCCGATGATGGCTGTGTCAAATTTGGTTTTAGACTCAGCGACGGATACGTCATTGAATCCGTTCTCATTCCGGAGCCGGACAGAAATACCCTCTGCATTTCTTCGCAGGTGGGTTGCGCCATGGGATGCGCCTTCTGTCTCACCGGCACCATGGGTTTTATCAGAAACCTGACTGTCGCCGAAATTGTCAATCAGATATGTGGAGTGCGGGATTATCTGCTTACGCAACCTCGGGAAAGCCTTATCGGTCCGGATCATATTACCAATGTTGTTTATATGGGCATGGGAGAACCGCTTAATAATCTGGAGAACGTTCTTGCCTCTCTTTCTATTATTATGGAACAGAAGGGATTGGATATTTCCAGTAGAAAAATTACGGTATCCACCTGCGGAATCGTCCCTAAAATTAGAGAGTTCGGGGAGAGATCTGCAGTCAATCTGGCTATTTCGCTGCATGCCATAAATGATACGGTGCGTAGCGAATTAATGCCGGTTAACAGACGTTATTCCCTTGATGATTTACTTGATGCCTGTCGAAATTTTCCAATGCCGAAAAGAAAAAGAATAATGTTTGAATACACCCTTCTCAAAGGCATTAATGATTCAAACGAGGATGCTCACGAATTGGCACGAAAACTTCGGGACATTCCCTGCAAAATCAATCTGCTCCCATATAATGAATCTCCCGAACTCCCCTTTGCAAGCCCAAACAGGGAGCGGCTGCTGACTTTTCAAAGAATTCTTATTGATGCGCATTATACGGTATTTATCAGAAACAGTCGTGGCACCGATATTTCAGCCGCTTGCGGTCAGCTTGCAACCGGTAGCCGTTAATCTTGCACCCTTCTCTTCCCCCTGCTGAACCAAAATTATCATTTTACCCTCGATCATTTAAAATATACCATGTTTGGTTTGAGGTATCTGTTTTCGTTTCTTGATGTTTAGCCAACGCCGCTTATCTTAAAAATAATCAGGTAAGATAAATCGAGTCAGAAATGGAGGAATCAGATGACGTTATTTCTTGTTCAACATGGTATCAGTGCATCCAAGGATGTAGATCCCCAAAGGGGATTGACCAATCAGGGAATAATAGAATCAGAGCGTATAGCTAAATTAGCCAAAGGGTATGGCATTAAAGTAGAGAAAATAATTCACTCAGGTAAAAAGCGGGCAGAACAAACAGCAGAGATTTTTCACAAAGCATTGTCCATCCCCCAGCCTCTTGAAATGGTTTCCGTTATCAACCCGATGGATGATGTCAGGGCTTTTGCCAAGACCATCCAGCGGAATTCTGATTTAATGGTGGTTGGTCATTTGCCCTTTTTGCAACGTTTGCTTGCCTATTTGACAACAGGATCAGATAAATTTGGGATCTATCAGTTCCAGAACTCCGGTATTGTCTGTCTGGCAGCAATTGAAGAGACGAATAACACGGTGGGCTGGATCATCAAGTGGACTTTGAATCCAAATATTTCCTGATTGCCTGTATCGCAGACTCGTCAGATTTTTTCGGATAAAATCTGTGAACCACAATCATCATTGGCTGTTACTCGGATTTTCAAAGGGAGAAGAATATGTCATCACGGAAAAAAATAGCAATGATTCTACTCTCGATTTCGGGTGCCTTGTTTCTGTTGTCCGGATGCGGAGGATCGACCGCCGATAGGTCGCAATCTGCCAAGATTGCCATTGAAAAATATGATCCCGTTGCCTATTTCACAAGCAACGAAGCGATAACGGGCAAGGATTCCTATACATATCCCTGGCATAATAAGATTTGGTACTTCTCTTCTGCAGAAAACCGGGATCTTTTCGCTGCCAATCCAGGGAATTTCGCTCCGCAATACGATGGTTATTGTGCCTGGGCTATGTCGGAGGGAAGGAAAGCCGAAACCGATCCCGAAGTATGGAGGATAGTTGACGGAAAGCTTTATTTAAACTGCAGCAAGGCAGCGTATGAAAAATGGAGAAAAGATATTCCCGGCAATATCAAAAAGGCCGATAGGAATTGGATGAGATATTCAGCCAATAATTGACGAATCCGCTTGCCAAGTAAAGCATACAGACCAAGAGCACTCCAGCCAAGTAAAGCATACAGACCAAGAGTACTCCAGGTTGGTAGCACCGCCCAAGAAAGCAAAAACCTGAGAGCCACCGTAATCGTTCACCGGTTCACATCAAAAGTCTGCATAACCCCGATCCGTAACCGCGTCGCTCCTGTTCCATCCTTGGCACCCGCGACACTGGGCCACCCCTGGCCGTCGTCATCCGGACTTCAGGTTCATTCAAGCAAGGCCTCAGAGCTATAGTTGGTTATGTGAGGCGGCCTGATCGGACGAACATGGGGGTGCTGGTTAACGGTTACGAGCCCCTGTTCAACCGACAAGATATGTACCGGTACCGGCCGCAATGAGCAAGTCCTGATCATTGCACAATTCCGTACGGATTACCGCCACTTTGTTTCCTTTCCGCAGAACAGAACCCGATGCCGTAAAAAACGCGCCCTCCCCTACTCTCAGATAATCGATTCTGAGGTCAATCGTGCCAACTCTTGCCAGGCGCTTTCTTAACTCGTCGGGTTGCAAATTTTCATGTTGTTTTATTAATTCTACAAAAGCAATCAGCCCGCCTGTGAGATCGAGCACTGATGAAATGACCCCTCCATGTAAAATTCGCCTTAAAAAATTACCTATCAACTCCTCTCGCATGTCGATTCTAATTTTGACGTTCGTCGGGGTCAGGTCGTCTATTCGAACTTCCAGCATGCGGTGAAAAGGCATCTGATTTTCATATATGTCTCGCAACAGGTTCAGTTTCGCCTGCAGATTCATTGTTTCATTCATCATTGCTCCTGCCGGGAGGCCTGATGCCACCAGAGGCTAAACCAATCAGAGGAAAAGCCTTTTCAGTTAAATGTCCAGTTGCTCGAAAGGCTACAGTACTGCGGATCGCCGGTCACTCTTTTTCAAAATCGTCCTTGGATGCTCCGCACACAGGGCACGTCCACTCGTCCGGCACGTCTCCCCAGGCTGTACCTGGATCTACACCGTTATCTGGATCACCTGCAACCGGATCATAAACGTAACCGCAAATTTTACACACCCACTTATCCATTAATCTCTTCCTTTAATAAAATTTTTATCTAGCTTACACTTTGATCAATCCTAACATTATACTCTTGGCAATTGAAAATTCCCATAACTTTGCATCCGGAATCGCTTTTTAGCTGGTTCCAGTGATTTTGGCTGGACGCTCAGCCTTTTTTCCGGTTATATGCTACTGACACTCCCCTACAAACTGTAGGATTATATGCCATACACGATTATGCTGTTTAAGCATCCTATCAGAAAACCGAGTAACGCTCCAAAAAGATTAATATATTTAAACTGTTCTTCCATAATTGACAGTAAAAGTCCTTCAAGTCTTAAAATATCGAGAGAATTAATTCTTTCCGTTACGATTTTTCGGATATTTAATGACTGGACCAAACCAGGAACTTCATTTTCCAACATTTTTGATGCCATTGTTTGCAGGATACCGGCCCAATCCTCCCTTACTCCGGAGGGAATAAAATGAGCCATTTTGCCTATAGGTTTCTGCAGGAGAGATTGGAGAAGGGAATCAACCAGGAGATCAATAGTTTTTAGTGACTTCCGAGTTTGAAGAAGCTCCCGTATTTCTTGTTTCACCCAATGCTTGCTTGATATCATCGACTGTTCCCCGAGTAAGGAAGTCAGAACCTGACGCATACTTATCTCCCCGGCATCGATATGATTTTCAATGTTGTCTTTAATCATGGAAATGAGTGTTACACTCACCTCCGCACCTCGTATCAACAATAAGAGCTGCTTGGTACATTGGGAGCAGAACTGTTCGATAACATTCTCATTTTCAGCTTTGATAAGACTGACGAGAGGTTTGCCGGAAAATTCCCGGCTTCTTTCTCTTAACACCGACACCACGCGGGCTTGTACCTCTTCCGATTGAAGCCAAGCGACAATATCATCATTTTTTTCAGCAAGATATTCCCGAATTTTCACTTCAACTTTTTCCATCGGCAAAAAGTTTCTAACCATATCTGCCATCGAGCCCAGTGAATTAATAAACTTTTCGACCCCGCCGCAGGCGCCATTAACGATTTTATCACGGACATCAGGCTCACTGACAATTAAAGCTATTTTACTAAGAAATACCGGAACCTGTTTCTCGAGCAAGTCTATAAACAACTCCTGCAATGAATTCGGGACAATATCAGAGATGGACTTTTGCTGCTGCAACGTGCTGTAGACCTTTTCATGGACAAAATCATCTACCCAATGATCCATCGCCTCGCTTTGAAACATTCTGGAGATATTCTTTTCCAGGAAGGTATAGCTCTTTTCTCGGTTGCTGCTGCTGAATACGGCGTCTACATCCTGGTCGAGAAAACTATCCAGCCGATTATCAATTGCCCTTTCTACCGTCTCGACGAACTCTTTGGAAAGTATAAGAGTATGAATGCTCTCCTTTATCCGATAGCGTATGGTTTTCGTGGCTATCTCAAAATATACCTTGAATTTAGCAGGAATAGCTGAATCAAGAGGCCCCAGGTCTTTTTGTAATACTCCCTCAATTCTCTCTCGTATAAGAAGATATAAATGGTTTTGGAATACCTCCTGCTGCAACCCGTTACCAATTTCCCGGCTGGTTAAAAGATGATCTCCGACAACTTCACCCATGTTCAAGGCCAACTCATCTCTTTTGGAAGGAATTACCCCGGGTGTCATCGGCACTCTCAGCCCTCCTATTTTCCAGGCCTTCAGCGGACGAAACAGCATTTTTATGGCAATACGATTGGTGAGGTAGCCAATGAAGGCACCCACAATCGGTGGAATAAGATACTTGACGTACGAAAGTACCTCAGGTGAAAGATAAAACATATTGTTGCAACTCCAAAGGATTGTGGACGAGTATATCCGCGTTATTTTCTGTGAGTTCCTGTATGCTCCGAAATCCCCAGGACACTCCGGCTGTCCGCATACCGGCGGCCCTACCTGTTTGGATATCTACGCCGGAATCGCCGACGAAGAACGTTTCCTGAGGGCGCACTGCAAACTTTGAGGCAATTTCAAGAGCAACAGTCGGATCCGGTTTTTTAGGAAACCCCTCACGTTGTCCATATATAAGGGAAAACTGTCCGGGTAAAAAGAATTCATCTACAAATAATTTTGTGAAATCATGTGGTTTATTGGATAAAACTGCAAGCATGACCCCATGTGTTTTCAGCGCGGCTAACATATCATTAATACCTGCGTATGGACAACTATTTCTCTTCCAGTTGCGCGCATAGAGTTCTGTAAACATTGTGCAGCACCGCTGAATTATCCTTTCTTCGGTACCGGCAGGTGTGCATTGTGTCATGAGTATCCGCAATCCGTGTCCAACGAATTTTTTGTAAGCCGACGTGGAATGTGTCGGAAAATTATGGTGCAAGAGTACTTCATTGCAGGTTTCGGCGAGATCAACAAGAGTATCAAGAAGAGTACCATCAAGATCAAAAATTACTGATATACGAGACATGGTTCGATGTATTAAAGCAATAATAATAGGTTAGTTGACAGGGCTAATATGTGATAATCATTAAATCTGGAATCGTCATGCAACCATTCAGGGAAAAACCCAATTTTCTCTTTCTTTTTTTATTTTTTTTTATATTATCAGTGCACTCAAAAAATTACATTAACTCATAAATTTTCACCGAAGGTGTGCTTATGTGGTTTGTCAGATTTTTAACGTCCTCTCTTGGTAAGAAATTCGTAATGGCAACCACCGGGTTGCTGTTATTTTTATTTTTATGTACCCATGTCGCCGGTAATGCCACAATTTTTATGGGGAGCGAAGTTTTTCAGAGTTATGCCGACGAACTTCACAGCCATCCTCTGATTGTTATCATCTTCAGCTTATCCCTGCTGCTTGTCTTCGCTGTTCATATATTTGTAGGGCTCTTCCTTTTCTATGAAAACCGGCAGGTAAGCACTTCCAGATATGAAGTGAATACCCGGGTTGTTAAAAATTCGTTTGCCGTTGCAACAATGCCCTACACCGGATTGTTCATTCTGCTGTTTCTCTTTGTCCATATCTTCGGTTTCGTGTTTTCGCCTGAAGACAAACTTATATCGGTTACCGTTAAAGAGCTACTTGGTAATTTTCTGTATTCACTCTTTTATATAGTGTCTTTCATCGTTTTGGCCATACATCTCAGCCATGGTTTCTGGAGCATGCTGCAAACGGTCGGTGTAAACCATCCCCGTTACAACCCGTTAATCGGCCGTCTCACTATAATTATTCCACTGTTTTTTCTGCTAATTTTTGGCGGCATTGCATTCTACTTCATGACTGGACTCGGGGCATCCTTTTAATAAGGTATGGCTCAAGGAGCATGAACAATATTTGCGACTGAATGATTTTAATGAAATTCACCAAAAGACATCAGCCAAGGTTTTAAAATATGGAACTCAATTCTCGTGTACCTTCCGGTCCCCTTGCGGAAAAATGGAATAATCACCGTTTTTCCAATAAACTCGTAAATCCCGCCAATCGACGAAAGTACAGTGCAATAGTGGTTGGTACCGGTCTTGCCGGAGCATCCGCTTCAGCCACATTGGCTGAACAGGGCTATCAGGTGAAAGCGTTTTGCATCCAGGATAGTCCGAGGCGCGCCCATTCAATCGCAGCTCAGGGAGGTATCAATGCCGCTAAAAATTATCAAAACGACGGTGATTCTGTCCATCGATTGTTCTACGATACTATAAAAGGCGGTGACTTTCGGGCAAGAGAAGCCAACGTTCACAGATTGGCTGAGATCAGCAACCAGATCATTGATCAATGTGTCGCGCAAGGAGTTCCTTTTGCGCGGGAATATGGCGGTACGCTGGCGAATAGATCATTTGGCGGCGCGCAGGTTTCAAGAACGTTTTATGCTCGTGGCCAAACCGGTCAACAACTCCTTTTGGGGGCATATGGCGCGCTGTCGCGGCAGATTCACGCAGGAAAAGTGAAGATGTATACCCGTCGGGAGATGATGGATGTAGTCGTTGTCGATGGCAGGGCACGGGGGATCACTACCCGGAACATTTTAACAGGCGAGATTGAAAGTTACTCCGCCGATGTCGTCATTCTGGCCACAGGTGGCTATGGTAACGTCTATTTCCTCTCAACAAACGCCATGGCTTCAAACGTCACTGCTGCTTGGAGAGCCTATAAGCGCGGAGCAGGTTTTGCCAATCCATCCTTTGTGCAGATTCATCCTACCTGTATTCCGGTTCATGGAGATTATCAGTCAAAACTCACCCTGATGAGCGAAAGTCTTCGTAACGACGGCAGAGTCTGGGTCCCCAAAAAGAAAGGCGATACACGTAAACCTGCTGAAATCCCCGAGACTGAAAGGGATTATTATCTTGAAAATAAATATCCAAGTTTTGGAAATCTTGTTCCCCGTGACGTCGCCTCCAGAAACGCCAAGGAACAATGTGATCTTGGAAAAGGCGTGGGAGGAACCGGGCTTGCAGTCTATCTTGATTTTTCCGATGCCATTAAACGTGATGGAAAGGATACCATTTTCAAAAAATACGGTAACCTGTTTCAGATGTATGAAAAGATAACGGATAGCAACCCAATGGTCGAACCAATGATGATCTATCCGGCTGTTCACTACACCATGGGTGGTCTCTGGGTGGATTATGATCTGATGACCACTATTCCCGGCCTGTTCGCTATCGGTGAATGCAACTTTTCCGACCATGGGGCTAACCGGCTTGGTGCCAGCGCGCTGATGCAGGGATTGGCCGATGGGTATTTCATCATTTCAACTTCTGTAGCCCATTATCTCAGCACGAATAAGCTGGAGAAAGTCAGTGATCACGACACTCCCTTTATTAATTCGAGACGAGAGGCTGAAGACAGAATTTCCAGACTACTCAAAAACAGCGGCGATGGCCCGGCGGGCAAGTTTACCGTCGATGAAATTCACAAGGAACTCGGCAAATTGATGTGGGACAATTGTGGAATGGCCAGAAATAAAGAGGGGCTGGAAAAGGCTCTCGAAAAGTTACCCGGTATCAGGAAAAAATTCTGGGATTATGTTTATATCCCCGGAACGACAAAAGAAATCAATCAATCTTTGGAACGGGCCGGGCGGGTTGCAGATTTTCTGGAATTTGCCGAAATCATGATCAGAGATGCACTTGCGCGGGAAGAGTCCTGTGGTTGCCATCTCAGAGAAGAAAGCCAAACTGAAGAAAATGAAGCAAAACGGGATGATGCTAATTACTCGCACGTTTCCGTCTGGGAGTATCTTGGTGAAGAGAAGCCGCCTGAAATGCAAAAAGAACCCCTAACTTTTGAATTTGTGACTCCCAGTCAGAGAAGTTATAAGTAGGCTCCTGCTTATGCGGAGACTTTAAACTGAACTTTTAAGGTACAACATCATGAGCAGCATTAACCTGACGCTAAAGATCTGGCGACAACCGAATAGTGACGCACTAGGCAATTTGGAGACATATAATCTCGACTCTATCAGTACGGATATGTCTTTTCTCGAGATGCTCGACGTACTCAATGAAAAACTCACCAAGGAAGGGAAGGATCCGGTGGCATTTGACCATGATTGCCGGGAGGGGATTTGTGGAATGTGCGGCGCAATAATCGATGGTGTAGCCCATGGACCTGAAAAGGAGGTTACCCTGTGCCAACTCCACATGCGGCATTTTCAAAGCGGTGACACCATTGTCATTGAACCTTTTCGATCAAAAGCTTTTCCAATCAAAAAGGATCTTCTGATAGACCGGTCCGCGCTTGATCGGATAATACAGTCAGGGGGCTATGTCTCTGTGAACACAGGGGGAACTCCTGATGGAAATGCCATCCCCATTTCATCTCAAAAAGCCGAACTCGCCATGGATGCTGCGGCGTGCATCGGCTGTGGAGCTTGTGTCGCAAGTTGTCCTAATGGTGCGGCCATGCTATTCACCAGTGCCAAAATCTCTCAACTATGTCTATTGCCGCAGGGACAGGTCGAACAAAAACAACGAGCCATGGCTATGGTTGCCCAGATGGACGAAGAAGGATTTGGTAACTGTACCAACGCGAAGGAATGTGAGGCGGTTTGCCCTAAAGGCATCTCTATAAGGAATATTGCCAGGATGAATAAAGAATATCTCAAGGCGGTGTTTTCCGAAGGGTAAAAAATTCAGTGTCTGGTTTGTCAAGAACCTGCTCAGTGCTTTCTTTGCACTAAGCAGGTTTTTTTGTTATATCTTCAACAACGTATCGATTAGCTGAGATTACTCTGTTTCCTTTAGCCGGGTGCATTTTTCAATATGTCCTATGATGTTATTATAGTCGGCGCCGGACCTGGCGGTTTGGCGTGTGCTGAAATCACCGCTTCCCAAGGGCTCAAAACCCTCGTTTTGGAACGCAAACAGATAATTGGGAAAAAAATATGCGCCGGCGGCATAACCTGGAGTGGTCTGGTTAAAAAAGTCCCGCTCGATATATCTGAAAGACAATTCAATACCCAATATATATTTACGCAATATCAGAAAGTCAGTGTTTCTGCTCCGACACCGATAATAGCAACGGTAAATCGACTAAAACTGGGTCAACAGATGAGCCAAAAGGCGCTCCAGAAAGGCGCCGAAATTCGTCTAGGCTGTCAGGTATTGTCAATCGATGGCAACGAGCTAACTTTTATAGATAAAACCACTAAGAAACTGACTCAGCAGAAATTCGCTTATCTGGTTGGTGCTGACGGCTCATCTTCTTTGGTCAGAAGACATCTCGGATTGCCTGTACGGGATATAGGAATTGGCATCAATTACCAACTTCCCGGAAATTTTCCAGATATGCAATGGCACCTCAGCAGTGCTTTGTTCAAAAGTGGCTATGCCTGGGTCTTCCCTCATAAAGAGACCGTATCCGTAGGGGCATATGTTGATTCCAGGGTGATGAAAGCAAAAAAATTACAAGAAAACCTGCTCAAGTGGGGAGTTATATTCGGTTATCCGCTTTCTGATCACAAGGGAGAGGCGGAGTTTATAAATTATGACTACCGGGGGTACCGATTCAAAAATATCTTTCTGGTTGGAGATGCGGCCGGACTTGCCTCAGGGCTGACGGGAGAAGGGATATATCCGGCGATCATTTCAGGCGAATCCGTGGCAAAATGCATTACCGGAGAAGATTTCAATCCCACTGAACTGGAACAATTAATCACTAATCACGTCCGGCACAGAAGAATGGTCTCTCTTCTTGGAAAAAGTAGATTTTTATCATTTTTTCTTGCCGAATTAGTCACTTTTTGTCTGAAAAATAAGTTCATTAATTTCAAAGCGATTGAAATGGCGCACTAATAATTGCCAATTTCTTAAACCATTATATTTGTAAATGAAACAAATAAAGAATCGTAAAGCAATTATTGTAAATATTTTGTTTGTATGCCTTTGTGCAGGTATTCTTATTTTTCTCCTCAATGCCCCCAAAGAATCGACAGCCCCCCTTCCACACGATGAAATCCACGAAAGATTCCATAAAATTCAGAGCAAAAAAGAGGCTGAGAAATTTTGTCTTGAATGCCATGGCCAGAACAAGGAAGCTCCGCTCCCGAAAGAACATCCTCCCAAATTTCGCTGCCTGTTCTGTCACAAGAGATTGTCAATCAAACCGTAACTGTTCACCAGCACCCCATTTTTGTCCGATCAAGCCGCCTCACATCGCCAACTATAGCTCGGAGACCTGCTTAAACGAACGTGGAGCACTGGATGAACTGTTACAATCAAACTTGAAAAAAATGGTGTTCTTACCTGTAGTTGGGCTTTTTTCAGTAATTCATTAAGTATTATTTACTCTTTGAAACAATCTCATAGACATCACTTGAGAGATTTTTTATGGTCAGGATTCTATCAAGTTCTTGCAGCATGAGTTTTTGGCGCTTAGCATCATATCGCCTCCAGCTGATGAGAGGAGAGACTAATCGCGCTGCTATTTGAGGATTAATGGCATTTAATTCCTCGATCATATCCGTCAGAAAATGATATCCCTCGCCGCTGCCGACATGGAACCGAACATGATTGCCGGAACAAAACCCTCCGATAAGCGCTCTCACTTTATTGGGATTCGAGATGGAAAAAGACGGATTCTTGGTGAGTCGCTTAACATTATCTAAGGTACTTTCGAGGTTTGACATAGCTTGAATGGTAAACCATTTATCAAGCACTAAAGGGTCCTTGACCCATTTTTTATAAAAGTCCTCAAGCGCTACGTTTTTAATCTCATCGGTGAGGTTAACCAGATTGGAGAGAGCGGCTACTGTATCGGTCATGTTGGTTGCCTGATGATATTGTACATTACAGAGGTCCTTGATTTCTTGAGGTAAGGGATCAAGGGACATGAGATAGGCAAGTGCGATGTTTTTCAAGCTTCTCCGGCCTATGGCGTCCGGGGTGATGGCATAGGTGCCGTTGTCCTTGCTCTTCTGATAAATAGCAAAGAATCGCTTCTCGTTTCTTCTGGCTAACTCATTTTTTACAAGCTGTCTGGCCATATGCAGCGCATCAGGATCAATGATATCCATCTCCTGCGCCAGGGTGGTCTCCGATGGCAGCTGCAGGGAAAAGGAGAGCAGTGCGGGGTCCTCAATTTTGCCTTCCAGACTTTCGGAAACCGCATCGAGATAAAATTCCTCGATTGACGGTGTCTGGCCTTTCTGCAGTTTTTTTACTAGCTCAAGTATCACTTCCCCAGCCAAACGGCTTGCAGCATCCCAGCGGTTAAAGAGATTGGTATCGGCTCTCATGAGCAGTGCAAGCTCTTCGCGGGATTGAAAATTCTCAACTTTGACCGGAGCAGAAAAATCCCTTAAAAATGAAACAATCGGTTTCTCTTTGATATTTTTGAAAGTAAAAAGTTGCTCCCTTTCACGCAGGTGCAAAACTGCCGAGCCATGAGGATCAGCCAGCAAATCATTGCCGTTTGCTCCAAGAAGACCGACCGTGATAGGCATATGATAGGTGTTTTTGTGCAGTTGCCCCGGAGTGTCAGGGCAACTCTGTCTGATAAAAAGCCTATACTCCGCCTCCTCTTTAAGCCATTTCCCTTCCACCTGTAAAACTGGGGTTCCTGCCTGGCTATACCAGTTTTTAAATTGTTCAAGATCGATTCCCGAGGCATCACTCATGGCGGCAACAAAATCGTCGCAGGTCACTGCTTGTCCGTCATGCCGTAAAAAATAAAGATCAATACCCTTGCGAAACAACTCAGCACCTAAAAGGGTGTGCATCATGCGAATAACTTCCGCCCCTTTATTGTATACCGTTGCAGTGTAGAAGTTATTAATTTCCTGATAGGAATCAGGACGAACCGGATGAGCCATCGGTCCGGAATCCTCTTTGAATTGAAAATTCTTCAGAACCCGTACATCATCGATTCTCTGTACACTCCGCGAATTCATGTCTGAAGAGAATTCCTGATCCCGAAATACAGTTAAACCTTCCTTCAAGCTCAATTGAAACCAGTCCCTGCAAGTAACCCGGTTTCCCGTCCAATTATGGAAATACTCATGCCCTATCACGCCTTCGATACCCAGATAATCCTGATCGGTGGCAGTCTCCGGCGTTGAGAGCACATATTTGGAGTTGAAAATGTTCAAACCCTTATTTTCCATGGCACCCATATTAAAATCGTCGACTGCCACAATCATGAAAGTATCAAGATCGTACTCAAGGCCGAAAACTTCCTCATCCCAGCGCATAGCCTTTTTCAGTGAGCGCATGGCATGTTCGCATTTGCCACTGTTTCGCTCTTCAACAAATATTTTCAGCTCTATTATCCGGCCGGATCGGGTAACAAATTCATCTTCGATGCTGACAAGTTTCCCTGCCACCAAGGCGAATAGGTAACATGGTTTAGGATAAGGATCCTCCCATACGACAAAATGACGATTGTCGTCCAACAGGCCATTATCAACCAGGTTTCCGTTAGATAGAAGAATCGGGCATTCCTGCCTGTCGGCCTCAATTCGCGTAGTAAATCTAGTCAAGACATCCGGCCGGTCAGGATAGTAGGTGATTTTTCTGAAACCTTCTGCCTCACATTGCGTACAATAATTTCCATTCGAACGATACAGTCCTTCAAGTGACGTATTCTTCGCCGGCTTGATAACCGTTACAATTTCAAGGATGAATTCCTCTGGTGGCTGATCTAACCGGAGTGATCTGGTATCAAGGTG
This sequence comes from uncultured delta proteobacterium, assembly GCA_963835305.1. Classification (GTDB taxonomy): domain Bacteria; phylum Desulfobacterota; class Desulfobulbia; order Desulfobulbales; family Desulfocapsaceae; genus Desulforhopalus_A. The sequence continues at coordinate 292,501 of CAWIEU010000001.1, forward strand.
AAAATTATCAAGTGCCTCGCCATTGACTTTAAAGGATAGCAGTTCCACCTCCTCGCCAAAAAGTACCAAGGGAGGATTTTTCTTTTTCGAGTCGGGATTCCGCCGATACCTGGCTTTGGCCGTCACAATAGTTTTTTCAGTAAAAAGTTGAAAATTCAGATCTAATTTTTCAACAATATAGTCAAATACAGTATAGTCTGAACGATGAATGGTTGTTGGTTGTTCTGTATTCATATGTTAATTCCTTTTAATCTGGAGAGGCTTGCTAATAAGAGTTGCCGGTTGACAGTCCCGGTCATTCAATTATAGTTACATGCTGAATTTAAATCAGGTACACAGAAAATAAGCCGGGATAAGTACCTTAAGACAGACTATTTTCTTGCAGAAAACAAGAACTGATCTGTGAGGTACTAATAATTTTTGTGTTCAACAACTTAACGTCTTTTATCCATAAAACAACAGAGAAACGTATAAATGATTACAATCAATGAAAATTATTTGAAATTACAGGCATCATATCTCTTTTCCGATATCGCCAAGAGGGTCGCCGCCTTTCAAAAATCAAATCCCGAAATGGATATTATTAAACTTGGTATCGGTGACGTTACCAAGGGGCTACCTGCTGCTTCAGTTAAAGCATTTCATGATGCCGTGGATGAAATGGCAAATGATGCAACTTTCAGGGGATACGGACCAGAGCAAGGATATGGATTTTTGCGAGAGGCAATTGCAATAAACGATTTTCAGAGTCGCGGCGCCGATATTTCCGCCGATGAAATCTTCGTCAGCGATGGAGCTAAGTGCGACACCGGTAATATACAGGAGCTTTTCAGCGTCGATACCAAAATAGCTATTCCCGATCCAGTGTATCCAGTATACCTTGACACGAATGTTATGGCCGGCAGAACCGGCAATTATCTGGATGGACGGTATCAAGGCCTTGTCTACCTTGACAGTACCAAGGAAAATGATTTTGTCCCGTCACTTCCCAGTGAAGACGTCGACTTGATCTATCTCTGTTTTCCCAATAATCCGACCGGGTCCACTATCTCGAAAGCCGAGTTGAAAACATGGGTTGATTATGCGCGGGAACACAAGGCTCTCATTTTATTCGATGCGGCATATGAGGCCTTCATTCGCGACGAGACCCTGCCAAAGTCTATTTATGAAATAGCAGGTGCCAAAGAGGTCGCCATCGAGTTTCGCAGTTATTCCAAAAGCGCCGGTTTTACCGGAACACGTTGCGCTTATACTGTTGTTCCGCGAGAGTGCGCAGCGTATGACCGCAGGGGCACTAAACATTTTATTCATGGACTGTGGAATCGTCGCCACTGTACAAAGTTTAATGGAGTTTCCTATCCGGTTCAGCGGGCGGCGGAAGCCGTTTATAGTCCGGAGGGAAAAGTTCAAACCAAAGCATTAATCGATTACTATATACAAAACAGTGCGGTTGTTTGCGAGACGATGGATAAATTAGGATATGAATATGTCGGAGGGAAAAATTCCCCCTATATCTGGATAGATGGCAGGATGGACTCCTGGCAGTTCTTCGACATGCTTCTTACCAAAGCCGGGGTTGTCTGTACGCCCGGAGCAGGTTTCGGCAAATGCGGAAAAGGCTATATCCGTATTTCAGCTTTCAATAGTCATGCTAAAGTCACGGAAGCGATGGACAGATTGCAAAAGGCACTCACTGTTTAGGTATTATCCGTCCAGGGTTGGCGAACAACAAGCTTGTTCAAGTTCGACTGAAAAATTAAGAACTGGGACAAGCTTCGCCACTCTCATTATTATGGTAAAATTATTATTCCTCTTCAACGGCTAAGACAGCCGGTTTAAAATGTATATTCTCTTCAATTCCTTTTAACTCGGTAATCCTTGTCGCACCATGCTGCAGCATCCACAGGATTACCCCTTCCACCAACCTTTCCGGTGCGGAGGCTCCGGCTGTGATGCCGACTCGCTTTTTTCCTACAAGCCAGGCAGGATCAAGGTCACTAAAGTCGTCAATAAGGTGTGCGTTCACCTCACACTGTAATGCAACTTCTTTTAATCTGTTTGAATTTGAACTGTTTTTTGAGCCGACCACAAAAAGTACATCCGTTTTTTCCGCCAATTGTTTTACGGCATTCTGGCGATTTTGTGTTGCAAAACAAATGTTCGATCTCGGCCCTCGTATATTGGGAAATCGTTCTGATAAGATCTCGAGAATTCCATAAATATCACTTTCACAAAGCGTCGTCTGAGTCACATAAGCAACTTTTTCAGGATCACCCACAGTAAGTCTTTCGGCTTCATCTTCGTTCGCTACAATGTGCACCCTGCCGCTGATCCGTCCCGCGGTTCCCTCAACTTCAGGATGGTTATGATGTCCGATTATAACAACATCGTAGCCAAGTGCATGATATCTTTCCACCATTCTATGAACACTGCTTACTAGCGGGCAGGTTGCGTCCACCGTACGAAGCCCCAACTTTTGAGCTCGAAACTCAATGTCTCGTGATACACCATGGGCACTGAAGACGCACACTTCTCCTGGGGGGATATCCTGTAAATTTTCAACAAAAATTGTACCAGCTTCTTCCAGTTCAAGGATGACATGCTTGTTGTGCACAATTTCATGCAACACATAAACAGGTTTTCCGCAGCGTCTAAGACTCAGTTTTACGGTTTCAATAGCTCTTTCCACTCCAGCACAAAATCCTCGGGCAGAAGCCAGATAAACCTCAAAATTTCTCGTCATACTATCTATACTTCGCTATCAAAAAAAGGCCAAACATCCACTAACGATAAGAGGAAATCAACAATTCAAAGGAGTATACATACCTACAGGTGATCTCCGATAAAGAATGGCATATAACTCCGCAAAAAACAATACGCTTTTCAACACATTTCAACCTAAAATCTATTACTTTACTAAGCTTAGAAACAAAAAAGGTCATCTGTCGAAATGCAAAAAAATCGACAGATGACCTTTTAACAGCTATCACTTACAATTTCAATATCCCTGCAGTTTATCCAAAAGTTCCGGCAAAAAGAGAGAAATTTGAGGTACGTAAGTAATAATAACAAGAAAAGTAAGAAGGACCAGTAACCAGGGAGTACAGGCTTTTATTGCCCAGCCTATACTATTGCCTGTTACACCTGATATAACGAAAAGGTTCAATCCCACTGGCGGAGTCAACATGCCGATTTCCATATTCACTACCATAATAATACCGAGATGAATTGGATCGATTCCTAGTTTTAGAGCGATAGGAAACAATATAGGAGCCATAATCAGTATGATGGCCGATGGTTCCATAAAGTTTCCGGCTATGAGCAGGAGTATGTTCACTACGACGAGAAACATCCAGGGAGACAATCCCCATTGAACAATCATTTCAGCAATATGATGCGGAATGCGCTCCGTGGTAAGAACATGCGCAAAAAGCATGGCGTTGGCGATGATGAACAGGAGCATTATGCTCACTTTTGATGCATCAAGAACGACTTTGTTGATTTCTTTATCAGTGATCATTTTAGGCAGAGTAAAGACAATATGTTTGATATTGCGACCAAGCGTCATGCCAATACTTTCCCCTTTGTTGTGCCATGGTTGATTCTTGAGCGGGCCCATGTCCCGATAACCCCAGACCGCAACTCCAAATGCATATACAGCGGAGACCGCTGCAGCCTCTGTTGGACTGGCAACTCCACCATATATTGCACCAAGAACAATCACTATCAACATTAACCCCCCGATAGCACTAAATCCGGAAGTCAAGATTTCACGCATACCTCCCCAGGGCCGGCAGGGTATTTTTTTCACCCGGGCGACGATATAGATCACCACCATGAGCATGAAGCCCATCAAAAGACCGGGCAGAATACCCGCCATAAACATACGCGCTGCGGAAACTTCTGTAGCGGCAGCATATACGAGCATAACGATGGAAGGTGGTATAAGGATACCTAAAGTTCCGGCGTTTCCAATGACACCGGCTGCCAGGGACTCAGGATAGCCGGCTTTCACCATGCCGACAATGACGATAGAGCCGATAGCTGCGACAGTTGCGGGAGACGAACCGGATACAGCGGCAAAAATCATACAGGCTATGACGGAGGCCATAGCGATCCCACCATGAATATGGCCGACCATACTGAGGGCAAACCGTATAATCCGTTTTGCCACTCCGCCGGTTGACAAAAAAGACGACGAAAGAATAAAAAATGGAATGGCAAGCAGAGTGTAGTGTTCAGACAGAGACTCAAACAACTTCAAGGCAATCGACGACAGTGAATCGTGAGAGAACATCAGGATTGTACCGATACTTGAAAGGCCCAGAGCGAGAGCGACAGGCATGCCTAGCAACATACATCCAAAAAGCAGTATAAACAGAGCTGCAGTAGTCATTACCTTTCCCCTCCTTTCGTAATACCTTCGGCCAGTTCCATACTCTCCTTTGCCTCATCGGCATGTTTGAACCCATGAGCTTTTCCTGTAATTAAAGACCAGAGGATGATAAGCAACCGAATGATCAGGAAAAGGTATCCGAAGCACAACATCGAATGCGCCTGCCAGGCTGGAATAGGTATATCTTCAAGTTGGATACCAATCATCTTCATTTTTGCCAGATAAACCCAACTGCCATAAAAAATAAGTCCGCAATAGATCAGGGCCAGAATAGCGGCAATACCTGATAAAATTCTTTGACCCATGGCCGGAAAGAGTTTGACGAAGGCGTCCATGCCAATGTGTGATCCGACTTTCAAACCGTAGGAAGCACCGAAAAGAACCATCCATGCCGACATATGCAGAGTGAGTTCCTGAGTCCACAAAAATCCGGCATTGAAGCCGAATCGCATGACGACATCCAAAAAAACCAGGAGAGTTGTCAATATCAGTAATATGCAGATAATTGCTTCTTCTGCACGATTAATAAAGCGCATAAACATATTTCACCCCTTATGGACTATAAAATTGCGGCGGTCTTCATAAAAAATGAAGACCGCCCGTCCATTTACATATTGGATTGGTATGCTGCGTCGATCATATCCTTGCCGATTTCCCCTTCAAATTGTTGCCAAACAGGTTTCATTGCTTCTACCCATTGACTTCTTTCGGCATCAGACAGGGTAATGATTTCAGAACGTTTAGAATCAATTATGTTCTGACGATCTTCCAAATCTTTTTCTCCGGCGATCTTATTACCATAAACAATTGCTTCATGAACGATTTTCTCCAATTCCGGGCGGATATCATCAGGAAGACCCATCCAGAATTCCTTGGAAGTTACGACCATATAATCAAGAAGTCCATGGTTGGACTCAGTGATATATGGTTGAATTTCATAATATTTCTGGGAGTAAATATTTGAGTAGGTATTTTCCTGGCCATCAATAGCCTTGGTCTGAAGGAGAGTGAAAACTTCAGAAAACGGCTTTTTCAATGGAACTGCGTTTATAGCCTGGAACTGCGCCGCCAGAACATCGGAAGTCATGATACGGAATTTTAGACCTGCTGCATCGGCGGGAACATGTAATGGTGTGCTGCAGGAAAGCTGTTTTAAGCCGTTATGCAGGTATCCCAATCCGATCAAACCTTTTTTATTGATAGTATCAAGTAATTCCTGTCCTTTCTTGCTTTGCTGGAATTTCTCTACGGCAGCCATGTCTTTGAAAAGAAAAGGCAGATCAAAGATCTGCAGCTGTTTAGTATATCGATCAAATTTGGACAGTGCCGGCGCAGCCATCTGGACATCGCCTAAAAGCATTGCCTCCAATACTTTGTTATCACCAAACAACTGTGAATTAGGGAAAACCTCAACTATAACTTTTCCACCCAGACGTTCTGCTACTAACTCTTTGAATTTAGAGGCCATTAGCCCTTTTGGTGTATTTTCAGCAACAACATGGGAGAATTTAATGACAATCGGCCCCTGGGCCAGCGCGGTACCTGTGAATACCGCGGCCGAAAGAGCTAAAGTTGCAACCAGCGTGGTGATCTTCCTAAACATGTTATTTCCCTCCAATTTGAATGTTTATCTACCGGCGAAACCGGCAACATTGACTGACAGTTTGTGAACTGTCATATATCAACGAAGTGAAGATTTCGTGGATATACAAATATAAGCATAGCAAACATTGGGCCAGAATCATCACTATTGATTATAGTATTGATAATACGGTATATATTAAAATATAATTTTGATTTGTTATTGAAAATGGGCGGAAATCCACCCATTTTCAATAACATCGCGGTTAAAATTTTTATTTGCTTATATTTCAGGAAGATGTATGGATATATGGCTACAAATATGAAGAATAATAGGCGGAAATCCACCCGTTTCTGCAAATCGCAAAGGTCTAACTGGAGCACCTATTGAAGAAATTGAATTTTTTAGAAAAAAAGGATTGCCGGAAGCCGGATATGCTCAAAAACAGAATTATGTAGCTATTTTTTGCTAGGCAATGCGACAGAAAAGTTACTTGTAATCGCTTTTGTCCAATCCATATTTCCGCATTTTATCGTAGAGGGTTTTTCTTGGCATTGCCAGGGCGACCATGACATCTTTAATGCTGCCGTTATGTGAGACCAGAGCATGTTCAATCAGACCTCTTTCGAAACAATCTACCTGTTGCGCGAGAGACCTGCTCTGGACCTTATCCTCACCGGAAAGCATCCTCTCCAAAGACCAATCAAACTGTCGACCAAGAAGAACATAACGTTCGGCAAAATTTCGAAGCTCTCTCACATTTCCAGGCCATGAATAAGATAATAACGCATTCATCTGTGAATTACCGGGCGTCGGAACTTCCTGCTGATATCTATGCCCTGCAACCAGGAGAAAATGGTGAAACAACAAGGGAATGTCTTCACGTCTTTCCCTTAAAGGAGGAATTTCCAGGCATACAACATTCAATCTGTAATATAAATCTTCCCTGAAAGTCCCTCGGTCCGAAGCTTCCCGTAGATCAACCTTGGAAGCTGCAACCACCCTGAGATCAACCGGTATGAGCCGGTTTGATCCTAGTCGCTCGATGCATCGTTCCTGGAGGACCCGTAAAAGGTTGATCTGGACCCGAAGAGGCATTGATTCTATTTCATCAAGAAGGAGGGTTCCGCCATTTGCATGTTCAAATTTGCCTATGCGTGTCGCTTTCGCGTCGGTGAACGCCCCCATCTCATGACCGAAAAGCTCACTCTCCATAATAGATTCGGAAACCGCGCCGCAATTGATAGCAACAAAATTTTTCGTTCGTCTACTGCTGTTTTCATGGAGAGCTCTGGCAACCAGTTCCTTGCCTGTTCCTGTTTCCCCCAGGACCAGTACATCGGCTCCTGTATCCGCCACCTGCGCTATGGTGGTTCTCAAGAGTTCCATGGCCGGCGTTCGACCAATTATCCTTGGACCAGGTGCGCTATGCAGCTCCAGTTCGCGACGCAGATTTCTATTTTCCAGCGTTAAGGTCCGTTTTTCCAGGCCACGCAAAACGGTTTTTACCAATCTTTCGGCAGAATAGGGTTTCTCGATAAAATCATAGGCCCCGTCGCGCATGGCCTTCACAGCTGTCGAGATGTCACCATGGCCGGTTATGAGAATGACAGGAAGGTCCTGATCAATTTTTTGAACTTCTATAAGGAATTGCAAGCCATCCATATTGGGCAGACGTATATCACAGACCACTATTCCAGGCCATTCTCTTGTAAGTGTTACAAGACCTTTTTCTGCGCAATCTTCGACAATGACTTCGAGATCGGCCAGTTCAAGAGTTTGTTTGTTCGCTTGCCGAATGTGCTTCTCATCATCGATGAAAAGAACTTTTCCATGTACAGTCATTATTATATTATTCTATCTAGGGAAAATTCGAATCGTGCCCCTTCCTTTGATGGTACCAAGGTTATCTTACCGCCAAAGTCTCTCACTATTCTATCACTTATTGTTAAGCCTAAACCCAACCCCTGACCTGCCTTTTTCGTCGTAAAAAATGGTTCGAAAATATCATTTAGATGTTCTGTCGATACTCCCGGACCATTATCTTGGATGGCTATTACGGCTTTTTCTTCTTTTTCATGGCATTCAAGCAGTATTTTTTTGCAAGCCTGCCCTTCCAAGGCCTGCATTGCATTGGAAATGAGATTTACCAAAACCTGTTGCAGAAGCACATAATTTGCCGATACTTTCAGATTGTTGGGTTGTATGTCGATGTTGAGTTCTACCGACTCTCTATTTAAGCTAGGTTTGAGGATCTCTAAAGCTCCATCTATAACACTATGTAACGGCACGATCGCAACCATTCCACTGGATTTTTTGGAAAATAGTTTGAGTTGGATACCAATTTGCGCCATGCGTTCCGTTAACTCGCCGATCTGTTCGAGATTCCACATAGCATCTTCCAGACGACCTTTTTCCAGAAATTGCTTGCCATTATCCGTATAGCTCCGAATTGCTGCAAGCGGCTGATTCAGTTCGTGGTTGATCCCGGCAGACATCTGGCCAAGAACCGCAAGCTTAGCTGCATGAATCAATTCTTTTCGTGTTCGTTTCAGTTGAATTTCAGCTTGTTTCCTGTCCAAAACCTCTTTTTTCAACATTTCATTGGCTTCAGTGAGTTGCTGCGTTCGATCAACCACACGGGATTCCAACTGTTCATTTGCATCCTGCAGGGCTCTCTTGGATTCCTCCTCAATTTTTTTTATCTCAGCCATCTTGCGGGTTCGTTGCAGGAGCAGGAGTACCAGGATATAAGCAAGGCTTAAGCCGGTCCCTACTATGATATTTACGATCAAGACTTTTTTTCTAAGCACTCTGGTGTCCGAGAGAATATGGACATTCCATCCTGCCTGCGGCATGAACTGAGATTGTTTCAATACATTTCGCTTCTCCTCTCCCTCGCCTTTCCCAATAGTTACAATCTGTACCTTGTCCCAGAGATTACTGACTTTTTCACTCAGAGGCACAAGTTCGGCATCCTCATACCTCCTGCTATCCATAATTCGTTGAACTGTTTGCTGGCCCAGGGGTTTAAGTGTTTTATATCTCCATTCGGGATTTGTAGTTATAAAGATGACTCCATCGGGGTCGGAAACTAAAAAGCTTTCATCTCGCGCCGCCCAACTCTGTTCAACTGTATCAATATTTATTTTAACGGCGACAGCACCAAGGATCTCGTCGCCCTTACGAACTGGATAGGCAAAATAATATCCTCGTTTGGAAGAAGCGGAACCAAGAGCGAAATAACGCCCAAGTCTGCCATTCATAGCTTGCTTGAAATAGGGGCGATAACTAAAGTTTCTTCCAATGAAAGGATGCTTTTCCTTCCAGTTGGAAGCGGCGATAGTCAATCCATCTTTATTCATGAGATAGGTATCCAGGGTGTCGCTTACCCTGTTAATGGTTTCCAGGTACCGGTTAAGAATTTCAATACGCTTTTTTTCTTTGGGGTTCAGTAAGGCTCGTACCAGATTACTATCAATCGCCAGCAGTTCCGGCAGACTTTCATACTTACCTAGAACTCCCTGTAAATAATTGGTATACAGTTCCAGTCGAACATTACCTTGGGCTAACAGCTCAAGAACTCCTCTTCTGTAAGTCCAGACTGAAACGACATTCAGCACCTGAACCAGAAGTATAATGAAAAACAGGAGACTGATGATGCCTTTCTTTCTTCTGGATAGCTTAATAGCCATACCCTAATTAAATATTTTCATTTATTTCTTCCGGCTGAGCGGATCAAAGCCTATGGGATCCGATAAAATTGCCCACTTATATTTTGCCGCAGGCTTCACTCCCCATTAAGCTGAAAAGTAGATCAGGAATACTACCGTTATAGTACTCTACAAAATACAAGAGGAGATCAGCTGCAATACATTCAGAAACTGCAGAATATTAGACGATTAGATGAGGATGAGCATTGGGAGACATCATCGTATTTCAATTCCTGCGGCTCGAACTGCCTTTTTTACTTCCTCAATAGTTACCTCTTGGCGATGAAAAATTCCGGCAGCAAGAGCTGCATCAGTCGATGTATTCTCAAATACCTCAATAAAATGTGCAGCTTTTCCAGCACCACTGGAAGCTATCACGGGAATGGAAACGCTCTTTTTTACTAAAGAGATCAATTCCAGATCAAACCCACTATTGGTGCCATCTTTATCAATGCAGTTAAGAAGAATTTCACCGGCCCCTAATTCCTGGCAAATTTGCACGAGCTGAACAACATCGATATCACGGCCTTCTCTACCGCCTTTTACCGTGCATTGGTACCAGCAATAGTGTTCTCCTGCCGGACCAGCTGTCGCAGTATGTATGGTGGTATGTGGGGTATCACTCGGACTTTGAACATATACACGCTGAGGATCAACCGAGATAACCACGGCCTGGGCTCCATAGACAATCGAAATTTGCTCGATCGAACTTTTCCCTGACTTTTTATTGCCGTTCTTTAAATATTCCTCAACCGCATAAACCGCATCACTGCCAATGGATACCTTATCAGCCCCTGAACGAAAATAGGCGGAAGCAACATCCAGCGAAGTATAGGACACGCCATCGGAATCAGTAAATTCCCTGATACCACCACCAATAGTCAAGGGAACAAATACATTTTCCGATGTTCTCTCAAGCACTTCCAGCATCGGTTGATCCTGCATCGGGAAATCTCTAAAGCCGGTAATATTTAAAAAAGTAATTTCATCGGCACCCTCTTCATAGTATCGTTTCGCGAGCTCTACCGGTTTTCCCAGATTTCTCACTTCACCTTCACTCCTAACATCATACTGGTCCCCTTTCGTGACCACCAGATCGCCGGCATCGTTGCTGCGAACATCAAGGCAGGCAATGATTCTCTTTGCAATACTGGTCTCTTGTCCGGTACTCAATTCCCGCTGTAGCGTAATGGTGCTTTCATCGCTATCGGAAGTAAGAAAATTATGCAGTATCTGCAATCCAGCCTTGCCGCTTTTTTCAGGGTGGAACTGGGAGGCGCTGATATTTCCTTTTTCAACAGCCGAGACAAATTCATAGCCGTAATCGGTGACAGTTAGGATCCAATCCCTGGTCGCTTCATTTACCGGTGCATGGTAGGAATGTACGAAATATAATTTCTCGTTTTCATATCCTTTAAACAACCTGGAATCCTTTTGTTGCCTAACACCGTTCCAGCCTATCTGCGGAACGGATAAACTCGATTCCCGAAACCTCACCACCTGTCCGGGGATTATTCCCAGACCATGTACTCCAGGGGATTCTTCGCTACCCTCAAACAGAACCTGCAAAGCCACACATATGCCTAAAAGCGGTTTATTCTCTTTTATCCTTCTTATAAGAGGCTCAACATAGCCACCCTCCTGTAATCGATGCATGACAAGGCCAAAGCTTCCAACTCCAGGAAAGATCAATTTCTCAGCAGTTACTATATCTTCAGCAGTCTCGACATTTTTTACAGTGTGTCCAAGCTTAAAAAGAGCATTTCTTACGCTGCGAACATTGCCGGCGCCATAATCCAAAAGAGTTACAACCATTTCAATTCACCTCTCCAAATCGAAATCCGCCCATTACTTCGAATAATTATATCCCTGATACGCGAAAAAACGTCATAAATACTTACAAACCACATCCGAGGCGAAGCGCTTAGTCTTCAATTAGTCTGTAGTAGCGTCCATAAGCACAACCTCGGCAAAGGACTTTTCCGTCAACCTCTATATCTCTATTATCCTGCACCCAATCCAAACAATTATCACACTGAACTCTTTTAATCGGCCTGCCGGGCAGATTTTCCGGCGGAATATCAACAGCAACAGCTTCAATCTTGAACAGCTCGTCTTCCGGCATGATTTTATAAGCTTCGAGCTGTCGGGCATATTTATCGGTAATACCGCTGCAATACTTCTTTGACAGTTCACGTGACCTTTCAAGGGCCGTTATTCTGACGGCCTTTTCGGTATCAAGGTTTACAAAGGTTGCAGCCATAACTCCATTATCAACCCATTTCATAGATCGTTTGCCCAAACTGCATCCTGTAACAGTTTGTATGGCATCCGTTGCACATCTGTCAATTTCAACAAATACATACAACTTTTTGCGATCAGCTCCCTTGGGGTCGCTTATCTTCAGGTATGATAGCGCCAGCATGCACATGCGAACTCCGATTACCTGTCCCGCACACACATGACCGTGAATACGAGTTGCTTCCTCCAACAGTTCATCAAAAGATTTCACTACCACCTCTCATTTATTAAAACTCTGTATTTTCGCCTTTATACATAAGTCGTTGTCTCAAAGCAGAAGATGCCAAGATCTTCGATCACTTCCAAGATACTTTCCTGTAAACTTGCCTGCAACTGTAATTAACCAATAAAATAAAAAGGCCGTTCCCGGTGAGGAACGGCCTTTTTATTAAATGCCTACTATCAATATGCCTAGCAACACTGTCACTTTGCCTGAAAGTGCAGAACGTATATTATGCTATGCTTCCTTGCAATGTATTCATTCAGACACTGTAACCTTTTGGTATGTTTTCATTGATAAACGCATATTAATAGTTACCGTATCGACGATTCATGAATAAAAAAAGGATTAATTGACAGTCTCGGACAATTTGCTTCCAGCTTTGAATTTAACAACTTTTTTCTCTGGGATCTCAATCGTTTTCCCTGTCTGTGGATTCCTGCCCTGCCGAGCATCACGTTTTGAAACAGAGAATGTGCCAAAGCCGACAAGTGTCACTTTATCACCTTTTTTCAAACTTTCAGCAACCGCTGCAAGGGTGCCGTTCAGTGCTTTTTCAGCAGCTGCTTTACTGATATCCGCTGCACCTGCAATGCTCTCAATTAGTTCCTTCTTGTTCATGAATTCCTCCCTGCTTGATCTTTCTTTGCAAGCCTAACGAAGACAACGTCAGCTGCCCTCTTTCCTAAAAACCAGCTTTACCTAAACTCTCCTGTATTGTCAAAAAAAAGTCTCTCTATTTCTCTTTTTGACAAAAAAACAAGAATTGGCGCAACCCCTTATATTCGGGGCAATACGCCCATAACAAGCCACCATAATTGAATCGGAAATCAGAATCAAGCAATAAATTGCTCTTGCCTGATTAAGTTTCTACATGCGCCTTTACACCTTATTACTTCTACGCATAGCCTACCGTATCAATCTTCAGAGTAGCAATTAAAGTTGCATCATATTTCAGCAAGGATGTCAATAAAAATACTCAGCCCTTTATTTTTTAATTCGATTTATTTCAAGCTATCCGATGCATTTATATGCATAGCTACAAACTCAAATTAATCCTGCGTGGCAATCCAAAATAATTATTTGACGACCTTAATTGACTTAATTGCCAAGCCGACCACCCTTGATTATCCCCGGCCATCCGGCAGCAGTTCGGCCGGTTTGTTCAGAAAAAATTGTCCATCCGATATGCTTGTTTTGAGACTTTCAGCTATAGCCCTTGCCTTCACTATACTTGATAAGGGCGCGGTTTTGACCTTCTTGCCATTCACCTCAATTTCTCCGGATTTCAACTGTGCATAACTGACTTCACCATAACTTCTGGCAATGCCATTGGTATAATCGTGGCCATAATCCACCACCTGAGTAAAGAGTTCTTCATCAGAAACACCGGTATAAGCAGCCATTTCACTATTGAGAATTGGAATTGGTATCCCTAATCCAACCGCCAGAGAATTGCCGTAACCGAGTATGGAAACACCTCGCAGCCATTCAGGTGTCATCTGTTTCAAATCTCCCTGGACCATTATCGTTCCAGCCGGTTTCACAGGGACTCCGTTACCATTCCTGGGGGCGTGAGGGTTATGCTGGGTCCCTCTCCAGGTAACGTAGCCATATCCACCTCCCAGAAAAATCCGTGTCCCGACTCCTATCGTTTTATAAAACGGGTCGTTTAAAAGCGGACTTAATTCACCAGCGCTGCAATAATTGGCATTGCGACAATTCGGCTTCAACATACCCATGTAAGTGTATACCGCTTTATCAGATAAATTGACCGCACAGTTATAGTTCTGGTAACCATTCCTGGGATTGCAAAGCAAAGCATAGGGAAGATCATCAAGGGCGACTTCTTTTTTCATTTTTTTTGCGGCATAGCAGTCAGTCCCATAGGCTTTAGCTTCCAGCAAAAGCTTTTTCCCCCGAAGAAGATCCTCAATGACATGCCCACCGCCATACCGAAACTCTCCGGGATAAATTTTATTTAATGGATCGTCTTCAGCCGGCTCGGTTGCGCCAAGATACGCATCGACCGCTGCTAACCCGGCATAAGCCGGAACCTTATTGATCCAGACTTTCGAGGCTTTTATTGTTGGTGTCATCTGGCCGAAATTAAAAAATAAACCGGAAGAACACATGGGGGCAAATGTCCCTGTTGTTACGACATCGACCTTCCTCGCCGCTCCTTCCGGACCATCTGCTTCAACAATACCGACCATTTCTTCAGCAGTTACGACAACCGCTTCCCCCGCCTTAATGCGAGCGTTTATTTCATCGTAAGTTTTTTGGATTTTCTTCTCACTCATTTCATTCCTGCTATTTTGGTATTAAAAATAAAATGGGATGCCAATATAAAAAATTCTCTTTTCCTAAGACCCCGATTAACGGCAGAGGAACCGACCCGCCAATTCCCATAAATTCTCGGTCTGTTTCTAAACAGGATAAATCTTTCATAAATACAAGTAGTCTTGGAACGCGAAAGATCACTATAGCTCTCTTTTGCGGCTTGACATAGGAATTTCTTTAGCCTAATTTATTTGCGGCAAGTCCAATTGACCAATGTTTGGTCATTATTAATCTTTTTTTGCATAGTAAATCTTGATGGACTCGTAAAAACCTGAATTTTCGGATGACTATGTAATAATCTTCATTTGCGAGACACGTAAATTTTTAATTATTTCGGCGTACTAAAGTACGTCGAAATAATTAAAAATTTGCAGCAACGAAGCAGATGAAGAGCTTTTACGACGCCATCAATCTTAAGGAGCAGCATGAAAATTGAGCAGAAAAAAGCGATAGTGTCGGTTCGTGACACTATCGATTCGATAGACAATCAAATTCTCAGGCTGCTCAAGGAACGGCTCTCCTGTGCAAAAAAGATCGGTCTTTTAAAGGATGGCGAAAAACGCGCTAAGTGGGACCCACTCCGCGAGCGGCAGATTTACGATCGGTTATTGAAAGACAATGATGACGTTTTTCCACCAGATGCCCTTAAATCCATTTTCCATGAAATAATTACCACATGCAGGCTCTCTCAGAAAAAAGCAGAAGTCGCATTTCTTGGGCCGGACGCCACGTTCAGTCATTTGGCCGGAGTAAAATACTTTGGCCATTCAGCTGATTACAAGGCAATGGAAACCATTGAAGATGTTTTTGCGGAGGTTGAAAAAGGCAGAACCACATATGGTATTGTTCCAGTCGAAAATTCCATCGAAGGTGCAGTTTTTTCAACTCTCGATTGCTTCATGAAGTACAAGGTTCAGATTTGTGGTGAGCTGCAGCTCGAGATTAGCCACAATCTTGTTTGCCGATCTGGGAATATGGAGGATATCCAGACTGTGGCTTCCCACTCTCAACCGCTTGCTCAATGCAGGGAATGGCTGCGAAAACACCTGCCGGCGACCCCAACCCTTCCGGTTTTCTCCACGGGAGCCGCGGCACAGATGGCCGCAAATAATCCCAATATCGGCGCGATTGCATCTTCTCTGGCCATCAAGACATACGAACTGCAGGTTGTCGTTCAGGGAATTGAAGACTATAGAGGCAATACAACAAGATTTCTAGTGATCGGCAAAAAATCTCCATCGAGGAGCGGTCAGGATAGAACTTCATTACTGATAGGTCTTGTTGATCGGCCGGGCTCCTTGAATGACATCCTCACTGCTCTCTCGAAAGAGGATATCAATCTGGCCAAGATCGAATCCCGGCCGATTAAGGGCAAGCAATGGAAATATCTTTTTTTCCTGGATATGCTTGGTCATATTGAGGACGAAAAAATCCAGCGGGGTTGTGACATTCTAAGATCGATGTGTTCCTACTTTGAATGGCTGGGATCTTATCCCCAAAGTGAGAATTCATCCACCGATTCTTGACATCTTGCCTCCACAGGAGGATCTCTTTGTTGCTTTGAGGTCCTGCTGTAAGGTATGACCTTGCGGCTTATCCATGATCGTCCGTCTTATACTTGCGATTATAGCCTGGTCCGACTCGCCGCCACGAAGCAATGATTTCAGGTCGGTTTCCTTATCATTGAGAAGACAGGAACGCAGTTTTCCTTCGGAAGTAAGTCTCAGCCGGTTACATTGATCGCAAAAATGATGACTGATCGGGCTGATGAAGCCAACGGCACCATTCCTTTTATCGGGAGCCGCCAGATTAAACATTCGTGCAGGCCCTTCTCCGTGTTCTTTGTGAAAGGGAGTGAGGGTCCCCAACTCAGAGATGAGTGTCTTAATCTCGTCAGCCGTGATGAACTTCTCTTTCTGCCAGCTGCTTTTCTCACCAACAGGCATAAATTCGATAAACCTGACCTGAAACGGCTGTTCGAGTGCCAACTGACCGAAATCACGGAATTCATTGTCATTGACGCCTTTCATGGCGACAACATTGAGTTTTATTTTGAAACCGATCTTTTTTGCAACCATAAGTCCATTCCAGACCTTGTCAAAATAGTCGTATCCCGTGATCTTCTTGAATTTATCCGGTTGCAGTGTGTCGAGTGAGACATTTATATGCTGTACTCCACTGGCGTACAATTTTTCCGCATAGTCTGCCAGCAAAACGCCATTAGTGGTCAATCGCACCTGCTCCAGACCTTCGACTAGAGAGAGTTGATGTATAAAATCAAGTATTCCTTTTCTTACCAGAGGTTCTCCTCCGGTCAACCGCAACTTATTCATGCCCATGGCAACGGCCAGTCGAACCACGCGCAGCAATTCTTCATAGCTGAGAAGGTCCGAATGGGCCAAGAAGTTGCCCGTCCTTACAGTTGTTTTATTTTCTTTGCCTACATCCGGCATGCAATAAGAACAACGAAGGTTGCAACGATCGGTCAAAGATAACCTCAGATAGGAAATAGTCCTGGAAAACTGATCGACAAGTGGAGAAATTGTTTGTATTTTTTCTGACACGGTATACTGTCTACCTCAATAATATCAACTTGGAAGAAGCCATTGTCCATAGCAATCACTTCATCTTTACTGTCCATTTTTTTACTCTGAAGTACTGTATTAACACAATTTAAAAGACACTCAATTAAAAAGATTCCCTCCGGCATGCTTATTTTAGGTATAGAGAGTTCCTGCGATGATACGGCTGCTGCAGTTCTCGAAGACAATGAAATTCTTTCCAGTGTTCTCACCAGCCAGGACACCATTCATTCAAAATTCGGCGGGGTTGTTCCGGAACTGGCGTCCAGAAAACACCTCCAGGCAATCCACCCTGTAGTGGAAGCAGCGATGGAAAAAGCCGGAATTCGGCTCTCGGATATACAACTTATCGCGGCGACCCGGGGACCTGGACTGATAGGCTCGCTTCTTGTCGGATATTCATACTCTAAGGCGCTTTCCTATGTAAGCAATATTCCATTAATTGGGGTCGATCATATGGCGGGGCATATTCTCTCGGTTTTTCTCGGTCCTGAGACTCCTGTTTTTCCTTATATTGCGCTCATCGTATCGGGAGGTACCTCCTCGATTTTCCTCGCTAGAAGCTATACCTGCTTTCAACTCTTAGGCAGAACCCGTGATGATGCGGCGGGAGAAGCCTTCGATAAGGTAGCCAAACTCCTGGATCTGGCATATCCTGGTGGCCCGCATGTAGCTGCTGCTGCAGCAAAAGGTGATCCTGGTTATGTTCATTTCCCTAGGGCCTGGCTCGATGAGAATTCGCTCGATTTCAGTTTTAGTGGACTAAAAACAGCTGTACTTAATCATGTTCACCAACAACAGAGGGAAGGTGCCAAACTTCGAATCGAGGATATCTGCGCGTCATTTCAGGAAGCCGTTGTAGAAGTCCTGGTCACAAAAACCGTAATGGCTGCCAAACAACACAATATTGACACAGTGGCAATCGGTGGCGGCGTCTCGGCCAATACAAGACTTCGTGAAGTTTTTACTCAGAAATGTGAAGTTGAGGGAATCTCTTTTTTCTCTCCATTACCACTCTATTGTTCTGATAATGCCGCGATGATCGCACTTGCCGGCTTTCATGCATTCAAGCACTCAGGCTCGATTTCGCTTGACGAGGATGTGTACTCCCGTTCCCCACTTGGTTGAGACTTATTCATGAATCTTCGGCGAGTTTTTAAATTCTATATTTTAAGGTTCAAAAGGTTGCAGGGAAGTCCGCATGCACTTGCCGGCGGAACTGCAATTGGAGTTTTTGTCGGGCTTACTCCGACAATACCCTTCCACACTATCCTTATTGTCTGTCTCTCCCTTGTGACGAGGACATCGACTCTTGCAGGCATTATTATCAGTTGGATAGTCTGCAATCCCCTTACGTATCTGCCGATTTATTATCTATCCGCTTTGATCGGCAACCACTTAACCCCCTATGAACTCAATCTGATCAGCGTTCAACATACACTGCAACAAGCAATGTCCGGTGACGGCATCCAGAACACCCTGGCAGTTCTCGCCGGTTCCGGATATCAAGCTCTGGTGGTTATGGGTATTGGCGGATTCTGCTTTGCTTTGCCTTTTGCTGTATTGAGTTATTATCTGGCCCTCAGATTTTTTGTGCATATCCAAAAAAAACGTATAAAAAAACATGTGCTCAACTGAACGGGTTTACCAATTATGAGTGAAGGACTCATTCTCCAAAAATACGGGGATAAGTACCTCACGAAATTAGTTCATAAAAAACAAGAAATGAATTACTAAGGTACTAAAGAAACATGACAAAATATGGACGGCAAACCCACGAAACTCTCAAAAGTAATCGGCTGGCACCAAAAAAACGATTCGGTCAGAATTTTCTCGTTCATAAAACAACTGCAGAAGCTATCACCCGAGCTGGAAACGTCAGCAATACCGATATCATACTGGAAGTAGGAGTAGGGCTTGGAGCTCTCACTCTCCCACTTGCCTCAATGGCAAAGCATGTTTTCGGATATGAGGTGGATAGTGGAATTATACGTTTTCATGAAGAGGAAGGCGATCTACCCGACAATGTTACCCTGGTCCATCAGGATATACTGACTGCCGATTTCCTGGAAATTGCCAAACAATGCGGAGGCAAGCTGAAAATACTCGCTAATCTTCCCTATTCGATCTCAAACCCTTTTATATTCAAGCTCATCGACAATGCTTCTCTGATAGATTCCGCGACAATAATGTTGCAAAAAGAGGTGGCAGACCGCTTAATGGCGCAGCCCAATACAAAGGATTACGGCGTACCGACTGTGCTGCTTGCCAGTTGTGCTTCAGTCAAAAGACTTATGACTCTCAAGCCCGGCGAGTTTCATCCAAGACCAAAGATTGATTCCGTGGTCATCGGCATAGATTTTTCTGGATTTTTAAACCGTCAGGAGGAAAATCACGATTATGATTTTTCCCTATTTCGACAACTTGTCAGAATCACGTTTAACCAGAGAAGAAAAACCATACTCAACACCTTAAACGGCGCAGGTCTGTTTGGTGATTCAATCAAACAGGATAAGGTTGCAAATAAGAATCTCACCCTTCGGGCGATTGAACAAGCCAATCTCCAACCAAATGCCCGACCTGAAACCTTAACGTTCTCTGATTTTATACATCTCGCAAATCAGGTCGCGTACATTAAAGAAGAGCTTGGCAAGCCTACTTGATTGCTTTGGCTTCGAACACTCGGACCATGATTATTACTTCAATATAAAGTCCATTATCAACTGCTGTATTATTTCTAAATCTGCTATTCGGTGGCGTTTAGCAACATATCGATTTAAATTTAATTTACTGGTTTAATTATTTTTCCAATAGCCTTATAGTCATGAAGGATGCATAAGAAACAAAGTTGGATCATTGCGTGATTGCAACAGGTTAAGACATATAATCTTCTTGAGTTAAAACGATGGCTACTGAATCAAAAAACGTCATTTCTCCACCGGTTATTCCACAGATTAAGGTACCACCACACCCTCGGTGGCCTTCACTCTCCGACCGGGAGACTTCATTATTAAAAGAGCGAATAAAAAAACTCCTATCTGAACAAAATGCGATTCTGGTCGCACATTATTATACCGACGGAGCCCTGCAGGATCTGGCGGAGGAAACCGGCGGCTGTGTTGCCGACAGTCTGGAGATGGCTCGTTTTGGAACTGAACATCCTGCTCAGACTCTGGTTGTAGCCGGAGTCCGGTTTATGGGTGAGACCTCCAAAATACTTAATGTGGAAAAAAGAGTGCTTATGCCGGATCTTGGAGCGACCTGTTCCCTTGATGAGAGTTGTCCTCCTGAACTTTTTGCTTCATTTTGTGATCAGCACCCGGATCACACCGTAGTGGTATACGCCAATACCAGCGCCCGGGTTAAGGCCAGATCCGACTGGGTTGTTACCTCGGGAATAGCATTGCCCATTATTAAACATCTTGCAGGAAAAGGGGAAAAAATTCTTTGGGCTCCCGATAAACATCTGGGCAGTTATGTACAGAAGCTTACCGGAGCAGAAATGATCTTCTGGCCAGGTTCCTGTGTAGTGCATGAAGAATTCCGATCAGTGGCTTTGGAGAGGCTGAGAAAACTTCATCCGGATGCAGCAATTCTGGTCCATCCGGAATCTCCCGAGACCGTCGTCAATCAGGCCGATGTAGTCGGCTCGACTACGGTTCTTATAAATGCTGCTTCAACTCTGCCGAACAAAGAATTTATAGTTGCCACTGATTCAGGTATCTTTAATAAAATGCGTCAGTTGGCTCCGGACAAAATCTTTATAGAAGCACCGACAATTGGGGAAGGAGCAACGTGTCAGAGTTGCGCCAGTTGTCCATGGATGGGAATGAATTCTTTGCAAAACCTGGTGGAGGTGCTGGAATCAGGAAAAAACGAGGTTCATGTAACACCTGAGCTTGCTGCAAAAGCCCGAAAACCCATTCAGAGAATGCTGGACTTTGCCAAAAATATGAAAAAATAATGGCTAGTTTCCCCGACGCTGATTCAGGAGCCAATCGGCATAATCGTTTTGCAAAGTCTGCCAGGCGAATTGATCGGTCATTGCTCTGGCAGCCCGGGAAGTGAGACGGCAACGATTTACGATCACTCTCTCCAACAAGTCCGGCAATGAATTGTCATTATAGAGATATTTTTCATCGAACAGTTCCGGATAGGAAAGCCTATTAGGTAGAACCGGTATACATCCGGCGCGTACCGCTTCAATGATCGATATACCATAAAACTCATGCAGTGATGTCGAAACGACAATATCCCCTTTGCTGAGCAACTGAATATATTGCTTATATGAGGGCACAAAGCCATAGTGGAGGATTTTGTCCTTAAATCTCTTTTCGGCATGGGCAAAACATGCGGGACTTGCACTGAATGATTGGCCAATGAGCATCAACCGATAATCTACTCCACGTTCTTCCAGTATTTCCAAAGCCAGAAAAAAACTTTCGGGGTTCTTGTCATGTTCCCAACGATGGTTCCAGACTATCACTGGTATATCGGTCGATTCTTTCCAGCTGATTTTATCAATTTCTGAAAATTCAACACCAGGCCAAATTATCCGGCTCTTGCTGAAAATCACTTGGATGATATCCGAGAATTTCATATCCAGCGCTGCCTTTAAACCACTGCGACACCCCGTAAGAAAACTATCCCGGTTATACCCTGAGTTGAAAGCGATTCCATCTGAGGCAAGAGCTGAATGAAAATTGATGCCGGCAAAGAGATATTGATTCGGCACCTCGAACTGCTGCGGATAGACGAACTGATTTTCATGAAAATAGACAAGAATCTTTGTCTGCTGATACCATCCATCAACACCGAGCAGCAGAGCTTTCAGAACTGCAACATCCGTAAATGATGAACATAGGACACAATCAAATTGCCGATCTCCAACGGGAAGCGCCTTTATTTGTTCAACAAACCAAGGAGCTGAGAGTTGCATCCTCATCTTCCAATTTCTGGCAGGCAGGGTCAAAAGATGATAATCCGCATTCACATGTTTTTGCAGACCCTTCAAAAAATATTTATGAGATCCACCATAGTACGGTTCAAGAATGAGCACGCGTTTCATTTTCTGCCTGACTATCTTTTCTTTCAAAAATATTTGCTGCAAAGGTGCAATGGTATGCATAATCCCGCCCAAGTATCCGACTGCATGCACCAGTTACGCTTACATATTGGAATTTAGAGGTAAATTTCAATAAGATCGAACTTACATCAAGTTATTTTTAAAGATTTGCTTTTTTATGCCGGACAATTTACCATCTTGTTTTTGCATCTGATTATTTAATCCTCAAGAGGAGTTGTTCATGATTAATGAGTCTCAATGCCCATGCGGAAGCGGCTCGGCCTATTCTTCCTGTTGTCAGCCAATTCTAAACGACCATCATCTTGCCAAGACAGCGGAAATGCTCATGCGGTCGCGTTATACCGCTTTTGTTCAGCAACACGCCCGGCACATCCAATCCAGCTGGCATATTACAACCCGTCCCAAGACGCTCAACTTTGATGACAATCCGGTAGTATGGCTCGGGCTGAAAATCAACGGATGCCAGAAAGGTCTGGCCGCCGACAATAGTGGTGAGGTCGACTTCACCGCGTCCTACCTTGAGGACGGCCAACTCTGCAAACTGCAGGAGGTCAGTCAGTTTCTTCAAGAAGATGGCCTTTGGTACTATGCAAAGGGAGAATGCAAGGTTATGAAAGAAAAAATTGCCAGGAATAGCCCTTGTCCATGTGGTTCCGGGCAAAAGTTCAAGCGTTGCTGTTTGGCCAAATGAATGCGGATCCGTCTCATGGTTTAACAAATGCAAGCAGGCTATCCCGAGGCATTTGCCCCAAAGCAAGGTAAAACCGGGTATCGGTACAACTCTCCAGTAAAAAACATCAGTTCTGCTCTGTCCTCTCTGTCTTTGCCGGCAGTAACGCAACGATTCTGTCCCAGATAAGGTCAGCAGTGTGCAGTTTGCTGGTGTACGGAAGAGATTCCGCACCGGATGCTCCGATCAGCAAGACCTGATTACTCTCAACCTCAAATCCTGTGTTATTAGAGCTGATATTATTGACGGCAATAAGATCAAGATTTTTGTTTTTAAGCTTTTTAGTCCCTTCCTGCTGAATATTCCTGCTCTCGGCAGCAAACCCGACCAGCAATTGTCCGCTCTTCTTTCTCTTGCCTAACTCAAACAAGATGTCTGGATTTCGTTCAAGTGCCAACTGGGTTTCGATTTGTTCTTTTTTTACTTTATGTTCGAAGACTTTTTCCGGTCTGTAGTCAGCAACGGCAGCAGCTTTGATTATTACCGAACAATCTTTTACATGGGCAAGCACCGCATTGTACATATCTATCGCTGTTTGCACCTTTACTCTATTTACACCGGTGGGACAGGCAAGCGTGCTGGGTCCGCTGATGAGAGTGACTTCCCCTCCCCGTCGAAACGCTGCGCGGGCAAGGGCGTATCCCATTTTACCGGAGGAACGATTGCTCAGAAAACGAGCGGGATCCAGAGGTTCTCTCGTCGGTCCGGCGGTAATTAATATTCGTTGTCCCTTAAGACTCTGAGGAGTAAGACTCTGAGCCGCATATTCTTTAACCTCCTCCCATTCAGGGAGACGCCCTTCCCCTTCCTCCTTGCAGGCCATCATCCCGCTAGCAGGATCAATGACCCTATAGCCAAGCTCCTTCAATCCGGCAATATTCTGTCTTGTTGCGGGATGGGAATACATCCGGCTGTTCATTGCAGGGCAGACCAGCACATTAGCTCTCGTCGCCAAAACTGTCGTCGTCAGAAGATCGTCGGCAAATCCACCGGCAAGTTTGGCTATGGTATTGGCTGTCGCCGGAGCAATCAGCACCAGATCAGCATCGCGGCCAAGGCTGATGTGAGCCATGGTGTCTTCTTTAGCCGCGGAAAACATTTCGGTATAGACGTCATTTCCAGATAACGCTGCAAAGGTAAGTGGAGTGACAAATTTTGTTGCCGAGGGAGTCATCACCACGGAAACCAAGGCTTCTTCCTTGGCCAGATCACTCACCCAACCGGCAACTTTAAAGGCAGCGATAGATCCGGTTACCCCAATGACTATTTTCTTTCCGGCAAAAACGGATTGCATTGAACTCCCCCTTCAACATCCCAAAAAGTACTGAGAAAAACGAAATCGCTAAAACTCGTTCAAATCTCATGATAGTGACCCTAAATTCACGTCTTCCTCTTCTTTTGAACATATATGCAGGATATTTTCAATTATTGCTGAAGCTCATTTTTTTCCATACTTCCCCCCTTGGCTGATTTGTTTTAACCAGCCAGTAAGCAGAAACGAACGGAGCCAGCACACCAACCGTGGATCCGGCAAATCAGAAAGTAGGCATGCCGTAACCGGGGTGTGATAATAGTAAAAAATTAATATAACAGATATGTATCTGACATCACATAATAATTCTAGTTTATTTGTTTTTAAAACGCCTCTAATTTCACATTTTTTTTTCACAGTAAGGTTTTTGTAAGATTCTCGATATTTAATGTACGCAAGGTATACATGACAAGCTCGTAAAAACCTAAATTTTCGGAAAGCTAAGTAAAAAACTTCATATGCAATGTGCTTATATTTTCAATATTATCAAGGTACTAAAGCACATCATAATGATTGAGAAATTGTACCCAAAGGGCGGTTCCTGAGGGCGCACAACGAAGCAGATGAAGAGTTTTTACGATGTCATCATACATGTCTCAAAAAAGTTTTCGTGGTTTCAGAATTGGTAAAATCGGCACTTTCTGTAAGTAAATAAAAAAGTTCCTCTTGCCTGACACAAATTATGCTGTTTCTTTGTCGTTTGCCTAAAGAAACCTGGAAAACAGTCGAAGAAGAGAGATGATCATAGGGATTTTCCCTTTAATCTTTACATTGCCGAATATGGTTTATGCAACCGATCAAAACGTTATCCGATGCTCAAAAAGAAGATCTTTTGATAGAGTGGAATATTTATAGTGCCGGTCAACAAGAACGTATTCTGGCAGAATTTCATCAAATTTACAAAGACGATTTTTCTCAGGAAGATTTCCTACAGTTCTTGAGAAAAAAGCTTGAAATAGATGGCTATTGGGAAAAAGTAGGTATTACTTAACTCATTTGAAAATATGAAAATTAGATCAAAAGACCAGGCGGGGATCATGACTCAACAAAGGAAAGAATTTGTCTTTTCTCAATGGGATATGATTGACGAACCCCAAAAAAATGCAATTATGAATGAGTTTCGTATGAAATATCGAGGCACATATACCCAACAAAAATTTTTGCTGTTTCTTGAACAAAAACTTGTGACTGATAATAATGTACAAATTCAGATTAACCGATTATAAAGTTATTCATATCTTCAGGTATAATCGACAGAATTTTTCCTCATAATGCTGATGTTTGAGTCGAGTTGACAACTTGATACTCACCCCATTTTTTGCCGATCTCTTTGTGTTCACTTCAAAATCGGGGTTTACCGTATGCTAAGCGAAAAGTGGTTAACGATTCTCTTTTTTTCTTTTCTCTCCGTTATTTTTGTAAACGCCGTGCTCGCCAGTTGTACCAAGATTTTTTATAAAAACAAACCACCTGGTCGCCTCTCCCACGGCCAGTTGCGAATTAAGCAGGGAAACGCCAATTTTGAGCAACGTCTGAATGTTTTTAGCCAAACTCTGGTTTTCTGCCTGGTTTCGATAAAAATTTACCTCCTCACCTTCCTGGTATGGCTCGTCTTAAGCGGAACATTGTATTTTTCGAAACTTATCGAAAAATAATTCTTTTGGTTTCTTGGGTTTATTTGCTCGCATGTTCCAGGAGCAAAAGCATCCTCATATCCTCTATATTTTTCTTATAAAATGCATCAATATTTTTGAGACACGAAAAGATGACAGGCATCGTATTTGTTATATAATTTTTTATTAGGAAGCAGATAACAAAAGCCTGAAACCGTGGTTCCTTCTACTGCCTCCCTGCGTTTTTCAATCTTAATAGCGATATACCAAGTCTGACGGCATCACCACCGTTTCGAAAAACAGGAGTTAGCTATGATGTTTCAACCCTTGAATGAATTTGATTCTCTTTCTCTGCCTCGCACGGTGGACGAAGTAGTAGAGCTTCTTTATCATGATATGTCCCTCAGGAATAAGGTAGTAATGGCTCAACTTTCAGAAAGGGAACTGGATTCGTCTGTTTATCTTGCGATGGCAAAAACAATCAGAAAGGAATTCGGACTGTACAACGAGAACACCAGTCTACTCAGTTCATGCCGAGGTTATCTGGGCAGAGAGTATGATGCCTATGAAGATCCGGCAATGGTCATAATGAAAGAGCTTTGGAAAAAAGTGAAAAAGACCCATAATCTGCATCTTGTCAAAAAGCGGATCTTCCCCATGTGATAGGTTTTGTTAACTTATTTCATTTTTTACTTTTTTTACGCCTCAAAATCCCATGCCTTACGCCCTCTGAAATGGGAGGATCAGTCATCAGGACCACCAGATTTCCTGGATTCGCTTTGGCGACGACGGTGCCCGCCTCATCGGTCATTGAGACTATTTGTAACGGAATCAAGTCAACACCTTGTTTCATATATTCAATATGCTCACCGGGCAGTACCTGATTACGTATCTCCACGAGAGGTGCCGACCCAGGTTCTCGAATTACCGCCACCGGTTCATAGCCCTGTTCCGCCCTGGATGAAGTATAGATCATTTCACTGCTGCCTGGACGTTTGTTGATAAAATTTTCCGTGGTACCTCTGGTGCCGGATTTTTCAATCTCATGGGCAAACTGTTCCGGCATTCGAATTGCGGAAGGATCGGCCCAAGCCTCTTTAGGAAGCTCAGCAAGAAAATCAAGGGCCGCGCGGTAGACCCGAACTACTGCTCCAACATAAAAAATTGATTTCATGCGGCCTTCAATTTTCAAGGAATCAACCCCGGAGGCAACTAACTGAGGCAGCATGTCCAGGAGACAGAGATCCTTTGAATTAAAGATATAAGTTCCACGTTCATCTTCTTCTACAGGAAAATATTCGCCTGGTCGTTTCTCTTCCAGCAAAGCGTAGCTGAACCGGCAGGGATGGGCACAACTCCCCTGATTTGCGTCTCTGCCGGTCATGTAATTGGAAAGCATACACCGGCCGGAATAGGAAATACAGAGTGCTCCATGCACGAAAATCTCAAGCTCACCTGCAACTTTTGCCCTGATGTCCCTAATTTCCCCAAGAGAAAGTTCCCGTGCCAGATTAATACGCCGCGCTCCTTGGGCAAGCCAGAATGAGGCCGATGCGTGATTTGTCACATTGGCCTGGGTTGACAGATGAATGGGCAAGGCTGGCAAAATTTTTCTGGCTCGAGTCAAGATTCCGGGATCAGAGATGATAATGCCGTCCACAGCTAAATTCTTAAGTGTCATAAGGTAGCTATCCAATCCGACGAGATCGCTGTTATGGGCAATAATGTTTACGGTCACATATACCTTTGCCCCATGCTCATGGGCAAAAATAACCCCTTGTCTCATCATTTCATCGTCAAAATTTCCGGCTTTCGCTCTTAGACTGAATCGCTTGCCGCCCAAATAGACTGCATCCGCCCCGTAATGTACGGCTGTTACCAGTTTTTCGTAATTTCCCGCGGGTGCCAGCAACTCCGGCAACACTGGAGTCAGTCCTTTGCGGCTTTCATTTTTAATCATGGTCGGGTATCTTACCTTCTTGGTTTTAAATGTGCGGTTGGGAAAAATGTCCGGGCAACTTCTGGACCACAAACCATCATCATTTCAATTTGATATGTACGAGTATTGGTTAAAGCGTTTTTCTGCCATTCCGTATTTACAGCCCTTTTTAGAATAACCTGCGTAGAACTACAAGATATTCCGTGAAAGAAAAACAAATTGGCATAGCATTAAGCGGCGGTGTTGACTCAACCGCCTGCGCCCTTCTCTTAAGAGAACACTATAAAGTGAAGGGTTTTTTCATGAAACTCGCTCAACCCAATTTTGCTGCCCAGAAATTTCGGGTGGAAACCATTGCTGATAGGCTCGGTATCCCTCTACAAATTGTCGATCTGCAGAGGGACTTTAAACGGAGGGTGATGGATTATTTTTCCAGCAGTTATTATCAGGGTCTTACTCCCAATCCCTGCATCATTTGCAACAGAGAGATCAAATTCGGCTTATTCATGGAGGCTATACTCGGTGCCGGCATGGACAAGATGGCTACCGGCCATTATGCGAGAATTCAGCAAATAGACCACACCTACCACCTATTCAGCGGAGACGATCCTCTAAAAGACCAATCTTACTTTCTTTCCCGCCTCACCCAGAAGCAACTGGCAAGAGTAATTTTCCCTCTCGGAAAGCAAACAAAGGAGAGTACCTACCGATTCGTCGAAGATCATGGTTTTCGTGATTTCCAGGGCCAGGAAAGTCAGGATGTCTGTTTTTTAGAAAACAGCCTGGTTGGCAATTTTTTGGAGAACCAATCCGCAGCTGCAGATACCGGCGGACCCATTGTCTCAACTTCGGGTAAAGTACTTGGACGACATAAGGGTTTATTTCGCTATACCATCGGCCAACGAAAAGGTCTGGGCATTGCAAGCGATGGCCCGCTCTATGTTATAGCATTGGACGCCGTCGGCAACCGGGTGATAGTTGGCGGAAACGAGGAATTATTCAGAAAACAGATTCGAGTGCAAAAACTTCATTGGCTAGCAGGCAAAGCCCCAGATACCTCTAAAAACTATAAGGTTCGAATCCGATATAGCCATCGCGGAGCAACTGCGAAGCTGGATCCGGATGACAATGAATATGGAGATATTCTCTTTACTGAGCCCCAACGGGCGGTAACTCCAGGTCAGTTTGCCGTGATTTATCATGATACTGAATTACTTGGCTCCGGCATCATTTTATAAAGAAAGATCAAAGAGATGAAAAAAGTATGCATTACGACCCTTGGCTGTAAGGTGAACCAATTTGAGTCTGCCGCCTTCAAATCCGGATTCGAAGAGAACGGTATGACTGTTATCTCTTTAAAGGATGAGGCCGAGGATACGGACTTGATAGTCATCAATACCTGTGCGGTCACTGCCGCTGCCGGTGCTCAATCACGTCAGGCCATTCGTCAGGCCTTGCGCCACTACCCGTCGGCAAAAGTTATCATCACCGGTTGTTACGCGGAAATCGCCGCCAAAGAACTCTCCTGCGAAAAAGAGTTGCAGGGCAGAAGATATTCGCTTATTGGAAACAGTCAAAAAGATGCGCTGGTAGCCTGTGCACTGAACAAGAAAGCCCCAACTCCTGAAGTGATTATGGGTACCGTCGCAGAGACAAAAAAGATATGCCGTCTACCGGTCAGACGTTTCGGCGAGCGTAGCAGAGCTTACCTGCGGGTGCAGGATGGCTGTGAAAGTTTCTGCACCTACTGTATCGTTCCTTATACCAGGGGGCCGAGCAGGAGTTTACCGATCGGCGAAGTTATTGAACAAGCAAGAATTTTTGCCGAAGAAGGACATAAAGAAATAGTATTAACCGGCATTCATCTTGGATATTACGGGAAAGATCTGGCAGAAAAGACCGACCTGCTCACTCTTCTGGACAAACTTACCCTCGCCACCCCTCGAACATCGTATCGGATCAGTTCGCTGGAACCACTGGAAATTAGTGAATCGCTGCTCTCTCTTATGCAGGAACGCGGGAACATCCAGCCACATCTGCATATTCCGCTACAGAGCGGAAATGATGAAATCCTTGCCAAAATGAATCGCAGGTATACTATCGATCAATTTCGAGAGGTTATAAATCTCTGTCATGAACGGTTGCCGGATGCCGCTATAGGAATTGATATTCTCGCCGGTTTTCCCGGTGAATCCGATGCACATTTCACCGCTGCCATGGATTTTCTTCAATCGATCTATTTCAGCTATCTCCATGTCTTCCCCTATTCTATTCGTCCCGGAACGGCAGCGGCAAGCTTTAAGGGGCAAGTCCCAAAAAAAATTAAAGACGAAAGAGTCGTTCAGCTGCGGTTGATAAGCGATAAGAAGAAAAATTCATTTTATCAGAGTCAACTGCATCGAGTCCGTCCTGTACTTGTCGAGGGACGGCGTGACTATGATGGAATGCTGAAGGGCTTTACTGATAATTATATCGCAGTCCGTTTTGATGGCCCGGACAGCCTGTTAAATAGTGTTACTACCCTCAGGCTGCTGCTACTAAAAGACAACAGTGTGATTGGAGAGAGAGTGGAGCACCATGAAAATTGAAATTATTGCCATAGGTGATGAACTCACATCAGGAAGAATCCTTAATACTACCAGCAGCTTTGCCGCCAGGAATCTTTATGAGGCCGGTTATGAAATTTACGCGATGAACACCATTGGAGATACTCCCGTTCTCATCGGCGAAGCGCTGAAGCAGGCTCTTAGCCGGGCAGATGCCGTTCTGGTTACAGGTGGTCTCGGCACGACAGACGATGATTTAACCAACGAAGCGGTGTCCAAGGCTCTCAACCGCCCGACAATGCCCAATTTAGAGATCCTCTCCAATATCCGCAGCCATCTCGATGAAATTACCACATCTCCTGTGAGCAGACTGGAAAAACTGGCCTGGCTTCCTTCCGGAGCAGAGGCGCTGAATCCCAAGTCCCGCATGGCAGGTTATCAGCTTATTCATGATGATAAACCGATTTTTTTCCTTCCCGGTATCCCCAGTCAAATGCAGCAGCTTCTGGTTGAACAGGTGCTCCCCAAGCTGTCCACCTGGCATGAAAATCATTGTCTGAATACTTATCAAAGAACATTTCGCATTTTCAACCTCCCGGAGACTGAAGTCAATCGCCGCATTGCGACACTTGACCTCAGTCCCGACGTCCATATAGGGTATTATCCGGTTTTTCCTGAAGTCCATCTGAGCCTTACTGTACGGGACAAAAAGGACAATAATGCCAAACGCCTCTTTAATTCATCCTGTAATGCCGTTAATACAGTGCTTGGGGATTCGATTTATGGTTGTGACCGGGACAGTATGGAAAGAGTGGTGGGAAGACTTCTTGCAGAAAATAATTTTAACCTCGCCGTTGCGGAATCCTGCACGGGTGGATTGATTTGCGGAAAGATCACCAACACCCCCGGGAGCTCTGCCTATTTTCTTGGAGGCGTCGTATCGTACTCCAATTCTCTTAAGACCACTTTCCTCGGGGTGTCTACCGAGCTTCTGCAATCCCATGGGGCTGTAAGCCGGGAGGTGGCGGAAGCTATGGCGGTCGGAGTGAGGGAAAAAAGCGCAGCCGATATAGGTCTGGCTGTAACCGGCATTGCAGGTCCGGAGGGAGGCAGTGATGAAAAACCTGTTGGTACGGTCTATATTGCCCTTGCAACCTCTAACGAAAATTGGGTCACTAAATTTCATTTTCAGGGTAATCGTGAGCAGATCAGAGAAATTTCAGCGCAAAGCGGGCTTGACCTGATCAGGAAATATCTCTTGCAGAAGGTTCAATAAAGAGTATCCACGGAAGCTGATATTTTTTTAAATTTTCAAATAGTAAGATTTTTGTTTATTGTTCCAGGTATGGTAGATACCATCCACCTTCTTTCCATACATTTCACTTTTCATTTTGGAGAATCGCATGGCCGTACGTGCTAATAACAAAGAAAAAGGCAACAGCGTAGACAACGCTATCAGCCAAATTCAAAGACAGTTTGGCAAAGGATCCATCATGCGTCTCGGATCCCAGGAAACCGAGAATATACCGGTTATTCCAACCGGTGCATTGAGTCTTGATATCGCTCTGGGAGTCGGCGGCATCCCTAAAGGACGGATCACCGAGATCTATGGCCCTGAGTCCTCGGGTAAGACGACACTTGCGCTGCATGTCGTGGCTGAAGCCCAGAAAGCCGGTGGTGCTGCCGCATTTATTGATGCGGAGCATGCCCTGGATATAAAATATGCCGAACGTCTAGGAGTCGATATCGACAACCTGCTTGTGTCTCAGCCTGATTTCGGAGAGCAAGCTCTTGAGATAGCGGAAATCCTCATACGATCCGGTGGTATTGATGTACTTGTCATCGACTCGGTTGCCGCTCTCGTGCCCAAGGCGGAAATAGACGGCAATGTTGGAGATGCCCACGTCGGTCTCCAGGCTCGTTTGATGTCCCAGGCTATGAGAAAATTTACCGGAGTTCTCAGCCGTAGCAATACGATACTGATCTTCATCAACCAGATCAGAATGAAGATTGGTGTCATGTTTGGCAATCCCGAGACCACTACCGGCGGCAATGCCTTGAAATTCTATTCTTCACTCCGTCTGGACATTCGAAGAATCGGGCAACTCAAAGATGGCCAGGATCTGATCGGGAACCGTACCAGAGTCAAAGTTGTTAAAAACAAATGCGCTCCACCTTTCAAGGAAGCGGAATTTGACATTGTCTATGGCGAAGGCATCTCCAAGATTGGCGATATGCTTGATCTTGCTGTCAATCTGGAGATTATCGAAAAAAGTGGCTCCTGGTATGCCTACAATGAAGAAAGAATCGGCCAAGGACGCGAAAACGCCAAACGCTTTCTTATGGAACAACCGGAAATGTGCCTTGATATCGAAAATAAAGTCAGAATGGCTTACGGCATGGCACCAGCTACTCGCTCTGATTCAATTTCCACTGCCTCAGAGCCTCTGGCCGCAAACATCCCTATGCCTGAATGATTTTTGCGATCGTTCACCCTGGTGCATACGAATAAGTTATACGTACGACCAGGGTGAGCACGATTATACTCTTTGAAACCTTGTTCGCTTTACATTTGCCAACGCCCCTTTTCATTCTGACCGAAGCCTGAATCTGAAGTTTTTTACTTAGCCATCGCTGATTTTAGGTTTTTACGTGATTGTTATTTTTAAAAGCCTATTTTTTGGTCATTATCATCCATCGTCATTTTGAGGAACAGCCTTGACAGCCAAGTCACAGAATAAATCAGACGAAACTTATGATGTAATAATTGTCGGTGGTGGCCCCGCCGGCCTTTTTGCTGCCTATTATCTCGCAGAGCACTCCAGCCTCAAAGTACTGGTTATAGAAAAAGGCAAAGCATCATTAAAAAGAAAATGTCCTATAAAAGATGGTGGTTGTATAAAATGCAGGCCATGCAATATCTTATGCGGCATAGGTGGGGCAGGACTCTTTTCCGATGGAAAACTCAATTTTATCTACAAACTTGGCAAGACCGATCTTACCCAGTTTATGGATGTTTCCGCCGCCATAGCGCTGATCGATGAAACGGAAACGATCTTTAACCGCTTCAACATGGATGGCAAGGTGTTCCCTACCGATATGGCTAAAGCGCTTGATATCAGGAAAAATGCACGTAAACAAGGTATTGACCTCCTGGTCATCAAACAGAAGCACCTCGGCAGTGAAAACCTGCCAAATCACATAGCTAAAATGGCTGAATATGTCGCCGAAAAAGGAGTGCTCTTCCATCACTCGGAGGAGGCGAAAGAGGTGATTGTCAAAAATGGTGCAGTGACAGGTGTAAAAACCAATCGAGGGACCTATAAAAGCAAAAATGTTATCCTGGCTCCCGGCCGAGTCGGGGCCGAATGGGTGGCGAGCGTGGCCAGAGAACATGGCATTGAGGTATCGCAGCGAGGAATTGAAGTCGGGCTCCGGGTTGAAGTGCACAATGAAATCATGCAGGATCTGTGCGAAACTATCTATGATCCCACCTTTTTTATAAGAACCTCTAAATATGACGATCAGACACGAACTTTTTGTACTAATTTCGGCGGCTATGTTGCCCTGGAGAACTATCAGGATTTTGTTTGTGTCAACGGCCATGCATTCATGGATAAAAAATCCGACAACACCAATTTTGCCTTTTTATCCAAGGTCGTTCTCACCGATCCGGTGGAAGACAATCAGGCTTATGGTGAGTCGATTGGTAAACTGGCGACCCTTATCGGCGGCGGACAGCCCATTCTTCAACGCTACGGCGATTTAAAACGAGGACGAAGGTCCACCTGGAACCGGGTTAAAAACAGTTATATTGAACCGACTCTTAAGAGTGTCACCTGTGGTGACATAGCCATGGCGCTGCCGGAACGAATACTCACAAACCTGATAGATGGACTTGATCAGCTAAATCAAATCATTCCAGGTGTGGCCAATGACGAGACGCTTCTATACGCTCCGGAAATTAAATTTTTTGCCACCCAGGTTGCCACGGACAAAAATCTCGAGACGGCGATATCAGGACTTTTCGTTGCGGGTGACGGACCAGGAGTAGCCGGAAACATTGTTTCCGCTACAGCCACTGCACTGATACCTTGTAAGGAAATTATCAAAAATAATAAATAAAATCCATGAATTGATCTTATTTACAACTTTATTGTTGACTCTTTTAGACCATTTGCTATAGTAAGGCATCTGTAGGAATAATTATCATTACTTTAACAATCTATGGGAGGAGTGAAAAATGCAAAAATGGGAATGTCCTTGTGGTTACATTTATGATCCGGCAATTGGCGATGTGGATAACGGTGTGGCTGCCGGGACGACGTGGGAAGATGTGCCGGATGATTGGGTCTGCCCCTTATGCGGAGCTGAAAAAGAGTCTTTCTGGAAAGTTGACTGATCCTGACTTAGTGAATCTTTTTTAGCACTGCATTTAAAAACAGAGCTGCGACATATGCTTTTCTTTATAGATTATGTTGCAGCTTGTTTTTTCTTTTTTATGTTATGTCCACCTAAATCCTTTCGGACTCTTGAACTTAATTAACAACAAAGATTGGAGCAATACCATGAGCCTTCTAGTTACTCAACCTGCACCTGATTTTACAGCGACGGCAGTTTTGCCTGACAACTCTTTCAAAGACGATTTCAGTCTTTCAGACTTTAGAGGCAAATATGTATTGTTGTTCTTTTATCCGCTCAACTTCACCTTTGTCTGTCCTTCTGAGATCCTGGCTTTTAACAAAGCTGTCAAGGAATTCGAAGACAACAATTGCCAGCTTATCGGTATTTCAATAGATTCAGCCTTCTCACACTTGGCCTGGAAGAAAACAAAAGTGAGCGATGGCGGCATAGGCGATATAAAATACCCGTTAGTTGCGGATCTGGATAAATCTATTTCAAGATCCTATGAAGTTCTTCTTGATCAAGGTATAGCTTTGAGGGGACTTTTTCTCATCGATAGAGAGGGAATCGTTCGCCATCAGGTCGTTAATGATCTGCCACTAGGCAGAAACGTCAACGAAGCACTTCGCATCCTCCATGCACTCCAATTCACTGAAAAATATGGCGAAGTATGTCCGGCGAACTGGAATAAAGGGGAAGAGGCGATGAAACCTACGGCAGAAGGTGTAGCGGAATATCTCACTGCTCATCACTAATTGACTCGTAAATACCTAAATATTCAGGAGATTTTTCGGACGGCTAAGTAAAATAAAGGGTGGATAATTTGTTGCCCTCTTCCATCCTTTATTGATTTGCAATCAACTGCATTGAAACTTCCCGACAGATCCTCATTTTCCTGTTCGGTTGAGATCAAAACTTTTATGCATAGACTCTGCCCAGGGCAAGAATCAGCATGTGTAGGAAAAGGGCACAATTCAGATAGAGAAACAAAGTCCTATAAGCGGAAGTCTTACGCATTACCATTCCAAATATAAACACGCCCAATAAGAGGGCGCCATTTACAACAATCAGACCACGTGAAAACGAGCCAAGCGGCAACGGCAGGATGAGGAACATAAGCATGACGGACACCAGTGCCCCGATCCAGGTAATAAACAGACGCCTGAGACTCTCTTCGGGAAACTGTTTCAGTACGTTCGGCAAGCTGCTTGTTACGTAATCTTCCTTAAAGGCCAGCAGGATCAGCCAGAAATGCGGTACCTGCCATAAGACGAAAAGAACGATCAATAGAGCGGCAGGATAACTGACAGCTGCCCCACCACCGCCAAGCCAGCCGATATAAGGCGGTAAAGCACCACATACGGCACCTGGAATAATCGCCAGGACTGTCCTTTTTTTTAGCGGAGTATAAACTGCATTATAGAGTAAGACGGAAAAGGCGACAATAACTACAGGCAAAAGTGTCCTGCCGGAGGCAATGAGAATCGCCAGACCAATGACAAACAAGACCAGCGCCTGTATTCCGGCTTGGGTCGGACTAACTATGCCCTTGGGCAAGGGTCTGTTTCTTGTTCTCTCCAGCTCCCCATCAAGACTGACTTCCTGCATGCTGTTCAAAGTTGCAGCGCCCATCGAAATAATAAAAATGGCCAAACCGATAAGAAACGTACGTCCTGTTATAACAGAATTGGCCAGGATATATCCAAAAACTGAAGAACAGCCGATGAGAAAACAGAGCGGTACCTTAGCAAGCACCAATCTGCAATGCATATTCGCCTCCCGAATCCTGTTATGAGGGAATAAGTGCTCTGCGACCAATTTGTTTATCACTTTACTCCGAAATCCAGGTTTGAAATTCCTTTTCAGGAACAATTTTAAGTTTAGCGACCATAGCGGAGTGACCTGCCCCACAATACTCAGTGCACTCAATATCGTAGTCGCCAATCTTGTCGGCATAAAACCAGGCATAGGTAGGCATTCCCTTGACGGCATCAACTTTTATCCGAAATGCCGGTAGAAAGAAGCTATGTATGACATCAAGAGATGAAATATTCAGCTTCACTGCTCTTCCCAGGGGAACCACCAGCTCATTCTCCGATTCCTTGTCGTTATCATAAACAAAGATCCAGGAAAATTGTTGGGCTAAAACTTCAACCTGCATGGCGTTATCCGGGACCGTTCGTAGTCCGAGATACGATGACCAGCCAATATAAAACATTGAGAGTGCGATTAGTGTTGGGATGATAGTCCAAATAATTTCAAGAGGATAATTGTCACGAATATCGGAGGCGACAGGGTGGTTGCTACGCCTGTACTTCACCACAAAATATACCATCACCACAGTTATACCACACAGTAACGCAATGGATATGCCGAGTATATACCAAAATGCCTGATCAACGCCTTGTACCGGGGTCATAAATTCTCCACCTGTTATCTGTATGCTACATCCCAAAAGGTAAATCCAATCAAAATAATGAGCACAATTATCGTACTGATGAACGATATATTGATAACCCGACCTTCGTATTTCAGATGCATGAAAAAAAGCAGAACAAAGGTCACTTTCGCGCAGGCTATGGCGAGAGCAATGGGTATGTGAAGAAATCCCATATGAATATAGGAGACCCCAACAGTAATTCCGGTCAAAACCAGCAAAATCGCCAGCACCATCCCTAGTTGGGTAAAACTGAGCACATGTCTATTTTCTTGATCTTGATTTTCCACATTCAACCTCCCAAACAGATCTATAACTTTTTACAGTACCAGGTAAAACAAAGGGAACACGAAGATCCAGATAAGATCCACCAGATGCCAATAGAGCCCCGCATTGTCAAGCATGGAAAATCTGGAGGAAGTTATCTTACCGGTCAGGACAAAAACCAGGCTGATTGAAAGAAGTACCATACCAATTATGACATGGAGCCCATGCAGACCGGTAATGACATAATACAGTCCGAAAAAGATATTTACTCCAGGTTCACCGGAAACAAGAGTTTCTGAATTGGGGTAGATACCATGGTGGATTTTTGTTCCCCATTCAAAATATTTGTTTACCAGGAAAACGATGCCGCAAAATATCGAGAAAATCAGAAAGCCAATGGTCTGTTTTCTGGCATTTCGCTGGATAGCCGTTATCGAGGCTGCAACCGTGAAACTGGAAACCAGCAGGACAACGGTATTGATTGTGCCTATCACTCGATTCAGTTCTTTTCCTCCCTCGGCGAAAAATTCGGAATATCGATGTAAATATGCAGCATAAAGTACAAAGAGACCGCCAAAAAGGATAATTTCCGAATAGAGAAACAGCCACATTCCTAATTTGATACCAGCCCTATCTATTTGAGAACTCATAGCATTAGTCCTTATTTACCAGTCTGTTGTAATTGTCCGGTTACCTTGGTGAAGTCATAAGGAAAGTCCTTTATCTGCGGCTTATGGATAAAATTTTGCACCGGCGGTGGCGATGGGACAGTCCATTCCAGAGTTGTTGCACCCCAGGGATCTACGGGAGCGGGAACCCGCTGTTTAAAACTCATCAGCAAATTCACAAACATCGTCAACATGCCGATAATGAGCAGATATCCACCGAAGCCTGCCAGAAAGTTGCCGGTTTCATATTGGGGCAGGTAATCGTAATACCTGCGTGGCATGCCCTGCAATCCCAGAATAAGCATGGGTATATAGTGAAAAATAAAGCCCACTCCGGTCAAAATCGCCCCGATGTATGCCGCTTTAAATCTGTACATGACTCCGAACATCTTGGGCCACCAGAAATGCAACGCCGCAAAAAAAGCGAATCCGGTCCCACCAAACATAACGAAGTGAAAATGTCCGACAACGAAATGAGTATCATGAACTTGAATATCGGTTCCAGCCGCTCCCAGCACCAGACCTGTCAACCCTCCCACGCTGAAAAGATAGATAAAAATGAGAGACAACAGGAACGGCGGCGTCATTTCGATTGATCCTTTATACATTGTCGATACCCAGGAAAAGACTTTAACCGCCGAAGGAATAGCAACAAGATAGGTAAGCAGGGAAAAAATGAAAACCGACACGTCGCTGATGCCACTGGTAAACATATGATGCGCCCAGACCAGGGAACCGGCTATAGCAATCGCCATGGATGACCAGACAATTGCTTTATAGCCGAAGATTGATTTCCTGGAAAAAACGGGGATTATTTCAGAAATCACCCCCATTCCGGGCAAAATCATCACATAAACAGCCGGATGAGAATACATCCAGAATAAATGTTGATACAACAATGGATCACCGCCCTTATCAGGATCGAAGAGCCCTATATGGAAGAACCGCTCAAGAATGATCAGCACAAAGGTGATGGAAATAACAGGTGTCGCCAGGATCTGTACCCAGGCGGTGGCATACAGCGACCAGGTGAAGAGCGGGATCTGCATGAGCCCCATGCTCTTGTCACGCATACGATGAAAAGTGGTGACAAAGTTCAACCCGGTCAACATTGATGACATGCCCAGAATGAATGCCGCTGTCACGGTTAAACCGACATTGGCATTATTTTGTACGCTGAACGGCACATAAAAGGTCCAACCCGTATCAGGAAAGCCGTCTCCTGCAAAGAGCGAGACAATGGCGAACAAACCGCCAAACATAAAGAGATACCAGCTGAAAAGATTGAGTCTCGGGAAAAAGACATCATCGGCCCCAAGCTGAATAGGCAGGAAAAAATTACCGAATATGGCAGGAATACCCGGAATCATGAAGAGAAAGATCATGATAACCCCGTGCAGGGTAAAGACTGCATTATAGGTCTCGGCACTCATGATGGTCCGGCCTTGGCTCATCAACTCAGTCCTCAGTAGAAGACCGAGAAACATGGCAATTACAAACCAGAAAAAGATAGCGCCAAGATACATGAGCCCAAGTCTTTTATGGTCATGAGTTAATAGCCAGGCCTTAATGCCGGTTAGTCCGGGCGGTGCCGAAGTTTGATAGAAAGATTGCGTTGCAGTCATGTTAATTTCCTGTCTTTTGTGCTGACATCATTGCAGGCCTTTGCAGCTATGGCCGCTTTCGTTTAAAGTAGATGAAAACAAATACTAGAATTGTGCAAAAAAACAACATCACCCCAATTTTCACATATTGGAACACCGATTTGTTTTTATTAGGATCGTAATTGAAGCAGAATGCCAGCAATCTTTTCACTGATAGTGACGGTCGGCCCTTCGTCGCATCAGCCAACCCCATATCTATGTCCCCGGCCAGAAAGGATCCATAGACGTACCTGATAATTTTTCCGTCCTTGGCTAAGATAATTAGAGCTGCAGGATGAATAAACGTTTCATCATTGACCTTTTTAAATCGAAAGCCGACAGCATCCATTGCGGCCTTAATGACTTTTTGTTTTCCTGTAAGAAAGGTCCATGCATCGGAGGGAAAATTTTCGCCTGTCAACTTCAGATAATTTCTTTTTGCCTGAGCCGCGTCCTCAAAACCTTCCGCCTCATTGAAACTTAAGGCGATCACTTTATACCCTTTTCCAGGTTTAAAACTGAGGCTGTTCAGAGCAATCGCCAGTTTAGCCAGGTTCCTGCTGCAGATGTTGGGACAATAGAAATAGATGGGCAGAAGAATTGTCGGTTGGTCGATAAACTCCCCGAGTCGCATAATCTTTCCCTGTTCATCGGTGAATTCCAGATCCATGGGAAGATATCCGCCTGTTTTCTCCTCTACCCAGCTACTTATATCAGGCTTGCTTTCGCTTTTTGCAAAGACTTGTTTATCCCGGCCAGGAAGCCCCGGTCCGTCAGTATTCGCTCTGGAATAGTTGCCGATATCCATCGTCAACGACAATATAAAAATTAAAGCGATGGGCTTTATCCAGGTAATCATCTATCCGCAATGGTGAAGTTTCGTATTAATTCCCCTCTTTTAAGGGAAATTATGGTTTTAAGTATTCTACCGGCAGAGGTCATTGAAAATAATCTCGTAAAAATTCACTCTGTAAGTAGGGACAGGCTCTGGATAAAGCTCGATATATTGAAGGTAATTCCCACCGACATAGCAGGAGGATTAAGGCAAGAGATCCTACACTTTTTAATTCACTTTTGCTGAAGCCCCGGTACTCAGGTTGACCTTCAGGGCTGTCCGGTATTTGTGCTTGGTCAGGAAGGTATCACGGCCGGCCCCATAGGCCAAAAGCACTTTTGTGTCACCGTTTACGTCTATTTTATGATCATTTTTGTCACCGGAATCCAAGGGCATAGTGAATTCAATGGTCGTCACACCATCTGTTTCCGACCCTCCGACTACTGTAATATCAGAAGTACCACCCATTTTAGTATCAGAAATATGTGAGGTCTT
Organism: uncultured delta proteobacterium; assembly: GCA_963835305.1. Classification (GTDB taxonomy): domain Bacteria; phylum Desulfobacterota; class Desulfobulbia; order Desulfobulbales; family Desulfocapsaceae; genus Desulforhopalus_A. The sequence continues at coordinate 333,613 of CAWIEU010000001.1, forward strand.
ACTATTTCCGAAATCATCATCTATCTTCACTTCGCCTTTTTTTACATAGCCGATAATGATATTCGCATCTTTCATGCTTTCAGTCGGGTTAAATCCCACTGCGACCCAGCCTGTCGTTTTGGCTGTGAGTTTAACTGCCAAGGTGTCTGGCTCAACCTTCCAGGCAAATGATATGTTTTGGTCTTTTACCTCATGATCATACTCTGCAGCTTGTGCATTCGTCATGCCTAAACAAAGAGTGACAGCGATCCCGACAATCATTTGCTGAAGGTGTTTTCCTTTCATAGTTTCTCCTTAAAGTTCTTATTAATATGATTACCAAACTTTCAATAACGACAATCCTATCTCTTTTCAGACTCTATAATTTCAGACTCGAGCCTTAAGTGAGATTAACATTTTTTTCTTGTGGCCATTGGTCATAACAGGTACGCCCAACAGTGTACTCGACTCCTGATTAACTCTTTTTTATCTTTGTTTACAACCATTAACATAATCTTCACTTCAAGAAAAGATTCTTCATTTTTTTTGTGATACATTTGCAAATAGAAATGATTCTTTTTAACTTTTTCCTTTTAATTATTTGCAGAACGGATAATCGATGATTAGCATAAGCACCTGAGACCTGATAAACACAGGCAGTATAATGACCAAGCTCGCTGAAATTGCTACCAATATTACAACCACATTGTAGCACGAAATGACAGAGTCTGGTGAGTAACTAAAGGCTATTCATTCACACAGGAGGAAATTAATGGCAAAAAAAATGGGAATATACAAATGCGATGTATGCGGCAACATAGTTGAAGTACTCACTGCAGGCAGCGCTGAATTGATGTGCTGCGGTCAGCAGATGACAATGCAAAACGAAAACACAACCGATGCAGCTGTCGAAAAACACGTCCCCGCGCTTGAGAAACGTGATAACGGCTGGCAAGTTAATATTGGATCTGTAGCTCACCCTATGACCGAAGCCCACTACATTGAATGGATCGAGCTCACTGCCGGAGATTCCGTATATCGGCAGTTCCTTAAACCATCTGGTCAACCATCAGCCTTTTTCCCGATTAAGGCCGATACCGTCACTGCCCGAGCCTACTGCAATCTGCACGGACTTTGGAAGAAATAGTCCGCAACCCTCTGTAGCCCGGATATTTATCCGAGGCTACAGGAATCACAGTTAGATTTTCTCTCTTTACTTCCTATCTATTTGCCGGCTGCCCATTAAGAGGCTTTCATCTTGACAATATTCCCTGCCGTATAAAATTTTAATATTGAATTATAAAATTTTAGAAGGGCTATGTTACGCGTTAAGGGAAGCAGAAAACATGCATTGGCGCTCAACACCTTTATTAGATTGGTGCGAAGCACCAACAATGTCTGCCGTGATGTTCACAGTCATTTTCTTGCTGAATTGACAGTCAGTCGGTTTGGAATTATCGAGGCTCTCTATCATCTCGGACCAATGGCTCAAAAAAAGAGTTGGCAGGCAAGATTTTGAAATCTCCAGGTAATATCACAACTATCATCAACAACCTTGAAAAAACGGACTGGTTAAACGAGAGATAAAGAAGCTCTCAACCACTACAGCAGCATCAGAGGCTGTACGAAACCGAGCAAGATTATTCCAACACCCTGCAAAGGGGGTACAAGTACCTTCAAAAAATGTATTTCTAAAAGGAGGCATAGATGGACAGGAAGTCATTTCGAGTTGAAAAAGACAGTATGGGAGCAATCCAGGTACCTGCCGAAGCCCTCTACGGCGCACAGACTCAAAGGGCCGTTGATAATTTCACTATTTCCTCACAACCACTGCCCTGGAAATTTATCGAGGCGATTCTTGTGATCAAGAAGGCGGCAGCGCTAACAAATGGCAAGCTTGAGCTGCTGACTCAGGAAAATGCAAACTTCATTTGTGAGGCCGTAGACAAATTGCGTGCGGAGCAACCGATGGAGCAGTTTCCGATATCGATTTTCCAGACCGGTTCCGGAACAAGTACAAATATGAATGTCAACGAAGTTATTGTCGGCATGGTACGTAAAAAAAATGTCGAACTCTCGCCGAACGATCATGTCAATCTCTGCCAGAGTAGCAATGATGTCATCCCCACAGCTCTCCAAATTTCAGCAGTTCAAATCTCAACCGGATCACTGCTGCCTGCTCTCAGGAAATTGGCTGAAATTATCCGCAAATTCGGTGCGGAAAACAAGGATGTAGTAAAAACAGGCCGGACCCACTTGATGGACGCCCTGCCGATTCGTCTACAATCGGAGTTGGAGGGTTGGGCGGTGCAACTTGATGAATGTAGGGAACGTATCACATCCGGTCTGTCGAGATTGAGCCGACTGCCCTTGGGCGGAACCGCGGTAGGCAGCGGCGTCAACTGTCATCCTGATTTTCCCGCTAAAACGATAGGCCATATCAATGAGATAACCGGTCTTGTTTTTACGCACGCCATCTCTAACTATAAAGGCCTCAGTAGTCTTGATACCGTCATCGAGTTCTCGGGCCATCTCAAAACCTGCGCGATCGCTCTTAACAAAATTGCTAACGATCTCAGGTGGATGAACTCCGGTCCTCTGGCTGGGCTTGGGGAAATACAATTACCTGCCCTTCAACCGGGATCCAGCATCATGCCCGCAAAAGTCAATCCGGTCATTCCCGAAGCGGTCTGTATGGCGACCGCTCAGGTAATAGGCAACGACACTACTCTCAATCTGGCCGGAATGGGCGGCAGCTTTCAACTCAATACCATGCTGCCGCTCGCAGCGGCCAATCTTCTTCATTCCATTGATCTTTTGGCTGGAAGTGCCGTGTCACTTGGTGAGAAGGCAATAAAAGACATGAAAGTCAATCGTCAAAACTTTGAACGGGCGCTGGCTCTTAATCCGATTCTGGTCACTTCACTCAATCCTGTGATCGGCTATTTGCAGGCCGCGGAAATTGGCAAGATCGCTCTTAAAGAGCATAGACCGGTTTTAGAGGTGGCTCTGGAAAAAACGGATATCCCGCGAGAAGAACTTCAGCGTTTACTGGACCCGAAAAATCTTGCGGATGGAGGTGGTGACAAGGTGAAAAAAGAGTAAAAAAAAGGGCTTGGTTGGAATCAATCCGACTATTTGAACTTGCCGTTTCACTCGGTTTTCCCCAAGCCTTGCTACGGTTTTCCAATAAATCTCAGTTGCTTTTCTTCAACCTTTTCCCCTGGAATTTCCGCGGTACATGCTGACCAGCCGTTTTAATGCCAGATTACTGAGTTGTTTCAGGTAGGCAAAAACTACCCGATAATTCATCTTTGATTCCCCGTGATCGCGGTCTCTGAACTCAATAGGAATTTCGGTCACCCGAAGATCTTTTCCATACTCCGCCAATATAGCCAAACCTATCTTAAAACCGGGAACAGAACCGGGCAACTCCGTTAAACGGCGACGTTCTATGGCAAAAAATCCGGCCAGTGGATCTTTCACTTCACAGAAAAAGAGAGCCGGCAAGGTGGCAAGACGTGAAGAACATTTTCGCGAAAACGGCCAGTCGGGCATGGATCCGCCAGCCGCATATCTGCTGCCGATTACCATGTCATGTGTCCCATCCAGAAGAGGTTTGAGTAATTGTGGAATAACCTCGGGAGGGTGACTGAGGTCTGCATCCATCACCAATATGTATCTTGCATCGGTATGATTAGCTCCTGATATTACAGCTCCGGCCAGCCCGACATCGTTGGCATTCTGCAGTAACCGGACAGGTTCTTTCTCCTGCCACTCCCGCACACGCTCACAGGTCCCGTCAGTTGATGCCGAGTCAACGAACAGGATATCAAAATCAAGATTGTTTGCGCGCCTGATGCTGCAGATTCGTTCAAGTAACGGATCAACGTTTTCCATCTCATTAAGCGTCGGCACAATAACGGTAACGTTTGGCAATGCAAGATCCTCATCTGCTAAAAGTAATTGATACGAATTTAGGGACAATCATCCTTTAATTTTTTTCAGCCCGAGATCATGCATGGGCAGGATATTTATCCCAAGCTCTTTTACCTTCTGAATTGATTCCCAGGCGGCTATTGCGTCCAGGTGCACTCCCGGACAAACAGCAGGACCATGATCCGGAAAATTTTCCCGGTTACAACAAAAACCTGTTATCACCGCCTCACCTGCGCCTGTCTCAATAATAACAGAAAGACCGCCCAGAGTGTGCCCGGGTGAATGCATAACACGTATACCCGGAATAACCTCCTGATCATTTTCAATTTTATAAAATGTCAGATCCTCTATAAAATAGTTGTCGTATCGATGATCGAGTGGATGCGGTGAATTACAGAAATCGATTTCAATTTTATGGGCATAAAAAACTGCCTTGCTGAATAGACGATTGTTGCCACAGTGATCGTCATGCAAATGGGTATTTATAACAATGTCGATGTCTTCCACGGTTAATTTTTCTTTAGCGAGACAATCGACTATCGATGCCGGTTCCAGACCGGTCTCTTCGGTAAAGCCTGCAGGTACGAAAAGCTCATTTTCATCAAGCCCCGTATCGACTAAAATATTGTGTCCGTGCCCCTGCACCAGAAAGGCCCATATCGGCAACCAGATCCTCTTACCGTAACCCTTCTGATAGGTCATGATGCCCTGATCAGGATTGCGGACTCCAGTAAGAAGTGGTGTGATGGAAAATGTCATGTTTTCCTCCCCTTTTTTGAGTAACTCACTATACTCCTTCTCTTCTTCATTCGAAACTTTTTCTGATTATTCCTTGTTCAGAAGCACGTTGGCTCCAAACTTCTTTCTACACATTTTCCGAGGTTGTTTCAATCGGCGTCGCTGAAGAGCTACATCGACAAACGACAAAAATCCTGATATTTTTATTTTTCGCTGAATATATTCACCATTATTTAAATATTACAGAATATTATTCTTGACTTGTCTCGTTTAGAGAATATATTAGCTTTTATACAAGGGAGGAAATATGTTGGATTCCATCAGCCTGGAAATTTTAAATATACTGCAAAAAAAAGCCCGAATTCCCAATGTTGAAGTGTCCCGCCAAGTCGGTCTTGCTCCATCGGCCGTTCTCGAACGGATTCGTAAAATGGAAAAACAGGGAATCATCGACGGATATGAGGTACGGCTCAATCCCCTGCGCTTTAATAGTGCGCAAGTGGCCTTCGTCCATGTAAAAACCAACCCGGCCCTGTGTGATAGGGTCGGCAGCCGGCTCTCGCTCATACCCGAGATCCAGGAGGTTCACTTTGTTTCAGGAAGTGACTGTTACCTGATAAAAGTGCGAAGTGCCGACACCACAACGCTCGGCCTGCTGTTGCAGGAAAAAATATCAACTATTGAAGGCGTGCTCTCCACCAGCACTGAAACGGTATTGACGACTGTCAAGGAAACCAGTCAGATACCACTTCCACAAACCACATAAGGAAGCAGTCTTATGCCAATGTCTCAAGCCTTTAAGAATCGTCTTTTCCCAGTGCTAGACAAGATTGCCAGCCACTACGGAACCCCCTTTCACATCTACGACGAGGCCGGAATCCGGGAGACAGGGGAAAATCTAAAAAATGCGTTTGCCGGAATCGACTGTTTTCGTGAGTACTATGCTGTAAAAGCTTTGCCTAATCCGAAAATTCTCTCCATCATGAAGGATATGGGCTTTGGTTTTGATTGCAGTTCTATTGCGGAGCTTCGTCTGAGTCGTCAGGTTGGTGGCCGTGGAGAAGAAATCATGTTCACCTCCAATAACACCAGCAAACTCGATTTCATAGAAGCTGCCAAGGATGGCGGCTCCATTCTCAACCTCGATGATCTTAATCTCCTTTCCAAGGTGCCGGAAATACCCGAGCTTATATGCTTTCGCTATAATCCTGGCTCCAAACGAACAGGTAACGATATCATCGGCAAGCCGACTGAAGCCAAATACGGCGTGAGCGATGATCAGATCGTCGATGCCTATAGACAGTCAAAGTCCCTTGGGGTGAAGCGTTTCGGAATCCACACCATGCTTGCCTCCAATGAACTGAATTATCAATATATGGTTCAGACCGCCCAGATGCTTCTGGAACTCATAGCCGCCATTTCAGCTGAGCTTGGCATCACCTTCGAGTTTATCAATATCGGCGGAGGACTTGGCATCCCTTATGAACCGGGAAATGCAGGTTTGAACATCGACGCCATGGGTAGAGAAATCACGGATCTCTTCAAACACTTCCGGCAACAATATGGATATGAACCCGCCCTGTACATGGAGAGTGGCCGCTTTATCACCGGACCGCATGGAGTTCTTGTGACAAAGGCCATAAATCGGAAAGATATCTATCGAACCTATGTTGGAGTCGATGCCTCGATGAGTAGCCTTATGCGTCCCGGCATGTATGGCGCCTATCATCATATCGATGTTGTGGGGAAAGAGGTCGATTCTGACCAGGAGGTCGTTGATGTAGTCGGTTCCCTCTGTGAAAACAACGACAAATTCGCGGTGCAACGCCTGCTTCCGAAAATTATGGATGGCGATATACTGGTCATTCAGGATACCGGCGCACATGGTAGCGCCATGGGTTTCAATTATAATGGCAACTTGCGCCCCAAGGAGCTGCTTTTGGGTCAGGACGGCAACGTCGAACTTATTCGTCGGGCGGAGAAGGTCGAAGATTATTTTGCCACCCTTGATTTTACTCCTGATCTGATTCAACTCTAAAGGCATAATCTATATTGCCCTGAAATTTTGAACATCTCATTAAAGGAATTATCGGATGACCATCGATATAGACTGGTTTCTTGAAACCGTTGCCTCCACTGTTCGTGAAAAACAGGTACCGGTGGTTGATCTGATTGCGGTACAGACTCAAGATCCCTTTAAGATCCTGGTGGCTACTATCCTCTCCGCCAGGACCAAGGACGAAACCACTGCCAAGGCCTCCGCCCGGCTGTTTAAATTTGCACCGGATAGTAAAGCCCTTGCTGCATTGTCTGAAGAAAAAATTTCCGAACTCATTTATCCTGTGGGCTTTTATAAGACCAAGGCTAAACATCTAGCCCAGTTATCTGAGAGGTTGGATAAGTTTGGCGGAAAGGTACCGGACACCATCGAGGAGCTGATCACCTTACCCGGAGTCGGCAGGAAAACAGCCAATCTGGTAGTCAGCGTCGCCTTCCAGAAACCTGGCATCTGTGTTGACACTCATGTACATAGAATTATGAATATATGGAGATATGTCGCAACAGATAACCCACTGCAAACTGAAATGGCTCTGCGGATGAAACTCCCGAAAATACATTGGATTGGCGTTAATTCCATCCTTGTTGCCTTTGGTCAGTCGATCTGCAAACCGATTAGACCTTGCTGCGATATCTGCCCGCTTGAGAAAAAATGCCCAAAGCATGGGGTAAAACCCCGCAAAATACCTGGAGCAAAAAATGGATAAGAACTGTGCGTTAAGATTTGTTTCCTGGAATGTTAACGGAATTCGTGCCATTGAGAAGAAAGGATTTGTTGCAACATTGGCAGGATTCGATGCCGATATCATAGGCTTGCAGGAGACCAAAGCACATCCGGACCAACTTTCCGAAGAGTTGAAAAACATTCCGGGCTATAAGTCCTATTGGCACAGCGCCGAACGTAGGGGTTATTCCGGAGTAGCCTTCTATAGTCGCCTGGAACCGGAGGCCGTACATTATGGGATGGGTGATTCCGAGTTTGACTGCGAAGGCAGAGTCCTTACCTTGGAGTTCAATGACTTCTATTTGATAAATATCTATTTCCCCAACGCCGGCGAAAAATTAATCCGCCTCGACTACAAACTGAGGTTCAATGCGAAACTTGTCGCCTTTATTGAAGAACTGGCTGCACACAAAGCAGTTATACTTTGCGGCGACTTTAACGTTGCCCATAAAGAGATCGACCTGAAAAATCCGAAATCCAATGTTAAGAATGCCGGATTCACTCCTGAAGAGAGAGCCTGGATGGACGGCTTTATCGAGGCAGGCTATGTCGACACCTTTCGGATATTTAATCAGGAACCCGACCAATATACCTGGTGGAGCTACCGATTTAGCGCCCGGACAAAGAACATCGGCTGGCGTATCGATTATTTCTGTGTGAACGAGATTGCCAGGGCAAAGGTTCAGAATGCTGCTATCTTGAAAGATATTTTAGGCTCGGATCATTGTCCCGTAGAACTTCTCTACCTGGCAGAATAAGTCAGGTCTCACTATCCAGCAGAGAGGGTTGGTTCGCTCTGATATACTCAAGCAGCTTTCTTGGTCCAGCCGGAAAAGCGAATTGATCTAGATCATTCGATTCAACCCATCGATAGTCGCAGGCTGATTGTAAAACCGGTTCGAACTTGTCTCCTCTCAAAGTGCAAAGAAAACAGTGAAGAATGATCTTGTGGTGAGTGTATTGATGGGTGATTCTGGTAATAGGTTTCATCAAGGTAACAGGCAATCCGGTATCAGCTGAAATTCTAGCGGCAATCAATTCATGCTTCTGCTTCCCGTTCACCTCAAATTCATCTTCCGCCAGTTGACCACCGGGAAACTCCCAGAGCCCGCCCCAAACCGCATTATGCTTGCGTTGCTGAATGAATACCCTCCCCTGCCAGCGAATAAGGCCGGCCACATTGTGCAAGGTAACAATCTGTCGTTTCGGGCCGGTAACGGGCCGCTCCATTACTGTTCCTGACTGCAGCGATCGACACAACTCTGATATTGGACATTTCTCACAGAGAGGTTTTTTAGGGGTGCATATTAAACCTCCAAAATCCATCAACGCCTGGTTATATGCCCTTGCCCGTCCTTGCGGCAACAGTTCTTCGGCGATCGCTTTAAGACGTTTTTTTACCTGCACTCTGGTGATCGCTTCATCTATATTGAAAAGTCGGGCATAGACACGAATAACATTAGCATCGATCACCGCGATATCATGATTGCCGGCCACACTGGCGATAGCCGCCGCAGTATATGATCCGATACCGGGCAACTTCAACAACCGATCGTGTTCACAGGGAACTACACCATCAAATTCCGAGGTGATTTTCTTTGCCGCCCTGTGCAGATTTCGGGCCCTGGCATAATACCCGAGCCCTTCCCAGTACTTGAGAATTTCCTGTTCCTGCGCCACGGCCACGGCTTGAACATCGGGAAAGCGTTCGATCCAGCGCAGGAAATAGGCGACGCCTCGGTCCATTTGAGTCTGCTGGAGCATAATCTCGGAAATCCAGATATGATATGGATTATAGGTGAGCCGCCAGGGAAGAGAACGCTTGGTTTTTCGGAACCATTGCAGCAATGACTGGACAATCGTTCTGCGTTCTTCTGCAGATAAAAGAGCATTCATAAAATGTTATGCGCCCCAGCCCAAATAGCGGCCAAGAGCAACCAGTCCCATTCCGACCATCACCGTCGCAGAAAGGCTTTTCCACTTCCAGGCTACCGGAAAAGCGACAAGCGCCGCCCAAAAAAACAGGTTCTCAAAACCCAGGTCAACTGAATTTTCGCGTACCACCAAGGAAGGAACCAACATTGCGGCAAGAACGGCCGGAGGTATCAGCCTCAGCCATGAAGCAAAAATCGGCCGCAAGGTCTTTCCACTCAGGAATAGCGCGGGCAGCAATCGGGGCAGATAGGTAACAACAGCCATGCCCGTAATTGTCCAGAAGATCAGCGTCTGATCCATAGCTCAACTCCCAGGCCCAATGAAGCTCCTGCAACGGTTGCGACAATGATATGAAACTGATGCCAGCCGGCAAGGTATAAAAGTGTAGCGATCCCCCCGGATAAGATTGCGGTGACAACACGGGTGAAAGATACACATTGCCCCACCAAAAGGCCGATAAACATGGCAGCTAGTGCGTAATCCAACCCCAGAGGTTTTATGTCTCCGATCAAACCTGAGGCGATGATGCCCAAAGCTGTCCCCACAACCCAGGACATTTGGGCCGTCATATTCAGTGATAAAGCTTCCAGCCTGCAATCATTCAATTTTCCGGCTGCCGCTGAATGGAGGGCAAAAGTTTCATCAGTCAATTCATAGGAAAAAAAGGCAAGATACCTTTTTTTCCAGCCGGAGAGATACGGTGCAAGTGAGGCTGCCATTAATAGATGGCGCAGGTTGACAATAAAAGTAGTGATAATAACGGCAGCAGGTCCGGTACCACTGGCAAATAGGCCGACGGCTATAAATTGAGCCGAGCCGGCGAAAACGATGAGAGACATCAACAGGGTGTTAGCCTCTGACAAACCGCTTTTCCCGGCTAGCACTCCATAAGCAAAACCGATAGGGACATAACCGAGAACTATGGGGAAAGCCCTTTGCATTCCCCGCCGGATGGCTCTGGTCGATGCTGGACGTGCGGACGATGGCCGGCCATTTATATCCTGAACGGAATCAAGCAAAATTACATCCGCAGATAGAGTTCAAGACACCGTTCGCGGGTCATCTTTTTCTGCCAATCCGATCCCAAACAATTTTCCCAGAGTGGCGTGAGATTCAGGGCAGTGGTTACCATCAGTTCCAGCTCTTCTTTATCCATATTGGCTGTAAGATTTCTTGGCAGGTTTATCTGATGTTTTTCCATCATTTTTCGAAACTCCCGTACGCCTTCCGGATAAATCTCCTCCAAGTAATCAAAGGCGATACAACAGCCTATTCCGTGATGTATACCGAGAACATAAGAGAGTCCATACGAGAGAGCATGGCAGGCCCCAACCTGGGAGTAGGCAATACTCATCCCGCCGAAATAGGAAGCCATCATCAGCTTGTCGTCTTTGTCCGGGTGATCTTCCAGAAAAACCTGCCGGCACAGGTCTATCGATTTTTCACCATACGCTTTGCTGAACTCATTGATAAATGTACCGTGCAACGACTCGACATCGTGAATATAACAGTCCATACCTGTATAGAACCATTGTTCCTTCGGAACCCCAGCCAGAAGCTCTGGATCGAGAATAATCTGGTGGAACAAGGTGTAGTCGGAATTTATTCCAAGTTTTTTTACCGGCCCGGTCAGTATTGCGGTCCTGGAAATTTCCGCGCCTGTTCCGGCGAGGGTGGGAACGGCTACATGGTAAACCGAGGGGTTTTTGATCAGGTCCCATCCCTGATAATCCGCAGATGAGCCGGGATTGTTCAGCATGAGGGAAACGGCTTTGGCAATATCCATAGTAGCCCCACCGCCTATTCCCACTATACCGTCAGGCTTGACTGCATCATAGTCACGAATTTGCTGCACCAGGGCGTCTATATAACTGGTTTTGGGTTCATCATCGACATTGACGAGCAACAATAAATCCTTGCCTGAGATGGGCAATCTGCTCTCCAGAGATCTCTCCCTGAAAACATCATCCAGAACAAAAACAAAATAAGAATCAGGATTTAGCCGATGTGGAGCGATAACATCACTCACCTGATTAAATGAACCTCTGCCAAACATAATCTTCGGCACAATACTAAAATTTCTGAACATATGTAGTTCCACTTATAAGTTTTTTTAATTATAAAGTCTGTGGTTGGGTGCTGAGGACGAAAAGACTTGCCTTCCCGTAACAAAAATTCGATTATAACTCAAGTATGATTTTCATTCATCTTTTTGTATGGCACATCAAAAAATTAAAGTTTCAAGGTTGAAAACAGGAAGATTAGATGTCAGTTATCAGCGAAGACAGTGTATTTACCTCGTTGCAGCAACACGGACCGCTGGCAGTGGAAGAGAGTGTTTCTGTAAGCGGATCGTTTTCCGTCCATACCCGGAGCTGGGTAAGGAATCTCTGCCGGGAGAGAATCAACACCACAAAATATCGAGCATTGCGCAGTCAGATATTTGAATTTCTGGCAATTACCAGCTTTGCCCAGCTCACCGACCTGCTCAAACAACCGAACGAACAGATACTTCGGAGCCAACGGGCCTGCGTGTTGCTGGGTAATATGTTCGGGCTGAATGGGACATCAAGGGAAATTGAAGCCAGGGTTTATGAATATGCACGAACCGCCGATGCGGTCGTCAACTCACTCAAGGCAAAGATTTTAAAACCATACACCTCCTTTGTGGCAACCACCAATGAAATTGAGGTTGCCAATGATCCGGTTACCCTGCTGCTCATCATGTTCAACGACAGATATCATAAAAAAGCTCGTTTTGAAGCAAGACGGAAGCTGGTCTTGATGAATCTGGCCGGCAGCATTGATCAAAGGGAAAGGGAAACAGGAATAGAAGAAAAATTCTCGACCTTTTTACACTTCCTCAACGATTATGTCTGGAGTAAGAGCCTGAAAATTGGTGAACATGACATTGTTTATCTGCATTCCCGACATGCCGAAAATACTTTTAGCTGCACGAACGTCAAGGTGCTTACTGCCAAACAAGGTCAGGAGGCTGAGCTTACCAGGGGTTCCAAGCTCACCCTGCTCAAACGGCGCCGTTTTTCAACTGAAAATCGTGATATCCCCATTTACGTCTCGATCCGCAAGAAACCTCCGGAGGCAAAAGTATTGAAACTGTTGCGCAAAAACGAAAAAAATCCTGCGGTAGCCGTGGATGACGAACTTGGACTCATGGCTGTACTGGATTCTATCGCAGACATCAAAACATTTCAAAATCACCTGACTAGGTCAGCATCGAAAGCCAACAGCTTTATGGTACTGGAAGATATCTCAGACACTCTGACTGGCGCCAGTGTATATAAAGGCGGAGCCATAGGTTCCAGCCCGAAAACGGAAATGATGAAGTTCTTTGCCAGGCTGGGCGGTATGCGAGTGGAATTTATCATTCATACCAACCGGTCATGGCTCAACTACATGTATCAAAAAGATGTTGCCCATGACGAATACGAAGTAAAACGAATATTCGATTCAGGAGTGATGGAACTGTTGTTTCCTAAAGACATATTCCATCTGGATCACAAGATGATCCGCGACGACATGATTCGCAGATTCCGTAAAAATATTGAAGAATAGTTTATAACAAAGCTCTTCTGTTTGACTGAAACACCCAGATACTATCCTACAGACGGTACGGCTCGTTTATACGATTGATAGGTGTCCGTCAAGCCTTCCCTGAAACTGAGTCGGGGTTGCCATCCCAGTTTATCGATCCTCTTGGTATCGAGTAACTTACGTGGAGTTCCGTCCGGCTTACCAGAATCATAAACGGTCTCTCCTTTAAAACCGACCAGTTGGGCAATACAGGCTGCTGTCTCCTTTATGGTAACGTCCTCTCCCGTGCCGACGTTGAGAAAAGATGGGTTGGCTCCGGCAAAATGCGATTGATCAAGGCCCATTACGTGGATACAGGCGGCAGCCATATCATCGACATGAAGGAATTCACGACGAGGCAAGCCGGTTCCCCACAGAACCACTTTTGGAGAATGATCTTTCTTCAGCTTCTTTTTTTCAGCCATATAACCGATTGCCTCGCTGACATCTTCGGGAATTGCCCCATAATGAGCCTCGTCGGCAATAATCGCCCTGATATCACCATCCATTGCCAATTTCGCCAGATGATACTTACGCAGCATGGCAGGAATAACATGGCTGTTTTCCAGATGATAATTATCTTGCGGTCCGAAAAGATTAGTCGGCATTACCGAACGGTAGCTGGTATTGTATTGGCGATTGTAGGATTCACACATTTTGATCCCGGCAATTTTGGCGATGGCATAAGGCTCATTGGACGGCTCGAGAGTACCGGTCAAAAGGTGGTCCTCGCTGATCGGTTGCGGGGCAAATTTGGGATAGATACAGGAGCTGCCGAGAAACAGCAGGTTCTGCACTCCGGACTGATACGCCTGATGAATCACGTTGGTCTGAATCATCAGATTGATGTAGATAAAATCCGCTGGATACGAATTATTGGCATGAATCCCGCCTACTTTGGCGGCGGCCAGGACCACCCTGTCAACCTTCTCGGTCTGGAAAAAATCACGTACCGCTGCCTGATTAGTCAGATCAAGCTCCGCATGGGTCCGGGTAACAATATTTTCACAACCAAGTTTCATCAACTGCCGAACGATGGCAGAGCCGACCATGCCGCGATGCCCGGCAACAAATATTTTTTCTTGAAATAACAATGTCTTTCACACTATTCGTGATGATTGAGAACCGTGAAACCTTCGCTTTTACAGAGTTCATCTCGTCTGGCTTCCACAAGATCGAAACGCATCATTTCAGAAACCAATTCTGGAAAGGTGGTTTTCGGAACCCAACCGAGTTTTTCTTTGGCCTTTTTCGGATCACCAAGCAGAGTCTCAACTTCAGTTGGTCTGAAATACCTGGGATCAACGCGGACAATTGTATCGCCAACCTTCATTCCATAGGTATCTTGTCCGTTGGGGATTCTGTCTACAATTCCCACTTCCTCAACACCTGTGCCCTCCCAACGTAAACCGACTCCAATTTCTGCCGCAGCTGCGCTGACAAAATCACGTACCGAGTGCTGTTCCCCTGTGGCAATAACAAAATCGTCCGGTTTCTCCTGTTGCAGCATCAACCATTGCATCTGCACATAATCACGGGCATGTCCCCAGTCGCGCTTAGCATCAAGGTTTCCAAGGTAGAGACAATCCTGCAAGCCCAAATAAATTCTGGCTAACGCCCTGGTAATCTTGCGGGTGACGAAAGTCTCGCCCCGGACCGGGGACTCATGGTTAAAAAGGATTCCGTTGCAGGCATACATATTATATGCCTCACGATAGTTGACGACAATCCAGTAAGCATACATTTTGGCAACTGCATAGGGTGAACGCGGATAGAATGGTGTTTTTTCGGTTTGCGGTATCTCCTGCACCTTGCCAAACAGCTCCGAAGTCGAAGCCTGATAGAATCTGGTCTTTTCAATCAGCCCTAGAATTCGAATCGCCTCCAAGACCCTGAGTGTCCCCAGTGCATCAGAATTGGCGGTATATTCCGGCTCTTCAAAAGAGACCGCGACATGAGACTGGGCGGCAAGGTTGTAAATCTCGTCGGGCATAACCTTGCCTATTATATGTATGAGACTTGAGGAATCAGTCAGATCTCCGTGATGCAGAATAAAATTCCTGTTCCCTACATGCGGATCCTGATATAGATGGTCTATGCGATCAGTGTTAAAAAGAGATGCTCTTCTCTTGATTCCATGTACTTCATAATCTTTACCGAGCAGAAACTCCGCAAGATAAGCTCCATCTTGACCGGTTATCCCGGTAATCAATGCTTTTTTTTTCATTTTCACTCTCACGTTATAAGATACTCATATCATTTTTCTTAACTGATCGACCTCGGCCGATTCCGTAGTAGGCAAGTCCCGTGGCTTCAACCCTGGCAGGATCATAGAGGTTTCTGCCATCAAAAATTACTTTGTCATGCAATTCTTCAAGCATCTTCTTAAAATCCGGCACCCGAAAGCTTTTCCATTCAGTCACAATAACCAGAGCATCTGCTCCATGCAGAGCAGCTTCTTTGGTACCCATCAGCATAAAATCATCTCTGGTGCCATAAATTCGTTGGGCTTCTTCCATCGCTTCAGGGTCATAAGCTTGTATCTTGACGCCTGCTTTCCACAAAGCCTCAATCAATACCCGACTGGAGGCCTCCCGCATATCATCAGTGTTTGGTTTAAAGGAAAGCCCCCACACCGCCATAGTCTTGCCGGCGATTTTGCTCTTATAAAAAGAAGAAATATGCTCAAAAAGTTTTTCTTTCTGTTTATGATTGACTCTCTCGACTGCTCGAAGAATTTGAGCTTCGTATCCGATAGCCGTTGCGGACCGTTCAAGGGCCTGCACATCTTTGGGAAAACAGGAACCGCCATAGCCGCAACCCGGATAGATGAACTGGTAACCTATTCGCGAGTCTGAACCGATTCCCCGTCTTACCTGTTCAATATCGACCCCCATACGTTCTGCCAGGTTGGACATCTCATTCATAAAAGATATCTTGGTAGCCAATAGGCAATTTGCCGCATATTTAGTGAATTCCGCGCTACGTACGTCCATCACCATGATCTTATCGCGATTTCTGCTGAATGGTTCATATACCTCACGAAGTTTTTCTTCAACCTCATTGCTGTCGGTGCCGATTATAATCCTTTCCGGCCGCATGCAGTCATCCAGGGCGGAACCTTCCTTTAAAAATTCAGGATTGGAGGCCACATGGAGTGGAAGCTGTACTCTTCTCTGTTGGAGAATGGAAGTCATATGAGCCCTTACCTTATCGGCGGTACCTACAGGTACTGTCGATTTATTGATAACAATTTTACCTTCATCCATATGTGTGGCTATTTTTCCTGCCACGGCGAGCACATATTTCAGATCCGCACTGCCATCCTCATCAGGAGGAGTGCCGACAGCTATAAACTGAAGTTCAGCATGAGCGATTCCCTTTTCAGCATCGGTCGTAAAATCAATTCGTTTTTTCTCGTAATTTCCCAACAACAGCTCTGACAACCCTGGTTCATAAATGGGTATATCTCCATTTTTCAAACCTGCTATCTTCTTCTCATCCACATCCACACAACAAACATTATGGCCGACATCGGCGAGTACCACCGCCTGCACTAATCCTACGTATCCAACACCAAAAACGGTTATATTCATAATATCCTCTAATAGGAGACAAGATAGAGTTGATAAAAAGGACGGTAAGTCAAAATCGGTTTGCATAATAGCATGAAAGCAAAACTAAGCAACCCTGAGCGGTATAACAACCAGCAATCTTGCCGAATTCTCGCCCTGATTCTCAACCTCCAACACTCTCAGATAATTTTTATATTTCTGTGCGCTTTTACCGCAAACGGACGTTCGTGTACAATTAGTTGCTTATTATCGGTAAAGCTTAAACAATATACCCCTGCTCCACCAAATAAAGCAAAATCTCCTGTACCGCTTCCATGGGTGTAATATTAGAAGTATCAATGGTTATCTCGGGATTGGATGGTGGGATATACGGATCTGTAACCCCGGTGACTCCCTGCATTTTCCCGGCTCTCGCTTTGGCATATAATCCTTTTCGATCCCTCTGCTCACATATCTCCAGTGGTGTTGCAACATGTACTTCAATATAACCGCCATATTGAGAGATCAATTCACGATTTGCCTGGCGCGACTCCTCATAAGGAGCTATCGGAGCGCAGAGTGCGATGCCGCCGTTTTTAGTGATTTCACTGGCTACAAAACCAATACGTGTGATATTCAGATTCCTATGCTGGCGGGTATATGTCAGTTCGGACGATAGATTCTTTCTAACGATATCACCGTCAAGCAGAGTCACCGGTCGATCACACATTTCCATAAACTTCACCAGCAATACCTTGGCAATCGTGGATTTTCCCGAACCTGAAAAACCAGTCATAAAGATAGTGAAACCCTGTTTTGAACGTGGTGGGAAAGAACGACGCAACTGACAAACGACTTCGGGGTGAGAAAACCATTCGGGAATCTCTTCTCCTTGTACCAGTCTGCGTCGCAATTCCCCAGACGAGATCGTTGCTACTTCATCATTGGGAACGTCTCCCAAAATCACATATTTTTTCAAATTCCGATGGTAGCCCATTTCCCGCTGAGGTACCATGGCGATACCGGTTTCGATTGCGTATTCGGCAACCATTCTCTGGGCCTCTCCTCTTGGGTAAAACCTTTGCTCATTATCACTGCCTGCCAGAGGATCTGCATGGTCATCCGCTACCATAAAATGGCTACACCCAAAATTTCTGCGAATAATAGCCTGCCACAGAGCTTCTTTCGGTCCTGCCTTTCGACTGGCAAGGGGAGTAAGAGCCAACTTGATCATATTATGAGGAAAATCGCCTGTGAATGCCTGATAACATCTTACCTGCGTGTAATAATCCAGATTACCAGGATGGCTGAGATCGACAACCGGATGAAGAAATATAGCAGCCCCCGCCTCTCTCGCCGCGGCCATGACCATCTCCCTATGGGCACAATGCAGATAGTCATCGGAGTGAAAACCAAGTATACGCCTCCAACCATTCATTGTAAACACCCTGACAGTTTCGGAAGGGCTCAAGCGTAAATGCTGGAAATCGTAATGAATTGGAAGGCTGACACCCTCCAGTTTACCGCCGATGTACCAATCCTTGACTCTATTGTAGAGTTGCATAACTCCCCGATGTGCAACTGGATCATCGGTTCCATAAACTGACAAAGCCTCTTTCGTCTTATCAGGTCGCCATATTGTTTCAATGGTGAGCATAGCCAAAAGGAAGCCTTCCTGATCGTTCAGGGCAACCCTGGCACCGACTGTCATCTTATTTGCCGTTTCTTCATCTACATCCAGGCATATAGGTAAGGGCCAGACAGTGCCATCGCTAAGGCGCATAGTCTCCAGTACTGAATTATATTCTTCCCTGTTAATGTAGCCGTTCAAGGGAAAGAACCCACGATTCAGCAATAACTCCAGATCGCATAACTGTACTGAAGATAAATCAATTGAGTGACAATCCAAAGCTTCCACCCTCAATTCTTCAACTCGCCTGAAATGAACTAGCAGACTCTCAGAATAATCCACAGCTGTTCCCCCAATATTCCTTTAAAACTATCAGAATAATTTTAATTGCATTCACGGCATTTTTGTTCTAAATTTTATATTCTACGGATCACCTCATTGTACCTTAACAAGAGGACAATGACTTTTAACATAAATGATCCGATTTTGCCCACTTCGTAATACAGGAGCTTAATACTTCTGTGTAAAAAATATACTTAAGCGATGCTTTTTCTCCTTGACGCAGGCGGAGCAATCAAGTAGTTTGCCGCGGTCTTTGGGGCAGACGAAAACGAGCTTTGGGCAGGAACTGCCGCAGCCGTTATCGGCCTGAATCAAAAACGGAAAAGAGCAAAGAAAAAGATTGACCGGATGTTTCGGTTGTGGTAAATTAGCCTGCTCATCGCGGCATTCGTACC
>CAWIEU010000001.1:355000-957475 GCA_963835305.1 uncultured delta proteobacterium
TCATTACTGAATACATAGGTAATGAAGGCGAACGCAGGGAATTGAAACATCTTAGTACCTGCAGGAACAGAAATCAATTTAGAGATTCCGTCAGTAGCGGCGAGCGAACGCGGAACAGCCCAAACCAGATTTATCTGGGGTTGTAGGAGCCCGACATGGGATTGAAAATGTATAGCGGAACAGTATGGAAAGGCTGATCATAGACGGTGATAATCCGGTACGCGAAATACAGTTTCACCCTAGGGATTTCCTGAGTACCACGGGACACGTGAAACCCTGTGGGAATCCGGGAGGACCATCTTCCAAGGCTAAATACTAACCGATGACCGATAGTGAACGAGTACCGTGAGGGAAAGGTGAAAAGAACCCCGGGAGGGGAGTGAAATAGAAACTGAAACCGTTAGCTTACAAGCAGTAGGAGCACTATGTAGCAATACAGTGTGACTGCGTGCCTTTTGCATAATGAGTCAACGACTTACCCTATGCAGCGAGGTTAAGCCGAGAGGTGGAGCCGCAGCGAAAGCGAGTCTTAACCGGGCGCATAGTTGCATGGGGTAGACCCGAAGCCGGGTGATCTATCCATGGCCAGGGTGAAGTCTCGGTAACACGAGATGGAGGCCCGAACCGATATAGGTTGAAAACTGTTCGGATGAGCTGTGGAT
Source organism: uncultured delta proteobacterium (assembly GCA_963835305.1). Taxonomy (GTDB): domain Bacteria; phylum Desulfobacterota; class Desulfobulbia; order Desulfobulbales; family Desulfocapsaceae; genus Desulforhopalus_A. Next base: position 355,663 of record CAWIEU010000001.1, read on the forward strand.
AGGAGTGAAAGGCTAATCAAACTCGGTGATAGCTGGTTTTCTCCGAAATATATTTAGGTATAGCCTCGCATGATGACTGACGGAGGTAGAGCACTGACAAGGCTAGGGGTCCCACCGGATTACCAACCCTTTTCAAACTCCGAATACCGTCAAGTTCCAGTGCGGGAGTCAGACTACGGGAGATAAGTTCCGTGGTCGAGAGGGAAAGAACCCAGACCGTCAGCTAAGGTCCCTAAATCTATGCTAAGTGGAAAAGGATGTGGAATTGTTTAGACAACCAGGAGGTTGGCTTAGAAGCAGCAACCCTTTAAAGAAAGCGTAATAGCTCACTGGTCTAATGGTACCGCGCCGAAAATTTAACGGGGCTAAGCATAGTACCGAAGCTACGGAATCGATAAGCTGATTTAAGTTTATTAATTGAGCAGGAAAGAGATTAAGCGAGCGCTTTTTGCTCGCAACTGCCCTTCTGCTAAGCAACAGAGTTAATAGGTTTAAATCAGCTTATCGATTGGTAGGAGAACATTGTGGCCGCCTGCGAAGGTACACCGTAAGGAGTGCTGGAGGTTCCACAAGAGCTTATGTTGACACGAGTAGCGAAAAACAAGGTGAGAAACCTTGTCGCCGAAAGCCTAAGGTTTCCTGTAGTCAAGTTAATCTGCTCAGGGTTAGTCGGCCCCTAAGGCGAGGCCGAGAGGCGTAGTCGATGGGAAACAGGTTAATATTCCTGTACCATTTTCATAATGTTACGGTAAGGGGGGACGGAGAAGGTAAGGCCGGCCGGGCGTTGGTAGTCCCGGTTTAAGCGTGTAGGTGGAGGACTTAGGCAAATCCGGGTCCTTGTTAACACTGAGGCGTGATGACGATGTCCTTTGGACAATAAAGCGGCTGGTTCCATGCTTCCAGGAAAATCCTCGTATCTAGTTATGAATGTGACCGTACCGTAAACCGACACAGGTAGGCAGGTAGAAGATACCAAGGCGCTTGAGAGAACTCTGGTTAAGGAACTCGGCAAAATAGCACCGTAACTTCGGGAGAAGGTGTGCCTGCATGGTGAAGTTATTTACTAACGGAGCCTAGTCAGGTTGCAGTGAAATGGGGGGAGCGACTGTTTACTAAAAACATAGGACTCTGCGAAGTCGAAAGACGAAGTATAGGGTCTGACGCCTGCCCGGTGCCGGAAGGTTAAGGGGACATGTCAGCCGCAAGGTAAAGCATTGAACCGAAGCCCCGGTAAACGGCGGCCGTAACTATAACGGTCCTAAGGTAGCGAAATTCCTTGTCGGGTAAGTTCCGACCTGCACGAATGGCGTAACGATTTCCCCACTGTCTCAACCAGGGGCTCAGCGAAACTGTAGTACCGGTGAAGATGCCGGTTACCCGCAACTAGACAGAAAGACCCCGTGAACCTTTACTATAGCTTGGCATTGGTTTTTGAGATAACATGTGTAGGATAGGTGGGAGACTTTGAAGTCGGCACGCCAGTGTCGATGGAGTCAACCTTGAAATACCACCCTTGTTATCTTAGGAATCTAACTGCGGTCCGTGATCCGGATCCAGGACATTGTCTGGTGGGTAGTTTGACTGGGGCGGTCGCCTCCTAAAGAGTAACGGAGGCGCGCGATGGTTCCCTCAGGCTGATTGGAAACCAGCCGTAGAGTGTAAAGGCATAAGGGAGCTTGACTGCGAGAGAGACATCTCGAGCAGGTACGAAAGTAGGTCTTAGTGATCCGGCGATTCCGCATGGAAGGGTCGTCGCTCAACGGATAAAAGGTACTCCGGGGATAACAGGCTTATCTCCCCCAAGAGTCCATATCGACGGGGAGGTTTGGCACCTCGATGTCGGCTCATCACATCCTGGGGCTGAAGCAGGTCCCAAGGGTTTGGCTGTTCGCCAATTAAAGTGGTACGTGAGCTGGGTTTAAAACGTCGTGAGACAGTTTGGTCCTTATCTGTTGCGGGCGCAGGATATTTGAGGAGATCTTTCCCTAGTACGAGAGGACCGGGATGGACGAACCTATGGTGCACCAGTTGTTCCGCCAGGGGCATTGCTGGGTAGCTAAGTTCGGCAGGGATAACCGCTGAAAGCATCTAAGCGGGAAGCCCACTTCAAGATAAGATATCCCATGGCGTAAAGCCATCTGAAGGCTCGTGGTAGACCACCACGTCGATAGGTCGGGTGTGGAAGTGTGGCAACACATGGAGCTTACCGATACTAATCAGCCGTGCGGCTTATCCATATTTTTTGATTAACAATCTACTGACTACCCTACTATTCGATTATTTAGCGACTCTTACGATTCCTGTTTCTTTTTTGCAGGAATCGTTTAGAGAAGCTTATACCCCTCAAGAGAGTACTGAAAATAGTCCCCATGCTTTGCGGGGATGAAAGTAAGATATACATAGGACACTAGGAGAAATTCTCTCCTGTCCCAAGACCGATTTTGCGGCGGTCATAGCAAAGAGGATCCACCCGTTCCCATTCCGAACACGGAAGTTAAGCTCTTTAGCGCCGATGGTACTGCACGGGCGACTGTGTGGGAGAGTAGGTCACCGCCGTTTCTTTGCGCACAAAAGCCCCGGACAGCTCTACGCTGCTCCGGGGCTTTTGCCGTTTATTTAGGTTGCGCACCTTCAATTCATAATAAGCGATACCTTAAATAAACGGGCATGGGAATGAAAATGTTCCTGTCTGAACTATCTGATACAGACAAAAAACCTTAGCAGAGAGTAACACCACAATAACGCGACTGGAAAAATCTATTTTCTATTTTTTCTTGGAGCTTCTTTAATATTGGCAACAAATTGTGATATCCTATCCGATATAAAAGGAAAAAAATTCTGCTAAATCTAACGAAATACTATTTAAAGATGCGGTATAGACAAAAAAACTCACCGGAAAGAATTGATCTCCTGGCTACAACTCCATCTCCGGTCCCATTTGCCACTCGGGTAAGAGAGCTTTGTTTAAGTACGGATCTTGAAAAAAAATTGTTACTTCAAGAGAACCGTTTACCAGATAATAACCGTACTCGATCAAAAGTGCTGGATCACCTGACGGTAGCCGATGAAAAAGAACTCGCCACAGAAATGCTTCTTTTCAGACATCGTTTTACCGAGCTCATCTTGAATTCAGTAAAATTCAGGCAGGCTGCTCTAACCATTATCCAAAATATTTACCTGTTCCGAAATAGAAAAATATTTTTTGGCACCCCAAGCTCGGTATCCTCTGAAAAAGAACGACAGGAAGCACTCCTCCTATTCAGTTCGAATCCAATCAGAAGATCTCTTGGTCTCGCGAAAACCTTTCAGCATCTCATCCTCGCCAGGGTCTGGAATCGTATCCTTAGTAATTCTCAACAAGCCGACTTACAGGAGCCACAGTTCATTGAGCTTCACGATGTAGTTGAAAAACTCAATACCCTGAGAAATATATATATGATATTGACCAGCGGTCTGGTCACAAAACTTGCTACCCGAATCAATAGCATCTATAAAGAATCCATTACCTTCGAAGATGCAATCCAAATTGGGAGTTTTGGAATTGCCAGGGCTGCATATCGCTACCACCAATCGTCTGGCGTTCGTTTTTCAACTTTTGCTGCCAACTGGGTATTTAAAGAGATTCAGCGCCAAGCTCTGGAGGGTCGCCTTATTCGCCTTTCCACCAACACCATAGAACAATATGCCAAGGCGGCAAAGAACGAAGACGAGGCAAATCTACATAAGTTCTCAACATATATTAAAAATGCTACAACAATTGATGGAGAAACCTTTTTCGGAGATTCGTCTCTCTTTTTTTCCGATCAGAACGGAGCTCACCGGTCTCTTACAAAAAGTTTTGAGCTCCGAGAAATCCAAGACATTTTGCTTAGAGCTATTGATCAGAAGCTCTCGGAAAAATGTGCCGATATCATCAAACGGAGGTACGGCTTACCACCTTATCAGGGAAAAGAACAATCGATTATCTCCATTAGTAAAATACACAAGGTAACCAGAGGAAGTATTTATCAACTCGAACGGCTTGCTTTAAAAAAACTCAACCGGCATCTTCTCGAATTCGATATTTTATAGTTAAAGATGCTCAGGGCCAACTCACTTCTCTCCCGATCACTACATTGCCGGAAATCTGATTCTGCATTATTTTTTTATATAATCAGTTGAAGAAAATCTAATCCTCATACTGTTGTTCATGATCGCTGATGGGAGGACCCAATGAGAAGGTTTTCACTGTTTCTGCTTTTGCTCTTATTCTTTATCGCTTCCTCGGTTACCTCATCCCTGGCGGGATACAGGCATTATGGTTCAGGTTATGGATACCATTATTATTCCAGATCACCCTGGCACCATTTACATCATTACGATCATTCTTATTATACGCATTACTTTTGGGGAGATGTGGGTATTGGCTTCTTGACTGGAGCGGTAATTGGTTCCGTGCTATCCCAACCGCCAAAGCAGCCGGCTATTATTTACCAAAGTGCTCCTCCAATAATTTATTATCAGCCTCCTGTTGGTGTCTATCAACGGTACTCACAAACCACTCACCCCCTACAGGTATTGCGAAGGGTGAAAACTACTCCGGAGTTGCTCAACTTTCGTTCCGCTCCGGATTTAAATGCAGAAATTTATGGTCAGCTTTCGCGATATACAATGCTCGATGTATTAGGTGCGGCTCCCGGCTGGCTGTATATCAGGACTGAAACAGGTCAATACGGTTGGATTATGACCAAGTACACCGAGGAGGTGCAGGGACCTGTTGGATAGATCACTGCATTTTGTCGAGCACACTGGACACTTTATCTTCCATGGTCTGTGAACGGTCGACCCGAGTGCCCAATTTGATAGTCGTCGTGATACGAGGAGCTCCCATCCCATGCACTTTTTCATGACAGGCTTTTACTGCAGTCATTACTTCATCCCACTCCCCTTCTATATTAGTTCCGTAAGCATGTAATTGTGTTTTTAAACCTGCATTTTTCAAGATATCCTGACACGCGACTACATATTTAGAAACAGACACCCCTACTCCCATGGGTACAATGCATAAATCTATAATTACTTTCATAATTCTCTCCACTCATTTGAGAAGATTTAATCGTGCTATTCCCCTCGTAATCGTTCATCGGCACACATCAAAACACTGCAGAACCCGGATCTGTAGCCGCGTCGTTCCTGTGCCATCCTTGGCACCCTCGGCACCAGGTCATCCCTGGCCGTCGTCATCCAATGCTCCGGGTTCGTTCAAGCAGGTCTCCGAACCATAGTTGGTGATGTGAGAAGGCCTGATCGAACGAAAATGGAGTGCTGCTTAACGGTTTACTTTCCCTCAACGAGCCTATCAATGAATCAAAGCAGATGGTGCTGCTTTTTCAATTCTTCATACACCAAGGTCGATACTTCTCGAATGACCTGCCCACGTGAATGCACCCATCGTCCATAATCGGTGGCCTTTGTGCGCCTTTCAATGATTCCGACTATGACATAAGGGAACCGTCCTCCTCGTTTATTTTTTGGTACGAGAATTCCCATATCCCCACAGAGATGGCCAGTTGATCCGGTCTTGTTATAAACTAGGGTACCTCTGGGAATGGGGGTTCCATAATAGAGCCGGTCCCGTCCAGGCAAAGCCATCAATCGCCGTATTTCCTTGCCTTTTGGCAGTTCGTCGTTCCAGAGAGCTCTTAGAAACCTTACGTAATCGGAAGGAGGAGCACTATTCAGGTAAGTTCGGCCTCCTGCCGGAATGTATTCTTTGATTTCTGTTTTCTTAAAAATTTGACCATAGTTTTGTTTGAGGATTCTTCCGCATTGCGTAGGTCCGCCTACCTGCCGCATAATCCAGTTAGTCGCCGAATTACTGCTCCGCTGTATCATGGCTTCCATCCTCTTTCTGCTTATGGAACCATACTTAATATTGCCTTTGTTCACCTCATGAAAAAAGGCAAGTGCAATAAACGGCTTAATCATGCTGGCGGCTTGAAACTCCTGATCTGCATTTATTGCCAGCACACTCTTATTTTTTTCGAGATCATATACCACCCATCCCGTAGACTCATCGTCGGAAATTTGTCCATTTTTTCTCAAACCGTCGATATAGACTTCAATCGATTTTTCAATTTCTGAAACGGTTGATGGTGCTATAAGAGGCTCTTCCGGTGGCTTGGCTAGAATAATTTTAGGTATGGCAACGAGTTTTTCCGGTGACGGTGTTGTAACTTCCTCACCTCCTGGAAGTGGACATACGATTGCCTTTTCCGGACCTACATCATCTATCAAGCTGGATTCGCCATACACCACCATATTATTGTTTTCAGTAGTTAAGGATGTTCGAATTCCTTTCGATCTCAGCAACTTGGCATGTTGTCGAGCTACCCGAATTGTTGAGACTTTGTCACCCCGGCGGCGGTAAACAAGGGTGTAGTTTCCATAATCCGTCTTCTCGATGAAAAGATCCTTTTCCACATCTTTACCGAGACATCCATAAACTTGTTCGTATTTCTTTTTCAGCGGTTCCAGATTTGGCCCCATGCCATAACTAACATTGTATAAGCTGTGAAAATTTTGTTCTTTTGTAGCATACGGTTCATCAAAACCGGATGCATTTAACAACTCCGCCTGTTTTATGAGGGTCTTTGTGACAGTTCCGGCAGAATCATTACCATCGTAGATCAAGGCATACTCATCTCCTCGTCCAACTATTTTCATTTTCTTTTTTACCGAAGCATCGAAAATAGCCTCCAATTCTTCCTGATAATCAAGCACCCTGTCCAAATCCTTAGTCAGGATATAGATAATATCATATTTATCCTTTTTGGCAGCCACTGCTTCTGTTTGTAAAGTAAAGGTCAAAACAATGACTTGAAGGAGAAAGAATATAAGCGGAATTCTAAATAGAGGTTGACATGCAAACTTCATAACTAAATTGGAACCATCCATGCTTGAGATTTAAGCTTGAAAAATTAACAACACGACTAATCTGGTTTGGGGTCGTAATTTTTTTAATCAGCCTGCTTTGGAATTGCAAGCCGGACTTAACAACTAACTACAGGAAACTAACTACAGGACACGCACGTAATAAACATGCGATGAATTCTAAAATTTCATTGGGATACTGCATTGAATTTGCTTGATACATTGCCATTAATATTGCAACAATGTGTTATAGCCCATATTATATCACAAAAATCTCAATTCAGGAGACATTTCTTTTTGCTTCTGTTTCCTAGCTAAAATAATAACTAGATTTTAACATCTGATAAGGACATAACGCATTGACATTTTTTGACAATTTCCCTTCACTCAATCTTATCGCGGCACATAGAGGCTTCCGTGCCCATTATCCTGAAAACACTCTTTCTGCCTTTAAGGCCTGCATAGGACGCTGCCACTTTATCGAGTTGGATGTCCAGATGAGTAGAGATTTCGTTCCCGTAATCTTCCATGATCCGACCTTAGAGAGAACAAGCGACGCAGAAGAAAAAAAGGAGCAATTAGGTTTACGTTCCTTACATGTCAGCGACTGCACACTCTTCCAATTAAAAAAGCTCGATATTGGCTCGTGGTTTCTAAATAGCGATCCATTCGGAACCATCATAAAGGAAGAAACATCAACTGTCCAGCTCATGAAGGAAATTCCCCAGATTATAATGACCCTCGAAGAGGTACTTAGCCACCCCTCTTTGCGCAAAATTCCTATTAATATCGACATCAAAGATCAACGGGGTAAAGAACAAAATAAAAATGTGACGGAATATGTGCTTGAGGCGGTTCTGAAAACCAACTCCACGAAGCGAGTCCTGATTTCCTCCTTTAATCACGATTATCTGATCATCGCCAAAAATTGCGCTCCAACAGTGTCCACTGCTGCTCTCCAGCATCGGTCCCACCCGAAAAATCTCATTGAGTATCTCAAATCATTAGGCGTGTCAGCCTATCACCCCGCCGATGCCATCACCGATGCTTCCCTGATAAGAAAGCTTCGTGCAGCAGGACTGGGAATTAATGTCTATACGGTAAATTCGCGTAAACGGCAACAAGAGCTTTTTGCCATGGGAGCCACAGCGGTGTTTACCGATTTTCCTTCCCTGTCCTGAAGTGATTTTCTCAGGAAATCCATCGATACCATTTATATTTTTCTGCCATCTGTGAGCTTTCTTCACTGGATATGTTGTGCACTTTCCTCTGTTCAAATACTTTTGTTTTTATTATAGTTGTTGCCTCATTGAATATACTGCATACTCTTCAAAAGCATGGGTCAGCGGATTTTAACTGGATGAAATACTACCGGCAATGACTACATAGGCTGCAGAGGAAGAAATGCCATAAGGAGATAAAATGGAAAGTGTTAAAAATCTTGATCCGGAAATTTATTCGTTGATCAAGCAGGAAGAAAAACGCCAAGCCGGTAAAATCAGATTGATCGCTTCAGAGAATTACGTCTCAAGGGCTATACTTGAAACGACCGGGTCCGTTCTAACGAATAAATATTCCGAAGGATATGCCGGGAAACGTTACTATGAAGGACAGCAACTCATAGATCAGGTGGAACAACTGGCAATAAAACGCGCAAAAGAGCTATTCGGCGCCGAGCATGTAAACGTCCAGCCATATTCCGGTTCACCCGCGAATATTGCTACTTATCTTGCCTTCCTCAATCCAGGAGATACCATTCTTGGTATGGCACTTCCCCATGGAGGTCATCTGACTCATGGGGCCAAGGTGAGCATTTCCGGCCGTTACTTTGATGCGCAATCCTATGAACTTGATGCAGCTACGGGTCTGATAAATTATGATACTGTTCGGCAAAAGGCTTTAGCAGTACGACCCAAAATCATCATCGCCGGCCATTCAGCATATCCGAGAATTCTTGATTTTAAAAGATTCAGAGAAATCGCTGATGAAGTAAATGCGCTTCTCATGGTCGATATGGCCCATTTTGCAGGACTTGTAGCCGGAGGTGTGCACCCATCTCCGGTACCTTACGCTGATGTTGTCACCACGACGACCCATAAATCGTTGAGGGGGCCTCGGGGAGCGATGATACTCTGCAAGGCCAAACATGCCCAGGCGATTGATAAAGCTGTTTTTCCGGGAATCCAGGGCGGACCGCACGACAATACTACGGCTGCCATTGCTGTTGCTTTAAAAGAAGCAGCGTCCGACTCTTTTAAGGTATATGCCGCCCAGGTGGTCAAAAACGCTAAAACACTTGCAGAGTCTCTCACTGCCAAAGGTTTCACCCTGATCACCAAAGGTACGGATAATCATCTTATGCTGGTCGATCTCACCAATAAAAATATTTCCGGAAAGACTGCCGCCAAGGCATTGGATAAAGCAGGAATTGTCCTTAATTACAATGCAGTTCCCTTTGATAAGCGAAAACCATTTGATCCAAGCGGTATTCGTATAGGAACCCCGGCTGTCACCTCCCGCGGATTCAAAGAAAATGAAATGTTGCTGATAAGTACCCTTATCGAAAGAGTAATTTCCAATCCGGAAAACGAAGAGCTTCTGGCAAATACTTCGGAAGAAGTGAAAAAATTGTGCAGTCATTTTCCTGCTCCAGGTCTCGAACATCTTATTTGAGCCTGCAGTCCGTTACAATTTCCATCAGCAGGATTCTGCTCATTTACGTTTATCAACGAGAGCAGAATCCTGAGACAAATCTCAGGCGAGTTGGAATTGTTTCTCGTTTCAATTTGACTCTGCTCGAACAAATACAGTAACATCTTGGTAATGTAAGTAATTGATGTTCGTAATTGGGAACCGCTTTAAATGAGAGTGTCATCCACCTAACTTGTAACGTATAGCTGACCATGTCCGAACATCAAATCAGGGAACTTCAGTTAGAATTGGACCGAGCACGAAAACGTATCTTGGAGCTCGAGGATTCGATCAAAAAACAAACTGGTTCAGCACTGATAACGGTTCAAAATCTCTCTATTTGTGGACAGCAAAGAACAGAACTTGAACAGAGTAGAAACAAATATCGCAAGCTGTTCAATTACGCCAATGATGCGATGTTTGTTATCTCACTTGATCATAATAGCCCCGATTATGGGTACTTTTCCGATGTGAATAATGTTGCTTGCAAGCGACTCGGGTACACTCGGGAAGAGTTGCTGCAAATGACACCGTTTGATATTTGCCAGGAAAAAGATTTTAATCACAACTGTCAGTTAGAAGCCCGACTGCAAAAGCATGCCAACACCGCATTCCAAACTATCTACAAAAGAAAAGACGGCACAAAATTCCCGGTTGAAGTTAGTGCACTCCGCCTGACCATCGATGGCAAAGACCTCTACATGGCTATTGCCAGAGATATTACTGAAAGAAAGATCACGGAAGAAGCACTCCGAAAAAGTGAACATCTCTACCGGTTATTGGCAGACAATGTTCATGATGTAATCTGGACCACGAATGACGAGCTCATTCCGCAACATGTAAGCCCGTCATTTAGACACCTTACCGGTTTTCCGCAGCAAGAAGCTATCAGTATAATTCACCGGGATATCATTCTCACCTCCCCTTTCGACAAAGATCATTTCCAGTCGCTCATTTTTACGAGGGAAAAACCATTACATTGGGAATCCGAAATCAAAACGTCCAATGATGAGATAGTCTGGGTCGAAAGCATTGTTTCTCCGCTTCCGGAGAGTTCAAACCATTTCACCGGCATAATCGGGGTAACCCGGGATATTTCATCAAGAAAGAAAATAATGCTTGAACTGGAAGCGGCCAAAGAACAAGCCTTCGCCGCCAACAAGGCAAAATCTGAATTTCTTGCCAATATGAGTCATGAAGTGAGGACTCCCATGAATGGCGTCATGGGCATGCTCCAGCTCATGACCATGACCTCTCTTGATGATGAACAATTTGAATATGTAGAAACGGCGATGGCCTCCGGTGAAAGTCTGCTGACCATCATCAATGATATTCTCGACTATTCAAAAATCGAGGCCGGTAAATTGCGGATGACACCTGAAGAATTCCGAATCAGGGAAATCGTCAAACCTTTGATCACCAGTTTCAAAACCGCCGTCAACCAACAAAAAGTCAGCCTTTTGTGCTCTATTTCCCCTGAGGTTCCTGACGTTCTTGTTGCCGATCATGTACGTATCCGGCAAATTCTTTATAATCTTGTGGGAAATGCCGTAAAATTCACTGAGCAGGGCGAAATCCATATCGAGATACGGGTACTGGAGGCAATTAACGATAACCGAGTAAGACTTGAATTCACGATTTCCGATACTGGTATCGGCGTACCGGAAGACATTGGCGATGCGCTGTTCGAACCCTTCACCCAAATAGAATCGCCAAGGCAGAAGAAAGTCAAAGGAACGGGACTCGGCCTGAGTATCGTGAAGCAGTTGGTAACTCGAATGGAAGGTTCCGTGCAATTAAAAAGGAATGAAGTACAAGGCACAACTGCAACCTTTAATCTTGTGGTCGGCAAAGGAAAAATCGACTCGACCCAGCAGCGCTTAAAGCTACCAACCCCCATCCTGACGAGTCCAAATCGCCGGCTTTCCGCACTGGTTGTGGAGGATGAACAAATTAACCAACAGATCCTTCAGGCAATCCTCACCAAGCTCGGTCATCGATCGACAATTGCCGAAGACGGACATTCAGCTCTCAAACTTCTCCAAAAGAGCAAATTTGACATCGTCCTGATGGATGTTCAGATGCCGGAGCTAGATGGCATAGAAACTACCAGAATAATAAGGAATTTGGACGATTATCGACATGTGCGAAATATCCCTATTATCGCCTTGACGGCCTATGCGATGGCCGGGGACAAGGACAAGTGCCTCGCCGCCGGTATGGATAGCTATCTGGCCAAACCTGTCGACATCAAGGCCTTGGAGAAAAACTTAAAAAGATTGACAGCGGACAATTAAGATCTACCTGCTTCCAAACGCCATTACACCGGTTAAACAACCGCCCCCCTCTCTCCCTTGTCTCACCGCTCCTAACACTTTTATTCTCTTGACCTGATACTCAAATAACGCTAGAAGAAGTGCATATACACATTTGACAAACTCGTAAAAACATAAAATCGGAGATGGCTAAGTAAAAACCTTGAGATTCGAGGTGGCAACGAAGAAGGTGAAGAGTTTTTACGATGCTATCACATTTAACCTTCCTTTATTAACGAACTTCAGCCTCGTGAAACTGAAGATAAAGTTCAGTATATTAGAATTTTGTTTTGACAATACAATGTCAACGGCTTATTCTAATTAACCATATAATTAAATACTAAATCTGCTAGTGACAACGGGAGTATCCTGGAAAAGACAGGTCAATGAAAAGATTTTATCCACTCGCATTAATGGCCCTATTAACTTGTTTTACCGCTGGTCATACGGCTAAAGCCGACCAACCCGATACTATTGTCCCGAAGGTATGGACAGAAGAAAAAGCGGTATCCTTTGCTCTTGCCGGTAATCCGGACAGCACTATTGCCCGTAAACGCATAGAAGAAGCCATGGCCGCTGCCGAAATGGCAAAATCGACTGACTATCCGCTTATAAATCTCTCCAGTGAGTACGGACAGACAAATAATCCGATGTATTCCTTTGGTACTATTCTCAACCAAGGTGCTTTCAACAATAGTATCAACTTTAATAATCCGGGCAGGACAGACGACTTTCAGGTCAAGGCTCAAATAAGTTACCGGCTGTACAATGGCGGAAAGGATAAAGCCGACCAGGAAGCTGCACAGGCAAACATCAGTATCTCCCAGGTTGATCTGCTTGCGGTACGCCAGCAGCTTGCCTTTGAAGTTATCAGGACTTTTCAGGCCATAATTCAGGCTGAGAAAATGGTAACTGTCCGTCAAGAAGCACTTACTGCAATAACTTCCTCACTGGAAGTGGGCAAAGCCAGATTTGACGCAGGTGATCTACTTAAACAGGACTTGCTCAATATCGAGCTGCAGCAAGCAAGGGCCAGTGAAAACCTCATCCAGAGCAAACATACGCTGGAACTCACCAAACGCAGTTTTCTCAATCTCCTCGGTCTCCAGGAAGGCCGGGTCGAACTGGATCCAGATAACGAGTCACAACAGGAAGTACCAAAATCCTTCGATTATCATAATCGCCATGAGCTGAAAAAGCTTGACGCCATTGAACAGGAGGCTTTAGCCGAACTCCGTAAAGCCCAGGGGGAAAAATTGCCGTCCGTAGATACTTTTGCCAGTTACCAGGTGGACACCGGTACCGTGCTCGATGAGACTGGTGATTCCTGGACGGCTGGAATACGATTGAACTATGCCCTCTTCGATGGCAGGAAAAGCTCCTCCCAGATCGCCAAAGCCAAACTGAAGTTACTGGAAATTCAGGGCATTAGAAAAAAAACTGAACTTGCTCTTAACCTTGAGATCCAACAAGCCCTCCTAGATTACGAACAGGCAAAAAAAAGACTGAGTGTTACCGAAAAAATGGTCGGGGTTGCAACGGAAGTTACTCGGCTCAGCCGTGCGCGGTTCAGCGAAGGAGTAATTCTTGCCTCCGACATGATTGATTTCGAAATGCGTCTTTCTGACGCACAAGCCAGACAACTTGCTGCCAGGGCCGGGTATCAGGTAGCGATAGCCAACCTGCGAAGGGCTGCGGGTCTGGAACAGTTTCCCGTGAAATAACTTTAGTACAGGAGATTTGCACATGAAGTTCCATCGAGGGGGATCCATTTGTCTCATTGTGGCTGTTGCCGCTTTAATGACGGGCTGTGACAAGGAGGAAGCAAGGCAGGTAAATGTTCAACCATCATCGACATCGACCCATGTATCCGTAGCCCAAGTGACAAAACGGATAGCCGAAAATCAGGTGGAAATAGTCGGTACTGTGCAGGCTGTCGAAAGGGCGGAAATATCATCTAAAATAACGGGCAATATCATCTCACTGTCGGTTGACCTCGGATCGGAGGTGAAGGCAGGTGATCTCCTGGTCGAACTCAGTGCAGGAGAAATCTCCGCCCAAATGCAGCAAGCCAAAGCGCAACTTGACCGGGCCCGGCGCAATCTCGCCAGAGAGGAAAACCTTTTAAAGAAAAGTGCCGCAACAGCTCAAACAGTCAAATCCATGCGAGACGAGACCAGAATTGCGGAAGCAGCATATAATGAAGCTGTTACGATGCTGAATTATACACGGATCGTGGCCCCATTCTCCGGAATTATAACCAAAAAAATAAGCAACATTGGTGACTTGTCGACCCCAGGAAAGCCTCTTCTCTACCTTGAAGAGGAGAACAACCTTCAGATACTGACGGATATTCCGGAAGCTATGCTTCTCAAGATACGAAAAAATGACCGCTTATCGATTACTGTCCCCTCTGTGGGTCTTACCTTCGAAGGAATCGTCAACGAGGTATCTCCGGTTGCCGATCCATCTTCAAGGTCCGCTCCTCTAAAGCTTCGCATAGAACCGAATAACCGTCTGAGATCAGGACAGTTCGCCAGAGTCAGGCTCACAAGAGAACAAGTGGAAACCCTGACGGTACCTGAAATCGCCGTGTTACCATTCGGCCAGATGCAACGGGTATTTGTCGTAAAAGACAATAAAGCCAAACTCCGTCTTGTCCAAACCGGCAGCAAAAATGACGGTCAGATTGAAATTCTGAGTGGACTTTCAGAAGGAGAAACAGTCATCACTCAGCACAATCTCAACCTTTTTGATGGGCAATCGGTAGTTATCAAGTAGATTTTTTTCAATATAGTCAACCAAGTATCAGGATTTCCATGAATTCCAAGAATTCTTCTTCAAAGCATCCCACAGGTTTTGCCGGAGGATTGGCCAGGGCATTTATTAACTCTAAATTAACCCCGATCGGTATCATCGCCTCCCTTCTTCTCGGCTTTTTGGCAATCGTCATGCTGCCCAGGGAGGAAGAGCCACAGATTAAAGTGCCGATGATCGACGTGCTGGTTGCCATGCCGGGTGCCACTCCAAAAGAAATCGAGGAACGGGTGACCATTCCGATGGAAAAGCTGCTCTATGAACTACCTGGGGTAGAATATATTTATTCGACTTCCATGGCTGACCAAAGCCTACTGGTGGTGCGCTTTTATGTCGGGGAAAAGCTGGAGACTTCCATCGTTCGTTTAAACCAGAAATTGGCTACCAATTTTGACCGGATTCCCCACAGTGTCGGAAAACCTATCGTCAAACCCCACTCTATTGACGACGTGCCCATCATGGCCCTGACTTTTCACGGCAAAAATTATGATCACTACACTCTGCGACGAATGGCAGCGCAGGTTGACGACGCCATCAAAAATATAAATGAGGTAGCGGAAACCAAAATCATCGGCGGTACTAAGAGAGTTTTAACCATCCACTTTGATCCCCTGCTGCTCGCATCAAGAAACCTGTCGCTTAACGAACTTGTCCCGAAGATCCAGGAGGCCAACAGCCAGTCTCATTCCGGCAGCCTGATATCCCTCAACCGGGAGACTCTGCTCCAGACAGGAAATTTCATGCATAGTGCCAAGGAAATCGGACGAATAGTCGTTGGGGTCTATGGTGGAAGGCCCGTTTATCTGGATGAAGTAGCCAAAGTGATCGACGGCCCGGAGGAGCCTATCGATTATGTTCTGTATGGAGATAAACAGAACTTTGGGGAGGAAGCCGCTGTCACACTGACGATTGCCAAACGACCCGGCGCAAATGCCGTTTCGGTTGTTCACGATGTAATGAGAAAAGTAAATGATCTCAAGGGGAATCTTATTCCTGCTGATCTTGAGATAAGTGTTACACGTGATTATGGGGCGACCGCTTCGGCCAAATCGAACGAACTCCTGCTGCATATGGGCATTGCCGTTTTCGGGGTGGCCTTGCTCATCCTGGTCTTTCTTGGCTGGCGCGAGTCGATCATAGTCATGCTGGCAATCCCCTCTACTCTTGCCCTCACCCTGCTGGTTTTTTATCTCTATGGATATACCTTAAACCGAATCACTTTGTTCGCGTTGATTTTCTCCATCGGAATTCTCGTTGACGATGCTATTGTGGTTGTGGAAAATATTGTTCGTCATCTCCACTTACCAGGCAACAAAGGTCGACCAAAAACCACCGTGGCAATTGAGGCGGTGGCCGAGGTCGGTAATCCCACTATTCTGGCTACCTGGGCAGTCATAGCGGCTATCCTGCCAATGGCCTTTGTTGGTGGACTGATGGGCCCCTATATGCGACCTATACCAATCGGGTCTTCAGCGGCCATGCTCTTTTCCCTGATAATCGCCTTTACCGTCACTCCCTGGGCGGCGGCTCGTATTCTAAAAGGTTCAAACTCATCCTCGGTTCATGGCAGTCAGAATGAGACTCCCGACGACTGGTTCACCCGAATATATCACTGGATCATGGAGCCCCTGCTCTCGCACGGCGGTTGGCGATTTCTGTTTTTTGCTGTTATTCTGACAATGCTCCTTGGCGCCTGCTCCATGGTCTATTTCGGTCTGGTAAAGGTGAAAATGCTACCATTTGACAATAAAAGCGAATTTCAAGTAATCCTGAACATGCCTGAAGGATCTACTCTGGAGCAGACGGCACGGGTAGCCAAAGAAATGGCTGACGCAATCAGACAGGATTCGGATGTCACCGATTATCAGATCTACGCAGGCACAGCCTCCCCATATAATTTTAATGGACTGGTCCGCCACTATTTCATGCGAAGCGGGCCGACAGTGGCTGACATCCAGGTGAACCTTCTGCCAAAAGAACAACGTTCCCTGCAGAGTCACGATATCGCCACTCGAATTCGTCCCCCACTTGCCAAAATTGCAGCAAAATACAACGCGGCGGTCGTTGTTGCGGAGGTTCCGCCGGGACCGCCGGTGCTGCAGACCCTCGTGGCGGAAATCTATGGCCCCTCCAATAGCGCAAGGGTGGCGCTTGCCACGAAGGTTAAAGAGATTTTCTCCACCACTCCCGGTGTAGTTGACGTCGACTGGTTTCGAGAGGCGGAGCGGATACGTAAGGTATTCACCGTCGATAAGGAAAAAGCGGCATTAAACGGTATCTCTGAAAAACAGATCACTTCAGCCATCAAAATGGCGGTACAAGGATATTCTATTGATCTTTTCCATCAGCCTACCGACAAAGAGAGCGTTGAAATCGTCCTGCAACTCCCGCTGCAATATCGCGCCAGGGTTGAATCAATCCTGAACATTTCGCTCCGTTCGGAAATGAACCCATCAGCCCCGCTTGTACCCCTGCGTGAGCTGGTAACGGTTTCAGAGCAGAATGTAGAGCAACCTATCTATCGCAAGAACCTCAAACCGGTCATTTATGTCACAGGTGATGTAGCCGATGTGGTGGAGAGTCCTGTTTACGCGATTTTCGACATGAATAAAGTGCTCGAAAAACTGGATGGTCGGGATTTCGGCGGCAGTGAAAAACAGCTGCAACTCTATAATTTGCACCAACCATTCACCGAGAGTGAACCGGCAATAAAATGGGACGGAGAATGGCATATCACCATAGAGGTCTTTCGCGATCTCGGGTTGGCGTTCTGTGTGGTTATGATCCTCATTTATATGCTAATGGTCGGTTGGTTCAAAAACTATATCACGCCACTGGTGGTAATGGCTGCCATCCCCTTCTCGCTCATCGGCATCCTCCCGGCTCATTGGGGTTTAGGCGCATTCTTTACCGCCACTTCAATGATCGGATTTATGGCGGGAGCAGGTATTGTCGTCCGAAATTCAATAATTCTGGTCGATTTCATCGAACTGCGCCTCCAGCAGGGCGAGCCGTTAGCCAAGGCTGTGGTCGATGCCGGAGCAATACGCTTCCGTCCCATGTTATTGACCGCGCTGGCAGTGGTAATCGGGGCATCGGTAATTCTTGCCGACCCGATTTTCCAGGGATTGGCTATTTCACTTATGTTTGGAGAAATCGCTTCGCTTCTGGTCAGCCGAATGGCTGTACCGGTTCTCTATTTTGTCATCAAAAAGCATCAACATCAGCTGCCGGTAGTGATAGAATAAACATTGAAACGGCATTTAAATTATTTACACATTTTGCAAGAAGCACCGAAATGGAAAATTTACACTTCAACCCCTTCGAAGATCGGCTGAGCCGCGATATCCGCAACAAGCTATCGGAAAAATTTGCAAAAGCCGTGGAGACAGATAATACCGACGAGCTAATCCTCATTTTTGCAGGTTATCGTCGGCAGCGACTTGCTGAACACTACGTCGATTATATAAAAAATCGACATGCCCTTTACATGCAGGCGCTTGAGATGATTCAAGGGAAAATTACCGACCCCATTCATCAGGGAATTGTGCTCTGGAACCTTGGACTGATCTTCGAAGTTCATGAGATACTGGAACACGTCTGGTATTCGGCAACAGGAGATATGAAAGCAACTCTTCAGGCATTAATACGGGCATCCGGAGTCTATATCAAACGGGAGTACGGATTTTATGAATCCGCAGCACGAATTGCCACGAAAGCAATACCTATACTTGAAGCTAACCGCCATATCCTCAAGGAATATTTCAAACCGGATATCTTGATCTCCGCTCTTAGGAATTCTGAAGTCATGCCACCAACACTTGGCTGAATCATCACCCCAAGGCACCGAAGATGCATTCAGTTAAGTTGAAACCGACGGATAGCCTTGGGGGCGATACCTCCACTCGTTGTTCTCTGCACCGTTTTTTCTATAAAGACAATCCTCTTTTCATCAGAGACTGTTATCACTGAGGAAGATCGGGTGCCATAAGTCTCTCCATCAATAAAAATAGTACTCAAGAGCCGTTCCCACTCAAGTCCGATCTTGGTATCCGGCAACTGATCATCGGGCGGTTGCCTGCGGTCTTCGAGTGGGTCAAACAGCCGCATGGGGTCAAGCCGTTCAGTTGCGACCATCTTGGGATACAGGAGCTCTTTTCCCCGGATCACTTTTGGCCAGGGAGCATTAAGCAGATGATTGCTAAGGCCGTAAAAACCGGGAGCAAGCAGTTGGGGTGCTTTTGTTTTGTTGGAATAATAATAGAGGTCTTTTTGATCGCCAATGATGAGATTAAAACCGTTGTATCTCTTCGCATTTTCAGCGAGAGAATAAACATACTCACCTGCCTCAAGCTCACTTGTAAAATATTGCAGCAGTATTCCGCCGCGGGAAGGAGCGTCTTCCCTGTATGCCGCCGGCTCACGATAGTTGGTGATAGCTGCAAATTTAAGCTGTGCTGTGATGCCCAGCCAGGTTCCGCCTGCCTGCAGATCCTTTCCTGCCAGTATTGTTTTTTCCTGGTCAAGGAAATTCAATGGGGCAGTCGGCCGAGACAGAAACTCATCCCGGTTTGCCGCGACAACAAGTCTGTATCCGGGAGTCGTATGGTACGAAAAGAACAGCAGGCACATTGATTTCACCAAATTTAGGATTGCCGGGGCCATTCCACCCCTTTTTCTTCCTCGACCAGGTAACAGAATTTAGCCCATTCAAATTCTTTTTTTGAAATAGGGCATCTCAGGGTAATCGTGTGCTCTCCTATAGCCGCAATCTCCCAATCCCCATTACGTCTAGTACCTTCGATACGAATTTTCTGTCCTACCTGAAACTCGTACGGCCTGAACACGGTTACATCATGTTTCATGCTGATCTCCATGTAGTATAATAGTATTGCAATAGAGCACCTAATATTTTCCGGCAAACAAATATAGTATAATGATTTTCTATCGGTTTTCTATCCGCTGACTCCAAGGGGTTGTAATTTGAGGCCCGGTTGCAAATTTGAAAAAAGAAGGTACCTTATTTAAAGGGATTATCTCCTCAACCAACATCAACCGACAGTCTTTCTGTCTGAATAAAATCATGTCGACTCCACTCAAATTGGCATCCGCCGCTGTAGCCATCATAAGAAGCCTTACTCCCCACGAAAGTTTTCTGATCCTGAGGAGAGTTGATCATCCGGGAGATCCATGGTCAGGCCATTTTTCTTTCCCCGGAGGCAGAAAAGATGAGAATGATCCCAATCTCTTAGCCACCTGTATCAGGGAAACCGAAGAAGAAACCGGAATTCTCCTGGATCCGGCACAACTGGAGCGGCGCCTTCCTCCCGAGGCAGCCGGAAACTTACTGCATAATCCACTCTGGGTAGAGCCTTTTCTGTTTACCATCCCAAATCATCCGCCCCTTACTCTCTGTCGAAGGGAGATACGAAGTGCGTATTGGCTTAACGCCCGGAAGTTTCAGGACATAGAACGTCATGAATGTGTTGAAATGCTGCCGGGCCGCCTTTTTCCGGCCTATCCCGTCGAGGATTACTACCTCTGGGGATTCACCTACAGACTTTTGCGTGCGATTCTGCTGAAGGAGGCTACGCAGAAATAATTTGTCATTTCTCCGAAATCACTTACTAATATGAGATGATATACTATAATAGTTAATTTCACGTCATGAAAAAGGGGCGGAAAAAAGGACGGCGACATGAGAGAAAACAAAAATGTTCTCGGCACCCCTCTGGAAGTTTGCAGTGTAGATCCGATGACTGGTTTCACCCGTGAAGGGATTTGTAAAGTAACCGTCGATGACTACGGAATTCATGGAGTTTGCGTTCAGGTAACGGAGGAATTTCTGAATTTTTCCAAACGCATGGGAAATGATCTGTCGACTCCTGTTCCCATAGCTGGATTTCCGGGCTTACAGCCCGGAGACAGATGGTGCCTTTGTGCTACTCGATGGAAAGAAGCTCTCGAACATGGTGCAGCACCACTGGTTAATCTGGCAGCCACCCACGAAATTGCACTGGCTTTTGTCTCTTTAGAAGATCTTCTGGCCCACTCGTTGGAAAATGGTCATAGCTGAAATAGTGATACCGGAAGAAGAAACGATTTTCTGCTGCCGGACTACTTAGGAGAAACCATATCTACAGTTCAATGGCCATACCTTTAGCCACTTCTTTCTTTTTTTCATCACCCATTAAAACGCCTATGAGATTCAGGCCAAATTCAATAGATGTTCCAGCTCCTCTGCTGGTTATGCAGTTTCCGTCTATGACAACTTTTTCATGCACCTTTTCCTGTGAACTCAGTTGATTGACAAAGTTCGGATGGCAGGTGGCCCGCTTTCCCTTGAGCAGTCCATGATGTTCAAGAACAACTGCGGGTGAGGCACAAATAGCTCCATATAGTTTTTTTTCTTTATTCTGTTTTTTCAAGAGTTCTGTGAGAATCGAGGATTTCTTCAAATTTTCAGCTCCGGGAATCCCACCGTGGAGAACAACAAGGTCATAGCTCTCTTCGATGCAATCTACAAGGAGCTTGTCGGCCATGACCTGAACATTGTGGGATGACATCACCAGTAAGGTATCACCTATTGCGGCAAGATCGACATGTGCTCCAGCTCGACGAAAGACATCGACAACACTGAGCGCTTCGATTGTTTCAAAACCTTCGGCAAGTGGAACAAGCACCTTTTTTTTCATAATCATCTCTCTCTGAATGTTGATGGACTCGTAAAAACTTAAATTTCTGGATGGCTAGGTAAAAAGCTTCATATGCGAGGCGCGCACGCCGCATTTTTTTATTACTCTCCCCTGTTCTTATAAAAGATTACCAATGGGCAAATTATTGCAAAGGGCGCTGCCGGTCGAGAGCCATTCGCCTTTAAAATATGTTACATTAATTTTTTAATTCAAGCCTTAAACTGAATACCGAACACTTACAGGTAAGACTATGACAGAAAAACCATTGAACCAACAAAAACCAAAGCAGGGATTTTCCGGAAAGCAGGTGTTGAGCATGTTGCTCATTTCGATATCCGTTGCTATCGTTGCCACAGCTCTTGCTATCAGATTAATACTCTTCCCTTCTCCTTTCACCCCTGTCCAACTTTCTCCAAAAGAAGAACAGCAACTGGAGGAAAAACTCGACAGAATTGAAAAGGCCAACACACAGATTTCGAATTCGAATGACTACTCCAAAGACCAAACTTTGATACCGGAACGATACACAGAGGAAGGTTCATCGCGGGAAATAAATTTCACGGAACGTGAGCTGAATGCTATGGTGGCAAAGAACACCAACCTTGCCAGAAAATTCGCCATCGATCTTTCAGAAGATATGGTCAGCATTAAACTCCTCATTCCTCTCGACCCGGATTTTCCAATGCTCGGTGGAAAAATTCTGAAAGTAAGAGCTGGAGCAGAACTTGCTTATCGAGCAGGAAAACCGGTAATAAAACTACGAGGTATAAGTCTCATGGGGGTTCCCATACCTAATGCCTGGTTGGGGGGAATCAAAAACATAGATCTTGTCAAAGAATTTGGATCAAATCGTGGTTTCTGGAAAAGCTTTGCTGATGGTGTGGATTCGATTAAAGTCGTGGATGGTAAGCTACAAATTCGACTCAAAGAATAAACAATAAAAAAGGCCGATGTCTGGAATCTCCACGATTTAACAAACGAGCGGCCTCTTTAATTATCACCGGAGTCTTTATTGATTTTTCCCGGTTCCCAAATCGCTTTCTATTATAGGAGTCTGGTTTTTTATCATTGTCTTGGCTTCAGGCACTGTTTCAGGCACTGCGAATGCCCGGTCAACACCATCACTCTGTATTGCCGGCGTTTCTTCCTGATCGGACATTGATATGAGATTGGGATCGATCGCATTCATTTCCTGCTCCACTCGCTCAATATTGCCACGTACCTTCGGTGCAATTTCCACATCAGGATATTTTACCAGAATATTCTTCAAGAGTTTACGGGATTCCACGAGGAGTTTCTTACGACTTTCCTGGTCGGTGGTTTTGGTAAATCTGATAAAAAGATCAGCTGCTTTTCTTCTGTCCGCTTTTGCTGCCTCTAATGATAATTCCTTTATCTTAGCCTCGGCTTTTTGGGAATAGTCGGTACCCAACAGTTTGGTAAAAACAGCAACAGCTTCTCCATATCTATTCCCATTTGCCAGTAACATGCCGTTATTCCACTGGTCCTGCATATCCTGCATCCGAGCCATCTTGCTCGCTTCGTTCTCAACCGCTTCAGCCATTAACAACTCTTGATTCTTCGCCTTGAGCTTAATTTGTTTCTCTGTATCGATGATATCGGTCGGCATGGATTCCAGCAGCTTAAGCGCATCGGCAAATTTCTTTTCACGTCCGAGTTTATCCACTTGAGCCATAAAGCCATTAAACCATTTGTCGGCTTCTTTTGTTACCGAATCCTTTATAAAATCCACATTTGATGTAACGAGGGAATACGGATAACTGGCTTGAAATTTCTCTGCCTGCCAAGCTACCTTATACCCATCTCGATCGGGGATAAATCCCAGATAATTCCTGAGCATCTCGGAGAATGCCTTGAGTTCCGGAGTGCCGTCCTTTGCCCTGTCGAGAAGCGACAATTGAAGCTTCGACCATTCTTCCAGTTGACCAACTTTCAGGTAATCCTCAGAAATTCTTTTATATTCGGAAGCTGCCAATCTGTAATTGCCGGACGCTGTATAGAGATCAGCCAATACCTTCCGCAATGAAATCAGATCATTTCCTCTTTGGTCCGAATCAGACATTTGATCGACGACCTGCTGATAAATTTTCGCGGCTTTGTCTTCCTGATGGAGGTACATAAGCGCGTTACCGTAAAGAATTTTTGTTCCCAGATGCACCCGGCCAAGTTGCGATTCGGGAATCTTCAGCCAAACCTGGACAACTTCTTCGTACTCTTTATTGGTTGCGTATTTGTCGATCTGGAATTCAAGACCGGTTAGATCGGTTCCGTCTGCCAATTGATTCCTTCCGGCATATTTATTTCCGGAATCCGCTAGTAGACGACCACAGTAATTTTCCTGAAAAGCGATATCATTCTTCTGAAGTTCGAATATATCATCATTGTAAATTCTGGTTGCCTCGCCTTCCGAACCGGCCTGGAGTAATTTCGACCTCAGATCGCTGTAACCGTTAAGGACATCCTGTAAGCTGCGAAAACAGCCCACCATCCGTACGGCATCTTCTTCTTTGAGATTCATGTTAGCCGATTGTTTATCCAGTTCCTTCCAGCGATCGAGCTTTTGCCCGTATTCAAATATTCTGTCATTTACATATGTCAGAGAGGGTGAAACGATATCTTTGTGTTCACCTACGTCTTGTTGTTGGTCGTAGGTGTCAGGATATTCTGGTTGTTTCTGGTTCTCCCGGATATCCCTGCTCTGGTTGTAGACAGGTGAAGACTGACTGGTGGTGGTTGTTGGAGAGGGATAACTAACCGTTGGCTTTTCCGTGATGGCACAACCACTCAAATTGATAGCACATAAAGCTGCCACTATACCCCAGTATATTTTTTTCATAAGTTATTCTCGATCGATTTTGCGTTGATTTGTTTCTACTAATGACAAGTATCGGTGATATCTCCCTGAAAGTAAATGATTAATTTCAATTTATTCTCCCGGTAGGATAACTCGCCTCTCTTATCACTGTGCGGTCTCCGCTTCTGTTTTCCAGAATGGTTGATAATTTCTATCCATTATCAATCGTCCAGTCTCTGTTTTTTTACCAAAGGTAAGGATGGATGGTTGAGTATGAGCTGTGTCGCTGACCTGAATGACAGGCTCTATTACCTTGCCGCCCTGTGTCGGCTCAACTGCAACATTCAACTGCCCCAAGTCATCCCATTTAATCCCGAGACCATAAAAGGAAAGATCCACAGGATCAAGTCGGCCTGCGTAATCCTGCTCGTGCAATAATACATTGGCAATCTGGCTCCATGCCGGTAAAGCACCGGCCGACCCACTGATATGACTTGAATTTCGCCGCATTGGGTCATTGTTGTCAAACCCTACATATACCCCTAAAGCATACCCGTCCAGAATAGTCATTGCCGTCCCGTTTTCGGCAACCCCTGGCAAGTATCCAAAAAATGAAGCATTAGTGTATCTGTTGGCTGTACCTGTTTTTCCCAGCAAGGGAACGGCAAGATTCAGACCGGCGATTTTTGCACCGGTTCCCTGGTCGTTATCCTGAAACCTGACTTCTTTTCTTGCACTTTGGCCTGTACCGAATTTAACAACATTTTCCAGAATATTACTAATAGCCATGCGGACTTTTGCTTCTACCACTTGTTTTCTGACCCTTTTCGGTCGAAAGAGGATTTCACCCTCGGCGGACTCGATGCGATCCAAAATCGCCATCGAGTCGGCACTCTCGTCATCTTTATTATCTCCAAAAAACGTAACCTGCCCGGTAACCAGACCTTCATACATCCTCGTGGCTTCCAGCAAGGTAACAACATTTGATCCAAGTGGAAAAGAGAGCACCGGCTCAAGACTGCTTTTTATGCCGAGGTGCTCTGCCAAGTTAATGAGATAGTAAAGCCCGACAGTAATGCGAAAATCCTTTACCTGAGAAAGAACTTCCATGCTGTAAGGCAGCTCATCGTTTAGTTTTTGATACTCATATTCTGTTTGCTCGGCTACCTTGTCAAACGCTGCAACGGACAGGATCGCGTTCAACTTTATTTTTCCCCAGAATCGATTCTTCTCTTCATCATTCAACCAAACAAGATGGTCCTGAAGTTCAGCTTTATTCATCAGCACGAGGTTACCCGGCACGTTCTGCCGTTTCATGAAATAAAAATCACCGGTCTGTCTGTCTTCATACAGTGATGCGGGATCAGAAGAATCTATGCCATTCTCCTCGGTAAATCCTCCGTTTGGTTCAACGAATGATTTATAGGCTGCCAGTTCTTTTCTGAGCGGCTCGAGTGCAAGATAGCAATTCGCCAGTAAACTTTTTCGTAATTTCAGTTCACCAAGTTCATAATTAGACAGTTTTGCCCTCTGCTCAGTTATTTCATTATCAACTTCCTGAGTAAAATCATCATAATTCAAACCATATGGCAACTGTTTCAATTGTTCGTAGTCTTTCATCATCCCATCAAAGATGAAATCCGTCTCCAGGTTGCTGACAGCAAGACGATACGCGGAGGCCCTCAAGACGTCACGATTGATATTGATGCCATATTGATCTCGAATTCTTGTCCGGTAACTCCTATAGGGTTCTTCCTGCCCATCGACAGTCTTGGGCCCCAGCCCGACCTTATTGGCAACCTCAACGAACTGCTCGGGGGACAGCTGATCACAAAGATGCGACAACAACCAGACAGAGGCAACATTCTCCGAGTGCACTCCGGCCCAGCTCATGGATACCCAATCATACGGACTGATATGGTCCGGCCTTGGGAAATAGGGTTGATTGTGGTAAACAAAAACGTTCCGGCGGTTATTCAAATTATCGGCACTGTTCCAGCCAAGCTGCAGCGCGGCTGTGTACACCAACGGTTTAAAAGCCGATCCCATAGTCCGTCTAGCCTGGATAGCCCGATTGTAAAAACGGTTTTCAGTGCCGCCTGCCATTCCTTTTATGGCACCGTCTTTCATTATCAGAGCTCCCCCTTGCACTTGCGGATATTTTTGTAATTCCAGCAACGCCGGCCCATCCTGGGTTACTTCGCGGACACTCACCCAAACCTTGTCGCCAGGCTGCAATTGGCTCACTAATTTGGCCTGGTCGCCTTTTTCCGTTTCACTCCAGCGATTTTTCTGCCATTTCAACCTCGCCGTAACCAGCCCGGCAAGCCCTTCTGAATCTATAACCCCTTGACCCAATTTTTTATCAAGAGAGATTAAAATTCGAATATCGTCCCCCTTGCCCTCGATGGTTTCGATATGCCCGAACAGAAAGGCCCCTTTTTGCAGCGCGGAATCACCGGTATAATCGAGGTCAGCCAACTCATCCTGTACCTCCTTACGTTCATAACCTCTCAAACGTACATCCAATCTGGAGAGTTCTCCGCGCAGAATCGACAGGGTGTTCACCTGAAGCTCCCGATCAATCGTGGTTATTACACGAACTCCGGAGGTGGCGATATTCGTTACGTCATGGGCCTCAAGCGCATCGAGAACCTCGGTTGAAGAAACGGCATCTCTAACCAGTTCCATTGCATAATCAAGATCATAACCGACTTTACCTTTCTTAAATTCAATTTCCGATTGAAGCGCTTGGTCATAAGTGGGAACATCTATCATGCCCAGATCCAGCATTTTATTCAGGACATATTTCAACCGGGTTTTGGCACGCGTCCGGGCAAGCTCTGATGCCTGTTCCGTCTTTTTGATAAATGGATTGTAATAATTAGGTCTTTTCACACTTCCCGCAATAAATGCGCATTCAATCAGCGACAATTCGTGTGGACTTTTGTCAAAATAATATCTGGCCGCGACTCCAAGCCCGCGTCCATTGCCGCTTACATAAAACTGATTTGCGTAAAACTCAAAGATCTTCTCTTTCGGATAGTGATATTCCAGTCTCAGCGCAAACAGGAGTTCCTTGAGTTTTGCCTCAATCGACCTTTCAGTTCGTTTAAAGAGATTTTTTGCGGTTTGCTGGGTCAGCGTACTCCCACCCTGAACCACTCGTCCAGCCAGAATGTTTTTAATCATTGCCCGGCCGATGCCTATGATATCGAAACCAAAATGCTGAAAAAATCTGTTGTCTTCAGACGCTACCATGGCATAAACAAAATTCTTGGGAATATCCTCATATGAAACATATTGACGATGTGCCGTATCGAAAAATACTCCCAGTTTTGTTTTCCCGTCGCTATAGAAGACCTGGCTTTCCTTGCCAAGGATCTTTTGGATATTCTCTATCTGAATCTCATCACCCGGTTCTGCGACAACCAGCCAATAAACCGATCCCAATAGGGCCACCACCGATATGGCGCAAGTTGCTGTTACAATTATCAATAATTTCTTAAACATCTTTTTTAAATATTTTCTTTTGTAAAATGCATCCAACTGGATATAGAATAACTCTGAGGAGTTAATGGGGTATTAACCTTGCAATTGCTCAGCTTTTAGGTTTTATATAGCTCGATATTATCAACCGGACAGGTAAGAATGTACTTGGTTAGCCGACATATCTCAACAGGCTAATTACGAAATTGCCGGTCTTTTTCAGATCCTCTCCTGCCACGGACGACTAGCACTTCGACAAATGACTCACATATCTCAAACGCTTATCAAAGGCCTTATTCTGTTATTCTTAGCAATCTTTCTTTCAAGTTGTGCAAATGACAATAATTTTAGTGTAATACCCGATTTTACAATCTGGGACACTTCGGATGATACCAAGGCTGAATTATACGACAAACAACTTGAAAATATAGAACCTAAAGTATGTCTCGACGAAGAGTTGAACGCCTTGAACGAAACAGGAAATTGGGATGAAAAATCGTCCTCGGAAGAGATTGTCGTATCTGACAATGTTTTTGACTTTCCAGTAGTGCTGAATAAGAAAGTCGACATGTATTTGGATCTTTTTCAAAATAAACAGAGAAATGAATTTCGCCGCTGGCTGGCCAGGTCCACTATTTATCGACCAATGATTGAAAAAGAACTCGAAGAGGCCGGCCTGCCAAAAGACTTGGTTTATCTGGCAATGATCGAGAGCGGCTATAATGAGCGGGCCTGCTCCGGTGCCAACGCGATCGGACTCTGGCAATTCATGCAGGCAACCGGCCAGCAATACGATTTACATATCGACAAATATCTGGATGAACGACGGGATCCAATCAAGTCCACCAAGGCGGCTGTATCATATCTTTCAGACCTCTATAAAGAATTCGATGACTGGTATCTCGCTGTTGCTGCATACAATGGCGGACCAGGTACGATTCGCAGCGGCTTAAAAAAGTATAAGGTCGACAATTTCTGGGAGTTGGCCAGTAAAGATCATTTGCACCTGGAAACAAAACGATATGTGCCAAAACTCATCGCTGCGCTGTTAATAGCCAAGGACCCTGAAAAATATGGTTTTACCAACATCAACTATCGTGAGCCTCTTCGTTTTGATACCTTCACGGTAGGACCGGGCATGAGCCTTGAAGCCATTGCACTCATCACAAACAGCACAACCGAGGAAATACAACGGTTGAATCAAGATCTTCGGCTTGGAAAAACACCACTCAATAGAAAGAAATTTGTGATAAAAATTCCGGAAGCGACCGCAAAACTTGCTTCTAAAAACCTTTCCCGTTTGCATGCCGTTGTCAGCACCGGCTACAAAACCCATAAGGTTGCAAAAGGCGATACCCTTAAGAGTATCTGCAGAAAATACAACATCAACAAAGTAACCCTCCTGAAAGCAAACGCTCTGCGCAGCGGCAAATTGGCTTATGGCCGGAATCTCAGGATCCCATACAGGACCATTACCTATCGGCTCCTTCCGGAAGGAGCGACGCAGGCGAGAATAGCCTACAGGGATAGCCTGATCCTCCATCTGGTGAAACCTGGCGATACCCTTTCCAAAATAGCCAAACAGTACAATGTACCCCCGGAAATGATTGTAGGCTGGAACGGATTAAAAAATGTGAATGCTATACGGGCAGGTCAGCAACTCGCTCTCTATATTGAATCCGGCAAAAACTCCCTGGTCGAGAATGAATCCGTACACTCCGGCAATCCCGGCAGTAAGGATAATCAGGCTTCCGTCGCCTACTTTAAGGCAGACAAAAAGAAATCCAAAAAAGCAATATACGATGCCGTATTTGAATGGTATGATGTTCAAAATGGCGATTCACTCTGGACTATATCCAAAAAGTTCAGTGTCTCGACAGCTGACCTTATAAAATGGAATAACCTAAAATCCAATTTGATTCATTCCGGCTCTCAGCTGAAACTCAAGAAGGTATAAATCAAAACACCTTTAGCAATTATCATTCGCCTCTCCGAATTTTGCATGACAAAGACCTGATCAATGCCTACCTTGGTTGCAGCCGGAAACAGTTAAGGCTCATCCTCTGCGGGAATCGTTTACCTAAATTATGCGAGCCGGCCGGCCTTTAGACAATCAGCAAAAGAAGATCATCATGCCAACAATAGACACTCCTTCACCTTCCCACTGCGACTATGGAGCTGATGTACATTTTGTCGAACAAACTGATAAAACAGTTATTTTGGTGGGTACCGCTCACATTTCCCAGGAATCCGTGTTCCTGGTAAAAAAAGTTATTGAACAGGAACTCCCTGATTGTGTCTGTCTGGAACTCGATGATAAGCGATATCAGGCACTCACCCAAAAAAAACAGTGGGAGTCTCTTGATTTAAAAACAATTATTAAAGATAAACAGCTATCCACCCTGCTCATCAGTCTTCTCATGGCTTCATACCAAAAGAGGCTTGGCGGAAAACTCGGTGTTACTCCGGGAGCGGAGTTGCTGATGGCCGCTCAAACGGCCAAGGAGCTGCAGATCCCGCTCTCCCTTTGTGATCGCGATGTGCGTATCACTCTTCGGCGTGCCTGGAAATCTACTTCTTTCCTGAAAAAAGGATATCTGCTTGCTTCGCTGCTGGCCAGCCTCTTTGATAAGAGTGAGATATCAGAGGAAAAACTCCAGGAACTTAAACAAAAAGATGTACTAACCGAATTGATGGACGAGATGGGTGAAACTTTACCCGATCTGAAACGGGTATTGATTGACGAGAGGGATCTTTATCTTGTCGAAAAAATCAAATCGTCTCCCGGTAAGAAAATCGTCGCGGTGGTAGGCGCCGGCCATATTGCCGGCATGCTGAAGATCTTTGATGCAGACAACAAGCATAAAATTGCTGAAATAACCCTTATACCCCCTATTTCAAGGGGATATAAAATTGTCGGCTGGGCCATTCCATTGCTGATACTCGGTTCTCTTGGGGTTATCGCCTATCAGAAAGGGGCGTCTGTGGCAGGAGATAATATACTCTACTGGATTCTGGCCAATGGCATTCCCGCCTCTCTCGGTGCCCTGCTGGCGCTCGCCCATCCTTTGACGACGTTGAGCGCCTTTGCCTCCGCCCCCATCACCAGTCTTACTCCGGTAATCGGAGCCGGTTATGTCACTGCTTTTATCCAGGTTTTGACCTGCCCTCCTGTTGTGAGGGAATTTGAATCGGCCGGTGAAGATATAAGTTCATTCACAGGTTGGTGGAAGAATCGACTCCTCAGGGTATTTCTGGTATTTATCCTCACAGGTCTCGGCTCTGCTATCGGCACCTGGGTTGGCGGTTATGAGATCTTTAAGAACCTGGTCGGTTAATTTAAATAAATAAAACATATTAGCAGTTATCTTAAGAAGGAAACAATTGAATGTCCGAAAATAAGGCTCAGCTTGCCCCTGTCTTGACCACCCGGCAGAAGCAATATCTCAAAGGTCTTGCCCATCCCCTTAATCCACTTGTCCAGATAGGCAAGGAAGAATTAAGCCCCGGAGTTGTGGAAACCATCAAGAACGAACTCATGAACCATGAGCTGATAAAGGTTAAAATCGGCAATAATTGCGGGCTGGAAAAGCACAGTACCTCGATAGCTATCGCCGATCAGACGGCAAGTGCTTTAGTTCAGTTGATAGGAAAGACGATTATCCTCTATAAACCAAATCCCAAAAGGGACAAGGACAAGAGGATTCTTTTGCCTAAATCAAAATAATCGGTAACTTGGCTACCAACCGGGAAATTCCGTTCTTCTTGAGTATGACCTCAAGAATTTATATTATATTTGGATCAGTGCAGTAGCTGTATCCTGGGACGAAACAATAAGTGAGGCATCTCCCCAATCCTGAACAGAGTGCATCGCCGCTTTCTGTGCAAGATCTGGAGTGTTATTCGTTTCACTCAGATGTGCAAGAACAACTGTTCGAAGATGATCTCCAAAAAGATCGGCCAGTAGTTGAGCGGCGTCCTCATTGCATAAGTGTCCCTGACTGGATCGGATCCGCTGCTGCAGATGCAAAGGATAAGGCCCGTTCTTCAACATTTCGAGATTGTGATTGAACTCCAGGACAAGACCGTTGCATCCAGCCAGCCTGCTGCTTATCAAATGAGAAATCTTGCCGGTATCCGTGCAATAGCCAATACTTTTCTTGCCGTTACTCACCACGTATCCCACGGGATCCGCGGTATCATGGGAAATCCGAAATGATCGAACCTGGAGATCGTCTATCTCCAGGAAATCCCCCGTCTCAAATTCCAAGAGGGAAAACAGTTTCCCCATTTTATGTATCCCGGCTGCAAACGTCCCGCTATTACTATAGGTTGGAATTTTACATCGTCTTGAGATGACCCCGACTCCTCGAATATGATCATTATGTTCATGGGTTAGGCATACTGCACGAACATTCGATAAATCACGCCCGATTGAAATCAATCGTGCTTCGATTTCTTTCCCGGAAAATCCTGCGTCAATCAGGATTCCGGTTTTTCCGCTTTCTATAAAGACGGAGTTGCCTCGGCTTCCGCTGCCCAACACAGAAAAGCGCACGGGTCTCAGACTCCAGTATGTCCGAAGCCACCGGAATCTCGTTCAGTTTTTTCAAGAAAAGCAACTTCCATAAATACAGCTTGCAGTACGGGTGCCAAGACAAGCTGGGCAATACGATCTCCTCTATGTATGGTGTAAGCATTTTTGCTGAGGTTGATTAAAGCAATTTTCACCTCACCGCGATAATCGGCATCAATCGTCCCGGGACTGTTAAGGATGGTCACTCCGTGGTTAATAGCCAGACCACTACGCGGCCGCACCTGCAATTCATATCCGGGCGGCAGACCAACACAAAGGCCGGTTGGCACAAGAATTCTTCCACCGGGCGGTATTGTCAGGTCACCTGTAATACATGCCCGTACATCCATGCCTGCCGCGCCGGTTGTTTCATAGCCTGGAAGGGGTAGATCACGTTCATTTTCCGGTACAAGCCAGCATACCTTCACTTCTATTTGGTCCATACTGTTAACCGTCTTCGGGAGCCCTGTATACTTAGTTGTTATTAAAAAAGCCGACTCCCTCAAAAGAAGTCGGCTTATAAACACTCAATCAACAGATTGTTTACTATTCTTCCATAAGAGCCTTACGGCTTAGACGTATCCTGCCGCGATTGTCCACATCGAGAACCTTGACCTCAATGATATCACCTTCCTTGACTACATCAGTGACTTTAGCAACTCGTTTGGTATCCAACTCAGAAATATGCACAAGTCCATCGGTACCCGGAAGAATCTCCACAAATGCGCCAAAATCCTTGATGGTTTTTACAGTACCCTTGTAAACCGCACCAATTTCAGCTTCAGCGGTAATCGCTTTAACTTTTGCCACAAGGGCATCGGCAAGTTCACCACTCAGAGCAAATATTTTGATCAGACCCGAATCCTCAACTTCAATCTTGGCGTCAAATTCAGCTGAAAGTTCCTTGATAATTTTACCGCCAGGTCCAATAATATCTCGAATTTTATCAGGGTTAATTTTGTGAACCATATATTTCGGAGCATGATCTACGACCTGATCCCGGGATTTTGTGATACTCTTCATCATCTCAGCCAGGATATGGACACGTCCCTCTTTTGCCTGTGCCAGGGCTTTGCCCATAATTTCCCGGTCAACCCCATCAATTTTGATATCCATCTGTAACGAAGTAATACCATCGCTGGTGCCGACAACCTTGAAATCCATATCGCCGAGATGATCCTCATCACCTAGAATATCAGAAAGGATAACAACTTTTTCCCCTTCTTTTATCAAGCCCATTGCGATACCGGACACCGGTCTTTTCAGCGGCACACCGGCATCCATCATAGCCATACTTCCTCCACACACCGTGGCCATGGATGAGGAGCCGTTCGATTCAAGCACCTCGGAAACCACCCTAATTGAATAGGGAAAATCTTCTTCTGCAGGAAGTACGGCCTCGAGTCCACGGGTGGCAAGATTACCATGGCCAATGTCACGACGGGATGGTCCCCGTAAAAAACGCGCTTCACCAACGCAGTATGGGGGAAAATTGTAATGCAGCATAAAGCGCAAAACCTGTTCTCCCTGGAGAGTTTCCACTCGCTGTTTGTCGCGCTCACTGCCGAGCGTTGTGGTCACCAGTGCCTGAGTTTCCCCCCGGGTGAACAGTGCTGAGCCATGTGCACGTGGCAAATATTCAGTTTCGCAGCTTATCTCCCTTATCTCATTAAATTTTCTTCCACCAATTCTGATTTCGCTGTTAACGATCTTGTCCCGCATGAAAGATTTTTTATAGGAGGAGAGCAATTCTATTATTTCCCCACTCTTTTCCCCTTCGGGATCCAACGCGGCAATCACTTCGTCCTTCAGTGTGTCATAGACCTTGCTTCTTTCCAGTTTGTCGGAGGTGTTGAAAACCTTCTCCATTCCCGCTGCTGCCACTTCGCGTACCTTCGCGAGCAGAGCATCATCCATCTCTGGAGTTTCGACCACAGCTTTTTCTTTTCCTGCGGATTTCTTTAATTCATCCTGTATATCGATGAGCGGTTGCAATTGCTCAAAAGCATAAAAAATGCCGGAAAGAACCTCGTCCTCGCTTAGCTCGTCAACCTTGCCTTCAACCATAACCACTGCTTTCCGGGTACAGGCGACTACAATATCCATGGAAGACTTTGCCAGTTCAGCAATGGTAGGATTAAGGAGATACTTGCCGTCGATATATGCGACCCGACCTCCCGCGACCGGTCCATCAAATGGGACATTGGAAACAGTCAAGGCACATGAAGCTCCGGTTAGTGCCAGAACATCGGGTAGCGTATTTTGATCCGCCGAAAGAACAGTTGCAATGACCTGTGTTTCCGCAGAATATCCCTTTGGAAAGAGAGGACGCAAAGGACGGTCGATGATGCGACAGGTAAGCACTTCATTGTCACTTGGTCTGCCGATTTCACGACGGAAATAATTCCCTGGAATTCTTCCAACCGATGCAAGTTTTTCTTGATACTCGATCGTCAAAGGTAAAAAATCCGCTTCCGTCTTGGCTTTGCCTGCACCGACCACGGTGACCAGCACCATTGTTTCTCCTGAACGTATAACGACAGATCCTGATGCCTGTTTGGCAATTTTCCCTGTTTCGATGGATATTTTTTTTCCACCAATTTCGGTTTCTACTTTATTAAACATATTTTCTCCAGATGGTTAGCATCAGGGAAAGGCGCAGCGCCAAATTATCCGACTGGATTATCCACCAGCCCCGTATGCTCTATTTTCTCGGACTTCCTTAAACAACAAAAACCTCAAACAGATCCAAAACTAAAGGGCTGTTTGAGGTAAAAAAGATGGCACTATGCCCAGGTCAACAAGTGAATCGTGAACCTGCCGGCGACAAAATCTATTTACGCAGACCAAGTTCCTGCAGTATTGTTCTGTACTTGTTGACGTCTTTTTTCTTCAGATAATCAAGGAGATTTCGTCGCTGCCCGACGAGTTTAAGTAGCCCTTGTCTTGAATGATGATCCTTTTGATGTACCTTAAAATGTTCTGTAAGATATTGAATGCGATCGGTTAAAAGCGCAATCTGTACCTCGGATGAACCTGTATCGGTCGGATGGATCTTGAATTTTTCGATTATTTCACTTTTGCTGACTGCTGACTGTGCCACGACAATCCTCCTGAAACTGTATAGGTAAATACCTGATAGTTAATTATTGCTTCACATTACTCATAGTCTTTAAAGCTGACTATTTACTCCTTACAACAATAGGTCTGCGAATTTGGTGGCGAATCCTGCAAACCAGCTAGATACTTTATGTTGGTGCCTGGAAACGGGGAAAATAATTATCTCCTTTCCTGGGGAATACCTTTATTAACAAACTCGTAAAAACTTAAATTTTCAGATGGCTAAGTGAAAAACTTCATATGCGAGGCTCGCAAATTGTCTCATCCGATAAGGATATAATAAACATTCCGGATAGACTAGCCAACTCCAGTGATTATTGCAATAGTTTACATACCTTTTCGACAGTTATCATCTTACGGATGCAGTGATCAAATGCATCATGACTGTTTAAATCTTCCCAGGTCAAACTATCGTCAATTGTAAAACAGCCGCTCCTGGTCCTGCGTAATTGCACGAGATGTGCTCCACAGCCGAGACTCCTGCCGATATCTGCTGCCAGAGTCCTGATATAAGTACCTTTACTACAGACAACCCGTATACCAAGACTCGCTTCTTCCCCGGAGAGAATTTGATATTCATCGGTTCGCTCGAGCGTCTTGATGTCGATCTGCCTCGGGTCCTTGACAATCTCAACCCCTTTACGAGCATAGTAGTAGAGTGGTTTCCCTTTGTGTTTCAGTGCAGAATATGCCGGCGGCACCTGCATTTGTCGGCCTTTAAATTTTTGCAGGCAATCTTCCACTTCACTTCTTGATATCGGACTCACCCGGTTACGGGCAGTCACCACACCTTCGGTATCATGAGTCTCGGTTTCAACACCTAGTCGAAGAGTAGCCAGATATTCCTTTTCCCCTTCCATAAAC
The DNA here is from genome assembly GCA_963835305.1 of uncultured delta proteobacterium. Taxonomy (GTDB): domain Bacteria; phylum Desulfobacterota; class Desulfobulbia; order Desulfobulbales; family Desulfocapsaceae; genus Desulforhopalus_A. The sequence continues at coordinate 391,957 of CAWIEU010000001.1, forward strand.
TGCGAGATAAGCCTGGTGGCCGGTCGGCCGGCAGCCACAATCAACAAGCCGGTGGCAAAGGGATCAAGCGTGCCGGCGTGGCCGACTTTCTTTATTGCCAGAATCCGCCGCATTCTACTCACCACCTTAAATGAACTTATATCGGCAGGCTTATCAACGAGGAAAACCCCGGCCTCAAATTCAGGCGAATTTATCAGAGCCATTATTCTCAACGATCAGAGCAGGTAATTTATCGAAAGAAGCATTCAGTGTCCCTCAATTAATGCTTGAGAGAGTACGCTTTTCACTTCCTTACGCACCTGCTCGATAGATTTTCCAGTGCGTCGAAATCCAGCGGCATTTCGATGACCTCCGCCGTCAAACTGCTTGGCTATTTCTGCAACGTCACATTCTCCCTTCGCCCGAAGACTGACGGCAATAACATCATCACTGGCTTCTTTTATTAAAACGGCGACCTTGACGGTTCGAAGAGATCTCGGCATATCTATAAAACCTTCGACGTCCTGCAACGTCGCGCCGCTCTCTTCCAGCATCTGATTCGACACATGCATAAAGGCAATCTGATCATCCTCAAAGGTACATAATGTCGAGAGTACCAGCTCCATCAGTTTCAATCGCTCTCTGCTGAAATTATCATAAAGATGGCTGCTGACTTCCTCTGGATGCACTCCCTTTTGAAGAAGCTCGGCGACAATCTGCATAGTTCTAGGTCCGGTACCCTCATAACGAAAAGATCCGGTATCCGTACAGATCGCAACATAGAGATTATAGGCACAGTTGTAGCTGATCGGGGCATTCAGGGCCAAAGCCAGTTCATACACCATTTCACCGGTTGAGGAACGCCCGGTTTCGACCCAACCGGCTGTTCCGAACTCCCTGTGGGACTGATGGTGATCAATAACCACAAAAGGCGAGTTTTCTAAAAATACATGCTTGAATTTGCCAAGTCGATCATCGTCTCCGCAGTCGAGGGCAATACTCATTATATTGTCTCCGGCGGCAGTGACAAATGATCTATACTCCTCAAGCCTGATATGAGCTTTGTGTATATCAGGCAAAAAGTCATAGAGGTGGGAGACTGGTTCTTCTAAATAACAGAATACATTCTTGCCAAGAGCTTCAAGGATATCCGCTAAACCGAACATCGATCCCAAAGCATCTCCATCCGGATGTGTATGCGTAAAAAGAACGATATTGTCTATCGTTCTGGTATCCCGAATAATTCTCTCAGGAATCATCCTCTTGGGATTTTCTTTCATTGGCAATTTCCTGAAAAATTTGATCCAGCTCAGCTACCTTTTCCATGACTTTATCATATCGGAACTGAAGAGCTGGTGTAAAGCGTAAATTGAGCGTCTTGGCGATATGACTTCTCATAAAACCTTTTGCCTTCTCTAAACCGACACCTGCTTCTTTGGCTTCTTTCGGTCCCCCCAGAACAGTATAAAATATCCGGGCAAGGCTTAAATCCTCAGGAACCTCCACCCGTGAAATATTGACGTTCCGAAGCCTCGGATCCTGAGCCTTACTGATTAAAAGTATAGACAGTTCATTTCGGATGGCTTCCGCCACTCGTGATGAACGTTTTTGCTCTTTTTTTCCACCAATCCCGATGGAATCAAGCGTTTGTTTCGGATCCCAGCTTGACACAGTATAACCTTTTTGATTAGAGGGTTGCTTCGATTTCATTCATTACAAAAGCTTCGAGATGGTCTCCGACCTTTATGTCGTTGAACTTCTCAACGCCGATACCACATTCATAGCCGGATGCTACTTCTTTAACATCATCCTTGAATCTCCTGAGAGATTCTATCTTGCCGGTGTAGATTACAACACCGTCTCGTAATACCCTTACTTTTGCAGTCCGAAGAATTTTTCCATCGACCACGGAACAGCCGGCGATTGTTCCAACCTTCGGTACACTAAAAATCTCACGCACCTCGGCAAGTCCGATAACCTCTTCCTCAAACGTGGGTTCGAGCATGCCGACCATTGCCTTCCGTATATCATCCAGGGCGTGGTAGATAACATCATAGGAACGGACATCGACATTTTCCTTTACGGCCAACTCCTTGACCTTGGTACTTGCTCTGACATTGAACCCAATGATGATGGCATCAGAAGCAGAAGCCAGAAGAATATCCGATTCCGTTATTGTTCCTGTACCTTCATGCAGAATTTTCACTTTAATTTCTTTGGTGGACAGGTCTTCAGCAGCCTTGGCAAAAGCCTCCAGAGTACCTTGAACATCTGCCCTTAGCACGACCCGAAGCTCCTGGACGTCTCCTTCGCTCATTTGTTCAAACAGTTTGTCGAGCGAAATTTTGCTGTTGGCACCAAGTTCGGTCTCCCGGGCCTTGAGGGATCTCACCTGGGATACGCTTCTTGCCATCTTTTCATCAGATACAACGATAAATTCGTCACCGGCACTCGGCACACCCGACAATCCTTGAACTTCTACAGGAATCGACGGTCCGGCTTCTTTAATTTTTCTCCCCTTATCATCGAGCATGGACCTGACTTTTCCGCTGAATTGTCCAACGACAAAGTATTCGCCAAGATGTAACGTCCCGTCCTGAATAAGAACGGTTGCCACAGGTCCCCTGCCTTTATGCAGCTGGGCTTCGATAACACGGCCTCTTGCCTTTCTGCTGGCGTCAGCCTGCAACTCAAGTACTTCTGCTAGTAACTGAATAGATTCAAGAAGATTATCAATGCCTATATTTTTCTTGGCCGAGGTTTCACAATAAATTGTATCACCGCCCCAATCCTCGGGCATGAGATTTAGTTCAGAGAGTTCTCGTTTAACTCTATCTATATCGGCATTATCCTTATCTATCTTATTGACCGCCACAAGAATGGGAACTTCGGCCGCCTGAGCATGATGGATAGCCTCCCGAGTCTGATCCATGACGCCATCATCGGCTGCAACCACCAGAACAACAATATCGGTAACCTGAGCACCACGAGATCGCATCTCGGTAAACGCAGCATGTCCAGGGGTATCGACAAAGGTAACGTCCCCGGACGACGATCGTACATGGTAAGCACCTATATGTTGGGTAATGCCGCCGGCCTCCCCTTCCGCTACATCTGTTTTTCTAATAGCGTCAAGGATTGAGGTTTTTCCGTGATCAACATGGCCCATTACCGTAACTACCGGCGACCTTGTTTTTTTCACCCCCCCTTCCTCGGACTCGTTAAACAACTGCATGCCGATTTCTTCGGTGATTCCCTGCTCGACTTCATAATCGAAATCAGCGGCTATCAAGATGGCAGTTTCCGTGTCAACGGATTGATTGATGGTGGCCATCACACCCAGTCCCATCAGTTTAGCGATTACATCACTTGCCTTGACTTTCATCCTCTGAGCCAGATCACCTACGGTAATGCTGTCATAAACTTTAAATCGTTTCTTACTTGCTTTCATTTCAGCAGGGGGAGAGACGACCTTAGCCGCTTTTTTGCTTCTCTTCCCTCGACGCCCACCTTCTGCCCCCTGATAATCTTGGGCAAAATGGGTGAATTTTACATTTTTCTGCCCTTTCTTTACTCCACGACGGGATTCAATGATCTTATCCTCTTTCAGCGGAATATTTTTTTTGCCTTTTTTCTTGACTCGCCCGGCATCATCGGCCGCAGGAGAGATAGGAATTCTCGAAGAAAGTGCTTCCTGCTGTCTCGGCTGAACGGGTTTCCCCACTTTTTTCTTTGCTGGACGAACCGTAGTCTGGTCCTCCAGTTCAGGCAACTCAATGGTACGCACTACCCTTGCCATTGGTTTTTTCTGTGGAGGTTGTTTCCCTTTCTTCGCGGGTCGCACAGCAATTGGTTTTTTGGGCTCATCCTTCCGCTCCACTACATCCGGAGCTAAATCACTGACTAGCTCATCAGGGGCAGCACTGGTCGTCATATCAGCCGGTTCTTCTCCTAGTTTTTCCTCTTTTTCCGTGTCAGGAATTTTTCCTGTTACCTTGTTCTCTTCATTTCCAGTTTCCGCCCGATTTGCCTGGGTTGCAGCTGGTGTGTCAGCTGAAATTTCCTGAGGTGCTGCAGGCTCTTCAGGAGTGAAGGTTGCTTCTTTTGCAGGGGGAATAGTTTTAGTCGGAGAAATATCTTCAGTTTTTTCCTTCTTGAATATCTCACTTCCGGTAGCCTGTTCCTCGAGCTTTTTGGCAGCCAGATCATCTCCTGGCTGGGCTTCCCCGGTTTCCTCAGGTGCCTTTGCTCTTCGCCTTATGACCGTTGCTCTACGCCTTATCAAAGTTGGTCCGTCTTTATCGCTATCAATACGCTTTTCAACAAGCTCGGTATTTGCCGATTTCAAAACAGTATTTCGAATCGTTTCAGCTGTTTCGTCGTCAACAGATGAACTATGGCCTTTTATGTCAAAGCCAAGTTCAATTAATTTATCCGTCAACGCTTTACTGCTCATGCCGGCCTCCTTGGCCAACTCATACACCCTGATTCTACTCATCCTTTACTCCCGTATTGCTTCGCAACAGTCATTTCATCCATCAACTACGAAGGAGATCATATCCGCTCAACCTTTGATGAATCATTTTAAATCCCTATGTACAAAGACGAAACAATCTTTTCCATTTTTTTTTCTTGTCCAAGAAGAACCGAAAACATTGCTCATCCTTACAACAATAGACTCCTCTTCCCGGTTGTACTTGTTTCGGGTCGGGCTCTATCATTTCATTTTTCCAGACAAAACGCTGTAACGAGTGCTTTGGCTTCTTCGTACCGCATGAGCAACAGGTTCGTAATGGCGTCATCATTCGTCAGGATTGTCTACTGGATCGGTTTGCACTATCTCTTGCTTTTCCGGCACCGCTCCTGTCGGAGTATCGATTTCATTACCTGCTTCCGCCACCTTTGACTCAATCTCAGGTTCACTCGCTTCAACTACCTCGTTTTGTGGTTTTTCTTTTGCCGCAAAAGGTATCAACTTCGCCTGTTCTATCAGTCTTTCCGCAAATTCTTCATTGATTGACCGTATGACGATAAGGTCTTCCACACTCTTTTTGGCCATTACTGCCGTAGAAGAAATATTTTTGGCAAACAGTTGATCAGCCAGGGCCTCATCAACTCCCTGAAGCTTCAATAAGGACTGATACCCTTCGTCCGACAAATTATTATATCTTTGTTCGCTTTTAACGTCGATTCGCCAGCCAATTAGCTTTGAAGCTAGCCGGACATTCTGCCCCTGCCGACCAATGGCCAGCGAAAGTTGATCATTGGGCACAACAACCAAAAGCGATTTAGCATCCTCGTCGGCCATAACCATACTTACATGGGCCGGCGCCAGAGCGTTATATACATATTTGGCAGGGTCAGGGCTCCAGGTAACAATATCAATACGCTCACCCTGTAATTCCTGCACGACATTTTGCACACGGGAACCTTTCATACCAACACAGGCCCCTACCGGATCGACATCTCCCTCGGAAGAACTGACAGCTATTTTGGCACGAAATCCCGGCTCCCTGCTCACTCCCATTACCCGAACGATCCCTTCAGCCATTTCAGGGACTTCCAACTGAAAGAGTTTATCAAGAAATTCATCACAGGTTCTGGACAAAATCAGCTGCGAATCGCGGCTGGTCTGTCGAACTTCTTTCAGATATGCCCTGATACGGTCACCCTGTTTAAAAGAACGTTTCGGAATCTGCTGATCTTTAGGCAAAATCGCATCGGTCCGGCCTAGGTTGACTATCATGTTTCCCCGTTCAAAACGCTGCACTATCCCACTTACTACCTCACCGATACGATCTTTGAACATGTCATATATGACTTCCCGTTCGGCATCCTTCATTCTGTGAATGATCACCTGCTTGGCAGACTGGGCTGCGATTCGGCCCAGATCGGAAATATCATCCATCTTCTCGCCAAGCTCATCACCAAGTTGTACTTCGGGATCGAGTTTTCTAGCCTCATCAAAAGAAATTTCGGTTTGTTCGTCCTCGGCATTTTCGACAACAATCCGGAACTGAAAAACTTCAACTTCACCGTATTCCTCATTGTATCGAACTTCCATATCTCTACGGCTACCGAATTTCTTCCTGGCAGCAGACTGGACCGCTTCTTCGATGGCCTCTATCAGTAATGTTTTATCAAAACCTCGATCTCTGCTGATCTGGTCGATTATGCGTTTCAAATCTGATAGCATTCTCTTACCCCGTCCTTATGACTTTCAGCTCCGACATGCGGAGAACTTAGCATTATTCAAACAAGATGGCCTCGTTCTGCTCAAATTGCAAGCCTGGCCTTGTTTACCATTTCAAAAGAAAACTGTATGGAACGACCATCGTCCAGCCTCAGCGTAATCAGCCCACCGGCAGTTTCTTCAATTATACCTTCAAACACTTTGTCGCCATCGACAGCATCATGCATTTTTACTCTGGCCTTTCTGCCGCAAAATCGGCAAAACTCTTCAAAAGACCGAAGCGGTCTTTCAAGACCGGGAGAGGATACTTCTAAATGGTATGCATTATCGATAAGATCTTCCACATCAAGATAATGTCCCAATTCACGACTTACATTGCTGCAGTCTTCTAGGGTCACCCCCGTCTCCGATTCAATAAAGATTCGCAACACCCATCCGTGCCCTTCCCGACGATACTGAATATCAAAAAGTTCGAGCGCCATTGCAGGTAACAGATTTTGCAGGAAATCTCTCACTTTATCGATAATCAACTCACTCATTATTTTCCCTCGGCTTCTCCGGGCCTGTAACCCGAAGCAACAGATTTCATCAAAACAGACAAACTGGCCACCAATATGTGGGCATAAAAAAAAGCGGGCAAAGCCCACTTCCAAAAGCCGTCCCACAGCTGAGAACTATAGGAGGTATAGCCGGATAATCCAAACTTCGATCAGGAGATCGGAACATGAACCCTTGAGGTGGCTCACCGGAAATGGCTCCAGAAAACAGCTTAGACGAATTAACCGAGAAGTGAGCTAAACATATACTTTAGGTATTGTCAAGACGAAAGGCACTATTAATGTTTCCTAAGTATCAAGAAATGGCGGCTTAATTATTATTTGTCCTTCACCTGTATGTGTTAAATATTCACCAAATTTTAACTTCGTAAAAATTACCTGCGCGATCCGGTCGTTACCATGCAAGTAAAAGCAATTTCCACTGGGCGGAATAGTTCGGATTTCCCTCAGTTATCCAACTACAAATTTTAGATTATGATCGCTATTAACTCGCTATTTGGAAGAACTTCAATGAACCGGCACCAGAATAAAATATGTAAAATTCTATTTGACAAACAACGGTTGGACCTTTATTTAATCGACAGTTCAGAGTACCTTCCAACGTTTCACTGTTTATTACATCTCAGGTCTGCTCCACCTATAATCCTTTGTAATTTTGATGAACATATCAATATTACACCAGGTATTCTTCTTGATGAAACATCAATACATTCATCACGAGTAACTTCGACCTGAATGAAACTATTTAAAACTCGTTCGCTATTCGATTTCATGACAGAAAAAATACTTATAATCGCCGAAAAACCTAGTGTTGCCGCCGATTTGGCTAAAGTGCTTCCCGGAAAATTCAAAAGGGAAAAAACCCACTTTGAAGGAGATAAATATGTGGTCTCCTATGCTATTGGCCACCTTGTTTCCATCTGTTATCCGGAAGAGATAAATCCGGTATATCAAAAATGGGATATGGACAATTTACCAATCCTGCCTGACACTTTTCCTCTCAAAGGCCTCGATGGAACAAAGGGACAACTGAATGCTCTGCAGAAATTGATCCGCCGCAAAGACATCACGGAGATTATTAATGCCTGTGATGCGGGACGGGAAGGAGAATTAATTTTCAAATATATTGTTAAATTTGTTTGGAATAATTCCGTCGCCAAAAAATCATTCAAACGACTCTGGTTGCAATCGATGACGGTCGACGCAATCAAACAGGCCTTCAACTCCTTACGGGAAAACGAAGAACTGCAACCATTGGAAGATACGGCACTCTGCCGGTCGGAGTCAGATTGGTTGATAGGAATCAATGCAACCAGAGCGCTGACCGGCTTCAACTCCCGCCGAGGTGGTTTTTTCCTCACTCCCTGCGGCAGGGTACAGACTCCGACACTTTCGCTCCTCGTCAAGCGCGAGCGAGCCCGGCGCGAATTCATTTCCCGGCCTTACTGGAATCTGCTCGCGCATTTTGCTTTTAATGACGAAATATACGAGGGGAGGTGGATAGACACCTCGTTCGTAAAAGATCCTCAAGATCCATATAAAAAAGCGGATCGACTCTGGAGAGTTGAAGACGCCGAGGCCATCATAGAACAATGTACCGGCCGACCTGCAACAATAGAGGAAGAAAGCAAAAAAACCACTCAGAATTCGCCACAGCTCTATGATCTGACTTCTCTTCAGCGGGAAGCGAATTCCCGGTTTGGCTTTTCGGCAAAAAATACTCTAGGAATTGCCCAGGCACTTTATGAACGACATAAGGTATTGACCTATCCCCGTACCGACAGCAAGCATCTCCCCGAAGATTATATAGCTACTGTAAAAAACACCTTAAAAAGTCAACTTAACTGGAAGTTTGGCAATTTTGCCAAACAGGCATTGGATAATAATTATGTTCGTCCAAATAGCCGAATCTTCAATAATGCCAAAATTTCTGACCACCACGCCATTATCCCAACCACTCTGCTGCCGTCCAACCTCTCAGAACCTGAATTGAAGGTCTATCGGATGGTGGTACAACGTTTTTTCGCAGTTTTTTTCCCACCTGCCCAATTTCAGAATACCAAACGGTATTCCTATGTCTCCAAAGAAACCTTTCTTACTGAAGGCAAGATTTTGCTGGAAGCAGGCTGGAAAGCCATTTACGGAACCGCTGACGGTGATGGCCAGGATAAAATACTGGCTCCGGTACCTGAAAATACGCCGGTTTTTTGTCGCGATATTGATAAGGAGGCCCAGGATACTAAACCACCAGCTCGATTCACTGAAGCCACGCTCCTTTCGGCGATGGAGAATTCCGACAAATTGGTTGAGGATGAAGATCTCGCCGACGCGATGAAAGAGCGAGGTCTCGGTACCCCGGCGACCAGAGCCGCCATCATTGAAAAGCTGATTAAGGAAAAATATGTAGTCCGGGAAGGAAAAGACCTTACCCCTACCGGCAAGGCTTTTGAATTATTGGCATTGCTGGAAGGCATGAGGATAGAAGTTCTGGCCTCTCCGGAGATGACCGGCGAATGGGAATTCAAACTAAACCAGATCCTCAAAGGTGAATTCACCAGAGATAAATTCATGAAAGAAATAAGGTCGATGACCCGACATATCATCGATCAGGTAAAAAATTTCGAAAGCGACGAAGTTCGCCCGGAGGCGCCTTTCAGTCCGGTTAATAACATCCGCATCTATACTTCGCCTACGGCTTATGTGTCAGAGGACCAAAAAATCAGTATTCGCAAAATTCTTGGAGGACGTATCTTGTCTGAGGAGGAAGTCGTTGCCCTGCTCAAGGGTGAAACCATCGGCCCGTTCAGTGATTTCAGGTCAAAAAGAGGTAAACCCTTTACTGCCTCGGTGCGACTTGTGGACAATAAAATCGAGTTTATATTTGCAGATTCAAATGCTGATCTCGATATAGAGGCGATTAAGGAAGGTCCTGTTTTAGGCCGCTCACCCATCGACGGAACCAAAGTCTTCAGTACACCTATGGCCTTCATGTCGGAATCCGCTATGGACGGAGATGAAAAAGGTTTAAAAATCAGTAAGATAATTCTTTCCAAGGAGATTACGGACGAAAATATCAGACAGCTGTTATCGCAAGGTAAAACCGAATTGATTGAAGGTTTTATCTCGAAGAAGAAAAGGCCTTTTGACGCCTATCTGGTTCTTTCAAAAAATGGTAAAGTGACTTTTGAATTTCCCCCGAGAAAATCAAAACAAGAGAACAAAAAAATTGACAGCCCTGAGAGAAAAGGGAACAAGTAATTATGAAACAACTTAAAAAAGCATATCAAGATAAAAGCGGTCTTGAATTAGCACAAATATGCGCCCAGGCCGCCCTTGATACAAAAGCTGAAGAACTGGTAATTCTGGATGTTCGTGGTTTGACGACATTCACCGAATATTTTTTAATCATGAACGGCAGATCGACCCGGCACGTTCAGGCTTTAGCCGAGGCAATTGAAGCTAAATTGAGGTCAAAGCGAATTAAGGCTTCCAGTGCGGAAGGTCTTCAGGAGGGCATGTGGGTTCTCCTTGATTTCGATGATGTTGTTGTCCACATTTTCTACCATGAACAGCGGAAATTTTATGATCTGGAGGGGCTCTGGTCTGAGGGTAAACGAATCGAGATTGCATCCTGACCTAAAGGCCGGCCTTCGTTAAAAATCTGTTGAACAGAATGAGAAAAAATTCGGATTATGCAATACTTAAGCACTAGGGGAGGAACCTCCTCCATTCCTTTCACTGAAGCTGTCATGATGGGACTCGCCGAGGACGGCGGTCTCATTCTCCCTCGCACGATTCCGCGAATCGGCAGTGAAACGCTCAATTTCTGGCAGAAACTGAGTTACTCCGAACTGGCATTCGAAGTCATGGCGAGGTTTGTCGACGATATCCCCAGCAGTGACCTGAAAAAGATCATCACTCGCTCCTATGCAAGTTTTGATACCGAGGAAGTCACTCCATTGGTTCACAAGGGAGATCTGCACATCCTGGAATTATTTCATGGACCCACACTCGCCTTTAAGGATGTGGCCCTGCAATTTCTCGGCAACCTCTTCGAGTATCTTCTTGCAAAAAATAAATCGGTTCTCAATATCCTCGGGGCGACTTCCGGAGATACCGGCTCTGCGGCAATTTACGGAGTTCGCGGCAAGGACAGAATACATATTTTTATTCTGCATCCATATCAACGGGTAAGCGTGGTTCAGGAAAAGCAAATGACTACGGTACTCGACAACAATGTTTTCAACATTGCGATCCGCGGGTCTTTTGACGACGGGCAGACCATTATCAAGAAAATATTCAGCGATATTGCATATAAAAACAGTCTGAAGCTGGGGGCGATCAACTCTATTAATTGGGCCAGAGTTCTGGCGCAGGTTGTCTACTATGTCTATAGTTGCCTCCATGTGGCCAGGCACGAAAAAGATTCATCCGTTGATTTTGCCATCCCTACCGGTAATTTCGGTGATATCTTCGCCGGGTTTATTGCCAAGAAAATGCTTCCCGCCGGAACGATCCGTCAACTTGTCTTGGCAACCAACGATAATGATATTCTGTGCCGATTTGTCAATAAGGGTGATTACTCTCTTGGCGAAGTGAAAATTACCTCGAGCCCGTCCATGGACATCCAGGCCGCTTCAAATTTTGAACGATACCTTTATTACCTCATGGACAGTGACACCTCCCGCACCAGAGAATTAATGGAGGAATTCGCCAAGAACGGCAAAATCGATCTCTCCGGCTACCAGGATCAGATTCGTCGTGATTTTGTTGCTGCTTCCGTCCCGGAAGCAGAAGTACTGGAAACGATTTCATCATTTCACAAAAAGTATGAGTATATCCTGGACCCACACACGGCAATAGGGGTAAAAGCTGCACAGCAGTATAAAACCGTTGGAGTTCCAATGGTATGTCTGGCCACTGCCCACCCAGCTAAATTCAGCACCGTGGTGGAGACTGCAATCGGCAGTCCGCTTGCTGTTCCTGATAGCCTCATCGACATCACCGACAAACCGTCACGGTGCGAGCTGATGGATGCCGATATCCAGAAAATAAAAGAATTTGTTTCAAAAAATGCACTTCAGGCATGATTCACTGTCATCCTCCGAAACTGAAGCGCCTTCTCCTGCTCGACGCGAAGCTTGACAAGTGGTGGTGACTACTCTAATGTCATATCGATGAAAATTTTTACGGCGCCTCAGGCTCGGGAGGCTCCTGCTTATTCACAGATTCTCAAATGAGGTAAATATATGTTTGGACTTGGAATGCCGGAACTAATCGTTATTCTGGTGATAATAGTCATTATCTTTGGAGCCGGTAAATTACCGGAAATCGGTTCCGGCATAGGAAAAGGAATTAAAAACTTCAAAGAAGCTACCAAGAAAGAAGATTCGAAAAAAATAGACGACGAAAATAAACCTGACGATAAGGCCTGAAATTGCCTTTTTCGATAATTCTTTTTGTTAGAAGTATGATTCAGCCACTGGAGGAAATTTAAATGTTTGGTCTTGGAACCCCGGAACTTATAGTAATTTTGGGTATAGCTTTTCTAATATTCGGCGGGAAAAAACTTCCGGAAATTGGTGCTGGACTTGGCAAGGCGATAAGTTCGTTCAAGAATGGGCTGCGGGATGTTGAAGAAAGCGGCAAAGAAATCATCAACGATATTCCTGGAGTAAAAGAAGCGGCGGAGGTCAGACAACAGGTTGATCAGGTAAGAAACCTCGGTAAAATTGAAAATATTCTCAAATAACCGCCTTTCTCCGACTTAGCTTTTCCATTTTGATGACATATGGCAGCTCCAGTCAGTTTTGCTGAGCTGCCATCGTCTTTTCTTCTTTACAGGAAGATTTCCCGCCCCAGTTTTATCCGATCGTATTTTGCATCTTTTTAATATCTTTCTCTCAGTTCTTATCACTTTGACGCCTTTTCCTTGTTGCCACCATATCACTTTTCAGGCTTCCGCTGCTTTTTTTGTATTTTGCAATATTCTTGACTTTTTTGTCACAACCGGCTAAAAAAAATGTTCCGTTCATACGTTTTTGTCCTTGTTTATCCGGCAGGAAACTCCCAGCAGATCTGCATCCGACAGACGTTTATCTTAGCCAACAACTAATTTACACAAGCATCAGGAGAGAGACATGTGTCGTTTAGCCCTGAAAACCGCCAATGAACCATTTTCGCCATACGAGGTTCTCACTGCAATGCAGGCTATGCAGGAAGGATACGATGGATCCGGACTTGGCTTGTTGCTCCGGGGTATGGAGTTTGAAGACTTTAAATATGATCCCCGGTTTCCTATTCTTTCGGGGATAGCTCATACGGAAAGAGCATGGAAAAGGCTTACCGAGTTTATGGAAAAACGAGGATACGAGCTGAAATACGATCACCGTTTTGCCATGAAACCGGAATTGATCAACGCTGAAGACCGCCATCGCTATTTCCTCCGGGCATACAGGATGCCGGTTGCCTTCCGGGATCAAAGCAGGGAAGTACGAGAGGAGGAAATGCTCCGGACCCGATTGGCCCTGAGAAAGCTTGGCAAAGAAGAAGACAATCTTACTATCTTCTCCTTTTATCCGGATGTCGCCATGATAAAAGAAGTAGGCTGGCCGTTGCAGATTGGCGATGCTCTCTGTCTCCATGACGGTCAGATCAAATCCCGGATCTGCATGGCTCAGGGTCGGCAAAACACCAACTACGGTATAAATCTTTATGCCTGTCACCCTTTCTTCATCCAAGGGATTTCAACCATGACCAACGGTGAGAACACGGCGTTTGTTCCCATTCGTGACTGGTTGATCGGCAAGAAATTCCATGGCTACACCGGTTATCAGAGCGACAGTGAGGTTTTTACGCACATACTTCATTATGCATTGAACAAACTCAAACTTCCGCTTCAGGCATACAAGCACATTATAACTCCGCTCAGTAATGCTGAACTGGCGGAACATCCCCAGGGTGAATTTCTCTCCGGGCTTCGTCAGGTGTGTAAACGATTGATCATCGATGGCCCCAATGCGGTTATCGGCACCCTCCCTGATGAGACTTGCCTGCTGGTTATGGATCAGAAAAAGCTTCGACCGGCAACCGTCGGCGGCCGAGACGGCGTGTGGGCTATCGCTTCCGAGATATGCGGTGTCGATGCGATGATCCCGGATCGAGATCCATCTCTCGATTTTCAACCGATGCGTGAACATACAGTTATCATTCCCCCACATAGAAAGGAATTAGAAATATGGTCTCAGTACGATCCACTTCCGTTACCCCTAGCAGCCTAACTCCTACTGATCTGCCTTGGATTATTGAACACCGCGAGGATCGTTGTACGCTCTGTGGTCATTGCACGGCTGTTTGCCCGAAAGAGGCCATCCGGCTTGCACATATGCGACAGAGAATTCCAAACCTCGATGTCTTTAACAAAAATCGGGGCAATGAATACAAGACCTTTACCGGCATCCGCCAGGAAACCGACCCGGCAAAGCTCTGTATAGGGTGTGGCATGTGCTCCATGGTCTGTCCCAATGAAGCGATAACACCTGTTCCCGGCACCAATGAAAACCGCACGGTGTTCTTTGAAAACCGCAAGGGTGAACCGATGAAGCGTGGCGGCAGAAGAAACAGTACAGGGCCCACTCTTCTTGACCGCATCATGTTCAACCGTATCTCCATGCTCACAGATCCGGCGCTCGACGCTGGTAGACATGAGTTCAATGTAACGACCACGCTTGGCAGGATTCTATCCCCCGAAGACTTTCTCGAACGGACTCTTAGTGGCGGATGGATCCCGCCCACCAGGGAAATATTTCCCTTTGTCATCGGCTCCATGTCTTTCGGTGCGCTGTCTCCGAACATGTGGCTCGGATTGCTGCAGGGAGTAGCGTATTGCAATGAAGTTCTCGGCATCCCGGTTGTCATGGGTACCGGGGAAGGCGGCTGCCCTCCCTGGGTTCTCAAAAGTCCGTATCTGAAATACATCATTCTGCAGATAGCTTCGGGCTATTTCGGCTGGGATGAAATTATTCGGGCCATTCCTCACATGCAGTGCGATCCTGCCGCAATCGAAATCAAATACGGCCAGGGTGCGAAACCGGGTGATGGCGGCCTGCTTATGTGGTACAAGGTTTCCAAGCTCATTGCCCGTCTGCGTGGTGTTCCCGAAGGAGTCGACCTGCCTTCTCCGCCGGTTCACCAAACCTTATACTCCATCGAAGAAAGCGTCATGAAGATGATTCAGACTCTTTCCACGGCTTTTCAGCATAAGGTGCCGATTTATCCGAAAATATCGGCTTCGACATCCGCCAAATCGGTGTTGAACAATCTGGTTCGCAACCCGTTTGCCGGCGGCTTGATGATTGATGGTATCGATGGCGGCACCGGTGCGGCCTACAATGTGTCCATGGATGCCACCGGCCATCCCATCGCCTCCTGTGTCAGGGATTGTTACCTGGATCTTGCCGCTCAGGGTAAACAGAACGAAATCCCCATTTTTGCTGCCGGCGGTATCGGGAAAAACGGCAATGTCGCCCAAAACGGCATGGCCTTGGTCATGCTTGGCGCTTCCGGTGTGCACATCGGCAAATACATTATGCAGGCAGCCGCCGGTTGTTTGGGAAATGAGCGGAATCGCTGTAATGTTTGTAATCTTGGTATCTGTCCAAAAGGAATAACCAGTCAGAATGGAAAACTGTATCGCCGGCTTGATCCCGACAAGGTTGCCGAACGGGTTGCAGATGTTTTTATGTCGATTAACACAGAGGTTAAAAAAATTATGGCACCGCTGGGCAGATCCCAGAGCTTACCTATCGGTATGTCCGATGCCATCAGCATTGCAGATAAATCGGCTGCGGATAGACTACAGATCAGGTATGTCTGTTAATATCATGAGAATAAACCCTTCCTCACCCCTGTTATAAGGAGTTTCCAGTGGTTACTACGGTTGTAAAAGGTCTTAATGAAAAAGGTGAGCGCATTGGCTCAATGGAATTCGAGAAAATGGTACGAAGTGCTGCTGCTGCTTCAGCCGACCTTACGCTCGAATCTTTCGGTCAGCACAATATAGGTATCAGACTCCAGAGGGAAGAAGGACTGAAAATCACGGTCAAAGGTCCTTCCGGACAAAGGCTCGGCGCCATGGGAATGCCCGGGACTACTATCATTTGTGAAGGTTCCAGCTCCGACGACGTTGGCTACCTCAATATTGGCGCAGAAATTGCCGTACTCGGTGATGCGACAAACGGGGTCTGCAATGCCATGGCCAATGGTAAGGTATTCATTGGTGGTTCGATCGGTGCTCGTGGACTAACCATGACCAAATGGAATCCGGATTACGAACGACCGGAACTCTGGGTTCTAGGTTCCACCGGCGACTCCTTTGCCGAATTCAATTGTGGCGGCATCGCTGTCGTTTGCGGGATCAATCCGAAAAATCCAGCCAATGTTCTTGGCTACCGGCCTTGTGTCGGAATGGTGGGCGGTACAATTTACTTTCGCGGTAAAGTTGATAACTCATTTTCCAAAACGAATGCAAAGCAGACGGTTCCCGATGACGAACAGTGGCAGTGGCTGCAGGATCATATCGGGGACTTCCTGACCAAAATTCGTCGCCCGGAACTCTTGGAAACCCTGACCAAGCGGGAAGAATGGCGGATGCTTTTACCTATTACTCCTCAGGAAAGGGCCTTGATGTTTTCCGGTCCAATACCGATGGCGGAGTTCAGAAATCAGCACTGGAACAAAGCTTTTGGCGGCGATCCACTTAGGGATCTGGCTCCCGGTCTTGACCGAAGTGTCATCGATGTCATTGTTACCGATGAACTCCGCCGAAAAAAACCATATTGGGCCAACTGCGAATCCGCAGCTCCATGCACCTATTATTGCCCGATACATATACCGACAGTTGACCGCTTACGACTGATCCGCGAAGGACGGCTGGATGAAGCATACGAGATGCTTCTTCGATATACTCCGTTGCCTGCCTCGGTCTGTGGATCTGTCTGTCCTAATCTCTGTATGGAGAACTGCTCCCGTCAGGGGGTTGACTCTTCCATTGATATCCGGCTCCTGGGCAGATCGGTCAATAGTGCCAAAGCGCCTGCCGCGTCTGAACCGCTAGGGAAAAAGGTTGCCGTCATTGGCGGCGGGCCCGCCGGAATGAATGTTGCCTGGCAGTTGGCCCTGGCCGGCATTGAAACCCATATCTATGAACAAGACGACAAAATCGGCGGAAAACTTGCTCAGGTAATCCCATGGGAACGTCTTTCCCTGGCGATTTGGGACCAGGAAATCAAACGTTTTATGGAAACACCGAATATTTCGGTCAATCTTAATGTCGAGATGACTCAGGAAAAATTTACTGCCCTGGAAAAAGAATTCGACTATGTAGTCGTGGCTGTCGGAACCCATGTTCCCCGGAAGTTGACCTTCCCGGGCAGCGAAAAGGTGCTCACAGCACTCGACTTCCTTAAAAGAGCCAAAAGCACATCGCCAATGCGGGTTGGTAAGGATGTGGTAGTTATCGGAGCAGGAAATGTCGGCTGTGATGTCGCCTGTGAAGCATATCGTCTGGGTGCTGAGAATGTCACCCTGGTTGATATCCAGAAGCCTCTGGCTTTCGGCAAGGAAAAAGAAGCTGCCGCAGCTCTAGGAGCTGTGTTCAAATGGCCTGTGACAACCAAAGAAGTGACGACTGAGGGTCTTGTTTCCACTGAAGGAGATCTGATACCGGCTCAAACCGTCATTATTTCGATTGGTGATATCCCCGCCCTCTCCTTTTTACCCGAAACGATCGATACTGTAACTCTCGGGGGAGCGGCCTGGATAATGACGGACCAGGCACACCTCACCTCCAACGCAAATGTGCTCGCGGTAGGCGATGTGGAGAAACCCGGTCTCGCCACCCATGCTCTTGGGGCAGGTAAAACCGCCGCAGAATACATCATTGCAGCATTCCGCGGACTGGACTGGAAGCCCTTTGACAAACAGGTCATTCCCCAAAAAGCGCTGACCATAACCCATTACATCCCGGAATTGACTTCCGGCCCAACGGAGACTGATCAGGCTGCTCGGTGTCTTTCCTGCGCCTCCTGCCGCGACTGCCATCTCTGTGAAACCATCTGTCCCACCGGTGCTATCAGTAGAAGAGAATTGGAACCCGGCTCCAGGATCGGCTATCAATCCGCTCTTAGTAACAGTTATGAATATGTTTCAGATGACAAGAAGTGTATTGCCTGCGGCTTCTGTGCAGACACCTGCCCCTGTGGTATTTGGACTATGAACGCTTTTTAAGCACGATACTGCATAAATTGCAGTCTGTCTGCAGTTTATCTTCCTTACTGTCCTTGCAAAGTGCCCTTCTTCCTTTGGTTGAAGGGCATTTTTTTATTTGAACAAAGTCGCAATTTGCCACTGTAAAAATATGCGACCTTTCTTTTCAGCTATCGTGCGTGTATATTTGCCGATAATTGATTTTCTAGGAAATTCTGATGCTGGGTTGCTGTGAAGCATAGACGTACCCGCCAACTATCATGGACTTATAAAAACCTGAATTTTTGGATGGCCAAGTGAAAAGCTTCATATGCGAGGCACGCAATTTTTCCATCATTTCGGCGTACTAAAGTACGTCGTAAAGATTGATAATTTGCAGCAATGAAGCAGATGAAGAGTTTTTACGATGTCATCAACTTTTAATTATGCTTCCGGAATAGACTCCATTTCATGGTTGATCCTCTGAAAAAAATCCTTGAACCCATCAAGGAATTACAAAATATTCGCGGTATTGACCTGCCTATTGGCCTGGAATTCCTGCAGCTTATTGTCACAGGTCCTCCGGGAGCCGGAAAGTCTTACTATATTGATCAAATTGGAGGGTGGCCGAACGAGGGATATCTCGATCTGACTCAGAAAGGCTGGTGGAAAGATCAATCTCTTGTCTACCGTCCCCGTGAAGTGCACCTCGGCCTTCCCTTTGTTGGTTTTAAGGAAGCATTGACGGTGTTCGACAAAGAGTGGTTGGACAGTGGTACTCCTCCGGAACTGGACCTTAAACGAATAAAAATTCCACCTTTGAAGAAAAACTTCCTGCAGACCAACTGGCGAAACAGATACATCTTCGAGTTTCTTATCCCCAGTCCGTCAACTATTTACCAGCAACGAGTAGATAGACAAAGTCAGGGCTATTTTCCCGTCGATGAAAAACTTAGTCTGGAAATGGTACGCCAGCAGGTTGAAGTGTATAGAGAAGTTGCTCTTTATCTACATCGTGCAGGCATCAATGTCTATATTCGTAAAAGCCTCGACAAACCACCAATGCGAATCGCCGAAAAAGGCGTGACAAGTGTGCCTCCCTGGACCTTGAACCGAAAGCTTAAACGTCCCAGTCTCAAGAGCATCCGCGGCTGGAAATTGCTCTTCCGCAGGCATTATCCGATCCAATGGCTGACCTTGGGCAGCGAGCCCCAGGTCCTGACCGGAGCAGGACGAGTGGCTCATGATGGAAAATGTTTTGAACTCACCCTTGGAGACATACATTTGCGCTTCCAACCCGAAATAGTGCTCGGGGTCAAGAAGAAGGCTGCTCATAAAAACTGGATCATCAACACCGAGCAGGGCTGCTCAGCCAGAACTATCAACGGCTTTATCCGTATCCGACTGGGGGAAACGATAATTCTTGGCCATACCAATGACCAATACAGTGAGCTCTTTCAGTTTAACGATACCGTGGCGAAACGACATGTGAGTGTTACCAACAGAAGAGGAGATCTCATACTCACGCCCCTGACTCCCGACCGGGAAACAAAAATAGTCAGACTTGATGACCTTGACTACAGGGAACGATTGGAACGCGGCAGGCACAATGCTCTGCTCGACATTCGCAGAATCTACGGCCAGAAAATTGCACCCCTTCCCGGCGATCATGCCCTGAGAACCCTGCAGGAGGTAAATGAACTTCTCAGAGAGGAGCCATTCCGGCCAAAAGACAAGCAGGGTAACCCTGGCGGTCTGGTGGAAATCACCAATAAAATTACCCCGGTCATCGTTGGAGATCTGCATGCACAGGTTGACAATCTGCTAAAAATCCTCAGTGAGAACTGTCTGCTCAATTGTTTGCGTATGAAGACCGCAAATCTCATTATCCTCGGCGACGCTGTTCATTCCGAAGTCGTCAATGAGATGGACCGCTTTGAGACTTCGATGCTCATCATGGATTTGATTTTTCGACTCAAGCTTAAATTTCCGGAAAATTTCTTTTACATTCGTGGAAATCATGACAGCTTCGATCAGGAAATTCATAAGCACGGTTTTCCCCAGGGCGCTCTGTTCAGAGAAACACTCCTGAAACATCGAGGTCCCACGTATGTACAGGAGATGCAAATTTTCTATGACCGTTTGCCGTACATCATCTGCTCAGACAGTTTTATTGCCTGCCACGCAGGGCCGCCCCGAGGGATCACCAGCAAAGATGATCTCATCAACATCGCCGACAACCGGAAGCTGGCGGAAGAGTTAATCAACAACAGGCTGCGACGTCCACATCATCCGGCCGGCTATACAAAAAGGGATGTAAAAAAACTGCGAAAATGTCTTGAACGCCCTCAAAAGACGAGGCTCGTTGTCGGCCACACTCCGTTAGATCCTTTTGGCAGTTTCTGGTTGCATGCAGGGGCAATCAAGAATCACCATATCATTTACAGTGCTCATACCGGTGGACCGAGTGTCCTCATCCAGACGGGCAACAGATTTATGCCGATCAGTTTTCCGGCGGAACCACTTACAGATCTCATTAATGCCCTCAACTAAATGTGGCGATTGTCCTCCTTCGTAACTTTCCGCAACGGCGACATTCATACCGTATTTTAGTATCTTGGAAGTTCTGGACGAAAAAGAGTACCCTCCTTGTGGGGTGTTATTTGAATGTGGTTATTGTTTAAGGATAGATCGCCCTTAGAACAAGACCGGAAATTTCCAATCTGAATGATGCCTGCGATTATCTTAAGGCAGGAACAAATCAGTTGACTTTCCTGGAAAACTTAGTAATGAAACGGTCAATTTTTAATACTTTTCCAACCAAAAGCTCATACTGAAACTTCTGGTATACGAATAGTTTGAGGCCGTGCAACTCAATAAAAACAATTCGCACAAAACAAACTGCTCGGGAGGTTGCAACACCATGCCAATTATGTCCAATCGTCATCTTTCCGGACTCCTACGCGGGTCACCATTCAAGCCGATACAAGAGCACATGAGAGTGGTCTTCTCTTGTGTCTGCCTAATTCCACCTCTTTTTGATGCGTTGTATCATGAAGAAAAAGCGCAGATTTTTGAATATGCCACCCAGATTAAGGAGCTTGAAACCAAAGCAGACAAACTGAAGTCCACCTTCCGGCTGAATATGCCGAAGTCCCTCTTTCTCCCCGTTGACCGAAAGGATCTTCTCAGTCTCATTGGAGATCAGGACAGGATCGCGGATACAGTAGAGGATATCGGCAAGATTTTTTTATTCCGAACAATGATAATACCGGATCCAATCAAGCCACTGTTGGATGAACTTCTGGAAGGAACGATGGAAATTTCCTCAGCCGCCAAGGAGATGATAGAACAACTTGACGAGCTGCTGGAAGTTGGTTTTGCCGGCAAAGAAATGGAAAAGGTTTTCAGTATGATAGCAGGAGTTCGCAGGAGCGAGCATAACATCGATGATATCATGCACCGAATTCATGAAAAGCTCTTTTCCTTCGAAAAGGATCTGGATCCCATTTCTGCGATGTTCTGGTACAAGATCATTGATCTGCTGGGACGTATATCCGATCTCTCGGAAAATCTGGCCGATCGTCTGCTTCTTTTTCTTTCTAAATAATACACGGGGATTTCAATGGAAATTATCGCTGCATATGGAACAGCCATGATGATTTTAGCAATTATTTTTGGTGTCTATATGACCTGGGGAATCGGGGCAAACGATCTGGCTAACGCAATGGGGACATCTGTCGGTGCCGGCGCAGTATCCATTAAACAGGCAATCTTCATTGCCATGATTTTTGAATTTCTTGGAGCCGTACTGGCTGGAGGCCACGTCACAGCAACTATCAGAAAAGGGATTCTCGACCCGAGTTCAATCATTAACAGTCCTGAAATTCTAATCTACGGAATGCTGGCTTCGTTGCTTTCCGCAGCGGTCTGGCTGATGATCGCTTCAACCAAGGGCTGGCCCGTTTCCACGACTCATTCAATTGTTGGCGCCCTCGTCGGTTTTGCAATTGTCGGCATCGGTCCCGAAGCTGTGAGATGGGGCGAAATCGGCAGCATAGTGCTCAGCTGGATAGTTTCTCCGATAGTCGGTGGTACTCTCTCTTTTCTACTGGTGATGAGTACCAGAAAACTCATTTTTAATACTGATAATCCCCTTAAGAATGCCAAAAAATATGCCCCCATGTATATTTTTCTGGTCGGATTTGTTATATCCCTGGTTACCATTTTTAAAGGTCTCAATCATCTCCATTTGAAACTCACAACTATAGAAAGCTTTTTGGTGGCAACAATTTTCGGACTGCTCACCGCAACTATCGGCTGGAGCTTTATCCACAAAATCAAGGACGATCCAACAGCTAATAAATCATTCAGTTATGCCAGCGTCGAGAAAGTTTTTACTCCGATGATGCTCTTTACCGCCTGTTCCATGGCCTTTGCCCACGGCTCAAACGATGTTGCCAACGGCATCGGTCCTCTTGCCGCAATCTATAGTATCATTAGTTCCGGCGGGGAGGTTATGCAGTCATCTCCCCTGCCTCTTTGGATTCTGGTATTGGGTGGCGGCGGCATTGTGCTTGGTCTTATCACTCTGGGATACCGGGTTATGTTGACGGTTGGCAAAAAGATTACTGAGTTGACGCCCTCCCGAGGATTCTGTGCAGAACTAGCCGCGGCGACAACGGTTGTCATCGCTTCCCGTACCGGTCTTCCGGTATCCACCACCCATATTCTCGTCGGTTCCGTGCTTGGAGTGGGCCTGGCCCGAGGAATCGGAGCTCTCGATCTGAGAGTCATCCTCAATATCATTGTTTCTTGGCTGGTTACCCTGCCGGCCGGTGCGCTCATGGCAATGCTATTTTACTTTACCTTGAAAGGCATCTTTGGTTAAAAGAAACACTAAATTTTCAACTTAATTATAAAATACCCCCTGTTATTCATTTGATTAACAGGGGGTATTTTATTCGTGGAAAAGGCCGTTTCAGGTCCGACACCAGCTATGGCCTGCCGATGTTTGTAAACCAGGAAATGGTATTTCTGCAAGTCACAGGAGAATTACCTTTTGTGAAGAGACAGCATAAAGTCACGCCAAATGGGCGCAGCCGTTGAACCTCCGCTTTCCTGTTTGCCCATTGATTGATTATGGTCATTTCCTACCCAAATTCCGGCCGTGTATCGTGTATCGTATCCCACAAACCAGGCATCGCGGTTTTCATCGGAGGTACCGGTCTTCCCTCCCCTGACTTCAGGCACATCACCTACTATTTGTCCTGTACCGTAGGTCACCACCCCTTTCAACATTGAGCGCATTTGTCCCATGACCTGCTGACTCGCGACCATATGCCGATCCCTTTCTTTTTCCGGAATGATAACGGAGCCATCTGCAAGCACGATTTTACTGATAAAAGAAGGCGCAGTAAAAGTACCATCCCCGGCAAAAGGAGTATAGGCCGCTGTCATCTCCAGGAGAGTAACGTCTGCAGACCCCAGTGCAAGAGAGAGATCGGGTGGCAATTTCGAGGTGAATCCTGCCAGCCTGGCGACTTCATGGACCTCTTTATAGCCGATTTTCTGGATAATTCTTACAGCTGCGGAATTGAGTGAATGGGCAAGAGCGTTCGCCAATGTCGTCTGTCCGTAATACCTGCCTGAATAATTTTTCGGGCTCCAAGTTTTGCCGTCCTTACCGGTAATGGTGATGGGACTGTCGTCGATAGGGGATTGTGATGTCCAACCCTGGTTTAATGCGGCTGTAAAGACAAACGGTTTAAAAGTTGATCCGGCCGGTCTTCTGGCCTGACTCGCCCTGTCGAAAGGTGACCTGGTAAAGGAAGTACCCCCCACAAGGGCCCTGACCCTTACCGGTGCAGTTTCGATACACACCAGGCCTCCCTGGGGAATAGCGCCGATAGTATTCCCGGCAAGGGTCTGCCTGCTAAGACTCGCTCTCACTCCTCTACGCACCGAGGCAATTGCTTTGTCCTGCATCGTTGTGTCGAGATAAGTGTATATTTTTGCCCCTGCATTTTCCAGCGGCATCTGCAGGGTTTCCCGAGCCTGTTTTTTCACAACTTCCAGATAATATCCATTTTCATCGGTAGCCTGCTGCTTACGCCGATTCAGCTTGATGTTTTCGGCATAGGCTTTTTTTGCTGCTTCCGCAGTGATATATCCGTCAGCCGCCATTCTGTTGAGGACATATTTTTGCCGTTCAACCGCCCGGTCGAGATGCTCGAATAGTGCGTATCTACTTGGAGCCTGGGGTAAACCTGCCAGTAGTGCGCACTCGCCAAGACTAAGATCTGCCGCGCTTTTGTCAAAATATACCTGGGCAGCAGCCTCCACCCCATTGGCTCCTTCACCGAGATAGATCTGATTGAGATAGATGTAGAGAATTTCCTCTTTGCTGAGCAGTTTGTCTATGCGCCAGGCCAGAATGGCTTCCTTGAATTTTCGCACATAGGTCTTCTCCGGCGTTAGAAGCAATGACTTGGCTACTTGCTGGGTGATGGTCGATCCGCCCTGGCTCCTCATGCCGCCTCTAAAATTATTGATCGCCGCTCGTAGAACTGAGATAAAATCGAGTCCCGGATGCTCGTAGAATCGACCATCCTCCGCAGCAACAAAGGCTTTGGCCAGATAAGGTGACATGGCCTTCAGAGGCACAACCGTTCTGTTTTCGAGAAATACCCGATCGACGATCTTGCCTTGATTATCATAAATAATGGTTGCCTGCAGGGGATGATATCCAGTTACCGAACTGAGATCGGGAATTCGAAGAGTTATCAGGATAAACAGCAAAGTTCCCAAAAAGGCGGTCTGCAGCAGGCAGATGAGAATCAGGAAAAGTGAGATGTGTTTTTCCGTGTGGATATTCCGACGAACAGCGGGTTTTCGAGCCGGGCTCTTGGTTGTTGGGTTTGGTTTAGAGGGTGACACTAGCTAGACACTCATGGTAATATTCAGCTCTTTGTTAAAGCACAGGTAAACTCACCTGGAGCACTGTAACATCTGCCCGTGAACTATCAACAGGAAAGTCCGTCCCATGTCCAAAATTCGTATTCTCCCCGAACAACTCGCTAATCAGATAGCGGCTGGTGAAGTCGTCGAACGTCCCGCTTCGGTTGTCAAAGAGCTTCTGGAAAACAGTCTGGATGCTGCCGCCAGTCGCGTCGAAATTGAAATTGAGGGAGGAGGCACCAGACTGATCCGTGTCATCGATAACGGCGAGGGAATGGATGAGGACGATCTTCTCATGAGCCTTGAACGTCACGGAACCTCCAAGATTCAGAAGGAAGATGATCTCGGAGCTATAGGAACTCTTGGGTTTCGAGGAGAGGCTGTGCCTTCAATAGGTTCCGTCTCCAAATTAACCATGACCTCCCGCCCAAGGCAGGCTGAGTTGGGAACCAGAGTGACTCTCCATTTCGGCAAATTAATCAAGGTACACGAAATTGGTTGTGGTTTTGGTACAACTGTCGAAGTAGGCAATCTCTTTGCAAATACCCCCGCCCGCCGAAAATTTCTGCGAACAGCCCGGACGGAGCTTGGACATATAGACGAAGTGGTCAAAAACTATGCCCTTGGCTCCCCCAAGGTGACCTTTATACTCAGAATCGACGGCAGGGACACCGTCTATCTGGACAATTCTTTATCAATAGAACAACGACTCGGTCACATTATGCATTACGACGGTCCTTTTATTCCCATCGAATCAGCCGGAATAGTACATCAGGCCAAAAATGCCCGCCGAGTTTCCGGCTTTCTTGTACCACCTGAAAAGGTGACTGTCGGACCTTCAAAAATGCGCATCTTTGTCAACGGCCGGGCAATTAGAGATAGAATGATCATCCATGCCGTAACCGAAGGCTTACGTGGATTTTTGATGAAAGGCAAAAATCCATCCGGTCTGATACACCTGGTTCTACCGCCGGAGGAGGTCGATGTCAACGTACATCCGGCAAAGCACGAGGTTCGTTTCCGAAACTCAAGGGATATCCATACGCTGCTTAGCCAAACAGTTGCCAATGCAATACTGGGGCATCAGCGTACCATGAAAACAGCTCTTTTCGGCACGGACCGAACGAGTGAAAAAACGGTTATGCCGTTTGAATCCCAAGGGGTTGTCAGCCATTTCCACGACTCTTCATGCCGCACGGATGAGCAGGCAGACGACGATTCCTTTCTTATGAGCGACCGGCAACCTAACAGAGCAAAGGAATCCACATACGCTTTTTCCCTGCCTGAAGAAAAACCAAACGCACCACAATCTCCGGTATTTCCCGGAAAGCAGCCGCTCTTCACTACCGCCGAGCCAATGCACCAATCCTCTCTTCCCGCCGTCAGGCCGCCGAATGATCGGGAGAACTCAGGAATTGAGGCTCAGTCCGGGCATCACAATTTATTGGTCATCGGCCAATTTGACGATCTCTATATCTTCTGTAAAAACAGTGAAGGTCTGCTTGTGATAGATCAGCATGCGGCCCACGAAAGGCTTCTCTATGAAAAACTCCGCAAGCAATACCTCTCTAAATCAGTTGCCCGACAGACTTTGATGTTTCCAGAAACGATCGAGCTTTCACTGTTCCAGGCGCAGTTGGTAGAAAAAAATGCCGGGGAAATTGATCAAATTGGTTTTTCAATTCGGGAATTTGGCGGAAATACTTTTATTATCTCCGCAGTTCCGGCACTTGCGGGACGTGTCAGGCCCCGCGAACTTTTTCTCGATATTTTAGAGCAGTTCGGCAGTGAAAACACCAGTGGAGATGCCGGGGGAATCCTCGATACAATTTTGGCAACCATGGCCTGCAAAGCCGCTGTGAAAGCGGGGACTAGACTTTCCAGCCAGGAAATAGACAACCTGCTAAATGAAATGACAAAGGCTGATTTATTTTCACACTGTCCTCACGGCAGGCCGGTCTTTAAGCAGTTCACCAGGGAAGAAGTAAAAAAATGGTTTTATAGAACCTGAGGAGTAATGAAATTTTTTTGTGGCGCTATGCGAAGTTCCTGACAAATTTACATCAAATTGACATCCCAAACAGCTCCTCTTTTTGTGTTGTGGTCTATCGATTGTCTGCAAAACATGATATCATAGTGTACTGTTTACATTTTTTGGCGCCACTGCCATACTCGCCGGGTAGTGGTGAAAAGCATTATGAGATACGGGAGAGACAATGCACAGCACTTCACGAAAGACCCAGATTGACCGGTTACTCTTACTTTGCATATTAACAGCCGTATTACTCCTCAGCGGCTGTGCCAAACCACCGGTTGCCAAGTTAATGGAGACCACTGCCTACTGCGGCTGCTCTTCCTGCTGCAACTGGGAACGGGGCAGCTGGATCATGCTGAAACTTGATTTCTGGAACCGATATGTCAGTTCGGGACCTAACGCCGGCAGACCGTACAACGGACTTACAGCCAGAGGTACCGTACCCTATCAGCCCCAGGAGGGATTATTCTCCCTCGACTCCATCTACCATCCCTGGATGATTCCGGTCAGGGTTATTTTATTTCCCTGGTATTTTCTCCCCCATGAAGGCACCATTGCCGCCGATACGAAATATTATCCCTTCGGTACCCGCATGCATGTTCCCGGCTACGGCTGGGGGGTGGTAGAAGACAGGGGGGGTGCGATAAAAGGACCGAACAGGATTGATCTCTATTTTGACTCTCATAGCGATGCACTTCTCTGGGGAAGAAAAAAAGTTCGGGTTGTCATTGAATATCCCCGTTAACAAGGTAGCTGTCAAAGACAGACTTTCTCTTTTTCGTTAACTATGGCCAATCAGCCGCTGACTATTCTCCGCGTCTTCCTGCCTTTTGCAGCCGGATATTTTATATCGTATCTGTATCGGGTGGTAAATGCGGTAATAGCACCCGACCTCATCGCGAATACCGGAGTCAGTCCATCTGATCTTGGTCTGCTCACAGCCACCTATTTTATATCCTTTGCCTCGTTTCAACTTCCGCTTGGGGTTCTGCTCGACCGATTCGGTCCCAGAAAGGTGGAAGCCGTGCTGCTCATTTTTGCGTCTCTTGGGGCATTCATCTTTGCTCAGGCTGAGAGTCTTGCCGGTCTCGTTCTCGGACGGGCCTTCATCGGCTTCGGGGTGTCCGCCTGTCTGATGGCCGCTTTCAAAGCCTACACGTTATGGTTTTCCAGGGAAAAGTGGCCGATGATCAACGGCTTTCAGATGGCCGCCGGTGGTCTCGGCGCCCTGGCAGCTACCTCACCTGTTGAGGCGGTCATGCAGTTCACCGACTGGCGGGGAGTTTTCATGGGCATCGCCCTTTTGACGTTTTTAACTGCAATTGCCGTTATCCTGGTGGTTCCTGAAAAAAGTATCGTATCCTCCGGAGAGACTCTGCAAAATCAATTACGGGGGATTCGAGAGGTTTTCACCAGCAGGAAATTCTGGCGCACCGCACCGTTGACCACCATGTCCCAGGCCGCTTTTTTAGCCATTCAGGGACTCTGGGCCGGGCCGTGGCTCACCCATGTGGCTAAATTCGACCGGTCAGAAGTTGCCGGAATACTTTTCTGGGTCGCTGTTGCCATGATCGCCGGTTTTATCACTCTTGGCACCATTACCCAGTGGCTGAACAGACAAGGTGTTTCTGTCGCCACCACTGCGGTGATCGGCATGACTTTATTCATGTTCGTCCAGTTGTTGTTGATTTTTGGTCCTATAGGCTGGTGTTTCCCTCTCTGGCTGGCGTTTGGATTTTTCGGAACCTCCGGTATCATTGCCTATTCCGCTCTTGCCCAATCCTTTGGGCTGCACTTATCCGGTCGGGTAACCACTGCAATCAATTTACTCGTTTTTATCGCGGCCTTCGCCAGTCAGTGGGCTATTGGTGGAATTGTGGATTTTTTCAGCCATGGCGAAGCGAACCTTTCCCCTGAAGGTTTCACTACCGGTTTTCTCCTGCTGGTACTTCTTGAATTCATAGGTATTATTCTTTACCTCCTTATCGGCCAAAGCCAAATGGACAATGCATAACCACGAAACATGCTTATAATGTGCCCTGAAATTAGCAGGTTTCTCTGAAATCCTTTTATGATTCTTTAAAAAACACCCATGAAAAAACAACGTACAGTCAGCATCATAGGCGGCGGTCTCGCCGGCTGTGATGCCGCATGGCAAATTGCCGAAAGAGGTTGCAGAGTTCAGCTTATCGACATGAAACCACAGACCTTCAGCCCTGCTCATCAATCGGAAAAACTAGGAGAACTGGTATGCTCCAACTCACTCAGATCAAGTGATCTCACTTCTGCCGTCGGGCTGCTAAAGGAGGAAATGCATCGCTGTAACTCCCTGATAATACGGGTAGCTCATGAAACTAAAGTACCCGCCGGCAAGGCACTGGCAGTAGACAGGGAGAAATTTGCCGCCGGCATCACTGAAGTTATGGAGAAGCATCCCCTGATAGAAATAGTTAGAAAAGAAATTACGGAGCTCCCTCCACCATCGGATAGCCCGACTATTCTCGCCACCGGTCCGCTCACATCCAATGGTCTGGCGGAATCGTTGGCTGAATTCACCGGCAAAAAACGGCTGGCATTTTACGACGCCATCGCGCCGATAGTCGCTGCGGAATCGCTGGATATGTCGGTTATCTATTGTAAATCACGCTATGATGATGGCCCTGGCGATTACCTTAATTGTCCAATGGACAAGGATACTTACCTGAAGTTCATCAACGAGCTTGGCCAAGCCGAGTGTATGCCCCTGAAAGACTTTGAGGATATCAAATATTTCGAAGGCTGCCTACCGGTTGAAGTTATCCGGTCCCGCGGTGATGATACCCTGCGGTTCGGACCTATGAAACCAGTCGGACTGGCCCACCCTGAAACACAGAAGGAACCTTATGCAGTAGTGCAATTACGTAAGGAAAACCGGGCAGGGACGACGTATAATATGGTCGGTTTTCAAACCAAGCTGACCTACAGGGAGCAGGAACGTATCTTCAGGCTCATTCCGGGAATGGAAAAGGCCGAATTCGTCAGACTGGGGTCAATTCATCGCAATACCTTCGTACTCTCCCCCGAACTGTTGCAACCAACGTTGCAATTCAAACTCCGGCCGGACCTGTTACTGGCTGGGCAGTTGTCGGGGGTTGAGGGCTATGTCGAATCCGCGGCAATGGGATTACTTGCCGGAATCAATGGTGCCCGTCTGGTTCAAGATCTGGTTGCAGTCGTTCCCCCGCCTGAAACTGCCCTTCGAGCTCTTATCAATCATCTTACTCAAAGTGATCCTGCTCATTTCCAGCCATCGAACGTCAACTTCGGACTTTTTCCTGCCTGGGAGAAAAAGATCAGGAAAAAATTCAGAGGACAGGAACGAGCTGAGCGGGCACTAGCTGCTCTGGAAAAATGGCGAACAGAGGAACAAATCTGATTTTGGAATTCAGTCACTCTCTGCCGGCGAATGCTCTGTAAAGCCCCAATAAGGAAAATCCTGCTGATAATCGGCAACCCAGCCAGGGCTATGTTCCCTGCTAGCCACAAGAAAAAGCGTATTTCTCTTCCCGCCCGATGAGACGGCTGCACCATTTTTGGGCAATGATGGCTGCAGTACCATGGCATTGTCGGCACTGTATTCAATGTCTCCTGAGCCCTTGAAAACACCGAGATGCGGCTCTTCGAGATACGAACCCGCCGTGCCTCTGGATAGCTCTGAGATCACCAGAAAAGACACCTGCTGCTCATCGCGGATGGATTCCATCTGGCGCAACCAGGCATCAATACCGGTACGCCTTTCGGCGAACTCATTAAAGGGCAGCTTGTGCAGACTGTCGATTACCACCACGGTATATTTACTTCTCGTTTCGTGGCGGATAAAATCAATATGTTTTCGCATCAGCTCAGGCGATACCTTACGATCATTGATCACTCGCCAGAAAAAGAACATTTTCTGCAACTTTCGCCGTGCTGCCTCACCCTGTTTTTTCTGCTCTTCCGGTAACATCGAGTCTCTTAATTGGTCAGTCGACAGTCGGGCGAGTCTGCTCAGAGTTCGCTGGTAGATTTTTTGCCGCCCATTTTCAAAATCATAGTAGAGAACCGGAATTTGCCTCAGTGCCATCTCTGAGGCTATTTGAATCAGAAAAGTAGATTTGCCTACTTTGGGGGCTCCGCCAATCACATTGATACCGTGAATACCGCCAAGAGCCGCATCCAGCCGGGAAAATCCTGAAGACAGGTTCAGGAATTCCTCTCCCTGCTCTTGTTCCAGTGTCTGCAGAAAACGATGATACTCCCGTACGGGCGAAGAAAACGGAGAAAAGGCTCTGGAGGACTTTATCATTTCCCCGACTTTTATACCGAACTCCTTGCCCGAATCCTTTGCCAGCTTCCAAAGGGAATATTGTCTTGGACTGCGAGGGTGCCAGGCAAGGATTCTGGCTTTATAGCCGATCCTTGAGGCAAGATTTCTGGCACCATTCTCGGATTCCAGATTATTGGAGACGCAGATAAAAAGTGTTTTCACCTTTGCAAACAACTGCGCTTGGAGCTTTTCCAAACCGGTATAGTGGGAAACCGCAACACCGGGAAAGCCGAGCTGTTTCAAGGTAAGTAAATTTTCTTCGCCCTCACAGATAAACAATGCGCCGTTTTCACAACGGCTGATATCCTGAACGTTAAACAGGCTGAACGGCTCACGGCTGAATTTTTCATTCCCATGCCAGAAATAGTCATCAGGTTTGTCGGGATAGACACAACGTGCTGAATAGCAGTTTCCATCTTCCTGTACATAGGGATATACAATATAGCGGCCATTGAATCCGACCTGCATTTCAGCAAGGGCAGCTTTAGTTACACAACTCTGTTGGAACAAATTGTATACAGTACTGGAGATTCTGTCCCGGAAGGCGCGTATGTCGTCATTAATATTTTCAACAGGGTAATCGAATTGTGCGACCACGCTTTCCTGATCGGGGTCGTAATCCGGAACTTCACTCAACGGAATAGCCGCCAGACGGGCGAACCAGAGCGGAAAGCCTCCGGGAACGCAACGATTTAAACAGCGAAAATATCCATGAAAAAAACTGGTTCTGTTGAAAAATACGTGTAAGCGTCCGTTTTCATAACCATGCTCTTTGCAAAACGGACACTCGGCGATCGATTTTTCCTGCCATTTCTCCCCCAGATGTTTGAGGTAAAATTTCGAAATTACATCGTTATGTTCAGCCATAAAATGCTCCAGATACGACAGTGTGATCGAGGCGAAGCCCTCTTGAAACTTACTTGATCACCTGCGATTCTTCGCTCATGGCCATCACGATATCGTGCAGTTTTTTCTCGCCTAGCAAATTATCAAATTTCATATGCAGGGAATAGTCATCTCCTTCGGCTTTGGTACTTTTTATAGTCAGAATATCACCTGCCAGGATAACACTGTCACCGGACAATGATTTTTCCTGGAACCTCAGTTGTATTTTTCTTCCCAGCAGCAAACGGGCATTTTCTTTTTGTGAAATCGGCACCAGCAGAGAAATACCCCCTTCCGAAATATCAACTAGTTCCGCCGTAAAAATCGTTCCAATTCCCTTACCACGATTATCGAGGAGCGTCGTTGTTGCCTTGCCTGCGATCTGGTGTCGATTGAACATCCGACGATCGTTGGAACTTCGCTTAATGAGATCCTCGACCCTTATGAATTTTCTACAAAAGGTATGTAATTTCCCTTCAAGTTCAGGATAGCTGGCTTTCCATTCTTGCAAGGAATCGGCACTCAACACGGAAATATCGGTTGGTCCGACAGCGGCAATCGATATTGTCCAGACAGAAGCATCAAAGAAGGCTTCTTCTCCTAAGGTCTGTCCCCTCCCCATAGTATCAATCAAGACCTCAGTGCCCTGATCGTCAAAGTAGAGTTTGACCTTGCCCGAATTGATGAAGAAGAGGGAGTCCTGCAAAGAACCCTGACTGATGATAGTCTCCTGGTTTGCATATATTCGATTTTTCATCGCTTGAAACAGGGCGGTAAATTCCTCTGTGGTCAGAGCATCATACAGGTCCCGCCAAATCTCCAGATGGCTTTTATCAATAGAGGCAAGTTTTTCCCGGTCAATAATTTCAGCGGCACGAACGATCTGACTAAGAGCAGTGGAATCGATCTCTATAAGCCATTCATTCAATTTTTCAGCCTGAACAAAATTTCGCAGGTGGGCTGCTCTTTCAATAAGCTCCAGAAGTTTCTCCGCCGCTGCCGTTTTATCCCCACGTGAGAGAAGCGTTCGCACCGTCTGTTCCTGGACTGACCCGGTTATAACTCGCTGGCTTGCTGCTGTTTTGTTCATTTTCGCAACTTGCTTCAGGGCGTTTTTTCGCAATTGACTGGCCAGCACATGTTTTTTTCGGGTTTCCTGAAGTTCGCTATGCAAAAATTTCAAGGCATTCTCAGCCGCAGGCCACAGCTGATCAGGAATTTTTCTTGACGACCTTTGTCTCCGGTTCTCCAGGAATGCCTGGAGACCCTTTTCTGCGGTCGGGCATATACAACGCCCAAGAGCTTCAAAAAGTCGCAACAGAAGATCTGTCCGATTATTCTCGTCAAACTGTTCATGCGAGGCCAGCAGTTCAACAAGTTTTTCCGCGACCTCTGCATCACAAAAGTCGGCCAGCGAATTGACGATTTGAATCTTTATATAATCTGAGGATTCTTCAAGAGCTCTCAATAATACCTGTTTTCTCTTTCGACCAGCTAGCTTATAAAGAGCGAGAAAGGTCTCCCGCTGTACCCGGAAATCATCATGACGCAGGTAGTGAAGAATACTCTCAATATCCTCTTCTTTGCCTGTTTCCCCAAGCAGTTTGATGAGATTACGCTTGGCATACCAAGGCATATGCTCCTGCAGTCGTTCATGGATGACTGAAGGCAGGAAATTCGGACTAAAGGTGAGGAGGTCGATTATTTTTTGGCGATCATCGACATTATCGGAATTGATAAGGGATTCAACGAGAAAACGAAGCACAACCGGCCCCTGAAGTACCAGGCGATATCTGATTGTCCGGTCATCGGGCACTGCGAGAAACTCTGTAAGCAGTTGCGGCAAACTTGCCCGCCTTATGCCTCTGTCCTGTACCTTAGCTGCTATTGCTTGTATTGAGCTTGCAGAGGTAAGCAGCTGTCCTGAGCGGATCTGGTAGAGGAGATTGAGTATCCCGTCACCTCGGTCATTCTGTCCATCCTGCCAACTTTTTTGCATTACCTGTTGCAATAAGGTGAGAGCTTTCTCTACGATGAGGTCGTTTAAACCACCGTTTCGAACTTCCGAGATAAGCGGTTCAGCAATGAGATCAACATCCCTCCATTGTCCATCGATAAGGAGGTTCTCACTAATAGTGATTATACTGTTCAGTAATGCTTCCTTTACAGCTGGATCGCATTCTTTAAGGGAGGCAACTATACCGTTGAGAAGTATAGCTACATCCGTTCCATCCGTATTTTTCCGCAATTGCCGAACCGCATGAGGGAGATACTCCACCAACTCCACACTCTTCAGAAGCCCGATATTTCCCTGCAAAAAACCCCTGATACCGGCCTCCAGGCGGCGTTTTTTTCTTTCTCTTTCACCCTCGCGCATGATATTCCTGGCTTTTTCCGCACTCAAAAGCTGTTTGCCTTTTCTGCTGTTCATCAGGAGCATCAAAGCCTTCCCGAGGCACTGCACCTGGGGGGAATCCGTTCCTCCAATACGTCTTGCTTTGACGAGCAGCTCCTTGAAAAGACTCATTATCCCGGCAAGTTTCTCCGTGGAGAGATAGGTAATCAAGCCATCATATACCATACTGCCGAAACCCTCGGGATATTCCTGAGCCAATAAAATACAAAGTCTGGGATCCTTAAGCATTTCCGCCAGGGTTTTCGCCACCCCTCGTGCCACTTCATTCCAGTCTTCGCTTTGAATCAGCGTTTCCGCCTTTTGCAAGATGAAGAGGAAATTTTGTGATGCAGCGATCTTCTTTTTCTCTTGAACATCCCGCAAAATTTTCGATATACAGAAAGCAAGGAGATCGATCGCCGACTCCACTGATGCCATTTTCTTCTGCAGTTCGGCTTCCACGATGGGTCTTTTGTCCTGACCAAAGAGACAGGCAATGATTTCCGGTCGAACCGTAATCTGCTTTAACGCTTGGATATCATTTGATTGGTTTTCGCATCCTGTGTCGTCCCCGGATTCTTCCCTTTCATCCGGAAAATAACCGGCCAGACCCAGACTGGTGATAAACTCAAGGCCCCCACCCTCATCCCTGATTTTTTCAGCAGAGGCATTAAAGACCCCTAACAGTTGACCAAAGGCAAAACGATCCATTTCGGCACTGATGACAAGTTTTGGAAGACCAAGTAGCCGCAACTGCCGATAAATGACGAGATTCGGGAATAGTTCCAGTGTTTCTTGTTTGAGAGGCTCTCCACCTAGACAAGGCACCCCTCCTTTCTGGGAGAACTTCAATTCACCGTAGGATCGGATGAAAAGTTTGATGGCATTGAATCCTCTATCCGCAACCGAGGCAACCTGGGGGGCCTCCGGAGGATACAACCGACTCGTCACGACGGTATTGTTAAACGACCTCAGTGCTTCAATTCTTTTTCCCTGCAGTTCTATCTCGTTCATTCTTAGATACCGGTATTCAGAACTTCTGATATATATGATACAACCATGCTTTGGTCATCTGGACCCTTTCTTAAAAAGAACTGTTTTCACAGTTTTAAAAATGACCATCAGATCAAAAGCAATTGATAAATTTTTCATATAATAGAGATCGTACTCAAGCTTCTTCAATGCATCCATTTCCGAAGCTCCGTACGGATAACAAACCTGTGCCCACCCTGTCACGCCGGGTTTTATTACATGGCGAATACTGTAGTAGGGGATTTTTTTTGTCAATTCATCAACAAATACCTGCCGCTCGGGTCGTGGGCCAACCAGGCTCATATGACCCTTCAGCACATTCCAGAGCTGAGGAATTTCATCTATTCTCAGGGTGCGGATCACCTCGCCTACCCTCGTTACCCGATCATCTTTTTGTTTGGCCCAAACCGCCCCGTCTTTTTCTGCATCCTGTCTCATGGATCGAAATTTAATTATTCGGAAATTTCTGTTGCCTTCGCCCACTCTTTCCTGAAAGTAGAAGACCGGCCCATCGGACTCAACTTTAATAAGTATGGCGGTTATCAGCATAACAGGTAAGCTAAGCGTGAGCAAAATTGTGGAAAACAGGACATCCACGAGCCTTTTTAGATGATATTTAGAGCGACTGAAGCAAAATCCATCAGAATAAATTATCCAACTTGGAGCAATTTTCTCTACCAGAATTTTTCCCGTGATCCGTTCGTAAAATGTATTGCTCTGCTCAATAGGTATTCCCCGCATTTTGCAATTTAACAGGGAAGTGACGGGAGTTATTCCTCTCCCATCGTCCAGGGCCACGATAATTCGTTCGAGGTCGTGGCCTGAGATGAGTTCCTCAAAATCCTCAAGGGTTGGGCGAACCGGAGCACCATGGGGATTGTAGGCCGGTTCTTTGTCTCCGACAAAACCTTTCACTCTGTAAACGGAATCCTGCACCCCTTCAATCACCCTAGCTACATCAGATGCCAGGGTACCTGTTCCAACCAGCAGAATATTCTGGACAAAAAGCCGCCTGCGCAGGATGTGATAATATGCTCCCCGCCAAAGTGACACCAATAAACATATAACCAGGTAGCCTATCCAGAAAATCCTGGTAGAAATGATCATAGACGGAATTGTGTAATAGACTCCGCCTAAAAGAATACAGCCGACTCCAAACGCCTGAGTCATGCGAGTGAATGTATTCGGCAGGGATACTTCATCGCTGAGGTCGTATTGGTCGAAAAAGTAGAGGCAGAGCTGAAAGATCAGGGTAACCAGGAGCGCCTTGATCAAATTTGATACTATATCAAGAAAAAACAAGCTTGATCCCAGCATGACCCAATCAACCGCCAGCAGGGATACGAGTATAAGTATGCCTTCGCCAAGGAAGAATACAATCGTCCTTACCGGATAATACTTATTGAAAAAAGTCGGCATCGATTAATCTCTTGTCTCTTTTAATCTCAACGAATTACAACCACAGTATATTCCAAATTGCGGCATTCGCAAAAAAAATTAAAAAAAAAGTACACTGCGGCTCAAGAAACACACCCGTCCGGTTCAATGACGCCATTATCCTGTAAGACTTCCATAAGTTCACAGAGCGGTAAACCTACCACATTCGAATAAGAACCTTGTATTGATCGGACAAGAAAAGCGCCTTTCCCCTGGATGCCATAAGCTCCCGCCTTATCGAGAGATTCCCCGGCAGCAACATAAGCACGGGCCACCGATTCGGAAATTTCGGTAAAGAGGACCTTCGTCGTTACCGATTGGACAATCTCAATCCCTCGGGAACGGTGGGCGACACAAAAAGCTGTTTTAACGCAGTGTTCACGGCCGGAAAGAGCCATTAGCAGATTAACGGCCTCCTCTTCATCTGCGGGCTTGCCAAGAATTCTCTCCCCGAGGCAAACTACAGTATCTCCGCTGATCACCCAAGTATTCGGGAACTCTGAGCTTACCGCGGCAGCTTTCTCCCGAGCCATCCTCAGCACGAAATGTTCAGCACTTTCCTGCTCAAAATGGAATTCGGAAACAGATGCGGGTCGAACCAAGAAACATAGCCCTATCTCCTTAAGATACGCTTGCCTGCGAGGAGATCCGGAAGCCAGGATTATCTCTTCTCTATTGTGATACATCTTTCTAGAAGCATTTGCTTTTGGCAACATAGTACCTTCCAGTTGACTATGCAATCTTTTGACAGTCTAAGAGAACTTAGGACTATCCATCCATACCGGTCATTAGCAGCTGCATGTGAGGCCAATATATTGATATCAATACTTATCACGCCTCTTATGACTATCGGCAAAAAACACCACTGACTCGGCCCCCTGGCAACGAAACTGGAAGAATACCAGCCAGCTTATATTAGAAGAAGTAAAATCGGCTTTATCGGAAATAACCTCGGTTCGAAGTAAGATGCTAGAAGCTGTTCGAATGGTCTGCATAAAAGAATTTAAGAATTTTTTAGCTCGGCCGTCTACCTCCAGGTTGAATATCTCCTGATCGAAGACATTCAACCTGGAAGGAAGTGGTTCTCGTTTTCTGATTGGCTTGCGCAGCACACCGGAAAATGGCGGTCGGCCACAAGGACTATGCAACTCTTTTGCTCAAACTTTGCTGGGGAATATTTGCCTCCGGAAACTCTCATCCTCTGATGGCATAGCCGCCATCCACTGTAATTATCTGTCCCTGGATCATGGTTGAGAGTTTACTACAGAGAAATAAGGCTATATCAGCGACATCCTGAGGTGTAGTCAGACGTCCCAAAGGAGTCCGGGCTATAGCGGTACTGAGAATTACATCACGATTAGGAAAATGTTTCAACGCATCGGTATCGACAGCTCCGGCGCTGATGGTGTTGACATTGATGCCCTGGGGACCAAGCTCTACCGCAAGATGTCTGACGAGCGATTCAAGAGCCGCTTTCGAGGCACCTACAGTGGTATAATTTTCTATCGCCCGTACGGATCCCAGGCTGGATACCGCCATTATCCTGCTTCCACGACTCATCAGCGGAAGACCTTGCTGTACCAGCGTCAACAAGGCCCTGGCATTGATATCCATTGCCCAGTTCCAGTGACGCTCCGTTAATTCAAGCGCTGGTTTCAGAACACCTGAAGCGGCATTACTCACCAGAATATCCAAATGGCCAAATTCATCGGCTATTGCGGCAAACATCTTTTGCACATCTTCGCTGTTTGCGACATTAGCTTTAACCAACAGGCATTTCCGACCAAGTTTTTCTACTTCCGCGGCTGTTTCACCGGCATCTCTTTTATGGCGAACATAATTGACGATAATATCTGCACCCTGTTCGGCCAGCCGGATGGCTATGGCCCGGCCAATCCCTCTGGAGCCTCCGGTAATAAGTGCTACTTTATTTTTTAAATCAAACATGTACAACAATCCTCATGAAAAATTTTAAATGCCGTCTTACAATCCCTCTTCCCTTACTATAATAATTACCTCTCTTCAGCTGGAAAATTTCAGGATCATTCTTTTCATCATGCCTCGTAGAAATCTGAAAGGATTGAATCGAATGCTATTCAGACTATCGGGAGCTATGAATCCTGAACTGGGGAAATCCTGTGGAGAAAGAAGTGGAAAACAGAGTTTGTTCAAATCGCCGCCTTCCATGCCTCTTTGAGCCGCAAGCCTCCAAAGAAGACTCTTGGAATGGTCCAGCTTAAGGAGTTCCAGCATGGCTGTATCTAATGCCAGCGGGTTACGTGCCGCAGCCATACAGTTCAGCATAAATGGGCTCCCGTCAAGGGGCCCGGATTTATGCATAACTTCTATTGCGTCAGCCAGATGCAGTTGCGGCGGCAACAGCGAAATGAGGTCGAGAATAATTCCGGAAAACCGAATGTGGCTGCTGCCATGAACCATATGCAGCATCGCTTTATTGATCCCCTTCACGATACCGAATATGTTTTTTACAGCCATGGTGACATACATCTGGTTGTGAGCCTTGATTTTGGGCAATCCCACAAAGAAATCACATTCCAGTGCTTCTCTAGCCACCGTAACGGTGGTTCCGCCCGCGAGTTGTATTCTGACAGGAGAGACAAAATCCACCAAGGTTACGTCTAATCCCTGCAATGCCGCGGAGATTCCCTGTTTATGGCAAACATTTGTAGTGCAGCCGAAGGCGGGAGAATCACCCAGCAGCACTTTAGCTCCATGATCCAGAAACCATGCAGCAACTCCGGCAATAAATTCGCCATGAGTGCAAGCCAAACCAGGTCCGGTACCGCTGATGAGATTAGGTTTCAGGAGCACCGTTTTTCCGTAAAAAGAACCGGACATTCCGACATAACGGATCGATATACCGATTAACTCTGCCAGAGCAATCCGCTCATAGGCGTCACATCTCTGAACCACGACCGGGAGTAATTTCGTATTCATAGACTAAGCCGGGAACATGGCGTCAAGAAGCATATCTATCTTTAATAATTACAAAAATAATATCTAGGGGACGCAAAATGATATCTCCTGGAAAAGAGCTTCAAAAAGAAAAACCGGACTCTAGCAGGGGAGTCCGGTTTTTCCAGGAGAAAAGAGAGAAGAGATAAAGCATAATATCTATTGCATATTATATGCCACACTTCACCATATTTCATTAAACCGTAAAATCAGCATGTTATAAGTGACACTACCGCCAACTTCCAGTTGCCGCGACACCAGATGTATAATTTTTTATACTCCTAATATGAAAAGAGTGCAAGTATCTCTCATCTTGCGTGCGATTACGGGAAGATAGGGGGGATAGTTTTTTTGACATCCCTAAATTCCCTTGGGTGATTCTTTAAAATTGATCATTCGGGTTCGGATTACATCCTTATTTTTCATAATTTCTTGAACAACCACAGACGGAATAGTAGATTCAACATCTATGATGTTATATCCCACTTTACCGTTGGACTGGTTCAGATAGCTCGCAATATTGATGTTATTGTCTCCGAATATATTTGATACTGAAGCAATCATTCCCGGTACGTCGCGATTAATCACAATCAGTCTTGAGTGCACCTTATCGCTTGGTGTCGATTCAATATTCGGGAAATTGACACTGTGGGTAACATTGCCATATTTCAAATAGCTGGAAATTTCTTTTACTGCCATTGTCGCGCAATTTTCTTCGGATTCCGAGGTTGATGCTCCTAAATGTGGCGTAGTCAGCACCCTCTCATGTTTCACCAGATCCGGGCTTGGGAAATCGCAAAGATAGGCATCCAGGTAATTTTTGTCGAGTGCCGCGATAACAGCCTTCTCATCAACGATCGGCCCTCTGGAGTAATTTACCAGTACGGCTCCTTTTTTCATTCTGGTTATGAATTCACCATCAACGAGACTACAAGTCCGATTGTTCAAGGGCAGATGCAGACTTACCACATCGGCATCCATGACTGCATCCTTGAGAGTTCTACAGATCCTGACCTCTGGTGACAGCTGGTGGATATTTCCTAAAGACGGAGCAGGATCATAACCATTTACCTGCATATGCCTGAATATTCCGCCGTTGGCAAGCCGCACTCCAATCTGCCCGAGTCCTATCACTGCCAAGGTTTTACCGGAAATCTCTTCCCCTTTAAAAGCAGCTTTTCGCAACTCAACCTCTTTGGCGACCAAATCAGGGGACATGGTTGACAGTGATTTGCAGAAGCCAATGCCTTTATAGATATTTCGCTTCCAGACAGCTATCATGGGAAACACCAGATCAACTACCGCATTGGCATTTGCTCCGGGTGTATTCAGAACACATATCCCTTTCTCTGTCGCCCGATCAACGTTGATATTGTTGGTACCCGCTCCAGCTCTGGCAACTACCAGCAATGTTGGATAATCATCAACATTCAAAGGAGAACTGCGGAGTATGATGCCATCCGGAGCTTCTTCCTCCGTGGAAACCGAAAATTTATTGCCGAACAGTCTCAATCCTTGTTTGGCAATGTTGTTTATTTTCTTGATTTTATACACCGACATGAAATTCTCCTTCTGTATATTTTATCTCTTTTTTCGCTTCCGGCATCTGTTCTATTGAATTACAGCAACCAACGAAAATAGGTACAACGAAGGTCAACTTTTTAAACTTTCAGATTTTATATTACAATACCAGAACCTTATTAAAAGAGAACAATGTTGCATCCCGCTCCGGCAAAACACAAAGACAAGGCTGCGTGGATTTGGTTGGATAACCAATTTCCGTCAGCGCTTCTTGTGAGATCTTTAGGAAATAAGATTTTCGGAAGAAGTGATTGCGACTATTTTTATTGTACACTCCTTCCATCTCCTCGGGCAGGGTTTGATAGAGATCCGATCTTGTCTGTTCCGGCTGCTCTTTGTCGTCGTCAATCTTAAGACATGAGGGAAGAAATCGAAAGCCACAACGAAGCCAATCATGCCG
This sequence comes from uncultured delta proteobacterium, assembly GCA_963835305.1. GTDB lineage: Bacteria > Desulfobacterota > Desulfobulbia > Desulfobulbales > Desulfocapsaceae > Desulforhopalus_A. The sequence continues at coordinate 433,976 of CAWIEU010000001.1, forward strand.
AAGCAGCTCAATGAACAAATCCTGATCCTCTCGTTTTGTGGCTAATACCACGAGTTGGATGCACATCAATTCCTGCGTCGCTGCGAACTGAAAAAAATTGCCGGCATGACAAATGCTGAGCAATTCCTGAAAAAAAGCAAACATATCCTCCTGGCGCCGACGCAAATAGTGCCAGAGCGAACAGAAATAGCGATTATTATGAAATTTTTCCACGACCTCGGAAAACCAGTGCAACCGGCTGACAGTTGGATGGTCCATCCATCTGGTTTTGAGGATGGAATAAGGCGGCTCCTTGCAATGTAAATAACCGAATTCTTGGGCCCCCCGACATATCGGCGTGTCTGGCAGGATTTTCAGCAGCCCCATCTGAATATAATTGGCGCCCATGGCAAAAACATCCTTGAATGAAGCCGCGAAACTCTCTTCTGTTTCAAAGGGCAAACCAAGAATGAGATCAACATGCAGATGAATGTTAGCTAAGTTCGCCAGACGGGAAATGGCTCTATGCGCTTCGACCGGATCAACACGCCTGTTGACTGCCTCCAGCGTCTTCTCATGGGTTGACTGAATACCAAGCTCAAACTGAAAGCGGCCTGGTTTAACAGTTGCCAGAAAATCGAACATTTCCTCGGTAAAACGATCGGGAGCCATCTCGAAATGAAAGAGAGTCTCTCCACCCTCGACCGCAAGAAACCTCCATATAACCAGAGCCCGCTCTGGGATATCGTTAAAAGTCCGGTCGATAAACCGGACCACCTTGGGATGGTAACTGAGAATATCGCGCAGTTCACTTTGCACAATCGCCTCTTCTTTATGATACAAACCTTTTTCCCTTGCGGAAAGACAGTAGGTACAGCCGAAAGGACAGCCCCTGCTGCTTTCATAATAGACATGGCGGTTGGCCAGATAGAGACTGAAGTCGGATGCCCGATAGGGATAATCGAAGCATCGATTCTTCATGGCAAAAAAAGAGCCCCGGTAACTTGTCCGCAAGTTCTCTTCCTTCAGGGCCTGGTAGAATTCCGACCCAACCGCTTCAATCTCCCCGAGCACGACCGTGCAGATATCCTGCCCCGAACTGTTTAAACGGTCGCCAAGAACCGAAGCCTGGGGTCCCCCAATGACCACCCGGCAAGTGGGCAGACAAATACCAAGGTCAAGAGTGAGTTTTTCAATAAGACTACTGTTCCAGATCGCAGCGGAGAAAAATATATATTCAGGGGCATCCCGAGTTAGTTGGAGCAGCACCTCGTAGTAATTGTCATTGATAGTAAACTGCAGCAATTCACAGTTGGCCTCAGGAAAACCTTTTTCCAGTTCGTTTCGGACATAAAAGAGCGCCAGACAGGAATGGGTAAACCTGGCATTAAGACCGACTATTTTGATTTTTTTTCTGCGGTTATTCACTGATAACGCCTTACGGTGACGAAGTACTTGAGTGTCCTTTCTGTAGTTTGCATATTTTCTCTTACTCTTCAAGAATTGAGTTTGTGAAGCCGAAATGATGTATTTTCCAGCCATCGGATTAGCACAATCACCATTTTGTTATTACTCTATACCGGACATGAGAGAAAAATTCGCCTGGGATCGTACAAATCGGCAAGAAAACTTATTCACTCATCATGAGAAAAGTCAAATGACATATTTTTTAAATACGTTACCAGTCACCAGTATATTCCTCAGTATTCTTTTTCTGTTCGGCAGTAATTTCGCTTCAGTTTCGTGGGCAAAGGGACATAAAGATTCCGTTTATGAACTCTCCCTGTCTTTTGTCCCTGAAGAAGGGCGATTGATCGGCACCGCCAAGATTACCATGCAACCAGGCAGCAAGCTTAGCCTGCTGCTAGAGGGACTTGACATAACCGGGACCCTGCTCCTGGATAATGAGAGCGGCAGGGAACGCCGGCTTCGGGATCTGCAAAATGTACTGGTTCTTCCAGCTGCGACAACGAGCAGGACCTTGTATCTTTCCTATACCAAAACCATCAAAGAACATTTTGACAACCTGATAAGTACGAAAGGCATCTCCCTAACCACGAACTGGTACCCGCTCCCGGAACAACCGATGCTTTTTCATGTTAGAGCCAGCCTGCCGGACCATTTTTCTGCCGTTATGGAATCAGACAACTTTCCCCTAAAGCAACAGGACAATATTGTCAGTGCTGATTTTTCCAGGCCGCTCACCAACATTCATCTTATTGCCGGACCATACCTTATGCAAAAACGGCTCGTCCGCAAGGGTTTCTATGTCTATTCTATGTTTTTTAAAGAGGACCAGGAACTAGCCGACGAGTACCTCAAGGCGGCAGCCGGCTATCTCAATCGTTATGAAAAAGAGATCGGTCCCTTTCCATATAATCACTATGTTATTGTCGACAACCGACTGCCAACCGGCCTCAGCATGCCGACATTTACCCTTCTCGGCCAAATGGTGCTTCGACTTCCCTTTATAAAAAACACCTCCCTCGGCCATGAGATTGTTCACTCATGGTTCGGCAATGCGGTGGAAGTCGATTATTCCCAGGGAAACTGGTGTGAAGGTTTGACCTCCTTTCTGGCCGACCACGCATTCAGGGAGGATAAAGGAGAAGGCGTTGCCGATCGGCTGGAAAGTATTACCAGATACCTCAGCTATGTCCACGAAGACACGGCAATTCCACTGGCGGATTTCACTTCCGCCGGCCATAACCAGCCGATGGCTGAAGCCAGGAGAGCTGTCGGTTACGAGCGAGGTGCCTTGCTCTTTTACGAATTAAGGGAAAAAATCGGCGACCAGGCCTTCCGCCAGGGGATACGTAACTTTTATACGGATAATAACGGCAAATATGCCACCTGGGATGATCTGCGGAATAGCTTTGAGTCTGCTTCCGGAGAGGATCTGAAAACCTTCTTTTTAGAAAGGCTCACCAGAAAATATATTCCCGATTTGAGCGTGGAAGATATCAGGATCGAGCATGGAAATGACAAGATCATGCTCACCTTCAACCTGCTCCAAAATTCGAAAAAACCATTTTCTCTGCTCGTGCCGATCCGTATAAAAACAATGGCAAAGACCAGTAGCGTCATTTGCCGGATTACAAAGGCAAAAGAACGAATCTCCATCCCTCTGGTCCGATTGCCTCTTGAATTTACGGTGGATCCCGAGCATGCATTTCTCCGGCAGCTGACCATGGAAGAATTCCCAGCCGTCTGGTCCAGGTTCCTGGGCTCGGAAAAACGGCTGGCAATCCTTGCAAAGGAAAGTGAACGAGACCTCTATCGGCCGTTTCTCGATACCTTGGGAGAAAATAATCTTGAAATAACTCTAGCCTCAAAGGTTACCAATCGGGAACTAGGCGAAGATAGCGATCTGCTCTTTCTTGGAACCAAGCAGGCTCCCAGCAGGGCGCTTTTTGGTCTTCCCAAATATCCCGACAATGGATTTACTTTAGACGTGCATCGTAATCCCTTGAACCGAAAACATGTAGCAGTGCTGGTTTCAAGCAGTGAAAAAGCACAAACACTCGCTATCGCCGGGAAAATCAATCACTATGGAAAATATTCCTATGTGGAGTTTATCAATGGCCGAAATGCAACAAAAAAAATTCAGAACACAGTCTCCGGCCTCGATTTTGTGCTTGAGGAATTACCTGCCGGAAATACCACCTCCTCTCTTTCTTCCTTCAATCAGATCGTGGACAAGCTTGCCGGCAACCGGGTGGTTTATGTGGGAGAAGACCATACCTCCTATGCCGACCATTTGCTGCAGCTGCGAATCATCGAAGCGCTGTACAGCAAAAATTCCAGAATTGCCATCGGCATGGAAATGTTTCCTTCATCTTCCCAACCGGCACTTGATAAATATACCTTAAGCGATCATGCAATTGACGAACGTACTTTTTTAAAGGAATCCGATTATTTTAATGTCTGGAGCTTCGATTATCGCTATTTTCAGGATATTCTCCTTTTCGCCAGAAAAAATCACCTTCCCGTCATTGGACTCAATCTTGACCGTAAGATAGTCTCAGAAGTCTTTCGCACTGGAGGAACAGACAGCCTGGACAAAAAAACGCAAAAGCTTTTGCCTGTTGACAGGAATCTGGATATGCCCGGATACGCCGAGCGACTTTCCTTCGTCCATGACATGCATATACAAGGCAGTCATGGCAGAGGTGCGGAAAGCGGTTTTATTCAATCCCAGGGAATTTGGGATGAGACCATGGCCAAAAATATAGTGAGCTTCCTCACTGCTCGACCGGATTATCGGATGGTGGTATTGGCAGGCGCCGAGCATACTCGAAAAGATTCCGGCATTCCTCCCCGGGTGAGCCGAAGACTGCCGATCGAGCAAGCCTCTGTTTTAAATATTTACGACGGCAGCACACCAGACGATCTGCAGCAGCTGGCCGACTACTATTTTCTTGCCGCACCCGAACAACTCCCCGAACCACCACAAATAGGTATCGTCCTTGAAACGGAATCAGAAGGCAGCCGAACTTATCTTAAAATCAGCCGGCTCAGTCCTCACGGCAAGGCGAAGGCTGCGGGACTACAGGAAGGCGATATCCTGCAACAGGTTAATGGGTACCCCGTCTCAGACATGAGCGACGTACGTATCGCCATGCTGGGCACCAGAATTGGAGACACTATTGACGTCAGGATAATCAGACCAAAAGAGGGAAAGGACCGGGAACATCTCTACAAGGTGGAGCTCACCGCACCGCCAATTTCGCAACCGCATCCATAAGACGTGCCATGGATTGATGAATCGTGTACTATCCGGCTGCAATCCGGCATAGCACATGACCCAAACTGAGGGGATTTGGGTTGATTTTTAAACATAGCCCCTCTGGGATGATAACCATCCATGGAAATTTTTCCTTTTAAATCATTGCAAAAGGAGTATCTATGTATAGAATTTGCACTCTATTTGTGCTCTTTTTTACTTTCATACTATTAACTGGAGAATCAGGAATGGCGACAACATTAAAAGATGGCCTTTACGCAAAATTTGACACCACCAAAGGTGAAATAATCTGCAAGCTTGAGTTCGAGAAAACCCCCTTAACCGTAGCCAACTTCGTTGGTCTGGCCGAAGGGACAAAGGATCTCGGCGGCGGGGCCAAGGCTAAAGGAGATAAATTTTACGATGGGTTGAAATTTCATCGTGTAATTCCAAATTTTATGATTCAGGGCGGCTGTCCCTTGGGAACCGGTACCGGGGGCCCCGGTTACACCTTTCCCGACGAGATTGATCCCAGCCTGACTCATTCCGGCCCTGGAATCCTGTCCATGGCCAATGCCGGACCGGGCACAAACGGCAGTCAGTTTTTCATCACTCACGTGGCGACTCCATGGCTCGATGGCAAGCATACAGTCTTTGGCCACGTTGTATCAGGCCAGGAAGTTGTTGATAAGATAGAGGTAAACGACGTCATTAACTCAGTCGAGATTATCCGTGTCGGTGCAGCCGCTGAAGCCTTCAAGAGCGACCAGAAAGCGTTTGATACGCTGTTGGCGAACTTTGAAAAAAATCAGCGAAACAAGGAACTGGCGGCAATGGAAAAAGAGCAGGCGCTGATCGAGGAGCAATGGCCGAAAGCCATAACCACTCCCTCAGGTCTGAAATACGTTGTTGTCGAGGAAGGTACAGGCGATACTCCTAAAAAAGGAGCAATGGTCACCGTTCATTATACCGGCAAACTGCTGAACGGCAAAAAGTTCGACAGTTCCTACGACCGTAAACAGCCAATTGATTTTCCAGTGGGCACAGGTCAGGTGATCAAAGGCTGGGACGAGGCACTGCTTAGCATGAAAAAGGGAGAGAAACGAGTACTTATTATCCCGCCCAATCTCGGCTATGGTCCGTCTGGACGTGGTCCCATTCCTCCCAACGCGATTATGGTTTTTGATGTTGAATTATTGAATTTTCAATAACTTTTTCTGTACGGTTACCAATAAAAAGGGGTGAGGGAAAACAATTTCCCTCACCCCTTAATTTCTTTCAGGACATTTCAACCATCAATTCAAAGGCTGATTTCCTCAGCAATATTCTGCATGGCCAGAAGACTCATTTCGCAAAACTCAGCCAGCGGAATACCGGCTTTTTCGCACTCGGCGATAATTTCACGGTCGGCTCCCCGGGCAAAAGCCTTTTCCTTATACCGCTTTTTCACCGATTTGGCTTTTACCGCGGCAAGCTTTTTAGCCGGATTAACGAGAGCCGCGGCAATGATCAGGCCGGTGATCGTCTCGCCGGCGGCAAGTGCATGATGGAAAACGGTAGTTCGCTGTTCTCCGGCCCATGCGTTAAGATTATGCAGACGGATAGCTTCGATAATTTCCGGATCGACTCCTTTTTCCTGTAAAATCGCCACAGTCTCAGAGGTATGGGTTGCCAGCTCGGGCTGAGTTTCAGCATCCAGATCATGCAACAGCCCGGCCAGTCCCCATTTTTCCTGATCTTGCCCGAGCTGCTCTGCCATGGCCCGAAGTACCGCCTCCGTGGCGAGGCAATGATTGATAAGGTTTTGATTCTTTATATACTTTCGGACGAGTTCCAATCCCTCTTCACGGGTTATGCCATACTCCATGCTCTTCCTCCAATCGAAGTCCCACCGCAGCATTCTGCATTGTCAATTCAATATTTCAAGCCGACGCGATCACGAACCAGATCCAGGGTTACAATCGCTTTTTCCCGGGCCTTCTCAGCACCTTTAACCAGAATAGCGCGCAACATCGCCGGATCGGATAAGTATTCCTTTTTCTTCTTTCTAGCATCACCAAATTTCTCGTTGAGCAAATCAAGCAGTTCGAGTTTGAGATACCCATAGGCTGCACCACCATTGATATAGAGATCGTGGATCTCTTTCATCCGCGCAGGTGCGGCGAACAACTGCATGATTTGATAAAGGTTACAGTTGTTCGGGTTTTTTGGATCTTCTACCGGCGTCGCATCGGTCTCAATAGCCATAACCCGCTTTTTCAACTCTTTACCTTCGAGAAAAATCGGAATGGTATTGCCATAGGATTTGGACATCTTTTGCCCGTCTATTCCAGGAACTATCGCTGTCTTCTCACTGATTGCAGGCTCCGGTATAATGAAGGTATCTCCATACTGATTATTGAATTTGACGGCAAGATCCCGGGCGACTTCGAGATGCTGCTTCTGATCTTTCCCGACCGGTACCTGCTCCGCCTGATACAGCAGAATGTCAGCCGCCATCAACACCGGATAGGAAAAAAGCCCGTGGGATGGGGCAATTCCCTTAGCTACCTTGTCTTTAAAGGAATGACAGCGCTCAAGGAGCCCCATTGGTGCAAGCGTCGAGAGAATCCAGGTCAACTCGCATACCTCGGCCACATCGGATTGTACCCAGAAGATACATTTATCAGGATCTAAACCCAGTGCCAGAAAATCCGCGGCAGCTTCCAGGGTTCCGTTGGCCAGTTTGTCCCTGTCATGTACCGAAGTGAGGGCATGAAGATCGACAATAAACACATAGAGTTCCGCGCTCTCCATATGTGAAATCATTGTTTGCATCATACCGAAATAATTTCCGATATGCAGCTGACCGGAAGGTTGAATGCCTGATAATATTTTCATGACTGCCTTTTGGTTGTTATTTAACAATAGGGTTTATCCGGGATAGCGACTCCCGAAACATAATGATCAACAAAGCCGATACCATACCGTAAAAGACAAAAAAAAGGGAGTAGGGAAAACATATTTCCCTACTCCCTTTTTTCTGTCTTACCCCGATAAACTGGAAATAAGCGGGAACGATAGTCTTACAGATTGTTTTCTTGCAAATAAACAAGAAACCAATCTGTAAGATACTAAAAAGACAACCGGCTACTTAACTTCTTCAAAGTCGGCATCTACGACATCATCGTCTTTTTTCGGCTTAGAGCTGCTTTCGGCTCCTGCCGCTGCATCAGGATTTTCCTTAGCGGCTTGAGCATACATCAGCTCCGCCAGCTTATGGGAGGCCTGGGTCAGCGCCTCAACCGCGGACTTGATGGCATCGATATCGTCACCGTCTTTGACCTTCTTGACGTTATCTATCTCCTTCTGTACATTGCCCTTGGTGTCGGCATCAACTTTATCTCCGAGATCCTTCAGGCTCTTCTCAGTGGCATGCACGAGCGCATCGGCTGAGTTGCGGGTTTCAACAAGCTCTTTACGCCGCTTGTCTTCTTCGGCATGTAATTCCGCATCCTTGGTCATCCTCTCAATCTCTTCCTTGGTGAGGCCGGAAGATGCGGTGATTCTGATGGATTGTTCTTTTCCGGTTCCAAGATCCTTCGCCGAAACGCTGAGAATTCCGTTGGCATCAAGATCGAAAGTAACCTCGATCTGGGGGACTCCCCGGGGAGCTGTCGGAATATCAGTCAGCTCAAAACGGCCTATTGTCTTGTTATCCTGGGCCATTTCCCGCTCACCCTGAAGCACATGGATGGAAACCGCCGGCTGGTTGTCCGCGGCAGTGGAAAAGATCTGGCTCTTCTTGGTCGGCACGGTTGTATTCTTTTCGATCAGTTTGGTCGTAACTCCGCCAAGAGTCTCGATGCCCAGCGAAAGCGGAGTAACATCGAGCAACAGAACATCTTTTACATCACCCTGCAATACACCGCCCTGAATAGCCGCTCCAATGGCTACGACCTCATCGGGATTCACCCCTTTATGAGGGTCTTTACCGAAAATTTCTTTTACCTTTTCCTGCACTTTAGGCATACGGGTCATACCACCGACCAGGATAACCTCGTCTATATCGCCTGCAGAAAGTCCGGCATCTTTCAAGGCTGTCATACAGGGTCCAACGGTACGATCAATCAGATCTTCGACCAGGTTCTCAAGTTTGGCGCGGCTCAATTTCAAATTGAGATGTTTGGGACCGGATGAGTCGGCAGTAATAAACGGCAGATTGATATCGGTTTCCTTGGTAGTGGAAAGTTCCATTTTGGCCTTTTCAGCTTCTTCTTTCAGACGCTGCAGAGCCATTTTATCGTTTCTGAGATCAATGCCCTGCTGACGCTTGAATTCATCCGCCAGCCAGTTAACGACCCTCATGTCAAAATCTTCACCGCCGAGAAAGGTATCGCCATTGGTAGATTTAACTTCAAAAACTCCGTCACCAATTTCCAGAATGGACACATCGAAGGTACCGCCGCCAAGGTCAAATACCGCGATTTTTTCCTCGCCTTTCTTGTCAAGACCATAAGCAAGCGATGCCGCTGTAGGTTCGTTGATGATCCGCAAAACATTGAGGCCAGCGATCTTTCCGGCGTCTTTGGTGGCCTGCCGCTGTGAATCGTTGAAATATGCAGGCACGGTCACAACCGCGTCAGTTACTTCTTCTCCTAAGTATTCTTCAGCGGTTTGCTTCATTTTGGTGAGAATCATTGCCGAAATCTCAGCGGGCCGATAAACCTTTCCATCTACATCGACAGATACACTACCGTGACTGCCTTCGACAATTTTAAATGGGCTGATCTCAACAGAACGCTTTACCTCAGGATCAGTAAAATTGCGACCAATCAAGCGCTTTATCGCATACAAAGTACGTGTTGGGTTGGTAACTGCCTGACGCTTGGCAACCTGCCCCACCAATCTCTCCTCACTATCAGTGAACGCGACAACCGATGGAGTTGTTCTATTTCCTTCGACGTTGGCAATTACCTTCGGTTCTCCACCTTCCATAATTGCCACACATGAGTTGGTAGTACCCAGGTCAATTCCGATAATCTTTCCCATTATCCCTCTCCTTAAATCATTCTCAGCGGATTATGTATCCGTCCAGCATTCTTTAAACGTTCTGTTTAGTATGTTAATTGCTCTACCCGTGGTAGTGGCAACCTCTTCTTAAATTTGTCATCTTCCCTTGTTTGTCAAGAGATTGACACGGTTTTTGGTATTGCTTATCCTTCGGAATCCTCATCTTTTTTTCCCGAAGAGACAACCACCTTAGCAGCTCGAAGCAGTCTGTCCTTGTAGTAATATCCCTTCTCAAATTCATTGAGGACATGGTTAGCCGGAACAGAATCGCTTGCAGCCATTGTCATTGCCTCCTGGTGCTTGGGATCAAACGGCTTGCCGGTGCTCTCAATTGGTTTTACCTCGAACTTCTCCAGCGTGGCGAGAACACTCTTCAGGGTGAGTTGGACGCCTTCAAGCAGGGCAGTAAGATTCTGCTCCGCGGACACACCCTCAACCATGCCCTGAGTAACAGCTCTCTCCAGGTTATCCACTACTGGAAGAAATTCTCTGAAAATTGTTTCTCCAGCGTATTTCAGGCTAGTCTGACGTTCACGCTCGACTCGCTTCTTGAAATTTTCATTTTCCGCTGCCGCCCGCAACATTCTATCGCGGAGTTCCGCTATTTCCGTTTGCGCATCCGCCAGCTCTTTTTCCAGGTCTCGTTCGGATTCAACCTCCTGTTCTTCAGTTTCACCGATCTCCTCAGGGGTAATGGAATCACTTTCATCCTCAACTTCAACTTCCGGATTTTCCTGAAGTTCTTCTCTTACTTTCTCTTCGCTCACCCATTCCTCCACTGTGTCTCCAAATTACTATTGCTTCGCCGGTTTTCAGACTCGTTGCAGTCGTATCCAGGCCTCTCCATTTACAAACTTGTGCCAACAATAAGTAGCTGGTTTTTCCTTGTCAAGTAACCCCAAACATTAATAAACAAAGGCCATATCAAGGCAGAAAGCATCTTGAATTATCAAAATATTATGTCTCTTCGAAAGCGCGGATGGAAGGCGGAGCCACAAGCTAAGCCTTCAAGATAATAAGGCTATAATGAACTCGATCACCAAGGAAAAGGTTTGCTTAGCCATCCCTGATTTTCAGGTTTTTACGAGTCCATCAGGATTCCTCATACCTGTTTAATTTGCTTTGCAGGGTCTTGCGGGTGATACCTAATCGCCGTGAGGCTTCACTCTTGTTACCGGCGGTTTCGGCGAGGGTTTTGAGGATAAGCTGTTTTTCCGCATCAAAGAGGGATACAGGTTCCGGGAAGACCGAATAATCCACATTTTTAAGGGTCTGTTTTTGTATGGGCAACGGCAGGCTTTTTTCAGTCAATTCCGTGCCGCGCATAAGAATAACTCCCCTCTCGACAGCATTTTCCAGTTCCCTGACATTTCCCGGCCAACTATATCTGCAGAGCAGATCCATACATTCCGAGGTAATTCTGTCCAGTACCCGCCGGTTTTTCTCTGCGAATTTATGGGCAAAATATTCAACCAGTTCAGGAATGTCCTCTCTTCGCTCCCTGAGGGGCGGCACGGTAAGCATTACTACATTCAGTCGATAAAAAAGGTCCTCGCGAAAATTATTTTCGGCTACCTCTTTTTCCAGGTTCCTGTTTGTGGCAGCTATGATACGAACATCCACCTTGATAGTCTCCTCTCCGCCAACGCGTTGAAGCTCCTGCTCTTGCAATACTCTCAGCAACTTGACCTGCATGGCCTGGGAAGTCTCGCCGATCTCGTCAAGAAACAAAGTGCCGCCGTCAGCCTGGACGAACCTTCCTTCGCGCTGTTTTTCCGCACCGGTAAAAGCTCCTTTTTCATGGCCAAAGAGTTCGGACTCCAGAAGGCCTTCGGCGAGGGCCGCGCAGTTTACCTTGATAAACGGCTTGCTTCTGCGCTCGCTATTGTTGTGAAGTGCCTCGGCTACCAACTCTTTCCCCGTACCGGACTCACCGTAAATGAGCACAGTCGCTTCCGTGGGTGCTACATAACTGACCATTTCAAGCAATTCCAGCATTGGCGGGGAGGTACCGATAATCGCCGTCTCCAGCTTCGGACTGCCGGGCTTCGCCTGCTGCTTTTTACTCACGACCTGATGATGATCGACCGCACGCAACAGGGCCAGACGTAAACGATCGAAATCGAGCGGTTTGGTCAGATAATCGTGAGCTCCTTGCTGAATAACCTCGACCGCATCATCAACGGAAGAATAGGCGGTCATTATGATTACCGGCAGACTGGGATGGATTGCCTGAATATGCCTGAAGGCTTCGCGGCCGTCCATTTGCGCCATACGAACATCCATCAGGACAGCGTCGTACCTGTTTTTCTCTACCGCTGCCACCGCCGTGGTGCCGTCATCGGCTTCAACACAACGCCAGCCCCACTCTTTCAACATAGAACAGAGCATGTAGCGATGCACCTGGTCGTCATCAACAACCAGAATCGTTACCGGCTCTTTCCTCGCTGCCACCATACTCCTCCTCTACATCGGCTGGTTCTCTTTCCGGAAAACTCAAAAGGGAATAGTAAATTCTGTCTGGGATATCTCAAAGTATCCATATATGTGACTATCTTCTTTGAAAAGCAAGGCAAAAAGCTTGGATTTTCTCGGCAGTGGGTGTAAGAGTGTTTTTGAGTGTTCTCCTCATGATACACTCTGATTATCGGATAGCCTATCTGTGTCTTGACCTTATTTTTTGGAGATTTTCATGAGTGAGATTTCGATTATTGCAGTCGGCGGAACCATCGATAAAATTTATTTTGATGCCAAAAGCGAATATGAAGTGGGGCCGCCGAACATTGAAAAGGTCCTGTCGGAATTGAACCTATCGATCAGTTACAGCGTAAACTCCCTGATGCGAAAAGACAGTCTTGACCTCTCTGACGATGATCGGAAATTAATTGCCAAAACAGTGGCTAATGATCCATGCGGCCGGATCCTCATTACCCATGGAACCGATACGATGGTGGAAACCGCAAAAGAACTCCTTACCATCACAAATAAAACCATCGTTCTTACCGGTGCTCTGGAACCTGCTCTTTTCAAAACCAGCGACGCAGTCTTTAACATCGGCTGCGCCATCGGTGCCGTCCAAACCTTGCCGCCTGGTGTCTACATTGCCATGAACGGTAAAGTTTTTCAGGCTGACAAGGTGAGAAAAAACCTGCAAAAAAATAAATTCGAGACTACCGAGTAAATAGTTTCCTCAATGCTGCCCGACCTTGCGAAGATTGCGAAGATGGGCTGCGGGTGAAGATGTGTTTTCATGGCATTCACCTCTCGAAGGTATACAGGAGATCAGCACCTGTAGACTCTGAGGAGCTGGTCGTTTCCACCGAAAACCCGCGTTTTAGATCGTATCGTACTCGGAATTGGCCAAGCTGATTGAACATATTCAAATCATATCCGACATACAGATGCTTAGTGAGATGTTTGCCGAGAACCAGCGACACGTCTTCCTTGGTGGTGCTGCCTTCGAGATGCAGCTCATCCAGTTGTAAAAAATTGCCGATCCCCTGAACGAAGCTTGAACTCCCTTTGACTCCCAGCATCACTGCCGCCGCCTCCAGCATATTACCCTCCGATTTGGTCGAATTGGCGAGTGAATGCCCAACAATCATCAGGGACAGAATCTCGGTGTCATCCATGTAGGGATCCGAAAAAAGATGATACTGCAGATCCTGAACCAGACCGCTGATATCCACCCCAACCGTATATCCTTCTCCCCGGGCCTCCTCTGCACTCACTTTGATCTGTGCCCGTACATCGACGCCGGGGTTATCAATTGGTCCCCCGGTAAACAGCACCCTTCCCCGTTTAATATTGAGGGACCGTCCGTAGAGGGTAAATTTCCCCTCGACGAGATCCAGTTCCCCTCTCCCGGCCAGGGAACCTCCGGGAGTGGTGGTGACCTTCAACGCGCCGACAAGTTTGCCGGTCAAGCCGTATCCATCTATGCGGACATCATCTCCCAATCGCACCTTGATATCCAGATGAAAGGGCCAGCCACTGATCGGCTCTGCACTGGTTTCATTGACAAAAACGACATCTTCCGAGGCACTGATCGAATTACTCATTTCCTCCGGAGTCAAGAGAGCATATGGTATGTCAATTGTGCCTTGCAATTCGCCTTTTTCCTTACTGAAAGTAAAGACCACATCCGGGTTGACCCGAATAGCGTATTCGGGGAGATTGACTGCAAGAAAATCCTTTCCCTGCACATTTATGCGCCCTTCGATCCCTTCGCTTCCATACTTGACTGTACCGACGGCTGATACTTTTCCCGGACCTGAGCTTGCCGTAGCTTTGATTTGGGCTTCTTCGCCTCCGGCTTCGATGGAAAGTTGAATGTTTTTAAGTGTAATACCTTGATAGGGGAGATTTACGCCTCCCTCTTCAAGAGATAAGTTACCGTAAACTTCAGGTTGCCCAACCGTTCCAGCGAGATTAAAGACACTACTCACCCTGCCCGACGGCTCTACTCCGTAACCGGTAAATTTACGGAGAGTGGCCAGGTCAAAATCTTTTAGCTCAAGGTTTCCATGCAGCGGAAGCGAAAGCAGCGGAGTAGAAAAATCCCCGATGCCATCTACCTCGGCAACAAGAGCAATCTGACTGCCATTGAGCATATTGATATTTACATTTGATTGCAAAACAGCCTTGCTCAGCTCCAGAGTAAGCTTGGAAGTGGTAAAACGTAAAGGAACCGGTTCAGTATCCTGAGCGCTTACCCATGCATCAGCCCCTGATATAGTGCTCTGAAGCTTTCCCGAGAGAATTCGGTTCTTATCGCCGTTTAATGCAATATCCGCATCGAGCAAACCATTTACCGGGAGAGCAATCAACTTTAGTCGATTAAGCCACTTCAGTGGCACAGAAGCGAGATTACCATGCACTTTCCAGGATTGATCTTTGTCGAACTGCACTTCACCACCTAGGCAAACCGTGCTCTTTTGGTCTGTCAGACAGAACTTATCGAGCCGGGCACTCTCTCTCCCGGCCGTAAGAGTCGCCCGATTCTTTTGTTGCCAGATGCCGTAGTTTAAGAAATCCAACCGAAAGGCGGACAAGGTGCCCTGCCACTTATCCCGATAGGATCCCTGGGCCGCAAAGGACAATTTTCCCATGGCTCCGGAACCTCTGACCACGATTTGATGGTTAGCAAGGCTTCCTGTTAATTCAATGCGGCCTCTATCAATCCGGTAACCGGCCAGATGCATCTTTTCTCCAAGAAACGAACCGGACAGCTGTCCATCTTTTGTTAACCCTGCATGGAACTGCGTTTGTAGCCGGAGGACACTGTTTTCCCGGTAGCTGATATCGGTTCCCTGTAATTCTGCCTCCAATTGCGGCTCGTTACGGTTGCCTATAAGACTTCCACGAAGATGTATGCTTCCTTTTCCTTCCGGCAGAATACTGCCTATATTGGGCGAGTTCAGGGAAAAATCAATGGCCAGACTTTTTCCTGCCCGCCCGCCCACAACCAGTTTAGTCTTTCCGCTTTGCAGAACCAGTTCGGTTGTCTTGAAAGTATCACCTGAAAGCTTGATCTCTCCGCCCCCCGAGAGTTTGTTACCTCGAAATGTTCCGGATATGCTCTTTATATCGAGCGATCCCTCCAGTCCATTGTCCCCAAGCTTTCCCTCGCCCTCCAGCAAGCCGTTGATACTTCCTGGAAATTCAGGATACAGCCAGGAGGGATCAAATTTTTCCAACCGTATTATTCCGGACCAGGTGGGCTTGCCGGTCCATGAAAAAAAGCCTTTTTCAATATATGCCAGCCCCGCCACCTCTCCGCTACGGACGATCAAGCCATCGGTACGAACATCTGCTTCCGTGAGAAAGACATTGCCTTTTGCTGAAACCTTATGATCGCGCAGCATCCCGTGCAGGCTGAAAATTTTAAACGAAGCTACGACGCCATGCTCCTTGACGTCTCCCACACTCTCCAGTTCGGCGGTAAGCCTTCCCTGCAGTTCTTTGGAAATAACGGAAGGGTCGAAATTTTTGAACCGGAATCGTCCTTTCCAGGAAAAGATATCGCGCCAGGAAATTTGTCCACCCTCGACTTCAGCTGAACTTTCCCCGGTTGCAATGCGCAGCGATTGAAAATCTATCCTCAGAAAGTCTCCTGTAATATCACTGACAAGATGCATCCTTTTTATTGTATCCCACGACCCCTCAGCCTCTACATGCCCCCCGTATCGTTTGAAGTTGCCGGTGAGATTGCCGGTTACCGTAGCCAGATCGATCTTTGGACAGTCTTCGATGAGAGTGGACAAATCAACGTCTGTTGCCCGCACCTCCGCCTTCCATTCGGGCTCCTGCAAAAGATCAACAAAATCGGCTGAAATCTGGATAGTTCCCGGAGTCCGTATGCCAAGCTCAAGATGCGGATGCTCCAGAGGGCCACTGGCGGAAAAAGAACCAGCCATGGAATGGAATCCGAATCCTGCCAATCGCCAACTGCCGAGCACATCCAGCGACCAGTTGTTGTTCACTTCGATATTTCCGTGCATATTCAGACCGATTTTCGGTCCCTGCAGAGTAACGTCCCTGATGCTCAAACGATCTTTATTGCCCTCCAGGTCTCCAGAGAGTCTGTCTACAACCAACAGCTCCGTCCCGTCGCTATCGGCTATTTTCAGGTTTTTGACCACGAAACTTTTAAGCAAAATTGTGATAGGCGGCAATTTTGCCGGCAATTCCCTGACGGACGCCGCCACTTGATCGCCGGGATGAGCCGCCGGACCGGCTTCCGGTCTATTCTTTAAGGTGACGGCAACACCGCTGAGCTCGAGCTTGGCAAGATGAAGTTCTCCTAGTAACAACCGCCCGGGATTCCAGGAGAGTTCCAAATTTTCCACATCAATATTCGCGGCACGCCCGGGCAGCCGAATATCGTGCAGGGAAAATTCACCGAGCAGCCTCCCCCTTACCTGGCCGATTGACATCGTTTTGCCGGCCAACCGATTGACGCTTTTCTGCACTAAAACCAGCCCGGATTCCGTCGTCAGCAGGAACAGGCAAACACCGAACAGGCACAACAAAAAAGATCCGCAGAAAATAACGAGAATCCGTTTCATCACAAATCTCCACCGACCGTCAGATGCACCCGAAAGGGATGGCCTTCCTCGGAGATAGCTGAAGCTAAATCCAGGCGGATCTGTCCGAAAGGCAAGCGGAATCTAACGCCTACCCCCGCCCCCTGGCTGAATCCTAGAGCCAGATCATCCGTTGCCGTGCCGACATCCCAGAAGGTGGCAACACTCCAGGTTTCAGTGATAATGCGCTCCAGTTCAATACTTCCCACTACCAGATAGCGGCCACCGATGACCGCACCGGAAGAGTCCTTCGTGCCAATGGACTTATAGGCGTAACCACGTACGGAGCTGTCACCTCCGGTATAAAACCGTAAGGATGGCGGCAGGGAATCGATAGAATCAACAAGGGTCGCTCCCAACGTACCCCGGCCGATCACCCGCCAGTTTTTAATTGGTGAGACGATGGATTTGCCGTTGATCGTTGCCTGGAGAAAGCTGGTGTCTGAGATAAATCCTTCAACGGCACCAAGCAAACCGACGGATACCTGCAAGCCATTTTTGGTATTCAGAACATTATCCGCCCATATCTTGCCTGCCTTCAATGACGGGACCAATAAGGTTGAGTTGCCGCTTGTATTACCGACATCATACACTTCATCACGTAATTCCAGCCCGCCACTGAGATCCAGGCGAGGCCCGGAATATTCATGGGCGACCCCGGCAGTAAGCAGTTCAGTATTGGTATTCTCCCACTTCTTATTCTGATACCCCAAACTGCCTACCAGCTTATTATAGCGGGGGTCATTACGGGGAATCTCATAGCGCAGGGTTAGTATATTTTCCAATTCAGCCAGCTGAAGGCCGGCTCTGATTTTATGCCCCTTTGCATTAAACAACCTGTTGGACCAATCAATCTTACCCTTTAGCCCGGTATCCGTGGCATATCCTAAACCCAGACTGTATTTATTCAGATGTTCGGGAGCAACGAGTTTGATGTCCACCGGAATACGATAGTCTTCGACCTCATCGGTTTTCCCCTGCACCAATACCTGGCTGAAATAATCCGTTCGATAGAGAATAGATTGCAACTCGAAGAGTTTTGCAGGGCTGTAAGGATCCCCTTCTTTATACGGCAGATATCGATGCAGCAGCTCAGGCTCAAGTATGTGCTGGTCGCTGGTTGTTTTGCCGAAAAGATAACGGCGACCACTATCGAGCACCAACCGGACATCGGCTGTATTGGTGTCCCTGTTTATCCGCAGGGCCCGTTCAGAGAAAGCCGCATCCAGAAACCCCTCACTGATAGCCAGATTCACCAGATGCTTTTTTTCCTGCTCATATACCTCCTGATTTAGAATATTGCCCACTTTGAGGGGGAACTTGTCAATGGCCTGCAATAGTCGTTTATTCTGTTTACCCGCACCGGCCAGCCCCACCTCTACATTTTTCACTATGACCGGAGGACCCTTATCAATCGTATAGACAGCATGAAAGACGTCTCCACTTTTTTCCAGGCTGCTGGTGATTACTGGATTATAGTAGCCAAACGGGGCCAGAGCAGACCGGATATCCTTTTTCGCCTGGCGATGCAGGAGCCTAACGACACTTGGCTGTAACCGTTGGTTATTTTTCTGGAGGTTAATTGTCAGACGAGCCATTACATTCTTATATATGGGGCCGCGAACTCCTTTGACGGTAACATCAAGCTTAACCCCGGCCAGAGCATGCAGCGGGCAGCAAAGAAGAAACACTAATAACAACAATAGTGTTCGACAAGACCAGCAAGGTAGATTATGAAAAGGCGAAAATTCAGAGATGAATTTTCGCATCCGGAGCGTCCCAATCAAATTCATCAAACGCATGAATACAGCACCATGCCTGTCGGCAGTTGAAAGATGACATCCAAAACGATAGACATAGCCAAAATAGTCAACGGAGGTTACGGTTTCGCCCATCTCTCCACCGGGCAGGTAATTCTTGTCCGGCATGTTCTGCCGAATGAAACCGTAATAATAACCACGGAGGAAGTTAAAAAAAACTATCTTTTTGGTAAAGTACAGCAAATCAAAAAAGAACATCCCGGCAGAATAGTGCCGCCCTGCAAATATTACGGCCAATGTGGAGGATGTGACCTGCAGCATTGCGGTTACGATACCCAGCTGGCCATAAAAAAGTCGATCGTCGTTGATCTTCTTTCCAGGCAGAGCCGGGAAACGGTCCGTTCAGCGGTACAGCTCATTTCGCCGCCCCTTCCCTCACCATCCGCTTTTGCTTACCGTCAGCGTATCCGCCTGCAGGTCGGCGATCGTGGTGTCGTCGGCTTCAATCGATTTCATTCTCATGACATCATCCCTATTGATCTTTGTCTACTGGCGGGAGAGTCAATAAACATGAGTCTTGCCACTTTGCGGGAGCACGAAGACGGGCGCAGACTCTGCGAACTTTCAACAGAAGTGGAACTTCAACTCAACCCGCGGACAGGTAAAACAGTCTGCATATTCCATTTTTCAAGGAAAATTCGGCCCGCCGACACGGCAGCGGCAAAACGATTATGCGTGGAAGTTGACGAACTGGAACGAATTTTCTTTGTCGGTACGGATTTTCCGATCACCGGGCCGTATTATGATGAGAGGCAATCGGTTGGGCAAACAATGGACAACTCTCTACAGGTTCATTACCCGGCAGTTGCCGGAATAAACCGGCACCTCGATCTTTCCTGGGAAGCGGGTGGTTTTTGCCAGGTCAATCTTGCGCAGAACAAAAAAATGATAGAAACAGTTCTTGACTTCTGTCAGATAGAAAAAACCGACAGAGTTCTGGACCTGTATTGCGGCATGGGCAACTTTTCCATTCCCCTGGCCATCCTGGCTAAAGAGGTTTTGGGCATTGAAGGGCAGGCTTCCGCTATCCGCAGTGCACGAAATAATGCGGCAAATGCAGGCCTTGCCAATACTCGTTTTCAGAAAAATCCCGCACACCAGGCGTGTATTGAACTTGCCGGAACCGGTGAACAATTCGACTGTGTGCTCATAGACCCGCCCCGGCAGGGTGCACCTGGCTTGGCCGGACATCTGGCTAAGATTACCGGCAAACGCCTGGTTTATGTTTCCTGCGACCCGGCGACTCTCTGCCGGGATCTGGCCGATCTGACCGAGGCAGGTTTCACCATCAGCAGAATACAGCCCGTGGATATGTTTCCCCAGACCCATCATATCGAAACCGTCGTTCTCCTGGAGAAATAATTTTCACTTGCGGATTTCCTCCCGTCCCTCGTCCCCTTGATTTTCAAAGCCGGTTCCGTTGTCTTTTCATCATAATCAATAGGCTTCTGGTCATGATTCATCACAGCAATCTCTCTTCAATCAATATACAATACCTGACAAATTTTTCCTTGACACCAAATACGCCTTTACTGTATTGATACTGTATCATTTCACATCAAGGAGCAATAGGAGCAATTTATGCCGAATTTCACCATTGACAAAGAATCAGACACCCCTCTGTATATGCAGATACGGTCCCATATTGAGCAGGCAATTTTGTCCGGTGAACTGAGTCCGGGAGATAAATTACCATCCGTCAGCAGCCTGGCCAAGGACATCGGGGTAACCCAGGCCACCGTGCGCCGGGCGCTGCAGGATCTCGGCAAAGCCGGACATACCAGCTGCCATGTCGGACGGGGCACTTTTGTTCAGGGCCCCGGCAATACGGAGCAGCACGGCTGGGAGGAGCCCGCGGAGGATTCCGGACCTCCCGTGACATGGAGGGGAAGCTCGCACCCCCCCATAGAAAATTCACGCGCATTTGCCGCAAGAAGATTGAGGCTAGGGATAGGTAAAGCTCTCAGTGATATTATCTCTCTTGCTGATAAGCCGGGAATCATTCACCTCACCAAAGGGGTACCGGACCCTGGCCTGCTGCCTGAATCCTTCCTCGATGAGGCCGCGACAAAAACTCTGAAAACCGGCGGAACAGATCTTCTGGAAGCGGCGAATCGTCACGGTAGATATGAACTCCGGCAGGAAATCGCCGATCGATTCACCAGTCGTGGAACAGTGGTCAGCCCGGAACAGGTGCTTATCACCAACGGCTCGATGCAGGCGATCGCCCTTGTTGCCCAGTATAATCTTGAAATGGGCTATAATGTGATCTGCGAGACGCCCTGTTTCAAAGGCATTAGCGATAGTTTTACAGCCATGGGCAATTGGGTGGAAACCATTACAAGAGACAGGCAAGGCCCCATAGCAAAGCTGCCGGCTCGGCTAGCCGGCCAAAACCCTTTCCTGCTCTACCTCTGCCCCTACGCCCATAATCCAATGGGAACAAACCTCAGCAAAGAGCGATATGCCATGCTGGTCGAATGGGCCCAAAAAACCGGCAGCCTCCTGGTAGCTGACGAAATTTTCAGGGATCTTTGCTTTGAAGACGATCCACCACCGAGCCTCATGCAGGAGCTGGGAGCGGAACAGACGGTAGTTATCGGTTCCCTGTCAAAATCCCTTATGACCAGCCTGCGCCTCGGCTGGCTGATCAGCTCCCCGCAGCGGGTACAGCAACTTGGCGTGCTGAAACGGCTCATGGACAATTCCTGTGCCTCCCTGATACAGGGAATTGGTTGTACCATCTTTAAATCAGGCAGTTACGATGCTCATGTTCTAAAGATGCGGGTCATCTATAAAAATCGCCGCGATGTTTTACTGAAGGCACTGGAAAGGTATATGCCGAAAGAAATTTCCTGGAGCAGGCCCGATGGCGGTTTTTCCCTCCTGCTGGAACTCCCGCAGGGATACTCCAGTGTGGCGTTGTTTCTGGCCGCCATTGAAAAAGGTGTTTCCATTCTTCCCGGCCCGCTTTTCGATATCGATCATCGTTTCGTCCATTGTATTCGTATCAGTTACGCCTGGGTGGATGAAGATCAGATTAAAGAAGGCGTCGAGCTCCTGGCAAGCGCTGTGGAAACTTTTCTCAGCCGTCCCCCGGGTGATTCAGGTCTGAGCGGAATCGGTAGTTATCAATAAATGATAAACTGGTGCTGATAAAAGAAAGTACCGCTCCTATTACAAGGATATAACTCCAAGGTGACATAATGAATCCGCTTTTACTGGAAGTAATTCTTAAAGAAAAGCGCAGGGCTTTGCTGGAGGAGGCTGCGCGGCAAAGGCTGATTGCAGCCTACAATAGCCGTTATCCCGGCCTGCGGGCAAGATTCCGACTTTCCTTTGGTGATTTTCTCATCCGGCTGGGCAACAAAATTAAAGGCCGAACCATAAAGCCAATTGAGCCGGTTCAGGATTTCTGCCGCGACTAGGTATCAGTGATTTGTTGCAAATCCCAACAGGATAACCTATCTTATGAAACGTAACGCGGGAGCTCGGTGAAATCGGGCTGAGAGGGGTTTCAATACCAACCCGACCGCTTCACCTGATCCGGATAATGCCGGCGGAGGGAACAGTGTGACCACAGAGCCGTCTCCTTTTCCGGAGGCGGCTTTTTTATCGCAGCAATACTTGCCGAATTCCGTACTTTAAGCACTTGAGGTTTTAGCATTAAGGAGAAATTTATGAACAAAACAGTGTTTTTGGCGGGGCTGTTGATTGCAGCAACGATGATGCTTTGTTCAAACACGGTGCAGGCGGAAAACACCATCACCCTTATGACCCATGACAGTTTCAACGTGAGTAAGGAGGTGTTGGCGACCTTTGAGACGCAAAACCATGTTAAAGTCAGGTTTTTAAAATCCGGAGATGCCGGGGCCGCTTTGGTTCAGGCTATTCTCTCCAAGGAGAATCCACTGGCTGATGTTTTTTTCGGGGTCGACAATACCTTTCTTTCCAGAGCCCTGGCCGCCGATATCTTTCTACCGTATACCTCGCCGCTGCTCGCCCGAATCCCAATTTCCCTGCAGCTTGATCGACAAAACCGGCTGCTGCCTGTAGATTACGGAGATGTCTGCCTCAACTATGACAAAGAGTGGTTCAGGAAAAAAAATCTGGCGCCGCCGACAGACCTGTCAGACCTGATCAAACCTGCCTACCGAGACTTGACGGTAGTTGAAAATCCAGCCACTTCTTCTCCAGGCATGGCATTTCTCATAGCCACGATAGGCAGGTTCGGTGAACAGGGTTATCTTGATTTCTGGCGGAAGTTGAGGGAGAACGGAGTGATCGTGGCAAACGGCTGGGAGGATGCCTACTACGGCCATTTCTCCTCTGCATCCAAGGGAGACCGACCGATCGTTGTCAGCTATGCCTCCAGTCCACCCGCCGTTGTCTATTATGCAGGGAAACCACTCACAGAGTCACCCACGGCCGCGCTCGTCGCCGGCAACACTGCCTTTCGTCAGATCGAATTCGTCGGCATTCTTAAGGGAACCAAAGAACCCGAACTGGCAAAAAAACTCGTTGACTTCTTGCTAAGTAAAGATTTTCAGGAGGATATCCCGCTGCAGATGTTTGTCTTTCCGGCAAACTCTTCAGCCAAGCTTCCGGAAGTGTTTGTCAAATACGCGATTGTGGCTGACAAACCGGTATCCATCAGTCCGGCAACCATCGAAGCCAACAGAGACAGCTGGATCGAAGCCTGGACAAATACTGTCCTGCGCTGATACACACTCCGGGAAATTCCACAGGAATGGCAAGACAGTACCAAAAAGAGTCTCGGCCTTTGTTTCGCTGGGTATTGTTCTTCCTGCCTTTGCTTTTTCTGGTTCTCTTCTATTTTTATCCGCTGGTCAAAATAGTTCTGTTAAGTTTTCTGCCGGAAGGTTCCTGGACTCCCGCAAGACTCAGCAGGTTGATAAATTCGCCCATCTATGGCCGCATCCTCTGGTTTACCTGTTGGCAGGCGGCATTATCGACCATTATTACTGTTTTGCTGGCTCTGCCCGGAGCGTATATTTTTGCCCGCTTTCGTTTTTTCGGCAAGAACATGCTTCAGGCCCTCATGACTGTTCCGTTCGTCCTGCCGACCGTAGTCACCGCCGCCGCCTTTCAGGCTTTGCTGGGACCAAACGGTCTAGTCAATCATTGGCTGATGTCAGGCTTCGATTTGTCCCGGCCACCTATCAGGATTGATCAAACGGTGGCTTTTTTCCTCCTCGCCCACGTGTTTTACAATTACACCCTGGTATTGAGAATTGTCGGAGAATTCTGGGCCGGACTCAACCCTGATATGGAGGCGGCGGCAAAGATGCTCGGAGCCTCTCCCCGGCAGACTTTTCGCCGTATCACCCTGCCCCTGTTAATGCCCGCGATCGGTTCAGCCGCCCTGCTGGTCTTTATCTTTTGCTTCACCAGTTTTGGTGTGGTTCTTATCCTGGGCGGACCAAGCTGCGCAACACTTGAAGTGGAAATCTACCGGCAATCGGTACAGCTCTTCAATTTGCCCATGGCAGCCGCCCTCTCCCTGATTCAGATCGCGGTCAATTTTCTTCTCATGTGGTTCCATGCCCGACTCGGCAAAAGATCACAGGTCGTTTTCTATACAGACTCGGCGACAGGTACAGCCGAAAATGTTCGAACAACCGGGCAAAGAATATTTGTCGGAGCCAACCTTGTGTTTATGATAGTGCTGCTGGTGACACCGCTTCTTGCGCTGATAGCCCGTTCGCTGACAGGTGAAAACGGTTTGACGCTGGCTTACTATTTTGCACTGTTCACCACCCGGAGCAGATCTGTTTTCTCTGTGGCACCTATTTCAGCGGTAACCAACAGCGTCGGTTTTGCTCTTGCGGCCATGACGATCGCGGTTATCCTCGGCCTGCTCGCTTCAACCTTTCTCGCTTCGGCCAGAAGTCGCGGCGCCTCCTTCTGGGATGCGGTTATCATGCTGCCTCTCGCCACCTCAGCGGTAACCTTAGGTTTTGGCTATATCATCAGCCTGAATAAGCCGCCGCTCAACCTGCGCGATTCCTTGGTCTTGGTTCCGATCGCCCATGCGCTGGTAGCATTTCCCTTTGTCGTCCGCTGCATCCTGCCAAGTCTCAGGCAGGTTCCCCAGACCTTGCGCGAAGCGGCAACTCTGCTTGGGGCCTCCCCATATCGAGTATGGCGGCGCGTGGACGTTCCCCTTATCAGCCGGGCAATATTAGTTGGAGCGATATTCGCCTTCTCAATCAGTATAGGGGAATTCGGCGCCTCGGCCTTTGTCACCAGACCCAACACCCAGACTATGCCGGTGGCCATCTTCCGGTTTCTGGGCCAGCCCGGTGATTTAAATTATGGACAGGCCATGGCCATGAGCAGCATCCTTATGCTGGTGACCTGTTCCGGGTTCTGGCTACTCGGCAGAGTGAACGGGTACGGAAAAATTCAGAAACCATTGAAGTAAACTAAACAAGAAAATTTACCTATGCAAGACAGCGAAAACATACTTGAGGTGGCACACCTATCAAACCGCTATGAAGGCAGGCCGCTGCTGCGGAATATCTGTTTTTCACTGCAACGGGGAGATATCCTCTGCCTGCTTGGCCCTTCCGGCTCCGGCAAAACAACCTTGCTCCGGCTCCTGGCAGGACTTGAGGAAGAAGATGCCGGCACGATCATTTTTAATGGTCAGGATATCCGGCATATTCCGCCTCATAAGCGCAATTTCGGCATGATGTTTCAGGAATACGCCCTGTTCCCTCACAAATCCGTACAACAGAATGTTGCCTTCGGCCTGGAAATGCAGAATTGCCCACCTGAGGAGTTGACCAGACGAGTACAGGCAGTGCTTGCCATGGTCGGCCTTGCCGGCCTGGAACATCGCAGCGTTGACGAATTATCCGGCGGGGAACGGCAGAGGGTTGCTTTGGCCAGAAGTTTGGCGCCCGAACCGCAATTGCTGCTTTTGGACGAACCGTTGGGCTCCCTTGACCGGGCGCTCAGGGACAGATTGACCGGTGAAATACGTACAATCCTAAAAAACCTAGGCGTTACCGCGGTTTTTGTAACCCATGACCAGGCCGAGGCTTTCTCTATTGCGGATAGGATAGCCATTCTCCATCATGGTATCCTGCAGCAAGTAGACACCCCGGAAAACCTTTATCGCAAGCCGGCAAATCGAGCAGTCGCCGAATTCCTCGGTTTTCGCAATCTCATTGCCGGAACTCTTGACGACAAAGGCATGTTTTGTTCGCCCCTTGGCATCTTGCGGATAACCGCCGCTCGCGTTCCATCCAAAGGAAGTGCGACACTGCTGATCCGTCCGGAAGGAGCGATCGTGGCTCAGCATCCGATAAACTCAATGCAATCGCAACCAGCAGGCATGTATTTATCCGGAATCGTTACCAATCGGCAATATCAGGGCAGTACCTACCGGCTCACTTTGCAGATTGCCAAACTCGCACTTTCTTTCGATCTTCCGATCGACCCGTCGCCTCCACAGCTCGGCCAGCCAATACATCTTGCTTTAAACCCATCCGCGCTTGTTCTGTTACCCGATTGATTCACCGCTTACCGAAAACTTCTTTTAACAAATCAGTGACCCGGGCGGCGGGATCGGTTCGAATCTTGGCCTCTTCTTCAGCCAGGCGGATAAACAGGCCGTCAATTGCCTTTTCGGTGACATAGCTATCCAGATCGACCAGATAATTTCCGGCAAAAGGCAAGCTTTGAATTTTTTCGGTTATTGCCTGGTAATACTGGGTAACACCGACTTTTTCCATGGACTGCTTGACGATTGGTTTGAACAAGGTCTGCAATTTATCCTCCGTCCTGGATTGAAAGTAGACAGTGGCGGCGTTGTTCGGACCATTAAGGATTGCCTGCGCATCTGAAAATGTCATCTGCTTAATAGCATCGACAAACAGCGTTTTGGCCTTGGGTGCGGCCTTTTCCGCAGCTCGATTCATACTCAGCTCGAAGGCATCGACCTGGGAACCAAAACCGGTTGCGCGTAGGATTTTTTCAAAGTTCCGGATAGAACCCGGTAAGGGAATCCTCACTTTCGGATTCTTATAATAACCGTCGACCTGCGAGAGTGCCTGAACCGTATTGGCGGTACCAATCGCCAGGGCCTCTTTTAAGCCACTGACTATTTCACCTTGAGATGTCCCCGAACTTCCACCAACAGCCCCTTGAATCCGCTTTAAAACGCCGCCAAAATCAGCGCCGGTGCTAACAAAGGGATTCATGAGAAAAATAAATATGCAGCCGGCTGTAATACGTAGGTATTTCTTCATCGATCGCTCCTTAAAAGTGCGGAGAATATGAGTCGTACATACGACTCGATTCTCGAGTCAACATCATGTTCCGGCAAAACACTATATCCTTAACAGGTAAATGACAATTGAACACAGGTATTTTTCAGGTCAGGAAAGTCACCCGGCTTCAGCGATTCTTTGCGCAAAGCCTTTCTTGATTTTCGGATGGATGATGCCATCTTTCTTGAGAAACCATGCCGGGCCCTGTATATTCTAATTTCCCGGTCACCCATTACAACGGATTCTTCATGGAAATCGCGCTTCTCACTATTTTTTTTACATCATTTGTCCTGGCACTATCCGGCGCACTTATGCCGGGGCCTCTGCTTACCGTCACCATCAGCGAAAGTTCCCGACGTGGAGTCCTTGCCGGACCACTGATGATTTTCGGACATGGCCTTCTTGAGCTGGGCCTTGTTGTCGCACTGATATCCGGGCTGGCTCCTCTTCTCGTCCGGAATGATGTCTTCATTCTTATTTCCCTGACAGGTGGTGCCGTCCTGCTCTGGATGGGTGTTTCGATGCTCCGCACACTCCCTGAGCTTACCCTGGACTGCCAAATGACCAAGGAAAGGCCGCGAAACCTGGTAGTTATGGGTATAGTACTCAGCGCTGTCAACCCGTACTGGCTGATCTGGTGGGCATCAATAGGGCTCGGTTACATCATGCATTCACTCAAGTTCGGAACACTGGGTGTTGCTGTATTTTTCCTTGGC
Organism: uncultured delta proteobacterium; assembly: GCA_963835305.1. GTDB lineage: Bacteria > Desulfobacterota > Desulfobulbia > Desulfobulbales > Desulfocapsaceae > Desulforhopalus_A. Next base: position 461,660 of record CAWIEU010000001.1, read on the forward strand.
CATATTCTCGCGGATCTGGCCTGGTACGCGCTCATTTCCTTTGGTGTTGTCAAAGGACAACACCTTTTCAGTAACAAATCCTACAGGAAATTGATCGGAGGTTGTGCAGTTTTCCTTATCCTCTTTTCCTGCTGGTTTTTTTATAGTGGAATACAGAAATCACTAACTATCACCTGATCAGAACATTACGCTATGACCCAAATCCAAAAAACAAGGACCTCTCAATATACCTGCAATGATTACAGGGAAGAGATGATACTTCTCGCCCTGCAACAGAAGCTGCTGAAATCGGATTTAACCGATCAGGAAAAAAAACAACTTATCAAGGAAATAGCTCAGCTTGAGAAGACAATCGGTTTCTAAAACCAGAGCTATAGAGAACCGGAGTGAAATATGATCGTGCTTATCTTTGCCAACGGTAGTCTTAACCGGTCAACGGAACTAACCGCGCTGCTCCGACAGGCAGAGTTCGTGATCGCCGCCGACGGCGGATCCATTCACTGCGAAAAACTCGGTATAACCCCTGATATTCTGCTTGGCGATCTCGACTCCGTCGATCCCAAAATTTTGGCGGCCTATCGGCAGCAAGGTATTCCGATTCAGAGTCATCCGCCCCGAAAAGATGCAACAGACCTGGAGCTGGCTCTTGACCTGGCGATGGCAAAAGGTGCCCGGACTATCTGGCTGGTTGGTGCCCTTGGCGGAAGATGGGATATGAGCCTGGCCAACATCATGCTTGCGGCCCGTGACAAGTATAAAGACTGTGAGCTGTTCCTCCAGGGGCAGGATTGTTCCATGCAGATACTGCATCCCGGCCGGGAACACACAATCAACGGCAGGCCTGACCAGAAGGTTTCCATTTTGCCTTTAAAGAGTGATGCTCATGGCGTCACATTAAAAGGATTTGAATATCCCCTTAAAAATCATAGCATCAATTTCGGTTCCTCTCTTGGGGTGAGCAATATCATGACAGGCGACCAGGCGACAGTGCAACACACTGAAGGGATTTTGCTGTGTGTTCTTTTTAGGGAAAATATTATCTGATGGCGTCGTAAAAACTCTTGACCTTTTTCGTTGCCACAAATTATCAATCATTTCGAAGTGCCTCTTGTACGTCGAAATGATTGATAATTCGCGCTCCTCGAATCTGGAGATTTTTACTTAGCCATCCATGATTTTTAGGTTTTTACGAGTTTGTCTTATCTGACTTTCTTCCGTTTATTTCGAACGATTTTTCAGGACCCAATCAATTACCGCTCCAGGATCAGTATTTTCGGAATTTTTATTTAATGCTTTTTCAGTTTCTCCCGATTCAGCTTGCTTATCGACTTCATCCGACAGCTCGCCATTTACTTTTTGTGTTAGATATGTTTCCAGTTCCGAATAGCCGTTGGCACCATTTTCCTCACCTTCAAACTTGTTATCTCTTTCTTCTTTTTTCTCATCTCCCTTATCGGTAGAAGAATCAATACCTCTTACCTGGGTGTCATGACTTGAAATGCCCGGAGACAGGGTGGGCTTCTCAACCGTCACAGGTGTTTCTCTCCGATCCTCTTTGACGATTACTTCAAGTTTTGGCTCAGGTTCCGATTTCAGTGTTCCGCTATCCGCTGAAAATTCCGGAATGCTCCTTGCCACCTCTTCACTTTCTCGCTCCCGGATACCTTGAAGAGGAGGGGCAAGGTTGATCTGCACAGTTGAATGAGACGCTGCCGCTTCATGGTTTTCCTGTTTTTTCCTGGTCTCATTTTCGGGAATGGCGATTGTCTTGTTGGAAATTGGTGAGGCTTGAAGTCGTGTGTTTCCATTCTGGTCTTTAGAAATCGTACCGGCAGGTTTCACCTTTTCAACCAAGACAGACAAATTCGCCGAATCAACCCCAAGGACCATCACTTCAGACATTTTCTCTAAATTTGCAGGAATTTGAGGTATCTGTTCGTTCCTAATTGATTCCGTCTTGAATATTTTGTTCGGCGTGTTGGTTTTCCGAGGAACGCTGAATGATTGCATCCCATTGTTTCTGATCCGATAAATGAGGTTTTTATATTCTCTTGGATAATTGATATATGTAACAATCAGGACGGCCGCCACGAGAAGGATTACAGTAACGGCTGTTCTCCAGGTATGTATTGATCCGTTTTCCCGCAATCGTTCAGTTTGCGTATCTTTGCCGCTTTCCAGATACGCTTCATCGGCCAATCCGGGTGGCGAGGCTGCCGATTTTCCATGGGATGCGGGCAGGCAAAGGTCTCCGGCACACTCCCTGACCATATCACCCGTTATGATTTTTCTTTCCTGGATGAATCCGGACAGCATGGCGTGATCACATAAAATGTTTATCCTGCGGAGAAATCCTCCTGAAAATTTATAGATATTTCTGATGGCATCCGGACTGAAAATTTCTTTTTCCGCACCGGCCAGCAGGAGAATTTGCCGCACAAATTCTCCTGTTTCATAAAAATCCAAAGGATCAATTGCATAGTTTATGGCTATTCGCTGATGCAGGGCTCTATTTTTCTTGTCCAGCAATATATCGTTAAATTCGTTTTGACCAACAAATAAGATATTGAGGATCTTAGTTTCCTGCTTTTCGATATTGGACAGCTGTCTTATCTCTTCAAGCAGTTGACAGCTCAAGCGCTGAGCTTCATCTATAATCAAAAGAACTTTTTTCCCGGCTGCTTGTGCGGTATTTAGAAACTCGCCAAATTGGATTAAAAACGACTCCTTGCAGGTAAACTTTTCATCCAGACCAAAGGCGTGGGATATATAGTTCATGAAATCGATTACTTCCAAGCCTGGATCCGGAACCTTGGCCACTATTACTCCATCACCTAGACTGTTTGTCAATGCAGCAACCAATGTGGTTTTGCCTGTACCGACATCTCCCGTAAGTAACAGAAACCCCTTGTTCTCCAGAACTCCGTATTTTAGAAGCGCAAGCGCTTCCTTATGCATTTTTCCGAGCCAGAGAAAGTCCGGATTCGTACCGACCTGAAATGGCTTCTTCTTTAGCTCATAAAAGAAAAGATACATTTTGATCCTGCCTCTAAGATTTTTTACACCCCGACATGTCGGTCGAAAAACGCACTGAAACAGCCGTTATCCCTATGTCTAAGTATGATGGACTCATAATACCCTGAATTTTCAGATGGCTAAGTAAAAAGCTACATCTGCGAGGCGCGCAAATGAAGATTTGTTACCAGTCCATCAACTAGAGAACACTCTTAATAGCTTCAAGAACCGGATTCATTTCTTTTCTTCTGTTTTCCTTGATGAGTCTTCTGGACTTGCCAGCGTAATTTTTCACACAGTCGTATTGCTCCCAACCTTTTAAGGGATAATTAAGATCGACCGAATTCCATTTCGGATGTCCATTTTGTTTCAGCCAGCCTATATTTTTTTCCAGAATGTCGGCAAATCTGCCGACATTCCGGCAATTGGCCATTCTGAAATCATAAGAGACCAGAACAGATTTGACGGCAACCGACTTTACCGCCGCGGTCTGCCAGGCATATGTCTCCGCAGGTATTTCCGTTTCCGGATAAAATTCAATAATGTTTTTGTTGCGGATTGGAATGAGAGCCAGGTCATCTTCCGCCTTTACCTGTTCAGTGAACAGTTTGACAGGAAAACCGGCCACATAAAACAAGGCATCGATATTTCCTGCTTTCAGCTGAGGAAGCGCTTCATCAGCACCAATTGTCAGCGTTGTGGCAGGTTTGATACCCGAAACCTCAAATAAAAGTTTGGCGGTCAGATATGAGCCGCTGCCTTCCTGACCGATGGCCACCCTCTTGCCCTCAAGGTTGTCGAAGTCAGGTATATCGCTGCGGCCAAGAAGGTGAACCTCTTCATTATAAAGAGGAAAAACCATCTTGATCTTCCTGGCTATTTGCTTTAACACGGGGTCCGTCTGCACCTTGGCAACAAAGGCAAGGACATCGGACTGAACAATGCCCAACTGAGTATTGGGCCGTTGATACACTGCATAAATGTTTTCAACCGAGCCGTCTGAGTTGGCGACATTCAATTTAATACCTTCCTGCTCCATCAATCGCTCAAGATTTAAACCAAACTGGTAATAAGTCCCTTTAAGTCCGCCTGTCACAATTCCCATGGGCACCATCCCGTCGCTTTTCGCAAAAGATAGGCCGGTCAGCGCGAAGACACAAAACAGAAACAAAGAAAACATGATGATTCTTTTATTCATCGATCCTCCTCCTGCTTTAATTATTGGTTATTACACGACATTTGATACTTGTTCGGGAGTTGAACTATGGAACGTAAGGACTTACGTTTCCAGCGCGCAATCAAGTCTTCGAGCGATCGCTCGAAATGTTATACTACCAAGATACTAACCAATTGCAAGAGTATTTACCTCCACTGGCGTTGCATGAAAATGAGAAGAAGGAAATTCTGTTTACCAGGTGAACTGTTTTTCTATTGCCCCCTTCAGCATTTTACAATCAGGAAGGACGATCGTTCCTTCCGGAAAGACCACTTCTCCCTGGATGCCGATGAATGCAACCCCTGTTTGCCTTGCCGCCTTAAAATCGGTCAGCGCATCACCGACAAAGACACAGTGTCGGGGCTCGAGCCTGTAATCAACGAGAAGATTGCTGATATGAACCGGCTTTTTAATTGGCGAACCGAGAATTTCCTGAAAGTAACCCGACATTTTCCGGCGATTGATTATCTGTCTCAATTCATCCTCCGGGGTGCCGGAAATCACAAAAATAGGCAGAGCACCCAGTACATTATCCAGGAATTCAGCAACTCCATCTATCATGTCAATATTAATGACTTTTTCCATAACCAGTTCCGAGTACCGTTTCGCCAAACGTGCCAATTCGTCCTCCGTCAACGGTTGATTGACGATATGCTGATAGGCGTACCGGATTTTTTCCACCCTGCTGATACCCCCATGTTGTCGGTGGTAAGCGACCACCTTCGCTATAGTATCTCTGTCGTAGTCACTGAACATGGTCCTAAACGCTTCAGTTTTAATGGAGTTTGAGTCCACGATCACACCATCGAAGTCAAAAAATATTGCCTGGAGCAATTGTTTTTCAGTCATTGTCGGCTCGTTATGGAAGAAACAGGAGACACACCAAAAAAGATACTTGGCGATTGGTGCGGTTTGCTCTATTGTCAATTGATACTCCTTACAATATGTCATCAGACAGGAAGACGATAGTGAAAAACAGCAAGAATAGATCCAATGCTTCCCTGTGTCGGATATCAGCACATCGTACCCTTGTTACCACTCCGGTAATGAATCTGGTTGCAGGTTCGGTACACAGCCGGAGAACGGGAATTGAAAAGGAGTTTTTTAAACTGGAATTTCCTCCCTGGGTAAATATCGTCGCCTGCACTCCGGAAAATGAAATCATCCTTATCCGTCAGTATCGTTTTGGAACGGACCGGCTGGAACTCGAAATTCCCGGTGGAGCTGTCAATGCCGGAGAACCGCCGCTTGACGCGGGGTTGCGGGAATTGCTCGAAGAAACAGGCTACGCAGGCGAAGATGGCAGTATCATCGGCAAGGTTTGTCCTAATCCGGCGCTCCAGGATAATTTCTGTTATACGGTTCTGGTGGAAAATGCTGAAAAAGTGGCGGAACCAAGCCTTGATGAAATGGAGGACATAGAGGTATGGACCGTGCCCGAGGCCGAACTCTTTTCTCTGGTTCAAAACGGTTCGATTCAGCACGGGCTGGTGATGAACGGCCTGATGTTCTACGCAATGGCCAGAAACAAAACCTTCTGATTCTAAGAAAGAGCTTCAGCTCAAAACCACACTTGACACCGGCCGGGTCCAATCACAATCTTACCTGAAAACAATTGACAGAATGACCATTTCCCGGTAATTCTTATAGAAATATTGTTAGCGACGAACAAGCGGCAGATTTCTGCCGCTTTTTTTATAGTCTCTCCCATCCTTCCATGAGTATTTATAATGAGTGAAGAAAATCAGATTCTCGCACAGAGAAGAGAAAAAGCTGAATCCCTGGCGGAGCTAGGAGTTAATTTATACAGCAATAAATTCAAGCCTGCCAATTCCATAAGAGAACTTCTGCCAAAAGGCGATGGCCTTGAACCGCAAGAGACAGAGCCGGGCGAAGCAAGCTATTCCATCGCCGGACGAATCATGACCATGCGAAAGTTCGGCAAGGCAGCCTTTTGCACGGTTGTCGATACGACCGGCCAGCTTCAGATCTATATCAAAAAAGACGTGCTCGGCGACGAGGTTTTCGAAACTTTTAAGAAATGGGACATCGGTGACATAATCGGGGTTGAAGGAACCTTGTTCAAAACGAAGGTGGGAGAACTATCGCTTCAGGCCCGGCAAATTACCATGATCTCTAAATCGCTTCGTCCGCTTCCGGATAAATGGCATGGCCTGACCGATGTCGAAACCCGCTACCGTCAGCGGTATGTCGACCTCATCGTTACGCCGGAATCGAGGGAGACCTTCAGAAAACGTGTGAAAATCATTCGCTTGATCCGGGATTATCTCAACGATCACGACTTCATGGAAGTTGAAACTCCGATGATGCAGCAAATTCCCGGCGGGGCTACGGCCAAACCGTTTCAAACTTACCATAATGCCCTGAGTATGGATCTGTATCTGCGTATTGCACCGGAACTCTATCTCAAACGTTTACTGGTCGGCGGGTTTGAACGGGTGTTTGAGATAAACAGGAACTTTCGCAACGAAGGCCTGTCCACCCGGCATAACCCGGAGTTCACCATGCTTGAGTTCTACCAGGCTTATGCGACCTATGAAGACCTGATAGGACTCACCGAGGAAATGATCTCATCGGTCTGCCACAAAGTGAACGGCACCATGAAAATTACCTATCAGGGCAGGGAGGTCGATTTGACTCCCCCCTGGAAAACGTTGACCATGGATGAAGCCTTAAGAGAAGTTGCCGGAATCGAGAAAGCGATACTGGATGACGACTCCAAAGTCCTCGCTCTTGCCAAAGAGAAAGGTATACAACTGGAAGAACAGGCGGGAGCGGGCAAAGCCAAGACCGAACTTTTTGAGCTGCTCGTTGAAGAAAAACTTATAAATCCGACCTTTATCACCGCCTATCCCACCGAGGTTTCACCGCTTGCGAGAAGAAACGAACAGGACCCAACAGTGACCGATCGTTTCGAACTCTTTATCACCGGTCGGGAACTGGCCAACGGCTTCAGTGAATTGAACGATCCAATCGATCAACTGAAACGTTTTGAAAAACAGATCGCCGACCGCGGTGATGATGATGAAATCCATCCGGAACTGGACACTGACTATATACGTGCACTGGAATACGGTATGCCATCGGCGGCAGGCGAAGGTATCGGCATTGACCGGCTGGTGATGCTGCTTACCGACGCGCCATCTATCCGCGACGTTATTCTGTTCCCGCATTTAAAACCGGAAACAAAGATACATCAGGAAAAAGAATACTGATGACATCTCTTTATCCGGTAATTTCCAGACCCCCGCAAGGAGGGAACTCTTGTTAGCCCCCTGACTTTTCGGGGGTAAGAACCTGTAGACAGATTGTTTTCTTGAAAAAATCAGGAAAACAATCCGTAAGGTGCTGAATATGTTTGAATGGTTCGTTGGCCTGAGATACCTCAGGGCAAAACATAAACATGGCTTCATTTCGCTCATCTCATTAATATCGGTTGCCGGGATCACGGTCGGGGTTATTGCTCTTATTGTTGTGCTGGCAGTCTACTCCGGTTTTACCGATGGCCTGCGTGATCAGATCCTCGGAGTCAATTCTCCTATCATTGTCCAGCAACTCGGCGGCTCGATCAGTAACTATCAACTGGTCAGGGATCGTATCCTGACGGTGAAAGATGTCACCGGTGCAACCCCCTACCTCTATGCTCAAACCCTGCTGAGCGGCGCTGGCGGAGGGAGTGGCGTCGTTCTCCGTGGTCTGGATCCCACCACCGCGGAAAACGTAGTCGGGCTCTCCAAACAGATGATCGAAGGATCGATTCATGACCTCGATCAGGATAAAGCGATACGGGTACCTAATATCATTCTCGGTAAGCATCTGGCAGAAGACCTCCGGGTGGGCGTTGATGACCGGGTACGACTTATCTCCCCCTCGGGTCCGCTCACCCCCATGGGCATTATTCCCAAGGTTAAAACCTGCCGGGTTTCAGGCATATTCGAGACCGGTATGTTTGAGTACGATTCCACCCTGGCCTATATGTCGCTGCATAACGTCCAGGATTTTCTCGGAATCGGCGATGTTGCCCACGGTATCGAAGTGGCGGTTACCAAGAGCGCCCTGGGAAATGCCGATCAAATCGCCAGACATATCACAGAAATGCTTGGTCCGGGTTTCATTGCCAAAGACTGGATGGCAATGAACAGCAATTTATTTGCCGCTTTCAAACTGGAAAAAATCGGCATGTTCATCGCCATGACCTTGATTATACTGGTAGCAGCGCTCAATATAATCAGCGCTCTGGTTATGGTCGTTATGGAAAAAAGCAAGGATATAGCCATCCTGAAATCAATGGGAGCGACATCCCGGGCTATCATGAAGATCTTTTTCCTGCAGGGTCTGGTAATCGCCATTGCCGGTACGATCATCGGTGTGGCCGGAGGACTTGGTTTATGTGAACTGCTCTCGCATTATAAATTTATCGAGCTACCTTCCAATGTCTATCCGATGACTACATTGCCGATCAAGGTACTGCCGCTTGATGTCATGATAGTTGCCGTAAGCTCTATAGTTATAACCCTGCTAGCCACCTTGTATCCTTCCTGGAAGGCGTCCACTGTGCATCCGGCCGAGGTACTTTCACAATGACCCTGTTTCGCGCGGAAAATATAACTAAAGTCTACGGCAATGGCACAAGCTCTCTGACCGTTCTAAAGGACGTTTCCCTCTTGGTCGAACCGGGGGAGATGACCGCCATCATCGGCGCCTCCGGATCAGGGAAGACAACACTGTTGCAGATTCTAGGAACCCTTGACCGACCCACCGGCGGAGAACTTTATTTCAGGGATAAAGCACTGCTGAAAAAAAGTTCCAAAGAGCTTGCCGAGTTTCGAAATGTATCGGTCGGTTTCATCTTTCAGTTTCATCACCTGCTACCCGACTTCACCACTCTTGAGAATGTCATGATGCCTGCCTTGATCGGCGGACAAAGCAAAAAAGATGTGGCTGAACCCGCCCGGATTCTCCTCGAACGTGTTGAGCTTGGTCATCGTTTGCACCATAAAGTCGGAAAACTTTCTGGGGGCGAACAACAAAGGGCCGCTCTCGCCAGAGCCCTGATTATGAATCCCGAGTTGTTACTGGCCGACGAACCGACGGGCAATCTCGATTCCCGGGCCGGAGACATCGTTTTCGATTTGTTGCATGACCTCTGTCGTGATCGGCGGCTCTCAACAATAATGGTCACTCACAATATTAAGCTCGCTGAACGAATGGATCACTGCCTCACGTTGCGGGACGGCGTTCTGAGTGCCGCCTGATAAGCCGCAACAATACTGCAATAAAAAATTTCAGCCCTACATCGGAGCAGTCGGGCTTTTTACGAGTTCATCAATCAGAACCGGCTATCCTTTTCTTGTAACGGTCTGATAATTATTTTTCCTGATCCTGCTTTATCATGCTTTTTCCTGCCCGTAAACTTTGTTGGTCCACTCATCAGCTTCCACTGTCTGCTCGCGAGATCAGCCGACACTGACATCATAACTTCGGCATCAGCCGTTTGCAGTGATACATTCTGACTGTCAAATAGATCTTGTCTAATAATAAATGTCCCCTTCAGTTCAGAGAATTCGGTATGGCTGTCTGGTGAGGCAGGATTCGGACCGGAAGATTCATATTCCATTTTTCCTTTGGCATTCAGCAGATCAATCCCATTGAGATCACCATCTTTACAAAGAATGGATCCATTCGCATAAAGTCCGGCCACAATTGCATCGGGGCTGAAACCGGAAAAGAAAAAGTGGAGATCTGCATCTGCCAGGCCACTCAAAAAATCCTTCTTCCAGAAATCGTGGAGCAACGGCTTAATCTCGACATCTTGAACTTTCAAATCAATTCTACTCTGAGGGGGATTCCTCTGAGAGTCTATGTTCAGGGATGCCTGCGCATGTCCCTGATAAAGGATGGAGGAGGAATCAATGTCATAGACTCCATCCCTTTCCCGTAAATTTGCGTTGATATCCCTGACAACTCCTCCGGCGACCTTCAGTTCTTTCAGCCGGATTGTTCCCATCGAATTAATTTTTCTGAAGAGACCGTAGTCGTCGCCCCCACGCTCCCTGACAATCGAGTCATGCTGTTCAGTGGGTTTTTTTTGAGTTGACAGATATCGATCTATATCAAGACGATCTATATCCAGGGCAAATTCAAGTTCGGGGTGGTCGAAATCTTTTACCGCCAAAGAGATACTGGCAGGCATATCATCGATTTCAATCTTCCCTTTGTTAATCGATAGTTTTTTTCCATCTCCCCATGCATTGATATCAAGTGAAGCTGTAGCAAAATTAGTGAAATCGTCGGTGAAAGCAGGCAAAGTAACATCAAGTGAGGCCAAAAAATCTTTTACAGAAAATGGAGAGAGATGAATTTTTAAATTGTAACCTGGATTTTTCCGCAAGTCTGTGAACTTCCCTTTCACCTGCCCGGTAATGCTCTGAAGAAAACCGATAGCTAAATCAACAGGTAATTCTCCCATCTGCAGGTCTTGTCCTAAAGGTCCGACTTCACCTTCGGCGCTCAGGGATTTTCCGTCAATCGACGCTTTAAGCTCCGCACCAATTAGAGAATTCCGGGTGACATGATGCAGAAGAAACATCAAATTACTCAAGGTGTGCCGGGAATGCCGGAACTGGTCGTTCCATAATATCCTGCCATTGGTCACAGCGACGAGGTCAATGGCAAAATCCTCTGGGATGGTCCAACCCTTTAAAGAGGAATCAGCTACAACCTGAATATCTCCTTTGCTCGTTTCCTTAGGAATAAGCCAATTTTCCTGACCATCGGCTCTTCTTTCCAAATTGATTTTCAAGCCGCCAACAATAAAACGATTCAATTCCATCTTCCTTTTCAAGAGAGGCAGGAGCTTGAGCCTGGCTTCAAAATTATCTATTTTTACAAAATATTCGGATACAAAACCATCAGGATTGGCTATTTTAAAATTTGAACAAGAAATACTCAGCCAAGGGAAAAATGAAAGTCCCACATTTGATCCGACTGTGACCGGCCTACCGACAAATTCAGTTAATTGCTTTTCAATTTCAGGATGGAATTGCTGAATTCCAATGATCAACGGCAATACCACAACCGTGGCGAACAAAAGAAATAAAAATATTACTGCGGGAACAACACCATATTTGATAAATTTTCTCATCCGGAAACCCCGTAAACATCTACTTTGCAGAAACCACAAGTAAAACAGTCGATTTCCACTTATGAAATACCCTTCCAAAACCACCCCGACCTGGCGAACATGAATATACAAAATCTTCCGGGTCATCTCGCTTAAACCTATACCGCGACCCCGACGTCGAGATACCCTTGGTCGTATATGTATCTTCTCGAAAATCTACCTCAAAAAACAAGGTGAATTTTTCTAAATTTTTGAACCATGAAATCGGGGAGAGGGCAAATCTTGCCGCAAGATGCTCTTTAAACTCCATCTGCCTATTATCATGGTAAAATATTACAGCTAAGCAGCTAACATAAAAGCATACTCAAAGGCTTGCAACATTTACTTTCCAATGATGACCGCTCCTGTGCCGATGCAACCGGGCAGGCAGCAGCCTTGTAACGAATGCGGAGGAGGACGCGGACAAACCGGAAACTTCTATTTGTTGATCAGGTCGGAGAATCGTTTCGATATTTTTTGACAGATTCCGGCATCGTTTATAATTTGCTAAACAAGGATCCTAAATAATGCAAAAATACACATCGTTTTCATCTTAAAGAATGCAGGCGATTTCCCTTTTCCTCGACATATTATGTCGGATCATTTCCTCAAAGAATCTATATACGAGAGGAGGTAACATTCATGAATGAAAATGCACAAGCCATGGTTCTGGCTTCTTTTGCCGCCGATTCCCTTGCTCTTGGAGCACACTGGATTTACGATACCGCCGAGATTGACCGACAGTTCGGCAGGATAACAGATCTTCTTCCTCCTCAAGAGGGTTCATATCATGGCTCTAAAAATGTTGGTGATTTCACCCATTATGGCGATCAGAGTTTTCACCTCCTGGAACACCTCGCCGAACACGGCGGCCATTTTGATAGCAGAGAATACGCTCAAGACTGGCAATCCTTCATGACAAGATACTCCGGGTATATGGACAAGGCCAGCAAAGAGACGCTTAAAAACCTGGATATGGGAAAAGATCCGGAAACATGTGGATCCGCTTCAACGGACCTCGGTGGGCCGGCAAGGCTGGCACCCCTCATTTGTAGTTACAGGGAGAATCCGGATGAAATGCTGGCTGCCGTTCAGGCTCAAACTGCCTTAACGCATTGTGGGCCGGGAATTCTTGACGGTGCGCAATTTTTAGCAAGGAGTTGTCATGCCATTCTCCTTGGAGCGACTCCACGCGAAGCTCTCAAACAAGCTCTGTCGAAATCCATGGAGAATTCAGAGTTAAAGCTTCGTCTACGAAAATGTTTAGAATCAACAGAGAAAGATACCCGCTTGCAGGTAAAAGAATTTGGACAGACATGTTCAATCAATGCGGCGCTCCCGGGAGCTGTTTACGCGATTTTAAAGCATGAAGAATGCCTTGAGGATGCTCTCATTGAAACTGTCATGGCCGGGGGCGATTCCGCGGCCCGCGGAATGGTGGTTGGTATGCTGTTAGGTGCTTACCTTGGCAAAAAGCAAATTCCTTCTCGCTGGCTGGAAAAGCTCTCTAGATACAGACAGATAATGGCCGCCTTAGAGAAACTGCCATAAAGACCGCGTTGAAAATGGTTGCTAAAAATTGATTTCCGTTTTATGAATTACGAAAAATGATTTCCAATTACATTCTAGAAACTCGAATGTTCTTTATGTAATTAGAATAGTTACTGATTTTTTCCAGAAGCAATATTTCCCTCGTATGCTCTTGAAATGACAAGGTATTTAAATACAAAACATCATTATAACATTTGGCACGTCTGTTGCAGTATTAGAGGAGTCCCAAGCGGGACACAAACAAGCCCCCCCAATCGGGTAGAATCTACGTAATTTGTATTTTCTGCCCGATTTTTTTTTCCAACGCATTAAAATAACCACTTTGTTCATGATTGATGGGCTCATAAAAAGCTAGAAATCATGGATGGCTAAGTAAAAAAGTTCAGATTCGAAGCGCGCAAATTATCAATCATTTCGGAGTACAAGAGGTACTTCGAAATGATTGATAATTTGTAGCAACCAAGACGGTAAAGAGTTTTCACGACGCCAGCATCATTTTTCGGTAAGAATAGCCTGTCGGTATTCGTAATAGGCCTGGCGGGCAGCTGCATAAGGATCAACTGAATATTTTTTCAAATCATCGTAAGCATTCGGATGAAGTGATATATCGTTCACCTTGTTGGCTGAGTAATAGGATGCACTGAAAGTGAAGTTGTTTATAAAATAAGGGACCGGATGAGTATAGGTATCGGCGAGCAGGCCAAAGGAATCCCGAACGTTTGAGGGACCGAATACCGGCCAGCAAAAGTAAATACCGGACCCCAGGCCCCATTTGCCGAGCGTCTGCCCGAAATCAGCATCTCTCGGTTCAATATCAAATTGCTTCTCCGCGATATCGGCAAAACCATAGACCCCCAAGGTACTGTTGATCAGAAATCGCTCCAAGACCACACCGGTTTTCTTAAAGTCGGCCTGCAAAAGTGAGTTTATAAGCCTGATGGGAGTGGCAATATTTAAAAAAAAGTTATTAAAACATTCCCGTAACTCAATGGGAAACACCCACATATATCCATCTGTTACCGGTTTCAGGACCCATTCATAAAGTCTATCGTTAAACTGAAAAAAGACACGGTTCATCGGTTCCAGCGGATCGTTGACGACAATTTCAGTTGACTCATCAAAAACGCCTGTGTCATTCGGTTCATTGCTGAGCAGATCCGGATATTTTTTCTCTTCGGCAAAATTTTTGTCAACTGCGACAAAAGAGGAGAGCATGACGACGATGAATATAATGGCGATATACCGGGTGATTTTCATAAGCTTAGATGATTTTGAGTAATATTTTGCAGAGATCCACATACCATGTGCTTCCAGTAATACCACTGGTACCACTGATGCGGTTCCTGCCGATTTTTTTGAAATAATTATTAGATATTCTCGCAATTTAACAACAAATAGTCAAACGGTTATTTCAGATCACAGATTACATCAATGACCTTGGAATAGCCACTCACTTCTTTTTATTGATAGGTAGGATAATACTTTTTTACCAAATGTTCATATCTTTTTTCATCTGTAAACTATGCCGATTCCATAGACTGTCAGATGATATAAACAAAAAGCCCTGCCAGAAAGAGTAAAAAACCAAAAGGAATTACCAATGACTTCGAGGTGACCGAGTCACCGGCCATTGCCCGGTCAATCACGCGATAAGTAGCATAAAGAGAGGCAAACAATCCACCAAGTACCGTGAGAAATTGCAGAACATATGTTGAGTCGGCGCTAATCAGCCGGATATTTTCATAGGTATACCGCCATCCCAGCAACTCCTGCAGATTCGGCACTATCCGCCCTGCTCCCTTGACAAAAACATCAAGATTGACAGCCATATAACCACCAAGAATCAAGGGAATGCAACCGTACCCAAACAACGGAAGGAGAAGATTCCTATCCATTTTCGCATACCGTGACTGGACAGCAACCATCAGGTAATATCCTGTCTGAAAGAGAAGTATCCACAAAAAAAAGAGACTGCTGCCGACAACAGTCCAGGGCAGCAAAAGACCTGCGTTCGAAAATGCGGATACCAGCCAATCAACCAATCCAAAAAACTCTTTCTGCAAAACAAAGGGAAAAAAGATCGCTCCCATGGCCATGATCAAAAAACTGTCAGCCCGTCTTGGTGTTTCCAGGGCCCATAGCTCCTGTGGAGCCAGGCGGAGATTGAGCTGAATGGAACTGTTATCACAGTTTTTAATGCACTTTGCGCACATGATGCAGTCCCTGTTATTATCGACCAGATAGGGGTGTCTGAACATGGGGCATCCGGAAATGTCTGCGTCTCCTGTGAAACATGCATGATTTTGGCACCTATTCAGACAGACATGCCTATTGGACCGCAATTCAACGACAGATGGCATGGAAAAAATTGCGTTTACAGCTCCCAGCGGACAGAGATATCTGCACCAGCTTCTTCTGGAAAACATAACGCTGAACAGGATTGAGCTTAAGGTAATGACCAGAATGATCCCCCCGGTCAGATAGGGATTATTATAGGCATCCCATATTATTTCGACCCAGAACACCAGAATACAGAGTATCGCCATGATCCAGCCGGAATAGTTTTTAATGAAATCCGGAGTCTTACGTGTCGGTTTGATAATATTCTGCAATAGTGTTCCCGGCACTGCGAACGAACAGACACTGCACCATGTTCTGGCAAGGAAAAAGAATGAGAAAAAGAGCAGCGGCCAACCTATATACCAGCCGAGGGTAAGACCGATATTCGACTTCGGATCCGCTGGTCCGAAAAAGAGAAACAGAACCGTGATCACAAACACACAGCTTATAATCACCTGCGGAAGTCGCGGAAAAATCCAACTCGACAGAAATTTCCCCATCCAATTGATACGTAAAATATTAAATTCCCATTTTCCCTCGGTTTTAGGGAGACCGAGCAGGATCTGGTCAGGAAGTATTTCGTCCTTTTTTGCCAACATGACCGCCCGCCGAATGACACTCGACAACTCCGTCAGGTTTCCCGGCCAGTCATAGTTCATGAATATTCCAAGGGTTTCCGAACTTACTTTGTGAATTTTTTTGCCATATTCCTTACTGTAACGTCCCAGATAATGAGAAACGAGCCTGGGTAGGTCCTCCTTATGATTACGGAGCGGAGGAACATCGAAATGCTGGTTTTCAAAAAAAACGAGCAGTTCCGGCAGTAATTTTCCGGTGCTGGTAAGATAGTCGATGGAATAATTGCTGACAAAGGCGATTCTTGACTGCATAGCCAACTGCCCTGTACTGTCGATGTGCGTGTAAGTATTGCTTAGAATTACTCTTATAAGCTTTTCCTGGAGCTCCTTTTTCAGCAAATGTGCATGGGTGAACACTAAAGTTCCACCGGAGGTCTGCTCAAAGAAACAGGCCTGACGAGCCTGGGCGAAAGGAAAATTACTTTGTTCGGTCCCGAAGAGCTTGCGCTCAAGCCGCAAGGGTTCAAACTCTCTTAAATCGATCTCCAGATACTGCCCCTCCGAACGGCTGCTTTGCAGGTGTATCTGCCGGGCAATAATCGATTTGCCGGTCCCCGCTTCCCCTGTCAGTATAAAGGGTGACCCGTTGGCGGCAAACCTGTCGATTACAGCCTGCGTCCTCTTGGCTGTTTTTGAACCACGAATATCATCGTTCTTTTGTTTGGCCAACCGGCGTAATTGAATCGCCGACAAAGATGAATCCTTGAACAGTATTACGTCGTCGGCGACAGACTTTTCGTTTTGCTGATTACTATCGCCGCTGGAATCGAGCTGATCGACAAAGGCGACTCTCAGCCTTTCAGCCAATGCCGCATCGAGCTGCTTATGAATTCTGCTGTTGGAAAGGAAGGCGGTTCTGAAGTATCGTTTATCAAAACAAATAACGACCAGATCACACAAGGCTCTCACACTAAGAGAGTGGGGTTTACCGGTGAGAATGCCGGTCTCGCCGAAATGCCCGCCCGGCCCAATTCTGCCGACTACTTTGCATACGCCGTTATTGCGGCCGATAACCAGTTCGGCTTCGCCCATAGCGACAACAAAGAAGACATCACTTTCCTCACCCTGTCGGTATACATACTCTCCCTCTGGAATGATCTGTACCCGGGCAACTTCCGCAAAGGAAGCGAGTTCGGCAGACGTGGCATCTTTAAAGAGAAGTGATCTCTGAAGATTTTGTGCTATTATTTCTCTTTTCATGCTTTCCTGCGGGAGAGTTATCGCGCCCTACATTCTCTCAGATCTTCAAATGCTGTTCAATTACCTCGGCTAAAAGGGGTGCGATAGAATAAACGTCAAGCAGATCATTACTGACTCTCCCGGGATATGTATCCGAACCGATCACCCTCGACACAGGTCCTCCCTTTAATTTTGCCATGGAATCGCCGGCCATGACAAGATGAGTTGCATGAGCAATCACTTCTTTAGCTCCAGCTTCAAGGCACCTGTGAGCAGTCTGAACAATGGAGCCACCGGTGCGTATCATATCATCACAGATTATCGCTGTCTTGCCCTTCACCACACTGGAAACCTGACTGACAATTGTCTTGTCCGTATCGTATCGGTCTTTATCCGCGGCCGTGTGCGGGCAGTCCAACAGCCTTGCCAACCTGGCGACTCTCTTTGAAAAACCATAATCGGGGGAGACCAGAACATAATCAGTCAGACCACTCTTCCTGATTTTTTCAACTACCAGATCATCAGACCAGATGTGTTTCGTGCGAACCCCTCCGGCATGGGCATGCAGCACAGCCTCGGAATGGAGATCAACAAAAGCGACATACGTCGGTTGTGCCATAAATATCTGTCTGGTACGAGTGATTCCCTTGGGGATTTCGTAGATCTTTGGTTTGGATCGCTCCATTGTCGAATAACCAAGAAAGGGGATGATTACATTAATTGAAGCGGCGTTCCAGAATTTTCCTCCGGAAATGAGGTCGATCAGTTCCTGGTGAGAATTATCGTCATGGGTTACCCCAAGGATGACCAGATCTTTACCATCGATGGACTCCGGAAAAGCATGATACTTTTCGCCATCGGCGAACTGCTTGCGCTTCATCTCGGTAAATGGCATCCAGAGCCGTTCAGCCAGCTTATGCCCCAATTCCGTGGAAGCCTGATTGGCGATCAGAATGACATTTTCTTTTTTGGTCATGACTATTCCCCCCAGCTCCGGAACAACAGGATTCATGCTCCGATGCTCAAGCCGGCGCTATTTTTGTAATTCCTTGACAATGGCATCACCCATGGCGGCAGTTCCCACCGCCCTCGTTTTGTCATTGGTCAGGTCTGCGGTCACAATTGCTTTCTCCAGCGTCGCGGCAACTGCGTTATCAATTGCCATTGCAACTTCATCAAGGCCAAAACTGTAGCGCAGCATCATCGCCGCTGAAAGAATTTCGGCTATGGGATTGGCAATACCTTTTCCTGCGATATCCGGCGCCGAACCTCCCGCGGGTTCATAGAGGCCGAACTTGTCACTGTTCAGGGAGGCTGAAGCCAAAAGCCCCATGGAACCGGTCAGCATAGCCGCTTCGTCGGAGATGATGTCGCCGAACATATTGCCGCACAGCATAACGTCAAACTGATGAGGGTCGCGGACAAGCTGCATAGTGGCATTGTCAACATAGATATGGTTCAGCATGACATCCGGATACTCCGCAGCAACTTCAAGCACCACCTCACGCCAGAGTACCATGGTAGTGAGGACATTAGCCTTGTCGACAGAGGTCACCTTTTTCCGTCTGAGTCTTGCAGCCTCGAAAGCCATCCTGGCGATTCGCTGAATTTCGGATCGTTTGTAGCCCATGGTATCAAACGCCCGTTCATCCGCCCCACTGCCCTCCCTGCCTTTAGGAGTACCGAAATAGATACCGGAGGTCAACTCGCGCACACAAAGAATGTCGAACCCTTCACCTACGATGTCCGCTCGAAGAGGACAGGCACCGGCCAGGGATTTAAAGACCTTTGCCGGCCGGAAATTGCAGAACAGATCGAAATGTTTTCTAAGAGGGAGCAACGCCGCGCGCTCAGGTTGTTTTTCAGGAGGCAGGCCTTCCCATTTCGGGCCGCCTACGGAACCAAACAGGATCGCATCGCTTTTCTCACAAAGCTCCAGAGTCGACGAAGGCAAGGCCTCGCCATGATTATCAATGGCTATGCCGCCGACATCCGCATAATTATAGGACAGTTTGAAGGAAAATTTTTCCTGTGCGGCATCAAGGACCTTTATGGCCTCTTTCATTACCTCGGGACCAATTCCGTCCCCGGCCAAGACTGCAATTTCTTTCATTGTTTCACCTTATCTGTTCCGATTACGTTTATTTACTGTAAAAATTAAGATTCTGCGTTCTGCTCCGGAAAACGGTAGATTACACTCCACCACGCGCTCCAAATTATAGGAAGAGCCGGCAAGCGTTAACGATGCAGCTGCCAGCTCATCCTTCCATTTCGGCCCTTTCATGCAAACAAGCTGCGGGGCCGTTGGCGAAAACCTCTCAACCATCCCTAAAAAAGTGCCGATTTCGGTAACCGCTCGTGCGGTTATGTGAGTAAACTCTGCTGTCGAGGGAAGCAGCTTCTCATCTTCCACCCGGCAGGAATGTATCGCTACCCCTTTCAAGCCAAGCGTCCTGACCATATGTCCTAAAAAGCTGACACGCTTTAAGCGTGGTTCCACAAGGGTTACGGCCAAATCCGGACAGGCGGCCTTACAGATCAACGCCGGGAAACCCGCCCCTGTCCCGATATCCAGAAGATGCGATCCCATGGCCCCGACAAGCGGCAAAATTGTCAGGGAATCAAGAAAATGGTTCTCGACTATCTGTTCATCAGTTGTTGACCTGGCGATAAGATTTACCTTTCTACTCCATTTTTTCAACTCATTGAAATATATGGTCAATCGGTCGCAGGCTTCCGGGGAAATTTCAAGCCCCAGGATGCTCAGTCCCGCCTCCAGCCGTTTGCCGAAATCGAACATTACTTATCAAGCCTAACGGCGACGGAACCGGCATGACCACTCAATCCTTCAAGCTTTGCCAGCCGCATTATATGTTCTCCATCAGCAGCAAGTGCACCTGCGGAATAACTGATAATGGAACTTTTTTTCAGAAAGGTCTCAACGCCAAGTGCCGAGGCAAATTTCGCCGTCCCCATGGTAGGTAAGACATGATTGGGTCCGGCAAAATAATCTCCAGCGGCTTCCGGAGTATTAGCGCCGAGAAAGATGGCTCCCGCATGACGAATATGGGGAACCTGAGCCCAGGGATCCTCTATCATCAGCTCAAGATGTTCGATGGCTATCCCATTTGCCGCCTCAATCGCCTCCTCCAGATCCGTTGCCAGGAAAATTACACCGCGATCGACAAGAGAAGCCCTGGCAATTTTCTGTCTGGAAAGAAGGGGCAGTTGCCGTTCAAGCTCAAGCAATACCTCCCCGACCAGGGGTTCGTGGGGAGTAACAAGAATTGCCAATGCGAGTGGATCATGTTCTGCCTGGGCGAGCATATCGGCCGCCACGCAGGCAGCACTTGCTGTCTTGTCGGCTACAATAAGCACCTCGGAGGGACCTGCGATCATATCGATGCGCACCATCCCCGAGACCTGTCTTTTGGCTTCAGTGACAAACTGATTGCCCGGGCCGACGATTACATCCACTTTCGGAATCGTCTCGGTACCATAGGCCAGGGCAGCGATGGCCCAGGCGGAACCGGCCTTGAATATTTCGGTAATACCTATTTCCTGGGCGGCAACCAGCAGATGCGGACTGACCGAGCCATCCTCTCCGGGAGGAGTGACCAGCACTCTCCGGGGTACTCCGGCAATCCCTGCCGGAATGCCATTCATGAGCACAGAAGAAACCAAGGGGGTGGACCCTCCCTGGCCTCCCGGCACATAAAGTCCCGCGGAATCAACGGGACGAACGAGCCTGCCGACGATGGTGCCGTCTTCTCTGGTCTGGAGCCAGGAATCTTCCATCTCCCGCTCGTGAAATGACTGGATGCGCTCGATAGACCTGTTCAGGGTGTCGAGAAATTCCTCGTCCACCAGCTCATAGGCATTCTGTAGTTCCCTGCTACTCACCTGTAGCTGTTCTCCGGTCAGATTGGGTGCATCAAATTTGCGGCTATAACGTAACACCGCTTCATCTTTGTTTTCCCTTACTGCTTCCAAAATTTCCGTAACAGACTGCCGGCAGGAGCCGTCAGCTGTCTGGAAACGATCAAGTAAGCTGCTAAGTATTTTTTCGCCTTCCGGACTGGCAATGGCAACCGGTGAAATCAACATATTTTTCCTTTTGTCATGGATCTGCTGTTCGTTGATAATGGCAAAGTAGAATTTGCCAGTTATTTCGCACAATTTGACCAACATGTCCACTGCTCGCCGGGACCGAGTCAAAACCGGCTCGCACTATACGCTATTTATAGTTAATTATAAAGTTCAACAGTAGAGGAATTTGTCAATCCGGCAATTTTTCATCATCTCTTTTCTCTTCCGCACACCGCTGACGCACAATCGCAATGCATCGCTGCTTCTTCTCCCCATTCAGCGGGGCAACCTCTTTATTTCTCCTGAAAAATACTTAGTATTTACACTCTTGATGGTATATGTTTTTTTCTGCGTTGCCCTATACCCTAAAAAGAATCAATCCAAATGTCCGTCCTAAAAGAGAATTTTATTCATAAACCAAGGCGCTCTAATTGTCTGATTGCCGATTTATGCCTAATATACCGGGAATACCTGCTGGGGCAACGACGCATCAGCAGAAAGAACAATTTCTGGACGATCAATTCATTCTGGATTCTTAATGTGTTAATATTTCAGGTTGTTGCCTTTTTTCGGCAAAACCTTCTGGAGCCGCTTTATGGAATTTGAACCGAAATGGATAGCCTGGGAAATCACAAGACGCTGTAATCTAAATTGTGTTCACTGCCGCTCTTCTTCAGAACTTGACGCTCGAGAACATCCGGATTTAACTTTCGATGAAGCAAAAGCGATCATGGACGATATAGCCTCCTATGCCAGTCCGGTCCTGGTACTATCCGGCGGCGAACCTCTCCTGCATCCTAATGTGTTCGATATCGCCGACTATGGTACCAAAAAAGGTTTTCGCATGTGTCTCGCCACCAATGGCACCTTGGTAACAGAGGACATCTGCCGCAAAATTAAAGATGCCCATATCAAAATGGTCTCTTTAAGTCTCGATGGCGCCAAAGCCGAAACCCACGACAATTTCCGTAACCAGAAAGGAGCCTTTGACGGCACTATGAACGCTATCAGGCTCTTTAAGGAATTTGGCATTCCCTTCCTTGTCAACTCCTCGTTTACCTTGCGTAACCGCAAGGAAATCCCCGAAATCTACCGGCTCGTCAAGAGTTTTGGTGCAACAGCCTGGTATATGTTCATGATCGTTCCCACCGGCCGGGGGGAGGATATCATGGATGAATTGATTCCCGAGGATGTTTACGATGAGATACTGCAGTGGCACTATGAGGTGGAAAAAGAAGAAAACGAGCTGCTGATGAGACCGACCTGTGCACCCCACTACTATCGTATCGTCCGCCAGAAAGACAAAGAAGAAGGTGAAAGACATAAACGCAGGAGTCTGCAGTTTTCTACCGGGGGCTCCAAAGGATGCCTGGCTGGTCAACTCATCTGTCTGATCGACGTAGACGGGGAAGTGCAGCCTTGCAGTTACTTTGCCAAATCAGCCGGCAATATCAAGGAAATTCCCTTTAAGACCATTTGGAAGAAATCAAAACTTTTCCTTCAACTTCGTGATTTTAAAGGGTATAAGGGTAACTGTGGAAAGTGTGAATATGTTGGGGTATGCGGTGGCTGCCGGGCCAGGGCCTATTCCATGACCGGAGATTTTCTCGCCCAGGAGCCGTTTTGCAATTATGTTCCCCGGCAAATACTTCTTAAAAATTCCGATGAATAGCGTTTGTCTTCTTGACGCTACCTTTATCCAACAGCACTCAACTCAAACAAGACCCTATGAACGATACCTTTCTCAAAGCATGCCGCGGTGAAAAAACCGACTATACACCGATCTGGATGATGCGCCAGGCGGGACGATACCTGCCCGAGTACCAGAAGGTTCGTGGAAATGTCACGTTCCTCGAACTTTGTAAATCCCCGGAGCTCTGCGTAGAAGTGAGCCTGCAGCCTGTTGACCTCCTCGGCATGGATGCGGCAATACTGTTCTCGGACATCCTGATTCTCATGGAAGCCATGGGAGCCCCACTTGAGTTTCACGAAGGTCGAGGTCCGATTTTTCAGCGAACCATTAGGGATCAGGCTGCACTCGATGCCTTGATTATTCCGGATCCGGACGAAGCCACGGGCTTTGTCATGGAGACAATCAGATTGTTGCGCAGGGAGCTGAAAGTTCCGCTCATCGGATTTGCCGGGGCTCCTTTCACCTGCGCCACCTATCTCATTGAGGGCGGCTCATCCAAGATATTCTGGGAAACCAAAAAAATGATGTTCAAAGAACCGGTATTCTTTCACCGACTCATGGAGAAAATCACCGAAAGCACCATCCTCTATTTGCAGGCCCAGGCGAGAGCCGGTGCCCAGGCCCTGCAACTTTTCGACAGCTGGGTCGGGATCCTGGCACCATGTGATTTTGCAGAGTTCGCCCTCCCCTATGTCCAGAAAATTTTCTCCGCCCTGAAGAATTGCAATATCCCTCTGATCTATTTCGCCAATAACGGCGCCACACTGCTGGAACTTTCGGCCGCCTCCGGCGCGGATGTAATTGGTCTTGATTGGCGAATCAACATTGGCGATGCAATAAAAAAAGTGGGGAAAAAAGCGGTTCAGGGCAACATCGACCCCTTTGCCCTGCTCCTTCCGGAGGACCAACTGCGGCGGCGAATCAGTCGATTGCTTGAGGGAGCAAAACATGCCTACGGCCATATCTTCAATCTCGGTCACGGCATCCACCAGTTCACACCGCCGGAACAGGCAAAAATCGCCGTGGATGCAGTTCATGAACTGAGCAGCAGGTAATTCCGGTTTTCTTTTTGACAACTTCGGCCACGTCATCGCAACGTGCAACTTATTATAAGTTCATGACAAAAAATATTCCTTCCATAAACCATTGCCTGGAGCTCCACAAGAAGTATCAGATGTTTGAGAATATCCAGGCACATTCATTTGTGGTCGCAAGAGTTGCCGAAACACTGGTAGATAGTCTTTTGAGAGCACGCAAAAGTCCCGGTCCTCTTCCGGACAAGGAGGAAGTGATCGCCGGAGCTTTACTCCATGATATCGCCAAGACGCTCTGCCTGAAAACCAATTGCCGTCATGCTGAAGAAGGAAGGCTGATCTGCCGTGAACTGGGGTATCCGGAACTCGGCGAAATTGTAGCGGAACATGTTGTTCTGAAAAATTTCATGGAGGACCTCTATCTGCAAGGCATTTTTGGCACTAAAGAGATTGTTTTCTACGCCGATAAACGGGTTTGCCATGACCAGGTGGTTTGCCTTGCCGACCGACTCGAATATATCCTTAATCGGTACGGTGATAATAACCCGGCGAGGGAGAAGCTGATTCACCAAAATTTCAACCAAGCCCTGGATCTAGAAAAATATCTCTTCAACTTTCTCGACATTTCACCGGAGGAAATCATCAAACATATATCCCATAAAAATTTTGCCTGAAATCATTGAGCAGCGCTTTGAGACAAAATTGACGTCTCTCATCCCTACCTTAGCAGATTGGTTAGATAAATTTTTGTTCGACCGTACCAAACCCCTTGACATGAACTCTGTTTATCGAATAACTATACAAAGAATTTTATTTCATCGTTAAATTTTGCTTATATAAAGTTTTTATTGATTTTATCGTGTTCGGGTTGCATTGCAGGTGCACATAGACTCTCCCGGACTGGTTAGAAGCAGTAACTAAAACTTTTCATTTAACAAGGAGGGATGTTCCATGAGAAATCTGAAGCACGTTGTTCCCACAATGGTGGTGGCATTTTGCCTGAGCGCAGGGATCGCTACGGCAGGAACCCTGGCTGATGTAAAAGCTAAAGGTTTTATTCAGGCGGGTGTCAATGGTGATCTATTCGGTTTTGGAAAGCCTGATGAAAAAGGCGTCTGGAGAGGCCTTGATGTTGATACTGCACGGGCAATCGCCGCTGCTATTTTCGGCAATGCCGACAAGATCAAATATACCCCTCTTACTGCAAAAACCCGTTTCACTGCGCTGCAATCCGGCGAGATAGACGTTCTTACCCGAAACGCCACCCAGACTCTTACCCGCGACACCGATCTCGGTCTTAATTTCGTACACGTCAACTATTATGACGGCCAGGGTTTTCTGATTCCCAAAAAACTCGGAGTTAAAAGTGCCAAAGAGCTGGATGGCGCATCCGTTTGCGTTCTGCCCGGCACCACCACCGAGCAGAATGTTGCCGACTATTTTCGCGTAAATAAAATGAAAATGAACCCGGTGGTTATCGAGAATACCGCCGAACTGTCCAAAGCTTTCTTTGCCGGCCGTTGCGACTGTCTAACCTCCGACGCCTCACAGCTTGCCGGTATTCGTGCAGTTGCTCCCAATCCAAGCGACTATAAGATCCTTCCTGAAATTATCTCCAAAGAACCTCTGGCTCCGGCTGTTCGCCATGGCGATGACCAGTGGATGGATATCGTCAACTATTCTGTGCTGGCGATGATTGAAGCGGAAGAGCTCGGTATCACTTCCAAAAACGTCGACGAGATGTTAAAGAGTACCGACCCCAAGGTACAACGTTTTCTTGGGGTAACCCCTGGTAACGGCAAGGCGCTTGGTCTCGATGAAAAATGGGCTTATAATATAGTCAAGCAGGTCGGCAATTACGGCGAGGTCTTTGAAAGAAATGTCGGCGTCCATACCCCCCTGATGATCGAACGCGGTTTGAATGCTCTCTGGAACCAAGGTGGTTTAATGTATTCACCTCCTTTCAAGTAAGAGTAGGCAGTCCATGTAATACATGCCCGAAGCGAGCTTCGGGCATGAGTAAGTAGATAGGTGAACATGAATACATCAACCCCAGAGAAAATCCCGTTTCTACGCGATCCCGCCAAGCTGGCCATATTATATCAGATTGTCACCATCCTAGGCATCGGTCTGCTCAGTTATTATCTGATCACCAACACTCTCTCCAACCTGGAGAGGCAGTCAATCTCTACCGGATTCGGCTTTCTGCATAGAGAGGCATCCTTTGAAATAGGAGAGAGCCTCATTAGATACTCGGCAGCCGACTCGTATGGCAAAGCACTCCTTGTTGGATTTCTCAATACTTTGATCGTCTCCAGTATCGGCATAATCCTGACGGTCCTGCTTGGTACCTTTCTTGGAATCGCCAGGCTTTCATCAAACTGGCTTCTCGTAAAACTCTCTGCCATTTATACCGAAGTTTTTCAGGATATTCCGGTACTGCTGCAGCTCTTTTTCTGGTATGCCTTTTTTTACGAAGTGCTGCCCTCACCCAGGCAGGCGCTCAACCCGATTCCCGGATTTTTTCTCTGTAACCGTGGGATGGTATTTGGGGTGCCTTTCTGGCATGAAGAATATAAATATGTAATTGCGGCCTTTGCTATCAGCGTAATTGCTGTTTTTTTCCTGCGCAAATGGGCTGCCAGACGTCAAGCAGCCAGTGGAAGAATATTTCCGGTATTCAAAACGTCTCTGGCACTGCTCATCGGTCTTCCCCTTCTTGTCTGGTGGCTGACAGGCGCTCCTGCCGACATGAATGTTCCAAAATTATCCGGATTCAATTTCAAAGGTGGCATGTCCGTTAGTCCTGAATTTGCCGCTCTTCTTCTTGGCCTCGTTCTCTACACCGCAGCATTTGTTGCCGAGGTCGTTCGAGCCGGTATCCAGTCCGTCGGCAAGGGGCAAACCGAAGCCGCTAAATCAATCGGCTTGAAACAGGGGCAGGTGCTTAATCTCGTTATCCTGCCTCAGGCGCTTCGGGTCATAGTGCCTCCACTTACCAGCCAGATGCTGAACCTGACCAAAAACAGTTCACTTGCCGTGGCTATCGGCTATCCTGATTTTGTGTCCGTTGCCGGAACCACCATCAATCAGACCGGTCAAGCCATCGAAGGTGTTGCCTTGATCATGATCGTTTATCTGATATTCAGTCTCTCCACCTCGGCTGTCATGAACTGGTACAATAAAAAAATTGCTCTTGTCGAAAGATAATTACACCTATGGAAAATACCTTAACTCATCATACTCGCGGAAAAGACGAGGTTATGCGGCCACCAGCCACCGAAGTCGGAATTATCGGCTGGATGAAGGCCAACCTTTTTAACGGCTGGTTCAATTCCGCTTTAACTCTGATAGTTCTCTATTTCCTCTGGATTTCAGTGCCGCCCCTGATCAAGTGGGCCTTAATAGACAGCCATTGGTTCACTACCAGCGATCAATGCAAGGCGGGAGGAGGTGCCTGCTGGTCCGTGGTTACTGCCAACATCCGTTTCATACTGTTCGGTTTCTATCCCCATGATCAACAATGGCGTCCCTTGCTCGATATCGTTATTCTGATAGGTTTACTGGTTTACAGTCAAAATCGTAATCACTGGAAAAAGTCCCTGTTTTACGCCTGGTTGATTGGTCTCTTCACTATGGGTGTTTTGCTGAAAGGCGGTCTTTTCGGTCTCAGGGTGGTCGAGAGCAATAACTGGGGCGGACTTCCTCTTACTCTGCTGCTTTCGGTTTTTGGTTTAACGGCCGCATATCCAGTTGGAGTGCTACTGGCCCTTGGCCGTCAGTCAAAGATGCCGGTGATCAAATCATTTTGTGTTATCTACATTGAACTTATACGTGGCGTGCCGCTGATTAGTCTGCTCTTTATGTCCTCTGTTGTTTTTCCTCTCTTCTTGCCCGAAGGATTGATCATCAACAAGATCCTGCGCGCTCAGGTTGCTATCATTTTGTTTACCGCGGCATATATTGCTGAAGTTGTCCGTGGAGGTTTGCAGGGTGTCGCAAAAGGACAGTACGAGGCTGCGGACTCCCTTGGGCTTAACTATTTTCAAACCATGCGGCTGATTATTCTACCCCAGGCTCTGAAAATTGTCATTCCACCCTCGGTAAGCATTTTGATTTCGGCCTTTAAGGATACATCGCTGGTTGTCATCATCGCCTTGTATGATTTACTTAAGACAACCCAGACCACTCTCACGGATCCTCAATGGATGGGCTACTCGCCTGAGGCCTATATTTTTGTTGCCGGCATCTACTTTATCTGCTGTTTTTTCATGTCTAATTACAGCAGACGGCTGGAAAGGGAACTCGATACAAGTCTCTAATTATAAATTATCAATCATCGTGACCAGGAACCAGGATACAATTTGATGAACGCCAAACAAATGGATAAAACAATCGAAGACTCCCCGATTATCACCATTGAACATATGCACAAGTGGTATGGTGATTTTCATGTTTTGAAAGATATCAATCTGACAATTAAAAAAGGTGAACGTATTGTTATCTGCGGGCCTTCCGGGTCCGGAAAATCCACCTTGATTCGTTGTATTAATCGTCTTGAAGAACATCAGAGGGGAAAAATAATCGTCGATGGTATTGAATTGACAAATGATCTTAAAAATATTGAAAAGATCCGCACCGAGGTGGGAATGGTGTTTCAGCATTTCAACCTGTTTCCCCATCTTACCATCCTGGAAAATCTGACACTGGGACCGATCTGGGTGAGAAAAACTCCGAAAAAAGAGGCTGAAGAAACAGCCATGTACTATCTGGAAAAGGTACGTATAGCCGAGCAGGCTCATAAATATCCCGGACAACTTTCAGGGGGTCAACAGCAAAGGGTAGCTATCGCCCGTAGTCTCTGCATGAAACCGAACGCCATGCTCTTTGATGAGCCCACCTCCGCCCTTGATCCCGAAATGGTTAAAGAGGTGCTGGATGTCATGATCAGTCTTGCCCGCGACGGTATGACAATGATTGTCGTCAGCCATGAAATGGGTTTCGCCAAAAGTGTGGCCCACCGAGTACTTTTCATGGACGGTGGTGAAATCCTTGAAGAAAACAACCCGGAGGATTTCTTTAATAATCCACAACACGAGAGAACTCAACTTTTCTTGAGCCAGATTCTCGATTGAGACTCTCCGGCACAACCAACGGAGTTAATTAACTGAATTGCGACTGCAGGTGTTGATTTCGGGTGTCGGCCTGAAGGTCCTTAAGGAATATCGAAAAGGCATATTGAAAGCTTGATAAGACAATAGAAAATCTCATGACTGAAATAATTGACAAAAGCTATTTTAAAGCTCTTCGAGATGCTTCACCAAACAATCTCTGCAGAAATGGCAGGTGCAGCTATCTTCCGGATACGCAGCAATATTCCCTTCAAATATGGGGAGATCAGTACTTCATGGATCCCATTAACGAAAAAGTTGAACATGTTCTTGGTTTCAGCGCCCCGCCCCATGAGTTTTTCGATCTCTTTGCCATTTTCTACCTTCTGCGTACTGTAGATGTGCCCTTGAGCGGAAAATGGATTTCGGAAAAGGATGTTGCCGGCGGCCCAACATTTTTCAGAGGACCGCACCAAATACCGACTGATCTTATCAGTAGTCGATTTGGCAATGACCTTCTGAAATTTAAAAATCATTGCCGGAGCCTCGGGGGAAAGCCGGTTGAGATGGCCGATGCAGCCTTTTGTTTTTCGATCACTCCTGAAATACCGATTGCCGTACTCTACTGGCTTGGAGATGAAGATTTTCCCCCTGAGGCAAAAATACTGTATGATCAATCAATAGCTGAGATTCTCTCGCTGGATATCCTGTTTGCCCTTGCTTTTGGGGTATGTACCCGAGTGGCTGCAGGCAAATAGAGGGATGGAGAGTTAGCTATCTTTTTGATTCCGCTGAGATATTGATCCAGATAACCTGTTAATTGGAAAATCCGGATCAATTCGATCAGTTCCATACTATTTGACGTTTAGTACCCACTACCAACGATCAGATTGTTTTTGGTTTTCTTGGCATAGGTATTTTTCTCTTTGCCCTGCCACTGATATTTCACCCATGTTCCTTCAGGAGTTGCCTGCAGGAGCGCCTCATAAACAGGCGGTGCTTTGTCCTTTAAACTTTGTCCGGAAAGTGTTGGATGAACGAGCATCTTTCCCTGCTCCTCCATGATGAATGCATAGGGCTTATAAGCATCAGCTTTAAAAGCCGAGGCATCCTGGCCGCTATCAATTTGGGCAACTATGGTATCAACGTTATGGCTGATGGCAACTTTATCCACCGCCCAGGCACCTGCTACAACAAAGAGTACAGACAAGAGAGATACACCCAGCATTAATCTTTTCATTGGTTCTCCTTTTGGAATGCAACAGGCATCTCTTAGTCAGAGGAGCAATGCTCCCGCTCGATGATCTGCTGCTTCTGTTAATACCTTACAGATGAATTTCTTGTTCTTTACGCAAGAAAACACCTGTCCAAGGATTTCCTGTCCCATAAAGCATAAAAACGAAAGCGAGCACCACTTTATGGGGTCAGACTTCCTTTCAGGGATCGTACTACCATTCCCCCCTGATCTCCCAAGATTGCACCAAAACATTCTTTAATTACCCTTTGCGGCATCACCTCCTTCTGCATAAACAGAGTTTTAGGTACCATTTTTTTCTGGGACTACATCCCTACACCAGTGTGCACTATTCGATTCGATTGTTTGTAAAGCTGAAGGAGAGCAATCAGAGGAAAGACCTTATGCTCTCCGGAGTATAATCAATAAAATCTTTTAGCATTTCTCATGCCAGTATAAGAATTCCAACAATTCAAGGAACTAAGATAATAGGTTAGGCAATGAAGCCTCAAATTCAATGCAATTTTTTGCACACAGGTGTGCAAAAAATTGTTAGGCTGAGTCTTTTCCTGCCAATAAGCAAGGCAAATGGACAGACCAACACAGACAAAAAATTTGTACTGAGCGATTTCTCCATATGGAGTAACAATCACAATTCATCATCAGGTTGGGAAAGTTTCGCTAAGGAACGAGCCCAGCCGAACCCTTCCAGTTCGGGACGGCTTTTTAAAAAAGCCAGCCAGTCCTCCCAGTTGGCATTTTCACCATATTTTTGCAAAAATTCTGCGTAGCTTTCTGTTTTTTTGAGCATGAGTCTGTAGCGCCATTTCAAAACATGTTGGTCCAACGGTTCTGATGTGAGCATATCACCCCCCGTAAATGTAGATTGGAAATGGCGATATCATAAAAAACCAATCTTACAAAAATATGACAGGCGAAACAGCAAGTATGAAAATTTCCACAACATTTGCATGCGGTCGAACTTCAGACCTCTGCAAAGTCAGGATTGGAGGAGTGTAGCGGAATTCCGTTACAGGAGTTTTCAGTTCTCGATTTCTGTGCTATACGGCAAACTTAAACTTAATGGCGGGATGATGCCGATAGTTAACCAATCGAAAGTCGTCTGTTGTGACCCAGGTTTCCAGGTCAGTCAGTGTTTTAATTTCCGGATTAATCTCCAGCCTTGGTAAGGGGAACGGCTCGCGCTTTAGCTGTACATTGCGCAATAAATCCAGCTGATCTTCATAAATATGGACGTTAACAATTTTATGAAAAGCTTTTGCTGGCTTGCGTCCGGTAATTTTTGCCATGATCATGAGCAACCAACCAACCTGAACCTGATTAAAACCATGCCCAAGAGGCAAATCGTCTGAACGTTGATAAGAGGTCAGATATAATTTTTCGCCAAGTATACTGAATGTATGTGTGTGCATGCAGGAATTCAAACAGGCGCGATCCCTCTCTCCCGGATTCATGAAAGTCATAATCTCGCTGCGGTTGTCAATCCCCCGGCGAAGATCATTATACACATCCTGTAATTGATCTATGGATTTTCCTTCCGGATTTCGCCAATCTCTGCCTTGGGCTCCATAACAACGGCCCATGTCGTCTACTCCCTTACGGAAAGGGTTGGCTAACCATGCTGAATTTTCATTGGCATTTGCATTCCAGGTGTTACAGCCGATTTTTCTGAAATCGGCCGCACTGGTATACCCTCTGAGATACCCAAGCATTTCAGCTATGGCCGCTTTCCAGAAAAGTTTTTTGGTAGTTAAAACCGGAAGCAATCCTTCGCTGACATCATACTCGAGATCAGCGTTGATCACAGTCAGACATCGTTTGCCTGTCCGACGATTTTCTACCCATTCACCGGTCTTTATCACACGCCTGCATAAATCCAAATATTGTTTCATGTAATCTCTCAAGATTGATGTCACCAGCCATCGCTGATTTTCAGGTTTTTACGAGTCCACCAAGATTTTGGAATGTCTCTTTTTCTGGGTAAAGAACAAACCATTTATTTTTACGATCAATTCACAACAAGAAAGACCTACCCTCAAATTTTTTGATAAAATAACAAGAAAATAAATTCTAAAGTACTAGAGTATAAGGAATTACCTGCTGTTTAAAGAAGAACATTGCGGTACTGCATAAATTTTTACTAACTACCCGGTATATCATGAAACAAATGTCTGTTTTTGAAGGATCTCCCCAGCCCACCGACATACCTCTGGCGGAAAAGGTCAGGCCTCAGGTTTTAACGGATATCGAGGGACAAAATAAGCTCTTGTCTGCCGGAACACCTCTCCGACGCATGATTGAACAAGATGAATATAGCTCTTTTATTCTCTGGGGTCCACCCGGAACCGGAAAAACCACTATCGCTAAATATGTCGAATCAAAAACACAACATGATTTTTGTTCCTTCAGCGCAGTATTGAGCAAAATAAGTGATGTGAAGTCACTGATGGAGCAGGCAAAGCAAGTGCATCTCCGTGAGAATCGCAATACTATCGTCTTTGTGGATGAAATTCACCGCTTCAACAAATCACAGCAGGATGCCTTCCTTCCCTATGTAGAATCCGGAGCCGTCATTTTAATCGGAGCGACTACCGAGAACCCTTCTTTTGAGGTAATACCGGCACTGCTTTCCAGATGTCATGTTTTTGTCCTTGAATCATTATCGGAAGCCCATCTCCAGACTATTCTTGCCAGGGCATTGCCGAAAATTTCCAAACGGCTGTCTGTTGACGAAAACGCCCTGCAATTGCTGGCTCAAAAAGCTGGAGGCGATGCCAGAAGAGCCCTCAATGATCTCGAGTTGGTTTGCAGAAACGCCGAGTCTGGAGACCTTATAACCAAAGAACTGGTGATACAGGCAATACAGAAAGGATCATTATTTTATGACAAAAGGGGCGAGGAACATTTTAACATTATATCAGCCTTTCAAAAATCAATTCGCGGCAGTGATCCGCAAGCGGCTCTCTATTGGCTTGCCAGGATGCTTGAAGCCGGAGAGGATCCTCTCTATATCACCAGAAGGCTGGTGCGAATTGCCTCGGAAGATGTGGGCCTGGCTGATCCCCAGGCAATCATTCAGGCAGTCGCGGTAAAAGATGCAGTTCATTTTCTTGGAATGCCGGAAGCAAACACCGCTCTCAGCCAACTGACCGTGTACCTCGCGGCAGCCCCGAAAAGCAATGCTTTGGAAACTGCCTACATGAAAGCCAAGTCAGACGCGGAAAAAACAAGTCATCTCAAGGTTCCGCTTGCCGTCCGCAATGCTCCGACCAAGCTTATGCAGGAGCTGGGCTATAACAGGGGGTATCGTTACTCCCACGACTATGAGAACCATTACAGCTACCAAAAATATTTTCCGGATTCAATGGATGAAAAAACATACTATGTCCCGTCGATATTCGGCTTTGAAAAAGAGATACAAAAACGGCTTGAGTGGTGGAATAAACTAAAAAACCGCCAAATCAACGAAAGCAAACAATCTTCCGATGAAGAATAAACAGCAGCAAGTCTCTTCTCATTTATTGCCTCTGCATAGCTTTTCGTTGGCAAACCCCTCCTTCAGTAGAGCGTCTTCCTCTCCTGTTTGCCATTTAGCGCAATATATGGTACATAGCGCCGACGATACAGGTATGTCGGATACAGCCTTATCTGTCGTATCGTTTTAATATCACTTTATTATCTGCTTTCAACTTGATAATCTCGTAAAGACTAAAAATCAGCGATGGCTAAGTAAAAACTTCAGGTTCAAGGCAAGGAAAGTGAAGAGTTTTTACGATGCTATCAACTTATTTTATAATGCCTGATGAGCTACCTCTTCGACAGGATCACCTACATCTTTGATCCCTTGCAGCATTTGTGGGAACATGAAAAAATGCATCGGAAAATATCTTTCGGACTGGTGTTATTTTTTCTTAGCAGCATCATCAGTATTGAAATGAACCGGCGGGGGCTACTTCCCTCCCCACTTAGCTCAATAGTACCGAAGAATCATTTTTTAGCAGTACAGGGAGCATTTACAGTTGTCTTGATCCTTGAAGTGATAAGCCTGATTTTCACCATTCCCTGTTCCTTTAGCCGTTCGGTAGGGAAACAATTTGAAATTCTGGCACTTATTCTGATGAGAAATGCCTTCAAGGAACTCTCTGACTTCCATGAACCGATTACCTTCCTTGGTAATCAGGAAGCCATCTTAAACATACTCTACGATGGCTTCGGAGCACTGCTCATCTTTGCCCTGCTCGGCTATTATTACAAGGTGCAAGCCCGAACCAGCGATGAAAAAATGCTCCCGACCGATCTCTATAGTTTCGTCGCCGCCAAGAAAGGCATTGCCATTGTACTCTTATCAATCTTCATTTTCATGGGCGTTGATAACAATATTGCCAGATTTATTGGTGCATCGCACACGGATTATCTCCACGGCTTTTATACTTTGCTCATTTTGACAGACATTCTGGTGGTTTTGATCTCGCAATGCTATCAACCTTCTTTTTATGCAGTTTTTCGCAATTCGGGCTATGCCCTGTCAACCCTGATGATCCGAATGGCTCTGGCCGCCCCACCCATTTTTAATGTGCTGCTGGGGCTTGCCGCAGCAATTTTTGCGATTCTGCTGACACTCATCAGCAGAACCCTGTTTTTGAAAAAATGATAATCCGGAAGCCTGTCAGGCATATTCCGACAGAGTTCCAGGCAGAGAATTATTCCCATACACCGGGAATGGAGGCGGTGCATTCAGGGCAGCGTCCAGCTTGAAGCCGATTATCCATGATCTGAAAACCATGGCGGGAAATCACTGTCGCACCACAGGATGGGCAGGAACTGTTTTCACCAAGTTCGCCGGGCCGGTTGCCGGTGTAAACATACTCCAGCCCTTTTTCGAAGCCTATCTGTCTGGCCCTGGCAAGTATTCCTGAACCGGTCGGCGGGACATCAGACATTTTATAGGAAGGATAAAAGCCGGTTACATGCCATGGAATTTTTTGATCGACGCTGACGAGAAATGTAGCTATCTCGGCCAACTCCTCTTCACTGTCATTCATGCCGGGAATCACCAGGGTCGTCACTTCAACCCAGACTCCCAGTTCTTTGAAACGGGCAATCGAAGAGAGCACAGGAGCAAGCCGTGCACCGCAGACCCTTTTATAAAATGAATCGCTGAACGATTTCAGGTCAATATTTATTGCAGTCACCACTGGCGCGAGCAATTGAATAACCTTGTCGGACATATATCCATTGGAAACAAAAATATTTTTCAGCCCTCTCTCCTTGGCGGCAATACAACAGTCATAGGCGAATTCAAAAAAGATGGTCGGTTCAACATAGGTATAGCTGATTGATCGGCAGGAAGCATTGATTGCCGAGGCAACGATACTTTTGGGAGCACGGTAAACTCCGGATGCCGCCACATCCATCGTGCGGGGAACCTGGGAAATTGATGCATTCTGGCAGTGCAGGCAACGGAAATTACAACCGGGTGTTGCAATCGAATAGGAGAGGCTTCCCGGCAGCACGTGGAAAAGCGGCTTTTTTTCGATTGGATCGATATGCTCGGCAATGACTCTGCCATAAACAAGGCTGACTATTGCATCGCCTTTTCGTGCTCGTACACCGCAAAGCCCTCTCTGACCTTCCCGTAGATTGCAGCCATGAGCGCAGATTGAACACTGCATGGTGCCATCATCTTTCAAGGAGCACAGAAAGCCAGGTGGAATGGTTTTAATATCCTGGTGTTTTTCAGTCATTGTATCCCCAAAAGGCATCAGGAGACGCCCGAAATAGTGAACAGGACCCGGATCACCGACAAAGAGATTTGCCGAACTTCAACTCTGCCAATACAATAACCATTCGTCCGGCAACCGCAAAAGCGAACAATACGTGCCTAATTATAAGTGCCGGATTATTTCACACAGTACCATTCATCCTGGGTTAAAAGGTAGTGCGGTCGAAAATTGCTTTTATAACTCATTGCAGGTACAGAATGGATCAGATATCCGAGATACAGGTATTCGACCTCCCACTCCAGACACAAATCTATCATCTGTAAAATATTATAGGTTCCAAGGCTGCGTCTCGATTCATCCGGATCAAAATAGAAATAGACTGCATTCATCCAGTTGTAGCCGATGTCAATTATGGCCGTACCAACCAGCCGGCCTTCGACCCTATACTGAATCTGGGCACTATTGACTATATTGTTGAGAAAAAAATCTCGATAATATCCCGATGCGTTGTTGTTTTCTCTCGGATATCGAATCTGAAGAAATTTTTCACAGAGCGCAAATGTCTCCTCATCAAGCTGCAGAGGTAATATTTCCAACTCCACGTCCCGATTTTTTTTGAGCGTTCTTCTCTGATTCCGGTTCGGGCGAAACTCAATAGGGTGCAATCGAATAGGGATGCAGGCGGAGCAATTGGGGCATTGCATATCGTAGAGGCAGTTGCCGTTTCGCCTGTACCCGGCAGACAAAAAGAGTTCCATTGCCCTTTCGCTTAAGGGAGCAAAAGTAGCCTGGTGGAACCTTGCCACATAGGGCAGCCCATACGGGCATGCTATGTCGATTGTTACAAAAAGGTGTTCCACGCGGGAAAGCAGCATCAAGAATTCCGAACGGCACTTCTCGTCGTAGGTAAATGTGACATCTCTCATAATTTCGCACTCTGTATACCGGCACTTTCATGCCGGCTTTTTCAGATCGCGTCTTTTACACCAATCCCTGATCGAGCATGGCATTAACCACTTTGACAAAACCGGCAATATTGGCGCCGGCTACATAATTACCTGGAATACCATATTCGTCGGCAGCATCCAGACAGGTCCTATGAATCGATTTCATAATCTGTCTCAATCGATCGTCAACCTCCTTCCTGGGCCAGGAAAGACGCATGGAATTTTGTGCCATTTCCAAACCGGAAACTGCCACCCCGCCTGCATTGGCAGCCTTGCCGGGAGCATACAGCAGTTTATGCTCATGGAAGACTTCAGCCGCTTCCGGAGTTGTGGGCATATTTGCCCCTTCGCAAACGAGCTGAACGCCGCTATTCACCAAATGGATGGCGTCGACACCATTGATTTCGTTTTGGGTGGCACAGGGAAAAGCGCATTCGGCTTTATGCTCCCACAAGGGATTATACCCCATGGCAATATTGACCGGTACATAAACCGCTTTCGGATATTGCTCGGCGTATTCACTGATTCTCCCCCTCTGGATATTTTTTAACAATTTAATATACTCCAGCTTTTTCAGGTCGATGCCCTGTTCATCAAAAATATATCCGGATGAATCAGATAAGGTAAGTACTGTTCCGCCAAGTTGAAGTATCTTTTCCACCGTGTATTGTGCAACATTGCCCGAGCCTGAAACCAGACAATGTTTATTTTCCATTGAGTCGCCACGAGTTTTAAGCATCTCGGCTGCGAAATACACAGCACCATAGCCGGTGGCCTCGGGCCGGATCAGACTTCCTCCCCAGCCAAGGCTCTTGCCGGTCAAAACTCCGGTGAACTCATTTTTGAGTTTCTTGTACATGCCGAACAAAAATCCGATTTCTCGGGCACCGACACCGATATCACCCGCGGGGACATCGGTATTCGGCCCAATATGTCTGTAGAGTTCGCTCATGAATGACTGACAAAAACGCATCACCTCATTATCCGACTTTCCTTTTGGATCGAAATCCGACCCGCCCTTTCCGCCGCCCATGGCAAGCGTTGTAAGAGAATTTTTAAATACCTGCTCAAACGCCAGAAATTTGATTATACCGAGATTAACGGATGCATGAAAACGCAAACCGCCTTTATATGGCCCCAGCGCGCTGTTCATTTCCACCCTGAATCCCCGGTTGACATGTACCTGGCCTTCATCATCCATCCAGGGAACCCGAAACATAATGACCCTCTCCGGTTCGGTTATCCTGTTAAGGAGGGCCTGTTGCCGATATGCAAGGTTACGGTCAAGAACAGGTTTTACGCTTTCAATCACCTCCTGTAAGGCCTGATGAAATTCATACTGTTCCGGGTCTCTGCTGATAATCTGACTGATTATGGTATCCACTTAACCTCCTGTTTCATTCTAACTATGATTCCAAACTTCTTTTCCCTGAATCGTACATACCCTGGTACATGGTTTTTCCATCTGGAAAAGGACACTCTCACCTATCGTACCATCACATTTCAAAACAAATGGCTTTTCCAGGCGGACGTGCCGAATATATCTGCCTCGATCCGTAAGTGGCTGCTCCTCGAGCCAATCCCAATCGAGATAATCCCCCTGGCCTGTCTCTTTCATTCGGTCATTCTCATTTAAAGTCAGATAGGGAATTCCAAGTGAGGTGATATTTTGAAAAAAATGGGTTCCCTGGGAAGGTTCGGCCTTAATTTTATCGTTTTGCACCTCAATAATGGCAGCAACTCCGGAAATGTCGCTCCATTGGACGGGGATTCCAAGCCAGGGGTCAGCGGAGCCCCATCTGCCTGGCCCTATGAGCAGAAAAGGTATTTTTTCCTTGAGCAATCTGCGATTCATCTCGCCGATTTCAACAGCCATCTCTCTGGTTTTTGAACCATCGAAGGAATGCGGACACACATAGATAATGTCGGCAATATTAGGGAAATTGCCATGCCCTAGCGATTGACTGACACTACAAAACGCTATTTCTCGCTCGTGATCGCAGATTTGGACATCGGCCATTTGTCCCCCCGTCACCATTGGCCTCACCTGTAAAAAATAGAAAACCGATTTTTCAAGTTCCGGATCGAGATGCAGCGCAAACTCGATCTCCACCTCTCCCCCCATGCCTATCTTGCCGGCATGTAACAATTCCGATACTATCTTAGCAAGAGGATAGCCTGAATATTTGAGCAGTTGGGCAAAGGTCATTATTTTCACCCCCGGCAGACAGGCATCCCGAATCCTTTCCTCCTCGGCGATATATGTTGACGCCAGCATGGTGATCGGCAGTTCTCTTTCAGCCTCCTGAACAGTGCGTAATAGCAGATTGGAGGTTTTTCGCTGCAGAGACCGGTCAGGACTCATATCGAGGGCGTAGAACTCTCGTTGACTATATTTCAACATATTCTCAACTGTGGAGAACTGCACCAGTTTTTTAGGTTTTACCGGTGAAAACCACAGCGACTTGCCGCCTTCGACCACAGTTTTGCCGAACCCCAGGGCAATATGAGTGATACCCTCCTCAGCACGCATATCCAGGACCGGATAAAAATTATGGGACTGAGCAACGCCGGATACCGCCGGATAAAAATAATTGCCGTATTGGTCACCGGCCAGCTGTTGAATAATGATCGCCATCGAGTCTTCCCGTCCATGACCGGTGACTTTGGAAAAAGCGATCGGACCTTCAAACCAGGTGGAGGCATAAACCAATTTGATGGCACTTTCCAGTTGGCCAAACCGTACTTCAAAATCAGGGTTGTTGTTAGCGAGAAAATATGTCGAATAGAGTCCGGCATACGGTCGAAACTGGCCATCTTCCAACATGCTTGAGGAACGAACGGAAAGCGGTTTATCAAATTTTTTCAGGAAAGTCCGCAGGTCCTGCCTGAGCCAGTCGGGTAGGGTTCCACCCAGAAAGATGTCGGCGACCTGTTCATCCGGCATAAACTTGGCATAGTGAAAATTATTCTTCTTAACAAAGGCATCAAATCCGTCGGCGGTGACAACACAGGTTTTGGGGATGGTAACCGCACGTGGACTCAGGACGGAATTCTCTCGATAGGCTCCCTGCAGGCATGCCCACATGAAAGCTATGCCTTTCCCTTTCCCCCCCATGGAACCATTACCGATCTTGACAAAATCCATAACATCCGGATCATAATCTTCCGCCGAAAATTTTACCACGACCCCCTGCTGTCTCAATTTCCGGAGCGAATGCACCTTGTAGACCAGATCGGCCCGAATATCCTCCAGATCGTCAATGTTGAGTATATAATCCTTATGCAGTCTTCGGGCCAGAATAACCTCCGCCCTGGCCATCACCCAGTTGGAAAAATGGTTTCTCTTAGTGTGATATCTCAGGGATTCCTCGGGAATGACCTTGAGTTGTTTCTCAAATTCAAAAAGATTTGAAGCATGACCTATTGCCGTCTGGTCGGGCATTCGAAAGATAAAATCGCCGAACCCCAGGTTTTGCATAAAATATTTGTGAAGTTCATCCTTGATTGCCGGTGAATTCTTATCAATAAACACCGCGGGAATCTGCTCCGCCTTCTCTCTGTTTTGCTGTTCCGTGGAAATCATTAACAGAGGGAGATCGCTGATCTCAGCCCGAATTAAACTGAGAAAATCAAACCCAGCCCGGGCATCGGCACGTCCGCCTCTTCGAAATGCCGCATCGGAAATTACCGTGTACACATAGGGCTTATAGGTTTGATAGAGCAGCAGGGCCTCTTCATAATTGGTAGCCATAAGTATTCTTGGCCGGGCTCTCATCCTGAGAAGACGGTGTCGTTCATTGAGGCTCTCATCGAGCACCGATTGTGTCTGCCGGACCACCTCGCTATAGATAAGCGGAAGAAATAATGAGCGATACAGAGGCGAATCTTCGACATATATAATCACCCGTACCATCGCCCTTTTAGTATCCAATGCGACGTTATGGTGATCTTCAACATTTTTTATTATGGCAAGCAGCAGGTCCGCTTCGCAGCACCAGATAAATATCTTATCCACTCCATGACTGTCTACCTTGTCGGGAAAGATCGACCGCAGGTTGTGACCTACAAGAATGATGGGAAGATCCGGTTGAATTTTTTTTATGGCCGATCCGAGTTCGAAGGCGTCCATATCCCCGAGATAAGGCATGGTAATAACCATTTCAAACTTCTTCATACGCACCATTTCCAGTGCTTCTACAGCCGAGGAAACCCTGGTGATCTTTGGGGGCTTACTTAAATTAAGGCCATGGTATTCATTAATGAGACGGGTTGCCAGACTCCCATCCTCCTCCATGATATAGGCATCATAAAGGCTGGAGACGAGGAGAATTTCCTGGACCTTAAAAGGCATAAGGTCATGAAAAATTTTAAAATGCGGATCGAAATCAGCAATTGACTCATCGGAGTCTATAACCATGTTTCC
The DNA here is from genome assembly GCA_963835305.1 of uncultured delta proteobacterium. Taxonomy (GTDB): domain Bacteria; phylum Desulfobacterota; class Desulfobulbia; order Desulfobulbales; family Desulfocapsaceae; genus Desulforhopalus_A. The sequence continues at coordinate 503,060 of CAWIEU010000001.1, forward strand.
CTCCGGAAAAAAACATGCCCGTTGTTTTCTCGAAATTCAATCTTGATGATCTCGCAAAAAAAAGTCATCGAAGTTGCTTGAGATGGGCTCTGGAAAAAGGTCGATATACTAGGCGTAGTATCTACAACGACGTAGATCGGGCTTTTTACGAGTCCATCAATCTTTGTTGAATATTGTATATCCGTTCTCTATAAAAGGAAAATGTAATCAAAGGTCAATCACTCCAAAAGGCGGACAACCGCCGGCCAACAGTTATTTCCCTGGCGGATTTGCAATCCGCCCCTACTGGCTAAATTTTCAGAAAAGTTGTAAGTTCACCTTATGGATCAAACTCAAGAAGAAAAAATTTTTGCGGTCGGGGATATTCATGGTTGCCATAAGCAACTGGTCACGCTTCTAACGCGACTTCCTCTCAATAAAGATCGAGACACCATTATATTTCTTGGTGATTATATCAATCGAGGGCCCGATACCAGAAAAGTTTTGGACACCCTGGTCGAGATACAGCACACCTACGCGCATCCCGTGTTTTTAAAGGGAAATCACGAACAGGCTCTTTTGGCCTACGCTGATACCGGTGACGTCGAAATCGTTCCTTTCCTGCGCGTCATAGGAGTCGAGGCCACAGCCTCAAGCTATGGGGCACGGGTGCGCAATCTGCAACATCTCGCCTGTTTTCCACCGGATCACCAGGCCTTTCTAAGAAATCTGCAATTTAGCCACAGGGTCGGCAATTATCTCTTTACCCATGCAGATGTGCCCGATGATCGGCTCTCTGCCATAGTCTCAGGTAAGCCGGTACCTCCACTGGATGGACAGTTGGAAGCTGAACTTTTGTCAAGCCGACGCCTGGCGGAGCAGAAAAACGCGATCGACGGTATTGTAATCGTTTTCGGCCATTCACCTTTTCAGTTTCCGCTGGTTTTGCCGGATCGTATCTGTCTCGATACGGGTGCCGTATACGGCAATGCCCTCACCGCACTCGAGCTTCCCGGAAGACAATTTCATCACGCCTGATAATCCAGAAGCGTCTCACACGGACAGGCATCCATAAGATCCAGTTAATCAGGAATTTACCAGCTCTCTAGTATCGAATCGACCGGCGAGAAAGGCTTCCGCCAGACGAAGCGGCGTGGCATCCTCGCTCATGACCCCATCGAGGAATCTGCTGAAACCAAGGAGTCGCCCTATCATAACCAATTGCCGGTAAACCAGTTCTTTTGACGCACCGGTAAGGGAGGCGGTGATCAGGTCGTCTATGACGGTAGTGTAAAAACCATTTTGCTCCAGGACGTGCTGGAGGAAAAGGGCGCGGCGATGTCCTCTTTCCAGCCCTGCGCCACCCCCTTTAAAACGGAAGCGGATATAGTTGGCGTGAGTATCCCGACCACAGATGGCGTCAAGCATGGCAAAGTGAAATTCGACTCGGGCATTGAGGTTGATATAATCCCGGGCGGCAAGAGCATAATTAAATGAACCGGCAGGACGGCTGCCGCGAGTATCGACCATCGCTTTGGACATGACGGTTGAAAAAGCCGCGGCATCAGGAGCTGAGTGCCAGCTGAGGCCCGGCGTGGTGAGTCCCTCACAAAGAGCCATTAAAGGAATGGAAAGGATGTCATCCTGCCCGAGTGGCTTATGCATTGCCAGTTGTTTCCGCAGAAAACTTTCCTGGTGCCTCCTCAGCCCACCCCCCAGATCAATAACCAGAAAGGAAAAGGGAACCCCTATATCGAGTGGTCGCAGCAGTCCCCCGGCATAATCCATGATCATGTCGCCCGTGTCGAACATGGCCAGGACGGCCATTTCATGGGTATAACGTATAATATCGTGAATGGACCGGCACTCCAGCAATGAAAAGGTAGAGCCATAGGCATCCGTCAGGTTGAGTGGAATGAGCATTTTACGTAATTGCTCCCGCTCCGGAGAAATCGTACTCGCCCGAAGCCTGGTCAGTCTGTCAAAAGGCCCCATGGTCTTTTCATTTTTCATACGCTCCCGGTAGGCCTTCAGGGCTGTGTCCCCCGTCGAGGCCGAGGCAGCCCGCACTACACAGCTGTCGGCATCCAGGATGACCCATTGGCCGTTTTTAAGCTTGGCTGTACCGTTTTCCGTGCCGGTAAGCATGGGGATGCCTAGTTCTCGTGCGATACAGGATAGATGATCGGTTGGATTGCCGATATCAATAATGGCACCGACACAAAGAGCCAAAAGGTTTGAAGCATCGACAACGCTCTGCGGCAATACGAGAATCCAGGGTCGATCAGCCAGTTCTTCGCCGTTATTTTTATCCAGTTCGATAAGATCTTTAATGGAATGAACAATCCTGACGCAACCGGTAATCTGCCCGGATGAGGCGCAGATACCGGAGAGCAGTCGCTCGGCCTTATCCACTGACCGTCTGCGCTTTCCCTTGGCCGCCAGACGCAAGGGACGTGCCTGAAGCAGAGCAAGACCACTGTGCTGCGAATACGCCCACTCGATATCCTGGGGCATCCCCCAGAGATTCTCCAACAGCTGACCGAAATGTATGAGACGGCTAAGGGTTTCGGCACTCAGCAGGGGTGACGCTGCTTCCTCGTCAGGTACTGACTCAAGGCGAACGCCCCCATCTTCCTTCGGCACTTCCCTTATGGTTTTATTACTAATCTGGGCACCATCCATCAGGAGTTCCACCTGTTCGTCGGTAAGCCAGATTGCACATCTGTTTTCAGACGAATCACTATTTTCGGTTATTGCGGCTCGTAAAGGACGATAAAGATCAGCGGGAGAAGCCCCCCCCACAGCCAGCGTACCCAGGCCAGGGACGGCGCTGATAAGCATCCGCCCACTTTCGTGGTCGGAAGGATCGACGGTAAAGAGAACCCCGGCGCAATCCACTTTAGCCATAACCTGACAGAGGACGGCAATTTCGCAATCGAGATGAGACAGTCCGGCATTGAGACGATAGGAGATGGCCCGGGCGCTGAATCCGCTGGCAATGACTTCCTTGTAAGCGATAAAAAGAGCCTGAACCCCGACAACATTGAGGATCGAAGTATACTGTCCGGCAAATGAACGCTCAAGACTATCTTCGGCGACTCCGCTGCTGCGGACCGAAATGGCTAAAGGTCCACCATTTTCATTGTTGCCTGATTCTGTTGCAGCCAACTGACTATAGGCATTTTCGAGGGCCTGGGCCAGATCGTCGGGCAGCGGAGTATCCATAACAATCGATTTGATCCTGTTGGCCGCCCGGTTCAAATCGATTTGTCCCTGTTCAAGGCTGCGCAACAGGCGACGAATATCCGCTGCCAATTTGCCCATGCCAAGAAACCGCCTTCCCGCTACTGTGGTGCAGACGAATCCATTTGGCACCGGCAGTGAAAGCCGGCGCATCCGGGCAAGGTTTGCGGCTTTTCTGCCGGCTATCTGGGAGGCATCCTGCAACTGTTCGTCCAGAGGAATACAAAATGCACCAACCGGACCGACATTGAACTCATCGAGGACACCGAGCACTCTTTCAGACATACGTCCATGGAAGGCATACAACGGGGCATGGGCATCATTTGCCAGCAGATTTAATCCATCCACCAGCTCTCCGGTGACGGCCAGCAAATTCTCGGTCAAGGATCTGATTTCAGCAGCTTCCCCGCGTATTAACTGGTTGTCTATGGTGGCAAGGAGTTCAAGGGCGATTCCATTATTTTCCAGGAAGATACGAAAGGCATGATACCGAGCCTTCAGGTCCTCAAGCGCAACATATTCGCGGGTCTTTCTGCGCTCGGTAAAATAGTTCAGCAAGGGTCTGAAGGGATTTATTATATTCATGTATTTTCCGGGTGAAATGCTGTGGCTACGCCCCCTGAACCTGGGAAAGTGGATTTTTCCCGGCCGGAACCGGCTGTATTCCAGTCGTGCATATTTTGATTTGTAGTGTTCTTTTGTCTGAACGGCAACAGAAAATGCTCTGCAAATATCCGATATTGCTCACGAGCCAGCTCATCGCTATACAGACTGGTATCTCTTTGGCGGGAGAAAGTGGTCAAGGCTCCGAGTACGAAGAGAGTTGAGCGGAGGATATCTTTTCTCTCAAATTTAATTCTGCCCACTACCAGGTCGTCCTTCTTGGTAACCTTGAAGTCCATGGCGTTCAGAACCTCGGCAATAAGGAATGCCCGACGCGACCGTCTGGTTGCATCGGCGAGACCGCCGATAAAACGAAAATAAATGTAGTTTCTATGCCGGTCATCCGACAGATGGGCATCAATGACATTGAAGTGAAAACCCAGATGCAGACTGAGATTAAGATATTCCTGACTGACAATAGCAAGATTTTTCCCGACACTGTCGGGAGCCGCGGCGATATTCCCGGAGGTGCGCGGGATGCTGGAAATAATATCCCGTAATCCAAGAGTCGGCAGATCTTCCCGGGAAGCCAGGGGATGAAGCAGGCCATCGAGAAAGACGGCGAAAGGCTCGGAACTCACATCTGCAGGTTGCGGGTGCAGTAAATCTGCAGGCGGCTTAATGCCTCCCCCGATATCGAGCAGATGGATATCCATCGGTAAGGAAGGAAGGTGCATCGTTGATGTCTTGATTCCGCTCAATCCTGGGCGGCGTTCCTGAAAATGGGCAAGTTCGTCGACGGCCATTTCATGGCAGAAATGGATGATATCGTGAAAAGTCCGGCAACCTTCGGCGGAAAATTGCGATGCTTCCGGATCAATCAAATTAAGGGGAGTGATATAACGCAACAACCTTCGCAGCTGGCGATATTCCGGATCGACCGGCGAGAAATTAAGATCGCTGTTGCCAAGTTGCAGCATGGCATTCTGTACTCCCTGGTAAACCTTCATTTGTCCTGTATCGACGGTAACTTCCGTTCCAGGGGTCAGGGTGTCCAAGACTCCGGGTACTCCAAAGAGTGCAGGCAGGCTTAATTCCCTTGCCACTGTTGCCAGATGTCCGACAGGGTTGCCGTGTTCCGTGAGAATGGCGGCTGCGCGGTGGAGAAAAGGAGTCAGCTGCGGTGTTGCCATAGGGGCGACCGCAACTGCACCTATGGGAAAGTCGGCAAGTTCAGTGTTGTCGTTGATGTGAACAACATGGCCGGCAGCGATGCCGGCCTGCACTACCCGTCCTCCCTGACAGAGAACAACAGCTGACTTCAACTCATCGGCCAGTTCCCTGCTCGTCGGTTCCTGGGGTTTTTCCAGGTAAGGAAAAAGTCTGGTGACTATAAATCTGCCGTCTTTCCAATATTCCCAGTGCATGGTTATGGGGATTCCCATGATCCGTTCAAGAGTCATGGCGGTTTCTGCCAGGGCCTTGATACCTTTAATGTCGAGAAGAGCCGAACCTCGTTTGAAGTCAGCCGAATCCACTGCCTGATTGGTTGCCAGACGGCCATCTGAAAACTCATAGTCAGCTGGTTTCACAGCAAGCCTTGAGGAATAAAGATCAAAAGGATAGAGGCGCCTGAGCCGGTAGATGTCCTCAACCTGCTCTTCCCCGGCAAGACGGGCGCTAACCGTTAACAAAGGCGCTGTTTCAACAGAATGAGCCCGGGTGGCAACGGTTCCTCCGGCATATATCGGTGAGGCGGCGCGGACCATGACGGCGAAACGGGCGGGTGCTCCTGACTCGTTGGGTTTCGCCCTTTCTTGGAAGGTTCGTAAGATTTGCACCAACCCATCAATTAATTCCGAATCGTTTCTATTAATAATAGTGATGACGTCATTACCAGATGAGCATTTCGCCGTATCAAATTTCCAGCATTGCTTTGCATTGCAGATGATTTTAATTTTTTGCTCATCCTCTGCAGGCTCCAGAAAAAATTCACCAAGATTTCTGACCTCACTCATGTCATCGTTGACCATGGTCGCGGTGATGGAAAGGCGTTTATTTTCCGTTTCGTGCATGAGTTTGTACGTATACTGCAAAAGGCTGTTGCCGATTTCATCGAATAGCCGGGCGGCTGAGCTGTTCTCACCGATTTCCGGAGATCCAAGCAAAGCCATCGTCCCCTCCGTTGTGATGACAAAACCTTCCCCTGTCTGAATCCCCGGATGTTGCTTTAATTCCGCGAGGCAGACGAATTCGATGCCGACAAGCGGTTCAAGCTCCCAGTTGAGGGCCTTAAAAGGCAGGATCGGCGGACAGGCAAGAGAGAGGTTATTGCCGGCCAGAATATCGTCAAGAATGACACGAATTGCCTGATAACGATCATACAGAGGTACATGATTGTTGCCCGTAAGAGCGTTCAGATTATAGGTAACATGATGAACATTGCCGGCAATAGTGCGGACCGCTTTTTCAAGATAGCTCTTGTCAAAAATATATTCTCCTCCCATCGAACGATCCAGTTCCGCCATGTTTTCAAAAATTACCGTATTAAGCTGGAGAATTTTCCGGAAATTATTAAAAAGTGCTTTCACCCGCCAGATATCGATTTCCTGTACGCTGGTTTTAGAGGGGCGTTTATTTCTAGGCAGCCGCAGTGACCACATCATTATTTCTCCGCTGATTTTCGAAACTTGGCAGACCAACCGACATAAAGCCGAAGCTATCCATTGAGCTGTTTCAACCGAAATTCTTAAGTCGATTCAAGCTGATTCTTATTTTTAATTACCTCGGGCTCGTGGCAAGATAGTTTAATCGTTTTAGCTTTTTAAAGAAAGCTCTCTTCAGGATGATACAAGATCGGATGTAAATCACTTCCGGTCATGGTATGTTGATGTTTATACAGTTACAATTAACTGGTTTTTCCGGAAAGTTGTACGCTTAATTGAAGCATCTTTACTCAAGGCGCTGACGGCTTAAAAAAGAGTTGCCTGGAATCTTTGTGGGGATCTTTATCAAGAAATGGAAGGATTACGAAAAAAGCTCGTCATAGTGGCCATTTTGGCCATCATTACACTTATCATCCAGCTCGGGGCTTACATTTACAGCATTAATCTGTTCCGAACCGATCTAACAACATTGCAGGACATTCATACCTTTGCCGAGAATGTCCTGGAGTTAAGACGGTATGAAAAAAATTTCGCCTACGATATCGGTGAAAAAGACATCAATGAAGTCCTTGAATTTGTAACAAAAATACAAAAAGGCATGGAAAGTGTCGAAAATTCTCCGGTGGTTGGCCTGTATCGTGAGGATCTCAAGGTCTTTGAAAGCAATCTTCTCGCCTATAAAGATCTAGCCATTCAAGCAAGAGACCAAAAGAAACCGGACCTGAAGACCATGCGTTTTTATGGTCATAAGATGCTGCTTTTTTCCCAGGAAGTTCTTGAGCATAATCAGGCATATATTGCCCACAGTCTCCAAAAAATCATGATCGTGCCGGCGATGACGATGTTTTTCTTCAGCGGCAGCCTGATCATCGCCTTATTTTTCCTGACCATTGCCACAATAAAACAGATAAAATTCATTACCAAAACTACCCAACGGATAGCTCACGGAGATTTTCGATCAATCAATCCCTCAGATGTCGGATACAGCACTTATCCTATGATCATCAAGGCCTTCAATCTGATGATCAAGGAATTAGACTACCGGCAGGAACAGATTCTCCAGTCCAAAAAACTTGCCGCAATAGGCACCCTGGCATCGGGAATTGCCCATGAGGTCAATAATCCGCTAAACAACATTTCCCTTACGGCGGAGGCTCTTATTGAAGAAGGAAAAACCTTAACGGATGCTGAGGAAGAGGAGCTGCTTCAGGATATTATCAGCGAAGTGACCCGCGCCAGCAATGTCGTGAACAATCTGCTCGATTTTTCCCGCGCCCATGGACAGATGGTCTTTGGTCCGGTTGAGGTGGCCGCAGTTGTCCAGACCACTTTGAAATTGATCAGAAACCAGATTATGCTTTCCGGAGTTCAGTTAAAGACCTGTTTTCCCAAGGAGTCTTATTATATTAACGGGGATTCCGATGGCCTGAAACAGGTCTTCATCAATCTTTTCCTCAACGCCATTCAGGCAATGCAAGGCGGCGGTTTGCTCAGTCTGACAATTCAGTCCAACGATGAAAAAACCGTTACTATACTGGTTAGTGATACCGGTCCGGGAATGCCACCCGAGATAATGGAAAAGGTCTTTGATCCGTTTTTCACCACGAAATCCATCGGCCAGGGAACCGGCCTTGGTTTATCGGTGGTTTACGGTATAATAAATAAACATAACGGATACATAGAAGTAAACAGCCGTGCGGGCGAAGGAACCACCTTTTCCGTGACTCTACCTCGCATGAACGAAGACAGGCAAAATGCTTAATTCCAATATCATATTGTGCCATGCGGATTGAAGAGACTGACAGGAAATTTTCAATCATCCTCGCAGACGATGACCAGATTTTTTGTCGACGGGTCGAAAGAATCCTCTCCGAGAGCCACGACAAGTTTCGGACTTGCCATTCCGGCCAGGAGCTGCTGAACCAGATAGGACGTGAAGAAGCGGATCTGGTTCTTCTGGACCTTCAGCTGCCTGATATGAGCGGCCTGCAAATTCTGGATCTGATCAAGGCAACGAATCCCTCAACTGAAATCGTCATTATTACCGGACATAGCAGCGTCGATTCGGCTGTTACCGCAATCAAGAATGGTGCGGGTAATTATTTGTGCAAGCCGATCAAGAAACACGATCTTCTTTTAGTTGTGCAGGCTGCCAGAGAGAAGGTACTACTCCGCCGGGAAAACAGATGGCTGAGAGACGCTCTTGATAAACAGGAGGAGACCTGTGGAATTATCGGTCAGTGTCGGCAGATTTACGAAATAGAAAATACAATTAAGAAAATAGCCCCGTTAGATTGCAACGTACTGATTCAGGGTGATACCGGAACCGGTAAACAATTAGCGGCAAAGGCGGTACATCGTCAGAGCAACAGGAAGGACAAACCGCTGATAACTTTCAATTGCGGCGGTTTCGCTGAAGAACTTATTGCCAATGAATTATTCGGCCACGAAAAAGGAGCTTTTACCGGGGCTACCTCGCGGGAAATAGGTTTACTGGAGGCTGGTCACGGTGGCACGGTTTTTCTCGATGAAATCGGTGAAATGAGTTTAACCATGCAGGCAAAACTCCTGCACGTTATTGAGGATAAAAGGATCCTGCGTCTTGGTTCAACAGTCCCTCTCGACCTCGACATACGAATTATTGCCGCGACGAATAGAAATCTCAGGGTGATGGCTCAAAGTGGCGGATTTCGGGAAGATCTCTATTTCAGACTTAATGTGGTCAGCATACATCTGCCGCCGCTCGTCGAGCGTAAAGATGACCTGCCCCTTCTCATCAGCCACTTTATCGGTAAATATAATCGCCTTTTTAATAAAAACATTACCTCTGTATCACCTGAAGCCCTTGACATTCTCATGAGTTACGACTATCCGGGGAATATCCGGGAACTGGAAAATATCGTCCAACGTGCTCTGGCTCTTAGTACGGAGAAGACGATACTCCCCGAGCACCTTCCTCAGGATATTCAACATTTTTCCTTTGAATCAGCAGATACACACATCCTTCAATCTCTTGCCGAGATCGAACAGGAACATATTACCAAGGTTTTGCGCTTCACCGGCGGTGATCGCCGATTGGCGGCAACCATTCTAGGTCTGCCACGCACTACTCTGTGGCGCCGAATGCGGCAATACGGATTGGACTAATAATTCAGGATATCGTGTTAATATATTACATATTATTACCACAAGACACGACAATTATGAATCACCCCTCATTTTATCGTTTCAATATGAAACATATAACTAGTTTCCATAATATTCCTTTAATTTCGAAAACATATATAGAATAAATCAAATATTATCTACAATTGTTTCAAATTGAAACAATTATCCTACCCAGTAGTAGACCAAATAGGGCTCCGGATGCACGCTCTGCTGCAATAACTCCTCTAAATAATAGATCAGCAAGACAACAATAAGCTGCATTCTTTATTCTCTTATGCTGGAGGGTAATCGTCTCGTTCCTTCACCGACCTCCATATCCACCTCAATTATTCAACAAATTCCACCAAAATTTAGAGAAGAATTTCCTGTTATCTTCAAAGTTGCCGGAGGGCATTCTCTTTCGCGATATCGATTTCCAACCCAATGGCAGTATTGAGAAATATTTTGTTTCATAATGAAACATTTCTTTATCCGCACAAAACCATTTTTACAAAATACTTTTATTATATATTTACATATCAATGAGCTTATAGCATTGGCACACAATATGCTATAAGAGGGCATGGAAAGAATTTTAGTACCTGTCGTAACAGGCGGGCAAGATATTTGGCTTATTATTCATGGAATGCAGCTGGCCGAGCGGATCGGAGGCACTGTGTATATCCTCGAGATAGATCAATCCGATGATAACGCTGTCGATGGGATTCCCGCCGGACTTAAGCCACTGAAGACCGGAAACAAGGCCTGGGCTGTAAAAGCACACAAAAAGGAGGTAAAAAGTGAATATTTCATGGTGAAAGGAGATTTCTGCGATCAAGTTGTGAAATTCTGTAACCTGTATCGGATTACAAACCTCGTGCTTGAATTAACTCCCGTAAGCAAGAAGGAGACTCTGGCACGTATGGTGAAAATGATCAATACCCTGAAAGACGGCAGACGCTGTCAGGTTGAATTGGTCGGAAGAAAATAAGAAAGGGGATAAACCATGTTCCATATGTACCTCCCTATCGCGGGGAATAGCGTAAATATTGTGCTTATTCTCGGTCTAGGCGGCGTAGTTGGACTGCTTTCCGGGATATTTGGTGTTGGTGGTGGCTTTTTGATGACACCACTTTTGATCATGTTCGGCATTCCGCCGACGGTTGCCGCGGCATCCGATTCAAACCAGATCGTAGGTGCTTCGACCTCCGGAACCCTGGCCCATTACCGTCTGGGTAATGTGGATATGAAAATGGGTATTCTGTTGCTCGTCGGCGGTATCCTTGGTGGCGGGGTCGGAGTTCAGCTGATAAAAGTCCTAAGAGCCATGGGAAATGCGGATTTTCTTATCAATATCACCTACGTAATCATGTTGGGCGGCGTTGGTAGCTACATGTTTGTCGAAAGTTTGCAAAGTATGAAAAAAAATAAAACCCCTCTTGCTGAAACAGCAGAAGCGACAGTTACCAGCCATGTCGATAAGCCATCAGCATTCAGCAAGATGATGAAGTCTTTGCCTTTTCAGACAAATTTTGTCAAATCCGGTGTCTCCATGTCGGCTCTGACGCCACTTATACTAGGAACCTTTGTTGGCATATTAGCCGCCATTATGGGTGTTGGTGGTGGTTTCATCATGGTACCGGTCATGGTATACCTGTTACGGATGCCGATGCACGTGGTTGTTGGAACCAGCCTTTTTCAAATCCTTTTTACCTGTATCAACGTTACCATTATGCAGTCATATACGAACCATACAGTCGATTTCGTTCTGGCTCTGTTGCTGCTGTTGGGATCTACAGTCGGGGCTCAGTTTGGCACCCGGATCAGCAAAAAACTAAAAGGTGATCAACTCAAGATTATATTGGCAAGTCTTGTTCTGCTGGTGATGGTCAAAATGTTATTCAGTTTACTGATGACGCCATCTATCCTGCTTTCGTATGCCGGAGGTCACTGATCATGAAAATTTTTAGCAAGAAGATACTGTCCAAAGGAAGTATGATAAGTAAAGTACTTTTGTTGTCTGTTATTATTCCGGTAAGCGCCATGGCTCTTCAGGTTACTCCGGAAGAGATGCTGGTCGGGACTACCTTCAATGGGAATGATCTCTATGTCACGGGAACAATCGGCGCAGATGAGGATGCTGTAGTGCAGATTATCGGTAATTCCTCTGAAGCGGAATTCAAACGGAATGGAAAGGTCGGCGGAGTTCTCTGGATGACCGTCGCCCATCTTGCCATTGCCGATGCCCCCTCTGCCTATTTTGTTTATCTTCCGGACTCGATCAGCGCCTGGAGGCAAAGCAAAGACGACCGGTGGTTTAGCTTGAATTTTGATTATAATTCCATGCTCCCTCAAATTAAAATCATTCCTGAACCTGCTGATAAAGAGAATGTTTTCAACGATTATTTGAAACTGAAAACACATGATGGCCTCTACCAGGTGGTCAACAACGGCGTAAATTATGGGGAAGTAAAAGACGGCAAGAAGCAATTTCACGCCCGTATCCACGTACCCGCAAAAATGCCGATCGCCCGTTATGATGTGAAAGTTTCCCTGATAAAAAATGGGGTAATCACTGGAACTGAAAAGACTGATTTCAGTCTGAAACAGTCAGGATTTCCACTTTTAATAAGCAATCTGGCGTTCAACCACAGTCTCATTTTCGGCATCCTGGCTGTTGCCATCGCTATTTTTGCCGGACTTTTTATGGGAGTATTATTCCAAGAAAGAGGAGGCGGTGCGCATTGAGATGATCTCATCGTTCCTGAACCAGTTAACATTTCTACTGGAATGAAACGTATCCGGTTTTGCCTCAGATAACGATAAGGTCCTTATTATGGCGGTTCTCGACACTCAACCACTTACTAACTATCTGCGGAATTTCCTTTTTTCGAAGAAAAGTCCATCATTGCCTTTTCCTCAGTTATTCGATCATTTTCAAAAACTGATCGCTGAAAATAACCGGGCATTGGAAATTATGGCGGATATGGGTGAAAAGCGAAGCAGTGAATATGTTTTTGACCAGAAGTATATAGAGTCGAGTGTCACCGCCATAACGGAAAGTGTCTATCGGATGATTTATCATCTCGACAGCATGGCTCCAAAACGGTTCCACACTTTGTTTCCGGTTTATAATCGCATCAGATCAGAACTGGAAAGCGAATTAAAGGGACAGATGGTCATTCCCGAGGGTGACTTCATAATCAATTTCGGAGCCATCGACGATACCCTCGAAACCCTGGTGGGCGGTAAAAATGCCCACCTTGGTATCGCCGCCAACGTTCTTGGCCTGCCGATCCCCCCCGGCTTTGTCATTACCTCAAGATGTTTCGATATTTTACTGCGTACCGGTTCCAGCAGTGAGAAAATCAATGAAATTATTGATAAGTGGCAGAACGACTCCATGGAAACGAGCGAGGCCTCGGAGCGCCTCACCGAGCTCATTCTCTCTCTTAAACTGCCAAAGACCATACGGAAAGGTATTGAACGTGGGATCGCCGCCGTAATCTCGCAATTTCCCAATGGTTCCAATCCGAATTTCGCGGTGCGCTCCAGTGCTATCGGAGAGGACAGTGAGCACAGTTACGCCGGACAGTATCAAAGTGTACTCAATGTCCAGGCTTCCGATGTTCCCGAGGCGTATAAAACTGTACTGGCAAGTCTCTATTCACCACGAGCCATGGAATACAGGCGATCAAAGAATATCAAGGAATCCGAGGCGGTAATGGCAGTTGGTTGTCAAGCCATGATTCCAGCAGAGACCAGCGGAGTTATCTTCTCGCTTGATGTCTTCAATCTGGAACAAAACAATATTTTAGTTTCGGCTGTATATGGCTTAGGAGCGGATTTAGTTGGAGGTGAACAGCATGCCGATCGCTACCGGATCTCGCGTACACCTCCCTATAATGTCACCGGCATGGAGATCGTACATAAAACAAGGGTCCTGGAGCGTAATCAGGAAGGAGCCGGAGTCCAAATGGAACCCCTTGATCCGAAGTTACGCGACCGCCCCACTCTGAAACTTGAGCAGCTTCGGCAACTCGCCGAAACTGCCATGATGCTGGAAAGTTTTTTCAAACAACCTCAGGATATTGAATTTGCCTTTGATTATCAAGAAAAACTGATAATTCTGCAGACCCGTTCCCTCAACATCGAACAGAGCAAGCCTAAACTTATCTGCGATCTCAGCAGCCTTGCCGCCGATTATCCGATACTCATGGAAGGCAAAGGTGAAATAGTCCAGGAAGGAGTTGCCATGGGCAGTGTCCTTCGGGTTGAAAAAGAGGAGGATCTTGTCAATGTTCCCCAGGGATCGATTCTTGTAGCCCACTACTCCTCTCCCAACCTTGCCCGGACCATGAAACGGGTCAGTGGCATTATCACCGACATCGGTTCTCCCATCGGCCATCTGTCAACTATCGCCCGTGAATTCAGAGTACCAATGATCATTAACACCGGTGATGCCACCAAGATCCTCCAGAATGGCCGGGAAATCACCCTCGATGCCAATGACAACCGGATCTACGGTGGATTTAGAACGGAACTCTGTTATTATGATTTTATTGAAAAACCTTTTGAAGAATCTTATGAATACAGGCTATTGCGTCGACTGTTGAAAAAAATCAGCCCACTTGCTCTTTTTGATCCGTCCTCAAAAGATTTCACTCCTGAGGCCTGCCAAACCCTTCATGATCTTATTCGATTTGTGCATGAGCAAGCGGTGAAGGTACTTATACACAAAAGTTATGTCAATGATTCCTATATTAAGGAATATGCGAGAAAACTCGATCTTGACATCCCGCTTGATCTGACTGTTATCGATTTTGCAATGTGCTCAATTGAAAACGGCAGCAAACTTACCCTGGATACCATTAGCAGCCCGGCTCTCGGGGCTTTCACCAGGGGCATGTCTATTCCGGGGTTATGGGCGCGGGAACCGATGTCCGTCGATTTGCAAAGCTTTATGTCCAGCATGACCCGTACTTTTTCAGCACGTGTGGCGGTTTCAAATTCCATCGGACAGAATCTTGCCGTGGCCTCTGGGGATTATCTCAATGTCAGTCTCCATCTTGGCTATCATTTTTCAATGATCGATACAATCTGTTCGGCCAAGGATAATGAAAATTACATATATTTTCGTTTTTTTGGTGGAGTGACGGACGAAACCAGACGTTCCCGAAGGGCCCAACTGATACAGAAGATACTCACTAAAAATGATTTTATGACCAGCACCAAGGGTGATCTCGTTGTTGGACGGATCAAGGGAGCCTCCCGACGAAACATCCTGGATAAAGTATTTCTGCTGGGCGCTTTGGTTTCCTTTACCAGACAACTCGACGTAAGGATGATTAATAACGCCACTATCATGCAATTTGTTTTAAAATTTCAGGAAGTTCTACAGAAAAAAGAGGCAACTCGACCGGAGGATCTATATGAACCAAAACAGACCTGTTAGAATTCTTATTCTTGATGACGAACCTATTGTGTCCAAGCGGTTGAAACCCGCGTTGGAACGCAAAGGGTATTGTGTCGAAACTTTTATAAATAGTGTCGATGCACTCCGTCGATTTCGTGAATTTCCGTTCGAAATAGTCGTTACCGACCTAAAAATGGAAGGTATAGACGGCATGGAGTTTTTAACTGAGGTAAAAAAAATGAGGCCCGAAACGGAAGTGATTGTTATTACTGGATTTGCTACTATGGAAACAGCCAAAGAATCCTTTCAGCAAGGTGTCCTCGATTTTCTGGCCAAGCCATTTAAAATTTGTGAGATGCACGATGCAATCGCCAAGGCGGTGGAGAGGATCAGGGAATACCAGGCATAAATCCGTTCTCCTCCTCATCACAATTCGGAAAAAACGGCTTCAGGCGGATTCGCGACGTTGTTGAGGAGGCTTATTCTATCGCGAAAAGCTGCTAATTTGTTGGGTAATTCCCATCCGAAATCAAATAAATGCATCAAAAAAATTCCACTACGACCTCTTTTCCCGCCCATCAGCTCCGTCAATCATGCTTTATCGGTTGATATTTGCATTAGGCAGACCTTTTATGTTACGATGTGCCACGGATATATTGTAAGACAAGTAGATTATGCCTTACGAATGAGCGACGCCGGTTTTACCTTGATTAACCTTCTAATTTCTCCGGCAAAGCTTCATAAAAGCAATAAACGATAAACTTTTTGCCTGACAGAATAGCTCCACCGGCTGTGAACATAAATATTTCATTCCCGAAAAACTATGGACAATAAAGAGTTTATCGACACCAGGAAAAGGTTGAACAAGACCCAGAAAGGACTTGCCAGCCTGTTGGGGATCTCTCTCAAGGCCGTCTGCAGCTATGAACAGGGCTGGCGAACAGTCCCATGCCATGTAGAGCGCCAGTTGATTTTTCTCTTGATCAAAAAATACCCCACTCTGGAAACCACTGGTAACTGTTGGGAAATACGTAATTGTCCTGAAGAAATTAAACAGCGGTGTCCTGCCTGGGAGTTCAATTCCGGCGATCTGTGCTGGTTTATAAGCGGTACCATTTGCGAAAACACCACGCACAAAACCTGGAACGAAAAAATTGAGATGTGCAGAAGGTGCGTTGTACTCAAAAAAATTATCTGAGCTGCATCAAGGAAGCTCTCTTCATTTCTTAACTACGTGTTCCCGGTAACTCTTCCGGAGTATTGATATTCCGCCACATGGGGCACAATGATTCGGGAATTACCGGGTTGTCGATTTTAGGATGAGAAGCAACCTTGCCGATTCGTAAACTACCGGCATATTGCTGCTCCTCAAAAAGATGCGCTGCCCGAAAATCATACCACGCCAAAAGTGGTTCGCAATGTCTGCGCCCCGGTAATCGGGGAACCCGCCCCCAGCAACCCGCACGGCGACCGGATAGAAGCCAATGAATCGCCTCGCTCTCTATATGGGGCATATCACAGGCGATAAATAGCCAGGACGTAAGCGGTTGCCATCGGCCGGCAGCCAGAATACCTGACAGGGGGCCGGCCACTCCGGGAATATCCGGCAGCCGAGCAACACTTTTGAGCTCTTCCGGAAGCTTGCCCGCGCCCGAGACGACCAGTCCATCCACTACGGGCCGCAGGATTTCAACCGTTCGCTCCAACCACGTTCTGTTATTGCTGTGTTCAATGAGATGTTTTGGCTGTCCCATTCGGGAACTTTTACCACCAATCAGAATACATGCCCACACGGGAGTACGGGAGGCCAGGTAATCGAGTTTTTCGATCAGCTCGCTAAGGCCTTTTTCCATTTCCGTTTCAAAGCCGTTGGTCAAGGTCAAGATGGTCTCTCCAGGTTCTTTATAACTTTCCAGTCGAATAGGCTGTGCCGGCAGATCCTCCCCGGCATCCATAATGACGAGATCAAACAGTCTCGCCAGGGAGAGAAGCGCAAATCCTCCAGAATTTCCGCAGTTTTCGCCTTTCAGAAAAGTGGCGGTAATGGTGCGCCGCTCCAACCCTTGCCTCAGGCGTTCTACAAATTTCATACGGAGTCCGCGATTCCCCCCCGAAACTTGAAACACCGGAAGATCCGGAAAATTCACTTTTTCTAACATGCGGTCAGTCCCATTGCACTTTCCGGCAGCACACCTGCCCTACGCCCCCGATCCATAAATGCTCTTATGGCAGCTTTCCCTTCTTCACCCAAATCCCTGGAAAAATCATTGACATATAACTGGATATGACTTCGAACAATTTCCGGCTCCAATTCCTGACTTTTGCTCTGGATATATGGCAGACATTCATCCGGATGCGCATAGCTGTAATCAACACTGGCTCTGATGGCTCGATCTATCGCCTCGATCTTCTCTCTGCCGAGACTTCTTCGAGCAGCGATACAACCCAGAGGAATCGGCATTCCGGTAGTTTCTTCCCACCACTGGCCAAGATCACGGAGACATACCAGGCCTTGATCACCATAGGTGAACCGGGATTCATGAATAATAACCCCCGCATCGACCTCCCCTCGACTTACTGCCCCTATGATGTGGTCAAAACGCATTTCCACCAGGTCATGACAATCCGGCAGGAACATCTGTAGCAACAGGGCCGCAGTCGTCAATTTTCCTGGGATGGCGATGGTCATTGGCCGTAGTTCTTCGAACGGAAGCCTGGAAGCCGCAACGAGAAGCGGGCCGCAACCTCTGCCGAGCGCGCTGCCCGCGGAGAGAAGACAATATTCGTCCAGCACATGACCCAAGGCATTAAAGGAAAGCTTAGTCACATCAAGCATTTTGGCCAGCGCCCAGCGATTGAGTTTTTCGACATCCTCGAGCAGCGGCGTATTGAAGGTGATCGCGTCAGCACCAATCAGGCCATGGACCAGTCCATAAAAAATAAAGGTATCATTCGGACAGGGCGAAAACCCCAGAGAAAGATTTTCAGGCATGGAAATCATTGAGTTATTCCTTCTATCAATTGTATGGCGGTGTGGGCGGCTTTTTTACAGGCTTCCTGCAGGCGCCAGTTGGAGGTGTCGCGATCCTCGACATAATTTGAAAAACAGCGCAGCTCAAGACAAGGCAAGTCAAAATCCCTGCATACCCGGGCAATGGCTGCACCTTCCATATTTTCACACAATCCGTTCCATCTGGACTGCAACATTTTGCCTCGCGCACGAGTGGCGGTTATTCCACTCACGGTAATGAAGACTCCCGTGAAGCAAGTGATGCCCAATCGAGCCAAAATAGACTTGCCGTGCTGCAGAATCTTCTTATCCATCTCAGAGGAAATATTTCCAGTCAGCGAACTTTCCAGATACGCCATGGATTCACCCAGACAAATACCAAGGTCACCGAAAACTTCCTGTTCTGCAAGGCAGATATCCAGAAGCTTTGGCTGAACGCTCAGCTCGGGCTGAAGGTACGCACCACCAACACCAAATTGAACTACTGCTTCAAATTGTTTGCTGTTTTCACAGAGGAATCTCGTTAAGCGAAACGCGGATTCAACAGGCCCAACGCCTGTCACCAGCGTCCGGCAGGAATGACCGGCAGCCAGGAGCTCCGCTACAAACGGCGTCATTTCTATTTCAGTTGCAGCAACTGCCAAAATCATGGTATCTACAACAGCTCCTCAATATGATAATATCTCAGTGACGGCAATTGAACGACGAACTCCCTCTTCTGCTGCGGCCGGTTCAGAAAACCGTTAACAGACATGATTGAGGAGCCTTCGACTGTAACGCATAATTTTTACCTTAGAAATTCTTTTCTTATTTTTAAAAGCGAAATTCGTGCAGGTGCTTACCCCACAAAAAAGAATAAGATTAATGCATGTTCCACAATAGGTGGATGCTATTTTTTCAATTCCCCGGAGTATGATGCAAAAAGACCTAACCCTCAGCGCCTATAATTACCATCTTCCCGATCATCTCATTGCCCAACATCCTGCTGAAAAACGTGACAACTCCCGTCTCATGGTGGTTCAGGCTGGAACAACCGAGCCAGGACACTATCGATTCAGCGATATCCACAATTTCATAGGTAAAGATGATTTGCTGGTGGTCAACAATACCAGAGTCTTTCCGGCACGGCTACTCGGCACAAAAGAGACCGGCGGCAAGGCGGAAGTTTTCCTGCTGGAATTTCCGCGAATCCTGAAGAGCGGCACAGCTGAATCGACCGGGCTGATCAAATCATCAAAACGGCCCAAAATAGGCGCACGGATCACGATTAACGGGTTGTTGTCCTGCGTGGTTACAGATGATCTGGACGGCGGCAAGGTAATGCTGCACCTCCAGTTTGATCAATCGCTCGGCTTAACCGAAACTCTAAAATTGTCCGGCCAGGTTCCCCTGCCCCCGTATATTTCCAGAAAAGATGGTTGTACTGCTGAAGACGTCGACCGTTACCAGACCGTTTACGCCAGTCGCCCCGGGGCAGTTGCGGCCCCGACGGCAGGTCTTCACTTCACCGGGGAGCTCCTGGAGAATCTCACCGAAAAAGGCACCAAGCTCGGTCAGGTAACATTGCATGTGGGCTATGGGACCTTTGCCCCGGTGCGGGAAACGGACATTACCCGACACCAGATCCACCGCGAGTTTCTCAGTATTCCGCAGGAAACGGTAGATAAGATTGCATTAACGAAAGAAAAAGGAGGTAAGGTTTGGGCTGTTGGAACTACAACCGTCAGGGCCTTGGAATACGGCGCGATAAAAACAGGCCGACTCGAGGCCGTTGAGGACTGGTGCGACCTCTACATCTATCCGGGATTTCGATTCAAGGTAATCGATAATTTAATTACCAACTTCCATCTTCCGGATTCTTCCTTGATGTTCCTGGTATCCGCCCTGTGCGGCAGACAGACCCTCCTTGACTGCTATAAGACAGCAGTCAAGGAGGAATATCGTTTTTTTTCCTATGGAGATGCAATGGCTATCATTTCCAAGCCATCCTTGTGAGGGGCTGGAGAAAATGAAAAATACAGCTGCTATGCAGAAGTCGCCGCAGGGCATCCAGCACAGCCGCCACCAGCCTGACAAGGTGAAGCCGGCTTGGCGGAATCAGTTTTTTGGGTAGCGGAACCATTCGAGGTACTCGAATATCCGTCTGCATACCAGCCGCCGCCTTTGAGCTGAAAGGAACTCATGGACACAAGTTTTTTTACCGGTCCGTTGCAGTCAGGGCAATCGCTCAACGCTTTATCGGCAATTTTCTGTTGAACTTCAAAGATCTTGTTACACTCTTTGCATTCGTACTCGTAAACTGGCATTTTTTCTTCACCTATTTCTTTACTGGAACTTTAACATTGTAACATTGCAAAACATTTGCAGATGAGTTTCGCGCCTGAATTCAGGCAAAATTATTAAAACTCTCCCTGGAGCTACATGTACCCATTAATAATCATTCACCGGGCAGAACAAAAGATGACCTACCACAAAACCTGTCTCAGTTCACCAATGCACCAGATGTGGACAAGCAGACTTACCGGCATATAGGAGGGGGTTCTAAGCTCGTCCATCCATGCGTTTCAGCCTGATCATGCGCAAATGAGGTT
Source organism: uncultured delta proteobacterium (assembly GCA_963835305.1). Taxonomy (GTDB): domain Bacteria; phylum Desulfobacterota; class Desulfobulbia; order Desulfobulbales; family Desulfocapsaceae; genus Desulforhopalus_A. Next base: position 523,718 of record CAWIEU010000001.1, read on the forward strand.
TCGGTGAACTTTTACATCTATTCAGACTTTTTTATCAGGGGCAAAAGTAATTCGCTGCGTCCGTTCTGTCAACATGTTCCATCGGTTGAATTCCGGAAAAGACATAATCGGTACTACCTGATGTCTGCTTGTTGTTCACGGCAATTTCTGGTATAAATGTCGCCTTAACCGTTTTTTTCGTTCCGGATCTCTTAACGAACTCTCACTGTATTTATGATTGGTATTTTTGATTCAGGCGTTGGCGGGATGACCGTCGCCCGGGCTGTTGAACAGCTCCTGCCCCGCCACCCTCTTCTTTATCTGGGTGATATTGCACGAACCCCCTACGGCCCCAAAAGTGCGCGAACGATCATTGACTATTCTATTGAGAATACCAAATTTCTTATAGATAATGGGGCTACAATCGTTGTCATAGCGTGTAATTCCGCCTCAAGTGTAGCAACCGATCGCCTTCGGCAGGAATTCAATGTCCCTATCATCGAGGTAATCACTCCAGCAGTTGAACAGGCGGTTTCCCGAAGCCGTACAGGCAGGATCGGTATTATCGGGACGAGAGCTACCATTCGAAGCTGTATCTATGAGAAGAAAATTCAACACAGAATTCCTGAATATAAGGTATTTTCCAAGGCCTGCCCTCTGCTCGTCTCTTTAGTTGAAGAAGGTTGGCTAGGCAAACAGGAAACGAAAATGATACTGCGGCGCTATCTGCACGAATTGAAAAATCAGCAGATTGACACTTTGGTGCTTGGCTGCACCCATTACCCCCTCCTGAAACACTTGATCCAACCCAGAATCGGCAAAAAGGTCACTCTTATTGATTCTTCGGAAGCAACGGCATATTTTCTGAAAAACTATCTGGAAAACGAGGCGATTTCCCAAGCCGTAGATAGCCACACCCCCGATGAAAACAGATACTTTGTAACAGATCTAACCGAAACTGCCGAAACTATTGCTGCTAAAATATTCGGTCGCAAGATTGAGCTCCTCCAAATTGAACACATTCCTTCATAAAAATAATGCAAGCACTTACCAAAATACTCTTTATATGCTTCTGCCTGCTTCTTCCCGTGGTTGCTCATAGCAGCAACCAAAAGGTTGAATATCCGGAAGATGTCGCAGCAAGACTGCAGGCGAGATATGACAAGATTGACAGCCTGACCTTCAATTTCATTCAGCATACCAGTGGTGAAATGAGTGGACGTCCGCGCAAAGCCTCAGGCAAAGCAGCTTTCGTGAAACTTAATGGCAAGAGCTATATGCGCTGGGACTATACCACTCCGGACAAACAGGTACTGATCAGTGACGGCAAACTCTTTTCCATGTACTTCGCCAAGCTGCAACAGATGATTGTCACACCTGCCGATACTCTTGACGCCGATATCACTTACTCTTTTTTTACCGGGAGAGGCAGCCTGCAGCATGATTTTTATATTCGTCCGGCAGACGAAGAATTTCAATCGGACAACAATGATCAAATCAAGGTGATCAAGCTCATCCCGAAAACGACACAATCCCAGGTTCAAGACATTCATCTCTGGGTAACACCCGAGTCCCTGATTCGTCGAATAAATATCCGCGATCAATTCGGCACGGTTACCGTTTTGAATCTCAGCGATCTCAAGATCAATAGTCTGATCGGCAAGGACCCCAAGCAGCTGCTGGATTTCTTTACATTCGTTCCCCCGGAAGGAACGGAAATCATCAGACAGTGAGATGGACTCTAACAACACTTTCCCTATAGACCGGCATTATTTCCAGTCCAGCGAATTGCATGTACGGTCCGAAAGAGGCATATAAAAACCGGCAAAGCTGTCCGCCCACGATATAACTCTGGTCTTTCCCCATGTCATGGGCTAAAATAGTTGAATAAAATCAGACTTATCAGTCCTGGTGAATGCTCAGGAAAATTTATTCGGCCGGGTTTTGTTCTGCTTGACTTTAAGCGGTGGAAGATACAGGATATTTAAGGTGGAGAGCATATTCGACTGTAACTTTACCTTTCAGGCGGTGCCGGAGCTGTTGCAATCCGAATGAGCTTCGTATCGAAGCGAACACTGTTTGCATGGAATTAATACATTTCAGGGAAAAGAAGACCTGACCGAAACCATAACCGTTGTTCTCTTTTTTTATTAATGGGTAATCATGACAGATACAGACAATGCAAGCTTTGAGGAACTCTTTAAGGCTGAAAAAACCAAAAAAATCAGACACCTGACCCCGGGTCAAAAAATTAAAGCCACCATAGTGGGAATGAATAATGAAACGACTTTTCTGGATGTGGGCGGCAAAAGCGAGGGAGTTCTCAACAGTTCTGAGCTCAAAGATGGAGAAGGCCATTTCCGCCACCAGATAGGTGATGTGCTCGATGTCTACTTTCTTCAGGCAAAAGCGGCGGAACAGCTTTTCACTACCACCATCGGCTCCGGTTCCTCCAATGCTCATCTGGAAGAAGCCTTTCGGAGCGGCATTCCGGTGGAAGGTTTCGTCAAGGCCGAGATCAAAGGCGGCTTTGAGATTACCCTTGGAGGCAATGTCCGTGGCTTCTGCCCCTTTTCTCAGATGGGAATTCGCCGGGTTGAGGATGCATCCAAAGAATATCTGGAAACCCATATGAAATTTCAAATTACCAGATTTGAGGAAAACGGCCGTAATATTGTCCTCTCAGCCCGCGCTATCCAGGAAGCGGAAAGGGCCGAACTGCGCGAGAAATTGCAGGAGTCCCTGGTTGAAGGCCAAACCGTCGAAGGGGTTGTCAGCTCTATTCGGGACTTCGGCGCCTTTGTCGACATCGGCGGAGTTGATGGACTCATTCCTATCTCGGAAATCGGCTGGAGCAGGGTTGATAAGGTTGAGGAATACTTCACCGTCGGCCAGAAGGTTCAGGCCGTCATCAAAAAACTGGACTGGGACAAAGACAGAATCTCTCTAAGTTATAAAGAAACCCAGGCCGATCCATGGAACGAAGTCGTCAACATTTTTCCGGAAGGTTCGACACATATTGGAACCGTGGCAAGACTTGCCCAGTTTGGTGCCTTTGTGACTCTGGCTCCAGGCATTGATGGATTGGTCCACATCTCAAAACTTGGAGCCGGACGGCGAATCAATCATCCTCGCGAAGTGTTGGAGGAAGGTCAGAACATCGATGTGACAATTGATGCGATAGATCTTGCCGAAAAAAGAATCAGCCTGGTTCCGGCCGATTATGTATCGCCTGAGGCGGAGCAGGATAAGGAACGAGCTGAATACAAGTCGTTTAAGGCTAAAGACAAGAAAAAAGAATCAACGGAGATAGGGAGTCTCGGCGCCTTGCTGAAGGCTAAGATGAAAGAGAAAGGAAAATAGGTATCCACCCAAAACACCCCAGTACCAGCGCCTTCCGGGATAACCGGCGGCGCCGGTGCTTGGAAACCTAAGCAAAAAAACTGCTGAACTACCGGCTTATTCCGACTCGGCAGCTAGACATGGTTGAGAAGTTTCAATTGTAAAGGATGAGGATCCAGATAGTGCTGGTTGACCAGGTATTCCTGTTTGAATTTTTTAGCAAAGAATTTCAGAAGGGTCAGAGGTACTATCAACGGTATCAACTCCTGATGAAACTGATCGATTATTTCCAGCACTTCCGCTTTTTCAAAAGCTGTCAGATCATTCTTAAAATAGCCGAAAATATGGCTCAGCACGTTGGTATGCTTTTTAACCGTGCTCGTCTTTTTGAGTGCCTTCATCAGTAACTCCTCATACCGGTCAAACAGCTCACTCAGGGGAAGATCTTTGGCCTTCGCCACCAGACGACCCATTTCACGATAATCCTTTTCGTTGTGAGAGAGAAGCAGCAGTTTATGCGTGGTGTGGAAATCTATCAGTCCGCTCCTCTTCTTCGTGGTGGCCACCAACTCTCTCCATCTTTTATGCACAAAAATACGTTGGATGAAATTTTCTCTCAAAACCGGATCATGAAGCCGTCCGTCCTCTTCTACGGGAAGGTGTGGGAAATGATCCACAAAAGATCTGGCAAATATACCGACGCCTTTGTTAACCGGCATGCCCGCCTCTGAGTATACCTTTACCCTTGTCAGGCCACTGCTGGGAGACTTACTCTTGAAAACGAAACCATCAAGATCTATTTTCGCCAACTCTTTTACCCTGGTTGCAGCCCACTTCTTCATTTGTTCGGTAAAGTCCTGTCCACTCCTGGAAGTCACCAGCCGAGGGTCGGCCGGATCTCCTATCAGTCTCATCGCTTCCCTCGGAATGGTTAATCCGCACTCTACCTCGGGACAGACCGCCACATATTCCACGTATTGTCCCAAAGTGTCGGTCAGGAATCGATCTTGTTGATGGCCTCCGTCATATCTGACCTTGTTCCCGAGCAAACAGGAACTCACCCCTAATCTGATTTTACCTTCCATCTCCCCCGCCTTTTCTATTCTCCGTTTTGTAAAATTTCATCACACTGCAAAGGAGCTTGACATCCATGCCAAGCTCAGCGATATTGCACGCTTGATTGGTAGCGTGTACAGTTTTCATATCCTTTTCTTTCATGCGTCCCCGAGTGTGGCTGGACACTCCATAAATATGAATAATTCATACCCATGAATTTCGTATATAACAGCATAAAACGCTATCTGTATATATCGTTTATCTTTCTGATTGTATTTTCTTTTACAGCTTATATATACCTTCAAAGAGCAAACAGCTTAGATCGTAAATCCTTTAATTCTCACGCGACTATCCTTGCCGATGATATCTGGGCACTGAACAAAAATGGTGCAAGTGCTTACCTGCAGCTGGCAGTCCAGACCAATCATTATAAATCCCTTACAATTTCCATTCCTGGAGCCAACTCTTTCATCTCAGTCACCGGTCCACCCTTATCTGATCTGCCTCTTTATTTATACAAGCTGAAACTCATTGGCTTAAAAACCCTTTCTCAGAAAATTTTGTATCACGGGAAAGTGATCGGAGTTTTGCGTGGGGAACAATATGTGCAGGTTATCTTTCCTCTGATCAATATCCTTGTTTTTCTTCTTTTAATCTCCCTGACGATAATTTTTATCGTTCATCTTTTCATTAACAGGAAATTTCTCGAACAGCAGATTCATGAACGAACCCGCAACCTGCTGGAGAGTGAACGGCGGTTCCACGATCTGGTAAATCTGCTTCCGGAAATGGTTTTAGAGACAGACCTTACCGGCAATATTACCTACGCCAATAAGGTAGCGAAAGATCAGCTCTACCTTTCTCTTGAACAAGATAATAATACAAATTTCTTCGATCTCATAAGAGAAGACGAACGAGAAGAAGCTAGACGGAATTTTCACAACTCCCTCAATGGCGAACGTTCCGAATTAATAGAATTTACAGCTTGTGATAAAAATAATAAGACATATCCGATATTAATTAGATCCGCTCCGATAAAGAAAAACAACCGAATATGTGGTACCCGGATGATTGTCGTTGATATCACCGAGCAACGGTTGCTGGAAAATCAACTGCATGTGGATCAGAAGATGAAGGCTATCGGACTCATGGCTGGAGGAGTTGCTCACGATCTGAACAATATTCTCTCCGGCATCATCAGCTATCCCGAACTTCTGCTCCTGGATCTGGATCAGGACAGCAGTCTGCGACGTCCCCTCGAAGCGATTCGCCGTTCAGGACTCGACGCCTCGGAAGTGGTATCGGATCTTCTCACGGTCGCCAGAGGAATCGCTGCCAATAAAGAGATAATCACACCGAACAAGTTGATTCGAGCATATTTGGAATCCACTGATTTTCAACAGCTCCAGGCAAGATATCCCCTTGTCAGCTTTAAGACCAGTCTGGCAGAGGATCTGCGAAATATATCCTGTTCCCCGATTCATGTTCGAAAGTGTCTGATGAATCTCATCATCAACGGAGTGGAGGCAATTCATGGCGAAGGGACTCTCTCCATCGTCAGCTCCAATTATGATCAGACACTTCCCATGTCTAAAAATGAGCAAAATTCAAAGACGGGGAAATTCAGCAGGATAGTCATCCATGATAACGGATCAGGAATCGCACCCCACGATATGGATCATATCTTTGAGCCGTTTTACACAAAGAAATTCATGGGCAGAAGCGGTACCGGCCTCGGGCTGGCGGTTGTCTGGAACACCATGCGAGACCATGGCGGCAGAGTGAATGTCATCAGCAATAAAGAAGGGACAACATTCGAGCTCTATTTCCCCAGCGTGGATGCGGAACCGTCACCGCATCCGGCCCCAAGTGACTGGAAAAGGTTTAAGGGTAACGGAGAGACAATCCTGGTCATTGACGATGAATTTCGCCAACGCGAGATTGCCCGGCAATTGTTGACCTCTCTTAATTACTCCGTTCAAACGGTTTCTTCAGGGGATGAAGCAGTCGAATACCTAAAAAGAACTACCGTTGACCTGTTGGTTTTGGATATGATTATGCCGCTGGGGCAAAACGGGCGTATGACATTCGAGCAAATCTTGCAACTTCATCCCGGCCAGAAAGCAGTGATTGCCAGCGGCTTTGCCCAGGATGACGATGTACAGGCGACCTTGGCAATGGGCGCGAAGGCCTTTATTCCGAAACCGTACACGATTGACCAGTTAGCTTTGACCATATATAAGAACCTGCATCCAAGATGCATTTCTAAGGTAAAAACATCAGCCTAAAGGGACTTCGTATATTATGATTTCTTCTTTTCCAATCATTCTCGTGTGTGCCATCACTCTTGCATTTCACACTGAAGCATGGGCAAAAGACTCAATATGCTGGCTGGAAGCCGTGGCTCCTCCATTTTTTATCCATGAAGGTAAATATAAAGGGCAAGGCTACGAAGATCTCATAACCGAAATCCTGATAAAAGATTTACCGCAATATGAGCACACTCGTGTAAAAGCCAATATTTCAAGAGCTTACCAACAGTGGAAACAAGGGGAAAAAGCCTGCGGTCTGGCACTGTACAAGACCCCGGAGAGAATGGAGTTCGCCTATTTTTCAATTCCCAGCGTTTTAACTCTCCCCACCGTTCTGATAATACGTAAAGAAAAATTTGCGGATTTTGGCGCCACGAAAGATGTGAGCCTTACAGAGATTCTCAAAAGCCATAAACATGTAGTCGGCAGATCCACACATCGTTCCTACGGCATTGAGTTTGACAATGTTCTGAATAAATACGGAGATGGGCGTAACATCTTTGACTATGAGGGACCGGAGTTGACGCTTAATCTTTTTCAGATGCTTCAGGCAGGACGCATTGACGCTCTATCGGGTCTGCCGGAGGAGGCGATGTATTTAGCGGAAACCCTGGGCATCAAAGATCAGATTATGACGCTCAATATCCTGGAAAATCAGGTTAATCACGATGCATCCCTCACCTATGTAGCCTGTTCAAAAACCGAGTGGGGCAAGAAGACAATCGAAGACATTAATGCAGTGCTCCGCAAGGATCGTCCCACCGAGCGCTACAGGTCCGCCTATGAAAGGTGGCTTGATCCCAGCAGTATTGAGGGGTATCGGAAACTCTATCGAGAGGTCTTTCTACCGATCACCCAATAAATGATGGTGGCGTAAAAAACTCTTCACCTGCTTCGTTGCTGCAAATTCTCAATCATTACAACTTAGTTTAGTAAGCCGAAATTATTGAGAATTTGCACGCTTCGCATATTGTTATTCCGTAAACTTGTCAATTTAAATTGACTTTTACTTGGTGCCGATAGCCATACGCTGCCGCATGGCCTCAAATAAGATCACAGCCGCGGCGACAGAGCTGTTCAATGAATCAAGAGTTCCAACCATAGGTATCGAAACAAGCATATCGCACTCTTTCTTTACCAAGGGTCTGATTCCCTTGCCTTCACTGCCAACCACCAGACAGACAGGCATCGTCAAATCGGTTTGATAAAGTGATTGTGCTTCTGCATCTTTAACAGCCCCAAAGATCCAGAAACCAGTCTTTTTCAACTCTTTGAGGGCACTCGCCAGATTAGTGACCTGACATATATCAATATGCGACATCGCGCCGGCGGATGATTTTGCCGCTGTGCCGCCAAGCGGAGCTGAACGTTCCCGGGTTACCAGGACACCAACCGCACCAGATGCCAGTGCTGAACGGATTATAGCGCCAAGGTTATGTGGATCCTGGAGTGAATCACACACCATAAGGCATATTTTTTCACCGCTGTCGATACGAGCTTTCAGTTTGACAAGCAGATCATCGAAGGCGATCAACGGTGTACCGCTCATTCGCGCGATTATCCCCTGGTGCCGTACCTGTGCCCCCCCTTCCCCCGTTATACGCAAAGATTCGACAAAGGTGAGTTTGACATTCCGAGAGCGGGCCCTTTCGACAATTTCTTCTATTTTCCCGCCTCGCCTGTCTTTTTGTAAGATAATTTCCGTGAATCTGTCTGGTTCTTTTTCCAGACCCTCAAACACCGGATGTATCCCCCAAACCAGATCTTCACTCAATCGGATGCTTTTTTCCCCTGACTTCTTTTGCCCCCCACCCTGTCTTCTCATGAGATCACTGTGCCGTCTATTGGTTTACCGGACGGTAACCTATGTGCTCTGGCGCGTTCTGCCAAAATAATTGAACCTAAAAGATTGGCTGCTTCTTCAACGTTTTCGTTGATAATGAGATATTCGTATGCAGCAGCCGCCTTAATCTCGGTTGCAGCGTTTTTCAATCGTAATTTTATTGTTTCCTCACTCTCCGTTCCCCTTCCGCGCAGTCTTCTTTCAAGTTCCTTAAGATTCGGCGGTGAGATAAAAATATGTGTGGCTTCCAGCTGATCTTTCTGACGCAAAATGCCTGCTCCCTGCACATCGATATCGAGGATGACATCGTAGCCTTCTTCCAGCTGCAAATCTATCGCTTCACTGCTTGTCCCATAGAGATTATCATGCACTTTAGCATATTCCAGAAACAATCCCTGATCGATCATCGCCAAAAATTGTTCTTTGGAGATAAAGTGATAATCGACTCCATCCAACTCACCGGGTCTTGGTTTTCGGGTAGTATGGGAAATGGAAAAAACCAACCCTGGAAGGTGTCCCATAACCCTTTTAAGCAAGGTGGTTTTTCCGGCACCGGAAGGTGCGGAGATGACAAATAATCTACCGGTGGTCATACCTATTCCTACGATTTTGATTTTTGCTGCTCAAAATATTCATTCAGATGATAGCCTGGCTGCAAAGCCTGCATTCTCTGGCTAATTGTATCAGGTTGCACGGAGGAGAGAATAATATGATTGGATTCCATTACAAGAATCGACCTTGTTCTTCTGCCTTCTGTTACATCGACCAGTCTCCCTTCCGCTTTCGCCACTTCTTTCAACTTCCTGGCAGGAGATGATCCGGTATTAATGACAGCAATAATCTTTTCCACCATTACGGTGTTGCCAAAGCCGATATTCAATAACTGCATAGCTCACCCTGAATTCAAATTATCAAATTACTTCTTGATAGCCCTTAAGATCCGATCAACTCCACAAGTCATTCAATGTTTTGCACTTGCTCTCGCATCTTTTCCAGTTCGCTTTTTAGATCGACAGTGAGATGCGCCACGGCAGCATCGTTAATTTTTGATGCAAGGGTATTTACCTCTCGCAGGAACTCCTGGATGAGAAAATCCAGTTTCCGGCCAATACCACTTTCTTCTGCCAGAAACATGGTAAATTGCGCAATATGGGAGCGTAATCTGACAATTTCTTCAGTGACATCGGTTTTGTCTGCCATAACGGCAATTTCCTGAGCTAAACGACTTGGATCAAGCTGTACATTAACCAATAATTTATCCAATCGTTCCTGTATATTCCGCAGGCGCTGTTCAAGTAACTCGGGGATATTCGTCTCGATACTTGCGATGGTTTGTTCAAAAAAATTCAACCGATTCATGAGGTCCGCCGCCAATGCATTGCCTTCCTGAGTCCGCATCATATCGCATCCCTCTAGTGCGTCATCTATGACCTTTTCCACCGTTTCCCAGACGACGCTCAAATCCTCCTCCCTCTGCTCCCTTATCAAAACATCGGGATAGCTCGTCAAAATCCGCGGCGTGATTTCATTTTCCAGTTCGAATTCCTCAGCCAGAATTTGCAGAGCATCCCTGTATCCTTTTGCCAGGGCCAAATTGACCTTTACTTCCTCCAGATCGGAAAAATCGCCGCTTACCGAAAGAAAGAGGTCGACCCTGCCACGGAGGTACATGTCCGCGACCTTTTTGCGAATTTTTTCTTCCAGTAAAGAATAGCCTCGCGGCAGTTTCATTTTCAGATCGAGGTATCGGTTATTGACGCACCGAACCTCCGCCACCCAGGTTCGCCCGTCTTTTTCCACCTCACCCCGGCCAAAACCGGTCATACTTTTTATTGTCATACATTCGCCCTGAAGGAAAACAGTAAAAACGACAAAACGATGTAGAAGGACTGCCCTCTACACCGTTTTACCGACCATCTTGTCAGAATCACACTTTTGAAAATTATTTTGCGGCTAATGCTCCGTTCAGTTTTTTAACAATAGCATCGCTGATATCAATTTTATCATCAAAATATATGACGCCGTTTTTAGAATCCAATATGGCAGTGTAGTTGTTCTCTTTACCGTAGGCATCAACTACCTTTTCAAGAGCATTGAGAATCGGCTCAAGTTCCTTGTCCTGCATGGCCTTCATCTCAAATCGGGCATCATCCGTCTTGGCCTTGAGTTCTCTACCACTTTTTTGGAACTCGCGCACCTTCTCGGCCCTTTTCTCTTCACTCCAGGCAGAACTTTTTTTCTTTATTTCTTCCTGCAATGCTTTGAGGGCATCCTCATCTCCCTTAAAAGAAGATTGAAGCTCCTTCATCTTTTTATCAAATCGAGTTTTAGCTGCCTTTCCAGCATCAGATTCAACAATGATCTTCTGAACATTCATGACACCAATTTTCAGATCGGCGGAAAAACAACTCGTTGCCGCAAAACAGATCAGTGAAAAGATTAAGCCCGCCAAAAGGTTTCTTTGAGATACCATTTTTTACTCCGAAATATTTTTAAAACATCAAACGCTTTTCTACTCAGAAACTACAAAATCATCACGTCTATCCTGAGCCCAGGAAAGTTCATCTTGACCTTGAAGCAACAATTTCTCTTCACCATAACTGATTGTGCTAAGTCTTGCCTCATCAATTCCCAGATTCATCAAATATTTTTTAGCACTCAACGCACGTCTCTCTCCCAAGGCCATATTGTACTCGTTGGTACCCCGAGGATCGCAGTTTCCTTCAATTTTGATATCATAGTTCTTGTTATTCTTGAGAAAATCCGCATTAACCTGAATACGTGAGACTTGATCGGGTTTTATGACGGAGGAATCAAAATCAAAATAAACAGGAAGCATTCCTTCGGTAGTACGGCCTTCGCTGATACCGAGAGGTTTGGACTCAAGCGGTTCTTCCACACCCATCGCCTCGCTCTTAACCTGCTCTTTCATTGCCTGATCAGTTTTACTTTTCGATCCACATCCGGATAAAGTCAGAATGGATACACACAGTAATACAGGAAGCATCGCTTTTACGTTTCTTACCATGGGACAAACCTCCAGAACATTCTTAATGAATTTATTTAACAACGATAATAGTTAAAGTGACAATTGCTGAACGTACCCCTCTTAATTTCAATCTCTTTTATAAGCCGCTTAATATACAAATAAATGTCAGAAAATCAACTGAATTCTTTTGAAGAACAAAATGTTGTCAAAAGGAAAAAAGAAATTGCCTTATCAAAAACAAAAGAGTTTTTTAACCATTATTTCTTATTGCAGATATACTCTCTTATTGACAGTAAATTTTTTAACCGCTCGAGTGTAAATTTACGCTAGTGATTATTATGTATTCAGATTATATAGGATCTATACTTCAGCAGGAAAACAACGGTCCCATCTCCTTCCAGAGATGATAACTATATGGAGATTTTCATGGCCAAGGTAAACATCAGTCCAAACAGAACCACAGACAAAACCATCCGCACGATCGATCGTAAACGAGAACAGGAACGACGAAAAATGTTTCTGAAAGCAAAAGATCATGCCCCGGAATTTGCCGCAAAACTCGTACAGCGCCTGATCGACAGAGAAATAATTGAAACGACATCTGTTAGCCAATTACGCGAAGCCTTTGAAAATCAGTTAAGTAAACTTGGTTACATGGAAGAGTTCGAACTGCAGATGAAGATTGCCCCTGTCCGCACGGTTGCTCAGGACCCCAACGTTGTGAGCCTGTATTTTACCCAATATATAGTTGAAGATCTCATTGAACATCCGGCAATTCAAGATATTTTTGGTGACGATCTCGAAATATATCGGGCGGTTGACTCGGTTTTCAGAGTACTCAGGCAATAGATGGACCATCCCGCCAACGTCCCTGCCCTTCTCTATGCGGACGCGAAGGGTAATATCAGTGAATTTGCCGAACTGGAAATGGTCGGCATGAGTAATGGAAGTTTTTTTCGTCCGGCACTCGAGGATTTAATCCCATTGCCTGACGGTAGCGATCTTTTCACCCTCCCCGGCCGGCTTCCTGTCGGCTGGGACCCACGCTCGAATGAACCCGTTCTGTTGTCAGAAGTTCCCTATGAGGATGACGACCGGCAAATCATGGCGGTTGCCGCCTTCATGGCACCAGCTCACACAGCCATTTTTACCAGCGGTTATCAAACCCAGCCGGATGCACCGACCTTGCCGCTGTTTGCTTATACGGCCGTCGGTTGGTATCAGGACAGGTTTTGGGTTACCGGCTTCCGTAGCGATTTTGACAAACGGCAGGATGCAGATCAGTATCACCAAGCCGATGTCATAAAACGTACCAAAAAAAAATTACGACAATATAAAGAGAACAGGCTCATTCAGCACTTGGGCAAATGTTGTCTCACTTACGGCTGCCCGGCCGCCAGGAATTTCTTTCTCGGACGCTGGGAAGCTCCCTTACCTACGTCACCTGATTGTAATGCCCGTTGTCTTGGCTGCATTTCCCTGCAGGCATCCGGCTGTTGCCCTTCAACTCAGGATCGTATTACCTTTGTACCCACTGCAGGAGAAATAAGTCAAATTGCCGTGGCGCATCTCGAGACGGCGGAAAATCCGATTGTCAGTTTTGGTCAGGGCTGTGAAGGAGAACCTCTCCTGCAAAGTGGCGTCATCGAGAAAGCAATCCAAAATATCCGGGGTAAGACAGCCAGAGGCACAATCAATCTTAACTCGAACTCAAGCCTGCCGGACAGACTAAAACGACTAGCCCGGACGGGACTGGACAGTCTTCGGGTAAGCCTCAATTCGGCGCAGGAACTGTACTATACTCCTTATTATCGTCCAAGAAGCTATAGCTTTGCCGATGTTACAAGATCGATAGATGTGATGAAAGAACACGATCGTTTCGTTTCCCTCAATTACTTTATTCTTCCAGGATTTACAGATTCGCTTCAGGAATTTGAGGCGCTTTGTACATTGATCAGGCACCACCATCCCGACTTTATCCAACTTCGCAACCTGAATATGGATCCGGAATGGTACCTGAAAAGCCTTGCTCTGCCTAAAAATACCCAGGTATTAGGTATTCGTCCATGGCTTGACCTTCTTAAAAAGGAGTTCCCTTCACTTCGTTTTGGCTATTTCAATCCACAGGTTCACACCTAACCCAGCAATCGTAACGGTACACATCAAAACACTGCATAACCCAGATCTGTAACCGGGTCGCTCCTGTGCCATCCCCTGGCACCCGCGACACTAGGTTCCAACCCCGGGCTGATATTCAAGTCTTGCTCCATTTTTTAACTAATACAGTCCTGATTTGTTGCACAAAGCGCGTGTTATTGCTGTTTTCCCTTTGCTTTCTTTACCTGATGGGATATGATGTCATATAATAAAGTTTATCAATATTTATTTTGAGGTATCATTATGGAACAATTGCCAAACATGAGGTTAACACCCCAACGACAAATCATCCTGGAAGAATTGGGGAAGGTAACCTCCCATCCGACAGCCAACGAAGTCTATGATATGGTGCGAAAGCGTTTGCCTCGTATCGGTTTGGGCACAGTCTATCGGAATCTGGAACTCATGGCCGATAACGGCATCATCCTTAAGCTTGAAGTCGGCGGCACGCAAAAACGTTTCGATGCTACCGTCAAGCCCCATTACCACATTCGATGTTCCTCATGCGGAAAAGTGAATGATATTGAAATAGCCGTTCAGGAACAGATTAACGAAGTAGCAGAAAAAGCCAGTAATTATATAATCCTCGGCCATCACATCGAATTTTCGGGAATATGTAAGACCTGTTGGGAAAAAAGACAGAAAGCGGAAATGAATTGATACTTTTTTAGAAACCGGTTCCAACTTAAAATAAAGGGGCATCAATGAAAAACCTTCAAGTTGCCCCTTTTCAAAGATCTCAACTAAAAATAACTTTACTGAATCTGCGTTTTCCTACCTTAATAAGCATTTCCCCGAGAGGTTTGATCAACGAGTTAACGTCGGTGATTTTCTCACCGTCAATTGTTACAGCACTTTGCTGAATCATTCTCCTCCCTTCAGAAGTCGATTTTACCAGACCGGCGGTCACCAGCAAATTAGGAAGTAAAATCGGTTCGACAGCCGTACAACGTACTTCAGGTAAGTCATCCGGCACCCCACCTTGCCGGAAGACCTTCTCGAAATTCTCCTCAGCTGCCTCGGCTGCGGCAATACCGTGAAAACGAGCGGTGAGCTCTCGAGCCAACTGTTTTTTTACTTCTTTTGGGTGAAGCAGATTTTTTTCCACATCATCCTTCAGCTCTTCAATTTCCTTATTGCTCAGATCACTGAGCAGATCAAAATATCTGAACATCAGAGCATCGGAAATGGAGAGCACCTTCCCGTAAATATTATCTGCCGATTCGGTTATGCCTATATAATTCCCCAAGGATTTGCTCATTTTGTTGACGCCGTCTAATCCTTCGAGCAGCGGCATTGTGAGCACCACTTGCGGCTCCTGACCGTGTGATCTTTGCAGATCTCTGCCCATCAACACATTGAACAACTGGTCGGTTCCGCCAAGCTCAATATCCGCCTGCATAGCAACCGAGTCGTAACCTTGGATTAAAGGATAAAGAAATTCATGTATTGAAATCGGCTTGCCGGATTCAAATCTTTTGCGAAAGTCATCTCTTTCGAGCATACGGGCAACTGTCAGCTGGGATGCCAGCTTTATCATATCGATGGAGGTAAGTTTACCAAGCCATGTACTGTTAAAGACCACCCGGGTTTTTTCTGCGTCGAGAATCTTAAAAACCTGTTCCTTGTAAGATTCCGCATTTTCAGCCACCTGTTCTACCGTCAATGCCTTTCTGGTCTCGGATTTTCCTGTCGGATCTCCTATCATCCCGGTAAAATCACCGATGAGAAAATATATTTCGTGACCTAAATCCTGAAAATGCTTCATCTTCTGGAGTAAAACAGTGTGACCGAGATGCAGGTCGGGAGCAGTGGGATCAAAACCTGCTTTAATTTTAAGAGGAATTCCTGTCTCTTTGGATTTTTTCAGTTTTTTAATCAATTCCTCCCGGGAAATGCAGTCGACGACTCCCCTTTCAATCAACTCAAGCTGCTCTTCTATCGACACCATGATTATGCCTTGATATAATTAGTATTTATCTTGATGAATAGTAAACTCTATTTTGCGTATTCCACAGCCCTTGTTTCCCTTATTACGGTAACTCGTATCTGTCCGGGATAAGTTAATTTACTCTCTATCGATCTGGCGATATCCTGGCTCAAGAGTGCAGCCTCTTCATCTTTTACTTTGCCGGAATCAACAATTATGCGCAAGT
Source organism: uncultured delta proteobacterium (assembly GCA_963835305.1). Taxonomy (GTDB): domain Bacteria; phylum Desulfobacterota; class Desulfobulbia; order Desulfobulbales; family Desulfocapsaceae; genus Desulforhopalus_A. The sequence goes on from CAWIEU010000001.1 coordinate 539,552, forward strand.
CCCGTCCTGCCTGGATAGCGTAGGATTTTTCAACTCCGTTGAACCCATTGGCAATGGCCTCGAGGTCTTCAAGCCGTTTAACATAGCTTTGCAGCATCTCCTTCCTGGCTCCGGGTCGGGCCCCGGACAAGGCATCCGCGGACTGAACCAGAATATCAATGACACTGAGCGGAGGAAGTTCTTCGTGATGAGCCCCAATGGCATACACCACCTGTTCGGGTTCGCCATATTTTTTCGCAAGATCACGACCGATTATAGCATGGGATCCTTCGACTTCATGATCAACAGCCTTGCCGATGTCATGCAGCAGTCCTGCGCGTTTGGCCATTTTCACGTCCACACCCAGTTCGGATGCCATGATCCCGCAGAGAAAGGACACCTCAAGCGAATGCTGCAGAACATTCTGTCCATAACTGGTTCTATATTTCAACCGTCCAAGCAGATTTATCAGTTCAACATGCACACCGTGTGCTCCGACATCAAAAGTCGCCTGCTCGCCGGCCTCCCGCATGGTGATTTCCAATTCCTTGGTCATTTTTTCTACTACTTCCTCGATGCGCCCCGGATGGATTCTGCCGTCATTGATGAGTTGCAGTAATGCCAGTCGGGCTACCTCTCGCCTCACCGGATTAAATCCGGACAGAATAACTGCTTCCGGGGTATCATCAATGATGATATCGATTCCGGTGGCAGCTTCGATCGCTCTGATATTTCGCCCTTCCCTGCCGATGATCCTCCCTTTCATTTCATCGTTTGGTAACGGAACCATCGAGACGGTTCGATCAGCCACATAATCGCCGGCATAACGAGAAATGGCCAGGGCCAGAATGTTTTTTCCTTTCCGGTCAGCCTCCATCTTCATCTCGTTTTCAATTCTGACTAGCTTCTTCGCCGCTTCCATCCTGGCTTCACTTTCCATCGAATCCATAAGAAGCTTTTTGGCGTCCTCCTGGCTTATCCCAGCGAGCTGTGCCAATTCATAGCGCCGTTTACTAATCAGCGAATCTATTTCCTTATGTTTTTCATACCACTCGATTTCCTGCTGCTTGACCAATCGTTCGCTATTGTAGAAATCAGTCTGCTTTCGATCGAAAGCATCCCATTCTCTTTTCAGACTATCTCTTTTTCGCTTGAGCTGCCGCTGCTCCTCTTTCAGTTCATCTCTTTCCGATTTCAGCTCTGTCTCCAGGGCCTGCTTAATCTGATACGCGGCCTCCTTACTCTGAAGGATTGCCTCTTTTTTGATTTGTTCGGCTTCGACGATAGCTTTTTCTAAGATCTGATTACTTTGAATTTTAATATTTTTTTCATGTCCCTCAACTATCAGTTTCCTGAAATATATACCGAGGAATGTCCCGATAAGGAGACCGATACAGACGAGTAAATATGGATGGCTGAATAAACCCATTGAACAATCCTATCTGGTGTTGATTGACAGGACAGAAGAAAAAGCAGAGAAAACAAAATAAACGGGAGGGAACTGTGGGGGAAGCTCCAGTCCGACGGTTTCGGCAGGACTATAGACGGCGGAGTAATACAGCCATTACTTCTGTTATTACTTACCTGAGATCAGCAACCATTCAGACAAACACACCTATCCGGTTGATGACCCCACCTCTCCTCATATTTGCAGATAGTTCTAAGGTCATTGACCATTTTTTCTTTTTCCGGCGGAATTCACACGCATCTCTGCGTACAGATCGACACCGGAATGAAACTGAACAATCCGTTTTACGTTCAGATAATTGTAAATACCAGTAAACAGTACCTTTATGTATACTGCCTCTATTTTAAGAGGTTATTCCACAAACTTATGTAAGAATAAGTCAATCTAAATAAGCTGATCTAACCGGTTTATTCAGAGAAATATCTAAAAAAGCAGTTCTGCTTCCCTTAATTTATATTTTGTTCCAACAGCACCTTTCTGCTGAGGTCAATCTTCTGTTATATGTTTAACCAACCTCATGTTCCCCCAAAAGGAGCTCTGGAAGGCACCAGGTCGGATAGAAAATCTGGCAAAATCGGGTCCATTTACCCTTGAACGATCATCTTCCCCACACTGCCGTGTCACCAGGAAAGTTAAACCTATAGAATAGGTGGGCAGACTCATAATATCATCTGGAAATTCGAAACCGATTTTCCTTCCGATATCAGTGGAGTTACCCTTTTTTTGGGAGTTGGCTCAACACACACTGAAGATCACCAACAGTGCAGGGAAAACTTTATTACATCATACTACGGCCAAAAAATTTTATAGCTATCTTCACTACAGCTTTTAAGGAATTTCATCCTTTGTGAAATTATAACAGACTTTCCGGGAAACGAAAACATTTTATACCTGTAAGCCTTATTCGGATAACAACTTGGATCGTATTTCCTCGTTGAGCCGGATGATTCTTTCCTCAGAGTCTCTTTTATACCCCTCAAATTCCTGCATGAGTTTTACATAGCGGGAGGCAATATTCAAGCAGGCTAATATTGCCACCTTTCCGACCGGCAAGGTTCCTGAAGTACGTGGTGAGCTGGTTTCAACAAGTTGGCGAACCAGGGAAATAATCGATTTCAGTTCTTCCTCCGACGAAGCAGTATAAAACTTGTATTCCTGCCCCAGCAGTTCGAATCTTACCAACCTTTCCGTCTCAGACATATCAATCCGGGATTCACCTTGAATTTCTGCTGTACAACATACTTTAATCTGTATGGGACCTACCCGATAAACAGGCTACTTTCAGTCCCCCTCCCAATTACTTCCATGTTCCTTCCCAAGGGGGAAGAATTTCTTCACGCAATAATCGCTGGAAAACCAGAAATTACTTCCTGATCCGGAACCGGGATATTATTCGTTCGAACTCGTCATCGAAAAAAGGTCATGCTGAACATGTCTTTCTTCTTCATCATTGTCGGCCTCGGTCTGCTCTGCCTCTGAACCTTGTTCTTGTTCATCGATATCTGCATCCGCGGCTGAACTAATCGTCGTCTCTTCCTTTTCATTGTCCAGATTCATTTCCCATTCCTCTATCTGGTCAACAATTTTATTCACTCTTTCGCTTATCTCGTTTCGCTCCGTAACCTTGGAAGAAATATTATTCCTAAGTTCTTCGATCAAGAGATCCCGTTCAAATACATCTTGCTCGAGTTGCGTCTTTTCTACCTTCAATGCGGAAAAACGCGCCAATAATTTTTCAACAAATTTTTCAAGCCGCTGCAGTTCGCTCTCCTGCTCCATATGTTTCCCCCTCAATTATTTATTCTTCATAAATGATTAATTTTGTTGTTGACTCTTGACTGGCCGAGAGGACAGGAAAATCAACCAAACACCTTACTACGCCATCCCTTTAAACAAGGTAAAAAGGCTTCCCCGGCCTCCGCAGAAATTCGTTACCTCGATGGTAATATATGCGACCGAGACATCTTTCCAAGGTATTTATGTTAAATCTTACCGTATCCCAGCGAATATACCATGAGTGCGGTTCACTGCAACCTCTATCAGATTCTAGAGTACCGCCAATCGATCGGCCGGGCGTTGTCATATGGCATGAATCCATGGAAAACCCTGCAATCGTCATCAAACACCATCGGCAAAAAAAATCTATCTCCTTCCCACATCGGCAGTTTCATAATATCAGCAACATGAACCCATTCTAAATCACCTTCTTCGTTGGACGTCCTGGGGGTTCCGCTGAAACTATCTATTCTGTAAATAAATCCAAACCAGTTTTCACCCTGTGGGCCAAAGCCCGTCCAGTTGATCGTCCCTCGCAGCACTGCTCTCTCACAAACGATGTTTGCTTCTTCGCGTATCTCCCGGACCAGACATTCGTAGATGTCCTCATTCGGCAGCATCTTTCCGCCCAGGCCGTTATATTTTCCAAGATGCTGATCTTCAGGCCGTTTATTTCGATGCACCAGTAAGGTTTTTTTCCGGTCAGGTGATAAAATATATCCCAGTGTCGCTACTATCGGTGTATACATCCCTTTCCCCACTTTTCTTCGATTAAATGAAGATACATATTCCGATGTTCCTTTTCTTGTGATACAGTTGTGATTAAGCTCAGTTCCTGTTCATGACCAACTACCACATTTCACAATGACTTCGATGCCTGTTACTATTTTTCCGGAACGCAGATTATCCGTTCTCCTGTGTATGCTTTTTTTGCTGCTGGCCACCACCAAACTTGGCCATGCGGCAGACACACGCAAGGAGAATTTTCCAAGCCACCATGCTATTGCTAAAAATGTCGCCTTCTGGGAGAAGATATATTCTTATTATTCCCTTAACGAGGCAGTTATACATGACTCCAACGATTTATCAAAGATTTACGAAGTCATTCCCCTTCTCAGTGAACATTTACCGGGAGCTGCCCATATCAATTCGCTTTTTCAGAAGCAGGCCAGGGAAAAATACAGCGAGATGCTGACCAGACTTGCCGGCCGAAAACCGGTTACCCGCGAAGAAATAAGAATTGCCGCACTTTTTCCCGAGCAGAATAACTCCAGGCTAATGGCTTTGGCTGCAGACAATGTTCGCAGTCAAATTGGACAGAAGGAACGTTTTCTGGACGGGGTTATTAACTCAGGCAGATACATGAACGAGATAAAAAAGATCATTCGCGCCTATCACTTACCTGAGGAACTGGCGTATCTCCCCCATGTTGAATCCTCTTTCAATTTCAAGGCTTATTCTAAATTAGGAGCAGCAGGCATCTGGCAATTCACCAGAGATACCGGAAAGCAGTTTCTAACAATAGATCACACTATCGATGAACGTTTAGACCCTATCCTCGCCACCCATGCCGCCGCCAAATATCTAAAAAACAGCTACGATGTCCTCAATAGCTGGCCTTTGGCTCTCACCTCGTACAACTATGGTTTAGCGGGCACTGTAAGGGCCGTGGCAGAGGAAGGCAACTATGAAAATATATTCACATACTATAACAAAGGAAATTTCAAATTCGCTTCCAGAAATTTTTATCCGGAATTTGTGGCTGCGTTGAAGGTTGCCAAACGACTTGAAGAAAATCAAAAAATCAGAATCAAACCGGCCCTGACAACCCGTTACTTTACTCTTCCCGGATACTTCCGTCTCAAGGATATCAGCAACCACTTCGGTATTACCTCCGACACCATACAATCGCTCAACCCGGCACTGCTGTCATCTGTTATAAGGGGGGAAAAGCGTATTCCGAAAGGGTATACCATCAGGCTACCCGAAGAAAAAAAGACCAGCCATCTTCTCGCCACCCTCCCATCCTCGTCTCATGCGAAGGAACAGACCGCCAATCTTTTTCATCGCGTTAAAAAGGGTGATACGGTGGCAAGTATCGCCAGGCTCCACGGCGTTTCTATAAAAAGCCTCATGAAGGCAAACAAGCTGGATCAATATGCAACAATCTACCCCAACCAGAAGCTCAGAGTTCCAAAACCTGGAGAAATTGGTGTCAGGGCCAAGAAGGAGACACCTCGCATCTCAGCTCGCAGCATCAAAATATTCAACGCCGATCGACACTCTTCAACACCCGTGCTTCTTGCAAGCAATAAAAAACAACGTCGATCCGGAAAGGCATATGATACTCTGCCAATGAAAGACCCAAGCGTATATAAGGTCTTTAATATCTATCGGAAAAACCATAAAACCTATGGATATGTAACAGTTCAACCCGATGAATCCCTGGGACTCTATGAAAGCTGGCTGGGAACGGAGGGTACTAAACTTGCCGGCCTCAACAGCCTGCCACCGAATGCACATGTGCATTCCGGCCAACAAATCCTCCTGGTTTTCGATCAACTGTCCCCCAGTCTCTTTCAAAAAAAACGCCTTGATCATTTGCAGGAAACCGAAGAGGACTTTTTTTCCACTTTCATGATAATCGGGCAGAAAATTTATCAGGTTATTTCCGGTGATACCTTGTGGGATCTCTGTTACAACAAATTTGACATCCCGCTTTGGCTCCTGGAGAGATATAATTCAAACATGAATCTGACCAGCCTCAGCAAAGAGCAAGAGATTATCGTGCCCATAATACAAGAAATATAACTCAGAACAATTTCGAACTTCACCAAAAAGGATTTCAATGGATCTTACAAAGACAATCAAGGAGCTGAAAGAAAAGTTACACTTTACCAATAACGTTGGAATGATCCTCATCCACAACGGTGTCGTCCGCGACTGGTCAAGAAAAGGCCGCTCCGCGGTTACAGCTCTTGAAGTTACCCCTGACCAGATGAAAATTGAAGCGCTCCGACAGGAATACCTTCAGCGGGAAGGAATATTTGAGATAATTATCGAAGCATGCTCAGGAACCTTTCAGCCCGGTGATGATCTCCTCTATATTATCGTCGCAGGCGACATTCGGGAAAACATTAAGCCGGTCCTGGCCGAGCTGCTTGACCGGATTAAAAGCGAAGCTGTAACTAAAAAAGAGATTTTTGCTCATTGATCAGCCGGCTATTTCTGAGTCTGGATTGAGAGGTTATGTGTGTCAACCGCCAAAACATTTATCGAAAAATTTGCCGATATACACCCCCTCCCCCACGTAGTTACTACCGTCATACGTCTGATCAATGATCCGGATTCGACCATAAAGGATTTTGAAGAAGTCATCAAGGTCGACCCGGTCCTGGTCAGCCGTTTATTGAGGCTTGTCAACAGTCCTTATTACGGTTTGATACAGACTGTTGATTCCATAGGCCGTGCGGTAGCATTTTTAGGTATGAAGAACCTGCACAACCTGGTGATAACCGACGCCTTAAGAAACGTTTTTATAGGTTCGGAAACCCATTCGGTCTTCTCCAAAAAGAAACTATGGCTTCACAGCGCAGCGGTTTCCATCTGCAGCAAGATGGTTGCTGAAAGAGTTTTCGGAATCAATGGGGATGATGCGTTTATGTGTGGTATTCTTCACGATTTCGGCCTATTGGTTGAAGAACAGGTACGGCGTGAAGAATTTCACAAGATCTGTGCTTCATGCACTTCGACCAGCTCGCTGCTGGATATGGAGCAACAGACTTTTGCCACTGATCATTGCGAGATCTGCTACCTCATGACTCTGGATTGGAATATGCCGATGGGCATCCAGGAGGCCATTCGAGATCACCATGCAATTTTCAATGATATCGAACCATCCAGCCTGACGGGAATAATACAGATTTCAGAATACATTACCGGCCAACTCCAACTTCCAACACTACCGGATGTAGAAATGATTATTTCACCACCGCTCATCGAACACCTTCAGGACAATTTGGATGAATATACCGTACTGATAGAGGACTTCCCTGTTGAATTGGCCAAGGCAGAGAGCATTTATGGCTAACTCCCGACACAAGGTGGATAGGTAAAGGGTTGGAGTTATGCGAATATTTTTGCTAATCCCGGCGAACCTTTACGGTATAAGGACCTCTAGACCAATTGTGTTCCGGCAAAAAGAACAAGAAGACAATCCGTAAGGTGTTAAGAGGCATGGCCGGTACGACCAATCTATTCAAGAAGACGATTCCAGATGATGAGCGGATTATGAAATTGCTTGTCTATCTGCAGGAGAATATTCCCTCTCTTTTCGTTGTAGCTCTCAACAAAGAAGGGCAACTGCTTCCAGAGGAGGAAAGTGCTGAATTCCCCAAAACCCTCATTGAAGAGGTATTGGTCGCCTTCCCGCACATTCAGGAGAAGAATCTACCAATAAATCTCACTCATCCCGGGTATGTTGCGTTGTATGTCCCTGATCTTGCGGCGACGCTGATAGGATATGCACGATATGGCGACTCTGGCCGGCAAGACATTTCCTGTTTACTCAGGATCGCGGCACGCGGCTATTTCGATCAACTTGAGGTCGAACGGCTCAACAAGAAGATTGATATCCAGAAAAATCAGTTCAATCGTAAATTTCAGGTCATGGACTCCAGGTATCAGGAGATGCTCGAGGAAGCCCAGCGGAGTTACAGGATTATTCAGGAACATCAGGAAAACTATTCAAGAACCCTGCAATCGGAAATAAAACAACAAACACGGGAACTTCGCAAAGCTAAACTGGCGGCCGAAAGCGCAAATCTCGCCAAGAGCGAGTTCCTTGCCGCCATGAGCCACGAAATCCGTACTCCTATGAACGGGGTCATCGGTTTTACCGACATACTACTCACCACCGATCTGGATGCCGAACAGCGCGACTGTGCGTTGACCATCAAACGCAGTGGTGAAGCTTTACTGGGTCTAATCAACGATATTCTTGATTTTTCCAAGGTGGAAGCCGGGCAGATGACGCTTGAGTACATTGATTTTGACCCGGAAATTACCGCCCACGATGTTTGCGAACTTATCCGGCCACGGATTTCAGACAAACCTATAGAGGTACTCTGCCGCATCGCCGAGAACCTCCCCGCCAATGTTCAAGGCGACCCCGGAAGATTTCGCCAAGTACTCATCAACTTGCTGGGAAACGCTGCCAAATTTACCGAACATGGCGAAATTGAATTGAGTGTCGAGGTTCAGGAAGAGACCGCAGAGACCATTACGCTACTCAGTAAAATTCGGGATACAGGTATCGGCATCGCCAAAGACAAATGTGAAACAATTTTTGAAGCTTTCAAACAGGCGGATGGGACAACGACCCGTAAATACGGCGGCACAGGTCTGGGCCTATCAATTTGCAGGAAAATTGCCGGCCTGATGAACGGACAAGTCTGGGCGGAATCCAGGGTGGGTGAAGGCACAACTTTTCATTTTCTGGCCGAAATGAAAAAGTCGGCAGCAAATCAGGAACGACCCACTCATCCAGGAAATCAGAATCTTAAGGATGTCAAGGTCCTGATTGTTGACGACAACAAAACCAATACTGAAATTCTCAAAGCCATTCTTGGCAGGGCGGGTATGGAAGTTGTAACGCTCGTTGACGCGAACATGGTCCTCGTCACACTCCAGTCTGCTGAAAAGGAGCGGAAACCTTTTCAGTTGGCGATCCTTGACCTGCAGATGCCACATATTTCCGGATATGAACTCGCAACGCGCATTCGAGCCTCAAACCTCATCAATCCCGACATTCCGCTGCTTGCGTACACTTCGTCCGCAGAAAGAGTTGCTCAAAGATGCAAAGATGTTGGTTTCACAGCATTTTTAACGAAACCGGCGCCTCGCCGAATCGTTCTTCAGACGCTTTCCAAAATACTCATTGATGGTAACAAGGAGAAACCGCAAACGCCGGACCAGGAACTCGTTACTCAATACTCAACAGGCGAACAGCTGAAACAATCGACGAGGATTCTGCTTGCCGAGGATAATCCGGTCAATCAGAAGCTCGCCACCATCATGCTCAGTAAGGCCGGGTATAAAGTGACGACAGCAGCAAATGGCCAAGAGGCGCTGGAGATTTTCACCAAATCTCCGGAGAACTTTGATGCCATCCTCATGGATGTCCAGATGCCTGAAATGGATGGCTATGAAACTACCCGTTGCATACGGCAGATTGGGCACTCAAACATTCCTATTATTGCAATGACAGCCAATGCCATGAAAGGTGACAGGGAACTCTGCCTTGAAGCGGGTATGAACGACTATATCAGCAAGCCGATCAAAAGAGACATAGTCTTTCAGGTCCTGGAAAAGTGGCTCAATATCCGGACTTGATGCAATGCTAAAATCGTTTAATAGCCCCTAGATGAGAGACGATTTTCTTTTACGGGACTTACTGGTAAGCCTGCCGATAAACATTCCAACGAGCAGAACCCCTCCGCCGGCTATGAACCAATTGATGGATTTATCTTTTTTCAGTTTGTCATTTTCTTCTCTCAGTGAAGCCATTTCCTGTCCGAGTGCATTGTTTTTCGCGGTCGCCGCCTCCATTTCCGTTTTGATTTTGACTACATCTGCTGTATCCTCCTGCAATTTCTGATAATCGTTTTTAATTTGGTCCCTTTCATCCAGAATAGATTGCAGGTCGGTTTGGGTACGATTAAGGTTCGAGGTTACTTCCTGCAGGTTTGTGGTCAATTCTTCTGTTTTTTGCTTCAATTTTTCATTTTCTGTTCGAAGAGATTTGACGAGTACAGAACTCGGAGGCTCAGTGCTTAAATACCTTTTCAACATCCAGCCTTCTTTACCATCAGCAAGGCGCACCAGCGCGTAAGAATCGCTCACCTGAAGAAGATCGACGGTATCGCCATCCTTCACCATGTCAATAATTTTATATTGATTTCCCTCTCCAGTTCTTACAACGACTTCCGCACTGGGATTTACATACCGGGTATCCGCAGCCGCTTCCGATGACCAAAAAAGTACAGAGCCAAGCTGCAGCAAAAAATTCAACATTAAAAATAAGACGATCGTTTGCAATGGTTTCGTGATTCGTCTGGTTATCATTATTCTAATACTCCTCACTAAAAATATTTTTCATCATTTCCGCTCACAACTCATCAAACCGAACAGGGATCATGGTAAGCCGGTGCCCTGCAGGCAAAATTTCCATCTACCATGAAACGGGAAAAGGTAAGTGATAAAAAGAGCTGACGTTTTCACAATTTTTCTCTCTCAAATCGTGAAATCCTAAAGCAACTTTTACAAACCTGCCGATTGAAAGTCAAGAGTTCGTCATCCTAACCTGAAGTGATGTCATCACGCAACAAACCAGCTCAAACAAGGAAATAAATATTTAAAAAACAATAGCTTTATCCAACAGTGTGTAATCTCAAGAATTGATCAATTGCAGGTATCGCAAGGACAGAGTGAGGACTAACTGCTTGATATTTTATTAAAACTCGAATTGCTCTTGCTCAAAGGCAACCACCGGAGCGTGGGAAGGTATATTTCGTCAGGAGAGGGTGCTCCGCAATGCTGAACAATTCCAGAACACCCCAGTCATCACCAGACTCATTTTCAGAGTGTTACTTCAAAGCTCTGCAACCTGCTGCCGCCTCCCCGATCGAAGAGAGAACCGGTATCGGTTGCCACAAAGAGGACTTTATGATCCTCGACGCTCAGACCCTGAATCGCAGCATCAACAGCTTCTCCCACAGTCCCTCGCTTAAAAGAGCCGTCTGCATATTTGAATATGTTGATGCGGCTTTTATCTATAGTTGTCAGCAACCCCGGCGCTTTGATGGCGGATTGATCCGAGGATACCGCGAGAAGTTCCTTTATGCCGTCACCGTCGATATCAACTGCAATCGGAGAAACTTCAAAGAAAACGGATGTAGATCTGTAGTTAAGTACTGTCGGATCTACCTTGTACGTCAGAGTGGACAGGCTGCCCCCCATCTGTTTTGGTGAAGCGTAGAGTCTTTTTTCCCCTGAATACACCCAGAGAATACCGTTACGGACGTATGCCGATTCCAGTTGTCCGTCTCCGGTCAGATCTGCCAGAAGCCCACCTATGACTGTAAATTTGGGGGGCAGCACCAAGGAGATCTTTCTTTGTTTTAACTGGGAATTCTGCCAATACATTTCCTTGATACGGCGACCAAAAAAATTATCGGCATCAAATTCCTGGCTTAGCAGCGTTTCCGGGCGTCCGTCCGCGTCCAGATCAAACGAACCCAATATGCTATCCACCCCGCTGGTAACTTCCGTTAGTCGATTATTTTCAAAGAGAAACAATGTACTGTCGATTTTCTCGTCAGTCCAGGCAAGAACCGCCAGATATAGCGGTCCACCACTGTCCGGCTGCCACCATTGCATAGCCAGGATCTTTCCATATCCCCTTATTTTTCCCTCAGCGAGCGGTTTGAGTACATTCCCAATCTGAAAAATGCTGATTTTTTTGCTGTCGGTAGTTGCCAAAATATGCTCGTCACCCTGCTGCAGTATGTCCGCCATCATAATGTTATCGCTCAGCCCGGCAACGGTACCGGCAGAGCCGTAATCAATGACGGGAGACGTTTTTGTTTGGTAAACAGGCTTTCCATTCTCCAACCCTTTTCCAGCTGAACCGCCAAGAGCAGGAGAAGCCGCTCTACCGGCGCTCTTTGCAAGAGCGTCATGTAACGGATACTCGTGTATCAGGCCCAGCTGTGCATCTCGCACCTCCAATTTATTATCCTGAACGATAAAGAGCAGGGTATCGTTTTGATCGACAAGCGGCGAAGGTTGTGCCGGCCGTTGAAGTTGGGCTGTCTGGTAACTCTGCCATGTCAAAAAGGGCAGTGCGGTCTGCAATCGGTCATAAAGAGGTCTGTTCTTGTCACTGTAATCCCAGAAAACCGCTTTAAGGGCGGCAAAACGCCGAATGGGATCTCCCCTTTTAATTGCAGCAGATTCACCAATCGGGCGAGCATACGAATAGCCGTCACTTGTTCGTGTCACCTTCAAGACACCTTTAACCTCTTCAAGCCTGCCGATGACTTTTTTGGTAACGGGATGAACCAGCTGCTCGCCCGGGCCAATGACACTGAACACATCACCTGCTGCAACACCTTGGCTTGCATCCAGGTCGATGATAAAATTACCTTCTCCGGCTTTTACCACATATCCGTCAATTGGTTTCAGATCTCCTCTTATATCGGCATTGCAAGGTGATATAAAAGAGAGGAAAACTCCCAGCATGGCAGCCATAGGTATCCAAACAAAGAACTTCACTTGAGCAAGACATTTCATAAAGGACAACCTCCCCTACGATATCAAAAAAAATTGAGGGGCCGAAACAGAGCGGCCCCAATTTACCTCATATACCGATAGCAGTGGATTTCAATCTATTTGCAGGAATTAGAATGTATAGCGCAGTCTGGCGCTGGTAACATAGATATCTTCATTGGATGACCCGTCCTGAATGGCTGGAACTTCATAGACATCCATGGCATCTCCCGCAAAAAGATAGCCAAAGTTGACAGCGACCTCGACATTGGGGAAGAGCATATACTTCAGGTAGGCATCTATTTCCAACCCCAGATCGTTATTGCTTACACTTGCTCCAGTTGCTGCTGCGGTATATTTGAAATCTTCAGCGGTAAACATATACATTACAGCGCCGCCCAGGGTTAATTTTTCCGTAGTCTTGTAGTCAGCACCAAGGCGGTTCATGATAAAGCCTTTATCAGCAAGATAAGGCCGCTCAGTGAAGTAATCATCATCAGCATAACTTCCTTCAAAGAGGATTATGCTATCAGTGATATCCACATCAGTAGCCAGATAAGCATTTAAATCATGATCATTGGCATCATCATCTCCGGAGGCATACCAGAAGGTATAGGTAATCTTGAGATTGTTCAAATTTGCTCCGATATCGATATGACCAAAATAGGCGCTCATATCAAAATCACCTGAAACACTGGTAGGAGCATCTCCAAAATTATTTTCGAAAGTGAGATCATTAAACTTTCCAGTCTGGTACATCAAATCCCAATTGACAAAGAAAGGAGCTAAATCTACAGTACCGTCTGTTCCAAAGGTCCAGAGGTGAAAGTCGACTTCTGGGTTGCCCCCGTCCCTAAAGAGTTTGATCTCCCAGTCTCGGGAGTCTAAGGTTGAGGTGTTGCCATCCGAATTATAACCTTGATAGGTAACAAAGACGCCGGCCTTGTTTTTACCGGGTTTCATGTCCAATCGAACCAGAAAGGAATCGAGGTCCGTCCGATCATCAGTTTCATCACTACCGTTAGCGGTTTTATCGTATTCGGCGCCCCGCATCCAGGCCAGGATATAATCCATATTGTCGCCAATGGTTGAATTGAACGCCACACCAGCAGCAGTTTCCTGCCACATATAATGATTGACTAAAAAAGACTGCAAACCAAGCTTGAATCTGGCAACCCGCTCAACCCATGGCAATTGTACATCGGCATAAGCCCAACGTACTTCGAACTGTATCTGGTCTCCAGAGAATGGTGCTTTGCCGTTTTCACCAAAACGAAGGCCACCTATTTCCGTGCCGACAATACCTTTAACGTCACCATCGTTTGTAGAAGCCTCAGCCCACAGTCGATATTTGAGCTCACCAAAATTATCATTCACATTGCCGTCGCTTATTTTCGCCCTGTGAGTTTTACTATCGGAAGTAATTAAATCGGCATGATTGGTGTACTGGAATCGATTATTCAAATCGCCATGAAATTCAATTTCAGCGGCAGTGGCATGGCTATAATTTCCCAAAATGAGCGCAGGAATCACGAAAAATAGGCCTGATTTCTTCATTTCCTTCTCCTTAATAAGGTTTGATGATTAGTTCTTAATAAGTAGTTCTTAATGAGATTTGCCTAACTATGATGAGTTACTGCCATTTGAAGCGACTGCTTAAAAATGTCGGATAATCACCTCCTTTTATAATTACATGGAAAGTCAATGATGTCAGGAATTCGAATCAGTTGCAGCGACGATTGCCTGTTTCTGACAAGTTTTTTCCCATAAGACGTTGGACAAGTACCGGATTATCTTGCAGGACGACTTTTGCCCACATTTATAGGTGGATACAACACCTAGCAAATTCTTGCAAGGAAAACATGACTCTTCGAGTAGTCAGGCAGAAATATTAGTAAAATTTACAGAAACGAAGCAGATGAAGAGGTTTTACGAGATCATCAATCTTGGTGGACTCGTAAACAGTCACTTTGTAAGCGGGGGATGGACTCTGGAAAAAGCTCATTGAGGGTTACATCCTCTTGAAACAAATCCGGATGTGCTGTATCACCGAAGAACGAACGATTACAGATCCAGGTTATGCGGTCTTTTGATGTGCGTCGGTGAACGGGTACGAAAAAGGCACTGGTTTAAACAGGATATCATATAAATGTTGGACCCTGGTAAATTGCCGGGTTATGGAGCCTCGGAACAGGAAATTGGAGAAGAGATGGACGGTATAATACGGCAGGCCCAAATTGAAGATGCGGAACAAATAGCTTCGATCATCAGTGAAGCCAATAAGGATGTGGCGATACGCTTTAAGCTTAACTCGCAAAATGCCCCCAAACACCCATCCTTCTGTACGGAGGACTGGGTCAAGGCCGATATTGAACGAAGGGTTGTTTACTTCCTTTATGAACTGGATGGCAATCCTCTGGGTTGTGTCGGTTTTGAAAAGGCGACTCCAGATACTGCCTATATGAATCGCCTGTCAGTACTTCCTCCGGCCCGCTCCCAAGGCATCGGGGAACAACTGGTTCAAAAGTACCTTGAGTTTGCCAAAGAGAAAAACATCAAGATAGTTTCCATAGGGATTATTGCTGAATTTATCGAATTAAAGAACTGGTATTTGAAACTCGGCTTCAGGGAGAGTAGCACTCAGATATTCGAACATTTGCCCTTTCACGTCTGTTTTATGACTATGCAGTTATAGAGGCTCACCAAAGACTCTGGAAATTTTATGCCTTCTTCAGGCCGGGGATTATGTTGCGGAGAGGCAGTTGCGATACTTTTGATGACTCCGCGGTAGAGCAAAGAATTACTCTAACGATGATCCGGCAACTTTCCGATCAGTCCCGCGCCATGTGCTATGATGTTATTGTAGCTGCCGGTCAACTTTTCCGCGCTTACAAACTCGCGATTTTTACAGGGCATCAGTCGGCAGATACGATCCTCGGTGAGATTATCAAGAAGAAAATCCATAAACTCGTAATCGTGGTCCGGCCAAGCGATATTTTTGTTCTTAGGGCCATAATAGAACCAGATATTCTGTCTGAATTCGCCCCCGTCTTCCAGCGAATAACCTAACGTTTCATAAATCCAGGGACCGCCGTCCAGGGGCGGCAGGTGATCACTGGTCACCAGAATCAGGCTGTCCGGATCCATTTTGCGCAGCCGGTTTATATAATCGGCAACCGCTCCGGCTCGATAATAGAACTGCTGAATAGCCAAATACGCCTGTGAACCGGGTTTGACGCCCGCGACATCGACTTTGGGTGGAAATCGCTCGGTATCGGTTATGTGGGGCAGATGCCCGTAGGTACCTAACACATAATTGAGAAAAGGTTTACGTTCGGCCAAGAGTTTTTTTACATAAAGCAGATTCTGTGAAAGGAGATCGCCATCGAAAATATAGCTGTTGGGAATATCATACTTCAGATATGTCTTTCTGTTTTCAGCGTATACCGAAGGAAAATTAGTCTCCTGGAAGCCCATGGACCGGTAGGCTTTTTCCGAATTAAAGAAATCCGGTTTATACGATTGGGTGGCAACAGTCCGATAACCCGCCGAGGCTAGCAGATTGGGCAGACATGGTGTTGGGGCGCCGGTGAACATATTGAATTCCGCTGGACTGTACAGTTCCATAGCCGGGGCTCCACAAAGGACCTCGAATTCGACCTGAGCCGTGCCGCCGCCAAAGACAGGTGACCTGGATATATGCATATCTTTACGAAGAGCGTCGAATCGTGGCGGTGCCGGCGGTGTACGAAACCGCAACCGGGTAAATCGCTGTGGATCCAGAAAGGATTCCAGAACGAGAATGTGGATGTTTCGGGCATCATGCAGCGTATTTATCAGCAGGTCTGGATTTCTGCCCGGATCGTCAATCGCCGGCTGCATGGCCAGATCCTCCAAGGCCTTGCGCTTGGTTGCGGCAAAAAGAAAGAGTGCGGTGGTTCGCCCCATGACGGCAGAGGTTAAACGATCCGACCAGGGGATGATGGTGAGCCCCGAACTGCCCGCCAGTTTCAGAAACTGTCCTGGTATAGTATAGGCGGCAATTGGCGGTGCCACGGCAAGCGCAAGGAGAATTAGCGGCACGCCGAAATCCCGAAGGCGACGCTTGAGATTCCTGATGAATAATGCCACCCAAATGATTGAGCCTGCCCAGGCCACTATCTTTAGCCAGAGCGGAGAAACATTGAGTCCTTCCGGCAAAAGCAGGAGTTCATCCAGTTTAAAGACACTATGCATAAGAACAAAGCGCAGGTCGATAACCAGGTAGAGAACGATAATTGGAGCCGCCGCGATTAGAATACGCCAGGGAGAGGGCCGCATAAGATACAGCAGAGCTGCATAAACCAGGATCAGGTAAGGAAGTTCAAAGCGGATGGCGCTGCCGAATTCCCTTATTCCGCCTACCAGTCCGAAGGACCAGGAGATGGCCCAGAGAATAAGTCCAAGGAAGGTAGAGGAAGCAACCGTCACAAAGATCGACCAGAGAGCTGAATTCCGTCTCCCCTCCAAAGAGGGGCGCAGATGAAGCGTTTTTGTCAACATGACTGCTTTCGACCTTGACAGGAATTGTGAGAGCTACCTAAGAAGGTTTGCATTTTCAAAAAATCCACCATTCAATACCGTACTTTATCCACAAATATCCAGAAAACAGCTCCGCACCATAAAATTACAGCAAGAGTAATGCTGACAAAGACAGCAGCGCTACCAAGATCTTTCGCCGATTTTGCCAGAACATGATAATCAGACGAGGTAAGATCAACAACGGACTCGATCGCCGAATTCAATAACTCGACCACAAGAACACCGGCAGTCGCAAGGAAGAGCAACCCTTTCCACTCGGGCGAGAGTGGCAGAAACAACAGCACCACAGAAAAGAAGATGACGGCAAAGACCTCCTGGCGAAACGCGGCTTCCGTCGAGAAAGCACAGCGCAAACCATTCAGCGAATAGGAAATGGCCGCCACGATCCTGGCGATACCGACTTTTTTTGGTGGTATATGATTCATGTTTTTAGAAAAAGAAGAGAAAACAGATTGCATACGCTCCTTGTCAGAATATACCTGACCGGGAAAGCTTCCGGAGCGAAGCGGCCAACAGAACCAACAGCATCGAAAAGTTGCTTAAAATACTCAGTTATGTCGCCCCAGTCAAGACTTCTCAGGAAGATGCAATATCTTCAATCATCGACGCTAACGAGTTGATATCAATTGCTGCCGCGGTGTCAACGGTCACAGTATTTTGCCGCTCATTTTCATGCAATGGCTGCCATCTGGAACATTGCATTTCCAGGACCCGGAGGTCTGCATCGGAAACTTCTTTTTCGCGTTGGGCTATACGCTGCCGCAGAGTCTCGATGTCTGCGGTGCATTGCAGAATAACAAACGGTCTTTGTCTGGTTACGGCCAGTTGCCGGAATTTTTCCCGGGTCGCATACTCTAAAAATACTGCGTCGACTATCACCGTGTAGCCGGCGTCGAGAAGTTGTGCCGCCAGTTCCTCCAGTTGGCGATAGGTCCGCTTCGTTGCCTCCGCCGTATAGAT
Organism: uncultured delta proteobacterium; assembly: GCA_963835305.1. Classification (GTDB taxonomy): domain Bacteria; phylum Desulfobacterota; class Desulfobulbia; order Desulfobulbales; family Desulfocapsaceae; genus Desulforhopalus_A. The sequence goes on from CAWIEU010000001.1 coordinate 557,646, forward strand.
CCCTTCGCCGACTGCGCATCGCCCGTCATCCTCGGACTCCAGGCCGTGCAGTCGCTTACGTTCAACATCAGACCGAATACGGATCGCGCCTGTATGTTCCAGGAGCAGCCGGCTTACGGCACTCTTGCCGGACGCAGACATTCCGTGGGTAATGATAAGTCTGGGAGGCGCGGCATGGACATAGTTCAAAGCCAGATGAAGATATTCCAGGAAATCCTCTTCCGCCTGAACCAATTCCTTTTCGCTTATACCCGCCTGATCGGCACGAATCGCATCAATCTTGGCGCGGACTAGCGCACGGTAGACCAGATAAAACCGCAGGACAGGCATTCCTGCGTAGTCCCCGGTATATTCAAGGTAACTGTTCAGAAAGCGCCGGGCAAAGGCCGGATGTCCCCTATCCTGCAGATCCATTACCAAAAAGGCGATATCATTTATGACATCAATCCAACGCAGGCCGGGGTTAAACTCTATACAATCAAATATTACCGGCCCATCATCCAGCCAGGCAATATTGCGCAAATGCAGATCGCCGTGGCATTCACGGACAAAACCATCTGTTTTTCGTTGCAGGAAAAAAGATCGCAGTGCCTCAAAACTTCCCCGACTCCAGTCTTCCAGCTCGGACAATATCGGTAAAGCTTTAGAACTCTTGAGATGTTCCCGTATCTGTAAAAAATTTTCTTCAACCGGTTGGAGTATGTTGTCCGGATTCCCATAGGGGCTATCGGCACCGGCAACGTCGATTCGGTTATGAAAGTCTGCAATGTGTCTGGATATGAGGTCAATCTGCTTCGAGTTCAAAGCGTTTTCGGCCAGAACGCGGTCGAGTTGAGCCTGTTGCGGAAACTCCCGCATTTTGACTGCATACTCAATCGCTTTCCCCTCTCCCGACCATCGCGGCTGCTCGAGCGTACCCGTAATCGGCACGACGGAAAGGTATATTGCGGGGGCCAGTCTTTTATTGAGACGCAATTCCTCCTGGCAATAAAAGTGCCTTTTTTCAAGGGAAGAAAAATCGAGAAAGCCGAGGTTGAGCGATTTTTTAATTTTATAGACGTAGGATCCAGTCAAAATCACCCAGGAGATGTGGGTTTCAATCAATTCACATTTCTCCACCGGCGGATCGTATGCTTCCGGCTGCATGAGTAAGCGAACCAAAGAGAATGGCTGAAGAGAGTCTTTATACATTTGCCGAGACCTCCAAAATTTTGATCGTCCGTGAACCTTCGGGTAATACCCTGCATTCCTGATGACCAGCTCAAATGGCCGAAGACGCTTTCACGATCCCTTAGGTATCTCATCCATCGACTGTCAAATTGATCGATGGGGGCATAACCGGCTTTAACCAGGCAAGCAGCTGGTGAAATTCCGGCAAGAATTGATGATAATCTGCCTTGCTCAGATATCGGCTGGCTCCACTGCTGCCCAGTGGGACAATGTCATTCCGCCAGCTATAGCCATTATCGGTAAAGAACTCCTTCAGGTTCTCATTGAGTATTTGAGAAGCGTTCCGGCTCCCCGAATGAGTCAAAAACCATCTACGGGGCGAATAGGAAGAACGATGGTCCAACACCTGCGCTATCATTTCAGCAAGTCGATCATCGTCGCTGACATGCCCCGTCTCGGAATTGAAAAGTGCCGTATCCAAGCCGGCTGTAGCCGAAGAGACGACACAAGGTATGTCGGCCCGGAAATACTCATAAACACAGCGACAGGCGTTTTCGTAAAGAGACAGATGTACGCCTGTTTTGCAACGGGCAAGATAAGACCCCGTTTCCTGGCGACGTACATTGGAGAGGGTTGTTACGCGATCGACCAGACCCTTTTGTACGACCATGTTTTTGAATGACTCCACATTATAGTTCGATCCCCGACCGAGAAATAAGGCATTTTTAGTTAACAGGCGCGGATGATGTAAAAGTTCAAGCATGAATTCATGACGCTTGCGGGGCATGTCATCAAAGGTCGCATTAAAGACGATATCAAAATCCTTTGCCACCGGAGAATCGGCCGGAGCGGCTTCCGCAAGAAACTCTCCATGCGCCAGGGGAAGATGATGAGTATTGGCCTGAATGGCAACAAATTCACGGTCCTCTTCCCCGCCCAGGCCAAAAATACAAGGATCCTCAAACTCGGTAAAAACCCGCCACCAGGCATGACGAAAGACGATGCCCATGGGGGGTTCCAAAAACAACACATAGCGGTCGGAAATTGTTTTCAGCACCTGTTTATCGGTAAAAAGATAAGGAAGAGAAAAAATTCGCAGCACCCCTTTTTCGTCCGGCAGACAAGGCGATTTTAAAATCTGCACAAAGTGTCTCAGTTTAAAAGTGGATTGTGGTTTTGCCGTCAGCTTGGCTTGGATCGTCTGTTGCTCCGTCCTCAAAAAATCTTTTATTTCAGGGTCAGCCGCCAGGGTGTCGGTAGCTTTTGCCAGCCAGCGCCATTGGTTTGGCACCGGCAGGAAGGAGAGATAAAGCAGCGCTTGGGCTCGAGCAGATCTATCACCTTCCTGGTGATACATCTGTTCGAGGTGCAGCGCGGAAAAGACACACTGCTCATAAGGCCACTGCAGGCCACGGCTTTCTACCAGGAATGGACGTCCCCAAACCAGCAACTCATTCAAGGCTCTGCGTACCCGGTTACGCATTTCTCTCGATGCGTCAATCGAATGTCCCGGTAGACCATTGTTTTGTACAGTGCCGAAAAATTGTTCAAGAAGTGCGAGTTGGCTGGCGTATTGAGAAGTTTTGTTCACTTGGTTTAACTCATCGGTTAATTGCACGAAAGAGTGAACTACATGGTCTGATTTTCAAGATAATCACCGAAACGAAAGTTCGTCAAGCCCCTGAACAATGGCGAACTTAAGGGGAACCCTTCAGCTATTGCTTGCCAGGTGCACGCTGTTTTTTGACTCATTATTATCATTCAGCACGGATTGCCTCCACCGGGTTTAACTTGGCAGCGTGGCGTGCCGGCAGAACTCCGGCCAATAGGCCGATCCCAGCGGCCATAACCTCCGCGTAAATGGCGTAGAGCCAAGGGGTATGCGTCGGCAGGGCGGGAACAATCAACCCTAAAATCCAGGCGGTGCCCGCACCAATAAGGAGCCCGAAGACTCCTCCTATCCCGGCCAGCACCACCGCTTCGCTGATAAAAAGAAGGAGAATCTGCCTGCGGTTGGCGCCTATAGCCCGCAACAGCCCGATTTCCGGCGTTCTCTCGTTCACGGCGATAGTCATGATAGTGACAATGCCGACGGCCCCGACCAGCAGGGAAATCGCTCCCAATCCGCCAACTGCCATGGTAAGGATGCCAAGTACGGAACCGAGAACCTTGAGCATCTCTTCCTGGGTGGTAATGGTGAAATCCTCGGCACCATGAATACTTGTCAGCAGCTTTTTCACCTTTTCAGCTATGGATTTGGACTGCAGACCGGCTTGGTAGAGAATATCGATTTCCATCAGGCTTTGCTGATTAAATAAACTCATCGCCCGAACAGTCGGGATGTACACTGCATCATCCAGATCAAAACCGAGCATCTGCCCCTTAGATTCCATCACTCCGACTACCCGGAAACGCTCGCCAGCGACCCTTATCAATTGCCCGAGAGGATTCTCATCCCGAAAGAGCTCTTGTTTCACCCGGCTGCCAAGTACTACGAAGGACCTGGCGGCGCGGCTGTCGTCTGCCGGCAGAAAATGTCCTTGAACCACTTTTATCTGCCAGACCTCTGAAGCCGAAGGACCGACTCCCAAGATAGTTGTCCTCCGGCTGCGTTTGGCAAATTCTACAGGTCCATTGCCCTGGATGACGGGCACCGTGTCAATAATACCGGGAATTCGCCGAAGCGTCTCCTCATCTGAAATACTGAGTGGCCGGATATTATTGATTATCGCGCCCGAAGTTCCAAGAGTGGTTGATCGTCCCGGATTTATAGCGATCAGATTGGTACCGAACTGGGTGAATTCCGCGATGGCAAACTTCTGTACTCCCTCGCCGATCGAGGTCAGAAGCACCACCGACGCAATACCGACCGCGATTCCCAATATCGTGAGAAAGCTGCGCAGTCGCTGGTCAAGCAGGGAACTGAAGGAAAGTTTGACAATGTCACGAATCAGCATGGTCACTCACCGTCTTGACAGGGAAACTACCGGATCAAGCCGTGCCGCACGCAAGGCGGGCAGAACGCCGAAAATAAGACCCGTGACAACCGACACTCCAATTGCCGCCCAGAGTGACCACAACGGCACAGCCAGCGGAAAATTGCTGAATATCCGTTCAACGATTCGGATTCCAGCTACGGCCAGCAGCAGTCCCAAGACAGAACCGATAATCGACAGAAAGGTCGATTCAGCCAGAAACAAGGCGATTATCTGATTGCTTGGAGCACCCAGGGCTTTTAACAAGCCAACTTCCGCCCGCCGCTGGGAAACCGCGATCAGCATGACATTCATGATCAGGATACCCGCCACCGCAATGCTAATGGCGGCAATGCCGGACACCGTCAGGGTCAGGGCGGTAAAAATACGATCGAAGGTGGCAAGCACCGCATCCTGGCTGATGACAGTGACATCATCTTCTCCATCATGCCGTTCACGAATTATTTTTAGAATCGCGCTTTTGGCTCGAGAGATCGAATCCCGGTCAATAGCTTCAATCATGATCCTGAAAAGCGATGAACTGTTGAACAGGGCCTGAGCCGAAGCGACGGGGATTACAACCACGTCACCCATGTCCAGGCCGACGGATTCACCTTTTTTTGCCAGAACGCCAAGGACCCTGAAGCGCCTGTCACCGATCCGGACCGTTTCTCCAAGCGCTGAGCCGTTGCCGAAAAGTTCATGTTTGATCTTATAGCCCAGCACACAGATGGGAGCCGCACGGGTTATCTCGCTCTCCGGCAAAAACCGGCCGCCCGCCATGCTCAACTGCCGAATTTGCAAGAGATGCGGCGTCGAGCCAAGGATCGTCACCTCCCGTTCCAGCCTTCCCCTGGATACCGGGGCCGCACCAAGGGAAATCGGTGCGACGTAGCGGATATTTGCCGAGCGCAGCAGGGCCATGGCATCGTCCAAAGTCAAGTCTCTGGGAGTAACTCCCAGAAGCGGCGGCGGCCCGCCGACCGTTTCAGAGCGACCCGGCAGAACGATTAGAAGGTTGGTACCGAGAGAGGAAAACTCGTTTACCACATAGTTGCGGGCCCCATCGCCTAAAGTCGAAAGGATGACCACGGACCCCGCTCCAATCGCCATAGCCAACAGCATCAGCAGGGTTCTGGTCGGATACCCTGTTGAGGCTCGTATGGCAAAACGAATGATATCCACTATCTTCATGGAGCTCTTCTATTGAAAAATTTCCAATGGAATCAAGGAACAGTGACGATCCGGTCCGATTCTATCCGTCCGTCAACCATAGTAATCTGCCGCCCGGCCCGGCTGCCGAGTTCGGGATCGTGAGTAACCATGATCAGAGTGATCTTCTGCCGGTTGAGGTCCTCCAGGATTTCTATCACTTCATTGCCCGAGCCCCGGTCCAGGTTGCCCGTTGGTTCGTCGGCCAGCAGTATATGCGGCTGCATGATGGTCGCCCTGGCGATGGCCACCCGCTGCCGCTGGCCGCCGGAGAGTTCATCGGGTCGATGCCGGGCACGATCGGAGAGGCCAAAGGCTGCAATCGCCGCAAGAACACGTTTTTTCCGCTCTGATGGTGCCAGGCCCGCCAGCATCATCGGCAGCTCAATGTTCTCGGCAGCCGTCATTCTCGGCACCAGATGGAAGAATTGGAAAATAAAACCGATCTTATGGCGACGAAGCGCTGCCTGCTGACGGTCGTCCAGCACCGTCATATCCTCTCCTTCCAGAAGATATTTTCCCTGATCCGCCTTGTCCAGCAGCCCGATCATATTGAGCAGGGTTGACTTGCCGGAGCCGGAAGGCCCCATGATCGAGACATACTCGCCGGTTTTGATCTGAAGATCCACATCGCGCAGGGCGTAAACCTGCTCATCACCGACGGTGAAGACTTTTCTGATCTGCGACAGACTGATCATTGTGAATCTTTGGCGATTACAGCTGATACGCCATCCTTCAAACCCGGTTTATCGATGTTGATCACCACTAACTGGCCTTCCTTGAGCCCGGACAGGATCTCGGAAAAAGCCCAGCTGGTTAGACCCGTTTTCACCTCTTTTTCATGCACCACCTTTTCCTCAGGGTCATAAACGAATACATTCTTTCCATCAAGAACAGCCTCGCTTGGAATGTTAAGGGTATCGTCGCGGGTGGCAATGATAATTTCCACATCGGCGCTGTACCCTGCCAGCAGATTCCGAAAATCCTCCTTGTTGACAAAGTCGGTCTCAATATCGACCGTTCTCGCCTGTTTTTCCACATCGAGGACATAAGGGGAGATGCGTCTCACTTTACCCGCAAAATGTTTTCCCCTGAACGCGTCCAGACTGATCCTGCTGTTCATACCGACCCGGACCGCCGCCGCATCTACCTCGTCGATGGGAGCTGAGACATAATAGCAGTCATTTTCGATGAGATCGACGGCAGGTGGTGTGGGTATGCCGATTGGCGAAGGGGTGACGAACTCGCTCAATTCACCTTCAATCTTGGCAATGACACCAGCAAAAGGCGCCAGCAGACGGGTTCGGGAAAGATTGGCCTTAGCCACGGCGATACGGGCAAGTCCCATCTTTACGGAGGCCCGGGAAGCTTCGCATTGAGCCTGAAGAGATTTGGCCTCGGTTGTGAGGCGGTCGGTCTGTTCCTCGGAATCTACCTGACTGCGAAAGAGTTCTTTCGATCTTTTTGCCTGCCGGCCGGCCTGTTCCGCCGAAAGACATGCGGCGTTGGCCTTCGCCTCGTCAACTTCAGCCTCACGCTCAGTCAGAGTCAATTGAGCCTTAAGATCTTCATTCCAGATTTCCAGCAACAGATCACCGGCCTTAACCTGATCGCCCTCGTGAATTGGCAGGCTGGCTATTTGTCCGCCGACACTCGGCGAAAGTTTGGCTCTGCGGCAGGCTTTCACTGTTCCGGCACGAGTATTGGCGACTGTTTTTTCAATCTTTCCCCGGACGACAGGCTTTACGACCACCTCCAAGGGCTTGGGTCGGGTTTTTTGCCAGATGAGAAAAGCGATTCCGGAGATGATAAGCAGAGCCACCATCCAACGTATGAGCCTGCGCATAACAGTACTCCTTTCACTTCTTTGATGGCGTCGTAAAAAAACTCTTCATCTGCTTCGTTGCTGCAATTTTTCAATCATTACGACGAACTTTAGTACACCGAAATAATTGAAAATATGCGCCGCTTGCATATGTAGCTTTTTAGTTGGCCATCCGAAAAAATTCAGGTTATTACGGGTTCGTCTTTTTTAGCTTGATCCGAAATTGAAGCTGTCTAACGCCTGCTTGATAATCTTCAGTTAGGACTTTTGTTTGGAACAAGAGCCATGTCCATTGCAATACGGGTTGCCGACATGCTTCAGTGAGAATTCAGGTGATACGTTTACTCTGACAAAATCAAGCTCAGTCATAAATAGCATAGGTACTTGGTTTGTAAAGAAAAATGTTCATCGTTTACCAAATTGTCAATCAATTCCCCCTGACACCCCATGAAAGAAAACAAATTGCAAGGTGAAAATTCAACATTGCCTGTTCATCAAAAAGAGTGACATAAACGAGATGTATCAAGTAGTATATGACAAACCGATGGACATGTTCATTACTTCAGCCCAGTCAATTTTATGTGTACATGATAAGGGAAAAGCGCGGGACAAGCATGCTTTTGCGCCATGTTCATTCAAGGAAATCTAACAATACTTGGGGGAGACAATCGATGAAAAAAATTTTTATCACGCTTATTGCTTTATTATTCTTGGCTACTTTTGGTTGCAACAAAGATGAGAATAAGGACAACAAGGAGAAAACCGGTCAAACGACCATGGAAACTCAGGACAAAACGGCAGCGGCCAACAAGGGTGCAGTAGTGGAACCTGAAAATAAAACCGGTCAAACGACCAATGAGGCGGTACAAAAACCCAAGAAGAAACCTACGGTTGAAGGTTGCTGAAATAGCCTCATCACTCAATCGTTCCGGTATACAGGCCGTAAAGTCCACAATCAAGAAATATATGGATGATGCTTGCGCCTGACTTCCACAGGAGCGCATGAGTATTAATCCTGCAGCCCGCCGGGTTGCAGGATTAAACCGAGCATCAGGACAAGGTAAAACAATGGATAAACCTCTGATCTTTACAGTTGAGCCTGTAAAAGCCCGGTTTATTGCACCTGACGATACCGAAGTGGAAAGGCTCATCGAAATCCGCACAAATCCGATTACCTTTCGCACCTGCCGTGTGACTTTGAGCCGTATCGGAGAAGATGAAAAGGAAACGGAAAATTTGCCTGCCCCCCCACCGGATGCCGGCCGCAAAGCCGACTGTCCCTTCTGTCGTCCACAGGTGTTAAAAAGGACACCACGATGCGTTAAAAAACTTATTCCTTCTGGAAGACTTATGCGGGGAACATCGTTGCTTTTTCCAAATCTATTCCCTTATGGCCGTTATTCCGCGGTCAGCCTGTTCGACGACACCCATTTCGTCGAGATTGGCACGGCAACCGCCGATTCCTATCGCGACAGCTTCCTGAATTCCGCGGACTACCTTTGTAGAATCCGAAGGAATGATCCAGCGGCTATGTATATGGCCATCACCCAGAACCACCTGCCATCAGCCGGGGGGTCGCTCGTCCATCCCCACCTCCAGGTCCATGCCGACAGGATTCCCTCAAACCATCATCGTTTTTTGCAACAGCGAACCACTGCATATTTCCAGGCTACAGGCTCCCGTATTTTCGCCGATTATGCGCGGCATGAAGAGCAGGATGGCAGTCGATATCTGGGAAATACCGGTCGTTGGCACTGGATGGCCGCTTTTGCTCCTGAAGGGTTCCATGAGATATGGGGCATCCTGCCCGGCTGTACTTCCCTGCGGAGCTTGGACGAAAAAGATTGGGAAAATCTGGCTCATGGGGTAATGAACACTCAGAAATTCTATCGAAGCCTCCACCGCAATGGCTATAATTTCGGGTTGATATTGCTTGAGGATGGCAGTCATTTTCTGGAAATGCGGGCGGTCCTTCTAGTCCGATCCAATTATGCGCCCTGGGTACGGAACGATCATACCGGCTATGAAGTCATGCTAGGCGATATGGCGACATTCATTCAACCGGAAGAAACCGCTCGTCTTGCCGGAGAATTCTGGAAATAGGTTTTAGGATTCCAGAGCTCTGAACCACTATCCGCCTGAAAACGAATTACACAAAGTGACAATTTTGAAAAAAGAGATCACAGACACGAATAACAGGAAAAAGAAATTGCCGTTCAAGACGATGCTGCGCTTTCTGGGACCGGGTTTTCTGGTCACTCTTGGATTTATTGATCCGGGCAACTGGGCCACCAATATTGAAGGAGGCTCGAAGTACGGCTACGACCTGTTATGGGTGATAACCCTGAGCACGATCATGCTCATTATCATTCAGCATATGGCCGCCAAACTGGGAATTGCCACCGGCAAATCTCTGGCGGTCAATATCCGGGACAATTTTTCCAGGCCTGTCGCCTTTGGTCTCGGAACCACTATCGTAATCGCCTGCGTGGCCACGGATGTGGCTGAGTTACTGGGTGGTGCGATTGGTTTCAATCTGCTTATCGGCACCCCTTTGTGGCTCGGAGCACTTTTAACAGTAATATGCGAGGTCGTGTTGATCGTCAGCCAGCGCTATCACCGGTTGGAGGCGATAATAATTGGATTTCTGGCAATAATCGGCATCTGTTACGCCATAGAGATATTTATAGTCAAACCCGACTGGCAGGCCCTCGCCCCGGCTATCATCATCCCTAAGGTGAACAGCAGCAGCATCTATGTGGCTATGGCGATTCTTGGGGCCGTGGTCATGCCCCATAATATTTTTCTCCATTCCAATGTAATCCATAGCCGAAAATGGGGTAATTCAGAGGCGGAAAAGAAAAAGCTGCTCAACTTCGAAAGGATCGACACGACAGCCGCAATGCTCATGGGATGGATGGTGAACTCTGCCATGATCATTGTGGCGGCCGCGGTTTTTGCCAGGCACGGAATAATGGTGGACAGCATAGAACAGGCCTCGGAGACACTGAAACCTATAGCAGGGCCTCTGGCGGGTTTTCTTTTTGCCGTGGCGCTGGTCTTCGCCGGAGTCGGCTCGTCGATAACCTCTTCGATGGCCGAAGTTAACGTAATCACGGGATTTCTCGGCAAACCTGAAGATCCCCGGACATTGCTTTATAAAATCTCGGTTTTTATTACCGCAATTCCGTCATTTATTATTATACTTTCCGGAATGGATACCTTCCGCATTCTGATTTTTAGCCAGGTGGTTCTCAGCATACAGTTACCCTTCACCTTGATACCGCTGTTGATTCTCTGTCGAAATAGCCTGATAATGGGAGGCTTCCGCAGTAGCATAAAAGAGTTCAGCGCCGCAGTCGTAATTTCCGCAATTGTGATAGCCTTGAACGTCTACCTGCTCTATTCGACCGTATTTGGAGGATGATAGTATGCAGCTCTATAAAAATATACTTTTAACCATAGATTGTTCAGATGTTGACGGTCCTATTGTCAACCATGTCTCCGCCTTGGCGCGCCAGAACAATGCCCGGGTTGTCCTTATGCATGTCATTCATTCCCATACCCTCGATCAGGACCGCGCCTTACGGGACAAGGCATCGGTTGCCATGGAAAATCTGCTTGGAACCATGCGGGATGAAGGGATAGAAGCTGAATCCCTGGTTAAAAAAGGTGAACCGGAAGTTGAGATCCTGCGCGAAATTGAAACCGGTGCTTATGATCTGGTAGCCATGGCGACCCACGGCCATACCTGGATTGGCGATATCCTCTTCGGCAGCGTTTCCGACAGCTTAAAGCATAAGATCAGTATTCCTCTACTCCTGCTTAAATATGACGAATGACCGGAAATTAACCGTAATCGTTCCCCAATGAGAGTAGAAGGTTGCCTTGTCCACGGCCTCAAAATATTTGCAGAAAAACAGGGTAAATCCTCATGATTCGGTTAGAGAGGGACACTGTTTAAAAACGTGATGTTTGCAGTAACGGCAGAACATTTCGTCAGCTTCCGGAACTATTTTGCTGATTGCTTCATGCTGGGTAGCAAAAAAATGTTCCTTGCCGATGGTGTCCAGATACCCTCCCCGTTTTAAAACAGCATATGCCTCGGGTTGTAATTCACAAAGATAGAGCCCTCCCCTTTGGGCACGGCGGCGCCGTGCTTCCTGGGCAAGCAACTCGGCACCGGCCACATCGATAAAATTAATACCGCAGCCGACGATCAGCACGTTACGCTTCCGCATCTCACGCTTGTCAATATTGTGCAGATAATCGCTCACATGATTGACCGCACCGAAAAACAGAGGGCCATCGATGCGTATGACTTTCAGGTACGGACACTCCATCTCCGTTTCAATGAGCGGCGGGCCGCCGGTGTCACTGTTCGGCACCATGTTGACGATACGCGGATGCGCGGTTCGATTCAGGTAAAGTACCAGGGAAAGAAACACCCCGATATATATGGCAAACTCCAGATCAAAAAAGAGGGTTGCCAAAAAGGTAGCCAGCAGTACTGCCGTCTCCTCTCCGCTCGTTCGTATTATGGTCTTGATATGGTGAACATCTATGAGATTATAGGCTACCAGCAGGATGATGCCGCCCATGGCGGCAATGGGCAGATAGGCGGTAAGCGGAGCGACAAGCAACATAAGCAGCGCCAGCAGGACCGCTGAAAAAACGGCCGAAAGAGGGGTGATGGCGCCAGCCTGATAGTTGATGCCGGATCGGGTAAACGATCCGGAACCGGCGTAGCTGGAGAAAAAGCTGCCGACGATATTGGACAATCCCTGGCCGATGAATTCCTGGTTGCCGTCTATAGGCTGGTGCGATTTGGCAGCAATGGATCGGCCTATGGACAAGGCCTCAATAAGTCCAAGAAGAGCCACAGCCAGTGCTTTTGGGGCCATTTCCCGGACGGTTTCGAAGGAAAAGTCCGGCATCGACAGCGGCGGCAACCTGGCCGGCATCTGGCCGATGAGCCTGACACCGTGTTCACTGCCGTTCATACTGAGGCAGAGCAGGCTGCCGATAATCATGGCAAAGAGCATTCCCGGCCAGCGTGGAATCATGATCTTGAAAAAGACAGCGCAGAGCAAGGTAACTGTAGCCACGGCCAGCACATATATATTTACCTGATGCAATTTCCCGAGGAGATTCATCCATACTATGATAAAATCGTGACTTTCCGAAAGATTGAGTCCGAGAACATGCTTTAATTGACTGGTAGCTATGAGAATTGCCGCTCCGGTGGTAAAACCGATCACCACGGAATGGGAAACAAAATTAACCAGCGTCCCCAGTCTGGCCAGGCCGAAAGCCAGTTGGTATACTCCGGCTAAAAAGGTCAAGGTCAGCACAAGCCGTATATACTCCGCCGAACCCGGTTCAACCAGCTCACTGACGGTGCTGAACACGACGATGGAGATGGCTGTTGTCGGACCGGAAATCAAATGCAGAGAAGAGCCGAAAAGCGCAGCAACGATTGGAGTGACAATGGCGGTATAAAGTCCGTATTCCGGCGGAAGTCCGGCAATCATGGCAAAGGCTACGCCCTGGGGAAGAACAATGACAGCTCCGGTCAGTCCCGCCAGAAGATCAGCCTTGAGTGTGTCAAGACCGATGAAATTCCACCAGCGCTGAAAAGGAAATAATCTGCGCGTCCATGATCTCCTGCCGGTGGGCAGGGTTTTTATTTTGTACCTGTTAACCATGCCTTCTTCTTTCCCCTGTTTTTTGTTATGTATTCATTTTCGCATCCGGTCAGTCTTCAACCATAAAAGGCACTATGTTAACCTGAATGCTTTTCACTCCTTTGACCTTCTCCGCCAGATGTTTGACTTTTGCGGTTAGGTTCTTTTCATCTGCCAGCGAGCCCCGAACATTGACAAATACTTCTCCGTTCCCGGAATCGACAATTACCTTGGGGAAAGCTTTCACCAGCGTAGCCTCGACCTGGGCGGATAATGCTTCATCGGCCAGCATACGGCGGCTTTCCGGGTTACTTTTAAAGCAGGGTTGCTCCACGGCATGAAGGATGACCGATACAGCCTGATCGACATTCATATTGCCGATATGCAGTATCATATCGTAGAGTTGGGGATTCCAGGGATCTTGACCGAAAATCTGCAGTCCCCATTTTCGCCTTTCCTCATCATCGTTAACAAGAACCAGGCGGGCTTCGTCGGCGGAAATCTTCTCGCGGATCATTTCCTCACGAACACGATCATCGAGATTAGCGCTGATTCGGACTTTCAGAACATGGGGAAACTGTTGCAGAAAAAAATGGCTTGCCAGGCCATGGTAGACGATGTTATCCCGCTGCAGATGGGTAAGAAGCGTCGCCCGGAAAAAGGCGATAAATCTCTCCTTACCGGAGGTAAATCGGTCCAGAATAGTTGGAGCATCGTGAATGGCTCTAATCAGCTTGAGCTCTGGTATATTAAATTGTTCAGAAGCTTCGAGGATGATTTCCCTGGAAATACACTCATAATTAAGTGCCTGAGCCAATTTCTCAGCAACTTCCTTAGCTCGACTGTAGGAACCACGCGATATAGTAATGATTGACATGATGAAATTCTCCTGACTTCTGTGCGGTTGTCTGCCAGGTTACATCAGCGGATGTTTACCCTCTTTAATCATTTCCTTAAGTATACCGAATACCCCAAGTATGATTCAATGTCAAACATACTCTCTCTTCCCGGATATAAAATATGAGAGAAATTTAAAAAGGATTCGGACACCCGGCAGGATTATAAGGGTGTAAAGGTAAATTTCTGTCCTCCGATAGAGAATTCATACATGAGTCCACCTTTGGTTTGTATGAAAGTGGCCATGCCGTTGATAAAGCCGGTTTCCGCCTGAACACCGGTCCTGGGGCCGGCACTGGCGCCGGCGCTGGCACCTGCTGTGCCGATCTGGGCTTCTCCACCGGCTGTTATGATGACCGCCTGGGCTGTAGCGTCGAATTCAAAATTGCCGCTGGTAAATTTTGCGTAGGCTCTTTTATCCAAAAAGAAAATGATTTCACTGAATATTTTTCCACCTAACTGGAAGCCGATCGACCCCTCGATAACTGTTGAGGTTCCTGTTACCTTGCCTCCACGATATACCTGTCCCTCACCGTACGAACCACCTATCACATATCCGGCTTTGCCAATCGTAGGGAAAACGGCGTAGCCATAGGAATGTTGTAAAAACCTGGCTACCACAGGCGAACTGCGAAAGACGTCGATTGTACGCGAATAGTCCTTCACTTCCGTGGCCACTGCAAAGGTTGCTATCCCAAAAATAAACGCCATAATTGAAACAATTGATACAATCGAAAACTTTTTCATTTGCATCCCCCCAATTATTTCCTGGGCAAGCGCCTGGCCCCAAGGGATTAAGAGCCGTCAACGACACGAAGATCGGTCAGACCATGATTCCCAGTAGCCAGGATTGCTGTAAATGCAAGACACAAAGCAAGGCGCTGAGGCCTCACATTGTACCTTACAGAAAAAAGTCAGAAAAAGAGCTATAGCGAGGCTATAGCTCTTTTTCTCTAATTACCGGCTATTGCAGCTATTACCGATAAATATTACTCTTAAAATCAGATGGGTTTTTACTTCTGTCAAGGGGATTGAACAGGAAAGAGCAGCCGGTCTCCGCGATCGTGGGGTTTATGCTTTTGGTACGAGCGGCTTGTGCCAGACATTCATGCTTTCCAGGGAACCCGAGATCTGGGTATTGTTGATCAGGGTTCCGGCAAAGGCATAATTATTTCTGGCAAAGGTTATATTCATGCCGAAACTGGTTGCCCTGGCAATGGTATAGCAGGTTTTAATGCCGGTTTCCGCCATCAGATTTTCCAGCTTTTGCAGCAGGATTCCTGCGAAACCATGGCCGCGGGCATCATGATGGGTGGCAAAATCGGTCATCTCGGCGTTTGCCGATTTCCTGTCAACTTCCGCCGAAGAGAGCGCCAGTAATTTATCATCCTGCCATATCCCGGCATAAATGACATTTTCGGTCATTGTCTTGCGCAGGTATTCCGGATCGTCTATCGGAAATGGATAGCTTGCAAAGACCTGACGGTACATCTCGCTCATCTGCCGGCAATCCGCATGGGATGCAAGGCGGCATTCACGCCCCCAGTCCAATTCCTCTCCTTGAGTCTTTGTCTTCTTTTCCCGCGCCGCTTGCAGGACGGCCCGGACGCGATCGGAAGTGAGGTCCAACATACGGCCCGGTTTATAATAACGGGCCATAAAAAGGCCATCCTCCCTGCCGTCATAGAAATTTGGAATGGCCGCCTCGAGCCTAAAGCCATGTTGACTAAAGAAAGTTTTTGCAGAGGCGGGAATCTTGGCGAATATTTTTGAATAGCCGCGCCTTTCGGCCAGCTCATGAATATGGGTAAGAATATCGGGCAAATCGGCTTTATCCAGTTTCATCAGGTAGACTCTCTCATTGGCCGGACCATGCTGAATGAGAGAGCCACCGAAAGATTCAACCTGATCAATTGCCATCGCGTCGTTCCATTCGGCTGTTATCCTGCGGCGTCAGACTGATGGTTGAATCGTAATCTGAAAGCAGTCTTTCTATGCCGGTTATTGCCATTTCCTCACCATCCTCAAGCTTCAGCTGCAGATCGCATTCACCACATTTCCGGTCGCAGAATTTTGCCTTGTAGCTATCCGGTTCCTGGTACGTCGTGATCACTCCTTCATAATTACGCAAGACAACCTTGTTGGTCGAAAGCGAGATGAGATAGTTCGGGGTAAGTGGAATTTTACCGCCACCGCCGGGAGCGTCGACAACATAGGTCGGCACGGAAAAGCCGCTGGTATGGCCGATCAGCGATTCCATGATTTCGATCCCCTTACCGATAGGAGTACGGAAATGCGACAGGCCTTCAGAGAGATCACACTGGTATAGATAGTATGGCCGTACACGATTTTCGACAAGCTTATGCACCAATGACTTGATTATTCTCTGACAATCGTTGACGCCGGCCAGGAGAACCGACTGGTTGCCCAGCGGTATACCCGCATCCGCCAGTTTTCTGAGAGCCTGACGTGAAGAGCTGGTCATCTCGCGGGGATGATTGAAATGCGTATTAATCCAGAGTGGATGGTGTTTTTTCAACATGGCAACCAGTTCGTCGGTGATCCGGTACGGCAGTACAACGGGCATGCGTGTTCCGATACGAATTACCTGGACATGGTCGATTTGCCGCAGCTCCGTGAGTAGCCAATCGAGAAGGACATCGCTCAACATCAGGGGATCACCACCCGACAGTAATACATCGCGGACTTCCGGGGTGTTGCGGATATAGTCAATCCCTTTGCCGAGCTGATCCCGGTTAGGAATTGAATCGACATCCCCTACTTTACGTTTCCGGGTACAATGACGGCAGTACATGGAACAGACATTACTGACATGAAAGAGGACCCGGTCAGGATAACGGTGGGTAATCCCCGGCACCGGGCTATCTTCCTCTTCAGCCAACGGATCGGACATATCGCACTTTTCAATCTGCAGCTCGCTGGGGTTAGGAAAAGCCTGGCGAAAAACAGGGTCGTTACGAAAATCCTTTCGATCGATCAGGGAAAGATAATAGGGTGTAATCGACATAGGAAATCTTTTCATGGTCATTTCGACCTTCCGCTTTTCATTGGGTGTAAGTTCGATTTCCAGCAGTTTTTCAAATGTCTCAATCCGGGTGATGGAATTTTTCAGCTGCCAGCGCCAGTTCTTCCATTGTGAGATAACTACTTTTTCGTCACTGAGATGGTCGGCGATCTTCTGTTGATTGTTGGAAAAAATATTTATTGCCATGCTTTTGAGTATCCTTGCCTACAACAAACCTGCCTCACGAGTGCAGCTAAAACACCTGCAGCTCCACCGAAGGTCCATTGCGCTCTGCGCTGGTTAAACCACGTATGCGGTCGGTTAATCGACATTCGAGCCCGCAATTCATACCACTTGAGGTTCCAAAGGACTCTTACGTCTTTTCTGATTATCTATTTTTTTATTAAGTTTTTAATCGTTCAGGCTTTACAGAGAGTCACAAGCAGTTACGAGTAGTTGCGAACCGTTATTTGCTACTCGAATTGTTTGTGTACGAACAATAATAGCTCAAATATTTAATCCTGTCAAGGAGCTTGCTCCCCGCAGAGCGCCTGGAAAGGCGCTGCCCGCATTGGCCGCAAATCAGAAAATGGTTAGGAATGGTTATTTTTCGGGAGGGATTGGGCCGGTTTCCAGAACAGGTGCAGCGCCGATATCTCCGGCTTCCATCAGGTCGACAAGTTTTTCCAGAGTCTGTGTGATAGAGATCTGTTCTGATTCGGGAAGCTTGACAAGAGCGTTGACCAGAGTGTCCTGTAAAAGAGATGGTGCCGCAGCGACTAATTGTTCACCGGCGGCGGTAATGCAGATGTGAATAAGACGACGATCTTTACTATCGCGCTTACGCTGGACCAGCTTTTTTTCTTCCAGTCTGTCAATAATACCAACAATGGTACTGGGACTCAGATAAACCTTTTGAGCGAGCCTGGCACTTGTCATGGGACCGTTTTCCATAAGTGCCGTCAGACAACCTAGTTGGGGGCCGGTGATCTTATGCCGGGATGTCAGTTTATGTGAATGGATATCAACTGCTCTGATTATACGACGCAAAGCCTGCAATATTCTAAGTTCATAGCGCTGTACGGGAACTTGAGGTTCCTGTTGCGACGGCGTCTTTTGGTCTGGTAGCTCTTTCTTCATTTCCATTCATCCGGTCTGAGAATATTTCTTGGCAGACGGGGCATTATATTCGTAAGATATTCCGCTTATTATGACTTTTCGTCGAACTTATCCTATTTATTCTCCCTTATCCATTCTTTTCCTGTCGCTCGCAATAAATTAGCCTGAAAGTATCCAATATTTGCCAAACCATTCCGTATGCAGTTGTTGATCGTGATCATCTATTGCTGAATCTCCTGTCAGGGTCCTCAGGGAAGGTCGGAGTCCGATGCAAAAGGCACGAAAATGAAAAAGAGTGTATTTTGTCCACTTGGAACATTGCACATTGCACGCACTTATCCAAGTGGTACTATAGCGGCTTTGATTCATTTAGGTAATGCAGGCGCAAGCAGTATACGAAAACCTGATATTTCTTACCGACCGGCTCCGAGCCGGTACTTTTGGGTTTCATTCGATTTTCAATCTCCAAAATACGTTCTCGACAGGATAATTGCCGGGTGGTTCGTTATTACCGGAACTGCTTTCGGCGGGGCAGACATCATACCATGATTAAGACAATCGCTCTCCTTGCACTTCTTGCGGCATTTCCGCCGCTATCAACAGATATGTACCTGCCGTCAATCCCTTCGCTGGTGGATTCCTGGCAGCAGCCTCTTGCCGTCGTCAATCTTACCCTGATCGGTTTTTTCGTCACCTACTGTGGTTTTCTGCTGGTCTATGGACCACTTTCGGACCGATACGGCAGGCGGCCTCCCCTGCTGACGGGTCTCGTGCTCTATATTGCAGCCAGCCTGTTCTGTGCGGCTGCCGGAAATGTCCAGCTTATGATACTTGCCCGGATACTTCAAGGCGCAGGGGCGGCAAGTGCTTCTTCCATAGCCTTCGCCATCTGTAAGGATCGCTATGCCGGGCATCTGAGACAACGGATTTTCCTGCAACTCGGGGTCATCGTTGCCGCCGCTCCCATGATAGCACCGATCCTGGGCGCCTGGATTATCGAAACACTCTCCTGGCGTTGGGTATTTGTGATTCAGGCAATTCTTGGTTTGACCGCCTTTGCAGGGGTCTGGCTGATGAAAGAGTCACTGCAGGAATTCAGCACGGACAAACTGAGCAGGATGTTTGCCGGATATGTACGGCTGATCGGCAACTTACGCTTTTTTCTGCTGGCCCTGGCCTTAGCCGTTCTCGGAATCCCGTTTTTTGCCTTTATTGCCGTGTCCTCCGATATTTATATTCACACTCTCGGGTTTTCCGAGCGGGCATATGGCTACATCTTTGCCTGCAACGCTTCGGCCTTCATGATCGCACCGCTGATATTTTCCAGGGTGGCCCGGCATTTTCAGCTCAGCAGTTTGCTGCCGGTCAGTTACCTGGGAGTCCTCCTGGCTTCTGTGCCGATGATTGGATCCAGTCTTCCGGAACCATACCGGTTGGCGCTGCCGATGTGGTTTCTCACCTTCTTTTTTGCCTTCGGCAGACCGCCGGGCAACAATCTCATTCTGGAACAGGTCGAGCAGGATGTGGGATCGGCATCGTCATTTATGGTATTCGTCTTCTTTTTGACCGGCTCCTGTTCTATGTGGTTTATTTCCCTTGGCTGGCAGGACACTGTCCGCGTCCTGGGAATATTGGGAATTAGTTCGGCAACCATTACGCTCATTGCCTGGCTGGCTATCAGCCGTTTACTGCAGCTGAAGATGCCGTCATAACTACAGGGGCGACCTGCAAATTCGTCCGTCTTATTGTGCCTATGAAGCGACCGGTGAATGTTTACGGATGAATAAGGAACGCTGCGAAATCAGCAATAGCCTTGTTTGAGAAGAGGAATGATCTGTTCGGCAGGCAGAGGCCGGCTGTAGAGGTTGCCTTGGATCAGTTCGCAGCGCAGAAGTTTCAGCAACTTGGCCTGTTCTTTCAATTCCACCCCTTCCGCAACGACCTCAAGCTCTAGAGAATGCGCCAACGAGATAATGGAGGTGACTATGGCAAGGCTGTTGGGATGTCTCGTCATGTCAACGATAAAAGAACGATCTATTTTGAGCGCATTGACCGGTAAGCGGCTGAGATAGCTGAGAGAGGAATATCCCGTGCCAAAGTCATCGATGGCGATCTGAAAGCCCATTTCCCGCACGATTTCAAGTTTGGGGATGTTCCGCCTGACTTCGGTCATCACCGCGCTTTCTGTTATCTCGATGTCCAAGCCGTCGCTGACGCCACCCGTCTCCTGCAAGGTATCCTGCAGGACATCTATGAAGTTCTTCTGAGCCAGTTGAATCGGGGAAACGTTGACGGCTACTCTCCGCGGATCGAGGTTCAGCTCTCGCCAGTGGCGCATATCCTTTATCGCCTGTTTCATGACCCAGAAACCGATCTCGAAGATCAGCCCCGTCTCCTCCAGCAGATGGATAAATTTATTCGGAGGGATCAGACCGTCCTGGGGATCGAGAAACCGCAACAGAGCTTCCATTCCTATAATGCGGCCATTCGCCGCAGAAACCTTTGGCTGATAATGCACCACCAGCTGATCACGTTCGATCGCTTTCCGCAGTTTTGCTTCCATGGTGACTGAACGGATTATACGTTCATTCATGGCGGGATTGTACAACAGATAGTTTTCTCCTTCGCTCTGGGCTCGTTTAAGCGCGATTTCGGCATTTTTATAGAGCGTCTCCGCATCCGAAGCGTCAGCAGGAAATAACGAAATGCCGACCTGGACGGTAAGATAAATATCGGTATCATCAGCCCTGAATGCTGTGGAAAAAGCCTGAAGGACATCCTGTTCCAGTATATGGGCGACCTGATCGGTATCAATTAAATGAGAAAATACCAGAGCGAAACGATCGGCCCCCAGCCGCGCTACTGTTTCGCAGGTGACGGCGGTTTCACAGAGTCTGGCACCGACCTGTTTAAGCAGATTATCACCGATATGACGACCATAGGTGTCATTGACATCAGAAAAATGGACCAGATCCACCAGCATCAGGGCGGCAACCGATTCAGAATGTTTGGCTGCCTGGAGCTGCATGGGAAGACGCTCCAGCAGGAGACTTGTATTCGGCAGCCCTGTCAGTGCATCATGATAAGCGAGATAATTGAGCTGTTTATCCTTTTCGATGTTTTCGATCGAGAAGGAAAGATCGCCGGCCATTTCCAGCAGAAGCCGCATCTCGGCAGCGGAAAAGGCATTCGGAGCGGCGGAGAAAAACGCGAAGGCTCCGACCACCGCCTCATCCAGCAGCAGAGGCAGTAAAGCATAGGCGGAATAGTCGATGGTGTACCCATTCCAGATTGCCCTGTCCTCCTTGTCTCTGTGGTGCACCACATGCCTGCCCTCGCGAAGGACATCTCGAAGAGCATTGCGAATCTCAGTGTTGAAAGAATCCATGGAGACGCCGGTTGTGGATAAATCGGCATGGGCGAGATGGTACCATTCTTCCGGGAGTACGGATGGGTGGTCGCACAAGACAACCCCTGCCATGGGATAACCTCCCTGATTGACAACGATCCGGCAGGCTTCCTTGAATAATTCCTCCCTGCTGCGCAGGCGTACAATAGCGGAATTGATATTACTGAGTATGAGATAGAGGCGAGCCAGGTCTGCGCTCTTGCGCTGACTATTCTTCAGGGCTCGTGTCCGTTCCTCTACCCGTTGTTCCAGGGTAGCGTTTACCTCTTTCAGTTGACGAATAGTATCGACGAAGCCCCGATGCATCATCTCGAATGGTGCCATCACCTCAGCCAGGAACTCTTCGCTGCGTCGAAGGTATATTCCCCTCTGTTGCGGCGTGACGGCATCTGCGGCGGTGCTCATCATAATATTTTGATGCAGTGCCACCAGATCCAGGATATTGCGCTGTTCGACAACTGCGCGCCGACCAAGATCATAGGCATCCATCAATGCCTCTTCGCCGGCGCCGACCAGGACGTACTTCTCCAAGGATTGCCGGTACGCCTGCATGAAGGTGGCAGAGAGATCATTCGGACTGTTCACGATGCATTCCCTCCCTGCTCTGCTGTTTCCATCTGCCAGTGGGCTATCAATATCAGGGCGTCGTCTATGGGTTTGGCAAAATGGTTGAGAATCCGGTCGGCAAGCACATCCGGAGGATGCGCAGGTGAAATTGCCCTGACGAAATCGACAGCGATGCCGTCGGTTGCAAGGGCCAGAATATCTCCATGCGACAGCTGCAGATGTGATGCCTTCAATTCCGGAATACGGTAGCCGACAATCCCTCCGCGCATCGTGACGTAATCCGTTGGCGATCGGGAAGGATCAACATGCCGGACAATTCCCTCCACATTGCCTACCCCGATCCAGCTGAGCAGACTCCGCTGCCGATCTATGGTCATGATGGTGCAGGCGATCCCCCGGGTCCCTTTCAGAGCCTCATGACAGAGATGTATCAATTTCACCGGAGGCTCATTGAGATTGTGCTGCAGAACTTCAAAAAAGATATTGCCGGCATGGGCGGCGTCCGGTCCATGCCCAAGGCCATCCGCCACAGCCAGCAGCCAGCCAGCGTCCGTTTTGGCGACGACATGGCGGTCGCCGCACTCGGTTTGACCTGGCAACGCCCGCGTTGCTACGCCCCACTGCATTTCTCCTTTACCAACGGATTTCATTGCTAGAACTCCCATTTAATCATGGATATAGTCGTACCCTTACCAACTTCGGAAACGATCTCAAAGTCATCCATGAGGCGCCGGGCCCCCGGCAAGCCCAACCCCATCCCTCGTGAAGTTGAATAACCATCCTGCATTGCCAACCCTATGTCTGCTATGCCGGGTCCGGCATCGCGGGCGATGATCAACAGTCCCCGTTTACCTGCCCGGACAACGCTGCGAAATTCGATTTCACCCTTGCCGGCGTATTGCACGATGTTACGGGCCACCTCGGAAATAGCCGTCGCCATCAATGTCAGGCTGCTTCCCGCAATGCCGATGGCCATTCCAAGTTCACGCCCTTTCTGGCGAGCGGTCATGACACTTGTGTCCGAGGTAATGCTGATCCGCTCAGTATTCATGATGCTCACGTCCGTTATTCCGGTCGGCTGCTTTCAGCTTGGCAAGACCATCCTCGAGATCGAGACTCGTCATAGTGCCCTCCAGTTTCAGACCCAGTTGGACCATGGTAAATGCGACATCCGGCTGAATACCGACGATCACCAGATTTGCGCCCATCAGCCGGGTCATTATGCTTATCGAGCGCAATGTCCTGGCTGCAAAGGAGTCCATGACATCGAGTACCGTAACATCGATCACCACTCCGCTGGACCGATGCCTGCGGACTGAGCAGACCAGATTCTCCTGTAAACTGGTGAGATCGGTATCAGTCAGAGCGCCCTGGATCGACGCAATAAGATAATTACCCTGTTTCAGAATTGGAACTTTCATTACCTCTCATCCCCAATATCGTTTTTCCCTGTTTCCCCGATTTTCTTTACTCGGTAGCCTAAAAGCTGTTCGCCATGTTCGATGCCGTTCTGGAGATCGCCTACGGTATGCACCGGTCCCAGATCAATGCCCAACGTCACCATGGTCAGGGCAATCTCCGGAGAAATACCGGATATGACGACTTCGGCGCCCATGAGCCGAGCGGCTTCAACGGTTTGCACCAGATGATTGGCAACCCGCGAATCGACCGTGGCAACCCCTGTGATATCGATGACGATAACCTTGGCCCGGTTGATGCGAATTGATTCCAGCAGATGCTCCGTCAGCTGCCGCGCCCGTTGTGAATCAATCTGTCCAATGATAGGCAGAAGCAGCATTCCCTCCCGAAACGGCAGCACCGGAGTGGAAAGTTCCCTGATTGCCTCCTGCTGAAGCGATTTGATTGTACGTTCGCGGGAATCTATATAGGTGTCGATTGTCAGTGAGATATCCAGGAAGATGAGTTTTACCAGAGAAAAATAAGTTTCCATAACCTCATCGGGATGATTCTGATCAGCTGAGAAAATGTGTTTCCAGACCTCGCGCAGATAAAAACTGTACATGCCGAGGTAAAACTTTACCGGAAGGTCGATCTGCTCATGAACCGTGCCGATCTTGAGTCTCTCCTCGACATAATCAAGATCGTATTCGCCCTGGGTCAGGCGAATAAAGTAAGCCTTCTGCTTGGACTTGACTCTGTTCAGGGTGGCATCATCGGGAAAGAAAGCTCTCATTTCCCCGAATTTCAAGAGATGCTGGTAAAAAGCGTCAATGACAGCTTCGGCATAATCTTCGGAGAGCGGGGAGAGTTTATGTAACCGCTGCACATCCTCCGGCTCAAATTCGATGATTTCCTTCCGCCGTGCAAGTTCCTCATCATTGATATTCATCATCTCGGCCAGGGTTAAAAATTTTTCGGGTAGCTGTGTTCTGGATGCCGACATCTGAGAACCTCCTTTCCATGGAATGAAAAGCCCCCCTATCGCCATTCCGGGGGAGATTGATTGCCGTGGCTATGTCCGCTACCGCCACGAACATCCGGAGAGGCCTTCTTTATCCCGGTATATCTAATGGATTAGCGAGCATCTCCAGGACATGTTGAAAAGAGCCGGCCCTGAACAAATCCATGAGCCTTGCCTTAATGGGAAGCTTGCAGGTAACTTTTGTGGAAACAGGCTACCGGGGAGAGCTTAGGACATTACAGCATGTTACTATTCTCTTGTAGTACCTTAAAAATTCATTTCTTTTTTTAAAAAATAAATTTCGACAAGGCACAGGGACTTAAAAGAGTGTCCCCGGATCGGAGTTGGAGAATAAGTGAAGCATCTCTTCCAAAGGTCTTGATCAGGGATAACATTCTGCACAACAAGGGTCGACACTTTTGGAAATAATATGCAGCATTACAGAGCCATGCAAAAAAAATCACAAAGTTTGGCGGAGCAGCTCTCCAAGCACCAGTATAAGTCAGTCGATACAGACTTTCCTACTTCCGCAAATTCGCTCACGGACAGCTGTTTTCGTTAGCTTTTCCGAATAATTGTTACGGAATGACCTGAGGTTTCGCTGCAAGGAGTCCCACAGCCGTCCGCGTTGCTATTCTTATCGAAATGCTTACCCTCATAGTATTGAAATATCCATAAAGATACAGGCAGATACTGTAAAATATAATGACAGCCACGGAACGAGTGAAAGCACTGATTGCCCGCCTTGAGAATCTTCGAAAAGAGATGCTCGAGCTAGAGGCAAATCATCAGCAAGATGTGGAAGGGATCAGTGATCACCATACCAAAGGGGCTAAAAACCTTCTTCATTATGTCGCGTTGCGCCGCCATGACCTGCATGCGACCCAGATCGAGCTGGCCGAGATGGGTTTGTCCTCCCTTGGCCGGTGCGAATCCTGGTCGCTGATGAATATCGAAGCCGTCCTCTGCATCCTGCGGATTTTGGCCGATCCGGAACATGCGTCCTTCGACATCCTCACTCAGGAAAGAGGCACTTCATTTCAGGAGGGAAGGAACCGCATCGATTTTAACGCCGAACAGCTTCTCGGACCGGCACCGGAAAGAAAAGTCCGCATAATGGTGACAATGCCCGGCCCTGCCGCGGATGATTATCCGCTGGTGCGAAGTCTTCTGGCTGGAGGCATGGACTGCATGAGGATCAATTGCGCCCACGATAATCCCGAGATATGGCGGAAAATGGTCGGACAACTCAAACGGGCTCGTTTCGAGCTGAATCGGCCCTGCCGCGTCTGTATGGATCTGGCGGGACCTAACCCGAGGACCAGACTCTTCGAAGGCTTTGACACTTCCAGAAAGTTCAGGCAGGGAGACAGGTTGCGCTTGGTGACGGAACCAAGCGGCCGAAGCGACCTTCCTGAGATCGGCTGTACCTGTCCGGAAATAATAGCGGATCTAAGAGCCGGTCATCGACTGTTCATAGATGATGGGAAATTCGAAGCTCTTGTCCTCAATGCCGATGACGACATGGTGGAACTGGAAATCACCAGAACAAGTCCTAAAGGAAAGAAAATCAAAACCGAAAAAGGTATTAATGTACCGGACTCCCATCTCCGTCTCCCCTCGCTCACCGATTTTGACCTGGAAGTTCTGCCTTTTATCGTCGAGAATGCCGATATCGTTGGACTAAGTTTCGTGCGCCACCCGAACGACGTCCTACAGCTGCAGGAGGAACTGGCCCGGCTTGGTGGCGAACAGGTAGGCGTTCTGCTTAAGATTGAAACATTATCGGCGTTTAGGCTATTTCCGCGGCTCCTGCTGGCCGCCATGCGCAGCCCGAAGCTGGGGGTGATGATCGCGCGGGGGGATATGGCTATAGAATGCGGATATGAACGGCTGGCGGAGGTTCAGGAGGAAATCCTCTGGTTCTGCGAGGCCGCCTTTCTGCCGGTAGTCTGGGCTACCGAAGTTCTGAAAGGTTTTGTCAAAGCGGGAATGCCGGGCCGGGGAGAGATCACTGATGCCGCCATGGGCGGACGTGCTGAATGTGTCATGCTGAATAAAGGTCCTTTCATAGTTGAAGCGGTCCGCACGCTTGACAACATCCTTTTGCGGATGAAGGCCCATCAGAACAAAAAACGCTCGATGCTGCGCCGCCTCTCCGTCTCTGAAGCATTTCTTGACTGGGACCGGGAACACCCTACAAATCCCCGTAAAGCACGAGGGTAAGTACCTGTCCGGCTTAGCCCCTGCCCCGGTAATTGGCGACTCCCTGCTCGGGAACCCAAAGACCTTTGGGCGGTTCCCCCGTCTGATAAAAAATGTCGATTGGCATTCCGCCGCGGGGATACCAGTAGCCGCCTATCCTCAGCCACTGCGGTTCTATATACTCTATCAAACGGCGAGCAATTGAAATCGTACAATCTTCATGGAAGGCACCATGATTGCGAAACGATCCGAGATAGAGTTTTAAAGATTTACTCTCCACCAGCCAGTCTTTCGGCAGGTAATCGATCATGATGTGGGCGAAATCAGGTTGACCGGTTATCGGGCAGAGGGAGGTAAATTCAGGAATGGTGAAGCGAACCAGGTAGGCAATACCTTTCTGCGGATTGGGAACCCGCTCCAAAATAGCTTTTTCCGGGCTCTCCGGCATGGCGGTCTTGCTGCCCAGTTGGGTAAGGTTGGTGTAAATCGACTCCGGGCTCATTGCTTTTCTCCTTCACTTTTACAAAATCTTCGTGCCACTCCGGCATCGGCGGCGAATTTTCTCATTGACGGACAGTCATTGATGCCCTTTACACACCCCGTTTCTGTCCCCACAACAATACATGCAGCTGCGGCAGCACTCTTGCTTCATACCAGCCGGCGGCAATGACCCGATCAACCAACTGCCGCAGCCGTGCGGTCATCGCCTGCAGCTCCATCTCCCCTCCGGCACTTTCTGCTAACGGGCCGGGGTTGCAGGGTTGCAGATAAACAGGCAGCTGCGGAAACCATGCAGAAACCTGCCGGGCGTAAGTAAAATCCTCTTCATCGAGAATGACCAGCTTCAGAACAACGGAAGCATTCCCGGCAGCATCGATACAGGCCCGGAGTTTCTGCCGGTCCGTTGTCATGCCGCTGGAAGGCGGTTTGGGACTTAAGGTCAGGATATCCAGTTGAACAAACCATTCCCTGGCGATACTCCCCTGCGTTTCCAGCAGAAAAGTGTACCCGGCCTCTCTTCCGAGAGTAAGCAGCCTGCCGAGAGGCTGGATGGCCGGATTGCCGCCGGAGAGCGAAATCGGCAGCGGACGGCCTTTGGTCAGCAGGTTCACCTGTGCCAGAATTTCTTCCGCTGACATCTCCCGCCACTCGTCGCGATACCTTCCCTCCACGGCGTGCAGCGTGTCGCACCAGGAACAGCGGTAGTCACAGCCGCCTGTACGGACGAACACCGTCGGCCGGCCTATCAGCGCGCCTTCGCCCTGGACTGTCGGCCCGAAAATCTCACTGACGAGGATAGTGCCGGAATCATTCATGGCCGGTATTCCGCCCAGGTACTGGGCGTCTCGCTCACCCGTACTGCGCTCACTTCGGGCCATAGTTTCCTGCACCAGTCATAAAATGATTTCGCCAGAAATTCGGCGGTCACTGCATCGTTTGCAAAAATGTCGTTCAGATGTTGATGATCGATATTTTCTTCGAGGTATTTCTTGAATTGGCTCAGTTCACGATAGTCACGGAGAAAGCCGTATTGATTTAGTTCTTTGGCGGTCAGCTCGACCTCCACCGTGTAATTATGGCCATGGAGCCGGGAACAGGGATGATCTGCCGGTAATCGGAGAAGCTGATGCGAGGCGGAAAAAGAGAATTCTTTGGCGATTCTGAACATATTATGCCTCTCCTGCTGCCAAAGCCTGGCCGGTGGCGCTTTTCCAGAACTCATTATCCGCATATTCGGTCGGATCGGCGACTCCCGCAAGGAAGAAAGCTTCAAGACGTTCAACGCAGGTACCGCACCGGCCGCAATGACGCGCTCCACCTTTATAGCATGACCAGGTTGAAGCAAATGGAACGCCCAGCTCCTGCCCTGCCGCCACGATGTCCGCTTTGGTGATATTGACAAATGGAGTGTACAGCTGAATTTCCGGCATGCCTGCCAGGGCGTGATTCTGCATGGCCTGGAACGACTCTATAAATGCCGGGCGGCAATCGGGGTAGATAAAATGGTCTCCGCCATGCACTGCCGTGGCAACCGCCTCTGCTCCGCGTGCCGAACCAATGCCATAGGCGATTGCCAGCATGATGGCATTGCGGTTCGGTACAACCGTTGCCTTCATGGTTTCTTCGGCATAGTGGCCATCCGGCACCTCTATCTCATCCGTGAGGGCGGAGCCGCTGAGCAGACCACCGATATGGGAGATATCGATAACCAGATGTTCCGTACCGAGATTTTCAGCACATAATGCGGCAAAGGAAATTTCTTTTTTGTGGCGTTGCCCGTAATCAAAGGAAACAAGAGCGAGCAGCTCATGCTCGGCAGCAATTTTATAGGCGAGGGTGACGGAATCCAGTCCGCCGGAACAGATAACTAATGTTTTCATTTATTTTTTGTCCTTGTTTTAGTAACCCGGGTAGGTCTGCGACCGGTATCCTGTCACAGCAGGTGGCAATGCTATAGCAATTTTGCTGAAAAAATGTAAGTTTTTTATCTGTTCCCGCTTTTTTTTCATGCTCTGCCACAAGGACGTTCATTCATTAATCCCCGTGAATTGCGGGGATAAAAAAAACCGCACCTGACAGTAGCCTGTCGGGTGCGGCTTCTTGGACTTACATGTGTGGTTACAGGGCAGCCTCATAGATGGCAGCAACTTCAGCATCTTTCAGTTTGCGAGGATTGGTCAGTCCACAGGCATCCTTTTGGGCATTGCCGGTCATGATGGAGATATCCTCTTTCTTAACCTCTTTGCCATATCGCTTGCCGAGTTCCACCAGCCCCGACGGGATTCCGATATCGGTGGACAGCTGTTTGATCGCTGCCAGACACCTTTCGGCACCCTCACGAATGGACAGATCATCGACTTTTTCGCCGAGAAACCTGGCCATATCGACATACCGTTCCAATCGGGCGTTCAGGTTAGCGCGTTGCACATGGGGCAGCAGGATTGCGTTACATTCGCCATGGGGAAGGTCATAGAATCCGCCCAGCTGATGGGCCATGGCATGGACATGCCCAAGACTCGCGTTATTGAAAGCCATGCCGGCCAGGAACTGGGCGTAGCACATGCCGTCACGTGCTTCGAGATCTTCACCGTTGGCCACCGCTTTGCGGAGATATTTGGCAATCAGTTCGATCGATTTCTGGGCACAGGCATCGGTCATGGGAGTGGCGATGGTGGAAACATACGCCTCAACTGCATGAGTCAAGGCGTCCATGCCTGTGGCCGCGGTCAAGGCCGGTGGCATACCAACCATCAGCAAGGGGTCATCGATGGCGATACCCGGAGTAACCCGCCAGTCAACGATAGCCATTTTGACCTTACGGGAGGTATCGGTGATAATACAGAATCTGGTCATTTCGGAAGCGGTCCCCGCGGTTGTATTGACCGCCAGGTACGGCGGCATCGGGTTGCTGGATTTATCCACTCCTTCGAAATCATGAATCTTTCCACCATTGGCGACGACCAAGCCGATGCCTTTGCCGCAGTCATGAGAACTTCCGCCGCCGAGCGATATCAGGGAATCACATTTTTTGGATTTGTATATCTCAACTCCGGCTTCGACATTCTTATCGGTGGGATTGGGAATTGTTTCATCGTACACATGGTAGGACATTTTTGCCGCATCGAGCAAGTCGGTAATTTGCTTGGTGAGCCCGCAGCCGGTTATCCCTTTATCCGTAACAATCAGGGGTGTTGTTCCACCTAATGCTTTAATTTTTTCCGGAATTTGTTTGGCCGCGCCGATACCGATCAAAGTAACGCTGGGAATAAAAAAACCATATACCATTTCTTGAATCGCCATAATCGCACCTCTACTTGTTAATTGTGAATAAAAACAATCGGTGGGGAAACGAGAAGGAAAAATCGAAGAAAATCTGATCCGGAACAGAATGGCACTAACTTAAAGTGTTTATTCCCGAAAAATCATGTATGAAAATATCTTCTAACCCATTGTCTTGATAAATCTAAATGGTGTAATCAGTGCTATTCGGGGCAGAGCACGATTTTTTCGGTTACCTGGGCAGGAACGCCAAGGGAAATCCTCGCCGATCGGCTTAGTAGAAAACAATAAAGCAGGAGTCCCCGATTCACCACCCACCGAGGTCGATTTTCTCATCGTCGAAGAAACCTGTCCGCTGATAGTTAATGCTATTTATAGCCAGGCAACGTAATCAGCATATCGGCAATCCACTCTATTGTTACTAAGAACATCCAGCCGGGATATCCCCTGATGTCGTTCGCTGCAAAATCATTGGTGAAAGTAACTTTACGTTGTTCCCATGGTCAGTAATTTACCTTATTTTACTGATGATTTTGCAATGATACTGCCACTGAAGGCATAGCAAAAACTCTTCACCTTCTTCGTTGCAGCATTACTTATTCTTCAGCAAATCACGTATTTCCACAAGTAAAGCTTCCTGGGCCGAGAGTTTTGGTGATGGTTCAGGCACTGCTTCTTTTTTTCTCTTGAGTGAATTAATTCCCTTGATAACAATGAAAACTGCAAGAGCAATTATAGTGAAATCCACGGCCGTCTGGATGAATTTGCCGTAACTTATCACGACGGCAGGCGCAGTGCCGGAAGCTTCCTTTATGGTCAGCGCCAAACTTGAAAAATCGATCCCCCCTATCAACACCCCGATCGGCGGCATTATGACGTCAGCCACAAAAGATGAAACAATTTTTCCGAAGGCAGCACCGATTACGATGCCAACCGCCATGTCCACAACATTACCTTTGATCGCAAATTCTTTGAATTCCTGTACGAGTCCCATGCTCCCTCCTTAAGTTGTTGGTTAACATGCTTAGTGTTTACTGCTCCTCCCCTCCTTTTAAAGGCACTGGTAATATCCTTTAGCCAATTACAGACTATACCTTTTCCCGCCTATTCCTCCGGCTGGCATATTATCTGCAAATCCTGCTTTATATATAACCACGTCTAAGAGAAGCGCCCTGAAAGGCTTTGCGCCATCACTACTAAACTATCGCCATCGGGGCGCTGCTCTCGTGATCAATTTCTTCAGAATTGGTGTTGAAGGTGAGATCTGAGAGATCTAACCGATCGGTCGAAGCAACATTCGACATGAGGATCAAGTAAATTACACAGACTTAATCAAAAACAAAAGGAGCAAATCATGAAAGCTGTAGTGTTTAAGGATATAGGAAATATCAGGCTGGAAGAAGTTCCAGAGCCGAAAATTGCACAGCCAACCGATGCTATTGTGCGCCTGACTACCAGTGCAATCTGCGGTACTGATCTGCATATGGTCAGGGGAACGATGCCCGGCATGGTTCCGGGAACGGTGCTCGGCCACGAAGGAGTCGGCATTGTGGAGGAAACAGGTATCAACGTGCGCAACCTTAGAAAAGGAGACAGAGTCATTATTCCATCGACCATAGCGTGCGGCAACTGTTCCTATTGCCGGGCCGGCTACTACTCACAATGTGATACCGCCAACCCCAACGGGTCCAGGGCCGGCACCGCTTTCTTCGGTGGTCCGAAAAGCACCGGGCCTTTCAACGGGCTGCAAGCGGAATATGCACGTATTCCCTATGCAAATATCGGACTGGTAAAAGTACCCGACAGCGTAAGCGATGATGCCGCCATCCTTCTCTCGGATATTTTCCCCACAGGCTATTTTGGCGCGGAAATTGCCGAAATCCATTCAGGCGATGTTGTTCTGGTTTATGGCTGCGGACCGGTAGGGTTGTTCACCATCCTCTCCGCTTTTTTGATGGATGCCGGACGGGTATTAGCGGTGGACAGAAAGCCATCCAGACTGGATCGCGCCCGTCTGCTGGGAGCCGAGACCATTAATTTTGATGAGGAAGATCCCGTTCAGGTTGTGATGGAATTGACCGGCGGCATCGGAGCTGATCGTGTCATAGACGCCGTTGGAGTGGACGCCGAGCCTCCGTCTAAAGGACCTGCAGCGGAATCAATACGAAAACGGCAGGATGAATTCCGGCAACAGCTCAAAACGCTGGCACCCAAGGCTCAAAAAGAAGGTGAACATTGGATACCGGGGCAGGCCCCATCCCTGGTTTTGGACTGGGCTCAGCAGAGTGTCGCCAAGGCCGGAACCCTTGCAGTGATCGGCGTGTACCCCACGATGGCTCATTTTTTCCCATGGGGCGAGGCGATGAACCGTAACATGACCATCAAGGCGGGAAACTGTCCGCATAGGCGATATGTGCCGCATCTCGTTGAACTGGTCGCGGCCGGCGCGGTGGATCCCAAAATCATCCTTTCCCATGACATGCCTTTTGCTTCGGCCATGGAGGCATATGAAAAATTTGACCAGCGTGAAGAGGGCTGGATCAAGGTAGAACTTCGGCCGTAGCCGTAAATCCCGAACCGACCCGGCCATTGCCGGGAAAAGTCAGCGTCTCCGGGATGTACCGGGGACGTTGACGTGGTATCTTTTCCCGCGCAACCCCGGACTTTCCTGTTTTTACCCGGTTCGCCGGTGGTCCGGCTGTAGTGGATAATGTCCTGCGTTATAAGACTTAGCGGATATATACCTTCCGCTATACCTGCACCGGCAAAAGCCGTCAGACAATCGCCTCATGAAAAAAGAAGATTCTGTTATTCGCCGATTATTTTTACCAGGACCCGCTTTTTGCGCTTTCCGTCGAATTCACCATAGAAAATCTGTTCCCAGGTGCCCAGATCGAGTTTTCCCTGTGTTATGGCCACGACGACTTCTCTGCCCATAATCTGTCGTTTCATATGCGCATCGGCGTTATCCTCATACCCATTGTGACGATACTGCTCCACGGGCGCGTGCGGAGCAAGTTTCTCCAGCCATACCTCGTAATCATGATGCAGGCCGGATTCATCATCATTGATGAAGACGCTGGCGGTGATATGCATGGCATTCACCAGCACCAATCCCTCCTTCACCCCGCTTTCCGCCAGACACTGGGCAACCGTGCCGGTTATATTGATGAAACCACGCCTGGTGGGCACTTCATACCACAATTCTTTTCTGTAACTTTTCATTTTGATATTCTCCTCTCTGAATACACTTTTATTCGATAGCCGGGCCTGTCAAAATTCAGCAGTTACAAAGATGGCAGACTACTCGCTCGTGTTAAAGAAGCGGAGGCATGGTTGTCGAGGTAAAGCCCTAAATTCTGAAAGCAGGAGGCGGTGGTCCTCCTGCTCTGGAAAACCACCGCCTCAAATGAATAAAACAAGACAGACCTGCAAATTATCCAGTGAAGTCAACCAACGTATCGCAGTAGGATGCCAGAGCTTTTTTCATAGCCTCCTTGTCTGCATCGGTTGGGGCGCCCTGCCATTCATAATGACCGAGTATATCCCATCCGGATTTTTCGGTTTTGGCCTCAAAATCTCTCTGGGCGCCCCCTACCCATCCGTAAGAGCCGAAACGAAATACTTTTTTGTTGGTGACCCGTTTTACCATCAACTCTTCAATGGTGTGAGCCATGGGAGGAAACATCTTGTATTCGTAGGTCGGCATGCCGAAAATCAAGCCGGCCGATTTCCAGGCACTGGCAAGAATACCCCCGAGTGCGTCGCCGGGAACCTGATAAACATGCACCGGAATATTTCTTTCCCGCAAAACCTCGATGACCAGATTCAGCACCTGTTTGGTATTGCCGTACATACTGCTCCAGACAACTGTCACTTCACGTTCCGCCGGTCCCTTACTGTACTCGGCATAGCGCTTGTAGTGCTCGATGATTACCGCTGGATTATCCCGCCAGATAATGCCGTGGGAAGGACAGATCACCTTGATATCCAGGCCTTTTAATTTCTCCAGCCCTTTAAGAACAAAGGCAGAAAAGGTAGCAACTATATTGGCATAGTAACGAAGGGCTTCCTGCTCAAAGAACTCGTGTTTTTCCTGGGAAATCTGGTTATCGAAAATTGCTTCCTCGTCGATGCTGCCATACGACCCGAAAGCGTCGCAGGAAAAGAGGATTCCCCGTTTACGCTCGTAGGTCATCATGGTCTCTGGCCAGTGAATATTGGGGGTGTCGAAGAATTGCAGCTCGTAGTCTCCAACCTCCAGGGTCATGCCGTCGGTAATGGCAATTGCCCTTTCAGGCGGGACATCGGCAAATGCCTGCAACAGCGGAATCGCCTTCTTGGTACAGTAAATGACGGCCTTGCTGTTTTTCCGGCAGAATTCCCTGAGCCAGCCGGAATGATCGGGCTCCATGTGATTAAGCACTATAATGTCGATATCCTCGACACCCAGCGTCACTCCCTTCATCTGCCGGGTGAGTTCTTCGGGAAAATCAAAAATGTTCTGGGTCAGATCGATGATGACATTTTTCTCTGCTTTTATCAGGTAGCCGTTAATGGAAATGCCATGAGGGATAGGCCATATCCCTTCAAATAAATAGTCTTTGTCTTCGATATTGACAGAGAGACGATAGATATCGTCGACAACTCTTTTAATGTTCATTTTGTTCACTGCTCCGGTCTGTAAATGTTGGAAAAAAGTCTTTTCTTGGTGTTGCTTCCTGATATGTAACCTTCACCAGTGCTCCAAAAGCTAAAAGCACCGACCGACGCCCAGGGCGGGTTCCAAACCCGCCCGTCTATTTCCGACGGTTTGGCGGTGCGTATATGGAGCGGTGGTTAACGATTACCCTGATACTGATAAGGAAGCATCCTAACATAAGTCAAATACCTCAAAATTTCCAGATACTATTTTTTACCTTTGGCGCTGCATCTATTTTCCGCGCATCAATTGGCCGATTTCCCCTCCTGCCATAGTTCCTCGATAGTCAGGGAGACGGAAGCGAGTAAGCCTTTTCCGCCGGAAAGGCGCAGCCAGCCAAGACGCAGCGGAAGAGTGAAACGCACATCATCCCAGATCCATACCCCGCCTTGCCGCACGGCGGCCATAGCCTCGTCTTCGCGCAGTATTGCAAGTCCCTGGCCGTCAAGGGCCAGTTCCCGGACCACGCTTTCGTCCATGGCATCGACGACCTTGTGGGGAGCGAGATGTAAGGCATCCATTTTTTCCTGAACAATCTGGTAATAAGGGCAGTCACAGACGGACCATATCCAAGGCAACGAAGCGGCAAGCGGCCAGTCGAGCCGGCTTCCGGATGGAAGTATCGATTCGGGGATCACGATGGCGATGCGAAACGTCGAGAGAATCTCACTGTCAATGCCCGGATCCGCACAATCTCCAAAAAAAAAGCCAATATCTATCAGCCCCTGGCGGAGCATTTCGGGGGTGCGGATTGTCTGGCTCGATACGAAAATAAAATTTGCATCGGGCAGATTTGCTGCCAGCGCCCTGCTCAACCTGCCGACCTTGAGGAAAGTACCGTCGGTATTCAAACCGATACGGCAAGTACCAAAATTTCGGCCGCTGATCTCCTTTGCCTTAGCCCCCATGGCATCTGCCGCACTCACCACATCCTCAGCATATGAATGGAGTATCCGCCCCCGTTCGGTGAGGGACATACCCCTGGCGGAACGCTCAAACAGCTGAACGCCAAACTCCTCTTCGAGCAGACGCGTCTGAGAGGACAAGGCAGACTGACTGATATGCAGGTTGGCGGCAGCCCTGGTTAAATTCCGGGTGGCAACAATTTCCAGAAAAGATCTCAACTGATAAAGTTCCATGGCATCCGTTCGAAATAATAGAACGCTCCGATTGATAAAGAAAATTGGCAAATAATTCACAATACCTTAATATTAGGAGGAAATCATAACACAGGCTGAATAATCCACCATAGATATTTTAACTGCACCAAGAGAGGAAACAAAAAATGAAAAAGATCAATATTGCTGACCAGCTGGCAACTCTCACCGACTATTGGCAGCCGATCATAGTCGGTGAATTGAATGGTCAGCACGTAAAACTTGCGAAATTGAAAGGAAAGTTTGTCATGCACCATCATGAAGAGGAGGACGAGATGTTCATGGTGCTAAGCGGCCAGCTCACCATAGTCTTTGAAGATCGTGAAATCTTACTTGATCCTGGCGAGTTTCTGGTAATTCCCCGCACCGTGCCACACATGCCAGTTGCCGATAACGAAGTGGAAATCCTGCTTTTTGAGCCGGCGTCGACCAGAAACACAGGCAACCTTGTCAATGAACGTACCGTCAAAACTCCCAGGAAGATGGTTTAGATAAAGTGAGGAAATATGCTCCCTACAGCAGATACCACTCCTATCCAGGCCTACCTTAAGCTGTCGGAGACACTGCACACCGCAGGCCAGCCCAGCTCAGCCCAACTCGGTCGGCTGGCTCAGCACGGCATCCAGGCAGTCATCAATCTTGCCCTGCCCACTTCCGACGATGCGGTGGACCGGGAGGCCGTCATCCTTACCAGCCAGGGCATCTCTTATTTTCATATCCCGGTGGACTGGCAGTCGCCGCAGGAAGAGGATTTTGACCTATTCTGCAACATATTCAGCAGCCTACACAGACAACAACGCCAAATTCTGGTGCATTGCGCCAAAAATATGCGCGTTTCCGCCTTTATCTATCTGTATCGTGTAACCAAGGAGAGGATGAGCCATGAAGCGGCTTGCTGTGACCTGTTCAGAATCTGGGTGCCGTCTGATCAATGGTTTATTTTTCTCAACCGGATACGCGTTGGCCATGGCCTCGAAGAGGCTACCTTTGAATGATAGTATAAAAATCAATCACCTATCTCACTCCGTATCGATAAATAACCGGCGACGAACGAGAAAACAGCAATAGGCCCGATCAGGATGAGCGGCCTGATTATTGGCCCGATCCTTGGTTCGGACCTCATCATCCTCCCGCCTGACGCAGCGGCTTGCCGGTGACGGGGCATTTCCCACCTGGCTTGCAACTGTGGCGATAAGCATACTTTTTGCCTGGATTTTTGGCAGATTGAGCTCGGAAAAACTGAATATTGCTAGTGACACAAAAAAATTGCGAAAGCTATCTTGAGAAGGTAGTTTAAATGCATCGGATCAGTGGCCCTTCTTTGGAAAGGACCATTTCGGGGAAGCCCGGGATCTAGCAATTACTAGTCGCCTGGCACCTATTGCGGCAAAAAACCGTGTAACCGGCAAAGAGGTTCTTTCATGAAAGTCCTACTTATCTCAGCCAATACCGAGCAGTTCAACATGCCTGCAATGCCTTTAGGGCTTGCCTGTGTTGCGGCGGCCACTAGAAAGGCCGGGCATGAAGTTATATTGCTGGATCTGATGTTTGAAAGGAACACCGAGGCTATACTCTCCCAAGCAATCAAAAAACTGGGGCCGGAGTGTGTCGGCATCTCAGTGAGAAATATAGACGACCAGAATATCGAAAACCCGAGATTTCTTCTTGCCAAAGTAAAGGAGGTGGTGACAACCTGTCGAGCAGAGACCGATGTGCCGATTGTACTTGGTGGCGCTGGATACAGCATCTTTCCTGAAAGTGCGCTTGCCTACCTTGGGGCAGACATGGGTATTGAGGGCGAAGGGGAAATCGCTTTCCCATCTCTGCTTACTCACCTGGAAAAAAAATCTGACTTATTAGGGATACCTGGGCTGCATATTCGGAATCATGGCCGGCAACAGCCAAGAACACTTGCGAAGAAACTTGATGAGTTACCATTGCCGGACGACAGCATCCTGTCCGTTTCCGCCACCAAAAATAATGACCCTTGGATTCCGGTACAAACCAGACGAGGCTGTGCACTCAAATGCAGCTATTGTTCCACACCGGCCATTGAAGGCTCCATTCTCCGGCAACGATCGCCTGAGCTTGTTGTTGCCTGGCTTGCAGACTGGGTTGAGGCTGGATACACGAATTTCTTCTTTGTCGATAATACCTTCAATCTCCCTCCAGCCTATGCCAAGGAGATATGCCGCCGGATAGTTGAAAAAGGTCTAAAGATGCACTGGCGGTGTATCATTTATCCGAAAAATGTTGATGAGGAATTGGTTGAGCTTATGGCCGCAGCCGGTTGCAGGCAGATCAGTCTGGGTTTTGAAACCGGCTGCGAGCCAATGCTGAAAATCTTGAATAAGCGTTTTTCTCTGGAAGATGTGCGGGCGATTGCAACCCGTTTTGCCATTCACAAAATTGAGCGCATGGGTTTTTTATTGCTGGGAGGTCCTGGCGAAACTATGGAATCGGTGGAAAGGAGCCTGGCCTTTGCTGATTCTTTGAACCTTGAGAGCCTGCGGCTTACAGCAGGTGTCCGTATTTACCCGGGCACCCAGCTCGCAAAAATCGCTGCGAGCGAAGGGTACCCGCTGGTGCCTGAGAACCTGCTCGATCCACATTTTTACCTGGCTCCAGG
Source organism: uncultured delta proteobacterium (assembly GCA_963835305.1). Taxonomy (GTDB): domain Bacteria; phylum Desulfobacterota; class Desulfobulbia; order Desulfobulbales; family Desulfocapsaceae; genus Desulforhopalus_A. Next base: position 596,427 of record CAWIEU010000001.1, read on the forward strand.
AATGGCAGGCCGGCTTCTGCCGAGATTAAAGGAATGGCAGGCTTCCCGCCCCTACGTGATACTGTGAACAGGATGATGCCTGTGATAGCAAAGATGAGACCGATGCCTTTCACCAAAGCGCACGGAACATGCGGCTTGGCAGCAGTAATCGTTAATCTGTACATCGATTACGGTGCGTATTAATTTTTGACACGAACTCGCTCAATCCATCCGCTAGAGACCATGGTGAGTGAGCCAGTAGTTGTACTCAAAAGGCCATTCCGTTTTCCGCCAGGTCATCAGCGAGCGCATCCGCTGGTGAAACTCGTCCATTTTTGTTTTCACCTCCGGGTCGACGGTTTTTGTTTTCCAGGCTTCGACTAGACGGCAACCCAGGTCAAAGGCATTTTTCTTTATGTCTTCAGGGAACTCATCGCCCGTGATCAAGCCCATGGTAGCCCAGACTGAACCCACCGGAACGATACCAGTGGAGATGAGAAAATGGTTCATGTATTCCGCGATGGGCTTTTCATCACCGCCACCTGATGTGACAATCGATACCCCGTATCTGCCTGTGAAGCTCTGGCAGTGGAGAATACCGCAGCATCTGTCCATGAATGCCTTGAGCTGAGCACTTACGGAAAAGATGTAATTAGGGCTTGCCAGAACCAGGCCGTCGGCATCTAAAATCTTCCGAACAACATCACGAAAGCTGTCTTTCTGAACACAAAAACCTTTAACGTGACAGACGTCACAGCCACGGCAGGGAGCTACTGTATCTCCCTTGAGAACGATGGTCTCATTCACGGCCCCCATGGACTCCGCGCCTTTCAGCACCTCCCTGGTAAGCTTTGCCGTATTGCCTTTTTCACCATGGGGACTGCCCACAAGACTGATCAGTTTCATTAAGTCTCCTTTTCAAATGGATGGGGCCGGCTACTTGCTTCCTCAGAGGCCGAAATACATTTCTGTCCACCGAAAGCGACCTGAACCACTTCCTTCATCCTATCGTTTTAAAGTCTTTTTCGCACTGTTTTTACTACTCCTTTACAGGTTACCATAAAAATGGAGTTTTGGTAGTTGTCGGCAATTATGCGTACACTCCTTTCATGCAAAGAGAGAACGAGAACAGGAAATTTATATTTCTTGTCTTGCCGTCTCTTCGGTTTTCTGGATGAAACGCATCAACCAAGCGAATTGAACCTGAAATATAGAAACTCCGATAGGCCGGCAACCCATCGAAGGTTGGTCTTCAGAATTCTCGATCAAGCCATAGTCCTAACAACCAAAGTCTTCCGGCTTCTCTGTGTCCGGTACTGGTGAAAGTGGCTTGGCACCATGCCCATCGCTGTTTTCATTTTGTTGGGGTGAATTATTTTTCAGCCAGGTCTGATAAGCAGCATAGCCCCCTTGCAAGGTATAGGCATTGATATATCCAAGTTCGCGAAGCACCACGAGATCATGATTGGCTCGATGTTGACTGCGGCAGATAATGAGCAGAATCTTGCCTGAGGCGGGTTTGGGCAGTAATTCAATATGCTGCAGCACGGTTCGCCAAGGAATGTTGATTGATCCGGCGATATGGCTTACAACAAACTCTTCCGGCTCCCTGACGTCGAGAAGAAAGTAATTTCCAAGCCCCGGACCTTTACTGTATTCCGCTGCGAATTCAGCAATCCCGACCCGGTAACGATTCTCCGGAATGGCTTGTAAATACTCCTTGCCGGCCTCCGCCAACACAGCTCGATTATATTTTGTCCATATCTCTTCATATTCCGGGAACTGGCTGAGAGCCTGTCGCAAGAGAGTGCTCGCCCGGTGAAAATGGTTGCCCGCATACGATAAATCCGCCTCGGAAATGATTCCTGTAATTTTATTCGCTGGAGCAACCGGGATGGCGCTTTCGGCTCTTATTCCCGAGCCATCAATCCTGTCCGGGCAGGAAGCGCTGTTTTTTTTGCTGCCTTGCGAATTTTTCAGCCAGGAAAGGTAGCCGGCATAACCGTCTCGCAGGGTAAAGGTATTTGTATAGCCAAGCTCTCGCAGTATCACCAGGACATGGTTGGCCCGATGCTGGCTGCGGCAGATAACGAGTAGAGTTTTCCCCGATTCAGGTGTCGGCAGCCGGTCGAGATGGTTGAGCACCTGCCGAAGTGGGATATTGATCGCTTCGGGAAGATGGCCCTTGGCAAATTCTTCCGGTTGACGAATGTCGAGAAGGAAATAGTCTCTGCTCCCCTTTTGAAGATCCACTGCCAGGCAGTGACTCTCGACACGATACCGGTTCTTCGGTATCGTCAAGAGGTAGTCATCCCCGGCTTTGGCCAAGAGAACTCGATTGTACAGATTCCAGACTTCCGCGGATGAGGGAGACGCAGACAAGTACCTGCGCAGAATTTCAATCGCCCTGGGATAATTCGAGTGCCTGAAGGCCAGATCCGCCTCGACTATGGGCGAGGTCGTTGTATTTTCCCGATCCGGTGTCTGCGGGGAGGCGGACCACGCCTCCCCGCCCTGCAAAAGCAGTCCGAAAATCAGAAGCATTGTCGACAAAGAGGACAGGTGCTTCATGCTTCTCTCCTTAAGCCTTGACCACATCGACAAAGGAATCGTAGAAAGAACACGAGCCGCCGATGGGATCGGACAGGCACATATTCTTTACGACCGGATCGACGGCCATAACCGCATTAGGGCAGATTCCGGTTGCCCGGCGGGCATCGCCTTTTACCACTTGACCGTCTACATCGACATCGCTTGCTCCATAAGCCCAATGGCCGAAGCTCCAGGAAGCGCAGACCGTTCCCGGTCTGATTCCCTCGACTACGCTGACTATGCCTGTGACACGTTTGGTCGTTTTGGCTGTAATTGGAATAGTTCCTTTCTGGTTATCCGGGCTGACAAGATGCACCTGATCACCATCCTTCAGCCGCAGGCGTTCCGCGTCGACACTGTTCATCCAGACATAGTTCTGGCCGGCCTCGGACACCATCGTCCAATAGTCGCCGATGGTTCGTGACTGTCCACCGAGCACATGCTTATAGGTAAAGAGGTGAAAGGGATAGCGATTGTCAAAGGTGACAATCTTTCCTGCGGCGTCCTGTACCTCCTGAACGATCGGCATGCCGGGCAGGTGTTCACCTGTCATGCAGTGCTTGCCCAAAGCGACATCTTCGGCAAAGATGTGAAACTGGCTCTTAAACTGATGTTTCATATACGCGCCTTGGTAGGCGCCGCCGGCATCTTCGAAACGTCCGCCACGGTTGAGAACCGTGACCGTCCGCAGCCACAGGTCTTCTTTATTGCCCACGGCCTTTTTCCAATACTTTTCTTCAAAGGTGGCAGGAGTGAGATGACGGCGGGCCTTCCGGAAAATCGCCACTTCCTCACTCGAGGCAGGCTTGACCATATCCTGGCCGTTTTTATCGCCATAGGCGATATTGGCAACCATCTTCAGGAAAAAATCCTCGCGTGACCGGAAGTCAAGACCGGGTGCGAAACCATCCTTACCGTAACCCGGAGTCTGGAGTTTCTCGGCAATGGCCAGCATGACGGACTCCATGGAAATTGGTTGGGGCCGATCAAAAACCCTGCAGGTTTCTACCAGGGATTCCACTGCCGGTTGGCGGAGTTTGCTGCAGACGGTGGCAATATTCGGAGCGGCATGCGGGGCTCCCCATCGCTCCCAGATGGCGGTGTCGGGAAAGATATAGTCACAGTACATGGAGGACTCGCCAATAACGACATCGTCGGCAAAAAAGAGCGGGATCTTTTTCGGATCCCGGAGGATCTCCAGGACGGCATTAGCCCCCGGCACGGAAAACCCCGGGGTGCCCTTATGCAGATAGAGCGCCTTGATTGGATACGGGTAGCCATCGGCAACGCTGGGGATCACCTCCTGATAGACGCTGCCGGTATAGGGATACCATGTCCGTTTGGCTGGGTAACCGTGTTTGAAAAAGAGGCTGGAGTCCTCATAGCGCAGGCTTTCCCGGCTGACGTTGACGCCGAAATTCCCGAGTTTGTCCGGATGCATTTTCGACAGCGGAAAGGGTTGTCCGGCTTTACTGCCGTCTTCATGCCAATGGCCGCCACCACTTGTCAGACCACCTTTCCAGTCGCCGTTGCCGACCATGAGGTTCAAGGTGAGAATCGCCCGGGCGTTATGGTAGCCATTGGTATGTTGCACCGGACCGCGATACAGATCGGCCACGGCTTTTCTGCCATGATCGGTGAACTCGCGGGCGATCTCCACCAGTTGCCGAACCGGTATGCCGCATTGATCCGCCCATTGTTCAACGGTGTGTTCCATAACCAGATCGCGCAACAGGGCAAAAGCGGTCTTATATTTCATGCCGTTTACCTCACCCTCGGCATAGAGATCAGCCACCAGCGGCGTATCGTCCTCCTTATAGGGATCAAGCGAGGTCAATTGACCATTTACGCTGACAAGCAGACTGTGCTCTTTGCTCAAGCCGGCATCATCGCTACGCAGAAATTTCAAGCCGGTTTTGCCGTCCTCCGACAACAGGATCAGGTGGGTGGCATCGCACCAGGTGGTATCGCCGTTCTTTTTGGCGGCGCTGCGGTTTGCCGCCCGCAGGTAGGATTCGTTGTAGGTCGTATTTTCGATAATCCAGCGCATCATGCCGAAGGCCAGCGCCGCATCACCGCCAGGCTTCACCGGCAGCCAGTAATTCGCTTTGGCCGCGGAATGGCTGCAGCGAGGATCGACCACGGCAAACTTCAGGCCGTTACGGGCCTGGGCGTTGGTGATATAGGAGGACCAGTTTGTGGGCCCGAAGTTGGCCTCAAAGGGACTGGTGCCGAAAAATATGATGAACTCGCAGTTGGGTACATCGGGTTTAAAATGCTCCGGGCCGTTTTTATAGTCTTCAAATACTTCCTTCAAGCCGGGATGATATTCTCCACCCTTATAGGAGGAACTGAACTTCTTTGTTGCAATATGATGGGACTGCTCACAGACGGTGGTATGCTCAAACCAGTTGGCTGAACCGAGGGCATCTTTCAGCCAGCGTTTGGAGAATTCCTTTCGGCCATGTTCGATGCGGCCGGCCAGGAACACAAACTGATTGTTCTTTGGTCCCAGATCGGGAAATTCCGGATCGATGAGCTTGTCAAGATCGGCCTGATGAAGAGCCTGAAATTGTGCTGCAGTCATTTCGTTCCTTGCCACTTTTTTAGCATCGGCAGCCAAGGCCTTCATCAGATTCGGATCACGGACCACCAGGATGTCCTTCAAGCCTTCAACATGACCTTCACCAAAGAGGTCCCCACCGTTGACGACTTCAGCCACAGCCTTGTCAAAATCAATGGTTACCCACTTGCCGTCCCCTCGTGCCGTACCTGGTTTACGTTTCAAGACCTTGCGAAGCCGGTAGGGGTCATAAAGAGTCTGCACCCCGGCCTGGCCTTTGGGGCAAAGACGACCGTCATAGAGTACCGCTTTCTCGGGCGGCGTGTCATAGGCGAGCTGTGGATGCATGTTCACCGGGCTGTAAGGATTGCCGTCAACCTTGACCATGGTGCCATTGAAAACCTTTACCTTGATTGTACAGGCGGTATGGCATTGTAGACAGCAGCTGTAGATGGCATTTTCCGCCTTGTCAAAAGGATAGGTGTTGGCAGCAAAGTTTTCGGCTGCCCGGGCGATGCTATTTGAGAACAGCTCCAGTCCCGGGAGTTGGCTGGCTGCCAGAACCCCGCCGAAAAAGGCGCTGCTTTTTAAAAAATTGCGGCGGGTCGTGCTCATTTTTACGCCGTCTATTTCAATGGAATCCATATTATCCTCTCTCTTTTTGTCTTTCGCACTCGTCATTATGCCACCTCCCCGCTTTCCGGTTTGACAATGGGCAGAAGCTTTTCGCCAAACAGGAAGATCAGGATACCAAAAGATGTAACCCAGATTGATACCAGCCATTCCATCATTGTCGGCAGATAGGTAAATTTCAGGCCCGGGCCGGTGAAGGCATATTGCAGACCCGGGATCTCCGGGTTGATCTGGGCTGGAATGACAATGTTAAAACGTACGGCAATGAAGGTAACGGCCACTAGAAGACAGGCAAAGGCAATTGCCCCGCCTGCAGGTTTGTCCGGTGATCCTTGAGGAACCGCTTTGGCAAAGAGAATGCCGACGGGAATAACAACTCCCAACAGAAAATGAACAACCCAGAAGACATACCAATAGTGGCCGCTCAAAATTGCCTCCAGGGGGAGTCTTTCGGCGGGAGCCAGAGAGTAAAGCTTTACCAGAATCTCCGCGATCTCCAACAGGAAGTCAAAGAGCACCAGAGCCAGGATAATTCGACCGAGGAATTGCATTATATCATTGAGCTGTCTCTTATTCTCACTCGGTCCCCAGATATAGACAACCGCCGTCAGCAGGGCACCGCCGGAGGCCAAGGCACCAATAAGAAAGGCAATAGGCATGAGGCCACTGTTCCAATGCGGACGGGCCTGAATGACCCCAAACAGGGCACCGACGCCTCCATGGAAGGCGATGGCCAGCGGGACGCCCACGGCACCTAAGATTCTGAGCAGGGCATGGTCTTTTTTCTTTGCCGTAGCCGAGGTATCGGTTGAACCAAAGGTCAAGATCCCGGCCAAAAATTTTGAACCGTATTTTCCGGTATTGGCCGTCTCGATCAGATCGATACGCAGGGCAAACCACAATTCGACCACAATGAGGGCAAAATAAGCCGAATAGAGAATCCCCATCCAGGACATCATGGAATGGAGGTTCATATGCAGCAGAACATTACCGACCCGGGCCATGTGCCCCAGATCCAGCCAGATGGAAAGCAGGGCGGCGACAAGACAGCCCAGGGCCGTAAAAAGAGCCAGCTTGCCGATCTTTTCGAGCTTCTCAATTCTTGCAACATAGACAAGACTGGAAAGCAGAAAAGAGCCTGCGGATAAACCGATGAAATAGATGTAGAATGCAACCCAGAGCCCCCAAGGGATGTAGGAGCCGTAATCCGTCAAACGATGGTCCGTGGTAAACCGTAAAAAGATGCCGTAAAGACCGACGCCGAAACCGGCCACTGCGATCAGCCACACCAGTCCTTTAATTGCTTTTTTCATTATGATCCCTCCTCTTATATCAGGTAGGTGGTTGTTGGCTCGGTTCCTTCCTCTTCCCGGAGTTTCCTGGCTCGTGAGGAACCAAGAAGCTCCGCGATAAGGCTCTGCGGGTCATTTGCATCACCAAAATATGTGGCATCTCCTATGCAGGTAGTAACACAGGCCGGCAGAAGGCCCCTTTCCACCCGATGAATGCAATATGTGCATTTCCGGGCGTTACCGATGGGCGAGCTGTCGCGGTCCCGGCGCGGCCATGCCTTGCCATACTCAAAGCAAGGATCTTTTTCATATTGCATAATCTCCGGTGTGCCGTCGGTATAGAAAAAACCTTTATCAAAGGTCCTGGCGGCATAGGGGCAGGCGCTGATACAGTAGCGGCAGCCGATACAGCGGTTGTAATCAATCTCCACAATGCCGTCGGCCCGCTTCCGGGTGGCACTGGCGGGGCAGACCTTGACACAGGGTGGCTCATCACACTGCATACAGGGCCGCGGCAGGAATGTCTTTCGGACATTGGGATATTTACCGACCTCGGTCGCGGTTACCGGCCGATATACTACGCCGGGCGGCAAGTGGTTTTCAGCCACACAGGCTGTTGTGCATGCGGTACAGCCAACACATTTTGCCTGATCGATAACCATCGCCCAGTGCCGTTTTGCCAGAGGCTTTTTTAAGGCACGCTGCAGATCATCCATCATCTGTTGCCTGATTTCATGTCGTTCAACATCGATTAGGGCCATTGACTTCTCCTCTCGGTTTTTGGTCTGCGCAAGGTTGATTTTGCGATCCCTGTTAGATCTACTTTTGTTCTGGAGGAGTATGTGCACAGGATGTGCCAGAAAATTTTTCCTGTAATTACAAGGAAAAAACAGAATTAGACGGGAGGTGTTGCCGAGAGAATAGACAGTTGCTGTCTATTTTTTAAGCAGAGACATTTTTTTGCGAAGGGTCATACGATTAATCCCCAGCAAATCGGCGGCGTGTACCTGATTGCCCTGGGAAATAGCAAGCGCTTTATTAATCATCAAGGTTTCCATCTCTGTCAAAATTTGATGATAGGGACGTGATTCACCGCGGGCAAAGAGTTCTTCGACCCGGCTGGTAACGGCAAGGTCAAAAACATCTTCTGCCGGTGTGGCGTTGTCGATAACGCAATCGTCTTTGCCGATAAATCTTGCTTTGGCAAGAACCGTGGCTCGTCGAATGACATTTTCCAACTGGCGGATATTTCCGGGCCATTGGTATCCGGCTAAAAAAGCCACAGCCTCATCCGTTATTCCCGTCACCGGCGGCGAAACCTGACGGCCGTAACGGGAAATAAAATATTTAATGAGAAGCGGCAGATCGTCAAGTCGTGCCCTTAAGGGAGGAATAATGATATTGAACACATTTATCCGATGAAAGAGATCTCCGCGAAAAGCGCCATCCTGAACCATTGCCGCCAGATCTTTATTGGTCGCGGCGAGAATACGCACATCGGTTACCATCTGCCGGTTGCCGCCCAACCGTTCAAAGGTACCCTGTTGGACAACCCTGAGAATCTTTGTTTGGGCCTGTAAGGATAACTCCCCTATTTCGTCGAGGAAAATCGTGCCGCCGTCACATTGTTCGAAGCGGCCGACCCTCTGCTTGACGGCACCGGTGAAGGCGCCGGATTCATACCCGAAAAGTTCGCTTTCGACAAGCTCATCGGGCAGGGAGGCACAGTTCACCACCATCAGGCAGCGCTGGTGGTGGCCACTGTTTTGAAAAATAGCCCGAGCCACCAATTCCTTGCCGACCCCGGTTTCACCGGTAATGAGAACCGGCAGCTGGGCAGCAGCCACCATGCCGATCTTTTTGCTGACCTCGATCAGGGCCGGGCTGGCCCCGACAATGCAATCACCCTCCGGCGGCACTTCATCCGAGACCTCAAATTCGCACTGCAGGGTCCCCTGCAGCTTGACCGAGGCCAGGGCCTTCTGCAAAACCCGGCGAAGGTCTTCGTTATCGAAGGGCTTGACAACGTAATCGAAGGCACCGTCCTGCATCGCCTGCATGGCTGTAGCCGAATCCGCGTAGGCGGTCATCATGATCACGGGCAGCCGGGGATATCGGGTATGGATGAGTTTCAATGCGGTCAAACCGTTCAGCCTCGGCATACGGATATCCATCAGCACAACCGAAGGCCCTAAGGTAGCTACGGCGTCCACCGCTTCCTCGCCATTTTCAGCGGTGAGAATTTCATATTGGTCGCCGAATGTTCGCTGAAAGGCGTAGCGAACTGATTTTTCGTCATCAACAATGAGCAGTTTTATCATAGGGCAGGACCAAAATGAGCGATGTTCCTTGATTCACGTGAGAGTCGATATCGAGGCGACCTCCGTGTTGACGAGCAATGTTCCAGGCTACCGTGAGACCCATGCCTGTACCCTCCTCCTTGGTGGTGAAAAACGGATCAAAAATATTCTTGAGATCTTCCGTAGCGATACCACAACCGGTATCGGTAAGCATGCAATGCAGTTCATTATCTCTCATACCGGTGGCAATCGTCAAGACGCCTCCATCGGGCATGGCCTGCAGCGCATTGAGGATGCCGTTTAAAAATATTTGTTTTATCGAGGCACTGTCAAGCTGTATGGGAGGGATATCCGGGGCCAGATTGGTTTCAAGCCGGATGCCTGATTTTTCGATTCTGGTCCGGGTGATGGCGACAACATCCAATATAATCCGATTGATATCCATTGTTTTAAGAATCAATTCCGAAGGCCTGGCTCCCTGCAGAAAACGGCTGACCGTCAGATCGATTCGATCCAGTTCCTCGACAATTACCTCGATGTCCTCTTTACAGAGGGGCTCTTTCTCCTCAAGGGCCCGTTGCATCAGCATTTTAATTGAAGTGAGGGGATTTTTGATTTCATGTGCAAGACCCGTGGAAAATTCGCCCAAGGCATAGAGTTTTTCGGTTCGCACCAGATTTTCCTGGGCAGCCTTTATTGTAGCAATCAGTTTGTTGAGGCGATCGGACATCCTGTTAAAGGTCATAGCCAGTTGACGGATTTCACCGACACCGGTCACCTGGATTTCCTGCCCCAGATCGCCTTCGCCCATGCGCAGGGCAGCACTGTTTATCGTCAATACCGGATGAATGAGGGTGCGGGCAATCAGTAAGGCCGCCAATATACCGAAGAAGGAGATTACCACTGTTGCAATCCATACCTTATGCCTGGCCAAGGTAAGCGTGTCGATCAGAGGTTGAACGGAAAAGCCAAGGCGAAGATAACCAATGACATCAGTCTTATGAGCGATAATAGGCAGCAGAAAATCTGCCGACTTTTCCGCCGACCATTGTTCAATATTGAACTGAAACGACGGAGTACGGGGCGGTGGGTTAGGTAAGGCGGCGATTTCGCCGTTGAATGAAGCTTTTTTTTGGGAAATGAGAACGGTTCCATGTGTATTATAGATACTACCGTAAATCAGTATGGAATCCGGGATGTTCAGATAGGAATGGATCAGCGTATACAGAGTGAAATTCTCCTCGTACAGCAGAGGCTCGATGGCCTGACCCGCCATAATTTCACTGAGTTGCCTGGCTCGGATGCGAAGATCATGTTCCAGGGTGTTTTTTTCATCATGTAGAATAAGAGAGGCAATGGTCACCGCGGTCACTAAAATGACCAGTACAATGGAAAGCGATAAGCGCAGCGCTATTCGATCATACCATCGGACAGCCATCGTCGCATTGGAACCCACACTACTCACTCAGAAAAGTATTCAGAAGTAATGCTGATTTATAGAGGGCTGGATCCGGTACCGTGAAGCCGTCCATGCCCAATTTTTTCAAGACATCCCGCCCCGTGGGATCATCGGCCATTTGGAGTAAGACATTGAGCAGGTCATTTTTGAGGTTTTTGTCGATATTTGGCGATACCACTACCGGAGGCATGCCGAATTTCTCTGATTTTTCAACGACTTTGAGCTTGACGGCGGCGGGATCCGAAGCAGCAACGAGAGCATCGAAAATCAGGCTGTCCACAGCCGCACCATCGGCAACGCCCCGGGCCACCGCCTCAATGGATTTATCATGACTTTCCGTATAAAAGTTCTGTTTGAAAAAATTTTTTTTCTGGTATCCCATCTGCCTGATTCTGGCGGCAGGAAAAATATAGCCCGTTAATGACAGGGGATCGGCATAAGCGAATACATGTCCTTTTAGATCCGCCAATGAATCTGCTTTGCTGTCCTTACGGACCACAATATACGAGCGATAGTAGGTCTTGCCGTTAATGACCGGTACAGCCAAAAGCTCAAGACCAAACTTTTGGGTGCCTGAGATGTAACCACCTGTACAGGTGAAGGCCATTTGGATATCAGCTTGGGCCAGCAGGTCGTTAATCTCCTCATAGGTGCGCCGTTGTTTCAACTGAACCGGACGGTGGAGTTTGGCCGAGAGGTATGTCTCCAATTCGGAAAAATGCACCAGGGTACGGGCAGGTGAGGCCATTGCCGAAACAGCGAAATAGAATGGCTCCGGCTGAATGGATGGCTCCGACCATGATTGAGTGCTGCCCAGTAAAAGAAAAGCTGTAACCAAACTATACAGCAAGATTTGATTTTTAAGGATATAACCTTCGCACCTCAACGCATCGGCCAATGAGATGCGGAGAATCTTCTCATCCTCGACAATCGATATACTTTTTTTCATATGGTCTCCGGAATGGTGATAATTACGGCGGTGTCTCCTTACAAATCAATAATGGGAATTGTCCTGCATCCAGCTGTGCAAATATCAATCCATGGCTTTCAGCGTACGGTTTTCCGAAGGGTCGAAGAATTGCGGACTGAGATGATGTTTATAAATTGTAACATATTTGCTGTGTTTCCCCATCCATTTCATCACCAGCTCTAATTTCACGCAAAAAACCAGGGCTGGATAAAATTGATGGCGTCGTAAAAACTCTTCACCTTCTTCGTTGCCACAAATTATCAATCATTTCGATGGACCTCTTGTACTTCGGAATGATTGATAATTTTGCGTGCCTCGAATATGAAGCTTTATGCTTAGCCATCCATGATTTTTAGGTTATTACGAGTCGATCAAAATTGGTGGACGAAAACAATGTGCTATTTACCGCTAATAAGGAGTCTTCCTCTTCAGAAATTTTCTTGATTTTTATATTTGGTTGTTGTACCAAATATAAAAATAAACAAACGGAGATTATCGTGACGGAAAAAGAAAAAGTCCTGTATGAAGCGAAGGCGAACGTGCTGAAAGCGCTCGGACATCCGACTCGCTTGTGGATGGCGGAGCAGCTGGCTGGTGGCGAGAAATGCGTCTGTGAGTTTGTCAACATGATCGATGCGGATTTTTCCACAATATCCAAGCACTTGTCAGTACTTAAACAAGCAGGGGTAGTGATCGACGAAAAGCGCGGCAAACAGGTCTTTTACAGACTGAAGGTGCCTTGTATCCTGCAATTTATGCCGTGTATCGAAGAGGTCATCCATGCGACGGCGATTACCCATATCGAGCTGTTGAAGAGATAATTTTTTTAGTCTATATTTGGTTATATTGCCAAATATAAAAGGATAAAGATCTGTGGAATAGAACAAAGACCAAATGCCCCAATTGGCGGATAACGTCACAACCGCCGCCAATTTGTCGGCAAAGGTGCCTTCCCTGGCGAAGATCAAGGGAATGCTCAAGTAAACAACTACATTAAAGGAGAAAAAAAGATGACACAGATGCAGGCAGGATGCAGTTGCGGTTGTGGTGTAAGTAAGGGACCCCGGGCGATATTTTCCTGTTCCGGTGCCGCCGATGTGGGGGAACTGGCCGACCGGACGGCAAGAAAACTGACGAACAGCGGCAAGGGAAAGATGTTTTGCCTCGCCGGGATCGGCGGCAAGGTAAGCGGCATAGTCAAATCGACCGAGGCTGCGGTCTCCGTGCTGGCAATCGACGGCTGCACCCTTGACTGTGCTAAAAAAACCCTCGAGGAAGCAGGCTTCAAGAAAGTAAATCATATCCGGCTAACCGATCTGGGCTTTGAAAAAGGCCAGACCACCGTCAACGAAGCGAATATATCGAAAGTAATGGATAAGGCGGAAATATATCTTTAAAAATTATTAAATTGCGAGACACAAACGTGAAAATACACAGCCGCAAAATAACCGCCGCCATAACTCTTTTGGCTTTCCTCTTTCTTTTTGCTGTCGGCCAAGCCTTGGCGGCAGATTCGGTGATTCCCCAGGCGCCGGTTCCAGGAAAGGTGACGATGGTAGATATCGGCGCCAAGAAGTGCATTCCCTGTAAAATGATGGCACCGATCATGGAGGAACTGGAAAAGGAGTATCACGGCAAGGCGGCTATCGTCTTCATCGATGTCTGGGAGAATCCATCGGCTGGTGGCGAATTCGGCATCAGGGTTATTCCAACCCAGATCTTCTACGATGCATCGGGGAAGGAGACGCTCCGCCACGAAGGTTTTTTCGATAAAGAATCAATTGTTGCCGAGTTGAAGAATTTGGGAGTGAACTGAGCAATGGAGCAACTGTTCCTGACCGCCAACGGCTGGATGAGCCAGGGCCTTCTTCTCGGCGGCCTTGGCTGTTTTCTGTGGGGAGCGATCAGCGTTTTGTTCAGTCCCTGCCATCTCGCCTCGATTCCCCTGATCATCGGCTATGTCGGCGGTCAGAATCATCTGGTTGAAGGACGCAAGGCCATACTGTACGCAGTAGTCTTCACCACCGGATTGTTCATCACCATCGCCGCCATTGGAGTGGTCTGTTCGCTGCTTGGCCGCATGTTTGGCGACATCGGGCCCTACTGGTCCATCGCCGTGGGGCTCCTGTTGTTTTGGGTCGCCCTCGACATGCTTGGGGTGGCGAAGTGTTCGCTCACTGGCGGGCTCCTGGCCAAACTGACCATCAAGGGGCTCCCTGGCGCCTTGATTCTGGGTCTCGCCTATGGGATTTTGTCCGGTTCCTGCACCTTCGGTTTCATAGCCCCGATCCTGGCCATCATTTCGGTTCAGGACAGATTGCTCACCGGTATCGTTTTTATTGTTGTATTCGCCATCGGTCATTGTATCCCCATCATCGTCGCCGGCAGTTCCACCGCCATGGTCAAACGTCTGCTGGCTAACAGCGCCTGGCAGCAGGGCGGCAGGTTTTTTCGACGGCTTGCCGGGATGTTGATCGCTTTGCTCGGCGTCTATTTTGTTGTTCAACCGTTTATCGGGGCGTAAGTCTCAAGTTAAAATAGATGATCCTGCTGGAGAAAGAGTTGATGAAATATCTATGGAGCATAGCGCTCATCCTCATCTGTGCCTCGCAGCTTTGGGCGGGTGAGCTGAATATAACGAAGCTGCTCGAAGCGGTCGAAAAACTGCCGGGTCTGCAAGCAAGCGAGCTGGAAACAAAGGCTACATCGATACAGCTGGAGCAGGCTCGGGCCGAACTCTATCCAAAACTTTCCGCCATCGCGAGTTACGAAAGGTACAACTCGCCGACCAACCTGCGCCCCATGCCTCCGACCGAGATTAACATCGTCGCCGGGGATTCGATTCCATTTTCCGACGAAATCGAGCGCGTGGGGTTGAAGGTGGAGATGCCGCTGTTTGTCAAGAGCTTGTATACCCTGGCCGATAAGGTGAAACAATTACGGCAGCTCAGCAGACTTAGCCATGCCATGAGCGTGGTGACTCGCCAGGCAGAGGTGGTTTCCGTCGATGCCTCGCTGGCCTATGTTACGCACCTTGACGCGGCTATTGCCGCCCGTATCCAGTCGCTGCAAAAAACCCATGACGACCTGCAAATGGCGGTCAATAACGGCCGTATTCCCGAGTCCGAACTCCTCAAATTGCAAACCAGTATGAATATCCGGCAAAAACAGCAAAACGATTTGCGGCTGCAGCGTCTGTCCCTGATCAATCAGCTCAGGCAGCTGACCGGCCTGGACATCGTGGAGTTTGTCGCTCTGTCCCTTAAACGGCCGGTAGTCGAAGGACAAATCCTGCGGGAAGAACAGCAACAGACCAGTGTCGCGGTTGCTGAAAAAGAGGTTCAGCGCACCTGGGATCAACACTATCCGACGGTCAAGCTGGTTGGCGCACTCACGGAAAACTACGGCACCGCCTATAACACCGATGAGTCCATCGATCGCAGTTACAATTACCTCGGCATCAATGTCTCACTGCCTCTTTTTGATAAGGGCCTGAGTACCTCTATCGCTCTTGCTAAAAACCAGTTGCATCGCGAGAAAAAACGTCTTGCCCAGACCCAGATTGATGTAGCGGCCGAGGCTGACACCCTCCGCCAACAATTGCCGATTCTCGAAACGTCCATGGAATTGGCACGGAAGTCTTTTGAAAACAGTAAGAAAGTCCTCGAAATTTCCAGGGTGGCCTATCGTAGCGGACGTCTCACCACCGAGGAATATCTGCTGAACGAAACGGAGGTCCTCGACACCGAAGCCGCTGTCCGTCAGACCAACCGGGACTGGTGGCAGGTAATATGTCGTCAGGCTGTTCTCTTTGGCGATGATCTCAAAGGAGTTGTCGAATGAAAAGAAAAGTCGTTCTCATTTTGATGGTTATGCTGGTGGTGATTGCCGCAGGAACACTATTTCGCAAGAGAAAACATGATCTGGCGCAGGTGCCGCCCGCCACTGTCCTGCCGGTAGTGGTCGAGGCGATGGTGCCGAGCCGCGGGGACGTGACCCTGAGCCTCCCCGCCATGGGGATTGTCTCCTCGGACGTGTCCACCACTCTTTCGACGAAGGTCAGCGGGCGGATCAACGGCCTTGCCAAAAGAGAGGGAGATACCATACATAAAGGCGATTTGCTGGTAAGTATCGATGACCAGGAACTGCAGGCGAAAAAGCAGGGGCTGCGCCTCAAGCGCTCCAGCCTGGAATTCGATATCTCCGGCAAACAGGAGAGCCTCAAGGCTTTGCGAACTGCTCTGGAAAATGCCATGAGCAGCCATGCCCGGACGAAAGAACTGCTTGACGTGAAAGGCGCTTCAGTCGAGCAGTATGCCAAGGAAGAGACGGAAATCGCCCAGCTTAGAGCGCAGATAGAGTCGGTCAGGAGCGGCATCTCCATGCTCCGGTCGGGATGTGAAGAACTGGTCCAGAACGAAAAGGAAATCGACAACCAACTCGACTATATGTCCATAATCTCGCCGATTGACGGGATACTCAGTGCCCGTCTGGTGACGGTAGGAGATATGGCCGTGCCGGGCAAACCTCTGGTGAAAATTTCCGCGGCAGACGGGCTGTATCTCGACGTCAAACTTCCTGCGACCATTTCCGCTGCATACATTCGTCTGGCCGATCAATTGTTACCGCTTACCGCAAAAAACCAGGCCGGGCCAAGCGGGCTGCGCGAGTACCGATCTGCCTTGCCGGCCGGCACTTCGGCGGTTGAGGGAGAATTTCAGAACGTTTCGGTCATTGTCTTTTCCGGTCAGGATATCCTGTTGCCTGACGATGTCCTCCTATCCGTTCAGGGAAAAACCTCGGTTCTCATATACGCCGATGGTGCGGTAAAAAAACTGCCGGTGACCATCAAGCAGCGGGGAATCGAAGGCGTAACGGTTACGGAAGACCTGGCAGGGCGCACTCTGCTTTCGGCAAAACCTGATATCCTGTTGCGGGCCTCCTCCGGCGTGCCGGTTATGATCCGTTCCGCGCATAGTCAATCCTGATGGCGGCCATCTGAAATATTAGGTCTTTACGAGTTTATCATCCTGATTCGAGAGAAAAGCATGTTCGAATATTTTCATAAGCGCCCGTACCTCCTGTACAGCCTGATCGCCGGCTTTTTCATTCTCGGTGTCTATGGGCTGATTGTCATGCCGAAAAATCTCTTTCCCGACAGTGACCGGCCGACGGTTATGGTCATAAGCCAGATTCCGGGCGCAACTCCCGACGTGGTCACCGCGACGGTTTCAAAACCTATTGAACAGGAACTCTCGACGCTGGCGCTGATCCGGCAGGTCAGCTCGACCAATATTGCCGGCATGTCCATTGTCACCGCCGAATTTGAATACAAAAAAGGACTCGATGCGGCGGCAGTCGATGTAAACAATGCGGTGGGCAAGGTCCGGGGCAAGCTGCCGGCTGACGTCAATCCCTCGATCTACACGGCTGGCTCGTTCATCTTGCCGGTTGATGTCTTTGCTCTTTCTGCCTCCGATGGCGATCTGAGTCTGGATGATATTCGCAGGTTGGCGGAAAGCGATATCAAGCCCGCCCTATTACGCAACTCGGAGATCGGCAACGTCGAGATCTTCGGTGGCTACCAGAGTGCCGTCACCATCTCGATCGATCCGTTTGCCGCCAAATCCCATGGCATCGACCTGGACAGGATCGGGGCAACGATACGTAATCTCAATCGCGATCTACCGATAGGTTTCAGCAAGGGGAGCGACTCCTTTTTTACGGTTGCCTGGTACGGCGAACGCGATGGGATGGCTGACCTCAAGCGGCTGCCGGTGGCGCCGAATGTCACTCTGGGCGATATCGCCTCGGTCCGGTGGGAGCATCAGAGCCGATTTTCCGGCTACCTCGGCAACGGCCGGCAAGCGATTGCGGTTGCCGTGCAGCGCGCGCCGGGTGGGTCGGTCCTGTCAACCAGTAAGGCTGCTCGGAAGATAATGGCGAGACTTGCCGTTCGCTATCCCAAGATCAATTTCAAGGTTGCCGACACCCAGCGCACCCTGATCGAGACGGCCAATAGCAACATGCTGGAGGCGTTGCGCGACGCGGTTATTTTCACCCTGCTGGTCATCCTGCTTTTTCTCGGTAATCTTCGGGCGGTTGCCGCCGCCCTGGTCTCGATTCCCATGGTCTTTTTTGCGACGATCGCCATCATCTGGATGACCGGCGGCGAACTGAATATCGTCATCTATACCGCCATCATTCTCGCCTTGGGGATGCTCGTGGACGATGCGGTGGTCGTGCTGGAAAATATCGAACGCCACCTCTCGGAGCTGAAAGAGGATCTTCAGATCGCGATCGTCCAGGGCACCAAGGAGGTTATCGCTCCGGTGTTCGCAGGCACGGTGGCAACCATTGCCATCATGTTTCCCTTTCTCTTCGTCGGGGATTTTCCGCAACAGATCTTCAGGCCGCTGATCTCCACCCTGATCATCGCCCTGCTGGTTTCTTATTTTCTCTCCATCACCTTTATTCCCAGCATCTGCTTTTTCCTGTATCGCAAGGGAAGCGGCAAAACCCGTTTCGAGAAGGGGTTGGAGGCAATCTATCAGAAGAGTTTCGGCCGTCTGGTTTCGCCCTATCTTGCCATTCTTAGGTTTTCCGCGGGGCGTCATTCGCTGCTGAAAAGAATCCTGATGACGCTGGGGGTCGTTGTCCTGCTCGGTCTCAGCGTACGCACAATCATGCCGGTAATCGGCCGCGATCTGATGCCGCCGATGGATACCGGCATTATCAAGGCGCACATCCGTTTCAGCGCCAACGAAACCGTCGAAGCCGCGGAACAACGGCTCACCCCATTTTTGGACTGGCTACATAAGCGGCCGGATGTGGTTATGAGCTCGGTCAGTCTCGGCAGTGAACCGGGGGTGCTCTCCCTTGGCTCGGGGTCGCTACCGACCGAAGCGATGATGACCATCAACTGCACCAACCGCTTTGCCCGGGATGCATCAATATGGCGGATCGAGGATGAAATTCGCCGGCAGTTGGGTGCACTCCGTAATGTCAAGGCCGTCGATGTCTACGATTTCGGCGCAACACCGATGTCGAGCATCAAAGCCCCGGTGAATGTGCGTCTGCTGGCTGAGGATTATCATCACCTGCCCGAGGGCGGGCATGTGGCTGCGGAGGCCATGGCCCGGGTAAAGGGGCTCACCTCGATCAACACCAGCTGGGACCGGGATTTCACCGAAGCACAACTGGCAATCGATTCCAACCGCGCGCTGGCCTACGGTATTACGCCAACCCAGTTGGCGGCGCAGCTCCCCCTGGCGGGCATGCCGATCTCGCTGAGCGGCAAATTGGTTTCCATGCAGACGCAGCCGGTCCGGCTCTATTTCAATCGGCCCTTTGACACCCATCTCCAGGGCCTGCGCCTCATCCCGATAGAAACGCCCAAAGGCACCGTGCCGCTCGAGACCCTGGCGACCATCCGCTATGATCTAACCGCGGGTAAAATCGAACGCAATAACCTGCTCTATTCCCTCGACGTCTCCGGTTATCGCGCCCAGCGAGCGGTTTCCATTCTAACCGAAGATACCGTGAAAGCCTTGCGGCAGGCTAATCTATCGGGGATTGAAGTGCGGCAGGAAGGGGATATCAAGCAGATGAAGGATAGCTTTACGCGGATGATCAAGGCCATCGGCATCGGCATAATCCTGCTGCTGGTGGCGTTGATCGCCATTTATCAGTCGGTGCGGCTCTCCATAGTCATGGTCTTGGTTCTGCCGCTCTCGATGATCGGCGCATCCTGGGGAATGCTGGTATTCAACAAGCCGAGTTGTATGCCGAGCATGGTCGGGATCATGTTGCTTTTCGGGATCATTATCAAAAATTCGGTCCTGCTCATCGATTTTTACCAGCACTACCGCAAAGCGGGCAACGCCCCCTTCGATGCGGCACTCGAAAGCGTCAGTGTGCGTTTTCGTCCGGTGTTTATGACGGCCTTCGGCACCATCGCCGGCATGATCCCCATTGCCCTGGAATGGGCTGTCGGGCTTGAACGTTTGTCGCCTCTGGCCGATGTCGCCATCGGCGGCTTGCTGATCGGCACGATACTTACATTGATCTATATTCCGATGTTTGCCTATAGCGTAGAGAAAAAGACCGATCCCGGTCGGGGGGCGGCGCTGTCGGCATAGCCGGGCAGGTGAAAAATGAGGGAAAATTCATGGTCTTGATGCAGAAAAAAGATAATAAGATTGTCCATCCCGATGAAGCGTGTCTGCGGATGGCTGCACTTATTGAGCAGGAATTATTACCGAATTCCTCTCCAAGGATTGCCGGAGCCGAAATTGCCGGGTGGACGATCTATTCTCATACTCTCGGTGGTGATTTTGCATCCGCTGAGAAACGAGGTTGTTTCCTCTCAGGCACAGGTACAAAAAACGGGATAATAGCAAGTTATGCAAATAACTTGCTATTATCCCGTTGAAATTTCTGGAGCGGGATACGCGATTCGAACGCGCGACTTTCAGCTTGGGAAGCTAACACTCTACCACTGAGTTAATCCCGCAGGTTGGAGCGCACAATATAAAATCAGCTTACGATTTTGTCAAAGCCTTTTCTCTTAAAAGAAATGACAAAACATTGCTGATTTTAATTATTTATAACATTAACGAATACATATAAGGAGTAATGGCATGATGCGTGATCGCGTCTATCGCCCCGAGCCGGAACTACTCCGGATAGCCTGGTACAAGTGTTGCACCAAAGCCTGATTGTGGCCATGAGAGGTCATGTTGGCGGTTATACGTCCTTTAATGGGAAAACCAAGCAGATAGAGATCTCCTATCAGGTCCAGTATTTTGTGGCGGACGAATTCGTCGGGATAACGAAGTTCGGTATTTATGACCTTACCCTGGTACATAATGATATGGGAATTAAGATATCCCCCGCCAACCTTGCCAAGTCTCTGGGCCATTTCGATATTTTCAAAGGTATTGAAAGATCGCGCAGGGGCTATCTCTTTTGCAAAAGAATCTTTTTCGGGATTGAAAGTAAAATCCTGCTCACCTATGGGCGGAGGAAAATCAACCCTCATGGTTACTTCGAACCCTTCAAAAGGTTCCACGTAGAGGTGTTTTTCATGTATGTCATCATTTCCTACCCCTATCTTCCGGCGGATGACGGCAACTTTGGCGCAAGCCTGCTGTTCTTCTATCCCCGCCTGTGCCACCAGGTCGCAGAAATCCTTGGCGGAGCCGTCTATGTTCGGTATTTCGTCATCGACCTTTATCAGCACATTGGTAATACCGTATGAGGAAAAGATCGCCATCAGGTGTTCAACGGTGCGTATCTGTTGCCTGCCGTTGACCAGCGTGGTGGAGTTGGCAGAGAAGGTCTTTGCTGAGAAGGATTGGGAAAAATTCTCCAGTGAGGTGATATGTCCCGGGATTGTTTCTCCGTCAAGGGTTTGAAAGACGATACCTTCATTAATTCCCAAAGGGCTTAGAATGACACCTGTTTTCCTGCCGCTCAGAAGCCCCACACCGTTGAGGACGACATTCTCCCGAAGGGTACGTTGGGGTTCAGGGGAATCCATCACCTCCACCATGCCGGCGGGCATCACAAGATCGTCATTGACAAGCCCGATTTCCGCAGCCGATGGAAGGGTCGCGCCGATCCTGGCAGGTCGATGCTTGATAGCTGATTGCACCTTATCGAGTAAGACATCCAGATGCAGCGGTTTTTCCATAAAATCGTAAGCGCCCGCTTTTATGGCGGAAACTGCCGTCTCGATGCCGGCATGTCCGCTCATCATGATGATGGGGAGTGTAGGGAACCGCTCTTGTAAACACTTGAGAAGTTGTAAACCGTCCAAGCCCGGCAACCAGATATCCAGCATAACCAGGGAAGGCTCGATAGTATCAAGACTCCTTAAGAATTTCTCTGCATCGGAAAATACGATGACCTGATATCCTTCATCCTTCAAAATGCCGGAAATTGTGGAACAGATGTAGGGTTGATCGTCTACTATACAAATTGGATTCATGCCGCTCTTATGATTAATTCGGTTATTAAATAGACACTCGAAGTTTCTATGATAAGCAATTCCACAAGAGTGAGCCAGGATGATCTGCATTATGATCAACATTTTTTCTTGGGGAGCATGACAGGAAGAGCGAACATTTTTTTTATCTCAATGCAGAAGTTTATTCTAAATCGGTACCTTCGGTCACCTCTCTTCCGGCAGCCCGGCTAGCAGGCAGCAGTTTTTGGCGCATACCTGGATTCTGGTATCCTAAGCCTGTATGCGGCCATATTGACCATACCGGCGATTTTGGCCATCCTGATATTTTAATTTGTTACGCACAGAGGTGTAAATTGGAAATTACTGAGAAAATTCTATGGTGATGACAGCAGCTCCGCCAATAGCCTGGCGTGTATAACCGGGGTGGCGGCGATGACTGAATATGGTGGAGTCAGACAATCATTTCCCCCCAAAACATTGGTGACTTTGGCACCGGCCTCGGAGGCGATAAGAATACCGGCGGCAAGATCCCAAGGTTTGAGGGAAAGTTCCCAATAGCCGTCAAATCGTCCGGCTGCGACATAACAGAGATCAATGGCTGCCGATCCTAAACGGCGCACACCCTGGGTAATTTTCGACAGACGAATAAAATTATCCAGGTTGTTCTGCTCGCTATCCCTGATATCGTAAGGAAAACCGGTAACCAGCAGGCTGCGGCGTAGCTCGGTCGCCTGGCTGACCAGCAAAGGGCGATCATTTAACCATGCTCCCCCGCCGCGTTCTGCCGTAAACATCTCATCACGCAACGGATCGAATACCGCCGCCATAGTAGGAACGCCATCCTTGGCATAGGCTATTGAAACGCAGAATACCGGTACCCCGTGGGCGTAGTTCACGGTTCCGTCGAGGGGATCTATATACCATTGATGACGGCCGCCGGCATTTCCGCCGCCCTCTTCGGCAAGTACCTGATGCCCGGGAAACCTGCGCTGCAGTTCCGTCACTATGAATTCCTCGGAGTGATAGTCGATTTCCGTGACCAGATCTATTTCTCCCTTAAAATCAATCCGGTGCCGGGTTTCATATCCTTCGGCAAGGATCTTGCCTGCCTCTTTTGCCAATTCCTTTAGATCTGTTAAATGTGGTTCCGAGTTCATTGGGATCCTCCGGCCTTCCCTGACAATTTTTGAGCACTGTAGTTCTTCTGCTCACCTCAATTAATCATCGCGTACTAAACTATAAATCATTTTCACGGTAGCAGAAACACCGATGCCACTAATTGAATTTTGAGCATTGACCCGACACGAGAAAATTCAAGACGTCCTAATTCAGCATAGATAGACTGCATGTGGGGTACGCTACCCGTCTTTCTGGAAAAAGTACGGATCGGATTTTGATCCGATTAATTCCAGCGGAATGCTGCCGCATTTGTTTTTTCATTTTTTTTGCCGTGCCGGCACTTTATTTATTCTCTGCTATAACTAAGTGGGTTACCAGCGGCGGGTCTTCCCCGAGATGGAATTTTCTGATTCTCTCCTGGAGTTTTTGATCTTCTATCGTCACCCGTTCATGGTGCCGCAAATGCTCCCCCCAGGTCTCCACTATAAAGTTTTCAACAAAACGGCCGGCCTCGCCGAGGTCACGATAGAGCTGCCAGCTTATGGCGCCATCCCGGCGTCTTTCCATACGTAAGTCTTCCATCGCCAGTAAAAAATCAGACACTTGTTCCGGAGGAATCCGGTATTCAACGGTGACCAGCACCGGTCCCTCGCTTAGATCCGGTTCCTCGATTACTGTCGGGGTTGGCCAGTGCAGGGATGGAGAAAGATTCAGTCCCTCGACGGCCAGCAACCTGAAACGCAATACAGCAGGCAAACCAAGGAGCAACACTACGGCTGCCGCAATCAAGGTCGGATAAATTCCGGCACGGTTGGCCACTGCCCCCCAGAAAATACTGCCAATTGCCATGCTGCCGAAGAAAACCAAAAGAAAATAGACTGCCATGGCCCGCGCTCGTACCCAGGATGGGACCGAGGTCTGAGCAGCAGTACTAAACGACGAGAGCAGGCTGAGCCATGCTGCGCCTGCAACCGGCATGACAAGACAGGCGGCAGCAAAACCAGGTATCAAGGCCAAGATAAAGAGAGTTGCGGAGAAGAGGACCACGGCGGCTGCACTTACCCAGTCGATACCAAATATTCGACGTAGCGGTGGGAGCAGAAATACTGCACCGACTGCACCCACACCAAAGAAGGCGAGCAACAGACCATATCCGCCGGGACCGAGTCCCATTTCCCGCTTGGCGATAAGGGGAAGCAGAGCCCAGAAGGCACTGGCTGGCAGCACGAAACTTGCGGTACGTACCAGCACAGCCAAAAGGGCCGGAGAGTGGGAGACGAAACGCATCCCTGCCGCCATTGCTGTAAAAAGCCGTTCGGCAGGCAGGCCTGACGCCGCCGGAGGCCTGCGCCAGCGGAACAGGACAACCGTCACACCGATAAATGTGACGGCGTTAAGGAGAAAAGGCATAGCCGGGCCCATAGTCGTGATCACCAGACCGCCAAGTGCCGGCCCAACAGCCCTGGCACCGTTTACGCCCATGCTGCCTAAAGCAACAGCCGAAGATAAATTTTTTCTATCGACCAGCTCCGGAATAATGGCTTGCCAGGCGGGAGCATTGAGAGCTGTCCCCACTCCGATCAGAAAGGTGCAGATGAGCAGCACCCATGGAGTGGTCTGGCCGAAGAGAGTCAAAATTCCCAAAAGTAAGGCGCCAGCAAACATCACCGCCTGTGCGGCCAATAACAGCCGGCGCCGGTCAACGATATCTGCCAGCGCGCCTGCCGGCAGGGCCAGCAGAAACAACGGAATGGTTGAAGCAGCCTGGACCAGAGCGACCATCAATGGTGATGACTCCAGACTGGCCATAAGCCATCCAGCCCCGACGTCGTGCATCCAGGTGCCGATGGAGGAAATTACTGTGGCAAACCACAGGGCACGAAAAAGCGGTTGGGCAAGAGGGCCCCATTCCGATGGGGTTTTTTCAGTAGAAGTGGATTGATGGAGCAATGATGATGTCATGGGGCAAAAAGCCTTTCGATAACGATAAATTTCAAGGTCATAGCAACCACCAAATATAATCCAATCAGCCACGGCGGGGTGGGAGCCGGAATATCAAAGCACCGGCAGGCAACGCCAATGAGAAACCCGGTCAGGAGCCCGATAAGAGATTTATCCACGAGGGACATCAAACGAAAATTCCCATGGTGATTTTCATGATTTCTCCTTTTCATAGTCAAAGACATTGCCATAGTCGAAGAAAAGGCAGACAATGGCATTGTGAAGCGCGGCACCATCGGCTGCCATAAGCTATAATCTAAGTGGCGGTTACCTACCTGTCTTGCGGCTTGGCGGAGCGCCGTGCACCATGGTATAGGCGTATTCCACACCCTGCCCATAGGCGCCACAGTGTTCCTTCACTGCTTCCAATACAGCATCATAGGTCTCCTTGTGCGCCCAGTCGCGCTGGTATTCAAGGAGCACCTGAAGAGCAGTCATCGGTACCCCGCCCGCTTGCTCGATTCGGCGCATAGCGGCATTATGCGCAGTAACACTGGTGCCCCCAGAAGCATCCTCAACGGCATAGACTTCATAGCCGGCCTTAATGGCATCCAGGGCCGGAAAGGCCAGACAGACCTCAGTCCATAGTGCTGCCATGATTAACTTTTTCCTGCCGGTCGCCTTGACTGCATCGACAAATTTTTTATCCTCCCAGGAGTTCATCGAGCTCCTTTCCACTGGTTGCTGGTCTGGAAAAATATCCAGCAACTGGGGCCACATATTCCCGGAAAACGACTTCGTCTCGACCGTGGTGAGAATGGTCGGCACCCGGAAGATCTTGGCAGCCTTGGCCAGGAGCAGCACATTATTGAATAGGGTCTGCCTGTCAATATTTGCCACCCCGAAAGTCATCTGCGGTTGAAAATCGATAAAGATAACAGCCGAATTAACCGGATTGAGCAATTCCGTATAGTTCATGATCTGATTCCTCGTATATAGAGTAGTGGTTGATTAATAGTGGAAACGTATCATCCTCTTCCCTGCATACCTGCCGAGAAATGCGCAGGCAAATGCAGGAGTTTTGCTAACCTTTAATAAAGGTGAGCAGATCCTTATTAATCTGGTCTTTCCTGGTTGTACAGATACCGTGGGCTCCTCCCGGGTAGACCTTGAGCTCCGCTTTTTGAATGAGCTTTGAAGCTGGTATTGCCGATGCGCCAATGGGGACGATCTGGTCGTCATCGCCGTGCAGAATGAGAGTTGGTACATCAATTTTTTTCAGATCTTCAGTCTGGTCAGTTTCGGAGAAAGCCTTGATACAAAAATAGGCCGCAGGAAACCCGGCCATCATTCCCTGGCGCCAGAAAGATTGACGGACACCTTCAGAGACCTTAGCCTCTGGGCGATTATAGCCATAAAACGGCATCGTCAGATCCATAAAAAACTGCGACCGGTCCTGGAGCACATTGGCCCTGATCTCGTCAAAAACCTCGATAGGCAGCCCTCCGGCATTGGCCGCCGTCTTGACCATCAAGGGCGGCACCGCTCCGATCAAGACAGCCTTGGCGATCCGCCCGGTTCCATGACGGCCGATATACCGGGCCACTTCTCCGCCCCCCGTCGAGTGACCGATATGGATCGCCTTTTCCAAACGAAGCGATACCACGAGTTCGGCCAGGTCATCGGCGTATGTATCCATATCATTGCCTTCCCAGGGCTGGCTTGACCGCCCGTGTCCGCGGCGGTCATGGGCAATACAGCGATAGCCGTGGGACGCGAGAAAGTACATCTGATCTTCCCAGGCATCTGCGTTCAATGGCCAGCCATGACTGAAAACAACAGGTTGGCCATTTCCCCAGTCCTTATAGTAAATTTCTGTGCCGTCTTTAGTTGTAAATATAGGCATGAGATAATCTCCTTTTATTTTCCTGACGATACCTGATTAAAAGGCAAAACAGTCACAGCCAATTCCCCAGAACCGTGTGTCTTTCAGCTTTTCCTTTTTGGCATGAGCATGGTCAAAACACCTGTGATGGGAAGCTGGGAGAGTTGCCCGGTTGTTATGATAGCCACCATAGCTACCAACAGGTGACCAATCCGGACTGACCGGCAGAGCTGGTGGCGCAAAGCTGCCGAATTCTCCTGAAGCGTAGACGACTTTGCCGCCTAGCACAGTCAACAGCGACTCTATCCCTTTGATTTGGTCCTCGGCAACGGTGAAATAATCGTCCGACAGAACGGCCAGATCAGCAAATTGTCCAGGGTAAAGCCCTCCTTTCTTTTCTTCTTCCGCAGAGAACCAGGCACTCCCTTCAGTCCATAACTTTAATGCTTCTTCCCGGGTTAAGCGGTTATTGTCCGGATACATTGCGGTTCCGCCGACCGTCTTACCTGAGACGAGCCAATAGAGGGAAACCCAGGGATTGTAGCTGGCCACCCGAGTGGCATCGGTCCCGCCACCAACCGGCAGACCGGCTTCGAGCATTTTCCTGATCGGCGGAGTGGTTTGCACTGCCTTAATGCCGAAGCGGCGGATGAAATACTCGCCCTGATAGGCCATACGGTGTTGAATGGCAATGCCGCCGCCGAGCGCCTTGATGCGGTCAATGTTGTGGTCACTGATCGTTTCTGCATGGTCGATGAACCAGTGCATCCCGCCGAAAGGAATTTCCCGGTCCACCGCCTCGAAGATATCCAGAAATCTTGAAATCGATTCGTCATAGGTTGCATGAATACGAAACGGCCATTTCCTATGCGCCAGGAGTTCCACCACGGCCCTCAGTTCGGCATCCATCTGCGGTTGCAGCTCAGGCCGGACCTGGAGGAAGTTTTCGAAATCTGCCGCCGACCAGACCAGATTTTCACCGCCACCGTTCATCCTCAGAAGTTCACTGCCCTGGCCGTATTTGGCCATCTCCACCCAGCGACGGTAATCGGCCAGTTCTTCTCCTGGTTTCTGGGCAAAAAGATTATAGGCAATGCGAATGGTCATCTGGTCATTTTTATGCAGGGTCTCTATAACCTGATAATCCTCTGGATAGTTCTGGCCTCCGCCACCGGCGTCGATGGCAGAGGTGAGGCCTAAGCGGTTGAGTTCGCGCATGAACTGCCGGCTGGAGTTGAGCTGATCTTCAAGATCGAGTTTTGGACCTCTGGCGATGGAAGCATAGAGAATCAGCGCATTCGGCTCAGCGATCAACAAGCCAGTAGGATTGCCATATCTGTCTCTTTCGATCATCCCTCCCGGCGGATTGGGCGATTTCTTGTTGTAGCCTAAAGCTCTAAGTGCCGCGCCATTCAGCAGGGCACGGGCGTAGAGATGCAAGACAAAAACCGGGGTATCCGGTGCAGCCGCATTGATTTCTTCCAGGGTGGGCATCCGTTTTTCGGCGAACTGGAATTCGCTCCAGCCGCCAATCACCCTCACCCACTGCGGAGGCGGGGTGCGTCGGGCTTGTTTCTGCAACATTTCCAAGGCGAGGGACAGTGAGGGAACACCATCCCATCTGAGTTCCATATTGAAATTGAGCCCGCCACGAATCACATGAAGGTGCGAATCATTGAGTCCGGGGATGACTCGCTTGCCTTTCAGGTCGATCTGTGTAGTTCTGCTGCCGGCTTGAGCCTTCAGTTCTTTTCCGCCATAGCCGGCAATCCTGCCATCGGCTACGGAAAGAGCCGTAACCTCGGGCCTGGCAGGATCGAGAGTAGTTATCCTGCCGTTATATAAAATTAAATCAGGTGTCTTCATGACAGTAACCTCTTCAGGTTTTGTTCTGGTTAGCCAGTGACATCTCTCAACCACATACCGGGAAGTCACTGGTCTGTGACTTGGGATTGTTAAAAAATTAGTTCCTCGGTTAAGTGATCTAAACTATGCTGTTTTTTATGGAGGGCTGTTTCGGGTATGTGACGCGGATGGTTGGCTTACCCGAAGCTGCGGTCGAACAGCTTGGCGGAAGGTTTTTTGTGTTTCAAATATTCAATCTTGACTTACATTATAGGAAAAGATCCTATCTACCTGTATAACTCGTCACATCAATCTTCGTTTTCCAGGCCATTTCCCGGATTTCTGTGACTTATATTTCAATTTCCGAAAAACAAAAACTACCCGGATTGACCTAAGGGAGGGCAAAAGCCGCACAAACTCGATGTAAGTTGTTTTCTGTAAATGCTTTTTCCCGGGTGCGGGATGTTTCGCTAAAGACTTTAAGTTTGGCAGAGGGATCGTCAATAAAGCATTTTCTTTGAGCGTGTATAACTAATTCGTATATCGGATAAGATATGGAACTAAGACAACTTCGATATTTTGTGGCCGCTGCAACTGAATTGAACTTCAGCAAGGCTTCAAAAAAGCTGCATATTTCCCAACCCGCAATCAGCCGTAGCGTTCGCGACCTGGAATTTGAGCTAGGAGCAGACCTCTTCCGCCGCCACCAATTCGGCCTCGTTCTCACCCGTATCGGACAATCTTTTCTTCTCCACGCTGAGCAGATTTTGCGAGAATGCGAGGAAGCGTTGAGCAGCATTAAAGAGACTCAAGCTATTCATCTGAAATTAGACATCGGGTTCATCCCCACCGCCTTGGGCTCTGTTTTGGGCGATAAACTGAAGTTGTTCCGGGATAAAAATCCGGGAATTGCAGTTGATTTAAATGAACTTTCACCAGGAGATCAAATCGCTTCCCTGCGTCTCGGCCAGATCGACCTGGCATTTATCGGTAACCCATGCAGCAGTTATGTCAAAGAGTTCATGATGTCCACAATAGAGGAAATAAACTTGGAGGCGGCTCTTCCCAAATCCCATGACCTTGCCAATTGCTCCTCAATAAACCTCAGGGAAATAAACCAGGAGTATTTTATCGGCTATGATGAGGACAAGTTTCCCTGTCGCAATGAAACTGTAACCCGTGCTTGTCGCAAGGCAGGTTTCAAACCGAATTTCAAATTTAAGGCCAGAAGTTTGTCTGAGGTATTAGGCATGATCGGTGCGGGGTTTGGGGTGTGTCTCATGCCAGGTGACGTCAAAAACCTGCCTCACCCCAATGTCGCGTTCATTCCTATAGAAAATGCCGACATTGAGCCGATCCGGCTGGTAGCTGCCTGGCTTCCCCAAAACAAAAACGACGCTCTCAGATATATGCTGGAAGAGCTATGAGATTTCAAATAAGGCAACGAGAAATGAGAAACATGAATCGTCTCTCGCTCTATGTCGCAATTGAGAAAGAATCCTCCATCAGCTGCCGCTTTGTCAGACTCTCGCTCGATTAACCGAAAGAAAAGCGACCACAAAACAGACGACGCCGACACAGGCCAATACCACAAAATCAATCATATTGGCAGGTTCATTGAATGCGGCCATGCGGGCGGCATGGGAGGCATGGGTCAGAGGCAAAACCTTGAGTATCATCTGGCCCCATTCGGGTAACTGGGAGACCGGGAAAAAAGTACCGCCCAGAAAAGCCATCGGCGTGATGATGAAATTATTGAGAAGCATCTGGTCGGCATGGGACCTGACCCACATGGCGCAACTTACCGCCAGGGAGGCAAAGACGAAGCTGTTGAGCAGCAGAGCGGCCCAGAACCAGAGATTATAGGAAAGAAATACTCCAAAGCAACCGCCGAGGAGAAGGATGACTACGCTCGCCAGCATGGCCCGGGTCATGCCGGCCGCGACCTCGCCGAGAACGTAAGCCAGGTCGCTGATCGGGGCTGCCTGGAATTCGTCAAAGATATGCCAGTAGAAACGTGCAATATTGATCTCACTGGCAATGGCGAACCCCTGGGTCATACTGGTCATGGCAATCAGACCGGGCAGCAGGAATTCCAGGTAACTGTGCTCCCCGACATTGACATGCTTTCCGACCGCATAGCCAAAGGCAACAAGATAGAGCAACGGCGACACCGACCAGGCGGGAATAAGTTTTTTGAGACGTCGTCTCAGGATAAAAAACTCGCGCAGATAGACGGCGGTCCAGCCTCGTATCATGAAATTTTTCTCCCGGTCATAGCGATAAAGGCATCTTCCAGGTTTACCCGGCGGACAGTGCAGCCGCTCGCCTGGGAGCGGGCGTAGTCGCCGGCCTCGTCCCGTGAACGGAAAAAAGCGGTCCGCAGACGGTTGTCGTCGAGGTAGTCGACCGCCCAGTCACCGATGGTGGCCATGAGCCGCACCGGGGTGTCTTCGACCACGATTTTGCCATGATCGAGAAAGGCGACCCGATCGGCGAGAAATTCCGCTTCCTCGATATAGTGGGTGGTAAGAAAGATGGTCGCCCCATCGTTTCTGATCTTTTTGATAATTCCCCAGATGCTCCGGCGAATAGTCGGATCAAGCCCGACGGTGGGTTCGTCGAGGAAAAGTATCTTCGGGGCATGCAGTAGAGCCCGGGCGATCAGCAAACGTCGTTTCAATCCGCCGGACAGCGACTTAACAATCGACTGCCGCCGGTCACTCATCTCCATATACTCGAGCAGTTCTTCGCTTCTGGCAGCAATTTCCTGTTTGGTCATATGGTGCAGACGACCGTGGATAATGAGGTTCTCCGTCACGGAGAGTTCCGCATCCAGGTTGGTATACTGCGGAACCAACCCAAATTGGGCCTTACATTGCAGCGAGTTACGGTCGAGGTCATAGCCGTTCAGGCGCACTTCTCCCCCATCCCGCCTGGAAAGACTGGTAAGAATGCGGATAGTGGTAGTCTTGCCCGCCCCATTGGGACCCAGATAGGCATATATCTCCCCTGCTCCAATCTGAAAGGAGACACCGGAAAGGGCCTGCCGGTCGGCAAACTTCTTATTCAGCTCATGGACGTTTATTATCGTGATGCACCAATCTTAAAGTAAATTGATAAGTATTCGCCGTCTGGCGGAGCCGGAAAAAAGCTTCCATCCAGCTGAGATTCTTCGGTTCATTGGCGTCAGGCTATCCTTTTGACCTGGATTTTGCAAATTTTTCTATCCACCTTATTTAGAATGGCACCCGCACCGGCAGGTCGGAACAATCATAACAATGACAAACTCGTAACGACCTAAAAATCATGGATGGCTAAATAAAAAAAACTTCAGATTCGAGACGCGCAAATTATCAATCAGAACAGGACCAGCTCATAGTCTTTATTACCAAATTCAAGTTCTGCTGCATAATCGAGCTGGAATCTGTATGGAATGTCATACGCCAGCTGCGACAACGATTTCCCGGCCCGTTTTTCAACCAGATCGAGAGAAGCCGCATCCAAGGCCACCGGGTCCCGGGAAACCAGGATACCGATATCCGGGGAAATCTTTTCAAACGTATGTCCCATGCAGTCGCAGTCTTTGGAGATTCGGGTCAGCACGTTGACAAACAGGCATTTTCCCGGGAACAGTGAATAAACTCCCATGGCGTGCTCGACCACTTTTTTCTGCAGGTCTTCGTAAGTCGCTCCCCAGTTATAT
Organism: uncultured delta proteobacterium; assembly: GCA_963835305.1. Classification (GTDB taxonomy): domain Bacteria; phylum Desulfobacterota; class Desulfobulbia; order Desulfobulbales; family Desulfocapsaceae; genus Desulforhopalus_A. The sequence goes on from CAWIEU010000001.1 coordinate 628,684, forward strand.
TTCACGGCATCAAAGCGACACATGGCCAAGCATTCCCCGCAACCGATGCACTTTTGATCGTTAATCACAGCCACGTCATCTTGTAATGCGATGGCATCCTGGGGACACCATCTGATGCAGGTTGCGCAACCGGTACATTCTTTTTTGATGATTTTGGGTTTGGCAGTCGAATGCTGTTCCATTTTTCCTTTACGACTGGCGCAGCCCATCCCGAGATTTTTCAATGTTGCACCGAAACCGGCGGCAAGATGGCCGGTAAAATGGGATACCATAACCAGGGCGTTGCATTTGGCGAAAAGCGCGGCGATTCGAACCTCCGTATAATGCCTCCCCCTCATAGGAGCAACGTATTCATCATCGCCGAATAAGCCGTCGGCCATGATGATGGGCATTCCGGTTGAGCCATAATCAAACCCTTGACGGTTGGCGTGAGCAACATGTTTGATGGCGTCACTTCGATTTCCCTTGTAAAGTGTGGATGTTTCAGTAAGAAATGGAGATCCGCCCATACTTTTGATATATTCCCCGAGCATTTTCAGGTATATTGGTCGGGCGTAACCTTGTTTTTGAGATTCGCCGAAATGTGTTTTTACGGCTGTGATATCCCTGTCGGCAATGAATCCCAAAAGATTTTCAGCTTGAATCAAATTTTTTAACCTGTCGCACAACAACTCATCTTGTTCATTATCGGCTGCTTCAATGCAGTATACTTTTTCCTTCATTATTCAAAGTCTCCCAATTTAGCAGGATGTCAAAAAGGATTTGTAGTCCTAAGCCAGCTGTTTTTTGACAAATAATTTTCAGATGATCAATTAACAACATAAACGGTGGAGGCGCAATGCCGATGTCTCTTGAATAGACATAAACCCAGCGATGAAATATTACCTGCGCTTTTAAGGGAAAGGGGAGCGACAGGTAAAAGCTCACATACAGACAAAATTTGCCAGGAAATCCGCATAACAAATTGTGTTTTTTCTTCAATATTTAGTCTATAATTGAAATGAGTTTATCACGTTTTCAATAGAGTGGATGGAGCAATGAAACCTGCCTGCCGGGCGAGCTCAGTCAACTAAAGCCCTTACCATTTCCAACATCAGGGAGCGAAAATATGAGTATATTCAAATACACTGCAGCGGATCTTTTCACCTGGCTTACCAACAAGGTCGAGATCACTATACTCGATGTCCGCAACAAGGTGGATTTTGCCAGGTTTAAAGTCGAGTCGCCCTATCCCTTCTCCATGCTCAATGTTTCCTATTTCGATTTCATGGAGATCGAGGTGGAGAGTGTGGCGAAGATTCCCAAAGAGCTTCCGGTAAGAGTCGTCTGCGCCAAAGAAGGAAGTGCGCAATATGTGGCCGAGATTCTGGAGCGGCATGGATTTTCAGATGTCGGCTTTCTTGAGGGAGGTATAAAATCCTGGGGCAATCTGCTGGTGCCGACGCTTTTGAATCCGGGAGAGGAATATCAACTTTACCAGTTTATCCGGCCAGGTAAGGCTTCCTGCAGCTACGGCCTTGTTTATAACGAAAACCTGATGCTTTTCGATCCTTCTCGCAATGTCGATTTTTACCTCGATTTCGCCAAAATACAGGGGGCTCAGCCACGCTTCACTCTGGAGACCCATCTGCAGGCTGATTACATTGCCGGTAGCCGGGAGTTGGCAAACCGGACCGGTGCGAAATTTCTGGCAAACGAATATGATTTTGCGGGCGCACAGATCGATTATACCAAACTTCAGGATGGACAGCTGATAAGCTTTTCCGCTGGTGGCCCGAAGGTTCGGGTAGTATTTACTCCAGGTCATACGCCAGGCAGCACCAGCTATATTATTGATGAAAAGTATCTGATCTGCGGCGATACCATATTTATAGATTCGATTGGACGGCCGGACCTGGGAGGCCGGGCGGAAGAGTGGTCGGAAAAACTCTTCAGCACTCTCGCCATGATCAAGACTTTCAACAAGAACCTACTGGTACTTCCCGGTCATTACATTAGCTGGATGGAGGCAAATGAAAATCTGACTTTTGCGGCCGGCCTCGGCAAGACCATTGAAAGAAATGAATCCATCTATAATATTGCCGATCAGGAGGAGTTCCTCGCTTTTATCAAAAGCAATATGAGAAAACAGCCGGAAGAATATGCCGCAATCCGACGCATCAACGCCAATCTGGAACAAGTGGACGATGAGAAAGCCGAAGAGCTTGACCTCGGCAAAAACGAGTGCGCGGCCTCAGCCTACGCTGCCGCCTTATAAGATGGACTCTGGAAAAAGCTCGATATACCAGGCTTAGATCTGAAACGAGGATTTGGCAGTACATGTGGTACGGCAAATCCTCGTTTCAGATCTACAACGACGTAGATCGGGCTTTTTTACAAGTACATCAAACCTTGAATCTGCCTACAATCTCATTTAATTCCTGGGATCGGCTTAAGAGATCATGAGCACTTTCGCTGACGTCATTACTGCTTTCCGATATACTTAAGGCAGCGGTAGAGACTTCCGCAATATCCTTGGTAATATCTGTTGCCACGACAGAACTCTGGCTGACATTTTCATTGACTTCCATGATCCCCCTGCTCGCCTGGGCAATGTTATTGGCAATTTCCTGGATCACAGCGGTCTGCTCTTCTACAGCGGCGGCAATGGTTCGGACGATGTCGTTTACTCCGCTGTTTACTGACGCTATCTGCTCAATGCTTTTTTCCGTAGTTTTGGACGTATCCTGAACATCCTTCACCAGATTTTTGATATCCAGGGTCGCTCCTGCTGTTTGTTTTGCTAACTCTTTTATCTCATTGGCTACCACGGCAAAGCCCTTGCCCGCTTCACCTGCACGTGCCGCTTCAATGGTCGCATTCAGGGCCAGCAGGTTGGTTTGTTCTGAAATCTCGGTGATCGTTTCGGTTACTTTACCGATTTTTTCAGCAGCTATTCCCAGTTCTTTCATCTTTTTGAAAGCATTGTTTGCCTGATCTACTGCTTCTGAGGATATACCTCTTGCCCTCTCTGCATTTTCCGCAATTTCATTTATAGTTGAGGACATCTCTTCGGCAGCGGCAGCCACCATATTGGTATTGGTAGAGGACTGTTCCATCGCTGCCGCTACATTAGTCAGATTCGCGCTCATCTCTTCAGAGGCAGCTGCAACACTGGCGGTACGATCAGATGTATCTTTAGAGCCGCCAAGCAATTCTATGGAAATCGAAGAAAGCCGTTCTGAGCAATCGCCAACTCCTGTTGAGTTTAAGGCGATCCTTCTCATCATGTCCTGAAGTTTGCCAAGAAACACGTTGAACCACCCGGCCAGTTCCGCCATCTCGTCCTTTGCTTTTATCTCTATACGTCTCGTGAGATCTCCTTCACCTTCAGCTATGTCCTGAAAACTATTGATCATCGATTTGAGATTTTTAACGATTCCAAATGATATCAATATTATGAGTGTTATGATACCGGTAAAAATCAGGCCGGCTATGATCAGCATAGTGACTGTATTGGCTTTAACACTGGCCCCAATCTGATCTTCCATCTGGCTCTGGAATACCGAAATGTTATCAAGATATACCCCTGTACCGATCCACATTTTGGTTCCGGGTATCATTTCAGCATAGCCCAGTTTATCAACTTCACCGGCACCTGGCTTAAAGAATACAAACTTAACAAAATCGCCTCCTCTGCTCGCAGCCTCGAACAATTCTTTCACAAAATAAACGTCATTCCTGTCTTTTGCCTGGCCCAGATCTTTCCCCTGTAATTCCTTTTTGGTAGGCAAGGCAACACACGTGGTATGTTCATAGACAAAGAGATATCCGGAACTGTCTTTCTCGTATCGAATATCATCTATCATCTTTCGGATAATCTCTATCTTCCGGGCATGATCTGAAACGTCTTCAATTGCGTGGCCGATCGCCAGCGCAGCAATATGAGTCGCTACCTTAACTTTTGCCCGCTGATCGATCATCATCACTTCACCAGCCTTGGTGACTCCCAGGCTTCTGGCTTTATTGCCGGTTTGAAATGCAAACCAGACCATGACTACAAACAATGCCAGCGTGGAGAAAATTATAAGGTACATCCGTTGTTTTACTGTGAATCTGTTTAGCATCGAGCATTACTCCTGTTACTAATGACGGGTTGGTCTGTCTTATTCCCTACAAAGCCCAGCCGGAATATTATCCGGTGAAATACATCTGCAGCCAGGGGACTGTTTTTTATTCTTCTTTTAAAAATCCGGGAAACAGCTTTCAAAAAACGCGTGAATACAACAAATACCCTTGGTCGTGTCAAGAAAAATCAAATAGGGATCACGGATTGGAACATCCTGGCTGAACTTCCTGCAGAACAATGACAATTGATAAACTAAAGACCTATGATACACTACTGAGTATCATATTTTTTGAGCTGTTGTAAAGGAGCGACAGACTTATTTTCTCTGTCGAGCTAACAGACTTTATAACTTTGGATCGCTTCCTCTGCTCGATAGCAGAGCTCAACAATGAGCTCTGCTATCGACTTGCGCATTCAAACAGTTATTGATCGGAAAGCGTTTTGAGGAACATCACAATTTTAATCTCCTGGTCAAAACTTAAGCCCAGATTGCCGAGTTCATTATGATTGACAGTTGCCTCGACTTCAGCAGGGGGAAATCCCTCGTCTGGCCAGGTATTGTCTCGCGTATTATAGAAATGGACGATTGAATATAAGGTTGGAAAGTAACCATTATGACCGTAAGGAGCTGTTTCTGCAATATTCCTCAAAGAAGAAACCTTAAATTTGCCTCTTTCATCCTCTACATTATAAGTGCCTCCATATAATGCATTCAACTCCTCACTCCGGGACTCATCTCCCAGCCCGTAGTCTACAGCTTGAGGTCCTGCCAGGACGGCAATCCTTGGATTTACCGGTATACCAAGGTTATCATAGGAAAAATCGGTCAGAAGAGGCGGATATGTACCGTTTGATGTCTTTGGATTAGCAGGATAGGTCGAATTCTCATTGTACTCAGGATCATGGCGTTCCGTTATATGGCAGAGATAACACATCCCGCCGACTTTGCTTCCATCACCGACATTCAGCTGCGTTTGTGAGTCGGCATTGAATAAAGCGAGACCGTCCGCTTCGTCATAGGTGAGATATTTTGACTTGAAATTCTTTGGCGGACCTACATATTCTCTAAAATCACCAACAAGTTTCACTCCAAATTCATCAACATTGCCACCCTGCTCTCTGACAAACTGATCAAATCTTGAATTAAATTTATTGAAATCGGTTGAGGCCTCAAAAGCGGCAATTGCCTCAGCAATTTTATTATAGGCAACCGGAACATTGAGTCCATTTGAGTCGAATATTTCCCTACCGAAAATCCTGACAAACTGGTTTCGGGACGCAGAGTTCATGACGATATTTACTACGTCTTCCAGGCTGGTCAAACCCATTTCAACCGGATTCAGAAATGGACCTTTTGCTTGATCAGCCAATGGAATCCCTGTCGGCTCCGTACGCTCGAGCTGATCACCAGTCGCGGTAGCAGTTGTCAACTGTCCTGAGGCCCGCCCGTCCCAGAATACTCCTCCTATGAAAAGTTCGTTATCAGCATCCCAATGCAGTTTTGGGCTGAAAGCTGCATAAGAGGCAGTTGGAGCATTTCTCCCTCCAAAGAAGCTGCTGTCAGAGCCCTGGGATACCGGCCTGGCATCAGGAGCGAGAACATTATCCGGATCAGCAAATTTAGCTGAAGAGTGATGGCAACTGCTACAGGCCTGATTTCGATTTTTGGATAGATTCAAATTCTCATAAATGCTCTGACCAAGTTTTTCAATTGGAGTCAGGGATTTATTTGAGCCTCTTAAATATGTGAATGTTTTGTTTTTTACATATTTGTTGTAGGTCCGCTTCTGGTGAATGAACTTCCTCAGGCTAAAGCCATTACTACTGCTATAGGCGAGGCTCTCTCCTATGGATAACATCAGACACGATGTCGCCAACACTCCAATAAACAATCTTTTCATACATTGTCTCCATGTTGAAATTTGGTGAGTTTCTGCCATTAGTTTATCTACCTCCTGGATGTTTGATAAATCGCCTACTTGATCTTTCGATCAAAACACCCACTTTCTCACCAAAGATCCCGCCGGGTAGATCCGTGGTGAAATTGCGTCGCGCTACTCCCAATTTTTTGCAGGTTTCATAGCACTATCTCCTTATTTTTTCAGGAGAAATTATAATGATCTTATTAATCGCGACATTGTCACTCGTAGAAACATCAACACAGAAATTTTTCCGGATATTTTCCGGATACGCCCCTGTTTTCCTGGAGAACAATTTGCGTCGAGAAGACTTGAAATGAAGTACTTAAAAGAAATTTTCCTGAATCTAGCAAGATGAATGCCACAAGTAGAGATGATTACATAAAATCATGCGAAACACACCAACTGCAGAAAAATTGGTCAGCTAAGTGCGATCCGGATTTGCGCTTCTAGATGCTGAAAATCCTTTATATGTATCCCATAAGTTCCGATATTGAGGACTTTTTCTTTCGGAGTTCCGGAATAAACCAGACATTAGCATGATTTCGTCCCGACTTGATACGAAGCAAACTCAGTCAGGGGACTGCCAAAATCCCAGAGTCCGCGCAGCTCTAATGAGCCATGATAAGCTTCTTCGAGAAATTCCTCGATGTACTTAGGAAGCACCGTATGGTTCTCGCTCAAAAAAATGCTTAACATAGCCAATAGCATCCAAAACCTGGAGGAGATAATGCCGGGATCCTGGATATTCATTTGTCATGAAAGGCCTACAGATCCTTAACGGCTTTTCGGTACCTATCTGCTGTAACTATACTCTTTACAATAGGGGGATTGAACAATGACCAGATACAGACTTACTTATTTTGATATCGATGGCGGACGCGCAGAACCTATCCGAATTGCTTTTCATGCGGCGGGCATAGAATTTGAAGACATCCGCATATCGTTTGACGAATTCAGTGAGATGCGGTCGGGCACCCGTTTCACTTGCGTACCTGTGCTCGAAATCGATGGTTCCCAGGTAACCCAGACCAATGCCATCAGCCGCTATATAGGCAAAATGGCAGGCCTTTATCCTGTGGACAATCTGCAGGCCCTTTACTGTGACGAGGTATTGGGCGCCCTGGAGGATCTTACTCATCACATCGTTCAAACGTTTGGGCTGGAAGGCGAAGAATTCCGGCTGGCGCGCGAAAAACTCGTAGATGGTTGGTTATCCATCTTTCTGCGAGGTCTCGATCAGCTCCTGACCCGCGGCGGCGGAGAATATTTCGCCGATAAACAGTTGACGATAGCCGACCTGAGGGCCTATGTGCAAACACGATCGCTCTGTTCCGGAATTCTTGATTATGTCCCGAAAGATATTGTACAGCGGGTGGCACCCGGCCTTTTCGAACACAAGGAGCGCATCGACGCCGACCCACGTGTAAGGGCCTACTATGCAACACGTTCATAGTCTGTAACCCTTGGAAGACAGCCCCGGAGACCTCTTTCGGTGATACATGCTCTTCCTGGCCGTATGACAGTATCCTTCAATCTTCCTCTTAAGGAACATGAAATGCGACAGGTATCGGGAAAACTCACAAATTGGCTGGAAGCTTATAACACGCTGATCAAGCAACTTAAGGGAACCGGCTTTAAAGCTACACCGACAAATGCAAGGGAAGGTCTTGCCGGTATGACCTGGGCATGGGTAAAGAGGAAGACGGCTGTTGCCTGGGTTCAGGACGATCTGGTTGAGGGTGAAGAGTTCGACGTTCCTGTCAGGATATATCATCCGGCACCCGAACGTCCGCTGCCGGTTTTAGTCTATTTTCATGGCGGTGGTCATATGGCCGGCTCCATTACCGTCTATGATCCCATCTGCAGGAGACTAGCGCGAAAAACAGAGCATATTGTCATTTCCGTTGACTACCGGCTGGCACCCGAGTGCCGTTATCCCGCCGGTATCACTGATGCCTTCACAGTAGTTAATAATATATGGAAAGTACTTGAGGAAAGACAGCTGCGTCATACCCGAAGTCTTTCCATCGGAGGGGATAGCGCCGGCGGGGCAATGACGGCGACGGTGGCACATCATTTTCGACATAACCAGGAGGTTGCGATCAGGCGACAGATTCTCATTTATCCAAGTCTAGACTATACCATGAGTTCAGCATCAATTGAGCTGAACGGTAAAGGCTATCTGCTCGAACAAGAAAAGATTGCATGGTATTTCAACAATTATTTTGCCAAAGGAGCGGACCGGAGGGATGCTTCGCCTCTTTATATGGAATTGGACGGGAATATGCCTGAATCACTGGTTATTACAGCAGAATTCTGTCCGCTCCGCGATGAAGGCCTGACCTATGTTGAGAAATTGCAAGCCAGCGGTTTCAGGAGTAAAAACCTCCATTTTGAAGACATGATTCACGCTTTCCTTAATCTGGAGGACCTGGTGAAGGAAGACTGCGACACACTGTATGCAGCGATTGCCGCTTTTCTCAAACCATAGCTAACACTCAGTCAGTCGTGTCAAAGAGGAGAAGTCCGGGCTATACCAAAATCCGTAATCGATCAGCTTCGCCTCCCGCATGTTTTCTCGACACGAGCGATAGAAGGAAAGTGCGGCGCCCTCAGACTTGCGGCCCACCCTTGATGACCAGGGTAAACTTCGACCCTACGCCCTCGGTACTTGTTACCTCTATGCTGCCGTTATGAGCCTGGGCGATATGCTTGACAATGGCGAGTCCCAGACCGGTTCCACCCAGTGCCCTGCTTCTGGCCTTATCACTTCGGTAGAAACGCTCAAACAGCCGGGGCAGATGTTTTTTGGCGATTCCGCAACCGGTGTCGTTGACCGAGATCCACACGACATTCCCTCGTTGCCGGTCTTCTTCGCTAACTGTCGCCTGCACCGTGACGGAATCACCTTTTTTGCTGTAGGTAATGCCGTTGATTAACAAATTTACCAGTGCCTGCTCCAGCAGAGTCGGATTCATTTCAACAAAAATATTCTCAGGGCAATCGACTGCGATATGCACGCCCGCATCATCAGCTCTCAGCTGACAGGTTTGCACCGCAGCCTCGATCACCGGTCGAAGCGGCCCCTTGTTCAGACGGAGTTGCTCCTCTTTGGAGTCCTCTTCAATTCGGGACAGCGCCAGAAGATCGTCGATAATCACTGTAAGCCGCTCGGACTGACGCAGCACGATCTGCAGGAACCGTTCGGCATCTTCACGAATATCGAGTGCTCCGTCGAGCAGGGTTTCGACATACCCTTTAATCGAGGTGATCGGCGTTCGGAGTTCATGGGAGACATTGGCAACGAAATCCCGGCGCACCCGCTCCAGCCGCCGCAGTTTGGTCACATCGTTCATAACCACCAAGACCCCGACATTTTCGCCAACGCCGTTGCTCAGAGTAACCACATGGGTCTGGAGAAACCTGTCGCCATCTCTGTAATGTAAACTGATTTCATCTTCGAGGCATTCCTTGCTTCTCAAGGTGTAACTGATCTGCTGCTGGAGATTGACGTTTCGCACTACCTGTTGCACGATTCTGCCCGAAGCGGTTTTTCTGTCCACCTCAAAGAGGTCGGCGGCGGCATCATTAAGACTGATGATCCGCTCTTCGGTATCGATGGCTATGACCGCTTCGACCATGCTGGAAAAAACCGTCTCCAGCTGATTTCTATGGGTAATAATGGCCTGAATTTTTTCATCCAGAAGTTCCGCCATACGGTCCATGGAGGAAGCCAGAGTTATTACTTCGAGCGAGGCCGTTTTTTTCGCCATAGGCAACATTCTCTCACTGAAATCACCCCGGGAAAACTGTTCGGCACTTTTGGTCATCTGTTCAAGCGGCCTACTTATATTGCGGGAAATCAGCAGAGTGATCAGGCCGGTAAGGAGCATAACCGCAACACTCCCTACGCCTATGCGAAACTTTATTGCTGCCAGGGTCTTATCCAGCGATACAACCGAGACGGAGGTCCTGAGTACGCTGTTTATGGCTGTTTCCGGCACATTCCCCGATACATTTTTATATGCAACCCTGAGCGGAATTGCCACATAGATGCGATTTTCCTCAAGGGTATGGCTGAACCGTCTCGATTTACCGATCCCGCCCGCAAAAGCCGTTTCTATCTCCAGCCGATGCCGATGATTATCCATAATATCCGGATTTTCGTTCGAATCGGCAAGAACCTTGCCTGTTTCCGAAACGACGGTGATCCGCGTGCCGGATTCCCGCCCCGCATCGACACAAAATTCCCGCAGCTTTTGAATCTGGCCACCCGCCAGATATTCCATCACTCTGGAGCTTACCAGGTTGGCTCGTGCCTCGAGGTCGGCTTCGGTCTCCTGCAGGTAGAATTCCCTCAACGAGGCGGTTCCATACCAGCTGACGGCAACTATGGCGATAAGAATGGTCAGGATATTGGCAGGAAAAATCTGCCAGACCAGTTTTTTGGGTTTGAACATCAACTTATGCTTCAACCTCCGGAGTAGACTTGTAGCGGTAGCCGATTCCTCTTACGGTTTCGACCATCTTACCGTATTCGTTAAGTTTTTTTCGCAGTCCGAAGATCTGAACATCAATTGCCCGCGGGGTTATAAGAAAATCATAGCCACGGGCAAAATCAATAATCTGTTGCCGGGTAAAAACCCAGCCCGGTTTTGCGGCAAGTAGGGAAAGGATACTGAATTCCGTCGTAGTAAGCTGGATCTGTTCGCCATTCAACCGTACTTCATGTTTGCCCTTGTCTATCTCAAGACCGTCAACGGTAATTACCGATTTTTTCGAATCCTCGGATTCGTTCTGGTCGGCATAGCTTCTCTTGATCACGGCTTTGATCCGGGCAATCAACACTTTTGGGCTGAAGGGCTTGGTGATATAATCGTCGGCCCCGCACTCGAGGCCGGACACGATGTCCTCCTCCTCCCCTTTGGCCGTCAACATGATGATTGGAATGGAACGCTGCGTACTCGACTCGACCTTTCTCATTGCATTACATACATCCAGTCCGCTTATTCCCGGCAGCATCAGATCAAGCAGTACACAGTCAATTTCCTCGCTTTTTAGTCGTTCCAGCGCCTCTTCCCCTGAATCGGCACAAGTAACATGGAAACCTGCCCTAATAAGGTTATAACTGACCAACTGCTGAATATCCGCCTCATCCTCGACGACAAGAACATTTACTTTAGCCATGGCTTTCTTTAAATTTTTTCAATATTTCGTTCAGTTAACTACTTAACCCGGAGAGCAGTTTCAATGCCGAACCACATTTCCGTCCAAATCAAATCTCAAACCTTTCCTAGAGTGTACCATTTTTTGCTCCACTGCAAGCCCAACCAGACCTTCTAATCAGATCTTAATATATCTCTAATGAACAAAAAATAATCTCTTTCTATTGTAGCATGTACTCTTACCGGTTATCGTTTTCCAGAGATGCTAACACATTCAATAGAAGGATTTTTACAACATGGAACACCATTACACCTTTCACCACGAACTCACAAAACTCAACAAGAAGCTCCTCAAATTAAGTGCTCTGGTTGAAGAACGCGTTCGTACAGCGGCGGAGGTGATCGAATCAAAAGATCAAGATATCATCCAGTCGATAATCGTCTCTGACTACGAAGTTGATGAGATGGAGATTGAGATCGAAGAGGATTGTCTGAAGATCCTGGCCCTGCATCAGCCGGTTGCCAGCGATCTCAGATTTCTGATTGCGGTTATCAAGATAAACAATGAAATGGAAAGAATAGCCGATATCGCAGTAAATATAGCCAAACGAGTCGATAACATTTCCAAATTCAATCATGCGGCGGCAATCTCGTATGACTTTTCCGATATGAGCGAGAGAGTTTTATCAATGCTGAAAAAAAGCATAGATGCCCTGGTCAACAACGACGTCAAACTTGCCAGGTCGATCTTTCTTGATGACGATATCGTAGATACCTACAGAAACCGCTGTTACGAAGATATCAAAGAGCGGATCAAAAAGGACCCGGATCACCCCGGCTATCATATCAATACATACCTCCTGGCCCGGCACCTGGAGCGGATCGCCGACCGCGCCGTGAATATTGCCGAAGAAGTCATCTACTTTGTTGAAGGAACAATTACCCGTTTTAATTGATACAAAATAAAAATCCTGCCCGCCCGGGGATTACGCTGCTTTACCAACATGTGCCGGGGAGTGATAGTGAACCATCACTCCCCCACCTCTTTTCGTTGAGACCAGGGCGAACACATAGGTTCGCCCCTACACACCCGTCTGCCGCGCACTAAACATTATTCGGGCTCATCATGACACAGATCACAGCTCTGGGACATGGTTTTCCCGAAATCCGTCTGGTGTTCTTCATCATGACAACGGAAACAGCCGTATCCTTCGTCCGCATCCTGATGGCCGATATGCTGCTTATAGGTTCCCCAGGTAACCTTCATTCTCGGCCAGACATTCTCCAGATATGCTTCCAGCAGATAGGCGCCGGAGGAAATTAAAGCCTGTTCGTTTTTCGCTACGAAGTCGGCTCCATGCCGCTTAGACTGTAATGCCAGCAAGTCCTCGACAATTTGCTCCCTGGCCTCGTCCCGGCTGGCATATTGTTTTTGCAGAACGGTCAGACTGTCCTCACGGATACCGGGTATGTTCCCATCTATCTTTTTACTATACAGGCCAAAATCTACCTTGGGCTCCAGCTTATCGAAGATATGAGTCGGCCGATTATGGCAATCGATACAATCCATGGTCCGCCAGTATGATTTTCCTCCCTTCGGGACAGCGCCTGGCAGCTTATACTCTTCGGTAACACCGGAAGGTTTCGTTACCTTGATAGTGCCTATGGCAGTCCTCTTCTCGTTTAAGGATTGATATTCGATCTTGACATTGTTGCTGACATGCCAGTGAATACCTTCGAAATCGCCGTTGACGGGATTTAGCCCACCAATATGGAGAGAAATTTCCTGAATGTACGGATCTTTCTGGTTATCATTGGAATAACTGATGAACTGCTTTACTTTCTTGCCATGAAATTTGTCAGGCCAGTGACACTCTTCACAGGTATCCTGAGCCGGCCGGAGGTGCTCAACGGGAACCGGAATCGGCCGATGATAGCTTCCCTCAATCACCGCTATTACCTGCCGAAGGCCGGAGAGTTTTGCTTTCACATACCACTCGGCGCCTGACCCTATATGACAGGAAACACAACCGACCCTGGCGTGTGACGAGCGTTTATAGGCCGTATATTCCGGATCCATGACGGTATGACAAATTGCCCCGCAGAAAAAATCTGATTCGGTAAAATGGTAGGCCTCATACATTACCAGGGCAAAAATCGTCATATTCACCACTGAGAGCACCAGGATGAGCAGGATGGTTCTTCTGTGAGTCTTCTTGCCGAAATCTATGACCACATGGCGCATGTTGATGTTCTCTTTAAACCATTTCTTTCGACGGAAATACCAGGAAATGGGAATGAGAAACAGGCCGAAGATCGCACCAGCCGGAAACACCAGAAAAGTCACTATTGCCGCATAGGGATTTTTGATCAAACCCGAAATGTGTCCGAGAAGACCCAGGACCGTCAAGGTAAGGCAGACAGTGGTAAGGCCTATTCCGACCAGGCCGATCGGCGTCTTGGCAGACAACCCCGCTTTCTCCTGCCAGGTATAATGTTCTGTATTAGCAGTTTCTTTTAATTCGCGCTCATCTGGTTGTTTTTCCGTCATGTCCCCCCCCTTATTTTATTTTTTGCCACTCATGAGCGATGTGCCCCCCGCTGTCAATTATCTTTTGCAGCATCGTCAGTTGTTCTTCGGACAATTGAAGCTGATCTGAAGAATCATAGAGAAGCTGTGCGTAATTAATTATGCCGTTGAGTCCGTTGGTGGTCTCATTTACCGTTTCCGCCAGCAGAGCCTTCACGTCCCTGCCTGCCGATTCCTGATCAGATCTGTCGGCCGAACGAACCGCCAGTTGCTCTATAGCCATAGCAAGGTCCGCGACTTCCTTGACGACCGGTTGTCCGAGCAACAAACCGTTCGTCTCGAAAGTATCCGACTGAATCCGGCTGGACAGTTGCAAAAGCGGCGACACCGTATTGCGGTACAATAAGATAAGGGAGAAACTGGCAAGGCTTATGATAAGCCCGAGAGCACCGATGACCACCCTCTGAAAATTGACGATTCGCTCTCGTGCCTGGCCGACGATAATTCGATCGTATTGCAGGAGATAATCGGAGATGGAGCGCAGTTGTTCCTGCAATTGTCTGCTGCGTTTGATTTTGTCCGGATCGTTTATCACCTGCCGTATGAGGATGGCAAGTCCGGTAAGATCAATTTTATCGACAAGGGCTAGTTTCAATTCTGCGGAGACCAGTTTGTTTTCCTTGAGACGGGAGAGTTCCGTGTTCAGTTTATCGACATCACCGATAACCCTCTCCAAGAGTTCCCAGTTACGGGCGATCAGGGTTTCAGTGATCGTCTCTCTAATGGTCATGAAGTGAAACAGTGCACTTTCATTCTGATCTATGACCTGACTGTAATTCCCGGCAAGCCGATACTGATATGCCCCCAGTAAAATAATCCCCGCAAGGAGAACGGACACCACCAGAAAGGCCGTCCATACCAGTCTTTTCAATGAATACATAGGCCTGATAACCTCGTAAGAAACTAAATTCTATACTGGCTCATGCTGAATGGTTACAAAATCTTCAGTTTGCTTTATATTGCAGGCAGTTGCCTTTGGCTGGACAGACACTGCATTCCGATTGTTTCTCGAGTGTGCCATCCTCTTCTGCCTTTTTGGTGATGGAGCATTGATAGATAATTTCAAACTCTTCGGCGTCGAGGGTTTCAACCTGAAAAAGGATATCGGAGAGCGTCGTCAGGAACAGCCTCTCCCGTTTCAGGATCTCGACCGCCCTCTTATAACAGGATGATAACAAGCCTTTGATTTCCCTGTCAATCAGACTTGTCGTATCATTGCTCATCATAAAGCGCAGCGAAGAGTCTTCGCCAAGGAAAAAACCATCTCCGGCTGCATAGGCCTGAGGACCAAGAGCCTCGCTCATGCCCCAGCGGCAGACCATATTGGTGGCGATTTCAGTTGCCTGGAGCAGATCATTCTCCGTTCTGGTCGTCCGGCTGTCGAAGATGATCTTCTCGGCTGCCCTGCCCCCGAGGAGCGTAGTTATTCTATTGGTCAGATAGGCTTTACTGTAGGCTGTCCGGTCACCGAGCGGAAGCTGCTGTGTCTGACCAAGGGCCCTGCCCCGGGGAATAATGGTGATCTTATGGACCGGATCCGAGCCGGGAAGCAGTTTGGCGATAATAGCGTGCCCCGCTTCATGGTAGGCCAGAATTCTTTTATCCTTATCGGTCAGGATAACACCCTTTCGTTCGACGCCAAGCATGATCCGGTCGCGGGCCATATCAAAATGGCTTTTGTCGATTGCTATACAACAGTCCCTGCCTGCAAGAAGTGCGGCCTCATTTACAAGATTAGCGAGTTCGGCGCCGGTAAAGCCGGAGGTCATCTGAGCTATCTCTTCAAGGTCAACTTCAGGTGACAAGGTTACTTTTTTGCTGTGTACTTCAAGAATCTTTACCCGGCCTTTCACATCCGGGGGCAACAGAGTTATCCGCCGGTCAAATCTCCCCGGTCTTGAAAGTGCCGAATCAAGGATATCTGGGCGATTTGTCGCGGCCAGAACCATGATATTGTCTTTCGAGCTGAATCCATCCATTTCAACCAGTAAAGCATTCAGGGTCTGCCCCCTTTCGTCCTGGCCGTCAGTCGGTGCAACAGCCCTGCTGCTGCCGACGGCATCAATCTCATCGATAAAAATAATACATGGCGTATTTTTCTTAGCTTCGCTGAACAGATCCCGAACCCGCGAAGCACCGACCCCGACGAACATCTCCACAAAGTCAGAGCCGCTGAAACTATAAAAGGGAACCCCGGCCTCGCCGGCAATAGCTCTGGCGAGCAGCGTCTTTCCGGTTCCGGGCGGTCCCTGCAGCAAGAGACCCTTTGGCATGAAGGCGCCGAGTCTATTGAATTGCTGAGGGTTCTTCAGAAAAGAAACTACTTCCTCAAGTTCCTCTTTTGCTTCGGGTACTCCGGCGACATCATCAAAGGTTACGGATACCCGGCTACCGCCCGGCGCGATAAGTTTACCGCTGGCAAACTTTATCGTCTCCCGCTCATTCCTCTTGCCGGCAAAGGATACCCAGACAACAAAAGCGAGTAACAAGGCCAGGGCGAACAAGCCCCCCTGAAAATAATAGAGCGTGTAATCCGCATGATAGGTAACCCTGGTGGTCGGTATTGGAATTTCATCAGTCAGGGCCGCCACATCAGGTACTCTTACAGCATATCTGAATCCGGATTTTAAAGTAACATCAGCCTTGTCACCGGTAAACTCAAGGTCGGTTATCGCTTTGCTTCTGAGATCCTGCAGGAATTCACTGTAATCCCTTTCAGGCAATCTTTGTTCTATACTGAGAAAGAGCCCTGCCATGCACAAAGAGAACAGAACAAGAAAGAGAATGAAGAGATTTCTGACAAGTATTGCCATGCGGACCCCAATTAAAGATTAAATATAATATCATTTCTTTTTTATACAGCACTTTCTGAAAGAATTGAAGGTTGTTCTCAGTCCCCAGATGTCGCTCAGGCCTGTAAAAACTACCATCCTGGTATGAAACAACGCCAAAAAGGGCCAGGATATAAATATCCTGGCCCTGATATTATAATTCTAAATTTTGTATATGTGGCGTAAACCGCGTAAACCGGATACGGCTACATGCCCGTTACCGCTTTCACCCAGTCTCCAACAAGTTTTAAAGGACCACCACTCGCCGCCAAGCCGCCGATAATGCAAGCCAGGCTCCATAAACCAACAGCGACTCCAAGAATTGCCACAAAGGTTATGCTGACTTTAGAAACCTCTGTTGAAACGCTGCTTTTATCGGTTACTTTAACCCCTTCCCGTCGTTGAATTCGTGTACCGTTGGTCATTTTATCCGCCTCTTTTTGTAGAAATCGCTTTAGAACCTTACAGATTGAATTCTTGTTTTTTACAAGAAGTCAATCTGCCTAAAGGTTCTTATACCCCTGCTTTGTGGGGTGTTAGAACCTTACAGATCGAATTCTTATTTTTTACAAGAAATCAATCTGCCTAAAGGTTCTTATACCCCTGCTTTGTGGGTTATCCCCCACACTGCACGAGGGCTGAGAAGAGTCCCGGCTTATCTCCTCTTTACCGTTTTGATACAAATTTATCCGATAACCGCTTTCCACCAGCCGGCAATCAGCGCAACCGGACCGCCTTCGGCTATCGCTCCGCTAAGCAGACTGGCTGCAGCCCATATCCCAATAGTACAGGAAGAGAGTCCCATAAGCACAAAACCGACTTTCGAGAGCTGCACATCGACTTTCTGATCCGTGCGGATAGTGTTTTTTGTCATGACCGCTACGCGTCGAACTTTCATTTTCTCCCTCCTTGCCTGAATACTATGGTTGCACCGGGGTAATGTCGTTGATTATTTGCCGGCGTCGCATCTTAATCTACTTTTAATGTTGCAGGATGCATGCCACGGTCTCTACAAAGAAAACAATTAAGCGTGACCAGATCTAACTATATATTTTATATATATTTTTAATACTTTGGAATAAAGCGGAAAACCATAAATGGTCAAATGTGGTGCAGTGTCGGAACCTCATCATAATTTCGACCAGGCAACATATTGTAATTATATATTATTTTACATAAACAACGAACGGCACGTCCTGCCGCAGGTGATGCAATATTGTTGCAAAACGGGCTAAACTTATCATCTGCAACATTTTTGCAACAATTATGAAACATTAATGCAACATGTTCAGGATAACGATTTGTATAGATGCGAATGGGGAAAATGGCCGAAAATTACAGCTGACAACCTCGCAAAGCCTAATTTTTCGGATGGCTATGAAAAATGCTTTAAATTTGCAGCAACGAAGAAGGTGAAGGATTTTTACGATGCTATCAGAGTTTATACCTCTTCATCTTTCGATAAAGCGTACTGCGATCAAAGCCGAGAAGTTTTGCTGCCTTACTTTTATTGCCGCCGGTAGCATTCAAGGCCTCGATTATCTGCGCTTCTTCACTTTTAAAGACTTCATGCCGGGAACTATCGGCTGGTGACGGCTTCATCGGCGAGATAGTGCCGGTCGGGCCTCTTTTTTCTATAATCGGAGCAGCTGTATGAATCTCGTCCGGAAGGTGTTCCTTCAGGAGAGTTTTACCGGTGCAAAGCACACATGCCCTCTCGATGGCATGACGAAGCTCCCGTACATTGCCGGGCCACGGATATGACGTGAGGACATTCATCGCCTGATCGGAGATATTAATGATTTTTTTGTCCAGCCTATCACGAAATTTCGCAAGAAAATGATGCACCAGCAGCGGAATGCATTCTTTCCGGTCCCGTAAAGGCGGCAGATGAATTTCTACCACTTTCAACCGGTAATAGAGATCTTCGCGAAAGCTGCCATCCTTTACCTTCTGCCTGAGATCCACATTGGTTGCGGCGATAATGCGCACATCGACGTGGGTCAGATGATCCTGCCCCACCGGATTAAAGGTTTTTTCCTGCAAAAAACGGAGCAACCGCAGCTGCATACGGGGAGAGATGTCGCCGATTTCATCAAGAAAGAGCGTACCACCATCGGCCATCATCAATCTTCCTGGACGATCTCTGTCGGCTCCGGTAAAAGCACCTTTTTTATGACCGAAAAGTTCGCTCTCGAGCAGATCTTCCGGCATGGCGGCACAATCTACTTTGACGAGAGGACTGTCACTTCTCCTGCTCTCGGCATGCAGTGCCTCGGCAGCAAGTTCCTTCCCGGTGCCCGACTCTCCCGTTACCAATACGGCAGTATCCACTCTGCCGACGTTTTCTATCAGCCGGTAAACCTCCTGCATGACATCGCTTGCCCCAAGGAATCCATGAAACTGTCCCTTTCTGTTTTTCTTATCCTCTGGCAGGCCAAGAGTGATATCCCGGACGACAATCACGGCTCCATTGAATTCCCCGGCCTCATCCTTAATCGGCGCGGCGTTCAGGCTGACCATGCGGATAGTGCCGTCCGGTTTATAACATTCCACCTGATGTTCCCTGACCACATCACCATTTTTGACAACCTGGCTTGCATCAAGCAGACAGGCCTGACCCATTTCACCAGGTAGATCCCTCAGTTTTGGCACGGTATCCGGATCTAGATCCCCCAGCCACTGACGGGCGGTCGAATTGAGCTGGATTATTTCCATTTTTTCATTGACGGTGATGATCGCATCACTCACCGATCCGAAAATGACCTCCAGATATCGCCTGAATTTTTCATTTTCCCGCTGCAATACGCTTTTTTCCATGACAAGCTGCCAATGTTTTAAAGCCTGCCGGACAAAGCGAAGCAAGGTCTCCTTGTTAACCGGTTTGGAAATGTAATCAAACGCGCCGAGACGAACCGCCTCGGCGGCACTGTCAAGATTCGGGAAACCGGTGATCATGACGACCGGGCACCGGACCCCCGTTTGCCTTATAAAGCGCAGCAGTTCGGTTCCACTGGCGCCTTCAAGCACAATATCGCTGATAATCAGGTCAAACTGCTCTTCATTGATCAGGGCCAGGGCCTCTTCAAGAGTTGCTGCAGTCGAGATTTTGCCATAGCCTTCTCTCTTCAAAAACAGAGCAAACGTGATGCGTATGCTTTCCTCGTCGTCTACAATGAGAATATGAATATCCTGCTTATTACTCTGCATCAGGTCTCCGCGGCGGGGATTTCGATGATCATTTCCGTGTATTTATGCAGGATGGAATCGACTCGGAGGATGCCATTGTGATTCTTCACAATTCCGTAACTGATGCTAAGTCCGAGTCCGGTCCCCTTTCCTGCCGGTTTGCTGGTAAAAAACGGATCAAAGAGTTTATCTAAAATTCCCTGGGGAATCCCGGTCCCGTGATCTCTGACCACCAGCCGGCAATACTTTTGACCGTCGAGTTCAATTACCCGGGAAGAAAAATGAATTTTTTTCTCCGGCGATGGTTCCCTGTATCTCTCATTCAGAGCAAAACGGCTGTTGCTTATCATATTGAGCACAACCTGCATGAGTTGCAGATGATTGCCGATTATCAGAGCAGAGGGCTGGACAAGCTCGGTGGTGATATGTATGCCGTCATTTTTCAACTGATGTTCTACCAGGGAAATGCTATCCGATATAACTTCGTTGAGGTCCACAATCGTCTGTTCATTCTCGTTTTCCCTGGCAAACGACAATAAATTATAGGTGATTGCCGCGATTCTTTCTCCTTCCTGAACTATCCTTTTCAGGATTCTGGCCTGCTCGCTCTCCGGTGGACTATCATCGTAGAGCAATTGAGCAAAATTGATGATACCGTTGATGGGGTTATTAACCTCATGAGCCACCCCCGCAGCCAGCTCGCCTATGGCTGCCAGCTGTGCGGTACGGATAGACTCAACCTTTCTTACCTCATCCTGCGTCAGTTTTCTGGCTATCACCAGTATCAGATCCTTTCCTTTTGGCCCCTGTTCCACAGGAACGACGGTGAGACTATATTCACCGTTGAGACCAGGTAGCCTGGTGTCCTCCACCCTGTAGGAATTGGTCAGAAGGAATTCTTCCAGCGGACATTTTATATGGGGCCAGCGGCCTCCGTGGATTATCTGACAGATTCCTTTCCCTATCACCTCGTCTAAGGTTTTATTGGCCGCTTTCAACAATGCGGCATTCACCTGAACAATTTCCCCCTGCGGAGTAACAACCAGTAACGGGTCCTTTATCGAATGAAAAAGCTCCGCTCCCACGCCTTTAGGCAGGGAAGGCACTCCCTTGTTGCTGAGCCGGCGAGAGTGCTTGTTCGAAGTCCCGGTTAATGGTGGGCAGTCGTTGGTCATGAGATTTCCTTTTATCACGTATCCTGACACAAATTATCAACATGACTATCATCTTCCATCTTCACGTTTTTTTCAGCAAAAATCAATGGCTAAGGAGAGGCGGAATGAGCTTTGCCGTAGACGATAATTATTATCTTAACAAACTCAAATAGATACATAGTAGTACTTGCTTGACCAGGCGGTTAAGGATACAATGAAATGTGCAAGATAAGAAGATATACCAGGACTTCTCATGACAATCGCATCTGTTTGCAAACGAAAGTTGAGCAAGCTGACCTGTTTGAAAACAGGGGAATTTTCAAATTCGACGCAATGTTTATGTCCATGAGGAATCCGGGTAAAGCCAACCTTTGCCTGCGAGGCGAACATGCCGCCATCATCTGTTGCACAAGAGTCCGAAATTCTCGAAAGTGGTTATGTCACTGTCGATGAAAAATGGATAATCACCACCTGCAATCCTAAGGCTTCCATCATACTTGGCCTGAGTTCTCCGGACCTAGTAGGCAAACATTGTCGGGACATTTTCTCTAAAGACCCGCGTTTCAAGGCAATCAGTTCCCATATCGATTCTTTTACCTCGCAGAAAGGATGCCGTAATGTCGAACTAACGCTGAGCGCCCCAAAAAATGGTCAGAAAATCCCTATTCGCTTGCGTATTATCACAATTCCGGACAAAGCAGGAGCCATGATCGGGGCGATTATCGGTTTTGCCGACCTCTCGGAACCGCTTGCCGCCAGCCGCCTGGCCCTAAACAGTATCGTCGAGGGGGTGTTTACTGTAGACAAGAACTGGCATATTACCAGCTTCAACACCGCAGCAGAAAAAATTACCGGCTGGAAAGAGGATGAAGTTCTCGGCAGCTGTTGCAAAAAGATATTCAAGGCGAACATCTGCCGGAGTAACTGTGCAATTTCCGACTGCATCCACACCAAATCCGTAGTGTCGGAACGATTGGCCTTCATCGAGGCCAAAGATGGCAGATCCATCCCGGTAAAACTGAATGCCGCTCCAATGCTTGATATGTTTGACAATGTTGTCGGCGGAGTGGAGACCTTTATTGATATCACCTCAACTTTACGATATGAGCTAATACTTGCAGCGGTCGCCGACGGGGTCTTTACCGTCGACCCGGAAGGAAAAATCACCTCCTTCAACAAAGCCGCCGAAAAAATCACCGGATATGAAGAGAAAGAAGTACTTGGCCGAAAGTGCTCCGAAATACTTCTTACCAGTAAAAATGTCCATAGCTGTCCCTTGACCACCTGCATGAAGGAAAAAATTTCCATCATCGACAAGGAACTGTTTATAATCGGTAAAGATGGATATTCCATTCCGGTCAGTGTCAGCGCCGCCCCTTTTGTCGGGCATTACGGCGACATACTCGGGGGCGTCCAGTCTTTCAGAAATAATACCAATCGATTACAAAAAGCACTCATCCTGGATTCGGTGGCGGACGGCGTTTTCACTGTAGACCGAGACTGGCGCATCACCTCTTTCAACCTTTCAGCGGAGCTGATCACCGGCTGGACGCGGGAATCGGCAATCGGCCAGTTCTGCAGCGATGTCTTTTGCTCCTCGAATTGCGGCAAAACCTGCGCCATAGCCGAGAGTCTGTACACCGGCCTGCCCGTTGCCAACCGGACAATAACCATCAAGAATCGCCAAGGGAACAAAGTATCGGTAAGCATCAGCGCCGCCCCTCTGGTCGATCACGACGGTAACGTCCTGGGCGGGGTGGAAACCTTTCGTGATCTCAGTGTGGAAATGAGCTTACGGCAGCAACTGATGAAAAAGTACACCTTCGAAGAGATCATCAGTAAAAGTCCTTCCATGCAGCGTATCTTTCAGATCATGCCGGAAATTTCCAAAAGTGAGAGCAACGTACTGATTCTTGGGGAAAGCGGAACGGGAAAGGAGCTGGTGGCCAGTGCCATTTTCCATGCCTCGGCCAGAAATGACAAAGCCTTTGTTGTCGTGAATTGCGGCGCCTTGCCGGATACCCTGCTTGAATCCGAGCTCTTTGGTTATAAAGCCGGAGCTTTTACAGATGCCCGTAAAGATAAGATCGGCCGTTTTGCCGCCGCCGAAGGCGGCACGATCTTCCTGGATGAAATCGGCGACATCCCCCACTCACTTCAGGTAAAGCTCCTTCGAGTCCTGCAGCAGAAAGTTTATGAGCCCCTGGGCTCAAACACTCCGGTAAAGGCCGATGTCCGCATCATTGCCGCCACCAATAAGGATCTTCTTGAGCTGGTTAAACGGGGGGAATTCAGAGATGATCTTTATTACCGTCTCAATGTCGTCAACATACAGCTTCCGCCCCTCAGAGAGCGGCTTGAAGACATCCCTCTGCTCATCGAACATTTCGTAAAAAAATTCAGGGCGGAGAAACAAAAAGACATTGTCGGGGTAAGCGACAAAGTCATCACCCTGCTGATGAAATACAACTATCCCGGTAATATCCGCGAATTGGAAAATATAATAGAATACGGTTTTATCCTCTGCCCCGGCGGTTTTATCCAACTTGAACACCTGCCGGAGATCTTCGGCAGTCAGGACAGCCAGCTTGACTCCCCTCTGCTTTCAGCGTATGAAGGCATGTCTCTTGAAAAGTTAGAAAAGAGTGCAATCCAGCTTTCTCTGCAGCGCAATAAATGGAAAAAAATGTTAACTTGCAAGGAATTGGGTATTTCAAAAGACACCCTGCGAAGAAAAATAGAAAAATATCAGTTGTCCGAGACACTGGGGATGAACGAATAATCTCTCTTCAGCACCTAGCCGCTCAGGTCGCTGTTCTATCTGGACAAAAACTTTCCTGCCTTATCGCGAAACAGGTTGCAGGCTTTCTGCCGGGATGTTGAATTTAATCGGTGCAAGGATCATATGAGAATTCTCTTACAATATGCTTTTACGATACTGGTCTTGACCTATTACGGTGGACAAGTCTGACCGATATTAGCCTCACTGTCCCCCGTGAACTTGGGGATGATAATACTGATCGGATTCGTGGCGGTGCTGCTGCTCAGGCCTTTTTTACACAGGACCTTGGTTCAATCGGCACCCGAAGTGGTTCAGTCGAGGAGAGCTTTTATCCTCGACTTAGGGATTTGCTGCTTCGCGGGTCTGCTTATTAACAGTTACGACAGAATTGTCTTCGGCGTTCCTTCATTCCGTCTCGCTTCTTTGATGATCGGCTGCATCATGGCCGGTTTTTTCATTGGTCTTGACTCTTCCCTGACTCAGGAGAGAAAGATCATTCTCCAGGCAAAGACCAGGGATGTCCTGTCAGCTCTGCCACGCCGTCTTTTTCCCATAACCCGTAAATTCACTTTTGTTGCTGTAACAGCCTCCCTGCTGGTAGCTATCGTCCTCATTCTGGTTTTTAATCGGGATATTGACTGGCTGACCAAGATAACACAAGAACCGCAAGCTATCTATTCCGCTCAGCTCTCCGTCACGACGGAAGTGTTTTTTATAATGGCCGTCCTCATGGTGCTGATTATAAACCTCATCGTTTCCTACTCCAGGAACCTGAGACTGCTGTTCGACAATGAAACAAAAGTCCTGGAACAGGTGCGGAACGGCGATCTCTCGACCAAGGTACCGGTTGCTACCTTTGATGAATTCGGGATCATAGCAGAGCATACAAATCACATGATCGATGGACTGCGGCACCGGTTTGAGTTGATGGCTTCTCTCAAACTGGCTGAGGAGGTCCAGCAAAATCTTCTTCCTGATGGCAATCCTCATCTTGCCGGGTTTGATATCAGCGGCAGTTCCATCTATTGTGATGAGACGGGCGGGGATTATTACGATTACTTTCGCTTGCCTGACAATAAATTCGGCATCGTGGTGGCAGACGCCTGCGGACATGGTATTGGTGCGGCCATGCTTATGACTTCGGTGCGGGCATTTCTCACCTCGGCCATCCGCAATTACCAAAGTCCCTCTCGGCTGTTGCAGCAGATCAACACATACATTACCCGCGATTGTTCGAAAACCGGACGCTTTACCACCATGTTTTTTCTGGAGATCGACTGCAGGGCCAAAAGCCTTAAATGGGTTCGGGCAGGACATGAACCGGCTGTGCTCTTCCATGCCAAAAGCCAATCTTTTTCCCGATTGAATGGTTCAGGACTGGTTTTGGGGGTAGATGACAGTTTTGTGTATACGGAAAACGCTCTACCGGCCTGTCAACATGGCGATATTATTCTTATCGGGACAGATGGCATCAATGAAGCACGCAATAACAACGACGAAACTTTCGGACATAAACGGCTGGAAGAAATAATACGCAATCACGCTCAAGACTCCGCTGAAATCATACAGAAAGCGATAGTGGGAAAAGTGGCGGCCTTTAAAGAAGAGATGATTCAGGAGGACGATATCACTCTGGTTATCATAAAAGTAATCTAGGTCATGGCTGATCGCTCTCTTCTTTACGTAAGCAGTGAGGAAGCGACATCAAGGCTAGACTGGAAGAAATGAAATCGCAGAAGGTCAGCAAATGGCGTCATGCTCGCGGATAATATCCCGCAAAAACTGAATATGCAGGAGCATACTTGCTCGGGCCGCTTGAGGATCATGGCTCCTTATCCCGTCTAATATCGCGACATGCTGCTCTTCAATCCGTTCGAGATTAGTTTTTATTTCGTAGAAGAAAGAATGCAATTCCTTCAACCTGTTGAACATGTACTCATAGAATTGCCTGGTTAAATCAACATAGACGGAATTATGGGTGGCATAGGCGATCCCCATATGGAAGGCAATATCATCCTCAGTCTTTGTCTGGGCATTCGAGCCGCTCCTGTTCGATCTCTCCAGTACACTTTCCATAAACTTAATGTCGCTGTTGTCTGCGCGCTCAGCCGCCAGCATCACCCCATGACTACCAAGACCTATTCGAAATTCAAGCAGTTCGTCTATCGAAGAACGACTGGCTGAGATACTTTTAGCAAAAGGATTGTCGGAATTTATCCCCCTCCTGTCGACGACGAAAGTCCCCTTCCCCTGTCGATTTTCCAGATAGCCAAGAGTGATAAGTTGAGTGATGGCATTTCTTACCGAAGTTCTGCTCACCATCATGGTGCTCGCCAATTCACGCTCTGGAAGGAGTTGTTCCCCTGGACCGAGTTTGCCACGAAAGATACTCTCTCTTAATTGCTCGAAGACCAAGGTTGAAACCTGTTTTTGTTTTACAGGTAAGTACGCTTTTTTACTCATAATAACTCTAATCCCCGCTTCCCCCGTCTACTGTCGCTGTTTCAACGCACCTTTCGATCCTTGGATTCTGGCTTTGCATCCTTATCCTGTATTTTTTTTCGCGCCGCGATATCCCGTTCCTTGGCCTTTTGCTCCGCTTCGACATCGCCTGCCAGATGAAGACTGCGCGGAATAGCTTTATCCACCACCGCATCACAGGTGCAATGAATTTCTTCGGGACATTCGGCTATTTCATGACAAGTGGCATACCGGAGGAGTTTTTTAATCCCGGGAATAGAGATCCCCTCATCATGTATAAGTCTGCGCAGACAGCCTATCCAGGTTATGTCGTTTATTGAATAAAGTCTTCTGTTACCTTCCCGGCTTGGTTTGATCAGGCCTTCATCTTCGTAAATCCGCAGGGTTCGAGGATGGACCTCAAGTAATTTAGCCGCCACTCCAATCGGATAAACAGGCATGTCTTTTCGGAATGGTTCAACCGGTGATTTCTTTCTCGCCATGGGTACTTATCTCCTTAGTACCTTAGAAATTCATCTCGTTTTTTAAAAATGGATTTCGTGAAGGTACTTATCCCCGCAAAGTATGGGCTTTTAAAAGAGTCCCAGTGCTTTGCGGGGGTCAAATATTTTTGTACCTTTACTACCATAGCCGATTTCGCCACACAACGAGAAAGAAAATCGTTTTGTACTATTAATGCTCAATGTTCCAGGAGATGGCCGCGAAACAGTTTTTCCCCCATAAAAAAGGTCAGTCCGCAAAAGGCGATGCCGCCAAGCACCACCAGGTTTTCATGCAGGGAAGGCATATAGGTGAGCAGGTCCGGATAATCAACCAGGCCCATGCCGTGGAAGGCCGGGACCAACTGCCCCACTATCACTAGGTCATAACGCATAAAGAAGATCCCCACCATTCCGGCCGTGGCCGCGATGAACAGGGCTTTCATGTTTTTGCCTTTTACCGTCAGAATGATCACAAAGGGGATTATCATGCCCAGCGCCACCTCGCCTACCCAGAAATTCAGGGCATACGGACCGGTGAGCAGAGCCTGCATTGCCTCATATTTTCCGGGAGGATGCCCCGTCACTCCGGTAATCATTTTCCAGGCGGTGAAAAAGATGATTATCGCCATCATCAGCGCACCCATCTTGGCCACACTCTCCATCGATTTCTCCATCTTGCCGCTCATCTGCCAGCCGTTGAATTTATAGGCGAGGTAAGTGAAAAAGATGATCGCCACACAGCCGGACATCGCAGCCGAGGTAATGAAATAAATCGGCATATAGGGGCCGTGCCAGAATTCACGGCCGTTCAGCAGTCCAAATACCGCCCCGAGATTGGAATGGGCGACAATACCGGTCAACAGCCCCGCAAGACCAAAGCCCGTGGCGACTTTATGTTTTTCCATCTGCAGCATGACGAACTCGATCATCATGAAAAACAGATAGGCGCCGTACAGGGTGCCCATCCACCAGATATTGGAGGTCGGATTGGCACCGATCACGTTGCCCACCGGCATCCGCCAGGAGTTTTCGATCTCGAAGGCGATGACCAGAAAACCAGCAACTATGGTGCCGATCGACATAAAGACCGCCCGCTTGGCAATAGGATTGAAATTCTCAAAACCGAAGACGTGCCCCACTGAAGAGACGATGCACAACCCCGTGGAAGTTACTACAAAAAAAACATAGGCGGCAATCAGAATGCCCCAGGGAACTTCACGACTTACCCCATAGGTATGCTCATGCCCCACATAAAGGGCATGAATACCCGCGGCAATTCCCACCACGGACAACAACCCCAGCAAAGCGATGGTGATTGTGTATTTTCCCGACCCGACCGCCTCCAGACCCCCTTCTTGTGGAAGTATTCCTGCCAATGAATTATTCATTTGTCACCTCTCCGAAATTTTTGAAATTTTTCTGCCGACAATGTTTCAGGAAAACGGCCAATCGCCACTATTTCTCCTAAAATTATCCAAATAGGGTTTTACCTTGAGTTCATACAGCGTATGCAACAGGGCACACCCTATCCAAATTATGAGAAAGTAGATTCCTTTCATATCTCCTCCTGCCTATTCGACCAACCACTCAGTCAAACCAATAGTTCCTATCCCCATCCCGGTAATTCCTATCTTACCGCTGCATTTCATTAAAACTTATATTACCGGTACATCTTACAATTACAGTTGTCAACTTATCTACCAATCATTTTGTTAAACAAAGAGCACAATCAACAAACAATCGTTTCGCAGAAAAACATATTATGTATTGATATTATTGTGTTATTTAAGCTTTAAAATTAGTTTGAACCACTGCATTCGTCCAGCGAATTTTCTGGACGCATTATTTGCCCTACATACGATTGGCGCATTTTGCGCCATAGGGGCTTACACAACCGGAAATGAATGCGAGGACCTGAATGTTCAAAACGGCCCTGCGTCCGAAAGGATAACGTAAGAAAATGACGGTAATTTGTTTTCAGGAGTGTTCGGACTGCCATCAGGCTGAAGGCAACATCCAAGGAGCGCAGCAGATATGAAAATATAGCGGAAGAAAAAATAACGATATGCTGCTATGCAGCGATATCGTCATTCATGGCGGCGGGGACGATTCTGATAACCTTCTTGGGTACCAAAGTATTTGAGAAAAAAGCGGAGCAGCGTCTTCTTTTTTCGAAGGGACAATCGATAATATTCCAGCAGGGAGTGTATTTCAGCAATTTTTTAACGGCATTGATGCTTACGCCATGTTCGTGGATCATCTCTCTGAGACACTCGATCCATTGTATGTCCCGTAAGGTAAAGTATCTCCAGGATCCTTTTCGTTTTGGACTGATAAGCCCCGCGTCCTCATAATTTCTTAAGGTACGGGGATGAACATCCAGCATCTCCGCCGCCGTACCAATTGTGAACAGGGCTTTATTTTCTTTCATTGACATCTCTCCTTCCAGTTCATCTGCCATTGCTGCCGGTGCGGCTATCCACGCCGCACCGGTCGAGTCGGGACGCAAACCTTATAGATTGTCTTCTTGTGCTTATCCAGGAAAGCAAGCTGTCTAAAGGTTCTTATCTCCCTCTTTGTTTGGTGCCGGACCAATTTGTCTTCCGATCAGTGGGAAGATTTTTGGTTAAAGATGTTATCTAGAAACCGCTCCCCCAGAACGAAACCAAAACCAACTACTCCGACTCCCGCTACTACCAAAAGATATTCAGAGGCCGACGGCATATATGAAAGATATTGAGGAACTCCTACAAACTCGTGCTCACTGGGAACGATCTGTCCCGAGACCACCAGGTTAAATCGTGAAAAAAACTGTCCAACCAGAATCATCAAAGCAGCAGTGGACATGGCATGTATTGATTGCAAACGGCTGACAACCAGGAGAAAGCATGGCAAAATCAAACCAATACATACTTCAAACAGCCAAAAACTGGTGGAAAGCGGCCCCTTAACCAGGGAGTCGGCAGCCAATATCATTTCGTCCGTACTGCAATAGGCATTGGCGAATTTCCATACAGTTGCGAGTGCGACCAGAAAAGTCATAAGAACCATTATCTTACCGGCAGTCTGCAAACCCTGGAAAGTGGCTTCGGACATTGTTCTTTTCTGCAGGATATGACTGTAATGGGTCAACATCACAATCGCAGCCGCCCCGGACAAAACCGCACAGGCCAGGAAAAATACAGGAAGCTGTGAACCATACCAGAATGGCCGGGAATGGAGTGACGCAAAAACGGAACCAAGATTGCTGTTGGCCAGAGCCTCCGTAATCGCCCCGACGACACCGAGCAGAACCGCTGCTGAATAGTGTCTGGTGATGATCAGGAAAAGCTCAAGAAACATGACGCCAACCGCCATGCCATAGAGAGTTCCCATCCACCAGATGTTCGAAGTAACATTAGGATGCAGAACCACACCGAGCGGCATACGCCATGGATTTTCGATTTCCAGACCAATTACCATGAAAGCCCCAAGGAGCATTATGATTGAAAGCCACACCATCCTATTGGCCAACGGTGCCATCTGGTTGCCTCCGAAGGCATGACTGAATGCCGCCAGAATACAAAGTCCGGTAGAGATAATAGCAAAATACGCATACGCCCCGATCAGCATGCCCCAAGGCATCTCCCGGGTATTGGCGAAAGCGTGATTATGCCCTACCCATTGAGCATAAACTGCGCCGGCTATGCCAATTACAATCATTAACAGGCTCAGCCACATGAGCTTGTTCGCCGGCAACTTAACTGATCTAGGTACCGAAGTGATCGAAATATTCCCTTCCATTTTTTTAACTCCTTTTCCTTGAGACTGATTTTTATAGCGGATTTGATGACTGTTTTAGGACCTTTGAAATTCATTTCTTGTTTTTAAAATGTATTTCGTGAAGGTACTTATCCCCGCAAAGCACGGGGACTCTTTTTAGTGCCCATGCTTTGGGGGTTAGTTATTTTGGGGATATCGCTTCCGGCTCACAAAGGTCATTCTCCTCCAAGCCCAGTTTGAAAAGGGTTATCAAGACAATCGGAGCACTGAAAGGCCCGAGTGCGATAAAGAGAATAAACGACAGGAAAAACCAGAACCATTCGCGGAGCCGCTCAACCACAATCCAGAGAGTGTGAGAATCACCCTCAACCGGTTGACCAATACCGTATTTTCGAAGTGTAGTTGCCATGGCAGCCTCCATTTAAATTTATGCCGAAACCATCCTTAAGCTATTTATTAAACAGCAAGTGGTGTGCCATGGTGGCGAGGAGGAAAGGATTTCTTACA
Organism: uncultured delta proteobacterium; assembly: GCA_963835305.1. GTDB lineage: Bacteria > Desulfobacterota > Desulfobulbia > Desulfobulbales > Desulfocapsaceae > Desulforhopalus_A. Next base: position 659,657 of record CAWIEU010000001.1, read on the forward strand.
AGAATCTTATAATGTATTGTTTTTTGGTTATTTTTTCTTATACAACCTGTTCAGATCGCTCGCGGACTCCCTATCTTTCTTCCCTCACAGGACGCAATATTCGCCCCAGCCGGGTTTTTCACCGGGCGCAGATTGCGTCATTGGGGTTACATATGTAACCTACTGAAACAATGGATTAATATTGAATTTTCTAAAACTCCGGTTCTCTGGAGCAAAGATAGTGCGGATTTGAAAAATAGATTTCTTCTGACATATATATCGTAATATCAGAGACCTAAATGATACATTGCAGCATTTAGGCGCGTTTTGCGTCCTTAAATCGGATAAAATGGGAAATGGAGGGAAAGAAATTTGCCGGCAATCAGAGCGATCGCCAGAAAAGAAAAAGGGACCATTTCAGGTAATGGTCCCTTTAATAAAACGAGAGGCAGAGCCTCATACTAAAAAACTACTTCAATGTTCTTTTTCAGTATTGCTGTTTTTTCCAAGCAAACGTGCGTTTCCGCGTACTCCGATATGGCAGCTTGTGCAGCGGGTATTTGAAGCAAAAGCCGTTGAACCATCGTGGCAGGCACCGCAATACCCACCTTCGTACAAGGTCGCCATGGTAAAATCATCATTTTGAGCGGCGGTTCCCGCTTCCATCTGAAAAAGGTCATCATGACAGGAATCACACTCGAGACCCGCGTCCATAGTATGAATCTTATGGTTAAATTCGACCGATTTCACAGGGGTTGACCAGACGATTGGATCTTTCGGTCCATAGGTATCTTCGTCATAATCATCATTAGCCTTCTTAGACTTATCATCCCCACCGGCTGCAAGCAACACTCCGGAAAGCAGAAAAACACCGAGAACCATCAATAACAGAATTTTCTTCATTTTAATCTCCTACTTTTCACTATCACTGCTCCCCATAAACAGGAAGAAGCTCGAATGATTCTCCCGCTTAGGAATTTATGTAAAATACATTAGGAACAGCGCCGGTATCCGGCCGTAACACCCACACCATGGTTTCGGGGGAATGCACAAGCTGAAAAACTCTGCTTTTTGGATCGGCAAGGTTTCCAAAAACACGTACATCAGCCGGACAGGCAGCGGCACAGGCGGTAGTCTTTTCCCCTTTTGACAACCGCGATTCAAAGCAGAAATCACATTTGTCCACTGCCCTGGTTTCCTCTTTAAAATACCGGGCGTTATAAGGACAGGCAGTCATACAGGTTTTACAGCCGATACAACGGCCGGAATTCATCCGGACAATTCCGGTCTTTTCATCTTTCCAGGTAGCAGTCGTGGGGCATACTCTTACGCATGGCGGCCGGTTACAATGGTTGCAGAGCACCGGCATAAAAGTTGTTTCGAACTTCTCACCCCCAAGAGAGCGGCGTTTTTCAAGAATAGTCGTTCTAAACCCATAGGACGGGACATGATTGGTTTTGACGCAGGCTTCTTTACAACGCTCACAATCTATGCAGAATTTTTCTCTTATGACCATACTGTAATGTGGCGAATAGGGATACTTGCCAAGCTCGGGAACAACCTCTTCCGCATGCGCTTCTTTGACAGAAACCAGAGATAAGACACTTCCTCCGAGATACATGCCGGTGACAGCCAGACCAAGCTTTAAAAACTTCCGGCGTTCAGCCGAAGGCAGGGTACTCAGATCTTCACTTTCCATCTGTTCTAAATCATCGATTTTCATACAGGAACCTCGTAATTTTCAACAAACCCAGACAAACCTGACAATCAGGGTCCTCATTTTCATTGTGCAGTACATTTCGCGATATCGTAAGGAAATCAATGATGTTCCGAAACATGACCACGAAACAGTTTTTCCCCCATAAGAAAGGTCAGTCCGCAAAAGGCGATGCCGCCAAGCACCACCAGGTTTTCATGCAGGGAAGGCATATAGGTGAGCAGGTCCGGATAATCAACCAGGCCCATGCCGTGGAACGCCGGGACCAACTGCCCCACTATCACCAGGTCATAACGCATAAAGAAGATCCCCACCATTCCGGCCGTGGCCGCGATGAACAGGGCTTTCATGTTTTTGCCTTTTACCGTCAGAATGATCACAAAGGGGATTATCATGCCCAGCGCCACCTCGCCTACCCAGAAATTCAGGGCATACGGACCGGTGAGCAGAGCCTGCATTGCCTCATATTTTCCGGGAGGATGCCCCGTCACTCCGGTAATCATTTTCCAGGCGGTGAAAAAGATGATTATCGCCATCATCAGCGCACCCATCTTGGCCACACTCTCCATCGATTTCTCCATCTTGCCGCTCATCTGCCAGCCGTTGAATTTATAGGCGAGGTAAGTGAAAAAGATGATCGCCACACAGCCGGACATCGCAGCCGAGGTAATGAAATAAATCGGCATATAGGGGCCGTGCCAGAATTCACGGCCGTTCAGCAGTCCAAATACCGCCCCGAGATTGGAATGGGCGACAATACCGGTCAACAGCCCCGCAAGACCAAAGCCCGTGGCGACTTTATGTTTTTCCATCTGCAGCATGACGAACTCGATCATCATGAAAAACAGATAGGCGCCGTACAGGGTGCCCATCCACCAGATATTGGAGGTCGGATTGGCGCCGATCACGTTGCCCACCGGCATCCGCCAGGAGTTTTCGATCTCGAAGGCGATGACCAGAAAACCAGCAACTATGGTGCCGATCGACATAAAGACCGCCCGCTTGGCAATAGGATTGAAATTCTCAAAACCGAAGACGTGCCCCACTGAAGAGACGATGCACAACCCCGTGGAAGTTACTACAAAAAAAACATAGGCGGCAATCAGAATGCCCCAGGGAACTTCACGACTTACCCCATAGGTATGCTCATGCCCCACATAAAGGGCATGAATACCCGCGGCAATCCCCACCACGGACAACAACCCCAGCAAAGCGATGGTGATTGTGTATTTTCCCGATCCGACCGCTTCCAGACCTCCTTCTTCCGGGATAATTCCAGCCAACAGATTGTTCATTGCTTCATACTCCTTCCAGATTCAAAATTACATCTTATTTTAGTATCTTAGAAATATTTCCTGACTGATTAAGAAAGAATTTCTGAAGATACGTATGCCTTCATATTTTCGGTTTTGGGTACTTTGAGTACAATTGAACTTCAGCACGGCATATGCGTCGGGGATGTATACTTGTCAAAGAGTGCCCAAAAAAACAGAAACGACCAACCTGCACAAGCCGCTGTCGTCAGCACATTGAAATTGCGTCCCTGCCGGACGCTTTCAATTAATGAGTTAATCTGAGATAAAATACAACTAAAAAAGGTATTCCTGACAAGCACAAAGCTTAAAAAAAACACGCAATCACCGACAGATACTACATATGTCCATTTATTATCATATGCTCATAAGTATTTCATGTTATACTTTATTTAGGAAAAGGTACCTTGTCGTAAATTTCTTGTCAAGTTATTTACCAGCCTAAAGTTATGGTATTTGGGGGACCTGGCTTAGCCCTAAATATCTATCGCCAGACAGAGGAAAAAGTGCTTCAAAGTACCAGACGCGTGGACAGAAATCCGACTACCCGCTGGACTTGAGTTGGCAATGCGTTACAATTTATGCAATAATTAGTCTTGAGTCTATTTCTTCCCGGTTAGGCGGTATGGCGTAACGAGCGTGGCGTCCCCCGGTGACAACGAAGCCAGGACGGGAAAGTTCCTCCATCGTCCGAATAAACCTCTTCAAGGAGACAAATGAAGCGGGATAAAACTGCTCTCCCAATAACTGAAAAATCTCTCTTCTATTGGGTTTTCAAGGACAATCTCAAACTGCAACTTATCTTGCTGGTGGTTATTATTCTGATCGTCTTTGCCCGGGTTATCCCTCTTGAAATGCAGAAACGTATCATCAACGACTCAATCGCTCTGAGAAATGTTCATGGTCTTCTCCTGTACAGTACCATTTACATCATTGCCATCACTACCGCCAGCGGCTTGAAACTGGCCATTAACTATCTCCAGGCCCTGATTGGAGAGAGGGTCATATACACAATGCGTAAGGAGTTGTATCACCATATCCTCACCCTCTCTTTAGGCTTTTTCCGTACCACCCAGCCGGGAATGGTTGTCTCTTCCCTTATGAACGAACTCAGCACCGCGGGAACCTTTGCCGGCATGGCCTTTGCCGTGCCTGTCACCAACATCCTTACCCTGTTAGCCTTCACAGGCTATCTGGTCTGGCTGAACCCCAAACTTGCGGGAGCTACGCTGCTCATTTATCCGATGGTCGTTTTCGTCGTTCCAAGCCTGCAAAAAAAAGCCAATAAAGCTAACAAAAAAAGAATCGACATTACCCGCACGGTCTCCAGTCAGGTTGCGGAATCAATATCCGGTATTCACGAAATTCAGGTACACGGCGCATATGGTCAGGAAGGAAATAAATTTGACTATCTCGCCGAAAAATTAAAGAAAATCAGGATTCGCTGGTCACTTTTTCGTTTCGGCATAAAAACCGCGAACAATTATTTTATAGGTTTAGGGCCTTTTGTCGTCTTTATCTTCGGGGGGTACCTCGTCATGCACGGCCAACTTGCCCTTGGCGCAATGGTCGCCTTCTTGTCTGCCCAGGAAAAACTTTTCGATCCATGGAAAGAGCTCATTGATTTTTACCAGGCCTATCAGGATGCTTCGGTCGGATATCGCCGCACAATGCACTATTTCGATTCGATTCCTGATTTTTCATTCGATCATGGCGATACTTCCGAACAGCCATTGGCGGGTCGCATTGATGTTAGCAACCTCATCTACGACACCACCGACGGACATCGTCTGTTAAACGGCGTAACTTTCTCCCTTGCAGCGGGTGAACATCTGGCAGTCGTCGGTTATTCAGGAGGCGGTAAAAGCACACTCATCCAGAGCATCGGCAAGATGTTCAATTATTCTGCAGGTAGTATTCAGCTTGACGGTCGAGAACTCTCCACTCTATCAAAAAAAGAAATTATTCGAACTATAGGATACGTTTCCCAAAACCCCTTCATTTTCACGGGCTCGATTGAAGAAAATCTGCTGTATGCCTATGTTGCGGCAACTGAGGCTGGAAGCAAGGAAACGATCGGGGAGATGCCGATTGAGCTCGACCGAATGATTCTGGTTCTTCAGCAAGTTGGACTTTTTGTTGATGTAATACGATTCGGACTGGACAGTTACATCGATCCGAACGACGAAAAAACAGCCGAAAAAATAATTCGTATTCGTCACCGCTTCCGGGAAAATTTTGGTGACAAGCTCCATGCCTATGTTGAGTTCTATAATCAGGATGACTATCACGTTAATTCAAGCGTCGCCGAAAATATACTTTTCGGCACCAGTACGAGCAAGGAATTCAGTTATCATCTTCTCTCCGGAAATTCTCATATCCTGGCCTTTCTCCAATCGGTTGAACTGATGAACCCCCTTCTCTCTTTAGGGGTAGAACTGGCGGGACAGGCAGTTGACATTCTTGCCGGTATCGGCAATATCGATGTATTTTTTAAGAACAGCCCCGTACCTGCGGACCGGCTTGAAGAATGCGAAAGCATTCTACTCAGATTGAAGAAGCAGCCACTTCTCTCGCTGAGCCCGCAGGATCAATCATTTCTGCTTTCTCTAGCCCTGAACTTTACGCCCTCGATTCACACCATGAGCAGGTTGTCAAAGGACCTGAAAGAAAAAATTCTTTCCGCGCGTAAAATCTTTCCACAATGGTGCCAATCGATTGTCCCCGGCCTTTTTACCTTCTACAACGAAGCAAACTATATCCATGGCGAGTCGATCCTGAACAATATCATTTTCGGCAGAATCAAACCACGTCTGCCCCAGGCGCAGGAGATGCTCAATCAATCGATCATGCATCTGCTGGTAGAAGAGGATTATCTTGAAAAAATAGCCGCCTTCGGCATGCGTTTCCAAGTTGGCACCATGGGCGATCGCCTCTCGGGGGGACAAAGACAGAAGCTCGCAATAGCGCGGGTTCTCATAAAGCAGCCGAAGATAATATTAATGGATGAAGCGACTTCGGCTCTTGATAATAAATCCCAAGCCAGAGTCCAACGCTTGATGACAACCCGCTGGAAAGGAAAAAAGACGGTGATCGCTGCGGTTCATCGCCTGGATATAATAGACTCCTTTGACAAAGTTGCGGTTATGAAGGCGGGAAAATTAGTTGAGTTTGGTACTTACCAGGAACTCATCGACCAGAAAGGAATACTCCATGAACTCATTTACGGCAGAAAATAATCAGGTTCCGGAAATGCAACAAAATCTGGAACTGTTGAAGAGAATCCCGTTTTTCTCTTACTTCCCAGGTAAGGCAATGAAATTACTTGCTTTTCTTGCGGAAAGAGCACATTTGTCTCCCGGAGACGTGCTTTTTGAGGAAGGGGATGACCAAGGGCGAGCCTACCTCATACTCTCCGGTCAATTGACGCTTCTGAAACAGAAGGACAATGATAAACAAATCGTTCAGTGTTACGGTGAAGGTGAATTTCTCGGCTCCTTTTCTCTTCTTGGTGCGCTGCCGGCCCTCTTCACCCTGCAAGCGGCAACGGAAACCACAGTATTAACCATCAATCGCAAGCAGTTTTCGAAAATACTTGAACAATTTCCCGAAACAACTAAACTTTCTTTAGCGGCTCTTTTGCAGGAACTGCATAATTGGGAGCGGACGAACATCCACAAGGCTGCAGCTTGCTGCCTCAGCAGAACGGGGGCCACTGTACTATAGTCCAGAAGATGGGAAGGCGCAGATGAAAAAATGAAGATCACTTTCCGGATCAATAATGACCTGTCGGAACTCAACACCCTGGTTGAGCAACTCCGGATTTTAGAGGACAAATGGTGCCTGTCCAGGAAAACGGTTGCCGAGATCAACCTCGTTCTTGATGAACTGATTACCAATACCATCAAGCACGGCAAGTCCGATAAACAGCATCCAATTGTTGTTTCACTAAAAAAGACAGATCTCAGGCTGACAATTCAAATTGTTGACACAGGCTTGCCTTTTGATCCGACTCTCTGTACCTTACCCGATACCAGCCTCCCTCTCGAACAAAGGCAGTGTGGCGGACTCGGCATTCTCCTGGTTCGTCAATTCTGCGAGTGTTGGAATTACAGTAGATCGAATGACAAGAATATTCTAACCTTACAAAAAAACTTACCAAAGGAGCACAGGTAACTCAACGCGCCTGCACAAATACCCATGGAAACTACAATCACCAAAGACAACAATACAACTATCTTTGCTCTTAAGGGACGTCTCGATTCCAATTCCGCTCCCCAGTTTGAGCAGCAGCTGCAGGACTTTCTGGTCACGCCCCGGACCCATCTGCTATTCGATTTTCACAATCTGGACTATATTTCCAGTGCCGGATTACGGGTCATCCTGAACACCGCCAAGGCATACAAGACAGGAAAATATCTGTTTGCCACCTGTGCAATGCAGGAACATGTCCAGGAGGTTTTTGAGATTTCAGGTTTTGATTCCTTTATAACTATTCATCGTTCGGTTGATGAATCCCTGTCAGCTCTGAAAAACCAAAGCTAAGCCGTTTTCCGGCAACAAACCACTTAGGCGAAGACTGCAGCTCTGCAGCTATGATGAGTCATCCGAGAGTTGCATATTCATATTTCGCTCACTGAATGGTTATTCCCACAGCACCCTCGACAATTTCACCAACCTTCGCCGCCCAGTCGATGCCGGCCGAACTCAGCTCCTGCAGCAGCTTTTCAGCCTGACCCTTCGGCAGAGACAACAACAGTCCTCCCGAGGTTTGCGGATCATACAGAAGTTCTTCCTGACTCCGCGACAACGTCTTCTGCACCTGGAGCGGGGATTTTGTCACCAGTTTTCTGTTCGCTTTATTGCTGCCGGTTGTCTGCCCTTTTTGATACATATCATAGGCTCCGGGATAAAAAGGAATGGCATCATAGGCTAGAACGGCATGCGTCCCGCTCCCGGCGGCCACCTCAAGCAGGTGACCAAGAAGCCCGAAACCGGTGACATCCGTACAGGCATGAAGATCATAGTGCAGTGCTTTTTCCATGGCCGGTCCATTGAGCGAAGCTATGACCGGCAAAACCGATCGCTCCAGTTCCTGCATACTGAATTTGCCGGCACGGACCGCATTAAAGAGTACTCCCGAGCCAAGAGGTTTGGTCAAAATCAATGCATCACCCGGTTTTGCTCCGGCATTGGTTATGATCCGGTCCGGATGGACAACTCCATTTACGCAAAGGCCGTATTTCGGTTCGTTATCATCAACAGAATGACCACCGGCCAGGCAGGCTCCCGCTTCAACGACCTTATCGCTACCGCCCCGTAAAATTTCCCGGAGAATGCCCATATCCAGGTCTTTTGTGGGAAACATCACCAGATTGAGAGCAGTGAGAGGTTTTCCGCCCATGGAGTAGATATCGGAAATTGAATTGGCTGCGGCAATCTGGCCAAACCAATACGGATCATCGACCGGCGGTGTAATGAAATCAACAGTGTTGATCATGGCCAGTTCGTCGGAAAGACGATAGACTGCGGCGTCATCCGAGGTTTCTATGCCAACCAGGAGATTGGAATCTCGATGAGCAACCAATCCTTTCAGTGCGTCCGACAGATCCGCCGGACCTATTTTTGCCGCTCAGCCGCAGGTTCTGGCCAAACCGGTAAGTGTTTTTTTCTTAAAAAACCGCATGTTTCTTTTACCCAATAATCTAAACAAACCAATTGTTGATGGCGTCGTAAAATGCCACTTTATAAGTAGGTATGGACTCTGAAAAAAGCTATTTCTCCACCCATATTCGGCAAAACACATATTCTATCATGAAGTTACCGATAAACCATGATAAGCAAATATCTTTACGGAGCAAGGATTATTATAGAAAAACTGATACAGGATCGCTTTCCTGGTTGTCTTTCGTCTATTTTTTGCCTGTTGATCCTGACAACCGATCACGGGTTATCCGAAGAGAGTCAGACGCGGCCTGTTATTGACAAAAAAGCCATCAATCGGTAAACAGAAGGAATAATAAGGTAGCGAGTTCAATAACTATTTTTATTTAGGTGCTGTTCTTAAGCAAAGAGTATCATATCAATCCGGAGGGTTGCCCATCATGAAAACCGAACAGAACATCGCTCTACTTATAGACTGCGATAACGTCAGCCACAGCGCAATCGCCGGAGTACTCTCGGAACTCGCCAAATATGGTATTATCAATATCCGCAGGGCCTACGGCAACTGGAAAAGCAAACAGCTGATCGGCTGGGAAGAAAAGCTGCATCCTTTTGCTATAAAACCGATTCAGCAATTCCCATACACCCAGGGAAAAAACGCGACGGATGCGGCGATGATTATCGATGCCATGGATCTGCTTTATGAAAAACAGGTCGATGCCTTTGCTCTCATGACCAGTGACAGCGATTTTACACCTCTGGTAATGCGCATTCTCTCCAGTGGTTTGAAAGTTTACGGATTTGGCGAAAAGAAAACCCCTTTACCATTCGTAAATGCCTGCTCCCAGTTTATCTACACTGAAAATCTTGAAGACAATCAAACGGAAAGCGAAGAAGCCGGTCATGAGTCCGAGAAAGCCGTCAAAGCATCCCGTAATGAACTGCGAGGAGACCGCTCCCTGGTAAAACTGCTGAGGAATGCAGTGGAGCAAACTGTCGAAGAAGACGGCTGGTCACACCTTGGCCGGGTTGGTCAATATATCTCCAACAACACATCTTTTTCGCCGATCAATTACGGCTACAAAAAACTGAGCGATATTATCCGCGTCAGCGAGCTGTTCAAGATTGAGATGCGAATGAATAATTCTGTGATGTATATTAAGGATATCAGGAAATAACACCTTTCGGCTCAGGTTCCGGTCTGTGCTGCCTCTCAACTAAATGCTCCTCAAGCTTCTCTCCGCTAATGGGCCTGGAAAGATAATAACCCTGCAGCTCGTCACAATCCATTTGGCCCAGCGCGGACAACTGCCTCTCGTTTTCAACTCCTTCTGCCACTACTTTCAAGTCGAAACTCTTGGCGATGCCGATTATTGAATGCAGCAGGGAAAAAGCATTGTCGGCCTGATCCATATTCATAACAAAGGACCTGTCAATTTTCAGCGTCGTAAGCGGAAACAACTGGAGATGGCTCAGGGCTGAATAACCGGTACCGAAATCATCGATGGCTATGGAAATGCCCATTTCCTTGAGTTTCAGGAGCATCAGTCTCGCCTCTTCCGTATTCTCCATCATCACCCGTTCCGTTAATTCAACTTCGAGATAGCAGGGATCAAGGCCGGTCTGAGCCAGCGTCGTGATAATATTTGCCACCAACTGTTTGAAATTGATATTATTACCTGAAATATTCACTCCCATACGACAATTTGCAAACAGACCGGCAACAACCCATTTTTGTGCCTGTGTACACGCTTCCCGGACGACCCAATCGTTAATAAAATGGATAAAGCCGTTTTCTTCGGCAAAAGGCAAAAATGCGTTGGGAGGAATCATGCCCTTTTGCGGATCGATCCAGCGTATCAGGGCCTCGACACCTCGAAGCGTTCCTGTATTATTGGCATATTGCGGTTGATAGTAGAGGACAAACTCTTGATTATCCAGGGCTTGACGCAGCCTGTTGCTCAGGTGAAACCGCTCCCTGGCGGCATCATTCATCGCGCTTTGGAAAAACTGATAATTATTACGGCCTTTCTCCTTGGCCGCATACATAGCCGTATCGGCATTTTTCAGCAGGATGTCAATATCGCTGCCATCTTCGGGGAAAATACTGATTCCGATACTGGCAGTCAGGGAAATCGACTGGCTTTCCACCTCCACCGGCAGTCCCAGTCCATCTATGATACGATCTGCAAGAATTGCTGCTTGTTCGGGTGTATCGATATCCGTAGCAAGCAGGGTAAATTCGTCTCCTCCGACACGGGAGATGATTGACACCGGATAATCTGCGTGAAGGCGGGAGATGACGTCGGATTGCCGCAGCATACTTTTCAACCGGTCGGCTACCGCCATCAAGACCGTATCACCGGCGGGATGTCCGAGCGTATCATTGATTCGCTTAAAATGATCAAGATCAACGAAAAAGATCGCCACCTTCTTCGCGTGCCTCTGGGCATGGGGCAGGATTTTCGACCAATGCTCCCGGAAAAGTGATCGATTGGCAAGACCGGTGAGGTGGTCATACAATGCCAGGTACCGTATTCTATCTTCGGCCCGTTTCAGTTCCGTGATATCCTGAATAATTCCAACAGCGAGCCGGTGCTGACGACAATCCTCGGCAACAACTTCCCCCTGATTGAGAATGATGCGTTCGCTGCCATTCGGCAAGGTGACCTGATATTGTACTCTGAAATTATTTTCAGCCGCGCACGCCTCATCTATAGCATTTCTTGCCTGCATCTTATCCCCGGTTGAGATGTTGGCAAAAAGCTGGTCATAGCCACTGAGGTGAGTAAGTCCGAATACCTCGGGCTGGTGGCAGGTCAGCAGGAACTCCCCAGTTTCGAGGTCGCGTTCCCAATGCGCAAGCCGGGCAAGATCCTGCGCCTTATGCAATCGCTTCTGATTGATCTTCAAGTCCTTCAATATCAAGCCTGAGCGGAGCCAGTAAAGGACCCGATATTGCAAAATCAGCATATTGATCGGTTTACTGATAAAATCCGTTGCTCCCGCCTCAAAAGCCCCGTTAATGATTTCGGCGTCCTCCATCCCGGTGACCATTACCACCGGTGTGTGAGCACCAGCAGGCAGTTTCCGCAATATTCGACAGGTTTCGAAGCCGTCGATTTCCGGCATGATCACATCGAGGAAAACAAGATCCGGAGGTGTTTGCCGGAAAAGCGCTATGGCGTCCCTGCCGCTTGCTGCCTCAATGACCTTATGCCCTGCATTTTCGAGGGTAAACACAAGCTGCAAACGGGCTGAAACATCATCATCGACAACCATCACAACTGATTTTTCAATGCAGGGAGCGGCATTTATCGCGGTACCGGAAAGCATGATCATACACTCGTTATTTTTATTAATCCGTGGTTATAAAGAATTCGATGCCCCTATCAACTGAACTTTAACCGTTCTCGAAGATGGCATAATTCTCCTATGAATTTCTCAATAATGCGCTCACTGCATGTTTCATGTTTTCCAAGTGATCAGAATAAGGGAAATCCCGGCCATTCCTGATATTTTCATATACCTCCTGTGCCTTACCGGCTAAAAAAGAAAGTCCGCACTGAGCGAAGGTTCCCTTGAGAGTATGAACAGCTCTGCCCAACGCCGGGTAGTCCTCCCCTCGAAGCGCAGAGACGGCATGAGCAAGATTCTCGTTTATGCTCTCACAGGAAGCTGAAACCAGCCGGGTGATCTGTTCATCGCTAAAGCTTGTGTTGGTTTTAAAATAGTTGGTAATATCTTCAATAGTTACGCTCAGTGACGACTTAGGCTCTTCGACTTGTGAAAGTGCATCGATGGGGGTAATTTTGTCTTTGTGGCGGCGTGCGGGATTTTCCTCAATAAGTGAATAAAGAACGGCTGCGAGATGATTGTACTGAAAAGGCTTGGTAACATAACGATCCATTCCGGCAGACAGGCACATTTCCTGATCGTCGCTCATCGCATGGGCAGTCATTGCAACTATCGGAATGTGCTTTCCGGTAAGCTTTTCGGCAAGAGTTTTACTGATACCGGCTGGCAGTTCGACAGGCACGGCGTCACCTTTTTCAATCGCCCGGATGCAGGTCGTTGCAGAGAGGCCGTCCATTACCGGCATCTGCACGTCCATGAGAATGAGCTCAAAACTATCGGTAGCCAGGGACATCAGCGCTTCCAGACCATTTGCCGCAGTTACGACCTCATGGTCCTGTTCAAGCATCATGCTCGCCACGTCGCGGTTAACCTTGTTGTCATCAACGATTAAGACACGTAATCCAGTGATATTTTTTGACGAGATATCTTCCTCAGCGGATGGATACATCGTCAGTTCCTCGGCGCAGGACTGAAGCTCAATGGTAAAATGAAAAGAACTGCCGATATCCACTTGACTCTCGACCCAGATGCCGCCATTCATCAGGCCGATCAACTGCCTGCAGATGGAAAGACCCAAACCCGTCCCACCGTATTGTCTGGCATAGGAATTGTCGCCCTGCTCAAAGTTATTGAATATCCGCGAAACCTTTTCCGGGGGAATCCCTATGCCGGTATCCGTGACAATGAAATGCAATACTTCTTTTCCTTCAGCGTTCTTACTCTCTGCGCGGACATCGATAGTGATCGAGCCGGATTGAGTAAATTTGACACCGTTGCCGACTAGATTGAGTAAAATCTGCCGCAGGCGAAGATCGTCCCCGATGAAGGACCTCGGGAGATCATCCTGGGTTACAATCTGCAGTTTCAATCCTTTTTCGACCGCAGGTACATTCATGGTGGAAATCACCCCCTGCAGTAATTGATGGAGATTAAAGGGGGCATTGTTCAACTGGAATTGTCCCGCCTCCATTTTGGAAAAATCGAGAATATCGTTTAATATTCCCAGCAGACTCTCCGCGGAATGCTTGACGGTCTGCAGAAAGCCTCTTTGCTTATTTCCGCCTTTTTCCTTCATTGCCAAATGCGTCATCCCTATGATCGCGTTCATGGGAGTGCGGATTTCATGGCTCATATTGGCAAGGAATTGGCTTTTGGCCCGATTGGCCGCTTCAGCCTTCTCTTTGGCTCTCAATAGATCATGAGCTTGCTCTTCCAAATCACGGGTACGTTTTGCAACCTGCTCTTCAAGATGCGCATCACGTTTTTCGACCTGCTCGATCATGTCGTTAAAGCTGCCGGCAAGCAGAGCCAATTCATCTTTTCCACTCACTTCAACTCTGAGATGGTAATTCTTGTCATGGGATATTTTCCTGATTTCCTTAATGGTTAAATCCATCCGCCGAAGGGGTCGAAGAATGCTGCGCTGCAGAATCATACCGATGCTCAACAGCAGCAGAAAGGTGGCCACCGTAACCCCGATAAAGCGAAAAATTGCGCTCTGCATATTTCGATCAAGATCTTCCGTGGCATCCGTCTGACTCCTTCCAGCCTCGATCCGGAGGTTTTCTATAATCTGTTCAATCTCAAGAAGGTAGGAATTGACCCAGCCGGCCAATACGGCCTGGGCAAGCTCCAGATCACCGGCAGAGGCCATTTTGTTGACATTCGCCACCGCGGCGAAGTAGCTGTTCAGCTCTTCCTCCAGTTCTTCCAGCAGCCCCCTCTGCCGATCCGAGGTGAGGAGTCTCTTGCATTTTTCCAATATTTCCAGAGTGTTTTTATGCCCACTGTCGACTTGCATCCGGGTCTTCTGCAGCAGGTTGGCGTCTGCTTCCGTTGCCATCCCTATGACCTCGGTCTGGAGACGATGCAGAGCCGATTCAAGATCAGTGATCAGCAGGATTCCAGGAACGCTTTGCCGGAAGATATGCTGCATGGACGAATTAATTCGGTAGGTCTGGATCAGGCTGAAGATGCTTATTGAGACAAGGGCTGCAATAGCCACCAGATTCAATGACCAGATGCGTCCTCGAATTGTTAAATGCACCCGTCCCGCGGTATTTTGATAAAGCCACCGAACGAGACGAAAAATGGCGTTAAATGGTGCTGTTATGAAGGTTCTCATCTGGTTCGCTCAGGATCGGCCAATGGTATGATTCTAAATCAACGTGCGCAAATCACTTCGTTCCGTTGGGCGGAATGGCTGATCCGAAAGCGATTGATTATATTGGTAAGATTCCGGGCAATGGTCTGAATATTGTCTGCGGAGTCCGCGGTACGGTGCGCTGCGCTTTGAGCCTGATGCAGCAACGCCGCAATGGCATCCGCCTGCCGGATTATTTCTTTCTCTGCCTGTTCCCCGGCCTCAATCGCCTGGGCAATGGCGGCAACGACAGTGAGCACCTGTTGCGTTTCCCTCTCGATTTCGCCTATGGCTTCCCCTGCCGGACGGGTGGCGGAAACGCCGGATTTCACACTGTCGATCATTTGTTCCATTGCGGCAGCCGACTCTTTCGATATGGTTTGCATATCCACTACCCTACAGCCAATTTCCCGGGCAGCCCTGTCAGTGTCTTCTGCCAGGCTTTTCACTTCTCCTGCTACAATCTTAAAGCCGCGGCCGACTTCCCCGGCCCGGGCCGCCTCAATTGTGGCATTCAGAGCGAGCAGATTCGTTTGTTTGGTAATTTTCTTTACATCATCGACTACACTGCCGATTTTTCTGCCGGCATCGACCATGGCAAAAATTCGTTCCGCCGCTTGCCGGACAGTGCCCTCGACTCCATCGATCTCGGCGACCCCTGAACGGATGATCGCAGCGTTTTTTGCCGCAATATGCCCGGAATGCGTCGTGATGTCGGCCGCCTCCCTGCTGTGACGGGCAATTTTCTGAATGTGTTCAGCGATATTTTCCGCGGCTGCATGGATGCCTGTCGAAGCATTTGTGCCTGATTCCGCTATCTGTTCCACAACCTGAGCTTCCCGATGCATGGTTTCCGTTGCCTGGATACTGTCCTGAATCACCGCGATCATCTCTCCAAGACTTTCCTGCAAAGTAGCCAGAAGCCCGTTAAATGCCTTCATCGAACGTCCTACTTCATCGTTTCCCTGCTGAGGTACCCTTAGGGTAAAATCAAGATTCTGGGTTATTTTCAGGATGGTTTCATCCATCTGCCGAAGAGGCTGGAGAATGCGCCTTTGCAGAACCATTCCGAAACTCAGCAACAAGAGAACCGCTATGAAGGCTACCCCGCCAAAGCGGATGAGGGAGTGCTGCATGGCCCGGTCAAGAGCTGCCGTATCATCTTCCTGATTCCGCCCTGCCTCGATACGAAGGTTCTCGACTACCTGCTGAATTTCCATAAGGTAGGAATTAACCGAGCCGACAAGCACCGCCTGGGCAATCTCCAGGTTTCCGGCAGCTGCCATCTCATGCACATTCCGCACTTCCTGAAAGTAGCTCTTTATTTCATCCTGCAATTCCTCCAGCAATCCGTGTTGACGATCCGACAAGAGCAGGAATTTGCATTGATCCAGCATTTTCAGGATCTTGGAGTGTGTTTTTTCGATTTGCAACTGGTCCTGCTGCAACCGTCCGCCATCGGCTTCCATAGTCATATCCACGACATAAGCGTGCAGACGATGCACATCGGACTCAAGGCCCGTTATCAGCAATACCCCGGGAAAGCTGGAGTGAATAATATGTTGAATAGCGAGTTGCGTCCGATGGGTCTGCAATAAACTGAAAAAGATAATGGAGAGAAGAGCCAGGATAGCAACTGCGTTTAATAACCAGATGCGGCCGCGAATTGTCAGCTGCAAGCCACCAAACATCCTGAGAAAGAAACGATATACACAAGCTTTAATCATTGATAATGTCTTCCTGACTTCTTGTTATTTCTTATGAAACGGATGTCTGGGACACTAAAGCCAAATCATTTATTTTATATTAAGGTAATATCAGGAATTGATTAGGCACCGTCACCCTCGCCTTCGACCGGCTGAGCGAAGTCAATTTTATTTAAGATGGAGTCAATTCCCGCCTTTATTCTTTAGGAGCAGGATGTTTTCTTTAGAGCAGACAAGACAAGCAGGCCGGACATTTCAAAGAGAAGGGAAAAGCTATGAAAAACAGAACGAGACAGATCATTGAACGCTTCGTGTCGGAATATCGAAACAACAAGGATATAACCACAAGCTGGGACACACCTCTTGTCGGATTTGCAGAAGCTGCCGATCCTCTTTTCGAACACCTCAAAAAAGTGGTAAGCCCGACCCACGCAGTCCCGCGGGATCTTCTGGCGACTGGTGCGACTGTCATCGCTTTTTTCCTGCCTTTTCCAAAATCCGTCACGACTACAAATATAAGAGAGCGCCTCAGCTCTCCTGAATGGGCTGTAAGCTATGTGGAAACCAACGAACTTATAAAACAGCTCAGTCTTCATCTGTCAGAGGCATTTGCTGCTGCAGGTGAAAAAGTGGTGTCAATACCTGCCACCCATAACTGGATTGAGGACAAGCTGATAAGTAACTGGTCCCATCGGCATGTGGCTTATATAGCCGGCCTCGGGCGATTTGGTCTCAATAATATGCTTATTACCGATAAAGGATGTTGCGGCAGAATCGGAAGCTTGATCACCTCGGCTGTGATAGAACCGGATGTGCGTCCTGAAAAAGAAAGCTGCCTCTACAAATACAACGGCAGCTGTAAAAAATGCGTCCGAAAATGCGTCAACGAAGCACTTTATGAAGATTCTTTTGATCGGTTCAGATGTTATGAACAATTACTAAAAAATGTAGAGGAACACAGAGCTGTCGGTTATGCCGATGTCTGTGGTAAGTGCCTCGCCGCAGTACCTTGTTCCCATGGCAACCCTGTTAAGATGATAGACACGTGAAAAGCTGCACGAAGCAGATGAAGATTTGCTAGGACAGGATTCGTTCAGCAGGAGTGCATTGGCACAACCACTGGAATTCCGCCGATATCGTGAATATCGGCTTCTATCTGGTAGACCTCCCGGATATTA
Organism: uncultured delta proteobacterium; assembly: GCA_963835305.1. Lineage (GTDB taxonomy): Bacteria > Desulfobacterota > Desulfobulbia > Desulfobulbales > Desulfocapsaceae > Desulforhopalus_A. Next base: position 677,215 of record CAWIEU010000001.1, read on the forward strand.
CCCGTCGTAATAATCCGGCGATCTCCTGAAGCAAAAAGGGAACCATTTTTCAGCAAAACGAATCGATCGGCAAAGCGCAGAGCCAGACTCAAATCGTGGATGACCACCACCACTGTCAATTGGATTTCCCGAGTGATTCTCTTGAGTAGAGATAAGGTGTCCATCTGGTTTTTGATGTCCAGGTGGCTGATCGGCTCGTCTAGCAACAGGATTTTAGGCTCTTGGGCTAGAGCCCTGGCAATTACCACCTTCTGTAACTCTCCTCCGGAAAGTTCAGTGGTCGGACGCAAGGCATAGTTTTCGAGGTTGAGGCGATGCAGGATGTCTCGTGCTATTTCTAGGTCTTTCTCACCAACATTCCAGGCGATATGCGGCTTGCGCCCCAACAGGACGGCGTCGAGTACAGTACAGGAGGAAGGTGTCGATTTCTGCGGCATGTAACCAATATGGCGTGCGACTTCGTTGCCGCTCATGGTTTTGAGCATTTTACCATCGACCAGAATGGAACCGCTGTTTGGTTTTAAAATACCGTTCAAAGTTTTCAAAAGAGTTGATTTCCCAGAACCATTGATGCCGAGGATTGCAATGAAGCAGCCTGCCTCCATTTGCAAGGTCAAATTCTGCAAAATTTCACGATGCCCATAGCCGAAGGTGAGGTTTTCTGTCCGGATCATAGTTTACATTCTTTTATTTCTTGCCAGCAGAAAGAGAAAGAGCGGAGCGCCGGCAAAAGAAGTAATTATCCCCACCGGCAGGATAACCGGGGATATGATTGTGCGGGCTACGAGATCGGAGATCAGCAGCAGCAACGCTCCACAAACCGCAGACGAGGGTATAAGGTAGCGATAGTCGTCACCGACGGCAAAACGCATGAAATGCGGCGCCATCAGCCCGACAAAACCAATTATGCCCAGAAAGGCTGTACTGACCGCCACGGTGAAAGCGGCAAGAATCATGCTTGTCACTCGCAATCGCCGCACTCGCACCCCAAGGCTGCCGGCAACATCATCTCCCCATTTTAACGCATTGTAATTCCAGCAATTGGCAATGAAAATAAGACCTGCCGGCAGGACTGCGAGCAAAATGATGCTATTTTCCAGCCAACCAGCCTTCCCCAGATCGCCGAAGGTCCAAAACACAGTGGCAGCAACCTGCACATTGTCGCCAAAATACTGCAGCAGCATAGTTCCGGCTCCGAAAAAGGCGCTCAACGCCACCCCTGCCAGGATGATGGCCTCAGGAGCGATTTCTTTGAAAGAGGAAAGGCCCAGAATAAAGATCACCGTAAGCAGTGATCCGACAAAGGCACATACCACCACCAGATGGGGAGAAGCGATGGTGACCATGTTTGTCCCGGCAAGCTCGGTTTGACCGGCCCCAAGAATAATGATCGCAAAAGCGGCGCCAAAAGCCGCTCCCTGTGAAACGCCGATGGTAAAAGGCGAAGCCAGCGGATTTTTCAGAATGTTCTGCATCACCGCTCCCGCCATGCCAAGTCCTGCTCCTGCAAGCAAGGCGGCGATGGTTCGTGGCAATCGGATATTCCAGATCACATGACCGATCCTGCTGTCCCGACTCCAGGAAAGCAGGTTCGTGAAAACTTCGGAATTGCTGGTCGGCAGCGAGCCTGTTCGTATGGACAGAAGCGCAGCCAGCACAAGCAAGGTTAAGAGCAGCATGCCGATACCGCATTTGCGCCTCGACAGGTGCCGATAACCTGCCATGATGCTCTGATCAGTCGATAACGAGTTCATCGTTTTCAAACCGGATCCGGCCGAAGCCGTGATAATCCTTTTTAAGAGCAGCATAGGCCTTGATCCCAATGAAAAAGGAGAAAATCTCATCTGCTTTGACCTCCGGATCGATATCATCGAAGGCGTCCGGATAGAGCGACTTGCCGATAAACCAGGCATCTGCCAGAGCGATCTCGATATTGGTGTGATAATTATTATAGGGCATGATCAGGAAAACGCGTCCTTCCTTGACAGCCTTCAGCCGATGATAAAATTCAGGGTCTTTGCGGTAACCTTCTACCACCTTTTCCAGGCCTCCGGCATCGATAAAAATGCAGTCCGGATTCCAGACCAGCAGTTTCTCCGGATCAATGAAGAAATGCCCCATGAGTCCGACCTCGTTGGCGACATTATGGGCACCGGCCCAGGTCAAGGGGACGAAGAACGATTCGGTGCTGGTGATCGGTTGTATGCCCTTATAGGAAATGGCTCCGACGTAGGTCCTCGGACTGGTATTGGCGGTAACGTTCGCAGTACGACCGGCCAGATCTTTTTCCTGGGAATTTATAAAACCGATAAGTCGAGCAGCCCGATCGTCTCGCCGCAGGAGATGCCCCAAGGTTTGAAGTGCCTTTTTAACAGTTACCATATCGATGGCCCCTGGCACCCCATAACTCAACACAAAAACTGGGATACCGGTCTTTTGCTGGATAGTTTCAACCTGAGCTATATCTATTCCCATGGCCAGAATCAGATCGGGCCATACATTGACAATTTTTTCAAAATCAGGCAGCCGCCCCGGCCCACCCTCTCCTATCACCGGCAGAGTGCCGGCTTTTTTAAAGGTAGCAAGGCCGTAAGGACGTCCTGCCGTGCTCCATCTTGTCTCGATTGCCTCCATACCTGCCACAAGATCCAGACTCTGTAAATAAACCATGTACCTGGTGGCTGCACCTAATGGGACAACCTTTTTGATCTCGGCCGGGATTTGCAGTATTCTGCCTGCCATATCCGTCACTTCAACCCTGTCGGCAGAGCTTGCGATCGACGGACCCCGTATCCCAAAACATAGCGTCAGCACTAGGGTAAAGATGAATTTTCTGAACATAAGACCCCCTTCCATAGCATTCCAAATTGGATCACCCCCGGTAAACGGGCAATACGCCTAACCGCCAGCTTGTTTACCACTCCACCGGAACTCCAGGTTTCCGGCGCAAGTATTTCAGTTTCCCCCTCAGATCGACAAGTGACTACCATCCTCTGGAGTAATCAGGAAAACAATCGAGGCAAACCTTCTTGCCTTCGTGCAGGCGGATTTTGTTTTCAGGGGCAGCCTCACCGCAAATTTCGCAGATCTCATTGGCAAAGAGTCTGGCATTTATCGGGGGACTGAAAGCGGGAGTACTGAAGGCAAAGAGCTCCTCGTCAGGGGTTGTCAGGATCTCCTGCTGCATCTTATCCCTGTCGACATCCTCACCTCTCGGCATGACCTTGTTAAACAGGATACGGAGGCTATCGCCGCTTTTTCTGTTGAAAAAACTAAAAGCCATCTTGCCGGTACCGCGATAGATCAGGTTGCCCTTACCCATACTGCATCCAGTGAGTACTTGTACCGCATCGACTCCACAGGCATCATTTTCAGTGATGCAGACTATTTCCTCGTCGGCCGAAAAAGAAATACCCAACCGGTCTTTTGCCGCAAGGGCCGCTCTGTAGCCAATTGCCAGCCCCGGACAGGAGTGGCCATGAAAATTTACGCAGTTTTGCCAGCTTGTCTGATCAAACATTGTTCTCTCCTTGATTTTGAATGAACCGTTTCCATCCCTCTTGTTGACAAGATTGTATAAAGTAACTTTGCGAGCAAGGATGACTCTGGAAAAAGCTCGATATACGAGGCGTAGTGTCCGAAACGGCAATTAGGTAGTACATGTGGTACGGCTAATTGCCGTTTCAGACCTACAACGACGTAGATCGGTTTTTTTACGAGTCCATCATTGTTAAAACATCCACTTAAAAGAAGTACCGACCATTATTCCGGGAAGCGGGTAACCAAAGGTCTCTTCATAGGTGGAATTGAAAAGGTTTTGCACAAACAGATTCAGCTCACCCTTTTCATATACCGGAATTTTCAGATTAAGGTCACAAGTTAAGCTGGAATCGACTGTGACCAGTTCTCTGGCGGAGTTACCTCCATTGTCAGTATAGGCATAGATGCCTGTCCGATCGCCGCTAAAACGGAAATCCACATTCAGGAGAGCTCGAAGCGGAAGTTTCAATTCGGCTCCAATCGAGGCTTTCCATTTGGGCAAAAAATCGAGCTCATCGGTCAGATGAGCCGTATCGAAGATATCTCCCTCCTTCTTACTCTTCTGATAAGAAAGGGATGCACGACCGGATATCCAGGCGGTCAGAGCCATTCGTTGCTCAATGGAGGCCCCGTAGAGTATCACCTTATCAATATTGTAGACGCCGCGCCAATTTGGATCGTGACGAAATATTATAAAGTCTTCGATATCATAGTAATACGTGGAGAGTTGCGTCAATGCGGTAGTGGAATAATTATGTTGATAGATGACTTCCGCAGCGTTGTTCTGCTCCGGTTGCAAGGTAGGACTGCCATGAGTCATGCCGTTGGCCCACCAGTACATCTCGGGCAGGCCGGGAGTGCGCACTGACTGATAGAGAGATACTGTGAGTTTATCATCTTTGGTAATCCCATAAGTGCCGGTGAGCTTTGGACTTAAAGTATTATCACTGAGTTCTGAAATCCGCGCACCGTTAAGCGGTTTAAGCTTATATGTGTCATATCGCATTCCGGGAGTCAGGATAAACGAATCCGATACCTTCCAGGAATCCTGCAGGAAATATCCTATCATTTCGGCTTCCTGGCTTGGCTTGGAACTGGGATCAGGTCTGCCGTTATAGGTGACATCGATATAATTTACCTTGATATCACCATAAGAAAGAACCTTGTACTGGACGCCGCCGATAAGTTCATGTTCTCCAATAGGAAGGGTCGACTTCAGACTACCACCATAGGACCGGTCCGAAGCCACCGATTGGTCAAGTACCAGGGTTCCGGTGCCATAACCGGGTACCTGTCCAGCCAGGGAATAGTTTTTTTCGTCCCGATCCTCGATGTTCTTGTAAAGCTTAAACTCAACTATCGCATCTCCAACGGGCTGGTCGTAGCCGAAATCAAGATAGTATTTGGTTTTGTCGGAGCTGCTGCCAGGTGCTGAAGTGAAGGCTCTACCAAAAGGTGGTGCCAGATTCTCTCCGAAAGAAAGAGGGTAATCAGCATTGACTTTCCGGTAAAAACCCGGATTATCCGGGTCTGCCGATTGTCTGTTGTTAACTATATACCCACGGATGTCTTCCGAATATTGCATCCCGAGGGACATGATTCCCTGCAAAGGCATATCAATGTTGGTAGTGAAATTGAAGTTTTTTGCTTCAAAATCATTATTCCACAAAAAAGCGTCCGCTTTCTGATAGCTGGCTCCCAGAGAATAGCCGATTGGGCCGATCTTAAAGGAGTGGGTAAAGCGATAAATCTGAGCCAGATCCAATCCTTTTGCAGTGGAGATATTTCCATATATGGACGTTTCAGGCTCCGAAGTCGGAGCTTTCGTTATAACATTGATGACGCCTCCGAGATTGTTATTGCCATACAGGGCTGAGCTACCCCCTCGAATAATCTCAATTTTTTCAATATTGTCGAGTGGTATGGTTCCCCAGTCAATGTAATAACCGCCTACGACACCGGCGGCATTGACCGGCCGGCCATTGATATCCAACTCGATTCGGTTGGACGACAATCCCCTGATGGAAATGATATCTTTGGTGTCGCCGATTCCTGCCCGGCGGTTAATGGTAATTCCGGTTTCATCTTTTATTGCATCAGGAATCGTTGCATTTTTACCTTTCTCGATAGTCTTGGCTCCAACCACTGTGGTGGAATCCGGGTCAGACGAGTCAGTTACAACGATGTCTTCTATGGTCATGTGTTCCAGCGAGGTCCCGGCAAGTGTGTTTTCGGGGAAAAAAGGCGGATTACAGATCACAGATGCTGCTGCGGTCCAAAACATGGCACGTACTGTATTGCTTTTGCTCATTGGTGCTTTCATCTCGTATCCTGCCAAAGTATGAAATCGTTCATTAAACATGATGGCGCCCAGCGCTGATTTTAAGCTTTTACGAGTCCAATAAATTTCTCTACGTAAGTTTAAAAACGATAGTAAGTTCCATGGAGATGGCACTACTCAATGTTCCACCAGGTGACGGAGGCATTGGGGATGCCAGGCGGACTGCTTCGATGGCTGCTTTATCAAGACAATCATGACCGGAACTTCCACGTATATCCAGCGACGAAACCTGTCCATCAGGATTAAGAACGAACCTGATTAAGACCTTTCCTTCAAGTCGATGCAATTTTGCCCTGAGAGGATACTTTTTATGTTGCTCTATCCGTTTCCGAATAAGACTCAGATAACTATGAACTCCTGGTACTTTCTGATCTGAATCGACACCTTGCCGGGAAAGGACATCAGCCTGCTTTTGACTGGTCGGTTTTGTCCGGGCAAGGTTTTGTAGTGCAGACACAACTTCGGCCGATTTCGAAACGGCTCTCCGGTGTTCAGGCTGCAACGCATGGGGTTCCACGGATTTGGATTTATTTTTTGGTTTGATTTGCTTGACTTTTTCAGGAGAAATGTGGGCCGTAACTGTTGGCTGAGGTTTGGTTATCGGCTCAGGTTTGGGCTTAGTAAGCTCCTTTGGGACAGAAGCAGGCACCTGCTCCGGTTGAGATACAGCAGGTGCCTTTTGAGCAGAGAGATTTTGGTGCAGAGGAGTGTCAATATTTTTTAATAAAGAAAAATCAAATTGTATTGGCTTTGGCGGTGGTGCTGTTGCTCTAACCACAAGAAAGAAAAGTCCGGCCAGGAGACCATGCAAAACAATGGATTCCGTCAATGCCTGACCTTCTCTTCTCATTGTGTCACTTCCGTCTGCAGACTCATCCTGGTAAATCCAAGATTCCGGACGATTTCCAGGACATCAACGAAGGACTGAAGGGCCACTGCTTTGTCCGCCAGAATGAGAAGCGGTGTTTGCGGGTTTTCGAGCAAGAGATTGGCGCGAAGATTTATAGGATCACACTCTGAATCACGGAAATAGATTCTGCCTTCCCTATCTATTGTAACTCTCAGGCCCCGGCCGTCTGTTGTGCTATGCTGGGCTTTGGGGAGCTGGACCGGAATCGAACCATGGGCAATGAATGTCGCGGTGGTCAAAACGATGGTGAGAAGGACCAGCATGATATCAATGAATGGAATCACATTAATGCCGTCAAAGCCTTTCTCATCCATGCTGTATCTCCCAGGTCAAAAGCAGAACCCTTGCCCGCCTGAGAAGCAGGTTATAGAGGACCACAGCCGGAATGGCAACAAGGAGACCTGCGGCTGTTGCTTTCAATGACAGGGCAAGTCCCGTCATGATCTTGCCGGAATCAGCGATCCCCTCCTGGCCCATGCTGTAGAAGATCAGCATGATGCCAAACACGGTTCCCAGCAGCCCGACATAGGGAGCATTACTGCCAATAGTGGCAATAATATGCAAACGTCGGGTCAAAACCAGCTCTAGCAAACGCTTATCAGCAAAAGTTCCGAGAGTCAACCCGTGGTAAAAACGAAATCGCTCGATGGCTATGGCTACCACAATTACACTCATACATGCCAGCAAACCTATGACACCATACTCTACGAGAGATTTGAGTAATTCCATTTCTACCTCAAGTTGATATTGATGAACCTGACCCAACAAGTAATACAAAATGTAATTTCGTATCACTATAACAGGGCTAAATTTATTTTCAAGCTGTTTGTAACACCAATAAAAAAAATGTGTTACTGAAACTTTTTGCTTGGTAAGGTACTGATATTGATGTCAGGATTGAGAAATTCTTTACGCGGTGCACATTTTATGAAGTACATATTAGGCGGCTCTTCGTCCATGTACCCTCATCAGCTCAAGAAGAGCTGATTGAGTGGCAACACTGCGACTCTTTACAGTTGCAAAGAGTCGCACTTGAAGCGACTTCTCCATATTTTATCTTCTCACCTCTGTTCTTTTTTTCTCCTAATATTATGAATTCAAACAATTTTTATTTTTACCCATAAACCGGTCCACAATTTGCTAACCTTAAAGTAAGACTTGGTGTGCGGGTATGTATCCGCGGAACACTCCATGAGAGATTGTATGTTTTCAGGAAACACACAGCATAGAGGCATTACTCTTTATTACCGGAAAAACTGAAGATTTTGGTATACATTTGCTCGTTTCACTAATTGGAGTGGCGGGAGGCGCGTGAAGCAACACCAACCAAGGAGGATAGATTATGCCGGGTTTAAACAAGCAAGGTCCTGCAGGAACCGGACCAATGACGGGAAGGCAGAGAGGACTTTGTCTCAGGACGGAAAAGCAGCCTTTTGTTAGTGGCGAAAGTATCCTGGGCAGAGGGATGGGCAGATGTAGAGGCCTGGGTCTTGGCCAAGGACAGGGTTCAGGTCGGGGGTTAGGCATGGGCCGAAGGTTCGCAGGCGCTAAGGACTTGGAACCAGCGCCTGAAACAGGCAATCCGGAAGAACTGCAAAGGCTGAAAGAAGAGCATCAGGCGGCCAGAAAAATGCTCAGCACCATTGAAAAAAGAATAGCAAATTTAGAAGGTGAAAATCCAAAGCCTTAGCCCTGATCTCTTCTCGGTTCAGGCGGTGTCGGTTTCAATTTTTTTGGCAGTGAACCTTATCAGACTGTGTTTGCTGCCAAAATACTGCTGTCTTGACTTAAATGTTCATTTTCGGGCCCTATTAGATATCCGGGATACGAATAATTGCCGAAACTAATCAGGTAAACGTCAGGTCAACTCTTCAACGGGGCGGCGGGATTTTAAATCCTCCGCAATCAATCAGAAGGGCGACAAATGTCAAGACCATTGACAGAGAGGGATGCAGAGGACCTCAACCTTTTCAGGCACAGAAACAGGTTGCTGACGGCTATCAGGGAGCAGAGTCTGTGTGACCCTGAAGAACAAAGTTACGCCATCATTTTTCAACATTGCTGCAATACCCTCTCGGATGCCTTTCACTGCAACTTTGTTTGGGCTGGAGATATCGACAAAGAGACAAAATGCCTTATCCCGATTGCCGCTTCACCTCCTGCGGCTCTTTCTGATTCCTTAATATTACATCATCTTCAAAATTTAATCGCGGCGCGGTTTGACTGCGCACTTTCTTCGTTTCCTCAAGAGCGGCCTTCGTATCCAGCACCTGAACAAGCAGGCGAAACCAGTTCAGCTCACTACAATTTTACCATCCGGCCGGTGGTCTACCAAGATCGGCCATATGGATTTGTGGCCGTGCATTGTAAGGAACGAATCAACAACTTTACCCGGAAAATGGAGTTTGTCGCCCATGTCATAGACGATATTGCCCTGGCACTTTATTCCCAGGATACAGCGCGAAAGTTAAAAATAGAGCGGGACTTCAACAAAGACATTGTCGATACTATCCAGGCCCTGATGGTGACGATAAGTCCCTGTGGAACAATTGTATCTTTTAATCGAAGAGCCGAACTGGTAACCGGCTACCATGAACAGGAAATTCTGGGGAAATATTGGGTTGATGTTATGGCCTCTCCCCGCAATAGGTTGGAATTTCAAAAACTCTTTTCAGAAACATTGAAAGACGCACAGGCGAACATCCACTTTACCGCCCCACTGCTCTCCAAAGACGGCATCGAACATTTCATCAGCTGGCACGGGTCCATCAGGCACAATATCGAGCAAGGCAAAGTCGGGCTGGTCATGATCGGCATCGACGAAACGGAAAAACTGGCGGCAGACCACCAACTCAACATGTTCACGGCTCGCTGGAAAAAGATTTTCATCGCCATTCAGGACCCTGCGCTGGTGGTAGCCAACGACAATAGAATAATTGAAGCAAATCCTGCTACCTGTGCTGCCGCCAAGAAACACCGTAACCAGGTGATTGGCCATAAAGTGTGTGAAATCCTCCATGGTGGCCACTCGGGGAAAAACCAATGCCCGTTGGAACAGTTTATCGGTTACCAGAAAACCCGGATTACCGAAACAGAACTGCATGGCCTCCATGGCAAATATATGCTCACTGTCAGCCCGCTCATTGAAGAAAACGGTGAGATCAACGCCACTCTTCTGCTCGCCCGTAACCTGACCGAGGAGGAAGTTGTCAGGGCAGAAGCAATCAGAGCAGCTCAACTTGCGGCGATAGGCGAGCTTGCATCCGGTGTCGCTCATGAAATCAATAATCCTATCAACGCCATTATCAATTATGCCCAGATAATACTCGATGAACCTGAAGATTCTGAAACAGCTGAAAACCTGAGCAACATTATCAGTGAAGGCAGGAGAATTGCCGGGATTGTTTCTAATCTGCTTGATTTTGCGCGTCGCAGAGAAGAAGCCCTCGCTCCGGTACGAGTTGAAAAAATTATTTCAAACAGCCTGCAACTGGTTGTCCACCTTCTAAAAAAGGATGGCATAATCTGCTCCATCGACATTGATGATTCCCTGCCACCGCTTCTGTGCAATGAACAACAACTGCAGCAGGTTGTTCTCAACCTGATAAGCAATGCCCGCTATGCTTTGAATAAGCGATACCCCAAGACTTGCCCGAAGAAAAGGCTCAAAATCAAAGGAGAATTAATCCAACAGGATGGAGCACCGGTGATCAGATTGACCTTTACCGACTATGGTATAGGCATTGCGCCGGAAATCGAGAGCAGAATGTTCGACCCGTTTTTTTCCACCAAACCCAAGGGAGAAGGTACCGGCCTGGGGTTGAGCATCAGTCACGGTCTGGTTAGAGATCATGGAGGATATATCAGGGTACAGAGCAATTTTGGGGAATGGACGAAATTCATAGTTGATCTTCCGGTTAAACCCACAAAAGAGACATCATGAATACACGCTTAGTTACAGGAGCAGTGATTGCAGGAGAATTTGCAGTGTTTTTGGGCCTTATCATGACATTGCATCTCTCGATCGGCCGCTTCAACAAATCCAGCCTGGCCCTGACAACCTGCCTGCTGGTCTTTGCCTTTTTTTGTTCTGTGATACTGACGGTCCTCCGTTCTCTCAATCGACAGAAGAAATTAATCGGCAAACTCGAAAAAAATCTGGCTGCCGAAAAAAGCACTGGTCGTACCCTGCAGGTTCAATTTGAAGAAGCTATCGAAAAGCGAACATTTGAACTTCAGAGGGTAAATGGTGCTTTAAACAGAGAGATAGCAGAACGAATCCAGGCCGAGGAAGAGGGGCGAGAATTGCAGAAACAGCTCAACCTCATCCTGGATTCCGCCGGTGAAGGAATTCTCGGCCTCGATAACCACGGAAAAGTGGTTTTCATCAATCGGGCCGCCTCCCTTATGCTCGGCTGGGAGGTAGAGGAGCTGCTTGGCAACACCCACCATGAATTAATTCACCACACCCATGCAGATGGCACCGTTCATCCTGTGGAGATCTGTCCTATCTATATGGCCTACCGAGATGGACAGGTCCACTATAAGACCGGCGACGTATTCTGGTGTAAGAACGGGACCAGTTTTCCTGTGGAGTATGTCAGTACTCCGATCAGGGACCGTGGACTGTTAACCGGAGCCGTAGTGGTCTTTCGAGATATGAACACCTATAAATAATGCCGACGCCATCCGAAAATTCAGGCCGGGGAAGCACTATGACACAAACAAAAATTGAGGACGTCGCTATCCTCGTTGTCGACGATGAGGTCAGCCTGAGGAATACTTTTCGTATTTTTCTGCAACGTGCAGGATATAACCCTATTGTCACGGTAGGTTCATTTGCAGAGGCAGTCAAAGCGGTGTCAACCCAAATATTTGATCTGATAATTTGCGATATCGTCCTGGAGAGTCATTCCGGAATTGACTTACTCAAAAGATTCAGGCAGTTGGGTATTCATTGTCCAGTGGTAATGATTACCGGCTATCCCCAGGTTGAAACCGCCGCAGAAGCAGTTCGGCTTGGCGCATTCGATTATCTTGCCAAGCCGGTCGACAAAGAAGCTCTGCTGAAGATTACCAGACTTGCTATTCTACAACACCGACTTGAACAAAGTAAACTGGCGGCTGAGCTGGCCCGTGAACAATACCGTTGTTTTCTGGAGACCATCTTCAAGAGCGTCTCCGACAGTATCATTTCCGTCGATCCCGGTATGAATATCATAAAAGCGAATCATGCTGCCTCCCTGCTTTTTCGACAAATGCATCTCGAGCTCATCGAAGGTGCAAATCTTGGTGATCTTCTTGGAAAATGCGAGGAACTGTTCCCGCTGGCCCAAAATACGGTACGAGTCCTGAAAACAGGTATTGAGCTTACAGATCATCGGCTGGAGTATTCTAAGGGTAAGATGTGCAAAGTTCTCAGTATCTGTATCAACCCTTTAAACAACGGCACCGGCACTCCCACGGGTGCAGTATTAGTCTTCAGGGACATGACTCCCAAGGATCAGAACCGGAATTTGGAAAGAACGCAGTTTCACAGAATGATCGGTGCCAGCCTGACCATGCAGAATGTCTATTTGCTCATAGAAAAAATCGGCAGAGTCGATACCTCGGTATTGATAACAGGCGCAAGCGGCACCGGCAAGGAACTCGTGGTGCATGCCCTGCACCAGGAAAGTCCGCGAAATAAGGGCCCGCTTGTTATGGTAGATTGTACAGCAATACAGGACAATCTGCTGGAAAGTGAGTTGTTCGGGCATAAGAAAGGTTCTTTTACCGGAGCTGAAGAGAACAGGATGGGAAGGATTCTCCAGGCTGAGGGGGGAACTCTGTTCCTGGACGAGATCGGTGACATCTCCAAGATCATGCAACTGCGCTTGCTGCGTTTTCTGCAGGAAAAAACCTTTTATCCGGTTGGCAGCGACAAAGAGGTGCAGGCTGATGTTCGTGTCATAGCCGCTACCAATGTCGATCTCCGTGAGAAGGTGCGAAACGGCAGTTTTCGGGAGGATCTCTACTTCCGGCTGTTAATTATCGAAATCCATCTCCCTGCACTCAAGACCCGTAAGGGTGATATTGAGCTGCTCACCAACCATTTCATCCTTGCTTTTGCGGACAAGCTTGGCAAGAGCATTACCGGCATCTCAGAACAGGCCCGGGCACTTCTCTGCCGATATGACTGGCCAGGAAATGTACGCCAGCTCGAACATTATATCGAGCGAGCCTGTGTCCTTTGCCAGGATGCGACCATTTCCACGGCTCACCTGCCAGAAGAGATATTCGAAGAGAACAGCATGGAACGGCCTCACAACCTGTCTGTTCCTGAATGGAGGGGCGAGCTGCAAAGGGATCGATTGCATCAAATCACCCTCTCAGCGCAGGAACTCGATGCCGCCGAAGGGATACTCTCGGCATTAAAGAAAGCCGGAGGCAACAAGGCGAAAGCGGCCCGGATACTGAAAATTGACCGCTCGACCCTTTATCGCAAAATACGTGAGCTCCATCTCGACATAAACCTTTTTGCCAATTAAACTCTGCTACAAAAGTGTTGCCACACTATTGTAGCGCATGCCATGGTTGTGTTGCATCATCCGATCGCCATTCCCATGTTCCTCCTCCTCTTCCACCACCAGCCGGCAATCTTCTTCTTCAACTCGAGCTGGCAGTTCATCTACCCACACCTCACAAGGTGTCTCATTCACCTGTCCTTACCGCGGGAATTTTACAAGCCAAAACCTAACTGGCACCGCATATGCTATTGAGCTATTGATCAGTATAGGCGGAACAATATGAATCGAGGATTTAAAGATATGGCTGGTGTGGACCAACATCAATTATGTATGCCCTTTTCAAGCGATCAGGCATGTATAGTCTATCTTTTTAAGAAACGCTGGCCAATGGGCTTCAAATGTGCCTTCTGTGGAGCCTTACAGCAGGAGATGGCTCCCGCTTATACGGTCGTATGCCGTTTCTGCCGTAAACAAACCTCCATCACCGCGCATACTCTTATGCACGGCAGCAAAAAGAATCTGGTCGCCTGGATGCGGGCGATATGGCAGTTCTGCTCTCAATATCAGGGGATAAGTGCGCGGGAACTTCAGCGGCTTATGGAGCTTTCCAGCTACCAGACAGCCTGGAGCTGGTTGCGAAAATTAAGACACGGTGCAGCGCTCGCGGAATCAGCACCATGCCGGGATATCGTCCTTTTTGAACTTCTCGCCCTGCCCCCGGCGCCTTCTTCTCCAAGAGCAGCTATGGACATCTGCATGGCCCTGGAATTGAGCCACTTATCGCAGGCACGCGTTCGATTTACAGTATTGGCTTCAATTTCCCCCAGCTCGGTTTCCGCTGCTGTCAACAGGATGGTTGAAGGGAATGCGACGCTATTAATGCAAAATCATCAACTGCTCTCAGAGGATTGCCGGGTTCATCCGGATCTTCGCGGATATCCAACGAGTGAGCAGCTTGACCGGGGCAGACTTCTGCTTCAACAAATGGACTTCTGGCTCAACACCCTGTATCGCAAAGCGATTAACCCCTGTTACCTGCAAGGCTATCTGGACGAATTCTGTTTTCGTCATAACACAGCATCCTGGTCCGATCATCTAAATGTCCTCGATCATCTGCTGACTGGCCTGATGTCCACCGTGGAGAAACCCGGCCGTGTCAAGCAGTCAATCAGCGAGGGGGAAACAGCATGAAAAACAGAGTACAGGCGGGCTTGCTGGTTATTTTTCTGACTATTCTTGGCGTTCTCGGATATAACGCCTGGTTATTGGAAACGACGCCCCCTGAACGTACATATACAGAATTCATGTCCGATCTCAAAAACGGACAACTGGTGACGGTCCATCTCAAAGGTGCCGAAATCCGCGGTGAAGACAGAACCGGTCAACACTTCAGAACATATTCCCCCGATCTTCAAGCTCTGGTACCGCTGTTACTTTCGAGCGCAGTCTCAGTCAGCGCGGAAGAACCGGCAACTCCATTCGATAACATTATACCCCTGTCTTTACTGGCCACGATCCCGATTGGTCTGTGGTTTGTTTTTGCCGGGAGTTCGCGAACAGGGGCCAGGACATGGCAAGGAAATCGTTTCCAGCTCAGGGCCGATCCCGATGATATGAAAACTTTTGCAGATGTTGCCGGCATCGATGAGGTTCGTGAGGAACTCAGGGAAATTGTCGACTTTTTAAAAAACCATGAAAAATACAATCTGCTTGGTGGCCGCATTCCCAAAGGCGTACTACTGCAAGGTCCACCCGGAACCGGCAAGACACTTCTGGCGCGAGCTATTGCCGGGGAAGCGTGTGTACCGTTTTATCTCATCGGCGGATCTGATTTTGTCGAAATGTTCGCTGGAGTTGGCGCCTCGAGAGTAAGGGAGCTTTTTGGCCAGGCGAAAAAGAGTGCTCCCTGTATCGTATTCATCGATGAAATAGATGCTATCGGCGGCAGGAGGGGCGGAGGAAACAGCGGTTCCCATGAGGAGCGCGAGCAGACACTCAATGCCCTGCTGGTTGAAATGGACGGTTTTTCCAGCAACGAGACGGTGATCGTTATTGCCGCGACAAACCGGTCGGATATTCTTGACCCGGCTCTTTTACGCCCCGGCAGGTTTGACCGGCAGTTAACTGTTTCCCTGCCCAACCTGCTCGGCAGAGTGAAGATTCTCCAGGTCCACACCCGGAAAATTACAGTCTCGCAGGCTCTCAACCTGACCGTTATCGCACAGGGAATTCCTGGTTTCAGCGGAGCGGATATTGCCAACCTGGTCAATGAAGCAGCACTGACTGCCGCAAGGCATAAAAAACTAGCAGTGGAGATGAGCGACTTCGAGGAGGCTAAGGACAAAATCCTGATGGGACTCGAACGTAAAAATGCTGCGATCAATGAGCAGGAGCGTCGCATCATTGCCTACCACGAGGCCGGACACGCGATCGTCGCACGGTTTCTGCCGGAAAGCGATGGACTGCATAAAATCACCATCATACCGCGAGGGGTTGCCCTCGGCCTGACCCAGCAGGTTCCCGTTGAAGAACGGTATACCTACTCTCTTGTTTATCTGTTGAACCGAATCAAGGTTCTGCTCGGTGGACGCGTTGCCGAGAAAATAGTTTTCAACCAACTCTCCACAGGAGCAGCCAATGACATAGCGGCAGCGACCGACATTGCCCACCGCCTGGTCTGCGAATGGGGCATGAGCATGCTGCTTGGTCCCATAGTCTATCGCCAGACGCACCACCAGTTTCTTGGCGATGTCGATGTTAAAAATCACTTCAGTGAGACCACCGCTCGTGAGATAGATCTTGAGGTCCGCAGGATCATCAATGACTGTTACGAAGAAACTGAAAAGCTGTTGCGTAGTCACAACCGTCTCCTCCATGATCTTGCAGAAGTACTGCTCGTCAACGAAACCATAGATTCCGAGGAAATGGAGATTGTGGTGCAATGTTATTCGAACACCAAAAAGAGTCAAAAAGCCGGCAGGAGCAAAACGGAAATTATCAAGCTTCCCGAGCTGGATCCACAAAGATTCAAGGAGAACAGAGTATGAGCAAAATCAAAGAAATCAATGGGTTCGCAGGTTTTGTTTTCCAGCTGGCCTGGATTATGCTTTCCTCGCTTCCTGCCCTGGGTATGACCGCCGAGGATGCACCGGCGACGGTAACAATAGGATATCTCCAGGAACTCTATGAAACAGTCAGCTTTGACCACCAGACTCATTCAGAAATGTATGAGTGCAGTTCTTGTCATCACCATACCACAGGAACCGGCACACAAAGCGAGACCTGTAAAATGTGCCATGCTGCCGCTCGAGCATCAGATGAAGTTTCCTGTTCCGGTTGCCATATCCATAAAAAAACCAGTGCCTCTTCAGCTGCAAATTCCACAACAGATACAGCCCGGTATCACATTGATAAACCAAGCCTGAAAGGTGCTCTACACCTGCAGTGTCTCGGATGCCACCGATCCGAAAATGGCCCCGTCGGCTGTCAGGATTGTCATAGTTTTACCTCGGCAGGACGCAAGCGTTTTGCGTTAGAAAATTGAGGACACTATAAAATGGGCCATGAAAAATAAGGAAGGAGACGGTAATGACGGAGACAACAAGTCGAAGAACGGTGTTAAAGAGTGGGCTGGCCGGAACGATTGCGAGTGTGTTGCTGCGCCCCGGCTCCGCTGCACCCCATGAGATAAAAAAATATCCGGATAGCCTTGGAGTCCTGGTCGACATGACCCGCTGTGTCGGCTGCAGAAGTTGTGAAGCGGCGTGCAATGCAGAGCAGAATCTTCCGAGCCCGGATAAGCCATTCACTGACCAGAGCGTCTTTGAGCTGAATGAAGAGGGCCAGAGAAGGCGAACTGACGAAACCTGTTATACGGTCGTCACCCGCTATGACCTTCCCGGCCATGAACATCCGTTGTTTAAAAAAGTGCAGTGCAACCATTGCCAGGAACCAGCCTGTCTCTCGTCCTGTTTCGTCAACGCCTACACCAAGACACCCGAGGGCGCGGTGATCTACAATCCGGATGTCTGTGTCGGCTGCAGGACCTGTATGATTGCCTGCCCTTTTTACATTCCAACCTTCAAGTATTCAAGCGCGACACACCCCCGCATTCTCAAATGCATTTTCTGTTACGATACCAGACTGAAAAATGGTCAACCGCCCGCCTGTGTCGAGGCATGTCCCGTGGATGCTCTGACCTTCGGCAAACGTGATGACCTGATCAAAATCGGCAGGCGAAGGATCGCGGAAAATAAGGGGCGCTATGTGGACCATATTTATGGTGAATATGAAGCTGGAGGCACATCCTGGCTTTATCTTTCCAGCGTACCTTTTGAACAGGTTGATTTTAATACCGCGCTTCCCCATGAACCGATCCTCGACTCGGTAAAGAACTTTCTGGCAATTGTACCGATGGTCCTCACTATCTGGCCGGCTCTTTTTGCAGGTTTCCATCTGCTGGCAACCCGCAAGGAAGGCCATGGAAAAAATCAGCAGGAAAATGGTCGGGAGGAATAAATGATGAAAACGCTGACTGCTGCCGATATCCACCTGCCGATAACGGGATCAGGCAGAACGGATGGCATATTATGGACCCTGAGAGAGCGGCTGCTTCTTGGCTTGACAACCAGCCAATATCTGCAGCAATTGCTGCGTAACCCGGTGAACTGGCTGCTTTTGATAATTTTTTCAGTCGGTGTGCCGCTTCTCTTTCAGCGATATATTTTTGGGCTTGGTTCCGTTACCCACGCTTCAAATGATTATCCCTGGGGCCTTTTTCTCGGATTTGGTCTGTTTGCCATGGTTCCCCTTTCCGCTTCGGGTTTTCTCCTCAGTACGACGGTAACCCTTTTCGGCCGAAAAGATTTCCATCCTCTTGAGCGTCTGGCGCTTCTTAACGGCCTGCTCGGCTATTTTTTTGCCGTAGTTTATCTGGAGGTAGATCTCGGCATGCCATGGCGGCTCGCCTATCCAATGATCGTATCTTTTGGCCCGGCTGCCGTGCTCTTTCTCGTAGCCTGGCATGTTGCGACCTATCTTTCCGTACAGATCGCCGAGGTATTGCCCGCCTTATTCGAATGGATGAACAGACCGAGCTGGAAACAGCATATCAAACGACTTGCCCTGGGGCTTACAATTGCAGGCATTATTCTTTCCACCCTGCATCAGGGCGCCCTTGGAGCACTGTTCACGTATGCCCCTACCAAATTGCATCCTCTCTGGCTGTCCACCGATTTTCAATGGATCCACTTTCTCTGCTCCGCTATCTTCGGCGGACTGGCGATGGTCATAGTCAGCTCTACCCTGATCAATCGTTATATGTCATGGCGTTGCGGCGAGATTTTCAAAAACAATCTCGACCGTCTCACTCTTGGACTTGGTAAAGGTGCCTGTTATGCAATGATCACCTACCTGGTAATCAAACTGGTGGCCATCGCCCACGACAACGAATGGGAATATCTGCTCACCGGCTGGGGGCTTTATTATTTTCTCGAGGTGGGACTGGGGGTATTACTGCCCATGATGCTCATGGCCAAAGGAGTACGGGACAATGCGGTCAAGCTGGTTCGGATTGCGGCATTTATCACGGTCATCGGAGTTATCTGGAATCGACTCAACACCTCGATTTATTGTTTCAATTATCAGATGTATCAAGAAGTTCCGCACTGGAAGGAAGTCTGGCTGACTGTCACCCTCTACGCCCTCTATTTTGTTATCTATCGCTTCATCGTTTATCGTCTGCCTATCGTCTTTGACTGGGAGGCAAAAAACACCAGTCAACCCTGACAAAGTCATAACCTAAATATTCGTTTGGCTAAGTAAAAAGCCTCATATGCGATGCGTAATGTCTGAAACATTCCGTTTCAGATCAAAAGATCGAGGTATGTTGGAAGATTAAGCCCATCTCCCAAATCCTTTACGACATATTCGGACAGTCTCCCAGCCTATCCGGCATGATGTACGACACAAATGCAGCTGTGTCGTAACATGCCGCCTCCAGATACCACACTTATGGTCAACAGTGCAGCAAATCAAATAACACCACCTGATCAGAATATTTTATTGTTTTAATATCAACAAGATACAAAGGAACAGTCCACCCCCTAATTCTTCTTTTGCATGAGTAATATGGCATGTCAGATGCACTACACTAAGTAAGCCAACATATCATCTCATTCTGCTCATATCTAAGGAGGTCACCATGAAAAGCCCAATTATTACCAGAGAGAAGATTCAGGTAAATATCGCTGAAGAAATCACGAGTTTTGCCTACAAGGCAGGCACCATCCTTGGAGCCGTTGTCGGGGTCTGGGCGATTTCCTGCCTGGTTAGCGCATTGATACGCATTGGTCCTGTGGAACTTGTGAAGGGTTACATTACCGCGATAACGGGCTATTAAAAAAATTCATACCACTCGAGGAGAATAATATGGCAACAAGAGTCGGAAAACCTGTCGGAACACTGCTTTTTATTGGTATTGGATGTTTCTTCTGCCTATGGGCTACCGCGTCAATATTAGGTGGGCTTTACCGAGTCAACTGGCAGGTGACCGAGCTGGTGCGGCAATACCTGGTTGCCAGTGGGATGGTCCAGCCGATACATACTCTGGTGGATTTTTATACTCATATCAAGGGCATTGAATATATTATATGCGTGGGCTTTTTTGTGGCTTTTCCTCTCTTTTTTCAATATGTGGAGAAACGAAAAAAATCGCACATTACAACAGTACAATGATCGCATGAAACAGAGAGCCGCAAATTCTCTCAAGAATAAACCGTTTCTTGAATTACAAGCGGCATACCTGGAGGCCTTTGGCAAAGTATAGCGGTAACCGTTCACCAGCACCCCATTTTCGTCCGATCAGGCCACCTTACATAGCAAACTATTGCTCGGAGGCCTGCTTGAACGAACCTGTAGCACTGGATGAACGGTTACAGGTCCGAGTTATACGGACTTTTGGAGTGTAACTGGTGAACGGTTACGAATAGAGGGTAGTAAAAGAAGTTTCTAAATAGTGTCTGTCCATAAATGAGAGGTCAACTGGAACGTGCTTTTCTGAAATGTTTGATCCAAACATTTGTATCAGCAAGAATCATTTATAGCTCCGATCTTCGTCGCCTTGGCATCCGTATTTTCTTCTCGCTTCCTCCAAATGCAGCCAAACGCTTACTACTCTCAAGGCTAATCAGTGTTTCAAGCCCCTTGCGGACAAGTGCTGTTTTTTCGTAATGCGCGATTATTGCCGCCTGACACCGATGCCTTCTTTGTAAACGACTGTCGTAAAGAAGTTAAGACTGAAATACTCTTGCGGAGGGGTGTTGGCACCAGATCCGATCAAGGGTGTAAACACCCTAACAACGACTCCAGCGTGAGGGGGAATGTAGGGGAGCTTTACCGTTACGTACTGACTATCTTGCGCCACGACCGAATACTCGAGGCCACCTAATATATCGACCTTAGACTTCGTGTGCGCTTCTGGCCGAGCGACTGTGACAATCACGTCTTCAGCTCGGTTACGCGAGGTATTTTGAATTTCACATGCTGTCCTCCACTCTTTTCCACCCGCCGGGGAGTTCGCGAGAGCAGATATCGTGGAGTACGTCAGCCGAGGGCGCCCTATATCAGATAAGGGACTGCTAAGGTATGTGAAATACAGTGAAATTAAACTAATGATGAAAGCCCCAATAGAAATATAAAACTCTACACGGCTATAGAAGTGTGGTTTTTGAGTCGACTGATTCATATAGGAGAATTCGACAGCTAACCTTCCGCCTCACCGAAACCCCGCTGTTTGCGGGGTCCGCGTGGAGCCGGTGGTTATCAAAATTTTCATTCTATTTTTTATAGTTACCGATAAAAATTGCTACACGTTCTAGCCCTGCATCACGATGATATTGTGAAGACTTGTATTCGGCACTTTCAATCATTGATAGTAAATTTCTTCTTTGAGGGTAGTGAACAAGGATGAATTTACTCCAAGTGTCGTAAAGCATGTTTTTTTGCCCGTATATGAATCCAATTGGTTTTCCTCCATATACTGGAAAAGCACCCCTTCGAAGCAAAAGTGGTCCAGCAATTTTGCTGTATCGCTCATAAGCATCTTCACCACTACATGATGGAGTGGAAGGATGTTCAGCAGCATACTGAGCAATCTTTTTGTTCTTATTTAAATTGTAAACGAGGATTGGTTCGTTCGGATTTTGCTTTCTAGCCACACTTATCTGATTCTCATCAGGCCACACTCTATCATTATTAGGTTTCCATGCGTTTGTTGGAACTTCTGGGTCAGAAATACCTTTAACAATCTGTAATACTTTTGAAACACATCGGACTATTAACATTTTTATCTTAGGCTCAGGACATATTGCAACTACTGTAACATTATCTGAGCTGTGATTTAAAGCCGATATAGATTTAGAAAAAAATTCTGCTGCCTCAATGTGAGAAGGAAATTCATAAATAAAAATCTCGTTGACAGCCAGATCTTCTCTTGGTGCCGGATCAACAGAAATACCATATACTCTTTTACCTGCAAATTTATTCAGAAGTGAATCACATATTTCAAACCATTTTTCGTATTCCTCTGAATCCGAAATTCCAATATGATAGATTAAAGCAATGCGTTTATTTTGTTTTGCCTTAGTCAGCATATTTATATTCGTTAAAGTTTCTTTCATCATTTTATGAATTTCTTTTATTTCCTTTTGATAACGTTACAATAAACGGCCCGCGTGTTGTTTGCGGGTCCGCGTTTATTAGTTTGTTATCTTTATATTTTCCATATTTCAATGTTATTATTCTTTAACTCTTTCAAAAAAGTGTCTTTTAATGAACTTTTTGGTAAAACTTCATAAAGATATATCCAGTTTTTTTCCTGTTCCCTTTCTGTCCCTAGTAGTATTTCATTCGCTTTATCACGAAATGGACTAATGTCAACACCCGATTCTTTCAAATATTTATAGGCGATTGTCATTGCGACACAGTCATTTGTTTCTAGTATCTTATGTTGTTTATCTATATCAACATCAATTGCAACAGAGTGCTTTAAAGCAAAGTAGAAAGAAAACGCGATACCATCACCACGGCCTGTATTAATAGCTCTAGTCATTAAAACATTTAAGAATTCGTCTAGTAATTCCTTGGTTTCATCGGCTAATGGAAACACATATTTTTCGAGTAGTGGGAGCAGGTAAAAATTATTCACTGAATAAAACATGATGCTTTTGACATAAAGACGTCGAGCACGCTTTGATAGTTTCTTTTTAGACAATACTTTTATAGCGTAGTTGAGAACTGCTGAATCAGCATACTGCTTTGACAATGCAAAAGCGAAATCAAGGTAAGATTTTACAGAGTTAAATCCAATCTCTTCTTTATTAGGAAAATAGTATTGAGTTAAAGTATTTATCCACCCTACATGAGATAGGTTTTGAATTTTTACTATTTGTGTCTTTTTGGCGTTTATTGTTAGCTCAAATCTTTTAAGTTCTATATCAAGTTGCCTTAAAAACAATTTTGCATCTTCTTCACTTGATGCAAAATATTCATAATCATCTATGTGCCTTACGAAATTCTTGAATCCAGACTTTTCTAAGCTACCATCAACGTTAGTTAATATAATTTCTGAGATTATGTTTGATGTATGAGGACCTATAAGTAAACCGTTTGTTTCTCCACTCTTGGAATTTCTAACTGCTTCATCCAAGTCGTTGCACCAGAGATCTCCCTTTTCATTAGGGCATTCATCTTTATATTTATTGCAATGGATACCTTTGTCTTTATTCTTTTTCTGGGATGTACACTGATGAACCTTTGACCATGATGTACCTTTAACAGCCCAGGAAAGAGAGTGTGAGTAGATACTTGGAAAACATGTAGAAATGTCGGCAGACACAACATACTCAGAGGCTAGTAGGTAATCTATTATGTTCTCTTCTTTATTGAACTTATCAAAGCCCGAATAGTTCATGTTGAAAATATACTTTTCACCTTGTATTTTCCGAACATGACAATAATTATGCTTTCTCTCTATGGAACCTACAACCTTATTTATTTCATCCCAATTTATTTGTATTTTTTTACATACATTCCAGTGAGCTTTAGGGTGTGGAATTGATATTAACCTTGAAGAATTAGTATTTTTAGTTGCCCAATAATCAACGGCAGCATATGGTTTTGTTTTATCTAAATCCTTACTTTTTAAGTAATTGTAAATATCTTCAGAAGAAAAACACGGAGGAAGTTTCTCGGAGAACATCCCGTACCCAAGCAAAGCTTCAAACACATAATTGCTGTCAGTTAAGTCAGCATATGCAAATTTTTCCATATGTTGTCGCTTTGAAATGATAATCGCGGTGCTGACCGGCGCCGTGCGCCGATCATGCAACCGAAGTTTGAATGATCGGTGTGCGGTGTCCGGTCGAGCACCTTGTTCTGGCGCCAGAGGCGACGGAACAAGGTGCTCGACGTAGTCAGCACCGCGATTCTCGGCGACGCAGTCGCCGAGAACAAGTAATTCTACAGTTCTGTATATCTCCCCTGCTTGAGCGAGGTCCACGAATAGATTCGGACTCGGCAAAAGCTGTCTACTTAGCTCCTTTTACCAAATATTTCTCGTAATGCACTAATATTTCGTAAAATATTTTCGACTTTTTTGTTATGATCGAATATGCGCTTGTCTGTATATCATCCTAAATGGAATGATCAACACTTTCCTGGCGAACCTCACATGTCACAAGTTCCACGCACAGTACTGGCAAGTTTTGAGGACTGCCTTATGGCAAATAATATTTCAGTAAATATTCGTGGACATTATATGGAGTCGACTGCGAATCTATCTCGATTTTTGTTCTAAGTATCGACATGATGCCAACAATTCCGATAGCATTATTGCCTTCCGGAAAAAGCTTCTGGAGAAAAGACAGAGTGAAAGGCACCGGCAACAGGCATCCCATGCAATCCGCCTTTACCTCAATATTAATTAAGCAAATTCTTTTTATGCCATATGCCGATGAATGTCGAACCACGCCGACCCTGACCACATTGAGATCGATATAGACAAGACTTTTTGCCAAATGCTCATCAATCTGAACTGCTATTGAATGCTATCTAAGATAAGGACATAACTTGCCATTTTCGAACAGAAATACCCTGCCAAAGTGGCTTTGCAGCAAAAAGGACTGGATAGCAAAAATATTTTGCGAAATCTAACAGGAATGCGTAGTTTATACTCAATTGGTTAAAGGATTTCGGACTAAGTCGGTATATTTGGAACCTAACTTAGAAATCGTTGTCCTACCATCCAATCATATCGCCATCACCACTACCAAACTAACATCCAATAGCGTCATCTTTGAATTTTTAAGTGTAACATCGTTTGTTTATTTGAGCATTCATGGGACACTTCGTTTTCCGGTTATTTGTTCTTAGCAAAGTGTCCGTTTCTTTTAAATCGCTTTTCTGCGGCGTCGAACGTTACGACTATTAAAAGATGAGGGGGGACCGAGATGAGACTCTACACGAATATCGGATTTTCGGCATCAGCACTCAGATCTGTGATGCTGGCAATGACTTTGATGCTGCTGCAGGGTGCGCCGATTGCGCAGCCGGTCCATGCGGCCGCAGTATTCGCGGACGGCAACGGCTGCAATACCAACGATTCAACCGCGCCCTGCTTCGCCCAGAATAAAGATATCCTCTCCGGCCAGCGCAGTTTATTGCCGGTGGACGATATCGTGCTGACCTTCCCGACACAAGGGACGACCATACAGCAGACGGTGGTGAAAGATTTCATTCTGGATACGACCAGTGCCGCCGTTTCGAATCAGTCGACCCTGCCTATCGTGACGGCCGACTGTGGTCTTATTTCACCGTGGACGCCCCAGGTCAGCGCGGTCGGACGCATGTTCCACCTGCCCAACGACGTGGTCGTTACCCTCTCACCAACGGATAAGGCCGGCGCCGATTGCTCGCAGAACAGCAACAATATGGGGCTCTACGTCAAAGATCCCCAGAACGCCGACAACGATTCGACTACGATCTTCACCGACCTGCCGGTCGCCGTTCAGATCGCCATGGGCGACTTCAACCGCGACGGCTACCAGGACATTTTCTTCATCAACTCTAAAAACACTCAGGTATTCACCGCAAAATGCCCGGGGAATCCATTCGGCAGTTGCACCGAACAACCGTCCGACGGTCTCATTGCCGGCCCGAAGACACCCCTCACCAACGAGGAAACCCCCGCGGGGGCCCCAGCGGTTGGCGACTTCAACGGCGATGGAGTGCTTGACGTAGCCTGGCCGAGCAGCATACCGACTGTGGGCGAGCCTGTTCAGATAAGTCTGGCTTCGGTCTGCCCGGCTGCCGGAGCCGAAGTGCTCGGACAGACCTGCTCCGAGGCGTTTGAGATCATCATATCTCCTGTCAAGATCAATACCGGTCATGTATACCTCGTCGTCGCTATCCCCGTCGTGACGGCGGGCAACTTCGACGGTGCCGTGGACGCGACTACCGGCATTGCCACCGATGAACTGTTAATCGCAGGCGGGGCGGTTAATTCACAGGGAATCTCGGCGGATGTCTACCGGTTCGACAGCGACTTTACACCCGTCAAGGGTCCCAACACGCTGAAGTATGGCAATCTGAATAACGTTCCTTACGTCGCGAGCGGGCGGATGGATTGGTCGGAGCAACAGGAGCAAGCGGTTATCGCGTCTGTCAATCAAGGCTCAAATTCCGCCCTCCAGGTGCTTGTGAACGTAGTGACCTTTGCCGCCGACCTGACCATGACGGCACACACCAAAGCGGTGGATTCACCCAGCAACGCCGCGCTCTTCCCCTTGGGTGTGGCGGCCGGGCGCTTCGACCCTCCCGATATCAGCTCGGGTACGGCCGATTTCGACTGGCAGATCGCGACGGTAAATCAAGTTTCTACTTCGAGCGGGGAAACAACGAGGGTCGACATTTTCACCATCGACCCCCCATCCGATTTTACGCCCACTCCCAAGTCCCAGTACAACGTCACCACTGAGGTTTCCAAGACGGTGCAGGGGATGATCAAGGCCGGCGATACCCAGGGACGCTCCCTGGTGCTGGGAGAGCCGGACAAGGCCACCGCCATCCACATCCAGCCCGACACCATCCTGGGCATGCCGCCGCAACATCTGGACTTCATCGAGGGCCTGGGCGGTGCCGCCCCCTCGGTGTTGAACCTCACGGTATTCCCCAACACCTTCAACACCGCATATAATTTCATGACCACCACAGGCACCCAGGGCTCGCGCAAAAGCACCACCAGCTATACGTATTCTACCAAGGAGTCGGCCGAGGAAAAGGTGTCCTACGGCGTCCCGGACGTCGACCAGGTAAGCGTCACCCTGAAGCAGTCCGCCACCCAGACCCATGACAGCACCGTCTCGAAAAACTACAACAGCTATTCGGGCGAGTCCTTCCAACTAACCGCCGCCACCGAGTTCGACGACAAGGTGATCGCGACGTCGCGCCAGATGAATTTTTACACCTATCCTGTCATAGGCAAGTTTGTCTGCCCCTTCGAGTCGCCTAACTGCCCGGATGATTGCGGCAGCGGTCCCTCGCCATGCCCGAAGCAGCCACTGCACATCCAGTATTCAGGCCCCGACAACGTCGTCCACCTGGAGCCAACGGATGCGGCGGGAGTGGAATGGTACCAAGGGGTCGAGCCGGGCAACATTTTTTCCTTCCCCGGCAGCCTGATGCTGCTCGAAGCCACCGTTCCTCCGCAGCAGAATCCGTCGACGATGTCCGCCGATAGCCGGCTGCAACTGCTCTCCGGTGGCGACACCGCCTGGGGCACCCAATCCACCACCAGCGTGTCCGTCGACTGGACCGAGGGTAACGGCAGTCAGGTAACCAGCGGGTCGGTCAGCACCAACTCCTTCGACGTCTCGGCCAGCGTTTCCGGCTCAACCAACATCGAAGGCTTCGGCCTCAGTGGGAGCGCTTCCTTCGATTATAGCCAGAGCACCTCGGCCAGCACAGTCAACAGCTCGAGCTCCACATTCAGTGAATCGACTGGAATCACCGTGCACCGTGGCATCGGGGGTGGGGGCGGCGCCAGCAGCGACGAGTTTCTCTACGAGGGTCAGACCTACATTTTCGGCCAGCTCGCGCCGCTTGGAACGATCCAGTCCGATGTGACCCTCGACACGACCGTGAAGGCCCAGGGCGTTCTGCGCGTCGGCTATGCCGCCGACCCCTTGAGCGTGGATCCGGTCAACTCCGGCGACTGGTGGCTGCAGGCCTATAACACCACCAACAGCCAGGGAGTCCCCTTAGCCGACGTGGCGCTGATCCATCCACAGCGATGGCTGCAGAATGAGCCGAGTTCCACATCCGGCCAGCAGGTGATGTTCAATTGTCCGGTCGGTTTCACCTCTTCTTTTACCACACCTGAATGCGCTCCCATCGATCCAACACCGCCGGCGACACCAGTGGCGGTTACCGATGCACTTTTCTACCAGATGAAGGGGCTGTTCATCACACCGGAAGGGACCACGGAAGGTCCGCCGGTCATCTCCGCGCCGGTGGGCTCCTTATTGAACGTCGCCGCGCGGATCTACAATTACAGTCTGGCGACCATGCCGTCGGGGACCGAGGTCCATGCCGCCTTTTATGCTCAGCCATGGGACGCGAACCATGGGATTTTCGCGAGCCAGAGCAACAATCCGGATGCCTTCGCCGCCGCCACCTATATCGGTGAGGATGTGATCGCCGCCATACCGCCATTCTGCGGCGGACCCATGGGGGGGATCGACGCCTGTAGCCAAGAAAGCGCGCCGGTCAATTTCGCTACCGCCCAGGTCCAGTGGGACACCACCGGACTGGCTAGTGAGACCTTCTGGAAGATCTGGGTCGTTGTGTGGATGGAAAACGGTGGTGCCCTGGTGCCGGAGATCAACAGCCACGGCCTTACTGCCATTCCGGGAACCAAGCTCAATTCGCTGGCCGATGTGCCGATCGAAACCTATTCCAACAACCTCGGCTTCTACAACCAGGTCTTCGAGCTGACAACCCCGCCTAGCAATACCGTCGTCGCATCCGAACCAGTGGAACGAACCCTGACTATCGAGGCCACCGAGCTTTCCAAAGATATTCCGCTCAGGAATGAAATTGTGACCGTAAGGGCGACTCACCGTGCGGCCGGAGATCATCTCGACAGCGTGCTGGCGCTCTTCTATGACGGCGACCCGGAAGCTGACGGCAAACTCTTCGACATGGAATTAATTCCGCGCGTGCCCGCAGGAGATGTGTTCGTCACCCCCGTTCCCTACCGTCCGCGGGAGTGCGGAAGTCATACCCTGTTCATTCGATCCATCCCCTTAAACGGTGCGGCTGCCCCCGCCTCCGCGACGATCGATTTCAATGTTACTATCGATACCGCATCAGCGTTGCAAAGGCTGATCGATGCGGTTAAGGACCTGCAGTTGATATGCTCCAAAAAGCCGCAGGTGCATGAGAGACTCCAGCCGGGCTGTAAAATCCAGGACCTGCTCGCGAAGATCAGCCTGGTGCTCAAACTGCGCCTGGCTGAACAGTCGCTGAATGCAGGCCACACCAGAAAGGCTCTGTTTTTTCTGGACAAGTTCAACGACTCCGTCGAAAAGCTCAAGGATCGCGGCAAGATTCCGGCGGACGAGGCAGATGCGCTGATCGCCCAATCCAAAGACCTAAGCGGCTGTGTTCTGTAATAACGCTGACGCCGTCCTGAGGACGGCGTCATAGGAACTTCAGAGAATTGAAGATGCAATTCCGGAGCACTTAGCAAAACTGAAATCCATGCTGAAGGTCGGGACAGGCAAGTGAGGGCGGCTTCAAGGCACCTGCAGGGCGCCGGACCAACTAGGTTCAGTTCATTGCATCATTTTATGGTCTGTGTGATTTGAGGCTATGCATTTTTTGCCACATCTCTTCTTTTTTAGTCTTAAACCTAGCGAACTGATTGCCTGTCAGCACTTGCCTCAATTCTTCATCCTTTTCGTCCCTTGCCTGCATGATATCCCGGAACATGCGGAATCTGCCGCCGCCGGAATTGAAAATCGACTGCATCCTCTTTGCGGAACCCAGATTGATCTGTTCGACCTTGGCTGCCTGATCGCTGCTCAGATTGAGGTCTTTTTTCATCCACTGGTCCTCAAAATGCGCTCGCTGTTCGGGGGTCGTGTTTTCCATAAGCATCCGCAATTTCTCTGGCCCCTCCTGCTGGGCGAAAACATCAACCGAAAGCAGACATCCAAGAACCACAACAAGTGACACAACAGTGATCGAAATTTTTTTCATTGTCCATTCCTCCTCCACTTACTTGATCATCAAGCTCAACAACCCTCCGCCCCCCTCACTCCCTGGACAGCAAAATTGCTAGCCATAGACATGGCATCGTCGAAAACGTAATACCGGAGGTCCATGGTGCATGAAGTCATGCTGTACATCACCAATAACTCGTCTCGCAACCTGAATAGTTTTCACTTCCTGCCACGACTAACCAGAACAAGGTTACTGACATCACCTCGTTTGTCCCGCATGCACCTCCAGTGTTTGGTTATCCTTAAATCTTCCGGGGCATGTGTGTCGTCGAGCATTACAAGGTTTGTGGTTAGTTCAGTATGTTTACCGCAAGATTCTGGTTCCAGAATCTCAGCACCGCGAACGCGCAGGTCGAGCCGGAGTCGGTTGTGGGCGGCGTGCAAGTGGGCGCTCACCTTGGGCGATACGCCGTCGGGTGTGGAAAAAAATGCCTCGTGGCGCGTTGTGCGACTGGGCTGAAGCACCAGGCTCTGTCCGGTCTGGGCCTTCACGCCCGGGATCAGCTCACCCGCTCCTTCAGTCTCCTCCAGCAAACTGTCGATGACCAATTGTGCCACCGACAGGTCCAGGTCCTGGCTATAGGCAAAGGTGGCGCCGAGGCGCAGCTCTCCGCGGTCATGCCTCGTACCCACGCGAGTTGCAAATCCATCGGCCATTTTTAACGCCGGCGTGGGGATATCGTCGACCATCACCTGAAGTGTATCGTAGGCATTGCCCCTCAGGCCGTCGGACTCGGTCTCAAGCAGCTGGGCACTGAGGGTTTGCAAGCCGGTATCTTCCAGACGGAACTCCGGCAGCCAAACACAGCTGTCGCCACTCCGATCGATGCCGGGCAGCATCTTGTCGGCGAGCAAAGTGCCGCCGTTTTCCGGGTCTCCATTCCAGATCAGCACATGGTGATAGCCGGTCTGGGTCTGATCAGTGCTGGCGCAGACCCTCAGAGGTGTATGCTGTTCCCTGAACACATGGGTTGGACCGTCGGTGAGTTGTCCGTTCACAAGAATCTCCAGTCCGTTCTCAGTAATGCTGACATCAGCACCATTGGGAATTGCATCCGTGGCAACGGGGGTACGGAACGTTTCCTGTGGATTAGCCACGCCCACCAGGCCCCAACCCTGGTTGTTTTGTCCGGGGCCGACGGTGCCCTCGTAGAGCTCTTCGATCTGGTTGTTGGGGTCGAGAGTGACATAAATGCGGTAATATTGGATGCCGCCGGGTACGTTCGAGCCAAAGCCCATCGTATTCCAGATGCAGGTTGCAGTCCGTTTATCACGAGGATTGATCGCCAGGGTTGTGATGCTGCCGCTGCCGCAGTTCAGCGTCACCGGATTGCCGATCTCGCGATTGGTCACCGGATTGTACTGCACCGCCTGGTAGGCTACATTAAGACCGGCAACGCCCTGGCCGAGACTGTAATTGTAGACATCGGCATCAAGGCGAATTACTTCACCGTCAGTCACCGCGCCGGCGACAAGGGGAAAGCCGTCGGCTTCATTGGCGGTGTTGTAGCGCACGAAGAATCCGCGCATGCGTTTGGCGTCGTCCTCGGTATTGATCACCCAGACGATTTCGTCCTTTTGGACGGGGGTCGTGGGGTTGAAGCGTCGCGGCAGGTTCAGGGCCGGATCAGGCAGCTGGCCGTAAAGGTTGGGCCAGAAGGTTACTCCGGTGCCGAGCGGGTTGACGGCATAGGACACTTTGGTCGTACCGTCCTTGGCCAGATAGAACTGGGGCATAAAATCATAGGACTGACCGGAATTGCCCACCTGTTTCACCAGCTTGAAGCCGGTCGAGTTGTTGGTGCTGGCCGTGGTTGTGTCCACGTCGGCCCAGCTGTTGCTGTTGTGGACGTTGACGTCCACACTGGTTTCCGCCTTGACACTGCCGACACCGCCGGGGGATTTGGCTTCTGTTTTGTATCCCACCTTGACATCCAGGCTTTCCTGAAGCTTGTTGGTATAAGATTTGGTGCTGCCTTCGCCGCTTTTTTCGGAAAACTCCAGGTTAATGGTCTTGGAGGTTCCATCCCAGGCAAGCAGGATGGGGTTAAGAAAAGGCGCCTGCTCGGTAACCGGCTTGGAATTGTCCAGAAAGGTGAACTCGGCGCAGCAGTCTTGCGGGGTGAAGGTGTTGCCGGTTAGCCGGGGATAGGACAGGATATTGCCGTTTTCGTGTTGGGGCGTATACCAGTCGAAGCGTAACCCACCACCCCGCGCGCTAATCGCGTCGCCGGGAAACGCGATCTCCCAGAATGCGTTTAAACCGTCTTCGACGTCGATCCCGGAGACCGGATAGCGCCATATGTCAATGCGGGTCAGATCTGCGATCAACAGATCATCCGCATTAGTCTGACCGGTAAAGGTGGTGGTTTGCGAGCGATAGTCGCTGTTGTACGACTCCGAATTTTCGTTGTAGTCGTAACCGACCTTGCCTTTCACCTCCAGCGAAGCCGTCGCTTTGGCGGAGCCAAGGATGCCTGCGTCCACACCTTTGGTGACCGAGGCCTTGGCCGTTACCGCGACACTGCCGCCTATGGTCCAGTCGGTCTGGTCCTTGTGGGTGAAAGAATAATCGAGGGCCGTCTCGTCCGATAGTTCCACATAGAATCCCCATTTGCGACTGACGTCGAATATCTGGCCGTCAGCTGGATTGGTGGCGCCAGGCGGCCACCAGTAGGTGTGCTTGGGCGGTTCCTCGATCACGTACTGGGGTTTGATCAAATCATAGACCACCATATGGACCGGAGAACCCAGCCAAACCGATTTGCCCTCCCTGTCCCAGGCCACCGTGGGCAGGCGCCCGTTGCTGGGGCCGCTGATCTGCTCTCCGTTCAGGAGCACGGCGTCCCAGATGGTGCTGAGGCCATTGCCGTTAACGGCAGAGCTCGGCTGCAGCCAGAAGGCGTGGGATTGGCCCATCGCATTCCCATTGCCGTTTCCCTGCTGAGTCGCTTCCCAATTGCCTACCATTAGCGACCAGGTGGGGTTTTCCAGATTTCCGGCCCCGACAAAGCCTCCGGCACTGAGCGAAAAACGGGGAGAGGAAGGGCAGAATTCGGTGGCGCACGTCTGCTGGGGCAGAGTCACCGGATCTCCCAGCGGACTGATGGTTTTCAGATCCGAGGATACTTCCAGTGCCTGAACGCGGAGTCCGCCGCCTTGCTCATAGGGCATGTTGTAGACCACTGCCAGCTGCCGTCGATCGAAATCGAAGCCCGATCCCGGATCATACTTGAACAGACCTGCCTCCAGGCCGGCTCGAGTGCTCTCGCAGGCCTGGCGGTAGGGTGAAGTTCGACAAGCGTAGCTGCCTGTGCCATTCCTGAAATTTGGATCGCTGGTCAGGGCCGCCTGGAGATTAGCGAACGTGCTTGACAGGGTGAGATTGAAGTTGGAGTCGCTGGAGATGACATAGACCACCGGGTAGGTCGGAAACCTGTTATTGGAAAGGCTACCCAGAGATTGCTGATTGTTGACAACGGCGACCCCTACCTCCAACCGCCCGTCGCCGTTGAAGTCGCCGGTTGTCAGGTCGATGCTTCCCCAGAAACGAGCGTCGGAGCCACTTAAACCATTGCCGAAGGGATTCGGGTTCCGCATCGGGTCCAGGGTGATGGTTGCCAACCTTTCGATGGCCGGCGGGTTCTGCCCGTCATAGGTGTAGCTCAGAACCGTCACGTCCACTTTGGTGATACCGCGAATCGCCCCGACGATGATCTCGTCTACCCCGTCACCGTTCAGGTCACCGGTGGCACAGGAGAGAAGACTGTCAGAGCCTCTGTCAAGGACCAGCTGCCGAGGGACGTCGGTGAAATCGAAAATAGCGCCATTAGCCGATGCACTCGTCTGGATCACTCCTGATTTCTGCCAATCGGTGTAGTCGAGAACGGTGACCGTGGGGATCCACGCGACTTGATTGTTGCCGAAATCTTGTTCCACATAGTGACAGGTGACGACCTCGGCGGGGTCCATTCCCTCTTCGTCATCAATCAGCAGATTAAGATCGCCTGCGGCAACGCCGAAGGATTCGATGGTTGGAGCCGCGAAAAGAGCACTGGTGGAAAAGGCGGAAATCTGCGCCGAGGCGCCACTGGTGATCTGGCCCTCCGGGGTGAGAATGTCCACCTGGATGGTATTGTCGGTGCCGGATCCTATGAAGCGGCCAACTGCCACCTGCTCGGTCCTTTCGCTCAGGATGTGTCCGGCGGCGCTGCGAGCCTGATCGAGTCCCTGCAGGGCCGCAAAGGATTCCTGAAAAAGCATACTTTTGAGGTTTGCACTGCGTGCCCAATCGGTGTAAGTGACAGCATTCTGCGACGATCCAGGATCAGCGGGTAGGGCGATCAGGGCATGCTGATCGGGGAAAAGCATCCGGCGAGCGGTCGGGACAATCGGATCGGTTTCGCCGGGATTGGCGGCCGGCACCTGACCAGGCGTAAAGAGAGGAAACAGGAATATGAGCATTGCCAGTATAGGTCTGCACCGCATGGCATTTTTTCGGATAATGGTCTGTTGGTGACGAAAAAATTGGATCATATTTCGGCTTCCGTCCGCATATTCCACAGATTGAAGTTTTTGTTTATTCTCCATGACTCCCTCCTGTCGTGTCTATGTTAGGCCGATTCTCCTTCTTCACGGGATTACTGGGACGGCGAGGCAACCCCGGCTACGCCGATCGGGCTGCGCGTATCGCTGCGATTACAGGTGGCAAGCGATCCGCAGGTGTCCGTTGAAATGGCGGGGGCAACGCAGGCTCCCCAACCCTCCGTGTTTATAAGATCAACCGTGCACGTTGAGGAAATGACCGGATAGTATTCCTGCATTGTGTTGAAGGTTGACTGCCAGGCTGAATCGGCGTCGGCGCGTGTGCCGGCGAATGGAAAGTTGTCATTGGCGAACATGTTGCGTAAATTGATCAGCATCTTCACCCCGGCAACGCCTTCGATCCAGTTTGCCCCGACCGTTTTATTGCGTACGCCGCCATTTTCCTCCTTGAAGATGTCGGGTTTATTCTCCTCGGTGGTAATCACCATCGTAAACCAGCCGCCCTGGGGATCAGGTGTGCCGTCAGCCCGGGTCTGGACGATATCCGAATCCGGAACACAGCCGGTGTTTTCGCGGAATCGGTTAGCTGGCAAAATATTGCCGATGGTGGGATAGGGCCTCGCGTAGACAGCGGTGCAGATTGACCAGTAGCGCATGTCGATGGAATCCTGCCGGAAACGTGGGCCGGAGTAGATTTGCTCGTTGGGATCGTACACATTGCCTTTGCCGGTCCAGGGGATCGGTTCACAGGCGCCTGGATTACGCTGGCAATAGCATACATCGAAGCTCTGTCCCGGTTCCTTCTGGCATTCGATGTCCGCTGGTGGATTTTCCGATCCGATGGTCCGGGGCATGCGGCCGTGTATGACCAGGGCATACGGGCCCTTTTGCAGCGGCTCATTGAGGCGCGGCGTCAATTGATCAGTAATCGTCACCACATAGGCGTTGTTAACATTAGAGACGACGCCCTGCTCCAGACGTTTGGAGGGGATCTGAAACACACCTTCCAGCGGGCAGGGAAAAAGGGAATCTTCCTGGCCGCAAGGCACCGGCAGCGGTATGCCCCCCGCCTCGCGTGTGTACTGGCTCTGCCCCTGCTGCGTGTTCGTCTGCATGGGGATGACATTGGTATCCGGCAACTGGCTGTCTTCATAGACGGGCTGGTTTTTCATGAGCACCTGGAAGGAGCCGTACTCGCTGACCGGGAGATCGGGCGTAATGAATGGATTCAGGCCATCGCTGGGTTTCATCTGGTAGTCGGTGACTGTTGAGTCGAAAATGAGTGTATTGGCGTTCGGCCCGTTAACCGACCATTCGAATGGGTTGAAATGGGTGTCGTACAGGGCGTATGATTTATAGCGTTCCTCGACGAACTTGCCCCGGATCAGCCACTGGGGAAAGTTGTCTTCCTTCGGCGGTGCGAGAAAGGGCTGGAACCAATAGGTGGCCGTTGCATCCGGGAAGATCCAATTGAAGAATCGCTCGTCGACGAAGCCCCACCAGGCGCAGGAAGGAAAATTTGTCGGATTCGGGTCTATTTTTAGCGTTCTCGCTAACTCCACGATAAAACTGATTTCGTCACCCTCGCCGTCGGCCAGTTTTTGCAGCAACGAGGAAAAATCCACGGCACCAAGGTCGATGGATGAGGTAAGCCGGCACTCCGGAAGCGGAGCTTGAGTCACACCGTCTTGCGAAATCTGTTGTATCGTCGGTAAAGGAAGTGCCCGGCGGCCGTTCTTGGGGAGATAGGTGCGCAGCAGAGCGAGCCGGAAATTATCAGCATTGGCTCTTAAGTAAGTCTCCAGTTGATCGTACGGGTCATTATGATGCCGCCTATGGTGGTCATGGTGACGGTTCGCGTGGGCTGCCGGGGCCGCAATTACCGCGGCCAGCAGCAGCCCGGCAACAACCAGCAGCAAGCGATGCAACGATCGAAACCGGTCACATCCCGGGCGGAATTGCTGATACCGCATAAATGTCCATTGGCAAGCGAGCGTTGCACGTTTCTTATCCATGTCGATCAGTTGTGATTTCATCGTTGCTCCTCTTCTTGTCGTTTTTCACTTAAGAATTTTGGCTTGCCCATAAGGACGCCAATCCGATTCCAGGAAAATCAGTGTTTATGAAGACGCTCAATTGCCGGCGGGATATACGTGCCGTCGGCAACGCTTCCGTCTGGGCCATAGACGCGAAGCATGATGTTAAATGGGCCGGCAGGTACCGGGAGCCAGTTGGCCTCCGGAACGCCCGGCGGGCGTTCCGGAGACATGTAAATTGAGAGCGAGCCGTCCGGATTTTTCTCCAGCCCGGGCGTATAGCTGGCGACTTCGTATTTGCCTTCGACGTTGAAGACCAGTTCTATCGCATTTGGAGTGTAGGCGGTGATCGACCAAAAACGTTTTTTCTCTGGAAGCTGATTCTCAGGGAAGGTCAGGACATAGCCGCCCGAACGTTTATTGCTGCCAATGAGCGGTGCGCCATTGCCATCCTTGAACGTATGGTAATACGCAGCCGTGCTGTGGCCATTACCGTACTGAATGAACTCCGTTATCGACGCCCGTTCGATTACGTGGTTGCCCCACTCGCCAATATTGGTGAAATTAATCCAGTTCGTCGGGCCCGTATGGTTGAGGTACCGGTCCACGATCAACTTGTGCGCTGTCCGGGCACCTTCCGCAAATCTTGCCTTGTCCGACTGGTCCCCGATTGCCGTATCGGTGAATTCGCCGTCGCCGAACAGGCTGTTGAATCGCTGTGAGAGAAGTTCTTCATAGGGTGACAAAGGTGGTGTATTGGTGGATCCCACCGCAACCTGGAGCTGCTTGAGAAATGAGATAGGGGTATACTTCACGAGAGAATCGGCGATCGTCTTGAAAGGTGCGGAAAAAAAGATTTCATGAAAGATGCTCGTGGCGCCCGAAGTAGGATCATTCTGATAATCGGAGAGCGTCGCAATCCTCAGGGACTCACGAAACAGACTGGCCTCAGCCGTCTGGTCTTCCCCACTTGCGGAATACTTGTCGGCTCGAAAGATCAAAGCAAAGAAGTTGAGTGGGATCTCGACGGGAGTGATCCCTAAGGGAAACGGCTCCTTCCATCCAGGCCCTATGAGAGCATATGTCCCCGACGTCCCCGCCACGAGACTCGTATTGATAATATTTCCGTAGGGATCAAGAGCGAGAATGGAATACGAGGCCGTCGTATCGGGGATGGTTAAGATCACCGGTTGCTCGCTCAGGTCGACCAGGCTGCTGGCGTAGAGCGTGTCATCGTTAATCGCAACGACGATGTGGTAGATCGGAGATATCCGGTCTGGTCCGGCTAAGCGGTTGATGGGGACGATCCGCGACTGATAGTAGGTAAACCACAGTGGGTAGAATTGCACGACGTATGCCACAGTCGTCTCGAACGGACCCCACTGATCCACCCGGGTCATATCCCAATTTTGCTGTAAATTGTCTCCTCTATCTCGATCATTGTGATGTTTGCCGCTGGATGCTTCTGTATCGGCGCCAATTGATGAAAAGACCAGCGAAAGGACCAACACGACAACTAGAGAAATGCGCTCTATTATGCCAGAAACCGCGATGTTCTTTTTCATTTTGCTTCCCCCCTCTTGTTGTAGAAAATATAAATTGGCTTACAATGACCTCACTGCAATGATGCACTCCCTTTCCTTCTGGAATTAAAGCATATATATGGGTGAGATTGCATACGTCCCGCGGCCCGTCCCCGTTATCGTTGTTGATGACAGCGACACCTCGTCACTCGGCGCGCTTGAGGATAGCCACAGGTAGTCTGTAAGGATGCCGCTACTGCCCTTGGAACAAATGTTGCCGCAGGTAGTAGTTGGCAGAGTCGTCTCGAATGGGTAGGAATCGTTCCTGATTGCGGTGCCGGTCAGATAGAAATAGCGACAGAAACCGGTCGCAGATCTGGTTACAGCGATGGCAGAATTGCTCAGGCTCAGGCGACGGAAAAAATCCTTGACGACATTCGCATCGATATCGAAAACCGCCTCGGTGAGATACCATGGCGAAGTCTCTTCGGTGTCGCTACAGGGCGCGGATGCTAGGGTCGCATCGGCAACTTTGGTCAACGACGGCAGGAAATTTCCGAGCAACTTAGCGATGATCAAATTCGCTGACTGGAAATTGGTGTTGATCACCCTGGTTTGCACTGGGGCGGCCCCATTCAGACCCGCCGGCGCACAATCCGCGGCGTCCAGACCATCCTGATTCTGTTTCGCGTTAGGCCGCATGGGTTTAACGGAAATCGTGTTGCCAGGATTTGCGCCTGTGAGTGTATCCCGACCCGGATTTGTCACGCACCGCTGCTCCCCGCACCGGCAGTCGTCGTAAAAAATTGTGCCCGGCTGCGGGCGGTTCGGGAAGATGATCGCTAGGCCTTTTTTCCCGTAGTTTGAAGCTCTTTTTCAATTTTCACGAATAGACTCCTTCTGGTTGATGCCCATTCTCTTGGACTGAACAATTTAAAGAAGTATTACTTTCAGCGAAATCTAAAAAAGCTGACTGATATATGCAGATGCACCACATTGTCATTGGTGAGGAATCGGTTCGACTCTCGCTCAAGTTTTCTTAAGGAAATGGAAACATCACGGAAGCGGCAAAATCGATGAAGATGGGAATTCTGCCTTGAATTCTTCCCCCGCTACGAATGAGGCTAAAAATAACAGCAACGCACCTAAGGCGCCGTGGCAAACTACCGACTTTTTGATCGGTTTCCCTCACTGAACACTCTACTGACCTTCACACCGATCAAGCAAAGCAGCTAATTTTTATATGCTCATTCGAATATGCATACCTGGCGTCAGCCGCAGGCGAAGCGGTATCAACTGCGAGGACATCATGACAATGCTTAATTTTTAAATAAGGATAGGGATTTTGTTGTCAAGATTTAATTTTGGTTAGGAAAAATGGCAGCAGATCTCTGGTTATGACTTCTACCCCAAAAAGCGACCCGCGAATATTCTGATCGAGAAAGCCTTTGCTGGTATATTACCTACCTTGCGGTGGTGCATCGAGGGTGGCAATGAAGGCCACCCATTTTTTTTGTAGAGCGTGAAAACCTTCCGATCCGCTAACCGTTCTTCAGCTTCGTT
Source organism: uncultured delta proteobacterium (assembly GCA_963835305.1). GTDB lineage: Bacteria > Desulfobacterota > Desulfobulbia > Desulfobulbales > Desulfocapsaceae > Desulforhopalus_A. Next base: position 716,525 of record CAWIEU010000001.1, read on the forward strand.
CAGTGCCGGTATAACACCCTACTGACTTTCACAGGGTACCCCATCTCCATCACCATCCAATAGCTCCAGTGCAGTTTTGCAGATAGAACATTGTTTCTTCACAGGGTGTCATCTTTGACAGCAGTTTGGTTTTTAAATGGTCTTTGTACTCAAGTTCTAGTAATACTTTTTCGTGTTTCGTGTGATAATTTACTTGCAAGTCCCCCTTGTCTAATATAGTGTTACGAAATTTAATTTAGTATTAATTCAACAATCCAGATCCTGGTGAAAGCACTCGGTACCTTTTTGCCAGGAATCTGGGATATGACATTTTCTCGACGGTAACAAGGAGGATTACTGCCACTTGAAAATATCAGGAGAATCTAATCGAAGAGCCGGAAAATCTGCATCTATCTGCATCCCATAGTGGCCGCTACTGAACGAAACGAAGGAGCATTTATGAACCACAAGCCGACATTCATAATTACACTATCCTCCTTTTGCCTTGCGCTGAGCACGCCGGTTTTCGGTGAGGATACTGCCCAATCCGATAATGTTGCGCTCAGGGCCGAACTGGCGACCCTGAAGAAGCAAGTCGCAGAGTTGGAGAAAAAAATCGATCAAAATCAAAGCAGCGACAAGAATCTGCTGCAATCTGCAGTCGCCGGACTTCAAGTCAGCGGCGGAATCAGCGCCGGTGCCTTTTATACGGCCAATCCCGGTCAAGACGGTTCCGACGGAGAATTGCTGCTTTCCAACCTGCTGGTGGAAATTTCATCGAAGGACGAAAATGCACCGGTCGGCTTTATCGCCGCCATTGGCCAGACTTCGACGCCGTCGATCCTGGGCACGCCGGAAAACACCAATTCCCTGGATATTGAATATGCCTCTGTCAAGTTGATTCCCCTACCCGGCCTAGGCCTTGATGTCGGCCTTCTGCAGCCAAATGCCGGTTATGAGAATTCCTATACCTACAATAACAAAAACACTTTTCTCGGCGCCCTGGCCTCCCAGCAACCCTATAACGCCTATGGTGTCCAGGTCGGTTACGATTTCAAGCTGGTGCAGCTTATCGGGGGCTATTACAAAGATCGGCTTGCCGACGATGAATATGAAAGTAATGGTTCAACTGCGGATGACTCATGGGAACTGGGGGTGGCGGGCACGGTGCTGGACACTTCGGTTAGTGTCTACCATTATCATCTCGACAACCTGAGGAATTTGACCGGGGCAGTGCTCGAACGATCCTTCGGCAATGTCGATCTCGGCGTTAATGTGGATTACTGGCGCTGGGCCGACAGCATGACAGACAATCACGGCGATGATTCATCCATCGGGGTGGCTTTTTATGCTATACCGAAGTTCGGAAAATTTTCCATTCCCGCGCGTCTTGAATATATCGATCAGGGCAAAAGTGGCATCTATATCGAGAGCGAAGATGCGGAGCAGATTTACAGCCTCACGCTGAGTCCTACCTACAGCATAATGCGTAATGCCTATATTCGTGCCGACTTCGGCTATGTCTGGGCGGATGACGGTTTTACCGACGGCGACGGCAACCTGAAGAGCGATCGGATCTGTCTGGCCGCTGAAATTGGTTACACTTTTTGATCGGGGGAATAATGGACAAAGCGGAAGTTCTGCGGGCTATTGATCTCGACCAACTGGAATATATCCAACGCAAGATCCGGGTGGATTTCGATAACCAGCTGCAACAGCCGGTAGGCCTTCATTTTCAGGGTCGATCACACCGGATTGAAGGGATAATCTGCCGATTTGGCATGCTCGCCGGTCAACCGCAAAATGGTTATCTGGTGGAAGATGAGGATAGCAACATCTTTTGCCTCTACTATCAATTGGAAAATATTATCAGGCAGGCTTGGATGCAACCGGCGTTCTGGGTGCTCTCTTTTCGGGTCCGGAACAATCAGGAAATGTTAAAATGGTATGTGGAGGATCGAAAAATGCTGGTAAACGTGTCTCTCAAACGACTGGTCGATTTTCATGGTCATGTTTGTCCGGAATTGGTCATTGGCAGCAAAGTCTGTGAATTCGTGCAAAATCTTCTGAGCGAGCGAACAATTTCTGCCTCCGGGATTTCTATTATTGCCGAGAATGCAACATCCGCCCTCGATGCCATACAGGTGCTGCTCGGAGTCACTGTTGGGAATCAACGGTTAGTGGTGATGGACTATGGCAAACACAATTATACCCTGTTCAGCCGTCCGCGGAACCGAGGCTGGAAACTCAGACAGAATAACCTGCACTACCCCGACGAAACGACCTTTCATTTGCTTGAACGGAAAATCAGCGATAATGAAGCACTGTTTGAGGATGTCGTAGAATTTCAACGGCTGGTAGACGCCAGGATCCGGCAAATCATTGAGTTGCCGCCCGAAGCCCTGTTCGCCATTGAAGAGGTGGCGGAGCTCACAGAGCTCGCCGAATCAGCTAGCGTGTATTTCACCTGCTCGGTTTGCGGTGAGCAGGTTCTCGCCAGCCGGAGTATTGAAAACTGTAAGAAAACGTTGTGCATACCTTGTTTTCGCCAGAATTTCCCGGGATGCACTCATTTCGGCCTCCAGTGATGAAATCGGGATGCATGGAAGGTCCGGGCCATGCCGGTTGATATAAAATGTATAAAAATTACTCCAGATCACACGAATACGGATAATGTGTGAAAGAACTTGACATGCCACTCTGGTTTGGCTATTTCTTGATCGAAATAATACGATCGATCAATATGTCACACGAATCGATTTAGGCACAGCCAAGCGATGAATATCGGCCCTCCGTAGAAAGAGTGCGCGGCACAGTCGATTTCGTTGTTTTATCCCAGAGGAGAAGGTTTTCTTAACTTAGTTTATAAAATGACCATTGACCATTGACGATTTTGTTTCTGACGTTAATTGATTTTTTGTAGCTTGCCTAACAACAGCACGAGGAGAAGGAACTATGCATATTCCAGATGGATATCTCAGTCCGCAGACCTGCACGGTCATGGCGGCGGGCATGGTGCCGGTTTGGGCCATCGCGGCAAAGAAGGTGAAGCAGACGATCAAAGCCAAATATGTGCCGCTGATGGCTATCGGCGCCGCCTTTTCTTTTACCATAATGATGTACAACGTACCAATACCGGATGGCACCACAGCCCACGCCGTGGGCGGGGCACTCCTGGCCATTATCCTGGGACCCTGGGCGGCGACCATAGCCATTACCGTGGCGCTGGCACTACAGGCCTTGTTGTTTGGCGACGGCGGTATCCTGGCCTTTAGCGCCAATTGCTTCAACATGGCGTTCGTGCTTCCTTTTGTTTCCTATTTCACCTATCGACTTATTGCCGGCAATTCAGAGAAGCTATCGGCGCGGCGCTGGGTCGGCGGTCTGGTGGGCGGCTATGCGGGTATTAATTTGGCGGCTATTGCCGCAGGAGTCGAATTTGGTCTACAGCCGATGCTCTTCCATGGGCCCGGAGGAGCGCCGCTGTACAGCCCGTATCCCCTGCAAGTTGCCGTTCCGGCCATGGCTTTTGCCCATCTCACTATTGCCGGTCCGATCGAGGCGGTGGTCACGGCCCTGGTCATCCGCTACCTGCAGGCTGCCAATCCCAGTCTGCTCAGCATCGAAACCGCTCCTTCGCAGGAGGTGATACAGAGCGGATATCGGAAATTGTGGTGGGGGATAGGAACGATGGTGGTACTTTCGCCACTGGGGCTTTTGTCTCAAGGCACCGCCTGGGGAGAGTGGGGCAGTGACGAAATCAAAGACAAACTTGGATTTATTCCTGCGGGATTGCAGCAGCTGTCCGATAGGTGGCATGCCCTGATGCCGGATTACTCACTGCCCGGATTTGATGGCACCTTCTGGCAGTCAGCGGTTGGCTATATCCTGGCGGCGATTATGGCAATTGTTATCCTGGGCGGCATTACCTATGCTTTTAGCAGGATACAGGCAAAAACATCACAACAGTCGTCACATTAATCGAATCTTGCAGCCATGTGTCATCGATGGTTGCAGGGCCCATGAGGAAAGTTTATTTAATCTGAATGAAATCAAAAGTCGAAATCCCGGAATGGCTCCTGGTCGAGGAGCCATTCCGGTTTGTTTCAGCAGGATCCAGACACCGGGCTGCCGGATCGAATCCGTCAGTTGAGATTTCTGCGTCACCTGCACCGGAGACCAATTTAGGCGGTTGTACCTGTGTCAAGGGCAGACTGTCACGCCGCAGTTTTGTTGAAAAGACCATTGAAGCAATCGCTGACGTGTTGCGCGAAGAGGTGCTTGCCGGCCAACTGGCCAAACGTCCGGGGCTGCTCCAGGGTATCGATCCCCGGATAAAAGTGCTGACCACCTTATTGCTCATCCTGGTTGTCAACTTCACCCACCATGCTACCCTCCTGCTGGCTTTCAATCTCTGGTTGCTGTGGCTGGCTAAAGTCTCGCAAATTCCTGTGGCCAATTTTATTAAACGGGTGTGGCTGGTGGTGCCCCTCTTTACCGGAGTGATCATACTACCGTCTCTTTTCAATTTCGTGCACGACGGCGAGCCGCTGCTGACGCTGATCACCTTTTCCCATCCCCACCATTTCGGCCCCTGGACTTTTCCGGAGAGTCTCACGATTACGCGTCAAGGGGTGCTCGGAGCGCTGGTATTCCTGCTTCGTGTGGGGGCTTCGGTTTCCCTGGCCCTCCTGCTGACCCTTTCCACTCGGTGGAATACCTTACTCAAGGCTCTGGGTTCGATTTTTATCCCCCAGATATTCTTGACCGTTCTGGAGATGACCTACCGGTATATTTATCTGTTTCTGCAATCGGCCAGCGAGATTTTCGTGGCCAGAAAAAGTCGTACGGTAGGACGCACATCCACCAGGGAACAGCGCCGCTTCGTTTCCGGCGCCATGGGTGCACTTTGGAGCAAGGCATATGCCATGAGCGAGGAGGTGTATGCCGCCATGCTTTCCCGCGGTTATACCGGCCAGTCCAAAACTATTGTTCGCTTTCAAACCAGGACTCTTGATTGGTTGTGGGCCCTGTTTATGGTTATCGTCAGTCTGCTTATCCTGGGAGGTGATCGGATTCTTGTCTGAGAAAAACGTTGCATTGTTCGAACTGGAGGATGTCAGCTACAGCTATCCCAGCGGCGAAGAGGCACTGACTGGTGTCAACATGACTATCAGGCAGGGGGAGAATGTAGTGCTGCTCGGTGCCAACGGCTCCGGCAAGTCAACACTGTTAAAACTGCTCAATGGTCTGTTGTTCCCACAACAGGGCATAATTACTTCCTGTGGTATGAAGCTTTGTGAGGATAATCTGCGTCGCGAGGAGCTTTCTTTCGCCTTTCGGCGCCGAGTGGGCTTCGTTTTCCAGAACTCCGAAGCACAACTGTTCAATTCCAGCGTCTGGGAAGAGATCGCCTTCGGACCGCTGCAAATGGGGTTTGATGAGGAGGAAGTTCACCGCCGGGTAAATGGAGTGATAACCATGCTAGGTCTGGAGCATCTTCAGGATCGGCCGCCGTTTAAACTAAGCGGAGGCGAAAAGAAAAAAGTAGCGATTGCCTCGGTATTGTCCATTAATCCACAGGTGATCCTGATGGACGAACCCACCAACGGTCTGGACCCCCGTACGCAGTCCTGGCTGATCGGGCTGGTCAAGCAACTGGGCGGCGCCGGCAAATCCCTTATCATTTCTACCCATCACCTTGATATCGTTGAGAATATAGCCGACCGGGTGATCGTTTTCGGCGAGGATCATCGACTGGTTGCCTCCGGCAGTCCCGCTGAGATCTTGAGCAACCGGGAACTGTTGCTGGAGGTGAACCTGGTGGACGATACTTTCCACCGGCATTTCCATGAAGGTGGGCACCGGCACTACCATGCCCACGATTGAAACATCTGGCAATGATCCTCGCCCATTGCAACCTATGCATATAACTTCCGGAAACCCATGATATCAATAGGATTGATATCATGGGTTAATGGAGGAATTTGTGCGAAAATGGCCGAAAGTTAGATTTTACAAACTCGTAAAAACCAAAAAATCATGGATGGCTAAGTAAAAAACTTCAGATTCGAGGCGCGCAAATTATCAATCATTTCGACGTACAAGAGGTACTTCGAAATGATTGATATTTGTGGCAACGAAGAAGGTGAAGAGTTTTTACGACGCTATCAGATTTTAAGTTGTAACAGCATACTTCAGTACTTAGTTATAATACGTAATCACACAAATGAAGAGGAGAGTTTTGTCTTTGTGGAGTTGGTTTGCTAGGATAGGTGCTGTAAAAGGGGGACATGTGCCGAATAGGCTCATTTACTGGGTTGCTTGAAAACCCGATTTCTACTCACCTTTAGAGAAACCTTGGAAAGCGATGTCTTATCACCTTCTCTTTCTACTGTTCGGCGCGATCGCATTGAGTGGTGGCTGCTCGGAGCACACGTCGGAGAAATGGTTGTTGTCCGACATTACGGGCCACCTGCCTGCTCTGCAGTTCAATTTGAAGACTGCCGACAACCCAAACCTCACTGCCGCAGATTTTCGTGGCAAAGTGACGTTGGTTTTCTTCGGATATGCACGCTGCCCCGATATTTGTCCTATGACCATGTCCAAGCTCGGAGGTGCCCTGCGGATGCTCGGAGACGACGCGAACAGCGTGCGCATTCTGTTTATCAGCGTAGACCCAAAGCTGGATACGCTGGTTTTGCTGCGGGATTATGCCGCCGAGTTCAGTCCGCAGGCAGTTGGAGCCACGGGTAGCGCAGCAGAAATTGAGGCTCTCGCCCGACGCTATCGCGTGGCCTATCAAGCGACACCACCGGACGCCAATGGTGAATATGAAATCATGCACAGCAAGGCTGTTTACGTCTTCGACGGTAAAGGCGATGCCCGCCTCATGATTTCCGATTCCGATACGCCGGACGCGATAGCGCACGACTTGAAAGCTCTCCTTCGCCTATGAATCCCCGCACGATACGTTTTCGACTGCCGGCGCTCCTCGGCTTAGTCATTCTTTCCCTGCTGGCGGGCAGTTGTCGCATGCCAGGGACCGAAACGGCTGATATCGCCGTCTTGGAGGCGCGAGACGGCTGGGTGCGCTTGCTTCCCGGCGAGTTGCCTGCGGCCGGATACCTAACGCTCTTCAATCCGTCCGACGAGGAGTGCGTGGTCACTGGAGCGAACAGCACCCGTTACAAGCTGGTCCAGATTCATGAATCCTACACTCGGCCGGACGGCGCTTCCGGGATGCGTCCGATAGAGGCGTTGCACGTGCCCGCGCATGGCCGTGTCCAGTTGAAGCCGGGAAGTTTTCACATGATGCTCATGCAGCCGACCGGCCCAGTCAAATTGGGCGATATCGTCGAGGTTGATCTGACTTTGGCCGACGGCAGGCATATCCCTGCGACTCTGGCGGTCAAGCCTGCGGACGAGACAAGATCGGCGCCGAGACGTTACAGCAGTCTCGCTTCAATGTTCAGCTTTCTCGCTCCTTGGCAGCTCTCGCCTACAGTAATCGCAACGATGCTGATTGCAGCTTGTCTCTATCTGAGAGGTCAGTCGTCATTACCTGACTCATGGTGGCGGCAGCTTAGTTTCTGGACCGGTATTCTCCTGATGTATGCTGCCCTCCATACCCGGCTCGATTACTATGCTGAACGCGAGTTTTTCGTTCATCGGCTGCAGCACCTCCTTTTACACCATCTGGCGCCATTCCTGATTGCTCTGTCGTGGCCCGGAGACGCACTTATGCGCGGATTGCCGGGAAGACTGAAGGAGCGCTGGATAGCGCCTGCGCTGCAATCAGACTTCGTTCGCGGTATAATGAACATACTGATGAATCCGATTATCAGCGGTATCCTCTTTGTCGGACTGATCTGGTTATGGCTCATTCCAAGTGTGCATTTCTATGCGATGCTGGACGTGCGTCTTTATCGATTGATGAACTGGAGTATGGCGGTGGACGGCTTGCTGTTCTGGTGGCTCGTGCTCGACCCGCGTCCGTCTCCACCCGCTCGTCTCCATAAGGGATGGCGCGTCCTGCTGCTTGTCGCGATTGTGCCGCCACAGGTTGTTTCCGCCGTGCTAATCACATTCTCCTCGCATAACATCTATCCGCTCTACGAACTCTGCGGCCGCGCCTTTGCGGGAATCAGCTCTTTGGACGATCAGTCGCTTGGAGGCACAATACTCTGGGTGCCCAGCACCATGATGAGCGTTATTGGTGCCATTGTCGTGTTGGCCTCATGGTTTAGAGATGAGGAAAAGCAAAATCCGTCGCGGTAGTGCTTGCGGCGGCTTAACGACAGATCAGTGGCATTTCGACTCGAGAATGGGAACAGCTCTCTCCGGTCGCGGTACTTTATTTTTTATCAAAGCAGCGGGCAAATCCACTCAGTGCATGGCATGGATGGGTCTCCCGTCCACAGCTGAAGATTTCGTGGAGAGTAACGCCCGTATTTTTTTGATGATTCACCAGCAAATTCAAAATATGAGAAAGCAAAAGGCCAGTCTCGCACATAATGGCCAGTTTTAATATAGTATTTAGTGTCATCCTGACTAATTAAGGAAACCATAAATTGACAATCAGATCAACACTGCTAATTCTCCTTAAGCAGGATCACAAATTTGCGCTATCTATTCTTAACAGGGCGACAGACTTTTCGGGCACTATTTAACATGCATTCACAAAAGACAGCCAAATAAGCCTATGGAGGAACTTTAAATGACGCTCGGAACAACTTCGGAAGAGATATTCCGTTTCTCTGTAGTTCGCAATCCTGAGGCCATCCCTGCCAATAAAATGCAGGACAGAGCAGTCAACATTGTTCCCGATGGTGCAGGCAAGCAATATAAATACTTTACAGCTCTTGCCGCTCTTCGGAAGAAAGGCACGCCCAGGAACGCAATCCTTGCCCAGGCACAACGCATGATGGATGCCCCGGAGTTCAAGGATAATCTTAATAATCTTAATACCCCCTTGTGGAACTATGTTGACCGCCTGCAACAATTATCGGCCCCAATTTTTACGGATGCTAAAAATCTGATAAGGGAGGTCTTTGGCAAAGTTGCCGGCGATCTTGCAGTCGATGATATATTTCAGGCCGATATTGTTACCGTTTCCGACAGCCTTGTGCTTGTTTCCACAGTAACCCCATCCACCCCGGGATTAAGAACAAGACTGATGCAGGCCCGCCGTGCAATAGCTTTCATTCTTCGTTTGTCGGCCGAACCTGAAGCTGATGCTTCCGGAGCAGAAAAGCTGTTAGATGCTGCTCTGCTCCTTCCTGTAGAAATATTCCCTCTCCCCGATAACAGGAAGGAAAAGGAGGAGGAGAACAATAAAGCTTATATTGAGAGGAAAACCGCTCTCGAAAAAAAGAGCACTCAGGCTCAGACCCTATTGAATGAATTGAGCAAAAATACAGCCGCCTCCGATGAGCTTTCCGCCACATTGTCCAGGCACCTGTTCGAGACATTGCATCCAACCGACGAGAATAACAGGCCGGCAAGTTCTTTATCTGTTCTTCCGCCGGACAAAGTCAAGAATCTGAGTCCCTCAGTGAAAAAAATCGTGCTTGACCAGTTGAATATTCCAAGTAATGCCGTTGATGTGCCTTTCGTCATAGATCAGCTTGAGAAGAACAATCTGAAATTGGGACAGGATCTTACGACCAAGTTCGGAGACCTGTTGACCTTCCCTGGCCCGTTTTCAATTGCTCCATGCGGCGAATGCAAGACGGTTATCTTGCCTGATCCAAAACCTGACAATAATTTTACCCCTGACACTCGTGGTGAGGTCGAGCTTGCAGGTATACAGGATCTCCTTATAGTCAGGCAAACCCTGCTCGACTACCATGCTGGTGAGATTTCACATATTGAAAATATCCTTGAAGGAGAGAAAAAAGGAACTACGCACCGTAAACTCAGCCGGACGGAACTTACAACCGTACAGGAAACCGAGAAGGTGCAGGAAGTAGAGAATGAACTGCAAACCACGGATAAATATGAACTGCAATCTGAGGCTTCGCGTACAATTCAAGATGACAGGAGCCTGGAGGCAGGCGTAACGGTTACCGCCTCATATGGCCCCGTAAATATAGAAGCACACGGCAATTATGCAACTGCAAACAGTACACAGGAGAGCCGCAATTCAGCCTCGACCTTTGCGCGCGATGTTCTCAGTCGTTCACTGCAGCGCATCCGCGAGCGTGTTTTGAACAGACTGACACGCACTGAAATTACAGAGGTTGAAATTACAAATCTTCACGAGTTCGACAACACAGGCGATAACAAAAAAAATATATCCGGTATCTACCGCTGGGTTGATAAATTTTATGAGGCCCAGATCGCAAATTACGGGAAACGCATGATGCTGGAATTTATGGTCCCGGAACCCTCTGCATTCTATAAATATGCACTAACAAAAAAACCCGTAACATCCATCATACAGCGGCCGGAGCAGCCGGGGTTCTGCCGTGACGGTATATTCTATTTGTTATCGCCTGCAGACCTGCAGGTCGAAAACTATATGTGCTTCGTGGGTAAATACAATGTCAAGAACGTTACGGCACCAAGTCCTCGTTATCTCAGGGTATCGGATATTCTCAAATATAAGATCGACAGCACCCAGGGTGAACCGGTCTCGTTTGCCGAATCGAATGACAGCTTCAAGATCCCAGAAGGCTATGCACCAAAAGGCGTAAGCTATACCATTTCAGGCGGTAATTCCCATAGTGCGACCACCAAAAATGCCAACCACGATGACATCATACTGGTGATGGTAACGATAGCTGACCGGAAAGTATTTCGTTATTACAAAAGCGAAATCGGCGAAGTGGGCGGTCATGACAGCTGGCCCGATATCGAACAGGTGATCGAATGGGGTAATCCCCTGTCCCAGATAGAACAACAGTTTGGTGGCTATTCCCTAGGCAATATGAAGGCCGAATTTGCCCTGCCCTCCTCAAATGCCGGGACAGGCGACCCCGATGTAGTAAAGGTATCGTTGACAGGCCACACAACACTGCCCGTTAGCGTAACAATTCATTACTCAGTGCTATGTGAGAGAACACCGACGAAATTCCAGCAGTGGCAAATAGACACCTTCAATGCCATTATGGACGCATATGAAAACCTCAAAGCCAACTATGATGACGCTCAGCAGCTTGAGCAAAATGCTGCGGTTACCGAAATACAGGGCCGCAATCCATTGCTGAACCGGGAGGTGGAAAAAAGGGAACTGAAGAAATACTCAATCTCTATCCTTACTGGCCAGCAGTATGATTCCTTCAACGCTATGGAACAGGATTATCAGACGGGCATACCGCAGATAAGCCTGGCTGATGCGGCGGAAGAAGGTAGATTCGTACGCTTCTTCGAACAGGCTCTTGAATGGAAAAACGTCACATACATCCTATACCCATATTTCTGGGGCAACAAGCGGCACTGGGCGGAGGCGCTGATGGCCAAGGATGACGACCCGCTCTTTGAGCAGTTTCTGCAGGCAGGTTACGCCCGCGTTTGGGTGCCGGTACGCCCGGGATTTGAGTCGGTTATGCTCAATTACATTGAATGCGGTGGCGAGCCATGGTCCGAGAAAGATGCCCCGATAATCGGGCAGCCGGGTGAAGGGTCCGCGCCGACACTTGCCATGATTGATGAAATAAAGGAGCAGCTCGGGGCGGATTTCGAGTTCCGGCCAGGCACTATTGAGGTCCAGGCGAACAGTACACTGGTGACCGGCACGGGGACAGATTTTCGCCCTGACGATACTGACCGTGAAATCCTGATAGCTCTTAAATATTACAGGATCGCCAGTGTTGATGAAACCGCGCAGCAGATACGCCTGAGGGAGCCCTACCGAGGCAGCGACCAGTCAGGTCTCGGATATGCAATCGGCGTAAAATTTGTAGGTGAGCCGTGGGTTGTGCAGGTGCCGACTACACTTGTCCACCTGAGAAGCGGCAGCGACCTGATCGATACATGATTGCCGGGTATACTCCCCCTGCCCCTGGATGCTCCAATCGTGAGGTGGTCCTATGGCTGTAGAGTCCGCTGGTCCCAGCGCTGACAGCGCCTTACTCTTTACCTTCGACGAGCCGGATTTCAACCCGGAGTCCACCACTGACGACAATACAAGGCTTTCCGAAATCTGGAGCAGTTCGGATAATCTCCGAAGACTCCTTGAAAGACAAGGAGATCCGAATGAGGACGATCGAAAAAAGCTGAAGGGCGCCCTGGTTTATCAGCTTAACACCCTGGTCCTGTACTGGCAAATGGGGGTATTTCTCAGGGCACTTAGAAACAGGGAAACAACTGCTAAAACCATAAGCCTGTATATTCTCCTCTTCCCTGGCGAGGCGAAGGACAATACCGGAATAAAGGATCTGAACGATAAGGTCATCGGTCAGTGGTGGAACGCGGAATACATCCGTCAGAGATTCAAAGCCATAGAGTCGATATTCGGATCTGCTGACATATTTGAATCCGGGGACAAAGAGTTCATGGTCGCCGCGCAGACCTATAAGACCGCATATATTATCACTTACGAAAAGACCAGAAAGGATTTCGTTAAAAAGCTTGGCGAACTTGATAAAAAACTTGCAGAAATACTTCTTATGATACTGGTGAAGGTAGAAAAGGAGGTGGATGAAAAGCAAAAAGAGGAAAAGGACAAAAAGAAGAAGGACGAATATAAAAAACAGCTCAAGGAAATCCGCACGCTTAGAAAAAAACTGAATAAAAAAGGATACAAGTTTGACATCTTCTTCGGGTTTAAGACCCTGAAACCCTCCCGCTCCTCAAAGCTTGAAGAGGTATACTTGCTGGTTACGGAGGCCTTGAAAGGGGCGGCGATAGCACGATATGTGGCCAAGATGAAAACCCTTAAAATGAAGCCGGCGCAAAAATTCGCCAGAGGGATTGAGCCCGATAACCGCAGGCTGGATGCCCGTGGAAAGGAATACGACTGGCGTGTTTACATGAAGGCCTCAGACATGGCGGAGAAGATAAAGGGGCTTTTTGTACATGGATATATGGAGGGGTATTTTATTCGAGAAATTTATATTGACACCGTATGGACGTCTACTTTTATAAAATCAAAAAACCTGCATTGGGGTAATCCGGACGTAATCCGCGATGTAAGGAAGAAGAAGTTAGAGCAGCCGCAAATGGGAAAGGGCAACATGACATACTCTCTTCCCCTGCAAAAAGATCTGCTCGAGCTGTGGCTTGTGGTCCTCAATATGCTCGATTTTGTTAAACGCTTCAAGTTCGATGAATTTAAGAAGGAACTTTTGGCGCTATCATGAAGATGCACTGGAAGTATTCACTCAACTTGGAATGGTTTCGAAAAATATTGATTGGAACAAGCTCCACAAGGTTTTGACTCACGATGTACGACAGCACAAGCCAATAGCAGTCTTTGAATCTGCTTCTGAGTTTCAGTTCTACAGCTTTGCCTCAGATCATGCAAAGAGGATATTCTTTAGTATGGACATCAGGGATATGGGAGTGGAACTGATGCTTCATTACGAGCACTCCAACAGGGAAGTCGGCTATCATAAATATAGCGACACGGATTTGATGGATGAGACGTTCAGGGCAAGCGATGCCATAGATGAACGCCGCCGGTTCACGTACGATCGCGTTGTAGAGATATTCAAAAAATATTACGACAGAATACCTAAGGCCCCCCTCCCCGCGATGCAGGCAGCCAAACTGGCATTCGGCGAGGTTCCTGAAGAACCCTTGGGCAGCTTTGCCGAAAGTGTCCAGATAATGCTCGGCGGCGACGAGGTTTATGCCGCTGCCCACCCGCTCTACTGTCAATACATACCTGATATCGTGAGCGATCTGGACAAAACGCAATACAGACAGGATCGTACTATCAATATGCGGGTTTCCGTCGCTTTCTCTACTGGCGCCTCTAAGGATAGAATAGATATACAGAAAGCACATCAGGAGGGTATGAAGCTCGCTGATGAAGCGCCAGGCACCCTCAAGAAACTCGAACGTACCCAGAGGCGGATTGAACGCCTTATAGATATGCTCGAAGCCAATCCCAAAAAGAAAGCAAGAGGGCCAGGATATCGCAAAGAACTCGAAAAGCTGCCGCTCACGAAACTGTTTGCCAGGTCAAAACACAAAAATCCCCACAGACTGAGCTTTGAGGCTTTCACCAGGCTGATTGATGCCTTGAAAAACGAGGACATAAAAGCGGCCCAGAATGAAGGGTTTGAGTTGGTCGATTTTAATGGAAATGCCGTCAATGGTGAGAAGTTGGAAAAGGACGCCCAAGCGCTGGAAGACAAGGTGAGGCGGGATGTCGGGCCGGACAATATGCGTGGCCATCCTCCACCTGTCACAAAAATGCCGGGGTGGGTAGACCACCTGCTTGATTGCTGGGAAGGAAAAAAATACCCCTGCTTTTGAATTTCGTCTTATCAATAAAATGTTCAGTGCAAGATACTTATCATTATTCGGCGAGCCAGAAGCAATTACCGCGTTTCGAAGGCCGCGGGCATGCTTACCCGGGATCGGCGTTACGAGCCCGTCCCATCCGCCAGATCTCGCCGGCGACATCGGCACGGACACATATGAGGGTCTCGTCACCCTTGTCGGCTGCGAGCAGATCGGCATAGCTGGCGGCGCGCTCTCCATACTTGTGTTCGACCCTTCCAGAATGACCGCCTCGAGCGCGCCGACACGCACCTGCCCGACCTAGTCCAAGTAACCGCGGGTAGTGTTGATCCAGTATCGTAGCAGCGCGTGATCGCCGGTCATTACCATCCAACAAAATGTTTGAATTTGTTCGCCACCGATTCTCATCCCGATTTGGGAAAAGTGACTCGCCAGCGTATCTCATGGAGAAGTCCTTAAGTTTCTGCTTTCTCAAACAAAGAATTTTTTAATAAACACCTACCTCGTTCTGAGGCCATCATGGGAACTAGAAAATAGGTTTTCCCCATTAAAAATCAGATGCCCCTAAAAAAGTGCGAGCCGCGGCTTTCAGCCATGTAGTGCTTTCGGATTAACTTGACAAAAAACGCGTTCCAATCATATAGAATACGGTCTGAAATTTTTCACGGCAGAAGCAAACCGATTCATTAATGGATGGAAAAATGAAAAAGTGGATCATTCAAAATAAAATTAGCATGGGTTTTCAATCAGTTATAATTCTTACTTGCGTCTTGTTGTCTGGGTTATTCATCCCCAGGGAAATTCGGGCGGACCTCGACAAGAACCAGGTACAGCTCCAGGTGTTGCAATCCTTGAACCTGATTGCAGTCTCTTTGACCCATATCATGACTTACAATGACAAGGTGGTTCTTGACCAAGAGTACAATACCATCATCAATAACTTGAATTTAAACAATATTCCTGACGCGGACATCATCACCTTGCTTCAGGAGCTCATGGACCTGCTCACCAATTCAAAAATTCAAGACCATGACAGGAATTACATCCTGACCCGCTACGATAAAAACGTCCAAAACGAGCTTAAAAACAGGGTGAGGTCTCGTATATTCGATACTGATTTGGTTCTCAACCCTTATGCCGGAGTGTTAAAAGCGGTCCTTACCACAGGATCCTTTTATTTCAATTACCGGTCCCAGATGGCCACCTACGCCAGAGAAAAAGAGGAAGGAAAATGGGCGATCGAAGTAAAAACCATGCAGGACCTCAACAATTTCTATAAAAAGCTGCTGAAATATTCCTGGGAGTTGATGCGGCGATATAATTTACCTGATGAATGGAGATTGAATGAAAAACAGATCAACTCTTATACAGATATTTTAAAGGAACCGGACCTTGACCGGAGGTATCGCAAATTGGAGCGGATTGAAAACAGTTTTCAAAAATTTCCTCCCTACTGGTATTACCGCGGTCAAGCAGCCCAGGAAATTGGCAAAAATGAAGAAGCGCTTCATTGCTTCGACCAATTCCAGCAAATCAATCAGAGCATCTTGAGAAAGGATCCTTATGCAGCCTCCGTCGCCATGTGCAAGACAATGTTGAAAGTGGAACAGGCTGATCCTGACATGCTTGCAAGGGATTTGGAGCTGATTTTAGCCAATTCAGAAGATGCCGATTGGGGAAATATCCTCTTTGCGGCCCTTCAGTATGCACGCATGGAAAATCAAGAGGAAGCGGGCAAGTTGATTCTGCGTAATCTGGATAACGGGCACGTCGCATTTATAGACTCTCCTGATATGGTCAGGGCGGTCGGTCCGGCTTTGCTGCTGAATGCCCGGCCCGATGTTTTCAATCGCATCATGGATATGGTGCTGAAAAACGATAAGGTGAAGAATTACGATTTGCTGTGGCTCTACGGGAAAATTCGAAACATTGATATCATAAAAAAATTGCGATCTGAGTTTGACCGTGTGTTGCTGCAAGCTGCGGATAAGTCCCTACTCAACCCCCTCAATATTTTTAAGGGCGACAATATTACACTATTTCTGCCAACGCGCTGGATGGCTGAAAATTCCCTGGTGACGTTGCGTCTAAAAAATGATGCCGGGGAGAAAGACTTCTATCCTGCCGATGCGTCGGTGATGCCCGACCATCCGGAAATGACTGTGCTGACCTTTGAAGATGTACTGCCAATCAGCTCTTTTATAAAGAAAAAACAGTCTGCGGAAGTCTCCGTAGCTCTTGTCCGCGAAAAGCTTGCGACGGACAAAACCGATAGAAAAGACTACGATATAGAAATGGTCTTCAGATCGCAAATCATTAGTGCCAATGAGCAATTAGCCAAAACAATAAAATATACCAATGATCTCTTCAAGGTTGGCGCACCAAGCATCGAAGCTGAAATAAAGAAACAGGATTCGGATGACTTGACCATCTGGTTCAATAAAGAAAAAATCATCCTGAACGGTGAGACCTTCCGGTGGAGCGACAACGGTGTCACCACAATCAATACCGAGGGCGATCTGCCGGGTTCCTCATCCCTGCAGCCCCCTCAAGCAGAGCAACAACTTCCCCTCGGAACTATACCGAAATGATATGAAATACCAGGCAGTGGATGACAAGAGCAATGAGTTGAAAAAGACGGTTTTAAACTGGTGGGGAGCCCTCCCCTGTTAGGAAAGGCGGCCTCCATCAAATGAAGCTGAGTATAGCCTTGTTCTTTACAGGAGTAAGTGAGCAGTCCATAATGCTATTCGGGAAAACCCTATAGCGACATTGCTTCTTCTATGGAGGGAAAGAGCGGAAAGACATTGATTTTTGGTGTTTGAATTTTTTTCATATATCTCATCCGTCTACAGTCCGAACTACGCTATGCACGGAATGTTCTCATCAGATATTTATCCCCCTCATGACAGACTTAATGTAAGGAAAAGATTATAAGGCGTTTGTCGGAAACCTAATACCAAAAAATATCGGAGGAGCTAAAAGTGATATATCAGCTAGATGACAAACGGGTGCAGTTGCCTGACGTTTTTTTTGTCGCTGAGAGTGCCATGGTCATTGGCAATGTATCTCTCGGTGAAGGTGTGAGTATCTGGTTTAATGCGGTGATTCGTGGTGACTCAGAGTTGATAACCATTGGAGAGGAGTGCAATATTCAGGAGGGTGCCGTCCTGCATACAGACCCGGGTTATCCCATGACATTAGGTAAGGGAGTTACTGTTGGACACAAAGCGGTGCTCCATGGTTGCAATGTTGGTGATTATAGCCTGGTAGGTATAAATGCAGTGGTGTTAAATGGCGCCAAAATTGGTAGCCACTGTGTCATTGGTGCAAATGCACTGGTTACAGAGAATATGGAAATCCCTGATGGCTCATTGGTAATAGGATCGCCTGCAAAAACTAAGCGTAATTTGAGTTTGGAACAACAACTCGCCCTGGAATTACAAGCACAACACTATGTGCAAAATGGCCAACGTTTTAAGCGGGGTTTAATTGAGGATAATGGAGGCTGATAAAGAGGAGTAAAATTATCCGGCACTCAATATAGTCAGGGAGATATGAGAAATGAGAAATTTGAAGGCTATTTAGGAAGGTTCACTAATTATCTCCAAGAGGTTTAAAACATAACTCCTATGGAACCTGTAGCCTTGCATTTCCTCTTCTTTAAAAATGATAACAAAGGGGAATAATAATGGTAAACCAATTAGCAGTTCCTGAAAACGCAGCTGGGTGGAATAAGATGGGAACAGATTGTTTACCTGGCCTTTTCGGGATTGAGGTTGTGTCTGTCGCACCAGATGAATTGAGAGCGCGTATGGAAGTAACAAAACAACTGCTCGCTCCAAATGGATATTTACACGCAGCATCTGTCGTTGCACTTGCCGATACGGCTTGTGGTTATGCAACAGTTAACAATCTTCCTGCCGGAGCACAGGGATTCACAACTATTGAACTAAAAATTAATTTTATTGGCACAGCGTTGAAAGGTGATGTTAGGTGTGTTGCCAGATTGGTACACAAAGGTCGTTCAACACAAATTTGGGATGCGGAGGTCAGTTCGGATTTATCGGGAAAAAAGATTGCTATTTTTCGATGTACCCAGATGATACTGTGGCCTGGCTGATACTGTGACCAAAATGTTAAACCAGGGCATATTGATTGTCTGGATTAATCTGGAATTGGAGGATGTCTTCTTCATGTCCGAAAAATAGCGATAGTGTTTTTCAAATAACTCAAGCTGACCTGCTTATTTAATCAGGAAGAGGTGGTTCCCTGTTCCGGTTAACAGTAAAAACATTAACCAAAAGAGTAGTCAGAAAATTCAGAGCTTCAAGGTGGCAATATTTACGATAAGTTCCACTGGGCACCACGGTCTATCAGTGTTCAGTGAAGCTTTTGGCGTTTGTTAATGCGAAATTTTTCCTTGGGCCGCTCATGAACGTACAACCATGGAGACAGAACAGTCCTGTTTGATGGGGAGCCCCGCTTTTGTCTATTCTCCCAGTATTGAAGTTTGTTGATAGAACTCTATCCAGCCTGCGGTTGAAGTCCCTCATGCTACCTTACATCAAACCGGTTCGATGTTCTGGTTCACACGGAAAAAATTCGTCTGATCATATTTATTCTTAATGGCCACCAGGCGATCATAATTGTCGCCATAACTTGCCCGGATCCGATCCCCACCTTCTTCCATCATGAAATTGACGTATGCGCCCCCGAGATTAAATGGATGCAGGGCCTCCCAGTATTCCCTGGCCCACGCTTTGATTGCCGCCGCTTTGGCAGGATCAGGATCAATGCCGGCGATGACCATGGACCATGTCGCGTCACGGCAGTTCCAGGCCGTCTCGTTCACTCCCACCTGATGAACCGCGCCATCTATCGGGTATATATGCATGAGAGAATGCTCACTTGGAAATTTTAGGGCGTACTTCATGTGCAGATCAATAGCCTGATCGGAGAGATCCCTGACAAAATCGCCTTTCCAGTACCATTGCATATATTTGGGAAGCAAGGGGTCAAAAAGGCTTTGCAGGGCAGGAAAAGGCATCGGCCCCACCCAGTCGAGGATCGGCGTCGGAAGCTCCCGGCGAATAGGTGCAACAGCCTCCTCAGCTTTGTCGAGCGGGCCGATATAACACACGATCAAGCCACAATTCTTCTTTCCCCAGATATCCTTTGGAAAAGGTTCCGCCGAGGGAACTGTCCCTAGATGCAGGAACGGGCTTAATTCGATCGGAGCCTGGGGCAGAAATTCACGGTACCACTTCATCACCTTCGGTGCGTCCTTCAACTCCCAGAATATTGGTCCCCCAAAGATTGTGCTAACGGGATGAGCTCTGAAGTTAAAACTGGTTACCACACCGAAGTTCCCGCCACCGCCACGGAGAGCCCAGAACAGATCCTCGTGTTGTTTCGCACTTGCGGTTATAGGTCTCCCGTCCGCCAGCACAATATCCGCTTCGATCAGGTTGTCTATGGTTAGACCGTACTTACGTGCGAGATAACCGTGGCCACCACCCAGTGTGAGGCCAGCAATTCCGGTGGTGGAGACAACCCCGGCCGGTACTGCAAGACCATATGGATGAGTGGCATGATCAACGTCGCCCTGTGTACAACCTGGTCCCACCCTTACCGTTCGCTTGGCCGGATCGACACGCACTCCTTTCATTTGAGAGAGATCGATCACCAGCCCGTCATCGCAACTTCCAAGGCCGGGTCCGTTGTGACCGCCGCCCCGTATGGCGGTAAGAAGATCATTATCCCGACCAAATTTCACTGAGGCAATTACATCCGCGACATCGACGCATCGGGCGATGAACAGCGGTCGCTTGTCTATCATACCATTGTAGACCTTTCTAGCCTCATCATAGCACTCGTCGGTACGTTGGATCAACTCACCACGCAAACTTGCTTTGAATTCTCCTACAGTTGCATCGTTTAGCATGATTTTCTCCTTTCAGAGATTCCCGTCTAACCGATAAAATTTACTTGTACCGCCACGGAAATAGCTAGGCAAGGCAGAAGGGTATATTCGGTCACAAGCGAACTATCCAGTTCGGCAATCTCTACTAGTAGAAATTATCTACGATTTTTTTAGACAATGTCCTCAATATGCGATTGTGATAATAATTCCTCATCTTGCCAAAGTCTTGCCAGGCATTTGGAATGTCTGGTACCAACAAATTTTCCACCTTGTCGACCACTCAGCTTTCATTGTCACTTCGAGCCAGTTCAGAATATTGCTCATGGTCTTATTGAAAATGATAAACATCAGGGGCCGATTTTACGATTCTTTTAGGGACTGTTCCAATTAATCATACAATTCTTTAATTGGAAATAGTGTTCCACGAGGCTACACGAAGGATGAGGGAAACCTCGTCGGAGTGGGCTTGCAGGAGTGGGCTTCAAATCATAACAGATCTTTCACAATGTACCATTGGTCACCTGAATGGTATTCCCACACTGCGAAAAATAGGTGACTACCTCATCTCCAACGATGTTGGTCAGGTCGTCCGGGGGTTGTCGGGAAAAAGAGTCTGCTTTTTAAACAATTCTTTAGGCTTTCAACTATATTTCAAGATGTTGAATAAATTAAAAATGCAATAACTTACTGGTCATTTGAAAATGCTCACTGGCAAGAATGAATTTCGGCTGAATTTCTGAAGTGTAGGTGTTTCCTGAGTATACTTATTTGCGCCGGTCAAAATCTGCCAACATCCGCCGTATTCACTTATTTAATCAAATTTGGATTGAGTAAAATCATCCTTGAGACGATAGCCGACGCCGACTTCCGTTATGATATAGCTGGGCCGGGAGGAGTCTTTTTCGATCTTTCGTCGCAGGTTGCTGATGTTGACCCGAAGAATATGGGACTGTTCGGCATAGCCGATTCCCCAGATCTGCCTGCATATCTGCCGATGGGTCAACACCTTGCCGGCGTTGGCCACCAGCAATTTTAGGAGGTCATATTCTGTTGGGGTCAATTGAACTTCGCTTCCGGCAAGAAGGACCTTGCGAAGGACCAGGTCAACTTCCAATTCGCCTATTTTATAGGTGGGAAGCTGTTCCTGCTGAAGCGTTCGCCTGAGCGTTGCCCTGACTCTGGCCAAAAGCTCCCCGACGCCAAAAGGCTTGGTCAGGTAGTCATCGGCACCGGCGTCCAAGGCCATTATTTTGTCCTCTTCCCGCTCTCTGACCGACAAAACGATAATCGGTACCTTCGACCATTCCCGAAGTCTTTTAATGACCTCAATACCATCCAAATCCGGAAGCCCGAGGTCGAGAAGGACGAGATCAGGGCGGACGGCTGCCGCGGCCATTATTCCGAGGCGGCCGCTTTCCGCCTTGTGCACGCAAAATTCCTCTGTATCCAAGACGGTTTCTAAAAAACGGAGTATAGCAACCTCGTCATCGATCACCAGGATGCGGATGCCCTTTTTTTTACTCTCTGTGTTATCGCTCAATCGGTATCACCTTCTCCAGACTCGATTCCATCGGCAGTTTCAATTTTACGGCAAAACCTTTGTCGGGCCGATTCCGGGCGCTTATCGTCCCCCCGTGTGCTTCCACTATGCCTTTGCAAATGGAAAGTCCGAGGCCGGTTCCTCCACGTCCTTCCGGAATGGGAACCTGGTAAAATTTATCGAAGATTCTTTCCAGATCAGTCTCAGGTATCCCGTGCCCTTGATCCTCTACCGCTAAAGTCAAGTACGGTTTATCGACCTGAACGCGGATATCTATCTCGCCCCCAGCCGGTGAAAATTTCGCGGCATTTTCCAAAAGATTTACGAGAACCTGCGTCAATAGGCCCATATCCATCCTGACGAGCGGTAGAACAGCCGGCAAGTGTATCTGCACCGATCTGTCGGCGAGTTGCTTTTCCGTTTGGGCCAGTGCGCAGCTTATCAAATCCTGGACATCGCAGGCATCCGTTTTCAAT
Organism: uncultured delta proteobacterium; assembly: GCA_963835305.1. Taxonomy (GTDB): domain Bacteria; phylum Desulfobacterota; class Desulfobulbia; order Desulfobulbales; family Desulfocapsaceae; genus Desulforhopalus_A. Next base: position 738,864 of record CAWIEU010000001.1, read on the forward strand.
TGTACCACACCCGCCTCCAGCCGGGTCATATTTAATAAATTGGTGACGAAACGATTCAGACGAGCAGCCTCTTCGGAAGCGGTGGTCAGGAGATCCCGTTTGGCTTGGTCGGTCAGTCCGGTATCCTGATCTTTCAGACTGCTGAGAATTCCGGTTATCGAGGCAAGAGGGGAGCGGAGATCGTGGGAAATTGAGTTGAGCAGGGCCCGCTCCAGGTTTTCCCTGGTCGCCAGAATCTGAGCCTGTTCCGCCTGCTGTACTAGCTGGACCCGTTCCAGGGCCATCGCGGCCTGACCGACCAGGGCGTCTAAAAGCAGACGAACCTGGTGCGAGGTATAGCCCTTCTCGTCGGCCAATTGAATCCCGAGAACGCCGAGCGTTGCATTTGCCGAATTGAGCGGGAGATAAAGATATTTCGAGGAATTAAGCGTCCCGGTTCCCCGACCGGCAGCCTGGCGGTTACGAAATACCCAATGGGCCACGGCCTGCTCCTTAAGATCCGGCTCATTTCTCGCAATCATCGGATCGAACGGTGTGTATTTGAGGTGGTCCTGTTCGGGCGAAAAATAGATAACATCGGCATCCAGGCTCTCCCGCATATTATAGCGTACGGCCCGTATGATTCCGGATGTATCGGTCGCCCCGGTAAGATCACGACTAAGATGATAGAGGCTGGTGGTCTGGATCTCACGGGTCTGCATAACCTCGGAGCGTTCCTTGCCTTTGGCCACCAGGGTGCTGATAACCACGCCGACGGTAAACAACCCGATAAAAGTCAATATATACTCACTGTCGGCGACGGCAAAGGTATAATGGGGTGGAACAAAAAAGAAATCAAACACCAGCACACCGAGAAAAGCCGTAATTATTGCGGGATCACGCCCTAAACGGACCGAGGCGAAAACCACGGACAGAAGATAGATCATGACCATGTTGGTCGGGGACAAAAATGGGGCAAGCAGCCGGGAAATGAGTGATGCGATGAAAACGAGGAGAACAGATGCAAGATAGCCTTGCCAGGAAATTCCTTTTGCGGGTTTCCGTGGCGCTGTCTGTTTTCGCTCCATGGCGCCGATGCTTACCACATACACATCGATGTGCCCGCTATTCCGGATGATCTGATCAACGACCGGCGGACGGAATAATTCTCTCAGTCGTGATTTTGCCGGTTTGCCCACGACTATCTTGGTAATATTGTGCTTAAGGGCATATTCAATGAGGGCTTCCGCCACGGAGGTTCCGGTAATGGTTGCCACTTGGGCCCCCATGTTTTCCGCCAGCCGGAGGTCCTGCCAGATCCGTTCACGATTTTCCCGGGAATAGGCATCGACTCCCGGGGATTCGACATAGACCACACTCCAGGGGGCCTTCATCTCATTGGCCAGACGGCGGGTGATACGCATCAGCTTCTCACTGAAGGGACTCCCGCTGATACAGACCAGCAGCCGCTCCATTGTCGGCCGGGGACCTGGTGTGGCCCGGGTCGCTATATATTCCCGCATCTGTTCATCAACCCGGATGGCTGCATGCCGCAGGGAGAGTTCACGAAGGGCGATCAGGTTGCCCGGCTGGAAGAACTTCTCCATGGCCCTGGCGGCCTGATCGGGAATGTATACCTTTCCTTCGCTGAGACGCTGCAGCAGTTCCTCCGGTGTAATATCGACAAGACGGATATCGGCGGCCTGATCGAGCAGGAGATCCGGTACGGTTTCCCGGACGATAATCCCGGTGATTTGCGCGACAACATCATTGAGACTTTCAAAATGCTGGATATTGACGGTTGTGAAAACATCGATGCCGGCGTTGAGAAGTTCCTGTACATCCTGCCAGCGTTTTTCATGCCGTGAGCCGGGAGCATTGGTATGCGCCAGTTCATCAATCAAGGCAGCCCGGGGTTTGCGCGACAAGACCGCATCGATATCGAGTTCAGGCAGCAAGACACCCTGATACTCAATCATCAATTTGGGGATAACCTCCAATCCCGAAATAAGGGCATCCGTCTCCAGCCTGCCATGGGATTCGACATAGGCGGCGACTACGTCCACTCCTTCTTTTTTCAACTGTTGCGCGGTTGTGAGCATCGAGTAGGTTTTGCCGACCCCTGCCGCGTAACCGAGAAATATCTTCAGTTTTCCTTTAAAAACCTGCTCCGCCTCGGCCTTGGCAAGTTTCAGCATGGCTTCGGGAGTTGGACGTTTTTCCTCAAAATCGGTCATTGTCTCATTTCATCCAGAGCAAGATTAAGCAGCAGGACATTTACCCTTGGTGCGCCGAAAATCCCCAGCTGACGATCCTGGGTGTAAGCCGTAACAAGGGATTTCAATTCGTCTTCCGCCATTCCACGTGCTTTGGCGACACGGGAAAGTTGTAACAATGCCGCTTCGGGAGAGATATCGGGATCAAGGCCGCTGGCCGAGGCCTCCACCAGATCGGCTGGGATGTCGCCCGTGACTCCGGAATTGTGCAGCATATTGATTCGCTCCTCGACAATTCTTAAAAAGTCGGGATTGCTCGGGCCGAAATTCGAGCCTCCGGAGGCAAGAGGATTGTAACTGAATTCCGCTGTAGCTGAAGGGCGCGGCCAGAAATACTTCGCCTCGGTAAAGGGTTGGCCGATCAGGCTGGAGCCGACTACCCGACCGTCTAGATCTGCGACAAAACTCCCCTTGGCCTGCCCTGAAAAAATGAGCGTCGCAACACCTGTTACGACAGCAGGATACATGCCGCCGCAAAGAGCAGCAAAAATTACAAAGAGTAAAAATGCCGATCGTATATCTTTCATGGGTTGAGCCTCCGATAGCCAACCTGCGAGTTCTCAGACTCCTATTCTAATCCCCACAAAGCACGGGGATAAGTACCTTCGCGAAATTCATTCTAAAAAAGTTGAGTTTCTAAGGTGCTGATGAGCATATCGATCACCTTGATACCGATAAATGGAACGATAATTCCGCCAAGTCCATAAAGAAGGAGATTATGGATTAAAAGTTTTTCCGCCGGCATGGGGCGAAAGGTTGTACCTTTGAGCGCGAGCGGCACCAGCACTGGGATAATCAGTGCATTAAACACCACTGCCGAGAGAATTGCGCTGTAGGGACCGGCCAGATGCATGATATTGAGCACGCCCAGCTGGGGGTAGATGGAAAGCAGCATCGCCGGAATAATTGCAAAATACTTGGCAATGTCATTGGAGATGCTGAAGGTGGTCAAATTCCCACGGGTCATAAGGATCTGCTTGCCAATTTCCACGATATCCAGGAGCTTGGTGGGATTGCTGTCCAGATCGATGATGTTGGCGGCCTCGCGTGCCGGCTGCGTACCGGTGTTCATTGCCACGGCCACGTCTGCCTGCGCCAGGGCAGGGGCGTCATTGGTGCCGTCGCCGGTCATTGCCACCATGTAACCCGCGTCCTGGTTTTCCTTAATCAGGCGGAGCTTATCTTCGGGTTTGGCCTGGGCCAGAAAATCGTCGACCTGCGCTTCGGCGGCAATTGCCGCGGCAGTAAGGTAATTGTCGCCGGTTATCATGACGGTTTTTATGCCCATTCTGCGCAATTGTCCAAACCTCTCCTGGATTCCTCCTTTAACGATGTCCTTTAATTTGACAACCCCGAAAATATCGGCATCACAACAGACCACCAGGGGAGTTGCCCCTGAGCGGGCCACCTGATCGACGATATAGTCAAGCGTCTCGGGAATCGTCCCGGCCCCGGAATTTTTAACAAAAGCTACCGCGGAATCAGCGGCACCCTTGCGATAGTGCTTTCCGTTCGAATCAATTCCTGAAAGACGGGTCTCCGGATTAAAGGGGATGGTTTGCGTATCGGCAGGAAGAGTGAGCTGTTTTAAGGCAAACATTCGTTTGGCCAGGACCACGATGCTCCTGCCTTCCGGGGTTTCGTCCGTCAAGGAAGCCAGAAGAGCCGTCTCGGCAAGTTCTTTTTCCGTATGTCCGTTTACCGCTATGAATTCGACCGCTTCCCGGTTTCCCAAAGTAATGGTTCCCGTCTTATCAAGAAGGAGGACACTGACATCACCCGCGGCCTCTATCGCCCGCCCCGACAAGGCAATGACATTTTTCTGGCAGAGCCGGTCCATCCCCGCTATGCCGATGGCGGGAAGCAGGGCCGCAATAGTGGTCGGGGCCAGACAAACGAAGAGGGCCACCAGGACAGTAAGGGAAACAGGACTCCCCTGCCCCGCCGCCTTGACGCTGTAAAGAGACAGGGGGCTGATGTTGAGGCAGACCAGCAGGAAGACCAGGGTCAGGGAAACCAGCAGCACTTCAAGGGCGATCTCACTGGGGGTTTTTCGCCGCCTGGCGCCTTCTATGAGAGAGATCATCCGGTCAAGAAAGGTTTCTCCGGGATTTGCGGTTATTTTCACGATGATTGAATTGGCGATTACCGTCGTTCCCCCCGTAACGGCACTTCTATCCCCTCCCGACTCACGAACCACCGGGGCCGATTCACCCGTTACGGCCGCTTCATTTACCAGGGCCGCGCCGGCTACGACCTCACCATCTCCCGCTATCGTCTCATTGGCTTCAACCAGAATATAATCCTCCCTGCGAAGATCGGCTGCGAGGATGGTCTGGAATTTACTGTTGAATTCGGGACGTTCCAGGCGCTTGGCCGTTATTTCGATACGGCTCTTCCGCAGGGAGGCCGCCCGTGCTTTGCCACGGCCTTCGGCCAACGACTCGGCAAAGGTTGCGAAGATCACAGTCAGCCAGAGCCAGAGGGAAACAAAGCCGGTAAACCAGGTGGGTTCGCGGTTCACACCGGCAAGCGATAAGAAAAAGGTCACAAGGGTAATGACGCTCGCCGCCTCCACTGCAAACATCACGGGATTGCGCCAGAGTTTTCTCGGATCGAGCTTTTTGAACGACTCGATTAGTGCAGGATAGAGGATACCGGGATCGAAAATGGATATCTGGGCTGGAGCATGTTTTGACATGATCAGTTACCTCCCGGCATAAGCAGATGTTCGGCTATGGGGCCCAAAGACAGCGCCGGAAAGAAGGTCAGCGCTCCAATTATCAGGATAACCAGCAGCAGCCAGAGGATAAACGGCACCTTGTCCGTCGGCAAGGTGCCCTGGCTCGGCGGAACGAACTTCTTTCCCGCCAGAGACCCGGCCATGGCCAAAACGGCAAGAATAGGTGCAAAGCGTCCGATGAACATGGCAATGGCCCCGGTGATATTATAGAAAACGGTATTGCCGTTCAATCCGGCAAAGGCGCTGCCGTTGTTGTTCGACATGGAGGCGAAGGCATAGAGCACCTCCGAGAGGCCGTGGGCACCCGGATTGTTCAACGAACCAATCGTTGACGGCAGCATCATGGCAATCCCGGTAAAGATCAGAATGAGGACACCCGAAGTGAGAACCGTGATGATCGACATCCACATCTCGCGTACCTCGATTTTCTTGCCGAGAAATTCAGGCGTCCGCCCTATCATCAATCCCGCCACGAAGACCGCAATCAGCACGAAAGCGAGCATGGTATACATACCAGTGCCGACTCCTCCGAAAATCACCTCGGAGAGCAGGATCAGCGACAAAGGGATCAATCCACCGAGCGGCATCAGAGAATCGTGCATGGTGTTGACGGCACCGCAGGATGTCCCGGTTGTGGAGACCGCAAACATGCTGCTGCCGGCAAGTCCGAAACGGACTTCTTTTCCTTCCATATTGAAACCGTGGACACCCAGTTTAGTCAGCAGCGGATTCCCGCCGGCTTCAGCCCAGTAGAGAGCCAGCATCGACAAAACAAGAACACCTAACATGATCGCCAGCAGAGCCCATCCCTGGCGGGGATTCCCAACCATCCGGCCAAAGGTATAGGTCAGGGAGCCGGGTATTAACAGAATGAGAAAAATTTCCAGTATATTGGAAAATGGAGTCGGATTTTCGTAGGGATGGGAAGAATTGGCGTTAAAGTAGCCACCTCCGTTGGTTCCTAATTCCTTGATTGCCTCCTGGGAGGCGACCGGTCCCATGGGCAGGGTCACCTCTGTGCTTGGTTGAATTTTGAGGTTTTCGGTCTCGCGAAAATCTTTCAACGGCTCATGGCGCCCATCGCTTATGGGCTGGAGGAGCGGGATAGTTTTATATCCGCTGAAATTCTGGATCACCCCTTGCGAAACGAGAAGCAAAGAAAAAACCAGCGATAGCGGCAGCAGGATATACAGAATGGTTCGGGTGAGATCCACCCAAAAATTTCCGATGGAGGAAACCCTCCGTTGGACTATTCCCCGGATCAAGGCAATAGCGACTACCATCCCGGTAGCGGCAGAGATAAAGTTATGTACGGTAAAGCCGAACATCTGGGAAAAATAACTTACCGTGGACTCGCCGCTGTAATTCTGCCAATTGGTATTGGTCATGAAACTGATGGCGGTGTTGAGTGCCAGATGCCAGGTAAAAGCTGGAAATTCCTGCGGATTAAGCGGCAGGATTCCCTGTAATCGTAAAATCGCAAAGAGAAAAATTCCGCCGATCAGATTGAAAAGCAACAGGCTGAAGGCATAGCGCTTCCAGTCCATTTTCGCCCCCTTGTCGATACCGCTGATTCGATAGAGCAGATTCTCGCACGGAACACACACTGAGGAAAGAAAAGTCATCTCGCCTTGGTACACTTTAGCCATATAAGATCCCAAGGGTTTGATCACGGCCAGGAGAACCAGAATAGTGACGGAAATTTCAATCAATTCATAGGCGTACATAACGGTGACCTCTGGAGAAATGGATCAAGCGTAAATTCTTTCAGTTTGCGGGCTTAACCTTCCGGATAGTGTTTTATTGTCTGCGGTAGTGTCAGGAGTACTATACGTCTCCGCATATTAAAATGAGATCAAAATAGCGGAGTAAAGCGTCAAAAAGTTGTCAAGGCTTCCTTTCTTTATACGTTAGAATATCATTTGTGGTTTTTTGGGACGATTTCATGAAGGTGCTTATCCCCATAGAGTTTATGACAGGAATTTCTGCTCTTTATACTTTTAGAGTTCCAACTGAGCGCCTACTTCGATGACCTGATCAGCAGGGATATCGAAAAAACTCGCAGCATCCATTGCATTGCGGGACAAAAGGAGAAAGAGACGTGCGCGCCACTGACTCAGCCCAGGCTTTACACCAAGGGAAAGTTTCTCGCGACCGAGGAAAAAGCTGGCATCTTTCAGGGAGATGCGTAAACCCTGGCTCCGGCACAAGGTGAAGATGATAGCGATATTCGGTTCCTCCATAAAACCGAAGTGGGCTATAATTCGATAGATACCCGATCCGAGTTTTTCCACCTCGATCTTTTCGAGATTCGGTACTCTGGGGATTTCTTCTGTGCGGATGTTCAGAAAATACACTTCAGAATGGAGCAGCTTGTTGTGTCTGAGATTTTGAACCATTGCGGCCGGCACCAGATTATGACTTCTGGTCAGAAAGAAGGCCTGGCCGGGGATTCTTTCAGGCGGATATTTGGGCACCGTTGCCAGAAATTCGTCCAGGCTGGTGGTTAACACCTTCATTTTTTCAGCCAGAATTTTACGGCCTTGTTTCCAGGTAGTCATCACGGTATAGATGCATCCGGCAATGACCAAAGGGAACCAGGCACCATGAAATATTTTGGTCATGTTCGAGCTGAAGAAGGAAAAATCCACAATCAAGAAGAGGGCTGTGAGCGAACCGGCAGACGTCAGGCTCCAGCCCCAGCGCTTGTGGATAACCACAAAAAAGAGGGCTGTTGTGACCAGCATGGTGGCGGTAACCGCAACGCCATAGGCTGCGGCCAAATTGCTTGAGGACCGAAATCCAAGTACTAAGCCGATGGTGCAAACCATCAGAAGCGTGTTGACCGGCCCTACATAAATCTGGCCCATATGGGCAACGGAGGTATGGGTCACGCGCAAGCGAGGCAGATATCCCAGCTGAATCGCCTGGCTGGTGAGGGAAAATGCTCCGGTGATTACCGCCTGGGAGGCGATAATGGTGGCCAGCGTGGCCAGGATCACCATGGGGATGATTGCCCAGTGCGGGACGATGGCATAGAAAGGATGGCTCGTGGCGGCAGAGTGGGTCAGGAGGAAAGCGCCCTGGCCGAAATAGTTGATAACGAGGGCCGGAAAGGCCACGAAAAACCAGGTCAATCGGATTGGCTTCCTGCCGAAATGCCCCATATCGGCATAAATTGCCTCGCCTCCGGTGACCACCAGGAATACCGCCCCCAGTACGACAAACCCGTGCAATTTATTGGTAATGAGAAAGGAGATGGCGTGCCAGGGGAAGACCGCGCCGAGGATTTGCGGATTTCCAATGATCTGGATCAGTCCCAGTCCTGCCAGTACGCAGAACCAGATAAAGATGATCGGGCCAAACAGAGCGCCAACCCTGGCTGTGCCGTGCTTTTGCAAAAGAAACAGGCTGATCAGGATAGCAAGAGTTATATGGATAATGTAGGGCGTAAACAGCGGAGTTATATGATTCAGCCCTTCCACCGCACTCAATACGGAAATCGCCGGCGTGATCATGCCATCGCCGTAAAGCAGGCAGGCGGCGAAGAGACCGAGGGCGATTAAAATTTTCTGAATCCTGCCTTCGCTGGCTTTGGTCGAAACGGCCAGGGCCGTCAGGGCGAGAACACCGCCTTCGCCATCGTTGTCGGCCCGGAGGATGAAGATGAGATATTTGAAAGAGACAATTAAAATCAATGCCCAAAAAATAAGGGAGAGAACGCCGAGTACATTGCCGGTTCCCGCGGCAATGCCATATTCACCATGAAAGCATTCCCGGATAGCGTAGAGAGGGCTTGTGCCGATATCGCCGAAGACTACCCCTAGAGCTGCCAATGAAAGGGCTGCCAGTTTCTTGCCTGCCGGCTCTGTTGTATTCATTGTAATTCAAGTCATTAAGCTGACGGTAAAATTGATTGCGGATGAGGTGCCCTAAAACACTAATAGATCAATATAAGGATAATAAATGAAAGAGTATACACAACGTCAGATTAAGAAGGAGTCAAGAATCGAGCGAAAGATGTCAAGAAAACATCAAGATTGCATTTTTCAGGAAAGGTGGAACTTCCGGTTTTACTCCGTTTTTCATTAGGCTCATTCCTGCCGATGAATACGCAATTATAATTTCAGATTACAGAGAGAGGCAGTTCCATGACGAAGCTTTGTCTAGCGGTGCCGAACCCTCGAATATTTTCAAACTGCCGTGCTGCTAAATACCATCCTCACCAGCTCCCTGTCCTGCCGGGGAACTTCCACGACTCGCCTTTCTCCCTTATCCTTGACCATCGTATGAAGTGAACCGGTTGCAATGGTGCGGGTGATAACCTCGTGCTCCTGATCCGTCAGGTCGAAGGCATGCATGCAGTTGATTAGCCGGGCAATCCGGAATGCCGTTACCAGGGTTTCTGTTGAGAGTGAATTATTCCACGGCCAGGCGGATGATCCGCAGCAGAGCGTGGGGGATAACGTATCAAAGATCTTCATGTCGCGAAAACCGGGAAGACCGGGTACCGGGTAGAAGAGTGATACGCCGATGGCAGTTTCTTTTTCCAGCAGAAATCTGAAGCTGCGGGAAATGGTTTTTTTTGTATCTTCCGGAAAACCGCAGATGATGTAGGTGATTACTTTACAGCCGCCTTTTCTGCAGAGTGCAAGAAGTGCATTATACCTGTTAATAGATCCGTGCCGCGTTTCCCGCCTAAGCACTGTTTCGTCTACCGATCCCAGGGTGAAATTGAACTGGATAAATCCGGCATCGATGAGTTCGCTGCAGATTTCATCGTTCATAAGCCGGTAGTCGATACCGTTTTCCGCGGTAAACCTGACTCCCGGGAAGCGTTTTCTGCAGATACGGATTATCTCTCTGAAACGGGGCATATCGCAGAGTAGATTGTCATCCTCGAAATTGAAGAAGACGGTTTTTCCTTCCGCTGCATCGGTAAGTGCGCCGACCTGTGCGGCAAAACGGTGGGGTTCCGCGCATCGGAAGGAGCGACCGTGCACCAGGTGGTTCGCGCAGAACCGGCAGGCACTGTTGCAGCCGCGCGAAACGGATGCGGTATAATATACAGCACCCTTCGTCTCGCCTGTCAGGGCCAGAACCGGCTGAAGAGTGTTACTGCCGGTGGGCGGGGCTGCCGTGTTGAAGATTCGTTGGCCCTTGTTTTTATACCCCAGTCCCGGAACAAGTCCGGGGTCAGGGGATTTGCCGGTAATATAATCGATAAAGGGGAGAAGATTCGTTTCCGCCTCTCCACTCAGCGTGAAATCAATGGAACTGTCGCGCAGAAAATAATCGGGATACACCGACACTCCCGCGCCGCATGCAACAACAGCTAACTCCGGCCACTTCTTTTTTATTGCTTCCGCGAGTTTCAGCGTACTTTCTCCATAACAGAAAGCGAAGGTGCTGATGAAACACAGGGACGGATTAATCCCGATAATTTTATCCGCAACGGCATCGTATTCTTCTCCAAAGCGGTGATACCGGGTGAAATAGGTGCTGCGGCCTGTTTCATTACTGATCAGAAAAGGAGCAAGATGGGCCAGTGCGGCCGGAAGGGGAAGCTGACGTTTTCGATCCGCATCGGCAAGATTGTTTACAATGCGAACCTGATAACCGGCATTTTTAAGAAGAGTTTCCGCGATCCTGCTGCCGAGAGAGGAAATGCGGTGGGGAGTTGAGTAGAAATCCTCGATCGGCGGAATGGCAATAACGATTTGCGGGATGCCTGGTATCATGAGTGAAATATAAAAAAATCGCGCTGATATTTAAACCAATATAACCTTGAGGTGATCCCGGCTTTTTGGACTAAATCGAGCCATGGCCAAAGTGTACTCCATCCGTATCTTCCATCTGCTCTGGATAACATAGTACGATCCTGTTGAAACTCCAGCATGAAAATTGACGGATGGAGCCATGCTTTGTACATATAAATACCATATTGATATCTTTACCAATATGGTAATTTATTTCATCTTGCGCCACCCCTCGCTGATAAATCGGTTCTCTCGCCCAATACCCCACTCCTTCATGGCCTTCAGGTAAGCCGCCACATCGGTTTTAGCAAGGGCGAGGATGCTCTCACGCTCCCGGTTGCGTTTTTCCTTCTCATCCGGAGTGATGCCCACCCAGGTGATATATCCCTGGTCGAAAATCCAATTCGCCGTGAGGTCGGCTGTAGCTACTCCGAAACTTGGGGCATGCATTCTGATCAGCTCCATGTTCATCTCGATGACCCAGCCGTTATCCCATACTTTCCCTGGATCGCTTTGGTCATTTTCTCCGCTGCATTCGGGACAGAAAAGCCGATTGATCGATCTTTGATCGAGGAGCATTTTTCCGAAAAATACTTCCGCCTCTTTCCTGCCGCACTCACATTTCAGGTGATAACTATCACACATGGTCTTTTTCTCCTTGCGTCATGCTGGATAAACCATTTTTCCGCAGTTTTTTGTTAACGGCGGTTTACAGTGTCTGTTGTTCGAGATTCTTGATACCTTTGGAAGCGTAGGCGTTCATGTCAATCCTCGCCTGTTAGATTGGTGCTGCGCTATTATGTCTATTTGAATACTAACAGGGATGATTTCCTCGCACCTTGATTTAAATCAAATCCACTCAACAGCCGGTCCCCGGACTTGTCTGATTTTTTTTATCGCATTCGGTGCAAATGAAGTGAGGAGTTAAGGGAAACACCAGCCCTGGTTTCGTAGCAGAAAGAAAAAGAAGACCGCAGTCAACAGGCGGATAACTCCTATGCTTACAGGTGCGGCTTTAAAGCAGATGGAAGCTGCAGCCGGTAATCAGGTCACTTCAACCTTCAAGCCACCGGTAATCTGCCGGAGATAATCAGGGCTCAACGGGACACCTGTGGCATCTGTACCAGCGGCCGGATACACAGTGTCATACTCATCGAGAGATACATCGAGCAGAATTGTTACAGGGACGTCAGCCAATCCGAACGGACATACTCCCCCCGGAAGAAACCCGGTCATTTCCTTAGTCTCCTCCACAGTAGCCATCCGGTGCTTGACTCCTGTTGCGCGCTTTAGTGCTCCGCTGTTTATTTTTTTATCACCGGCGGCCACAACCAGCCGGTATTTATCATCCTTTCCTTTGAACAGGAGAGATTTTGCTATCTGGCCGACCGGCACTCCTATCCGCTGGGCCGCCGTTTCCGCGGTCGGCGTTGAGCCGGGTTCAAACTCAAGGGCGCAAAGATTGTGACTTTCCAGAAATGTTTGTACTTTTGACGGGATATTGCTCATTTTAGATGACGAGGTTACTGTTTTAATAAGTTATGGGTTTACTGTCGGCATAACAGTAATAAACAGAGTTGGAAAAATAAGGCAAGAGCTGGCAACTGATTCGAAACTGAAAATGTTTTCTTTCGGCGAAAATCCGATTTTTCAGATCTGATTAGAAGACCTGAATATTATGATAGAACAGTCAGGGAAAACATCCTGAAAAATATTGCTCTGATAGAATCGGCAGGCTAATATAGTCTTTTTTTGGAAAGCAAAGATCCGGCAGAGCCGTTTTTCAATTTTTCCTGAAGAAGTGATTCTTGTCATACCATCACCTTTTTACCACACCTCATTCTCTGCACTGATATAGCACAAGTACTTACAAAGGAGTGGATCCATGATGCAAAGACGTCTGCCCGCCGAATGGGAACCGCAGGATGCAGTGCTGCTCGGCTGGCCCCACGGCGAAACCGACTGGGCTGATATGCTCGATCTGGTATTGCCGGTATTTATCCGCATCGCGGTGGAAATCAGCCGCTTTGAGATGGTGATCATTCCATCGCCGGACCCTGATTTGGTTCGTTCGCAACTGGCAGAAGCCGGTGCCCGCATGGAAAGGGTACGTATCTACTCTTTGCCTACCAACGATACCTGGGCCCGTGATTTCGGGCCCATTACCGTCTATCAGAACGGCTCACCTCTTCTGCTCGATTACGGTTTTAACGGCTGGGGCTTGAAGTTTAGCGCCTGCGATGACAATCAGGCCACCGCACGGCTGCAGGCGGCCGGGGCATTCGGCAGCTGCCTTCGCGAGGTCCCTGGCCTGATACTGGAGGGTGGAAGCCTGGAGAGCGATGGCGCAGGCACACTGTTGACCACCTCTTCCTGCCTGCTGGAGGCCAACCGCAATCCGCACCTGGATCGCAATGAACTGGAACAACAGTTGATGCAGCAGCTTGGCCTGAACCGCGTGCTCTGGCTGGAGCACGGCTATCTGGCCGGCGACGATACCGACAGCCATATCGACACTCTCGTCCGGCTGGCGTCTCACGACCGCATTATCTATCAGTCCTGCGATGATCCGGAAGACGAGCATTACGCGGAACTGACAGCATTGGCCACGGAACTGGCGGACCTGCGCAGCGATGATGGCCAGCCTTTTGAACTGTTACCGCTTCCCTGGCCGGAGGCTTGTTACGCGGACGATGGTCATCGGCTGCCTGCAACCTATGCCAATTTTCTCATCATCAACGGCGCGGTTCTGGTGCCGGTTTACGACAGCCCCCGGGACGAGTTGGCACTCGCCATTCTAAGCAGCGCTTTTCCCGACCGTGAGATCGTTGCCGTCCCTTGCCGTCCGCTGATTGAGCAGCATGGCTCATTGCACTGCGTCACCATGCAGCTGCCTCAAGGAGTACTGAAATGAAGGAACTTATAGTCGGCCTGGTGCAGCATGCCGCCGCCGATACCCGCGAAAACACCATTGCCCGCAGCGTTGCCGGCATCCGTGACGCCGCCGCCCGGGGCGCTAATCTGGTCGTCTTGCAGGAACTGCACTGCGGCTCCTATTTCTGTCAGACTGAGGACACAGTCGTCTTCGATCAGGCTGAACCGATCCCCGGTCCCGGCACCACTCTTTTTTCGGCCTTGGCCAAAGAATTGGGAATCGTACTGGTGACTTCCCTGTTCGAACGGCGGGCCGCCGGTCTTTATCATAATACTGCGGTAGTTCTGGAAACCGATGGCGGCATCGCCGGCATCTATCGCAAGATGCATATCCCCGACGACCCGGGTTACTACGAGAAGTTCTACTTCACCCCAGGAGACCTTGGATTCAATCCCATCGACACCAGTGTCGGCCGACTGGGAGTGCTGGTTTGCTGGGATCAGTGGTATCCTGAAGGAGCAAGGCTGATGGCCCTGGCCGGGGCGGAACTGCTGATTTATCCCACCGCCATCGGCTGGGATCCCCAGGATTCGCAGGAAGAGCGGCAACGCCAGCGCGACGCCTGGATCACAGTCCAGCGAGGTCACGCCGTTGCCAATGGCCTGCCGCTTATGGCTGTCAACCGGGTCGGTGACGAAACAGCTCCCGATGGCGGAGGTGTCCAACGCTTCTGGGGCAGTAGTTTTGTTGCGGGTCCGCAGGGAGAGATCCTCGCCCAGGCTGACTCCGATCGGGAACAGACACTGGTGGTCAAAATCGACCGTAACCGCTCCGAACAGGTGCGGCGCATCTGGCCGTTCTTGCGCGACCGCCGCATCGACGCCTACGACGACCTGATGAAACGCTATCGGGATTGACCAGGGAACCGCACGGGGTTAAAACGAAGCATCGCTGACAATAGGCCATACATGAATCTCATCAACAGCACCTGTCCCGTATGCCGGAATGTTCGATCCCCGTTGATTATGCAGGTCATCCCCACCGAGAGAAAAAATGGGTTAGGAGTGTAATTTTCAGTCTATCTGGCTGCCAGATAAACCCTCGGCCCTTTTTCTTCGACAACCTTGAATCTTGCAAGAATCGCGGAACGGGTACTGAGAAATTCTTCCTGGCTATGGATGTAGATATATCTCGAATTCGCTGAGTCTAATTCAAGCTGGTCTATTCCAAGACTATCCAAAAATGGGATATCCACCTCATCATATTCGTGAATATTGAGCTTTAATACCGGCTTATCTTCAATCTTGATTCTATTGGCGGTCATAAACATGTTTTATCTCCGTTTTCAATACGGGTTTTATTGCTACGCTATCATGATTAATACATATCGAGAAGAATCCAAGATAAATTTAATGAACTCGAAAAAGCTCGTATATCGAGCTTTTTCCGGAGTCCAGAAAGCTTAAACCAGCGATGGCTTAGTAAAACCTTCAGATTCAAGGCGCGTCTCACTCATGAGATGAAAGCCCCTTACTCCCAGGAGGAAGAGTCAGCGGAAAATAATACTGGCATGTAAAATGCTAGTGTGGACCCGGCACAGATCCTGATCAACTTACGACACAATAATGGAGACGAATATGGGAGAAGCTTCAAAAACATATGAGGAAGGCACGTCACAAGCGCGGCTTTTGGCCGAACTTGACGAGTTGAAACACCGGGCATCCCGATGCGATGACCTTGAGAAGCGTTGCCGGCGTGCTGAGGCAGCTTTGCAGGCAGTGGAAGACAGAAGCCTGCTGTGGCGGGAAGCGGCTCCCATGGGAGTTTGTACCGTCGATAGCCAGGGACTGGTCACGAGTATTAATCGTAAAATGAGGCACATGCTTTCCCTTCCGCAATGTAAGGTCACTGGGTGCTTAGAGCCTATGGAAGTTCTGGAATCCAGTATCGGGGACATGGTTCGCCGCTGTTTGTCAATCCGGAATTCCATCGTTTTCGAGCAGGATTACTCGGGTTTTAATACACAATGGGAGCGCCTGCGCTTTAGCCTTAACCCTGTATGCGATACTCACGACACTGTGGTGGGCGCCATGGTCTTCGGTGAGGACATTACGGAGCTACACCGTGCGGAGCAAGGTATTCGCGAGAGTGAAAAACGATTTCGCATGCTATTTAAATCGGCGCCAATCCCCATGATGGAAAGAGATGCCTCTGATCTCAAGTCGTACATCGAGGAATTACGGGCATCCGGGGTTATCGATTTCAGAAAATACATTGAGACAAATCCCGGTGAACTAAATCGCTGCATGGCCCTCATCAAGACCTTGAACTGCAATGCCGCATTTTTGAACTTGATGGAAATATCTGACGTGGTGTCCATGAGAAATGGGTTAGAGATGGCGCGTTTTGAAAACGCCGAGGCGTTGGCTCGGGAAATTTTTATCATGTTGGCCGAAGGAAGATTAACCAACGAAAGGGAACGGGTATTCACTACGTTGCAAGGCAACAGGAAAACCGTTCTGGTAAAAACATTGATCCTTTCCGACCCGGAAGACACCTTGCCCAGAGTTATCGTGGCTATGATCGATATCACTCAACGCAAGCAGGCTGAAGAGGCACTTCGGGCCAACGAACGAAAATTCCGGGAACAGGCCATGCACGATGGGCTGACCGGACTCTACAACCGCCGCTATCTCTATGCTTCACTCAATGAGCTGATTGCATCGGCCGCTTTCAGCAACTCAACTGTATCCACAATCTTCATAGATATCGACCACTTCAAAGAAGTTGTTGATGTCCATGGGCATTTAAACGGCAGCCAGGTCATCCGGGAATTAGCGGCAACCATCGGCAGTGTGTTAGAACATCCGGCATACGCAGTGGCCTACGCCGGTGACGAGTTCGTGGCAGTTCTGCCCGGTTTCAACAGCAATCAGGCAGTCCGGAAAGCTTTGGATATCCAACAGCGGATAAAGCAAAGCGTCTATCTTCGCGATCAGGGCGCTGAAGTTCGTCTGCAGGCAAGCTTCGGAATCGCCACCTTCCCTGACCACGCCAAAGATATACGTGAACTTCTAGGTGCAGCAGATCACGCCCTCTTCGCCGTCAAAAAAAACGGCAGGGGCTCCGTGAGGCTGTTCGAGCAACCCTGAATTCAGCTAACACAAGGGAGTCCTCTTTTGAGTCCCCGTGCTTATAATCGACCGGTACACATCAAAAGGCTGCATATCCCTGAGCTGTAACTGCGTCGCTCCTGTTCTATCATTGGCACCCCGCGACACTAGGCCATCCCTGGCCGTCGCCGTACTTTGTGAGGATAAGTACCTTCACGCAGTACAGCCTTGATGGACTCGAGTTACTCAAGATCGTCTAAAGACGTATCTTTGGCGGAATCAGCGGATACCATAATGAAAACCGACCTCATTCGGCTACTTCCTGTTTCACCTCGGCGGTTTGACGGTTTTTCGGCACAGCCATGTCGAGAATTGTCCTTACACTATTGGCAATCTCATGGAACGTTACAGGTTTTATCAGTACTTTCCTTACGCCAATCTCTTTTAATCTATCTCTATTGATTTTAGCACTATAACCTGTGGCAATGATAACCGGCAAGTCATGCCGGAGTTCTTTTGCCTTTTGTGTGAACACATCCCCATTCATATGGGGCATGGAAAAATCACAATAGATCAGATCGTACCTTTCAGGATTTCTTCTAACCCATTCAAGCGCATCGATCGGACTGGCACATGTTTCGATTTTGTATCCTAAGCCTTCCAGAAATTCCTTGCCTATCTTTAATAGGAGATCTTCGTCGTCCACCATGAGTATGCTCTCACAACCATGTGGCAGGATCTCGTCATTCGTTTCAGATTGATCCTCTTTGGTGCCGTCCAGCGGGAAAAATATCTGAACCGAGGTTCCAACGTTTACTTCGCTGTATACCTTTATTATTCCACCGTGATCTTTTACTATTCCATGCACTGTAGACAAACCTAACCCAGTTCCCTCGCCACTCTCCTTTGTGGTGAAATAGGGGTAGAAGATGTTGGCGCATGTTTCCTCATCCATTCCATGGCCATTATCATTTACTACTAATTTGATGTATTTTCCTGGATTCAGTTCCGGAAAATTCAGGCTGTCCCTCTTTCCAACCTTGGAAGAAGCCAAAAGAACTTCAAGAATACCGCCATCTTTTTGCATCGCCTGATAAGCATTGGTACAGAGATTCATAATGACTTGATGAATCATGGTTTCATCAGCGAGTATCGTGCCTAGATTTGATGGTATATTACTCTTAATTTCAATTGATGTTGGAATTGTTGCTCTCAGCAGATCAAGGGACTCAATCACTACTCTGCTTATATTAACAGGTACCTTTTGGGTGTCTCCTTGCCTGGTAAAAGTCAATATTTGTTGAATCAGCCGCTTGGCGCGGTTGCCGGCGATTAAAATAGGCATAAAATATTTTTGACTATCATCATCGGGCTTGAGATTGAGTCTCGCCAACTCAGCATAACCGAGTATTCCCGAGAGGATGTTGTTGAAATCATGAGCTATACCGCCGGCTAACACACCCAAAGCCTCCAGTTTTTGCGCCTTATTGAGATGTGCAATAGCTCTGCTTTTTTGTATTTCCGCCTGCTTCTGATCTGTAATATCTTTAATGAATGAAACTGCATACTGCTTACCCTCATACACAAGGGAATTCGAAGTTACCTCCACAGGGAAAACAGAGCCATCTTTCCTTTTATGTTTTGATTCAAATGCGTTCGAACTCTTGACTTGCACCTCATTCCACAATCTTGTAATTGTTTGTTGGGATACCGTGGGATCTATGTCATAGATCGTCAGATTGCACATTTCTTCTTTTGTGTATCCATAAAGTCTACATGCGAAGTCGTTTACCCTGAGGATCTTAGCATTTTCATCACCGTGAATTATGGCAATTGAAACCTTGTCAAAAATAAAATGTGTAAAAAGAGCTTCTGATTCCACTTTCTTACGTGCAGTAATATCTCTGACAAATGCTCCAATCGTTTTTTGCCCCTCTGCCTCAAACAAATAGACATTGACCTCAACAGGAAATGATGATCCATCCTTACGCAGGTGTCTCCCTTCAAATGTTATAAAGGATCGTTCACAAACTTCGTTCCACTTATCTGACCAATCTTCCCTGGCGATAGCTGGATCGAAATCAAAAACCGATTTCGTGCGGAATTCGCTCAGAGAATAGCCGAACACTTTACATGCGTAAGGGTTCGCATAGATAATCCGGCCGGTGGAATCAACCCTGAGAAAGCTTAAAGTAGCTTTCTCCAGAATTAATTTCGAGATATTAGCCTGTTGTAATTCAAGTTGTTGAAGGCTTTGTGATTTAAGCTCCATCTATACACCTCGAAAAGATCAAGATCATATATTTCAAATTTCGATCCGGTTTTTTCAAATTATTCAATGGGCCCGCGACACTAGGCCATCCCCGGCCGTCGTCATCCAGTGCTCCAGATCGTTCAAGCAAATCCCCAAGCTATAGATAGCTATGCGAGGCGGCCTGATCGGACGAAAAAATGGTACTGGTGAATGGTTACGAAGTATTTTAAGACAATCATTGATTGATGGCGTCGTAAAGACTCTTCATCTATTTCGTTGCTGCAAATTTTCAATCATTACAACTTACTTTAGCATACCGAAATGATTGAATATTTAAGCGCCTCGGATATGAAGTTTTTTATGTAGCCATCCGAAAACTTAGGTTTTTACGAGTTTGTCATTGATTACCGTATCACAAATTTTCCAAATAAAAAATCTCTTGAAGAAAATCAGTCCTTATTATCGAGAGAAATTTTGGCCAACTCCATATTGACCCAACCTTGGTTTTCAGAGCTGCCCCCTCTCCGGAAACTCACCGCGCATACAACCTGCATATTTTAAAAAAAATCTTTCACTACACCATATCTAAAAGAGATATTATCTGGCAGGAATTTTTACCTGCAGGGAACTGCGATTCCATCAGAAATGAAAAAAGTGTTGCTCCAAGACAGGCTGATGAATTAGTGTCCTCCGGTCGGCAGTAGAGGATTCATGAAAATCAAACAATGATAATCTCGTAAGAAATTACTTTGTAAGTAGGGATGGGCTCCGGAAAAAGCTCGATATACGAGGCGTAGTGTCTGAAACGGCAATTTGGTAGTACATGCGGTACAGCTAATTGCCGTCTCAGATCGAAAGCGTTGTAGCTCGAGCTTTTTACGAGTCCATCAAACAAATATCAGTTCCGTGCCGCCTATGGCGGACGAATTCATTTTTTATATGGCAATTGGGTACGCATTTATTCTTGCAGCTGCGATAAGCTGGGGATTCATAGGAATATTCTCTGCGATAGCTTTTTCTCAGGGGCTCAGCCCAATGGAAGTTGCTCTCTGGCGGGCGATATTGGCATGGTGCTGTTTTGCCGGACAGGCTTTCTTGCGAGGGCAGACTAAAGTAAAAATGCAGGACCTGCCTTTGCTGGCGCTCTTTGCCTTTCTGGGTATCTCATTGTTCTATATTACCTACCAGTATGCTGTGAAATTAGGGGGGGCAGCGTTCGCTGCGGTATTGCTCTACACGGCGCCGGCCTGGGTCGTGGCCTTTTCTTTTCTCGTTCACCGCGAAAAATTGACTCCAATAAAATTTGGTGCAGTGGTTCTGGTCATGTCTGGTGTCTATCTCATCTCCAGAACTGGCAACGCCGGCAGTTCCACTAACGTCGTTGGTCCCATGGCGCTGATTTCCGGTCTTCTGTCCGGATTTTGTTATTCGCTTTATTATACGTTGGGAAAATACTTTTCCAGAAGGTACTCATCTTCGAATCTCTTTCTCTATGTGTTACCTATGGGCGCCCTTGGAATTTTTCCCTTTGTCACTTTTGTCGACAAAAGTCCTCTTGCATGGGCGGCGCTGGCCGGTGTTGCCGTAGTTTCGACGTATTTCGCTAACTACTGCTATTACAATGGGTTGAAATATCTGGAAGCAGGAAGAGCTTCGATAGTCGCAACTATTGAGCCGGTTGTTGCGGCGGCTGCAGCCTATCTGTTTTTAGGTGAATATTTCACCCATCTTGGGTATCTGGGTGCAGCTCTGATTTTTTTGGCTGTTATCGCCACCATTCTTGAGAAATCGAAACAGCCGGAAAACGTGTGACGCCGATGCTCGCCATCATCAATTCACGTAACCGTTCACCAGCAGCATCCCATTTTCGTCCGATCAGGCCACCTCGCATAACCAGCCAACCGGTGAACGATTACCAATTTACTGCGGAACAGACGGAGAACTTCTGTTTGATCATCCCCGCCCATTGTATTCCTTAATTCTCCTATTCCTCTGAATTCGGTTTTTTCGTTCTATGTCCCGGCTTAGCCAGAATCTCCACATAAAAAGACTCTAATTGCTGCTCCTGGACTTTATCGATGTATGTACCGATTTCAGCCACGTGAATTTCCTTGGCTTCAGCTTCAGTATTGCCGAACCTGCAATCAAAATCCCAAAAATCAACGCCTTCGGGCAGAGTTTTATTACGCTCTCTTTTTAAATATTTTTTTATGTCGTGCCTTGCGGCTTCAACCAGTCTGGGATATTTGATTTTCGGATGGGTGAGTTGAAACGTTTTTCTCATATTTTTTCCTTGAAGAGAACTTTGGATACCGAAAGAGGTAATTGACGATCATGGCGCTGCTTTAACCT
Source organism: uncultured delta proteobacterium (assembly GCA_963835305.1). Classification (GTDB taxonomy): domain Bacteria; phylum Desulfobacterota; class Desulfobulbia; order Desulfobulbales; family Desulfocapsaceae; genus Desulforhopalus_A. The sequence goes on from CAWIEU010000001.1 coordinate 760,215, forward strand.
GATCGCCTGGGTTTATCAAGAGAAAACCATACGCCCGTCAATTTCTCATCTCGGCCATTATGCCTCTACCGCAAAAAATCTGAACAGCCGAGGGGAAACTGCTTTTTAGTCTCGTTACATAAAAAATAACGGCCCGCTCCCCGGGGGTTCGCATTGAATCATGCGATAGGGAACGGGCCGTTGGGGAGGTTATTTGTTAGCCACCGGCTGGGTTGAAGCCGGTTTGTTTGGTGGCGTTGGTTCTGTTGAAGTTTCCGCCGCTTTCACTGTTTCTATCAGTTTGTCACGTGTCACTTTCCGCATAGCTTCAACGGGTATTGCATGCACTTTGAGATAGAGGTCGCGATCCGACATCTTCAGCACATAGGAATCCTTTTCACCACTTGCAAAGAGATAGTCAACCTTCTTGCCATCCTTTTTCTCGGCTGTGAAATGAAACGCAGGCTTGTCAAAGAGTCCGGAAACCTTAGCAGGATCAAGCACGTCCTGAACTATCAGGTTGCCGGCGTTGCTTACCAGCGTTTCGACTTCCTTCGGGTTAAGCTTTTCGTCCGCTTTCAATCCTTCAAGATGCCAGTCTTTATCGGATTTTTTCAGATTGAACTGATCGAAGGTGAGACCGGTCAAGTCATCTTCTTTGATCATTGCCAGAGAGGTATCCAGCCATTTGTCGGCGGTGGTTTCCAGCTCAAAACTGGAGAGTGGAATATTGACGATATCGTCACTGCCCTCACGTCGCGCATGGACCTGACGAAATGCAGGCGAACTGCCGACAAAAAAGTCTGCAAGCGGCTTATCAGCACCTTTCAGCACCACGTGATTCTCAAAACTATTGGAATCGACCTTGAACCGTTGAGCAGCCTCCTTAGAAGTGGCAACGACAAAGCCCTCCTTTATCTGAGCCAGCTTATCAAGAAGAGAAGTCACCTTGTTGAGATTGACCGGAGCGGAAAAATGCGCCGGCACAACCCAGCCATCTTTCTTTTTTTCAAGTACCACACTTTTCCCTTCACCATCGGTGATGGTAAGAGACTGGACTTCATCCGGTGAAAAGGCAAGAAACAGCTTATCCGGTGTTCCCGCATCTCTATCCTTTGCACCCACATAAAAAGCCACGGTTAATCCTACCTGGGCGAGCAGCACAACCAGGGCTGTAATAATCATCTTTTGCATCTGTTATCCTCCCAAAACCTACTGCAGTAACGCCAGGTAGTGTTGTTTCGTTCGTTTTCGCATCGTGCGCCGCACCAGCCAGACCAGAGCGAGACCAAGCAGGGCCAGGCCATAATTCAGGTATTCCCAGAAGAGCTGAACATCCCGGGTCATGGGCAAAAGAGTGCGGGAGAAATGGCCGCGTCCCCGGATAGAAAGCAGACCGCGATCTTCCAATGACCAATCCGCACTGTTGGCTACCAACTGTACAGGGGCAAGGTAGCTGCTGCGCATAACACTTGAATCAATACTGAGAATCTGATCATTCAAGAAACTGTTGGAACTAAACAGAATGATTCTGGCCGATTCCGGTGACTTATCAATCTGTCGATTAAAGACCTGTGGCTTAGTTTTATCCTTCTGTCCATTATTGGATTTGTTCTGGTTCTCATTCTGTTTTGTCTTCTCCGCTTGGAAAGGAGATGGTTTTCCAGCAAAATAGGAGGTAAAACGTCCCTCCACCACTACTCCGAGAAGCTGCTTACCCGTTTCCCCCTGGGGAGCAAAACCCTGCTCTCCATACGCGGTGAAATTCGGCTGCACATTGGTAGAGTCGGAAACCCAACTATCTTTGGAACTTTCCAGCAGTTTCGTTACCTTTCGATCCTTGTTCTTGTTCATGTCGATGGTGATCGGAGAGGCCCAGTTCATGGTCAGCTGATTCAGGCCGGACAGCAGACCACTCTCCTGATTCATGCCGTCCGGTCGGATATCCACAAAATATGGATAATTGATCAGATGGGTTTCCTGGACGGTAAATCCCCCCACCTTGCGCTGTACAGGAATGGGGAAGGCGCTGTTCTGCGGATCAAGCACCATTTTATCTTCAATGGTAATCCCATGAAACTTCAGCCAGTCTTCCAGCCCTGAAGGTTTTTTGGAAACGTCCAGTTGCTGTTCCATCCCGACGGCGAAAGGTGAGGTGGCGAGAACAACGGTACCGCCTTCCATCAGGAACTGATCCATGGCGAAAAGCTGTTTTTTATCCACCGACTCCGGAGCCACAACCATCAACAGGTCCGTCTCGTCGGGCACCCGGCCCTTCTCCAGATCGGCGTTGATGACTCCATGCTCCTTGCCGAGCAATTGATGCAGAATTTCGAACTGCGGTCCCCTGCCCGGCATGCCGTACTGGGGCATGGGAGGCATCGACTTGGGGGTATCCAAGGCCACTGTCTTGGTGAAACCGGTGGCAAACCTCTTCAATCCAGCGGAGAGGGAGCGCATAAGGCCTTCCTTGGTGAGGTCCTCGGGCAGCGCAACCTCTACCATCTGTTCTCCACTTTTTAAGGTCATATAAAACCAGAAAGGTTGATCATCGAAGAGGCTGGCCGTCATCGGTTGAAAACCGTATTGTTCATTTATAGTTTTGGCGACTGCACCACCATTGTTATCGGGATCGACAAGTTTACTGCTGAACAGTCCTTTTCCCTTCTTTTCCATTTCGGCAAGAATGGGTTGGAGTTCCCCTTTCAGTTTTACCAGTTCCTTCGGCAATCGGCTGTCTGAGGACATGTAACCGACAAACTCCACCGGCTTGCCGATATCGGAGAACAGATCGCCTCCGCCCTGATAGCTGTAGAGCACTTTCTTGATTGCCCGGGTGATATCATACTCCGGATTGCGCAGTTCCACTTCGAGATCCCTTTCCCCACTGGCTTTAACCTCGATCAGATCGCGAAAACCGAGAGTTTCGAACTGGTCTCCATACTGGATAAGGATGTCGAAATATGAGTTGGTGACTGAGGCCTGGTATTTGCTCGCTGTCTGAAAAGGTACCGGACGAATACCATATTTTTGTCCGGCCTCCTGTTCAAGATCCGGGTGTTCCTTTGGATCGATGAACTCGATATGAACCTTATCGCCGCCAACTACGCCGTATTCCCGGAGAAGATCACGAATGCGCGGCACGAGGGGAGCGAGCAGCGGGTGGGTTTGAGCTGAGAAATAGCCTCGAATGAGCAACGGCTCTTTCAATTGCGAAAGATAGTTCCGGGTGGTCTTGGAAATGGAATAGATGTTTCCTTCGGTCAGGTCGGCACGAAGCGCATTGACCGGCGCCAGCCAGAAATTGGCAACGAGGAAATTGGCGATCAGCAATCCGCAAAGCAGCCGCCAGCGATTATGACGAATGTTACCGGGATTGTCCACCCAGCGTATTCTTTCCAGCCCATAGACGTTCAGGCTCAGAAATACTCCCATAATCGCCAGATAGTAATATAGATCCCGCAGGTCGATCACACCTCGGGTTATAGAATCAAAACGGGAACCGGAACCGAGCAGCTGTAAAATCTCCGCCCCACGGTTGCCGAAAAAAGATACCAGAGTCTCCGAGCCGATCAGATAAAAGAGTGAACAGACAAGAACCGTGACGATCAGGCTGACAATCTGATTTTCCGATTTAACGCTGACATAAAGTCCAATAGCGATATAAGCTGCAGCCAGAAAGAGAGTGGCCAGATATCCCCCAAAGACCGGGCCCCAATCCAGCGGACCCATAAAGTTTACCGTAACCGGAATCGGCAGGGTAAGCAGAAGAGAAAGTGCGACAAGCCCCAGGCAGGCGAAGAATTTCCCCAAAACCAGGGAAGTAGGTGATACTGGAGAAGTCAGGAGCAGTTCCAGGGTCCCGGCCCTCCTTTCCTCGGCCCATGATCGCATGGTTACCGCCGCCGACAAAAAGATCAGCAGAATCGGCATCCAGGTAAATAGAGGCCGTACTTCTGTGATATTACGTGAGAAAAATGTTTCGACCCAGAAAAAGATAAAAAGATTTCCCGCAAGGAAAACCCCGATAAAGATATAGGCGATCGGCGAGCTGAAAAAAGTACCGAACTCCTTTTGAGTTATGCGAAAGATATTTTTCATTGTTCTTCACTCCTTATTGCGCACTTATTTCAGCGAAGACCGTTTCAAGATTTCGTGTCTCAAACTGCATACCATAGAGCCGATAACCATTTTCATGCAGGGTCTGGGATATTCGAGCCGCCGCTTCTTCCCGGTCCTCACCATCGGCAACCGTCACCGCACAACTTTTGCCTGATTTGAACGACGGGAGATTGTCGATGATAAGCGTGGAGGCAATGCCTGGACACTTTTCGATAAGCGGTCGCGGATCTTCTTCTTTTCCACCGAACTGCAACAGTAACCTCCCCTCGGTTTGAAGCTCATCGAGTCTGGTGTCCAGCGCCTTCCTGCCGTTTTTAAGGATAATGACCCGGTCGCAGATCGCCTGCACTTCCTGCAGAACGTGGGTGGAAACGATTACCGTCGAAGATTGAGCCAGTTCGGTGATGAGTGACCTCATCTGCTGAATCTGGGTGGGATCAAGACCATTGGTCGGCTCGTCGAGGATGAGGATGTCCGGTTCATGCAGAATTGCCTGGGCAACTCCGGTTCGTTGCCGGTATCCTCTGGAAAGTGTGGAAATTAACTGTAAAGCTTTGTCTTTCAGGCCGGTCCGACGGACAGCCGCTGCGATGAGCGGCGTTCTCTCTTCTTCGGTCAGGCCATGCAGTGAAGCCATGTAGTTTAGGTACTCAACCACCGTCATCTCCGGATAAACAGGACAGTTTTCCGGTAAGTAGCCGATATCCTTCTGCACTGCCCGGCGATCGGCCCCGATTTCTTTGCCATTGATAATAATAGTCCCGTCAGTCGGTTCCAGAAAGCCGGTCATCATCTTCATAATCGTCGTCTTTCCGGCCCCGTTATGACCGAGCAGGCCGACGATTTCACCGGATTGTATGGAGATCGAGACGTCATCTACCGCCTTGAAGTCTCCGTATTTTCTTGTAACATGTTCAATCCTGATCATTTTTTTGACTCCACTGATGATTCGTAAACATTTGCATACGTTCAGGCCGCCGGGTATGAAGAGGGATGGATTTCAAACCCGTCCTCCTCTACCCGCAGCCTGCTTGTGCGCCTCAAAGAGACGTATGGCGAGGAACAAGTGATGTATTCAGGCAGGAGTATACTCACCGAACATTACATCAAGCTTTCAGCAACATTACAAAGCTGTAATGTTGCTATCGCTTTGAGAATACGAATATTTCAAGATATCCGCACGTTGAGGTGACCTGACAAATTAAGGACAGATCAGGGGGAAGAGGAATAGAAACCGGAATGAGATTGGTTTTACGACGCCACCAACTATTCTGTTCGCAAATTTAAACTCAATATAGAGATAGGAGAATGACTGAAGATTTTTTCCGAAGTCGTCCCGTACATGTAATCCTGAAAATTGGTACGGCCTTTTGAATTAATGACAAGAAGATCGCCCTGCTCTTCTTCAACGACCCTGAGAATTTCTTCAAAGGGGACTCCGCTTCTGATTATTACCCTGGTTGCAATCTCTTTTGGTACCCATTGATCAATCAGGGCGTTTAGTTCTGTGGTGCGGGTCCGTGTCTGGTCCAGGATAAATTTATCCAGGGAAAACACACAGAGATGATCATCTTCATACTCCTTCTGAACAGATTCAAATAAACGCTTGTTGATAATATTTACCGCAACGAGTTCGGCGGAATTTCGAGCTGCGACATCTGCTGCATATTCGAGAATCTGTGGAGAATATGTAGAAAAATCGATGGCGGCTACAATACGCTGTAAGGTTTTCATCATATATCCTCCGGCTTAGCGGTTCCGGCCAAAGCGTTCCCGGCTTCTTGCACTGAGAACAGGCACAGGTGAATGTCTGAACACCCTCTCCGCATTAGAACCGAAAAGAGTGCCGAGCAGATTGCTTTTTCCTTTACTGGCAATGACAACGAGATCAACCTGTTCCGATACTATGGCCTTCAGGATTGCGTCAAAGGGAACCCCCACATGTATCAGGACTTTCATTCGAGCATGATCTTTTTGAAAATGCTTTACTATCATTTCCTGTATCTTCTGGTTCCGTTCGGCTTTTACACGCTCTTTGTAGCGATCGACATTGAACCCTTTGGGAAGGTGAGAACTCATAGATTCCAAATATTCGATATCCTTGCTGTTAATAACATTCAGCAGCAAAATCTCCGAATCCAGGCCCCGCACGGCAGCCAGCGTGTATTCAACAGTCATCTGCGAATAATCTGATAAATCTATACAAGCCAATACTCTACGTATCTCTTTCATGTCACCCCCCATTTCCCGCCAGGCGGATTCGTTTTTTTTGCTTGGGCAGCCGCACAACAAACAGAGAACCTTTACCGGGCATACTCTCCACCGATATCCTGCCGCCATGCTGACGAACAATGGCGCTGGACGCAGCCAGGCCGAGACCGTGACCACTGACTTCCTCTTCCGGTTTAGTCCGGTAGAAAGCGTCAAAGACATAGGGAATTTCATCAGGCTTGATCCCCCTGCCCTGGTCTTTGAAATAGATCACGATCTCCTTATCCGTTTCTCGTGTGCTGATTGTGATTTCAGATTGGTTCGGTGAATATTTGATAGCGTTGTCGACAATATTGGTGAACACTCGATGGAGACGATTGGCGTCCGCAGTAATGGGCGCCAGCGGCTGAACGTCAAAGGAAAGTGCGATATTTTTTTCCTCTGCCAGGAGCCGATGCATCTCTGTGGCCTTCTGCAGAAGTTTTTCGATGTCGGTTTCACCAAGTTCAAGTTTAATCTGCCCACTTTCCAGGCGGGAATATTCAAGAAATTCCCTGACCATTGATTCCAGGCGACCCTCGGCCTCCTCCATCACCCTGAAATACATTCTCAGCTTTTCGTTCGTCTCACATATCCGTTCTTTTTTAAGTCTCTTCAGTAAACCGCTTATGCCGACCAGGGGAGACTTCATGTCATGGGCGATCATGGTGATGAAATTATTTTTTTCCCTTTCTATTCTTTTCTGCCGGGAAATGTCTTCAATGACTTCCAGATACCCTATGGGATTATTGTCTTCATTCAAGATTGCCGCGGCATTGAGCCGTATAGAAATATGCTCGCCATGACGGTTGACTATCGCCGCCTCGATACTTGACAGCTCTTCACCGTTTTTTGAGACTGTCTGGAGCGGGCAATCAAGGTCACAGCGGCTGCCCTTCAATATTTCATAACAGAGTCGTCCGATTGCTTCACTTGCGGAATACCCGGTCAATTTTTCAGCCCGTTTGTTGAAAGAAGTAATTTTGAAGTCATAGTCCATTGTAACCACGGCTACAGGTATACTGGCCAAAATAAAATGATCGAGCTGGCTTGGTTCCTTGGTTGGCATGAATCTCATTTCTGGAATGTGGGTAGTCATTGTAGGTAGCCTTTCACCGGAAATAGCCGATTAGCATAATCTGGACCGGTAAGCTTTTGCATTATTTTTCTTGTGTCGGTCTATATACCAGAGTTGGGCAGGGAGCGCCCCTGATAACCCGTTCAGCCACACTGCCGAGTAAAATTTTTTCAATTCCTCTGGTGCCGTGAGTACCCAGGATGATCATATCGACGGCTTCCTTTCGGGTATATTCGAGAATGGTATCCACGACATCACCGATGAGTATCTCTCCCGTGCAGCGCGCCCAGACATTTTTACTCTTCTCAACCAGAGCGATCATCTTCACTTTCGCATGCTCGAAAGTCTCCTCATTATTGAGATGCAGATAGGTTGGAATGAAGTCGGAGTAATAGACGACATTTTCGACGACGTGAAAGAAAGTGATTTTCGCAACCAGCTTGCTTGCCACGTTGACGGCGAATTCAGTCAATTCTTCAGTGTATTCCTGAAAATCCACCGGCACGAGAACATGTTGTATTTCCATCGTGGCGCCTCACTCTGAGTGTCTGTCGGCAGTAAGGTGTATGATGAACGTGACGACCTTACCACTGGCTGTTTTGTTGGGAAAAAATCACCTCCTCAGTCGGAAATTCCTCCATCATCCATTCCCGTGTGAGAGGAAGATCGTTTCTCACTCCTGCAGAAAACAACAGCTGGAACAAATGCATGGCACCAAGCTTGAAAACCGTTGAGCAGCCTGCCAGGTAAAAACGCCACATCCGGATAAAGCGGTCATCGAACATTGAACGGATCCTTGCTTCGCTTGCCTCAAAACGCTGCTCCCAGTTATCAAGGGTTTTGCTGTAATGAAGGCGCAGATTCTCGCAGTCAATGAAGTTTAAACCAAGCCGAGTGGAATTTTTGAGAATAGAGCCGAGATCGGGAAGGTGGCACCCCGGAAAGATATATTTTTTAATCCAGCTGTTGGTAGGTTCTTCCATGGTCTTGCCTATAGTATGCAGAAGCAGCAGTCCACCCGGCCGCAGAACTTTTCCGGCACTTTCCAGAAAGCGTTTCATATTGGCCTTGCCTACATGTTCAAACATGCCCACCGACACGATTTTGTCAAAAGTCTGATTCATTCCGGGGAGATCCCGGTAATCCAGATATTCGAGTTGGATACGGTCCTGCAATCTTTCCTCGGCGATCTGTTGCCTCCCATATTCCAGCTGCTCTTTGGAGAGTGTTATTCCAACCCCCTGTACATCAAAATTTTTCGCGGCATTGATGAGCAGACTCCCCCAGCCGCAGCCAATGTCGAGTAACCGTTCATTTGGCTGTAATCGAAGTTTTCGGCAGCAGAGGTTTATTTTCTGAATTTGAGCCTGTTCCAGGGAATCGTACTCATTTTTGAAATAGGCGCAGGAATAGAGCATTTTCGGGTCGAGCCACAACCGATAGAAATCATTGCCAAGATCGTAATGAAAGGAGATGTGCCGTTTGTCCGCTCTTTTGCTGTTTCTCTGCAACAGATTCAACGTAATGGAATTGAATAAGGAGAGTTTCGCCCTTTCCCGGAGCCGGCCGGACAATAAGCCGATTCTGACAACCTGACCAAGATCGCCATCAACGACGATATCTCCATTCACATATCCCTCGCCGAATCCAAGGGATGTATCGAGGAGCACTCTTTTCAGGATTTCCTTGCTTTTAAAATGAAGATGAAAATCATTGCCCGTGCCGAATTCGCGGACACTGCCGTCCCAGAAGGTGACTCTGAAATTTGCATTCTCGATCGGCGAAAGGGCCTCACAAAAAATGGTTTTGAGAGAGAGATTTCCCAAAAGAAAAGACATCATACCTCCCCGTCAATCTGAAAAAATAGAATGCCAAGGTTGTCCAAACCCCTCAGCTATAGCCTGGCAGGCCGGACCTTCCGTCTCTTACACCGACTGGACAGGGAATCATCGATTTCTTGCAGGCATTCCCTGTCCGTTTCTCTTTTAATCCTATTTTATTTCAATCTGAGAAATTTTCTTCTTCGCTTCCTTGGATTTTGGAAGACGAAGGGTCAAAACACCATCTTTAAATTGTGCTTCGACCTTGTCCTTCTCCACGTCGATCGGTAATCGCACGGCACGATAAAAGGAACCGCTGCGGCGTTCGATGGTGTGATACCGCTTGCCTTTTTCCTCTTTTTCCTCTTTCTTCTCGCCCTGGATGGTCAGGAGGTTATCTTCAAGCGAAACATTAATATCCTTTTTTTCCAGGCCGGGGAGATCCGCCACAATTTCCAGGCCATTGTCCGTCTCGCTCACATCAAGACGCGGACTCCAGCCAATATCCATCTCGTCCTGCAGGTTGCGAAAGGGTGAGCCAAGCCACATTCTTTTGGCCATTTCATCCATATCTGAAAAAATACTCGGCACCGAACCTCGACGTTTAAACGGTAATAATTCAAACATGATGTGTCCTCCTCGTTAGATGTTATCTTCTCATACGGAAAACCAGTAACCGTTCCCCAGGAATTGAATAAAATGCTTACATAATTCCGGGCCTGCAAACGTTCATCAGTGTCCCAGAGGCGAGCAGGCGGGCGGACGGGCTATAGTTTTGCCTATGCATATCTGCCTGATTGAACGTATATGGGGTGCCGCTGAACGTTTACGGAAAATCATCTCTCCAGTGGATCACGGGCAGCTATTTTTTCAACAATTATCCTGCATTATATTGTGTAGCAGAAGCGTGTGAAAGGCAATACTGCAATCGGCGGGGAAATACGGTAAAAAAACACCGTATTAAAGGTATGATGTAATGAATTTTTTGAGATTTTTTTTCTGGTTTTTTATCCTCAGTTTTTTTCTGATATTCTCTCGATACGATTCGATTGTTCTTACGGAAAGATCCAGGAGATCGGCAATCTCTTTTGAGGTTTTATCAAGCCGGATGTAATGCACTATCTGCAGTTCCCGGGGGGCTAATTTTGTATCCGGCAGAACAATATTCCGCGGAAGTTTGGCGAAGACATCCAGCAAGTTTGCCTGTGCGGTTTCCAGATAATCTTTTGCGGCACCACTCGTCTGGTTCTGAGCCTTTTTCAACAGCGGCAGAACCATTTCTCCAATTTTGACGGCAAATTCCTTTCTGATATCCTCATGCTCCCTGTCTCGCCTCTTGAGTATGATGGTCAAGGCAGTGTTGGTATCCAGAAGTTCCCGATTTTTTACTTGTAATTCATTTTCTCGCGCCAGCAAGGTTGTTAAGACGGTTTGCAATTCTCCCACGGTGTCCGTCAACTCAGCCGTTCTCTCCTTTACCAGCTGTTCCAGATTGGTACGTGCTTCCTGGAGTTTTTTCTCTGTCGTCTTTCGTGTGGCTATCTCGCAATTCAATTGCTCATTTTGGTCACGTAGTCTGGCTACCAGATCCTGCTTTTCAAAACTCCGTTTGGCTTTATTGAGCAAATCATCAATATCACATGGCTTTTGTAGATAGTCATCGGCTCCCAGCTTGAGTGTTTCAACGGCGGAACCGACATCACCATAGCCTGTGAGGATAATGACGCCGATATCGGGATGGATGCTCTTGGCTTGTTTCAGCACAGCTATGCCATCCACCTTGGCCATGATCAGATCGGTAACCACCAGATCATAGTGATTTGCCAGAAGGAGAGCTATGGCATCCTCGCCGTTTGTTGCCGTTGAAACCTTGAAGTTATTCTTTTCCAGGACCCAGCCGATCGATGCCAGGATATTTTCCTCGTCATCGACAAGCAGTATCGATTTCGTGCTCATATTTAGACTCCCTCAACAGGCAGATATACCGGGAACTTTGCTCCTTTGTCGGGTTCGCTTTGGAAACCTATGCAGCCAGGATGTTTTTTGATAATCCCATAACTTATCGTCAGTTCGAGTCACTGCCCTTAATCTCCGGCTCCACGGGAGAGCCGTAAGGATCGGCATAATGATGTTTGGATTCTTCGAGTTCTTGCAGAGAGTGGTGCAGGTCTTTATTCTGCTGCGCCGGTTCGGTTCGGCGGATATCGAGCTTGTGCCCCGTCTTTTTCGCTTGAGGTACCGGAAAACTTCGGGAACGTAGTCGTAGACCGGAAGATGGATCCTTACCGGAAGATTTTTCCATGATGCTTACCTCCCTGTTGGAACATATGAAATGCGTCGTCCGCTTTTTCATACATTGCCCTGCGGCGGAGATCGTACTACATGATGTTTCCCTCAGGATAATAAAATTCTCAAGCCGTTACAATGCCCTTATATCGTGTTTTGCATAATCCTCCGCCAAGGACAGCTAAATAGTTGCGTAATCCCAGGCCCGCAAAAGTTCAGCGCAAAACTTTTTTGATTACAGCGATCAACTGTTCGGGTTTGAAAGGCTTGACGATCCAACCGGTGGCTCCAGCCGCTTTTCCTTCAGTTTTGCGGGCATCCTGAGATTCGGTTGTAAGCATGACAATCGGAATAAATTTATTGAGTGCCCCTGCACGAACTCCCTTGATCAAACCGATACCGTCCAAGTTCGGCATGTTGAGGTCGGTGAGCAGCATGTCCACTTTCTGCGAATTCAGTTTATTCAGGGCATCCCGGCCATCGACCGCTTCCACGACATCGTACCCGTTCTGTCTAAGGGTGAATGTCACCATCTGCCGCACACTGGCCGAATCATCGGCCGTCATGATAAGTTTTGCCATTGCTTGCTCCTTCTATTCCGGATATAGGGATATATGTAATTTGTTTATAATAACCGTTCACCAGCTTCCATATGCACGTGAACAAACTGCCGGGCACTGAGGGCGGGTTTAGAACCCGCCCCTACACACGAAAACTCCTTTTTCCCTGGGCCGACAACCAGGACAACAGATGTCCGGACAGGGCCTGAAGCGGGACAATGTCGTCAACACCTCCACGGGCAATCGCCTCCTTCGGCATACCGAAAACGACACAACTCTCTTCATCCTGGGCCAGAGTATAGGCTCCCGCCTGGTGCATCTCCAGCATACCTGCCGCACCGTCATCACCCATCCCCGTCATTATAATGCCAATAGAGTTCTTCCCCGCATAGTTGGCCGCCGAGCGAAACAAAACATCGACCGATGGCCGGTGACGGCTGACAGGGGGACCATCGGATAATGCAACCATATAGTTGGCGCCGCTTCTTTTCAGGAGCAGGTGGCGGTTCCCCGGAGCGAGATAGGCATGCCCCGGCAGAATGCGTTCGCCATGTTCTGCTTCTTTTACTGCTATCCTGCACAACCCGTCGAGGCGCCTGGCAAAGGTTTTGGTAAAGGCTTCCGGCATGTGCTGAGTAATCAGTATACCCGGACTATCGGCCGGCAGCCCGGCCAACAATGCTTTGAGCGCTTCGGTGCCCCCGGTTGAGGCCCCCACGAGAATGATCTTTTCCGTCGTGGCAAAATCCCGGTGCTCGACCGCCAGCACGACATCCGCGGTATTTTTGGAACAGAAATTTTTTGAAACGCTTCGGGGCGACGCTATTTTTAGCCGGGCCTTGGCCGCCCCACGAATTTTGTCGGTCAACTCCCCGGCATATTCGCTCAGGCCATTGCGGATGTCCAGTTTTGGTTTGGTAACGTAATCAAAAGCACCCAACTCCAGCGCCTGAAGAGTTATGGAGGAGCTCTTTTCAGTCAGGGACGACACCATCACCACCGGCATCGGCCGCAGCCGCATCAAGCGTTCCAGGAATGCCACCCCGTCCATTTTGGGCATTTCCACATCCAGGGTCAATACATCGGGATTGAGCGCCTTGATCTTCTCCCGGGCGACATAAGGATCTGGAGCGGTCCCTATCACCTGCATATCGGATTGCTTATTGATAATTTCCGTCAACAGACTGCGAATGAGAGCTGAGTCGTCGATAACAAGTACTTTTATCATCAGAATATTCCTTTTGCTTCTTTCTGGAACCTCTTCACGAATACCCGACCTGTGGCGGGAAAGAAAACCAGCTTTCGTGAATATCTCTCACCCAGGTCCGAAGCAACAATAGGAATTTTTTGTTCCTCGAGATAACCAAGGGCAAATTCGGCATTGTGTTTGCCAATATCCGAGCCTCCCTCCATTACCCGGCCGGCACCGAAAAGTTTTGCTTCAAGACGGGAACGCCGCGCCCCAAGAACCTCCAGCCGCTGCAGCAGGTGCCTAAATGCGCACGCTCCGTAGCGGGCGGAGCATGGATTTTTACACGGCGGTGAGTAGGGAAGTGAACATCGGGTGGCATCTTTTTCATGCAACTGCTTAGGAAGCATGAAGTGATTCATTCCCCCTACCCCTTTCTCCTTGTCATAGAGGCAGACCGAAACACAGGAACCCAGCAGCGTAGCTATCGCCGTAGCGTCATCCGTTGCAAAGTACTCTCCGGGAAGAATCTTCACCGCATAGGTGTTAAATTCCCGTTCGGTATACCTGACTGTGGCCAGTTTCGGCTCTTCAAATAACATTTCTAAATTATCCCTCATTCCTTGTCAGTGCCTGGGCGAATAGACAGTCCTGCCATGTACTTTAAAAAGATCGCCGGCCTGGTGAAAATTTTCCGAATGACCGGCAAAAAAGAGTCCGTTCGGTTTTAAACAGGAATGCATTTTCTTGAGGATTTCATATTGAGTTGCTTTATCAAAATAGATCATCACATTCCTGCAGAAGACAGCATCAAATTTTTCCCGAACTCCCCAACGTTCATCCAGCAGGTTTATTCTTCTAAAGCTGATCAGCTGTTGCAGTTCGGGGCGGACCTTGGCAAGTCCGCTATTCTTGCCGCATCCTCTTAGAAAAAATCGTTTCATCTGCGCAGCGGAGAGCGTTTGCAGTTGCGGCAGGGCATATTGTCCCCGTCTGGCTTTTTCCAGGACATTGGTGTCGATGTCCGTTGCCAGAATCCTGACCGGAGCGCCGAAGCTGCCGAAATGTTCAACCACCGTCATGGCAATCGAGTAAGGTTCCTCCCCGGTGGAGGACGCGCAGGTCCAAATGTGAATAGGCGCAGATTTCCCAAGGGTTTCCAGATGATCGGCAAGTATCTGAAAGTGGTGAGCCTCGCGGAAAAATGAGGTCATGTTGGTGGTGAGAGCGTTGGTAAACTCCTCTCGCTCCCGCAAATCACCCGATTCCAGGAGCTCGATATATGCGCTGAATGCATCTATTTGCCTTGCTCTCAGCCGACGGGAGAGACGGCTGTAGACCAGATCTTTTTTGGCTGGAGACAGGGATATGCCGGCAAGCTGGTATATCAGCTTTCTGATAAACTGGAAGTCTTCATTGGTGAATGAAAAGTCATACTGTGGTTTTTCACCGCTCATTTTTCCGGATACCTGTTGGTGTGTTACAGTTGCAGCCGACATGCCCTTTTCTCCATTACCGATAATGTTCCTACAAGCACAGATGAATTAGAATTCCTGCCAATCGTCATCTTCTTCATTGGCATTCGGTGCGGGCAAGGAACTAGCCGCACTCGGCTTTAGCTGTTTTTGAGGAGCCTTTTGGCCGACTTTTGTTGTGGGAGCCTTGGTGGTTGAGGCTTCTGCCTTCCGCACTTTTTTCTCCGGCACTTCCCTCTTGAGCTGCGCGTTTCCATCCAGTTTAAAACGGGTGACAACCTGCACCAGCTGTTGAGCCTGTTCTTCGAGCGATTCGGCGGCCGCGGCGGCCTGTTCCACCAGCGCGGCGTTCTGCTGGGTCACATCGTCCATCTGGGTGATGGCGGTATTGACCTGCTCGATGCCGCTGGATTGTTCTATGGATGCGGCTGAAATCTCCGCCATGATATCGGTCACCCGTTTGATGCTGGTAACAATCTCCTGAGTGGTACTTCCGGCCTCTTCAACCAGCTTGCTGCCGTCCTGTACTTTGTCAACCGAATCCTCGATCAGGGTCTTGATCTCCTTGGCTGCAGCCGCACTGCGCTGGGCCAGACTGCGGACTTCGGCTGCAACCACGGCAAACCCGCGACCCTGCTCACCGGCTCGGGCCGCCTCGACCGCGGCGTTGAGTGCCAGAATATTGGTCTGGAAGGCAATACCATCTATCACGCCGATAATATCGGAAATTTTCCTGGAACTGTCGGTGATGGATTTCATGGTCGAAACGACTTTGTTAATGACCTCCCCGCCTTTTACGGCGACCCCGCTGGCACTGATCGCCAGCTGATTGGCCTGTTGGGCGTTGTCGGCATTCTGTCTTACCGTGGAAGTCAATTCTTCCATACTAGAGGCAGTCTCCTCAAGCGACGAAGCCTGTTCCTCGGTACGCTGGGAAAGATCGGTGTTGCCCGCAGCTATCTGTTCCGTGGCGATGGCGATTGAATCGGCGCCGCTGCGAACCTCGCCGACAATTTTTGCCAGACCGGAGTTCATCTCCTTCAGGGATCCAAGCAGATGTCCGGTTTCGTCTTCACTGTCAACCTCGATTTGTCCCGTCAAATCGCCTTCAGATATCATATCCGACACTGCAATAGCCTTATCGAGGGCCTTCTTGATGCGACGCGAGACCAGCCAGGCGAAAGTTATAATTACCAGGGAAAGCAGGAGCGTTCCGCCGAGAATCTGCCAGCGCATCGCAGTTACCTGGGCCTGAACATCATCAACGTAGATGCCGCTGCCGACGATCCAATCCCACTGCTTGTTCATTTTGAGATAGGAGGTTTTGTCGACCGGTTTGGTGGAGCCGGGCTTGGGCCACTGGTAGGAGAAAAGAGTTTCCCCGGTTCCCTGCACAGCCTTGACCATTTCCACGAAGAGATTTTTACCGTTAGGATCTTTAATGTCACCGACATTCTTGCCGATGAGATCGGCGTTGGCACCATGCATCAACATGTTCGGCACGGAGTCCGTGACCCAAAAATATTCATTGCCGTGATACTTGAGAAAGCCAATCTCTTTCAATGCCTCTTTTTTTGCTTTATCCTCGGTAATTTTGCCGGCTTTGACATCGTCCTGAAGACTGGCGATGATCGATGAGGCCACTTCTACCACCGCTTTGGTTGCCTGCTCTTTTTCTTCGAGCAGATGCTTTGCCATAAACGGGAGGATATAAAACATGACCCCTAAAATCATCAGGGTGATGGTCAGAATGGAAATACTCAAAATTTTTGAGAGGATGGTCCAGTTGCCGAATTTCTTTAATTTCATAATATGTTCCGCCTTATTGTTAATCTATCAGTGTGAACGATCTATGAGCTGCATCTCTTCACTGCTCATGAGTTTTTCAATATCTACCAGAATCAGCATCTGGTCATTCTGGGTTCCCAGTCCTGTAATGTAATGGGTATCCAGCGCCGCTCCCATCTCAGGTGCCGGTCGAATCTGCTCGGGCGTCAGGGTGACTACATCCGAGACACTATCCACGACCATGCCGATAATCCTGTCCAGTACATTCATGATGATGACCACAGTGAACTCGTGATAGGTGGGGTTGCCCAGCTTGAATTTAATTCGCATATCGACGATCGGGACAATCACGCCCCGCAGATTGATGACGCCTTTCATAAACTCCGGTGCATTGGCGATATGCGTAACCGTATCGTATCCCCTTATTTCCTGTACCTTGAGGATGTCGATCCCATAGGTTTCGCTGCCGAGCATAAAGGTCAGATACTCTGAAACCGCATGGGTCGCTTCACTGTCTATCTGCATGTTTCCTCCAACTTCGAACATCTTATTGATTGCGAAATCGCATTTTTCCTGTGCATCTGCAGCAGGGAGCCTACGTCCAGGATCAAGGCCACCCGGCCATCGCCGAGAATGGTTGCTCCCGCTGCCCCCTCTACCTTGCGGTAGTTCGTTTCTATGCTTTTGATCACCACCTGATGTTCATCCAGTAAGGCATCAACCAGCACAGCTGCTTTTTCTCCCTCCACATCTATCAGGACCAGGATTCCCTTTGCCGCTTCCGTCACCTTCGCCTGCAGATTGAACAGTTCAAACAAGGGAATAATCGGGATATAATCGCCGCGAACCTGGACAAGATTTTTACCGTTGACGGTCTTCAGGTTGTCGGCTACCGGCTGCAGTGACTCGATAATGGAATTGAGCGGAATAATGAATTTCTCATCCCCAACGGCGACCGACAATCCATCCAGTATCGCCAGGGTCAGGGGCAGACTGATGGTGACCCTGCTCCCTTGCCCCTGCTCGGACGAGATAGTTACCCTGCCGTTCATGGATTGAACATTACTCAACACCACATCCATTCCCACACCGCGGCCCGAGATGTCAGTGACCGCTTCCGCCGTGGAAAAGCCCGGCGCGAAAATCAGCTGCCAGACCTCCTCGTCGGTCATATTGTCAGAGGTGGGAATTTCCCGCTCAGCAGCCTTCCTCAATATTTTTTCCCTATTGAGTCCGGCGCCGTCGTCCATCACGTCGATAACGATTCTGCCGCCGATTTGTTGAGCCCGCAGGGTGACCGTTCCAACCGGTTTTTTGCCAGCGGCAAGTCGCACTTCCGGTGTTTCCAGAGCGTGGTCCAGGCAATTACGGACCAGGTGGGTGAGAGGATCGGTAATTTTTTCAATTAGGCCCTTGTCCAACTCGGTCGTTTCCCCGATCATTTTCAGCTCCACCTGCTTGCCGAGCTTTGCAGAAAGCTCACGCACCATACGGGGGAAGCGGGAGAAGACGATGCTGATCGGAACCAGCCGTATCGACATGACACTTTGCTGCAGGTCACGGGTATTGTGTTCCAGTTGCAACAGACTGCGGTGCAGATCCTCGTAGAGAACCGGATCGAGAACAGCCGCGGTTTGGGCCAGCATGAGTTGAGTAATCACCAGTTCCCCCACCTGATTAATCAACTGATCAACTTTGGTGACTCCGACGCGAATTGAGGATTCGGTCTCACCGGAACGGCGTCCGTAGGCTCCGGGAGCGAGTTCATTCTTATCGTAGGCCCTCCGCCCGCCGAAATTTTTGCGTTTCCGTTCAACTGGAGCAGACTGCACCGTTGAATCCGATTGACCTGTTTCGACCAGCCGATCGTGAGATATCATTTCCACCCCGGCTTCATCACAACTAATTGGGTCTGCAATTTGGGGACTATCCGGGGCGCCGGTAACTTCAACTATCTGCAACTGCTCATCATCTGCGACGAATTCGAAAATTTCCCGTATTTCAGCTTCATCTGCGCAGGTCTGCAGGGAAAGATGCCAGGAAGTCAGGCAATCCTTCGGGTCAAATACACTGATATCCTCGGGATTGGAAATCTGGGCCCGCACGGTCAGAGCTCCCAGATCAGCCAGATCCGCCAACAGATTTTCCAGTCGTATTCCGCGCTTGAAGATATCCGGATCAGGTGTGAATACCAGATTGTAACGACGGTCAGAGCAACCAGCCGGAGTTGAATCGCCATCCGCTATGACAGCTTCCTGAATATTCTCTGCAGAATGCAGAATATCCGTATCTTTAACTCCTTCACTCATCTGTTGTAATTTATCCCGAATGCGATCAACCGCTGCCATGTCCACTTCAGTCCCATCCCGATGTCCGGCCAGCTGCATGGCTATGACATCGCCCGCCTCGAGAAAGAGATCTATCATTGAAGCCGAAAATGGAATTTCATTCGTGCGCAGCTTATCGAGCAGGGTTTCCAGCACATGGGTTATGATGGTCATGTCCGCAAAGCCGAACATACCTGCGCCACCTTTTATCGAATGAGCGGCTCTGAAGATCGCATTCAGTTGTTCTTCATCCGGATCACCATTGGAAAGCGATATGAGAATTTGTTCCATTTCCGCCAAGTGTTCAGCGCACTCCTCGAAGAATACCTGGTTGAATTGTCCGATATTGATATCCAGTTTATCCTGGTCACTCAGACTCATGAACACTCACCGGCAAAAATTTGCTCGGCAAAACCGAGCGCCTGGATTTTACCCCGATCAGCATCGCTAAGTTTGAAGGAAAACCTCTCTACGCCTCGTCTTCTGAGGCTGTGCATGAGAACTGCCAGTAGTTGACAACCACAGGTATCAAGCGATTGCACTCCACGTAGATCAACTTCATAGGCAAAGTCTCCTCCAGGGGAATCTGCTGCGACTTCGATCGCTTCGCCCAGTTGCTCTGCCAGGATTGAAAGCTGATCATTGACTCCGGCTACGGAAAAGTCCCCATTCAGCACGAGTTTATGTATCTTATTCTGATCTGTAATCATAACATTACCCCCTTGTTTTTGTTCATCTTCTTTGATCATGAAAGCCTCGCTGTCTATAAAGAGGTCAACGAGAACCGGGTCGAGTTCCTTGCCTTTCATAGAGATAACGATTCTGATGGCTTCCTCGAATTCCATCCCCTTTCTGTATGGCCGATCGGAGGACAAAGCATCGAATGCGTCAGCCACCGAGACGATTCTTGCCTCCAGGGGAATCTCTTCGCCGCGTAAACCATTTGGATAGCCTGTGCCGTCAAAGTGTTCATGATGGCACAGGATGATGTTGACGATCACGGTTGAAAGATTGGCTTTGCGAGCGACATCCGCTCCCCAGCCGGGATGTTTTTTAATTATCTCAAATTCCTCGGACTCAAGCTTTCGTTCAGCGTTCAGCACACTTTCCGGTATGCCGATCTTGCCGCAATCGTGCAGCCAGCTGCCGTATTTGATCTCCCTCTGCATATCTGTGGACAGGTCAAGTGACCTGGCGATCTGAACCGCAAGGCCAGCAACCCTGTCACAATGTCCGCGGGTGCATGGGTCTTTCAATTCTATGGTCTGGGCGAGGGAACGAAGTATGTTCTCATTTTCCCGCCGGAGAATCTGCAAGGTATGGTATCTGCGCAGGGCATCATGTACTGTATTGATCATATCCTGCGATTCCCATGGCTTTGTCACAAACTTGAATACCTGACATTTATTGATCGCACAGAGGGCCATCTGCAGATCGGTATAAGCCGACATAAGGATCTTTACCGTCTCCGAAGCTACTGTGTTGGCCTTTTCGATCAGCTCCAGCCCATACATGACCGGCATATTGTTGTCGGAAATGAGAACCGCAACTTCCTCACGCCCAAGAAATTCCAGAGCAGCTACCGGATCGTTCATGATCACCACTTTGCTTCCAACACCCTGCAATACGTGCTGGGCATACTCAAGCATGCTGTGATCATCATCGACAATGAGTATTATTTCCGACATATGCCTGCTCCTTCTCGTGATACCTAAACACCAAAAAAAATATGTGTTACACCCATCCGCTTGCCCCTCAGCACTTCTGCTTAGCAATCCTGCCAATAGGAATTGTTGAATTCAGATCTCTTGATGGAATCGTCAATGGTTTCCGCAATCAAATTGATCAGCACATAATTGATGCTGCGTAGAAACGACATCTCGGCTGTTGAAAGAGAAAATCCACTGGTGTAGCAGGCATTCTCCAGGGAACTTGCTGCTCTGGCCCGGAAGTCCTCATCGGTGATGAGCCTGCCTAAAAAACGCTCGACTTCAATTTGCGACATTTCCTACCCCTTCGTCCTCTGTCCATGATTGGGACATTGTGTTGATTAAAAGGCGCTTCCGGAGATAGAGGTCGCAAAAAGAATGCCAAAGACAAAATAGCTGTCTTTTTAAGAAGTTGATTGATTACTACAGAAGAAGGCTTGTCCCTTCTATGGACACATTGTGAGAGAAAGGGACAACTGGGATCAGCGATAGAACATTTTACGATTGACCTTGAGGAGTGCCGCTGCCTTGGATTTATTGCCGTCGCAGTACTGAAGAGCAATGTTTAAAATTTCCGAAGAGATAGCCTCCATGGAGAGATCTTCCACAGGCATGCTGATGTGAAAATCTATTTTGTTGGTTTCGGCGGTGCCGGCCGATGACCGGGCAGTGGAAAAGCGAAGATGTTCGGGTCTGATAAGTTCATCCGATGTCATGATGGCGGCATATTCCAGCACGTTCCGAAGTTCACGGACATTTCCCGGCCAGGGATAGGCGACG
Source organism: uncultured delta proteobacterium (assembly GCA_963835305.1). Classification (GTDB taxonomy): domain Bacteria; phylum Desulfobacterota; class Desulfobulbia; order Desulfobulbales; family Desulfocapsaceae; genus Desulforhopalus_A. The sequence continues at coordinate 781,578 of CAWIEU010000001.1, forward strand.
ATTTCATCCATGGCCTTTTTGGAAATACCGGGGAGCGCCTTGCCCTGATGCTCACGAAAGAGATTGAGAAAAAATTCAGCAAGAACGGGTATATCCTCCTTGCGTTCGCGAAGCGGCGGAATGGCGATGGGAATGACATTGATCCGGTGAAAGAGGTCTTCCCGGAATGTTCCCTTCTCCACCATCTCCGCGAGATTACGGTGAGTTGCGGCAATCACCCGGAAATCAGCTTTGACTGGCGTATTGGAACCGACTTTTTCATAGGTACGCTCTTCCAGGACCCGAAGAAGTTTTGCCTGCAGCGGTAAAGGCATGTCGCCAATCTCGTCCAGAAGTATTGTTCCGCCGCGCGCCAGGCTGAACTTCCCTTCCCGCTCCCGCTCGGCCCCGGTAAATGCTCCCCGTACATGACCGAACAGTTCGCTCTCCAACAGCGCCTCGGGAATTGAAGCGCAGTTGACGGCCATGAATGTGGTGGGAGAACACCCTGACTCGAAATGAATTGCTCGCGCCAGTACTTCTTTGCCGACCCCGCTTTCACCGGTTAGGCTGATGGTGGTTTTGGGCGAGGCAGCCACACGGGTAGCCATCTCCAGCGTCTGCTGCATGACCGGCGATCGGGTGACGATGTTATGAAAGCTGAACTTTTCCTGAAAATGTTCCCGCAGCTCGGCGTTTTCATTGGAGAGTCGCCCGAATTTCAAGGTGCGCTGCAACACGAGATCAAAAGTCTCGGCATTGAATGGTTTTTCCAGATAATCAAGCGCTCCCAGTCTGATTGCCGCTACCGCACTTTCGATACTGCCCCGGGCGGTGAAAAAAATAAAATGCAGTTTGGGATAAAGTTCCTTTGCCGTCTGCATCAGTTGCAGCCCATCCATTTCCGGCATGACAAGATCGGAAATAACCAGATCGACCATTCGCCGCGCCAGCTGATCTAGCGCCTCCTGACCACTGTAGGCGCAGGTAACATCATATCCCAGACGCAGCAGATGTTTTTGCAGCATTAATGGGGAAACCTTATCATCATCAACAATTAAAATGCGGCTCGTTCGATCAGGCATAGCTTGTTATCGGCAGAGAGGGAAGAATGTTATCCGGACCGACAGATCCATTTGGAGCGGACCCGAATGGTCACGGCTTGACTGGCGCACCTCGAATCTGAAGTTTTTTACATAGCCACCCTTGGTTTTTAGGTTTTTACGAGTCCATCATATATGTATACCAAATTAAAATTGTACTCAAGGAATAGTATCTACCTGCTTCCCTAATTCCACAGGAATATCGTCGAGGTCTGCCGCGGGCACAAAAGATCAGACCTGAACTCCATCTATCCCCATCCTGCCCCGCTGATCCCTGTCGATAAGCCTTCTTCTTTTGTTGATTATAGTGTGTATTTCGTATAGTATAATTTACATTCTAGGGGAGACTTTTGATGGCAGATAACACAAAGTTTGATTTTTCAGTTATTCGGACGCTTCGCTTAAAGAAAGGCCTCTCGGCTGAGCAATTAGCCCAACAGGCGGGCATGACAAGAGCAACGATAACCAAAATTGAAAGCGGTGTCGGCAATCCGACTCTGGAAACCATCCAGGCCCTGAGCAGTGCCTTCAACCTGTCATCGAGTGAACTGATCCGGCTCGCGGAGGTTGCCCATTGCGAAGAGGCGGTGGTGAAAACCTTTCAGGAAAAAGCGATGCACGTCAATCATATCTGGTTTCCCAATTTTGAGATCTACCATATTCGGGCCGGAACCGGCTACCGGAAGCTTTCGGATCCGCAACATCATGAAAATACATCAGAGGTATGCCTGGTTTTATCCGGCCGGGTCAAAGTGGCGGTTGCCGGGCAATTTTACGAACTGGGACCGGGTATGGCCATGCGGTTCAAGGCCCTACAGGAGCACCAGTTTGATATCATAGAGGATGCCGAATTTTTCATGATGCACCACAACTGAAAATATACGCAATCAGAATGATTGCCTGCTCCATGAAAAGGCAAAGCACCAAAGGAGGTAACGATGAAGTGTGAGAAGTGTGATGCGACCATAGCTTCTGGTGACGAAAGAACCCATCACGGCCAGACGCTTTGCGAGGACTGCTACATGGTAGCCTTGTCTCCGATGAAAACCTGTGATCCATGGGCGGTTCACTGCGCTAAAGGTTTTGAAAAATTCACAGGCGACACAAAACAACTGACCCCGATCCAAGCAGAAATATTACGAATTCTCAAAGATCATGGTTCGATGGAACCGGAGACATTACTGGAAAAACTTGGAGGATCAATGCAACTTTCCGACCTCCAGCGAGAGTTCTCCACCCTGCGCCATATGGAAAAAGTCCGGGGAGAAAAAAAAGACGGCAAAGTATTCTGGCGGTTGTGGTGATACGGAACAGATAAAAGAGGATTGAGTCCCCGTGTTTTTTGGTGATAAGTACGGTCATTAAATGTATTCACAGAAAACATGAAATGACTAACTCGTGACAAACTCGCGAAAACCTAAATTTTCGGATGGATAATTAACAAGCTTCAATTGCGAAGCGTATCAATCGGTTGAACCAGAGAAAAATCAGGTCAAGAATCTACTCAATGGAGGTGTCTTGTGGTGTTTGAAACAGTTCTCGTGGAAACAACAGAAAAACATGTCGGTATTATAACCCTTAACCGTCCGGAACAGCTGAATACGTTCACCAGCCAGATGGCTGGTGAGCTGCATTCCGCACTCCTGGCCATGGAGGCGGACAGCAATGTCCGGGTCATCCTCCTGAAAAGCTCTGGAAGGGCATTCTGTGCCGGGATAGATGTCAATGAACTTTCCGGTAAATCCGCAACACAATACCGGGAGTGGATCGAGTGGATGGAAAACCCACTAGTGACAATCTCCACCATGAAAAAACCGGTCATCGCCCAGTTGCAGGGCGTGGCCACTGCCAACGGCATGGGACTCGCTGCGGCGGCAGATCTGGTGATTGCCTCGGAGCGGGTAAAGATGGGGCTTACCGCAATCAACGTCGGGCTCAACTGCGTTGGTCCGATCCTGCCGGTTGCCCGCTGCGTGGGACGCAAGAAAGCCCTGGAACTGCTGCTCTACGGCAATCTGCTGAAAGCCGAGGAAGCTCTTGCTCTCGGCCTGGTGAACCGGGTCGTTGCCCACGAAGAACTTGATGAGGCTGCCCTTAGCTGGGCGGAGGATCTGGCTAAAAGAAGCCCGCTTGCCGTGCAGATCGCCAAAAGCGCCTTCTATCAATCCGAAGACATGGACTATCAGAAGCAGTTCCAGTATATGAACGAGGCCTTTGCCCGGTTGTGCACCACCGACGACGCCAAAGAAGGAGTTGCCGCCTTCCTGGGAAAAAGAAACCCCGAGTGGAAGCTGAAATAATTCCGGAAAGCTCGTGCAAAAAGAAAGGGACGGCGGAAGTTCCTTTCTTTTTGTCTTTGTCGTACGTCCTGCCTCCTAGGTGATAAGCTTAGTTCTCCTCAGAAAAATCCCCTGACGACATTCAGTCTCCAGCCGATTGCCAAAAAGCCGGCAAATCTTCTATTGTTACAGCCAATGAAACAGACTCCTTCAGCAGGCAACTGGAGGACCAAAGAGAAGACCACCATGCAAAAGGAGATTGTCGTGAAATACGCACAAACATACAGCAGCAAGTTAATGACTCCCAGTGAAGCGGTGCAGACCATCAAAACCGGAGATTGGGTTGATTATGCTTGTTTTCTCGCCACTCCCATAACTCTGGACAAGGAACTGGCAAAAAGAGCCGGAGAGGTGGAAAATGTAAAAATCCGCGCTCTCGGTTTTCCCGGTCTCGCGGCAGTGGCAAAAGCTGATCCCGATGGGCACAGCTTCAGCTACAACAGCTGGCATTTCACCGGAGCCGACCGTAAACTTCATGATAAAAAGGCCTGCAACTATATTCCCTTGCTCTACCATGAAGGACCGGGTTACTATGAAAAAAATGATATTACCACTGATGTCATGCTGCTTCGGACTACCCCCATGGACAGCAAGGGTTATTTCAATTTCGGGGTTTCCAACTCCTTTACCAGGGCGCAGATCAAGGCGGCGAAAAAAGTTATCGTCGAGGTCAACGAGAACATGCCCTATTGCTACGGCGGTAACGAGGAACAGGTACATATCTCCGAGGTCGATGCCGTGGTGGAAAGCGATCATGAGGAGCTCTTCTGTCTGTCCGAGCCGGTGATTACCGATATCGATCAGCAGATCGCCGAGATCGTGGTTTCCCAGATTGAGAATGGCTCCTGCCTGCAGCTTGGCATCGGAGCCATGCCCAATGCCATCGGTAAACTTATCGCCGCCTCATCCCTTCGCGATCTCGGCGTGCATACGGAAATGCTCTGCGACAGTTTTGTCGATATTTACGAGGCGGGTTGTATTTCCAACCGAAAAAAGAAAAACGACGCCGGTAAATTTGTCTATACTTTTGCTCTCGGTTCCAAAAAGCTCTATGATTTTCTCGATCACAACTCTTCCTGCAGCAGTTTTCCGGTGGATTATACCAATCATCTGGAGAAAATTTCCGCCAACGACAAGGCGATTGCCATTAATAACGCTCTGGAGATCGACCTCTTCGGACAGGTGTCGTCAGAATCCTGCGGTACCAGGCATATCTCCGGGACTGGAGGACAACTGGATTATACCTACGGTTGTTACCACTCCCAGGGCGGCAAGGCTTTTATCTGCCTTGCATCTTCGGTGGTGGACAAGGAAGGAATCAGACGGTCGCGGATTAAACCCTTCCTCGATCCCGGGACTATCACTACCCTGCCCCGGGTTATGGTCAACTATGTCGTCACGGAGTACGGGATAATCAACCTCAAGGGCAAGTCGACCTGGGAGCGGGCCAAGGCGCTGATCTCAATCGCTCATCCCGATTTTCGCGAAGAACTCAACGAACACGCCAGAAGAATGAATATACAGATGTAATTGCATGGTCGGACATTTTAAAGGGCAAAGACGATTCCTCAGCTTTTGGTCACTCCATCCACCAATCGATTGATAAAAGAATCGTCCCAGCCCTTTATTTTTTCTCTCCCCTCTCTCAAAATCTTCAGTATGAACCGGTCGTAGAGCATCCGAACGAAGAGTTTTTACAGGAGTAAGCGGCGAATTCTTTTCCTGTCACCGGATTTCGGGTAGATTCAACAGATATTGATCGCAACGGTTTCCTTTTCAAGCTGAGGATGTGAAGGTTATGTTTGTTTTGACCCGGATTCGGCATAAGCTCCTTTTGTATTATACTCTTCTATACGCCCTCTCCCTTTTCATCGCTTTTGCCACCATCTATGCAATAATACGCGATTCTCTGAAAAAGAATATCGAAAGCGAACTGCAGAACACCACCACGGCAGTCTACAATCTGGTTCAGACCTCCGCCGCAGTGTCAGTAAAAAATTATCTCCGCGGCGTCGCTGAAAAAAATGTGGAAATTGTCGATTCCATGTACCGGCAAAGCCAACAAGGGCTGCTGTCGGACCAAGAGGCACGGGCAAAGGCGGCGACAGTGCTGCTCAGCCAGACCATCGGTGAATCCGGCTATATTTATTGCCTTAACAGCAAAGGAATCGTTGTCGTCCACCCGCAACCGGCTCTGCTGGGAACCGATGTTTCCGGGTTTGCTTTTGTAAAGGACGTGCTTACCAGAAAAAAAGGGTATCTTGAGTATGACTGGAAAAATCCCGGGGAGGATGTCACCAGGCCGAAGGCCCTGTATATGCTACATTTCCAGCCATGGGACTGGATTATCGCCGTCTCCTCCTATCGGGAGGAATTCAAGGGGCTGGTCAATGTCGACGATTTCAAACAGAGCGTTCTCGACTTCAAGTTCGGCAAAACCGGATATGCCTTCGTTATGAACACCGACGGCAAGGCAATTATCCATCCAAAGCTGGAAGGTATCAATATCCTGTCGGCTGACGGGCAGGCGAATGAATATCTCGCGGAGATTATCAAAAGAAAAAACGGCCAGCTGATCTACCCCTGGAAGAATCCCGGGGAGAAAAAGGCTCGTTTGAAACTGTGTTTTTTCAATTCCATCAAAGAATATGACTGGGTCGTCGGGGCAGCCAGTTATCTTGACGAATTTTATCACCCGCTCCGGACCATCGGCACCCTGGTGCTGGCTGCTTTTCTCTTGACTATGCTCCTGGTCCTGTCACTTTCTTATAAAATCAGCAACTCCATTACCAATCCGCTGCAGAAACTGATGGACTATTTCGACAATGCCGGCAAGGGCGACCTGAGTCTCAGGATGGAAGTCAGTTCAAAAGATGAGATAGGCAAGCTTGCCCGATACTTCAACCGGTTCATGGAACAGCTTGGCCAGTCCCACAGCGATTTGAAACAACAGATTGAGGTGAGACAGGAGACGGAAAAAAACCTCAGACTGAGTGAACAGCGTTACCGCTCGGTCATGGCTTCCGCGGCCGACCCGATCATCACCTATGACACGGAAGGCCGGGTTACCTATTTCAATCCTGCGTTTCACCAGGTTTTTGGCTGGAGCCTTACCGAGTGCCTGGGCAATAAGATGGACCATTTCGTTCCTCAGGAAAACTGGCCGGAAACGCGGTTCATGATAGAAGCCATTAAAAAAGGCGGGGTGCTGTCGGCGACGGAAACCAAACGCTACACCAAGTCAGGGGACATCCGCTATGTCAGCATCAGCGGCGGCGCCCTCAAGGATCATAACCAGCAGCTTGCCGGCAGTGTGGTGATTCTCCGCGATATAACCGAGACAAAGAGGTTGACGAAGCAGCTGATGGACATCGGCGATAACGTCCGCAGGACAATCGGCCAGGATCTCCATGACGACCTCTGTCCACACCTCATCGGCATAGGCGGCCTGGCCTCGGCGCTGCACTCCACCTTGAAGCAAAACAACAGTGAAGGCGCCGGTCTCGCAGATAAGATTGTCAGCCTGATAAATGATGCCGCAACCAAGGCCCGGGGCCTGTCCCAGGGTCTCTGCCCGGTGCATCTGGTCGCCTACGGCCTGCACTCGGCCCTGAACCAGATTGCCGAACACACCGAAATGACTGCCAAGATCCGCTGCACTTTCAAGGGGGCTGACTCCCTCAATATCACGGACAACACTCTTGCCACCCACCTCTACTATATCGTGCAGGAGGCCGTAAACAACGCCGTGAAGCACGCCGAAGCAACAATGATTGATATTTCGCTCGAAGAGGAACACGAGTATCTTCACCTGTTAATCACTGACGATGGCCATGGTATCGATAAACAACAGAGTGGAAAAGGTATGGGAATGCAGATCATGAAATACCGGGCGCTGGTGATCGGAGCCTTCCTCGAGGTCGCCGGCAGCAGGGAAAAAGGCACGACTATTCATATATTCATGAAAAAGCCGGAGATGATCCGCCACGAACAATTCAATCCGGGAGAGAACCGATGACGCCACGAGAAAAATATAAGGTCCTGATTATAGACGATCATCCCATTTTCTGTCTCGGCATGAGCGAGTTGATCAACAAGGAGCCCGACCTGGTGGTTTGCGGTGCCATCGAATCGATGAAAAAAGCCTGCGCGGCGATCGCCGACCTGCGTCCTGATCTCATCATCATCGACATTTCCCTGAAAGACGGCAACGGCCTGGATTTAGTCCAGGAAATCAAAAAGGAATACGAGGGGTTGCCTACGCTGGTGCTCTCCATGTATGATGAATCGCTGTATGCCGAGCGGGCACTGCTTGCCGGAGCCTATGGCTATATCATGAAACAGGAGGCCATCCCGAAAGTTGTCGAGGCCATCCGCCATGTCCTGAAAGGTGATATCTATGCTAGCGATACGGTCAAGGAAAAGGTGTTCAAGAGGTTGATGAACCCGCAGAGCGTGGGCAGTAAGTCACCTCTTGATATCCTCACCAACCGGGAACTCGAGGTGCTGCGTTTGATCGGCCAGGGTTTTTCGACCAAGGAGATCGCCGACCGGCTCCATCTTTCCATCAAAACTATCGGGACTTACCGGGAAAACCTCAAGGAGAAGCTGAAGCTCAAACACTTTACCGGCCTTGTCAAATTTGCCGTGCACTGGTCTGACAAAATTCTGCTCTAAATATGGAAGGAACTCGCCGCTTCCGTCAAAAACCGGTTTGATGGCAATGCGGTTTCTGAAAATCTCGTAGCTGAAACCAGCGATGGCTAAATAAAAAACATCAGATTTATGAGCAGGAATGAATTCTGGAAAAAGCTCGATTTGCGAGGCGTAGAGTCTGAAACGGCAATTTGCTAGTACATGGTACAGCTCATTGCCGTTTCAGATCGCAAATGTTGATGGACGCGTAAAAAGTCATCGAAGTTGTTGAGATGGGCTCTGGAAAAAGCTCGATATACTAGGCGTAGTATCTGAAACGAGGATTTGGCAGTACATGTGGTACGGCAAATCCTCGTTTCAGATCTACAACGACGTAGATCGGGCTTTTTACGAGTCCATCAATCAGATCAGCCCGCGGGTTGTAGTCACACCCAGTGAATCATAAATCTGACGGGTGGCATTAGACTTGTTCAGGGTGTACAGATGCACTCCCTTGGTATTATGATCGATCAGGTCACGTACCTGCTCGGTCGCCCAATGGATCCCAACCTTGGCCTCATAATCTTCATCCTCGGCACGCTGCATGGCTTTGATCAGCCGCGCAGGAAAACGTGTGCCGGCGGACACTTCGGCCATTCGTTTCATCAGCTTTACCGAGGTGATCGGCGCAACCCCTGCCACGATGGGCACCCGGATACCGGCCAGTTCACAACGTTCGCAAAAATCATAAAACTCGTTGTTATCAAAGAAGAGCTGCGTGCAGATATAGTCAGCGCCGGCGTCAACCTTCGCCTTGAGGTAATCTATCTCCAGCAGCCGGTTGGGCGTTTCGGGATGCCCTTCGGGAAATCCAGCTACACCGATGCCCATATGGGGGTAGTGCTTACGGATAAATTCCACTAATTCATATGCATACCTGAAACCTCCCTCTATCGGTTTGAAAGGCCCCTGCCCTTGTGGTGAATCTCCCCGCAGAGCCAGAATATTCTCTATCCCGCTGTCTACATAAGTATCCAGAATCGATTTGATTTCGTCCCGGGTGGAGCCAACGCAGGTCAAATGGGAAACCACGGTTAAATCGGTATCTTTCTGGATGCGCAACACCAGGTCATGGGTCAGGTTGCGGGTCGAACCTCCGGCACCGTAGGTGACGCTCACGTACGATAGCTCCAGCGGCGATAGATCGCTGATAGTGGAAAACAGCTGCTCGGCGGCCTCCTTGCTTTTCGGAGGAAAGAGTTCATAACTGAACGCAATGGAATTGCGCTTGAAAATTTCTGAAATGTGCACAGTACTTCTCCTTATACTAAAAAATAAAAACTACGGAGGTAATACCCGACAATCGAGTGATGCGCCTGGCCGTAGAGAAATATCAATAAATGTCTGAAAAGGCTGGAGGCTCTATGAGGAAAATTTTAACCTTGGCGAAAAATCGAGAGGAAACTAAATGATGTTCAGAGGGGAATGCTCACTTGCAATTTACAGTCTACACCAGTTTTCTAAAACGACTCTCCTGCATGACCTTGCATGGAAATTGAACTCAACAACCAACCACCTGCTACGTAAATCAAGAGGAGGAAAATATCAATTTTAAAAAATAATTCAACAAATAGTTCAATTTAAATGAAAGTATTTTTCAGCATAATGCTTTTTAACAGCAAAAGACCACGGCCATAGCTGAAAGTAAGACAAATAATTACCAAAGCAGGGGCGAGACGGCGCCGTTTCGAATCAAAAAATCTTACGAATAAGCCACAATACAAAAGAGACAAAGACACTCAGCAGGATCATGCTGGTGATAGGAAAATAGAACTGAAAGTTCGCACGCCTGATATGAATATCGCCGGGAAGATTACCGAACCAGCTGAAAATATTGCCGAACATCCAGATAAGTCCGCCGACGATAACCAGCAATACACCTATAACCAGTATAAATTTACCGATGTTGTCCATTGTATGAGTACGGCGATATTACTGATTGATTACTACAATTGCATTTTTGCCAGATACTTGCCCTAAATTCTTTGTGCTGCACAATACTATGCAAGCGGCGCAAGGTATCGCCAAAAGTGCCAGGGAAACGACTATCATTTCGCACCCGGCACTGCGATCCCCTTCGCGTCTATTACATGAGTTCTCAGCTTCATCGTCCGTGCAGGCAATGGCGGATGTAATCACTTCTCAAGGGGGAATATTGGCAACGACCCCACTTTTCCGGTTTGCCGGAGAAAAGCTCTATCATTTATTGTTCAAAATCCAGACCTAAGTGGAATGCTTCATATTCCGGCGGCCTTTCGAATAGATCTGAACATTTCTTCTCGGCTTCTTTGCGGTCCGCACTATTCATATATCTGTCCCAATCTTCCTTGCTCTGCCACATCGATAGCACGAGAATCAAATTCGGATCATCACAACTATTCAATGATTCAGAAGAGATATAGCCCTTTTGTTTTGTGGCAAGTTGTCGAAAATGATAAATTACCTCGTATACATTTTTTGGATTTGCATTCTTGAATTTTCTCTTTATTAAGACTCGTATAGCCATGGCAGCCTCCTATTCATTGTAGGTACGTTAGAAATTCTTCCCCCACCTTTATAGGGAAGAGAATTTCCTGACAACACATATCCCCCATGAGGTATTGCTATGAACTCCGGCAATGAACTCCCGATTTTCTCCTCATTCTCCTGGCCAAAATTGCATGCATCATGCCTTCTTTCTTTGGCTGAAAATGGCGGAAAACATTTTACCCCACGGGCACTTCCTGCGGGCGTACAATGAAGCAGATGAAGAGTTTTTACGACGCCATCAATGTTATTGTATTAAGTTATGACAAGCTCAAAGGAGAGGCAATGGCAAGAAAAGATGTATTTTGCACAACAACTAAGATATAGTACCGTGGCAACCCATAACAATTGGTAATTATTGCATAAGAAACTGTACTACAGTTTACAAAATATATAATAAGCGGAGCAGAATGTAACTCAGTGATTCCAATCTAACCAGGAGCGAGTACAGTAGGATAGATGATTATGATTTCAGGAAATTATTGAAATATTTTAATAGACCCTGGCGAGGTTACAGGAAAGTACGAAAAGGTGTGGTCAAACGGCTCCGCAAACACATGGACGAGTTCCGTCTGTTGCCTGAATTGGTTTCACATTTTCCAAAGGAGCTGAACGTCTGATCCGCCGGTTGTGTCTGTGGAGAAGAACCATACAGCCCGGCCATTTTATGGAACAGGCTGTGCCAATCCGGACCACTCTTAAATTTTTTGCAATCAACGCATATCCATTGTCTGGACAGTGCTTGGTAAGTCATTCAAGAAAGAAGTCAACGTTGGCCAACAAACGGCCTTCACCATCCTGCAATTCCACTCGCCAGTGCCCACTCATCGATTTTTTGATGTTTTTACTCGAATAACTGCGCCATCGATTGCTCCCGACGTTGACAGGTATTGTGGCAATTGGGTTACCACCATGCAGCCAGATATATTTGTACCGGCTACCCTTTTTATCGATAATCTCGCTGTACACCCAGACTGCGGCGCTCCCATCAGCAGTGAAACTGATTTCATTCAGCTCACCCTTGGGTTCTCTATTCGATACGGATCCCGCAAGCAAAAAGCGCTTTACCGAAGGCTCAAGGATTTTGAGCTCTTTCAATTGGAAATGGCCGCTTCGAGAGTCGGCTGGACGCGTTGTGACGGCACTTTCCGGGCTTTCTCTTTGGGGTTGCAAAGGTGTATTTTGAGGAATCTCTGCCTGATGCTCGGAAAGCCCTTCCTTGATGGGAATTGCCGGTATATCCTCAGAGGGCTGTGCGACCTTTGCCGGCTGGGAGTCTTCAAGTTCCTTTTCGTTAACCAACTTCGCTTCCAGTGTTTCCTCGTTGGTATGATTAGCTGTCGAGAAGTTCGCCATTTTTGGTGAAGATGGCTCAGTTTCCAGGGGTTTGTTTTCAGAAAATTGTTGGGCTGGATTATCCTCCGCGGTGATAGCCTTATTTAATAGCGGAGTCCGCTTATCCTGTGAGTTAGAGTTTGAATCAGTTATCTCAGCAAGCGCCGGCGAGAAGCTGTCTACCTCTGCAACCGCTGCCTTAGACAGGGTTTCTGCCATATCAGATTCTTCCTTGGGTGAGGAATCGGACCATAAATAAAGTCTATAACCAAGCAAGCCCACCAGCACCAGGAATACGACGGCGGCACCAATGATACGATCCCAATGATAGACATATACATGCGTCCTGGCCTGTTTTCGAGCTCCGTGTTTAGTTGTGGTATTTTTCATAATCAAATGAGTATGTGTTCGGGTAAATGGTAACGGCTGCCTGAGCTCTGAGCCGAGCAGGTCACCGGCCAAAGCCAGCAGTTCCTGCTCCAGATAACCTCAGGTGGGTGATAGTAATCGTTTTCTTCGGTCTCTCCCAAAAAGCCCATTCCAACGGAGAGACATCCAATCCGATGTATTGAAACTACCTTTTCAAGAAAACTTTCACAATTATTATTACGCTGAAAACAAAAACTGGTATGTTCCGTAATTATTTCAGTTGATTAGCTAGTTGTAAGCTAATTTATTCAGCAATCTTAACAGAGTATAAAAATACTGAAAATCTTCAGCTTCATTACTGTCGCTGTATGTTCGGAATCTTATATTTCAAGACCTGGTACTAACTGGTTTTTGCGGCGGCGCGATTCAATGCCTGTTCAAAGCGCTGGAAAAGTCAGGTCGAAACGATCAGAGAGCCGGGATCACTTAGAAACTCCATATCCAATGAATATTTAGCCTTGATCTTCCTGAATTATTAAGGAAGATCACAAGGATCTCCCGCCGCTTTTTGAATGATCAAAAGGAGTAGGTGTACGGGTTTCAGCACAATTAGCCATTGTGCTATGATTAAGGAATGATAAAAATAGCCTGAAGAGGAGAGTGTTGCAAAAATCCCAAAGAACTCCAGTGAGAGTTGTCTTCGCCAAAGAAGGTAGTGCGCAGTGCGTGGCAAAAATACTTGAGCGCCATGGATTTTCAGGTGTTGGATTCAAGACTACCTGTTTCTCCTGCCTGGAAAGGCTTCTCGTAGCTATGGTCTCTCTTATAAGTTGTTATACTTTTCGGGGTAAATTCCTATGGCTGATGATCCGAAAACATGGGCTGCGCTGATCACAGGAGGACTTGCGCTCGTCGGGTCGATTTATTCAGCCTGCATGGCTTACCTGGGCAAAAGAAAACAGAGCCTTCTTGAGTCTTCACTGAGGAGGATCGAGCGGACAGAATTAAGCCGAAGCGCGGGATATGGAGAGATATGGACCCTCACGGGCTGCCTTAATCTATTCGGTCCGTCGTCTGATCTTAACAGTAAAGAAACTTCCGAGGCTCTCAAAGAATGGTATTTTAAACACGGCTTGGTACTCAAAAAAGCCTCTAAAAACCGTTACTTCCTCGTTCAGGAAATTCTTAATTTCTCAATTTTGCGCGAGGCCACATTCAGACGCCCTTCCGGCGAACTTCTTTACGCGACCTCTGAACGTCCTGTGCAAGCACTCCGTAATCTTCAATCCCAGCATTTTAGAGATAAAGACGGTCGAACCCGCCCGGAGTCACTCGAAAGTTACGTGAATTCCTGGAAAAGTGACTTCGATAATCAGACGCCGACCCCGGAGACTAACTGGATCTTACTGCAGTTCGCGATGAGCAGTTTTCGATCCGGATTAATTGCTGATCTGGGTCTCGGAACAGAGGACGAAACAAGTATCGAATAACGCGAGAAAGGAGGATGGCAACAACAGGTACGCCTTTTCGCCCTCCAGCTGATAGCCAATTTTGCTCACCTGGACTGGGTTGTTTCGGGTACGGATGTTCCGGACGATATTCCGGGGACATCCACCTTATAACTAACATTTTACTCACTTCCTCGTAGAATCTTTCGGAAATCTATCGGTACCGATAGCATAATTACCTCTGGTGGCCTTTCTGATTTCATCCCATTCCTCAGGCCCAAGTTATTGTCAAAAACAATGTCTGTAAGCGTAGACTGAGAAACACCTCTTCTCGGAAGTCTCCCAGATACCCGGAAATGTTCGGGAAAGTGATTCGGGGTAATAGCGGCATGATAATGTGGTGTTTTTCAAACTAAGTGCTTGGTAAATCGATGAAGTTTTTGCTATCATGAATTAAGAGCAATTTGAAATTGTTCATTCTTTTATAGGTTACGCACAGTATTGTTAACAGAGAAATTGATGCGTCCGATTCACCTGGTCATGAAGGAGCAGCCATGCATACCATCCACGCACTATGGAATTTCCTAGAATCCTCTCCTTTTCATTCACGCATCAAGCGGGCCGTTGCCTCAATTTCCCTCGTCATCATCATTCAAGTAATATTGTCATCAGTAAACCTGTACCTTCTTTTTAAGATCCTTGACCTGGCAGCAGATCCCGGTCAGACAGCAGATATTGTCTCCACGACCCGGTGGTGCATCGCGACCACAGGGATCGGATTTCTCATCATTACGCTTATCAGTCTGCTTATCTGGATGATGCTTGGCTATCTGGCGGTCAAGCCCATGCACCAGGTAGATGAGATTTTCAAGCGCCTGGCTGACGGACATGTCGACTGGTCGGAAGACATCAAGGCCCTGCCCTACCCGGAACTAAGGCATGTCTCCATCGGATATAACGCTTTGATGACCAATATCCGACGGATCATTGAAGATATAAGAAAGTCAGGTATTCGAATCGCCATTGGCAGCGCCCATGTTCTGAAAGCGGTTGATATGGCCGGAACCAAGACCAGCCAACAGAGGGAACTTTCTGAACAGGTCACCGTTTCCAGTACCGATGGCAACCTGGCCATCAAAGAAATCTCCGAGAACACCACCTATGTCTCGGAAAATACCAGCGCCAACCTCAACAAGGTACGAATATCCTTCAAGGAGTTGGAAACAGTTGCCCAAAAGGTGGCGGCCATTAATCGGACCGTCACTAGTTTTGGTGAAACTATCGATGAACTGAACCGGAATTCGGGAAGCATAATGGACATCATTGCCGTGATAAATGAGATGTCCGATCAGACCAACCTGCTCTCACTCAACGCAACCATAGAAGCGGCCCGTGCCGGGGAACATGGCAAAGGTTTTGCCGTGGTGGCCGAAGAAGTCCGCAACCTGGCCAAGCAGATCAAACCGGCTACAGAGGATATATCAAATAAAATCAACAACATGATTGCAATAGTCAACAAGACGAAATCGGAGAGCAACACCATAATTGATGCCAGCATGGAGGTGAATAATACAGTTTCAGACACAGCCGCCAACTTTAAAGGTATGATCGGCGATTTCGAGGAAACCAATGACCAACTACTGAAGATCTCAGCGGCCATTGAAGAATTGTCACTGACCAACAACGAAGTCAACGAGAAGGTTGGGAATATCAATGTCCTATCCCATGAGGTCTTCACCGATATGGAGACCTCCGGTAAGACCGTTGGGGGACTCACGGAAATCACGGAAAAAATGCAGGAAATGGTCGCCGGTTATCGGACCGGCATGGGCATGTTGGATAACATTATCCCAATGGTCCAACGCCACCGGGACCATGTTCAGGACGTGCTGCACAGGATAAGTAAAAAAGGCATCAATGTCTTCGATGAGAATTATAAAGCCATCCCGAACACCAAGCCACAGAAACTCACTTGTGCCTATACCGAAGCCATCGTCAAAGAACTCCAGGACTATGTTGACAAAATCCTGAAAGAGATCCCAGGTTGTATCTACTCCATCCCGGTGGACAGAAAAGGTTACCTGGCAGTGCATCATTCCCATGTTTCAAAACCCTTGACCGGCAAGTACGACGTTGACCTTCTCCAGAGTCGCAATATGCGTTTCTTTTTCGACACCCAATGCGATATTCGCAGGGCGACTAATAAAACGTCACCCATGCTGTTCCAGACCTATATGCGCGACACCGGAGAGGTCCTCAACGATCTCTCGATGCCGATTACTGTGAATGACCGGCACTGGGGTGGCTTTATCGTCGGCTTGAAGCCGGAAATACTTACTGAATAAGGTTATCCTTCCGGCACTATCCTTTTTGAATATCCGGGGTATGGGGCGAGAAAAGGCCAACCATCCGAAGAACAGATCAAGGCCACAGCAGGCGTGGCGGTGGCGAGTCTTTTCAATCAGGACTACGACCAGCTGTTTCTGGTTGGAGAATCAATCGGAACCTGCGTTGCCGCCTCCCTGGAGAATCAATATTCCGCACGAACCAAAAGCGTTCTGCTGATTACCCCGTTCACCAGCCTTGTCGATGTGGGCAAGGTACATTATCCCATTTTCCCGATTGCCTTGCTGCTGCGGGATCGTTACGATTATGTGGAATCGCTCAAAGGCTATGGCGGGCCGGTTGCATTTCTCATCGCCGGAGCCGACGAAATCGTTCCCCCATCACTTGGCTATCAGCTCTAAGACTCCTATTCCGGCCCGAAAAGATTATGGGTTCAGGAAGGCCGACGTCACCCTCAACTACAATTCGCGGCCCCCCTGGTGGAAGGAAATGGTAAGCTTTTTACAGAAGCCCCGGGATCCCCACAGTCCGGGGCAGAATATTTCCCAGTGATGCAGGCAAGACCAGGAGCGTGTCCGGCATGATGGATGATAATAATTTCAGGATGTTATTGGAATATTTCAATAGACCCTGGAAGGGCTACCGAAAGGTGCGAAAAGGTGTGATCAAACGGCTCCGCAGACATATGGAGGAGTTTGACTGCACTACCCTTGAAGATTACCTCGCAATTCTTGACCAAAACCGGACGGAATATAATAAGTGCCAGGCGCACCTGCTGGTGACCATCAGCAGATTTTTTCGAGACACACAGGCATGGCAGCATCTTGAAAACCGCCTGTTGCCTGAACTGGCATCACATTTTCCACAGGAGCTGAAAGTCTGGTCAGCCGGCTGCGCCTGTGGAGAAGAACCATACAGCCTGGCCATTTTATGGGACAGACTGCAACTCCGAAATAACTTAAAAATTATTGCAACCGACGCAAATCCACTGTGTCTCGATCGTGCCCGGAAGGCAATATACGGCAAAAGCAGCCTCAAGAACGTTCCCCCTGAATGCATCCAGTCCTGCCTCAACCGGCTCCCCGGAAACAACTACACCATACTGCCGCATTTTAAAACGCCAATAAGCTGGCATGAGCACGACCTGCTCGATGATCCTCCACAGAGTGGGTTCCAGATAATCTTCCTGCGCAATAATCTGCTGACTTATTATCAACAGCCAATTCTTGGCTGTGCCGCTGAACGAATCATAAAAACTTTGCTGCCGGGCGGCTTGCTGATCGTCGGTGCCCATGAAAAATTACCGGAATTGTCTGTTCAACTTGTCCGTGACAACCACTGTCCGTTGATTTATCATCGGCCTTTTTCCTGATCGATGTGGTATTGTCGATGTGCGAAGTACCCCTTCAATTTCGTCACATTCTTTTACGCCAAATAAGGTGCGGGAGATGGTTGTCATTTTATAACTTCAATATCGGGCAGGTTTTGATAAACCTCCTCGACGGACTTGCACTCAGTCAATATTCTCACAACCATCGGAAGTGGTTCAGGCCATATCTCGGGAAAATCAGCTTCCTTGGTATCAAGAATGCGGAATGCCAGTCTTTCAACTGGTGGACAAAAATCGGAGCTAACACCTGGCTTATTGCCTCTGGCATCAATGCGATACCAACCGTATTCCTTGAGATATACAGCATTAAGTCCGTGTAAACTGTACGACTGTCCTTCCTTTTCAATTGCCAGGCGTTGATAACATAAACCGGCAGGGATTTTATTCGCTCGTAAAAGTGCGGCTAACAGATGGCTCTTTGCATAACAATATCCGGTTCGGTATTTCAATACTTCAGAAGCCCTGCAAGTCACCGGATTCTGGCAATGATCCCAACTATGCGTTATTGAGTCACGCACAAATTCATAACATTTTTTTGCAGTCTCAACATCCGAACGGCAGCCGGAAGAAAGCTCCAAAGCTTTTTGAGTTACCAGGGGATGATCAAAATCGATGTACGTACTGCGCGCGAGGTATTTTTCCATTATTCAACCCACTCACTTTTCAAACTTCAGTCTGTTGCACTTATTGTACGACTCCAGCACCGCTTCTTAGCTTCATAAAGCCAATGTAACCATCTTGTCCGATCGAGTTTCAGCTTTAGTAAAAATTCTTTTTTATGGCACCTGTATATGATATGCCATACTTGTCCAGGCAAATAGTGGCTTTTGTCTCTGGCCATAGTCTGTTTTTTATCTCATTGAATTTTATCTCGGGATTTTTACTTCGAAAAATTCCGATATTGGCCATAAAAACGCCTCTAAATCAAGCAATATCGACGATAAAATGGTCGATTAGCATGTCCCGACCCCATCTTCAACACCATCCTTGCCATCCTCATCTTAGCGACCCCATCCTCATCCTCCTTACGAGTGTCCCTGCCGCCGGGCATCAATGATGGTCGTTGAATTTTTTCGATACATCAAAGCACCGGGATAGTCTGTTTAGTCGGTGTAGCCACTCTGTCCACTTTACAAAGGAAAACATTGTCTTTATGGGAAAGCTGTTTTTTATCGCCTGTCACAGGCTAAGGCACAGCTCCGCCCTTCAAACAGCGCTTACCATTCGGTAACCCTTCCCTCGCTTTTTCCCAAAAAGATATTTCCTTATGTATTGGCCGGGCTTGTCCAACCAACGGACAAGATCGTGGATCGCTACGCGATCACAATCTATCCTTATTCGTTATCTTATGTTTTTAACCACTTTCTATAATTAGCTGGAGTTTCTTTTACATACCACCCTAGCCTTGCCAATAAATACCGTTCGAATGTCAACATGGTTTTTGGTAACTCATCAAATTCTTCAATGATGTCTTGAAGCAAATAAATTTTCCCATCTACGAATCCCCAACGCACTTTGAACGCTTTGAATTGTACTGACGTCATTTCTGTTGGTTTCTTGGAACAAAATAATATTGCTAATTCCTCTACAGAAGTAGCAATTGCTTCTTCGAATGGAGTCACGCTACCATCGTGAAACTCTTCTGAATAGTCCTTTGCTGAAGGGAATTTTCTATGCTTTTTCTTGTAAAGATGAGCAAAATCAACAGAATCAATGAAAAGTTCGACAAAGTCAACGCTGTAATGCTCTGTTAATTGTTCGCCAGAATGGACGATGAGTTTTTCCGCCTCGAAATTATTGCTTCTCTTTTTGTTACATTCTTCACAAAGTACTCTTATGTTAGACTCATCTGAACTTCCTCCTTTAGAATATGGAATAATATGGTCAAATTGAACTTCTTCTGGAGAAATATTCTCGCCACACATTGCGCATACTTTGCCATCTCTTGCTATTACATTAATTTGAACTGATTGTGGTATAGCCCTGGTAACCCTTCGAAGCTCTTTTGTTTCTGTAAAAGGTTCTGCCATGGAATATACGGGACAATCATGACCGAAGATTCTGCAACTCATGTAATCACGAGTTTCTTTTAGTGGAAAATCTTCAACGAGAGGGCCATATGGACAATATTTTATCTCCCAGCAAGGCTTACAAACAGCTGGAACTCCTTTTTTCCATTTTGACCGAGCCAGGAATTTACCGAAAATAGTTTGATTCTCGTTTTTAGTCATTTCTTAAGATAACTATTATTATACTGCAGCGGTTTTTTTGGGAAAAAATCCGCCATTATGTATTTATATTTTTCTTTTGGAACAACTTTCTTTTTCGCAGATTCTTCAGATTTACCAGAATCCAATGCATATCATCACGTTACGCATCTAGCAGAAATACCGTGATTTTCTTTGCATGATAGACGAGATTTTTACATTTAACAAGCAAAACTGGATACGATTATATTATGCAGCTTTTTTGGGAATATACGCTTGTTATGACTATATCGTATAACAGTAATATTCTGTTATTAAGATCATAAATTTTCGTCAGAATAGGGCTTCCGGAGTGTCTCCAGAGATAGCAAAGTGAAAAAGTTATGAAATAGCCCATCCGCCTCTCCGCTGGCCAGGATGGCTTAACAATTTTCGGAAAATTGATGAAAAACAGGCACTCTTTATAGTTACCTTGCCGGAAAGAAAAATAGCCGGCGAAATTGCCTAGGTGATACCTTTCGATATCGGCTATTCTGCTGACATTGCTCCCTGCCTGGCAGTATGAGAAAAATCCACATCAAATCCACCACATCTAATGGTTCAAGAGTCGGATAATGATTACCCTAGTCGGATAACGATTAGCCATTTAATCAGCCTAAGGAAGTTCAACGGCTGCTGGAATGCTCTTTCCGGCACTGTAAAGGATTGATAGTATCCATCGCTGACTTTAGGTACTTACGAAATTATCAAGGATTGATACTATGGCAAATAAACCAAGCTCTCTGGACATGATTGATACCGGTGCAACCGTTGTTATCACGCATAGCGTGCAGGATGGCAAGCAGGAACAATATGATGATTGGATTAATGAAATCGGCCCGATCTGCAGAAGCTCTCAAGGTTTGCTGGATTGGCATATTATCCGGCCTATTGCCGGGATCACGACGAAATATACGGTGATCATCCGGTTTGATACGCAGGAGCATTTGCATGCCTGGATGGAGTCGCCGGAACGCAGACGGCTTATTGAAAAAGTGCGGCCAATTCTGGCTAAAGATGATGATTTCTTTGTCAGCAGCGGCCTGGATTTCTGGTTTACACCTGAAGGTGCAAAGGCCAAGGTGCCCCTGCGCTGGAAGCAGTTTCTGGTCACCTGGTCCGCCATCTATCCTCTGGTTCTTCTGGTGCCGCTGCTGGTGGTGCCGCTTTTGCGGCTATTAGGGATACCGCCGAATCATTGTATCGATGTACTCTGTATCACCGGAACGGTGGTTTCGCTGATGGTGTATGTCGTTATGCCTCGTTACACCAGGTTCGTCTCTCGCTGGTTGTTTACTTGATTTTAAGTCAAGAATTATTACTTATTTAACGTTACATTTCCTCTCTAATAAAAACAGGAGCACTATATGATCACCACGATTGTCGAATTTAAACTGCCGGAGAAAATTACCCTTGACCAGGCCCGCGCGACCTTCTTGAGTACAGCACCCAAATATCAGGGAATGGCCGGCCTGCTGCGAAAATACTATTTCCTAACGGAAGACGGCACCAAGGCCGGAGGAGTGTACCTCTGGAAATCCCGGCAAGATGCCGAGCGGGTCTATACCGACGAATGGAAGAGTTTTGTTCGTGGAAAATACGGCACCGATCCCTCGATAACCTATCTTGAATGCCCCGTTGTGGTTGATAACCTCACTCATGAGATAATAGCGGATTCAAACGGCTAATAAACGTTCACCAGCACCCCATATGCCCACGACCAGGCCGCTGTGCAGAGAAGGGCGGGTTTAGAACCCGCCCCCTACACGCCTCTTGAGCACTGCTAAACATTTACAGGTTCAAAGTATGTGACCTGCCCGCCATCCCCCCTTTTAGGTTCTGAACCTAGAACCATTCAGCTTTTCCTGCAGAAACAATTAGGCTTTATGCCGATTGTTCGGCGCCCCGCCATCCTTTACTATTCCAGTCAGAAAAAGTTATGGCGGAAGAACCGGGAGTCATCCCTGCCCTTCAGGCCGTTTTTAATCCTGTCAAGCAAGCTTGATGAACTCTTAAAAACCTAAAATCAGCGATGGCTAAAAAAAACTTCAGATTCGAGGCGCGCAAAGGAGTACACATTGATGTTCAGGCCAGAGGTTAATCGCGATATACTCAGTCCGGTTTCATTTCTTGACCGCAGCGCCAGTATCTATCCGGACAAGATCGCAGTGATTTATGGCGATGTCCGGTTCACCTATCGTCAGTTTCAAAACAGAGTGCAGCTCCTGGCCAACGCCCTGCTCAAGAGAAACATTAGCCGCGGCGACAAGGTGGTTTTTATCTGCCCCAACACTCCGCCGATGCTCGAAGCCCACTTTGCCATCCCAATGATCGGCGCCGTCCTGGTCTGTGTCAACACACAGCTTGCCGGCTCCGAATATCTGTATATTATCGATCATTCCGACGCAAAGGCTGTCTTCGTCGACTGCGAGTTCGCACCTCTTATCCAGCCGATTGCCGGCAAGCTGGACAAGGTCTCGCTGTTTGTCAATATCTGTGATTCTATTGGCTCACCTATTCTACAAAGACCGCTGCAAGGGCCGGAGTACGAAGATTTTCTGGCGGAAGGTCTGATATCGAAAGATGACCAGGCCAGGCCTGCCGAACCTCTTGATGAAAACAGCCTCATAGCCATCAACTACACTTCCGGAACCACAGGTAAGCCGAAGGGAGTCATGTACAGCCACAGGGCCACCTGCCTGCAGACTCTTGGAGAAATCATCGAATCAGGCCTTAAGCCCGACTCCGTCTATCTCTGGACCCTGCCGATGTTTCACTGCAACGGCTGGAGTTTTCCCTGGGCAGTGATCGCCGTAGGGGCCACCCACGTTTGCCTGAGGCGCTGTCTGCCGGGTGAGATTTTTGCTCTCATCGAGAGTGAAAAAGTGTCTCATCTCTGCGCCTCGCCCAATGTCCTGTTGATGATGATCTGCTTCCCTGAGGCGACCGCGGTGAAATTGCGCCGACCCCTGCAGGTGCTCACTGCGGGAGCCTCTCCCTCTCCCGTTATTATCCAGGGCATGGAGGACATCGGTGCCGATATTACCCACGTTTACGGACTCACCGAGCTGCATGGACCCTACAGTGTCTGTACCTGGCAGCCCCACTGGGTGGAACTCGATCCGGAAAGCGTCGCGAAGATGAAAGCTCGGCAGGGGGTGGCTTCTATTACCAGCCTTCATCTGGCGGTTGTGGATTCGGATACCATGCAACCGGTACCTCATGACGGCACGACCATGGGGGAGGTTGTGATGCGCGGACACAATGTCATGCTCGGCTATTATAAAGATCCCGAAGCTACCGCTTACGCATTTCGCGACGGCTGGTTTCATAGCGGCGACCTGGGCGTGGTTCACCCCGACGGCTACCTCCAGATCACCGACCGGGAAAGCGATGTCATTATCAGGGGCGGCGACAAAATATCTTCAATCGAGATAGAGGATATAATTTACCAGCATCCGGATGTTCTGGAAGTGGCGGTAGTCTCGGCTCCTGATCCTGTTTGGGGAGAAGTACCCAAGGCTTTTATTGTACCCAAACCGGGAAGGACACCGACGGCCGAGGATATTATCGATTTTTGCCGTAATCACCACGCGCAGTTCAAGGCCCCGAAGTTTGTGGAATTCGGCCAACTGCCCAAAACGGCAACAGGCAAAACGATTAAAGCCAAACTTCGCAGCCGGGAATGGCTGGGACTTGATCGAAAAGTCAGCTGAATAATGATCTATATGCAGAACCTGTAAAACTGTCGAAATAATTTTACGCTTACGGGAACTGGTTGAATAATCAGCAAGGGCAAAAAAGGAGCGATTACAAATGAATAAAGTTGTCATTGTCAGTGGAAGCAGAACGGCGGTCGGAGCATTTGGCGGCGCCCTGAAGGATGTTCCGGTAGTTGATCTGGGGGCAACGGTTCTTAAGGAAACCTTGCAGAAGGTTGGTCTGCGGCCGGTACCGGGCGTGGATCTTTCGGAAACGGTTCCGGCCAAGCTGGCCGGTCAGAAAGAGCTTGAACTGGAGAGCAAGTATGCCAAGTGGTCCAGCGATGCCAGGGAAATTGCCATCGACGAGGTTATCATGGGCAACGTCCTTCAGTCCGGTCAGGGCCAGAATCCGGCTCGCCAGGCTATGATCCGGGCTGGTCTGTGCAAGGAAACTCCCGCGTTTACCATCAACAAGGTCTGCGGCTCCGGTCTCAAGGCGATTGCCCTTGGTGCCCAGTCGATCATGACCGGGCAGGCCGATGTTGTTCTCGCCGGTGGTCAGGAGAATATGAGCCAGGTGCCAATGGCACTCATGAAAGGCCGCTGGGGTTACCGGATGGAAGTGAGCGGCGTCGGCGAAATTCATGACCTGATGGTTTATGACGCGCTGTATGAGATTTTTTACGGCTATCATATGGGGGTCACTGCGGAAAACATTGCCAGGAAATATGGTATCAGCCGGGAAGATCAGGACCGCCTGGCCTGCCTGAGCCATGCCCGGGCCCTCAATGCCATTGAAAAAGGCTATTTTGCCGAAGAGATCGTGCCGGTAACCGTGGCAACCCGAAAAGGCGACGTGATCGTCGACCGCGACGAGCGGCCTATGGCCACCAGCATGGAAAAGCTGGCCAAACTCCGCCCGGTTTTCGCAAAAGACGGCAGTGTGACCGCAGGCAACGCCTCGGGCATTAATGACGGGGCGGCGGCTGTGCTCCTGATGAGCGAGGAAAAAGCCCGCCAGCTCGATCTCAAACCACTGCTGACCATCGAAAGTTTCGCTTCAGGCGGACTCGACCCTGCCTATATGGGCCTCGGTCCGGTTCCCGCGATCAGGCGGGCGCTCAAGCAGGCCGGGATGAAAATGGCAGATATCGACCTCATCGAGCTGAACGAGGCGTTCGCCTCCCAGGCCATCGGCTGTATGCTGGAGCTGGATATCGAAATCGAAAAACCGAATCAGCAGGGCAGCGCCATCTCCATGGGCCATCCCGTTGGCTGTACCGGCGCGCGGCAGATGATCACCACCATCAACCAGATGCAGCGAAACAACTACGCTACCGGCCTGATCAGCATGTGCATCGGCGGTGGCATGGGTATGGCCATGGTGGTCAGCAACAACAAGTGACAAGGGAGAAAACTATGCAAGAAAAAATATCTGTTTTCGGGGTAATAGGCGCCGGCCAGATGGGTGCAGGCATTGCCCAGGTCGCGGCGGCAAGCGGCATGAACGTCATTCTCCATGATATCGCCGCGGAATTTGTCGACCGTGGCCTGGCAACCATTGAAAAAAACCTGCAACGGAGTGTGACCAAGGGGAAAATTTCGGAAGAGGAAAAATCCGCCATCCTCGGCCGGATCACCCCCAGCACCGATCTTGGCAAAATGGCCTCGGCCGATTTTGTGGTTGAAGCCGCCTCCGAGAAAGAGGAAATCAAATTCAAGATTTTTGCGCAGCTGGACGAGCTCTGCCCGACCCACACAATCCTCTCCTCCAACACCTCCTCCATTCCTATCGGTCGAATTGCCGCACAGACCAGAAGACCGGACAAGGTGATCGGCATGCACTTCATGAATCCGGTGCCGGTGATGAAACTGGTCGAGGTGATCCGCGGCCTGCCAACTTCCGAAGAGACTTTTCAGACCACCGTGGCGCTTGCCGAAAAGATGGGCAAAACCCCCGCGGTTGCCAACGACTTTCCGGGCTTTATCGCCAACAGGATACTCTTGCCGATGATTAACGAGGCTATCTTCTGTCTCTATCAGAATGTCGGCGACAGGGAATCCATCGACCGGGTCATGCAACTCGGCATGAACCACCCTATGGGTCCGCTTGCCCTGGCCGACCTCATTGGGCTCGATACCTGCCTGGCTATCCTGAATACTTTACATCAGGGTCTGGGTGATCCGAAGTACCGTCCCTGTCCCCTGCTTCGCCAGTATGTCGAATCAGGCTGGCTGGGACGGAAGACAGGCAGGGGATTCTACAACTACTGATGGCGTTGTAAAAATTCTTCACCTTCTTCGTTGCAGCCAATTTACAATCATTTCGAAGTACCTTTTGTACATCGAAATGATTGAAAATCGGCGCGCCTCGAATCTGAAGTTTTTTACTTAGCCATCTCAGATTTGGAATTATTTTAACACATCAGAAATCTTCAGAAAGATGTAACACCAGATAAATGAGGAAAAAATGAGTGAATCGGCGATCCAGGATCTCTATCCGGAGGAATATGCAAACTGCTATGGCTGCGGCCGCAATAATCCGCACGGGATGCAACTCAAAAGCTATTGGGAAGGCGAGGAATGCGTCTGCCGCCATATGCCGGAGTTCATGTATTCCGGAGGAGTGCCCGGGTTTCTCTACGGCGGCATGATCGCCTCGCTGATCGATTGCCACGCGGCGGCAACCGCTGCCGCTGCCAAGGCCAGGGAGACAGATACTCCTCTATCGCGGTTTGTCACCGCATCGCTCACAGTCGATTTCGCCAAACCCACTCCTCTGGGTGTGGAACTCGAAATCCGCGGCAAGGCAGTTGAGATCGAAGGGCGCAAGGTGACTGTGGCGCTGCAACTGCTGGCGAATGAGGTTGTCTGTGCCACGGGCCGGGTGCTCATGATCCAGCTGCCCGAAACACCGAAACAGTAAAAACAGAGTTTTCCGATCCACCGTTCAGGTCGGACGCGACGGATACATTGGATCGACAGGTGCGTTCCGTTTCTCGTTCAAATTACAACTATTGGAGTAATATCATGAACTTCCAGCTAACAGAAGAACAAAATCTTATCCGCGATATGGTACGAAGCTTTGCCGAGACTGAGGTCGCGCCGTCGGCCACGCAACGGGATGAAGAGGAGCATTTTGACCGCGATCTGATGTTCGCCCGGCTCGCCGACCTCGGCCTGACCGGCATCGTGTTTCCCGAGGAATACGGTGGCGGTGGCGCCGACTACGTGAGCTACGCCATTGCAGTCGAGGAGTTATCAAGGGTTTGCGCCTCAACCGGCGTCACCCTCTCCGCCCATCTCTCCCTCGGTTCCAACCCGATCTATCTCTTCGGTTCCGAACAGCAGAAAAAACAGTTTCTCACTCCGCTCGCCCAGGGTGAGGCCATGGGGGCTTTTGGCCTGACCGAACCCTCTGCGGGTTCCGATGCCGGCGGCACCAGAACATTTGCGGTGCGCGATGGCAACGACTGGATCCTCAACGGCACCAAGATTTTTATCACCAACGCCGGGGAAGCGGAAATTTATGTCGTCTTCGCCAGAACGGACAAGAACGCCGAAAAGCATCACGGCATCAGCGCCTTTATCGTCGAAAAAAATACACCCGGCTTCACCTTCGGCAAAAAGGAAAAGAAGATGGGCATCCGGTCTTCACCGACCATGGAGCTGGTCTTTGAAAATTGCCGGATACCCCACGCCAATATGCTGGGTGAAGAAGGCATGGGTTTCAAGGTGGCAATGAAAACTCTCGACGGCGGCCGTATAGGCATTGCTTCCCAGGCGCTGGGAATCGCCCAGGGCGCGCTCGACGCCACGAAGGCCTATGTCAAGGAACGTCAGCAGTTCAATAAGCCGTTGCACGCTTTCCAGGGTGTGCAGTTTCAACTGGCGGATATGGCAACCCAGGTCGAGGCTGCCCGTCTGCTGGTCTACAATGCCGCCTACCGGGCCAGTGCCGGACTTTCCTACTCCCAGGAGTCGGCGATGGCCAAGCTCTTCGCCAGCGAGACTGCAATGCGGATCACCACCCAGGCCGTTCAGCTGCATGGCGGATACGGTTATACCCGCGAATTCCCCGTGGAGAGGATGATGCGCGATGCCAAGATCACCGAGATCTACGAAGGCACCAGCGAAATACAGCGGATTGTTATCGGCGCGGCTCTGAGCCGCTAGTACCTGGCAACGTCTTAGAAAAAGGGGACTCTCCCGCCCCTTTTTTTCAGCAGGAGATGGACTGACTGGGGGGTGCCATCTCCTGCTGTTTTTTTGCAATCTTCACTTATGAAAACATTTCACTTTGTGAATAAGAATGTACTCTGGAGGGGAAGATGGAATTTACCCGAGAAATATACTGGAATATAGGTCATGGACCCGGCACGCTGGTGCCGATGTATCTGCTTGCCGCCCTGGCCATTGCCGTTCTTGTTATCGGTTTTCGGCAACGCCTGAAAATTTACCAGCTGGGTCAATCCGTGCAGCGGACAGACCAGCCTCTTGCCAGGTTCCGGGACATGCTCCGCACCATGCTGCTGCAGACCAGGGTTCTGCGGGTTACTGGTCCGGGACTTGCCCATGCCCTGTTTTTCTGGGGGTTTCTCCTGCTTTTTATCGGTACAGGATTGATTGTCGTACAGGCGGATTTTACCGATCTCCTTTTCGATTATGTTTTTCTTAAAGGCACATTTTACAAGATATTCAGTATCACCCTCGATCTCGCCGGGCTGGCTGCGATTATCATGCTGACAGGCCTCCTGATCCGGCGCTGGGTGGTCCGGCCGGAGGGACTGGAAACCAAGATTGATGATTATATCATGCACGGTCTGCTGCTGGCTATTCTCCTGACCGGTTTTGTTATCGAAGGAGCGAGAATGGCGGTGACCGAGCAGGGAACTCCCCTTGCCCCTTGGTCTCCGGTTGGAATGGCGATAGCCGGCGGGCTTCAGGGCCTGCCAACCGATTCTCTTCTCAGCCTGCACAAAGGTTTGTGGTGGTTCCATCTGCTGCTGGCCATGCTCTTTATCGGCCTGATCCCCTTCACCAAATTCCGCCACCTGCTGACCACCAGCGCCAACTATTTTTTTGCCGATCGTGGTCCGGTGGGAAAACTCAAAACCCTTGATCTGGAAAACGAGGAAACGGAGAGTTTCGGGGCCGGGAAAGTTACCGATCTCACCTGGAAGGACCTTTTTGACGCGGACGCCTGCACCCAGTGCAAACGCTGTCAGGACAGGTGTCCCGGCCTATCTGACAGGCAAATCCTTGTCACCGATGCAGATCGTCCAGCGCCTCGGCCAGCTGGCCCAAAATAGTCCTGAGGCGGATCTCATCGAGACCATGGGCCGGGACGCAGTCTGGTCCTGCACCACCTGCCGGTCCTGTCAGGACATTTGCCCGGCTGCAGTTGAACATGTTGGCAAGATTGTCGAAATGCGCCGTCATCTGGTGCTCATGGAAGGCGAGTTCCCCGGTGAAGAAGTCATGACAGCCATGGAACAGCTCGAAGTCAACGGCAACCCGCTGGGTCTTGGTTACGCTTCCCGCGGCGATTGGACGGAAGGGCTGGACATCAAGAACGCTGCCGAAGATCAGGATATCGACGTGCTTTATTTTGTCGGCTGTTACGCCGCATTCGACAAGCGCAACATCAAAGTGGCCAGGAGTTTCATCAGCCTCTGCAACGCTGCGGGTGTCCGGGTAGGAATTCTCGGCAAGGAAGAAAAATGCTGCGGAGAACCGGCGCGCAAAATGGGCAACGAGTATCTCTACCAGACCCTGGCCATGGAGAACATCGAATTGCTCAAGTCCTGCGGCGCCAAAAAAATCGTCACCACCTGCCCGCATTGTTTCAATACCCTGAACAAGGACTATCGCGATCTCGGCCTCGATTCCGACTTTCAGGTGCAGCCCCATCCCGAGTTTCTCGCAGAATTTATCGCAGAGGGCAGGCTTGCGGTAAGCGGTGAACCCTTTACCTGCACCTATCATGATTCCTGTTATCTCGGGCGGCATAACAACATTTACAATTCCCCGCGCGAGCTGATCAAGGCCGCAGGCGGGAATATCGTCGAAATGGCTAAAAACCACGATCAATCATTCTGCTGCAGTGCAGGCGGCGGCCGTATCCTTGCCGAAGAAAAACTCGGCACGAGAATAAATATCAAGAGAGTGGAAATGGCTGCTGCCACCGGCACCAGTCAGCTGCTCGCCAACTGCCCCTTCTGCCTGACGATGTTCGAGGACGGCGTCAAAGGCGCAAATATCGAGGAGAGCATGCGGCCTAGGGATATCGCAGAATTGCTAGCGGAGCGAATGACGTTGTAAAAATTCTTCACCTTCTTCGTTGCAGCAAAGTTTCAATCATTTCGAAGTACCTCTTGTACGTCGAAATAATTGAAACTTTGCGCGCCTCGAATCTGAAGTTTTTTACTTAGTCATCGAAAAAATTCCTAGGTTATCAGTAATAAGGTCCGAGCCTATTCCACGGCAAACAATAAATTTTCAGATGGAGGGAATATATGAAGATTCTCGTATGCATAAAACAGGTACCGGATATGGAATCCAAGTTCAAGATCGGTGCCGACGGTCTCTGGTACGACCGGAGTGATCTCGCCTGGAGGATGAACGAATACGATGAGTACGGAGTCGAACAGGCCGTTTTGCTGAAGGAACAGACCGGCGCCGATCTCACGGTGTTGTGCATCGGTCCGGAGCAGGTCAAGGAGACGATGAAAAAGGCCCTGGCAATGGGCTGCGACCGGGGTGTCCATATTCTCGACGCTGACAGTCATGTGAAGGACTCTTTCGAAATTGCCTCGATGATCGCCGAGTTTGCCGGGGACAAGGGATTTGACGTTATTTTTACCGGCATGCAGTCCCAGGATCGCGGCAGTGCCCAGGTCGGGGTAATGGTTGCCGAGCTGCTGGCTATTCCTGCGGTGACGACCATTGTCGATTTCGTTTTCGCCGACGGCAAGATAACCGTCAAGCGAGAACTGGAGGGCGGCACCAAGGCCAGTGTCGAGACAGGTTTACCGGCCCTTGTCACCTGCCAGCTGGGTCTCAACACTCCGCGCTATCCGACCCTGCCGAATATCATGAAGGCCAAGAAAAAAGAGTTGCTGACCATTGCCGCCGCCGACCTGAAGAAAGCTGATCCCCTGCAGGAAACGATTAAAATCGAATTTCCTCCGAAAAGAACCGGAGGACTTTTTCTTGAGGGCGAGGTGGCAGACATCGCCGACCGGCTGATCGGCATACTGAAACAAAAAACCGCCGTGCTGGCATAACAGCAGGAGAACATCATGAAAATGTTATTGGTTGCGGAATACGGACAGGGAAAATTACTGGACAGCTACACCGAATTGCTGGCCTTTGCAGGGGTTATGGAGGCTGAAACAGCAATGTTTATTACGGCGGACGGCGCGGGAGAATTGCCGAAGTATCCCGGCACACTCTATCTCGCCGATGTCGCTAAATACGGGGAATATAATCCGGACGCTCACAAACAGCTGCTTCTCGAAGTTGTGAACAAGGAGCAACCCGACATGATCGTTTTCAGCCACAGCTCCTACGGCTGGGATCTCGCCCCGCGGCTGGCAGTCAGCCTCAAAGCTGCGCAAATCTCCGAAGTGGTGGCCGTAGAGGATGGAAAACTTGTGTCACCTGCCTGTAACGGCAAGCTGCGCAGGACCCTGAAAGGCAGAGGCCAAAGATTGGTCGTTACCCTGCAGGCTGGGGC
Organism: uncultured delta proteobacterium; assembly: GCA_963835305.1. GTDB lineage: Bacteria > Desulfobacterota > Desulfobulbia > Desulfobulbales > Desulfocapsaceae > Desulforhopalus_A. The sequence continues at coordinate 812,799 of CAWIEU010000001.1, forward strand.
ATTTTCATTTGCCGCGCCGGCAGATGGTGCTCCGACAGTTACACTGGTCACTGGTGAGCATTCTGGAAAAACCACGTTTCTCGGCTACGAAAAATCGGAACATGGCGGAGTTGACCTGAGCAAAGCGGAAGTCATCGTCAGCGCCGGACGCGGAGTAGGAAAACCGGAAAACATCGCCATGGTTGCCAATCTGGCCAAGGCCCTGGGTGGAGAATACGGCGCCAGCCGTCCGGTGGTGGATTCACTCTGGGTTGAACATAACCGCCAGGTAGGCACCACCGGCCTGACTGTCTCCCCCAGGCTCTATGTCGCCTGCGGTATTTCCGGAGCGGTGCAGCATCTGGCCGGTATGAAAAAATCCGAATTTGTGGTGGCGATCAATACCGACAAGGATGCCCCCATCGGTGATGTGGCCGATGTTTTTGCGGTGGCCGACCTCAAGCAGCTTCTGCCGGTCCTGACGGGAAAACTGCAGGCAATGTAAAAATATTTCTCTCCAAGGCGATCGCGGGCGCAAGATTGATTTTCTCCTCCTTCCGCCCTCGGTCGTAGGCGGGCCAGGCTATAAAACTGGCGGTTAGGAGGCGCCGCAACTCTGCCTGCCGGAATATCTCCCGGCAGGCAGAATAACCGTAAGAATTGTGCTCATTGGCAATCCTTCGCGCCTTTTGCCAATTCCTCAGGGCTCACATCCCGGATACGGGTAGCCACGGACCAGTGATGACCGAAAGGATCTTCGAGCTGGCCATACCGGTCACCCCAGAAGGTATCGGACAACGGCATAGTTACTATGGCTCCGGCCTTTACGGCACGCTCGACAAAAGCGTCGGCATCGCTCACATAGAGATGGATACTGATCGGCGTCCCTTTCAAAGATTTTGGGCCGAAGGTGTTCCATTCCGGAAATTCATCGATCAACATCACCATGGAATCCCCGATGCGAATCATCGCATGAATCAGCTTGCCCTGAGCATTGGGAAGACGCGTCACTTCCTCGGCATTGAAGGCCTTTTTGTAGAATTCTATAGCTTCTGCCGCATCCGCGCAAACCAGGTGCGGTGTTACTGTATGCATCCCTTCCGGGATAGGTTTAACCTGTTGTGTACTCATGATTTCAGCTCCTTTTAGTGATCATGTATTTCATGTTACGACTCGTGTATAACAGGTCGTGCAGTACATTTCGGGCAGCAAACACTGCTCCGTTTCCGTGTAGTAGTCGAATGGGAGATGGGAATTTCGACATACCGATTATTTTTTTCATGAGAATGATGTTTATTTTCACTTCATGAAAAATCGAATTGCAGACAGAGCTGTAAACGGAACCACGGCCCGAGTGAAAAATGCGGAAAAAGTGAAAGCGGCAGAAACGGCAGCAAGTGAGATTGGTTCGGATCAGGTGCGGGAAAGAATCGAAACGCTCTACCACACCGAGTCACGACGCATCTTCGCCACGCTTATCCGTTTGCTGGGAGATTTCAACCTGGCGGAGGAGGCAGTACATGAAGCTTTCAAAGCAGCACTCGAACAATGGCCGCGTAGTGGTGAACCCGCCAATCCCACGGCATGGCTGATCTCGACCGGGCGATTCAAGGGTATCGACCGGATTCGCAGGCGGGCCAGATTCGATCCACTTGATACAACCTCCAGTCCGGTATCGCCGTCATTCGAAGAAGTTTTGGATGCAGATAACGGAGGCGGCCCGGATGATCTGCTGCGCTTAATCTTCACCTGCTGCCATCCTGCCCTCTCGCTCGAAGCCCAGATCGCCCTGACCTTGCGGGAAGTATGTGGTTTTACCACCGAGGAAATTGCCCGGGCATTTTTGGTGTCCCTGCCGACCCTGGCTCAACGCATCGTTCGTGCCAAGGCGAAAATTCGCGATGCGAAAATCCCCTACCGGGTGCCCGGCCTCACCGAACTGCCGGATCGGCTCGATGCCGTGCTCCGGGTCATTTATCTCGTTTTCAATGAGGGATATGCCGCAACATCAGGTTCGTCGCTCACCCGTCCAGATCTATCCGAGGAGGCAATTCAACTTGGACGGCTGCTGGTTGAGCTGCAGCCCGAACCCGAGGCGATCGGCCTGCTGGGGCTGTTGCTTTTACAGGAATCCCGGCGCATCGCCCGTATTTCACCGTCCGGTGATCTTATTCTGCTTGAGGAGCAGGATCGCTCGCTTTGGAACCAAAGCATGATCGGGGAAGGTTTGGCCCTGGTGGACCGAGCTTTGTCATCAGGCCGGATTGGTTCCTATACGCTCCAGGCAGCGATTGCCGCGGAACATGCCAAAGTTGCCGACAGCACCAAAACGAACTGGGCGGCCATTGTCGGCTTGTTCGACCTGCTGCTGCGCATCGACCGATCGCCGGTGGTCGCCCTGAATCGAGCTGTGGCGGTGGCCATGCTGGATGGACCGCAGGCCGGCGTGACATTGATCGATGCCATCCTCGCCGGCGGTGACCTAAAGGACTACCATCTAGCCCACGCTGCGCGAGCCGACCTATACCGGCGGCTTGGCAACACGACACGGGCACGGGCCGCCTACGAGCAAGCCCTCAGACTGACCAGGCAGGAACCGGAGCGACGGTTTCTCAAACGGCGGCTACGCGAACTGCCGGATTGAGAAATTTTTTTTCGTCTCTTGTCGAATTAGATCGGATCCAAACGACTAATGAGTGACAACGGGTTCAGATATTGAGCCGCAGCATAAATGAAAACCGAATCAATCGGAGGAAGCCATGAAATATGTCTGTCTGGGTTACATAGATGAAGATAAGTGGAGCGCAAAATCGCAAAAGGAACAGGAAGCTCTCATGGATGAGTGTTTTGCCTACGACGATGTACTGCGCAAAGGCGGTCACTTTGCCGGTGGTGAGGCGCTGCAGAGTGCCAAAAACGCAACTACCCTACGCTGGCAGAACGGCAAAGTCACCATAACCGATGGTCCATACGCCGAAACCAAGGAACAGATTGGTGGAATCCTCATTCTCGAGGCCAGGGACCTTAACCACGCCATCCGGCTGATGTCTGAACATCCGGGAGTAAAGGTCGGGCCTTTCGAAATCCGTCCGATCGAGGACTTAGCGGCAATGGTAGCCGAAAGTGAGAAGCGGCGTGCAAAAATTGGAAAAGACTGATCGGCTAAGCCATCAAGGAGGAAATATGACAACTACTAAGGATAGTCTACGGATAACAAAGTTCATTGGCGGAAAACGTGAACAGGTATACCGGGCCTGGACCGACTCGAAACTGGTGAATGAATGGCTCTGCCCTGAAGAGTGCCGGATCATTTCCAACCAGGCTCTGGTGACAGTGGGCGGACGGTATCGCGAATCCATGCAATGCGGCGATACCGTCCACATAGTCTCCGGTACCTATCGGGAGATCATTCCCAACAGGAGGCTGGTCTTTACCCACAAGTGGCGGGAACCCGATGCGGTGGAAACGGCAGTTTCCGTTGACTTTGCTGACAAGAATGGCGGCTGCGAGGTAACGCTTGAGCAGAAAGGATTCACCAATGCGGAAACGGCCAGGGGACATGAAGAAGGCTGGTCAAGCGCTTTGAGAAAACTGGCTGAATTGTATCACTAGCGTTCTGCTGGATAGAGTATTCGCTCTGGGGAACGCCGCAACATCAGAGCGGGTTTAAAACCTGCCCCTGCCTGGCCGAGGTAAGGATTGTAAAAAAACACACAAGGAGGCATCGTCATGAAATATCTATTGATGTGCTGTTTTGAAGAGAAACTGTGGCAAGAACTTCCGGAATCGACGCGAGGAAGGATAATGGACGAATACGGAGCCTGGCAGCAGAATCTTAAGAGAAGGGGCCAATATCTCACCGGTGTAAAGCTGGGTTCCGGCTCGACCGGCACGACCGTTCGCCTGAAAAACGGCAAGCCGGCCATCACCGACGGCCCGTTTGTCGAAACCAAAGAGCAAATAGGCGGTTTTCATTTAATTGAGTGCAGACATCTCGATGAGGCAATCTCTATTGCTCTGCGTATACCAACATTGCCAGCGGGCGGCACGGTTGAGGTGCGACCCGTCGAACACACTATTCAGGTTTGATTTCTGCTCCTTGCTGCCATGGCAGATTTTCACCGATCATCTTCGAAGTAAGAGGACGCAACAGATAGCCAAAAGTTTCCTTTTGTGAAATTATCTGTCCCGCGTCCGATTTCTCCCGGATGTACCGACGCCGTCCATCTCCTCTCTGCGAAATCTATTGATGTTAAATAGTGTTCCAAGCCAATTGCCGGATATCTCCATGAATACCGCCGGCAAAATGTTTTCCCTGGCCATGAATATAAGTTGACAGAAATGAAACTTTTGCTCTATGATCGGAACCTGATTTTCAATCAGGCACAGGTTTTATGAAGATTCGCCAAAAAGGATGATCTGGCAAAAACCTGAAATTTTCAGTTGGACGTGATCAAAAAGGAAGACGATCTATGAACAGTAAGTTACCCGGTAAAGCAGCTCTTCTGGTCGGCGGTCTGATGGTCCTGGCCCTTGCGTCAGGATTTTTTACGAGCTCACCCGCTTTTTCAGCCGACAATATCAAATTCGGCCATGTCGCTCCTCCCTTTCACGGGCAATCCAAAGGCGCTGACGCCTTTGCCGCCTATGTAAAGGAAAAGACCGGAGGAAGAATCGACATTGCCACCTTTCCCGCCGGACAACTCGGTGGTGAGCGGTCAATGGCCGAACAGGTGCAGAGCGGTACCCTGCAGATAGCCTCGATCACTACTGCTGTTCTGCAGAATTTTGTTCCCGAGGCAGCCGTTCTGGACATGCCGTTTATTTTTCCGAATCGGGAGACCGCCTATGCGACCCTCGACGATCCGGCTTTCCAGGAAAAGTTCTTCTCCTATTTCCCAAAAAAAGGCTTTATCGCCATCGGCTGGACCGAAAACGAGTTCAGGGACTTCACCAACAACAAGCGTCCGGTGCGCACGCCTGAGGATATCAAAGGGCTGAAAGTGCGGGTCATGAATTCCCCCGCCTACATCGATACCTTTAAAGAGCTTGGTGCTTCTCCGGTTGGTATTCCCTTTCCGGAAATCTACAATGCACTGCAGACCGGGGTGATCGATGCCCAGGAAAACCCCATCCTCACCACCGTACTGATGAAATTCACCGAGGTGACCAAATATGTCACCCTGACCCATCACGCACTCACCGAATGTGTCATTATCGTCGGCACCGACTACTGGGATTCGCTTTCTCCCGGGGATCAGCAGATCTTTCGGGATGCAGCCAAGGTGGCCATCGACACCAACCGCAAAGTCAATGCGGAGCTGCATAACAAGCTGCCCAAAAGCAATATTTCCATCGACGAGTATGCCAAAAAGAATAATATCGAAATCATCAAGCTGACTCCGGAAGAGCGGGAAAAATTCCGGGTAGCCATGAGGCCGGTCTGGGATAAATATCGCGAGAAGATCGGTGATGACCTCTTCGACTTTACTCTCGCCAAGATTAAAGAACACCAGATGTAGAAAATGGCGTCGTAAAAATTCTTCATCTGCTTCGTTGCTGTCGATTTTATATCATTCGACGTACTACAAATATGCTGAAATGATATGAAATCGACGCGTCTCGCAGATGAAGCTTTTTACTTAGCCATTATAAAATTTGGCACTCCGCCGAAAAGTCTTTTTTATCCTACTTAGCCTATTAAGCCTATCAGTCTACGACCTTTTACTTTTTAGCCATCTCAGCCAAGCATTTTTCGTGAACTCTAATTCCACCCCCCTCTTTTCGCCTAAAAACGCAGGCCGAATAGTCAACTGGATTGACCGGCTTGAAAACACTGTCCTGGTCTGGACGATCCTGGGCCTTGCCCTGGTCGGATTCGTTCAGGTTTTCTCCAGGTATCTCTTCAACTACAGCTTTACCTGGTATGAAGAGCTTGGAAGGTATCTAGGTGTTTTCGTTGCCTTTCTTGGAGCAAGTATCGGGGTGAAGCGAGGGAGCCACTTCACCATGGACCTGCTGGTTTCCAACCTGCCCAGGCCCTGGCAGCAATTGCTCAGGTTTTGCACCTGTGCTCTTTCCGGCGGTTTTTTCCTGCTGGTGACCTTCTATTCCTGGAAAATCATACTTCGCATGCACGGCTATGGAACCACTTCTCCGACCATGCAGATCCCCATGTATCTGGCCTATCTGCCCATTCCCTTCTTTTCCCTGATCATGGGCCTGCGCTTTTTTCGGGTTGGCGTCGATGAACTGCGCAAGCTGAGGGGCGGCAGACCGCTCGAAAAGAGGAATCCGGCGCCATGATGACTACGATCTGCATCTGTTTTGCGGTGCTGCTGCTTGCCGGAGTGCCGATAGCGGTGATTCTCGGTACGACTACCGCCGTCTCCCTGTTTTTCTACACCACTACGCCCCTGCACATCATTACCCAGCAACTCTTCAACGCTCTCGACAAATTTGTGCTCCTGGCGATACCTTTCTTCATTCTGGCCGGTTCGATCATGACCCGGGGCGGCATCGCCCGCCGGCTGATCAATTTCGTCAATGCCCTGGTGGGCTGGTTTCCCGGCGGCCTGGCCATGGCCGGTATCCTCGCTTGCATCTTTTTTGCCGCCATTTCCGGTTCATCTCCTGCGACGGTGGTGGCTATCGGGTCGATCATGATCCCTGCCCTGATCAAAGCCGGCTATGGCGAGAGATTTTCCCTCGGGCTAATCACTGTTTCCGGATCTCTTGGCATCGTGATCCCGCCCTCGATTCCGATGATTCTCTACTGCCTGGTGATGAACGTTTCGGTGGCCGAGATGTTCATGGCCGGGATTTTCCCCGGACTTATAATTGGTGCGGCCCTGATGATTTATACCTGGATTATCGCCCGCCGCAACAACTGGCGGATCGAGCAAAGAGCCTCACTCAAGGAACTGCTGCTCGCAGCCAGACGCGGTTTCTGGGCCCTACTCCTGCCGCTCATCATCCTTGGCGGCATTTACTCCGGAGTTTTCACTCCCACCGAGGCCGCGGCGGTCAGCGTGGTGTATGCCCTGGTGGTGGAGATGTTCATCTATAAAGAATTCGGCTTTAAGGAAATCACCTCGATCTGCAGTGATGCCGCGGTGCTTTCCGCTTCCCTGCTGTTCATTCTCTCTTGCGCCATGACCTTCATCTGGCTGCTTACCGCCGAACAGATCCCGCAGCATCTGGCGCAGATTGTCATCAGCCATATCCACAGCCCCTGGATGTTTCTTCTGACGGTCAACATCCTCTTTTTAATACTGGGCTGCTTTATGGACGATGTCAGTGCCATGCTGATTCTTGCGCCTTTGTTCCTTGAAACCTTGAACCAATACGGTATCGACCTGGTTCATTTCGGCATCGTCATGGTCTTGAATATCCAGATAGGTATGCTCACACCACCCTTCGGTCTCAACCTTTTCGTCGCCGCCGGAATTACCAGGCGGCCGATGACCACGGTTGCCAGGGGAGTCGTGCCGTTTCTCGGCATCATGCTGATCTGTTTGCTTCTGGTTACCTACATTCCCTGGATTTCCCTGGTTCTGCCAAAACTGTTTCTCCATTAAAGAGTGTTATCAATGCTGCCTTCCTCCCTGAAAACCGACCTGCTCAAAATTATCTCTCACGACCGGTATCTCGACCGCCCGGAAGAACTCGCCTGCTACTCGTATGATTCTTCCCTCGATGAGTCCATGCCTGATGCCGTCCTCTTTCCACTAACGACGGAGGAGGTGTCGGAAATTCTCAAAATCGCCGGGAAATATAAGGTGCCGATTACCGCCAGGGGCGCCGGAACCAGTGTCTGCGGAGCTCCCATACCGATACAGCACGGAATCGTGCTCTGTTTTTCGAAAATGAACAGGATCATTGAGGTCAACACCAGGGATCGTTATGCCATCGTCCAGCCGGGAGTACTGAACGGTGATCTGCAGAAGGCCCTCGCCCCTTTCGGTTTCTTTTATCCGCCGGACCCCGGTTCTCTCAACATCTCCACGATCGGCGGCAATATCGCCTTGAACGCCGGAGGGCCGCGCTGCCTCAAATACGGCGTGACCGTCGACTATGTATTGGGGATGCAGGTGGTTTTAGCCTCTGGCAAAGTGGTGCGTTTCGGTAGCAGGAATATAAAAGATGTCACCGGCTACAAACTCTCCGCGCTCTTTTGCGGATCGGAAGGAACGCTCGGCCTGGTGACCGAGGTTATACTTCGGGTAATACCCGTGCCGGAAGCCGTCAGAACGGTGCTGGTCACCTTTAACGATCTTGACCAGACAGCCGAAGCCGTCGCCGACATCATCGGCTCAGGCATTTTACCGGTGGCGATGGAGCTCATGGACAAGATGACTATAAATGCCATCGAAGACGCAGGCAGGCTCGGCCTGGCCAGGGATGCAGAAGGCTCCCTGCTGATCGAAGTCGATGGTGTCAGGGAATCCTGCGAGCGGGAGATGGCAAAAATTGTCGAGAAGGTCAAACAGCACGGGGCTGTGACAATCCAGGAGGCAGCAACTCCTGCCGACCGCGACAAATTATGGGCCGCAAGACGTCAGGCCTACGGAGTATTCGCCAAAATCGCCCCGGATATCCTTTCGGAAGACATTACGGTACCGGTGAGCAAAGTACCGGAGATGACCCGCAAAATCAGGGAAATCTGCCACAGCTACAATATCCGGGTCGGCGTCCTCGCCCATGCCGGTGACGGCAACATGCACCCGCTCATCCCGGCAGATCGAAGCAACCGTGAAGAATGGGGCCGGGTGATCAAGGCGTTCGGAGAAATTTTCGAGGCAGCGGTAGCCTTGCAGGGCACCCTGTCCGGGGAGCACGGCATCGGCATGGCCAAGGCCGCTTATCTGCCGCTGGTAATGGACGATGATTCCCGTGAGTTCCTGACGGTAATCAAACGAGCGGTCGACCCCGATAATATCCTCAATCCGGGAAAGTTCGCATGACTGATACTATCGCCAGTAAATGCGGCAAATGCGGCCTGTGCCTCGCCGTTTGTCCGGTTCACAGGCTGCTGATGGAAGAGCAGGCGTCTCCCCGGGCCAGAATACAGCTCATCGAAAGCTACAAACGCAAGAAACTGCCTTCGTCGCCCTATCTGAAAGAGTTGATCAACAGATGCCTGATGTGCGGCAGTTGTGCCGCCAACTGTCCTTCCGGTGTCGACCATTATTCCCATTTTATGGAAATGCGCCAGCAGATGGCCAAAGACCATGGAGACAGGCTGGAAATCAGAGGACTGGTCTATCTGCTGGCCAAAGAGCAACGCCTGCGCCTTGCTGCTGGCGTGGCCGGATTCGGCCAGCGCATCGTGCCGGAAAGTTTCCAGAAAAAATACCGGCTGAGCAATATTGCCATCCATCAATTTCCTCAGTTGAACAAAAAACCCTTTCGGTCAGTGGTTGCGGAAGAAATTCCCGCCAAGGGGAGCGAGCGGGGTGTTGTGATCTATTTTACCGGTTGCGCCACCAACTACATCTATGCAGAAACCGGCCACGCCACCCTGGAGCTGCTGACCGCCATGGGCTACCGAGTGCGCATCCCCAAAAGGCAGACCTGCTGCTCCATCCCCATGCTTTATCATGGCGGCATTGAGGAGGCCCGCAAAAACATTGAACAGAACCTGCAAGCCCTCAGGCAGGATGATGCTGTCGCGGTAATTGTCGATTGCCCCACCTGCGGCTCCGCCCTGAAACATGAGTTTGCGAGAATATTAAAAAGATGGGGTGAAGATAGCGGTTTCGCCGAGGAGATGGGGGCGAAGGTGACCGACCTGATGTCCTTTGTCTACAGCAGGCGCGACCGCCTCGTAATCGATGAGCAAAAAGCTGTAGCAGCAGGTCCGGTCACTTACCACGTCCCCTGCCATCTGAAAAACTGTTTTACTCCGGCTGACCGCCTGCTGCGCCTGCTGCCGATCGACTTTATCGAGGCAGCCGATGCGCTCGAATGTTGCGGTGGAGGAGGCACCTTTTTTTATGAATACCCTGACATCTCCACACGGATGGCCGGCAAAAAGATAGCAAGTGCCCGGAAAACCGGTGCACGGCTTTGGCTCACCGATTGTCCGGTATGCAGGATCAATCTTGCCGGCAGATTATCGGCTGAAGACAATATTACCATGCTTCACCCGGCTGAGTACTTAGCCGGAATATTGCAGCAATGAGCCGGCGCGGAGAAAAATCGATGGACGAAAAAGCAATATCCAGTAATATCAAAAAGATCCGTCAACAAAAAAAAATGACTCTGCAGGAGCTGGCTGACCGTACCGGCCTGACCAAGGGTTACCTGTCCAAAGTGGAACGCTCGGAAAAGGCCCCGCCGTATTCAACCTTAAACCGTATCGCCGGCGCTCTCGGAATCGAAGTCACCACCGTCCTCAAAAAGGATATTGCCCCGCTGCACGACACCAGGCTCTCTTTCGGCAGCAAGAAAGACGATCAGCTCATTCGCGAAACCACCGATTTTGCAGGGTATGATTACATCGTCCTGGGGGCTGGTAAACCGGGCAAGAACATGGAGCCCTTCATTATCTATGCGCCTTTTGAAATCACCCGGATGTACGAGCATGAGGGAGAAGAGTTTTTTTACGTGATGGAGGGCAGACTTGAATTTATCTACGGCGATAAAACGTTCACCATGGAAACCGGGGATCATGTTTACTTCGATTCCCGTATCCCCCATTCCGGTAAAAGTCTCGGCGACAAAAAAGCCAAGCTGATGGTGGTGATCTATTTTTACAAGCGCAACAGGCAGTAGGTTAAGTATCTTGCCCAGGCATTCCCGGTTTTACCCGGCAAACAAAGGCTCCAGTTCCGACAGGCTGGACTGTCTGTTTTTATTCAGAAGAAAATTTAAGAAGCCGTGGCCACTGTAGCTGAGAATCCGCTCCTTGGGAAAACCTATGGTTTCGACCAAGGCCAGACACTCATCGAAGACACCTACCTTGCAGGCGATATGGGCATCACTGCCAAAAGTCAGAAAACCGTCATGGCGCGCAACCGCCTCGGCCAGGGCCGTACAATTCTTCTCACTGCCCACGCGCGAGGTGGTAAAAGAGGAGTTGTTGATCTCCACCAGAACTTTATAAAAAGCGGCAGCCTTGGCGACTTCGTCCACATCGATGGGAAACGCCGGATTACCGCCATGGGCGAAGACATCTATCCCGCCGGAGGCCATAGCCTTTACCACGCCATCGGTATGGGCAGCTTTCGTCGTTGGCGTGATTATCGGCTCATGCAGACTGCCGAGGACGATATCTATTTGCCGCCGCAGCTCGTCATCGATATCCAACTCACCTCTGTAATTGATAATATTGGCCTCAACGCCACGTAATACGCCAACACCATTGATTATCCGGGGAAGAACTCGCATATTCATAAAATACCAGATATGCGGCGCACCCGGCATCAATGGGCCATGATCGGTAATGGCCAGGAGTTTCAGGCCGCGAGCGGCAGCCGCTCGCGCATTTTCGTCGATAGTGCTGTAAGCATGGCCGCTGGCGATTGTATGGGTATGGCTGTCTACTTCGATGTTCATGGGATAGAGGATTACCAACAGTGAGAGGTTGCAGATCATAGAGAAACGGTACCAAAAAGAACGCCGCTGAACAGGAAACTCCTGCGCCGGTAAGGTCAGGCTACCTTGTCAGCAAGAATTTTGCAATTGTATTACTAATAGACTTGTGCAACCATTTAGTACTTCAGAAATTCATTTCTTGTTTTTGAAATGAATTTCGTGAAGATACTTATACCCGCAAAGCATGGGCACCAAAGAGAGTCCCCGTGCTTTGTGGGGGTTAGGATAGCCGAGCTTTTTACCACTATACCCTGGCAGTTAATTGCTTATGGAAACCTCAGGAAAACCATTAAAACGCACCGTCTACCATCTGGGGCCGCTCAGGCGTGGGCTGCTTATCCTGCTCTGGGCGATATTTGCCATTCCACTTCTTGCTGCCGGGTTATGGAGTGGAGACAAAGCACTTCTTGCAGGCAGCCTGATGTTCAATCTGGTCACTCTGCCGATATTTGCTATCTGCGGCTGGTATTATCCTAGCCTGGTACTGACTCCGGAGGGGATCTCACGATACAATGTCGGCTATACCCTGAGCACCAGCTGGGATAATATCATCGAGCTGAGGCTGACCAGGGGATTTGAAGGGCTGATCCTTCGTCAGCCGATGGAAGACCGCGGCGCTCATCGTTTCGCCGTCGCTGCCGGTGCTCGATTCGGCATTGGAGCCGTTCCCTTGTATCCAACCGAAATTGTCAAGATGATTAAAGCCCATCGATTTATCCCGATCGAGGCTTTTGCCTATTGGTTTAAGCATGGAAAACTGGGAGACGAAATTGCCGGATATGCACCGGGAATTGCGGTTCAACCAGCCCGCAACAAATAAGCAGGAGTATCAGTGATGTCTTTTATAACAGCAGGCAGAACACAGAGGGCCACTGGATGATAAACAAAGCACCCTCCCCTCCCAATGTAAGCCTTGCCGCCCGCCTCAGACGCTATATATTTCAGGACTTCCTGGGCATAATTCAAGAAATGCGGCTGAGCTATGTACCCCCCCTGATGGTCTATTTTGCCGCGGGGATTTCTGGTTTCACAGGGATCGTCGAAAGCTTCTATGTAAAAGATGAGCTGGGACTCTCTGCCGCTTTTCTGGCAGGGCTCGGATTCTGGGCTGGATTGCCCTGGGCGTTGAAAATGCCCTTCGGCCACATGGTCGATCTATTCTGGCGGCGTAAGGCTCTTTTCGTCTATTTCGGCGCTCTGCTCATGGCCATCAGCCTGCTGATCATGGTAGGACTCACCGGCTATAAAGAGCTGATGGAAAAGTTTTTTAAAGCAGAAATCTGGTACGTCATTGCCACTTTGGTGTCTCCTGTTGGATATGTCATCCAGGATGTTGTTGCCGACGCCATGACGGTGGAGGCGGTGCCCACCTACGACGCTTCGGGAAAGCTCATCCCGGAACCTGAGCTCAGACGCATGCATGTTACCATGCAGACCCTGGGCAGAATCGCCATTATCGGAGGCAGTGCACTGGTGGCGGGTTTGGGCGGCTGGCTGGCGGAAACTCTTTCCTACAAGGTAATGTATGAAGTAGCTCTGGTTATTCCCGTTATTTCGGTGCTGGGCGTAACTCTGGGCCAGATCAACGTGAGACTTCGCCGGTTACGCATGCAGAAAGCCGGAATGCCGGAAGAGGAAATTAACAATGCTTTTCATTCAGAAGCCAGCACTACCAAGCCCAACTACCATCTCCTAGGCGGTAGTGCAGTCTTCGTGGTCGTAATCCTGATAGTGGGACTCTCTGACTTTTCCTTGAAAAAAGAATCCATCTTCATAGCTTCACTGGCCGCGATCGGCTATATGATGCACTTGATTCTAAAGAGCCTCGAACCGGCTAAAAGGCGGGAAATTCTGGGCATCGCCATTATCATTTTCATTTTTCGGGCGATGCCGAGCATCGGCGCCGGAGCGAGCTGGTGGCAGATTGACGTACTCCATTTTGATGAATCCTTCTTCGGCACGCTGCGGCAGATATCTTCCATCCTGGCAATTACCGGCCTGTTTGCCCTGCGCGGCTGGATGAGCAGGCGTCCCATTCCCTATCTAGTTGTCTTTCTCTCTGTTTACAGTACGGCGATGATGCTGCCTTTTATCGGCATGTACTATGGTCTGCATGAATGGACCGAGTCACATTTCGGCTTCGGTGCACATACGATTGCCATTATCGACACCATGGCCGATTCCCCCCTGGGCCAGGTAATCATGGTCCCCATGCTCGCCTGGATTGCCCGGGAGGCTCCCTCGGAAGAGAAAGCTACGTATTTCGCGGTGATGGCGGCTTTTACCAACCTGGCCCTGTCCGCTTCCAACCTGTTGACAAATTACTTCAACCGCATCTTTATCGTGCAACGCGGCGATTACAGTCAACTGGGCATTCTGATGATATCGGTCACAATAACCGGTTTGCTGCTGCCCATCCTGACGGTGCTGATTGTAAACGGCTGGCAGCAAAAGGGCGATATTCAATAACTTCTTTGTATTTTCAGGCTGGATATAATACACTTTCACCATCTGGATCGTTTTTTCAATAACTACCTGATGGCTGAAAGATTACGATGATTACGAGACAAGATGTATTCAACAAACTCAAGGCTAACCCGAAACTCCCGACCCCATCAAAAACCGCACTGGAGGTCCTGCGTCTCTGTCGCAGTGACTCCTATTCACTCAATGAGATTGCCCGGATAATCCAGATTGATCCGGCACTGTCTTCAGAAATCCTCAAATTCGCCAATTCCGCCTTCCTGGCTACAGGAATTCAGGTAGCGTCCATCCAGAGAGCCACCGTCAAGCTAGGCATGGATACGGTGGTCCACCTGGCCCTCTGCTTTTCCCTGCTCACCTCCAATAAAAACGGTACCTGCTGGGAGTTTGATTATGATAATTTCTGGTCAACCTCTCTTGCGCAGGCAATAGCAGCCAAGAATCTCAGCGCCTTTGACAGCAAATATGATCCTGAAGAAATTTTTGTCTGCGCCCTGCTTTCCCATATTGGCGAATTAGCCCTGGCAAGTCTATTTCCTAGAGAATACGGCATAGTTATCGCTGATCAGCCGCCCCGGGCGGTAAGAATAAAGCGGGAAAGGGACTCATTCGGCATCGATAGTGCCGAACTGACCACCGAACTCTTTTTAGATTGGGGGCTTCCCGCTCCGTATGCACTGGCGGCAGGCTTTCATGAGGACCTGGGGATTGCGGATCTGGGAACATCCACAGTCAGGCACGTAACGGAACTCCTGCACATCTCCCATGTGATCGCGCTACTTTGCCATGGCATAAAAGTATCAAGGCAATCACTTGATTCCACAGAGAAAATGATGCGGCGGCTGAAAGGTATCAATGAGGATTTTGCTACTCTTTTTGACAAGATCGTCAGCCATTGGCACGAATGGGGACAGACATTCAATATCAAAACCAGATCTTGTTCCCGATTCGATGAAATTAAAGCCGACATCGACAAAAACGCTTAAACAGCAATACGTCCCTATCCCGTAACCGGTTCACTGTGTAAGGTGCAGTGACAATACTTTTTATCAGCAGTCTTGCTTTATCCGGCCTCCACAGAGGGCTGAAATATCTTTATCTGATCTTTACACAATCCTTAATCCTGTTTTACATTTCGATATTATTTTCTTCACCAGTCCACCTCCCCTGTTCCGATCAGGAACGTAAGGACTTTGCAACTGCTGGTGACACCTCTGCATCTGCTTTTCGTGCGTTTTTCCAATAGGTATTCAGTTTCCTCCAGGTGTTGGCATGGTCGCAAAGACGTGGTGGTTGATCGGTCACTGATCAAGTGGCCATTACTTGTACTTAAATCTTTTCAACCAATGGAGGCATATCATGAAACACAGTAAAATAACGGTATTGCTGATTGTGCTGTCGGCTCTGATACCGATGGCTGCCATGGCCGGATTTGGCGACTCCCGGCATGGTGAAGGAGCGGTCTATGTCATGAGCAATGCTCCGGAAGGCAATGAAGTGGTTGTCTTCAAACGCAATTTCCTCGGCAGGTTGACTCTGGGTGAATCCTACCCGACAGGGGGACTCGGAACCGGCGGCACTATTGACCCTCTTGGTTCGCAGGGGTCTCTTATTTTAAGTCCGAACCACCGCTGGCTCTTTGCCGTCAATGCTGGAAGCAATGATATTTCGGTATTTCATGTGCGACGTCACGGCCTGGATCTGGTCGGCGCATTTGATTCCGGCGGTGCCTTTCCGACAAGTCTGGCCTTCTATCATAATCTTCTTTACGTGCTCAATGCCGGTAAGGATGCTGCCACCCCAAGTATTAATGGCTTCAGACTCAATAGGCATGGCCAGCTGACCCCCCTGGCCGATTCCTCCCGAACCCTGCTCGGAGTCGGTTATCATCAGGTGGGATTCAGTCCGTACGGTGATGAGCTGATAATTACCAAAGGGGGTGCCGATGCGGATGAAATTCTCGTTTTTGCAATGGATGAAGAAGGTCTGCCGGATGATTCTCCGACCATCACCCTCTCTGCCGGCCTTGTCCCCTTCGGCTTTATTTTCGACTGGCGTGGACATCTCTTGGTAGCCGAAGCCGGTTCGGGCGCGGTTTCCAGCTATGCCATCCAGGAAGACAATACCCTGGCTGTGATCAATCCTTCGGTAACCAACGGCAATATTGCAACCTGTTGGATCGCCGGCACCTGGTTCGGGACCGTATTTACAGCCAATACGGGCAGTGACAATATTTCTTCATATAAGGTCAAGCCTGGCGATGGTTCACTGAAACTTAGAAAAGGAGTCGCCGCATCCGGTAACAAACCTATTGACATGGCGACCTCGTATAATGGAAAGAATCTGTACATTCTTAATGCCGCTGAGGGCACGGTAGGAGCTTTCCGCGTTTCCTTCAACGGCGATCTTGAGGAGTTGGGCTCAGTGCCGGGCTTACCGCTCGAATATGCCCAGGGTATTGCAGTGCGTTGATTTCAACATGAATAAGAAAAGGGATCAAGAAATTACAGCTTTGACTCAATTCCCGAGTCGGAAATCTCTTGATCCCTCTTACTCCGGCTATCCTCGTGAAGTATGCAATCAATCCCGAACCGTAAAGGCCAGACGAATTCCAAGACCGATGAAGAGACTTCCAACGGCAGTTTTGAGAATTCGACCAAGAGATGTATGCCGCTTCAATCTGTTTGCCAGTTTTGCCGAGAAAACAGCAAAGATCATATTGATGATGGTACCGTTAAAATCGAAAAGGCAGCCGAGAAATAAAAAGGTTAACGCCGGATGAACAGCTTGAGGCGAAACAAACTGCGGCAGAAAGGCCATGAAAAACAGGGCGACTTTTGGATTAAGGGCATTGACCAGGATGGCCTGCCGAAAAATACGGCCATCCGTCAGCGGGATCTCCACTTCGGTTTTGGATGCATCCGCTTTGCCGGTGCGGTTTTGAGAAAACAGCGCTGTCAGCCCGAGATATATCAGGTATCCGGCTCCGACAATTTTTACAAAAGTAAAAGCCAATGCAGAAGTTGCCAGGATCATGGATAAACCGAAAGCCGCAAAAATAATATGAAAAAGACACCCTGTGCCGATCCCCAAGGCGGCGATTATCCCGCCCTTAATACCCCGTTCGGCACTTCTGCTGGCAATATAAAGAATATCTGCGCCCGGCGTGATATTCAGAAGCAACCCCGCCGCGATAAAAACTCCTAGATTTAATGTACCGAACATGGTTTTCCTCCCCTTTCGACATTTTCATGTTTGGACCAGTAATTACAAAACGATCATTTCCATTTCAAGGTAAAATTACTGCATTAAAGGCCGAATCTCCATACCACCCATTATCATTGCCGCGCCGAAACCGCGGCACCCCCCCTTGGCTGTTGCCTGTCGCCCCTCAATCCCGGCTTGATCCAAGACGCGTTTGACAATCCGCCAACCGGTTGAACGAGTCATTGCTTTCTCCGAATCTGTATTGCTCGGCCATATCGGTAAAGAGAGAGATGAATCTATTTACACGCTACAACATATCATGGTCTCAAACGATCGGAGACAACAGACATCTACCTGCAGGTAAAAGGGCAAGTGGCTCATGAACTGCAAATGCAATATTGGCAGGGGGCAAATAAGGGCTGGCAAGAATGAATATTTTCATGCCAAGGAACAAAGAACTATCTGGCATCCGGCTTGACTGAAATGAAGTAACTTCTTCCTCGACGATCTGGGAAAAACTCCTATCTGATTTCCGCTCCATCGGTTATGATCTAGTGGCAATTATGTGGACTCCCTGTATGCAGCTTTCCCGCAGGAAATGGGACTGCAATGTATGGAACTGCTTTGTTACTGCGATATAAGAAGCTTCCAGATATCATTCCAAAAGGCAGGATAACCAGTTAGAAAGCACCAGTTACTGGCTATTTTAGCTAATCATTGTGTGCCACGGTCTGGAGATATCTAGGAAAAGCTAATAGCTTGTTATGAATTTGAAATATGGGACAGAAATTACCACCTAAACAAATGGAGCTTTATAAAAGGATTAATGAAATCCTTTTCTACAAATGGGACCCCATTGGTATATCTGACAGTGATTGGCCAAGGGATGAATATCACTCATACCTTCCACGAGTGTTTAAATTAGCCTTGGAAAATATGTCTCCGGAGCCAATTGCCGAATACTTGTCAATAATAACTACTGAAAATATGGGGTTATCTCGAGCTAAGTCACATGACATGGCAATAGCGAAGCTTATCCTAGAAATAAAGGAAGGAATTGGCCTCTAATGGTATAAATATTCTCATAACCACCGACTTCACGCGGACCCCGCAAACAGTTCGGGTCCGGTGAGGCGGACGTTCTCGACGACTGCGTCGCCGAGAATCGCGGAGCTGGTCAGCTCCGCGATTCCAAAAGTCAAAATATCTCCTGTCAACCGGAAGGGACTGATTTGAAAGATCTTAATTTGGATGACAATCGTGGTCTGTCCCCGGTTGATGCGAGTATCTTCAGCATATAGGCATTGCGCGTTCTATTCAGTCTAACTTCAACAAGGAGGATGGCATATGTCGAAAACATGGAAGAAAATCATAGTCAGTGTTCCGTTTTTGCTCCTAGCAGCTTTTGGGTGGGCGTCAGGGCAGCAGATAACTCCTCAAGCAACCGAAAAATCGGTTCCCTATCAGGTTGGCCAGTGGCTGCCCTCCGATCAGAGAGTTTTGAATCAATGGGTGAAACACCTCGTGCAGGAAACCAAGGCAGATCCCCAGCCTCTGGTTCCCGTCGTTCAGGAACTCAAGAACCTGATTGAAAGCGATCCTGTGCTCCTCATGCTCTTTACGCAGATGTTCGAGCAGGTTCCAAGCAATACCCCCGAGTACCAGAAAGATCCAACAGGCCAACCGCAGATCAGGGACTACCGGCTCATGCTTCGGCTCATCAACAGGGTGATAACTAAAGCCCCGGAATTCAATCAGACAGGTCTGGTCGGGTTTCCTATAAATGCCCTTATCAACTGGCCCATGGCAACTCCGGCCGGTACGACCGCCTTCCTGAATCCGAGAGTGAACATCCACTTGAAAATGATTTTGAATAAATGGGGAGAGTTCCTGAAGTCGAAAGATTCCCGATATGTCTTGAACGATAATCCCGAAACCGGATGGTTTGGCCGTGACGCCAAAGAAGCGATGCCGACCTTTGTCGAGGATTTTCAGTGCGATCCGAAAAAGCCCTACTACGGCTTCACCTCATGGGATGACTTCTTCACCCGCCAGTTCCGGGAGGACCGGCGACCGGTGGCTTCCCCCAACGACGACGCAGTCATTGCCAATGCCTGCGAGTCCGCTCCCTACCGTTTGGTCAAAGGCGTGAAGGGAAGCGACACTTTTTGGATCAAATCGCAGCCTTATTCGCTTTACCACATGATGGCGGGCGATCCTCTCACGGGGCAGTTCGAAGGCGGAACAGTTTATCAGGCCTTTCTCAGCGCGTTGAGCTACCATCGCTGGCATAGTCCGGTCAGCGGAAAGATCGTGAAGACCAAACTGATAGACGGGTCGTACTATGCCGAAGCATTGTCGGAGGGGTTCGATCCCGCCGGTCCAAACGAATCGCAGGGATATATCACCCAGGTCGCGAGCCGGGCCTTGATATTCATAGAAGCGGACAATCCGGACATCGGCCTGATGGCGGTCCTTTTCGTAGGCATGGCAGAGGTTTCTTCCAATGAAATCACTGTGTCGGTAGGGCAGCATGTGAATAAAGGCGATCAGCTCGGCATGTTTCATTTCGGAGGCTCCACTCACTGCCTTATCTTCCGGCCACAGGTGAAGCTGAAATTCGATCTGCACGGCCAGACAACAGGGCTTGATTCCGAAAACATTCCCGTACGGTCGAAAATCGCCACAGTTCTCAAGTAACAATCATTCACCAGGAAGAGCAAAATGCTTGAATAATTCCAGGCCCGTAAACATTCACCAGCGACGAGAGGCGAACCATCAGGCGACTCGCAAATTTTCCGCCAAAGCCTTACACCAGATGAACTGGTGAAGACTTTGTTGAAAGTTCAGATATCTCCCTATCGATCTTAGCCCAAGGGCCAATACGAAAATCTTACTGAAAATCTTTGCGGCCCACTTCGAGATGGATGTTAGGCACTTTTGAATCAAAACAGCTGACACTGCCAGAATTGGCTTATGAGCAGAACAGGCTACCCTCCATGGAAGTGGCGAAAAATCAAACGTAATGGGAAATGAAGAACATAGCCCAGGATCAACCCACCGCTGATCGGCACAGCCTTGCTATCGATCACAATATAGATAGGCGTGTGGTGCGACTCGAAACTCTGCTTGAGGTTTCCAAGTATCAGGCAAGTCAAAAGCAGATTCCGGAATCAAAATAACTGGAACAGGGAGGTGGATCTCAGGCGCACTGGATGAACTACAGGCCGGGGTCATGCAGTCTTTCGAGGTGTACCGATGAACGTTTACAAATTCCCTTACGATCGCAAAATGCGCCGGAAAATGAGGAAATAATGGAGAAGAAATACATATGTCCATGTGGCTTGATCTGCACGGATTGCCTGTTTTATAAACCTGAAATTTATGAGAATGCAGCGAGATTGAGAGATGCGATTAAAGAATCTCAACTCGATATATTTCTTGGAGCAATGTCTAAAAATAAAGGCTGGAGCGTCATCGCCGATCATTTGCATGCTGAAGATTCCGAGTTTGACAAGCATTTTGAATTCTTGAAAAATCTTCCCGAGTTCATGAATGTGCTTGACGGCTTGATCCGGTTGCAGTGCAAGGTTACCTGCAGGGAAACCGGCGGTTGTTCCATTGGCGGAACCGGTCATTCGTGCGAAGCGGTAAAATGTGTGCAGGCTAAAGGATATGAAGGTTGCTGGGATTGCCCGGAGCATGCAGATTGCCAAAAACTAGCATTTGTAAAGCAAGCCTATGGCAAAACGATACAAGAAAATTTTACGACAATACAAGAAAGGGGTTTTGCTGCCGTCACCTCCCACGGCAACCAATATTACGCCTGGCAAAGGAAAATAAACAAGTAACGGCCCTGCTCATACTTTCACTGCAACCCTAAAAGACAGGAAGACCGGCTGCCCCACTTATCCTTTGCTGTCGATGTATTTTTTCACCGTGCGTCTGTCAAGTTGGGTAGTCCGGGCTACCGCCTCAAAAGTCCCCAGACGATCATAGAGAAGACGGCAATAGTCGGACAGGAGGTCCCCAGCCGTCATCGTACCATTATCGATTTCCCGTGCAATCCTGGCTGCTGCATCATCCTGGATACCGGGAGACTGCCAGGTGTATCCGCTTTTCAAAAGCACCCGCCTCACGCATTGTTCGAGTTCCCGGACATTTCCGGGCCAGGGATAATCTTTCGGTTGGTTGCTTTGCAGGAAATCCTTCACCTTCTGCACGATTTCGGCGGAGGATTGGCCGAGAATCCTTCTGACAATAAAAACCAGAATCTCATCGATCTCGCCGGGATCCTCAGCAAGACGACAACGAAGGGGCGGAACTTCGATGATATCGGAGCAAAGCCGATAATAGAAATCGTCCCGAAACTCCCCTTTCTCACGCAGCTTGCCGACGCTTTTGTTGGTGGCGGCGATCACCCTGCCCTGGAATCGCTCCTGCGCGTGGCTGCCAACCGGGGTAAAAGACCGTTCCTGCAGGACCTGCAACAGCTTGATCTGCACCGGAATGGTCACATCACCAATCTCGTCGAGAAAAATGGCTCCATGGGGACTGCAGCGCGAAAAGACCCCTGCATGGGCTTCGATGGCTCCCGTGAATGCCCCTTTTCGGTGGCCGAAAAGCTCTGATTCAATAAGTTGCTCCGGATATTGCGAGAGATTAATCGAGACGAAAGCCTGGGCAAAACTCTCGCTGAAGGTACTGCTCTTTTCCTTGAAGGGGATAAAACCCGATCTGCCGATGGCCGCGGCAGCAAGTCCCTTGCCGGTGCCGGTCTCACCGAGCAGCAGCGTCGAAAAATCCTCCATACGATTCCACAGATACCGATCGTAAAGCCTTATATCCCGGGTAAAAATATTGTCCCACAGGCTGCTTCTGAGATCCCGGACACACCTGCTTCTGCCCGCGATACCACTGATAAAGTAAAAGGCCCGGCGCATCTGGAAAAAAAGAGAGAAATAGCGCAGAGCCTCCTGCTGATTAAAACCAAATTCGGCAAATGTCTTCAACGCACCCGCCGCAAAGGCGACACGAAGGGGCGAAGCTCCGCTTTTCATCTGCTCTTCAATCAACTTATCATAGCTGTCGCAGTAGGTATGAAAGATAAAGAAAAGCATGCCGTACTGAAGAAGATCCCGATCTTCCCCGGCAAGTCCCGTAAATCCTCCGGGTTCGTTTTGCTTTACCGCTTCGATTTTTTCCGCCACTCTCGCCATTAGTGTGGCTAAAATTTGCTGATTTGGCGCAGCGTCTGTCAATCCGGTTAATTCGAGATCGACGTTTTTCCTCTCTTCACCAAAAGGATTCGAAAAAGCCGCCTGCCTCATCCTGACAAAAAAATCACGTGTATCTGTATTCATCGCCTCTCCTTTAATCGACACAAAATGTATATCAATTGTACATAAAATGTCAATCTTCCGTAATGCAATTGTTTGTGCCACATCACAAACTTTACACAAGCTATTAATATATCATCAAATATTACACAGAAGATCCAATGGCACGATTCATGGAAAGTGTTTTTGAAAAAATTTACAATCCGGCCGCTTTTATGAGATGCTGGAAAACAATGTCATTACGACTAACAAGGAGAAAAGATAATGGAGAGTACTCTTCAGATAAAACCGGCCCGCGCCAAATTCATCGCCATGGCCACCGCCTATTGCCTGGGCGTCTTTAACGATAATTTTTTCAAACAGGCTGCGATGCTGATGGCGGTCTCCGCAGGTCTCAGCAATCTGCAGGGCACGGCTACGGTTCTTTTTGCGCTGCCGTTCATTCTGTTCTCCTCCCCGGCAGGCTGGCTTGCTGACCGCTATCCCAAGAGAAAAGTGGTTATCTGGTCCAAGGGACTGGAGGTTGCGGCCATGCTCATCGGTGCTGCCGGGATACTCACCGGCAACTGGTACTGTATCCTGTCGATGGTCTTTTTGATGGGGCTGCAGTCCACCTTTTTCAGTCCGGCCTTAAACGGATCGATTCCTGAATTGTATCCAGTCGACTATGTCCCCAAAGCCAACGCAGTCCTCAAGCTGGTGACGACGCTGTCGATCCTGCTGGGAATCGCTCTGGCAGGTATATCGCTCGACCAGCGGATTACCCGGTTCGGCAATCTCCAACCCGGAGCCGTATTGGTAGCGCTCATCGTTATACTGGTGGCGGGCGTCGGTTTTGCCGCCAGCTTTGGCGTTCACAATCGGCCGGCCGCGGCCAAGGGCAAACCCTTCCCCTGGCTGGGACCGCTCAGCTCGCTAAAAGACCTGGTTTCTATCTGTTCAGACCGGCAGATTCTGCTCGCCGTATTCTCCGATAACTTCTTTTACTTCCTTGCCACTATCGTCGTGCTGACGATCAACACTATCGGCATTAAGCAACTCGGTTTTTCCCAGACGGTCACCAGTCTTCTGTCAATGTCCCTGATGCTGGGAGTCTGCATAGGATCCTTCTTCGCCGCCAGGATGGTTTCCATGGAACGCTGGTCCCATCTGCTGGCCGGCTCTGCGGCAGGAATGGCGGCAGGGCTTTTTCTGGCCGGAGCCACGGTTCTGTTGCCCGCCCCGATGCGTCTCCCCTGGATTGGTGCAGCCTTGACCGGCACCGGCATCTTTGGCGGCCTGTTCCTTATTCCGGTGGCAAGTTTTCTGCAGGTTCATCCGGCACCATCCGACAAGGGCTTGGTGCTGGCCACCGTCAACTTCAGCGGCTTTATCGGCATTATGCTGGCCGGAACCATTTTCACCGGTCTCAACGCACTTTTTACACCTGCCGCCGTAATGATCTGCCTGGGCTGCCTTGCCCTGCTGGCTTTGGGAATTATCCGACTGATCAGAAATCCTAAATTCAATCCGATTACCAGGCTTCTGCCGGGTTTTTTCCGCTTCCTTCTTGGCCTGCGCTACCGGATCGAGGTAAGCGGGCTTGCCGAAATCGAAAAGGAAGAAGGCAAAGCGATCCTCTTTCTGCCCAACCATCCCGCGCTGATCGATCCGGTAATTGTGATGTCCGTACTCTATGCCAAATTTCATCCGCGACCACTTTCCGACGCCGATCAGGCTGAATCGGCCGGTAATCGCCTGATCATGCAACTCGTCAATCCAATTACCCTTCCCGACCTGAATAAAAACGGCAGGGGCGGCAAGGACAGGATACGGGAGGCGCTGCGCGAAGTGGCAAATAGCCTTAACTCTGGAGATAATATTCTGCTCTACCCTTCCGGACACCTCTGCCGTGAAGCCAGGGAGGACCTGGCCGGAAATTCCGGGGTGGAATATATCCTGAAAAACGTGCCTACGGCAAGAACGGTACTGGTCAGAACAACCGGTTTGTGGGGCAGCAGCTTCAGTTGGAGCCGGGGCACCGAGCCGTCATTATATAAGAATTTCGTTCGCTACCTCCGCTTTCTCTGCGCCAATCTTATCTTTTTCGGACCTCGCCGAAAGGTGACGATCGAGCTCATGGAGGATACTGAGCTTGTAAAGATGAAGGATCGCCGGGAGATCAATCCTTTCCTCGAAAAATTTTACAATGCCCGGATGCCGGCCAACACCCATATCCCCTATTACTGGTGGCAGGGCAGTACGCCGGCTACCATGCCCGAGCCGGAGAAGAAACCGGTAGGCGGCAATATCTCCGATGTATCCGAGGCAACCCGGTTGTTGGTAATCGAAAAAATTACCCAACTCACCGGACAAACCGCGAACGGTGAAGACCGGCTGGCCAATGATCTGGCTATGGACAGCCTGACCATGATGGAACTTGCGGCCTGGCTGGAGAGCGAGTTCGGGCTGCCGGTTGATGATCTCTCGGCACTTGTCACGGTCAACGACTGCATCCTGGCCGCAGCCGGTCAAATACTTCATGCCGCGCCAACAGCGCACAAATCCGTGCAGGAGAAATGGTTCGAGGAATCCGGCAATCGTCTGGTGCTGGAAAATCATACAACGATTACCGAGCTGTTTCTGGCCAAGGCCAGAAAATCACCGAATCAGATCATCCTGGCTGACCAGCTCGGCGGCGAGAAAACCTACCGGCAGGTCCTCACGGCTATCATGGTCTTGAAACCTATTCTTACAAAAGTATCGGGCGAGCGCGTCGGCATCATGCTGCCCGCCTCGGCAAGCGCCGCTATCCTGTATCTTGCCACCCTGTTCAGCGGTAAAACGCCGGTAATGATGAACTGGACTGTAGGCGCGGGCAATGTCCAGCATGGCCTGGATCTGACCGGCGTGACCACCATCGTCACCGCCAAGGCACTCTACACAAAGCTCTCCGGCCAGGGAGTGGAACTTGCCAAACTCTCTGCGGATTGGTTGTTCCTGGATGAAATCGTCCCGGCGGTTCCACTGCACAAAAAGCTTGGTGCCGCTTTTCTGGCCCGCTTCTGTCCGGGTTCGCTTAGGGAGACCAAAGTCCCCAAAACAGCGGCCATCCTCTTTACCAGCGGGTCGGAGTCGCGTCCAAAGGCGGTACCCCTGACCCATGACAATATCATCGCCAACCTGCGGGATTTTGCCTCCATAGTCTCTTTCAACGACGATCACCGGCTGCTCGGCATGCTGCCTCCCTTTCACTCTCTCGGGTTGGTGGGCACGATTATTCTGCCGTTATGCCTTGGCTTAAAAACCGTCTATCATGCCAACCCCACCGAAGCGACCGTGCTCGCCGGACTGATCGAGCGCTACCGGGTTTCGATGGTGATTGGCACGCCGACTTTCCTGCTTGGCATCATCAAGGCCGCAACCAGGGAGCAAATGGCAAGCCTGCGACTGGTCTTCACCGGTGCCGAAAAATGCCCCGAACATACCTACCGGGCTTTAAAGGAGATCAACCCCGCCGTCACTCTCTGCGAGGGCTATGGAATAACCGAATGCTCGCCGCTGGTCAGCATCAACAGGGTGGAAGACCCGAGGCCGGGAACCATCGGCAGGGTCATGCCGTCAATGGAATACGCCATCATCGACCCGGAGACGGAAAGCAAGGTCACTCCTGGTCGCCAGGGCATTCTGCTCGTGCGCGGTCCTAACATCTTCGGCGGTTATCATGGGGACGGCAATGGTGCGGGTTTTTCTGAATTCGAAGAAAAACGCTGGTACAACACCGGTGATTTCGTCAAGGAGGATGCCACGGGAGTACTGACCTTCTGTGGCCGCAAGAAACGCTTTATCAAACTGGGAGGCGAGATGATCTCCCTGCCCGCCATCGAAAACGCGCTGCTGACCCATTACACCGCGGCAGACGATAATGGCCCGGCTTTGGCGGTCGAGGCGACACCGACGGACGAACGCCCGGAAATCGTGCTGTTTACTACCCTGCCCATCACCCGGCAGGAGGCAAATGACAGGATCAGGGAAGCTGGTCTGTCGCCATTGCACAATATCAGGATCATGCGGCAGCTGGAGGCGATTCCGGTGCTGGGCACCGGCAAAACGGACTATAAACTGCTTCAGAAGATGGTCGCCGCTTAAATAATTCAAGGCAAAAACAGAAGGCACCTGACAAAATCTTTTTGGCAGGTGCCTCTCTAATCCTCTGTAATTTTTAATACGTCTCAGTGTTGATGAAAGCTACTGAAGTGATCACCGGAACAGGTGGCTGAACCATCGGCATTGCGGATAAAATCCAACTCTCTTTTTTCCATGGCTTCCAGGGCCGCCCTTGCCGACATATTATTAGCAACGTAGCGTGTGACGCCTTCGTCGGCCAGAATATTGAATGCGTCCTCGGTCAATTTACCGGTTATAACGGCTTCGCAGCGATACTCCAGAACCTTTCGAGCCAGCTCCTGATCGGAACCTTCGGCACAGGAGTGGGCAATGGGTGTACACTCCATTGTATCGACGTTGACGATGAGCAGATAAGGTGTATTGGCAAATTGTTGAAAAACCTCACTGTCCAGGCTGGAATCGTGCGTGGTTATGGCAATGTTCATAAAAGCTCCTTGTAGTCCGGGAATAGTAAATTCGACATTTATAACAAATTAATTAAGTTTTTCCAGTCAAATAAACCCTTTTCCCAATATTGCAATACTAACCGCCACCCCTACAAGCACCGAATGCCGCCAAGATTCCACTGGCAATGCCCGCAAGGCACCTGGCTGCCGAAGCAATCATTGGCATACCCACCATTATCATTGACCAGATTTGCACAGGGACCTTGAGAACAACTCCAGCAGGACGAGTACTCATAGCCCACAGCTTCCCTTCTGAACTCTTCATATTCCTTGCTCTGCCAGATATTTTCCAACGAATTTTCCAGGATATTGCCGAAGATTTTCTCCTGAACCTGGATATCGTCTTTTGATACCAGACAGGAGTAGGTATGCCATAAAAAGTGACAAGGCATAACATCGCCGTTTGGAGTGATAAACGTCGCTTCATTTTCGATAAACGAACAGGAGCGCTGATCAAGGGCTTGAAGTGGCGGTATATAAAGATCTATTCGATGAAGGGCAGCAATGCTACGGGCGTTAGCTAAGGAGAGCTCGATATCGTCGGCATGGTCATAATCGTGCTCCAGCAAGCTCAACAGATTTAATCGAATATCTTTTTCCTGAGCCTCCTTCTGCATATCAGCGATGAGCTCCAGCGCTGCTTTTTTGGACCTGGTGCCCGCAAATCGTCGATAGGTAGCAATTGATTCTTCCAGATTCATCCCCTGTGACACAGCTTTTTGCCGGTATTTTTGAAAGAGTCGGACGGCTTCCAGGGGATTCGGATTAAAAAGATTCAGGTCTTCGTTCGCTTTGGAATAGAGGATAAGATTGGTTGTTATTATATAATCAACTCCTTGCGCGGCAGCCCAGGTAACCAGTTCAGGCAATTCATGGATATTCTGCCTTGTTAAAACTGTTTCCAGACCGATTTTAAATTTCTTGCCGATCTTTTGTCTCGTCCGGGCAAGGCTGGAAATGGCCTTTGCCACGGCAGAGAAGCTATGCTCTCCTTTCATATCACAATTCGGTTTTTGCAGGCCATCTACCGAAAGGCAAAGCGTATCAAGCCCTGCCTCAATCAGATCGTGTGCCTTCCGGTCATCAAGCAAAAGACCATTACTCTGAAAGCCGATACTCGCATGATCCGCCATTTGTGAACGGGCTGACCGTATGAAATCAAATAAATGAGGATGCAGGAGAGGTTCGCCGATTCCATTGAGAATTAGATTTTCTGCCTTGGAAAAGGCTCCGAGAAGGTGCTTGAAAACATCAAGAGACATTTCTCTTTCGGGGATACAACTCCCTTCTGCATATTTTACACACATTCGACAGTGCAGATTACAGCGGGTGGTGATTTCCAGATATATTTTTTTGGGGTGCGTGCTCTTCATGCATACCTGTTTTTCTTGAGAATAGTGGGGCTTAGCCTGTTCAGAAATCAAGAATCCGGAGATTTTTTCGAAGACTCTGAATTGGCAAGGAATTGTACGTTACTATCGGAGGATGCGCAACTCAATCCAGCGACACCGAGATTAGAAGATGCCGACAGAGCAAGGAGAGGCACAGCTGCTTAAACATTTTAGACTATTGGCAAAAAATGTTTATATTTCCTATACCCTTTTTCATGGAGACTAAGGAAGGGAAGAGAATAATTCCTGATTTCATGAATATGGGGAGATTATACATGGAGAAACCTGTCATGGCAGACAGAAAATATTCTTTCTCTTGGGAGCTTTTGGGAGATATTGCAAAAGGTCGTCCGAATCTTGGATTCTCCATGAATCTTGAAGTTTACCGCCTCGCCCAGTTAACGATCAGAGATGTGCTGGAACAGCAACTGGGATCGGAAAAAACCGATAAAATCCTCTACCAGGCAGGCGAATTAGCCGGTTGTGAATTCTGCAACAACCATCTTTCCGCCAGAAGTGATTTCGGCAATTTCATGAAATCATTGCAAGAAATATTTCGTGAGCTGCGCATCGGCATTCTGCGGATCGAGGAGGCGGATATGGACAAAGGCGTACTTACTCTTACCATGTCCGAAGACCTCGACTGTTCCGGCATGCCCGAAACAGGGTTTTCGTCCTGCACCTATGACGAAGGATTCATTGCCGGTATTCTCAAAAACTTTGCCGGTCGTTCTTTCAGGGTCAAGGAAGTGGAATGCTGGTGTACCGGCAACAGAACCTGCCGTTTCAGGGCTGAAATGATTAATTGATGGCGCGAGACCGGAATATGTCAACCGAGCAGGAGCAACTTCTCATTGAACAACTCTGCAATCTTTTGAAGGACGTCATGAATTTGACTTCTCCCCCTTCCCTGCCGGATCGTTTTGCGTCGATTGAATCCGTGCGCACCCTGTATGATGATCTGATTTCGCTGAGAAAAATATTATTTGCCGCCTCACGGGGCGACCTGTCCAAGAACATTTCCCTGCAAGGTTATCTGGGTGGAACTCTTAAAACACTTCAGGCCAATATGAAACACCTGACCTGGCAGACCAAAATGATCGCGTCGGGTGATTTCTCCCAGCGAGTTGATTTTATGGGCGAATTTTCCGATTCATTCAACGCCATGGTCATGCAGCTGGATAAGACACTTCAGGATCTTCTGAACAAGACGAAGCAGCTCGGAGAAGCCAATACCCGCCTGCGCAAGGAAATTGCTATTCGCAAAAAGACGGAAGAAGATCTTTTGCAAAGCAGAGAAGAGCTGAAAAGACTGGCCTATATAGACTCGCTGACCGGCTTGTATAACATGCGACACTTCAACCAGGTTGCCTTAAATGAAATCGACAGAACGAAGCGCTATCCACACCCTTTGTCGGTCATGATGTTCGATATCGATCATTTCAAGAGAATCAACGACTCCTTCGGACATAGCACCGGTGACAGTGTGCTGAAAAAGATCGCGCAGATTTCAGCGGATATTTTCAGGACTACGGATACACTGGCACGATACGGCGGCGAGGAATTCGTCGTCCTCTTTAACGAAACATCCGCTCGGGAAGCCGCCACGGTTGCGGAAAGACTGAGAAGCGGTATCGAGAAAGCAAGACTGGAAACAGAAAATGGCCCGGTAACGATCACCGCCAGTTTCGGCATCAGTGACTGCCTTGATAATACGGATACCAAGCCCCGCGAAGAGATCCTTAATGACTTCTTATCCTCCGCTGATAAGGCACTCTATTTGTCGAAGAATACCGGCCGAAACAGAGTAACGATCTTCAGACCCGAAATTCGAGCCTCTGGAGTTTCTCACAATATGAGAAAACCCTCTCGTAACATGTAAGCCGGTCAGCCTTTTACCCGTGAACTCAGGTTATCGGGGCAGGATTGAACAAGGCCAGATCGTTGTAGAGCCCAAGTTTATCTGCAGCCGTGGTCTTTCGTCCACTGGCGATGTCGAGAATAAGACGAAAGAGTTCATTCCCCACTGCAGCTATCGTTGTTTCCCCTGTAGCGATGCGACCGGCATCAAGGTCGATAAGATCATGCCAGCGTTTGCTGAGATCGGAACGGCTTGAGACTTTTACCACGGGCGCCAGTGCGAGATTATAGAGAGTGCCTCGGCCGGTGGTGAAAACCTGCATATTTATACCAGCCGCCAGTTGTAATGTGCCGCAAACAAAGTCGCTTGCCGGAGTGGCAGCAAATACCAGCCCCCCGGTCCGGATCTTTTCTCCCGGACCGATAACATCCATCAATGGCGAGGATCCTGATTTTACGATGGAGCCCAGGGCCTTTTCGACGATATTTGCCAGGCCTCCCTTTTTATTGCCCGGCGTGGTATTGGCGCTACGGTCCACGCCTCCGGCTTCCAGGTAGCGATCATACCTCGACTTAAAGCTATAGAACCGGCTGACATCCATCTGCGCACGACGGCCTGGTCGTGCACAAACTGTATGCTGGTAACTGCTGATCTTTTTTCTCAGGACTCCTGCATACAAGGCAAACGGTAATCCGAAGCCGGATTGAAAGTTTCCTTGATGGTTCTCGGGCTCATCCAGCAGGATATGTTCTGCTTACTCCCTACTTTCTCGTTCGTTCCCGAGGCCCTCGAGCCTCCGAAAGCCTGCAGGCCGACAAAGGCGCCTGTCGTTTTATCATTGATATAGAGATTGCCGGCTGCATCGCCGAGTTCTGCCTCGATCTCCACAATGGCCTTTCTGTCCCGTGCAAATATGGCGCCGGTGAGAGCATAATTGGAAGTCGCCTCACAAAGCTCAAGCGCTTCTGCGTCTATGACCGCACCCATATAGTTGGTAAGGTATTCGACATCCCCCACTTTCATATCCCGCAGCTCTGCAAGAAGCAGCTCCGGCTTGACGGGATTAAAGTCTCATTCAATAATATAAAAAACACATTCGAACCGGAGAAGCTCTCTCTGGATTGGCAAATACAGTTCCGTAGTTCCAGCTATCGCTACTTCTGTTTTTGAAATTATATAATTATTCTCAAGAAACGAAGTGAGAGACTAAGCTATAAAAGGACGCTGCATGGTCATACGCCCAAGAGGCATAAATATCACCCCGAATACCTTTAAGGAATTTTGTATGAGAACAAGCTTTACCGAACAAGACAGAAAAGATCTTCAGATCGCAAAAAATCTTCTAGAAAATCCTGGTATCGCGGCCAAGATAACAAATTATATCGGTACTCCAATTGAAAAAGGCATGAGTTTATTGCCAAAAAATTGGCATAAGAAGATAGGTGACATCACCAGGACTGCACTGCTTAAAGCATCGGACGCCGCAATTTTCACCATGAAAGATACTCCAGGTCAAGCCTCATCTAATATTTGGCACAAATTCGGTGTGGTTGTTAGTGGCGGTGTTGGTGGATTTTTGGGAATTTCTGCAATAGCCGTAGAGCTCCCTGTATCTACTACAATAATGCTGCGCTCGATAGCCGATGTTGCAAGAAGCGAAGGGGAATCAATCTCAGCAACAGAAACCAAGCTGGCCTGCCTGGAGGTTTTCGCCCTTGGTGGCAACAATGCAGCGGATGATGGAACCGAAAGCGGCTATTATGCCGTTCGAACTGCACTTGCAAAATCAATCTCTGATGCTTCGGAGTTTCTGGCAAGTAAATCGTTAACTGACAAAGGTTCACCATTATTAATACGATTTATAGCTAAGGTTGCTGAACGTTTTGGTATTCAAGTTACCGAAAAGGCAGCTGCTCAAGCCATACCTGCAATCGGCGCTGCTGGAGGAGCGATAATTAACACTATTTTTATTGATCACTTTCAGGATATGGCAAGAGGGCATTTCATCGTACGAAGGCTGGAAAGAAAGCATGGCAAGGCGATAGTTCGAAGATTATATGCGGAGGAATAGACAGGCACATTTCATCGTTGTATCTCCAATTCCATGTTGGGGAACCATCCAGCCCCAATGCCTCTTCGCACCAGCCTCTTGCGCAGGTAGTCAGCCCCGAAGCTGAGCCCAATTCCCAACCAGGCCAGGACATACACTCCGTACCCCACCGGTCCGGTGTTCAACACCCTCTGCACAGGCGACCAATAGAGCGTTGCTTAGGAAAAGAAAACGTAGAGACGATACCGAGCAAAATCAGCCTGTTGGTAATAAGCCCCGGTCCGGACCGGCATAAAGCAAGATCCAGAATTCCGGAACGCCCACAAAATAGAACAGGCACTTAACGAAATTCGCTAAGTGCCTGATATTTGGTAGGCGAGGCGGGATTCGAACCCGCGACCTTCGGCTTCGGAGGCCGACACTCTATCCAGCTGAGCTACCCGCCCGTGAGCAATGAATCAAAGATTGAGAATTGCTTAATGCTTTTAAACGAAATTGGCTCAACAATCGAGAAGAAAATGGATAT
Organism: uncultured delta proteobacterium; assembly: GCA_963835305.1. GTDB lineage: Bacteria > Desulfobacterota > Desulfobulbia > Desulfobulbales > Desulfocapsaceae > Desulforhopalus_A. Next base: position 845,850 of record CAWIEU010000001.1, read on the forward strand.
TGTCCCTATTTTTACTCATTTTCCTTGTAAAAGTTCACCGGTATTCCATATGCGCACGATCAGTCCGCCGGGCATAGGCAAAACTATAGCCCGTCGGCCTGCTTGTACGCCTCTGGAGTACTGGTGAACTTTTACTGACCTGGTGTTATAGGAAGATTTCTTACTATTCTCGATGAACAGTTATTTTTCCTTCTCTATGCCTTCGAGATAATCCTCCCACTCCAGCGGCAACATGCTTTTCTTGAGATTATTGCACTCCTTGCAGCAGGGCACGAGATTGTCCTTGGTTGATCGCCCACCTCTGGCCAATGGCACCAGATGGTCCATGGTAATATCGCTATAGGCTATCTTTTTCCCGCAGTAGTGACATCGGCCTGGTGCTGTTTTTTGCTGCCACCAGCGTGTTTTTCGTAAATCTCTGGCTTTGCCGCGTTCCGCCTTGATCTCTGCGTCATCGGGCGCATCGAAATCGAAATATTCTCTTGTCACTTAACCAGATCTCCCAGCAGTAAATGCCGGACAGCGCCGATTAGGTAAAGGGATCCACCAACGACAATGAGATCTCCTTCTTCGGCCGTCTCTTGGGCTGCAAGAACTGCTTCCTCAACTTTTTTTACACATCTGGCTTTTTTCTTCTGTTCTTCACTCAGAATGGAACATATATGTTCGGGAGTGGCGGCCCGCTCGCCCTCAGGTTGAGTAATGATCAAATTATCCGCTATCGGAGCGATCAAACCAAGAGTGGCGGTCAGGTCCTTATCGACCATAGCACCCCATACGACGATCAATTTGCTGGATTTAAAATTTTGCTCGATAGTTTTGGCCAAATTTCTGACGCCATCGGTATTATGCGCACCATCAAGGAGATAACGAAGAACTTTTATCCTCTTTCCAGGTTTAAGGCCAAGCGAAACCGGCATGAATTCCTGCTCAAAGTACTCCATTCTACCGGGCCATCTGACATTTGCCAATCCCTCGCTAATCTGCTGCTCGCTTACCTTAAAACCATTTTCCTGCAGAAGCTGCAGGACGGCGATCGAGAGTGAATCATTTTCTTTCTGAACCAGGCTTGAGCGACAGCAGCGCAATCCGGTAATTTCACGATTGCCTAATCTGCCGCCTCCTTTCCATGTCCAAGTCCCCTCAGGCGATGTAACATAGTCAAAATCTTGACCAATTTTATAAAGCACGGCACCATTCGCTCTGCAGGCTTCCTCGATGACCCCGGTCGCCTCCGGATGCACCGCCCCTGACACTACCGGGACTCCCGGTTTGATGATCCCCGCTTTTTCACCGGCGATCTGCACAAGGCTAGTACCGAGATAGGCCTCGTGGTCCATGCTGATACTGGTGACGACTGAGATCAGGGGTGTGACCACGTTGGTGGCATCAAGTCGTCCACCCATACCTGTCTCCAGCAGAACCAGATCGACATCGGATTCGGCAAACCAAAGCAGACCAAGCGCGGTAGTAAACTCAAAATAGGTAACCTGTTCTTCACCGAGCACCTGACAGATCCTGGTCCCAAGTCTGGCGAATGCTTCTTCGCTGATATACTCACTGCCTATTCGGAATCTCTCCCGCACACTGCTCAGATGAGGTGAAGTATAGACGCCGACCCGGTAGCCGGCCCGGCCAAGCACCTCGGAGACAGCGGCACAAACCGAGCCTTTGCCGTTTGTCCCGGCGACATGAACAAACTTGAGGCGGTTTTCCGGTCGATCCACTTTTTCCAGGAAAGACTGCATAGCCTCCAGTCCCAGCTTGATTTTATGCATCTGCAAGGCATCAAGGTGCGCCAGAATTTCTTTGTATGTCATATTGGTGCGTAATTGTATAGTGGTGTTTGGGCTATAGCTTTGTAGTACTGCAATGCAGTAGTAGCTGAATTTTTCAAAGAATTGTCAGTTTTGCGTAGTCGAGATGGAGGGTTTTAATGCCATGTCTGTCAAAGTGGATGTCAAGTGATCGCGCATTTGAAAGTTTGGTAACCGTGCCATCGCCAAAAAACGGGTGATTTACTCTACACCCGACAGAAAAATCTGTCATTTCCAATTTTTTCTGTTTCTTTGTTTTACGCGGCGCAGTCTCACCAAGTGGAGATGAGAAATCACTCTGAAAACTGAATGGGTCCCTATCGCCGGCGGATCTTTCGGTAAGACGCTCAAAAAGCCCGCCACTCAGCTCACTTAAAAAAGGTGACATACCGACTCTCCGGAATTGTCTGTCCTGTGTCATGAGCTGCCGCGGGTAGGTCAGATAGAGATATTTTTTAGCCCGTGTGGCAGCCACATAGAGCAGCCGCCGTTCCTCTTCCCATTGCTCGCCAAAGGTCGCTGATGCATGAGGGAATCGGCCTTCCGCTACCCCGATGACAAACACCGCTTCAAACTCCAATCCCTTGGAGGAGTGAATGGTTGAAAGCACCAGCCGATCCATCCCCCGACTTTCCTTCTCTCCTTCTTCCGGTGGATCAAGGGTCGTGTCATCGATAAAACTCTGCAGATCCCCATAGCCGCCCATGATACTCCTGAGTTGATCAAGGTCTTTCTGGCGCTTGGGAAAATCATCTCTGTAGAGTCTCTCAAAAATAGGCTGGTAATATTGCAGGGTGATTTCATAGAGAGCGGCAGGACTCAGCTCGCCCTGATGCAGATCGAGAAACAGCTGTACCAGTCTGGAATAGGATTCCTTCCAGGATTTTCCGGGCGAATAATTTTTCAGGGCTTCGAGCGCATCAGATGCTCCGGCAATAGTTGCCGATATTTTCTGGGCCGTTGCCGGCCCTACCGTTTCAAGCTGAAGCAGAATCCTGTTCCAGGAAAGGGTGTCCTGTGGATTGACCAGCACCCGCAGGAAGGCGATCATATCCTTCATATGGGCCGACTCCGTCAGCTTTAGTCCGCCCCGCTTCTCATATTCCAGGTTTTCCGCGCTCAGCGCCAGTTCAAGCTTGTAGGAATGAAAGCTTGAACGGAACAGAACCGCGATATCGTTCAGCTCGACGCCTTTTGCCTGCAATCCGTGAATTGTCCTGACAATAAACGCCGCCTCCTCCCGCTCATCCCTGCCGCCAAAAACCATCGGCTGCAGGTCCCCTTCGATGCGGCTGAAAAGCGTTTTGGTATATTTTTCCGCGGAATGTCTGATAATATCATTGGTGAGCGAAAGTATCGGCTGAGTCGAACGGTAATTTTCTTCCAGTTTGATTATTTTCGTTTCGCTGAACACCTTGGGAAACCGCATGATATTGTAAAAATCAGCTCCCCTGAAGGAATAAATCGATTGTGAATCATCTCCCACGACCATGACGTTCTCATGGGAATGAGCCGCCAGCCGGATAATGTCGGCCTGAATCAGGTTGGTGTCCTGGTATTCATCGACCATAATGTGGGAGAAACGTTCCGAGATAGCCGATTGCACTTCCGGCGACTCCTCGAGTAATCTTTTCCAATTGACGAGCAGGTCGTCATAGTCCATCAGGCCGTGATCGAATTTGAATTCCCGATAATGCTTTTGCAGGGTGAGAATATCTTCCAAGTGTTCGGAAAGATGAGAATATTGAGTCTGAATCAAATCCTCGAGACCAAGGGATCGATTTACCGATCCACTGATCATATTTATTATCGCGCGCTTGGAGGGAAAGCGCTTATCCTTCTTGCCAAGACCAAGCGATGACTTTAAAAGATTGATTATCCCTTCGGCATCGGAGCGGTCAATAATGGTAAAGGAAGAACCGAAACCGATGTATGAGCCGTAACGCCTGAGTAGCATGTTAGCTACACCATGAAAGGTGCCGCCGACAACTCTATTGCAGTTTTCATTGAGTAGTCTGCCGGCACGCCACAGCATCTCCTGGCTCGACTTCCGGGTGAAGGTAAGCAGCAGAATCGCTTCGGGCGGCACACCTTTTTCCACCAGATGGGCGACGCGGTAGACAAGTGTCCGGGTCTTCCCGCTTCCGGCTCCGGCAATAACCAGAACAGGACCTTCCGTTGTCGTTACTGCCTCATATTGTGATTCATTCAATTCCCGCAGATTGACAATATTGGAAACTGTATTGGAAGATGGCATTATTCGTTCATTTTTCATGGCGGCTACTTTAACACAGGGTGTATTCACCCGCAACGTCGGTTGACAAAATTGCGTTCGCTGGTATAATCATCTGTCATTATTTATGTAATCAATAGTACTTATCTATCTCTACAACCGTATATTGAAAAACTTCCCATGACACCCGATACCATCAAAGCCATCCTGACCAAAGAGAATTTAGAGAAGATTTTTCCAAAAGAAAGGACCAATGAATTTTTTGAAGCCCTGTTCGGCGATGCCGATGAGGGAGCCTACGACATTGAACTTGCCTATCGGGAATGCAAAGGCAGCACGCTGACCATGGATCTGCTCCTGCACGAACGCCCAAATCGTTGTCTGGCATGCAACCTCACCCAGGGACTTCCGCAGGTTTTTTCACGACATCCGATAATCAATATCAATGGTATTGTTCGTGAGCTGGATACTTTACTTGGCGGCGAAATTCATTGCGGCGCCTGGAGCCTCGACTACACTCAACAGCACAGCAGATCTCTGCATTCAATTCCGATCAAGATTTCCATCACCAAGGAATAGGGCCGAATCAGGCACCTTTCTTGCCGCCGCAACAACAAAAGGCCGACTTTTTCAAGTCGGCCTTTTATTCTTCATGAAGGTACTTATATTCCGTGGGGCGTGATGCTCCTTTAGTGCCCGAGAAAAAACGTTATTCCACTGCGACCCTTGAACGTCCCTCGGCTTTGGCATGATACAGTATATCATCTGTCCGTTCCAGCCAGTGTTTCAGGGATTCCTCATGGCTGAATTGGGAAAGCCCAATGGAAATGCCCAGTTTGGTTTCAGCGTCAGCCCAGATCTCAAGCTTATTTACAGCTACGCATAATCGTTCAGCCAGGATTCTGGCATTGGTCAAATCAGTATTGTCGAGAATGATCAGAAATTCGTCACCACCCATCCGAACCAGAAGATCAGTGGAACGCACTGCCTGTTTCAGTACCAGGGCTACGGATTTCAGGACATCGTCTCCCGTTTGATGTCCGAGCTTATCATTAATCATCTTAAACTTATCCAGATCCATGGAGATCATGGAAAGCGGACGGTTGTATCGTTTGGCACTGTTGATCATGTTATAAATGCGTTCCTCGAATACCCGTCTGTTGGAAAGGCCGGTGAGAGGATCATTGCTTGCACGCTCGAACAGTTCCTCATACGCAAGTGCACGCCGCAGACATTCCGCTAATATTTCAAGGGAATAATTGATAAGTTCCAGCTCCTCGGCAGAGAGCTCGTGGCCTTTTTTGAGAATCAGCAGGATTCCGGCGTCATCTACCGTTTCAAAGATCCATTTATAGGCACATCGTCCGTCTTTCTTGGTGAAAGAACCACCAAGGGACGAGTTATTTTCTATCAGCTGCTCGGCAAAAGCAATGGCTTTTCGCCTCGTAGGTCCATGGCTGGAGCAGAACAGGTGCCGCTTCCGGCGGCTGTTGTTGTTGTACCCGATAAGTTCATGGTTAACCAGTGGCATCAACCAGATGGAATAAGCTTCAATCATTCCGGTTAAACTGAGTACTCCCGCCATTCTTGCATGCAACTTGTTAATGAGGTCGAGACGTTCAGACTGTTTTTTAACATTATCGAGCTCAACCATCACCTTTTCCAGCTCTGCCTGCTGCAGGTTCAAGCCGGAAATTTGAGATTTTTGTGTGGAGAGAGTCATGAGCGATATTCCTGCGTATTTTTCTTTTTGAAAATATTTCTTTTGTTGCTTTTCTTATCGACCTGCTGTCAAAAATCTTTATCTTTTGTTCCGTAAGTTTGAATTAAGATGCGATTTGCATTTTTTATGCCAAATCCATTAACCCAACCTCAAAGGCCTCTTTTTTATCATTATATTAACTATATTATCAGGTACTTATAAACTTTTTTATCATTTAAATAATTTCCCTGTGTATTTTTATTTAGTTATAATTTCAGGAAGTTCCCTGGCCCTGTCATATTAATGACACTATAATTTCGTAACTGTTCTCCGGAAATAGCTTTGACAATTTCTGCTGCTGAATGTACTCCTCATAACAGGCTGAACCTGTTGAGCAATTAACATCACTCAAGACAAAAATATGACGCACCTTTCTTTAGAACAGAAAATTGGTCAACTCTTTATTTTAGGTTTTATCGGCGACACGATCACAGTTGATCATCCGATAGCTCAAGATATCAGCAAGAGAAATCTGGGTGGGGTGATCCTTTTTGACCGGTGCCTTGCCGCAGCAAAAGACTCCAATAATATTATCAATGCCCGGCAGTTGAAACTACTCACCTCCTCTCTTCAGTGCCTCACTGAAGAACCACTTCTGATTGCTGTTGACCAGGAAGGCGGCAGAGTCAGTCGGTTTAGGCGGGAGAGAGGATTTCCCGTCACTCGGGCCGCCATTGATCTTGGCAGCGCCCCCGACTTGGAAGCCACCATTGCAAGTGCCCGGCAAACAGCCAAGATGCTGCGGGATGTAGGAGTAAACTTCAATCTGGCTCCGGTTGTCGATCTCAATATCTACCAGGAAAATCCTATTATCGGCAGGTACGGCCGAAGTTTCTCTGCGGATCCATCCATTGTCACCGCCCATTCTCAGGCCTGGATCAGGGAACACAGACTGCAGGGGATTCTCTCCTGCCTGAAACATTTTCCCGGTCATGGCAGCTCCCGCGCCGATTCGCATCTTGGCTTCGTGGACATCACGGACACTTGGGATGCAGCAGAAATCCTTCCATACCAGGAACTTACACGTACCAATCAGGCAGATGCGATCATGCTCGGACACCTGTTTCACAGAAAATTTGACGAGCATTACCCGGCCACCCTTTCCCGGGCAACCATACAGACACTCCTTCGGCAGCAACTGCAGTTTGCAGGTGTCGCCATCACGGACGACATGCAGATGAAAGCGATAACCGGGTATTTCGGACTTGAAGACGCTTGTTGCAAAGCGCTCGCAGCTGGAGTGGATCTCGTAATCATAGGCAACAATATCGACTACGACCCGGATATACTCTCAAAAATTGTAGGTGCTATCCTAAGAGGACTGGATAAAGGGCTCATCAGCGAAAAGCGGCTGGAGAAAGCGTGGGGCCGAATTCAAAAGTTCAAAAAATCAATATCAAAAGGTCAATTCTGATACATTATGGATAACGGCAATCACATGACACACTCGATTCTGGTTGGCTATTTGCTCTGGCTTCTGGGATTTCTCGGAGCACATCGTTTCTATTATGGAAAACAGTTCAGCGGCACACTTTATTTTTTTACGCTGGGATTATTTTTTATCGGCTGGATTGTCGATCTGTTCCTCATCCCGGGAATGAACAGAGAAGCAGATATCCGCTATCAAGAAGGACCTGTAGACTTCAACCTTGCCTGGTTGCTGCTGACCTTTCTCGGCCTTTTGGGTATCCACAGAATGTACATGGGCAAATGGATCACCGGCCTGATTTATCTCTGCACGGGCGGATTGCTGGGTTTTGGCTACATTTACGATCTCTGGACACTCAACGATCAAATAAGCCTGATCAACGGCGCAGAACATTATGAAAACCAGAGATATTAACTAACCACCTAATAAAGATCAGGAAACAAACTGTACTAATCTGAATCAGCGCCGAGAAACCGTGCGACAACCGTTGACAACTCTCTCATCGAGATAGGTTTCATGCAGTACTCGTCTATCCCCGCTTTCGCGGCGGCATCCTTGGAGACCTGATCGGAATAGCCGGTAAAGAGAATAATCGGAATATCCTGTCGCAATTCTTTTATTCCTTCACTTAATTCCAGACCGGTTAAGCCAGGCATGGTCAAATCGGTGATAACCATGTCAAAGTTATGAGGAGACTGGGAAAAAAGCTGCAGAGCCTCCTGCGATGAGGTTCTGCCGACGATCTTATAGCCAAGACTCTGAAGAATCTCCCCGGTAACCTGCACCACCTGTTCCTCGTCGTCGACAAGCAGGATACGACCGGAACCGGTCCGCAACTCTCCCATGGCTACAACCTGTTCAGCCGTTGTTTCCTTTTGGGCCACGGGCAGATAAATCCGAAATACAGTGCCCTCCCCAACTGTGCTCTCAACCTTGATTTCGCCCCCCTGACGACTGATTATGCCATGCACCATGGCCAACCCCATTCCCGTTCCTCTCGTTTTCTCCTTGGTGGAAAAATAGGGTTCAAAAATTCTGTCGAGATACTGCGCTTCGATGCCGCTGCCGGTATCGGCGACAGTCAGTTCCAGCCATTCCCTGCCGTCTGCGGACGGTGCTCCCTTGTCAAGTTTAACCGTGAGCATGCCATGGCCGCCCTGCATCGCATGAGCGGCATTAGTACACAGGTTAATAAGGACCTGATGTATCTGTACCGGATCAATCAGCACCCTGCCGCATTTCTCATTTACCTCCTCATTGATGACGATAGTGCTCGGCAGGGTAACCCGCATAAGCTTCATCACCTCTTTAACAATAGGATGCATATACTGCAGCACGGCTTTCTTTTCTATACTTCTCGAAAAGGTCAGGACCTGCTCGACCAGAGATTTTGCCCTTTTCGCCGCCTTAAGAATTTCCTCGATATAATCGTAGACGATCTTGTCACTGAATCCGTCTTTTTTTAACTTGAGACGGATAATTTCCGTATACCCCATTATCGGGGTGAGAACATTATTGAAGTCATGCGCGACTCCCCCAGCCAAGGTTCCGATAGCTTCCATTTTCTGGGTATGCCGCAACTGCCTTTCCAACCTGTATTGTTCCGTCACATTCTGGGCTATGACGATAACTCCCGAAATTTTGCCAGATTTACCTTTTACGGGCGAGGCGGTGATATCAAAGACCTTTTCATCGCCGTCTTTGCCAAAAATTCCGATTCGCTGCGTACTCCTTTCGATATTTCCGCTCTCCAGACTTTTGTGAAAGGCACATTCCCCGCACTTTTCATTCCGGGAACAAAAGATTTCATAACAGTTCTTTCCTATGGCATCAGGATATTTGCGGTAAATCTCCTTATTGACCCATCGTGCTTTCATTTGATGGTCAAAATAAATAAGAATCCCACTGAATCCATCGAAAATGGCTCTTTTTTGAGCTTCACTATCAAAGAGTGCATCGAGAAGTTCTTGTTTTTCACTTGATTCCAAAGGGCGCCTCTTAAACGTCTGGGTTCGAGATTTGACAGAATGTTCTTTTTATCGTTGAACAGTACGTTCACCGCCAATTGTAGCACCTGGACAAATTTATTCAAAAGAGTATTTCATACTCACGTAAATCTGTAAAAGGTCTTTTGCTTGACTCTTGTCAACTCATTCATTATTACTTTTTCACTGATCGGTCCTCCATGGAGGATATCGTCGCAACCTATCAGAAGGATAATCATGATACGCTTTGACCAAAGTCTGTCCCGGCAGTTGCCCGGACGGCCTGAAATAGAATACCCATGCAATTGGGTATACAAGGTAATCGGCACGGATTGCAGCCTGCTCAAAGATGCAATCGTGTCTGCCAGTGCACCTTTACCCGTAAAAATCAGCCATTCCAAAACCAGCTCCAAAGGCAAATATCATTGTCTCAATGCAGAGTTGGAGATACCGGATGAAGAAGTCCGGCTAAAAATTTATGAGAAACTTAAAAGCAGTCCTGCCATAAAAATTATTCTTTAACTGACTACGAATACATGAAAGAGGAATTAACCGAAAAGAAATCGAAGCTTCTCAGATCCCTGCGGGAAGGGGTCAGTGTCGTCCAAATGGTTTTATATAAGGAAATCAGGACCAGTCTCTGCGAAAAGAGACCGGATCAGGATAAAATACATGTAGCCATGCTGGCGGGATCAATCACCAATGAGGTCTTCGGAACGCAAAATCCTGCTGAAAAATTTGTCCGGTTTTGCAAAGACAACTGGGGTGATATTGAACAGGAACTGCTGAACATCAAAGAGGAGTTAGCCCCGCTTTGTCCTTTGCTCACTGATGCTCTGCGAATTCAAACCCTGTGCGACCATCAGGAAGGCGGCGAAAGCTCTTCAACTCTGCTTCGTGCCAAGGAGCTTGGGTTTCTCATGGAGGAGCGCGAAATCCCACTTCCCTCCTCCTTTATGACCTCGGTTAGAGAACTGGGAAAGCAGCATAATCTCCTCATTCCGCTTGAACAAATCACTCCGGAACAGGATGACTCGATAGTTCACTGAGCCGCAACCGTTCACCGGGAGAAGCAAGATATGCAACATAAGGGGCGGGGTTCAAACCCGCCCACCGTCTCCGCACAGTTATCTTATCATCCGTGAATGGGCGCTGTTGAACGTTACCTCTGCGCCTGTTTCATTTTAACCTGAACCAGTCCTCGCACTGAATTGCAGACAAACAGTGCTTCCGCCGCTCTTACGTCCTGCCTGGTCAACACCTTTTCAACTATGGGAACTGAATGGTCCGCCAGCAGATGCCCGCGCATTATGCCGGGCAGGAGACCACTTGCAACAGGAGGCGTGCTATATTCGCCATCCCGGAAAATTATTACGTTCGTTATGCACCCCTCGGTGACTTCCCCGGCACTGTTACAGAAAATATAGTCAAAGAGCCCGTCTTGCCGGGCGAGTTTATATTCTTCATCGTACATACCGCGCATCGTGGTTTTATGAAAAAGCCACGGATTTTCGGTTCTGGCTACTCTGGGAGAAAAATCGACAATCGCGCAGCCGGAGAGGTCATTCTGCACCGGACTCGTCAGTAAGGCCGTAAGTCCCGGGGCATCGCATGGTATCGAGGTGAGGGCAATCTCCCCGTCCTTGGCCAGGACGAGGCGTACCCGATAACAGCTTCTGTTCAATGCCGCCCCTTCACAGCCAAGCCTAGAACGTATCTTCACTAAATCACAACTGAATTTGAAAAATTCCGCAGCCCCTGCCAGCCTCATAAGATGTTCTTCAAGAAGCCAGTACCCGCTGTCCGGCCGCCACAATATGGTTTCCAACAATTGAAATTCAGGTTGGGAATGAGTCAAAAAACGACCTTTCAACAACGATTCTTCCCACTCGTCCTCCGGAATCGAATCATGGGTAATACCGGCGCCGATGCCCATTTCGCCAAAATTCTTTTGCAGGCGAAGCGTTCGGATAGGAACATTGAAAACCGCGGTGCCCTTCGGACTGAAATAACCGATAGCTCCGGTATAAACTCCCCGGCGATCCTTCTCCAGTTCTTCGATAATCTGCATGGTCCGAATTTTAGGCGCCCCGGTTATAGAGCCGCAGGGAAACAACGCCCGAAACAACTCCGTGAGATACAGATTCGACATGGCGGCGGCGGTACTCCTGGCTTTGATTGTAGAGGTCATCTGCAACAGACTTTCGTAGGACTCGACATCAAAGAGCGACTCGACATGCACCCTGCTTTCTCCGTGTCCGTGCATCAATCGCGCTAGATCATTGCGCAACAGATCGACAATCATGACATTTTCGCTTCTGTTTTTGCCGTCATGGTGGAGTTCGTGGCTATTCTGTTGCTCTTCTTCCCGGTTTCTTCCTTTCGGCGCCGTTCCTTTCATGGGACGAACTATGATCTCATCACCTTTTTTTCTGAAAAACAGCTCCGGAGAGAAAGATAAAATCCGTTCATCCCCGTTGCGAATATATGCCCCGTAGGCCACGGATTGATTTTTGCGCAGAACCGAATAAAGCGATGCGGCGGAACCCTCGAAAGCAAAAAGAAGCTTCAAGGTATAATTTACCTGATATGTATCACCCGCGGCGATATACTCCCGAACCTTTTCGAGACCTTCCAGAAACTCCTCTTTTGACATATTCGGCCGAAGATCCTTAATAGCATATCCGCCTGTGGTAATTTCACTTTCTTCATTTTCGGCTCCGCAAGGAAAGTTATTTTCACCTGTATAGTGGTCAAACCTATATGGTTTTAAAAAAACCCCTAAATCAGCTATTACCCTCTTTTGCTCCCCAACATTTGGGTAAGGATGGTATTTTGCCCCGGCTCGTCCTTCGAGCATTGCCCCGAATTCATAACCAATCCATCCAGCGAGATAGAAACCGCTCGTCAACCGATCCTGGAGAGCGGCAAGATACTTTTCAAGGTTGTCGCCCTCCTTGCAAATCAATCGATCGACAGGCGTAAGGAATAATAATGATTCAACATTTTCATGATCAGGCCGTGATGTATCGAGAAAAACAAACTCATTTTGTTGGGAAAGGAAATTCAGCAATTTTACCAGATCCGCGTCCTGAATTTTCAACATCTGTATATCCCTTAAATACATAAATTTTACATGTACACCCGTTATTCAATTCAGCAGCTACAGCCTGGAAACCCTGACTACTATTTTTGTTTTACTTATGATACCAATCAACATTTCTCATTCATTGCAACGGGTAGTCAAATAGCATATAGTGCGCAGCGAAATTTATCTCTGTATTTGTTGTAATTCGGTGATCCATATACTATTATCACCGGGGATTTCTTACACGACAGTACAAAGCCTTCAAGACATTTATACTATTTCGGTAGTTTTCGCCACGTTGCTGGCACAACTCATAGGAATAACAAAGGAGAACATATCATGTCGCGAAAGATGGTTACTATTGACGGCAATCAGGCGTGTACCCATGTCGCCTATGCCACGAGTGAGGTCATCACTCTTTACCCCATTACCCCATCCACCCCTCTTGCTGCAGAAGCGGACGCCAAGTCCGCCACCTTGCAAAAAAATATCTGGGGTACCGTTCCCGTAGTTAACCAAATGCAATCCGAAGCAGGAGTTGCGGGTTCCATCCACGGATCTCTTACCACTGGAGCTCTTTGTACAACCTTCACAGCCTCCCAGGGGCTGCTGTTGATGATTCCCAATATGTACAAAATTGCCGGAGAACTCACCCCTACGGTATTTCATGTTACGGCCAGAGCCATCGCCTGCCAGGGGTTGTCAATTTTCGGTGACCATAGCGATATCTACGCAACACGTCAGACCGGTTGGGCCATGCTTTGTTCCGAGAACGTGCAACAGGCCATGGATATGGCTCTGATTGCCGTACAGTCAACGCTCGCTTCCCGGATTCCTTTTGTTCATTTTTTCGATGGCTTCCGTACCTCTCATGAAATCCAAAAGATCGAAGAGGTCAGTTACGATCAGATGACCGAAATGGTCGATGAAGAGTTGGTGTTTGAACATAGGAAAAGAGCGCTTTCCCCCGATCATCCAACCATTCGTGGAACGGCTCAAAATCCAGATGTCTATTTCACCGGTCGTGAAACCGTCAATAAATACTACAATGCGGTCCCTGCGATAGTGCAAGAGACCATGAACAAGTTTGCCGGTATAACCGGTCGCCAGTATCATCTGTTTGACTATCACGGCGCACCGGATGCGGAAAATGTCGTTATCATGATGGGTTCAGGCTGCGAAACTGTAGCTTCAACAGTGGATTACCTTGTTTCTCAAGGTGAAAAGGTTGGCCTGGTCATGGTTCGCCTGTATCGGCCGTTCGACTGCAAGGCAATGGTCAATGCCCTTCCTGCTTCCGTTGAAAGAATCACTGTTCTCGACCGTACCAAGGAACCTGGCGGTCCCGGCGAGCCTCTTTATCTCGACGTTCGCGCAGCTATCGGAGAAGCAGCGGAATCAAACAGTTCCATCTACCCTCCGATCATTCTGTCAGGCCGCTACGGTCTCGGTTCAGCAGAATTCACCCCGGCTATGGTCAAGGCTGTTTTTGACAACATGAGTTCAATGGCGCCTAAATCCAAATTCTGTGTTGGTCCAAACGACGATGTAACTTTCTCCAGCCTCAACTACGACCCTTCTTTCAATATTGAAGGCAAGGACGTTTACCGCGCCATGTTCTACGGTCTCGGCTCGGATGGTACGGTCGGTGCCAACAAGAACACCATCAAAATCATTGGAACCGAAACCGACAACTCCGCACAGGGCTATTTTGTCTATGACTCTAAAAAATCAGGGTCGATCACAACCAGCCATCTGCGTTTCGGCAAAAATCCGGTTGTGGCACCGTACCTGATTGACAAAGCGAATTTCATCGCCTGCCATAATTTCACCTTTTTAAAGCAGGTGGATATGCTGGCTAATCTTGAGGAAGGCGGCACCTTTCTGCTCACTACCAGCTTTAACAAGGACACTGTATGGAGTGAATTGCCCGGAAAAGTTCAACGGGATCTGATTAACAAGAAAGCCAAGTTCTACATCATCGATGCGGTATCCCTTGGTCAAGCTCTTGGCCTCGGTGCCCGCATTAACATGATTATGCAGACCGCCTTCTTTTTGATTTCCGGCATTCTTACCCAGGACGAGGCTATTAAAGCCATCAAAAACGCGATTAAAAAAACCTACGGTAAGAAAGGTGACAAAGTTGTCGAGATGAACTACAGCGCGGTTGACGGAGCGGTGAAAAACATCGTTGAGGTACCCCTTGGTTCCAATGTCGACGGAAAAGAGATTCCTCCGGCCGTACCCGATCATGCACCTAAGTTTGTGAAAGAAGTTACCGCCAGGATCATTGAAGGCAACGGCGCCAAGCTGAAAGTCTCCCAAATTCCGGCGGACGGAACCTGGCCGACCGGAACCACACAATACGAAAAACGGAACATCGCTGTTTCGGTTCCCCGCTGGCTTCCCGAGAATTGCATCCAGTGCGGTCAGTGCTCCCTGGTTTGTCCACACGCCTCCATTCGCACCAAAATTTTTCCTGATACAAATGGTGCTCCGGAAGCGTTCCAATCTCTTGATGCTATCGGCAAATCCTTCAAGGGTCAGCGCTTTACCGTGCAGGTTTTCACCGAGGATTGTTGTGGCTGCACCCTCTGTGTCAGTGTCTGCCCGGCAAAAACCAAAGCACTTGAAATGATTCCAAACAACGAAGAACTGAAAGCTGTTCAATCTAAAAACGTTGACTATTTTCTGGCCCGACCGGAAATCAATCCGGCCGATATCAATCTGGCATCCATCAAAGGCAGTCAGTTGAAACAGCCCCTGTTCGAGTTCTCCGGCGCTTGTGCCGGTTGTGGCGAAACACCATATATCAAACTGATCTCCCAGCTGTTCGGTGACAGAATGTACATTGGTAACGCTACCGGTTGCACCTCTATTTACGGCGGCAACCTGCCGACTACTCCATATACGAAACGTAAGGATGGTCGCGGTCCCACCTGGGCAAACTCCCTGTTCGAGGATAACGCCGAGTTCAGTGCCGGTATGCGAACCACCGTCAATAAACTTCACAATCAGGCTGCAGAACTTTTGACCAGTGCTGTTGAAGCGGGTCTCGTAGAGCAGGATCTGGCAACGGCTATCCTTGAAGCGCAGCAGATCACCCAGATGGATATCGAAGCTCAACGGGCAAGGGTTGCTGAACTCAGTACGGCTCTTGAGTCCAGCAATAATAAGATTGCGCGTCGTCTTATGAATCTCACCGACTTCCTGGTTAAAAAATCCGTTTGGGCTTTTGGTGGTGACGGCTGGGCATATGATATAGGTTATGGCGGCGTTGACCACGTCCTCGCCTCCGGTGAAAATGTCAACATATTGGTAATTGACACAGAGGTATACTCCAATACCGGTGGCCAGATGTCAAAATCAACGCCACGTGCCGCCACCGCTCAGTTTGCTTCGGCCGGCAAGAAAATGCCCAAGAAAAATATGGGTATGATCTTCACCACTTACGGCAATGTCTATGTTGCGCAGATCGCTATTGGCGCGAACCCGGCACAGGCGATAAAAGCGATTTCCGAAGCGGAAGCTTATAACGGGCCGTCGCTGATCATCGCTTATGCTCACTGCATCAACCATGGCATCAATATGGCTCTTGGTCTGGAACAGCAGAAAAAAGCCGTTGCCTGTGGACACTGGCCATTGTACAGATTCAATCCGGAGCTGGAAGCTCAAGGCAAAAATCCTCTGATCATTGACTCTAAAACCGAGCCAACTATCAATTTTGAAGAATACGCCCTTGGTGAAAACCGCTATCGTACCCTAAAGCGGGTCAATCCGGCTAAGGCTGATGCACTTTTGGCCGAATCCCAAAAAGATGTACTCAAGAGTTTGAAATTCCTCAAGAGTCTTGCTGTAGCTCTGGAGCCTGAGGCAAAAGTCGAAGAATAATTTTTGGTCCTGCTCCATTCCGGCAGACTTTCGGAATGGAGCACTGCATTATCGATAAAAAAAGGCCGGGTGGTTGATTTTACCACCCGGCCTTTTTTTATTAGAGATGAACCATGATTCCTTAGGAGTCCATCAAGATATTTCCCGGTTGATTTTACCGGTTATTTTTCTCAATTCCGGTTCCCACCTTTTTCCTGGCGGTCTCCGCCTTCAATTCTTCGTACTCTTCAACGGATCGCTTAATCGACTCATCCTGACGTTTTTTCATCTGAGTCACTTTCTCTTTTATTTTTTCCTCTTTGATTTTCAGGGACTGAGCACCAAAGAGTGTCGCCGCCAGATATTTAAAGGAAAACAGCATCAGCTCGACATCGTCTTCCCGAATCTTGTCAATGGTCTCCTGATCCAAATCATATGTATCGAGGAAGGAACTCTCGAAAACAAATTTTCGAAAGGTGGCCATATCCGTGGAAGCCATAAAGAACATACGTTTCGCCTGTTCCGACAAGGTTGCCTGAAGGCCATAGGATTTACGCCGCATGACCAATCGCAACCATTCCTTGTTCATCTCATCCCGAACATCGACACCCTGATCTGCTCGCCATTCTCTGATAGTCCACTCTTTATCTTCCTCAAACCCCTTGCAATGATCTTCCCGAACCGTGAAAAAAAACTTCTCTTCCGCCGACTCGACCTCTTTGCCGTCGGAATCTCTTGAACCTCCCTCGTGAAAATCGGCCATACCGACAGGATAATACCGGCAGGCCGTAGGGCGATCGGTATAAACCGTGCAACCTTCCGGCGTGACGAACGGACATTTATTGTCCCCTTCCCGCAGTTTGATCATGACGCCGGGCATATCAGTCTTTTCAAGATATGTGGGTACACTGTATTTATGGAGAAATTCATGGGCCGGAATTCCCAGTCTTTTGGTTAACTGTAAAATATCGTAGGGAGTCAGAATAATTTTGATACCACCACAACATGCGGTAAAACATTTTACTCCGGGGTGACAACGAAATTTAAGAGGACTGTCCAGGGTGAGTTTTTTCGGTTCAATTGACGATGGGTTTTTTTCTTTACCAAAAATAGTTTTAGATTTGATATTGTTTCCTTCATTGCACATTACATCACCTAAAGTAAAATTATATCAGAACCCTTTCAACAGGGATGAGTTTATTGCAAACAGCGGTATATCATAAACATATCCGCCCATTGTGTAAACCTATTTCACCTTTTACCTGACCCTGAAGTCTTTCGCTGCACCAAGGCATCATTATCCTGAAAAATCCAGCCCGAAGAAAGAACTTGAACTAGAGGTTATCCCTTGCAGTTTTGCCGAATAGTTCGTATATGTCTTTTGACTTGTAGTATCTTATTTTCTTTTAACATGCCGGACCATCGGCATCATAAGGGTTTTATAGAATGAAAATATTTAGTCGTCCAATTGACTTAACCGGTGTCAGTACCGTCGTTTACCATCTTCCCGATGGTCCTGCGCTCTCCCTGAAAATTGAAGGTATAGAAGAGTATCTTGATCTTGAACTCGAACTTGGTCATGTCTGTGATACTTCTGATATTGATGGGGTATTACACTTCTTTCCAAAAGGAAATGCCTGAGCCGACATACAATCTGTCTTAGACCACCTTTGCCATGGTGAACAAAGACTCCGCCCCTTCTGCTGTTTCTCATTGTGATTGCCACATTCACACCAGCCTCTGCCGCCATGCAACCGGCGAAATGGAAGAATATGTACGGGCTGCCATAGACAAAGGACTCTACAAAATCATCTTCCTGGAACACATGGAAGAAGGAATACACTACAGCCGGGGAAGAACCTGGCTTACAGAAGATGATTTCGACCGTTATTTTTCAGAAGGAAAGCGGCTGCAATCCGAATATCAGGGCATAATTGCAATCGGGCTGGGAGTCGAATGCGGGTATAATCCCGATTTTGCCGACCTGATCAAGGCCAGACTCGGCAAACGGCATTGGGACCAGATCGGCATCTCCTGCCACTATCTAAAGATTGAAGGAACGCTCCAGCATCTCAATATATTCAGCAGAAAAGAAGCGAATATTCTGCTTGCCCGGCAAATCGGAACAGAAAAACTTCTGGACCGTTATTTTACCACGTTAATTGAGGCCGTCCAAAGTCTGCCGGGTACCATGCTCTGTCATCTTGATGCGGCACTTCGTTATGTGCCGGAGATCACTCTGACCGAGTCCCATTATGAACTCATCGATTTACTGCTGCAGACGGTACGTAAATTCGGGTTGTCGGTCGAGATCAACAGTTCGGGCTTTGCCATCCGCCAGGAACAGTTCCCCAACAAACGCATTCTGGATATGGCAAAATCCTACGATATTCCATTTGTTTTCGGCTCGGATGCCCATAAGCCAGGTGATGTCGGCCGGTATTTCGACCGCATAAACTCATGTTTGATGGACTCGTAAAAACCTAAAATGAATCATAGATGCCTAAGTAAGCTTCAGGCAGTTGTTCATAGCGGCACTAAGACTTTTTGCGTTAAAAGGCTTATGGAGGATAACGTTCACGCCGGCAGCGAATGCTTCTTCGTTGTCCTGACTCTCATTTTGCGTTGTCACCATGATTATCGGTAACATTTCTCCGGTGTATTTCTTCCGGATGCTTTGCGTCAACTGTATGCCGGTAATGTTCGGCATATTCAGATCGGTAAGGACCACGAGGGGTTTTTCCGTCTGTAGCCACTCAAGAGCTGATGCCGGAAATTCAAAGAGAACCGGATCAAATCCCAGCTCATGCAATGTTGTTTTATAAATATTGAGAATCATTCTTGAATCATCAACTACCAACACTCTGGGACGTGCTGCCTGTTCTTCTTCTCCTGCGAGTTTTTCCGCGAAATCTTTCTTGCCGGCCTGGAGTAGAAGCTTATGATAATGTTCGCGGATATCTTTATGTGCATGGGTGAGATGGCTCAGCGACAATTCCCTGAACACCTCATCGTCCGCAAGATATACGAGAATATTATCGACCTGGGCATTGACGATTATTTTAGCGATATGCCGAGCCTCTTCTATGGGACCGCGTAACAGATTTTTTATTCCGGCCCCGAGGATGGAAGTAAAATTCTTGTCAATCGCCCTTGCCGCGGCAATACACACATGGTCCTCCGAATCGGTAAGACCTGCAGTAAGTGTATATGCTCCCCTTCTCAGGGGCAAACACGCCAAGGCTTCATACGCGGCAAAACGCACATTCGCACTTTTCGGTTCGTTGGTCAGTAATTTTCGAATAGGAACAACTGCCGATTCGTCACCGATATCTCCCAGCACATTTAAAGTGTGAATCAGAAAGTCGGGGTCGGCTTGGAGAAGGTTCTCAATCAGTACCGGTACCGCCTTCTGACCAATCCTGACTAACTCTGATTTGGCGAAAGTCCGCATATGCGCATAATGCGAACGTATCGTATCATTGAGTTTTTCAAGTGATATATGGTCCTGAATCCCGGAAAAGATTGAGAGTATCAAGTAATCGATTTCGTTATCGGTCCCCATCCGCTCGGCCAGCCGATGCATGGCCGTTGGAGTGCCAACCTGCCCCAGCGACTGTACCGCAGCCATAATGAGTTCCCGATTCGCGGCGTACAAATAATCGGTCAGAGTGTTGATGGCTAAGGGATCGCCAATCATCCCCAAACTCTCTATGATCTGAAGAATTTCTGCTTCATTATCGGATGCGGCTATAAGATCAAGGAGAACCATCGTCGCATCCTCAAGACGAAGCTCTCCCACTACTCTGATTAATTCGGATTTGTCATTGATGGTGCTGGATCCGAGGAATTTGATTAATTTCTCAGGATAAGCCAGGAGAACGGAGAGCAACGTTTCACGGATGATCGGCATCTGGTCGACAACCGTCATCTGTTCTGTCAGAAGATAGATAAAGAGCGGAACGGAAAAATCGGGCTCCGCTCTCGACAGAAGGTAAATCAGCTTAGTGCGTGTCTTTTGGTCGACTTGCCCCAGGCAGGACAAAACAAGCTGAGCTTTGAGGGAATCGCCGGTTTTGATATTGGCCTGGAGTTCTTCAATCATATGTTGTGAATTCAGTTCGGCCATAATTGTTCCCCCTTTAACTATTACCTTAAAATTTTTCTCACATAAGTCCATCCATTTGAAAGCTTTAACATACCACAACGTAACTCTTCCTGTCTACTCATGCCAGGAAGAGCTACATTCCTAAAGACTATAAAGGATAATCAGATCTGATTGTTGAAAACCTATCGTAAGAGAATTCTCAGTTTGCGGGCAACCAGTCAGCCCCCATTCTTCTTATGACGTTGAAGCCACCAGGAAGAACCGTACTGTTCTTTAGCCCGACAGAGTCCAGGAACAATTGAACTTCAAATGACCTGGAGCCGGCATTACAAAAAACAATAAACTTTTTGTCCGTCGGCAATTCAGAATACCGGTCTCTCACCTGCTCATACGGCAGAGAAGTCCACATGGATGGTCCTAATCGTTCGATAAACGGTGTCGCCTGCTTCTCATGGCGAACATCAAGCACACGCCAGTCCGGATGGCTGGCTGGATCCGCCATCCAATCGTAAAATACTTCCAGAGAAATCTGCCGCATGCGTTGGTCACAGAGATTATCGGCGATGTAGGCGGCGGCGTTGATCGGATCGATAGCTGGAGAAAACGGTGGAGAATAGGCCATTTCAATATTGGCAAAGTCATCAATAGTCGCCCCTGCACTCAGTGCTACAGCCGCAGCATCTATGCGGGCGGAAAGTGCATCGTTGACCGGCCCGGTTCCCTGAAAGCCAAGGACCTTTCTGGTACGCTTGTCAAAAACCATTTCCAGACAGATGATATCCTGACCCGGGAAAAAATGTGCCCGGTCTGAAGGAGAGGAAAGTGAGAACTCTGCATCAAAACCTTCGGCACGGGCGGAATCTAGACTCAACCCGACCGAACCTACGGAAAGCTCAAAAGCTTTCACAATAAAGCTGCCTACCCCGCCCTTAAATACCGAAGGAATACCGGCAATGTTATCGGCGACAACGCGACCCTCCCTGTTGGCCATACTGCCGAAAGGAGCAACAAACCGTTTTCCGGAAACAAGATTGATAATCTCAACACAATCGCCGGCGGCATATATGTTGGGATCAGATGTCTGCATCCTCTCATTGACTATGATCCCACCGGAGTCGGATACCACCAGACCAGCATCCCGGGCAAGTTGGGAACGCGGTCTTACCCCGGCGGCCATGATCACCATATCGGCGTCGATAGTTCGTTTTGCCGTCCTGACAGCAACTGCTTTTCCGTCGTCTACCACAATTTCTTCGGCTGCTTCCCCCAGATAAACCGCAACATTATGATCACGGAGATGCTTATCCAGGATAGAAGCCAGCGGCCAGTCGATGATTCTTGGCAACAGTTGATTTTTGTACTCGATAATTGCTGTTTCCACTCCCCACAAATCGGTGAGCGCCTCAGCCATTTCAATGCCGATGGCTCCACCGCCGATTACCACAGCCTTTCCGACTTTCCCTTTGGCAATCATATCTTTGATCGCTATCGCCTTATGCAGATCACTGACGGTAAAAACACCTTCAGCGCTGTTGCCGGGAATCGGCAGAATTACCGGCTGGCTGCCTGTAGCGAGCATCAAAGTGTCATATTCCATTACCCGGCGCTTATCATTTTTAAGGTCTTCCAGCAGCACCGTTTTCTTTATTCGGTCAATTGCCAGAGCACGGGTGGATGTCAAGGTTTTGACGCCCTTTGCCTTATCGAAAAAGTATTCATCCCGCACCATATGAAAACTTGTCGAACGTAATTCCTTCTCATCTGCCACATCGCCGGAGACGTAGTAAGGTATACCGCACCCGCCGTAAGAAATAAGATTATCCTGGTCGACAACGGTTACCTCGGCGTCCGGCAAAAGCCGTTTCAATCGGCACGCCGCTTTCGGACCTGCCGCCACGCCCCCTATAATTACTATTCGTTTTCCCATCCTGTACTCCACTTTGGAATCTAAGTATTTAAATCAACAATTTTTGAGGAGATAAACGTATCAATTTCTCCAAAAAGCTCAAGGTCATCCTTATGCCCGGCCAGCCTGAAGGACATCCAGCCGGAGCCGGTGCCGCTCATCAAAAAGACGAAATCCCGACATCCATATAGCACTTATCACACCGAACCCCGTTCCAGCAGCGATAAGAAACATGATAAGAATCTGGTATTTTACCGCCTCAACCGGTGGTGTTCCTCCTAAAATCTGTCCCGTCATCATGCCCGGCAAACTCACCAGCCCTGCAGCAGCCATGGAATTGATGATCGGCATCATCCCAGTCCTCATGCAATCGCTTCGAATATCACGGCTTGCCTGCTGCCAGGATTGTCCCAGCAATAATCGCTGCTCCACCTCGTTTCGTCTTCCATAGAGCTGATCCGTCATTCTGTCCAGGGCAAGAGCGATACCGGTCATGGTATTTCCAAGTAACATACCGAGCATCGGAATAGCGTATTGCGGAGTATACCACGGTTCGATCCTGATTATAACCAACAAAGCCAGAATTGTGACTGAGAAGGAGGAGACAAACATGGAACCGATACTGATCAGGTATCCGGAAAAGCCCATTATTTTGCGTTTTTGTCTGGCCTGGACCTCGCGGCCCGCAGCAAGCAGCATGACCATCGACATCAGAAAAACCAGAAGAAAGCTGCCCCTGGCGAACAAAAAGCGAAGAACCAGACCGATGAAGAGAAGCTGGGCGGTCATCCGACAACCGAAAAATAGTATTTTCCGTTCCAGACCGAGGCTGAGCATCGTACTGAGCAGAGAGAGCAGCACTAAAAGAGAGGCTGCCAGAGCAAGATCAAAACTACTTAAACTGATGACACTCATCTCTTCACCAAGAGTTTATATTGAATATTGATGGCGTCGTAAAAACTCTTCACCTTCTTCGTTGCCACAAATTATCAATCATTTCGGAGTACCTCTTGTACGCTGAAATGATTGATAATTCGCGCGCCTCGAATCTGAAGTTTTTTACTTAACCATCCATGATTTTTAGGTTTTTACGAGTTTGTCAATATCCAGATTCACGATAATTTGTAGAGGCCATTTTTTTCCATGCGATATTCCCTGTGCGCCACTCTTTTAAGTTGTTCGGGATCATGGCTGACCCACACTATCGCTGGTTTGTTGCGCTGACGGTAGTCTTCAACGAATGCTTCGAACAAACCGGTATGATATGCATCAAGTCCGGAGCTTGGCTCATCGAGTAACAGGACCGTCGGTCTGTTTTGCAAAACGCGCAGCAAAGCCATTCTCTGACGCTCTCCCGTGGAAAGACGGCTTACCTGCCATTCGAGTATCTGGGGGTCTAGACCAAGGCGCATACAACTTTCCCGAAGTGGCGGCGTCTGGTCGGATATTGAAAAATGTTCGGCCACTCTGTCATACCACCAGCTCGAGTCAGCGGGCACCATGGTAACTTGAGTTCGCCATTGTGTTGGAGTGAATGCACTGCTAGGGACTCCTTTCAACAATATCTCACCCTGGGAAGGTATGAGGTCGGTTATAGCGCGGAATAGTTGAGTTTTACCAATCCCGGACCTCCCGGCCAATCCGACACATTCACCGCTTTCAACGTAAAATGTATATGGCCCTTTATCTAAAAATGTTAAATTCCTGACGGAAAGATGCATATTTGTCATACTGCCGGGGGGAGAGTGATGATAAAAGTGGTCCCTTTTCCTTCCTCGCTCTGGACCACGATCTCAGCTTCATGATTGTCAATTATACTCTTGGTAATTGCTAGACCTAAACCGGTACCTTTATTTTTATCGGTAAAAAATGGTTTGAATATCTGTTGAATTTTTTCAGCTGACATACCCATCCCGGTGTCCCTGATCGCCAGTTCAGTGCCTCCCGATGGAGAGAGACGGGTGCTCACCTGCAATTCGCCATTTTCGGTCATGGCCTGTATACTGTTCATTAAAATATTTAATAATGCACGATAGAAAAGATCCTGGTCCAATCTGTTCTTAGGCAGATTGGGTGCAAGGTCGGTTATCAATTCAATGTGCTGGCGTTTCAATTCAGGTGATAAAAAATCAAGCAATTTCCTGACAATTTGATTTACTCCTGCCGGTTTGAGGTCGGCTTTCTGCGGTCTAGCAAAATCAAGAAATTCAACCACAATATTGTTCAGGCGAGTGGTTTCGTCAATGACGATTCTGGCTAAATGTTCATTTCCCGGCGCTACTTTTGCAATTCTTTTTTCGAGGATCTCCGCAGTGCTGCGAACGATACCCAAAGGACTTTTTATCTCATGGCTTACCGTGGCAACCATTTTCCCCAAATGAGCCAACCGTTCAGCCTGATTAAGTTTTTCCTCCAAGCGTAAACGTTCGACCGCCCGCTTTTCGATTATTTCCCCAGCCCGTGAGACAATGGATCGCAGCACCAGAAAGAGTATGGTCATAACCACGCTGGAGACAACGATTATTCGTCCTTGAAAATTGAGTATATTGGCGTAGTTGGAAGACAGATCCTTTTCTATTTCAATGACACCCATGATAAGATCGCCCCCCTCTCCATCGCGGCGCACCTGTCGAAAAGGTATAAAAGTCTTGAGGACACATTCGACTTTGGTAGTAATGTGCAGCAGACTCAAAACCGAACCACTATAGACGAGGTGGGAATTGGATATCCCCACCAGGGCTTTGTAATACTCCTCCCCGCCCACATCTTTTTTACCGATAAGTTCCGGCAGAGTGGAGTAAGAAATGATATTCATGCTTGAATCGTAGATGGTAACTGAATCAATCTTTAAACCTTGTATGACGCCTTTGATGATGCCATCCAGCAGTTCAAACTGTTCCGGTTTTCTCAGGGCAATACCACCATAACGAATAACCGCTGGAAGAACGAAACGCCTGAAAACCTGCTGGTTAAGGTTTTCAGCCAGCAAAAGAGAGTATTCCTCATTTTGCTCCAGCATAACCTTTCGAGCGTTGATGGAAATGATCCAGGAGAGCAGGAGGGTAAACACCAGAATAACTGCAAGACTGGAAAATGAGAAATATTTTACCAGCTTGAAGGACTCAAGCCCGGCTTCTACCTTCTCTTTTCGAATCGAATCGAGAACAGAATCAGTCTCTTCCCCTTTAGGCATCAAATGTACTCCCGGGGAGAGGATTCGGCTTGCCTTGTGCGGTATATTCACAAATCAGCGACGGAAAGTTGTCATACGAATTTTAGAGCCACTCCTTTGAACAGATAAAGAAAGGTTCTGATCGTTTCAGCAAAAACGTACCCCGAGCTACGCTATCCCGGCTATTCCAGGATAGTGCAGGGTACCTGATTTGGCAAGTACCCTGCTCATCCTCTTTGCCGTAGAGATCGCATGACCTGCTCAATCCTGACCTCTTACTCAGTTTGCTTTTTTCCGCAGATAGGTAGGAGTCTCAAGATAATCGTCATTCCAGGTGAGAGTTTTCGTGAGTTTTCCCTCCGGAATGTTTGAAGAACCAAGGTTGTCCAACGTTTCAAAGTTTGAACCAGGCAACCGTGTTACTCTGGGATGCCTGTTCGGTGCTGCCGGAGAGCCTTTCACGATTGTTTCCGGTTCTTTTATCGGCGCCGGTCTACGCATATGGTCCTGAACCGGATTGATGGTCTCCTTTTTGTCAACCATCCCCCCTACCCCGGTTGCGATAACCGTTACATGCAATTCGTCACCAAGTGCATCGTCATAGAGAGCACCAATTACAACCTTTGCATCATCATCGACTTTCTCCTGGATGAGAGCGGATGCCTCCATAAACTCCGACATAGTAAAACTTTCTTCCGAAGCAGAGATATTGATGAGCAGACCGCGTGCCCCATCGATGCCGAAATCTTCCAGCAGTTGATTATCGATAGCCTTCCTGGCAGCCTCGGACGCTCTATTCTCGCCGGTTGCCGATCCTGAACCCATAACCGCCGGACCGACCTCTTTCATAACCGTTCTCAAATCGGCAAAGTCGGCATTTATCAACCCAGGTACGTTAATCAGGTCGGTAATGCCTTTTACAGCTTGGAGCAGGACATTGTCAGCCATAGCTAACATGTCGGAAAGTTTGCTGTTTTTCTGCATTATTGAGAGGAGTCTGTCGTTTGGCACCGTAATGATCGTGTCCGCATATTTTTGCAGCTCCAGCCAGCCGTCATCGGCATTTCTGGCCCGATATTTACCTTCGAAGCTAAAAGGTTTTGTCACTACGGCAACAGTCAGCGCCCCCAGCTCCTTACTGGCCTTGGCAACGATCGGGGCTGCACCGGTTCCGGTACCTCCGCCAAGTCCGGCCGTGACAAAGACCATATCACTGCCCCTTAGAGCCTCTCTGATATCCTCTACGGATTCCATTGCTGCCATATTGCCGGTTTCCGGATCTGCGCCCGCACCAAGTCCTTTGGTTATGCTTGGACCGAGTTGAAGACAGACATCAGCTTTCGATTGATTTAATGCCTGTTTATCGGTATTGGCAGCAATGAACTCTACACCTTGAAGCCTATTGGTCACCATAGTGTTGATGGCGTTACCACCACCTCCACCCACACCAATAACTTTTACAACTGCAACACCCTCTGATTCAGCCATCCTGAACGGCATGTCTTCCCCCTCATTGTAGCTTATACTCTCACTGTATGTAGTGATAAAGTACGAATATTATCAATAGAATACTATATCATTCCGGACTTGCCACTTAAACAAAAAACTTAACAATCACATGATTTTTTTAATCCAATCCCTGACCCGTCCAATGACGGTGGTTTCCTGTCTGGCCATTTCATTACGCGCATTTCTGCCGAAAAGGACCAGTCCCGTTGCCGTGGTGCAACGCGGGCTGTGAAGTTCTTCGACCTTGCCCGATATTCCCGTTGGATACCCTATTCTTACCGGTAAATCAAAAATCTGTTCTGCAAGCTCCACAAGATTGGCCAGGAGAGCCGTACCACCTGTCAACACCACTCCACCATTAATTTTGTTCTTTTGTCCCGAGGCAATCATCTCACTGTTCATCATTTCCAGGATCTCGACAATCCGGGCCTCGAGAATATCAACCAGGACCTTCTGCGTTATTTTTCGGGGCTCCCTGTCACCCACGGTAGGGACATCCACTACCAGATTCGGCTTGATATAGGCAGAAATCGCACCTCCAAAATCTTCCTTCAATCGTTCGGCTTCCTGAAGTGGTGTTCGCAGGCCCATGGACAGATCATTGGTAAGATTGTGTCCGCCCAGCCCTATCTCGCAGGTATGACGGATGGTACCATCGCAAAAAATAGCGAGATCGGTTGTTCCGCCACCAATATCAATCAAGGCGACGCCGAGTTCCATTTCATCTTTGCTCAATACCGAGTTTGCGGAGGCAATCGATTCAAGAACCAGTTCGGCTACCTGCAACCCGGCTTTGTTACAACACGTGACCAGATTGTGTACCGCGGCGATATCGGCCGTTACGATATGAACGTTGGTGACCAGACGAACCCCGGTCATGCCCACCGGATTCTGGATACCGGTATGATCGTCAACCATGTATTCCTGCGGCAGTACATGGATGATCCTCTGATTTTCCGATATCTTTACCGTCCTCGCAGCAGCAATGACTTCCGCGATATCAGCCGGTTTAATTTCCCGATTATTGACCGCGACTATACCCGGACTGTTAAATCCTTTGATGTGGTTACCGGCAATGCCGACGTAAACATATACCGACCGTAAGTCACACCCTGCAGATTCTTCAGCAAGCTTTACGGCCTGTCGAATGGACTCGACAGTACTCTCAATGTTGACGACGACACCTTTCTTCAGGCCTAGAGAAGGCACGATGCCCACTCCGATTATTTCCACCCGGTCATCGAACCATTCACCCACGACACAACAGATCTTCGTCGTTCCGATGTCGAGTCCGACGATAATTTCACCGGTTACCTGATTGTCGGCATTTTCTCCGGACCGAACAGTATCAAGGTCGGTGGTCACCACGGTTTTATTATTTTCATTCATGCTATTTTCTAACCTGATTCACTCTGTGCAACGAGCACCTTGTCGTTCAAATAATCCATTTGAATATATTCAATCTGAGAAATCGATCCCTTACCATTCTGTTTTTTATACAACGCCTTGAGAACCTGGACCAGGCGGTTATATTTTTTGCTGGTGTCATCACTTTCACCGAAAAAAATAGGGAAAGGGTATTCTACCAAATGTACTACCATTTCTCCGTCTAGATCGAAGTGTATTTCCGACACCGACTGGGCTGGAAGATACGGATTATTCCTTTTTACATTCTCAAGGAAAACCAATGCTTCAGCCAGAGCTCTTTTTCTCACTGTCGGTTCATTAATTTCGCTTAAACCTGTAATAACGGGAAAGTCAATATCAGCCCCCGGCTTCACCTGAAGAAACGGCATTCCCTCCCTGTCAATATACTGCAGCTGGGATCCACTTGGTTTCTTACTATGCAGTAAAGCTACAGGCACATTTTCCACGATCGAAATCTCAATTGTCGATGGCCAGTTTCTTTTCACCTTTGCTTGGGCCACCCATGGAATGGTAGAAATTGCCGCTGCAACTTGAGCACAATCCAAATCGATAAGACTCGTCTGATGCTCAATGATTCCCGATGCCTGTTTCAACTGTTCTTTCGAGATGGTCGTGTTGCCGAAGGTCAAAATCTCCGAGACATCAAAAAACGGCAATGACCTAATTTCACTCACAATCATTTGCCCGCCACCGGCCAGAAAAAAGATCAGCAGCGAGACGGTAACCATGGCGAGTCCCGCGATCTTGAAATTTATCTTTTTCCCCTGAACCGTTCCCTGATAACCATTCTGTCTGGCTCTCTTTTCCGCTGTCAACAATTGCCTGAAACGGGCTAATCTATTTTTTCGTTGTGTATACTGACCGCTGTGATAACGACTATGACCTGGAAGCGAGGCTGAATTCATCTGGCTGGTCAGATAACTATTTCCACACCTTTTCTTTCCACGAAATGGAGAAAAAGATGAAAATATGTTCTTGATTTTGGAGAGTAGCATAGTCAGTCTCAGATAAAATGGACTTCAGGTTCCAGTTCAACTCCGCTGTCGATTTTTACTTTTTCCTGAACTAATTTCATAAGCTTCAGGACATCATCCGCGGTAGCTCCGCCCTTGTTAACCAGGAAATTGCCATGCTGTTCCGATACCATGGCTGCGCCAATCGTCAAACCTTTCAAGCCGCTTGCGTCTATCAGGCGCCCCGCACTGTCATTTACAGGATTCTTGAAAAACGATCCGGCATTTGGATACTTACAACGCTGCGATTTCTTTCTGCGATCCTGTAACTCGCTACAATATTGCCTGATTATTTCAGGATCACCGGCTTTCAGTTTCAACTCTGCCTCTGTAACTATCGCCTTTCCCCGAACAGCCGCAAAGTTATTCCAGCATCTGTAGGAAAAATCGAGTTCTCCTCGAGCAAATCGTTTTTCTCCGTCAGCGGTTATAATCCTGACGCTTTCAACTATCGCTGACATTTCGCCACCCCATGCCCCGGCGTTCATTATTACTGCTCCGCCCAGGGAACCGGGGATGCCAACGGCAAATTCGAGTCCAGTCAATCTCCATTCGATGCAGTTAAAAGAGATACGGGCAAGAGAACAGCCGGCACCTGCTCGAATTATGGTGGTATCCGCATCTATTGCTGATTCTCGGCTAATCGTAACGAATTCGCCATCCAATAAGATTATTACGCCGGCAAACCCTGAATCTCTTACCAGCAGGTTCGTGCCCCTACCAATAATCTGCCACGGTATCTGATCTTCCGACAGGAAGTTGAGCAACGCCTGCAATTCATCTCTACTAGCCACTTTGACAACGGCATCCGCAGGGCCGCCTACCGACAACGACGTGTAGCGATCAAGTCGGCATTGCCACTCAATGGGCTGTGAAATCAGGCCCGCTAATTTTTCTTGTTGCCTGGAGTTCATGTGGCTACATGCACCTTCAACCGAGCTCACCTTGTTTTCCTGCTCTATTGTACGGACTTCTGCAATAAATGCAGCAATTCTTCGCCGACCCTGACAATATTTCCTGCTCCAAGTGTGAGGACCAGATCCCCCTCCTGCAGCATCGGCTGAAGTTCTTCCGCCATTTTTTCAACGTCACCAATATATCGGGTGTAACGCTGGCCATGTAATTTAGCCGCTTCGAGCAAACTTTCACTGGTCACGCCCGGAATCGGTTCTTCACTTGCAGGATATATATCCGACATGATCAGATAATCGGCTTTGTGAAAACAGGTCTGGAATTCCTTAAACAGCGCCTTTGTTCGCGAATACCGGTGAGGCTGAAAAAGTACCACCAGCCGTTTTTGCGGCCATGCCTGTTTGATTGCATCTAATGTTGCCCGAATCTCTGTGGGATGATGACCATAATCGTCCACAATGGTTATCCCCCCGACCTCACCTTTTCGCTGCATTCTTCGCTGGACTCCGGCAAACCCCTGTAATCCGCTCTGGATTTTTGTAAATGGCAGTTCCAGTTCCAGCCCGACACACACCGCGGCCAGCGCATTGTAAACGTTATGTATTCCCGGCGGGACAATATCCAGTCTGCCAAGTTGGCCGGCGGCATTTTTCACTGTAAAATAAATCCTGCCATCCTGCCAGATAATATCATCGGCATAAATATCCGCCTGCGGGGTTAGACCATAAGTTATTGTTCTTTTTTTAATAGAGGGCAGAATATCTGCAACATTCGGATCATCCAAACAAACGACAGCAGCGCCGTAAAACGGTATCTTATCTATGAATTCCAAAAATTTCGATTTAATATGATCAAGATCCCGATAATAGTCTAGATGCTCAAGGTCGATATTCGTGACGACTTCCACGACCGGAGACAGTTTCAAAAAAGAACCGTCACTTTCATCGGCTTCCGCCACCAGATATTCACTTCCGCCGAGCTTGGCGTTTCCACCGAGAGCATCGACTTTGCCACCAATGACTATGGTCGGGTCCAACCCTGCTGCAGCAAGCATCCAGCTTACCATGGAGGTCGTCGATGTTTTGCCGTGGCTGCCTGCGATGGCTATGCCGTATCTCTTCAAGCGCATCAGTTCTGCGAGCATTTCGGCCCGCATAATCACCGGTATGTTGGCCTCTTTTGCCTGAACAACTTCAGGGTTGGTGGATGAAATAGCCGACGACGTCACCAGGACATCCGCACCTTCCATCCATTCGCTTTTATGCCCTTTGTGGATAATACCACCCAGCCTGACAAGATTTTCCGTGATGGCTGAGCTGTGCAGATCGGATCCTGAAACCTTGTAGCCCAGGTTCAACAGCAATTCCGCAATGCCGCTCATGCCGATACCACCGACTCCGACAAAATGGATATGTTTCGTTTTTCTGTTCATTATGCCTTTATTTTACCACGGCGTTTCTCGATTTCTTCAAGACAGCAGGCAACGATCCTTTCGGCCGCATCGGGAAATGCGAGTCGCTTCATGGCCGCTCCCATTGTATTTAATTTTACATCGTTGTTCATAAGCTCCAAAACCGTTGCTCCGAGACGTTTTGCCGTGAGTTCCTTCTGGTTGAACTGTAAGGCTCCGCCCCCGGTCACATAGTACCGGCCATTTTGTTCCTGATGGTTATCAGCCGCATGCGGATAAGGAATCAATATCGCCGGTTTGCCCAGCACCGCTATTTCTGACAGGGTTGTTGCTCCTGCCCTGCTCACCAGGAGATCGGCCTGTGCGTAAATTTCATCCATTTCTGTAAAGAAGCCGGACACCTGGGCATCCACCCCGCGTTTCTTATATGCATCCTTGACTTGTGCTTCATCCTTGTCCCCGGTCTGATGTACCACCCCAATTCCCTGCAATTCGGCATCGGAAAAGGAACATAGCGCTTCGGTGACCAGACTGTTGACGGCCTGGGCGCCCTGACTGCCCCCCAAGATCAGCAAGGTTTTTTTACTTTTTTGAGGCGGCGTTTGCCCCGCCAGCTGTAAAATCTTATCCCGCACCGGGTTTCCCGTGTAAAGTATTTTATCCGCCGGAAAATGCACTCCGCTGCCGGGAAGCGACAGACATATCCTGTCGGCAATTTTGCCAAGTTTTCGATTCGCCAGACCCGGTACCGAATTCTGTTCGTGGATAATGACCGGAACCCCCTGGGATTTGGCTGCCGCAACCACAGGTCCTGTCACATACCCCCCTACCCCGAAGACGATATCCGGCTTAAAACGACGAATGACTTTAAGCGCCTGAAGATACGATACCGGCAGTATGACAACAGCCTTTAACAGTTCCAGAGGACTCTTGCCTTTCAAACCGCGGCAGGAGATACTCTCACTGGCAAACCCGTAGACGCCCAGACTCTTGGTGTCCACCTTCCTCTTTGTACCAACAAAGAGAACCTCGGTGTCCGGCATCTGTTTCGTAAATTCCTGAGCAGTCGCCACGGCGGGAAACAGGTGTCCTCCCGTTCCTCCACCGGTCAGCAGGAGCCGTATTTTCATGTCATGTCTACTCAAATGCGCAGTCCTGTATTTTCTTCTCTTAGAGATGATTTGAGCTCCAGTACTGCCTGTTTGAAGACACTCCCCCTGTGGCCATAACTGGTAAACATATCAAAGCTTGCACAAGCCGGAGAGAGCAGAACGATATCTCCCGGCACACCATTTTTTGCAGCTATCTGAACCGCATCTTCCATCGACTGCGCTTGGACAATGTCCACCACATCCGCTAAAGCTTCTTTTAAGAGTCCGGCAGACTCACCAAGGACTATCACTTTCTTCACTCGCGCCTGTACACTTTCCCGCAACAATCGATAATCGTCACCTTTATCACGACCCCCTGCCAGGAGAATGACGTTTTTGGGAAACTGTGCCAGAGCGCCGATCACTGCACCGGTATTGGTCGCCTTGGAGTCGTTATAATACGAAACTCCGTTTACCTCTGCGACGAATTCAATACGGTGCGGCAGGGGACAAAATGCCTGCAAGCCAACCTTGATCTGCGAAGGCGTACACCCCAGGGAACGTACCGCGAGAATGGCTGCGGCATAATTCATCAGGTTGATATCATTGATCCTTCCCAGCTCTTCCAATTGATATTCCTCCTGTCCGTCTTCCGTGGCAAGGATAATTCGATTGTCCCCGATACAGGCCGAGTAGTGTTCCTGGGTGCCAAAGGTGCGCACATTCGCCTGCATTTTCTGAGGAAGCTGCAGACAGAGTGGATCGTCAGCATTGATAATTGCGACAGCTCCGGGTTGCTGATACCTGAACAGCTGCATTTTCGCCTCGGCATATTTCTGCATGGAAAGATGCCTGTCCAAATGGTCCGGGGTAATATTGAGCAACAGAGCGACATCAGGAGCGAAACTCCCGGCACTTTCCAGTTGGAAGCTGGACACTTCCAACACCACGATATCGTAACCTTCCGGATTGAGGAAATATTCATAGAGCGGAGTACCGATATTGCCACCGACGAACACCTTCTTACCGGCACTTTTGAAAATTTCACCAATAAGAGTTGTCACCGTCGTTTTCCCATTGGTTCCGGTGACAGCCACCACCGGCACATCTATCTGCCCGGCAGCTACAGCGAGCTCACCGACGATTTTCACCCCATTCTTCCGTAATTGTTTGATTAAAGGAATTTCCAGATCTACACCGGGACTGACCAAAAGCAGATCTGCCCGGCTCAAAAACTCCAGGCTGTGGCCGCCTGCTTCCCATTGAATAGATGTCGAGGAAAGAAGCTCTCCCTCCTCGGCGAGAAAGCGCTGTTCCTGCCTGCTGTCTGAAACGAAGATTTCCGCTCCGCAATGGAGACCATAACGAACTGCTGCCCGCCCGGTGACGCCCAGTCCCATTACGGCGATTTTTTCGCCCGGATATATCAAGGATTTAGTCTTCACTAGCGTAGTTTTAATGTGGCAATGGCAACAAGGCCGAGAACAATCGATACAATCCAGAACCGCACCACAACCTTCGGTTCATGCCAGCCCTTTTTCTCGAAATGGTGATGAAAGGGGGCCATTAAAAATATTCGCTTACCATTGGTCATCTTAAAATAACCAACCTGCAGGATGACCGATAAAGCCTCCATCACAAAAACTCCGCCGACAATTGCCAGCAAAAATTCCTGTTTGATTATAATAGCCGTGGCGCCAATCGCTCCTCCGATGGCCAGTGATCCCACGTCGCCCATGAACATCTGGGCCGGATAGGCGTTAAACCACAAAAATCCGAGGCATGCTCCGAACAATGTTCCGCAGAATATTGCCAGCTCTCCACTCCCCGCGACATAAGGAATTTGCAGATAATCAGCCAACAGCACATTTCCGGCCATATAGGAAAAGACCAGATAAACAGCCGCGGTCACCACCGTTGGTCCGGCAGCCAGACCATCCAGTCCGTCTGTGAGATTCACGGCGTTCGACGATCCGATGATGACGAGGATTGCGAAAACGACATAGAACCAGCCAAGATCAGGACGAAAATTTTTCAAAAACGGCAAACTCAGATGACCGTCGAAACCTGGATGAAAATAAACAGCCAGGCCGACCATGGAGGCGCCCAAAATCTGAAGAACCAGCTTCCCTCTGGCGCTCAATCCTTTTGAGTTATTTTTTCTTATTTTTCTCAAATCATCTATCGCGCCGATACTGCCATAGAACAAGGTAATAAACAGTCCAAGCCAGACCAGGGAGTTGTCGAGTCGGGCCCAGAGCAAAGTTCCGAATGTTACGGCCGCGAGAATCAGCAGTCCCCCCATAGTTGGAACCCCCTGCTTGGCGAGATGGGTTTCCGGACCATCATCCCGCACAACCTGGCCGATCTGATAATGGCGCATGGTTCTGATAAAAAGCTGCCCGAGCATCAAGACGATTAAGAAGGCGGTGACAGCCGCTCCTATGGACCGAAACGTAATATAACGAAATACATTCAAGCCGCTCAGGCTGGTATGTAGTGGATAAAGAAGGTGATACAGCATAAGAAATCAGACTCGCAAGTAAATGGTTAAACGACAGTAATGCGGGGACATGAATTACAACATCCCTTTAATTAAAAATCAATAAGTTTGGCAACAATTGTCTCAAAACGCAGTCCTCGGGAAGCCTTGACGAGAACCACATCATTTTGTCCAAGCTTTTCACGATCAACCATTTCATGTATCCAGCGAACTGCACTTTCTTTTTCCTCAAACAGATGAAGATGGTCTTGAGCAAAACCATGTTCGAGGGCACCTTGCTCTACATTTTTCCTAAACTCTCCGACAACCGCAACCCGATCAATCGCCAGTGCGGCAATCAATTTCCCGATCTCGTAATGCGCCTGCCCTGAAGCGGTACCAAGTTCAAGCATATCTCCGATAATCGCAACTGTAAATTTTCCGGCAAGCTGTTTCAAGGTTTTCAATCCGGCAGCCATAGAAGCCGGATTGGCGTTGTACGTGTCATTAATTATGGTGAAACCCGATTTGCCTCTGAGCATCTCCATTCGCTTATCGGGAGGCCGGAAATCAGCCAGTCCGGCAGCAACGTGTTCAAGAGTCGCCCCTGCCGCAAGTCCGACAGCGGCGGCACAAAGCGCGTTGGACACATTGTGTTCCCCGGCAATAAAAAGATGAACTTCAACCTCTTCTTCCAGGTAATGCAGGGTGAAAGTGGTGACACCGGCTTTTTCCATATGAATATTGGACGCCCATACATCGGGCTTCCGTTCCGTTTCCTGCTGTTCCTCCGGATAATGCAGAGAGAAAGCAATCTTACGATTGGCATATTTTGCTGCAAGATCCCGGATCCTCCCGTCATCAAGGTTCACCACCAGTGTTCCCGACTCTTTTGTAACTGCAAAAAGCTCTCCCTTGGCTTGTGCTACACCTTCAATCGATTGCAATCCCTCCAGATGTGCGCCATGAACATTGGTGATACAGCTTATATCCGGGTCGGCGATCGATCCCAGACGATGAATTTCTCCGGGCCGGTTCATGCCCATTTCCAGCACTGCGGCGCGGTGTTCGACATCAAGTGGCAACAGGGACAGGGGCAAGCCGATAAGATTATTTAAATTCCCTTTCGTTTTCAACACACAGTTTACAGGATAATCCGGCCCTTCCGGCCACATCCTGGCAAGAATCGAAAAAATCATTTCTTTTACCGTGGTTTTCCCACAGCTGCCGGTAAGTCCAATAACCACCTGTTCGCACTGGCCGGCTAGTTTTTTTCTGCGAAATGATGCCAGATCTCCCAAGGCCTGGAGAGTGTCGTCAACTTCCACCCGGCAAACCGTCAGATCAGGGGGCAGAGATATTTTTCGATCAACCACCAGGCAGGAAGCGCCATTTTCGACCGCCTGCCGGACATGGTCATGAGCGTCATGATTCTCGCCTTTCAGAGCGACAAAAATGCCATCTCGACTGACAACCCTGCTGTCGGTTATGACCGGGCCGAGCAATTTGCCGGCATTTTTCCCTGAATGCAGTTTTCCATTGACGGCCGCAGCAACCAGTTTAGCGGTCCAGGAGAAGAGAACGCTCTTCGCCTCCAGCCGATCATCAAAAAAACGTTTTCCCCCCAGGGTTAATTGGTAGGGTTCGTGACCTTTTCCGGCAATCACGACAATATCCCCGGACGAAGCCCCCCGAATCGCTGCTGCAATGGCAATTTTTCTGTCTCTTATTACCATATAACCGCATTTTTTGCCGCTTTTTAGAGAAGGAGAAACATCATTTGTCAGTTCCAGCGGGGGCAGATCCGTCTTATTCAGACCGGCAAGAATCTGGTCAACAATCCGGTCAGGGTTTTCGGTACGTGGATTATCGTCAGTCACCACGACGACATCGCATAGCTTTCCGGCGATCTCTCCCATCAGAGGCCTTTTTCCCTTGTCCCTGTCGCCTCCGCAGCCAAAGACGCAGAATAGTTTCCCATGGGGCAGAGCCGCCACGGTGGTCAGCACTTTCTCCAGAGCATCCGGCGTGTGGGCATAATCGACCAACACCACCGGCCCTTTTGCATCCCATTCCGGACCGGTGCCGACCCTCTCAAGCCTCCCCGGAGCCCCTGCGGCCATGGCGAGGGAGGATTCGATCAGCTTTTCATCAATTTCCATGGCCAAACAAAGCCCATATACGGTTAAAATATTATCTATATTGTAGCGCCCGACCAGTGGGGACAAGAGAGTATGCTGCCCGGAGACCGTGCTGATGGTCATTTCGGTTCGTTCCAAAGTCGTGGAAAAATCCTGCAGCCAGATATCCGCCCCCTCAGTTTCGCCCCATTGCAGAATCCTGCAGTTTTTCAGACTGGCTTCATGAAGCAGACGAAGCCATGGTGCCTCGACTGAAGGCGATGCAGGCAGGACCGCTATACCGTCTTTCTTCATGTAATCGGAAAACAGCAGGATTTTTGCCCGAAAATACTCATCCATGTCCGCATGGTAATCCAGATGATCCCTGGATAAATTGGTAAATGCGGCGGCATCGAACAGGATGGTTCCTATTCGAGACTGGACAAGGGCATGGGAGGAAACCTCCATTATCACGAGATTTACACCATTATCCACCATTTCGCGCAATACTTGCTGGAGGAGAAAAGCTTCCGGAGTGGTAAAACGGGTGCGCAAAATAGTTTGTTTTCCATTTCCGCCGGTATACCTGTTGTTGACGGTGCCGACCACTCCAACCGGAATTCCTGCCTGTAGCAGAACCTGCTCAAGTAGATAGGTAACCGTTGTTTTACCGTTAGTTCCTGTAATTCCAATAAACTGCAATTTTTCAGCTGGTCGCCCGAAATAATTTGCCGCGACAGCCGCATATGCCTTCGCACTATTTTCTACTTCAATGACCGTGACGTTCAGCTCTTTTGCCTGCGCTTCAGTCAGTCTGCCCGTCGCGCAGGCAATTGCCTTACAGCCTGCTGCAACTGCGGCCTCTATGAAATCATGTCCATCGGCGGCGACGCCGGGAAGTGCAAAAAATAAACTCTCTTCCGCGGCGGTTCGCGAATCGGCCGTGACTGACATAATCAGCTGATCGGCGATTGAGCTGCCGGGAAGCGTCCAGAGTGTTTTGAACTTCATCCCCTGCATGAGGGAAGCTACTGTATGTGCTTGTGATAATAACATTTGCTGGTGTTTTAAGAGTATCAATAAACTTCAAGGCCGGGGATACGCTGAACATCTCCCGACCAATATACCTTCCGATAGACGGTTACTTCTTTTCAGACCCCGTATGTTCAAGCCCTGTTTTAACCTGCTTTTCGAGAATCAGGTCACATTCCTTAATTCCCTGCAACGGTGTCCCCTGCTTCGGTTTTTGATCCACAACCCTTCCCGTACCCTGGATGTGAATCTCCAGGTTCATCCCCTGCAACAGGCGAAAACTTTTTCTAAGACTCAACCCCTTGAGATCAGGCATGACTCCGAATGTTGTTATTTCCTTTCCTGCCTTATCGCCACTGGACAGCTCGGAATCCGGACGTCTCTTTACCTGATAATTACTTTCATCGCCAATCTCGGGCTCAACCACATCCGCGACGGATTTAGCAACTTGCTGCAGCACCGAGATTCTCTCTATTTTGTCATCAACGAGATGCTGCATGCTGTTTTCCTTTTCGCCTTCTTCCGGATTCACCCCCTGAGGTGCCCGTTGAACGAAAATCAGCATATCCAGATTATGGCCTCCGACAGGAATTCTGACAAACGCCATGTCATTGATGAGGTATTGCCTCCCCGCAGCATTTGCGACACTCACCAGAATATCATCCCTGAAGTAGGAAGCGCCGGATGCCCCCCAGGTCGCCTGACTCTGAAAAAGAGATTCTATGCCTTGGTCCTTTTCTTTCGACCATTTGGCGGATTGTCCATCAGCGTGGCCGGTGAGAATAACCTCCGCCCCGGTTTTTCGGTCAAGGACTTTCTTTACTGCGAAAGGATGTATTTTTTTTCCATTATTGAGCAGAACGGAGAAGGCGGTCAAGAGGTTCAAAGGAGTAGCGGTCTCAGGAACAAAACCGAAATCCGTTGTTGGTGCAACAACAGGTTTCTGTTGATTTGCAGAGGTTTTATCCTTCGATGTCGGCACATAAAAGTCAGTTTCCGTTTCCTCTTCCAGCCCCAACCAGTCCCAAAAATGTAATTGGCCACCGACATCTTTATTGTCCGGAACCAAACTCCAGGTATAAGGGGAAACGTTTTTTGCATCTTGTGCAAGCAACATCGTAGCATCCCGTAGAAAAAGTCTAAACTTTGCAGGAATACAAGTAGGAAGAAGGAACATATTCTCTGTCTGTTCCTGAGAATATTTGGTGAAAATGTTGGGATCGAATCCCGGCAGATTGGCTCCGCCGATTATTTCTCCGGTTCCACTTTCCATAAGATACGCTGTGACCTTTTCAGCCTGTTCGCTCTTCGCGATATCCTTAACCAGATTTTCCAGAATGCCCTGAATTTTCAGATCAAGGGTCAGGACAAGATCGAGCGAATTACTGAGTTGCGGCTTTCCTTTCGGTATTTTTATTTTTTTGTCGGCCAGCAGTCGATCATAGTAGAATTCCACCCCCGACAGACCTATACCGTTGTCCACGTAACCGATGATATGAGCAGCTGCAAAATTATTCGGATAATATCTTTTTTCGTCTCTTTGTAAATATACTCCCGGCAGATCGAGATCTTTAACTGAAACTTCCTGTGCCTGACTGATGTCTTCAGCTATCCAGAGTCGCAGAACTCCACTTTTCAGTTGGTTTTCCAGCTTTTCCTTATCCAGGGCGAAAATTTGACTGAGTTTTGCCGCCGTTTCCTGGATCGAATCAATCTCACTGGTTCTGGCATATACCGAAACCCGTTCAAGTGTGACCGCAAGCTGTTTGAGATTTCTGTCATAAAAAGTTCCCCTGACAGGGCCACTCGCCAAAAGCGTGTTTCTTGCAGTGTCCAGGATCTTTTTCAGAGAAGAAACAATACCGAAATGCTGGGCAAACTGGTAACCGACAACCCCGATTACCGCCAAAATCGCCAGAAACAGAAATACCCGCCTTCCCTTTTTTTGTTTCTGTACTCTAAGGCGGGATTTCTTAATCATATTGAATATTAAGGATATATAAAAGTTTCGGTCCGGGGATCGAACCTTCCTACCTGGTCTCCTGAATCAACATAGAGTTCCAATTTTTCTCCAGCAAGTTTCCGTATATTGGCGGGCGACCAGAGTTTTGCTTTTTGCGCCAGCAATTCGATATTTTTATCCATAAGTTCATGGCGCTGATTATCGAGCTCTGTAATCGAATGGTCGATGTTGGTCACTGCAGATGCTATAAACATATTTATAACCAGAACCACAGGGAAAATCATCAGCAGAATCTTGCCGGCCGGTTTCCATAAAATCAGCCAGGCGGATAGATCAAAAAGCTCACGAGGCCGGTAATGCCGCTTCGCTCCGATTTTGGTCACAGATCGCAGATACGCTTCCGTAGGATTATTGTAATTCATCATGTCCCTCCAGTTTTTAGTACCTTAGAAATTCATTTCTTGTTGTTTGGGAATGAATTTCGTGAAGACACTTATCCCCGTACTTTTCGGGGGTTAGTACCTTACAGACTGTTTCCTTGTTTTTATCGGAAAACAATCCATCTAAAGGTTCTACCCCTGCTTTGCGGAGTGTTTGTCTCGTTTTCGTGCAACCCGCAACCGCGCACTGCGTGATCGGGGATTGACCGCAATTTCTTCGGATGATGACATCACGGGCTTGCCGGTCAACACTTCCAACTGCTCATTATTTCTAAATTTTCTCTTCACTATCCGGTCTTCAAGAGAATGGAACGATATCACGCAGAATGTTGCCCCGGGCTTGAGAAACCGCACTCCATCGTCCAGAATCCGCGCCAGGTTTTCCAGTTCCGTATTGACAGCTATCCGCAATGCCTGAAAAACCTTGGTCGCAACGTGAATCCTCTTCGGATGGAACCGTTTCGGCACAGCATGGGCGACGAGCGATACCAGTTGCTTCGTGGTCCGGATTTCCTCTTTTTTTCTGTATTCGACAATTGCCGCGGCGATTGGCCGTGCCTGCCGTTCTTCTCCGTAATAATAAAAAATATCTGCCAACTCCTGTTCCGAGCAGGTTGCCAGAATCGACTGCGCTGTTGTTTTACCCCTGTTGTCCATGCGCATGTCCAGTATTTCATCGGTCTGGAAGCTGAACCCTCGCTTGCCTATATCAAGCTGAAGAGACGACACTCCTATATCAATGAGCAGTCCGTCTATC
Organism: uncultured delta proteobacterium; assembly: GCA_963835305.1. GTDB lineage: Bacteria > Desulfobacterota > Desulfobulbia > Desulfobulbales > Desulfocapsaceae > Desulforhopalus_A. Next base: position 887,378 of record CAWIEU010000001.1, read on the forward strand.
TCTTTGACTCCTATTTCCTCCAGTCCCGCGGCGAGCTCCGCGAAATTTCGCCGGACCACGGTCAACCGATCCTTAAAGCCAGCCAACCTTTCAAGAGAATACTGCAGCGCGCTATCATCCCATTCAAAAGCGATGACTCTACCATCCGGCGCCGACGCGGTTAAAATAGCCGCGGTATGTCCTCCTAAACCAAGGGTGCCGTCCACGTAAACCTTTCCGGACTGAGGAGCCAAATAATGCATGCATTCAGGCAACAATACCGATGTATGCAGTAGTTCCGCCTGATGATCGGCTGCCATTAAAGGACCCCCAGTCTTGAGAGGCCGGCTTGAAAATCATCGAAATTCTCTCGAGTATCTTCTATTTCCGCCTGCGTGGAGTCTTTATCACTTATTTCAAACCAGTCCATCATTCCGGTAAGAACAACCTCCTTGGATAGGTTGGCGTCAAGCCGCAATTCAGGAGGGATCCTGATACGCCCCTGTTTATCAAGAGGACATTCAACAACCCCACCAATGACATAACGAACAAACTTTATGATTCCCTGCTCACCGCCCTGAGTTAGCAATTTCGTCTCCAGAGCCTCCCACTCCGCAAGCCGGAAAGCGCGCAAATGGGTCTTCCAGGGAGCCACCATCAAAATTTCTGAGCCGCTCTGACGCATTACCTCACGGAAACGTGAAGGAAGATTGAGCCTTCCTTTTTCGTCCAGCGTGTGAACCGTTCTGCTTCGAAATCGATTCTGTGTCAAAAATGCGCTCCAGGTACCATTGCTCGGTTGCTTCCGATTCTAACTACCACTTTACACCACCATACTGTTTTTTATATAGTGACAGGAATAGTGTCAAGCAAAATAAATTTGTAACTTCAAAGAGATAAGGCGAACCCGCCAAATCACAATTACCACAATATGTTGGGGTATTGCTAGGCAGGCCACCACTGTATCTAGTGAAAACTCAAAAATACACTGGGTAAAAAACCCAACTCACACATTGTATCAATGTGCAATTTATTTATTTAATATCATATATTTAAGTAACTACTACATCAAGAAATGAATTCTTCACATTTTTTAGAGGGGGTGCAAAGTGGGGAAGATAAAATATGCGAATAAACTACTGGGGGGAAAATTCAGGAGATGCAAACAAAAGGGGCCGACTGAACGTCTGTCAGTCGGCCCCTTGATGATGGAGTAAAAATTCAGATGTCTGAAACTTATTCGGTCAACAACCTGCGGTAATCGAAATCACTGGAAAAACTGTGCTCCGGACCCGGATAGACACCTTCTTTCACTTCGGTGGTGTATTGCTGTATACTCTCTTTAATGACTGGTGAGAGGTCCGCGTATTTTTTGACGAATTTCGGTGTAAACTTATCGAACATACCGAGAAGATCGTGGGTAACGAGAACCTGACCATCACAATGGACACCCGCTCCGATGCCGATTGTCGGGATAGCGAGCGACTCCGTAATCACCTGTGCCAGTTTATCAGGAATGCATTCAATCAGCAGCCCGAAGGCCCCGGCCTCTTCTAATCCTTTTGCTTCAGCCAGAAGCCGTTTGGCATCCTCGATTCCTTTTCCCTGCAGCTTATAGCCACCGAGCTGGCTGGCCGTCTGGGGGGTGAGGCCAATGTGGGCCATGACGGGCACACCTGCATCAACCAGGGCACGAACAATCCCGCACATAGCCAGTCCGCCTTCCAGTTTTATCGCATCACAACCGGCTTCCTTTAAAAATCGTATGCCGTTTCTCACCGCATCACGCTTGCCTGTATGATTGGCTCCATACGGCATATCGGCGATGATAAAACTGTCCGGGGCTCCACGCCGAACGGCTTTGGTGTGATGCAACATTTCATCCATGGTCACTGGAACGGTTGACTCATAGCCCAGCATAACCATCCCCAGGGAATCCCCAACCAGCAGAATATCCACGCCGCAATTGCTCAGCAAGCGTGCCATTGATCCATCATAGGCAGTCAGCATGGATATTTTTTTCCCTTCCGTCTTCATCAATCTTATTTCAGCAAGTGTTTTACGCATCATAGCATCCTATTAATTATGTAGGGAACCGGTTACGCCTCTTCTCATTCTTCAAAAAGAGACTGCTGAATGGCCATCTGTCTGGGAACTTTTCGATTAAAATGCTCATACGCTCTCGCAGTCGCCATCCGACCACGTGGAGTTCTCTTGAGAAAACCTGATTGGATCAGAAAAGGCTCGTAAACATCCTCCAGGGTGTTTTTCTCTTCGCAGACGACCGTTGCCAGAGTTTCCAGGCCAATGGGGCCACCCTCGAATTTATCGATGATCGTCAGCATTATTCTCCGATCCATATCATCCAGGCCGAACTGATCTACCCCCAGCAGATTGAGCGCCTCGTTGGCAACAGTGCTGTTTATCACCGCGTGTCCGCCCACTTCGGCAAAATCCCGGACCCGCCGGAGCAGTCTGTTGGCGATTCGCGGAGTGCCCCGGGACCTTCTGCCGAGCTCAAGGGCACCGGATCTATCGATCTTCATGCCCAGGATTTTCGCGGACCTCTGGACAATGGTCACAAGCTCCTCGGGCGAGTAGAATTCCAACCGCAGGACAACTCCAAAACGATCCCTCAAGGGGGGCGTAAGCAGCCCAGTCCGGGTAGTTGCCCCAACCAGGGTGAACTTAGGCAGATCCATCTTGACCGACCTGGCCCCCGGCCCCTGGCCAATAATCAGATCCAGCTGAAAATCCTCCATCGCCGGATAGAGAACCTCTTCAACGGCGTGATTCAAGCGGTGGATTTCATCAATGAACAGCACATCCCCTTCCTGCAGGCTGGTCAGGATAGCAGCAAGATCCCCCTGTTTTTCAATAACCGGCCCGGAAGTAACTTTAATCCCCGCGCCCATCTCGTTGGCAATAATATAGGAGAGTGTGGTTTTTCCAAGACCGGGAAAACCATGAAAAAGAGCGTGATCGAGGGGTTCGCCGCGACCAAGGGCAGCCTGAATAAAAATCGAAAGGCTTTTCCGTACTTGCTCCTGCCCGATATAATCGGCAAGTCTTTGAGGGCGAAGGGAGTTGTCACTGATCGGCTCCCGCGTCTGAGACTCCGGAGCCACCAAGCGATCGTCCGGAGTACCGGAACTGATATTTTCCTCAATATTCATGCCAGTGCTCTTAGAGCCTCCCGGATAAGGCCTTCGACCTTCTGAGTATTAAAATTTTCTTCACCAAGCTGTTTTTTAACTTTGCCAAGTGCTCCTCTTGCGACATTGTCCGCATAGCCAAGATTCACCAAGGCCGATAGCGCGTCAGCCACAGCTGAACCTTCAACCGCTACCACAGCGGAATCCCCCCCGTGAAGCGATACCGACCCGGATACCAAATGCGCCACTTTTTCCTTGAGATCAACGCAAATGCGCTCCGCTGTTTTTTTTCCCACCCCAGGGAGCGTTGTCAGCCGTTTGATATCTCCGCCGCTGATAGCCTGGCAGATCTCCCCCACCCGCAATCCCGACAGCATGGACAGAGCCATTTTCGGGCCAATTCCGGAGACGGTTTTCAGGATGAGAAAGAGTTCTTTCTCCTGCTCCTCCAGGAAACCAAAGAGGGTGATGGCATCTTCCCTGACGTTGGTGTGAATATAAAAAAAGACATCTTCGCCTTTTTCCGGCATCCGGGCAACATTATCGGTCGACAGAATTACTTCATAACCTACTCCGCCCACATCGACAACCGACCTGTCGAACCCCTTGGAAAATACCTTGCCTGTTAATGTGGCTATCATGATTATTTATAATTGATGGCGTCGTAAAAACTCTCCACCTTCTTCGTTACAGCAAATTTTCAATCATTTCGAAGTACCTCTTGTACATCGAAATGATTGAAAATTTACGCGCCTCGAATCTGAAGTTTTTTACTTAGCCATCGCAGATTTTATTTTTTACAAAATTATCGTAACTGATGATCTCGTAAAAAGTCACTTTTAAGTTGGAGTGAACTCTGGAAAAAGCTCGATATACGAGGCGTCGTGTCTGGAACGGCAATTTAGTAGTACACATAGTACAGCAGATTGCCGTTTCAGATCTACAACGAAGGAGATCGGGCTTTTTACGAGTCCATCATAATTGAAACTGGTTTGCATGACAAATAGCCACGGCCAAGGCATCGGCCGCATCGGCACTCGGTGCACCGGAGAGTGCCAGCAACACCCTGACCATATGCTGAACCTGTTCCTTTTCCGCCTGCCCGTAACCGACCACAGCCTGTTTTACGGCACGGGGACTGTAATCAAAAACGGACAGCCCATTCTGCATGACGGCCACAACCGCAGCACCCCGGGCATGTCCGAGTTTCAGGGCAGAACGGGGATTGGTTGCAAGAAAAACATCTTCAATTGCCGCGCTGACAGGCCCATGCACCTGAACCACCTCGTTTATGCCGTCAAATATTTCATTGAGCCTATGGGAAAAGGGATATCCTATCGTCGTTTTCACTACCCCACAAGCGACGAAACGTAATCGACCACGATCGGCATCAATGACTCCATAGCCGGTAATCCTGCTGCCCGGATCGATCCCGATGATTCTCTCCACAGGCGCTGCCTATTCGGACAGCTGCTCCATGAGAGCATCATCTATGTCAAAATTGGCATAAACATTCTGCACATCATCATGATCTTCGAGGCTATCCATCAATTTCATGAGTGACCGGGCGATTTTTTCATCGGTAACTTCTACCGTATTTTGAGGAATCATGGAGACGGAGGCATCTAAAAAGCTGAATCCCGCTGTTTCCAAAGCACCGCGTACATTCTCGAACTCTTCGGGGGTTGTCAGGATCTGAAATTCATTCTCTTCCTCGACCACATCTTCGGCACCTGCCTCAAGAGCCGCGTCCATCAATGCTTCTTCCTCAACACCGCTTTTATCGACGAGAATCAGACCTTTCTTGTCGAACATATAAGCTACACACCCGGATTCGCCCAGGTTTCCGTTATTTTTCGCAAAATAGTGACGAACATCGGCAACCGTCCGGTTTCGGTTATCCGTGAGGCATTCAACCAGAATGGCTACCCCGCCGGGACCATAACCTTCATACATGATCTCGTCATAGACCTCGCCGGCTATCTCACCGGTACCTTTCTTGATTGCCCTGGCAATATTGTCTTTGGGCATATTTTCAGTTTTTGCCGTGGCAATCGCTGATCTCAAGCGCGGATTCCCCTCGGGATCTCCACCACCACTTCGTGCTGCAACTGTAATCTCCTTAATCAAACGGGTAAATATTTTTCCCCGCTTCGCATCGATTGCACCTTTTTTTCGCTTAATCGTCGACCACTTAGAATGTCCTGACATATATTACACCTGGTTGTTTTTTTATATACTAACTTTATTACAATTTTTATCCGGAGATCACTTCATAAACTCCATTCCCAACACAAACACTTCTCTACTTTCAATTCGCGAACTTTTCGGTTTAAGCACCTTGACCATGGCAAAACGTTTTTTCAGATCGGCAACGAACTCAGGAAAATCTTCACCCTGAAATACCTTGCAAATATAATGGCCCTTATTTAACAGAAGTTCCTCGGTAAGAGCCAATGTTTTCCGAACAAGAATCAGTGATTTCTGAGCATCTGTCCACCTGTTGCCGGTGGTCGCCGGAGCCAGGTCGGAAATAATCACCTTAAAAGCCGGACGGAATTTTCGGACCAGGAGAACCATCTCCGGTTCGAGAATGTCCTGGCAAAGCCAGTGGATCGGAGCTCCTCCAGGACGGGTGGTCTGGTCCGCCTGTTGCAGGTCGACCCCGACAACAATTCCTTTCGGTCCGATCACTTCCGAGGCATAGAGAGACCAGCTGCCGGGATAGCAGCCAAGATCAAGCACACTGTCTCCCCAGTGGAAAAACTTGTACTTGAGCTGTACCTCTTCCAATTTGTAGATGGATCGGGCCGGATATTTTTCTTTCTTGGCCTTCCTTGAATAATAGTCGTTTATTTTACGCACGTTTAATCCATTTATTTTTCTTTGACAAGGCGATAACCAGCGTTAGATGCACCTTCAGTCGGATTACTTACGACTGTTTTTCTGCCGTATAAAATTGTTCACCCAATCAATGGCGGTTTTCCGATCCTGCACTACCCCTTCTATTCTTGCAGCTTCCAGCTCGTCCAGAATTTCAGAGAAAAACGGCCCCGGAACAAGGCCGCATTCCTTGACCAGATCCCTACCGGTCAGAAGACGAGGGCCATGCAAGACTGAGGCAATACCCTCCTTATACATCTTCCGCACAGCGGCAAAAAGACTCAGCAGTTCCTCTTCCATGTATTCCGGTTTTTTTTCTCCCTTACCGGCAAGGCTGTCCGACATTGCCAGCATAAACAAGCCTGGCAGGTGGTCTTTTGCCCGGCGGCAGAGTTTCAAAATTGCTTTTTTGGAAATACCGGCCTCCCTCTGTACGTTGCATAGATGAAAGGGATGCATATGCATAGCGATTAAACTTCCTACCAATTCCCTGTCCGCTTTACTCCATTTGGAGCGGAGGGCAAATTGTTCAAACAGTTCCCGGCCAACTTCGTCATGCCCGTAAAAAGTTACCCGGCCACCTTTATTGGCCCTTATCTCCTTTGTCGCGGGTTTTCCGACATCGTGCAGAAGGGCGGCCCATTTGAGACATCGCGCAACTCTCTCATCTTTCAAATAGGTTGCCATCTCCCCGCCACAACCCGGAAAGAAACGTTCCGGCTCGGCAATGACAGCCTCCATCATTTGCAGAGTAAGAAAACAGTGCTCGAAAACATCCAGATGATGAAACTCCGGCTGTTCCACTCCCTCACCCCTGCACAATTCCGGGAGGAGCCGGGATAAAAGACCTGTCTGCCTCATCCCCCGGAGTGTTTCAGTGGTCCGGGGGGAAGCAAAAATCAGCTTCAGCTCATAGGATATCCTTTCCGCGGCGACATTATGAATAAGGGATGCATGCCGGCTTATCGCTACTTCCGTCCCCTTATCCAGCTGAAATCCAAGAGTCGCACACAGCCTGTAGCCACGCAACATCCGTATCGGATCAGCGGTAAAAGCACCAGGACAATGTCTTACCCTGCCCTCCCGCAGATCTTCCAGACCGCCGGTGGGATCCAACAACTTCCCGGCGGATTGCTCTTCAACCGTTTGCCCAAGCTGCATCGCCATGGCATTGATGGTGAAATCGCGCAGCCGCAGATCTTCTTCAATGGTCGTAACGCCTGCTCGAAAGGTGGAAAAATCAATCTCTTCTCTCCGCCAGACCAAACGAATCGTTTCGTCATCAGGACCCGAGAGATCGACGAGGGTTCCTCCCCTAAGCTCGCCTTGCAATAATTTCGCACTGGTCAAGGCCCGCTTGGAGACTGCCAGATCCAGATCGTGGGATTCACGGCCCAACAGACAATCCCTAATGGAACCGCCCACCAGATAAAGTCGCGAATCGTCCTTACCGGCTGTCCGCATCAAGGCTCGCAGTAATTCGGCAGGATAGCTTTTGTTGCATTGCTTTAAATTTTCCTGGGATACGCGATACACTCTTTTCTTTCCTTCGGCTCTTGGCTATACTCGCATCCGGGATCGAGCCGGCTGCCCCTTATGAATCGGCTCGACCTGCCCAATCTTCATGCGCTAACTGCTGTTATCGTTCGAGAGCTGTCCGTCAATGAAAACCTGTAAGAATACCATACTTAGACAAAGAAAACCAATTTCTCTCTACTATTAATACCTCTTATGAACCAGCCGCAACAGCCGTTTATCTACCTCGCCCCAATGAGGGGCCTCACAGATGCACTCTTTCGGGAGACTCTGACCAGTCATTTTGGTGGCTTTGACGCAGCGGTTGCGCCGTTCATCAACCCTCAGAAAAAATCGCTGTACGAAGATAAAATGATCAGTGATGTGCTTCCGGAAAATAACGGCAACCTGCCGATTATTCCCCAGCTGCTCCATACCGATCCCGATGATTTTCTGGTCCTGGCCCGTCGTTTGACAGGTCTTGGTTACACGCACATCAATTGGAATCTTGGTTGTCCGGCTCCGATGGTCGCCCGTAAAAAAAGAGGCTCCGGCCTGCTCCCGTATCCGGAAGAGATAGTTGGGCTGCTCGACAAGATTATGCCAGAGCTGGATATTGAACTCTCCATCAAGACTCGGCTCGGCTTCCAGGACCAGGCCGAGACCAGGGCACTTCTGCCGGCTCTCGACAGATTTCAGTTGAAAGAGATAATTATCCACACCAGACTTGGCAAACAGCTCTATAAAGGAACAACAGATCCCGAGGGCTTTGCTGCCTGCCAACAGCTCACGAGGCACTCCCTCACCTATAATGGCGATATCAACGATGTCAGAACCTTCAACTTGCTTGCCGAACGCTTCCCGACAGTCCATCGCTGGATGATCGGCCGGGGTGCCTTGAGTAATCCCTTTCTTGCAGAAGAAATAAAAGGCTATCCGCTGCAATCCGCGGAAGAAAGAAAAATCCGCCTCTATAATTTTCACGAAGATCTGTTCAGCAGATATACCGAGCGGCTTTCCGGACCCGGCCACCTGCTTGGCCGGGTAAAACATCTCTGGCTTTATCTTATTGATTCGTTTGCAGGCAACAAAAAAATGCTCAAAAAAATCCTGAAGAGCAACAACCCGGCAGGGTATCGTGAAACTGTCGAACAGCTGTTTCAGATTTAACCCGCTTCTCTCACCAGTCAATGCCCGGAAAGCAAGGTAGTTCGTAAATGAAAGCGAATTATCGCAGCGCCCAGTCCTGAAAGACCTTATCGGGCAAGGCCTGGGCAAGAATCTTCCTGCGGCTTGCGCCGATGGTGCAGGTCACCTCCCTTTTGGTCGCCTCGGTATCTTCAGACAGCCTTTTGCCATAACGGACCACCAGGGAGGCGGCAAGCTGGAGATCTTTCTCGAGCCTTTCTGCGTCCGGATATTGGCTACCGGCTTTTTTCAGGATAGCCAGCGGTCCGGGCCACTCTTCCATCAGCAGCACCGCATCTTCCAGCTGAGCCAGCTTTTCCAGTCTGGCATTGTCATTTCTGTCACGGCCAATTATCAACCAGCCGCCGCCCGGCAACATAAACTGTCGCCCAACTAATAAAACCCGTATATCCGGTACGGTAATCTCCGCCTTTTGCAGCACCGAGTCATGGGAATAGAGCTGGGCAATTCGCTGACTGAGAATGGGATCGGCGAGAATGCATCCTCCGGCCGGTGCAGGAAAATCAGTGATACCGAATTCCGCCGCCAGGGCAAGCTGGGGAGAACGGCTACGCCCGCTCAATGCCAGAAGCTTCTGCCGGTCGACCCACCCTTCTGTCTCTGCTCTTGTTTCGGTCATAAGCTTTGCGCAAAGCGGACGCAAAAGTATCGATTTTGTGCCGGAATCCCGTTCTATCACGTTCATGGTATCGCGGCGCTGAGACATCGGCCGCTGCCCGAGAACTTCACCGGAAATGAGAAAAGAAGCACCTCTCTCCGTGAGCAGTTCCTTGGCGCGGGCAAACATCATAATCTTACAGTCGATACAGGGATTGAAATTTTTACCGAATCCATGAACCGGGTTGTGCAGGAGCTGCAGATATCCCGTGCTGATATCTTCCACGAGAACATTTATACCGTATTTGGCCTGAATCCTCTTCTTATGTGCCTCAATATTGTCAAGAATATTGTAATTGAAAAAAGGGGTGACGAACTGAATCGCCTCGACCTCAACGCCTTGAGCCATCACCAGACGGGTTGCCAGGATGGAATCGAGTCCACCCGAAAACAGAGAAAGTGCTTTAACTTTTTTCACGCGCAGGCCCCACCTTTCATCAACAACTCTTCTGCCCACGCCTGGGTCTGCTCGGTGGCGGAATCGCCGGCCAGCATTCTGACCAGTTCCCGCACCCTGGTTTCGGAAGACAGGCGCACCACTTCAGACTGGGTCCGGCCGTCTCCGACCTTTTTGGATACTTGAAAGTGCAGAGTTCCCCGTGCGGCTATCTGGGGCAGATGGGTAATACAGAAAACCTGATGGTGCGCCGACAGCTCCTGGATTTTCCTTGCCACCGCTTCGGCCGCTTCGCCGCCGATTCCGGCATCCACCTCGTCGAAAATAACTGTTTCGACCATATCCTTACGCGCCAGCAGACATTTCATAGCCAGCATCAGCCGCGACAATTCACCACCGGAAGCAATTTTGGCAAGGGGTCTTGCCGGCTCACCGGGGTTGGCGGAAAAAAAGAATTCTCCCCTTTCCCAACCACTGGCTTTCATGGTTTCCGGCAGCTGTTCAACTTCCTTCCAGACCATATGAAAGCCGGCCTGATTGAAGGCAAGGGACGACAATTCTCCGGCCATGGCCGTCTCCAGAGTGGCGGCGGTTGCCTTGCGCTTTTCTGACAGGAGTCCGGCCCTGTCACACATATTCTGTTCCAGTGCCTTCACTTCTTTTTCAAGCGCGGCGATTTCTTTGTCCATATTTTCCAAATGCTGCAATTCGGCTTCTCCCTGTTCGGCAAAATGGAGAATCTTTTCCACCGAGTCACCGTATTTTCTTTTCAGTTGTTGAATAAGATCGAGGCGTTCGGCTACCTGCTCCTGCCTGTAAGGATCATTTTCCAGAGAATCCCGATACGCTCGTAATTCATTGACATAATCTTCGGCCAAAAAGGTATATCCTGTTATGTCCTCGGAAAGTTTGCCAATTCCTGGATCGATTGCGGCCAACTGCGCCATATTTTGCCGCAGGGTTGTGAGATTATCCATCAGCTCATGAGAAAGGAGGCGGTGGGTCGCCTGACTGAGATTGATCAGCGCCTGGGCGTTTTTCAATTTTATCTTTTCAGCGAGCAGCAGCTCGTCTTCACCGGGCTGTAACGCCGCTTCCCTGATTTCATTCACCTGGTATCTCAGAAAATCCAGCCGCTGCTCTTTTTCCAGTTCCTGCGCTTTGAGTCCGGCCAGTTGCGTCTTTTTCTCCTGCCAGTTCCTATGGATCGTCCCAAGCAACTGCCGATCCGGCCAGAGATCGCCCAGAGTATCGAGGTAGTCGAGGTGCAGACCCGGCTGAAGCAGCTGCTGATGATCATGCTGGCTGGCAACACTCAGCAATTCGTCGGTCAACTCCGAGACAATTTTCCCTGTCGCCAGAGATCCATTGACATAAAACCTGCTGCGCCCGTTGCTGCTCATTATCCTCTTGATAACCAGTGAAGGTTCTTCACCAAAACCGCCTTCCTCCATCTTCTGCAACAGGAATTTATGGTGCGGATTAATTTCGAACAACGCCTCCACTTCACAGCTGTCGGCTCCGCTACGGATCCAGTCGGCAGATGCCCTGCCACCTGAAAGCAGGTTGATGGCCCGCAGCATGATCGACTTCCCGGCTCCGGTCTCGCCGGTCATTACAACCAGTCCACCAGCCTCCCCTTGGTCGAAGCCCAGCTCAAGAGATTCGATCAGGGCCAGATTTTTTACTCGCAGTTCACAAAGCATCTGTTGTTGTTAAGATCCTCATAATTAGAAGTCCTTGCTTGACTCTCCAGAAAAAGGAAAGTAGTTTACCGTAAACGTTCACCAGAACCCCATATGCGCACCATCAGACCACTGGGCACAGACCGACTATAGCCCGTCGGCCTGCTTGTCCGCCTCAGGGGCACTGGTAAACTTATACAAGTCTTGAGTTATGCGAGCATTTTGCTATTCCCGGTGAATGGTTACAGTTTACCTATAATTCAAACTGGTTGTATCGAGAGATTGTTATCACTTGTCCGATAGCTTTTTCTCACTTCCACTTAATCTACAACAATCGAATATGAAAGAAAAAATGGACCTTAGCGCAAGTCTCGAAGATTACATTGAGGCAATCTATCACATAATTGAAGATAAGCTTGTTGCCAGAAGCAAGGAAATCGCCGCCCGTCTCAAGGTCAGCCGCGCCTCTGTAACGGAAGCTTTGCGCGCTCTGTCCAAAAAAGGCCTTATCAACTATTCTCCTTATGAGGCTATCACTCTGACAGAGGAAGGTAAAGAGGTGGCGGAAGATGTTATTTTTCGTCACGATGCCTTGAAGCGCTTTTTTGTCGAAGTGCTGACAATTGATGATTCCATTGCCGAAGAAGGTGCCTGCAGGATCGAACATGCCGCACCTCCTGAAATTATTGCGCGGATGATCAGTTTTACGGAATTCATGCAGGTCTGCCCAAGAGGCGGGGATGAATTGCTCAAAGGTTTTGCCGATTACTGCAAGCGGGGAAAACAAAAGGATAATTGCGAAAGCTGCGTTTCTCACTGCCTTGATTTACCTAAGTCCGACTGATCCGCCGATATTTTAACGATGATCGGCTTCCAGCAGCGAAGCAATCTCCCCGTCTTCCGGGAAACGCTGTAAGCTTTTCTTGGAAAAGATCAATCTGCCATCAACAACCACTTCGAATACTCCTCCCGAAGAAGAGAGCAATTCGACTTCCGCACCGAATGTCTTTTTCAATTCATCCCCCAGCCTGGAGGCGCGCGGTTGATAATTTCATTTTGAACAGTATTCTATGGATATCTTCATGGATGTGCCCTTCAATTTGATTTTCAAATATCAGCATCAGTTACAGACAGAAATTCCGGCTTCAACTGAAAAAGAACCGGCAATGCAAAATGCTCTTTCCTGTATTATATTGCTCTATGCCGTGTGAGTGTAGCCATTTTTTATTGCTATATCAATATGGATAAGTTGGTAAAACCCTAAAATTTCAGACGGCTAAGAAAAAAGCTTCAGATGCTGGACGCGAAAAAACTTTATTATTTCGGCGTACTAGAGCAGGTCGTGATGATAGAAATTTTGCAGCAACGACGCAGATGAAGAGTTTTTACGACGCCATCAATATGTACATGGATAACTTAACAAGCCTGGATGCATCCGCCCCACTCCTCAAGGAACTTGCCGGACTGGACAAAGAAGAAGAACGGCGCCTGTCGCCCGCTGCGACCATCTCTGCAAAGGGGGTGAGGAGATACCCTGAAAAAACTGCAGCATACCGCCAGCAGTTCGCGCTGGATGCAGACAGGATCCTCTATTCCCGGGCTTACAGTCGATACATTGATAAAACTCAGGTATTTTCGCTCGTTGCCAACGATCATATCACCCACAGGGTCCTGCATGTGCAACTGGTGGCCCGCATCGCCAGGACAATTGGCCGATTTCTGCACCTGAACGAAGACCTCATCGAGGCTATTTCCCTGGGCCATGATATAGGTCATCCACCCTTCGGACACGATGGCGAAAAATTCCTGTCAGACATAGGCCTCGAACATGGCCTGCCGCCGTTTCAACATAATATTCAATCGGTCCGCCAGCTTGACAGACTCGAACGAAAAGGCAGGGGCTGGAATCTCACTCTCCAGGTTCTGGACGGCATCCTCTGCCACGATGGAGAAGTTCATTCTCAAGATTTGCGCCCGGAACCGATTACCACATTTGCCCAGTTCGATCAAAAACTGGAAGCAAAATCAAAGAATCCAAAACTGGCCAACCTGCCTGCAACTCTTGAGGGCTGCGTGGTAAGATTAGCGGATACCATCGCTTACATCGGCAGGGATATTGAAGACGCAATTATTCTCGGACTCATCAAACGGGATGACATTCCCAAAGACTGCCGGGATGTGCTCGGCAGCACCAACGGTACTATTGTTTATACCCTGGTGACTGACCTGATTACCAACAGTCATATTGCCGAAGTGAGAAATTCCTCAGTGGGCTTCAGCGAAGAGGTCGCCTCTGCGCTAGCCATATTAAAGACCTTCAACTACGAACGAATCTATCTGGACCCGACGACCAAACAGCAAAATCCTCTGGTCCGGGATTGCTACCGAAAACTCTTTGACCATTACCTGTCCCGGCTGGAAGGCTCCCCCCACGACTTACCCGGTGATGTAGACCTTATGACCGACATTAATCCGCATTATCTGCAAAAATATAGTTCAGAAGAGAAAGTTCGGGATTTTATAGCGGGTATGACGGATGATTTTTTTCTCAAGCAAGCCGCGCTAATTGGCTGTAAGGTACCTGCCAAAAGATAAATCGGCCATATGCCTGGTGACTAATGATCTAAAATCTATCGGATAGTGCTCTGCGAAATAGCTTAAAAACTTGATGAATCTGTTCAGCCACCTCATCATTTACTTCTCCGTTCTGGTTAGCTTTACCTCTTCCCTAGATGTATGGGCAGCATCGCCTAGAGACCGTTTCTTTCTGATGGGAAGCGGCATCCTGCATTTGAAAAATCTACGCAACAACCGGGAAGCAAGAGTTGAACTCCTCACGAAAAACGGCGGGATCAACGAAAGCTCCCTAAACGCGGTCGACCATGTGTTTGGTTTTCCCTCCCACGAGAAGACTGAGCATATCTCACTCCGGTTGCTGTTTATGCTCAGTTATTTTGCCGACCGTGTCGCGCCGGAAAAGAAGATCAATATCGAATCCGCCTATCGTAGTCCCGAATACAACGAGCAGCTTCGCAAACAAGGAGCCAACGCGGCCAGAACCAGCACCCACATGGATGGTATGGCGCTGGATTTCTGGATCGAGGGTGTGGACGGTAAGAAGCTGTGGGAAACCGTGCGGTCAAAGAACTGCTGCGGAGTCGGGCATTACGGCGGCAAGACCATTCATCTCGATGCCGGTCGCCCACGCTTTTGGGAGGCGGCCACCTCCGGCACCCGGTCTGCCGAACCTGATTACAATCGGAATATCTACCTTTCGACTCTATATGATCGCTACGCTCCCGGAGAAAGAGTCAGGCTGTCGCTCTCGGGCATCAGTACCTTTGGTTTCGGTGTATGTTACACGGCACGGCTGATTCGCACCGGCGATCCCGCCGCCAGGGGCCACCAGCTTCCGTTGGGTGTCGACAATCAGCAATCCGCTCCATGTCTGCAGCTCGACAATCGGAAGGCCACTCACCTTCTGTCCACTTCACTGCCGGCCTCCCTGCCGTCCGGCCGATATCAGCTGCAGCTGGACTTCTGCAGAAAACCCTTCCCGCAGATGCCCGCCCAGGTAATTTCCCGACAGTTTGAGGTTATTCCATGAAAAAGCAGGTCATCACCAGAAAATAAATACCGGACTCCGATTCATCTCGATGGTGCCGTAACAGCTCTTCACTTTCTTTGCGCCTCGTGTCAATCGCGGCTGTTGTCCAATTTAAATCGGCCAACAAGTTCTTTAAGTCCATCAGCCAGCTTGGATGTGGCGAGGGTATTATTGTTTACTTGAGTACATTGTTGGGACATATTGGATGAGACCTGGTTCATATGGACCAGGTTAGTAGCCACATGATCAAACGAAACAGAGCTGTCTACCACGTTAGAATTCACCTCTTGAATACCAGCTGAAGCCTGGTTGACATTCCCTGATATCTCTTGCGCACTGCTGGACTGCTCTTCAATCGCTGATGCTATAGTGACGATGATATCGTTGACACTATTGATAATCCCGCTGATGTCTTCAATTTCCGTGACTGTTCCCTTGGCGGTCTCTTGAATACTCTCAATCTTTTCTTTTATTTCATTGGTAGAAGTTGCCGTCTGACGGGCCAGTTCTTTGATTTCATTGGCAACCACGGCAAATCCTTTGCCGGCTTCACCGGCGCGAGCCGCTTCGATGGTCGCATTAAGCGCGAGCAGATTGGTTTGTTCTGAAATTTCCGTTATAGTCTCGGTTACTTTGCTAATGTCGATGGCAGCATGTCCCAGACGCTGCACTCGGTCTGTGGCGCTTCTGACCTGATCAACTGCCTTTCCTGCTGTCTGAGTAGCCTGTCCGGTATTCAGGGCAATTTGATTAATGGTAGCTGTCATCTCTTCCGCCGCAGCAGCAACTGTTGCCAGGTTTACGCTGGATTGTTCCATTGCTGCGGCAATGGAGGTAATATTTTGATTGACTGTCTGTGAGGATTTTGTAATCGCTGCCGATTCGGATGAGACTTCAACGGCACTGCCCGCCATCTCTTGGGAGAGAGCTGTCAAACTTTTTGATGAGTTGGAAAGATTATCCGCCTTGTCGGATATATCCCGAATAATAATTTGCAGTTTTTCCATGAAAATATTGAACCAGCGGGCCAGGTCACCGAGTTCATCTTTGCTGGTTATTTTCAGCCGGCGTGTTAAATCACCGTCCCCTTCGGCAATTTCCTGCAAACCTTCCGCCACATTATTGACGATCTTGCCAAAGGAAGCAGCGATCCAATAGACTATCGGCAATACGATTATCAAGCAGACCAGAAACACCAGAGAGAGCATGATCACCATTTGATGCGTGTTGGCTAGAACCGATTCCTTCGAGATGACAATGCTGACCCAGCCGGATGGTTTCGCTTGGCCCGGCAGCGGTAAAACTGCTTGCAAATAGCCTGTCGAATTTATGTTAATTTCGTTAAATACTACCGGTTGCTCCTCGAGAGTTGCAGCGGTTGACACATCCTGGTTAGCTTCGAGGTGGAGTTTTTGGTAGTCGGGGATCGTCCCGATCGATCTAGTTCCATCGGTTAGAAAAAGATTGATATCCGTTTTTGTCAGCTTGGCTATTTTTTGGGCAAATTCTTTCTTCAAACGCGTCCGGGAAACTGTCACTCCGACAACCACGGATTCCATCTCATTGGTTGCGGTATTGAATTTATTCGCCAAGATCGGGGTAAGAGTCTCTATACAGTTATAATTGCCGATTGTTTTATAATAAGACGTTGAGATTTGCGGGAACGGTACACTAATTTTTTTCGGAATCGTATTCATGGGCATGGCCGCGCCATTTTCGAACTGAATCTCGTTTATTGAGGTCCCTTCCTTTATGGCAGCGGAAGCAAACAGCTCATCGGGGTTTCGGTAGTGGTATCCAGCATGAATCGCATTATTTTCATCGACTTCCGTGTAGGTGAGAATGTCCCCGTCCTTGTTATACACGGCAAGTTGCCACAGATCGGCGGTGGAAACCGTCTGAACCATTGAAGAAACTATCTGGTTATAGGAATCCTTCGTCAGGCTGAACTGGTCGCTTCCCGAAAAATCAGTAATAAATTTTACCTTCTCTCCCATTTGGGTAGATCGAATCATGTTGCCGCTTGCTTGGGTCTGATTTTTCACAGCAAGAAACAGGTCATTTTTAATGATATTCGCGGTATTACTGAGATTGTCCCGGGCCGATGCTTCGTTCTGCCTGCTGAGCAGTGCATACAATACAACAATTGAGCAGAGCATAATGAACAAAACAACACCAAGCACGACAGTTATGAGTTTGGATTTGAGTTTCATGTATCGGTTCCAATTGACGGATGAGAGATTAGCAACTCATTTTCAGGCAAGAAACGGAGCAACCCGAGAGGGTAACACTTTTCGACCACAATTGTGGAAGGCGTTGCTCTTAAATTTTATCCTCAGAAATATCAATTACATACCCCTGTGATAAGATTCATTGAGCGCCTCGATTTAGAAAAAAATACTCGTTCCTGGACGGACACCGGATAAGGTCTCCGCTCGAAAATAAGATAACGGTGGAATTTCAATTATCTTATCTCACCATGCTCCAGCTTGTCCAATTTTTTTCCCAGCACATCCAGTCATTCACTTATCTATACCATCAGCGAGACCAAGTCAGGTGGTTTCGTTTTCCCTCGGCAGTTGGTTTCTTCTGTATCGTCAGAAACACCTATATTAAGTAAGCAAGGAGAATATCAATAAAAAATTTGATCAGGAATCAGTGATCTGCTAGGATAATTTTAGATTTATGAAAGGTAACTGGCGAGTAGAAATTTTTAGTGCCGGGAAATGCAGTAGTTTATCGCGTAGAGGTAATCTCAAAGAGGGAGAAAAAGAGAAATGAAGATTTTTATCAGCATCCTGATCACCATCTGTTTTAGTCAAATCGCACTGGCGGATACCACCTATGTCTGTACCAATGGGGGTATGGAACGCGTAATCGAGGTAGCGTACCTCGACTCAGGTACAGCACCCTGTGAAGTTCGCTATACTAAGGACGGTATTACCAAGATCCTGTGGAATGCAGAGGCCGAGGAAGGCTATTGTGATTTCAAGGCCGAAAATTTCGTTGAAAAACATCGGAATTGGGGCTGGCAATGTGACAAGAGTCCGGCTGCCATAAACGAGCCACTTTCCCCGGAGCATCCTGAAGCGCAGCGCTCCGAATAAACTCCTCCTGTAACATGCTTGATTGATATCAAGATCGGGCCGGAAAGAACAGCACTGGTCACATTGGCCGCCGGGAGGTTACCCGGATACTGACCCACACTCATCTAGCCCGGATTTCCACAATATTCATGAGAAATCCGGGCGTTATTTCAATTACTACGTTGTAATACAAATTTGTTGTTGCCCGTGGGAAAATTTTTCCACCTTGACGCATTTTTGCATGTTCTCTCAGTTGAAGACACCCCCAAAGAAGACGACCATTCACCAGGACTTTCGTATCTACAGAAGCATATTCTAAATTACTCAAATACTCTGAATTCATGACAATGAACAAAATTCGTACTCATGATATTTGACTTCTCCAGTAATCTTTTTGAGTTACGGTCATGATTTGTGGTCCGATAATTGCTTACCGCGGATAGCATCACCAATCACGGGTTCGCGGTTACGCCTTGTCTCCGCCTACTCAATTTATTCACGTGGAGGATTGATTTTATGATCGAATGGAAAGGTTTCATGTCCGGCAGGGGAGGTTCCGCCACCCCATGCTCACCCCCAAAAGCGCCTTCTTTAACGATGAGAAGGCACGTCCTGAACAAGTATGTAGCCACACCGATCCTGATCGTTGGCTTCAGCGCCGGTTTTTCAGGAAAGGCTCTCGCCCGGGATCACTATGGCGACCACTATGAACGACACGGACGAGACAGCACACCGCCGGTCATCAACGCAACGGTAAACGGTACGCAGGGAAGCAACGCCTGGTATAAAAGTAATGTGAGGATAACCTGGAACGTTTCCGATCCCGAATCAAGCATCACAAATAGATCGGGTTGCGGCAATGTGTCCCTGACCACGGACACTTCAGGGACTACCTATACCTGTCAGGCAACAAGCCGGGGTGGCACCAGCAGCCAGTCGGTGACCGTCAAACGGGATGCCACCCCACCCAAGGCTACCATTGTTTCTCCGGCCAACGGCGCAACCTATACCCAGGGACAGACGGTTAAAGCGAGTTACAGCTGCGTTGATTCTACCTCCGGGGTTAACTCCTGCACCGGTACGGTGGCTAATAGCGCCAACCTGGACTTATCCGCCGCCGGAACCAAAAGTTTCAGCGTGAATTCCTCCGATCAAGCCGGCAATACAACCACCGCCTCGATCAGCTATACCGTAGTAAGTTCTGCTCAGGATAGTACACCTCCCGTCATCCAGGCGATAGTAAAGGGCACACAGGGTAACAACGGCTGGTATACCGGTAACGTTGACCTTACCTGGAGTGTTTCGGATCCCGATTCCGCAATCACAAGTACCTCCGGTTGCAACAACGTGTCCGTGACTACAGACACCTCCGGGAAGACCTATACCTGTCAAGCCGGCAGCAATGGCGGAAACAGCAGCAAATCAGTAACCATTAAACGGGACGCCACACCGCCAAAAGCCACTATCGTCACCCCGGACAGCGGTGCGACCTACACCCAGGGGCAGACAGTGAAGGCAAGTTACACCTGCAGCGACTCCACCTCCGGCGTCGGATCATGCACCGGCACGGTGGCCAACGGCGCCAACCTGGATCTCTCCGCCACCGGCTCGAAGCTTTTCAGCGTGAAGGCCTCCGATCAGGCTGGCAACTCAAACACCTCTTCGTTGAGCTATACCGTAAGCGCAGACAATGGCGGGAGCGTCGGCGGCGACCCTGTGGTCTCAGCCAATGGCACCCACCTGTTTGCCTGGAACGACTTAGGAATGCATTGTGCGGATTCCGACTTCTCCATCTTCACTTTGCTGCCGCCGTTCAATGACTTGAACTCCCAGTTGGTGGTTAACGGTAAATTGGTAAACGCTACGAACAACTCGAGCTACTCTCTGACCTATGCGTCGACTGCCGACCCTGCCGGTTCGATCAATACCTTCAGCCTCGGCAAAACAAATTTCTGGGATTACGACCTGCCTCTGTTCGGTGCCGACCTCGCGCCCGACTTTGGCCTCACCGGCTTTCCAACTCCTTCCCTCACTCCGGCCGCACTGGCCTGGAGTTCCGATTTCAACTGGTACGAAGCCACGGGTATTCCCATTACTCCTAACGATGACAACCTTAAGACCAACTACTTCCCGATGATCAGGGTAATTGCCAGCGACAGCACCGGTAAGCCGATTGCCAGCACCGATACCGTACTGCCGATTTCCAGTGAGATCAATTGTGCAATCTGCCATGCCAGTACGACCGGCAGCAATGCCGCCAAACCAGCAGCCGGCTGGGTGAACCTTGGTGCCGGGACTGAAAAAGACTGGCGGCTGAACATTCTGCGTCTACACGACGAGAAGAATGCCGGAGCCAACTATACCGCTCTATTGACCGAAAAAGGTTACGGCGACAGCCTTGAGTCCTCGGCAGCCAGCTACGGCAAGCCTGTATTATGCGACAGCTGCCATAACAGCAATGCTTTGGCGGTATGGGGAATCAACGGCCAGACCGGTGTGTCCAACATGACCACGGCAATGCATAATCGCCACGCCAACGTCACCTTGCCGGGCACAAGCCAGGCCTTGGACGCCGTCGGCACCCGCGCTGCCTGCTATAATTGCCATCCAGGCCAAAAGACCCAGTGTTTACGTGGTGCCATGGGAAATCCAGTGAACGCAACCGGCCAACACATCATGGAGTGTCAGTCCTGCCACGGCTCGATGGCGACGGTAGGCAACAAAGCCCGTGACGGCTGGTTCGATATGCCCACTTGCCAATCCTGCCATCACGACGGGAAAAGGGAGACGACAGCGATCAATGCTGATGGTTCCTTTAAAACCTGGAATGATACACGCTTCGCTTCCAATGTGGATACCCCCTCGGCAGGCTGGAACCTGTATCGTTACAGCACCGGCCATGGCAACGTGCAGTGCGAGGCCTGTCATAACTCGACCCATGCCGAGTTCACCGACAAACCCAGCTCCAACGGCAACCAGGTGAATGACAACCTTCAAGCCATCAAGGCTCAAGGATATGCTGCGGCGATACGCGAGTGCACCGTCTGCCATACGACCATGCCCACGACTGTCAATGGCGGTCCCCATGGCATGCACAACCTCGGCCAGTCATGGGTAACCAGCCACCATGACGCCTTCCACACCACGTCGAGGAACTCTTGTACCTACTGCCATGGCACCACGAGCAGTGGTTCACCTCTTGCAGTGATCAAGGTACAGAAGACTTTCAAAATCGAAGACAGAGGAAGCAAGACCTTTGCCGTGAACGAGCGAGTCACTTGCTGGAGCTGCCATAACGGCCCCAACCCCTGATCCCTGATCGACTGAAACGGGCAGGCTATCCTATGGTACAGATAGCCTGCCCTCCCTGCCCCACTCTCCTCTACCGGACGGAATACCCATTGCATCAACCCTGTTGCAGCTTATATTGTGAAAAAAATCGCCTTGATCTCTCAGTTCAGGAGGTAATGGCTAACTGCACTTACGGAAATTCGCTTGAATTTTTCTTCGCAACACTTGAACGCTTCCACCAGTTCAGGGTCAAAATGACTTCCAGCTCCATTGACTATTTCCTGAAAAGCCTGATCATGAGACCAGGCTTTTTTATACGGCCGTTCACTGGTCAATGCATCATAAACATCAGCAATGGCGGTGAGCCTCGCTGAGAGCGGGATATCTTCCCCTTTCAGTTGATGCGGATAACCTTCGCCGTTCCATTTTTCATGATGGTAGAGAGCAATGTCTCCGGCAAGGGCCAGATAGCTGTTTTTGCCGAACTCCTCCCTGAAGAGTTTGTTGGCTTCCCCCAGCGTCTGACCGGCTATTAGCGTATGGGTTTTAACAATTTCGAATTCCTCCGGCGTGAGCTTTCCCGGTTTGGTCAGGATTTCAACAGGAATGACTGTTTTGCCGATATCATGAAGAAGGGAAGCCAAGACTATTTCCTCAATATAGTCTGGATTACGTTGTACATATTCATTGTATTTATTTGGATTGGCAGCCAGGTGCTCCACCAATGTCCTGACATATATCTGAATTCGACCCAAGTGCGCACCTGTATTGGGATCATGGTGCTCAGCCAGGATAGCAAGGGCCTGGACGGAGACTATCTGGGTGGCACGTATTTCCCTGGTTTGTTCGGCCACGGTCCTTGAAAGCCATCGATTGGACTCGGTAAGTTCAACCTCCGCCCGTTCTTTCAACATATTGCCTCGACTGGCCTTAAGGAGCAGTGAGACAAAGACAGTGGTCAGAAATACCCACATTGCCAGAGAAACTATCTTAAAAATCGTTTTATTCCTGATAACTATCAGGTTTTGCTCAGTAATATCATAATAAATCTCAAAAGCCCCGCGAAAGTGCCCTTCTTCGATGATGGGAACATAGACTTCAGCAACACTGATCGGCATAACCTTACCCTCTGCCGAAGCCTGATGTTCCTGGATTATTTTTGAAAATACCTGGCCCTGCGCCACCTGATCATGAAAATAACTGTGACTATTGATTTCTCCTATTTCCCTGGAGTCCGAGGAATAAACTATCAATCCGGTGGAATTGAAAATCTTGATCTTGCTCAATTCAAAATCTTTCATAAGGTCCTGCAGATTCTTCTCAAAGTCGTCAGTCAGGTCCGTCGCAGCAGGTTCTCGCTGAATATCGAGCAACTTCCGCAGATGATTGGCGGTTCTGATAGCCGAAGATTCTATATTCTTCTGCTGAAACTTTTCCAGTGCCGGAAAAACAATTTCCTTTTCCACAAGAAGAAGAGCAATGGAGATAATCAGAAATACGAAAACTATCAGTCTGAAAAAAGGAATTTTAAAAATATGCCGAACAGCTTGGGTAAAAGAGATTTTTTGCATGTTATTTCTGTATGTAATGCATTGAATGTTTTACAGAACCTCTTATTTGACAAACTCGTAAAAACCTAAATTTCCGGATGGCTAAGTAAAAATCTTCAGATGCAAAGAGAGTAATTTTTCAATCATTTCGGCGTACTAAAGCACATCGTAATGATTAAAACTTTGCAGCAACAAAACAGATGAAGTTTTTCTCGACGCCATCTTATTTGATATTAACTCACGCTGTGCCTGAAGAGAGTACGATTTTCCTGAAAGAATTCGAGTCCCTCATCTAATGATACCATCCTGAAAAAATCTATGTAAGGTTGCAAGCATAATATTACTGGTAAATTTCTTTCGCTGACGGCGATCTCTTATTCAGCTGCCGGAAAACGGGCAGAAACTATCTCTTTGAAGATTCGTCGTCCCCCTTCAATGGATAAATTTTCCAGTCCTCGACATTCCCATTGACCTGAAATCACGAACATGGTATCCATTTTCCTCCACTCTCCGTAAATTGCACTCGTAGCTCAGCTGGATAGAGCACCGGACTTCGAATCCGGGTGTCGGGGGTTCGAATCCCTCCGGGTGTACCAAATAAAATAAGGCACTTACGGCTTAATACCGTGAGTGCCTTATTCGTTTACGGGTATTCTGGTCAACCCATGGTCAACCTTCTTGAGTCCACACATTTCCAATCCGTCATAACCGATGGAGCGGAAGCCTGATAGGAAATAATTCCAGTTCTTCGACGGCTAATTGTCGGATGAGCCGGTTGTGCGGTGGCATCATCTTTTTCAATACAGATTCTTTTCGTTCTGGTGAATACTTCATGCATGAACCTCCGTCCCCTCTTATAACGGGTTTCAATTCATGCGGCAACTTCCTTGACACTGTGGGTCTTCGTCCGATCAGGCCGCTTCACCTAGCCAACTATAGCTCAGAGGCCTGCCTGAACGAACTTGGCGCACTGGATGAACGGTTATAAGTCCGGGTTATGCAGTCTATTGAGGTGTTCTGGTGAACGATTGCGACTAGCGTATAAACTGGACGAGCAGGCTTGCAGTCAACCCTTCACCCTTATCCGCACTCATCCCAAAAGATATCCGGCCCTCATGGTATCCAAGAACCTCCTTCATTGCCTTGCCGCCGTTCACCGGCGCCCAGTGCTCGCCGTCTCTGCTCACATAGAGCATCAGACCCGCAGCCAGCAGCTCATGCATGTCCTCTTGCTTCATGCCTGTTACTGTCTCGGCATTGAGTGCCTTCAGAGTCTGCCACTGCTTCTCGGTCATATCTGGCGGAAGCTGGAGAAAAAAGAAAAGTTTTACTTTGGCTACGATATCGATATGATCTTGGGCCACGGCGAGCAGATCCGATTTGACGGTGAGCTTTACCGGCAATTTGTCGTTGGGATTAAAAAAGAAGGCATAGGAGGAAATCTCCGATTGGGGAATCGTATCGGTTAGGGACGGGATTTCGGTATAATGCAGACATTTCTCCGGCGGAAAGTTTTTGGTTATAATTTTTCCGCTGTCACAGCCCGCCAAAAGCGGCAGCAGGCATATGATGGCAATAAGCGTCCGTTGCAGGCTGTTATCGTTCATGGTCTTCCTCTTGGTGCTCCGGGACATATTCGAGAATGTCCCCCGGTTGACAATTGAGATGCAGGCAAATGGCATCCAGAGTTTCCAGGCGCAGCGCCCGGGCTTTCCCAGTTTTTAAAATAGAAAGGTTCTGCGGGGTTATACCGATTTTTTCCGCAAGATCATTGGATCTCATCTTCCGGCGGGCCAGCATGACATCAAGATTAATCTGAATAGCCAAAATCCCTCCTATACAGTCAGATCTTGTTCTTCCTGAAGTTTGCGTCCTTCTTCCATGACCCAGGAAATAACTGCAAGGATCAGCCCCAGCAGAAGGACGGTGAGGTCATTGGAACTCAGCTCGACAGTAATGAGGCGGTGACCTGGCGGATTATGCAGGGTGAGAGCGATGCTTAGCAAGCTATTGCTGACAATACCTGTCAAAAATGACCAGATGAGCACTCTGGCAATTTTTTTAAAACAAAGAACATTTTCCATTTGAAAAAACTGCTCGCGTTCATAGAACGCAAATAGCTGCTTCAGATAGTGGATGCCGATCATCGACACGCCGATGGGAAGCATGGTCACAAGAAATCCCAGGAAAAGTGCAGAAAAAGGCAGCGGAAAGGAGACCACAAAGGGAATGGTACGTTTGACCACCAATTCCGGCATGTGATTCATGTTGAACCAAAAAATCGCATTGATAACCGGGAGCAGCCAGACAACGGTCTGGAACATGATCCGGAGCCGCCGGCTTGCTTGCTGGATTCTCCTTCTGTTTTCCTGTAGCTGAACCATTTTTTCCCTCATTGAAAAATTTCCGGATAGGATCTTCCCACACTTTTCGCATTAAATTACAATAATTAATTATCGTTTGTCAATAAATATTTAACGAATATCGAATAAAAATAAACTACAAAAAATAACACTCAGGCAACATTTGTGTGAATCCGGGAAAGACCCGTAAAGCTGAAAATCCGACATGAACACGATGGAGAACTGATGGCGGCCTTGCATATACGGCTGGAAAAAGATACGATCAAAATCAGCCATGCAGCGTTGATTGAAAAACAGATTTTAGCAATTGTAAAGAGCGGTGACTAACCATTTTATCCGGTTGAAGCAATCGCCAGCCGCTTGATAAAAGCAGGTCGATATAGGGATAGTCAATGTAACTAATTTGGAAACAATTTGAAGTGAGGATGGTATGGTCAACGATTACTACGGGATTGCTGATTTTAAGTATATTGCTGCAGGTGCTGCAATCCTGGCCAGCGGTGGCGGTGGAAGCTATCTCGATGCGGTGAATATCATCAGAGAACTTGAGGCTACTGGTTGGAACGGTGCCATTCCCGTACAAGAATATGATGGCGCGACAAACTGCTGCGTCCTTGCCATGATGGGTTCACCGGATGCTGCGGTCAACATGACGCTATCTGATGTTAATCACTCCATCGCCAATACCATCGGCACCTTTCAGCAAGCAACAGGCTTTGTCTTGAATTGCGTCATTCCCGTTGAAATCGGGGCAATCAACACTATCGTGCCCTTCCTGGCAGCGGCTCAAGCGGATAATTCTATCAGCTGGGTCGTCGATGGCGACGGCGCCGGCAGATCCGTGCCGGAACTGCCGCAAACCAGCTACGGCGGCAGCCTTAACCTGGCGGTAAGCCCCGGTTCACTGGCAAATAACGCGGGGACATTAGCGGCTATTCAATCTGCCACTCTCAAGGCAGGATCTGCGGCGCGAATTGAAGCCTTAGCCGGCGGCATCGTTTCTGCTTTTGGAAGCTTTGCAGGCATAGCCCTCTGGCCATCCAATCTCAGCAATCGATATGCATTGTCAGGAAATTATATAAAGAATACTGTCAGCCAAGCCAGAGCCTTAGGGCAATTCCTGCTGACTGCAACAACGCCTCCATCAACAGCCATCGTTGCCCGTAAGATTGCAGATCTCACCGATCGAGCTGCGGCACCGGTGCTTACAAATTTCTATATCACCGCTATCACCCAATCGACAACCAGCGGCTCCCTTGATGCCGGCATCATTCGTTTGGACAATGCACCAGACCAGAGCAAGAGCACGGAAACATATTATTTATACAATCTTAACGAGAACTTGATCATGTATTCAAGTCTTGGCAGCGCTCCAAACATCATCGCCCCCGATTCTATTTGCTATTATTCGGAAAGCAACGGACTCGGTTTTTCCAATGCAACCAACGATCTCGCCCTTTATTTCAATTCCGAAACAGGGAGAAGCACCGGCAGTACGGTGAGCGTCATTAAGGTCGATGCAGCGCCGGCACTTTGCAAGACTCCCGGGGTGGTCGCTTCTTTTGCCGGGCTGTTGCGCAACATCGGGTATGCAGGCGCGCTCCCATATCCTCAAGAGTTAGAGTCTGGAATGTAAAACGATGGCTGAAGAAGAGTTCAATAAAGATCGCCTGGAACTTGCGTTGGAGGCTGCGGGACTTGATCTATGGGAGAACGATCTGGTTACCGGTGAGGTTACCCGCAAGGCATCTAAAACATTTGCTGAACTCGGCTATAGCGAAGAGGAGGCCCTCGCCTGCATAGATGACCAGTTTGCCTTTGTCCATCCAGAGGATATCCCCTTAGTCAAGGCAGCGATCAATGAGCATTTGACAGGGGTAACGCCTGAATACCGATGCGAGTTTAGACTGAAAGCCAAAGACGGCTCATGGGTCTGGTACGCCAATTACGGAAAAATCATGCGGAGTTCGAATGATGAGCATGGCAAGCGGTTTATCGGTGTGACCTTCAACATCAACAAGAGGAAGTGCCAGGAAAACGAACTCCGGCTTATTAATCTTAAACTCGCCGAGCAAAATGAACTGCTTGAGAGGTTGAATAACACCTTGCGGGAAAGCGAAGACAAGTTCCGTACAATATTTGATTTCAATCCCGACGCAGTGACCATCAGCCGTCTGGATGACGGTTGTTATGTCGATATCAATCGAGGATTCACACAAATTACAGGTTTTTGCCGTGACGAAGTTATTGGCAAGACAGTCCTGGAACTCAACCTTTGGTGTCATCCAGCTGATCGGAGCATATTAGTCCAGGGGCTTCGGGAAAAAGGATTTTACCAGAATCTTGAGACGCAATTTCGATTAAAAGACGGCAGCATCATTATCGCATTGATATCGGCGAGAATTATCTTCCTTAAGGGGGTTGCGCATATTCTCTCTGTCACCCGCGATATAACGGAGCTGAAGAAATTCGAATATGAAAAACTGAAATTTGAGAAGCTGGAATCCCTGGGGGTGCTTGCCGGAGGAATTGCCCATGATTTCAACAATATACTCACTGGAATCATGGGTAATATCTCGTTTGCGAAAATTTTTCTCGATACCACCCATAAATCCAACAAACTCTTGGCAGAGGCCGAAAAGGCAGCTGTGAGGGCCGGAGAGCTGGCACAGCAACTCCTGACCTTTGCACGCGGCGGCGAGCCCATCAAGCACGTAACATCGATCAAACACCTTGTGGACGAATCGCTTTCCTTTGTCCTGCGGGGTTCAAATGTCAAAGGAATCGTTGACATACCTGATTCCGTCCATGCCCTCGAAGCCGACGAAGGCCAGATGACCCAGGTTTTTCATAACATCATCATCAACGCCACCCAGGCGATGCCGGGAGGAGGCGTGCTGGCGGTCTCCGCCCGAAATGAACTACTGAACGAAAAGAACGCATTTTCACTTCCTCCAGGCCCCTATCTCCGATTGACATTTATCGACCAGGGGTGCGGAATACCAACGGATGATCTTAAAAAGATCTTTGACCCCTACTTCACGACAAAATCAACCGGCTCCGGCATGGGACTCTCATCTGTCCACTCAATCGTACACAGGCATGGCGGCCATGTTCAAGCAGCTTCCACTATTGGCAAAGGAACAACCTTTACAATCCACCTGCCATCACTGGGAAGAGCCTCTGCACATCACCAGGAAGAAACCTCAGGACAGACGGTGGATGAGCATATAGGCGGATCAATTCTCATCATGGATGACGAAGAAATGGTCATAAAAGTTGCATCATCGATGCTCACCTATCTTGGGTATAAAGTGACAACATGCTCAGATGGAGAAGAAACGATTGATCGCTATAAGGCGTCGATGGACTCCGATACTCCATTTCTGGCAGTTATCATGGACCTTACCATCCCCGGAGGAATGGGAGGCAAGCAGGCAGCCGACCGGATCCTCTCTCAGTTCCCTAACGCCTGCCTGATTGTATCAAGTGGTTATTCGAACGATCCTATCATGTCAAATTACCGTGATTACGGATTTAGCGAGGCTATCGCCAAACCTTACACTATTGAGAAGTTCCAGGAAGTGCTCGGAAGCGCCCTTAGACATTGCGAGAGTTGGTCAAAACTCTCACAGCACGTGGGCAAATAAATGGGCAATCCACTCGCGGATTCTGGAAAACAGCGACCTTTCGTCCCAGTGTTCTTTGGTGATTTCATCAGAATTGGCGAGATCTTCAACAAACATTTTCTCCATCTCGGCAGCGAAATCGCTTCCCAGAATAACCGCATTTACTTCAAAATTGGTGGACAAACTCAGGGAATCAAGGTTTGTCGATCCCACCGTTGACCAGATTCCGTCAATTACTGCAGTTTTTGCGTGCAATACGGCATTGCTGCGCTTATACAATTTCACCCCAGCCTCCAGCAGTTCGTCATAATAATACCAGCTGGCATACAGGGCCATTGACGAATCACTAACTTCCGGAAGAACGATTTTCACGTCGACACCGCGTCTGGCAGCATCCACCAGGGCATCCACCATTTGTTCATCAGGGACAAAGTAGGAAGCTGTTACATGGACCGTTTGCTCTGCAAAAGTGACGGCGGAGACATACATTATGAACGTCGTTCGACCCAACTCTCCGGGACTGCTGTTGACCACTTGCACCATTTCATTGCCCATTTTCTCCAATTTTGGGAAATAATTTTTTTTTGCAAGCGCAGGTCCTTTCTGTTGATGCCAAGCATGGAGGAATATTTTCTGAAATTCCACCACAGCCGGGCCTTCTATCAGAACGTCGGTATCACGCCATGGCAAATTGGTGGCATCGCCATTTTCAATTCCGGAAAATCGGCTGGTATACACCTGGCTGATATTCACCCCTCCAATGATGGCAAGTTTGCCGTCAACAACAATAATTTTTCGATGGTCACGCGCGGTTACCGGAAGTTTTACCTGACTGTCAAATGGATTTAATGGATTAAACTCGACAACATTTATCCCCCTGTTCTTAAGCCCCTGAAAAAAAGTGGAGGGAGTATCAATACTGCCCACAGCGTCGTAAATAATGTTGACAGTAACGCCCTCGCTGTGTTTGCGAATCAGAAGATCGGCAAGTTTTTTACCTGCATCGTCATCTTTAAATATGAATGTTTCGAGGTTTATTGTCTCTTCTGCATTTGCAACCGCCTTGAATATGGCATTGAAGGTAGGCGGCCCGTCCATGAGCAATTCGACTCTATTCCCCTTGATGATCGGGCTCCCGCTCACTGCTTCAATTACTGCCGTCTGTCGTTCCAAGACGTTCGAGGTATTGGTTGAATGTTTCAACCGTTCCAGTAATACCTTGCTTTGGCTGGGAGACAGGAAACCATTTACTGTTTTGATCTGGGGTGAATTAAGGGAGGGTGGAAGTTCATCAATTATTTTCGGGGCGTTTGGCAGGCTGGAACAGCCAGCGGCAAAAAGAAGCAGAAAGATTAAGGAAAGCAGCCGTAAAACAGTAATTATCGATTTCAAATAAGAAATTTCCGAAAACGACAAGCCTGGTTTACACATTTTCATATGCAAACATGCCATTGGTAATAGATTACAGGCATAAAACTCGCATATCGCTGCCCTGGTATTGATAATCTGTGGGAAGAACAACGATTCTTATCTATCATGAAACCGCCTGCGATAAGTACCTTTTAACCCGCCCACTGGGTTTGCTCTGTAATGATCTGCAGTTCTCTTTGTATAGCTGCCCACATGCTGCACCGGTTATGATACTTTTCCTAAAAAATGCCGCCTTCTTATCAATTATTTATGCATTTTTTTGCGACTGGCAATATAGCCCAGGTTTAATTTATTCTGAACTCTAAGTTACTGCTTTTACGTTGTCGCTCTAATGGACAAATCTGCTCACAAACGATGAGACACATAACATGGAGTATGGAAAACCGCTGGTAACCCACTTGTCATGGCAGATAATAAAGCACCGGCACGGCAAAAAAATGAGGGACAAATGCGGAAGCATTAAAAAAAAAGGAGAGCAGACGAAAAAATGCTGTTTTTCCTTGTCAAAGCAGAACTTTGCTGGAAAATTGTTAATATGACTATTACGAACTCACCGTCTCTTTTATTTTTTAAGCTTTTCCTCTCAAGGCTGTGTTGAGGGGAAAAGCCGAAGCACTGGATTTTTCGACAGATAATTGTGGTCGTGTGTTAATATCTTGACGTCAAGATACATCTGTCTATAGTAAAGCCATGAAAAACGCACCTCATATCCGACTGATTTTATGGAAAGCCGCCAAAGCCATTGAAAAAGTGGACAGGCAGAGTATCGTCGATACCGGTTTGCATGTAAGCGACTTTCAAATTATGGAGGTTCTGCTGCATAAAGGACCGCAACCCATCAATGTCATCGGCGAAAAGGTGCTTTTGACCAGCGGTTCGATGACCGCGGCAGCCGGCCGTCTGGAAAAAAAAGGTCTGGTCAGGCGTATTCAGGATCCCCAGGATGGACGTTGTTTTCACATCCACCTGACGGACGAAGGTTCACGCGTTATTAAAGAGGCATTTGCCAAACATACGAAGAACCTTGATGAAATTATAGATGTATTGACCGAGGAAGAATACGATGAACTGACAAGGCTGCTCAAAAAGATCGGCTTCCGCGCCGAAATGGTGAGCCAAAAGTAAGTAAAATTTTTTTGAATATATATCTTGATATCAAGATATTAAATGGAGGTATCCAATGAACCATCCGAATATATCCGGCATACATCACATAACCGCAATTTGTGCTTCGCCAGTTGAAAATCTGCACTTCTACGAGACAACGCTGGGGCTGCGCCTGGTGAAACAGACCGTCAATTTCGATGACCCCGCCACCTATCATCTCTATTATGGTGACGATAACGGAGCACCGGGAACTATTTTGACTTTTTTTCCCTGGGAAAACCTGCTGCAGGGCCGCCCAGGTGCCGGCATGGTTACCGCTATAGCCTTTGGTGTGCCCAAGGATTCTTTGCTTTTCTGGACGGAACGAATGACTGCAGCAGGGATCTCTTTTGAAACGACCGAGCGTTTTGGCGAACCTGTGATCGGCTTTGTTGATCCGCACGGCCTGCCGCTGGAATTAATAGGAGTCAAAAGTCCGGCAATTGCTTTTTCCAGGAAAGCTGGCAGCGTCCCCCAGAAATATGCCATTGCCGGTTTTCATTCCGCCACTGCCACCCTGCATACGCTTGCGCCGATCAGTTCCTTATTGAAGGGAGTGCTGGGAATGACCCTCTCTGGTCAGGAACAGAATCGGTATCGCTTCAGCATGGATGTGGCGAATATATCAGGGCAACATTATGATGTACTCGTGGACAAAGATATGCAACGAAGCAACAGTGGTACCGGCACTGTTCATCATATCGCTTTCCGTACCGAGAATGATATGACTCAGATGCACTGGCAATCGCTTCTCAGAGAATCGGGGCTGAGTGTAACGGATGTCCGTGACCGGCAATATTTCCGCTCCATCTACTTTCACTCGCCAGGTGGGGTTCTCTTTGAGATTGCCACTGATTCCCCTGGCTTTGCTGTCGATGAGAGTCCGGCGCATCTTGGCGAATCTCTTAAACTGCCGCCACAATTTGAACCAATGCGCGCTGCAATTAAAAAGCATCTGCCTCCTTTGCGGGTTAAAAAGTTTAAACATGTTTTCCAGCTCCCCGGAAAAACTGATGACGGCTGGACTACAGTCACCCTGCACGGCAGCGGCGGCAATGAGATCGACCTTCTGGACCTGGCCCAAAAAGTCAGTCCTGCGGCTGCTATATTAGGGGTCAGGGGCAGAGTGATGGAAAACGGCGGTGCTCGATTTTTCAAACGGCCGCGGGCTAATGGTTTTGACGAAGAAGATATTATCGGACGTGCCCGGGAACTCGCTGTTTTTTTGACTGCCTCCGCAGCCCGCTACGGCCGGGACAGAGATCGCCTCTGCGCCCTGGGTTATTCAAACGGGGCGAACATGACGGCTGCCATACTCTTTCTCCTGCCGGATATCTTCGCCCAGGCCGTACTTCTTCGTCCCATGCAGCCGTTGCATGAGCCAAGTCTTCCGAATCTTCAAGGTAAACGGGTTCTGGTGTTGCGGGGCAGCCACGACAGGATAATTCCACCGGAGAGCACTGACATTCTGCTCGACAAACTACAAACTGCCGGGGCAGAGCTCACCGTCAAGATGATTAATGCCGGCCATGAAATCACTATGGAGGATATCATGGAAATCAGGAATTGGGTTCTAGAACATCGCTTGACCACTCTCCGCTAGTAATAAAGCAACCGTATAGGAATGTGGTCGGACAGATGAGGAAAAGGCCGCGAATTCTACTCAGATCCTGCTTATATTGTCCTTGTAAGCAGGAGACATACGTGGCCGGGATGTTAATTTCTCAGAGCCAACAGACTGGGTAGGTCACCTTGACAACTCGGAGAAAAAGATGACTATCAGAATTGTAAGATTGGGCAGCTCCAGAGAGGACGCTGAAGGGTTGCGGATAGGAACGGTACGGCGGCCACCTCGTGGTGTTAAAAAAGAAGATTACGCCGAGAAGAATATTTATGACGTCTGGTTCCCAAATCTGTCTCCGAGTGAGGCTTTGGTGAAGGAAGCCCAGGCGGCCAATGACGAGAAATCATGGAAGTCTTTTAAAA
This sequence comes from uncultured delta proteobacterium, assembly GCA_963835305.1. Taxonomy (GTDB): domain Bacteria; phylum Desulfobacterota; class Desulfobulbia; order Desulfobulbales; family Desulfocapsaceae; genus Desulforhopalus_A. The sequence goes on from CAWIEU010000001.1 coordinate 920,947, forward strand.
GAAAATTTCTGGCCGAACTCAAGGCTTCCGAACCTAGTAAGGATCTGGATCTCTTGGCGGCATTGTCTCATCAGACGAATATGTCGATTGGCTGCTATTGCGAAGATGAGGCTCGCTGCCATCGCTCAATTTTAAGAGAGCTTCTCATTAAAAGAGGGGCGGATGTTCAATAGATTACAATCAGGATCATAACCCCAAACTCCGCTCAATCGGAGGTATCTGTTCCCTCACCCGCTTCGTTCTGTTGATCTTCAACCAGACCGAGATGGCACGCCTGATCGTAAAGCCGCTGCGCCATGCGTAAGGTGGCCTGATCGACCATCCGCCCGTCAACGGCAACCGCTCCGCGCAGCTGTTGTCTGGCTGCCCGGACGGCTTCAAGGACAGTGACGGCTCGATCTATATCTTCCTGCGTAGGAGAAAAAACCTTGTTGATGGTTTCAAGCTGGGTTGGGTGAATGGCCCATTTGCCGTCGCATCCCAAGGCCCCCGCCATAACCGCCGACTGCTGCAATCCTTCGATGTCCTTGAAATGCCCGTAAGGGGCGTCTATTGCCAGAAGCCCGTTAGCCTTAGCCACCATAACCATGCGGCTTAGGGCGAAATGCCAGCGATGGCCGGGATAGATTTCGGCTTCGTTTTCCCCATGTCCCGAGATGGAAACCAGCCGTGCGCCTATGGAAGCCGAGTAATCGGCAATTCCGAATACCAGGCTCTTCACCCGCCGGGCGGCACCGGCAATCGCTCTGACCTCTGCCAAACCTTCGGCAGTTTCAATAGACGCCTCGATGCCGATTGTACCGGGAAGTTGCCTGGCCAGTTCGATCCCGTCCAGCATCCGGTCGACGAAATGGATATCACCCGGATGATTGACTTTCGGCACGACGATCGAGTGCACGTTCTCCCCGGCCGCTTCGATTATCTCCAACAGATCGCGATAGGCATAAGGTGTATCCAGGCTATTGATGCGGATACTGACTGTCTTCTTCCGCCAATCGATGGTCCGTAAAGACTCCAGGACCTGCGTTCTTGCACTTTCTTTTGCCTCCTGCGGAACACTGTCCTCGAGGTCGAGCATAATGACGTCCGCGGCGCTTTCGGCGGCTTTCGCATGCATTTTCCGAACATGTCCGGGAACGGATAAGATTGAACGATTTGGTTTCATGGGATAATTTTCCTCCTTAGTTGATGGAGCTGAATTAAAATATGGGACCATGGAGTACTAAATAAGTAATAGTTTTTACACAATATATCCACGAAAATCTTGTACAGACCATTGATAAAACCTATTGTCATTACACTTTCGGCATAATTTTTATAAAAAATGATAGGGATCCTGTGGTAGGATAGCACGCTGCTTGAATCCGGGCTGACAAACATCTGCAAAAGCCGATGCGTAAACGTGCACCAGCAGCCCATATGTACTCTGTCACCGCCGAGCATAGCGGACGGTTTAGAACCCGCCCCTACTTCTTCTAATAATTTAGGTCAATTTTAATTTATGGATACACAGGAACCCACCTCGCAAAATCGGATCTATATCATCCTTGCCGCACTTCTTGCACTTTTTCTTGGGGCTATGGACGCGCTGATCGTCAGTGCGGCTATGCCCTCAATTGTCGCTGATCTCGGAGGCCTGACTCTATACAGCTGGGTGTATTCCGCCTACTTTCTTGCTCGTGCTGTTTCCCTGCCGGTATTCGGCAAACTGGCGGACCTCTTTTCCACCAGAAGGCTTTTTCTGATTTCCATCACCGTTTTTCTGCTGGCCTCGCTTGCAGCAGGCGCAGCTCCCTCCATGTTTGTTCTCATTGGCGCGAGAGTTTTCCAGGGAGTTGGAGCGGGCGGTATATTTGCGCTGGTCTATATCGTGCTTTCGGACATTTCTCCTCCGGGGGGACGCGGTAAAACCTTGTCGTTAGGCAGCTCGGTCTGGGGGATTTCATCTATCATCGGCCCGACTCTTGGCGGCTTTATCGTCACATATGTCTCCTGGAGATGGATTTTTTATCTCAATGTGCCTCTTGCGCTTGCTTCGCTTGCGACCATCGGCCGTTTTCTGAAACTTCCTGCCCATCCTTCCAGGAAGGTACAGTTGGATTTTGCCGGGATCATCTGTCTTTCCGGTTTTATTCTGTCCTTTCTGACCATCTTCATTATCGGAGGCCGGGATTACGGCTGGATGTCCGCGGAGATAATCGGTCTCGGTGCGCTCTCGGCAATTTTTGCTTTGCTCTTTGTCGTTGTCGAAAAACGGGCGGCCGATCCCGTGCTCGATCTGCGTTTTTTTCGGCGACCCGTTTTTGCCCTGGGCAATGGTGCGGCCTTCTGCGCCAGCTTTGCCATTTTTTCTCTCTTTGCTTATGTCCCGCTATTTATAGAGGGAGCACTGGCTAAAACGCCGATGCAGGTGGGACTAACCATGCTCTCCCTGAGTCTTGGCTGGTCGGCCGGCTCCCTCCTGCTGGGTCGTTTCGTTGACGGCGCAGGCAGCAGAATGGCAGCCGTGCTGGGGGGAAGCCTGATCGTACTCAGCGGCGCGGTTATGTTGTTTTTTACTCCGCAAACATCCCTTGTCACCTGTTTTCTGGTCTTTCTGCTGGCCGGTCTCGGCATGGGCTTTATCACCCTCTCCACCCTGTTGCTTGTGCAGGCCGACCTCCCCAATGTCAATCTCGGGGTGGCCACATCCTTTCACCAGTTTTCCAGGACCCTTGGAGGAACAATCGGCGTTGGAATCTGCGGCGGCGTGGTGACTACGGGGCTATTTCATAATCTGGAAAGCTCTTCCGCCATGATTCCGGTCAAAATCATGGATATGCTGCACAAAAGCATGGAGAATCTCTTCCGCGAAGAATTCAGAAGTATGTTGAGCAGGCAAAGTGAGGCGGTGCTGTCAGCCGCGGTTTCGGATGCAATGTCGGCGGTATTTTGGATTATCCTGGGAGCCGCACTGCTCTGCCTGGTCTGCAGTGTGGTGTTGATTATGAGACGACCCACAGCGGAGCTCAAGACATGAAAATCTGCATAGGACTGTTTCTTTGTTTTGTGATTGGTGGCGCTTGCCGTTATTTCGGGCTGCCGGTTCCGGCACCACCGGCACTTATGGGTGCTCTTCTCATCGTTTCGATGAGCTGTGGCTACATCCTCGTCGATCATTATTTAACTCGACGCCTTGCCACAACCCGGAATTATTGTGCCGGTTCTGCCGGGGGCGGTAAAGGCAAGTCAAAAACCGATGGGTCCGAGGGGGGGAACATCCATGGATAAATCACTTATCGGCCTGCTGATTGGATTTTTGGTCGGAGCTGCTTGCCGCTGGTTTGACATACCTGCCCCCGCCCCACCCAGGCTGGTCGGCTCGTTACTGATCGTGGCAATGACCCTCGGCTATATAGTAACCGGACGACTGCTGACCCCCTGATGCATTACGAACTGGAATTTAACACTGGAATAATCCTGGATAGAGGAAGAGATGGTACAGATAGGCAAAATTAACAGGCTTTCAGTAAAAGGAACACAAGCGTATGGCATTCATCTTGACGGTGGTTCCTGGGGAGATATTCTCCTGAGGGATAAGTATGGCGCCCGAAATTACCAAGCGGATGATAAAATCGACGTCTTTGTTTATGTAGACAGGGATCAGCGGCTGGTGGCAACCACCCAAAAACCTTACGCAACAGTTGGTGAATTCGCCAACTTGAAGGTGGTGTCCAACTCAGCGGCGGGCGCCTTCATGGACTGGGGCCTTGAAAGCGACCTGTTTGTGCCGAAAAGCGAGCAGCAGGATAACATGAGGGAAGGCAAATCATATGTTGTATTTATCTTCCTGAGTAAAAAAAACAACCGTATTACAGCCTCTTCAAAGCTGGATAAATTTCTTGACCTGCAGCCTCCGGAATATGAGGAGGGAGAAGAGGTTGATCTTATTGTCTATGCCCGAACAGAGCTGGGATACAGCGCGGTTGTCAACGGTGCTCATTCAGGCATGATCTATGAGAACGAAGTCTTCCAGAAACTGGTCATAGGCCGGAGGCTGCGGGGCTACGTAAAAAAAATACGCGAAGACCTTAAGATCGACCTAAGATTGCAGCAAACAGGCTATCAAATAATCGATGAAGTTGCCCAGACCATCCTGAACACCATAAACGATCGTGGCGGCATGGTTGCCGTTTCCGACAAGAGCCCGCCTGAAGATATCTACACCTTGTTTGGGGTAAGCAAAAAGGTCTTCAAAAAGGCAATCGGCGCCCTCTATAAAAAGAGACTGATCATAATCGAGACCGATTGCATCGTAACCGCTGACCGGAAATAACAAAAACGCTCGTATAATCCCAGACCCATAGGGTGGGTTCTAAACCCGCCCTTCCCTCTTTGCATGGCGGTCTGATCGTGCGCTGATAGAGAGAAGAGAAAATCCCCATGCCCCCGTGACTCCCGGCAGTTCAATGGTTATGCTAAGAAAGCAGTGAATAACCGTGTAATTATCCGAAATCCCAATCTTCAGTGCGACCCAGGCATGGCCGTTTATATCCCGAAACAAATTTACGAGTTTATTGCGGCAGCCAGGCAACCTTTTAGTTTTAATCTCCGTCGAAATATCTATATCTGGTTTGGAATTCTCTGGGGCTTGCCCATCCCCCTCGTCACCATTCTAATGCAGATCTATTTCCTCAAAGAATCAGGGACGGAGAATTCGTTCCTGTCCGCCATCCTCTCTCCCGTGCAATGGTTTTTTCTGGTCCACCCGCTGCTGTTCGGTCTGATCTTCGGTATCCTGGGAACAATCAGGAACGACAAAGACAGGCAAATCCATGACATGATTGAGAAGTTGGAGGAGCTATCAACGCTTGATCCCTTGACCGGCCTGAATAACCGCCGCTATTTTGCCCATATTTTTCATGATGAATGCGCCCGCAGCCTCAGGCGGAACGAATCGATGACCCTGCTCTTTCTCGATATCGACCATTTCAAACAGGTTAACGACACCCACGGCCATCATTTCGGAGACCTCGCGCTGCGGGGAACCAGTGAATGTCTCCAGAAGAAATGCCGGCCATACGACACGGTTGTCCGTTGGGGAGGAGAAGAGTTCATCATCCTCCTGCGGGCGACCGATGAAAAGGCCGCTCTTTTCTTTGCCGAACGAATCAGGCATGCGGTTGAACACGAAATGAATCGGCCCCTGCCATTTTCCCTGACCATTTCAATTGGCCTTGCCCAATATCAGGACAACGATACGCTCGAACTCTTGACCGACCGGGCAGACAAAGCGCTCCTTCATGCCAAGAAGACCGGCAGGAACAAGGTCGTCCCCTGGAGCGCTCTCGGGCCGGAGAGTTAACCGAAGCCCTCATCAATAATATATGCACGGCGATCTGATCGGACGAAAATGAGGTGCTGGTGAACGGTTACGGGCTGGTGAACCGCTACGTTTTGTGTGTTGTTATTGCCAGATTTACAAAGAGGGTATAATAAGTTAGAAAAACAAAATGTGGTTTTTTACCTGCAGACTATTTACATTCCAAATAACGACGCCAATCTGAGCGTCTGTGAAAAATAATAGCAGAAAGGAGAAGTTTTGGACGAATACGCAACTCTTATTTATAACGGAAATGAAATTTTGCTTCCCGTGGTTACCGGAAGCGAAGGTGAAAAAGCCATAGATATATCCAGCTTGAGGGCCGAAACAGGATTTATCACCCTCGACCCCGGTTATGCCAACACCGGCAGTTGCCTGAGCGCCATTACCTTTATGGATGGAGAAAAGGGCATCCTTCGCTACCGTGGCATCCCCGTAGAACAGCTGGCCGAACACTCCTCCTTCAAGGAGACCGTCTACCTGCTCATCAATGGAAAGCTCCCCAACAAAACTGAACTGACCCGGTTTTCGGTGATGCTCAATGACAACAGCCTGGTCCATACCGATTTAAAAGCTTTTTTTCAGAACTATCCCAGGGGAGCCCATCCAATGGGCATCCTGTCCTCCATGGTCAATGCCCTGAGAAGCTTTTATCCGGCACTTGGTTCCCAGGAAGAAGAGATCAACATAACCATGACCCGGTTATTGGCCAAAGTGCGGACCATGGCGGCCATGTCTTATAAAATTTCCAGGGGTCATGAAATTGTTTTTCCTCGTCCGGATATGACCTATTGCGAAAATTTTCTCAATATGATGTTTGACACCCCGGTAAAACCTTACGAGATGAAACAGGAAGCAGTCAGCGCCCTGCGCTGCTTCTGGATCCTCCACGCCGACCACGAACAGAACTGTTCAACTTCCGCCGTCCGAATGGTGGGCAGTGCCAGGGTAAACCTTTATGCAGCTATCTCTTCAGGCATGGCGGCGCTTTGGGGACCTCTGCACGGAGGCGCCAACCAGGCAGTTATTGAAATGCTCACCGATATTCAAAACGACGGTGGTAATTGCCAAAAAACCATCGAGCGCGCCAGGGACAGAAATGATCCTTTCCGGCTCATGGGTTTCGGCCACAGGGTTTACAAAACCTATGACCCGCGGGCCAAAATCATGAAAAAGATGTGTGATAAGCTGCTGGAATCGATGCACATTAACGATCCGCTCCTGGATATCGCAAGAGAGCTTGAGGAGATAGCCTTAAAAGACTCCTATTTTATCGATCATAATCTCTATCCCAATATAGATTTTTACAGTGGCATTGTTTTAAGAGCTATCGGCATCCCCACGAACATGTTCACGGTGATGTTTGCCCTGGGTCGGCTTCCCGGCTGGATCGCTCAATGGAAGGAAAGCATGGATGACCCCCAATGGAAAATCTCCCGGCCACGCCAAATCTATACGGGTAACCTGTGTTGTGATTATATTCCGATAGAGGATCGTTAATAACTTTGCAGGCGGCGTTGATGTCTCTGTGAAAGGCACACGACACTAAAGCACGACACAATTATGTCACTCTTTAGTGTCGCGTCGGTAATCACTACCACTTTTTACTGGTCAATTTTAGGTTAGCACGACCATTCTTTAATGCTAAAATCATGTTTTCTATGTCATCAGGCGGAAACGCCGGTCTGTACGGCTGCAAAATTCACTACATCATTGGGATTTCAAAAATAGTACCAACTTCCGATCCTCATCCAGAATATGACTCACAAGCCAGTTCTTCATGAGCGAAAGAATCTGTGAACTTAGTACAGGACCCTCATTTTCAAATTCCCTGAGCTTTTCATACAAAGCATTTTTAAAATCTTTGTGCAACCGCCAGTGTTTTGCAGCCTCAGGATAGTCATTTTCAGTCATGACGTCTTGTTCAGTCTTGAAGTGATAGTCCGTGTATTCAAGTAAATCATTGAGCGTATCTTTCTTATATTCTTCATTGCTTGAATGATAGCCGGCATCCAAAAATGCGCTTTCAAATCTGTTAAAAATACCTATCCAATTCTGATGTTGCTTATCTATTTTAGAGTGTCCGATGCTCCATGCATTATCCCAAATAATTGCCATATATTCTCTCTGAAAAGATACCTTGTTTGGTAAATGTTCACCAGCACCCCATATGCGCACGATCAGACCGCCGTGCATAGCCAAAACTATAGCCCTTCGGCCTGCCTTTGCGCCTCTGGAGCACTGTTAAACGTTTACAGGTCTAGTGTTATGCGAGCATTTTGCTATTCCCGGTGAACAGTTATCCTTGTTTGCATGATTGGTTTGTTTCAGCTGTGCATCATATCGAATTGCGCAACCAAGCCTTCTCGATAAATGGCCAATCATTTTAAGCTGCCCGATAATATTAAATCCTCGGTACGATAAATGTCAAATCGACCTTTCGGCTGCAGGCTATTTCGCTCACCAAATCAGCAAAAGAAAAAACCGCTTAAAGCTTCCGGACCAAGGCTTCCAGCGGTTTTTAATTTGTTTCTACGTGCGGCGGTTGGATTGCATACATGACGATGCTGTACTGCCATCAAGCAGGTGTTGATACTCGCGGGTTCTAAACCCACCCTTGTAAATCCCGGTCTCTATGCAGGATTCAACCAAATAAACTTTATCATGAGAACCAAGAGCAATAAATTTTATCGTATCATCACGAGTACATTTTAGTACAACTAATTGCCGTTTCAGCCCGCAAACGTTGGAGATCGGGCTATTTACGACTCCATCATTTAAAACTATTTGGTAAATCCCCGCTTTGCCATTGCATCGGCTTTGGTAAAGATTGCCATGCCTGTTTTCATTTTTCGGAAGTGAAGAGTTTCGTAAAATTTCTCTTTTCCGGGCGAAGCATACAAGATTATATTGCAATGCGAGAGTTTGTTGAGGATGTTTTTCATGATGATTGAGCCGATTCCTTTGCCCTGGAATTCCGGCAATACCGCAACATCATAAACGGCTGCCTGGTAGACCCCATCCGAAATTGCCCGGCCAAAGCCAATTATTTTACCTGCGTGCCAGGCAAATACTGTTGTATGACTGGCCTCGAAAGCCTTCTTGTGCAGATCGGGGGAGTGATATGCCATACCGACCTGTCTGAGTGTTTCCGAAACGATGTTCCAGTCAATCTCTGCGCAGCTAAAGCTGATATCTACTTCCATTTTTTCCCTCAAAAACCAGTATTATTGTTGGAGTTCCGGTTACTACTCCATAAAGGTCAGATTTTGATAATCCGGCCTAAATCATTTCAATGGCACAGGCCATGGAAACTCCTCCACCTCCGCACAGAGTTGCCAGGCCCAGAGATTTTCCTCGATTTTTCATGGCATACATCAAGGTTACCATGATCCGGGCTCCGGTCGAGCCGACAGGGTGGCCCAGCCCGATGCCCGAGCCATTGACGTTGGTGATCTCCCGGTTGAGGCCCAACTCTTTTTCGCAGCCAAGATACTGGGCTGCAAAGGCTTCGTTGACTTCGACCAACTCGAAATCCTTGAGAGCTAATCCGGAAGATTTAAGAAGATTGTGCACCGCCGGGACGGGTGACAGTCCCATGACCGAAGGATGACAGGCGCCTCTGGCTACAGCCTTGATCCTGGCCAGGGGCTTCACTCCCAATTCTTTGGCCTTTTCTGCCGACATTATGACCATGCCGGTGGAGCCATCGTTGATACCGCTCGAATTCCCGGCTGTTACGGTGCCGATTTCAGGGACAAAGGCCAGGGGCAGCTTACGGAGGATGTCCATGGTCATGCCGGGCCGGAAGTGTTCGTCTTTGTCAAAAATCAGGGGGGCTTTCTTTTTCTGGGGAACCTCTACCGGCACAATCTCTTCGGCGAAGGAGCCGTCCTGGGTGGCGCGTTCCGCCTCATTGTGGCTGCGCAGGGCCACTTCGTCCATCTCCTGCCGGGTGATGCCCAGATGCTGGGCAACGAATTCCGCGGTATGGCCCATGATATAGGGTTTGCCTACAAACATACTGAGCGGCGGCCGGCCGGCGTCCACAGGACCATCTTCCGGATGCGGGATTAGATGGGAACCGCAATGCAGGGTATGAATCAGATTATCGACAAAAGTTTGGTCCTGGAGGCGGCAGCCCCACCTGGCAGCGGGTACTGAGTAGGGAACGCTGGACATGTGCTCGGTACCACCGGCCAGGATGATGTCGGCCATACCCGCCTGAATCATTGCCATACCGGAAATGACAGCCTCCATGCCGGAAATGCAGACCCGGTTTATGGTGACGGCGGTAACGGTGTCGGGGATTCCGGCCAGCAGGCTGCCGACCCTGGTAACGTTCAGGGTATCGGGAGATTCCATACAGCAGCCGTAGCGAATATCATCGATCAGGACCGGATCGATACCGGCACGCCGAACGGCTTCTTTCATGGTTGTAGCCGCCAGAACGGCACCGTTCAGATCACGAAGGGTTCCACCGAAGGCGCCGATAGCGGTCCTGCAACCGGAGACAATGACAACTTCTTTCATAGTTCTGATCCTTTTAAGTTGTTGGGAGAATATGCGGATTGCAATACATTATAATGGATTTTGGTTCCGAATGAAGCCGGGAGAAATGCCTCATCGCTTTTTTTTAGCTCTATTACGCCACCATTTCTCAAGCGAAATGAGCGGCAAAATGGCTGCGCCGACAAGAGTTGCCAGGCCGATATCCTGGAGGGTAACAGGTGTCGAACCAAAGATGCGGTTGGCAAAAGGCGTATAGATAAACAGCCACTGCAGCGACAGCACTACCCCCACTCCGAGAAAAATCACCTTGTTACTGAACAAACCGATTTTAAAAATGGAACCTTTCAGGCTTCGGCAGTTCAGCAGGTAAAAGATCTGGAACATGATGACGGTGCAGACAGCCACAGTCTGGGCCTCAGCCATGGCCTGGTTTTCTGCAACTCCCGCTGCAAGATCCTGTGAATACTGAAACTGAAACAAGCCAATGGCCCCTGCCGCCATCAGGACAGCTACAACCAGGGTCCTAAAAATCACGAAACCGGTGAACACAGGTTCCTGCGGCGATCGCGGGGGACGATGCATTATATCGGGTTCATTGACCTCAAAGGCCAGCGGCAGCGCCAGACTTACCGCCGCGACGAGGTTGATCCAGAGCAACTGGACAGCCGACATGGGCAGGAGCAATTCGACACCGGTCTTCTCGAAAGGAAAAAAGGCTACCGCATAAATCAGAATGAAGGCCAGACCGAGATTGGTCGGCAACACGAAGGCCAGCGATTTGATGAGATTGTCGTACACCCGCCGTCCCTCCTCAACAGCTGCGACGATGCTGGCAAAGTTATCATCCGTGAGGACAATGTCGGCCGCTTCTTTTGATACGGCGGTCCCGGTAATGCCCATTGCCACCCCGATATTCGACTGCTTCAGCGCCGGAGCGTCATTCACGCCGTCCCCCGTCATGGCGACAACGTGGCGGCGAGCCTGCAGCGCCCTGACCAGACGCAGCTTGTGTTCTGGAGCCACCCGGGCAAAAATGTTGCTGCCCGCCACCAGCAGTTTCAACTCTTCATCTGAAGTCATCTGGATCTGGGCTCCGGTCACTGCTGCCTGATCGGAAGCGAGTCCCAACTGCCTGCCGACCGCGGTGGCGGTGCCGTGATGATCCCCGGTTATCATCTTGACCGTGATTCCTGCCGCATGACAGGCCTGCACTGCGCGGATCGCTTCGGGACGAGGAGGATCGATCATGCCCTGCAGACCGACGAGCTCCATATCGCGGGCGACACCTTCCATCGAGAGGTTCTGAACCTGACATCCTGAGTCCTCTGATTCCTTCCGGCTCTCCAGGTGCTTTGCGGCGATAGCCAGCACCCGCATCCCACCGGCAGCCAGAGCTTCAACTTTTTTTAACACGCCGGCGGGATCGAACGTTTCTCCGCAGCGCCTGAGAACCGCCTCAGGGGCGCCTTTCATGACCACCCATGGCAATCCTCCGGGATTCTGATGCAAGGTCGCCATAAACTGGTTTTCCGACTCGAAAGGTATCGCATCGATCCGCAGATATTTCTTGCGTTCCGCGTCCACGTCCACCCCAAGTTTCAACGCCGAGGTAATCAATGCCCCTTCCGTTGGATCTCCACTCAATTTCCACGAGCCGTCCTCCTCGAAGACCTCCGCATCATTACAAAGAGCACCGCATAAAACCAGCTTGCGTATCACGTCCGGAATTTCTTCGATTTCCCTGCCGTTTCGCAACAGCCAGCCGGCGGGTTCGTAACCTACCCCGGTAACCTGGAATTCGTCATCAGGAACCCAGAGGGTCTGGACAGTCATTTCGTTGCGGGTAAGGGTTCCGGTTTTGTCGGAGCAAATGGTGGTGGTGCTGCCAAGGGTTTCAACCGCGGGAAGATTGCGGATGATCGCCCGCCGGTGGGCCATGCGCTGCACGCCGATCGCCAGAGCGATGGTCACAATGGCCGGCAACCCCTCCGGGATCGCCCCGACTGCCAGGGCAATGGCGAAGATCAGCGTATCCTTGAAAGCAACTGCAAGCGCCACACCCTGATTGACCATACGTATCATGCCGACCAGGACCATCAGCGCAGACACCACCAGGACCGAGATGGTGATAACCCGGCCGATCGAAGCAAGGGCCTTGGTGAGCGGAGTCTGCAGGTTAACGGCTTCTTTGAGTAGCGTCGAGATGCGGCCCAGTTCAGTCTTGCTTCCAGTGGCCACGACCACAGCCGTGCCGGTACCGTATGTCACCAGTGTTCCGCTGAAACAGAGACATAACCGATCACCGACACCGGCCTTTTCATCCACGGGGACCGTCGATTTCTGAACCGGTACCGATTCACCCGTCAGTGCGGATTCATCAATCTGCAGATTACTGGCGGCTATCAGACGGGCATCGGCGGGAACCTTGTCGCCCGAAGCAAGAAGAATTACGTCACCGGGGACAAGCTCGGCAACCGGCAGGTCGATACGCTTGCCGTCACGGAGAACTGTCGCAATCTGGGGCACCAGGTCAAACAGGGCCTCAATAGCTTTCCTCGCCCGATTTTCCTGAATAAACCCGATAATGGTATTAATCACGACCACTGCAAATACCACGGCCCCATCGGTAACCTTGCCAAGCCCGATCTCCAAAGCGGCAGAACCGATAAGCACCCAGATAAGCGGATTGTCAATCTGCCGCAGAAGAAGAGTAAAAACGCTGTCGCCCGATTGTCGCTCCAGGAGGTTGGGGCCATGAACGGCAAGACGACGTCTGGCCTCATCGGTGGCTAAGCCGGACTCGGACGCTTCGAGGATGCGTAAAACCTCATCCGCCCTTAAACCGTGCCAGGCAGGCTCTTCGTGTCCTGCCAAAGTTTGCTCCAGCATGACTTTTATGGTTTTCCTCCACCTCAGTGACAATAACTGCGGGATATCGATAATATTCGGGAATTACTCTACATGAGTCCTATCCCCCTTCTCTCCGGCCCCAACACTGAGTCAACAATATAGCGCTCCACCAACCTGTGCTGCCATCGGTGTATAAATGAGTCGTGTAATGGATTATTCCGGAAAATGCAATGAAAGCAAGGTGGGGTAACCGTTCACCTGCACCCCATTTTCGTCCGATCAGGCCGCCTCGCATAGCCAACTATAGCTCCAAGGCCTGCTTGAACGAACCTGCAGTACTCGATGAACGGTTACAGCATGAGACAACGGCCTCACACTGCAAGTGCCGGGACAGCCTTGTCTTTCCCGGCACTTGCAGATACTTTGAGGGTCGGAAGGACGATCGCCGGTCCACTGCCGTTTTACAGCCTGCCGGGCTGGATTGTTGGGAACCTTGGCCGACGTTTACAACGGATTGAAAATCAATAATAATTTACGGAATTCAGCCCGCAGCTTCATTTCATCTTCATTCATTGGCTGAGGATCGTCCCGTTTCTGTTTTTTGCTGACACCAATATCCGATTGAAGGTCGTCTTTCAGGAGATCCGCCCGTTTTTTTTCAACCATTTTTTTCAGGTTCTGCCCCTCAACCTCCCAGGGATAGGCAATACCATAATGGCTGTGCAGATCGCGTTGAAACGATTCATCGGTCTCGGGATTTCCTGGTCTGGGGACACCGTTTAGTTTACTCTGATCGACAATCAATACCACCCTGTCCTTTTCGACGCGCAAAACCTCCAAAGGTACGGCAATGCCCGCCTGGTCTTTTGTCTCTTTGGAATTGTGTTTTTTAATAGTGACGTACTGAATTTTTCCGCTGGAGGTATCAAACTTGATGTCTTCGATCTCGCCTATTTCATTGCCCTGCCGGTTGTAGATCGGCATATCCATAATTTTTCGCGCTGATCGGGCTTGGATCGTTATCTTGTTCAGGTTCGTACCTGGCGCGGCAATGCCGGTTTGAAGCAACTTGTCCTGTGGCTGAATCGATCTGATCTGTATTGGTCTTTCGTCTTTGATCATGGGTTTAGCTACTGTTTCCGAGGCATAGACCGAGCTGGTTATGGTTATCGATCCAATAACGGTTACAAGGAGAGCTAATTTTCTTTTCATGGTGTTATTCCTCCTGGCTTCATGGGTTGATATGTCTCGGGTTTCAACCAGCATCTACCCGTCGAGCGACGATTGCGGCGCCCGGAGTTGAGTCGAGGCTAACCGTACAGGTAATAAGCCGATACTACGCGAAATACCTCGGCCATGATGTTTAATAAGTGATGAATGTAACGGAGTGGCGATAACGTCCCGGGTAAACAGGATGTTTAACCGGGTGCGCTCAATATGGAGGTAAATATTTCCTGAGTCTATGGGGAGAAGTTGCGGAAGTCAACGTCTGGAAGTAACGTCTGCTGCCGCCATGACCCATCTTCGAGCGTAGAATACCATCCCGATACCAGTAAAGCATAGCTTAATTTGGTACGCTTCACAACCGTCTTTTGGGGCAGCGGACGATTAATATTTCGCAATAACCCAAACGGCATGCACGATGCCGGGGATATAACCGAGAATGGTCAGCAAAATATTCAACCAAAAGTGCTTGCCAAATCCCACCTGAAGAAAAACTCCGAGTGGCGGTAAAATTATTGCCAAAATAATTCTCAGAAAATCCATACGTTATCTTCTTGTTAAAAGATTCAGCCGGGATAGAACTATTCTACTATCAGCCGGCAGTCTATGGTGACATAGTTTTTTGTCTTTACGAATGCAGCGCCATGACTTTTTTCATTCGCTGCCACAAAAATAGCCAACCAATGATCAACAATCCTTCAAGCACTGCATCCAGCAGATAAATGGATGATATGGTTCCATCAGCCCAGTACAGCACTTCAATCAGAAGAAGCGCGAAGGCATTGCCGATAGCCAGGATAACGATTTCCAGATGGACCCGGCGACGATAAGCCGCCGTAACCAGGGCACAACCGGATACCATCAACAGCATACCCACTGTTTTTACCAGCCAGATATCGGTCTTCTCACCGGTCACCAATTGAAAACTCGTGATATTTAACAACGGCCACACTCCGCTGATCAGATAATACAATCCGTGAAACCAGGGCAGGAATTTGGCCGGTTTTGACACCGTCAGCACGGTCGAATTTGGCATATTCAGCATACTGATCATATCCGTCCCTTCTCATTCGACCTATCAGGTCTTGTTTAGGATTCTATTTAGCCGTTGGCAAACCTGATATAAAAGCTGCGTCCCGGCACCCGTATCAACACTTCCGGATAATAAACACTTCCGGATAGAGAACTCATTCACTCTCCTTGGGATTATATCGAGCAAATTATGTGCCACAGAGTGATGGCGAGAGCCGTCTGAGGCGCTCACTTTAATTTTACCATGTCCCCTGTCCTACCTTTTCAGCTTCTCGACCAAAGCGGGCAATAGACGCTAGCCCCTGAAATGCTGGTAAACAGGCAAAAAAATTGCATAACATTATACAATGCAGAAACAGATATCCGAACAAACAGGATCAAGCCAACCAGGGTAAACGACATAGCCGTCAAACTAAGCGATTCATCTGTCCGGCATGGGGTCTGGTTCCCATGCGGCGTATGGAACCGAAGCAAAACACCTTATCACCTAGCTGACGGCTATGGGGTAAACGGGACATGTACCGGAACAAAAAAATTCTCTGCCGGGAATGCACGGAAATTAATTATAAGGTACTTGTCCAAAGTAAAGGAGGACAGAAAAACTCATGTTTCGTATCTATGGCAAATATTGGTGGTCATTTTTGTTTCGAGGTGTCCTGGCGACAATCTTTGGGGTAATCGCCATTTTTCTGCCGGGGATCACCCTGCAAATGATGGCTGTTTTACTGGGGGCATTCCTTGTTATCGACGGCCTTACTTCTTTTTTTGTCTCGGTACGCGGCCGAGGCAAAGGATTACACGGCGGCGCACTGCTCCTTGAGGGACTGGCCGGCATCATAGTAGGAATCATCACCTTCATCTGGCCGGGCATCACTGTGCTGGCCCTTGTTCTCATCGTCGCATTCTGGGCGATGGTGACGGGTGTACTGGAAATAATTGCCGCCGTCGCTCTCAGAAATGAAATTAAAGGGGAATGGCTGCTGGGATTGAGCGGTATCATTTCCATTCTGTTCAGTGCTATTCTGTTTGTGAATCCTGGAGTCGGTGCCGTGGCGATGATCTGGATGATTGGGGTTTATGCGGTGGTCTTTGGCATTGCGATGATTTTCTTGGGACTTCGGCTTCGCAAACATAAAGTCATTGTCAATCTCTGAACAAAAACCGGCAGGATTGCCCCCTTCGGCAAGCCCTTTTTGCCCTCTTTCTTAAGAGCGGATCTCTAAATGGCATAGCATCAGGAAGCTAGAAGCCAGGACTGCGGCAGCAAGGGAACCAGCCCCATAATACGTTTTAAGGCAAGGAGATAACTGATATTCGGATAGCGCTGCACGTCAAGCAGAGCTTTCACCCGAAGTATTTCGGCTGCATCTTCACCCTCGATGGAAATGGATTGAATCGCTGCACCATTGACCAGCAGTTCATCGATTTCCACCATGCACCGGCCTATCTCAAAATGGGACCGCCGTTTAAATACCTCGGCAACCAGTATCCCCGGATGTGGCCAAACAGTCTGCATCATAAAATCGTGCAGATGCATCTTCGGCTGCTGCGGCAGCGCCGGTAGCTCCACAGCCAAAGCCTGAAATACCTCGATGACGGCACCAGCGGCGGCCAGAGGAAAATCAAGTTTCATACAAGGCTTCCACAATTCAAGACCCTGCTCAACGCGCAGCAGCACTTTCATCTCCAGAGACTGCCCGCGAATCTTGACATTATTAATTTCGTTGGCTGCCGTGACCAGATAGATATCCTGCACCTCTTCAATTCCAAAACAGAGAGAACGCCGGCGGATCTCGTCTATTTCCCGGCCAAATCCCTGGCCGAAGATCCGAAATTCGAATCGTACCTGTTGTTCGTCATTGTCACTAACCATATAAATATCCTACTTGATATAATGAGTAATAATCGGCGCTTTTGCCTGAAAAAATGGTATCCTTCGCCGGTATTTGCCTGCATAAATGGGATGCTGCAATATCTTTGCCTTTGCTCTAAGAAGAATAAGCGAATAAATAAAGTGATAATAGGCGCGGCATGTTCGACACCGGCAACTCGGCAAGGTGATCCTGCATCACTGGAGGTTTTTAAGCGAAGGTTGTCCGATTGAAGTGGATAATGTCCTGAAACATAAGATTTCCGACCAAACAATTTTTGATGGCGTCGTAAAAACTCTTCATCTACTTCGTTGCTGCAAATTTTGCTGTTTTTTTTGATTAACCCGATCTGGAGTCTTTAAAAAGGCAGGACCTCCAACACGATCGGCACAGACTCATGTCAGAGGTCAGGGTAAGGCTAAAGTGAACTGTAATACCGATATGATTATTTGGCGGGAAAGGCTGTACCGCTTTCGATCGTCACAGGTTTCAAAAATCGCATAGCCTTGATCATGAAAAGCAGCAGAGCAATTGCACCGATAATTATCAGGGTATCCGGCACCAATCTGGTCTGGCCGAGGAGTTGTATTGTCCCCTGCTCCCAGAATGCGTTTGAACGGGCATGCCATAAACCGTTATCCAGGTTATCGAGCGATTGCAGAATGCCCACAGGCAGAAGGGTTCCGAGAAACATCAGCAACAGACCGATGTTGGTGCACCAAAAACAGATGGATAAGAACCGGGTGTCCCATCCCTTGTCGGTCACGATACCCCGCATGGAAAAAAGCAGAAGTCCCATGGCCAGGAAGCCATAAGTGCCGAAAAGCGCGGTGTGCCCGTGATTGACGGTCAGGTAGGTGCCGTGTTCATAGTAGTTGATAATAGGCGTGGTAATGGAAAGTCCCATGATACCGGCGCCCAGCACTTCCCAAGCGACCGCAGCCGAGAGAAACATCAATGGGTATCGGTAGGGAAAAGCCTTGCCGGCCTTGGCGATCGTTTTTTGGTTATGCCAGGTCTCGGAGAGCAGCAATAGGATCGGTACCGGTTCCAGCGCTGAAATA
Source organism: uncultured delta proteobacterium (assembly GCA_963835305.1). Classification (GTDB taxonomy): domain Bacteria; phylum Desulfobacterota; class Desulfobulbia; order Desulfobulbales; family Desulfocapsaceae; genus Desulforhopalus_A. Next base: position 938,862 of record CAWIEU010000001.1, read on the forward strand.
GATGAACCCAGGGCCAACCAGAAAGATGGCTCGCCAAACCAGTAGTAATGGTGTCCTACCCCGATAATTCCGGAAAAAAGAGCCAGGGAAACGGTAAAATAAACCGTTCGCAATCCGGCTTTCAGATCGACCAGGGAGAGGTTGACCATAACAAAAACGATAGCGGCGGCGGCAAAGAATTCGAAGGAGCCTTCGACCCAGGTATGAACGACCCACCAGCGCCAGAAATCCGCAATGGTCAGGTGAGAGTTGGGATTGTATAACAGTCCGAAGCAAAAAAAGCCGACAACGGCTATGGCTGAATAGCTCAAAAAATGTGGAAGCCCCCAGCGATCCCGCCCCGATCCGAAATGCGATTTCAAGGCTCTCACCACCAGAAAAAGCCAGATAACCAGACCAACCAGCAGCAGAATCTGCCAGAACCGGCCGAGTTCAAGATACTCCCAGCCCTGATGGCCGAACCAGAACCAGAGACCTTGAAAAATTCCGGTCTGGGCAACCCTGTTCTCGGCAAAAAAACCTTTAATCCCCAAGACCTCCCCGGTCAAACTGCCGACAACGACAATGACGACTGCCACAAAAAGTATATCGACCAGGAGCCCCTGGAGTTTTGGTTCCTTGCCTCCGACATAAGGGGAAACGAAGAGAGTCATGCCGATCCAGGACGTGGCGATCCAGAATACCGCAAGCTGAAGATGCCAGGTTTTGGCCCAGTTATAGGCAAATAATTTTGCCAGAAAATCGCTTCCATAGAAGGAACCCGGGTGCACCGTGTAATGGGCCATCAGCCCGCCCATGGAGGTCTGCAGGACGAAAAGAGCGGCTACCACCAGAAAAAACTTGGCTGTTTTTCGTTGACTCGCAGATATACCGCTTATAGCCAGATCGTTCGAAACCTGGGGCTTGAACGGCACTGCACCGAGATTATAAGAGAAACGGTGAAAGATATAGATGACCAGGCCGAGGCATGCGCCAAAGGTTACCAGCGAAATGGCGGACCAGACCAGGGCCTTTCCGGAGGCTATATTGCCGACACTGGCATCATGAGGCCAGTTGTTGGTGTAGGTATGCGTGTCGCCCGGACGGATGGTGGACGCAACCCAGGCAGTCCAGAAGAAAAAATCCGCAAGATCATTGATCTCTTCGGGATTAGTGATGATACCCGGTCTAATGGGTCCCGTGGGATCACCCTCTGTGAAAAATTTGCTATAGAATTTCCGATTTTCCTGAAGCGCAAACGCCTTCAGATCGGAAACGACGAGCGTGTCATTCTTGGCTGAATATCTGTTATTCTTTATGTCCCCAATCACCACCGCGTTCACCGCGCCCCCGGACTGCAACCCTAGTTGGGAAAAGTCGGCACCGAACTGTTCATGGGACATTTTTTGCCGCATGCTGATGCCGAGATTATGCAAGGTCTGAGCGGTAAAATCCGGGCCACGATAGGTGCCGTGCCCCCAGACGCTGCCGACATCCATGAGTCCATATTTCTGCCAGACATGCTGGCCGGCAATGATCTGCTGCCGGCCTGAAAGTACCTCTCCCGATTCAGTAACAACCTTCCCCGGATACGGCGGCAAATCCCTTGCCGTATACACGTAACCGATCAGGGCGATCACAATGGAACTGATGAGAGCCACAATAAAATACACTTTCAATTTCACGCTGATCATTTCCATATCTCCTCTGGTTGAAATGCAATGGATTGATGGATAAAAAATACATCTATCAGTGTCAAATCAGTGCTTCAGTTAGAGGTAATAAAAACCCTGCGCGTTCTGCTTAATTAAGTTGCAAGAAAATCGAGCGTAATTCTTAGGAAAATTCAGATCGGGGAACAACAATTGATGCGTATATTAATTGATAGATGGATTATAAATTACGAAACCGGCTAAGTCAATGACCGGTCCCGGAAATGTGCGATTCGGTTAGGCAGGACGAGGGCAATCAAGGGCGGACACATTGTGGGCAGACACATAGGTCTGCCCCTACGGGCACCATGTATGTATGTCGGGATTATTTATGGAATTCCGTAGGGGCGGACCTATGTGTCCGCCCTTTTCTCTCTGTCCGCCCACGAATGTTTACCCGAGATACCTGTCATCGTGCCGAACAAATGGGGACCGCCCCTGCATTTGCAGGGTGTAATTTATCCAATTCCCACTGCATCGGGTTGTTCTGAATATAATCACGGAGGAGGTTCAAATCCGATTCGTTACGGATCACGTGTTCCCAATAATTGCGTTGCCATAATTTTCCGGAAAACGGCGGCCATCCCTTTTCTCTCACACCTCGAATGTATTCGTTGGTTGACATGGTTTTAAACCATTGCACAATGCGCTGTAGGGGCGGACCTGCGTGTCCGCCCTGATTCGGTATTTTGTTGAAGGATGGGCGGACACATAGGTCCACCCCTACGGACGCCGCAACATCTGATCCTGTGTTTACCACAATGAAATGAATATGGTTCGGCATGCAGACAAATGCGTCGCCTTGGATGTTCGGAAATTTGTTTTCCGTTTCGGCATACCACCGTTCGATCATTTGACCTGCCATATTCAACCGCATTTCGCCATTTACAATTTCTCCGAACAGACATTTCTGGTGTTGCGCGCAAATGGTCACGAAATAGGCACCTGCTTGCGAATAATCATATCCCTTTAAACGAATTGAACGACGATGGTGGATTTTCGGGTTGTGTTTCATTTCTTAGGTTCCTGGATATCTGTTCGTACAGCCGCGGGTGGAGACATTTGGGCAGACACATAGGTCTGCCCCTACCCATGCCACCTCTCTCGGGATTATGTATGAAAGGATAGACACATGGGTCTGCCCCTACGGAATTTCATACATGATCATGAGATACGTGCATGGTGCCCGTAGGGGTGGACCTATGTGTCCGCCCAAAAAAAAACCCGTCTACCCTGAGAAGATCCTGGGAAGACGGGTTTCATTTTTTGGTGGACCGCGTTGGGGTCGAACCAACGACCTGACGATTAAGAGTCGCCTGCTCTACCAACTGAGCTAGCGGTCCAATATTTGATGAATGAAAGATAGCACACCGGCAGAGAATTCCCAACAGATATTATCCGTTTTTTCAATATTTTTCACTACAAGCGACAACGATCTCAGCCGTGGATCGCACTGTTTTCAACATTAAGCGCCGCCTCTCTTACGACCTCCGATAAGGTCGGATGAGCGTGACAGGTACGGGCGAGATCCTCACTGCTGGCGAAAAACTGCATGGCGGCAACCGCTTCCGCGAGAAGATCACCGGCCCGCGGCCCGATAATGTGTACGCCCAGAATCCGGTCCGTCTTTTCGTGGGCAATGACTTTGACCAGGCCGTCGGAATCGTCGATGGCGAGAGCCCGTCCGTTGCCTTTAAAATAGAAGACTCCGGTCTTATAAGGAATTTTCGCCTCCTGAAGAGATTCCTCGGTCTGCCCTACGGAAGCGATTTCCGGATGGGTATAGACAATGCTGGGTATGGCCTGATAATTCACCGCACCATATCCGGAGATCAGATGCTCGACACAGGCTATCCCTTCATCCGACGCTTTATGAGCCAGCATGGCACCGCCTATTACATCGCCGATGGCATATATTCCCTCAACTGAAGTCTGCCAGTGCGAATCCACTTCGATAAAGCCGCGCTTATCGGTTTTACCGCCGAGCTCTGCAAAGCCCAGGCCTTCGGTGCATGGTTTTCTGCCGGCAGCCAGGAGCACTTTATCAGCCACCAGAGATTCCTGCCCCTCAATGATTATCCGGCAGCCGTCTTTGTTCTGTTCAACCTTCTCTATTCTTGCGCCGAGTTGAAACTTCATGCCCTGCTGTTTAAAAAAACGCAATCCCTGTTTGGCGATGGCCTTGTCGACGGTTGGGAGTATCCGGTCGAAATATTCCAGCACAGTCACCTTGGCACCCAGGCGAAGCCATACCGAGCCCATTTCCAGACCGATAGCTCCGGCACCTATGACTACCAGATGCCGGGGCACTTCGGTGAAAGAAAGTGCCTCCGTGCTGGAAACGACATTCACGCCATCGAATTTCACCCCGGCGATCCCGGCCGCTCTGCTGCCCGTGGCGATCAGTATCGCCTTTCCCTGCAGAATGTGCTTCTCTTCGCCTGTCACTTCGACCTGAAGGTTTTCCAGCAACCGGGCGGTTCCCGAAAGCCTGGCGATCTTGTTTTTCTTGAAAAGAAACTCCAGACCGCCGGTAAGGGTGGAAACCACCTTCTGTTTACGGGCCATCATCTTGGCGAGATCGAAGGAGACACCCTCCAGTTTGATGCCGTGAACCTGCATCGCAGACTGACATTCGTGATATTTCCGGGTCGACTCAAGCAGCGCCTTGCTCGGGATACACCCTACATTGAGACAGGTCCCGCCGAGGGTTTCGTGTTTCTCCACACAGGCCACCCTCTGTCCCAGCTGCGCCGCCCGGATAGCAGCGACATAACCGCCGGGGCCGGCTCCGATCACCACCAGGTCGAAAACTTCGTTTGTAGCCGCCGCCATGGTCAGATCTCCAGGAGAAGTTTCTGCGGATCTTCTATCCGCTCTTTTATGCTTTTCAAAAAGCTCACCGCTTCCCTGCCATCGATAATTCGATGATCGTAGGACAAGGCCAGGTACATCATCGGCCGTATCTTCACTTCACCACCTATCGCCATCGGTCTGTCCTTTATGGCATGGAGCCCTAAAATCGCGCTCTGCGGGGGATTGACGATCGGTGTCGAGAGCATGGAGCCATAGACGCCTCCGTTGCTGATGGTAAACGTCCCTCCCGACAGCTCATCCATCGTCAGGCTGTTTTTTTTGGCTTTTTCGGCAAACTCACCGATTTTTTTCTCGATCTCGACAAAGCCCATACGCTCGGCCTGCCGCAGCACCGGCACCACCAGTCCTTTCCCGCCGCCGATGGCAACCCCGATATGACAATTGTCGTGGTAGACAATATCGTTTCCATCGATTCTCGCGTTCACCAGGGGGAAATCGTGAAGGGCGGCGACCGTAGCCTTGACGAAAAACGACATGAACCCCAGTTTCACCTGGTACTTTTCGAAAAAAGCCTGGCCGAACTCGGACCTGGCTCTCTTCACCTCGGACATATCCACTTCATTGAAAGTGGTCAACAGGGCCATATTTTGCTTGGCGTCCAGGAGCCTGGCCGCGATGGTCCGGCGAATGGGCGTCATGGGAATGCGGTGCTCCCGCCCCATCGTCTCCTTGCCGGTTTCTTCCTGCGTAGCGTGCTCCCGCGCCCTACCTTTATCCTCTCGCGGTTCCGGAGCTACAGGTGGTCGTTCTTCCTTTTGTTTTTCTTGCGCGGCTTTGTCCTCTACGGCTTTCTGCGCGTCTTCCTTGAGAATCCTGCCACTGGGGCCGGTCGGCGTCACCGTATCCGGAGAAATATCATGCTCCGCCAGTATTCTTGCTGCGGCAGGCATAACCCTGTCTTCCGGCTTTCCAGGAGTAACCTCACTTTCTTTTTCCGGCTTCTTCGGGACATCTTTTTCCTTACCGGTCTCCTTTTCCTTAGCCTTTTTGCCTTCCCCTTTTTCCGTATCGATATGGCCTATTACTTCGCCTATCGTCGCCGAAGCACCCTGTTTCTTGAGAATCTCAACCAGAACTCCCCCCTCCGGAGCGGGAAGCTCCACCGTCGCCTTGTCCGATTCTATGGCGACAATTTCCTCGTCAGGGTTCACTTTGTCGCCGACCTCGACAAGCCATTCGCCGATCTCAACTTCGTTAATTGATTCGCCCAGTTCGGGCACCTTGATTTCAACGATCATCTTCCCTCCCAGCTGGTAGTTCTTTAGGTTTTTAAAAGTTATTTCCAGTCGTCAAACACAGCTTTGAACAGCAGAGACTGCTCCAGTTTATGACTGGACGCGGATCCTGTCGCCGGAGTTGCGGAGGTCGGCCGACCCACCTTATCGAATGTCCAGTGCTGACAGATAAATTCACTGAAACGAAGACGAATAAAAGAATAGGCCCCCATGTTGAGCGGCTCCTCCTGGACCCAGATCACCGGAATATTTTTGGGATATGGAGCCAGGGCCTCGCCCAGAGTCTCTTTCGCCAGGGGATAGAGCTGTTCTAAGCGGACAATGGCTATCGAGTTCAGGTTCCGGTCCTGCCGCTCTTTTAATAAATCATAATAAATTTTGCCGGTGCAGAGGAGAATGCGTTCGACAGCTTCCGCTTTTACGCTGTCATCGGGAATTATCTTTCTAAAACTTCCCTCGACCAGGCTTTGCAGGGGTGAAACTGCCTGGGGATGGCGCAGCAGGCTTTTTGGCGACATCACGATAAGCGGTTTCCGTATCGGCCGGAGAACCTGACGCCTGAGCAGGTGGAAAATCTGCGCCGGTTCCGTTGGATTAACTACCTGGTAGTTATCGGTCGCCGCATTGGCCAGATACCGCTCCAGACGGGCACTGGCATGTTCCGGCCCGGTTCCCTCCAGGCCGTGGGGCAGCAGCAGTACCAAACCGGAAAGCATATTCCATTTGGTTTCCGCCGAGCTGATAAACTGATCGATATAGACCTGAGCCACGTTGGCAAAGTCGCCAAACTGCGCTTCCCACACCACCAGCGATTCGGGGTATACTGTTGAATAGCCGTATTCGAAACCCAGAACAGCTCCTTCGGTCAGGGGGCTGTTGATGATGTCGATCCTTGCCTGTTTTTTGCTTATATTAGCCAGGGGCATAAATTTTTTGCCGCTTTCGGTATCATGAAGAACACTGTGCCTGTGGCTGAAGGTGCCCCGCTGACTGTCCTCTCCGCATATCCGCACCGGCACCTGCTGATCGACCAGCGAGGCAAAGGCCAGGGCTTCCGCGGCGCCCCAATCGAGCGGCGCTTTATCTGCATACATTTCCTGCCGGGCCTGGAGCAATCTGCTGGTTTTGCGAAGAACGTTAAAATCCTGGGGAAGCTTGACCAGCTGATCTCCGAGTTGTTGCAATTTTTCCAGAGAAACTCCCGTATTCACCTCTTCGACCTCAGCATCGGCGCCGCCGACATACGGTCCATGAGGTGGAGTGAACAGACTTGACGGCGCGGAGCCGTCTTTTGCCAGCTCCTGCAAATCGGCGGATTCGTCCAGCTTGTTGAACTCCTCCTCCAAATACTGCTCCCGGGTCCGCCGGATTGCATCCGCTTCCTCCTCGTCCAATTCACCGAGAGCGACCAGATGTTCCATATAACTCTCTCTAACCGTCGGACGCCTGTCTATTTCACTGTACATAACCGGTTGGGTAAACCTGGGCTCATCACCTTCATTGTGCCCTCTCCGCCGATAACAGTACATGTCGATAACCACATCCCGCTTGAATTGCTGCCGGAAATCGAGGCAGATATCCAGGCACTGGGCCACGGCATGGGGAACCTCCCCGTTTACATGAAAAATAGGGGTCTGAAGCATTTTGGCCACATCGCTCGCATAGGTTGTGGAACGTCCTTCATCGGGCTGGGTGGTGAAACCGATCTGATTGTTGACAACCACATGGAGGGTGCCGCCAACGGAAAAGCCGTCCAGTTGGCTCAGGTTCAAGGTTTCCTGAACGATGCCTTCCCCGGCCATCGAGGCGTCCCCATGAATGAGAATCAACAGTCCCTTGCTGCTGTCCTGAATGGACCGTTTCACCTGGTGCGCTTTCAGGGCTCCCTGGGCCACCGGTCCGACAAACTCCAGGTGGCTGGGATTGAAGGAGAGATCCAGAATGACCTTTTTATCCTTTCTGGTGCGGTATTCCCGGTGATATCCCTTGTGATACTTCACGTCCCCGCGGCCGACATTGGCTTCGGCGCGGGTATCCTGAAATTCTTCAAAAATGATTCGAGGGTGTTTCCCCATGATATTGGCCAGCACATTGAGCCGCCCCCGGTGCGCCATGCCGATGACGATGTTCTCCACCCCCTGCTCAACCGCCTTTTCGATCGCCTGATCAAGAAGAGGAATAAGGGTTTCCGCTCCCTCCAGCGAAAATGATTTTGCCCCGATAAATTTCTTCTGGATAAACTGCTCGAATACCACCGCATCCGTCAGCCGCTCCAGAATTCTGACCTGTTGTTTTTTGGAGAGTACTATACTGTTTCTGCTGGCCTCCATTTTATCCTGCAGCCATTCCCGTTCATTTAAGGCATCGATATGCATGAACTGCACCCCGATAAAACTGGTGTAGGTTTCCTGAAGTATCTGGATTATTTGGCGTAAAGGCATACCCTTCTCACCGGAAATATGGCCGAAATTAAAAAGCAGGTCCAGGTCCTGGTCAGACATGCCGTAATATTTCGGATCAAGCTCCGGCAGAGAGGTGCGCGGATTACCGAGCGGATTGTATTTGGCGAGAAGATGTCCCCGGACCCGATAATTCCTGACCAGAAGACTGACGTTATACTGCAGAAATGACATGGCTTCGGCGCGGCCGCAGCGGGCGCACAACAGCCCTCCCGGCCCGAACCCCTGGTAAAGCTGTTCCCTTCCCTTGTCCAGCCGTGCCGGGATGGGTGGTGGAATCGTTTCTGTTGCCGAGATCCGCAAAATAAGATTGCCACTCGGAGAGCAACCGAATACGGATTTTTCCGATAACTCTCCCAGATTTCTTCTATATAATGCATATTTTCAAAGCTTGTCAATCCACCATTCATGTATCTCTTATCTCCAGTTAGTACTCGAAGTACCTGAGAATTCCTCAATTGATCGGACTGGTGTTACAAATTCACAGATTATCAGGAATAGGGGTAAATAGCGTTAGGGTTTCAGTCAAGAGCAGGATAGAGCATCTATTTGATTGAATACCTTTTCCGTCAGACAGTGTTCCTCGACCGCTTCCAATGAATGCTTTCGACCCTTTTTCTTGTCCATTAATGCCGGATAAAATGCGGCTTCCTCAGCCTTTAAATGAGGCACTAATTCCTTTTTAAGCTGAAGAAACAGCTTTTCCCTCGTTTTTACTGCACCAGCAGAACTTTCCGTCAATTTTGTTAAAAGGTCTTTTACTTCATCATGGTCCTTGGTCAGTTCCTTAAAAAAGTCTTTCATTGTCAAAACCTCCATTAATTTCCGATATCCGGTTGAGATTGTTATACGGCGATGGGCTGCGTGGAGGCGGGTTTGGAATCCGCCCCTGCCTACCCGTCCGCCTGCTTGTGCTCCTCTGTAGTTGTGCTTTTACCGGCATCGCTAATACAGGTAATGATTTGCTGCTATTGAAGTACGAAATAGAGTCGCAGCTGCTGAATTGCAAATGCTGAAATTGAATAGAAGAAGAGCAACAATCGTGCCAAAGCCGAAAGGGCGGGTTTAGTACCCACCACTACATGCCCTGTGCGCCTTAGGAGAGAACATGCCGGCTGTCTCCTTCACTCATGCCAATAATGCAGATGAAATGTGATTGAACAAGGCAAGATGGCAAAAACAACAAGATGATGTCCGGCAAGAGTGGATGATGTCCTGCGATATAAGACCGGAAATCGAATAATCCCGATGGCGTCGTAAAAATCTCTTCATCTGCATCGTTTGTTTTGGGTGCCTCGCCTTAAAGCTTATTACCAAAAGAGAATAAGTTTGTGCATTATTCTTCAAAGGCTGCGAGTATTTTTTTCATATCTACCCTGTGCTTGAAAATTCCCTGCCACAGGTCGCCTTTCTTTTCCAGGCGCCGGCGCATGGTAGCCAGGGTAAACCGGCGGGGATCAAAGCCCTCATGGAGTTCATCCCAACTGACGGGTGCGGATACCATCGCCCCCGGACGAGGTCTGATGCTGTATACAGAAGCCATGGTTTTCCCTTTGCCGTTCTGCAGATAATCGAGATAAATCTTACCCTTGCGTGCCGATGGCATACGCTCGAAACTGGTCAGTTCCTTATTTTGGTTGTGTATATACATTTCGATGAGCTTGACAAAATTTTGAACCTGAGAGTAGGAATACTTGTGCTGCACAGGTACATACAGATGGAGCCCCCTTGAACCCGAAGTTTTACAATAGACGGGTATTCCCAATCTTTCGAACAGCATCCTGAAATCGCAGGCCACTTTAACTACTTGGCTGAATTCCACCCCAACCGGGTCAAGATCGAAGATCATAAAATCAGGACGATTCAATTGCGGCAAAGATGAACTCCAGGGATTAATCTCAATGCATCCGAGGTTAGCCATATACAGCAGGGTATCTTCATTCTGACAGAGCAGGTATTCATTTTTTTTGCCCCTACTGTTGGTTATTGAAACTGTTTCCACCCAGTCCGGCGCGATCTCTTTGACGTTTTTTTGAAAAAAACCTTTTTCCAGGATACCGTTGGGTGTTCGATAGAGAGATTGGGGACGATCCTGCAGATAGGGCAGAATTATCTGCGCCACATCTCGGTAGTAGGCTATGACATCTTCCTTGGTATAGCCTTCATCAGGCCAGAATACTTTTCCCAGATTGGTGAATTTCACTTTTGCTTTAGGTTCCACCAGCCCGACAGCGTTCTCAACATGAATTTCTTCGGGTTTTTTATCATCGCGCAAACCTATAAAACTCGGATGCCGCATTATCCCGTCATCGGTCCACTCGGCAAACTTAACCTCAGCTATTAACCGCGGTTGCACCCAATGAATATTTTTGTCCAATGGTGCGTTTTTTAAGTCAATTTTCTCGGTTGCCAATGCACGTAGCCTGCCGATTATCTCCTCCATCATCAACTCGTTGAAACCTGTTCCCACCCGGCCGGTATAGACGAGCGAGCCTGCTTCATATACTGCGCACAACAGGGAACTAAAAGGCCTAGCCGCCTTTTCGGACGGCATAAAGCCGCAGATGATCATCTCCTGTCGATACCCTGTTTTCACCTTGAGCCAGTCTTTTGACCGGACTCCGGGGTAATAGAGGCTATAGGCGCGTTTAGCGATCATTCCTTCCAGCCGCTGGTCCTGAACATATTTAAAGTAGCCAATCCCATCCTCCGCAATATGCTCAAGATAATGAATATGGGGAGGCGGTTCGGCAAGAAGCACATGCAGCAATCTTTTTCGTTCACCGAGCGGCAGCATTTTCAGATCATGTCCGTTGAGCCAGACGATATCAAAGACATAGTAATGAAGATGATCCTGGTCGTGGCCGCTGTTTTGTAATTTCTGAAAATCACTCTTCTGTCCATCCAGCATATAGCAGACTTCACCATCAATGACGAAGTCGGCTTTCAGTTTGGACAATTCTTCCGCTATGATCGAATATTGACGGAGGAATGTGTTGCCGTTTCGTGAGAAGAGTCCTATCTCTCCGCCATTTTTAGCGGCAATTATCCTGTACCCGTCCAGTTTCAGTTCGTACAGCCAATCACTCTTGGAAAATGGACGATCCGACGGGGTGGCCAGCATGGGCTGAAGATATCCCGGAAAATCCGCCTTCGTAGCTGACAATTCCTTATCGGCGACGGTTTGTTGCGGCTGTTTGACTTCCCTGACCTTTTCAGAATCCCATTGCCTGTCCGAGGCGGCAATTTCTTCCATGCTGCGTCCGCTCAGGGCGCTTTTGTTCTGAAAATCAATCTCCCCGGCGGCATTTTTGGCTTTCCTGAAGAACCACTCGTTGCCGCTGCCGCTCTGCTGCTGAAACAGGATAAAAAATCCTTTCAGTTTGGCGCCCTGCAAATACAGCTTCAGAGCACCTTTGCTGATTTTGCTCCGGATCTCCGCAACTGAAGGAAAATGCCTGTCGTCATCGAGGTAATAATAGCCGATATCCCAGACCATTACCGTGCCGGCGCCATAGTTGCCTTTGGGTATATTGCCTTCAAAATGGATATAACTTAAGGGATGATCTTCGACTTTGACGGCGAGTCTGGTGATTTCAGGATCATTGACCGGTTGTTTGGGAATGGCCCAGCTCACCAGCACATCCCCAACCTGTATGCGAAAATCATAATGTTCTCGCCTGGCCAGATGTTTCTGTATGACGAAACGATTTTTTTCCTTCGACTCGATGATGGTTTCATCGGGTTCCGGGGTGTCGTCAAAAGATCGTTTTTGGGAATATTCCTTGAGTGTTTCCATGTTGTCAAATATATGCAATTCGTGTTTCTGATAAGATGGAAATTAACCGGTCATCTCCAGACTTTTTTTGAGTTGATCCATCAAATCCTGGACTGCCGACTCCTGGGCTTCAATTTCCGGAGCACTGACTTCTCTGTTTTCACTTTTCGCCTTAATGGTTTCCTTGAGCTTCTGCTGATAGGTGTCCTTGAATTTTTCCGGCTGAAAAGACGTACTCATCCCTTCGATGATCTTAACGGCCATTTTCAACTCATCCTGAGAAGGACTGGTTCCGGGAATTTTCAGGTCATCCGGCGTACGCAGTTCGTCATGAAACCGCATCTGGGTGAGATAGAGTACTTTTTCATCAGCCATGAGCAAAGCCAGGTGCTCCCGATTGCGCATAACGAACCTGGCCAAGCCTGCCATTTTTGATTCAAGAATAGCTCTTCGCAGAAGATTATAAGTTTTTCCAGCACCTTTCTCGGGTTCCAGCAGATAGGGTTTTTCAAAATATCTCGGATTGATCTCCTCGGTTTTGACGAATTCCTGAATATCGATGCTTTCACTCTTTCCCAGGCTGGCTTTTTCAAAATCTTCGTCAGTAAGAGTTACATAAAAATTGTCTACAGGATGGCCTTTGATGATATTTTTCCAGGGTACTTCCTGGCCATCCTCCTGACAAATCCGGACGTATTTGATCGGACACTGGTCACCCCTGCGCAGCATTTTCAGATCTACATCGTGCCGTGTGGCTCCGCTGTATAGTTTTACCGGGATGTACACCAGTCCGAAGCTGATCCCGCCTTTCCAGATAGCTCTTGGCATAACAATCTCAAAAGTAAGTGGTTTTATGGTCAGGCAAACTGCCTTGTATCATCTGCCTGCGTGAACTGTGAGGTTTTCCTTTGATCAGACTATAAGGGTAGTTGCAATTGTCTTGCCAGAGGGTAAAGAGTTCCGCCCGGAAATTATTTTCGCCTGCTATCCTGGGAAAATTCTTAGTTAGTTACGGCCAAGCACGTATCGATCCGTGTAAAATGATTCTCCCTCAGGTCCTGTAAAATCGATCGTCTGTAATTTTTATGGGGTATCAAGCAAACAGCAACCCCTCTGGTAGAGTCGTCATGTATGTACCTGATATTACAGATATATAAAAAGAATTCAGCGCTGGATACGGTTACAGATCCGGGTTGTGCAGTCTTTTGATAAGTACCGGTGAACAATTACGCGAGTCCGGCCACAAAATTGCGGCGGCAGATCAGCTCCTACCCATCGGGACTTCCGGCTGATGTCCTAGACAGCAGGCTTTAAACAGTTCAACTATTTCAATACACAGCAACCCGAAAGGCAGATATCCCATATAGCCCAGAAGCGGCATTTCAAAAATTCTGAACCGGTAAACGAAGGGAATGCTATATATCCACTTGGCCAGACTGTAATAATTCCACATCTCCCAGAAAATGCCGCACAACAGGGCTGCCAGAGCGGCGGATACTGCGGGACGCCAATCGCCCTCAGCCATGGCGGTAAAGAGCGTCGGACGTCCGGCAAGATGCAGCAGCGTGGTCAAAATCAAGAGTGGGGCCAGCCACAAAAGGGAAAACAATACTTCTGGAAATGGACCAACTCCAAGCAATCCGGCGGAAGCAAGAAACAGTACCGTCCAGTTTAATTTTTTCGAGGTTATCATTGTCATGGCAGGTAAGCCAAAAAATCGCTTTTTGAACCATGCAAAAGAAGAAATCCATACCCTGGTTACATAAACAGCAGGCAACACAGTACAAAAGGAGATGGTTGCATGCGCGCTGTAAGCAAGAGCACCATAATCGACTCCGATATAGAACCAGTTTTGGACAAATTGATTGAGGTATTCGAAAAACCACCAGAAGACCGCACTGATCGGGAATAAGGAAAAAAATAACGCAGGTTCATGTAAGAGGGGGCAACTGCCGGATTGACGCACGCATAAGGCATTGACCAGTACAATATAGGACAACCACAGCGGAATGAAGGTCAGGCGCTGGAATGGTGCAAACCAGGCAAATCTTGTCCAAGCCAGCAGCCAGGAAACCAATAAAACTGCCAAGGCAACCCAACCCCACCAGGGCAGCCGCCTTTTCGCTCTGGCGGATACGACTTTCCCCGCGGCTGGCTTGCTGCGGGCCGCAGCAAAGATGACGGCAATAACTCCGGCAAAAGGAATGAGATACAGCAGAAACACCGGCCAGGAAAAGGATCGATGTGCAGTCGATATGGTCAGAGGCGGAAATGAAATGAAAAGCTCGACTGAACGGCCTGCCAGGTACATACCAATCAGAGGCAGCCCCAGGACCAGAACGCTAAAGACGGTTAAGAGTAGAATTATGGCAGGAGTGGATTTTTTCGGGATCATTTGAACTCCGTCTGATGCCTGAGAAAAGTCGAAACAAATATAATCCCAGGCTTACCACGACACAAGCTTTCGCGAAAAAGTTTCAGCTTGATTCAATGATTTCACCACATCAGGATAAACTGTGCTCACAATGCCGACCAGCAGCCTTTGCGAGGATTTGTTTTGATTATTTCCTATCAGATTTTCGCATCATGGTTTATGATTTATTGGAAATAGTGCGACATTTTGAGTTCAATCGTTCACATGAGCACACAACGTGCTAAATCAGGTTTTACCTGCACAGCGACTGCCGATAACCCGCAAATCGTAAACGGAGACAAAAATGAAGAAAACATTATTTTTCGCAACGACAATTGTCTTAAGTACCTTCGTCGCCAGCTCTTTACTGGCAGCTGAAACACCTTCTGTAACGTTAGGAGAAAAGGTGTTTAATGACGCTGCCCTCGGCGGTTCCCCTAACCCAAAAAGCTGCAACAGTTGCCACCCTGGAGGGGAAGGATTGGTAGATGCCGGAAGTAACCCCAAACTCTCTGTCATTATCAACAAATGCATTACAGGACCTCTGGAAGGGAAGGCAATAAGAGGTAATTCAATAGAGATGCAGTCGATGATCCTGTATATTAAATCATTAAAAGAAAAAAAATGATAAAGCAAAACTTATTGGAAAGATCTTTACTTTGGAAGACCATAGCCAAAGCCCCAAAAACGATGCGGCTTTTCTGTATGACTTCCAATTCGAAGTGTTGTGCCAGGTCAGCAAAATTAGTTGTTCGGCGAGCGACACAAGAGCAAAAGAAGATATGATGTCAACTATGGATTCGGAAACAAAATATGAGACGATGCCGATCTATAAATATCTGGTATGCCCCGATGGGGATAGAAGGATGGATTGGGTAAGGCAAATTTTAGTTGAACATAAATTCTTTTTTGCTAGTCGACTCTTATTCAACGATCCATTTGATTGTGGTATCCCCGATTTAGCACAAATTCCGGGAACCTTCTTAAAGAAATTCGTCGAGGAATTCGTTGATCGTAAATTTTCTAGTGCAAGCGAAGCTGAAAAAAATCATATGATTGAGAAATTAATGTCTGTCAACACACTCGAAAACATACGCAACGGGCTCCAGAGTGAAGTGGATAAAGCAGGCATTGTATGTTTTTCAAAAGTTAGAGACGATATCCTGATGTGGTCACATTACGCTGATAAACATAAAGGGCTATGTCTTGAATTCGATGGATCAAGCAACTGTATTTTTTTCGGGGAAGCTCAACCAGTTGAATATGAGGATTACACCCCAATCCCCTTACGTGAGGATAGTAACCGTCAGGTAACTAGAGCTATTCTGACAAAATCAAAACACTGGTCATATGAAAGAGAGTACCGGATTTTTCGGCCAGGCATCGCTGGTCACAAACTAAATTATCCAGTTGAGCTTTTGACTGGAATCATTTTTGGCTGCATGATGCCAGAGAAGATACGTGAAACTATTAAACAATGGGCTACTCAAGGTGGCTGCCGTGTAGCGTTTTCGAAGCACGGCTCAAAATGGCAGAATTTGGTCTCGATATTGTAAGGATAGACTGCTGATCAAATAAGAGAAATCCGCCGAACCAGGCTTTGCACTCGGATGGTAATTCCGCGGCGCTACATTACCGCCAGTGAAAGCAACGTTTTGGATTATTGGAATCCTTCAAATTAAATATCAAATTTCCACCAAGCCGAGTTACTAAAATTCATCGAAAATGTGTCATGAAAACTCAATTAAATGCAGAATTATTCAACTTATTAGCAGAGCTGAGAAATGGCATTAATGAAGTAATATTTAATATTGCTGATAGCGGCATATCAACCGTTTGGGACGATGATACTCCAAACAGGATGACTAAGAGAAAGATAGAAATATTGCTCAAAAAAAATCAGGATTTGTTTAAGCAGTATGGCATTAAAATAACATTTAAAGAGTATTGGGAATACATAGACTTATCAGATAAAAGAAATAAGCTAATCACAGAAGTGAATATCAAAAAAAGAACACCAGAAAAAGACATGGAGAAAGATTCACAAGAGCAACTGTATGAAGTTTGTTGTGATATTTGCGAAGCTCACAATTATTCTAATAAAGGAAAAACCAGATCAAAAATCAGGGAACTTTTATTGAGAGCTATTTTAAGAACAAACGACTTACTATTGCCCCAACCTATGGATGTTTATATTAAAAATAACATAAGATAAGCTACATATAAAGATTGAAGCGGACTATCGCAAAAAGCGAGACTCTAGCAAAACTTAACGTTAATAGTCACTATATCTCCTATGTATTGGAAACGACTGATTAAAAATGTCTTGACTCTTTTCCGTGCAACCTCCCATTAGGAGATGGTACTGAGTTCTTAGATTGGAAACACATCATCTTGGAAGGATATAACTTATGACTGATGCGACACTATCCTTTTTTAATACGTGCCTTCAATGGATCGCAGTGGTAGGTACAACCTTAGGCCTTATTAGCGCCATAGGATCAATTTTTACATCCAGTGAACTACCAAATCGTAGCGACACTAAACTGAATGAAGCTCGTTCAGAAGCCAAAATCGCAAATCTTAAAATTGCTGCTATAAAACAGGAACAGTCACCTTGGCAGTTTAGCTCAGAACAAGAATCACAACTTGCCGAGATCTTAAAGAACGCACCGAAGTGCAAATTAGAATTAAATTGTGCCGAATCTGACAGCCCACGAAGTGTCGAATTTTCAAGAGTATTAAGACCGATTCTGAACAATTTAGGTTATGATATTGAAGACGAAACTGGAATGTTCATGAATAATGGGCAAAGACCTGTGGAGGGAATTTTAATTGAGTTTGGTGATGAAGAAAACAGAGATGCGGCAATGCATCTTGTCGGAGCACTTATTAAAATTGGCATTCCCAGTAAATGGTATTTTAGAAAACCACATGAGAAAACATTGGTGCCGTGGTTAAAAGGAATTGTAACCATAAGCATCGGAGATAAACCTAAGGAAATTTCCGAACAAATCGGTGCACAGAAGCCTTCCGCTGAGCTTCAGGCTCCGTAACTCATAGCATTGAAAGTCATAATATCTCCTATAAGTTCGTAACATTGCCTTCAGAAAACCGGGACCTGTCCCCAATCTCCAAAATAGTAAAAAACTATGGATGATTCAGATAAGAATGCTGAGAGTTTGGCGATCTATTGTAAAGAATGTGGTGAGAAGCTAAAAGCTAAGAAAAAGTGCTTCCAGTGTGGTTCATATCAACAATTCAATTGGATAGAGTCTTTTAAATCTCTATCATCAGCGACAGCGTTTATTATAGTGATTATATCGATGATTTCGCTAATGCAAACTTGTCAGGAAAAGCATAATGCCGAAGAAGCAGCTAAAGTTGCTCGACAAGCTTCAGAAGATACACAAAAGGCTAGAGTCGCAGCAGAAACTGCAAAAAAAGAAGCAATTAGAGAATCAAAAGAGTTGGTTCAAAAAGTAGAATCACAAACTAAATCTGCATTAGATAAAATTATTGAGGATACAAAAAAAGGATCTAAAGCTCTCAAAGAGATAACTGGTCTTATTGATGTCGAAAAGTTAAAATTGGATACTCTTTCAAATAGGGCTATAGCAGTTTCAAACAAAGTTAAGCTACTAGAAGACAATATTGAGTTTCAGCAAATTTTAATTTCTGCTCGTAACGATAAAAAGAAATCCTATGATCAGCTTAAGAATCTAGCGTTGAATGATTCTTATCCATTTAAAAAAGAGGCGAATGAGCATTTCGTGTGTTACAAATGGATCCGTTATTTATATATCAAGCAGTTCAGCTTACTAATTCGTCTGTAAAAATTCTAGAAAACCTAACAGGACTAAGCAAAAACGACTCATTAAATAAAATGATAAACTTTTATAAGCGTATCGATCCTGCTCAACCTTATATGAAGATATCTCATATAATTTATATTTGCCAACGGAGGAAAGATATTCCATTAAAAGAAAGATTAGACTTTCTTGTTGAAAGAATTGCGCATGATGAGAGTTTGTCTGCTGCTAAAACCGCAGATTTTATTTTTTGGCAATTAGTGGGGGAAAAACACGAAGAGTGGTACGATCAAGATCTAACTTTAGATTATTGGAAGAAGAACAAAAGTAAATTTTGAACATAAAATTA
>CAWIEU010000002.1:0-292500 GCA_963835305.1 uncultured delta proteobacterium
TGGGGTGGGAATATGCAAAGGACGAGCCAGTTTTTTTGATGGAAAAATGGCCAACTTGCTTACCTCCAGAGAGAAGAGCTATAGATCGTTTTCGTTTGGTGAAGAATGATTGGTAAAATTGAGGGAAACAATCTTGGCTTTCAGTTATTCGCCAATTCACTCTGTTATAAATCGAATTCTTTATGAGAGAAAAAATTGTGTTTTGAGGTCAACAATGGAATACATGAATTATATTTCCTGACTTTATGATGCAGAAGATAAATCACTATTTTATGCTTTTCGCTGCGCAATTACCGGAACATGATAATGAAAAAGAGACGCCATGTGATAGAATTTTTTCAGAAAACCTCCAGCCAACCAGAGCATGTTCAGGTGATGATAGCAATTCCTCAAAGTATGTCGGTCTCAGATAATTGATTGTAATGTGTTGGTCAAAGTTACAAAGAAATCAAGAAACGGCAGTTGAGGTTCGATCGATATTCTATTCTTCTTTCAGGAAATAAGCTCTGGATTTTCACTGGGTATTCGCTTAGAAAGGGGGATCATCTTTACAACCTGTAACTGCCAGGATGGATGAGTCAACTGAACCTGTCTGGTCTTTTTCCATATTGTGGAGGATATATTTTTTTTGTCCAACGACAAATATCATCAAACGGATGTTTCGCTTTCCAAGGTCGCGAGGTAGGGAAAAAATCCAATTTTCTCAAACCAAAATCTATTTTTCTGGATTGACAATATATTAACCATAACCGTTTTTTTGAGAAAAAAGCATCTTTCTCTCGCACGTAGGAAAGATAGTAACTGTTGAATATCATGTATTTTTGCTGTTGGTTCTGTGAAAAAGCTTGTGGTAAATTTTGCTAACATATTTTGCTGGAAGAATTTTATTTTCAGTTGTCAGTTTTCTAAATAACTGGAGTAAGTATAAGGAAAAATTGAGAAAAATACCCACCATCTTAGCTGTATATGTAGGTATGCCCACCACTTCCTTGGTGTCGGGCATGAAAATTGCTGATAACCAATAAGTTTTGGATGTCATTCATGCCTATCCATATTTTATGGTCAGGCTAAAAAACCGAAGAGGGAGATTGTTTTATGAAGAAAGTTATTTTGAAAAGTGCATTGTTCATCGCTGGAGGGCTGCGTTTTCGGGTATGACATGACTAATCCACATGTAGCTAGTGCTGAACTTACCTTACAAGGTGTTTTAGATGGGATTACTGTGGGTGGGGCTTCATCAGTAAATGCATCTTCAGATATGTTAGAAGATGGTAAGGATTCCAATTGGTACTTTCCGCTTGCACCTCAAGATGGCTCTGCAACAATAGTTATCGAGCTTGCAGGTAATGCTGGCTCAAATACTTTTGGTTTGTATGATATAAATAACAAAAATGACAAGGTAAACATCTTTAATGGCGATGCTGCAGCTGGAGCTAAGGTTTCTATATCACTGTCAGAATCTGGAGAAGTATCTCTCAGCGATAGTCCAACAAATACATTTTTTGAAAGTGGTTATTTTGGGTTTTTCCTTGGTACTGCATCTAATGGTACGTTTTACAGTAATACAGTTTATAATGATGATGAAACAGATCACATGTATGCCTATCAAGGTGTTGGTGATGATGTAAGCTTCCTAATCTTAGTGCTGGAGTGTGGTCGCCACAACAGTATATCCTTGCTTGGGAAGATTTAAAAAATGTGGCTGGGAATGGTTTTGATGGCGATTATCAAGATTTTGTAGTAATGGTTTCTAATGTTTCTCCAGCTCCTGAACCGGCAACAATGCTGTTGTTCGGCACCGGAGTGGCTGGCCTCGTTGGAATGGTAAAAGAAGAAAGCGGGTCGCTAAAAATTGAAACGAATAGGCAACACGTCTGCAGATGTCTCGAAAGAGGATTCATCGATAGTGCTGTGATATAGATTTTCGTTTTTATCTATTGATCCCTTTGTGGCTGTTACCAGCACGGAGGGATTTTTAATTTGTAATGGCCTCGAAGAAGGACAGATCATTATCGCTGATTTTCATTGTGTCACCACCGATGAATTATTCCAGCCCATGGTGCAGGTGATTTACAACAGGGAGAGTATAGAGCAACACTCGGTGCTTTATGAGAAGTGGTTGTCTTCATTGGTACAATGATTTCAAATCCTGCAGTTGTCTCCTTCGAATTCATTTAAAATATCAATCCGTAGCAAAGAGTAAAGAATATAGTATGATGCCTAGCTTGACTTATTCAGATAGAATTCAAGCTTTATGAAATTTTTACTTTTAAACACTACGTTATGATAAACAGTGAAAGAGACAGTCTTAATTTGCGGGAAGTTCATCAGACAATATTTAATAATATTAAAAAGATATCCAATGAAACCATCGCCTTACAAGATGCACAGCAACGAGTAGCTTTCAGTGATGTAATCGCCGCCATACCTGAGCCATCATTTAATGAGGCAACGCGTGATGGCTATGTCGTATACTCTTCATACCGGTTCAGAGACAAACACAAACCGATTTAAAATTATTGATGAAATTCCTGCGGGGAAACCATATCTGCATACTTTGGCGCGGGGTACCGCCTGTCGAATCATGACCGGTGGCTGCGTACCGGAAGGAAGTTCCAGGGTTGTCTGTTATGAGGATTGTGTTGAGCAAAATGGTAATGTTGTTGTTGCTGAGCGATCTCTTTTAGCTGCGGAAACATTTATCAAGAAGACAGGAAGTGAAATTGCTCTGGAGAACTCCTGGTGCCTGGCGGAGCGGTGTTGCAGGCAGGACATCTCGCCTTGCTTGCTTCATGCGGCATGCATTCCATTGAGGTTGTGGGAGACCTTTAGTTGGTCACATCTGTACCGGCAGTGAGCTTTCCCCTACCTCGGAAGGTCTCAAGCTTGGGCAGAAAGTTTCGTCAAATTCTTTTCTCATCGAAGGGATGCTTGCTTCCGTTGGAGCTCGTCCGGTGAATATGGGCATAGTTAAAGATTCCAAGCAGGAACTTCAGGAGCTTTTCGCCAAAGTGAGCAACGGTAAGCTGGACGTCATGATCACGACCGGCGGAATGGGCCCCGGCAAATATGATCTGGTTGAAAGTATGTTTATCAAAGCCGGCGGCGAGGTGATTTTTAATACGATTGCCATGCGGCCCGGAAAGTCCGTTCTCTTTGGCATTTTGAACGGAACCGTTTTTTTCGGTTTGCCGGGTCCGCCTTATGCCGTCCGTACCCTTTTAAACGAATTGGTAAGTCCTGCGATTCTAGCAATGCAGGGAACGAAAGATTCATGGCCGAAAATGGTCGAAGCGCACCTGCAGCATCAGATCAATATAAAAAGAAACGATATATTGCGATTAAAAGACGCTGTGCTGTCGCTGGAAAAAGGCAAATGTCTGGTGCGTTTTGCAGAAAGGCGGGAAATCCCCAACTGCTCCATCTTGCTGCCGCCTGGACAATTACACTATGGCGAGGATGCACTCGTTGAGGTTCACCTTGCAAATTAGTTCTGAAAAACTATGGGTTTTGCTATAGGGGATTTTGTTGGCAGAAAACATCAAATTTTCAATTAACTCATTATTATCGGTAATGCAGGGACGTAGGGGCGGGTTCTAAACCCGCCCATGTTCTTTCTCCATGCAAGATTCCGAAATCAAATATGAAATTTGTTATTGATGAGGTAATTTTCAGGTGGAGTTGTTGGTACAAAAAGAACCGGATTGAAAAGGGCGGGTTTGGAACCCGCCCCTACGGGCTCATGAGAATTTCAGGATATGTGTTTGGAACCCGCCGCTACGGGCTCATGAGAATTTCAGGATATGTGTTTGGAACTCGCCCCTACGGGCCCATGAGAAATAAGTTCTGAAAAACTGTGGGTTTTGCGATAGGGTGTTTTGTTGGCAGAAAACATCAAATTTTCAATTAACTCATTATTATCGGTAATGCAGGGACGTAGGGGCGGGTTCTAAACCCGCCCATGTTCTTTCTCCATGCAAGATTCCGAAATCAAATATGAAATTTGTTATTGATGAGGTAATTTTCAGGTGGAGTTGTTGGTACAAAAAGAACCGGGTTGAAAAGGGCGGGTTTAGAACCCGCCCCTACGGGCCCATGAGAATTTCAGGTTATGTGTTTAGAACCCTCCCCTATGGGCCCAGGGGAATTTCAGGTTATTTTTGTAATATCAATATCAGCTGCCATTGTTCGGCAGGGAAATTTTTCGCATCTGGATCTTAAAACAATGCCTTGTTGGGTGTCCCGTTTTTTACAGAAGACGGGCTGTAGATCGGGAGCTATTTTCGTTTGATCCAATTTTCCAATCGTAAACCTTGGACTTTTTCAAATTCACCAACATTATTAGAAACTAAAATTAGGCCTTCGCTTCTTGCATGAGCCGCGATATGTAAATCATTAACCCCTATATCAGTTCCTTTTTTCTCCAAATCTGCCCGTATATCTCCATAATGAGATGCAGCTGTATTTTCAAATGGCAATACTTCCTCAATGTTTACAGGTCTGGGGTTATGCGAGCATTAGCTATTCTCGGTGGACGGTTGCCCTTTAGTTTTGGACTAACTGTAACGATGCCATCACTTCTGACATTTTGGACAGAAATAACTGGCTCTCCCGCCGAGTTTCTGTTTTTCAATTTTAGCAGAGCATCGGTACAGTCCATTCCTTCCCTGCCATAAACTTTAAAATTTATCTGGAAGTAGCCGTTTTCCTGGCTGGCGTTGAGAAAGTCACTAATGGATGATCCGCCGCAGTCGATTGCATGGGCAAGGATTTTTCTTATTTCTTTAACGAGGCGTTCCATTCCTTTTTTGTAATTGTTTGAGCCATTCTCGAGGCTAGATTCCTGCTGCAAAGAGACTTTCGTTGGCGTAAATATTACCTATCCCTGCAACAGTCTGGTTTGTCATAATAAACAGCTTTACTGCAAGGCTTTTCCCTTTGGCAAGGTTGTGCAGGTATTCGGCAGAGAAATCCTCGCCGAACGGCTCGGGACCTGTGGTTTTGAATATTGTTTCCTCTCTTCTGCCAACTTCATCAGCGCAAGAAGCTGGATGGAGCCAAACTTCGGGTATCATTGTACCGAAGTTCGGTGCCGTTATCGAGCAGCCACAATACATGGTCATGTTTTGCGGGTGGCGATGTGGGAGGAGGAAAATCCCCAGGTTGCCGGTCATCCCAAGATGGATGATGAGCATTTCGCCATGTTTCAAGGCCAAGCTGGAGGAATTTTGCCCGGCGTTCAACTGAAGTGATTTTCTGATTGGCGATTACCTGCTGCATGGCTTCCATCGGTACGGGATGACGGAGCTTTTTCCCGCTGCACCGGATGGCGGTGACGGTTCGGCCTACCAGAAAGGACCGGATGCCCCGGCAGATAACTTCAACTTCTGGTAATTCCGGCATTGCTGTTGTCCTCGTTCGTATAAGACAGATGGCCAGGGCGTATTCTTTGAACATTCCGGCGATTACTTTAACTTTTGTGGGCATTATCTGGTTTTTAATATTTATTACATGCAATGTAAAAGAAGTATAGTGACTGGAAATCTTTTTACATTACCGATCTCCAGGTCAAGAAAACCAGGCATCTGCCAATGGCTAAGCGCCTTTTTGGCGGCCTCTTTGGCGGCCCAGAGCAATGCGAGTCTGGCGAGTGTGTCTGTTTCTGATAAAAAAGTTTCGAGCAGTCTGTATTCAGCTTCACTACAATATTTTTCCTTTACTTTCAGCAGGCTGTCCTGCCGCAGCTGCAGATCTATTCCGCAAGGTGAGCAGGCGGCCAAGGCAGCACCATAATCACCACTATGGGATATTGAAATATCCATCTTGGGTGAGTATTTTCCGGTATCTCAACCGGGCATTCGGTCGGCCGTTTTCTGATGGAGAATTTCAATTTCGGAGAGTTTCAGGGGCATTGTCTCCATTGCGGTCTGGTTTAAAAATCCATCGACGGCTAATTTAGCACAGATTCTGCCGGTAAAATATTCCGACCTCCTTTTGGCAAATCTGTAATTGCTAAGAACGATAGCCTCATTAGGATGAAGGAGCTGGCAATGTAGAGATCAATCGGAGGAGAGGCGGGACAGCAATTGGCGCCGGTGCCGAAAGAAGTTAAGAAGGACAGGGTGCATTGCTTGGTCTCCAAAAATTTCCATTACAGCTTTGTGCATGGTTTTCGGAAAAAGATTTTTTAGCCTTTTGTCTTGATTATCCATGAAATTCGTTGGTTACTGTTCACCAGCACCCCATTTTCGTCCGATCAGGCCTCCTCATAGAAGGGCGGGTTTGGAACCCGCCCCTACAAGCCCGGAGGCCTGCTTGAACGCACCTGGAGCACTGGATGAAAGGTTACAGATGCGAGGTATGAAGTCCTTTAATGTGTACGGGCTGAACATTAATGCCTTGGTAATGAGAAAAAGCTTGCAGTTTGAACCGTTCCTGCTAATTTTTGCCCATATTAGATAGAAGGAAAGATAAATACAATTTGATCAGAGGTATTTTATGAAAGTGTTTACCGATATGACATCTTATGATCTGGTCATCGTCGGCTTGTTCGTTGTTCTGATCGGAAGAGGTATATGGCTCGGGCTGCTCAGACAGGTGACCGGCTTTTTTGCTCTCTATTTTGGTTACTTGGCCGCCAGTCGTTATAATGACAGAATCCTGCCTTTTTTGCGAGATATATCAGAAAATCCCAAGGTAATCTTTCTTACCAGCTATGTGATTCTTTTTGTCATCACATATGTAGTGATCATGTTGCTGGGCAAGGCGTTTGGCTATGTACTGCAATTAACCATTACCGCCTGGTTTGACCGATTGCTGGGTGCAGTGGTGGGGTTCGGCAAGGCAATGATTCTTACAGTGTTGTTGCATATGGTTCTCGGTACGATTCTCGCGCCTGAAAATCAAATGCTCAAGGTTTGTACGACCTGCGGTGCCCTGAATTCGGCTGCGGCATTTACCCGGCAATTGATAACCAATGAAGAGACCCGGAGATCTCTCCTTCAACTGCAACCGGCAATTGCCATCGATGCGGTTAAAAATGTACTTACTCCAGACACTGTTGATGCCGCAAAAGTCAAAACCGTAAGACCTCTCCCGGAATGATCGATAATCAGGTAAACGTTCAGCAGCAGCCCATATGCATACGATCGGGCAGCCGTGCATAGAAGGGTGCCCGTCGATCTGCTTGTGCGCCCTTGGAACTCTTTTCTGCACATGTTGAGCAATGTCGATGCTACTTCTGACATATTCCTGCCGATTTGCCTTGTCCCGATAACCGCCCATTCTTACCATATATCTATACTTCGCCGGTTCGGGCGGAAGAAATAGAGTTCAAAAATAATCGTTTATGAAGCGAGCCAAAACCAGAAAACCTGAGTCATACAGGGATCGAGTATATCGAGCCATTCCGGATCCGGGTGAGCTCGTTTCTTCTTATGCCGGAATAAAAGATACCGATCTGCATATTCTGGCGGACCGGGAGGTGTCGGAGCAGGCTCTGGAGCTGGCGTTGCAATATCGACTGCAGATTGAAAGGTATATAGAGAAATATCCCGAGTTCGCCCGTTCTTTGTCACCGCTTCCAGCCGATGGCTTGGCACCGCCGATTGTAAGAGAGATGTTGGCCGCCGGAAGGAGTGCCGGGGTAGGGCCCATGGCGGCCGTGGCCGGTGTGATTGCCGAATATGTTGGAAAAGGTCTGTTGCGCAGCGGATGCCTGGAAGTGATGGTGGAAAATGGTGGAGATATTTATATTCACAGGAGCCGGGACTGCACAGTGGCAATATTCGCGGGGGAATCTTCTCTTAGTCTGCGGGTTGGAGTGAAATTGGCAAGAGCAAGTCTGCCCTTGGCTGTCTGCACTTCATCGGGAACGGTCGGTCATTCCTTAAGTTTTGGCCTGGCCGATTCGGTGACCGTCATTGCCGGATCAACTGCTCTTGCCGATGCAGCGGCAACCCGGCTCGGTAATGAGATAGGACGCAGTTCCGGCGGCAATGGTGGTATTAAAAGGGCTCTGGAAAAAAGCCGGGAGATCCCGGGTGTTCTTGGCGTTGTGGCGATTTGTGGAGAAAAAATTGGTGCTGTGGGGGATGTCGAATTAGTTAGTATAATCCGAGAGGACAAACCATGACGGACAGCGTACTGAAAGATGAAAGGAGAAATTTGCGACAGGTGGGCCGTTGGTATCTTGTATATTACCTCCGGGTCTTTGATGGAATGAGTCGTAAAATTCTCGGCCATGTGGTCGACATTTCAGAACAGGGAATTATGCTGATCTGCGAAAATCCGGTTGAGGCGAATGAGGATTATCGTCTGCGGATGCGCCTGCCCAGCCAGATGAGAGACAGGGACGAAATTATTTTTTCCGCCACCAGCAGGTGGTGTAAAAGTGATGTTAATCCTGACTTTTACCTGGTAGGTTTTCAAATACATGATCTTGCGCCGGCCATTAAGGAAATTATCGGTAAATTGATTAAGGATTTCAGCTACAATAATCAAAAATGATAATTTTTTGCTGACATAACCGGCTTTTTATAGAAAAGGAATATGACATTGGATACAATTGCTCTCCCCTGTTTCAAGGCCTACGACATCAGGGGCAAAGTGCCTGATGAGTTAAACCCCCAGCTGGCTGAGAAAATAGGACGAAGTTTTGCTGCGGTGTACAAACTGAAAAAAGTGGTCGTCGGTTACGATATCCGGTTGTCCAGCGCCGATCTCGTTCAGGCACTGTCCGCAGGATTGCAGGATATGGGAGTCGAGGTCCTGAACCTTGGTCTTTGTGGGACTGAAGAAATTTATCATGCCGCTTTCAGTATGGAATCCGAAGGGGTGGATGGCGGAGTAATCGTTACTGCAAGCCATAATCCCGCCGATTATAACGGCATGAAGTTTGTGATCAAGGGTGCCCGTCCGGTAACAGGTGAATCCGGCCTGAAGGAGATGTCGGGGTTAATTGTTACAGACAGTCTGCCTGAACCTGCAAAAGTGCGGGGGACGGTAGTGCATATTCAAAACAAGGAAAAGTATATCCGGCACCTGTTGGGCTATGTCGATACCAATAACCTCACACCCCTGAAGATTGTTGTCAATAGTGGTAATGGCTGCGCCGGTCCGATTATCGATCTGCTCGAAGCACATCTGCCGTTTCAGTTTGTAAGAGTTCATCACCAACCCGACGGTACTTTTCCCCATGGTGTTCCTAATCCGCTGCTCCCTGAAAATCGGGCCGAAACAGCACGGATGGTTCGGGAAACAGGAGCTGATTTCGGCGTTGCCTGGGACGGTGATTTTGACCGTTGTTTTCTTTGGGATGAAAAGGGGAATTTCATCGAGGGCTATTATATCGTCGGCCTGCTGGCGAAAGTGATGTTGAAGAAGGAGCCCGGAGGGAAAATTCTTTACGATCCTCGTCTGACCTGGAGTACCGAGGAACAGGTGCGGCAGGCCGGAGGGATTCCGGTGATGACCAGAACCGGACACGCCTTTATCAAGGAGCGGATGCGCCGGGAAAATGCCATCTATGGCGGCGAGATGTCCGCACACCATTATTTTAGGAATTTTGGGTATTGCGATTCGGGAATGATTCCCTGGCTATTGGTCGCTTCGCTGCTCTGCGAGGGAGGGAAAAAACTCTCTGAACTGGTGGCCGATCGAATAGCCGCTTTTCCGGTATCCGGTGAGATCAATAGCCGGGTAGATGATCCGGATGCGATTATCGCCCGGATAGAAGAGGAATACGGCCATGGGCAAAGGGATTATACCGATGGCCTCTCTATTGCCTTTGCCGATTTTCGTTTTAATATTCGTAAATCGAACACGGAGCCGCTGCTTCGCCTGAATGTTGAGAGCAGGCAAAAAACAGAACTTCTGCAAGAAAAAACCCAGGAATTGCTCGATTTTATCCGATAATTAGCGTGTAAAAATAAGGAGAAACAGGTGGTAAAGATACAACCGGTTATTTTGGCAGGAGGAACGGGCTCCAGACTTTGGCCGTTATCAAGAGAACTGTATCCCAAACAGCTCTTGAGGCTGATAGATCATGTCTCATTGTTGCAGGCGACCCTGCTCCGGGTTGATAATTTATCAGATGTTTTGCCTCCTGTGATAGTAGTGGGTGAAGAGCATAGATTTATCACTCAGATTCAGGTGGAAGAGCTGGAATGTTTTGACGATTTTTCAATTCTCCTTGAGCCGATGGGCAGAAATACAGCTCCGGCCATCTGTGGAGCCGCGGAATTTTGCCGAAAGCTGGAAGAGGACGTTGTTTTATTGATTCTTCCTGCGGACCATGTGGTAATGCATGCCGATAAATTTGTGGAAGTTGTCCGACAGGCGGCTGAGCTGGCTGTGGAAGGAGCGATTGTGACTTTCGGTATCAAACCGACAGGACCGGAGACCGGCTACGGGTACATTGAGCGGGGAGAGGATAACCGGGTCGTTTCCTTTAAGGAAAAACCAGATCTTGCCGTCGCAAAAGAGTATCTTGCCAAAGGGAATTATTTCTGGAATAGCGGCATGTTCGCTTTTACTGCGAAGACATTCGTGCAGGAAATGGAGAAATTTGCGCCGGAGATGCTCGCCTGTATGACTGAAGCGGTGGAAAAAGGTTCAAGAGACGGTCGATTTTATCGATTTGAAAAAAAGGCGATGAGCAGATGTCCGAGTGATTCGATTGATTACGCCTTGATGGAAAAAACAGCCATTGCCGCCGTTGTGGCCGCTGACCTGGGCTGGAGCGATATAGGTTCCTGGAAGGCCTTGTGGGACGTATTGGAAAAAGACGACAACGGAAATGTCGCAAGAGGAGATGTCCTGCTTGAGGACACCCGCAATTGCCTCATTAAATCAGAGAATAGTCTGGTCGCGACTGTCGGTATGGAAGACACACTAGTAGTTGAAACCGCCGATGCCATCCTGGTTGCTCCATTATCGAGGTCGCAGGATGTAAAAAAAGTTGTCACCCGTTTGAAAAAGGAGCAAAGGAGCGAGTTCAGTCTGCATACAACAGTGTACAGACCCTGGGGCAGTTATACTGTTTTGGAAGAGCAGCCACGATTTCAGATTAAGCGTATAACGGTCACTCCGGGAGCAAAACTTTCTTTGCAGATGCATCACCATCGCCACGAACATTGGGTTGTGGTTTCCGGAACAGCCCGGATCGTCAACGGTGATCAGGAAATTTTGCTCTATGAGAACCAATCAACCTACATTCCTGCCGGCACAATGCATAGATTGGAGAATCCGGGAGTCATCGCCCTGGAACTCATCGAAGTTCAGAATGGAAGTTACCTGGGAGAAGATGATATCGTCCGCTTTGATGATGTCTATGGCCGAAACCGAAAGGATCTGAATTGATGGTGGAGGGAAATGTATATTTGCGGATGTAGGGGCGGGTTCCAAACCCGTCCAACCCCAGGATCCAATGGACAAACCCAGTAATTTTAAACAAATACGGAGAAAGACGTCTCGGGTATATGGAAAGATTTGGTTAACCGCATTACCGGGATTGAATTGGACGAATTTGTATTATGCCCAGTCATCTGCATGGAATTATGGAGTAGACAGAAGGGCGGGTTTGGAACCCGCCCCTACGCAGAACTAGCACGGGCCCGCATGAGCTTTGGTGATGTAGGGGCGGGTTCCAAACCCGTCCAACCCCAGGTTCCAATGGACAAAGCCAATGATTTTAAACAAATACGGAGAAAGACGTTTCGGGTATATGGAAAGATTTGGTTGACCATATTACCGGGATTGAATTGGACGAATTTGTATTATGCCCAGTCATCTGCAAGGAATTATGGAGTAGACAGAAGGGCGGGTTTGGAACCCGCCCCTACGCAGAACTAGCACGGGGCCGCATGAGCTTTGGTGATGTAGGGGCGGGTTCTAAACCCGCCCAACCCCAGGATCCAATGGACAAAGCCAATGATTTTAAACAAATACGGAGAGAGACGTCCCAGGCATATGGAAGGATTTGGTTAACCATATTACCGGGATTGAATTGGACGAATTTGTATTAGGCCTAGTCATCTGCATGGGATTACGGGTAGACAGAAGGGCGGGTTTGGAACCCGCCCCTACGCAGAAATAGCACGGGGCCGCATGAGCTTTGGTGATGTAGGGGCGGGTTCTAAACCCGCCCAACCCCAGGATCCAATGGACAAACCCAATAATTTTAAACAAATACGGAGAAAGACGTCCCCGACATATGGAAGGATTTGATTAACCATATTACCGGGATTGAATTGGACGAATTTGTATTATGCCCAGTCATCTTCATGGGATTATGGAGTACGCAGAAGTGGGTTTGGGCCGCCCAGCATAGCACGGGGCCGCATGAGCTTTGGAGAGTAGGGCGGTTCAAGCCCGTCCAACTCAGGATCTAATGGACAAACCCAGTAATTTTAAACAAATACGGAGAGAGAGTTTCGGGCACAGGAAGGATATGATTAACTGATGCCGGGGCCTATTAATTACGCATTTGATCATGCCCACCATCTGATGAAATGATGGTTAGGCGATGTAGGGGCGGGTTCTAAACCCGCCCTTCCCTCCGCCGTCCAATTCCCTGACGATCAATCGACAAACCCAATAATTTTAAATAAATACGGTGAAATTGTCACAGACACATGGGAAGATTTGGTTAACCACATTGCCGGAATCGAATTGGACGCATTTGTAATCATGCCTAATCATCTGCATGGAATTATTGTTATCGGCGGGGCGAAACCATGTCCATTGTCTGAGATTGTACGTCAATTGAAGACCTTTTCGGCGCGGCGTATCAACAAGATACGTGGTATGCAGGGAATACCAGTCTGGCAGCGCAATTATTATGAACATGTCATTCGCGATGAAAGTGATTTAAACAGTCTTCGCGAATACATTGTTAATAATCCTATGAATTGGCAATTGGATGAAAATTACCTGCTGACTCCATGAAACTAAGGAACAACAACCAATTGTACCCATAACCGAGGATGCCTGTTCGGAATCATCGGGCGGGTTGGAAGCAGGACGGGTTTAAAACCCGCCCCGACGGAGGCGGAGTTATGCATGGGGTCGCGTGACCGATAAATAAGCATACAACCGGGGAATTAATCACCGAGGTTCCTTTCGATTGCAGAGTTATAGGAGGGGCGGAAGGTGGGAACCAGGCCGCTATGCGGTGGCTCCGTCTTGTTTTTCTTGCAGTTCCTTCTTTCGCTGTCGAAATGCTTCGACATATCTGGCAAAGACGCGCCTGCCTTCCTTGCTGATTTTAAGAAAGGTTATGCCGGAGAGGTAGCGGCCGTCATGGGGATGGACATGGGTTATACGTCCCTCCAGATCGACGAGGTCGTCCTCGAGACCAACTGTAACAAGCAGTCGGGTGTCGGGGTTTAGAGGGTTCGTCGTTTCGAGTTTTAGGCCGTCAACGCTGACATCTATGGTTCTGCCCATGGAGTAGATGCCGGCGTTGCCTTCTTCGTCAAGGACTACATAATCGAGGAGGTGCAGGGAATCGTAACGGATGAATTTTCTCTGCTCATGTTGATTTGTCATAAATTCTCCAGAAAACCTATCTATCTGATCCACCTTCCGGAAAGAGCCGGTGGATTTCCTTTGTTTCAGCTTTTGTCACCCCACGTTCGGTAATGAGACCAGTTACCAACTTGGCCGGTGTTACATCAAAACTATAATTTACCGCTTGAGTCCCGTCTGCTGTCAAAGAAACTGTAGAGATTTCGCCGTCTTCATCTTTTCCCCAGATGGTAGTAATTTCTGTCCCTGATCTCTTTTCTATAGGTATTTTAAGGCCGTTGTCAAGATTCCAGTCAAAAGTTGACGATGGCAGGGCCACATAAAAGGGAACATTGTTGTCACGAGCGGCCAGTGCCTTAAGGTAGGTGCCGATCTTGTTGGCCACGTCGCCCGTGTGCGTGGTTCTGTCGCTGCCGACAATGACCATGTCAACCATGCCATGCTGCATCAGGTGGCCGCCGCAGTTGTCGCAAATGAGGGTGTTGGCAATGTTTTCCTGCTGCAGTTCCCAGGCGGTAAGCCGGGCGCCCTGGTTCCATGGCCGGGTTTCGTCTACCCAGACATGCAGAGGAATACCGGCATCGCGTGCTGCGTAAATCGGAGCTGTAGCGCTGCCGTGGTCAACAAAGGCAAGCCAGCCTGCATTGCAGTGGGTGAGAATGTTTACCGGAGCGCCCTGTTTCCTGTCGCTGATTTCTTTTATGATTTTCAGGCCATGCTCCCCGATCTGCTTGCAGAAACGGGCATCTTCATCGGCAATTTCGCAGGCGGTGGTAAAAGCGATTTTTCTTTTTTGGGCAATATCCCGGGAGCCGGCCATCGTCATAAGAACCCGGTCGATGGCCCAGATCAGGTTCCGTGCAGTCGGCCTGCTGTTGCCGAGTGTTTTGGCAAAACTTTCCATATATGAATTGAAGTCATGTTCCGGCGCCTCCAGAGCTGCCAGGAACATGCCGAAACCGGCGGTTGCGCCTATGAGTCCCGCGCCGCGCACATGCATATCCTTAATGGCTGTAACAACCTGCTCCGACGCGGTAAGTATCTCAATAACAAACTCATGGGGGAGCTGTCTCTGATCGATAATACAGATACGCCGGTCGTCCTGTGGGTCCGGCCAGATTGTACGATAGTGTTTGCTGTTGACTCTCATGGATGAAAAGCTGTCGGGTTTTATGGGTTGATGGGTATAGCTTGTCGTATTGTCAATGAGTTAAACGGACTACTGGGTAGTAGATAAGTTGCCAAAGTATATACTATATCGTTGCAAGATAAAATGTAAAATTGACTGTAACCGTTCAGCGGCAATCCATATGCGCACAATCAGGCCGACGTGCACAGAAGGGCGAGTTTAGAACCCGCTCCTACATGCCCTTTGCAGGCCTGGAGTTATGCGAGCACTTTTGCTATTCCCGGTGAACGGTTTCAACTGACTGACCATGGCGCTCTCTCATCAAACGGCCGAAGCACTTTCCAACCCGAGTAATTTCCCGATCGTTATGGAGGGATCTTATTGTTGCTGCCATTTATGTTAGAAAAACCGATCTATCCGACACAATTGTAAGAGGCAGTCTGAAAAATCACAGAAATGTAAGACTTGTGCGCGAGCACTTTGGCACCGTGTTACTCATGAAAATGCAGTAATACCAATTTTATAGAAGTTTGATGGGGGGTTGGCATAATTATTGATACAGCTTGAAGTCAGAAAATCAAACAAATGTCGATTTGCGGACGTTTAGCACATTGTATGGGAGGAGAAAAGAATGAATAAGGCGGATACCGCTTTTGTCCTGGCGGCAGCAGGATTGGTGTTGTTGATGACTCCGGGGCTGGCGCTTTTTTATGGTGGAATGGTCCGGAGAAAAAATGTTCTCGGTACCATCATGCAGAGTCTGATCCTGATCTCGGTTATATCAATTGAATGGGTGTATCTGGGATATTCCATGTCTTTTGGTCCTGATGTGGCAGGTTTCGTCGGTAATTTATCCTGGTTTGCGCTCAACGGTGTGACCAATGCACCCAGTCCTGATTACGCCACGACCATTCCTCAGACCGTTTTCATGATTTATCAATGTATGTTTGCAATTATTACTCCGGCCCTGATTACCGGTGCCTTCGCCGAACGGGTACGCTTTGTTCCCTTTCTCGTTTTCTCGCTACTCTGGGCTATATTGGTATATAACCCCGTTTGCCACTGGATCTGGGGAAAAGGCGGCTGGCTTGCCAATCTGGGGGTGCTTGATTTCGCCGGAGGACTGGTCGTCCATGCGACCTGTGGCGCAGCCGCGCTGGCGGGAGTCCTGGTGCTCGGTTCCCGCAAAGGATATGGAAAAACAAATTTTATGCCTCACAACCTTCCCATGACTATGCTTGGAACCGGCATACTCTGGTTCGGCTGGTTTGGATTTAACGGCGGTTCCGCCCTTGCTGCCGATGATATAGCTGCAACTGCCTTTGTGTCAACGCATCTCGGCGGTATGGCGGGAATGCTGACATGGGTAATTATGGAATGGTTCTTCCAGAAAAGGGCAACGACCCTTGGTGCAGCTTCGGGAGCCATTGCCGGTCTGGCCACTATTACCCCCGCGGCGGGCTTTGTCGGCCCCAACTCAGCCATCATTATCGGCTGCATTGCCGGAATAGTCTGCTATCTGGCTGTCAACCTCAAGCCGAAACTTGGGCTGGACGACTCTCTGGATGTGGTCGGTATTCATGGTGTCGGTGGTATCGTGGGTACCATTTGTCTGGGCTTTTTTGCCTCAACTTCAGTAAATCCGGGGGGAGTGGATGGTCTCTTCTTTGGTAATGCCTCGCAGGTGGGTAAGCAGTTGCTGGGGGTTGTGGTCGTTGCCGGCTACGCCTTTGTTATCAGCTGGATTCTTTTCAAGGTTATCCATGGTGTCCTGGGGATGCGACTTGCTGAAGATGCAGAGGTTGAGGGCATGGATTATACCGAGCATTCAGAAACCGCCTATAATTAATGGCGTCGTAAAAACTCTTCATCTGCTTCGTTGCTGCAAATTTTCAATCATTACGACGTACCTTAGTACCCCGAAATAATTGAAAATTTGCGCGCCCCGCATATGAAGCTTTTTACTTAGCCATCTTAAAATTAAGGTCTTTTCGAGATTATCATAAATTAATGGACTCGTAAAAAGCCCGATCTACTTCGTTGCAGACACTACGCCTCGCATATCGAACTTTTTCCAGAGTCCAATTTGGCGATTCCGATCACTTTTTATGAAATCGTCGGAATTATCCCGGTAAAATTAGTTTGCGAAGTGTCAAGCGGAACTTGCCGGTGTACAGATATGTATATAATGTGTTACCTTTGCCACATATTGAGCAGGCGGCCGAATGGGTAATCGGGAAGGAGTGATTGCCGGTTGATCGATGGAAAATCGGCTTGCGGTTTTCTTCGGATCGTTCGGTTGATTTTGTCAACACGAGGCATCTGTATGTCATAAAATGCCATGATACTCAGGTGTCTTAAGGAGGGAAGGGTTATGAAAAAGATAGAAGCTATCATTAAACCGTTTAAGCTGGATGACGTAAAGGATGCCCTGAATGGTATCGGGATAACAGGCATGACCATCTCTGAAGTTAAAGGATATGGTCGTCAGAAAGGGCATACTGAAATCTATCGTGGTGCGGAGTATGTCGTTGACTTTATCCCAAAAGTGAAAATTGAGATTGTTGTTGCCGCCGATCAGGTCGGTCAGGTGGTGGAAACGATCAGGGGCGCTGCGAACACCGGCAAGATCGGCGATGGTAAGATTTTCGTTTTGCCGATTGAACGTGTGGTGAGGGTGCGAACAGGTGAGGAAGATCGAGATGCGGTGTAATGAATGATAGTTGCATTTCGTGCCCAACGAAAAGCCCTTGAGGAGAGTTGGGCAAAAGGCGGTGACGGAGAGGGAATTTTAGCCGAGCATTGCCGGATAGTGGATGACTACATCGTCAATAACTATAGGCGAACCGAACTACCGGAAAGTGACGGAAGAATAGCTCTTCTGGCACTGGGAGGATTCGGGCGGAAGGAGTTATTCCCCTATTCGGACGTTGACCTGATGATCCTCTATCATCCAAAGGTCAAGAAGCAGATAGCCAAAATTACTGATGCGGTCCTCTATCCGCTGTGGGATACCGGCCTGGAAATCGGCCATGGCGTCCGCACCGTAGCCGAGTCGATGAGCCATGCACGGGAAGATTATTTTTTCCTCGTCGCCCTGCTTGATGCCCGGTTGATCTACGGTTCTCAGGGCTTGTTTGACGATCTTTTGAAAGCATATCGCAAAGCCTATGTTGACGGGCATCGTGAAAAATTTGTCGAGAAGATGAAGGCGCATCGTCAGGCTCGCCGTGAACGGTTCGGCAGTCACAGCTATCTTCTGGAGCCCCATATCAAAGAGGGACGGGGCGGCATGCGCGATATTCAGGCCATGATGTGGACGGCGCGAGTCGTTTTCGGCCTCAACAGCCTGAGCGACATCCAGAGTGCGGGTCTGTTGCTTGAGGAAGAGACGAAAGATTTTATTGAAGCCAGGAATACGCTCGTTCGCCTGCGCTGTTATTTGCATTTTATCAGTAACCGCAAGAACGACCAGCTCTATTTTGAGCAGCAGGAAGAGGTGGCCGAAGCTTTTAAATACCTGACAAAAAAAGGTGTTCGGGGGGTCGAGCTGTTTATGCGCGATATCTACAGCGCTCTGCAGACCATCAGTCTCACCAGTGACCTCTTTTTCGACCATGTCGACGAGGTATTGGGGTTGGCCGGTAAAAATAAGATGGTTGCCGATAAGGTTGTGGAGAGCGGTATAGAAATCAGGACCGGACGAGTACATCTTACCGCGACAAGATCACAGCTCATTGCCAAACCGCAGACGCTCATCCGGGTATTTCTGGCCATGGCTCGCACGGGTCTGCCGATGCATCACAGAACCCGTAAAGCTATTTTGGGGTTTGTGGATCTGCTCACGGACAAAGAGCGGACTTCTCCAAGATTTGCCAAAACCTTTTTTACCTTACTCCTTGAAGCAAAAGATATTGCAATGGTTCTTGAAACCATGCTGGAGACGGGGGTTTTGACTGCCTGCATCCCTGAATTTTCCAGAATTACCAGTCTGGCTCAGCATGATCTGTACCATATCTATACCGTCGATCGCCACTCCCTGCAGGCAGTAGCTGAACTTCATGCCCTGATTGCCTCCGAGACCAGTGCCGTACAGAATATAAAGGATCTGAAAGTCTTGTACCTCGCGGCTCTGCTGCATGATATCGGCAAGGGGTCCGGCAGGGATCACTCCCTTGAGGGAGCGTCGCTGGCCGGGAAGATAGGGCAACGATTTTGTTTTTCCGAAAAAGAATGCGACACTCTTTGTTTTCTTATTCGTTATCATCTCTTTATCCCGGAAAATGCCTTACGCCGTGATTTAAACGATGCGATTTTTATCAAAAGGTGTGCGGAAACAATCGGTGATCTTAACCGGCTGTCCATGTTGTATCTCCTTTCCGTTGCAGATTCAAAAGCCACCGGGCCGTCGGCCTGGAGTGACTGGAAAGCTGCCCTGATGGAAGAACTGTACCTGAAAGTCTATCCTTACCTGGATCATGGCCGTCATGATATCCACGATGTAACGGCCCATGAAGAACAGGGAGTAGAGTGGCTGCGGGAACAGATCCGTGTGCAGTTAAAGGGCAACAGGGATCTGAGAATAGATCCGGAAATTCTGAGTACCGATTATATCCTCTCTTTTTCTCCGGAAATGATTGCCGAGCATATCTTGACTCTTGGGGACAATTTCCAACGAATTCGTCAGAAGTCGCTGATTATCGCCCACGAAAATGATGAAAATTGGTCGCTGCTGATCATGACCAAGGACCGGCCCGGCCTGTTGGCCAAGATTTGCGGAGTGATGGCGTTGAACAATCTCTCCGTGGCCAAAGCCCAGATTTTTACCTGGGCCGATGGCACCGTTGTTGATGTGATAGATGTTCGTTCGACTGATGGCCTGAGTTTTGCAGAGAGAAACTGGCAGGCACTTAACGACCAGCTTGATCTGGCTATAGAGCACAGAATGGGGCTCAGCCATCGTCTGTACGGTAAATTGTCCTCAACCTACGGTAGACGGGCACAGATGGTGGGGGATGTAGCTTCCAAAATCGTTATCGACAATGATAGTTCCGAGAAGTATTCGGTTATTGAGGTATATGCGGCGGATTTGCCCGGCCAACTCTACCATATTACCCAGGCGATGGCGGATTTTGGTCTGAATATCCATAAAGCATATATAGCAACAGAGGTGGAGCAGTTGATAGATGTGTTTTATGTGCTTGATTCCAGAGGGCAAAAGCTGCTCGACGAAGAGTTTGTGAAAGAGATTACAGAGGGCATTCTGCATTTCATCAGCCATTCAGCAAAATAGACTAACCGCAAGGCTATAGTTTTTTGCCGGTCGGTTGAGAGGGCGAAGCTGCTGTAAAAAAATGACAAACATGTAATGAAATTTCATTTGTTTGTTGCAAATACCGTCAGAAATGTTATGAGGAATTAATTGATTCCGGAAGTAACAATGCTGGCAATGGAAAAAAAATTACTGATTAGAAAGGAGATTGTTGAAATGACTAGAGAAGAAATTATGCAAATCATCGAGGATGAAAATATTCAATTTTTTCGCCTCCAGTTTGTGGATATCTTTGGTTTTATGAAAAACGTTGCGATTCCCAAAAGCCAGATTGAAAAAGCTCTGGACGGGGACATGATGTTCGATGGTTCTTCCATTGATGGTTTTGTTCGCATCGATGAATCCGATATGTATCTCAAGCCCGACTATGATACCTTCACCGTTCTCCCCTGGAGAAATAAAGATGGTATCGCTGCCGCACGAATCATTTGTGATGTTTATAAATCGGACGGCACCCCTTTTTCCGGTTGTCCTCGGGTAAATCTCAAGCGTGTTCTGGCCGAAGCCAAGAAACTTGGCTTATACCATGAATGTTGGAACCGAAGCGGAATTCTTCCTGTTCGAAAAAGACCAGGACGGGCTGGCCACCACTATCACCAATGATGTTGCCGGTTATTTTTCTCTTGATCCCGAGGATACCGGCAATAACTGCCGTCGTGAGATCATCGAAACCCTCGAAAAAATGGGTTTTGAGATTGAGGCTTCCCACCATGAGGTGGCGGAAGGACAGCATGAGATTAACTTTAAATATGCCGATGCACTGGCTGCAGCCGACAATACCGTAACCTTCAAATGGGTTGTCAAGTCAATCGCTGCCAAATATGGTCTGCATGCAACCTTTATGCCTAAGCCGATTTTCGGCATCAATGGTTCCGGTATGCATACCAACCAGTCCTTGTTTAATCTGGACGGTACCAATGCATTTTTTGACGAGTCCGATCCGCTGAAGCTGTCAAAAGTTGCTTACTCCTATATCGCCGGCGCACTTAAAAATGCCCGTATCATTTTCAGCTGTAACCAATCCGCTGGTAAACTCCTACAAGCGACTGGTTCCTGGTTATGAGGCTCCTGTTTATTGTGCATGGTCGGCTTCCAACCGCTCTGCTCTTATTCGTATTCCGGCAGCCCGCGGCTTGTCCACCAGAACCGAGATCCGTTGCCCGGATCCGACCTGCAACCCTTACCTTGCTTTTGCCATGATGTTGAATTCCGGTCTTGACGGTGTGAAAAATAACCTTACTCCGCCCGCCGAAGTCAAGCGTGACATTTTCAAGATGACCAGTGCGGAAATGGAAGAGTGCGGCATCGCGGTCATGCCCGCAAACCTGAAAGAAGCAATCGCTGAATTGAAGGCCAATCCACTGGGCAAAGAAACCCTCGGTGCTCACATTTATGAGAAATACATTGAAGCAAAAGAGAAAGAATGGGATAGCTTCAGAACTGCTGTAACCGATTGGGAAGTTGACGAATATCTGACCATTTATTAATCGTTCTCCAGTCCGTCCGATGGTATCCGGCCCGCACTCCTTTCTTGAGGAGTGCGGGTTTTTTGTTTTTGATCAGGCTTTGCAACTCTTCCGGAGCTTGCAGATTGTGATTTTTCTAGGTAAAGAGTTGTGATGATTGATTGGTAAAAAATCTTCAGTGCTCTAGCTATGCGTATAAGCAGACCGATGGGCACGTAGGGGCGGGTTCTAAACCCGCCCTCTTTGCACCGCGATCTGATCATTTGCTGCATATGGAGGAATGTTAAACATGCAATCCGGTTAAACGATTGCTATCCTCGATGAACGGTTACGTAACGATAATGGCCGGAAAGGAAAAAAACAATCAAAACAGGATCTCACGATTACTCCCCAACCTTGTGCATGAAAGAGGCTGGGAAATACAGCTCGATCTGCATTCCATTTTCCCCAGATGGACGGAGCTCGTCGGGGAAGAGATGAATGAGCATGCCCAGCCTTTAAAAATCGAGCGAGGTGTGCTCTGGCTGGAAGTTGTCAATTCTTCCTGGCTGCAGCAATACCAATATGAAAAACTTGAGCTGCTGGATACCCTGAATAGCTTTTTACGGCTTTCGAGGCTAAAGGATATCAAGATG
Source organism: uncultured delta proteobacterium (assembly GCA_963835305.1). GTDB lineage: Bacteria > Desulfobacterota > Desulfobulbia > Desulfobulbales > Desulfocapsaceae > Desulforhopalus_A. Next base: position 22,093 of record CAWIEU010000002.1, read on the forward strand.
GTTCTGTCCAAAGGCAAAAAGGACAAGACTCAGACCTCTGATCAGAAATCCGGTCCTGCGGTACGATTTGTCAGACCAAGTGAAGAAAAAATAGCAGCGTTCCAGCGGCAGGTTGAATGTATTGCAGATGAGAAATGTCGGGAAGCACTTATGCAGTTTTGGTATCTTGCCGAGGCATGTAAGAGAAAAGCGGAATAAATCAGTAAACGTTTACAGGCCCGGCGTTATGTGAGCATTTCGCTATTCTCTATGAACTTTTACATAAATCATCTCGACTTCCCGGTAAGCGGAATGGATGTTTACCTTAGTTATCCCTTGTTATTATGAGCAATAAAAAATGTTACATAACGACATATTAAGCGCTATCGGCAATACTCCGCTTATTCGGATTAATCGACTTTTTCAGAGTCCATCAGTTTCGATATTCGGTAAACTCGAATCCTGCAACCCCGGCGGCTCGATTAAGGAACGTATTGCCCTTTCCATGATTGAGGCAGGTGAAGCGAGCGGAGCCCTGACTGGGGACAAAATTATTCTTGAAGCAACCAGCGGCAATACCGGTATCGGCCTTGCCATGGTTTGTGCCGCAAAAGGCTATCGCTGCGTTCTGGTTATGCCGGAATCCGCCAGTATCGAGCGGCGAAAAATCATGCAGGCGTATGGTGCCGAGATTCTGCTTACTCCCGCCAATAGAGCGACCGATGGGGCAATTGAAAAGTCTTACGCCATGGTGAGAGAATTTCCGAATCGCTATTTTTTGACCGATCAATACAATAACGAGGCTAACTGGCGGGCTCATTACAATCATACCGCTCCTGAAATCTGGCAACAGACGGAGGGTAGGGTAACCCATCTGGTGGCTACGCTCGGGACTTCGGGAACTATCATGGGGTTATGCGCCTGGTTTCATGAATTTCAGCCCCATGTCAAGGTTATCGCGGTGGAGCCACATCTGGACCACAAAATCCAGGGTCTGAAAAACATGAAAGAGTCTTATAAGCCCGGCATCTTCGATAAATCGGTTCCCGACGAAATCGTCGTGGTTGACGATGAAGATGCTTTCAGCATGGCCAGAAAGCTCGCCGGCAACGAAGGCATGCTGGTAGGAATGAGCAGCGGCGGCGCCATGGCTGCCGCCCTCAAATATGCTGAAGGTTTGGTGAGCGGCCTGGTTGTCGTCATTCTGCCCGACGGCGGAGAACGGTACCTCAGTACACCGCTTTTTACGCCTCCCAAGAAAGTGGATGGCAAAAAGAAACTGCGTTTTTTCAATACGATGACCAAGAGAAAGGAGGAGTTCGTCTCGCAACGGGAGGGGCACGCTACTTTCTATTCCTGCGGGCCTACCGCATATGAGCCGGCCAACCTCTCCCTCTGTCGAAGATTCATAGTCTCGGACCTGATTACCCGCACCTTGGAGTCTAAAGGGCTGCAGGTCGATGCCTATATGAATTTCACCGATATCGACGATAATACCATCGCCGGGGCGGAAAAAGCGGAAAAACCGTTACGGGAGTATACTCAACAGTACATCGCCGGCTTTATGGAGGATATGGATACGCTCGGAGTCAAGCGGGCCAAAGGGTATCCCATGGCATCCGAACATGTGGCCGACATGATTGAGATCGCCCACGAGCTTATCCATAAAGGATATGCCTATGAAAAACACGGATCGATTTACTTCGATATTTCCAAATTTAAAAAGTATGGCCGGCTTTCGGGCATCGACCTGAGCAAGATTCAGCTCGGTAAAACGGTTGATCTGGATAACTATGAAAAGGATAATCCCCGGGATTTCACCCTCCTCAAACGCTCGACATTGAGTGAGCTGAAAAAGGGCATCTTCTTTGAAACGGATTGGGGAAATGTCCGTCCCAGCTGGCATGTGGAATGTTCAGCCATGGCAACCAGGAATCTGGGGCCAACCATGGATATTCATACCTCAAGCAGGAACCTGATTTTTCCGCATCATGAAAATGAAATCGCCATTGCCGAATCGCTGACCGGCAAGCCGCTGGCCAATTATTGGCTGCATTCTGAACTGGTGCTGGTTGACGGCAAGAATATGTCCGTTGATGCCGGCAATAACGTGACTCTCAGGGAACTCATGCGGCGTGGTTATACCGGACGCGAAGTACGGTTTATGCTGCTTTCCGTGCACTACCGGAAGCCGTTGAATTTTTCGTTTAAGCGATTGGATAATGTCCGTACCGCCCTCAGAAGACTCGATGAATTCACCTGCAAACTGAACTGCCTGCCATCCGGCAAACCCCATCCCGAGGTCACTGCCTTTGTCTCGGCCATGGAAAACCAGTTTTTCGAGGCGATGGATGATGACCTGAACGTTTCAAAGGGGATGGGGGCAATTTATCAGTTTATCAAAAAACTTTATCCCATCCTCCAGGTGAAGCATCTCGATAAGGATCAGAAAACGCATATCCTGGAGAGCCTTGGCAGGCTAAATCAAGTATTGAATGTGTTCCGGCTGCAGGGCTGTCCTCTTGCTCCCGACGTCAATGCCCTTATTCAGCGGAGAGAACAGGCCAGATTGCTGAAAGACTGGAAGGCTGCCGACGAGGCCAGGGAAGAACTTGTCAGGAAAGGGATTGTCGTCATCGATACGGAAAACGGTCCGGTCTGGAAAAGAGCAAGGGATATGGAGTAACGACAGGAATGGAGTTGCTTTTTGACGAACTTTGAGTATTAGGTCGTCGCAGTAAATTCAACACTACAACCAATTAAGCGCCAGTAGCTCAGCCGGATAGAACACCGGACTTCTAATCACTGACACGTTTGTGTGTGTTTTGACTGGCGTGTCGATATAATTAAGGACCTATGGCTATTTGGCTGTAGGTCCTTTTTTCGTTTCCGGTCGAGGTCTTGTCTTTGGGGTTGGCGGTATAGGGCGATCTGCTCGATGCCCGGAATTAATCACGGTCATATTCTGTTTATGGTCGGGGTATGTCTAAATGGAAGCAAGCAAAATATACTGCAAGTATTCGAATCAAAAATAGTATATTTAAACGATAGATTCAAAGGATCTTAATGTTGATGGACTCGTAAAAAGCTCCATCTACTTCGTTGTAGGTCTGAAACGGCAATTAGCTGTACCACATGTACTACCAAATTGCCGTTTCAGACACTACGCCTCGTATATCGAGCTTTTTCCAGACTCCATCCCTACTCACAAAGTGACTTTTTAGGAAATCATCAATGTTGATGGACTCGTGAAAACCTTAGATTTTAGATGGCTAAGTAAAAAGCTTCATATGCGAGGAGCGCAAATTTTCAATAATTTCGCAGTACTAAGATACGTCGTAATGATTGAAAATTTGCAGCAACGAAGCAGATGAAGAGTTTTTACGACGCCATCAATGTTGTGAGACTCACATAAGGAAAAAGAAGGTTACTTACCCGAACTTCCGTGGTCGTTTACTCCACGATCAACATATAGTCCTCGCAAAAGATACTTTTCTGATACTGTGTATTGTTATAAAGGAAGCTACGGTGGTGAGTACAATGACGATCGGGATGGAGATGATTTTGTTAGATATATAATTAATATTATGAGATATAATATTAATGAACGCTGGGTGAATAAGGTAAATTCCAAATGACGCCTCTGATATTGATGTGATTATTTTATTTTCTTTTAAAGAATAAGAATATTTACGAGCAAACAGAAATATCGAAACGGTTATAATAAAAACAAGTGGCCCACAGTTATTTAGAACAACAGAACTCCTAAGAACACCAAATGAACTAGCCACAAAATAATTTAGCCCCGCACTTATCATCATAAGAAGAACAACAACGATAGCCAGAAATAAGGCGCTGATGTTTATCTCTAAACCATATTTATCTGCCCAATACCCAGCGATAAAGTATGCTATATACCAAGGAAATAATTTAAACCAAGATATTTTCAGGTCGAATAATGCATAACCTAGAGATGATATTCCGTTAAGAGTAAAAAATAAAAAAACAATCATTAAAAAAATAAGCAGATCCGAACGCGTTGGCTTATTTCCATTTAAAAATATATTTATAAATGGAGCAAACATCATCAGACACAAAAACATTACCAAGTACCATAAGTGATAGTATGCCTGACCTTCTACAAAAAGTCCAACCTTCAAAAACCACATAAGTGACTTTATACTCATTCCTCTATAAACCTTGAAGGCAATAAAAAAAATAGTCCAAAAAATTAATGGCGGAATCAGTCTTGACGCCCTTTTTTTGTAGAAATCGGCAGTGCTCATGGGCTTACCTAACAAAACCGCACCGGAGATCATCACAAACAACGGTACTGAAAAACGAGACATTGAATTCAGTATGTTAGACAACCACCATTCTGGACTTCCTAATTCATCCATCATTTGGAAGTGTCGAGCTGTGGCATGTATCATTATGACAGCAATTGCCCCCACTACTCGTAGGTAATCGATATAATTTTTTCGCATTTTTAATTCTGATAATCTCGTAAAAACCTAAAGTTTCAGATGGCCAAGTAAAAAGCTTCATATGCTAGGCGCGCAAAATTTCTATCATTTCGGCATACTAGAGTACGTCGTAATGATAGAAATTTTGCAGCAACGACGCAGATGAAGAGTTTTTACGATGCCATCAATTCTGATTACCCCTGATACTCCGCTTGTGAAAAAAAAGTCCAAGGTACTCACTATATGATACCCCTGGTGTGTCATACTCCTCTTACCTAAAACAATAGGAGGAGATGACATGGCAAAGAATTCGGTTCAATTTCCTTGAAGGCTTCGTTGAACTGGATGACGTTTATTGGGGCGGCAAGAAAAGTGGTGGTAAACGAGGTCGAGGAGCACCTGGTAAAACGACCTTCCTTGCTGCTGTTTCGCGTAACGTAAAAGGTCACCCTATTCATGTGAGGATGAGTAAAATTTCAGCCTTCAACTCATCAGAAGTAACACCCTGGTCTCAAAAACACCTTCATGCAGACACGCTTGTTGTTTCTGACGCCTTCAATCCTTTTAACTGCTTATCCGATATCGTTGGATTTCAAGGCAAAATCAATGCCTCTGAAATTTATAAAGATCCAGACAATAGAATCTTTCATAGGGTCAACACCATGATCAGCAACGTAAAAAGGGCAATTCATTGGCGGAACATGTCATTCCATAAGCTCAAAGCATTTGCCACGTTATTTGGCTGAATTTTGTTTTCGGGTTAATAACCGATTTTACATAGGCGCAATGATGGGAAAATTGATAAAGCATGTTGCAAATACAAAGCCTGAACCTCTGCGCCTCTTGAAACTTGCTGAGCAAGAGGGATAATCAGATTTTTAATTATCCTTTTTCATTTCTAGATATGACTCAAGTAATGACCAGCTAACCTAGTAACTCTGCGGTTTATAGATATCCCGACACAATGAATGATATCTGTAAGTAAGTCCACATAATTTCACTTTATCCCACCTTCGACTAATAAATAAAAATCATTGTGCACCACAGCGCATCATAATCAAACGTTAGCGGTATCCAGGAAACACCTTGGGAAATATCTCCGGTCGCACTCCGGTAGTTTGGGAAAAGGGTCAAGGACCGAAAATCTATATCCTGGAAAGCCTCGACAGGTTGAATCAAATATTGAATGTGTTTCGGCTGCAGTGCTGTCCCCTGGCTCCCGATGTGAATGCGCTTATCCAGCGCAGAGAGCAGGCCAGGTTTGCTGGAGGACTGGAAGACCGCCGATGAAGCCAGGGTAGAACTTGCCGGAAAGGGCATTGTCATCATCGACACAGAGAACGGCCCGGTCTGGAAAAGAGCGAAAGATGTGGAGTAACGAGAAGAATGGAGTTGCTTTTTGACGAACTTTGAGTATTATGTCGTCGCTGATTGTGCGTACCTCACAGCAGCTTAAGCAACTATAAAAAATAAGCGCCAGTAGCTCAGCTGGATAGAGCAACGGACTTCTAATCCGTAGGTCGCAGGTTCGAATCCTGCCTGGCGTACCAATAAAAAAAGGCACTTAACTCGTGGTCGAGCTAAGTGCCTTTTTTATTTTATGTGGATTTGTGTGAGACTTTTTCAAGATATTGGCAATGGCTATTTAGCCATACAAATAGCCATATATTTGTGCTGACGCAAGTATTTCTATACCTTATATTGGTATGACAAAAACAGCTGATTTTGAGTGGGACTCGGTCCAAACCTAATTAATACAGAGAAGCATGGTGTTTCATTTGCTATGGTTCAGCTTGATTTCCTCGATCATATTATCCCGGAGGATCTGGAGCATAGCCTGGGTGAAAAGCGATATTATTGCCTTGGAAGCAATCGTCATTCCCGCCGACCTCAACGGTGCCGGATTTGATGCCACCTTGAATGACGGGCTGCGGGATGCCGTACGAAGTGCAATCGGCCAGGTTGCCCAAGGAGAAATCAAGACACTACACAAGATACACTTAAGGGACCTTAAACGTTAACTGACCTTTGAGTTGTTCTGAAAAAACGTTCACATGTTCTTCAAGAAGCCGGGCGACCGCTTCTTCGTCGTGTTGCTCCAGAGCTGTCGCTATATCTTCAAATTCCGTAGAAAGTTTCTCCCAATATCTTTCCTCGGTTCCGACAGAGTTCCAGATCCTCACTGCTTGATCATGGAGGCCACTTAACGTTTTTACCAAGATCTCATTTTTAGTTGCCTTTCTGATGATTAGGTGAATCTCATTATCAAGTTCCATCAAAGTTTTTGTGTCTTTGGTCGACTTCATATCTTCTATACGACGACGAATTTCAAGGATTTCCTCATCTGAGATGCGCGTTGCGGCTAACTTACCAGCCAATCTCACAAAGTGTGATCGAATCTCAAAGACATCTTTGAGTTTCTGGAAAGTGATCTCTTCCACGAACGTGCCGGCATTGGGAATAATGCGCACTAAACCATCCATTTCGAGCCGCATGAGTGCTTCTCGGACTGGTGTACGGCTGACACCACATGTTTCCATTATTTCTTTTTCGCGGATTAATTCCCCCGGTTTTCGTTCCAGGGAGATGATCTGTTTCTTCAATTCCTTATATATATTGTTATCACTCATGATGTTTTAAGCTATTTGTATTTTTAGTATATTTCAGCATGTCAGTACGGAGCCAACACGCATTTAATTGTTAATAATGTATCGTCATATGGAGTTGAATCCCGATCAGCTATTTGGTCAACAAGCCCAGCCTATTTCAAACAGATAATTGACATTGCCGATTCGAGAAAAGGTATTGCACCGGTAACTGGTGCCGGCATTAATCCTTCTTCCCCAAAGATAGAATGCGTACCTGGTTGTGCAGCCTATATTTGTATATGCTTTGCTTGAAGACCTAACAAGACGTGTATTTTGGTGCGAGGGTGTTGTCTTATGAGTAGTTGTCGGTTGTTGACCCGTTGACCCTTCACCTCGGATACTCGTGCGAAAACCTCTTGCCAGGTTACCAATTGTGGTTATGCCTCTTCATGTACGAATAGAGAGGATGTGTGACTATACTCAAACCAACTGCTTTCGTCGAGGTTCTGTTTCGCCTTGTTTTATTATATCAAAGGCTACCGTTCACAGGAGCATCCCAAGTAATGGTCAAACCCTCAGCTATGCAAGGGAGCGAATTCCCAACCGCTCACCTGTATGGATGCCCCTGGCCTGGGTTGAAATAATATTTTCTTTTCGATTAACGAGATGCGTATAGTTTCTTGCGGATAAAAGTCGGTATCGATAAAATTGAAGGTTCGGGGTATTCTTGATGGGGAACACATTCTAAGGCTTTAGCAATTGGCAGCGGCCACTACTATACCTCATATCGGATCATTGGGAGGAGAATCATGTCAAAGAAAATTTTACTCACCGCTTTTAGTAAGGATCGGCCCGGAATCGTTGCGGATCTTTCCCGGGTCATCTATGAGAATGGCTACAACCTGGAAGAATCCACCATGACGAATCTTGCCGGGGAGTTTGCTATTCTGTTGTTATTGTCTACGCCGGCCGGAAACGTTGAGGGCGCAGAAGATAAACTCTCATCAGAGTGTCGCAGGCTGGAGAGGGAAAAAGGTATTACGGCTTTTATCCGGCAGATTGACCTGGAGGCACCGAAAGAAAAAACAGATATACTGACCAAGACTATACATGTGGAAGGGCTTGATCAGGCGGGAATTGTTTACAATGTAAGCCGGTATCTTGCTGATAACGGTATCAACATCAGCACGCTGCACACGGAAATGAGAAGGTCTCCCGAGAGCGGCGCAGCCATTTATGCTATGATGATTACTGTTGAACTCCCATCGCAATTATCCCTGCATGCCATAGAGGATGGATTGGCCCGGATAGGAGATCAATTGAATGTGGATGTCACCTTCGAGGAGTGATCTTTGGTGGTAGGCAATGTTGATGGCGTCGTAAAAATTCTTCATCTGCTTCATTGCCGCAAAATTTCTACCATTACGACGTACTCTAGTACGTCGAAATAATAGAAATTTTGCGCGTCTCGCATATGAAGTTTTTTACTTAGCCATCTCAAATATTGAGGTTTTTACGAGTTTGTTTATCAATGTTGACCAGCTTTGTAAAAGCATAGTGAAAGAGTCATGAGTCCGGTGGAGAGGAACGACGTTGTTGTCCATCGGGCTCCTAAGCCGCAAGATATGGATAGCCAAGGGAAGTCATTGAAGACCACATAGCAAGTGGAAATGAACTGATTCAGCTGTGTAAATCAACGAAATAGCTCAGGGAAGAAGTTGAATGAGCACGTATAATTGCATGAAATCCTGCGATCGGCGATTCCTTTATACAGAGGAAGCAGACAATGCTGGTAAGCCTCGTCGGGCAATGTTTATTGTCAGTAATCCTTCAAAACAAGGTTGTCGCGATGAATGATCTCATCGTAATGTTTGCCACCGAGACAACTTTTGATCTGAAATGATTTTAGCCCCTTGATCAAATTGATGTCTGAAGACCTGTAATTGACCAGCCCAATTCCAATAACTTCATTTCCCAATGTCTTGAAATCAACAGCCGCCCCTTCTTCAAAATCTCCTTCTACCGCGATAACACCTATAGGGAGCAGACTCTTGCCGTTTTGTCTGACAGCACGAACTGCACCGTCATCAATAATGATACTACCCTTGGGTGCCAAAGTATGTGCAATCCAGCATTTTCTGCTGGCCATTTTGCCTTCTTTAGGTACAAAATAGGTGCCGAGCGCCTGGCCGTCGAAGAGTTTCAGTAACACGCTTTCCTCCTTTCCTCTGGCTACTATCATGGGGATTCCTGCCGAAGTAACTTTCTGGGCGGCATGAATTTTACTGAGCATTCCACCAGTACCAAGGGCACCGGGAATACTGCTCGCGTAATCCTTGATCTCTTTTTTGATCTGCCGCACCTTTGGAATCAATTCGGCGTCGGCAAATTGCCGGGGATCTTTATCATACAGACCATCGATATCGGTCAGAATGAACAAGAAATCGGCATCCATCAGTAATGAGATCATGGCTGCGAGATTATCATTGTCGCCCAGTTTTATCTCTTCTACCATGATAGTGTCGTTCTCATTGATGATGGGGACGATTTTCCAATCAATGAGAGTGTGCAGTGTATTTCTTGAATTGAGATATCGCTTCCGGTTGTTTAGGTCATCTGCAGTCAATAGAATCTGAGCAATTTTTATTCCATGCTTGGAAAAACATTTTTCGTAGGCATTCATAACCCCGCTCTGGCCGATAGCAGAAATCGCCTGGCGTTTAGGTATCTCATCGGGGCGACGAGCCATCTCCATTTTTCTCATCCCGGCAGCCATGGCTCCCGACGAAACCAGGATAACTTCGATTCCTCGGCTCATGAGGGTGCTTATCTGGTTGGATATTATCTCTATTACCTGCAGATCTAAACCGTCCTTTGCTGTGATGACATTGCTGCCTAATTTCACAACAATTCTTTTCGCCTGTAATAATCGGTCTTTTGGCATACTGATACTCTTGTTTAGGTTGTCATTGATACCGAGATGATCGTCAATCCTCGTAGGGTTGCAGCTCTCCAGCTGGTCAGATTTCCATAATAACAAATAATTCAAAATATAATATTTTTTTGTCTTGACATACGATATACAACAAACTATACAAAAGTATATTCAATGTATATTGGTTGTATATCACTGTATCGGTGATCATATACAAACACAATAGAAATGTATCATTACTGAAGCGATGGGCGAAAAAAACGTATATCAGGCATTAATGAGGCAGATCATCCTTTTGGAGCAAAAGCCTGGAGCGGTTATTCGCGAAAAAGAGCTAATGGAGGCGTTCGAGGTGAGTCGAACGCCGGTTCGCGAAGCGCTGATGCGTTTGGAAATGGATGGCTTGGTGCGGATTATCCCAAATGTTGGGACGTTTGTGGAAGAGGTAAGCTTCCAACAACTAAAGGATGTTTTCGAGATCCGATCACATCTTGTGCTATTGGCCGGTAATCTGGCTGCAGCACGTATCACCGATGAGGAAATCACCGAAATTCGCCGGCGGATCGAGGATATGCGGTCGACACAGGAAACGAAGGAACTGATTCGGCTTGATGGCGAGATTCACCAAATCATCAATAATGCGACGAGAAATGAGCTCCTGATAAAAATGCTGAATGGGCTGCACGACCAGGCGGTAAGAATCTGGACATTTTCCGGGGCCGCAGGCGGTTACTGGAAAAATCTTGAAAAAGAGTTCAATGATATTGCGGCAGCTCTGGAGCAGCATGATGAGGAGATGACCGCACGTCTTTTGGAAGAACACACGAAGCTTTTCGTGGAACATGTCAGAAGTCAGTTAACATTTTAGTCTTCATTCACCTAACCATCAAAACAAGCAGTGAGGTCTGTTATGAGTGCGTTTCCCAAAAAAGCAAAAGTTGTGATCATAGGTGCCGGTATTGTAGGTAATTGCGTCGTCGGTCATCTTGCGGAAAGAGGCTGGAAAGACATGTTGTTGATTGACAAGGGACCACTTCCTAATCCTGGAGGATCCACCGGTCATGCATCCAACTTTATATTTCCAGTGGATAATGGAAAGCCGTTGGCCCAACTTACCATGGACAGTAAAAGGCAATATGCAGAGCTGGGTGTTGAGCGTATCTGTGGTGGTATAGAGGTGGCCAGAACAGACGCGAGTGTGGCTGATACGAAACGTAGAATAGCTTCTGCGAAATGCTGGGGCATTGAGGCTGAGCTCCTTGACGTAGATGGTTGTGTGAAACTCTTTCCCTGGCTGAACAGAGATAAAATTAAAGGTGGCTTTTACACACCTTCCGTAAGTGTTGTCGATTCCCTGCGTGCAGGCACGATTATGAGGGAAAAAGCTCAGGATATGGGAGCGCTCTCTGTCTTTGCCAATACCGAGGTGTTGGATATTGAGGTTGAAGATGGAAAAATTAAAGGAGTCAAGACCGATCGCGGTGATGTTGAGGCTGAATATGTAATTATCTGCTGTGGTGTCTGGAGCCCGCGTATAGGTGCAATGGCCGGTGCTGCAATTCCACTGGCCCCGGTTGTTCACCAAATGATTGACGCCGGTCCTATTCCACAATTGGCCCATGTAAAAGGAGAGATCGGCTATCCGATTATCAGGGATATGAGTGTGAAGATGTATGAGCGTCAGACCTCAGGCACTATGGAGGTTGGCTCATATGCCCACCGCTCAATTCTAATCGATCCTAATGACATTCCATCAAATGAGCAGGCAAAACTTTCCCCGACGGAGCTGCCTTTCACCAAGGAAGATTTTGAGCCACAGCTGGAAGACGCGATGGATCTCATGCCCGAACTGCTGGACAACGATAAGGTTGAGATTCAATACGCAATCAATGGTCTTATCTCTCTTACTCCTGACGGAGAGCCTCTTATAGGTGAAACTCCCGAGGTTAAAAATCTCTGGGTTGCAGCGGCAATCTGGATTAAGGAAGGACCGGGTGCAGCACGGATGCTTGCTGAATGGATGACGGATGGTGCTCCCGAGCTCGATCCAAGCCATGTCGATATTGCCCGTTTTTATCCCTACGCAGGCACTAAAAAATTTGTCTGGGACCGTGCGATTGAAGGATTTCCAAAACTCTATGACATCGTCCATCCTAATGAGCAGTACCTAGATTCAAGAAACATTCGTTTGAGTCCTTTTCATTCCAGGACCAAGGAATTGGGCGCGGTCTACTTTGAGACCGCCGGCTGGGAGCGTCCACAATGGTATGAGAGCAATAAAGGCTTGCTGGAAGAATATGCCGATAGAATGGTTGAGCGTAAGAATGAATGGGATAGCCGCTGGTGGTCTCCAATCATTGACGCGGAAAATATAGCCCTGCGTGAAAGGGTGGCCATGACCGATCTGAGTGCTTTTACCATCTTTGACATCGTTGGTCCGAGCGCACTGGATGTAGTACAGAAGGTAGCTGTTTCTCAGATGGACAATAAGGTTGGTAAGGCGGTCTACACTCTCCTGTTAAATAACAAGGGCGGTATCCGCAGTGACCTTATCATTGCCCGAACCGGTAAAAATTCTTTCCGTGTCATCACCGGTGGCGGCCATGGCGGCGTAGACAAAAAATGGTTCACTGATCACCTGCCTGCAGATGGTACTGCCCAGCTCCATGATCAAACTTCAGCTCTTAGGTACAGTGGGTGTCTGGGGGCCGTCGGCCAGAGCTCTGCTCGAATCCGTCACCGAAGATGATATCTCCAATGAAGCCTTTCCTTATGCCACCGTCAAGAATTTCAGAATTAAGGATATCCCGGTGTGGGCACTGAGAATGTCCTATGTCGGTGAATATGGCTGGGAGCTTTATACAGCAGCCGAGCACGGTCCGAAACTCTGGGATATTCTCTGGGAGGCCGGTCAGAAACACCGCGTAGTTCCTGTGGGTATAGGGGTTTATGGCACAAACGCCCGTCTGGAAAAAAGCTTCCGCCTGTTCGGGAATGAGTTCGACTCCGATTACAACCCGGTTGAATCCGGCATGGCGCTTCCGAGAGTTAAAGCTCAGCATTTTGTCGGCAAGGAAGCATACCTCAAGGCGCGGGATGAAAAACCTGTAACCCTTCTCTGTACTCTGACGGTTGATGACCATACCGATTCCAAGGGTGAAAAACGATATATGGTAGGTGTCTTCCCGGTATTAACTCAAGACGGGGCATCCATTATAGATGCTAAAGGCCGGCCGGCCTATGTTTCAAGTGCGGGTTACGGCGCCGTTGTAGGAAAATACATCCTCATGGCTTACCTGCCGCCTGAGTACGCAAAAGCCGGCAATAAACTCCAGGTCGAATACTTCTGCGAGCGTTTCCCTGTAACGGTAGACGTCGTTGGTGCCGCACCCCTCTACGATCCGAAGCACGATCGTTTGAAGGGATAAGACTGGCTGGGGGCCTCTTGCCGGAAGTATAAAGGAAGAGTTTGATGTATCCATTAAACCCCTGGGGAGATGCCGAAAGGAAGAGTCTCCCAGGGGGATCATAAAGAATCCCGACGTTGTTAAGAGCGGATCGGGATCAGGAGAGACATCATGAACATTCTTGTCTGTGTGAAACGGGTTCCGGATATCGGCTCCCGGATCGATCTGAATGAAGACCGACAGACGATTAGTACTAAAAATCTTGGTTTTTGCATCAGCCCCCATGAAGAGTGCGCAGTAGAAGAGGCCATTCAGCTGGTTGAAAAACACGGGGGACAGTCGACGGTGCTTACTCTGGGATCTGCCGAGGCGGAGGAGCAGATTCGTGACTGTCTCGCCCGGGGCATTGACCGGGGCATACTGATTGAAACCGACGGTGGTGAATGGGATTCAAAAGAAACCGCCGAGGCCATCAAGTCGGTGATTCTTGCCGAGTCGCAAAAGGAAGCCATTGATTTGGTTCTCTTCGGCACGGAATCAGCCGACAGCGGTGGGTGTCAGGTGGGAATCAGGGTGGCCCAAGGCCTTGATCTGCCCTGCATTTCGAGTGTCAAAAAGCTGGAGTTTGGTGATGGTAAGGCTACGGCATCAAGGGAAGTCGACACCGGTTGGGAGATTTACCATCTGCCGATGCCGGCCGTTGTCACGGTTAAAGAAGGTATCAATCTGCCTCGATATCCTAGTCTGCGCGGAACCATGAAGGCCAAAAAAAAGCCGATTGATAAAATGTCGGCCGAGAAGATCGGGGCCGGTCTGCAATTGCAGCAGCTCGTCCATCCGCCCGAGCAGAAGAAAGAGGTCAATATGCTCGGTGAAGGACCGGCGGCCGCGGCAAGGATCGTCGAGGTTTTGAAATCTCTGGAGGTGATATAGCCATGATACTTGGAGTCATTGAATACGAAGAAAACATGGTGACGGAAGCGTCACTCCAGATGATTACCTTCGCCCGTGGAGTAGCCGATGCGAGCGGTGATGAACTGGTTGGCCTGATTATTGGCTGCAAGGATACCGCAAGCCTTACCGGACAGCTTGGCAGTTATGGCATTGCAAAAGTCATAGAAGCCGGACATGCCCAATTGACTGACTATGCTCCCGTTGCCTGGGCAAAGATCGTCTCCCAGGTGATTGGGGAAAAATCGCCGAAGATGGTCATGGCCGCAGGTACCGACAGGGGCAACGAAGTAATGGCGAATCTCGCCGCAATATCCGATCTGCCTATGCCAGCGAACTGTTCCGCGGTTAGCCCTGGAGATCCTTTTAAGATCACCAGGCTCAGGTGGGGCAGCAGCCTTTTGGAGGAAGCCGTTCTCGCGGGCGATTGTAAGCTGCTGACGGTGGCCCTGGACGTGGTGGAGGCCGAGGAGTTTTCCGCACCGGTTATAACAGAAGTGCAGACTTTTGAGCCGACCCTCACGGATAAAGACCTCCGTGTTCGCCTGGTCGGAAGGGAAGCTGATGTCACAGAGGGAATAACCCTGAAAAACGCCGATGTTGTTGTTGGTGGCGGTCGTGGGGTCGGTAGTCCCGAAGCATATTCGCTGCTGGAGGAACTGGCAGGGATGCTCAAAGGTGCGGTCGGTTGTTCCCGGGTTGCCACCAATAACGGGTGGCGGCCGCATTCCGACCAGGTAGGACTCACTGGTACACGGATTTCGCCGAAACTCTATATCGCTTGCGGTATCAGCGGCGCGATTCAACATCTGGTGGGTTGTAAAGGTGCGGATAAGGTCATGGTTATCAACAAGGATCCTGAAGCTGCTTTTTTTGGAAAAGCCGATTTTGGTGTTCTCGGGGATCTCCATGAAATAATCCCCGCGGTCGTCGAAGAGCTGAAAAAACAGAACGTATAAGTTGAGGAACACCACATGACGTTGGAAGAAAAAATTATTCAAATGCTTGAAAAACAGGGAATCAACTATGAAATTCGGGAGCATGAACCTGTTTACACCAATCCGGCCATGGCCGAGGCCCTAGGTGTTAGCGAAGCCCAGACTGTCAAGTCTCTGGTGCTTACCACCAAGGAAAAGAAAATGGTTGTTTTTGTTATGCCGGGAAACAAAAAGGTCGACTGGAAAGCTGCCGCAAAAACCGCCGGCACTAAAAAGGTTGGTTTTGCCAAACCGGAAGAGGTGAGTGAATTTGTAGGCTGCGAGGTTGGCTGTGTCCCCCCATTTGGCCATATGACGGATCTACCTATTTATCTGGATGGCGAGCTGATGCACCAGAGTTCGGTATATTTCAATCCCGGCGTGCATGATAAATCTTTTAAGGTGACACCAAGAGATCTGAAAAAACTCTGTCAGTAAACATAATACGGCTGTGGAAAGAACCGAGCAGAGAGAACACACGTAATACCCCGCAAGGGGGAATGAGCAACATCACGAAATGAATTTCTAAGGTACTAATCCGAACAATGTAAAGAGGCTGGTCCAATGGTTACACGTGAGATCCTATGGAACATTTCCGGTACAGGTGAAGTGGTTTTATATACGCTGGCAGCCATTACTCTGGGAGTGCTGGGCTGGGGCATCTATAGGCATGTACGCCGAGTCCTGGGCGGACAGCCGATAACTTTTCCCCAGCCCATCCCGGTTGGCCGACTCGGTCGTGCTCTACGTACAGTCTTAACGAACCGTACGGTGCTCAACCGCCATAAGTTAGGTGGCGGTTTGCACCTGCTGATCATGTGGGGTTTTATCGTTCTTTTGGTGGGAACAACTATCGTTGCTATTGAATACGATTTGTTCCACAAGATCATGGGAATGGAACATCTCATGTTGCAGGGCCGGTTTTTTCTGGGGTTTGAACTTGTTACCGATGTTTTTGGCGTCTTGCTGATCGTAGGGTTGGCTATTGCCCTGATTAGAAGATATATCCTGCCTCGCCCGCAACTCAAACGACAATCCGTAGACTGGATTCTGCCGGTCTTGCTGTTGGTAATCGGTCTGACCGGCTTTATTGTGGAAGGCTTGCGATTGGCTGCAAGTGGTGCTGATCTTGGCTATGCTCCTGGCTGGTCACCCGCCGGCGCTCTTTTCGCCGGTTTAGTCAGCGGAGCTGGTCCCGACTCCCTGAAAAGTGGCCACGTCATTTTCTGGTGGTTGCATGTGTTGCTCGCCATGGGAGCTATTGCCGTACTGCCTTTTGTCCCTAAGGCAATGCATCTGGCTGCCGCGGGGTTCAACATCTTCTTCGAAGACCTTCGCCTTAAGGGGCGCCTTGCTAAGCTTGACGTTGAAGGAGCCTTTGAACGGGACGAGAACCTGGGCTATGAAACCTTATCCGACCTGACCCGCAAAGACCTGCTCGATATCGTTTCCTGTACCGAGTGCGGCAGATGTGAAATGAACTGCCCGGCCAATATTTCCGGCAAGAGTCTCTCGCCCCGCGAGATAGTTCTCGGATTGCGCAGGCAGCTTAACGCCGAAAAGCCGATAGCCGGCGCTCCCGTGGAAGCCAAGCGGATTCTGGACTCGGAAATCACCCCCGAGGCTATTCAATACTGCACCACCTGCATGGCCTGTGTGGAAAGCTGTCCGGTATACATCGATCCCTTAGCCAAGATATTGGAAATACGGCGAAATGAAATGATGATCCATGACCGGTTCCCGGAAACCTACGCCGATGTCTTAATGGGCCTGGAGAAACGCGGCAATCCATGGAACGAGCATCCCACCTCCAGGATGGAGTGGGCCAAAGGACTCGATGTGCCGGTCATGGCCGATGTTGCGGAGCAAGGCAAGGGCGTTGAATACCTGTTCTGGGTTGGCTGTTCGGCCGCCTATGATCCAAGAAACACAAAGATCGCCCAAAGTATGGTCAAGATCCTGCAAACCGCCGGCATCAACTTCGCCGTCCTGGGAGAAGAGGAGCGCTGCACCGGGGACCCGGCTAGGCGTATGGGGCAAGAGTATCTGTTCAGCGTTCAGGCTGAGTCGAATGTAGAACTTCTGGCCGAGTATAAGTTTGACCACATTCTTACCATCTGTCCTCATTGCTATAATTCTTTTGCCAAGGATTATCCTGATTTCGGCGGCAATTATTCCGTCATTCATCATACCCAGCTCATAGAAGAACTTATTGCCGCCGGGCGTCTGACACTTACAAAACCTATCAACGCCGTGGCCACCTTTCATGATTCATGTTACTTGGGCCGGCACAACAGGATTTTCGATGCCCCCAGAAACATTTTGGCCAAAATTCCGGGCATCAAAACCGTGGAGATGGAGAGGAACAGAGAGATGGCCATGTGTTGCGGTGGAGGTGGTGGCTTGAGCTGGTTCGAAGAGGACACCGACAAACGGGTCAATGACCGGCGAATACAGCAGGCAACTCGAGCCGTTGCAGGCAGCGATAGTAACAAATCCAACTTGATAGTCACTTCCTGTCCGTTCTGCTTAACCATGATTGAAGATGGTCTGGCGGCGGCCGAGACAACGATGGTAGACAAAGACATCGCTGAATTGATTGTTGAAGCTATGGGGGAGACCGGCAGCTGAGATCGGCCGATTTAAAGATCCAAACAATGTAACCGTCTGACCATTTCACATATGATTGGGATAATCTCGTCTCGGGGAACCGACGAGAATGAAAACAGAGTATCGGGAAACCAAAATGACAAGGAGATTTGAACCGAACAATTAAAGTACTGCCCCAGAGTTACAAACACGTGATTGGCCGATTTGCCCTATCTTGTTTAATTACTGAGCATTACAGACCTGAGCTATACATAAATGCAACCAAGTAATAGATGGCTATGAAAACTTCAGCGCACCACACTATTCACAGGACGTTAGATATTCAATATGAAGACCTGCTTCCTTGTTTTAATGGATTTAGCGAGGGGGTCATCTTTGTTGATCGAAGCGGTACCATCATCTATTACAATCCTGCCATGGCCAAGATCGACGAACTCAACTCAGTTGATGTACTTGGGAAAAAAATTGTCGATGTGTACGATTTGACCTGTGGTGACAGCCTGATAATGCAGTGTCTGAAAAGCAAAGAACCAATTATCGACCGGTCCCTTCTCTATCGCACAAGGCGGGGCAAAGTAGCAAACACGATCCACACTGTTTTTCCATTGTTTAAGCGTGGTTGTCTGCAAGGTGCTATTTGCCTGGTTAGGGAATACAATGTGTTGGAAGAAACCATCTCATCTATCTCTATTCCCCGCTCAAAACAGCTGAGACCTAACGACACCCGCTTTGATTTCGATTCAATAATCGGCAGCAATCTTGATTTTTTAAGGGCGGTTAACACCGCCAAAATGACCGCCAACACCCCTACACCTGTTATGTTATGTGGCGAGACAGGTACGGGAAAAGAGCTCTTCGCCCAGGCTATACATAATAGGAACGGGCGTAAAAACAGCCGCCCTTACATTGCGGTAAATTGTGCGGCTATCCCGGAAAATCTCCTTGAAGGACTGCTCTTTGGGACTACCAGCGGAGCCTTTACCGGGGCACGGGAAAAATTAGGTCTTTTCGAGCGGGCCAGGGGAGGCACCATTTTTCTTGATGAACTGAATTCCATGGGCACCGGACTTCAAGCTAAAATCCTGAGGGTCATCCAGGAACGTAAAGTACGTCGCCTGGGGTCGTTACGGGAAACTGAGATTGATGCCAAAATTATCAGCAGTGTCAATAAGGAACCTCACATTGCTATCGCCGAAAACAATCTAAGGCCGGATCTTTTTTATCGGTTGGGCGTTGTATTGATCCCTATCCCGCCTCTGCGCCGACGAACAGATGACATCGATTCGCTGGCTCGTCATTTTCTTATCAAGCATAGTCAAGCGCTGAATAAAGAACTTACCGATATTTCAGAAAATGTATACGACCTGTTCAATCGAATATAATTGGCCGGGTAACGTCCGCGAACTGGAACATGTTATCGAGGGAGCCATCAATATGGTGGTTTCCAGTCAAACCATCGAGATGCGTCACCTGCAATCACATCTGACTTCCTGGTGGCAAAAGCATACATCTCCCGGCAATACCGTGCAGTCATCAGCGAGCGTTCCAGTCCAGGCAGATTCTGCAAATCCGGAGGGACAACATAAACACATACCCGTACCTTCACAATTGCTCAAAAAAGACAAGAGAAAAAGAGGAAAAGGCTTGCAGGCAATCCAGGCCGACCTGGAAAAAACGGTATTGGCGGAAGCGCTGGCCACTTATCAGGGACATATTACCCGAGCGGCTATCGAATTAGGGATTTCCAGGCAATTGTTCAATTATAAGATGCGGAAATACCGCATCTGCCGGGAAGATTTTCTGGTATGAGCGGTGCCGGGTACAATTCGTTGGCGTTCTAGGTGTTAACATGCTGAAATGTAATAATTTAAATTTTAAATTGAGACCAGCTGGAAAGCAATTTTTCGATAGCGACAAATTATTTTCTTTCGAGAAAAGATCCTTTCGGGTTGTGCATGGTAATTGACCTTGGCTGATGGCGGTCGATTGCCTGGATAAATGAATAATATGCCGATTTACAATATCAAAATGATTTACCAAACATGCCGACTATTTGATTGAGGATGTGAATATGTCACGGCATGGTATTTGCTCAAGGAGAAGCTGGTAAGTGATTGTTTGGGAATGGTGACGCATAAATTTTCCCAAACAGCCTTGAAAACACAACCTTAACGGAGGACCCCATGATCGGAAAGAAGTTCATCTTAGGTGTCGTAATGACCTGTTTTATCCTGTCGACGTTTGTTGGAATTGCCGCTGCCGAGAAAATTTTAAAGATTGGGGTTCTCGGACCTTTTACCGGTCCTTCGGCAAAGACCGGGGCCGAGTTTAAAGGATCGGTCACAATGGCTTTTGAAAAGGTTCATAACATGATCGGCGATTATAAACTCGAGCCGGTCTGGATCGACAGCCAGAGCGACCCGGCAAAAACCGTCAGCGCCTACGCTGAAGCCGCCGAACGGATCGGTATTCAGGCAGGAATTCTCAACTGGCACAGTTCTACCGCTGTAGCCGCCATGGATGTGGCTGCCCAATACAAGGTACCCCACATGTTCGGTTTTGGTGCCACGGATGTGGTCAATAAAAAATGGAAGAGCGATCCGGAAAAATACGGCTACTGGGGTGGCAAGGGTTGGCCGATCCCCGGCAAATTGATGGCCGGTTATGCAGAAACAATCGACCATGCCGTAAAAAGCGGTGTGTTCAAGCCTAAGGCGAAGGTGATGGCTATCGCCTGTGAAGATACCGACTGGGGACATAGCGCCGGTGACGCCATGGCTTCCGAATTTGAGAAGAAAGGCTGGACAGTTGCCGCCAAGGATTATTTCCCAATCACCCAAACCGATTTTTACCCGATGCTGGGTGCGTACAAGAAAAAGAACGTAGCCGTTATCTTTAGTACCAGCACAGCCGCACCCGTGACCTCGGCTTTCATTAAACAGACTCGGGAGGTAGGTCTTAAGTCGCTTATCATCATCGATGGACTGGGCTGGTCCGGTGACTGGTATAAAATGGCCGGTGCGGCCTCGGACGGTGTTTTGGACATGATTCCCCAATTGACTACTCAAGGAAGCAAAAGACTGGGCTGTGGATTTTGAAAAGCAGCTTCGGCATGAAACCCAGCCCTTCTTCAGGTGGGCTCTCCTATGACGGCACCAACTTTTTTATCAAAATCCTCAAGCGGACCCTTGAGAAATACGGGAAGCTGGACAAGGAAACCATCTACAAGGTGATGTCTGAAGAAGTCTACACGGGTAAGCTCACTTTCAGCAAGGCGGATGGTGCCATCATCATGAATGAGTACCGATACAACATGGACTCCATGCCCGACCCGGTCGTTGCCCGGGACGGCTATTTCTTCCCGGTCATTCAGTATAAGGGTGGCAAAGGCTCTATTGTTTATCCCGAGGATTGGGCCGAAGCAAAATTTATGGCTCCATAAGCATCGGCATACTAATATTTATACCGTTCCGCCGGGGCGGTCAGGACAAGGACTCCGGCGGAAAACTCAACTCCTCAACCAGGTAAGATTCAAATGATTGTACTCGAGACCAAGGAGTTAACCAAACGATTCGGCGGCCTGACCGCTGTCAACGCGGTATCGATGCACGTCAACGAAGGGGACATTGTCGGTCTGATCGGACCCGAATGGAGCGGGCAAGACCACTTTGGTCAATGCCCTGGCCGGATTGAATCCACCAACTTCCGGTCAGGTGATGATGTTCGGCAAGAACACTACAGGGCTGACTCCGGAAAAGATGTGCCGGCTCGGCTTGTCCCGTACTTTCCAGATTCCCATACCTTTTCCCAAGATGTCCGTTTTGGAAAATGTCATGACTGCCGCTATCTTCGGCAACAAGCCGGGCAGCATCAAGGATCCGGCCGCTCATAGCCGGAAGATACTGGGATTCGTCGATTTCCCCATCGCCGAGGATACCATCAGCGAGCAACTGAATACCGTACAACTCAAACGGTTGGATTTGGCCCGAGCACTGGCCAGTCAACCGAAGCTTCTTTTTCTCGACGAGCTGGCATCGGGACTGAGCGAAGGCGAACTCAATGATATGATGCAGCTGATTTTAAAGATTCGCGACCAGGGCATCACCATACTGATGATCGAACACATCATGCACCTGATCATGAACCTTTGTAACCGGTTGTTGTGTATTCAGTTCGGAACCAAGATTGCCGAAGGCCCAACCGCAAAGGTGGCCAACGACCCGAAAGTGGCCAAGGCGTATCTGGGCGACGCCGGAGACCCCTGTCCGATCGCCGCGTAATAAACCGCTCAGTGCTTATCCAAGGGAGACAGACACGATGTTATTGGAAGTAAATAATCTTAATGCAGGTTACGGCTATCTGCAGATCCTGCGCGACGTATCGCTGAGCGTGGATACCGGTGAATACGTTTGCCTGGTAGGTCCTAACGGGGCGGGTAAAACCACGACCCTCAAAACCATTGCCGGGCTGGTTACCCCCATGAGCGGGGAGATTCTTATTCCAGGGTGAATCCATCAGCGGCCTGCCCGGTAATAGGGTTGCGCGCAAAGGTATCTCCCTTGTATCTGAAGCGATGAATTTGTTTGTCAACATGACAGTAGATGAGAACCTGGCCATGGGAGCCTATACCATTCGTGATAAACAGCGTGAAAAAGGATCGGCTGGATTTTGTCTACAACCTTTTCCCACGTCTGGCGGAACGGCGTAACCAGCTGGCCGGGACTATGAGCGGCGGGGAACGCAAGATGCTGGCCATCGGCAGGGGACTGATGCCTAACCCTACACTGCTGCTTGTTGACGAACCCTCCTTCGGCTCTGGCGCCAATCCTCACGGAAGATGTGTTCAAGTCATTGGATACACTGGTGAGAACAGGGGCTTACCATTATGCTTGTCGAGCAGAACGTGACGAAGACTCTGGCAGTGACCGATCGGGGCTACGTGTTGGAAAACGGCCGCATCGAGTTGTCCGGCAAAAGCAGTGAATTGGCCAATAACGCCCATGTGCGTAAGGTTTTTCTTGGCGTATAATCACAGAGGGAAATACTATGATAGAAGGTTCACAAAAAAGTTTATGGAAAAAGGTGAGCGGCAGCATGACTCTTGCTCGTTTTTCCGTCATCGCCACCATAGTGATCGCCATTCTCGCCACCATTGACCGGGGCGGCTACCTGTTGGTCAATACCGTAGTCATGGGCGGCATGACAGCTCTGGTGGCAATGGGACTGGCCCTGACGCTGGGGGTGCTCAATATTCCCATGTTCGCCCACGGAGAGTACTTCATGATCGGGACCCTGGTGGCCTACTATGTATTCACGCCTATCAGCGCTTACATCAGCACCCATCCCGAAAGCTTCCTGGTCTTCTGGGGACCGGTAATCACCATAGTTGCTGCGTTCATTGTCGGTGCCCTGGCCGGGGTGGTCACCGAACTTACTCATTTTCAGGCAACTGAGAAAGCGCAGCCGTGAAAACTGGGTGATGAATCATTCCTGCTCACTGTCGGACTGTCAGTGGTCCTGATCAATGGCCATCAACTCTTTTTTGGTCAGATTTTAAAGGTATAGTCGGCTATTACAGCGGTGCACCCTTTACCATCATGGATGTGTACATTTCCAGGGACCGTGGATTTGCCTTGATTGTTGCTGCTGTAGTGGTGGCTGGCTTCTGGTATTTCATGACCTACACCCGAACAGGTCGTGCTATACGGGCCGTTTCCCAGGACGAAACCGGAGCACTGATGGTAGGGATCGGCCTCAACGGTATCCTGCTGTTGACCATGTCTCTTTCCTGTGCCCTGGCGGCAATTGCCGGTGCCGTACCCTGCTCTTCATGTACCCTTCATATCCTTCTGTTGGCCTGGAGCCGCTCTATATGGCCTGGTTCGTGGTGATTCTTGCCGGCCTTGGCAATGTACTCGGCGCGGTAATGTGTTCTTTTATGGTGGCTCTGCTCAAGGTTCTCACCATTGAGTACATTGGATCCGGCTGGGATTTTGTTGTGCCTTCCATCCTGATCATCCTGATTCTTATTTTCAAACCAAGTGGCATATTCGGTTCCGAAGTGCGCGGCGTACTCGACAAGTAATGGAGATTTCATGAACAATACAACACCGATTCTTAATCCATTTGATAAGCTTTTGGATCTTTTGTGCTTTACTCCGCTGGGCCTGTTTTCTCTTCTGGTTCTGGTGGCCTTGCCCATGATTCCTCCATTTAATCAGGAGTATCTGATTCGCTGGCTGATCAGTGCCGCTTTAATAGCCTCTTTGGCCATTGCTTTCGATTTTACCGCCGGGCTGATCAATATCGTCAATTTCGGCTATGCGCCATTATGGGTCTTGGCGCCTATACCTCGGCTATTGCTGCGCATAGTTCGGTCTGACCCCGTGGCTCGGTATGCTGGCCGGCGGCCTGGCCGCAGGGGCCATGGGAATGATTATCGGCATGATAACCCTTCGTTTGCGCGGTATTTTTGCTGCGTGTCTGGCCTGGTTCTTCGGGCTGGCGCTCATGGGTCTGGCCATCAAGCTGGTCTGGCTTACCCGTGGTCCCATGGGTTTGCGGGTAGAGCGGCTGTTCGATACCCAATCCAATGTTCCCTATTATTACCTGATTCTGGCGATGATGACGGCCATCTACATCATGTGTAAATGGGTGACACGAACCCGAATGGGGATAGCCTTCAAAGCAATCGGCCAGAATATGGAAGCGGCGCGCACCTCAGGCATAAATCCTGTATTCTACCGGTTGGCAAATTTTGTCCTGTCGTGTGCAATCGGTGGAGTCCTCGGTGGATTTTACGCTCACTACTATGGGATTTTGACTCCGGATATTATGCTAACTTCCAAAACGGTCGAGGTGTTGGCTGTGGCTTATATCGGTGGGCGTGGCAGTCTTTGGGGTGGAGCGGTGATTGCCTTTCCCTTTATCTTTGGCATGGAGTTGATCCGTTCATCACTTTCCAACCTGCCGGGGATCAATCTGATTCTGTACGGGTTGCTTTTGATTCTGGTGATGATCTATTATCCCGGTGGCTTTGCACAGTTCTTTGACACTTATATTCGAAAACCTAAGAATAAGCTTCTCGATTATTTGCTGAATGGAGCTTCCGCGGGGGGACAAGTAAGCCGGCAACAGCAGAAAAATATTGCCGGACGAAATACGAGCAAGCGCCATTGAGCATGATGTTGAACGTGAAATATCGACTGACGTGAAACCCCGACCTGGGATCGGTCGCCAGGGACGATGTGATGAAGCTTAAATTCAAACTCATAAGCGTTGTGCTCGGTGTTGTGTTGTTCATAATGCTCTGCTCCACAGTGGTTGTGTATATTCTGCTGAATAGGCAAAACATGGAGGCTGCGGAAGGAAATTTCAATAATACCGGTAACATCATTAAAAGTGATTTGCTCCTTTTGGTTAAGAATCAATCCCAGGCAGGCGGTAACCTGGTTCGCTCGACAAAAATGGGGGATAAAGTAAAATTTATCTCTGATTTTTCAGGAGGAGATCAGTTTAGCCTGACAAAGGATTCGTACAATCAGCTAGTATCATCAATGGTTCAAGCCGTTTCTGCTGCAGATCTCTGGCAAATAGCCGTCTACAATAAAGAAGGTGAAATCCTGGCCTTTGCCGAAAATGATGAAAATATCGGGATCCGGGCAGGCTATCATTACAGGAACCCGGAGGAACTTTTTGCTTTTGCGCCCATTTCAGAAGGCGCCTCAATCAATGACGTTCAATTCAAAAGCGGAGCAGATTTGCCGCTTAAAACGATTGCCGAAACTTTTGCCGATGCTTTGCCGCAAGTCACCGTTTCTTTTTATAAAACAATTGGTAATCACCTTTGTATTGAGACACTTACCCCGATTTCGGGAAACAAATTCAATCAAAAAACCAGTCAGCTGGAATCGGTGGTCGTTGGAGTAGCAGTCTCCAGAACTCGTTTGACAGAATCATTTGCCCAAAAAATAGCCAAACTGACCAAAACGGAGATCAATCTCTTCCTGCCCAATGGGAATTTGTCAGGTGGCACGATACCCGGATATGACAGTCTTCTCTTTGCCGACAGACAGGGTCTAGCCGTTGCCGGTCTCTCTTGATGATCAAGCATTGGTTTTCAACGAGATTGAGTTAGACAGGACAGGTTATTTTCAGGCGGTTTTGTCGCTGCCCGGTCAGTCGAATCCTGCAGGATGGATCAGTATTATCACGTCCAAAGAGGCAATATCCGCTAATACTTACCAGATGGTCATCATGCTGTCTCTGGTCTTTCTGGTCTGCTTATTAATCGTTATGCCGATAGTCTATTGGATAGCTGCTTCTTTTGGCCAAATGGTCAACAATGTGGCGGAAGGATTGCACGATATCGCTGACGGAGACGGTGATCTCACCCGCAGACTGAACAATAACTACAAAAGACGAGCTTGGTGACCTGGCCGGCTGGTTCAATATTTTCATCGAAAAATTGCAGTCCATTATTCGGGACATCTCGGTCAATGCGGAGGATTTGTCTAACTCATCAAAAAATTTGTCGGCACTCTCTCAGGAGATGGCGGGCAGTGCGGTCGAAGTCTCTTCCGAATCAGAAGCAATCGCAACCTCCTCCCAGGCAGTCAATCAAAATATCACCTCCATTGCCGCCGCGATGGAACAATCCAGTGTAAATCTGTCAACGGTTGCAGCTGCTGCGGAAGAAATGACAGCTACCATAAATCAAATTGCCCAAAATACCGGGCAGGCCACGCAGATTGCCGGCGAAGCGGTTGATCAGGTGAGAAGCGCCACAAATCGGGTACAACTCCTGGGGCAGGCGGCAATCGACATCAGCAAGGTAACAGAGACCATTACGGAAATTTCAGAACAAACCAATCTGCTTGCCCTCAATGCGACGATTGAGGCCGCCCGGGCAGGTGAAGCAGGCAAGGGATTTGCCGTGGTGGCCAATGAAATCAAGGAACTGGCCCGCCAGACTGCTACCGCGACAAGTGAAATAAAAGAGAAGATTGAGAGTATTCAAGTCACCACCAAGGGAGCAGTCTCGGAAATCGACAATATCAGCGGCATTATCAATAAGGTAAACGAAATCATAGTCGCTATCGCGCTGGCCATTGAAGAACAATCCAGCAGTACACAAGAGATTTCCGGCAACGTCAATCAGGCTTCCGCGGGTATTCAAGAGGTAAATTGCAAAGTAGTCGACAGCTCAGGATCCTTTGATCAGGTTGCCCGAAATCTGGACCATATGAACCAGGTGTCCTCAACTATGTCACAACAATGTTCCCAGGTTAACAATAACACTCACGCGACATCCAAGCTGGCCAATCGACTCAAGGAACTGGTTGGACGATTTCAATTGGAAGATAACAACCAATGATAAAGTGTCTGGACGTCCTTTCCAAAATAAGATGACAACGAAACTACAGGATTTTAGCGGTCTTTTCCGGGTTGATTTACATACACGATCTACCAGATTCCTGTGGAT
Organism: uncultured delta proteobacterium; assembly: GCA_963835305.1. GTDB lineage: Bacteria > Desulfobacterota > Desulfobulbia > Desulfobulbales > Desulfocapsaceae > Desulforhopalus_A. The sequence continues at coordinate 49,490 of CAWIEU010000002.1, forward strand.
ACTCTCGGTTTTACTCTCTAGCTCCATTATAATTTTTGGAATTTGGGCTCTTGTTATCAATCTTTATAATCTGAACCAGGACACGGAATCACGATTTCTCGCTATTGCTTTGGCTTTATTCCTTACGGTTCTGTTACCAGCTTTCACTCTCATTATTGGGGTCGTCAAAATACGACAAAAGCCTGGGGTGTATCTTCGCGGCATTAGAATTAAGAATACAAAGCTAGAGGTTGGAACCCTGACTTTGGATGTTGATTCAGTGACACCCGGAAAAACCTGGCCGGATTCGAAGTTCGATAATATTGTTATAGATAATTGGCGACAGGAAAGAACGATCGGCAATGATGCTCTTGAATTTTTGATTGTGCTGCGGACAAGAGGCGATGCCACGGACCTCTTTTTTTTTGATAAACTTGTTGCTGTTTCAAAAGGCGTAATCCAATATCAATTGATCGGGAAAAAGAGTAACGAAATTATTTACAATGATATCGTCATCGTCTCGAAAGGTTCCTTTCAGTTATTCGATGACACCAAGGGGATTCCATTTCCTCATCTTATACAATCCCTGGAAATGCTGGCGAATATCTTTTCTACGTGTAGACATTACCTGAACCGCTCTTGCACCCTGAAGATTGTCTCAAGTCCTAATAACCTCGGCAACGTTTTAGCTACGGGTGTTCTTGGTGGTGCAATCATAGAAGGTAGGAAGAAGCACTATGGAAACGGACAAACATTAGAAGAATGTACCAATGAAAATGTCGCTTTATTGCTGAAAAAATTTGTCAGAAAAAATGGCTGGAAAATGTCATTTTAGGAGTTGCTTCTTATTTATTGTGTGATTTTCGCCAGATGATTCTTTATTCAAAAAATCATTTAAGGGGAGAAAACCATGAACAGACCGCTGACGACAAGTTTTGACCATATAGACGGACAGACACTTATGGGTGCCAATCTGCTTCCTGCGGGGGAAGGCGCAACCTTTCGAGTTTGGGCGCCTGCCGCCCGGCAGGTAAGGATTCTTTGGAATTTTACAGAAACGGCTGAAGGGAAATGGAAGAATAACAAAGCTGCCAATCTTCAGCGTGCGGGCGGTGAATTTTGGGCCGGTTTTGTTCCTGGTCTGAAGGCCGGTGAGAGGTATATGTATTACGTGGTGGGGCCTGATGGCGGTACGGAAGGGCTGAAGCGCGATCCGTATGCCCGTGATCTTACCGATAATCCCATGTGGCCGGACTGTCAGTGCCTCCTTGCCGATCCAAGAGCCTTCCAATGGCACGATGAAGGATTCAGGCCACCACCTTTTCATGAACTGGTGATTTACCAATTTCATATCGGCGTCTGGTTTATCCCGGCGGGCAGAAATAACGGGACTTTTCTTGATGTCATAGAGAAACTGCCTTACCTGAAAAGTCTCGGTATTAATGCCATCCAGCCCCTGCCGGTAGTCGAATTTCCCGGCATGTTCAGCCTCGGCTATAACGGTGTTGACTATTTCTCGCCGGAAACCGATTATGGTGTGCGGGATGCTGATTCCGTTTTGAATTCCTATCTGGTGTCAATCAATCAGAAGCTTCACGCCATTAACCCCAATTTTAGCCCATATCGCCTGGAAGACATCCGGGGCACTGCCAATCAACTGAAAATGATGATCGATATGTGCCATATCTATGGGATCGCAGTGCTCTTCGATGTCGTCTACAACCATGCCGGCGGCGATTTCGGGGAGAAGAGTATATATTTTTTCGACCGCAAACCATACGGCAATCAAAATGACAGTCTCTATTTTACCGACCATGGCTGGGCTGGTGGTCTGGTTTTCGCTTACTGGAACGACCAGGTCAAACAGTTCCTTATCGATAACGCCAGGTTCTATCTTACGGAATATCACTGTGACGGTTTTCGGTACGATGAGGTAAGTGTCATCAAGAACGAGGGCGGTGAGCATGGTTGGCTGTTCTGCAAGTATATTACCGATACCTGTCACTATCTCAAGCCTGAGGCAATCCATATCGCGGAATGCTGGCCCGTGGAGCAGGCAATCGTCAGTCCCACCGGTGGGAACGGTGCCGGATTTGATGCCGCCTTAAATGACGGACTGCGGGATGCCGTGCGAAGCGCAATCGGCCAGGCTGCCCAAGGTGCCTCGGCCTTTGTAGACATGGAACGCCTTGGCCGGGAGATCGCCTCGCCGATACTCAACGATACATGGCGAGCCGTTCAATGCACCGAAAACCACGACATCGTTCGAACTGATCGAGCCCAGCGCATACCTGGAATTGCCGATAGCACCGACAGCCATTCCTGGTATGCGCGCAGTCGGTCGCGTGTTGCCATGGGCCTTACGCTGACGGCAGCCGGTATCCCGCACATCTTTATGGGACAGGAATTTCTTGAAGACAAACAGTGGAGCGACCAGCCGAACAGCCCCCACCAGATCTGGTGGGACGGTCTTGATCAGGGCATCAGACCTATGGTCGATTTTCTGCACTACACCCGGGATGTCATTGGTGCCCGTAATCGTTTGCAAGGTCTGAGGGGAAGCGGAATCACCATTTTTCATGTGCATAACGACAATCGTGTGCTGGCATTTCATCGCTGGGTACCAGGCGAGGGCCATGATGTAGTGGTCGTTGCAAGTCTGAAGGAGTCGACCTTTTTCAACTATCGGATCGGTTTTCCCCAAGACGGTTATTGGCGGGAGGAAATCAATAGCGACGTCTACGATAACCGGGTCAATCAGCAAGTGTCCGGTAACGGGGGAGGTGTTGTCGCGACCAGTGGTTGGATGCACGGCCTTCCTTTTTCAGCACCAATCACCATTCCGGCAAACAGCATCCTTATCTTCGCTAAGTAATACGGTTTCAGGCCCTGCCCTGCACCATTTATGCGGGCCGGAATGAATCTTCGCCCAGGCCGAAATTCTGTCAGGCCATTAATATGCCTGCCTTTTTATCCATGCCGATTTACAGGAATGGTTCCTATGTTGGCACAAGATTTGCTGTCTATGAAGTAAAGGTCAATCATTATTCGACCGATAGCCGAAAACGGCAAATCTAACATTCATTCAACATAAGGAGGTATCATATGTGGCAAGCGTGGATAAATATAATTGTAGGAGCATGGGTATTCCTATCCTCATTTGTTCATAACGCCAATGTGGGCGTCAACTTTTTTATAGTTGGTATTATCATCGCTATATTCGGCTTCTGGACACCTCGAAAGAAGTGGCAGGGGTTCGTCAATGGCTGTATTGGACTATGGCTGGTACTATCCGGGTTTTTTCTCGCTCTACAGGCCTCGACCAATCTCTGGATTACCGGATTGATCGTCGTCATTCTCGCGTCCTGGAGAGCATACGACGTGAGCCACAACAAACCTTCAGTTACTGCATGATGTTGTGGAATAACTCGAGGAAGATGGCGTCGTAAAAACTCTTCATCTGCTTCGTTGCTGCACATTTTCAATCATTACGACGTACCTTGGTGCGCTGAAATGATTGAAAATGTTCTCGACTCGCATATGAAGCTTTTTACTTAGCCGGCAGAATTTAAAGTTTTTACGAGCTTGTCAAGGAAGAAAGACTAAAGGCGTTTAAGAGAGGGCACACTGAACTGAGCTGAAAGAGACTGTAGTCTGTCTCCCTGGGCAGGAATTTTCCAGTCCGATAGGATCAAGGGTATCTTTAGTATCAAGAAATATTTACCTGCATTCTCAGGATCTTCCGCCCTACTGACGCCGGATTCCATAGACAACCTGATTTTTTACCGCGGGCTACTGGTCATGAATCATGGCTGCAAATTAAAGCCGCGATTCATCCACCTGTTCGAAAGCCCGGATAAAGCAACATTCCACCATCAACATAAATAGTGACACCCGTAATATAGTCCGCCTGATCGGAAGCGAGCCAGACGGCCACAGGCGCGATGTCTTCAGGCAGGCCGATCCGGTCATAGGGGATAAGCCGAAGCAAGCTTGCCTCTGCATCCGGAGTACGCCAGGCCTCTCTGTTGATACTGGTTTTTATTGCACCGGGTGCAATACTGTTGGCACGTATCCGGTAGGGAGCCAACTCCTGGGCAAGGCTCTTCATCAGTAGCATCATTCCCCCTTTTGATGCGGCGTAATTGGTTCTTCCAGCCCATGGGATAGTGTCATGTACCGAACTGATAAAGATGATTTTTCCTGCTGCCCTGGAAGTTTCAGGGACTACGCCGCGACGGCAAAATTCCCTGGCGGCTTCCCGGGCGCAGAGGAAACTGCCGGTAAGGTTGGTATCCAACACTTTTTGCCACTTTTCCAGAGACATGTTTAAAAAGTCAGCATCCCGCTGAATTCCGGCATTGTTCACCAAAATATCGAGTGTGCCGAACGTCTTGCAGGTGAAGGAAAACATCTTTTTAACCTGCTCTTCGCAGCTCACATCCGCCTGGAAAGAGACAGCAGTACCGCCATTTTCCCGGATATGCTGTACAACCTTTTCAGCTTCTTGCCGATTGGAGTAATAATCGACCACAACCTTGGCCCCGGCCTCCGCCATGGCGCAGGCAATCTCCCTGCCTATGCCGGAGCTTGCTCCCGTAACCAATGCTACTTGTCCCTGTAGAAGTTTTCCTGTGTCCAAAATGTACCTCCTGTGAAATTGGCATGGATTTCGGCAGAGATCCGGTTGAATTTCGATCTTGGAAATTACTTGGCACTCATTTCATAAATTTCGTATATTATGCTGATATCCTGCTGCCGGGCTCCAACCAGAATGCATGGATAGGTGCGTGATCTCCAAGGTGATTCAGGTGATTCGCAACCGAACCGATAGTGTTGCATCGGAACGGCGGCAATCATGTGAATATAAAAGTATTCATCACAGCGTGATTCTACAAAAAATGCAGACAAAAAAAATTGAGACTATCGCCATTGTCGGCGCAGGGGCCATGGGAGCGGCCTATGCCGCAATGTTTTCCGAAGCGGGCAGTTTTTCCCTTTTTTTTCTTGCTGATGGTGAAAGATATCAAAGAATGAAGCAAGAACCATTTACGGTCAACGGGAAGTCATATACCGTTCCTGTTTTGGCGCCGGAAGAAGTAATGGAACCGGTTGACCTTGTCCTGGTCGCCTTGAAACACCATCATTTGCCCCAGGCGCTTCACCTTATCAAGGCAGCGACCGGGGCGGAAACCACTATCCTTTCGGTCATGAACGGACTGGAAAGCGAGCAGATAATCGGTTCAGTCTGTGGCATGGACAAGATGGTCTATGCTATCGCGGTGGGCATCGATGCGGTGCGGGAAGGGAACCATTTTTCCTATGCCAGGCCGGGCAGGATCATTTTCGGGGAAGGTCCGGTGAAAGACGATCTCGGCCGGGTGGGCAGGCTGGAGAAGGCTCTGACACGGGCAGCCATTCCTCATGAGGTTCCGGCCGATATCATATTCATCATGTGGTGGAAATTCATGATCAATGTCGGGGTCAACCAGGCCTCGGCTGTATTGCGTGCTCCATATGGTGTCTTCCAGTCTTCCTCGGACGCAAGGGGCTTGATGCGGATGTTGATGCAGGAAGTTGTTATACTGGCGGGTAAAGTCTCCGTCAAGCTGACCAAAAAGGACGTGGACGAATGGTTTTCCGTTCTCGCAACCCTGGCACCCGAGGGAAAAACCTCGATGCTTCAGGATGTCGAGGCACAAAGAAAAACCGAGGTAGAGATATTCGCCGGCAAAGTCGTCTCCCTGGGAATCGAACATGGCGTCCCAACTCCGGTCAACCAGACGATTTTGCATATAATCAAGGTCATGGAGCAGAGTGCATCAACGATATAGGCACTTTACAGTTGGATTTATAAATCCTATCTTAGTCTTATCCCCTCGCAAAGCTCGGGTACTAAATATGAAAGATTTCCGGAGCGTGAGAAAACAGAGTGCACAACGATTTTTACCCGAAAACCTGTATTACCAACCTGCAGTTGGAGGCAAGGATGCGAATAGAGAAAGTCTCGTGAAAAGATGATCGAGCAGTTCTCAACCTGATCAGTTATCGATTATCCAATGGGCGAGCGAAACGATAGTGTAACCGATGCACAAGAGCGTGATTTCATATTGCAGGAACAAACACGTCTATTGCTCCAGCAGTCAACAACAGCTGTTGCTGTTAATCTGAGTATTGCTTTCCTCACCTTTCTGTCGATCCCCTCCAAGCAACATTTTTGGCTGTGGATGATCGTCGGTGCTTCCGGTTTACGTCTTATCTTTTATTTTTGGTACAGAAAGAATTTAAGTCAATCCCTGAAGATCAAAACAATATATCTCATTCTCCTCGTCTTGATCATTCTGCAGGGAGCTGCTTGGGGCTATACTTCGATACGCTTATTTATATCTGCTCCTGATCTGCATAAATTTTACCTCATGGCAATAATATGCGGCATGAGCGGTGGATCGATCCTGACACTTTCCTCATCTTTTTTAGCCTTTGCCTGTTTTACTCTTCCCGCGGTTTCACCTCTGGTGCTTGTGCTGTTAATGGAGTCCGACGAAGCCTTCCGATACCCTGGGTATATGGGGATTGTGTTTATAATAGCTGTTCATGTCCTGGCAAGACGCATATATAATTCCAGCCTTGAGCTTCTGCAATCAAATAGATGCCTGGAATTGACCAGTCGGGAATTAGCCCAACATAAAGATCGTTTGGAAGTGCTGGTTGAGGCTCGAACAAAGGATCTGATGGATTCCAGGGAAAGGTACCGGCAGCTCACCGAAGAAATCAATGATGTCATTTTTGAACTGGATTCAACCGGCAGGGTCACATATATAAGTCCGGTGATTACCTTGCTGCTTGGATATACTTCCAATAAACTCAATGGAGTTCTTTTTACAGATCTGGTTTTCCCGGAAGACCGGCCAATAGTGCAGGCTTTGATGCCTGAAATTATAACAGAGGAGCTGAAACCCGCGGATTATCGCATTATCGATAGTGCCGGAAAGCCACATTGGGTTAGAACTTCGATTCGTCCGATTGCCGGAGGCAACCGACCGATTTGCTTTCGAGGCGTGCTTGCGGATATAGAGGGCGAAAAACGAGCGGAAGCCGAGAAGAAGATCCTTCTGGAGCGATTCTACGAAAATCAGAAATTTGAGGCGATTGGTACGCTGGCTGCAGGTATTGCTCATGATTTCAACAATCTGCTCATGGGAATACAGGGACGTGCTTCTCTGATGGCTATGCGTTTTGAAGCTTCCGATCCTAATCTCGAACATACTCAGGCGATCGAGGAACATGTCCGAAGCGCGACCAACCTCACAGGACAATTACTTGGTATCGCTCATGGCGGTAAATATGACCCGAAGCCTACGGATTTGAATGCTTTGGTTGTACGCAACGCAACCATGTTTAATAGAACCAGAAAAGAAATTCAGCTTCACACCAACATGTCACCAGCTCCGGTCGTCGCCGAGGTTGACCGACAACAAATTGAACAGGTATTGCTGAATCTGTATGTCAATTCCTGGCAGGCCATGCCGGATGGCGGCGAGATGTACCTTGAATCGTCGATTGCAATTCTTAGTGATTCCGAGGCTGAACTTTATCATGTATTGCCTGGACGTTATGCAAAAATTTCCGTTACCGACTCAGGCATTGGTATGGACGATTCTACCCGGCTGCGGATATTTGACCCCTTTTTTACAACTAAGGATAAAGGTCGTGGAACAGGATTGGGGTTGTCCTCGGCCTATGGCATTATCAATAACCACGATGGCTTCATTACCGTTGAGAGTGAATTGGGCAAAGGAACGACTGTCATTATATATTTACCGGTAACGGACAAAGATCCGTATCAATTGCCCTCAAAGGAGTCAGAGACAATACGGGGCTCCGAAACGATTCTGCTGGTGGATGATGAGGAGCTGATTCTCGACGTCGGAGAGGCATTACTGAAGGAACTGGGATACAAGGCTATTGTTGCTAAAAGTGGTGAGGAGGCGGTTGAATACATGAAGAACAGAGGCAAGGAAATTGATCTCGTGATTCTTGATATGGTTATGCCGAAAATGGATGGTGGTATGACTTTTGACAAAATCCGACAGTTGCAGCCGGCTGTACCTATAATTCTCGCCAGTGGCTATTCGCTCAACGGACAGGCAACCCAAATCATGCAGAAAGGCTGTCAAGGTTTCCTGCAGAAACCTTTTGGCTTGTCTGAGCTTTCCCAAAAAATCAGAAGCACGCTTGATGGTAATGGAATTCTCCGTGACGGATAATGCCTCAGACGAAACATTCACCAGAACCCCATAGGCTTAAGGACGGAACGCCGGCATAGAAGGGCGGGCACAGGGACCCGCCCCTACGTGCCGTCGGACTGCTTATGCGCTTTCTTACACATTACTGAACGTTTACATGTCCGGCATTATGCGAGAATTTTTGCTATTACCGGCGAACGCAAGCGCCTTACTACCTTCGTTGTTCAGTGTCTGAATTTAGCAGTCTGGAATCAAACTGCCTCTTTTTTGGCATCTCGAATGATTCGCTGGCACTGATTTTCGGCATCCATGGCATCTTTTGCAACTATTGTGTGCACCAATGAATTATCTTTTTGGGAAAATTCATACTTGTCGTCACCAATATATTCCAGGAGCCAATTTCTCCATTCATGAATAATTCTTCTCTTCAAACCTCACCCCCGCCCCCAGAGATTATGATGAATTATTATTGCTGCAAATGATTCTTGCTGTTTTTAATACTGCTCTGTATGCGCTTACTACAGCAGTCAAACAGATGTGCTCTATTAAGGAATTTTCAATAAAAGTAGTTGCTCCGGGAGTGCTAGTCTTGAAGGACCATCCGTACAACTCCTAGTCAGGGTCACCACCCTACTTTCTCCGGAGAATTACAATACGGTCTGAACCTTGCCCTAAAAAGGTCATCAGTCTCTCGTCGGAGCAACCTATTGATATATTAATTCGTTGAAGAGAATTAATCAAGAAAAGTTATCTGAGAATACGGCCAACTATAGCCCGTCGGTCTGTTTATGCGCCTTCTTATGCACTGCCGAACATTTACAGGTGGGATTTGAGTATTTTGCTATTCCCGGTGGACGGTTACATCGTGCGCATATGGGATACTGGTGAACGTTTACAAACATTGCAGGACAGGAGACGAGTAAGTCGCTTAAGGAAAATAATTGGTTAGATAATTCTAGACAAAAGTTTCACCTTAAGTAGAATTTTATCGAGAAGCTAAACCAATTATTAACTCAAAATTAATGTTAATGACACCGGTGTAACCAGATTTCGTGGTTGAAAAATTGGATGGAATTCTCGCCAATAGCTGACCGGTAGGAGGTGTGAATGAGTACAATCAATACGAAATCCATTTCTTTCAAGCTTGTATTAGGTGGCTGTCTGGCTGCACTAATCCCTCTCATTATTGTAGCAAGCCTTGCTATTCCCAAAGCAACCGATGCATTGCTCAAAATCGGCAGAGCCAATGCCCAGGGAAAAGCGCATGAGCTCGCCACAACAGTACAGAGGACTCTTGAGTTGCAGGCGAAAATGGCGTCGGCTTTTGCTTCGGGATACAAGGTGATCGAAGTTGGCCGGAAAATAAAAGAATCCGGCATTGAGGCTGCCGGGGCGGATATTGCATCTCTTCGCCGGGAAATGAAGAAGAAATATAAAGTTCTTGATGATTCCTACCTTGGAATCTTCGTAACCGATGAAAAGGGTCTGTTGTATACAGGAGAGCTAGCTAACGGAAAAGAATACAAAGGCTCGAATGTCGCCGGTCGGGAATACTTCCAGGAAGCTAAAAAAACCGGAAAGGCGGTTGTTGGTGACATAGTAAAGTCCAAGTCCACGGGGCAGCTGATCTATGTTGTTTGCGCGCCGGTTCTTGCCGACTCTGGGGAGTTTCTGGGAATTTTCGGAATGTCGGTTAAAGCGAGCACATTAGTTGATCTCATCTCAGGGACTACTATTGGCGAGACCGGTTATGCCTATATGGCCAACAAATCAGGGATTATTATCGCCCATCCCAAGGCAGAGTATATCCTCAGCCTTGATCTGAAAACGTTAAAAGGCATGGAAAGAATTACCAATGCCATGATGGCAGGCAAAGATGGGGTCGAGGATTATGTATTTAAAGGTATTCACAAGATTGCAGGTTTTGCACCAGTGCCGCTCAAAGGATGGAGCATTTCCCTGACCCAGAATAAAGACGAATTTCTGCAGCAGCCTCGATCCATTAGAAATAGTATCATTTTTATTGCCTTTGCAGCCCTGGCGATCGTGGGGGTTCTGGTATTTTTTGCATCCAGGCGGATCACTCGACCTCTCAAAGATGCTGTTGCGGGACTTAAGGATATCGCCGAAGGGGAGGGGGATCTTACCATGCGTCTCAAAGTGGAGTCAAAAGATGAGATCGGCGAAATGGCAATCTGGTTTAATACCTTTATCGAAAAGCTGCAGAAAATAATAGGTCGGCTTGCTGAAAGCTCTTCAAGTATTGAAACAAGTTCTACGGGGCTGTCCACAATTTCCGAAGACTTGCTGGCCAACGCGGAAAACACCTCGCAAAGAGCAAATAATGTTGCGGCGGCTTCCGAGGAAATGAGCACAAATCTCAATAACGTTGCCGCCGCCATGGAACAGTCGGCAACAAATGCCGACATGGTCGCGACCGCTGCGGAACAAATGAGCTCGACTATCAATGAAATCGCAGAAAACGCGGAGAAAGCCAGGAAGATATCGGGTGACGCGGTTACCCAGGCCGGCAATGCTTCCGAGAAGATGACTCAACTCGGACACGCAGCAGACAAAATCGGCAAGGTGACGGAAACAATTACCGAGATTTCCGAGCAAACGAATCTGCTGGCGCTCAACGCAACTATCGAAGCAGCCCGGGCAGGCGAGGCGGGCAAAGGATTTGCAGTTGTTGCCAATGAGATCAAAGAGTTGGCAAAACAAACAGCAGGGGCCACGAGCGATATCAAAACCTTGATCGATGACGTGCAGGGCACCAGCAAAACAACCAGCGAGGAAATTAGTCAAATTTCAGCAATTATTATCGGGGTGAATGATATTGTCTCAACGATAGCAACAGCAGTTGAAGAACAGACGGCGGCGACCAGGGAAATAGCCGAGAGTATTTCTCAGGTAAGTCAGGGGATTCAGGAAGTTAATGAAAACGTCAATCAGAGTTCCGTGGTTGCTGCAGATATCAGTAAGGATATTGCAGAAGTATCCTCTGCCTCCGGCAGGATATCCAATGGCAGCAATGAGGTTAAGAATAATGCCCTGGATCTCTCGTCGCATTCTAAAAAGTTACATACCATCGTGGGAAGTTTTCAAATATGATGGACTCGTAAAAAGCCCGATCTACTTCGTTGTAGGTCTGAAACGGCAATTAGCTGTACCATATGTACTACCTAATTGCCGTTTCAGACACTACGCCTCGTATATCGAGCTTTTTCCAGAGTCCATTCCTACGCACAAATTGACTTTTTACGAGATTATCATATTTGATGGACTCGTAAAAATACAAATTCGAGTGCCAAACGCCACCAAAGCTCATCGGTAGTTAAAACGTACCGATGAGCTGACAATCTGATTCTCCTTTTTACCGATAGATACCAGGCGGATGAGGTACGTTTTTATACCATCATCCTGGATTTCTTGTTTCCAGCCGTCCGCTCGCTGCCTTGTAAGTAAGTGACAAGCTACGCCTTCCGTTTCAAGCACCTTTATATATTATTGCATTTTTTCACCTCTTGAAATAAACAAAATACTTGTATACATGCGTGCATGTATGTATATTGTCTCCTCTTCATTACTCTTGGTTGACTTATATTTCTTACTCAATTCATCACAAAATACTAATGGTATTGCTATGTTGAAATCAAAGTTCAGGTTATTGATTTTTCTGCTTTTATTCGTTGCCGGATCCCTGCTTGGCGGCTGTCGGGACCAGGCGCCGAAAAGCCAGGCCAAGCAAGTTCCGGTTGAGGTTGACGTTGTCACTCTCAAGACGCAACCGGTCAATCTTGAGGCGGAATTGCCTGGTCGAACTGCCGCCTATCGGATAGCCGAGGTTCGTCCACAGGTTAACGGTATCGTCAAAAAAAGGCTGTTTAAGGAGGGAAGCGAGGTCAAGGCAGGGGAAATCCTTTACCAGATAGATCCTGCTCTCTATCAGGCAAAGGTCGACAGTGCCAAGGCAGCTCTTGCCAAGGCCAGGGCCGTTGAGCATTCGGCACAATTAAAGGCGGAACGATACGCAACACTGGTCCATACCAAAGCGGTAAGTGAACTGGATCAGGTGGAAATCGAGGCGACATGGAAGCAGGCCGTAGCCGATGTGGCATCCGCTGAAGCGGCATTGAACAGCGCTCGAATAGATCTCGAATATACCAAGGTGGCGGCACCCATCAGTGGCCGAATCGGGAAATCGATGATTACTGAAGGAGCTCTGGTCACGGCTCAACAGAGCACACCTTTGGCTATTATCCAGCAGCTAGATCCATTGTACGTCGACGTCACCCAATCGAGCACCGAACTGCTCAAGCTGAAAAAGAATCTATCCGCGGGCCTGGTGCGGAACAGTGCTACAAAGCATTCCAATGTGACTATTTTGCTTGAAGACGGTTCAGTATATAAAAGAACCGGATATCTTGAATTTTCAGACGTGTCGGTTGATCAATCCACCGGAGCCGTTACTTTGCGTGCCATTGTCGCCAATCCCGACGAGGATTTATTGCCCGGAATGTTCGTGAGGACTCGACTTTCAACCGGCGTGCGTCAGAATGCCATTCTCATACCGGCGGAGAGCGTCAGCCGAAACAGCAAAGGACAGGCTGTGGTCATGTTGGTGAATAAAGAGTCAACGGTTGAAAGCCGCATTATTGAGAGCGGACAGAATATGGGAGATAAGGTCCTGGTTAATGATGGTCTGGCGGCTGGAGAGCAAATTGATTGTCGCAGGATTTCAGAAAATTCGGCCCGGTGTTTCTGTCAGTGCTGTAGAGCGGCAGGAATCCATTTCAGGACAGGTCGCACTTAAAGCAAAATCCTCAGCCCCAGTAACCCAAACGGAGTAAGCGGAGTAAATTATGGCCAGGTTTTTTATCGATCGTCCCATCTTCGCGTGGGTTATAGCTATTGTTATCATGTTGGCAGGCGCCCTGTCTATCCTTCGTCTGCCGATTTCCCAATATCCCGAGATAGCGCCGCCGGCAGTGACTATCACCGCCAAATATCCCGGCGCTTCGGCCAAGACTATTGAAGACAGTGTAACACAGGTCATCGAACAGAACATGAACGGTCTTGATAACCTGCTTTATATGAGTTCCCAGAGTTCCTCGGCCGGAAGCGTGACCGTCACCCTGACCTTTCAGGCGGGAACCGATCCGGATATCGCCCAGGTACAGGTCCAGAACAAGCTGCAGCAGGCAACCAGCCAGATCCCGCAGGAAGTGCAGCAGCAGGGATTGCAGGTGGCGAAATCCAATTCGACCTTCCTGATGGTTATCGGTCTCATTTCGTCTGACGGCAGTATGGATAAAAATGACCTGACGGATTTCATGGTGTCGACTCTGAAAGATCCACTGAGCCGGACCGAAGGAGTCGGCAGTATCAGGATCTTCGGCGGTCAGTATGCCATGCGCATCTGGCTCAATCCTGACAAGCTCAACAGTTACCAAATGACTCCCGGCGATGTCAGTGCGGCAATCAAGGCACAGAATAATCAGGTGGCCGTCGGCGATCTGGGCGGAACTCCATCTGTTGCGGGCCAGCAGGTAAGCGCCGGAATGATTGCGCAGACAAAGATGAGCTCGCCGGAGGAGTTTGCCAATATTCTGCTCAAGGTCAACCCGGACGGTTCGCAGATCCGCCTGAAGGATGTCGCCCGGGTGGAGATCGGCGGAGAAAGCTATGATTCGGTAACCACATTTAACGGACAGCCGGCAGCCGGAATGGCCATAATGCTAGCCACCGGGGCCAACGCCCTCGATACCGCCGAGGCGGTTCGGGAGAAACTCGCTGATCTGCAGCCATATTTTCCTGCGGGCATCAAAGTCGTTTACCCCTACGATACAACAACCTTTATTAAAATATCGATCGAAGAGGTGGCAAATACCCTGATTGAGGCAATTATCCTGGTCTTCCTGGTCATGTTTCTTTTTCTGCAGAATTTTCGGGCTACACTTATCCCGACAATCGCCGTGCCTGTCGTTCTGCTCGGTACCTTTGGGGTAATGGCTGCTTTTGGTTTTTCAATCAATACCCTGACCATGTTTGGACTGGTATTGGCTATCGGTCTGCTGGTCGATGATGCCATCGTCGTGGTTGAAAATGTTGAGCGGATAATGGACCAGGAAGGGTTGTCGCCTTTGGAGGCCACCAGGAAATCCATGGACCAGATCACCAGTGCCCTTATCGGTATAGCTCTGGTACTCTCTGCTGTTTTTGTTCCCATGGCCTTTTTTGGTGGCTCCACCGGTGCAATCTACCGCCAGTTTTCCCTGACCATTGTTTCGGCGATGGCCCTTTCGGTTTTTGTGGCATTCATTCTTACTCCGGCTCTCTGTGCAACCATGCTGAAACCGATAAAACCCGGTAGGCATGAAGAGAAACGCGGCTTTTTCGGCTGGTTCAACCGAATGTTCATACGCAATACCGGTCGTTATAGCAGCAGTGTTGCCTACATTGTCAAACGAACTGGCCGATTCGGTCTGGTGTATCTGCTTCTCATAGGCGGGATGGTTTTCTTGTTCACCAAGTTGCCTACTTCGTTTCTGCCCTAACGAGGATCAGGGGGTTTTCCTCACCATGGTGCAGCTTCCCACAGGTGCTACACAGCAGCGCACGCAGGCTGTGCTTGATCGGGTGCGGGAGTATTACCTGACCCAGGAAAATGGCAATGTCGTTTCCGCCTTTACGGTGGCCGGCTTCAGTTTTGCCGGTACCGGCCAGAATATGGGCCTGGTTTTTGCGCAGATGAGAGACTGGAGCGAGCGAAAAGATAAAGATCAATCTGTCAATGCGATACTCGGAAGAGCCATGAGGTATTTTTTTACGATCAAGGAGGCACAGATATATGCATTTAATCTGCCTTCCATCCCGGCGCTCGGCACTTCAACCGGTTTCGATTTTTACCTGCAGGATCGAGCCGGCCTTGGCCATGAAAAACTGATCGAGGCGAGAAACCAGCTGCTGGGTATGGCAGCGCAGAATCCCAATCTTACCCGTGTCCGGCCAAACGGCATGGAAGATACACCGCAATACAATGTGGATGTAGATTATGAGAAGGCCATGGCTCTGGGTATTTCCGTCCAGCGACATCAATACGACGCTTTCCACCGCCTGGGGGTCAAACTATGTGAATGATTTTGTTCATAATGGCCGGATTAAGAAAGTATATCTCCAGGCCGATGCACCATTCCGGATGCAGCCTGAAGATATTAAGAAAGTGGTATGTCCGTAACAGCGGAGGTGACATGGTGCCCTTTTCAACCTTTACCAGCGGCCATTGGACGTTTCGGTTCTCCGCGGCTGGAACGATTTAACGGCAACCCGGCCGTTGAGATTATGGGTGAAGCCGCGCCAGGCAAATCAAGCGGTGACGCCATGGCAACGATAGATAAGCTGGTGTCACAGCTTCCGAGCGGCATTGGCTATGAATGGACCGGAACCTCATATCAGGAGCAGCAGTCGGGCTCTCAGGCTCCGGCTCTTTATGCCATCTCCATCCTGGTCGTATTTCTCTGCCTTGCCGCCTTGTACGAAAGCTGGTCCGTGCCGTTTTCGGTCATGCTGGCGGTGCCTCTTGGGTGTACTCGGTGCTCTCGCGGCTGCATATCTGCGCGGGATGGAAAATGATGTTTATTTCCAGGTTGGACTTCTGACGACTATAGGTCTGTCTGCCAAAAATGCCATTCTGATCGTTGAGTTTGCCAAGTCGCTCTATGATCAGGGGACGGATTTGATAACGGCAACTGTGGAGGCCTGTAAAATGCGTCTTCGTCCGATCCTTATGACCTCATTTGCCTTTATGCTCGGGGTGTTTCCCCTGGTCATCAGTACCGGTGCCGGTGCCAACAGCAGGCATGCGATCGGTACGGGGGTATTTGGCGGTATGCTGTCGGCGACGGTTCTGGCCATCTTTTTTATTCCGCTCTTTTTTGTCGTGGTCATGCAACTATTTAGAACACGCCAGGCAAAGCAGAATGTTGTCGCTTCGGTCCAGGAGTGCTTGATGTTATGAAAGTACAAGCAAAGATACTTTACCGCAGGCTTATTGTTGTTGGTTTTAAACGGTTGCACCATGGCGCCCGAATATCAGCGGCCGGCATTGCCCGTAGCCGATACTTTTCCGGAATGATAATGTCCGCAGGCAAAACCATCGGAGGGAGAACAGAAGGTTGAAAAAGTCTCTGAACTGGGGTGGCACGATGTTTTCACCGATCCTGTTCTTCAGCAGCTCATTGAAACGGCACTCCGGAATAATCGTGATCTGCGGGAGACCATCCTCAATGTCGAGGCATACCAGGCCCTGTACCGTATTCAGCGTTCGGCTTTGCTGCCGACAATAACGGCGGATGGTTATTGGTCGAAAAGCCGTACTCTTACCGGAACAACCCATTCCACGAGCGAGGTCTATTCGCTGGATCTCGGCACCACTTCCTATGAGCTCGATCTTTACGGCCGTATCCGAAATCTTAGAGACCAGGCGCTGGAGCAGTACCTTGCTCTGCAGGAAACCCATAAAAGCGCGACAATCAGCCTGATAGCTGAGGTTGCCAGATCATACTTTACCTGGCTCGCCGACCGGGAGCTTCTGCAGATTTCCGACGATACCCGAAAAATTGAAGAGGAATCCTATTCGCTCGTCAAACAGCGATCAAGCGCTGGAATTTCCAGCGATCTGGATCTGGCCCAGGCGCGAACCAGCCTGGAAACGGTAAGGGCTAATCTGGCCCTGTATCAGCGGCGAGTCGCCCAGGATCTTCATTATCTGACCCTGCTGACCGGTACATCGTTGTCCGGGACGTTGTTGAATAAGTCCGGTTTGTTAAGCGATCAGGAATCGCTCTCCGTAACCCCGTCGACACTTTCTTCCACCATCTTGCTGGACCGGCCGGATATTATGGCCGCGGAGCACCAGCTGATAGGGGCCAATGCCAATGTCGGAGCGGCTAGAGCAGCCTTTTTTCCAACGGTAAGCCTGACTGCAAAAGCGGGACTCATCAGCTCCGATCTTGCCGACCTTTTTGACAGTGGCTCGGGATCCTGGCTGTTTTCTCCCGCCATACGCCTGCCGATCTTTACAGCCGGCAGATTGAAGGCGGAACTCGATGTGGCGAAAATCGAAAAGGAAATATCGATTGTTCAGTATGAAAGAGCCATTCAGACGGCCTTTCGTGAAGTGTCCGATGCTTTGGTGGCCAGTGAGACCTATCAGAGCCAATTACAGGCACAAAAAGCTAATCTGGTGGCGAATGAAGATTATTATAGGCTTGCCAGGGACCGGTATCAGCAGGGAGTGGATAACTTCCTTGTTTTGCTGGATGCCCAGCGTTCGCTTTACAGCTCCAGACAGAATTACCTGACGCTGAATCTTGCCCAGCTGGATAATCAGGTAAATCTCTACAAGGTCCTCGGTGGAGGTTGGAAAGAATAGACGGAATAAACAGGAATAAGGTAAACGTTCACCAGCACCCCATGTGCGCACGATCAGGCAGCCGAGCATAGGCTAAACTATAGCTCGTCCGCCTGCTTGTTCGCCTCCGGCGTACTGCTGAACGTTTACGGCTCTGTAGTCATGCGAGCTTTTTGCTATTCCCGGTGAACGATTACGGAATAAGTAAAGGAAGTATTATGGCACGAAGAACGAAGGAAGATGCCTTGAAGACCCGCGAAGCAATTTTAGATGCTGCCGTGCAGGTCTTTTCGGTTCGCGGGGTCTCCCGCACTACCCTGGCAAATATTGCAAAAGAAGCAGGAGTTACCAGAGGGGCCATTTATTGGCATTTCAAGAACAAAGAGGATCTGCTCGCCGCTCTGTGGAAGCAGCTCCTTCTGCCCTTTGAACCTATTAACCGGGCCATCGAAAATCCTGATGAACCGGATCCGCTCGGTAAGTTGCAGCAAACCCATATCGATTTTTTTAAATGCCTGAAGGAGGACCCCCGGCTCCTGCGGCTTTCCCAGATTTTACTGAGCAAATGTGAGGCGGTCGAAGATACCGGTACGCTTCATCTCCATCGGGTCAATTGCCATCTTGAAGGACAGCGAAAGATCGAACAGATTCTACGCAATGCTATAACCCAGGGGCAATTACCCGAAAACCTCGATGTTCGATTGGGCAGTATTGCCACTATCGCTTTTATGGACGGCTTGATAAACAATTGGGTTATGTTTCCGGATCTCTTAGATATTCATCATGAGATTCCCGCCATTCTCGACGGCCTGATCCATATGCTGCGGTCCGGTTTTCTTCGTTGATACAGTATTCCATCACAGGTACCTCATTCGATTATGACCTAATTCTTTCTGCGTTGGCGGCAATTGTGGAGAAATCCTTTTGACATGAAAAATTACGATAAAAGGAAGTCTTCGGTTGCCAAATTGCAACGCAAATGTTGTGTAATCGCCGAGTAGGCATTATTCATAAAATATCAGCCACACATCATCTCCATAGAAAAATACCGCGGCGCCGCGGAATATATCTGCATCGCTGAAGTTCGAAATGGCCAATATTATTGATATATGGGAGGTGTACCATGTTTAAAAAGAACATCTTTTATACGATAGGAATTGCTTTCGCACTTATGCTGAGCTCCTGCACAACAAAACAAGCTCCACTCGCCATAGATTATGACAGTGCTGTTCCCGGAACCCAAGTTGCCAAGAAAGGTGAACCATTGGCTCTGGCCGGCGAAGGTATTCAGGTTGGAGACAGACTGCCCGATACCAATCTTATCGATGCTGAGACGATGCAGCCGGTCAACCTGAATGATTACCGGGGGAGTGTCCTTTTCCTCAGTATCGTTCCATCCATAGACACAAAGGTTTGCGAAGCGCAGACTCATTATCTCGGAGAAGAGGGCGATAGAATGCCGGCAACAGTCAAACGGATCACTATAAGCCGTGATACCCCCTTTGCCCAGGCACGTTTTGCCAGGGAAGCAAAACTCGAAGACCTGCAGTTTCTCTCCGATTATAAAGAAGGAGATTTTGGCCGCTCAATCGGTTTACTCATGGAGGGACCGCGGCTGCTCGCACGATCGATCATCCTTGTCGATAAAGAGGGCGTCGTCCGTTATATCCAGGTGGTGCCCGATATCACCCATTTGCCGGATATGGAAAACGCCTTCGATAAAGCAACCGCCTTGGCTAATCAGTCCTGACTATAACTCCTGTCTCAGAACGACAGCTGGTATCTTTTGATTTTCTTATCCAAGCCCTGGCGGGTAATTGCAAGAAGCTTTGCCGCGCTGGTTTTATTGCCGTTGGTTCGCCGCATGGCTTTTTTGATCAGGATGATTTCCAGCCGTCTGATTTGTTCGGGAAGGGCCAGATACCCATCGGCAGGCTCATCATCATTGTTCTTTTGGCTTGAATAGAGGGAATGTAGATCCCTGGACAGTTGATCCGATTGAATGAATTGTCCATCTTCAGTCAGGGCGACCAGCCGTTCAATTTCTTTCTGCAGCTGCCTGACGTTCCCCGGCCACCCATAGGACTCGAATAAATTGAGTACCTCGGAAGAAAATCCCGGGATGTCCTTGCCGAAACGCTCATTCGTCAGCTTCAGAAAATGCAGTGAGAGGGGGAGGATATCCTCTTTTCGATCCCTTAGCGGTGGCAGGATGATTTCCACGGAGAACAGACGAAAAAAAAGATCCTCTCTAAAGCGTCCTTGAGCCGTTTCCTCGGACAGGTCTCGGTTGGTGGCACTGATGAGTCGAAGATCATATTGAATGCAGGTGTTGCTCCCTACGCGTTGTCCTTCTTCCTCCTGTATCGCCCGAAGAACCTTGGGTTGTATAACGAGGGGCATCTCGCCGATTTCATCCAGAAACAATGTCCCGCCACTGGCTTCCTCGAATAAGCCTTTCCTGGCAAAGTCGGCTCCTGTAAAGGCTCCTTTTTCGTGACCAAAAAACTGGCTTTCCATCAAATCTTCCGGGATACTGGCGCAGTTTACCGGCAGGAAAATGTTGCTTTCGACGGTCTCCATGCTGGTGAATCATGCGGGCGATAAGCTCTTTGCCTGTGCCGTTTTCGCCCTGAATCAGAACATTGACCGGCGTCTTGCTGATAATGCGGACCATATTCAGCACCTCTCGCATGGCCGGGCTTTCCGCTATCAGGGTGACTCCGTTGATCGATTCCTTTTCCAGTCGCTCTGCTTCTTTTCCAAGAGATGTGGCGATTCTCAGTATCTCTTTGTTGAGTACCACCGACTCGATCGAAAGAGACAGAAAGTGGGAGATCTCCTCCAGACGGCTCAAATCGTCTTCCGCGAAGAGCTGATTGTCGAGCTTGTTGAGAAGTTGCACCGCACCGGTAACATTGTTTCCGGTTGTACTTTTTATCGGAGCGCAGATCAGGTTACGGGTAGATGAAACCCGTTTGTTCCTCAATATAAGAGTGGTAGCCGGAATGCTCCTGGATATCATTGATCAGATATCCCTTGCCGGATTCGATGACACTGCCGACAATGCTCCCCCTAAGAGGCGGTTTTATTTTTTGATGTTCCAGGCCGGTTCCAAAGATGGAACAGATCTCATTGCTCCCCAGTTCCATGATAAACACGGTACACCGCTCCACCCCCATCAAGGAAGGTACAAAGGAGGAATAGAAGGTGATCAGGCTGTGATAATCATCAATGGTCCAGGCCCCTGCTAATTTGGAAAGTTTTTGTTTTAACAGGGTAAGGTATGATTTTGAAGTAGTCGGGTGATGAATTGTATTTGTCATGAGTGTAAACAGCGTTTGCGGTGCCGTCGCCGAAAAACAGCTCAGCTGGATATTTAATAAATATAATTAAAATTAAATATTTATCTTGATGTTAATGAGATATGAAAAATCTCTTTTTGTTTAGGGCGGTGGCTTGAGCTCATTCACTTGTCTCGCCTAATCGCATGTTTTTTTAACGTTTTATTGTCTATTGATAGGCCAATACTCTGTATTGCAAATATTGTCAATAAATAGTCTTGTGTAAACAAAGTTACCAATTTGCTCACTGTTTGCTGATATATTAAACATCTTTATTCTGTATTGAGTAAATCAGAGGCCGGAAAAGCAAAAGCGTTAAGATAAAAAAATACTCTATATCAACACGATAATCGATGCTTGGCGTATTGGTTCCCCTGGTGGACAATGGCAAATAATATTTATGGCATGTTTGTTGCTCATTACAGTTTTAAATAGAACAAGCCTGCGAAGAGTGGGGGAACTTAAATTTATAACAGGGTAATAAAATTATGAATGATAAACATGATAACCTTCAATTTCGTCCGGTAGGGAAAGGATTTATTCTTAATCAGATGGATGGGTTAGTTGGTCGGATTCTGACTCAGACATATATGGATAAGCATAAACAAACCTATGTGAAAATTAACGGGGAATACGTTCCCCTTACCGAGCAGCACGGTTTTCTAGCCGCAAATTAATCGTAAACGTTAGGCAACACACCATATGCGCACGATCAGACCATCGTGCATAGGCCGACTATAGCCCGTCGAGTTGCTTGTGCGCCTCCGGATCGCTGCTAAACGATTACAGGTCCGAGGTCATTCGAGCATTTTGCTGTTTCCGGTGAATGGTTACAATTAATCCAGGAATTGCAGCGACCTCTGTTTTTTGTGAAATACCATTACTGTCAGACCGACCAGCTCAAAATCTCTCCAGCTGTGCAGTCCTAGGAATTCTTCTCATAATTTTTGAAAAGAATTTCGCTTACCGGGGGGGCAGACAATAGTTGACTATTGCTGCCCCCCCCTTCTCTTTTAGCATCTTGGCTTATTATCCCGTTTACCTTGGTTAGTACCTTACAGCATTACTTTTGTATGTACGGTTCTCTTGTCCATTCGCAGAGGGTTAAGACTTTGTGCTGAATCGTCTTACCTGCAAACTGATATTCCGTTTTTAGATTTGATGATGTATCCTCAATTCTCAACCCCTTGGTGAAGCCCTGGCGTTTTGTTGGTTGTGGGACAATGTTTTGCTTAAAAGGATAACTCGATGTCAAAAAATCTCTATATTACTGCGTTGGAGCCCAAAAGTGGCATATCCCTGGTTGCCTTGGGAGTAATGGAGTGTCTGGTTCGAAATTTGGTTCGGGTGGCTGTTTTTCGCCCAATCGTCAACACAAAGCACGATGCGGATGGAAAAGATGAAATAATTCATTTGATTTCAACTCACTACAACCTTGATATTCCCTACCGCCGGATGTATGCGTTCACGTTTGAAGAGGCGAGAGAGCTCGTTGCAGATAAGCAATATGACAAGCTTCTTGAAGGCATTCTCGACCGCTATAAAGATCTGGAAGCAGAATATGACTTTGTTCTCTGTCTGGGGACCGATTTTGAGAGTGACTCGGCAGCGTTCGAGTTTGAACTCAATGTGGAAATTGCCAACAACCTTGGCTGCCCTGTCCTGTTGATTGCCGGCGCCCATGAAGGATCTATCGAAGGGGTGGTTCGGTCGTGCCTGTTTGCCATAGAGTCTTTCGAGGAAAAGGGCTCACAGATTCTCTCGATCATCGTCAACAGAACTCCACCTGTCCTGCAGTTGGAGATGTTGCAGGCACTCAAGGAAAAACTTTCGCAGAAAATAGAGCTGATTTACTCGATCCCTTTCGAGGTGACTCTTGATCGTCCGACAATGGCGGAAATTGCCAGGGCGCTGAACGCAAAAGTTATTTATGGCAGGCAACAACTTAACAAGCCTGTGTCACGTTTTGTCATTGCTGCAATGAACTTGAAAAATTTATTGCCGAGAATCGAAGATGATAATCTCATCATTACACCGGTTGATAGGATTGACATTATCCTCGGCATGCTTGCCGCATATAGATCGTCCAATCTGCCCAATATAGGAGGAATAGTCCTCAGCGGCTATTTAAAGCCGGATGATGTCCTGCGCAATCTTCTTCAGGGGATGGAAGATCTGGTGCCGATTGTCAAGGTGGAGGAGGACACCTTCACCACCGCAGTGAGAATAAAGGCTCTTCACAATTGTATCACTCCTGATTCGGTAGTTAAGATCGCCTCGGCACTTGGCTTGTTTGAGTCCCATGTCGAAACTTCCGAGTTGCGCAAAAAAATTATCGGCTACAGCATGCTGTGCATGACGCCGAAGATGTTTGAATTCGGTTTGGTCAAACGTGCCCGGGCGTTTAAGCAGACCATCGTCTTGCCTGAGGGAGAGGATGAGCGCATACTTCGGGCGGCCGAAATACTTATTCACCGGGATGTGGTCGATATAATTTTGCTTGGTAAGGTCC
Organism: uncultured delta proteobacterium; assembly: GCA_963835305.1. Lineage (GTDB taxonomy): Bacteria > Desulfobacterota > Desulfobulbia > Desulfobulbales > Desulfocapsaceae > Desulforhopalus_A. Next base: position 72,986 of record CAWIEU010000002.1, read on the forward strand.
AGGCCATCCAGAGTAAAATCCTGACCCTCGGTCTTTCTCTTGGCCGGGTTAAAATAATTGATCCCCTGAAATCCGAACTCTTTGAGGAGTATGCCGAAACCTATTTTCAGCTGAGAAAACATAAAGGGATTACGCCGGATAATGCCAGAGATGTGATGTCCGCTGTCAATTATTTCGGCACAATGATGGTATACAAAGGCCATGCGGACGGGATGGTGTCGGGAGCGGCCCATTCCACCCTGAACACGGTGCGGCCTTCTCTTGAGTTCGTCAAAACCAAACCCGGAAGTACCATCATGTCCTCGGTATTTTTCATGTGCCTCGAAGACAGGGTGCTCGCCTATGGCGACTGCGCCGTTAATCCCCGGCCAACTGCCGAGCAACTCGCCGAAATAGCGATAGAGTCTGCAAGAACCGCGGAATTGTTCGGCATAAAGCCATTAGTCGCCATGCTTTCTTACTCTTCCGGTACATCCGGAATCGGTGAGGAGGTCGACAAAGTGAAAGAAGCTACTGAAATTGCCCACCACCTGGCACCCGGATTGTTAATTGAAGGGCCGATCCAGTATGACGCGGCGGTAGATCCCGAAGTTGCTGCAACCAAAATGCCTGATAGCAAGGTAGCCGGTAAAGCAACCGTTTTTATATTTCCGGATCTCAATACGGGTAATAATACCTACAAGGCCGTTCAACGTTCCGCGGGAGCGGTTGCTATAGGCCCGATTATGCAGGGGCTGAATAAGCCGGTAAACGACCTCAGCCGCGGCTGTAATGTAACTGATATCGTGAATACGGTAGCCATTACGGCTATTCAGGCCCAGGCGAAAAAAGGATTGATTTGATAACCTTGGGGAGTGCTGATTTCATATAAATTGACAATACAGGCAATACATCAGTCACACTCTCCCGCTCCATTGTGACCTCTTTCACGGTGTTTCTTAAGCTTTCCGGCTCTCTTTTGTTTGGCGGTTCGGTTTTCACGGAATTCCATTTGCCCTGCTCATTTGGATCATCGTTGGCACCTATTCATCAATATTCGTTGCCAGCCTATCTTGACGCTTTGAGATACAACTTAAGCTGTGAGAGGTTAAAAGCTCACCCATATCTGACGCAATGATGTAGCAGTAAGTAACCTCGGGGACCTGAGTCATTGATGAAATTCAGGTCCCCGTTGTTGTTATTGGGGTTTTTTCTATAAAAAACGACTAGCTGATAAACATTGTAGGAAAATTGTGGGGACGGGAAGCTACAATCTGGAGAATGGCAACCGATAGTCTATTGAACAGCATATCGGTGTTTAAAAAATGTTACGGCACAGATCCCATCACTCAGCAACCATTTAAGGATGATAAAATATGCTGACTCTACGTCAAGACCAAGTCGATGAACTCACGCGGAGTTCTTTCTTTCGAAAATTACACAAGTTCCTGAGGGAACGCAGTCGTCATGAACTCATGCAGGCGCAACTTAGTGATCCCCGGAAATGGAACATTCTGTGGCGCAGGTTTTGGGAGGGGGTAAAGTCCGGTAGTGAAAAAAGGCAGCCATTACCCTGACCTTTGTCCTGGCCTGCCAGTGTGAAGGTCTGTCGCCCGAGGAGATGCTCACGCAGGCCTTGCAGCAACCCGACCCGGAATTTTTCATGAAAAGTTTCTGGTCGGATCATGGATATTTAAGATTTGCTGAGTTCAGCCGTACAACTATGAACAATCGGTAAGGGAGGAACCACCGATGGCTTTTCCAGATACACCCGTGACGTGCATCCAGGGATGCGGCTCGTCTCCTTGCTCCACTGCAAAAGAAAAAGATGATGAGCTGGCAAGGGACACTGCCCATGCCCTGCAGAGGATTACCGGTCAATCCGGTAGATCCTGCCGCCACGGAGCGATTGGACTCGGATGGGGCTGGTTCCAATGTTGTCTGCCGATACCTCCAAATGCAAAACGATGGCCTACGCCATTGAAAGACAACGGGACGCTTCGCCGTTTCAATCGTTACCGGGAAGCGCTGCCCTCCGCCTATGCCGCAGAAGATATGAACACCCTGGAGGATGCAGCGGATGATGAGGACAGACAGAAGAAGCGTAAAAAGCAGAAGTGCCTCACCCGCCTGCCGGATTCGGCACCAGAGCTGAATAGAGCGTTGGGCCTGCCGGAAGGGACAATACAGGACGAAGATCTTCGTAATGACAAAACCGGATTTCGAGCGGGCCTTTATCGTAACGAAGCGGATGGCAAACTTATCCTGGTCCCCAGGGATACCGAGCCGAATTCGCTGGTCGACTGGAAAACCAACACGGATAACGGCCAAGGCTTTGAAACGAAGCAGTATAACACCATGCATAAGCTTACAGAAACACTCAATCAAGAAGGGGTGCAAATTCGAACTTGCAGGCTACTCGAAGGGTGGAGGGTTGGCCCAGTACGGTGGGTTGTTCACAAAAAATTCCCAGGTCCGAATATTTAACAGTGCTGGCCTGTCGGATAATGCACTTGAGGGTACCGGGCAGAGTTCATTCCAACCCTTGGCAGCAAGAACCAGGGCCTTTAGCACGGAAGGTGATTTTCTTACCTATATGAACACCACCACCGACCCCGGCAAACAGCTTATTAATGCCAGGTTCTTGCGCAAGGAATTGGCTGGGGAGGGGGCGGGAATCAATCCCATAAATATTAAGTATCGGAATCCTGCGCTGAAAGAAACGATGGCTCTTTATACCGATGGGATTATCGATGAAAACCCGGATCCCGGTTTCGCCAAGGCCAAAACGGACTATCTGCAAGGATTGGACACCATGATCGCGGATGCGGAAGCGAAAGAGGCCAAAGGAGAGGCCTTCCGTCTCTTTCCCCCAACGCGGGCAGAAAGCGAAGAGACCCTACCTAACTCGAAAAGTTTAACAGGTCGACTCTTCGGGGCGACAAAAGACAAACCCAACCTTGGTAAACTTGCTCAACACGAAATGGGCAATGTGGTGGACGGACTGGAAAAAACGAAAAAAGCCGACCAGGCATTATTGCAAAAATTTACTGATAATTGTCCGGAAAACTGACCAGATGTATGCCGGCTTACGCAGGGAATGGATTAAACTGGAGAGGTTGAGATGGGAAAAGTGACAGGATATTCTCTTGGCACAATTGTTGTTTTTTCGTTATTTATTATATTTTTCTCAAACGGTATGGGTGCAGGAGCCAAGGAGTCAACTATGAAATATTTTCAGGGAAACGATGCAGAAAAAATGCTGGAACATGCCCTTGAGCAGGATAGCGCCGAGGGGATCATCAAGGCCATCAAAGCCGGAGCAAATCCCAATACCCGCGGACTGTATGGGGTAACCCCGCTGGAGATGGCCGTGGGTAAGTTTAAAAAGCAGGTCGTTGCCGAGCTGTTGCGGCAGGGTGCCGATACGAGCGTGCGGGACGTCGAAGGTGATAACGCGGTCACCGCAGCGGTGAGGGCCTATAAGCGTGACCCGCAGTTACTGGACATGCTCCTGGGCGCAGGCGCCGACCCAAATACCCTGTTAAATGATGATGACCCTATCATGGTGTATTTTTTAATTGCTCATGACATGAATGCCATCCGCTATCTCCATGAAAAAGGCGCCAATATTGATGCTCGAGACCAGATCAAGAGACCCGTTAATCATAGGAGAAGGGATTGACAAAGGACTGGGACACGGTGTGGACGCTGCTGGAACTTGGGGCAAAATTTAATTATCCCAATGAACCTTACTCTTGGCCAAAAATATTTTCAAACCCTGACTTCATCCCACCAGATTCCTCACTCTGGCCATTCAAGGTCAAGGTCCTGGAAATTTCTCCGGCAGCACGGACAACCGGTCCCGGCCAGACTTGAAGACCTGATAGGTCAAGCGTATTGGGATTATTTGAAAGAGAACAACCTGCCGCGCCCAACTCTGGAAGAATTGGAGAAACTCGGTGCGGATAGACAGTCCCGGTTTTAAGCGGATGGAGTTGACCATGAAACTGGGCCATTTTACGAGGAAGATATGGTGAAGGTAATATCCGGTTTTCCTGGCATTGTTGTTGTCATCCTGATGTCCTTGGCGTTTTTTTCAAACAGTTCTGCTGCAGGAGCCAAGGAGTCAACTATGAAGAAAAAATATTTTCAAGGAAGCGATGCGGAAAAAATGCTGGAACTGGCTATTAAACAGGACAGTCCCGAGGGGATCATCAAAGCCATCAAAGCCGGAGCAAACCCTAATACCCGCGGACTGTATGGGGTAACCCCGCTGGAGATGGCCGTGGGTGACTTGAGAAAAGAGGCCGTTGCCGAATTGTTGAGACAGGGTGTCGATATGAATGTGCGGGACGCCGAAGGAAACAATGCTGTAACCTGGGCGGTTGTCGCCTATAAGCGTGATCCGCAATTGCTGGACATGCTCTTGGATGCAGGCGCCAATCCCAATACCCTGCGCGCCGATGATGACCCAATCATCGTGCGTTTTTTGAACGATCATAACATGAATGCCGTTCGGTATCTTCATGGGAAGGGGGCTAATATTGACGCCCGCGACCGATCAAAGCGCCCGTTAATCATAAGGGAGGGGATTGTCAGAAGATTGGGACTCGGTTTGGACCCTGCTGGAGTTGGGGGCAAAGTTTGATATATTATCCAAACGTAGCCTTTACTTGGCATGATATATTTTCCAAACCTGGCACCATGTCGCCAGCCTCCACTCTCTGGCCATTCAAGGCCAAGTCCTGGAAATTTCTCCGGCAGCACGGACAACCGGTCCCGGCCAGGCTTGAAGACCTGATATGGCAGCAGTATTGGGATTATCTGAAAGAGAACAATCTGCCGCGCCCGACTCTGGAAGAATTGGAGAAGCTCGGTGCGGATAGAAAGTCCCGATTCTGAGGATGGAGTCGACCATGAAGCGGAGCCATTTTACGAGGAAGGTATGGTGAAGGTACTATCCGGTTTCCCCTGCATTGTTGTTGTCATCCTGCTGTCCTTGAGCGTTCTTGTCGCACACCTCCAATACGGGAGCCAAGGAGTCAACTATGAAGAAAAAGTATTTTCAGGGAAGCGATGCTGAAAAAATGCTGGAACAGGCCATCAGGCAGGATAGCGCCGAGGGGATCGTCAAGGCCATCAAGGCCGGGGCAAACCCCAATACCCGCGGACTGTATGGAGTAACCCCGCTGGAGATGGCCGTGGGCGACTTGAGGAAAAATGCCGTTGCCGAATTGTTGCGGCAGGGTGTCGATATGAATGTGCGGGACGCCGAAAGAAACAATGCCGTAACCTGGGCGGTTGTCGCCTATAAGCGTGACCCGCAATTGCTCGACGTGCTCCTGGATGCAGGCGCCGACCCCAATACCCTGTGAGCAGATGGTGACCCTATCATCGTCGTTTTTTAGCGGATAACGACCTTGATGCCATCCGCTATCTCCATGGCAAGGGCGCTAATATCGACGCCCGAACCCGATCAAAGGACCCATTAATCATACACCAGGGGATTTCAGAGGACTGGGACTCGGTCTGGACCCTGCTGGAGCTGGGGGCAAAGTTTGATTATCCCAACGAACCCACAACGTGGTGGCATATATTTTCCCAACCTGGCATCGTATCGCCAACCTCCACTCTCTGGCCGTTCAAAATCAAATCCTGGAAATTCCTCCGACAGCACGGACAACCGGTTCCGGCCAGGCTTGAAGACCTGATAGATCAAGCGTATTGGGATTATCTGAAAGAGAATAACCTGCCGCGGCCAAATCTGGAAGAACTGGAAAAGCTTGGTGCTGAAAGAAAAACTCGATTTTAAGGCGACGGAGATGACTCTGGAACGGGGCTAATTGACCTGGAAGATATGATAAAGGCAGCATCTGGTTTTCTCGTCATGGTTGTTGTCATCCTGATTACAGGATATAGATCTTCGCAATGACAAAACCGTGCGACCGGGGCCAGGCTGGGGGTCAGGGCCACTGATTACAGGATATAGATCTTCGCAATGACAAAACCGTGCGACCGGGGCCAGGCTGGGGGTCAGGGCCAGGCTGGGGGTCAGGCTTCCAAGATGACAAGGTTGAAGTAATTTTAATCTATCGTTGGGTGTCGTTTAATTGCGTGATACAAGATTTAGCAGAAGGTGTCCACAGTCGCTGGCGGGTAGAAAAATAGGACTACGATTTGATTATGAATATGCAAACTCGTCATCTTGAGCCTGACCCTGTTTCTTTCCTGTTTCTTTCTCTGCTCATTGGGATCATCGTTGGCACCTATTCATCACTATTCGTCGCCAGCCCTATCTATCTTGACGCTTTGAGATAAAACTTAAGCTGTGAGAGGTTAAAAGCTCACCCCAGAGCAGACACAATGATGCAGCTATAAGTTTGCCATCTACCGACTTTGGCATTAAATAATAATAATCGTTAACCGGGAAGAGCAAAATGCTCGTATAACCTTAGACGTTTACGAAAAAACAACAACGGGGACCTGAGTCATTGCTGACTTCAGGTCCCCGTTGTTGTTTTTGGGGTTTTTTCTATAAAAAACGACTAGCTGATAAACATTGTAGGAAAATTGTGGGGACGGGAAGCTACAGTCTGGAGAATGGCAACCGATTGTCTATTAAACAGTATCTCGGTGTTTAAAAAATGGACGGCACAGATCCCATCACTCAGCAACCATTTAAGGATGATAAAATATGCTGACTCTACGTCAAGACCAGGTCGATGAACTCACGCGGAGTTTTTTCTTTCGAAAATTACACAAGTTCCTGGGGGAGCGCAGGCGTCATGAACGTATTCTGGCGCAACTTAGTGATCCCCGGAAATGTAGCATTCTGTGGCGCAGGTTCTGGGAGGGGGTAAAGTCCAGCAGTGAAAAGAAGGCAGCCATTACCCTGACCTTTGTCCTGGCCTGCCGGTATGAAGATCTTTCGCCTGAGGAGATGTTCACGCAGGCCTTGCAGCAATCCATCCCGGAGTTTTTCATCTCTTGCTGGATGAGAGCGGACGCCATTGCCCGGTCAGGAATGCTCCGCCGTTTCAACCGATATCGGGAAGCGCTTCCCTTTGCCTATGCCGCGGAAGACATGAACACTCTGGGAGATGCGGCGGATGATGAGGACAGACAGGAAAAGCGCCAAAAAGAGAAGTGCCTCACCCGTCTGCCGGATTCGGCACCAAAGCTGAACATAGCGCTGGGCCTGCCGGAAGGGACAATTCAGGATAAAGATCTTCGCAATGACGATATAGGCTTCCGGGCGGGCCTGTACCGTAATGAAGCGGACGGCAAACTTATCCTGGCCCCCAGGGATACCCAGCCGAATTCGTTTGTTGACTGGCAGACCAACACGGATAACGGTCAAAGTTTAGACACCAGGCAGTGCAACGCCATGCGTGATCTTGCAAAAACCCTTTATAAAAAAGGTGTGCGATTCGATCTGGCCGGCTACTCAAAAGGCGGGGGACAGGCGCAGTTCGCGGGCCTGTTCTCAACAAATTCTCAGGTCCGCATATTTAACAGTGCCGGCCTGCCGGATCATACATTTGAAGGAACCGGACTAGATTCTTTTCAACCCCGGCAGCCAGGACCAGGGCTTTTAATGCGGAAGGTGATTTCCTGACCTATATGAACAATACCACCGACCCTGCTAAGCAGCTTGGCAACGCCAGGTTTTTGCGCAATGAATTGGCTGGGGAGGGGGCGGGAATCAATCCCATAAATATTACATACCGAAATCCTGCGATGAAACCGGCGGTTGATGCTTACGATTGGTGCCGATACGAAGCTGGCCAATCCAATAAAAGTGCCGAACATGATCCAATCGCTTGTGTTGACCCTGACCCCATGTTCTCCAAGGCCAAGGCGGACTATCTGCAAGGTATGGACACCATGATCGAGGATGCGGCAGCAAAAGAGGCCAAAGGAGAACCATTCCGCCTCTTTCCTCCCATACGTGCGGGCAGCGAAGAGGCCTTGCCTAACTCGATGAGCCCTGCCGGCAGCCTTTTTGGTGCGACAAAAGACGAAGCCAATCTGGGCAAACTCGCCCAACACCAAATAGGCAATGTGGTGAGCGGGCTGGAAAAAACGAAAAAAGCCGACCAGGAAATATTGCAAAAATTTACAGATGATTGTCCCGAAAACTGAGTCGGCGTATGCCGACTCACCCAAGGAATGGATTAAACCGGAGAAGTGGAGATGGGAAAAGCAACAGGATACACCTTTGGCATAATAATCGTTTTTTCGTTATTTTTTGTGTTTTTATCAAATGGTCTGGCTACAGGAGCCAAGGAGTCAACTATGAAGAAAAAGTATTTTCAGGGAAGCGATGCGGAAAAAATGCTGGAACAGGCCATTAGACAGGATAGCGCCGAGGGGATCATCAGGGCCATCAAGGCCGGAGCCAACCCCAATACCCGCGGGCTGTATGGAGTAACCCCGCTGGAGATGGCCGTGGGTGACTTGAGAAAAGAGGCCGTTGCCGAATTGTTGCGGCAGGGTGTCGATATGAATGTGCGGGACGCCGAAGGAAACAATGCCGTAACCTGGGCGGTTGTCGCCTATAAGCGTGACCCGCAAATACTGGACATGCTCCTGGACGCAGGCGCCGACCCAAATACATTGTTAAATGATGGTGACCCTATCATTGTGTGGTTTTTGGCTGTTCATGACATGGATGCCGTCCGTTATCTTCATGAAAAAGGCGCTAATATCGACGCCCGTAACCGATCAGAGCGCCCATTGATCATACAGGCAGGAATTGGAGAGGACTGGGACTCGGTCTGGACCCTGCTGGAGCTGGGGGCAAAGTTTGATTATCATTATCCAAACGTAGCCTTTACCTGGCACGATATATTTTCCAAACCTGGAATGCATACCACCGGCCGATCATCACTCTGGCCATTCAAGGTCAAATCCTGGAAATTTCTCCGGCAGCACGGACAACCGGTCCCGGCCAGACTTGAAGATCTGATAGGGCAACGTATTGGGATTATCTGAAAGAGAACAACCTGCCGCGCCCAACTCTGGAAGAATTAGAGAAGCTAGGTGCGGATAGAAAGTCCCGGTTCTAAGGATGGAGTTGATCCATGAAGCGGAGCCATTTTACGAGGAAGGTATGGTGAAGGTAATATCCGGTTTTCCTGGCATCGTTGTTGTCATCCTGCTGTCCTTGACGTTCTTGTCGCACACCTCCGCTGCAGGAGCCAAGGAGTCAACTATGAAGAAAAAGTATTTTCAGGGAAGCGATGCGGAAAAAATGCTGGAACAGGCCATCAGGCAGGATAGCGCCGAGGGGATCGTCAGGGCCATCAAGGTCGGAGCCAACCCCAATACCTGCGGATTGTACGGGGTAACCCCGCTGGAGATGGCCGTGGGCGACTTGAGGAAAAATGCCGTTGCCGAATTGCTGCGACAGGGTGTCGATATGAATGTGCGGGACGCCGAAAGAAACAATGCTGTAACCTGGGCGGTTGTCGCCTATAAGCGCGACCCGCAAATACTGGATATGCTCCTGGATGCGGGCGCCGACCCCAATACCCTGCGCGCAGATGGTGACCCTATCATCGTTCGTTTTTTAGCGGATCACGACCTTGATGCCATCCGTTATCTTCATGAAAAGGGCGCCAATATCGACGCCCGCGACAGATCAAACGACCCGTTAATCATAAGGCGAAGGGAATTGCAGAGGATTGGGACTCGGTCTGGACCCTGCTGGAGTTGGGGGCAAAGTTTGATTATCCCAACCATCCCTTTACTTGGCAGGATATATTTTCTACTCCTAGACACCCCCTCCCCCGGACTCCTCGCTCTGGCCATTCAAGGTCAAGTCCTGGAAATTCCTCCGGCAGCACGGACAACCGGTGCCGGCCAAGCTTGACGACCTGATAGGGCAACAATATTGGGATTATCTGAAAGAGAACAACCTGCCGCGGCCAACTCTGGAAGAACTGGAGACGCTAGGTGCGGATAGACAGTCCCGGTTCTAACGATGGAGTCGACCATGAAGCGGAACCATTTTACGAGGGAGATATGGTGAAGGTACTATCCGGCTTTTCCGGCGTTGTTGTCATCCGGCTGTTCTTGGCATTATTTTGTGGGGTTATGAACGAAATCTGCGTTCCCATTCGTATTCTCGACCGGTGACCTTGTCTTCCATATTCCGGATTCGTCTCTCCAAATCCTCAAATTTTTTCTTCAGGCGTTGGGCGGCTGTTTTCGGAGAATGGACGTAGCTGTCATAAAATTCCTGCTCCTCCTCGCTTTCAAGAGGTTTGACCGGTTCAGGCCTCATAAAGAAAGCTGCAACCAGGTAAATGCCGATGACCGGCCAGAAGCCACTGAAAATAAAGACAACTATCAGTGCCATCCGTACCCAGAATACGGAGAAATCAAAGTATTCCGCGAGTCCTTTGCATACTCCCAGGAAAACGCCATTTCGCGAACGGTAGATACCGCCTTGTCTCAGACCATTTTTTCTCATTTCCTATACCTATCCTTTTCCTGATCTGCCGTCAGGATCGTTTCAAGGGAATCGATTCGTTCCTCAAGTTTTTCCAGTCCCTGATATAATTCCTGGATTATCCTGGCTTCTTCGCTATCGGTCGCTCCTCTGGAACATCTGTTGGTGCGGGTTTTGACGATGATCAGGATAGTCCCGCAGATGAGCATAGCCAAGGCTACTATAGAGCCGAAGACAATGGCTACGATGATGATATTGAGCATGGTGTTTCGACTCCGGTCAGTTGTTCTCTGTTTTATGTTCTGTTGGGCTTCCTGTTTGACGATGCGACTCGTGTATCACAGGATGTGAGGAGCTTAAACGCTTTCACCCTTATTGCCGTATTGAGCAGCTTTGATCCCGGCAAGTTCCTTCTCAATTTCGTCATCCGAGGCCAGGTTGTCAAATTCTTCTTCCATGGTAGGTTTTTTGCTCATGTTGACCAATTCGGCCTCGGCTTCCATCTGTTCGATCCTGCTTTCCAGTTTATCGAAACGAGCCATGGTGTCACTGCTGTTGCTGCGACGGATATCTTCCTGGGCGCGTTTCTTGCCGCTAGCCCTCTTGTGACGTTGCACCAGCACTCTCTTTTTTTCCTTGGCGTTATGGAGTTTTTCCTCCAACTCGGAAATATCTTCCTGGTACTGGGTGATGAGTCCCGCGTATTCATTTAACTCATTTTCAAGGGTGTCTGCTATTTCTGAAAAGCGACGTTTTTCCATGAGCGCTTCTCTAGCCAGATTGTCCCTTCCTTTGGCTACAGCCATGTTGGCCCGTTGGGCCCAGAGGCCTTTCTTGCTGTTGATCTCGTCCAGTTTTCTTTCAACTTTTTTGCGGCCGGCGATGACTCCGGCACAGGATGATTTTAATTCTATGAGGGTGTCTTCCATTTCGTGAATCATCAGCTTGATCATTTTCTCGGGATCTTCCGCTTTGTCGAGCATGGAGTTGATGTTTGAGCTGATTATATCGCTGAATCGTGTGAATATTCCCATTTCTTCCTCCGAAATTGTGGTTGTGGTTTATCTTTTATGAAGCAGGATATATGCCCGCTGGAAAGAAAATTAAAAAATGCGGAAAAATCGTTACGTTGGGAACTTGCATCTTTTCTCGAAGAGATTTATCGTAAGCCGATATGTGGTGATAAAAACCAATAATAGGTAAATATAGCCGAATAAAAATGGTAATACATAAAGAATCAGTTTTTGCCTCATCTCGCGGTGAGGCTCTGGGCCAGTCGGAAGCCTTTCTCGATTTTCAGGAGCGTCTTTCGCGCGTTGCACCTGTCGACAGGCCGGTGTTGCTGATCGGGGAGCGGGGGACCGGCAAGGAATTGGCTGCCGGCAGATTGCATTTTCTCTCGAAAAGATGGCAAGGACCATTCGTGACCTTGAATTGTGCGACACTTTCTCCATCGCTGATCGAGGCTGAATTGTTTGGTTTTGAAAAAGGAGCCTTCACCGGGGCGGAAAGTCGAAGGGCAGGGCGATTTGAGGCGGCTGACGGCGGTACGCTTTTTCTCGATGAAATCGGCTCGATTCCAATAGAGGCTCAGGAAAAAATTCTTCGGGTAGTTGAATATGGATCGTTTGAACGGGTAGGCAGTTCCCGCCCCGTGGAAGTGGATGTGCGTATCGTGGGTGCGACCAACGTGGACCTACGAGTGATGGCTGAACGTAAAGATTTCAAACGGGATCTTCTTGACCGGCTCTCCTTTGAGGTATTATTTTTGCCACCCCTTCGCTGCAGGGGGGAAGATATCATGCTCCTGGCTAATCATTTTGCCACGCGGATGTCTTTTGAACTCGGCAGGAATGATATCCCCACCTTCACTGAGTCGGTGGTGCAGGCTCTGGAGGCCAACAGTTGGAAGGGCAATATCCGGGAACTGAAAAACGTGGTCGAACGGGCAGTGCACCGCTCAGACAACGGTCATATCGATACGGTCGTTTTCGATCCCTTTATCTCTCCTTATGAGTCCCTCCCGGCAGCAGTCATGGAAGAGGAAAACGGAAAGAGCATGATGACTCTTCCCGTAGCGGACTCGGGGCCCTTCTCCATTAAAGAGGCAGTGGAAGAATTGGAAAAAAACATGATACGAAGAGCATTGACCAGCTGTCGTCATAATCAGAGAAAGGCTGCGGAACATCTTGGTCTTACCTATGATCAGCTTCGCGGGAAAATCCGAAAATACGGTGATGCAGTCTCGGCGCAGGGAGAGGGTGGCTGATGTGAAGCGGCTTCGGGCGGAAGTGTAAAAAAATATCTTTCTTTTCCGGCAGATATTCGGGGCGATGTTGGATCGATGGAAAATCTCTGGAAAAAACCGGCAAAACAAGATAGCCTACAATGAGATTTTGTTAAACAAGACAGATTCCTATAAAATTTTAATTTTACGGTAGTCATCCAATTTTCGGAGCCTCCACGATGTGCTTTACAAATAAGAGCTGCGTATTTGTGTTAAACCTGTGCGCGGTATCATGCATTATGTTGCTTTTACTCTCCTGTGCCGCGGTAGTTAAAGATGGTAGGCAGCCATACAATGATAGGCTTTTGGCTGAGAGCAGCATGATGAAAAAACGGTTGCCCTTGATTGAAAGAGAGAGTGCCGTGCTGACAAAAGAGAACCTTCAGCACCAAATGAAGATTCAGGAGCTGGAAGCGCGGAATAAACAGTTGGGCGATGCGCTGGCAGCCTTGAACGATCAGTATGATCGTGATATGGCTACGGGGGAAGAACAAATCAACAACCTTCAGGAAAATATAGAAAAAATAGAACAGGAAAATAGTGAAAAGATTGAAGCCCTGATTTCTCAGAATAAAGATCTTGAAGCCAAAATGATGAAAGAGAGAGGTGCGCTTCGTGAGCAGATAGCAAAGCAAAAAAAGGTATTCAATCACGAGCAAGAGCAGATGACGAAGGAGAGTGAAAAAAAGGAATTGGCTTTGACTACTCAACTCGACGATCTTAAAAAGCAATTAGAACCAAAAGAAAGGAAGATAGCTTCGTTTAAATTGGCCATTAATGAAATTTCAGTCCAACTTGGTGCGGCAACCTCCTTAGCTGAAAAATTGAAAAAAGCCAAAGAAGAGTCCCTCGCGGAGCTTGAATCCGTAAAAGCCGCCAACAAAAAAGCCAGGGAAAAATTATTGGCGGAGCTCGAATCGCTCAAAGCAGCTAACAAGAAAGCCGGCGATGAATCCGTGGCAAAGTTGGACTCGGTAAAGTCCGACAATGCCAACCTGAATAAAAAAATGGCCGAACTCTCCTATCGATTGGCGAGCCGAAACAACCCATCCGCAACGAATAACTGAAGTAACCATTCACCAGCACCCCATCTTCGTCCGCCAACTATAACTCGGGGGCCTGCTTAAACGAACCTGGAGCACTGGATGACGACGGTTACAGATACGAGTTATGCGGTCTTTTGACGTGTACCGGTGAACGATTACTAACTGAACGCGCGATCCTGCTCAACATTGCGATATAGTCTATGGGATTTTCGATATGTCGAAAGACCTGTTTGCTGGGTATTTTGGTGTTCTTGCCGGGGCTTCTGTTTGCACTATCGGCCCGGGCTGAAACGCATGTTTCCTTACTGATCACTTCAAACCTGCAGGGTAAATTTTCCCTCGATATCAAAAATCAGGAGACCACGGATCCTCTGCTCCTATTAGGCCAGGATATCATTTTCGATCGCGGCAATGGTATCGATCTTTATCTCGATCTGGGAAACGCTCTTTATCCCGGCATTCTGTCGAAATATAGTTCCGGATCTATCATGCTGGATTTTTTGAATTATTTCTCGTGTGCAGCTATGCTCGTTTCGTCCAAGGACCTGCAGGTCGGGACAAGAAACCTTGAGCTGATGCAGAAAAACAAAAGGGTGCGCCTGTTGTCGGCAAATATCGTACAGGGCGGCAAGCCCGTTTTTACCTCTTGGTTTGCCGCTGACTTTGCCGGAACCCGGGTTGCCTTTATAGGAGTATCCTCTAAAAAAGTCAGATTTGACGTGGCTGAAAAGGATCTTTACGGCTACAGCCTGGCTGACGTCAAGAATGCCGTTGCCCCTCAGGTGAAGGATATCCGGACTGCCGGGATTAAGTACATCATTCTGCTTTCCGGTCAGTCCCTCAAGGATACGGCCGAAATTCTCGAAACCTATCCGGACATCAGTATGGCGCTGTGCGGAGGAGACTATACCGGCAGGTTTATAGGCGGCATGGCATCGCGGGTGGATCTGGTGGATGGCAGATCCATTGTCATGGCGGCTGAAAACGTAGATTATTATCACCTTAACCTTGTTATCAACGATACCCTGAAAGTCCGTAGTTTCGAACCCAGACGAGCCCGGCCCATTGCCACGGGAAGTTTTGTGTATCAGGAATTTAAAAATCGGCTGACGCTCTGGAAAGAGAAATTCCTGGAAGATGAAGAACGTCTTGTGGCAAAGCTAAGCGATACGGAAAACGGCGTGAGTGATTTGAGCCTTGGACAACTTTTGCGTGACCGATTTCATTGTGAGCTTGGTATCGTCGAGGAAAGAACCATAAACCGGATACCGATTGAGCAAACTATCAGACATGCTGATTTTTTGAACATGGTCAATCGGGATTACAATATTTTTCTCATCACCTTAACCGGCGACGAGCTAAAAACCGTGCTCAGGTCGCAAGAAGAGCTGGTTATAGCGGGAATAAATTCCGAGGGTACTCAAATCCAGGGAACTCCTTTGCTTGAAAACAGGCCCTATCATGTGGCCGCTTCGCAACCGGCCGTGCAGAAAATTCAGCGACTGCTTAAAAAGCACATCACATACAGCAATACCTGGCTGACGGTTACGGATCTCTTGCTGGAGGATTTAAAAAACAAACAAATTGTCCTGCGCAGGGATTACGACTATCTGGATCGGCGTTTCCGAACGACAATTGATGCCTCGTTGTCAAATTTTATCGACAACAGCAACGTCAAACGTGGTGATAACATCGAAACTCCGCCGGGCCAACCCTCTAAAAGCTATAACAAGTGGGGACTTGAAGACACTATTGATATCACCGTCTACAATAAGTACCACCGCTTTATCTTTACGCCGTATTTGTTCTACACCCGTCAGGACGAGGATCACCTGAACAATATATTGCGGGGCACTTTTTCGTATGACTACAATCTAACGGAAATCTTCAAGCCGTATAATAAGTTTCGATATGATACAGTTGTGGAAAAAGTGAATGGACTGCGACCTACTGTAGTTCGGGAAACTTTCGGTTTCTCTGCAGTCTATAAATATGTCAATGGCAAGCTTGGCTTTGGTTTAGAAAAAGAAATCCAGGATCCCAGCGAAGCGGCGCTTTATGGTGTCGAGTTTATTGTAGGTGCCCGTGTTCCTTTTCTCTCCCATTTTACCTATGCATTCGATCTGGACACTTTCACCGGTATCCTCGATCAGGAAGGTGGCCAGTGGCAGACCAGAAGTGAAATCAATAATGGGATATCCGCCAGGATAAACAGCTATCTGAGCGTTTCTTTCAGGCATAAGTATTTCTATTACAATGAGGACGCAACCGGTGAAAAGTACCGGAACTCAGAATTCATTACCTCGTTGGATCTTAGAAGCGATTGGAAATTCTGGTGATCGGATTGCCGGCTAGCCAAAGTCAGGCGACACTAGTGAATAGACGACGTCCGACATTTCTGAAATGACCGGTTCCCTCCCCGTCCACAGTTTGAACGCCGCGGCTCCCTGATAGATCAGCATACCCAGACCGGGAAGGATGGTGCAGCCCTGTTCTTTCGCTGACATGAGAAGCCGAGTGATTAATGGATTGTAAACGATATCGGCAACTACCAGGTGCGGCTGCAGCAAAGATTTATCGATTGGCAGAACGCCTTGTCTCGGGTGCATGCCGAGGCTCGTGCAATTAATGAGAACATCGCTGTCATGCAGCGCCTGTGCCTGAGCGGCAGTTGTTTGTTCCGTTATTTCGGCGCAGTTGCCAATTTTGTCGTTGATCTCCGCGGCGAGGGCCTGTGCTTTTGCGGCGGTTCTATTGCAGATGATAATCTTTTCGGCTCCCTGAAAGGCCAGGGTCATGGCAATGGCACGGGCCGCACCACCGCAGCCAAGAAGGAAAAAACGTTTGCCCTTTGTCGATATGCCGGTTTCCTCTTCCAGGGATCGCCTGAATCCTTCGCCGTCAGTGTTGTAGCCTTTTGTTTTGCCGTCTTTCACACAGATGGTGTTGACTGCCCCAATCGTCGCCGCGAGAGGATCAAGCTCATCAAGATATTCCATAATCCGGATCTTATGGGGGATGGTAACATTGAAGCCGGCGACATTCATCCTGATCAGCCCGGAAAACACTTTCTCAAGATTTTCTTCGTTGACTTCTACCGGCATATAGCAGTAATCCATGCCCAGAGACTCAAAAACTCGGTTATGCATCGGTGGAGATACGGAATGTCCCAGGGGGTTGCCGAGGAGTATGACCAATTTTGTCTTGACTGTTGGGTAGTTCATTCTATTTACTTCCCTGTGTCTCCGCCTCCCTGGAAAAGGGAGTGAAAGTTTTATATTGAGTAGTGATGATCTTGTTGGTGCCATTTTTTTTACCGGGTCGAGGTCGCGGAGCCGGCAGAGACAGCATACACCAAATTAACCGATAAAAGGACATATGTATGTCAATTTTCACCATTTTTACGGCTTTTCTTGTTTTGCTTGCCGTGGGACTCATCTGGTTCCTTATCCACTATTTCGGCAATCCAGTCCTTGAAAATCCCGACGGTATCGCCAAAGTGGTAGGCAACTGCGGAGATACAATGGAAATCGGCCTGAAGTTCTGCAACGGCAGGGTTAAAGATACGCACCATTGGACCAACGGCTGTTCATTCAGCAAGCATTGCGTGGAGACGGCAGCCCGCCTTGCCCGGACGAAATCCATTGAAGAGCTGAAGAAAATTAATATGGTCTCCATCATGGAGGAGATTGGTCAACTCCCCGACACCCATCTGCATTGCGCACAACTGGCAGAGATCACCCTGCAGAGAAGCGTTGAAAACTATCTCGCCCGGCAACAGCAAAGCCCTATTCAATAACATGAGAGGATTGTATCGGACGGGACATTTCCCGCCGCTCTTTCAATTCCGTTTGTTGATAATTATATATAAGAGTATTCCACGAAAACCGGAAGCTTCCAAAGGTTGTACTAACCCTTGCTGAAGCTCTGATTTGGATTTACCATGCCGATTCCGCCGTTGATCGAAAACCTGCTTAACTGATGAAAAATGCTGTTATTCTGACATCGATTCATTCGCCGACGGCTGCCGTTCGCCTCTTTGCCGGATTGAAGAACTGGGATGTGCTCGTGGTGGGTGATCTGAAAGACTCCCGGGACTGGAAATGTCCGGGAGTTCAATTCATTTCGGCAGCCCAGCAGAAAGCCATGTCCTTTAAAATCGCCCGGCTCCTGCCATGGAACCATTATGCCCGCAAGATGCTTGGCTATCTGGTAGCCGCACGGAACGGCGCGGAACTGCTGGCCGAAAGCGATGATGATAATCTCCCGGAAGAAAACTGGGCATTTCCGTCATTCACCGGCGGCTATGACCAGATCACGGGGAATAGGGAAATCGTCAATATCTACAGTCTGTTCAGTAGTCGCCCGATCTGGCCCCGTGGCTTTCCGCTGACCCGAATCACCGCAACGCAATCAGTCATCGATCCGGCTGTCCTGACGAACCAATCGGCACGTATCGGCATCTGGCAGGCACTGGTTGACGATGACCCCGACGTGGATGCCATTTACCGGCTCACCTCCAACAGGCCCTGCCGATTTGACCGGCGGCCACCGGTAGTGCTTCCTCCCGGAACCTTTTCTCCTTTCAACTCGCAAAATACCGCCTTTAAGCGGGAACTGTTGGCCCTGATGTATCTGCCGGCGATGGTAAACTTTCGTGTCACCGACATCCTTCGGGGGTATGTGGCCCAACCCATTCTGTGGGCTGCCGATTACCGATTGGGCTTTTCGGACCTAATGCCCGCCAGGAACGCAATTGGCATGACCTGCGGGCGGATTTCATTTCGGAGCTGCCTCTGTATATGAATGTCGAGCGTATCCTTACTCTGGTACAGGAAAGCATCCGGCCGGAAGCGTCCATCAGTGACAATCTCTATAATGTTTACCGGCAACTGGCCAGGGAGGCGATCATCCGGGAAGCCGAACTTGACCTCCTTTCGGCCTGGCTGGATGATGTGGCTGCCTTGGGGATCGGGACGGGCGTGACGGAATGAAAACGTTCATTTACCTCGTCCAATCGGACTCAGACGATCCTTATCCGGAAATGAATCATTCTTCCTGCGATCGAATTATACTGACCCGGCAGGAAGGAAATCCCCGGAAGATACGGAGCGACGGCACCATCTTCGCCCCGCGGGCGAGCTGGACGGAAGCTCGTAACCAGTTGCTCCGGCAAGCCATGGAGCAGGCACGGACCAGCGGCGACGACTACCTTTACTTCATTTTCCTCGATGATACCTGCATCCTTTCCGAGAACAAAAGCTTAGCCCGGGAGCTGGGTATTTCCTTGACCGGCAATCCATTTCGCATCTTCGAGCGCTTTCTGCTGGATTGGGAACCGGCCGTAGGTTCAACAACCGGTTCTCATTATGAAAAAGGACCAGCTGTTACCCTGAGTGAAACTCTTGATGGAGTTCCCGTTGCCTATCACCGTGAAACCCTATCATTTCTACTGCCCTACTATACCGGCTTTGATAGTGAGTCCCGGCTCTATTCCCAGCATATCATCGACCGTATGACCAGCCTGCTTTATCCTTCCCATCGAGTTCAGTGTAACCTGGTGAATACAACTTTTCGCCGCAAAAAAGATTATAGCCCACGAAAAAAATACTGGGAAATCCCCACTACCTTTCTCGCCACCGCCCTTAAACCCGGACTGCGAAAGGCTCTGAACAGTCAACTAACCGATGAATCTATGTCTGTCGCAGGACTTCCCTGCAAAAAAAACCGCTCCTATCATCTGTCGCGGGCTTACATTGCCGGGCATTGGCATACCGAGCATCCACTCATTAAATACCGGCGGCTCGATACCATCAAGCCCCGACCGGCGCGGACATTGCAGCAACCGGCCAGGATTGCGGTGTGCCTGTCCGGGAGCTGCCGCGGGCTTGATCGGACATATGGTAAACTTCAGGAAAACCTGCTCAACATTTTAGGTCGGTATGGCCACTATGATATTTTCATGTATGTACCGGAAGATGCCGAAGCAGAACATGCATCGATATTAAACCCGACAGTACTTCGAGTGGTGCCGGATCATCATCTGGAAGAAGGCGGGCTGCACAATGGCAGCGACTGTCTGCTTAAAGTGGGCCTCCAGCGCTACCTGCAACAGTTGTATGGTCTGAAGATGTGTGACCGGTTGCGGCAGGAGTACGAAAAGGAAAATGATATACGCTATGAAGCCGTGGTGCGATGCCGTCCCGATCTCCTTTTCGAAAGCCCGCTGCCCGACTTGAAGACACTTGATTTGAACTACCTTCATGTTCCCGATTTTCACATGTTCGAGGGGTGCAACGATCGCTTTGCCATCGGCAATCCTGAAAATATGGCTCGCTATATGCAAAAATATGATGACTGGCATGCCTATGTCAGGCACTGGATCAACTCCAGCCCGCAAGCGCCTCCGGTTACGGCTGAAATGTTCACTGCGGGACAGCTTCGTTTGTACGGCGTATCTGTTCGATTGATGACGGTCCGTTTCAACCGGGTGCGCTCTCACAAGGTTGAAAGCGATTGGCAGGATCATTACCGTAAGATGCAGCGCAGGCGAAAAAAATCCTGACCGGTTTGACTACCTTCGCCAGGATGTATGTTTTAAGTGAGTTCAGGCTGGAGCTGAGATGAGAATGAGGGTATATATGCCTTATGTGTAAAATAACAGATCAGATAGAGTCATGGTTGGCCGACCGAGACAACAATGCCATTGAGCCGGGCTCGGAGGTGCCGGCTTTTGCCAAGCCTCTGGTGGGTTTCGCCTGCGGGGAGGATAATCTTTTCACCTTCCTAAAAGCCGACATCGGCCTTAGATTCTACTGGACGCCGGAGGAGGCATTCTCCCTGGCCTTTCCGGCTGAGACGGTTCGAGCCGAAGAGCTGACCGTTATCGCCTGGATCCTGCCACAGGCCGTACAAACTCGCCGGGCACACAGAAAGGCCGAGGACATGCCGAGCATTGAATGGAGCAAGGTGCGGCATTACGGTGAAAAGGTTAATGAAGGGCTGCGTCTTCATGTTGTGGAACTCTTTGCGGCCAATGGGGTTCAGGCCTGCGCTCCAGTCCTGCTCCCACAGTGGTCAAAGGCTGTCTCAGACCGGTACGGCTTTGCCTCATGCTGGTCCGAACGTCATGCCGCCCATGTTTGCGGCCTTGGTACCTTCGGTTTATCCGACGGCTTGATCACTCCCGCCGGCAAAGCAGTCCGGGTCGGGTCGGTTATTGTGCGTAAACGGTATACACCTACCCCAAGGCCCTATACGAGTCATAATGAATGGTGTTTATTCAAATCGGGTGGCAAGTGTCTTGCCTGCCTGCGGCGTTGTCCTGCCGGAGCTATCTCCAGATTGGCCATGATAAGGTCAAATGCCGCGAGTACATCCGGAATGTGACGGCGGCGCATGTTGAGCAGAATCAACTGGGATTTAAGGTGAATAGTTGCGGGCTGTGTCAGACTAAGGTGCCATGTGAAAGCTGCAATCCTTTGGCGAGAAAGAAAAGGCAGTGATATGGGCTGTCAACTCTCTTCTTCATCGGGAGAGTCTTTCAAATTTTTGGTACTGCCATATGAATAGGACAGCTCGATGTCTTTTAGAATTTCCCTTACGCGTTCTGCCTGGTCCTTTCTCACCATAAGCCGCATCGGCAACGCATTGAAAACATAAGGGGCAACGTACTCACCCTGGATAAAATAGGTTATTCCTTCGGCATCCAGGATAGATTTGAGGAAAACCCGGTCGCCTGCATTGTGAGTTTCTAAAATAGGTACATATGTTATGAATTCGTTTTTCATAAGTTTTTCTTTGTATTAATTGTAAGTTATAAATATTATTGATTACTTTGTCAACAAAACGGCTGGTGTGCTGTTTTGATGTTTTTCTGTACGGGTACGTTGATGGCTGAATTCACCATGAAACAACAGGTCATTCGCTTTTGCAATTTGCCTGTAAAAATCGGAACAGTATCATCGAAATTGTTCCGAAGGTAATCACTTGCTCTGCCGCTGATGTGTTATGAAAGATGACAAAACCACAGACTCTGCCGACTCCACTAACTCCAAGCAACAAGGCGATTTAGAGTTCGATTTTGTAAAAGCGCGCTGGTGGAAAAGCTGGAAAGTCATGCTGCCCATTTGGGCCTTGATTATAGCTATCATCTGGCTCGGTATCTATTTCCATATAGATGGGGCTATAATCGCCGGCGGAGTATTTCTTATCGGCTTAGTATCTAATGCTTTCGCCTGGTTGCTCGGCCTCATTGCGGTTGTACCTATTGTCGGACCACTGATCGTCAAGGTCTTGTCTATTGGTCTCATCTGGCTACTCAATGCGATAGGCTATCTGGTCTCATTTGTTGCCATCCGGCGAGGCTATTCCAAGGATGTTTTGACCTACCGTGGCCTCACAGTGGCCCTGATTACCGGTATCGTCATCGGCTATGTGCTGGCGAAGTTGATATAATTGGGCGATAGCGTATCCTTGTAAACCAAGAAGAAGTACCACAAAATACCACCTTGACTTCATGGGTTTTTTATGAAATCCTGAATGTGGACATGACATAGAAGCATGCTACATTTATTTCTGTAATTCCTTGGAATTAAAAATAAAATATATCATCACCTTGTTTGGTACAAGGCCCTTGCCGTAGCTAAAGCTCCTGGGTAAACAGATCAATTTCATTGGTACTTGAGACAGCAAATGACGATAGGAAAAAAACTCGCAGCAATTTTAGCGATCGTAGCAGTATCGCTCCCGATCTCCATCCTGATTAACTGGTACTTGGGTGATAATTCGATGGAGTTGGTCAACAAGACCCGTTCCGAATCGTTTGTGTTTGTGGTAAAGGCCGAAGAAATGCAGAGAGCGGTAATAGAAGTTCAGCAATATCTTTCAGATATCTCTGCAACCAGAGGTGCAGAAGGTTATGCTGACGGGTTTGCCAAGGCTGCGGAACAGGCAGAAAAATTCAATGGCTTATTGGATGATTTTCAGCAAATGTTCAGCCGTGAAAACGATGCTGAAAAGAGTGAACTGATAAAAACGATAAGAAACGATTTTGAAACGTACTACGAGATGGGCAGGAAAATGGCGGCCGTCTATATCAAGGATGGTCCGGAACAAGGTAACTTATTGATGGAGAAGTTTGATCCTCTTGCCGAACGTCTTGGTAAAGAGATAGATGTATTTTCCGAAAGTCAGACCAAAGAGCTTTCTGACAATATGCAGGAAATTTCCTCGACGATTCACCAGACGCGAACCCTGAACTTCATTATGGGTATAGTCATTTTATCCATCATTGTTGTGATGTTCATCATTATCACTTCCGGTATTAAGAAAAACGTGGCTAAAATACTCGGGTATGTCGATGCCATGGCCAAGGGGGATTTTACCTCCAATATGAATGTTGAAAGCAGGGATGAACTCGGACAGATTGCCCGGCAGCTCTCGGCTATGAAGGATCATATCCGTGATGTATTGCGGGAAATTATAGGCGGCAATGATATGCTGGCTGCTTCTTCCCTCGACCTTTCCGCAATATCGAAGCAGATGTCGGCAGGAGCAGCGGAGACCTCCAGCCGGTCGAATGCCGTGGCGACTGCTGCCCAGGAGATGAGTAGCAATATGTCCTCGGTAGCCGCGGCCGCTGAGCAGGCATCGACCAATGTCAATATGGTTGCTTCGGCCGCCGAAGAAATGACTGCTACCATAAACGAGATTTCGCACAACACTGAAAAGACGCGTTCTATTAGCGAAAACGCAGTGGTACGGTCAAGGACTGCCTCGGAAATGATCGATCGCCTTGGCAAGGCTGCTCAGGATATCGGTAAGGTAACCGAAACCATCACAGAGATATCAGAACAGACCAATTTGCTGGCGTTGAATGCAACCATCGAGGCGGCGCGAGCCGGAGAAGCCGGGAAGGGGTTTGCAGTCGTTGCCAATGAAATAAAAGAATTAGCCAAGCAGACAGCGGCTGCGACTCTGGAAATTAAAAATAAGATCGAAAGTATTCAGAGATCTACCGCCGGAACTGTCCAGGAGATTGAAGGAACCACGAAGATCATTGTCGATGTAAATGACATGGTTTCTATGATTGCCGCTGCGGTTGAAGAACAATCGGTAACCACTCAGGAAATTTCCGGCAATGTCAATCAGGCGTCCCTCGGGATTCAGGAGGTTACAGAAAATGTGGCACAGAGTTCAACTGTGACCGAAGAGATTGCCCGTGATATCAGTGAAGTTAATCAGGCGGCAAATGATATGTCCTCCGGCAGTGCCTATGTGGATACCAGTGTGGTAAAAATTAATGACCTGGTGGCCAGGTTGACCAATATCGTCGCCAAGTTCAAGATTTGAAAAGAGCTTTATCCCCACAAAGCACGGGGACTGAAAAAGTCCCCCCTTTGTGGGGTGTTGGCTGAACATTACTTGAGGTTTTTTTGTTGACGAAATAATTCCGGGATAGCGATCACCAGTTGCCGGGAAAGTACTGGTGTTTGTTATCCTGTGTGATTTGCCTTCAATACCCTTCTGCTCTCCTCCTTTTTGTCTTGACAGGTTAGATTCGCCTGTTCCTAAACGGACCATAGTAATTATCTTGACAAAGCTGCCGTCGGGTGAGCATACTGCTTCAGGAGTGAATATCCGCCCTGTCTGAGATGGGGTGAGATTCCAACCTTCACGCTCCCTGCCTCGTATCATTCATAATGAATATATGCAAAAAAATATACTTGCGGTTGTAATAGTAGCTACCATCTGTATCTGTCTGCAGATAGGTGCTGGATTCACTCCAATGCTCTACGGCAGATCTTTGGAGGAGATAAAAAAATCCAAGGAAATACGTATTTGTCTGGCAGGGTCTTCGCAGGATTTCTATCAGAAGAATGCAAGGGCTCTGGTTGAGTATCTCGGAGGAGGGGTCCAGGCAACCTTTATTCGGTTTAAGAAATGGGACAACCAATTCGTCAATCAGCAAAACAGAGTGCGGCAAGACGAAGAGTATACGCCTGAACCGCTGGCTTCGGGCAGGTGTGATCTCTATCCTAATGATCTGGCCCGACTCGACTGGCTGGAGAAAAAAATGGCATTCGTTCCGTTATTTATCTCGCGATTTGCCGTCATCGTTAACAAGGCTCAGGAAAATACATACAAGGAAATAAAAGATCTCGCGGGAAAAACGGCAGCGGTCACGGAAGACACAGCCTTTCACACCTGGCTGAAGGCTCGGAATCAAGGAGTTCTGCATAGTAACCCGATAACCTTGGTCTTTATGCCTCAAGAAGAGGCTATCAAAGCTGTTCAGTCGGGAAATGTTGATTTTACCATAGCTGGTGTAGATAGCGCGTTATACGCCATCAAAAATTTCGCACCGCACGTTCATGTAGCGTTTCCAGTGGGGACGCTGATGGAGTATGGCTGGTATTTTAATAAAAAAGATACTGATCTGCAGGAACTTGTCCGGCAGTTTTTCGAAGTTCAGAGAAGCACCCTGGATTCACAGATAAATCAAAACTGGAAAGAGCATATTGGCCTGAGTTTAGGTGAATTCATTCTGTTTGTCACCTCAACTCTTGACTCCGCTTATAACTGAGTATGAAATCCTTCAACAGCTTCAAGGGTGGAAGTTCGATCAGAACACACCTCGTTTTGTTTACCACCTTTTTGGTTTTCTCAATAATCTGTATACTGACGTCCCTTACCACGTGGAATTCCGTGCGTCTGTTGAAGGAACGATCGCATAAAGAGTTGTCTCGATCACTGCAGCAAAGCGCCCACGAACTGGCGAGTTTCATTGAACTCCGGCAGGCTAACCTTGAATTATGGGCCTCCCAGCCCATTATCGGTGTCTTTTTCAAGAGCCGGGGACTTGCAGTGCTTTCAACACCAGGTCTGCGAACTTTTTTTTCTCAAGTAAGAACCAACAAACCCTGGCTCGCAAGCATCCTGCTCACGGATCAGGGCAAAATCATTTATGATGACTCAAACAGGGTTGCAGGACTGGGAGAGTGGCCCGGAACTGAAGCTCTCAGGCAACTTCTCAACAATCCGGACCGGACCTCTTTTGTCTACGAACTGCCTGCTCCTTCTCAGGCTGTTCAGACTATTCTTTTTATTAAACGACCGTTTGTTGAAAATAAGCAACCCGTGCCGGGAAAATACCTCCTGGCTCTGATCAATCTTGAGGAGTTGCAGAGGCTCTTGTTTAAAGATGTCAGGGTGGGAGAGCATGGCTTTGTTGCCCTGTTGGCTCAAAGGGTGGTTAAGCCTATTTGGACTCCAAGTCTTCCCGGCGGGACGACCGAGGCCCTGGACTTCAGTGAAACGAGTCGGCACTGGCAGGAAATGTCGAATATCCCTCCGTCCTATGGGTCCCTGATCCTCACGGTTCGACAGTTTGGTGAATATCCCCTGGCAGTGGTTGGGGTTGCTTCCAGACGGGATATCATGAAGACAGCCTATGCTCTTGTGCAGATTCCCATTATTGCCGGAATCCTCGTACTGCTGGGCGGTGTTGGGGTCTCGTTCCTGTTGTCAAAAAAGATAACCCGGCCGCTGGTCGAACTCCTTGATGATGTCAAACAAATCGAATTTGATAAGCTGGAACAGTTTAAAAGCAGTTCCAAGGAATCACCTTATACGGAAGTAAGAATTCTGCACAAGGCTTTCTCCACAATGGTGCAAAACCTGAATGTTTCGAGAAAGAACCTTCAATTGACACATGAAGAACTCCTGGAAATGGACCAATCTCTTCGGATGCAAAGAAATTTTTTACAGACCACTTTGTCAAGTATTGGCGAGGGAGTCATTACCACGGATAGAGACGCGAACATCACATTCCTGAATTCGGTGGCGGAACAAATCCTTGAATGTGGCAAGAAAGAAGCGATCGGCAAACAACTCAATTCGGTTTTTCGGATCATTGGAGAGGAGACGGGAACAGAAGTCGAAAATCCTGTCGATAGGGTAATAAGATTCGGGAAAATCGTGGGATTGGCCAATCACTCGATTCTAATCAATAAAAATGGCCGGGAGATACCAATCGACAACAGCGGCGCCCCCATCCGGGATGCAGAAGGAAATCTGTATGGTGTCGTCCTGGTGTTCAGGGATGTTGAACAACGCCGAATCAATGAAAAACGAGTGCAGGCAAACGAGGAACGTTTCCGGATCTTGTTTGAAAGTAACCCGGTTTCCATCTGGCTGGAGGATTTTTCCGGTATCAAACAGCTGTTTGACGAACTGAGGGAATCGGGTGTCAGCGATTTTGAGAGCTATCTGCAGACTCATCCCGAGACGGTAGAGCAATGCGTGGAGCTGATAAGAATCATCGATGTCAATCGGGCGACACTGGCTCTCCATGAAGCTGAAACAAAGGAAGAGTTGTTTGCAAATCTGACACGGACTATTACCCCTGAATCGTATAGAGCTTTTCAGGGAGAGCTGGTTGACCTGTGGCGGGGAAAAACCCGTATAACCCAAGACTCCATCATTAAAACCCTAACAGGTAAATTGCGGCATGTCACACTCAGGTGCAATGTGGTTCCCGGATATGAAGAGTCGTTTAGTCAGGTGCTGGTTTCAATAACTGATATTACGGAACGGCAAAGATTGGAGGAGCAGCTTTTTCAGGCCCAAAAAATGGAGACAGTCGGAACCTTGGCAGGAGGAATAGCCCATGACTTCAATAATATGCTCAGCGTCATTATCGGCTATACCGATTTGGCGCTCAATAAGGTTGGAGAAGAGCATCCGCTGCACGACGATTTAAGGGAGATTTCGGCGGCAGCAAGACGCTCAGCGGAAATCACTCGGCAGTTGCTCGCTTTTGCGCGGAAGCAGACAATCAGTCCTCGGGTTCTTAGTCTTAATGACACTGTGGAGGGCATGCTGAAAATGTTGAGGCGGCTGCTCGGAGAAAATATTGATCTGGCATGGTGCCCAAGCAAAAATATCGGGTCGGTGAATATGGATCCAAGTCAGATAGACCAGATCCTGGTTAATCTGTGTGTCAATGCTCAAGATGCCATCGTTGATGTTGGAAAAATCACCATTGAAACAGGGACAAAAACTTTTGACGAAGCATACTGTTTTGAACACGCAGGTTTTATCCCTGGTGATTTTGTAATGCTGGCCGTTAGCGACGACGGTATCGGTATGGATAAACAAATCATGGAGAGGATTTTTGATCCATTTTTCACCACTAAAGAATTCGGTCGGGGAACCGGCTTGGGACTTGCCACCGTTTATGGCATCGTCAAGCAGAATGAGGGTTTCATAAACGTATACAGTGAGCCGGGCAAAGGAACCACTTTCAGGATTTACTTTTCCAGACATGCCGGTGAATCCATTCAGAAACCCTTTCTTGTTCCTGAAGATGTACCACAGGGAAAAGGAGAACTGGTGCTTGTGGTAGAGGATGAAGCTTCGACCAGGAAAATAATCGAAAGAATGCTGTGGGACCTGGGATACCGTGTGTTGACGGCAAAGTCACCTTCTGAGGCAATCAATTTGGTCAAAACGAAGGGGCAGGGGGTTTCTCTTTTATTAACGGATGTTATTCTGCCTGAGATGAACGGCCGGGAATTATCAATAACTGTTCAGACTTTGTACCCGAGGCTGAAATGCCTGTTCATGTCCGGATATACGGCCAACGTGATTGCGCATCAAGGAATATTGGATAAGGGTATACATTTTATTCAAAAACCATTTGCCCAGTCAGATCTTGCACTAAAAATCAGAGTCGCACTCGATTCCGAGCCGGTCACCTCTCTCAGCGATTAGATTTGCCATAATGTTGTCCTTTCTAATCAAGCATTGATGTCCCGGATTATGTCTCTCGGCATACCGCTAGGCGACTTTGTGTGCGCAAAATATCATTATGCATAGCTATGATTTCAGTGGCATCTGAGAGGTGCTTGTATAAATATAAAGAACAAAAAGGAATTAAGTGGTATAGAAGTGTTTTCAAATTCCGTTCATTCAAAATTTCTCACGAAAGTCCCTTTCTGTCTCGTAAGGTAAGGATATTGCAATGTTAAAAATATTTAAGCTTAAGGAAAACCACCTTGCCCTCTCAGAAACGTCGGACCGGCATGATCTGGAGAATGCTATCTGGATTGATCTGGTTAACCCTACCCCCGCAGAAATTCAGTTAGTGGAGCGGGTGAGTAAATTGGCTTTGCCCAATATCAAAGAAACCGAGGAAATTGAAGCAAGTTCACATTATGAGGTCTATCCGGATGGCCTGCAGATAAATTGTTCGTTTCTGCATCAGGTGAATGGCTATTATTCCATTACCAACGTGGCATGTTTATTTAACAACACCTGCTTGATAAGTCTTTGTGCACGCGAGGTTTCCATCCTTCGCAATCTTCAGGAACGAGCTCAGGTGAGTAAAAATCTGGTAACCGACCCTCTTTCGACGGTTATTGCCCTGAGTGAAGATAAAATTGAAAAATTGGCGGATTTGTCGGAAGAGGCTCATTTGGCGATAGATAAAATCAGCCGGCAGATTTTCAATCGCCAAAATGTCGATCTCGAGAAAATCATTGACCACCTTTCCCGGCAAGATGACCTGAACGGAAAAATTCGATTGTGTCTCATGGATGGTCAGCGGGATTTGAATTTCCTGCTTCGCCGGGGGAGTCTGACCGTAGAAAATATCAATACCGCCAACGATATCCTTGAAGATATCAAAACGCTCCTGTCTCACAATGTGTTTCTTTCGGAACGGCTGGACTTCCTCCTGAATGCAGCTCTGGGTTTCATCAATATTGAACAGAACCAGATCATAAAGATATTCTCGATCGCGGCGGTAGTCTTTATGCCCCCGACTGTTATCGCTAGTATTTTCGGTATGAACTTTAAGTTTATGCCTGAATTATCCTGGACATGGGGGTATCCTCTCTCGCTGTTGACCATGATTATCGCCGGCCTGGCCCCTTATGTCTATTTCAAAAGAAAAGGCTGGTTATAATTCGCTGAAGCTGGGGTTATAAACTTGCTAATTTCTGATCCAGATTATTCTTCGCCACAGCCCCGGTGATCTGATCGATCAGACTTCCATTTTTAAAGAACATGAAGCTGGGCACGCCTCGAATGTTGAAAAAGGAGGCTATCCGCTGGTTTTTACTGGTGTCGACCTTTGCGATGATAAACCTGTTCACATGCTCCCGGGCCATGGCGTCGACAATTGGTAGCATGCTTTGGCAGGGACCGCAGGTTGGAGAAAAAAAATCGACCATAACCGGCAAGGATACCTGTTTTACAAAATCATGGAAATCCTGATCGCCCAGTTCAACAGGCACTGCCTGGTTGGCCATATTGATAGGGGACTTGCAATGGCCGCATTTAGGCTGAAGGTGCTGCTTATTGGCTGGGATTCTATTTTTCTTGCTGCATGACGGGCAGGAAATAATCACGGTATTCACGGAAGCTACCTCTTAAATAGTTTGATCTTCGGCCTCAACGATTAAGCCACCTTAAGCAGAAAGATTCGCCTGCAAAATTCTATAATGTCTCGCTTAGATAATCGACAAATCGTTTCCATGACTTTTTATCGGCATCCTTGCGGTAGGATTTTGAGCCGAACACGGTAAAGGCATGAGGCGCACCACTGTAGGTAATCATTTCATGCTCTACATGGTTTGCTTCAAGTTCTTTAATCAGAGCGGCAAACTGGTCGATTGTGACTATAGTATCGGCACTGCCGTGTAGAATAAGAAATTTACCCTTCGCCAAGGAATAATCCTGGCCTTCCGGCGTGGCAAGACCACCATGAAAGGTGACGAAGCCTTTCAGATCTTTTCCCGAACGGGCAAGTTCGAGCACCGCGGCGCCGCCAAAACAGTAGCCGACTGCTACCGCATTTCCAGTATTGAGACCCTGGACTTTTGCCGTATCCAGAGCACCATTGAGCAGCCTCTGCAGTTTCTGCCGGTCTTTATAAAGTTCTCCGGTATGTTGCCGCTTATCTTCATCTTTGGTTGGACGAACTCCGGCTCCGAAAAGATCGGCGGCAAAAACACTGTAGCCCAGCTCGGCCAGCATTTGCGCTCGTTTGACTTCGTAATCGGTCAGTCCGTCCCAATCATGGACTAGAAGTATCATTGGTGCGCCGGGCTTCGTCTTGATAATATATCCCTCGTAGGGCTGACCATCTATCCGATAGGTAATTTTTTCCCCGGCCAGGGCGTTTGAGCCAAAAAGCATGACAAAAAGCAGAGAAAATAAATAACGCATACTATGCCTCCTTCTGTTATGCCTTCGTTTATTGGAAAAAGTGCGTTTTTGCCGGAAATCGCAGCGAAGCAGGCAAGCGCTTTTGTAACCGTTAAACCGTTAATCCAGTGCTCCTGGTTCGTTCAAACAGGCCTCCGAGCTATAGTCGGCTATGTGAGGAGGCCTCAGCGGACGAAAATGGGCTGCTGGTCAACGGTTACAGGCTTTTCGCTGCTGTATTTCCTATATAAATATGTATGATGGTCAGGAAATCAATGTTGTCGGAGGTGTCCGGGGAAATGCTGAAGGACCGGTTACTTTTTCTTCCGCCGGTGTCTTCGCTCTCTGTAATTGGGTTCCGCTTCCACACCTTCGACCTCAGCCAGCATCTGCAGGTAAATTGTATAACGTTCCCTGTTGATTTGATTCTGTTCGACGAGTTCTCTTACCTTGCAGTCCGGTTCTTCCCTGTGTTTACAGTCCCTGAATCTGCAGCTTTCCCGGCCTGCTTTTTCAAAGCCTGGAAAATAAGTGGAAAGTTGCTGTACCGATATGTCAACCATGCCGAAATCATTAAACCCGGGGGAATCGATGAGCTCCCCGCCATCGCGGAGAAAATGGAGCGTGGAGACGGTAGTGGTGTTTCGACCTCGCTTTTTGGTTTCACTTATCTCTCCGGTTGTTAGATTAATTTCCGGGAGGAGGCTGTTGAGGATGGAGCTTTTACCGACACCCGTCGGGCCGACAAATACTCCCCTGTGCCCTTCACTGAAAAAGGAGCTGAGAGCGTCAAGGCCTGTGCCGTCTTCGGCACTCAGGATGAAAATCTTCACCGATTCGTGGTAAACCGGCTGGACTGCCGCCTGATAGCCGGCAAAGCAGGCAAGATCGGATTTATTTATGATCAATACCGGAAGAAGGTTGACGGAACGGGCGGCGACGATTGCCCTGTCGATAAAGCCGGAAGGCGGCATTGGTTCACAGGACACCACAATACACAGTATATCAAGGTTGGCTCCAACAACGTGAATTCCTCCCTTTGCATCCCGCCGGGAGAGTTCGGAGCTCCGTTCACGCCTTGTCAGTACCTCGTCATTTACAACGACCCGATCGCCGACAACGTGTCTTGAATTTCGTTTGACCCGAATCATGCTGCGTGCATTATCCGCCGCAAAGAAAACTTCGACGGCGACGCCATAATGGGCTATGATTGTTCCTTCATTTTTCTGTGCTGATGAATGCTCTTTACTCAAGATTCTCCTTTTCCGATGCTATTTGTCGGTAGCCAGCTTTAAGCCGATGAACAGCAGAATTGAACCTGCAAAGCTATCGAAGATTCGATTTACGATAGGACGTTGCAACCAGTTTCCGGCTTTATCGACCATGCAGGCAAGAGCACATTGATACAGCATGGCTATAGAGAAATGGAGGAAGGCCACCATCAGGGATTGTGCTAAAGGGGGTTCGGAGGGGTTAATGAACTGGGGTAGAAAGGCCATGTAAAAAACCACCGTCTTGGGGTTGAGCACATTTGACAGGAAACCTTCCCTGAAAGATTTCGAAAATAAAAAGGCATCCCGCTTCATGTCTTCATTTCCGGCGATAAGCTTTTGATGTCTGCCCGCGGCCCTTTTCCAGCTGCAAAGTCCAAGCCATACCAGATAGGCTGCACCGGCAAACTTAAGAGCGCTGAAAGCCCATGCCGTCTGCAATAAGATGATCGAAATACCGAGCGCCGAAACCGTTGCATGGACAAACAGCCCGCTGCATATGCCAAGAGAGCTTACCACTCCGTCCAACCGGCCGCCGCGGACACTGTTTCTGATGACGAGCATAGTGTCCACTCCCGGAGTCAAGGTAAGGAGGGTGACAGCGATGAGGCAGGTGACAAAGGTCTGGGTATCCATGGTCTCTCTAATTGTTCATTGATAGAATTTGTGTAACCGTTCACCGGGAATAGCAAAATGCTCGCATAACCCCAGACGGTAAACGTTCACCAGTGCGTAAGAAGGCGCATAAACAGGCCGACGGGCATGTAGGGGCGGGTTCTAAACTCGCCCTTCTATGCACGGCGGTCTGATCGTGCGCCATATGGGGTATGGTGAACGTTTACGAATTTTTTATCACAATATTATACAGATTTTTTTTCAATAGATAAGCATATTTGTGAGAGCCGTCTCATTTTAAGTCGAACAAAACAAGATTGCATGCACTGCGGCTAGTGTAAATGCTATATTTTTATGTTATGCTTGTTGGCGTCGTCTGGGGCACCGTTGAACGGTTACAGGCCCGGAGTTATGCAAGGACTTTGCTCTTTTTAGTCGACGATTACTAAAAAACAAGAAAACAATTTGTACGGTGCTAATCCCCGCACAGCACTGGGGTAAGTACCTTCACGACATTCTTTCCCAAAAAACCGGAAAAGAATTTCTAAGGTACTAAAAATAATGGAGTAATAATGTTTATTGATCTTTTACGTACAAGAAGAAGTATCAGGCAGTTCCAGGAAAAGCCGGTCGAAAAAGAAAAAATTGATCTTCTTGTCGAGTCGATGCTACGTTCACCATCTTCAAGAAGCCTCAATCCCTGGGAATTCGTGGTAGTCCGCGATCCCCAAATACTTGGTGATCTGTCCAAAGCCAAACCCCATGGTTCGTCATTTATA
Organism: uncultured delta proteobacterium; assembly: GCA_963835305.1. GTDB lineage: Bacteria > Desulfobacterota > Desulfobulbia > Desulfobulbales > Desulfocapsaceae > Desulforhopalus_A. The sequence continues at coordinate 106,642 of CAWIEU010000002.1, forward strand.
AAAAATGCGCCTCTCGCCATTGTGGTGTGCGGGGATCCTGCCAAATGTGATGTCTGGATCGAGGATTGCTCGATTGCCGCTCTTATTATACACCTGGCCGCAATTGACCTTGGATTGGGCAGTTGTTGGGTGCAGATTCGCATGCGTGAACATGACGGCCGGACTTCGTCGGAAGCCTACGTTAAAAAACTTCTGGGACTCGGCGAAAATATGGTCGTTGAAGCAATAATTGCTATAGGCTACGGCAAGGAGGATAAACCCGGACATCCCCATTCCTCGCTGCTCTATGACAAAATAAGCTATGAGAAATATGAACTGAAAGGCTGAGCAGCAGGAGTGAAGGAAAAGCCGTCAATCGTAGGGTGGAAGGTGTTACCCTTATGGCCAAGTAACTGAGAGGTATTCTATGAGCTCGTATTATAAGGACCCGGACCCCCAGGAAACTCAGGACTGGATTGACTCCTTAAAAGGGGTGATACAACAGGAAGGCGGTGAAAAAGCCGACCATCTTCTCTGCCGATTGACTGAAATAGCCAGGGCTTTTGGGGTTTCCACCTCACCGGGCCTGTTGACACCCTACTCTAATACCATACCGCCGGAGGATGAAGAACCGATCCCCGGCGATTCCTTGATCGCCAGGAACGTTGCAGCATATGTGCGCTGGAATGCCATGGCCATGGTGGCAAAAGCCAATAAGGACGGTAAAGGGCTTGGCGGTCACATCTCCACGTATACCTCGGTTTCGGCCATGTATGAAGTCGGTTTCAATTGGTTCTTCCGTGGTCCTGATGCAGCAGACGGTGCCGATATGATCTACTTTCAGGGACATAGTTCGCCCGGCGTCTACGCCCGTGCGTTTGTCGAGGGTCGCCTTGATGAAGAGCATTTGCATAATTTCCGTCATGAAGTTGGCGGCCATGGACTTTCCTCCTATCCCCATCCCTGGTTGATGCCGGATTTCTGGCAGTTTCCCACCGTTTCCATGGGACTTGGGCCCATACAAGCAATTTATCAGGCCCGTTTCATGAAGTATATGGACAGCCGTGGTCTCAAGAAGGCAGGCGATCGAAAAGTTTGGGTCTTTATGGGAGACGGGGAATCCGATGAGCCCGAATCTCTGGGAGCAATTTCTCTCGCCGCTCGGGAAAATCTCGACAACCTCATCTTTGTCGTCAATTGTAACCTGCAGCGGCTCGACGGCCCGGTGCGCGGTAACGGCAAAATCATTCAGGAGCTGGAGGGACGTTTTCGGGGGGCTGGCTGGCATGTTACTAAATTGATTTGGGGCAGCGAGTGGGATGTTATTTTGCAGCGTGATACGGAAGGTCTGCTGATTAAGAAATTCGGTCAGATGGTTGACGGCGATTTCCAGACAATTCGGGCACGCGGGCCGGAATATTTACGTCAAAAGGTATTCGGCGACGATCCTCGCCTGATGGCCCTGGTGGAAGACATCAGCGACAATGAACTCTGGCAGATGACCCGCGGCGGACACGATCCCCGCAAGGTGTACGCCGCCTATGCCGCGGCGATGCAGGTGAAGGGCAAACCCACCGTCCTTCTGGTCAAGACCATTAAAGGTTTTGGAATGGGGCAGGCCGGTGAGTCGGTCATGGTTGCCCATAATGTAAAGAAGATGGATACTGATGCCCTGAAGATGTTTCGGGATAGGTTTCATGTACCTCTGGAAGATGATCAACTGGCTGACCTGCCCTTCATCCGACCACCGGCCGACAGCCGTGAAGATCGTTTCTCAAGGAACGCGGGAAGCGATGGGAGGGCCGGTTCCCTATCGGCAATCGTTGAACATGATTACTTTGCCTGCTCCGTCATCAGACGTATTTAAAGGGTTGCTCAAATCTTCGAAAGAGCGGGAGCTGTCGACGACCATGGCTTTTGTTCGGTTGCTTAGTAATCTGATAAAAGATGAAGGGGTCGGTAGGCATATTGTACCGATCATTCCCGACGAGGCCCGAACCTTCGGGATGGAGGGCTTGTTCCGGCAGCTGGGCATTTATGCCCCCAGCGGGCAACTTTATGAGCCACAGGATTCCGAGACGATTTCCTGGTATAAAGAGGATCCGCGGGGGCAGATCCTGGAAGAAGGCATAACCGAGGCGGGATCCCTTTCTTCATGGATGGCTGCGGCAACAGCCCATGTAAACTATGGCGTGCCCATGATTCCTTTTTATGCCTTCTATTCCATGTTCGGTTTTCAGCGGGTCGGCGACCAGTTTTGGGCTGCGGGAGACAGTCGGGCCAAAGGTTTCGTTTTGGGCGCCACCGCCGGGCGAACAACCTTGAATGGGGAGGGCCTGCAGCATCAGGATGGGCAGGGACTGCTTTTTGCCTCCGCCTACCCGACCTGCCGTGCTTATGATCCGACTTTCAGTTATGAAGTTGCGGTACTTATTCGGAAGGGTATAGAACAAATGTTTGAAAAGGGTGAGGATGTCTATTATTACATTACCTTGCAAAACGAAAATTACCCTCATCCGGAGATGCCTGAAGGAGTCGAGGAAGGGATCAGTCGCGGCATGTACCTCTTTCAAAAAGGAAAATCCGAGGGGAACAAAGTGCAATTGATGGGCTCCGGCACCATTTTTCGCGAGGTGATCGCCGCAGCTGATTTGCTGGAGAATGATTTCGGCGTTTCCGCGGATGTCTGGTCGATCCTGGGAGTCAATCAGCTGCACAGGGAAGGGATAATCGCCGAAGCCTGGAACCGCAATCATCCCGAACAACCCAGGAAAAAGAACTATGTTGAGGAGCAGTTGGAGCGACACGAAGGGCCGGTGGTGATCAGCACCGATTATGTCCAGGCCTATTGCGAGCAACTGCGTCGGTTTATTCACAGGCCGCTTACAATTCTTGGGACCGACGGCTATGGTAGATCTGATTTCCGGGAAGTTTTGCGCAGTTTTTTTCAGGTGGACAGATATCATATCGTTATCGCTGCATTAAAGGGTCTGGCCGATGAAGGAAAGCTGCCGAAGAGTACGGTAAGTGAAGCCTTAAAAAAATATGAGATAGATCCGGAAGAGCCACACGCACTTAACAGATAACATCCTGCTAAGAGGAGAATATGTCTAAAAAATTTTAAGAGCAGGAATTTCTAAGAAAAAGGAGAGACGCAGATGGCGACGAGAAAATTACTATTCCCGATTTCGGTGACGTGAAGGAAATATACGGTGATCGAAGTGTTTATCGCCCCCGGCGACAAGGTCGAAAAAGAAGCGTCTCTTATTGCAATGGAAAGTGAGAAGGCGGTAATGGATCTTCCTTCACCGTTTTCGGGAGTGATTAAAGAGGTTTCGGTCAAGGAAGAGGATGTGGTAAATACAGGTGATGTAATCGCCCTTATTGAAACGGAAGGTGAGGTTTCGGAGCAACCTGCAGGCCAGGCGGAGAAACCTGAACAAAAAGCCTGAAAAAGCCGACAGAGGTCGAGGAAGAGACGGGAAAACCGAGCAGCTCAAAAAACGCGCTGAACCTGCTAAACCGGAGGAAAAGGAGCAAGAGGTTGCAGAAAAAACCGAAACCGAGCAAAAAGCGCCCGCTCCCGCAAGAGACGGCAGAGGGTAAGCCGGAAAAGGACAGGCCTTCCGGACAGGTACCCCATGCAACTCCTTCCGTGCGGGCTTTTGCCAGGGAGCAGCAGGTGGATCTGACCAAAATTTCCGGTACCGGTCCCAGAAGCCGTATTCTGAAAGAAGACGTTCTCGCTGTCCTACAGCCCACAGGTGTCGTTTCAGCCGAGGAACCGCCCCTGGAGGATTTCAGCAAATACGGAGAAATTGAAGAGGTGGCGCTGGGACGTATTAAAAAAATATCCGGGCCTTACCTGCATAGAAGCTGGGTTACCATTCCCCATGTCACTCATTTTGACGAAGCGGATGTTCAGGAGCTGGAGAGATTCAGAAAAGACTTGAACAGTGCATTGCAGAAGGGCGAACCCTCCTACAGCCCATTGGTTTTTGTTATCCGGGCGGTGACGGCAACACTGAAGCAATTTCCTCTTTTTAACTGTTCCCTCATCCCCGGTAGTGATAAAGCCGTGGTAAAAAAATATTATCATCTGGGTATAGCCGTCGATACTCCAAACGGCTTGATGGTCCCCGTAATAAAAGATGCGGACCGGCGAGGATTCAAAGATATTGCTATTGAGCTGCAGCGATTGAGCAGTAGTGCCCGGGCGGGTAAACTTGCCATTCCCGACACCCAGGGAGCAGGCTTTACCATATCGAGTCTTGGCGGTATCGGCGGCACTGGTTTTACACCTATTATCAATGGCCCCCAGGTGGCAATTCTCGGCCTGTCCCGCAGTTATCTCAAGCCGATCTGGAATAAGAACAAGCAACTGTTTAAGCCGCGCTTGACCCTGCCCTTTTCCCTGTCCTACGATCACAGAGTTATCGATGGGGCGGAGGCAGCGAGATTTTGTAAGTCGCTGCGTATGAATATTGAAGATCTGAAACGAACATTAGTGGATTAGTAATCGTTCACCGGAACACATCAAAAGATGGCATAACCCGGATCTGTAAGCGTTCATTCAGTGCTCCGGGTTCGTTCAAGTAGCCGCGAGCTATAGCTGGCTATAGAGGTGGCCTGAACGGAAGAAAATGGGGAGCTGGAAACGGTTACCTGGAGATAAGGAGAAGGAGTTGACAATGACTGAGACGAATAATCTATGATGTGGTTGTGCTTGGAGGCGGTCCCGGAGGATATACGGCCGCTTTTCGCGCAGCCGACCTCGGGCTTTGTGTTTGCCTGATTGAGAAACATGAGCGGCTTGGCGGTGTCTGCCTCAATGTGGGCTGCATTCCTTCAAAGACCTTGCTGCATGCCGCGATGTCATTGAAGAGGCGGTTGAGATTGCCGATTTCGGTGTAAATTTTGCCGAGCCGAAGGTTGATTTGAGAGTATTCCGGCCAAAAAAGACGAGGTAATCAAGCAATTGACCACAGGTCTTGACGGGCTCTGCAAGGCACGGAAAATAACCAGACTGACCGGCAAGGGGTATGTTCAAGGATAAAAGCACCCTGGTCGTTACAGGTCCGGACGGAGAGCAGGAGGTGCAGTGCAGCAATGTCATCATCGCAACCGGTTCCCATCCCTTCATCCTGCCCAACATCCCTGATGATTCACGAATATGGGATTCACCGCGGCCCTTGAACTGCAGACAGTTCCAAAACGGTTTCTGATAATCGGCGGCGGGATCATCGGCCTGGAAATGGCCCAGATCTACAGCGCTCTAGGTTCTGAAATAACTATTGTTGAAATGCTGGACCAGATCATTCCTCCTGCCGATAAAGATCTGGTTCAGCCGCTTTTCCTGAAGTTGAAAAAGAAGTATACCATTCTTACCAAAACCAAGGTTACGGAAGTTACTCGCTGCCGAGAACGGAATTCAGGTCAAGTATCGAAGGAAAGGATGTACCGGATCAAGCCGAATTTGACGCTGTTCTGGTGGCGGTGGGCAGAAAGCCGAACAGTTCCGACATGGGTTTTGAAAGCGATAGGTCTGCAAATGGATAAACGAGGATTTATTCAGGTCAATGAGCGGCAGGAAACAAATGTACCGCATATTTATGCCATTGGCGATGTGGTTGGCGAACCGATGCTGGCCCACAAGGCAACCCATGAGGGAAAAGTTGCGGCCGAGGTGATTGCCGGGCATAAATCGGCCTTTACGGCGATGACCATTCCTTCGGTTGCCTATACCAATCCGGAAGTCGCCTGGATGGGGCTCACTGAAAAAGAGGCGAAAGCGCAGGGAGATTGACTTTGACAAAGGAAAATTTCCCTGGGGTGCCAGCGGCAGGGCGCTCAGTGCCGGAGCTGCCAAGGGTGCACGAAAGTACTTTTTGATAAAAGTACCGGGCGCATTATCGGGGCCGGTATCTGCGGCCCGAATGCCGGGGAATTGATTCATGAAGCGGTACTGGCTCTTGAAATGGGGGCCAATGCCGAAGATATCAGCCTGACGGTTCATGCCCATCCCACCCTTGCTGAAACTTTTGCCTTTGCCGCTGAAATTGTCGACGGCTCCATCACCGATGTTCTACCTCCCAAAAAATAATTAATTTGTAATCGTTCACCAGCACCCCATTTTCGTCCGATCAGGCCACCTCACATAGCCAACTATAGCTCTGAGGCCTGCTTGAACGAACCTGGAGCACTGGATGAACGATTACAGATCCAGGTTACCCGGTCTCTTGATGCGCACCGGCGAACGGTTACAATAATTTCATTTATTAAAAATCTCTAATAGGGGCACTCCAAATGAGCGGCCCTGTCGTATTATCATCTTTTTGCCATGAATCTGACGGACGAACAACTGCGTATTATTACCCATGCCGGAGGACATGCACGGGTCAGTGCTGTGGCTGGATCGGGCAAGACCACAACCATGGTTGCCAGGGTCGGGCAATTGCTGCAACGGGGAGTGGCGGCAAATCTGATCATGGTTTTGATGTTCAATAAATCGGCACGGGATTCTTTTGCGGAATCGATGCGGATTCGGCTGTCATCTTCCGCCTCTCAGTTGCCGGAGGTCCGTACCTTCCATTCCCTTGGAATGCGTCTGGTCATAAGTTTTACCAAGCGCGGAGCTTTACCTGCCTACAGTCTTGTCACCGAGGACTATGTTCAGGAAAAACTGGCCCGGCAGGTGGCAAATGAAGTATATCGGCAGGATCAGGACAATGAGGGCTGGTTGGCGGGAGATGAGATTGAAGAATTTCTCACCTTTATCGATCAGGTGAAATCGACGATCGCCAGTGCAGCCGAGGTGTTTAAAAAGCTGGAGCTCTCCTCGCGTTACAGCTATTTTATCAAGGCGTTTGAGCTTTTTGAAAAGGTGCGGCGAGAGCGGAGAATCCGATTTTACGCCGATCTTATTCATGAGCCGCTTATGGCGATGCTGACTGACCCTGAACTCGCCGCCTGGGTTACCGACCGGGTGGAGCATATCATTGTCGATGAGTATCAGGATATCAATGAGGCCCAGCAACAGCTCCTGAAGATCCTCGCCGGGAGCAGGGCCAAAGTGATGGTGGTAGGGGACGTCGATCAGTGTATTTATGAGTGGCGGGGCGCCAGACCGGAATATATTACCACCAGGTTTGAAATTGATTTTCCCAAGCCGGAAAAATACCAACTTTCTCATACTTTTCGATATGGCCACCAGCTTTCACTTGCCGCAAATCACCTCATTTCAGGAAACAGAAAGCGGGACGGAAAGCTTTGTATCTCTCACCGGACAACCGGCACGACCACAATCACCTGTCTGGAAGAACAGAAAAAACATCCGGTCCTTTCCGTTCTCTCCGCATGGCATGGGCAGGGACGATCCCTGCGTGAGGCAGTGGTCCTGGTCAGACTCTTTGCCCAGAGCGTGCCGGTGGAACTGGCGCTTCTGGAGGCGGGCATTCCTTACCGCCTGGAGGGAAATGCCCAGGTGTTTGACTGCTCGGAGGTTTTGGCGCTTACCGGCTATTTGAAACTTGTTTTGGGTTGCACGGATGAGGGCGATCAACAAAGCCGGGAACGAATGTTCACCGCCATGCTCTCACAGCCGCATCTGGGCATTAAGCGTGAAGACATGGCGCTCCTGGTGCAACGTATTGCCGAAAATCCCCTTTCCGCCGCTGATGTGTTGCAGAATTGGAGCAATTCAGATCTGCCGCCTTTTATCCGCAAGAGATTTGAGGAAACAGCAGGAAACTGGCGCCGGCTTCGCGAATATTCGTCTTCCGGCCGTGCTGATGTCCTGTTGAAACAGATCGTTCAACAGCTGAAACTCTATGATTTTTATCATAATTTCTCCGCAAGATCGACAACCGCAGAAAACCGGATAAAAACCTGTCAGGCTTTCATAGACTTTGCTGCAGCCCAGAACCTTTCCGCACGGGAGTTGCTGGAGAAGATAACGGAATTTCAGACGAGCGGGGAGAACGCCGCAGCCGAGACGCTGCTGATCACCTCCGTTCATAGGGCAAAAGGTCTGGAATGGCCGCTGGTCATTTTGCCGGGACTTGAAGAAGGTGCCTTTCCTTTTTACCGGGAACGTGAGAGCGGGGCGGAGGATCTGGAAGATGAGCGTCGGCTCTTTTATGTGGCGATGACCAGAGCTATCGAACAGCTGGTCTGCATTCATCCGGCGGATGCGGAACTGCAGCGCTGTATAACGAAATGTTTTGGAAAAATTCCGAGCGGGACGGTGCGGGCCAGTCGCTTTCTCTATGAGTCTAATCCGGGGCTATCGGTATGTCTCGGTGAATTACTTGCGCAGGATGATGGGGATCGAACGGTTACCGCCGATGACACTACCATCGCCGGACAATACCTTGAATCCGTGGGTTCGAAAGTACATCTTGCCGAAACCGCGAAAGAAGAAAAAGAGCTGCAAAACCCGGTCCGGAAGGTCCTGGAAATCCATGAGATCGCCGAGGGCTTGCGGGTTCAGCATGGGGTTTTTGGCGCGGGCACGGTGCTTGCGGTAAAAGACAGAAGGCAGGGACGGCTCAAGGTCCTCTTTGAGGAGCATGGTGAAATGATCCTGCTGGCCTCCTATGCCCGGTTGCAGCCCTTATAAAAAAAGATGAACAATGACCGGCCGGTTACCAGGAAACCGGCTCAGCCACTTCAGTTTCTATAGGAGTTGGTGTAGTCCCTGAAAAGTTTCATGATTTTTTGAGTTCGGCCACCTGGTTTTCCGTCGCCGATCTTGATGGAATCAATAGCTGTGATAGGCACAATCTCCCGTATCGATGAGGCAATAAAGGCTTCATTTAGCAGCCGGACTTCATCTTTATGAAGCTCGCGTTCGACGACGGTAATCTCTTTTTCGGCAAGCCTCAGGAGCACCTGACGGGTAATGCCGGGCAGGATTCGGTTACATGGCGGGGTAATCAATACGTCGTCGATTACGGCGAAAAAGTTCGCTGTCGTTCCCTCCAGCATGTAGCCGTTCTTATCCACATAGACAGCTTCTATAGCCTGTTGGTTCCGGGCTTCCCGCTGACAGAGGATCGCCGGAATATAGTTGATACTCTTGGCGCCGGGCATGAAGCGTTCCACATGGCTGGTAATGACCTTCGCCCCGTCCGAGTACCATTCCGCCGGCATTTCCTTGACTTTACCGACCATGATCAAGAGCTGGGGAGAGACGCCGGGGGTGATGCAATCGGGACTCAATCCACCGGTTACGACCAGACGGATATTGCTCTCTTTATGATTGTTGCGCCTGAGTGTCTCCAAAGTGATCTCTTTGATTTTTGCCGTGGAATGAGGCAGTTCAAGACCAATGAGACGCGCGGAACGTTCAAGACGGTTGATGTGTTCGTCGAGATGGAAGGGAAAACCATTATAGGTACGTAAAAAGTCAAAGACCCCATATCCCCTGATTACCGACAGGTCGTTAACGGAAATTTTGGCTTGTTCCTCTTCGATAAACGCGCCATTCACATAGTAGATATCCATTGAGTAATGTCCCTTGAATGTCCTTTGCGACGCCCTTAAAGGATGTCAGTGTCGTGTTGTTATTCCGAAAATGGCGGCTCCTGGCCATTTTCTTTACAGAGTTGGATATGATCTTCAACCGCTTTACGGAAATTTTCATCGAGTTCCGCAAAGGTTTGACCGCTGTAGGTAATTTCTTCATCAATGAAAAGAATCGAGCCAAAGAGAGAATAATCTTCAGTGTTTACCTTAATTGTACCATGATACCCTTTATGCATGACGGTTTTTTGTGCCAACGATTCGCTCCTGTTTATTGCTGTTAGTAATGGGGTGGCGGCTGCTCTACAACACCGCCCGGACTGTTTTCGATGGCGGCAAGCATCGCTTCGAGGCGGCGGATTTTATCCTCAAGTGAGGTAAGCTGGGCTTGTTGCTCTATAATGACATCATTTAAGTCATCAATTGTCTTATCCTGATATGCAAATTTTTCCTCAAGAATTCGGAGACGATGAGTGACATCATCAGGCTTGACAATGTTGTCTTGGGGGGCTTTTTCTTTCATAGATCAATATAGTAAAGTGGTCGATGAAAAACGCAAGATTTTTATATGTCCCGGCCGCTATCTTCCTCGGCAACAAGCCGTTGTGAAATTTGTTCAAAAGGGGTAAATCGTTATGATGGTTGGATTTTATTTATGTATCATTTCGAGAACCGGAGAAGCTTGTGATCGTCCTCAATTCATTATTTCCCATCTTTGTTCTTCTGCTCCTTGGGTGGTTCCTGAAACAGCGGGGACTGACCGATGCAGCTTTTCTCAATAATGCCGATAGATTGATCTATTATTTCTTTTTCCCGATCATGTTGTTCTGGAAAATCGGCGGAGCCTCCTTTGAGGATGGACTTGATTGGAATTTCTGTTTTGCCGCACTCTGCGCCTTGCTGTCCATGTTCGCGATCAGCACGCTTGTTATTAAATTGTTTCGAATTTCCGCTTTTCAGGCAGGCTCTTTTTCCCAAAGTTGTTACCGATTTAATACCTACATCGGAGTGGCGGTCATTCTCAATAGTCTTGGTGCTGAAGGTGTGAAATATTTCGGTGTACTCATCGGTTTTGCCATCCCGCTTATCAATGTCTTCGCCGTCACTACCCTGATCTGGTTTTCCGGACGGGAAATCGATTTTCGCAGGCGTATGTCCATAGCCGGAAAAGCCCTGGTCTCCAATCCGCTGATACTGGGCTGTCTGGCCGGCATAGCTTATTCGAGGATGGTGGGATGGTTTCCTGTTTTCATTAATAATTCTCTCAGCCTTATTTCGATGGTTTCTCTGCCGCTGGCCCTTATTTCCATAGGCGGCAGCCTGACTTTTGCCGGAGTGAGAGGTAATTTGGGCCTCTCATTTCTCTCGTCAGCATTGAAACTGTTACTTCTGCCTGCGATCGGCTGGTTGTTTTTTTATATCTTCAATGTGACGGGAATTCCTTTAAAAGTGGGGCTAATCTTTTTCGCTTTACCGGCATCCACTGCAATCTACGTGCTCTCATCTCAGATGAACAGCGACACGAACCTTGCTTCGTCGGCTATTGTTCTCTCTACTGTTTTATCATTTTTCTCCTTATCTTATATTCTTCTTCTTTAATCGGCCTGGGGATATTCAAGCAATTTGCTGTTCTTGGTGAACGATTGCGCCTTCCCAGACTATGGTAGCTGGTATGTGCCCGGATTTAGGTGATTCTGCGAGTTGGACTTTGTTGAATATTGTGTTTATCCTATATTTAGGAAAGAAATTAATAAATAGAGCATTTAATGCTGGTTCTTGGCGAGATGCTGACATATACTACATTTAGTACTTCGAAAAAAGTAGTACTTTGGCCAGGGGGGGTATGTGTGAATGTGTAAGGGAATCGAGCAAGACCGAATCCAGGCACCCAAGGAGGGGGTGAAAGTTACTCCAATGTTAGCGTAATCCTTGGTGCCGAAAACGGTTCTACCTTTTCGTGTTTTCTGAAGGTCGGGAGATAGCGGACTGGTAAAAAGAATTTCAGACAACATAAAGGAGTACATCATGAGAGGCACATACGAAGCGTTTATACTGGTGAAAGTGAAAGATGGGAAGAAGTACGTCTGTGCCTTAAATCGGCAGAAGGGAGACAAAGGAGAGCTTGGTCGGCTCAACCCGAAAGAAAGACAAGACTTCCTGGAAAACCACGTCATTTGGAATTGACGCAAAGAGTACTGATTTCAAAAAGGCTTCTCTTCAGTCGAAACAGACTGGAGAGAAGCCTTTTGTCTTGGAGGTGGCCTAGTCGCGCTGATTCCGGTCTTGACAGGGCTAGGAGCTGCAGGAAAGCATTGAACATCCGGCTCGGTTGCGCGCCCATTCAGGACGTTTCACGGCGAAAAGATCTTTGGCCGGTTGTTCGTTGTATGGTTTTCGAAGCAGTTCCAGCAGGTCAGCCACCAGGGAGAAATCACCGGTTTCGGCCTTGTCGATGGCAAGCTGGGCAAGATAATTACGCAGGACGTATTTCGGGTTGACGCTGTTCATCTTCTGCTGCCTGTGCTCGGTCGGCAGGTTGTCCTGTTGTAGTCGTTCAACATAGGATCGCAGCCAGCTGTTCATGCGAAATCTGTACTCTTTGGTTATTTCTTCAGCTGAATAGTAGGCTTCCTGGAGAGCTGCGGGCAACTCCTGCCCACTCTGCAGTTCGGTATCCTTAGTGACCGAAGCAAGGTTTCTGAAAAAAATGGTCATATCCGTTTCTACAAGCTGCAGGATTGCAACGAGTTCATCGATGAGAGCGTCGTCCGTCTCCGGGACAAAATGGTCTAAACCGATCTTGTCGGCCATCATCATATTCCAGCCGGTGATAAACTGCGTATTATAAGTGAGTAGCGCCTCCTGTAAGGGTTCTGCATCCTTGACCAGGGGATAGATGGCATTGGCCAGTTGAAGAAGGTTCCATTGGCCGATATGCGGTTGATTACTAAAGCAGTAACGGCGGCCATGAGCATCGGTTGTGTTTGGAGTCCACTTTGCTTCGTAACCTTCGAGCCAGCCATAAGGACCGTAGTCGATGGTCAACCCGAGAATGGACATGTTGTCGGTATTCATGACCCCGTGGACAAAACCGACCCGCATCCAGTCAACGATCAATGCCGCAGTGGTGTGGCATATTTCCCGAAACCATTCGATATAGATGGAAACCGATGGTTCTCCGAGATGGGAGAAATCTGTGCGGATGGTATAGTCAACCAGCTTTTGCAGAAGGGCGGTATCTCCTCTGGCAGCCAAAATCTCATAATTGCCGAACCTGAGAAAAGAGGGTGCCAACCGGCAGACGACGGCCCCCGGTTCATCCTTGGGGTGCCCGTCGTAAAACATATCCCGCTCGACCGGTTCACCGGTGGTAATTACACTAAGAGCCCTGGTTGTGGGAACTCCGAGGTGGTACATTGCTTCACTGCAGAGAAATTCCCTGATTGACGAACGCAGCACGGCCAGGCCATCCGCCTGGCGTGAGTAAGGAGTAGGTCCCGCACCCTTTGAGCTGGAGTATCCATCGCTGTTGCTTTTTATTAATCACCTCTCCGAGATTGATCGCCCTGCCGTCGCCCAGTTGCCCGGCCCAGCTACCGAACTGATGCCCGCCATAACACATGGCAAATGGATCCATTCCAGGCAACAGGCTGTTGCCGGCAAAGATTTCGGTAAAAAGAGATGATTTGCAGGTTTCATCGGACAGGTCAAGCAGTCCGGCTGCTTCAGGGCTATAGGTCACCAGTCCGGGGGCGGAAACCTTCGTCGGCCGGACACGCGAGTAACAGGCGCCGTTGACCTGGCGACGGTAATTTTCCGCTAGCGGATCGGCTGGCAGCTCCTGTACGAAACGGTTGTCGAAAATGAGTGATTCAAGCGTAGTGTTTTTCAGCGGCATATTCATAATATTTACTATTGTATAGTTGCCGGTAATGAGTATGTATGGATAAATAAAGCATCAATTACCACACTAAGCATGCCACAATGTGGCGGCAAGAATCTTTTCGTCGGTCAGAATAATCTGTCCGGCCGTGATGTATTTTATTGTGGATTATAGAGTGGCGAAAAGGCATGATAGACCCAACAGGAACTTCGGAAAACCAGAGAAACCGGATACCGAGCATATGAGGAGTGAAAATTTTTTTAAAGATCCCAGGCTGCCGTTTGTCGAATGCCGGTATTCCAGAAGCAGTGTCCGGCATTTCAAGTCCCACTTGCATCGATCATTCAGTATCGGAGCGGTCGACCAGGGTCAGGCCCGGTACAGTGTGGGCAACCGGCAGGCGGTTTTGTCTATTGGAGCTCTTGCCGTGATTAATCCGGAGATTCTGCATTCCTGTAATGCATTGAGCACCGAAGGACGGAGCTACTCGATCCTGTATCTCGATGTTGCCTGGTGCCTTCAAGTGCAGAAATCTTTATGGAATGTTGAATCGTTTGTACCGGCTGAGAAAATTCTGCTCGATGAGACAGGCCTCTACAACCGCTACTTCTCCGTTGTAAAGCAATTGATGGATTCGGCTGTGCATCTGCTGGAAAAGGAGCAGTTGCTGGTCGAGCTGATTTGCGCTATTTTCAATAAAGTCTGCCGGATGCAGCTTGAGCGGCAGGATGTCCCTGACGATATTGGGCAACTGAAAGCTCTGCTTGGAGAAAACCTCAGAGACGACCTCACCCTGGAGTCCCTGGCCGACAGGCTTGGGGCAAATCCCTATACTCTGTTGCGTCGTTTCAAGGCAGTAACCGGTATCACGCCCCATGCGTATCGTATGAACTGCAGGGTTGAGCAAGCCAGAAAGTATCTGCAGACCGGTATGGATATTACCGAAACCGCACTGGAATGCGGTTTTTTTGACCAAAGCCATCTACACCGTCATTTCAAGGCGATGACGACGGTTACTCCGCAGGAATACCGCGTCAATTTTGTAAACGCTCAGCAGCACCCCGTATGCACACGATCAGCCGGCCGTGTATAGGCAAACTATAGCCCGTCCGTCTGCTTGTGCGCCTCCGGAGCACTGCTGAACGTTTACTGGCCCGGAGTGATACGAGCATTTGGCTATTCTCGATGAACGTTTTGTCAATTTTATACAATAACTCCTTGTAAAAAGTTTCTATCATTCTCGAAAAAAGGAGAATGATATGGAATTTGTACTCATCGCATCAGCCCATTTTCTTGCCTTACTCAGTCCCGGGCCGGATTTTTTTCTAATTATGCAAGCTTCGCTCAGACTGCCCTTGCGCTATGCCCTTGGCGTCTGTGCAGGTATTACCGGAGCCAACGCCTTTTATCTGCTTGTGGCGGTTTTCAGTCTTGAAATTGTCAGGAAAACAATGTGGCTGATGTCGGGACTCAAATATCTTGGCGCAATGTATCTGATATTTCTTGGTGTCATGTTACTCAAGACGCCATTGCGATCTCTCAAGGAAGAGGGGCCGACAAGCCTTCTGCAGGTGCACCATTTCGGCAAGCAGTTCTTGATCGGCTTCATGTCCGGCATCCTCAATCCGAAAAATATCATTTTTTATCTGGCGCTCTTTACCGTTATGGTTTCTGATAAAACGGGATTGGCGATGCGCTGTCTTTACGCCCTCTGGATGACTGCGGTTGTTTTTGTCTGGGACAGCGGGGTGGTGTTGGTTATCGGACGGGACCGGGTCAGGGAACGGCTCGGCAGGTCCATCTTTGTGATTGAAAAAGTATCGGGAGTGATGCTGACTCTCTTTGGTCTACTGCTGCCTTTTACCTGAAACAAATGTAAACGTTCATCAGCACCCCATATGCGTACGATCAGGCCGCCGCGCATAGGCAAACAATAGCTCGTCCGCCTGCTTGTTCGCCTCTGGAGTACTGCTGAACGTTTACAGGCCCGGAGTTATGCAAGAACTTTGCTATCCCTTGCGAACGAAACAAACGGAGATGCCGCTATCTTTTGTCGCGTAAAAAGTTGCAACATTTCGGGACAATAGTTATCAGTTAATGCACTTAAACTTTTCAGGGTGCACTACTTTCAGGGGAGATTGCCGGCGGATGGTGGTACGAATTTTTATTGCAGTGTTTGCGTCTCTGGTGGCCGGGATGAGCTACCTTACCGGCCTGGCGAAACTGATGACCGGATTGCTGCTTGGCTTTGGGGCGTTATGCTCCTTTTTTTTCGGAATTCTCTTTATTCTGCCGATTGATCCACAGCGGCCTTTTTTCCCGCTTTATGAAAAAGTGCCCGCCTGGCCCTATTTCGTTATAGGGCTGATTCTTAGCGGAATGACGATTGCACTTTTTCTGGTAAAAACCAAACCGGTGAAGGTGGAGCAGGTTTCCGCCGTTCATTTTAAATATCTGCTTGGCGGGATTGGCGGCTATCTTGCCAGTCTCTTTCTGTCCTCTCTCTTCTGGTTCCCATCCGATGCCGAGAAGTTGTCCGCCGAGCCCTCTTCCCTGGCGATGGAAGTCCTGGCTGGAACCTGTATGTTTCTGCTGGGAATCTCATTTTCCTGCTACTTGTTCTATCGTGCTTCAAAGGGGATATCCGACCGTCATCCCGATCTTATGCGGCGCTTCGTCCTGGGCTTTTTTACTTTCTTTCAATTTGATAAAGTACCGCTGCTGGTAGCCTACCTGCTTATTTATTCCCCCGAGACCAAGATTATTTTTCCTAATATTGCCGCTCTTGCCCTCGCCTCCTATATTCCTGTAGGAATATTACTGTTGAAAACGACCTGGGATACACAGGAGCTGTAAATTCTACCGACAGCACTAGCTGAGTGTAATCAATTGGGATTGTTGTAATGGGTGAACAGTTCGACCAGCCGAACCATTTTCTCGGCAATTGCCTCAAGCGCCTGTGACGCCGGAGAAGCCGGATACAATTCGGCAACAGGCATGAAGGCCTTGAGAGCTTTGTTAATTGAAGCATCTTCGGGGATCTCGCCCAGTTCGGGCATGTCGATGCCGAGATATTTGGTGACCATTTGCCTGAGCTTGGCCTTATTCACCAAACAGTTCACATTATCTCTGTTGATAATGAGCAGCGGATGGAAATATTTCAGAGCCTGCCGTCCTTTTTCTTTTGAGCCCTCGCTCGTTTTTTCCGCGAGATCGAAGACTTCCTGAAGCGACTTGAAATTGTTATTCTTCAGCGCATTGGCTACGTCACTCTGGGAGAGAAAACCACCTAAAACCTTTCTAATTGTCGCCAGCTGTAGAAAAGTGTAGAGATCCATGATCGCGGTGGGATCAGGAAGTGTTGCGCAGATCTGAATATCCGACTGCATGAAGAAATCCAAGGCATGGTAACTGGTGCCGGCACCGATATCAATCAACAGAATATCCGCCTCAATATCCTGCAGTCCACGCAGAAGACGCTGCTTTTCCTGGTAGGTTATATTGGAGGTCTGCAGGGTATACCCTGTCCCTGGAACAATCTGTAGACCGTTATAGGAAGGGAGAGTATGTGCAACTTCCTTGATTGATCGGATCTTTTTATTGAGAAAATCGGTCAGGGTCCGCTTCGGTTCAAATTGCCCGAACAGCAGATGGACATCGGCCCCGCCGAGGTCGAGGTCAACAAGGCAGACCTTTTTGCCGGTTCTTGCCAGAAGTACGGCCAGATTGGCTATAATCGTGGTTTTTCCTGTGCCGCCTTTACCCGATCCTATGGAAATTGTTACTGTCATCTTGCTGTAAAGATCACCGGTCGGCTGGATTGATATGAGGTTTTCGAATTAATTTTTCTGCCTTCGTAAACGGATTTGATAAATCTGTCTTGCCCTGGCGAGTATCGTCTTCAGTTCTGCTGGCGCATCAATTGGACTACTCCAAAGTTCCCAACCCTCTTTTGAACGTAATACTATCTTATTGGCTTCGCAGGACAGAACGGCATCACCAAACAGCTCGTACAGCTCTTCTCTTGGTGCCGCCGCTAGCATCGGCGCAGGCGGTGGGAACGGTTCGACCGGTTCCACCCTCTTTTTAGGTTGGATGCAGGAAGAACACAAATCTTTCTCGTTATTGCCGAAGATATTGAGTACGGCTCCGCAGTCTTTACAAAATTTCATGCATCTCCATACAATGTATAAGAAGATAGTTGAGCAGACCTCCAACGAACGGATTATGCCGCTGCATTTCAGTCTATCAAAGAAAAATCACTACGTCACGTATTCTGCTAAAAATAGCAGGATAGCGTCAATGATCTGTTCGCCTCTTTCTTTTCGGCGTGAGTCTTGGAAATATTTAAGAAAGAATTGCTCTCAGGCAAAAACACTCCGCCGGAATAAGGACAAGGTCGCAACCACATCGCCCTCGAAAAAAAAGTCGGAAACAGAATCCATGTCGGCGTATCCTCCCGTGGAGAGTTCAGGTTCCCGGTTGAATTCATAGACGAGACCGCCATGCTCCTTTACCAGCACCGGGAGACCCGCTGCCGGATATACCGATGCAGATGTACCAATGACCAACAGCAGGTCACACTTGTCGATAAGCTGTTCTATTCTGTCCATGCCCCTGACGGTTTCCCCGAACAGGACAACGTTTGGTTTGAGGGGAGAATTGCAGCGCATACATGCGGGGACTTCCTGCATGGTGTAATGGTCGGTGGTAACGGGTATGACCAGATCGCATTGCAGACATTGCAGATGTTGATGATCGCCGTGAATTTCCAGCACTTTTTTGCTGCCTGCCGCCTGGTGCAGGTTGTCGACATTCTGGGTGATCAAACCTTTCAGTAGCCCGTTTTCTTCAAATTCCGCCAGCACTTCGTGCGCCCTGTTCGGTTTCTTGCCGAGCAGTCCTTTGCCAAGCTCCCGGTAGAGTGTCCAGGCTTTTTGGGGCGCAGTGAGAAAAACTTCGAGCGTTGCATATTCCTCCGGTGCAAAAATGGTCCAGACTCCACCCGGACTGCGGAAATCGGCAATGCCGCTGTTGACGGAAATCCCGGCTCCAGTGAGCGCCGCCGCACAGGACGCGGCCTTGAATTTTTCCACTGCTTCAGCGAGGTGCCCGGTATTTTTATGAGGAATAATAGTTTTCATACCTATCCTCGTTCAGCCACATCATTTGTCCGCCCTTGGTCCCGTCTGCCAACCATCTCCGCACCATCTCCGCTTTTGGCGATTATTTCGAACCTTGATCTTCCCTCTTGGAATGCAGAGTTATTTTTTCCACAACCTTGCGGTAATAGTCATGCTGACTGGAGATGTTGGAGGAAACCGGACGTCGTGCATCTATTTTCATGAGCAGAACATTGAGCTTTTTCATTTGCTTGAGGCGCTCGTGCTCATCGACCGTTTTTACAATCAGGTCCTCCAGCCTTTTAACTTCCTTACGTTCCTCTATTTCCGGCGGAAGATAGCCGCTATTCTTCAGTAGTTTATAGGCCATTTTTAGATCATCGGGAACAAACCGGTCATCTTCCAGGGGCAATGGTTTGTTTTTCCATTTTGGGGAATTCAAATCCCTCTCGCGCATGGCCTCGGCAATTTTCTGTTCAGCTATAAATGCCAGGGAATCCATAAGACCTCCTTAAATCATTAACGAAGGATAGTTTGCAGCCATTCGGAAATATCATGTATCTGATCCGGACAGACCGAATGTTCCATCGGGTAATTCTGATAGCTGACATTGTACCCTTTTTTGATAAGCTGGTTATAAGCCTTGCGGCCAAGGTGTTCCGGGACTACCGGATCAAAATCACCGTGCTGGATCCTGATGGGAATGGTTTTGTTTTTCTCGCCTGCACTGATGATATCGGCAGTGGCAAAATAGCTCGACATGGCAAGTAAACCTGCCAGTGGTTTTTCGTGACTGAGTGCCACCTGATACGCTACCGCACCTCCTTGAGAAAAGCCGGCGATAACAATCCTGTCGCTTATGATACCGCGATCAAGTTCCTTATCGATAAAGGCATTTATTTGACCGGCAGAAGTCATGAGTCCCGCGATATCGACATTTCTATCAATAGTCATTTCCAGGATATCATACCAGGCCGGCATGATGAAACCGCCGTTAATTGTCACCGGCATCGTCGGCGCATGGGGAAAAATAAACCGAATAGATAGATCCGCTGGCAGATTCAGCTCCGGGACAATCGGAGCAAAGTCGTTGCCGTCGGCCCCGAGCCCGTGCAACCAGATCACCGAGCTGTCGGGATCGGGACCGGTTTCTATTTCAATAGCAGGCAGAAGTGTCATGGTATGTTCCTTGTCGGTGAGTGAGGGGATGTTCAGTTCATGCCCGATAGCTTAAAAAAAATAATTAGTTTTTTTCCTGCATCAACCCTGGAAACGATTCGACAGGATGAAACAGCTGTTGAAAGCCGGACCGAAAAGTCAGCTTGGCATAGCTTTACTCGATAAAGATCTTAATATTTTGTGGAACGAACTGCTACAAGTGTTTAATGGGAGCAGCTGACGGAACAGTCTAAGGGGCAATGATTTGCATTTACGCTGGAAAGGAGGTCATCAATGACAAAAATTCTCGTTCTTTATTACAGTATGTACGGTCACGTTGAAACCCTGGCGGAGGCAGTGGTTGAAGGAGCTCGTAGTGTGGAAGGGACCGAGGTTACTCTCAAGCGCGTGTCTGAACTTGTGCCGGAAGAAGTCGCACGAAAGGCCGGTGCCAAACTGGATCAGGAGGCACCAATCGCGACGACGGATGAACTGCCGGACTACGATGCCATCATTTTCGGCACGCCGACGCGTTTTGGCAATATGTGCTCGCAAATGCGTAATTTTCTCGATCAGACCGGCCGGTTATGGTTGCACGGCGACTTGATCGGCAAGGTTGGCAGCGTCTTCACCTCGACTGCTACACAGCATGGCGGACAGGAAACCACCATCACCTCGTTTCATTCGACCTTGTTGCACCAGGGCATGGTCATTGTCGGCGTGCCCTATTCATGCCAGGAATTGATGAACATGAATGAAATCACCGGCGGATCACCCTATGGTGCCGGGACCCTTGCCGCAGCGGATGGTCTTAGGCAACCTTCTGAGAATGAACGGAAAATCGCTCGTTTTCAAGGTGCACATGTGGCCAGGATTGCCGGAAAATTGTCGGCACCAGATGACTGACTTTTCGTTCCAGCTTGTCTTGCTGGGGGTAATTGGTGTTGTGTCATCAGCTGGATGTTCTGTTGCTCACGACGGGGCGTCCGGTTAGGAGGCTGCTGTATTTCTCTGAAATTCCTCCTGTAATTTTTCCACCAGAGGAACATCGGCTGGAGCCCACTTGAGAGAGTGCAGCTGATCGATCGGCAGCCAGACTATCTTGTCATGGTCCCGACAGCGGAAGGCGCCGCTTCGATGGCTGACGCGGTAGCCGAGCAGCCTGATTATTTTGGTCCCGTAATCATAGACGGATTCGGCAAAGAAATTGCCGACGGTACATTCTATATCAAACTCTTCCCGAAGTTCCCTGGCCAGACACTCTTCTTCCGTTTCCTTTACTTCAAGTTTTCCGCCGGGAAATTCCCAATAACCTGCCAGGTGACTGCCGGATTTTCGCCGGGCGGCCATAATGAGGTTGTTTTTTTCAATAATTGCTGCAGTGACCGTTATCATGGAGTGGGGGAATCCTGTTTTTTTTACTGAATGAAGATGGTATCGTGTCGCCCGACGGACTTGAATGATCTAATCATGAAATAACAACCAATTTTATAATATAACATCATTATTTTCAGGAGAAAAGTATGAGTATGCAGGAGTCGCTGAGAGAAGATCTGAAAGTTGCCATGAAGGCCAGAGATACCGACCGGACCGGTGCAATCCGTATCCTGATGGGAGAATTCGCCCGCCAGCCGGGAAAAGTGTTGAATGACGAACAAGTCATTGCCATCATAAAAAAACTGATAAAATCAGAACGGGAGCTGCTGGCTGCTCAAAAACAGCAAAGCTCATCATTTCTGACTATCATGGAGGAATATTTGCCCAGACAGGTCAGCGAGCAGGAGGTTTACGACTGGGTAAAAAAGAATATTGATTTTTCTGTCTTCGGTAACAAGATGCAGGCAATGAAACCGATCATGCAACATTTCGGCAGTTCTGCCGATGGGAACGTGGTGAAAAAAGTGTTGCAGCAATTCGACTGAGATCCGGTAAACATTCACCAGCTTTCTGTGCCAACAGTAAGATCGGCCAACTATAAAGGGGGATTCAGAACCCGCCCCTACCGTCGTCTGGCGGCCTGCTTGTGCGCCTTCTTATGCACTGCTGAACGTTTACAGGTCCAATATACGAGCATTTTGCTATTTCCGGTGAACCGGTTGCGAAATCCGGAATGAGTGCTGAAGAATTCGGCGGGAAGTGATCGTTGAATTCTTGTGACAGGCAAAAGGATGTTTATCTTTATTCTGATTTACTGATTTGTTTTAATTGATGGCGTCGTAAAAACTCTTCATCTGCGTCGTTGCTGCAAAATTTCTATCATTACGACGTACTCTAGTACGCCGAAATGATAGAAATTTTGCGCGCCTAGCATATGAAGTTTTTTACTTAGCCATCTGAAATTTTAGGTTTTTACGAGATTATCTTAATTGGGATATTCTGTGAATTCGTCGAATTTTGGCATTTATAGGAAAAATTGGTCATAAAATTGGAGGGATGACGTGTTACGAATTGTTCTGTTTTTAGCAACCAACATGGCAATACTCATTTTGCTCGGTATTGTCATGAGTCTTTTGGGCATCGATTCCCGGTCCACGTCCGGGTTGTTGGTAATGGCGGCGATTTTTGGGATGGGAGGCTCGTTTATTTCCTTGGCCATGTCCAAATGGATCGCCAAAAAATCAACCGGTGCGAAAGTCATTGTAACTCCGGCTAATCCAACGGAGAAATGGCTGTATGATACCGTTCGGCGAATGGCTGACAAGGCCGAGGTCGGCATGCCGGAAGTGGCGGTGTATAATTCTCCCGACATGAACGCCTTCGCTACAGGAATAAACAAGAATTCTGCATTGGTGGCTGTTTCCACAGGGCTGCTGCAAAACATGAACAAGGACGAAGTCGAGGCGGTGCTCGGTCATGAAATGACTCATGTGGCTTGTGGCGACATGGTGACACTTTCTCTGATTCAAGGCGCTTTGAATACTTTCGTTATCTTCTTATCCCGTCTAGCCGCTAATATTATCAGCAGTTTTCTCAGCCGGGATGACGATGGTGAAGGATTGGGATTTTTCGGTTATATGGCCGTGACCATTGTTCTTGAAATGGTTCTCGGGTTGTTTGCTTCGATCATCGTTATGTGGTTTTCCAGAAAAAGAGAATATACAGCCGACAAAGGTGCTGCCTATCTAACTGACAAGGAAAAGATGGTCAGTGCCCTTCGGCGACTGCAGACTCATCACGAGCCATCGCATCTGCCGGACCAGATGGCGGCTTTCGGTATCCGAGGCAAAAAAAGTGGCATGGCTGCGCTGTTCAGGAGCCATCCGTCTCTGGAGGATAGGATCGCAGCGCTTCAGCAGCTGTAAGGAAGGCTCGAAGGAAAGGCTGAATAGGCGGACAGGCAGATTGTTCGCCTATTTTTATGGTTTCTTGCTGCTTACTTTTCAATAGGAAAAATTCATAAAATAAAAAAGTTGGATGGTTACACCTGTTTTAAGGCCATTCTTGCCGCAATAACCAGAGGGTCCCACACCCCGGCAAAGGGCGGAGCGTAGCTAAGATCGAGATAGAGCATGTCCTCAAGGGTGAAGCCGGCATGGAGTGCGGTTACAGCGGTATCGATGCGTTTGGCCGACCCCCGGCCACCGACTATTTGTGCTCCGAGTAACCGTCCTGAACCTTTCTCGGCCAGTATCTTGGTACATATCGGGGCCGATCCCGGATAGTAGCGGGGCAGGGTGTGTCCATCTATACGGCCTACCGCGTAGTGCCAGCCCATTGATTGAATTTCTGCTTCGTTTAAACCGGTCCTGGCACATTCGGTGTCCATGAATTTGGTGATCGCCGTACCCACTAATCCGGGAAAGGTTGCGTATTTCCCGCCAAGGTTCATGCCGGCGACTCTGCCCTGTTTGTTGGCTATGGTTCCCAAGGCAATGTGAACCGGTCTGCGGCTGACCAGATGGTAAGCCTGGGCGCAATCTCCGGCGGCCCAGATATTCGGCGTTTCCGTCTGCTGGAGTTCGTTTACTCTGATACTGCCTTTTACTCCCAGCGGGATGCCCGCATCTTTGGCTAGCTTACTATTCGGAGCGATACCCAGTGCAAGTATGATCAGATCGGCGGGAATGGTCCGTTGATCGGTGATAACACCGGTGGCCAGATCCGGCAGATTTTTTTTTGTGCGAAACCCTGCACGGCTTCATTGCGATACAAAACGATGCCGTGTTCAAGCAGGGAGTTGGCGATCTTTTCCCCCATATCCGGATCAAAGGTCGGCATCAGCTGGGCTCTACGCTGAACCATGGCAACCTTCAGCCCGCGCAGATGCAGGGCCTCGGCGATTTCTAGTCCGATATAGCCGCCACCGACTATCACCGCCGACCGCGGTTTTTCCCGATCAAGGACCTGCCGCAATCTGAAACCGCCCGTCATGCTGTTGACATCATGGATGTTTCGACTGTCGATGCCGGGAAGTTCCTGCCTTACCGGGCTTGTGCCGGTCGCAATAAGAAGCTGATCATATCCTTCCCAACGTTCCCCGGCGCTGTCGAGATCTTTCACCAACACCTTCTGCTGCTCAGGAGAAATGGCCAGTACTTCATGGCGGACCTGCGCCGTGATATTATATTTTTCGCGAAAAGTTCGTGGTGTTCTGACTATAAGCGCGTCTTGAGTGTCAACCAGTCCGGCGACATAGTAGGGGATGCCTCAGGCGGAAAATGAAGTGTGCGGTCCCCGCTCAAATACGCTTATTTCCATGTCCGGTTGCAGCCTGCGAACCATGGAAGCAGCACTCATACCCGCTGCATCGCCACCTATTACTATGAGCTTTGCCATTATTGTTCTCCTGGGTTACTTCGTTTCAGAGAGGTAAACATTCACCAGCACCCCATATGCACACGATCAGACCGCCGTGCATAGGCAAACTATAGCCCGTCAGTCTGCTTGTACGCCTTTGGGGCACTGGTGAACGTTTACAGGCCTGGAGTTATACGAGCATTTTACTATTCTCGGTTAACGGTTACTGAGAGAGTTGGGTTATCCCTAAAATAGTATGCCAGATATCGTCCTGATTCCAGTGTTTCAGGATAAGAACGGGCTGGGAATTAAGAAATTCAAGTATTTTCCCGGCCTCACTGCGTAATAGTCCGGACAGAATAAACCATTTTTGCTGGAGAAATCCTTCCGTTCTTACCAGATTCTTCATCACATCATAATGGATGTTGGCAACCAGCAGGTCCGTGGCAATGTTTGTATGCTCTTCAGCTCTGCCGTTAACCACCAGAATGTGATCATCAAGATTGTTTAATGATACGTTAATACAGGCAGTTCGAGTCGCCAGATAATTGTAGTCGATGGCAAGGATTTTCCCGCAGCCCAGTTTGGCGGCTGCCAGGGCCAGAATACCGGTTCCCGAACCAAGATCAAGCATGGTCCTTACCTTCTTGCCGGTGCAGGCAATTTCGATCGCTTCAAGGCAGGCCTGGGTCGTCGGATGGTTGCCGTTGCCGAAAACCACGCCCGAATCGAGGGTGATAGCTATTTCGTTTTCACCGGGAGACGCTTTAATCCAGGTGGGGTTAAGCAAAAAGCGGCCGATGCGCACAGGTTCAATATTGCCGCCCTGCCATTGCGCATAGGTCATTTCATAATCGTCGAGAAGCTTGAGCTCCGGGAAGTCTGCTAAAATTTCCAGCACCTGATTTTTTGCCGGTTGAGTAAAAAAGAGAAAGCTGAAATCTTCTTCCACCCAGTTACCGAGAAAGCCTTCGCCGCTAATCGTGTGCAGAGCAGGAATAGTCCCTTCTATATAATAGATAAACAGAAGAGTGTCGGGCCGTAAAAGAGGTGGCGGTGAATGCATGATGAAATCTCTATATCTGTTAAGGTGCTAACCCATCAATATTTGATTTTTGTTAAAAAGGCCATCATCTCATTGAGCATATTCTTCACCCGGCCGACGTCGACAGCCTCCTGCTTTCCCCTCGTGGCTGCGTCGTAGAGCTCAATCCAGGAGATCACTGATTTATTGGTCTGTCTGTCGTACAGTTTTTTCTTGTACGCTTCACCTGTCAACTGAAGTCCTTTTTTCGGAACCGCTTTGCCCTGGATTTCATTGTGGATTGTCAAGCCCCTGGCCAGACAAAGATTGCGCAGGTGTTTTTCAAGAATGGCGCCGCTGATAACCGCGGCTGCCCAGTGATTGCCCTGGTCAAACTGTGATCTGGCGAGACGGAGCATGTCGGTTAAGATATCCCGGGCAACCGTGCCGCTGGTTGTCTCGAGCCAGTCGCCCCGGAGTTCTTTTTGGGCCGCGGTAAGCAAGCCGATTCCTCTTCTGGTACGGCTCGCCGTATGGTGGGTGACTTCAGTCTTGAAGCTTTGGTAGTAATTACTGAGTTCTCCAAAGACCCGGCTGAGATAGGAAAGGGCGGTAATTCTGAAATCGTGGAATTTTACTTCGTTTACGAGGGATTTTGACTGGCTGTCACTGGTCTCCGTGGCGAGAACATTTTCTCCCATTGTTATAATTGCCGCAACCTGGGCAATAAGCTCGTCCTGGTTTTTCATGATTTTTGTCTCTGTTCAAATTAGCAGATAAAATGAGCCGATCAGACGAGGCCGATCAGCTTAGCTGAGAAAGGGAAATAGGAACGTTTACAGGCTCAAGCATTTTTCTATTCCTGCTGAACGGTTTCGATTTACCATGCCATATACCCTGTAATGGGAATTTTATCATCCCTGGATTTAGCGATGAGAGATATTTTACGGGAAGGAATATGTTATGTGTCGGGCAGCAGCTTAAGGGCGGTACTGTTTTTAAGTGTTTCCAGGATAAAAGAGGTTTTAACGTTTTGGATGCCCGGAATTCCCGAGAGCTTGTTGTTGACGAAATCCGTATAGCTGGCCATGTCCTTGACCGCGACTTTCAAGAGAAAATCAACCTCGCCGGTCAGTTGATGACATTCGAGCACCTCATCCATCCGGGTCAGTCGTTCCTTGACGTTCTGGAGAGAAGAAATCTGGTGATGACTCAGGCAGACCATGACGATGGTCTGGATAGTAAATCCGGCCTGCACCCGGTCCAGGATGGCCACATATCTCTCGATAATCCCCGATGACTCCAGCCGCCTTACCCGCTCCAGAACAGCAGGTGGTGACAAGCCGATTTTCTGAGCCAATCCGGCATTGGTGATACGGCCGTTTTCCTGAAGGATGGTCAAAATCTTTTTATCTGTCGCATCAAGCATAGGGCCATTTGGGTAGAAAGAGTCGGGTGATTTTACAAGGAGAAGAATAATATAACGAATAATCTTCAAAAATTAAAGAAAAAGGCTTAATTATCTTAAGATTGCGGCGGGTTTTGAAAGCTCAAACACCGAAAATGGTTGTTTGATGAATAATTGCAGAAAGCGCCCAGTTGCCTGTTGGTGTATACTTCATGGTCTCGGAAACGTTCTTGCTGGAAACGAAATCAGCATCGGCCGGCTTTAATCCCATACGACGAAGGTAAACTGTCATGGCGATACCTTTTTTTTATTCTGCCAATCTCCTGATTTTAGTTACAGGTCTTTTAGGGTTTAGGGCCGGGAGCGGTGAACGAAATTTTTCACTTGCATTGATACTGGTACTACTGGCCTTACCGTTGGTCGCTTGTGAGTATATATTCGTCGCTGGTAACTGGGAGCCCCGGGTAGTGCGGCTTATCCTTTTCTCGGAAATTGTCTTTTTCATTATTCTGTTTTCTTTCGCCTTACGTTTAGGCCAGGTGACCCATGCAGCTGTAGCTGATTTCAAGTCTCATTTTGTCATTGAGGTCTTGTTCGGAGCGATTCTCTTGTCCATGGTCGGCTATTTTCTCGCCTATTATCAGGTTGTCGAAGTAATAGCTGACAGCCTGTCATTTCACTCCCACGGACTGGTCTATTTCTCGGCAATTTTTGGTTTGACGGCAGTACTTTATACCGCCTGGCGATTGGAACACTTTTGGCGTCCGTTAAGTGGGGCAACGCGTTGGGAATATAAATTTCTGGTGGTTGGCTGTTACCTGATCTGCGGAGCCCTGGCCTGGTCCAGTTCTTATCGGCTTACCTATCTGACCATTTTCCCTGAACATTTTCAGCTTCTTGCGAGCCTACTGCTTTTAGGTTGGGCCATGATGACGTATGCAGTGTTTCATCACCGGCTGCTCAATCGCAAAATCTTTGTTTCCAGGAAGGTCGCTTATGCCTTTGTGGTTCCTACCCTTCTTGCCGCCTATCTGCTGGGATTCGGAATAATTTCACTAATCATGCGTACCTTCGAGCTGGAGATGTCCTTCGTTTTGAAGTGGTTGTTTTTCGTTGCGGGTCTTGTTGCCGTCGGGCTCTTTGCCTTTTCTGGAAAATTACGTCGCAAGGTCCAATTCTTTATCAGTACACATTTCTATATCAACAAATATGAATACCGGGATGAATGGTTAGCCCTTTCGCAACAACTTCGAGGGGCATATGCTAAAGCAGAAGTGGTTCAAGCCTTGCGTGCGGTGCTTTCAGAGAGTCTCTACACCACTGAAATTTTTATTTGGCTCGGGGAGGACGATTTATCGCAGGAATTCACACTGGTTTCTTCCCCTGATGGCAATACCGCCGTTAATCAACGGCATAATATCACCGGGAATGATCCTTTGATACGCTACATCCGGACTCATTCCCACTTTCATACGAAAGAAATAGAACCGGATTCGTTATGGCAGAAGATAATGACTGAAAAAGAACAATTTCTTTCCTCATTGAATCTCACACTTCTTGCTCCCATTTCCATCGGCCGTCAATTCGCCGGACTTATCGGACTTGGGCCTGAGTTTACCGGTGGCAAATACGGTCCTGATGATTTTGATCTGCTTACTGCCCTCGGCAGTCAGACGGCTTCGGCTCTGCTGGCTGTACGCATGGCAGAAGAACTGGCTCATGCCAGGGAACAGCAGGCATGGAACCGACTTTCTGCCTTTGTACTTCACGATATTAAAAATGCTTGTACGATGCTCTCTTTACTGCAGGAAAATGCGCCGGAACATATACAAGAACCTGAATTTCAGCAGGATATGCTGGAATTGGTTGATGATGCCTTAAAAAGAATGCAGAGAGTCGAACAACGCCTGGGGACATTGAAAGATGAAATAAAAACGAAGTGGCAGTTTATTGAGCTGAATGGATTTTTATCTGATCTGGTTCGTGGGTTACAGAAAAAATTGCCTTCACTGAAGCTTAGAGTAGATGGATCTGAGAAAATGCTGGTCAAATCCGATCCCGAGCTGCTTGCCTCAATCCTGGAAAATTTACTGCTCAATGCTTATGAGGCTAAGGGAGAGGGGACTATTGTGCGAATAAAAATCTCCAGCAATGATGAAACTCAACAAGTCCTGATGGAAATTCTCGATAATGGTCCGGGGATTGCAGCCGAGTTATTGCCCGATACCTTGTTCGAACCGTTTGAAACCCGTAAGGATGGAGGAAGCGGAATTGGTTTATGGCAGGTGAAAAGAATGGTAACAAGTTTGAGAGCCACAATCTCAGCCGAGAACCAGCTTGAGGGTGGAGCACGGTTTATGATCAAACTTCCTCAGGATGCCGAAGAGCAATGTGACGAATAATACTCACACTTGGACAGATGAGTTAGGAGCAGCATCATGTCGGTTTTTTTTACGATAACCAATCGACAAAAAATCCCCCTGGAAAACTCCAGGGGGATTTTTTTATATCAACTTTACTGCAATAACAGAGAATTACTCATTCTCCGTCTACTCCTTTTTGCTTGCTTTTCTACGATTGTAGCCTATCACCCCAAGAAGTCCTGCGCCTAAAAGCAGCATGGTGGATGGTTCCGGCACCGGAGCAGAGCCATTTTCATAATCAAGACAGAAAATTGATTTATCTAAATAGTAACAATCCGGAATTGTGAAACAGAAGAGTTTTATATATTCATCAGACTTGAGAGTCACGTCAAAGGAATCTTTATTCCAAGTGGGAGTAAAGATATTAGAAATATCATAATCACTGTATGACCATATCCCCTTATCAAGATTTCCCACAAATTCTGTTTCAACATAGACTTTGTTGTTCCCATTTACCAGATATCCAAATATCTTTAAAGTTGCGCTGTTGACAGTATCGGGAGGAACTGAGAAGTCAGCAGGTGTGTTATGAGTCCAGGAAAAGATTTTCGATCCTGAAAGCGATTTGTCAAGGTCTACTGTATCTGTAAAAGATATCGCACTTGCACTACCGATCATGCCGAAAATCAGGATAAATACACCAAAGATAATTTTTTTCATTTTTACCTCCTTGCGGTTATGAAGCATTTAGTCGATTAAGTTTCCTTTGCACTCTCTTAAGCAAACATAATGCCATATTTATAACGTAAAGATATTTTTCTAAATTTGTGTAATGGCACTTCATTCACATGAGGCACTGTAAAACTCTTCGACAGGTCTTTTTATCGCATTACCTTCCTGTCAGGCTGTCTGATAAGATGGAAGTTTATTAAATGAAAAGAAATAATCGTATTTGATAGGATACTGTTCGATCCCGGATAGGGAAAGGGTCGGCATGGCTATGTCGAAATATTTTACACTATTAGGAAAGGGGACGTGATATCGGGGGAAATTTAAGATCTTTGAGGTCTTGTTGAAGGCGTTCTTTACCAGAACATCCAGTTGTCGGTTGCCAGAATATAGATACCCAGGCCACAATTGGTCACTCCGTGGGCCAGAATAACTCCCTTGAGATTTTTCTGGTGAATCAGCAGCAGCCCATAAAGCAGGCCGGCAATGATTCCAACAACTACACGGTGATGCTCCAGACCAAACAAAACTGAAATGCCTAAAAAAGAAAACCAGGTAAAAGCCCCAACGGAAACCGAACGAAAATTCGGGTTGATAAGATAACGCATTAAAAAAGAACGCCAGAATAATTCTTCCATGACGGGAACGACCACTGACGAGCCGATCAGCCGCACACTAATCAGTCCGATTGCTGCTGTCAGCGACTCACTCATGGCATAGGGATCAAAACCGGAACTTTGTCCCACCTGGAAGAAGTATTTTTCAGGTACAATCCAGATAACAAGCACAAGGAGGCCACAACAAAAAGCGGTCAATATCTCACGATGCGAGAGTCCCAGGGAAAAGTCCGCGGCATACCTGTGCCGCCAGAACCAGAGCAATGTTCCGACCAGAACCGTCTTGGCTATATAGAGATGCGGAATCAAAGCAGGATAGAAGCGGGCGGGCTCAGTCAATAATAAAAAGAGAGCGAAAGGAATGACGTAAGGGACCCATTGAATTTGTACAAGTTGTCTTAAACTGTCACACTGTGTTTTCATTATAGTATATTTATTTCGAGTTTTTTCAGAAGGTCATGTAACGTGGGACGGCTGATCTCCAAAAGTTTGGCAGCCTGGCTAATGTTATTGCCGCTCAGGGCCAGAGCCTGTTGAATTGCATTTTTTTCTGCTGTCTCCCGGGCTTGTTTTAATGTGGAAAGTTTCTGTTCCTCCCCGTTATCGAAGATCTTTTCCAGACCCAGGTCGACAGAGGTAATACGGTTGTCCGTGGTGGTCCCCAGTGCTCGACGAATCCGGTTCTGCAGTTCGCGCACATTGCCGGGCCAGTTGTGAGCGGACATGGCGTCCATGGCCGAAGGAGCAAAAGATACCTGACCCCTCCGAAGTTTTCTTGATTCTTCCTGCAGAAAGGTATGGGCCAGTAACAGAATGTCTTCCTGTCGCTCTCCCAAGTCAGGTATGCGCAAGGGCACGACATTCAGGCGATAGAAAAGATCCTCACGAAAGGTTTTCTGTTGTACGGCTTTTTCCAGGTCAAGGTTCGTGGCTGCAATGATGCGCACATTGAGCCGGATTGTTTTGGTTCCTCCCAGGCGCTCAATAGTAGATTCCTGGAGAACCCGCAGTATTTTTACCTGCAGGAGCATTGGTAATTCCCCAATTTCATCCAGAAAAATGGTCCCTTTGTCCGCCAGCTCAAACTTACCTATCTGACGACCGGCAGCACCTGTGAAGGCTCCTTTTTCGTGACCGAACAGCTCGCTTTCCAGCAGGTTCTCCGGTATAGCCCCGCAGTTGATGACGATCAGCGGGTGGTCAGCTCTCCGGCTCAGGCTATGCACCGCCTGGGCTGCCATTTCTTTGCCTGTTCCGGTACTGCCGGTGATCAATATGGGGTAGTCTGTCTTGCTGGCTTGTTGCAGGCGCTCGAAAAGGCTGTGCATTACCGGTGAGATGGTCAGCATCCCGCAAAGAGATCCGCATCGGCTGCTTTGATACTGAAGTCTACGATTGGCATCCTCAAGTTCATGAATTCTGAAATTACGGGAAAGAATGACTTTGAGAAGAGTTAAATCTATCGGTTTTGCATAGAAATCCGCGGCACCGAGCGCGATGGCCTTAACTGCATTTTCATCTTCCGCATTGCCCGTGATGACAATCATTTTGGTGTGGGGAGCCAGGTTGGCAATCTCTTCGAGTAATGCCAGGCCTTGCTGGGGGGTATCGGAATATGGCGGCAGACCAAGATCAAGTGTCGCTACCGGAAAAACACCGGAAGCAAGCAGTAGTTTTGCCTGTTCTGCGTCAGAGGCAATAGTGATTTCGTATTCCTTGTCCAAACCCCAGCGAAGTTGTTTGGCCACGGAATTTTCATCTTCAATTATAAGGAGTTTCTTTTTCATAACCCAAGCTGAGTTGAAGATAGTATTTTCTTTCGACTTTGCTTATTGAGTATAAAAAGATACGGCTGCTATTTGATGTTTTTCCGGCAACACAAATGATCAATGTGTCAGGTGTTACGATACCAGATTTCTGCATGAAAAAAAGTGGAATCGACAGTAGCCGTGTCGAATATTCGGTATCGTCCAGCCTTGCGAGAGAACGGAAGCTGTAATTGGAGCAGAAAGAGGGCTCGGGGAGCACATCATTGATGGAATTCCTGCATGGCATGTGTCATTTATCGTCCGGATTCTCGTCACGTTTCATGTCAGGTTCATCTTTGGTGTCCTCGGTATCTTCAGCAGCATCTATATCGTAGAGTTGTTTGGCTGCCAGCAGCAAAAAAAGAATGGTTATGATTGGGGCGAAACTCGGCGCCGCCTGAGCCAATTTTAGTAAGGCGGGATTCGTCGGTTGAAGGCCCGGGATTACAAATTTTAAGCTGCAATAGCTCCCTATCGCCAGCAGCACGCTTACCCACCAGGGAAATCGATTCCCTGAGCCGGGACCTGACTGTTTAGTTGATTTCCCGTTACTCATGGGCATCCTTCCAATACAAGCTGGACCATTTCCCGGACCTGGGGACTCGGATCGTTTTGCAGACGACGAATCTGAGTCAATGCTTCCCTCGTGCCGATGATCCCCAGAATTGAAACCGCTTCCCCTCGCCAAAGCGGTTCTTGGTCGTGAAGTAGTTCGACCAGGGCGGGGATGGCAAACTTCAGGTCGCCGGGTTGGATTTTCTGCAATTCCTCAAAAAGAACCGTGATCCCCAAGCGGACGCTGAAGCGCTCGTCTCTCAGGATCTCTCCGACCCATTGGTAATATTTAGGTTCCCGGCGGAACATTGCCACGATGTTATCTACATGGCCCTGATCAAGAAAGTCAGCAATAACTTTCTTTACTTCCTGATCGCTGACTTCAATTGACGGCTGTTTCATGTCTTTGTTATAAAGTGAACTTTTCTTTAAAAATGACTATTATGACTAAACTTCGATAAGAAGGAATCTGAGTACAATGTGTTTATCTCCCGAAAAAGATAAATATGCCTGCTCCGGTTCAGTTTCCAGTTGAACAGGTGTTTTGGAAAACTGCATTAGTTTTTTTACAGATGGAGAGTTAATGACCTCATACAGGTGATTCGTGTAGGTGATTTTGATTTCTCAATCAAATCCGCTCCTGAGAGTGGGCATGATCTAAACGATACTATGGAGTAAGCCATGACAAAAGAATGGAACGTCGGCATGTTACTCGGTGTCTCAAGCGAATACTGGCAGGGATGTACCTTGCAGGCAGGAGTCAGACTGAAGGTCTTTACTGTGCTTGGTGATGCAGGCTATGAGGCCGGTGAGGTGGCGGAACATATAGGGTCTGATACTCGTGCGACCGGTCTGCTCCTTGACGCCCTGGCCGCACTCGGACTGCTGAAAAAAAAGAATGGTAAATATAAAAATACCGAATTTTCCAGGAATTCCCTGGTTCTCGACTCTCCGGCGTATATGGGCCATATTATCCTCCATCACCACCATATTCTTGACGGCTGGGCGCAACTCGATCAAGCGGTGATGACGGGTAAAGCTGTAGATCGCCGCTCTTATGGTGCGGAGACGGAACGGGAAAGCTTTCTCATGGGCATGTACAATCTGGCCATGATGATCGCCCCGCAAATGGCTGAGAAATTTAAGCTATCGGATCGCAGGAGACTGCTTGATCTGGGTGGTGGGCCTGGTACTTATGCTATTCATTTTTGTCTCGCCAATCCAGAGCTGAGGGCTGTCATCCTTGATCGTCCGACAACGGAACCCTTTGCCGAAAATATTGTGGCAAGGTTTAATCTAACCGATCGAATTGATTTTATGGGCGGCGATTTCAATGTCGATCCGATTGTCGGGGGGCCGTATGATGTCGCCTGGCTCTCGCAAATTCTGCACAGTAACAATGAACTGGAATGTCAGACTTGCCTGGAGAAAACCGTCGCAGCACTTGAACCGGGCGGCTTAATTCTGATTCACGAATTCATGCTTGATGATGACAAGGATGGACCTGAATTTCCGGCACTTTTTGCTCTCAATATGCTGGTTGGTACCAAAGGGGGACGATCTTATTCGAAAGCCGAAATTACCGCCATGCTCGAACAAGCGGGAGTTGTTGATATTGTACATCATCAACTGGACCTGCCGAATCAGTCTTCCGTTCTTTCCGGTATAAAAAAGTTATAAGTGTTTACAGATCCAGAATGATGGATGTTTGCCGCATTCTGAAAAGAGCAAAAGAATCACTTGAGGATTTTGAATATGGTAGAGGTAGATATACCTGGCGGAGAAGCGCTGCGCCTTACGCATCTTGTTTTCGATTATAACGGTACTCTTGCGCAGGATGGGGAACTACTCGGCGGGGTAGCGGAGAAAATAGTGGAGCTCTCAGGTCAGGTTCAGGTGCATGTAATTACCGCGGACACCCATGGCACGGTTGGACAAAAGCTGTCTGGTCTGCCCTGTTCTCTTCATATCATTGGTCCGTCAGGACAGGACAAGGAGAAGGAGGCGTATGTCCGTGCTCTCGGTGCAGAAAAAGTTGCAGCTATCGGCAACGGCAGAAATGACGGCCTTATGCTGAAGACCGCGGCTTTGGGAATTGCCCTTATCCAGGAAGAAGGAGCGTGTATTGTCGCGATCCATCAGGCAGATATCATTTGCACTGATATCCTGGGCGCTTTCGAACTCTTTTTGAAGCCGGACAGGCTCAAAGCTACTCTCCGCAATTGAATTCGATGGCATCACAATTCACTTTGCTTATATAATTACACGTTGTTCACCGAGCGTATGATGCGTTAAGATTGTGATTTGAGGGGATACTTTACACTCTCTCCCGAGGTTTTTTGCAATACCTCTCAACAAGAGCATTGAGCCCATCTTTTGCTGTCATTTTTCGGCATTCTTTCACCCTTTTCCAGTTTTTTGCACTTCTTGGACTTAAAGCTTTCTTCTCCCGCAGTAATTTCCTGTCAAACATATGGCTGAAAATGGTCCTACCAGATACCAGGTGGTTGACCATTCATCATTTATTTCACAAAATTGCAAAATTAGGACAAATACGCTACTCTTTTGTAGGATGGCAGAAAAAATCGATTTCCAGCCTCTAAAACCGCTAATTTTGTTGCGCACGTAGAGCTAATCAGCTAGCATGATGACCAAAATAAAAAGAAGGAATGCAGGGATTACTTCAAGTGCATTCAATTTGGGTATGCTTCCATCTTTTTGTTAGCGTGAACGTTGAATGGTCAATGAGGATACCATTGAAGGGCCTTTTGCTTTATGACTGCAGCAGAAGAACGGAAATGGTAAACCGAACAAAAACGCTGTTTACAAGGGAGGAGAAAAGGATGTTAGTACGTAGGCTTTCGATTTTTAAAGTGATGGTCGCCGCAGGTATGTCGCTTGCACTTTGTGGTTTGCAGGTGCTGCTGATAAATCGATCAAAATTGCTACCCAGTCGCCATTGTCCGGTGACCAGTCTGTAATTGGGGTGGACATTAAACGTGGGGCCGAGTTGGCACTCGAACAGTTGGGAGGCCCCCTGACCGATATGGGATTTAAAATTGATCTTGCGCCTTTTGATGATCAGGCGAATCCGGATACCGGCGTTGCCAACGCCAAACGAATCGTGTCTGATCCTGCGATACTTGCGGTTGTCGGCCACTATAATTCAGGTGTGCAGATTCCTTCTTCCGAAGTGTATCACACCTCGGGTCTCGTCAATGTTTCTCCGGCTAACACCAATCCAAAAGTAACCACCCGCGGTTATCTGGAAGTCAATCGTATCGTTGGACGAGATGACGTGCAGGGTGTGGTTGGTGCTGATTTTGCCGCTAAAAAAGGCGTAAAAACCGTATTTGTTGTTCATGACAAAACCGCATATGGTCAGGGAATTGCCGAATTCTTTAAACAAAAAGCCACTGAAAACGGCATGAAAGTTCTTGGTTTTGAAGGAACGGAAGAAAAAGCTAATTTTGATGCCTTGCTTGTCCCCTGTTGTCGCCGGTAATCCGGATCTTGTTTATTTCGGCGGTATGGCTTTCCAGGCTGCCGTTCTTTTCAAGCAGGCTCGTGAGAGAGGGTATGAAGGAATCTTCCTCAGTGATGACGGTTTCGATTCCTCGGACGCAGCAAAAATTGGTGCCAATAATCTTGATTTCCGGCGGAGGAACCTTCTATTCAACCGTTTCCGGTCCTGCTTCCGTGTATCAGGGAACTGCAAAGTTCATCAAGGATTTCGAAGCAAAATACAATGCAACTCCGCAGCCGTTTGCTGCCCAGTCTATGATTCGATGGCTATCTGCTTGAAAGCTATTGAAAATGCTGCAAAAGCAAATAATAACGAAGTTCCTACCCGTCAAGCTGTTGCCCAGGCAGTTCGCGCTCTGAAAGATTTCAAAGGTATTACCGGAACTTTCACCTTCAATAATATCGGAGATCCTGAAAAAGCTCTGTACTTTGTGATTCAGGTGGAATCTGCAGATCCTGCCAAATGGAGTGACAATCAAGTCGTTGAGACTCTTGAAATTGCTCCTCCCAAGTAAGACTTCCTAAGTTCTTGCCCCGGCCCTTTTCTATCAAAGGGCCGGTTGATTTTTAAATTTAGGGAGTAATTATGATACGATTCCTAAAACGCATAAATGTTTACGAACTGGTGCGTCCTAGTTGGCCAGCTGCTGGCTTTTTCCCTGGGCAGTGCTGCTTTCATGTCTGTTATTGCTATTTGTCTTGCCTTGGCCCTGGACAAGACCGCCGTCGGGCGCAAGCCTGATGGATAAGTATAATGTAAGTTTGTTTACCTACACCATGCTTAATTTGCCCCAGGTGGTAATAGACGGCCTGACGATCGGCTTTGTCTATGCGGCCATTGCCCTTGGCTATACCATGGTGTACGGGGTTCTGGAGTTCATTAACTTCGCCCACAGTGAAATTTTCGCAGTCGGTGCTTTTGTCGGGGTGGAGTTTCTTATTGCCCTGGATGGCATGGGGATTCTGTCCGGAGCGTCCCTGGGTATGGCCTATGCCTATCTGATTCTTGCAATCATTTTGGGTATGGTCGCTGCCGGAGGTCTTGCCGTCGCCGTCGAACGGATTGCCTATCGGCCGCTTCGTGGAATGTCCCGTCTTGTCCCGCTTATTTCCGCGATCGGTGTCTCCTTTCTTCTTCAGGATGTCATTCGTTTGGTTGAAAGCCTGACAACCGGTCAGTTCAACCGGATTATGCCGACCTTCGGCAATTTTGACAGCCGCATAATCTTCGGTAAAATTGCCATGGGTACCTCAAAGCTCACCCTGGGGATTTCCGTTAAGTCAATCATTGTCATTGCGTCTGCCGTTTTGATGCTGGTGGGGCTCAACTATCTGGTCAATGCCACCAAGGTCGGTAAAGCGATGCGGGCGGTTGCCCAGGATCGTCCGACTGCAAGCCTTATGGGTATTAACGTCAACAGGATCATTTCACTGACCTTTCTGGTTGGTGGACTGCTGGGAGGAGCTGCCGGTGTTCTCTATGCCTTGAAATTTACCCGGATTGATCCGTTTGTCGGTTTTTTCCCCGGCTTGAAAGCATTTACTGCCGCGGTTCTCGGCGGTATCGGCAATATGACGGGAGCATTGCTTGGAGGGATTGTTCTGGGCATGCTTGAAACCTTTGCCGGATCATATATGGGAGTATTTACCATGGGAGCGGCGGGTTCTGAATACAAGGATATATTTGCCTTCAGTATTCTTATACTTGTCCTTATATTCCGGCCTCAGGGATTAATGGGCAAAAATGTCGGTCAGAAAGCATAGGAGAGTCTCATGATTTCGTTGTTCTTAAAGGAATTGTTCGACAAATTAAATCAGGGGCGATGGCCATATCTGATCATTATTGGACACATACTGGCTGGTAGCCTGCTGGTTTATACCCAACCACGATCAAATCTCGCTTTTCTGGTTCTGATGACCTCGTTTTTATCGCTGTATTTTTTCAAGGCCGGCAGCCGATTTAAGATAATTGCGGGGGCTATACTTGCCTTGATAATCATTCCGGTCATTGGGGTCAGGAATATCTTTTACCTGGAAGTTATCTTTCAGATCAGTGTTTTCTCGGCCCTTGCCCTCGGTTTGAATATCGTAGTCGGCTTTGCCGGACTGCTTGATCTGGGCTACGTGGCGTTTTATGCGGTGGGGGCCTATCTTTGGGCTTTTTTCGGGTCACAGCAGTTCTATGTGCTGCATTATGCGCCTGGTACCCAGCCGTCGGATCTGGCATTCCTGCTGCCCGGTGACGCCTTTTATATGTTTCTCCTGGTGGGCGTTATTGTCGCCGGCCTCACGGGAATTCTGTTGGGTCTGCCGGTACTGCGTTTGCGCGGTGACTATCTGGCCATTGTAACTCTCGGCTTTGGTGAGGTTATCCGGGTGCTGGCTAATAACCTCGATAAACCGCTCAATTTCACCAACGGTCCCCAGGGAATTACACCGATTCAGCGTCCGACCATGCCGAATGTTGTGGTGGAGTGGTTTAATACTGTCTTCGGCAGGGTAGTCGGGCACCATGTGAGTGCCGCGGATATGTACAACCTGATGTTCTACATCTTCGCTCTCATGGTAATTATCGTGATCATTTTTGTGACCCGGCGCCTCGACGACTCGAAGATCGGTCGTGCCTGGACGGCGATACGCGAAGATGA
Organism: uncultured delta proteobacterium; assembly: GCA_963835305.1. Taxonomy (GTDB): domain Bacteria; phylum Desulfobacterota; class Desulfobulbia; order Desulfobulbales; family Desulfocapsaceae; genus Desulforhopalus_A. The sequence continues at coordinate 145,724 of CAWIEU010000002.1, forward strand.
AACTGCGGCAATTGCCCAGGGAATTCCCCTGGTTCGGATGAAGCTTACAGCTTTTGCCGTCGGTGCCTCTTTTGCAGGGGTCATGGGCGTATTGCTGGCCGCCAGTAGAACCTTTATCAGCCCGGAATCTTTTTCATTCATGCAGTCCATTGGTGTTCTTGCCATGGTTATTTTGGGGGGAGCGGGAAGTATTCCAGGGGTTATTCTGGGAGCTGCGACGGTAACCATTCTTAATCTTCAGGTGTTACAGGGCTTTTCCCTGTACCTGAACGAATTGCGCCAGAGTGATGCCGTAATTCCCATTATTAATTTTGCCTGGAAAGATTTATCGACCCAGCTTGATCCTGCAAAATATCAACGCATGCTTTTTGGTTTGATCCTTGTCTTGATGATGATCTTCCGGCCGGCGGGATTGATTCCAGCCACAAGGCGTAAGCGGGAAATCGAGATGGAAGAAAACAATTAAGGAGAGGGTGTGACCATGGCATTACTTGAAATTGCAAATATGACCAAAACGTTTGGCGGCTTAAAAGCCATCAGCGATGTCACCTTCTCTCTTGAAAAAGGACGGATCGTTTCGATTATCGGACCAAACGGCGCAGGGAAAACGACATTTTTCAATACCTTGACCGGAATCTATAAACCGGACGGCGGAACGATCAATTTCAATGGCAGATCCTTGGTCGGGCTCAGGCCGGATCAGATTGCCGCCCGGGGTATCGCCCGTACCTTCCAGAATATTCGGCTTTTTCCCGACATGACAGTCATTGAAAATATTCTGGTCGGAATGCATATCCATTTTAAACAGTCTCCTCTTCAGACGCTGTTCCGGCTGCCCGGTTTTAAGAGGGAGGAAGCGGAAGCCGAAAAAAAAGCGGCGCAACTGATGCAGTATGTCGGTTTGAAGCGGGTGGAAAATGAACTGGCCAAGAACCTGCCGTACGGCGCCCAGCGCAGGCTTGAGATTGCCCGCGCTCTGGCCGCGGATCCGCTGCTGCTGTTGCTCGATGAACCGGCTGCCGGCATGAATCCCCAGGAAACCGAGGATATTGTGCGTCTGTTCCGTGAAATTAAATCGGACATGGGGATAACTATCCTGTTGATTGAACACGATATGCGCGTTGTTATGAATATCTCCGAAGATATCTGTGTAATGGATTACGGCGAAAAAATTGCTCAGGGTAGTCCACAGGAAATCCGAGCCGATAAACGGGTTATCGAAGCGTATCTTGGCCGTGGGGCAGTGGCCGGACAGCATGAGGAGAAAATGAAATGAGTCTGCTGGAAATTGACAATATACATAGCTATTACGGGCATATTCATGCATTAAAAGGCATTTCCCTGAAAGTCAATGAAGGAGAGATTGTCACCCTTATCGGCTCCAACGGTGCGGGAAAGAGTACCGCTTTACGGACAATTTCCGGAATGATGCATCCAAAGAAAGGGAAGATCCTCTTCGAGAAACAGGATATCTCCAAAAAAGAGCCCCATGAAATTGTCCACAACGGTATGGTGCATGTTCCCGAGGGACGCGGGATTTTTCCGACACTGACGGTGAAAGAAAACCTGGAAATGGGAGCTTTCACCTTGAGCGATTCTCAACTGGTCGAAGAGCGGATGGAGTATGGTTTTTCGCTATTTCCCCGGCTGAAGGAGCGGATCGATCAATTTGGCGGAACCTTGTCCGGGGGAGAGCAGCAGATGCTGGCGATTGCCCGCGGGCTGATGATGGATCCTCATCTTTTGATGCTCGATGAACCGTCCATGGGGCTCGCGCCGATTCTCGTCGAGTTGATTTTTGATATCATCAAGGAATTAAATGACAAAAGAGGGACAACTATCCTGCTGGTTGAACAAAACGCCTTAATGGCTCTTTCCATCGCCCATCGAGGCTATGTCCTGCAAACAGGAGAGATAACAGTCAGCGATACCGCAGCCAAGCTCCGTGATAACGAAGAAGTTCAGAAAGCCTATCTTGGCGTTTCTTGATGCAAACAAGAGCGGGTAACCGCTACATATTACTTGGCCGGTTTCAGCGTAACAGTTCACCGGGAAGGAATCGGACCAGATGGGCATGGGGATGTAGGGGCGGGTTCTAAACCCGCCCTCTATGCACAGCGATCTGATCGTGCGCATATGGCATATGGGGTGGCTGGTGAACGTTTACGATCCTGCCGTAATCATCGGATCATTTTGTAGATCCATGGCCACCAGAAGAGCATAGTGGCCGTTACGACTGAGCAGTTCTTCATGACTTCCCTGTTCGACGATTTTCCCATGAGCCATGACTATAATATGATCTGCCCGCCTGATAGTTGACAATCGATGGGCGATAACCAGCGACGTCCTGCCCTTGAAGCTGTCGGCTATCGCCTGTTCAAGGATGTTTTCGGATTCGGTGTCTATTGCCGCAGTTGCTTCATCGAGGACTAAAATAGCCGGATCGCGGCAGAGAACCCTGGCGAATGAGAGGAGTTGTTTTTCTCCGGTCGAGAGTTCCATTCCTCCTTCGCCTATAATGGTATTAAGTCCTGACGGAAGTTTGTCTACAAAACGATTCATACCCGTATGGTCAAGAATCGCCTGAATTTTTTCTCTTGAACTGCCGGTATCCATGACAATGTTGGCAAAAAGGCTGTCCTGCAATATAAATACATCCTGAAGAATCACGCCGACGATAGTGCGGAGTTCCTTCAGATCCATTGTCGCAATGTCCCTGCCGTCAATACGGATCGATCCTTTCTGCGGATCATAAAAGCGAAGCAGCAGATTGACAAGTGTGGTTTTGCCTGAACCCGTCGTGCCGACCAGGGCGACAGTCTGACCGGGATACAAAGTGAGCGAGATGTCATGCAGAATAGGGTTCTCAGGCTCATAGCCGAATTGAAGGTTATTGAATTCGAGCATGCCCGTAACTTTGGGTAAGCGCACCGGCTCCGGCAGTTGGCGAATATCGCTTTTGGTATCAAACAGTTGAAAAATCCGTTCGGCGGAGGCCATCGCCGACTGGACAATGGAATATTGCTGGGCGAGTTCTCTGAGCGGCTGAAAGAAAAGCCGCATATAGGAGATAAAAGCAACCAGTTCACCAAGGGTCAGCCGCCTCTGCAATACTTCGCCACCGCCATACCAGAGGATAATGGCAATCGCGGTGGAACTCATGAATTCGGTAAGAGGCATGAAAATGCCGAAGAGCTTGATCTGCCGCATAGTTCTGTGCAGGAAGCCTTCACTGAGATTTTCAAAAGTCTCTTTGCTGGATTCCTGGCCGGCGAAAAGCTGAATGATGGCGATACCGGAAAGGGTTTCCGACAGGAAACTGTTGAGTTTTGCCAACTGGGTGCGTATTGCTCTAAATCTCTCCCGCGCCAGGCGGGCAAAAAGAATGGTGACGAGAAGAGCCACCGGCACAAAAAGGGTCATCAAGCCGGCCAGGCGTGGATTCATCCAGAAGAGGATGATGAGTATACCTGATAACCGCAGGAAATCGTTGAAAAGTGTGACAATGACCGAGGTGAACATCTCGTTCATGTTCTGGATGTCGTTGGTCAACCGGGTGACCAGTCTGCCTATCGGATTGTTGTTGAAAAATCGGAGATCCAGATGCAGAAAATGGTGAAAAAGATGCTGTCGAACCGTATGCATGACTGATTGGCCTACCCATTCCAGGACCAGAATCTGGCAAAAAGTAGCAAGGAAAACTCCAACCACAAGAAAACCATATTTGATAGCAATTCCGGCAAGACCAGCAAGCCGGTCATCGGCTGCTAGGTTTGATGCGGTTATATAATTATCGATTGCAGTCTGGACCAGATGGGGAAGGGTGAGCGTTGCCCAGGTGATCAGAAGGGAGATGAACACCGCAAAAGTAATCCCGGCCCAGTAAGGGGTTGTAAACTTTAAAATCCTTTTCCAGAGATGGAGGTCTCCGAGAGAACCCTGCTCTCCTTTTTCGCTGTAACCGTAATCCATCATGGCAGTGCGGACTCCTTTGTACCATTTTGGGTCATCTGTTTTTCAAACATTGAGCGATACAGCGAATTCTGCTCAAGGAGCTGCTCGTGGTTTCCCTCGCTTTCAATTGATCCATCGGCGAGAATAATAATTCGATCGGTCATCGACAGCAGTTTGATACGATTGGAGACGATCAGGACGGTTTTTCCTTCAAAATGACGTCTGAGGCCGGCGAAGACTTCATGTTCGGTAGCCACATCAACCGCCGAAAGCCCATCGTCGATAAGCAGAACCGGCCGGTTACAGAGGAGTGCCCGGGCCAGGGCCAGACGCTGTCGTTGTCCGCCGGAAAGTTTGACCCCGCGTTCACCTATCATGGTGTCATAGCCATTTTTTAAAGCCAGAATATCGTCATGGATGGCAGCATTGGCGGCCGCATGGATAATTTCCTCGCGGCTTGCGTCAGCTCGACCGAGAGCAATATTAGCGGCGATGGTGTCGGAAAAAAGTACAGGTTCCTGGCCGACATAGCCTATATGTGAGCGGATGAATTGCAGCGGGAGCTGATTCACATCGATTCCGCCAAAAAATAGTGTTCCGCCCTCGACCGGATACAAGCGTGCCAGGAGTTTGCAGAGAGTTGACTTGCCGGAGCCGGTGCGTCCCGTCACCCCATGGATGCCAGGACCTATTGTCAGTGTCAGATGGCTGATGACGGGGGGTAACGCCGCGGAGTAGCTGAAATTCAAATTGTCAAGTATGAATTCCGGATGACTGAACATTGCCGGCTTTTCCGGCAAAACCGGGTCCGGCAACACGGTTCGGCTGGTGACAAGATCATAAATGCGGCTCAGGGAAGTAAGGCCCCGTTGTACCAGATTGGCCACCCAGCCTATCGCCATCATAGGCCAGATCAACATGTACAGATAGGTGATAAAGGCGACAAAATCACCAAGGGTTATGGCGCCGGTTATGACAAAGCGGCCACCAAAATAAAGAACCATCAACATGCCGATACTGCCAACCAGGGTCGCCAGCGGACTGATCAATCCCTGGACGGCCGCCACTCGAAGATTGCTGCGGAAATATTCTTTACCGAGCTTTCCGAACCGTTCCGTTTGAAAATTCTCCATGGTATAGGCTTTGATTAAGCCAATGGAGATCAGGGTGGAACGTGAGAACTCAGTCAGGGAGGAAAACTGTTCCTGCACCGTTGCAAAGCGTTTATGTAGTTTTCCTGAAAGAATGCGGGTGGATACTGCCAGTAAAGGCATCGGCAGCAAGGCAAGCAGAGTAAGGAGTGGATGAATTGCCACCATAAAACCTATCGCCGCAAGGGACATAACCAGAGAATCGATTGCTGCGACCATTCCCATTCCGCAGGCCATCTGCACGGCGGCAAGGTCATTGCTCGAATGAGCCATGAGATCGCCGGTGGTATGTTTTTCAAAAAACGGCATATCCATCTTGAGAATATGAGAAAATATCCGGTTTCTGATTGCACGCTCAAGGAGTCTGGAAAAGCCTATAATCAGATATCTCCAGGCAAAGCGTAAAACAATCACCGACCCGGCTATGAGAATAATCAGGCCGCCGAGACGAAGCAGTCCAGCTGTGGAGATGGTCATGGTCTCCAGGCCATCGACTCCGTGTTTAATAATTCTCGGGATTGTCAGCTGGAAAGATCGACCAGCACAAGAGCTAAAAATCCTGCTGCAAGGCGCAGGCGATGTCTCCGAAGGTGGGAAGTAGAAGCTCACGAAGCTGGGAGAACGGTACCCGCTTGCTGGTTTCAGGATTTTTTTGCAGGGTTAGCGTGTTTCTTGCTCAATGTTCAGCCTGGTAATTTTTGATAAAATTGTGAGTGCAAAAAATCTGCACAATCGCAGATAATAATGACCGATTGAATGAATGTCACCCTCAAACCGGTATGTTTGGCAATTCTTCGGCTAAGCCGTCCTGTGATCCAAAAAGAGGAGCCCAGCCTATTGTTGGAGAGCCTAGTCGTCCGGCTTGCAAAATTTAAAACTTAGCGATACAGTAGCCTGTTCCTCTGAGTGATAATCAGCAAATCTGTCATTCAAGGGGATAGCCTGTAATGGAATTTGTCGATTCCTCCTAATTTTTGTTGCCCAATGAGAAAAATATGATAACCACATTTTTGACCTATTGCGCAGTTGGCGCCATTGCCGGAATTCTTGCAGGACTCCTCGGAATTGGCGGAGGACTGGTGATTGTGCCCATGCTGGTCTACGTTTTCGCTCTCAATCATATCCCGCCGGAGCTGACAATGCATCTCGCCCTCGCCACGTCCATGGCGAGCATCATGTTTACCTCGGTTTCAAGTTTTATGGCGCATCACAAGCGGGGAGCCGTGCGTTGGGATGTGGTGAGGAGAATAGTCATCGGAATTCTCACCGGTACCTTTCTTTGGTTCCTGTTTTGCCTCGGCAATGTCGGCTAATTTTTTAAAGGTGTTTTTTGTTATCTTTCTCTATTTCGTTTCTGCCCAACTGCTTTTCAATAAAAAGCCAAAGGGTGGCCGCGACTTGCCGGGAAAAGCGGGGATGTTTGGAGTGGGAAATGGTATCGGTGTGATTTCCAGTCTTGTCGGGATCGGCGGGGGAACATTGTCTGTACCGTTCATGCTCTGGTGCAATATCCGGGTCCATAATGCCATCGGTACCTCGGCTGCCATCGGGTTGCCCATTGCCGTAGCCGGTACCGTCGGTTATGTCATCAACGGCTGGAATGTCGCCGCGCTGCCTCAGTATTCAATAGGCTATGTCTATCTTCCCGCACTGGTAGGTATTGCCGCCGTCAGTGTCCTGACTGCTCCGCTGGGGGTCAGACTGGCACATAGTCTGCCTGTCGATCCTTTGAAGCGAATATTTGCCCTGTTGCTCATCGGAGTTGCCACGAAGATGTTGGTGGGGATTTTGTAGCGCAACCCAGGTCTTGTCATTCTGCGGTCCCATATCTTCTTTTCATGCGATTCGTCCTGAATGCCAGGGATGAAAGTGCGGTGAAGAGACTGACGCCGGTGAGGATTATCGCCAGACGTGTCCATGCCATGCCCGCCTCCTGATATTGTCCAATGAAAATCAACATTGTCCGCAGCCATTCGGCAGCGGAAATTAGAAGAAATACCGTAATCAGCCGGGGCGTCCAGCGATTTCCGCTCATCAGCAGAAGTGGAAAAAGCAGGCACACAATAGTGAGGAGCAGGGAACCTGCACGATAAAAGTGTGCCGCGATCAAGAGGGTACTGACAATTATCGGCAGAATATTCAAAATTATCATGATGTCTCCTTAGATTCGTATAAGGCGGCTCTTCCTCGCCGCACTGTTTTTCAAGCTGCGAAGATTAATCCCCACAAATTAAAAATCTTTGATTTAAGTCAAGGAACCTCCGTCATAATCGTGGAACAATACGGAAATAGATCATTTCGTACTTAAGCCGACAGTCCGATTCACCCACAACTCCGGAGTCGCCATGCCGATTTTCAGCTATCTTGCCATTCCAAAAGATGGAGCCACGGAACACCTTTGCGCGGATCTCGCCGTGCTGGCTCATTGCCGGTTTATTCCGGCCGATACTCACGAAGTAGTTGTCCTTGTAACCGATACACCGGATAAAGCCACCGAAGAAGCACTCCAGGAGAGTCTGAAAAACCTGCCGTCGCTGCAGTCGCTCAACATGGCCTTCGGTCATGTTGGTCATGTCGGCTCCGATGAAAATTTAGGCAAAAAATGAGGTGACCATGAAACTCGACAGACGACGATTTATTCAATGTGCAGCCGCGTCCAGTGCGCTTGCAACCGCCGGGGCGTTATTTCCGGGAATCAGTTTTGCCGGCTGGCCGGAAATAACCGGTAATTCGGGATTGGTTTCGTGGCAAAAAACTCCCTGTCGCTTCTGCGGTACCGGCTGTGGTCTTTTGGTGGGAGTCACGAATGGCCGGGCCGTGGCGGTCAAGGGTGATCCAAACTGCAGTGTCAACAAGGGGCTTTGCTGTATGAAGGGCTATCATTCCGTGCAGGCGCTGTACGGTTCGGATCGATTGACCACGGCCAAAGTCCGCAGAAACGGGCGGATGGTCGAAGTACCGATCCAGGAAGCTCTTGACCTCGTTGCCGAAAAACTGAAGGAAACACGGGATAAACACGGTAAGGATTCAGTGGCCGTTTACGGTTCCGGTCAATGGACTATTCCGGATGGATACGTCGCCTCCAAACTGTTTAAAGGCTGTCTTGGGACCAACAATGTGGAAGCCAATGCCAGGCTCTGCATGGCTAGTGCGGTAACCGGTTTCATGACCACCTTTGGCATTGACGAACCGATGGGCTGTTATGAAGACATCGACAATGCCAATGTCTTTATCACCTGGGGCAACAACATGGCGGAGATGCATCCGGTGCTCTTTTCCAGGATGCTTGCCAACCGCAAGCGGCGCACCGATGTGAAGATCATCGATTTTGCCACCCGTCTCACCCGCTCCAGTCAGGCGGCCGATAAGTCAATTCTTTTCAAACCACAGACCGATCTGGCCGTCGCCAACGCCATCTGTCATGAGATTATCGCGAATGATTGGGTTAACTGGAATTTTGTCAGGGAACATGTCTCCTTTCATAAGGGTAAAACCAATATCGGCTACGGCACCGAAGATCATTTCGCCTTCACCGATCAGGCAGAAACAATTGATTTCGAGGAATACAAAATTTTCCTTGAGGATTACAGCCCCGAGAAAGTGGAGAAAATTTCCGGGGTCCCGGCACGGGATATCAAATACCTGGCAGCGCTGTATGGCGATCCTGCCCTGAAAGTGACTTCCTACTGGTGTATGGGGATGAATCAGCATACTCGGGGAACCTGGATCAATAACCTGGTCTATAATATCCATCTTTTAGTCGGGAAGATCTCGACCCCAGGCAACGGGCCTTTTTCTCTTACCGGACAGCCAAGTGCCTGCGGCACCGTTCGTGAGGTCGGCACTTTAACCCATGCCCTGCCGCATGGAGTAGTCATGGACGAGCATGCCCGGAAGAATGCCGCGGAGATCTGGGATGTGCCGGTTGCCAACATCGATCCGAAGCCGACCTATCATACGGTTGAGATGTTTCGCGCCCTTGACCGGGGCGATATTAAATTCATCTGGATTCAGGTGACCAATCCCATGGTCACCATGCCCAATCTTAACCGGTACCGCAATGGTGCGTTGAAAGATGATCGTTTTGTAGTTGTTTCCGATGTCTATCCGACCCCGACGACCGATATCGCTGATGTCATTCTGCCCGCCGCCATGTGGATTGAGCAGGAGGGTATGTTCGGCAACTCGGAGCGTCGGACCCAGCATTTCTCCCAGATCCTCGATCCTCCGGGGGAGGCAATGTCCGACACCTGGCAGCTGATCGAGGTAGCCAGAAGACTGGGTTTTGAGAAGCAGTTTCCCTGGAGTAAGGACGACTATATCGAAAAAATTTGGGAAGAATACCGGCGCTTTCATGCTGGTCCGAAACATGAAATGGCTTCGTATTCCGTCCTGCGTGAGCGTTCCGGGGTACAGTGGCCCTTCGTCAATGGGAAGGAGACCCGCTGGCGCTTTAACCCGAAATACGATCCGGCCTGCAGCAACGGCAAGGATTTTGATTTCTACGGCAAGAAAGACCATCGGGCCTGGATCTGGGCGAGGCCATATGAACCGGCGGCGGAATCCCCTGACAGCGAATATCCTTTCTGGCTCAATACCGGCCGGGTTATCGAGCATTGGCATACCGGCACAATGACCAGGCGTATTCCGGTCCTGCATAACGCCATGCCTGCCTCCTATGTTGAGCTGCATCCCGAGGATGCGGCGGTGCTTGGCGTCGTCAATGGAGAAAAAGTAAAAATCATTTCCCGCCGCGGTGAGATAACGATCCCTGCCCAGATAAATGGCCGCGGAGTGCCGCAGCGGGGGATGGTGTTCGTGCCGTTTTTCGATGAAAGCTACCTGATCAACGAGGTCACTCTGGATGCCTTCTGTCCGATATCCAAGCAGCCGGATTATAAAAAGTGCGCCGTGAGACTGGAGAAAGCCTGATGAAACAATCAGAAAAGAGGAACAGGTTGATGGTGACCGCCGTTGCCGCTTTCTGCTTGCTCGGAGTATTGTCGCCCGGCTCCGGCAGCTTTGCCGCGGACATCAGTCTTGATAATTTTGATCATCAGGGCCGGAAAATCTATGTCGCGGGCGAGGCGATGACGGAGGGTTTCCTGACTGCGGACTCCGGTGACCGGAATCTCGCGGAATACTATAGTCTGCGTCAGTATCCCGGCTCACCGCCCCGAATTCCCCATCCGGTGGCGTCTTCTTTCAGCGGCAATGAAACGGACTGCCTTTCCTGTCATGCCAAGGGCGGCTACAGTCAGGAATTCGGTAAATTTATCCCGGTGACTCCGCATCCGGAAAATGTGCTCTGTAATCAATGTCATGTTCCGGTAAAGACGACGGAGCTTTTTGTTGGAAACGACTGGAAATCGATTGCGCCACCTCGTCTGGGCAGATCTTTTTTGCCTGGAGCGCCACCGCCGATCCCGCATAGCCTGCAACTTCGGGAAAACTGTATCTCCTGTCATACAGGTCCGGGAGCGGTAGCCGAAATACGCGTGGCCCATGCCGCAAGGGGCAACTGTCGCCAGTGTCATGTTCCAGCTGTACAAACGGCGCCGGTGGCTGAATTCCACAGAAAATGAAAACAGAGGACCAGGATAACAGGCTACGGCTTATGAAAAATTCCATATATCTGATACCGAAAGCGCTGTCGAGTGGTTTGTTCCTGTTGGCAGTGTGTTTACTCCTGCAATTGCTGGATTACATGCCTGCGACCGCCGCTGAAACATCGTTTCTGGATACGGTAAAAACTAAGGATGAGCCGTTTGACAGTCGATCCGTCAAACAAGTTCAGCCAATTGTGCAGCCGACGGTACTTGCCAGGGAAGAGTATCAGGGCGGCTTATTTCGGGTGCTCGCCAGGAAACAGGAGATCGAACGGTATACATGCAGCAGTTGTCATACCGGTAAGGAAGTTCGCGGCAAAAATGCCTTCGAGTTGACCCATGGCAATGTGGTGATCAATCACGGCCGGGAAGGCAATGCGCTCAGTTGCATTGATTGTCACAATCCCGCGGATCTTGACAATCTCGAAGACAAAAAAGGCAAAAAGATTGATTTTGACCATAGTTACCAGCTATGCGGTCAATGCCATTTCCGCCAGAAACGCGATTGGCTCGGGGGTGCGCATGGTAAGAGGGTAGGCTATTGGGCGGGAGACCGGGTCATCTATAACTGCACGACCTGCCATGACCCGCATGCGCCGAGATTTAAGAAACGCTTTCCAGCCACTTATTCCGCACCGCTTAACTGACGGAGGTATCTTATGAGTTGTCAAAAAATCGACCGGCAAAAGAACAGCCCTGGTGAAATCCAGGGCGAAACCAGCCGACGCAGCTTTCTCAAAGGGCTGTCGATTGGTGCGGCTGCTGCAAGCGCCGCGCTGGTTACCGGCTGTGTTCCCGGGGCCGATGCCGCCGCGAGTGGCGAATTAAAGATGCGCTGGCAGGAATTTTTCAAGAAAAACTACCGGCTGATGAGCCAGGAAGAAAAAGATCAGACTGTCGCCCGTTTGGAACGGCTGGCGGCACTTGATAACGACTTGGAGGTGCAGATTGGCTGTGAACCGCCTATTCCAAAGGTACTTTATGGCTACGCCTTCAATATCACCCGTTGTGAGGGGTTTATGGAGTGCGTGGCGGCCTGCGTCAAGGAAAACAACCTGGACCGGAAAACCAACACCCAGTATATCCGCATCTTCGAAATGGAACCGGGCGGGCTCGATCCAGGCAGCGGCGATGGGCACTATTATCATGAGGTGCCGGTGGAAAATAAATTTTACATGGGCACGCAATGTTTTCATTGTGAAAATGCTCCCTGCACCAAGGCCTGTCCGACCAAGGCGACCTGGAAGGAACCGGACGGTATCGTTGTGGTCGATTACGATTGGTGTATCGGCTGCAGGTATTGTCAGGCTGCCTGCCCCTATTTTGGCAGACGGTTTAATTGGGGAGAATCTGAAGTGCCGAAGGAGGAGATAACCCCAAAACAACACTATCTGGGCAATCGAAAACGGCCCAGGGGAAAGATGGAGAAATGCACCTTCTGTATCCAGCGTACGCGCAAAGGCAAGCTTCCCGCCTGTGTTGAAGCGTGCCCGACCGGCTCCCGGGTATTTGGCAATCTGCTCGATCCGGACAGCGAGATTCGCTATGTCCTGGAGCATAAAAAAGTTTTCAGGATGAAGGAAGAACTTGGTACCGAACCTAAGTTTTGGTATTTCATCGACTGATGGCCTCGTAAAAAATCCTCATCTGCCTCGTTGATATCTCAAATAAAAGGAACATTATGAGCGTCCTTCCGAATAGAAATCTCAAGACCTTTGTCGTTGATGTGACTCGCTGGAATCTTAGCGGCAAGCTTGGTTTTCAGCTTTTCAGACTGTTTCTCTTTCTCTGCATGGGATTTGGTCTCTATGCCTATTCCTTTCAGATGAGGTATGGTCTCTCGGTCACCGGGATGAACGATATCGTCAGTTGGGGATTTTACATCTCCAATTTCACCTTTTTGGTCGGGGTGGCGGCCGCCGCCGTCATGCTGATTTTGCCCGCCTATGTTTTCCATGATGCCGATTTTCACAGGGTGGTCATTATTGGTGAAGGCGTGGCTGTCGGCGCGCTGGTCATGTGTTTATCCTTTATTATGGTCGATCTCGGCGGCCCTTTTCAGGCCTGGCATCTTATCCCGGGCATCGGCCTCTTCAATTTTCCCTCGTCTATTCTTGCCTGGGATGTGCTGGTGCTGAACGGCTACCTGTTGCTGAACGGTCTGGTTCCGGCCTATATTCTGTACAGTCATTACATGGGAAGAAAGGCCGACGAGCGGAAGTACCGGCCGTTTGTCTTTCTGTCGATCTTCTGGGCTTTTTCCATTCATATGGTCACCGCCTTTCTCTATCAGGGGCTGCCCGCCAGACCATTCTGGAACAATCCGCTGATGGGCCCGCGCTTTCTGGCCTCGGCCTTTGCCGCCGGGCCCTCGATAATAGCACTTATCCTGGCGGTCATTCATAATTTTACCACCTATAAGATTGACAGGAGCGTCTTCAATAAATTACGGCTGATCATCGTGATCTCGGCGATCATCAACCTGATCATGCTTTTTTCAGAGGTTTTCAAGGAATTCTATTTTCCGACTCACCACTCAAGCTCAGCGGTTTATCTCTTTTTCGGGATGGACGGTCACAGCTCTCTGGTGCCGTGGATCTGGACATCGGTATGTGTCAATGTTGCCGCAACGCTGGTGCTGGCTATTAATCCCGGCAAGAACAATCCTAAAGTGCTCTTGCCTGCTTGTTTTTTTCTTTTTGTAGCGATCTGGATGGAAAAAGGAATCGGGCTGATTGTGCCGGGGCTCATTCCTTCGCCCCTGGGAGAAGTGGTGGATTATCTGCCCACCTGGGTGGAACTCGCAGTTACACTGGGGATTTTGTCGCTTGGCATAACCGTTGTCAGCTGGTTGATCAGGGCTGCACTGATTATTGAAGAGAGGTACGAAAAATAATTGTAAACGTTCAGCAGCACCCCATAAACGTACGATCAGGCAGCCGTGCATAGGCAAACTATGGCCCGTCCGCCTGCTTGTCCGCATCTGGGGCACTCCTGAACGTTTACAGCTCCGGAGTTATGCAAACATTTTGCTATTCCTGGAGAATGATGGCTTTTATGCTTGCAGCGCTTGCGACATATAGGCATCAACCTCGGCGATCAAACTGTCGCGCCGAGATGCTTCAAGAAATGATGCGCTGAAACTGTTTCGAGCCAATTGAGCCAGTTTAACTTTGTCATCGCCGAGAAGAGAACTGATCACCTGGTAATTTTCGTTCAGATATCCGCCAAAGTAGGCTGGATCATCGGAATTTACGGTTACCTTGATTCCGGCTGCGAGCATTTGCGGCAGAGGATGATTTTTCATGTCGGCCACGACACATAACCTGGTATTTGATAAGGGGCAAACGGTTAAGGCCATCTGCTCAGCCACCAGCCGTTTGATCAAAGCGGGGTCTTCCATGGCTCTGTTGCCATGGTCGATCCGGTCTACCTTCAGGATGTCGAGTGCTTCATAAATATATTCCGGCGGACCTTCTTCTCCGGCGTGGGCTACCAGCCGAAGACCTTCCTTCCGGGCTGCGGCAAAGACCTTTCGGAATTTTGCAGGCGGATTGCCTTGCTCAGAAGAATCCAGCCCCACTCCGATAATTTTATCCTTATAGGGTAAAGCCATTTTCAGCGTTACCATAGCATCGTCTTCATCGAGATGACGCAGAAAACACATGATCAGGCCAAAACTGATGTTGTGTTCCCGTTGCCCTTTTACCAGAGCGGCGTGAATGCCGTTGGTCACCGTCTCAAAGGAAAGGCCCCTTGCAAGATGGGCCTGTGGGTCAAAAAAGACTTCAACATGACGAACAGCCTCCCGGCTGATTTTCTGCAGATAGGCCCAGGTTAGATCAAAAAAATCCTGCTGTGTGCAGAGCACGTCCATGCCCTGGTAATAGATATCGAGAAAATCCTGCAGCCGGCTGAAATTGTAGGCTGCACGAAGGGCCGTAATATCAGGGTAAGGCAGGATAATACTGTTTCGTTCTGCTATTTGAAACATTAACTCCGGCTCAAAAGTACCCTCTATATGCACATGTAATTCCGCTTTAGGTAAACCGGCAATAAAAGATTTCATGACGTTTTCGTCTTAGCTTCAGTTTTTATCCTTCAATGGGTACATGGAAGGGCGGGTTCAGAACCCGCCCCTACATGCCGTCGGTCTGCCTGTGCGCCTTCTTACGCACTGCTAAACATCTACAGATCCAGGGTCTTACGAGCGTTTTGCCATCCCCGGTGAACGGTTACGGATAGACTGCAAACAGTTGCAAAAAGGGTGGATGCATTACTTAGGAATGCTGCCCTCAACCCCTTCCACGTACCAATTTAAACCAAGTAAATCCCGGTCGGATACCACTTCACCGGCCTTAACCACCAGCTCGCCTTTCTGATTCTTGATAGGCCCTTGGAACGGATGCAGAGTACCATCTATAATGGACTGTTTCACTTCATCGGCTGCTTTACGTACATCAGCCGGTACGGCATCGCCGTAAGGAGCCAGTTTGACCATTCCCTGCTTGAGGCCATACCAGACATCGGTCGATTTCCAGGTGCCGTCCATCACAGCTTTCACCCTTTCAATGTAATAATTGCTCCAGTTATCGACAATGGCTGTCAACTGAGCCTTTGGCGCAAACGATCTCATGTCGGATGCCTGGCCGAAACCGTAGACACCACGACTTTCAGCAACCTGTAAAGGAGCCGGAGAGTCGGTATGCTGGGTGATAATATCCGCTCCCTGATCAATGAGGGCTTTTGCGGCATCACCTTCTTTACCAGGATCAAACCAGGAGTTCACCCAGACGACCTTCACGATCGCGGCAGGATTGACCTTACGCAAGGCCAGGGTGAAGGCATCGATTCCACGAATGACTTCCGGGATTGGAAAGGAACCGATGTAACCGACCACATTGGATTTGGTCATCTTGCCGGCGATGGTGCCTAATACCGTGCGACCTTCATAAAACCGGGCAGAATAGGTGCTGACATTTGCAGCACGTTTGTAACCCGTCGCATGTTCGAATTTTACCTTTTTAAAACTCTTTGCCACTTTCAGGGTCGCATTCATAAAGCCAAAGGAGGTGGTGAAGATAATATCGTGCCCTGAACTAGCGAGCTGACGAATAACACGTTCCGCATCCGCTCCTTCCTGGACACTTTCCACATAGGTAGTTTTAACACCAAGTTCTTTTTCAACGGCCAGGCGGCCCTGGTCATGCTGATAACTGTAACCATGATCACCGACCGGACCAACATACACAAAACCAACTTTTGTTTCCGCCGATGCACTGCCGGCAAAGGCAATACCCGCAACAAGCAACAATGACAATAATGACTTTCTCAGCATGTTTTTTCTCCTTTTTTAAAAATATGAAGTTTTTTATTTAACCATCTGAAATTTGAGGTTTTTACGACTTTACCATGTTAATGAAGAAATATTAGGGAACTAACGACTTGGATGAAACGGCTTGCCCAGGCTTGCCGGAGCATTTAATTTAATCTTGGATACATCCCTTGAAATAATCACCAGTACCATGATGGTGGCCAGATACGGTAACATAGACATCACCTGGGACGGTATGCCGATGCCCAGCGCCTGGACGTGCAATTGTAAAATCGAGATTCCGCCGAACAGGTAGGCGCCAAGCAGAACGCGAAAAGTTCGCCAGCAGGCGAATACGACCAGGGCCAGGGCGATCCAGCCCCGGCCGGCGGTCATCTCCTCAACCCACATGGGCGAATAGGCCAGCGACAGGTAGGCACCTCCCACACCGGCCATCGCTCCCCCGAACAAAATTGCCATGAATCTGATCCTGACCACGGAATATCCCATCGCATGGGCGGCGTCATGGGAATCGCCGACTGCACGCAGAATGAGTCCTGCCCGCGTTTTATTTAGAAAGTAATAGACGGCAACGACCATGACGAGAGACAGGTAAACCAGGAAATCCTGCCGGAATATGGTGCCGATTACCGGGATAGCCGAGAGAAGAGGAAGGGAGAATTTCGGAATGCCTTCATAGGCGATGCCGACCATACTCTGGCCTATCAAGGCACTGAAACCAATTCCGAAAATAGTCAACGCCAGACCGGTTGGTACCTGGCTCGCGTGAAAGGTCAGCACAAAAAGGGCGAAAATTGCAGCCATCAAGGCCCCGGCAAGGATACCAGCCAAAATCGCCAGGGTAACGCTGCCGGAGTAGTGCACCGTAACAAAGCCGATTATAGCTCCCATCACCATCATACCTTCGACGCCGAGGTTCAGGACCCCCGACTTTTCCGTGACCATTTCTCCCAGCGCCGCAAATAGGAGAGGGGTTGCAGCGGTGATGATCGTCAATATTGCCGGAACAAATAACTCCATCAGTTTTTCTCCACAATCGCGGCAGGCTTACCGAATTGAACACGATAATTGATCAGTACATCACTGGCCAGTAAAGAGAACAGCAGCAGGCCCTGAAACACGCCCGTAACCGCCACAGGTAAATTCAGCTGGATCTGGGCGGTCTCTCCGCCCAAATAGGTCAAAGCCAGCAGTAATCCGGCAAACAGAACTCCCAGTGGGTGAAGGCGTCCGACATAGGCTACGATTATGGCCGTAAAACCGTAGCCAGGTGAAATATTAGGCAGCAATTGGCCGATCGGTCCTGCAACTTCGATGATTCCCGCCAGGCCCGCCACGCCTCCTCCCAGAAGAAGAGTCGTCCAGATAATCGAAGAGTGAGAAAATCCAGCGTGCTCGCAGGCCTCGGGAGCGGATCCGGCGACTTTTATCTGATAACCGAGCAGGGTTCGGGAAAGGATTATCCAACCAAGAGCCACAACGATCAGGGCCAGGATAAAACCGATGTGCAATCGCGTACCGTCGTAGATAAGAGGTAGCAGTGCGGACTCGCTGAATTGCCTGGATTCGGGAAAGTTGAAGCCTTCCGGGTCCTTTAACGGGCCGTGCATCAGCAGGTTGAGCAGTAAGCCGGCTACGTAGCTCAGCATAAGGCTGGTAAGAATTTCGTTTGCGTTGAATTTTACCCGTAAAAATGCCACGATGGCTGCCCAGGCGGCTCCGCCGAGTATTCCTGCCAGCAGCATGAGCGGGAGGATATAAAAACCTTCCTGACCATAGAAATATAGGGCCACCACACCGCCGCATAAGCCACCCATGGTTAGCTGGCCTTCGGCGCCGATATTCCATACCCCTGCCTTGAAACCCAGGGCCAAGGCAACTCCGATCAAAATGAGCGGGGTCGCCTTGACCCCTAATTCCGCAATTCCATAGCCGGTTGACAGAGGTTCGATAAAAAATGCATGCAATGCAGCGACAGGAGAAACTCCCATGATAACAAACAGGATGACTCCGCCGAGTAAAGACAGGACCAGTGCTAACACGGGTGACAAATAGACCATAACCCTGGAAGGAATCTGCCGTCTAACTAAGTGAGGCCACATTGGCTCCTCCTTCTTCCAGCGAGACGCCTGCCATGAGTAGCCCGACTTTTTCAACCGTCATCTCGCCGGTTGGATAAAAGCTCGAAAGTCGCCCCCCGCAAATTGCCCCGATTCTATCCGACATCTCCATCAACTCATCCAGATCCTGAGAAATGACCAGCACCGCGGCACCTTTGTCGGCTAGTTTTCGCAAAGAATGCCGTATAGTCTGGGCGGCACCGGCATCCACTCCCCAGGTAGGCTGGGAGACGATGAGGATTTCCGGTTGCTGGGTTAATTCTCTGCCGATAATAAATTTTTGTAAATTGCCACCGGATAAACTGTTTGCGGGAACGCTGGAACCATGTGTCTTAACACCAAAATCGCTGATTACCTTATGGGCAAACGTTCTGGTTTTGGAATAATTAATCAAACCCTTTGCCAGTAAGCCCATTCTTAAAAATCCTGTCATAAAGGCATTATCCACCAGATCCATATCCGGGATTGCGCCATGTCCCAGACTTTTTCCGGAACACTTGCCATGCCTGCCTTGCGGCGGGCATTGGGGCCAAGTTTGCCGGCATGTTGATTTTCGATAATAATGCATTCGCCGCTTCCTGCAGCTTTCCTCACCATTGAGTGCTTTGAGCAATTCGTCCTGTCCATTGCCGGCAACCCCGGCAATGCCGACGATTTCTCCCGCTCTTACTTCAAGATGGATGTCGGTTAAGGAGATGCCGGTACTATCAATTGCGGGCATCGTCAGATTATCAACTTTCAGGCGAATTTCACCGGTAGCGACTGTCTGCCGCTGTTTGATTTTTTCAAGTTCTTCACCCATCATCATCATTGCCAGGGAAGAGGTGCTTTCGTTATCTATATTAACCGTGCTGACACGTTTTCCGAGCCTGAGGATAGTTGCATGATGACAAAGCGCTTTGATCTCATCGAGTTTATGGCTGATATAAAGGATAGCCAACCCTTCTTCCGCAAGTCGATTCAGGGTGAGAAATAAGCTTTTGAACTTCCTGGGGAGTGAGGACCGAGGTCGGTTCATCCATTACCAATAGCTGTGGATCCAGCAGAAGACAGCGGATGATCTCAATGCGTTGGCGTTCCCCGACAGATAGGGAATATACATGTCGATGGGGATTCAGTGGCAGGCCGTATCGTTCGGATATTTCAGTGATTTCCCCGGCCAGCTTATTCAGGTCTGCCGCCTTTTTCATGCCGAGAGAAATATTTTCTACCACGGATAGTGAATCAAACAACGAAAAGTGCTGAAATACCATGGCGATGCCAAGATCCCGGGCGCGTGCAGGAGAATCAATCTCCACTCGTTTACCACGATATAAAATAGAGCCTGCATCCGGTTTAAGGATGCCATAAATCATCTTTACCAGAGTTGATTTTCCAGCACCATTTTCACCAAGTAAGGCATGTATTTCACCTGGTTTTATTTTTAAATCGACCGAATCGTTTGCAAGCACGCCGGGAAAAGCTTTGGTCATGCCCTGCAATTCAATTAAATAAACAGAATCGTCTTTCATTAATCAGTTACTGACAAGTAATCATTATTTGAAAAGTGTCCTGGGAAACGAGCACATAGATTTCACGCGAAATGCAGCTTTTAGTACCTTGCAGGTTGTTTTGTCGTATTTCGCAAGAAAACAATCTGCAAGGTATTTATCCCCGCATAGCACGAGGACTGACAAGAGTCCCGACCTATTTCCCGTTTGTCGGGTTGGAACAAGGTAACTCATTTTTTCAACTTTTATTATCGGTTTTTTGTCAATGCCTCGTAAGCATTCGTTTGTTCATGGTGTTTCTGCTGCCACGCTGTAAATGAAGAGGAAATTGCAACATATTCAAAAAAAGGAACAGCCGTTGTTGAAAAATAGGTTAATTATACTAAAAGTTGAGCGAGATTACTCATTTTAAAAACGGCTGATTTCTGATTTTTAGCTACGGCTTTTCATCCAGGACGCAGATTGGATTTGTCTTGGGAGGATTGGATAAAGCAAGACCGCAGGGAGAGTCTCTGGTACGTCATGATTTATCATGATTTTTCCCTAACTCATAATTTCTTTTGCAATGAAGTTTTCGCAGCCGACAGACACTATTAGACGCAGATAAATATTGCAGTGTATTAAAGTTATAAAAAGAATCACACCGGAGGATACGTGTTATTGATCAAAATGCCGCTCTCTAATATAAAAACATAAAAGCCATCTATGTCGTGCATATTGACGAAACATATAGGTTAGGCAAATAAACGGAAATACCATACATGAATAATTATGAGTTTGAAAAGAAAAGTGATGAGTGCGAAGACAAGAAAATTTGAAGTAAATTTTAACTGAACCTTGAAAAAAAGAGACGACATTATTATTATTGCAACTGAATTTATAAGAAGCATATTATAAATACAATAATTTTTTAATTTAAGAGGACTATACATGAACGATTTCTTAAGAATTATTACTCACGCCCGTCGTTTTAAAAGCGCTATAAAAGAATTAGGCGTTGAACAATTAGAAGAAGTTAAAAGTAAACTTCAAAAAATCATTGATGATCGAATTGCCGAAGAAGAAGCTGCCAAGATCGAGAATGCAGAGAGGTATGAGAAAATTCGTAAGTATCGTGAACTTCTTGCCGCGGACGGAATTGATCCGGATGAGTTGCAGGAAGGAACTATTGAAAAACAAGGTAAGAGAGCACCGCGCCAACCAAAATATGAAATTTGGAATGAAGCTGGAGAACATATTACCTGGACCGGTCAAGGGCGCATGCCTAACGTCTTTAAGGTCCGTATTGATGCAGGGGAGTCCCTCGATACTTTTTTGATTGATCAGTAAACCTGAAACGTAATTTAATAAAGTCTTTTCATCCCAATCGAAAAGACTTTACTTCCTCCTGACTTCTCCTCTCCAACTTGAAAATATTTGCTCAATTCTCCTCTACTCTCATACAACTGCTGTTTGCTCGTAAACAATCAGCAGTACCTCATATGTGCATGATCAGGCCACCCTGCATAGAAAAGGGCGGGCACAGGCCCCGCCCTACGTGCCCGTCGGCCTGCTTGAGCGAACCTGGAGCACTGAATGACGACGGCCAAAGGATGGCAAAGGAGCGATACGGTTACGGATCCGGGTTATGCAGTCTTTTGATGTGTACTGGTGAACGATGACAATTTTAGAATGCAAAAGCCTCGACAACTACAGAACAAATATGCAACAGACTATTCTCCGGGCAGAAGATCTCTCTAAACACTACTATCTCGGCAACCAGAAAATAACGGTGCTGAAGGATATTTCCCTAACCATCAATACGGGAGAATTCGTAGTTATCTCCGGCAGCAGCGGGAGCGGCAAAACAACCCTGCTGAGTGTGCTGTCCGGACTTGACAGGCCGAGCAGCGGAAGAATCAGCGTTGCCGGAAGAGATATAACCGATCTGAGTGAAGATCAACTGGCTCCAATCCGCAATGAACTGACTGGTTTTGTATTTCAGGCCTTTCATCTCATTCCCTCACTCAACAGCCTTGAAAACGTCATGTTTCCGGCCGAACTGAAAAAAGATGTCGAGGCAGGAATCAAGGCCAAGGCGCTTCTTGACCGGGTAGGGCTTGGTCACCGAAGCAAGAACTTTCCCGAACAGCTTTCCGGAGGCGAACAGCAACGTGTCGCTATTTGCCGGGCTGTGATCAACGATCCGCAAATTGTCTTTGCCGATGAACCGACAGGTAATCTTGATTCGACTAATAGTGAAGGCATAATCAAGCTGCTTCTCGACCTGCATGCATCCCGGCAGACAACTCTGGTTATGGCGACCCATAGCCGGTCTCTGGCCAATCGTGCGGATAGAGTAATCCATCTCCATGACGGCAGGATTCAGGGGAATGGTTGAGTGCGGTTATGAATGTTCGGTTTATTATTCGGGAGATTCTGCAGAGTAAAAGCCAGTCTGTGGTTTTCGTCTTATGTGTGATCCTGTCGCTTGTAAGCATCGTAGCCATAAACAGCTTTCGGCGTGATGTCAGGCAGTCGATCGCCAGTGATGCCAGAGCGCTGCATGGCGCGGATATTATTGTCCGTTCACATTATGAATTTTCGCAACCCCTTCAGCGGGAACTCTCGGCACTTCAACAGGAGCAAGGGTTAGAAACCATTCGGACCTGGGAATTCTATTCGGTTGCCAGACGGGAGGACGGCCGGGATTCATTATTATGTAATATTAAGGTGGTGGAGAGAGGGTATCCTCTCTACGGAGTGGTGGAGCTAGGTTCCGGGCGTAATTTTTCTGCTGTTCTGCAGCCGGGTAAAACGATCGTCGCCCCCGAGCTTCTTCAACGTCTGGGCCTTACCATTGGAGACAGGTTGCTTCTTGGTGAAAGTTCCCTGGAAATTGTCGATGTCGTCCGCCGGGAATCGCTTCGGCCCATAGATTTTTTTAAATTCGGACCGAGAATATTTGTTTCGGCCGCCGATCTTGAGCGGATGGATCTCGTTAATAAGGGCAGCAGAGTGCACTATGAAGCCCTTATAAAAGTCGCTGATCATAGCCGGATCGATATGATTGCCGCCCAGTTGCAGGCAAAAACGGTCTTGGGTCAGGAACGTGTCGATACCTATGCCACCGCAGGTTCCAGGGTTAAACGGTTTTTTGATAACCTGCTGTTCTTTCTCTCTCTCGTCTCGGTGTTTACCCTGTTGCTGGCAGGTATCGGAATGCAGAGTTCTCTTGCGGCACTACTTCGTCAGAAGGAAAAAAGCTTTGCCATTCTTCGCTCACTTGGGGCGACCAGCTCTTTTTTATTGCGCCATTATTTGCTGATAGTTTTTATTTTGAGCGGGATTGGCTGTAGTCTTGGAATAGCATCGGGACTCTTGCTGGAAAAGAGTTTTTCCAGTCTATTTGCCGGTCTGTTGCCGGATAAGATTATTCTCGGCGGAACCCTGTACGATGTGCTGGAAGGCATGGGACTGGGGATAGTCGTGGTGAGTTTGTTCACTTTTTTGCCGCTCAGCAGAATAAAAAACGTGAAACCGGCGGCTATTTTCCGAAAGGAAATTGACAATGGATCTGCAAATCGAACCGCTTATGTCCTGATCGGCTGTTGTATTGTCCTGCTTGCCGGGCTTGTTATCAGGCAGCTGGAGGATTTCCGCATCGGGCTCTATTTTGTTGGTGGAGTTCTAACACTCATTGCCGTAATCACAATATTAATCCGTTTCCTCTTGATGCTGCTTCGGCGCATCCGGGTTGTATCTCTGCCGTTGCGACAAGCCATCAGGAGTCTATTGAGGCCGGGGAATGCCACTGGAACCATAGTTGTGACGCTCTCGTCCGCGCTTGCGGTTTTGCTGGCGATTTATCTGGTGGAGAGTAATCTGCATAGTACCTATATCGCTTCGTATCCCGCCGATGCTCCCAATCTTTTCTGTCTGGATATTCAAAAGAATCAACAGCAGGATTTTCTGGAACTTGTCGGTAAGGACGTGGAACTCTTTCCCGTTATTCGCGCCCGTCTCAACACAATAAATGGGGAAAAGATCAACAGGAAAGAGGAATCGAAAAAAAGAGGCGATAGTCTGGCCCGTGAATTTAACCTCACTTATCGCGACAAACTTCTTGAAGATGAAATAATCATTGAGGGCAACACGCTGTTTGGCTCGAAGAGTGCAAAAGGTGGTCCGGTGCCGGTTTCAATCCTTGACACGGTGGCGGAAATGGGGGACATGAAAATTGGTGACAGGTTGCTTTTCAATATTCAGGGAGTGCCTCTTCAGGCTGAGGTGAGTTCTATACGCAGCCGCACCAAGTCAAAACTCTATCCGTTCTTTTATTTTGTTTTTCCCGAAAGAGTGCTGAAAGCTGCTCCCCAGACTTTTTTTGGCGCATTGCATGTGAAGAAAGGAGATATCTCGCGCTTGGAAAATGCGATTGTCAACCGCTTCCCGAATATCAGTACCATTAATGTCAGTGAGACTGCCGCGGAACTCGGGAAAATAATGCAGAAACTCTCGACGATCATAAATTTTTTCGCCTCTTTTTCTATACTGGCCGGTGCTTTTATTCTAGTTGGTTCGGTTTTAGCCACGAGAATGGCCAGAATGAAGGAGGCTGTCTACTATAAGATTCTCGGTGCGAAAACCGGCTTTGTATTACTGGTATTCCTTCTCGAAAATTTATTGCTGGCGCTGCTAAGCGGGGGATGTGCAATCCTTGTCGCCCAGGCCGGTAGTTGGGGACTCTGTCATTTTTTCCTGGATATTGATTATCACCCATATATTCCCATGAGTCTTGCCATGCTGGGATTGACGGTCTGTCTGGTGATCTCTCTGGGGCTTTTGAGTTCGTGGTCGATTTTACGCCGGAAACCGGTGCGATTTCTAAGAGAACAGGTTTGATGTACCTTGTTACTCAAGCAGGTATTGAAAGGAGCGACTATCAACTCGGTATATCTGGGGCAGAAAGGAGAGAAATATGGTAAAGCGGTTTTATGTGATTATGTTCATAACCTGTCTGACCTGTTTATCTGCCGGCGGCTGCAAGCAAGATCAGAGTGAGAAGGCACAGGCGCAGAAGCAGAGTGAAGCTATGAAAACAATCGTCGCGCTGGGGGACAGCCTTACGGCGGGATATGGCCTTGATGAGAATCAGGCTTATCCGGCATTACTGGAAAGAAAACTCCAGGCTGCCGGTTATAAATATAAAGTCGTCAACGGCGGAGTCAGCGGAGAAACCAGCAGTGGAATGCTTTCCCGCATGGAATGGATTTTAACTCTCAACCCGGATATCGTCATTCTGGAAACAGGGGCAAACGACGGACTGAGGGGGATTGATCCGCAGGTGGCCGAAAAAAATATTCGGGAAATCCTGCAGCTCCTCAAGAAGAGGCAGGTGGTGGTCGTGTTGGCCGGGATGAAAATGGTCTGGAATATGGGGCCGGTATATGTCGCAAAATTCAACCGCATCTATCCGGAGCTGGCAAAGGATTTCGATGTTATCTTTTTTCCGTTCTTTTTAGAAGGTGTGGCTATGCAAAGCCGATTGAACCAAAGAGACGGTATTCATCCAAATGCCCAGGGGTATCAAATAATCACGGATAATCTTTTTCCGTATGTTCTGGAAGCTATAAAAAAAAGAGAAGGGCAATGAAGAATTCCCCGTCAATAACAAAAGCTGCAAATGAAGTAATCCTCGAATCGATTTCCGATGGGGTGTTCACTGTCGATCATAATTGGCGGATTACCAGCTTTAACAGGGCCGCCGAAAAAATCACCGGCACTCATCGCAGTGAAGCTATCGGCCGCTATTGCTGGGAGGTTTTCCGCTCTAATATGTGCGAGGGCAACTGTGCTTTAAAGCGCACAATGAAGGAGGGGAAATCCTTTGTCTCCAGTTCCACTTATATTATCAATAACCGCCAGCAGCGCGTGCCTATCGGGGTGTCGACCTCTCCGTTAAAAAATGAAAAAGGAGAGATTCTGGGCGGTGTTGAAACCTTTCGTGATCACAGTCTGGTGGAGGAGTTGCGTCGCGAGCTGACGGGAAATTTCCAGGTTGGCGACATGGTGAGCCGCAGCAAGGAGATGAAAAAAATCTTTAATATCCTCCAGCAGGTGGCAGAGAGCGACAGCACTGTGCTTATCGAGGGGGAAACCGGTACCGGCAAGGAATTGATGGCCTCCGCCCTGCATAATCTTTCACTGCGAAAAGATGAACCTTTTGTCGCCATCAATTGCGGCGCTCTTCCCGACACGCTCCTGGAATCTGAACTTTTTGGTTACAAGGCAGGAGCTTTTACCAATGCGACAAAGGATAAACCGGGATTGTTCCAGGCAGCGGACAAGGGGACGATTCTGCTGGATGAGATTGGGGATACCAGCGCCGCTTTTCAGGTCAGACTGCTACGGGTTCTTGAGGAAAGGGAATTTCAGCCGCTTGGTAGTGTGAAAAAAATAAAAACCGATACCAGGATAGTTGCAGCAACCAATCGTGATCTTGCCGGTATGGTGGAAAAGGGCGAATTTCGCCGGGATCTCTACTACCGAATTAATATCATCCGTTTCCGGTTGCCTCCCCTGCGCGAACGGATGGAGGATATTCCCCTGCTGGTTGAACGGTTCATCAAAAAAATGAACCGCATAAAAGGTCGGGCTGTATCGAGGGTCAGCAAGGAAGCAATGTCCTTGCTGCTCGCCCATGATTATCCCGGCAATATCCGGGAGCTGGAAAATATTATTGAACATGGATTTGTCCTTTGCCCTGAAGGGGAAATCGAGGTGTCTCATTTGCCTGGATATTTATTTCAGCATGGCAGCGGACAAACGATAGCTCGAATGTCCATACAGGAGAGTGTTGAGTTGAGTGAGAAAGGAACACTTATCCAGGCCTTAAAGAAAAATAATTATAACCGGCTTGCAACAGCCAGGGATCTTGGTATCCATAAAAGCACTCTCTTTCGTAAAGTAAAAAAATATCACATATCCCTTCCGGAAATCGATGGCCGTACCGGTCGGAAAACTAATCTCTAGAGTCGCAGCTTTGCGACTCTGAACGGTCGCAAAGGGTGGCATATTGGCGACTCCGTCGCGATTCTTCCTGTATCCTCCTTCCTTATTGTTCTCAGTAACTTCCTGAAACCAAAGAAATTTCCAATTTATTTTAACCTGGTCCAATGTTTGCTTAGTTCCTTGTGAATATCGAAAAGGATAACCGTTCACCGGGAATAGAAAAAATGCTCGCATAATCGCAGACTTGCCGAAGAGTAGGGGCGGGTTCAAAACCCGCCCTTCAATGCACGCCGGGCAGATCATGAGCATATGAGGTGCTGGTGAACGTTTGCCGAAAAGGAGCACCGGATATGAATGTCGCCTTTACCGTATGGGGTAATCGGATTTCACCAGTGTTTGACTCCGCTCAAACCTTATTGGTTGTGAAAATTCGGGAAGATCAGGTGGTTGACAAACAAATACACTTGTTTCAGACGATCTTGTTTGCCAAATGTCTGAAAATGCTAGATGAGCTCGACGTTCAGGTATTGATCTGCGGAGCTTTGTGTGAAGGACCGGCAAAAATACTCGAGTCCCGCAATATTGAGGTAATCCCCTTCATTACAGGAGAAGTAGAAGAAATTTTGCAATGGTATGTTCAGGGAAAAGATCTGAATACGTTTGCCATGCCCGGCTGTCGCCACGGGAGATGTTGCCGGACGCGGGATGGAGGACGGCGGAGGGGGAAAGTGAACGGTAGAATAAAGAATGAAGTTTAAGGTGACTGCTGAGAATGGAAAAGGAGGTCAAGCTATGCCGGGATTTAATCGGAAAGGCCCTGAAGGGGCAGGTGCAATGACGGGACGGCAACAAGGAATGTGTCGAAGAACGCAGGACCAGGTCTTCGGAGGTAATGGACTCGGTCAGGGAAGAGGAACGGGCAGGCGTTGCGGGCAGGGTCGCGGCGGGAGTGGAATTAATAGTGGTGGGAAACTGCGACAAAATTCTGAAGATAACAGCCCGAATGAATTGCAAACTTTACAAGAAGAGTATCAGGCGGCGCAAAAAACTCTCAGAGCTCTTGAGCAGAAAATGGCTGATTTGGAAAGTGGTAAATAATCCTCAGCGCAGTGCAGGTATGAACGAATTGGAGAAAAGCATGTTGAGTCTATTGCTGGTTGGAAAAGATGTTGCCTCACTGGCGAATTTTTCTGCTGAATTGTCTAAAAATGAAGAGCTCAGGGTAATCAGGGCCGTATCAGGGAAAGAGGCATGGACGATTCTGGGAAGCTGCAAGATTGATGTCGTTGTCATCGATGAAGACCTGGCGGATGGAGATGCTCTGTCTTTTGTTAGAGAGCTGACCAGAAAACAACCGCAAATCAATTGTGCAATGGTTAGTCATCTCTCTCCGGAAGATTTCCATGAGACGACTGAAGGACTCGGCGTTTTTATGCAGTTGCCGGTTGCTCCGGGAGCCGAGGAAGCTGGGAAAATGATGCGGTTACTCAAATCAATAAACGTCTTGATGAGCAATGTAGCTTGAAGATTGTGGATACCGGGAGAAGAAAGGCAATGATCATAAGTATTGCAAGCGGAAAAGGAGGGACAGGTAAAACAACTGTGGCCACCAACCTGGCGCTCTCTTTAGGGGAAGGTACAAGGCTTTTGGATTGCGATGTGGAAGAACCGAATGCCCATCTCTTTCTTTATCCGGAAATTACCGAGACGGAAGAGGTAAGTACCGCTATTCCCGTGGTCGACGATCTCTTATGTACAGCTTGTAAAAAGTGTGCGGACATCTGCCGATTCCGGGCCCTGACGGTGGTGAGGGATAAGGTGCTGGTTTTTCCTGAACTGTGTCATAGCTGCGGAGGCTGCATTGAAATCTGTCCAGAACAGGCTATCAGCGAGGGGAAACGCCTGCTGGGGGTGATGGAATCTGGATTTTGTGGTGAATTGGGCTTTTCGCAGGGCCGGCTGCGAATCGGTGAGGCCATGGCACCGCCACTTATTAGACAGGTCCGGGCACATCATAACGGTGCACGAACCATAATAATAGATGCTCCGCCGGGTACGTCATGCCCGGTAATCGCGGCGATGAAAGGTAGCGATTTCGTTATGCTGGTTACCGAGCCCACCCCCTTCGGGTTGCATGATCTGAAACTTGCGGTAGAGGCAGTAAAAATTCTCGGTATTCCACGTGGGTTGATCATTAATCGTTCAGATATGGGAGATGACCGGGTGATGGAATATGCCGTGGCAGAACACCTGCCCATTCTCATGGAAATTCCGTTTGATCGAAGGATCGCCGAGGCTTACTCAACTGGTAAACCGATTGTGGAGATCATGCCCGAATGGAGAAACGAATTCCGTGCACTCTATCGTCGGGTTGAAAAATTGGTTGAGAGTGGAGGACAGGCTCAATGATTCGGGAATTGGTTGTTGTAAGCGGTAAAGGCGGAACAGGAAAGACCAGCATTACCGCGGCCTTGGCGACACTTGCCAAAAACAGTGTGCTCTGTGACGCCGATGTGGATGCCGCTGACCTCCATTTATTGATGGCGCCTACGGTCCGAAAAAAGACCGATTTTATGGGCGGTTGCCAGGCAGAGATCAGAAAAGATGACTGTGTGGAATGTGGTAGGTGCAGGGAATTGTGCCGTTTTGCAGCGATCTCGGAGGAGTATGTGGTCGACCCGATCGATTGTGAAGGATGCGGCGTCTGTGTTGACTTCTGTCCGGAAGAGGCTATCGATTTTCCCACCAAAAAGTGTGGAGAATGGTTTATCTCCGACACCCGTTTCGGACCTATGGTCCATGCGCGCCTCGGCATAGCTGAAGAAAATTCCGGCAAACTGGTGAGCCTGGTGCGTCGGGAAACCAGAGAACTGGCAGAGGAAAGAGGATATGATTTCATCCTGACCGATGGTCCTCCCGGTATCGGTTGCCCCGTGATTGCCGCTATAGGCGGAGCCACGGCGCTGTTGATCATTGTCGAACCAACCGTTTCCGGGTTGCACGATATGCAACGGGTCGCGGAACTGGCTGCGCATTTCAAGGTGCCGGGACTTGTCTGTGTCAATAAGTATGATCTCAATATGCAAATGACAGAAAAAATAGAAGAATTTGTATTATCGCATAACATGGTCGTTTTGGGCCGTATTCCGTTTGATCCGGTTTTCACCAAAGCGATGATCGAAGGACAAAATATTTTGGAACATGCGCCGGGCTCACAGGCTGCTGCATCAATCAGAAAAATTTGGGGGGAGATACGATCAGTTCCCTCGATGAATATGCTGGGGATTAAAGATTTTTCAGCAGTAATATTATAATCAAAGATAATTTTAAGGAGAATTGAGAATGGCACTCATACGAATTGCAGTACCTTCTGAAGGGCAGGGGGGACTTGACGGATTGCGCGCAGGACATTTTGGGCATTGTGATGTTTTTACCCTGATTGATTTTGAGGATGGCGAGATTAAGGATGTTTCCATTCTGGCCAACAAAGAACATGTGCAGGGAGGCTGCATGGTGCCTGTACAATTACTGGCCGAAAATAAAGTGCAGAGACTGGTGGTTGGAGGCATTGGCATGCGACCATTGATGGGGTTTAAACAGGTCGGAATTGATGTCTATTATGATGGTGAACGCCGGGAAATTCGTCCGGTTGTTGATGACATGATTACGGGAACCTTACCGATGATCGGTGACGATCAGGTATGCGGTGGTGGCGGTCGCTGATTCTCTTCGTTCATGAAAACAAGAAAAAGGAGATGTCATGATAGTTGCGGTTACTGCAAAGGGAACGCACCTTTCGGATGAAGTCGATCCAAGATTCGGCAGAGCGCCTTATATCCTGATCGTGGATACGCAAAAGATGGAGTGCCGGGCCCTGGATAACAGTGAAAATGTCAACGCCTTTAAAGGGGCCGGCATTCAGGCAGCGACCATGGTTGCGGAACAAGGCGCTGAAGTATTGATGACCGGCTACTGTGGACCAAATGCGTTCAGAACTATTCAGGCGGCGGGACTGAAGGTGGTTAGTGATGTCACGGGGACGGTTTCGCAGGCTATAGAAATGTTGCTTAGCGGGAAGGTTCGCTATAGTGAAGGTGCCAATGTTGAAGGACATTGGTAGGTTGATTGCTTTGTCAAAGGAAGAGTTAAAATGAATGACTGGGAATTTGATGCTCTTGTCGATAAGATTCAGAATGAAGTTTTTGATGAGGCCAAAAACGCACTCGGTGCAAAAGGTTTTGACCGCTGGCGCAATCCCAAATATTGCGGAGTGATGGAAGCCGCGGACAGTCATGCTCGGATGAAAGGGAGTTGTGGTGATACTATGGAGATGTACGTCCGGGTAAAAAACGATAGGCTTGAACAGGTCAGTTATGTCACCGATGGCTGCAGTTCCAGTTCCATCGCCGGTTCTTTTGCCGCCGAACTGGCAATGGGAAAGACTTTTGAAGAGGTGCTGGACCTGACCGGGGCGGATGTCCTTCAGGCCATCGGCACCTTTCCGAAAGCCGAAGAACATTGTGCCCATCTGGCAGTGACCACCCTGAAGGAAGCAGTAAACAGTTTTCTGGTCGGAAAGGTCAAGGAAGATAATAATCTTGTAAAAACCTAAAAATGGGGATGGCGTCGTAAAAACAGAATAGTTGACCTGAACAACAAACCACCGTTCCGATTGCTTGCAAAATTCAACCTCCATGAAGCACGAGGGACGGGAAACCGGAATTGTCCTTTGCACAATTCCGGTTTTTTTGTGTATCCTTCGTAACCGTCCACAAGGCGCACAAGCAGGCCGACGGGCATGAAGGGGCGGGTTCTAAACTCACCCTTCCATGTACCATCTGAACGTGCGCATATGGGAGCCGGTGAAGTTTACCATTCTTCATCTACTGACTTTTCTCCCATTGACAAAGAGGGTAAGTCTAACAATTTTTCTGGGATGTCCATTCAATCCCGGTGAGGCGTAGTAGCAACCTTCAGACTAACCCCCGTACAGCACGGGGACTCTTTATAGTGCCCATGCTTTATGGGTTAAGTACCTTCACAAAACTTAAACAAGGAGAATTATAATCATGCCAAGATATGTCATAGAACGAGATATTGACGGAGCAGGGAAATTGTCCGCAGAGGAATTACATGCTATCTCCCAAAAATCCTGCGATGTATTACATGCAATGGGATCAAAGATTCAATGGGATCATAGCTATGTCACCGAGGACAAGGTGTACTGCGTATATATTGCCGAAAATGAGGAATTGATCCGAGAGCATGCTCAAAAAGGAGGGTTTCCGGCAAATCGTATTTCGGAGGTTAAAGCTGTAATCGATCCTACATCTTCCGAAGGCTGAGCATCATCAGCATTGATTCCTTGGTAACCGTTCACCAGCACCACATTTTCATCCGATCAAGGCCCCCTCACATAGCCAACTATAGCTCTGAGGCCTGCTTGAACGAACCTGGAGCACTGGATGCGACGGTCAAGGATGGCACAAGAGCGACACGTTTACAGACCCGGGTTATTCAGTCTTTTAATGTGTACCGGTGAACGGTTACGTTCCTTGTGAAAGGAATCCAACCTTTGAAAAAGCGAGAGAACGAACTGATATTTCCGTTTGTATCAACCCGCTTGTTTGTTCACGCCGCCTTTGCGTTCTTCATCAGAAGTTGAAAATTTTTGCCTCAGCGGCCATATCGATGAGGTGAGGACCACCATCAAGCACCATGTTGGTGTGAAAATTAGCTTCGTCAAGTTTTCTGTTTTTGGCGCAGGGCGTGCATACTCCGGTCGGAATCGCATGTTCAACCAGGTATGGCAGGTAATCATTGACGCAGTCGCCGGTTATTGTTTTGATGGAACCGTCTTTTCCTTTGTCGGCCCAGTCAACACCGCTGTCGATCAGAAAAATATTTACCTTGTGGTTTTTCGAATGCGCTATTTTTGCGAATTGAAAGCAACGAGTAGCTTTCTCGTTATCGTTTGACCGTAATACAAAGAGAAAATTCGCCATGGCAACCTCTTAAAGTGGATGAATTGAAAAGGGTGTTAACACCTGTTCCTGAACGTTAGGGATGGAGTAACGACTATACCTCAATAGCCGGCATTCTAAAAGGATTTTAATGCCCGACTTAATGTCGAATTTATGGGAGATGACCGCATTTTCCGCTGATGATTTTTCGCTCTACTCTTTTGTTATCACATTGTGGTGTTGATGCGTATTTGTTCAGGTCATTTCAGTCAGGTTCCGATGCTCAGTGCGGGCGGATTATTATATAGGAAAATAGCTAAAAAATAGCTGTTTGGTACCGGCATACGGAGTAGAATGAAAGTTCTCATATTACGCATTATGGTATGAATAGACATGGATACTGAAGATGTTTCGGCATGAGAGCAGTGGAGGAACACTTGAATAGCTTTTTACAGCGCAATATGCATACCCTATGAATACTCAGATTTTCGAGACTTCCTCCTCGGTTTCCCGGCAAGCTGTCGGGTGGCTTGCGGTATTCGGTTCCGCCTTCTTCTTTTATCTAGCTACCCTTATCATCCGCTGGTCCTCGGCGTATGCCGATATTGCACCGGCCTATTTTGTCTTCAGTCGATTTCTGCTTGGTTTTGTCGTTGTTGCTACGACGATGATTCTTCAGGGGCAGCGATTGCAGCCCAAAAGATTTCATTATCTTATAGGCCGCACTGTGGCTAACACCGTAGCGGTTTTTTGCTTTTATAAGGCCGTAGAGGTGGGATCGGTAGCCGAGGCCAATATCCTCAACATGACGTATCCACTCTTTGTTGCCCTGTTTTCCTGGTTTTTTCTGCGCAACCAGCGTGACGTCTCTTCCCTTCTCATCCTTGGGGTGGCTTTCATAGGTATATGGATGGTGCTGTCTCCTGGAGATATCAAGCTGAGGCTGGAGAACCTCTGGGGGCTCAGCTCAGGTATCACAGCCGCGGTAGCGATTATTTATCTTAATGTCAGTCGGCGATATCACGATTCGCAGACCATTCTGTTTTTCATGTTTGGTTTGGGGACGATCCTGATGTTGATATTTTTTCACGATATAATTTTCTGGCCTGATTCCACGGAGCTGGTTTTTTTACTGGGCTGTTCGATAGCCGGCGTTTTAGGCCAGTATCTGCTTACATACGGCTTTTTGTATGTTACCGCGGTCAATGGTTCGATAATCTCCTCCAGCAGGATATTACTGGCTGCTCTTCTGGGGCCTCTGCTGGTCGCTGATCCGCATCTGACTCTTGGCGGCTGGTGCGGTGCCTTGCTCATTTTTTCAGCAAATGCCGTACTCGCCTTGAGGAGATCGTAACCCATTATTTCCTTGATAATTTCTAAATTCCGAATTAATTGGGGTCAAAAAGGAACGCAATGCAGCTCTTAAACGCAACGTCGCTTTTACGAGGTCTTGCATTTCTTCAACAAATAATTCTGGATGATCTGAATCAGTAGTCATGAATGAGAAGACATTATTTGACCATCTTCTGCAAGTGATCGAGCGATATCGTGCTTCCCAGAGAACCGGGAAATTTCTCGATTACCATAGTCCTGCCGAACTAAGTAGAATCCTTGACCTTGAACGACCCGGAAAGACCGGGGATTGGCAGGAGATTCTTCATTGGGTCGAGAAGTATCTCGCCTACTCTGTAAAGACCAACCATCCAGGGTTTGTCAATCGGATGTGGG
This sequence comes from uncultured delta proteobacterium, assembly GCA_963835305.1. Lineage (GTDB taxonomy): Bacteria > Desulfobacterota > Desulfobulbia > Desulfobulbales > Desulfocapsaceae > Desulforhopalus_A. Next base: position 180,067 of record CAWIEU010000002.1, read on the forward strand.
TGGGGGCTAATCTCCCTTCCATAGTCGGAGAGATCGTCGCTGCAATTTCCAATGTTTCCGCCTGTACCTTCGAGTCGGCTCCCGTTTCAACCCTGATTGAAAAATATATGATTGGCCAGATGCTGCGGTTAGTCGGTTTTTCAAACGGTGAAGGGCAAATGACCACCGGCTCAAGCAATGCCAATATGATTGCCATGATGATTGCCCGAAATCTCAGCAACGATACGGTGAAACAGACGGGGCTTTTCGGCCAGAAGAAACTTTTCGCATTTGTTGGGGCCGATGCGCACTATTCAATGGACAAGGCTGCCAATATTCTCGGCATCGGCACCGATCAGTTAATCAAGGTGCCGCTTAACCGTTTCGGTGCCATGGAGCCGGAAAAACTGGAACAGGCCATTGACAGGGTGCAGGTCAATGGCGGCCTGCCTTTTTTTGTAGCTGCTACTGCGGGCACAACGGTTCGCGGGGCATACGACCCTATCGAATCGTTATTGAAACTTCGGGAGAAGTACGGTTTCTGGTTCCATGTGGACGGCGCATGGGGTGGAGCGACGGTACTCAGCCCGACGCTGAGAGAAAAATTCCTTACAGGACTTGATGAAGCTGATTCTTTTACCTGTGATTTTCACAAGATGCTGGGTTCTGCTTTGATGTGCAACATCCTCTTGATTAATAAGAACAACCATACTCTGGGAACCGTGCTGAGTGCGGGGGACGGAAGTTATCTCTTTCGTGATGAATACAGCAGTGAAGTTGAAGATCTTGGCGCTTATTCGCTGCAGTGCGGCCGCCGGGTTGACAGTCTCAAATGGTTTCTTGATTGGAAATTTTATGGCAGGGAAGGGCTGGCCGCCAGGGTGGAAAAATACCTCGAGCTGTGTGAATATGCGGAAGATTGGGTTAATCAAAGCGCAGAGCTGGAAATGGTAGTTCCCCGGACATCTTTCAACGTCTGTTTTCGTTTTAAGGTTCCCGAAGAAGAGAGCAATGCTTTTAATCTGGAACTTCGTACCCGGCTCTATCAGGATGGAAAGAGTCTGATAGGTGTCGCCTATATTGATGGCCGGTTGGTCATGCGTTTGTTGGTTTCCAATCCCGCCTCTGAAAAGGCGGATATCGACAATTTTTTCAACACGGTAATTGAAACCGGGAAGTCCTTGCTTGAAGGCCTGTAAGCGTTCGACAGTACCTGGGAGGCTGTCCGAGAATGCCCTTTTTCCCCAGCTCATCGTTATTTCAGAAAAATAATGCTCGGAATATTAACTATATGCCTGTGCTTATTTTTCTGAAATGCCTCGATCTGAGAAAAATGCCTATTCTCGGAGAACCACCTGGGGTAACGCTGAGCGTTTATCTTTTATGTTCAATAGTATGAGTAGAGATCTTCATGAAAAAATCATTTCAGGAACAGTTGCTGCAGTTGGGGCTGGTAGATAAAAAGAAGGTAAGTGAGGCAAAAAAGCAGCAACATCAAAGCAAAAAACAGAACGCAAAGGTTGGGAAAAATCAGGTTGTTGTCGATGAGAATGTGCTTCTCGCGCAACAGGCGGAAGAGAAAAAGAAAGCTCGCGTTCGAAAGCTGAACATGCAGCGGGAGGCCAAGCTGCAAAAAAGAGCGGAAGACGCACAAGTCAAGCAGCTTATCGAACAGCATCGGCTGGAAAAAGACGACAACGGCATCAGCTATCGTTTTAATGTGACGGGTAAGATTCAGCGTATCTTTGTCACCAGGGAAATAGCCGATCAGCTGAGCGATGGCCACCTTGGTATAGTCGAACTTGCCGATCAGTACGAGGTTGTTCCCAGGGCTGTTATAGAGAAAATTCAGTCAATCAGTGATCGCAATTTTATTGCCATCAATTCACCGTCTCCCGGTAAAAGCGTCGATCCCGAAGATCCTTATGCCGGATACGAGGTTCCGGATGATCTGGTGTGGTGAACGCTTTTGAAAATGAGTAGGGTGAATTGTTTCCGTTGAAGCCTGTTTGCTATTTTTACTGTGTGGCAACTGAAGGGAGCAAGCTGAGCCTGATAGCTTGTGGTTTCGCCTCGATGTTGGCAATTGTAGTGTTGATGGTGATCGTTTCCGAGCCGGCTTTTGCGATGAGAGGATCCAGTTTCTGTATCTTTACAGGAAACTCCCTGCCGTTCAACACCGCGATCAGCACCTGACCTATATCGGCACCTGCTCCGGTACTGCCTGCTGAAATATCTTTTACTATCGGTTTGATAAAGAGCGTCTGTTTTTTTGCATCAAATCGAATGGCGGCATCTGTCTTAAAATCTATTTCCACCGTCCCTACCTTCAGTTTTATATCATGTCCGGCGAACTCTGTACGGAGCACCAGTTTGTTGCCTACTAAATGGAGGCGGCAGGCGAGATTGTTGTCCGTCAATCGCAATTCGCTGATTTTGATGATGTCTATATCTCCCTCAATGGATTTTGAGTGGGCATCGATGCGCAGGGGAAGAATGGCCGTAGTCGCTTTGGCGATAACGGTTTCCGGCAGATTGAGGGTGATAAAATCTTCCGGCGTCGCTGCCGCGGCCGGACAGGAAAAAACTGCAGAAGAGAGCAGGATAAATAAAAAAAAGACAAAAAGTTTACGCATTATTTTAGTATTGGTCTTGTTGAGTTTGTCTGACAATAGACTGCGCTAGTATTAACGATTGCGGTATGAAACTGCAAGCCATAATAATCGGGAAATGTGCAAAGTTTGAAGCTGAAAACCATTCTCGGAAACCATTACCTTTTTGGTTGAACAGCTAACCGACGAATCTTATGGTAAAAAGAGATCAAAAATGTAAAAGTGCGGCAATAAAATCGCAGGCATGGCCCGGCAAATGAGTGTAACGGGCATCACGTAAGTGCTTCCCTGCCGTTGAACCCAAAACCCACCGTTCACATTCTATACCTGCCATGGAACCGACGCTTACCGTAACTTCAGACTGCCTTATATCAGGTATTGATTTTGAGCTTGAACAGGAGTTGAAGAAGAGGCTGACCATTGAGAATCCGCAATATTTGGCCGCCAAAAAATATGGTCGCTGGATAGGAAAGAAACTCAAGTCTCAGTTGAAATATTATGATCCCGTACCGGGTGGCCTCCGATTTCCCCGTGGCTATGCCAACCAGGCAGTGTTTCTCTGCCGGCAACTCACCGGCCAAAATCCAACTATAATCGACCGAAGAAGGTTGCTGCCGGAGACTGATTTTCACTTTGTCGGTACCTTGCGCCCCTATCAACAGGAGGCTGTGGCTATAGCGGAAAAAAAATCGTTTGGAGTGATCGAGGCCGGCACCGGCAGCGGCAAGACAGTCATGGCGCTTGCCCTTATCGCACATCGCCGGCAGCCGGCCTTTGTCGTGGTACATACCAAGGAACTGTTATATCAATGGCAGGAGCGTGCCCGTGAGTTTCTCGGCGTGGAACCGGGGCTGGTAGGGGATGGCAAATTCGATCCGGCACCACTCACCATCGGTATCGTCAACAGCGCCAGAAAACGCGTCGAAGAGCTTGTCCCTCTTTTCGGCCACCTGATTGTCGATGAATGTCACCGGGTACCGGCGAATCTCTTCACCGACGTGGTTGCCGGATTTGACTGCCATTATCAGTTGGGGCTCTCGGCAACTGCCTATCGCAGCGATGATGAAATGACCAAGCTGATCTATTTCTATATGGGAGATCGACTGCATCAGGTCAACCAGGATGAGTTGAAGGCAACCGGCGCAATCCTGGCACCGGAGGTCATTCGGGCCGTCACTCCCTTTACCTACGGGTACCGCGGAGATTATCAGGCGCTGATTAAAGCCCTTGTTCGTCATGAAGGGAGAAACCGGCAAATTCTTGGTGATATCCTCCGGGTTATCCGGGAGCCGGACAGCGGGACGGTTCTGGTGGTTTCCGACAGAGTGAGCCATTGCCGCTTTTTTGAGGAAAAATTACAACAACAGGGCGTAAGAGTGAAGCTGCTCCATGGGCAGCTTCCCCCGGAGATCAGGCATGAGATCGTCGAAGCCGTGCGGGCTGGAGAGGTTGAGGTGCTTGTCGCCACTCTGCAGCTGATCAGCGAGGGATTTGATTGCCCTGGTCTCTCCACTCTTTTCCTGACGACTCCCATTAGCTTTGAAGGCCGGTTGCTTCAGGTTATTGGCCGGATAATGCGTCCGGCTGAAAATAAACGTCCGAAGGTCTTCGACTATATCGATGAGAATGTTCCGGCTCTTTCTCGTTCCGCCAAAGCCCGTAGACTTGTTTTATCGCAACTTTAATGGTTTATGCGAAATTAGTGGTTATTATTAAGCCCGAATGTCATCCTTGCTTTAAAAGCAGTTGTCGGGTATGCTATGAAGTTTTCAACTTGGAAATTGTGTATTGAAAGCACTGCTTGTTGAAGCCAGTGCTTTTTTTTATTTATATAATCAGGCGGTAGCCTTCTCAATACGAGAAGAGGAAGCTGTAGTATTCGGAGGCCTTACAGGCACAAGATGGAACAGTGTAAAATTCGTAATGTGGCAATTATCGCCCATGTTGATCATGGTAAGACAACGTTGGTGGATCAGCTTTTTAAACAATCCGGAATGTTTCGGGAAAACCAGGAGGTATCCGAGCGGTTGATGGACTCCATGGATCTGGAACGTGAACGTGGCATCACCATTACCGCTAAAAATGGTTCCTACACCTTCAAGGATTACTGGATCAATATTATCGATACTCCCGGACACGCTGATTTTGGTGGTCAGGTGGAGCGGGTTCTGCGGATGGCGGATGGTGCATTGCTGCTGGTCGACGCCCAGGAAGGCCCAATGCCCCAGACCTATTTTGTGCTAAAAAAAGCCCTGGAAAATAATCTGCCGGTCATCGTCGTCATCAACAAGATCGACAAACCGGCCGCTCGTTGCGATTGGGTGGTCGATCAGGTCTTTGATCTGTTTGTAAAACTCAACGCCCCTGATGATGTTCTTGATTTTCCTGTCGTTTATGCTTCAGCTAAAAACGGCTATTCTCTGCTTGACCCAGAAGATCCTGTGGAAAATGGCGGCAGCATGGTCCATATTTCCCAGATGATCATCGATCATACTCCGGCACCTACCGGTTCAAGCGATGAGCCGTTGCAGATGCAGGTCGGTACCATTGATTATTCACCGTATCTGGGCAGGTTGGGTATCGGTAAAGTGTTGAACGGCTCCATGCACCTTAATCAACCGATCGTTGTGGCACGCCGTGACGGGTCTATCAAACCGGTGAGGATATCAAAGATTTTTAAGTTTGAATGTGATGGCAAAATCGCCGTCGATTCAGCCGGGGTTGGAGAAATCGTCGCAGTTGCCGGAATGGATGACGTGACGGTTGGAGTAACTTTTACCGATCAGGACGACCCCCGCCCATTGCCGCTGGTTACCATCGATCCACCGACCATCTCGATGAACTTTATTCCCAACGACTCACCTTTTGCCGGTAAAGAAGGCAAGTTTGTCACCTCTCGCCATATCAATGACCGATTGCAGCGTGAAATTCTCGCCGATGTGGCATTGCAGTGTGAGCCATTGGAAGATGCCGTGGGGTACAAGGTCTCCGGTCGTGGCGAACTGCATCTTTCCATCCTTATAGAAAAGATGCGGCGGGAAGGGTATGAATTCCAGGTTACCCGGCCCCAGGTTATCTACAGGGAAGAGGGCGGAAAGATTTTTGAACCCTATGAGAAACTGACCGTCGATGTCGATGAGCTGTATCAGGGCGCGGTCATCGAAAAACTAGGCAAACAGAAAGGCCAGCTCGAGGAAATGAACAGTGCCAATGGCATGGTCCGAATGGTGTTCAATATTCCGACCCGCGGGCTGCTCGGCTATCGTTCCCAGTTTATGACGGACACCAAAGGCATGGGCATGATGGCCTATGTTTTTTCCGAATACGGTCCGTATGCCGGAGATATCATCAACCGTGTCAATGGCGTTCTAATTGTTAAAGAACCTTGCACTGCCGTGGCCTTTGCCTTATTTAATCTACAGGAACGCGGAAAATTGTTCATTCATCCCGGAGCACCTCTTTATCCGGGGCAGATCATCGGGGAGCATAGCCGGTCGACGGATTTGGTTGTAAATCCGGCAAAAGGCAAGAAGCTGACGAACATGCGGGCTTCCGGAACAGATGACGCGGTTGTATTAACCCCGCCGGTCACTATGTCCCTGGAAGAATGTATTGCCTATATTAACGACGATGAGTTGGTCGAGGTAACGCCTGCCTCAATTCGTCTGCGCAAGAGGGCAGGCTCGAAAATAAGGGGATAATTTCTGATGAAAGAGTTATTGCTTCCGGTGGCGGCCGGGCTGGTCGGGCTTGCCGCCTTTGGCCTCATTGCCAAGAAATACGGCAGTAGCTGTACACCCTGAGTAATGCTTTATGGATCCATAGGTGTGGGTCTTTTCAGCTATTGGGTGTTGCGGACAATATTTTAGATTGATGGCTCAGAACGAAAAAAATCGTCCTGAGCCATTGTGCCGTAAGTTTTCTTACTTCCTGCTATTAAAATAATCCGACAGGATTCTGGCATGGTCAAATGCCAGGGTCGGTAAATTATCTTTGCTGAAAAGCTCCACGTGGGCGGCATCGTCACCTGCTTTGGGGGAGCCGTCCGCCTTGCCGATAAACACGGTGGACGCGGTGTGCCCGCGCGGGTCGCGGTCAGGCTCTGAATAGGTATGAAACTGGCGAAGCTCCCTTACCTTAAGACTCGTTTCCTCTTCTGCTTCCCGCAGGGCAGCCGTCTCAAAAGATTCACCATAATCGACAAAGCCTCCCGGTAGAGCCCAGCCAAACGGCGGATTCTTCCTTTCGATGAGTACTATCTGATCTCTGATTTCAATGATGACATCAACGGTTGGAGTCGGATTTCGATGGCTTTCTATTTCATTGTTGCAGTGAGGACATTTCATAGTATTTCACCTTAGAAAACGAGGGCCCGGATCTCATCCCAGTTTGCAACCGTCTGCAGGTTATGGCGGTCTCTGTTCCAGGGTTGGGTGAAAACAAAGGGAATGATGTTTTCACCGGCCAGTTGATTACAGGTTTCGGCCCGGTCGTCGATGAAATATTTCAGGCCGTGCTGATGGATGTGGCGGACTTTGTCGTTATGGTCACCGGTAGCGATAACCTGAATGTTCTTTTTGGCTGATTCACCAAGGTGCCGGTCGAGCCAGTCAAAGACGGGATTTTGCAGTGGACGGGCAGTAATAATGTTTACTCTGCCGGTTAAAGTAAACTGCTCAAGGCATTGCAGCGCCCCCGATATCGGTTGCAAGCCGGTGGCGAGAGAGTCGGTAAGAATATCGGTGAAAATTGTCTCAACCAGATTGAGAGGAATATCGAGGCAACTTTCCAATTCGAAATTGGTTATATCTTCAAGGGTGAATGAGCAGTAGCCGTACCGGGTACAGGCCAGACGAATAAATGCTTCGGCGGTATCGGCGATTACCCCGTCAAAATCAAAGCCTATCTCCTGAATCGGGAGAGGTGTCGCAATAGGTGTCGAAATAGTCACTCCGGGGGAAAGAGCACAATTAGTTTCTAAGATAAGCGGCTTCAAGTTTTTTTACCTGGGTACAAAGGAGACTGTTTTCCGGGGTATCGATCCCAAATTTTTTGCCAAGTACAACAATGGCTCCGTTAATGGCATCAATTTCCGTACGCCGTTTTTTTCTTACATCCTGGAGCATGGAAGAAACGTTTTTGGCCGTCTTCCTGCACACCTGCCGGGTAGCCTCATATGGTTCGTCCATGACTGGAATATTATTAATTTCGGCCAGTTGCCTTGATTCCTCAATTGCAGCCTTCATGCGTTTTTCTATTCCCGGCAGCGTGAGGAGATCACCATTGTTACAGTCAAGGATGGCGGTCAGGGCGTTTATGCCGGCATTTACAAAAAGTTTCGCCCAGAGTCTTCCCAGAATATTGTCAGTGAGATGAACCTCCAGTCCTCCGGCAGAAAAAACGTCACAGGTTTTTTGTAAGAGTGCGGCAGCCTGGTCCTCCGGAGTTTCCAGAAAACCCAGATATGTTACACCGCTGCCGGCGTGCCGGACCTGACCGGCACTCAACAGGGTAGCGCCTTCGGTGGTGGTGCCAAAGGCTGCGGTAGCCCGGCATAGATGTTCCTGCAGTTCCAGGTGGCTAATGCCATTCTGCATGAAAATAAGCAGTACTTTTTTTGATAAAATCGGTTTGCAGAATTCAAGGCTATTGAGCACATCATAGGATTTGACGCAAAGAAGCACGACATCCACGGCATCGAGTAAGTGCGGATCAGAGGCTACCCTGACCGGAACATTTATCAGTTGTTCATCGAGGTGGTAGTTGATTCCATTTTTGTTCAGGTGATTGGCCCGCTCGCCATTATAATCGAGAATCGTCAGCCGATCAGTGTCGGTCATACCTTTTGAGACCACAGAACTGAGCAGACAACCAAGTGCGCCTGGTCCCACCAGTAGAAAATGCATATTCAGTCTGCCTTTATTACTTATTCCGGCAAAATGCCTTTATTTAATGACGACGGCATCTTCAACAATGGCGGCGTATTTATAGCCGGCCCCAAAATCTTTGTCGGCCGCCAGTACGCCCTCAATAGTTATAATACTGTCTACATCAACGGTTTCCTGGGTGGTAACCACCAAATCATGACTGTTGTGCAGCGGATTTCCGGTTCCATCCTGCAAGTGTACCCAGTTTTTGCCCATGATCATTGGGTTGAATTTCACTACCTTGCCATGTACCTGGACTTTTTTACCGTTAAGCTGTTTGGCTTTTTCGAAGATTTCTCCCACACTATAGCCGTTGGCGCTTTTTGCTTTTTCGATGGAGATTTCTTTAAGAGGAACAATCGCGCCATTACTGCCGGCGGACATTGCCATTGAGACTTTCGGTTTCACGGTTGCCTCCTCGGCTTTAACCGCGGCGGAAAATGAGTCGTCAGGTGCTGCTTGCCCGGCGGCTTTCGCTTTCGTTTCTACTAAGCCCGGGCTGAAGACAATAGACTCAAAGGTGCGATCAAGAGTTTTGCTGGTAAAATTATTCATAACCATTCCCTGGTAGTATTTAACGACCTCTCCCTTTTTAACACTTGTCTCGGGGATGGCCAGCCAGGTTTTTTCGGCTCCGTTCTCAACGAGCAGATAGGTGTAGCCGGAGGAATTCATGGTCTCTATGACCGTTCCGCTACTCATTGGCTTGTCTGCCGGCGCTGATGCTTTTGGCATCGCCGGACTTTGTTGCGGCAGAAAAATCAAGGTGAGGGAAAAAAGAACACTAAATATGAAAAAAATATATTTACGATGCATCTATAATACTCCTTGGAGAAAATCTTGTAATTGAAAGTCGACGATTGAGCACTTTAGTCATTTTCAATAAGAAAGGCAATGTGCTCCAGCAGGGCGCGTGTCCATATCTCGTAGGCTGCTTCGGTCGGATGAACTCCATCCTCCTGGAAAATAGGTTGGTCCGAGTTGCTCAATCGAGTGTGGCTGTCAAGAAAACAACAACCGGTCTGCATGGTAAAAGCCTCGATCTGGCAGTTGAGATTGGAAATCATATAATCTGGTGTATCGGGGAGTTGCATGGGAAAGAGGCTGTTGACCACAATTTCGGCCGTCGGGAAATCATGATTCAGCTGAACGAGTATTTTTTTCAGCGTGTTGATGAATTCGAAATCGCCGGCGAGTAGATCATTTGTGCCCACCACTATCATGATCACATCTGCATGTTGAACCTGATTCTTGATTTCCGGCAGGGATGCCAGCAGGTCGGCAGCCATTATTCCGGGAATGCCGAGATTTGTAATTTTGTAGGAGGGCATCCGCGATTGCCAGTCATGATCGGCAACGAGTGAATCACCCAAGAGTAAGAGTTGTGTCATGGTATTTCGCTCTTAAGGTAAAGAACATCTCCATTTAAGGGAGGTAGTAAACTCCCTTGAGTAATTGAGGGCAAGAAAAAATAGCTGCAAATGTATTATCATTATAGATTTATTATAATAGCAACCTATCAATTACATTAGCATAAGAAGATTACCCTGCCAAAGATTTTCTTAAGCTGTTACGGGTTGTTCAAGTTTGATTATATTTCAGTCACTTATCTGCACAGGGGTTCATCCTGGTTAATCCGAGCCCAATTCATCATTAAATGGAAATAATCCGGAAGCTGTTAAAAATCCGATTGTAAAACAACACAGCCGAAAGGAGGGACACCGATGCAGTTTTTTGCCGAGTGAGGAGGCGCACTAATAAGAGGAAAAAAATCTCCCGGAGATTCTGCCGCGGTGTCGATGATACGATACCAGGTCCGTCCCATTTTCCGCGGTTCAGGGGCCTTGAAATAGAGGGTCTGGCCTTTATTACCGTTAAGCATGACGAAGAAATCGCTCGATTTTTCTTCCTCAGTTGCCGTAGTCAAGAGAAAGGCAAGACCATGGCAGTCGGCTGTCCAGTTCTGTTCTCCGGGAATGAGGTACTGCCAGGTAATTGTTGGGGATGGCTGTTCTTCCGAAGCCTTGCCTGCCGGATGAAAAAAATCCTCTCTTCTGAAAAGAGCATGTGCATTCCGAAGAGCGATACATCCCTTGAAAAATCGGTGAAATCCCTGGTTGGTCTCAAGCAGTGACCAGTCCAGCCAGCTGGTTTGGTTATCCTGGCACCAGGCGTTGTTATTGCCGTTTTGTGTGCGGCCGAATTCATCTCCGGCGCAGATCATCGGCACACCCTGGGAGAGAAACAGCAAGACTGTGAAGGTCTTCGACCGGCGCAGGCGGAGACGTTGTATCAGGGGCGAACAGACCAGGCCTTCCCTGCCGCTGTTCCAGCTCAGGTTATGGTTGTCCCCATCCCTGTTGTCTTCTCCGTTTGCCCTGTTGTGTTTCCGGTCAAAGCTGACAAGGTCCCGAAGGGTAAAACCGTCATGACTGGTCAGGAAATTAATGGAACATAAGGGGCCTCTGCCGCTTGACTGATAGAGATCGGAACTGCCGGCGATACGGGTGGCCAGACAAGTGACTGTGTTATTATTGCCGATCATAAAGGCACGCACATCATCTCTGAAGCGCCCGTTCCATTCTGTCCAGCGGGAGTCGTGGGAGAAGGAACCAACCTGATACAAGCCGGCCGCATCCCAGGCCTCGGCTATCATCTTTGTGTCACGTAAAACCGGATCCTCGGCAATCGCTTCAATCATCGGCGGGTTTGCCAGAACATGGCCCTGCTGATCCCGCCCGAGAATGGAGGCGAGATCGAACCTGAAACCATCAATATGCATCTCGGTCACCCAGTAGCGCAGGGAGTCGCGAATGAGATGGCGAACAACCGGATGATTACAATTTACAGTATTGCCGCAGCCGGAAAAATTCAGGTAATTGTTATCTTTATCCAGGAGGTAATAAATCGGGTTGTCTATTCCCCTGAAACTGCTGGTCGTCCCATCAACACGTCCCTCGCCCGTATGGTTGTAGACCATGTCGAGAAAGACTTCGATCCCGGCCTCATGCAGGGCCAGGACCATTGTCTTGAATTCCTTGATAGCCTCCGCGGTGTTGTTGGCGTATCCGGGATTCACGGCAAAAAAAGATATCGGGTTGTATCCCCAGAAGTTTTTGAGAGGTTCGTTGGTCTCTGGGTTACGGAAAACGGTATCATTTTCATCGAATTCGGTGACCGGCATGAGTTCGACGGCGGTTATGCCGAGGCTTTTCAGGTAAGGAATTTTTTCAATGATTCCAAGATAGGTACCTGGTGCGGCAACTCCGGAACTGCTGTCTTTGGTAAAACCGCGAATGTGGAGTTCGTAAATGATGGTTTCCGATAATGGCGTTTTCAGTGGCCGATCCTTTTTCCAGTCGAAATCCTCATGTACTATCCTGCAGCAAGGTTTTTTGCCGTATTCCGCTGCTTCACCCCACTTTCTCGGTAGAAGTGCCTTGCTGTATGGATCGATCAGGATCTTTGAATAATCATATATCAGGCACTGTCCCGCATGTTTCTCAGAACCGTCGAATCGATAGCCGTAGCAGAAATTCTGTTGATGGGTTGTCAACAGAATATGCCACATATCGCCGGTTCGGTTTTCTGTGGGATCGAGCTCAAATTCAAGACGTTTGGGCAGCGTGGCATCTTTCGGCCAGTGATCTATGACCAGGGTTACCCGGCTGGCGTGGCGCGAAAAGACGGCAAAGTTTGTTCCCTCCTCAAGCCTGGTGACGCCGCCTGGAAGAGGATAGCCTCTTTTTCGTATGTCAAGTCGTTTACGGGTAGACATAATGATAATGATTACTATTGTTTTTTAGCCAAAACGGCATCTTGAATCAGCCTCCTAGGCAATCAATGTTACTCCAGCCATGATAATAAGCAAATTCATAATGGTAGGAGATAATAAAATAGCCATGCATTGGCGCAGGTGGAGAAAATTATGGGTATGTTTCACAAAGTACAAGTCGGCGACCAGGTCATAAGTTCTATTGATTGGGAGATGACTCCGGACATTTCCTTCGGGACCTTTGAATCCTGGGGTGGTCGAGAAAGAGTAAGAAACAATGAGGAGTGCGTCTACTATTTTTTTGTAGATAATTGGGGGGACGAGCCGAAGCTGTGTCTGATGGAAAGAGCGGTCAAACATGCAAAGATTATGGCGGAAATAAAAGCGCCGCCGGAGATTATCCGGCAGTGTGTTAAAAATCAGGGCAGTTCGTCAATTTTCGAGAAAAGTTATGCGATTAATGAGCAAATTAAACAGTGGCTTATTGATAACGTGCTCGATGGGGGTGACTCGCGGTTGGTGGTGCCGAGATTAGAAGTCGTTATTAAGGAGGATATGGGAACTCCACTTCCCGATGCTACGGAAAATCCGTTTACCGGGGAAGGTATTCTGCTGCCCTCTGAGCAGGACTATATAAATGATGATCAGATAGCCGAGGTAATCAAAAAATGGAACTTTTTTGATTCCGAATACAATCCGTCCGGGAGGTTTGACAATTCTTTTGTCTCCTCCTCCAGCCCTGAAGTGGTCATCGACCAGCGAACATCGCTTATGTGGCAAAAAGCTGGTCTTGATATCGGCTCGATCCGAACGATTCAAAGAAATATCGAAGAGTTGAACAAACAAAACTTTGCCGGATTTTCCGATTGGCGACTGCCGACGTATGGAGGAGGCCATGTCACTGATGGAGCCGGAGAAAAACAACAAAGGAATATTTTTAAAGCTCTGCTTTTCCAAGGAACAGCCTTTTGTTTTTGTCGCAGCTCAGCGCAAACCGGGTGGCTATTGGTTTGTCGATTATAAACAGGGGCGGGCTTTCTGGTCCTCGGGAACTATTCCGGGAGGATTCGGGCGGTTGGTGCGAAACCTCGGTTGAGTGTGTTCTCTACAGTGGGGGGTAAAAACTTATCGCAAGCCCCACTAATCTGGGTAAAACACTATTTGCTACATAAATTGTAACTTCGATTGACAATTTATGTATTGGCAATTGTCGTAGATTTCATGATTACGAGAAAACTCACAAACAGGTTGTTGCTACTCGATGAATGCTATCCCGTTGTGGCAGTGACCGGCCCCAGGCAGGCAGGATAAACCACGCTATGTAATCAACCTTTCCGGATAAGCCTTATGTGCAGCGTGATGTCCGTCAGGTCATGAATGTCGGTGACTTACTAACCTCTTCCAGCTTTCTCAAGCTCTGCGCGGGACGCACTGCGTAAGAGATCAATCTTTCATTCCCTGGATACCGGCCTGGCCTGTTTGCTTCTGCAGATAAGAGAGCCAGGACAACTCCGGTTGCATCCTCTGAGTGATGCTATTTCGAATAGCTGGGTGGTGTCGGAAGCACTAGCCCACCAGGATGAGCAGCCGATTCTATACCATTATCGTGAAATCCGTGGGTTGGAATTGGATGTGCTGGTACAGCGTGGTGATTGTCTGCACACTGTTGAGGGCAAATCGGTAGCGACGGCAGCTTCTGATTTTTTTAGAGGATTTGAACAGCTTGCCGGGAGAATACAGACAGCAGGCCTTTCCCTACGCCTGGATAATGTGGTGGTCTACGGAAGGAAGACATCGCAGCAACGTTCAACGACGCGGCTGCTCGACTGGCGGGATGTGAGCAAGATTTTGCATCAGGGCTGAAGCAGTAACGGGGGCAGCATAATTCACTCACGCTGAGCGACACAGAAATAACTGCTCAAGTTGGTTGTGATGAGATTACGGCCATGGTCATATGCTATTTGGGCTGTAGAACTAGGGATGAGCCCTTCCCAGACGCATTCGGCACTCAAGCGAACCTTAGCTGCAAACCTGAAAGTACGCCAGGGGGGAGGATCGTACCTCATTTCAGAAATCTCGAGGAATTTCTCATCCATGGTCTTAAATATGTTTTTTGGGCCGAGCAGGGAGAGATGACCAGGGAGATGCCGACCGCCTACGCGGCCCCTCCACTCGCGGAGTTATTGGTCAGCACTGTGACGGAGCCTCCTCCGGTCTGGCCTGATCCGAACGGCGAGGTACGTGGGATCGCCTTTCAGCCATTATATAAGCAGGTACCCCCAGGCAGCGTGCACCGATAAGAATCTTTACGAGCTCTTGATTTTGGTGGACGCGGTTCGCAACGGCCGAGCCAGAGAGAGAAAAAAAATCGCAACAAAAAAACTGCAAATTCGGCTGGAGCAATATGCATCGGATATCTAACCCCAACCTTGAGATCTTGGAAGCGGTAGTCGAACTCCTTGACGAGTTGGTCGACCGGCTGGTTTTCCTGGGTGGTTGCGCCACAGGTCTGCTTCTCACAGATATGGCAGCCCCGCCGGTGCCACGCAAAATGTGGATGTCATCACCGAAGTAGCGACCATGGCGGAATATTATCAGTTGGCCGAACAGTTGCGAGCAGGTTGTTTTCAAAAAGATACCGAGGGTGGCCCGATTTGCCGATAGAAAGCGGGCAACCTTCTCCTGGACGTCATGCCCACTAATCCAAAGTTGCTCGGCTTCGGGAGTGAATGGTACCAGGATGCCTTCGAGGCGGCAACGTTCCAGACTCTACCATCGGGGAAACGCATCCACATGATCACGAGACCTTATTTTCTGGCGTGCAAGCCGGCAGCCTTCAGAAGCCGTGGTGAAGGTGATTACCTGATGAGCCACGACATGGAGGATATAGTGGCGTTATTGGACGGAAGACCTGGCAGCGGCACCTGATCGAGAGCTTCCGGGAGATTTTAGAAAGCCACCGATTTCGCGAGGCCCTCTCAGGTCATCTTCCGCCGGATGGGGCGAGTCTATCCAGGGTTCCGACCATTCTCTCACGCATTAAGCAAATAGCTGAATTATAAAGAGCGAGTGTTCAAGTGTAATACATATCAGGAATTATGCTCAGCTATGCCCTCTCACGACTGAGGTAAAGATGTTCATGGATAACCTCAAATCTGAATTTAATTTTATGTTGTTAGGTTTGAGGAGTGATTCAAGTTCCTGGATACAGTACGCACTTTAAACTCTTTATCATTGGTGTTTTGATGAATATTCAATATGGCAATCATAATTGAATTGAAATAGTTTTGACTTGATCTGACACCTCACTTGAAAAGATGAGGGTTACCAGTTTTGATAAAGGTGCCAACCAAACATCGAAACTATAGGAGATAACTCTCATGCTCAATGGTAACGAACGTATCGTAAAACACAAGATCGGACTTCTCAATCTTGCCGAAGAACTCAGCAACGTTTCAAGGGCTTGCAAAATAATGGGCCTGTCGCGGGATACTTTTTATCGCTATAAAAATGCTGTTGAAAGCGGTGGCGTTCAAGGCCTCATAGACCAAAACCGCCGGAAACTTAATATAAAAAATCGAGTCGAAGAGTTGACGGAATGCGCAGTAGTGACATATGCAGTAGAAAAACCGGCTCATGGCCAAGTTCGAACAAGCAATGAACTGAGGAAACGTGGAATCTTTATCTCTCCCAGCGGTGTGAGATGTGTCTGGCTCCGTCACCAGCTTGGCCGATTCAAGGACCGACTGAGAGCCCTGGAAGAGAAAATGGCAAAAGAAAATCTCATTTCTTACCGAATCGCAGGTCCAGGCTCTTGAGAAGAAAAAGAATGACGATGCCGTTTCAGGAGAAATAGAGACTGTGCATCCTGGTTATCGTGGTTTCCAGGATATTTTCTATGTTGGGACAATGAAGGGTGTCGGCAGAATCTACCAGCAAACCTTCGTCGACACCCATTGCAAGGTAGCCTTTGCCAAGCTCTACTCTACCAAAACTCCGATCACAGCAGCAGATCTGCTTAATGATGAGGTATTACCCTTCTTTGAAATGCACCAGTTACCTTTACTGCGCATTCTGACAGACAGGGGTGCGGAATATTGCGGTAAGGCTGAAAACCACGACTATCAATTATACCTGGCTATTAATGACATCGAACACACCAAGACCAAGGCCAGATCCCAACAGACAAATGGAATTTGTGAGAGATTCCATGAAACTGTACTGCAGGAATTTTACCAAATTACTTTTCGCAAAAAAATATACAGGTCTCTAGAGGAACTGCAAAATGATCTCGATGACTGGCTCTTCCATTACAATACCGAGAGAACCCATCAAGGTAAAATGTGTTGTGGCAGAACCCCAATGCAAGCACTTGAGGATGGAAAGGAAATATGGCAGGATAAATACCTGAACGCAAACTGACCTGACAATCGCCTCGGAAAAACTGGTAACTGTCAGATCAAGTCGTAACTACTACATGACTAGGGTGTCAATATATATGATACTTCGGCTTGTCATACTCCTTTTGCCTAAAACATTAACCATGAACCTTTTTTGAAAGTCTATGAAACTGACCATCCAAGTTGATTGCCAAACCGACTCTTTATCTTCCTCAGTAGTACGAAGGCTGCCCTCAGCAAGGAGATACCCAACTGAGGGCTTTGAAAGATTGCCCAATCGCTAAATGAAACAACGGATTTTCCATTTCCAAGAGGAGCATTACTAATCAAGAATTGGTCTTAAACTCTAAAACCCGCAACAATAATATTGAGTTCAGAAGCCATCCGTTTGAGTTCATCGGCACTACGCATTACCTGGTCACTGCTGCTGGCTATTTCTCTGGCACTATTGTTGACCACAGTAATATCCTGAGTAATTTCTGCGGCAACTGTTGAACTTTGATTAACATTCTCATTGACCTCCTGGATACCTTGAGAAGTCTGAGCTATATTGTTGGCTATCTCCTTTGTGGCTGCAGTTTGTTCCTCAACGGCCGTGGCGATGGCTCCTACAATTTCGTTGACGCTGTGGATGACTTGTGAAATGTCATTGATACCGCTTACTGTACCCTCAGTGCTGCCTTGAATATTTTCGATTTTCTCTTTGATCTCCAAGGTTGCGGCCGAAGTCTGCTTGGCAAGTTCCTTGATCTCATTAGCTACGACGGCAAAGCCTTTACCAGCTTCGCCTGCTCTTGCTGCCTCAATGGTGGCATTCAAAGCTAAAAGATTAACCTGTTCGGATATCTCAGTAATGGTTTCTACTACCTTACTGATACCCACGGCCGCCTGTCCAAGGCTTTCCATTTGAGCGGAAGCTTCACTGGACTTCTGCACAGCCTGACTGGAGACACTTCTTGCTTTTTCGGCATTTTGAGCAATCTCGTTTATGGTAGCAGTCATTTCTTCAGCAGCGGTTGCTACCATGGAAGCGTTGGTAGAGGACTGTTCCATAGCTGCAGCCACATTATTCAAATTTGCGCTCATTTCCTCAGCAGCAGTGGAGACATTGTTAGCTCGGCTGGAGGTTTCACTAGTCCCCTTAGACAATTGTTCTGCGATTTCTAAAAATTCGCCGGATGAACGATTTACGATGCTTGAGTTGTCAGCGATCTTTTTAATCAGCCCCTGCAGCTTATCAAGAAATGTATTGAACCATCCTGCCAATTCACCTAACTCGTCTCGCTTGATTATCTCCAAACGCTTTGTTAGATCTCCCTCTCCTTCGGCTATGTCTCTCAGCATAGCCGCTGTACGATTGATGGGAACAGTGACTGACCGAACACTAAAAAACAGAGGAATAATGATGGCGCACAGAAGCACAACGCACAATAAGGTTATACCCAATTGCAAAGTATACAGCGCTGCATAAAGGCTCTCGGCATTGTATACATATGCCATGACCCCTATCTGTTTACCGCTAAAGTCTTTAATTGGAAATACAGTAGTAAAATAATCGTCAATCCGTACCGACTTTGTTCCTGTCTGCCCCTTTGCTAACAGATTGGGGGTCAGAATAGTATCTGTGACCTGCTTGTCAGTCGACGACACATACACAAATTTATCGCCAATAACAGGATTTCTTGAAGCATTCTGTAATTGGGTTGCAATCGACAGGAACTCCTTGTTCATATATACGGCAATATATTCCTTATCATTACTAATGCTGTATTTTACCACAGGATCAAAACTGGATAGTGATTCCACAGATCCCAGGAATTTACCGCTGACTGATAGAATGGAGGCTATTCCACGGATTGAAAACCCTCCTCGACCGATTTCAATTCCTGTGATCGGACTATGATTACCGTCATTGATAGTCTTTACAGTATTTCGAAAATCACTCAGGTCGTCGCTCTGATCCTGATCTTTCTTCCACAAGCGTAAAAGACTACTTGCCGGTGGGATATGGAAATGAAGCCGAAGAGGCTTTCCTGCTAAAGTATTCCTGTAACCATTCTCAATAGATAAAAAATATTCACGCAGCTGTTGACGAGCCAATCCCATCTGGGGATCATTGGGATTGTTCAGGTCCCCTTTGTATGCCGTCTCATACGCATCCTGAATTTTTTGGGCCCGGCTGAATAGCGCAGCATTAGCGAGCATCGTTTCCGAGATACGCTTCTCGCTTGTGGCGATATCAGCCACTTTTGATTGGGAAATATGGTCAAGGTTTTGTTCGACCATACTGCTAATGGTTGAAATTGCGATAAAATAGAGAGTAATCGAAAATATCACAGTAGCGCTAACAGCAGGAATCAGTATACGTGGCCCAATTTTTTGCAGTTTTTTCATCATATCAACATCCTATAAAAATCATTCAAACAAAAATATAGTAAGGAAATCAGCTGCTTTGCTTTTTGCAACTGTAGTAGTTTATTTTCATATTCTCTCTGCCTCCCTTGAGTAATAACACCTGATACGCCAATATAAGAAAATAACGGTTGATGTTTAATTTTCAGGATTTTTCAAGAGTCTTCGACTCCAAATTTGTTATATACCATACGAAATTAAAATTCCAGGCCGAGTCGGTATAGTTATATTAATATGTTTTGTAAATTCTTTTTTACCCTACGATACTGCCTTGAGGAAAATGATAAATGCGACTTAGAGAATGATTCACTTCATGGCAGTTGTTACGGATGTGGTCGAATATCTTCCATTATGTTTCTCTGAGCTGTTATTCGAAAAATCAATTATTATTTGCTGTCATACTTCCACTGCTTCATCAAAAACTTGCAATGAGAGAAGAACAAGAAAAGTGAGCCTGTATTGATTCAAGCACTTTTTAACATAATTACCTTAACATTTTGAACGTCTATATCGGCAGACACTTCAGGTTCATTATTAACGGTGACCGTTCAGAACCTTCTCTCTGGAGAGTATATTCAAAAAACCATTATAAATGGTAATTATGCCATGGGTATAAAAGCAAAAAGAATACCTACCTCAAAAATTCTTATGATCAATTGATATCTTTGCAAAAGGACGAAGATAATGGATTGATGCAGGTAGGTAAAAATATGAGCAACAAACTTGGCGCTAGGTGAGGATATTAAGGATAAATTCATAAACTTACAGAGGGGTATGATTCCCTGTTACAAAATGGACGGTGTTACATTTTTTGACACCCCTTTATCTCATTTTTAAGGATCTAATTATACGACCAATCCTCAGCCAACCTTAACTGATGCTGAGGAATTGGATTTGCTTGCGAAGCAAATGTTATCAATACAGAAACCATTAGTTTCAGGCGAAATCTTCTTTTGAAACGAAAATTAAACTCAGCCAGATAACGAGATAAATGTTTTTTACTGACGCCATGATAGGTTCCACGGATCGCATTTTTTACGTTGCCGATGATGGTATTGAGCCACCTGAAAGGCCTTATCTTCTCAGGATCTCTGCTATCACCGGTAATGAAAGCACCATGGATATGACCACAAGCCTCAAAGGTTCTGAAACAGCCAAGGCCGTCGGAAATAACAATGCTGCGGGGGTGTGCTTATTGGCCCAGGCCCCCCAGTGTCAGGGAAGTTGCCGCATGAACTGAAACTTAATTACAGCCTCACCAAAGTAGAAAAACGCTATAGCCTAACTGGCATTAATCAGATGGATCAGATCTAGTAGCAGTTCGCTGGTTTGGGGATAAGTATACAGGCACAAAAGCCCAATTTCCAGCTTTCAAACAAATGCAGAAAGCAATAATTGATTGGCACAAACTGTTGTAGCCGCAGGATTGGATTTCAAGCAGCCAAAGAGATGGTATTATTTCATTGAGGTTATCCCTATTTGCAATGTCATCCGCTTACAGAATAATTAATTTTTCTTTAGAATGACGACTCTTTACGAAAGACCCTTTCACTTGCGAGAAATACTCCCTCCAGATGTCGTGACAGTATGGACACGACAAAAGTCATGATGAAATACATCACTCCTACTGCCAGATAGATTTCAAATGGCCTGAACGTTCTGGAATATACCATCTGGCCGGACCGTGTTAATTCATTTATTGCAAGAACAGATACCAGCGAAGTTTCCTTGAGTTGTGAAGAAAACGAATTCATTAGCGGAGGGATAGCCACTTTAAAGGCCTGAGGAAAGATGACAAAACACATGGTTTGGTAATTTGAAAGGCCTAATGCCATTGCAGCCTCATACTGACCTTTGTCTACAGAATAGAGACTTCCGCGAATTATTTCAGAAATATAGGCGCCACCACACAGCCCAATACCAAGATATGCGGCCGTAAAGTTACTTAAATTAATACCAAGAGAAGGTAACCCGTAATAGATGAAAAACAGCTGAATCAATAGAGGCGTACCACGAAAAATTTCCACATAGGGCGTGAAAAGTATTTTTAGCAGTCCTGAACGGGAGCGACCTAGCCCCACCAGCGTACCTATAATCAGGGCCAGCACAAAAGACACCGCAGTAATTTTAAGAGTAACGCCAGCCCCAATAAGAAGCTCCCTATTATTAAGAAAGATGAGATCGATCTGAAATCCATCCATGAAATCGAGCCAGTTTTGCTTAATTCATCTGGCCGACATTCAGCCATTTGTTATAAATAGCTTTGTGTGTACCATTGGCCTCAATTTTTGTGAGGGCCTCATTGATTTTTGCTGTCAAGGCATCCGCATTTTTAGGCAGTGCAATGCCGATATCTGTGGCATTTAAAGGAGCCCCAACAATTTTAAATGATGGGTCTTTTTTAATCTGGACAACAGCGTAGGCAAATCCGCTGACAACAGCATCAATTCTATTAAATTTCAGGTCAAGAAACGCCTCTGTTGTATAATTGTACAACTTAGCCTCACCAACTAAATCCTTCATTCCATTAAGAACCCTTTCACTGCTTGTCGCCATCTGGGCGCCTACCGTTTTACCTTTGAGATCTTTTTTATCATGAATCTGATTGTCATCTGTTCGCACAACAATCACTTCAGTCAATTTGACATATACATCGCTGAAATTGACTGTTTCCATTCTCTTGGGTGTTTTGCCCATACAGGTGATTAAAACATCGTAATCGCCTTTCGCCATACCCGGAATCAGGCTTTGCCATTCACCATCTTTAAATTTGACAGGAATGTCGAGTTCTTTACCGATGGCATTAGCAAGATCCACATCGAATCCTTTTAATTCACCCGTTTCAGTTTTAAATTCAAATGGCGGATACTGAGCACAGAATCCGACGACCAACTCGCCTTTTTCCTTAATCTTTTCCCACGAATTGTCTGAAGCAGAACTATTTGCAGCAAAACTGACGAGTAGCGCTATGAACAGCATAACTGAAACAGCGGTACGGGATACAATTTTATTCATTCCTCAACTCCTTTTCTTTTTTGATATTTAGCGGATTTTTTTCATCTATGGCCATAAATTCAATTGAAATATTTCGTTCTGACAACATCTCTCTGAATATCCCCATGAAGACACCTGTACCTTCGAGATAATGAAACTGTTCAAGCTGTGTCTCAACAGTCTTCGTATCCCGAATAACGCCACCGATCAGTCCTGATGGAATTTTGGTCACCCCGCAATTAGGACTGCCATCTGCTCCAATGACACCACGAATGTCATAGCCCGCAGCTACAAAGGCTTCCAATTGATCAATAGAGGTCTGGAGTATTCTGCGACAATGTCGTCTAAATTTGGGGTGATCATATTGCTCATAGCACATACCCCAACGGTTGATGCCAAGATATGAAGCTTCAGGACAAGGGAGCTGCACAATGCCTGTTCCATCTTCAATAAAATCATCCATGACGGAGCGTAGTACGCCCGGGTATTCAGCAAGAGGACAGACTTTAGCATTAGCGTTAAGAATACAATGAGAAACCACAATTATTTTTTTACTTCTATTCAAAATAGTTTTCCTTTCTAAATGCGTATTTTAATAACTCTGGATTTGTTCAAGACTCACTTAAACTGTCAAAATGTTGGAAATCAGGCTGATTTTCAATATTGTAACGATAGGATTTGGTTAGTAGTGAGGATATGTACAACGCTATGCTCCAATATGTCAAATTGGTTATACCTATAAAAAAAATTTTATCCAAGGACATTTCTATAGATGATTGGTCGCCTAACCGCTTCACCTCAGGGGCAAAGTCGTTTGACATAGGTTATGGTAACGTTTCGTGCGTGGCACTCTATCAGGTAGAGTGGAATCATTATGGTATTATTCACTAATTAAATTTTTTTTTGATTTCCCAATAAGGTTCTGTTGCAAACGTGACTAGGTCACTGGTTTAGTGAATAGCCTGGACGCTTGGTCACATGTTTTTCGATTGCAAGGCACTTTAAATGAGGGCGCGTAACGGTCTCATTTAAAAAATGATTCTAGAAACCAAAAAAAATATGTTTTCTGTGGGGTCAAACAAAAAGAGTGCGACTCAGGCAAGGTACAAGATAAAAAGACACTATAGGGCAAAACAGGATGGAGATTTGTGCTGCCATTGAAAATGAACAGGCAGGTCGAATCATTTAAGTTTCTTCCTGGGAGTGTAGACCTGCCAATTTCAATAGAGTTGTTTAGAAATGGAGCAACTGCAGAGAAGAGATAACCAAAGAATCTCGAAATGGTGAGAATTCGTGCCTCTAGTCGTGCTACATATGGTCTCGACCATGCAACGGTTTGGCCACTAAGCGCACTCCTAAAGCAGCACAAACACGGTTTATGGTTTCGAAGCGAGGGTGAGCTTTGGGCCGGAGTGCTTTGTAAAGGGCCTCCCTTGTAATCCCGGCCGCCTTGGCAACCTCGCTCATTCCACGGGCACGAGCGGCAACGCCGAGGGCGTGGGCAAGTTCGGAGGCGTCTCCATCCTCAATGACCATGGTCAGATAGGAGGCGATATCTTCTTCATTATTCAGATGACTAGCCATGTCGAATTCAGGCAATGTGGAGATATGAATTTTTTTCTGGTCCATGACTTACTCCTCCATGGTGGCAGCAATTGCTGCGGCTTTTTTAATGTCAGCGGATTGACTGGATTTGTCCCCACCGCCAAGCATTACAATCAGTGTTTGGTCCCGTTGTAGGTAATACATCCGCCAGCCGGGGCCGAAATGCTCACGCATTTCGTAAAGACCGCTACCGATCGACTTCACGTCGCCGAGGTTACCTTGCTGCGCCTTGTCCAGTCTTCTGGCTAGGCGAAGGCGGGTGGTGTTATCCTTCAAGCCGGCAAGCCAACTCTCGAAGGCAGGAGTGAGTTTGATCGTGTACATATCCACATTGTAATCGTTCGACTACAGATAGCAAGGGAATTCTCACGGTTTCTCTATTGAATCTCAGATTTGAACCGCCAATCCTAAAAGATGGTAAGTATCTTCAGTTTTGCATGTTTCTTGATATAGTGGGACTGGCAACTTCCATAGAATTGCGCAAAAATGGAGCAACCGCCGATTGTAACTAACCAAAGTTATGTTGCGAGTTGAGCTATCCTGTTGAAATAATAGCAATTTCAGCGACGATACCTTTGATCCTCATTTTCTCTTTTATTTCATGAAGTTCTGCCATTTTTGAGAGTGATTCTTCTTTGCCATGCAACATAACTTATTGGGCTATTTCTTACCTATCCGTCAACCTGTCGGAGACCGGAAGCCCCTAAAGACTATCAAGCCAATTTAAAATTTCCTCCTTGTTTTCCCAGTCGATCAGTTCATCTATCTTGTCATCCTGATTGAGCAGAGACTGTGTATGGGTGATAAATTTTTTCTGGATTCCTTGTCGGTGGCCTAAATCAAGGTGCAGATAGATCATTGTCGATTTAATGCTTTCATGACCGAGACGGTTTTTTATGTCTGATATGGGGTGCCCGGCCAGAAGCATATTGACCGCACAGGCATGCCTGAAGCTATGGGCAGGATTGAGGTCTTTCAACCGTTTTGCCGGCAGGACTTTTTCCAGATATTTTCGACAGAGCCGATATATTCCATGCCGGGTAAGTTCTTTTCCTCGCTGATTGAGAAACAGACGATTCCTGTAGAGAATATGCGGTGTAGTTCGATACTTTTCAACATACCTGGCAGAGGAGGTCAACAGTTTTGGGCCAAAGGGTTATCATCCTGAAGTGACCACCTTTGCCGAGAATGGCCAATGATTTCTGCTGTGGATCAAAATAGTCGAGATCAAGTGTAGCCACTTCGCTGGCCCTGGCACCGGAGTCGAAAAGCAAATTGAGTATGGTATAATCCCTGAAGCCTTGCGCTGAGTTGAGATTAACGGAATCCAGCACTGCCAGAATTTCTTCCTGCTTAAGATAGCCGATGATATTCCTGTGGTAACGCTTACAGGGAATATTCAGTATTCTCGTCGCAATATCTCTTTTTTCTGGATGCTTATAGAGGATCATCTTGGCCAGAGACTGTATGGCCGCTAATCGATGATTCCTGGTTCTCGCACTGTTGCCCCGATCTTTTTCCAGCCAACCAAGAAAGTCCACAATCAACTCCGGGGTGAGTTGTTCAAGCTGCAAAGAGTTGATGGGCACACCAAGCGTATCCCTGGCAAAAGGTAAAAAGAGAGAGAATGCATCACGATAGGCCTTGATCGTGTTGGGCCCGTATCCTTTGATCCGTGGCAGATATTGCTCAAAAAAATGGTGAACACAGCTGACAAGTTTCATAGGGTTAGTGGGTACATAGTCATGAAATCAATGAGATTCCGGTGTTGGTCCGCATCGATCAGTTTAAGGTAGTAGATAGTGTAGGAGTATATTCTGTGTCCCATGTATACAGCAAGAACAGGCAAAGCGTTTTGTGGAGAATCACCTCGTTCTTTTATCCGCCTGAGGGTATTGACTGCAAAAGAATGTCTCAACGAGTGCGGTGTAGGGGCGCTGATGTTGGTGTTGCCTATAACCTGTTTGGTTTGGGTGAGCCCGATCTCTTTTCTTGCCTGGTGGAAATAGTTGCGAATACGCTGGGCATGTCCTTTGGTGGGATTGTTGGCCAGGAGATATGGGTTTTGATTATCCACCGGCAGCAAGGTCTTGCGAAGCTGAAGATAATCCGACAGATAGTTTGCCACGTCCATGGGGATGGGGATTAGCCGATCCTTGCTGAACTTTGTCTTTCTTATGTAGATTGTTTTCTCGTCAAACCTGAAATCCCTCACTTTTAATCGCAGGGGTTCAGATATCCGCAAACCGCAACGGGCCAAAAGCTGCAGGGCCATACAACAACTCATATCCTTTAGAAAAAACTGTTTATTTTCCCTGCGAACTTGTTGCCAGGCCGCTTCAAGTAGCTGCTCAGTCTCCCGTTCGGAGAAAATAAAGGGGATAATGTTGTTTCTCTTGAAACGGGGAATTCCGGTAAGAGGATTAGGCTGGCAAAACTCGATCCGCACAAGATATTGAAAAAAACCGCGCAACCCATCAATCACCCTGTTTATTGTATTCTGGTCTATCTGCCAGATCTTTCCGCATTTTCAGAAAGAACAGAGGTGTCAGGGGCTTAAGCGTGGTCACATTTTCCGTTACCAGGTAACGATCAAACAGTTTCAGCCTGTCCACTGCTGTTGTGGAATAACCAAGGTTTTGCCGATATTCAGGTATTGTTCCATCTGCGGTGCCAGAAAGCTTTTAAACGAGTTCGCCAAGGATAACCCTCCTCATGAGTTTGAGATGAATATGGAGATAGCTGTTGGTTGCTTCAATGTCCTCATGACCAAGCATTTCCTTGATCTCAAAGATGGACGACCCCGGCTTCCAGCAGATGTTGCGCATGGCTATGTCGCAGCCAATAGGTGGTAGCCTCTTTAGGTAAACCGGCTTTTCTCATACAGCTTTTTATCGCACAGCAAACAGTCCATGACTTGACGGGCCTGAACGGTCGGTGGGATTGCAGGAAGAGTTCCCGGCAATCGTTTTCCGGACGACCTCCGACCAGGTAGGCCGCAATGGCTTTCAGCGTTTTCTGCGGAATCGGCATCGTGACCGGTGAACCGGCTTTGCGGTATCGCACGCACATTTCGGCCTTGCCGAAAGCGATATCATCCAGGGTCAATCTGCTGATTTCCTGCGGTCTCAATCCCATCGTGTAGGCTATATGGACCATCGCATATGTCCGTAATCCGGAAGGTGTTGTCGTGGTCATACTGTCAAAAAGTTGTTGGATTTCGCCAGGGCGCAGGAAGCAAGGTGGCTTTGCCTGATGGTACATTCGCGGCACCTTGAGTAATGCTGCAAAATCTCGTTTGATCACATGACGATCATGGTAGAGGTACCTCAGAAAACCCCTGAAACATTTGCGGTTTAATTTCTGACTTTGCCGGGCATACGGTGCATTATATTCCTGATCAAAGGCGTCTATTTGCTCTATAGTTATTGTTGAAAGCTTGAGATTATTGCGTTTGAGATAGTGGTTGAATGCTTCAAGAATCCGCCGTATATGCTCTACCATTTTTTGGGTATCGTAGCGGGCTGTCGTGCAATAATGCAGATAGTCCTCAAATATTTTCGGCAATGTTGGTCTTGATTTTCTCGGAATGGGCTGGGGGATAAGTTTTTCTTGGTACAGGAAGTTTGCCAGTCCCCGAACAGCCCCTTGTCGTCTACTGCTGTCATTGCCGGCATGCATAAATTCCTGCAATATTTCGAGGGTGAAAATTGCATCCCATTCCTTTACTCTTTTTTCTACAAAGAGCTGAAAATCCTGCAGTATTTTATACTGGGAGTTGATGTCCGTATCCGGGTATCCCTGTTCTATCCGCTGCAAAAGATATTGTTCAACTGCCTGCGAGAGTCTTTTAGAATCTTTATGATTCATGGTCACGGCTTAATTGTTTGCGCATGATTTGCTCAATCGTGGCATGATCAAATGTCTCCATGTCATCCTGGTTTTGAAGCAATTTGGCAGATTGGATTACAGGGCTTCGCGGCAAGGAGAGGACTTGGAAAAAGGTGCCGTCAAAGGCAACCAGATCTTTGTCTATCAACAGGTTGCGGGCAACGATATAGTCATCTAAAGAAATCCCAAGCAAAGAGCAGATCTTGTCATAGTGGTAATAGGAAAGTCCCTGGCGGTCGGCCACAAGGATCAGGAAAAAATACAGAATCAGCTCATGGTGGCCGAGGCTGGTGAAATACCCACCCCGCAGAAAACGGTGACCGATCCAGGCGAAGCTTCCTTCTATCTTTCTGATGCGATCGCCGACAAGGGGTTTTCTGTTGGTCATATGTTCCTCCTGGGACTCAGAATGGTTTGAGATTGGCTCCTGAACTCCGTCGCCCGTATCCACGTCGGGGAAAATGCTCTACTACAACACCCTTTCCACCGCAAAAATGACAATAGGGGACGATAAACGGGTTATTTTGAGGTAATTTATCATACGTAATTACGACTGTTGAAGATGCATCAGCCACGGTTTTTTCAGAAACCTGCATCCTGCGTCTTCGTTCAGCTTGCCGGTGGGCTTCTCTGCCTTTTGCTGTCTGGCGATATCTTTGCTGGGCTAAACGGTGAGCTTCTCTCTGGGAATATTGCCGACAAGGATCACTGCAATATGCCTGTCCACGCCAGCAGCTCCGGCAGATATAAAAAATCCTGCCACAGCATCTGCATGAAACAGCCTTCAGTAGGATAATCTCCATTCTTCCGTCTTGAACAAAAACGAAAGCCGTGATTAGATGAAAGAGCTTGATGGGCTTCCGTATTTACGGGATGTCTAGAGAAAGGCCCGAAGTTGCAGCTTCGGGCCTTTCGTCCGTTATGAGACTTTCCCGTTATTATCGATCGGAAAAACGGAAGAAAAAGAAGAAAATCCAAAGAAAAAGTAGGAAGAAGAGACAAAAGTTTACAACTTTAAAAAGCGGGAAGAAAAAACAGAGAAGAAAAGACGCAACATAACTGATCTCGCAACATAACCAAAGAACACCTCTCAAAGGTGCAACAGCATCCCAACCTGAGATGTCTTCTGTTTTAAGTGGGTAGGGCGATGGTGAATCATTTCGGGGAAAGCAGGGGGCAATGAGTTTCACTGTCGGTCCTGGGGCTATTTTATGTATATTGTAAAAAACTTTCCTCATTTTGAATCAGTAAATCACTTGTCCCCCATTATAAATGAAGGTGCCGGCGATAACTTGTCTACGTAGAGGGGGCGAAAAACACGTCTACGTTGATTTGCACCGATTTTTGTTCTTTTTTTATTATTAGGGGCTTATATAGTATCTTACTCTGAGATCTTTACTTCATGTGGCGAGAATGACTGGGACACTATGAAAAATTAAATTGAAACGAACGCGAAGAGTCTGATGAAATACATTACCCTGGCATTTTTCTGTGTACTCTGTTTGGTTTTCTCCGTATCTTTCGGATTCGCGAAAGATGTTATCCTGCCCCTGACCCTTGACCATAAACTTTTACAATCCCTTCTGCTGGAAAACGGTTTTTCCGAAACCGATCAGAGCGCCTCGGTAGTCGGATCACCCGAGGACTGCACCTATATCAAAATTTCGGAACCACAGTTCTCTGAAGCGGACAAGTTGTTGCGCCTTGAGGTGCGTCTGGATATTCGGGCCGGAACACAACTGGGTGATAGCTGCATTACCCCTCTTGAGTGGCACGGCTATCTTGAGCTGCTGCAGCAGCCGATCTTTGATGCAAAGACTTTTTCCCTTTCCTTTCATACCGTGGATTCGAAACTCCTCACTCTTTCCCGGGAACCTGCGACTATAGCCGGCTTCCTCTGGGGCTTTGCCAAACCGAGAGTATATGAACATCTTGACCGGATACATTTTGATCTCGCTCCGCCGGTAGCAGAGTTGCGTTCCTTTCTTCTGCCGCTTTTTCCCAAGGAGGCTCAACAAGCGACCCAAGCCATGTTGGATAGCTTGCGGGGAGGGCAGGTCGCTGTCCGGGAAGATGCCGTTGTGGTGGAACTGATTGCCGAGGTAGAGGGAGTCTTCAAACCGGAGGCCAAGCAGCAAGGCCTGGAGTTGACGGCCGAAGAGCGTGAGCAGCTGATAAAGCTCTGGGAAAGCTGGGACGTTCTACTAGTCCGGCTGCTTGAGACCATGGCCACCGAGTCGCTTCATCCGGAGGACCGGCAGGTCCTGATAGATGTACTGCTCGATACCCGTTATGTTTTTGTTGCTGCTCTTGAACAACAGGATCTGCAAAAGGATTTTGTCCGGTCCCAGTTTCTTTCGGCCTGGCAGCAGCTGGCGCCTGTTTTTCGAAGACAGCTGTATGCGCATCCATCGGAAAACAGCCTGGGATATCTGGCCTTTTTTACCGCGGCCGATGCTCTGGCCGTTTTGGACCGGATGGGGCCGACACTCGGAATCGAAATCAGTCAGCAAGGATTGTTGCGTCTGGCTGAGATGCTGGACGGACAAAACACCACCTTGCCCTATGAGCCCCAACTGGATAAAAAGCTGAGAGAGCTGTTGCAGTTGCCGCCGGAAAACGAAGAGGCACCTTCACCGGAGAATTTTGAAGATATCGAAATTCCCGAAAAGAAACCGGAAAATGGACCACTGTCCCGGGTGTTTGATTTTTTCCTCAAACCGGCATTTGCTGCTGAACAGCCGGACTTTGCAGAGATTCTTCGCTGGAAGGTGCCCGATGACAACATTGACGAATATCTTACAAGAGTCAGGGCTGTGCTTGCCGACAGTGCCGATGCACTGCTTAACAGAGGCGAAATCCCCGGGCAGTTCCATGGGATGTTTAAAAACCTTATCCCTGCAATGGCCTGGCAGGAAAGCTGTTTTAAGCAGTTTGTCATAAAAAATAAAAAACTTACCTATCTCCTCTCCTACAATCAGAGCTCGGTAGGGCTGATGCAAATCAACGAAAGGGTTTGGCGAGGTGTGTATGACCGCAACCGCCTGCGCTGGGATATCCGTTATAATGCCCTGGCCGGTTGTGAGATCGCGGATTTGTATCTGCGCGATTATGCACTCAAGCACTCAGACTGGGAAAGAAAGAAGGACAAGGAACTCCTTTCCCGGGTGGTGTATGCCATGTATAACGGCGGACCCGCTGAGTACAAGAAATTTCTGGCCAGGGAACGCACAGGCAAACATTATCGAAGCGATCTGCTGTTTCAGGAAAAGCTTAGGTGGAGTGTCAAGAAAAAGTGGGAGCACATCCAGGATTGTCTCTAACGAACGTGACGGCACCTTTTAGGCACGTACTGCGCCGGTTTTTCGTCTCAGGATAAGGAGCAGGGGCATTGAAGCGACGGTGATCCACATGATCAGTTTGAAGTCATTGAGGTAGGCGATTGTGAGCGCCTGGCGGGTGACTTCTCCATTTAAAGCCACCGTCCCGCCGGTAGTGGTCCAATTCCAGATGGCAGGCAGGTTTTCAGGTGCCAGAGCTGAACGAAACGGCTGCATCATTTCCGCCAGAGTGGCGTGGTTCACCTGAGTGTTTCGGGCAAGAAGGGTGACGACGATGGAAATGCCGATACTGCTGCCGATATTGCGCATCAAACTGTACATCGCTGTTCCCTCCGTGCGGAAATGGGCAGGGAGTGTAGCAAAAGTGCTGGTGCTGAGGGGCACAAACACGAAACCAAAACCAAGCCCCTGGATGATTCCGGTCCAGACAATAACCGGGATGG
Source organism: uncultured delta proteobacterium (assembly GCA_963835305.1). Lineage (GTDB taxonomy): Bacteria > Desulfobacterota > Desulfobulbia > Desulfobulbales > Desulfocapsaceae > Desulforhopalus_A. Next base: position 211,446 of record CAWIEU010000002.1, read on the forward strand.
ACACCTCGGCGGTAAATTGCCCCATCATAAACAGGGCCAGGACTGTAAGGCTCAGCCCGGTAAAAATGAGCAGACGGGTATCCACCTTGCCGACAAGCCGGCCTACCAGCATCATGGCAACCATGGTACCCATGCCGCGGGGAGCCAGGACAAACCCTGTGGTCACGACGGGAAATCCCATCAGCTGCTGCATAAAAGGCGGCAACAAGGCAAGGGTGGCATAGAGCGTGGTGCCGATTATAAATATAAAGACGAGGCCGACCACAAAATTCGGGTCGGCAAACATGCCCGGCTGGATAAACGGATTGTCCGCAGTGAAGGTGTGCACAAGGAACATATACAGGAACAGGACCGTGGCCACGGTTTCAATGATAATCTCCCGGCTGGAGAACCAGTCAAGCGACTGGCCGCGATCAAGCAGTAACTGCAGTGCGCCGATGGCGAGACTGAGCAGGACAAAACCAAAATAATCGAAGCCGCGATCCTTGTTGAGCCTGCTTTCCGGCACCGATGCCATAATTCCGGAAAATGCGATAATACCAATCGGAAGATTGATATAGAATACCCAGCGCCAATTGTAATATTCGGTGAGATATCCACCCAGGGACGGCCCGATAATCGGCCCGACCATGACTCCCAGCCCCCATATGGCCATAGCAGAGCCATGTCTTTCACGGGGATAGGTGTCTAGGAGGACAGCCTGCGAGAGCGGCACGAGACCTGCGCCGAAGGCACCCTGTAACAACCGGCAGAGTACGATCTGGGTAAGCGATGTGGAGGCCCCGCAAAGCATCGAGGCTACAGTGAAGCCCACCACGGAAGCAAGAAAAACCTTTTTTCGGCCCAGTCTGGCCGCAAGAACGCCGGTAACCGGGGTCATGATTGCCGCTGCGACGATATAGGAAGTCAGCACCCAGGAAATCTGGTCCTGTGTCGCCGACATCCCGCCCTGCATGCTCGGCAGAGCCACATTGGCGATGGTGGTATCGATTGCCTGCATGATCGTGGCAAGCATAATCGATACGGTGATCAAGCCGCGGGAAGGCTCCTGATCGGCAATCTGGGTCCCTGATCCGGACATGCTATTGATTGTTGCTCTGTCCGGCCAGAGCTTCTCCGTTTATGCCGATTTTTGCCAGGCCTTTTTGAACAAAAATGGGCAACTGCCTGTGATATCCGGTATCTATTCGAACCGTGCTGCTCATTCCGGAGCGTAGAACCATCTCCTTTGACGGATTGTCAACGCTTATCCGTACCGGTATTCGCTGGACAACCTTAACCCAGTTGCCGGTGGCGTTCTGTGCCGGAATTATGGAGAATTCGCTGCCGGTACCGGGGCTGATGCTTTTTACCGTGCCTGTAAATGTATGTTCCGGATAGGTGTCGACCTCGATGCGTACCTGTTGGCCCGGATGGACACGAGTTAGTTCGGTTTCTTTCAGGTTGGCTTCAATCCAGAAGCTGGTATCGGCTATGAGACTCATCACCGGTGTCCCCGGTTCCACATGCTTGCCTGCCTGGGGAATCTTGCTGACCCGTCCGCTAAAAGGTGCCCGGACTACGGTTCGCTGCAAATCAAGAGCCGCTTTTTCCACCACGGCCTGTGCCAGCCGGTAACTGGCCAGCTGATCGGCGGAAATATCCGGGTCGTTCTCCAGACTGGCTAGTATTTCTTCCATTTCATTTTTTATTATCTCAAGTTGATACCGGCTCACATCCAAATTATGCCGGGAGCTATCGAGTTGAGCTTTTGCCACCGCATGATTGGTATCGAGGGCTGATTGCCGGGTGTATTCCTTTTGGGCAAAATCGATGTTACTCTGGGCCAGCTGTAGTTCGTTAATTTTTTGCCGATAACTTACCTTTTGAATCCGTATCTTGGTCAAGGCATCCTGAAGGTGGGCTTTCGCCTGTTCAAGCGCAATCGCATAGGTCCGGTCATCGATTTTAAAAAGAGGTGCATCTTTTTCTATATGCTCATTTTCAGCCACCATCACCGCCGTTATCGACCCTGAAACTTCCGCACTTACCGCGACCTTGTCCGCCTGAAGATAGGCATTGTCGGTGCTGACAAATCTGCCGCCGGTCCAGTAGATGTAGGCAGCGGCAACGGCGATTACGACAGGCCCGAGAGTGAGGAAGAAACGGCGCTTAAAATGTTTTTTCCTGCCGAGAGAGTGCGGCAGGTCGGGTTGTTCTTTATTTTCCGGTTGCGTAGACATAGGTTGCTTCTCAATATTATTTGCTGAAATTGGCTTTCATTTTTTTAAGAGTGGTAAAAAGAACCGCGAATTCATCCTCGCTCACGCCTTGTAACACCGCAGCTCTAGTTTCTAGGGATTTCTCCTGCATAATTTCAAGGAGCGGCCGCGATCTTTCCGTCAGATGCAGACGTACCGCCCGTCTGTCCTTGGGGTCCGGCAGTCGCTCGACCCATCCTGAATCCACCAGCCGGTCAACCAATCTGGTGAGGGTTATCGGTTTTACTTCCAGCTGGTCGGCAAGAGTCGCCTGATTGCACCCTTCCTGCCGGGCAATATGGACGATTGCCCGCCATTGGATCGTCGTGAGACCAAGTGACTGGACGCGTGCATCAAAATCACGCCGCATTAATCGGGAAACTTCGTAGATAAGAAATCCGATGCTTTTTTCGGGGTCCAAATATTTCATGACGGACATGATATATCCTCTGCTTATAATAAGCAAGGCTTACTATTTTTGCTATCTCAAGGAGATAATGTATATTGACAAAAAAATATGTATATATACAATTAAGCAAAATGTACATATACATCGGAGGCGGGTATGGAACTGACGGACAAGCAGGGGCAATTACTGGATTATTTGATGGAGAGGATAGATGAGGAAGGGCGCATACCGACGTTGCGGCAGATAGCTGTCGATCTGGGGGTCAGCCATACGGCGGTGGCCCAGCTGATGAATCAGCTGGAAAAGAAAAACGTTCTTGAGCGGGAAGGGCACTACGGCAGGACTATTCGTCTTTATCCCGACCCACGGGAGAACCGCGGTGCCCGAAGCGGTCGGGAACTGCCCATTGTCGGCCGGATCGCGGCCGGACTGCCCATGTATGCCCAGCAAGAGTGGGAGGAAACAGTGGTGGTCGACGGCGCGGTTTTTCCCGGCGACAATCTGTTTTGTCTGCGCATCAAGGGGCAGTCGATGAAGGATGCCGGTATCTTTGACGGGGATCTGGTGGTCTGTGAACCGCGTCAGTACGCCGAAAATGGAGAAATCGTCGCCGTCCTGATCAAAGGGGAGGAGGCGACGGTTAAACGGTTTTTTCTCTATTCCGATCATATTGAACTCCGACCCGCCAACGACGAGTTTCAGGTCATGTGTTATCCGTTCAGCGAGTTGCTGGTTCAGGGAAAGGTGGTCGGGGTGATCAGAGGTAAGCATGCGGAGTTCGATGGGAAGCGGAAATAATGACTGCCCGGCAAGAGTGGAGCTTCCCTCTGTTTCGGAAAAGACAGGAGTTACCCGGAGTTGTCCCGTTTATGTCGGCACCTGTGGCTATTCGTATACCGAATGGGTGGACAGCGGGTTTTATCCGGAGGGGACCAAAAGTGCTGCGATGCTCGGACTCTATGGCCGCTGTTTTTCCGTGGTTGAACTCAATTACACCTGGTATCAGATGGCCCGGGCCGACGCTCTGGCCCGCATGGTGGAAAAGGCGCCCGCACATCTGCTGTTTGCCGCCAAGTTGACCCGGACCATGACCCATGAACGGGACGATAACTGGCGGGAACAGCTTCATCTGTACCGGCAGGGGATCGAACCCCTGAAAGACCGTCTTTTCGCCGTGCTGCTCCAGTTACCTCCGGATTTTGACCGGTCTATTGCCAACCGGAATTACCTGGCCGCTCTGCTTGACGGACTACACGATTTACCGGTTGCGGTGGAATTTCGTCATTGTTCCTGGGCGGTTGATTCGGTGTTTGCCGAGCTGGAACGGCGGCGGATAACTCTTGTCGCGGTTGATGAGCCGTCGCTGCCCGGACTTTTTCCATCCCTTGACGTGGTGACTAATCCGGCACTTTTCTATGTGCGTTTTCACGGGCGGAACAAAGAGGGCTGGCGTTCGGGTAATATGCAGAAAAAATTCAATTACGACTATTCCGGGGAAGAATTGCGCGCCTGGTGCGACAGGTATCTTCGGCCCATGGCCGTCCGTGCCGATCGGGGCATCCTGCTTTTTAACAACCATGTCCGGGCCCAGGCTCCGAGAAATGCCGGGAAACTGGCCGCGATACTTGCCGGTTTGCAGCAGGGAGGTCGCTGATGTCTTCGCAGGGGTTCAGATTTACGGAGCGGACGGTGCTCCATTTCAATGTCGCCGATTTTGCGGTTGCCGTTGAGCGGGTAACGGACAGCAGCTTGCGCAGGCGGCCGCTCATTATTGCTCCATTGCAGGCTGCACGGGCGGTGGTCTACGATATGAGTGAAGAGGCGTACGGGGAAGGGGTGCGCAAGGGGATGCCGCTCAGGCAGGCAACCCGGATCTGTCGGGGCGCGGAGCTTCTTGCGCCCCGCGTCACTCTTTACCAAAAGGCGATGCAGGCTTTTTTGAAGGAGTTGCAGGGCTATTCCCCGCTTATCGAATACGGCCAGGCGGACGGCCATTTTTTTGTCGATGTTACCGGAACCCACCGACTGTACGGACCGGCTCCCGATGTCGGCTGGCGGGTGCGCCGCCACGTCCGCACCAGTCTCGGGATCAATCCCATCTGGACCCTCAGCACCAGCAAACTGGTGTCGAAGGTCGCTTCAAGGCTGGTCAAGCCGGTAGGGGAATATATCGTTACCGCCGGTGATGAGGCAGTTTTTCTCGCTCCCTTGCCTGTTCATCTCCTTCCGGGACTTTCCGAAAAGGAGCTGCAGAAATTACAGGAGTTTCAGTTGACCACTATCGGGGCGCTGGCCAAGCTGAACCGCCACCAGCTTATGGTGCCTTTCGGCAGCCGCTGCGAGTACCTCCATGCCGCCAGCCGCGGTGTCGATGACAGCAGGGTCAGCAGACCCGATGCAGGCATGGAGAGCATTGACTACGAACACTCTTTTGCAGACGATACCAATGATCAGCGGCAACTGGAGGGAGTGATTGCCACCCTGATAAGCCGGGCAGGATTCCGGTTACGCGCGCAACAGCAGGTTGCCCGCCGGGTGGGGATCTGTCTGAGATATTCGGACGGCGGACATGTCGTGCGCCAGGCCTCCTGCCGACCCGGCACCTCCAGTGATTTCCTGTTACATAAACTGGCGCTGACCGCGCTGCAGCGGGCTCTTATCAGGCGGACGAGAGTCCGCGGTTGTCGCCTGGTCTGCGACCGGTTGCAGCGCAGGTCGCCTCAACTGTCTCTTTTTCCTGAGCAGGAGCAAAGGCAACTGCATCGGGAAAAAGTGCTTGGGGCCATGGATAGTCTTCGCAGGCGGTTCGGCCACGGGGTTATCAGTGTCGGCCGGCAGGTTCCTGTTGATACCTCTGATAACTCCGCCGATGATTCCGGCGGTTTTGCGGTTCATTGATCCGGTGACTTTCAACTTTTCCGGAATGTGTTGCCATGTTTCATTTTCGCGTTAGATCGTATTATTCTCTTCTTCAGGGCACCACATCGCCTGCAGCTCTCTGTCGCCGGGCAAAAGAACTGGGCTATTCCGGGCTGGCCATGACCGACCGGGATAATCTTTACGGCCTCTGGGATTTCCTGAAGGGATGCCGACGGGAGGGGTTGCAGCCGATCATCGGAGCGGAGATCTCCGAGCCGGGATCGGAGAAAATCATCACCTGTCTCGTGCGCAATAAAAATGGCTATACCAATCTGTGCACCTTATTGACCAGGCGGCATATGGACAAGAGTTTCAGCCTTGTAGATGATGTGGTTGCCCTGGCTGACGGCCTGATTGTTCTTTGCCGTGACACCACGCTGCTCCTGAAATATAAGGAGCAGGGCGTGTGGGCGGTGGCCGATCTTGGGGCGAAGCCCAATACCGTCGCCCGCTCCCTTCGTTTTTTTGCGAGAGAACATGGCCTTGTAGCCGTTGCCACGGTCGATAGTGATATGAGCGAAAAGGGCGACAGGCAGCTCTCCTGTCTGCTACGGGCGATCCGTGAAAAAAGTACCATAAGCCGCGTAATGCAACAGGAGACCGCGGCTACTCTCAACCCGTTGGAGGCGGAAGAGCTATACCGCCAAAGATTTGCTGTCTGGCCGGAGGTGGTGGATGCAACAGAAAAACTGGCGGCCGCCTGCACGTTTACCGGGCCCCGGAGTGGGGTTGTCATGCCGCCCTGGCGGGACGGAAGCGGCAGGAAACCGGCGCGGGTGCTGCGGGAAAAAGCCTATCTGGGGGCAAGGTGCAGATATGGGGATGATCTGGGAGAGCCGGTGGTCGAACGACTTGAGCATGAGCTGAAAGTGATTGAGGATATGGGGTTTTCCTCGTATTTCCTGGTGGTGCGGGATATCGTCCACAGAAAGGGCGCGGACGGCAAACGGAAAAAACGGCGGATCTGCGGCCGCGGTTCGGGTGCGGCTTCGCTTGTTGCCTACTGCCTTGATATTACCAATGTCTGTCCGATCAAATACAACCTCTATTTCGAGCGTTTTCTCAATCCGGACCGGACCGACCCGCCGGACATCGATATTGATTTTTCCTGGGACGAACGGGATGAAGTGCTTACCGATGTATTGCAGGATTATAAAGGGCATGCGGCCATGGTCTGCAATCATGTCTTTTTCCAACCGCGGATGGCTATTCGGGAAACGGCGAAAACCTTTGGTCTGCCGGAGGGCGAGATTTCCCGATTGACCAGGCGCATTCCCTGGCTGCATGCCGGCGGAGGGGAGAACCTCGAACAGAGTCTGGCTGCTCTACCGTCACTGAAAGATCAGGATCTGTCGCCTCCCTGGCCGGAAATCCTGCAGCTTGCCGAAAAACTGATCGGGCTGCCGCGCTATCTCTCCGTTCATCCGGGAGGTGTGGTGATTACTCCGGAACCGATCAGCAACTATGTACCGGTGGAGCGTGCAGTCAAAGGTGTGCCCATCATTCAGTGGGAAAAAGACGGCGCCGAGGAGGCCGGACTGGTCAAGATCGATCTCTTAGGCAACAGAAGCCTGGGGGTTATCCGCGACACTATTGCGGCGGTTCATGAGGCAGGAGGACGTCTTGACGAGGAGCATTGGCAGCCGGAAGACGACACGGCGACCAAAATGTCCGTTGCCGAAGGGGTGACCATGGGTTGTTTCTATATCGAGAGTCCGGCAATGCGCTTGCTGCAGAAAAAAGCCGGAACCGGCGATTTTGAACAATTGGTGATCCAGTCTTCCATCATCCGCCCGGCGGCCAATGAATTCGTCAGGGAATATGTGCGGCGCCTGCACGGTGGCGCCTGGCAGCCGCTTTGTCCGGAAATCGGCGATGTCCTCGATGAAACCTTCGGGCTGATGGTCTACCAGGAGGATGTGTCCAAAGTCGCCGTTGCCCTGGCCGGATTCAACCATGGTGAGGCCGATGGTCTGCGGAAGATACTCTCGAAAAAAGACAAGATACTCAAGCTGAAACATTACCAAACCATGTTCTTTGAAGGCTGCGGCCGCCGCAATATCGATCCGGCGGAAGTGGAACGGCTGTGGCGAATGATGATGAGTTTTGACGGCTATTCGTTTTGCAAACCGCATTCCGCTTCCTATGCCAGGGTATCGTTCCAAGCCGCATACCTTAAAAGACATTATCCGGCGGAATTTATGGCCGCAGTCATTTCCAATCAGGGCGGTTACTATTCGACCTTTGCCTATGTTTCCGAGGCGAAAAGGCTGGGGCTGAAAATTCTGCATCCGGATGTCCTAAAAAGCGAGGTGCATTGGTCGGGTAAAAACAGGCAGGTGCGGGTCGGATTGCAGTCGGTGCATGGACTGTCGGCCGATTTTCTGGATAGGCTGCTTGCCGAACGAAGAAAAGAACAATTTCGGGATATCGGTGATTTTTTCAGACGGACGCAACCGGCGGATAATGAAGCCCGGGCGCTTATTCATGCAGGAGCCCTGGACAGCCTGGATTCCGAAGGCAATCGCACCGTTCTTCTGTGGCAATGGGCGAGCTTTGAGCGAATGCTGCATGACAAACGGCGCCTTTCGCTTTTTGAGGCAAAACTTCCACCGGCACCTCCGTTGCCACCACCGGATATAAAGAGTAAATTGCGCAGGGAGTATGAGATCCTTGGCTTTCTTTGCGACTATCACCCCCTGCAATGCTGTAATTTTCAGGGTAATTATCAGGGTAATGGACTGCTGAAAATCCGTGCGCTGCCGGAGCGTGTCGGGCAACGAGTTCAATTGCTTGCCTGGTTGTTGACCGGTAAGCTGGTGTCGACACGAACCGGCGAAGCAATGGAATTTCTCACTTTCGAAGATGAGACCGGTCAATTGGAAACGACATTTTTCCCCGAGGTGTACCGAACCCATGCGCATATGTTGCGCAGCGGCAGAGGATATCTCCTGGCGGGCATGGTAGAGGAGGACTTTGGTGCCCTGACCTTTACTGTAGATACAATTCGACCAATACGCTAGTAAACGTTCAGCAGTGCGTAAGAAGGCGCATAAGCAGGCCGACTGGCAGTAGGGGTGGGGTCTACGCCCTTCTATGCACGGCTGTCTGATCGTGCCCATAAGATGGGCTGCTGCTGAACGTTTATAGGCCTGCAGTTATGCAGATGTCCAAACATTTTACGTAAACAGTAACGTGCGTTGGTATTAATTTTGTTTTGAAAAAATATAAAAGTAGCGTATAAAGTCAGGAATGATTTTTTTCTGACAGAAAATATATAAGATATTTAAAATGAGCAATTCAAAACACATCCTTGTCATAGATGATGAACCGACCACCCTCGACTTGCTTAGGAAGATCCTGGAAATGCATGGCTACAAGGTGTCCGAGGCGACGAATGGTCAGGAAGGAGTTGAAAAATTCCAGCAGCACCCCTGCGATTTAGTCATTACCGATATGGTTATGCCGGTCAAAGACGGTCTGCAGACTATTCTCGATCTGCGCAGTGAGGCGCCTGATCTCCCGGTTATTGCGATCTCGGGGGGCGGTACTATCTCTAAGGAACGGTACCTCGCTATTGCCGGATATCTGGACAAAGTGATCACCATTGCCAAGCCTTTTGCCATAGAGGAAATCACCCAGGCAGTGGAAAAACTTCTGCAGGACCCGGAAAATTCCGAAGAAGCCTGATCGCATCGAACATTGACGCTTCCATTTCTTCACGGCTGGACGGTAGAGGGGAAATTTCCGTCCTGCAAACTTCTTGTTGAAAGTTTCCATTGAAATTCCATTATCCGCAAGTCCTTCCACAATCCTTGGCGATTGACTGCAAAAGTCCTATTGTGTACAATCCACCGGGTTATCCATAAATAACACAGACGATAATTTTGTAATTTTGTATTGCCGCGAGAGCGAAAAGTGCCGGGGCGAAAGGTAGAGGTAAGCTATGAATTCTGTTGTAGAAGTCGGCATGACTCTCAATTATGTGATCGATTCCAGCTGTTCGAAGTACCAAGACAACCCTGCCATTGGAATGGCGACGGAAGAACCGCTCCGTTATGGTGAATTCCATGAAAGAATTTTTGCCCTCGCCACACGCTTACAGAATGAGGGGATTGTCAAAGGCGACCGTATTGCCATACTCGGTGAAAATTCCCATAACTGGGGCATCGCCTATTTAGCTATAGTCCGTCTTGGGGCCATCGCCGTCCCTATCCTTCCTGATCTGCCTGAAAGCGACGTTCATCACATTCTGAACGAGATGCAGGTAAAAGCTCTCTTCACCACACAAAAGCAGATCGAAAAAATATATGAACTGCGCAAGGAACTACAGGGGCCGATCATCACTCTGGATGACTATAATGCCGAGGTCAGTGTCTTTACCATTACTCCGTTTTCAAGCTACCTCGAAGAAGCCCTGGCTTCGTTCAGGGAAAATCCGGAAAATCCCGTTTTTTCGCCGGTTGGTGAGAATGATCTTGCCTCCATTCTCTATACCTCGGGCACATCCGGATATTCTAAAGCGGTTATGCTGACCCATAAGAATCTGACGGCCAACGCCTATGCAGCCGCATCCTTGAAAGAGATAGAGCCGGGATCGGTTTGGCTGTCCATTCTGCCCATGTCGCATACCTATGAATTCACCTGCGGCTTCATCCTGCCGCTTTTGTGCGGCGGTCGTATTGCCTACGCCGGAAAAACTCCGACCCCGGCCATCCTGCAGAAGCTCTGTGCCTACGAAAAACCTTTTGCGATCTTTGCTGTTCCTCTGGTTCTTGAAAAGATATACAAAAAAAGGGTTCTGCCCCAGATTGAAAAGAGCCGCCTGCTAAAAGGTGTGTGTAAATTCGGCATGGGCAGAAAATTTGTCTATCGCAAGATCGGTAAAAAGCTGCTCGATTTTTTTGGCGGCAACCTGCAATTAATGGGAGTTGGCGGCGCAGCGCTGAATCCTGATGTGGAGAAGTTTCTCTATGAAGCCGGCTTCCCGTATCTTGTTGGGTACGGCATGACCGAGACCGCACCTTTGATCGCCGGAGGCCCGGCAGGAGACAAGACAATCGCCATCGGCTCAACTGGGAAACCGATTCCCGGATTGCAGGTGAAGATTGTCAATCCGGATCCGGAAACTGGTTTAGGTGAAATTGCCGCCTGTGGTCCCAACGTAATGCAGGGCTATTTTAATGATGAAGAAGGTACCGAAGCTGTACTGTCCACAGATGGATGGCTTCTCACCGGAGATCTTGGCTTTATCGATAAAGAGGGGAACCTGTATGTCCGCGGCAGATCAAAGAACGTCATAGTTCTTGCCAGTGGGGAGAATGTCTATCCGGAAGCAATAGAACATAAAATGAACGCCTACCATTGGGTTGTTGAAAGTCTGCTGGTCGAAAACAGCGGAAAAATTGAAGCCTGGGTATATCCCGATTATGAATTCATCGATGAACAGACCGCCGGCATTTCCCGCGCCGACAGGCGTGCATACATCGAAAATCTGCTTGAGTCGATGCGGACGGAGTTGAACGGACAACTGCCGAAGGCTTCCAGGTTGGCCAAAATATTTGAGCGCAGAGAACCCTTTATCAAAACGGCTACTCACAAGATCAAACGCTATCTCTACAGCGGTCACGCCATCCTGGGGTAGGCAGTTTTCTTCCAAGCAGTTTGCAGAGATACCTTCAGCTTCGCTCGTATTCTTCCATGGAACCACTACTATGAATCTCCGGAAAAAAACCATTTGTCCTTTGGACTGTCCTGACAGCTGCGGCATGATCGCCACCATTGTCGATGGCAGGGTAAGTGCCCTGCAGGGAGACAAAGAGCATCCTTATACCAATGGATTTATTTGTCGAAAGATGCATCGCTATCCGGAGCGGGTCAATTCCCCCGGGAGAATTCTGTATCCGCAGCTTAGGGTGGGTAAAAAAGGTGCCGGAGAGTTTCGCCGGATCGATTGGGACCAGGCGCTGGATATCCTCGCAAGCCGATTAAACGAGATATGCAGGCAACATGGTGGTGAGTCGATATTGCCCTATTCCTATGCCGGAAATATGGGGGCGGTGAACAGATTCGCAGGCTATCCTTTCTTCCATCGGCTGGGAACCACTCAACTGAATCAGACTATTTGCTCCGCGGCGGCCGGTGCGGGATGGGAAAAACAGTGTGTCAACGTTCCAGGATGTCCGCCGGAAAATGCCGCGGACGCGGAATTGATTGTGGCCTGGGGCATTAATATTAAAGTGACCAATGTCCATTTCTGGCAATATGTCGCCCAGGCCAGGAAAAAGGGAGCCAGACTGCTTGTTATCGATCCATATCGTAATCAGACCGGAAAATCTGCGGATAGCTATCTGCAGGTAAAACCCGGCGGAGATAGTGCTCTGGCCCTTGGGGTGATGAAATCGCTCATCGAAAGGGACCTGATCGACCACGATTTTATTGGGAGGCAAACGGTAGGCTTCGAGCAGCAGGCAGCTTATCTCAAAGCGCACGATTGGGATGATTTTGTCCGGGAGAGCGGTGTCTCAAAAAATGAAATTATAGAGCTCGGAACCATGCTCGCCAAATCTTCCAGGACCTTTTTCAGGATAGGGATCGGACTGTCGCGTAACAGCAGGGGAGGCATGGCGGTACGGGCAATCTCTTCGCTTGGTGCCTGCCTCGGTCTTTTTGGCGGTGGAAAAGGTCGTGGTGTGCTGCTTACCTCGGGGGCCTTCAAAGGAGATAAAGCCAGGCTGACCTATCCATCTCTTATGGAGAATACAACCCGAACGGTCAATATGATCCAGCTCGGTCATGCCCTTACGGCTCTTCATCCTCCTGTCAGAGCACTGATTGTCTATAATTCCAACCCTTTGAGTGTTAACCCGGATGGGGCGACGGTTCGCCGCGGACTGGCCAGGGAGGATCTGTTTACTGTCGTGCATGAGCAGGTTATGACGCCCACCGCCAGGTATGCCGATTTGCTTCTGCCTGCCACCACCTTTCTTGAAAACCTCGATGTCTATACAGGCTACGGCCATTTTTATCTTGGGGTGGCACAGCCTGCAATCGAGCCGGTGGGGGAGGCCTGGAGCAACTTCAAACTCTTCCAGAGTCTGGCGCTCAAAATGGGTTTTGACGAACCGCCGTTTCACCAGAGTTGTGAGGAAAGGATTCTCGATTACCTAAAGGATATGCAGGGCTTGCCGGAGGGTTGCGATCATCATGAGGTGCTGTCCGGCAAGTTGGTTCATTCTACCAACTGTTTTGGCGACGGACGGGTGCTGCAGGGAGAAAAGAGCAACTTTCGGTTCGTCTCTCCTGATCAGGCTCCGCAGGCGGCTATTTCCTGCCTGACTCCGGCGAGTGAATTCGCCGACCCTGATCTGCAGTCAAGATATCCTTTCCGGTTAATCACTCCGCCGCATGCCGATCTTTTGAACAGCACCTTCGGTGAATTGCATCCCGGGAATTACGGGACGGTGCTTATTCATCCGGATGATGCCGCCGCCAGTGGAATCCGGGATGGCGAGAAAGTTATCCTGCGGAACGGCAGAGGAGAAACGACACGGATTGCCAGGCTGACCACAGATACCCGAAGAGGGTTGCTGGTTGCCGAAGGAATATTCTGGCCGGTTGAACCCTTTAAGTTGGAAAAAGAGTCTGTCGGCGGGATTAACGAGCTTACTTCTCAAAAGCTTACCGACATGGGCCACGGAGCGACCTTTCATGAATCGCTGGTGGCACTCATGCGTAAGTAGCCGATCACCTCCGGTTATGAGAGCAGCAGGGAATTGGCAAAGCTGATTATCGGCACTATCGCCTTGGACAGGATACCGCTGAAGGCCAGCAGCATAAGGATGATAAAACCGAAACGCTCTATCTTCATATAAGATAAAGCCAGGTTATCCGGCAGCAGACCGGTGAGAATGCGGCTGCCGTCAAGAGGAGGAATAGGCAGAAAGTTGAAAATACAGAGTACCAGATTGATCCAGACACTGGCCATCAGCATCGAGCTGAGTGGTATAAGGATGGCTTCCGCAGTGGTCGAATAGGGGAGTGTGGTTGCGAGCAGCAGGATACCTTTGGTGAGGATCGCGCTGCCGATCGCCAGTATGAGGTTGGTTGCAGGACCGGCGAGTGCCACCCACAGCATATCCTTTTTGGGATTTCGAAAATAGTTGGGATTAATGGGTACCGGTTTGGCCCAGCCTAATTTTATGATAAAAAAGGCCAGTGTTCCCAAAGGATCCAGGTGTTTTAACGGATTAAGTGTCAATCTTCCCGCATTTCTTGCGGTCGGATCACCGAGGTGGTAAGCGATAAAGCCGTGGGCAAATTCATGAAAGGTGAGGGCAAAAAGCAGTGGTGGTGCGAGGATGATCAGCTGAGTAATATAATGGTTCATTGTTTCATTCTATAGATAGTTCGGAAGCCTTAATTTGTGTCTGTCATGAAAGTGTATCTGTCATGAAAGCTCTCACACCCTAAGCATATTTTGCTATTGGGCAAGCGATTGCCGGGGAAACTTCTTTTTAATAAGTTGGGCAGCTTCTTCCTGCTCCATGGCTGGATTATCGAGCTGAAGGTTTTTCAGGTACATGAGAATGTTTTTGAATTGTGGTCCCGGCTTGTAGCCCATTTCCATTAAATCATTGCCCGAAAGAGGAGCCTCTATGTGTCTCAGGGAGGTTACGTAAAGGGATACTGCCTTCTTGACATGCTTTTTTCTGGCAATCGCCATGATGTAAAGTAAACCCTCGATTGTGATCTCTTCAAAACAGGCGACTATCTCACTGTTTTTGCGGTTGTTGTCACGGGATAGTCGGTTTATGGCGTTAGCCGCCCGATCTTTCTGATCAAGGAGATATTCCGTAACTTTCGCTGTTTCTCCAAATCTTTTGCAGAAGGACCGTAACTCATCCATGCCGGATCTCGACATGATGGCCAGCAGATAGACGACCCAGTTCCGGCAAGGTTCTTCGAGGTAAAGCAAGCGGAACCAGGAAATCGCCAGTTGCGCCTGGGTGAGTATGTGGATGAACCTTCGGTCTATCTCGTGGTGTGGGCGAAGGTCGGGCCAGAGAAATTGGAAGAGGTCGAATTCGGCCAACCGTTGCACGGCGGGAAGTGGATTTTCTTCGGAGAAAATAATTTTCAGCTCCGTCAGGAAGCGCGGATCTTCACTTTTGCCGAAAAGTTTCATATTGACGGCGTTGATAATCAGCCGTCTGGTATGGGGTGATATTTGGAAGTCCATACGTTTCTCAAACCGCACCGCCCGAAAAATCCTGCTGGGATCTTCAACGAAACTCAGGTTATGCAGTACCTTGACGGACTTTTGTTTCAGATCGTTCTGACTGTTGAAAAAATCTATCAAGGTGCCGAAATGCTCATGGTTGAGCTGGATGGCCATGGCATTGATGGTGAAATCCCGCCGGTAGAGATCAAGTTTTATTGACGACAACTCAACGGTCGGCATTGCCGCCGGATACTCATAATATTCGAGCCTTGCCGTGGCGATGTCGATCTTGAAGCCGTCCGGCATGAGGACCACGGCTGTTTTAAACCGCTCATGGGTGCGGTACCTGCCGCCCAGGTGTGCTGCAAGCGATTTGGCATAGGCAATGCCGTCGCCCTCGATGACTATATCAAGATCAAGATTCTGTTTCTTCAGTAAGAGATCGCGGACAAAACCGCCGACGGCAAAGGCATTATAGTCGAGTTTATCGGCCACTTCGCCGATTTTTTGCAGGAGCTGGATCATTTCCCTGCTGAGACAGTCGATTATAAGGGAGTTCAGATTTCTCTTTCTTTCAAGAGACGGATGCTCCGCCTCATGGAGCAGGTTTTTTGGCAGATGAGCCGGATCGTTC
Organism: uncultured delta proteobacterium; assembly: GCA_963835305.1. Taxonomy (GTDB): domain Bacteria; phylum Desulfobacterota; class Desulfobulbia; order Desulfobulbales; family Desulfocapsaceae; genus Desulforhopalus_A. Next base: position 226,871 of record CAWIEU010000002.1, read on the forward strand.
ACCAGCCTGTTGAGCAGATCGGTTCGGGTGATAACTCCCATAAGCGCCTTGTTCTGGACAATCGGCACAAGACGCTGTCGGTTTTCAATAATCAATTCCTGGATGTCGGCCAGGGTGGCCTTCAGGGGGAGAAACTTCACGTCGCTAGTCATATATTCACTAACCGGCCGATCTCCAAGTGTATGGTGATATGCCTTTTCGACTATCTGACGGGTGATTATCCCCAGGATACAATGGCTGTCACCGGTTCCGGTACGAATATCCTCCCTGACGGGTGCCGCCGTAATATTATATCTGGTAAGCAGCGCCTTGGCTTCGGCGATGGTGGAATCCGGGGTGATGGTGATGGCTGGTTTCGACATCATCTCGCTGGCAATGGGTTGCGGATGGATGTGCCTATGCAGTGTATGGATCAGTTTTTCCTGCGCTTCTATCAGGGTCATATCCTTCAGCGTGGCAGACGCCGCCGTGGCATGACCGCCGCCGCCAAGGTCACGGGCAATGATGCCGACATTCACATCGGCAATCCGGCTGCGGGCGATCAGATAGATACGCCCCCCCATGGAGATGAGGGCGAATAGGACATTGAGGTTTTCCATGGCCATAAACCGCCGGACGATCAGGGCAAATTCATCGACATAGTCTGCAATGGATTGGGTTACCACCACGACCGGAATGTCCTGGATAGTATACTGCTTGGCGTTCTTCATCAACTCATGCAGGATGTTTATCTGTTCGGACGTCAGTTCGTGGGTAATAAATTGCGACACCTGATCCAGTTTCGCACCTTTTTCAACCAGCCATGACGCAGCGATAAGATCCTCGGGAGTGGTGGTCAAATGGGTGAGAGAGCCGGTATCTTCATAGATACCGAGAGCAAATATCGTCGCCTCTTTAGGGCTTATATCTATTTTCTTCTCCCGGAGAATATTTACCAGCAGGGTGGTGGTGGAACCGAAGTCCTCGATTACTTCGAGATCGCCATGCAGATCGCCGCTATTCTGCAGATGGTGATCATAGAGGTGCAGCTTGATGCCGGGGTTCGTTAAGCACTCGGAAAAAGGTCCTATTCTGTCGGAGGAACGGGTATCCACCAGAATAAGAGTGTCCACGGCCCGAAGATCGATGTCTTTAATCTTCGGAAAATCATAGGAATAGAGCAGGCTCTGGGCGATGAATTCACGAACATTCCTCTCCTGGGAACCTGAAAAGACCATGACTGCATCGGGATATATCTTTCGGGCGGCTATCATCGCCGCGAGTCCGTCAAAATCGGCGTTTATATGGGTGGTGATAAGGCGCATTGCTGTCTGCTGTTAATTCTGAAGGGAAAATGCCGTGATAATAAGATAATAATGTAGTGTAGAACATTTGCCGGGATTTCGCCATAATCCGGTAAAAAACAGCTTTCTTAGCCCCGCGGATGGAATTTTTTGTGGATACTTTTTAATCTGTCCTGGTCAATATGGGTATATATCTGGGTGGTGGTGATGTCTGCGTGGCCAAGCATCATCTGTACAGCGCGCAGGTCGGCGCCGTGGCTGAGCAGATGAGTAGCAAAAGAGTGCCGGATCATATGGGGAGAGATGTCTTTATCGATACCGGCGGCAAGTGCCGTCTTGCGCACAATCTGCCAGAACCTCAACCGTGTCATGCATCCGCCGCGTCCGGTAATAAAGAGATAATTACTTCTCTTGCCCTTGAGGATAAGGGGACGGGCGGTTTTGAGATACGTATCGATTTTTTCTTTTGCCTGGTCACCGAAGGGAATGAGCCGTTCTTTATTGCCTTTGCCTATGACCCGGACGAAACCGGCGGCAAGGTTACAGGCAGCCAGGGGGAGCCGGACCAGTTCGGACACCCGGAGCCCTGTAGAATAAAGCAAAAAAAGCATGGCATTGTCTCTTACACCAATCGGCGTTGCGATGTTTGGCGGCGCCAGTAGACTTTTCACTTCATTTTGTGAAAGTGCTTTGGGAAGACTCCTGCCGCTGCGTGGCAGATCGACTGGCGGTAAAAGGGTTATGGTTGACCAAATTTTCCCGGAGCAGGAACGAAAAAAATGACTTTAACGCGGAAATCCTGCCGGGCATTGCTCCTATTGCCTGATCTGTTTTTGTTCCCGGCAGTGCTCAAGAAAGCCATGAATCTCAGCCAGATCGACAGAATTCAGAATTCTCTTTTTTTAAGAGATGAGAGAAACGAGAAAAAATGTAATGTCGGAGGCATACGCTTCGACACTGTTTTCAGCCAACCTTCGTTCCGAGATAAGGTAATGCAGATACAGTTCGTGAACTGCAGCAAATTGTGGGGGAAGTTGTAGAGTTTTGATGACACCTCAGCTGTCAGGCATTGGCTGCCTTGCCGGGATACTGAAAGATATCTAAAAGCCTGATACAGAATCAGGCTTTTAATTAGGCAGCCTGTTAGAATGATTTTTTCATCCGGTTGAACTTGCGGAGTTTTCTGCGGGCTTCTGCCTGCTTCCGGCGCTTTTTCACACTCGGCTTCTCGTAGTACTCACGACGTTTCAGCTCTCTTTTAATACCGTCTATCTGCAGCTTTTTTTTCAGCTGACGAATTGCGTACTCGAGATCTCCTCGGACTTCAACTTCTATCATTTGTGGCTCCGTTTAGGGAATTAGTCATAAAAATAATAAAAAGATCAATAAGTTGTATGTCTTTTTAGTAAATTACTATGGTTTCGGGAAAACAATCTTGTCTATATACTAAACACAGGAAGCATTTGTCAATGGATTTTTAAAGACCAATAGAGACGGTTTGCCCCTGACAATAGGTACATGTGCTGGTCATTGCAGAAAGATCAGATGCACGCCCTTTCCCTGTTGCGGCCACTGTTAATTCACTTTTTTCTTTCGGATGGGCAATGGAAAGGAGTTACATGAACGGTTCGCTATGCACAACCGGTTCGGCAAGGATGGCTGCGAGAATTTCGGCGCCTCGGAGCACTTCGACTTCGTTTTTGGGCGGTCCGATGCAGATGCGCACCCCTTCAAGCAATTGCCGGCCGTTGGTGCTGAAGTTGGCCGATGGAATTACCAGAGCTCCACGTGAGGCAGCCTGACGGGCGAAGGTCTCACCGGTCCAGGGTGGCGGGAGCTCCAACCAGCCATGGAGGCCGCCTGGGTGATAATTCAGGTTCCGGCCGACAAGCTTTTCGGTGAGAATAGTCATCCGCCTTTTTGCTGCAAGACGTTTGGCTATGATCACTCGATCGGCGGTACCGTCATTGATCCATCTGCTGCCGATTTCAGCCGTAAGAGGGGGATTCATCCAGATTGAAGCGGCCATGATTCGTTCTATTGCCGATATCTGTTCCTCCGGCATGGCCAGAAAGCCGAGACGCAATCCCGGAGCCAGGGTTTTGGAGAGATTGGTTAGATAGAAGCTCCGCTCAGGAATTTCCGCGGCTATAGGCGTACAGGCCTCCTGCTCCATGCCGCCGTAAACATCATCCTCAATCAGCAATAGATCCAACCGCCGTACAACCGCGGCTAACTCAAACCGCCTTTTCGGATTCATGGTGACGGTAGTCGGATTGTGCATGGTCGGAATTAAATAAACTCCCTTTAGACGATGCCTGGCGGCTGCTTTTTCCAGTGCGTCGGGTCGCATCCCTTCTGCATCACTCTCAATCGGGACAAGGCGGATATGCAGGACACCGGCAAGATTGATGATGCCTGGGTAAGTGTAGCAGTCGACGGCCAGGGCGTCGCCGGGAGCCAGTTGACTGCCGATTGCGACAAACAGGGCGTGCTGGGCTCCGGTGGTGATGGCGATATGTTCAGGGGCGACAGACAGATTGAGGCGTGCGAGCCAACGCGATGCTGCCTGGCGATGCCGGGCCAGCCCGACAGTCGGTTGGTAATGGAGCATCTCATTCATTGCCGGACGGCGCGACAGGTCGGCCAACATTTCGGCAAGGTCCGGTGTTCCTTCCGGCACCGGAAAGTTAAGGTCGAAACGGACACAATCGACAGTATTCAGTCCAGTTCGGTTGTGCAGGGCATGCAGGGTAAATTCTTCCTCCTCGCGCCGGGTGACAAAGGTGCCTCTGCCGATTTCTCCTTTCACCAGACCAAGATTCTCGATTTCCTGATATGCCCTGGTTATCGTGCCGAGGGTGACTCCGAGGGCATCGGCCAGTTCCCTCTGGGGCGGCAACCGGTCGCCGGGTTGCAGGCTGCCGTCTGTGAGAGCGTCCCGGATACCGCTGCTGATCTGCCGGTACTTCCGGCCGGTGGCAAGATTAATATGGTTTCGTAAAATTGTTATCATAACAATATACCGATTGACTGGGACAATTTCCTTCGATTATGACATTATTTGCAGACAATGTCATGGAAAAAGGAGACAATCGAGATGAAAGAATTGATCAAAGGAGTGCAGGCCAATGTTCCACTGGCGATAAGCGCCATGACCTACGGTGGGGTTTTCGGGGTATTGAGCGGTAACCACGGCGTCAGTTGGGCGGAGATGCTGGGTATGGACCTGTTGCTGTTTGCCGGCTCGGCTCAGCTGGTAATGATCGAAATGTGGTCGTCCCCCATTCCGGTATTTGCGATTGGTCTGGCGGTATTGATCGTCAATATGCGCTATCTTCTGATCGGCGCCTCGCTGCAACCGATCTTCGATGGCCGGCCGCTCTGGCAGAAAATCTTCGGCATGCATTTGGTGGCGGACGAGAACTGGGCGGTAACCATCGCCGCTCACCGCAACGGCGGCACATGTCCGGCCTTTCTGTTCGGCGGTGGCCTTTTGCTGGTGACTGCCTGGACCGTCGCCACCATCTGCGGCAATCTGCTCGGTGGACAAATTATGCAGCCTGAACGCTGGGGTCTCGATTTTGCCTTCGTTGCAGTCTTTGCCGCCCTGTCGCTCAGTCTCTGGCAGGGACGGGACGATCTGCTGCCTTGGCTGGTCGCGGCAGGCCTGGCTGTTGCCGGAGAACATGTATTGCCTGGTAAACTCTATATCGCGCTTGGCGGTGTCGGCGGCGCTCTGACAGCGGTCGTCCTGGAAATAATACAAACACGAAGGCATGCCGCGATAGAGCCGAAACTCAGCGACCGGTTAGCTGGGATCGATGGGGAGGAGAACCGATGAACGATTTGTTTCAACTTGGAGCGATACCGGCTATTCTTCTGGCCTCAGGACTCACCTACAGCCTTCGTTTAGGCGGCCTGCTGTTGGCCGACCGGCTGCCCAAGTCCGGTCCGGCGCGGCGTTTTCTCGATTGCTTGCCGGGAACGATTCTGCTGTCGCTCACCGTGCCTGGCGCCCTGCATGCCGGCATCGAGGGGATAATTGGACTTGCCGCCTGTCTTCTGGTGTTTCTCCGCACGAAAAACCTGCTGCTGACCATGGCGGCGGGCATGGTTGGCGTCTGTCTGCTTCGTTCGATATTTCATGGATGAAGCGTCGTAAAAACTCTTCATCTGCTTCGCCTGGTATATGAATTTATTTCCTTAGCAATCTAAAAGTTAAGGTTTTTACGAGTCCAGCACGGTTGAATTATTTACGACAGCGAAGATCCCAGCGTGCTCGGTTACATATTCCCGGATCGAAAAATGGAGATGATCAGCCAAAGACCGAGAAACGTGGCGATACAATAGCCGGTAATACCAAGCAGGGCAGTGAAGGAAACGGTGAAACCCGCCAGGGAGATTTCCATAACCTTGATCGGGGAATTGAGCAGCAGGGAACCGGCAATGGTTGAGGCGGAGATGATCATCCCCATTACGGCCCGGTTGAGACCTCGTTCAAACTTGCCCATAACCGGGTCGAGCCCTTCATGCCGAATCTCAAGGCGATGTTTGCCCTCGGCGGTTCGTTTGAAGATGGCGTGGGTAAGTCGGGGCATCATTTTCAAATAACTGCCCATGGTTCTGGTGTCCCTGCCAATATTTTTCAATAAACTCCGGGCGTCATAGCCCCGTTCCACCAGTTTTTTTGCATAGGGGCGGGTAACCTCCAGAATGCTGGCATCGCTGCCCAATATCTTGCCCAGGCCTTCGGTCTGGACAAAGGTCTTGAGGAGAAGGAGCAGGTTGCGGGGGAAACGGATACGATATTTGTAGGCCAAGCGCATCGCCTGTTCATAGACATCTTTCACTGCGATAGTCTGGAGGGATCTGCCGTAGAATGGTTCACTTATATCCTTGAGATCTGTTCGAAACCTCTTCATGTCAATCTTTTCATCGTCGATGAGACCGGCGTCCCGGAAGGCGTCCATGACCATGTCGTAATCGTGCTCGGCATAGCCGAGAAATATATTGGCCACATGCATCATGGATTCTTCGTCGAGATAGCCGATGATGCCGAAATCGACCAGGCTGACTCGTCCGTCGTACATGACTATGGTGTTGCCGGGGTGAGGATCGGCGTGGAAAAAGCCGAAGTCCATCAACTGCCGGGAAAATGACCGCAGACCGATCATCGCTACTTCTTTCGGATCTATTCCCGCCTCACGGATTTTGTCCACCTGATCCATTTTGATGCCGTCGATATACTCCATGACCAGGACGGATCTGGCCGTATGTTCCCAATAAACCCGGGCGGTATAAAGCTCTTCGCTGTCCTTGAAGTTTGCGGCGAATTTTTCGATATTGCCGCCTTCTATATACATATCCAGCTCGCGGAAAATTGTCCGTTCGAACTCCTTCACCAGATTGATCGTGCCGATAACACGGGCGAACTCGAACATCTTCTCCAGCTTTTCCGCGAAAAAAATCATGACATGAATATCTTCGCTGATTTTTCTCTCGATTCCCGGTCGAATGACCTTGACCGCCACGCGATCGCCGTTTTTCAACCGGGCTTCATGGACCTGGGCAACGGAGGCGGCGGCTATGGACTCAGGGGAAAAATCGGTAAAAATCTCATCAATGGGTGCGCCCAGTTCGTCTTCTACTACAGCCTTGATGGAGGCGAAGGGTACCGGCGGGACACTGTCCTGAAGCTTCTTGAATTCCTCAGTATATTCCGGGGGAAAAAGATCGGCCCGGACGCTCATCAACTGACCCAGCTTGATGAAACTGGGGCCCAGTTCTTCGAGTAAGCGGCGAATGCGAACTGGTGAGTGGAATGCTTGCCGAACCGGCTGAGCATTTTCGAGACCGGCATCGCCTGCAGGCCGGTCTCGCTTCAACAGCAAATCGAGCACATTTCCGAAACCATGCCGGGCCAGAACCCGGGTGATGGTCCCGAAGCGGCGTTTTCCTCTCATATGGACTTTTCCCTTTACTATATTTTCCGGTTAGTCTGTGCGGTAATCAAGCAGCTCTTCACCACGAAGAGCAACCTATCGAAGCAACTATAAGGCAACTCAAATGATATACCTAGTTTGACGCTGTTTTGGCAAGTTGTTAGTTTGGTCATCACGGCGAGATCCGGTTTTATCGAAATCTTCTATTGACCATTGACTTTACCAACTTTTCTAACTGATGTTGATGGGCAGGTTTCATCCAGAGAAAGAGGAGTGCCGCAGCAAGCATCGCACAACCGCCCGAGAAGGAAAAGGCAATCGACGGGGATATTTGCTGATAGAGCCAGCCAAACAGGATGGAAGCGGGGAGCAGCATGATTCCGGCGATTAGATTGGACCAGTCGAATGCCGTGTGCAGCCCCTCGGGAGCAAGGTCGGCTACCAGGGCCTTTTCCACGCCCTCTGTTGCCGCCATAAACAAACCATAAAGAAATTCCGCCCATTAAAAAATAGAACAGCCCGTAAGCCAGATAACCGCAGCTCAGCAAATGGATACGACCCCAGCGGTCGGAAATGGCCGATAGCGGCGTTGAGAACAGCATCGCCACAACAGACACCAAAGCCCATAAGAGAGGAATCTGCACCTCCGGCACACCCAGTTCACGAGCCCGCAGCGGTAGGAACATGTTAGAGGACTTGCCCATGGTAAAAATGGCCACCACAATTAGATAGTCGACCTATATTTACAATGCGGTGCAACATTGTGTTATCCTTCTCGTGTATTGCTGTTTCCGAATTCTTTGGCTTGTATAGGCGGGAGGAAAATAATAATTATTCTTTTTTGTCAGGAAACACTAGCAATGAGTAAGGCGGAAAGCAAGGGGCGACTTCTGCTAAAGAAGGCTGGGAAAGATGGTTTGATTGGTGGCGATTATCACAATACGCAGGGCGGCAGGGCTGGTGAATTCCAATTTTCTACGTTTTTGCGTGATCTTGAATGCGGAGAGGAGTAACTTAAAAGTTGTGGTATCTAATCGCTGATTTTTAAAACAGCTCGTTTCAAGAGAAGGGTGTCGTCGAGACGGACACTAACCATAAGGAAGACAAAATGATGCAGAAAGAAAAACTACATATCGCTTTAGTGGCCGGTGGAGTATCAGGGGAGAGAGACGTTTCACTCAGTGGGGCCGCGAGCGTGGAAAAAGCCCTTGATCCGGAAAAGTTTATGGTACGGCGTTATGATCCTGCCACGGATCTGGCCAAGCTGGCGGCTGATGCGCCGCAGATCAATTTTGCCTTTATCCTCCTCCATGGTTTATATGGGGAAGATGGTACCATGCAGGGATTTCTCGAACTGCTGGGCGTGCCCTATCAAGGAGCCGGGGTGCTCGGCAGCGCAATTGCCATGGATAAACAGCTGGCCAAGGAGTTGTATATCTTGAATGGATTGCCGGTGGCGGACTCACAGATTTTTACGGCGGAAGATACAGTCGATGGTAAACAGCTGCTGGATCGTTTCGGCCTGCCCGTGGTGGTGAAACCGGTTCACGAAGGGTCAAGTCTCGGGCTTACCCTGGCGAGGTCGGAGGAGGAGCTGCTGGCAGGAATCGATAGAGCGCTTCGCCACGATTCCCATGTGATGGTGGAAAAGTACATTAAAGGCCGAGAGCTGACCGTCGGGGTGCTGGGTAACAGGGAACTGGAAGCATTGCCGGTCATTGAAATCGTGCCCGGCAAAGAATTTGCTTTTTTGATTACAAGGCGAAATACAAGGCCGGGGCCACAGAGGAGATCTGTCCTGCCAGGATCAGTGAGACCGTGACCAGACTGGCCCAACAGTATGCAGTGGCCGCTCACAAGGCCTTGCGACTGAAAGGGTATTCCCGTACGGATATGATAATGGTGGATGACGATTCTTTGTTTTTGCTCGAAACCAACACCATCCCCGGCATGACGGCCACAAGCCTTATGCCCCAGGCTGCTGCTGTGCACGGTCTGCCTTTTCCTCGGTTTCTTGAGCGTCTTATTGAACTGGGGATGGAAGACCGGTCCTCAAAATAGCCTAGCAGGCCGGGACGATTGCGGTAGTGGTTTTTAAATGACAATCCGATGGGGAGCGTTGAAAACATTTATCCGGTCCGGTCTGGCATAGGCTGCAAGAGTGGCGCCTGCTCTTCTGGCAATAGCCAGGCCCAGTGATGAAGGTGCGGTTCTGGACATGATTATCGGGATGCCGATCCGGGCACATTTCAGTACCATATCGGAAGTAAGGCGACCGGTGGTGTAGATTGCGCTTCTCGGCTGTTGCCCGGCCGAGCAGGATGGCGCCCAGTACCTTATCCACCGCGTTATGGCGTCCGACATCCTCGAAAAAGACCTGAAGTTTTCCGTCCTGCCATAAGCCGCAGCCATGGATGCAGTGGGTTTGCGGGCCTAAGGGAGAGCTTTGCAGGGCCTGGCGGATAAAGGCGCTGATCTCCGGAAAGGTGATGGTGCATTCCTGCAACGGCTCGAAGGCACCTTCCAGCATCTCCCTGGAGATTTTGCCTGTTCCGCCGCAACCGGAGGTGATTATAACCTCTTTCGGTTCTGTTCGTTCCACATCGGCATATACGGCAATACGGCCTTCAGGGCAGACGATGATCTCTTTTATTTCTCCGGGTTCCTTTATATAGCCCTGGCCGAAAAGAAAACCGGCGCCGAATTCCTCAAGGCCGATCGGCAGTACCATGGAGGAGCCGATGGTTTCATCATTGAGGGCAATGGAATAGGGAGTTTCTATAGCCAGTTGTTCGACCTGTTCGCTTGAACCGTCAGGGGTGATGACGGTTGTTGTATGACTCATGGTGAGGCGGGTACTGCCTGGACGTGATGTGCTCATATGTCTTTGTGTCTGCCGTATCTGTTATACTCTTGATGAATTGAAATTACCTTTATGGCTGATAGCCCCGATACCCTAAAGGGAGTTTCGCTGAATTTCAAGCATGATTTTTATCCGGAGCCGGCACTCGATCTTGAAATTTCGATACTTTGAAAGGTGATGGACTCGTAAAAACCTAAGATTTCAGATGGCTAAGTAAAAAACTTCATATGCTAGGCGCGCAAAATTTCTATCATTACGGCGTACTAGAGTACGTCGTAATGATAGAAATTTTGCAGCAACGACGCAGATGAAGAGTTTTTACGACGCCATCAAAGGTGGAAGGCTTTCTGGGTAGAATATGTGATGTGACATCTTAAGTGGTAGGTCGGAAAAGTATCCCTGTCAACCTCTGTTTCTAAACCTGATATGCTCAACATTCTTGCAATTCAGAAGATTTTTTCCTATTCTCAGCGAACGGATACGATTGCCCCACGTATGCGTATAAATTTGGAGAAATTGTATGATATTCAGGTCCGTCCTTCCTTTCTTTTGTATGTTTATTTTTTTCTGTGCCACAGGCCCGGGGGTGGCGCAGGAATTTTCCAGTCCTCTCGTTCTCGGACAATCCTGCGCACTCAGTGGGCCTGCACAGAATCTTGGTCTTGAAATGCGGGCAGGTCTGCTCGCGGCCTTTTCTTCAATAAACGATGCTGGCGGAGTTCATGGCCGGGAGATAATCCTGCTCAGCCGTGATGACGGATATGAGCCGGACAAAGCAGTCAGAAATACCAAAGCATTGATTTATGATGATCAGGTATTCGCACTGATCGGTGCTGTCGGCACCCCGACGTCCAAGGCGGTCGCCCCCATCGTCAGTGAAGCGAAGATACCCTTTTTCGGTCCCTTTACCGGGGCCGAGTTCCTCCGCACTCCTTTTAATAAATACGTCATCAATGTTCGGGCAAGCTATTTCCAGGAAATGGAAAAACTGGCTTCCTACCTGGTTGATAAGAAAAAGATCAACAGGGTGGCCTGCTTTTACCAAAATGACAGCTATGGCTTTGCAGGCCTGCGCGGCATTGAAATTGCGTTGGCCAAAAGAGGCATGACGTTGGTGTCCAAGGGAAGTTACGAGCGAAACACTGTTGCCGTCATGGGCGCCATGCGGGATATCTACCGGAAAAACCGGAGGCGGTGGTTCTTGTGGGAGCCTATTCCGCCTGCTCCGAATTTATTAAGTTGAGCAAAAACAAGATTCCCGGCTGAGGTGATATTCTGCAATATATCTTTTGTGGGGACGGAAAGCCTCAGAGAGTCCCTTGGTGGTTACGGGCAGGGGGTGATTGTCTCCCAGGTCGTTCCTTCTCCTCATGGACAGGGATATCCCCTTGATCAGGCAATTTAAAAGAGCCATGGCCAAGTATCAGCACGATGCGCCGATAAGTTTTACTTCTCTTGAAGGTTTTATCGCCGGTAAACTTGTTCGGCCGGATCGCCCTGGCGGTGAAGGGGGAACTTACCAGGGAAAATTTATTTCGACCATGGAGGAAGTCGGGGAGTTTGATCTGGGCGGACTGATTCTTCGAATTTGGCCCACAGGATCATCAGGGGATGGACACCATTTATTTGACCCAGATCTATCCGAGTTGTGGAAAAACTGAAGGAGGACAGTGATTTGTCGAAAGGCGATAAATGCCATGCAGAGACCTTCGATCAATCTATTCAAAAAAATCACTCTTTCTTCGGCACCTTTCTATGCGTCGCTGGTGGTCGTAACTTCTCTTGCCGCTTTTCATCGGCGTTTTTTGGGCATTCAACGAGTATCAGGCATATCAGGAGAGTATCGACAATATTCGCCATACCTATCAGACATCAATATGAAGTGACGGGTGAAGGAAGAGCTGAACAATGTTGTCAATCTGATAAATTACCGCCGTCGGCAGGACGATTTTCGGGTTGAGCTGGATATTCGCGAACGGGTGCAGGCGGCCTATACCATTGCTTCACATAATTACCGCCTATATAAGGATGAGAAGAGTATCGATGAGCTGCGCTCCATGGTCATTGAGCTTTTGCGGCCGATTCGCTGGGATAATGGCCGTGGTTACTATTTTACCGGCAGGGTCGGGAGCGGTATAATCGATCTTTTTGCCGATGAGCCGTATTTTGAAGGTAAAACAGCGGCAGATTTCCGGAAGGTCACCGGGCAGGATGTGATCGGCGATATCACTTCGATTATTCGTGATAAAGAAGCCGGATTGTATCGTTATAACCTTATCAAACCCAAGTTTCCCGGAAAAATTTTTCCAAAGATTGCTTTCGTTAAATATTTTCCACCACTCGACTGGTTTATAGGTGCAGGCATTTATACCAAGGAACTGGAAGAAATCGTGCAGCAGGAGGTGTTAGGCCAGAATCCGGAATATCCAGTTTGGTAAAGATGGAGAGGTTTTTTGTTTTCGTGCCGATGGGACTATTCTCAGTAGCCGGGATGAGCGGCTGATTGGCCGTTCGGCAAAGGAGTTGGTTGATGTCGACGGCTTGAGATATGGAGAATCGTTTCTTGAGGTTGCGCAAAATAATGAAAAAGCAGGAGGTTACATCCACTATTCGGTGCGAAGGCCGTCGGACGGAACTTCTCATCAGAAGCTTGCTTATGTGCAATCCTATCAAGACTGGGGCTGGGTTTTGGGCACGACTATGTTCATGGATGCGATGGAGCAGACTATCGCCGCTGAAACCCAAACCTATCAAAGAATATCGTTTAAAAATGTTTTTGCCTTCATTATTTTCTTTGCCATAGCGGTCATTTTTCTCCTCCTGAGTGCCTTCTTATATTCTCTGAAAATCAAGCAGGGAATCAGTCATTTTACTAATTTCTTCCGGCAAGCGGCCGACACGAATGTTACGATAAGCAATGAAGATCTTGTCTTTCGGGAATTCGAGGACCTTGGCCGTTTGGCAAACAGGATGGTGGACGAGCGAATAAAAAATGAACTCCTGTTGCATCGCGATGAACTGCGTCTCGATACCTTGTTGCGACTTGGCATGATGGAGAAATATTCCCTGCAGGAAAAGTACGATTTTATCCTTCGTCGTATTGTCCGGATAACCAGAAGTGAAGAGGGCTATCTGGCTTTGGTCGATTTCGGCCAGACCCATGTCACAGTCTGTTCTTATTTCGTCATGAGTGATCAAAATCAAGAGAATAGGGCAAGTGAACCGGACCAGGCCAGATCCCTGGAGTACGGTGGCCTTCCCGGTAGGGCCGTCATCAAGAAATCTGCAATTATCGCCAATTCCGTCAATCTCGGGGAAAAAGATGATATCTATCCTTATTCAACCGAAATTACACGACATCTTGATGTGCCCATCTATAACGACGGAAAAATTGTAGTTGTTGCCGGAGTCTGCAATAATAAGGAAAAATACGATAATTCGGATATTCGGCAGATGACCATGTTACTGGAGGGCATGTGGCTGCATGTACTGAACAAGTGTGCCGAAGAAGAGCTTGCCCGGCTGGAACGGCAGATCATCGCCATCAGTGAAGAAGAAAGATCCAAAATCGGCAGGGATCTTCATGACGATCTCGGTTCACATCTCACGGGAGTGGAACTGTTGAGTAAGGTGCTTCAGCAACAACTCGGGGATGAGAAACCGGAGAGAAAAAAACAACTGGAGACAATCCGCAATCTGATAAGAGATGCCATTGAAAAGACTCGGCGACTCTCCCATGGGCTCTATCCGGTTCATGTTGTTGAATACGGGCTGGAATCGGCGATTGAAGAGTTGGTTGTTGAAGTGAGAAGGATTTTTGAGGTCAATTTTGATCTTTCATGGGAAGGGGCGACCACTGCGCTTGGCAAAAATAGCTCCATGCATTTGTATTATATTATCAGAGAGGGCGTATTTAATGCTGCTCGCCATGGTAAACCATCGAAAATCGGGGTATATATGCGGCTGGCAGAAGAAGGTTTTGTGTTAAAAATTGTTGATGACGGAATTGGCTATGACGGTACCCGGCCGCAACCGGTCTAGGTTTTCATACCATGAAATATCGAGCTAAAGCCATAGGGGCGGTGCTGACCATCAATTCCGGTCAAGAAGGCGGCACGGTAATATCGGTAACAGGCGAGGGGTTGGAATGAAATCGAAGGTAATAATCGTAGATGATCATCCCATATTCAGGATGGGGATGGCGGAGCTTCTTAACCAGGAGCAGGATTTTATTGTCTGTGGTCTGGCGGAAAATATCGGCAGTGCCAGGAAATTGATTCAGGAACACACCCCCGATCTGGCGATTATTGATATTACTCTTGCCGGCAATAATGGCCTTGATCTGGTGAAGGGCTCTCTACGCAGAAAAAGCTCTTTCCTATTTTAGTCCTTTCCATGCACGACGAACAGGTTTGGGCGGAAAGAGCCATCAGAGCCGGAGCCCGTGGTTATATTATGAAAAAAGAGGCCAGTGAAAATGTCATTTCCGCGTTGCGAAATATTCGTGCCGGCAAGATTCATGTCAGTGCGAGAGTTATGGATCGGTTGCTTGACAGGTTGCAGATGAAGTCGGAAAACCCCGCCGGTTCAGCTGTAGATTTGCTCACCGATCGGGAACTTGAGGTATTCAGACTCCTGGGGACCGGCTTGTCAACCCGGGAAATTGCCGATCGAATGAGTCTTGGTGTCAAAACAATCGGTACTTATCGGGACCGTGTTAAACAAAAACTGGGTATCAAAACCGCAGCGGAACTTATCCGCCGGGCTGTATTATGGACAGAACAGGAATTTATCGACTCGGTTGGACCTGATAATGTAGGGTAATTGTTTACAGGCAAAGCAGCTATTGCCCTACACAACAAAAGGGGCTCCGCCGATACTCTTCGGCGCTAAACTTTCCTATATTAACCACAGCTTACAGAGATCCATTTTGTCGTCGACGAAAGAGGTTTCTGTCGCCGTGGTCAACCTCCACCCCGGCAATGGTTTTTCTCCTGATCAGGGAAAAACTATTTTCTTGCCGGGGTTTTTTCTCCATCATTTCGGAAAAAGGCTTTCTCCTGTTGCCAACCTTTCAGCTCAACTACGATCCGGGGCGGCTTTTTACGATGTTGTTTTGCTTCCCGCAGGTGGCATTATGGCCTATACGGGCTATAGTATCCGGAAATGAAGAGCTTACATATCAAGAGACGTCCAAAGGAAATCACGATACCTGTTGAGAATGTCCTGTAAAAAAGCCGGGAGAAGCGGATGAGTAGAATTGTTGCCATATGTAGTCTGTTCATGTTGGGTCTGAGTTGGGCCGGTCCGGCTACCGGTAGTGATTCCGCGGGTGCAACTGAATATCTGCCACGGGTGGAGCTGACTGTTCCAGCGGACGATTCTTCCAGAGATTACCTCGGATTGACGGCTAAGTCCGGCGAGAGTTTTACACCGGCCGATATCAAAGCAGATATTTTGCTTATCGAGCTGTTCAGCATGTATTGTCCGTTTTGTCAGAATGCGGCCCCTTCGGTGAACAGACTCTTCCAGGAAATGGAGGAAGTTTCTAAAAATGGGCCCGTTGTCAAAATAATCGGCATCGGCGCAGCAAATTCCCAATTTGAAGTGGAACATTTCAAGGAGACCTATGATATTTCCTTTCCCCTGTTTCCCGATCGGGACAGGTCGATATACATAGCTCTTGCCGGTGCCGGTACCCCTACCTTTATCGGTTGTCGGTTAAACAACGGTAAAAAGGCGGTCATTGTCCTGCGAAAAGCCGGTGCCTTTGACCATTCAGACGAGTTCCTCCAGGAAATGATCAAAAGGGCCGGATTTTGATGAAGTTGAACATCTTCAACATCTGTAATCCGCCGGTTGCTTGTCTCACCGATATGAAGGCCGAATCAAATATCTTATAAGTTGCCGGGGGAGAATCATGAAAACCACTGGATTTCTAATCACTGTGAGCCTGCTGTGTATTTTTACCGCAAGTTATGGGCTTGCCGCAAACACCACTCTGCAGAAATCTCTTTACAATCCTGGTATCTTAAAACCTGTAGACAGCAAACTGAAGGTCAAGGTCGGTCAGTTGGCTCCCGATTTTACCTTGAAGGCAATATCAGGTAAGAAAGTGACACTCAGTCAGTTCCGAGGTAGGAAAAAGGTGGTCCTTTCTTTTGTCCCGGCAGCCTTTACTCCGGTCTGTTCGGATCAGTGGCCGGGATATAACATCAGTAGGGATATTTTCGAGAAAAATAATGCGACACTTTTAGGGATAAGTGTTGATAACACGCCGTCCCAGTATGCCTGGGTGCAGCAGATGGGTGGCCTTTGGTTTGATGTACTGTCGGATTTTTGGCCGCACGGGCAGGTTGCCGGCACATATGGTGTGCTGCGAACCGATGGAACCGCGGAGCGGGCGTTGATCTTTATTGATACAGCAGGCATAATCAGGCACATTGAGGTGTCCGACATTAATGTCCGGCCACCACTTGAGCTGGTGGCAAAAGCATTGGAGGAGATGGATTGATTATTGGTAGAAAAGACGCTTTTCAATATCAAGGCTACTAGGGTATGTTCACGATTGAATCGTTGGAGGTTTAGAAAGAATGGTTTTTATCACGACACCCCGAAAAACGGACAACCTGAGTGGTGATTCTTAAATACCCGGCAAACATTTGAGCAGTTTATATCAAGAGAGACAGGGAGAGATATGTCATCTATCGTATCATTTATCGGCTGGCATGACAGCGGGAAGACCACACTGGTAAAACAGGTTGTGGCTGAGTTGAAAAAGCTTGGCTATAGAGTTGCCGTCATTAAATCGAGCAATGACCCGGGCATAGAGTTCGATACCCCGGGAACCGATACTTTTCTGCACAAACAGGCAGGGGCGGATAGTGTGATGCTGGTGGCCCCTGATCAGATGGTGCTCCAAACCGGAAACAGTGGACTTTCCCTCAGGACTCTCGCCCACAGATACTTTCCTGATGTTGATATCGTCATCGGTGAAGGATTCAAGACCGCGAGAAAAATCCCCAAAATTGAAGTCTTTAGGAATCGAGACCAAAAGCTTCGGGATGAAGTTCACGGGGTAATCGCCGTCGCTACCAATCTTGAAGGAGTCGCCGGCAATTATGTCTTTCGTCTTGATCAAGCGGCCGAGATCGCTCTTTTTATCGAAAAAAGATATATTACCAGAAAAGAGGGGAGAGAAATCATGTCACTCTTGATCAATGGAAACAAAATACCTTTAAAGGATTTTGTTCAGAAGGTCTTGGCCGAGACCGTCCATGGATTCGTTAAGTCCCTAAAATGCAATGAAGATATTAAACAAATTGAGCTGCGTATCAAGGTTGATGAGCTGGAGAAATAATTTCTTTTCGTAGTTACCTGTGGTAAATAGTACAGTTATCTTTGTGCCTTGCAGGGAACCCGGTGTAATTCCGGGGCGGACCCGCCGCTGTAAGTGAGGACGAACGCCGCTTGACGCCACTGTGTCATATGCTTCAGAACTAAGCAGAGCATGGGAAGGCGCGGTTAGTAGAATGATCCACGAGCCAGAATATCTGCAGGAACAACCATAAAACTTCCCGGAGAGATGGTAAATCCCCGGGCCGATTATCTATCGGCCTGGAGATTTTTCAGGTCGGCATCTCAAACAAACGGGAGGGTTCATGACTGCGTATCAGCTGTTTCTTCTTATTCTCACCATTTATATCGGCATACTCATTGCCACCGGATTGTATTTCAGTAAGAGACAAAAGACGCTTACCGATTTCTGGCTGGCCGGTAAAGATGCCGGCTTCCTGTCTCTTGGCTTTTCGGCCGCGGCGTCCTGGCTGACTGCGGGTGCACTACTGGCGGTTATCGGCTTTTTTCTGCTGCAGGGCTTGGGCTCGATCTGGGGATTTGTCGCTCCCAACATCCTAGCCCTTCTAATTATCGGTTTTTTGGTGAGGAAGATCAAAAAACTACCGGCCATTACTCAGCCGGAACTTCTCGAAATGAGATACGGCAGTATTCTGCGTCTGCCGGTCGCCCTCATTATAACCGTGGTCATGGTTCTCTTCGCGGTGGCCGATATCAAAGGTTTTGCCATGGTGCTGCAGATTTTTTATGGAGTCAGTCCCGTCCATGCCGCACTCATCGTCGGTTTGGCCGTTGCGGTGTATGTGACGCTCGGCGGTCTGTCGGCCGTAATCGCCACCGATGTCATCCAGTATCTCTGTCTGGCCGTTTTTGTCCTGATCATGGCCATCATGGTTATGTCGGGAGCATCGGAAATATCGGCGCATTCCACAACAGAACTCTTTACTTCCATGCCGGAATCGTGGTGGAATCCTCTATCCATAGGCATGCCGATGGTTTTGATCTTTGTTGTTGCCATAATACCCGGCTGGATCAGTGAGCAGGATCCCTGGCAACGCGTATGGGCGGCCCGAAATGAGCGATCGGCAAGAAACGGCATGTTTTTCGGGGCGCTGCTGGTCGCGCTCATCTTCGGAGGTTGTGCCGTCATTGCCGTTGGGTTGAATACTCTCTATCCGGATATAGCCGCCCTTGGATTTCCCATGGGGATGGTCAAGGCGGAACCGGCACTTTTAAGCTTTATCATGGAACGCGGATTTTCCGATATGGCCATAGCCTTCTGTGCTGTGGCTCTTGCTACCGCAGCCATGTCCTGTACCGATACTTTTGCCACATCCGGCGCTTCTTGTATAGCAAGAGATATTTATCAGCGATATCTCAAGCCGGATGCTACCATGAAAGAAATGGGGGTGGTCAATCGTCTCTCCGTCCTGGTTATCATTGTGCTGGCAACCTGCGGCTCGCTGTACATAAACAGTATTATCGATGCCATTCACATTGCCACCTTTATTGCAAGCGCCTCCTACTTTTTCGTTCTCATGGGCGGTCTGTACTGGAAGAGAGCAACAAGTAGCGGAGCCGCGGCCTCCCTCTGTGCCGGCTTTGGTTTGCAGGCAGGTTTAGTATTGGTGGATCTTACAAAAACCGCACCCATGGCGCCACCGTATCTTGAAAGCCTTCATCCCCTTCTTATGGGGCATGGCGTGATAATAGCCATGGCCGTTTCCGGAGCCGTCTTTATTGGAGTCTCCCTGGCAACAGAACCCTCCAGGCGAATCAGGCTCGTTCCCTTCTTTCCAGAAGAAAGATCGGCTTTTGCCGCCACCATCAAAGGCGAAAGATATGCACCTATCCCCGAAGGATCAGGGGTTTTGGATATGATTGATGTCCGGCGTTGTCAGGATGTCGTTCGTCTGCATCTTTCCGTGGATTTTCCCGGAGACGTTCTCTGGAGACAACTGACTACAACATTATCCAACCCGGCGGGACAGTGGTTTTGCCTGGCTGGTGCTGAATCCATTCAACGATTCGGCTATGGTAAAGCAGGTAAAACTGGTGGAGCTGGAAAAGCTGGAGAAGTCGGGGAAGCAGGGTTTCATTCCTGTGTCACCGTCAGTCGGGGAGACAGTCCCTCTATAGTCTGGTTCGAAACGGAAGGAAGGTATAACCACCTTGAACAATTAAAAGAGGAAATATACCGGGCGCTTGTCGATACAGAGACTGTATTTGAGACATGCCGGAAACAACAGTCCGGGCAGCCCGTAGCTTCGAGATTTTTGACGATAGCCGACAATCTCAGCGCCGAATGAGGTCTTGTGGGCTGCATAGTGTGGTATTCATGCAGCCCAAACCCTGCCAAGGTCTCTTATTGCAAGACCATTCGGGCGTTAACCGGTTGAACCGGGCGATTGTTCGGGTGGTGCATTGCGTGAGTGAACTTCTCGATTTGTTCTTTCAACACGGTGTCGCTCGACTTCATAACGAGCCACCAGACGCCTTCCGTACAAGGCGGGGTTGTGAGTGATCCATTGAATCGATAATACTCTTTACTCGCGGGAAGAAGAAGAGTGGCGTCGATATTCTCCGGTAGAGAAGTTTGTTCCTCGGCCTTAACCGGCATATGTGCCCAGGCTTTGGCAAGTTCGGCATTCTCTTTTCCTTCGTTGTACATAACTGCAAGAACAGCAAGATTACCGTCAGCATCGGCATGGACAAAATGTGCTTCCAAGGGAAAGGATCGTCCTTCTATGGTATTTTCACTGGGTGAATGAAAATGAAATTGTTTGAGTTCAAAGGTCCGTCCATTGAAACTGATAGTGCTCCCGGGTTTGTAGTTGATTTGTATGGAATGACCATTGTTGAGAATTTCATTGCCCTCCGCCTTATAGTTGAAGGCAAGAGGGGCAAGCTCGCTTTCGATCATTGCGCTCAGATCGATAGGAGATTGATTTTTTCCTGAGGCACACGCCGAAAAAGTGGCGTCCAGCTCTCCCCAGTGTTCCGGTCCTACCTGACCGGTGTAGCCCCAATGTGGTTTTTCCATTGCAAAGGAATTGGCAGTACAAAGTAATCCGGTCACAATAATCGATGAACAAATATTTCTGATCTTCATAAAAAACCTCTTCTGAGAATGTGATAGGATAAAAACGGTTAGTAGCCGTTACAGCATTATCCTGGTCATGATTATTTGCCAACGGCTTGCCCTGAGTTCTACTGTTACCGTAACTGAGGAAGGTGAAGCGCGCAAGCTGAAAGTGTTGGGCAGGCTTCCTGCAATGCCGAGATGGTAAATGCCAATGCGCTTCCCGGCTGACCAGCGCCCCGAGACAATTTCCTTCTTTCCCATTCTGTGCGATTGCCGTGCGGAGTCGCGGCGGAAGTGCGCTACTCCATCAATTTACTCAATTTTAAACAATTTCTCGTAGATGTCCCCGCGACCTTGTTTTTCTTTAGCGGCTTTGAAAATGTAAGAAAAATGTAAGCTATCACAGCTATGATGGCTAAATAAAAAGCTTCATATGCGAGATTCGCAAATTTTCAATCATTACGACGTGCTTTAGTACGCCGAAATAATTTAAAAATTACGGCAAAGAAGCAGATGAAGAGTTCTTACGACGCCATCAAAGATGATGAATTCGTAAAAATTTTCAGTCGCCGGAATGACCAAAATTGCAAAGTTCAGGCTTTTTACGAGTCCAGTAAAGTTAAATTATTGCCAAACATAAAAGCACCGTTTGGTTACAACTAACAAGGAGGCAAAATGCCTTTGTATTATATGGTTAAAAGGGGAGACAGTCTATGGAGCTTGGCCCACCAATATTTGGGTAGCGGCACTAGATGGCCGGAAATTTCCAACGAACACAACAAAGAGGTTGCAAAGCAGAGTTATCACCGCCCGTTGCTGCCCATTGTAAATGAAAACCTGATTTATGTGGGACAGACGCTCGTGCTGCCGGCACGCAAAATCAATCCGCCACCAGGGACCGGTGTCAAAGTTGAAGGTGGAAAATCAGCCCTTCCTCTTGATCTGAAAGTTACCTACTCAATCGGCCATGACACGCCGCCAATCCTGTACGTCAGCCCTTATCTTGACTTCACGGTCAAAACCGGGTTGAGCGGCAAGATCAGCATCGAAACCATATCCGACAACATGCGCCAACAAGGCTTTGAACTGCTCATAAGCAAAGACCCCATGCAGCTCAAGCAAAAATTGTACAAAGCATATGATCCTGCCCTCTCTGCCCTGATGGCCAAGCCGGAGATAGTGTTCGACTCGGCCACGGGCTCAGTCAAAATCAAGGCTCCCATAGCGGTCAAGGCCGATGTTGGAACTTTTACTGTCAAAGTTCAACAAGATGGCCCCAACCATTGGTCGGGCACCATTAAGCCTCAAAATCTCAATGGTACAGTGGAAGTTCGGGGAGTAAAATACAAATTCAGTGCTGATATCGAGCTCAAAATTGAGGTGATCATGCATCCAAGACCCAAGGGCGTGAATGAAGCGCCGGTGGGGGTTAAAACGGTTGCGAAAGAGATAGGTTACGAGTTATCCACTCCGATAAATAGGTCCAAAGCGCCTGAACATACATTTGAGATTCTAACTGTAGTAATCATCACGATTATCTCATATTTTTTTCCAACAATTCGCATGGCAGCATTTAGACCGGGAGCAACGACCTCAATTATGCCTTTCAATCATTCTATTAACCCAAAACTCCATGAATCTCCAGATGCATGATATGAGGAGGAGTTGGCCGATAAGAAATAAGGTAAGGAACTATGTATTAGTAATTCTGGTGGTGCTTTGGGCCTGCAATGGATTGTATTTAATTTACCTTCATAAGACCTATACCAAAGAGGAAATTGACGCATTTTTCGAACCCATTACATCCAAATATGGGATCAAGATTATCTACAAGGTGGACGAGGAATTTTTATCGCCTTGGGGGGAATCTCCCATCATCGAACCAATTCGGCCTAGGGTGCTGGTGCGCTATGCTGTTAGCTTGCAAATGGCATTAGAGAGGTATCCGGTTCAAGTAATCAAAAACCATTTATCTGTCTATTAATTTTGCTGGGAGAATCTCTTTAAGAGATGGGTTAAAAGATGGGTTTAACTATGCAGGATTGTATAATAAGTTAAAAAGGAGCATATATTTGGTTGATGATGGATTCCGAACTCATGATGAGGGTATATTAACCTTTCATCATGAGTTCAGTTCCCTTTTGTTAAAACGATAATATCCATTTGATGTCAATCAATGGACGGATAATAACCCCAAGGATTTTGAATACATCATATAATCACGACAAGTATTGGCACCTCGAGATACATAAGAGCACCTCGATTGTTGGGACAGAGGCAGATTATGAAAAAGGTTTTATGGATACATACGGGGAAACCAGCGTCGAAAACGATTTCAACGAATACGCTGGCATGATCTTCACCTACCCGCAAAAGTTCAAAAAAATCATGGATAAATACCCGCGGGTACGTGGCAAATTTCTGGTCTGGCTGGAGTTTTATCATAATATTGATCCGATATTTACGGAGGAGTATCTGCTGGGAAGTAAATAGGAGTGCATACATACAGCTAGAAATTTACAATCCATCAAACACTCTGCGTTTACCAGATGGTTCCTTGAAATCCTGAAGCGGCACAGTCAAAATCAAGGCTCCAATAGCGACCGAGGCCAATCTTGGACCCTTTACGGTCAACCTTCAAGGCGATGGCCCCAACCATTGGTCGGGCACCCTTAAGCCTCAAACTCTCAATGGCACAGTGGAGGTTCGGGGAGTAAAGTACAAATTCAGCGCCGATATCCAGCTTAAAATTGAGGTGATCGGACATCCAGAACCCAAGGGCGTGAATGAAGCGCCGGTGGGGAGTAATGTGGTTAAGAAAGTGGTGGCGGATAAGAGAGTCACACTGGTAGATATCACTCCTTTGAGGTGGTCCAAAGTGGCTGATCATGCATCAGAGATTTTAACCGTGGTAATCATCACGGTTATCTCGTATTTTTTCCCAACAATTCGCATGGCAACATTTAGACCGGGAGCTTCGACCTCAATTATGCCTTTCAAGCATTCTTTTGACCCAAAACTCCATGAATCTCCAAATGCATGACATGAGCGGAGTTGACCGATGACCGACCGGCCTATGGCCTAGGCCTACCACAACGGGCGCCTTACTGCCTAGGGGCCGGTCCTTTATCCTCAAGCGTGTTCGCCTCAGGCCTGGGCCGCTGGAGCGGTGTTCCTGTTTCTAAAAGCCTGTTTGGGTCTTACCATTGATGCCTGGAAAATGCAGATTCGCTTCGAGCATCCTGTGTTACCTTCATTTTTAAACGAAGTCTATATAAGAAACCTGAATGTCGCCGATACCGTAGTCGATCTGTCTCTTGGCCGGCACCCCAATGGCATCGGAATCAATGTTCTTCACCGGGATGAGGAAATCGAAGTGGTGGTCGTTAAATAGTGTCACTCAGAAACGGCGTTCAAAATAAGGCATAAGGACTTCGGGCAATCGGATCGAACCGTCTTCCTGTTGATAGTTTTCCAGGATTGCCAGGAGCGTTCTGCCGACGGCCAGGCCGGAACCGTTCAAGGTGTGCACCAGCCTGCTTTTTTTCAGGCCTTCCGGTCGATACCTGATGCCGCCTCGACGCGCCTGGAAATCGAGAAAATTCGAACAGGAGGAAATTTCTCTATAGGTGTCCTGGCCCGGCAGCCAGACCTCGATATCGTATGTTTTTGTCGCGGAAAAACCGAGATCACCGGTGCACAGGGTTACCACCCGGTAATGCAGGCCGAGTAGCTGGAGAACAGCTTCAGCATTGGCAAGTAGTTCTTCCAGTTCCTGTTCCGAAGTTTCCGGAGTGGTTAATTTTACCAGTTCCACCTTGTCGAACTGATGCTGTCTGATCAACCCGCGGGTATCCCGGCCATGGCTGCCGGCTTCCGACCGAAAACACGGGGTGTATGCGGTGTATTTGATCGGCAGATCTTTTTCAGAAAGGGTTTCATCCCGATGAATATTGGTTACCGGCACTTCGGCGGTGGGAATCAGGTAAAGGTCCCAATCCTGAATCTTGAAGAGATCCTCCTCAAATTTCGGCAACTGGCCGGTCGCTGTCATTGACTGCGTATTGACCATAAAGGGGGGAAGCACTTCAGTGTAGCCATGTCTCTGGGTATGCAGATCGAGCATGAAATTGGTCAGTGCCCGTTCCAGCCTTGAAGCAAAACCCTTGAGCAGCGCAAATCTTGCGCCGGAGATTTTAGCGGCACGTTCAAAATCGATTATATCCTGCTGCTCTCCGAGTTCCCAGTGTGGTTTTGGGGTAAAGGCAAAGACCGGTTTCTCACCCCATTTTTTCATCTCAATATTATCGGATTCATCCTGACCGGTCGGCACACTGTCATGGCAGAGATTGGGGATGGCCATGACGATTTCCTGCAGAGACTGCTCGACAATGTTCAGATTGGTATCCAGCTCCTTGATTTTCCGGCTGGTATCCCGCATTTCTATGATTAAAGGAGCTGCTTTTGCCTTGTCGGCCTCAGAGCCTCGCTTTAAAATCGCTATCTGATCGGAAACGGTATTGCGTGTATTTTTCAGTCCTTCAACCTCGGCAAGAAGCTGCAACCTTTTCTTGTCGGTAACGGCGAAATCATCGATAAGAGTTGTTTCCATACCTCGGCGAACACATTTTTCTTTAACAAGGTCAAGGTTTTCCCGTATAAATCGTAGCTCTAGCATAATATTTTGTTAGGTTTGTATGAATGGTTAGAATCTGGAGAAATATTGTTTATCACGGCTGATTCGTGAAATCAACCTCTATCAAATTGCAATTTTGCCATGCTTCTGCTACGTTGTCCTGCAATGACAATCCGACCGACGTTTCACGGCGATCGATACAGCAATCACCGTATATCTGATATTCCATGGCGGCACATACAAAAATTGTTACCTTCATTGCCGAATTTCGAAAATCACTTCGGAATTTGGCCTTGGCTCTTTCCTGCTGCACTTTAGGTGTCTTTTTTCTGTCGCCGCATCTGTTACATCTTGTCCAGGGGCATCTTGCCGATAAACTCTATTTCTTTTCCGTAGCCGGGCCGTTTCTGGCTCATGTGAAGCTTTCGCTCTTTGCCGCTTTGTATGTATTGATGCCTTGGTTCACCATAGTCATATGGCGGGCTCTGGGAAAACCGTTCGGCTTGTCCGGCGGCCAGTTGTTTTTCTTTGTCTTTTTTACCTGCTTGCTTTTCTATGCCGGAACTATGTTCTGCTATTACATCACACTTCCGTTCGGGATTGACTTTTTACTCGGTTACAGTTCCGAAGAGCTGAAACCGGTAATATCCATAAGTCGATTTGTTAATTTTGTTACTATTTTCGTTCTCGCCTTCGGGCTTATTTTTGAACTACCAATCTTCATGGTATTTCTCGCCAAGGTCGGGGTATTCAAGCGAAAGTTTTATGAAAAGAACAGGCGGTATGCCATTTTACTTATTGCCATAGTCGCTGCTGTATTGACCCCTACACCGGACGTTTTCAATATGGCACTTATGGGTGTGCCGCTGTATCTCTTGTATGAGTCCGGTATACTCCTACTTGTGGTGCTGAAGATCGGCGAATAGTAGAAGTTATCCGGGGAAAAGAAATGGATTGGAACCACTTCTCACTTAATAAGTGGATATTTTTTTAATACTCATCTTAAGAGTGGGTCATTATAATACTTCTTTGAGAGGTATTATAGTTCCGTCAATTCAATGCCGCTCGATTCAAGTAATGCCGCGGTTACACCGATTTTTCCAAGTACGGCACAGGAAGGGCTGCGAGCTTTGAGAAAAGCCTTGCTGATATTTTGTAACCGGGAAATTCGCAGTACCTGTTCCGCGCCCCGGATAAATCCGGCGGTAACGTCGATGCCGCTCCTGGTAACTATTTTGGCTTTTCCGGTAAGGACATCTCTACCGTCCCCGCCTATGATATCGGCAGATTCCCGAGGAGTGGGCAAGCCCCCGAGTTGTTCGGGACAGACGGGAATCCAGGAAAAAGGTTCGAGTTGGGCCGGGCAGTCGGGATGAGCTTTGATTTTTCCGTCGTAACGGGTGCATAACCCGACCAGACAGGCACTGACCAGGCAGATGGAATGTTGATTCCGCATTGTCAAAAAGAAGGTAAAAGAAGGTAAACGTTCATCAGCACCCCATATGCGCACGATCAGACCGCCGTGCATAGTCTAACTATAGCCCATCGACCTGCTTGTGCACTTTCTTACGCACTGCTAAACGTTTACAGGTTCAAAGTTATACGAGCATTTCTTTATTCCCGGTGAACGGTCACAAAAGTAGAGTTATTATGTGGTTTATAAAAAAGAAACCAAATCCGGAATCAACGACCCGACAACGGCCAAGGCCCAATCTTTCCAATATTCAGGAAGGCCGGGTAATAAAAATTGTTTGCGTTCTGGTGATAATTGCCTTGTTGTGGATATTTTTTGCTCCCGGAGCGGGGATAGTAACATTCATAAGCAAACGAGCCGAGTTAAAAAAACTGCAAAAACAGACGGCTCAGATCGAGCAGCAGATCGATGTGCTTCAGAAAAAAATCGACCGGTTAAATAATGATCCTTCCTACCTTGAGGATGTCGCCAGAAGAGAGTTTGGCCTACTTAAAAAGAATGAAAAGGTTTACGATTTTTCCAAACCTAACACGGGGGAAAAAAAGTAATGTCGCAGGAGTAACCCTCCACCGGGAAGAGTTAAATGCTCGCCACCCCCTCGGACCTGTAAAAGTTTACCTGTAGAATTCTCACGGAATTCCTTGTCATGATGCTCAGGAAAATCCCGATTTCCCGCCGCATCCCGCAGATGGCAGTGGGGGAGCTGAAGGCAGCGAGGAACCTGCTTTGTTCCTGAAACTACCGGCGGAAATGATTTTTGTTACCTTGTCGCTTTTGCACTTGTTACACCGGATTTTTTCCGCATCGTTGCCGGAGGTGGTCAGAATCTCGAATATGTTGTTGCAATCGTTACATTTGTATTCATATATAGGCATGTTATAACCTCCAATACATCCTTTCCCACTGCCATGTTTCCGCTAAGATACACCAGATGTTACCGTTGGGGGATTGGCCAAAAAGGTTCAGGTTCTCTTGAGATCAGGCGTGTTGCTGTTCCATGTACATTAAGAGAATTGGGGCCTTATTTCAGTAACTCTGTGAAAATTTTACATGATTTGCAAATTTCCAATTTATCTTTTTGCGAAGTGTCCAGGGTACATTCACATAACGTGCCGGATAAAAACCAGCAGAGATGCCCGCTTTGAAATTCCCAGGCGGGACATTGGTCTTTTACTGTGCACAGTTTTTGTTCCCAACACGGTGTCAGATTATTCTCTCTGCCTCTCTGATTAATAAGCAAAAAGTAGAGATGTCTTTCAATATGAGTTGGAATCGTTCTCCATCCCTGTTCATAACTATGAATAGTTTTGAGTGACATCCCGAGTAGTTCTGCCAGTTTTTTCTGTGTCTTACCAAGTTTTTTTCTGGATAGACTGAATTCTTCTTTGGTCAAGAGCTATACCTCGTCTCGATGTAATTATTGAGCTTTCAACAAGATTTCTATGTTACACCCGCAGGCACGGGTGTAGGTACCTTGACGAAATTCATTCTAAAAAACAAGAAATGAATTTCTAAGATACTAAATCCGGTAAGCCAAGGTGTTATTTTGAATTGTTAATAATAATCATATGTTCAATAACTACCAAATTTTCTCAAAAATGGCTTTGCTTTTTCGTGAAATTCTTGAGAAAAAATTGTTTCATCCTTTCTACTAATGGTTAATATACACACATAACATGTCAAGGGAAGTATAAACCTACATCAACAGAGCATCCGCCCAAGGCAAGCTGCCTGGGGCGGGCGAGATTTCTGCTCTGTCCGGTGAACGATAACAGGAAATTTCAGTGGTTTTTTAATTTAGTTTTTTAATTTAACAGGTTATTGAAACTATGCATATTCGTCAGGTGATGAGAGCTTTATCCATAATTATAGGACTCAGTGTTGTGGTACTATCGGGCTGCGCAAATTTTATTAAACCGGAGACCGGGGCTATAGCGCGGAAAGACGCTCGAATTGAGCTGACCGACAAGAGTGTACAGGAAGGTATTTTCAAAACCAAAGATTTGGAACTGCCTTATTCTATTACAGAAGCCGGCAAAACGTTTAATTTCACGGGAAAGCTCTATTTTGCCCAAAGCCTGACCTATTCTTTTGGGGCGATCGATAGGTTCACTCTCAAATTAAACTTTCTCGACGACCATGGCAGAGTTCTCGAAACGGTGGATATAACACCATTATACATGTCTTTTGGGAGTGTGCCTGACCACTTGAATGTCAATCTCTCATATATCAAACCGGCTGGAACCGAAGCAATTGCTTTCAATTATTACGGTGAGCTGAGAGGAGATGTCCAGGAAACGGGTGGCACTAGTTGGGA
The DNA here is from genome assembly GCA_963835305.1 of uncultured delta proteobacterium. Taxonomy (GTDB): domain Bacteria; phylum Desulfobacterota; class Desulfobulbia; order Desulfobulbales; family Desulfocapsaceae; genus Desulforhopalus_A. The sequence continues at coordinate 255,830 of CAWIEU010000002.1, forward strand.
AGTTTATTATTTTCCTTTTGATTAGGGGCGGGTTTTAATGCCGCTCGGCATCGGATTGTTACATTTTTAATGAATAGAGGAGCGAAGGGATTTGGTGAAGTTGTGAAAAGTGAAAGAGAAAATTTTCCGGCAGATCTGCAAGCTCTGCTGAAGTATCATGCTCTAATAGGTATCAGCCATTATCCACGGAGTGAAAGTGTCGAAGCGTTTCTGCGTGTTTTGCCGCAGCCAACCCGGAAAACAAAAAGAGCACAGGAGAAATCCGCAGACAGGGGAGTACATGGAGTTCCGTGGAAAAGAAGAGATGCGCGTATTGAGTCACAGGTAAAATTAGAGGATATCGCGGCTGAAGTAGTAACCTGTCATGCCTGTGAACTGCATAAACAGAGACTTTATCCTGTCGCGGGTCGTGGTCCCGAAAAAATTCGTCTGTTGATCGTCGGTGACTGGCTGGCTGCGGATACCGAGGGTACGCTTCCCCCGGGGCATCTTTTCGGGGTTTCGCAAGACCAGATGCTGAGCAAAATGCTTACAGCAATCAATTTATCAGCGGACGATGTATTTATTACAAATGTCATTAAATGTGCCATTCCCGATAGCTGTCAGCCGCAAGCCGCTCATGTGCAAAGTTGTTCCTCCTTTTTACGCCGCCAGATAGTTGCCTTGCTCCCTGAGGTAATCTGTGCCATGGGAACTGTTGCTGCTCGAGCGGTACTGCAAAAAATCCAGCCGCTGTCACGTCTACGGGGACAGTTTCATGAGTATGAGGTGGAAAAAGACAAAACCATTCCGGTCGTTGCCACCTATCATCCCTCTTATCTCCTGCAGAATCCTGAAATGAAACAAGCAACCTGGACTGATTTGCAGATGCTGGCTAAAAGACTGGGGCTGTTATAAGGTATACAATTACGGCGTGGGCCCTAATGGATTACAATGAGCCCGCGTCGACCAAGATCACGAAGAAAAGTAGTTACCGATATCTCCGCCTCCTGAAGTGTTAGTCCACTAAACTCGGTGACCTCCTTTATTATTGTCTTGATGTTTTTCTTCCCATCGAACAGTTGCCAGACTTTGCTGCCCATACCGTCTAATTGCAGTTTTTTTGTGAGCCTTGCATCCTGCTTGTTGATTAAGCGGGTAGACCGGGTAAAGCGTTTGGCCAGCTGAAGAAAAAAGGGTTTTATATGTAATGGATATTCAATGAGGATGGTGCCGTCTTCAACAATTTTCCATGCGACTTCCGGGGATATCCTTGGAATTCCGGCTAAAGCCTCGGCTCTGGTGGGCCTTTGAGTCTTGCCCTTACTTGCTGTTTTCTTTTTAAATAATTTCATATCTTCCGCAGATTTTCCGAAGTGTCTTCGAGGCAATGGGGCGGTTGGAAGAAAGAATTACGGTAAGTAGCCGGTTGTGCTTGGTGTCATGCCATATCCTTGCGCGAATAAAGGGCTTTTCCCGACGAAGCCGTAATAGTAGCTGCCTGGCAATGGTCGGATATCTGTGCGCTTCGCAGGAAGTATTGTCATCTTCCAAGACCAGTTCCAGATCGGAACTGCCAGTCAGGGTGATGAGAATCTCCTCAAGCGGCTGCCGGTCAAGTCGGATGTCGGCCGGTCCAAGTTTACAGGTCTGCAGCCGGAGTTCGGAGTTGCAAAACGATAACCTGGTAAGACCGGCTCCGAAAGTGTAATCGTGTAAAACGTATAAACCCGGAAGGGAGAGTGAAAAATCCTGGATTCGCCAGAGGGTTTCTGTATCATAACGGCAGGAAAAGGTTGCGAGGCAATTTCCCACCTCCGCCACGAGTACCGGATTCGGCAACACAAGCTGAAAGAGGACAAGTGTGCGATGATCATTGCAGCAGAACACTCCACCTTCAAGCAATCCGCTTTCTCCCCTGTAATAAGTCACCGGACCAAAAATATCATTTAGTTGCCGCAATTCGAAAGGAAGTTGGTCGGCCTGGATAATAGAGCCCAGCCGTTTAACGATGCGCTTTGACCATTCCTCAAAAGAGCCGGGGGTGTTTTTTATGGATCGTTCCCAGCGGACCTGCAGCTGCAGCTGAAAATCTTTTTCAAATAGAAGATGTCTTTTTCCGGCAACACGGGCGTCCCAGTCGGATGGGATATGCAGGTGCACACCATTCCAGGCGATGAGTCTGCTGTTTTTCACAGGCTCTGCCTGCATTGCTTGTGTCGGTCTACTTGGGAACAAGGTCTGACCAGTCGAATTTTTTCAGATCTTCTCTTCGCTTTTTATCGGTCTTATCTTTGCTATGCCGGCACATGTCGGAAAAACAGCGCCGTTCCTCGTTAATTTTATCAGGATAAGAGAGTCTCACTACATTACCGATGGTTTCCTCGGAATTTTTCCCATTATATTGCAGCACCAGACTCACCTGATTTTTCTCCTGGTCAATAAATTGCCATTTCCATATGCGCACTACTCCAAAGGAATCGCCATTCCATGAATTCGGTTCTCCGAATTTGTCACGAAATTTTTTAAGTAACTTTTCATAAAAATCCTCGCTTTTGTCGTCGTATTTCATGTCAATTTTCAGGATTCGATCGACATATTTGCATGTGCCGTAGGAAATAATGCCTTTTCTGAAACCATGCCAGTCGGTAATGACCACTTCCTGTAGAAAATTATTGCGAATAATTTCTGGGTAATCGTCGACATCGGTTCCAAGTGCAATGCCTGCAATCTCATGGGGAGCATTTCCGCGATGGCTGGAAAGGGGAGCAGAAAGATGAAGAAACTAAAAAAGAGTATTCATTGTATTGCATATTTCATAATTGTCATAGCCTTCTATTTTTAACGGCTTTTATAGATTTACCTACCCTTTTATAACAAGATAACGGTTGGCTCGAAGAATTGTCAAGTAGGGGCGGGTTCCAAACCCGGCCGATTCCGACGACCCATTAATAAGCCATATGACCAAGTGACTTCATAATGAGGGCAAAACCCATGGCGAACATACCACTAAGACCCATGCCGCAGGAAAAACCGGCAAGAAGCACCGGGGCATATTGGCGCCACATCGAGCCGTATTTTTTCAAGAAAAAATATCTACCCAGCAGGGCCCCTGCGACCTCTAAAACCAAGCCATGGGGTGTAGATTGACCCAGCCCGCGTACCACTCCATAGATGAGCAGTACCGGTAAGCCGAAGATGCTGAGCACCATATACATCAAAAGACCAAAACCCAGACCGGTAAAAACGATCGTGCCGTTTAGCGCCTGATAAAACATCGAATTGCCTTCCAGGGTGGAGGTCTGCATGAGCAGGGTGTTTAAGGCCTGCAAGTGCCAGAGTTCCTGCGCGAACGGATAGTTGGCCGAAGGGATCGGCGCCAGCCGCCAGATGAATTGCGAGAACAAAAGACTGGCGATCATCACAATAGGAAAAACCAGTAGCTCCGCCTTGATGATACCCCGAAGGGAGGTGCCGGTCAGTTCAATCTGCCGGAATTGAACGGTGGCCTCGCCATAGTTATGCACGGGGATCGGGGCATACCAGATTTCGATTCCCTGGTAACCGAAAAAGCGGGCACCGGCAATAAAACTTGCTTCCCGGACCATGGGAAGACTGACAAACTGTCCCGCGATTCCTTCCATCCGGGCGGTGATGTAGGAGATGATGGGAGTATAGATAAAACCGTAGGCAAGAAAGAAAACCCACGGAAAAGTCGGTACCAGCCAGACACAGAGGAGAACGTAAGCAGAGCGTTGAAAAAAAATAGATGCCGATAGCTATCCAGAAATTAAAATCCCCCCGGCCGGCAGGTGGATTGAAACAAATCATGGAGAGTTCCTCCGGCTGCCTTCTTTTTCACGAAAGGAGCGGACAACTGACCAGACACCGATCAGGCCGATCGCCAGGCCAAGGCCGATGCCAAAACTCATATAAAAATCAAAATTGTTGGCGAAAACCGTATCGACGGTTGCCATGCCCGGATGCCATCTGGTCAGGATGCCGTTGGAATAGAGCAGGGGATTGAGTATGATGGTGATGATAAGGCCGATAAAACCTCCCATCACCGCCCAAAAAGGCAGAACCATGCCGATGAACAGCAAGTCCGAGGTCAAGCTGCAGCCCTGTGGCGACGGCAGGCAGGATATCTTCGGTATAGCCGGTAAGTTCGATCCAGGGGATCGGGAATGAGCCTGATCTGCTCGGTAAATATCAGACCGGAAACTATCGGCAGTACGACATAAAGAAAGCCGAAAGCCAGACCGATAACACCGCCGATGGAAAAAACCCGCCATTTCCAGCTTGCTTTTTTTTCTTCCGCCGATTCCGCCAGAGCCATGGTACCGAGTGCTGCAACCGGAGCCATGGGAAACGGTAGTTTTTCAACATCCGAAGTGATTCTGTAGAGGGCATAGCCCAGGCCGAAATGATCGATGCGCTGAATGATCTGAGAGCCGACCAGCAGCAGGATGGGAATCAGCCAGTCCCGATGGAAGAAGCTTCGTTCCACCATCGACGTGATTCCGGGCTAGGCGCAACCCAGGAAGGGATAACTCCGTGAGCTCCAAGCATCCGCGCCGCATCGGACTGGACAAGATATTGATTCCACAGCAATCCGGAAAAAGGAGAAGCCAGCGCCGCACCTGCCATATAGTACAGGAGAAAGATTTCCTGTTGTTTCAGGTCGGAATGAGCACGTTTGGCGATTTCGGCAAATAAAATAATGGTCACCCAACGCGCCGCGGGGCCAATGCCCTGGCCAATCACCAATTGGAGATACATCGAGCCGGGCATCATGAGAAAGCCAATAAAGATCGCACCTGATGATGGTCTTCCAGTCAAATCCTTCTTCGAAGTGTTTGGGAGTCGGAAGCAGATCGCGATATTCTTTTAATTCTTTATCGTCATACATATTTCATATCCCATCTGGGAAATTGCTTTCGAATGCTTTTAGGTTAGTTTAGAACCGGGCGGGTTTGGAACACCCTGGTGAAAAAATGGTTGTAGGGCGGTCAAACTCTTCACCTACTCCGCAAAGCTCATTTTTAGGCAGCTGGGTATATAATATTTAGACAATTGTTCAAAGAAACATTGTGGGTTAATCCGGCAAAACCATATAACTCACACCTGTAAACAATCCTACCAACGCCCAACCGCCTCCCATGAGAAAGTCACCAATTATCAGTCCAATGAAAAAATACTGCAGTTTCTTGAAAAGCGCTATCCCGCCATAGCGCATGCACAAGGCGTTGCAGGCCCAGCCTATAAAAAAACTGACCCAGAGTATGCGCATGGCGGAGCTGTAGGCAGTAAGATAGCCGATTGGATGAATAGGCCACCAGTAAAACCGATGATAACAGGTGACTAGTACCAGCATCACCAACGCTCCTGCCAGGGCAAAAATATAAATCCAGTTGCCGGTGGTGGTATGCATTTCAATCAGCCGGTAAATGTTTTCATAAACAGCAGTCGTGGATTGGCTGGTCCAGTCCAGTTCCAGTTCACGAATGCCGTATCGGTAGCAGAGGGTCATCATTGCCAGGATGGACACGGTCATGGAGGCGACAATGGTTACGCCAGGCCGGAGAAGAGCAGCAGCCCCGGGCTTTTATTCTGTTGAAGCTGCCGGGCGTGAAGAAGTGAGGGCAACAGCGATTCCCGCAGATCGACAAAAAGAACTTTCTGGCTCATTCCGGCAAGCAGGCCGCTGACCCCGGCAAATAATTTGGTACCGAAAAGGGCGATCATGCCATCGGTAGGGGCTGCCGTCAGGGTAAAATAGGCAAGCCCTCCCTGACAGATAATCCGCGTTGCCACCAGCATGATCATAAAAAAAGCGCCGACGATCAGAACCGCGGTAATTGGTGCCATGCCGAGCCGGATATACCACCAGATGATCAAGGCAAAACCCGTAATAGCCCCCCAGAACGAGATCCGTACATCGAACCATTCGGATCTTCCCGGCGATGGTTTGCTCAAAAAAAGAGACTGCTTGCAGACATCGAAGAGGTGAAGACGTGCCAGCCAGACCAGGAAGAGGAAAAAGACACCATAGGCTCCGATCATCTGCATTTCTTCAGGTCGTGCCAGGGTGGGCCCGAAGGTGACACCTAGTTCGAAGCAGGGATGGAATAGCCCAGCAGATTGAGGATGCCGTACAGGAGACCGCCGGCCAGAAAGAAGAACCAGAAAGAAAAGGAAATTTGCCGTGATGTCAAAAAGGCAAAACCGATAAAAGACGGATAGAGATAGATTTTCAGTTTTTGAAAACCGGTGAATAAGCCACTCTGGGAAAAATATGGCCCGGCCAGAAAGAGAGTCGGAATTGATGGAATCGATGGATAGTAAAGATTTAGCCCATTGATCAGATGGAGAAAAACCGGGATGGCAGAGTCCGGCAAGAAGAAAACGATTGAGGAAGAAACTGCCGGTATTGCCTTCACTTACCGCCTGGCCGATCATTTCGGGGACCTTGAGCAGAGGAAAGTTCATCCGCTCATTATGAATCCATTGTCTGGAAAGAATATTGATAAGAAAAAGCATGACCAGATAAGAGAGCAGGACGAAACAGCTCCAGATGCAACAGGGGCGACAGCCATGCATTCCAGGGAATGGCACCGGCCACTTCGAACCAGCTCATATCCCGGCCGCCGGAAGGCCGTTGTATAGAAGTGAAACAGCATCCGGATTGGTTGGAGTCAGGGCGGGAGGGATGAGTGGATGCGAGACTTCTTTCCAGCGATTGCCGGCTGTGGCAAAATGTTCGAAGCGGTCAGGTTGATGAAGGAAAGTGCGGGCAAAGCCGGTGTAGGCGATTCCCGATCCGATAACCATCTCGATCCAGATCACCAGCAACTCGGGGCCGGTCAGCAGGAGTGAGGATCGGAATATTGCCGAAATCAGACTGATACAGACCGCGATGATCAGGAAAATGAAAAAAGGTGCAAGCGGAAAGTGCCCGCCCCCCAAGGGAGTGGACCGGAGGTAAATATTGTTATACGGAGTGAGAAGGCATATCGCTATGGCCAGAACAAGACCAAGCAACGGTGCCCGCACACGGATTCGCCTGAATTTCCGGATTTCCTGAAGATACCCTGCATCTCAGATGACCTCCGGAGTTGGGCTCGGACTTGGGCTATCGGCGGCGATAACCTTTCGAAAGGAATCTTTCAGCTGCTCGTGGGCCTCATGGTCGTAGGAGCGCCAGACCAACAACTGTTTTCGCACCTCATGGAGAAAAGAAATGTTAATACGCTGCCAGACACTCGACTCACCCGATTGTCTGTGCAGGGTGAGTTTGATTTCCAAAAAATCCTGACCTTGCAGGGCCGGACAGAACTGGATATCCACGGTTTGCATGATGCCGAAATCAAAGGGGGCAAGCCAGACGTTTGTGCGAAGATGCAGGCATCTCAGATCGTTCGGGGATCGGCGATTCGGCGACCATTTGATGGATCTCATCCACTGTCGAACAGCTAAATACAACTTCGACCGGGCCTGTCGAAAAGATTCCATGGGAAATATCCTGATGACTGACCAGATAATTGTAGATAAATCCCCCGATGCTTTCGTGCTCCCGGTATTTCATCAGAAACGGCAGGGTGACTTCGATTCGGTTGTCAACGGGAGGCGGGAAGTTTGAAAGTCCGGTTGACATCGGGGATAGCGATGCGGGCGGCAACTTTGGCGGGATAGAGTACCGAAACTAGAACAACCATCATGACGAGTATCATGGCGGCAATCCCGGCCATGGAGGAATAATTGACGGTAATGCCCGCCCATAAGTGGTGTTGCCGACAGAAGAGCCGCGGTAACCTGGGCCACCAGATAGCCGATCACCACGGAAATCACGGCAAGAGCCATTGCCTCGGCGACAAAGAGAAAACCGACATGGGATGGTGCCAGGCCAACGGAGGTGTATACCGCAATCTCGCCTTTTCGCTCGTAGACGGAACTGATCATGGTATTCAAGACGATCAGAACGGAGATAAGCAGGGGGATGACGATGTTGGGCACTCCACTGTAATTCATGGTATCGCTGATGTTATAGAGCCAGACCCCATCTTTTTCGCCGGTAAAAATTGCCAGGCTGAACCTGTCGGTCAAGTCGGCGGCGATCTCGCTAATCTTGTTGGTATCTTTTGGTTTGACGGCGATATTTTGCAGTCGGCCTCCCGCGGCCAGAAGAGTTTTCGCCGGAATAATTGCCGTCTGGCCCGCGGAAATATGCTGATATCTGCTCTGGAAGATCGCAGATCATCGCCGGATTCAAGTGCCTCCATCTCTTCTTCGGTCATTTCAGTTCCCGCTTCTTCAGGAAAGATAACCGGGGTGAGTGGTTCTCCATCGAGATCAAGGGTTTTTTCGAAAATTTCGCGCCTTGAATGTGCCGATAACAGTAAATGGCGAGCCCCATAATAACACTGTCTGGTCACCATCCGATGGCTACTCCCAGCCGGGCGGCCATCTGTTCTTCTAAGATGATTGCCGTCTGGTCATTATCGGTAAACCATCTGCCGCTTGTCAGGATGCGTATCAAGCCGTGTCACATATGCTTCATTGGGGCTGAGGCCGATAAGCCCCTGGATTTTAATTTCGTTTCCCGTTCCGCAGCGGGACACTGACTGGACGGGAAGGATCATTGCCCTCCAGCCAGACCCTGGGGCAGGTTTGCTGATAGCCGACATACTGCTGACCAGGATATCCGTTGCCTGGGGCGGCAGGCTCTGCTGTTTACTCGTTTAAGCAGAAGTCCCTGATAGGGGGCCTCGGTCTGAAATGGCAGCCGAACTTCTTTCCGGCTGGATTTGATGGTTGTAAAACTCATTATGGTGAAGGTGAGAATAATGAGCGTCGTGCAGGTCAAAATGGTCCGCAGCCGCCGTCTCCTGAGGTTGGATACACCGAGGAAAAAAGCTGCCACAAAGGCTTTCCAGCGGCTGATTTCTTCCGGGCGTTTATGGGTCGCCCGCTGCTGGAGGAGGATCATTTCATCCTCAAAGCGAAAAAAAATGATCAGGGTCACCATAAAGGAGAGTCCGATGATGAAAAAGGCTAAAATCACCACCATGGGACTGTAGGCCAGTTCGAAAGGCGGGATGAACATTGTAGATGATGGTATAAGCAGACACAAGGATAAGGGAAAAACCGACGATCCTTTTATAGATGGTGGCAAAGTTGAAGAGGAAACGTTCCATGACAAAGGCAAAGGGAACAAAAAGGGCGATGTAAAAAAGGACACCGAAGAGGACATCCTTCTGGGTCTTTTCGACCTGCACATAGACTCTGGCCGCAAGGCCAAGCGCTTCGGCGGCCGCTTTACGGGCAACTGAATAGGTAAAGTGTCCGAAATTGTCGTGCTCTGTGGTCAAGGGCCGTCCAGGCCTCTTTTTTTCAGGGAGTTAATTCGTTCGTCATAGATGCCGTGGGATTCCAGATTGTCTGATTCGCGGGGTGAGCAGGGTCCAGGCATCCTTTGCCGCATGATAGATGGTATTGGGGATGGAGGGGTATTTATCGACAAGGATATCCAAGACCGAGCGGATTTTCTTCGATGCCGTTGGTCAGGATCATCTTGTTGGTAAGCACGGTATCCGAAAGTGTCAGTTTCAGGCGCGTGCCGGGTTCGGTATAAATGGAGGAAATGATCGAATCCCTGGTGTCGATCCGGCTGTACCAGTAATGTTCGGGCGGCGCGTCACGCCTGCCGTCAAAGAGATGGATCTTGGTCATATAAGTGAGACTTCGGGGTTCAAGCAGATTGAATAAAGTGGTTTCTCGGCAGTTGAACATAACCAGGTCGGTCTGCATCGATTTGCGTAGCAGTTTCAGGCGGTAATTGTATTTGCCGGTCTCCTTTTTATCAATGGCCCAGATAACCTTGCCGGAATCTTCATCAAATCGATATCCCTCGATAATGAGTTTATCGAGTACATGTTTTTTGTCGGCCAGCCCTTTAATCCTGAAATACCCCCTCTCATCCACCATGGCGTAAAATTTCTTGTCGCCTTGATAGGCAAGAATGGCAGTATCGCGGGCCGGGAAGTTGGCGAAAAGTTCTCCCTGCAACAAAAGATTGGTGCGGGCGGTCACCGTGACAAAACCATCCCGGGGTAAATTGTCGGGCTGGATTTTTTCTGATCGCGATGAGGCCGAGGATAAGCCGTTCTACCAGTTGAGCCTGATCGTATAGGTAAGTCCAGTCTATCCTCTCCACCGTGTCGTCAGGGGTTCCCCATAAAATTCTGCCATCTCCCGTAGTCATCAGACTGAAGCCAAGATATCCGGCAAGGGCGCTGACCTCTCCGCCAAGATTCGGTTTATCGAAGAACCAGGAATCCCATGAGTGCAGGTGGCTTGGGCGGAGGGTGTCCTGATAACGGGCTCTGCCTATCGCAGGCGTGCCAAGATTTTCGAGCAGGTCGGCGAGGCGACTGTACACCGGAGTCCTGTTAATAGTCTGTTTAAGATTGTAGAGCCATCCCCGATGAAAGGCACCCACACCGTCGCCGTGGCTGGAAAGATGAAGACTGACTATAGCTGCAACATCATAGTCCCTGACCAGGTTTCGGAAGGTTAAGGCCGACCGCAATTCGTTGAGCCGGCGTTTGCTGTCGCTGATGATACGCTCGTTTCTTGCTACGGCCTTGGCGATTATCTGCTTGAGAAGTTTGGTCTGTTCCGCCGGAAGATTATGAAAATTTTCAGTCCAACCCAGCCTTCTGTAAAAAAGGCGCTGGTTCGCGGCATCGTAAATGAGCTGTTTCGTTTCGTCTGTCTGGTCACTGAGTCTCAGGCGCATCAGCTTTCTTGAGATCTGGTCGACAGTCTCATCCAGGCTGAGTTTGATGGCATCGGCAATGATTGCGTCTCTTTTATTGTCATCGCTCAGTGGGAAATTAAGCTCCTTAAGAGTTTGAAGATTAAACTTGCCCTCGTTCATATCCTGCTGCAACTGCCTTTTTTCATGACGCAGATCCTTTGATCTGGCATCGGTACTCCAGATTACATCCCGCCATTCCCGCAAGAGTTTGTGCCTGGCCGCTGGTGGCTATCAGTAGGACTGAGCGTTGCGGGGCATCTTTTACAAGTGACTTGGCAATCTTCAGGAAGGTGGCGATCGATATGGCGGCATCCGCTCCTGGAGAATCTCCCGAAACAAATTCTTCGTCATCAAAAAATGCTTCGATGATCAACAGTTCTTTTTTCAGCCGCGGATCTGTTCCCTCAATGATCGAGTAGAGGTTTTTAGCCTGATAATTTTCCCAGACACACCGAGAGCGCAAATCAACCTTGGGGATCAGCGGTTTTTGTTGGTTGAGCAGCGGCCCGAATAACTGTATGGCCTGGTCTCTTTTCATCCAGAAGCAAGGGAATTGCAGAGGTGTAAGTTCCTCCTTTTCGGTATAAAAAAAACGTTCTTCGCTGTTTTTATCCTGAAGAAAAATCGCCGCCTTTGCTCCCAGTGAAGCTGGCTTTTGCCAGTTCCTGCCGGAATCAAAGTCGATCAGGACAATACTGCCCCGAATGTTTTTTCCATCAAGCTCCGTGAGCTCGCCTTTTCCGACATAAAAGAGCGGTGCCGAAATTGTTCCATCCGTTGCTTCCGGGGTAACGGCATTATTGGTGAAAGCGACTAAAGGGACTCTTTTGTCGTTAAAGGAAAGTTCCGCACCGAAAAAGCGGCGCAGAGGGAGGTCGTAGAGATAAGAGTGTGGCTCGAGACCGATGGATTTTAGTCTTTTTTCTATGAACGCCGCAGCCTGTTCATATCCCGGCGATCCCGTGGTTCTGCTGTCAAAACTGCTGAGGGATTCAATCGTCTCCCGCAGGGAAGGTTCTTCAACAGCTGCCGCTGCCATACCGGTATGTGCCGGAGAGAAGAGCTGCATAACCGGAAAGAGGAAAAAGCTAAGAAAAAATAGAGCTTTTTTCATTGCCTGAACACCGGATTTCTTGGTTAAGGTTGAAGTGATAAAGAAAGGAGTGGAGCATAAGAGGTTTCAGGTTATAGCACTTTCCAGTCCGCCTGTACTGATTTCCAGTTCGTCTCTTTGCTGAATTTTTTCTACATGGCCGTCTCTTATCCAGACAACCTGGTCCGACACATTGAGCATTTTATAATCATGGGTGGCAGAAATTACGGTAACTCCTCTTTTAAGACTCAATTCCTTCAAGAGCCGGATAATATCTTCTCCGGTCGTCAGGTCGAGATTTCCTGTCGGTTCATCGGCCAGAATGATGGCAGGGCTATTGGCCAGAGCTCTGGCGACCGCCACTCGTTGTTGCTGACCGCCGGAAAGCTCGGAGGGCCGATGGGCATGTCTTCCGGTCAGTCCAACCTGGTCGAGCAGTTCCATACCCCGCCGCAAAGCGGCATCGTTTGATACCCCGGCAAAGGTCATGGGGATGGTGATGTTTTCAAGAGCAGTCATCACCGGGATAAGGTTGAATGTCTGGAAAATATAGCCGATTTTTCGACAGCGCAGCCAGGCGAGTTCATAGGCATCGAGTTGGGCGATATCCACTTCGTCGATAAACACCTTGCCTTGTGTTGGTTTGTCGAGGCCGCCGATCATGTTGAACAGAGTCGATTTGCCTGAGCCGGAGGGACCCATGATGGAGATATATTTTCCTTCTTCGATCTCCAAGTCGATGCCTTTCAGAACATGGACGACTATTTTACCGAGATCGAAATCCTTGGTTACCCCGGTAACCCGGACTATCTTTTTTTTATAGGTCATAGGTGAAGGAATGCCTCTGTTAAATTTTATAATCGTTCACCGCTTCACCCTAAAAGACTGCTTGACTCGGAGCTGTTACTGCTCGACCCGCATAGCCTCAACGGGTTGCATCCGCGCAGCAACAATCGCCGGATACAGTACACCGAGCAGGCTGAGTCCGGTTCCTGTGCAGACGGCATAAAAGATGGTCGTGCCAAGACCGGTCCATGGGATAAAAGATGCCGAAGATAAACCAAACCTGATGGTTGAGCTCGCAAGAGCGGTAAAGACTCCAAGCAGCGCGCCGACTATACTGCCTGCCAAGCCTTGCATTGCAGCTTCGATAACAAACAACCTGACAATGAACCGGTCGAGCGCCCCCAGACATTTCAACGTACCGATCTCTCGAAATCTTTCCGTAACGGACATTAGTTGGGCGTTAACTATACCGACAACGCAGACCAGCAAAGAAAGAAAGACGATCCAGCGCTGCTTGGCGGAACTGCTTATACTGGTTACTCCGGGAGTTACGTCATAACCAATCTGGGAAAGGATCTGGATAAATGCAGGATTCTGCGTAGAGAGCAAACCCTCAGTGATATTGTTGCCGGCCTGGGTGAAGGTGAGAAAGGCCACGGCTAGAACCAGACTGGTAGTGGTGACCAACGAGCGAAAAAAACGGACCCGGATCGATTGGTAGGCCATCTGGAACGATTTGGACAGCGGCAGCGCGACAAGACGTTTCATAGGTTTTAGTTCCGGTGATTGTTGGAATTTGTCGGGTGCTAATTCAACATGGTCAAGTAAATCCCCGTACTTGCAAATCTAGTTTTCAATCAACAGGTTGTCAATGCATGTTCATAGAAAGCCGGTAAAGCCGACCGCTGGTTCTCCGCTCAGCAGATTTGTAACCATTCATCGAGAATAGCAAAATGCTCACCTAACTCCAGGTCTGTAAACGTTCACCAGTGTGTAAGAAAGCGCACAAGCAGGCCGATGCGCTATAACTTGCTTATGCACGGCGGCCTGATCGTGCGCATATGGGCGCTGGTGAATGTTTACTCAGTTTTCGCCAAGGTACCGTTCCCTTATGTGGCGAAGAAAGTAATCGGGACTAGTCGATTCCCCGGTTGCCAGACGCATGATCTCCTGAGATTCCATGGTTGAGCCTATACTCCAGATTGATCTCCCCAGCCATTCCCGAATAAAATGAACATCTCCACCTGCCAGTCTCTCCTGCCAGTCCGGATGATCGCTGCGAATTGCGGAAAAAAGTTGGGCGGCATTGAGCGCTCCGATAGTGTATGCCGGAAAATAGCCGAATGAACCATCGGTCCAGTGCATATCCTGCAGACAGCCGTTCCTGTAATCTCCGGCGGTGGAGAGACCGAGGTACTCCTGCATTTTTTCATCCCAAAGCTCAGGGATGTCTTCAATCCTGATAAGATTGTTGATCAGACCGCTTTCAATTTCGTAGCGTAAAATGACATGCAGAGGATAGGTTACTTCATCTGCTTCCACTCGAATAAGGCTTGGTCTGACTCTGGTTGCCGCTGCAAAAAGCCGAGGGCCATCGATTGCCGAGGTGGCCGGTAGAAAGCTATGTATTTTGCTTACGAAAAAGGACATGAATGGCCGGGACAAAAAGAGCTGTTTTTCAAAGAGCAAACTCTGACTCTCATGGAGGCACATATTGCGGGCGCGGCCCGCTGGCAATTCGTCAAACTCCATCGGCAGTCCACTTTCATAACCTGCATGACCGGTTTCATGGGCGGTGGCCAACAGCGCCTCAAGAAATTCCGTCGGCCGGAACCTGGTGGTGATCCGCTGATCCCCCCGGCAACCGGTGCTGAAAGGATGAGAGCTGACATCCAGTCGTCCCTGCTCAAAATTAAATTCCAGACATTTCATGAGTTCCAGATTGAGCAATTGCTGCTGGTCAATGGGATAATGGCCGCGAAGTTCAAGGATGGAATCTCCTTTTTGTTTATCAACAACCTCCTGCACCAGTCTCGGCAGGGCTTTTTTCAGGGTAGCAAAAACATCTGCAATAAAGCTGTTGCCGTCACCGGTACAGTGCAGATCAAGCAGTGCGTCGTACGCCGTTTGAAAGCGGCCGGGGGCGAAATCGAAACGTGCCTGTGCTTCCTCTCTTGCCAGTGTGACTACCTCTCTGAAATTTTTCAGAAAGCCGGACCAGTCGTTATTTTCACGCTGGCTGCGCCAATCATGCTCGCACTTTGAGCCGGCAAGGGACATTGCTTTTACTAGCTTAGGCGACAGGCAGACGGCATGCTGGTACTCTCTCTGCATCTCCTGAAGACTTCGGAGCCGGCCGGGTCTTGTTGCCTCATTTGTCTCTCGGGCGGCCTCTTCGAGCAGATCCCCGGTTTTTGGCGAAGTCAGGAGTTCGTGGTGCAATGCGGTCAGTTCCGCTATCGCCTTCGCCCTTGGGTCACTTCCGCCCGGCGGCATCATCACCATATGATCCCATTGGAGAAAGGTAACGGCGTGATCTAACCGGGCAAGTTTGTGAAAATGTTCTTCCAGTAAAAAATAGGCGTCGGGCATCGGTGGTCTCGCTGTTTTTTATTGTGAGTGTTTTGATATATAAAGTGGAATGATAATTATTCTCGATTGACTTATATCTTGGCACAGGAAGCAGCAAATTGCAAGACTATGTTTGCTATTTGATATCCAGCAAATCGCCAAAATGAACAGGGATAAGATGCCGATTGCCTTCAATCATTCCAAGCAGGATATCCAGCAACGCGAGCGCCGTACTGTTCATTCTCTGATGGTGGATCATTATGCCGCATAAACCGGAGCCAATCCCTTCTTCAATTTCCATCAAAAGATTGTCCATAGCCAGTTGTGGCGTAATTTCCTTTCGGGTGTGCAGATCGACGTTAACTTGATAATCCGGCAGTTTGCGAATGGTTTCCGGGAGAGCTCCCTTGCTTCTTGAGACTGCCTTGAAATCGAGGTCGACCAGTGACTGAATGGTTGCTTCACTGCATCTGTTCCACGGGGGAGTAAAAACCGGAAGGAAATCATCGCCGAGGAACTGTTCCAGCCTATCTCTTCCTTTTCCGAGACTGGCCTGAATGTCATCTTTGCTGCGGGAGGGGCCGAATTCCTGTTTTTTTCCTATCTTTTCAAAATTTCGATGGACTCTGCCGTGCTGGTGCCAGCACCATTGGCTGCTGTTTGCTCCGGTCAAACCTAGAAGTTCTTGCAGTCTTTGTTCAGTGAGCCAGGCGGGAACGGTTGCCAGGCAGAGAGGAAGCCGGTGTTTTTGAAAACATGCAATGAGTTGTTGAAATTGACGGGAGGGGATACCGATATCGTCGGCCCGAAAAAAAACCAGCGGACGATTGGCTGAATTTTGGCAGCCCTTGTCAATACTGGTACTGATTGGAACACAGATGTTCCGGTCGCTGTCCAACTGTCGAGTTGTATAAAGAGAGGAGGCCGGCTTAGTCATGACGAGAATGCTCCGCATACCACTTTTCTATTTGCCTGACTGTCTCTTGTGCCCCGTCGAGGTTTATACTCGCCGATATTCTTGATAGTGTCAGTTGTTCTTCCATTTTCTTTAATAGACGAGCTGGAGTCAGGTCGATATCTTCCAGGATTGTCAGCGGAACTTTTCTGCCCAATCGCTCAGCCCGGAGCCGTTGTTCCCGGTTTTGTTTAAACGGGTAGACCAGCGCTGGAATCCCGGCCTTAACCAGATTCATGCAGGTATTGTAACCGGCCATTGAAATTGACAGATCCGCGGCTTCCAGCCATTGGGGAAAGTGATTGGTAAAACGATCGATGGTAATGTTGTGCCCGATATTGTTCTGCAAATCCTTATAAACTTTTTCGTCGCAATAGGGACCGCAAAAAAGCTGGAGATGAGCGGATGTGGAATTTTGCAGTATCTTAAAAGCCTCAATGGCAGCGTAAAGTAATTCACTGCCTACATTGCCGCCCCCGATACTGGCGATAATCAATTTGTCGGTGGGCGATAGTCCCAATGTGCCTCTGATTCGGTCCTTGTCCTGTCGTGGTCTGTCTCCAGCGTTAGTGACAAAACCGGTATAGTGCAGTGGAGTTTGAATGTCGACCATTCTGCTGAAGGTTTCGTCCAGGGTAATGATTTCAGGGTCCGCATGAATGAGGATACCGTCAAAATAAGCATTGAGCGTCTGAACAACCCGCTGTTCAAACTTTTCCCGTCCGGTTTTCTTTTCCACCAGGATGTCCCGTACACTGCAGTAGCAGGAGCAATCGGCCAAAGAACCATCTCGAATGGCCGCAAGCAGTGGGTCAAGTTCAAACCTGAAAGCCTTACGGCCAAAAGGATAGAGTTCGGTAATAAAAATATCCGGTCTTTTTGTCTGAAAGTGAGCAAAAAGCTGCTTTTGCCGGGCTGTTTTGACCTCGGCAAGCGACAGCTCCGGACGACAGGGAACCATTTCGTTGAACTCACTATCCATCTGCAGACCCGGCAATCTCAGCACATCAATATTCGCTTGGTCTACCTCGACCGGGGGACCGCCAAGAATAAGCGTTATTGGACGGAGTCGGGCTATCGCTTTACAGATCTCCATGCTGCGATGGAAATGACCAATGCCCAGCACATGCTGACAATAGTACGAGACCTTCATTGTCCGGATGATCGCGAAAGGTTGAGCTGCAGCGAGGCAAATTGTTGACCGGTACAGCTGATAAGATGGAGCCGGTTGTGTTGCAGAAGAGGATCATCGCCTGGCATAAACTCCCTTCCCGTGATGAAATAGAGCACTGATTTCACCACGCCCTGATGACAGATAACCAGGACTTTTTCGCCGGGCCATTTTTCGGCGCTCTCAAGAAAAGCCGCCAGCACACGATTCTTGACCGCCAACCGGGTCTCGCCGCCGGGGGCGGAGAATTGCCAGCCCATGGCCACCCGACGGGCAAGCTCTTCCTGATAATTTTCCTTGATAAAAGGGATGGTGAGCCCCTCCCAATCTCCCCAATGTTGCTCTCGAAGTCTCGGATCAAATGTAACGGGAAGCTGAAGTTTCCTGTTGAGGATATCGACGGTCGCCTTCACTCTGCCAAGATCACTGGCGATAATCCTGTCCCATTGGTGGATCTTTAAGGTTTCCACCCATTGCTCGGTTTCCTCCTGCCCTTTGGCGGTTAAAGGGGAATCTCCCGAGCCTTGTATTTTTTTCAGCGTATTCCATTTTGTCTGGCCGTGGCGTAACAGGCCAAAAATCGTTGTGGTTGCTGTATCACCGGCGGATTCTTTCATATACGGAACCTTTGATTATGTTCGCAAAACAATTATCGGAGGAGTGCATTGTGCTTACGGAAGATTTCGGCCAGCTTCTGTATCCATTGGCTATTGTCGAAGGTTTCCCTGACATGCTTTTTTCCACCGGTAATCAGTCGGTCACGAAGTTTTTGATCTGTGAGCAGACGTATCATCGCCTTTTCAAGATGCTCTGGTTGTGCCGGCGCAACGGTCATTCCGGTCCGACCATCTATCAAAATTTCCGGGATGGCCGAAACATTGGTGGATAGAGCCGGAACACCCATAGCCAGACTCTCGACCAAAACATTCGGGATACCATCGCGGTCGCCGTTTTCAGCAATTTCGCAGCCGAGCACAAAGAGATCACTGGTTTTAAAATGAGCAAGCACCTCCTCGTGGGTCCGGGTGCCGATCCAGCTGCAATGTTCCTTCAATCCAAGAGAGGCTATCAAGGCAAGGATTTTTTCCCTGTCGTCACCATCACCTATAAGGGTGTGTTGAAACTTGATGCCTTTTTTATGCAATCCTGCCAGGGCATTATAAATGGTCGGCAGTCCCTTCTTCTGGGTCATTCGCGCAACTGTGAGAATTTTGAACGGATTGTGTGTTCCGGTTCGTTGTCCGGTGTGTTGGAAAAGATCCAGATCAATCCCATGATAGATACAATAAATCGGGGTTGCACAATCTCCGGCAATTTCCCGCAGGTATTCTTTATTGTGCCGGGTGCAGGTAACCACAAATTGCGCTTGAGCGATTTTTTTGCGGATCTTTTCTTTATCGGAGGTGTAGATGTCTTTTGCATGAGCAGTGAAACTGAATGGTATCCCGGAAAGAAGAGAGGCGAATAGAGTTACTGAAGTGGGGGAATGGGCAAAGTGGCCATGTAGTTGAACAATGTTTGTCTCTTTGATGAGATGATTGTTTGTCAGATAGCCGGCTTGTAACAGATGTTTAAGTGTGGCAAGTTTATTGCCTTGCTGATACCTTGTGCGGCAGTAAGGAGTGTTTCCTTGAATTGTTTTGGTTTCTTTACGGCCATAAAGATATTTGGCTGGAGCAGGCGATGAAAGTCGGACAGCAGTTCCGTGGGCAGGTAATCGACCCTTGCCTTAATCTCTTTTACAGAGGCGTGACTGAAAGTTTCACGCGGTTTGCGCATGGGAAAGAGACGCATGGTGAATCCCAATTTCTCCAGCAACAGGATTTCATTGGATATAAAAGTCTCGGAGATCCGTGGATAGCCTTTGAGTATATAGCCAAGAGTCGCCGTTGCAGGTTGTTGTGTCATGATCGAAAAGGTAGTCAGAAGAGGGGAAATACTATAAGCTCACGCCGATAGGTGTCTTGGCATTTTCGGCAGCGAAATCCTGTTTCTTTAAAATGAGTCATCCTGGCACGAATTGAATCTAAGCCGGACAACTTAAAGGAATGGATTGTTTCTTTTATATTGCTCCTGATCGTGCAAGAGGGAAAAAATCTTCTCCCGTAAGAGCTGAGGGGTGACTTCAGTCCAGGGAATAAAATCCAGAAGTTCTTTATTTTTTAATCTTTTAGCCCGGATCAATTGCTCCTTCCTGGGAGTTTCCCTTGGGATGATCAAGGCGGGAGTCTGCTGGGTCAGTACTTCGCAAATGGTGTTATATCCTCCCATGCAAACCACCAGGTCCGCAGCGGATATCAATTCCTCCAGCCTCGAATGAAAGGGAAGTGTTTTGATACCAAATTTTTTAGCGCGATTGGCGAAAGCTTCCCCAACTTTTTTGGGCATGAACGGACCGGTAATAATGATGGATTTAAAAGGGAGTGACGTCGGAAAATAATCATGCATGGCAAGATAATGATCAATCACTTCCAAACCGTCTCCGCCACCACCGGTGGTAACAAGGATAAAATTATCTTTGTCCAGTATTCTATATCTTTTGCTGACAGCGGCCCTGGTTGCCTGCTGAAATTGTTTTCCGTGGGATATATCCTGTAAATTCAATCCTATTATGGATAGCTTCGGGAATTTTATACATCTCAATCGGATCATAAATTTCACGATTGCCATAGACCCATATCTCGTCATACAAACGTTCAAGGCAGCTATAAATATTTTTCTCCCGCCAATCGTTCTGGATGACTTCGGCATCATCGAGAATGTCGCGTAAGCCCAGCACTGCCATAGAGGACGGACTTTCTTCCTTAAGCCATTCGAGGGTTGGTAAGACCTCTTTCTTCAGTCCCATCGGTTCTTTATCGACAATAAAAAGATTGGGCTGGAAGGTTTTGGCTGTGGCCAGGATAATGTTGGTTCGGATAGACAGTGCCTTCTCCTGGTCAATGCGAATGGAAAAGGACTGGTATTCATCATTACTCTTTTTGATCATCCCGGGAATACGCACAAAATCGACATGCTGGGGAAATTGAAAACGTCCCGCTATGGGTGAACCGGTAAGGATGAGCACATTGGTATTGGTATCCCGCAAATGGTTCGCTATAGCCATGGTTCTGCGGATATGTCCCAGTCCATAAGTATCATGCGAATACATGAGAATATTGTAAGCGGGTGATTCGGTTTCAGTGTGCATGGCCGGATTGCGGAAAAGATGTGAGAGCGATAATTGCCCTGTCAATGGTCCATATCAGATTTATGGAACAATATGTTCTCATAGTTCAAGCAGAGGACCTTGTCAAGCCGGTCGCCACTATGAAAGCCTGTTTTTTAACCCTTCGTGGTGAAAGAAAGGAATGCGAACGGTTGGATTTCACAACGAAGCACGAAGGACACGAGGAATGGAAGTCTAAGAGTTGCCGAAACGGCTGATTGGCTGCGCCGTGTTGATGAGGACAAGGGCAATTACGAAGCGCAGTTGCCGGTATATATGAAGTTACCAGCTCAGGGTCAGTTTATTGCTTACCATTATAATACTTTCAACATCGGAATAACTGTTCTGATTGGTAAAAAGATCGCCGGTTTCCATATAACCGAAATGCAGTTCGTATGAAATGATTGTTGAGTAATTTGTAGACAACCCCGAGATTGGCTTCCCAACTTGATCCTTTCATATTATCGAATAAATCAGGCGTCCAGAGATTTCGCGTCACGCCGAAGGCTCCTTGAAGCGAGATTTTTTTCGTGGCATCATATTGGGCGGAAAGGGCGATGCTGTTAATATTAAGGGAGTCTGCCGAGGGTGTTTCTCCGGGAAAGACCGGTTTAAGCTGTTCACTGTTCAGGGTATCCGCCGTACTCTTGGTTATAAAGAGTGGTTTCGAGTCCGTAGCCGGATTCGGAAAACCATTATTTTGAAAACCCCGAATGGCGCCTAAATTATAGGAAGTGATTTTATAGGCACTGTGGCTTGTTAGATCGTGCACCATAGAGCATACCACTCCGGCAGATGAGCAGGAGGGTAATTGCTGTATGAAAAACAATATTTTTCAGTCATATTTGATCTGAAAAATATAGGTGCTTTCACGACAAATCAAAAAAAGTTTAAATTCTTTTACCTATATTTTCTATTGTCGCGAAGTAAAAGTCAAGAGGAAATTTCAATCCGAGATTCATGCCGCCAAGAAATTTTTATCTATAATTTCTGAAATATTATCAACTTATGCTATGAGTTTGCAAAAGAATATTATCGACAAAAAATTGGAAATCATTCTCATTACTAAATAATATCGATTGGAGAGATATTTGCCTTGCTGTAACTGTTCACCAGTGCCCCGCAAGTGGACAAGCAGGTGGACGGTATGTAGTGGCAGATCTCTGTACCTCTGCCTATCTGTACATCGCCACCTGATCGTGCGCCCCTGAGGTGCCGGTAAATGTTTACGTCTTGCTTGTGCAGGCAATTTGAGATATAGATAGCTTTTTGCCACCCTGAGATAGGTTCTGTCGATAAATTTGCAACGCACTTAAGAGTTAGCATTAAACGATTGGGAGAAGTCATGCGAGTTACGGTAATAGCAGTCACTCTTCTTTGTCTTACGCTGAATTTTGCCGGTCTGGTATCCGGCGAAGAATCTAAAGGACAAGTTCAAGCCGATAAAGAGTATCACATTGTTTTCTCGACATTTGAGAAAAATTCGGCCGGTAAATATTCATATCTTCGCGACAGTATCCAGGCTATGCTTGCCAGCCGGCTGGCAGCGAGGGAGAGAGTTAATGTACTGGAAAAAACCTTCAGCGGAGATGAGCTGAATTCCCTGAAGAGAAAGGGAGAGCAGAAAGGCCTGTCAATCGGCGGCAAAACCGCGGACTACCTGGTCACTGGAGAGCTCTTTTCTCTTACCGGCGGATTGGAAATTCAGGTAGAGCTTTATCCACTTGTTCCTGACAAAGAAGTCTTACATTTTTCGGTGCTCTCCCAAACACCTGATACTCTTATAGCCGATGTTGAGCAGCTCTCACGGGACATTGCTCATACTGCCTTCGGGGAGAAAATCCCTCAGGTTGGAAAAACGACAAAAGAGGCCGGTGATACTGAGGCGAATAAAGGCTTTGTGACGGCAAATCCCGAGGCGGCTTACAAAAGAAGCCTTCATGCCGGGGCGACTCCGGGAGTCGCAGGCAGTGGTGTAATGGCCGTGGGGAGAGGAGTTCAGATAAAGACAAAAGTTCCGGTCGACATGAAAGCCATGGCGGTTGGAGATATTAATGGTAACGGGAAGAAAGAAATTCTCCTTCTGGCAGGCCAAAGCCTCAGGTTGTTCAGTATTAAGGACAAGGCCATCGTTCAGGTTGCGGAGACTTCGTTGCCGCCTATGCTCACCGGACATGCACTCAATCTGGCTGATCTTGATGGTGATGGAAAAGATGAAATTTATATCAGCGCAACAGATGGCTTGTATGTTTCTTCAATGATAATGAAATACACAGCCAACGGTTTTCAAGTTGTATCCCGGGATATTCACTGGTATATCCGGCCGATCCTGGTACCGGGAAAAGGCTGGCGGCTTGCCGGTCAGCAGAGGGGACTGGATAGAATTGATCTGGTGAAGCCTGGAGTCTATCTGCTAAACCTGGATGCACAAAATAAGATAGTCCAGGGAAAACGTCTTGCTTTGCCGGACTCCGTGAATCTCTTCGATTTTGTTTACGCGGATCTCGATGGTGATGGATTCTACGAAATAGTTGCTGTCGATCAAAAGGAAAAACTGCGAGTCTATTCGCCGGGCAACGAGCTGGAATGGGTCAGTCAGAAAAATTATGCCTCCAGCAAAACCTATCTCGGTCCAAGCCGGGGAGGAATGACAAAAGAAAACTCCCGGAGAAACTTCACTCCGGACGAGGATATTGAGCGTGAACTGATTTTTGTACCGGGCAGGATCGTCGTTACCGATATAAATAAAGACGGTAAACAGGAGATTGTTGTCAGCGAAGGCAATAAGCTGGGCCTGAGCCTCTTTAACAGATTGCGATTCTATGACAGCGGAGCAGTGGTGAGTCTTGCCTGGAATGGTTCGGGGTTGGCGGAATCGTGGCGTACAGGTAATTACCAGGGCTATATTGCAGGCTACGATTTTACCCTGCTTGACGAAAAGAGCAAGCAGGATACAAAAAATGATAATGCGACCAAGCCGGTTGGCAGGTTATTTGTTGGGCATCTCCCGAAAAGTGGTTCTTTAGCGGAGTTGATACCTGGTGGGGCCGAGACGGAACTTATCGTCTATGATCTTGAATTTTCTCATATAAAAACCAAAAACTGAAAAAACCTCTTGGGTAGGTATAAAAAATTATACCGACGGGTAAAAAAAACTTGACAAGGATAGGCGCCGAGGATATATTGCCATCAATATTTTAGAATCTTTGCCGATTCACTTCTTGTTGTAAGAAGTGACAGCCGGTAGTCAGGTTGCTTGCCGTGCAAAGAAAATAATGACCCTTCCCAAGAGGGTTAAAACAGTTTTCAGGAGAGAGAGAAAATGAAGAAAATAATAGCTACGACTGTTGGTCTTATGCTAGTTGGTGGTGTTGCAGCTACCAGCGCCATGGCATTCGAAAGTCAGTTCGGCGGTTACTGGCGTACCCGTTTCACTTTTGATGACAATTTGAGAGGTGCTTTGCCTGCTGGAAAAAGTGCGCCTATTGATGAGGATGGTACCAGAGTAGCAAGATTAGTTAATGGAAATCCAGCAGCGGCAAACAACGATACTGGCAGCAATTATCTTACCGACACCCGTACCCGTCTGTATTATACTGCCAAATTCAATGATCATTTTAAATTCGTCAACAAGTTTGAATTCAACACCACATGGGGTGATGCTAACGGTGGGGATATCGGAGCTGACGGTGCAGGAAATTTCCTGATCAAAAACTCCTACGTCGATTATACCATGGGCATGGTAAATGCCACGGTTGGTATTCAACATGGTAGAATTGCTCGTGGTCTTCTCTTTGATGATGATTTTTCAGGTGCGGTAGTAACAGCAGATTTCGGTAGTTTCGCTCTACCTGTTCTTTATGCGACAGCTGTAGATGAGGAAGTAAGAAGCACTCCTATTGATCCATATACAAAGGGCGATGCAAATATGGTTGCCGTAATGCCAACCATCAAAATCAGCGATGCTCTGCAGATCACTCCGGAATTTATTTATGGCAATGCCGCTTGGGGGCAGAATCATGCCCTCAATACAGATTTTGATGCAACCGATCTTTACTGGGCAGGTGTGGACATTGATCTGAAATTAGACGCAGTTTCTGCTTGGGGTACTTTCGTCTACAACGGTGGTCAGGTTGATGATAATGATGTTAGTGCGTTCTTGGCTGCTGTTGGTGTAGATGCCGGTATCGTTCACGGTCAGGCTTTCTATGTTTCCGGGGATGATGATGCAAAAGATACCGATCGTGATGAATTTCAGAGCCCATTAGGATCTTCTTTCTACTGGTCTGAAATCATGGGATTTGGAGTTTTCGATAATAAAGCATCCAATGGTTCTCCTGCAGATCATCTCACCAATATCTGGGCTGCTAATGTTGGTGTAACCCTGAAGCCAGCTGACAAATTGACTGCATCCTTCGACGCCTGGTACGCACAGCTTGTTGAAGACGATGTCGCCGGTAATAATGAGCTTGGTCTTGAATTTGATGGAAAACTTACCTACGCGCTGGAAGACAATCTGAATGTTGATTTAGTCTTCGCATACCTTGTTGCCGGTGATGCAACTGGTGACGAAGATGTTATTGAAAGTGGTGTTCAATTATCTCTTGCTTTCTAATTTGAGAACAACCACTGTTTAGTATCGTTTAGTTCTTAAAGCCCGGTGGAGATTTCTCCACCGGGCTTTTTTCATTTTTTCTCCTGGGACGATCTTTTGCCAAAAAGAGACGAAAATTCTCCCATTCATTGGCTTGTCTTGGCACTGGTAATGACGGGAGTCTTCCTGTCGACCATGGACAGCGGCATGATTAACGTCGCTCTGCCGACGATAATGCGCGCCTTCGATCTCAGCCTGGAATACGCTGAATTTGTCGTCACTTTTTATCTTCTCACTATAACGATTACCCTGGTATTCTGGGGAAGGCTTGCCGACCGGCTGGGCAGGGGAAATATTTATTTGTCCGGGATGGCGACGTTCACCTGTGGCGCTCTTTCCTGTTATCTGTCTCCCAGTTATGAAGTGCTCTTAATCAGCCGGTTTATTCAGGCGCTGGGAGCATCCATGATGATGTCTTCCGGTCCGGCTATAATTAAAACGGTTTTCCCGACTAAACATCTCGGACGCAGTCTCGGTCTGGTGGGTGTTGCGACAGCCGCGGGACTGCTGACAGGCCCGTTGGTAAGCGGTCTGTTGCTGAGCAGCTATTCCTGGAGGGCAATTTTTCTGATCACCGTACCAGTCAGTATTGTGACAGTTCTGCTGGGAAAATATTTCCTGCTTGATCAACTACGTCAGAAAAAAGATAACGCAGAACAATTTGATTGGCAGGGGAGCTGCTGCTGGGTTGCCATGGCTATCCTTGGAGTAATTATCTTTCATAGATTTGATAGATTTTTAAGTCCAGCCAATATCGTACTGATACTTCTCTTTATAGTGCTCTTGTATCTCTTTATTCGGATTGAAAAAAAAGCAGCCAATCAAATTCTGCCAATTACCCTTTTTAGGCAAAGATATTATTGGATAGCAGTGTTGACCGCTGCCATTTCCTTTGCCTCCCTTTTCACCGTGCTGGTTCTCATTCCTTTTTATCTGGAATACATTTTCACCATTCCGGTTGAACAGGTGGGGAGAATGATGATGGCTGTTCCGGCAACGCTGGTTGTCTTATCACCATTTTCAGGCTGGCTTTATGATAAAATAGGAGCAAAATATCTGACCACCTTCGGCTTGAGCGTTAGTTGCTGTGCTCTGTTAAGCTTGGCCTGGCTTTCACCTCAAAGTTCGCTTACGGAAATTGCCGTGAAACTGGCTGTGCTCGGAGCAGGGCAATCCATATTTCTTTCCCCCAACAGTGCGTCGGTACTATCACGCGTCCACGAAAATTCTCTTGGCATCAGCGCAGGAATTCTTGCCACTGCCCGAAATTTTGGCATGGTAACCGGTGCCACGCTGGCTGCCGCACTCTTTTCCTGGTGGTACGGCTTTTTCAGTGGTGGTGAAACGCTTGCGGATTATACCGCAGTGGAAAGCATGAATTTTATGCTGGCGTTACGTGTCACTTTTATTATGACTGCGGGATTGGCATTTATAGGATGTTTGATCTCAGTTGGACGCCGGTGAATTTTTTGGGTAACTGTTCATCGGGAATTGCAAAATGCTTGCATAACCTCCGACCTGTAAACAAGGGCGGGTTTAGAACCCGCCCCTACATTGCCCCGTCGATCTTCTTGTGCGCCTCGTAGGGGCGGGTTCTAAACCCGCCCATCTATGCATGGCTACATGATTGTACGCAACGGGGTGCTGGTGGACATTTACATTACATTTTAGGCAGGGAGACCGTCGCCAGGGTCCCTCCCACCGGTGCATCATAATGGAAAATTTACCGCCGTGTGCCTGGACTGTCTGTTCCACAAGAGCTAAGCCTATTCCGTTGCCATATGTTTTGGTGGTAAAAAAAGGATCTTTAACATGCGGCAGGTTTTCGGCTGGTATCCCCTGGCCGGAATCGGTAATGGAAATGGTGACAAATTGATCATCTTCCATTGCCTTGATATGAAGTGCGCCGCCGTCAGGCATCGCCTCCAGACTGTTTCTTATAAGATGCAGGAAGACCTGGCGAATTTTGTTTTCATCAATGGTAAGAACCGGTCCTGGTCCTTCGAGGGACAGGACATATTCGATATTCGAATTTTTCATTGTAGTATAGAAAATCATCAAACTTTTGCGAACAAGTGGAAAGAGGCTGATGACTTTCCAAGGAGTTAACTCGGTGTCTTCAACGAAATTAAACAGATCTTCGAGTATAATTTCGATTTTTGATGATTCTTGGGTGATAATATGCAGAAAATTGGAAATATACGGATCTTGTATTTTTTTTACCAATAATCGCGAAGTCCCGCCTATCGAGGTAAGGGGATTTCTGATGGCATGCAGAAGCTGGGCGGACATCTGGCCGATTGCCGTTGCCCGTTCAGCTTCAACGAGAAGGTCCTTGCTCTTTTCCAGCTCCTGGGTAACGAGTTCAAGTTCGGATATCTTTTGAGCCATTTCCGCGTAGAGATGGCTGTGTTCGATAGCAAGACTTGCCTGGCTGGCAAATATTTCCAGGCCATTTATATCTTCGGCCGAGATTGGCGTCCCCGTGACAAAATTATCGACAATCATCACCCCAAGCGCTTTACTGGGGGAATAAAGTGGGACGACGACAAAAGAGGATTCTCCGAGTATGCGGATAAGATCTTCCGGAACCCTGCAGCCTTCTGCTTTGCCGTTTCGTACGAGTATTGATTTTTTATGTCGACTTGAGCAGCAATAATACATGCTCTTAATCATCGGCAGGAATCCGTAGGGTTTGAATAATTTTATTTACTTCAATGTCTGCGGTAATGGGATTGCCTCGAATGGTCGATAGAATCTCGTCGAGATGCAGGCCCTTTTCTTTTATCGAATTCCAGACTTGTCCTGCGTGCTCAGGTGAGGCAGGACCAATAGCGAGTTTTCCCTCCAGATAACTGCCGTCTTCACTGAACATTGCCAGAAACGCCCTGTTGAACCGAAGACCGTCATCAGAGGTAATCCCAACAAGAATGGCCTGAAGAATACCTTGGAGTTCGACGGTATTCAGATAGGCGGTGTTCATCTTCAGGTTAAGATGATGGAGAAAGCGCATCCTGGCATTGGTAATTTCCAAGTTCCTGCTGAAAAATACGATTATCGATGGCCATTCGACGTTTCTTCAGGACATTTCGAACAGTGTAGTTAAATCGCTCAAGGCCTATCGGTTTGGTGAGATAGTCATCTGCTCCCTGCCGTAAACAATCAAGAGCCACTTCAATATCTGTTGTCCCGGTTACCATGATGATACCGAGATCAGGATGAGCCGGAACAAGATCTTTCAGTATTTCATTGCCGTTTCGATCGGGAAGCCCAATATCAAGCAGCACAAGGGCAATTTTTTCTTTGGCGATAAGATCGAAAAATTCGTTGGCAGTTCCGGCACTGACGATAACTTTAAATCCTTGATTTTTGAGATAATGGGTAAGTAAAAGGACAATTTCAGATGAGTCATCGACGACCGCAACTACCTCGTCCGGTAAAAGAAGTTCGTGGAAGGTAGCGATGAAACGGAGTTTTGAGGTGAGAGGATATCGACCATATCAATAATTCAAAAGAGAATAGTCGCATTCGAATGGTAAATGGATTTACTTCCTGTATGTTTTAGCATAGAAGGCGGGATGTCTGCAAAAGTATTCATCCGGTACTTACGATTTTTCCAATTTCCGCGGATCGATAGGTGAAAATCGTATTACGGTGCAGATAATTCTGTTGTATAGTGATTGTTCTTTTTCAATATAAGAGGCAATATCATACAATGATGCATTTGGCAGATATTTTCGGACAAGGAGGAAGACTTTCCTCTTGTCTGACAAATTATGAATCCAGGGCAGGCCAATATGCAATGGCCGAGGCGATTTGTTCCGTATTACAGGAGAATCCGAGACGGAGGGCTTCGGTGAAAAACAAACACGGATTCTGGTAGTTGAGGCCGAAACCGGAATAGGTAAGACTCTTGCTTATCTGATACCAGCCGTTTTGTCTGGAAAAAGAGTTGTAATCTCTACTGCGACTCTTAATCTGCAGGACCAGATTATCAATAAAGATTTGCCCCTTGTTCAGAAGGTTTTAGATCAAAAGGTTTCCGCACTGTGTATAAAGGGCAGGGAAAATTATCTTTGTCATTACCGCTGGTACCAGTATTGCTCCAACCCACAGCTTTCCCTTATTGATGATCCATGGGTTCAGAAAATCGACAATTGGTTAAAAACCACCTCTACGGGCGATAGGGCCGAATTGGATTGGTTGAGCAAAAAATCGGGACTTTGGGCGAAAATATCATGCCAATCCAATCAATGCTTAGGTGGAGATTGTCCGGAAGGTGTCGTTTGTTTTATTAATCAACTGAGAAAAAAGGCCGGATCGACCCGGTTGCTCATCGTTAATCATCATCTTTTCTTTTCCGATCTTGCTCTTCGGAAAGCCGGATTCGGAGAATTAATGCCGCGATATGAATCGGTTATATTCGATGAGGCGCATCATCTGGAAAACGTTGCCTCTGCGTTTTTCGGCAAAAGTTTTAGCCATTATCAGGTGATCGATCTGCTTGCGGATATTGAACGACAGGCACAGATGGATCTACCTCCTGAATTGCTGGATGTTCTGCTGCCGTTTCTCACCATGTTGAAAATGCGACTGGATGCATTTTCCGGAATATTTCCTCTGAAAGCAGGTCGATTTTTTCTGCAATCTCTGATAAATGAACGGACGAAAAGACTATGGAGAGAAGACGTGGACCTTCTCTCCGCCGATATATCGGGACTGATAAGTCAGGTGGGAGGATATGGTCATTTTGGAGAAAACTGGCATGTACTCACCAAAAGGGGAGAGGAAATTAATGATAATTTGCGTGACATTGCTCTTTATTTCGACAACAATGATAATAAATTTGTCCATTGGTATGAGAAAAGGGAGCGGGCTGTTATCCTTTCTGCAACCCCCATTGAAGTGGCGGGTGAGCTGAAGGAAAATCTTTATTCTACAGTCGGTTCCTGCGTGCTGACTTCGGCAACACTCTCCTCCGGTGGATCCTTTTCATATATACAAGAACGTCTGGGATTGGATGAAGATGCTGGAGTCCTTCAGTTCAGCTCGCCATTTGATTATCAAAATCGAACGCTTCTTTACGTTCCGGAAACGAGTTTTCCCGAACCAACCGCTCCGGAGTTTCTACCGCTTGCGGGCGATCGTGTTCTGGATATATTACGATTAAGCGAAGGAAGGGCTCTCGTTCTCTGTACCAGCTTTAAAGGAATGGATGCTTTGGCCGCAATAATCGAGGGAACGTTGGATTACCCGGTACTGGTCCAGGGAAGGGCGTCACGTAATGCGTTGTTGCGCAGTTTCAGGGAGGAGACCCACTCTGTCTTATTGGCGGTAGCGAGTTTCTGGGAAGGAGTTGATGTCGTGGGAGAGTCGCTGAGTTGTGCGATCATTGAAAAATTGCCGTTTGAGGTGCCCAGTGATCCCGTAATCCAGGCACGTATTGAACGAATAAAAGAGGAGGGCGGAAAACCTTTTTTTGATTTTCAGGTGCCCCGGGCAATTTTGACCTTGCGCCAGGGCGTCGGGCGGTTGATGCGTTCGGCCACCGACCGAGGAGTAATTGCCATTATGGATGTGCGCCTATTTAAAAAAGGCTATGGACGAGTTTTTCTGAAGAGTCTGCCTCCATCACCGATTACACGAAATATAAGTGATATTGAAAATTTTTATGCCGAGTCTGTTCATGCCGAAAGAAACTAAGGTGCTGGAAAAAACACAAAGTCCGGCCCATATTGAATCGATTCTCGCTCTGATACGAGCAGAGTCTGAAAAAATTGATACGTACATGCGGGCTGATCTTGCTCTTCTCAATTCTGATGTTGATGATCTCCTTCTTGAGGTTTTGGATTATGGGCTTTTTACCGGGGGGAAACGTATTCGTCCTCTCCTTGTTGTCCTCGCCTCCAGGCTTTGTGGAAATAACGACGATGATGCATACAGGCTGGGTGTTGCTTTTGAATACTTGCATGCAGCAACGCTTTTTCATGATGATATTATAGATAAATCCGATACTCGTCGTGGAAAACACTCGGTTTACCGAAAATTCGGTGCAATTGCGGCGATTCTTGCTGGCGACTTCCTGCATGCACAGTCGATGTCAACAATAGGCAAGTTTTCAGGCCAGGCAGGGCTCGAGGTTTTTTGTAAGGCAACGACAGGCATGGTTGACGGCGAATTTATGCAACTTAGAAACGCCCAAAATCACAAGTTATCTGAGTTGGATTATTATGATGCAATTATGGGGAAAACCGGCTTGCTCATTGCCGCCGCTTGTGAAATCGGAGCAATATTCGGGGGAGGAGATGCATAGAGCATCAACGCCTTAAGAAGATATGGAGAACATTTAGGTTGTGCTTTCCAAATTATTGATGATCTGCTGGATTATCTGGGCGATCCCGAAAAAACCGGAAAGGCTGTCGGTAACGATATTGCGGAAGGTAAAATGACGCTGCCGTTAATCCTGACCATCAATGTGGCGAACCGCACGGATCGGACTCGGTTGTTGGAAATCCTCGGAGGTCGTGATGAGAGAATACTCTGCATAGATGAAGTTTGTACAATTATCCATAAATATGGCGGCTTTACCGATGCCAGGAAAAGAGCAGAGCAAGAAGTCAAAAATGCCTTCATTATGTTAAATGTTTTCTCGGGAAAAAATAACAGTCTTGAGCATAAAGTTCTGGAAGGTCTTGCACGTTATGTGCTTTACAGAGAGAAATAATTGCCCGTTTTTTTGCAGAAAGTCGTAGTCGCGCGGTAGCAATCACTTTTATATTTTAGGTATGGTTCAGCGAAAAAAAAAACTAACCCGAAAAAAAGCAGCAAAAAAGAAAAGGTCAGTGTCAAAGAGCATAATTCGATTATGCTCTTTTTTGTTTATACTTTTTATTTTGGTCTTTTCTGTCGGTACCGTAGGTTATGTTATCTTCTTTCAGATGGTGTTCGCCCGATAACTAACCGGCACATGGCATTGCTGAACGTTTACTGTCCGGAGATGTATTTCTACTCTCGGAAAACGATTACGGAATACCAAGGGGTACTCTTAATAAAATCCCGATTGATGGAATCAGTGTTTAAAGGATCTCTGTCCGGTAAACATCATGGCGACTTGAGGTTCAGCTTCGTTGCAGGCCTGGATAGTTTCAAAATCCCGCAATGAACCGCCTGCCTGAAGGATTGCCGAAATGCCTTGGGCTATACCTACATCCGCCCCGTCCCGAAAGGGAAAAAATGCATCTGAAATCATAACGGAACCCGGTAAATCCGCTCGGTCCTTTTTCACTTGTGCATCAATGTCCTCTTTTTCGGCAGCGTTTCTTTCACCTTTATTGATGGCGAGCTCCAGATCAGCATACCCGATGCCATGCGCATCAAAACAGAGAATATCCGCATACTTTATATATGCCTTATGGACAGCGATTTCAGCGACCCCGACTCTGTCCTGTTCTCCTGTACCAATGCCGACGGTACGACCGTTTTTTACATACAACACCGAATTTGAGGTCACTCCATGTTCAACCGCCCAGCCGAAAATCATGTCATCGATTTCTCCCTGGGTAGGTTGACGTTCACATTTAAAAACCTGATCCTTCCAAGTGGCGGTTGCCTCGGTAAGATTATCGACACTGCGAATTGAATTGACCGCCGACTGCTGGGCGATTATACCGCCATCGATCAGGCTCTTGAAATCAACAAAACGAAATTTTTCAAAGTCAGCGAGACGAGAAATGTCGGAAATTTTGATAACTCGAAGGTTCTTTAGTTTTTTTAAGATATCAAGACTTCCAGTTTCAAATTCAGGTGCGCAGACCACTTCGAGATAATTGTTGGAAAGAAGTTCAGCGGTATCAATGTCGCAGGCCCGGTTTAACACGACAGCTCCACCAAAGGCGGCTATGCGGTCTGCACGTAAGGCCCGGTTAAAGGAGTCGGCTGGATTTTTTCCGCAGGCAGCACCACAAGGATTGTTGTGCTTGAGGATTACCGAGGCGGGTTTATCCATTAGGTATTTGATGATATTCAGACCATTATCGATATCGGTAAGATTGATTTTTCCAGGATGTTTACCGACCTGTAACATATCTTCTACATTAATTGACGATACCAGACCGTTGCCGGGATTGATAAACTTGCAATCACCCAGGGTCAGATTTCCATTGATAAGCTGGTAGAGTGCGGCTTCCTGATCAGGATTTTCGCCATATCGAAGACCACGCTCATCGACGGTTCCGTCCTCTTGCCGAATTTTCCAGGTTTTCTTCTGATAGATGAGTTTCTGATCTCCGAAAGAAATGGTCATTTCCATCGGAAAACTATCCCCTAGAATAGTAGAATACATTTTCTTGAGATCGGTCATGGTTTATCCCCCCTTAAATTTTATAGAGCTTGGCTGACGAAAGTAGGTCGAAAGCAGATAAAAAAATATGAATCAATGATAGGTAATGATACCCACGCCATGTGGGACTATTTTGAGCTGAGGTTCTGGAAGCTGATTTAAAAGTTTTTACTGAATGGAGCCAAGATCGTATCTGAAGCCACCGTACAGTCGGCCAAGTAGCTGTACGGTCCGATTGTAACATTATCGCCTATTTGACAATTTTTCAAAATAGCACCTTGCCCGATTGTACAGGCTTGGCCGATTCGACATTCATAAGAAATATTGACACCCTGGCTGAGAATTGTGTCCTTTCCAATGAAAGATTCGGGCGATATGCTGATCGTCTCGGGACTATTCATGGACACACCTTCCAACATCAGCATTCTGTTCCTTCGCATCTGCAACTCATTCTGAGCGTTAGCAAGCTCGACTCGGGAATTGACTCCAAGGACGTCCAAGGATGACTGCATCATAAATTTTTCAACCGCGATGTCTCTTTCAACCGCGAGTTTCACAATATCCGTCAGGTAGACCTCACCCTGACTATTATCGGTGCCGACCATTTTCAGCGCGGAAAAAAGAAATTGTTTATCAACACAATAAATGCCGGCATTAATTTCATTTATCTTGAGTTGTGCAGGTGTTGCATCCTTTTGTTCGACAATACCCTGGAGCTGGTCGTCGGAATTGCAAATGATACGACCGTAGTTGGTAGGATTTTCAAGAACTGTCGTCATCAGGGTAAGAACTGAATGTCCTTTTAGATGGCAGGAATACATTTCCTGCAAAGTCTCGGACTTAATGAGTGGGGTGTCGCCACATAAAATCATTACAGTGTCGACATCAGCGAGCATAGCATCCTCGGCCACAAGCACGGCATGTCCGGTACCGAGTTGGTTCTCCTGAACAACAAAGGAAACATCAAAATCACCGAGAGCTTCTTCAACAGCGGTTTTCTGATGTCCCACTATGACGACTGTTTGTGCCGGATTAAGAGGCAGAGTAGCATTAATTACATGATGCACCATGGGAGCATAAAAGACTTCATGCAAAACCTTGGCTTTATCCGATTTCATTCTGGTACCTTTGCCGGCAGCAAGGATTATCACAGATAGGGGAGAATATATCATTTTAGATCACACTAATTGAACGTTTTTTCTTCCTGATAACAATTCTACAGGAATATCTCATGACAATTACCTAGCAGGAAATACTATAGCAAACGAAATGATTCTCTTCCGAAGTATATAAATAAAACGACTCCTCTTTGCAAGGTAGTTCAAAAAAGAAGCGTTGACGCGAAAGATAACAAATTGTACGGCAGCTAAATGGTTATGGAAGAGAAGGGTGACAGCATGAATATACAAAATCCTTAAAACGACAAAAGCCCCGGACGAAGAATCGTCCGGGGCTTTTGTGCTATAAAAAACGGCGGTGTCCTACTCTCCCACACAGTCGCCCGTGCAGTACCATCGGCGCAAAAGAGCTTAACTTCCGTGTTCGGAATGGGAACGGGTGGATCCTCTTTGCTATGACCGCCGCAAAATCAGAAGTCAGAAAGCAGAGGACGGAAGACAGATCAGTTTGTGCCTGCGGCAAATCACTCATAGGGGCCGAGGAATCCGTCTTTGTCCTTTGTTATATTTTACAATCGTCCCCGAAAAGCATGGGGACTATTTTCAGTACCCCCTTGAGGGGTATAAGATCCTCTAAACGATTCCTGCAACAAAGAAGCAGGAATCGTCAGAGTATCTAAATAATCGAATAGTAGGGTAGTCAGTAGAGTAATAATCAAAAAATATGGATAAGCCGCACGGCTGATTAGTATCGGTAAGCTCCATGTGTTGCCACACTTCCACACCCGACCTATCGACGTT
The DNA here is from genome assembly GCA_963835305.1 of uncultured delta proteobacterium. Classification (GTDB taxonomy): domain Bacteria; phylum Desulfobacterota; class Desulfobulbia; order Desulfobulbales; family Desulfocapsaceae; genus Desulforhopalus_A. The sequence continues at coordinate 291,326 of CAWIEU010000002.1, forward strand.
GTGGTCTACAACGAGCCTTCAGATGGCTTTACACCATGGGATATCTTATCTTGAAGTGGGCTTCCCGCTTAGATGCTTTCAGCGGTTATCCCTGCCGAACTTAGCTACCCAGCAATGCCCCTGGCGGAACAACTGGTGCACCATAGGTTCGTCCATCCCGGTCCTCTCGTACTAGGGAAAGATCTCCTCAAATATCCTGCGCCCGCAACAGATAAGGACCAAACTGTCTCACGACGTTTTAAACCCAGCTCACGTACCACTTTAATTGGCGAACAGCCAAACCCTTGGGACCTGCTTCAGCCCCAGGATGTGATGAGCCGACATCGAGGTGCCAAACCTCCCCGTCGATATGGACTCTTGGGGGAGATAAGCCTGTTATCCCCGGAGTACCTTTTATCCGTTGAGCGACGACCCTTCCATGCGGAATCGCCGGATCACTAAGACCTACTTTCGTACCTGCTCGAGATGTCTCTCTCGCAGTCAAGCTCCCTTATGCCTTTACACTCTACGGCTGGTTTCCAATCAGCCTGAGGGAACCATCGCGCGCCTCCGTTACTCTTTAGGAGGCGACCGCCCCAGTCAAACTACCCACCAGACAATGTCCTGGATCCGGATCACGGACCGCAGTTAGATTCCTAAGATAACAAGGGTGGTATTTCAAGGTTGACTCCATCGACACTGGCGTGCCGACTTCAAAGTCTCCCACCTATCCTACACATGTTATCTCAAAAACCAATGCCAAGCTATAGTAAAGGTTCACGGGGTCTTTCTGTCTAGTTGCGGGTAACCGGCATCTTCACCGGTACTACAGTTTCGCTGAGCCCCTGGTTGAGACAGTGGGGAAATCGTTACGCCATTCGTGCAGGTCGGAACTTACCCGACAAGGAATTTCGCTACCTTAGGACCGTTATAGTTACGGCCGCCGTTTACCGGGGCTTCGGTTCAATGCTTTACCTTGCGGCTGACATGTCCCCTTAACCTTCCGGCACCGGGCAGGCGTCAGACCCTATACTTCGTCTTTCGACTTCGCAGAGTCCTATGTTTTTAGTAAACAGTCGCTCCCCCCATTTCACTGCAACCTGACTAGGCTTCATAAGTAAATTATTACACCATGCAGGCACACCTTCTCCCGAAGTTACGGTGCTATTTTGCCGAGTTCCTTAACCAGAGTTCTC
>CAWIEU010000002.1:297500-802443 GCA_963835305.1 uncultured delta proteobacterium
TATGCAGGTGTTCAAGCTTTTTGATCTGATCCTTGAGCTCCGGATCAGATCCTGCCTGAATTTTCTCAGTCAGTTTATCAACAAGAGTTTTAATTTCTTTTTCAGAACCCTGAAGTTTTTCAACTGCTTCGCTTAACTCTTCAATTTTTTCTTTTAGGCCTGAATTTTCTGCATGAAGTTTATTAACTACAACTTGAAGAAGAGAGTTGTCATTGTTAAGCTCTTTCATTTTTCCATGAAAATTAAGATTCTTTTGCTGAAGGTCCACAATTTCCTGTTTCATTCGGTCATACTCCTCCTTGGTAATACCTATCTCAAACATGCTCTCTTCACGGTATTGCTTACTTAATGACAGTACGATTTCCGCGAAGTTTTTTTTTAAGTCAGAGTACATTTTAGATGCTTGTTCTGAGTCGACCATAGCGACCGATGCCAGGAAAATTGCTATGAGCAGGGCAATGGAAAAAAGAAGTGCGATTCCCATGCCAATAAAAAAAAGGATAAGATTACCAATTCCATAAATAATGGCGAGAATGCCTCCTCCGGCGCTACTTGCCCCTGAAGACGCAACAATTGCGAAAAGAACGAGCACACCGCCCAGAACTGCAGCAGATTGAATAAGAGGGGTTCTGAATTCGTTTTTTTTCATCTTTATTCTCCTGGATGCATAAAAGGTAATTATATTAATTAGTTATTTCTGATAAATCCGATGAGGTTTATATAAACAAGTAATCATAATACGAAAAAAAAATGAAATTACATAGTAAAATAACCATCTGATTGTCATTATTGTCAAGGTTTATGTACATTTTCATTCACTCCTAAATTTCCGTTGAATTGACGCAGCTTCTTTATTCGTTCTAATACCGGAGGATGGCTATAATGGACAAAAACCATTAATGGATGCGGTGTGAGATTACTGAGATTTGCCTGACTAAGTTTTTTCAGGCTGGAAATTAATTCTTCAGAGGATCCTGTGGTTCTGGCTGCATATCTATCAGCTTGAAATTCATTCCTGCGTGAAAAAGCATTGAAGAGGATTGAGACAAGAAGGTTTATGGGTGAAAAGAGGAATGCAAAGAAAATGAGACTGGAATACGTCGAAGCATTTGTCATAAAAAAGGCATGGGCAATTTCCCTGTTTTTAAGAAAAATCGAGAGCAAGTAAAACATTATTCCGGTTTGTACGATGGATGCAAAGAGCATCTTGACAATATGTCCAAGTTTAAAATGCCCCATCTCATGGGCCAAAACCGCCACTATCTCAACTTCAGTGAGTTTCTCCATAAGTGTGTCATAAAAAACAATTTTCCTGAATTTGCCGAAGCCGGTGAAGAACGCATTGAGCTTAGATGATCTTTTAGAACCATCCATGGTGAAGATCCCCTGGAGCTTGAAGTGCTCCTGCTTTGCATAGTTGAGGATTTTATCACGTAACGAACTATTCTCAAGCGGTGTGAACTTATTGAAAAGCGGCATGATAAGTACAGGGGCAAGAAACTGCATAACGATGGTAAAGGCTACCACCCCAAACCAGCAATAAAGCCAGTCAAATTCACCAGTATTATCAAAAAACCACAAAATGAGCGCTAAAAGAGGTGCACCGAGAACTATCGCGAGTAGGCCACTCTTAAGTATGTCGAGAATAAAGGTTTTAAGAGTAGTGCGATTAAAGCCAAAACGCTCTTCTATGACAAAGATCGAATAAATAGAGAAGGGCAAATGTGTCATGAAAGAGAGCAAAGCCAGGCTCCCAATGAACAACAATCCGGTTGCAATTTGTCCTAATCCAAAGCTCCTTACCCAGATGTCGACATAATTGAAGCCACCGCAAAGTAAAAAGATGACTGTAAAAATTGTGGAAAAACTATTTGTAACGAGAGATAAAGAAGTATTGGCACGAGTATACTTTTGTGAGTTTTGATATTCTTGTTCATTGTAGATTCTCTGAAATTCTTTAGGCAGTGCGGGATCAAGTGCTCGGATATTGAGCAGGGAAACGACCAGGTCAAGAAGATAGGATGCGAAAATGATGAACAGAATAGCAACCAGCCAGAGATTCATAGTTGTGATCGGAGCTGAAGTTGAGTCAAAAGAAGTCAGGAGCCCACATAAATGCCTCAAGCAGACTTTGAAAAATTATCACGATTGAACTAAAAAAAAGGCCCTGAGACACAATATCATCAGGGCCTTTAGGAAAACTTACAACTGAACTTCACATGATCGTCTGTATCGCGGAGGTTGTCATAGCAATAAATTGAGTCGGCATTACTCCCATCACGATCATAGTCAGCATCAGTAGCACGGCAAGAGTATTATTTAGGCCGGAACTTACAACCATTCCACGATTTTCTGAATCGGAGCAGAAGGTAACTCGGACAATGGAGAGATAGTAATAAATAGCAATAGCGGTGTTAAATGCAGCAAGGATGACAAGTATGAGGTGTCCCTGCTTCAATGCACCGAGCAAGAGGAGAAATTTACCGGTAAATCCGACAAAAGGGGGAATTCCGGCAAGAGCAAAAAGTCCGACAGTCAAAGTGAGGGCGAGTAGCGGCGCTCGTTTATGCAGTCCTGTAAAGTCTTCCACAGCAACATTCTTTCCATTTTCAGAAACTGAACAGATTACCAGGAAGCAGGCCAAATTCATAAACACATATCCCATGATGTAATACATGGCGGTTGCATACCCTGTAATTTGAAAGGTAAGTAAACCGACAAGGATGAATCCCGCATGAGAAATGCCGGAAAAACCAAGGAGCCTTTTTACGTCTTTTTGTATCAGCGCGGACAGATTACCGTAGAACATTGAAAGAAGCGCGCAGGTCATGAGGACATTGACTATTACCTCTCCTTCTCCGCTTACCAGTGAAATAATTCGAATAAGAAGGGCGACCGCGGCAAGTTTAGGAACGGCTGCGATAAAGGCTGTTGTTTCATTGGATGCACCTTCATAGATGTCGGGCACCCAAAAATGCAGAGGAAAAAGCGCCAGTTTGTAAAAAAATCCTGCCAACACCAATATTATAGCGACAACGGCGACAGGTTGGCTATACATGAGAGACAATTTTCCTGCAATAACCGACAATTGAGTAGAGCCGGTAAGGCCATATATATAACTCATGCCAAAGAGCATCAATCCCGTTGCCATGACCCCAAAGAGTAGATATTTAATACCAGCCTCACTCTGAGTACCGAATACGGTCGAATCATTTCTCATGGGTACCATGATGTAAACCGCAAAAGAGGAGAGTTCTAAGGATACAAAAATAGAAAGGAGTTCGACACTCGACACCAGCATCATCAAACCCAGGACCGACATGAAGAGAAAAAGATAATATTCCGATTGAGTCTGTTCTTTGAGGTCTCCCTCTCTATTACTGAATATCAGAATGATAAAGGTACCCAGAGCAATCAGGACTTTGAAAACCTGCGAGAAGAAATCAACCTGATATGCTGAGTAAAAAAGGTTTCCCTTACTTTTGATACAAATGAGTGATGCAATCAGAGTCAATGCAGCCAGGACTGTAGCTACATTTTTGATTTTTCCACTACTTGGTTTGCCCAGACTGAGAATAAAAAGAATCAGTCCGGCCCCTAACAGTGATAGTTCAGGTAGAAATAGCATCATGTTACCTTTACGAGGTCTTTGTTATTGATTGACTTGTAAATTAAGTTCTTGGTCTTTCTATAAAAAATATCCCAATGGAGACGCTTTTATCGTCGATCGGGGCAAAATCTCACTGCAGAATCGATCCGGCAGCTGCTATCGCCTGGGCCTGGTGTGCATCAAACTGTTGAAGAAGCTGTGTTACGCTTGTATGCATCAGGTCGATAAATGGCTGAGGACCAAGGCCTATCCAGAACACAAAAAAGAGAAAAGGCGCCAGTGTGACTATTTCACGACTATTCATGTCAGTAATCCAGGACTGATCGGGGTTGTCCGTACCGCCCCAGACAATTTTCTGAAGCATACGCAGCATATAAGCTGCAGCGAGAACTGCTCCGGGAATAGCGGCCAAAGCTAGGTAAGGAAAATTACCGTTAGCGATTCCGAATTTGAAAGCCCCCGTCAGGATCATGAATTCACCTACAAAGCTGTTCGTGCCGGGAAAACCAAATGAAGAAAGACTAAAGAAGGCTAAAAAGGTAATATATACAGGCATATATTTGCCGACTCCGGTCGCTGAGAGTAATTCCCGGCTGTGTGTTCTCTCGTAAATCATTCCTACACAGAGAAATAATGCCCCCGTTGTTATGCCATGGTTGACCATTTGCAGGATTGCACCCTCAAGGCCATCGGAATTCAATACAAAAATACCTAGTGTAACAAATCCCATATGGCCAACAGAGGAGTAGGCGATAAGTTTCTTCATGTCACTCTGGGCCAACGCGGTAAAGCCGCCGTAAATAATGCCGGCAATTGATAGCCAGAGCACATAAGGCATGAGGACGACGGTGGCATCCGGAGTAATAGGTAAGGCAAAACGCAGAAAACCATAAGTGCCCATTTTCAAAAGGATACTGGCCAGGATGACTGAACCCGCGGTAGGAGCTTCCACGTGCGCTGCCGGTAACCATGTGTGGAATGGAAACATCGGAACCTTGATGGCAAAAGCAAGAAAAAATGCCAAAAAGAGGTAAATCTGTGCAGTAAAGGAATAATTTTGCCACATCATTCCGGGAATGAAGAAGCTGTAATGATTGTAGGTATACAACCATATTATGCCAACGAGCAGCAGGATTGAGCCGGCAAGTGTATACAGAAAAAATTTAATAGAAGCATAAACTTTTCTGGGACCTCCCCAAATTCCGATAAGAAAATACATGGGGATAAGCATTGCTTCCCAGAGAACATAAAACAAAACGAAATCAAGAGCGACAAATACGCCTATCATGGCTGATTCCATGATAAGCAAACATACCATAAAGGATTGAATCCGTGATTTTATATATGACCAGGACGCCAATACACAAAACGGCATGATTATAGTCGTCAGAAGTATGAGGAGAATGGAGATACCGTCGACACCAATGGTGTAATTAATATTGAATGCTGAAATCCAACTGTGATGTTCCGCAAACTGGAATTTATCAGTCGTTCTGTCAAAACCGCTCAGGAGCCGAAGTGACAGCAGTCCGACAATACTGGTCGAAATTAGGGCAAGATAACGGCAATGTGACTCATTCTTCACTAACAAAAGAAGGAATGCTCCCACCAATGGCAGGAAGATGAGTACACTCAAAATGGGGAAACCGGAGCTAATCTGTAGTTGATCCATTACCAGTGATCCTTGAGTTCAAATATTTATAGCCAGACATACGATATGAGAAGAATCGCTGCAAAAGTGACTGAGTAATAGATCGTCTGTTGTATCTGACCTCTCTGAAACACGATTGTTACTCTACTACCGAGCGACCTTATACTTCTGGCGGTTCCATCTACGACGCCGTCAATGGCATGCCAGTCAAACCATGACCAGAATCTGGCAGTTGTCATCAATGAATAAAGACCAACAACTCTATATGCAGCACCCCATGCAGTATCGAGCCACTGGATAGGGTTTTGGGCAAGCCAGAGAAAGCCTCTTCCTCCCATACGGTAGAACCAGTCTAGGTCTAGACTGATAGTAGCCTTGGCACCAAGCCTGTCCTTGAAAAAAATAAAGCTCATCGCTGTAAAGGCGAGAATCTGCAGAGTTTCACTTAGGTGGGTTCCAACGTAAGGGTGATAACTTTCCTCAGGGAAAGGTAACATATTATAAAGAAACGGCGTGTAGCAACCTATCAGCAGGCATAGAAAAGCCGCTGTAGCCATCGCCAAGTGCATATTCCAGGGCGGATCTTCTGCTTTAGCCCAGGTTTCTTCACTGCACCTGTTCTCTCCAAAAAAGATGAGATAGGGTAATCGCAGACCTGCCACGAGAAATGTCCCAACCGACACTAGCGTCAGGAGGAACCCCGCAACCAATAAATGCGATTCAAAGCCGGCAGATATGATCATCGACTTTGTTACGAACCCGGAAAAGAAGGGAAAGGCCGAAACGGATATTCCACCGATTACCATGAAAAACAAAGTACTTGGCATCTTTTTGTAGAGCCCGCCAAGTTCTGTAAATTTTGATTTGCCCGTGGCATGGATGATGGACCCTGCTGCCATGAAAAGCAGACCTTTATAAAGGATGTGGGCAAATGCATGGGCACAGGCTCCGTTTATGGCAAGAGCTGTGCCTATACCAACTCCGGTTACCATATAACCAACCTGACTAACTATTTCCCAACCAAGCAATTTCCGTATATCATTTTCTATCATGGCATAAATAATACCGTAGATCGCCATGATCACACCAAGCACGATAAGTATGTCGAATCCTGCAAAGGCCCTGGCAAGAGTATATATTGCGGTCTTGGTGGTAAAAGCACACATGAATACCGCACCGGTAACAGTGGCTTTGCTGTATGCATCGGGAAGCCAGGAGTGAAGAGGCGGCACCGCGGCATTGAGCATCAGTCCGGCCATGATCAGCCAGGTATAGAGCTGGGTATGATTTTCATCGAGCTGGACGAAGGAGAGATCACCTGTAGCCTGGTAGCGAAGAACAAATCCAAGTAGCAAGACAATTCCGCCAAAGGTATGAACAAGTAAATATCGATAACCGGCGGCCAGTGCTTCTTTATCCTTATTGAACCAGACGAGAAAAGTAGAAGCAAAAGCCATCATTTCCCAGAAAAAGAAAAGAACCAGGTAGTCTCCGCAGTAGATAACTCCGAGACTGCCCGACACATAAAACCAAGCGGCTATGTGCTGCAGATTGTCTTTGACATGCAATCCGTAAACAGTGCCGATAATGGCCATAAGAGCCATGATGAAACCAAAGATAATGGAAAGGCTGTCTACTCTTCCGAAAGTGAGGGTCCATTCGCCCATGAAGGTGATCACACCGTGTACACCTGGATGCCAGCTGAGATAGATCACATCAAGAAAAGTGAGGATAGGTACGCTGCAGAGGTAAATTTTACGAAACGGATCTTTAATAAATGGCAGAATAAGCGAGCCCAAAATTAAGATCAGAGCCGGATGGATAAAACTAGTTGTCATAGTAGTCCTCTCGGGTCATGATTCCACTTCTTCCAAACCACCCTGCAAAGTATATGAGAACCACACAAGATAGAATGCCAAAGATCGACCAGAAACCAGGAATGTGTGCCTCCATCCATGTGTGTGCATGATGGGTATCAACCCCAACAATTGACCAGACCAGCATGACTGCGCTAGCGATGTAGAAGCTAATTTTTACCGTTTGCAGTCTTTCTTTTAAAAAATCGATAAGATGTACGATCATCCCGTCACCGCCTTCACAAATTGCAACATAAAGTCAGGAAAAATACCAATGAGTACTGATATGGTGCACGCTATCAGGATAGGAATAAGCATGGCCAAGGGTGCTTCTTTTATTCCCGTAAAAGGTTCTCCCACCGGTCGTGTTCCAAAAAATGCTCTATAGGTAATGGGAGCAAAATAAGCGACGTTCAGTAAGGTACTGGCAATCAAAACCAGAAGAATGCCGAGTTGATGTGCCTCAACTGAACCGATAAGCAGGTTCCATTTGGTTATAAACCCGGCAACAGGTGGTGCGCCAATCATGCTGAGCGAAGCAATAGCGAATGCACCAAAAGTAAAGGGCATTGTTCTGCCGAGTCCATCCATCTCTGATATGGATTTTTTATGGGTTGCCACATAGATCGCACCGGCGCAGAAAAACAGCGTAATCTTGGAGAACGCATGATTGACGATATGAATCAGACCACCCTGAATACCGGTGACGGTAAGTAAGGCTACACCCAATATGATATAGGAAAGTTGGCTTACGGTGGAGTAGGCCAGCCGTGCTTTTAGGTTGTCTTTGGAAAGGGCGATAATCGAAGCGGCGAGGATGGTAAAACTGACAAAATAGGCGGTGGGAATACCAAGATTCAGAGCATGCATTGTATCGACACCGAAGGTGTAGAGCATGACCCTTGTGGTACAGAACACACCAACTTTGACAACTGCAACCGCATGGAGCAGAGCAGACACGGGGGTCGGGGCTACCATGGCACCCGGCAGCCAGTGATGAAAGGGCATGACGCCGTTTTTAGCAAAGCCGAAGATACAAAAAATGTACAGCATAATAATCAGAGCGTTGTTTACGCCCTGTGGAAAAATTCCGCTATGGATATTGGAGGCAAAATCAAGAGTACCGGTCAGCACGTAAATAAGAATCATGGCCGGCAACAGGAAGGCCTTGGCTGTGGTTGTTAGATAAACGATATATTTACGTGCGCCACTATACCCCTCATCATCCTGATGATGAGCAACCAGTGGATAAGTACAGACTGAAACAATTTCGTAAAAGAGATACATCGTGAAAAGATTGTCTGAAAATGCGACACCGATAGCTCCAAATATGGCAAGAGCGAAGCAGGCATTGAAGCGGGTTTGAGCATGTTCATTAAGCCCTCTCATATACCCCATGGAATAAAATACGGCTATCGTCCAGAGAGAGGAAGCTACAATGGCAAAAATCATGGACATACCATCGGCACGAAGGGTAACCGTCACCCCTGGCAGAACGGTAAACATATGGAATAGAAGTGTTTTTCCATGAAGCACTGCTGGCGTCATAGACCCTACGACGATTAGGAGAAGGATGGAAGAGACAGAAGAGATACCTTCCCGAAGGTTTTCATTATCTCCCTTAAACAACACTCCGATAGTAGCGATGAGCGGAATGAGGAGGGCTATGAGCAATTTATAATCCATTCCAAGTGGCTCCTTGACTAACCTTTAAGTTGAACAGCATCGTCAGCATCTATCGATTTAAAATGGCGATAAACAGCTATAATGATACTGAGTCCGATGGCAGCTTCCGCGGCTGCAATGGCCATTATAAAAAGCGTGAATACCTGCCCGGCAATAGGATCCGGTGAAGTGAAACGGTTAAAAGCCATAAAGTTTACTGAAGCTCCGGCCAGAATCAGTTCTGCGGCTATGAGCATGCCAATAAGTGTTTTGCGCGTCACCATGCCGTAAATGCCCATGCCGAAGAGTATTGCACCGATTACGAGAAAACTATTTATATTATTGTAAAGTGTGAGCAGCGACATCAGCCTTCCCTCCCGCCCCGGGCTATGACCAGAGCTCCAAGAATTGCGATGAGCAAGACTACAGATATCAATTCAAATACCATTGAATACTCAGTCAGAAGATAAATACCTATCGTTTTAAGCGAGCCGTCGGTAATTTTTTCCGCGACTTTCCAGTCGGTTTTAATGGCAAGAATCGAGAATCCTCCCGCGAGAAGAGAAGCCGTTCCAAATCCCAGGGGGCCGACAAGAGGTCCGGAGGGTCCAACTTCTCTTTGGGCCTCCGGAGCAGCCAGCATGATTGCAAATGAAATTGTCACCGCCACGGCTCCGACATAAATCAGTATCTGCATCATGGCAACAAAGGGTGAATTGAGAAAGTAGTAGAGTCCGGCTACACCGACAAAACAGACAATCAAACCCGCAACCGAGCGCACCAGCCTTTCTGAATTGCAGGCAATCAGCGCGCCGATTATGGTGATTACAACCATGATCAAAAAAACTACTCCAACCAGCCCATCGACACTGAAAAGGCTTGGGGCTGCAACTGTTGACAGGTTCATTTATTCCTATCCTCCAGACGTTTGAGAAGATCGAAGATAAAATCCTCTTTTCTGGTGCTCGCCAGGTTGTATTCCTTAGAAAAGGTAAGTGCGTTAAAATTACATGCTTCCACACAGGACCCGCAGAGTGAACACGTAGTGAAATTGAGGATATATTTAGTCAGGACCTTCTTCTTTTCACCATCGGGTTTTTCCCCGGCAAGAGAAATGCAGTTTGAAGGACACGCCCTCTCGCAAAGGCCACAGACCACGCAGTTAGGCTTTCCTTCCTCGTTTTCAATGAGTTCGACATGACCACGAAATTTATCGAACATAGTAAGTGTTTCGTATGGATACGAGACAGTTACCGTGGGTTTGAAAAATTCCTTGAACGTTATGCCCATGCCTACAAAGAGGCTGATCAGGCCATTAAATATATCTGTGAAATAGGTGACCATCTTAAAACACCTTAATTAATCCTGCAGTAAGCAGCAGATTGAACAGGGACAGCGGAATAAGAATTTTCCAGCTGAGATTTAATAATCCATAAATGGTCGTGCGGGGAAAAGTCCAGCGTATCCAGATAAAGGTGGCGATCAATAGATAGAGTTTCAGGAGGAACCAGAAGACGCCGGGAATGAAACCCAGAAAAGGAAGCGGTGCATTCCATCCGCCCAAAAACAGGATGGTGGTCATGCAGGAACCGATAACAATGTTGGCATATTCACCCATAAAGAAGAGACCAAAACCCATGGACCCATATTCAGTGTGAAAGCCTGCCACCAATTCACTTTCCGCTTCGCCAAGATCAAAAGGTGCTCTATTGGTTTCCGCCAGTGTACAGGTAAAAAAGATGAGAAAAGACATTGGCATCAGGATGTTATGCGACTTGCTTAAAAGCGGAAATATATTCCAATTCAATATCGATCCACTCTGCTGATGCACGATCTCCATAAGGTCAACAGAGCCTGCAATCATAACAACGGTAATTGTGGTGATCAGCATGGGAATTTCGTAGGCGACCGCCTGCGATACGGCTCGAACAGATGACATCATTGCATATTTATTACGAGAACTCCATCCGGCAAAAACCAGCGACATGCCACCCATGGAAGCAAAAGCGAAAATCATCAGGATACCGATGTTCATATTTTGGGCTACAATAGTATCGCTGAACGGAATGGTAACAAAACTCATTATGGCCGGGAACATCGCCAGGACTGGGGCGGCAATGAACATTACTTTGTCGGCGCCTCCGGGAATCGTTAACTGTTTGGCCATCAGTTTGATGCCATCCAGGGGGGGTTGCAGCAGGCCAAAAGGACCATTAATATTTGGACCGGGACGGCGTTGAATCCGCGCGGCTCCTCTTCGTTCAGCCCAAACCAGATAGGCGGCATTGAGGGCTGCAAAGCCGATGGCTATCACAACGGCAACAATGACATTTAAAAGTGTTAAGCTCATAGAATTGGTCCTCTTACCTGTCTATCTCGGGAATTACCAGATCAAGGCTTCCCATGAATGCCAGTGCATCCATGATCATCATGCCTCTGCATGCCTCGTCAAATAAGTGCATATTGGAATAGGTCGGCGAACGAAGCTTTAATCTATAGGGTGACTTGTCTCCATCACTTACCAGACGGATTCCGAAACTTCCACGAGCGGTCTCCACAGCCTGATAGTAATCTCCGGCAGGAGGCTTGATTAACTTTGGTTTCTTTGCCGGCATGATAGGACCATCTGGAAGTTTATCTATTCCCTGTTCGATTATTCTCAAAGACTGTTCAATCTCTACCATTCTTACCTTGTATCTGGCGAGTGAATCACATTCATGGAACACGGGTACATCGAAATCAAATTCAGGATATACCGAGTAAGGTTCATTTTTCCGTACATCGAAGTTAATACCCGATCCCCGGGCAACTGCGCTGGAAGCGCCATATTTTCGGCAAATTTCCTGGGAGAGCGGAGCAATTCCCTCGAGTCGTTTGCGAAAAATGATGTTTCCTGTGACCAGCTTGTCGTATTTTTTTAGAGAATTTCGCATTCGGGGGATGAAACGTCTGACAGCTGAAATGAAGTCATCATCAACATCATTGTACAGTCCGCCGAATCGGAAGTAACAATAGGTCAGGCGGGAACCGGTAACAGCCTCAAGCATATCGAGGATGTGTTCACGATCCTGAAGGGCATACATGAGGGGACTGAATCCGCCAAGATCCATGACAAAGGCACCAAACCAGAAGAGATGGGAGGCAATGCGATTCAGTTCCACCATGATCGCGCGGATATATTCAGCCCGCTCGGGAACCTCAATCCCTGAGGCCTTTTCGATCAGCAGCACATGGCCGTGTGAATAACCGAGAGCTCCGAGGTAATCCATACGGCTCAGATTCATGAGAAACTGAGGATACGTTTTGACTTCCCCCATCTTCTCATGCATTCGGTGAATATAGCCGATAACGGTTTCAGCATTAACGATATATTCTCCATTCATCTCCATTTTGACCCGAAGCACCCCATGGGTCGCAGGATGTTGAGGACCTACATTGAGGATGAAAGTCTCGTCCGGTTGGAGTTCTATTGGAGCATTCATGCCTTGAAATCCTTTAAGAGTGGATGGAAATCTGCATCTTCAGGAAGAAGGAGCGGAATGAGGTGAGGGTGCCCCGTGAACTTGATTCCAAAGAAATCATGTGTTTCCCTTTCATGCCAGTTCGCTCCGGCATATATATTTGTGATTGTGGGTACCTCAGGGGCTTTGCGGTCTACTCGCGTTCTTATGACCACACGGCACAGATCAAAATCATATCTGGAAAAATCGTATATCACTTCCATTTGATTTTCTTTTATCCAGTCGACACCAGTTATGCTTTCAATGAAAAATTCCGCCTCATCGAGAATTGTAACTGCCTCGACTAATTGTTCCGGAGCAACCTGGGCATCGAGGTGATAGCCGTGGATGGCATAATCTCGTTCAAGAAGTCCATTTTGGCGTGGTTCTTTTGGGACCTTCTTGTTCGTCTCTTCGGCAACTTCCTCTTTTGGAGTATCTTTTAAGTCAGGCGCCGGGAAGAGCTTTTGCAGAGCCAGTTTTGTCTTTTCACGAATCATTTTGCAATGCTCCAAAAAACTTCATAAAACTGAAATGAACTGACGTATATCAGGTAAGGTAAGGCCTATATGGTAACGGTCTCAGGGTTCTTCCACCGCTTCCAGTCAGACACGAGGTGCTCTAGTTCGACTATGCCCTGAAGAAGAGCTTCAGGACGCGGAGGACAGCCAGGAACATAGACGTCGACGGGAAGGAATTTATCGGCCCCGAGGACGATGTTATACTGACCCTCGAAAGCGAACGGACCTCCGGAAATGGCGCAGTTGCCAAGGGCCATTACCCACTTTGGTTCGGGCATCTGGTCATAGAGCGTTTTGATTCCAGGCATCATTTTTTTGGAAATGGTGCCGGCGACGATCATGACGTCACTTTGCCGGGCTGAAGGACGAAATACTTCCGCACCAAAGCGGGACATATCAAATCTAGCGCAGCCGGTAGCCATCATCTCAATGGCACAGCAAGCGATACCAAATGTCAGAGGCCACAGGGAATTTGCCCTGCTGATATTGATGAGTTTGTCCGCTAGAGCGAATTGAACTATCGACGAAGGTACGTTTTGCGTTCCCACTTAAAGACTCCCTTTATCCATGCATACACTACTGCGAGTGATAATATTCCGACAAAAATGACAATTTCGACAAAATCACGTATAGAAGATGCGAAGACCGCATCGTTATATGCAGTGGCTACAGGAAACAGGAAGAGAACGTCGACATCGAAAGCTAGAAAGATGAGAGCGTAGAGATAGAATACAACCCCGTAGCGAATCCAACTGTCGCCTATGGGATCCATACCACATTCTATAAATTGAAGAGCTTTGTTGCTGACCTGTCTTGTTTTGAGCGGCATCAGCAGGTAGACGATAGCGATGGGACCAAGAGCAAACGATAAGCCTCCGATCGTAAAAGCAGCTATCCAGAGAACTTGTTCCGGGTATAGAAACGCAGTGATTTGTTGTTCCATACTGTTCCCTTGTAATATTGTATCTAAAAAAATGAATACAATGCCACCAAGTTACATCGTTGGTTAACATTCCACACTGGCCAAATTCGCGAACCATCATAAATAATTGTTATACACGTGTCAATAAGAATTTCATTCTTGTAAGACCGGGCAAAAGTTCTTTACTAGACCGCTATTACCTGGAAATCTTTGACGTAAAAAGACTTGTGAAACTTTTCAGAAATGCTATATTGACAGCAAACAAACCTAAGTAATTAAGATGATAAGTATCAGTAAAAGTGATCCGATTTCTTGAGAGGTAGCATGTCTATTACGTTAAGACAACTGGAAATATTTATAGCTGTTGCAGAAACAGCGCAGGTTACCAAGGCCAGTAAAAAGTTGTTTGTTACTCAATCAGCAGTAAGTATGGCGCTAGCCGAACTCGAAAATCAGTTAGGAGGATCATTGTTTGATCGTCATGGCAGAAGTCTTTTACTCAATGCCCGGGGACGATTCCTGTTGCCGCTTTCAAAGGATATTACCTGTCAGGTAAGTAATATCGAAACCATCATGTCTGAGCGTAATGATAAACTCGATGGCACCATAGAAGTAGTGGCAAGTACAACACTCGGCAATTATATTTTGCCATATCTTATTGGAGCATTCAAAAAAGTTCATCCAAATGTTCATGTCAACTTGTTGGTGTACAATACAAGGTATGCCGAAAAACTTGTTTTTGATAAAAAAGTTGATGTGGGGTTTGTGGAAGGACCTCTTTCAGGATGGGAAGAAATTCGATGGCGTCCATGGTTTGAAGATGAGCTTGTCGTTCTGTGTGGACCAACAGATCCGCTAGCTCACAATGAAGTCTTTAATATCGATAGCGACTTGAAAGGAAAGAAATGGATTTTGCGCGAGAGGGAATCAGGAACTGTAGCGACAATCAGGGAGCGGTTTGGTAAGTATATGGAAGATGTGAACGTTGTAATGGAAATGGGACATCCGGAAGCTGTCAAACGGGCGGTCGAATCCGGGGCGGGGATAACGTGTCTTTCTGCCCTCAGCATTTGCCGCGAGGCGGAAAATGGCTGGTTGAAAGGGTTGAAAGTTGAAGGACTTGATATGAAAAGGCAACTGAGAATCATTCAAAGAAAGGATCTGGAAATCAGCGATGCCCTTGCTGAATTCCTTTCTTTTTGCGATGTAATGACAATTTGTGACGACTCAAGCGTATGCCTCTCTTCTCCATGGAAACTGCAGTCACTCCTCGCCAGACATTCAGCATTGAAGAAATAGATCTTAAGTAATTAATACTTCCTTTTTTTGAATCCTTCCCCCTCATAGTAATCATTTGCACTGTGCAATAACCGTAACCGTTTATCAGCATCCCATTTTCGTCCGATCAGGCCGCCTCGCATAGACAACTTTAGCTCCGAGGCCTGCTTGAACGAACCTGGAGTACTGGATGAACGATTACAGATCCGGATTATGAAGTCTTTTGAAGTGTATTGGTGAACGATTGCCAAAAACCTTGGGTTGACTAGTAGAGCTCTTGGAGGGCATTAATGGAAGCGGGAAGAGCGAGTTCTAAACCCGGCCTAATGATTTTCTCTGCAAGTGGATTGTTGTGCATCCAGGGCTTTCTTCTTGGTTGTCGGGTTTTAATAAAGTACTTCTTTGAGAAATAGGCCATGGGCGGGAGCGGTTGCTGCCGCCTTGGTTCTATCCTTTGCCTGCAAAATTTCCCTAAACTGTTCAACCGTAATATTTTTTCGCCCTACCTCAAGAAGTGTACCTACGAAATTACGAATCATATTGCGAAGGAAACCATCGCCGCTAAATTGAAAAATAAGTTGGGAGGGCGATTCCTCAAGGAGTTCGGCGTTGTAAAGTGTTCGTACCGCTCCGCGCCCGGTACAAAGCGATTTATCTCTGGAACCGCTATTTTCAAATGAGGAAAAATCATGTTTTCCTTCAAGGAACTCCAGACATTTCATCACCGCCGGCAATTGTAGCTCACCGGTGACGTGTACAGTGTAAAGCCTCAATTGCGGCGGTTGTATCTTACCTGTAAATATCCTGTACTGATAACGTTTCCCAATCGCTGAATAGCGGGCGTGGAAATCCGGAGGCATATCATCGACGCTGAAAATCCGAATAGCTCCCGGCAACATTGAATTCAAACCGCGTAAAAAGTCCTGGCAGGAAATAGCCGAATTGGTTGCGAAGTGTGCAACCATTCCTTCCGCATGGACACCAGCGTCCGTTCGGCCGGCGCCATGCAGATCAATGTCCTCTCTCGTCATCACTTGGAGACAACGTTCAATTTCCCCCTGAATAGTGCATGCATGTCTCTGGCGTTGCCAGCCACTGAATTGGGTACCGTCGTAGCCGATAAGCAGTTTAATATTGCGGGGGGTAAAGGACATCTTTAAAAAATACAGACCGAACGTTCAAGATTTAAGGAAATAACGGTACGGTAGTGAGACTTTCCGTTTCCTCAAACCCACACATCAGATTCATATTTTGCACCGCCTGGCCGGAGGCGCCTTTGACGATATTATCGATAGCCGACATTATGATTATCCTGTTAGTGGCATGGTCGATTTTGTAGGAAATATCGCAGAAATTGGAGCCGCGCACGTATTGAGTGGCGGGAAATGAATCTTCCGGCAATAACCTGATAAATGGTTCGTTTCGGTAATGGTTGTCGTAAAGACCATCAATTATTTGACGGTCAAAACCAGAGACAAGTGATGCATAAACAGTGCTCAAAATGCCGCGGGATATAGGGAGCAAATGAGGTGTGAAAGATATTCTCACGTCATTTCCCGCAAGAATGCTGAGTTCCTGTTCTATTTCCGGGGTGTGGCGATGGGCTCTTCCTACCTTGTATGGCCTGAAACCATCGTGTACTTCACAGAACAACGATCCAGTTTGGGCAGCTCTTCCGGCACCGGATGTTCCTGATTTGGAATCAGCAATAATCGATTCCGCATTTATTGCTCCTGCCTTGAGTAACGGTGCCAGTGCCAGAATAATGGAGGTTGGATAGCAGCCGGGATTGGCGACCAGTTCAGCGTGGGAGATACGATCCCGGTTGAGTTCCGGAAGACCGTAGACGGCTTCGGCAAGCAAATTGCCGGATGAGTGCGGCTGATACCATTCTTCATAGACCGATACATCCCGAATCCGAAAATCCGCAGATAAATCGACAACCTTTTTTTTCTCAGAAAGCAATTGTGGTACGAGATCCATTGCTGTTTTATGAGGAACAGCTGTGAAAAAGAAATCAGCTTTTTCACATAGTTCGGAAACGGAGAGGTTCTCGCAGATCATATCGGCTTTTCCTCTCAGACTGGGAAAAATCTCGGAGAGAGGACGACCGGCATTTTGTCTTGAAGTTGCTACAGAAATTCGAACTTTAGGGTGGTTGCAGAGTATTCTGGCAAGTTCGGCACCGGTATATCCTGAAGCACCAATAATTCCAACGTTAATCATGGTGAGTAATCCCCGATTGAAAATCTGAAGTTTTGATAGATACAATGAAAAAGGGGAACGACAGCTGAACTGTCATTCCCCTTGAAAACCAACAACGCTGTCACCGCAGTTACCTGCCGCATCCTGCTTGTTCCACGAAATAATGTGACCGGTAAAATCTTATCGTTTAGAAAACTGGAATTTGGCGCGGGCACCTTTCTGTCCGTATTTCTTACGCTCTTTCTCGCGCGGGTCTCGGGTAAGCAGACCGGACTGCTTTAATTGCAGTCTAATTTCGGGATTTGTTTCAAGAAGCGCCTTGGAGATACCGTGGGATAAGGCATCCACCTGAGCCGATTTGCCACCACCTTTCAGAGTAGCGATGACATCATATCGTTCCAGCGTGTCGGTGACTTTAAAAGGTTTGAAAATTCGCTGGCTTTTAAAAATCTGACCAAAATAATCATCAACATCAAGTTTATTAACTATTACCTTACCCGTTCCAGGAGTAAGCCAAACTCTGGCAATTGCAGTTTTTCTTTTTCCTGTGGCATAAAAACGATCTTGAGCCATATTAGTATTCTCCAAGATTAAATATTTAATTCAGCAGGTTGTTGAGCTGCATGGGGATGATTCTGGCCTACGTAAACTTTCAGCTTTTTTAATTGAGCGCGGCCCAATTTATTTCTGGGCAGCATACCTCTAACAGCTTTTATGATAAGATCGGTTGGATGTTTTTCCAAAAGTTCCTTGGCGGTCGCCTCCTTAATTCCACCCATGTAACCGGTATGACGATAGTATTTCTTGTCGTCCATTTTGTTGCCGGTAAGGATGATTTTCTCAGCGTTAGTGACGATCACAAAGTCACCATTATCAATAAAAGAGGAAAAAGTCGGCTTGTGTTTACCTCGCAACCGGTTAGCGATTTCTGATGCCAGACGGCCCAGGACCTTGTTCTCTGCGTCGACAACGTACCATTTTTTCTCGATCTCGTTGACTGGGGCAAGATAGGTTTTCATTATATCCCTCAAATGGTCGATCATTTAATAAAAAAAGGTCCGAACAGCGTCGAACCTTTTATACAATATAGTGGAGCGGGAAACGAGATTCGAACTCGCGACGTCAACCTTGGCAAGGTTGCACTCTACCACTGAGTTATTCCCGCTCGATTAGTTTTATCGTGTCAAAACTGCGGTGTATATACAAGGTCTGCAACTGAGTGTCAATTAAAAAATTGATTGAATTGAGTTGGCCATTATAATTATTTTATTCTCAAAAGTCACGAAAAATAGAGATCGTTTTATTGGTATAGAGTATATTATTTTGGTCGACTGGAATCTATGTTTATGGATTTCTTAGGGATATCTTCATGTTCCGGCGGGAAGTGAAGTGATTTTTATTGAATGCTCGTTATAGTATGTCAAAGAACGTTATGGAAAGAAAGAGCTCTATTGCCAGAAAAACAGCGGAAACAGATATTGAGATAAGCTTGAATCTTGATGGCACCGGTAAAAATGAAATTACTACCGGAGTGCCGTTTCTTGATCATATGCTGACACTTTTCAGCGTCCACGGTTTTTTTGATCTGTATGTCAAGGCCGAGGGAGATACCGAGGTGGATGACCACCATACCGTTGAGGATATTGGCATTTGTTTAGGCCAGGCGCTCGCTGCGGCTCTTGCTGAAAAAGGCGGAATCGCCAGGTACGGCAGTTGTTATCTGCCGATGGATGAAGCTCTTGTGCGAGTGGTCGTCGATATTTCAAATCGTTCATTTTTGCACTATGATGCCGTTGTAATTGAACAAAAAATTGGTTCTTTCGATACTGTGCTTACCAAGGAATTTTTCCGCGCGGTTTGTCAGCATGGAGGTCTTACCTTACATATTGATTTGTTGCATGGTGAAAACGGGCATCATATTATTGAGGCGATTTTTAAGGGATTCGGCCGGGCGATGAATAGCGCGACAGCTGAAATAGAGTTGGCAGGTGCACTCTCCTCCAAAGGATGTTTGTGATATTAGGCCGGTCTGTAAGGTGAATTTACTCGATTATAATAGCCACTTCTTCCTCCAATAGGTGATTTCGTGGGAAAATTAACCAGAATATTCTTGTTTTATGGCTGTCTCGGTCTCTTCCTTTCCTCCTGCTCCTCCTTATCCGGATCTGACGATAATCAACAGGCCAAGGCACCCCTGAAACCGATTTCCTGCATCGCTGTCCTGCCTGCGGGCACGTCGGTTGACAAAGATGAAACAGTCGAATATTCGGAGGCGCAGTCCCTTGAAAAAGGGGCTGCCTATGCTACTGAAGTACTGAGAAATGAGTTGCATGGAAATCCTAAGGTCCGCATCATGTCATCCGGCCAGTTGACATCTCTTGTTCCGGAAATTTCCGGCGGCAAGATCGGTACGGTTACGGAAGTTGCCCGAAAAATGGACTGCGATGCCGTATTACAGACCACTGTTCGTCAGTATAGACAACGTGAGGGCACCGAGTATGCGGTCGACGCACCGGCTTCCGTCAATTTTACCATGGTGTTGCGAGATGCGACGAACGGCGATGTTTTGTGGACAACTGAGTTCAGGGAGCAGCAACAATCCTTTCTAAGCAACATTTTCTCCTTTACCAAGGCGAAGAAGAGAGGTTTTAAATGGGTCAGTGTCGAGAAGCTTATGGAACAGGGAATCAAAGACCGACTGGCACAGTGCCCATATCTGCAATAACGTCTTGTTTCTTCTCGCTTTCTTTTTCGGCGGATGGCGAGAATACCACCCGTTATTCCATCATCTCCATTTCATACCCTGGATCCGCCGGCAATTCATATTAGATTTTCCATGAAGAACGGTTACCGGCTGCCGGCCGGATTAAATAGAAAAATTGGCCGTGCAATGCATGATTTTTCTATGTTCTCCGAAGGTGACAGCGTCCTGATAGCGGTTTCCGGCGGCGTCGACAGTTTAACTCTTGCCTGTATACTTAAAATATGGCAAAGGAAGGCACCGATACATTTTGATCTTACCGCATATTATATTGATCACGGCTTCTGGAAAAGACAGGGCACTGCCGACCCAAGGGAAGCCATAAAAAGGCAGCTGCAAGGATTTTCACTTGATTTTAAAGTGGAAGAAGAAAGGTCGATCCAGGAAGCGGAGAGAACCTGCTTTCTCTGTTCAAGAAACCGAAGGAGTCAACTCTTCGATCTTGCCCGGGAAAGAGGGTACAACAAGATTGCTCTTGGGCATCATAAAGACGATCTCATTGAAACCTTCATGTTGAATGCCATTTACAGCGGCAACATTTCAACCATGGTGCCGAAACAGGATTTATTTCGAGGTACCCTATCTATTGTACGGCCGATGGCATATCTTGAAAAAAATGAGGTTCGGGAGATCGCAACCGGCCTGGAACTTGAGGTGGTAAAAAATCTCTGTCCTCTCTCGCAAGATACCAGACGAGAAAAAGTGCGCAGCCTTTTAGATACACTTTACCGGGATGAACGCGCGGCCAAGGATTCCCTGTTCGCAGCTCTGTCCAATGTACGAAAAGATTATCTCTTATGAAGACTCACGCAGAATGCTTCCCCTGTCTGCTTAGACAGGCACTTCAGGTTGCCCGCCTTACACATTGCCCGGAAAATCGGCAAGTTCATCTCCTTCAAGCCGCAGCCTCCGTTGTAGCCGAATTGGAGGTAAGTAAAAGTCCACCGGCTAATGCAACTCTGCTTTATAGCAGAATTGCGGAAATCACGGGTTGTGAAGATCCGTTTTACGAAATAAAAAGAGCGTGCAATGCTCAAGCCTTAAGGGTCATCCCGGAGCTGCGGCGAGAGATTCAAGGAACTGACAACGAGCTGTCGGCTGCGACCCGTTTTGCCATCGCCGGAAATATTATCGATTATGGAGCCTTGGCTGCGTTTGATATTGAAGAGGCTCTGGAGCGTTGCCGATCGGCGACCTTCGCGGTCGATCACTTTCAGCAGTTACATGCTATACTCAGCCGACTTTCCAAGGGTAGCACAATCCTTTATCTTACGGACAACTGCGGCGAAATAGTTTACGATTCCCTGTTGGTGGAACATCTTCATCGACGTGGTTTTGACATTACTATTGCAGTAAAAAGCGGACCTATAATCAACGATGCGCTTTTAGAGGATGCCCTGGCCGCCGGGTTGGATAAGTGGGCTCGGATTATAACCAATGGCGGCAGATCTCCCGGCACTGAACTGGAAAGCTGTTCTGAACAGTTTCTTAATTTTTTTTATAGTGCAGACCTGGTGATTGCCAAAGGGCAGGGTAATTTTGAAAGTTTATCAGAGGTGGATCGGGAAGTTTTCTTCCTCCTGACCATCAAATGCGCTGTTGCCGCACGGCATATGGCGGAGCTCAGCGGAGTGGCTTCGGACAAGCTGACCGGCCAGGGAGAAATGGCTGTGTATTATTCCGGCCCCCGCAAAGCATGGGGATAGATACCTTCACGAAATTCTTTCTTAAAAAACAAGAAAGAAATTTTTAAGGTACTAATAAAAGAATTGAATTGGTGGCTAGAATGAAAACACGTATTAAGAATATTTTGCTGGAAAAACCAGTTGGACAGCCGGTTTCAGTCGCAGGCTGGGTACGAACCAAAAGAGATACCGGAAGTTTTTCATTTATAGAAGTTAATGATGGTTCCTGCCTGGCTAATCTGCAGATAATTGCCGACGAAAAATTAGCTAACTATGCTTCAGATGTAAAACAATTGTCAACAGGTTCCAGCATTATAGTTGAAGGTGAGCTGAAAGAATCACCGGCAAAGGGACAGGACGTTGAAGTGCATGCCAGTCAGCTCAGGGTTCTCGGCAAGTCGGATCCGGAAACCTACCCGCTGCAGAAAAAACGTCATTCTTTCGAATTTTTGCGCGAGCTTTCCCATCTAAGGCCGAGAACCAACGCACTTGGTGCGGTCGGTCGGGTTCGATCACGACTCTCCTACGCGGTGCATCAATTTTTTCAGGAACGGGGTTTTATTCAGGTACATACTCCGATAATAACCACCAGCGACTGCGAAGGTGCCGGGGAAATGTTTCAGGTAACAACGGGCCAGGAGAAAAACAAAGCGGAACATTTCTTCGGTCGATCGGCGGGACTTACCGTAAGCGGTCAACTACAGGCTGAAGTATATGCCCTTGCTTTTAGAGACGTCTACACCTTTGGTCCAACATTCAGAGCGGAAAATTCCAATACTTCCAGACACCTGTCGGAGTTCTGGATGCTGGAGCCGGAAATGGCCTTTTGCGATCTGCAGGGCAACATGGAGATCGCCGAAGAGATGCTGAAGTATCTGCTGACTGACGTCATGACCAATTGTTCCGAGGATATGCAGCTTTTCGATAAGTTTATCGAAAAAGGACTGCTGCAAAAACTCGGAAATATCGTGCAAAAAAAATTCGTTCACATCCCTTATACCGAGGCAGTGGAAACACTGAAAAAGGCTAAGAAAAAATTCGAATATCCCGTTGACTGGGGTCGGGATCTGCAGTCGGAACATGAGAGGTATCTGTCGGAAGAGGTCTTTCAATGTCCTATTACCGTTACCGACTATCCCGCGACAATCAAACCGTTTTATATGCGGGTCAATGACGACAAGAAAACCGTTGCGGCGATGGACATCCTGGTGCCAGGAATCGGTGAGATAATAGGCGGAAGTCAACGTGAAGAACGGTACGACGTCCTTGAAGCCCGAATGATCGATGCGGGTATCGATATAGCTGACTACAACTGGTATCTTGATCTTCGCAAATACGGTTCAGTCCCTCATTCAGGATTTGGCCTTGGATTTGAGAGAATGGTGCAGTTGGTAACCGGTATGGCCAACATCCGAGAAGTAATTGCTTTTCCCAGAACTCCCGGCTCCGCTCCCTGTTAATGTTGTTTGAGATGATTGATTTATTGTGGAGGGAAGCTGTTGAGTAAGGGACCCGGTGTGCAAAAGATGTTTGATGCCATTGCCGGCCGGTATGACCTGATGAACCGAGTGATGACCTTGGGACAGGATCAGAAATGGCGCCGGTTCGTGGTAAAAACGGCGGGCGATCCGGGTGATGGTTTGACTCTTGATCTGGCCACCGGAACCGGCGATATCGGCGCTCTGATGACCGATACCCATCCCCGGGCAAAAGTGGTGGGCGGTGATTTTTCGCTGAATATGCTGACGGAGGCGAAAAAACGTTTTGCCGACAAGCGGATAAGCTGGCAGGCCTGCGATGCCAACATGCTACCCTTTGCCGATGACACCTTTCAGTCGGTGACCTTTGGTTATCTGCTCAGAAATGTGGATGATGCCCTCAGAGTACTCCAGGAGGTGCGAAGGGTCTTGAGGCCAGGAGGTAAAGTGGTCTGTCTGGACACAACGCCACCGGCAAAAAACCTGGTCTATCCTTTCGTGCGGCTTTATTTTCGCTATGGTATTCCCATCCTGGGCAAGCTGATTGCCGACGATGAGGCAGCCTATGCCTATCTTACCGGATCAACCATGGATTTCCATACCGCCGAAGAATTGGCCGGTCTCTTCTCCGATGCGGGTTTTTCCAATGTAGGCTTTAAAAAATTCATGCTGGGCACCATCGGCGTTCATTGGGGAGAGAAGTGATAGCAGGGGCAGAGGTCCCATGATTGAGTTTGAATACGAAATGTTCCCTGGTAATGGCTATATTGCCTTGACCTTCATTGTCGGAATCTCGTTGTCAAGTTCTCTATCTTGAGTTCTCCCACCAAGATAACTTTCCGCCCTCCCCATTGCCATCAGGGGAAAATAGTGGCGGTAGAGATTGTAGTTCAGCATGAAACCCCGTGATAATTCCTGCCCCTGGGCCAATTGTTCGGCACTTTTTAACAAATTAATCCGTTCCCCAACACCATATCCCGGGAATCCTGTCGCTGTATAATGTGGTTCATCCCAGGTTCCGTCCAGACGTTGACTGGCAAGAAGAAATTCAAGGCCGCGTAGGATAATTTCATTGAACTGATGGGAATTGACCGCTGTAAGAGCCATAATGGCCCAACCGGTCTGCGACGCCGTCGATGGTCCGCGGCCGCGGAGATTGTCATCCATATAGGAACCACAGCATTCACCCCAGCCGCCATCCTCATTTTGATGGTCAACCAGCCAACGGATTGCTCGTAGAACATAATCAGCGGCCAGGTTTTCGCCGACCGCTTTCAGGGCAGGCAAGACGGCAGCAGTCCCATAAATATAATTTACCCCCCACCTACCGAACCAGGGGCCATCTTCTTCCTGTTCCGATTTTATAAAATAGAGGGCTTTTGCTACCGCCGGGTCGCTGCTGGAACGGCCGTACAATCCAAGTGCCTCCACCACGTGGGCGGTGACGTCGACGCTGGGCGGATCCAGCAATTCACCAAAATCGGCAAAAGGTATCAAGGTCAGAAAACGGCTGGTGTTGTCCCTGTCAAAAGCAGCCCAGCCTCCGTTTTGGTTCTGCATCCCAAGAAGCCAGCTGATTGCTCTGTCAACCGCAGATTGTATTTGTCTTCTCAGGTCCTCGTCCTTCATTAATGGAAGAAGCCTTAGTAAGACAATGACGGCTACCGCTGTATCGTCCACATCGGGATATTTGTCGTTTTCATATTGAAAGGCCCAGCCGCCGGGTTCGACATTTTTTACGAAAACCTGCCAATCGCCGCCAACCAGAATTTGTTCTTTTAAGAGATATCTGATTGCTTTTTCAGCGGCGATTTCAGATCCCCGCACCATCCGGCAGTCAAGAAAGGCCAGCAGGACTAGCAGGGTATCCCAAACAGGCGAGACGCTGGGCTGCAGATAGATGCCTCCTCCACGCTCATATGACCAGCGGGGATCGTCAAACGCCTTGAGACCGGCTGCCACTACCGGATGATCCAGGGCGTATCCTTCGGTATGAAGGGCAATCAACGAGTAAATCCAGGGGGGTTGGATTCCACCCCAGGCACCATCGGCATCCTGATGCTGGATAATCCATTCGCGGCACCCTCGAATCGACAACTCACGAAAAGGGTGAAAGGGAAAGTTGACATACCCGTTTAACAACCGATCAGTGAAAAGAAAAAATCGTTCCCAGGAAAGAGCGCCGCTTTTTCCTGGCAATCGATAATCAAATTTGTCACGGCCCTCCGGAAAGAGCTCGTTGAGGCGACGATCGGCAGAAGGCGGATGCACCGGCCGCCGGGAGGAAAGGATAAAGAGCGGCACCATGGTAGCTCTGGCCCAGGAGGCGAATTGATACAGATTAAATGGAGCAAAACGGGGGATAAAAATGAGTTCCGGCGGTAAAGCAGGGGTATACTGCCATGGCCATTCACCGAGAAGTGCCAGCCAGTACCTGGTAAATACCCTGATCCCGGAGAGGCCGCCATTTTGCGAAATCCATTGCCGCGCCCGCACCAGCTGCTCGCTTTGCGGATCGAGACCAGCTAGGCGTAGCGCCGCATAGGACTCAACCGTGGTATTTATATCACCCGTCGGCGCATCATAATATATTTCCCAGGAGCCGTCGCCGCGCTGATCATGCAAGATAGCTTGAACGACACCATCGTATTTAGGATCATCTTTAATGCCGAGGACATGCATGGCCAAAATCCACTGTGCCTCCATGCATGAGTTGGATTCCAGCTTGCCCACCCAGAACCCTTCGTCAGCCTGGTTGGTGAGCAACCAATCGGTAGCTCGTCTTATGCCCTGTTGCAATCGCTTCTCTATCATCTGGTTCAGAAAGCTTATCTTGATAATTTATTTGGCCGGATGGCCCTATATCCTGGAAACGGTGGCATCGATGAGAAATACCTTGCTTCGCCTGCCTTTTTGAAATAGATCATAGTCGATAAAAATAGCTGTTTAACGGACAAATCTCAATATTATTAACACAAACGGATGGATTATATTTCCAGGCAATCTCCGAAGGTAATAATTCTGACAGCCCTGGCAGCCGAAGCGAAAGCGCTTGCCGGCCGGAAGAAAAATACGCCCAAAGGCGATAGGCTCGGCACAGGGCGGCAGGATTGCCTGGCTGATGAAGCTTCGATTATTAAATGCGGAGTAGGCCGGGATAAAATGCTTGCTGTGGCTGCGCCGCAGCTTGAAAAAAACGCCATCGTCGGCAACATCGGCGTGTCGGGTGGCCTTGCTCCCGAGCTGGTGCCGGGCACGGTAATCCTTGGCGATCGAATAATCACCGCTGAAAATTACAATACAACCTACCAGGACAGCTACATTCCCGACAGCCGCCTTCTGGAGATTCTTGAATTGGTTCTAAGGGAATATGGATTGTCATACAGGCGCGGCCCTCTACTATGTACCCCACAACCACTCGGCCAAATAGCCGCTAAAGCGGCCGCCTACAAGGAAACCGGGGCGTTGGCTGTTGATATGGAAAGCGCCGGAGCTGCGGAAGCGGCCAGGCAGGCGCGCTCACCATTCTTTTGCATCCGCGTCATCTGTGATCCGGCTGAGCGAAAACTTGAAAGACAATTGCTCGCCGGGGTAGATGACCATGGAAACAATCGACCAAGACGCTTGCTCGTCCCGCTTCTCAGACGTCCTTTACTGGTTATACCTTTATTGCGGATGGCGCGGGATTTTTCTCTGGCTTTAGCCGGCATGAAACTAGTTTGGACGGTTACTCAAGGACCGCTTTGCCGATTATGCCGGGAACAATTTATTGCCCGGGACCTCTAATGGCGACCTTCAGCGCGTGTAACGGAAACCTCACAGTCTCAAGTACAGCGGAAGGTTCGAAACCGCAATGAACCATACAGTCTGCGCAGCGCGGGTCTCTTCCGACGCCGTAGTGATCCCAGGCCGTCTCCTCCATCAGCTCTTTAAAACTTGTCGCATAGCCGTCATTGAGCAGATAGCACGGACGCTGCCACCCCTTGAGACTGCGGGTGGGATTGCCCCAAGGTGTGCAGGTGAGCTGACGATTTCCGGCAAGAAAATCCAGGTACAGGCCGGAATGATTAAAAGTCCAGGATCGCTCAGCGATGCGGAAAATTTCCCGGAAAAGTTTTTTCGTCCCATCCCGGCCAAGAAAACTCTCCTGATCATCGGCATTTTCGTAATTAAAACCAGCGGCAATGGTCATCGCTTCAACTCCGAGTGGAGCGAGGTGATCAAATAAATGAGCCGCGTCTTCCGCTGTCTGGCCTTTAAAAAACGTGGTGTTGGTGGTTACCCTGAAACCTGCGGCCACCAGCTTTTTGATGGCAGTGGTGGCTTTTACAAAGGCACCTTCCAGGCAGACTGCCGCATCGTGGCGCTCTGCCAGGCCGTCAAAATGGATATTGAAGGTGAGGAAAGGACTAGGGGAGAAGCCCGCAAGTTCTCTATCAACCAGGAGTCCATTAGTACAGAGGTACACAAAACGCTGGTGCCGAATAAGCTCACGAACTATGGCATGAATATCCGGATGGAGCAAAGGCTCACCACCGGCAATCGTCACCACGGGGGCACCGCATTCTTCAGCCGCGCCGACGCATTCATCAATGCTGAGATGCTGTTTTAGGATATCCTGAGGTTGATTGATTTTTCCACATCCCTTGCAATGAAGATTGCAGCGAAAGAGCGGTTCAAGCATCAATACCAGCGGAAACCGGCTTCGTTTTTGTAGAAGCTGTTTGATTATATAAACACCAATGCGGCGTTTCTGAACAAATGGAATGGACATTCTCGATCAGCCCATGCTTTTTAATTTTTGTTTTTCAAGGGAAGTGGCTTTTTCGGCCGCTTGTTGCTTAAGACTCACAGGCTTGTTTTCAGGGTAATAGCGGGGATCCATAAACTGACGAATGGCGCTTTCCAGATCGTCAAGCGCGACATTGGTATCCAGGCAGGGGCCGTTAGGCCGAAAATTCAAAACCCCAAAGACGGGCAGGGGATAGGTATCCTGAATACCGCTGGCAAGATCTCTTTCACAGGCTACTGCCAGAATCATTTTGGGGCGTCGCTGCACCACAATTCTACGGGCAATGGTGCCCCCTGTGGCGATGGCCAGGTGGATACCATATCGCTCGCTTAAACCAAGTAATTGATCGATAGGACAATCACCACATCGTTTGCAGTTATGAATCGAATAGGTAAGACGCATCTTGCATCTGGAATTCTGGAGGCAGTGCGGCATAAGAAGAAGGAGTTCTTCCGGTTTATACCGTTTGCCGGGACTGCTGACCAGATCGTTATTAACCTTGATAAAGGAAGACCGTACACGATCCTTAGGGATGCCGATCATTTTTCCCACCAAAGTCATAAGAGGCAGGAACAGTTTAATGGTGAGGCCTCGAATCTTGGAAAAATGCAGAGGCGAATGGCCAAAGTGGATATTGAGAATAAGACCGAAGGTTGCCCAGACAACCAGAAGAATGAGGGCGCCTACCAGCAAAGTAAAGACATAAGGAGCCCAGGGATGAATATTGCTGAGGCCAATTACCGGTAGAATCAAGGTCAGGAGCAGGAAGGAGACGACGACTGTTGCAGCACCGACTACCAAACCGACAAACAACCGTTTTTTAGCTTTGCCGCCTTCAAGATCTTCCCGATCAAATTCCTGTACTGTGGGCAAATTCAATTCTCTCATGTATCATTCCCGAATATATTCAAAGTCAGGAAAAGCCGGCAGTTTAAATTTGGTAAATTCTGCCGTTCCTCCTATCTCATGGATATCCGTCACCTTGTAATTTTCCAGCCAGGCAACCACCTCTTCAACCAGGATCTCGGGTGCGGATGCTCCTGCGGTAAGACCAATTTTTGTGACTCCCTCCAGCCATGCCGGATCAATCTCATCGACATTATCAATGAGATAGGCGTTTACTCCACGATGTTCAGCTACCTCCCGCAATCTGTTTGAATTGGAACTGTTTTTGGATCCTACAACCAAAAATATGTCCACTATTGGAGCGAGATCACGAACAGCTGTCTGGCGGTTCTGGGTAGCGTAACAAATATCGGTTCGATCCGGAGCGTTAATCGTCGGGAACTTTTGTCTGAACAGCTCTATAAGTTCCGTGGTGTCATCGACACTCAGAGTGGTCTGGGTAACATATCCCACCCTGTTTGGGTCGGTTACCTGCAGATTTACGAGGTCTCCCGGCTGAGAAATTACCCTTACGGTTCCCTTGGCCCTGCCGCAGGTCCCTTCTACTTCAGGATGCTTTTTGTGGCCAATTATCAGGACATCGTAACCAATTTTGTTGAGCCGGGCAACACGTCGATGTACCCTGGAAACCAGTGGGCAAGTGGCGTCAATGGTGTTAAGCCCCAAATTTCTTGCTCTGTCTTCCACTACTTTGGCGACCCCATGAGCACTGAAGATGGTTATCGCGTTCTGTGGAATTTCTTCCAGAGTTTCGACAAAAATCGCACCTTTTTCGGCAAGGCTATTGATTACATGGGAATTATGAACAATTTCATGCAGAACATAGACCGGTGCGCCGTACTTTTCAAGGGCTTGGTTGACGACAGCAATGGCTCGTTTGACTCCCGCGCAAAATCCTCTGGGGTTTGCGAGAAAAATTTCCATCTTGTTCCTCTTGAAGAAAGATATGATGAAAATTGCGGTAAAGAAGTTCGCGATTGCGAAAAGTAAGTTACCTGGTAAATTATAACAGTAGCTTGCATATTGCAACTGAAAAGGAGTCCGGATGCCGATCAGGAAAAAACCTGCCGTTTTTGCCTTGCTCTTCCTTTTGCTTCTTTCACCCTATTTGTCCTTTTCTGCGGAGTAGCCTCCGTCGGCACGAAGTTGACAAAGATCGCCTCATCCATCTCTTTGAAAAAAGGAAACAAAAGTCCCAGTAAAGGGCTGAGCACGGCATACATGATCAGCATTTCGCCTGATTTGGCCTTTTCAGGCCCGGTCTGATGAATCGCCTCCCAACCTTTAAACTCCCTGTTGCTGAATTAATTCAGCAGGCGTTTTCCGGGACTCATAAGGTAATATCACCCTTGATCTTTTCGTCTGGCTGGTGTTTCAGGTCTGCAGGAAAATGATTTCGAGCTTCCTACGGGGTGTCTGCAGCGTAACGTCCTCGTCCAACAACCTCTTGCAGCGGACACCAAAAGAACGAAACTCTTTAAGAAAGGTTATGTTGCTGCCAGGAAATTAAAATTTTTCCAGTTCATCGACCGTTCGGCAATAATGGATTGCAGAGCCGTTTTTTTCGAAAAGGTTAAGCTGGCCTGAAGAGCCTGCAAAACCGGCCAGGCTCAGACCAAGACTACCTGAAGGATCATAGATGACAATATTTTTTATCCGTTGGGTCGTGGTGAGATCCAGAAGGATGGCCGTCAGACTTCCACCTTCCTTGTCGCTGATTGTATCGAAACGAATAAAAACCGGGCGGAATTTTTCACGAACTTTCTGCTTAAGTTCCTCGCCAAGATTCGTCTCGGTTTCTTTGCTGCCGATGAGGGCCGCCGCCTCTGACACTTTATTTCGTACTTCGATAGTATCTCCAACGCGGATGGTACCACCGGTCAGAACGATGCCGAAGATACCTTCTCTTGGCATAACACAATCACCTGCCTGGTGGTAGATAGCACAACGGGTATGGCATATTTTGCCAAGCTGGGAAATAACCAGTTCCGACTCACCGATCGACAGGTGGGTGCCGACCCTGAGGCTGGTTAAATCGAGTCCTTCAGTGGTAATGTTTTCCGCAAAATTTCCAGCAACCACATCGAGACCTTTAGCGCGCATGGTATCAATGCTCTCCTGTGCAAGAAAACTGACCTGTCGGTGCCATTTTCCGGCATGTGCATCGTTTTCCAGGCCGAAGTCGGCGATAAGGTTTGTGGAATCGATATTTTTCTTTCGTATGCCTTTACGGTCACTGATGGATATTGCGGTAATTTTAATCACGTTGGTGCCTCATAATTATTTCTGATCTGTGTAGTAGCTAGAGATGTAAGTACTACAGCGTATCCCAAAACAATATCGTGAATTTCAAAATTGTCAAACCCCAAATAGGATCAGATCATGACAGGGGGAGTTCGTGGTGGCGGCGGGGGATATTCCATTTGCTGTCAGTTACAGTTTGGTGATGACTGCGACAGTTTCGTATTGTTTTGTAAGCCTTGTTTCCTTGCTACTGGGGAATTGTGCGGAAATTCGAAGTTGTCGTTCGGTCCTTGTGATTCAACTGTTAGAAATTATAGTATATGTTATTAGAGGCATATAAATTGCTGTAAGAAGTATGAATGACAGAGGATTTTTATATATTGATTTTTTGGTGGATTTCTGTTCTTAGTGGCCTCCTTATCGCAGGCTGCCGGCAGTGTCAGCAGCAGCCATTGCGGACGTTTTCGACCAGGAAATTACAAAGAACGGGAATTACTAATGGATACCGATACACTCGTGTTAATTGGCCTTCTTGTTGCAGCTCTAAGTTGGTGGATTGCAATTCATCTCAAAGAGGAACGGCAAGTAATTAAACAGGAAAACGAAGAAGCGAAGGAGAGATTGGAACGAGCTGAAAAGATCAGGCGCTTATTGAACAAATAATATTCTTGCCGACTGGTTATAATCCCGCCCATGCCTCCTTGCACCAGCAGTTTTCCCCGCTTTCGTGAAGATACTCACGAAGAGAATTGGCGTGTATCTGTCTATCTTGACAAGGTTATCCTGCACTAATACTGTTTGTGATTATGACAAAAGAAGAGATTTACGAAAAATATTGGAAAAAGCTTGTGGAAATTAGAAGGGTCTATGTCGGCTTTCGAGCCGATGGAGATAACATGTACGGGATGTACAAATTGCAGGCCGAAAAGGAAAGGGATACTCTGTTGGAAAAATACGGCTATAAACCTTCTTCGATCAACAGCAGATAATCCTCTTTCCGTACTGTGATAACCGGGTCTCACCCCGCTGGACTATATGCCGCAATTCCAATAGTACTCTTACCTTAATTATCTGATTGAGCAGCTATGAGCTTGACCAGTTCAAGATTAGAAACTATGCCGATTAGTTTATTATTTTCTCCCGTTACGAGAAGGTGATTTATGCCGCCTTCATACATGACTTTGATAGCCGAAATAATGTCCTGATCTTCATCGAGCTGAATACATGTTCTCGCGGTTGAATCCCTGTTGTCGATTCTACACTTCGTCATAAAGCTCGAAATCTTGGTTTTCTCAAGATCATAGTCGTTGGCGATTCCCTGCATCACATCCGATACGGTGATCATTCCTATGAGCATCGTATCTGCTTCCACTACAAGGACGGAAACATCGGCCTCTGCCATCAGTTTTATTGCCGCCCATAAACTTGCATCGTTGTCTATTACCGGGAATTTCCTCTTTATTGCCTGCTTGACCTTTAGATACTTTTCCATAGGACCCCCCTGTGGCTTGAAGGTGACTGGCCGATACATTCGAGAAAAATTAAGACACCAAGTTTATTTCATCTTTTTGTTAATTTGTTAAAATTATAACATAATATCAGATCCAGGAAAGGCAACAAGCGGTTGTCGATTGTATCAAAAGGAGAGCCGGGAATTAGCTCTGTCAAAAACCTCTACATAATTCTGGTAGAATGTTTCGGTTCTGATGCGGCTTGATCTGGTCCTGGCCGTTCGAACACTGCTTTCCGGCACCTTATTTTTTGTGTACCAGGCGTTCGGATCCATACAGAACTGCAGCAACTCCAGGAGAGCAGCATCTGCATTGCGGCAGGATTTTATCAGGCCGGGAATAAACGATGGTCCGTAATTGTTTTGGGCAATTTCAATAACCTGAGCCTGCATGTGAGCCCAGAGATTGTTCGGATCCAGCAGGATGATCGGTGTCAGTGGATTCTCATGGAGTTTCATGGAAGTGATGGTGATGGACAACTCTTCGGCACTTCCGTAACCACCCGTATTAATGATAGGCAGGTTGCTCAGTTTCTGGAGATGATCCTGACGGGCCAGCCGGAGCCCTTCTCTGTATTTGATTAAACCGTCACAAGTGGTTAAGGAATGTTGGCGTTCCCCTTCCAAGTCGATGGCAATACCGACACTCATGATATTGTGCTGCCTGGCCAGATCGTTGGCTTCCTTCATAAGTCCCGGGCCGCCTCCATGAACAATGCCCATTTCACTACCGAAGTTGAGGGCAAGCTTGTCGATCAGATCTATGGTCAGCCGATTATCCGCTTCCTTGCTGTGCGAACCATAAAAAGCGAACCAGTATCTGACTACATCGAAACGCTCCCTATCATCCGGTTCAATGAAGCAACCGTGATAAAAGGTATAGAGCTTATCAGTTACGGAATCATAGCGCAAAAACTCGCAATCCGAGTTGACGGCATGAGTCAGCTTGATCATTTTTTTGACATAATCATCGTCGAAAGTGGGATCGCCCGCGTTAATTAATAATGTCCTTACCCCGCTATTTCTCAAGGCATCGATTACTTCCGAGGATGGAAAAGTGTCACCGATAAAAACCCTGCTGTTTATCCCTCCGAGTACCGAGAGTTTTTCCAGGGTTTTGGTAAATTCACCATTGATGGCTTTGGGAAAGGTCTGTTTCAGCTTACGGACCGTGCTCTCAAGGACGGCATTCTTGATGATCTCAATTTGCGCCTGTCCTTCCGGATCATTCGCCCGGGCGATTTGAATGAAATTATTTTTATTGAGAATCATCCCGAGCGATTTGGCATCGATAAATTGAAACAGGTTGCTTACTTCGGCATTGGTTAAAAGATCGAAAAGTCTGTAGCCTTCCTTCACCTTGTTTTTTATTAAAGGAACCGTCAGGGGGTTTTGAGCCCTGAAAAACCGTATCCGCACCCTGATACGGTTGAGAGGCACGTCTGTTTTCCCGTAGTGGTAAAATTCCACCTGCCGATCACGGAAAGTCCGGAATGGGTCCAGTACCCTGGCTGGGAGATGTACTATGCCGAATTCTTCAGGCTCGGTAATCGCATCGATTATTCCGTAGATATCCCCAAGGGAAATTTTTATTGCCCCGATAAAGAGTTCCCCCGGACGGATTATCGCCTTGTTTAAAGCCAATGGCGTTCGCGACCGGACCTTAGCCAGGGCAATGCGTCCTTTTTTTATAACATCGCTGATACTTGATTCATTTAAGGCACCCGGCTCAAAGCAATACTGATATGGTTCCAGCTCGGCAAGGATATAGTCGCTGTCTTTTCCGGTGAGAGGGTCGGTCTCCCGTTTTACTTCAAATCCGTCAAAGTGACCTTTCCTGTGCTCCCTTCCCACAAAGAGTCGTTTGTGGAGATAGTGGCCAACATCGTGAATCCTCAGCTCGGGGTCCATAATAACGAGCCTGCCGATTTCGTTGCCGATTTCAAAGAACTTCAGAGCTCCACCCAAAAGCGGATTGAGATTCTGTAACTTCCCGTCAAGATGAACACCCTGGTCATCGATGACGGGAACGGTGGTAGGGGACAGCAGGTCTGTTTTAATGCCGATCTGAGCATTGCCGCTTCTGCCTGAAAAAATAAAAGGTTTATCTTCCTTGATTGCGCCCCGGATATAATCTGAAACATCGGGAAAAGAGAATCGTGCCTGCAGAATATCAGTACCGTCAATCTTGCCCGGTATGTCACTGATGTACCCGTCGGGGCTTATGATCTGTGCTATTTTCATAGAGTTAGTTTATCTCATACAACAAGTTGAATACAATATCTGCTTTTGTAAAATTCAAGTGAAATCCGGCGAAACAAGATGGGTTGCAGCTTTAGCCCGCTTTTTTGAAATAAAATTCTTTTATTTACTGAGACTGTCCGATCTTTCCGGTGGTATGGCAAAAGGAGAATAACAAAAGAACATGCCAATATATTTCAATATATATTAACCTGAAAACAGGATTACAGGTAGAAGATCTTTTAATCCCGATGATTGTCTGGCCGTCTATGCGTCCAATTTTGCAAGAGTTGCGAAGCTTCAGTGAACCAAAACCGCAGGATGCCTTGCTCCTGTCCTGGGACAGTTTTCGGTGTCCTGCGCTTTAATTCAGGTAATTAGATTGTGGCTGAATGCGGTAAGAGTGTCAACATCCCTAACGGACTAATTTTTCTCGACATCTGCCGAGAGCGAATACATGATCAAGCCGCCAGGGCTATCAGGGTCGCGACTGCTGCTGTGGATTTAACCCCCATCAAGTTAGCCGAACAGGGGTTGAAAACTTTCCCTCGGAAAAGGAAGTGTTGCTCATGTTCTGATTTCTGCTGCACCTGCTGACCATTTTGGGGCTGACGGACCGGCTCCTGCCAATTTTTTTCTTGCTCTGAACGGCCGTACATTCCATCCGATTTTTCAGGATTTTTTCCATTTTCATCAAACAATGACCGCCATTTTCCTTTTGCTCTGCATAAAAAAACAGTTATAAGCTCAAGCGCTGCGGACTGCACTATTCTTCGCGCAACTTTTGGCAATCGACTGGCAGTAATCCTGCATAACTTTTTAAAAGCGAGAAAAGACTGTACCAGAGGTAATTATTTCCTCTTATTGAAACGGGATTGCCACCTCCTGCAATTTCTCCTTTAAGCGCCACATATACCTGGAGCAATGGAGAAAACTACGGTAGTATTTTACGTATCATAGAAGTGGAGAAGCAAGAAATGAAAGACATCCCCCTGATGATTCTCAACCGTAAATCCGGTTCCAAGGATCACGACCGAATCCGGGAAAAAGCAATTCAACGACATTACCAGCTTGTGGAAACTGAATATTCCGGACATGGAACCGAACTGGCCGAAAGAGCTGCAGCCGAGGGCAGGCAGCTGATTATAGCCGCCGGCGGCGACGGCACTGTTTCTGAGGTCGCAACGGGTATTATTCGGGCAGAAAAGAACGCCACCCTGGGCATCATTCCTCTGGGAACGGGCAATGATCTCTGTCGCAGTCTCGCCATCGACGACATCGAGACGGCACTGCAGTTGCTTCAGAACGGCAGACGCATTGATATGGATGTCGGCATCATCTCGCTGCCGGGGAATGACAGGTACTTTTTTAATGTTTCCTCGTGCGGGTTTGGCGGAGAAGTAGATCGGAACTTAGAAAATACCGACAAATCAAGATGGGGTCCACTTTCCTATCTCAAGTCAGGCATCGCCGCCCTGTCTGAACTGGAACCGTTCCGGGTGGATATCTTTTTGGAAAATGAGACCCTTGGAGCCGATGTTCTCAACGTGGTTGTCGGCAATGGCAAATATGCCGCCTCCGGTATACCCGTGGCCTCGCAGGCCCGTCTGAACGACGGTAAACTCGATGCGGTGCTGTATATGGGACATGGACCTACGGACCAGATTTTCAATTCAAGGCTGATCCTTCAGGGAGAACAGGACGAAGCAGATGAAATTTTAACGCTCCGTTCCGAAAAATTTCTCATGAAGTTCTCCAGGCCTATCTCCATCAATTACGACGGTGAACTCCACGATGAGGAGGTCAGTGAGATCAGCTACACAATTCACTCTCAACGCTTAAAGGTTATCGTTGGACAAAATTTCACCTGAACGGATTCACCCCGATAAACGGACTGCACCACCGCCGGCCGATGTCTTTATGGCACGAATTATCCGCTATCTGAAGAAATACTTCGGCATACTGCAACCGTTTACCGTAGTAGCCTTTCGTAGCTACGGCTGTGATGGCAAGGCCGTGGTCTGCGGACGGGTGATTGAGAATCTCGACATTGGTTCTCCCAAGAAGGATGATTCATGGAGCCGTAACCTACGAAACATGGTCAGGGTGTTTCTGCGCGCCCGGGCTGAAAAAGCTAGCCTGCTTGCCACCATTGACCAACAGTCTATCCACATTACAACCGATGATATAGGCTACTTCTGGGTTGAAGTCAGCTTGCGCAATCCAGTGGTAAAATCTGGATGGATCGATATCGATTTCGAGCTGGAACCGATGAAGGGCTACCGTCAGATCACCACCCAGCGCGGCAAATTCCTGAGCCTTCCCGCCCAAACTCGACGTTCTGCCGGCATTATCAGCGACATTGACGACACCATTGTCGAAACCTACGCCACTGATTTGCTGATGAGCGCGAAAATGACCTTCATCAACAATTCGTCCACGCGTATTGCAGTAGACGGCATGGCCGAATTGTACCGTACCATTGTCCGGCAGACCCCGCTGCTTTCTCCGGTTTTCTATATCACCAGTTCAAGCTGGAGTCTCTACAAACTGATAAGCGATTTTCTTGAGCTGCGGAATTTTCCCGAAGGGCCTCTGCTGATGCAGAAGATCGGCATGACAAATAATAAATTGATCAGAAAAGGTCACAACCACAAAATCCGGAAGATCGAAACCATCTTCAGAATTACCAAAAACCAGCAGTTTTTTCTCTTCGGCGACAACGGACAGGCCGATCGTGAACTTTATTATGATATCGCCACCCGATACCCCGACAGGATCGTCGCAGTCTGCATTCGTCTGGCAAAAGTAGATGCCAAACCTTTCACCGCTGATTATTTACGTTTGGGCATACCTTATTTCGAATTTGAGGATGGTTTCTCCTTGCAGCAGCAGCTATTCAAAAAGAATATATTGCGTATTCCCTGAATTAGACGAGGCTGCCAATTAGAAAAAGATCACTCCAATAATGTCGGGAACCGCAATGCCGACATCAATCACACCCTGCACTATGGAAAAGATACTCATCAAGCCGCCCGATGCAAAAACTGCAGAGAAAAGTTCTGAACAGAAACAGTAATAGAATGGTCCCGACCAGGTGCCGCCCATTCCCCAATATAAAATAATATAAAATTTCAGCACCACCGTTTGACGCAGCCAGGCTGGTTCAAAGTTGAATCCGACCACAGAAGCAATCAGATCAGACGACGAGTTCTATCAAGTCGCAACTGATTATGTCTCCGACTATTTGAAGAATTGCGATGGTGACCGGCAGTGAAAAACGGCGTGGTCCTGCGCTGCCTGGATTTATAAGGTATACTCCGTTTTTGTATTCAATATTTGGTTTATGGGAATGACCTGAAATGACCACATCAAATCCTGCTGCAACAGGGTCTACGTCAATTTCATGTATATTGTGGAGCACATAAAGAGATTTTCCGGAAATCTCAATTATATCTGTTGCAGGAAAAGTATTTCCAAATAAAGATCTGTCAATGTTGCCACGTACTGCATAAACGGGAGCAATCTTTTTAAGCCTATCGATAATATCAAAGCTGCCGATGTCGCCGGCATGAATAATAATTTCCGATCCCTTAAGCGCATTAACCGCTTCAAGTCTAAGTAAATTGTGAGTATCTGAAATTATACCAATTAGGGTCATCCGGTATCGTGACTTTTAAATTTTGAATTTAATTAATCTGATGCATTTGTGGGTAACTTGTAAACAGGAAAAATTCTTTGCAGAATGATGACTGTCTGGTGGATGCCAGGATTACCATATAAAGATAAAACAACTGAGAAAGATAAAAAACCTGAGAAAAAATCCCAACTGGGAATTTCTTGACTACCAATTGTCCGGGAAATTTTCCGAGAACCTGCAATTAATAAAAGCAACGGATCGTTTGCATATGATTGATCCGTCAGCTGGAAACCGAAGCTTGTGCGATTATTTGTTTCAGCTGTCTCCGGAAATGCACTAGCTATTTTAGGAGCACTTGAGAAACCAGGGCAGATTGATAAGACAATTATGTGCGCAACCGCTTCCGACAATGATCTTTTTCACGGAATATGTCTGGATTGGAGGAAAGTACTACAGAAAGTCCACGAAGTTATTAGTTATGCGGCTGAAAGACCAAACAATAAGCAACGAAAATTAGGAGTGAAGAAGGAGTGAAAGGTGAAGATAATTTAGATTTGATAAGTAGAAAAATGGTCGGGATGAGAAGATTTGAACTTCCGACCCCTTGTCCCCCAGACAAGTGCGCTAACCAGGCTGCGCTACATCCCGACTCGTGCTGTGTATCTACCATTTGTTGAAAATGCTGTCAACAATATCGGGTAGATTTTTTACTGCTCTTTTTTGCTGGTAAGCAGATGTTGCAGTTCTTTCAACTCCTGTTTTATGGTTTGCAGGGTATTCGCTACCCCTGCTGCAACCGGTTTTATCTCTGCTACTGCGGGCGGTGAGGTGAGACCTCTCTCCAGTAGCTTTCTGGCCCCGGCGATAGTATATCCTTGTTCGTGCAGAAGTGATTTAATATTGAGAATCAGTTCAACATCCTGTCTTCTGTACAGCCGTTGTTTAGAATTGGCCCTTTTAGGGCAAATACCGGAAAATTCTGATTCCCAATATCTCAAAACATGGGTTGGCACATTGGCCAATTTTGCTACTTCGCCGATTTTAAAATAGAGCTTATCTGGTATTGTCTTTTTCATTATGCCAGCCTCATCTCTATAACCAGGGATCAGAGAAAATTACTAGCTGTTGACCTGCTCCCTGAGCTTTTTGCTGGGCCTGAAACTTACGGCCTGGCGCTTCTTGATGGTGATGGTTTCACCGGTTCGTGGATTTCGGCCCTTTCTTGGTGACTTGTCCCTTACGGTAAAGGTGCCGAAATGAACGAGCTTAATGGACTCGCCGGACATCATCGAGACTTTCATGTTATCGAGAAAGCTGTCGACAATAAGAGCACAGTTACTCTGGGAAAACCCCAGCTGATTGGCTAAGGTTTCAGTAAGTTCTTTTCTGGTAAGATTATTAATGTTGGTATCAAGCATCGCGGAAACTCCCTCCAAATTCCTCTGTCAGCAAACGTACTATTTTAGAGTGGGATTTTTCCACATTTTTTTCCGTAAGCGTCTTAGTTTGAGATCGATAAGTTATTGTCAGAGCCACACTCTTGTAGCCCTCTGGTATTTTCGTTCCTTGAAACACATCGAAGATTTCACAGCTTTCGATGAGCTTGTCACGGCTGTTTTGTACTTTGGCGAGAAGTTCACCGGCTGAAACCTGTTCAGAAACGACTAGGGCAATATCTCTTTTTACCGACGGGAAGACAGGCAATGAAGAAAATTGCTTGCTAACAGTGTTCTGGTCACAGATTCTATCATAAAAGAGATCAAAATAGTAGACGTCATGTTTAATGGAGAATCGCCGCAGTACCTCTGTCTTAATTTTGCCAAGTGATCCAATTCTCGATGAACCAGAGAGGATATCGAGATAGAAGCCGTCTTCGGCGAATGGTTCGCCCTCATTTTCCGACAGAGCAAAATGGATGGCTTCTGCGTCGCCGATAGGGCCTAACTCCATTTCCCTGATGATGAATTCCACGCAGCCCTTGGCATCGAAGATGTCGACGGGTTCCGGTTTATAATGCAACGGTGAGCTTTCTCCGTGCCGGTTGCCGGAGAGCACACCCGACAGCATGGTTTTTTCTTTCGGTTGGACATTGTTCCCGACCGGAGTAAAAACTTTACCGATCTCGAACATTTTAATAGCTGTCTTCTGGTGATTAATATTTCTTCTGACATTCTCCAGAAGGCCTGGTAATAGCGTGGTTCGCATTACGGCTTGGTCCTCGCTCAACGGATTGAGGAGTTGTACTCCCCTGGACCTGTCATCTACAGCTGAAATATTCAGCATCCCTACGTGCTTTTCAGATATGAAGCTATAGTTGATCGCTTCGGTGTAGCCGATCGAGGTAAGACGTTCAGCAAGTTTAAGCCGTCTGAGACGATTGCTGTCCTGCTCTGGATAACTGAGTTTAACTTCGGGTAAGGTGGCAGGGATGTTGTTGTATCCGTACAAACGAGCAACTTCTTCAACAAGATCTGCCTCTCTTTCGATATCGATGCGGAAAGAAGGCGGCATAACCTTCAGTAAATCTCTCTCTTCACTGCGGCAGTTGATGCCAATTGATTCAAGAAGTTCAGAGATTTTATCTCCTGTGAGATCTATGCCGAGCAGGGAGTTGGTCCTGGAGATGCTCAGGTCCAAGGTGGACAATTCTCTTTTGCCGGGATAACAGTCATATCCATCTTCGGGGGCCTGTCCACCGGCCAGTTCGCAAATCAATCCCACGGCGCGATTGAGTGCGTTTATTGTGCCATCCGGATCGACCCCGCGCTCGAAGCGATATGATGCATCCGTGGCCATATTCAATTTTCTGGCAGTCTTACGAATGGAAACAGGATTGAAACAGGCACTTTCGAGCAGGATAGTAGTTGTTGTTCCGGTAACTTCAGAGTTAAGGCCACCCATGACGCCGGCAACAGCGATTGGTTTCTCACCATCACAAATCATGAGCATTTCGGAATCAAGCTGACGAGCGGCATCATCGAGGGTGGCAAAGCTCATTTCACTCTGACGAGGCGTACGAACAACTATCTTACTGCCGGCAAGGGTATCGAAGTCGAAGGCATGCAAAGGCTGGCCGTATTCGAGCATGACAAAATTCGTTATATCAACGATGTTGTTGATCGGTCTAAGACCAACGTTGAGGAGACATTTGCGCAGCCACCAGGGAGATGGTCCGATCTTCACGTTTTTAATGAGACGCGCAGCGTATCGCGGACAAAGTTCGTTGGCCTGAATTTCCACGGAGAAATCTTTGCTGGTAGCAGGGATAGCCGCACCTTGTATCGGCAAGGTAAGGGGTTTTCTCAGCACTCCGGCGATTTCCCTGGCAATACCGATTACCGAAGCACAATCCGGCCGGTTCGGCGTAAGATCGACTTCAACAAAAATATCATCCAAAGCCATTGCTTTTAGAAATGACTGTCCGTGTAGGGTGCCTTCCGGAAGTTCCATAATTCCGTCATGCTCGTTGCTTAAACCGAGCTCCCTTTCCGAGCAGATCATACCCAGAGATTCAACACCACGGATTTTGGACTTGCCGATTTTAAAATTTCCAGGAAGAACAGTGCCAGGCAGGGCAACGACAACCGCCAACCCCTGTCGCACATTCGGGGCACCACAAACAATCTGATAAATTTCATCACCGATCCGTACCTGGCAGACAGTCAGTTTGTCGGCGTCAGGATGACTCTCGGCAGAAATAACCAGACCGGTCTTCAGAGCGACGAGGTCCTGATACAGGGGGGCTATTTCATCAACTTCCAGGCCGAGCATGGTAAGATGATCGGCAAGCTTGTCCGGAGACAGGCCCTGGATGTCTACATAGTTTTGCAACCAGTTAAGAGTAAACTTCATAGCGGTATTCTAAATTGTAGTGAAATTGACTAACCCCGGTAAACGGGACATAAGCCGGGTAGGGGCGGGTTCTAAACTCGCCCTACAGTACCTTGGGACCCATTGTTTTTTTGAAAAAAACAAGAAAACAAGCTGTAAGGTACTAAAACTGTGACAGAAAACGCTGGTCGTTTTCATAAAAAAGCCGTATGTCGTCAATGCCGTATTTAAGCATGGCGATCCTTTCAATCCCGAGACCAAAAGCAAAGCCACTGTAGACAGCGGGATCATATCCAACCATTTTAAATACTTCAGGATCGATCATGCCGGATCCAAGTATTTCAAGCCAGCCGGTTTTTTTGCACACTCTGCAGCCGGCCCCATCGCACATGACGCAGGCAATATCAACTTCGGCGCTGGGCTCGGTAAACGGAAAAAAGGAAGGGCGGAAGCGAAGAGGCAAGTCTTTTTTAAACATCTTCTGGGTAAAAACGGTTAAAACGCCTTTAAGGTCGGCAAAAGAGATATCCTTGTCGACCAGAAATCCTTCAACCTGATGGAACATTGGGGTATGGGTGATATCCGAATCGCAACGGTATACTTTCCCAGGAGCGATGACCCGGAGAGGAGGTTCCTGCGCTTCCATGATTCGAGCCTGCATCGGGGAGGTATGGGTCCGCAAAAGCACAGAGTCACTGACATAGAAGGTATCGTGCATATCTCTTGCGGGATGATGAGGGGGAATGTTCAGTGCCTCAAAATTATAATAATCCAGCTCTATATCAGGTCCTTCGGCAACTGAGAAGCCGAGATTCTCAAAAATCGCGCAGGTCTCGCGCATTACCTGGGTTACCGGATGTAATTTACCGGCGGCCGGATACCTTCCAGGCAAAGTAAGGTCAGGTCCTGCCTGGGCAGCTGTTCTGCCTACCGCAGCTTTAAGGGCCTGTTGCTTGTCCTCAAAAAGTTTCTCGATTTCGGCTTTAATACTGTTTGCCAGTTGCCCCACACGTGGTCTGTCCTCTGCGGAGACTGTACCGAGTTGGCGCATAATTGTGCTGAACTTTCCTTTGCGTCCAAGATAACGAATACGAAACTCTTCCAGCAGATTATTGTCGTTAAGCCCTTGCAGACTCTCCTTGGCTTCAGTTTCTAAGCTCTGTAACTCTTGTTCCATGTTGGCTATGAAAGATAGGTGCTCAAAGAAACAACGTGCCGGTAATTGGTCAATACAACCAAAACCGGCAC
Source organism: uncultured delta proteobacterium (assembly GCA_963835305.1). GTDB lineage: Bacteria > Desulfobacterota > Desulfobulbia > Desulfobulbales > Desulfocapsaceae > Desulforhopalus_A. Next base: position 341,045 of record CAWIEU010000002.1, read on the forward strand.
GCAGAAAAATATGAAGATTAGATTAGTTATGCGTTCGCTTCTTTGGCTATCTGTACTACTTTGGTAAAAGCGTCTGCATCTAATATTGCCAGGTTGGCAAGTACCTTGCGATCAAGATCTACATTTGCCTTTTTAAGACCGCCCATTAATTTGCTGTAACTCATATCATTCATCCGAGCGCCGGCATTGATTCTGGCGATCCAAAGACTGCGAAAATCTCGTTTTTTGGTGCGTCTGTCTCGATAGGCATAGACCAATGCGCGGTCAACCGCTTCGGTCGCACTCTTGTAAAGACGTGAACGACCGCCTCTGAAACCTTTGGCAAGCTTCAGTACCCTGTTTCTTCTTCTACGGGCTTTAAAACCTCGTGTTACGCGTGGCATCTCTTAACTCCTTCTTTTCCTGCCGTCAATGTGCAGCAGACTCTTTATGCGGTGCTTATAAGAGCGAAATATTTAAGTTGTTCGGAAAAATAACTTCACCAATTACATATAAGGTAGGATCCGTCGGATTCCTTTGTAATTAGTGGCATCGACAGTGTCTGATTGACGCAGTCCACGCTTACGTTTCGTTGATTTCTTAGTGAGAATATGGCTGGAAAAGGCTTTGTTTCGTTTGATCTTGCCAGATCCGGTCAGCTTGAAACGCTTAGCTGCGCCTCTGTTCGTTTTCATCTTTGGCATGACATAACTCCTTTACACCGCAATAGATTCTGCTATTGAAGGTAGTTTCAAATAATCAGCTGGAGAAAGATATACTATTCAACAGCAATTCATTTTATAAAAAAGCGAGCCCTAAGCGGCTCTTCCTGCAAACTTATGCTTTGGGGCCAACAAACATCACGAGTTGGCGGCCTTCCATGCGGGGTTCCTGGAGAATGACGGCGTCATCTGCGAGGGCCTCGGCGACCTTGTTCATGGCATCGATTCCGATTGTCTCGCAATAAACTATCTCACGTCCACGAAACCTCATGGTGAGTTTCACTTTATTTTTTGCGGCGAGAAATTTTTTAATATGATTAATTTTAAAATTGAGATCATGTTCATCCGTCTTAGGACGGAATTTGATCTCCTTTGTTTCTACAGTGGTTTGTTTCTTTTTTGCTTCCTGTGATTTTTTCTTCTGCTCGTAGCGGAACTTATCATAATTCATTACCCGACATACAGGCGGGTCGGCATTTTCCGAGACAACTACCAGGTCAAGCCCGGCTTCATACGCTATGCTTCGCGCTTGTTCCGTCGAAACGACACCCAGCTGAGTTCCGTCGTCTCCTATCAGTCTCACGCTTGGAAAGCGAATTGCATCATTTATCAAGGCTTTTTCATCACGTTGTACCGGACCACTTTTTCCTCTTCTATTAATAACTTTACCTCCCCGATTCTACGAGCTTAGTATTCTGTTTGAACCCGGTACATTTCAAAAATTCACGCTTGAAAAAGTTCCGGGCAACATCTCCATCCACGTTAATTAGATTGATTAATACCCTCGACCCTTCTTAACTTCGTCTGCAATTAAGGCAGCAAATTCAGAAATAGCCATTGGTGTCAGATTCTTTCCATTGCGGAGACGAACAGTCACGGTTTTGTCAGCCATTTCTTTGTCTCCGATAATAAGCATATATGGGATTTTAGCAACTTGTGCTTCCCGGATTTTATAGTTCAGCTTTTCGTTACGAAAATCTTTTTCGATCCGGATCCCGGCTTTACGAAGTTCCTTGAATACTTCCTCTCCGTACGCTGCCTGGTCATCGGTAATATTCAGAATGCGCGCCTGTACCGGGGCAAACCAAATTGGAAAAGCACCGGCATAATGTTCGATCAGGACCCCGATAAAACGCTCGAGTGAACCCATGAGCGCCCGGTGGATCATAATCGGCTGGTGTTCCGTGTTATCCGCCCCCGTATAGCTCATTTCGAACCGTTCGGGAAGGTTAAAATCGACCTGGATGGTAGAGCACTGCCAGGACCGGCCTAATTGGTCTTTGATTTTGATATCGATCTTCGGTCCGTAGAACACACCTTCACCGGGATCGATCGTGAATCCGAGGCCTTTCTTTTCGAGCGCACTTTTTAAGGCTTCAGTGGCTCTGTCCCAGTTTATATCACTGCCGACATACTTTTCCGGACGGGTGGAGAGGTATATATCGTAATCGTCGAAACCAAAAGACTTGAGAATGTGTAGATTGAGATCGAGGATATTGAATATCTCATCTTCAAGCTGGTCAGGACGGCAGAATATATGAGCATCGTCCTGGGTAAAGCCCCGTACCCGAAGCAACCCATGCAGGGCACCGGCTCTTTCATAACGGTAGACGGTTCCCAGTTCACACCAGCGAATAGGCAGTTCTCTATAACTTCTTTTCATGCTGTTATAGATGCCGATATGAAAAGGGCAATTCATTGGTTTCAGCTGGTACTTTACCTCATCGATGTCCATCGAGGAGTACATGTTCTCGCTGTAAAAATCCAGATGGCCCGATGTCTTCCACAGATCCTGTCTTGCTATATGCGGAGTGTAGAGCAACTCATAATCATGCCGGTAGTGCTCGTCTTTCCAGAAGTCTTCAATAAGCCGACGAAGCTGTGCACCTTTTGGTTGCCAGAGGATGAGGCCGGAGCCGATTTCATCCTTGATAGTGAAAAGTTCCAGTTCTTTGCCCAGCTTGCGGTGGTCTCTCTTCTTTGCCTCTTCCAAGGCATCGAGATACTTCTTTAGATCTTTCTTGTCGTAAAATGCAGTGCCGTAAATTCGCTGGAGAACATCTCTTTTTTCATCGCCGCGCCAGTAGGCGCCAGCCACGCGTAATAACTTGAAAGCTTTGATAAATGAAGTATTGGGAAGATGTGGGCCACGGCATAAATCGACGAATTCGCCTACCTGGTAAAAGGAGACAGTGTCAGTATCCAGATCCTGGATGAGTTCAACCTTGAATTTTTCCTGTTCATCGCTGAATTTTTTTATAGCATCCGCGCTTTTGACTTCAGTACGCACGAATGGCAGCCCCTGATTTACCAGCTCTGTCATTCTGGTTTCAACTTTTTCGAAATCTTCAGGGGTGAACGGATCATCCCTTAAAAAATCATAGTAAAATCCATTTTCGATAGCCGGTCCGATAGCAACTTTAACATCATCTCCGAATATGTCTCTTACTGCCAGAGCCATAATATGAGCCGTACTGTGACGCAATATATCAAGTGCTTCGTCCGAACCAATCTGAACAGGAGCAAGAGCTGTATCCGTGGTTAAAGTCGCAGTGTAATCAGCAATAGCCTCTCCGATTTTGGCGGCCACTGTGATTTTACGCTGTTTGTTGGAGAGGAGGCTGCTAAGCGCATCCTTAACAGTACTGCCTGCCGCTAATGTAACGGATTCTCCTCCAATGAGGGATACGGTTATGTTCGTCATGAAATTCTTCTATATAAAAATAAAGGCCAAAGAATTAACACCTTAATATTAAAGTGTTCTTACTTTAGCCTTTTATCTTTGGTAGGCGCGGACGGGATTGAACCGACGACATCCACCACGTCAAGGTGGCGCTCTCCCACTGAGCTACGCGCCTGAATAAGCTATATAAGCCTCGAAACCGCTTGAAACTTCTACAGAACTCTTCCCAGGCTTGGCAAGAGCCATTTATTAACATGATTGAAATCTCCGTGCAACACCTTTTTTAAGTTCCGGAACCTAAATTTTACGTTCGCGATCCCTCTTTCTCCCTGGAAAAATATTACGGAATTAAGCGGATAACAGCCGTGAATGAATTTTCAGACAAATAGAAAAAAATTATGTTACCTGGCCGAAGAACGTGATTCTATGGCTTTTGCCAGAGTATACTTGTCAGCATATTTTATATCCATACCCATAGGAATACCACAGGCTAAACGAGTCAATCGTATTGCTTCTTTTTGCAGGATGTCGATGAGGTAGGAAGCTGTGGCTTCTCCAGGTACAGTGGAACTCGTGGCTATAATGATTTCTTTGACTGTTCCGCTGCGAACCCGGGCTACCAGCTCCCGAATCTTGATTTCATCGGGGCCTATGCCGTCCATAGGCGATATGACTCCATGGAGAATATGGTATTGGCCTCGAAAGCTGTCGGTCTTCTCAATGGCGATCAGGTCAGCGGATTGTTCGACAACGCAGACAATATCTGCCTGGCGACGGGGATCCGCGCAGATTGCGCAGGGATCACTTTCGGAAAACGAAAAGCAGCATGAACACAGCCGGATCGAGCTGTGCAGATTGTAGAGTGCTTCAGCCAGGTCCCGCGCGAGCAACGGGGGCTTACGCAGGATACTGAGAGCGAGACGTGTAGCCGTTTTCCTACCGATGCCGGGAAGACGGGCCAGGTGGTCGATCAGCTTTTCCAGGGCGGGAGGAATGACCTGCATGGTGCACTGTACGCTTAGGGTTGCAGGAAGTTGGTGAGATCGGGAATGTTGAGTCCACCGGTAAGCTGTCCGAGTTCCTGCTTGCTGAGCTCTTTTGCTTTCCGTATCGCGTCGTTGGTTGCGGCAACGATAAGATCCTGCAGCATTTCAGCTTCCTCGGGATCGATAACTGCTTTTTCAATGGCCATGGAAAGGACATCTCCCTGACCGTTCACGGTAACCAGAACCATACCGCCGCCGGCACTGCCGGTGATGGTTTTTTTAGCAAGGTCGCCCTGGATCTTAGCCATTTTTTCCTGCATGGCCTTGGCTTGTTGCATAATGCTGTTGATATCCATCTGATTTTCCTGAATTTAATTTATCTGCTTCTCGGGCCGATTCGAATGTCTCCGATCTGGCCGTTAAAAATTTCCGCAGCCATTATCACCAACGCATCGTTGGCTAATTGCTGTCTTTTACGATGCGGGGACTCATCTCCGTTGGCATCTGGTGAATCGTCAATTTTCGGCACTATGAAGGATACTTTTAATGGCTTTTGAAAAAAATCCAAGGCAAATTCGGTGAGCAGCTGATGATTTTCCTTTTGCCGAAGAACCGAACAATTGACCGGATCGCTATAGGTGAGCTGCAGTTCGCCCGCAACGTCGCGTTTAATAGTGTCCGCCCGCTGCAGATCCTGAGCCATCCAGACTTTTCGTTCTTTGACGTAAGCGATGAAATCAAGCCAGTCCTTGCGCACATCTTTTTCGTGGGGATGGATCTCAGGTCTCTTTGGTTCCGGGAGGGCTTCGCCATCTTCGGTTGGTTTTTTGATTTGGGCTGTCTCAATGGTTGAAGAAGCATCCGGTTCGAATGGCGGGGGATCCTCTTCCGGTACCATGTGGCTGGGGATTGGCGGATCGGCGGCAGCAGACCTGCCTGATTCATCTAATTTACTGTTTTTTTTTATCTCAGCGGATACTTGGGGATGAGCCAGCTCCTGGAGAACCGTTGGCTTTTCAGGGAGTGCCGAAAGAATTTCATCAAGATGGCCAAGCAGTGAGGAAACCGGAACCACGTTTTCAGCTTCTATTATTTTGAGAAAAGAGATCTCGAGCGTTAACCGGGGCTGGGCCGAGAATTTCAGCTCCTCAGCCATCGCCATAAGTAAAGAGAGTTTTAAATGAAGGGTCTCGCTGGAGTAATGAGAGGCGAGGCCTTGAAAACCGGTCAGTTCTTCGGCAGGAAGATCAATCAGGTCGATACAACCGTCGATCTTGCAGAGTAGAAGCGTCCGAAAATGATCCATGATATCCTCGGTGAAGCGTTTGAGGTCCATACCGAAATCGAAGATTGCCTCGAGAGTCAGAAACGCCTCACTCCTGTTGCCCTCAAGAAGTGCCCTGGTCAGTCGCATGAGCACATCGCGATCCACCAGACCAAGGACTTCGACGACGTCCTGTTTGCTGATCTCTTTCTCACCATAGGAAAACATCTGATCAAGAAGGCTCAAACCGTCGCGAACCGAACCGCCGGCTTCTCGAACGATCAGGGCAAGTGCGGATGGATCTATTGCAAATCCTTCGCTTTTTACCAGTTGCAGGAAGTGGTCATACAGTTCTTTGGCGGAGATACGTTTCAGTTCATATTGCTGACAGCGGGAGAGAATTGTAATGGGAATCTTATGAATTTCCGTTGTGGCAAACATGAAGTAGACATGCGCGGGCGGCTCTTCAAGCGTCTTTAACAGAGCGTTGAACGCCTCGGTTGTCAGCATGTGTACTTCGTCGATAATTATGACCTTATATTGTGAGGAAGTTGGAAGAAAGCGAATTTTCTCTTTGAGTTCCCGAATTTCCTGGATGCCCCGATTGGATGCGCCGTCTATTTCGTAGAGATCCAGCGAAGAACCCGTGGCGATACCACGACACGATGGACAAGCGTCGCAGGGACGATCGGAGGTCTCTGCCTGGCAATTCAGCGCCTTGGCCATGATACGGGCAAGTGTCGTCTTGCCGACACCCCTGACTCCGGAAAAAAGGATTGCATGGGCAACCCGGTTGCGGATGATACTATTTCTGAGAGTTGTTACAACCGGACGTTGGCCGATAACCTGGCTGAAGGTTTGAGGTCTGGCTTTTCGGGCGAGAACAAGATAAGACATGCAACACCGGGGTTGGTAAGGACAAGTATCGGCTGGAGCGGTGAAAAAAAAATGATAGCCGGGTTACCTGTACACACAAAGAGGTTCACTACCGTTGCTTCCTTCCGGACCTGGCGGGATTCGCGATTCTTTGTTGCCCAGGGCCCGGCTATCAAAGTCGAACTCATATTTGGCGGAGAGGGTGAGATTCGAACTCACGGTACTCGCGTACACACGCGTTCCAGGCGTGCACCTTAAGCCACTCGGTCACCTCTCCTTGGTAAAATGCTCTGAAAATTGTGTGGTACTATGTAAACCGTCACCAATCATTTAGCAACCAAAAAGTAGGCACATTTGAAAAAAGTGCTTATCTTGACCTGGACGAAATGATTTTTTTATCTTTTCGCCTGGACCTGAAAAACGTCTTAAGCAGACTGCTGCACTGTTCGGCAAGTACGCCACCGCGAATCTCTATTTTATGGTTGAGAAAACCGTCATTACCTATAGAATAGACAGAATCGACGGCACCGGTTTTCGGGTCAGCGGCACCATAAACCAGGCGTTTAATTCGGGCATGGAGTATTGCTCCCATGCACATTATACAAGGTTCCAGGGTGACGTAGAGAGTTGTACCGGGCAACCGGTAATTTTGCAGTATTTCCCCAGCACTTCTTATGACGAGTATCTCGGCATGCGCCGTCGGGTCCCGATTGCCGATTGGGTTGTTGCCGCCAGACGCCAGCATGCCATTTTCATCGATCAGCACCGCACCAACAGGAATTTCGCCATTTTTTGCGACCTTTTCTGCCTGCAACAGGGCCTGTTGCATCCAATACTCATCCTGATCCGGGGTGGTGTTTTCGGGAGCCATCGAGTCAATCTTGTAGTGTTGTATTTAGTTTCAGCAAAACGTAAATCCTTTTATTTGCTTTTTTTTACATTTAACCATATAAATAAAAGGAGGCTGTTACGATTTTGAAATCACATTTACCATCTTGTAATTACTATTATGTATAAAGTTTTGATTTCAGACCCCACAGAAACAACGAAAGTACAATTGATGTCTGCCTTGCAGGATAGATGTGAATTGACTTGTATCTCCAATGCGGCTGAATTTCAAGCTGAGATTAATGCCCGTCAGTTTGATCTTATTTTTCTTGGCATGGAATCTTCTGAAGGAGATTCCATGGCGCAGCTCGACCAGATCCATAGTAAAGATCCGTTCCTGCCGATCATCATGACCAGTCAGACGGAAAAGGCCGAAATAATTGTTAAAGCGATGAATTGCGGGGCCAGTGATTTTCTCGTCCATCCGATTTCATCGACACGCATAAACATCGCCGTAGATAAGGCTATTGAAATCCGAGATCAGCGCTTCGAAATCGCTTATCATCGCCGGAAACAGGACGTTGTTTATCATTTTAAAGATGTCATCGCTGTCAGCCCCAAGATGAAGCATATTCTGAAGAGTCTGGAACGATTTGCCAAAACGGACTCCACGATTCTGATTACCGGCGATACCGGCACCGGAAAATCGTTTTTATCCGGAACGGTACATTTTAACTCACCGAGACGGAAAAAACCCTTCGTTAAGATTAATTGTGCGAACATTCCTGAAGATCTGCTGGAGTCTGAACTTTTCGGCCATGAAAAAGGATCCTTCACCGGCGCCGACAAACAGCGGATCGGCAGGTTTGAGCAGGCTAGTGGGGGCACCATCTTTCTTGACGAGATAGGCGAGATGAACATGCGTCTGCAAACCAAGCTGCTCCGGGTGCTTGAGGAAAAATCCTTTGAGCGGGTAGGCGGCAATAAGACGATATACAGTGATGTCAGAATTATTGCGGCAACTAACAAAGATCTGGTGCAACAAGTAGAGGCGGGGTTGTTTAGGGAAGACCTCTACTATCGTATAAACGTCTTACCCATTTGTCTTCCTTCGCTTAAGGAAAGGCCATGTTGCATTCTCCCGTTAGCCGAGTTGCTCTTGAAGAAGTGTTGTACCTCGATGCATAGTGATGTTAAGGATTTTTCGGAAAATTCCAAAAAGTTGATTCAGGAATACGACTGGCCCGGTAATATAAGACAATTGGCGAACACCATAGAAAGGGCGGTGATTCTTGAGGACGACACCGTGATTCACGCTCACAATCTGGCGCTGCCTGAAAAAATCAATAAGCGGCCGGCTGCCATCAATCAGGTAAACTTTGACTATGAGGAAACGACGGCGAAAGTGGGAGCTGGAGAGTCGTTGGCGGAGCAGGAGAAGGAGCTGATCCTGAGAATTCTGGAAGAATGTTTATGGGTGCAGAAAAATGCCGCCAGCAAACTTGGAATCAGCCCGAGAGCCCTAAACTATAAAATCAACAAGCTGGGCATCACCCACCCCCACTGGCGGCGTAACAAGAAAGTAGATAAATAGTGTTTTAGCTATTCAACTTTGGCCAGCATTTCCTCAATCACCTTCAGGCCGGTTAGCCAGAATTCGGGGCTGTCCAGATCAATATTGAAAGGTTTCAGTAAATCGTAGGGCGAAGCTGATCCGCCTGCCGAAAGCAGTTCAAGATATTTTTGCACAAATGGCTCGCCTTCCTGCTGAAAGAGACCATACAAGGCCAGTACCAGCAGTTCTCCAAAGGCATATGAGTAGACATAACCGGGTGTTGACAGGAAATGGGGGATATAGGACCACCAAATCCCATAGTCATCACTGAGATTGACCGAGTCACCAAACATAGCCCGCTGGGTTGATAACCAGTATTCGCTCAGTCGTTCGCTGCTCAGTTCGCCATGTGCTCTCCGTCCTTCATGCATCAACTTCTCAAAACGGTTCATGGCGGTCTGCCTGAAGACAGTTGCGAAAATCGATTCCAGTTTCTGGCAGATAAAGGCGCGCCGCTCCCGATCGTTCTCAAGGAGTTCAAGCTGGCTGTTGAAAACCAGGAGTTCGGCAAATACCGAGGCCGTTTCGGCTAGAGGCAAAGGGGTATCGCTGTTGAAATGCCCCTGAGCTGCGGCAAGAACCTGATGAACTCCGTGGCCGAGCTCATGGGCGACGGTGGAGACGTCCCGCAGATTGCCGGTGTAGTTGACCAGCACATACGGGTGAACTTCGGGTACGCAGGGATGAGCAAAAGCGCCACCCCGCTTACCCGTTCCTACCGGAGCATGAATCCAGTTTCGGGTAAAAAACATTTCGGCGATTTCCGCCATGCGGGGTGAAAAGGCGGCAAATGAAGAAAGCACTGTCTGTTTGCAGGACTGCCAGTCGATCTGCTTGGTAGGCAAAGAGGGGAGGGGGGCATAGCGATCATAATCCTCCAGCCTCTCCACACCGAGCAATTGCTTTTTGACATGGTAGTACCGATTGACAAGATCATAACGTGAGGTGACCGATGCAACCAGGGTTTCCACGGTGTTATCCCGCAGTTCATTGTGCAGATTCATGGAGCTGACCCAGCTCGAATGTTTTCGCAGCCGGTCCGTAATCATTTTGTCGGCAGCCAGGGTGTTGAAGACGTGGGTGAGAATATGCGAATTGTCCCGGAGGCCCATAGTCATCTCGGCGGCCGCGGTTTGCCGGATGTCACGGTCAGGGTTATAGAGATCCGTGAGGACTTCTTCTTCAGTCCTGTTGTTTTTGCCGAATTTTAAATTACTGAAAACTTTTTCGAATAAGGTGGTCCAGGAGTTTCGTCCGACGGGGTCTTTTTCGAGAAGTAATTTTTCTTCAGCTTCCGTGAGCTGGTGGGGGCGATAGCGTCTCAGCGCCTCGAGATAATGACGGTAGTGAGCCAGTTGCGGGCTGCCGAGCAGTGTACGTGCACGTTGCTCTTCAACCTGGTTCCATTCCAGCTCAAAAAAGATGGTTTCGGTGCCGCACTTGCTGTGCAGTTCATGAATCCGCTGGTCGAGAGCTCCGGCTTCGGCATTTCCCATTTGGGTGGTAAAATTAAGAAAGGAGAAAGTGCCGAGTTTGGTCAGCGCACAATCCAGGTTCTCAAGCTTTTGTACCAATGACAACAGCGCTTCCGCATCCAGGCAGCCAACCTTGCCGTAAGATTCTGTTTTGATCCGGGTAGCCTCGGTTTCACACCACTCTATATCGGACCGGATATACTGATCGTCCATCCCGGAATATAAATCCGTCAGATCCCACTGGACTCTAGTAGTGCCGAGGTTGTCGTTCAGTTTTGTTGTATCCGACATGGTAGCCTCCATAAGTGTTATCGCAAACTATTGATAAAGGGTCCAACTGCTTCGGCGCCGTTTTCATCCACCAGTCGAATCGTCTCCGAGCCGATAACGGCCATATCCGCCTTACCGGTAATGGCGGCGATATCTGCCTTGTTACGGATACCGAATCCCACCGCCAGAGGAAGAGAGGTCGCCGCCCTGCATCTGGCAAGATACGTATTGAAATCGTCATCAAATTCAGATTTCCTACCGGTTACCCCGCGTCGTGCGGCGCAATAAATGAAGCCGGATGCGGATTTGTTCAATTCAGCCATTCTCGCATCTGTCGAGGTCGGAGCAAAAATGAGGATAGGGGCAACCTGATACTCTTTTGCCAGCCGGAAAAACAGTTCTCCCATTTCCGGAGGCAGATCGGGAATTATCAGACCTTGGATGCCTGCCTCCCGGCAATCCTTAAAGAAACGTTCTTCCCCGTATTTAAAGATGATGTTGTAATAGGTCATAAAAAGAAACGGGATATCATGCCGGCCGCTCATCTCGGCGCCGAAAGACATGCAGTCGGCAACGGAAGTGCCGATGGCCAGACTGTCCTGATTGGCCTTCAGAATGACGGGGCCGTCAGCCATAGGCTCCGAAAAAGGTATCTGCAGTTCGATGCAGTCCACTCCGCCTTCCACCATCTGGCTGATAACCTGGCGATTGGTGGCAAAGGACGGATAGCCGAGAACTATATGGGTCATGAGCAGAATATCTTTCTTTTCCAAGCGGGTGCGTAAGGTTTTTTCAAGTAACATTATATTTTCACCATGTATTTTCTGTGGAAAAATAAAACCAGAAGGATTATTTGGGAGCCTGGCGAAATAACCTCGGCCATTTTGACCCTTTTCGTTTCGGCTCCTTACGCTGTTCCGGAATTACCGTTGGTTACGTTATTTTTTTGCCAACGGCTTTTCGTATTCTTTGCCGCGGGCTATGATGAAGTCCTTCCAGGAAGGATCGTCAAAAGCATGGGCGATGGTGAAAATATCCTTGTCGCCTCGGCCGGATTGATTGATGATGATCGCCTCATCCGGCCGAAGAAGAGGTGCTTCCTTGAAGGCCTGGACAAAGCCATGAGCAGATTCAAGAGCAGGGATGATTCCCTCCATGCGCATAGTGAGATCGAGTGCCTGGATAACCTCCTCGTCGGTAGCCGCTTCAAAACGAACCCGTTTTTTATCTGCCAGGTCGGCTAGGATCGGACTGACGCCGACATAGTCAAGGCCGGCAGCCACTGAATGGGTTTCGAGCATCTGGCCGTCCTCGTTTTGTAAAAACATGGTTTTATACCCTTGGGCAACTCCGGGGCTGGCGTCAGTGCCGCAAAGCCTTGAGGCGTGTTTGCCGGTATCGATACCTTTGCCGCCCGCTTCAACGCCTATGAGTTCTACTTCGGGATTGTCAAGAAAACCCTGAAAGATCCCCATGGCATTGGAACCGCCGCCAACGCAGGCATAGACCCGGGCCGGCGGCTTGCCATGCCGGGCGAGGATCTGTTTTTTCGCCTCGATACCGATTATTGACTGGAACCAGGATACCATCTCCGGAAAAGGTGCCGGACCACAGGCCGTGCCAAAGACATAGTGCGTTGAGTCGACGTTGGTGACCCAGTCTCTGAATGCTTCGTTAATGGCATCCTTTAGGGTTCTGGAACCATCTTTCACCGGGACGACCGTGGCTCCCATCTTTTCCATCCAGAAAACGTTGGGACGCTGCCGCAACACGTCGACTTCCCCCATATAGACGGTACACTCCAGCCCGAATTTGGCGGCCATGGTCGCTGTGGCCATTCCATGCTGGCCGGCGCCGGTTTCGGCGATGACCCGTTTCTTGCCCATTCTTTTCACCAGCAGACCCTGGCCCATGACATTATTGGCTTTATGGGCTCCGGTATGATTGAGATCTTCACGCTTGATATAGATCTTAGCTCCCCCGAAGTGCCGGGTAAGGTTTTCAGCAAATGTGAGCGGTGTCGGTCTGCACGAGTAGGTGGACATAAGATCGACATATTCCTGCCAGAATTTTGGGTCCTCTTTGGCTTTTCTGTAACCGATTTTCAGTTGTTGAAATGTCTCATGAAGGATTTCCGGGATATAAGCGCCACCCCAGTTACCAAAAAAGCCTTTGTTTTCCATTGTTTTCTCCGTAATATAATTCATGGTGGTGATTTGGACCTTTTTAAAACACCCTACAAGGAAAGGGTATAAGAACTTTTAGACATATTGTTTTCTTGCAAAAAAACAATCCGTAAGGTTCTAAAAGGTTAGTCTGGAATGTTTTTTAGACCCGAAACACATAACCGACAGACAACTGGCGGAATTCAGGTTAAAGCCACCTTGAACAACGATCAGAATTCCTTATAAAAGGATAAAGATTGAACACTTACTTTTCAAGTCAAGGAGAACATCATGACGAATGATGGAGAAACTGTAAAGAACCAGACAATCGATTCAGGTAAAATACTGACCTTTCCCCGTGGCATTCCAGGCTTTGAAAAATACACTACTTATGTTGTGTATCACAAGGAAGAAAATGATATCAGTGCCTTTTGGCTGGAATCCTGCGAAGAACCGAAGGTGACTTTCACGCTGGTTGATCCTGCACAATACGGGCTCAATTACGAACTGGAACTGACTGAGGAAGAACGCAATCTCCTGCAAGCAGAAAAAGCGGAAGAGGTCGGTATCTTCATGATGCTAAGCAAGAAAGACGCCGGAGGCAGTACGACACCCGCACTGAATGCCAATATTGCCGGACCGATTATAATTAATCCACGAACGCGGCTCGGTCTGCAGAAAGTCATCTTTCGTTCACATGTCAGCACTGTGATTGTGCAGGAAAAATAGCTCCATCTAGGAGAGGTGCTTTCTGCAAAGTGCACAAAAATCCTCGGGGTAGTGACCATTTATAAAGCGCAGCTGTGCTTCACTGAAAGCCCCCGGGGATTCCGGTAAACGAGGAAGAAAGGCGTAGAGAAGAGGCTGGGAGAGCGTTTTCTTTTCGTTCATCCTCTTTGAATATTCAATGGTAGTGACCATCTTCGCACCTATCGCGGCCAGAGCTTTTTGAGCCATCAGGATGCCGGTATCAAGAGAACGACGTTGATGGCTGTCGCATTCAAAAATGTTCCCTGCCAGGCTGCCATCTTCTGCGGGCAGGGTCATCAGCTGGAGTTCCCATTGTGAGGTCTGGGCCTTGGGAACAAAAAGCATCACTCTGTCATCACTCCAGACCACCAGGTTTGAAGCCAGATCCGTGCGGTCGTCCATTCTCCGGTTGGAGATAATTGCCCGCCGATAATCGGAAAAAAAATCGCTGTGATGTATTGAATGATACTGTTCGATCAGCTCAGCTACGAGATCGCCGCAGCTATACGCGGATATCTGTCCCACTGGTTGTCCGGTACCCTGATGAAAGCTTTCAACCCTGGACGGCACCAGGGCGTATTGCTGATGGATCTGCTGATGCGAGGCATGGAGCCGATATCGGGTGGGGGCAAAATCGAAACCAAAATTCCAACCCCAAAGCGTGGCGGGAGTAAATCCATCCGGCTTCGACGCTGCAATTACTTCCAACCTCAGGGCTTCCAATTCCTCTTCCGGCAGGACCTGCCGTGCGGCCGCACCCGATGTGCGAAGACCAAGTTCCTCGGCCAGCCGGAGATAACTGCGCTGGTAATACAAATGTCTTAAGCCGGTTATGTCGCGGGGACCGAGATCAACAATGGAATAGCGAATAGCGTCGTCCGCCATATTGGCTGCGTAATGGCCACCCGGGATATAAGAATTTCGGCGCAGGTACTCATAAACATGACTGTGTCCATCCTGCGGCCATTCTCCGACGATTTCACTTCCTCCCTGGGCTCCCGGGCGAATAACCATAACTATCTTGTAGTTATCCGGCAGGTGCGGATTGTTCGCCACAGCCTCAAAAAGAGTATGATTATGGATGACCGGTCTGTACTCGCCCGATGTCCCCTGACGGTAGCGCAGCCCTGTCGGTACCTCACCCTCCTTGATGATTTCGCAGCTGAGTTCGGCCAGTCTTTTAAGATCTTGCGGATCTGTTGAGCAGGTAGCCAGTGCCAGCAGGAGCGGGGCTGGAAGATGCTCAAACAGTGCATCGTCAACTCTGCTTTGCTTTAGTGTCTTGCTCAGCGAAACATACTCCGGTTGCGGGAGCATGATCCGTTCCGGGTTGGCGGCACTGGCATCCGCCCATTCCTTATCTATATAGGTTCGGCCTCTAAAGGGGAAGGAATTGGGAATCTCGAAAATCCAGTCGGCGTTTTTCACTTCGACGCTGCCTTTCGGATAATTTCTATCGTTATTAATGATCAAGTCTTCTTCCGTCAGGCCGAGAGGCCGGATTTTGGTGGCTGCTCTGAGGTTGGTGGCCGTGTAGGATGGTTTATGGATGCCATACCGGAATTTTCCATCAGGAGTGATGCACGTTTCTAATCGTTTCATGATTTTTTAGTCTGTCTCCTTCCAGAGAGTAAGTGCCTGCTGATAAATCTGAGATCGGGATATGCCGAGATCGGAAGCGAGACGCCGGCTGACATCTTTTAAGGATAAATCCGAGTTGTCCCGGTACCAGAGAATAAGTTCTTCCACTGTCTGACCTTGTACCTTTTCCTGGAGACCAGGCCAGATAATGAGTACAAATTCCCCTCGGTTCCTGCCCTCCCGGCTTTTTGCCAGCAGGCTGCTCAAGGTTCCGTGCTGCAGATCCTCAAAGGTTTTGGTCAGTTCTCTTGCCCAGAAACACCGGCGCTCGCCAAATGTTTCCAAAGCGTCACTCAAAAGTGAATCGATTCGATGGGGCGATTCATAGAGCACGATCGGATACTCGTTTGCCGCAAGAGAACTCAGCAATTTGCGCCGCTGCCCTTTTTTAGAAGGAAGAAAACCGACAAACAGAAAGCCGGTGGAGGTGATCCCGGAGGCGGAAAGGGCAGTTGTCAAAGCCGATGGACCGGGAAGGGGGACCACGGTCAGACCATTTTCCTGAACAAGTTTGACGACAATTGCTCCCGGGTCGGAGATAGAGGGCGTGCCGGCATCACTGACCAGTGCAATGTTTTGACCTTGCTGCAAGCGACGGAGGATCTCTTCACTTCTCTCCACCTCCTTTTCGCGATAATAGCTGATCAACGGGGTATCAATGCCGAAATGAATGAGAAGTCTTTTTGTATGCCGGGTATCTTCCGCAGCGATGAGATCAACCTCCCTGAGTACTCGAAGACTCCTGAGGGTAATATCTTCGAGGTTGCCTATCGGGGTGGGCACGATAAAAAGTGTTCCTTGCTTCTGTGGGACATCTGCAGTCATATTCGTTCTCTGTGGCGGAAATGGTCGGGTTATAATTGTCGGATAGTATGCTCAATTGATGAAAAAATTGCATCCGCTTTTTCTTGACTATTTCTGCTGAATTGTTATATGAATATATGATCATATATCAAAAAGGAGAAAAAATGAATAATGACCAATGCATCAGTCGGATTATCCATCAGGAAAAGGTAGATCTGGCCAGAGCTTTGGATCTCGATCCTGAAAAAGTGGAACAGTTATCGCAATTGTTCAAGGCTTTTTCCGACCCGGGCCGTTTGCGCATTCTGCATGCTTTACAACAGCAGGAGATGTGTGTTTGTGATCTGGCGGCATTGCTCGATGTATCCGAATCGGCAGTCAGCCATCAATTACGGCTTTTGCGGACCATGGGCTTGGTTGTAAACAGACGAGAGGGAACAGTTCTGTATTACCGTCCGGCAAACGGCCGGTTGATCGAGCTGATTGGAAGTGCCGCCTCAATGCTTGAGAGTCATTGACCAGTTGAAACCATGATACATAATATCTGCGGATTATAGGAGCATTACTTTGGAAATATTAATAAAATTAATTCACGAAAGCTGGCAGATCCTGCTGGAATCTTCAGTATATATCCTGCTGGGCATTACCATCGCCGGATTGTTGCGGGTAATCCTCAACCCAAATACCGTTCTGAATCATCTGGGGAAAGGCCGCTTCAGTTCTGTTGCCAAGGCTGCACTGCTTGGTGTTCCGCTCCCGCTCTGATCGTGTGGTGTGCTGCCGGCGGCAGCATCCCTTAGGAAGCAAGGCGCAAATAAGGGGGCGACTACTGCTTTTCTTATTTCTACCCCTGAATCCGGGGTGGACTCTATTGCCATCACCTATGCGCTCCTGGATCCGGTTATGACGATCATCCGTCCGATGGCGGCATTTCTGACCGCAATGAGCGCGGGACTCGCGGAAAACCTGTTTTTTTGGAAAAAAACCGATGAGGAAATAGTAGCCGATCTGAGTTGTCCGGTGGATAATTGCTGCGATGGAATCGATTGTCCCGAGGATGTCCATAAAAATCATCATACATTAAGCGAAAAACTCGTATCCGGTGTGCGATTTGGTTACCGCGAGGTTTGGGGAGATATCGTGGGCTGGTTTTTCATCGGTGTGTTGCTTGCGGGATTAATTACCACGTTCGTCCCCGAAGATCTGATGGCGAAACTGCTTGGCGGAGGGCTCGGTTCCATGTTGGTCATGCTGGTAGTGGGGGTGCCTCTCTATATCTGCGCTACTGCGTCTACACCCGTCGCAGCCGCACTTATAATGAAAGGGGTAAGTCCTGGTGCGGCACTGGTTTTTCTTCTGGTTGGTCCGGCGACCAACATCACTTCTTTATCGGTATTGACAGGTATCCTCGGGAAAAAGAGCACCCTGATGTATCTGGGGATTCTTTCGACTTGTGCGGTGTTCTTCGGGCTTGGAGTCGATGCATTCTACCAGCTGATGGGGATCTCGCCGCGGGCTATTATGGGTGAAGCTTCGGAGCTGATCCCGGAAAGTGTGAGGCTGGGTGCAGCCCTGTTGCTGATCGGGCTTTCCATCAAACCGCTTTATATGACTTTACGAAAACGGTTTGTTGCAAAACCAGCCCAAACCAGTTTTATCAGCCCGTTTCCTCCCATTCAAACACAAACGGAAAATCGGAAAAAGCAGGAATGCAGCGATGACGGCGGTCATTGTTCATGTTGCAAATAATGGAAGCACCGTTGACGTTCGTCAGAAAAATAAGTATTTGAAGTAAGAGGGCGGTATTAAGTACCTTTCGTTTTTCAACACTATCATTGTCCACAAACTTAAAGAGAAAAGATGAGTAAACATATCGGAATACTAACTGCAGGGGGAGACAGTCCGGGCTTGAATGCCGCAATTCGTGGAATCGGTAAATCGGCGCTTGCCACGGGGAAAATGCACATTGTTGGTTTTCGCGATGGTTTTCGAGGCCTTATGGAAAACAGAACTATGAGGCTTGACCGGGAAACGCTCTCATCGATTCTGACCAGAGGCGGGACAATTCTCGGCACAAGCCGGGATAAACCACACAAGATGCCGGTAGGAAGTGAAGTTATGGATATGACAGAAGTTATCTGTGATAATTATAACCGGCACAGTCTCGATGCCCTTATCTGCATTGGTGGAGGAGGAACACAGAAAAATGCCTATCGGCTGGCCCAAAAAGGACTTAATATCCTGACGTTGCCGAAAACCATAGACAACGATGTGGCCATGACCGATATTACTTTCGGCTTTCATACCGCCATGGAGATAGCTACCGAGGCCATCGACCGTCTGCATTCCACAGCCCATAGCCATCATCGAATAATAGTCGTGGAGGTTATGGGGCATAATGCCGGATGGCTGGCGCTGGGTGCGGGAGTTGCCGGCGGGGCTGATGTTATCCTTATCCCGGAGATTCCTTACGACCTGCACGCCACCGCCAACGCAATCCGCAAACGTCAGCAGCGGGGGACCAACTTCAGTATTGTCGCCGTCGCCGAGGGCGCTCTCAGCGTGGAAGATCATGCAAGATTGTCATTATTAAAGGACAAGAAGGCCAAGGCTAAAGAGAAAGGTGATGCAAAGTTGCAGAAAAAGACTGAAGAAGCTTTACGGGAATTTGATCAGCAGCGGAGCAACCACACCCTTAAGCTGACCCAGGAACTGGAAGTCATGACGGGATTGGAATCGAGGCTGACCATTCTCGGACATTGCCAGCGAGGCGGAACGCCGTCCGCGGCGGACAGAGTGCTGGCGACCCGGCTTGGCAGCGCTTGTATCGACAGCATTGAACGAGGTGAGTACGGCGTGATGATAGCAGTGAACGGGGAAGGAACAAAAACCGTCCCGCTGGAAAAGGTTGTCGGCAAGAAAAAACTGGTACCGCCTGATCATCCCTGGATCCGGGCTGCCCGCAATGTGGGCACTTGTCTGGGTGATTGACTCTGCCAACATTCTCTTTTTGTATTTTTTTTTCGCGTAAGTATACTTAAATAAAAAGGAATGTGATCATCTTCATTCAATCTGAGCAGGGAGGAGAATTACCGTGTCCATCGGTAGCTACCAAAACCTGGAATCGGCTGGAACTGGTAAACGTATCCTTATTATAGAGGATCAGCCTGAAATCCGCAGGCTGTTTGACCAGTATCTGAAAGGGAAAGGTTATGAAACCAGAGCAGCTGAAAATGGTTTGGATGCTCTCTTCATTCTGGAACAGTGGCCGGCGGATCTTGTAACTGTCGATCTCAATATGCCGGTCATGAATGGTCATGAATTCATTGAAAAGGCAGTGGTACGGTGGCCGGATATGCCGATAATCGTAGTATCCGGAATCGGTGCGGTAGATCAGGCGGTTGAGGCTTTACGGATCGGAGCTCGTGACTTCATAACCAAACCGATCGAAAGACTTTCCCTTGTGAAAAATACTATTGAAAAAGCCCTGCAAGCCGCGGATCTCATCCGGCAAAATCGCGACTATCAACAAAATCTCGAGAAGAAAGTCGAGCAGCGCACAATCGAATTGGAAGAAACTAAACGCCAGTTATTGTATAGCCTTGGAAAATCAGCAGAATACCGGGACAATGAGACCGGCCGACACGTAATTCGAGTTGGTAAGATCTGTGCACTTCTGGCCAGAGCCATGGGATTGGGTCCTTTGGCCAATACTATTGCGGAAGCCGCGCCCCTGCACGATATAGGGAAAATCGGCATCAGCGATACCATCCTGCTGAAACCTGGAATCCTCACGGAAGAAGAACGCAATATTATGAAAAAACATTGCGAAATCGGCTGTGATATTCTACGCCACTATTCCTCGGCCAAGGAACACGAGAAGCTTGATTTTGACGAGATAATCCGCATGGGCTGTGATATCGAAGAGCGCTCACTGCTGGAGATAGCGATGGTTATTGCCCTTTGTCATCACGAACGTTGGGACGGTGAAGGATATCCCTGCAAATTATCGGGAACCAAGACTCCGCTCATTGCCCGGATTGTCGCCGTTGTCGATGTCTATGACGCGCTGGGAAGCGAGCGTCCTTATAAAACGGCACTGCCTGAAGAAACCTGTCAGAAGATTCTCCGGGAAGGCCAGGGAAGTCATTTTGATCCTGAGATCATAGACATATTCTTCGCTAATATTGACGACATCCTTGCCATTAAGAGGGAATGGATGGATTGACCGGCTTTTTTGGGGCTGCGATATTGTTCCTGTAAAAAAGACTAATCCCAAAGCTCCAGGATTAATTTGCGGCTTAGGTCCAGATAGTTAAATTGCATTTTCCTGTCATTGCAGAATATTTCCAAGGTTATGGTGCCATCGTAACCTGTAGCCTTTAATATACTCACTGCCTTTTTCCAATCAATTGTTCCTACACCCAAGGGCATATGATCATCGGTTCTCGACCGATTGTCTGAAAAATGGACATGTTCAATATGTTCCCCTAGTTCCCTGCAGAAAGCTTCATAGTTGTCGCGGCCGAAATTTGTGTGTCCGAAATCAAGATGCAGTTTTAAATCCGGCACTGCTGCCAGCAAGGTTTTAAACGTGGCAATCCGGTCAAAGGGGGCTTTGAAATTCTCAAATACCACAGTCAAACCATGGGATGCCGCCATTGCAACGATCGCCGCTAATGCGTCGATATTGAATGTAACCAGATCATTTCGCATGGCCGGAGGACAAAAATAGCAGGGGTGAACATTCATTATCTTTGCCCCCAGAGAGGAAAATATTTTAGCACATCGCTCCAATTCCGAAAGACAGGCATCCCGGACCGCCCGGATTGGATATGCATGTGGCAGACAGGGATCTGTATGTCCTGTGATGGCCAGACCATGGGAATCAAGAATCTGCCGCAACTTGGCAACTTCTATCGTGGCGGCATTTGGCCCTTCGATGGTCAAATCCAAAAAATCGAATCCGGCTCTACCGCAGAATTCCGCCTCATCGTAAACTGATTTTGCTGGGTTGTTCATGATACCGATTTTCATGATGTTCTCCTAAAACGCATTAATATTCGGATAGCGAGGCGTGACCTGCCACCTCTTCAACGTATATTTAACTCTTGCCGTCCTTGTTAAACATCATGGTGAAAAAAACCTCCGAACCGGTATACTGTATCTTCGAATTCGGATATCTCGTTTTGAAAACATGCTGCATAGCTTTGTTTTCTTCTAATACGATAGCGGTAAAACCGGTAAGTCCGTTTTTCCTGGCAATGCTCTCCAGCTGACCCAGCATGATCGAGGCGACCCCCAGGCCCTGAAAATCCTCCCCAACCACAAAGGCAGCCTCGGCCAAAGTCGATTTTTCTTCCTGGGCATAAGAGGCCACCGCCATGATTTCCTTATGCCCGCCTTGAACTACCAGGCCGATCAAAGTCATGTTCTGGTGATAATCCACATTTGCCAACTCATTTTGAACTTCCCGATGTCCGAAAATTTTCCTTCTATAGAAGAAGCGGTGGTATATTGTCCTTTCCTGCAATGAGTAGAAAAAATTCCGGGAGTTGAACTCATCCGACGGCATTATCGGACGCAACTCCATGCTTTTTCCATTTTTTAGTTTATGGCTGGATTTATAGTCTTCCAGAAAAATCAGGTCATCTTGACTGGGCGGTATCTGGTCGGAAAAGATATAGTGCAGCGATTTAGCCTGCTCAATCAGTTCTTCTCTGAACTTCGGGTGGGCAATCTGGGCCATCTCCATTACCCGTTGATAAATGCTCTTACCTTTCAGCGCGGCTACCCCATATTCAGTGACGACATAATTTACATCACCACGCGTGGTGGCTACCCCGGCCCCTTTGTTGAGATGGGGAACGATCCTGGAAATTTTCCCGTTTTGGGCGGTAGACGGCAGGGCAATGATAGAAAACCCGCCCTTTGACATGGCACTACCCCGCAGAAAATCGACTTGGTCGCCGATACCGCTATAAAACAGGTGTCCCACCGAATCAGAACAGACCTGACCGGTCAGGTCTGCTTCAAGGGCAGAGCTGATGGAGATAAGCTTGTCATTTCTGGCGATGACGTTTGGGTCATTTACATATTCGGATGACCTGAAATAGAATAATGGATTGTTGTCCACATACTCATAGAGTTCCTCACTGCCCATGCACAATGAGCCGACGATCCGTCCCGGGAGATAATTTTTCATCTTGCAAGTGATTACCTTTTCCTTGAGCAGCGGGAGAAAGCCGTCGGTTATAACCTGAGTATGCACCCCAAGATCCTTCTTACCCATCAGCGATTGCAAAATCTGTCCCGGAAGAGAACCGAATCCTACCTGCAGAGTGGCCCCGTCATCGATCATCTGCGACACATAATGGCCTATACGTTCGGCAACGCTACTGTCATGGCTTGTATCCGGTAAGAATTCGACGATCGGTTCTTCGTAAAATACCAGGTGATCAATCTCATCAATATGGACATTACTGTCGCCACTGGTTTTCACCATCTTAGGATTGACCTGGGCGATAACAACGGAAGCATTGCTCATGCCGGCCCTTGTTATATCTACAGAAACGCCTAGACTGCAGTAGCCATGCTTGTCGGGTGGGCTCACCTGAACGAGGGCAACATCCAGGCCAATCTGTTTGGAATGAAACATCCTCGGTATCTGTGACAGATATGCAGGGATATAATCGATTTTTCCCTCAAAGGCGGCCTTGCGCATATCCCTGCTTATAAAAAACAGCTTCAGAGAAAAACGGCTGAGAAAGTCCTGGTCTTCGACGTACTGTGCCAGGGTAAAAGATAACATCTGATAGATCAGAATATCGTAAAGCCCCCTGGAGGCTACCATCGCGTGAATAAGGTGCTGTGGTTCTCCACACCCTGTGCCGATAAAGACCCGGCTGCCTGTTTTTATTTTTGCAACCGCTTCCTCTGCGGTTATGAGTTTATGGGGGTATAGATTGCGCAGATCCATATATTTCCTGTTGTTTGGCATCGATGCTCATCCGGGAAGAACTATTTAATCTAGTCTCTGAAATTCTAACACATTTTTGCAGGAAGAAGAATTATAATCATGAACTTCCCCGCCTTCTTTAAGCTTTTCTTTAAATAAATATTCAACCACAGGATTTACAATAAGTAGGGAATTGCGTTTGTTAAGAAAACATTGTGCATCCAGTAGATTGACCATGGATCAATTACATTGATCTATACCTGCAGATATTTTATAAATAAAGGTAACCGACTCAATCAAGATCGTTAACCGTGAAACACAGATACGAACTGCTGCGTAAAAACGAACATGGCTCTGTAGTTTCCGTATCTGAGCGTTTTGCCTTCCCCTCAGGAGGTTAGGATGTCCGGTAGAGATTTCATGAAGCGGTTTCGTTTTTTTCGCCCCCGCGGCACCGAAGATGGCTGCCGTGAAGAGAAAATTTCTGAGGATTGGGCGGAAAATCGCTGCGGTCAGCGGGAATGGGAGTATTTTTATCGTGATCGCTGGCAGTATGACAAAAAAGTGAGATCTACTCACGGCGTTAACTGTACCGGCTCCTGCTCGTGGGACGTTTACGTTAAAAACGGGATCATCGTCTGGGAAACCCAGGCCACCGATTATCCGGCCTGTGGTGAGGGTTTTCCCAACCATGAGCCCAGGGGTTGTCCTCGCGGCACCACCTTTTCCTGGTACACTTACAGTCCTGTTCGCATCAAATACCCCCTTATCCGTTCGTCGCTGCTGGAACTCTGGCGGGATAGCCTCGCCACCCATGGCGATCCCGTCAAGGCTTGGCGAGATATCGCAGGCAATCCTGAAAAACGCTATCGGTATCAGCAGGACCGAGGCAAAGGCGGGTTAGTCCGCCTGTCATGGGATGAGGCCGCGACAATTACCGCCGCTTCTCTGGTCCACACCATCCAGCGATACGGTCCCGACCGGATTTTCGGTTTCACGCCCATTCCCGCGATGTCCATGGTTGCCTATGCGGCAGGCACTCGGTTTCTCTCCTTGATAGGTGGTGCCGTCATCAGTTTTTATGACTGGTACGCAGACCTCCCTCCGGCCTCGCCACAGATCTGGGGTGAGCAAACGGATGTCCCCGAAAGCGCCGACTGGTATGAAGCTACCTATATGATAGTCTGGGGGACCAACCTGCCTATGACCAGGACCCCGGATGCTCATTTCTTCACCGAGGCCAGATACCGCGGGGCGAAAGTGACGGCGGTGGCTCCGGATTACGCCGAATATGTCAAGTTTGCCGACACCTGGCTGCCGGCTCGGGCCGGCACCGATGCGGCGCTGGCCATGGCCATGACCCATGTAATCGTCAAAGAATTTTATCTCGATAAACCCACCGCCTACTTTGTTGATTACGCCAAACGTTTCACCGACCTGCCGTTTGCCGTCGTTGTTAAAGCCGCGGGCGACACTCTCGTCTCGGACCGATTTCTGACCGCTGCCGATTTGGGCACGGAGATAACCAACCCGCGCTGGAAAACCGTTTTCTTCGATCAGACGACCGCAAGCTGGGTGGTTCCCAACGGCAGCATCGGCTTTCGCTGGGATGAGGTCGCCGGCCATTGGAATCTCCGGCTGCAGGATTCCGAAAACGATACCGTTGTAGATCCGCTACTCAGCTATGCGGGCGATGCCGATAGCTGGCGGACGATCACACTGCCTTTTTTCGACGACAAAGGACCCGGATCCAAAAACGGCCGGGTGCCGGTCAAAACGATCAAAACAGCAGCGGGTGATGTCCTGGTAACCACGGTATTTGACCTGATGACCGCCCAATTAGGCATTGCCCGGCAGGAGGACGGGGGCCGCAAGCAGGACGCCTCGGTGCATTACCCCACAGGTTATGACGATCCCCAGCCCTTCACCCCGGCCTGGCAGCAGGCAATAACCGGTGTCCCCCAACAGGACGTGATTCATGTGGCACGAGAGTTCGCCGAAAATGCCGGCAAGACCCATGGCAAGTCCATGATCTTTTTAGGTGCGGGAACCAATCACTGGTATAACAGCGACATGATCTACCGGGCCATAGTCAACCTGACAACCCTCTGCGGCTGCCAGGGCGTCAACGGCGGAGGTTGGGCCCATTATGTGGGCCAGGAGAAGGTCCGGCCTCAGGCCGGCTGGTCCCAGCTTGCCTTCGGTCTTGACTGGACACGTCCTCCCCGCCAGCAGAACGGCACCTCGTTCTACTATTTCGCCACCGACCAGTGGCGTTATGATGATCTTAACGCCGAATCCCTTCTCTGGCCCATGGCCGGTGAGCATTGCCCTCGGCATATGGCCGATTATAACGCCGTTGCTGTCCGCCTCGGCTGGTTGCCATCGTATCCCCAGTTCAATCGGAACCCGTTGGATATCTGCCGGGAGGCGGTGGAACAAGGTGCGGCCACCGATGCGGATATTGTCGCTCATGCGCTCGAACAGCTGAAAAACGGCTCCCTTCGCTTTGCCGTGGAAGATCCTGACCATCCGAATAATTTCCCCCGGGTACTCGTTCTCTGGCGGGCAAATCTGCTGGGGGCCAGCAGCAAAGGCCATGAGTATTTTCTCAAACATCTGCTGGGCGTGGAAAGCGCTGTACAAAACGCCGAGAGTGAGCTCCGTCCCGAGGAAATCACCTTGCGCAACCCGGCTCCCGAAGGAAAACTTGACCTTCTCGTCACTCTGGAACTTCGCATGTCCACCAGCGCCTTGTACTCAGACATCGTTTTGCCGGCGGCGGGCTGGTACGAGATGCACGACCTGAGTACCACCGACATGCACTCCTTCATCCATCCGTTCAATCCGGCGGTGGATCCGCCGTGGGAGGCGAAAACCAGTTGGGACCAGTTCAGCGCCATCGCCGAGAAATTCTCCGAACTGGCTGCGATTCATCTGGGCGAAATGAAGGATCTTGTCGCAACTCCGCTCCTGCATGACAGTCCGGGGGAGATTGCCCAGGCTGAAATCCTTGACTGGCGCAAAGGCGAAACCGAGCCTATACCGGGGCGGACCATGCCACAGCTATCGGTGATCACCAGAGATTTTCCCAACGCCTATAAAATGATGACTGCCCTTGGGCCGTTAGTTCATCAGGTAGGAGTCGGGTCCAAGGGCGTCGCCTGGTCCGGCAAAGAGGAGTATGAAGAGCTTGCCGCCGAGCTCGGTACGGTGACGGCTCCCGGCAAGAGCTATGGTATGCCGTCGCTTATTAACGGGAAGCAGGCCGCCCAGGTCATCTTGAAACTAGCGCCCGAGACTAATGGCGAAACTGCGTTCAAGTCCTGGACCGAGGTTGAAAAAAAGACCGGTCTGTCTCTTACCCATCTGAGCGCCGGTCGCCGTGACGAGAAGATATCCTTCAACGATATAACCGCCCAGCCACGCAAGATCATCACCTCACCGGTTTGGAGCGGGATCGAATCTGAAACCAGGCGATATTCACCCTTTGTCATCAATATCGAGGAAAAGGTGCCTTTCAGGACGCTGACGGGTCGAGCTCAGTTCTATCTTGACCATCCCTGGATGCTGAATTTCGGTGAGGGTCTCCCTTTATACCGACCACCTCTAAATCTGCCGATCGATAATGCTCCCCACAGCGTTGCCCGGGCACTTGGCAAAATAAAGCCGGATATAACAACAGATGGGCGAAAGACCCTGGCCCTCAGCTACCTGACCCCCCATTCCAAGTGGTCAATCCACAGCACCTATTCCGATACCCTGATTCTGCTCACCCTGTTTCGGGGCGGTGAGGCCATCTGGATCAGCGATGTCGATGCCCTGACTCTGGAAGTCAAAGACAACGATTGGCTCGAGTGCTTCAATGAAAATGGTGTGGTCATGGCCAAAGCCGTGGTCAGCCACCGGATACCTCCTGGCGCCGCCTTCATGTACCACGCCCAGGAGCGTCTCATCAATACGCCGGGCTCCCCGCTCTCCCAGCAGCGAGGCGGCACCCACAACAGCGTAACCCGAATTATGGTCAAACCGACGCATATGATCGGCGGCTACGCCCAACTCAGCTACGGTTTCAACTATTACGGTCCGGTCGGGTCCCAGCGGGATGAGGTGATCGTGGTACGTAAAGCCGGGGAGGTGGATTGGTATGAGAATTAAAGTCCAGCTGTCCATGGTGCTCAACCTGGACAAATGTATCGGCTGTCATACCTGCAGTATTCCATGTAAAAATGTCTGGACCACCCGTCAGGGCGCCGAATATATGTGGTTCAACAATGTAGAGACCAAGCCCGGCATCGGCTATCCCCGCGAGTGGGAAAACCAGGTAAAGCATAAGGGCGGCTGGATTATGGACAAAAACGAACTCCAGCTTAAGGCCGGTGGACGTCCGAAGAAGGTCTCCCGCATTTTTCATAATCCCGACCTGCCCGTCATTGACGACTATTACGAGCCCTGGGACTATGACTATGCCCACCTCATTAGCGCTCCCAGGAAAAGACATCAGCCTTCAAACCGTCCGAAATCCCAGCTTACCGGTGAACCCATGCGGATTAAATGGGGCCCCAATTGGGACGACGACCTGGCCGGCGTCTGCGAGACCGGGGCCCGGGATGTCAACTTCAGCGGTCTTGATCACTCTATCTACCTCTCCTTCAAGCAGGTTTTTATGTTCTACCTGCCCCGCTTGTGTGAACATTGCCTCAACCCGGCCTGTGTCGCATCGTGCCCCTCCGGTGCGATGTACAAAAGGGACGAGGACGGCATTGTCCTCGTCGATCAGGAGCGGTGCCGGGGGTGGCGATACTGCGTTTCGGGCTGCCCCTACAAGAAGGTCTACTTCAATTGGAAGACCGGCAGATCAGAGAAATGCATCTTCTGTTATCCTAGGCTCGAGGCAGGCCTCACAACACTCTGTGCCCATAGCTGTGTAGGCCGCATCCGCTATGTCGGAGTGGTTCTCTACGATGCCGACCGCATCCATGAAGCCGCATCGGCCAAAACCGATCAAGAAGCCTATCCGGCCCATCTGGATCTTTTCCTCAACCCATCAGATCCGGACACGATCGCCGCTGCACGCAGCCAGGGCATTGCCGAGCATGTGCTGGCAGCTGCCAGGCGGTCGCCGATTTATCAGCTTGCCAAGACCTGGCAGCTGGCCCTGCCGCTGCACCCGGAATTCAGGACTTTGCCGATGGTCTGGTATATTCCGCCCCTCAGTCCAGTCGAGGCACTGGCTAAAAACGAGGACATCAGGACGGCTGTCGACAATCTCAGAATCCCGGTGAAATACTTAGCCAACCTGTTGACGGCGGGAGACGAAGAACCGGTTCGTATGGCCCTGAAACGGCTGGCTGCAGTCCGGGCATATATGCGATCGGTGCGGGTGGAAAAAAAACCTGACGATACCATCCCGGCCTCTGTCGGCCTTGATTCAGAAACCCTGCTGAAGATGTACGATCTTCTCGCCATCGCCAGGCTTGAGGACCGTTTCGTCATCCCCACCGCCTCTCACCCGGATAAGAGTCCGCTGCACAGTAACAAAGGATGTGCAGGATTCCCCGACTACAGGTGAGCCGGGAAAAGGAAAGAGTGAATCTCATGACTGAAAACGATCGCGTACAATGTAAGCTGCTGGCGTTTCTGCTCGACTACCCGGCTCCTTCATGGAATGCGGAACTCACAGATCTGCACGAGGTCGTCGAGACGGTAGTTGATCGACAGCGACGGGAACTGCTGCAGAGTTTCTTGACCTACGCTGAAATGACCCCGCTCGTCAAGCTCCAAGAGACGTATACAACAGCTTTTGACCTTGATCCGGCCACAAGTCTGCATCTGACGTATCATCTCCTGGGCGACAGCGAGGACCGTGGCAAGGCTCTGGCAAGGCTTCTGTGGTTGTACCACCGGGAGGGGTATGACGCCGCCCTTGGCGAGCTGCCGGATTATCTGCCGATGATTCTGGAATTTCTGGCTTTGTGTCCTGAGCCGGATGACGCAACCTTGCTCTGGACCTGTCTCGGCACCGTGACCGCGCTAGCCGGACGTTTGGCGGAAAACGGACACCCCTATGCAGGATTGGTCGGCTTGGTGGACAATATCATCCAATCTTATATGCAAGGCACCCCTGCGGACATAAGCAAGGAGACATGATATGGATATGGGTAACACTCTGGCGTTTCTGGTTGTTCCTTATATTACCCTGACAATTTTCATCGTGGGTCATCTCTTACGATATCTGACCGACCGCTATAAGTGGAATTCGAGATCCAGTGAATTTCTGGAAAAAAAACAATTATTCTTCGGCACAACAATTTTTCACTGGGGAATTCTCCTGACTCTTCTTGGACATGTCGGAGGACTTTTAATCCCCCAGCGCTTTTTTGACATCGTGGGCATCAATGGTGCCACCCATACCACAGTCGCCCATGTCAGCGGCCTAGCGGTAGGGAGTGCCGCACTTATCGGCCTCGGATTACTGCTCTATCGACGCCTGTCGATCCTGCGAATCAAGGTCACTACCAGCCTGAATGACTTCATCACCCTGATCGGTTTGATATTGGTGGTCGGGGCCGGACTTTACAATGTTTTTTTCGGTGATTTTTATGTTCTGGACACAGTAGCGCCCTGGATCAGGGGAATCATAACCTTTTCACCTGATCCGGCTCTGATGCAGAATGTTCCTTTGAGCTACAAAATTCATATCTTAGGGGCATTAATTTTGCTTGCATTTTCTCCATTTAGCCGACTCGTTCATATCTGGAGTGCCCCCTTCAGCTATTTTTTTCGGAGCTGGATCGTTTTTCGCCGCAATGTCATAGAATCATGAATTTTTACACCTTTTCTTCAGTTTCGACCTTGAGAAATACCAGCCGGTCACGGAAAAAGACAAAAATCTCAACGAGCAGCAGGATAAGGACAACCCAGGCAAAATAGTGGATTATCACCGCATGCAGCGGCAGCAAAAAAGAGTTCGCGGCTAGGCTTTGTGAGATATCGAAGTTCAGAGTAAAGGCATACAGCATACCGAAGGTAAAGTTTCTCGACCATTGAGTTGGATCATAAATGAGCAGACCACCCGCGAATCCGTAGAGCCTGATACGCTTGACAGCCCGGGCAATTTCGACGATTTCGACAATGATAAACCAGAATATGACCCAGAGCCAGATGAGAAGGATGAGATTGGCTGAAACCACACCGCATACAGCGCTGGCCAGGCCGGTGATGGACATAGCTCCGTGGATGATGCAGTTGGTATTGAACCAGCTTTTGTCCAGATCGAATGCCATCCCCTCAGAGGCGTAACGCCGGACGATAAGAGAAAAACTGATGAGGTAGAAAAAGACCCCCAGCAAGATCAGCCAGGGAGCAGTCAGTCGATAGAAAAAGCTTGTGCCAAAGGCGGCCTTCCATACAATAACAAGAGATTGGGTACTGACAGTCGAGAGGAACAGAACTCCATGAACTTTTCGCCAGGACTCGGTAGCGAAGAACTGGAGGAAATTTCCGGCCGCTCGATACATAAAATACAACCATAATCCGATATTGCCGATCACTAACAGCTGCACCAAAGGTTTCCAGTCGGGCATTCTTTGGCAGAGCGCTATACCGCAGACAGAGATCCCCGCAATCCAGGTGCCGACTGCAAAACTCCCGATGGCATGGGCAAAATGCGTCTTGAAAATCCTTCTTTTCAACACATCGTTAATATAGGAGGCGGCGATAAAGATCAGAAGCATAAAGAGGATCAGTGCCAAAGGCCGTGCGAGCTCCTTGTTGAGCGAAGAAAACTGAAGAATAGCGCCGTTTATGAAAATGCCGATCCCCATGACAATAGCACCGGAACCGGTCGGTGAGGGCATGTTTTTCATAAAAAGCAACCTGATAAGAAGAAACATTACGGCGAGCAGAGATGTCCGAAGCAGCTCATATGAAGAGGAAATCACGCCGGTTAGGACAGTCCACACTACCAATCCCACACAAACGGTAAAAAAAGTGGCAACTTTCAACCGTCTGATATCCAAGGTCATCTTCATTGGACTCCTTGATTGGTTATATCTGAACCTGAATCGACTTTTGTCACACAGCTGCAAACTGTTCCATGAGATTACCTCAATGCCAAGCGCATACGATACATTTAGTGGATTGGCAAATTCGCACTTTCGATCTGGAGAGGTGGTAAATAAATGAGCTGTTGGTTTACAAGTAATCTCGGTGATGCCATGTTGGCAGGAGAATCACTGGAGCATATCAAACAACTTTTCTTGTCAGAATACAAGACAGATAGCGACTCTAAGGAACGAGCCGTATTCGTTCGCCACGAATCGGAAGGGCGCCTCCACTGTGAAGTTATAGTTTATTTTTCTCCCGCGACGGTTACTGTGGCGACTGCGGTTCATGCCACCCCTTGCAATAAGCCCTCTTCAAACGGTTTAGGTTTATTGGCCGGCTCGAAGGAATCGTGGTCGGTTCTCTTCCCGGAAAAAGGTGGTTGAACATGGAGGTGCTGTTCAAAGCCACCTCACAAATGAGCACAGCTGCCGCTGGCGCACCGAGCGCATGTTGCGCGGCGGGAGAAAATCGGACCAAATAAACAGCCCCCACGATGAAGATGACCAGCAGAATCATCTTAATCAGAGCGCTGTTCTTTTTCCTTGCCGCGCTCAACGACTTCCTGTTTATGCATCATTTTCCGAGATCCTGTCGCCGTCAATTTTCAGGATTTTTTTAAAAGACGGTCGAGCAAGCCTTTCTTCTGAGGTTCGGGTAGACCGAGTTGGCGGCAGATACATGCCTCTAACTCGTGGTCGGACACATCCGTTCCTTCTACGACGATCTCATCTCCGACCATAATCGCTGGTGCCACAGGCAGGTCGAGCGAGAAATATTCATCGGTCTCGTATTCGGCTTTAGGTTTTGCAGTGATATCAATTTCAACCGGATATGTATCGCCCAACCTGGGCATAAGCTGTTTGAAATGTTTTCAGGGTTTGCCGTTTGGTTCATTCAGGAAAAACCGGACTTTGAGCATGTTCTTCTCCTTCTTCATTCATTAAGGTCATTGAGACAAGCAACGGATTGGCTTGCATCGTTATTATTCGGATGCAACGATATCACGCATCCGAGCAAGAAACTTATCGGGCGGCAGGTAATCCACGAGACGGGAAGCAACAAGCTCCTTTCCCTCAGCATCAAGAAAAATAAGAGTCGGCACCCCTTTTACACCATATTTTTTCAGCAGTTCTTCGTTATACTGATTGCCGCCTTTCGTCACATCGACTTTGACCATTGTAAAGTTCTTTTCCGCCAACCGGACTACGTCGGGCTGATGAAAGGTTACCTCTTCGAGCTCCCTGCATGGTGTGCACCATGTGGCATAAAAATCAATGATAACGGGTTTTTTCTGGTTTTGTGCTTCTTGAAGAGTTTCCTCGGAATACGGCTTCCAGGTAACACCTGGGCCTTGCATTGCCATGCTCGAAACAAGAAAAGTGGCTAAAACCATTCCAGCAATACCGACTCCACTTTTAAGGAGGGGGAAAGCACGGAAGTTAGCCCGGCTTTTATCAATCCAGCCGAGATGCAGACCGGCGGCAACGGCAACGAGCGCGAGCAGGATAGTTCCTCCCTGGCCGGAAAGAATAGGGCGTATAAAATGAGCGGCCATCCCGACCAGGACCCATCCCATCAACTTTCTTACCCAGATCATCCAACCACCGGACCGTGGCAGCTTTTCCAATTGCCCCGAAAAAACAGCGAGGAAAAAGAGCGGCAGGCCGAGTCCCAGGCTCAAGGTGAAAAAGACTATGAACCCGAGCCATGGACTGCCCATTCCAGCGACCCAGGTAAGCAACCCGAGAACAAAGGGGCCGATGCAAGGGGCAGCCACCACTCCAAGGGTTGCGCCCATAAAGAGAGTTCCAAAATATCCGGTATAGGATTTTGCCGCAGCCTGAGTGAGGCCGCTTGGCAGACGCATCTCCCATAACCCAAAAAGACTTGTCGCAAAAAAGACCAGGACACCGGCGACAACCAGAAGAACAATGGGATTCTGGAGCATCCCCCCCATGAGACCGCCGGTCAGCGATGCAACCACGCCGAGCAATGAGTTGGTGAGAGCCAGTCCCAGCATGTAGCATAGGCCGTGGATCGTTAGTTTTCCGCGCCTTTCACCGCCTTTGGCGGCCTGACCGCCGAAGTAGGAAACAGTGATCGGGATCAATGGATACACGCACGGAGTGAGGTTTAAGGCCATTCCTCCTGTAAAAATACCCAGGAGAGTCCAGATCATCGCCCAACCATAGAGAGGTCCCGGTATTTTGGCCGCCTCGGCAGTCTGGGCAAGTCCGGCTGGAGCACTTGCAACAGGCAACCCTTTTCCTTGCCATTCAGGAAAACCATACGGGTCGCGATAGACGTTTTTGTAACCAAGTTTGACGGCCACCCGGGCCGCCGAGTCACTGCGGACTCATGTGAGTCCTGCTCAGTAGAAAACAAGGGTTCGATTCTTATCCGGTCCGAGGAATTTTTCCAGGGACGATGCCTTACGCCATCTTGCCCAGGCGGTCGGTTCCATGGGAAAATTTACCGCACCCTGAAGATGTCCCGTCCGGTATTCCCATCCCTGGCGGGTATCGATTAAAGATAAATTGCCTGCATCTTTTTGATAACGATCGGCTAGATCATCGGTGGTAATGATCTGATATCCTCCATTTTTCCCTTCCGCGAGGACATCTTCCCAGGTTGCTTGTCTGGGGGTAACTGCCCGGTTGGTTAACCACAGGGCTCCAACTGTAACCAGTATGGCGACAAGGGCTACGAATGCTGTTTTTTTGTTCTGCATTACAGGACCTTAGGGAATTTGTGTCTCAACTGTTAAAGCTTTTTCTCGCGATTAAGTTTTGACAGAAGAAAAGTGGCCCCCCTTAAAGAGAGTCCAATTCTACTTGCAAGCTCCTCTGCACTGAAAGGACCATATGCGGCGCTCAAGGAGATGATCTCATTTTCCAGTTCCTCAAACCAATCTTCAAACAAGATGAGAAGATCAGGGTCGGTGATTGCCATCAGCTGTTTGGACTGGGCAACTTTATCCACCAGACTCTGGCACATTTGCGTCGGGTCGATACCTTCGCCCATGCATTCGGCCAGTCAGAGATGGACCATACTGGAAATCTTGTCTTGGCCGGTTTCGCCCAAGAGGTTCATGATAAACTTATTCCGCCCCTCCTCTCCAAGATGCGGCAGAAGTTGCTTCAAGGCCTTTGCAGTCTGTGCCGCGGCATCTTCGGGATCGAGGCTGTTGAGTATTTTTTCTATTTCGTTCATGAGAAACCGATAACCTCCTGCAGGAAATTTTAAAAGGTTGTCCGTGCCGCCAGCAGATCCTTCGCTATCGAACTCAGGCTGCCGATTGCCTCAAGAATGCGGGGATTGGACACTTCGTAGTAAATGAAAGGGCCGCTGCGTTCGATTTTTACCAACAAAGACCTTTTCAGTTCCTTGAGATGATGGGAAACAAGCGGTTGCGAGAGGTCAAGTTCTTCGACTATGCTCCCTACCGCCTTTTTTCCACGGCTGATGCAAAAAAGGATTTTTAATCGGTTTTCATCGGACAGGCATTTGGCCAGAAAAGCGACCGTCTGGAATTCCTGATCTGCCGGGACGAATTCCTCATTGACCGCGCTTGATGTATTCTTCCCTGATGATTCATGCATTGAATGTTCTCCCGCATGTATTTCTGTAACCCTCCGGTCAGCTGCATATGAAAGGCATAATATTAACATATAAATTACAATTTATATGCTGATATGATATATGCCGGATTATGTTCTGTCAAGTACGACTGCATTCTTAATGTGAGGGAAATTATGTTGCTGTGCACCGCAGCCTGCATTCGCTCATATCCCGCTTAGTGCGTTGATGAGCATCGTACAGGAAAAATTCAGGCCGCATCTGCAAGTCAGAATTATAGTATGAAAGACCTCATAAACAGAGGATACGAAGAGCTTATGCCGCAAGAGCGTTAAGCATGAGGATAAATTCAACCAATGGTATCCGGCCTGGGTGAAGCACAGTGAGGCGGTGCCGGAACGGTACCGATCCAGCCGTACATTGAAATGTCAATCGAGCCGATGCCTTCGATTACGGGCCCATCGTTAACTCCGGTTCAGGGTGGCTCATTACGACGGAGAAATGACATGATGGAACAAGCAAAGAACACTATTTGTCTTTGGTACAATGGCGACGCCGAGGAGGCAGCGCATTTTTACGCCAAGATTTTTCCTGATTCATCCGTTGGCGCGATACACCGCGCACCGGGAGATTTCCCTTCCGGGAAGCAAGGGGATGCGTTGATGGTCGAGTTTACTGTGATGGGAATTCCCTGCCTCGGACTCAATGGCGGACCCAACGTCAGGCACAGTGAAGCATTCTCGTTTCAGGTTGCAACCTCTGATCAGGCCGAAACTGATCGTTACTGGAACGCGATCGTCGGCAACGGCGGTGAAGAGAATGTGTGCGGCTGGTGCAAGGACAAATGGGGCCTGTTCTGGCAGATTACGCCGCTGGTTTTGCTAAAAGCGGTAACCAATTCTGATCGTGCTGCCGCCAAGCGTGCGTTCGACGCGATGATGCAGATGAAAAAGATAGACATCGCTGCAATCGAGGCGGCGCTCCGTGGTTGAGACTGCGTCCTCGCAGACCTGCATTATGGACTCGCAAACGGAACATGACGGATTGATCATAACCAGCTCGGTCTTTAGTTTCATGATCTCAGGATGTTAGCTTGCGTGTGAGGCCGACTGAGTGGGGATTCCCGGCGGCTGGACAGCCGATGGTTGTTTGCCTGCCTTAACGCCGGATGTTTTCCGGGTCGACAGAAAGTCCAGCAGGTTCTCGGTTTGCTCGGTGGAAAGGATGCGGCCGAATACCGGCATGTTGTAGGCGCCGTTCATGATGCGCAATTCCAGCTGGTCGGGGGTCAGTCTGTCGGCAATCCAAGTCAGTTCAGGTCCTCTTTTTCCCCCATGGCCTTCTATGGTATGACAGAAAAGGCATCCCATCGTATTGAAAACCATCGCCCCTTCATATACCGGCCCGGAAGAGGCCCCGATAATATCCGCAGTCAGGGGAGCCGCATCTTCGTTTGGTGACCAGTCCTCGTGCCAACCGGCTACGGTCAGAGCGGCAATCGAGGAGAGGATAAAGACCACGGCAGTCACTGCCAGAGGTCTTCGAGCCGGATGACGCTCTCCGCGGTTCACCAGCGGGATGGAAAAGAGGACGATGGCGATCAGTATGGGCAACAAGACAATGACATAGTTCTCAAGTTGGTGCGGAAGCAGGGCAAGCAGGGCGAAAAGCCACCAGAAATACCAGTCCGGTCGAGGATGTGCGTTAACCAGAGACGGATCTGGTGGATGGTCGAGTGCGGCTGGACCGACCAGCCAGCCCAATAGAATCACAACAAGAACCACGCCGATAGCGAAGACGAAATCACGCAATACTACAGTCGGCCAGAAAGGGACGCCTTCCTTCTTGAGCATATCGTGATAATTCGAACGGTAAGTTGCGGGATCCACACCGCGTCCAGCTACGGGAGGTTCGGATACGCCGTTGCGCAACACCAGATACACGTGCAGGCCAATAAGGGAAACGAGTACGATCGGCAGGACAATGACATGCATGTCGAAGATACGGCTCAAAGTGTAGGATCCCACCACTTCTCCGCCTATGATAAAGTGAGAGAGCCATGTGCCGATCAGCGGAACGTGGCTGGCCATCTTTGCGGCTACCACCATCCCAAACACAGCATTCTGGTCCCAGCGGACTATCTGACCGAAATACGCCGTTATCGCTGTGGTTGCCAGCAGCAATACACCCGTAATCCAGTTCAATTCACGTGGAAACTTGAAGCTCCCCATCAGAAATATCCTGGTGACATGAATAGCAATCAGGCTGAGCATCATCGATGCTCCCCAATAATGCATGCCTCTCAGGAGAGCGCCGAGCGGAGCCTTGTTGGTGATATACTGCAGGCTTTCAAAGGCGCTGCCCGATGAGGGAACATAGGTCGTCAGCAGACCGATGCCGGTGATTACCTGCATGATAAAAGCCGTCAGGACCGCACTGCCGAAGACATATTTCCATTTAACGCCTGGCGCAGCCGGATGATAGGCAATTTCTTTAGTCAGTTTGACGAGGCCAGTTCGATCGTCCAGCCATTGTAAGAACTTGTTCCACGTTTTCATCCCGTTACTCACTCTAGGAATTTTCTGTGAAGGGGATGGGACGGGTCTCCAGTTCGACTTGCCCGTCTAGCACTCTGACTTTGAACCGCTGCAGAGCATAGAGCGCCGGGCCTGCCGCAACAGTTCCGTCCTGATAATAAACGCTGCCGTGGCAGGGACAGAAAAACAGTTTGGAGGTAGGTTCCCACCGCACCGGACAGCCCATATGGGAACAGTTGAGAACGAAGGCGGTGAAGTCATTGTCCCCGACCCTGCGTACCCAGGCTCCGGTTTTTCCAGTCACACCTGCCCAGGGTGTTGCCGACGGGTTTTGAAAGGAAACCAGGATCGTATCCCCGGTAGTGAACTTGTCTGTCGGGCCCACTGACACCCATTGACGATTCATCTTGCGTGTAACCGGCCACAGAATATAACTGATGACCGGCAACCCCATCATGAGTGCAATCAGAGAACCGGCGGCCACACCGAGCCTGGCTAGAAAACGGCGCCTGTCCGGGGCTGCTTCCCTGCATTGGCAGGCTCCACTGTTATTTTCTGTATTCACTGGAGAGCTCTCCTATCCATTTAATGATGGCAAGAATAAAAAGTACCGTTCCTGTAGCCGTTATAATGTTTGATGTCAGGACCCCAAGCCCTATGAGCGTAACCCCCAGAGAAAGAACGAAGGGCCAGTATGTGGGCGAGGGTATGCTTTCGGGCCTTGGGATGTTCCAAGCTGCCGAATCTTCCTTTTTGTTTTTCCGGGAAAATTTCGCTGGGTTGGGCTGATTCTCACTGGAGTTTTGCATCTTCTAATCCTTGCTCGGTTGGTTCCCAATCTTCAGGGTTAAGGTACAGCCGGCTGATTACAGCCAGCAGCGTCGTGAAATACAGAAGGCCTCCGATTATCCACATAAACATGCCGCCCAGATTGAGGTCTGACTTGGGATCGAGATGCCAGACCGTGCGGATAAATTGGAAGATTCCGGAGCTGTCGGAGGTGCCCATGTACGTGGGATAATATCCCGGAGGTGAGAAGGTCAACAATATCCCCAGAATCATATTGGCCGACATGGCGGTAAATACATATACCGCAGCGATGATCGGTGAAAGCCGGTACGACTGCAGAGGGGTGAAGATGGGCCAAAAGAATATCGTTCCCGCGATCAGCACGCTCATATGTTCCACGGCATGAAGCCATTCGTGGTTAAGCGCCGTGTTATAGAGTATAGGCAGGTGCCAGAGCCACATGGTTCCGACCGCCACCAGGCAGGCAACTGTCGGGCTGCGGAGAAGCCGCTCGGTTTTGGCTGCAATTTCAATGGACAAAAACGATTCAACCGGTTCCGGTGGGAGGCCGAGCAGGAGAAGCGGCGGCACGGCCAGATAGAGCAGAATATGCTCCATCATATGAGCGCTGAAGAGGTATTCGTCGCCTAGAAAATCGAGCGGCCCGATCAGCGTCAGCAGCATGAGCAATACGCCCGAACCGAAGACCACTGTTTTGAGGTTCATGCGAAAGCGGACGACCCATAGATACGCAAAAAAGAGTGCGGCAGATCCAATGATCACCGTGGGTTGGAAATCCCAGGCGAGTGCGAATAGTTGTCCGTTGGTCATCTCAGCACCCATAGATAGACAACAGGAAAGATAACCATCCATACCGCGTCGACGAAGTGCCAGTAAATCGAAACACTTTCCACGGCCTCAGCGGGGCATCTGACTCCCTGCTTCAGTTTGAGGCCAAAAAGTGTTGCCAGCATGATAAGTCCGATAAAAACATGGAGACCGTGAAAACCCGTGAGGGTAAAAAACGTCGTGCCGAACAGGTCCCGGCTGATAATTATATTTTTGCTGATAAGGGAGGCATATTCGATTCCTTGCCCCATCAAAAATACAGTCCCTAATACCATCGTTGCCAGAAGCCAGGCGAGCGCTGACCTATGCCGGCCATTTTCGAAGTGAATGCCGGAGTGCCGCATTGTAAAACTGCTGAAGATGAGGCAGGCAGTGAATATTGCGGTTTTAGGAACATCCAGGTAACGGGATGCGTCAGCTGCGCTTATTGAAGTCGCGTGATAGACTATGTACGACACGATCAGCAGTATAAAGAAAACCGCTTCCGATGCCACGAAAAGCAGCATTGCCAGTCTGGTCTTGTTCATGCGATATCTCCTCCATGAGAAGGCTGCCCGACAGCGCCAGACTGCTTTTCAGACTGTTCCAGATCCCATAAAGGCCTGAGGCTGCGAACAGGCGGAATCTTTTCGAAATTGTGAGGTGGAGGTGGAGAGGATGTAGCCCATTCCAGGGTCCAGCCGCCCCAGGGGTTGTTCCCGGCCGGTTTGCCTTTGAAAAGGCTGTAAACAAGATTAACGAAAAAGACCAGGATTCCCAGCCCAAGGACGTAAGCAAAGAGGGAGGATATCAGGTTGATAGTTGCGAGATGCGGCAAATCGGGGTAGGTGAAAACCCTGCGCGGCATGCCGGCGAGTCCGGCGAAGTGAAGAATAAAAAAAGTGCCGTTGAAGCCCATTACCATGAGCCAGAATTGTATCTTGCCCAGCCTCTCCGACAGCATACGGCCGGTAATTTTCGGGTACCAGTAATAATATCCGGCCATTACGGTGAAAAGAGTGCCTCCCAGCAGGGTGTAGTGGAAATGGGCAACCACGAAATAGGTGTGGGTAAGTGTCCAGTCGATGGGCACTGTGGCGAATGCTACTCCGCTTAAGCCCCCGATAGTGAACTGGATAATGAAGGCAACGGAAAACAGCATAGCCGTATCGAAGCTGATAGAGCCGCCCCACATCGTGGCGATCCAGTTAAAGATCTTGATCCCGGTAGGGACGGCGATCAGCACGGTGGAAAGAGCGAAGACGTAATAGATTGTAAAATTCATTCCCGTGGCTAACATATGATGCGCCCAAACACCGAAGCTGAGAAAAGCTATAGCGACCGTTGCGACCGACATAAAAGCGTAGCCGAAGATCGGTTTGCGGGAGAATACCGGAATTATCTCCGAGACCATTCCAAAACCGGGCAGGATCAGAATATAAACCTCGGGATGGCCGAAAAACCAGAAAGTGTGCTCCCAGAGCAGGGGCTTGCCGCCGGCCGCAATGTCGAAGAAGAGAGCGTTCAGGTGCCGATCCATGAACAGCATTACCAGTGCCGCGTTCAGCGCAGGCAGGGCCAGGAGCATGAGAACGGCGTTGACCGCCGACATCCAGACGAACAGCGGGATCCGGCTCAGTTTCATGTCAGGAGCGCGCAGGTCGGCGACGGTGACAAGGATGTTGATTGCCGTCGTAATCGTCCCTGCTCCGGTCAGGAGAATGCCGACGATCCAGTAATCCACGCCGGTGCCGATCAAATATTTATTCATCGAATAATTGACTGAGGTCAGTGGCGCATAGGCGGACCAGCCTGCATGAAGGGTGTCTCCCGTAAAGAAGCTGAAATATATGAGGAGTCCGCCCATCACGTACAGCCAATAGCTGAGGGCGTTCATCCTCGGGAACGACACGTCGCGAGCCCCGATCATGAGGGGAGTGAAGTAGACCATGAAACCGGTGAGCATGGGCATTATCGCGAGAAATATCATCGTCGTGCCGTGCATCGTAAAAACCTGGTTGTAGGTCTCGGCGGAAAGCCAGTTATTGTTCGGTTTGATAAGCTGGGTGCGCATGACCATCGCCAGGGTTACCGCCGCCAGGAAAAACAGCAGCGATGTAGTGAGATACATGATCCCAATCTGCTTATGGTCCACGGAGGAAAGCCAGCTCAGCAGGCTTTTGTATTCCTTGACCTCCAGAACACTCTCTGCGTTGTTTGAAGTACTGATTTCGCTGCTCATTTCAATCCTTCAAGATAGGCGATCAGATCCGTGATCTGATCGGTTTCAAGGCCGGTATCAGGCATGAGAACGCCTCTTTTAACGGATTGGGGGTCCCTTAACCATTTCCCTAAGTTTTCCGGTGTGTTAGATATAGTGCCGGCCGCCAGGGTTGTCCGGCTTCCCACATGAGTCAGGTCCGGAGCCACACGGCCCCTGGTCATGAGCCCGGTAATGGAGTGGCAGTTGACGCAATTTTTTTCCTTGAAGACTTTAAGGCCTTTCTCCGCCGCTACTGCTGTGGGGGGCGAAGCAGGCTTCTGCTGGTGCGTAAGCCAGGCGTTAAAATCATCGGGAGTTTGCGCGAAGACCAGGATTCTCATGTGGGCATGCGCCATGCCGCAGAAAGAGTTACAGGCGCCTTGATAGAGACCCGGGCGCGTGATGGTCAGCCATATATGGTTAGGATGGCCGGGGATGACATCGATCTTCTGCCCGAACGACGGGACCCAAAAACCATGGATGACGTCTGCTGATTCGAACCTGAGGAGTAGGTGTTTGTCCACGGGCAGGTGGATCTCATTGGCCGCCGTTACTCCTGATTGAGGATAGTGAAGTTCCCACCACCACTGGTGTGCGTCTACGATCAGGTCGGGCTTATTGTCGGCCACCGGCGGATTCACCAGGAACATGATCCTGACAGCAACAATAAAGAGACCCGCGACGATGAGAATAGGAATGGATATCCACAGGACTTCAAGCCGAAAGTTCTCGGTGAAATGCTTTGGCTCCCGTCCTTTCCGTCGGCGGAATCTGATCGAGGCGTACACAACCAGTCCTGCGACAATAGCAAAAATAAAGGCGGAGACGCCGAGCACGATGTAAAAAGAGCTGAGAATGTCGGATGCTTCCTGCGTTACCGGTGCCAAAACAGATGTATAATTATCCATTTTTATCGCCTTTTATGCAGGTGATAAGGTGAGGCTATCTGAAATTCGCTTTTCCCGGGCAGTTTGCCTGAAAGCGAAAAAAAAATATGATTACCCCTGAAATTCAGCATCGAGCACCCCGGAAAATCGTATATGGGCTGAAATTAGCTAAAGATTTGATCGTGCCTAACAGGAGTTATATTTATCGAAGGATGCGGGCTTGCCAAGGTCATAACTTTGGGAAGAGATTGGTTAGGGAATATACCTATTCACCTCCCTTATTGGTTATGTAGACTATATTGATGGACTCGTAAAAAGCCTGATCTGCGCCGTTGTCGATCTGAATCAGTGCTTCGCCGTACACATGTACTGCCAAATCACCGCTTCAGCTACTATGCCTGGCATATCGAGCTTCTTCCAGAGTCCATCTCAGCAACTTCAATGACTGTTTACGATGTCACGACGTCATCAAAATTGATATTTCTTCTTGTATCCTCTGGGGGTAATCATCAAGTCTTTCCAGGTAAACGTCTGACTGTTGCCGATGATGACGGTGGATTGCATGCCGATTTCGTGATGCAGCATCTTTTCGAGTGTACTGATAACAATTTTTTCATTTTCGCGGGTAGCGGCAGTGACTATACCAACCGGAGTTTTGGGGTCACGGCAGGTGAGAAAGATCTCTCTTGCCCGAGCGATCTGTTCTGTGCGTCGTTTTGATCGGGGATTGTAAATAGCGGTGACAAAATCGGCGTCGGCGACGGCTTGCAGACGTTTCTCAATGACTTCCCAGGGGGTAAGAAGATCGGACAGGCTGACTGCCGCAAAATCGTGCATGAGCGGAGCACCAAGTCGTGCAGCACAACTGTTGATCGCGGCAAGACCTGGAATTATTTCAATTTCGCAGGAAGCTCCCGACTCCATGGCTAACTCGAAAACCAGCCCGGCCATTGCATAAATCCCAGGATCACCACCTGAGACCAGAGCGACAATTTTTCCCGATGAGGCAATCTCCAGCGCTTTTTTGCAGCGGTCGACTTCTTTCATCATTTCCGAGGAAATGACTTCCTTGTCTGAGAGAAACTCCGGGATTAAATCCAGATAGGTTTTATAGCCGATTATTACCTCCGCCTCAGTAAGTACAGCGCTTGCGGCCAGCGTCAGATTTTTGCTTGATCCCGGGCCTGTGCCGACAACATAAAGGGTACCTGAGCCACTGCCATGGTTACATTTTTCCATTTTTTCTTCCTGCTGAGTAAGTGATTGCTTTGCGCGCTGAGCAGCGCAGACGGTTCGGCAACGCCGATGGCTCCGATGGCTTTCAGTGCGGCAAAGGAAATTTCTAGATTATTCAATCTGTTAATTGAGTTATTGTCAAAAAAATCAATGTGCCAGCAATTATTTTCGGCAAATTGCAACAATCCAACTTCATCATTTTTTTTATCTATTGAGGCCAGGTTACGGATACTCGTCCTGCTCAAATGCAACTCATGGAACAGCTCGTTCA
The DNA here is from genome assembly GCA_963835305.1 of uncultured delta proteobacterium. Classification (GTDB taxonomy): domain Bacteria; phylum Desulfobacterota; class Desulfobulbia; order Desulfobulbales; family Desulfocapsaceae; genus Desulforhopalus_A. Next base: position 384,560 of record CAWIEU010000002.1, read on the forward strand.
GGGCTGCCTCGAACTCTTCAGTTGGAGTACCCCGGTTGCAGCCTATTCCAATAACCAGGTTGCGGGGCCTGAAGATCGGACAGGCAGAAGCGATTGCCGTGGAATGAGAGACAATAAAATCGGCTTTAGTCGGCTCATCCACCTGAATGAGACCTTGGGGTAAGGAGGAAACTCCCACCTCGGCATAGAGGAAAAGTTGCTTTCGGTTAACGAGACGAGTCGACAGTTTCGTCAGTATATCCCGGCTTGGCACAACAAGTTGCTGTTCCTCGACCCAGAGGTCGAGTGGTACCAGATCGAGTGTATCTGATGCTGTGGTTATGACTGGTGTGCCGCCGAGAAGTCCGGCAACCTGTTTTGCAAGTGCATTGCCTCCGCCGAAATGCCCGGCCAGGAGGCTGATCGCATGCCGGCCTTTTTCGTCAACAACAACAACGCAGGGATCGGTACGTTTATCCTTGAGGAGTACGGGGTGCGAGGCAATCGCCCGCACTACAATCCCAGCAGCCATGATACAGACAAACCCATCATAAAAGTCCCAGTTGCGTGCGATGGTGTCAGCAATTTTTTCCCCTGGCATTTTTGGGAGGAAGGTTGTTGTATCCAGCAGGGAACTGAGTTTTTCCGCGAGTTCTCTACCTCCTCTGGTTATGGCAAAAATGCCGATCTTCATCTTTGGCTGCCGCCTTTTCTATAACCATGGGTAAAAGTTTCATCATACAGTTTAGACAGGGCAGGGGGCGGTGCATCGGCCAATACTTTCCCAACTGCAATAATGGCGGTCTTCGTGATGTTGGCCTCCTTCACCTGTTTTGCGATGGTGGCCAGAGTGCCCCTGAGCTGTCTTTCTTCAGGCCAGCTTACTTTTTCGACGATGGCTACCGGTGTGTCTTCCGGGTATCCGCCGGCCAGCAGATCTTCGACAACTTCTCCGATCATACCGACACTGAGAAAAATCATCATAGTCGCCTGGTGCGCGGCCAGCAGTGCCAGATCTTCTTTCTCAGGTACCGGGGTTCTGCCGCCGCGCCGGGTGAAAATGACAGTCTGTGAAACCTCGGGCAGGGTCAGTTCCGTCTTGAGCGCTGCGGCAGAGGCTGTGCCCGAGCTGACTCCGGGAACCACCTTGAAGGGGATATCATTCGCTTTCAGCAGGGCAATCTGCTCATTGATGGCTCCGTAAATTGCCGGATCACCGGTATGCAGACGAACCACTTTTTTACCTGCCTGCCACGATTTCAGTGTAATTGCAAACACTTCATCAAGATTCAGGCCGGCAGAATCATGAATTTCGGCGTTGAGTCCGGTAATGAGCGCCTTAGGCACCAGACTGCCGGTATAAATGACGATATCGGCTTCATGCAGTAATCGCTGTCCCTTCACCGTTATCAATTCAGGATCGCCGGGGCCCGCACCGACAAAGTGGATGTCATGTCTCATTTCAACTGATCTTCCTGTTCCGCCATCTTGGTCAATCATCGTGTTCCTGTCATAATGGTTATTGGATTGAAGTCAACTGTTCTGCCGTCAGGCTCGATCCTGGTAACTTGTATCACTGATGTCGCAACGGAGAATCCATGCTCTATCATCAGTTTGGGTGCTGCCAGTACTGTCTTTTCGATCACGCCGTTCACTACCAGACGACCAGCCCTGTCCAGCCGATCGGCCAGAAGGGCGACTATCTCCGGAAGTGCACCGCTGCTGCCGCCCACAAAGGCACGATCCGGCGTGGGAAGCTGGAGAAGCGCTTCCGGAGCCCTGCCAAAGACGGGTACTATATTGTAACAACTGAATTTGACAATATTATTTTTTATATTTTCCAGTTCTTCCGCTTTATGCTCTATAGCATAGATGGTCAACTGAGGGTTCGATCTCGCCGCTTCAATTGATAGAGAACCACTGCCGGCGCCGATATCCCAGAGAACCCCACAGGGCGGAAGTTGAAGTTGATGCAAGGTTGCTGCTCGAATTTCATTTTTGGTTATCAAGCCGCGGCTATGCTGGATATCATCTTCTGTCAGACCAAAGCGGTACCGATAAGAATTGTCGTTAGGGGCTGGGGGGACCAGCAGACACATGACGTTCAGAGAGGAAAAGCGGTGTTTGCTTGCCTCATAAAGGGTGCCGCGGAATACCTTTTCACTGTCCAGGCCGATATCCTCGGCAACCAGCATTTTGATCTTTTCCGGCAACACCGTATCCCCGATGAGTTGGAGGTAATCAAGAAGCAAGCCGGCGATCCGATCAGGACTGTTTTTGCTGTCGGTAAAAACGAGGTTTTTCCGGTTGACCAGAAGCAAACCCGGGATATGCTCTGAAGTGCGGCCATGCAGACTGAAAATTTTCGCATCATCCCATGAGATTTGAAAAAGCGCACAGGCCCTTTGCAGAGAGGAGAGTGCCGGGTATATCCGGATAATTTCCTGGGGAAATTCTGTAAGCAGTCGCCGGCCGATACCATAAAAAAGCGGATCTCCACTGGCCAGCACGGCCACATTACCTTTCGTCAAGGTGACGCGGATCGCCTCTAACGCAGTAGCCAGCGGTGTAATTTCAAGAAACCGGACGGGAAGGAGAGAAGTTACCCGGGCAAAACGGCTTGCGCCAACAATCAGGGAACATTCGGCGAGAATTTTTTGCAGTTCCGGAGGAGGAACAGCATCCGTCAGCCCGATGACATAGAGTTTAAACATGGGTAATAATCTCCGCCTTATGGTTGACCAGGTATACTCTCACGTTGGTACCGGTAGTTTTGCGACAGTAATCACGGGCCCTGAGGCAGACAGCTTCGACGATCCCTTTTTCTCCGGCTGCTGTCAGATGCTCATACATTTCGCGAGCGGTGTTAGAACTTTTTATCTTTTGCAGCAGCTCGCCTTTGGCGCCGAGGCCGTCGAGCAGTTCGGCACCGTCTCTCATTTCCAGGGCGCCGTTTCGTACATGGGTCTGGGGAATTTCTAAAGCCGCTTTCATGATCTTTGCCCACATTCCTGCAAGATGAATGGTCTTGAAACCACGTTTTGCGGCTTCTTTGAGGGAAAATTCAAGATAATCGCCCATCATGGCGTAGGCCTCTTCCGGGAGATCCAGAATCTGCTGAGCACCTTTTTCCGAGGTTCGGCCGGTAGAAAGTACCACATCTTCAAGACCCGCCTCTTTCGCCACATCCAGGGAGGCTTTTATGGTGGCTGTCCAGGCATCAGCTGAAATGGGACGAACTATGCCGGTAGTTCCGAGAATCGACAAGCCGCCGAGAATACCGAGTCTTTTGTTGAGTGTCTTTTCAGCCAAAGCTTCACCATCAGGTATCGAGATGGTGACCATGAACTGTTGCCCGGCTGAAACTTCACCCACGGCATCGACGATCATCTGCCGGGGTATGGGATTGATGGCGGGTTCGCCAACCGGAATAGCCAATCCGGGTTTGGTAACCATGCCGATACCTTTGCCCCGGCACAAAAAGATATTGCCCAGCCAGACGCAGTCTGGGTCTGCCCCGGCTTCGTCCGCATGACCGGAACGCGCTGAGCTGACGGTGGCCACGATCTCGGCGCCGTTTGTTACATCGGGATCGTCTCCGGCATCTTTAATGATTGATGCGGTTGCCGAAAAAACCTTTTCCTCGCCTTTAACGGTACATCGATACACTGCAAAGCTCTTGCGGCTTCCATCGGGAAAAGCAATTTCGATATCCCGTGGACAGGTGCCGTTCACCAGGGCAAAAGCTGCGGCTTTTGCGGCGGCAGCAGCACATGATCCGGTGGTAAATCCGCTGCGAAGACGCTTTCCGGCTACCATGATTATTCAGCCGCAAGACGAATGAGCGCATTAACGATTGCAGCGGCTACAGGACTGCCGCCTTTTCGGCCAAGACTCGTGATATAACAGGAGTTCTCTTCCACCAGCAGTGCCTTGGATTCGGCGGCATTGACGAAACCGACCGGCACACCAACAACCAGAGGCGCCTTGGCGACCGAGCCCGCGGCAATACTGCGGATGGTCTGGACCAGGGCAGTTGGGGCGTTGCCCAGAGCGACAATACCTATGCTCTCGTCAAGCGACATCTCGATAGCCAGCTCCGATCGGGTTTTGTTTTCCGCTCTGGCCCGGGCTGCAACTTCAGGATCAGCAACTCTGCAAATAACCTTGCCACCCCATTTAGCAAGCATGGTCTTACTGATTCCCGCGGCAACCATGGTCACATCTGTGAGAATATCCTTTCCCTCGCGAATCGCCTCTATTCCGGCTTCGATTGCTCCAGGTGCAAAGCGCATATTGTCCCGAAAAGAAAAATCACCGGTGGCATGAATTACCCGCTGAATGACCTTGAAAGTTTTCTCATCCAGCTCCGTCGGACCGAACTCTTCTTTAATAATTTTGAAACTCTCTGCTTCAATATTGCCGGGAAGCACTTTCTGTAATGTCACAGCCATAATATTTATTCTCGTAAGTGGTTAATAAAATGAATAAAATCCTTTGTAACGTGTGGAGCGAAACCAAAATGCAGATGCATATAGCCGCCAAGAGCCTTTTTGTAGAGATAACCTTCCTGTGTACCGTTGTTGACGGCATAGATACGCTCGATATGCTCCGGCATGTCGTCAATACAGGAATAATGAAATTCATGGCCGCGCAGTACAGTTCCGGCAGGCCCAAAACAACAGGGCTTTTGCGTGTTGATTTCCCTATAGCCCAAGCTGGCCCTGGACTTCTGCATACGTGCTTTTACAGGAAAGGCTCCAACCATCTCATGAAAGTGCTCTTCGTGATCGACGATGCCTTCGGTCAGGTACATAAAGCCGCCGCATTCCGCATAGACAGGCCGGTCGTTTTCAATCCAATTCCGGATAGCGCTTACCATCTGATTGTTGTTGCTTAATTCTTGCGCATACAGCTCCGGGTAGCCACCACCCAGATAGAGAGCATCGATATTGTTCGGTAAAACCGTATCGGCCAGCGGGCTGAAAAACACCAATTCACAGCCGGCTTGGCGTAAAATATCGAAATTGTCTTCGTAGTAAAAACAGAATGCTTTGTCCCTGGCGACTCCTAGCCGGCAACAAACCTCCATGGGCCGGGAAGGTGAAAAATCGGCTGGTGGAAATCCCACGCCACATAGTTTTTCCAGCCGGTCCAGATCGATATGGTCGGCTACGCTTCTGCCCAGAAGTTGTATCGCTTCCGCGCTTAGGGGAGCTTCGTCTCCGGTCAACAGGCCGAGGTGACGGCTTGGAATTTCGAATTCCAGAGTTCTCGGCAGACAGCCAAGAATCTCGGCCTGACAGTTTTCCCTGATCGCATCGCTCACCAGTTGCAGATGTCTTTTGCTCGCCACTCTGTTCAGGATGATTCCCTTGGGCGCCGCCTGAGGCCGCAGCGTTTCAAAACCCTTGACAATGGCTGCGGCGCTCTCGGCCATAGACCGGACATCGAGAACCAGAATTCCAGGTATATCAAAATGTTCTGAGAGAGCCCCGCTTGAGGAAATACCGCCATCAAACATGCCCATTACTCCTTCAATGATGGCTATATCTGCATCTCGACTATTCCGGAGAAGCGATTCTTCAACAAATTCCTTACCGCTCATCCACAGATCAAGGTTTCGCGATATCCTGCCTGTGACGAGCCTGTGCAAGCCTGGATCGATAAAGTCCGGGCCGCATTTGAAAGGTTGTACAGAGTACCCCTTTTGTCTGAAAGCAGCCATCAGGCCAAGGGCAACCGTGGTTTTACCCGAGCCGCTTGAAGTGCCTGAGATAATAAATGTAGGTATTGTCGTGTTTTTCATTGATTGCTCTGCGGCCTGCCGGACTGTTTATTTGTCGGGAAGAAAAGCGTATTGAGCTGTTCAATCCCGTCCAGAATTCGAAAAGTCGGCCTGGACACCAATTCTTCTCTGATGAGATAGACCCGATTATTCTGTACAGCCTTGATGGCGCCAAAACCAGGTTCATTGATAATAGTTTCGACATCGACCGGATTCATTTTACCCTGTTGAGCCAGAAAGATATCGATCTCGGCTCCGCGACTGAGCAACTGTTCCTTACCGAAATAGGCAATATTGGTTTTCCGGACCTGCTCGGCATCGGCGGCAATATTTATTCCTCCTGCCTGTTCGAGAACAAACATGCCGATGCTTTCCGGGGCGAAGGTTTTCATTTTTTTATGAATCGACTGGAAATACACTTTTGGCCGCTGACCGGTCTGGACATTTTTCAAGCGGTCCTGAATAACCTTGAGACGGGCCTTGAAATCGGCAATCATCTTTATTGCCTGCGGTTCATGGCCGGTAAGAACGCCGAGGTCCTGCCAATAGCCAAACATCTCCCCAACAGTGTTTGGCTGCAGGGAGATGACGGTAATGCCGGCCTGAGTCAATTTTTCTAAGAACTGCGGATAGGATCGTTCGATCATCGGGCGAACCAGCACCAGATCAGGGTGCAGGGCGATGAATTTTTCCGGATCCTCCCGATAGGAAAGTCGAGGCTTGCCGGTAATGGAAGGGGGAAAATCGTCGGATCTGGAGATCCCCACCAGAAGGTCAGCTGCACCTAAGCTGCAAAGGTTTTCGGTGTGGGCGGAATAGAGCGAGATGATCCTCTTGAACGGTTTCGGCACACTGATGGACTGGCCGGAGCTGTCGATGATCGTTTTGGCTTCGCCGGCAATAACCGACCCTGAGAAAGGATGGAAGAGCAGCCAGCAGAGTCCAATCACCAGAAAGGCGAACCGGCCGATGCAGGCTATGGCGGGAGTTCGAGTTCGTTTAGCTGTTCTCGGCATAATATGTTATTGTTCCCAATATTGAAAACTAATCTGTTGGGCCCTGTTGAAGGAGTCAAAAGTTACCTTCGACCGGACGTCGAATACCTCGGCTATTGTTTCTGCGGTCATGGTTTCAGCTGTTGGACCATGCCGGGCGATACGTCCCTTTTTCATAAAGATACTATAGTCGCAATAGGCGGCAGCCAGATTGAGATTATGGATGACGGCTATTACTGTCCTGTTTTCGGATCGGACCAATCTGCGGGCGATATTAAAAATCTGCAGGGTGTATTTGATGTCAAGACTTGAGGTAGCCTCGTCAAAAAGCAACACCGGCGCATTCTGGGCCAGAGCCCGCGCCACGACCGCCCGCTGTTTTTGTCCCCCGGATAAACTGTTCGTATAGCGGTTTCTGAGCTCGCCGATACCTATATATTCCATGGCCTGATCAACAAACAGCCAATCTTGTTCGGAAGGTGCTGAAAAACGGTCTATGTGGGGATGTCTGCCCATCAGCACAATCTCCTCGACGGTAAATCCAAAGCCCGTGTCGAATTCCTGGGGCACCAGGGCTAGTTGTTGGGCCAGATTTCGTTTCGAATACCTGGATATTTCCTTCCCTTTGTAGAGGATGTCACCAGTCATTTGTCTTTTGCAACCGGTCAGGAGATCGAGAAAGGTGGTCTTGCCGCAACCATTGGGGCCGATAATTCCGTAAAATTTGCCCGGCTGCAAAGTGAGCGTCACATCCTGCAGAACAGGAGTCGTACCATAGGCAAAGGAAACATCTTTAAGCGTGAAGAGCGGGGCAGAAGGAATGGTATTATTCATAGCTTTTTCCCTTTTGTTTCTGCCTGAAAATAAAGCAGAAAAACGGTCCGCCGATAAGGGCGGTCAGCACGCCGATGGGTACTTCCACGGGAAGTACGGCCCGGGTCATGGTGTCGGCAAGCAGCAGCAGGATGGCTCCGGCCAGGGCGGAAACCGGTAGAAGTTTCCGATTGTCCGGACCTACCAGATAACGCATCAGGTGCGGTACTATCAAGCCGATAAAGCCGATAATACCGGTTACCGCCACACAGACCGCGGTGACCAGTGAAGCGGTGAGCAACAGTATCTTTCTGACCTTGGCGGTCTCGACACCAAGTGTGTCGGAGGATCGCCTGCCAAGACTCATGATGTTCAGATCCCTGCTGAAGTACAGAGTTACCACCATGCCGAAAATAAGGACAGAGCCAACGAGCAAAACGCCGTTCCAGGTACTCGAGGCGAAGCTGCCCATCAGCCAGAAAATGATGACGGCCACCTGCTCGTCCGCTAGATATTTCAGGAAACTGATGCCGGCGGACAGTATGGCCCCGACGATAACCCCTGAAAGGATCAGGGTCTGGGCGGAGATTTGTCCGTTAAATGTCGAAAGCCGCATGACTACGGCAAGCGTGAGAATCGCTCCGGCAAAAGCAAAAACCGGTGTCGAAAAGTGACCGAGCATTGTCACATTGGCAAGGAGCGCGAGCGATGCACCAAAGGCGGCACCGCTGGAAATGCCGAGCGTATAGGGATCGGCAAGGGGGTTGAGCAGAATGCCCTGATAGATTACCCCGGACAAGGCCAGTCCGGCCCCGACAAAAGAGGCGGTAAGAATGCGCGGCAGCCGGACATCCATGACCACATAAGGTATGCTGGTTTCAATTCCCTTGAGTAAGGAGCTGTCGCCGGTTAGTCCCGCACCCACGACCCGGAAAATATCCGTCGGTGCTATCGCCATATAGCCCATTCCGGTAGAGAAAATAATGGCAAGAGCGGTACAGAGCAGCAATGTGCAGGTGAGAAGGAGAAATTTCTTTTCCGAATGACGATACATTTTTTTCCCGATCCGCGGTTCACATGATTTGGCAAAGATTTGTTCGTTTGGGGCGGATATCAATTCCGCACTCCTCAGGCCAGGTAATAATAACCTGCTGCAACCAGAACAACACAAAGAGCTCTGGCGATCTGGCTGATACCAACGAGGTGCAGGGCCAGTTGAGGAGAATAGATCCCGGTATAATAGGGCAGCTGATGCCGGACCGCCCTGATCGGAGTCGCCAGAATATTGCCGACAAGCAGCGCCAGCACTACATCTTTTACGCTGAGGCTGTTTGCCGCCAGCAATACACTTGCCGCAGCTAAACCGGCCGAAAATTCCGTTGTCACGTGCAAAACGACAATCCCCAGGCTTTGCGGGTTCAGCCAGGACAGGAACCAGGCTCTGGCGGCAATAAACTCTTCCATCCGGCTAAATAAACCATATCTGTTTAAAAGAAAAAAGAGCAGGTAAACCGGAATCATGAACATCAAGATCTTGCCGATACGTTTGCGAAGCCGCTTGAAACTGGTGACAATGGCTTTCTTGAAGCCGCTTTGAGTGCGCTGACGCGTTGGGGCCACCCAGCTTCCCTCACTTTCCGGAAGAAGTAATCTGCCGCTGAGGACGACAAAAATTGTCTGTAGAATGGCGGCGCTGAAAGTGAGCCCAACATAGAGAAACGCCCCTGTTTTGATGAGTGGGGCCGTGAGAAAAAAAACGGTCGGCAAATGGAGAAAGAATCTCGGCAGGGAGTTGAACAGGTTTGCCAGAATCAGCTCTTTTTTGCTCATTTGGCCTTTATCGTAAGCTTCCGCCAGCATGGTGTTGGCGGAGACTCCGGAGAAAAAGGCGACAGAGAAGCTCGCTCCGGTTATCGCCGATAATCTGCCCATCCGGACGATTGGGCGGGCGAGGACCGCCAGTCTCTGGGTCCAGTTAAGGCTTTCAATGAAGTTTGCGAGAAAAAGACCAAGAGTAATGAAGAAGGTGATCCTGGCGACCGGAAGAATCACCTGTGGCCATATCGCTGTAATGAGATCCTGTTCCATGGAGTATTTGGTAGCTTATAAAGAGACATCTACATTTAAGGTCTCCAATTTTTTTTTGTATCAGGGCTGATTTTTAACGAGCGATAGTACACCTCATCGACCGGAAAGAAAATAACTAAAGTGGTTCTTTTCAAACCTCAATTTTGGGATCAGGAAGAGGAGTGGACACAGCCTGGTTAATCGATCAACTCATATTCTTTTATAAAAATGAGGATGCCTTTTAATTGGAGTCAGCGGCTATAGTCCAAAAGATGATTTTCAGCAAAACGAATCCTGAATGTTAATGTATCAAGTCAAGGCATAACCTGAATTTTGCTAGCTATCATTTTGTATTTACGAGGTAAATAATTTTTAGCCAATCTGGTATTTCAATACACGACAAAATTTTCACTGATTATAAATGTTGACGTTCATCGTATTCACTACTACGATGATGAACAATATCAGGTGCCCATCTGGGCTTAATTGGGAATCCCGTGAAAATCGGGAATGGACCCGCCGCTGTGATTCTACCTTTACGAAGGAACACTTTAGACAATATAACGCCACTGTGCTGAACCCGATTATCTAACAGTAAATCGGGATGAGTACCCAAGAAGATTGCCGTAGGCTGATCAACAATCTTCAAGGTGCAAACATGGGAAGGCTGTCAAAAGTGCCGGATAAATCAGAAGACCTACCTGGTATATGATAGCGAAACTTCGTGGACTATAGTTTGCTGTCAGATCACGAGGAGAAAGGGTAATCCCCGGATCATTCAATTTTTGAAATGGTCCGGGGATTTTTTTTTCCGGACTCCGAGTGAAGGTTGGCAATGTAAGGAGAGAAGAGATGATCAGGAAAGAAACCAGGGGACTACACCTACCGACAATACCTTTCGGGAGTGGCAAGGCATTAGACAAAAAAACAGATTCATATTGTAAAATCTTTAAGTTAACCACTGCGGCAACGCTTGTATTTACCAGCATGTTTCTCGGTGAGGATATTCAGGCGGCCGACCATGAAGTTCCGGTAATGGATAAGGTAATTGTCACCGCATCGAGGCAAAAAGAAAAAATCTCTGCAGTTCCCGCCAATGTAACCATTATCTCAGCACAGGAAATTGCCGATTCACCTGCCGAAACAGTGCCCGAACTTCTGCAGAGTACTCCGGGAATAGTCGTGAATGATATAACCGGCAACGGCCGTAATATCACAGTCGACCTCAGAGGATTCGGGGAGACTGCCCCTTTGAACACATTATTGCTCATAGACGGCCGGCGAATCAATCAGGCGGACCTCAGTGGTGTTGACTGGACGCTTATTCCCAAGGACAGAATTGATCGGATAGAAATCGTTTATGGCGGGAGAGGAAGTGTCCTGTATGGAGATAACGCCGCCGGAGGAGTAATAAACATCATCACCAAAAAAGGTGACCAATTCCATATTTCCGGCGGTATGACGGCAGGCAGTTACGATACCATTTCTTCCAGAATGGCAGTCAGCGGTTCAACCGAGAGCTTAAGCTATGCGCTCAGCGGCAACTTCCGGAGGACTGATGGGTATCGGGACAACAGCGGAACCGATGCCAAGGATGTGGGCTTGAATCTTGAGTATTTTCCCGTCGATCGAATCAAGGTCGCGTTGACCAGCGGCTATCATGAAGATGATACGGAGGTTCCCGGCTCCTTATTGCTGAGTGAACTGGCCAGCGGCGTGCCCCGGACAGCGAGTACCACACCTGATGATTTCTCAGATACCAAGGATTACTACGCCCAGCTTGCACCGGAATACTATTTTACCGACTCCAGTTATTTTAAGTTGGAAACGTCTGCCCGGAGAAAGGAAAACAGTGCGTTTTTCTCCTATGTCGGTGGGACGTTTGACGCCAAAACCGATATCGATACCCTGACCGCTTCTCCGCAATTCGTCATCAATGAAAAATTTTTCGGCCATACTGCAAAGCTGATCGCGGGATTTGATTATACAAAAAGTGATGAGGATATCGAAAACGAGTCGGTGTTTTTTGGTTCGTCCTCTATCGCCTCCTTTGATCTTTCTAAAGAAGATGCGGCGGTCTATGGCAATGCGGAAGTATCGGTTACCGACAGCATCGCCCTATCCGGTGGATATCGTTATGATCGCGCCAAATTCGAGTCGTTCTCCTCAGGTATCTCAGACAGTGTGGACATGCATGTAAATGTCTATAACGGCGGGATTACCTATACTTTCTCGGACAAGGGTTCGGTATACGCCAGCTACGCCAGAAGTTTCAGGTTTCCGGTATTAGATGAAATGTACAGTTTCTTTACCAATACTTTCGATACTGTTCTTCAACCACAGACAACCGATGATTTTGAAATCGGCACGCGTCTGCAATTTGGTCCGGGAATCAATATAGGTGTGAATTTGTTCAGGTTGAATACCGAGCAGGAAATCTTTTTTAACCCTGCCACCTTTGCTAATGAGAATCTTGATGGAGACACGATCAGACAGGGTGTGGAATTAACAGTAAGCAAGAGCTTTGATAAATTTTCCCTAAATGGCAGTTACACCTTCAGGGATACGGAAATTGACGGTGGAATTTATGATGGCAAGGAAATTCCCAATGTGCCCAGGCATCAATTCACTGTTGGGGCGGAGGCCAAAATCCTGGAAAATGTCCAGTTGAATATTGACGGCTCATATATCGGCAAAAGACCGTTTATTTCAGATTTTGCCAATGCGGTCGATTATCAGGACAGTTACTTCTACCTCAGTGCCAAGCTGGCCTACCTGTTTAAGTACGGCTCCGCCTATCTGACTATCAGGAATCTGTTGGATGAGAAATATTCCGAATTTGGCGGGCTTAACTTCCTGGGAGAACCAGGCATCCAGCCTGCACCGGGCATTAATTTTCTTGTGGGTGTGACTCTGGATATCTGAGCACTTTGTGATGCTGGTCTAAAAAGAGAACTCTGTTGCCGGAGGTATGGATGTTTGAAATAATTGAAAAGGGCGGGGTGGTTATGTACCCACTGCTCGCCTGTTCCGTATGTGTATTGACAATCATCATCGAGCGGGCCTTGTTCTGGTTCGTGCTCAATCGTCGGCACGATCGCCGGTTGATCGATGAAGTGCTGGAGATTTGCCGACGTGGTGACTGGGAACTGGTAAAAAAGAAAACGATGGGCTCTAAAGATTACGCTATCCGCGTTTTGGTAAGCGGCATTGTGCACAGGCAATTTTCCATGACCAAAGCCATGGAAGTCGCGGCGATACAGGAAATTGTCAAAATGCGCCGAGGTATGGGTATACTCGACACCATGATCACGGTGGCGCCGCTGTTGGGTATACTCGGTACTGTTGTCGGCATCATTTTGTCATTTGATATGCTGGCCGTAGGGGGAATTAATGATCCTCATGCCGTCACCGGAGGCATTGCCCAGGCTCTCATTACCACGGCTGCGGGGCTCAGCATAGCGATCTTGGCCGTTCTTCCCTTTAATTATTTTAACGTCAAAGTCGAACAGGCTGTCCAGACAATGGAACAGTATGCGACAAGTCTTGAAATAGTTTATGAGAAATTGTCCCCGGAAATAGCAAATGGTGACAGCTTATGAAGATCGATATCGGCAAACGGAGAGGTCCCCGCGTCGAAATGCTGCCCCTGATCGATATTGTTTTTCTGCTCCTGGTCTTTTTTATTTATGCCATGCTGTCGATGGCCGTTCACCGGGCTTTACCTATCGCTCTACCGAAATCCGGCATGGCTGAAGTCGATAACCGACCTATGACGGCGATAACCATCACGCAGGCAGGCCGCGTCTATTTAGATAAGCAGCCGGTGGAATTACCTGAACTGGAAGAAATTCTGGCTAATAAAACCAAGGCTGAAAAAGAGAAGGGAGTACAGGTTTTTGCCGACCGCCAGGTTGAGTATCAGCGCTTATTCAAGGTGCTCGACTCTATTAAAGGGGCGGGAATTTCAGAAATATCACTGCAGGCGGAAAGAGATGGAGGATCTTAAGCGACTCATTTTTCCGGCTATCCTGGCTCTTCTGCTGCATGGATTTTTGGTTAGTTTGAAATTGCCGAGGCAAGCAGCATTAAAACCGGTTCTCACTGGGAATCCGATTAAAATCGAGATCAACGCGGTCTCCAGTAGGAGAGCTGTTCCTGTAAAAAGGGTTGAGGTCAAAAAAATTACAAACGTATCGAAGCCGGTTCCTCCCAGGAATATTGCTCAGAAAAAAATTCCGAAACAACCAATTGTTGAGAAAGAAGAAAAAAAGATTTTCAGGGAGAAAAACAAGGATATCCTTCAGAACCGGCAGTTGAAAAAACCGATAAAAGCCGAGATCCTGAGGTCGCCGGAAAAAATAACGGATAAGGCTGCTGCAGCACCTGCAGAAAAAGCTGAGCGCATGGCTACTGAAATTTCTGAGAACGACCCCAAAAAAGATTTACGGAAGGAGGAAACTTCAACAGCTCCGATAAACACCAAAGCGATCCCCAAGTACCGGAAAAACAGACAACCTCCTTATCCGCTGATAGCCAAACGCAGAGGGTATGAGGGCGAAATTCTGTTGAGTGTACTGGTGGATGGCTCCGGTATGGTATCTGAAATTACCATTAAAAACTCCAGTGGCCATCTCAGCCTGGATAGCGCGGCTTTAACCACGGTGAAAAACTGGTTGTTCACTCCGGCTACCGTGAATGGCAGACCTGTTGCAATGTGGGTCGATGTGCCCATACTGTTCCAGCTGAAATAGAAATGGAAAATGTCCAAGCACCTTCAAATACACATTCATTATGAAAAAAACAGCAATTATCCTGCTTTCTTTGTGTCTCTTTGGCTGTTCCCTCAGCATAGCGGCCGCACCCCTCTGTGCCCGGTTGATAGCTGACCAGACAGGAGAAAAAATCGATGTGCCGGCTAGCCCTCACCGGGTGTTGTCCCTGGCCCCGAGCCTCACAGAGATGGTTTTTTCCCTGCATGAGGAAGCAAAACTGGTGGGTGCCACCCGCTATAGCAATTACCCTGAAGCCGCCAAAAAACTTCCAAGGGTCGGCTCTTATGTTCAGCTCGATCTTGAGAGAATAGTGGCTATGAAACCGGACTTATGCCTTGCCATAAAAGACGGGAATCCACGCCGCACGGCTGAAGCCATCAAGGCTCTGGGGATTCCTGTGTTCGCGATTGATCCCCGGGATATAGAGCAAATTATGGATGCTTTTCTCCTGCTTGGTGACGTTCTTGGCGCACCTGAAACGGCAAAAGACCTGGTAGCTGGTCTGGAACATCGGCTCTCTTTGGTCAAAAAGAAGGTGGCATCGAGTCAAGAAAAGCCCAGCGTCTTTTTTCAAATAGCCGAAGTTCCAATAGTGTCCGCCGGGAAAAACAGCTATATAGATAAATTGATCACGCTGGCCGGTGGGAATAATCTTGCCGGAAGCATGACAGAGTATCCACGTTTTTCCTGGGAAAATATTATGCTCCTGCAACCGGAAGTTGTGGTAATCAGTTCCATGTCCGGAGGTAAGTCTCCGGAATCCTTAAAGGCATCATGGCTGCGTTGGCCGGAGATTCCTGCCGTTAAAAACCACCGGCTTTACGTCGTCAATGCCGATCTTTTTAACCGGCCTACCGCAAGGTTGATTGACGGTCTCGAAATTCTTGCGGACGTATTGCACCCGGAAGTCTCAGGAGTGGCCAGTGCAAAGTGAAACCGGAAGTTTGCCGATTACACCGCTGACCAGAAAACTGGCCGTTGTCGGTATGATCCTCACTGCTGTATTTATCCTGAGCCTGCTGACGGCTTTAGTCAATGGTCCGTCTCCGATCAGGATAAATGATATTTTTTCATTTGTTACCGGAGGTGATCTCTCCAGCTCCACATCAGCTACCATTCTCTGGAAAATTCGCCTGCCCCGGATCATTCTGGCGGCGGTGGTTGGTGCGACCCTTTCGCTGGGGGGCATGGTTTTTCAGGCCTTATTGCGTAATCCATTGGCAGAACCCTATATCCTCGGCATTTCCGGCGGTTCCGCTGTTGGGGCAATCAGCGGGATATTGCTGGGTGTATCGTTTTTTCCTGGAGTGACTCTTTTTTCCTTTTTGGGATCGATGCTGACTTTAGGTGCTGTACTCGTTCTTTCGGGTGGCCGTTCTTCAGCCCGAAAGGATTCCCTGCTTTTAGGTGGAGTGATGATGAATGCGTTTTGCGGCGCATTTATCATGTTTTTGATTTCCATAAGCCAGGGGTCAAAGGTTCAGGAAATCATTTACTGGTTAATGGGCGATCTTTCCATGGCCAGCAGCAGTAACCTGCCGCTTTTACTTTTGTGTCTGCCTTGTTTTGTTGTGATACTCATGCTGGCCAGGCCGCTCAACATCATGTTGACGGGCCGGGATGCGGCCATTGCCATGGGGGTGAACGTTCGCCTTATTTCAACCATTCTTCTTATCACGACTTCAATGATGGTTAGTCTGGTCGTCTGCCAGTCAGGTCTCATAGGCTTTGTTGGTTTATTGATTCCCCACGTATTACGCATGTTTTTAGGAGCAGACCATCGATTACTCGGTCCCAGCTGTATTCTTGGCGGTGGAAGTTTTCTCGTGCTGTGCGATCTGGTTGCCAGAACCCTGCCGGAGTATGGGGAGATGCCGGTCGGAGTTATCACGGCACTGGTAGGTGCACCTCTTTTCATCTTTCTTTTATGGAGATCGCGCCGATGATCGCTCTTGATCTGCAGCACAGTGCCTTAAGTTATAATGGGAACAAAGTTGTCGATGATATCTCCTTTGCCGTGGGAGCCGGCGAATTTTTCATGATAATTGGTCCTAATGGAGCAGGGAAATCTTCACTTTTAAAATTAATTGCCGGAATTGAAAAGGCTCAGGCCGGGAGAATAACTATTCTCGGCAAGCCGAAGGAAAAATATTCAGCCGGAGACCTTGCCAAAGTGGTGGCTCTCGTCTCGCAGCAGGCACCGATAGATTTTCCTTTTTCCGTCGCCGAAACAGTGCTTATGGGACGGTCCCCCCATTTGGGCCTGCTGGGCATCGAGGGGAAGAGGGATTATGAACTCGCCAGGGAGGCGATGTCTTTTACCGGAGTCGGAAAATTCGCTGATCGGCGGCTTGATCAACTTTCAGGCGGGGAAAGGCAGAGGGTGATGATTGCCCGGGCCATTTGCCAGGAGCCGGAAATCATCCTGCTGGACGAACCGACGACCGCTCTTGATCCTGCGCACCAGTTGCGGGTTATGGACCTTATGGAGAGATTCAGGCAGGAAAAAAAGACCACGGTAATCATGGTTTCTCATGATCTGAACTTAGCCGCCTTGTATTCCGACAGGCTGTTGTTGATGAAAAATGGTAAGGTAGTCGTTATAGGCTCGCCGGCTGAGGTCTTTGTTTCAGAGTTCATGGAAAAAAGCTATGATTGTGACTTACTGATAGATGAGAATCCACTGGGCAAAGTCCCGCGAGTGATGCCTATCCCTGAAAAATTTAAACAGCGATAAATCGTGGTCAATTCGAACCTGCCGAAACTGCAAACATAAAGGAGTGGTTATTCCGACAGCGGGTTTCAGATTCTTTCTCTGAAGAGATGCACTGCCGGACAGGAGGAAACCTCCAGAGGAGACCAGTATAGTGAGTTTCTTGCACAAAAAGCAACCAGCCGGGCCAGGTGACAGGGAAAGAGAAACCTGCCGACGATTCTTTGAGTGTCCCATAAACCACCATGGGGCCGACGATAAAACCGGCCCGGCCTGCTGGTCGTTTTCCCGCCCCTCTAATGGGAATGTTGTCTCCGAGCAATCTGCCTTAGATGACACTTTCAGCAAATTTGCCAGGTGCCTTACCTGTGAATATTTCCAGAAAGCGGCGGCACTGCATCCCAGAGGAGTTGAAGATTTTATCGCCGATCAGCTTCGCCAATATCACCAGAATGCACTGGTCGGAGAACTAGCCAGGCAGGAAAAGAAATATAACCGGCTTTTTGAAGGCAGCCATGACATGATTTATATCTCCAGCCGGGATGGCAAATTGCTCAATGTCAATACTGCCGGCGTGGAGATGCTTGGTTTTTCCTGCAAGGAGGAGATGCTGGCCCTAGATTCCGTCAGTCGATTTTACGCAAATCCGGCAGACCGGCGCAAACTGGTCACTCTTCTCAGCCGGGATGGAAGTGTGAAGGATCTGGAGTTTCCCTGGATACGTGCCGACGGCAAGCCGATCCATGTTCTCATGTCGAGCCGCAGCTATCAGGATCCCGCAACCGGAGAAGTGCAGTTTGAAGGGATCATCAAGGATATTACCAGACGAAAAGAAATTGAAGAGTTGATCCAGAAGCGCAACCGGGAACTGTCCATTCTCAACGGAATTGCTCTGGCGATCAACTATACCATGGAGCTGGACAACATCCTGAAAGTCACCCTGCGCCGCATCTTAAGCGGCCTCTCTTTTTCCCAGGGAGGAATTTTTTTGATCGACAGGGAAGACAACATCACCAAACTGGGTGAAGTGTTCGGACTTCCCGGTGTGGAAAAGGGTAAATCCGTTGAACTGATATTTCAAAATTCATTGTTGCGGGAATCCCTTATAGAGAGGGCTTCAAGACTTTCGCTCGAGGCTTTTTTTCCTTCTTTTCAGGCAAGCTATTATTGCAGTGACGAGCAATATTCCCATGTTGCGGTATGGCTTTCCTGCCACCTGATCATAGCAAAAGGCAAACCGATAGGCTTCTTCGGCTTTGTACTGCCGCCTGGTAGGATATTGGATCATCAGGAAAATCGTTTATTGGGTTCTTTGGGAAATTTTCTGGGCAATGCGATCGAGAATGTCAGGATGATAGAAACGATACACCGGAATAGACATGATCTCCAAAGACTCACCGAAAAATTATTTCAGACGCAGGAGGACGACAGAAGG
This sequence comes from uncultured delta proteobacterium, assembly GCA_963835305.1. Classification (GTDB taxonomy): domain Bacteria; phylum Desulfobacterota; class Desulfobulbia; order Desulfobulbales; family Desulfocapsaceae; genus Desulforhopalus_A. The sequence goes on from CAWIEU010000002.1 coordinate 403,125, forward strand.
CGTATTGCGCGGGAATTGCACGATGAGGCAGGGCAATCCCTGACAGCAGTGAAATTGGGGCTTGACCATCTTGAGCAGAAAATTGCCGGGACCAATAGTGCAGCCAGGGGTATTCTGAACGATACACGAAAGATGCTTCAGCGGACATCAGCTGAGATCCGTCGGCTGGCTTACAACTTACATCCGACCCTGCTGACTGATTTAGGATTGGAGCCCGCACTGAATCTCTATTTCAAAGATATTGAAACCCATTCAAATATTGCTATTGAGTTTCAGATGATTGGCTTTAGAAGCAGGCTCGAACAGAATCTAGAGACCTCGCTGTATCGGTTCAGTCAGGAAGCGATGACCAATACCTTAAAGCATTCGGGGGCCGAGGTCTTCAGGCTGAAGATCATCAAGAGTTTTCCTAAAATCATTTTCATTGCCGAAGACGACGGAGTTGGTTTCGACGAAAAAGAGGTTATCAGCGACAAAAGAAGTATGGGGTTGCTCGGAATGCGGGAAAGAACCCATCTTTTAGGAGGCACATTTCTTGTCAAAGGGCGGCCGGGGCAAGGCACCCGAATTCGCATAGAAATTAAAATACCTGCAGATTACGAGACATTCACCAAAGGAATATAGCTGTTGGAGCACTGCCGAACGTTTAGGATGGGGCTATTTCCGTGAACCGTTACGGATTATAAGAGGTTATAAGACTATGGACAGAACGATCAGAGTGTTGCTCGCTGACGATCATACCATCGTTCGGCAGGGCATGGCGCATTTGCTGGAAGAACAGACCGATATTCATGTGGTCGGAGAAGCGAAGAATGGCAACATGGCAGTAAAATTGGCTATCGAGCTCAATCCAGATATCGTCGTACTGGATATAGCCATGCCGTTGTTAAATGGCATCGAATCCGCCAAACGGATACGCAAGGAACTGCCGGGCTGCAAAATTTTAATCTTATCCATGTATTCCCATGAACATTATATCCATAACCTGCTGGAAGCAGGCGTCTCGGGGTATCTGCTGAAGGATTCGAGTGGTGCTGAAATTATAGAGGCAATCCGTGCCGCCATGAAGAATGAAACGGTAATGAGCCCATCCATTTCCAGGAAAATAGAAGAATCTCTTCTGTCGCCCTACAAAAATGCATCCAAGGAAGAACGCTACGATAAGCTGTCAAACAGAGAAAGAGAAGTTTTCCAATTGATCGCCGAAGGTATTCCGGCAAAACGTATTGCCGAAATGTTGTTTATCAGCCTCAGCACTGTCAAATCCCATAGAGCAAAGATAATGGAAAAACTGGGGGTGACTTCCCCGACCCATCTGGTCCGTATTGCCATCAACCTTGGCCTGGTGGACCCTGAACTATAATATGGCGTCGTAAAAACTCTTCAGCTTCTTCGTTGCAACAAAGTTTCAATCATTTCGAAGTACCTCTTGTACGTCGAAATGATTGAAACTTGCGCGCCTCGAAGCTGAAGTTTTTTACTTAGCCATCACTGTTTTCAGGTTTTTAGTAGCAATGGGCTCTGGAAAACCCCCGACCAATGCGGAAATATCCCCCTCGATCTGCTTTTGCCGCGAGTGAATGTTATTTTGGACTCCGGTTTTTTCGATTTCTGTCAGTAAAGTCTCAAACAGGCCCACCAGGTATTGGTTGGTTGCTTGAAAAACGGGTGACATGGTTTTTTGCCAGAAAATAGGAGACTGCTCGTCGGACATGCTTCTTAGGACCGTAGAGCAGGCGAAGATCACCAGTTCCGCTACCCACTTGACCTGCGGATCTATAAACTGAACCTCGCCCTCAAAGCCGAAAATACCTCTTTTGCCGAGCCGGCCCTTTCGCTCATATTCTGCATAACCGCTTGTCCCGGCCAGGACGATCTGTTTGTGGCTCAAAAGGTTAGCGGTTCGATCCAATCGGTCGAGCAGGTTGTTCTCTTTTAAAAACAGCATATTATCCCGAAGATCGTGGAGAGTGGCATCCGGAACAAACATCAGAAACCCAATTTCGGGATCTATGCCATGATCGGTGCAAAGTTTGATTGCTCTTGTCCCGGCAGACGTAGTCGAACTTTTTTTAATCTGGCGCAGGATGTTGGCTGAGCCGCTTTCGATACCCATCAGCAGGCTGGTCATTCCCGCTTCAACCAGATTATTCACAATTTCTTCATCGAGATCGTTTGGCCGGGTTTCCATGCCGAAGGTGATCTTCTGTTTTTTTAAGAGTTCCAGCAACTGCAGAGTTCTTGCTCGGCCTGCCTTGCCCGGTCCGATGAAGTTTGGATCAGTGAAATAAAAATCACGTACTCCTTGTGCCGTCAGAGCTTCTATTTCCGCGCAGATATTCAATGGGGATCGCCCGCGCCAGTGGCCTTTTTGATTGTCAAACGAAGGCACCAGGCAGAAGCTGCATCGATTATAGCAGCCTCGACTGCCGAGAATGGAAGCGGCACCAGAAGACATTGACCGTTTGGGAAAAGCAAAAGTGTCCGGATTGTTGTCCGGCTCCCTTGGGATCAGATGAATTTGCCCATCGGTCATTGTCGCCAGACCCCGGATGTTCTCCGGAGTTTTTTTCTTGGCAAGGGCTGCCGCAAGCTCGATCAGGGTGTGTTCAAATTCGCCAACGGCGATGGAATCGATGGCTTTAAAGGAGTGCAGGATATCCCCATAGACCAGTGTGGGGAAAAATCCGATCAGATTGATATGACCGGTAAAATCCTGCTGTTTCAGCTTTGTCAGAAAATCGAACAGTTTCTCGGTGTGCTCCCAGAAATAGACCGCATTGACACAGAGAAGCTCGGGAGAAAGCGCGAGTATTTTTTCAGCAGTTACAGCAAAGGTAACTCCCGGTTGCGCATTATCGACGAAAATTACCTCGGAACCAGGCTGTTCCAGGGCTGAGGCAGCATAACCGCCCATGAGACACGACCAGAGCGGTGTGTTGGCAATATCATTAAAGCGCTGTTTCGAGCTGATCCTTGGATGTTCTAAAACAACTGTTTTCATAGAATTATCTCCAATCGGGAAAGGACATTTGCGGCATGACAGCGGGCTTCAAAATCATGAAGAATATGGTTGTATTTCTCCGGATTGTAATAAACGGGATAGAGCAGGTCGGTTTGCGGATCGAGTTCTCCACTGGCGATAATTTTCCTGGTCAGGGGAGCTCCAGGATAGAGTCTTACATGGTTGAAGATTACGGCCCCAAGATTGCCCTTCGGATGATGTATTTCCAGGATCTTATCCAGGGTGTCCCGCGCTTCCTGAATTTCAATGTCAGTTTCCCCAGGCAGGTTGAGGAGAAAGTGACACATGGTCAACAGGCCGGTCTCGGTGGTGACGCGTGCTGCATGGAAAAGATCATCCTGATTCATCCTTTTGTTCAATAACTTCAATCCGCGGGTAGTCAGCGCGTCACCGGAGAAATAGACTCCACAGAGTCCGACGTCACGGGCTAAAGCCAGGTTTTCATATGTCACTTCGTCTTCCCTGAAAAAACCGGTCCAGGAAATATCCATTTTTCTCTGAGACAGCTCTCGGCATAATGCCTCAAAATGATGGGTTGGCCGATTCACCACCGAATCAGTGAAGTGGAACAGTTTCACCTGAAATTCTTTGCTGAGGAACTCCATCTCGTCGACGATTTTCCCGGGACTGCGCAAACGCATCGAGGTTCCACCCAGGAAGGGATATAAGCAGTAGCCGCAGTGCAGATCACAACCCCGTTTCCCTTCTATACCCATGGCTGCGACATAGCTGTTGCTTTTCATATAATTCGCGGGAGAAAAGGCGGAATAATCAGGAGCAGGAAGTGTGTCGAGGTCAATTTTCGGACCGGTTTTGTTGACCATGATCCGGGTCCCCTTTCGCCAGACGATGCCGAAAATCTCATCGAGGTTCGGATTACACTCAAGCAGGTGTGGAAACACCAGTTCTCCTTCTCCCTTCAGGCCGATGTCGAGTTGCGGAACCTCAGCCATCAACCGCTCAGCAAAGAGGGAAAATGCGGGACCTCCGGCCAGAAGGCGGACGTTCGGCACTAGCTTTCTAATGAGCAGGGCAGCAGTTTTTAGCGAGGAAAGATAGGAAGCCTGATGGCCTGCCAACGGATCGAGGTTGCGAAAAGAGAGGGCTACAATATCGGGTTGGAAATCATTGAGAAGCTGTCGCAGGTCCATCCAGGCATCAGTGGCGATATTCATATCAATAGCCCGTTTAGCAAAATCCGGTCCGATGAGAGATGAAAGCCTTGCCAAGCCAAGGGGATAAACCTTTTCCCCGGCACCCAGGTGAGATGTCGGAAGCTGCACGAGCAATATTTTTCTTTTCATTATTTCACCAGGAGAAGACCGAGATATTTTACATATCCATCCCTGCTTGTGACCGGAGAAAGGGACCACCCGGCCTGTGCGGCTGTGGCATACACGTCTATGCCGGAACCTTCCATGGATGGCCTGGCTAAATTATGGTGCCTGCATTTGCCGTCAGCGGGACATTTCCTGCAGACCGGACAAGGGCCGGCACCAAAGGCCAAGGCCTTGTGGCAGCCAGCAAGAAACATTTTCTTTTCAAGACTGAGCAGTTTTTGGTGAAACGATTTGCCCGGAGGCTGTCCCTGTACCAACATGGCGATGGAATAGCAATCGAGCATTTTTCGCGTTTCTTCATAGTCCATGGTGTGGGGTGGACACTGCAGATTTTTGTCGAAACCTGCACAGCCGAATCTGCATTTCTGCTGTACCCATGCCCCGGTCACTACATCTTCAGGAGAAATTGTCACGGCTTGAGCAAAACCAAGTTCTTGAGCCGTTTCGATCCATGGGGCTTTGTCGATATGAAGCTGAGGATCGCCTCCAGCCAAGATCACTGAAGTGTCTGTTTCCAGATTCTTTATGCTGGTTGTCCCAATCCCACCCTCCTTGAGCCACTCAAGTATTACTGAAGTTTCATGGCAGGCACCGTCATAGGTGTTCAGCATCATGGTCAGATCATATAGTGCGCCTTTTTGCGGGGATATGCCGTGGCGATCGGGGAAATAATCATGAATGAGGATGAGGCCGTTCGGCGCCAGCAGGGAAATTGCTTTTAACAGCAGGTTTTTTGCTTCCCCAGGTCCATAAGCATGAAGAAAGTTGGAGAGAATGATCAGGGAAAACCCTGATTGGATTGCTTTTTCATGGAAAATTCCAAGAGAAGCTGATCGAAAATCGCCTATCAGGGTTTTGATGCCGATCCAGTCGGTCTCCCTGGGATATAGCTCTCTCGCTGCTTCAATAACTTCGGGAATATCGAAAACTACTCCGGTGAGCCCAGGTCTGATCACTTGCAAGGCCCGGAGCATACTCCCAGCACCACCACCGACATCGAGGACCGGACCATTGAAAACTGCATTTTTCAGATAACCGGCAATCTCTTTTGCCTTCTGGCGTGCCAGGGTATCCATGGCGCAAACATAAAGAGAGTTTCTCCGACTATAGCTGAGAGGCTCTTGTTCCTTATCTGTAGTTTGTTTTTCAACCAGAATCTTATGGGTAAGTTTGTGCCAATTGGGTTGCATATACCGGCGGTAAAGGAAAAACTCCCCCATGTAATCGGCTTTCCCCGGCACGAGATATCGGCTAGCTATCGGATTGTTCAGCCAAAAGGAATCACCACAGGAAATAAGCGCCATTCTTTCCAGGCACCGGAGCAACCGAAACAGCTCGGGCTCCCTGCTGGATGCTACCTCTGCCAGGGACGTGACTGTACATACTCCTTGCTCCAGATGCATGAACAGCTGCAAATCAAGGGCAGTAAAAAGAACTTCGGAATACCAGTAGGCTGTGGCCAGGTCCTCAATATATTGAAATCCATCGTGGGCGGGGTCTGCATTACGAAAACCTGCTTGTAGGTGCATACAAATCCTCTGTTAATGGGAGGTTTAAGATTATTGTCATCTCTGCAAGAGAGGCAGGTATCTCCTCAACCATTCCGCGTGGAACAAAGTCCAATAATTTTAACAGCTTTTGAAAAAGATGACATGAAATAGTTATATATAACTATACATAACAATTGACACTACCTGTATGTTTCGTTAGGATCAACACAGGATGTCTACAAACAAAAGAAGGACATACCTTTTCCGATTATTGCCTGTAAAATAAATCTTTTTGCAAGATAAATCGCTCCTTTTTCAGAATGAATTAAATGAAAATTTTATTGCTGAATTATGAGTTCCCCCCCATGGGGGGCGGTGCAGGACGGGCTACCTGTAACATTGCCAGAGAGCTTGTTCGCTTGGGTCATGACGTCGATGTTCTAACCTCGGGAGTCAGTGGATGTAAAAACTTTGAGGTCTTAGAAGGAGTTACGCTTCATCGAGTAAAAACCTGGCGGAAAAGCATTCATGAATGCGGCCTTCTAGGTGCCTTCGTTTACGTGTTTTTTGCATATTTTAAACTCCTGAAGCTTGTGAAAAAGAATGATTACGACATTCTGCATTACTTTTTCAGTATGCCGACAGGGCTTCTGACCCTATTTCCCGGAAGGCATAGAGAAATCCCCTACATTGTTTCTCTCAGAGGATCTGATGTTCCCCATTATGATCGCTTCAATTGGTTGCTTGAGCTGATTCATTTTTTTTTAAAACCGTTGACCAAAAGAATCTGGAAAAATGCCAAAGCCATTGTAGCCTTAAGCGAGAGCCTGAAGCAAACTGCACTGGAAACAGACTCGACACAGCAGATTGAAATTATTCCAAACGGAATCAATACCGAAATTTTTAAACCGCTGGCTCCGGATAATACCTGTAAATCATTAAAATTAGTAACAGTATGTCGATTGCTTGAACGAAAGGGGATCCAATATGTTTTGGCTGCCATGGCTGAGCTAGCGAATCCCAATATTTCCCTGGAGATCGTCGGCCTGGGCAATTATGAAGCAGAGTTAAGAAAACTCTGTAAACATTACTCATTGGAATCAGTCGTTGCCTTTCATGGATATTGTGTGAATGAGGATTTACCGCGAATTTTTCGAAACAGTGATGTTTTTATTCTGACGTCACTCGCGGAATCATTTGGCATTGTATTTCTTGAAGCAATGTCGTGCGCTCTTCCTATAATCGGGGGGGACACTGGAGGAATTCCAGGGATCATTTCAGAGGATAATGGCATTCTGGTTCAACCAACTGATGTGAACGACATTAAGAACGCTATTCTTAGATTGATGCATGAGCCAGATCTTCGCAAGAAAATGGGGCAGAAGAATCGCCAAAAAATGATAGAGAAATACAGTTGGCGGCATGTGGCGGAAGAGTACTCTAATGTATATCGCCGATCACTTAAGAAAGAGAAAAAAAAATATTATTTTCAGGATGTTGCGACGATGGTTCTAAAAGAGAACCGCGACCAGGTCAAAAGCGGTACTCCGGAAAGTTATGACCACGGGCGGGCTCTAAAGTGATATTTTGGAAAAAAGATATATGACCCCTTGGATTTATGACGTCATAACCTTCAAGAGGTGTCCTTATTTGTCACATGAGGAACTTTCGCATCTACAATTCATTCTTCTTAAAAAACAACTACTTAAGGCCTACAACAATGTAAGCTACTACCGGACCACGTTCAAAGAGCGCGGACTTGATCCTCGACGCTTCAAAAATATCTCAGACTTAAGGGATTATCCTCTGATTGATAGAGGAGTTATCCAACAGAATGGGTCACTTTTCCTTTCCAGCAACTATTCATTTGCAAAGATACCTAAAAGTCATTCAAGCGGCTCAACCGGCAAGCCTCTTTGGACATATTTTGACAAGCATACGTGGTTTCGAAAGAAATATTTGTCGAAATTCAGGGCAAGACTGGAATGCGGTCTTAAACCAAGTGACCATGTTGCGATCTTTGATACTGCCCTCCCTGCAGAGCTGGAAGCTCGTAATCTGAATAAATTATATTCAAATCCTGTTTTTCGAATCAAATATTTTTCTCTCTTCGAGGAGCCAGAAAAGAATCTTGATGGATTGCTCAGACTGGGGAGCGAATGATATCGATTCACCACCCAACTATCTGTTTCGCATTGCCCAGGAAATGGAACGGAATAAAATCGAAACTCCATCTGTGAAAAGGATATTTACAGGTTCTGAGTATCTCGAAACCTAGCATGAGAAAATTTATTGAAAAGAATTTCGGGGCAGAGGTATTTGATATATATGGATGCACCGAAATAAAAGAAATCGCCTGGGAGTGCGAGAAACACGAGGGGTATCATATTAACGAAGATGATGTCTATCGTAGAAATACTTCACGATGAATAACCCGGTAAATCCGGGAGAAGTGGGGGATATTGTTCTTACTGACCTGAGAAATAGAGCAATGCCGCTCATAAGATAAAGATAGGTGATCGAGGTTCATTGGTAGCCGGTAATTGCAGCTGTGACCGGTCTTTGTCACTAATGATTCCTGCGGCCGGCCGAGCTTCTGAATATATCATTACTCCTGGCGGAAATAAAATTTCACCTTTCCGGCTCACTACCGCAATAGAAAAAACGATGAGGGCTTTTGCAATACCAGTTAATTCAGGAATCTCTGAATTCCGTTATCGTCAAGGTTATAATGGATGGACAAATGTATGATAAGAGATACCGAGGAGATCCAAAAAAAAGTCCAGACAATCCTTGGAGATGATGTGTCCGTTCAGGTCGTGAGTTGTAAGGAAATTAGAATTGAAGAAAACGGGAAGTATAAAGTCGTAAAAAGCAGCATAAAATAGCATGAAAATTGACTTTCCGGCTAGTATAAATTGCACTCGAAGGAGAATATCGCCATGGTTGAAGGTATGCCGTATGGTGTAGTCGGAAAAAAGTTTTAGTTACAGGCGGTTCCGGATTTATGGGCCGCTATCTGGTTGAGAAATTGTCGAAGGAGGGCAATGAGGTCAGAGTACTAGCGAGAGAGGAGAGCGACGTGAGTTGCTTCTCCGCATTAAAAAGTGTCTCTATAGTCAAGGGAGATGTCTGCGAGCCTTCTTCATTGAATGCTGCAGTAGACGGTGCTGAGATTGTATATCATCTGGCGGCTTTGCTTCATCTGCCGCATGATGCCTGCACATTGGATTTTCGAAAGGTAAATGTTCAAGGAACGAAAAACCTTTTAGAAGCATGCAGGCAGAAAGGTGTCGCAAAATTTATATTTTTCAGTACTGCCGGGGTGCCGGCAGCTGAAAAAATAAAAAATGATATCAATCCGGACTCTGACACTCCTCTTTACTATGGAGAAAGTAAGTTCGCCGGAGAGCATCTGGTCAATGAGTACCACCGCAAATACAGCCTGAACACAACAATCCTGAGGCCAGTAGTTGTATATGGATATGGTGACCGGGGAAATATGGTCAAACTTATTAATGCTGTGCGAAAGAAATTTTTTGTTTTGATTGACGGCGGCAAGGCAGAGCGAACTCTGGTGTATGTCAAAAATGTTATTCATGCAGCTCTTTGCGTGACATTGCATCCATCGGCTAATGGCAAAATTTATTGTGTAGCCGATGGAAAACCTCTCTCCATAAAAGAGATTGCTGCGGAGGTTGCGAAACAATATGATATTTCCCTTCTTCCCTTGAAACTACCACTTTGGTTGGCGTTCATGATAGCTTTCTGTTGTGAGGTATTTCAAAAAGCCACTAGAATTACGCTCCCCTTTAATATGGATATCTTTTTTCGAATTACCTGTGACCAGAAAATTTCTGCGAGTTTGATCGAGGAGGAATTGGGATTCGTTCCTATAAAATTTAGCGATGGTATCGCTGAAACCATTAAAGAGATGGAAACTCGGACTCCCTGCCAAAATCTAACAAAGAAGCTCATACCGAGTGAAAAATAATGTGAGACACTAGCAGTGCAGAGAAAATAGAGGAAGTCGCCATGTTCAGCTTATGCACTGATACAAAGAGATTCCTTATCTGAAGGAACAGCAAACTTTATCGGTCTATTCATGCCAGGCTTATCTGATTTGAAAAAATATCTAGCTTTAGCCCATGATATTCTAATAAAACCGCAACGCGGGGTTAAACTGCCTCGACATGTGCAGGTCGAAGTAACCAGCTATTGCAACATGAATTGCCTGTCCTGCGGCAGGAGATATATTGTCAAACACCCCAAACATATGGATTTCCACATACTTAAAAAAATTCATGATGAAATTAAACCGGCAAATATAAATTTGAGCGGGTTAGGAGAACCACTGCTCAACCCGGATATTTTTACAATGATCCGGTACTGTAAAGAAAATGGCTCGATTGTAAATTTTCCCACGAATCTGAACGTTTCACAAGAAATCATAGAAAAGCTGGTGATTGCAGGGCCGCAGCAGATAAAAATCTCCATTGATGCCGCCACACCTGAGACATACAAAAGAGTTCGTCAAAAGGAGTCTTTTCAGAAAGTAATTGATAATATTAGATATATTAATTTTCTAAAACAAAAGAAACAAACTCCATATCCGGAGATCCGGTTTAATTTTGCTCTTCAAAAAGAAAACGTCAGTGAATTACCCTTGCTGATCTCATTAGCCTCGGAACTTAAAGTGAGCACGGTATATATCCAGGATCTGAATTATTTCAGTGTCGAAAAGGAGAAGGAACAACTTTGCCGTATTGACAAGGAGTATTTGAGAGAAATGCTTCGGAAATGTAAAAAAATAGCTCGAGAAAAGAAAATAAGTACCAACATAAGCAATTGGTTGAGGCAATTTGAACTGTTATACAACAAAATGCTTCCCAAAATTCAGTTCAAGCAAAATTCTTTATGCTGTAATTTTCCATGGATCTCGACATTTATAGATGTAAACGGAGAAGTGAAACCATGCCCTGTTTTTGTTTGGCTGGAAGAAGCTTTTTCCCTGGGAAATTGCCTTGAAGTGCCATTTATACAAGTTTGGGACGGTCAAAGATACCGGAATTTGCGAAATCATTTAAACAAAACCAACGGGAATGTGCTATTTGTGAAAGATGCGTGCCGCCTAATTTACTTGATATAAAGCTTATCTTTCAGAAAATGCTTTTGCGCTCCTAAAGAGCCTTGAATATTACCTTAAATGGCTAATCCAATACTCGACAACTGACTGAAATATAAAGTAGAATTTAGAATAAAAATTAATTTATATTTCGAGTAGCAATCTGGTAACGGGGGGATTATGTCATTTGTTTCGAATAATATCACTATCACTGAATTGACAGCCTTGGAGGAATGGGATGCAATTTCACAGGAATGGGATGAGTTGGTTGTAAGATGCCCTGAGGCCTCAGTCTTTAATTCATTTTCCTATTTGCGCAGTTTGTATACTTGCCTTTTATGTCGCCGTCCTAGCAAACTGGCGATTCTGACAGTCAAGGATGAAAAGGGTAAGCTTATAGGAGTGGCTCCAATGATCCGCTTCAAAAAGTGGATGACAGGGTTTCCGGTAACTATCATGTCTCTCATGTATCATCGGGTTATTACTGATCGGACACAATTTCTATTACCTGACCGCCGAAACGAACAATTAGAAGCTATCTTCACATACCTTCAAAATGATCGCAATAAATGGGATGTTTTAGTATTGCCGGAACAAGTCGTTGATGAAGAGTATGAGTCCATAGTAAGTTCAGTTTTTAAAAATTCACATAATTATCACCAGGATTTGACTTTCCCCAATATTTGCCCTTACCTGAAAATGAATTTCGGTTCGGATGGGATGGGAAAAATATCTGCTAACTCGCTCGAAAAAACATCGTAAGAATTGGCGCTATCTGCAAAATCGTTTGGCAAAGGCGGGCGACGTCACGATGACACGGCATACTGGAGATGAAAATATTACGATGTTACTCAATGAGTATCAGAAGTTGGAACAAAAAAGCCGAAAAGTGAGCGCTTCGAACACGATTCCTGAAGAAACCTATCAATTTTTTCAAACACTTGCCTCAGAGATTAGACCGAATGGAAATCTACATATCGGCTTCCTGCGCCTGGGCGGCATTCCCATCGCCGGAGTTATCGGTATGTCATTTATCAATCGATATGTCGGGTTGCAGACAATTTTTGACGATAATTATGCGGATTACTCTCCCGGTTTTCTTGTTTGTGGCTACGACATCAAATGGGCTATGGAAAATGGTTATTCCGAATTTGATTTTATGTCCGGATTTTTAACGAATAAATTGCCATGGACTGATTCTTATCGAAAACACCATGTGCTTCGCATTTTTAGAAAACACGCATTCTCAGGATGTTTCTATCTGGCTAAATTTCGAGTTGTGCCTATTTTGCGGAAAATATTAGAAAAAAGACTGCCAAACAGTGCAAAAAATTTTTCAGGATACCACGATTCAGTTGTGGGTAAGAGCAAGGCTAACAATTATCATCTTCAGCAGGATGAGAATGGAAAATTAAAGTTTTCACCAACGTCGTCAAAATGTCACAATTCAAGATGAGCATTTACAAATCCCAGATCTCCTATTTGCATTAAGGATTTGTATCCACAGTTATACTGCGTGTAGCAGGAGAGATGAATTGTATGTCTAAGGAAATTACTCAACCTAATCTAAATCTTGAAAAAGAACTTCTTCATAAATCCGTTTATTATTCGCTTGCTCTCTGTTTGCGCATGTTTGTTAAACTTTTAAGTGGAATATTTATCGCGAAAATTCTTGGCCCATCTCTATATGGCCTCAGAAATGCATTTGATCTTTCGATCAGTTATGAATCGTATTCTGATCTGGGAACATTGTCTGCTCTCAACAGAGAAGCTCCTTACTATCGTGGTAAAAAAGATTTTCAACAATTCAATTCTGCAGTTAACAGCGCTTTTTATATAAATATCATTTATGCAATATTTGCAGCCGCGATTTTAATTATGGTTTCACAATATATGCGAATAAATGGTTATGATAGAAAATACGTTGATTTTGCATTTTTTTTCGGTTTAATGATTTTTACAAATAAGCTTATATTTTATTTGCTGACCGTATTTAAAATCGAAAAAAGATTTTATCTGATAAGTAATATAAACTTGTTGTATGGGCTTATAGCAGCTGTTTTTGGAGTGATATTAGGATATTTTTGGGAATTTAGAGGTGTTTTGATTAGCTTATTGCTGGCTGATATTGCTTGTATACTTATAATGCTATCAAAAAGCACTATTATTCCCGAATTGAAAATTTCATTTAAAATGTATTGGAAATTAATCAAGATCGGCTTGCCAATGATGTTTTTATCTCTCCTGCTCATGCTGCTAGCCAGCGCCGATAGAGCGCTGATCCTGGCTATGATTTCAGAAAAAGCACTTGGTTACTTTGGGATAGCGACTGTGGCGACTGGTATCATTGTGACGATTCCACAAGCTATTCATAGTGTTACTCAGGCGCCGGTAATGGAAAAATTCGGTCGAACAAGTGATCGAGCAAGAGTGAAAATCTATTTCATTCGAGCCCATGATCCTCATGGGGTATATCCTTCCTCTCTGATAGCATGTCTAAACTACAGTATTCACATCCCGATTGAATACTATCTGGATAAATATGTTCAATCTATTACCATCGTAAAAATACTTACGATAGGCATATTTTTTAACGCTGTTTCCTCCCCGGCTATGTCTATTTCTCTCGCTTTCAATAAACAGGTTAATCTGATATTCCTGTAGCTTCATTCGTTGCCTTAAACTTTGGTTTAAATTATCTTTTTATAATTGGAGGATGGGGACTCAATGGAGTGGCCATAGGAACAAGTATTACTTATTGTATTTATTTTTTAGTGATTGTTTTTTATGCTCTGAAACAATTTAAGTGGTGCGGTAGAGAATATATTCCTCTTCGTTAATGATATTAGCACCATTTTTATATGCAACTGTTTTATATTTTCTTATCGATTATTATTGTCCGATTTCTGTTACCCATTTCCGGTCGATATTCTTTGTACTTTTCTGAAAATTGCTTTGTTTGTTGTACCTATGGTTCCATATTCTATAATATCAGGAAACATTCAGCTTTTATTAAACTTCTCAATCACCTTCCCTTTATCCCTCATAAATTTAAACTTCGTCTTCTCTAATAATCTATCTGTTCCTGAATTGCATAGTTGAAGCTCATTTTTACTCAAATATTATTTGTTGATTTTCGGCACAATTTTTTTATGCGGAAACTACAAAATTCATCTAAGGGATGAGTTAAATTGCTTATATCATATATTTTATTGGGGTAGTATTGGTCGTTCACATTTTTGACATCGTTATTGATACCCAAGGCACAAAAGATATCTATCCCATTGATACCTCTTGTTTGATAACGGCGGACAATCTGCATATCTTTATGGCTTGCCGGTGTAGCTAGCAACACACGACCCCTAAATCCTTCCGGGGTTTTGATAATAAATGGATTGGAAAGAAAACTCATAACGGCAGAATTGAGATTAAGGGGCCTAGAATAAGTCAGTCATTGGTCGATCTAATTTTTCAATACGAGTTCCCCATTTACGTTTGTAACGAAAAGCACCATTGTCTAGAATAGGGCGACTATACAAGAAGTCAACTGCATTGCATCCATGTTCGAATGCAGACAAAATGCAAAAATAGTCCATAGTTTCAGCTGCTCCCTTAAACATTTCGGGTTGGATATTCTCAGCCGAGACTGCAAAACAGATCAGTAAATTCTTATTTTCAAATTTATTGAGGGACCCCATTAAAATACAATTATTCCGGAAAAGAAGTAGTATCTCTCCCTCCTCTAAAATTTTATTGACCTTCTCTTGTGAAATAATCGCCGCTGCATCGCCAAAACGTGTTTGCGTGTAGGGGACATACATGGAATGATAAAAATAATGAAAGTGACTATCCGTAGTAGCTACGTAATACTGATAATCATGTTTAAGGATGCGCCTTAGCTCCTTCTGTAACTTTCTTGGAAAAGATGAGATCAGGTTCTCCCATCGATCCGGGATATTCAATTTAAAACATATCCCTTGGGGAAGGGTTAGATATTTTTTTTTATCAAGCAGATAGAGAAATAGAATTTCAGTGTCAATAAATATCATATCCGCTAGTTTTTCATATTGCTTTATTTCTCGGTTAATTTCAAATCCGTTAATATTTTTGGTTTGTGAGATAATAGAATAATCGGAATAAATGGTGTCTATAAAGAATTTAAAAGTATCATATTTATCATATGCCTCCGAATTGAAGTAGAACTTGCCAAATTTAGCAGTTGGCACATCTGATTCGCCGATGTAGAGGGTTTTAACCGGCAGCCCGGAATGCTTTTCATGTCCTTCTATAAGAATCACGTCAAAAAGAAAAATCCTGGCCGATCGTGATAACCATTTTAGATTATACCATGTACGCTTAAGGGATCTACGTATTATTTTCGTTCGACTAGTCTTATACTGTGGTTTAATCTCAAATGCAGGAGATGGATTTACACGAAGCTGGCTTACGTTAATATCTAGATTCATCACGAATGCTCTTAATGATAACAAGATTAATTTAGTTTCTTATCCGTTTATTGCTTGAATAGATTTGATGAAGAAGTTGCTATTGTTTTAAGAGGTTAGGGAAAGAGAATTTGTAACTGAAATATTTTCTTGCGATAGATGCATAGATATTAAGAAAAATTTGAGACGAAATATTGTGACCTTTTATGTATAAATATAACCTCTCCAAAAGACATCCTCTTTTTAGTTTGGCCTGATAAACTCCAGGCCGAAAGTATATAGTATTCCAACCATTTTTTATTCCTTGAATTATTGGCTCGTAATAAATAGTATTGAAGTAGGAGTGAAAATCATCTGCAATATCATAATCTCTACCAACCATGAAAATATGGGCTGAATTTTCAAACGTTCTCAATAAAGAAAATGCCGCCACTTTCTTCTCTAACTTGGCGATGCATAAACAAAGATTTTTTTTATCTATTTCCCAAAGATTCGGCAAAAAATCAGTATCGATTTTTGATCTTTTACCGTAATATTTATGATATGTTTTGTTGTAAAGATCCATTAATATAGCGTATAGTGGACGATCAAATACATGCTCTTTTAGATTAGCACCTTCAAACCATTCGAAAGATAATTTCTTAGCTTTTTTCCTCTCTCTACGAATAACGCTTCTGATATTTCTGCTAGGCAAACAAGAAACATATTCATCAAAACTACTCCATTTCAACTCAAGAAAAGTTGTCGGGCATTGCGGAATTGATTTGTAGCCATGGGCTTCAAGTTGTTCTCGTAAAACAAGAGATGATTCAGGAACAAAAGTAAAACCACTGAGGCACAGTTTTCTGTTGCTCACAATTTGATCAATGTGGTCTAAAAACGCCTCACCGACTTGGCATTTGTTTGTCTCGCTGCACTCTATGCCGCTGAAAAAACCCCACGGTGACGAACAAGAGATGGCATTACTGGTACCCCAGTTCTTGAAAATCGGCAATTTAGCAAAACGACCAAATGCCCTATCTCTTAAGGTTCCGCAAACACTCTCATTCTCAATATAAGCCGGCAAAAAGCCAATTGGTACTCCATCGCTTGCCATAACTTGATGCAAGGGTTCAAGATCTACTCCAGAAAATTTTTCAAAAGCATTTAACCACTTGATATCATTAAAGCAATATTTTATTAAATATTTTGTTTTAGTCGGAAGCTGGAAGGAGGAATGATAAGCGGAAATATGGGGGTGCATTATTTACGATCTCCTTTGTATCCGAAACGGTACCTTATTCCTTTGAGTGTTTCATAACAAGTTCTGATCTTATCCTGCCTGGCCAATATTGTTCGCCAGGCCTTTGAATAAAGGCTTTGATTAAAAATCAGCATTTCATTGAGTTGATAGCTGTTGGTAGCCCATCTTTTTTTGTAATCGCCACCACCCATACAATAATTGATCTCTGACACACTGTTTTCAAAGTAATGATTTAAAATATGCCAGGCTAGAAGATTTCCTGGTGAAAATTCAGAATAGTATTTGTCATAATCTGATTTTAAAGCAATAACGCAATTACCCTGCTGCAAAGACCATTCATAAGCAACAGGAAGATTGTTATGATAAAGCACCCATAAAGTTGTTTGGCCTCCTGACATCGTTTTGAGAAATGCAATTTTCCAAAAGCCATGATATGCCTGATTAAAGAGATCACTGCCCGCTTCTACTTTCCAGCTTCTCAAGGTGATCGTCTGCAAAATATTGAGCAGTTTTTCAGATAATCCGGCATCTGTATGTGCTTCAATCGAAAACAAGCCGTTATTTTGCATCTTTTTCTGGGCAGCTTTAATCATTTTTCTAAATTTCTTCGATCGGGAGTTTTCATATGCTTCCCAGCCCATATCGGTGCAAATCTTATAACCGATTGAATAAGGCCTGATCAAAGTAGTCATGCCGTATTTTTCTGCTGATGCTTGAAAGTCTCGATAATAAGGATATTCAGCAGGTAGGGGTGCCAGTCGAAAGAAGGCCCAATGTTTAAAATTGTTGATTTTTTCAAGCAGAGGGTCGACGGCATTTTGGGTAAGCAGCGGTTCCAGCATACTGATAAAATGCCGATCGGTAGCGGATTTTCCGACGCCAATGGATTCAAGGGTATTTACCGGCAACTTAAACCGATGAGTCATACCATGGGTAAGCAGGATTATTCCTTCCGCTCCTTTGTCTGCTGCTACTAAGAGAAAAACTTTGCACCGATTTCGGCCAGCATGAGTATTAAACCAGATTTCCGACCATTGGGGGGATACGAAGGGGTTGTCTGGAGCTAATAGATTGTGGAGTGTACTCCACATATTCATGTGCTCAACTGTATCAGCCCAAGAATCAATCTCCTTTGCGATAAACATGTGCTGCAGATCCCCTCGTGTAAGCGTCTCGGTATTAAAATTACATGAAAGAAGTCGTCCTCGATTTTTGGGACTTTTCAAGCATCAATCCTTAAAGCCGGCATAACAAGCGAATGAGTTTTATTGCATCCTCTGGCTCAAATACCTAACATTTATAGTAACTTATATTCAATGTGTCAATATACTATTAATTTCTTACGCAGAACGCGGGCTCAATTGTCTTCCGTTATCCGCACAATATCATGTGTTCTGATATCTTGATGAGTTGGCAGAGCAATCACACTTTTTTTCAATTTCGTTTCAAAAAGAAACTCATTTTTAGGATAATCAGAATGGGGAAATGCCAGAAACGTACGGCCTCAACTTAGCCATTTCCTATCTCTTTCACATGTTTGAGCAAGAGACTGAAATTTCGGTGACGGATATTTCTAATCAATTGATGACGCTGGTGTTTGGCCAAAAGGGTGTAACAGATTAAATCTGCCAATTAGCTCGTACCGGCTTAAATTCCATATAGCTCTCAAATATATCAGATAAATCCCAAGCTGATTCGCCGATCCGAGACTCCGCACACCTTGATAAATAGCCTGGGCGCCGCCATACCAATATGTGGTAGTGGCGTGTGAGAGAGGAAATATCGCTTCAGGCGATTTATTGAGCAAAGCGAAGCTGATTATTCCAGGGCTGAAAGGAATACTCAATGTATGATCCATTTGAGAAAACCACCGTTAGTTAGGCCCAAAAATAACAGCCCGATCCCCACAACGCAGGATATTGTGCATGTTTCTTCCGTAACCCACCAAAGTGGTGGCGCTGCAATTCTCTCCACTGGTCTTGACGAAAGTGCGGTTCGGCATAGCTGTCTTATAACCTGACTGAGGATCGTCGACTGTAAATTTGTTCAGAATATAAATGGCCTCTGCGTTGGTGTTCCAAACCACATCGCCTGGTTGCAGCAGAACAGGTGCCGGCTGGATCAAATTGTTGCCGTCATAATAGGGTATAGTCAGGACTACCGGCCGATAATCCTCATGAATAACGGAAGTTACTTGTGCCTCTGATTCGATTGTGCGTCTTGCTTCAGATAATTCTCCGACAAAATCCAGATTAACAGTGGATTTCTCGCCAAATCGGCTCAAGGTCTTCTTCATTTCCGTAAAAGTACCGAGCAACATAACGTCACCGACAAAATGTGTACGTTCACTTGAGAGAACAACATCATCGCCATAACGTTTGAAGACACGAAAGGCGGCGGGTGAAAGACCGCCATTCCGATAGAATTGGGCAGAGTGTTCGCTTGATTCGGGCTCACGGCCTGCAAGCAGTTCTTTTGTCACAGCCATGAACTCAAATAACGATGGAGCGGAAAAAGGGCGTGTTGCAAAGCGGGCTAATCGCTCACCTAACGAATGAATATTCATCTCATGTGGTGTCAGCGTCTGAAACAGGAATTCATCGCCGAAAATGATTTTGCGGACGTCAGTAAAAGAAACTATCTTCTGTTTCGATTTTTTGATGATAGTATTGCCGCTTCCTTGTAGATCCTCCTCTTTGGCCACAAGGACTGTAAGTGGATCATTCTCATGCGGTTTAAAAGCTTGAAGATAATGCGTCATGGTTTTCTCCTGCTCGTTTGGTTAGAGATGCGCAAGCATCTGCTGAGCTTAAAGCGATTTTGACCTGACAGCTTGGCTTATTGTGGAAAGTTATTTATATGAGATTTTTTATATCATGTAGCTATGTGTCTATATTAGTAACAAAATCAGTATTAAAACTGATATCCCAGCTATTGCCGGTTATCCTGATTTTAGCAGACTGACTTATCCGGAAAATCATTTTGAATGAAACGATCCATAATAACCCGAAATTATGAGAACCAATAGGAGATTATTTCTGTTAGCCGAAAAGAGGCTAAAATTTGGAAATTACGGTAAAGGCGAGCGATGGTGCAAGACATCAAATCCATTGTTTCGCAGTATCAAAAGAGTCCGGCGGGCTTAAGCCATTATCGGCGCCAGCAGGAGATTCTTATGCGATCGCAGGCTGTTAGTTATCTTTAGAATTTTCCGGTAAATGTCCGTATGCACTTGCGGGAATCACTTCGAATTCATTTTTTTCAGGAGTTTTCCAGTACAAGGTGAGAGCCGCCGTTCCTTTTCGCTGGAAATATTTGACCATCAAAGAATACCATCCGGGCTCCTGCACAGAAAGAGTTTCGATTTTGGAAAGGCGATCAGAATGAACGCCGGGATCTATGAGCACGCTTTTGTCGTCAATGATCATCTCTACACCATCATTTGACAAGGCTTGGAATGCATAGCGCCCCTTTTCGAGGTGGATATATCCCTTCATCTGTACACCAACTGCCTGATTTCTGCCGCTATCGAAAACTTCATTTGAACCAAACTGGTTGTTGATTATAAGGATAGGTGCGCCTGGACGGCCTTTTTCCAGCAACGCCCTGTCTCCGTTGGGCATCTGGCGAACATTGCGGTACTTTCCATTAAAATAGAGGACCCGGAGCCCGGGTTCCAGGCGATTTTTGATGCTCGCGTCGTCGATCGGCGACAGAGAGCTTGTGCAGCCGCCAAGCAACAATAGCAGCGCTACAATCTGAATGACATATTTATTCAACATATTCCTCTCCTCAGTCCTGAATAAATGCAGCTCATTGAAGGGCGGTTGTTCCTGTTCGCAGCGGTTGTCTTCCGCATGCGATTTTTTAATTATACGAGCGACGTCACTCTATGGTTACAGATAATACCTTAATCTTTAAATCTCAAGACGATCGGAACTGTTTGTGTCAGTTCAGGGGGATAATCCAAATCCGTTTGCGGGATTCGACTGATTGAGTATCAGCGCCAACATAATTGCAAAAGTAATGTTATAATGATAGCTTTGTGACAGGAACATACTAGCATTTCAGAAGAAGGAATTTTTAAACTTTACCATAAAAGCAAGCAATTATCACAAAAGGACGAAATGAGCATGACTGCAATTTTGGCGTGGGAAGAGTTGCACCAATCTTTAATTAACGACTCTATCCGGAAGGAGCTATGAGAGGCAATGAAAGCCAACCCTAAGCGTGATCTCACAATTGTTGGGGATTTTTTACGATACAGCTGTCTCCTCTTCGGGCCATTTTGTATCATAGGTATAATTTTCAACCTGCTGAACGGTTTCTCCATGATGGCGCTCGTTATCAATCCTTTGATATACAGCATTGGGATAAGTCTTATAATTATTGTAATATCCTACGATATCAACGTCATTCTCGAGCTGGTCGGCCTCGGTAAAAAAACACACCTTAGCCTGCATATCACCTACAGCAAAGAAATTCAGGAAATCGGCATGCTTATGGGCATAACGAACTATGCTGCCGCACTTAAGAAAGTAGATGCGCTGTTGCAGAAAGAGCCTGATTTTGCCATGGCTCATAATTTGCGCGGGGAGATTCTGTTAGATGGATATGATAGATCGGAGGAGGCCCGGGATTGTTTTAATAGGGCAATTGAACTTTCCACGCCGGAGGACGAACAGCATAGAATCGCCAAAAGCCTGAAGGCATCAACTTACGGGGCCATCTGATATTGTGGGGAGCGGTTACCAACATCTCACTGGAGAAACGGTTCTCGCATCGTAACAAATTCTTCGGCACTACTGGGATGAATGCCCACGGTACGGTCAAAGTCGGTTTTTGTCGCACCGGCACGCAGAGCCACGGCAAATCCCTGTAAGATTTCAGCGGCATCCGGGCCTACCATATGAACACCCAAGACCCGGTCGGTAGCACCGTCTACCACGAGTTTCATAAGTGTTTGTTCCTCGATTCTGCCCAGGGAATATTTCATGGGTCGAAACACCGACTTAAAAATGACAACTTGAGCGTATCGTTCCCTGGCTTGAGCCTCAGTCAGGCCCACAGTGCCAAGCGGCGGCTGGCTAAAAATCGTAGTAGGGATGTTGGAGTAATCCATCTGACGATTTTCTCCGCCGAAATGGTTGACTGCAAAGAGGCGGCCTTCATGAATCGCAACCGGAGTCAGATTAAGCCTATCGGTTACGTCGCCTATGGCATAGATATTTTGCACTGAAGTCTGCATCTTTTCATCAACCTCAATGGCGCCGGTAGCATTTACCAATACACCGATTGCCCCCAGGCCCAGATCAGCGGAATTGGGTCTGCGTCCGGTGGCGAAGAGGACTTGATCAAAAGTTTTACTATCGCATTCTTCGCATATAACGCGCAGGCCGGCAGCTGTTTTCTCAATCTTGTTCACATGGTTGGCGCACTGAATCAAGATGCCCTTTTTTACCTGTTCGGCCCGCAGATGTTCAGCAAGATCCACATCGAAACCACGGAGAAGACGAGCACAGCGCACCACCATCGTAACTTCTACACCGAGTCCATGAAAAATGCCGGCAAACTCCTGGGCGATGTAACCACCCCCAACAATCGCCATCTTTTTCGGCAATTCATCGAGCAGAAAGGCGTCATCCGAGACAATTACATGTTCTCGGCCGGAAATTTCGGGCACAAAAGGAGAACCGCCGGTAGCTATCATAAACCGGTCGGCAGTGATAATCAGGCTGCCAACCTGCACGGTCTTTGCGTCGACAAAACGGGCCGCTCCCTGGTAAACATGCACATTGAATTTTTCGAGAAGCCCCTCATAGATGCCGTTAAGCCGGCGAAGCTCCGCTTGCACTGCATTGCGCAACTCCGTCCATTTAAATGCTGCTCCATTGCAGGTCCAACCCAGACTTTTGGCGTTGCACAATTCTTCCGCCGCGTGCGATGCATACACCAGGAACTTTTTCGGCACACAGCCGCGATTCACGCAGGTGCCGCCCAGTCGATCAACCTCTGCAAGACCAACCTTAGCTCCCAGAGCGGCCGAAGTTCTCGCACAGGCAACTCCGCCTGAGCCACCTCCAATTACAAACAAATCATAATGCGGCATAGTGTCGCTCTCAGTGTAAAACGAGTTCATCTTGTTTCATGAACGAAACGCAGCTCCTGTACACCTGAATCGTGCTGTTATCGTCACTCAAAATATGCTCTGGAATATATCAATAAAATGTACAGTTACAAGAATAAATTCTTTTAAAAACCGGTAGGCCGTCCTCCTTATCCTATGGTCTTTTTCTCAGAGTATCCGCCTTTAGCGCAAGTCGTCGATGACGAAACAATCGGGCCTATTGTAGCCGTGCCCATTGGGCCGCAGCATGGAAACCCCGACCGTAAATGTTTCAAAGCCCCGCTCGAGCATTAACTGATAAGCTGCATGACGTGCTGTGTTCACCCCGGCGATCAGCTTATCCAAGCCTCGCTCTCTTGCCAGAGCTTCGCATGCGGTCAGCAAGTCGGCAAAGTAATGTGCGGCGGGCGGTCCGGGCCGCACGGCACCAAACTTGACATAAGCAGTGCCGGAACCCGCTTCACTGCCTTTGCCAAGATGGCATATTGCGAACGCCATCAAGTGTAGTCCATTATGTATAAGGACGGTGTCGCCGAGTCCTTGCTCCACCACAGCCTGAATCTCACGTTGAATGTCAAGGCCGGGGTAGATTTCGTGAGTAAGGGCACGACATGCGGCAAGACACGAATTTCGGGGCAAGGGGATATCGGAGTACTTGGACCAGGGAACTGCTGAAGGGGGCTCTTCAACATGCCTGGCCATCACCGGAGTCAGATAGTGAGGCCAGAAACCGAATTTCTGGTAAAGCGCGAGATGCTTTGGGCTATCGGGCGATGTGTAGAGCGCTGCTTGGCGCGTGCCCCATCGCTCAAAGAGTTCCATGGTTGTTATGAGAAGTTTTTTGGCAATGCCTTTATTCCACATGTCCGGATGCACGGTGAGAGGTCCGAAGAAACCGAAACTCCCCCATTTCGCGGCAAAGACCGAGCCTGTCAGTTCGTTACCGATAAAAGCCCCGAACGCAGCCGTCGGATCGGCGCGCCATCGAGTTGCTGTCAGATCGGCATCACCCATGAATGACATGGGATCGGGAATTTTGAATAACGTGCCAAAGGCAAGGCGAAATATGCGTTCAGCCTCTGGGAGATCTTGTTGTTGAAGGGGGCGGATTGTGATATCCATTTTCAAGTCTCCTTCTTACTCAATATTGATTGAGGAAATCTGTGAGAAATATAAACCTCAAACTGCATCTGCAGATGATTGTATGGTAAGCGATTTTTGTTCCGTGAACTGAATGGTGAAGGGCTCCTGCATAGGCAGGTTTTTTACTTAAAAACAGTGCAAAAGAAGAACGATTGGCAGTCTTACAGGATGTTGCAACCTTAACCTTGTTTGGTCAATAGAGGATAATCACAGACTCTCCCGAGCGGTAGGTCTGCTGGTCATGCATAAATTTGGTTCCATGTCTCCCCAAAAAAAAGATGTATAGGTGTCTAGGCTTATGAATAACACGTTTCTTGACTATCGCATCACGTCAATTCTTGAAACTCTCAGGGTAGCCCGAATTTCTTATGAACTCTTCCTTTGCGTGAGAATGACA
This sequence comes from uncultured delta proteobacterium, assembly GCA_963835305.1. GTDB lineage: Bacteria > Desulfobacterota > Desulfobulbia > Desulfobulbales > Desulfocapsaceae > Desulforhopalus_A. The sequence goes on from CAWIEU010000002.1 coordinate 427,460, forward strand.
CCGGCGATAACAGCGCAAGCTGCCAGGCATTGCAGAAAGGAGAGGGCTTCTCCCAGCATGACCCAGCCTAGAAATACCGCAACGACGGGGATGAGGTTGATAAACGAGGAGGCTTTTGCCGCCTTCATCTGGCTGATACCCCAGTTATAGAGGCCGAAGGCGCCGAATGTCACAAAACCGCCAAGAAAAATCAGGGAGAGAATCAGAGTCAGGCGTAATTCAGGACATCTTACCTATTATGAAAAGATGTCTATCAATTTCAGTCTCAATTTTACGGGCGGTTTGATCGTGTACATATGGGGTATCGATGAACGTTTACGATTTCTTGACAGCAGGAGGCCATGTGATAACAGTTTAATTTGATGCGAATCGGTTCCCGAATACCTCTCCGAACTCTCCCTAAAAACGTATTGCCTCTGAATGTAACTCTTGATTCTGGTTGGCAGCGGAAAGTCAGGGCGGCAGATGGTTTGAAGAAGAGGAGTCGGTATGTATCAAGGGATTCCGTAAAAGGAAGAAGCCAGAACCATCGAGCCTCCCTGCATGTATAGCCATTCCTGGCTTAAGGAAGGAGAGCAAGATGCAACCTCGAATAGATGGCGCCAAGGTCAGTCCCGGTGCATTTCGGGCAATGTTGGGCCTGGAAAAATACATTCACGGATGCGGCCTGGAACAATCTCTGCTTGAACTCGTCAGGATGCGGGCCTCGCAGATCAATGGATGCGCATATTGCCTCGATATGCATGCGAAAGATGCACGAGCAGCCGGTGAAACGGAGCAGAGACTCTACCTCCTCGATGCCTGGCGCGAGGCACCCTTTTACACGGCAAGAGAACGGGCGGCTCTGGCCTGGACCGAAGCGCTCACCCTGATTGCCGACAATCATGCTCCGGACGAGGTGTATGCTGCGACAAGGGAGTTTTTCAGTGAACAGGAACTCGTCAACTTGACCCTGGCAATTGTCGCCATCAATGGCTGGAACCGTATATCGATCGGTTTCCGCACGACAGTTGGCGAATATCGGCCGGGAATGGTAATGGGGATGTTGAAGAAGATGTAGCAGCGCCCATCGCCACCCGATGAACCGGTATCACTCGCCTGGTTGTGTAACCGGTTGGTGGCGCATTGCTTTGTCCAACAGGACAAATATTGTTTTGGCTGTGAGTTCAATGGGATAGCTCAGATCATCCATTTTGGCTGCAGAGAGTATCGTTTCGCTTGAAATGGAAGGGGAGAAACCATGCGAAATTTTCCCCTTTGACACTGAAATACTGATCGTCGGTGCCGGCCAGCGGATCTGTTTCTTTCCTAAATAGCTAAGATGTCGCTTAATTTTTGTTGATGAGTGGATTCGTCGCCGGATACGCATGTGTTACTGGAAAGAGTGGCACTATGCCAGAACCAAGGTGCGGATCCTCCTGAAACTCGCTACCAATAAACGGCATGCTATCCTATCGGCTCTGAGTCGAAAGAGTTATTGGCATCTCTCATGAACATATTCAACTCAGACAGGATTAGGTTTTCAGGCAAACAGTGACAAAAGTATTGAATAACTTGAAAAATGTGGCTTAACCGAATGTCTATTATTTTGCGGAAAGATCGTTTGGCCCTGAAACTAAAGAGAGGGGAGCACGATGAGCAACGAACGGGTCGCCCCAGCGACGAAAGGTGTTATGGTGAAGTTACTTACAACGGTAGATCTCGGCTCTGAGATCGAGGGCATGACAGGACGCCAACTTCGAATGCGTATGGTAACCATCGAACCTGGAGGCGTCTTCGGCCCGATTCACGACCATAAAGACAGACCAGGCACCGTCTACATACTGCAAGGAACGATCACTGATTATCGAAATGGACTCGCTACGGACTATGGACCGGGAGTAGGCTGGCCCGAGGATAGGTACACCACACACTGGCTTGAGAATAGAGGAACGATTCCGGCGGTGGAAATCTCAGTCGATATAGTCAGGCAAGAGTGAGTGCAGGACCGACATCTGTTACGGTCGGACCTAATCGAGTAGCCGGGGGATTTCCTCCCCCTTCGTTGTAAGGTCATTTACGGCGGCGGGTTACCCAAATGGTTAATATAGCCATTCTGAAGGTGTTAATCGTCTGCCGACGGTTTAAGTTGAGATTGCTACTCACCGACATCGATAATCACAAATTGTTTCAATTGATTACGATTAATCAGATCGCCAGAAACGTAGCAAAGTAGAGTTCTTACACCCTTGGTTGACCTTGCCAGCAATTTTCGTGAAGCATAAATTGGTTTCCACAGGATTAGTTTCCCCTGCGTTTCCTTTTTCGAGTGACAATAACGGGAAAGCACTCATAACGAACGAAAGGCCTGAAGCAGCCACATAGGGAGTGCTCCCTTCTCAAGGCTTGCCGGTGGAAATCGTGTAGGATTTGACAGTCCCTCACATGGGGCAGGAGTGGATGTTATTATTACTCGCAGAAAGGGCATTAATACAATTGCTGTAATTGAACGTAACTTTTCAATTTATCGCATCAAAGGCAAGAAAGGCATACAAAAATGTTTTGTTGTAAGATCTCAACAAAGTCAAGAAGCACCTATGCTTGTGTGTGATAAAAAGATTGATCTAGCCAATTGGCAACTCCTTCGCCGGTTTTCTATTCTTTTGGGCTTTCATATGGCTTGCCGAAATATTAGTATCCTTTTGTGATGTCCAACCTTTAAGACCGTGCGAAAGGAAGAATTCTTATCATGTGAACACATTTCGAAAATTTCATGATATCGTCGGGTTGATAATTTTTTGTCAAATAATCATAATAACGTTTGAATCAGGGAAATTCAGTGTGAACCAATGGTGGACCGAGAAAGTGGAAGTCCTGACATGAGGATAACAGAGAACGAAGAAAATCTTGTGAGATCGGCCTGAAAAGGATAATCTGATTCTTGATGTGTGTGACCTTGAAATGCTGGATGCCCTGAAAGAGCAGTCTTAATAGAATTATTCTATAAGTTCAATTATTTCAATGGGCTTTGTTAATGTTCGTCGTACCGGAGGACGGCGAAATATGTTTCAAAACCTGGAAGTAATGGTCCAGTGGCAGAAACTATAGAACAATCGATGCGAAGGAGATAAAACATGGCAAAGGAAAGATACCAGATCAAATCGGAATGCCCTGAATGCGGCTGTGGCCTTATATGCAATATGACGCCTGATGAATACCGGGAAAAATATGGTGACATCAAGGATAAAGTGACCGTTAATTGTAGTAAATGTGGCAAAGGGCACGATGGCTGTGTAACTGAGGAACACACTGCTGTCCAAAACAAGACAGAATCGTAAAATGATCGTGTGATTTTATTGGGTTTTGAGGATTGGCAAGCTCGTTTCTCCAAATCGAGTTTCCTTTTTCACCATAGACCAGATGGCAAGATAGGAGATTGGTAAAATCCGATCATTTCGCTCAATATCATTGGTATTTATGTAATTGGTTAACCTTACCCATCTTTTTTGTGGAACATAAACCGTTTTCTCAGAAAGACCACTTTTGGGTTTCTGGATGGTCAGACTTCTCTCCTGAATATCTGCCGGCGTGAGGTTTAAGTTCATCGACTCTCATGTTGCTCCGGGCCGTCAGCTCCAGAATATGCCTGGTCCGGATGTTCATAGTTCGAAAGATGATCTTATCGACAGTTTCTTTATCGACAATATATCCACTGGATAGCTTGCGGACGCTTAAAAATCTTTCTGATGACGGAACTGTTGCAGGGATTGGTCAGCGCTGGAAGGCCATTGTTGATGATGAAGTTGTAGAAAAATGCGAATACCGAGTAACGGTTCCTTTTGGTCGCTTGAATTTTACAATGAAACGATTGAGGACAAACTCTCACAGGTCTTCACGGTATCTTTTTTGGAGTTGGCCCGGTGATACTGCAGATGGGAATCGACTGCCTGGGCACTTTCATGGTGCACCTCCCGTAGATTTGAGAAAAGCGGAAGGGCTTACAGGTTATGATACCATAAAATGCAGGATTGTCGCCTATCGCAGTATTTGAGCATACCGAGGGACATCTTTTAGAAAGTGCAGTGTTGTTGTCAAGACAACAGAAACTTTCTGTGAGCCATTCGCTTCAAGCCTTGTCGACTGAGTGCTGACGACATGTGCCGACATGAGGCGTAATTTACCTAATTTACCGGGATAGCTCAGAAGTCTCCTGCGATTCCACCGGTTCCAAACTATTCAATGTTTAATCGTAATCTTGCCAAAATGCCGACCACTCGAAAGGTGTTCTGTATTTTCTAAAAAAGGATTTATTGTTCCATTTAAAGGAACATGACCAGAACTTAAGGATAAACCTTTCGTAATTAAGAGAAGAAAAGGTTTCTTGATACTCCGGAAGGAGATGCGATCTTATGAGAAATCCTGAGACCACTGAAAGCAACGCCGCTGAAATGGCAATGAGACGCTTGGCTGCGATTGTTGAGTCGTCGGAGGACGCCATCATCGGTAAAGATCTGAATGGTATAATCACCAGTTGGAATAAGGGCGCGGAAAAAATCTTTGGCTACACAGCTGATGAAATGGTGGGCACTTCAATTTTGCGGCTGTTTCCACCCGAACGACGGGTGGAAGAGAGTTATGTTCTTGAGAAAATCAGGAGTGGTGAAAAGGTCGAGTGTTTTGAGACCGTGCGCCAGACCAAGGGCGGACGGCTGATTGACATCGCAGTTTCTATATCGCCGATCAAGGATGCCCAAGGCAACATCATCGGCGCGTCGAAAATCGCCCGCGACATCACAGTGCAGAAAGCCCATCAGCAGGAGATTCTCCGTCTCACTCGACTTTATGCGGCGTTGAGCCAGATCAACCAGTCAATCGTCTGGACGCGCAATCGCGAAGAATTGTTTGAGAAAATCTGTTGCGTACTTGTGGAACTGGGCAAATTCAGCATGGCGTGGATTGGGCAGGCCGATGTGAAGACGAGGTGGATCAACCCAGTTGCCCAGTGGGGGGATGAATCCGACTATCTTTCGCAGCTGACAATGTATAAGGAAGAAGGGTCGGAGGGGCAAGGACTGTTCGGCACTGTCATCAGCGAGGGGAAAAGCTATATTTGCAATGATTTCGCCCAAAACCCAAATGACAATCCGTGGTACACGCTGGCGAATCGGGCTGGCTTTAGGGCCATGGCCGCCTTTCCTATCCGCCAGAACGGCGCTGTATGGGGTGGGATAATGGTCTATTCCAGCGAAATAGGCCTTTTTCGGGACAATGAAATCTCCCTTCTGAAGGAGGCAGCCAGTGATGTCTCCTTCGCGCTCGACTTTCTCAGGCAGGATGAGATGCGCCGTCAGGCGGAAGCTGCGATGCGTGAGAGCGATGAGCGTTACAGAGCTTTGTTTGACCGATCACTCGACTGTGTTTTCCTTTATGATTTTGCTGGAAAGTTTCTGGACGCCAATCAGGCGGCGCTGGATTTGCTTGGTTACCAGCGCGAGGACATTGCCACGCTCACGTTTGCTTCATTGCTTACCGAAGATCAACTGCCGCTGGCATTTCAGGTTACGGAAGAAATCAAAGCTAACGGTTATCAGAAGCATCCGACGGAATTTCGACTTCGCGGAAAGGATGGCAGGCAGGTTTACACGGAAACCCAATCCTCACTGATATGTCGGGAAGGTAAACCGATTGCCATCCAGGGCATTGCACGCGACCTAACCGAGCGCAAGCAGGCAGAGGAGGCCTTGATAGAGGGCGAAAAAAAATTCCGTGAACTGGTCCAGAACATGCCAATTGCTCTCGTGGCATGTGCCCCGGATACGCGCATTTTGTATGCAAACCCAATGGCTTCCCGGTTGCTCGGCCTGACTCTGGAACAAATGCTCGGCAAAACCGCCAGCGACCCTGTCTGGCATTTCATCCGGGACAATGGTTCGGAAATGCCACTGAGTGAATACCCTGTGAACCAGGCATTGCAGGCCGCTGAAGGGACGATTTCGGACGTAATTGTGGGAATACCCCGACTTAATGGGGAAGACACGATTTGGGTGCAATGCAACGGTTACACTGTCCGGAACATGGACGGAGACATACAACAGGTTGTTATTACATTTACCGATCTGACCGAGCGTAAGCAGGCCGAAGCCTCCCGGGCCAGGCTGGCGACGGCTGTCGAACAGTCCGCCGAGTCCATAATTATCACCAACACCAGTAAGGCCATCGTCTATGTCAACCCGACATTTGAAACAATGTCCGGCTACACCCGCGCGGAGGTGATTGGCAAAAATCCCAGCATCCTCAGTAGCGGAAAACATGATGCCACCTTTTACTGCCGAATGTGGGATGTACTGAAGTCGGGTGGAGCATGGCATGGCCATTTTATCAACATCAGAAAGGATGGCAAACCTTATGAAGTGGAGGCTACCATTTCGCCCGTTCGGGATGCCGTCGGCGCGGTTATCAACTATGTGGCCGTGCAGCGTGATGTGACGCACGAAGTTCAACTCGAGGCCCAGCTCAACCAGGCCCAGAAGATGGAGGCCATCGGTGTTTTGGCTGGAGGGATTGCCCATGACTTCAATAATATCCTTGGAGCTATCTTCGGTTATACCGAAATGGCCCTGGAGGATACCCCTCCCGGGTCGGTTACCGCGAGCGACCTAGCGCAGGTGGTTCTGGCAGCAACCAGGGCAAAAGAACTGGTTAATCAGATTCTTGCCTTCAGCCGGCAGGCCGAAACCAACAAAATTCCTCTGCAGGCTGCCACAATGGTAAAGGAAACCATAAAACTACTCCGTTCTTCCTTGCCGACGACCATTACTATCAGGCAGAATATCGATGCAAAGACCGGGACTATCATGGCCGATCCGACTCAGATTCATCAGATATTGATGAATCTCTGCACCAATGCTTATCATGCCATGGAGGAAAAGACCGGGGGGATCCTGACCATTACCTTGAAAAATAAAATACTCTCAGCAGCGGATTCCCGGATCTGTCCCAATATCGAACCCGGAGATTTCATTGAATTGTCTATTAAGGATAACGGGACAGGAATACCAAAGGAGATACAAGAGAGGATTTTCGAACCATATTTTACTACAAAAGAGAGAGGCAAAGGCACCGGCTTGGGTCTTGCTATTGTACATGGAATAGTCCAGAGTTACCACGGATGCATAACCTGTCAAAGCGAACCTGGGCAGGGTACAGTCTTCACAATTTTCCTCCCGGTTGTTGAAAGCCGAACGGAAACTGAAAGTAAACCTGTCGAATTGATACCCTTTGGGACTGAGCGAATTCTTTTCGTTGACGATGAAGAAATTCTTGCGACTATGGGAAAGTCGATGCTTGAAAGGCTTGGCTATACGGTAACGATCATGACCAGCAGCCTTGAAGCGCTCAACATCTTCAGAAATCAGCCTGATGCCTATGATCTGGTCATCACCGATCAGACCATGCCCGAGATGACGGGAATTGATCTGGCCAAAAGAATGCTGCAGATCCGCCCGAACCTGCCCATCATTCTCTGTACCGGCTACAGCAATCAAATTACAAAAGAAAAGATCAGAGATATTGGCATCAAGGGATTTGCCATGAAACCGTTGACAAAAATAGATATTGCAGTTTTGATCCGCAAAATACTGGATGAAGTGAAAAGGACATAAATTCGGTTAACAACAAATTAAGGTAACCAGAGCAAACCTCATCAGAATCTGTTCTTATTCCAATTTTACCATAACTACTGTTGCCGTTAACGGATGAGTAGACTTCAAGTGCGAAGCTTCACGAAAAGCATCCGAAATATTAGCGTAAGCAATCTGTTCCATAGATTCCTGTGGTTGGGGTTTGTCGACAATCAAATCATTGTTTGCCCCAATTGTTAGCCCATCTTAGAGCGTTATTGATTGTGAATTTTTCCGCTTAAAGGTTTAATGCAATATGTACGGAGGCTCTTTCAACAAAGGCTTGAGAAGCGGCCCCAAAAATTGAACAAGCCCTTAAAACATCGGCAATATAGGAGCCCCCCAGTGAGCGACTCCCGCCCCATCAGTCAATTGACCAGGATAAAGAGAAGGGTACGGTTATCCAAGATTCTTACAAGGATTATATGGCTAAGCATGCTACCATTGTTTTTATTTGGAGCGATTTTAGCTAGCTTGCAGATCCATGAGCTTCACCAAGAACAAATTGAGAAAGCATCGATCCTGGCAAGAAATGTAGTTCTTTATACCGATAATGCGATCAGTTCCCGGATCCAGGCGCTTAATATGCTTGCGATATCACCGCTTGTGGACGATATATCAAATTGGCCTTTACTTTATCAAGAAGCCCAAGATTTTCAGCGGAGCTTCGGCACACATGTGGTTATATCGGATGGGAATCAACAGCCGCAACTTTTAATGAGTACGCGGCGCCCTTTTGGAACCAAACTGCCCGTTGTGAAAGACTCGAATGGGCGGCTGGCGGGTCCGATTGCCATGCAGACCGGCAAGCCTGCGGTAAGTGATCTGTTTCATAGTCCTATCGACCAAAAACCGCTTATTGGCATAGCTGTACCGGTAATTCGCGACGGAAAACCAAAATTTGCAATCCTCACAGTCCTATCCACAGAATTTTTTCAGGATCAAATCGAAAAGGTCTCCTTACCTCCTGGTTGGCACTTGGCTTTGAAAGATGCCCAGGAGCAAACAATCGCTCAGCTGAATCAACTGTCAGCGGAAAAATTGGCGAGCCACGTCACCGCCGGTTCTGAGGTTTCAAATTGGAAAGTCGAGGTTGACATCTCGCCTGTTGCAATAAGGGAGCCGATGATGTCGGCAGGAATCGCTCTTAGCGCAATATTGATTGGCGCAACCTTGACCGGTTTTTTGAGCGGGAAATGGGCGGAGCGCAGGGTGGGTAAAGCAATTGAATCTCTCACAGCAGCGGATTCCTCGGAAACTGCTGCGCATGATGAGATTATGGAAATTGCCGCTGCCCGCAGACTGATCAAAAAAGAGGCCGACAGACGCATGACGGTTGAAAACGCATTGCGCGAAAAAATGCTGGAGTATGAAGCCATGTTCGAGCGCAGCCTTATCGGCAAGGCTCAGGCCGATCCTACGACTGGGCGTTTTTTGAAAGTTAACCGGGCATTTGCCGATATGCTTGGCTATTCACCCGATGAGCTGTGCCGGATGACGTCCCTTGAGATAACCCATCCCGATGATCGAGAACGCAAAGTCCAAGGTTTTGAGAAGGTTCGTACAGGCAATGCCGATCAATGGCACAATGAGAAACGCTACCTTAGAAAGGATGGAACTGCCATCTGGGTGAGTGTTTCCGGAAATGTCATCCATTTCGAAGATGACAAAATTGACCGCACGATTGCCGTGATTCAGGACATTACCGAACGCAAACGAGCCGAGCAGGCAGTGAAGGATAGCGAAAAGATGTACCGTACTATCGGCGAGACGATAGCTTATGGCGTATGGGTCACTGACGCAGTTGGTTATTGTTCCTATGTGAGTCCCTCTTTCCTGGCGCTGGTGGACATGACAATGGAGCAAATTCAACGGCTTGGCTGGTTACACCTGCTGCCACCCGAAGACGTGGAGCCCACCAAGGAGCATTGGCTCCACTGTGTTGAGACCGGAGAAGATTTCAACAGAGAGCATCGCTTCAGGGCCGCTGATGGTTCATACAGATATGTATTGGCTTTAGGAAGACCTGTGAGAGACGAGCGGGGAACAATTACTAATTGGGTGGGGCTAAATCTTGATATTACCGATCGCAAGTCTACTGAGAACGCTTTGCGCGAGAGCGAGCAGCGCTTCCGACTTGCCCTGCACAATGCACCTATTACTGTAGCGGCGCAGGACCGTGATCTGAAGTACATTTGGGCGTATAACCAACGTACGTCCCGGCAGGAAGAAATTGTCGGCCACTTCGACCGGGACCTCTTTACTCCCGAGGAAGCCGCACATATCACCGCCATCAAACAGCGTGTGCTTCACGAGAACATTGAGCTCCGTGAGCAAATGTGGTTAAATCGACCAAGTGGACGGTTATTTCTGGACGTGTGCTGGGAGCCGATTCACGACGAGTCCGGTCAGGTTATTGGTGTTGCCTCCGCCACGGTGGACCTGACACCGATTAAGCTGGCGGAAGAGACCCTGAAAGCCACCCTGGCCGAAAAAGAGGTGCTGCTCAAAGAAATTCACCACCGGGTCAAGAACAATATGCAGGTAATCTCTAGTCTGGTGGATATGCAGGCTGACGAAGTCCAGGACCCCGCTATGCGTGCCATTTTCCAGGATGTGAATTACCGGGTGCGCTCCATGGCCATGGTCCATGAAAAGTTATACCAGTCAGCCGACCTGGCTCATGTAGATTTTGCCGATTATGCCCAAAGTCTTATGGGGTATCTATGGCGGGCACAAGGATCAGCTGCCTCCGGTATCCAGTTAAAGTTCGACCTGAAACCGGTTTTCCTGTCGGTGACCGCAGCGGTGCCCTGCGGGCTGATGTTAAACGAACTTTTCAGCAATGCCTTGAAACACGCCTTTCAGGGACGCGACAGCGGCAAGGTGATCGTGTCACTTTTCGAGGACACCCTGAGAAAGGTGCACTTCAGTCGTTCATGACGATGGCATCGGCCTGCCGCCGGACTTCGACTGGGAGAATTCCCGCTCACTTGGCCTGCGCATTGTAAAAACGCTTGCTCGCCAACTGCATGGTGTTGTAGAGGTCGCAAGAGATGAAGGAACCCGATTCACAATACTATTTGAAAACTCACAAAACTGAACAAATGAACAAGACATCGATTCTGATTGTTGAGGATGAGGGCATTGTCGCCGAGAACCTAAGCGATAAGCTTGAACAGCTGGGCTACGATGTCGCGGGGATAGCCTCGAAGGGCGAAGAGGCTGTGGACATGGCCCTAACTTTGCGACCAATGCTCATCCTCATGGATATTCAGCTTAATGGGCAAAAGGATGGTATCTGGGCAGCCGAATCGATCCAAAGACAATATGATGTGCCGGTGATCTATTTGACGGCTCATTCCGACGCCGCCACCCTGGCTCGCGCCAAGGTTACCGGGCCCTTAGGCTACGTTCTCAAGCCGTTTGAAATGCGCGACCTGGCCACGCAGATCGAGCTGGCGCTTTACCGACATCAAGCTGAGCGGCAGCTCCGGGAACAGCGCGAGTTGCTGCGTGTCACCTTAACCAGTATAGGCGACGCGGTGATGGCAACAGACGCGAAAGGGATCATCACCTTCATGAACCCGGTGGCCGAAAAACTGACCGGCTGGTCCTTGTCGCTGGCGACAGGCAGACCGCTGGCAGAAGTTTTTCATATTGTCAATGAATACAGTCGAATGATCGTGGATGACCCGGTGAGCAAGGTGCTTAAAACCGGTCTGATCGTTGGGCTGGCCAATCATACCATATTGCTGCAGAAAGATGGAGGGGAAGTGCCAATCGACGACAGTGGCGCTCCCATCCTCGACCAAAACGGCAACATTTTAGGGGTGGTGCTGGTGTTCAGGGACATCAGCGAGCGTAGACGGGCAGAAGCCGAGCGGGAAAAAATGCTGATGGCTATAGAACAGGTTGGCGAGACCATAGTCATCACCGATCCGGCAGGAAACATCGAGTATGTCAACCCGGCTTTTGAACGTATCACTGGTTACAGCAAGGCCGAAGTTATTGGGCAAAATCCGCGCATCCTGAAGAGCGGCAAACAAGACCAGAAGTTCTACAGCCAGATGTGGGGAACAATCGCCGGAGGTAAGACGTATAACGGTCACATTGTTAACAGACGGAAGGATGGAACGCTTTATACCGATGACGCTTCAATTTCTCCAGTCATGGACACCGAGGATAGACTCGTCGCCTATGTATCCGTCAAGCGCGACATCACCGACCAATTGGCTCTGGAGGAGCAGTTTCATCAGGCGCAGAAAATGGAATCTGTGGGGCGGCTGGCCGGGGGGGTTGCTCACGACTTCAACAACATGTTGGGGGTGATTCTCGGTCATACGGAGCTGGCCATGGAACAGGTCAAACCTGCGTCACCGCTGTATTCCGATTTAGAAGAAATCCATAAAGCAGCTCAGCGGTCGGCCGATCTGACACGTCAACTCCTGGCTTTTGCCCGCAAGCAGAATGCTTCGCCACAAGTGCTCGATTGCAACGACACTGTCACAGGAATGATCGCCATGCTGAGACGGCTTATCGGCGAAGGTATCAACCTGGTCTGGATGCCGGGGGCAAATCTCTGGCCGATTAAAATCGATCCGGCCCAGATAGACCAGATACTGGCCAATTTGTGCGTTAATGCCCGGGATGCAATCGATAATATAGGTAAAATCGTCATCGAAACGAAAAATGTCATCGTGGATGCAGACCTGAGTACAAGTTATGCGACACAATTACCGGGGCAGTATGTAATGCTGGCGGTCAGCGATACTGGGTGCGGCATGGACGAAAATACACTCGAGAATATTTTCGAGCCGTTTTTCACAACGAAAGAGGTCGGTAAAGGAACCGGCCTGGGCCTTGCTATCGTTTACGGGATCGTCCAGCAAAACGGAGGTTTCATTGATGTAAACAGTGAACCTGGCAAAGGCACCAGGTTTAGTATTTATCTTCCTCGAACCCTGGAGATCAGGCAATTGAAAGAGGAAATGGGTGCCGAAAAGGTTTCACAAGGCAGTGAAACGCTGCTCTTGGTGGAGGACGAAGGTGCGATCCTGCAACTAGCCAAAACCATTCTCAAACGGCTTGGCTACACAGTCCTCGCTAGCGGTACACCTGTGGAGGCCATGTCAATTGCCGAGAGGTACGAGAATCCCATTCACCTTCTCGTCACCGATGTAATCATGCCGGAGATGAGCGGAGGTCAGTTAAAGGAACGCGTAAAAAAACATTTTCCAGATATAAAAGTCCTTTTCATGTCTGGTTACACTGCCGATACCATCGCCCAGCGGGGCCTAATGGATAACAATATTCATTTTCTGCAAAAGCCATTTTCCATTAATGCTCTTGCTCAAATGGTCCGGCAAGTTTTGGACTCCCCAAATTGAGGTGCATGTTGGATTCGATCTTCAATAGTGGAACCTGAACCTCAGTCTATTATTTCTGAAAAATACTCTTAATGGAAACGGCCTTGAGGTCCGGATGTATAGATAATGTCGCCACATCAAAGGTATTGTTCTCCTTTTTCTTGTAACATAACTTAATTGTATTTTTCTTACTTGCCCGGCAACCTTTTCGGGAATCCAATAGTCCCTAAAGGCTATCTAGCCAATTTAAAAGTTCCTCCTTGTTCTCCCAGTTAGTCAGTTCATCTATCTTGTCATCCTGATTGAGCAGTGATTGAGTATAGGTGATGAATTTTTTCTGGATCTGCTGCCCCTGGCCTAAAGCCAGGTACAGATAGACTGTTGTTGATTTAAGGTTTTCGTGACCGAGACGGTTTTTTATGTCAGATGGGGGGGCCGGCCAGAAGCATATTAACCGTGCAGGAATGCCGAAAATGGGGAGCTCCCCATACATGATCATTGGAAATTTTCTCTAGAAATTGATATCAAGGCGAAACTTGCGCAACTGATTGCGAATATTTTCTAAAAGTTAAAACCCTTATCCGAATTTGCGCGGTTGGGTTACAAAGTGGCGATTCAACCCCCGCCTCTGAGGATCGTTGGACTTAGTTTCCTGGATACGTATTATGGCTCCCGACAAGCGATAGAAGAGATCGGAGCGAAAACAAGGGTGGAACGAGCCTGCCAGGCTCTATCAAGTGGCCATTTCACCTCTCTTTTCAGCACAGCCAAAACATTACCTACGATATCTCGTCAGAAGCATGTTCCCGTCTGGTGGAGGAAGACTGGCCGGGAAATGTGCGCCAGTTAAAACAGACCTTATACAAAATTGCCCAGGTGTCCGATACCCGAGAGATATCGTTTGCCGATGTCCAGAGGGCCTTGGGTAGTTCTGGTAAAAAACAGACAATCCAAACCTACAGAGAGGCCAAGGGGGAGGTGCTGCTGGATTTTGAAAGAAAGGTTATCTGGTGAAGACGCTCTTTCTTTCAAAAGGGAGTCTTAAGGAGGCCCTTGAATTGAGCAGCATGCACAAGAAGAACTTTTACATAAAGATCAAAGAACTTGGCTTTTCTGAGAAGGATTTCTCCAAAGGGCAGGAAAAAAATTGAGATCTAACGGAGGTTAAGTTACCTCCGATAAGAAAAAAGATATATCCAGCCAGAAGATTATTGAATCATCCTGGTTAGTTTCGGGGCCTTAGGCAGCAGACGTGAGAGTGCAGGTGCCTATTAGAGGACTTGTAGCGATGGTCTTTTACCCTCAACCCATTTATCAATCCCACTTGAAACACTTTCCGGGTTTAACACCTTACGAATTGATTCCTTGTTTGTTGTCAGAAATCAAACTATCTAAAGGAGGTTATACCTTCTTGGGGGGTATCAGAACGTAAACGAAATAGCCGGTATTAGTTGAAATTGTCCCACTATTTTTTCTCAGTCGAATCACTCACCTTCCGGATGGCAAAAAGACCTCCTAAGATCTCCAGTTAATCTTATGTCTTGAGTCCCCCATAATCATTTCATTACGATGAGTTCGCAATTATTTTTATGCTTTTTCTTGGATGACCTTAAAGCAGTTAAGATCGCCGGTCGCGATCGGGCGGTTTTTCTGCCTCCTTCTTTGCCGTACCTCCAGTACCCTCTGCTGGTAACACATTTCCATTTTTGACTAAATCATCCGAAAGTTGCAGATTTCTATTGGTATTTGTTCAATGAAGCGCCTTGGTGAGACGCTGGTATGTTTTATGCTAATAGCTAGAAACAGGCAGATCCATTGTTGATGAAGCGGGTCAGTTCTTCACCTTTCGTCCGGAACAGGAGCTGTATAGCGTGCCGATCGAAACCGTCCTTGAGGTGCTCGATTTCCGACCGGCAACCAAAATTCGGGGTTCCAAAAACATTCTCAAAGGAGTGATCAATCTGCGTGGAGCCGTGGTGCCGGTTGCCGACATTCGCATCAAATTCGGCATGACGGCCACAGCGCAGACCAAAAACACCTGCATCATAGTTGTCACTGTAAAGACTTCTGCCGACATGTCGACGCGGTAGGCGTGCTGGCTGATCAGGTCATGGAGGTCGTGGTGATAAACTCGGATATACAGAAGCTCCCGACATGGGCACCGAAATTCCTGCCCAGTATCTTCGCGGCATCGGCAAACGTGGCAAGGAATTTTTTATGATGCTTGATGTGGATGCCATCATCAGCGACGACACACATACTTTTACAACGGCCCATGCGGTTCAGTAGAACCAACAAAAGACGGTTCATAAAAAATTGGAAATGCTGTCGAACAGACAGTCGGTTGGGGGAGCTCTGTCAAAAAATTTAATTCCATGGACCTCGCCAGACAGAGAAACTCACAAAAACAGAAATGGGAGAAAGGCTATGAGCGACGCGGGCAGTATAGACATGAACCAATACCTGACCTTCAAGCTGGACGAAGAAGTCTTCGGCCTGGCCATCGGCAAGGTTAGGGAGGTTCTCGATTTCACGACGGTCACCCGCATGCCCCAGACCCCAGCCTATATGCGGGGGGTGATCAATCTGCGCGGCAGTGTGGTACCGGTCATCGATCTCAACCTCAAGTTCGGTATGAAACAGACGGAGAAAACAGTCAACACCTGCATCATCATCGTCGAAATCGAGACGGACGGGGAAGTGATCGTCTTGGGCGCCCTGGCCGATTCGGTGGAGGAGGTGGTGGAACTGGAACCGGATCAGATTGAACCCGCTCCCAAAATCGGCACCAAACTCAACACAGAATTCATTAAAGGCATGGGGAAACAAGAGGATATATTCATCATTCTGCTGAACATCGACAAGGTTTTCTCCTATGAGGAACTGGCCATGGTGCAGGGAAGTGATAGCCAACTGAAAGCTGCCTATTAAATATCGATCGTTATTGTCAGATGTTCATTAAGCGAAATAACACAATAAAGGAGTCAAACGATGAAACTTGGACTTAAAATCGGTTTGGGATTTGCAACCCTGCTGGCTATAGCAGTAGCGCTCGGTATTCTTGCTATCTTCAACATGAGTAATGTAGCCACAAAATCAACCATGCTGGAAAAGGAATATGTCCCTGAGGTGGGGATTGCCAATCAGGTAGAACGCAGTTCGTTTCGGACCATGTACGCCATGCGCGGCTATGGCTTTACCGGTGACAAGAGTATGCTGGAAAATGCCCGGGAAAATATCAAGGCCCTAAAGGAACGACTGGACAAGGCCAAGGTCCTTGATGACAACTCACCCAATCTGAAGGATCTGAAGCCCGCAGTTGAAAAGGTTGAGAAGGAGCTTGCCGACTATGAGAAAGCGATTGCCGATACGGTGGATGTCAATGTCAAGATGAATGAATACCGGCAGCAGCTAGTCAGCGCCTCCGATCAGTATATGAGCAACTGCAACGATTTTCTCGCCGGCCAGAAAACTAAGATGGAGGCGGATCTAAAAGCGGGCTCAAGCATCGAAAAACTCAATGAACGACTGGCAAAGATAAACATCGTCAACGACATTATCGATGTCGGAAACGATACCCGCATAGCCGCGTGGAAATCGCAGGCGGAGCGGGAGCCGAAGATCATCAAAGACGCCTATGCCAATTTCGACGTCATGAAGGAGAAATTTTCCGCGCTACGCAAAATTACCTACCTGGAGGAGGATATAAAACGGATCGACAACACCGAACAGGCGGCTGCAGCATACAAGCAGGCGATGGTCAATTTCCTCGACCTCTGGTTGCAAAATGTTGAATTAGGCAAGAAACGGGGCGAGATCGGCGATTCGGTCCTGGCACAAGCCCGCGAAGTGGCTGTGCAAGGAATGGAAGGAACTACCAATATAGCTCTAGAGGCGGTAACTGCATTGAGCAAATCCAGCAAGATCATGATCATCGGTCTGATTCTTGCCGCAATCTTCGGTATCAGTATAGCCTTCTTCATTACCCGCGCCATAACCAAGCCAATTTTCATGGGCGTCAGGTTTGCCGAAACCGTGGCAAACGGCGACCTCAGTCAGCGTCTCGATATCCGCCAGAAGGACGAGATCGGCCAGTTGGCCACGGCGTTGAACAATATGGTCGATAAGCTGAAAGAGGTAGTGGCCAACGTGCAGAGTGCCGCGGATAATGTTGCATCGGGCAGCCAGGAGCTTTCCACCTCTTCTGAAGAAATGAGTCAGGGATCGTCCGAGCAGGCCGCGGCCGCCGAAGAAGCCTCCAGCTCCATGGAGCAGATGGCCGCCAATATCCGTCAGAATGCCGATAATGCCCTGCAGACCGAAAAAATTGCCAGCAAGAGCGCCGAAGATGCCAAGAAAGGAGGCGAATCTGTGGCCAAGACCCTTGCAGCCATGAAGGAGATAGCGAGCAAGATCTCCATTATCGAAGAGATAGCCCGGCAGACAAATCTGCTGGCTTTGAACGCTGCCATTGAGGCTGCCCGGGCAGGAGAGCATGGCAAGGGATTTGCGGTTGTCGCAGCAGAAGTCCGCAAATTGGCCGAACGTAGCCAGCACGCCGCAGCCGAAATCAGCGAGCTTTCCGGCAGCAGTGTCGAGATAGCTGAACAAGCCGGCAGGATGCTCTCGGAGATGGTTCCGGATATTCAGCGTACGGCGGAACTGGTGCAGGAAATCTCAGCTGCCAGCAAGGAGCAGGATACCGGTGCTGAGCAAGTCAACCAGGCGATCATGCAGCTTGACCAGGTGATTCAGCAGAATGCCTCGGCCTCTGAAGAGATGGCATCGACCTCGGAAGAATTGTCCAGCCAGGCGGAACAGCTGCAGAATACCATAGCCTTCTTCAAAGTCGATACCAAGGCAGGTTCCAAAGTTCGCCATGCGCCGCAGCCGCTGGCGAAAAAGAAACAGGCGACTCTGCCGGCACCAAAGCAGGTGTTGAAGAAGATTAAAAAGGTTACCACCGCCAGCACTGGGCTTGATCTGGATCTCGGAGGAGAAAGTAGTAACCTTGATGAGGCTTTTGAACGTTTCTAGTCAGCTTGAAATAAGTGGGATCCGCTGACCTCAGCGGATCCCATTTCGTTAAAGGGAGGTATTGGCATAATGAAAAAAAGATCATGACAGGAATGGCGATGCTGGAGAGTCTTTTGGCCTCCGGGCTTCTCCTTTCTAGCATGGCCTTAGTATTACCCAACGCCGAGGTTCTCGACCTCCTGAAGAAAGGTAATGCAGTTTTGTGTCGGATATCTACATCCGTTCCAATATCGACTCAAAATGCCGGGTTTAGGCGGGGAAGCAGGGAGCAGCATTCCGGGCCGAGACGGGTCAACCGAACGATCATCCAGCTTGATCAAACCATTCGGCAGAATGCCTCAGTTGCAGAAGAGATTGCGTCCACCTTGGAACAACTGTCCCAGGCTGAGCAGTGGCAGGACACTATCCACTTTTTCAAGAGCGATATGATAGCTGGTAAAAGGTTTCGAGACTTTCCACGGTCTGCAAAAAAGAAGCAGGCAATCTTACCGGTACCAAAATGAAAGCAAGTTACTGAGGTAATTTAAAATTATGGAGTTTCCGCCAAATAAGGCAAGACTTCAATCCTGTGCCAAATGACTTCTATGGACGTAAATCTGACCAAGCGCGACTTTGAGCAGTTGAGCTCATTTATTTACAATAACCTGGGCATCAAGATGCCGGTGGGGAAAAGCACCATGCTTACAGGCCGGTTAACCAAACGATTGAGGGCACTTGAACTGTCCAGTTTCAGCGAGTACTGCGATTTCCTCTTCAGCCCGGTAGGACAGGAAGAGGAAATGGTTCATCTTATCAATGTCATCACCACCAATAAAACAGATTTTTTCCGAGAGCCGAGCCATTTTTCCTATCTGACAGGGAAGGCTCTGCCGACCTTACAGAATCTGCTCAGTGTAGGTGGGCGCAATAAACTGAAGGTCTGGAGCGCTGGATGTTCCACCGGCGAAGAGCCTTACACCCTGGCCATGGTACTGGCGGAGGTCCAGGCCGTCAAATCCGGTTTCAGATTTGACATTCTGGCCACCGATATTTCCACCCGGGTGCTCGATATTGCCCGCCGTGCGGTTTACCCCATGGGGTTGATCGAACCTGTGCCTCCGACATTGCGCAAGAAATATTTACTCAAAGGCAAAAACAGGAAAAATCCACAGGTTCGGATTGTGCCGGAACTGCGAAAGCGGGTCCGTTTCGGGCGGTTGAATTTCATGGATCAAGATTTTGGTCTGCCGGAAAAGGTCGATATTATCTTCTGCCGCAATGTCATCATATATTTTGACAAAAAGACCCAGGAAAATTTGATGATAAAATTCTGCGGCTTTCTGAACCAGGGTGGGTATCTGTTTCTTGGCCACTCTGAATCCCTGCATGGCTATAACACTCCTCTGGTTCAGGTGGCACCGACCATATATCGGAAATTATGATAAACTGCGATGACTCGCTCCTGGAGAAAATTTATCTCAAACCCGGAGAGTTGGTGATCGCAGAGGATCCGGTAATGGTGATGACGGTGCTTGGATCGTGTTTAGCTGTGACCATGTTTCATCCGGCTACCCGGGTGGCGGCGATATGTCATGGCATGCTGCCGAACGGCGGTAAGAGTGACAGCTTCAAGTATGTTGACAGTTCCATTTGTTACATGATCAGGTATTTCGATTTCCTGAAGATATCTCGGAATGAAATTGAAGCCAAACTTTTCGGCGGCTCAGACATGTTCACAAGCGCCCAGCCGAGTGCGCGCAACCTCACCGTCGGCTGGCAGAATATTTCCGTCGCCACCCGTTGCCTGAAAGAGCATGGCTTGGTTCTGGCAGCTTCCGATGTTGGCGGCAAGAGAGGACGAAAGCTGGTTTTTAAATCCGATACCGGAGACGTTTTCATTAAGAAGATGATTGGACAGGATCGGATTCCAATTCTCTAAAAGCGACAAAGGAAAGATGATATGTTTGAAGATTCATGCATAAATGAGAACTTTGCTCTTGCTAATCGATGGAGGATTTATGGGAATTAAGGTGCTGGTGGTGGATGACTCCGCACTGGTCCGGCAAACGCTTTCGGAAATACTTATGGCTGATAAGGATTAAAGA
Organism: uncultured delta proteobacterium; assembly: GCA_963835305.1. Taxonomy (GTDB): domain Bacteria; phylum Desulfobacterota; class Desulfobulbia; order Desulfobulbales; family Desulfocapsaceae; genus Desulforhopalus_A. Next base: position 447,608 of record CAWIEU010000002.1, read on the forward strand.
CGGTCCCCTGGTCAGTCGGCATCGGCCATCCGTTGATGTACTATTTCGCTCGGCGGCCCTTTATGCCGGTAAAAATGCTGTCGGTGTCATCATGACCGGCATGGGCGACGACGGCGCAAAAGGCCTGCTGGAGATGAAACAGGCCGGAGCTGCAACTATCGCCCAGGACGAAAAAAGTTGTGTGGTCTTTGGCATGCCCAAAGTTGCCATCGAGTTGGGCGGCGTCGGCGAGATCGTGCCGTTAATGAATATTGCGCAGGCTGTTACCAGCCTCTGTTACTGATACACTTGGCTTTTAAATTAAGTAGAGGCGAGGCGCTTGGAAAGGGAAGACCGATTATTTGAGGCATGTCGTATCCTCTTCGGCAACGATATTGAGCTTTCCAGGGAATTTCTCTGTTATCTTCAAGAAGAAGGTGTGATCCGCGCCTTCAGGAAAAGGGCGATGGACGTCCATCCGGACAGGGCACTGATTTCAGGCATTTCTGTACAAAGGTGTCAGGAGGCGGCAAAAGCGGCAAGAAAAGAAAATCGGTCAGTTTTTCATTGAAAAGGGCCTGCTGAGCCAAAGAGAACTGGCTATGCTGTTATGGCAGTGTAAGGCACATAACCGGCGGGTGGCGAGACTTAACGAGAGATAATGAATTGTTGGAGAAATGTTTTTGTAGATGAATTTCCCAGACAGGCAGCATGCCATCCCAGCCGTGCGAGAATTATAGACATACCTCAAATATTAGCGGTTACCTCGCAATGCAGGGACCAGGGAAGCCAGCCAGGGCCAAGGAGGTAGATACACCTCCCTCTATTGGTTCAGGAGATATACCTGAGTTCCTGCTTTGTGGTCGGCGTGGAGAGACGAAAACTCTTGCTGTAAATAATCTTTGAATTTGAAAGATTTCAGCAGCTAGAGAACTGCGGCCAGGGCGGATCTGGACTCTACGCTCGGGAGGGCGTTAAATAAACTATCAACTAGGCTCGCGCAGAGGAGTTGGTGGTAATATAGCCTCCCCGTCTCCACAAGGACGCTTTCCTCAAAGCTTAAATTCGCTTACTGCAGCTTCTGCCACTTTTTATCGGAGTATGATTAAATAGGGAAAGCACCTGGAAATAACAGATTATGGCGAGGATAAGACCAGGAGGTGAAAATACCTCCTGATTTGCTTGAACTGCATTCATTTTCCAGTGATTTTCTGATATCCGACCTCAAATTGTCGTCAATATCAAGATAACCGACTGTATTGGTTTCTGAATCTGAATTTAACTATAATTTGGCATGCTTTTAGCTTTGCAGACTCATGGCAGGTAAGATGATATAGATATGATAATCTAATGTTTCCGGTCTCCGCCGGAACAAGTCGTCTTATAGCTGAATTCGGATTCCGGCGAAGCCTGACAAACTCATAAGGCGGAGTCGTTCATTACCGAATCGAATACTAGAGTTACAAGAAGAAACTGCAGCCACGTTTGGCCACAAAACATGCAGAACCACCAGGGTCGGAATAATGCATAAAAACTTTAAGATAAGTCCGATTGTATCTGATGCTCTGTCCAGGGCGGAGAAAAAAAAGAGAAGGTTTACAACATGATCAAAGAGGTAATTCTTGTCAAACCCGCCCCTTTACATAGGGAGCAAGGAGTAAAGATTCTTGTGGTGGATGATTCAGTTTCCATCCGTCTTTATCTGCAGGAGGAGCTTGGTAAGGAAGGTTATCAGGTTTTTATCGCCGAAGATGGCCAAAATGCCCTGGAAATAATAGCAACTACTTCGCCTGATTTGATTCTCTCCGATGTGTTCATGCCCAAAATGAACGGTATTGAACTCTGTGCCGCTCTGCGTGAGAATCCTCTCTATGCTGGAATTCCTTTTGTCGTCATGAGCACGGAGAAGGATGCCGGCAATATGCGGCAAATGATGAAGTACGGCGCAGCAGCCTTCATCATCAAGCCCTTTAATATAGAACAGCTGATCATGACCCTGAATAATATCCTTTCCTATGAGTTCACGCTTCTTCTCAAGGAAAAGGAAAGGCTGAGCGGTGAGCAGAAATTGTTTCTTGCCGGTATAACCAGTCTGGTAAACGCCCTGGAAGCCCGAGATCATTACACGCGGGGACATTCGGAACGGGTAGCCCGCATTCTGGCAGGTCTCGTGAAACATGCCGGAGGCTCGGATCAAGATGTCAAACGCGCCCAGATCGCAGGCAGACTTCATGATATTGGGAAAATCGGAATCAGGGATAATGTCCTGTTAAAGCCCGGCCGCCTCAGTTTTGATGAGTTTGAGCATATCCGGCAGCATCCCTTAATCGGTGCTTCCATAATTGAGACTATTCCCAGTATCTCAGACATTGTGCCGGTTGTTGCTTTCCACCATGAACGGATGGACGGCAATGGCTATCCCCGGGGATTGGTAGGGGATTCCATCCCATTATGGGCCAGGATGACAGCAGTGGCGGACACCTATGACGCTCTGACCAGTGATCGACCGTATAGACAAGGCATGTCCCACGAGAAGGCTTTCGACATTATCGAAAAAGCGTCAGGTAGTCAGCTCTGTCCCGATACCGTCAGACTTTTTTTTGATTGGTGTAGATGCGGGCATCCTGCCAAAGAAAATGATCTTTTATCCCCTATCATTTAATGGTTACAGGTATACATGGTTAAGGCGACTTTGGTTGTTGTGGATGACGAAAGGGTTCTCCTGAGGTTGTTTACCAGAAGACTGGAGATGCTCTCCTATCGCGTGTACCCTGTCGGTTCCGGGGCCGAGGCTCTCAAAATTATTCAGCGTGAAAGGGTCGATGTACTGATCACCGATTTCAACATGCCCGGCATGAATGGAGCTGAGGTCATCGCCAGAGCCATCAAAATAGATCCGCTGCTCCAGGGCATTGTTGTTACAGGCTTTGGCGACCTTAAAACCGCAATAGATGTCATGGGGGCAGGAGCCTTTAATTATTTGCCCAAACCTGTCGACTTTAATGAATTGGATATCACTATCCAAAAAGGACTGGAAAAAAGAAAGCTGCTCCAGGAGGTGCGCAATCAACAGAAACAACTGGAGGAATACCATCACCATTTGGAAGAGTTGGTGCAAAAACGAACGGAAGCTCTTATAGAGGCAAACGAGGCTTTAAGGAGAGAAATTGAGGAGCGAAAACAGTTGGAAATTTCTCTCAGGGAAGCAAAAGTGCTGGCAGAAAATGCCAACAAGGCCAAAAGTGAGTTCCTGGCAAATATGAGTCATGAGATTCGTACTCCGATGACCAGTGCCATTGGCCTGCTCAATCTGGTCCTCGATACGGAGCTTCTGCCCAAACAGAAGACCTATCTGGAAATGGCAAGGGTGTCGACAGTCGTCATGCACAACCTGCTTAACGACATTTTGGATTTTTCGAAAATTGAAGCCGGAAAACTGAGTCTGGAGTCCATATCCATTGAACCAAAAAAGGTCATAGAATCGGTTGTGGACCTGCAGCATTTTCAGGCCGAAGAAAAAAAGATCAAACTCTCCTCCTCCATGGATGCCGATGTGCCGGTTACAGTCATCGGCGATCCGAATCGCCTTCGGCAAATCATCCTCAATCTGGTATCCAATGCGATAAAATTTACCCACTATGGAGAAGTTGTTATCCATTGCGAAAATGCAACAGACGGTAAAGTGCCTCCCTCCTCTGATGATGCATTCAGAATCCTGCATATTTCGGTAAAAGACAGCGGTATCGGTATTGCTAAAGAAAAGATTAAGCTCATTTTCGAAGCCTTTACCCAGGCGGACAGCTCTACGACGCGAGAATATGGTGGGGCAGGACTTGGTTTGAATATCTGCAGTAAGCTCGTTGCGATGATGGGGGGAAGGATTTGGGTAGACAGCGAGCCTGGTCAGGGGAGCACTTTCCATTTTACCTGTAGATTCGGCAGGGACACTACTGGAAATAAAGCGGCCAAAGTACTCGCAGTCAACAAAAAACCATTGTTTCAAGGGACCAAGGAAAAAGGTGCCTTGACTATTTTACTGGTGGAGGACAATCAGAGCAACCAATGGGTTTTTCGCGAACTGCTCATGAAGCAGGGTTATGCGGTCGTTAACGTGGCGGATGGAGCCAACGCGCTGGAAAGAATAGCAATTCGGCACTTCGATCTCGTCTTGCTGGATCTGCAACTGCCCGGGATGAATGGCTATGAAGTTGCCAGCCGGATAAGAAGGTATGAGCTCACGAAGGGCGTTGGCGATGGTCAATTTCTGCCAATTATTGGCATAACCAGTTGTCCCGACGAACAGGAAATGCAAAAATGTTTAGATGCCGGAATGACCGATTTTATCACTAAACCGTTTACGGCAGGTGAGCTCTTTGCGAAAGTGTGGAAACATCTTCGTTCCGGCTCGAATTTAGAGATGGAAGCGGACAGAGAAAGAAAGCAGGTAGTCAATACCTCCATCCTGACTGGAGAAATTTTTAATGAAGCCGACGCATTGAAAAAAGCCTGCGGTAACCCTGGGCAAATGGTTAAACGTATCAAAAGCTTTCTTGAGACGAGCCCGCAAGCATTTGACATGCTTCGAGAATATATCCTTAGCGAAAAGGGAAATATTTTAGAGCAGGAGATCCACCGTCTAAATGAGCAGGCAATGGAGATAGGTGCGACCTGTGTAGCCGATGAACTTTTCAGCCTGTTGTTGAATCTGAGAAATAACCAGACGGTCAAGGTTAGTCAGATAGAGGTTGTAGAAAGTGAATTTGAAATATTTTGCCACGAGCAGAAAATACGGACATTACTGGGAGAATAAAAATGAAGAAACAAAGGGACACCAAACTGAGAGTTTTAGTAGTGGAAGACGATTTTATGGTGAGGCAAGTCATTCGTGATATCCTGGAGCTAAAAGGGGCCATGGTGGATATCGCTGTCAATGGGGAAGAAGCTGTACAGGCTTTTCGGGTGGCCTGGCGCAAGGAGCAGCCCTATGATCTTCTCTGTATGGATATCATGATGCCGGTTATGGATGGACATGAAGCTTTACTGAAAATTCGTGAGATGGAAATATCAATGGGCATTTTAGGTCCGGAGGAAGTCAAAGTCATCATGCTTTCGGCCTTGGATGATGCAAAAACGGTGATGAAGGCATATTACAAAGGAGGGGCTACTTCCTATATAGTCAAACCCATTGAAAAGGAACGCTTGCTCCTTGAAATGCGACAGATCGGATTGATGGCCTAAGTCTAATTATTGCTGGATATGTCGATGACGATTGTCCAGTTTGGAAAAGAACGTGTCTAGCCCAAGGTAGAAGAAATAATGTCTGATCTAGTGGATGACTTCCTGGAGGCGTTGCTGTCTCTTGACCGGCTGTCGATAAAAAACATGTACCTGAAACAGTCGGAGTCTCATTCGAAAATAGAATTTATCGAGGAAGTAGTGGTTGTCGCCCTGGAGCGTCTCGGTATGAGATGGAAGGGGGGCGCTGTCGCCCTCTCTCAAGTTTATATGGGAGGTCGTGTTTGTGAAAAGCTGGTGGACGAAATTCTCCCCCGGGTGCGGTTGAACGTAAAGATCAGCCCAAAATGGCGATCTGTAGTCTTGCCGATCACCACAATTTGGAAAAAATTATTGTATATTCAGTACTGCGGGCGAGCGGTTATGAATTATCGGACTACGATACTATGGAAATTCCAGCTCTGTTTGAACGGGTGGAAAAAGATCAAATCAAGCTGCTGTTGATCTCAGTATTAATGCTGTCGTCGGCTCTCAAAATTAGACATCTCAGGGAAAAGCTGACGGAGATGGCGCTTGATGTGAAAATTGTTGTCGGCGGCGCCCCTTTTCGCTTTGATGCCGGGCTCTGGCGTGAAGTGGGGGCTGACGGCATGTGTAAAACAGCATCCGAAGCGGGGAATTTTATACAAGAAATCATGGTAGGTGTCGAAAGATGAGAAAAGAAATGACATCTCTGGAACGAGTCGTTTGCACCTTAGGGCATCAGCAGCCGGATCGCGTCCCCTTTTTTCTCCTTCTTACCATGCATGGTGCGAAAGAACTTGGCCTGTCAATCAAAGGAGTACTTTTCCAAGGCTGAAAATGTAGTTGAAGGTCAACTGAGAATGCGCGCCAAATATCGGCACGACTGTCTGTATAGCTTTTTTATGCTCCGATCGAAATAGAAGCCTGGGGAGGTGAAGTTCTCTATTGCGATCACGGTCCCCCCAACTCCGCTACTCCCTTTATTCGAAGCCTTGATGACATCTTTTTATCACATCCTATAGTGGTCCTCCCTCTTCTATGTTTATGTCGTAAAAAAGGTAGCCAGAATTTTTTCCATTGGTCGTCGTTCAAGAGCCGTACGTTTTCCAATCCCCGGTTTGTTTCACTCTCCAAATTGGAAGATTGAGAGTTAAGTGTTTTTTCCGAGCGAAAATATTCAACCGTGTCTCTTGTGAAAAGAAGTCTGGACCCCTACTTTATTAAAATTGTATATCCGGTACATCTGGGTAATTTTATCCCGTTAGCGTTTTGCTGGATAGGCTCGTTCAGGAGACAGTAGATTACTGCTGTCAAATCTTAGCAACCGTTCAATAGGAGGAATCTTTATGTGTGACCGACGCGATTTTCTCAAGATAACCACAACTGCAGTCTCCGTCATGGCTTTAGCTTCTGTTCCTCTTGCATTTGCATCCAGCTCAACCGAATACAAAAACATCATCTTTACCAAAGATGATCCAGGCAAGTGGGTAGGTAAAGAGGGCATTCATGTTCCCATGGTTACCGTCGAGGGGAACAAAGTTACTGTGGCCACCACTAAGCATCCTATGTTAGAATCTCATTTTATCGTCAGGCATTCGCTGGTTCTTGGCGATGGGACCTATCTCGGAGGGAAGGCATTCACTCCCAACGATAAACCGGAATCAACCTATGAACTGCCCCCCGGTTACAAGGGCAAGATCCGCGCTACCAGTTTCTGCAATCTCCACGATTTCTGGTTGACCGAAACAGCAGTCTGAAGCAGTTTTTTCGGTCGAAATCTTAAGAAGGCTATGTTGGCGGGTTATGGCCTTCTTAATTGACGATGAGCAACGAACAGGTCGTCCCAGCGACGAAAGGTGTTATGGTGAAGTTACTTACAACGGTAGATCTCGGCTCTGAGATCGAGGGTATGACAGGACGCCAACTTCGAATGCGTATGGTAACCATCGAACCTGGAGGCGTCTTCGGCCCGATTCACGACCATAAAGACAGACCAGGCACCGTCTACATACTGCAAGGAACGATCACTGATTATCGAAATGGACTCGCTACGGACTATGGACCGGGAGTAGGCTGGCCCGAGGATAGGTACACCGCACACTGGCTTGATAATAGAGGAACGATTCCGGCGGTGGAAATCTCAGTCGATATAGTCAGGCAAGAGTGAGTGCAGGACCGACATCTGTTACGGTCGGACCTAATCGAGTAGCCGGGGGATTTCCTCCCCCTTCGTTGTAAGGTCATTTACGGCGGCGGGTTACCCAAATGGTTAATATAGCCAGTGGAACTGTAAACCGACGAAGAAATTCAAAATATTACATTCTTCCTGATGGTAATTGCCTGACCAAGATCACATGTCAAACTAAGGCATATGCCTATTCAACTTAGATTGGGTGTCGCTATCTTACGATTGATAAATAGGCAGTGAAATGATATTCTACAGTCCTGAAAAGAACTTAGCCACTCCAAAGCCACTAGGAAAATGTTATGAAAATTAGCCAACTGCCTGCGGGACTTTGCACCCCAGCTATAGGTCTTGGTTGCTGGGGCATGTCGAACGCCTACGGGCCAGCGGATGAAAAGGAATCCATCGCCACGATAGAGGAGGCTCTGGCCATCGGTCTCCACCATTTTGATACTGCTGACGTGTATGGCGACGGCCACAATGAAATCCTGCTGGGTAGGGCTTTGGCTGGTCGTCGGCAGGACGTTTTTTTAGCGACCAAGTTTGGTTTTGTCGGAGATGAACATGGGCAGGTATGTGTTGATGGTCGCCCGGAACGAATAAAGATCGCCTGCGAAGGCAGTTTAAGGAGGCTTGGCACGGAAGTGATCGATCTTTACTACCTGCATAGACGTGACAAAAATGTGGAAATAGAAGACACAGTAGGCGCCATGGCAGATCTTGTCCGTGAAGGGAAGGTACGATACATCGGCCTTTCCGAAGTGTCAGCCGAAACTCTTCGTCGGGCCTCAACTGTCCATCCCATAGCCGCCCTCCAGTCAGAGTACAGTCTGTTCACCAGAGACATCGAAAACACAGTGCTTCCGGTCTGCCGCGAACTTGGCACGGCACTGGTGGCCTTCTCCCCCCTTGGCCGTGGATTGCTAACCGGCAAGGTGAGGTCTCGTGCGGAACTTACCGAAGGTGACTATCGCCGAGAAATGCCACGTTTTGCTGAAGGAAATCTGACGAAAAACAGTGCGTTGGTTGAAGCTCTGGAAAAAACGGCGCTGGCAAAAAACGGAACCGCAGCCCAAGTCGCACTCGCCTGGCTACTGAGCCAAGGGAAGGATATCCTACCTATTCCCGGTATGAAGAGACGGAGTCATCTGCAAGATAACATCCGTGCGTTGAATATTCAACTTACACCCGATGAACTGGCCCAGCTTTCCACCCTGAGTGAGGCTGTGCAGGGGCAAAGACATAACCCCCATAACTTGAAGTTCATTGAGGATTCCTGAGAAGAGCGAAGCTAATGCTCTTAACCTCTTCGTTTAATTTAATTCACGACAGCAGCCGAGATCTTCTGATACGCATACGCACGAGAGACTGTTCTAGGCAATATAACGCGAATGCTTAACATATCAATTGGATATGTTTCCTGACAGGTCGTTAGAGACGATCAGCAGTTCTTATTTAAACACCAGACAAGAAATTTTGGAGGTTGAGGTTGGCTTCTTGCCACCTTCATAATGAATTAAGGACCACGATTCTTAGTAGTCGCTATTTTTACCGTTCTTTTGATGTCATCAACTGTCATTGCGGAAGCTTTTTTGATGCCATCTATAAACAGATCTGAAGGTCCAAGGGCTGCATATTCATTTTTTCCTTTTCCCTTATTTCCCGCGTGGGCAAGTTGTATGGCAACAATTCCATTATTTTCATGAACAACCGACGAAATTCGTTTCAAGCCATCGATCATTGCATCGGAATACACCCCCATCTGTCGAACACTAGCCTGACCCTCCCTAATCACATGAGCATGCCCGGTAATCACGAGTCCTACCTCTCCACGGACAAGTTCGGCCATACAGTCCAACAACTGATCTTTTACCGTTCCATCGAGTTCTGCTATTGCCTCATGGGTTGCAGATCTCACAAAACGGTTTTTGAGTTTCATTTCATTTATCTCTGTTGATTCGAATAGTCTTGGCATGTTTCCCTCTCGTTGAGTAAAGCACATTGAAATTTTTCAGACCAGAGCACGTGTCCTTTACCTCTGCTGCGTGATTATGTGTCATTCAGAGAGTAACATTGGTAGCAGATTTTGTACGCAATCGCTAGGTCAATCATCAGGAGATGGAGCTCCGTAAAATTGAACAAGCTTACAAGATTTGCAATGGTAAGATAAATATTGCAATTGCTCCATTTCACACGAATTTTCAGGCATGATTACAAGCAAACTGAACAGAAAAAACCTTCAAGCGCTTCTCTCCTTGTATCCTGAAGATGTACTGTAGAGTAGTCTCAAGTACTTGAAATAGTAAATCTGTCGAAGAAATTTACCCTCTATCCTTGAGGTATTAGCCAAGGAAGAAAATTTCGTTCCAAAATAACTCCTTGACAGTAATTTCGCGGTATTATATATTGAAGCTATCGTGGATAATAAATATCCACATTAGTGACTGTTTACCAAATTGGGAGGATCATTATGTTTGACGAAAGGTTTATGACGGTAGTTAGCAAAGAAGGTGTTGTTTCCATAGTATCATGTTCAGATGACGAGGCTCATGTGGTAAATACCTGGAATTCCTACTTGGCTTTTCCTGGTGAGAGCCGGATGCTTATCCCTGTTTATGGAATGAGAAAGACTCAGGAAAAAGTTGAGAAAAACAACAACGTATTGCTTACCCTTGGCACTAAAGAGATTGAAGGGAAGATGGGACCTGGAACAGGATACCTTATCAAAGGAACTGCGAAATTCATGAAATCCGGACCAGAATTTGACATGATGAAACAAAATTTTTCTTGGGCTAATCGTGTACTTGAGGTCACAGTTTCATCTGTAAAGCAGACAATTTAGCCTTTCACATTGCTTTTTCTTTAAGCAGAGCGACGCCTCCTGATTATTTAAGCTTTGAAAAACTTCGGAGCAGCAGGCATTAGGAGGTTGTCCCTCTTGATAAATATTCTAGTCAGGGAGAAGAGAACTATGTACAATATCATATTGTATTTTCTTCCTATTACAGAAACTAATGACAGATAAGTAAGGCAAAAGCATTTTATATTGGAGAATCAGATGCAGTTCGGTGTTGGAGTAGAGTACGCATTTCATTCGTTGTTCTATATGGTTGATCTTCCAGAAGGTAAAACTGTTGGCATCAAACAAATCGCAGAATTGAATGCAATCTCAGAAACATACCTATCAAAAGCTTTCGCTAAGCTGAGAAAGGGCGGTATTGTGCGGTCCATACCTGGTGTTAAAGGCGGATACGAGCTAGCAAGACAAGCAGAAGATATTTCATTTTGGGAAATCATTGAGGCAATAGAAGGACCTTCCTTCTTTTTTCAATGCGCTGAAATCCGAAAAAAGAATATTTTTGTAGATGATCCGTCTATTTTTACAGATAAATGTCCGTGCTTGATAAAAGTGGTTATACAAGAAGCTGAAGAGCTATTTAGAGATAAGTTACGCTCTAGATCACTTCGTTGGTTGCATGATCAAGTACACAGTAATTTTCCTAAAGACAAGAAAAATGCCATTGATAATTGGATTAATACTTTATGATCTTCAAAGGCACTGCGCTTCAAGTTTGAGCTAAGCCGGTTGCCTTTACCTTAATATTGTAACATTTATGATCTTAAATTGTCAAAACCCGACCTCTTTTTAATATGTTACCGTTTTATTTATCTCACTCTATCCTTTGGTATACCGCGTTGGAAGCAGTTCAGGAGGGCGGAGGGCCTTCAGGGAATCTCGGTAACGTATCTCCGTCACACGTCCATTCCGTACGCGAGTCCCAGTATATGCGTGCTTGAGGTTTGATAGGGATGGTGTCATCCGATGAGCCTGCGGGGATCACCACTGCGTTCAATTCAGGAACAAACCGTGCAACCGGACTACCGCATTCGGTACAGAATTGTCGAGAAAACCGTAAAGCATCAGGCACTTTAAATTGTTTTAGTAGCGATTCTCCATGAGAAAAAACCAGCGTTGCGTTTGTCATTATCAGATTGGAAGCATGTCCTGTTCCTGAAGACTTCCTGCATCGTGAACAGTGGCAGTGATAAAAACGCTGAAGATCTCCGGTCACTTCGTATTTTACAACACCACATAAACAGCTACCTCTAAGTTTTATCTGCGACATTTATTTCCTCAAGATATATTGTTGAAGTCAACATAATTCCAGTAAGTATTACCCCATCATTTTGTTTCTTTTAGAGATTTAATGTACAGTTTAATCGACTGCATTTCTATCGAATCTTCTTTTATGGCCTGTCTCCCAAGAGGCGGGTAATGCACCGGTTGATAATGACAGCAAGTTTGGGGTTAGTTCCGGCATCCACCAATCCCTCCCCCTGGATGGCAGCTGTTGCCGCTTTTTGAGTTAGCGGTACCGGCGAGTGCAGAGCCATTAAACAGCTTTTCTACAAGCGCCACGGAAGGTGCCTCGGCTGCCGGCATATAGCCGGCACTAAAGAAAGTAAGGATAATTGTCGCTGTGAAAAACAATCTTTTCATTATTTTTGTCTCCCTTTAGGGTTTGCGGGTTATCAACAGTCGCGGTGCAAATCAATCTGATAATTGCCTCTAATTTCGTACCTTTCCCGAGGCAGGAATTTTGGGCTTTCCATCTTGGCCGATGGCCATTAGAGGGAGGGCCTCCTTCATTTTTCTAACTGTTTCAATATAGACGGCCACCTGGTCAATGCGTTTTTTAAAAAATGCGTTCATTTTCTCGCGGTAATGTACGATGTCTACTCTAGTCCCTACAACAAGCTCCGATCTGATCGTGGCATAAAGTAGATTTAGACACTTTCGTTTCAAATCTCAACAAAATACCAAATTTGTCCCTTTTTCAGGATATTGTGAGCAATAATGGGGTTTGCGCTCTTTGCCTATGGACAGCATCGGGGAATAATCTTAAAATTTGAAGATTCTTACCAAACGATGCTCGCCGGCAAACAATTTTTCTCTGCCAGGATGGTTGATGAGGCAAACACCTCGCAAACAGTTGATACAAAGACACCTGAATGGATTCGAAATTACCAATATCCAAGGAGGATATTGTGCAGGCCATAGATAAAAAATCTTTGTGGAGAAGTTTTGTAACCATCGCCCAGCCCTATTTCTTCCCCCGAATCAAACACGGCGGTTATGTGACCCTGTTGCTCATGGTAATGCTCCTGGTCTTGCTGTTCGGACTGCTAATTTTGATCGTCTCCAGCCTGATTATGCTTGGCAATTCTGTTGCCCCGGAAATAACCACTAAACTGGCCGGCGGCTTGGTTCCACTGGCTGGCGGTGTCTTTGACTCCAGACTCGGTCTGATGGTTGCCGCCATTATCGTTGTGCCCTTATTGTTTTTTTTCTTCTTTTCGAGCCATATCCGAGGGAGAAAAACCGCCTGGCTGCTGCTGGCCACCGTACTGATCCTTTCCCTTTCGGTGACCGGCATCAATGTGGCCTTCAGCTATATAGGAAATTACTTTACCAACGCTCTGGTCAAAAAGAATCAGGACATGGCCTATTTTTTTGTTACCGTATATTTCTGCGGCTTCCTTATAGGAATCCCGATAGTCGCCTTTTACGGATACGTGCAGGACTACCTAGGTATGCGCTGGAGGGAATGGATGACAGGTCAATTCCTCGGCAATTATTTTGCGAAAAGAAATTATTACGACGTCGAGATAAAAGGAGAGATTGACAACCCCGATCAGCGAATCATGGAGGACGTCCGAGCCTTTACCAGAACGTCGCTGGTTCTCCTGCTTATCCTTCTCGGTTCCCTGATGGATCTCGTTTCTTTCTCCGGCATTCTCTGGTCAAAATCCATCCTTCTGGTATCTGTCGTTCTCGGCTATTCCGTGGTTGGAACGGTAATAACCGCCCTGATTGGGCGGAGGCTGGTCAAACTGAACTTCAACCAACTCCATTTTGAGGCCGACTTTCGCTATTCCCTTATTCACGTGCGAAATAATGCCGAATCGATCGCCTTTTATCAGGGGGAAATATCGGAAAACAGTCATATTCTCAACCGATTCGGTAAGGTGTTGAAAAATTTCAGCCTGCTGATCGGTTGGCAGCGAAACCTGTCCTTTTTTACCACAGCCTATAGATACCTGCCGGTCGTCATACCCTATGTGGTTCTTTTTCCAAAATATTTCAGCGGAAAAATCGAATACGGCGACATGGTTCAGGCCAACTTTGCCTTCGCCCAAGTCTATGGAGCACTCTCCTTGATCGTTGCCCAATTTGATCAGATAACCGCTTTTGCCGCCGGCGTGCAGCGTTTGTCCTCCTTTGCCGAGGCGATCGATACCAACAGACCAATGCCCCAGGGGATTACCATGGAGAGTGCCGACAGCTTTGGTACGGTGGACTTGACCTTGCTTACACCTAATCGGACGAGAACCCTGCTCAGCGATCTCAGTGTCGATTTGAAGAAAGAGGAAAATCTAGCCATCATAGGCCGGAGCGGGGTGGGCAAAAGTTCACTGCTGCGGGCGATTGCCGGTCTCTGGACCCAGGGTGAAGGAACTGTGAAAAGACCGTCCATTGAGGATATCTTCTTCTTGCCCCAGAAGCCATACATGCTTCTAGGGTCGCTGCGCTCCCAGCTCCTCTACCCTAAGCAGGATCGGCAGATTTCAGACCAGAAGCTTGGAGAAGTCCTCGCCTCCGTCAATCTGGAGAATCTATCGGAACGGGTCGGCGGCTACGATGTGGAACTCGATTGGGCCGATGTGCTCTCTCTGGGCGAGCAGCAACGGCTAGCCTTTGCCCGGCTGATAATCAATGGTCCGCGGTATGCAGTTCTCGATGAAGCGACCAGTGCTCTGGACGTCGAAAACGAGACCAATCTGTATCGTAAATTACAGGACTACGGGGTCCACTACATTAGTGTCGGCCACCGGCCAACCATCCTGCAGTTTCACGACCAGGTGCTGAACCTGCAAGGTCCGGATCACTGGCGTTTGCTGCCGATTGCCCAATATCTCCAGCTTTAAGCTGATGGGGTGTCACTTTCGAGATATCACCCATCAATCAACCTCATATTGTCAGCCGAATTACGCAGAGTTAAAATAATCGGGAGATTTTATCATGAATACAACGATATCTGATATTTACAAAGGTTGGACTATTTCAGTTATGGCCGTAAATAATCAATGTTCTTCTTTTAGTTTTGATATAACAAGCCCATCAGGTGATGCACAACATGTACCGATGGGCGGTATCACTGAACAGCGGGCTATGGAGAGAGCAAGAGAAATGATTGATATGGAAATTGCTATGGCTGAAGAGGAGTGAGATGGGTGAATAGCTTTTGAAGGCATGCCGTTGAAAACATTTCGATCCTCATTGATTCTTCAAAAACCTTCAAAGTACTCTTCTTGAGCGATTTCTAATCAGTGTCCGGATAAATACATGAAACTCGCACCGGAAAAAGCATCCATTCCGCTAAGCATCTCCGTAATGCCGCTCTTTTCCCCGGCTTCGGCATAGATGCTTCCCTTGTAGTTGCCGGGACGGAAGTAACTCACAACTCGTGCCTTGCCGTTGCCAAACTTCCTGTTCATTTCCGCGATAACATCATCAAGGTAGCCGACATGGTCAATCAACTGCGAGTCCAAGGCCTGGTCCGCGGTAAAAATGCTGCCATCGGCTAACGTTGTAAGTTTTTGCCGCGTTAATTTATTGCCTTGACGCTCCATGATCACATCCAGAAAGCGTCCGTAAAGATTGTCAATGATACCCTGTGCCAACTTAACTTCTTCCGGCGTGGCCTTACGAAATGGCGACATGATGTCTTTTTTGGCGCCGGATTTGACAGTTTGCTGTCCTACTCCGATCTTCTCCATCAATCCTTCAACATCAAACTTTATCAATATAACTCCAATACTTCCGGTAATAGCCGTAGGGTGGGCATAAATCTCATCAGCAGCTGTGGCCACGTAGTATCCGCCTGAGGTACCGACGCTCATAATGCAGGCTATTACAGGAATCTTTTTTCGTTTTTTGAATTCGACAATATCATGGTGGATGATATCGCTCGCAGTTACGGTGCCTCCAGGAGAGTTGATTCGCAAAATCAGTCCGGCAATATCACTATCATTTTCTGCCTTTTGCAGCGATTCCCGCACAAGAGATACCATTGAAGACGATGAACTTTCCAACAAACCTCTTGATTTTTCCTTCTCCGAAATGGTTCCGCTAATGTCCAACAGAAGGATTTTGTTTTTTCCTTCTCCTTCCAGAATTTTTTCCTTCAACGGACCGGGAGACTGCATTAACGGAACATTTACAAAAGCGCACCCGGTAAGATTAACCAGCATGGCAATGATTAAAGTACGAAGAATGAAGTGCATATGCGTCTCCTTAATGCCGGCGTGGATATAAGGTGGTGAACTTCAAAAGTTGACAAAGAGATGACTACGGCAACGATTCCTGCGTTATACTGCAATCATTAGCATAATTGCCATTAAAGTTAAATAGTTGCATGGGTAGTTCGAATGATTTTTATATGGGTGTGTTTTTACCATGTTTACTTTGTCTGCCGGCAATGCTTTATTGGCTGCAATATCTTTAAAGCCCACAGAAACATACTTATGCAGAACACTGGAGACGAGCGATTGGTAAGGTAATCCTTCTTCCATTGCTCTACGTTGTAATGCCTCCAAATCATGTCTCGAAATCCGGATGTTTATACGCTTGTCTATTTTTTTTATTGTTTCCTCTGCCAATTTGGCAAGCTGAGTTCGTGTTCGTCTTGTAGTAACCGTCCCATTTTCGCCGATCAGACGCTCATAGCCACTATAGCTCGGGGGCCTGCTTAAAGAACCTGGACTGGATGAACGGTTAAAGGTCCTGGTTACAGCCTTTGATGTGTACCGGTGAACGTTACCGTCTTGTAAACCAGATTTAAATTCATCTGATTCAAATGCATCCAGCATTTCTTGGTCTTCAGGGTTCAATTTTTTATTCTTCATATGATCCTCTCAAGTACTGCTTTGTAGCGCTGAAGTCCCATATTCTTCTCCTGAAAATATAATTTTCAAGGACTCAGGTATTGCAATACAATTATTGAAAAATGCGTCATTTACTGACGTACCGCTGGATTACATCAGTATATCGTTACCGTCGGTAACATTCACCTTTTTGTAAATCACATTCAACGTCAGTAGCTCGATTGTAATACTGCCTCTTACATTCTATAGGTGAAGCACCTTCGATGATAGCATCAACAGCCTTTTTCACGCCTTTCTCATTCTTCCTTATATAGAAGAAGATTGTATCAGTCGAAATCTATAGATATCATGGTTAACACCTAGGCAAATAAGACCTGCCGACCTTGTCAGCGTGGATTAAGTTGAATGAAACATCAATCAACCCAGAGCCAAAACCAAGGAGGCAGGTCATGGAGAAAACGATAAAGAATATAGGCTTAGATGTCCACAAAAACTCGATATCAATTGGAATAGCTGAAGATGGGCGTGACGGCGAAGTTAGATTTTATGGTAAGATCGATAACGATATGAATCAACTTGATAAAGTTATTCGTAAACTTATCTCAAAAGGGGCTGTGCTCCGATTTGTCTACGAAGCTGGCCCTTGTGGATATGGCATATATCGTTATCTGACCAACAACAATATGGATTGTGTTGTCGTTGCCCCTTCAAAAATTCCACAGCAAAGTGGTAACCGTCTAAAAAATGACAGACGAGATTGCCTCTCTTTAGCCAGGCTACATAGGGCAGGTGAACTCACCGCTGTGTATGTACCGACTCAAGAAGATGAAGCTTTGCGGGATTTAGTGCGGGCCCGGATAGATGCGACCCGTGCACTTCGAGTAGCCAAACAGCAGCTACAGGCCTTCCTGCTTCGACATGATATGATATTTTCAGGAAAAACAAAGTGGACAAAGACGTATTTCACCTGGTTGTCTGCTGTAACGATGCCACATTCCGCTCAGCTGATCGTGCTTCAAGAATATATCGACACAGTAACAGGCTGTATTGATCGTGTTCATCGATTGACAGAACAGATTCGTCTGCAATCTCGCAAAAGTGGCCGACATGAATTGATCAAAGCTCTGCAGTCTATGCGTGGAATTTCTCTAATTGTCGCTGCAACGATAGCTTCTGAACTTGGAGACCTCACGCGCTTTGAAACACCTGGAAAACTCATGGCTTTTCTTGGACTTATACCTTCTGAACATTCAAGTGGTGATCAAGTCAAGAAAGGATCCATTACAAAAACAGGGAACAGGCATGTGCGTAATGCTTTGGTAGAAGCAGCCCATGCTTATCGTTTTTCCGCCAGAAAGAGCAGAACTATTCGTAAACGGCAAGAAGATTTACCTAAGAAAGTGATAGATATATCGTGGAAAGCCCAATGCCGTCTTTGTGCCCGTTACCAGTATTTTATGGCTAAAGGGAAAAAAGTGAATGTTACCAAAACAGCTATTGCCAGAGAGATCGCGGGTTTTTCCTGGGCAATCGCAAGAGAACTATCCAAGGCTATCTGACTCTTGATCAGAGCTAGCATTGAGTGAGTGGGGTGTCAAGGTCAAGCCCTGCGGGTGCTCGTTCCTCGCAACCTTGACACCCCACTCACTCAATGCTCAACCTGAAAGTGGCGATGCGGAGGAGCGCCTCCGGCAGGGCTCAAACAAAAGAGCTAACAAACGTAACTCATTAAATCTTTAACAAGATATGTCACAAGGAGGACTATTGAGAAACTAACACAGTCTTTCCAGTTCATTGCCAGAGGCGCGGTCACGGAATGGAGAATCCTCGACTCTCCTACAGGAATAAGCACAACAGCTGAAACTCCCGCCTATAGATAGAGGCAGCTTCACGACGAAACCAATTCATTCGGTACCCAACCCGCGCATATCAGATTGATCAACCGTCGTTACACTATGATCCCGCCTCTGGTTATGAACTGGAAAATGACAGCTATCCTCGTTGCAAGCATTGGTACACCAATGAAATTTGAGGCAATGGATTCTTGTTTTATATTGACAGTGTTAACCATATCAGGAGATATCTGAACCCCGAAGGCTGTCAAAATCGAATATATATGTTGACCTTCGAGCCTTTAAAATACAGCCAAAGCGAGACTTGCCTCGTATCATCTGTTTATCTTTCTTTTAAAGGTTAATTTAAATCACGTTAAATCGCAGAACTTTTTTACGATTTGTAAATTTTTGATCTGCGCATTAATGGACTGGAGGTCAGTTGGTAGTGAAATTGCGGTTATAACTTGGTCAACCTTGTTGTATTTGAATGGATTGTTAATAAAAAACAAGAGCAAACGATTGATAAAATGGTTTAGCGCGAAGTTTTTTAATTCGACGTTAAAAGGTTTTACTCCAGTATGTGCATTAATATTTCTCGCATTACGCATTGAATCTAACAGTTCTTTGTACAATTGCCTGTCTTCATAAAAAAACGAAATTCGTTTTATAATTATTTTTGAGTCGTCGGTTTTTATAATTGTTTCAATAGTGGACCACAATTTCATAAATCGAAAATGTTGCTCTGCGTGATCTAGTGCATTTATATAATTACCAAGACACTTATAAATATGATCACTAAATGGATTTTTATTTATTCTCTTTAAAAGAGTTGCGAAAATAGATTCTGTCTTGTCGAAATCTGTTAATGCAATTGCCCCCTTTCTCTTAAAAACAGGTTCATACCAAACTGTGTCAGTTGCATTAATTCCTTTAGCTAAATGTAAAGTATGAAATTGACCTAAATTATTTTAGTGTCTGTGGAGTATCTTTGATGGTTAGTTGTGGCAAGAAAATTCAAATCATTCTTAAAGCATAATTGCCAAATTGCACGAATGATATCGAGGGATTCTATTGCGTTTTTGAAGGCTGTATTCACATCAGGAGCTATGACAGAAATTGTAACGAAAAGGAAATCTTTTTGCTCAGACAATTCTAATCCTTCGTGCTGGGTAATTTGTTTCAGCCGAAACTTTCTATATTTGAATGGGATACTCTTGCTA
The DNA here is from genome assembly GCA_963835305.1 of uncultured delta proteobacterium. Lineage (GTDB taxonomy): Bacteria > Desulfobacterota > Desulfobulbia > Desulfobulbales > Desulfocapsaceae > Desulforhopalus_A. The sequence continues at coordinate 467,035 of CAWIEU010000002.1, forward strand.
AAGTTAATTACGCAACCGTTGATTTTCCTCCTCTTTGGGAGATAAATACTTTTCAAACTGATTGATGTTAATAAAATATATTTGTTTTTTATTCTTAGACGCTCCTCACACCTTTTTTTGAATTCAGACAATATACAATTTGGATCAGAAAATTTATTAGCCTTAAAGGCATGACATAGGGATTGTTGAAATTCTGAATAAAGAAAATTATGATCCAGTTTATATTTGTGGTCTACTTTTCCATATAGAGCATCAATGAAAAATTCTGCTTCCATGTTGAAACCAACACGTTCTGTGTCCGTGAAGGACATCTTTGATTCAATGTATTTCAGCAAAGATTGAGGAGTATTTTTATTATGCCAGGTTACATTCAAATTATGCCTCCTAAAAAAATCAACATCGATCAAAATTAAGAATCACCATACGACCTATACAACAGGGAGGGGCATTCTGCTTTTGGCTCAGGTCGAAGACATGGGGCAAGATCGAGGAGATATCTGGACTCCGATAAAAAAAATTGATCATAGTTGTTTATAGGGCTCCACATCAGTTCATCCTTTCTTTTCCATCAATCCTAAGATAGCTATCTTAAAGTCGCTACCGAGCAATTGCCATGGTTCGGCATTTCCCCATTCAAAAAGACCGCTCACAACTACATTGGATTTTGCTTCGTAAATAATTGATCGTGACGTTTCTGGATTTCCAATTTCATATAAAGACAATTTGAGTTCAATTCTGTCAGGTCTTCCTGACCATCCGGTAGCGTTATTTTCATAGCTAAGAACGGATGTATTTAGCGCAAAGGTTGCCCCTTTTTCTTTGCAAATATCCAGTGAATTAGCCAATGATTGATTAACTGTTGTCGCTGACTTTCCATTCTTTTCTAATGCCTGCTGGATTTTCTCAGCAATTTGTCTCGCACTGCCTGGATACTGTTCGTTCTCCCAATTTGCGTCCCTGGGAACAAGAATACAAATTTTCGAATCGCTCGTTATTGGGAGACTTTCCCCAATAGCTTTTGGCTGATTTATCGTCACAGGCGAAGATGCACAACTCACCAATGCAATGGCAACAATGGAAAAAATTAATAGTCGTAGCATTTCAGGCTCCCTGGAAGATAACTTTCAGAAAAACAGACACTTGGTGAATTGAATAAATTCATCGTGTGCAGCTGATTGGTTGGAAATCAAAATCAATTGCCTTGGCTTTAAAAAGATGGGTGCTCTTTAATGCTGCAATATCAATGTCAAACAGGACGAAATTTTTCCCATCACCAAGGGTACTTTGGTATTTGATTCCGTAGTATCCCTCGTAATTGATTAATTCTGCTATGATTTGAGTCGGTACATAGTCAGCTGTACGATCGTTTGGGATAATTGGGATTGAGAACGCTTTGTTAATGTCCGCCCATATTGCTTTTTCTCTTTCTTCTGTAGTTGGGCAACATCCATAAGTACAATTAAAATCTGTTGAACAGTCAACGATACGAATTTCTTTTGTAATCTCAAATATGGCGACTGAAATCATTGAGCCAACCCATGGCCGTATTTCTGCCATTGCTGTATTCTTCTTTGTGGCAAGATATAAGTATGGAATTCCCTTTGGGTTCGCTCGTCCCTCGGATGCACAATCGAGTAATGGTTTCATCCGATCAGGTGAATAAGGACAAGGTCTGTCTTCAGCAATGTCGCCACATCCGTGAGGGTTGATTTCCACAATCGTCTCAATGTCATGGCCAAGCTGAGCGCGCCAGTATTTTTCTCCTGATTTAACCTGATTGACGCGCTTTTTGACAGAAGCCTTAACCGCATTGAGAAATTCCTCGCTTTCCTGGCTTCTTACATAACGGCTATGGTTCTTCACCTCTTGCGCAAAGCTTTCATAACTATGATATCGCTTAAATTCTGACATATTGGCACCCTTCGGAGGATCTGCCATTCCATTTATTCTGGAATATTTTTTATTTGACGCCTGTCACTTAAATAAATCCTTTCCATTTATGTCATTAGAGCAATAGGCGGGATTGCGCTTGCTCTGCCACAGAGAGTTTGGTTGAATCTTTGTGCTATCCATAAATACTTTTCGAATATTGACCTTTTATTATTTCTTAATCCAGTCTCAATAAGTGTTCGCCAGCAGTCTATCGTAATTCTTGTTATCTGATTGATTGATTCATTATTCATGTAAATTTTCGCTGGCCAAAAAGGGTCGATATAAGGCAAACAACCGTCTTCGCGAACGATGAGTTGATCTTCCCGAATACTCGCAATTTTTCTGTCCTCATCGGAATTTCCATAAGTAAAAATTTCCATTGTGTCTTTGTCTAAAACCACAACAGGAGGATCGCCTTTTTTGTCCAGTTGGACCGCTCTAGCTATTGCGGGGCCAAAAATTGTGTTTTCAGAGTGATACATCTGACCAGTTACGATTGCCCCCCTTAGCATGAAGCCGTGAGCACAAATTCTATTCTGAATCATTGCGGCAGCTTCGCACAGCCAAATAGCATCTACATTTGTAGCAATTGTTGAAATCACTATGCTATCAGAGCAGTAGATAATCTCTGGCTTTACGACATAGTCTGGGACGAGTCCAGTGATTGGGTCTGGAACAGATGCATCGATTTCAATCTTGGAATCTGTTACCATCTGGTCAAGTTGACTAAATAATCGAAAGCATTTGCTAGGTTCAAAGAACTCACTTTGCAAATATCTCGAAAACCCAAGAAGGTCACAGTATAGGACGTGACGTTTTTCGAATTTAGATTTCTCGTCAAGCATATTTGTTAAATTTCTTGAGTCAGTTTATCGGTATGCTGTGCCAACGCCTAAGTAAAGCCACCGGCCATGGTTTGTTATGGCCGGTCGGCTAGAACGCCTGGTTGAGCATCATTGCACTCCTTGACGGCCTTATCCCACATACCCTCAAGAAGAACATACCCTTTGTAATAAGTTGACATTGATCCGCGCTCGTTGTCTGCGACGTCAAGAACAACGAATGTATTTCGTTGGCCATTTGAAATCTGGAGTGTAAAACCCTCTGTTGTTGGCCAAACATTTACAGGATTTGTAATGCCGTAAGCGCTCTCCCACGCTGTTGCGACACACGCCGTTATCTCTTTCGCGCTTTTTGTGCTCGAGCACGACGTCACAGCGCCTTTGTCTCGGGCATTCTGCGGAGTTGCGCATGAGGCCAATAAACATAGAAAAGCAATGCCTGAAAAAATGTGAATGCCAGCTCTCATATTTGTCTTAGCTCTCATGGTGCCCAACCAGTAATTCTGGAGATCTGTATAACACCACGAATTGAGCGTTATACAGAAAGACGTCATCGTTTTTGGAGACCTTGATCGAGGTACTTCCAAAGTCAACATAATTCCAATAAATCATAACCGAAAGAAGTGGTAACAAACAACACAATGTTCCGGGAACCGGTTAACCCCCAAATTACCCAAAATTATCAATCTTGGATAGCAACTTATTACGAGAGCTACAAAGGCGATATTTTTGATAATTGATTGCCATTCCATCTATCTTTCCATGGAAGTTCGCGATTTCGTGAAGAGACTGTAAGGCAGGTTGCGCTTGTTTTTTATTTTCCTCCATACGCTCCAGGACTTAATGCGGATGAGCATGTTTGGAATTATCTTAAAATCGTAAAATCTGCCGCCGGATCACCAGGATTGGCTGAGATCTCTCCCAATGAGTTGAAAGCGTGAGCCGTTCTTTTCAACACCTTCCAGCAAAGATACAAGCATTCTTCAGACTTCCGATGACAAAATACACCTTGATCCTTGGCATTCCATGTATGGCTCAACAAGCTGGCGCTGGACCCGGTTTTTTCCTGTATTGATATTTATTTGATTCTTGGTTAAACATCATACTTATAGCCTATCGCCTTGAGTTTCCGATGTGATCATGCGATGTGATCACGATTTGGCCGATGCCAATCCAGCGGTTAAGGGGAAGTGACCTATGAATACTTTCATAAAGAACACCCTGCCATCAGAAATCGACACGAGCTTTCTCAGTACGCTTGAAACCTACAACCTGATCGATAACCTCGATGATCTTTTTGAGGCATATCTGGGCTATATCCTCAATATGGGGCAAGTCCGGCAGACGGAGATTCTGTTCTTTAACGCCACGAATACATTGACACCGGTGGCCGAAGCCAAATGGATCGGGTTACCTCACAAGCGTGAACAGAAAGTGTATTCCGAAAGCTGGGTATTGGATTACCCCGTCAGGCACTCGGTAAAAAGTATAGCCAGAACCCAAATCCATCCGGTATTTTCCATTCCATTGATGGATTCGGGCGCCATCATGGGCTTTCTCAATATTCAACTCGAAAAATTAAACCTGGTCGAAAAGAACCAGCTGGGTCGGTTTCATTTGATTGGACTGCAGCTTTCCTCCAATATCAAGGAAATGCGGCTCAAAAATGAAATCAAGGAAATCAGGAAAGAACTGCAGGTCCAGCTTGCCAACAATAGCGCTATTCTGCATCAGTCCACTTCCTTAAGCAAAGAGTTGTACGCCATCAGCGCCATATCAACCAAGATCAACCAGTCGATGGATTTCGACAAGACTCTGCACCGCATCCTCACCACCATCAGAAAGGTCTTCCAGGCCTACAGTATCCTTATCTATACCCAAAATGACGCGAATTCAAAAATTGAGTTGATGGCCGGCGAGTGCGAGGATGAGTCCGCGATAGATGCACTCACCGGGCAATATATGAAAAGTATAGGAAAAAATTACCTGCGGGAGGTGCTTAAATCGGACAAACCGTTGGTGAAGGAGCGGCTGGCGGCATTACTCCCGGCGCCTGAAGGCATTGGAGCCGAGCCTCCCATTGCCTCGCTCATCGGGGTGCCGCTTAATTCCAGGGGAACCACCATCGGGGCGATAATCCTCCTGTATAGATCTCCGGAGCCTGTCAATCATTCCGGACTGCGACTGCTCTCCGGGATGGCTAATATTATGGGCATGAACATCGAAAATAAGGCCCTTTACCGACAGAGTATCCAGAAAAAGAGTGAAATCGATTTCTTGTTTGGTTCCATCGTCAAGTTCAACAAGACGCTGGATCTGCAAGCCACTCTCACCTCCGTAGCCGAAAAAGGAGTCGAGTATTGCGGCGTCAACAGCCGGGTTTACCTGTTTTCCCAAATCAAGGCCGAGGTGATCATTTCCCGATACAAAAAAAAGAATAACGGCCATGCCATCAGTTCCTCACTGCGGAAAAAAAATGAATTTGGTGTATTAAAACATATCTATCTGCAACTGTTGGGAATTATAAATGAAAAACCGTTGCTGATCCGCAGTGTCTTCCGGTGCAAAAAGATTGACCCGGCGGCAAAGGCGTGGTTCTGCAAGCTGAATATCTACTCTCTGGTTGCGGTTCCCCTCAAGGTGGGACAGAAGGCACTTGGTATGCTTTTGCTGGTTCGGGGCCAGGAGGCTCCATCTTTTGGCCAGCATGAAATGCAGTTCGCGGAAGCATTGGCCAGTGCTGCTTCCCTGACCATAGAAAATGCCCGAGCCTATTCGGCGAGTCAGGAAATGAGTGACTTTCTGGAGAAAAAAATCTCGGAAAAAAACAGTGAGATTCTGCAGATCCAGGCTCGCCAGAGAGTTCGCGTGGAAAACCGCAAAGACATTATTTTCCAGGTCAACAGGTACAACCGGTTTATCTTTGCCAATAAGGCGATGGAACTTTTGTCGGGCTTGCCTCGGGAGATACTCTGCCATAAAGACTTCAGCGCCGACGGGGTGGTAGCTGCTGAAGAGCGTAATTATATCAATAGCTTATTTCGCAAAATATTAGCCGGAAAGCTCCCCATGGTGAAAGATGTCGAATATCGCCACATCAATCATAAAGGGGACGACCATATCATCTCTTTGACTATTTTTCCGGAATACGATCAACACGGCGAGGTGGTAGGCGTTGAAGGCGTGGGCCGGGATGTCACCGAAAAAAAGAGGCTGGAGGCGGAATTGAAAAAGGCCAAGGAGCTCGCTCTGCTGGGAGAGTTTTCCAGTGCCGTGGCCCATCAGATGCGCAATCCCCTGGGCAATATACTCATGGGGACCAAACGGCTGGAAAGTGCTTTGGGTTTTGCCGGCGGCAAGCGTGGGATAGCCGGAAGCAACGATACCGATACCAGTACCGCTTCTGCTGAAACCGCAGATCGGACACAGGTTGCTGAAATTCTCGGGAATCTGTCGCTCGGTGTCTATAACCTCAACCAGGTGGTTACCGAACTGCTTGAATATACCAAGACCCTGAAACTCAGGCCGTCCTGCCAGCGCCTGGATATCATCATGCGTGAGACCGTGCAGACGTATGCCGGCTTACTGGAGCAAAACAAGATTAAAGTATACGAATATTTCCAGGATATGCTGCCGGCCATCCCGGTCGATGCCGTGTTGATCGGGCAGGTTATTCAAAATGTAGTTTACAATGCTATTCAGGCCATGCCGAAAGGGGGAGAACTTGCTTTATTTGGCACCATGGCTGAACAAAATTCCGGACAGGTGCTCCTGTCCATCAGAGATTCGGGTGTGGGAATAGATCCTTCTGAGATTAACCGCGTCTTTCGGCCTTTTTATACCACAAAAAAGCTGGGGACAGGGCTGGGACTGTCCGTAGCCCATCGCATCGTAGAAGCCCACGGAGGCACGATTCAGGTTTGCCGTAATCCCTGTCCCCACCACCTGCACCAGTTTGTGGGTAGCGACTGGCAAACCGGCGAAAGTAACCCGAAAGCCGTATGCGGGACCACGGTACACATCATGCTGCCGGCTACTGCCGGGAATGACAACAAAATGAGGCCAAGCTGAAATATGAAAGCAAACATCTTCGTCGTTGATGACCAGGTTTCGTTATGCCAGCACATTATGGCCATCCTGGAAAGCGATGGCTATGAGGTCATGATTGCCGATGATCCGTATAAGGCCCTGGAATCCCTGGCATCGATGCCGTTTGATATTCTGCTTACCGATATGAAAATGCCGGCAATGGAAGGGTTGGAGCTGTTCAAGGTGGCCCGCCAACTGGATCCTCAGCTTTCCGGAATAATCATGACGGCTTATGGCAGCGTGGCCTCGGCTGTAGAGGCAATTAAACAGGGAGTAACCGACTATTTGCTCAAGCCCTTCGAACCGGAAACGCTGTTGATGGCCATCGAAAAGACCCTCAAGGAAAGGCAGATGCAGCAGGAAATCCGCAATCTGCGTAAAGAAGTGGATAAAAAATATTCCTTTGGCAACATCATCGGCAAGAATCACAAGATGCAGACAATTTTTAATTTAATCGAAAAAGTCGCCCCGACCGATGCAAGGGTGTTTATCACCGGTGAAACCGGAGTAGGCAAGGAACTGGTGGCCAAGGCAATCCACTTTAACAGCCACCGCAAAAATAAGCCTTTTGTCGGTGTTAACTGCGGTGCCCTGTCGGAATCCCTGTTGACGGCGGAGTTGTTCGGTTACGAAAAGGGCGCCTTTACCGGTGCTCTTCGCCAAAAGATCGGCAAATTTGAATATGCCGAGGGGGGTACTCTTTTCCTGGACGAGGTCGGGGATATTTCTCCAGGCATGCAGGTAAAATTCCTGAGAGTTCTCCAGGAAAAATATTTTGAAAGGGTAGGGGGCAACCACCCGATTAAAATGGATGTCCGGATAATTGCCGCCACCAACCAGAATATAACTGAAAAAATCCAAAATAATGACTTCCGGGTCGAGCTTTTTTATCGGCTGAATGTCGTGCCGATTCATATTCCACCTCTGCGGGAACGTATAGAAGACATTCCCTTGCTGGTGAATCACTGCATGTCTAAATTTAACGATACTGATTCCGCCAAGGCGCTTCAGCTGACACCCGGAGCCATGCGTAAACTCATGCAGTATTCATGGCCGGGCAACGTGCGCGAACTGGAAAATGTTCTGGAAAGAGCACTCGTCATCAGCGAAGGGGATGCAATCGATACTATCCTGTTTTCTCAGGAAGCTCCCACCGAAAAAACGACAGAATTTCCCTATAACGTAAATACTGAAATTCCATTCAAAATAGCAAGTTCCATGGTCAGTCAACGTTTTGAAAAGGCCTATCTCATTGAAGCCCTGAAGCGTTTTGACGGCAATGTAACCCAGGCCGCTCAGCAAACCGGGATCAACCCCAGGACCTTGTGGCGCAAAATAAAAGCCTATAACCTGCACAGCAATCGCAGTGACCAGTAAGCCCCTTAACGCGACTGTCAGACTGCGACATTTTTGTCACAAAATAAATAGCATATATTTCATCTAGTTACTTAGGGATCATGCAGGAGATCCCTCTTGGTGGGACTTGCCTGTCATGATCCTGTTTTCATATCCGCCTCATCTGTCCGGCTTGCAAGGACAGCAAATAAATACCGCAACGTAAAAAAGGTAAATATTATCCATTTGATATTCCATGTATTTTTCTAAGTAGAGATACAGTGGGAATGGCTGAAGGCAAGACTCATGAGCAGACTAATGGATTATTTGCAGATTGCTCATCCTGTGGCACAACGATTGCAAAAGTTCTGTAAGCTTATACTGTAAGCTTTGGTTCAGCAGGTAAATATAAGATTTTTTGTTAGGGAAGATGGTTGAATTCCATCGCTGCCCCGCAACTGTGAACGGCCTGCCTTTTCTCCCGTCCATGTGGAGAAACGGCACCCTGAAAAGTTACGACCCGATTTTCGGGGGGAAATCTGAATGTACACCTGGTCTGGTTTGACAGGGAAAATTTAGAGAATACACCAGCCGGAAGCCAGGATACCTACCCAATCTGTAATGTTGCTCTTTCGCGGGAAAAAGCAGCATTAGTACCTTGGAAATTCATTTCTTGTTTTTTAAAGGATGAATTTCGTGAAGGTACTTATACCCCCTTGCGGGGTGTTAGCAGTCAATTTGAAGTTCTGCAGTACGCTCAACCAAGCCTCGATAAACGCAAGCCGGGTAGGGGTGGGTTCTATCCCCCCTACAGCAACTTAGGCCGAAACTTACGTACAGACTGGTTACCGAAAATTTAAGGTGATCACCCATGCCGAGAATCCCGGTATGCGGGTAACCTGGACCACTCAATTTAAAAGGAGGATTACCGATGACGCCCATGGAGCGTGTAATGGCAGTACTAAACCATGAGAAGCCCGACCGTATGCCGTGTTTCGGCGCCAATTCCACAGTCACCTACGATCAGATGGAAAAAGTGCAGGCCTTCTGGCCGGAGGGTCATAACAAAGGCGAAGTCATGGCCAAACAGGCATTGGCGGCGTACACGGTCCTCGGGTTCGATGCCGTAAGGGTACCATTTTGCCAGACATTCGAGGCGGTGGCCTTGGGTTGTATCCGGAAGCCCGGCAACATTCAGGAGATTGAAGGGATTCCCGGTATTGAACATCCTCCGCCGTACAAACTGGATGATCCGCCTGAATTTCCAGATGATTTTCTAGAGCGCGGATTTATTCCGGAATTGCTCAAGGCCGTACGCTTGCTCAGGAAGGATCTGGGAGGCAAGGTGCCGATTATAGCCGGCATTATCGGGCCGTTTACCCTGGCAGGCTCTCTTATTGACACCGTGCCGCTGTTAAAAGCAAGTTTTAAGGCACCGGAGAAAATGCGTCCGTTTCTCGATGTCGGTGAAAAGGCCGGAACGGCACTGGCCCTGGCCCTTGTCGAAGCCGGTGCCGATTTAATTTCCATCGAGGATATGACCGCATCTCCTGAGTTGATCGCACCCAAAACCTACCGGGATTATGAGCTCGAGTACCAGCGGAAGCAAATCGGCGCCATCCCGGTTCCGACGATCCTGCATATCTGCGGCAATGTCGATCCCATTGTCGAATATATGGGGCAGACCGGAGCCGATATTTTAAGTCTGGAACCCAAAGCCAGCGTACAGTTGGCACGGGAAAAATGCGGTAAGGATATCGTTTTTATGGGCGGAGTGGACACTGCCACCACTCTCTTTATGCAAGATGCGGAGACGGTTCGTCAAGCATGCGAGGAATCTATTGCCGACGGTATGCAGATTCTTGCTCCCGGCTGCGCCGTGGCGCCGGGAACTCCGCTGGAAAATTTACTGGCCATGGTGGAAGTGGCTAAAAAACACTAAAAATCAAAAGGGCGGGTTTAACCTGCCCTTTTGAAAAACGGGTTGTAAACCCGCGCGAGAGGCCCCCGGGAACCATTAACGTTCACCTAAAAGGAGAGTATCAGGATGAAAATTTTAAATGACTTTTCAAACATTTTCAAACGTTATGACCTAGATCTCGAGGCAACAGGACAGGCTAAACAAGTCTCCGCAGATCCAATCATGCAGGAAATCGCCCAGTTTGTCGTAGATGGGGACGATGAGGGTATCCTTCCCGCTGTGGAAAAAGCACTCGAAGCAGACAAATCGCCCGTTGCAATAATAAATGACGCTCTCATCGCCGGTATGAACGAGGTCAGCCGCCTTTGGGAAGAAGGCGTATATTTTCTGCCCCAGGTCATTCTCTCTTCGGATGCCATGACTATCGGAATCTCAAGGTGCGAAAAAGCCATGGGTAAGTCGATGACGAGAAAGGGTAAGGTCGTCACCCACACTGCCGAAGGCGATATCCATGACATAGGACAGGTAATTGTCAATGCGCTGCTCAATGCCAACGGTTTTGAGGTAATCGATCTTGGGGCGGATGTCCCGGTAGACAAGGTGGTAGCTGCCTGTAAAGAGCATCAGCCGATTATGGTTACCGGAACGGCCCTGATGACCACAACCATGACCGCCTTTCCGAAAATCGCCCATCAATTGCAAAACGCCGGGTTGAAAATACCGTTCGTCTGCGGGGGTGGTGCGGTTTGTGAAGAGTATGTCACAGGCTTTGAAATGGGTGTCTGGGGTAAGGAAGCAAATCAGGCGCCGGGTATGGCCGAGGATGCCCTGGCTGGGGAAAGCTGGTCCGCGATGCGCGCCAAATGGAATGGATAACCAGGTATTAGAGAGGATCCTCGGATGATTGTTGATGTGGCGTTTGGGTTCTTAGGCTCAGGTAAAACGACGTTTATCACCAAGATCCTGCAAAAGTGGGGGACGACAGAAAGACTAGTGGTTTTAGTCAATGAATTCGGTGATGTCGGTATTGATGGTGAATTACTTGCCTCCCAGGGAGGCAACGTGGTTGAGATGCCCAGTGGTTGTATTTGCTGCACATTGCAGGCGGACTTTCGCAGTCAGATTCTGGAAATCCATCATAACTTTCACCCTGAGCGAATTATCATCGAACCAAGCGGAGTCGCCACTATCAGTACTCTTGATTGGATTTTGCGTGCACAAACCCTGGAGCCGGTAATCGATAAGATCAACAAGATTTTGATTGTCGACGCCACCGGCTTCAAGAGCCTGTATAAAGCCAACCGCCATTTTATTGAAGCACAGGTGGAGGGCGCTCATCTCGTTGTGCTGAACAAATGCGACCGGGTGGATAAACGTACGGAAAAGTTAATCCAATCCGCCATATCATCAATCAATCCGCATGTTATGGTTTTGCCGACCAAATATGCCACCCTCGACTGGGAAGAATATCAACAGGCCTTGTCCGGGGCCTGTTCCGGAGCATTCGCATCCGAAAACCAGCAGGCTGTTAAATCCCCGATCGAAGGACCAGTGCCATCCGGATTCACGCCGCTTGTACAAGACGAAACTGTCCCACACATACCTCATTTTCAGGAGACTGAGAATGCACTCGGCTATGAATCTTTTGGCAGCACTTTTGAAAATCGAACTTTCGATCTTGAAAAACTCGAAACATTTTTCCAGAGCCTGAACACGGCTGTATCAGGCTTTGGGGAAATTGTAAGAGCCAAGGGCATTTTCTGCATTGGCGAGAGCTGGATTGTGCTGGAGCAGGCATCGGGAGATATCTCTTTGCAACCGATCAGAGCTTTTGAGAAAAGCAAGGTTACAATAATCGGCAAAAACCTGAACCGATTGTCCCTCGTCAAAGCATTGAGCCAATGTGGCAAGACGCTTGAACACAGGATACAAGAATGAAACTGCAGCAAACAAAAAAAACCCGGGTCATGATCGTTGATGACTCATATCGAACTCTGCGGACACTTCCGGGCATGATCGCCGCGGATGCGTTCGAGCCAATCTGGGTTCCCAATGCGCGCCAGGCATTGAGGTTACTGAAAGAAGATGCCGCCGATACCAGGATTATTATCATTGATTTGAACAATTCGGCATTTGGAGGAGGTGGATTTCTGCAGCAGGTGAGAAAGATTGTTCCTCAGGCAGCTCTTCTCATAGTTGGACCGCTTGGCCAGTTTTTATATCGTGAGGGCGGTTTCTATGAGCTTCGGAATTTAGGATTCAAGGAAAATATCAACTCAATACTCTACAGCATCGCCCGGAAAATGAATTTATGGAGTAGCTCTGAAAATTCGGCGGGGGCAGCCGACCTGAAGGATCGCTATGGAGTAATTATCGGCAAAAGCAAAGGCATTAATAAAATTTACCGTCTTATTGAAAACCTGCGGGACTCCGCCGCAACCGTTTTGATCCAGGGGGAAAGCGGAACAGGAAAGGAACTTGTAGCCCGGACCATACACCAGACCAGCCATCGCAAAAATCGCCCTTTTGTGGCTATCAACTGCGGGGCTATTCCAGCAAGTCTTATGGAAAGTGAACTGTTCGGCCATGAGCAGGGTGCTTTTACCTCAGCGACCCATCTGCGTAAAGGCAAGTTCGAAGTGGCCCAGGGAGGAACCTTATTCCTGGACGAGATAGGCGAATTGGACAGGGAATTGCAGGTTAAGCTGTTACGCGTTTTACAGGAAAAGGAATTTCAGAGAGTTGGGGGAAACAGAACCCTTTTTGCCGATGTGCGCATCATCGCCGCCACCAGCCGTGATTTAAAGGCGGCGGTTGCAGCCGGTGTCTTCCGGGATGATCTCTACTATCGTCTCAATGTAATGCCTATCCATATTCCGCCTTTAAGGGAAAGAGGGGAGGACATCCCCCTGCTCCTTAATCATTTTTTCAGTACCGTCGCGAGTGCCTGGGAGCGTCCGGAACCCCTGGTCACAGCTCGAGCCGTAAGCGCCATGTGCACATACGCCTATCCTGGAAATGTCAGGGAAATGATGAACATTGTGGAAAGGACCTTTATCACCTGCCCGGGCGGCAGAGTTAGCTTCGAGGATCTTCCCGAAGAATTGCGCAGCGAGAGAGTTATGAGTGACAACGGTGATTCCGTGTTGCTGGAATTACCGGAAAACGGTGTTCGTCTGCAAGAGGTGGAAAAAGAATTGATCATGAAAACCCTGGAACTGACGAAGGGAAATAAAATGGCCGCGGCCAATCTATTGGGTATTACCAGGCGCCGGCTGTATTTGCGGCTTTCGGAATACGGGGACTTCCGGGCATAAAACTGTCACGGCAGGTAGCAGTGCCGCAGGCGGCTGTCACCGTGGGTGACAATGAATATCTCAATGAAATGAATTGCCGTTTTTGTAAGAAATAAATTATTTAATTACAGGTATTTATGCGATGTAATCCTGTCCCGGTCCGGCATGTTAATTGCTCTGTTTATATCGTAGAAAAGGGCTCTTCAGCCCCATGATCTGGAAAAACGGGAACCAAGCGCAATCACGTTCATTCACAATTCAAGGAGGAAAATATGGCTCGTCAAAAGATCACGCAGATGGCTTATACAAGTGGTGAAGAGATGATGTTTGGTACGGCCAAGCATCCTGTCAGCACCAAGCGGGGGATTGCGATCGGAGGCGGATTTGTTCATCCTGAAGTGGTACCACATCCTCGTCCGGGCAGTGAAAAGACCATGAAGACGCTGCTTCGGGAGTATGAAAAAGCGAACGGCGATGCCCTGGAACGCATGGTCGTGGTTGGTATGCCGACACTCATTATCGAAAATGAACATATTTTCCAGATGAGCCATAATCCTAAATGGGGTGGAGAGATAGCAGCTCAATCCGCCAAACAGATGGATCACTATCTGGAAAAGTATGGATTGAAGGCTGCCTATCGGGCAACTATCGCCGACCTGCGCAAGCCGGATATGGTCCATATGCGCGATAGCGACTACACCCGCGAGATGATAGAGTCATTCAAGGAATGTGCTAAATATGCGGATATTCTTTCCATTGAGACCATGGGAGGCAAGGAGGTATTCGATCACTCCGTTATTCGTAACGATATAGCCGGCATGCTTTTTGGCATCGGTGTTCTGGGTGCGCTGGATATGGAATGGATCTGGCCGCAGATCGTGGAGATTGCCAAGGCAAACGGTTGTATTCCGGGCGGGGACACCAACTGCTCGGAGGCCAATACCGCTATGTTCATGGCCGGCGGTATGATCTCAAAAGACGTACCTCATGTTATGGCCGCTCTCTGCCGCGCTTTTGCCGCCTCCAGAACGCTTGTAGCTTACGAATGCGGCGCCACGGGGCCGACCAAGGACTGTGCTTATGAAGATCCTATTATCAAGGCAATGGCTGGTGTACCAATTTCAACAGAGGGAAAAACCAGTGCCTGCGCCCATTCGGATCTGGCGGGAAATCTTATCGCCGCCGTTTGCGACCTGTGGAGCAACGAGGCAGTAGAGTACCATGACATGTTCGGTGCCACCACTACTTCTGTCTTCGCTGAAATCCTTGGTTACGACTGTGCCATGTTCAACTCGGCAATCGAGCTGGGTTACCAGAATCAACTGAAAGAGATCCTGATCAATTCAGATATGTATAGAGATTCCCATAGCCTGATTCTGGCCCCCAACAATGCCTGGGAAATTGGGAACGCCATTGTCGCTAACCGTGACAAAAGCAATTATGCCAGTGCCCGGGCCGGTGCGATGAAAGCCGCTGAAATCATCCAGAAAGACGAAAAAATGCGCCTGACGAATCTGGAACAGCAGGCACTTGATAACGCCAGGAAAGAGATGGAAGCCCTGCCGGATGACGAAGGAACCTTTATCGATATGTGTCTTGACAAGTATAAGAACGTCAAGGGATTCAATCCAAAATCCTACGGACTGTAATGACCGCGTAAAGGGAGAGAAGAGGTCTGCATCAGTCAAGTGACTGATGCAGAGGGTATAGCCTGATATGCAGGAGCATATTGGGCTATATCCGATTCGAGGACCCGGCCCGATTGCTCTTTATACAGAGGAAAATTTATCGTTCAAAAGATAGGATAAAGCTGTTTCATGAAAGGATGCACACGCTGCGGCTATTGGCATACAGATGCTGAGGCCGTCGAGGAAAGAAGATTATCGTGCACCGAAGTAAAGCGGTACTGGGCAAAAGTTCGAAATGCCCATAATGAACGGCATGGCCATTTTCCCTGGATAAACAGAGATAAGCAGGGGCGATGGCTCTGCTTGAAATGTGATCGGGATCTTTAGATATTCCAGGCTGTAGAATCTCTTTACCTTCTTTGTTACGTTATAAATTTCCTTAATCTTGCCAGGAATGGAGAAAAATGACCAGACTGGGTATTGCACTTGACCTGGGCACCAGCGGATTTCGGGGGCAGGCGGTCGACCTTGAGCAGGCAGGCAGAATTTTATCAACTGCAATAACAACCCGCCATCCTCTTCCCGGCGCTAATGTTATCGATCATTTGCATTTTGCACTGGAAGTAGGACTGGCAAGCGCCCATGAAGTGGTGATCGGTGCCGTCAATCGGGTAATCGCCAGGCTGCGGGTTGATCCGGCGGATATTGTCAGACTGGCCGTATGCGGTAACCCTATTCAACTCTCTCTGTTTCAAGAGATTGAAATACGGGACCTGGCCTACGCCGGTAAACGTAAACTTCAGGCGCTGGGGGTGGTCGCTCCTCGGCGGGATGCCCAGGTCGTACAAGCCGCCCGGATACGGGGACTGGAAATTCCGTCCGATGCCCGGGTACTTATCCCTCCTGCCGTGCAGCATGAAATTGGTGCCGATGCCCTGGCCATGATGATCCAGACCAACCTGCTGGACATGAATAAAATTGCCGTCGTTACCGATTATGGCACCAATAACGAGATGGCGCTGCTGGTCAATGGTATTGTCTACACAGGATCAACCGCTGCCGGGCCCGCCCTCGAAGGACAACATATTGAACATGGTCTGCTGGCCTTGCCCGGTGCGATCTCCGATCTTGAATTCGAACCGGCCGAGGACACCCAGCTGCCTCGCATCGCTCCCAAGCAAATGACATTGCATGGGCATACCAGGAGTTGCGCGGTCAAATCCACCATACTCGATACCGATATGCGGCCCAAGGCAGGAGATACGGTAGATGTTTGCAGCGGCGAGGTCGTTTCCGGCGGGGAGCTGCGCGCCGTGGGTATTACCGGAACGGGTGTCGTCGCCCTGATCAGCGAGGGATTGGAATCCAAATTCATCCGGATTCCCAAAATCAACACACCGGATGGAGTGCTTCATCTCTGCGATGGCATTGAGTTCAGTGAAAAAGATTTATTGGAAGCGGGCAAGGCTGTCGGTGCCGTCAGAGCCGGTCACCTCACTCTCTGTCAGGAGGCGGGAATCCGGCCGGAGGATATCGAGATTGCCTATTGCTCAGGCGCCTCGGGGACCTATGTCGACGCCCTGAAGGCTCAGAAAATCGGCATGATTCCTCCTTCGGTGCAAACCATCTATCAAGTCGGCAACACTTCGCTTGCCATGGCTAGAGATCTGGTGCGGGACGAAGAGAAGCTTTGGGAAATGAAACGGATCGCCGACAATCTGCGCCAGCACCACTGCATGTTTGCCGAATCGAAGGTGTTTGAGAAGATATATATTCTGGAACTTTCCTATTGGACCGAAGGCATGCCGTTTCTACAATACCAGAAATTTTTGAAAAGATATGGCTTTCCTCCATTGCCTGAGACCATCTCGACCCCGGAAGTAGTAAAAATCGTCGAGCGGGACATCCAGGACCTCGGGGAAATGGGCTTATCTGTAATCGCCGATATAGGTCAGCGCCGAAATATCATGTTTGATTTGTGTTTCGGCGATACGGCATGCATTACGGAGTGTCCGGAGAATGCGCTCCAGATAAGTGAACTGCAGGATGGTTTTGAGATAACCATCAATCTTGCGCTTTGCGATGGCGTAGCCTGCCGTAGATGCGAAAGAGTCTGTAAAGAGAAGATTTTTAACCTTCTTGATTTGATTACTTCTACCCCGGCAGATGGGAAATAAAGCACGGCGATCAGTACTTTGAGATTCCAGGAAACCAGCCTTTGTCAGGTTTCTTTCAGCCTCTTTGCGGGCTTTCAATTCAATGGACAATGTATCCATGGGTGATATCGAACAGTTGGATATTTGGATCAGGCAGACCTTGAAAAAGGTGCAAGGGATTCAGGACTTATGCGCAATCCGTTCCGAAGATCGTCAAAAGATCCTGGAGCTGGAGGAGGAAGCAGAAAAAAGATCCCTGATGGGGCTGGGAAAAGTCATTAACTCCGGTGTCAGGGAAGTTCTGCAGTTTGAGGCTGTTTATCTTGCCTTGACGAATATGCAATTCCCGTGGGGGCATTGTGCCACTTTAGTTCTTAAAAAAGGCGATCAGCTGGTTGGCGAGGAAATTTATGACGAAGCGGTAATTGCTAAACTAAAGGACAATAAAAACGTCTGGTTCATGCATCAGAATTTCGTCATCTATAAGGATCTGGTTTCCTTTCCCAAGGACATCATGCAGAAAATCTGTCATTTTGAAATTCCCAGCTTATCCGCGAACTGGTTGGCAATCGACAAGGAATTCGGCGTACATTCCGATGTCCGCTACAGCAACCCTTCGACATTTTGTGATGTCTATCTCAAGGAGCAGTATTTTGCCGGCACGGAAGAAAAAGGCTTAGGGACTATTCTTATCGGCATTAATCTCATTTCCGGTGATGAGTAAGGAGGATATTGCATAATGAAGACGATAGAAAATCTGCATAAGGCGTTAGCGGGCGAAGTTCAGGCCTGTATCCGCTATCTCGGGTTTGCCGAAAAAGCGGATAATGAGGGGTTTCGCGGGGTCGCCAGGCTGTTCAGGGCAGCCTCCATGGCAGAAAAGGTTCATGCCCAGGGGCACCGGCGTGCTCTTAACGCTGAAGTGCCGCTACTCGAGGATCTTGAATCGAGAGAAAAACTGGCCGGGGCAATACATGAACTGAACGCCGCAGCTGCAATCAAGGATACCATGGAGAACCTTCGTGCTGCCATTGATGGTGAGAATTTCGAATTTAAAACCATGTATCCGGCAATGATTCGGGACGCGGTTGCTGAAAAACAACTGGAAGCCCGCCATAGCCTGGAATATGCCATGTCGATCGAGATGATTCATGCCGGACTTTTCAAAAAAGCTCTGGCAGACCCGGGCAAAGACGAGGTTGACACCTATTATATCTGCCCACTATGCGGATATACAGCGGAGTCCGAGCCTCCGGGCAAGTGCCCGTATTGCGGGGTCGATAAGGAAAAATTTCACGCTGTCCAATAACCGGTTACGGAGTCGTCACTCCGCTATTGACCAGGGGACCCAGGCGATCAGCTTGGGGAAATTCTGATGCGCAATTTTCCTTCAGCCATCTCCACCGGATAGGCCTGGATGGGCTGTGGAGCCGGTCCATATATGGTTTCTCCCGTCAGCGTATATGTGGATTTGCTCACACTGCAGCACTGGACTGTTCCGGTCCCCGGCACGTAATCCAACCGGCGGTGCCCCAGGTGGGTACAGCGGTTTTTAAGTGCCCGGTAGCTTCCGTCCTCCTCACGGATAACCAGAATTCTCTCCGGCAGATTCTTTCCTTCAAAACGAACAGCAGTACCTGACCGGGTAAGTTCCGGGATTCTCTCCAGGTTAATAGTCAGTTGACCAGCGGCGTAGTTCCAGCCGTCTGCATTGTTGGGAATCTCTGTTGCGCAGATTCCGAAAATCCGCTGAAAAATGTTGCGCTGTAGAAATTTTACAGTCATAGGGCCTCCTCAATATGGTTATCGTTCACCGGTACACATCAAAGACTGCATAACCCGGATCTGTAGCCGCGTAGCTCCTGTGCCGTCCTTGGCACCCGCGACACCAGGCCATCCCTGGCCGTCGTTATCCAATGCATGGTATTTATGCCTGGTGCATGATGCAGTTGGGAGAAACGGATTGACGAGATTGGTTTGTGCTGTAAATATGACGATAACATAAGCACATATTTTCAACAGCTTCAATTGTGATGGCGTCGTAAAAACTCTTCACCTTCTTCGTTGCCGCAAATTTTCAATCATTTCGAAGTACCTCCTGTACGTCGCAATGATTGAAAATTTGCGCGCCTCGAATCTGAAGTTTTTTACTTAGCCATCCTTGTTTTTTTAGGTTTTTACAAGTTTATCAATTGTGATGATCTCGTAAAAAGTCATCGAAGTTGCTGAGATGGGCTCTGGAAAAAGTTCGATATACTAGGCGTAGTATCTAAAACGAGGATTTGGCAGTACATGTGGTACGGCAAATCCTCGTTTCAGATCTACAACGACGTAGATCGGGCTTTTTACGAGTCCATCAATTGTTATATAACCGAGATTGTCTGTTAATCAATATTATTTTGAATTAACCGAATAGTCAGGAGATTCGGTTACGGGAGAGATTTAAAATGGGGTATTCAAGGGTCGTTTGTCTTACGCCATCAATAACGG
Source organism: uncultured delta proteobacterium (assembly GCA_963835305.1). GTDB lineage: Bacteria > Desulfobacterota > Desulfobulbia > Desulfobulbales > Desulfocapsaceae > Desulforhopalus_A. The sequence goes on from CAWIEU010000002.1 coordinate 486,724, forward strand.
AAACGGTTTTTTCGCTGGGTGCGGGAGATCGGGTTGCCGGGGTAACCGACTCCTGTGATTTTCCGCAAGAAGTAAACAGTAAGCCTCATATATGTTCCTGGTTCGATCCGGATTTGGATCGTCTTAAAGCACTCAAGCCGGATCTGGTTTTAGGCCTGGGAGCTGTCCATGACAGGCTAGTCCCTTTCCTTGAGGACCGGCGGATAGATTATGAGTTTTTTAATCCGGTAACTATAAGCGATGTGCTTGCCGATATGTTGCGGCTTGGAAACTTACTCGGTGTGGAGGAAGCTGCGCATTTGTTAGTCGATAAGTTGTCGGTACGACTTGAAATACTCGACAGGTCAGTCTCTATGATTCCGCCGAATATGCGCTATTCGGTCACGCGTGTGCTGGATATCGACGGAGATGATTTGATTGTGGCCGGACCTCGCTCGTTTCAGTATGATGTTATTGCCCGTGCCGGAGGGATAAATGTGACTTCTTCCTTTGAAACGGCCTACCCCAAGGTACCATTTTCACAGTTGAGTGCATGGAATCCGGACATGATTTTTATCTGCGGCGCTGATAAAAGCTATCTTACCAAGTTGAAAACCGATCGGAGATGGCAGACGCTGCAAGCCGTTAAAAAGAACCGCTTGCATCAATTCGACTGCGGCTTGACCTGTCGGACCAATCCGCGAATCGTCGATATGGCCGAACTGCTTTTTGGTACTTTATACGGAAAAATGAATATATAAGTGATATAGATCTGACTGCTTATCAGGCATGCCAGCTTATGATTACGCCTCGAAAAAATAGTCTCTGAATCTTATTGACTTTATGAGGTTTCACAATAAGAATAGCCACATATTCCAGATTTGCTTGATTAAGACAATGTTTTCCGGCAACCGGTTGCGTACTTCACTCAGAGTTTTTCTTTTATAATTTTATAAGGAAAAAATATCATGAAAGGCTATGTCCACGTCTATACAGGAGAAGGAAAAGGCAAAACAACAGCAGCGCTTGGCCTGGCCATACGAGCCGCCGGTGCCGGTCATAAAGTATTTCTCGGTCAGTTTGTCAAGGGAGGCTTCTATAGTGAACTCAATGCACTGCGGCGTTTTGATGATTTGATCACCGTAGAGCAGTTCGGTTTAGGACGATTCATCAACGGCAAACCCACCGATTCAGATATCGACGCTGCCCGTAAAGGCCTGAACAGAGCCAGGGAGGTAGTCACCTCAGGTGATTATAAGGTGGTGATTTTGGATGAGGCGAATATTGCTCTTCGTTACAATCTCTTTTCTTTAGCCGAACTCATCGATCTCATTGACAGCAAGGCCCAAAAAACCGAGCTTATTATTACAGGCAGAAATGCCCCTGCCGAGATTTTAGCAAAGGCCGACCTGATAACTGAAATGAAAGCCGTCAAACACTATTACACGGAAGGTGTTATGGCACGGACCGGCATAGAGAAATGAGACTGCATTCTAGATCAGGAGAATTATAGCGTAATATTTAAATTGCTCCTTTGGATCTTTGGCTACCCTCGAAGCAAATCCCAGATTTTTAAGTGTGCCGATCACATCTATACCGAGCGACTCAATGGTGGGCCGCTTTTCCGTTGGAAAACGGCACGCTTCGGGATAGGCGCATTTTCTGCAAAGTGAACAACTGCCGGAAACCAGGCTGAAGGCCTTGTCATAACCGTGGAGAAACAGCTGCCTCTCAAGGCTGACCGTTCCTTTCCAGTAACGGACCTGCTCGCTTCGCTTTTTACTGTTATTTATATAAAAATTTACGCATTTCTGCGTACCGACGAGAAGAAGCGCAAGGGAATATTCGCTGATGATTGACCGGGCCTGAGAGAGATCCGGGGTAGCCGGGGGGCAGGACCAGTTCGTGCCGAATTGCGAGCAGCCGTAACGGCATTTAAGACCAACCCATTCGCCAAGCACAAATTTATCTACATCGAATGGTTTTATAGTCTCAATACCGTATTTTTTTCCTTTGACACGGATGTTTTCAAGCAGCTCCTCGGGAAGGTCGGTTTCTCCACGAAATGTTCTTTGTTTTTCAGCGTAGAGACATGATATATCAACAATATTATGACTTTTTTGTGGCATAACTCGTCTCCTTCGTTTGATCATTCAAAATGAATCAGGACATCTTTCGGCAATGCCAGATCCAGGACAATCTCCGACGCTTTGACGATGGCAATCGGCACCGGGCAGCACAGGTGACAATGGGCCTGTTCGGTTGATTTGAAAATCGGATTTTCCGTATGTGGTTTAAAAAGATCAAAGATGGTTATTTCCAACACCTTTTCAGCAAGTTGATTGATCATTTTACACTGCGAACCAATGATCTCGACGGCGGCGATTTTTCTGGTTTTACGGCTTGCCTCTACCTGACAGGAAAATCCACAGATTCCTGAGCTTACTGATGCCGTGACCTTTTTCATTCTGGAATCCTCTGCGTTTATGATAAAGATAGAGGGCGGGTTGAGAACCCGCCCCTATATGCCCGTCCTGCCGGTAAACTTTTTGCTTGATAACTGCTAATTTTTTTCCGGCATTACCGGCCCTTTTGCCCCCTGATTCAAAATATGTTCAGGCAGCACATCCTGCAGATGCGGGAACTTGTCTACCATGTGCGGCAGTTGCATGGCCTCGGAAAAATCCTGTTCAAAAGTCGGCTCGACTGTAAGTTCAAGGTATTCGACATTTCTCGAACACCAGTTGGCCTCTACCCGTTTCTGCACATTCAGCAATGCGGCACGGCAGCCGTCTCCCGCGGCGTTGCCTACGCCATAAATGTTCTCTATTTCACAATCCGGAAAGAGTCCCATCACCAGCGCTTTGGTGCGATCGACATGGGTTCCGAATGCCCCGGCAATCTTCACTTTATCGACCTTTTCAACGCCCATCCGCTTCATCATCAGCTTGCAGCCGGCATACAAGGCACCTTTGGCCAGTTGAATCTGGCGGACATCTTTCTGGGTGATAACGATGTCTTTGTCAATGCTTGACTCTTCCTTCCAGGCCAGTACAAATTCCGGCTGGTTGGTGTCCGGGTTTTTGCGGAAACGTTTATTCTCCTGCAGAAATTTTTTGTTGAAAACTCCGGTCTTGGTGATAATTCCGGAGCTATAAAGCTCCGCCAGAACATCGAGAATCCCAGAACCGCAGATTCCCTTGGCTTTCATGTCTTCAGGCTTTGAAAATCTTCGGGTTTCATCCCGGCCTATCACCTTATAATCAACCTCGAGCGTTTCCGGGTCGATCAGAATTCTCTCAATAGCACCGGGTGCCGCCCGCATGCCGAACGCCAGCTGGGCGCCTTCCATCGCTGGACCGGTGGCGCACGATGAGGAAATGAGTTTGTGTCTGTTGCCCAAAATCAGTTCGCCATTGGTGCCTATGTCGATGATGAGCTGAATTTCATCGTGCTTGTACGGTTCTTCAGCTATCAGGACCCCCACGTTGTCGCCGCCGACAAATCCTGCTTCGTTAGGCAGGACAAAGACATACGAGGAGTCATTGATACCGATTTTCAGGTCTCTTGCCTTGATGTCGAGGCTGTGATGAATAACGGGCGGAAAGGGTGCCAATCCGACATATTCCGGGTTGAGTCCGAGGAGAATGTGGTGCATGGCGGTGTTAAAACCAAGAGTAATATCTTCGATATCCTCCATCTCCAGGCGAAGATAGGTCTTGCCTTCTTCAATCACTTCCCGGTATTCATCCGGTCCGGTATCGCCTTTTTCCTTTTTGACTTTCTTCTTTTCCGGGTGCGTAGTGGCTACCACCTTATTAATGAGATCATTGACGCCTTCAATTATGTCGTCGCTCATTCTCTGCAGGCCATTGGGGGTCGTCATGCTGAAAGTGATCCTGGCCATGACATCTTCCCCGTACTTGCACTGCGGATTCATTAACGAGGAAGTTCCGATAACCTCCATTGTCTGGAGATCACAGAGATAGGCGGCGCAGGTTGTGGTGCCAACATCGATCGCCACGCCGTAAGAACTGGTCTGATTGCCGGGTCTGGTCCGGATAATCTCTTTGCCGTTCCAGACGCTGACCGTAACCACCCAGTTGCCTGCCCGTAAAATACTGGGTAATTTTCTGAGAGCGACAATGTCGATCGTCAGGTTGGTCAGGCCATGTTCCCGCTCAAGGGCATTGGTCAGGCGCTCGAAGTCGCCAATTTTATTTGCAAATGTAGGTGCCTTCAGTTCTACTGTATACAATTTGACGGCAGGATTGTGCGTGATATGAATGTCTCTGGCAGCCTTGCTTACAACCTGTTTTCCTGCCCGGGATTCTTCAGGGACAAAGACCAGGATATCACCGTGAATATGAGTGATACACCCGAGGCGAAATCCCTGTTCCCTGCGTTCCCTGTGGATAAACTTCTCTTCCTCCTCCTTCCATGGAGTGACGTGATCCATGGTGGATCTAATATTATACTTTTCAAAAAAGCCTTCTTCTATACGAACAACACATTTACCACACACCTTTTTCTCGCCGCAAAGGGCTTCGATATCCACACCCAACAGCCGGGAGGCCTCTATAATGTTGATTCCCTTAGGCACATTACCCCGGACTCCCGAAGGCTGGAATATGACCATTGCTGTATTGTCTTCCATCTGCCTTACTCCTTGTGCAATTTGACAACCACCAGGCAGCCGCTTCTATGGAGTATGTCGATTTTTTATTCGACGCGGATCAGCGCGATTGCTTGACAGTCAGAACCGAGGTGTCGATCAGCTCACTTCGCCTTTTTCAAATTTCCTTAGATTGGCAATCATCTTGATGCCCTCGGAAACAGCGTTCCCAGCGGATTCGGCATAACCATCGGCTCCAAACAGGTTGGCCACATCTCGGGTCAGCGGTGCTCCGCCCAGCATTATGAGACAATTTGGATTCTTTTCCTTGACCATGGCGATGACTTTTTTCATACCGAGCATGGTTGTGGTCATCATCGCGGACATTGCCAGGACATCCGATCCGGTGGACAGCTGTTTCTCCACAAAACTTTCAAGAGGCACATCGCGGCCGAGGTCATGTACTTCCCAGCCGGCAATGTCAAACATCATTTTGACCAGGTTCTTGCCGATATCATGAACATCGCCCTGGACGCTGCCGAGAACCACGGAAGCTCGTGTCCCCGATTCGGCTTTGGGAATATGAGGTCTGAGTACTGCAAGCCCGGCATAGAGAGCATCGGCACACATCAATACTTCCGGAACAAAATACTCGTGCGTGTCAAAGAGGACACCGACCTTTTCCATGCCGGCCGCCAGCCCATCGAGCACACCTTCCATTGGCGTTATAATATCCGGATTATCCAGAACCTTCTGGGCTGCGGCCACGCAATCCTCTTCTTCGTACTCCACCACTGCCTCGATCAACTCATCTAAAATTTCTTCTTTGGTTGTCATGGACGTTTCTCCTTTACATTCTTTTTACGGCAGGTGTTGGTCTCATCCCGAATTCACGGACTGTTTGCACGAAAGCTTCCATGTTTTCCTTTCTGACGTCCGGCCAGATGTCGCACCCAGGCCAAACGGAGTCAACCCCATCATCAATACATTTTTTTATGACCTCGGCAACTTTCGCTGTGTCTTCCATGGTGGTCAGGGTGCCGTATGGATCAAAATTACCGAAAATCAGCACATCATTGCCGAGTTTACTTCTTGTCTCTACGAGATTGTTTTTCTGGTCAACGCTCAAGGCATCCGCACCGCACTCGTGCATCATCTCAATAATCATGTCAGTGGAGCCGCAAATGTGATTGACCGAGGGGATCGAAATGGCGTCAAATACTTTGGTCAGGTTTGGTTTAATCAGGGTTTTCCACATGCGGGGAGAAAGAAGGTCTGTTCCCGATCCCATTTCTCTCACGCAGATAAAATCAACACCCATATTCTCATAGTGCTTACACATATCGATGGTAACCCTGGTCATTTGGTCCAGAAATCCTTCAATCTGTTCCTTTTTCTTTTTCAGTCCCTTTAAAAGAATATCCAGCTCCATGACTTGCCCCGCCAGAGTGAAAGGACCAAGGACCCAGGCGCCAATTGCCAGATCGGCTGCCTCTTTTTTGAGAATTTCAAAGGCCTTGTCAATGACAGGCATTCTGCCACGGCTCATGAAATTCTCGGGAATGTCAATTTCATCGAGACTCTTCCATTTATTAGGTACAGTCGGATAGATAATTCCGGAAGCGGAATCATAGAGAGAGACGCCGCGTCCCATTGCCTCGGCGACTGCCGCCATGTCATAGGGAATGACCATTCCATCGAAGTTCCACATCCTGGCAGAGGTGAGTGCCGCTCCGGCCATCAACTCGGCGTCATTGTGAATTTTAGAAAACTGAGTGCCCATCTTTTCGATAGCCTGTACTGTGACGGTTCCCTGTCCGCTGAAACAGGGCATCCTGTCAATCGGCTCTTTGTTGAACATTTTCCTGACTCTTTCTTTTCCGGTTAGTTCCGACATATTGCCTCCGATATAAGAGTGTTATTCGCTAATAGATTCTTTAGATTGTCAGGTTCTGGCGGACTTCTGGAGGTTTTCCACAAAGTCCGGGAACAATTTAAAAAGTGGGTGGTTGAGGTCGCTGGGCAGTCGCCCGGATTCACAGAAAATAGCTGTAGCCTGGAACGCATTAGCCATGGCGACCGCGGGCATGATTCGAGTGGCACCGGCCATAGGCCCGGAGAAAATGATGTCATGGTACAAAGAGGCAGAGAGGGATTCCAAAGCGGCATCTGCAGCCGACCAGCCTTTAAAGCCCCACTTTTCCCTCGCCTCATTCCACATATAGGAGCCATTGCTGGGAGCGCTGCCCGTGGGGAAGCCCCATTTCTCCTTGATCATCCTGTTGGCGATACTGCAGAGGGCGGTTGCCGGACCATTCATTACCGAGGAGTCAACGAAGATGCTTTCGAATTTTGCTCCGACCTTGTCGATGGCATCGAGGAGTTTCTGCGTTCCGGCAATACGGCCGGTGGGCATCTGGTCGTCCTGATCAAAGGCAACCAGCAATACATGCTTGACACCGATATCGGCAATTTCCTTGATCTCTGTCTCCAGATCTTTCTCCCATACTGTCAGGCTGTTATAGAACATCCGGTCCAGCAGCCCTTTTTCGGCGCAGTAAGCGGCTCCTTCAAGTTTCGGTTTCATAACCCAGGCATCGACACAAAAAGGCATGTCGCTCACTGACGTCACAAAATCTATATAGGTTTTGAACTCGGCACCGGTGTTGGCGACTATATCCGCCATTCCCGGAACACCGGTCTCTTGCCACAAACGATCCTGGGTCCGCAACAGGTCCGCTGCCATTTTTTCGTCAAATCCTTCTTTTCGTTTCCCTTCAAAAACCTTGTCACCTTTTTGAAAGATAGAGCTGCAGGTTACCGTCGGATATTCCCCCGGCAGTCCGCCAAATTTCACTCCGCCGATTTCACAAACCTTCTGTTCCATAGCAGTGGTAATTTCGAACATCGCAACCTCCATGCTGTGTGCTTTTAGGATCTTTATCCATGGCGATAACCACAGTCCAAAAAACTCTAGATGAATAAGGACATGATTCTCCGAATCGTTAAGCTGTATTTCCATCATATTCAGAATGAGATCTCGTGCATACCGTCCAAAAGACGGTTTATACGAGTGAGGAGTCTTTTTTGTGGCCCTAAAGAAAAGCTGAACGGTTCAGGTAGGACCGGAAAAGAAAAGCATCGATTCAGCTAATTTTTCCACGGCAAAAAACAGTTGACTTTCTCTTTTTCGATTGCTCTATTAGCATGAAGTTTCAGGTGCTTTAGTACCTTGGAAATTCAACTTTGTTAGAATGAATTTCGTGAAGGTCCCTATCCCCACCTCGTGGGGTGTTGGAAAAAGCTTAAGAGGGAACCTCGTGCGAATCGAGGACGGACCCGCCGCTGTAACCGGGAACAGATTTCACGTTTTGCCACTGGGAGAACCTCCCGGGAAGGTGTGGAAGATGGATGATCCGGGAGTCAGAAGACCTACCTGAAATGTCGGTACATGCATTCCCGTGGACAAGGATGCTTACATCGATACGAGGATTAACAGGGACTCCCCGGATCAGGTTACGATTCGGGGATTTTTTATTCTCCGGGTCTGAAGATTTCTTTCAAAGGAGAATATCCCATGTTGCAGACTGCAAAAAAAGTAGTCGCCCTCTCTTTACTTTTCTTCTGTCTGACCGTCGGGATGGCCTGTGCGGCAGACAAGACCTCCACCCGTGGAAAAACGGCAATTCTGCTTGCCAGTTTTGGAACCACAGTCCCGTCAGCGGTAAAATCTATCGTCCACATCAGTGAAAGGGTGAAAAAAGCCTATCCTGAAACTGAAGTTAGAATCTGTTTTACTTCCAATATGGTTCGTGCGATTTGGAAAAAACGCAGGAGTGACCCGCAGAAATGGCTGAACCAGGGTGTTCCCGCCGAAATTCTCAATGTAAAGAATTTTATCCAGATTTTGGGTGATCTCCAGGAAGACGGCTACCGCAATATAATAGTACAACCAACCCATATGTTTTACATGGAGCAGTCCCAGGACCTGGCCGGTTACGTGCGGGGCATTGAATCGATCCAGACTCTGAACGTAAAGGTGGAAGCCTTTCGATAATATTGTGCTGGGTCGACCGGCATTAGGCATCCCCGGCAATCAATACGATTACCATGACGATGTGACCAGGGTAGTGAAAACCCTGGCAAATGACGCTGCTGAAGCAAAAGCGAAGGGGGCTGTCCTGCTCTATATGGGACATGGCAACAGGCACTGGTCCACCGGTATCTACGCAGAAACACAGAAAGAAATGCGTGAACAATATCCGGATGTGCGAACTTTTATCGGCGTGGTCGAGGGGCTGCCTTCTCTTGATGATCTCCTTGCCCAATTGAAGCTAACGAAAAAGAAAAAGATAATACTTCGACCATTTATGATAACTGCAGGAGATCACGCCAAAAACGACATGGCCGGTGCCGATGCCGATTCCTGGCAATCGATTTTGACTGCTGAAGGATTCGAGGTCCAGCCGGTACTGGAAGGATTGGGATCAAAAGACGCATTCGCCGACATCTTTGTCGAGCATATAGCAGATGCGGCAAGGGAAAGGGATATCTCACTTTAACAATACCACGGGGGTGTTTCCTGGTGTACCTCCGGAGAGCCGAATGCAGAAGATTTCCGGAAAATACCGGACAATTTTAAGAGAAGGTGGATGATGCAAGGGACATTTTATATTGTTGGAGTAGGACCGGGAGATCCGCAGTTAATGACTTTGAAAGCTGCGAAAATATTGGAAAACTGTGGTGTCTGGTTTGTGCCTTCCGCTTTTGAGAATGGAGGGAGCATGGCCCTGAAAATCGCTTCCGGTGCGGTCAGCAGGGAAGGGAAGACGATTCTCAGCCATCGCTTTCCGATGAAACAGGTGCATAGGGGGGAGGAGCCTGATCCCGAGATCAAAAATGCCTGGCAGGTAGCGGCAAAAACCATTATGGCCTCTCTTGCCGACGGGCAGGATGTTGTATTTCCAACCCTGGGTGATCCGGCAATATACTCCACTGGTTTCTATCTCTGTGAAACCTTGCAGGAGTACGGATCGCCGTTTAAAGTCGAAATCGTACCCGGAGTTTCAGCGATCGGCGCTTCTTCCGCGGTTGCCGCGCTGCCGTTGTGTCTCGGCGATGAGCGATTGGTGGTAATTCCCGCCACCTTTGAGGACGAACGCATTCGAGAGCTGCTGGAGCTGAGCGATGTGGTCGTTTTTATGAAGGTGTACAAAGTCATGAAACGGCTGGTGGGGATCCTGGAAGACCTTGGTCTTGCAGACAATGCGGTTCTTGTTGAACGATGCAGCCTTGACGACCAGCGAATCTGGACCGATGTCCGTAAGGCAGTGGGGCAGGATATCCATTATTTTTCAACAATGTTGGTGCGAAAAAACGGATGAGAAGAACAGTCAAGGCGTAAATGGGCCTCCATGCCGGATCTTTTACGCCTTGCGGTTCCGGTCTTAACGAATTAAGGCTTTTTCCTTATGATAGCCGCTTTTTGAAGTGGTATTAGGCATGAGGACTGCTTCCCGGGCCATAAGCGTACCGGGGCTGGTAACGGAATTACAACCGGTCTGGCAGCCATCGCCCAGTATCGCTCCCAGTTTGCGTCTGGAGGTGTCGATCACTTCACCTTCGGAATAAATAGTTATGTTACCAGGAAGAAAACGGAGATTGGCAAGTTTGGTTCCTGCTCCCAGATTGACATTGTTGCCGAGAATTGAATCGCCAATATAGGCAAAATGGCCGGCCTTGGCAGCATTGAGCAGGATGGAATGTTTTATCTCAGTAGCATGACCCAGAACACATTTTTTCCCCGCCAGGCAGTACCCTCTAAGGTAGGCGCCTTGCCTGACTTCACTCATATCACCTATAATTGCCGGGGACTTGATCATTGCGCCGGTTTCGATAAGTACTCCTTTGCCAAGAGCGATTTGTTTACCTGACAGCACGGCTCCGGCCATAATTACCGAGGCTCCTTCGAGCAGCATTCCTGATTTTTTCACCTGCAATTCACCTTTGGTCGTATCGCCATAAATGATTTCCAGATCGTTAAAGCAGAGGGTCTGGCCGTTGTGGATTATTATATGCTCTGTAAGAGGAATGCCGTTTCTTATGTACACATTATCATATTTAGGATATTTGTAGTTGTCCATATAGCTTTTTAGCTCATTGAGCGGTTGCCAAGCCGGAGCTGCTGGATTAATAAGTTGATTATCGGGAAATTCGGATACATCAAAAAAAGATTGTGTGGTGAGCATATTATCCTCTTAGGGATTTTGAATTGAGAGGTTAGAATACCCGAGCTTGATAAATTCACTATGAGAAAAATAGTATAAGAGATCAAGGAAAAACAGGAAAAAACAGAGAAGTGGTTAGTGTAACCTGGTCTTGACTTAAGTTGTTTGGATGTTTAGTATTTCTTAGAATTTTATGATCGAAATTAATTACTAGATGCTATCTTTTTGAATATAGGTACTAAAACGGTACCGCTAATTGATCAGGTACGCTATGGGAGAAGTTGCGTTTAAAACCCGTTATGCGTTTTGCAGGAGGAATGAGTGGAATTTAATGATTCGTTGAGCATTGGTATGGACGATTTCTCTAACAATGAGGAAATGGAAATACCTGAAGTATTGCCTATGATGGCAGTCCGGGATGTCGTAGTTTTTAATTATATGATCATCCCGCTTTTTGTCGGTCGTCCCGGTTCAGTTGAGGCCGTTAATGAGGCTCTGGGAACAAATAAATTACTGATGCTTGTCACTCAGAAAGATGCCACCAAGGACAATCCGAAGATCGAAGACCTCTATGATGTAGGTATGGTGTGCGTGGTCATGCGGACGCTGAAACTGCCGGATGGTCGCCTTAAAGTCCTGGTTCAGGCTATGTCAAAAGCCAAGATTAAGGAATTCGTCAGAACCGAACCATCCTATCAGGTTTCCGTGGAAGTGATTGAGGATGTGGAGGCCGAAGGGGTATCCGTTGAGGTCGAAGCGTTGATGAGGGCGGTTCGGGAGCAGACGGAAAAGATAATGTCTCTTCGGGGCATTCTCTCAGCCGATCTCATGATGATCATCAATAACATTGAGGATCCGGGTCGGCTTGCCGATCTGGTGGGTTCGAACCTGCGTCTGAAAATTTCCGAATCCCAGAAGATTCTCGAGGAAAGTGATCCCGTTGAAAGATTGCGACTGGTTAGCCAGCTTCTCACCAAAGAGCTGGAAGTCTCGACTGTTCAGGCAAAGATCCAAAATGATGCAAAAGAGGAAATGAGTAAATCCCAACGGGAATATTTCCTCAGAGAACAGCTGCACGCTCTGCAGAAAGAACTGGGGGATACCGACGAGCGGTCGCAGGAGATTGACGAGCTCGAACGGAAAATCAAGAAGACCAAAATGCCGAAGAGTATCCGCAAGGAAGCTAAAAAGCAGTTGAGCCGGATGGAAATGATGCATCCGGATTCCTCCGAGGCAACCATTATCCGGACGTACATTGACTGGATTCTTGATATTCCCTGGAAAAAAAGCACCAAGGATATGCTGGATCTGGTTCAGGCCAAAGTCATTCTTGATGAAGATCACCATGGCCTTGAAAAAGTGAAAGAGCGTATCCTGGAATATTTGGCGGTGCGTAAACTCAATCAGTCTACCAAAGGGCCTATTCTCTGTTTTGTCGGGCCTCCAGGGGTCGGCAAAACCTCTCTCGGCCAGTCCATCGCCCGCGCGATGGGCAGAAAATTCCACCGTATTTCCCTTGGCGGCATGCGTGATGAGGCGGAAATTCGCGGACACCGTCGAACCTATATAGGTGCCATGCCGGGACGCATTGTTCAGGGCCTGAAAACAGTTGCCACCAATAATCCCATTTTCATGATGGATGAAATCGACAAGCTCGGAGCCGATTATCGGGGCGATCCATCTTCCGCACTTCTTGAAGTACTCGATCCGGAACAGAACTTTGAATTTTCCGATCACTACATGAATCTTCCGATAGATCTGTCGAAGGTGATGTTTATCACTACCGCCAATGTGAGTGATACTATTCCCGGACCGCTGCTGGACAGGATGGAGGTCATACGACTATCCGGTTATACCCAGGAAGAAAAGGTGGTCATTGCCAGACGCTATCTCTTGCCCCGGCAGGTGAAACAAAACGGCCTGAAGGCAAGCCAGGTTAGAATAGACGACGAGACCTTGAGCTACATAGTAACCCATTACACCTATGAAGCTGGGCTGCGGAATCTCGAAAGGGAAATAGGGAAAGTCTGCCGTAAAATTGCCCGCAAGGTGGCGGAGGGAGGCAAAGGGCCCTACAGCGTTTCCAAGCGCAATCTCAACCGTTATCTTGGACCACCGAAAACCATCCCGGAATCGGAGCTTGAAAAACTGGAACAACCCGGTCTTGTGACCGGTCTCGCCTGGACCGAGGTGGGCGGTGAAATTCTGCAGATCGAGGTAAACATCATGCCGGGCAAGGGCAAGCTGCTTATGACCGGCCAATTAGGTGATGTTATGAAAGAGTCCGCCCAGGCCGCTCTTACCTATTGCCGCAGCCGCTCCGAAGAACTGCAGGTGGAGCAAGACTATTTTGAGAAGATAGACCTGCATATTCACGTTCCGGCAGGTGCTATTCCCAAGGATGGTCCCTCGGCAGGTATTACCATGGCGACTGCACTGTATTCGGCGATAACCGGTAAAACGGTAATTAGCCACCTGGCGATGACCGGGGAAGTAACCCTGCGCGGTCGCGTCCTGCCGATCGGCGGTCTCAAGGAAAAAGCGTTGGCGGCACTCCGTGCCGATATTACCAAAATCATTATTCCCGAACAAAATGAGAAGGACCTGGAGGAAATTCCCAAAGATATACGGGAGAAAATGGAATTTTTCCCAGTGAAGGATATGGACGAAGTAGTTAAAATTGCTTTTCCGCAAAACGTACAAAAAAAAACCACGAAAGCCAGTGTCAAACTGAGCGGGAGCAGTGACTGATCCGAATTCTCATCCCCGCCCGGCTGGTCTGAACACAGCGAAGAGGATTGTCCTTTGGGCAATCCTCTCAATTGTTGCCGTTCTCATTATTTGCGGAGGATGGTACGCATCGTACGTTTTTGCGCCGGGGCCTGAAACTTCTACAGAAACAGTGGTTGTCACCATTCCACGGGGAACTTCCGTCCGCGGTATCAGAGAGATTCTGGCCAAAGAGAGTGTCATACGTGACGATATAAGGTTTCTGCTCTTGGCAAAGTTTTCCGGCTACGGGACCAGGCTGCAGGCCGGTGAATTTCGGCTGCGGACCGGTATTCGGCCCGGCGAGGTGTTGAGACAACTGGCATTTGCCCGTCCGATCCAACATGCCATCACTATTCCGGAAGGTCTCCGGGTCGATGAAGTCGCCGAGATATTTGGGGAATTGGGATGGTGTAATCCCAAAAGATTTCTCAAGCTCAGTACCGACGAGACATTTATGCAACAGTTGGGTTTCGAGCATGTTAAAAGTCTTGAAGGATACCTTTTCCCGGATACTTACCTGTTCACAAGGGATATCAATGGTGCCGACAAGATTATTCCTATAATGGTAAAGAGGTTCAACGAGGTCTGGGGCGAGTTGAGTGTAGGGCTCAAGGAAGCTGCCGACCGGGAAAAAACGGTCATTCTCGCGTCAATCGTGGAAAAGGAAACTGGAGTACCGGAAGAAAGACCCCTGATTGCCGGAGTATTCCGTAATCGGCTACAGTTGGGGATGCGGCTTCAATCCGATCCCACCGTCATTTACGGTAGTAAAAAGTTTACAGGGATGATCACCAAAAAAGATTTGCAGACCGCCACTCCGTATAACACCTACACGCTCTCCGGTCTTCCCGCCGGCCCGATCTGTAATCCAGGCAAGGAAGCTCTAAAGGCCGTTTTACAACCCGCTTCGACCAATAATCTTTATTTTGTCTCTAAAAATGACGGTACACATCAATTCTCGGAAACATTGATCGAGCATAATCGTGCCGTAGATAAATATCAGAGGAAAAATTCTGATAAAAAAGGTAAATAAGCGAAGGGCTCAACGGAGCCGCAGATTCAATATGATGTGTCAGATGGGAGAATACGGTGAAGATTGCCCTGGTGCAGATAAATCCGGTTATTGGTGATTTTGACAATAATTGCCGAAAAATTAAATCCTGGTCCGAAAAAGCGAAGGATCGCGGTTGTGACCTGGTCGTTTTCCCGGAACTCACCGTCTCGGGTTATCCTCCCCAGGATCTTTTGGAGAGAAGGTCATTTCTTGAAGCTCATGATGCTGCCGTAGCCGGATTGCTGAGCGACTTGCCCGATCTTGATGTCATGTTCGGCTGTTTTGAGAAACGGGAAGGATTAAACGGCAAAAAACTTTATAATTCCGCAGTTGTCGCTCGAAATGGCGGAATTATTTTCAGGGCCAGAAAACAATTGTTGCCATCATACGATGTCTTTGATGAGACACGCTACTTTGAGCCGGGACCCATTTCCGAGATCTATGAATTAAAAGGGATGAATTTCGGGGTCACCGTATGCGAGGATGTCTGGAGTGACGAGGTGATGGAATATCATACCGAACCTGTCGACCAGCTCTTTTCACTTGCCGCCGGAAAGGGTCAATCGATAGACGCAATAATCAATATTTCCGCTTCCCCCTTTCAGCGCAATAAGGAAGAGATACGAAAGGGTATTTTCGAAAAGATCATCCGTCGCTGTTCGGTGCCTTTTCTCTACTGCAATCAGGTGGGCGGTCAGGATTCCCTGTTGTTTGACGGACGCAGTCTGATTATGGATAAAACCGGCGCTGTTGTCGCCCAGGCCCTTGGGTTTCAGGAGGATATGATCATCGTCGACACCCGGACCTGGCAGGGAGATATGAATGGAGCTCTCCGAGTTTCCGAACAGGAAGCTGTCTATCGGGGCTTGGTCATGGGGGTAGCCGATTATGTCCGGAAATGCCATTTTTCATCGGTGGTGCTAGGATTGTCCGGTGGCATCGATTCGGCACTGACGGCGGCGATTGCGGTTGATGCCCTCGGGCCGGAAAATGTGCTTGGGGTAGCGTTGCCTTCGCCTTACAGTTCTGACGATTCCATGGAGGATGCAAAAAAACTTGCCGAAAATCTTGGCTGCCGCTTTGAGGTATTGCCGATCAGCGAAATTTTTGCGTGTTTCAGACATAGGCTCGAACCCCTTTTCGCCGGACGCGACGAAGACTTGACCGAACAGAATCTCCAGGCCAGGATCCGTGGGAATCTCCTCATGGCCCTGTCCAATAAGTTTGGACATCTCCTTCTGACCACCGGGAATAAAAGTGAGATGGCCGTTGGCTACTGCACTCTGTACGGAGACATGAGCGGCGGACTGGCGGTAATCTCAGATGTGCCGAAGCAGCTGGTTTACCAATTGGCCCATTATGTAAATAGGTCAAAGGAAATTATTCCGGCCAGGATAATCAGCAAAGCGCCATCGGCGGAATTGAAACCGGGGCAGACGGATCAGGATGATCTTCCGGCCTACGAAGTTCTTGATCAGATCCTCGAATTGCACCTGGAACAGGGGGAGGGCGAAAGTGAGATAGTCGCCCGCGGTTTCGATGAGATGCTGGTAAAGGACATACTGCGGCGGGTTAGGCTCAATGAATATAAACGAAAGCAGGCTCCAATGGGGTTAAAGGTGACCAGTAAGGCTTTCGGCTTCGGACGCAGATTTCCCAATGTGCAAAATTTTCAGGGATAAATTATCAATGGCCCGTCAATTTGAAAGATAGTCGATTCACAAAGGCACTAAAAATCCTCATTGTGGCAGGAACGTTCGGTGCGCTGGGCTGGCTGATCGCTCATGAGCAGTGGTTGCAGCGGCCTGATAAACTCTATGTGACAAGTTCCGGCACTGTCGATATGTGCCTGAGTTGTCATAAGGACGAAAAACTCGATCCAGCCCACGATGCCGAGGTTATAGGCTGTTCTCCCTGCCATCTCGGCAATTCTCTGGCGGTTACCAAAGAAAAAGCGCATGAGGGAATGGTTCTCAACCCCGGCGATCTGCGCCATGTGGCAAAAACCTGTGCAGTTGAAGGTTGTCATCCGGCTGATGTGCATAAGGTGAAAAATTCTCTTATGGGCACCAACAGGGGCATTATCGGAACTTTGCTCTATTATTGGGGAGAAAGCGACAGTCAGGATACTGAACTTACCGTGGAAAAACTCATAAAGACGGGTAAGACCTCTCTGGCTCTCGATTATTACCGAAAGCTCTGCGCTACTTGCCACCTTTGGAAACAAAAGAACGATCTCTCCGGTATCCCTAAATTTTTCAATGAAAAAGGGGGCGGCTGTTCCGCCTGCCATTATTACGTGCCGGGAAAAACCAGCATTGACGAATTATTCGTTTCAGACAATGAAATTGCTGATACGAAATCGGACAAAAAAATTCATCCTCTTATCACCAAAAAAGTTCATAGCGTCAATTGCGTACGTTGCCACAACCGTTCCGGACGAATCGGGATTTCCTACATGGGAATCTTCGAATCGGAAGGCTATGGAACTCCCTATCAGAAAGGATATCTCAATTCCAGACGGCTTCCCGGCTCCAGATTTTATCTGGATATTGCCGACGACGTGCATCATCAAAAAGGAATGGAATGCATTGACTGTCATACGCGCAACGAGATCATGGGCGATGGTACCAGTTATGCCCATTACGAGGACCAATTAGAAATTTCCTGCCAGGTATGTCATTCGGATAATCCGGGAATCACAAGGAAAAATAACAGTCTGACCAACCTGGAAAAGGTCGATGGCAAGGTGATCCTGGTAGGAAAGGTCGATGGGAAAAAACATCCGGTCAAAACCGTAAAGAGAGGCGTATGCGATTTTCCGGCGCATAAAAGGATAACCTGCGAAGCTTGCCATTCCACCTGGGTGGCCCAGTGTTATGGCTGCCATGCCAAACGGGACGCATCCCTGACCCATCTCGATAAGTTAAGTCTTGAAAAAACAGCAGGGCAGTGGGAGGAGGGACGTTCCTATATTCGCTATGAACAGCCTATGCTCGGCGTCTGGAAGAATGAAATAGTTGTTGTGACTCCGGGATGCCAGGATATCGTAACCGCTGTTGATAAAAAGGGCGAGATCGAAAAGAGCTTCAACAGGTTTACCATGGCGGCTATCAACCCGCACACCACCCAGGCCAAGGGACGTGATTGTATAGACTGCCATGGCTCAACGAAAACAATTGGTCTAGGGGATGGCAGAGTCTTCATGCGAAATGGCAAAATGGTCTTTGAAGCAATCAATGAAGGAATTGTAACAAGCGCCGGTACTACCGTTCCTTTTGATGCTTATGTTACTATGGAAGGAGAGCCGTTGCAACACAGTTCAAGATCTACCCTGCGGCCCTTTGACAAGAAGGAGCTGCAGGCAATTCTTCATGTCGGGCTGTGCGTTCGGTGCCATAATCACTATGATGATGCAATGTGGAAAAATTATAATGAACAAACCGTGTGCCGTCGACCGGAACTTTCTTCGGACATACAGGATGCTGTTTTGCCAATGAATAAGGAGGAAGAGACATCGGAATAGTAAGTGGAAACATAACCGGATTAAAAACCAATCAGCTCAAGACCCTTGAACGGTTGGGGCAAAAGAGGGTCCAACGGGATAAAATCATTAATGCGGAAATGGCCAGGACCCTTTGCGAGCTCTCTGCTGAGATGAACAGGCAGCTGGGCGTGCTGGTGCATAGATCAGGTAAAATCGAGTCTGTCATCGTTGGAGATTACTCCCATATCATGCTGCCGCAACTTGGAAATGTGCGGGCTTCGGGAGGCAGGCTACGCGGTCTGAGACTGGTGCATACCCATCTGGCGGGTGAGGATATCAGCGACGAGGATCTGATGGATCTGCTTTTTTTGCGGCTCGACCTGATGTCGGTCATCAAAGTAGACGGGCAGGGTTTGCCCGAAAAAATGTATTCGGCTCATTTGCTGCCTCATGTTAATGACGGCAAGGGGTGGGCATTCCTTGAACCGGTTCATCCGGCCAATCAGGTTGAATCAGCCGAGGAGTTAATTGCGGCAATAGAAGGGGAGTTCGGAGTCGGCCGGAAAATCAGTCTGGTTGAAAGCAGGCAGGATCGCGCCATTCTGGTTAGTGTAACGACTGAGCCGAAGCGCCAGGCCGAAGAGTCGCTCGCGGAACTTGTCGAATTGGCCCGGTCCGACAATATCATCATTCTGGATACCGTCCTGCAGCGCAGCAATAGAATGAATCCACGGTTGATTCTCGGTAAGGGGAAACTCGCCGATATCATGATCCGGGCTTTGCAGCTCGATGCCAACCTGCTGATCTTCAATCAGGAACTCAATCCCTCGCAGATACGGTCCATAACCAATTTCAGTGATCTACGGGTAATTGACAGAACCCAGCTCATACTCGATATCTTTGCCCACAGGGCGATGAGCCGGGAAGGAAAACTGCAGGTGGAAATGGCCCAGCTGAAATACATGCTCCCCCGGCTCTCTACCAGGGACGATGCCCTGTCGAGGCTGACCGGCGGAATCGGAGCCCGTGGTCCCGGTGAGACTAAACTTGAGATAGATCGTAGGCGGATCAATGACCGGTTGGCCCGCCTTGCGCAAGAATTGAAGAAGGTAAGCGAGGAGAGGTTTCGACGCAGAGCCAAGCGACGCAAAAAAGATTTACCCGTTCTCTCCCTGGTCGGATATACCAATGCCGGTAAATCCACCCTGCTCAATACATTGACAAACAGTGATATCGTCGCTGAAAACAAGCTCTTTGCAACCCTTGATCCAACCAGCAGACGACTTCGTTTTCCAACCGAACTGGAAGTGATTATCACGGATACCGTAGGTTTTATCAGGAATCTGCCGGCTGATCTATTGCAGGCATTTATGGCGACTTTGGAGGAACTGCAGGAGGCCGATCTGCTCGTTCATGTTGTCGATGTCTCAAATCCCGGTTTTAGAGAGCAGATGGCGGTAGTCGATCAGCTTCTCAAAGATCTTGAGCTTGGAACATTACCGATTTTGACCCTGTTCAACAAGATTGACCTGGTTGAAGATCCGGAACTCATGAAGCAAATTGTCGGCAAAGAAGGAATAACCGTTAGTGCACTGCATCCTGAAACCCTCAGGGAGTTCCTTACCGAAGCTGAAAGGCTGATTGACAAGGTGTTGGATGGGAATCTACGGTAGCAGGTAGAAACCCAATTCTTTCTGGTATGCTCTATCTTCTACAAATTGACAGCCGATGCGATTACCGATGACGGTTTTGATTACAACTTTTTTGAAAAGCACCGTTTCCTTGCGGTTATCGAGCGTGAAGTGCAGGGAACCGGTCTGGCCGACTTTCAGATCATGAATGCCGCGGACCTCAAAACAGGCGCCGCCTAAGGAGAGATTGACTACCTTGGCCTTGCCTCCGCCGACCGCCGGCGGCACGAGATCATACATTCCTTCGAGATCGGTGGATTTACGAAAGTGACGCCGGAACTCCAGGTATACTTTGAAGCGGAATCCACATTTGCATTTTACCTTGATTACATGCTGACGATGTCTGAATTGCGCAACAGAGATTGTCCGGGCCGCGTCGCATGCCGGACAGACGATCATTGCTTCGTCATCTGATTTAACGAAGGATTTGTTGTTTGCTGGTGAAGTCGTCATGTAATACTTTTCATGCCAATGAAATTTATTGCAAATTGTCTAAACCTCAAGAGGTCTATTTTGACAGCCTGACAACTCCGGAATGGCCTTAAGATACCTTAAATATTAGTTCGTTACAGGCAACCGGCATGAATGGTATATGCAGGTATTTCTCTTATTCCGGTTTCGCGAAGGCTTTTCCGACAACTTAACAAATTTCACTCTTCTCTGATAATCACGATACGGGAATTTCATGGAAGCCAGGAGCCTGGCTGCAACTTACAATAATTCTGTCTCAATCGTAAATAATTGTAGTGTATCTTTCCAGAATTTCCTCCGTCTCCCTGTCAAGCTCGCCGGCAACTTCATGGATCTGGTATTCCTCACCACACACCGTGCATCGCATACGAACTTTCCGGCACATGCGATGCACTTCAAGCTTTCCCGAACACTTTTTACATTTCATAGGATTCTCAACCGAGAAGTTGCTCACGGGTGAATATTGAATCAAGTTTGTAACCCGCTTTTGCCAAGGCTTCCGTACCACCTTCCTGCCTTTCGACAACGGTGGCAATCAATCCCACCTTGAATCCGGCGGCTTCAACCCGATCAATGACTTTGACCAGTGTTCCCCCGGTGGTGACCACGTCTTCCAGCAAGGCAACTGTACATCCTGCGGGCATATTTTTTAACCCTTCAATATAATTACCTGTTCCGTGCCCTTTGGCTTCTTTGCGGACGATAAACGCCGGAATCGGCTGATGTGCAAGAAAGCTGGCTATGGAAACCGCGGTAACCAGTGGATCAGCACCCAAGGTCATGCCACCCACGGCTTGAATGGGAGTGGGTGATTTTTGCAACAGTTCGAAAAGTAATTTCCCACAAAGATATGCACCTTCCGCTGAAAGGGTCGTCTGCTTTCCGTCAATATAGAAGTCTGAAGTCTTGCCTGAAGTAAGGGTAAAAGTGCCTTGCCGATATGATTTTTCGAGGAGTATCTCTTTTAGTCGTTGTCTGTCGTCCATGGGGTTCTGCGCTGTAAGTAGGGGTGAAATTGTAATAATTTATATTCGCGAATCGATTTGTTGCCGATACTACCTTTTTTTTCAGCATGTTTAAAGAAGATAATCTCGTAAAAACCTAAAAATCAGAGATGAACAGTTACAAATCCGGGTTATACAGTCTTTTAATGTGTACTGGTGAATGATCGCCAAATTTTCAATCATATCGAAGCACAAGAGGTATTTCTAAATGATTGAAAATTTGTGGCAGCAAATAAGGTGAAGAGTTTTTACGACGCCAGCAAAGAAAAAACTGGCAAAGGTATTTGGTGCGATGTTAGGTTGAGCTCTATTTTATCAGTGATTTTGTGAGGGTAATACGGAACAGTTCTTGCTTTGCACTATGAAGGATGTACTTGAAAGGTGTATGCCGTAATCTGAAATATAACAAGTAACGCCATCAAGGTTTCCGTCGGGAACCTGTGCGGATACATAATAGGGAGGGGGAGAATATGTGTGGTATCGTTGGATATTGTGGTCCTCGTCGAGTTGTGCCGGTAGTCTTGGAAGGGTTAAGACGTCTGGAATATCGGGGGTACGATTCGGCGGGCATTGTTTACCTGAAAAACGGAAAAATGACCAAATACCGGTCGGAAGGAAAGCTGTCGCGTCTTGAATCGATTATCGGAGATGCGATTATCGCCCCTGCCCATATAGGCCTAGGTCACACCCGTTGGGCGACCCATGGCGCGCCGACAACCAATAATGCCCATCCCCACAGTGATTGTACGGGAGATCTCGTTGTCATCCACAACGGCATCATCGAAAATTATCATTCACTGCGGGAAGAACTCAAGGAAAAAGGGCATGTTTTTTCCTCGGATACCGATACGGAAGTACTTGCCCATCTGATCGAGGATAATCTGGAAAATGATCTGGTTGTCGCCGTCAAAAAAGCGATCAGTCTGGTGGAAGGCTCTTATGCGTTAGGGGTGCTTTGGGCAGGTATGCCGGATACTCTTATTGCCGTACGAAATCAGAGTCCACTGGTGCTCGGCGTCAGCGAACGGGATGGTAATTTTCTGGCCTCGGATATTCCGGCACTTTTGCCTTATACCAAGAAAGTCATATTCATGGATGACATGGAAATGGCGGTCCTCACGGCCGAAAGCTGCCAGGTCTTTTCACTTATCAGCGGCAAGCAGTTGGAAAAGGAAGTCAAGACGATCGATTGGAGCGCCGCAATGGCTGAAAAAGCCGGATTCCGGCATTTTATGCTCAAGGAAATTTTCGAGCAGCCCCAGGCGATCACCAGTACGGTAAGCGGTAGAATCAACTTGGAGTCGGGGGCCGTAGACCTTCCGGAAATCAAACTGACTCAAACCGAACTGGAAAACATCGACCGGATATTTCTGGTCGCCTGCGGGACGTCCTGGCACGCGGCCCTTGTCGCCAAATACTGGATTGAAAAATATGCCAACATCCCGGTAGAGGTGGATATTGCCTCCGAGTTTCGCTACCGGCACTTACTGGTCAACGAGCGGGTCCTGACGGTATCTATTTCGCAATCCGGGGAAACTGCCGATACCCTCGCCGGGATACGCAAGGCAAAAGAGCTGGGCTCAAAAATCATCACAATCTGCAATGTAGTTGGATCAACCATGACCCGCGAGGCTCATGGCACGATATACACCCATGCCGGACCTGAAATAGGTGTTGCCTCCACCAAGGCCTTTATTTCCCAGCTTGCGGCTCTGTTCCTCTTTACCCTGTACCTCGGTCAGAAAAAAAAGACCCTCAGGCCCGAGCAATGCATTGAACTCGGCATGGAACTCATAAATGTAGCCGGTATTATCGGCAGCGAACTTCCCCGGATTCAAGAAGAAGTGCAGGCTCTTGCTGAAAATTATTATACCTGCCGTGATTTTTTATATGTCGGCAGAGGGCTGAATTTTCCGATTGCCCTGGAAGGGGCTTTGAAGCTGAAGGAAATCTCCTATATTCATGCCGAAGGGTATGCCTCGGGAGAGCTGAAACACGGTCCCATTGCGTTAATCGACAAGGATATGCCGGTTCTGGCCCTGGTACCGCAGGATGAGGTCTATCATAAATCGATTTCCAATGTCGAAGAGATCAAGGCCCGACAGGGCCGGATCGTCCTCATTGGTACCGAGGGGGATAGTCACCTGAAAACCATTACCGATGACGTAATTTATTTGCCGAAAGTACACGAGGCAATGAATCCGATTCTCTATACTATTCCGGCGCAACTCCTGGCGTATGAGATAGCCTCCCGGCGAGGCTGCGATGTGGATCAGCCACGCAACCTGGCAAAAAGCGTTACCGTGGAATAGCCACTGTTTCCTGGAGCAATCTCCAGCGTCACAGTGTTGACTGCGCTCGCTCCGAATTTCTCAAGCTGGGTTTTGTCGACGCTGAACCGGTGGCTGCCCCGGTAGTCCGGTTCGAGCGCGGCCTGAAAGCGGGAACCATTGATGGTTCCCGCAACCAGTATCAATCCTCGTGACGGCAGCTTCGCATCTGGTGCACCGAGGGTCAATCCATGCGGCGCCATCTTCGGCAGTATTTAGGCAGTGAACATGGATCCGGGCACACAATCCAGGTTAGTTCTCCGCCCTGGACAAATTTCGTATCTGTTTCAACATGTATTTTCTGCAATCACTTGCTTTGCTGATGCCGCAGCCGATGTTTTTTATGGGGATTTCCGCCCTGGCGGAATCCTTATGTCCGCCGGCGGATCCAACTTCCCCGAACAGGTCACGGGCCAGATTCCCCGCATGACGCCTGAAGTCGGCGTTGCGGAAGATGACGATCAACCGTTGGTCATATATCCCTGAAACGATGCTCCAGGCAGCCTCCGCCATCTTGAGAAAAAAGTCTGCCATCTGCACCAGAATATCCGGCTTCTTTACGTCTCCCATGCAAATGACAGCCATCCTGTCGACGATAACCAGTTCCTGCATGGCATGCTGGAACCAGGTCAGTGTATCGCGCGTCATCTCGGAAGATTCAATTTTCTTAATAATGTTTCGATTGGCAAGTTCATACAAATAGCGAAAGGCTATCATGTCCTTGCTGACCGACGGACGAACAAAATTGTCGGTATCCGTCTTGATGGCATAAAACAAAGCCGTAGCCAGGCGCGGGGAAGGCTTGATGCCTGCGGCCTTGAGATACTCGGTCATCAGTGTAGCGTTAGCGCCGTATTCCTCCCTGATGTCTATAAACGGCGCATTCAGATTTTTAGACGGGGGATGATGGTCGATGATGATATCGAAATTGATGGCAGCAAACTGTTCGTTATGAGAGGGTTGGGAATCCACCAAGGCCCATTTGGTAATTTCGGAATCTTTAAGGGACCGGATGTGGCTCAGCGGAATGTCGAGCAGATTTACCAGCGCCAGATTATCGGCACGGTCGATTCGGTTGGTGCAGACGATTTGTATCGGCTGCACTTTGCGCCAGAATAAGCGCCTGAGAGCCAACGCACTGGCCAGGGCGTCAGGGTCGGCAGTCAACAAAATGGCCAGGCTGTCGCCCGAACTGACTATCGACTTAAGCTTGTTGACTTTTTCCACACTCGACACGGATTTGCCAAACGATGTCTTCATAATGCTCCCTCTTTGTCAATTTCGCCGCCTCGCCGAGAAGACCGGCAGGGAGCTGCCCCTTGCCGGCCTGCAAAAATCAGAACTTGATGATGGCAGCGGAGGCAGCGAAACCATCTGACGCGACGAGCGATCATGCGACCCAGGAATTCTCACCTTGCTGGTCAACGCTGTGCGGATGCGGTGGTGTCCGGCTGGCCGCAGTTGTTTATTGTGTATGATTTCCAGCGAAAGACGGATCCAAAATGCTGAGAGTAAGACGAGATAAAACAATTGCCGGCAATCGACACAATGTTCAAAAGAAATCCGGGTTAATACTTATAACGTAAAACACCCGGTCCCGTGGCACAATAGCGTATCCTTCCACACTATCGTATTATATTACCTGTCGTTTGTTAAAGAGAGCAGATAGGACCTGAGGTTTTCCGCGCTGTTTGTCAATCCCAGTTTTCGGCGAAGTCTTTTGCGATGAAAATCAACCCCATTCACGGAGATACCTAATACGTCGGCAATTTCCTTGCTTGTTCTCCCGTTGCGTACCATGTTGGCAACTTCTATTTCCTGCGGAGTGAAAAGTGTGCTCAACGCACTAAGACTACGGAGAAAGGGTGAGATGATATCTTTGAGGTTCATGTTCACAACCTCAGTTAGGGTCCGCTGTTTTTCCGTCAGATTTGCCTGCAGGAGTTTTTCCACATAAGGAAGAACGAGCCGATCGACATTCGTGTAGATGTTCTCCTCGATTCGGCTTTTGTCTTTTTCACGCTGCTGCAACAATACACGCAAGGCGATATTTGTTTCTTCCAGGCGCTCTCGTTCGGCTAGCAGTTCTAACTCTTTGGCCTTCAGCGCTTCCTGTATCTCAATTATCGGAGTGATGTTTTCATGGCTGACAATCACCCTTCTGACCGTCTCCTCTCGAATGGGGACTACCCGGACAGCGTACCATCTTTTCTCGTCTGGAGAATGACAGGGATAATGGGTCAAAAACTCTTCCCTGCTGCCGGCAAAAACCTCTCGAATTCCTTGGGCCACGATTCCGGCTTCCTTCCCGGTGCTTTCGCTTGCAGCCTCGCAAATGGAAAGATAGTTCATGCCTACACTGTCGAAAGGTTCCTTCATACCGTTTTGACGGGCGTAATCCTGCCAGGCCCTGTTCGTTTCAACAACTATCCCCTGATCGTCGAGGATAGCAATATTGGCCGAAAGTGAGTCGATGACAGTTTTATAAAGACCGTGTTCCAACATTTTCCACACCTCCTGGTAGTAGTATTTACTACTAATTAACTACAAATCTATGCCCATTGTGTCAAGATGGATCGTCGTTAATGTTATCGGCATGAGATGCTGTGCAGCATCGCTGAATAACAAATCCAAAACTATGATGAGGTGGAAATATGAAAAGCGGATACGAAGCACTTACCTGGCTCAATGATAAAGATGGAAGAGAATATGTTTGTACACTGGATAGAACTGCGGACAGAAAATCCTTCGATCAGCTTACAGAGGAGGAAAAGAAACAATGCGCCGACGTGAATCAAATTGTCGGAACCGAGAGGTGGTAGAGCAATAGTGTGATCCCTGTTCTTACGGCCGGAGGGATAGGGATCGATTTTCTTAAGAATGGAGGATGGAAAAATCATGAACATTAGAAAGTATTTTGCAGAGCATGCGGGAATAGGAGTTATGGCAACTGCTGACCGTATAGGTCATGTAAACACGGCAATTTACGCTAGGCCTCATATTTTTGATGACTTGACCGTGGGGTTTATTATGCGTGACAGGTTGACGAGGAAAAATCTCCGTGAAAATGGGTACGCCAGTTACCTTTTTTACGAGCATGGTTCCAGATATAAGGGGATGAGACTGAAATTAAAACTGCTCGGTGAAATAAATGATCCGGAGCTGATATCAAATCTATCAAGAAGAAACAATGGCTCAGCAGATTTGCCGGCTGAGGAACCGAGATTCCTGGTGAATTTTTCGGTTGAAAATTGCCTGGCACTTATAGGCGGCAAAGAGGTTGAAATTCAATGAGTTCTTCAGCACCTTCAATCAGATTGAGAAACCATGCCTGACACTCAAAATAAAAAGACAATACTCATCACCGGAGCAACTGGCTATATCGGCCGACGTCTGGTTCAGCACCTTCTTCTGACAGACGCATATGACCTTCGCCTGTTTGTGCGCAATAAACAAAAAGTACCAAAAGCAACCGCTGAATCGGTTGATATTTACGAGGGCGATACCTTCGACAGGCCTGCACTGGCAGTAGCTCTGCAGGGTGTACATACAGCTTTTTACCTGATCCATTCAATGGGCAACAAGCGAGATTATGCTCTTCTTGACAGGCAAAGTGCGGAAAATTTTAGAAAAACCTGTATACAGGCAGGGGTTAAACGAATTATCTATCTGGGAGGTCTTGGGGTTAAAGACAGTGCCAGTAAACATCTTTTGAGCAGAATAGAGACAGGAGAAGTCCTATCGGCAGGTGCCGATCAGATCCAGACAATCTGGATTCGGGCGGGAGCGATTATTGGTTCAGGGAGGACTGTGTCAAATTGCAATTCATAGAGTTGTGGCGCCATATGTATCTGTTCGCAAAAGCGAATATAACGCTCACGAACCGCTTCCTCTTTTCGCCAGTGCGGGGCATTGTCTCGCACTTTTGCCCGCATCGCTAACAACTCCTGGCGCATAGCTTCCAGCTTGTCATCGAAGGTATAGGCCTGCTTGCGGGCAGACGATGGAGTATAGGTGACGATCACGGTTCGCTCTTTGCCCCAGTACTCTCCTTTCGTCGATATACGAGCAGGCAGTCGTCCTCTTTACCTTGATCGAGAAGACGACGATTTTCCGCCGTATCGGCACATTCAAAACGATCCAGAGGTGTCGCCGCCAGCTCCTGGGCAAAATAGGTTGAGTAGGTGGTAATAAAATGCATCCGGGCGTGCTCGTCGATCCAGGTATAATTGTCATCAGCGTTCATGCCCTTGTCGATGACCACGGTGAGCCGTTCCTTTGTTTTGTTCAGACCGCAGACAATGCCGAACATTTCGTCCATGATCGCTTCAAAATGTTTGCTGTATGGACGTTGCCGGGATATATGCTGTAATGCAGAGGAAGTTTGGAATCCCGGGCAACCAGAAGCCCCAGGCCAATCTGGCGCAGATGATGTTTGCCGCTTTGTTCTTCCCCCGCTGGGCCAGCTTCGATTCGGTTTGGCTGGCCATATAAGTGTAATAATTGGTGGTGTCGAAGAGCAGACAATCGGCAGATGGCGACTCAGCCTGCCAGATGCACTCAAAGAACAAGCGGGCAATGGCTTGCAGATCGGTTTCGCTGACACGCTCCCATTTCTCCCAGTAGCGTTTGCTGGTGAGTTCGTCAAGGTCAATTGGCCGGATATGCTGGATGGCGGTTTTCCGGTACCAGTCGGCCAGCTTGTTTTTACTGACGGCCTGCACCATCCGGTTAAGCACGCAATAAAGAAAATACTCACCCACCGAAGGCCCGGTTTCTCTTTTGGCCTTGGGAATAATACCGTCGGTGCAAGTTTCGAGATTATCCGTAATCTTTGTCAAAAATTGCCGGTTATGGTCACACCTCGTTGGGTTGGTACCCTGACCCAGCCAATAAGCGTCGACGACGTACTCTCCTATCTCCAGGAATCGATTGAACTTGCTTATTCGCAAAATCTTATAGTCGATATCGGTACAGAACCTCTCACCTTTCAGCAAATGATGCAGCAGGCTGCAGCGGTTATGGGACTTAAACGGTATTTATTCCCGGTACCAATTCTCTCTCCTCGCTTGTCTTCATACTGGTTAATCCTTTTTACACCTATACCGTACAAACTGGCTTCTTCTCTGGTCGAAGGTTTAAAAAGTGAAACCCTGGTGCAAAATGATAATGCCCATCGTTTCTATCCACAGATCAGCCCGCATAGATTTGATGAGTCCGTTGCGTTAGCTTTACAGGAACTCGAGCTGAACCAGGTCATCAGCCGGTGGTGCGACAGCAGTGGCAATCAGGCTTGTGACATCAAAGATTTTAACGATCCTGCCGGAGCAATCTTTCGAGATACCCGTGTAGCGAAATTTTCGGCAGGGCTAAAGCAGGAAGCGATTTTTGAGACGATTTGCTCTCTTGGTGGCAGCAATGGCTGGTTCAAATACAATATCCTTTGGCGGGTTAGGGGGGTAATGGACAAAGTGGTGGGCGGATACGGTCTCAACCGGGGGCGACGATTACATAAATCCCTGCGAATCGGCGATGCTCTCGATTTCTGGAAAGTGGTAGATATTCATGAAGGCAAGCGACTATTACTTTATGCTCAGATGAGGATCCCGGGAAAGGCATGGCTGGAGTTTGATGTCCAACCACAACAGCTGGTGCAGACAGCCCATTTTCTGCCAAAAGGTATTTTGGGGAGATTGTACTGGTACCTGCTTTCCCCGATCCACTATTTTGTCTTTAATGATCTCGCACAATCGATTATAAAGAAGTCTGAGGTAATCTCGAAAACTCAGGCAGAGCCGGCAAGATAGTGAGCACCAGGCTGTAGCTGAATCCATCCGCGACCATGTCCAGGGCATCCGCAATGATGCCGAAGGACCTGCCATAGATTACGAATCCGATGCCCACCACTCGTAATTACCAATCGATAGTTTGAGTAATGTATACGCGTAAACGTTCACCAGTACACTCCAAAAGTCCGTATAACTCGAACCTGTAACCGTTCATCCAGTGCTCCAGGTTCGTTCAAGCAGGCCTCCGAGCTATAGTTTGCTCTGTAAGGTGGCCTGATCGGACGAAAATGAGGTGCTGGTGAACGGTTACTGTATACGCAGCACAACGGCTCTTCATTCCCGGATTTTCTCAGGCTTCTTTCGACCTTGAATACATAACGGCCCAATCTTATGTTTAATATGATTGTTGGCCTTTATGTTTCAAGGAGCGATACCGACAAGCATGTTTTCCGCAAATCGTTGGAAAGTGACGTGGGGATAGGCATTAAAGTAAAGAGACCGGAAGTTCCCACAGCTGCTTCCGGTTTTCCAACCGATTGCGGAGGGGTGCAATCTTTTCTGGAAACTTGGTATTGGATCACTTTATAAAAACATACTCGGGGGGAGAATGGCGACAAAAAGGCTTGTAGTTATTTCCAATCGCTTGCCCATCGTCGTGAACAGAAACCAGAATGGTGAGTGGGGCGTAAGCCCGGGTTCAGGAGGACTTGTAACTGCATTGGGACCTGTCCTGCGCGATCGCGGTGGACTTTGGATAGGATGGCTGGGAACCCCTCTGGAAGAAATAGAGAATCCATCCCAACTGGACAATGTGCTTAAAAAAGCAGAAACGGAAACAGGTTACACGCTAAAACCTGTGAATTTAAGTAACGACGAGGTTCAAAATTTTTATTTCGGATTTTCAAACGAAATTTTGTGGCCTCTTTTTCATGATTTGCCGTCCCGTTGTAATTTCGACCCTTGCTATTGGAAGTTTTATGAGAGCGTTAACAGAAAGTATGCTCAGGCCGTTCTGGATAATACCGATGAAGATGATTATGTCTGGGTGCATGACTACCAGCTTATTTTGTTGGCCAAAGAATTGAAGGACCTCGGTCGGGCACGCCATACCGGTTTTTTTCTCCATACTCCCTTTCCGCCCCTGGATGTCTTTTTAAGGCTTCCCTGGCGGTCTCAGATCCTCAAGTCTTTTTTGGAATATGACCTCGTGGGGTTTCAGACTATCCGGGATCGAAGAAATTTTATTGACTGTGTTCGGGCGTTTACTCCAGGATCCAGAGTTTTCGGGCGTGGGCAAGTATGCAATCTCATCACTCCTGAACGGGAAATACGCATAGGTGCATTTCCCATCAGTATCGATTTCAAGGAATTCGCCGAGCAGGCATCGAGGGAGGAGGTTGCTTCCCTGGCATGGATCATTCATGCGAACCTGCCTAACCGGCAACTCATTTTTGGGGTCGATCGCCTTGACTACACCAAGGGAATTCCCCAAAGGCTCCGCGCCTATGCCAAAGCTCTCGAACTCTACCCTGAAATGAGAAGAAAGATTACTTTGATACAGGTCGTTGTACCGAGCCGGAAATCTCTTCCTGAGTATGAACTCCTCAAGCAGGAGATTGATCGACTGGTGGGAGAAATCAACGGGCGGTTCACTGAAGTAGGTTGGATACCAATCTCCTATAAATTCCGATCGTTAAGCAAGGAGGAACTTCTGGCCTATTATAAAACCAGTGAGATCGCCCTCATAACACCGCTGAAAGATGGGATGAATCTCGTGGCTAAAGAGTACTGTGCCTGCAATATTGAAGAAAACGGTGTACTTATTTTAAGTGAATTCGCAGGTGCGGCCGCACAATTGCACCACAGCGCCATTCTGGTGAATCCGCATGATGTCGATGGAGTCGCCCAGGCAATATACAGGGCGTTTTCCATGGCGTTCGAAGAGCGCAAAGCTAAAATGAACGGTCTCCGGCGCTCCATCTACAAACAGGACATCTATTTCTGGGTCAATTCATTCCTGCGGGCAGGCATTGCCAAAGACCTGTCAAGCTTTCCCCATATGGAATTGTTCGTTCCCACTCGTTAGCCGTGACAGCCAAAAATATTGCTCGTCAAGATTCTCTGGTATTTTTGTAATCCACGCCAAGGGCATCAGCGGTCCAGATTGCTGCTTCTACCATAGCAGCAGTGACGGGAAACCAGGTCGCGTGGATGGTTTCTCCTTCGGTCACTGCCGCTGCGGCCACCTGCCGTATCTCCTCAGGGGAGGGGTTGGAAAGATTCAGCTCTGCCAGGCAGATCGGTAAACCGACCCGATAACAAAAGCCCAGAACTTCCCGAATATCCCTTAAGGGCCGCCCTTCCATGACCAGTTGAGCCAGTAGGCCGAAAGCAACCTTTTCCCCATGCAGTTTTTGCGGGAAGAGATCCCCTGGAACTGTTCCTGATGGGAGGAAATTACTTTTTTCTATTGTACCGATCCAGGGCGCTTTGCCGCTAGCTCCTTACCGGCTTGCTTCTCCGTCCTTGTCAATATTTTCCGACGACACGACACAACAATTTATCCTGTCGGAAAAGAATCCACCCAGCACTACTGATCCCGAGGTCAGACCTATGTTTGAGATTTCACAATCGGTAGTGCAACCGATCAGGTTTGACCGGACAACGGTGCTGCTAATCATCTTCGAAGACTTGAGGATAGAGTTTTCTTGCACATTTGGGACAAATACCGTGGCTGAACCTGGCTTCGGAATGTTCCTGAATGTATTTCTCTACCTGCATCCAATAGCCTTTATCATCACGGATGTTCTTGCACGAGGCACAAATCGGTACCAATCCTGACAGGAGCCTGACCTTGTTCATGGCTTCCGTCAGCTCGGCGATGAGTGAATCTTTTTCTTTCTCGATCTGTCGTTGCAGGCTGATATCGCGAAAAACCAGGACGATGCCCTGCACATGGTCATGTTTGTCGTGGATGAGCTCGCCACTACTCCATATCGGTATCTCGATCCCGGTCTTACTCACAAGGAGCCAACGATTGTCCGGGTCAGATATTTTACCACTATTCAGCAGATCTTCCATAGGGTTTGCCAAGGATTGCCTGGTGCGTCCGTTGATAAGATGAAAGATCTTGCCGAGCGGTTTACCCATCGCGGAAGATTTGGTCCAACCGGTCAGTGTTTCAGCCACCGGGTTGATGAAGCAGACAACACCGTCTCTGTTGGCCGCAACCACTGCCTCTCCCATGCTGGAAAGGAGGATTCGAAGCCATTCACGCTGGTCGTGCAATTTCTTGTCGGTCTGGTGTCTGTAGAGCGCCAGCTCGATCTGAGTTACCAGTTCACGGTCGTCGTATGGTTTGAGAATATAGCCAAGCGGTCCGGATAATTTGGCACGAGCCAAAGTAGCCCGGTCCGAATGGGCGGTAAGGTAGACTATCGGTACATCGTACCGGCTTTGAATTGCCTCGGCGGTCTGGATACCGTCCATCGATCCCTGCAGTTGGATATCCATCAGGATGAGCTGAGGGTAACATCCGGTGAACACCCTAAGGGCTTCTTCTCCTGATGCTACAACCCCGGCGACGTTGTAGCCCTGCTGTTTGAGTTTCATGCGCAGGTTTTCCGCGACTATAAACTCGTCTTCAACAATAAGAATTGATGTTCGTTCCATATTCAACTCTGTCTTTTGAATTGGATGGTAAATCGGGTACCTTTATTATTGGCAACTTCGACATGGGCATTGATTTGCCTGGCGAGCAGCTGAATTATTCGTAAACCCAAAGTCTTGGATTGTTGCCAATCAACACCTTTGCCAAGACCTATCCCATCGTCGCCGACACTCAGGTGAACATTTTTACCCGAAGCTTCACTCAGCGTTACCTTGACCGTCCCTTCTTCGCGTCCATTAAAAGCATGTTTCAAGGCATTGCTGATTAATTCATTTAATATCAGCCCGCACGGCACCGCGGCGTTCACCGGCAGCAGCACCGGTTTCAAATCCAGTTCCAGTCGAATGCCCAAGGCCGCCGATCCTTGGGCCCGCCACAGGTATCCCACCAGGCTTTGGGCATATTCTGCAAATTCAACCTGAGCCATATCGGCTGACTGGTATAATTTTTCATGCACCATTGCCATAGAGCGCACCCTGTAAATAAGGTCCTGAAAGATTGCGCGCATGCCGGGATCCCGGACCTCGTCGGCCTGCAGGTCGACCAGGCTGGAGATGACCTGCAAGTTGTTTTTCACCCGGTGGTGAATCTCTTTGAGCAGCACTTCTTTTTCGGTCAGAGAGGCATATGTTTTCTTTTGTTCGGTCAAGTCCGTCACGACCATGCAGGCTGTATCCAGACCATCCACGGAAAATGCACGCATTGAAATCAGAGATGGGATCTCTACCTGGCGTCCGGATAGCAGGTTTATCTCCGTTCTGACATTCTCGCCGGCAAAAACTCGGTGGTGCAAGGAGTGGAATTGTTCCTGGTCCGCGAAATATTCTGTAATGGTACTGCCGGTGAGTTGATGAAGCGGTTTCTGGAGTATCTCTGCGAAACTGCGGTTGCAATACAGCATGGTTGCTTCTCTGGAAAAGATTACAGCGCCTTCGTCCATGGTTTCGATAAGAATACGGTAGGTGTAATCCGCGCCTCGGAGTGTATAGATGCTCTTCTCTCCCGACCCGGAAACTACCAGAGCATCGATGCGGCCATTGCGAATCGCATCTATCAGTTCTTCCGCCTCCTGCAACTGCTTTCGCAGGCGCTCGTTTTCCTCAACGAGGGCGTGTTCACTCTTCATCAGCTTTCCATTTTATTCTCTCGGCTTGGCGCTTTGGGGCTCAAGTTGAGTCCTACCAGGATTTTTTCCGTATCGGAAAGATCTCCGATAAATTGCCGCAATGGAAGAGGCAGCTTCTTAATCAAGGTGGGAACAGCAATTATCTGTTCCTGTCTAGCCATTTCGGGCTGTTGGTAGATGTCGATGACCTCCAGATTAACCCGACCCGCGAGACGCTCCCGGCATATCTTACGGATATTCTGAATGGCCTTGATCGAACAGGAAGTCATGCCGCTGACGAAAAGCTTTAAAACATAGTCCTGTTTTCCATCTAAGGCAGCTTCAAATGCCTCCGTCGAACTTTTTACTTCTGCTTTCTCCTTCATGGAGGTTCCTTCTCAAAGTGGGTTAACTTACCGGGACCAAATCAAGTCCGACCAGAACACGCTCCGTATCGGAAAGATCTCCGATGATTTTGCGCATCGGTGGGGGCAGCTTGCGCACCAAGGTAGGGATGGCCAGAATCTGGTCCCCTTTGCCCAGCTGAGGATTTTCAAGCAAATCAACTACCTCGATGCTATACCGTCCTTCCAGATGCGCTTCACAGATATTTTTGAGATTGGCAAAAGCCTGCAGCGACTTGGGAGTCTGGCCGGCAACGTACAGTCTTAATTTATATTCTTTATCGTTGTCTTCCTGCATTTTCGTGCTCATGCTTAGTCCTTTATATTCTTATCCGCCTTACGTATGTTAGCCATTTGCTCGCTATTTTTAAAAGCAGTTGTTTTTCTGGACTCAAATTCGGCAAACATCCTTTCCACTTCCTGTCTTTCGCCTTCCATATTCGCCCGCAGTTCGGCAATGCGTGCCTCTGTGGCGGCCTGCCTTTGTTCGAATTCGCGCTTTTTACGTTCAATTTCCTGCTCGTCCCTGATTGATTCAGCTCTTTCGCGGGCTTCCTGGGCAGCCCGGGCGGCTCCGGTCAAGACGCCGCCGGGTCCGGTATAGACGTCGATAATTTCGATACCTTCACCGGTGAATGTAAATTCCCGAATTTGATTGGAATGAGCCATGCCCCGCGATTTGATGATTTTGATGCTGCGATTGGTCTCACCCCCGCTTTCAATATCCCTGAGCAGCATCCAGGTATCCATGAGAGAGGAGATTCCCATCTGGTTTTGCCTAAGGTCGTTGTCGGATCCAATCAGGCTGGTGAATAATGAGGTGATCAATTTTGATTTGAGCAGATCCACCAGGCGCATCAGGGCATTTTTAACCTCATGGGAATTGCCGATGGAGATCAGGTTGGTAATGGGGTCGATCACTACCACAGCCGGTTGAAATTCGGAAATATTCCTGAACATTGTACTTAAGTGGGTTTCCAATCCGAACATCGTGGGACGGAGGGCCACGAATCGCAATAATCCGCTTTCGCGGTGCGGTGCCAGGTCAATGCCTGTTGATCGCATGTTGCGGATGATCTGACTGCTGGATTCCTCGAAGGCGTAATAGAGGCATCGTTCACCATTGAGGCAGACGTTGCCTGCAAACTGGGCGGCAAAGGTGGTTTTTCCCGTACCCGCGGTGCCGGAAATCAAAATGCTGCTGCCCCGGAAATATCCTTTACCGGCAAACATGGCATCCAGCCGGGGTATTCCCGAGGAAATTCGTTCTTCGGAAACTTCATAGTTCAAGCCGATTGATGTGATCGGCAGAACGAAAATACCGCCTTTTTCAAGGAGGAAGGGGTATTCATTGGTACCGTGAGGGGAACCACGGTATTTGGCAACACACAGGCGACGGGTGGAAACCAGCTCTTCTCTACGGTGGCTAAGTACAATTACACAATCTGAAACGTATTCTTCCAAGCCGTGACGGGTCAGGCTGCCTTCTCCGCTGCCGCGTTCGCCGGTAACAATCGCCGTGACCCCGCGCTCCTTGATCCAGCGAAACAGCCGACGGATCTCCGATCTCAGCATCATCTCATTGGAAAACCCGGAAAACAGGGCTTCCAGGGTGTCAAGGACAATCCGTTTAGCTCCGATCGAATCGATGGCGTATCCCAGCCTGACAAACAGCCCTTCCAGGTCGTATTCCCCGGTTTCTTCAATCTCGGTCCGATCGATATGCACGTAATCCAGCGCTATTTTTTGCTCCTGCAGCAGTTTTTCCAATCCGAAGTGCAGTGATTTGAAATTGTTAATCAAATCCTGTTCGGATTCTTCAAAACTAACGAAAACTCCCGGTTCGTCAAATTCCGCAGCTCCGCGCACGAGAAATTCCATGCCGAATAACGTTTTACCACTGCCGGCACCACCAGCTATAAGCGTTGGTCGTCCTTTGGGCAGCCCACCCATGGTAATCTCGTCAAAGCCCCTAATCCCGGTAGCGGATTTGGGCAATGTTTCAGTATTGTGATGAGTTTGTTCCATTCCGCTCCTTTTCTTCCCTCGATGGAAAAATTGAACTGTTCAAGACCAGCTTTATATGATCTCGCAGGGGCGGGCCGGCAGCAATTCAGTCGACACCGCCAAAACTCATAAGGATATCATGTAGAACTACGATAAGCAGCATCGGCACTTTCGACAACCATGCCTCACATCCCCAAGCATGAGTACGTACCTGATTGGTGACTGGAAGGCTTTAAAGACTCGTAATTTCTCTTACCTCGGCTGTTTCTGCTATCTCCGGCACCAGGATCACTTCCTGCCTGTCTTTATCTTCGAAATAGACCAAGATATCTTTTCTAGTTATTTCCAGGGCGAAAACCGTCCCGCCGCCTAATTCCTTATCCTGCCAACGGTTAAGAATCCAGGCTGCATCCTTCCGGCTGACGGTCCAGGTCAGTCCCCTGCCGACACCTGTAACCGAACCTCTGTAGGCAGTGGTACGCTCGTAGGGAAAAGGGCTGCCATGTTGGTACAGGCGATCAGAATCACAGCTTTTTAGAAGAAACTTCCAGACTTCATAATCACCTGCGGCGACAAATGGTGTATTCCGGCGGAAGTAGAGCAAGAGTACTGCTTTTTCCAGGCACTTATGCTCTTTGAACAACTCAAGATTGTTGAGCAGAAACTGGATATGCTCAAGCGGATTGAGGACGCGCATAGCCTCGAGGGGATTACTCTCGTTTTCAAGGCGTCCGAGGAGGTCTTTGATTTTTTGATCCTGCATGGCTTTGTGACGTGCCTGCATTATTGGGTTGCTGAAAGATCCCGTAAAGTCATCGGGCGGGTAAAGAAAGCGAATTTTATCGAGTTTCCATTGCATATTCCTGCCTCGTTCGTAAATGATCATTGGCAAACCTTGCTGTAGTTGAACTTTTCAGTGTAATATTTCGTTTTTTGTGCTCCCGGTTACTCTATATTCATTCTTTATTTTTACTGGCGTCGTAAAAACTCTTCATCTGCTTCGTTGCCTCGAATTTGAAGGTTTTTACTTAGCCATTGATGATTTTAGGTTTTTACGAGTTTGTCATTTTTTAAAAAACCTGTTTTGGGGTGCCCCTGAAGGCGGAAATCAGCGGAGGCCAAGCCAGATGTTGCCAACATCGAGCATCCGGTTGGCAAAACCCCATTCATTGTCAAACCAGCAAAGCATCTTGACAAGTTTGCCGCCGCAGACCTTCGTCTGGGTGCCGTCCACAATCGAAGAACGGGGATCGGTATTGAAATCGATGGAAGCGTGGGGCTCTTCGGTATAACCCATGAGGCCATGGAGTGGACCATGCGCCTCTTCCTGCATCATCCGATTTATCCTGGTTGCCGTGGTTGCGGTTTTCACATTGATGGAAAGATCCATAACCGAGACATTGATCGTCGGAACCCGTACATGCAGGCATTCAAACCGATTCGCCAGCTGCGGCATCAGCCGGTCAATTCCTTTGGCAAGTCCGGTGTCGATAGGAATAATCGAATGCAGGGCACTGCGGGTAAGACGAAGATTGGTATGGTGGTAACTGTCGATCACCGGCTGATCGTTCATGGCCGAATGGATGGTTGTCGTCACGCCGTTTTCAATGCCCAGTTCCCGGTCGAGAATATTCAGGATAGGTACCACGCAATTGGTGGTACAGGAGGCGTTGGAGACAATTTTGTGCTCCGGCCGTAACTGTAAATGGTTGTATCCATAGACGATAGTTGCATCAACTGCCGGTGTTGCGGGATGGGATATGAGGATGCGTTTTGCCCCGCTTGCCAGGTGTTGTTCGGCTATCTCTCTGTCATCAAAGGTTCCTGAACATTCAAAGAGTAAATCAATTCCAAGTTCGCCCCAGGGCAGTTTGGCCGGATCAGCTTCATTGAGGATTTTGATCGCATCCTCGCCGATATGCAGATATTCTCCGGCAAATTTCAGTGGGTAGGGGAAACGGCCGTGGGTCGTATCGTAACGGGTAAGGTAGGTGAGGGTTTCGATGTCGGCCAGTTCATTTATGGCGACAATTGAAAACTTCGATCTAAAGGCCGTTGAATATATCGCTCTGAGGACCGATTGGCCGATCCGGCCATAGCCATTTATGGCAACTCTGTAAGGCATCTCTTCAAAATCCATATCAGGGTGAAAAATTAAACAACTGTCACCGGTTGCAGATTTCCACCGGATTATTGCCGTCATGGGGGCAAATCCAACAAATCTTCATATCCGATCTTTCGTAATCGTTCACCGGTACACATCAAAAGACTGCATAACCCAGATCTGTAACCGTTCATCCAGTGCTCCAGGTTCGTTCAAGCAGGCCCCCGAGCTATAGTTAGCTATGCGAGGCGGCCTGATCGGACGAAAATGGGGTACTGGTGAAACGGTTACGATCTTTCTTCCACAATCGGCCTTTATCATTACTTTGAATTGTTTACAATAACAACTCGATAATTGTTCGAGTATGGAAAATGGCGCTGAAGGATCTATGAAAAATGGGGGCTGCCCGAGAGACGGCCAGGAGACAGTTTCTTTTGCATCTCCATACCCTGAGAAGCCAAGGTTATAACCGCAGGTATCCGTGGTGCCATGAAATTTTCCATGATGTAAGTTTGCTTAAAATGAGGTAAAAAGAAACTGATCGAGCGTTCAGTCTGTTAAGATGCCTCGATGGTGTATTGATGAAATCATGATAAAAGTCTTGTGAGAGGAAATTTTGATGATTGGAAGGGGCAGGGTCATTGTCAATACCGGAAACGGTAAGGGTAAAACAACAGCGGCACTCGGAACAGCTGCCAGGGCTCTCGGGCATGGCATGAAAGTTTGCGTTATCCAGTTTGTCAAAGGCCAGGGAAAATTCGGCGAGCGATCGCTGGCGGAAAAACAGGAAAATCTTGATTGGTTCATTTGTGGGAAAGGTTTTGTTTTTACCAAAGAAAATATCGAGGAAGATCGTAAGGTGGCCCTGGAGGGTTTTCAGCTGGCAAAAGAGAGAATCGGAAGCGATCGTTATGATCTGGTTATACTGGATGAAATCACCTATCTGCCGCTTTATGATTTTCTCGATGTGGAGGAAATTGTCGAGTTGATAAAGAACAAACCGGACCGGTTGTCAGTCATACTGACCGGCAGAGATGCCCATCCGCGACTGGTTGAGATTGCCGACACCGTATCGGTAATCGAAGCGGTTAAGCACGCTTATGAACAAGGGGTACGAGCACAGAAAGGAATTGAATTTTTAACCGGAAGGAGGAGACATGATAGAGCAAGGTGCTTTGAGTGGAATACGGGTTCTGGATCTTTCCCGTATGCTCCCCGGTCCATATTGTTCCATGATTCTTGCGGACCACGGGGCCGAAGTGATAGCCATCGAAGATCGAAAATTTCAGCAGGACGGTCTGTTTTTTAACGATCTTAACCGGAATAAAAGCCATATGTCTCTCAATCTCAAGACGCGGGAGGGGCTGGAAATATTTTTCAGGCTGGTGGAGAAGGCAGACGTCGTTTTGGAGGGATTTCGGCCGGGAGTTGTCAATCGTCTCGGAGTTGACTACGAAACAGTGCGGCAGCGTAATCCCCGGATAATTTATTGCTCCATAAGCGGTTATGGACAAACTGGTCCGCTGCGTAACCGGGTCGGCCATGATGTCAACTACATTAGCAATGCCGGTGTCCTTGGGCTGATCGGCGAGAAGGGGAGGAGGCCGGTTAT
Source organism: uncultured delta proteobacterium (assembly GCA_963835305.1). GTDB lineage: Bacteria > Desulfobacterota > Desulfobulbia > Desulfobulbales > Desulfocapsaceae > Desulforhopalus_A. The sequence goes on from CAWIEU010000002.1 coordinate 527,045, forward strand.
CCCCGGGGTGCAGATTGCGGATATCGCCGGAGGCAGCATGAATGCCGCAGTCGGCATTCTGCTGGCTCTTTTTGCCAGGGAGAAGACAGGAAAGGGCCAATATATCGATATTTCAATGACCGACGGCGTCGTGGGGCTGCTGTCCCTGCCATATTATTTCACCAAACTGAGCGGACAGAAACAACAAGCCTCAAACACCATGCTGTCCCATCGATACGCCTGTTACAATACCTATGAAACAGCGGATGGCAGGTACGTCGCAATCGGTGCGGTCGAAAACAGGTTCTGGAAAAAATTATGCGACCACCTCAAGCGTTCGGAATATGTCACTTTGCAATATGACGAGCAAAAAAGAGAGGACATCATCGAAGATTTTCGCGGGATTTTTCTGACAAAATCAATGACTGAATGGGAATTGGAGCTGGCGGAACTGGAAGTATGTTTTGCCGCGGTTAAGAGTCTTGAAGAGATATTGACTGATCCTCTATTTATAGAACGTGAAATGGTGCACAAGTATTCCGGCGGGGACGGAGAGGAAAAACATGGTTTCGGCATCCCCGTGAAGTTGAGCGAAACTCCAGGCACTCTCAGGACGCCGCCAGGTAAGTTTGGTGAACAGACAAGAAAAATTCTCCAAGACCTCGGCTATTCAGCCGAAGAGATCGATGCCTTCTATCATGATGGAGTCTTGTAAGGCCGTCGTGGTCCTTCCTGAACTCCGCTGACCGTTTACTGCTCTGTGGTTGTCTGGGCATTTTGCTATTCCCGGTGAATGGTTGCTGAAATCAATGGTTGCTGAAATCGTTTCAATATTAGCGATATGGTTGACAAGATGAATTTCCGGAGTTACACCCCTTTTGTAAGTTAACTCGTTCAGCATCGGCGATCTTTCCTAACGGACATTCTCTCAATGTAACATTGAGTCGTACCAGGGGTATCAGGCCGGCTTTTTGGCGGATAATTACAGGTTTTACGAGTCGTACGGAATTTGATATGGTCTTGACTATTGCACAATTCGCGGTTTTGGCGACGTTTTGCTCTGCAATCGTGCCGCTCTTTTTTTTTCGATTGCCTCAATTTCAAGTCAGACTGTCCTTTATATTTCTGGGCATTTCGGGGGTGGCGGCCGCCTGGGCAGGCGGGAGTGCCCTCTTGTTACGAACGGTGGAGCAGACCATCCTGCCGGTAGGGCTTCCCTGGCTGCATGTTTATTTACGTATCGATCCGCTCGCCGGATTTTTCCTTTTTATCGTCGGTTTGATAACCTCAATAGCCGCCTGTTATGGTCCGGCTTATACCCGTGAATATATCGGCGGGCCGAACTCCGTTGTCCCGCTGACCTTGTTTACCGGTTTATTTGTCAGCGGCATGTTTCTCGTTCTGTTGACCGCGGATGCCTTCTCCTTCATGATGGCCTGGGAATTGATGTCGGTAGCCAGTTATTTTCTTGTCGTCTTTCAGCACAATCAGGAGGAGAATCGCCGGGCTGCCTTTATCTATCTGTTGATGGCCGTGGTGGGAGGTGCTTTTTTATTTCTTGCCTATGGCGTTCTAGCCGCTTTTTCCGGTAGTTTCAGCTTTGCTGCACTCAAAGCCGCAGCCTTGAGCCCAACCTGGGCGACCATTGCCTTTACTCTTGCTTTTGTGGGCTTTGGCTTAAAAGCCGGTATTGTTCCCCTGCACGTCTGGCTCCCGCAGGCGCATCCGGTCGCCCCGTCTCACATTTCGGCTCTTATGTCCGGGGTCATGCTTAAAGTGGCTGTGTATGGTTTTATTCGCTTTGTCTATGGTCTTCTGGGCGGGATACACTGGCAATGGGGCGTCATAGTATTATTGATCGGCTCGGCTTCGGCTGTTTTAGGGGTATTGTACGCCCTGATGCAGCATGATCTCAAGCGTCTGTTGGCTTACCATAGTGTGGAAAATATCGGCATTATCTATATCGGCCTCGGTCTGTCGATGATCTTTTCGGCGACAAATCACCTGGAAATTGCCGCCCTGGCCCTTATCGCCGCCCTCTATCATTGCCTGAACCACGCTATTTTCAAAAGTCTGCTGTTTTTTGGCGCCGGGGCAATTCTCCAGCAGAGCCGGCAGCACGATATGGAAAAGATGGGCGGGTTGATCAAGAAAATGCCGGTAACGGCTCTCTGTTTTTTGATCGGCTGTATCAGCATCTCGGCCCTGCCGCCGTTTAACGGTTTCGTCTCGGAATGGCTCACCTTTCAGGCGGCGCTGCAGGGGCCGATCCTGCACAGCGGGATTATCCGGGCGATGATCCCGGTGGCCTCGGCCATGCTTGCGCTGACCGGAGCGCTGGCGGCAGCCTGTTTCGTCAAAGTCTATGGAGTAATATTTCTGGGGCAGCCACGCAGCCCGCAGATTGAACAGGCTCATGATGTCTCATTCGGCATGCGCCTCAGCCAGATAATTCTTGCCCTCTGTTGTCTGGGCTTTGGTATATTTCCCACCTGGACGGTCCGGGCAATAAACGGTATCCCTGAGAACCTTCTCGGCGTCGGCCTGGCTCACGGTGCCGCCGATGGCTGGCTGTGGCTGACGCCGGTAAGTCCGCAGACGGCATCTTACGGCGCCCTGGCTGTTTTCTTCGCTCTGGTGATCAGTTGGCTGCTGGTTTTTGCCTTTCTTCATCAACCGCAGCGCGACAATCGCATCCGGATCGCCTCGGCCTGGGATTGCGGCTTTGGGCCTCTCAATTCACGGATGCAATATACCGCGACCTCGTTTGCCATGCCGATCCGCCGTATTTTTTCCTTTGTCTGGCTCATTTTTGAAAAGGTCGAACCGGCCGGAGAAGGGCGGGGGCCACGTTATTATCTGAAAGTCAGCGACAGGTTATGGTTGTTGATCTATGTGCCTATCGGTAAGCTGATGCTGAAACTCGCGGAAAGAACTGCGTTTATCCAGGGCGGAAACCTGCGGGTCTATCTCTGTTATTCCTTTTTTACCTTGCTGTTTCTTCTGTGGGTGATCGTATGACCGGCTGGATTTGGGCGATTATCAAGACTCTCTGCGTTGTGCTGGCGGCCCCCCTTATGGCCGGTTGGGTCAAGTGGCTGAAGTGTAAACTGCAGAACCGGCAGGGGCCAGCTCCCTGGCAGCCTTATCTGGATCTGCAGCGGCTCGCCGGAAAACAGGTAGTGCTGGCGGACACGGCTTCCCCGATATTTCGCATCGCTCCGTACATTGTCTTCAGCGTCACCATTATTGCGGTTTCGGCGGTCCCGGTTATAACGGTGCAACTGCCCATCGCCGCTTTGGCGGACGTGATTGCGCTTGTGGGATTTCTGGCTCTTGCCCGGTTCTTTCTGTCACTTGCCGGAATGGATGTCGGTACGGCTTTTGGCGGCATGGGCTCTTCAAGAGAAGTGACGATCTCCTCTCTTGCCGAGCCCGCCTTGCTGATGGCTTTCTTTACCTTGGCGATGAACGTCTCCAGCACCAACCTCTCAACTGTAATTTCGCAGCTGGCCCAGCAGCATTTTACTTTGTATCCTTCCCTTATTTTTTCGTCGATGGGGTTGATACTGGTGGCGATAGCCGAAACAGGCCGCATTCCCATAGACAATCCGGCAACCCATCTCGAATTGACCATGATCCATGAGGCAATGATTCTGGAATACAGCGGCCGTCATCTGGCTCTAATGGAATGGGCCGCTATGCTCAAGCTGACGCTTTTTTCTCTGCTCATCGTCAATTTGATCGTCCCTTGGGGGGTGGCGTTGAATCTGGCTCCCGGAGAGCTGGCCTTTGCCGCCCTGACGGTGACAGGCAAATTGCTCATCTGGGGTTGTGTTCTTGCAGTCTCCGAAACCATTCAGGCAAAGATGCGTTTGTTCCGTGCGCCGCAATTCCTTGGTCTGGCCTTTATCCTTACCCTGCTCGGTATGATGAGCCATATTATTCTCGAGGTACAATGATATGCTGATAGCTACCTTGTCCCTTCCGGAGCAGGTCGTGTTGACTCTGGCTGCCCTGATTTTGCTGTCTTCTTTTCTCCTGCTCGCCCAGGTTCGTCTCGACAGCCTGATAAATACTTTTGCCCTGCAGGGGCTGCTGATATTTTTTGCCACCTTGCTCATGGCTTTTATTGCCGGCAAATACCAGCTGCTTATCTCCGCCGCCCTGACCTTGTTGCTGAAGGTGTTTTTTATCCCCGGCCAGCTCCGCAAGCTGGTCATACGCCTGGATATTCGCCGCGAGGTGGAGGTGATCGGTATCCCTTCCTTAATTATGTTGTTCGCCGCCTGTCTCGTGCTCTTCAGTTACTATGTGGCCCTGCCGATCCGCGAACTATCCCTGCTGTCGACACGCAATACTATCGCCATTTCCCTGGCAGTGGTGCTGATCGGCATGTTGATGGTCATTTCCCGGCGCAAGGCGGTCGCCCAGGTTGTCGGTTTCATGTCCATGGAAAACGGCCTGTTCTTTGCGGCGGTCGTCTCCACCTACGGCATGCCGATGGTGGTTGAGCTGGGGATCGCCTTTGACGTGCTGGTCGCGGCTATTCTCTTTGGCGTCTTTTTCTTTCATATTCGCACGGAAATCGGCAGCCTCGACACCGACCGTCTTAATCATCTGACGGAGGTCGACAAATGAATGCACTTATCGCCGCACTGGTTTTCCCGCTCGCGGGGATTTTCGTGCTGGCCTTTATCGGCCACCGGCCCTGGGCGAAAACGGTTAATCTGTTTATCTGCATTGCGACCTTCGCAGCCGCACTGGCTCTGGCTCTCGAAACTTTTCGTCTGGGGCCTATGCTTTCCGCCAATAAATTGTTTTATATCGACGGCTTCAATGTCTACCTGATTTTGCTGAACGCTTTCGTCGGAATGACCACCGCAATTTTCTCCGGTCCATATATGGCCCATGAACTGGCCATCGGGCGGGTCGACGACGGCAGGATGCGTTTGTACCATTCAATGTACCAGGGCTTTCTGTTCACCATGCTGGTTGCCCTGTCGACCAACAACCTCGGGGTCCTCTGGGTATCGGTGGAAGGGGCCACCCTGGCGACGGTTCTTCTGGTCAGCCTCTATCGGACCAGGAAATCCATCGAGGCCGGCTGGAAGTATTTTATTATTTGCGGCGTCGGTATCTCCCAGGCTCTTTTCGGCACTATCCTGGTCTATTTTGCTGCGGAAAAAGTCATTCCCGGTTCGGAAGACGGCTTGCTCTGGACGGTTTTGCAGCAACAGGCAGCTCAGATGGACTCAGGCGTTCTGGCTATCGCTTTTGTTTTTCTTTTGGTTGGTTACGGCACCAAAGTTGGGTTGGTTCCCTTGCATAACTGGTTGCCCGACGCCCACTCGGAAGGCCCGACCCCGATGTCCGCCATTCTTTCCGGTCTGCTCCTGAACATCGCCCTTTATGCTATCGTTCGTTTTAAAATGCTGGTCGACCCGGCTCTCGGCAATCATCTGGCCGGCAACCTGATGATGGGATTCGGTATGCTGTCCTTTTCCGTCGCCGGACTCCTCCTGCACCGGCAGTACGACATTAAAAGGATGTTCAGTTATTCCTCGATCGAGCATATGGGCCTTATGACTTTTGCCTTCGGTATAGGAGGACCGCTGGCCACATTTGGCGCTCTGCTGCATATGGTCGTCCATTCCCTGACCAAATCGGCGATTTTTATCACTGTGGGTCATGCAGCTCAGGTAGCCGGGACCCAGACGATGCAGCACATACGAGGACTGATTCGCACGCAGCCTTTCGTCGGCTGGGGGTTGCTGATCGGCACCTGTGCCATTGCCGGCTTTCCGCCTTTCGGGGTCTTTACCAGCGAATTCCTGCTTTTTACCGCAACCATGAAAAGCTATCCGTGGCTGGTGCTTCCTCTTCTGCTTGGCCTGGCCGTAGCTTTCGCCGGTCTGTTCCGTAATCTGCAGCCGATGGTTTATGGTGAGCCTCCGGCCGGTCAACAACCGAGAATCGCCAACATGTGGCCGGTGGCCGTTCATCTCGCTCTGGTGCTGTGGCTGGGCGTTTCCATTCCCTCGGTACTGGCTCAGTGGCTGAATCAGGCGACCATCATGATAGTCGGGAAGGGTATGTTATGAACGATCATATGCATCCGGGACAACTCGAAGCTCCGAACATCAATGCTTTGCCGGCCCTGCTTAACCAGGCTGGGATCGTGACCTGCCTGCACCCCGATATCAAAGGATCAGCCAAGGTTGTGTCGATCGATTACACCTCCTGGGGCAGGGCTGCGGAAGTTCTTGCGATAAGCCACATCCGCTGGTGCGGGGTATGGGGCGAACACTGTCCTCCGGAAATTGTCATTGTCGCGGCGGTGGCGGGCAGGGATGGTCATCTGCTCTTGCGTACCAGCGTTGCCGATAGGCAGGGGGAACTGCCGTCACAGACACCATTTTTTCCGGCTGCCAATCGGCCGGAAAGATATCTTAAGGAAATGTTCGGAGTACAGTTCAACGGTCATCCGGATGGGCGAAGGTGGATACGCCATCAGGCCTGGTCCGAGGACCAGTACCCCCTGCGCAAGGATTTTCCACTGGAAGGGTACGGGCAGCAGACAACTCCGCCCGACAGCGGCTACCCGTTTATCCCCGCCGCAGGCGAAGGCATTTATGAAATTCCGGTTGGGCCTGTGCATGCGGGAATTATCGAGCCGGGTCATTTTCGCTTTCAGGCCATGGGCGAGGATATTCTCAGTCTGGAAGAACATCTGGGATATGTGCATAAAGGTATTGAGAAATGTGCTGAAGGGCGTGATATCCATGGGCTTGTCCGTCTGGCCGGAAGGGTGTCCGGCGACAGTACGGTGGCCCACGCCTGGGCAGCCTGTCAGGCCTGCGAAGCCGCAGCCGGTATCACCCTGACCCGGCGGGCCCTGGCGATCAGGGCGATTCTGGCGGAGAGGGAGAGAATCGCCAACCACCTGGGCGATATCGGTGCCTGCTGCAATGATGTGGGATTCGCTTTTGCCATGGTCCAGTGCAGCCGTCTGCGGGAACTTTGGCAGCGTCGAAACAGTTCCGTTTTCGGCCATCGCCTGCTCATGGATATTGTAGTGCCGGGTGGAGTCAGCAGGGACATTCCCATCCCGAGGATCGGGGAGCTGCTCAAGGATGTCGAGGAGCTGCGGCTCGAACTGAAAACACTGCTTCCTTTGTTCTATGAATTTCCCTCCCTTCAGGATCGTCTAAGGACAACCGGCGTGCTGTCACTGGAAAAAGCGAGGCGTATGGGGACTCTCGGTTATGTCGCCCGAGCCAGCGGTGAAAGCTGGGATCTGCGGCGTGATGCGCCTTATGCTCCCTATCAGCGAACAAGTATTTCCGTTCCCTGTTGCTCCGATGGAGACGCCTCCTGCCGGCTGCGGGTGCGGGGGGATGAAATACTCGTCTCCCTGGATCTTCTTGAGTCACTGCTCTCCAATCTGCCGACCAGTGGCTTTAGGGTAGATTTTCCTCCCGTTACCAAGGAATGCAGCGGTGTGGGGTTTGTCGAGGGCTGGCGGGGGGAGATAATAACGTATGTGCACCTCGATTCAGATGGGCGTGTCCTGAGATATTTTCCCCGGGATCCCAGCTGGCTCAACTGGCCGGCACTCGAGGCAATGATGGGTGGGGTGATCGTACCGGATTTTCCTCTCTGCAATAAATCGGTAAACGGATCGTATTCCGGCCATGATCTCTAAAATGACTACGGGTAAAAAGAATGTTCAGTGTGCTTGGCAAAATCTTTAAAACGGGCTGCCTCACGGAAAAACTCCCGGTTCCTGATAAAACGGGGATGCAGGCCGGTACGACCTGCCCGACGGAGATAACAGCGAAACTGACAGCGGAGATAGTGCGTGTTTTCGGGAAAAGTCTGGCTATCCGGATGATCGACGCCGGCTCATGCAATGGCTGCGAACTGGAAATGCATGCGCTGAATAACGGCTTCTACGATATAGAACGCTTTGGTATTCATTTTGTCGCCTCGCCCCGTCATGCCGACCTGCTTCTGGTAACCGGTCCCGTCTCAAAGCATATGCAGGCGGCACTCAAAAGGACCTATGATGCCACGCCCGATCCCAAGCTGGTCATCGCCATGGGGGACTGCGGCGCGAATGGGGGTGAATTCGGGGTTTCCTATGCCAGTTATGGCGCCGTTTCCAATGTTATCCCGGTCGACGCGGTCATCCACGGTTGTCCGCCAACCCCGCAGCAGCTTCTGCAAGGTATTCTGGAGTTGTTGCAGCGGTTATGAGGCAAACATATCCGCAAATACCTGATGGTTAAACGATAGCTACGAGCTCAAGATCGAATGTCAGGGTCTTGCCTGCAAGGGGAGGATTGCCGTCAAGAGTTACGGTGTCATTGCCGAGCCGGCTGACGGTGACGATTATAGGCTCGTCTACTTCATTGGTAAGCTCAAGTTCATCTCCAAGCTGGAGTTCGAGGTCCTCGGGCATTTCCGAAAGAGATACTTCAAACCACATATCTTCGCTCCACTCCCCGTATGCCTTTTCCGGGGGAACTATAATAGTCTTTTTCTCGCCAACCGACATTCCCAGAACGCCTTCTTCAAAGCCTTCGATGAGGTCGCTTTCGCCAAGGGTGAAGATCAGGGGTTCTTCTCCCGCGGACGAATCAAAAATTTTGCCATCGACCAGTCTGCCGGTATAATGAACGGATACCATATCACCAATTTTTGCCTGGTTCATGATGTGCTCCCCTTAGTATAAAAAAATAATTGTAATGAAAATGTCTGATCGGCATTTTCAGACGGTGGAAGGGTATAATCGAATTTTTCCGGAAAACCAGATTATACTTGAGAAGAGATGTTACCAGCGGCTGCATCTTTCCGGTTATTCTATATGTTCTTTAGCTGTTTGGATAGCGACATCTTTATCCTTGGTAAACAGCCACCATTTCATTTTTGAAGAATGAATACCTGCTTTTTTATCCTGGCCTCTGCAGTAATACCAGTGGCCAAATCGCTCCACAGTGGAAAAAGGATGGTTTTCCGTACAGAATAATCCGCAAGGATTAACCTCGCGATAAAAAATGGTTTCATCCGGATCTTCGGCATACAACATTTTTTTGGGAATTTCTATGTGGGAGACATCCCCGGTTTCCGCTTCTTTTTCATCCAGCCAGTCTGTTATCTTCATAATATTCTTTCCGTTGGAAGGCGAATTTGGTGATGAGCGTATCTCTATAATTTATTCACGGAATGTTAACTCTCAAGCTCTATTTCCTACCGATCGTCCCTATTTTCTCAAGTTAAAAAGAAGATCCAGGCAGCAGGCGGGGTCACAGAGGAAACAGGCTGGTAATTTTTTATCCTAACCGTCTTGTTCTCTCATTATTAAGTCGTAAAGTTGTTGGTATCCAATCTGGTGAGCGATTTAATATGTTGGCGTCCTAAAAAGCTTTGCAAGGAGGTAATATGAGACCAAGAAGCCTGCTGTATGGCTGTATTTTCCTCATGACGTTTTCGAGTTGTTCCCATGAAGCGGAGCTGCCGTTTTCAGCCGGTGTCGGGCCGAACCCTGTTCTTCCTCCTCCGCCGAAGATCCTGATACCTACTGTCAACCTTGCGAAGGCCAAGGGCTGGTCGAATGGTGCGACACCCATACCCGCTGAAGGATTAACAGTTACCTCGTACGCCGCTGACTTCGACCATCCACGCTGGATTTTCGTGCTGCCAAACGGAGATGTGCTGGTCGCCGAAACCAGGGCTCCCGCCAAACCCGAGGAAGAAAAAGGCATCAAAAGCTGGTTGATAAAAAAGGCCATGAAAGATGTGGGTGCGAGTGGTCCCAGTGCGAATCGTATTACGCTTCTGCGGGACAGCGACGGCGACGGTAAAGTCGATTACCGTTCAGTTTTTCTGTCTGGACTGAATTCTCCATTTGGCATGGAGCTGGTTGGTGATAATTTTTATGTAGCCAATACTGATTCGGTGTGGCGCTTTCCGTATCATGAAGGGCAGACTGCCATCAACAAACCGGGTGAAAAGATCATGGATCTGCCTGCAGGGCCTATCAATTATCACTGGACGCGGAACATCATCGCCGACAAGGACGGCAAAATGCTCTACGTCACCGTAGGTTCGAACAGTAATATCGCTGAACGAGGCATGGACCAGGAAAAGGGCCGGGCAGCCATCTGGCAGCTCAATCTTGCGACGGGAAATAAGCGGATATTTGCCTCCGGTTTACGAAATCCAAACGGTTTGGCCTGGGAACCGGAAACAGGTGTGTTGTGGACAACCGTCAATGAGCGGGATGAACTCGGCAGTGACCTTGTACCTGATTTTTTAACTTCGGTGCGGGACAACGGTTTTTACGGCTGGCCCTACAGCTACTTCGGTCAACATGTCGATCCGAGAGTTAAACCGCAGAGACCCGACCTGGTCGAGGAAGCAATAACTCCTGACTATGCCTTGGGAACGCATACGGCCTGTCTCGGGCTGGCTTCCTCCCAGGGAGCGGCTTTGCCTAAACGTTTTAAAAACGGCATGTTTGTAGGGCAGCATGGATCATGGAATAGGAAGCCTGCAAGTGGTTACAAGGTTATCTTTGTCACATTTCAGCATGGAAAACCGATTGGTTATCCACTTGATGTCTTAACAGGCTTTCTCAATGATAAAGGAGAAGCACAGGGCCGGCCGGTTGGTGTGGCTATCGATAAACAAGGTGCGTTGCTCGTGGCTGATGATGTCGGAAACATCGTATGGAGAGTTACCGAAGAGAAACAGTAGGTATCATAAACAGAGAAGTTCAGGTGAAAACGGCCCCTGCATCGGGTGCAGGAGCGAGTCCTGGTCTATGAAAAGGGGAAGTGTCTCCAGCTGAAGACATTCCTGGAAGATTAGAGAAGGATCAATCATATGAAAAGGTTACTCCGAATAATCGAAGAGAGGTTGAAGTTTAATTACTCCGGACAAAACGTGGTACCTGAGAATTCAGGTTTTTTTCCTGATAGCTATACTGGCGGGCCCGTTACCGGCTGCAAAAGTTCATGCGGATTCCAGGTTTTCTTTGGCCGATGTGGCTGCCAAGGCACAGGAGGAGGCAACTAAGTCATTTGCCGATGCCAAAAACAGCGTTCCGGATTTTCTGCTCAAACTGACCTATGATAAATGGCGTGATATCCGCTTCAAAAATGACAAAACCCTCTGGCAGGCTGAAAAACTGCCATTTGAAGTGCAGTTCTTTCATCCGGGTTATTATTATAACCGTACGGTAATAATCAATATTATCGAGGAGAAGGGCGTAAAAACTTATCCTTTTTCCACGGACCTTTTTGATTACGGCGCAAATCAATTCAAAGATAAAATTCCGGCGGATTTAGGTTTCGCGGGGCTGCGCATCCGCTATCCGTTAAATAAAAAGAATCAAATGGACGATGTCGCGGTTTTTCTTGGAGCAAGTTATTTCCGGGCGGTGGCAAAGCACGAGGTGTACGGGCTTTCGGCGAGAGGTCTGGCTATCGATACCGGCCTTGATTCAGGAGAAGAATTTCCCTATTTCAAGGAATTCTGGCTTAAGAAACCAAAGCCCGATGCCAGGGAAATTGTCATCTACGCGCTGCTTGACAGTAAAAGGATCACGGGAGCCTATCAATTCACCATCCGTCCCGGGGAAAAAACCATTATGCAGGTGGAGGGTAAGCTGTTTCGGCGCGATGAGATACAAAAAATCGGTATCGCCCCCCTGACGAGCATGTTTTTTTATGGCGAAAACAGCAATCAGCGGCCGGTTGATGATTTTCGTCCTGAGGTGCATGATTCCGACGGATTACATATAGTCAACGGTTCGGGGGAGGAAATATGGCGTCCGCTTATTAATCCGAAACATTTATTCATAAATGCCTTCCAGACTAGTCACATCACTGCTTTCGGACTGCTGCAGCGAGATCACAATTTCGACCATTATCAGGATCCCGAAACCAGATACGATCTGCGGCCCAGTGCCCTGGTGGTGCCTGACGGCGATTGGGGGGCGGGCCATGTCGAGCTGGTCCAGATTCCCTCTAATGAGGAAAAAAACGACAATATAGTAGCTTATTGGATATTTGACCGGCTCCCGCCGAAAGATCAACCGATTGGCTTCAAGTATACCCTCAGCTGGTATACCCCAAGCAAGGACGCCGCCGGAGTGGGACGAGTAATCGCCACCAGGGATGCTGCCGGAAAAAGCGCAGGCTCCCGGATGATTCTGGTCGACTTCAAAGGTGGTAAACTCGATAAGCTGCCGGAAAAATTGCCGAGTGAAGCCCCGATAGAAGCAGTAATTAATGTAAGTGATGAAGGTGAGATACTCGAACATCAACTATTTAAGATCGAACCTACCGGAAGTTGGCGGCTGGTTTTCCAGGTGAGGCGAAAAAAAGATGAGTCTCTGGCGGAAACTCTCACTATGCCGATTATAAACCGGCCTCCTCTTGAAGTGCGGGCCTATCTGACCCAGGGCAAGACCGTTCTCACGGAAACCTGGAGTTATGCGCTCTGGCCCTGAACCAGCGGGAGAGCTTGGAGGTATTGTCATGAAGAATGGATTTCAACCTCAATTAAAGGGAACTCCCCCACCCGAGAATTCCCGGACGGACATGACCGATGGTGCAGATGCTTCCGATCTCTGGCAGGAAGCGCAGGACAGGGTTCTGCTCTACCTGAAAAAGCTGGGTATTCCGGCACTGCGCAGTCTGGAATTCGCGGATCGGGCGTTGAAACAAGCGAAGGCGGAAGAACGGATGAGCGGCTCCGGCCTACTGCCGGTTCAACTGGTTATGCGCGCCTTGCATGAGATGATACAAACCGACGAAAATATCTTGAGCTGCGGCAAATATAATGATTACCCGATTGTATATTCCCGCCGGCGTCAGGGAAATTCCCTGAGGGAATCCGGTATAATACGCGATCTGTCGGCTTCACCTCCCATAAATCGCGGATCCATGGTGATAAAGAAGATATGATGGCGTCCATCGTTGATTATAGGTTTTTACGAGATGGTAAATAGGAACTACTATCCGCATTTCTCCTGAACCAAGCCATGCAAAAGAGATCGTCGCAACCCACAGGAAATTGGGAAAATGTCGCAAGGGGGCGAAGAACCCTGCTGTTTCTTCTCATTATTTCCAGCACTCTTGTCGCCAGTGGTTTTATGGCGCATATACTTCCCTATCAGGGAAGAACACCACTGGAAATCACTCTGGTCATCTTTTTCGCGCTGCTGTTCGCCTGGATTTCCATCGGTTTCTGGACGGCTCTGCTTGGCTTTTTCATCCTCTGGCGGCGCTATGACCGTTTCACAATAACCGATACTGTGCCAAGTGACCTTGCACAGTCAGGGGAAAAACAGCGAACCGCCATTCTCGTCCCAGTCTATAATGAAAATCCGCGGCGGGTAATTGCCGGAGTCAGGTCGGTCTACCTCTCACTTGTTTCTATTCATCGTCATGAGGATTTTGATTTTTTTATTCTGAGCGATACCACTGATCCTGACCTATGGGTTGAGGAGGAAATCGCCTGGGCCAGGTTCTGTATTGAGGTGAACGGCTTTGGCCGTATTTTTTATCGTCATCGGCGCCCGAATATTAAACGTAAAAGCGGCAATATCGCTGATTTTTGCAGAAGATGGGGCCGGAATTATCCGTATATGCTCGTCTTTGATGCCGACAGCGTGATGGCCGGCGGTACCATCGTGCGGATGGTGGAAATAATGAATAAAAACCCGAAAATAGGGATACTTCAGACTCCGCCTGCGGCGGTGGGCAGGCAATCTCTCCTGGCCCGCCTCCAGCAGTTCGCCGGTCATCTCTACGGGCCGATGTTCTCTGCGGGCCTGCATTTCTGGCAACTTGGCGACGCCCAATACTGGGGACATAATGCTATTATCCGGATCGCACCTTTTATGGAGCATTGCGGCCTGCCCCGGCTGTCGGGAAAACCGCCGTTGGGCGGCGAGATCCTGAGTCATGATTTCGTGGAAGCGGCCTTGATGCGCGGCGCGGGCTGGGAAGTCTGGCTGGCTTATGACCTAAACGGCAGCTGGGAAGAGCCGCCGCCCACCTTGATCGACGAACTGGCTCGCGATAGGCGATGGTGTCAGGGGAACATGCAGCACCTGCGACTATTGCTGGCAAAACGAATATTTCCCATGCATCGGATACTTTTTCTGAACGGCGCCATGTCCTATGGTTCCGCGCTCCTCTGGTTTTTGTTCCTGACTATCAGTAGTGTCGAGGCGGTCTCCCAGGCGATAATCGGCCCCGATTATTTTTCGGTAAAGGGCGGGCTTTTTCCGGATTGGCCGATATGGAATCTCTGGTGGGCCCTCAATCTGCTGATTTCAACTTTCATCATTTTGCTACTGCCCAAAATGCTCAGTGCGTTTCTTGTCATATGGAAACAGAAAAACGCTGCCGCCTTCGGCGGAAATTTTCGGCTAATCCTGAGCGTCTGCCTCGAAGTTCTGGCCTCTACGCTTCTTGCACCCTTGAGAATGCTGGCCCACAGTAAGTTTGTCTTCCTGACCCTTCTGGGGCGGAAAATTGCCTGGAAACCGCCGCCACGCGAAGATAATGACACCGCCTGGGGAGTTGCCCTGCGGTTTCATGGCTGGGGCATGGTTCTGGCACTGATCTGGGGCGGGGGGCTTTTTGTCGTCAACCGGCCGTTTTTCTGGTGGCTGGTCCCGGTGTTGCTTCCCTTGATATTCTCGGTGCCGATCTCCGTCTGGTCCAGCAAGGTCAGCCTTGGGCAGAAGTTTCGCAAATATGGCTTGTTTCTCATTCCTGAAGAAATTTCTCCACCTCCCGAGCTGGTCATGACAGGTGCTTTCGGACAGGAAGCCGGGGATGGGTCTCCGCTTGTTCCGGAGCAATTGAACAGCGGATTTGTCCAGGCAGTGGTCGATCCTCTGGTAAACGGTATGCATTTGGCGTTTCGAAGACAGAAAAACACCCCGGCACAGACTCTTTCCGGCAACCGGCAACAACTGGTTTTGAAGGCGTTATCCGTCGGTCCGGGCAAACTTCAGCCAAGAGAGAAGATGGATTTATTGAAAGACCCGGTTTGTCTCGCCAGGCTGCATCTTCTGGTTTGGGAACTTCCCGGCGGGGAGGCCGCCCGGGAATGGGGAATTAGCTGCCGAGAATAATTTTGAGCTTGGCCTCCATTTTCTCATGGTGGCTGCCGTGCCAGTAAATTTTACCGCAACCCGAGCATTGCTGGAAATGGTCATAATATTTCTTGGTAAGCGGCAGGAGGCGGTCCAGAACGGCACTTTTTTCAACCTCAACCAGCAGGTCGTTGCAGGCGATGCAGCGGGAAAATGGCTGAAGCTGGTCCATGAGTCCATAGAGATCGACTATTTCCCTCAGTTGTTGATCCGGCTCCTGGTTCCGGACCAGATGACCGAAAACCAGCTCACGGTGTTTGAGCAGATCTCTGTTTCGCGTGAGCAGTATGCGTTTTTCCCGGATCGCTCTCAGAACGGTTTCCGGATTCGCACTCTCCGGTTCGACAGCTTCTGCGTCGATACCGGCCATTCGTAGCAGCCCTCCCAGTCTGGCGACGTTGATATCCACCAGAAAGATGCAGCCGGCCAGAGGAACCGGTCTCAGGTGCGTAGCAACCGTCGGCGGGCGGGTAGGAGAGAGAGGGTGGATTTCGAAATGTTCGCCGTCTTCGGCAATTTTGTCGAAGGCCTGTTCCCGGCCATCGAGCATGATCTTGCCGATTTCGGTATGGGGAATACCAAGGCTTTCGAGGATATCCTTGATGGACGCCCTGCGGGACAAAGAATAAGTGATCGTCCTGCCGGCGTCCGGCACCCTGCGTAAAAGTTCCACCGTATCGCCGAGCAAAGTCAGAAGAAGATGGGCTGCCGGATTGGTGTTATCAGTTCCGTCAAACGGTTTCATGTCGATACCCGTTTCGCCAGAAGAGACCAGATACCGGCGATTGACAGCAGCGAGCCTCCGGCAAGATTAAAGCGCCTTTGGGCATGGGATGAGCTGAGCAATCGGCGGGCGGATGCGGCGAAGACTGCGTAAAGTGCCGAATTAATGGTCGCCAGGATGACGAAGGTGGCTGCCAGGAGCCACATTTGCGGGGCGACCCGACTGGTGTGATCAATGAAATGCGGCAGAAAAGCGATAAAGAACATGATGCTCTTCGGATTCAGGGTGGTCACCAGATAGGTATTGGTGAAGAGTTTCAAGGTCGACTCCGGGCGGTCCGGGGAAAAGAACTCCGCCGGACCAGCATCCTTGCGCAGCAGCCTGATCCCCAGGTAAAGCAGATACATACCCCCGATGACCTTGATCACGGTAAACCAGAATAACGAAGCGGCAAGCAGGGCGCCAAGTCCGAGCAAAGAGAAGAGCAGAGCGGTTGAATCTCCAAGGGCAACAGCTGCGACCAGGGGAATGTTGGCCCGGCGACCATGGGAAATGGAGTAACTGACTACGGTCAGGATGGTCGGCCCGGGAATGACCAGCACAATGGTGGAGGCAGCAACAAAAGCCAGCCAGAGCTCAAATGACATGGGGAATCTCCTTTGTTGGAGCGCTTTGCTCCGTAAAATCCTGCCTGATACTCAGGCGACAGGGTTGGGCGAAAGGGTGGGGCGAGGCCCACGTCTCCAGTCTTTTTACTGTAATCAATAAGAGGAAGCAAACAAAGTCGCTATTTGGTTTTTCCTCCTCCTTTTCCGTAGCCCGTATGGCGGAATCCGCAGTCTGTGAAGCTGAGTCGTTGAAAGAACCATTGCCAGTGTTTAGTTTTCAAGAAAGCCATGATTGATACTACGCCTAGTATATCGAGCTTTTTCCAGAGCCCATCTCAGCAACTTCGATGACTTTTTGCGAGGTCATCAATGAAGATAGACTCGTAAAAACCTAAATATCAGATGGCTAGATAAAAAACTTCATCTGCGAGGCGCGCAAAATTTCTATCATTACGGCGTACTAGAGTACGTCGTAATGATAGAAATTTTGCAGCAACGAAGCAGATGAAGAGTTTTTACGACGCAATCATACTAAACCGGAAGGCAAACCATGGTTCAGCACACTCCTCAAGTTCTCATAGGCACTTCAGGGTACCAGTATGATCACTGGCAGGGGAGCTTTTACCCGGATGGTCTCAAAAAAGCGGACTGGCTCGCTTTTTACTGTGACCATTTCCCTACGGTAGAAATCAACAGCACCTTTTATAACCTGCCAAAACCCGAGACTTTCAGACACTGGCGGAAAAAAACGCCGAATGGATTTCATTTCGCCGTCAAGTTCAGCCGCTATGGCACCCATATGAAAAAACTGAAAGATCCCAAGGAGGTTCTCGATAATTTTCTCAATGCCGCCGAGATGTTACAGGACAAGCTGGGGCCAATACTGGTCCAGCTTCCGCCGCATTGGTCAGCCAATCCGGCGCGGCTCGACGAATTTCTTGAAGAAACTCCCCGTAAACGTCTTTTTGCCGTGGAATTCCGCGATCCATCCTGGCTGATTGATGAGGTTTACGAAGTTCTTGAAAAACACGGCGCCGCCCTTTGTGTGCATGATCTGATTGAAGCTCACCCGGACAGGGTCACAACCGACTGGGTCTATTATCGATTTCACGGCAAAAATTATGGCGGGGAATATTCTCCACAGAAGCTCAGCGCTGTGGCTGATGTTCTGGCTGCACACCATGACGCCGGACGCGATGTCTATGTCTATTTCAATAATGACCTGGGGGGCCATGCCATTCATAACGCCATGGATCTGCAAAAATATGTCGATAACAGGTTGTGATCTGAGTTTTTGCCTGATGTGTTCGTAGCCGTTCACCGGTACACATCAAAAGACTGTATAACCCGATCTGTACTCAGGCGTTATACCTGGAGGAAACAGGATGCAGGAAAAATTAATAGATGTTTCCCAATTCAGGAACAGGCACCAGGTATTTACGGACAGAAAAGATGCCGGCAGGCATTTGGCCTCGATGCTGGGCAGCTATAAAGATCATCCCCAGGCCATGATACTGGCCATTCCTTCAGGAGGTGTGCCTGTGGGGCTGGAACTTTCCCGGGAACTCTCCCTGCCTCTGGATCTGCTCATAACCCGCAAGATGCAGATCCCGGGAAACAGTGAGGCCGGATTCGGTGCTCTGGCCTTGACCGGCAAGATCTTTATCAATCGGGAGTTGCTGGACATGCTGCGATTAAGTGAGGCCGAGATCGAAAAACAAACGGAAAAAGTCAGGGAAGAACTTGAACAGAGAAATGCCCTGTTCAGAAACAACAAACCACTTCCGGATCTGAAAGGTCTGCCGATAATTCTGGTGGATGACGGCCTGGCCTCGGGCTTTACCATGCTGGCGGCGATAGATCTGGCGAAAAGTCTGGGGGCCGCCCGGATTGTTGTAGCCGTTCCCACCTCTCCACTCTCATCAATTCACCGCATAGCAGACGAGGTCGAGCAAATTTTTTGCCCTAATGTCCAGGACGCGGGATCTTTCGCCGTGGCAGCTGCATATCGGTTCTGGAGGGATCTTGAGCCGGATGAGGTTGTCCGGATGTTACGAGAGGCGAACAGATAGGTTCGCCCCTACCTATCCGTTGTAGTTCGGTAATATTTTTCAGGCATGGATATTGCTAAATCTTTCTCTAAAGGAAGAGTAATTTGTTTGAGGATCAAGTTGCCTGCCTCGCTCTCTTGCCGCATTAGATGCATGCCAGGCACGGCAACGCCTCTTTTTCCCAAATGTTCACTTGAAGGAGGATTACTCATGAACAGCGAAAAAGAGCGGCAGCTACCGCCTCAGCAACAGGAAAAACAACCAGGGGAACGTTCACCTATGACCCCGGTTCCCATATCGGAAAATGACGATTATCGACCGAGCGCAAAATTAAAAGATAAAATAGCTGTCATCACCGGGGGAGACAGCGGTATCGGGAGAGCCGTCAGCATTCTTTTTGCCAAGGAAGGCGCGGACGTAGCCATCGTCTATCTGGATGAACACGAAGATGCCCGGGATACCCAGAGGCGGATCGAGAAAACAGGGCGAAGATGCCTTTGCCTGTCTGGTGACATAGGTGATCCGGCCTTCTGCCAGGGAGCCGTTCAAAAAACGGTGAACACCTTTGGAGGTGTGGATATCCTCGTGAACAATAGTGCGGAACAGCATGCGTACGAATCTATTCTCGACATCAAGGCGGGTCAGCTCAAAAGGACTTTTGAAACCAATGTTTTCTCCATGTTTTTTATGATCCAGGCGGCTCTTCCCTATCTGGAAGATGGAGGTGTCATAATTAATACAACTTCAGTGACAGCCTATCAGGGGCATCCTACCCTGATTCCCTATGCCTGTACCAAAGGGGCTATCACTGCGCTGACCCGTTCGCTTGCCATAAGTCTTGCCCAAAGCAATATCAGGGTAAACGGCGTTGCTCCCGGGCCGGTCTGGACACCACTGATTCCGGCAAGCTTTGATCCGGAAAAAATCGAATCGTTCGGTAAAAACACCTTGATAGGACGTGCCGGGCAACCGGTGGAGATCGCCCCGTGTTATCTCTTTCTGGCCTGCGACGATTCTTCCTACATGACGGGCCAGGTTCTTCATCCCAATGGTGGACGAATTGTTAATGGCTAATCAATGATGATGGACTCGTAAAAAGCCCGATCTACGTCGTTGTAGATCTGAAACGAGGATTTGCCGTACCACATGTGCTGCCAAATCCTCGTTTCAGATATTACGCCTAGTATATCGAGTTTTTTCCAGAGTCCATCTTAGTAACTTCGATGACTTTTTACGAGATCATCAATGATGCTGGCGTCGTAAAAACTCACAAAAAAATGGAGGTTTTGTTATGCCGAATCCTAGAATCAAGGACGAGAAACAGTATCAGGCTCTTCGGGATCAGGGCATGAGCAAGGAAAAAGCCGCCCGGATTGCCAATAGTTCCAGGAAAAAGACTGGTAAAAAAGGCGGAAAATCAGATAAGTATGAGGAGTGGAACAAAGAGGATCTCTATGGCAAAGCCCAGGAAGTGGGCATAGAAGGCCGCTCAAAAATGACCAAGGATGAGCTGATCGACGCCTTACGTAATCACTAATTCTGTTCGGCCGAGATGTTCCGGGCAGGATGAAATACTCCCGGAACCTCAAGCCGTTACCTGGAATTCTGCTACTGCCCGGATAGGCCATCAGCGCATATTATACCAGCTTCCGCCAAACAACCCAAGTAAGCCAATAATAATCAGATAAATTGCCACAATGTAATTCAGCAGGCGTGGAATAATCAGAATGAGAATGCCGGAGATCAGCGATATTATCGGGGCAAGAGCATAATTCATGTGCATATACATTTTATCACCTTTGTTGATTTGTTTATTTCGAGGTCTCTGATCTTATTGGCCATACAATTGATCTCAAATGGAACAAAGATACAGGCAAAAGGAAGGTGTAGGCGGCAGAGGGATGAAGGGCGCGGTTAACCGCTCTCGATATTAAGGGATTATCGAGCCTTTCACGGGGTGTATAGATCAAGCCCACAGGTGATTTCCTGCCTGCCGGATTCACTAAATGTTCTTGACCATGGTATACCGGCCGGGCTGACTGGTGGTGCCGGTACACCACCAGTCAGTCCTGCGAAAAAACAACCGGCAAACAATCGGATCAAGTCCGGTCTATCTTGGATTCCCTCTCCCAAAAGCGCAGATCGGCGCACATGGCTATGAACGGCATGACATCATTTGCTGACTCCAGCGGTACACAGCCCTCATCCAGCATTTCCATGATGCCGGCAGCCGTAAGCAGCGGTTTCGCTGCTGCACTGTAGCCGATAAATTTACAGTGGGCATAGGCATCGCTTACGAAGTCCCGCGCAGTCATGTCCGCGGCTAGCATTTTTGCGCCATCGTCCGAGACGAGAAGAATTACGGCGTCATACAGGACCGAAGGCCCACCATCAATTTTCTGCTGAGCTTCGATAACTTTTCCTTTGCTGTCCTTCACACCTCCGACTGTCGGGGCGATAACTTCCAGCGTGGCACCTTTATCCATGACTGCCTTCTTGATCGCGGCAAACAGGTCGCCGTCGGCACCATTGGTCATCAGCACTCCCATCTTCCTGCCCTTGAAGGTATCCGGTCCGTTTTTCATGATGCTCAGTTTGTTCGAATGCGCCAGATCCATGCGGGTGGGCATTGCCGCATCGGCCGCTTCCGGCATTTTTTCCATTCCCAATCCCCGGGCTACGGTTGCTGCTAATTGTTTATCGATATTCAGAAGATGAGATACCATGCGCTCGCGTATTCTTTTGTGTTCCACTTTGCTGAGTTCAAAGACAAGCGCATTGCCCAGGTGTTTTTGCTCGACAGGCGTCTGGCTTATATAAAACTGTCGAGCCTGACTGTAATGATCGGCAAAGGTCTCCGAACGGACGCGCTGTTTTTTTCCTTCAGTTGCGTTGCCATAGCTGGTGAAGCCTTTCTTGGCGTCTGCACGCGGACCGCCATCCTCGCCCCAGCTGTTGGGCTCATAATTGGCCCGCCCTTTGGGATTATGCATGGCCATATGGCCGTCCTGCTGGAAATTATGCACCGGGCATTTTGGCGCATTGATCGGAATATGGGTGAAATTGGGACCGCCAAGCCGTTTTAGCTGCGTGTCCAGGTAAGAAAAAGCGCGGCCTTGCAGGAGTGGATCCTCCGAATGATCGATACCCCGCACTATATTCTGGGTGCAGAATGCAACCTGTTCCGTTTCCGCAAAGAAATTATCAACGACCCGGTCAAGCACCATCCTGCCGACGATGCGTACCGGTATTTCTTCTTCCGGGATTATTTTTGTGGCGTCCAGCACATCGAAAGCAAATTTTTCAGCAAAACTCTCATCAAACAACTGCACGCCAAGCTCCCATTCGGGAAAATCACCGGAAGTGATGGCATTCCAAAGATCGCGTCTGTGAAAATCGGGATCGGCGCCGTTGATCTTTACCGCCTCGTTCCACATTACCGACTGCAGTCCTTGCTTCGGTTTCCAGTGGAATTTGACAAAAGTGGCTTTACCTTGGTCATTGACGAAACGAAACGTATGAACGCCGAATCCCTCCATAAACCGGAACGAGCGGGGAATTGCCCTATCGGACATGATCCACATGATCATGTGCATGCTTTCGGGTGTAAGCGAGATGAAATCCCAGAAATTATCATGGGCGGTCTGGGCCTGGGGAAAGCCGCGATCGGGTGCCACTTTGGCCGCATGAATCAAATCGGGGAATTTGATGGCATCCTGTATAAAGAATACCGGAATATTGTTGCCGACCAGGTCCCAGTTGCCTTCTTTTGTGTAGAACTTAACTGCAAAACCGCGCACATCCCGGGCAAGGTCGGCTGAGCCCTTGTTGCCTGCAACCGTTGAGAATCGAACGAAAAGAGGGGTTTTTTCACCCTTGCGCTGAAAAATATCAGCACAGGTGATATCGCTGAGAGACTCAAAGGTTTCAAAATAACCATGAGCCCCAAATCCCCGGGCATGCACCACGCGCTCGGGAATGCGTTCGTGGTCAAAGTGGAAAAGTTTCTCCCTGAAAACCTGGTCCTCAAGTAAGGTCGGGCCGCGGGCTCCGGCTCTCAAGGAATTCTGGTCGTCTGCGACGGGGACCCCTTGCTGGGTTGTCATAGTATCGATCTTGTCTCCCGCCTGTTGGTGCAGCTCACCACCTTTACCTATCATTTCGTTTTTATGAGTAAATTTTTCAGCCATGTCTTCCTCCTATACCTGATTATGACGAAGTGTGATCCAATATTCCCCGGATCAACCTTGAAAAGGTTAAGGTGGGCCAATGGCGCAGTCACATTCATAACCGTATTCATTTCTATGAATCAGGTTGTTCGTCCATGGCGCGTAAGACACACAACGAACGCGCTTCGATTTGGATCTTCTCTCCTGCCGAATATTCTTTGTTCTCGTTTTCACTCCAGCCTGTGTCGGTATCAAAGACGAACAGCCACCGGCTGCTCCACTGGTCACCGGGTAATACAAAATCAAGTGATTCAAAGTGGGCGTTTATCAGGACATAAAAATTGTCGTCCGCCAAAGCCTCTCTTTGCGGGTGGGGGATTCTGGCCGCACCGTTCAGGAAAATACCAAGTGTTTTGGTATACTGCTGCCAGTCCTGCTCGGTCATCTCCTTACCCTGATCCGTGAACCAGGCGATATCGCGTGTCTCACTGCCGTGTATGAGTTTGCCCTGGAACCAGCCCCGGCGCCGGAAGGTCGGATGACTTTTGCGAAAGTGGATGAGGTTGCGGCAAAAATCAAGCAGCTCCTCATCTATTGAATTCCAGTCATACCAGGCGATTTCATTGTCCTGACAGTAGGTATTGTTATTGCCTCCCTGAGTCCGGCCGATTTCATCCCCACCTAAAAGCATCGGCACACCTTGGGAAAGCAGCAGGGTTGCCATGAAATTGCGGATCTGCCGCTTGCGCAACCGGAGTATTTCTTCATCGTCGGTCTGACCTTCGTCACCACAGTTCCATGAACGGTTGTGGCTCTCGCCATCATTGTTATCCTCGCCGTTTGCCTCATTATGTTTTGAGTTGTAGGAGACAAGATCAGCCATGGTAAAACCGTCGTGCGCCGTGATGAAGTTGATGCTGGCAAAAGGGCGTCGCGAGGAATTCTCATAGAGATCGGGACTGCCGGTAAAGCGGGAGGCGAATTCCTGCACGGTTTGCTCCTCCCCTCGCCAGAAATCACGGATACAATCGCGAAACTTGCCGTTCCATTCGGTCCAGACCGCCGGGAAATTACCGACCTGATAGCCGCCTTCCCCAACATCCCATGGTTCGGCTATCAACTTGACCTGATTGATTACCGGGTCTTGCTGAATAATGTCGAAAAAGGCGGAGAGCTTGTCAACGTCGTGCAGCTCACGGGCCAGAGTGGCAGCCAGATCGAAGCGAAAACCATCGACATGCATCTGCACTATCCAGTAGCGCAGGGAATCCATGATGAGCTGCAGCACATGGGGGTTGCGCATATTCAGACTATTGCCGCAGCCGGTATAGTCCATATAATACTGCTTGTCCTCTGCCAGACGATAATAGTAGGCGTTATCTATGCCTTTAAAACATAACAGCGGTCCCAAATGATTGCCTTCAGCCGTATGATTGTAGACCACATCGAGAATGACCTCGATTCCGGCTTGATGCAGTATTTTGACCATTTGTTTGAATTCGGCTACAGCGCTGCCGGCATGCAGATCGGAGGCGTATTCGTCGTGGGGCGCAAAATAGTTGATGCTGTTATAGCCCCAGTAATTTCGTAAATTTCGATCGATCAGATGTTTGTCATGAACGAACTGATGGATCGGCATAAGCTCAACAGCCGTTATTCCGAGCTCGATGAAATACTTGATGATCGCCGGATGAGCCAGCCCTGCATAGGTCCCCCGCAGATGCTCGGGTACATCGGGATGATTCATGGTGAGGCCCTTTACATGGGTTTCGTAGATAATGGTCTCATGCCAGGGAATACGGAGCAGGCGGTCCCCGCCCCAGTCAAAATACGGCTGGTGGACCACGCAGCGGGAAATAAAAGGAGCACTGTCGGTTTCACTGCGGTGCTCGGGGCCTTTTTCGAAGTCATAAGGAAATACGGTTTCATTCCATTTAATACCGCCACTGAAAGCCTTGGCGTACGGATCGAGGATCAACTTGCAGGGATTGCATCTATGTCCGTTTGCGGGATCCCACGGCCCATAAACACGATAGGCATACCGTTGACCCGGCTCAATGGTGCGCAGGTATCCATGCCAGCAATATCCTGTCACTTCTTCCAGATCGAAGCAGGTTTCCCGGCCATGTTCATCAAAAAGGCAAAGTTGGACCCGTTCGGCAATTTCGGAAAACAAGGAGAAATTGGTGCCGAGGCCATCAAAAGTAGCACCAAGTGGATATGGATACCCCGCCAACAGCTTTAACTTCATATTACCCTCCGGATTGTTCAGAAGTTACACCATCTACCATTCTTGTTGCCTTCACCTGCGCGTTATGATTGGCAATCGTTCACCGGTCCACGCGGAGAGATGGCATAACCCAGGTGTAACCGTTCATCATACGCTGAGAGCATACAAATTATGTGCCAACTCCTGCCTTTTCCCATGTTCCGGGCGATGCGCCAATTCAGGGGAAAATTGTAAGCACATTATGTCTGAATTCCTTGAGGCAGTAAATATGCCGGCTCACCAGCATGAAGCGTGTACCGGAAGGCCGTGGTGTCTCCGTTTAAGCAGGATATTGTCCGGCATGATCAGACAATAGTGGGCAAAAAGATTATCTGGTGGTAATTCGGCCGGCTGCGGTCCATCGGGTATCGGTTAAGATTCAAATACAGGTGCTGATGATAACCGTTGGAGAGTCTGTACGAAATGGAACATATATTGCTGTTTACAAGTAAGGAAAAAGTGTACTGCCGGCCCGCAGGTGGGCCAAGGCAACCATCCTGTTGTATTTTATCCGGTAACAGTTTGGGAATTTTCCGGCAAACCAGGCGATTAAAGGGACGCCGGGCCGCAAACTGGAATTCAAATAAACCGGTATTGATACATCAAACTACTAACATTAACATAAGGGTCTGTTATCATGAATAAAGATATCATTAAAGGCAAATGGAGCCAGCTCAAGGGTGAGGCGAAAGTTCAATGGGGAAAACTTACCAATGATGAATTGGATGAGATCCAGGGTAACTATGAAAAGATAGTTGGAAAATTGCAGGAGAGGTACGGTTACGGAAAGGACAGGGCAAAAAAAGAAACGGATGCCTTTTTTGAGAGATTCAGAGGGAAGTAATATCCGCCGAATCCATACGCGGGAGTGGAGACTACAGAATCTCCGGACTGTGACCCCGGTTTTCGAAAAAAGAAGCGCGGATGAGAAAAGAGTAAACGATTCTTTCCAAGGTTTTACCTCTTTCTTATCCCGTAAAAGATACACCGGTAAGCAGCAGGAAATTTATGGATATAATTGACGAACTGGTGAAACAATGGAACTCTCAGTCGATCTTCCTGCTGAAGGTATTAATCGCCATGGCTTTAGGTGGTCTGATTGGGATCGAGAGGGAACTGGCACATAAGCCGGCGGGTTTCCGCACTTTAATGCTCGTGACCGGCGCCTCGGCAATGCTGGTGGGACTTACCGACATTATGATTCAACACTTTGTCGCTCAGGCGAACGACAAAATTCTGCGTGCCGATCCCATCCGTATTGTTCAAGCTATCATTACCGGTATCAGTTTTCTCGGAGCGGGTACCATCTTTCGATCCGGCAACCAGAATGCTATCGAAGGTTTGACGACTGCTGCTTCCATACTCATCTGCAGTGTTATCGGTATCTCCGTGGCCCTGGAGCAGTGGCTGTTGGCTGCGGGGGTCACTCTCTTTTCCATCATCATTCTTCGTGTTGCGGCTTGGCTGGAAAATAAAATCTCCAAAAGAAGGTGACCGGTCAGAAAGGTGCCTGGTTATTGGTCCTTCTGGATTTTCTGAGTCTTGCGAATATGGCCGTAGTTCAACAGCGCGACAAAAATGCTTCCACCAACCAGGTTACCGAGGATAGCCACGGCAACAAAACGGCAGACTTGGATAATGTTGAAGGTATCACTGATCAGGTAGGCGGTGAACATCTCCACGGAACCGGCGATGGAGTGATGCAGGCCACCGATGCCGATGATGAACGTGACGATGTAAATTGAGGTCATCTGGCTCAATGCCGATGAGGTGGCCAATATCAGCCAGGCTCCAAGGGCCATGAGCCAGCCGGCAAGCAGCGCACTGAAGAACAGGGGGCCAAATCCATACTCGACCAGATGTTTGCCTATTTCAATATAGCCTGGTTTGGCATTAATCACATCATCGGCCAGGATCAGAAACGTTGAACTCACCAGGGCTCCGAGAAGATTGCCGATAATCACAATCAGCCAGAGACGGAGCAAGCCCTTCATGTTGCCGCGCCGGTCCAGAACCGGATAAACCGCTGTTGCCGTATGTTCGGTGAAGAGTTGGGCTCCGCTCATGATGCAGAGCACAAATCCCAGAGGATAGACGATTGCCGTCGCCAATCGGGCGGAGATGTTCCATGCCAGCATCAGCATCTGATTCTCGACGATGGCGACAGCCATAGCCGAAAAGCCGAGAATCAGGCCGGCTGCCATGGCGGAAAGGCAGAGGGAGAGAAATGCCCGGTTCTGTTGTTCGATACCCTCTCTTATCGCTTTTTCCAGAATATCGTCGGGATGTCTCAATGCTTCATCAGTACGCTTGACGATTACCGGAACATAATCCTCATCTTCTTCCCGTCGTTCAATCTCCCGCTCGGTATGCATATCTTCTCACCACTTTCAACCAGGCATGCATTGGAAAAAGAAGGTGCCACGTCTAACGGCGGCTGCTGCAGGGGTAAACAGCCGCAACGGCAAAATCTATAGCGATAGAAGGCGCCGGTTGCCTTCTGTTCAGGAAGAATGAGCAATAAACATACCAGAAATACTGCCCGAGGTATCTTAATCCTCCCGGAATTTGAGCTTTCACTCCTGCAGGTTTTTCCGTAGCACCAGGAAAATGCCGAAAAATATTCACCCTGCTTCTATCATGCAACAGGGGGATCGGCTGCCCATCCGGTCGAGTAGGATTCATTCCTGTTGAAGAGGACAATGCCGGGAGGTTCAAACCTCTTGGAAATAGATAATTTGTACAGAAAAACAGGCATAAACAAGAAAAAACCCGAAAATATCAATATTTGGCATGCATTTCGCTAAAAGTAAATGGGGAGCTGTGATATCAACTTAAAGAAGTATATTTGTTAGGCAAGGGGGCCTGCAGGTGATTTTTTCACGGGCAGGAAACGGATTAAGGTGATGACAGACAATTCGGAACAGGGATAAAACATGACATTTACCGTGACCGTTCAAGGAGTCTTTCTGTTGCTTTTGGCATTACTTGGTCTGGCAGTCGGCAGCTATCTGCTAGTGCTCTTGAAAAATGCCAACCATCTCATTCTTGATGTAAATAAGTCTCTTTCCAGGAATGAGGCAAAAATTGATCAGCTTTTAGTACATCTTGAGGAATTAGGCGGAAACACAGTGTATTTTAGTGGGGAACTCAAAAAGCAATTTGATGATAACAAGGTGCTTGTCGGTTCGATTTTTCGGTCCGGAGTCGATTCCGTACTGCTGATGAAAGATGCGTCCGTCAGAATCAGAACGCTGATTGCAAATTTTAACGAAATAATAGGCGTGGTGAATCGTTACTTTAAAAAATAAGCGAATAACGCGTACAAAAATAGTGTTACCTGTTCAGTAGCGGGCGTTTGAGCTGGTCCGGTTTGAGTTTCCGGCCGGCACAAGCGATGTGCCCGGATACTTTTTGCAATGAGTACCAATAAGGAGGGGTTATGAGAAATTATAGAAATTATCTGCACTGGAAAAAAGAATCCAACTCCACCGGTAAAGTCATCATCGGCGCAGTTGCGGGCATGGCGGTAGGTCTGACGGCGGGAATCCTCACAGCACCACGGACAGGCAAGGAAACGCGCGGTCTGCTTTCGTCACGAACCAGTAAATCTTTGGAGAAAATAGGAGGAACTCTAACCGAGATGAGGAAATAACCAAAGATCATGAGCAACGAGGTTGACATTACCCGCATTGTCCGCCGGAAATAGCGGAAAATATTGTGGGTTGTCAATCTCTTCCGCACTGTAACCTGCATTGACACTACATCTATCCGCGCAGGTAAGCTCAGCAGAAGTAAACCTGACAATCCATTTTAAATGAAGTCGATCAGATTCTTGGTACGACTCTTATCTGGCGGTACAAATATGAAAACGATAGGGAAATCTGAGATCGATTCTCTTGTGCAGGCAGAGGGATGGCCGGCAATATCAATGTATATGCCGGTTAGCCGGATAGGGGATAATCAGGATCCTCTCCGGTATAAAAATTTTCTAACCAAAGTGGAAGCTAAACTGGTGGACGGCGGCATGCGGACAACGGAAGCCCGCAGTCTACTTGAGCATGAGTATGACCTGGCAAAAGATACGATGTTCTGGAAACACCTCGGTGCGGACGGACTGGCGGTTTTTCGCTCTCCCCAAACCAGGTTGCATTATCCGCTGCCGGTGCCTTTCAAAGAGTTGTTCACGGTGGGACCACGTTTCCATGTCAGACCCCTGCTTCCTTTATTATCGGGCGGGCGGTACCTGGTTCTGGCCTTGAGCCGGAAAGACCTGCGGCTTTTTCAAGGAAACAGGTATCGTTTGAAAGAAAAGGAATTACCGGAAGGAACGCCGAAAAGCATGGAGGAGGCACTGCAGTATGAGCCGGAGCAGCAACTGCAATTTCATACCAAGACCGGTTCAGTCAGTGGCAAAAGGGCAGCGATGTTTCATGGCCATGGCGCCGGAGTTGATGACCAGAACGAAAATCTGGAGCGCTATTTTCAGATAGTTGACCGCACCCTCTTTTCCATACCGGAGGAGGAATGTCCGGTCGTGCTTGCCGGAACCGAAGAGCTGCAAGCCGTCTATCGGCAAATCAGCAGGAACAAGTTGATTCTTTCCCGGGGAATTACCCACAGTGTGAGGGATCTATCGGCGGAAACACTTCATCGGAAGGCGTGGGACATCGCTCAGGAATATTTCTCCCGGGATGAGCAGAAGGCCGTTGAAAATTTTCGAGACAACCTCAATGGCAGCAGGGTGGCTGATGATCTGCAGTCGGTCCTGACCGCAGCTTTCGACGGACGTGTGGAAAATCTTTTTGTGGCGGAAAATGAGTTGGTCTGGGGGGTATTCGATCCCGACAGCCGGCAGGCGATTGTACAGGATCAGGCCGATGGCAGGATCAGCGAGTTACTCGATGAAGCCGTCTTCTGGACTATAAGGAAAAAAGGTACTGTGTACATTAGAAAGCGGGAGAATATGCCTGCCTTCTCGGTTATTTGCGGTCAGCTGCGGTATTGATGGACAGTACAATCGTCCGGGAAAACTTTTCAGCATTTCCCGGACTTTTTTCTGCCGTCTGTTGTCGGATAACACCGCAACCGGACAGCTGACTGGTTGCGGCAGTTGCCGGTTGTCCAGCCGGAAATCAGGGCTTGAGTCTGATCAGGTAATCCGAAATCATCTGTTTGGCCGACTGATTAATGATGCCTTTCTCATTTGGATCTCCCTGAAACAGTGTCGACATGTAGCCTTTAGCCTGCTCAAAATTGATGTGCGGCGGCAGCGGCGGGACATCCGGATCGCAATGGGCATCCAGCACGACCGGCCGGCCGGCCTCCAGCGCACGTTGGTAGGCCGGTTTTATTTCCTCGGGACTCCTTATCTCAATTCCTTCTATCCCTAGCAGCCGGCCGTATTCCGCATAATTAAAGGCAGGTACATCCTGGGAGATGGAAAATTTCGGATCGCCCGACATGATCCGCTGTTCCCAGGTAACCTGATTCAGATCGCGATTGTTCAATACCAGGATGATCAGGCGCGGATCCGACCATTCGCTGTACGACCTGCCGATATTGATGAGACAAAGATTGCCGAGCATCTGCATGGCACCATCGCCCACCATGGCAACCACCAGTCGATCGGGATAGGCGAATTTGGCGGCCAATGCATACGGTACGCCGGGGCACATGGTGGCGAGACCGCCGGAGAGAGAACCCATCATGCCTTTTTTCACCTTGATGTCACGGGCATACCAGTTGGCGGCGGAGCCTGAGTCACAGGTTAATATACAGTTATCCGGCAACATTGGTGAGAGCTCCCAGAACAATCGCTGGGGATTAATCGGATTGGCCGACATCATTGCCCGGGCTTCCATGATCTGCCACCATTCGGTGACATCTTTTTCAATTTTGCTGCGCCAAGAACGATCTTCCTTTCTTTTCAGTTTCGGCAGGAGTTCCTGCAGAGTGAGGGCGGTTTCGCCGTGCAGGTTGACATCCATGGGAAAGCGGATGGAGAGTGATCTCGCCTGAATGTCTATCTGCACGCCTTTGGCCTGTCCTTCCTTAGGCAGGAATTCGGAATACGGAAAAGTGGAACCGATCATGAAGAACGTGTCGCAATTCATCATCATATCCCAGCTTGGTCTGGTACCGAGCAGCCCTATTGTCCCGGTTACGTAGGGCAGGTTATCCGGCAAAGCCATCTTGCCGAGCAATGCCTTAGCCACTCCTGCACCAAGTAACTCCGCAACCTCCATGACCAGTTCCGTTGCGCCTAACGCGCCGGCGCCGACCAGCATGGCTACTCTTTTACCGGCATTGAGGACTTCTGCCGCCCTGTCCAGGTCTTCCTCAGTCGGTATGATCCGGGGACGCCGATAGCCGACGCCGGAAAAATTGGCTCCGTGCTTGCGGGGTGGTGATGTAACCATATCCATTTCCTGGATATCGTTAGGAATGATGATACAGGTGACCGTACGCTCCGCAATGGCAATCCGGACGGCGCGATCAACCAGTTGGCGGATCTGGGCCGGATCGGAGGCCATATGGACATAATTATGGGCAACATCCTTGAACAGGGAGATAAGGTCGACTTCCTGCTGGTAGTCCGATCCCAACGCGATAGTCGCCTGCTGACCGACGATCGCCAAAACCGGCATATGATCTTTTTTGGCGTCATAAAGGCCGTTGAGCAGGTGGATGGCTCCTGGACCGGAAGTTGCCAGGCACACCCCTATTTCACCGGTAAATTTAGCATGGGCGCAAGCCTCAAAGGCCGCGAGTTCTTCGTGCCGCGACTGAATGAAACGCACCTTTTCCTTGGCTCGGTTGAGTGCTCCCATAATTCCGTTTATACCATCGCCGGGAAAACCGTAGATACGCCGGATACCCCAGTCATAAAGACACTGTATTAAAAAATCGCTGGAATTTTTTTTCATGGTGATCTCCTCATCATATTTATTTGAATGTTGATTGGGTGAACAGATCATTCTTTTCTACGGGACACTTTCCATCACTCCGCTTTTGAGGGCAGAATATGCAGGAAAAGTCGGGGATGGAATGTCCCAGGCTCTTGTTTATTCCTTGCAATAGTCAAGCCAACAGTTTTAAGACTTTTTAGTCTGGAAAGCGGCGGGGCAGGCGGTTTAGCTGGAATTGATCGTGAAGCAGTATGGGTATTCCGGTTCAGCTTTTTTCCACTAGATGCTGAGCCAGCCTGCCAAGCGTCATTCCCTGGATGGCAATGGCGAAAACAACGATGATATAGGTGATCGAGATAATGGTAGTGCGCTCCGGAACGGGTGGTATCGACAGGGCAAGAGCCACTGAAATTCCGCCGCGCAATCCGCCCCAGGTCATAATGGTGATTACGCCGGGGCTGAATGTTCTGAACAGCCGCATGAGATGAACGGCACCGCCGACACATATCCAGCGGGCAAACAGGGTGATGATTATCGAGAACAGACCAACGCCGAGAAGTTCCGGAGTGAAAGGAATTATCAGGACTTCCAGGCCGATCATCATGAACAGCAGAGCGTTGAGGATTTCGTCGATCAACTCCCAGAAATCGTCCAGGCGTTCACGGGTGTGATCCGACATGGCAAAACTGCGCCCGTGATTGCCGATCAACAGCCCGGCCACCACGATAGAAATAGGACCGGAAATATGTATTCTGTCCGCCAGGGCATAACCACCCATGACCAAAGCCAGGGTGATCAATATTTCTACTTGATAATTGTTGACCCGTTTGAGCATCAGGTAGGTGAGATAGCCGATTATCAGCCCAACGGCGACGCCACCACCAGCTTCCTTCAGGAAAAGCAGAGAAACATCGGCCACAGAAACCTTGTGACCGCCTTGAGCAAGTTCAAGAATGATCATGAAAACCACTACTCCTATTCCATCGTTGAATAGTGATTCTCCCGTTATCTTGGTTTCCAGGCTTTTCGGCACTCCGGTGGTTTTCAGGATACCCAGCACAGCCACGGGATCGGTAGGCGAAATGAGCGCACCAAAAAGGAGACAATAGATAAAAGAAATCGGTACACCAACCCATTTCAGGACAATCCAGGTGAGCCCACCTACGATGAAAGTGGAGACTACGACTCCGGCTGTGGCCATGAGCGCGATGGCACCTTTTTGATCCATCAAATCGTCGATTTTGAGTTGCATCGCGCCGGCAAAAAGCAAAAACGCCAACATACCGTGCAGCAATGTCTCGTTAAAATCGATGGAATGCAGGATCTTTGATACTTCATCCTGTTTGACGTCCATCCCCAACCAGCTCAACATTACAATACAGAGCGAAAGCACCAGGGAAATAAACATCACACCAATAGTGGTCGGCATGTGCAGCAATCGGTAATTAACGAAACTAAATATAGCTGTCAGTACCATCAGTATTGATGTTAATTCAAATATATGCATTGCTAAGTTGGTTTGCTTTCCGCTGTTTTAATCGGCAAACTGCCGTACATCCTGTTCCTTGAGAACAAGTCCCATCCCGGGACGATCCAAGTCCGGCCAGAGCTCACCTCGCTCAAGCCGGGGTAAACCGTCGAAAAAGATCTTTTCTATCCGCACATGATCATGAAAATATTCCATATGACGCACCGGCAGCAGAGAACAGCAGACATGGCAGTGAAGAGCGGGAGCCGTATGCGAGGAAAAGGGCAGGTGATAGGCCTGGCAGAGATCAGCCACTTTCCTGAAGACGGTTATGGAACAACGGGTGGCATCCGCCTGCAGTACATCAACCGTTTGCGCTTTCAGCAATTGGTGAAAGTAGTCGAGGTTGAAGCCGTATTCACCAGCGGTTATTTCCAGCCCGGCGGGGCCATGCTTCCGCAGGAAGTGCAGGCCGTGGAGATCCCGGTGCTGCACCGGTTCCTCGAACCAGCTGACGCCGAGGTCGAAGAGGATTTGAGCCATGGCCATGGCCTGCTTCAGGTTATAGCCGCCGTTGGCGTCGACATACAGTTCAGCCTGATCGCCGATGGCC
Organism: uncultured delta proteobacterium; assembly: GCA_963835305.1. GTDB lineage: Bacteria > Desulfobacterota > Desulfobulbia > Desulfobulbales > Desulfocapsaceae > Desulforhopalus_A. Next base: position 561,024 of record CAWIEU010000002.1, read on the forward strand.
AGTCGTGCCGCTCGCACCCGGCCGGGATCCTGTTCAGGATAACGGCCGATTTTCATCTTCATCCTGTATATGCCCTCCTCCTTCCAGCCGCTTAATTGCCCGGTCAATTCCTGCAGATTATAGGAAGTGAATCCTCCACTGCCGTAAATAGGCACGCTCCGGCGCGCAGCTCCGAAAAGAGTGACCAGGGGCACCCCGAGGATTTTTGCCTTGAGGTCCCAAAGGCTGTTGTCCACAGCGGCTATAGCCATCATAACCAGGGATGAATCACCATAATTGCGGCATCCGGCAACCATTGTCCGCCAGAGTTCGGGGATATTCATGACATTGCCGTTCTCCACCAGGGGAGCGAGTTTATCATTTATCAGATGTGCCACGCTTTTTTGGGTATAGGAATAGCCGAGACCCGTTTCGCCACCGCCTTCCGTCCTGACAAGCACCATGGTGGTGGAATCCCACGCCAGGGTTCCATCGGATTCCCTTTTCTCGGTCGGTACCGTATAGGAACCCGCCGTCACGCCTTTCAGTTTTATGTCGCTTAGCTTTTTCATGTTGTAAACCTTCGTTCTTTTTTCCGCCCGAATATCACGAACACCGGGCGCCATCGTGGAGAATAGCCTGACGAAAGCAACTCATTGCTTTAAAATTGACGAGGTAATGTGTATCCGGACGAGTAAGGTATTGAAAAATCGGCAAGAAAAACTGATGCCGGGAAATACCATCTTAGGATGGAAACAAAAGATAACTCTTTCGGTCAGTTTCACTTAAATCCAAAACCCTGTTGAAGACTTATCGCCGGATCGGGAAGTGCTTTATTCCATACTGAAGGCGATCGTCGAGATGAGGGCGTTTGCCGCCTGCCGGGAATCGAGTCTCGTATGTTGGACCACAATGGGAACATCCGAAACGATTACCGACGAATAATCGGTATCCCTTGGGATCGGCTCCGGTTCCTTCAGGTCGTTGAAACGCAGATGCAGGGTTCGGCGCGCCGGCACGGTTACACGGTAAGGACCGACTGGGTCGCGGTCGCCGAAATAAATAGTCAGCGTTACCTGGGCGTTGGTGTCCGAGGCATTGAGCAGGCAGGCCGTCTCGTGACTGGTCATCTGCGGTTCGGGTCCGGTGCTTTTACCGGGGATGTACCCCTCGGCAATCGCCCAATATCTTTTGCCAATTGGTTGCATAGCCATTCTCCAACTCTCATTTCTGTTTCACGCCTACCGGAAAAAGAAGATGCTCTTGCCCGGTACCTCTTATCCGCTGCGTAATTTCTATTTTCCGGCAACACTATAATAACAAGGAGATCAGCAAATAATATGCCAATGCCCCTGTGGAATTATAGCGGTTGCCGGTTTCCCTTATGCACCTTATCCCCGCCGGATAGGTGCGGTCTGCGTACTGGAAGCCGTCGTTTGGTTCCATAATCCGATTGAGCAGGATAAATCCGATCCAGCAGGATAATTGGGAGGATGGCAGGTCGGACACCTGGAAATGACGGGCGATGTTTCCATACTTGACATCCATGCCGAACAACGGATGCCACGGGAAAGAGGAGCCAACAATGGAATGGAAATTGCTTAAAGAATTTTGAAACAAGGTTCAAAAAATCGATTTCAGTAAACAAATTTAACAATTACTGACTGATGAATGCTTTTATATCGATATTAGCCGCCTCGGTAACCGTCTTTGTCATATTCTTTGCCGCGGCATGGCTTTTCAGGCAGCGCGATCCGACGGAATTAAATTGGACGTCTACCCTGCCGGTCCTGGGAGGACCGATCCCTCCGACCCATGCCTGGACGCAGTTTCATATGCGGTACTACCCGATGGCCCTCCTCTTCATCGCCTTTGAAATGGAGATGATGTTCATGTATCCATGGGCGGTTGTTTATGTGCAGGAAGGAGTCAAGGCACTCATGGAGATGGGGATGTTCCTGGCGATTCTATCGCTTGGAATCCTCTATGCCTGGAAGGAGGGGGCGCTCCGATGGCAGTGAGTCTTGCGGCTCGACTTGCCGCACGGGCAAAGGTACCGGTCTTCTGCCTGTTCGGCCACGGAGGACGGCCTGCCTGCCGGGAACTGCGTCTTGACAGCCATATACGGCTGGTCAATTCCCCGCGTCACGCCTCTATTCTGCTTCTGGCGGGTACCATGCCGCCCGGGTTGAAGACCGCCGTCCGCCACGTTCACGATCAGCTTCCGGAGCCGCGCGGAGTTATGCTCTGGAACAGCGACAGTGATGCCTCTATTTTCGACGGATCAACCATCGTTGAAAGGCATGGAGACAGTCCGCCGACCGATGCCATTGTCGTCCTTTATCAAAACCTGCTCTTGCGGCGACGACCTTCCACTCCTCTTTTCGGCCCTGCAAGGAACCCGGTTTCCTGGCAGGGTAAGGGAGATCATGGCCAGGGCGGCAAGGGCATGATGATGGGGAAACCATACGGCAGGTCCATGGGGATGACCGGAGAGGATATCCGGGACGGTTTGCAGCTCGGCAGTACTATGGTCAGCCTGGGGCCTTTCCTGCCTTGGATGCCTTCCGGCCTGCGTCTCATGGTAACCCTTCAGGGAGATGTCATTCAGCAGCTGAAGTGCAAGGCTCCGGACCTGCCTGGTCCGGAGGTTGATCAAGTCTTCCTCCGCGCCCTGACGGAAACTGTTCCGCTTGCCGCCCTGGAAATTGCCCGTGCCCGCCATCATTTGGCTGCCGTTGCCGACCTGCTTTTCCTGCTCGAGCTAAACGATTATGGCTGCCATGCCCTCAGGGTAGCGGAAGAGGTTGCGGCAGGGCGGCCCCAACCTGTTCAACAGTTGGATCGTTCGCTGAAAAGAACAGGATTTTATCTTTTGGCAGGCAGCGATAGGGGCAGGCTGCCGAAGGATGCCGTCGCCGACTTGGGCCTGGTGGCAAGGGCTGCGGGACTGCCGGAAGATGCCCGCCTGGAGGATCCGGTCTACCGCAACCTTGGTTTCACTGTAGTAACCGGGGAAAGGGCAGACGCCGGTTCCATCTGCCGGCAACGGCTGGCGGAAGCAGCCCAGGCACTTGATTTGGCAGGAAGCGCCGGAGAAATGATGCGGGAACCCGGACCCCGGTTGGAAGGTCCGCGAGGTATCCTACGTCTGGAAAAATCTTCCGCCTGGCAGCAGCTGCTGGAAAAACAGGCTCCAGAGATGGCCTGGGATAGTTTCGTCACTCTGCTGGTTAGCCTCGATATCGATGCTTCCGTTCTGCCGCCCACCGATGACTATGCAGAGGACGACCAGCCCGAGACGGATGAAGAGGAAGATAACGGGGCAGACGGCGGGGAAGGTCGCCATGAGGGACATGGCGACGACTGCGGCCATCACCAATAAGATGAACATTAAGGAGGTTACAAGCGGAAATGCCCGAGGTCAATGCTTTACATCCTCTATTCGGTTCTATTCTTGCTCTGCTGATTCTGCTGCTTGGCGCTTATGCCGTTGCCGTTATGAATCGGCTCCTTGCGGCGAGAACGGGGAGAATGGTCGCGGCAGCCGTGCTGCTTGAGCCCATTCGTGAGGGTTGTCTGCTGCTCAATCAGCGTTTGACCTGTACGGAACGGCCCGATCTGTTGCTCTGGACCATCGCTCCGGCCACTTACGCCGCGGTGGCCGCCTGTGCTCTGACGGTTGTGCCGCTGGCCGACTCTACCGCTATTGCCGATGTGCGCACCGGCATTGTCCTCTTTGGCGCAGCCGAGGCACTGGCCATCGTCGCCCTCTATATACACGGCTGGTCGCCCAATTCTCATCTTGCGCTTATTGGCGGCTATCGTTTTGTAGCACTTGGGCTCTCCTATGAGTTGCTCAGCATGTTTGTCCTGATTGCCGCGGCCTTGCCGGCGGAATCCTTGCAAATATCTAAAATAGTCGACTCACAGCAAGTGCTGTGGAACGTTGTGCGTCAACCGTTGAGCCTGCCGTTATGGATCATTGTAAGCCTCGGGGTGACCTTTACCGGACCACTCAATCTGGCTGATGGAACGGACCTGGCATCAGGTACCTCCATTGAAGTCAGCGGCAGGCATCTGCTGCTCTGGAAAATTGCCCGCGGCGGCATGCTCACAGTCTTTTCCGCCATGGGGGCGAGCATCCTGCTCGGTGGCTGGAACGGGCCGCTGTTGCCGGGGTGGGCCTGGATCGTGGTCAAAACCCTGGCGCTTATGCTGCTCTTTGTCTGGGTGGGGCGCAATATACCAAGGATCCCGGCGGAACGGGTCGTGTTGTATCTCTGGACCATCGGCCTGCCACTCTCCTTTCTTCACCTGCTGTGGGCGGGAATCGAGACGCTGTTATGAAAGAACTATGGGTCGACATCGCCTTCTGGGTCTTCTCGTCGGCAGCCATCTGGTTTGGCTGGCGGGTTTTTCGTACTGATTCCATGGTGCGGGCTTCCTTTTCCCTGCTGGCCTCGTTTCTCAATGCCGGGGCGGTGATGATCCTGCTAATGGCCGAGTATCTCGGGGTGGCGCTGTTTTTTATGATGGCGGTGGAAATGACGGTTATGGCCCTGTTTATGGTCGCTTTCATGATGAATCCCGCAGGACTGAACCCCATGATGATGGTGCATCAGCATAAACTGGCCATCGCTTCTGGCTGTGCCGCCGCGATTCTGCTGATTGTGGTAGCCGTATTCGGCAACTTTCCGCTGCATCCAGTTGGTAAAGTTGACGGCAGTATCCGGTCTTTGGGAACGGAAATGCTGGGGGATTCCATGCTGATATTTGAGACGGCAGGGGTAGCTCTGCTGGCAACCATGCTGGGAGCCATTATTCTCTCCAGTCGTTCCAGCCGCTTTACTTCCCGGGCGGACGAAGGTTCCCATCCTCCACCCATCGATCCGGAAGATCCGGCAAGCGTCCCGGAGATCGAGAGCGGGGAGGAAGAAGAAGGTGGGGGAGGTCATCACCACCATGACCATCACTGAGAGAGCGCAATGAGTCTTTCTGCAACCTTGATCATATCTGCAATCCTCTGGAGCATCGGGCTCTACGGGGCGCTCTCGCAGCAATCTTTCGTCATGCTGATGATGGGGCTGGAAATGATGATCAATGGCGCCCTGTTGGCCGGGGTTGCGGTATGGCATTTTTCCGGTGGGGGAAATCCGGAGGGACAGCTCCTTATAATCATCGGCATGGCTGTTATGGCTATTGAAATGACTCTGGGCTTTGCCGTAGTGATAAACGTTTACCGGGTGCGTCAGGCCGACGTAACCGAAAGCATAGAGGATTTGAAAAAATGATTTTATGGACGACTGCGCTCATGCCGCTATGTCTGGGCTTTCTGATCTGGCTGCTTGGCGCCCGCGCCGGTGCCGGTGAGCTGCAGCGAAAAGTTCTCGGCAGTGCCGCCGCCCTGGTATTGCTCGCGGAACTGTTTTGTTCCCTGGCCGCTGCAACTGGTTCAGGCAGCAGTTCGTTGAGCTGGGGCGGCCGGCTCGAGCTGACGCTGTGGGTGGTGCCCATGGTCAAGGTCGCCACCGTTTTGATTCCCCTGATCGCGCTGCCGGTGGTGATCTGGGCGGCAGCAGCCGAAGAGCCGTCCGGCCTGGCCAGACTGCTCGGTTTACTGGTCGCCTTTACCGGCTCTATGGAATTGCTGGTGCTTGCTGCCGACCTGCTGACAGTCGCCATTGCCTGGGAGCTTCTTGGGCTGTTTTCCTGGATGTTGATCGCGCATCACTTTCGGGAGGAAGAAAAGGTTTCCGCAGCAACCTACGCCTTTAACGCAACCCGCCTGGGTGGGCTGGGAATCTGGTTTGCGGCCGCTGCGGCTCTGACCGCCGGCGGCAGTTTTGATTTCCAGACCCTTTCATCGGTCGCTAATGGACCTCTGGCGAACTGGATGGCCGCCGGAATTTTTGTGGCAGCTGCGGCTAAATCCGCTCAAGGGCCCTTTGCCGCCTGGCTTTTCCGGGCGATGGAAGGGCCATCGTCCGTTTCCGCCCTGTTACACTCCTCGACTATGGTAGCGGCCGGTGCCTGGCTGCTCCTGCGCCTGCAGGATCCGCTTTCGATGATAGTCTGGTTCGGTCCGGCGGCAATAGCCCTTGGCCTGACTACCGCTTTGGCTGGAGGACTCTCGGCGATCGTCCAGACCGATGCCAAACGATTGCTCGCCGCTTCCACCTCGGCCCAGTACGGACTGATGTTTGTCGCGGTGGGGACGGGATATTCCGCTGCAGGGCTGGTCCATCTTGTCACACATGCCGCCTTTAAGGCACTGCTCTTTCTTGCCGCCGGCTCGGCAATAAGTCTGGCCGGAACGCATTCCCTGGCCAAAATGCAACTCGGCAGGCGACTGCCTGTCATAGCAGCGGCCAGCTGGGTCGGAGCACTGGCCCTTGCTGCCATTCCGCCGTTAGGTGCGGCATGGAGCAAGGAAAAGATCATTACCGCTTCGGGACATTTCTCGCCATGGCTTGCGGTACTGACTATCGTTGCCGGTTCTCTCAGTGCCTGGTATGCCCTGCGCCTGCAGATTCTGATGTTTGGCCGGAGCAAGTTCGGCGAACGCGAAAAGGTTCATTTTTTTGAGCAGGCCGGAGTCTGGCTGTTGGCAGCCTGGAGCATTCTCCTTAGCCTGCTCTGGTTGATCGGGGAAAATAAATTCATTACCGATCTGGTGGGCGAGCTGCCCAAACCGATCCGGGATCAATCGTGGCAACTTCCTCTTTCCATCGGAGCAGCGGTCGGTGCCGCCGTGATGTCATGGCTGGTTTACAGCCGTCTAAAACCCCTTCCGGGAAAGACCTATTCCCAGAGTATCATTGCCGCGGCAGCAGACTGGTGGGGGCTGCCGGGGCTGATTGACGTGCTGGTAATAAAACCGATAAGGACTTTGGCCGGTTACTGTGCCGCTTTCGACCGGCGAGTGGTCGATGCCGGTGTTCGGGCGGCAGTTGCCTGTGTTCATTTTATCTCGGGTACCATAGCCCGCTTCCTGGAGTTCAAGCTCGACAGGGGTGTTGAAGGAGGTGCGGGCGGGGGACTGTGGTTGGCGGAAAATATCCGAAAATCGATCGAGACCGCTATCGATGCCCTGGTAGACCGGTTCGGATCAGGCATAAACACGATTGGAGCCGGGAGCCGCAAGATCCAATCGGGAGCCGTACCCACCTATTTCGTTTTTCTTGCCGGAGGCTTTTTCCTTTTCTTTCTAACCTTCATCATTGGAATGTTCTGATATGCTGCTACTGACCCTCGTCCTTCCTCTAGCCGGCAGCCTCGTTCTCGCCGTCTGGTCCACCCTGAGTGAACGGAGTGCCCGTATTCTCGCAGCCGTCTTTGCCGCCCCTTCCTTTCTGCTGCTCCTGCTCGCCTGGGCACAATTTGATCCGGGAGGCAGCCGGTTTCAACAGGTGGTCGATTGGCCATGGATACCGGCGGTCGGGGCAGGATTTCGTTTCGGCATTGACGGCATATCCCTGACGATCGCGACGATGAGCAGTTTGCTCTATTTTGTGGTTGCCTGCTATCCGGTGGATTTTCGAGGCAGGGCAAGGCAATATCTGGCCTGGATTCTTTTTCTTGAATTCGCCTCGCTTGGTCTCTTTCTGACTCTTGACCTCCTGCTTTTTTATGTATTTTTCGACCTGTCCCTTATCGGCATGTACTTCCTTATAGCCCAATGGGGCCATGAAGAGGCCAAACGTGCTGCGATAAAATTCATTCTCTATACCTTCGCCGGTTCGCTGGTTATGTTGCTGGGGCTCCTCAGCCTGTTTCTGGCAACCCATCCGCTGACCTTCGATATTCGGGTATTGACCGCGAAGCAACCTCTTGCCGGTGCCGGTATTCGTGCTGGTCTGACTCTGCTGGCTGTTCTTTTCGGCCTTGCGGTAAAGACGCCGCTTGTGCCGTTGCACACCTGGCTGCCCGCGGCCCACGTGGAGGCTCCGGCCCCCGCCTCGGCTTTGCTGGCCGGGGTTCTGCTGAAAATGGGCGTTTATGGCATGATCCGTATCGCCTGCGGCATGATGAGGGAAACATTTGCCGCCTATTCCTTCGTTATCGCTATTTTCGCGGTTATAAGCATTATCTACGGCTCTCTTGTCGGTCTCGGTGAATTCCATGTCAAGCGCAGAATAGCCTACACGTCGATCATTCATATGGGCTATGCCGTCCTCGGTATCGCCATGGCTTTTTCCATCTTCTCCGGAAACGAGGAGGCACGGCGCATGGCGCTCACCGGCGCAACGCTCGAGATGGTCGCTCATGGGCTCATAACCGGCGCGCTTTTCCTGCTGGCCGGTTCTCTCTGGCAGCGCACGGGGACCTTTGCCATGGAAGAACAGAGCGGTGTCTTGGCGGTAGCGCCGCGGTTGGGCGGTTTCATGGTGATAGCCGCCTTCGCCAGTCTCGGCTTACCGGGGTTGGCAGGTTTCGTCGCCGAATTTCAGATTTTTGCCGGAACGCTCTCCATGCAGCCATGGCTGGTCGGCATAGCCCTGATCGGTGTTTTATTGACCGCCGCGCTCTTTCTGCAGTTGCTGCAGCGCGTTTTCCTGGGGAAAACAAACGATACCGTGGCTGGAATCAGGGATCTGACTGCGGTGGAAACCGCAATGCTTGCCGTACTGCTGGGGCTGACGGTTTTAATCGGTGTAGCTCCGGCCTTTATCGTCAACATCATTGATAGTGCCGGCCAAGCTCTGCTGGGAGGCCTGCCCTGATGAGTAATATGCCTGTCGGTGACATTCTGCCCGCCCTGTCCCTGCTTATCGGAGCTGCGCTGATCCTGCTCATTGCGCTTTTTGTGTCCCGGAAAAATCAATGGCTCTGTGCGCTGCCGGCCCTGGCGACTACCGTAATTGCAGCTGTATTCACCATGAGAACGCAGGTGACGATGGCCCCGAAACTCAGCTTTTCGGGAACCTGGGCCCTCGATGGCTTGACGGCTTGGAGCAGTTATGCCATTCTCGGCACCACCGGCCTGGTCATTCTGCTCTCACCAGCCTGGTTTAGGAGTGACAGGCGACATGGGGAGTGGTACGTGATCCTGCTTTTCGGCGCGCTCGGTTCGATCATGCTTGCTGGGGCGGCGGATCTCATGGAGTTGATGGTGGCTATGCTGCTTTCTTCTGTTACGGGATATACTCTTGCAAGTTACCACCGGGCTTCAAAAATGTGCGCCGAAGCAGGGGCAAAATATTATTTTCTGGGAGCTCTGGCCAATCCCATGATGTTTTTCGGCATTGTGCTGCTCTATGCACTGGCGGCGGACACTTCCTATGCAGCGCTTGCGGCGGGCTTTCGCGGCAGCGGCGCTGATCCCATGGTCTCGGCGGCGGGGCTGGGATTGCTGATGATAGGCCTTACCTTCAAGATTGGCGCGGTTCCCGGCCACCCCTGGGTGCCCGATGTAGCGCAAGGCAGTCCTGCGCCGGCAGCGGCCTTTCTCACCGTTGCCCCGAAAATCGGTGCGCTGGTCGCCCTTGCCCGGCTGGTCTGGTTGATGCCTGAAGGATTTCTGCCGTGGCGATGGGTGGTGGCAATAATCGCTGCTCTGACCATGACTCTCGGCAATCTCGCCGCGCTCCGGCAGGACGATGTACGGCGGCTTTTGGGTTGGTCTTCCGTCTCCCAGGTTGGTTACGGTCTTATGGCGATTGCCGCCATGGGGGCAATTGAGCAGGCCGGACTTGCCCGATCGGCGCTGATCATGTTCATTTTCGCCTATGCTTCAGGTAATCTGGCTGCCTTTGCCGTGGTGGTATCTCTGCGGGGACGGACAAAGCTAGAGGATTATCAGGGGCTTTCCCGCAGGCGGCCCTGGCACGCGGCTGTCATGACGCTTGCTTTGCTGTCTCTCACCGGTATTCCTCCGCTTATCGGTTTTGCCGCAAAACTGGCTCTGTTCGGGGCGGCAATCCAGGCCGGTTTAACGTGGCTTGCCTTGCTTGCCGTGCTGAACACCGTCATTTCTCTCTATTATTACCTGCGAGTCATCGGCGCCATGTACCTCGGCAGCTCAAAAGCCCCGGTAGCGCTGCTGGACCGGACTTCACTGGTCGCACTTGGTACTGCCGGGGTTTTGCTTATTATCCTTGGCCTTGCCGCACAGCTGATCTTTGGCGGCGATCTAAGCATTGTTACGGCCGGCCGGTGAATGGACTCAATCTGCTTTCACCTTCTTTTTTTCAGCAGGAGATAACCGACTCCCACCCCCAGGCCGACGAGCATAGCTCCGAATCCAACTTTTTTCCTGTTCTTGGAGAGGGTGAGCTGCAGGCTGCCGGCCTTTGCTTGAGTATCAAAAGGACCATGAGCCGACTGCAGGCCCGGTGCCGGTTCAAATAAATTATCCGGACGATCCGGAGCCGTCGGATCATCGGTCATCTGGGCGCTGTAAACAGTCTTAGCCATATACTCATCGAGCACCCCCGGTATGAGCTTCTGGCCGTAGATCGCCTGCAAGGTGGACAAGCCGACATAAATCTGTTTTTTCTTGGCCCTGGCGGCATAAAGGATCGCCTGGGCGCCTACCTCCGGCTGGAAGATAGGTGGCACAGGTTGCGGATTTCTGGGCATTCGGGAACGGTTCCAGGTAAATTGAGGGGTATTGAGGGCCGGCATCTGGACGACGGTGACATGCACCTTGCTCCCTCGGTGTAAAAGTTCGGTGCGTATCGATTCGGTAAAGCCGTTAATGGCATGTTTGGCGCCGCAGTAGGCAGACTGCAGCGGGATACTGCGTTTTCCGAGAGCGGAGCCGACCTGAATGATCGTGCCGTGGTCGCGGGATATCATCCGTTTCAGCGCCGCCATTGTGCCGTTGACGCAACCAAGATAGGTCACTTCGGTCACCCGTTTGAATTCATCGGGCTGGATATCGGCGAATTCGGCAAAGATGGTCACCATGGCGTTATTGACCCAGTAGTCGATCGGACCGAAAACCTTTTCGGTATCATCTGCCGCTTTTTCGAGTACTTGCGGATCGGCTACATCGCCGCAAACGACGATAGCCTGGCCGCCAAGGTGGATAACCTCTTTTCTTGCTTCTTCAAGACGCTCCTCGCCGCGGGCGACAAGACAAAGTTTTGCCCCCTGCCGGGCAAACGCCTGGGCGGTTGCCCGGCCCAGCCCGGCACTCGCACCGGTTATAACCACCACCGGCGAAGGCTGCCGAGAGGAGCCGGTCTTTTTCCGGCCTTCCATTCTGCTGAGCCCTTTTTTATTCAATCTGAAACCTTCCTCTATCAGTTCCGCCAGGTGTATGGCTTCTCTGGCTGTACCATCTTTGATCTGGGTGCGGCAACTGAAGCCGTCCGCGACAATCCAGGTTGCTAGATTCGAGGCACGTACCGCAGGCAGAAGATTGGCTTCGGCAATTTTTTTGGAAATTGCATAGTGGCCCTTTTCAAACCCGAAGGAACCGGCCATACCGCAGCAACCGTTCTGGGGGGCCGTGAAGTCGAGACCCATCTTTTTCAGGACCTGTTCAGCCGGTTTGGTATTGAAAATGGCTTTATGATGACAGTGGGCGTGATAGATGGCTTTGCCCTTTATTTCCGGGAGGCTCAGCTCGTTTTCCATGATAAATTCACTGAGGAGCCTTACGCGATCGGTAAACTTTTGGGCATCCGGATCATCAGGAAAAAGACTGAGCAGGTCATTTTTGAAGACGGAAGCGGTACTCGGTTCAAGAACGATGACCGCTATTTCCTGATGCAGATATGGTGCGAGCAGGTTCAGAACCTTCTTCAACTCGTTAATGGCCCTGTCCAGCATGCCAAAATGCAACAGCGGTCTGATGGCCGGATGGTGCGGAGGTACAATTACCAGGTATCCCCACTGTTCAAGGAGCCGTACAGCTGCCTGGAGCACCCGGGGATAAAAATAGTTATTGAAACTGTCCGGGTAGAGGAAAACCGGTTTAGTATTGTTCGTTGCCGGCTGCCGTCTGTTGAACCAATGAGTGAATGTCTCATCGGCGAATATTGGCAGGGGCCGATCCGGGTGCAACCCGATAATCTCCTTGGCGATCAATTGGAGCAGCGGAGCAGTGGAGAAAAAATTGGCAATGCGCGGGGTTTTGGAGCCTATTGCCCCCATCTGGTCGAGATTGCCCAGGAAAAAATGGTGACGGGGACGCGCATTGTCCTGATAGTAGTGAGCTAAAAATTCATTTTTATAGGTGTCGATGTCCACATCCACCGGACATTCGTTCAAGCATCCTTTGCAGCCCAGGCAAAGATCGAGAGTTTTTAATACCTCTTCACTCTGCCAGCCGTTTTTTATGAAATCGCCGCGCAACATCTCAAAAAGAATATGTGCCCGTCCTCTGGTGGTATGCTGTTCATCCTTAGTGGCGAGAAAACTGGGACACATGAAAACATTGCCGGACCGGCGGCATTTGCCGACGCCGACGCAACGCAAAGTGGCGCGGGACATGTTGCCGAAGTCGTCGGGGAATTTGAAATATGTCCGGGGTTGTGCGGGATGATATTTTTCCCCCAGACGAAGATTGGTGTCAGGCATGCAGGGGTCTACCACTTTCCCCGGATTCATTTTCCAATCCGGATCCCACAGGGACTTGAACTCCCGGAACGATTCAAGCAACTCAGGGCCGTACATTTTGCCCAGCAGGGCAGCCCGCGATTGACCGTCGCCATGCTCGCCGCTGAAGGAGCCATGATATTTCATAACCAGGTCCGCCGCCCGATCGATGAACTTGAGGTACTTATCGATGCCCTCGCTGGTGAACAGATCAAAGTTGATGCGGCAATGGATGCAGCCCTGTCCGAAATGTCCGTATAAAGAGGCATTGTAATCAAACTCATCCATGAGTTTCCGGAATTCCCGCAGATACCGGCCGACATATTCCGGAGCCACAGCGGCATCCTCCCAGCCGGGCCAGGTCAGCGGCTCACCTGTAACATGTGCGGTGGCGCCGAGACCCGATTCCCTTATTGTCCAGACTTTCTCTTCTTCCTCCTTGTCTTTGAACAATTTCATGGATGGCGGCTGTTTCTCTTTTTTGAGAGTTCGCATGGCAGCTTCCGCTTTGCCGACAGATTCTTCCTGACTGTCTCCTCCAAATTCAACCAGCAGCCAACCTTTCCCGTCTGGCAGCAGCTGGATATCCTGCGGATGCATGCCGATTTTTTTCATCAGGTCGATCAGTATTTCGTCCATGCCTTCCAGGCCGATCGGTGCATATTTCATAATCTGTGGTATATGATCTCCGGCTGAATAAATATCCGGGTAACCGAGCACAAGAAGTGTTCGGTGGGCTGGACTGGGAATTAACCGCAGGGTGGCTTCAAGAATGGTTACACAGGTACTTTCACTGCCGATCAGGGCTCTGGCTACCTGAAAGCCTTTTTCGGGCAGCAGTTCATCAAGATTATAACCGGAGACTCGACGGGGAATATCGGGGTAGCGCCGGCGGATGTCTTCAGCCCTGCTATCCCGGATTTTTTTCAGCCCTGCATAGATCTGTCCTCTTCGACCGCCTTCAGCGATAATTACCTCCAGCTCCTTTTCCGAGGTGGGACCGACCCGCATGCGGACGCCGTCATAGGTCAGGATCTCCAGTTCGTGGACATTATCCGCGGTTCTGCCGGACATGACCGAATGTATTCCGCAGGAATTGTTGCCCATCATGCCGCCGAGGGTACAATGATTGTGGGTGGCAGGATCCGGACCAAAAGTCAGACCATATTTTTCGGCGGCATTTCTCAGATCATCGAGGACAACACCAGGTTGTACTCTGGCTATTCTCTTTTCGGGGTCTATTTCCAGGATCTTATTGAGATACTTAGAATAATCCAGGCATACCGCAACGTTACAGGTTTGGCCTGCCAACGCGGTGCCGGCACCCCGGTTGAAAATGGGCGCGCCGTATTTACGGCAGAGTGCCACCGTCTCAATAACGTCGTCGATGGTTCTGGGGATTACCACGCCGATCGGTACCCTCCGGTAATTGGAGCCGTCTGTTGCATACAGGGCCCGGGTGGTGGGATCGAAGCGGATTTCGCCATCGATTGATGTATTCAGCTCACTTTCCAGGGCCAAAGCAGCATCGCTGTCGATGGGACTCCGGTTGTCATTGTCCTGTGTTAATGCTTGCGGGTCCTCCGAACGGGAGGCACAGTGAACCTGATCCATTGGCGTATTTATCATGACGTATATCCTTGATTTGATCTCAGGGAGGTCCCGGCAACGGATTGGATTCGCCTCTCCGGCACGGGCGTTCAAGCAGGTTTACCTGCCGGTCAGGGAATTATTTATTTCTGCCGAGAAAATACACTATGGCTAGAAGAGCGGCAGAACCTACGGCAAACTGACCGCTTTTCTTTGCCAGCCCGTTGTTGTCTATCCCGGCAAAATTTTGATAGCTGGGATGACGTCCGGAAACCGAACGCGGCGCTGCGTCAAAGTATGTTTTTTCTTCGGAAGAAGAGTGTTGTTTTGGATAGGATGGTCCCTTTTTCGCGGAATGGAACAGGCCGGGCTTGTATGACAGAAAAAACGTCAGGCCAAGGCCGAGTGCGGCCAGCGTAGTCAGACAGGGGGCTGAAGAAAATGTTTTTTTGCAAACCGTCCCCATCATTCGGTTTGCCGGCTGGTAAAGTTTTCTGCGCAGGCCTTTTCTAGGATAATATCTCATGAGTATACCTCCGGGAATGTCTCCAAAACCGGATTTTCCGGATTTGCTGGTTGTGAGTACCTAAGACTCAGGATTATTCATACAGGCACAGTGGCCCCATGTATCATCCCCAGGTGTTGCAACTAGTATGCCATTAACTGGTATGGAAATTGCTCCTCTAACAGTTAAAGCCTCTTCCGTTGTCCATGGAGGAGGCGGGGAGAGAAACGGAATGAAGGTTGAAAACGCGGGGGAGGTAAGGAGGTTTAGCTTACATGTCAGATCAGTCATATCCGCCTATAGAGGATTATGCCGCCATCGGCGATTGCCGCTGTCTGGGACTTATTTCCAGGCAAGGTTCCCTGGATTGGCTCTGCCTGCCCAGATTCGATAGTCCCGCTTTATTTGGAGCAATTCTGGATTCGGAGAGAGGTGGACGTTTTGCCGTACATCCTGTTGCCTCCTTTGAAAGCAAGAGAAGCTATATCGAAAATACCAATGTGCTTCAGACGACATTTACCACCAAAAGCGGGGAGCTGTGCCTCACCGATTTTATGCCGGTGGGCTTCCGGGACGATTACCGGCGTATGCTCTGGCCGGAAAGATCTCTTCTGCGCATTGCGGAATGCGTGAATGGAGAGGTCGAAATAGAAGTTATTTACGAACCCCGGCCGCAGTTCGGCAAGCATTCGATATCTCTCGTTAACCGAGGCAAACTTGGGTTGCATTATGAACATCGGGGCCATTCGCTTACTCTGCTGACCGATTTTCCTCTTGCTCTCACTTCCGACAGCTCTGCCGGCGTTGGTAGAGCAACGCTGCGCAGCGGGGATAGCGCTGCTTTCAGCATGTCTTTTTCGGATAGAAACGTGGCGACGATTCCCCCCTTGGATGGCAACTACCTCACGGGACGGCTCAAAAGGACTGTTGAATGGTGGCAAAAATGGGTGACCAGCTGTACCTATCAGGGCAGATATCAAAAGGAAGTTGTACGCAGTCTGCTAACGCTGAAGCTGTTGTCCTATGCCCCTTCAGGTGCGGTGATCGCTGCGCCGACCTGTTCTCTGCCGGAATTAATAGGCGGAACCCGCAACTGGGATTACCGGTATTGCTGGCTCCGTGATGCAGCCATGACAATCCGGGCCTTTCTTTATCTTGGTTACATGCAGGAAGCGGAATCCTTTCTGTCCTGGCTGCTGAACAGCACCAAACTTTCTCGTCCGGAGCTGCAGATTCTCTATTCCGTTTATGGAGAGACCCATTTCAGGGAACACGAGTTGAGTTTTTTAAATGGTTACCGGTCTTCCAGGCCGGTTCGCGTGGGAAACGGGGCAACGGATCAGCTTCAGCTGGATATTTATGGTGAGGTTATTCAAGGCGCGTTTGAAATTGCCCAGAAAAAGCGATCTTTTGATCATACCACCGCAAATATGTTGAGGGAGTTAGGCAAGGTGGTCTGCCGGAAATGGCGGCAGACTGATATGGGGATTTGGGAAATCCGTACCGACGCAAGACATAATACGCATTCCAAGGTTATGTGCTGGGTTGCGCTTGATCGGCTGCTGCAGCTGCATAAGATGGGATTCGTCAAAATACCGGTGGAGATGTTTACTCAGGAACGGGATAAAATCAGGAAGACTATTGAGGAAAAGGGGTACAATGCGGAGTTGCAGAGCTATACCAGCTACTTTGGCTCAACGGATGTGGATATCAGTCTGTTCATGCTGCCAATTTACCAGTATATAGATGCCGCCGATAAAAAAATGGTCGGCACCTTTGACCGCATTAGTAAATCTCTTGGTAAAAATGGTTTATTCTATCGATTTCCTTACGGATACGATGGCATCCAGGAAGGAGAAGGAACCTTTGCCATCGCCGTTTTCCTGGCTGCAAAAGTGCTGGCTGAGCGTGGCTCCATAGAAGAGGCGCACGAAATATTCGAGGGCGGTCTCCGGTATGCCAATGATGTCGGACTATACGGGGAGGAAATAGATGCTTCAAGCGGAGCGGCCCTGGGCAATTTTCCTCAGGCCTATACCCATGTCGGCCTCATCAATGCCGCGGCAGCACTGGCTGAAAAAAATAGCTGAAGAATGCGTCAATAACCAGAGAAATTCAGATAATCCGAGATAAGCTGGAGTAGATATTATGGCAAGTTCCGTGGTTTCCGCAATTGATATTGAAATGGTGTTCATATGGGGCACTGTCGCGACTATCCTGAATGCTGTCATTCTGGAAGGGAGCAGGGGATTGGGAATCTCCCGCATGAGTTTCACCTTCATGATGGGAACTTTATTTACTTCGAACAGGGATTATGCAGAGGTTATCGGCTTATTCTGTAATTTTATCATGGGTTGGCTGTTCACCTTTCTGTATGCCCTGATTTTTGCGAGTCTGCATTACCACAGCTGGTGGCTGGGCTTGGTTTTGGGCTTTTTTCACGCTCTTTTCCTTAATCTGGCCATTCTGCCGGTTCTCCCGCATATTCATCCCAGAATGGCCAGTGAACATACCGGCCCCACTCCTACGCGCATGCTGGAACCTCCCGGTATAATGGGACTTAATTATGGACGAAGGACGCCGATTATCAGTTTTTCCGCACATCTGGTCTTCGGGCTCATTCTTGGGATCTTTTTGATGAGGTAAAGATGAAGTTTTCAGGATGAGTCCGGAAAACTTCTTGATAACAGCCGTAAGGCCGGATGTGAAGCTGTCCGATTATCCACTCAGGCCGGACTCATGTCCACCGGAATCGGACATGAGTCAGGCTTTTTATCTTATCCCTGCCTTATCGGTTTCAGGTTACATCAAGCGGTGAGTGAGGTTATACATGATCCAAAGTGAACCGGCGACGAAAAGGAGCATGATCAGGAGAGTCAACAGCAGAGCCAGAACATTCCAGCGTGACTCCGACGCACCATTGAGATGCAGGAAGTAATGCAGGTGTACCAGGATTTGCGCGACGGCGGCTCCGATAATAATGTAGAGTATCGTCGATCGGGAGGCACCTCCCGCCATCACCGCGCCAAAGGCAAGAACTGTCAGGAAGATAGAAAGAATGAAGCCGATGCTGTAGGATTTAAGGCTTCCGTGGCTTGCACCGCTCCTGTCGACAGATGAATGTCTCATTTACATTACCCCCAGCAAATAAACAATGGTAAAGAGCGCCACCCAAACGATATCCAGAAAATGCCAGAACATGCTGAGCCGCATCAGGCGGGACCGGACGGGTAAGGTCAGGCCCTTGACGGAAACCTGCATCATCATAACGGCCATCCAGATCAATCCGGAAGTGACATGAGCGCCGTGTGTGCCTACCAAAGTGAAAAAAGCTGAAAGAAAACCACTTCGGTCAGGACCATGGCCTTCCTGAATCAGGTTGCGGAACTCGTGAATTTCCATACCGATAAAACTAAGCCCGAGCAAAAAGGTGACGGCAAACCAGGCCAGGACCTGTTGACGATTGTCGTTATGCAGAGCAAGAATGGCCATACCGCAGGCCGCACTGCTAAACAGCAGCAGCATTGTTTCTGTAAATACATAAGGCAGATGAAACAGGTCCTTTCCCGAAGGTCCTCCGGCAACATTGTTGACCAGGACTGCATAGGTTGCAAAAATCGCCGCAAAAATAACCAGATCGGACATAAGATAGAGCCAGAAGCCGAGTGCCTGATGGGCACTGGCCTGCCCTTCGTCATGGCCGTTACCGGGGATGGCGTCAATGCTGGTCGTCTCGCTTGTCATGATTTATCTCTCTTCTGAATTTCCGGAGCCGTTGGCTACTTATACCTGGCGGCTCGCTACGGCATAGCTCATCCGCTTATAGCGTTCTTCTTCGATATGTTCGACCTCGGCGGCCGGTATGACGTAATGAATATCATCATCGGCTGAGCGGGCTATGATAGTGAAAACCATGGCAAGCGCGCTGAGAACGGCCAGCCACCAAATGTGCCAGATCATGGCAAAGCCGAACATGAAGGCCAGCACCCCGTTGATAAAGCCGGAAGCCGAGTTTTTAGGCATATGGATATCTTCGTAGTGGTCCGGCCGCTGGTAAGCTGTGCCGTTTTCCTTCATATCCGCGAAAGCGTCTACTTCGTGCACCACCGGTATTTTCGCGAAATTGTAAACGGGCGGCGGTGAAGCGGTCGCCCACTCCAGGGTGCGGCCGTTGTCCCAGGCATCGCCGGTCAGGTCCTGCCTTTCATGACGATGCCTGATGCTCACGACCAGCTGGATGATCTGACAGATGAAGCCCATAAAGATGATCAAAGTCCCCAGGGCGGCGATGATCAGATAGGGTTGCCAGGCTGGATTGTCATAATGGGCAAGACGACGGGGCATCCCCATGAAACCGAGAATGTAAAGGGGAAAAAAGGCTAGATAGAAACCGATCATCCAGCACCAGAAGGCGCGTTTGCCCCATTTCTCATCCAGGGAAAAACCAAAAGCTTTCGGGAACCAATATGAATATCCAGCGAGATAGCCGAATAGCGCTCCCGGAATCAGTACATTGTGGAAGTGGGCGATGAGAAACAGACTATTGTGAACGACGAAATCGGCAGGTGGTGCGGACAGCAAGACACCGGTCATGCCTCCGATAGCGAAAGTCGAGATAAATCCCAGCGTCCAGAGCATCGGTGAGGTTAATTGTACCCGTCCGCGATACATGGTGAAAAGCCAATTGAAAATCTTTACACCGGTAGGTATGGCGATGAACATGGTTGCCAGGCCGAAAAAAAGATTGACGTTGGGGCCGGCACCCATAGTGAAGAAATGGTGCAGCCAGACGGAAAAAGACAGAACTGTAATTGATGCCGTGGCCCAGACCATGGAGACATAGCCGAACAGTGTTTTTCTGGAGAAGGAGGCCGTCACCTCCGAAAATACAGAGAAGGCAGGCAGGACCACAACATAGACTTCAGGATGTCCCCATATCCAGAAGAGATTGACATACATCATTGTGTTGCCGCCGAGCGTATTAGTGAAAAAGTGCATGCCCAAATATCTATCCAGCGTCAGCATGGCAAGGGCGGCGGTCAGAACAGGAAATGCAAGAAGTATGAGAATGGAAGTACACAGACTGTTCCAGGCGAACATGGGCATGTACATGAGTTTCATGCCGGGAGCGCGCATTTTGATGATGGTGACTATAAAATTGATGCTCGTCAATACCGATCCGATGCCGCCTATCTGCAACGCCCATATCCAGTAATCCACGCCGGAACCCGGACTATATGCCAATTCCGTCAGGGGAGTATACCCGGACCAGCCGGCTTTGGAAAATTCACCCACCCCGAGAGAAACCATGATCAGCATCGCGCCGGTCGCAGTGAGCCAGAAACTTACGGAATTCAAGTAGGGAAAGGCTACATCCCTGGCTCCGATCTGTGGCGGCACAACTATGTTCATCAAGCCGACCAGAAACGGCATGGCCACAAAGAGGACCATTATCGTGCCGTGAGCGCTGAAAATCTGGTTGAAGTGATCCGGATTAAGATATCCCTGCGAGCTGCCCATGGCTATAGCCTGCTGGGTCCGCATCATGATTGCATCGGAGAATCCCCGCAGCAGCATAACGAGTGCCAGAACTACGTACATAATTCCGATTCTTTTGTGATCAAGACTGGTAAACCACTCCTCCCAGAGATATGTCCACTTCCGGTAGTAAGTGATCAGGGCCACAATCACCAGACCCAGTAAAATCGATCCGATCACCGCAGCAAAAACGATCGGTTCGTGATAAGGAATTGCCTCAAGACTTAACTTTCCCAGCATTTCAATCACCCTCCAGGCCGGCAGCCGTCGTCAGAGAAATGGATCTTGATTTTCCATTTGTCGCGGCAGCACTTGCATCATTTTTCTTATGATATTTTCTTATGATATTCTTGAAAAGCTCCGGAGTGACCGAAGAAAAGTAGGTGACCGGATAGCCGGGAGTAGGCTTTTGCAGTTCCTGGTATCGGGCAGAATTTAGTGTTTCAGGTGAGTTACGCAGCTTTTTTAGCCAAGTTGCATATTCCCCGGGAGAGGTGGCAATTGCCTTGAAGTTCATATAGGCGTAGCCCTCACCGCTGAACTGCTGGTTCTGGCCGTCATAGGTTCCAGGTTCATCGGCCAGGAGATGCAGCTTGGTCTGCATGCCTGCCATAGCGTAAATCTGGCTGCCCAGCTGTGGAATAAAAAAGGATGTCATCACCGTATCCGATGTGATGCGGAAATTCAGAGGGACACCGGCCGGAAAAACGAGTTGATTGACAACGGCTATATTTTCGTCGGGGTAGATAAACAGCCATTTCCAATCCAGGGAAACAGCTTCAATGTTGACTGGCCTGGCGTTTGATTCAAGCGGAGCAAATGGATCAAGCTGGCGGGTGGTACCCCAAATCAGCACGCCCAGACACATCACTATGATTATGGGGATCAGCCAGACAACCAGCTCGATCCTGCCGGAAAAATTCCACGTTGGAGCATATGTCGACTTGGTGTTGGACGCCCTGTATTTCCATGGAATCCAGAGAGCCATGAAGATTACGGGAATGACGACGAGCAGCATGAGGAAAAACGCCACACTGATGACGAATCGTTCCGTGTCACCTATCGGCCCCTTGGGATGGAATAAGACCAATTCGCTGCATCCTCCGAGCAGGGATGCGGCAAAGATGGGTAGCATCTTATAAAATCGGCTTAGAAATCTCTTCCGGGCCGGCCTCGTATTTTTGAACCAAAGGAACGGGTCAGGTGTCTTATTCATAGTTTATTCAATCTGACGTTTTTTACTTAGCTATCGCTGATTCTAGTATTTGACGAGCAGTGATGGGCTCTGGATAAAGCTCGATATACGAGTCGTAGTGTCCGAAACGGCAATTTTGGGTAGAGCTAATTGCCGTTTCAGACCGCAAACGAAGCAGATCGGGCTTTTTATGAGTTCATCGACCTACTACGGCTTGTATTGATGGAATATGGCGCAGGCAAGTCATTGTGACTGCTTCTCGCCGGCATTGCCGCCTGCATTTTTGCCTTGGTCGGGCTGGCCAAAGAGGGCGGATGCTTTTTGCAGCTGTAGTTTCCGGTCATCGCTAAGATTGGTCAGGTCGCGAACCATCGCAACCAAACTCCAGATTTCATCTTGAGAATGATCGGGGCTGAAGGCGGGCATTCCGGTCATGCGAATGCCATTGCTGATGATATAAAAGAGCTGGCCATCGGGCATTTTTTGGGTGTCTTCCTCCTGAAGATGAGGCGGCAGGGGCATCATATGTTTTGCCCAGCTTTCCCGGGGAGCGCCCGGCGCGCCATGGCAGTGCAGACAGGTTGACTTGTAATTTTGGAATCCTTCCGTGGAATTCACTGTCTGAGGAATCTTGGTTTTCGGTGCCCGCCGCTCGAGAGTCTTATCCAGATTGGTGTCGCCCCACCAGTCAAGAATATTCGGTTTGCCGAGAGCTGTAATATCAAAAACACCCAGCATCGGCAACACGTAAACCGCTCCTACAATAGTCAGGATCAAACCAATCAACAATCCGAACCAAAAAGAACCAGCTCTCATAATAGTCTCCATTTTTTTGATAAAACGAGGGAATCAGGTTGGTCTAACGACTTTTACCTGGAAATTATGAAGGCTCTTCCAACCCGAAGTTTCAGCTTGTTTTCGTTTTTCTGACAAATTAGCAAAAAAATATGCCATTATCAATGTCAGGTATTTGGCTATCCGAAAATCTAGGTTTTCGCGAGTCCATCAAGGTTGACAGACTCGTAAAAAACAAAAATCAGCGATGGCTCGCCATCAGGATTAATACTTATCCAGATGGTGCCATTCGGCATTCTCGAGCCAGTTTCCGGGCTCGGGTTTTGAAACGAACTCAACTATGTTGTCCATGATGCGGTAATGTTTGTCCTCTTCTCTTGCGAGCATCCTTAAAAGAAGTTTAGACTGCTGGTCGGTTTCCTCTTCAGCTTTTTCCAGATAGAACTTTCGGCTTTTTTCTTCAATATCGCGTGCTTTTCTGTAAGCGTTGGTTTCCTCGGTCGTGTCGACGTAATAACCCTGTTCAAAGCTTATTTTGCCCTCTCTCATCTCTTCAAAAATATTTTGAACATCTGTCATCACTTGCGAGTCAATGGTATCGGAAAGGATGGTCTTCTCTCTTACCTGTCTGATCATCTGGTAATGTCTTACTTCTTCATCCGCCAGCATCGCGAATATTCTTTTCAGTCCTTCATTTTTACATTTCGTACCCAACTCACGGTAATATTCCTCACCATCTTTTTCCATCTGCATTGCAAAGGTGTAAATATCCATTACCTTCCTCCAATACTGAGTTGAATGAAAAATTAAGCGGCCGACTGAATGACCGCCGCCTTTTTCAATGTGCCGTAGCCTGCAAAGAGCTACAATGATACTGCGTTTTCAAGTGTGGATGGAAACTTGCCGTTTGCCCCAACTTACTGTCCGTCGGCGGGAAGATCCCCGGTCATGCCGAACTGGATGGGACTTTTCACATAAAAAATATTAATTTCTTCTTCTTTTAACAGCGTAAACAAGCGATCAGCGTCCGCCTCACTCACTGCCATCGTTACCTCGACGGGCTGCTCCGTGAGTTCAAAAAAATGGGCGGAGCGGATCTTTCGGTCATGACCGAAACCTTCCGAAGCCTGAATTAAGGTCGCCCCGCTGATCCCTATGTTGCGCGCTTCTTCGAGCAGCCATTGTGCCAGGGGAAGACCGTGATGCTTGCGGTCCTGTTGGGTGAAGAAGGTCAATTGATAGCCATGCATAATGTCTCCAATCTAGATGCGTTGTAAAAAGGTGACGGTTGCGATGCCGAGCATGGTCATGACTAACGAACCGAGAACATGGACAGAAATTGCCAGACCGGCCCAATATAGGCGGCCCTGCTGGAGCAGGACGGTGACTTCGGCGGAGAACGTCGAAAAAGTGGTAAGTCCACCGAGAAAGCCGGTGATGATCATTAGCCGCCATTCAGGAGCCAGGCCGGGGTGACCGGCGAAGATGGCAATAGCAAGTCCTATCAGATAGCCACCTGCGATATTGGCTGCCAAGGTTCCCGGTGGAAGAGTAGGGAACAGTGCATTAAGTGAGAGGCCCAGCAGCCATCGCAACACCGCTCCGGCCGATGCTCCGATACTGATAGCCAGAATGGATTGTACCATAGAGCTGTCCTTAAAACCTTTGTTAAATTAATGGGCGTTCATTCTGAAATATTTGAACGTGCTCGATTCCCGGTAATTTCTTCGCAGAAGTTTAGCAAGAGCGGCAACGCAAATCAAGCCGGGAACCGTCAAAACGGCCTTTCTATTATTTGAAGTCCTTTGTTCGTTTCGGCGACTGATCCGATTTTTTTTGGTACGGTTTGCACTGCGCAAGAAGGTAGAAAACATCTCGCAGTTAACCAGTACGATAGATTTTCCTAACCTGGTGTCAAGAAATTTTTATAAAGAATTTGGTAGAGTAGGAGAGATGGTAAGAAATAATGGCCAAAACTCCCGGCTTTGGAACCAAAAAAGAGAGGGAGGGGTTTGTTGACAATCGATGTAAACATCACCATTTTCGTGAAGATGTTGTGCGGCTCGGTCCGCCGTTCCATCTCAGACTATGGAGGGTGCTTGTGCCAACCACTTCGACGCCCGGATCAACGACGGAGTCCGGGGTAAAACATCGGGTCGTTGCTTGGTGGAACCAATTGCTGGTTGTCGAGCCAGGCGAATGGCGACCCCTTTTCTGGTCTTTCAGTTATTTCTTTGCTCTGCTCTGCGGCTATTATATTCTCCGGCCGATGCGCGATGAAATGGCAATTGCCGGTGGAGTAGAGCATCTGCAATGGATGTTTAGTGGTACTTTTCTGGTGATGCTGGCGGTGGTACCATTTTTCGGATGGTTGGCCAAGCACTTTGCCCCGCATCAGTTTCTGCCCTATGTCTATTATTTCTTCATTGCCGACCTGCTGCTGTTTTTCGCTCTTTTTCGTTCGGATATCAGTCATGTCTATGTAGCGCGAGCCTTTTTTATCTGGGTGAGCGTCTTTAATCTTTTTATTGTCTCCGTTTTCTGGAGTTTCATGGCGGATATATTTTCAAATGCCCAGGCCAAGCGACTTTTCGGCATTATTGCCGCCGGAGGTACCGCCGGTGCATTAGCCGGTCCGGTGGTGACGGTCGTTCTGGTCCTGCCGGTAGGGCCGACTAATCTGCTGCTGGTCTCGGTCTTGTTTTTGGCATGGGCAATTCTCTGTATACACCGGCTCTCCGGCTGGCGCTGGTCCCAGGTCGCTTTGCCGCCTTCATTCGGACTCGATCAGCTTCCCAAAAAGGATACGGCCGATGCGAAGCCGCTAGGCGGCAGTGTACTCGCGGGAGTACGGCTGGTTGCACAGTCCCCATACCTCATCGGTATTTGTGTCTTGATGCTGCTTTTTACCACTTTGGCTACTTTTCTCTATTTCCAGCAGGCATATATTATCCGGGAGCACTTTGCCGATCCGGCACGGCGTACCGCGTTGTTTGCCGCTATGGATCTCGGTGTAAATAGCCTCACGCTGGCCATCCAACTTTTTTTGACCGGCCGGATCGTTCAGCTTATCGGCCTCGGCTGGACTCTGAGCCTCGTGCCGCTGCTGCTGTCGGCGGGTTTCTTGCTGTTAGGAATTATGCCGGAGCTATGGCTTATCATTACTGTGCAGATTTTGCGCCGATCCGGCAATTACGCCGTTATGCGGCCGGGGCGCGAGATGCTCTATGTAGTGCTCGGCAAGGAAGAGAAATATAAGGCAAAAAACTTTATCGATACCGTAATATACCGTGGTGGTGATGCTGTCAGCGCCTGGGTATATGCCGGAATGCTGGCGATTGGACTTTCCGGGGCGGGTATCGCCCTGGCGGCCACGCCGCTGGCCTGTCTCTGGGCCTGGATTTCCTTCAGGCTGGGAAACAGTCAGGAGCAAATCGCCGCAGGCAAATCGGGTCGTTGATGGAGAAGATAAAAATCAGGAGGTAACCATGCCAGGCGATCATTGTCCATATATCACTCGCCGAACATTTATCATGGGTACAGGCGCCCTGGCGGCGTCCGCCGTTATTCCCTCCGGGGATCTGTTGAGTCAGGATCGGACGCCTCTTACCAGGGCAATTCCTTCTTCGGGTGAGCTGCTGCCGATTATGGGGATGGGAACTTCCGGTACCTTTGATGTCGGCCATGATCCTGCCATCAGAGCTCAACTGGCTGAAGTAGTACGGATCTTTTTCGAAAAAGGCGGCAAACTGATAGATACTTCGCCTATGTATGGCCGTGCCGAATCGGTAGTCGGTGATCTGCTCACCATTACGGGCAAGCGGGATGTGGTTTTCGCGGCAACCAAGGTCTGGACCGACGGCAGGCAGCAAGGTGTCGAACAGATGCAGCGGTCAAAACAGCGACTCAGAGTTCAGGTCATAGACCTGATGCAGATTCACAATCTACGCGACTGGCAGACTCATTTGCCGGTCCTGCGGCAGTGGAAATATCAGGGCTTGTTTCGCTATATCGGCATTACGACCTCCCATGGTCGCGACCATAAAGAGCTGGCACGAATAATGGAGACGGAACAACTTGATTTCGTGCAGTTTACCTATAACATTCAGGAGCGGAACGCCGAGACCCGTCTTCTTCCGCTGGCCGCCGACCGGGGCATGGCCACTCTGATCAATCGGCCATTTCAGCGTGGCCAATTGTTTCGCAGGGTCAACGGGGCGGCGCTTCCAGAATGGAGTACTGAATTGGGTTGTCGCACCTGGGGGCAATATTTTCTGAAATTTATAGCCGGTCATCCGGCGGTGACCTGTGTGATTCCCGCCACATCCAGGACATATCACATGAAGGACAATATGGAAGCAGGCTTTGGCACACTGCCTGATGCCGCATTGCGCCAGCGGATGATAAAACACTTTGAATCCCTCTGACATAATTATCCATGATCTTTATTTTCAATCATTTCGGCGTAGTTAAGTACGTCGTAATGATTGAAAATATGCAGCAACGAAGCAGATGAAGAGTTTTTACGACGCCATAAAATTTCCTGGTCATTCTGCTTGGGGTTGACAAGATTTTATGGTAAGTCTGACTGAAGATTACATTCTGTACTGTTTTTCCGCATTGAGGGGTGTGCCGGAAATCCACCGGTTATTTTCGATATTTTCTCCAATTACAAAATGCCGCATAAAATTCACTGCATTCGTTTTCTCTGGATATTCATTGTTTTGGTAACCGGCATGGCCGGC
Source organism: uncultured delta proteobacterium (assembly GCA_963835305.1). Taxonomy (GTDB): domain Bacteria; phylum Desulfobacterota; class Desulfobulbia; order Desulfobulbales; family Desulfocapsaceae; genus Desulforhopalus_A. The sequence goes on from CAWIEU010000002.1 coordinate 587,923, forward strand.
ACAACAATCCAGGCTTCACAAACAGTTTCCGGAATGTCGCCGTCAACACCGGCTCCGGCCAGGTTTGTGGCGAAAGGTTCCCAAATTATCGATCTTCAGAACAATAAACCGGTCTTCTTCCGGGGAATTGGCTATTCACCATATCTTCCCAATGAAACACCTCTGCAAGGTGCTTCGCCCGGCAATGACGAACGTTATAAAGAGCATCTTGGCTTGATGGCTGACATGGCTGTCAATTATATCCACGTCTTTCCCATGAAAATGCCGTCAAAATTCTTTGCCGCACTTGATAAGACCGACATGGTCTATGGGCAGGATATCTGGATCTGGGCTTATGAAGAGGATTTTCTGGCGGAAGCGTTTCTTGCCAAAACTCTGGAAAATATTAAGGAAGTAATTGATCATGTCTATCAGATCGGCAGACCCGACCGGTTGGTCCTCTTCTCCGTTGGTGATGAATTGCAGGCTGCATCGGTTATCAGAACTGATAGCCGTCATCCCGAAGTGCGAAGCTATAAGGGGAAATATATCCAGGTAAGCAACCGTACACCAACTGAAATCGCCCTCGCCAGATTGATCGACGGAGCTATGGAATATGAATTGAGCCGATATGGCCAAAGACATCTCTACTGCCACACCAGCTGGACCCATATCGGGCCCGTCACCGGTCGGCCCGATCTCGAAGTGCCTGAACAAGACGTCCTGACTCCTGATCTGGGCGATCTGGTCTGTCTGAACGTCTACAGCTATGCCAGGGGAGTACGCACCTCGCCGCCCGGTTCCGTCACCGGGTCCGGTTATCAGGGGTATCTGGAAGATCTGGCTGCGATCACGGATAAACCAATATTGGTGACTCAGGTGGGATTATCCACTTCGCCTTTTGAGCCCAAATCCTGGGTTCCCGGTTTTGGCGGTCATAAGGTGGAAGATGTGCCAAGAGAGTTTCGCGCAATCTGGCAGGATATCCGTACAGCCGGAGGAAGCTCAAAATTCTGCGGCATCTCCTTTTTTGAACTGCAGGATGAGTGGTGGAAGAGTGGCGAAGATCCGACTGATTCAGCGCGTCATGACCTGGAGGATCCCGAGGAATGGTTCGGACTTTATGGGGTTGGACGTGATAATCACCTGGTAGCGAAGGGAAAAATACCAGAGACAGTCAAAAAACTGTATAGCGGACATTAAGAGTTTCAGCAATTGCCGGTAGACGTTTTCATACGGCGTATCGCTGGTAACCTGGACTTTTCGCAATGCCTCGCCGCGGAGACTGCGCCCGGATTTCTTCGGTGCAGGTTATGCAATTTGGAGGCAACGAGCAAAATATATGTCTTACAATGAATTAGTTCCTGTTCGAACCAACTGTAACGTGGTATTATATCGTAAAGATTTGTTCTGCAGATCCACACAGATCCATAGATTTACAGATCCAAATAGCTTTTATCAATACTGATGGACTCGTAAAATGCCCGATGTACGTAGTTGTGATCTGAAAAGGCGATTACCGCAGTAGAGTAGTACTGAATCGCCGTTTCAATTATCACATCTGGGTATATCTGGTTATTTCCAGAGTCCATCTCGGCAGCTCCGATGTCGTTTTAGGAGTCATCAATAAATACTAAAGAAAGGAGGTAATGGAGAAAGGTTAGTTCGAAAAATAAGAACTTCAGTTTGGTGTTTCTTTATTTTTCGAGAGTACGCTCTGGCTTGATCCCGTGTGCGGAACATTGTGGAACATTGTTTTTTGGACCGGGAGTAGCAAATCGGTGGACTATTAAATAACTTATTTATGGAGGGATATTCAGATGGCAGAAGTTAAATTAGGAAACCCGGCTGTTGTAGGTCTTGGTGGCTTCGGTATGACTACGCTAATCTTGCAGTTTCATAATCTCGGGTGGGTCGGTCTTGCGCCTGTATTATGGATCGGATTATGTTTTGGTGGGACAGCGCAGTTGATTGCGGGTTTGCTGGAGTTCAGAACCGGCAATAACTTTGGTTTCGGTGCTTTTACCGCGTATGGCGCTTTCTGGATCTCTCTTTGTCTCTTTGTGATTTTTGGTACTAATCCCGAGATAGTCAAAGCTTATCCAGTTCTCAAATTCAATGCCCATGAGCTAGGTATGTACCTGCTTGTCTGGACATTTTTCACAATTATCTTCTTTATTGCCACGTTCAAGCACCATACAGCTCTTGTCATTCTTTTCGGTACGCTGGTCATTGGTTTTATTGGTCTTGATCTGAAAGAGCTGTTTGAAATGGAAGCTGTCGGTACCTTCGCCGCTTGGGACCTAATCGTTTGCGCCTTAACCGCATGGTATTTAATGGCTAAAATCATCCTTGATGAAGTCGGTATTAATATTCCGGTTGGAAAGCCTTGGTTCGTTGGGTTAAATAACTGACAAGACCAATACCGGTTCGTCCCGAAATGTCCTTATCCGAGAATTACCTGATTAGCTGCATTTCGGTAGAATTGTACAGGTGGCCAAAAGACACGGCTTCATGCACAGATCGCATGCTGTGGCTTTTGGCTGCACTGCCCCGCATCATTTCCCGGAAGTAGTCAATAATCTTTTTTATCTGCATTATCTTTCCAGACTCTTAGCTTGAACTTTTCGTAAACACTCTTTGATTTCCGGACTGCTTTTTTTTTCGCCTGCATACACGGTAGCCAGGGCGATGAGAAAGTCGGGCCAATCCTTATTTTATCAACATTGCGGTTTTGTAATGATTTTGAAAGATCAGTGTAATGATCCGTGTGTATATTGGAAAACAATGAAGTTGCCGTTCGGTTATGACAGTGAGACACAGCATAGTCCGAAAGGTACTAGTGGGGCAGAATCATGGGTACGGGTACTCTCCTCCCTGCACCCATAGGTTGGAAAAGAATCAGGCTTGATTCGTGGACATTCCTCCTCCCTCTAATGTCCATGAGTCCAGCCTGGTTCCCCCCTTCTCGAAGAGAGCGGCCACGTTAATCGCTTTTTCTGTTAGCTCTTTATCTTCACTCTTCTTTTTTTCGTCCGGTTATAAGAAAAACGGTAAATCTGCGCTCTTCTCCGTTTTTGCCGGGTTTGATGATCTCGGTCGCAGTGGTGTCCCGGATATCGATAAATCCCGCTTCCGCCAAGCTTTCACGCAGTTCCAGCCGATCAAAACCGAAATGGAATACGCCGGTGTTATCCTCATGAAACAAACCGCCTTCCAAGTCAAGATCGGTGAGACATGCAGTGCCTCCCGGCGTGAGCACCATGTATATCTGCTTGAGAAGCTGTGACAGGTCTCTGATGTGATGAAGTGTCATGTTGCTGACAACCAGATTGTAGCTGCCTGTCAGTTTATCACCCTTATCCAGGTCGACCAGCAGGGTATGGACATTTGTCAAACCGAGCTGTTCAACTTTTTCCTGAAAAATTTTCAGCATCCCCTGGGAACTGTCAATGCCGGTAAGAGAATGGACCAGCGGCTGGAGCTGAAAGCTGAGCAGGCCCGTGCCGCAGCCAAAATCAGCAACATGGAGAGCCGGCGTTAAATCAAGCTGTTCCTTTATGGCTGTGGCCACTTCTTCTGCCAACCTGACCCGATGTGGATTCTCATCCCAGGCTGCCGCCGCTGTATCAAAATCCCGCTTTTTATTATTGTCCATCTGGTTTTTCCTTTTCTTTTCCTGGTTATAATTCCGCCTGACTCTGCATCCGATCAGGCTGCTTAGGTCCTTCGTTTACCTTGTCCACCCGCTCAGATGAGCGACAGCACGGCTGAGGCAAAGTCCTGGGGTGACTCTTGAGGTAAATTGTGACCCACTCCGGAAATGACGCGTCGTTCATAGCTTCCGGTGAAAAAATGATGATCCTGTTCCGATCCATCCATGGGAGTGACCCCGTCGGTATCGCCAAAAAGGGCAAGAGTCGGAACGGAAATTTTCGGCTGGCCGATTAAACGAAGTTCGGTTTGCTCTACCGCTGGATCTCCGGGAACCAGCGCGAAGCGGTGCCGGTAGGAATGAATGACAACCTCGACAAAATCCGGATTATCGAAGGCCGTTGCGGTCTGCCTGTAGATCTCTTCGCCGAAAATCCAGAAAGGGGACCACAGCCGCCACAGAAGTTTGCAAAGATCGTGACGATTTTTGGCCAGGCCGGCTCGTCCCCGTTCGGAATGAAAATAAAATTGGTACCAGAAACGATATTCGTTTTCCGGTTTTTGCGGGTTTATCGAGTCCGGAATATTTTGAATGTTATATCCTCCTCCCGAAACTAGTCCTTGTACCCGCTCCGGCCAAAGAGCAGAGACGATACATGCGGCGCGTCCTCCCCAATCGTAGCCTGCAAGTACGGCTTTTGTTATCCGGAGCGTATCCATCAAGGCGAGCAGATCGTGTGCCAGTGCCGCCTGCTGTCCAGAGCGAAGCGTATTGGCGGAGAGAAACCGGGTGGGGCCATAGCCGCGAAGATAGGGGATGATTACCCGGCAGCCCGCTGAAACCAGAAGAGGAGTAATCTCTGTGAAGGCATGCACGTCATAGGGGAAGCCGTGCAGAAGCAGCACCGGCCTGCCATTAATCGGACCATTCTCAAGATAGGCGACCTTCAGGACGCCTGCGTCAGTATATTTCAACATAATTAATGCTCTTCGGACCGGTTAAAAATGTAACTACGCCTAGTATATCGAGCTTTTTGCTTAGCCATCCTTGCTTTTTAGGTTTTTACGAGTTTGTCAATCATGATGGACTCGTTTCAATTCTTCGGAGCGGATGGGTAGCCGTCTGAGCCGTTTTCCCGTCAGGGCAAAGATGGCGTTGGCCACGGCCGGGGCGATCGGCGGGACACCCGGTTCTCCGGTTCCGCTCGGCGGTTCGCTGCTTTTCACGATATGCACCTCAACCTTCGGCATTTCCTTCATGGTCAGGAGAGGATAATCATTGAAATTGCTTTGTTCCACGCGACCGTTTTTTAAAGTAATGGCACCATGGAGGGCCGCAGTGAGACCGAAAACGATGCCGCCTTCCATCTGTGCTTCAACCGTATTCGGGTTCACGACCCTGCCGCAATCAATAGCACACACCACTTTGTGAACCTGCACTTTTCCTTCAGCCTCAACTGATACCTCCGCCACCTGGGCCACAAAGCTGCCGAAGGAGCTGTGTACAGCCAGCCCACGCCCGCGTCCTTTCGGCGGGGGAGTGTTCCAGCCGGCTTTTTCGGCAGCCAGTACCAGGACAGCCTTGTGCCGCGGGCAATCGGCAAGCATCCCGAGGCGAAATTCATAAGGATCCCTGCCTGCCGCATGTGCCAGCTCATCTATAAAGCTTTCAACAGCGAATGCGGTGTTGGAGTGGCCGACCGAGCGCCACCATTGCACCGGGACACCGATCTTCGGACTGTGCAGATCCACGAGGAGATTTGGAATAGAGTAGGGGAGATCTGCTGCTCCTTCAACCGAAGTCGCATCTATACCATCTTGGATTATCCCTGCAAACGGCGTATCCACAGCAATCGACTGACCGACCAGGGTGTGCCTCCACCCCTGAATATTTCCTCCGGCATCGAGTCCTCCGGCGAGCCGGTTAAACCACATAGGGCGATACCAACCTCCCTTCATGTCGTTTTCCCGGGTCCAGATCACCTTAACCGGCTGGTCCACGGCTTTGGCCACCTGCACCGCTTCCACCACGAAATCGGATTGGGGATTGCCGCGGCGTCCGAACCCGCCGCCCAGAAGGGTTGTATGAAGCTTTACCTGGTCGGGATGTAATCCGGCAACACGTGCTGCAGCGTCTCTATCCCAGGTCTGAGCCTGAGTGCCGGTCCAGATCTCGCAGCTGTCGGGGCGAAGATCGACGAGACAGTTTAAAGGTTCCATAGTCGCATGGGCCAGGTAGGGGACTTCGTACTCGGCTGCGATTTGTTTTGCTGCCTGCTGTAGAGCCTCCTCAACATTTCCCTCTTTTCTCGCTACAGCACCTTTTTCTTTAGCCAGACTTGAATACTGCTCCCGCATGTTTTCTGTGCTGATCGAGGCGGCAAAACCCTCATCCCAATCAATTTCCAGTGTTTTTGCGGCCTGACTCGCAAGCCAGAAGCCCTCCGCGACCACCGCTACCCCGGTGGGCAACTGCACAACCTTTTTAACGCCCGGAAGCGCCATGGCCTTGTCTGCCTTGAAACATACTACCTTTGCTCCGAATACGGGAGGCTTCACCACCACTGCCGTGAGCATACCGGGAATTTCGACATCAATACCGAAAATGCCGCTCCCAGTGGTTTTTTCAGGGGTATCAATCCTTCGCATTGGACGACCCAGGAGCCTGAACGCCGAGGGTTCTTTCAATCTGAGGTTTTTTGGCTCGGGAAGCAGGGCAGCTCTCCGGGCAAGTTGAACGTAGTCGAGTTTTTTGCCGCTGGAGTGCACCACCGCCCCATTTTCCGCACGGCAACTTTGCCTATCCACCTGCCATTGATCGGCTGCAGCGTTCAGGAGCATTTCCCGAGCGCCGGCACCAGCCATGCGCAGCCGCTCCCACTCGCTGGCAACGCTTGTGCTCCCGCCTGTTATCTGGCTTCCAAATTGGCTGTGGTCGTAGGCGGAATCAACCGGCGCCGCCATGACCCTGATTTTTGTCCAATCGCATTCAAGTTCTTCCGCCATGAGCATGGGTAAAGAAGTGTACACTCCCTGTCCCATCTCGGAATGGTTTATGACCAGAAGAATCGATCCGTCGGAGCAGATCCGAATGAACGGGTTCAGGCTTACGGCTGTTTCTTCGTCTGTGCCGGAGGGACTCGCAACCGTCTGCTCTCTTAGCTCTTCTTTAGCTATTCCGAAGGCAGTTTGGACGCCCTCACGGATTCGCTGGTACGTCCCGCATCGGCAGAGATTGCCGGAGAGGGCGCGGTCGATATCCTTATCCGTCGGCTGTGGATGTTCTCTTAAAAGGGCCGCTGAACTCATGATCTGGCCGGAGTGACAATACCCGCACTGGGGGATATCCTTTTCGATCCATACCTTCTGCAAGGGGTGGGTACCATCCGCTGACAGCCCTTCGATGGTGGTGATCTCTTTTCCTGCAACCTTGGAGACCGGCGTGATACAGGATCGGACGGCTTTTCCTTCAACGAGTACTGTGCAGGCGCCGCAGCGGCCGATACCGCACCCATATTTTGTCCCCGTAAGATGGAGTTGTTCCCTGATAACCCACAAAAGCGGCGTGTCCCCCTGCGCGGCGATTTTGTGCTCCTTGCCGTTCACTGCCAAAGTTATTTCCTGAAAACCTTCTCTTGCCGTTGTTTCAGTCATGGAGAATCCCTCCTTTATCGATGTTTGGTTAGGGTTTCCTTCATACATCAACTTGCAGAGCTAAGCCTAACCGCAGCATACCATAGGCGAGTACTCGATTTCGAGCGGGATTTTGCATCTGAACGCCCGCAAACCGGTAAGCACACGCATGGATAGAATAAAATACTTGTCAGGCAACCTAATATACTATAGGTATTCCATAGAAGTGAGACTCGTTTGTCTTCTTTCCTGAAAACAGCTTTTTGAGACATTTTCATTTTCTGGAGATAGCCAATGAAAGCATATGCCAAAGAGCGCTTTGCCTCTGATGTTACACTTTCACCATTAACTGCCGCGTTATATGCAAAGGCTATAGGGGATTGCAATCCGATACACTTTGATACGGAATTTGCTGCAACAACCCGGTATGGCAAACCAACAGCCAGCGGGACATATACAACGGCTTTACTTCTTGGACTGACCGCCAGTCACTTTTCGAAGAAAGGGCAAATGGTCGGCCTTGAATTCTGGGTCCGATTTCGCCGGCCCATTTACGCAGACGAAAAAATTCGTCTGGAATGGCTCGTGGTAAAGGTTACTCCAAATGCAAAACTACGGGGTGATATCGTTGACCTGCGCGGTCGCATCAAAGGTCAGGATGGTCGTACAGCCTTGGGCGCCAAGGGTCGGGTGCTGGTTACCGATCAATTATGATGGCGGCGTAAAGTTTTTATGAATACTATGGCCGGTGTTTTCCTTAAACAAGGTGGAGATGAAGCAAATGGCAACTGTCAGGCAACATTACGATCAGGTTTTATCCGACGTCTACTCATGGATGTTTGGCGGCTTTAAGAGTGGTATCGATACCAATGCCGCTTTTTTCCAAAAACATGGGATTTCTCCCGCACAGTCCGGTATAGCCATCGATCTTGGAGCAGGCTGCGGTTTTCAGTCAATTCCGTTAGCCCAGGCCGGATTTTCTGTAACGGCTATAGACCTTGACGATAAACTGTTGAAAGAACTGGCGGATAATTCTTTAGGGCTGGATATCAGCATCGTCCGGGATGACCTGGTTAATTTCGATAAATATACCGGCAACAAGGTTGAAATAATCGTCTGTATGACGGATACCTTGATCCATCTGGATTCCAAAGATACGATTCTATCTCTATTTTACAAGGTATATGACCTGTTAGAGGAACAAGGGCGATTCATTGTCACATTTCGGGATTTGTCGGCAGAATTGTCCGAACTCGATAGATTTATCCCGGTTAGAAGCGACAGTAATATGATTTTCACCTGTTTTCTGGAATATGAGCAGGAAACAGTAAAAGTGCATGATATTATTTATAAAAAAGAGAGAGAAAAATGGTGCCTGTATAAAAGTTTTTATAGAAAACTCAAATTGTCCGGCAAATGGGTCGAGGAACAACTTTCCCGTGTTGGCTTTGCTCATGTCGAATTCGCCGACGAAAACGGTCTTGTCACCGTGCTTGCAACAAAATAGCACCGACGGGACATAAATGCTCCGTGGTAGGAGCGCAGCAAAGTGACACATCAGGTTATAACGCTGACATTGCCATTTCTTTCCATATAGGCACTCTTTACCTCGCTTACCGACTCGACACCGCCTTGCAGTCTGATCGCTTCCATGAGATCGTCTTCCGTCAAACGGGCTTTTTTCAATTCCTCGTGAAGTATTTCGCCGTTTTTGACCAACTGTATTTCCTTGCCTTTAATCAGGGTACCGATAGTGTCGTTGCTCAGGGCCAGCATTACCAGCAGCAGATGCACAAGGATCAGGATCAATGCCGCCACCATAGTCGGGACGAAGGGAGCATTTCCGGTAAGGGTCCGGCTTAAGGTCGAACCGAGGATGATGGCCAAGACAATATCAAGACTACCGAATTTGGAGTAAATTCTGCTTGATCCGAGACGGATGACCAGTAAGGTCACCGAAAAAATCACTAACGCCCGGAGAGACATCTGCCACCAGGAGATGGTTCCTGTATCAGTTCCAATCAGATCGTAGAAGCCGAGTGACATAGGCAATCCTCCTGCTATTTGATGGACTCGTAAAAAGCCCGATCTACGCCTAGTATATCGAGCTTTTTCCAGAGTCCATCTCAGCAACTTCGATGACTTTTTGCGCGATTATCATATTTGGACAAGACCGATTTTTCTGTAATTACTCTAACGCCCGCAAGGCAGAGATGAATGATTTAAGCAAATTTTGCACCCTGAAGTCGAAAATGGTTAAATCGACACAAATCAAATCTCTCTGTATTTTCTGTAGAACGCCTCGATGATTTCCAGAAGTTCCGTCGTCAAATATTCCTGTGCTTTCAAGGAAATATCCTCCGGAACTCCACCGTAGAAGGCTTCGGCGATGCCACCGGTGATGCAGGCGAGAGTGTCGCTGTCGCCACCAAGCGAAATGGCATTTCGGATGGAATCTTCATACGAGGAGGAATCAAGAAAGGCGATAATGGCTTCTGGTACTGTGCCCTGACAGGAGATGTCGAACGAATACGTAGGCCGGATTTCCTCGATGCTGCGGTTCAGGTCATAGCCGAATTGCCCCATGATTCGAGTGCGGATGTGCTCTTTCCCTTTTTCGTTCCTCGCCAGATAGATCGTAAGAGCAGTAGCTTGCGCTCCTTTGATGCCCTCCGGGTGATTGTGAGAAATCTCCGCGGATTTCCTTGCCTGCCGAAGAATTTCGTCCTCGGAATCGAAGGCAAAGCCGATGGGACTGACCCGCATGGCGGAACCGTTGCCCCAGCTGTTGTAGGGACGAGGGTTGTTCGACCCGAGCCAGCCTGTAAAGGAACCGCCATAACCCGCATCCGGATATCGCCGTCCCATTTCCCGCACCACCTCCAGGTAGGAACGCTTCGTGAGGACTGCCTGGGCAATGGCAACAGTAAGTACCGTATCGTCTGTGAAGACACACCACGGTTGGAAGAGCGGAAAGTTCTTGGTCTTGATTGGGTTATGCTCGTATACCGAACCTATGATGTCTCCTGCAATGGCGCCGATCAAGTAATCCTCCTTTCGTCGTATTTCATTGGACCGCTTCAACCGGAGTAACGTTCAGAGTCATCTGTTCCTGTCCGCGAAGAAGAACCAGGTCGATTGGAGTGCCCAACTCATGAACCGAGAGCGTGCGATGAAGGTCGTCGACACTTTCGGTTTTTTTACCTTCCACGGAGACGATGATATCTCCCTTTTTAATTCCCGCCTGCTTCGCAGGTCCGTCCGGACTGATTCTGACCACCTCCACTCCATAATTATTGGGCAAATTGTGAAACCGGGTCAGACGGCGATTGAGCTGCCGTTGTTGGGCGGCAAAACCCAGGAATCCGCGGCGCACCCTGCCGTGGACAAGTATTTCAGATATAACCCAGGTAGCGGTATCGGCGGGAACGGAAAAGCCGATGCCTTGAGCTATAGCGATTATGGCTGTATTGATGCCGACGACTCTTCCCCTGGAATCGACGAGCGGTCCTCCTGAATTACCAGGATTAAGAGGTGCTGTATGCTGGATAATATTTTCGATGAGACGCCCCTCCATGCTACGGAGACTGCGGCCGAGAGCACTCACCACACCGGTCGATACGGTTGAATTGAAACCGAAGGGGTTCCCGATTGCGATAACCAGCTGACCTGCTTTTAATTTGCCCGAGTCTCCGAGTACCGCATGAGGAAGGTGATCTGATCCATTGGTTCTGATAACCGCAAGATCCGTAGCCGGGTCGGTTCCAACCAAAACCGCATCCATTGTGACGCCGTCCTGTTTGGTCACAGAGAGTGCATTTGCTCCCTGAACGACATGGTTGTTGGTAAGGATATATCCATCCGGAGTAATAATTACTCCGGAGCCCGCCCCTTCCTGTCCGGTAACGCCGGCGCTGGATTTTCTCCGGGAGACCATAAGGACAGCGGGTCCCACAGCATCCACTACGGTGGTAACAGCCCGGGAATATGAATCCAGCAGTTCCACCTCGGCAACATCATTGTCGATTCTGCAACTTCCATTCGTCTTTGCGCTCCCGACATTTCCTGTCAGGTATTGTAATGCTTTCCGGCAATGTTCATCCATAGCATGCTCCTGGTTTTAGCACCTTGCAGATTGTTTCTTGATCCTTTGCAAGAAATAATCTGTCTCAAGGTACTCATCCCGGCATATTCCTGTTTGCCGGGGTTGGTTGAAACAGACTCAACTAAGAGATAACCATGGTACGATGATGGAACAAGACGCTGGGAGATAATCAGACGGAGAGGTTGTATTGTTGGAGAAAAAGTTAGTCGAATATAATCGGTCTGACTACATGCCGCATCCAGGCAAGACAGAAAACCCGACCTCGGCGAATAAAATGCGCCTAGGTCGGGTTTTTTTATATTCTCATTTCTTGTCTCTAACGTCACTCAAGAGGTACTCTATTTAGTCCCCTTGCTTTGTGGGGGACAAGTATCTTAGAAATTCATTCATATGAAACAAGACAAACTCGTAAAAACCTGAATTTTCGGATGGCTAAGTACAAAGCTTCATATGCGAGGCGCGCAAATTTTCAATCATTTCGTCGTACTAAAGTACGTCGTAATGATTGAAAATTTGTACCCCAAGGGCACTTCCTGAAGGCGCACAACGAAGTGGATGAAGAGTTTTTACGACGCCATCAAAGAAGAAATGAATTTCTAAGATACTAAGGAGAGGCGTCATTAATTTTTAAAATCAATCAGGTGATTTCTCCAGCTTCTCCGCATTCTGCTTGGAAGATCCTGCATTCTGCTTGGAAACTGCTGGAGGCGCCGGGATATTTTTTTGCTGAACCTGCGGTACTTTAGGTTCCGGAGCGGTTAGCTCTGTTCGGGCAAAGAGCCGTTCGGCCTCTTCGTAACCCTTATCAATATAGGATTTCATTTTCTCGGTCATTTGCATATAATTCTGCGACCAGGATAGATAATCCTTTTTCCCTTTTTCAGGAATCCAGGAAAATTGATCCAAGGTCGTTTTCAGCATCTGTTCGCCACTGTTTTGAAAAATTGAAATGATGGAGAATGCATTATCCGATGCTGTTTTCTGGTAGCGAATTGCTTTTGATAGCGTTTCCCGATGTTGCATTAATATACCTTGCATTAATATACCCTCACATGCTGAATTTGTCTGTGTTGACCAGTTTCTCAAGCTGTTCAAATCCCTGATCTACCGCATTTTTATAATCCGTCCTGGCCTTTTTCATAAATTCCATAGAATCTTTCATCGACTTTTGGTTTTGTTCCGTAACCCACGGGAATTGACGAATAAAGCCGTCCATCAAATTCCCCGAATAGTCCTGCATAAAAGCAATCCCGTTAAATGCATTGTCAAATACAGCTTTATTAAAGCCAATCATTTGCTTCGTCATTTTTGTTGGTTCCATAATTCACGCCTCCTGTGGAAAAAATCCTAGAACAATGGTTTTCTTCAACCAGTGCCGAATGGCCTGGCCACGTGCACTACCGGATGGCTTTTCCTTCTCTGCAAATTCTCCGATTTCTGATTTGTATCCTGGAAATTCATTTGCTGTTTTTATGAATGAACTTCGAAGATACTCATCCCCCACAAAGCACAGGGATTAAAAGAGTATCCCCCTTATGGCCTGCCAGTCTCACGCTCCTCATTTCCGTACAGGGATTCATATAGTACTTCATTTCGGTAGACCTATAATGAGTAACAATATGACTCCGGAACCTCACGTCCGGCGGAGCCAGTCTGAATGAACGGAGGAAAATCCGGAATTCCTCCTTCCGCGTCCGGACATTGGCGGTAAATTGCCAATAGTTAGACGTCCGCATATCGGATAGAAATTATTAATATAAGAGAAAGCAAAGAGGGCACAGCAGTTGAAAAATGCATGCCTTTTTAAAAGTAATGAATTTTTCTATCCGAAAACGGTACATTATTTCTTAAGGGACGCAGACAAAACATTTGCTCCATCAACACTGTCGATGGGGCGTTTGTTAAGGAAAAATGATGCACTGCACAGCAGCTTATGAAAAAAGTATATCAAGCATTTTCCTGTTTGTCTAAGGTTAATTCGCGCCTGTAAAGAAATCAAGAGCATGAGGTCATTGCGATTGACAGTTTTTATGTTGCGCTGTAACATGAATGATGTATGTCAAATAATAATCTTAAAGATAGTCAGGTAGGTTAGGAAGGCACGCTAAGGCCGCCGCCGGAAAGGGGCCGACTTTGTTACCATAATCTGTACAAGGTATGTCCTTGCCTGCGTCAATGGAGGTACCAATGGAAAACAAAATCCTAATTAAAAAATATCCGAACCGGCGACTCTATAATACGCGTGACAGTAATTATATTACAATTGATGACGTTGCCGAGCTCATCAAGGCGGGCAACCGGATTGAGGTCCAGGATGTGAATAGCCAGGAAGATACGACTGCCCTGGTCCTCACCCAGATCATCATGAATAAGGCGAAGAAGGATCAGGGCTTGCTGCCGGTATCACTGCTCCATCTTATCATCCAGTTCGGCGAAAATCTGTTGCATGAATTTTTTGAAAGCTATCTTGAAAAGACCATAGAGAACTACCTGACGTATCGAAAAACAATGGACGATCAGGTTAATGCCTACCTGAATATGGGCATGGACTTTTCGAACCTGGCGGAAAAAACCCTGAAAGATCTTGAATCATTCAACTTGTTCAGTGAGGCATTTCGGAACCGCAGTAAATAAACGCGTTGTGAGGGCTGGAACTAAAGCGTATTTAATCAGAAAACCAAGAACGTAACCGCTGGAGGAGATGTTTATGTTAGACACCGCTCAGCAGGGCAACGAGATGGTCACACTGTTTAAAGCATGGTTGGAGACAGGCCGGAAAATGTGGCAAAACACAGATTCCGGCCCCGAAGGGACCGAGAAGGGACATGGCTCCAACTTTAACTTTTTCGCTGACGGAGAGTCATTAGGCGAAAAACATAAAACTTACCGAGCCTGGGAAACCTCAGTCAACAGTTATATCTCCTTTATCAAGCTGGTAACGACACCTGAAAACCAGCAGGCAATACTGAAAAACACCAGCAATTATATTGAGGCCATAGTTGAGGCTGCAGGGGATTCCATGGAAAACTTTACGGAATTTCAATCCCAGCTCATCAAAAGTTTTGCCACCGTCGGAGAGCATACCAAGGCATATAATCTCGACGACCTCGACCACGCCTCCTTCGAATCTTTCCGCGAATTGTACCGGACCGAGTTTCAGAAATATTTCAAAATTCCCAAGATAGGATTACCCCGGGAGTTCCATGAGCGACTGAGTACCTTGGTCGATAAGTCGAACATATATTTTTCGCATCTGGTTGAGCTGGTCTATCTTTTTTCGATTCCACTTGAAAAGACTAACTTGGCGATGCAGCAAAAAGTCAAAAAGATGCTTGAGAATGGGGAGTTCCCGGACGACTACAAACAAAGTTACGCCGAATGGATAAAGATGCTCGAGGGCAATTACATGGAATTGCTCAAATCGCATGAATATACTCACGTGCTCAACGATTTCATCGGCTCCCTCGCTGCCTATAAGTCAGTGAAGAATGAGGTGATCAGTACCTTTGTCAAGGACCTGCAGATTCCAACCAATAAGGAGATGGATGAGGTCTATAAAGACATCTACATAATGAAACGGAAAATCAACGAACTAACCAGGCAGGTGCAGACCCTGCAGCATGAACTGAATGCGCAATAAACGCCGGTAATCCGGCAATAATTATTGGAGATAACAGTTTATGAATCAGGTCAAAATTCCAGTTGATCTCATTATAAAGAACATCCGCGAGGACCGGAAAGCCACCACCAACCGGCTCAAGAAGGCTTCAAGCGTACTGACCGGCGTACTCGATACTGCCATATCCACCACGCCGTATGACGTTGTTTACCAGGAGGACCGGGTAAAACTGAAGCATTACAAGCCGCAGAAAAAACGGTTCAAGACACCCTTGCTGGTCATATATGCCTTGATCAACCGGGAGACCATGCTCGATCTTCAGCCCAAGCGCAGCGTTGTCGAGACTCTGCTCAATGAAGGAGTCGAGGTGTATATGATCGACTGGGGCTATCCAACCCGCAAGGATCAGTTCCAGACTATCGGCGATCATGTGAAAGGTTATATCGCCAACATCGTCGATTTTATCTGCCAAACGAAAAAGCTGGAAAAGATAAATATCATGGGCATATGCATGGGTGGTGTCTTTTCGGTTATTTATACCAGCCTCAATCCCCATAAAGTCAAAAATCTGATCACCACGGTTACTCCCACCAACTTCGATACCGACAAAGGCTTGTTGAATATCTGGATGAAGCAGACGGATGCCCATGTACTTGGCGACGTTTATGCCAATATGCCGGGTGATGTCATGAACCTCGGCTTCCTGCTGCTCAATCCGGCGCGGTTGATAATCGATAAGTATGTAGGGTTTCTGCAGAATATTGATAACAAGAGTTATGTTGAGAACTTCATCCGCATGGAGAAATGGATTTTCGACAGCCCTGATGTTCCCGCTGCCACCTTTAAACAGTTTATCGTCGATTTTTATAAAAAAAATCTGCTGATTCAGTCAAAACTTGAAATTGACGGCGAGCGGGTTGAACTGAAGAAAATCACCATGCCGGTGTTGAATTTTTATGGAAAATTCGATCATCTCGTCCCTCCGGAGGCTTGTGATCAGTTCACTTCCATGATTGGTTCCAAGGATAAGGAGGACATATGTTTTGATACAGGCCATATCGGAATTTATGTAAGTTCAAAATGCCAGCGGGAATTTGCGCCACGCATCGCGGACTGGCTTCGTCAACGAGATAAATAATGAGTAAACATTCCGCAGTTCCCCATATGCATACACTCAGACGGCCGTGCATGGCAGGGCGGGTTTAGAACCCGCCCCATAAAGGCGTCGCCTGCTTGTCCGCCTCTGGAGCACTGCTGAATGTTTACAGGCCTGGAGTTATACACGTATTTTCATGATCTCTGGTGAGCGGTAAAATAATCACAGGGAAAAAATTGGAGCAAGGCGATTATGACTAAGTGCGATGATTATTTTAAGGTATTCTGTAAAATTATCAAGACGATACAAAATTCTTCAAATCGTGAAGAAATTCTTGATCTTATTGTCAAGAGCGCCGTGGAGACAATGCATGGTAAGGCGTGTTCCCTCTTTCTGATAAGGAGCACCCACGATGCTGATGGTCTTTTTTATCCGGCTGCCCAGGTGGGGCTCTCGGATGAATATATCCACGCAGGCCCGGCCAGAGGACGAGATATCACCCATGATATCCTCATGAAAGGAGGTTATCTGGCAGTTCGTGACGCGACTACCGATCCCCGTCTGCAAAACCACGATGTCAAGAAAAAAGAAGGTATAGCATCCCTGCTCGTCGTACCGGTCGTCGCTGCAAAAGATCCTATTGGTATCCTGGTGCTGTACACTTCCGAACCACGGGATTTCAGTGCAGAGGAGATTGACTTTTTAAAAGGTCTGGCTGATCAGGGAGGTATTGCCATTCTTCGGGCTCATACGGAATACCGGATTAAGCGTAACCTGGAACTGCTGGCAAGCGTTTCAGAAAATCTGAGTTCTTCATTGGATATCAAGGTTGTTCTGCACCTGATGACCTCCGAGATCACCCTGGCCTTCGATCTGCACGGCGTGACTATCAGGCTGTTGGATGAAACGACCAAGGAATTGAAACTGGTTGCCAGCTATGGCCTCAGTGAAACCTATCTCAATAAGGGACCGGTCAGCTCAAAGCGAATCAAGACGGTATTGAAAAATAAGGTTGAACTTATTGACGACGTCAACACCTACGCGATTGACTATAAAAAAGAACGTGTGGCCGAAGGCATTGTGTCCATGCTGCACCTGCCGATTTCAGTCCAGGGAAAAGTGATTGGCATTATAGGCTTGTATAGCGGCACCAAGAGAGTGATATCGGACGATGACGTTGCCCTGATGGGAGCCATTGCCCGACAGTGCGGTTTGGCTATCCAAAACGCATCACTCTATCTCCAGTTGAAAAAAGACAAAGAGAGTCTGGAAGAGGAGATCTGGGGACATAAGGCTTGGTTTTAGGCCCACAGTACCTTGGAAATTCAGATCTTGTTTCTTGAATGAATTTCGTAAGGTACTTTTTCCCCTAGAGCGCAGGAATCACAGCTTGCGCTCTTAGCGGTCGTTGGGATTTAAGGCCATTGCTGTTCTATTGCTTGTTTAAACCGCTTCTACAGCAGCATCAGCGATTTTCTTCTCCAGATCCAGGTGAAAGCGGACCGGACCTGAATAATTTTCCTCGCCGAATACGGAATCCAGTGCACAGCTTGATTCCGGGTGGGACCATGAGGTTGCGATTGCTACATGGCCTTTGGGGAAAGGGGTTACCTCGACATCGATGAAATTAAGCGGAACAAGGGCCACTTCTTTTTCCACCAGGTCGTCCGACTCGCCATAACATAGCAGCCATTTGATGTTTTTCTCCTGGATTCTGTGAAAATTGAGTTTCTTGCCAAAGATCGTCACCGGCAAGGTGCCATCGCTTGTCACCGGAATTGTGTAGGAACGAAAACTCGTCTCGGTCACCGATAACGGCAGATCCGACCGCTCCCGCTGCAGCCAGTAGTTGAGCGCGGCTATCGTTTTTTTGATTGCCACCGGGCGATTATCCTTGCCGCTCAACATCATGATGTCGTTGAAGAAGGCAATTATGGGGCCCGAGTCTTCTATACTTTTCAATTTATATATCCAGCCCATTAAGTCGCCATCGGCAATTTTGTTGCCGTTGACCAACTTTCGAGTGCCATAGGCCAGGTCATGGAAATTGTTGGGCAGGGCATGGAGGAATTTACCCAGGCCTTTGCTCAGGGTGCCGTCCATGGGGGCGACACATGTTATCAGCGCATCGACCAATCCATCGAGCTCTCCGGAAAGGATGTTGCATAGGGATGAGAATCCTCCCTGGCAATAGCCGTTCAGGGTAACCATCTGATCGTGCCTTCTCTTGATGACCTCGCAAAAATAACGGGTGTCGCGGGCGTCATCCTCCAGAGACATCGTCTGTACCGCTGGATTTTCCTGAATGTCCTTTGTGATGCGGATGTAGGTGGGGATTCCCTTGTTGGCGAAACTGTGGGCGTAGCTTTTTCTCTCGCCCGGTAGAAAAGAAAGAATATTAGCGCCAAGCACAAAGGGCGGGACGATAAGAACAGGTTTTAAACTATTGTCCGTTCTGACCCCCTGTTCCGTTGGAACGACACGGCGCAGGACAAACCGTTGCGTCTGGGTAATCAGACTTTCCGGGTAACGTTCAAAGTGAAAGCCATATTCGGGTTCAATGTCCTGAATCGCTTTGGGTAATTCCGCAACAACGCGACGCAGGATTCCTTCATGGCGGGATAAGTAATCGCTGAGTGATTCGCCTCTTGAGTCAAGAAGCGTGGTGTAGCAGGCTTTGAAAAAGCGGGCTAATTCACGCTCGTTGTATCTGTCAAGGGTGTCAAGAGTGCCCATGGTATATCGTGTTATCAGATCATAGTTCAATTTGAACAGCTCCGCGTAAGCACGATAATTATCCTCGGGGGAGCGCTGAAAGAAGCGCTTGGATTCAATGGTAGCGAACTTTTGGGAAGCCGCCATGAGTGGATGAAGAAACTCGTCTGAATAGTTTTTCATTCCTTCGGTAAAATAGGCGGCCGCAAAGATTTGGGTCATCAGCAATTTGTTCCAGTCTGTGAGTGCTGTGAATAAATCATTCATAAGCGAACCTATAATTCTCCTTGGTTTAAAGGCCAAAAAAAACGTGCCGGTAGGAAATTCCCGGCACGTCGTATGCAGTATGGTCTCTGGTTAGTCTTTTCTTGACTATTTCTCTTCGAAAAGAGCCTCGAATTTTATAAAACCGTCATCAACTGCCTTTTTAAAATCATTTCGTGCCTGCTTTGCAATATCAATAGTTTTTTGCAGAGATTCTCTGCCTTCAGTGGTTACCCACGGCAATTTCTCCATATAGCCATGAAACATTTTTTCTGATTGATCCTGCGCCATAACAATAGCGTTATAACTGTTTTCGAAAATAGTTTTCTGTACTCCAAGGGTTTGCTTGGCAAATTGTGCTGTTTCCATTGTTATCTCCTTTTTAGTCCACTTTGGTCATTTTTCTATGATCAGTAATACTGTCGTCTATCACAGACCTCCTACCTGGATTCTGTTCGCCTTAACAACGACTATAATTCGAATGGTATTCCTGTCAAGAAGAAAAATGTTGCACTGCACCATTTCTGGTGCCCTGGAGTAAAATGGATTAGCATTTTGTTATAACTATATAATATGCATGATCCATGAGCTTTCAAGGCCTGATTTTCGATATTTTTTGTTAAAAAATGTTGCAACGTGTCATGCTAGAGCCGGTGGCGGTCGGCAGGGATCCGCTACCGGCTCTAAGATTCTGCTCATTTGCGCTGATGTTTTTGCCAATAACCTTTCAATTTATCTTTTTGACGGTTTGCCTGATCGGCGCCTTGTTCTTTCTTTGTAGAACCTGCTTGAGGGATGTCAGAATTTTTTTCTCGTTTTTGCCTATGACCTGCTCATCTGCTTTGGCGACCATCTCGGCGATACGTATTATATCCGTTCGCTCTTCTTGGGACAACGGCATCAGCCGGAGGGCCCTGATCGCCTGCTGCGGCATGGCGGCCAGGATGTTCGCCTGCTCCAGGGCAATGATCTTGAACTCACCCGGAGTCAATATTTTCAATTTATCGTTGTTCTGAATGATCTGCTCAACAACCTGAAATTCTCTGACATCTATTATCCGGTCAAGTCCGGCCACAGCGGTCATCACTCTGATGCAAGCCTCTACAAACCCACCTTTTTCAGAGAGACGGCGCAATCTTATCAGTTCACTTTCATGGTTGCTTTCCTCATGTTCGTGGACCATGACCTTCTCTTCCGGTTTCAGTTTTCCAAAAAAGGGAGTGGTGAGAGGATTGTCAAAAAGAGATTTAAAGAGATATTCCTGATTCTGATCACGCAAATCCCGAAAGAGATTCAAGCTGATCTCGAACCACTTTGAGTAAACTTTCTCCACGGCAACGAACGGATTGTCATCCAGCGTCGACTGTCTATTGTTTTTGACTTCTTCAGCCAGCACTTTTATCGGCGCAACCAGGGGATTCAAGTCGGAGATCAGATATCGCTGCATTCGCAGAGGATGTAACCGGGTGATCATGTCGGCCATAGGTTCATTTACGGACAGACGGATCCATGGACGCAGAAAGAGTCGGTACATCGCGTCGTTCAGCCGTGAAACCTTGTACACCTTCTCAAAAGCATGGTTGTCGATCATGTTGTCGTCCAGCTTGATGATATCCTCCATATTCCGCTCCACAAAGCGGACCCGCCAGTCCTCATGCTTGGGATGGCGGGGAGGTTCGTCGATGACCATTTCGTAGAGGCCCGGCTGGAGATATTCAAGCCAGCCCAGGTTGCCGAGAATCTGCCGATGTTCTTTGCGGGCTACGCTGCCCGAAACGAAAATTCCCAGATGACCGACCTTTTCATGCACCATATAGATGATGATCTGGTTGCATCGTTTTATCTCGTCAACAGTGCCATAGACTTTCCTGATCCAGTTGAGAGCCTGGGGGGGAGGGGTAATATTGTCCCCTTCGGAAGCAAAGGCGAACACCGGCGAGCGGATGTTCCGCATATCTATCAACCGCCCGTCCTCAAGCCAGAGTTTGCCCTGCTCGAGTTCATTGCCGATGAATAGGCGATCGACGATATAATGAATCTCGTCGGAGTTCATTCGGTAAAACCCGCTCCACCATCGTTCAAAATCAAGATAACGCTTTTCTTCGCTGTCGATATTGTGGAAGAGATGGATGTACTTAGTCCAGAAGGTGTTGGCCGGATTCAGATCTTCAAAACCGGCAACCAGATTGGCGCCGTCGAATTTGCCGTTGCCCAGGTCGCAGCTCAGCGAAGTGAGCCATGCTCCGCCATAGAGACCGCCCCGGTAGCGCATGGGATTGCGTCCTTCGGTTCCTCCCCAATAGGAAAGCGGTGAACCATTAAAGATCAGCGGACCGGTCAGATCGGGCCGGTCTGCTCCGATCAGGGCAGCGGCCCATCCTGCCTGACAGTTTCCAACCACCGCTGGCCGAGGTGCATCGGGATGCAGTTCGATTATTTTTTCAAGAAATTTAATCTCAGCCTGGTGGACGTCTACCATGGTCTGATCTTTTTCGGGATCGGAAGTAAACAGGATGAAATAGACCGGATGGCCTAACTCGACGGCAATACCGATCTGAGAATCCAGTTTAGATCCGCCTATGCCCGGACCATGCCCGGCGCGGGGATCGATAATGACGATCGGCCGGGCGGGCAGGCCGTCGCTATCGATGATTTCCCCTTTCTTGGTGGTCCGCCGCTCGTTCCTTTCTGAAGTGGGCGTGGATTTTTTTCGTCGTCGATCGATGATTCTCACCAGGGAATAGTTTACCGGCTTGGCAAATTCTTTCCCGTCCATTACCTTTTCATAATCGAAGATCAGGATTGGCGGCTGCCCGGCTTTAAGATGAGCGAGATAATTATTTCCTCGCTTCCTCATGATATCCCAAAAAAGAATTGTTCTTTGAAACCGATCGACCAAATATTCCTCAAAATTAGACGAAGGGGTGAAGCCAACCTGCTGATAAAATGTTTTACTGGCATTCATGGGTATCATTCTCCGAATATGAGTTGGATGATGCAATCCCTGTCTTTCCTCCTGGAAAAGAGGACTGCGATTTCTGGAATAGACAAAGCTTGAGTATGTCGTTGGACGGTTGATGCGTTAGGAAGCGGAACAACGGCAAATTTTATAGAAAATAACCATACACGATGGAAAAATCCAGCGCATGGCTCCTGCAAAGGCATTCCGGCTTGCCGGCTTTTATTCCGGAGTTCAGCTGATCCGGCAGGCGCTCTGGGATTCGGCATGATAAATTAACTGCTATGGAGCGAAAAAAAAGATAGTACTTATTTTCTCGAATATCGGCCGGTATCCGGTTAAGACCGGGTGCGTTGGAACACTGAAAAGAGGAAATGATAGACATGAGTGAATTTGATCAGGCGTCTCTTCTGAAAATTTTTCGTGATTCCACCAAAGAGCAGGTGGCTTCACAGCTTGATAATCTTGTGCAGATCCTGGGCGAGCGGAAATTCTGTCAGGAGGCCGCCAGTCACCTGGTTCTTTTTACCAGGCCGGAAATCGCCATCCCCGGCAGTCTTGATCGCTTTGCACCACTGGTGCGGGAAGGAATTAAATTTTTTCTCTCCGGTATTTCTTACCAAAGACTGCGTCAGGTAGTGTTAAGCCTGTTTGATTTTCGTGATTCCAATGATCCGGGGGAACGATTGTTACAACTTGCTCTGTGTTTTCCTACCTTACATAAATTGGGGCAGATCATTGTCCGTAACCGGCATATCGATCCGGAAGTCAAAAAGTGGCTTATCGGACTGGAGCAGGGAAATTACGGTACGGACCCGGATGTCCAGATAGAAACTATTCGGGAACAACTGGCGAGGCTTGAAGCGCCTTCCAGGCTGGAAATTTCCCCGGACATTATCGCTGAGGCGAGTGTCGCAACCATTCTGTCTTTTAACTGGAGAAAAATGAACGAAGACAGAACGGATACAGGAGTATTCAAGATCCTGAAACCCGGGATTCAGAAAATACTCCGGGAAGAGTTGGATATTCTGGCCGACACCTTTACCCATCTGGAGCAAAACAGGCAGCGATATGGTTTGCCGGAGATGAAGCTTACCAGTCTGTTCGAGGAGATTCGCGAGGATATGGCCAGGGAGATCGATCTGGCGGCCGAACAGATACATCTGGTGGAGGCTGCAAAGGTATATGATAAAATAGCCGGTGTCCGGATTCCCAGGTTGGTACCTTTCAGCACGGCTACCATGACTTCGATGGAGTTTGTCGATGGCATGAAGATAGGCGATGTCGACTTGACTGAACAGCAGCGGCTCGTGTTGGCACGGCTGATCTTCGAGGCCATTATATGTGTGCCGCTGTTTATTCGAGAAGAGCAGGCCCTGTTCCACGGCGATCCCCACGCCGGAAATATGCTGATCGTTTCAGGTAGAGACCCGAAAAGCGTTGATGTGGCTCTACTCGATTGGACGCTCGCGGGGCACCTGTCGAAACAACAGCGCATCCATATCATGGAACTGTTACTCGGGATCGTAAAAGATGACAGCCGGACATTAGCCGGGGTAGTGGAGTCGCTTGCCCTGGAGAAAGATGAGATGCTGGATCTGCAAAATCTGACCGCGAGGATAGAGACACTTTTAGCGTCAAAAGAATACCTGGCTTGCGATTCTCTTTGTAAAACCTTTTTGCTGCTGGAGACAATGACCCTGGAAGGTGTTGTCTTTCCTTCTGAACTTATCCTTTTCCGAAAATCGTTTTTTACCCTGGAAGGGGTTCTGCACGATATTTCCGCCGACTTTGCCATGGGGGAGGCGATGGAGCGCTATCTGGCCGATCTCCTGATGAAGGAGTTGCCCCAGCGTTGTGCGGCCTGGCTGTTTCCCGCCTCCGACAGGCCGGAGTATTATAAAACTCTGCTCTCCAACCGAGATCTGCAGGAGCTTTCGCTGCACCAGTCCATTACACTCTGGCAAAAAATGATGCAGCGAAACATCGCGCTGATAGATAGCCAGCTCAAGCTGATGACCGACTTATTCACGTATTTTCCCGGCTGCCAATCTGGGTTCGGCGGAAGAGGTGAAAGGCATGGAATCGAGTCCGTTTAGATTCCGGTTATCGGCGCTCCGGTCGTTCGGCATGGGATGCTCTTTGCAAAATCCCCAAGCAGTGGCTGTTCAATCCGGTTCATCCGGAGCCGCGTAGCTGTCTTTCCAGCCGCCCGGCCATGCATGCCGCGAATAGAATGCCATACGGAAGCTTTTAGCGGCAACAGGTTATCTCTGCTGTAAAAGCAGGCCGATATCTTGTAAATTCCGTGAGGATAATGCAAATTCGAAAATGTCGAGATCTTCTCTCATATGCTGTTCGGAAGTTGTTCCGGTAAGAGGAATAATGCCGGATTGAGTAAGATATCGAAAAAAGATCTGTGCTTCAGTTTTTTTTAGATTTTGAGCAATGGCAGTAACGGTATTGTCGGCAAGAATATGTGGATTGGCGGTGAGTGTCCAAAAGCTTTGGTAGATGATTCCCTGTTCTGCGCACCAGATACGTAAATCCTGATCATAGCCCGTTTCCTGATAAAAGCGATTTTGCACAATTGCCGGTTTCACCTGGACATCGGCGCAGAGCGACTTCAGGACCTCGGGATCATAACAGTTGCTGATTCCCAGCAGGCGGGCGCCTCCAGCCCTGTGAATTTTCTCCATTGCCTTCCAAACTCTCAGTAAACGTGCGTGTGGCGTAACTGGTGAATGCAGGATGAAGACATCAAAATATTCCGTTTGGAGATTCTTTTTCGACGTCTCAAAGGATTGTGCCGCCTGCAGCTCGATCGGGGCATCTTTATCATAGGGAACCCGAAGAGGGTCCTGACCTGAAATGGGGGTAAACTTGGTTTGGAGAAATAAGGACTCACGTTCGATACCGAGATCCTTTAACCTGTAAAGCGCTATGCCGATTAATGGCTCGTTGTAATGTTTCGGCTGGCAAGCGGTATCGATCCCCCTGAACCCCGCCTGGACAGCCTGCACGACCAGGTCTGCAGTGCGCTCCTTCTTCCAGGCCGTGCCATAAATAATTGGTGGAACCTTTACTCCGGCAGGAGTTGTTAACCATTTCTGATCCATCATTGTTAAGCTCCTTATTTTAGGTGCATGACAATGGATAGTGTTATCCCGCTTCGGTTGTGAAAATAAGTAATCACGGAAGGTGTACGGGACAAGCTATCTGGAAGAGAATGTGGCTGGATTTTCGGTGCTTCCTGTCATACGGTTTTATTCTCTATGGACAGGCAGCAGAACGGTAAAGGTCGAACCTTTTCCCGGCTGGCTCTCTACATGGATTTCTCCCTGATGATTCCGGATGATGCCATGGCAGATCGATAATCCCAGGCCGGTTCCTTTGACTTCCGACTTTGTGGTGAAAAAAGGATGATATATCAGATCCAAATTTTCAGGTATAATACCTATCCCTGAATCCTTGATGGCTATGACTATTCTCTGTCCTTCCTGCCGGGTGCTTATCGTGATCACTCGGTCAGCCTCGGTGCAGGCGTCCATGGCATTATTCAAGAGATTGAGAAAAACCTGTTTGATCTGGTCGGGAATCGCCAGGATTCTCGGTAGCTTCTCCGCATAGTTTACGATAGTGGAAATACCTTTATTTTCGAAATCGCTTTTATACAACAACAGCAGGGAATCCATGGTTACATGAACATCCATCTTGGATTTCCTGCCCCGGGCCGGCTGGTTGAAATCCTGAAGACTCCGAACTAAATTTTTCATTCGTTCATTTTCCTCAATCGCCAGGTCAAGCAGTTCCATATCCTCATCTTCCAGTATCGCCCTACGTTTTAAGCCCTTCAGAATGGTAATAACACCCTGGAGAGGATTATTGAATTCATGGGCGATCGAGGCAGATAATTTGCCGATTACCGAGAGCTTTTCAGCATGTAGATAGCGAATGTGGCTCTCTTGCAGTTCGAGAATATGCTGCTCAACTCTCTTTTCCAGCTCCTTCCCGGAGTGTATCTCTTTGCTCTGCTTCCTGGATTGGCCCGGTTGGCGATCTTCCTGTTCGCTGAGTGTTGTTGTGAGCTTGGCGGAGATCAGTCTGAGTGCGGTAATAATTCGTTTCGCCTCTTTCTCCGCCAACCGATTTTGCGCGGATGCCTGTTTGCTGATAATCCGGATGATATCTATTACCGCCCGGCACAAGTCAACCATGTGGCGACGTGATCTCCGGCTGTTGCAATGGATCTGGTCGAAAATCGCTATAATTTCCCTGCTAAATTGAGAAACAGAGTTAACTCCAAGCACTATTCCGGGATCTTTGAAAGTATCGAAGGCGGAAAAAAACCGGTTCAACAGTGTATCATCATCCAGGGATCCTTCCAGTTCGAAAAGAGATTGTTCAATTTGGTTAAGAAGCTCTGCCGCTTCACTGAGAAAAACAACTTTACCTGCATCCGGATCACGAGAGTCACTCATACGCCTCATCTCCTCACTGCCCGCAATGAGGACAGTATATATATTAAATGACGCTATTTGAGGAAGAAGTGGCAAGAAGAATGCCAAGTGTAAAATGCAAATAAAATCAGATTGTTATATATTTTATAACGGAAGGGGTCGTCCAGTATTCGGACGTAGTGTAGCAAAAAGGGACAATGTGACTCAGCAGGGGAGTATCTTCCGCTGAATCCGGTGCTTACACCGATGTGAAGAGGATAAAAAATTCACCGCCCATCTTAGAAAATGATCACCCCGATAAAGCCCAATACTGCAATGCCGACATCCAGCACCCCGAGCACAATAGAGAGTGTACTGAGCAAGCCGCCTCCTATTTTAGGTGAAGCTGAAATGATTATGCCGATAATGCCCAGCACAATAGTAAGGAGTGCGACTATAAATCCCCAAATAACATGGCTGGTGAAGGTGAGAACAAAGCTGCCTATAGCGGCAATTATCGCGATTGTTGCAACCGATCCTGCTTTTTGATCTGCCATGGCCTGATATCCTTTGCCGGTGAATTTAAAAAGAAAAAATCCTCCGCATGATTTATCGTTTTTAGTTCGAGTTTGCGCACGATAAGCGGCGGAAGGATTTCGTTGTCATTTTATCCATCATAATCCTCAGCGCAGATTCTCCGTTCGACATCTTGCCAATTTTTGATGTTAGCCCATCTCAGCAAATTCGATAACATTTTACGAGATTGTCAATTTTGATTCCGGGCGAATTATCTCCCATTCCTCGATGCCACCATCTATTTCGGTAAATAACGGATGGGGCATTATCTTTTCTAGAGACTTTAATCTGTTATACAGATCCGGATCTCTTGTTTGTAACTTATCCAGGAGATGGTTAAACTCATATCTCAGCTGCCCTGTAGTAACGAAAATGCTGCTGCATTTGCCGCTTGGGATAATCTTTCCTCTGTTGAATGCGTAGTTTCTCTTATCCGCCTCATCGGCTATGTATCGAAGATAATCGGCAATCGCCGGCACTGGGTTATCCTTCTTTTTGAACCTGATCAGCTGTGGATGATGCTTGTAGCCCTTTGTTCTGCCAAGCAAGACATTCTGTGCCAGAAGTCCTTCTCTCCATAGCGCGACCAAACCCTTTGAGTCTAAATATCCGGGATGGATCGACCAGAGTCTCATGACAATATTTTCTGAACATTCATTTATTTTTTGAATCTCCCCATCAACTCGGCTTTGTCAAGGGTATGCGCTTCCACGTTTTTATCGAAATCATCCTTGTTGGTGATATTGCCTAGAGAATCGGTATCAAGGGCAAATAATCTGAAATAATAGCGGTGAACGCCTGATGGCGGGCATGGGCCGCCATAGTCTTTTTTGCCGAAACTGTTTTGTACCTGTTTGCCCGGGATGGAGTTTTCTTCAATCTTTCTGGTATCTTTGTCGATATCGTAAACCAGCCAGTGCACGAACACACCGGAAGGGGCATCGGGATCTTTGACGCTCAGGGCGAAGCTCTTTGTTCCTGCCGGGGCGTCATCCCACCTTAGGTCAGGATTGATGTCTGCTCCCTTACAACTGTATTTTTCCGGAATGAATTCGTTGTTTTCAAAGGCATTGCTTTGTAATTTCATAGCGGTATCCCCCTTATCTGATTTTCCGAAGGAACTGATTGCGGGAACAGCTGCCAGCAAGGCTACCCCCAAGCCATATACGAAACATTTGTGGACTATACGCGGTAATGGCATGTCTACATCCTCGTACTCCCGATGATCTCATATGGCAAAACAAGCTGAAAGCAGGAAAGCGCCCGGAAAAGATGATTAGAAAAGGTGAGCGGTGGTGAATGGTTTCGGGGCAGTTACGAGACGGGAAGACGAAGCAACTACGCCTTGTCCTTCAGCAACAACATAGCTCCCCAGTGCATCTTTCCGCTTTTGCTACGATGTGTTCTTTTTGTGCTCCCGTCAAGACAACATTCCGCATCGGGGACTGGCGTCAGGGAGATTGATTATATCCGGTCTGCAGTTCGTTCACGGTCCAATCAGCGTTATGGACATCCTTGAAAGCATTGCTATGCCTGCCCGATATAGATATTTCAGTTTTTCATTTGAGCAGCCGGATTCCGCAGATCCGATATGAAGTCTTTTGCGGGGCAAAAAATCAGCCGCCCTCCTTTGTATGGCGTGGAGATTCCATTACCTGCCAATTTCAGGCTGTCGATGCCCTTGATAAATATAAGGCAGAACTGCTGTGGGTTGGTCTGGGACCAGGTAGCTAGTTCATCCAGACTTTTTTTAACTATCAGGGGTCTGGCCAGTCGGCCTGAGAATTGAAACTGGTCTGCCAATCGAGCTGGAAATACCGCAGCTTCTGATCCCTGCGCCAGTACTTTTTGCATCTGTTTTCCGACTACCCTCTGGTCATAGATGAAATGCAATGGGGCTGCCAGAGAAAAATGAAGGAAAATAAGCAGCATAATCGCGCTGCCGGACACGACCTTAATTGATGTCAGCACCGATCGGGAGCGGACAAAAAATAAAAACAGGCCGCAGATGATTGGAACCAAAGCAGTCCATTTAGGGATATGTTCTATAATTTCTCTATCCCCACCCTTTAGCGTCAGCAGGGGGACGATAAGGATAACCATAGAAATAATGAAATAAATCAACACCAAAGGAAGATGATCATAACGACCTTTTGGCGTCAGGGAGGTGACAGTACCGGCAATGAGAAGGGCAACGACAGGCAGAATAGGCAGAATGTAATGAATCTGTTTGCCGCTTACACAAGAGAGAAGCAAAAATGAAGGGAGAATTATCGTTAAGCAGAACCGTGTGGAATTATTAAAAGTATTCCTCCAGCCTCGCCATGCCGGTAACCAGAAAAACCATGGAAAAGAGAGCAGAGGAACAAGAAGTGCGTACCAGAAAAACGGCCTTCTATGGGCAAACGACTTCACCATGCGTCCTGCCGTTTGACTAAAAAGTATTGCCTGCCGGTATTCGGGCCCACCAGCATTCGCGGCCGGAATCGCCCAACAAAGGGCGAGGGCGATTCCTGCGGCAAGGGAAATAAATGAGAGAATATACCACCGTCTCCAGCTCACCTCCTCATTCTTGCACCAGTACGGTGCAAGGAGTACTGGAGGGAACACGTACAAAAGAATAATGGGTCCCTTGGCGAGAATGCCCAAACCAACGGCCAGACTAAACCCTGACCAGGCAAGTATTGAGTTTCGCCTATTCGCTTCAAAGATACAGATCAACCCGAACAATGCAATAAAAGTCAGAAGAGCATCAAACATCGTAAGGGAAGTATAAAGACTCCAAATAAGTGTTCCCAGTAGAACAAAAGGCGCCATGGCGGCCACCTCTTTTTGTTCAGGCCAGAGGATCTTACCTAACCTTGCGGTCAAAAAGATGGAACCAAGCCCAAACAGCGGTCCGACGATTCTGCCCGACCATTCACTGACTCCGAAAAGGAGCCAGGAAAAATTGATCAACCAAAAGAATAAAGGTGGCTTTTGGCTATATGGGAGCCCATTAATATGGGGCACGAGAAAATCTTTACTGTGCCACATTTCCCAGGCAACGGAAAGATATCTCGTTTCATCGATAGGAATGAGGGGACGGGTATAGATGGCTGTGAAGGTCAGGGCCAGCCATAAGCAGCTCCATTGCCACTTATCTCCCAGTCTTACCTTGAACATATAGTACTCACTTAATCGCTTTTAAATAATAATCATTACAGATCAAGGACGGGAAACGCAGCTGATGCTGTACTATGGCAAGCTTGCCGGACTCTCCGGACATACTACATTTCTTAAATGAAGAATTGATTAAGACATTGATTCCGGTTGAGTAAGATCACATGATGGACCTTTTTTAACTGGATTATGCTGCTTTAATGTATCATGATTTGCTTCATCAGTCGTGGCATTTTATTGTTCCGGCAATTCCAATTTGTCAGTTATATTTCTTAAGCAACACAACATCAACTAGCCGGATTGGATTCTCATCAACTTAATGATTGATGTCGGAGAGAATGATTTTATGGATAAGTCGCTTAAAATTCGTCCAGCTGCAAAATCCGATTTGCCCGAAGTGATGCGCCTATATGCCCAGCCGGGTCTTGATGATGGCAAGACGCTTCCATTGGTTGATGCAGAGCGTATTTTTGAGCGGATGTCAAGCTACCCCAATTACAGGATATATGTCGCAGTCAGAGATGAACGAATCGTGGGTACCTATGCTTTGCTCATTATGGATAATCTGGGACACCTGGGAGCTCCATCGGCAATCATTGAGGATGTCGCGGTCGATCCAACCCAACAGAGGCAGGGAATCGGAAGAGCAATGATGCACCACGCACTCCGGCTGGGAAAAGAAAATAACTGTTATAAGGTGATGCTGTCTTCCAATCTGAAACGTGGACAAGCACATGCATTTTACCAGTCTCTTGGTTTTGAACGTCATGGCTACAGTTTTCGTATTGACGTTGAACCAGGGCAAAAAACCATGGCTCCATAGTAATCCATGGTCTTTTTTTCCGATGACGTCATGGAGTATCTTTGATCCTTTTCTCCTCTCGATGTGAAGAGATAGGGTTATGCATGTTTATAGAATCGCACCTTTTTGGCGGGAAATGTATTAAATCGTTACCCGCAAACTTCTGCCTCGACGAGTTTTGCAAGGAGCGTAAGGGATTCCTGCCAGCCGAGATAGCACGCTTCCAGCGGTATGGCTTCAGGAATTCCTTCTTGAATTATATTCAAGTCAGTGCCGCAGGGTAGTTTTTTTAAGGTTATCGTTGTCTGCATTTCACCGGACAGGTTCGGGTCGTCGAACTTGTCGGTGTAACGAATGCACTCGTATGGCACAAGTTCAAGATACTCCCCGCCGAAGGTATGGTTTTGGCCTGTACCAAAATTGGTGAAAGTCATTTTGTAGGTGCCTCCGACCCGGGCCTCCAAATGGTGGAGCTTGCCGGTAAAACCGTTCGGCGGGAGCCACTTAGTCATCGCTTCGGCATCGAGGAATGCCTTATAAACTCTTTCCGGTTTGGCGCAGAGCACCCGGTGCAGTCGAATGGTGTTAGCGGACATGATCTTTTCTCCTTTCGCTTGGTAATATATGGTGTCTCCCTATGAGTACGATAGAGCTGTCGTCTACTGATACATTTTTTCAGCAGCTATTTCTTTGGATAGAGATCAATATCCGGGTAGAGTTTTTTGGCGCAATCCGGACAGATCCCATGACTGAATTCAGCCTCTGAATGCTCTTTAATGTACGATTCTATTTGCTTCCAATAACCATGATCATCCTTGATTTTCTTACATGAAGCACAAATCGGCAGAAAACCGCGCAAGGTTTTAATTTCCCGAAGGGCTTGTTCATTCTTTTTATGTATCGTTTTTCTTTGAACACTTAAGATTGCGACCGACCAGATAGCAAACAAGGCCAGGAAACGATTCAATATAGCCTTCCATAATTCCCCGCCGGGCGGGGAAATGCAAGCTCCTAAAACAGTAAGAATCGATACTCCAATTGCCATGTAAATAGGTAGTTTTATTCTATAGGACCAAAGAGAGATAAGGATAACGAGAATATAGGGAACCCCACCCGCCACCCCAAGAGGCAACAATGAATCCGTGATGAATATTCCAACAGAAAGGAGCAGACAAATTGCTATTATTCTTTTATCCGATCGTTCTTGCATACCATTACCTTTCAATGGTTTCCGGTGAAGGTCTCAAATAATATTTTTTTATAATAGTAATAATATAATACGTTTCGGCCAGGTACCGAAAACAATGTCAATAATAAAAACGTAATCGTTCACCGGTACACATAAAAAGATTGCATAACCCGGATCTTTAACCGTTCATCCAGTGCTCCAGATTCGTTCAAGCAGGCCTCCGAGCTATAGTTGGCTATGTGAGGCGGCCTGATCGGACGAAAATGGGGTGCTGGTGAACGGTTAAATAAAAATAGTAATTTCGACCCGAAGCTTAACGAGCTAAAAAATAGTATTGGACTTAAAAAAATGTTGCCGGATTCAACCAACAGTACATTATAGTGAATAATCCTGTCCGGTTGTTACTGTAAAAAAAGGAAGCAGCATCGGCTGGTTCTTGTAAGTATTAACAGTTCACCGGTACATATCAAAAGACTGCATAACCCGGAACTGTAACCGTTCATCCCGTGCGCCAGGTTCGTTCAAGCAGGCCACCCGGCCGAACGGTTCCTTTAAACAAATGGAAAAAATATAAGTAATCATATGGTCAGACCAACATCTGGCCTGAGGCTATCTCACAAATAAACGAGAGAGGGTTTATGGGACTTTATGATTTCACTTTTTACGACTTGATCAGCAGAAACGCGCAGGCCTTCGGCGGACGCACCTGCTGGCAGGAAGCGGATGACGGCAGAAAACTGACCTTTGCCGAATACAAGCAAAGGGTAGAGCTTCTGGCCGGCGGGCTATCGGCAGCGGGCATCGAAAAGGGAGACCGCATTGGAGTACTCGGTAAAAACAGCCTGGAATTTTTTCTTGTTTACGGTGCTGCCGCCCGGATAGGTGCCATAGTTTTGCCTGTTAACTGGCGTCTTTCAGCAGATGAGGTCTGTTACAACTTAAATGACTGCCAACCCAAAATCGTTTTCGCCGATGCCGAATTTCAGCATATTCCGGAAAATAAGCGGAAAGAATTATCTACCGTTACAGCCTTTTACAATCTGAAGAACGATCTCGGCAATGCCATAAAATTTGCCACGTTGCTGGAAAGAGGCACCAGGGTTCCGTTTGTGGATGTGGCGAGTACGGACGGTTTCGTTATCATTCATACTGCCGCGGTTGCCGGGTATCCTCGTGGCGCATTGCTCAGCCATGGCAATATACTCTGTGCCAATATGCATTTTAACTGCTGCATGCAGTTTACCCCGCAGGATGTGAATTTGAATCTATTGCCGCTCTTTCATGTGGCCGGGCTCTTTATGGCGATCAGTACCTTTCATGCCGGCGGGTTAAGTCTGAATTTAAGCAAATTCGAGGCGAAAGAGGCCGCCGGATTGATCCAAAAGTATGGTGCGACAACCTTTTTCGATTTTCCGCCGATTCTGGATTCCATAGTAAAAGCGGCCGGCGAGGAGCACTTTGATATCACCTCACTCCGGGCTGTTATCGGCCTTGGCACCAAGGAGACGATCGAGCAGTTTCAAGCGGTCAGCGGCGGCAGCTATTATGTTATGTATGGGCAGACGGAGACATCATGTCTTGCCACCGTCGGCAAATACGACGATCGGCCCGGATCTGCAGGAAAAGCTATTATGCTGGGAGATGTGCAATTGGTGGACGAGCATGAGCAGCCGGTTGCCAATGGAGAGGTGGGGGAGATAACACTGCAAGGTCCCATGGTTTTTCTGGGATACTGGGGACTGCCCGAAGATAACGCTTATACTTTTCGAGAAGGCCGGCATCATACCGGCGATCTGGGAAGGTTTGATTCGGACGGTTTTCTGTTTTATGCCGGTAGAAAAGCAGAGAAGGAACTCATCAAGCCGGGAGGCGAAAATGTCTATCCGGCAGAGGTTGAAAAGGTCATCCTGCAGCATCCTGCCGTGTTGAAGACTGTGGTGATAGGCGTTCCAGATCCGAAATGGAAAGAGGGGATTAAAGCAGTCTGCCAACTCCATGCAGGCAAATCTCTCACTGCCGCTGAACTGATTGCCTTTGTCGGCGAACGCATCGCCCGATTTAAAAAACCGCAGTATGTCGAGTTTGTCGATGAATTGCCGCTGAACAAGGACGGCTCTCCGGACCGGCAGGCTGTAAAGTCTCGGTATGGCAAGGCGTAGTCCGGATATCTTAAGGAACTCTTCAGCGACGTAGATCGGGCTTTTTACGAGTCCACCAATCTTGATGGACTCGTAAAAACCTAAATATCAGATGGCTAGGTAAAAAACTTCATAGGCGAGGCGCACAAAATTTCTATCATTTCGGCGTACTAGAGTACGTCGTAATAATAGAAATTTTGCAGCAACAAAGCAGATGAAGAGTTTTTACGACGCCATCAATCTTCAGTATCCCTGAACAGCTCGCGACCGATCAGCATTCGCCTGATTTCACTGGTACCGGCCCCTATTTCATATAATTTAGCGTCGCGCAGGAACCGTCCGGTCGGGAATTCATTTATGTAACCGTTTCCGCCTAGGCACTGGATGGCTTCAAGGGCCATCCAGGTAGCGCGTTCGGCGGCATAGAGGATGGCGGCCGCAGCATCCTTGCGAATGCTGGTGCCGGTATCCGCGGCCTTGGCCACGGTATAGACATACGATCTGCAGGCGTTCCAGGTGGCATACATATCGGCGAGTTTTCCCTGCATCAGCTCAAACTCCCCGATAGCCCGGCCAAACTGGTGCCGTTGATGGATATACGGCAGAACCACATCCATGCAGGCGGTCATAATCCCCAGCGGCCCGCCGGACAGCACCAGCCGCTCGTAGTCGAGTCCGCTCATCAGGACCTCGACTCCGCGGTCAAGTGCGCCGAGGATATTCCGTTCCGGAACCACGCAATCCGAAAAAACCAGCTCGCAGGTTGGGGAGCCGCGCATACCGAGCTTATCAAGTTTAGGACTGGTCGAAAAACCTTTCATGGTTTTTTCCACCAGAAAAGCGGTGATGCCCTGGTGCAGTTTTTCGGGCGAGGTTTTGGCATAAACTACCAGCACGTCGGCGTTTGGACCATTGGTGATCCACATTTTTGTGCCGTTTAAAACATAGCTGTCCCCATCTTTGACTGCTCTCAGCCGCATGCCGACGACATCGGATCCGGCACCCGCCTCGCTCATGGCCAATGCTCCGATATACTCCCCGGAAATCAGATGAGGCAGATAACGTTGTTTCTGTTCTTCGGTTCCGTTGCGGTTGATCTGATTGACGCAGAGATTGGAATGGGCGCCGTAGGCAAGGCCAACCGAGGCGGAGCCCCGGCTGATCTCCTCCATGGCGAGGACATGTTCAAGATAGCCCATCGCGGCGCCGCCATATTTTTCCGGGACGGTAATTCCCAAAAGGCCTAAGGCGCCCATCTTCAACCAAAGTTCTGCCGGAAAATGATCCTCGCGGTCAATTTTAGCTGCAATGGGGGCAATTTCGGTGTTGACGAAACCTTGCACCGACTCTCGCAGCAGATTAGCAGTATCTCCCAGGCCAAAATTCAATTGAGGAAATGTTTTCATGGTTTCTCCAGGTACTTATCCCTGTGCTTTGCGGGGATCAAAAGTTCAGCTCCTTGATATTGGCAAAAAAATCTAACGCTTCGGGATTTTTCAGGGCGTCTTTGTTTTTAACCTCGCATCCATGGATAATCTTTTGCACAGCCAACTCTACCTTTTTCATATTTAAGGTATATGGAATATCCGGTGCCGCAAGTATCTTTGCCGGAACATGCCGGGGAGAAGCACTTTTGCGGATAGTCTGCCGGATCGTCTGTTGCAGTTCCTCAGTCAGCTCATAACCTGACTGCATTTTCACAAAAAGGATTATCCGGATATCGTTTCGCCACCTTTGTCCCACCACAACGCTGTCCTCGATTCCTTCAAGCTGCTCAATGATCCGGTAAATTTCCGCAGTGCCAATCCTGACTCCGCCAGGATTCAGGGTGGCATCGGATCGTCCGTAGATGATAATGCCGCCCCGTTCGGTCACCTCGATAAAGTCGCCATGGGTCCAGATGCCGGGAAACCGGTCAAAATAGGCGGCCCGGTATTTTTTCCCATCCGGGTCATCCCA
The DNA here is from genome assembly GCA_963835305.1 of uncultured delta proteobacterium. Classification (GTDB taxonomy): domain Bacteria; phylum Desulfobacterota; class Desulfobulbia; order Desulfobulbales; family Desulfocapsaceae; genus Desulforhopalus_A. The sequence continues at coordinate 624,212 of CAWIEU010000002.1, forward strand.
GAAATAGATGGGCATAGACGGGAAGGGGGCCGTGCAGACCAGTTCGCCCTGCCGGCCAACTACAGGCAAACCTTGTTCGTCGTAGGCAAAAACCTTCATGCCAAGACCGCGGCATTGCAGTTCACCCGCGTATACCGGGCCTATCGGGTTGCCAAGGGCAAAGCAGCCGTTCAGGTCGGAGCCTCCGGAGATGGAGGCCAGCTGCAGGTCCTCTTTCACCTCCTGGTAGATGAAGTGAAAATCCTCCTCGGAGAGCGGCGAACCTGTGGAAAGAAGCGCCCTTAATGGGCCCAGGTCAAAGTCTCTACCCGGATTCACCCCGGCGTTTTTCAGGGCGGCGATATAACCGGCACTGGTGCCGAACACACTGATTTTTTCATCTCGGGCCATCCGCCACAGCGCGTCGGGACCGGGATAAAAGGGATTGCCGTCATACAGCACCAGGGTTGCCCCTACGGCAAGCGAGGCGGTCAGCCAGTTCCACATCATCCAGCCGCAGGTGGTGAAATAAAAGATGGTGTCCTGCCGTTTCAGATCGGTATGCAGCAGCAGTTCCTTGAGCTGGTTGAGCAGTACCCCGCCTGCGCTCTGGACCATGCATTTCGGCAGGCCCGTGGTGCCTGATGAATACATGATATAGAGTGGGTGCTCGAAGGGCAGCTGGGTGAATTCGAGGTCGGCTGCCTCGTTTCTGCTGAACTCCTCATAAGACACCGCCTTCGGCAATCCGGTAAGGTCTGGAGTTTCCCGGGTATAGGCAACGACGATGATTTTTTCCAGAGAAGGTATCTCTTCGATGATCTCGGCAACCCTGGCCAGGCTGTCCAGGGCTTTGCCTTTAAAAAAATAGCCGTCGGCGGTAAAGAGGATTTTCGGCTTGATCTGGCCGAATCTGTCCAGCACCCCCTTAATGCCGAAATCCGGAGAACAGGAAGACCAGATCGCTCCGAGGCTGGTTGCGGCCAGCATGGCGATGATGGCCTCGGGCATGTTCGGCATGAAGCCGACCACCCGATCTCCGGCGCCGACCCCTGCTAGACGAAGGGAGGCGGCAATTTTCGACGTGGCATTAAAAAGCTCCCGATAGGTGAGGGTCCTGCGAACCTTGTCCTCGCCCCGAAAGATCAGGGCGGTACGATCGTCGCGAAAGCGCAACAGGTTTTCGGCAAAGTTCAATTCGCTGCCGCTGAACCAGTGTGCTCCCGGCATCCTGGCCGGCTCGTCGATGACCTCATGATACTTTTTTGAAGCTTTTATTTCCGCAAAACGCCACATCTCAGCCCAGAAAGCTTCAATGTTTTCCACCGACCATTGGTACAGTTCAGCATAACCTGTAAAAGCCGTGCCGTGGGTATGGTTCACGTCCTGCATGAACCTGTACATATTGGAATTCTTGATTCGCTGCGTGGAAGGTTCCCATAATGGTTTCAACATCGTAGTCCTCTCTGTTGACAGCTTATCGGAAAGATACCTTTCAGTTCTTCCTGGAACGGCGTTTAAAAACTGAAACCTTCGGGTAATTGCTGTTCTTTTGTCCCTTCCGGTACCCAGGAAAGGTCGAGAATTGTATAGGTTGGGCTGGTAGTCCTGAAAATAGGCACGACCTTCATATCCAACTTTGGCTCACCGATGCTGAGGTAACTCATTAAAATCGTCGCCACCCCGTCAAACTCAATGTTAATGAATTTAATCGGCTTATCAAGAGCATTGAAGGCCCCGGATCTCTCACAGACCATGAATGTATGAATCCGGGCGGTTTTCCTGGCAGTATCCGTCAGGTCGATGATCTTGTTTTTGGCGAGACAGTCGGGACAATGAATTCTAAACGGTATGTATACCGTCCCTTTTGAGCCGCAATCCGGATCGTCGCAGCGGGTCGCCAGCAGTTTTCCCTTACCGAGGGATTCGAAGAAAATCGCTTCACCTCCATAGGAATGGATAAAAGTCATATCTCTCGGATTGGTTACTCCGAGGAGCTTCCAGTCATCGTCGGCGTTGCGTATCGGGGTATTTGGCGTCAGGTGATGGAAGGCGCCTTTCAATTTGTATTTATTGTCTTTGACATATACCTGGCCGAACATGCTCATAATATATCTCCTTTACCTGTTGTTAGAAAGGCATCTATTTGATCAAATGATCGGGATCCATGAGAATCGTGGAAGTGACATGCGAGCCGACGCCGGCATGGCTGATGGCCATGCCTCTTTTGGCGCCTTTGACCTGGAGATTCGTCCAGTCGGCCGGTTTTTCCCGATTGAATTGCTTCCAGATTTTCTCGTCGCCATGGAGTTCTTCCCATCTGTTCCAGATGTGGGTTGCCACTTCAAAGGTCTGCATAATGCCGGTTGCCCCGACCGAGTGCATACAGCCTATCAGGCCGCCGGAGAGATTGGAGGGCAACTTGCCGGGTTCCCCGGTGTGCGGATTGGTATGATAGCAGTCACCCGATTCTACATAGTCTCGGCCATAGCCATACGGACGGATACCGATATCTTCATAAGTCTGGACATCGCTGATGGTGAAAGCGTCGTGGAGTTCGACGAGATCAAGGTCTGTTGTCGGGTCGGTCACTCCCGACATACCGTAGCCATAATAGGCTGCGATTCTTGCCGCGAGGAATCCGGTAAAGCCGGGGTACCGGTCTCCTCCCGGAAAACGGTCGCCCAGATCCTTGTATTGTTCCGCGGTTTCATTAGGCAGCAGCGGTATTGCCATATCCAGTCTGTCGGCTGGACGCAGCGTATGCGAACCTGCTGCGACATAGATGCGCAGCGGTTTGTTTTTGCTGTTTTTGGTGAGTTCTACGGCTGTGTCCTCATCACAGAGGATGGCGCAGGCGGCACCGACGCTCATCAGGCAACAGTCGAGTGCCCGCAGCGGGTAGGCGACTACAGGGGATTTTAACACATCGTCAACGGTGATTTTCATCGGTGACTGGGCAAAGGGGTTGAATCTGGCGTAGCCGTGGTGTTTTACCGCAATTTCAGCAAGGGTCCTTCGGAAGGAATCCTCGGCTTTGCCGAAAATCTGCCAGTAACGCTGGGCCATAACGGCATAATATCCGGTATAGATGTGACCAAGCGGCGACTCCCAATCTTTGTCGGCGGCGCAGGAAATCAGGAAATTGCCTTCATCGGTGGGGACTTCGTCCATACGTTCCCAGCCCATGACCAATACGCAGTCCGAATAGCCGGAGGCTACGGCCTTCATACCTTCCCACAGAGTCGAGCCACCGGTGGCGCCGCCTGTTTTTACGCCGACATTGCCAAGAGGATCGAGACCAAGACGGTCGTGGATGACCGCTTCCCCTAAAAGTTGATCTCCGAAATGATCGGCGAAATGGCCATAATAGCAACTATGTATATATCGTTTCAATTCCGCCGGCGATTTGTCGAGCAGCCGGGCTGCCATGGTGAAGGAATCAATACACAGTTCTTCAGTGCGTTTGTCCGGAAAGGCCCGGTCATACTTGGATTGTCCGGCTGTCACCAAATATACCGGTCGCTGTAATTGAGGAATTTTCAACTGTTGCTTGCTGAATGTGATCATACCGCTGTCTCCTTGTTGATTAAGGTTCAGGTATTACTCGTGCACTCAAATTGTGTACCAACCCCGGTAAACGGGAAAAACAGGGGAGGGGTGGGTTTAAAAAGCCGCCTCACAGTATCTTGAAGCAGATTGTTTTTCAAACAAGATAATAATCCATCAGGCCCTACAGTGTCCCCACCCATAGGACAAAACTGAGTTTTGAACTGTTATTGGTAATCTTCTGGTTGTCAGGGTTGGACCAGAAATGTACGGAATCCCCTTCAGTCAGAGAATATGTTTCATCACTGAGTAAAAGGTCCACGGATCCTTTCAGGACGCAGAGAACCTCCTGGCCGTTTTTTATATTTTTTCTTACAGGAATTGATTTTCCCGGTTCAATCACCAGGATGGATGAATCGATGACCGACCTGTTTTCCGGCGGAAAAAAACGACGGGTAACAAAACCGGTGTGTGAAAGGTCGAAGTCGTCCCATTCCGATCTCCTTATCAGAATAACCTTTTCCTGTTCGTTTACCTGAGTAAGCAGATCCCCGGCATTTATCTCCAGGGCATTACATATCCGGAGCAGGGTATCCACCGAAGGGGAATTGACGTTGTTTTCAACCTGACTGAGAAAACCCTCTGAAATGGAAGCTTTCTCGGCAACGGCTTTCAGCGTCAACTTCTTTTCTCTGCGGGATCTCCTGATCAAGACACCAATATTCATATAAATGTCACCTGACGCTTAGGGCTGAAAAATTGTTCAGCAGAACTATTAATATTTATTTATTGTTAATATTAACTTATACGAAATATTTTATATATGTCAATATCAAACTACACCTGATAAATAAAAATAGAGACGGTAGTAAAGGCAGATAACCATCTAGCCGTGCTTGATTATGAAGTCGGGGAACTTTACAAGAAATAGAGGCTTCTTGAGGTTGGATGTGGTGTCTCGAGAGCAACGAAGCAGATTAAGAGTTTTTACGACGCCATAAAGATTAAATCGTCTCTTATTCTAAAGAGTTATATTCTTAGCTTAGAGCGAGTAACCGTTCACCGGGAATAGCAAAATGCTCACATAACCTCAGACCTGTAAACGTTCAGTAGTGCTCCGGAGGCGCATAAGCAGGCCGACGGGCGATAGTTGGCTATGCACGGCGGTCTGATCGTGCGCATATGGGGTGCTGGTGAACGTTTACTAGAGCGAACGGGCGGCAGGCTTCCAAAGGACAAAGGTGGAAAAAGCTATCAGCAGACCGGCCACAACCAGTAGACAGCCAGTCCATTGTATTGCCGACAGTCGTTCATCAAGGACTATGCCGGCAGTGATCAAGCCAGCCACTGGTACCAGGAGCGACCAGGGTGCCACACGATTCGCGGGATGCCGGGAAAGCAGGTGACTCCAGGCGCCGTAGCCAAAGATCGTGGCACCGAAGGCCAGATAGGCCACTGAAAATAAGGAAACGCCGTGCAGTTGGGTGAGCGCACGAACAATTCTGGCCGGAGTCTCTATAAAGTATGAAAGGACAAGCAGGGGAGCGGGCGGTACCAGCGCCGACCATACCACCAGGCTCAACATATCGAGTTTCTTGCCTTGAGAGGCGGCAGACGAGGATGCTTTTCTTACGACAATGTTTGATATTCCCCAGCAGGCGGCAGCTGCCAGTGTCAGCATGAGTGCCTCCGGAGTAATTTCGCCTGCTTTGCCGGAGACGCCTCCCACCAGATACAGACCGATGGCGGCCAGGCAAAGTCCGGCAAGCTGCCTGATGGTAAAGGATTCTCTAAGCAACGTGACGGCAAAGAGAAGGGTGAAAAAAGCCTGCGCCTGCAGCACAACCGAGGCAATGCCGGCAGGCATGCCGATATGCATCGCGTAAAAAAGACAGCCGAACTGACCAACCCCAACGGACAGGCCGTAAGCCAGCAGGTAGCGGAAGCTTATCGCCGGCATTTTCACGAAAAATACAGCTGGAAACGCAGCCAGGAGAAAACGGAGAGATACCAGAAGCATCGGGGGGATTCCGTCTAGGCCAAGCCGGATTACTGTGAAGTTCGCGCCCCAGATCGTTACCACAAGAAGGGCAATTGTTATATCTTTACGGTTCATTGCCGTTCATGTGAGTGATTAATTAAATAGAGCTCTTTCGTCCGGTTTTCTCAAGCTATCGTCATAAAAAAGGAGATAGGAAATTCTCTCGAATGGTTTACCACCATGGCATCGTAAAAGATTTACAAGGTAGGGGCTTTTGATTCTTTGAGAGCGATATGTAAAATACTTCTCATTCTTTCAAGTTCAACCTTAATCTCACTCTTGCCGATTATAATATCTCCATGACCCGGAACAAGAGCATCAGGGGCCAGAACTTCTATAGTATCGATAGCTTGAAGCCAAGAGAGCCATTCCTGTTGATCACCGGCCTCCAGGTTAGGCAAATACTCTTTCACGATACAGTCACCGCAATAGAGCACACAATCAGGTTCAATGAAGAGCGATATATTGTACGGTGTATGGCCCGGCGTTTCAAATATTCTGGCCACTACTCCACCTAATTCAATAATATCGCCTTTTAATACAGATTTGTTTTGATTTGCCAATATTACCTGAGTTGACAACCCATGGAGTTTCTGCGGAAAGGCCGGTTATTTCATAGCAGGACTTTCGAAATTTTCATTGATGGTTAGTAGGGTAGATGGAAATCACCAGTTTGTTCGGTGCGTTATTTGCTTGGAGTTAAGTATCATGTTCTCGGAACTCTCTGCGAAACTATCTCGGAACTCTCCAGTGTCTCTCAAATAAAAAGCCAGGATGGACCAAAAAGAATAAAATAGTACTGGTCCCCTTAAATGTTGTGCAAGAGACTTGTAACATTTGAAGCTCACCAGAAACTGTTGATCATTCCAGTTGGGTTGATATGCAGAAAAGTGCATGATGTGATCATAACAAATTTCCAGAGAAAAAATTACGAATTATTGGTGCATTACAAGGTATTTCTGGTAAAAGGAGTTAGGAGGCCTGGTTTTTCGGGCCAAGAGCCATGGAGAGATTTCTGCACAAGTCGGGGAGATATACAGATCAGTAGAATTACTTGTTCGGCAATAATAGGAGAAAAAATGAGTATTGTTAGGGTAAATAAATTTGTAGCAGCATCAGGTAGAGAGAATGATGCATTTGAATTCTTGAAGTCGGTCCAAGAATATATTTCCACATCTACCGGTTGTGAATCATGCATAGTTCTAAGAGGGATAGAGGACCCTGCTTCAATATTGGTGATTGAGGAGTGGGCATCTAAAGAGTTCCATTTGGAATCACTACAAAACTATCCGAAGGAAAAGATGACGGCGGCAATGGAACTTTTTGGCGCTCCACCGCAAGGAAGTTACTATACGAAGTAGCGTAATTCTCACTTTGTTGGGTAATGATAACCCAGCCGAACAAGGCTTTTGCAGGGGAGCGTAAAAAGCCGTGCCCGCTGAAAACCAGCGTTAAATGACGGCGTGAGCGGCAGTCTTTAGCAGATCGAGAAGGTCGATGACCCTTGCCAGATATTTCCCTCTAAGTTTCAAATCTGATTCACCTTTGCTCATAAGAGTATCTTCCAAGCTGTCTATCTGCCGGTTGAGCCGTTTCTCGTGTATTCCCAATCGAGCTTGAATAGGGTCGGTGATTATACCTGAAAAGGCAGAGAAAATAGCCAGAGTCGCCAGTACCGTGCTGGTTGATGCCACCGCTAATCCCATCGAGGCCGAGGCCGGAAATACCCCATAGTATATTCCTCCAAGGGTTGGGCCCATAAAAAAGCTGGAGATGGCACTCTGCTGAGCAATGGTCGCAGCCAGAACCCGTACCGAAATTGATGCCTCCCGGTGTCATCTTGCCCATAATGCCTGCGCCCGTGGCAAGGGTAATAATATTCCCGGCAAGCTCGGATATGGCGTTTCGGCTCAAAGAGTACTCCCTGAGCCGTTTCTCCAGGGCTGCCTTGAATCCGTCCCGTCGAGATTGGCTCATAATCAGGGCCAGTTGTTCCTGGAAAAGACTCTTTACCTCTGGCTGGTCCAAGAATTCCGCAAGTAGTGCGTCGTTATCGTTTTTTCCCTGATCTTGTCCATGGGGCAGTTCCAGCAGCTGGGCAAATATAAGGGAGTTAATCTCCTCCTGGACCGATGTTTTAAATCCAGCCGGTACTTTTTGCATCAGATTATGAATGCTTTTAAGTCCTACCTTTCTAAACAGTACAGATATTACCTGGATTGCTGTGTAGGGTAGTGCCCAAGCTATGTTTGCAGGAGCCTTGAGAAGATCTTTACCAAACGCCTTCCTGTTTATTTTTACCGCTCCGGAAAATGATGGTGTGATCTTTACCAAACGCCTTCCTGTTTATTTTTACCGCTCCGGAAAATGAAAAATGGGTGTGCACGAATTCCGGGATTTTCGTCCTCCGCAAATCGATATAGGCTCGAACTGCTCTGTTGAATGCTGTCTCGACGGCAACACGCGTTTCGTTTTCTATTAATGTTTCCATCCGTTTACAATCAGGCCCATGCAATCTGCATACGACATGGCTCCTGATCCTCGAGGAATTCAAACAACTTGTCGTTCCAACAGGTCGGGTTTCTGCTTTTTTCAAAATAATTCTGACTTCCAGGTCGTCGTTTTGCAAATTGGCTAAGCTGGTCAATGGACTGCTGTGCTCCGCCGGGCATCTTCTGCGTATTGAGATATTCGAACTGAAACATCAATGGACCGATGTTCTTAGAAACCGGTCCTAATCTTTCAAGAAATTCCTGCATGGGATCGACAGACGGGAAGTGCAGGTTGGGGTCCAGAGGATCTCTTGCCCTCGTCTGGTAATGGCGGGTCAGGGTAAGGCCGTTTGGTACCTTGATACCAAAGATGATATCTTCAGGCACTGATTCCGCGTACTCTTCAACCACCCATCCTTCGGGCAATACCTGTTCATCCCCAGCAAATAATGACCGGAACCATCGGTCAACCCCGACAGTGTTGCAGTGCCGGCCGGATTCGCGCAGGTAATTCAAAGGCTTTTGCGTCCGGTAAATGAGGCCCTGCCAAGAATCGTACTTCCATGTGCATGTGCCAATGTGCAAATTGTCGGTGTTCATGAGGAAGAATGTAAGATCGACGGGGCATTTTGACCTGTCAATTTTAAGTATTGCAGGCGATTACGGATGTCTCCGGTGTAGCTCAACCCGGTTGAGGAGGATGCATCAAAATTCCGAAACGGTTCATTACCCTGTTTATAGCAATCTTGCCGGTCGTCATTTCCGTGACTTTCACTGTCAACACCGGTAACGCAAACAGCAATCGACGCAAAGTAACATCAGATTATCTGCTGAGCTATACGAAAGAAGCGATAGGGCTTTGAATATTGAATAGTGATTTTTGAGTGAGCTCTCTATGAACCACACGAGCAGAGATCGATGATAAGCGGGTATCCTAGCAAGATAAGTAAGGAGGAATGTTCCAGAAAGAGGGTTGCCTATTTTCCTGCTGGCTGTTTTAATGAGGGAAGTGTCCCTCATTTTTCACCATTTTTCATCATCAATTTCTCGCATTGGAGGAAAAGGAGTTGCCCTAAGGTCCTTAATATTGGCTTTGAAACGGCAGTCGAAGTGCTTATTTTTTAGCCCGGAAAAGATACCAACGGCATGGTTGCTCGCATATTTCCGGTTCCGCACCTCGGTTTTCCGGCTGACAGCCCAGGTCGATGCAATGGTGTTCGTTGACGGTGTTATTAGTCAGAATTTTTCCTGTGAATCGCCCTTATCGCCAAAATAGGGAGGTCGTTATCAACTCGTCGCTTGACATCCTCATGTACCCCATACGCCGGTCGGTATTACTGCTTCTTGCGATCCTGACCGGTATAATTGCCGGGTTAGGTGCCCTCCTGTTTCGTGACCTGATTGCTCTGGTGCACAATCTCTCATTTTTTGGCCGGTTTTCCCTAGTCTATGATGCAAACCAGAACACCCCCGCCAGTCCATGGGGTGTTGCCATCATCCTCATACCTGTCATCGGCTCGCTGCTGGTCACCTTTCTGGTCACCAAGTTCGCGCCTGAGGCCAAGGGACACGGTGTCCCGGAAGTCATGGACGCCGTATATTACGGCAAGGGTGTCATACGACCGGCTGTCGCCGTTTTCAAAGCCCTGGCTTCAGCAATCTGCATAGGTTCCGGCGGTTCCGTGGGACGTGAGGGACCTATTGCCCAAATCGGATCCGCGTTCGGTTCAACGATCAGCCAGGTTTTCCCGATGACCCCGAAACAACGTATTACGCTTATCGCCGCCGGGGCCGGCGCCGGCATTGCCGCGACCTTTAACACCCCCATTGGCGGACTGCTCTTTGCCATCGAGTTGCTTTTGCACGAAGTAAGTGTAACCACGCTTGTGCCAGTCGCGGTAGCCACCGTTACGGCAACGTATATTGGTCAGTTATTCTTCGGGGTTCATCCCGCTTTCGTGATTCCGGCCTTTGAAAAGGCTTATTTTATCCCCATCAGTCCCTGGCTGCTGATTCCATACGCTGCGCTTGGCGTTTTCATGGGCCTGGCTTCCACCCTCTATATCCGCACTCTGTATTTCTTCGAAAGCTTTTTCAATAAATTCAATGGAATGAATCCCTACCTTCGTCATGCAGGCGGTATGCTGGCCGTCGGCATAATAATGTATGGGGCCTTGATCACTACTGGTCACTATTACGTGGACGGTGTCGGGTATGGTGCGGTTCAGGAAGTGCTGACGGAGCATCTGATATCGATCCGTCTGCTCATACTGCTCTTCGGTCTGAAGCTCCTGGCCACGTCCCTCACCCTGGGATCAGGAGGCTCCGGCGGAATCTTCTCTCCGGCCCTTTTCCTCGGAGCTACTGCGGGCGGTGCTTTTGGTATTTTCCAGCAACACCTCTTTCCTGGAATTTCCATTAGTCCTCCAGCCTTTGCCGTAGCCGGAATGGCCGGCATGGTGGGAGGAGTGACAGGGGCGGCGGTCACGGCTATTGTCATGATTTTCGAAATGACCCTGGATTATAATGTCATCCTTCCTATTACCATTACCGTGGCACTCAGCTACGGTTTGCGCACCATGTTATTGAAGGAGAGTATCTACACCCTTAAACTGGTCCGCCGTGGTCACTATATGCCGACCGCACTGCAGGTAAATCTGCTGCACATCCGGTGCGCCCGTGACGTAATGCAGGCCGAGGTTGCCTCGGTGAAGGTCTCGGACGACCAAGGAACGCTGAAGAATCTGGCCTCGCGGAATTTATCGATGCGGTGGTTCCTGGTGATCGACAACGGGCAAGTTGTGGGGGTTATCCCGCACGATTATGCTTTATCGGCGCCGGAGACGAATCTCGAGGATTGGCCCTCCGTTACGAATTTAATGCGCCATGATTTCATTTTTGCTTCAGAACATGACAAGTTAGCCGACATTGTCGCGCGGATGCATCGCCCCCATGCTGCTGTTGCGGTAATCCTAAGTCGTGAAGGGAGGGCGGCCTCTGCAGAGGCAGTTGTTGGCATCGTTACCTGGGAACATATCGCGGAAGTCCTGGAGGAGTCCGTCGACCTGTTTTCGGAGTATCGGGCATAGCCGTAACATAGGAGATAGTTGGACTCCTGTAAATAGATCCTCTTTTTGTCTTAAATATCTCCGGCTGGGATTTTTCTACCAAAGTGCTTGCTCAATTCACTGGACCCGTTGCTCTCGGAATTTCCTTCGAAAGTTTATTGCCATATTGTAATGCTTCTGCAAGGTCACTGTAATGACGGCTGTGTACATTGCAGATTGACGGTTGCAATTCAACTGTTTGACAAGTTCTCAACTCGGTATCAACGCACCAAGCTTAAACATCCCAAGTGAGGGCAGCGGCATTCAATCTGAACCAAAGAGGTGAAAATGAACAGACGACACCACCAAAGAGTTGCAGTGGAGAATCTAGTTGCTCATCTATCGGACGGGGTTCATTCTTTTTCGGGAACGGTAAGCAACATTTCTCGTCTCGGCATTCTATTGAATGATTTTCCAGAAAGACCTGGCACCCTGGAAAATAAGTTACTCATTACCATTTCTTCAAAGAGTAAGGATTTCAAACTGCAGGTTGAACCAAAATGGGTCGGTGGGAATAACCCCGAAAATAAAATGGGTTTGGCAATTATCAATCCTCCTTTTGATTGGACGATGTTTGCCATGATTTGTGAACCGGCTGATGAGGATATTTGGGCCGCATCTGCACATTAACCTGAATTAGGGGGAACAATAAAGAAATAAAAGGGGTCAGAGTAAAAATAAATATGGCGAGGCAATTTTAAAATTGTTAGGTTGTATTGTTAGATCTATACAATCTATAATCAGAGAAAAATGGCCAGACTTCCTAGAATCACACCAGTTGACGTTCCAGTTCATGTAATTCAGCGTGGAAACAACCGTCAAGTTTGTTTCGTTGCTGAAGAAGACTATGGAGCATATTTCGATTGGCTCAATACGTACTCAAAGAAATATGGAGTCGATGTCCATGCCTGGGTTTTGATGACCAATCATATACACTTATTATGTACCCCGCGACGGGAAGGCTCACTCAGCCTCATGATGCAATCCATAGGGCGCAATTATGTACGCTACTTCAACAAAGAATATCGACGAACCGGAACACTGTGGGAAGGTCGCTACAAATCCTGCCTTGTCCAGGAGGATCGCTACCTCCTGGAAATCTATAGATACATTGAACTTAATCCAGTGAGAGCAGAGATGGTAAAAGATCCAGGCGAATATATCTGGTCAAGCTATCAATGCAACGCCCTTGGCGCGTCATCCGAGGTGTGCACGCCACATCCTGAGTATCAGGCAATGGGTGCGAACTCCGAAGAGCGAAGACACAACTATCGTTCACTTTTTTCCCATGATGTTGAGGGGAAATTATTGAAAGAAATACGATCAAATACGAACAAAGGGTTAGCCATAGGAAATAACCGGTTCAGGGAAGAAATTGAGTCGCTGACCGGACGGAGGGTAACAGCGCTGAAAAGGGGACGGCCTGTTGGTTGGCGGAAAAAGGAAATATAATTTTACCCTGACCCCTTTTATTTGCTGACGTTCAGACTCGAAGGAGACGACATGATTAAACCGATTCAGACCCCAATCACCGGAGGTGAAGAGCAAGGTGATCTATCCTCGCCCTTTCAGGCACTCGTTCAGTTTTATCACGCTTTTAACTCAGGTAATTTGGATGAGATGGCAAAAAATTGGGATTCAGCCGGAGATATCGCCATGGACAACCCCTTGGGTGGAATCAAGCGTGGTTGGAACGAAATTGCCAAAGTCTATGAAAAAATATTCAGTGGCTCCGCCAAGGTGTATGTTGAGTACTACGACTACACCGTGCACGAGCATGGCGACGTATTTTATGCAGTCGGCAGAGAGCGCGGTTACTTCCAGTCGGGAGACCGGCGAATTGATCTGGCCATCCGGACGAGCAGGATATTTCGCCGGGTAGGAAACATATGGCGGCAGATTCATCACCATGGCTCGATCGAAGATGCCAAGCTCCTTGGAGTTTACCAGTCAGCCGTAATCGAGAAATAGTGCCGAGCAAAAAGCGAGGGGCATAAGTTCAACCGTTGCTCGGAGGCCTGCTTGAACGAACCTGTAGCACTGGATGAACGGTTACAGGTCCGAGTTATACGGACTTTTGGAGTGTAATTGGTGAATGGTTACTTGTGCATCAACTGTTACCTCCGAAATGAAAAAATCAGGATTTGCGTTTTTATAGACTTGTTATCGATATCTCGGATATCGATGCTTTCGGGTAAATGTGCCTAGTCTATATTCGTCAAGATGTTCTACCGTAAATGTTCTCAAAGTCGGATCGAATGTAACTGCGGAGATGCCAACTGCGTTCTCGCCAGTGGGGTAGTAGGCAAATACATTCCCATCCCAATGTTGTAATGGGAAATATTCGGGTGCCGGTCCTAAAACCATTACCAGATGGTTATCCTCGATAGTAATGCGTGCGTCTCCAAAGTATTCGTTACCGTAAATCCCTGTATAACGTCTCAATGGTTCCGGTGGAACCGGGTACTTTGGAGGTGTCTTGCCTGCCAGTCTGCTGTGATTGATATAATATTTGTCAAAAGCCTGCTGGTAGAGGGACAACCAATCAAGTTGGACTTCACCGGTCTCGACAATATCAACAAACTGCGCTGCGATGGCTTCCGGGATTCCATGCGGTTCGCCGTTGGTCAGCACGGTGATTCCGATGTCACCGCCCGGTATCATGGCAACCTTCGTTGCCGCGCCAAGGAGAAATGCACCGCTATGACTCCAGACCACATGGCCGGTGCCGTCCACTCCAGTGCCCAGTCCTGAAGCATACATCGACATCCGGGCCTCCGGATCTTCAAATAAACTACTGAAAAATCGCGGTTGACGCATGAGCTGGATGATCGCCGGATCCTTAATCAGAGGGATGCCATCCAACGTACCGTTGCCCAATTGCAACTGCATCCACCTGGCCATGTCGTTGGCGGTTGAGCTGACACCACCGGCCGGACTCTCTGGGTCCGGATCGCGCGGCGGACCGGGAACCCAGATACCTGAACGGAGTTGATGCGTGATTGCACGGTTTTCAGCCGACAGGTAGTCGCGATATCGCGAGCTCGTCCGGGTCATTCCGGCGGGCTGATATAAAAGAGCCTCGCTCAAATCTTCCCAGTTGGAATTTAAGGCTTGCGCAACCGCCTCGGCTGCAGCGGTTAGTCCAAAGTTGGTGTACGCGTATTGGTCGCGAAAAGGGCCGAGTGGGAGCAGGTGCAACTTCCGGAGGATATGTTCTCGCCCAAAACCCAGATCTTCCAGAAGATCACCACCATGATCCGGTAACCCACTGCGATGCGAGTACAGGTCCGCTAGGGTAACATGATTTGAGACAAACTGATTTTCGAGCCTGAACCATGGGAGATATTTTCGTACGGGATCATCCCATTCCACCTTTTCCATTGATACCGCGATTGATACCACGGTTGCGCCGATCGGCTTTGACAGGCTGGCAAGTTGAAACACCGTATCGGCATCCACCATATCTGCCGTTCCTACCAACCGGACGCCATAGCCGGCTGTCAGAAGTATTTGCTCCTTTCTTACCACCGCCACTGAAATGCCGGGAACGCCGGTCTCGTCCATGGCATTCTGTATAATCCCCGGTAATGCCTCAACGGCTTTTGAAATGTTTTCGTCCGTGATCTCGGTGAACGTCCAGGCTGCGGGATTTTCCGAGGAGGCCGCATGAATGTTAGGAGATGCTGCTAAACAAAATAAAAAAGACAAAAATATAAATGCTTGGGTTTTCATGGAAGGGACTCCCTCAATTAAGTGGAAAAGACAAATGCCGTCATTGCAAGAGCTCTTCCGATTTTTTAAAACGCATGTTTTCCCAGAGAGCTATTCCGTGCATTGGGTAGAGGGAAAGGGAACCTTGAATGTAGATTTGAGGGTTACCGGCGCTTCGACCGTTGTGGTGCCGCAGCTACAGCCATAGCAATTACAATTGCCCTCAGGGCCTTGGCCATTCTGGGCACAATACAATCCCGGGTCGTTGAAATAGGGGCCGTACCAGAAGTTTGTCGTGGTTGTTGCCAAGTCGGCTGTAAAGGTTACCGCGATATCGAAGGTATCGCCTGCCCGCGTGTTCGGCTCCGCTTTGAAATACACACTTTGCCCCGTTGCCGACATGCGCCCATCTGGTGTCTGGCCGTTCTGCGGATCTCCCAACTCGTAGTCCACACAAATGCCGGTACCCTTCATCTGTATGTGGGATGTGCAAATGCCTCCGGTGTCCCCGCTCGTGCAGTAGACATACTTCCAGTATGCACCTTCGTTTCCTGTATCGCCCGCTTTGACCAGGACGGAAGGAACTTGCACCATGGTCGAGTTGTTCCAGGAAACACCGGCCCGAATTCCTGCACTTGGCCCATTTCCGGAAATGTTTACGCTACCACCAATATTGAATGTAAACCCGGAACTGTATGACGTTGTCGTGCCCTGAGTTGCAGCAGGTGTCGCATTAACCTGTATGACAGTGCCGGTCGATAGCGGTACAACTTCCATCTCGTACTGTAACGGATAATTGGTGTAGCGACAAATGCTGTTACGGACAAAGAGCTCGGTCCCGCCGGTGCAATAGTCACGACTGTCTTGCCAGGAAACGTCTAAATTTCCATTCGCATCCGAATGAAGTGATCCGTCCTGGTTGCTGGCCGACTGAAATTTGGCTTGTGTGGCTGTCCAATCGGCCTCTGCAGTCACGACGTATTGGTCAAGGTTGGTGGCGCATTCGTGCAACGCGAAGAGTTCGATCGTTGTGTTATAGATGCCAGTGGTGGAATTTTTCCGCAAGATTGTTGTCTGCACCGGCGTATCAGCCCATGACGTAGCGTCGGTGCCAGATGCCGGGCCGGGTTCAGGCTCCGGATCGGAATAAAGTTGCAGGTTGTCTACCACGATGTCAATGGCACGGGTGAAGGCAAGAGGCTCATCCTCCGGACTCATCGCCTCGCCGGAACCGAAATGCACGTAGCTTAGCGAACTGGCCGTTGGGACGCCGTGTATCCGCCGAAGCGTATAGGCTGCCACCACGGGGTCTGTTGCAGATTCGTAGGCGGCGCCTTCTCCGAGCAAGGCGTGCAATGCCTCTATGTCATGGACACTTGCGTCGAGTATAACGATACTTTGTCCTGAATGGTACGCTTGCTTAATAGCCTCGCGCTCAATAGTGCGAAGTCCTTTTACGGAGCCGTCATTGTCGAGATATAAGCCGCCCTGAAAAATAATCGGTGTATTTTGCCCGTGGTTTCCAGGGGAGAAGCGGACAATCCGCACCTGATGTGAAATTTCCTCGAAGAGCTCACCTGACAATTGACCAATCAGCCGGACTTGATATTTTGCAGGCGAGTGAAAATGATGCTTTTTATGCCTGTCTCCGTGCGAAGCAGAGGCGGCCAACGGGAAAAAAGAAAATACCAGCAAAAAATATAATATTTTAAGGATAAATCGCCTAATGTCAGTTTTCATTGTTAATTCCTCCCTTTTTCTGGTTGAAATAGCTACGGAATGTTGGGGGGAGTTTCCTAACCCGAAAAACCTGAAACAGGTTTCTCACGGAAAACCACCTTGTGCGTAAAGAGGTAAGGCTTTGGACTTAAGTCTGATATCTTTGACATACCCGCTAAAAGTGTGTAGGCTGGTTACTTTGCCTAACCTAATAACGGTAAGCGGATCGAGATGCCGACGCGTCAAAAGTTGAGAAATGTGGGCGGCGGTAAGCTGATATTCATAGAATTATTTACAGTTTCCGATCAGCATGGACTTAGAGTATTAGTTAGTCTAATGCTACACTGTGGTAAAATCAATTTCTAAAGATAATTTACTACTACCTGGACTAAAAAATCATACAACGTATTCCCCGTTGAAATGCCAAACGGCAGGGGAAACCAATTTCGTCTTTAGTGTGTACGGTGGATGCCAAGACTCGCCCGTAAGTATTTTGTCATATGCCAAAATGCGAGCAAAGCTCACTGGGGAAAATCAATCAAGAAAGCGATTGACCGAACGTGTTGCAAAGGAGCTGGTTCCTGCAAGTCTTAAAAAACACAACATTCCTCGGTCCACGGATCCATCTTGCCCTTATTCATATTCAAGTGGCTTGCAACGTTTAGAAGAAAAAACACGAAATCTTTCTGAACTAGTTAAAAAAGAAATAGAAAGAATTAGAAACAGCATTTAACAATCTGCTGGTAGGGACGCGCAAAACTATCGCGCGCCCCACAGCAGTCCGTTCATGGCGACTGCGTCGCCATGAACTGCGGAGCTGATTTCGTCAAGCCCCTTGCCCCGGCGCTTTGCGCCAGAACAAGGAGCTTGACCAGCCACCGCGCACCACATACGCAAGCTGCGCTTGCTTGTGGGGCACACGGCGCTGGTCAGCTCCGCGGTTAGACAAAGGAGAGAGTAAATGTCTATGACGATCTGGATAAAAGAATTACTTAAAAACCTTGATGAGCACGTTGTTGAGTCAACTAAGGAAAAAATACTAGGTTCATGCGGTGAAAAATGTCCATTCACACATCTCACAGATGAAAGACTCCTTCAGATTAAAAAGTCCTCAAAAAACGATCTCGATTTTCTAAACAAGCTATGTAACCAATGGCGAATGGTTAACGAAGACGAACAATTTTATGTCGTATTCGACAAATGCTATTGCCCAATGGTTAGCGAAGACATACAGGGTGCTTCCAAAACACTCTGTTACTGTACTCTTGGTAACCTTAGACACAAATTTTCGATTGGTCTTAATCAAGATGTTGAAATTGAGATGCTTAATTCCATACTTGCAGGTGATGAGGAGTGCCGATTTCATATAAAACTACAAAATACATAACCTCTACCTTTAGCAGACCGAGGGAAGATTGCCGCGGCTGCTGAAGTAGGAGTTATCTATTAAGAGGATCAAAGTGCATTACACATGAAACCACATTTTGAAATTGCCGAAGTTAATGATGCTCAGGTGCTGACATCAATTTCTATTTCCGCTTTTCACACTGATTTTGAGATTGCGGGGAGAAGTACAAAAGGAGGTCCTCCTGGCTATGATTCCGTTGAATTCCATAAACAAATGATCGAAGAGGCAACAAAATTCTTTAAGATTGTTGTACATCATACGCCAATTGGAGCTTTTTGGTTCTGCCGTGATAATGATGATGCTTATTTATATCGTTTATTTATTCACCCTCAATATCATCGAAAGGGAATAGGTATTCAGTTATTTGATTTTCTGTTTAAAATGTTCCCAGACACCAAAACTTGGACGCTAAAGGTACCAATATGGAATACAAGAACCCCTAAGTTTTACCAAAAGGTTGGATTTAGAATAGTTGATCGATCTGATAGATTTCTATTTTTTGAAAAGAGAATTGAAACATGAATACTATATAACCTTCTCTTTCAGCGGAGCGCAAAAAACGCGCGCTCGCTGAAGGGTACGTTGGGCCAAGGAAGATGAAAAGAAAGATAGTTAATTTCACATGGGACAATGAGGATGCACAAGCAGCGTTTGCAGAATGGTGTCCGTTTCCTGATGCCAGTGTAACCTCCGAAGATGTCGACAGAATCGAAATGCTTGTCGGCATAGCACCACCTCTGCGTGTGTTGGACGTTGGGTGCGGAAACGGACGTCATTCAATCGAAATGGCGAGACGCGGATATGATGTGGTTGGAATTGATGTGGCAAAACGTTATCTGGCTGAAGCCCGAGAGAACCTGTCTTCCTCTGGTCAGCGTGTCGAATTCCGTTTTCAACGTGCATCGGACCTACTTGAAACGGACGCTTTTGATTTTGCTCTGGCCTACTGGCATACGATCGGATTCATGTCGCACGAGGAGATTCAAAAACATTTCGGTGCCGTATGCTCGGCGCTGAAGCCGCGCAGTTCGTTTCTCTACGTGTTCCAAGGTCCACGGCTGATTCCTGGAAGTAAGGGGCAGACGTTGCGAAATTGGAAGGAACAAAACGGCAAATTCATCCTGACTGACAAATCCATACAGGACGGTTTTCGGAACGAAAATTGCGTCGTTATTGACACTCACACTGGTGAAGTAACTGAATATCGAGAGCACCAGCGGGCGATCAGTTTTGAGGACGTGATGCAATACTTGCAACATGCAGGGTTCAATCGTATTGAAACATACAAGGATTTCGAGAAGAATCCGGCTACACCAGAGGAGTTCTCGATCTTCCTGTGTAGAAAAGGTTGACGTCCAACCACAGCTATCGGAGGGATCGCTGAGAAACACGGCCCCTGAAGCTTGCGTTCTGCCTTTAGAAAAGACATTGGGGGCGCATCTTAATTATTAATTATTGTAGAAGGCCCTTTTGGGTACTCTCGGCGGTCAATGTGCTCGAGTTGAGTATCATTCCTGACATAAGTGGGGGTAATGCGATCGCTTCCTTGGCCCGGCTACATCTTGCCTGAAAATCTCTGTTTGATGTGCCTTTGTGGAAAATCAGCCTTCAGTTCACCCGTTCAATGATAGTCGCAATCCCCTGACCACCGCCTATGCAGGCCGTTGCACAGCCGAAACGAGCCCCCTTAGACTTGAGAATGCGGGCCAGCGTTCCGACCAGCCGCACACCGGTGGCTCCAAGGGGGTGGCCGATGGCGATGGCGCCACCGTTGACGTTGACTCGTTCGGGGTCAATGTCCAATTCCCTGATCGCGTTAAGAACGACGATGCTGAAGGCTTCATTAATTTCCCAGTAATCGATATCCGCTGGTTTTAGGCCCGCTCTTTTCAGCGCTCTCTGCACCGCGGGGACCGGGCCGGTTCCCATCAGGGTGGGGTCGACGCCGGCAAAACCGATGGAGCGAATGGTGGCGAGAGGTGTCAACTGTTTGCTTTCGGCGGTTGCTCGTGACATCAGCAGGATTGCACCGGCCCCGGCGTTCAGGGGGGAGGCGTTGCCGGCCGTGATCAGGCCATCGGGACGGAAGACCGGGGAAAGTTTGGCCAGGTCTTCCAGCTGAACGTTGGCACGGATGCCCTGGTCGCGGCTGACGCTCATGACCTCTCCATCGGCTTGTCGGGCCGAGACCGGCAGAATCTCGCCGTCGAAAAAGCCGTCCTGCTGCGCCTTTGCCGCTCTTTGGTGGGAACGAGCGCCCCATTGATCGAGAACTTCACGGCTGAAGCCGCTTAAGGCGCATAATTTTTCGGCGGTGAAACCCATGTTCATGGTTGTGTTCATATCCCAGTGCCGGAAGCGTTCCTCCCGGTACAGCCGGGGGTTGACGGAAAGGGCGCCTTTCTCGAACAGGGTCGGACCGACGGGCACTCGCCCCATATGTTCCATGCCGGCGGCTACAACCACATCGGCATAACCGGCGGCAATCTCCAAAAAGCCGGTGTGAATCGCCGCCATGCTGGAACCACATTGCTGATCGATAAACTTGGCCGGGACCTGTGCCGGCAGGTTGGCGAGGAAAACGGCGCTGCGGCCGCCGAAGGTCCACTGCTCGCTCACGCCCAATGCCGAACCAACGATAAAGTCTTCCACCTCGCCGCCCTCGGTCCCGCTGCGTTTGCAGCAGGGGCGGAACCACCTCGGCCAGTAAATCATCGGCGCGTAGTGCATTGAACCAATCTTTTCCCGGCTCGCTGGTTTTGACCTTGGAGTAGGCCGTGCGCAAATAATCCGCAATCACCACCTCATGCATGTGTCATTCTCCTTTGTTCCTTGGCCAAGGATCACTCAGCCAGTTGGCACCAGCGGGCGAGGAAGAGCGCATAAGTCCTGGCCACCTGCATGATGCTGTCGATATTGACTCGTTCGTTGGCGCCATGGATGTTCTCCGCCACCGGCCCGTAGCAGGTACCCTGTCCCTGGCCGAAAAAGTGAAAGGCCCGCAGGTCGGTGGTGCAGGTCGAAATATAATTTTCGGCTGCGCGACCGGTAAGATCGTGATGGCAGTCGTTAAGCGTAGCCAGGGCCGGCAGCTCCCGGTTGAGTGTGTGGCCTTCCGAGCGAAATCCATAAAACTCCACTTCGGGCAGATTGCTTGCCAGCCAGGGATCGGCTTGCGCTGCCTCAGTCACTGCGGCCCGGATACGGCGGCATACCGCTTCGTAGGGAGTACCGGGGAAGAAGGAAAGGCGGCCATGGAATTCCGCTGCCGAAGGGACTGTGGATGGCCAGTCGCCACCTTTGAAAATACCGATGTTCAGGTTGAGCGGATGATGAAGATTACTATAGGCCGCCGGCCGCTCCTCCGCGTTCATGGCTTCTTCCAGGCGCCGTAGCGCGCCAATGATGGGATAACTCTTTTCGATTGCGTTGGTCCCTGCCGCCGTCTCCTGAACATGGCAGGAGACACCGCGCATACGGACCTTGAACCAGAGCACCCCGACTTGGGCAGTGTAGAGAGTCGGCCCGAAAGGTTCGGGGATCAATACCGCCTCGGCGTCGTAACCCGCGTTCATACAGGCCAGCGCCCCGTTGCCGCAACACTCCTCCTCGATAACCGCTTCCAGGGTCACCGGCGCCCGCAGGCCAAAGCCGGCTGCTGCCACGGCGTGTAGGGCGTAAGTCATGGCCGCCACTCCTGATTTCATGTCGCCGGCACCGCGGCCATACATCCAACCGTCACGAATCACGGGTATAAAGGGGTCTGTCTCCCATAGCTCCCTCGGTTCCGGGCTTACCACGTCCAGATGTCCATTGAATAGGGCACTGCGTCCCCCCGGGCAATCCGCCGGCCGTGTCGCCACAAGATTGTAGCGTCCATTATAGCTCCAGGGGACCGGCGCGAATCCGGGGTGCGCGGCCAGTTCCACGGGATCGATGGGCACCCGGACCGGGGCCAAACCGAGCCGGATGAGCTCTTCTTCCATGACCTGCAGTGCAGATGCTTCGTTCAGAAGGGTGCTGGCCTGTCGGATCAATCGTTCGGTAAAGTCGATAATATCCTCGGCCAGGGCGTCGACTGTGCTCAGGATTTTACTTTCTGAAGTTTTCATTAGTTCGCTCCTGGTTTGAGGTTAAAACCTGGGGATGTCGGGGGTGGCAAAAAGCAGAGGCGCGCCGGTCTTCTCCTGCACTTCCCGAAGATTCGATTCCCGGGCAATCTCCCGCAGCATCAACCCCTGGGGTGTCACATCAATCACCGCCAGTTCAGTGATGATGGTCTTGACGCAGGCCCGCGCCGTCAGCGGCAGTGTGCATTGGGAGAGAATCTTTGGTTTCCCGTCACGGGTTGTGTGGGAGGTGGTGACAACCACCCGCTGCGCTTTCTGCGCGAGCTCCATCCCGCCACCGATGCCAGGCGCCATCCTTCCCGGAATTATCCAGTTAGCCAGATCGCCACTCGCCGAAACTTCTAGGGTGCCGAGAAAGCTGGTGTTCACACGCCCTCCGCGGATCAATGTGAAAGAAAGGGCACTGTCGAAAAAGGAGGCACCGGGAATAACCGTAGTATAGTCACCACCGGCATCGATCAGGTTGCGATCCTCAGTCCCCTTGCGGGAGCGGGGACCGATGCCAAGAATGCCGTTTTCCGCCTGAACGAAAACTTCCATCCCTTCCGGCAGATACTCGAGGATCAAGTTGGGGATACCTATACCGAGATTGATCACCTGTCCAGAATGGATCTCCTGAGCCGCCCGCGCGGCAATCTTTTTTTTATAGGGCATGGTGGACCAATACTCCATAGTCTGGGGTGAGTTCATCAAGCACCAGGATATGATCGACAAAGGCTCCCGGCAGATGGATTTGATCCGGATCAAGTGTGCCGGTATCGACAACCTTTTCGACTTCAACGATGACAGTTGTGGCGGCTGTCGCCATCAGGGGGCAAAAGTTGCGCGCGCTCTTGGCAAAGACCAGGTTTCCGAAGCGGTCGGCCACTGCCGCGTGGATCAATGTCACATCGGCACGCAGGGCTTTTTCCAGAATCGCCTCGCGGCCGTCGATATGCAGCAACTGGCGACTTTCCCGCAAAATAGTGTCGACTCCGATATCGGTCAAAAATCCGAGAAGACCAGCCCCTCCGGCGCGGATTTTTTCTGCCAGAATCCCCTGCGGGTAAAGCAGAACTTCCAACTCCCGCCGATTCATCATGGCAACCGCTGTCGGATTCAAACCGAGGTGCGAGGAGATCAGGGTTCGCACTTGGCCTGCCTCCAGGAGCTTGGAAATGCCTATTCCCGGCTCATTGGCATCGTTTTTTATCAAGGTGAGGTTTTTCGCCCCCTGCCGGCATAACAGCTCGATGAGCGTAAATGGCGTCCCGGGACCGCCGAAGCCACCGACCATAATGGTCTGCCCGTCGAGGATTTGGCTGAGCGCTTTAGCGCCGGAGCTGGTCTTGTCAATCATGCGTCATCATCCTTTTAGGTATGTCAGGAGGTTGTCGGATTATTCGCCACAGCCGGCAGTTTGGCTTGGGTACGCTCCAGAGCGCGTTCCAGCAGGGCCAATAGTTCATGCATTTCTTTGCGGGTGGTGATCAGTGGCGGCGCAACCATTATGTGATCACCTTTGAGGCCGTTTATCGGCCGCCGCGGATAGACAATCAGCCCCTCATCGTAAGCTTCATCCGCCAGGATAAAATGAGCATTGCATTCGGCGGGAAACGGGTTACGGGTTTTGCGATCCGCCACCAGTTCGATGGCCATCAGCAGCCCGCGACCACGCACCTGGCCAATAAAATCGAAGCGTTTTTTCAGGCGCTCCAGCCCGGCCTTCAGCGTGTGGCCGACCGCCGCTGCGTTTTCGCTCAGCCGATTTTCGGTGATCACATTGAGTACCTCAAGGCCGACTGCGCAACCCATGGGATTGCCGGCCAGGGTATGGCCGTGGGCAAAACCGCCATTGCTCATCATCTCGTCCACATATTCGGTTCTGGCGGCTATGGCGCCCAGGGGGTAGGCCCCCGAGGTCATACCTTTGGACATCACCACAATATCAGCATTCACGTCCCAGTGCTCATAGGCAAAGAGCTTTCCGGTGCGGCCGAATCCGGTCATGACTTCATCGAGGATGAGTAAGATGCCGTATTTGTGACAGATTTCCTCGATCACCCTGAAGTAGCCTTTAGGGGGAACGACTGCTCCAGTACTGGCGCCGCCGATCGGTTCGGCGACGAAGGCGGCGACACTATCCGGGCCTTGCTCCAAAATGGCCTTTTCGAGCGCCCAGGCGCATTCCAGGTTGCAGGTTGCTCTCTTGTTGAATGGACAGCGGTAGCAATAGGGGGCAGGAATTTTGGGGTAAGAATGCATCATCGACCGGAAGGGAATTTCCAGGGGAGCATAGGAGGTAAGTGCCAATGCACCCAGGGTTGAACCGTGATAGGAAGGAGTTCGGGAGATGAACTGGGTCCGGGATTTCTCACCGCGATTAAAGAAATATTGTCGACAAAGCTTCATCGCCGACTCTACGGCCTCGGAGCCGCTGGAGACAAAAAATACCCGCTGCAGATGGGGCGCCAGATTCTTCACCAGTTCGGCGGCGTAGCGGTGAGCCGGTTCGTTTTCAAACTGGGTGCGGTAAGCGAAGACCGCTTTGCGGGCCTGATCCGCAAGGCGGTTGGCGATGCGGTTGTTGCCATGGCCAATATTGCAGTTGATCGCACCCGAACTGCCGTCGAGATATTTTTTTCCGGTGTGATCCCAGATGTAGATCCCCTCGGCTTTTTCGATGAACGGCAGTTTTTTTCGCGTTTGGTAGAAGAGAAAGTCGCTGTTGAAGGTATCCAGGGTATCCATGGGTAATTGCGTTATCTGCGTTATCTGCGTTATCTGTCATCTACTCCACCCGCTACATGGTTTGATTGATCGCTGAACAAATCGAACTTCTTCGTTGCGATTTTTTTACACCGTTCTATATTACGATAATAGTAAAACACTTACGCTATTTTATACTTTAGTCAGCCTTACAGAAACTTGTCAAGGATGATTGTAAGGATGGCCTGCAGCGGCTTGGCAAGGCAAAGAAGTATTGGAGATCGGAAAACACGATTTCCTGCCTAAACCAATGAAAAGGAAGGGTTCCTCATGGCAAAGCGGCCAATGGATTATTTTGCAAAAACGTTGGACAAAGGGCTACGGATTCTCAACCTGTTTGATAGCGGGCATTCGTCCTGGAGTTTGACTGCAATCGCTCAAGAAGCAGGCATGAACCTGACGTCTACCTACAGACTGGCGAACACATTTATTGAATTGGGATATCTGACCAAAGACCCTGACACAAAATTATTGCGTTTAGGGCCAATGGCTGTAGCCATGGGAAACCGGATTCTTCGGGGATACGACTTAAACAGAATGATTGAGCCGGTCGTCAATGAAATACATAATAAGTATAAAGTAAGTATTGAAATTTCCCTTTTTCAGTCGAATTTTATGGTTCAAATATACAGCATCGAAGAAGCAGCAACGCTGACCTATTCTCAGGACGTAGTCAGTGAATTTTTCTACTGTACCGCTTCCGGGAAATCGATCCTTGCCAACCTGCCAAGAGAAGAACTCACAGAACTGGTAAATCGGCAAAAATTTGCAATACGAACGGATAAAACTATTCCAGACCGGGAAGGTTTGTATTCCGACTTGGAGTTAGTTGGAATACGAGGCTATGCCATAAACAATGAAGAATATATTAAAGGCCTGATCGCCATGGCGGCCCCCATCCTGAATCAAAACACCAAACGACCCATAGCATCGGTTACCTTCACTTCTACGACACTGAAACATTCCATGGCCGAATTTGAAAAGGAATACTCTGCAGTTTTATGTGCTTTGGCCAAAAGGCTCTCCGGGATGATTCCGAATATGTAATCAATCGGCACTGGATACCATCTCTAGCGGCTTTTTGAGTTCTGAGCATTTGTGTTAAATTTCAGCAGCTCAATAGTCTTAGTAATCTCCTCGTCAGGACAGTAGGTTCTACTTGAAGACAACCTGATTTATAATGAACCGCCGGACTGGCATGTCCCTGTTCGCCAGGTCCTTGGTGCTGTTTTGCTGTCCGCCGGGCGAGCTGAAGAGGCGGAAGCGATATATTATCAGGACCTGCGGAGAAATCCGGAGAACGGCTGGTCCTTGTTCGGCCTGATGAAGAGTCTGCAGGCTCAGGATAAAGAACTTGAGGCGGCAACAGCAGCAGACCGGTTTAACAAAGCATGGAGCCGGGCAGATGTGAAGCTGGATTCTTCACGCATAATGCTGACCTCCGGAAACTGACGGGTTGTCTGTCGGAATTTCTCAAAGTACCATCGGTAAAAGGGATCGGCCGCTCTTTCTCAGGTACAGCCGATCCCTGAAGTCTTTTTAAAAGTGTATGTATTTTTATTCGTCCGCGGACGTTTGATATTCTTCCATTTTCTTGTCCCTCCTAAAAAAATGATGTCCTCTGCAAGCTGAAACCGACAAATCTCTTCTGACTATAAAATGTTCAATATCATTTAACCCAAGCAGGAAAAATATTGACAAAAGATCTTTACTGAATAATGATCGGGTGTGATTGAGCGCTTAGTCGGTTCAAGGGCAGTTTGATCATTTCCAGTGCATGAGGTTCACGCTTTAGAAAGTGACCGATCGTTCAGTCAAAAGATTGGTCTGATGATATACTCCAGCAGTTGGCAATCCGAAATGTTGGCTGGAAGGTAATAAACCTTCCCGGCGATTTTCCGGATCTCATAGGCAGTTCAAACCAATTAGCATTACAAGGAGGAGCGTATGTCAGCAGGAGCGTTAAAACCCAGATGGGGGCAACCACTGACGGGAATTGTTTCATTCGTTGTGTTTTTTGCTATTGCTCTGGCGACCTGGTATCTCTTGAGTGATCCGAGAGGTCCGGTCAAGTGGTTTCCCTATCCGTTCGTCATGTATCTTGCGATGATGATTCTGGTTGGTATCTGGCAACATATGTTGCTGGCTGACTGGCCTTTTCAGAACATCCAACAGCCGTATCGCGGAATAATTATGACCATAGTGAACATATTCCTGGTCTGGTTCGTGATAGACATCCTCTTTTATCGAATCCTGGGAGCAGGGTTCAATTTCTTTAGTTATTATGGACTGGAGGCTGCGGGTAAACCCGCGATACTTGCGCAAGTCGCGGTAGTTTGTTTTGTCTTGATAGGCTTTTTCACCTATCCCGTTTCCACAATCTATTTCGGGAAATGGCCCGTTCAACCAAGTAATATTCCCCAGCCGGCGGGCGGATTTGCAGAATTGGGCTGGGGAACTTTTCTGACCGTGATTTGTTACGCTTTCCTGATCGTACCCTTTTTCGGCATGGTCCTGGCGGGTCCGGCCCTTAACTCGTCCTGGTGGGCAGGTCTGGGTGGAACGCCTCACGTGCACTGGGTTTTCGGCTGGTGGGAATGGGCGATCGTCATTCTCTTTATGACCCCCAACGTCTGGAGAATGAAGCCATGGAGCCTCATTACTCTTCCGCAACCATGGAAGGGGATAGTCTCGGTCATTCTGACCCTGATTGCTGCCTATATTTTAGCCCTTATCTGTAAAATGATCATCCCCATGTGGGTACCGCCAGAAACGTTTCAGCAGTTACAGGAAGCAAAAGGCGCTGCGGAAATACAACGATTTTTCTGGATTCACTCAGCAGAAATTGCAGGGTTTACTCTGGTTCCGTTTTTAATCTGGCACCATTATTTTGATGATATCGCCTTCGGATTGGACAAGGATGCCTGGTCCGCCTTTTTCGTCAGAACTGTCGGAGTACTGTTGTTGGCTGCAGCCAGCTACTGGGTGTTCTATTATGGCAATTTTGGCCATTGGGGTCTGGGCAATCACCACATGGATGAATTTCCCCACAGATTTCCGCATGGTGAATCCCTTGTCTGGAATTTCTGGTGGATTATTCCCCTGCTCTGGAATGAATGGTTCTTTCATAAATGGCCGTTTTACGTGCATGAAAAATAATTAGACCGTAATCGAGGGCAAGTGCCGGTGGGGATCGTTTCCTGTCGTTCAGCTACCGGCACGCTTTCAAAAGGTTAAATCATCTTCGCAAGGGACCGGGTACTCGGATCCACGAAAGAGCGTCAACAATGATACCCATGGCAGACTGCCGGAAAGGAGAGATCTAATGCAAGTATCGAGCGTAAATAAAAGTATCCTGACTCCAGTTGAATTTTTGACCAGAAGCGCCCTCGTCTACCCCGACAAGACAGCGGTTGTCCATGGCGAAAAACGGTACACCTACAAAGAATTCTCCGAGAGAATTTATCGTCTGGCCAGTGCGTTACAGCAAAAGGGGATTGGTAAGGATGACAAGGTAGCTTTTATCTGCCCCAACATTCCGGCCATGCTCGAAGCGCATTATGCTGTGCCTCTTATCGGTGCGGTATTGGTCAGTATCAATATCCGGCTTTCTTCCGGCGAAGTTTCCTATATCATCGATCACTCGGACGCGAAACTGGTCGTAGCCGACAGCGAGTTTGCCCATCTGGTCCAACCTGCCGAATTAGCAAAGGTTAAAACTTACGTTACGGTCTGTGATGTAAGTGACAAGAAGTCTCTTGAGGGCATGGAGTATGAGGAGTTTCTCGCGACCGGTTCACCTGAAAAAGTTGAAGCAATTATAGATTCCGAAGATCAGCCGCTGTCCATCAATTACACCAGCGGTACAACCGGCCGGCCCAAGGGAGTCGTGTACAACCATCGGGGTGCATATCTGAATGCGATCGGTGAGGTTCTTGAATCAGGGCTGACCGCCGCCTCAGTTTATCTCTGGACACTCCCCATGTTCCATTGCAACGGCTGGTGTTTTACCTGGGGGGTTACCGCAGTGGGTGCGACCCATGTCTGTCTGCGTGCCGTCATTGCTGAAGACATTTATCGTCTGATTGACAGGGAGGACGTTTCGCATCTTTGTGCGGCGCCGACGATTCTCATTACCATGAGCACCTGGCCGGGAGCTTCCAAAGTAAAAATGAAGCGAAAACTGAAAATCATGACTGCCGGAGCGCCGCCCGCTCCCGCTATTATTCGGAATATGGAAGCTATCGGCGCGGATATCACCCACACCTACGGGCTTACCGAGGTCTATGGTCCGCATAGTGTCTGCGCCTGGCAGCCTGTTTGGGAGACTTATTCCGAGGAAGAAATGGCGAAAGTGAAATCACGGCAGGGGGTCCCGTATGTCATTACCCATTTCATGGACGTAGTCGATCCTCTTACCATGGAGCCGGTACCAAGAGACAGCAAGACCATGGGTGAAATAGTCATGCGCGGCAACAATGTTATGACCGGCTACTACAAGGATCCCGAAGCGACTGAGGAAGCATTTGCAGGCGGCTGGTTCCACAGCGGCGACCTGGCGGTGGTGCATCCGGACGGCTATGTTCAGATTATGGACAGGAAAAAGGATATCATCATCAGCGGCGGTGAAAATATTTCCACGGTCGAAGTGGAAAGTGTCATTTACAGCCACCCGGATGTTCAGGAGGTGGCGGTAATTCCTGTCCCCGATCAAAAATGGGGCGAAGTGCCCAAAGCCTATGTCGTTCTTAAAGCAGGAAAAACCACCACGGCTGAAGAGATAATTGCCTATACTAAGGAACATCTGGCCCGTTTCAAGGCGCCAAAATATATCGAATTCGGTGAATTGCCTAAAACTGCTACTGGTAAAATTCAGAAGTTCAAGTTAAGAGATAAGGAGTGGGAAGGTATAAAACGAATCGGGTAACATCACTCCAGGGCGGGTTCCAAGCCCGCCCTTGTATCTTCAAGAAATTCACTCCTGGCTCTTTTTGCCAATGCCTTTGTATATTAGTCCGATGAAGAAGGTAACAAAGCAACAAGCACAAGCGACCAATCCCGGATGTACTCTTTGTCCCCATGGTTGTGGAGTCGACCGGGAACATGTTTTAGGTTTCTGCCGGACCGGCAATGGTTTTGACATCGCCTCGATTGTTGTCCACAAAGGAGAGGAGCCGGTAGTCAGCGGCACGAACGGAATCTGCAACATTTTCTTTGCGGGCTGTAATCTGCGCTGTGTCTACTGCCAGAATCATCAGATATCGCGAAACATCGGAAGAATATCTTCCTCGGCCCCTTCGCTTGAAGAACTTGTCGGCCGCATCACCACTATTCTGGATCAGGGCATCGAGAATATCGGCTTCGTCTCGCCATCACACATGGTGCCGCAGGTCAAGATGATCATTGAAGAACTGCATCGGCAGGCGTATTTTCCGATTGTCGTCTATAACACCAATAGTTACGAACGGGTCGAAACGCTTCGTTCGCTTGAGGGACTGGTGGATGTCTACCTGCCGGACTTCAAGTACATGGACAGTGAACTCGCTGGCCGCTGGTCGGCAGCGGCCGATTATCCACAGGTGGCCGGTGCCGCCATCAAGGAGATGTATCGGCAGAAGGGAAACCGGCTGCACTATACCGGCAGCGGCAAGCTACAGTCCGGGATGATTGTTCGGCATCTGGTCCTGCCTGAATCGGTCGCCGGCAGTATCGCGGTGCTCAGGTTTCTGGCCGATGAAATTTCCCCCCGCCTGGCCATATCTCTCATGGCCCAATACCAGCCGATCCACGACGTTGCCGATTTACCGCCGCTGCACAGGAAAATTACTGCCCAGGAATATAGTCAGGTAGTCGCCGAGCTGGAAAATCTCGGCTTTGAAAATGGCTGGACGCAGGATTTCGACAGTCCCGAATATTATAATCCCGATTTTGATCTCTCCTTACCTTTTGGTGATTAGGCCAACGGCTGTTATCGAGCGATACCGATCAAGATGGTTTTTGAGAAGCTGCAGCTTTTTGTCGATGAGGCGAATCTGGGCTGCATCCTTTTGGGGATTCAGGGTGGTTAACCTCTTTTCGTATAATTCGACAAGCTTTGCAGTTACTTTTGTATCAAAAGGGTAGAAATGCAGCCATTGATACCAGGTCTTCTCGAGCTGCCTCGTGCTGTCGCCGAAGTCGTCGAATTCAACCAGCATGCTGTTGGCCAGGGAAGCTGCGGGAAATCCGAACATATCCAGTCCCATGATCGTTTTCTCGTCATGAAATTTCTTGTCGTTTGTCCTGTTTTTTTGAAAGCGTGCCAGTAAAGACGAGGGATTCTGTTGAGGGCCGACCGGCTCTCGACGGTAGTGTCACGTACAGCCGTCGATTGTTTTGACCAGTCCGGCGATGGCGCTGGTAATATTTCCCTGCTTCAGATAACTCTGGGCCAGATAAAAATAAAGCTGAGAATTATTGAGGTCGGTTAAACGGGGGATGGCATTATTGAAATCTCCCAGGGAAATATCGAGCATCGCCTGCGTTTTTAGAGTTTTATCGCTCAGCAGGCCCTTAGAACCGATCTCTTTTATCAAGCTACTGGCCTTTTCGAGGTGGCCGGTGCCTACAAGAAAATCTAACGAGGATTCCAGCTTTTCATCCTCATAGGGATAATCGTAATCATTTACTTGTCCGGCCAGATGCAGTCCTTCATCGAAATCGGTATTGAAATAGTTGACAATGTCCGATACCGCACCTTCTACGTTACGTGTCTGAACCAGGCCGGCGCGTAATGAGGGATACTCCTGGTAGGCGGTCACCAGTGGAAGGAAGAATTGCGAGGAGCCGCCCATCGCCATCATGAGATGTTCGGCGCCGGCATATCCCTCGGGTGAGTCGAGATAATGGAGATGATATTGGAGATATTGACCGCTGCTTCCGGCCAGAGCCGTTCGAATGGTGGCGGGAAGTTTGCCGGCCTTGTCGGGCGGATAGACAATCACCATGGTGGTATCTTCTTTTTTCCAGGATCGAACAAAGTCTTTCTGCAGATAATCCACCCAGATATCCCTGGTTGCAACATCGTAGGTGACGAATGTTTCCAAGGCACTATCGTATCCGACGATGGCAAAAACATGGGAGGGCACGTAGACAAGGACCGGGAAGCCGGCGTCTATACAGGCAAAAATATCGGCAAGGGTCGCGGTCGGCAGGAAGTCATGCCGGAATCCTTTTTGTTCGGCAAACCAGGCCTCGTCGACAATTGTCGTGCCGCTGTCCAGCCCGGTTATAGCCTGGCCGATCTCCTTGGCGTCCACGGTCGCACCCCAGTAGCGCATGACCAGTGCCAATGAGTTGGGGACGCAATATCCCCCCTTGTAAGCGGTGGAGGTTTCCACTCCGGGTAGCACGATTCTCTTGCCGAAACCTGCTTTTCGTTCAAGATTATCGAGAAATTTGGTCGAATTCTTCACAAGATCATCACGGGAATTATACATCGAAACAACCTTGCGAAATCCTACTACAGCCTTTTCCTTTTTGCCGAGCTTATGGGCCAGGAGGGCGATCCGGTATTGCAGGTAACTGGCATGCAGCCCTGATGGTTTCTTGCTCATTCCCCGCTCGTAGCACCACAAAGATGTGGCAATTTTTCCCTCCTTTTCAAAATAGTTTCCGGCACTGTGGAACCAGTTCGACGAATAGCCGCAGACAAGCGAAAAGAGAAAAGCGCTGCTGAGACTGATGGCTGGAATCTGAAGAAAGCGCAGAACCTTGCCGGAAGCGGTCAAGGGGCGCAAGGCATAGAGCAGCAGCGATGTCGACCACCAGCTGCCGATAAGCAGATTACCGAAGAGAAACAGGGTAAAAGGAGAAACCAGTTCGCTGTTGTCGATCTGTACGGTCAAAAATCCGGGAAGGACGATGGTCAGCTGCAAAATAAAGAACCAGAGAAGGACAATCCAGACCAGGCCAATGGCATAGGTGAAGAATTGTAATGGTTTGATGCGCAACCCCAGCCTGCCGACCCAGCCTCCGGCTATTGCCCCGGTAATGCCGAGGGAAAGAACACCGAAGGCCAGAAGAACCATTGCGAGAGTGTCATCAAACGCGACCGGCATCAGGGAGGAAAGTAATCGGTCCGACCCGAGCAGGAAAATTATTATGAAAGGTACGCCAAGTACAGGGATCAAAAAGATTCCACCGGCGATACCAGTGACCACGAATCGTTTTTCCGAAGTACAGCTTTCGGCGAAATCTGTAAGATATTTTTCTTTATTGGTTTGATACAGCCGGCGAAAATAGAGGTAATTTGCACCAGCAGCCAGAAAATGAGCTGCTATCAGGGCAAGTGATGACCAATACCAATCAGTCGGCCAGAGGACGAGAAAGACATACAACGCCGGATAGGCAATGGCCGAAACAGTCAAAAGGAGCTTAGCTCTGATGCCCGCACCTAGTCTGGAAAGAATTTTCCAGCCGGGAAAGAGTGCGATATGAGGACCGGCCATCAAGGTCAGCAGAGCGATAAAAGCGGGGGAACAAAGAGGAGTTTCCGCTTTTTGGGCAGAACGGTGCGGCTGTTCGGTTAAAGCCGATATGTTTGCTCCGTCAGAGGAGGAATCGTGGGTAATTATTTCGGACATAGGATCATTCTCAATTATTGGCAGGAGGGCTGACGAGCCCGGTCCTTTGGTTTGCTAAATCGGTCGCTGTATCAGCTGTATGAGAGCCGAGAAGACGGGCTCCCCATGTCTTCAGCTTTTTCGACATTTCCTGGTTTTTGCCCAGCCGGTCGAGCATTTTTGCGTAATCAAGGTGATAATGGCTGTCGTATCGCCGCATTTCAATAGCTTTTTGGTAATATCGCCCGGCCTTGGCAAAGTCCTGCCGCCAGTCGGCAAGAGAAGCCAGACAATAAAAATAATCCGGCTCATATTTGACGGACTTTGGCTGGATATCGGCAAGCAACTTGTCGGCTTCCACGAACTGATGGTTCTGAATAAAGAGGTAGGCAAGTTTCAACGCCACCACGTCACTCCATGCATCTGCGGCGAGTGCTCCCTGGTAGCTGGAGATCGTTTTGCCGAGGTTCCTTTCCCACTCAAAAAGACTGGCGAGATATAACCAATCTTTCCTGGAATCGGGTTGGAAGCGGACGTTTTGTTCTGCTATCGATATCAATTTTTCCCTATCTTCCGGATTGCTGATGTCAAGAAAATCCTGATATTGCTTTCTAAACACCCAGTCGAGCCGGCGACTTGAAAAGTCACTGGCAAATTGGTTTTTAGCAAGCAGCAGAAAATCCTGCGTTTCGGGGTCAGCCAGGAAATGATCGATTTCCTCAAGCCGGGGAAGTTGCTTTTCCAGGTGCATTTTGCTGGCGATGCGGTTATCCCGGCTCTGCCAGAGCAGAGCGGCGAGATGGGCGACATGGAGAGGCATGGAGTCTTTCCTCAGACGGTAACTTCGTTTCGCCCAGCTGACTGCCTGGATGATATCACCCGAGTTGAGGGCGGAGAGACTGATCTGGGCCGTAAGTGCGGCCCTGCTGCCCTGTTCCATTTTCTGTTGATCCTTTCCCAGAACAGTCGGCACCCGCGGCAACTGCTCGGGCGGAATGACAACGGCAATTCTTAAGGCGCAATCCTGTTGAACCGGTTGTTGCCAGAAGGAAAAGGGCAGCTCTGCCTTGGCCAGCAGATCGATTCGCGACTGGCCGCCCGCAGCCCGAATGGTATTCTTCCTGCTTTCGAAAAGACTATTGCCGGAGACACCTTCCAGATCCGCCTTTTTGAGACCATCAAGGATATTTTCGTAATTAAAACCGGTCACAATTTTTCGACTGTCGTCAATTCCGCTGAGCAAATAAAAAGAATTCCTGATCGGCTGAATTACCGGAATACCAGCACGGATGAGTTTCTCGATACTCTTCAGCTCCGAGGGGAGAAGAAGAACCTTGTAACCGAGATCGGCAGCGTTGTTGTAGAGATCGGCTATGGACGGCATAGCTTCAAGGGTTATCTTGTCGTCGTCCTTGGAAATATCCTTCAGGTGAATCAGGGTATCCGCCTCAGATACGTTATTTTGGCTTTCGTAGTATCGCAAATTACGAATCAGTGCCATCCAGTTGCCGGTCATATAGGATTCATAATGTTGTTGCGGCATTGCCAGTTCAAACGAACTCTGCTCCTTGCCGAACCGCTCTGATCCGAGAGCCGCCGCGGCAAGCGCCGCCTGCCTCCACCAGCGAGAAGAATCTTCAGTCCGTTGCAGAACCTCGGTGTACAGCCGGCGTGCGGAATCATATTCCTTTTGGCTATATCGAAAATCCGCCACTTTGGCGGCTATTTCAGGCCAGTGATCATGATTGGGAAAACGGGCCAGGAGCAGCTCCGCCTTGTCGAAAGCTCCGGCCCTTTTCGCTGCATCTTCCGAGGTCATTTCATAGAAGATCTGCTGCTGATAAAACTGCCAATGTCTTGGGGAGAAGAACACTGTAAGAAGAAAACTTACGATCAGCAGCGGAAAGATAGTCAGGGAGCGTTTCCAGAAATCGGTGATTCCGGCCACCGTGCCCAGCAACAAAGGGAGAATGAAGTAGGTCGAATAGTCATTGCTGGTGATAAATCGCAGCGCTTGTTTCATCCCGTGCAGTTTGGGGAGTACTTCGCCCATCGAATTCATTCCCGCTATCCTGCCTCTGCTGAGCAGAAAATAGAAGAGGCTGGACATGGCGGCCAACAGCAGATAGGAAACGATCAGGCCAAAGAAATAACCGACAATGGACGAAGCGGTAAACCGCTTTCGTTCCCCGGCCCACCATATGCCGATCGGCAGACTGAAGAGCAGGGAATATGGGATAAACCGAAAGAAATCCCAGAGAATTACTTTTCTGGTCAGAAGATCGTTGGCCTGGTATTCCTGGATTCGTTCACCGAAAAGCGGGAAAGCGCCGATGACAATAGATAATCCGATACCGAGGAAAACGGCGATAACTAAAGGGGAAATCCAGTTTTTCCACTCACTGGGATATAAACGTCTCGGAGCTTTGCCGAAAGTTTTTCTCTGAACCAGCCAGGCGGTACAGGAAAGGATAATGGTTGAGATTACTGAAAAGAGTAACAGCTTGTCCCAGGAATATTTGGCGAAGCAAGCCACGGCACATAACAGAAGGAAAAGCAGGATATTGCCTCCCATGAGTCCTGCTGCCATCTTTTTTTTGCCATGAAAATAAAATTGTCGGCTGATAAGGTACCAGGGGAATAGAGCACCAAGGCTCCAGCCGCCGAATATATGGACGTACCAGGGCAGCAAACGGGGGGGAGTCCTCATAGTGTGTGTTTCGGACATATCGGTATAAGATTATGATTTAATAAGATAAAATATTCAAATGCTCTTGAAGACTAGCTCTTTTTATCTTCAATATAAATTCAATTTTCGCACAGAGTATCGCATTTTTAAAGGATTGATTTCCGGATCGGACTGATAATTGAGAAAATCACCTCCGGTTGAGCCGGTTTTAAGAATAAAACCTCACCTTAAAAACAGGAGCCTTGTAAGCGAGGTTACAATCCGAGCAGCCGGGCTGGCATGCAACACGAAAAGATATGGATACGCAGGAAGACAAACGACAATCGGAAGAGGGGCGGCAGGTACCGGCACAGCTCAGTGGTGAGACCAAAACAACCGGTTCGAAACGATCAGGAATCCTGACCGCTTTGGCCGCAGCCGGAGTGATAGGCTTGAAATTTTTCAAGATATTATTTATCGGGCTAAAGGCATTCAAGCTGGGTGCAATTCTGAAGACCGGTCTTACCATGATCCTGTGCATGTGGGCTTATGCTCTTGCCTGGGGCTGGCAATTCGCGGTTGCCTTTGTAGTTCTCATCTTCGTTCATGAGATGGGGCATGTATATGCCCTTAGACAATTCGGCATTCGTTCAAGTGTGCCGGTCTTCATTCCCTTTGTGGGAGCTTTCGTGGCCATGAAGGAAATGCCGCCAAATGCCGAGATCGAAGCCTGGACAGGCATCGCCGGTCCCCTGGTCGGGACCGGTGGAGCCACGCTCTGCTGGACCGCCGGACTTTATACCGGCAATCCGTTCTGGTTTGCCGTGGCGTATAGCGGCTTTTTCCTCAATCTGTTCAATATGATTCCCGTTCGGCCGCTGGACGGCGGCCGAACGGTGGCGGCGATTTCGCCCAAACTCTGGATTGTCGGATTTGTCGTGGTGCTTTTCCTGCTCATTCGGTCATTTAATCCGATTTTACTGCTGATCCTCTTTCTGGCGGGTCGGAATGTTTATGACCTATGGAAAAAAAGAAATATGGAGCAGCAGGAGTACTATGAAGTAAGCTTGAAAGGGAAAATGCAGCTCTCCCTCTGCTATTTTGGCCTGCTGGCTTTTTTGGGCCTTGGTATGTCTCTTACCCAGGTGAGCGTCTGATGCAGACCTGCCGCCACCGCCTTCAAAGTGATAGGGTGGCGGTATTTCTTTCAAAGGCTATCTAAGCCGGAATCCAAAAAGGACCTCCCTTGCCCATTGACTGCAGAGTCTTGATAAACTCCCCTGCATAATCCTTAATCCGGCTGAGATAGTCCGGCGTCAGACGATTTTTGAACAAAGAACCACTAAAGACTTGGGCATAGCCGGCCACGGGAATTATGGATTCGGCGGAAATAGGGTCATATGAAGCCCAATTTTTGACATGTTCTTCCGACCGGAAGAGATTCATGCGGCTTCAGGCCGTACCCCAGGGCGTTTCTCCGCTCAAGGCCTTGGCAAAGGGGGTATTAATGTGTCCGACGGTGGTCTCGGGATCTACCTCGAGCAACTCCTCATTGCGCATCCGGAGGTGGATAGACTCCCCGCAGTCCAGGCAGCGGGAAGCAATGCGGATCTCCTTGTCGGGAAAGAGCCAGCGCACGGCCAGCGCTTCGAGTCCTCATTGCCCGTACCATTTCTGTTCTCCCTCTACACTTATCAGATATTGGGTCGGTACATTGGAAAATGGTGCCCAGGATTCCACATAATCCGTGTCCTTGACGAACCAGCAGGCAATGGATGCTTCAGCCGCTTTATGTTGTGCCGTTCGGCCTTCCTCAGGCGAAACGCCCAGATTTGCGGCAAGTTCGGTATAGTGCGGTGCCCGTCCGGTTTTTATGAAATGTTCGATGACTGCGGTATACGATTGCTGTGTCAATAAGGTCTCATCCATATCATGTCCTCCTGTTGGTAACCTCCTGTTGTTATCGTCCTGTTGAGTGCAGGTGATACATTGCAGGTAAACCGCCACTCAGCGGGTTAGTTTTCCGAGAAGAGCTATTCCATGATCGACCTGTGATGAGTGTCGAGTCGTTGATCTTTTACTTGGTCTTATTCCAAGAGTTAGCATTACCGGGCCAATGTCAAATCCTTCTTGTTGCTGTTTTTAGTTCCCGCAGAGGCTGGTTCCTGAATGGCCCGTTCATTTTTTGCAATCATCACCACCGTGTTTATGGTTTTTCTTAACGGAATTTAGCGGTACTTGCCGATGATATGATGTTCAGGAAAAATCCGGGCTAAAGGCAAAAAGAGAATTGTTCATCGTTCCGAGGTGGGGCTCCCGCAGACCCGCCTGTTTTTTTGCACTACAGTTTCCTGTCTCTCTATACCCCGGCACCCCATGCGGTTGGTCCTGTTGCCGGAATGGTTTAAGAGGCAAGCGTGGTGCAATAGGATTAGACTTAAAAGGAGAGTCAATATGACTGATATCATTGAAAGAAGACATGCCGGTTGGTCCATTCGGATCTTTCGGCAGCAAAGCATGGATGAAAGCTTTTCCTTTGAAATCACCGATCCCAAGGGCAACAGCAAACACGTCGATACGGGCGGTCATACTATAGAGGAAGCGATGGAGCGGGCAAAGAAAATGATAGAAGTGCAAAAAACCGGCGCTAAATATGGCGTAAAGTAATTTATGCAAGGCGAGGGCGCTAAATGGCTTCGACCAGGCCGTCTAACGAGAAATCTCGATGCCGTATTTTTTGATCTTGTTGTCAAGCGTCGTACGGGTAATATTGAGGAGTTTGGCGGCTTCGCTCTTGTTACCGCCGGTTTTGGCAAGGGTCTGTTCGATAGCTAATCTCTCAACCTCCTGCAGGGATTTGCCTCCCATGTCTCCCGAAGCGGAGAGTTCCGGCTCACCGCAGATCTCCCTGAAATGTCCGGTGACGGTTGGAGGTAAATCCTTTTCGACGACGAATTCGCCTGCTGCCAGGATGACCGCCCGTTCAACGGCGTTTTCCAGCTCGCGGACATTGCCGGGCCAGCCGTATTTCACCAGCATGTCCATGGCCAGGGGGGTAAAACCCTTGAGCTGTTTTCTGTTCAGCTCTGCATACCGGGTGAGAAAAAAACCAGCCAGCAGCGGAATGTCCTCAGTCCGTTCACGCAGGGCCGGGAGAGCCAGATTCACCACATTGAGACGGTAATACAAATCTTCCCGGAACGTTCCTTTCTCCACCTCAATGAGGAGATCGCGATTGGTTGCGGCGATGATGCGCACGTCCACCTTGAGAGTCTTGTCACCGCCCACCCGCTGAATCTCCCGTTCCTGGATAGCTCGCAGCAACTTGGCCTGCATCGGCAGGGGAATCTCGCCGATTTCATCAAGAAAGATCGAACCGCCGTTGGCCTGCATGAAGCGGCCGTCCCGCCGTTTGTCCGCTCCGGTAAAGGCTCCCTTTTCGTGGCCGAAGAGCTCGGATTCGAGCAGAGTTTCGGTGAGTGCCGCACAATTGACCGTGACCAAACTGTTTTTTCGCCGGTTGCTGTTGGCATGAATGGCTCTGGCGATAAGTTCCTTGCCGGTACCGCTTTCGCCCGAGATAAGGATGGTCGCCTCGGTGGACGCAACGGTTTTCACCATATTGAGCAGTTCGTGCATCGGTCGGCTCCTGCCTATGATATTCGCCAGGCTCGAATCTTCTGAAATGCGCTCCCTGAGCGTCTGGTTTTCCCTGAGAAGCTTCATATGTTCGAGGGATCGCTCCAGGATCAACTTCAGCTCATCGAAGTTGAGCGGTTTAGTCAGGTAGTCGTAAGCGCCGAGCTTCATGGCCTCCACGGCCGTATCCACCGACGAGTAGGCGGTCATGATGATAACCGGGATAGCCGGATTGATCGCCTTGATCTTCTCAAGGGCCTCGATGCCACTCACCTTGGCCATCCGCACATCCATGAGAACTGCGTCATAAGGTGTTTCCTTCACCCATTCTATGGCGTCGACGCCGTCTTCCACTCCCTGGACTGCATGGCCCCAGCCGGCGAGGATGGTCTTCAGCATGGAAAGATGGCCTTTATCGTCGTCAACTATGAGTATCGTGGCTTTCATGATTTATTCTCCCTTGTCTTTCCTGCGGGAATTGTAAGAAGAAAGATGGTGCCGCCCGGCCCCGTACTTTCCACTTCGATGGTGCCGTCATGGGCTTCGACTATCTTCTGGACAATGGCAAGACCGAGTCCGGTGCCGGTCTTCTTGGTGGTGAAATAGGGATTGAATATTTGCGACAGTCCGCCCTCAGGCAGGCCTGCCCCGGTGTCGCCGACGCGCAGCAGAAGGTTGTCCTCCCGCATGCAGGCGGACACCTTCAGCTCGCCGCCACCCGGCATGGCCTGGATGGCATTGACATAGAGGTTGATGAGTGCCTGGGTCAATCGGTCGGGATCGATGCAGACTGAACCTATGTCCGGTGCCTCCTCGATAATAATCTTAACTCCGGCCCCTTCCGCCTCCTGCTTGACCAGGCGAAGAGATGATTCGAGCAGCATGCCGATCCCGGTTTTCTTTCTCTTGATATCCGCCGGACGAGCCATCTCCAGCAGTTCGGAAATTACCCGATTCAGCCGGTCTACTTCCGAGGTCATCACCTCGGCCGCTTTGCGATTGTCGCTCCCCTCGGCAAACAGGGAACCAAAATAGGTGGCATAACCCTTGATGGAGCTGAGCGGGTTGCGAACCTCATGGGCCACCCCGGCTGCGAGATGGCCGATTGCCGCCATCCTGTCGGCCTTGCGGATTTCGTCCTGAAGCTGCTTGACCTGGCTGAGGTCACGCAGCATGAACAACCAACCAACCATCGCTCCTCCCTCGGTGAGGATATCGGTCACCACGGCGGCGATAGGCAGTTTGGCACGGCTGCCGGCGATCAGCTCCATCTCGGCCTCGACGACCGGCCGGTCCCTGGTAACCTGGCGGTGCAATTGCCACAGGGGAGGAGGTAAAAAATTGGAAGCGGGCACTTCGTGGATGGCGGACGGTGAGCTGACATCCGCATCTAACATCCGCAGACCAATGGTGTTGACGTAGGTTATCAGCCCGTCCGGACCGCAAACGACAATTCCCTCCGGGATGTTGGCGACAATTTCGGAGGTGAGAGCCTGGGTATCCTGCAGCAGCTTTTTCGAGCGCAGATGGCTTTGCAGCCAGAACAGGGAGACGACTCCGGCAAGGCCGAGCAGGACAAGAATTCCCGACATGGTGGCTGTCATCGAAATGTCTTCCCTGATGGCCTCTTCAAAGGGTGTACTATCCATACCGATAATGATGACAGGTTGCTGCCCCGGATCAAGTATTCGGTTCTGATCATGGCCCCGCATCCAGCCCGGCTGCCATCCTTCCCGACGATTGTTGCCGAATCCGCCCCGCATCATCTGGCGCATGCGTCTGTTCATCATGCCGGATGGATGGTGTCCGTCTTCCCGGGGGTGGAGCGGTAAAAAAAGCTTATACACTTCAAACGCTTTCGGTAGACCGGCTTGGTCAACAACGCGCCACTGAATCTCCTTTGATGCCTTCATCAAGCCCGGGACCTCCGTTGCCGGTAAATTTCGGCCGATCAGAGAGGCATCGCTGTGGGCGAGAATACGACCGGATGCATCGACAATGGCGATATAAAGGATGTCTTGCTGCGAGGCGGTCTCCTGCAGTAATACCTGCAGGTTCGATCCTTCTCCCATCATACCCATCATGCCGGTCCGGGTGCCGGCCTCAAAGGATTTGATCAGAGCACCACCCTTTTCACTAAGGGCACGCTCCATATATTTTTTCTCCCGGTTGTAATTGATGAAAGCCAGTGTCAGAACGACAACCACCAGAATGAGACTCATGCCTATGACGATCCACGGTGAAACGTTGCCCAGTAATGTCTTGAATCGATTTCTCATGTTGTGCTCACCGTCCTCGGGTGGAGGGTAAAATGTCTATTTTGGAGACATAGATTGTGGCCTGTGTCTAATTTTTAAGCAATTGCCGGGGGAATAGCAAGTCATTTTCAACTCACGCGTTTGGCTATTGCTGTAAATAAAATCATGTTTTCAGTAGGTTAGTAGATAGAAAGACTTCTGGCGCCTCTTTTGCAACTCTATTGGCAAAGGCTAGTAATCAAACCAGATCTACTACAAGGAGGATTTAAACATGAAAAAAACAATCATCACCCTGGTACTGGTCGCGGCGTCTGCTGTCGCCTTGATGTCTACCAACGCCCTGGCCTGGAACAACTGGGGACGCGGAGGCTGCGCCATGGGAAATGGCGGCTATGGCATGAGGGGCGGCTACGGTATGATGGGCGGCGGCTATGGCATGATGGGAAGAGGATACGCGAGGATGAATAATTATTATCAGGGCAATATCGATGATACCGCCTACCAAGCCTTCCAACAAGATACTGCGGACATCAGGACGAGCCTTTCCGCGGACATTGCCGAAATGAACGCGATAATGGCCGGTGCCAATCCCGATGCCCAACGAGTCAGAGCCTTGTCGGAAAACATCTCGACCAAACAGAACCAGCTGGCCGAAGCGGCTCGCAAGAACAACATCCGGCTCGTCGGTAACGGCGGCAATGGCTGGTATTGTAACCGTTGGTAAAAGAAATGCACACCGGGGGGCGCCGACTCCCCCCGGGTGAAGTAGCATCCATCGGCGTAACTCTCATCCGTAATAGGCCTGGAGGTCAATATGTGGAGATGCAATT
Source organism: uncultured delta proteobacterium (assembly GCA_963835305.1). GTDB lineage: Bacteria > Desulfobacterota > Desulfobulbia > Desulfobulbales > Desulfocapsaceae > Desulforhopalus_A. The sequence continues at coordinate 667,097 of CAWIEU010000002.1, forward strand.
GGGGCGGAATGTTTGGAACGGGCGGGGGCCCCATGGGCGGCGGTATGTTCAGCCTCCTCTTTACTATTCTTTTGCTGGCGGGTCTTATCTACGTTATCATCCTGATAGTGCAGAATTCTCGTCCAAGAGGAAGCAGCCGTCCCGATCGTAACGATTCACTGGCCATCGTCAAGGAAAGATTCGCCAGGGGAGAAATCTCCAGTGAGGAATATGAACACATGAAGGATATTCTTTCCCGATAAGCCTGGCCATTTCAAAGCCAACCTCTTATGTACGGCTAATGAAAAACCGTTCATAGGAGAGAAACTTTTAAGGCACCGCCATTGACAGCTTGTGGGCCGCCTCCAGCTCGGAATAACGCTTCTGTTCAGCCGCGCTCACTGCGAGATATCGTCCGTGTTTATACATGTAACTTGCGGTCTGATAGTACGCGATCGTTTCGGCCGTCATCGTTTTTTTCGGCCGTTTTGTCAGGTCGAAGCTTGTGGAATTGAAGTTGTACTCTGACGAATGCTTGACCGGCATCAGCACGCTCAAGGCACCAGGCTCAAAAAGTCCAAGCTTCTGGTAGTTGCCGATCAAGGCCCGCCGATCGCCGCCCGCCTTGCGCACATCCCATCCGTAAAACCGGCTCGCATAACTCCAGTTCAACAACCCCAGCAACGTGGGGGCGAAGTCCACCTGACTCATCAGCTGTTGCACATGCCCCGGCGCGATCTGGCCCCCCGGCGCGTAGATGATCAGCGGGATGTGATAGTTTTGTACCGGCAACGTTGTCCGACCCGCTACCGAGGCGCAATGATCCGCAACGATGACAAAGATCGTCTTACGAAACCATGGCTTCGCTTCGGCTGCCTTCAGAAATTGGCCGATAGCGTAGTCGGTGTATTTCACCGCACCGGCACGGCCGGAGATTTTGGAAGGCAGGTCGATCTTGCCGTCAGGGAATGTGTACGGCCGGTGATTCGAGGTAGTCATCACGAAAAAATGAAACGGCTTTCCCGTAGCATAGGCTCCATCCGCGTCCCGTATTGTCCAGCGCAATAAATCCTCATCGCAGGCGCCCCAGGCGTTCGCAAACGTGACATCGTCCTTCGCCACCGACGCACGATCGAGCAATCGATAGCCATTGTGTCCGAAAAAGTAATTCATGTTGTCAAAATAGCCGTAGCCACCGTAGATGAAGGCCGTGTCGTAGCCGCGACTGCGAAAGACCGAGCCGAGTGTGAATAGATTTTCATTGTGGGGCCGTTTGACAAGCGACCTGCCGGGAGTTGGCGGAAGCCCGAGCGTCATCGCTTCCATGCCGCGATCAGTGCGCGTACCTGTCGCGTAAAGCCGGTCGAAGACTAGGCTCTTTTTGGCGATCTCATCGAGGTAAGGCGTGAGATGCGAGGCGTGATTGAAAGTGCCGAGAAAATCGGCGCTGAGGCTTTCGACTGTAATCTGGATCACGTTCGGGTGAATTTCCACCCCGTCGGAGTGTACGAAGCGCAGGGTGTCGCGCGGATCCGCCGACAACTGCTCGCTGTGATCGGAGGCCAGTTCCGTGTGGATGTCCTTGAATGCCTCGTCGATCGGCATGGTCGAATAGAACTGATCGTAGTCGAGCTGGTTGTTCCGAAACGCCGCGAACAGCGACCAGACGCCGTTCTTCGCCAGTTCACGGTTGTAGTTATTGGCAAAATTCGGGATCAGCTCTGCGTTAAGGAAGAAACCCACGGCCGTTGCCAGCACCAGCCAGACAGCGCCTCGCATCGCCCGGCTCCGGAACGGCTCGGGTTTTGCTGCGAACCATGGCCCCAACAGGCGGGTCTGCCAGAGGAGCAAGCTACCGGCAAACGAGACCGCACCCAAGCCGCTGAAGATCCACTTGAGCGGATACGATTCCTGGATGTTTTTCACGACCTCCTGCGTGTAAACGAGGTAGTCCACCGCGATGAAGTTGAATCGGACCCCGAATTCATCCCAGAAGAGCCACTCCGCCACGCCGCCAAACAGCATCAGGAAAAATATGAACAGGAAGCCGGCATACGCCGCGTACTGGCTCCATCGCCGCTGGAAGAACCGAGCCGGCAGGAAAATGAGCAGCAGGACCAGAGGCAGCGCAAAGAGCAGCGCAGCGCCGACATCGTAAACTACACCCACGGCAAACGCGCCCAGGAGGCTCGAGTCGAAACTGACCACACCGGCGGCTTTGATCAACAACGCGACCCTGATCAGGAACGAAATTGCCGAGAAAAAAATCACGAACAGGAATATGCCGCCGTCACGGCGTGCAATCAAATTTCTTAGTGCCATATAATCCTCCTTGTATGGGAGGGCAGATGATAACAATTATTAATTAATATGCGAAGTATTATGTTCCAATTCGTTGTTAAAAAATTTTCAATCAATTTGCGGTACTTTAGTGCCCCGAAATGATAGAAAATAATCGCGCCTCGCATACGAAGCTTTTTACCTGACCTTCCGAAAACTGAGGTTTTTTACGAGTTGGTAATTTAAAAAAAGGAAAAAAATTTGGCCTTGCCGGAATCTAGTCGCCGGCAAGGCCAAATTTTCTGCTCACATTGAGTCACCTTGCAAAAACAAATCACAGCCAAATTGCCGCAGCACTTGCAGCCAGTGTCATGATGAAGAGAAACCATTTCAGCGAGCGCTGACTTGCCCTGATCGCAAGTTTCACTCCGATGACAGCGCCGATAATCGAACCTAATCCCAGAATAAGGCCAGGTAGCCAGCGGACCTGATCATTGTAGATGAAAATAGCTAGGGAAACGGCTGTGAAAAAGAGTGCCGAAAGCATTTTCAGAGCATTACTTCGTACCAGATCATAGCGGAGAGAGCCAGCAAAAACGGCGATGAGAAGAAACCCCACTCCCGCCTGAACAAATCCGCCATAGAAACCGGTGAGCAGAAGAAACCACCAGGATGACGGCCGCTTGCTGACACTGACCGGCTCTGTTCCCGCAGGGGGAGCGATGACGTCCGGACGAATCAGGGTGATTCCCGCAACAAGGAGCATTGCTCCCAGCAGCAGATACTTCAGCAGTCTTTCAGGTGCGTAGGAAGCAAAACCCGCTCCGAATACGGCACCGATGAAAAGAGGCGGCATCATCCTCTTGAAATCTCCCGTGGGCAGTTTGCCATGTTTGAGAAAACCCCGCGTTCCGGCAATGCCCTGCAGGAATACACCGATCCGGTTGGTTGCGTTGGCAATTTCAGGCGGCATTCCAAAGACCATGAGTGCGGGGACCGTAAGATTGGAGCCTCCGCCGGCAAGTGTGTTGATGACGCCTGCGACAACGCCTAATATAAGGAGGGTGCCGACTTCAACAAAAGATATATCCATAAACTATGCTCCATACGTTGTACAGATGTGTCAACCGGTCTAACGACAAAAGATTACTGATAAATGTTATAATACCTCAAAGAAGCGGTATCACAATAAAAAGGTGCAGGGGGGGCAAAGATGGGCCGGATCGCGGCGAATTGGAAGGCCGGATGCTCCGGAGATATTGCCCGATTCTGCAAAATTACACCAAAATGATGCAGGAAAGGAATTTGGGAGTGGTAAACAACTAAAAGATAAGTTTATGTTTAGGATAATGAGATGGTCTTTTGACTCAGCTTAGTATACTGGTATCCGATCAGGAAAATTTAGCCAAGGAGACTGAATCCGTTCATACCTTAACGCTTCAAACCTCAAAACAGCAAATAACGACCAAGGTTGCAAAAAACGAGAAAAGAATAACCAATATTCGTCAGAACAAGGAGAAGCTGATGACCACAGAGAAAAATTATTTCCAAACTTTTTGCAATATCAGTCAGACATTCAGTACGGCAGCCACTGTCGAGGAACTTTTGCACTTGATTGTGCAAAGTGCAACAGAAACAATGAATGCCAAAGGAGCCTGCCTGTTTTTGGCAGATCAAAAACAGGACGTATTTGTTCCCAAAGTCAGATTCGGTTTATCTGGCAAGTACATTCACGCTGATCCGGTCAAAGCGAAAAAGCTAACAGGGGCTCTTCAAAAAACAGGTTTTTTAATGTTTGAAGACGCCACCGCCGATCCTAGGCTTGAGAACCATGAGATCAAAAAAGAAGAAGGAATCGCCTCCATTCTGACGGTAGCTATAATGTCGGGTGGCCGTCTCATTGGCATTCTTTCTCTCTACATGGCCAAGCGGCATACATTCACGGACCAAGAAATTGACTTTATGAAGGCATTGGCGGACAATGGCGGCATTGCTCTTAAAAAAGCCCGGCTGCTGGAACGAATTGAGAAAAACTCAATGCTCTTCCTGGAAGTAATCTCAGCAATAAATTCAAGCCTCGATATAAAAGATGTGCTCCACAGCATGTCCGAGAAGTTCTGCAATGCCTTCGGCATGAAAGGTGTCACCATCAGACTTCTCAAGGAAGGCCCCAACTCTTTGGAGATGGTGGCCAGTTACGGTTTGAGCGAATCCTTTATAAACAAAGGCTACATTTCGGAGAAAAAGAGTGTTACCGAAACGCTGCACGGCAAGACTCTCGTTATAGAGGATCTGGCCAAGGACAAGCGTGTGCAGTACCCCGAGGAAACCAAAACGGAAGGGATCAATTCCATTGTCTGCGTCCCCATTCGATCCCGGGAAAAAAATATTGGCGTAATGTGTATTTATTCATCATGCGCTCGTAAATATCATCAGGATTTCCTTACAGTTATTGAAGCTATTGCCCATATTGGCGCTCTGGCGATTCAGAATGCTTCAATGTATCTGATCCTCAAAGAAGACAAGAAAAGTCTGGAAGAAGATATCTGGAGTCATCGTCTCTATTTTTAGACACGATCAGAAACCGCGCAACAACCCCATGAATGCGAAATATAGCCGCCGCCTCTATCTTGAGCTGCTGAGTTTAAGGTCTGAGGTTGTGCGAGCATTTTGCTATTCCCGGTGAACGGTTACATTTTTGCAAGTATGTCGGATTATTTCTAGTCCCCCTCAACGCATGGTGATTATAAAGAATATTCCCTTGAGGGGGATAAGTATCTTCCCGAAATTCTTTCTAAAAAGGAGTAGGAAAATGGACAAGGACAAGATGCAGGCCCTGAAGCAAATTATGCAAACCAACAAAATGGCTTTTGATTACAACTATAATATGATGATGAGCGCCTATGAACAAAACAAACTCATGTTTCATATGTTCTTAAATCAATCAATCGACGGAATACCGGCCGAAACAAAAAAGGCCATTGATGAGTGGCTGCAAGCGTACCGCAAAGGTTGTGATGAACTTAAGAAAATGACTGATGAGGGATACCGGTTAGTGGAAAAAAGTATGTCCTCTCTGGAGAAATAATACCTAAAGCGGCCCACTGAACCAAGACGAAATAACACCGGGTTTGAGCTGCACATTTGGCTTCAATGACAGTTGTTGGCTATGCGAGGTGGCCTGATCTGACGAAAATGGGGTGCTGGTGAACAGTTACCCGACACATGGCGTTGGCCGTCTCTTTGCCGAAGGAGCGTTCGTTGCTCGAAAAACTGAAACAACGTACCCGTCATCTCAAGTCAGAGTGCCTGGCACTTTACCTTGCAGCTCACGACCCCAGGACACCCTGGTATGCCAAGCTTCTTGTGGCCGGAATCGTCGCTTATGCGTTTAGTCCCATTGACCTGATTCCGGATTTTGTACCTGTCCTGGGGTATCTTGATGATCTCGTCCTGATACCCTTGGGCATTACCTTGGCAATAAAAATGGTTCCTGAATCCGTGTTAGTTGAGTGCCGAGCGCTGGTGCGGGAAACTATGCAAAATGGAGAGCCTGTCAGCCGAGCCGCAGGCGCCGTGATCGTCGTAATCTGGTTACTGTCGGCAGTGCTCTGCGCAGTCTGGGCGTATAAAGCATTCGGGGGCAAATTGTAGCTTCGCCAAGCAAAATAGGTGGGTTTGCCATGCCGTTCGGACATCAACCTATTGTCTCTTCGCGTTCGATCTCGGTACCATAACCGGAATTGACTGAAGTGGTTTAGGTATCATATGGTTCTAAGTGGTTCTTAGGTGACATTTCGACTATTACAACAACTTTCAGTAAAGATGTTGGCAGAGCATCTTTCTCATGATTAAATGGGCTAGGCATCCGTCAGCTTTTTCTTTCGGGAAAACGGTGACAAATTAATTGGGCTCTATAAATTTTGCATAAAAATTAACAAAGAGGACTCAATAATGATTAGTCGCGTAATCTTTAATAAAAAAGGTGGAGTGGGAAAAACTACCATAACGTGCAATCTTGCTGCCATCAGTGCGTCATCCGGCAAAAAAACACTCGTAATCGACCTTGATCCCCAGGCCAATGCCAGTCAGTATTTGTTGAGCGACAGATACAAGAAAATCAAGGAAGACGGTCTGACGATTTACGAATTTTTTAAAGCATCGCTGGATGTCGGCAGTGTCTTCGGATTCAATCCTTTTTTCCCCCAGTTAAACAACCCCAGTCCTGATCCGGAGTCCTTCATTCACGAAACAAGGTTCAACAATCTTTATATCATACCGTCCCATTCAGGTTTGGCGGAAATCGAGGCACAGCTCGTCAATAAACACAAAATCTATAAGCTGCGGGAAATGATAGAAAAATTCTCCGATTTTGCAGCAATTTATATCGACACCCCGCCGGCAATGAATTTTTTCAGCCAGTCAGCCTTGATAGCCGCCTCCCGGTGTTTAATTCCCTTCGATTGCGATGCTTTTTCAAAAGACGCAATATTTGATGTCGGCAAACACATCGGCGATATCCAGAGTGACCATAACCATGCCCTTATTGTCGAAGGAATTATCGTCAATCAGTACATGGCCCGGGCTAATTACCCGAAAAACGTTGTCGAAGAACTGCAGGCGGATGGTTTGCCGATTCTTCTCACGAAAATTTCTTCTTCGGTTAAGATTCGAGAATCTCACCATGAGTCCACCCCCATGATTTTTCTGAGTCCCGGGCATAAACTGACGCAGGAATATCAGGCTCTGTATGATGAAATATGCAGTGCAGGGCATGAGAAAAAGGTCAGTGGATGATTCTGCACCTGCCTTTTGAAAATCTTCAGCTCCATCGCGACTCAATACTGCCAGCCGGTCACAGACCTGATCGCCGCTGATATGCCTGATTGGCCTGGAACTGTTCAGGCGGAAATATTTTTTGCGTGAAAATGGATATGGTCTTCAATAAAAGAGGCGATAAAAAAGTAGCTGTGATCATAGCCGGGCTGGAACCGGATCTGCATCGGGTAACCAGCATCCTTACTTGCCTGCACCAGAAGCTCTGTCTTGAGTTGCTCAGCGAAAAAATCGTCCGCTTCCCCCTGGTCGATCAGAATCGGTAAGCGCTGCACAGCCGATCGCACCAGCTCCACCGTGTCGTATTGCGCCCAATCTTCCTTGTTGCCGCCGAGATAATTTTCAAATGCTTTTTTCCCCCAGGGACAATTAAGCGGGGAAACAATCGGAGAAAAAGCTGAAACGGATTGATATTTTTCCGGATTTTTCAAAGCGATCGTCAAGGCGCCATGCCCGCCCATCGAATGGCCTGAAATGGCGACACGTGAGCTATCGACAGGAAAGTTTTGGTTAACTAGGGCGTAGAGTTCCTCCACGACGTAATCATACATTTTATAGTGGGAAGACCAGGGTGGTTGCGTGGCATTGACATAAAATCCTGCGCCTAAACCAAAATCATAGGCCTGTTCTGGATCATCCGGCACATCTTCACCACGCGGGCTGGTATCGGGAACGATAATGGCCATACCTTCCTGCGCCGCGTATTTCTGGGCGCCGGCCTTGGTGACGAAATTCTCATCGGTGCAGGTCAGACCGGAGAGCCAGTACAAAACCGGTACGGAACCCGATTCTGCCTGGGGCGGGAGATAAACTCCGAAGTGCATTTCGCAGTTAAGTGCGGTTGATCGGTGTTTAAAACGCAGTTGCTCTCCGCCAAAACATTTATTGGCGCTGATTTTCTCTAGGGTCATGTGCATTGCCTTAAAATTCTATTACGGAACGGATACTTTCACCGGAATGCATCAAATCAAACGCGGTATTGATTTCCTTTAAGGGCATTTTGTGGGTAATCAGATCATCGATATTGATTTTCCCTTCCATATACCAATCGACAATTCTCGGGACATCGGTTCTACCGCGTGCACCTCCAAAAGCAGTGCCGCGCCACGATCGACCCGTGACCAGCTGGAATGGACGTGTCGAAATTTCCTGTCCTGCCCCGGCGACTCCGATGATGCAGCTTTGCCCCCAACCTTTATGACAACATTCCAAAGCCTGACGCATGACTTTGACATTCCCGATGCACTCAAAACTATAGTCCACACCACCGCCTGTCATATCGATGATATGATCAACCACGTTTCCGACCTCCGATGGGTTGACGAAATCAGTCATGCCGAATTTTTTAGCCAGGACAGCTTTTGCGGGATTCACATCGATACCGATGATCCGTGCAGCACCCACCATTTTAGCGCCTTGAATTACATTCAGGCCGATACCGCCAAGCCCGAACACAGCTACTGTCGAACCCAGTTCAACCTTCATGGTGAAGGCGACTGCTCCGATACCGGTTGTGACACCGCAGCCGATGTAACAGATCGCGGCAAATGGAGCATCTTTACGGACTTTGGCCAAGGAAATCTCCGGCAGCACCGTGTAATTTGCAAAAGTGGAACAGCCCATGTAATGCAGGATAGGTTTTCCGTTTAAAGAAAAACGGCTGGTGCCGTCGGGCATTACCCCGCGACCTTGCGTTGTTCGAATGGCTTGGCAGAGATTGGTTTTGGGATTAAGGCAAAATTCACACTCGCGGCACTCCGGGGTATACAGGGGAATGACATGATCACCCGGGGCCACACTGGTAACTCCCTGGCCGACTTCCACGACGACACCCGCGCCTTCATGACCAAGAATGACGGGGAACAATCCTTCGGGATCGTCTCCTGACAGGGTGAAGGCATCAGTGTGACAAACTCCCGTTGCCTTGATTTCAACCAGCACTTCTCCAGGTTTGGGGCCGGCCAGATCAACATCGATGATCTCTAATGGTTTGCCGGCTTCAAACGCCACCGCAGCACGTGTTTTCATGATGAGTCCTCACAAATACTTTAATCAAGCCCTTGAGCCGGAACCGCTTGTTCAATAGCTCGGAGGTTGAGTTAACGTCAGTGGTAAGTCAGCAAGTTGAAACAGTGAAAGGTGCTAAAAAGTATATTGACTCCTTTGCAGTTGCTCTTGTACGACCATAAACACAGGAGAAGCATTTGCAACCGTCATTTTGTGCGGAGTATCCCTTCTTGACGGTTGTTGTCAATCCCATACAGCCCGGGGGTGATTTTCTACTTGGAGGAAACGGTTACGGGCTGCAATATTGCTTTAAGATCCATTTCCCCGGACAGCTGGTTTTGGGTCCGCATGATATGCGCAGTCTGCTCCCAGCCATTAGCATCGATGGTGCCGATGGCAACCGTTGGTTGCGGCTGGACCAGTTCGCGGGTGATGTTCAGTTGCTCTTCCAGGATGGGCAGAGGCGTATCCGGATCGTACTTTTGCAGGGTTTTAAGGGCTTCCGCCTGATTTTTGGGATCAAGCGCCTGCTGCCAGCCCGAAAGCAGGGCCGTCATGAAACGCTGCACTACTTCGGGCTTTTCCCTTAAAGTGCGTGATTCTGTGACCACCGAGTTAGCCACGAATTTCACTCCGAAATCCGCCGGATTGAAATAGGCCGTTTTTTCTCCCGCCTGTTTTAGCTGAGAACTGATAAGCGGACCCTGGGCGTTTCGATAGACAGGCCAGAGCTGGACCTGGCGCTGATAAAAGGGCGTATAATCGTAGCGGACGCTGAAGAGTTTTACGTCCGTGTCGCCCAATCCGGCTTCTGCCAGCAAGGTGCGCATTATGGTTTCATCATTGCCCCCAAAAGTTACACCGATGACTTTTCCTTTAAGATCGGAGAGATTGCGGATTTGTACATCCTCGGGACGATACATCCATTGCAGCGGATTGACCTGGAACACCTGGGCGATTACCACTACCGGCGATCCCTTGGCGCGGGCCCGAAGCACCTGGTCGGCGGAAGCCTCCCCAAAATCGGCGTAGCCAAGCTCCAGTTCCCGGATGGCATCTCGCTCAGGTCCGCCTGCCTTGACCTCCACATCAAGCCCGGCCTGCTCGAACAAATGGTGGGTTTCGGCATAGAGAGCACCGACCACGCTGACGTTGCGGAGCCATTTCAATCGATAGGTTACTTTTTCATTGGCATGAGCGGTGATTGTAAAGAGCATGATAAATAAGAATATTACGAAGAGTGTCCAGGCAGGCACAACGATAGTTTTTCCTTTGCTTTTCATTTTATCTCCTTAAGTGACTGACAGGTATGATCCCTCCAGTTATCTCCAACGCCATATTGCCGCTAAAAGGCTGGTTATCTTCCCGTCCAGGCCCTCTTTATCGCTGTCCCCAGCAATTCCAGAAGTGCCTGATAAACGGCAATGGTGATGCCGATTAGAAAAAGCGCGATCAGAATCTTGCTCAGATCGCTTTGATACAGGGCAATCCGGATGTTGTAGCCGATGCCGGCATTGGCGGCGATGAATTCCCCGACGATGGTTCCGGCCATGGCCAGGGTGGCGCTCCCGGCGATCACGGTGGTCAGTTGCGACAGGTTTTCAAAGGTCCGAATCTTCACCTCCAGCTGCCAGCGCATGCGGCCGGTGACCCTGTAAAAGTGTTCTATGTCGTCAACCGGTTTGGACATGATTCCCAAAACGGAGAGCAGTACCGGGAAATAGCAGATCATAGCCGCGATCAGCAGCCGGGTGAGGAAACCATCTCCGAGCAGGATGAAGAGGATCGGCGCCAGCGCGACGATGGGGTAGGCCTGAATATTGTAGGCCGCGACCTTGATGAATGAGCCGAACCAGGTGGATTGGCGGCCGATAATCCCAATAACCAGCGCCATGAAGATGGAAACGATCTGACCGATCACTGCCACGGTCATGGTATTTAAAGTCGCCAGGCTGTATTGACGGTACTCCGCGATCATGGTGTGGAAAATGCTGACAGGGGCTGGTATGACGTAATCGGAAAGCTCCAGGCTGTATTTCACCAGCATGAGGCCGCCGAGAAACAGGAAGTAGATAATAAAGAACTGGAAAACGCGTCTATGCAGCATTCATGATCTCCAGCAGGGTTGCATCCAGGGCGCCGCGCGAAAGATCTTCTCCTTTGCGGGTATTGCAGCCCTGAATCATGAGAGTCTGCGGTGCTTTGCCGCTGCTGCGGAAGACCAGGATCGAATCACAGAATTTGGCAACTTCGATGGCATTGTGCGAAATATAAATGAAATAGCGGTGGGGAAACATTTCCTTTATGGCCAGGATAATCTTTTCGCGGGTGAGCTCATCGACGTTGGCCAGGCTTTCGTCCATGATCAGCAAATCACAGTCCTGAAGCAGATAGCGAATCAGATTCACCCGATTCTGTTGCCCCATGGAAAGCTGGTCAAACCGCGAGTCGATGCAATCGGCTAAGCCGAAAATCTTCACCAACTGATCCTTGCTGGATTGGCTCGATCGCGGGATGACCCGCGACAAATGCCGGCCTACCCCGGACCAGCCGGGAAGCCGCTCCTTGTTGTGGGAATAGAGGAGTGTTTTAAGTCCGTCAGTCGAAACCCTGCCGGAATAACTATCTATATCGCCGGTGATAATTTTCGCAAGTGAGGTTTTACCCACCCCTGAAGGGCCAAAGAATGAGTGGAATCCCGGAGTGGTAAATTGAAACGTCACATCGGAAAAGAGCGGATTTTCGGTTCCGGGATAGGTGAAAGCAATATTGTCGCAGATAAGAGACATACTATGACCTTTAAAGCTGTCGTCCTTGTAATAGCTACCGCAGGTTGCAGGGTATGATGAATACCACTGCTTTATCACTTTTGGGACATATAATAAACAATTAAAATGACTTAAAGTGCATCAGCTGAGATGTGGAACCGAACAGCACCATTTCTGCCACACAGGTTGCCGGCGAATGCTTTCACCTCAGGGTGTCTTCTAACAAATACTATTGTTCAAAACCGGTTCCGGGGTTTTTATCTTTGATTCCTTTTCATAACATACTAGAATAGCAGAGTGCTCATTCCTTACTCCGGCTCTTTCATCTTCACATCCCATAAGGAGTTCAAAAATGTTAGATTTTAATTTAACTTTGGAACAGCAGGACCTCCAGCAGAAAGCTCGTACTTTTGCCCTGCAGGAAGTTCTGCCCGTAGCCTGGTACTACGACGAAAAGGATGAGCTCCCAATGGAGGTTCTGCGCAAGGCCTTCGATGCCGGGATGATAGGGTGTGTTATTCCGAAAGAATTTGGCGGGCAGGGACTGAGCCTGCTGGATTCCGCCCTGATTACCGAAGAAATCGCCACAGCCTGCCCCGGTCTGGCTACATCCATTTTCGACAGTTCGCTCGGACTGGAACCGATCCTCCTCTCCTCGAACGACATTGCCAAAAACAGATATCTCCCCGCAATTGCCAAGGACTTCAAACTGGCCGCTTTTGCCACCTCCGAGCCGACAATGGGGTCGGATGTGGCCGGTATTCGTTGCATGGCCAAAGCCGACGGAGACGACTATATCCTAAACGGCACTAAATACTGGGTTACCAATGGCGGTGTAGCTGACTACATCTCGGTCTTTGCCACAATCGATGCCAAGAGCCGGCACAAGGGAATTTGTGCGTTTCTGGTGGAGACTTCATGGCCCGGAGTAATGATAGGGCAGACGATTCCCAAAATGGGCCAGCGCTGTTCAAATACGGTGGGCATCAAATTTAAAAATGTTCGTGTTCCCAAGGAAAATATTCTGGCTCCTCCCGGACAAGGCTTTGTCCTGGCCATGAAAACTTTTGTTCGAACCCGTCCCATCATCGGCAGTTTTGGTGTCGGAGCAGCACGCGCGGCACTGGAATATGCCCTTGATTACGCGAAAAAACGGCAGGCGTTCGGGATGGCGATCAGCGACTTTCAGGCAATTCAGTTCAAGCTTGCGGAAATGTATCAGAAGGTGGAAACCTCCCGGCTGCTTACCTGGAAAGCCGCCTGGGATTCGGATCAGCAGCGGGACGGCAGGGTCAGTGCCTCAATTTGTAAAATCTATGCCACGGAAACGGCACTCGAAGTGGCCAACGAGGCTTTACAGATTTTCGGAGGATATGGTTATACCAAGATGTTTCCCATTGAAAAAATCCTGCGCGATGTCCGTCTGCTCCGCATTTATGAAGGAACCAGTGAGATCCAGAGGCTTGTCCTTGCCGATTACTTACTCAAGGAGTATCAGCCGGTCCTTCCCGCTCTGGAAGATCTGCCGCTTCATCGCCGGCACGATCCCCATGACCAGGAGGCTGCCGCATCGGCCGGCAAGGTTTGGCGGTGCAGGATCTGCGGTCATGTCCATTATGGCGGCAAACCTCCGAGTGAGTGCCCGTATTGTTTCTTTCCTTCTTCAGCTTTTAAGGAAATACACTAAACCGGTTCGTAGGATCGCGGCGACTGGTCGATATCATCTCGCCTTCAGTCTGGCGGTTGCCGGTCTGTCTTTATTGACAGGCAGAGGCGGCATGAATATCTGATAACAGAAAGGCGAAATTAGCGCGACTCGAAGCTGAAGTTTTTTACTTTACCATCCCTGATTTTTAGGATTTTCCGAGTTCATCAATTATCTTTTGTCTGTCCATCAAGCTGCAGGAAAACTGCAATCTTCAGGTCCAGGAGCCGACAACTATGGCAAGCTCTTCCCACAAGGTTATTTATGCGGCCCTTGCCGGCAATGGTCTCATTGCACTCTCGAAGGGCGTCGCGGCCTTCATGACCGGAAGTTCCGCCATGCTGTCGGAAGCTGTCCACTCAGTCGCCGACACCGGCAATGAGTTCCTCCTGCTCTATGGCTTACGCCGTGCACAATTACCGGCTGACCCCGAATTCCCATTTGGTCACGGCAAAGAGGTCTATTTCTGGAGCTTTATTGTGGCGATTATCCTCTTTGCCGGTGGAGGCGGACTTTCCATATATAAAGGCATCGATCATCTTCTTTCTCCGGAGCCGGTGACACATTCCTATGCTAATTATATAATCATTGTGCTGGCCATGATTTTCGAAGGAACCAGCTGGTACATCGCCTTTAAGGAGTTTAACAGAACGAAAGGAGGAAGGAGTTATTTCCGGGCTATTCATCAAGGAAAAGATCCTTCTGTTTTTGTAGTCCTGCTGGAGGATTCCGCTGCAATACTCGGCCTGGTCGTCGCCCTGATCGGCATCTTCTGCAGTGAGATGACCGGCCAACCTTATTATGATGCCGGAGCCGCTGTCATCATTGGGCTGATACTCGCAGGAACGGCGACTCTGCTTGCCTACGAGTCCAAGGGATTGTTGATCGGGGAAAGCGCCAATAAGGAGGTGATCCAGGGAATCCGCAGCATTGCCTCTTCCATGAAAGAAATCAGAAAGGTCAATGAAATTTTGACCATGCACATGGGACCTGAATTCATTCTCGTCAATATCAGCGTTGATTTTGTCGACCCGATTCTCGCTACCGATGTCGAAAAAACCGTGGCCGGACTGGAAATATCGATAAAACAAGCTTACCCCCGGGTCCAGCGCATTTTTGTTGAAGTGGAGACGTGGCGGGCAAAGGAACAGCAAGAAAATTCCAGGAGCTCATGAACGACAGAAAGCGAGGTAGGGGCGGGAGCCAAACCCGCCCATCCCTTTTCAAATAACACCTGAATTGACTGGGCCGCAGGTCAAATAACAAAAGTGAAAAAATGATGAAAAACGCAGAATTCTGGATCGACAAATTGGGGTTGGAAAAGCACCCGGAGGGCGGATTTTTTAAAGAAGTATACAGATCAGGGGAAATTATTGCCCAGGATGCGCTGCCAAAAAGGTTTTCAGGAGAACGGGCATTTTCGACAAGCATTTTTTATCTGCTCAATAAAAAGGATGTCTCACTTTTTCATCGGATCAACCAAGATGAAATCTGGCATTTTTACGAAGGCGTTTCCCTCACTCTCCATTGTATCACTGCCGATGGCCTTTATTCGGACCTGGTACTCGGAAGAGATATAAAAAATGGAGAGTCCTTTCAGGTAGTGGTGAGAGCCGGCTGGTATTTTGCCGCCGAAATAAACGACAAGGATTCCTTTTCGCTTGTGGGTTGTACGGTTGCCCCGGGGTTTGACTTCGAAGACTTCGAACTTGCAGATCGACTGGAGCTTGTTGCAGCTTTTCCGCAACATGAAGAACTGATCAAAAAATTTACAAAAGCTTGATGATTTAGAAAAAAATTATCGGTGTTGCCGGATGCAAACTGCGCTGATACTTATCACCGCCTGCATAAGCAACAATTGCTTCAGGTATCTCGCGCAGGCCCCGACGAACCGTCTCTGGTGACGGTTTTCTCAGAACGAAAAGCAGCTGCAATTTTTACTGCAGCTGCCCTAACGTTCTCAAACGGCTTTATCAACCAGTCATCAGTTCTTAACCAGGTTCTCCTTTGCCAGCTCCCTCAGTTTGTATTTCTGGATCTTGCCGCTGGCAGTGGTTGGATACTCGTCCACAAAAAAGATAAATCTCGGAATCTTGTGGTAGGAGATCTGATCCTTACAGAATTCAATGATTTCAGCAGGAGTTGCTTGTTCTGAAGCTTTGAGCTGAATAAAGGCCGCAACCTCCTCGCCATATTTTTCACTTGGAACACCAACGACCTGGACATCTTTTACCTTGGGGTTGGTGTAGAGAAATTCCTCAATCTCGCGGGGGTAAATGTTTTCTCCGCCGCGGATTATCATATCCTTGATCCTGCCGGTTATCTTGCAGTAGCCGTTCTGGTCCATAATCGCCAGGTCTCCGGTGTGCAGCCAGTTGTCCTCGTCTATGGCTTTTGCCGTGGCTTCAGGCATCTTGTAATAGCCCTTCATCACGTGATAGCCTCTGGTGCAGAGTTCTCCCTGTTCGCCGATGGGCATTTCCTTACCAGTTATCGGGTCAACGATCTTCACCTCAACGTTCGGCAGCGCTTTGCCGACCGTGGTGGTTTTCAGTTCCAGGGAATCGCGGTCCCTGGTCTGGGTAATTCCCGGCGATGCTTCGGTCTGGCCATAGACAATGGTCATCTCGTTTGCCCCCATATCCTTGATTACCCGTTTCATCACTTCGACGGGGCAGGTTGAGCCTGCCATGACGCCGGTACGAAGAGTCGAAGTTTCGTAACTGTTCTTATCCATCTCCTCGAACTCGGCGATAAACATGGTCGGAACCCCAAGAAGAGCGGTGCATTTTGAAGCCTCGACTGTCTTCAGGACATTGACGGCTGAAAAGGAGATTACCGGAGCCATGGTGGTACCGGAGACCATGCAGCACAGCGTTCCGATGACGCAGCCGAAACAGTGGAAAAAGGGAACTGGAATACACATCGCATCGTCAGGGGTTAATTTCATGCATTCGGCCATACTCAGGGCATTACCTATCAGGTTGGTATGGGAAAGCATAACACCTTTAGGAAAACCAGTCGTACCGGATGTATACTGCATGTTGATGACATCATCGGGATGAAGCGAGGCGGATCTTTCCTTAAGCTCGTGATCAGATACCTTGCTGCCCATTTGCAGTACCTCGTCCCAGTTGTACATCCCGGCGATTTTTTCTTTGCCGAGGTAGACGATATTTTTCAGGAAGGGGAGTTTGTCGCACTGTAATTTGCCTGGTTCACTGTCTTTTATCATCGGACAGACCTTATGCAGCACTTTGAGGTACTCCTCGGCATCCCTAACTCCGCCCGTCAGGATAAGAGTTGTCGTATCGGACTGTTGTAAGAGATACTCAAGCTCAGTGCTGCGATAATTGGTATTCACCGTTACCAGGACAGCTCCCATCCGCGCGCTGCCGTACTGAGTATATACCCACTCCGGAAGATTGTTGGCCCAGATTGCCACCTTATCGCCCTTGGCGACACCGAGAGCCATTAGACCTTTGGCGACATCGTCGAATATTTTCCTTAAATCCCGGAAGTTCTTGCTGATGTCTAAGGAGTGGTACTTCAGTCCAATGTTATCTCCGAAGTTTTCCGCCAAAATATCGACTACATCACCGATGGTCATTTTGCCCACTAAAATATCAGGTTTATTCATGTGTTCCCCTAAGTGATAAAGTTAATAAGTGGTTGATATACCTTTATGGCAAAAAGTCCCGTCGGGAAAGGGTATTGCATATATAGCCATCTTTACCGGCATCCCTCCGGGACAGTGACGATTCTAAATCCTTAGCTGCTCATGGCCTTCTCTGCATCAATTACGGCGTCATAGTCTTTCCTGAACTTGTCCGAAGATGAGTGAGAAATTCATTTCTCTTAATAAAATACATTTATGAATAAATTAACATATATTTATTAAAAATAATGAGCTGCCTGTCAATAAAAATGTTCCTTGACGGGCAGTTAATTCACCATGAATGAAACACGGTGACGGACATCTCCAACGATCGAAAAGGACGGCTGAAGTATACCCTATCGGGCACGAAGAGTTTGTTCTTGAAATACACTGAACGAATTGGTACAGATAATTATTTTTCTTTTCTTTGAACCTACAGCGTCTCATGGATCCAATCGATAAAACAGCCGAAACCCAGGTTTTCGAATTGAAAGGCAGCGTAATGACCATTTTGGTGCTGCATATCAAGGAAACCGATGCCGATTATCTCTATCCGCAACTAGAAAAAAAAATGGGCAAGGCACGTGCCTTTTTCAATAGTGCTCCTGTATTGATAGACTTGAGCGCAGTGGACGCGGAAGAACAGGACGAACTGGACTTCATGATGCTTGCGGAAACATTGCGCAAACTGGGATTGGTTCCGGTAGGGGTCCGTGGCGGCGCGGAATGTCATAGCAAAAGAGTCCTGGAGGCGGGACTCGGCCTGCTGCCGAATATCAAGACAGAAAAGACGGTTGCAACCGCCACGGAAAAAGAAAATTTTGCTGCGGAAACGGTTGATAAGAAGCCTCAGTCTGAACCATCGGGCAATGAGCCGAGTCAGGCAAAAAAAGCAGCCTCGACTAAGGTGGTTACACTCCCGGTCCGTTCCGGGCAACAGGTATTCGCACCCGAAGGGGATCTGATTATTCTCTCTTCGGTCAACGCCGGCGCAGAGGTTCTGGCTGCGGGGAACATCCATGTCTATGGTGCTCTGCGAGGCCGGGCCATGGCTGGTATCCATGGCGATACAACAGCCCGGATTATCAGTTTGCAATGTAATCCGGAACTGGTTGCGGTGGCAGGTGAATATTTGGTGAATGAGTTGCTTGACGAGGCCCTGATTAATCACAGTGTGATAATCTCACTTGAGAATGGGCGCCTGAAATTTGCGGATGTCGGTTCGTTCAAACCTTCTATGAACGGGCTTTAAAAAGAGTTCAAACAGATGTCATCCATCATAAGATATGAATAAACAAAGTATGACTGCACAGAGATTTGCAGAAAATTTGGAACAGAAATTGGCCAGGGTGATAGTCGTTACGTCCGGCAAGGGTGGCGTGGGGAAAACAACCACCAGTGCCGCTTTCGCGGCAGGTCTGGCAGTACGCGGCTATAAAACGGTTGTCATTGATTTCGATGTCGGTCTGCGCAATCTCGACCTGATTATGGGCTGCGAGCGACGGGTGGTTTTTGATCTGCTCAATGTAATCCACGGTGAAGGTTCCCTTAATCAGGCCCTGATCAAGGACAAACGGGTAAGCAACCTGTATATACTGCCTGCTTCCCAGACTCGCGATAAGGATGCCTTGACCATGGAAGGTGTAAGTGAGGTGATTTCGACCTTGCAGCAAAACTTTGACTACATCATCTGTGATTCTCCCGCAGGCATTGAAAAGGGAGCTATGACTGCTATGTATTTTGCCGATGAGGCCCTGGTTGTCACCAATCCCGAAGTATCTTCGGTGCGGGATTCAGACCGGATAATAGGCATGCTGGCGAGTAAGACCCGCAGGGCGGAACTGGAACTATCACCGGTAAAAGAACATCTGGTAATTACCCGTTATGATCCGTTACGGGTCAATAAGGGAGATATGCTCAGTGCCGAGGATGTTCAAGAGATTCTTGCGGTACCTTTTCTGGGCGTTGTGCCTGAATCCAAGGCGGTGCTTGCCGCATCCAACTCGGGAATTCCGGTTACCTTGATCGATGAAAACGATGCAGGAGAGGCGTATTTCGATATGGTGGATCGTTTTCTTGGGCAGGATCGTCCATTCCGTTTCATGGATATCCCAAAAAGAAGTATTTTCTCACGCATATTCAGGGCTCAATGATATGAAATTTTTTGATTTATTCCGATCTAAACGACCAACTTCAGCTTCGATAGCCAAAGAACGCCTACAGATCATCGTCTCACATGAGCGGAGGCGTCCGTCCACGCCCGACTTTTTGCCACGGCTCCAGCAAGATATTCTTGAGGTAGTAAGAAAATACATTCAGATCAATGAGAAACAGATCAAGCTGTCGGTCGATCGAAAAGGAAACTGCGAGGTACTCGAACTTAATATTTCTCTCTCTGATCCAGGGGGAGCAGCAACCTTGGAGAGAGCAAGCACGAACTAAGGTTCGTGCTTGCTGTAATTGAGGTAAACCACTGGTCAGGAAACTGGGTATTGCAAATAGCCCCTCTGACGATACATGGTGTTGATCCTGCCTTCTCTGTTGTAGGTCTCTCCTGGATTTTTGGGTGAAATATGTATTTTTAGTTTATTCAATATAATTTTCTTGACTTTTCATCGATTCGACGCAAAATAGCTGATAGACAATACCCCATGTAATTGATATAAGATAAAGCCAATCCTGCCTGAAGCTGCTCTTAAGCTGTCTCATCCGGCAGGCACGGAAAGCAACGGGTCTCAAGAGATAGCCGAGCTGCCTTAAGAAAAGGTGGTTCGGCTTTTTGTTTTTCCTGACATTTTTTTCATGACTGGAATTCGAAACAACTCAGACTCATTTGTTCCCTTCCAACAGTTGTTTCGGAAATATTTCTTACTAGCTACCGTCGTAACCGTTCACCAGCACCCCATTTTCGTCCGATCAGGCCATCTTACATAGCAAGCTATAGCTCGGAAGCCTGCTTGAACGAACCTGGAGCACTGGATGACATCGGCCAGGGATGGCCTAGTGTCGCGGGTGCCAAGGATGGCACAGGAGCGACGCGGTTACAGGTTCGAGTTATACGGACTTTTAGAGTGTACTGGTGAACGTATACGGATTTTTGTGTGGTCAATTTTTTCTTAGCCATCCATGATTTTTAGGTTTTTGGGAGTTTGTCAGGTTAGTCAAACTCCCAAAAACTTGAATTATCGGAGGGAAACGTCGGATTATGCTTCGTTTCTGCTCTCCATAATTATGTTGAATTCAACGACAGATAGGGGGGGATGATGAGACACGACATTAGAATCACAGTATTTTCTGGAATACTAGTGCTGGCAGTAATTGCTGTTACGCCTCTAGCATTCGCAGCCGGCTGCACCAGCAATGATGCTACCGAACCTTGCTTTTCAAACAACGACGATATCCTTTCTGGATCACGGGATTTACTGCCGGTCGACGATTTGCATGTCACTGTCCAAACTAACTCTAATTCCGGCTCCGAAGTCGCGCGCTATTATCTGAAAACTAAAGAGCTGGCCATTGAGATACAATTACAAGTACAGATTCGAAGGACTGTGGTTCTCCTTTCCAGGCGTTATCGCAAAGTCTGATAGGTCGGATATTTGCTACACCCAACGATACGCTGGCCAATATGGAAATAAATACATCGTGCAGTCAGATGATATTGCACTTATATGACAAGCTTGACTCCGGCAATGATTCCTTTGAGGTGCTGGAAATAATGCTGCCTCGATAACCTATGCAGGAATAGGAATGGGCGATTTTAACAAGGATGGCTATCAGGACATCCTCTATGTAAGCAATAACGCCGCGCAGGCATGGACGGCAAGGTGTACCGGCGATCCTTTCAATACCTGCACGGGAGCACCATCCGCCGGTTTGATAGCCGGACCGGCATTGTCGCTCACAACCACTGGCCCCTATGCCGGTGCACCAGTTACCGGTGATTTCAACGGTGACGGCATAGTTGATGCGGCCTGGCCGGCCTATGACAGCAGCGACAAGATAATCATTGAGATGGTGTCGGTTTGTCCTGCTGCCGGGGTGGTCGTGGACGGAACTACCTGTTCTCAGGCGCTCCAGATTGTACCGTTTATGACGATTGATTTAAATGCAAGCTTGAATCTGACCGGCAAAAGTTTATCTCGCCCAACTGTTGACATCGGTGCCGGGAATTTCGACGGTGCCATCGATACGGACACCGGCCGGGCCGACGATGAACTGGTGGTTGCCTTGGCGGATCAGGATAATAGCTTTGCGACTGTAACCGCATACGACTACGACGTCGATACCGGCAAAATGGTTTCGAAGGGTTCAGAGACCTTCGATATTGAACATAATGATGACAATGGGGCACAAGTCTTTGTTGAAGGCGTACAGCTGGACCCGAACTCTCAGCGTTATCAGGCTGCTTTCAGTTACACTAAATCCGGCGGTAGTGTTCCCCACAGAGGAGTTATTACGGTCATCTCTTTCGACGGCAATCTCAACATGACTGTCAGCTCCACTACTCTTGCCAATAACTCAAAGACACGAATTTTCGGCATGGCCGTTGGTCGCTTTGATCCGCCCAATACGGTTACCGGTGATATAGACTTTGCCAAGCAGATAGCTTTGCTGATCAGTCACAATGACTCCGACACACAGATACAGGTTTTTTCCGCACCTGCAGCTACCACCTTTACGCCGAAGGAAGAGAGTAGAACGAACATTACTTCAGATACATATAACAAAGACTCCATGCAGCTCTCAGCACTTACAGCCGGTGATCTCCAGGGGCGTTCGTTGGTCTTGGGTGAGCCTGACAAAATCACAGTATCATCCACACAAGTCGATGTGGTAGTAGGTTTGCCTCCGATGCATGTCGATTACATTCAGCCGGTGGGCGGCGGTACCCCACGGATTCTAAACGTAACTGTTTTCCCTGATACTTTTAACGCGGGTTTTAGCTTCAACCAGGACAGTGGTACGACAATTAGTCATGAAGGCACAACAGGTTACTCCGGCGCGTGGAAGGAATCCATTGGGCTTACACAAAAATATGGGTCAGCAGAGAATGGAGTAACGGCGAAAGTTAAACTTTCAGCAGACCAGAGTTATTCCAGGAATGTTACTAAAACTCATAATTCTTATTCAGGCCAGAGTTATACTCTAACAAGCCGAACGGTGTTCGATGACCTTGTCGTCGGTACATCGACACAGATGAATATATACAGCTATCCGGTTATCGGTCAGTTTGTGTGTCCGCCGGAATCGCCGGATTGTAACTTAAACTGCACACTCTATGCACCGGGTTGCGATAAACAGCCATTAATGGTCCAATTTTCGGCGCCGGATAATATTGTTTACTCAAAGCCTGGAAATGGAGCTGGTTTAGAGTGGTACCAGCCAGTCACGGAACCGGGCAACATATTCTCGTATCCGGGAAGCCTTGCTCTGCTAAAAGCCAATGAGGCTCTGAGTGGAGCCGCTACCGATATTGATTTACTCACTCCGACGGACACTGTATGGGATTCCCAGACGGCAGAGGAAGTAACGGTGCAATGGACCGATGGTGGGGGGAGGAGTAAAACGATCGATATTACCAAGGAATTCTCCTTTGGACTCGAAGGCAGCTTGAAGAGTACAACAGGTATTAAGAACGTTGCATCGACGAGTGTAAAACTTGAGCTTGGCACAGAACAAAGTGGTTCATTTGGGAATCTAAACACTAACGGCCATCAATGGGCAGCGAGCACCGGAGTGACTTTACAACGTGGGGTCAGCTCTTCCGGGGACAGCAACGATGATAATCTACTGTACCAGGGAGCAACTTTCATTTATGGCCTAAACGCGACTGCCGGCACCATTGCGCCGGATCTGGGTGAACCTTCTTCTGAAACAAATGTTGCCACTCATGGTCCTTTCAAGGTAGGGCATGTAGCAAATGTTTTGAGTACCAGCCTACCTGCTTCGGGTTCCTGGTGGAGGCAGACCTATACCGTTGCACCGGATTTAGCGCTTAATCACCCTAAGCGCTGGCTGGAAAATCCGCCGGAAGGTTCCGTTCCTCAGGAAGTGAGATTTAATTGTCCGATTGGTTTCGAGTCCACTTTCGACGCACCGGAAGAAGATCCCGGTTCGTGTGTCGTCAATGGGGATGAACCCAACACAAGCAATTTAGCGACTGCATCATTCTATAAAATGAAAGGTTTGTTCGTTACCGCGGGTGATTCAGAGACAGGCCCTGCCTCATCATTGGCAACATTGGGTGATACCTTGAAACTGCAGGCGCGAGTCTATAATTACAGCCTGGCGAATATGCCGGCTGGATCCACAGCACATGTCCGATTTTATGCACAACCATGGGACTCGGTACATGCAACCTTTGCAAGTGGAAATGGCAAATATGGTTTTGCTGATGCCATTTACATCGGGGAACAAATCCTCTTCGATCCGGTTCCCGCATATTGTGGCGGCTCGCAGGGCTTTGATTCCTGCTCGACTGAGACGGTTCCAAATTGGGTGATGGCCTCAGTGCAGTGGGACACGAGTACGCTAAGTCCTCAGCCAATCAAGGATACTAATTACAAGTTCTGGGTGGTTGTATGGATGGAGGACAGCAATGGCAATTTACTCAACGAAATAGACGGACACGGCTTAACAGCTATTCCCGATACCGCGGTAGCATCGTTTGCGGAGATACCGGTTGAAACCTATAGCAACAATGTCGGTTTTTATGATCAGCTATTCGCTCTGGTTTTGCCTGCCGACTCAACACCGGGTGCTCTCAACCCAGAGCCTGTTGAGCGAAGATTAGCCATCAATGCCCTTGAGATCGAACAGGAACTACTCAAAAAGCATGAACAGTCGATGGTTCGAGTACATTATCAAGCAAGCGGTGAACATTATGATGACGTAAAAGTATTACTGTTTGAGGGTGACTCCGCCGACGGTGAATTGCTTGATATGGATCTGATACCCCGTATGAGTATAGATGAACCAACGGTAGTGGCTTTTCCTTACATACCAAAGACTTGTGGTGCGCATTCACTCTTCGTTCAAACCTTTCAAAACGATGGTGCAGAGCCGGTAACCGAAACCATCGCATTCAATGTACCTTGCGAGCCGACGCCCATCGTGCATTTTAAAGGTGAAGTGAAATTTGCAGAAAATCACCCAAACAGAGTTGGCTACAAGCATGAAAACCATTTCAGAAACCATCACGATTCGCTCGAATTCCAAGGTTGGTTCACGCTTGAAAGGGCACACAACCTCCCGGGAATAGACCTGGCGTCGCAGGTTGGTCAGGTGACATTGTACCGCCTGCTTGATGAAGGAGGCGAAAATGGTGAGTTAGTGAAAAACCTGCCTGTCGTATTATATGCTCATGCGCGAAACAGCAAAGATTTCGCTTTCTATGAGACACTTCCTGGCACAAAACCAGCCGCAACCTTACATCTCAAGGCATTTGAAAAAAATCAGGGAACATATTCGTTCAAGCTGAAATTGGACAGAGCTGATATCGCGCGTCCTTCTGACTGTCCGAATGCCAATCTTTTAACCGGTTTTACCATTGAAGACGGAGGTACCATACCTGTTCACGCAGAGACGGAAGCATCATGGCGATGTAACAAAAGGTCCGGAACCATGACGACAAAATCCGGCAAAGGCCATGGTTGGAGGGATACTGTTTCTTCGCCGCGATGGCACAGAGGCGCTGTATGGGGTTCTGCCATGAGCAAGGATAATTGACGGCTTTTTACTTCAGCATCCAGGGAGCTGAATTCAGCTTCTTCAAATGAGTTGGGTATATAGATCGGGAGCGTTTCTCTTATTGGCACCGCTCCCGATCGATTATGAGCCAAAAGTGATTGCAAATCATGGCAATCCGCCACGAAAAGGAGGACTTATGGGTGAGAAGCAAGGGAAGGGAACTCTCGATAGACGTCAATTTCTGCAGACTATGGGAGGCACAATCGGAGGGATGGCCCTCGGCGCGATGGGCGGAGGTTTTGGTGATGCCAATGCATACTCACACCGAGCCTTCACGGGCCATGGAAAGTTTCGTAGGAAACCCAATTTTCTTATTCTTATGTGCGATGAAAACCGGTTTCCCCCAATCTATGAAGACGAGCAGATAAAGCAGTGGCGCAAGACAAACCTACTGACCCAGGAAATTTTGCGGGCAAACGGTGTGGAGTTTAATAATCACTATACGGGAGCTACGGCCTGCGCTCCCGCAAGGGCTACAATTTTTACCGGCCAATATCCTTCTCTCCATGGGGTCACCCAAACCACAGGCGTGGCGAAGGGTCCGTATGATGCGGATACATTCTGGCTCGATCCGAACAATGTGCCTACGATGGGGGATTATTTCCGGGCGGCCGGTTACCAAACCTACTATAAAGGCAAATGGCATGTCTCCGAGGCCGATCTCCCGATTTCCGGATCGCATCAGCCCGTTCTTACTTATGACACAGAGACCGGCCTGCATATTCCTGAAAAAGAACAGCTTTATCGCAAAAGTAACCGGCTTGGCGGGTTCGGATTTACAGGGTGGATAGGGCCGGAGCCTCACGGGAAAATGCCTCGTGACTCCGGATCATCAGCAGCTACCGGAGTGAGCGGCCGGGATATCGGCTTTGCAGATCAGGTAGTCGATCTCATCGGTGGGCTTCAACATCGAAAGCAACATGAGCCCTGGCTCATTGTCGCCTCATTTGTCAATCCGCACGATATCGCGCTCTATGGTTTCGCCACCGCCCACGATGTTCAAGATTTCAAATTTACCGTGGATAATACGGTTCCTGCTATTCCGCCGTCTCCGACCGCCCGGGAAGACCTGCTGTTGAACAACAAGCCCAGATGCCAGGAAAGCTATCGCATAACCTATGTAGAAGCATTGCAACCGACCTTTGATCATCCTTTTTATCGCAGGCTCTATTATCAACTGCAGAAGAATGTCGATCAGCAGATGTTGAGGGTGTTCACTAAACTTCAGAACTCCCGATTTTACGATGATACTATTGTGATATTTCTGTCGGATCATGGGGAGCTTCTGGGAACTCATGGCGGACTGCATCAAAAATGGTTCTGCGCCTATGAAGAGGCAATCCATGTGCCGCTGATCATCCACAACAAAAGACTCTTCGGCGGTAGTCAGTCGATCGACATGTTGACCAGTCACGTCGATCTTCTGCCAACCATGCTCGGTCTTGCCGGAGTAGATATCGGAAAAGTTCAAGAAATGGTAAACAGGGACCATGCGGAGGTACAACCGCTGGTGGGCCGGGACCTGTCACCACTGATCCTGGGTGAAGGGGAGCCGCAAAGGGCAGGAGAGCCTCTCTACTTCATGACGGATGACGACGTGACGAGAGGCCTCGGCCAGGTGAACTGGCTCGGTTGGCAATACAATTCAGTCATCCAGCCCAATCATCTTGAAACAGTTATTGCAACGCTGAGAGGGCCGGGAGGCGAGGAAGAGATATGGAAATATACCCGCTACTTCGACAATCCTCAGTTCTGGACGGATCCCGGAACAAAGGATGACGTGATGCTCGAGTTCGGGCCTCAAGACCCGGTATGGGGAGGAATCAAAGCAGCAGTGTGTGACACGATCGAAAAAACAACTCCCGAAGCTGATGAACTCGAGATGTATAATGTCACCTTGGACCCATATGAAGAACACAATCTGGCGGATAATGCGGAATTTTCAGCACAGCAACAACAGCTCGCCGATATCCTGGAGCAACAGCGGTGCCAAAAGCGGCTGGCACCAACTACCGGATGTGTGCCCGGCATGCCTGCTCCGTGTGGAGTTCCTTGCGAGGAGACCTGAGGTAACAGTTCACCAGCAGCCCATTTTCGTCCGATCAGGCCGCCTCACATAGCCAACTATAGCTCAGAGGCCTGATTGAACGAACCTGGTGGACTGGATAACGACGGCCAGGGATGGCCTAGTGTCGCGGGTGCCAGGGATGGCACCAGAGCGACGCGGTTACAGATTCGGGGTTTGCAGTCTTTTTATGGGTACCGGTGAACTGTTACGACCTGAGAAATGTAATCAAGCTTCCGCAGCCGCTTCCGCGCTGAAATCGTTTGCATGGTCGCCCCCGAACTGTTCAAAAAATTTTGGATAGGTTTTGCCGTAAGCAGCAAAGATTTCATCAAATGGCAGGTCGGCAAAGTGGCCGTGATCTCTGACATATTCCATATGTTTTTGACCAAGAATATTGCATTCGTGAAAGATGGAATCATTTGTACCGTCGAACTCAAGAGGCTTGACATTAAACCGGGTGCAAAGCGACAGATTGAAGGCGGGAGTGGCTTTAACCCATTTTTCGTTAAGGTACATCTCTGTGTAGCCGTGATAGACGAACAGATCGGTGCCCATCTTTTCCCGCAATTTGCTGGTTGAGAGATGGTTGGTTACATCGGCAAAACCGAGACGGCTCGGTATCTGCTGATGGCGCGCGACAGCAGCCAGCAATACTGCCTTGGAAACACAGTAGCCGCTTTTTTTTCTCAGTATCGAACTGGCTCTCATGGCGGTGCGGGAGTATCTCAGGTCATACGGGTCGTAGATGATCTGATCCCGGACCGCATAATAAAGCGCGATCGCTTTTGCAATCGGCGTGTCGCTCCCTTTACAGGTAGAGGCTGCAAAATCGGCCAGCTCTTCCGTGTCGAAATCGAGGAAAAAGGTCGGTTTCAGATAATCTTGCAGAGAGTGGTGCTGCACATGTTGTGAATCTTCTTTCATGGTATCAATTTCCGGTAAAATGAGGTTTTCGTTTCTCGTTGAAGGCAGCTACCGCCTCCATCAGGTCAGCGGACGGAATGATGTTGGCACTCACTGAGGCCACGTATTTCAGGCCGTCATCTATGGACTTGCCTATGCAGTAGTTAAAAACGTCCTTGGATGCCTGGACGGCCAGCGGAGAATTGCCGGCAATTTCATGGGCCATCTCTTCGGCCTTTTTCATGAGTGTCGACTCGTCGGGATAGACTTCGCTGACCAATTGGATCTCTTTTGCTCTTGCGGCGGTGATGCTTCTCGCGGTATAGGCGAGTTCACGGGCGTGGCCCTGACCGACGATGAGAGGTATCCTTTGCAGCACGCCGACATCGGCGACAAAACCCACTGCTGCTTCCTTGAGGCAGAACAATGCATCCTCGGCGCAAATCCGGATGTCGCAGGCGGTCGCCATATCAAGGCCCGCACCTACACAATGGCCATGGATGGCCGCGATTACAGGTTTTCGGCATCGTTCTATGGCCGAGATACCTTCCTGAAGTTTTCTCAATTTGGGCAGAAATTTCCATTTGGTACCGCCAGTCTGATTCTTGTCCGTTAGTTCCGGCATTTGCGGTATCATCTCTTTCAGGTCGAGGCCGCCGGAGAAACAGGAACCTTTGCCCGCCACAATCACCACCCTGAT
The DNA here is from genome assembly GCA_963835305.1 of uncultured delta proteobacterium. Lineage (GTDB taxonomy): Bacteria > Desulfobacterota > Desulfobulbia > Desulfobulbales > Desulfocapsaceae > Desulforhopalus_A. The sequence continues at coordinate 695,753 of CAWIEU010000002.1, forward strand.
ATCGGGGTTGCGGTCAAGCTCGGCAAATATTTCCACCGGTTCCGTCCAGGCCGCGGCTCCCATGGCATTTTTCTTCTCAGGGCGATTTAGGAAGACCCAGGCTATCGGAGGACTCTTTTCTACAAGGTAAAATTTGGAAGTAATCATTTTCTCCTCATTGCATGAATGGAAGATAAAAACATCAGCACAGTTTCCCTGATTAGCAAGTATCGGCTAAACCGGTTTTCGCGCGTGCCTCAAATCTGAAGTTTTTTGCTTAGCCATCGTTGATTTTAGTTTTTTACGAGATTATCAAGCTTTATACTTTATACATGATTGGCATTAATTTCATGGAGAAGAAATGTTGAAGATTGCTATTCTGGTGCGCGAAGAAACCTCTGCCAGGTGCACCGGACAAGGATGTTTACGAAGTTTTTTTGCCAAGACCGAAAGCTTTGCGCGTTATCGTGGCCTGGAGGTGGAATTGACTGGGTTTTTTCATAGCGGCGGCGATCTGGAACACAAACTTGCCAAGTTGAAGAAAGCCGGAGTGCAGGTTATTCATGTCTCGACCTGCATGCGCGGAAAGTATCCGGGTTACCGGGAACTGGTCGAAAAGATAGGCAAAGACTTTGATGTTATCGGCTATACACATGGCTCCGAAAATGGTAAAACCAGAGAAACTGTCTCAGTTACCGGAAAATATATTTAATATTTTTTGTTCTTTTGCCGGAAATCAGTCTGTCCCTGGGTTAAATCTTTATGAAGACCTGTTACTGCAACTTCGAGTTAAAAACACATATTGAAAAAAATATCGCCGAGTTCTCGCAATCCCGGCTAAGCCCTGAAAATCTCAGGCGGGCCGCTGTGGCTTTGACCATTGTTGATTACCGGGGAGAAGGTGATTTGTACTGCCTTGGCGATGTTCCGGACAGTAGCGCGGCGGTCATTCTCACCAGAAGGGCGGGTGGACTCAGAAATCATGCCGGCCAGTGGGCTTTTCCCGGAGGCAGGATCGATCCGGGGGAAGATCCCGTACAGACTGCGTTCCGGGAACTTGAGGAGGAAGTCGGGCTGCGGCTCTCGGAAGACCGGCTCCTTGGCTGTCTGGATGATTTCATTACCAGATCCGGCTTCCATATTACCCCCGTGGTTATCTGGGGCGGGCCAACGCAGCAATTGCATAAGAACGAGCAGGAAGTTGCCTCGGTGCACAGAATCCCTTGTGCCGAGCTTTTTCGAAAGGACGCACCTCTTTTGCAAACGGGTGAGGAAATCGACAGGCCGATTCTCTTTATGCCGGTCGGTGATACCTTCATTGCCACCCCGACCGCGGCGATACTCTATCAATTCCGCGAAGTGGCCCTTGCCGGAAGGGCGACCAGGGTTGCCCATTTCGAGCAACCCTATTTTGCCTGGCGGTAAATCTCTGTAAGTTACCGCCAGGTGAGTTGGCATTCCCTCCTCACCTGGCACATCTCCGTTTACGGGGGGTTAATCTTGTCTTTACATATTCCTGCGATACTGGCCCCCGACTTCATACAATGCGTTGGTAATCTGGCCGAGGCTGCAGTGTTTGACCGTTTCGAGCAGTTCCTCAAAGATATTTCCTCCACTTAAGGCAACCTCTTTCAGGCGATCAAGCGCTGCGGGGCTATCGCTCTTGTGCTTGTTCTGAAAATCCGTGAGTCTTGCTATCTGTTCATTTTTTTCTTCATCAGTGGATCGGGCCAGCTCTAAGGTTGCGGCCTGTTGATCAAAATCGACATCAGGATTACGGAAGGTATTGACGCCGATGATCGGATATTCACCGGAATGCTTGAGCCGTTCATAGTACATTGACTCTTCCTGGATCTTGCTCCGTTGATAGCCGGTCTCCATGGCACCAAGTACACCGCCCCTTTCGGTGATCCTGTCGAATTCGGCCAGAACCGCTTGTTCGACCAGATCGGTCAGTTCTTCGACAATGAAACTTCCCTGGTTGGGATTTTCATTTTTGGCCAGCCCCCATTCCCGGTTAATAATGAGCTGAATGGCCAGAGCCCTGCGAACCGATTCGGAGCTGGGCGTGGTGATTGCTTCGTCGTAGGCATTGGTGTGCAGGCTGTTGCAGTTATCATAGATCGCACAGAGCGCTTGCAGGCTTGTTCTGATATCGTTGAACTGGATTTCCTGGCTGTGCAAGCTCCTGCCTGATGTCTGGATGTGGTATTTTAACCGCTGCGATCCGTTTTTTGCGCCGTATCTCTCCTTCATCGCCACCGCCCAGATGCGTCTGGCGACCCGGCCGATGACGGTATATTCGGGATCCATGCCGTTGGAAAAGAAAAACGACAGGTTCGGGGCGATCTGATCGATATCCATGCCCCTGGACAAATAATATTCCACGTAGGTGAAGCCGTTGGACAGGGTTAAAGCCAGCTGGGTTATCGGATTTGCACCCGCTTCCGCAATATGATAGCCGGAGACGGAGACCGAATAGAAATTCCGAACGTTCCTGGCAATGAAGTACTCTTGAATGTCTCCCATCATTTTGAGGGCGAATTCAATGGAGAAGATGCAGGTATTTTGTCCCTGGTCCTCTTTTAAAATATCTGCCTGGACCGTGCCTCTTACATTGGAGAGAACGTCAGCTTTAATCTGGTCATATTCGTCTTTATTCGGCTGACGCCTTTTTTCCGCTAAAAATTTATCGACTTGCTGGTCGATGGCGGTGTTCATGAACATCGCCAGCATGATTGGTGCCGGCCCGTTGATGGTCATGGAAACGGAAGTGGTGGGAGAGCAGAGTTCAAAGCCGTCGTACAATTGCTTGACGTCATCCAGGGTACAGATACTCACTCCGGAAGTGCCGATTTTGCCGTAAATATCCGGGCGGGTGGCCGGGTCCCAACCATAGAGAGTAACGGAATCAAAGGCAGTGGACAGCCGTTTTGCCTCATAATTTGCCGAGAGCAGCTTGAACCGTTTATTGGTCTGAACCGGTCCGCCTTCTCCGGCAAACATCCGGGTTGGATCCTCGCCGGTACGTTTCAAGGGGAAGACGCCGCCGGTAAAGGGAAAATAACCGGGAAGGTTTTCCCTTCGTGTCCAACGATAGATATCAGCCGGATCACTGAAGGTAGGCAGGGCGATCTTGGGAATTTTTGAATGGGAAAGGGATCTTGAAAACAGCGGCACATGGATTTCCCGCCCACGGACGGTATAGACCAGGTTATCCCCGCCGTAGGCTTGTTTGTTTTCTTCCCAGCTGATCAGGTTTTCTTCGGTTTCCCGCTCGATTGCCTGAGCCGTGCCGGCGGCTTCGGCCAAAAGTACTTCCATGGCCTTGTCGATGTCGTCTCCTTCTTTTTGACTGAGGAGATCAATGGTCTGCCGAAGATGATAATTCCGCCGAATCGCCTTGGCCTGCTGCTCGGTTTTTGCATGATATTTACGGATGGATGCGGCAATTTCAGCTAGATATCGAATTCTTTCAGGCGGGATGACGATGGATTTGGAAGAAGATATTTTCTGCTGCGGCTTGGGCAGATTCGACTTTAATTTAAGTGCAGTCTTTTTGCTCAGTTCTTCTATAATTCCATGATAGAGAGCCGTTACACCGTCATCATTGAACTTTGAGGCGATGGTGCCGTAAACCGGGAATTGTTCCGGTGCGGTGTCCCACTGTTTGTGGTTTCTTTGCACCTGTTTTCTAATGTCGCGGATGGCGTCATCGCTGCCTTTCTTTTCAAATTTATTAACCACGATGAGATCGGCGTAGTCCAGCATATCGATTTTTTCCAGCTGGGAAGGCGCGCCGTATTCACTGGTCATTACATAAATCGAGATATCGGAAATTTCGGTAATTTTGGAGTCGCCCTGGCCGATGCCTGCGGTCTCGGCAATGATCAGATCAAAGCCCGCCGCCTTCAGGACCAGGATAGCTTCCGGCAGCGCTTCCGAAACCTCGGTGGCGGAGTTCTGGGTGGCGAGGCTTCGCATATAAACCCTATCGGAACTGCCGATTGAGTTCATTCGGATGCGGTCACCCAGAAGGGCGCCGCCGGTTTTCCGTCTCGAGGGATCACAGCTGATGACGGCGATACGGATATCTTTTATGTCGTGCAGAAACCTGACGAGGATTTCATCGGTCAAGGAAGACTTGCCGGCCCCTCCCGTTCCTGTAATACCTATGACAGGCGGGTTGTGTTGTTTGATTCGATCGCCGAGCATCGTGGTCATTTCCTGCAGATTGCCGTTACCGTTGGCTTTAGCCTGCTGGACGGCAGAAATGAAACCGGCGATGGCTTTTGGATTGCTGTAGTTGAGCTTGTCCAGGTGCAGGTCGTGGCAGGGCAGGGTTGGAAAATCCAGGATTTTGATCATGTGATTGATCATGCCCTGCAGGCCCATGGAGGCGCCGTCTTCAGGGGAGTAAATTTTTGCCACACCATATGCTTCCAGCTCTTTGATTTCTTCGGCGACAATCACGCCGCCGCCACCACCAAATACCTTGATGTGGGACGCGTTTTTTTCCTTCAGAAGATCAATCATATATTTGAAGGATTCCATGTGGCCGCCCTGGTAGCTGGACATGGCTATACCTTGCGCATCCTCTTCTATCGCAGTGTCGACCAGTTCCTGGACCGATCTGTTATGAGCGAGATGAATTACTTCGACGCCTGAATCCTGCAGGATCCGGCGCATGATATTGGCCGCCGCATCGTGACCGTCGAAAAGGGAGGTGGCGGTGATTACTCTGACAACATTTTTGGGCCGGTAAATCTCAACATCCGCATGCATAGTTTCTCCTTCAATCCTGCTCTTCTCGGTGACGGGGAGGCTCTCTAGGAAAGCCTTAAGATTTCTCTGGCGCTTTTCCTTCAGCCCCCCGGGATGATTTTGTTTTCTACCAGGTTATGCAGACAGAAGCCGATGCCGGCTATCGTGAGAAATCAAAAGGAAGAAAAAACATGAAGAAACATCTAGTTGTTCTTTTTTTCCAGAAAACTCATGATAAATTCCGTCTGTTGCTCAATATACTGCTCAATCGTGAACTGCTTGGCAAAATACCAGCGCCTGAAGGCCCAGGTGTGGCCGATCACTGATATGTTATGCCCCATCAAACTTATCGTATCGTCGTCAAGTTGCGGAATTTTCTTAAGTGTTCGCAGTTCACGCATAGCCTCTATAAAGAGGTTGGTGATCCGCAGCTCCGCCTCAAGTACCTTTTCCTGCCATTTTAAGGGAAGAAAATGAGTTACCTGATACATGAGCAGCACATGGTCGCTCATTCGGTTGCAGACCAGGAAATACTCCCGGATTACCTCAGCCAGTGCCGCTTTTCCGATTGTAGGGCGGGCCAGTGCCTCCTTTACACCATGTTCAACCTCGGTATGAATTGCAATGCATACCAGGTATAAAACATCATCCTTGGTGGATACATATTCGTAAAGCGAGCCGATAGACAGGCCTGTTTCTCTGGCCAGAGCGCGGGTTGTCGTTTTGTGGTAGCCGTGTTTAATAAAAAGTTTAACCGCTGCGTCAACTATCTGCCGCCTGCGTTCTTTCACCAGATCCTGGTTTTTTATATGTGTTACAACTTCACGTGAATCCGTATCCATTCCCATCATTCAATCTTCTCCCAGAAGTACCTTTTGCTAGTTATTGATATTGCAGCAATCATCCGCTGTGGAAAAGTATACAAAAAAACGGGAGAACAAAAGAAAATTGTGAACATGGGTTCAGACGGTGACTCTTCCCCGGCCTGAAATAAACAATCTGTAACCGTTCACCAGCACTCCATATGCGCAGATAATTCGACCGTCCTGCGCGGCCGGGCGGGTTTAGCCCGCCCCTCTATATGCCCGTCGGCCTTCTTGCGCACCTTTTTGTGCATTTTTTATCTTGTCCTTTTCAGCTCTTGTATTGTTGATGGCGTCGTAAAAACTCTTCACCTTCTTCGTTGCCACAAATTATCAATCATTTCGAAGTACCTCTTGTACGTCGAAATGATTGATAATTTGCGCGCCTCGAATCTGAAGTTTTTTACTTAGCCATCTATGATTTTTAAGTTTTTACGAGTTTGTCATTGTTGGCGAACCTAGGAATATCATCAAAGGCTCTGGAGCTTTTCGGTCAGTACCGGGATAAATTGTTTAAGATCCGCAACCACAAGTACGTCGGCGATTTCACCTATCGGTGCATCCTTATCGGTATTGACAGCCACAATAAATTCTGATTTTTTCATTCCTGCCAGATGCTGAATGGCTCCCGAAATACCGCAGGCAACATACAGTTTCGGCGCTACGGTCTGGCCGGTGGTTCCGACCTGGCGGTTGTGTTCTACCCATTCCGAATCGACAACGGGACGGCTGGCGCCGTATTCGCCGCCAAGGGCTTTGGCAAGAGCGGATATGATCGCCACGTTTTCGGGTTTTCCTATGCCTCGTCCGGCGCTGACGATAATCTTCGCCTTGCTGAGATCAACCCCTCCCTGTTCCACTGCTTCGTAACCCTGAAAAGTTATTCTGCTTTCGGAAACGGCATTAAGTTCAATAATTTCAGGTAGTAAGTTGGTTTCCTCAACTGCGGAAAAAGCACCCGCCTGAAGGGTGAGGACCGTTTTTGCCGAGAGGTTTTTTACCTGACGGCGTAACTTGGAGTTACAGGCGGGAACGATAAATTCACCGTTATCAATTCCAACCACTTCGGAAATTTGAGCTGCCTCAAGCGCCAGCGCCACCCGGGGTGCCAGGTCCCAGCCATAGGAGGAATGAGAAAAGACGATGAGGTCGGGCTGTTCCTGGGCTATTGCCTGCAGAAGAAGGGCCTTATGACCATCGGGATTGTATTCCTTGTGCACATTCGCGTCGGCGAGGTAGAGTTTTCCTGCAAAATGAGGAATATCCTTTTCGCCGCCCACCAAAAAAACCGCACTTTCCGCTTTCAGCTCCGCGGCAAAACCGAGAAGTTCCTTGATCGATCCGAGGAGTTTTCCTTCCCGGTATTCCGCAACCAGTAGTACTTTCATAATCGTATTCTCCTCTAAGCCAGAACGCTGGTCTTCTCTTTTAATATTTTGATCAATTGCCCGGCAAGCTCGGCTGGGTCGCCTTCAAGTACCAGACCACCGCCTTTTTTCTCAGGGAAAAACATTTTTGCGGTTTCCTGGCGAGGGGCTGTTTTCTGCAGTTGGTCCACGGGCACGGTGACCAGTTCCTTTTTCTTGGCCTTCATGATGTTCGGCAGGGTAGGGTAACGGGGAGTATTCAGGCCAAGCTGGCAAGTGAACACGGCAGGCCCCTGCACCTTGACAATAGCCTTGGTGCCTCCCTCCAGTTCACGTTTTACGGTGATTTCTCTATCATTCATGGAGAAATCTATGATGGTGGTCACGCATGGCAGGCCGAGCATCTCGGCAACGAGGACTCCAGTCTGGCCACTGCCCCGGTCCTGCGACTGCATTCCGGTAAAGATGTAATCGAAGTTCTTGTCCCGAGCGTATTCGGCGATAATCGAACTATTTGCCAGTGCATCCTTGGTCCAATTGGTTTCGTCGTTGACATGAACACCGCGATCACAACCCATGGCCAAGGCTTTTTTCATTGTTTCCTTGACCCGGTCGGAGCCGATGCAGAGCACGGTGATGTCAGTATCTCCCAGCTGCTCCTTCAGTTGCACCGCCTGCTCAACTGCGTATTCATCATATTCGTTCATGCGCCAAGCAAGGTCGGCCGTGTTGAACCAGGAGCCGCCGGCATCTATCTTGAATTTGGATTCCATATCGGGAACCTGTTTAATGCAAACCAGAATTTTCATTGTATTTTTTCCTGTATGAAATTGTGTTTTTCTCGATGGCCTCAAATATGCTGAATGATTACCTGAGCAAAGCGGAACCTATGACCAGCCGCTGAATCTCACTGGTTCCCTCATAAATTTCGGTAATTTTGGCATCACGCATCATCCGTTCGACCGGAAAATCCCTGGTGTAGCCGTACCCGCCGAGAATCTGCACCGCCTGGGTGCTCACCTTCATCGCGGTTTCACTGGCCATCAGTTTGGCCATGGCCGAGGCCTGGGAGTAGGTCTGGCCGCTGCTTGCTTTGTAAGCCGCGCTGTATACGAGGAGTCTTGCCGCTTCTATCTGGGTAGCCATGTCGGCAAGCTGGAACTGTACGCCCTGGAATCTGCCGATAGGAGTATCAAACTGTTTGCGTTCCTTGGCATAAGTCACGGCGGCGTCCAGTGCCCCCTGGGCAATGCCGAGGGCCTGTGAGGCAATACCGATTCGGCCCCCGTCAAGGGTCTTCATAGCAATTTTAAAGCCCTGCCCCTCTTCTCCAAGCAGGTTGGCCGCAGGGATGCAGCAATTTTCAAAAATGAGTTCCAAAGTGGGAGAGCTGCGTATTCCCAGTTTCTGCTCTTTTTTACCAAAGGAAAAACCGGGAGTTCCTTTCTCAACGATAAAGGCGCTGATGCCATGATGTTTTTCCGCATTCTTGTCGGTTCTGGCGAAAACAACATAAGTTTCCGCTTCGCCACCGTTGGTAATGAAAATCTTGGTACCGTTCAGAATCCACTCATTGCCTTCTTTGACCGCGGTGGTTTTCGTGCCTCCGGCATCTGAGCCGGCTGCAGGTTCGGTCAGGCCGAAGGCACCCAATTTTTCACCCCTGGCCAGCGGTGCAAGAAACTTTTGTTTCTGCTCTTCGCTGCCGAAAAGGTAAATGGGGTTGGCGCAGAGGGAGAGATGGGCTGATAGCGTTACCCCTGTGGAAGCGCAGACCCTGGACAGCTCTTCCACGGCAATGGCGTAACTGATATAGTCTGCTCCACCGCCGCCATATTCTTCAGGAAAGACGATGCCGGTCAGTCCGAGCTCGCCAAGTCTGTCAAACATCAATTTCCGGTCGAACCGTTCTTCCTCATCGCGGATTTTTGCTGTCGGAGCAACTTCCGCTACGGCAAATTCACGAACCATGTCGCGAATGAGATTCTGTTCTTCAGTCAGTTCAAAAATCATGGAAATTTCTCCGCAGAAAGGTGTGGGTGTCAACTATCCGGGGAAGAAATGGATTCTTCCCCGGACCATCAAACAGTTATTTTTTGGTCTTCAGTTCCGGGAAATCCCAGTAGAAGTATTCTTTTTTATCATTTTCGCCGCCTTTTCCCTGACGATCGATTTCCTGCTGGCGCAACTCAACCCGGCGAATCTTGCCGCTCAGTGTTTTGGGAACCTGCGGGACAAATTCGATGATCCTCGGAATTTTGAATTTCGCCAGGATATTTATCGTGTGCTGGAAGATTTCGAGGGCCAGCTCTCTTGAGGGCTGATAATCCTGTCTGAGAATAATAAAGGCCTTGACGAGCTGATGGCGCTTTTCATCAGGAACGCCTACGATAGCGGATTCCGCGACTGCCGGATGTTCCATAAGCGCACTTTCCACTTCGAAGGGGCCGATACGGAAATCGGAAGATTTGATAACATCATCGCTTCGGCCGACAAACCACCAGTAGCCGTCTGCATCGACGGAAGCCCGGTCGCCGGTGTAGTAATAATTTTCTCTGAATACTCCGGCCATTTTCTCAGGATTGCCGATGTACTCGGTAAAAAGACCGATCGACCGCCACTTATCCAGTTTAACAACTATGTGGCCGGGTTCGTCCGGTACGGTGATTTCCTTGCCGTCATCGTCCACGATGGCGACATCGTACATAAAGGAGGGCTGGCCGAAGGAGCCGCTGCGCATCTTGCCGTTCATCCATGGATGGTTGCCGATCATGGCCGTCGATTCGGTCTGGCCGTAGAAATCTCTGATTTCCGTGCCGGTGAGTTTTTTCCATCTGGTGATAACCTCGGGATTGAGAGGCTCTCCTGCGCCGACCGATTGCCGCAGTGCGGAAAAATCAAATTTTGAGGTATCAAGATTGATGAACATTCTCCAGGCGGTCGGTGGTGCACAGAAGGTCGATATTTTATGGGTGGTGATCATGTGCAGGTATTTCTCTCCATCGAGCACGCCGAAATTAAAGCCGGTGGCGGTTGCCCCTACATTCAAGGGAGCAAAGAAACTTGACCATGCCCACTTGGCCCAGCCGGGAGCGCCGAGGTTATTGTGGATGTCGTCGGTTCGAATCCCGGTCACAACTGAAGTTGAGAGATGACCCAGAGGATAGGAAACAGCGGTGTGTCCTACGCGTTTCGGCAGACCGGTTGTTCCGGAGGTAAAAAAGCAGAAGAGCAGATCGTTGGATTTGGTTTTGGCCGGCTCTGCCTCAACGGACTCTCCGCTAAGGTCGGAATAGCTGATCCAGCCATCCTTCTTGCCACGAACGAGCTTGATTTTAGGAGTCATCTGTGTTGTTTCGAGCGCGGCATCGATAATGTCTGTGTAAATTTCTTCGGCAAGAATTGAATCGGGAGGATAGGTATCAAATCTGAACTCGAGTTCTCTTTGAGTCATGGTTGTGGCCGTTGGTACGGAAACAAGGCCGCCCTTGACACAGGCGTAGCTGGTAAACCAGGTTTCCGGAACGATCGGCACCATCATGTACATATTATTCCCTTTTTCAACACCTGCCTTTCTCAGTCCGTTTAAACATTGGTTACCATGGAAAGCGAAGTCGCGATAACTGTAGCTCCTGCTCTCGGTGGTAGCGATATCTCCCCAGATAAAGGCTGTTTTATCACCTCGTTCCTTAACATGGAGACCTTCGAAAATTTCCGCTGCCCAGTTGAAGTATTCAGGAAGTTCCATGAAGTTGAGCTTTTCAAAAAACGCTTTAGCTACATCCCTCTTCTGGTCATTATCATCCATCATGTTAAGGTCCATGACTTCTCTGTACAGTTTTGCCATACTCATAGGTGACTCCTTACAGTTCAGATTTGAAAATGATTAACAGGCGATAAATACAGTCCTCCTCTGGTTCCGATCGGACAACTGAGCGCTCGGTCGGTTGCCTTGTCGAACTAAATAATAATTGTTGATGTTTGTCAAAGGATTTTTTTATTTAGAGCGAAGAAATCACAGATTTTGAAAAAGATAAAAGAGCGGCTGGAAATGATCAAGAAAAGGTGCGATATCTCGTCATAACAATTTTGTGCCGCAAGCTAAAAAACATTGACAAAGAGAGGAAGGTAGATAAACATAAAAATACGATTGAGCGCTTGGTCGGTTTTTTATGCTCCGTTTATGTTACCGACTCCAGTAAACGGGACTAAGCCGGGATTAGTACCCTGGGACAGAATGTATTCTAGACGGAAAAATCAGGAAGACTATTTGTAACCCACGATTATTCCGTTTCACAACCTTATTGTAAAAGGTACACTGAAATCAGCTGGTTGAGCATTTACACAGAAAGAAAGCAGGCCGGCAACGAAAAGAACGAGTCCAAAAGTGAGGAGTATTATGAAAAAGGCTGTAATTGTCAGTGCGGTAAGAACGCCTTTCGGCAGTTTTGGTGGATCACTCAGCAGGATTGGCGGAACGGATCTTGGCGCTCATGTCATCAAAGAATCGGTGATTCGTGCAGGTATCGACAAGAAACTGGTCGATGAATGTATTATGGGCATGGTCCTGCCCTGCGGCTACGGCCAGAATCCGGCCAAACAGGCAGCCATCAAGGCTGAACTTCCTCAGGAAGTGGAGGCGATCACGGTGAACAAGGTCTGCGGATCTGCGCTCAAGGCCGTGATGCTCGCCGCTCAGGCTATCCAGTGCGGCGATGCGGATGTTATCGTGGCGGGAGGCATGGAAAGCATGAGCACGGCCCCGTACTATCTCGAAAAAGCCAGGTGGGGACATCGAATGGGGCCTGGGAAGATCGAAGATCATATGGTGCATGACGGTCTCTGGGATATAGTGAACGATTTCCATATGGGTATGTCCAATGAACTCATCTGCGAGAAATGGCAGGTCAGCCGGGAAGAGCAGGATCGATTTGCCGAGCAATCATACAAGAAAGCGCTCAGGGCAATTCGTGAAGGTGTTTTCAAGGATGAGATAGTTCCGGTGCCGATGCCCCAAAAAAGGGGGGAGACACAATTTTTTGAAACCGACGAGTGCCCTCAAGAGACAAGTTACGAGAGCTTGCAGAAGATGCGCCCCGCCTTTAAGACAGATGGGGTCGGCACTGCGGGGAATGCTTCGATAATCAGCGATGGAGCCGCGGCTGTAGTGGTGATGAGCCGGGAAAAAGCGGAAGAGTTAGGCTGTAGCATCATGGCGGAAATAGGAGCGCAGGCCTCGGCCGGAATAGAGTTGAAGCATGTGCTGATGGCCCCGATTCTTGCCATCCCCAAGGTTTTGAAAAAAGAAGGCATCTCGCTTGCCGACGTAGATCTGTTCGAAATAAACGAGGCGTTCAGCGGAACCTCGGTTGCTATCAACAAGGTGCTCGAACTCGACACCTCCATCGTCAATGTCAACGGCGGCGCGGTCGCCCTCGGCCATCCGATCGGAGCCAGCGGGGCACGGCTGCTGGTTACTCTTTTGCATGAAATGGCTCGCAGGGGTGCCAAGAGAGGGTTGGTTTCCCTTTGCCTGGGCGGTGGCGAGGCTGTGGCAATGATCGTTAACCGGTAAACGTTTGCAGGTCTGCGGTTATAGGGGTATTTTGCTATTTTCGATGAGCGGTTATGTTAATCGAAAACTTTAAATTCGCTTTTGCAGGGGGTTGAGATGGAGATCAAAAAATTCGGCGTTGTCGGGGCGGGCCAGATGGGAAACGGCATTGCCCAGGTTGCCGCTGCCAGTGGCCTACAGGTCTTGATGAGCGATATCAAGGAAGAATTTACCGGAAAAGGACTGGCTGCTATCGAAAAAAATCTTAATCGGAGTGTGGAAAAACAAAAACTCACCGCAGCTGAGCGCGATGCGATCCTTGGCCGGATTTCCACCACGACCAATCTTGCTGATATGGCAGGAGTGGACTATGTCGTCGAGGCGGCCGTCGAACGGGAGGACCTGAAGTTTAAGATCTTCCGGGATCTCGATGCCGCCTGCCCTGATCACGTTATTCTTGGCAGCAACACCTCTTCCATTCCTATCGGCCGAATAGCAGCCCAGACGAAACGGCCGGACAAGGTTATCGGTATGCATTTCATGAATCCTGTTCCTGTCATGAAACTGGTTGAGGTTATAAAAGGGTTGGCTACCAGTCAGGAAACTTTTAAAATCACCTGGGAGCTTTGCGAAAAATTCGGCAAGACTGCAGCGGAAGCTAATGATTTTCCGGGATTTATCGCCAACAGAATTCTTATGCCGATGATTAACGAGGCAGTCTTCTGTGTGTATCAGGGGGTTGGCAAGGTCGAAGATATCGACACCGTCATGAAGCTTGGCATGAATCATCCCATGGGCCCGCTGGCTCTTGCGGATCTGATCGGACTTGACACCTGCCTGGCTATTATGGAAACCCTCTATGACGGCTTCAAAGATTCCAAATATCGCCCCTGTCCTCTTCTGAGAAAATATGTCGAGGCGGGCTGGCTTGGCCGGAAAAGCGGCAAGGGCTTTTATCAGTACTGATGGCGTCGTAAAAACTCTTCATCTTCTTCGTTGCCACAAATCGACAATCATTTCGAAGTACCTCTTGTACGTCGAAATGATTGTCAATTTGCGCGCCTCGAATCTGAAGTTTTTTACTTAGCCATCCTGATTTTTAGATTTTACGAAATTATCAGTGTTGAGACCAGCGACTGCTTGAGGAGGTATGATGACAACTGAGAAAAAGGCTGTTCCGGCTAAAGAGGTTGCGGTCAGGATCGAAAAACTGCAAAAATCTCTTGCTGCTCGGGGAATAGACGGGGCTTTGATCAGTCAGAAGACCGATCTGTTCTATTTTGGCGCAACGTCCCAGCAGGGCTGGCTCTATGTGCCGGTGGCCGGTAAACCGATTCTGATGATTTTCAAGGAATTCGAGCGGGCGTGGCAGGAATCGCCACTTGACCAGATTGTTTCGATTACCAGCAGTAAAAAAATTCCCGCTGTTCTTGCTCAGTACGGTTATCCGGTTCCTGAAGCATTAGGGTTGGAGCTGGATGTTCTGCCGACGAATCTCTATTTTCAGTATTGTTCCATCTTTAAACAGGCGAAAATTGAGGATATATCTTTTGAAATCCGCACTATCCGGGCGATAAAATCGGAATTTGAGATCGAGAAAATCAAAGCTGCGGCAGAACTATCGGACAAGGTTGCCGCCATGGTGCCGGAATTGCTCGTAGTCGGTAGAACCGAGATTGCCTTGGCCGGTGAGCTGGAAAGCTATGCCAGGAGCCTTGGCCATCAGGGTATTGTCCGGATGCGCATGTGGGGCAGTGAGCTTTTCTATGGGCATCTGATGGCAGGTGATTCAGCGGCGATTCCCAGTTATCTCGCTTCTCCAACCGGAGGCGCCGGAGTCAGCAGTGTTATCGGTCAAGGTGCAGGATTTCGAAAAATCGGCGCAAACGAGCCTGTTCTGCTCGATTATGTTTTCGCCCTGGATGGCTATATTTCCGATCATGCAAGGATCTTCTCCATAGGTCGGGTATCGGCCGAGCTGCAGGCGGCCCACGAGGCGATGCTGGAAATCCAGGATGAAATCAAGTCCCAGGCAAAGCCCGGCACACCCACTGGAGAACTTTATGAATTGATGGTGGCCCTGGCGGAAAAAAAAGGCTTTGCAGAAAATTTCATGGGGGCGGGGGAGAGAAAAATTCGCTTTACCGGCCATGGAGTCGGGCTGGAGCTGGACGAATTTCCCTTCATCGCCAAAGGGCAGCAAATGGCGCTGGAAGCAGGTATGGTTATCGCGCTCGAACCCAAAACCATTTTCCCCGGCAAAGGCGTTGTCGGCATAGAAAACACACATCTCATTACTGAAAACGGTCTTGAACCGTTGACCCGTTTCCCGGATAGGATAACTGTCGTAGAGTAAGTTAATTGCGATTCAATTACAGTAACTCATCAAGATAAACTCGTAAAAACCTTAAAATCGGGGTGGCTAAGTAAAAAACTTCAGATTCTCGGCAACGAAGAAGGTGAAAAGTTTTTACAACGCCATCAATCAAACAAAAGGGGAAAATATGCCAAGCCAGGCTAACAACGCAAGCGAGTTGGATC
Source organism: uncultured delta proteobacterium (assembly GCA_963835305.1). Classification (GTDB taxonomy): domain Bacteria; phylum Desulfobacterota; class Desulfobulbia; order Desulfobulbales; family Desulfocapsaceae; genus Desulforhopalus_A. The sequence goes on from CAWIEU010000002.1 coordinate 710,821, forward strand.
CGCAGGAAACCGCCCGTTTTATTGTCGATCTTTTTCACCGGCTTATCATCCATCACGGTCTCTGGTTTTCCGAGGTTAAACACCAGGTAGGAATGGAAAAAGCGCTGACAATGCTGAGCAGTGCTTCTAAGAAGAGTTTTGAAATTCAGATGAAGCATTTGGGAGACGCCCTTGGTTTCACCATGGAGAATGGTATTCCTTCATTTTTGCTGGAAATGGATACCGAAAAGCTCATGGCTTTAAAAGACCGGCTGGCTAAAAACTGGCTGGTCAATGACGGGGTCTGGTTTCAGACCGTGGAGTTTGCAGAAGGAATGAACGATGCCAAACGCTGCAATGATTCCTGTTGGGCGCAATTTTCTCCTGTCGAGGCGCACTCGATCGGCAATTTTCTGGAGTTGCCGGAAAATCCAGGACTCGATGGATTGAAGAAGGCCCTGGGATTTCGGATCTACGAGAGTATCAACAGTCAATCCATAGTCGAAGAAACTGAGACCGGTTTTGTTTTTCAGATGAACCGGTGCCGGGTGCAGGATGCCCGTAAGCGCAAGGGACTGGACGATTATCCTTGTAAATCCGCAGGACTGGTTGAATATACCTATTTTGCGGCCGCTATTGATAAAAGAATCCGCACCGAATGCCTGGGCTGTCCTCCTGACAGCCATCCTGAAGGGTGGTATTGTGCATGGAAATTTACCCTGGAGCCATAAGCGGCCTGCCGGCAGGCAAGCGAAGTTCGACCAACCCCGCAAAACACGAAGCCTCTTTTTCGTGCCCATGCTTTGCGGGGTATAAGTACCTTCGCGAAATTCATCCCAAAAAAAACAAGATATGAATTTCTAAGGCACTAAATACAAGGAGGAGCAAAGTGAGCTATACGAATATACTGGTAGAAAAAGGCAACACCCTGGCGATAGTCACCATCAATAGACCGAAATCGCTCAACGCGCTGAATAAGCAAACTCTTGAAGAGTTGTTGGACTGTTTTACCGATCTTGGCGAGGATAAAACCGTCAAGGCAGTGATCATCACCGGTGCCGGTGAGAAAGCCTTCGTCGCCGGGGCGGATATTTCTTATATGCAGGGGCTGAATCCAGACCAGGGGAAGGCTTTTGGCAGACTTGGACATGCAGTCGCCAGGACCATTGAAAATCTTCCCCAACCGGTTATCGCCGCCATCAATGGCTTTGCTCTTGGCGGTGGCTGTGAATTAGCCCTTGCCTGTGATATCCGGCTGGCCAGTGAGAATGCCAAATTCGGTCAGCCCGAGGTTAATCTGGGAGTGATCCCGGGGTTTGGCGGAACGCAGCGATTGCCGCGGCTGGTTGGTACTGGTCACGCCAAGGAACTCATCTATTCCGGTAAGATTATAGATGCCCAGGAAGCAGGCCGGATCGGATTGGTCAATCGGGTCGTTTCCCAGGAAAAACTTTTGGTAGAAAGTAAGGAGCTGGCATTATTAATTGGTTCCCGAGGTCCCGCGGCGGTCAGGCTCTGCAAGGAAGTGATCAACAACGGTATGGAGATGGATCTGAACAGAGCTTGTTCCTATGAGGCGGATCTCTTTTCCCTCTGTTTTGCTGGAGAAGAGCAGAAAGAGGGGATGGCCGCCTTTCTTGAGAAACGCGTTCCTGATTTTTCTCACAAAAAATAACATAGCAAGGACTCTCCATGTATCTTGATTTAACGGAAGAACAAAAACTGATTCAGGACACCGCGCGGGATTTTGCCAGATCAGAGCTGGAGCCCGTAGCCGCGGAGCTTGATCGGGTTGGCGATGACGTCAGATTTTATGCTAATCTCAAAAAATTGGCTGAACTTGGCTTCATGGGTTTGAATATCAAGGATGAGTTCGGGGGCACTGAGGCCGGGGTAGTTGCCTTCAGCGTGGCTCTGACGGAGATCGCCCGGGCCTGCGCCGCAACAGCAGTCACCGTCTCGGTCAACAATATGGTCAATGAAGTCATCCAGGCCCTGGGCAGCCCAGAGCAGAAAAAACGCTATATTTCTAAAATCTGCAGCGGAGAATATGGGGCGGGAGCTTTCGCCCTGACGGAACCCGGAGCAGGCTCCGATCCCGCCGCCATGACGACCACTGCGGTGCGGGAAGGCGATGAATGGGTGCTGAACGGCTCGAAAATTTTTATTACCAGCGGTTCCTTTGCCGGGGTGTTTGTAGTTTGGGCGGTAACCGATCCGGCAGCGAAAAAAGGAAAGGGCATCAGCCTCTTTCTGGTCGAGGCAGGAGCCAAAGGGCTGGTCATCGGCAAAAAGGAAAAAAAGATGGGGCAGCATGGCTCGCCAACCAATGAAGTGCTCTTCCAGGACTGCCGCGTCCCCGCTGATGCACTGATGGGGCAGTTGAATGACGGTTTTCGGGCAGCGGTGACCGAGCTAGCCGGCGGGCGCATCGGAATCGGTTCACTGGCCTTGGGGATCGGACTTGCAGCAATGGATATGGCCACTCGATATTCTTTGGAAAGAGCGCAGTTCGGCAAAAAAATTTCTGAATTCCAGGCTATCCAGTGGAAAATCGCCGATATGTACACCTCTCTTGAGGCATCGCGCCTGCTCCTGATGAACGCCGCCTATAAAAAAGAACAGGGACGCTCTTTTGCCAAGGAGGCTTCGATGGCCAAACTCTTCGCTTCGGAAAGTGCCAACAAGGCTTGTTATGAGGCGATGCAGATTTTCGGCGGATATGGTTATACCAACGATTTTCCGGTTGAACGGTATGCCAGGGACGCCAGAATTACAACAATCTACGAAGGAACAAGTGAAATTCAGCGCCTGATTATCGCTAGAGAAATTTTAAACGAATTTGCCTGAGTCGCCGGATCGGCAAAGCTTCTCTCAAGCTTCATCGACAAGGAATGACAATCAGGATATTTTTGAACAGGGACAATGTGGCAATGGATGACATTATAAGCAAACGAAGAAGTATCAGGCGATTTCAGGACAGGCCGGTGGAACCGGAAAAGCTGTCAAAGATATTCGAGGCGGCACAAATGGCTCCCTCCTGGGGAAACCTGCAGTGTTGGGAACTCGTCATTGTCCGGAAGGAAGAAGACAAAAAAGCGCTTGCCGGGTTGCTTTCCAAGAAAAATCCGGCGACAAAATGCACGGAATCGGCTCCGGTGGTTATCGGCGTTTGCGGAAATCCGTTAAAATCCGGTTATTACAACAATCAGCAGGTTACGCGGTATCAGCATTGGTTTTTGTACGACCTCGGGCTAATCACCGAGAATATCTGCCTGAAAAGCTGTGAACTGGGACTTGGCTCTGTTATTGTCGGTTCTTTTGATCATAAGGCTGCAGAAGAACTTCTTCGGGTTCCTGCCGGGATCGAGCTTGTTTCGCTCATTCCGCTGGGATATCCGGACCATGAACCCTCGGCGCCGAAACGCAGACCAGTCAGTGACTTTGTTTACTATGATCATTTCAGCACACCTTGAGCCGATCTTCTCAAAATTCCGGGCGATCTTAGAATCCTGAAGAATACCCGATCGTATCAATGGCTCTTCCCGTAGTCACCTCACATGACAGGGAAGAGCTGTTTCCCCTTCATATCTGCCTTCCGAGTCATCTACTTTTTGACTTTTCCAGTTTGGGCCATTAAGATAGCAGACTCATCTCTTCTTTTTCTTAAAACTTTTTTGATTGAATAAAAAAATATGCTGCAGGTCGGACTTGAGAGAGTAGTACGCGATGAGTCGCTGTCCTTTTTGGGGCAGAGGATTGGATACTTGTCCAATCAGGCTTCCACTACGCGTGAATTTGTGCATGGCAGGGTTCTCCTGCAGCAGAAATTTGGTGACAGGCTGACCTGTCTGTTTTCCCCCCAGCATGGTTTTTTCTCTGAAAAACAAGACAATATGATCGAATCCGATCATAGCATTGATGGTGTCACCGGGTTGCCTGTTTACAGTCTCTATGGTGAACATCGGCGGCCGACGGTTGAGATGTTTGCCCAGCTCGATGTGCTGCTGATCGATCTGATCGATGTGGGAACCAGGGTTTACACCTTTTTATATACCATGGCCTACTGCATGGAGATGGCAGCACAGCTGGGGAAGAAAATAGTTGTGCTCGATCGCCCGAATCCAATCGGTGGAGAGAAAATCGAAGGGAACCTGCTCCGCTCCGACTGCAGCTCCTTTGTCGGCCTCTATCCGCTTCCCATGCGGCATGGATTAACCTTTGCCGAACTTGCCTTGCTCATTAACGGGGAATTCGGCATCGGAGCTGATCTGGAGGTGGTGAAGCTGGAAGGTTGGCGCAGATCAATGCTTTTCCGGCAAACCGGCTTCCCCTGGGTTTGTCCGTCACCGAATATGCCGACACCGGAGACGGCTCTTGTCTACCCCGGGCAGGTTATCTGGGAAGGAACGAATGTTTCGGAGGGCAGGGGAACGACTCTGCCGTTTGAATTTGTCGGGGCACCGTACTGGGACCATGCCGCAATGCTTCGCTTGCTGGACAAAACCGAAATTCCGGGCTGTACTCTGCGACCGATAGTTTTTGAACCGACATCCGGCAAATGGGCGAAAGAAGCCTGTAAAGGTTTTCAGCTGCATGTGACCAACGACCGGACCTTTCTGCCCTACCGGACGAGTCTTGCCCTGCTTCAGGCTGCAATCCTGCTATATCCCGAATTTTTCCAATACAAACAACCACCATACGAGTATGAATTTGAACGTCTGCCCATGGATCTCATCTTAGGGGATCAGGAAGTTCGTCAGCAGCTGGAGGCAGGCAGAGCCATGCTGGAGATTGAAGAGAGCTGGCAGGAGGAACTGCGGGCGTTCGATCTGACTCGAAAAAAATATTTTCTCTATTAATCCGGAAAAATCATGACTGAAAAAATAGTATCCGTTGAAGCCCTTGCCGAAATGGTTGGAGGACAGGTGGTCGGTGACAAGAGTGTTCTCATCCGGGGATTTGCTCCTCTGGATAATGCTGGCTCTACCGATATCTCCTTTCTGGCCAAGGCAAAAAGTGCAGAGATGCTGCAGAAGACAGACGCAGGCGCTGTGATCGTTCCTCTTGCTGTTGCCGGACCGGAATCGGTTCCAATTATACGGGTGAAGGATCCCTATCTGGCTGTTGCCATTATACATGGTTTTTTTGTGGCGACGCCTTTTGAGGCAAAGGGCATTCATCCACGGGCATGTATCGGGGAAGAATGTCTTCTTGGCCGTGAGATTTCGATTGCTCCGCTGGCGGTAATCGGCGACCGGGTCAAACTCGGGGAAAGAGTTACAATTGAGGCAGGGGCTGTAATTGGAGATGACGTAGAAATTGGTGACGATTCAACCATTAAAGCCAACGTTACCATCTACAACAAGTCCATTATCGGCAAAAAGGTGACCATCCATTCCGGTACCGTTATCGGCAGCGATGGCTACGGCTATTCCGCCAATGAGCGGGGCGAACATATCAAACGGCCACAGGTGGGAATAGTGCGGATAGACGATGATGTGGAGATCGGCGCCAACTGCTGCATCGATCGGGCGGCTTATGGTGTTACCTGGATCAAGTCAGGAACGAAAATCGATAATCTGGTTCAGGTTGCACATAACGTCGTGGTCGGGGAGAACAGCCTGCTGGTTGCTCAGGTCGGCATTTCGGGTTCGACGATTCTTGGCCGCAATGTGGTAATGGGTGGGCAGGCAGCAGCCAGCGGACATATAACACTTGGAGACCAGGTGATGGTAGCCGCCCGAGGTGGAGTACATAATGATCAACCCAAGGGAGCTGTTCTTGGTGGCGCCCCGGCGATTCCCGTTCGGCAATGGGCCAAGGCTTGTGCCGTTTTTGCCAAGCTTCCGGAATTACAGTCTACAGTGAGAAAAAACAGTAAAGCTCTTGCGGAACTCTGCAAGATGCCCGACAACGAAGAATAGATAAGGAGAGATGGAAATGAGCGAGGTTGTTGTTCCGGAGAATATTGATATCGTGGAAATTCTGAAGGTCCTACCGCATAGGTATCCGTTTGTGATGGTGGACCGTATTCTTTCCATGGACATCGGTAAGCAGATTGTCGGGCTGAAAAACGTAACAATAAACGAGCCTTTTTTTCAGGGGCATTTTCCGGAACGGCCTGTAATGCCGGGCGTTCTGATTTTGGAGGGAATGGCCCAAGCAGGTGGAATCATGGCTTTTTACGCCAATCCTGACGCTATTGGCAAGAAATTGCTCTTTTTTGCAGGCATTGATAAAGCCAGATTCAGAAGACCTGTGGTGCCGGGAGATCAGTTGATTTTTACCCTTGATTTCGTGAAACAGAAACGATCGATTACGTTCATGTCGGCAAAGGCCTCTGTGGATAATCAGATTGTTGCGGAAGCGGAACTTATGGCTTCATTCTCATGAAATTGAGGGGTAGCGTTCAGCAACGTCACGTTTTGGCAGGGCGGGTCTGGAATCCGTCCTTACGCAGCGGTCTATCTGTATTGACTATTCCCAAAAAATCTTGCAATAGTCTTTGAGAGAGAGTAAGCAAACCAATTTTGAAAAACTCGTAAAAATCTAAAATTTCGGATGGCTAAGTAAAAAGCTTCATATGCGATGCGCGAAAATTTCAATCATTTCGGCGTACTAAGGTGCGTCGTAATGATCGAAAATTTGTACCCCAAGGGTACTTCCTGCGGGCGCGCAACGAAGCGGATGAAGAGTTTTTACGACGCCATCACACTTTAAAATACATTTTATAATATAATGTCTATACATCCCACTGCCGTTGTAGATTCAAAAGCCAACCTCGACTCTTCCGTCTACGTTGGGCCATATGCCGTCATTGAAGCCGGAGTCAACATAGGCGCTGACACCAGGGTCGAACCGCATGCGGTCATCTCAGGACCCACGACAATCGGGGAAAGAAACCTCATCGGTTCTTTTTCCGTAGTAGGCGGAGCTCCACAGGACCTCAGCTATAGAGGTGAACCAACAGAACTGATTATTGGTTCCGACAACCAGATCCGCGAATATGCTTCCATTCACCGGGGAACCCCCGGTGGGCACAGGAAAACGGTGATAGGCAACCATAATCTGCTTATGGCCTATACTCATGTCGCTCACGACTGTCGAATCGGCAACCATGTCATAATGGCCAACGTCGCCACTCTGGCCGGTCACGTTGAAGTCGGCGACAGAGCCTCTATCGGCGGCCTGGTCGCTGTGCATCAGTTCTGCCGGATAGGCACCTATAGTTATATCGGCGGAGTATCCGGTATCGGACTTGATGTTCCCCCCTATGTTCTTATTGCCGGCACCAGAAATAGAACCAGAATTTCCGGAATTAATAAGGTCGGATTAAAGCGGAATGGTTTCAGTCGAGAGACCATTAAAATGCTCGATATGGCCTATAGGATTATTTTCAGGTCTCCAAATCTTTTGATGAAAGACGCGATAGAACTCGCCCAAAATGAATTTCCCGAATTGTGAGGAAATACAGACCCTGGTTAAATTTTTCCAGGATTCCAAGCGTGGAGTCGTCAAACAGGTAGTTGAGGATTAGAGTCGGTTGTCCAAGGCTATAGATCCGGATAGCATCGGTATTATTGCCGGTGGAGGGCAGTTCCCTCTCCTGTTCATCGAAGCAGCCCACAAAGCTGGGAGACGGGTGGTGGTCGTGGCCCACAAAGGAGAAACGGATGAGAAGGTGGTGCAGGCGGCTGATGCCGCCTGCTGGGTTAAGCTGGGACAACTCGGCAAGCTGATTTCCTTTTTTAAAAAGGAAGGGGTAGGGGAAACAGTTTTTTTGGGTACTATCACCAAGACCCAGATCTTCCGGGATATATTGCCGGATCTGAAGGGGATAACGCTGTGGAACAAAATAGATCGCAAGCAAGACGATGCCATTTTGCGGGCAATTGCCAAGACACTCGAAGCTGAGGGAATCAAAGTACTTGAATCGACACTGTATCTTCGTCATCTGCTCTTTCCCACTGGAGTTATCACCAAGAAAAAACCCAGCAGGAAGCAACGCCGGGATATTGAGTTCGGCTGGCAGAATGCCAGGGCAATCGGTAAACTGGACATCGGCCAATGTGTGGTGATCAGGGATTGCACTGTTCTTGCCGTGGAAGCAATCGAGGGAACCGATGCGACAATACTGCGTGGCGGAACCCTGGCGAAAGAGAAAGCAGTCGTAGTCAAAGTCAGAAAGCCGGGGCAGGATTTTCGTTTCGATCTTCCGGCCACCGGTGTTACCACCATCAGGAACCTGCAGAGTGTAAAGGGCGCCGTTTTAGCAGTGGAAGCCGGTCAGTCTCTACTCTTTGATCGAGAGTTAATGGTTGAAGAGGCTAACAAAGCTGGTATAGTTGTAGTTGGCGTTTCTGAACGGGAGGACGGTACCCTCCTGATGGAGTAAAAAACGTGTTTGTACACTCTTTACCGCTGATTTCAGTTTCATCTTAATTTTAACGGAAGAGGTACTATGCAAGCAATGATTCTGGCTGCCGGTTTTGGTACCAGGCTGCAACCACATACGCTGATTCGTCCGAAACCTCTTTTTCCTATTCTCAACCAACCTCTACTTCTTCTCACCATAAAAAGGCTGCAAGCCCTGGGATTCGATCATATTGTGGTCAACTGTCATCATCTTCGAAAACATATTGTCGAGGCACTGGACGGACTGCGGGGGGTTATTGTTCAGGAAGAGGAAGTCATACTGGGAACCGGAGGAGGACTGCGTACCGCTCTTAGACATTTGCGGGATGAGCCGCTCCTTGTCACGAACGGGGACATTTACCATACTATCGATTTTTTGGAACTGTACCGGTACCATCTTGCAAACTACAATTCGGTTACCCTGGCGATGCATAATCATCACCGCTTTAATAACGTGATGGTCAAGGATGGAAAGGTGGCGAGTTTTGATAACAGGGTGGAATATTCCCAACTGGCTTTTACCGGGCTGCAGGTCATTGAACCTGCGGTTCTGGAAGATATTAAGGCGAGAACATTTTCCTGTATTATTGATCATTATCGAAAATTGCTGCGGCAAGGCCGGGAAATAGATTGTTATCGGGTCGATGGCTGTTTTTGGACGGATATGGGAACTGTCGATGATTACCTCGCCCTCCATCAGGGACTGCTCACCGATTCCATCCCCTGCTGGCAGGAGATTGGACCGGTCAGAAAACCTTATTGTATTGCCAAGAGAGCCAAGCTGCCCGCATATATTGAACTGAGTGGTTGGGCTTGTATTGGTGATGCCCATATTGAAAACGGCACGAACCTTAAGCGGGTTGTGGTCTGGGATGACGTCTCTATACCGAGCGGCAGCCGCCTGGGAGATATGATTATCTCCTCAGATTATAGAAATAAATCAAGATCGAATTGAAAAAAAACGAACCGGCGGATATCGACATTCTGCAAAATGCAAGGAAGCTGCTCGTGGCCCGTGGAGTACTGTCGAAGTCAGAGGCCGAAAGCTATGTAACGAGCAATCACTGCCAGAGAATTGACAGCGACGGCTCGACCAGAAGATTCTGGCGGGTGAGGATGAAGGACAGGTCTATCTGCCTTATTGCCGCTCCGGCGGGAACGGGAATCGATGAGCTGGCCGAGTCCCGCTCTGCCTGGAAAATTGGTAATCATCTGCGGAAGAGTGGCGTGCCTGTACCAGAACTGTTAGGCTGGGACAGCGAAACCGGCGCCCTGCTTTTTGAGGATCTAGGCGATATCAGGCTCCATGATATTGTTGTAAAAAATCCGAAATTACCGGAACAGCCCGAGGAATCGATTATAGCTTATTATCAATCGACAGTGGAACATCTCGCGGCCATGCAGTGCCGGGGAGCAGAGGAATTTGACGAATCATGGTGTTGGGATAGTGGACGATACGATAGCCGCATCATGATTGAAAAGGAATCCGGGTATTTTTTGCGTGCTTTCTGGCAGGGACTTCTTGGGCATCAGGTTACTGAAGGAGTTTGGGATGAGCTCAGGGAAATCGCAAGGCTTGCCGGAGAGGCCCCGGCCGATTTTTTTCTGCACAGGGATTTTCAATCACGAAATATCATGATAAAGGAAGGTGCGGTTCGGTTTATAGACTTTCAGGGCGGCCGTCTCGGCCCGCTTGGCTATGACCTTGCCTCACTGCTGATTGATCCCTACACCAGTCTGCCGCCCTGGTTGCAGGATAAGCTGCTGGCCATCTATCTGCGGGCCCTTCGCAACTATGGCGAAATTGATGAATCGATATTTAAAAAACAGTTCAGGCTGCTTGCTTTTCAAAGGAACATGCAGATAATTGGGGCGTTTGCCTTTCTGTATAAAATCAGGCGGAAAATCTTTTTTCGAGAATTTTTAAAACCGTCCCTGGTGTCGCTCAGGAACAGGTTGGAGGACCCGCTTTTTAAGGACTTTCCTCTTGTCCGCACCATGGTCAACCAGGGATTGAATGAATTGTTACCTGCATAAAACAGCAAACAGTTCCGGTCGGACCACACTCCTTCCCTCATTAATTAATTCGTTTTCTCACGTTTCGAACCTATTGAGCCCTAACAGGAAATACTATGTCATCGACCAGCAATCTCCCCATCGTCGCCCTAGTTGGACGTCCCAATGTAGGTAAATCAACTCTGTTCAACAGGATTACCAAATCGCGTAAGGCACTGGTCGACCCTACTCCGGGAGTCACTCGGGACCGGCACTATGAACGGGTAGTCTGGGATCAAAAGGCTTTCATTCTCGTCGATACCGGCGGCCTTGATGACAATCCCGAAGATGTTATGGTGCGGCACATCCGGGATCAGGCAATGCTCGCAATTGAAGAAGCTGATGTAGTCCTTTTTCTGATGGACGGGAAACAGGGGCTGACGCCTGCTGACTGGGATGTCGCGGAAATGCTTCGCCGGACTGAAAAGCCGGTCTTTTATCTAGTGAACAAAATCGATGGTCCGGAAACTGAAACGGAATTACTTGCCCAGTTTTATGAACTGGGTGTCGACGAGCTGTGGTCGGTATCCGCCGAGCATAGTTACGGTTTCAGAACCCTGATGGATGCGTTGTGTGAATCCATTAAAAGTGAGGAGACTGATATCGAGCTTCCTTCGGGAACTGTTAAGGTTGCATTTTTTGGTAGACCGAATGTGGGGAAATCCTCCATGATAAACATGATTCTCGGCGAAGACCGGATGGTGGTATCGACTATTTCCGGCACCACGAGAGATAGCGTTGATACCCTGGTAACCCACGGTAATTACAGCTATCTGTTTATTGATACCGCGGGTATCCGCAGAAAAGGCAAGACAACGGAGAAACTGGAAAAGTTCAGCATTCTGAAATCTCTTGCGGCGATGGCCAGGTGCGATGTGGCCGTGGTACTTATTGATGCCGAGGAAGGAATCACCGAACAGGATACCAAAGTCATTGGTTATGTGCTGGAAGAAGGCAGAGGACTCATCGTTCTGGTGAACAAATGGGATCTGATTCAGGACGATAAAAAGCGGCAGGAGGCGGTCATGATGCAAGTCGGCAGGGCCTTGCCCTTTGTCGGTTTCGCTCCGGTGTTGAACGTTTCCGCCTTAAGCGGCTATGGTATTAAGCGTCTTTTTCCGGTTATCGGCTCAGTATACCGGCAATATTCGGCCACCTTTCCCACGTCGTCCCTGAACAGACTGCTGCGCGACGCTGTGGCACAACATTCACCGCCCATCTACAAGAATAAACGGCTTAAATTCTATTACACCGCGCAAGTAAGTACCTGTCCCCCAAAATTTGTTGTAATGACCAATAGCTACAAGGGAGTGCATTTTTCCTATGAACGTTATCTGACCAACCGATTTCGGGAGGGACTCGGACTGGACAAGGTGCCTATTAAACTTTTTTTTAAGGATAAGTCCGAACAGAGAGGGGAGAAAAAATAGAAGAGAGGAAGAAGTTAAAAGAGGGGAAGAGTTTCATTGCTCTGCCCCCCTTTGTCTTTTCTCCTGATCGACTTATCTAAAATGGGCTTTGTCAACCGCCCGTTTAAATCCTTCCGCCGATTTTAAGATGACATCATCAGGCACGCAGAAGGCAATCCGCATATACCCCGGAGAGCCGAATCCGACTCCGGGTACCGCCAGGATTTTCTCCTCCTGCAGCAGAGATACAAATTTCACATCGTCGGCAAGAGGTGTCTTCGGAAAGACGTAAAAGGCACCTTTGGGCTCGGTGAAAGAAAATCCGGCGTCACGCAACACCGTACAGATCAATTCCTTCCTCCTGGCGTAGATCGAGGTATCCACACTCACATCCTGAAGTTCGGCTACAACCCGTTGCATCAGAGCCGGAGCATTGACGAAACCGAGTATCCGATTTGCCATGGTGAGAGCGTTGAGCAGTTGGAGTTTATCTTCGATATCGGGATGAACGGCCAGATAGCCGATGCGTTCGCCGGGCAGGGAAAGATCCTTTGAATACGAGGAGACCACAATACTGTTAGTATAGGCAGGAAAAATGCTTGGTACTTGGTGGCCATCGAAAACGATTTTCCGGTATGGTTCATCGGAGATGAGATAAATGGTGGTCCCTAATTTTTCGGAGGCATTCTCCAGAAGTGTACCGAGAGCCGCAAGTGACTCTTTTGCGTAAATCTGTCCACAGGGGTTATTGGGGGAATTGATGATAATCGCTTTGGTTCTCTCGGAAATTGCCTCTTCAATGGCGGATAAATCGAGGTTGAATTGCCCATCTGTCGCCACTGTTCTGGGTACTCCGCCATGGTTGTCAATGTAAAATTCATATTCGACAAAATAGGGAGCAAGAATGAGCACTTCGTCACGGGGGTTGAGAAGGGCTTTCAAGACAATATTCAGTCCGCCGGCCGCCCCACAGGTCATGAGCATGTCCCCCTGGCTGATATTCGTTTCCTGTTCAATGGACATTCGCGCCGCTATGGCCTCGCGGACCCATGGATATCCGCCGTTTGGCATATAGGCGTGCATTCCGGGACTGGTATTCCTCACGATTTCCTGAATAACCTCGTCAAACTGTGGAGGTGGCGGTGCGTCCGGATTGCCAAGACTGAAATCGAAAACGTTTCCGGCGCCATAAGCCGCCTTCATCCTTGCCCCTTCCTCGAACATTTTTCGTATCCAGGAGGATTTTTCGGCAAATACTCTCATTTTCTCAGATACAGCCATTATTTATCTCCTCGTATAACTGTTAAAATCCGCAAGGTGTATTCTCTTTTTTTCCCTTGCTTTGTAAGGTACTAAAAAGAATTCTGTTGCTGCTTTTTAAAATAATCGTATGCCGCATTGATTTCTTTCATCTTGTTTTCCGCAACTGACCTGAACTCTTCACCAAGATGTCTGACTTTGTCGGGGTGATACTGCATACTGAGTTTACGATAGGCCTTTTTGATTTCCTCCATGGCCGCACCTTTTTCCAGACCCAGGACGGCGTAATATTGCTCCGCCATATCGGGACCACCGGCCGCTGCTCCATACTGTTGTCTGTAACGGTATCTGGCTTCGATAGTGCGTTGGTCATATTCGGAAATATCAAGATAAAAAGCAATATAGCGCGCAACCTTCAACTCATCTTCCGGGACAGTGGTCTTGGTGTATAGAACCTGATAGACGAGTTCCAGCAGGATAAGCCGGGGCTCATAGGCAAAGGTGGATTTAAATTCCTGCAGCAAGACATCGAGAGACTGGGTGGAGTTCGCCGCTTCCTTGATCAGTTCCTTGACCCAGTGCATTTGCGTCTGGCTGTAGCGAAGATTGTATTGGAAAAAACGGTGGATGGTCTGGATTTCATCTCTGGTTATCTGCCCGTCTATTTTAGCAGTATGGATAAGAATCTGAACCAGGAGCCAGACAAATCGATTATGACTTTCCGATTGGGATTGCTCATAGGTGGCAACTTTCCGCTGCACCCAATAGGTGAATCCGAAAAAGAGGGCGATGAAGAGAAGGACTCCGGCAAGCCCGGTATAAAGCAGCGTACCGAGAAAGGAAATCAGTGCGGGAGCTCCCCCTGAAACAAAAACAATCAGAAGGAGCATGAGCAAACATCCGCCACAACCGGGTTGCTGCTGTCGTTGATATTGCATGATAGGTATGCTCGAATTATTTATTGATTGGAGTTCCCGCTGTGGAAGAGGGCATCGACGAATTCATCGGCATCAAAATCACGTAGATCCGACATTTTTTCACCTATACCGATAAATCGGATGGGGATTTTCATCTCCCTGCAGATATTGGCGACAATGCCACCTTTAGAGGTGCCGTCAAGTTTGGTAAGTGTTATACCGGTCACTCCGACCGCATCATCAAACAGTCTGGCCTGGGAAATACCGTTCTGGCCGGTTGTGGCATCTATAACCAGCATGACCTCATGGGGAGCACCTTTCAGTTTTTTCCCCATCACCCGCTTGATCTTCTTCAGCTCTTCCATCAAATGATCTTTCGTATGCATCCGGCCTGCGGTATCAACAAGGACCACATCGATATTTTTGGATTGGGCAATTCCTAAGGCATCAAAGACAACCGATGAAGGGTCCGCACCTTCCTTATGGGCAATAACCGGGATGTTGCTCCGTTCTCCCCATATCTGCAGCTGGGACACCGCAGCCGCTCGAAAAGTGTCTCCGGCAACCAGCAAGACCGAATTGCCGGCCTCTTGAAACTTCCTGGCAATTTTGCCTATTGTGGTGGTTTTGCCAACCCCGTTTACTCCGATTACCATAATGACAAAAGGCCCTTTATTGGGCATGACCAGAGTGGCATCCTTATCATTTTCAGTGATAAGATTCTTGATTTGTAACTTCAGGGTTTGTTTAAGGGATTCGGGATCGTACAGTTCTTTTCTCTTGACTTTGCGTCTGGCACTTTCAAGTAACTCCTGACTGGTTCCCACGCCAAGGTCGGCGGTTATAAGGATCTCTTCGAGGTCGTCGAGCATTTCGGCATCAATCTCTTTTTTGCCGAGAAAGAGTGCGTCTAACTGGTAAGTAAAGGTTTCTCTCGTTTTACCGAGCCGCTCGGTGAGCCGGGAAAAAAGATTTTTTTTCTTTTTTACCGACTCACTTGCTACTTCGGATTGTTTGATGATTTTAAGCGTTTTTTCCTCCTCCACCTGAGGCGCCTCTGCTGCAACTGCTATATCCTGCTCGGTTTTTTGGTCATCAATGGGTTCAGCAGTTTTGGCAGGAGGTGGAACAACTTCTTCTTCATCAGGTTCCCGCGGCAGGGCAGGGGGAAGCTCTGTAATCGATTCTTCCTCGCTTTCAGCTTGCTCAGGCTCGGGAAAAGGAGTATCTGTACCGAGATCATCGGCAAGGGTATCGTCTATAGGCGCATCTGCATCTTTTTTTTTGAATTTTTTCTTGAACCAACCTAGCATCGTATATTCCTGATATAATTTGTCGTTGGAAGTAAGAGTTCCTTACAGACTGTTTTCTGTTTTTGTTTTTTACGGGAAAACACTCTGCCTAAAAGATCTTTACCCCTTTGTATGGCGATCGTTTTTGAGGCACAAATTTTCATATTAAGTAGAGATGTAAAAGAAAGCAACAAAAAGTCAACCTCAAGAAAATATGCGATTATTCGGTACGTGTTATCTTATGGGCAGCTCAGGCCTGGTGTTGGGCGGCCATTATGCTATTCCCGGTGAACGTTACGGTTTGTCCGCATCTATGAAAGTGATTGCATTTCGAGGCAACGGCATTACTTTAGTGGGTGTTGTTTTTTTAAGATAGTATAAACAGTTGGAACTATCAGCTCGTTAAAATATTGTTTACTCAGATTACCCTAAGGAGGAAGTAATAATGGCTGGATCTTGTGGAGGATCCTGTGGAACGCAGGAATCACAGCAAGCTGCTGCTGCACAGCAGGAAATTGCGATAAAACGGTCTCTTGGAAAGATAAAAAATAAAATTCTGGTTATGAGCGGTAAAGGTGGTGTCGGAAAATCAACCGTTTCCGTCAACCTGGCGCTCAGTCTTGCCAATAAAGGATATCAAGTAGGACTCATGGATGTCGACATTCATGGTCCGGATGTCGTCCGCATGCTTGACCTGAAAGGAAATATTGAGCCGCCCGCAACCAAGGACGGCCTGGTTCCGCCTCTTAAATACAGCGACAACCTGAAAGTAGTCTCCCTCGAATTCATGATGCGGGACAGGAATGAAGCGATAATCTGGCGTGGTCCCCTGAAAATTCAGGCAATTCGGCAGTTCGTCTCGGATATGGATTGGGGAGAGCTTGATTACCTCATTATAGATGCTCCTCCCGGAACAGGGGACGAGCCGTTATCCGTCGCTCAGACTATTCCCAATGTCAAGGCGATCGTGGTGACGACTCCTCAAAAGGTTGCTTTGGCCGATGTGCGAAAATCAATTAATTTTTGTAAAACCGTCAAAGTAGAAATCGCTGGAATTGTCGAGAATATGTCAGGTTTTGTTTGTCCGCATTGCAACGAGACCGTCAATATATTCAAGTCCGGCGGCGGAGAAAGCCTTGCCCGCGAGCTGGACCTCCCGTTTCTCGGTAAGGTTCCCATGGATCCCCAGGTAGTCATGGCTGGAGACGATGGCACACCCTACCTGTCTTCAACGGAAGATAGCCCCGCAACCCGTGCATTTGCAGAGGTGGTAAAGGCTATTGAGATTCGCCTGCCCCCGGTAACCGTTGCTCCCCCATTGACCATGGCCTCGGTGCCTGGAAAAGAAAGCAGCGGTTGTGCCTGTGGCGGCAGCTGTCCGTCGCACGCCAAAAACTGATAAGTATCAACTTTGTATCAAGCGAAGTTGGCGACACGGATTATGGTCGCGAACTTCGCTTTTAAACGATACTACGAGCGCAATGCAATGATTATAAAACAGTTTATAGTTGGATCCATGGCTGTGTGCTGCTATATAGCGGCATGCGAAAAGACCAAAAAAGCAGCTGTAATAGATCCCGGGGGCAATGAGGATAAGATTCTCGCCGAGGTAAAGAAGCTTGGCGTCAATGTTGAATATATTATCGATACCCACGGTCATCCCGACCATGTTTGCGGCAATAGAAAAATTCAGCAAGCGACCGGTGCGAAGATAATGATGCATTCCGCCGACGCGCTCTTTTTTGGTAAACCTGAAGTGGAAAGATATTTTTCCATGCTTGGATTGGAACCTTCTCCGGCGGTTGATATCGAGGTCGAAGATGGTGATATAATTACAATTGGCGAGGTGAAATTCCAGGTACTGCATACCCCTGGACATACCCCTGGAGGTATGTGTCTCTATCATGCGCCTCATCTGATTACCGGTGACACACTGTTTGTCGGGGGAGTCGGCAGGAGCGATTTTCCCGGTGGCTCGCCGGAGGAACTGCTCAATTCAATCCGAACCAAGCTACTTGTCCTGCCTGCTGATACGATTGTCTGGCCTGGTCATGGTTATGGCGGTCACCAGTCAACGATTGGCGACGAAAAACGCACTAACCCCTTTTTATAATCTCGGAACTGCCGCAGGTCATTGTCTTCCGCTTAGGATTTTGATGTCCTGCGACTGATTTAATTACAATCCCCTTTTCCTTTTAATGAATCTATGCGCGAGATCGTCCTTGGTACTGCCGGCCATGTAGATCATGGTAAAACGAGTTTCATTCGGGCTCTTACCGGTTTTGAGACTGATCGTCTCAAAGAGGAAAAAAAACGAGGGATCACCATTGAACTCGGCTTTGCCTACCTTGATTTACCCTGTGGCCACCGAATAGGGATTGTCGACGTGCCGGGTCACGAGAAATTTGTCAAGACCATGGTGTCGGGAGTGTCAGGAATTGATATCCTGGCCTTTGTCGTCGCCGCCGATGAAGGCATCATGCCCCAGACCATCGAACACTTTGAGATCTGCCGCCTGATGGGAGTCAAGCAAGGAATAGTCATTGTCACCAAAAAGGACATGGTTGAACCGGAATGGCTGGAAATGGTCAACGATGAAATCGAGGAGTTCTGTGCAGGAAGTTTTCTTGAAGGAGCACCTATTATCAATGTCTCATCCACCACCGGCGAAGGTATCGACCTTGTTCGTGATGCCTTGGATAAACTGGTGAGGGACTTTAATTTTCACGAAGTTTTCGGGCCATTCAGATTGTCTGTTGACCGGATATTCGCCATGAAAGGGTTTGGCTCGGTGGTTACTGGCACCTCGATTTCCGGGAGAATCTCTGTAGGAGAGGATTTGCGTATCTATCCGACTGAAAAAATAGCCAAAATCAGGGGAATCCAGGTTCATTCGGAAGCTGTAAATGAGGTTGAGGCCGGGCATCGAACGGCGATTAATCTCCAGGGGGTCGACGTCGCCGATATCGAGAGAGGCATGGTACTTGCCACGCCCGGCACCCTAACGGCCGGTTTTATGCTCGACTGTCAGTTTCTCTATCTGGCATCCAACGCCAAACCGATGAAACATCGGACCAGAGTGAGAGTCCATTTAGGTACCGCCGAAATCATCGGCAGGGTGTCACTTCTCGACCGGGACGAGTTGCAGCCGGGAGAGGAGGCCGTAATTCAGTTATTACTGGAAAGCAAAGCGGCTGTATGGTCCGGAGATCGTTACGTAATTCGAAGTTATTCCCCTGTCGCGACCATTGGGGGGGGGATGGTGCTCGGCAATGTTTCACCGCGAAAAAGAAAGCGGCTTTCCGATAATGACCGGCTCTATAATCAAAAGATGCTGGAGACACTCCAAGATGGGACTGTTGAGGAAAAAGCGCTGTTTTTCCTACGTGAGAGCAGAGAGATCGGGCTTACCGCGGATGAAATCGGCATTCGTCTCGGTCTGTTCGGCAAGCACTTGAAAAAAGCCTTGAATGAGCCTATTTCCACAAAAAAAATGGTAGTTGTCGATTCGGCCAGCCAGCGCTACGTCGTTGTGGAGGTAGCCGAGAAAATCAAAGAGATGCTGGTTGAGCATTTGCAGGCGTATCATAAGAAAAATCCTCTGCAGCCCGGCTTAGCCAAGGAGGAACTTCGCACCAGTCTCGGACGTAAAATCGATCCAAAAGTTTACAATTACTGCATCAACGATCTGATCAGGAAGTCAGTCGTGGTTCAGGAGGAGTCGGTAGTCCGCATGGCTGATCATCAGGTGGCCCTGCAGGCCGATGAAGAGCAATTGAGAAAAGAACTCAGCGAATGGTATCGGGAGAAGGGCCTTTCGACTCCGACGATCAAGGAAACCACCGAGAGGTTTGCCGATTATCCAAGCCGTCAGGTAAAAGATGTCATCGATCTTCAATTGCGGGAGGGTAAGCTGTTGAAGATCAGTGAATCTCTCTATTATGAAAAGGAAATACTCGATCCGCTAATTGCATCGGTCATGAGCTATATGGAAAAAAATGGAGAAATAGATGCTCCGGCGTTCAAGGAATTAACTGGCCTCACCCGGAAATTTTCCATTCCGATTCTTGAGTACCTGGATAGAATAAAGATCACCATGCGCATTGGCGATAAGAGGATTCTACGGAAAAAATCCTGACGAAGCACTTTTATTCTTCGCGCTTTCTCCACACTATGGAGAGTATTTTTCCGGTAGTGCTTGAAATCCGAACATTGTGGTCAAGCTGCAGGCCGACTATTGCCACTACCCTGTTTTCACTGAGGAGCACCGGCCAACCCGGACGCTCTTTGTGAGGAATTTTCCTTTCATTGAAATAACGAGAGATCTTTTTGCTGCCTGAGCCGCCGTAGGGAGAAAACCTTTCGCCCGGCAGAAAAGATCGGAGCAGCAAAGGAAAAACAATTTTATCCAGGTCGACCCAAAGCTCTTCATCTACATTTTTACAGCCGGCCGTAAACCCCATTTCCTTGATGATGAGTTCCTTGTCTGTGCCTGAAACTCCGTAAACGCCAGGACAGGGGATTGTCTGGTTGATAGAAGGGGCAGGGAGCTCTGAGCCTCGAACCCGGCCCTTAGGCAGCGGACGTCCAAGCAGCAATTGTCCTGGCAATTTTTCAGCGCGAACTCCGTCATCGAGGTGCAGCTCGCTGCCGTTCCTGCCATTTTTTATAAATTCGATCAGTGTACAGATCTGGTCATAGGTCGGGCGAATCGCCATCTGCCAGCAGCTTTTTTCCAGGATCCTTCTTTGAATAGCCGGATGAGTGTCCAGAAATTTGCTCCTGTTTACGACAAGCCGCGAGATATTTTCCTTATCCGTTGATGATTTTATCAAGCTGACACATTGACTAAAAGCTGTCTCGGTGTGGTTCGTAAGAAAGTTATCTTCTTCCCTTAGTATATCCATGTTCTGCAAAACGGTTTTGCGAAGACCGGGGGAAAAATTTTCTTCAAGCTTGGTAAGTAAGTCGAGCCGGACCCGGTTACGCAGGAACTGTCGATCCAGATTGGAGGTATCCAGGCACCAATTGATGCCACGCTCTGCGAGGAATTCGATAAGCTGTGTCTTTTTTTCAAAAAGTATCGGGCGAACTATGTGGTCCCTCTTCAATTTCATGCCGGAAAGTCCTTTGCTGCTGCTTCCACGAATCAAGCGAATAAAAAATTCTTCAACCTGATCATCGGCGGTATGGCCGACGGCGATGAGATTTGCACCACATTCCCGGCGAAACTCTTCCAGCGCCGTGTAACGGAGAATCCGGGCACCTTCTTCAAGGGATTTTTTGCTTCCGGCAACAAATTCAGCTACGTTTATCCGGCGGACCTGAAAAGGAATTTTCAGGGCGAGGCAACTGTCTGCAATGGTCTTTTGTTCAGATGGGGTCTCCAGTGGCCGCAGTCCGTGGTCAATATAGATTGCCACAAGATTCAGCGAGAGATCGACGCCACTGAGAATATGCAGCAACGCAAGGGAATCGGCCCCTCCGGAAACAGCTACAACCACATGGTCATTCCGGTTTATCAGGCTGTGTGAACGGATGACTGATGCAACCCTTTCGAGGATACGCATGTAAGATTTCCCGGCTGGTACTTTTTTTTGCAAAAGCTACGGTTTTTGTTTAATACTTTGCTTCAGATTGTTATATTTTCTCTGGTAGTTTACCATGGTGAGTAATATCTGCCACTCTGAATCACCTAAGAAGCAACACAGTATGGGAAACAAAATCAAGATTCTGATTGTTGAAGATGAATTTATCAGTAGAACCCTGCTGATGGAGATGCTTGCTCCTTTTGGTGATTGTGACGCGGTATCAAACGGTCGTGAGGCGGTTGATATTCTTGAAAAATCCTATAGCTTGTCCGGTGTCGGATATGACCTTGTCTGCCTGGATATCATGATGCCCAAGATGAGTGGTCATGAAGTCTTGCGTGAGATGCGCCGGATTGAAAAGGATAGGGGTATTCGTGGGGCCGCCGCGGCCAAGGTTTTAATGGTAACCGCTCTTGATGATGCTAAAAATATAATGAAAGCGCTGGTCGAGGGACGATGTGAGGCATATTTGACTAAACCGATCAGCAAAGCCAGACTTGAGGAACAGTTGCGTCAGTTGCAATTGATCGAAACCACTTCGTAAAGGTGAAAGTCCGGTTTAATCAGCTAACCAAGAATGATGGACTCGTAAAAACCTGAATTTTCGGATGGCTAAGTAAAAGCTTCATATGCGAGGCACGCAACGAAGCAGATGAAGAGTTTTTAGGACGCCATCAAGATTTATTATGACACCCCACAAAGCAGGGGTACTCTTTTTAGCCCCCGTGGATTTGTGGGGGGTAAGAACCTTTAGACAGATTATTCTCTCGCAAAACAACAAGAAAACAATCTCAAGCCGTAAGGTTCTAAAAAAATCCTGTTTACTGGGAAAGGTGTGGGTATGCAGCGGCAAAAAATCCAAAACATCAAAACATATCTGAAAGAACAGTTTAATCTTCCCGCCGAACAGATTGAGATGTTGTTGCCGAGTTTTATCGCAACACTGGGATCTCACATGCAGAATCTGGAAAACGCCCTGGCGGAGAACAATCCAACAACGATTGGCAGGGTGGGGCATACGATAAAAGGCGCTTTTCTTAACCTTGGTCTGGAAGATTGTGCCAATATCGCACTCTGCATTGAGGAGAAAGGAAAGGCCGGCGATCGAAATGCAAACTTCAAACAGCTGGTTGAGGATTTGCGCCTCAAAGTAAATCCCGTCCTTGAACAAGTTCCCTAAGTAGTTTTCGGCAGCATCTTCCTACTTAAGCAGAATCTCTACTGTAGCTTATACTCTTTTCAGCTTAGACTGGAAAGTCCACCGCTTGTTGCAGAGCCATAGCGAATGGACTTTTCTCGCTGCTCTCAATATTCGTTTGCAGAATTCCTGATCTGATCAAGCAGACGAATGTGGATATTATCAAACCCCCCGTTGGAAAGAATTGCCACTACATCACCTGATTTAAGAACGTTTTTCAGTCGATCCAGTATACCCTCCGTTGTGTCAAAGGACTCCGCCATCAATTTCCTGCTTATCAAATCTCCGGCCAGTCTGGCAGAAGAAAAGAGTTCTTCTTTTGCCAACCCTTCTATGGGAGTCGGTTCCCTCAGCAGGATGAGATCGGCCGAGTCAAACGCAGTGGCGTAATCGTTCTGGAAGATGGCCCGTCTCGATGAATTCGTTCTCGGTTCAAACACCACCACTAAACGTCGATTGGGATAACCGCCTTTAAGCGCTGCCAGGGTTTCGCGGACTGCGGTAGGATGGTGGGCGAAGTCATCGATGACGGTAATTCCTTTTTCGATTCCACGTACCTCCTGCCTTCTTTTTACTCCGGCAAAATTTCTAAGACCCTTATCAATGATCGATGGAGAAATGCCAAGATGGTGCATAACAGCACAAACAGCAAGGCTGTTGAGGCAATTGTGTCTGCCGGGAAGTTTCACCGTCATTGACGACCACGGACCGCCGTCTTTTATGACATCGAAGTGGCTGATGGCGTTTGCGATTTTTACATTATCTATCGCCCACGTAAAAGAAGAGTCGAGTCCGTAACTTTGCACGGGACAGGGAGCTTCTGCTGCGATTTCAACAACATTTTTATCATCAAAGTTGGCAATCAACAGCCCGTCAGGCGGCAGGAGGGCGACAAATTTTTTAAAGGATCGTTTGATCGCATCGATATCACTGAAGATATCGGCGTGATCGAACTCAATTGAAGTAATGACCGCGACCTGTGGACGATAATGAAGGAATTTCGATCCCTTGTCAAAGAATGCGGTGTCGTACTCATCCCCTTCAGCAACGAAATATTTCCCATTTCCCAACCGGAAATTTGTCCCGAACTCACCGACTATTCCGCCGATCATAAAGGAAGGATCGAGATCCGCATGATAAAGAGAGGTGGCAAGCAGAGAACAGGTGGTGGTCTTGCCGTGAGTGCCGGCAATAACAAGAGACATCCGGGGTTCGATATAAAAATGTGAAAGAGCCTGAGGGAAAGATAGATACGGGATTTCCAGTTCCGCTAAAGCAATAGCTTCCGGATTTTTCCGGGTAATAACATTGCCGACGATGACCAGATCGGGAGCAGGTTTGAGATTATCGGCATTGTACCCGCTACAAAGAGAAATATTCAGATTATTGAGGAAAACGGACATTGGCGGATAGATTTGGCTATCGCTTCCGGTAACCCTGTAGCCGGATGTCTGCAGCATTCCGGCAAGAGCCGCCATGCCGGTCCCGCAGATTCCCATCAGGTGGATATGGTGCAGATTTTTCGGGGCGAAATTGAGATTTGTTGCAAGAGAAAGCATTGGTTTAACCTTTTTTAACAGTTGTATCTATAGCAGAAAAAATATTCTTAAAGGATTGCTCAAATGTTGCAGGCGTTATGCGGCCGACTTCAATGAACTTGATTGATATTTCCTTGGCTATTTTTAGTATTGTTTCGTCTGTTACCGTACCTGATTGGTCTTTTTTCTGTGTAGATTTTTCTATTGGAGGCATGGGGGCACCTGGCAAAAGTAAATGGATGCGCCCCCGTCGCCTGAAGAAGGCCAATTCGTCATAGAAGCGACGGAGGCGATATGGTCAAGAATAACCGGTCAAGCCATCCTTGCTGTCTTCAATTAATACGGTAAACGCTAGAAATTTTCCACTATTGTTCTTACCAGTAATGGAAATAATATCTTTATCGAGGCAGGCCTGCGCAGGGGTCGGTGGTTACCTTAGGTTATTTTTATTAAAGAACCGCCGGTGGTAAACAACAACGCGCCATCCATGTATGGCGACACAGACAAAATTGTGCTTATCGTCTCAGGAGAACTAAATCGGTCTACGAAATTAAGGAGGAATTATGAAAGTGCTCGATCTCAACACAACCCGGGAATTCACCGAAGGAGCAATGAAACGTTTTTTCCTGGTGGAAGATTCGGAATTTTTTAAAATAATCAATTTTAATTTGAAGGCAGGCGTCACCTTTCCGGTACATTCCCACGATCTCGATGGTGAGCTTTCCATTCTGGTTATCGAAGGCGAGGGCGTATTTCTTGGAGATAATGATGCTGAACTTCCGGCGAGAACCGGTAATATTCTGATTTCTCAGATCCGCGAACCCCACGGCGTTCGTGCCAAAACCGATATGCGAATAGTAGTTACTATCGCCCCACCAATTTAATAGTCTTGATTGTCTAAGAATTTCTTTTTGGTTTTTTTCATAATATTGTAAAGGTATCCACCTGATTTGTCTCCTGCTACTTGGTGATAAAAATTTAGAGCAATTTACCTGTTTTTTACTTCAGAAAGGAGGAGTTTCCGATGTCCGAAAATGATTTGTATGATTTGATAATCCTAGGAGGCGGTCCGGCCGGTCTCACCGCGGGGATATATGGCATGCGAGCTGCGCTCAAAACCGTTTTAATTGAAAAAGGCATTCCCGGAGGCCAGGTGGCAATTACCAAGGATGTGGAGAATTATCCAGGATTTATTGAAATCGGTGGATTTGAGCTCTGTGAGAAATTCCTTCAGCATGCCAAACACTATAATCTTGAGATTATCGAAAAAGAAGCAGTGGCAACAGAGCCGGGAATTGACTTCCATTCGGTACGTCTTGTTGACGGCACCGTTCTGCGAGGTCATGCCATAATCCTAGCTGCCGGGGGCACCGCGCAGAAGCTGAACATTCCTGGAGAAAATGAGAATTTCGGCAAGGGGGTTTCCTATTGTGCCACTTGCGATGGCTTCTTCTTTCGCAACCAGACGGTTGCCGTTATCGGCGGCGGTGACACAGCTCTGGAAGATGCGCTCTATCTGGCTAAAATAACAAAAAAAGTGTATCTCATTCACCGCCGTGACGCGTTTCGGGGGAGCCGGATTCTTCAACAGCGTGTTTTTACCGAATCACGAATTGAGATTTTATATAACACCATAGCCACGGAAGTTCTCTCCAACGAAAGAGGTGTGCGGGGACTTGCGTTAAAAGATACGCAGACCGGAGCAGAGCGGGAAATTGACACGGATGGAGTATTTATTTTCGTAGGCTTTAAACCCAATAACCTTATTGTTCCAGCCGGCGTTAGATTAAGTACCAGTGGTTATGTCGTGACCGATGAAAAATGCGAGACGACTATACCAGGGGTGTTTGCCGTCGGAGACCTGCGTCAGAAATACGCCAATCAGATAGTCCTCGCAGCAGCGGATGGCTGCACGGCCGCTTTAGCGGCGGCTCACTATGTTGAGAACAGGAAAAGTAAATAGCCGGTAGATCTGTCCCCATTTTATCGCTATAACCAGGTACAGAAATGCACAGAAATTGCACTCATTTATTCGTTGGGCAATTTCTGTACGTTCATTGTCGAAGAGAATATGCAGAAGGATTGAGCGCAGAATAACGCGCGTGGAGATCATGAAAGAGTTATCTTGCGAAGGGCCGCAAACCACTTGTCAATTTATGTCAATTGACCAATTTAAGTATTTGGTGGCTTACCGCGTCTTTTACTGGCTGGGGGACAAGGATTCGAACCTTGATAGGCGGAGTCAGAGTCCGCTGCCTTACCATTAGACCATCCCCCAGCGTTTGGTGCAGTGTGCCGAGTTTATAAAAGATTTCTCTATCACTGTCAAGGAAATTTCAGCTGATGAGGATCCCGGCATATCCAACTACCTGGTCGGTATCCCCGGAGACATATCCCGAATCGGTATAGCCGATCAGCTCAGCCTGTTTTGCTCCGCAGGCCTTAGCAGTAAGTATGGCTATAACCACGGGAATGACGCCGCACATGGTTATATGATTTTCTAAGACAGTACGATAAAGTTCGTAAGCATCCAACCTTTCGATGCATTCCAGGGCGGATCGGTCCTTTTGTTCGGCACTCCGTCTGGGTTCATAGTGGCTCATGTCGCTGGAAGCAACGATAAGCAGATCCCTCTTGCTAGCCTTGATGGTCTCGGCAAGTGACTCGGCAACTTGTTCACAGAGTTGATAGGGAATCCTGGAAAGGACCAGAGGCACGATCTTCAATTTCTTTTGCAGCATCTGAAGGAAGGGAACCTGGACTTCCAGTGAATGTTCAAACCGATGAGCAGTTTCGTCGACAGTTATCTGCCGGGATATTTGCAGCAGGTGATCGGTAAATTTCCTGTCCACCTCAACCTTGCCAAGGGGCATGTCCCAGGTCTGGGTCGATAGAGAAACAGCATCGCCCTGTCCATGATGGTTCGGTCCGAGAATAATCACAGTTTCGGGAATTTCGGCGGAAAAAATTGTCTCTGCCGCGAGTGCACCAGAGTAAACATACCCGGCATGGGGAGATACTATCGCCAGTGCCTTGGATTTTTTGGCAGTCTTTGTCTGGGGAAACAGCCCTGTTACAGTTTTAGAAAGCTCTTGAGGTGATCCGGGATAGAAACGATCGGCAACGGCAGGTAGTCTCATTGTTCTCTCCCTGTTGTCATGTTTACCTAAGACTGATGGTGCCGTAAAAACTCTTGGTCTTTCACGTCGCGCCTGGAATCTGAAGTTTTTACTTAGCCATCGCTGATTTTAGTACCTTACAGATTGTTTTCTTGTTTTTTGCAAGTAAACAATCTGTCTAAAGGTACTTATCCCCGTGCCTTGCGGGGGGCAGGTTTTTACAAGTGCATCATCTGTAAAGATATCAATTACTTTTTACTGACCAGGTTGTGCCGTCCGGACCATCATTGAGTTCAATGTTTTTCGCCAGGAGTTCGTCCCTGATCTCGTCGCTTCTCGCCCAGTTTTTCTCGAGCCGGCATTGACAACGTTCAGCGATGAGCTTGTCAATGACCGTTGGGTCAATCTCCAAATCGGCGATCAATTGCTCTCGCCTGGTGGCAAGAAATTGCTGTGCATCTTCCTTCAACAGGCCCATGATCCCGGCCAGCTTTATTAAAACGGCTGTGGCATTTTTCAGAAATTGAATATCTGCCGCAGCAGATGACGGAGTTATTTTTCCGTGGATTCGATTGATCGTTTTCACCGTATCAAAGAAAATGCCCTGAGCCTGGGCAGTATTGAAATCATTATCCATTGCCTGCTGGAAACGTGTTTCCAAATCGTTGATTTTCTTGATGTCTTTGGCAGAGAGAACGCTTGCATCCTGTCTGTTGCCGTTCTGACCATCAAGAGAATCGACGGCGGCCACGCACTCATAGAGCCGTTCAAGACCTGTGGTCGCATCACGCATTGCCGATTCGGAAAAATCAAGAGGATTGCGATAATGGGTGGAAAAAATGAAAAAACGAAGTACTTCAGGGTGGTAGCTGGCAAGGATATCTCTTACTGTCAGAAAATTGCCCAGTGATTTGGACATCTTTTCGTCACGGATGGTGACAAAGCCATGATGGATCCAGCTATTGACGAAGGGTTTACCGTTTGCTCCCTCGCTTTGGGCGATTTCATTTTCATGATGGGGGAAAATGAGGTCTTGACCTCCGCCGTGGATATCGAAGGTTTTACCTAGATATTTCCGGCTCATTGCGGAACATTCAATATGCCAGCCGGGACGTCCTGGTCCCCAGGGGCTGTCCCAGGTAGGTTCTCCTGGTTTTGAGCCTTTCCAGAGCACGAAATCCATGGGATTATTTTTCTGTTCGTTTACCGAGACGCGGGATCCCGCCTGCATGTCCTCAATATTTCTTTTGGAAAGCTTGCCATAATCCGGAAAACTATCGACTATATAATAAACATCATTACCGGACTGATAGGCCATACCTTTGTCTATCAGTTCGCTGATAATGTCTGTCATCTCCTTGATATGCTCGGTCGCTCTTGGTTCGATATCGGGGCGATCTGCTCCGAGCTTGTCCATGTCGGTATAGAATTCATTGATAAAACGATTTGCAAGTTCTTCCGATGTCGTATTCTGTTCCTTGGCCCGAGCGATGATCTTGTCGTCGATATCAGTAAAATTACGGACAAATGTCACTTTATAACCCCGATATTTCAGGTAGCGGACAATCATATCGAAGGCCAACACCGAGCGGGCATGTCCTATGTGGCAATAATCATATGAGGTGATGCCGCAGACATACAGCTTGACATGACCTGGTTCCAGTGTCTGCAAGGCTTCTTTTTTTCCTGAGAGGGTGTTGTGAATTTGTATAGTCATCTTGAAGGGAACAGGTTATGGACAGTTCTGCTATCTTGTATTAAGTACATCGCATGTAAAAATGATATTTGATGGCGTCCTAAAAACTCTTCATCTGTTTACTTGCTGCAAAATTTCTATCATTACGACGTACTCTAGTACGTCGTAATGATAGAAATTTTGCGCGCCTAGCATATGAAGTTTTTACTTAGCCATCTGAATTTTTAAGGTTTTACGAGATTATCATATTTGATGCGAAAAAAATTTGTAACGTTTCAGGTCAAATACCATAATCTTATTATGAGGAAAAGACAATAATGAGCCAAGAAGTAATAGCAAAACGGTCCTGGGGAGAAACCTGGAGAGCATGGCTGCACCCCAAAGTAATTGCCATGCTTTTTCTCGGCTTTTCCGCTGGTGTCCCGATTCTTTTAATTTTCTCGACTTTATCGGTATGGCTTCGGGAGGCTGGAGTGGAGAGATCCGCTGTAACCTTTTTCAGCTGGGCAGCTCTCGGTTATTCTTTCAAATTTCTCTGGGCTCCTTTGGTTGATCTGCTCCCTTTACCCGGACTGACCTCGATATTGGGCCGGAGGAGGGCATGGCTATTGCTCTCACAGCTGCTTATCGTCTCGGCGATTGTCTGGATGGCTATGGTTAACCCGGCCGGCAGCCACAATCATCTTACCTTCATGGCCTTTGCCGCGGTTATGCTTGGATTCTCCTCGGCAACCCAGGACATAGTCATCGATGCCTATCGTATTGAATCCGCTGATGAGTCGTTACAGGCCATGCTGGCCGCGATGTATATTGCAGGATACAGGATGGGCATGCTGGTTGCCGGTGCCGGTTCGCTCTTCCTGGCGGGATACCTGGGAACCACCAGCTCAGCTTATAGTTATTTGGCCTGGAAATACACCTACCTGGCAATGGCAACAGTCATGGGGGCTGGGGTGATAACCACGCTTGTCATTCATGAACCGAAGGCAAATCGTCGAATAATCCACTACGAATATTCAGTGCTTGACTATACGCGGTTTATGTCTCTTTTTGTCCTCAGCCTTTTCGCTTTTGCGGTCACATTTTTCTCTTCCGGTTTTCTGTTTGGCGAAATCGAAAAAATGCTGCCGCGGGTTTTTCTGGCCACCAACGGAATTGGGAGTTTTCTGCTCGAAGTATTACGATTCGCCCTGGCAGTTGGTGTAGCGGCCATTGTTGCGGGAATTCTCTTATTTTCCGGAATAGTAAATAAAGAGATGGTATATCAATCCTATCTGGAACCCATAAGAGACTTTTTCCATCGTTACGGCAAAAAAACCGCGATACTGCTCTTGGTTCTTATTGGTTTCTACCGGCTATCGGATATCGTTTTAGGGGTAGTCTCCAACGTCTTTTATCTGGATATGGGATTTAGTAAGAATGTTATCGCCGGAGTCACCAAAACATTTGGTTTGGCAATGACTTTGGCCGGCGGCTTTCTCGGCGGCATCCTGACGATCAAATATGGGGTCAACAAGATCCTCTTTCTAGGGGCATTTCTTTCGGCAGCCACCAATTTATTGTTCATGCTGCTTGCCGGAAACGGTGGAGATGTAACGATGTTAACCGTGGTGATCGGGGCCGATAATCTCAGTGCCGGGATAGCTACCACTGCATTCATCGCCTTTCTCTCAAGTCTTACCAACATCTCCTTTACTGCAGTGCAGTACGCTATTTTCAGTTCAATGATGACGCTTTTTCCTAAATTGATCGGCGGATATTCCGGAACAATGGTATCAGCCTTCGGCTATCAGAAATTTTTCATGACGACCGCGATAATGGGTATTCCAGTACTTTTTCTGGTTGTGGCAGCAAGAAATGCCGTCTCCAGGGATTGACCTTGAATCGTTAAGCATTGGAAAAACATCCCTTTGAATCAACCCGGCAATACAACGGAGAAGGAGATAACAGACTATCATCCAGAGCTATGGGTGTTCTTCCTGCTGATCCAGATAGCGGCCTATCGCCTCCTTAATGTGGTCTTCCTGAAACGATACCCCCGCCTGATAGCCTGGTTCGTCGATCTGTTTATTGCACCATTCTATATGTCCTATAACCTCGACAGGTATTTGCATGAAGGGATCGTCAAAAGAAAACTGGACTATCTGATCGTGTGCCAGCGGTTTTTTAGTTGCCATACGCAAACCGCATTTACTCACATCGATGAGTTCGGCGCTGGATGAAAATTTTGACACGATCTTGCCGGATTCAAAAATTTTGACCAGAGTAATCTTTCGAGAAGTTTCAATTCGAAGGAATTTTCGACGATTAGCTTCGGATTTCCGAACATTTCGTACGAGCATGATTTGGTTTTCCGAATGAAGTGTATAGTGCATACATGACGGGAAATGAGGAGTAGTGCAAAATGTTTCTGCAAAATCGTCCATTGGAATAAAAAGACCGCCATTGCGTATGCTGCATTTCCTTGATTCTGCTGCCCAAAATGGACATTTTGCCTGGGATTTCAGATTTACTTTTGTCACATGCAGACCCACATTGAGAAGAAATGGTATGAAACGTAATATTGTTATTACCCAATGTATCCTGCAAATCCCATTGCAATATTTATGCCCTTACTGTGTGGTGGTTTATTTATGGTTCTTTGGGGATATCTGATATCGCTTCATTTTGTCGTAAAATGCAGTTTTGCCTATATCAAGTTCCTGGACTGTCTGAGCGACATTGCCTCGATTTTTTTCCAGTGCATAGGTGATGATATCTTTTTCAACATCAGCAACCATATCCTTTAACGTGCGTCCATTCAGACGTTGCAGGTAACTTGCTGTCGGCTTGAGATTTTTGTCTCCGGGCCGCATATCAAAAAAGAGTTCATTTTCCGTAATGATATTGTTTTTGGCCATGAGTACGGCACGTTGGATGACATTTTCGAGTTCGCGGACATTTCCCGGCCAATCATGCTCGATCAGACGATCAAGTATTGATTGGGGGAGAAAATCAATTTCCTTTTTAAACGCCTGGCGATACTTCCTGATAAAATGCGTAGTAAGATCAATCAGATCCTCTTTTCGCTCACGCAAAGGAGGTATGGAAATATTGATGATATTCAGGCGATAGAACAGATCGAGTCTGAAACTGCCGTCCTGAACCATCGTGGCGAGATCCCTGTTTGTTGCCGCGATGACCCTGACGTCGATTTTTGTGGGGGTATTACCGCCAACCCGAATTAGTTCACCGTCTTGCACAACCCTCAGCAGGGCCGCCTGCATCCGCGGACTGATATCACCTATTTCATCCAGGAAAATAGTGCCGCCGTCAACTACTTCAAATTTACCAATTCTTTTACCGTCGGCACCGGTAAAAGAACCTTTTTCATGACCGAAAAGATCACTTTCCAGCAGAGAATCGGAAATAGTATTGCAATTGATCTTCAAAAAGGGCTTGTTATTTCGGTTACTACTCTCTCTGATCAGGTTGGCAACAAGTTCCTTGCCGGTGCCCGATTCACCTGTAATCAGTATGGTGGCGTCGGATTTGGCAACTTGAAAAACCATGTCCCGTAATTCGCTGAGTGCGCGGCTGGAGCCAATCATCTTGCCTTCAGCAGGTTGTTCCTTGAGATGCTCCTTTAAAGAATTGAGTTCCTTGGCCAGCCTGCGCCGCATCATCTCACTCTCTTTCAATTCGTTGATTTTATGCGACAAGATAGTCTCAATACTATTATGAAAAAGGGAAATTTCCTCAAATTGTCTTTTGCTCTCGGTGAGATCGCGCATGAACAACCAGTACAGCGCATCGCCTTTATATCCCTTAAACGGCGCTAGAGTGTACTCCAGGTGGGATTCAAGAAAGGTGGTTTCCAGGGTGTTGCCTATTTTCCGGTTCTGTATGGTTTGTCTGACCAATTCGAGAAATTTGGAGCAGGTTGCCAACTGCTTTGGGGAGGCGCTTGAGGACAGGTTGCAAAGATCGCCCAAAAAACTCTTGGCGCTGGGGTTCATATATTCAATCGATGAACAGTCTTTGACCACGAGAACCATTGCTGGTATGGTTTCCAGCAGATTTCTCTGGTTCGAGATGATTCTGTTGAGGTCTTCTGTTGCTTTTTCCATAGAGTTGTAGTTGCCTGACCGAGTGGTTGGAGTATTTTTATCTGTTGGATCGATGACCGTTCACCGGTGCAAATCAAAATACTGCATAACCCGGATCTGTAACCGTTCATCCAGTGCTCCAGGTTCGTTCAAGCAGGCCTCGGAGCTATGGTTGGCTATGCGAGGCGGCCTGATCGGACGAAAATGGGGTGCTGGTGAACGGTTACGTTGGATGATGACCCATACTTGCCGCACCTCCTTTATATAATATAATGGATAAAATTTAAAGGGAGTAAATTCCAGAATTCCGAAAAATTTCTATTTTCCGAACAAGTCGAAATCCAAAGGAAAAAATTGAATAAATATCTTTATTTTAGAATAGTTATACTTCATATTCTACTTTTGTCCGTTTCCTGGCCAATATCGTGTTTTAGCCTCGAACCTGAAGAAATTCTGGTAGTTGCTAACCGGAGAATGGAGGGCAGCAGAGAAATTGCCCACTATTATATGGATCGTAGGCGGATTCCCAAGTACAATTTTCTTTCTCTTTCCCTTAGCGTAAATGAGACCATGTCAAGAACTGAGTACGATCAAGTTCTGAAAAAAAGTGTACTCGATAAACTCAAGAAATTGCGGTCCAAGAGAAGAATCGAAGCAATCGTTCTCATCTACGGTGTTCCATTAAAGGTCGCTCAGCCACTGCCGGACTTGGCAGACCTGGAACACCTTCAACAGCTTCATAGCAATGAGACGCTGTCACCAAAAGAACGGTCCCGGGAAATCAACAGGTTACGCAAACTAAATATGAGAGCTGCAGTCGATTCAGAGCTCGCCCTTGTTCGGGCAGGGGAGTATGAGCTGGATGGCTGGATTAAAAATCCTTACTTTTTGGGATTTCAGGGTGAGGATCTGCCGATGACAAAAGATCAGGTGCTTTTGGTGTGTCGTCTTGACGGTCCTGATACTGCAACAGTGTATCGGATAATAAACGATAGCCTGGATGCCGAAAAAAATGGCCTGCAAGGCAAGGCATATTTCGATGCACGCTGGCCGATGCCTGAGAAAAGCAGCCTGTCTGCATACAAACAATACGATCAATCCATACATAGAGCAGCAGCTGCCGTAAAAAAAAGAATGCCGGTAATCGTCGATGAGCAGGAGGGCCTCTTCCCGGAAAAGAGCTGTCCCGAGGCGGCGTTGTACTGTGGCTGGTATTCTCTGGCCAGGTATGTTGATAGCTTTAACTGGCAAAAAGGAGCTATCGGTTACCACATTGCCAGTGCCGAATGCGACAGTTTGCGAGACAGGTCGCGTCCATTATGGTGCAGGGAAATGCTTGATCATGGTGTCGCGGCCACTATTGGCCCGGTGCATGAACCCTATGTTCAGGGTTTTCCGCTACCCGAAATATTTTTCAGTAAACTGGTGGAAGGATATTTGAGTCTTGGTGAGTCGTATCTTGTTTCCTTGCCTTATCTGTCCTGGCAGACAGTCCTGATTGGCGATCCGCTCTACCAGCCGTTCTCTCCAAAATTATAGTGTAGTCGTAAAGGCTCACCCGTTATTGATCTAATGAACTTCGCCGTCGTATGGACGTTTCGGCCAGAGAAATGGTGGTTTGCCGCTTTTTTTTCTCAGCCAGTTGAGGCTGTGTTGAACTTCCGGCCGAAAAACAAGAAAGAGGATGAATTTGCGTTTGCCGGGAAAGGAAATGAGAAGAACGCCGAGAAAGATAGTGAGCAAGCCTTGCCCGGGGAGAAAAAGCATGGCCAGTCCGGCCAGAAGAAGAATTATGCCCAGACAATGCCGAAATATCACCAAAAGTATAGAGCCGACAGTGGGGGGCGAAGATACTTTATCATTGAGATGAATTCTGAGAAAACAATCTTTTGAGAGTCTGCTGATAACCCAGGGAATAAGGACCAGGCTGAGGACGAAGGTGAATACGGAGCTCACGGCGAGCCATCCCAGATATGGCTCTAAAAATTTAAAGTCGGCAACAATTTTGGATGAATTATTCATAATACAATACACCGATAAAGCTGAGGTCAGCTGGAGATGATTTGCTTTCATCGATGGCGTCGTAAAGACTCTTCATCTGCTTCCTTGCGTTTTTCATTGACTTATTGCTTTTAAAGCGATCGAAACACCGTTGGTCGCATTTTCGGAAGTACCGGGCAGGTCCTCGGGTGTGACGACCGATATTCGTTCCGGTGGTATTGCAAGCTGAGTGGTAAAGTATTCGGTGATTATGCTGAGCCTTTTTTTGGCAAGCTCAAGGAGCATTGCTTTATTGACGACGATTGGTTCGGGGCGGATCGGGGTAAATCCAGTCAGAACATCTGGTGGAATATCCTGTTCCATGATTTTTCCAGCTGATTTGGACTGTTTTTGCTTTTCTGCCAAATTTTTTTCATAAAGATTTTTTTTCTCCTGCCATATTGCGAAAAGTCGTTTATTTTCTTCCTCGACGCGTTGTTGTTCGATGGCCGTAAGCTGCCGATGCATAGCCTCACGGTCGACTTTTGGGTCGATCCCGCCCGATAGTACGAGCCCTACCCGTGGATGCGCCTGAAGCAATGCCCCGTAACGGATAAGCACTTCCCGGCCTTTATCCGTGAGTATGAACTGGCCGGGACGGAACTCCACGTATTCATTGCCGATAAGGTCGGTGAAATCACCGGTTGCGAGTAGTAATGGGGATACCGCTGCCTTCACTACCTGAGTTTGAAAGGAAGTGAGAATTTCATCAAAAAGCGATGTCTTGGCTACCGGTTCAGTTTCGGTAAAATCAAAACGAAGCTGAAAAGTATTGTCAACACCGGTAAGAAGAGCGAGGGGAAGAGCGGAATCGGAAGTTGCATCAACCGGTTTAACGTCTGTAAAAGTCACGGTTCCGGAACGGACATATTGCTGATCCTGCCAGGCGCAATCGAGCGTCAGCCTGAATTCACCGCTGCTGGTGTCGATGTCTGTTTTCGGCTCTAGTTGTTTTTGAAAAAACGCCAGTGGATAGTTTTCCAGGGAAAACTGGAATTTTCCATTATTTTTTCCGGAAAAAGGATCCGTTGTCCCATCGATTGTAAACGGTGTCTCGTCCAGTTTTCCGGTAAAGGAAAAAGTACTTTTGCCGTTTGCCGGCTGGATATCCTGAATATTTCCGGTTATTCCAGTAGCCTCTGCCTGCCAGTCGGGTACCAGCCGGTGATCGTGAATATGTATTTTGAAGTTATTAACAGAAATCTCCCGGAGGTCAATCGAGGAAGAAGCTTGGGCCTTGCCGGAGTGTTGCTCGATGGCGAAAGGGAGATATTTGTGAAAAATCTGTGATAAATATGCCATGGGGCCATTATCAGTTTTAGTAATCTCCCAGGAAAAAAGTGCCTGATCAATATTGATTGAGCTTATCCCGAGATGAAACGGTTTGGCGGTATAATGAACGTCCTGGAAAATGGCTTTTTGCCAGGTAAAGGTGGCTTCTTTCGGTGGCTTATTGGCAAAATCGGTCAGTTGAAGTTCACCGGCAAAGTCTTCTTCAGGCAGCTTGAAATCCCCTTTGCCACTCAGATTTCCTATAATGTCGGTGAGCAAAGACGAGGTGCTGAACAAACGGAAAATATTTTTTGCCGGCAGTTCGCGGAATCCGGTATTGACCGACAAAGAAAAAGGAGCCAGGGCTACACTTCCTTTGGCTTTGAGGATGCCGCCCGATTCGGTTTGCCCCGATAGAGAAAAGTTGTCGGATGTATTACGTGATTTGTCAAGCTTATTGGCCTTCAGCGAAACATTGGTAAAAGCCAGAAGCGGTTTAGATGTTTTTGGAGCCGTACATGTTACCCCACCGGCAAAATCGATACCCTGAAGTTTGTAAGTGTTCGAATTAAACGCCGTGAAAAAGCCGGGAATCCGGCCATAGGTAAATTGTGCAGATGCTTGCTGGAACTGCGCATTACCCAAATTGATCACTTTATTCACAACGCTTAGCGGTGCAAATTTGGCAGCCGGAGCGGCGAGCACCGTTTCCTTGTTGTCCATGAGGCTAAAATCATCGATGGTAAGTTCTGCTTTATCCAGTTTGTAGTTAACGTTCGATAATTGTTCTGTATTGAAAGATAGGGTGAGCTGCCCTTCCAGGTCGGCAACGCCCTTTATATCAAACGGATGGGCAGCATCAACGCCGCTTAAAAGAGCATTACCGTCCATCTTTTGCAACTTAAGGGGTCCGGTTAAGCTATGAGTTGAGGAAACCGTTCCCTGCCAGGAAAAGAAAGAGGGCGTTCCTTCCTTTTCTCCACTGAGACTGAACGAACCGCTGTTTTGTCCGGCCGGTTTCACCGGTGTGGAACCGTAGTCCTTCAAACTTATTTGGATGGACTTCCAGATAGAAATTGGTTTCTGTCCTTTTTTCTCAGGCATGAATCGCACTATCCCGTTGTCTACCAAAAGCTGATCAATTATCAGCTTATAGGGAGCAGCTCCAACCTGACTGTTTCCGGGAGTATCGCCGGGTGAAGTCTGTTCATTTTGCTTCCCCGATTGTTTGTCGTTTTCGGGAACCGGATTGCCGAGAGTTTCGACACTCGGTTCTTTCATAGCTATTTCAGTGAAGTGAACTATTCTGGAAATCGGTTGCAGGTTCCCGTTCAGGCGAGCGTTCGGTACATCGATGGAAATTGAACCTTTCTCCCGGAAGAGCTCGGTCCCTGAGAGCTGAAGGTGGAATCCAATCGACAGCTTGTCGCTATTGGCGGTTTGAGGATCAAAAGAGAGGTTGACGGCACCATTGGCTTTGCCCTTTTTTACCTCCACAGGCA
Organism: uncultured delta proteobacterium; assembly: GCA_963835305.1. Lineage (GTDB taxonomy): Bacteria > Desulfobacterota > Desulfobulbia > Desulfobulbales > Desulfocapsaceae > Desulforhopalus_A. The sequence goes on from CAWIEU010000002.1 coordinate 748,195, forward strand.
GATTGAAAGGGAGATAGTTGGAATATAGGGTAAGATCAAGATCGTGGATATCCATCGACAGCTTGGTCGCCTGATACTTGCCGCCTTTTTCAGCCAGGCCGGCCTGGCCGGTAAGTTCTACCGGGCTTCCGTTTACTACCGCTGAAAAATGAGGACGGAGATACTGCTCTTTTTGTAGCGGAATATTGGAAAATGAGGGCAGTTCAAGTTGGATTTTTTCAACGGTATGGGTCTTTCCGGTCGGGAGGTCATTGAAAATAATCCTGCTGTCGGTGATCGAAATATTATTGAGGGAAAAGGATAACGGAAAATTTGAGAGATCAAGCAGTTCCGAAAGATTATTTCCTCTGTCAACTCCCAGGATTGGTAGAAAATTATATGATCCGTTCAATTCCCTGGTGATGTTAAGATCCAGCTCATTGATGGCGACCGCATTGCACACCATGTTCAGTCGAAAAATACCGGCGGGCGCGATCTCCGCCACGAGCGAGTGCAGAGATAGGATCGGCTTTTCCGGTTTCAGGAAAATAGCCACAGGTCCGGTTGCAAAACGAAAGGTAAAAGGATTGAAGCTGACGGCGGCAGGTTTCAGCACCATCCCGGTATTATCATGAAAGCGCTTCGGAAGTATGTTTGTTACATAATACGGAACACCAAAAAAACCTAAGTAACAATAAAATGCAAAGCAAAGAACAATAGCTACCGCGGCAATGATCCAACCCGATGGTCTAATAGAGGATCGTCCCTTTCTTTTCGCTGTCTTGACGGCAGGTATTCTGGAAGTTCTTTTTCTTGTGACTTTTACCCTTGCAGCTTTTTTGGGAGGCTTGTGGTCAGGTTGGGAAGATTCCGGCGGTTGTATGGGAATATTGCCAAAATGATCGGACATAGCAGTGTGATCCAGGTTGAAGAGAAAGTAAATTCATTGAACAGCAGGTGTACCTCGCCGGGAAAAATAATAAGATACGTATTGCTGGATATACTTATCGCATTGATTCAAATATGTAAATTGTAGATGCGTTGCGCCACTTATATTTTTACAGATATGAACTTATGCTTTGGAAAAAATTTGCTCCCCATGGGCGGAAATATGAAAAATCCCAGGAAAATTACTGTTAATAATGAATTCGCCTATGCTATAGTTGTTCTATCGTAAAGTTCAGATATTTTGATCTCTCACTACGGCATGAGTCCGGGGGCTCGATCTTTTCATCTTTCTTTCAGGGCAGGGAAAAGGTGGGGCGGATTCCCGGTGCAGGAGAAATAAGTGCCATGTTTTCGAGAGGTTTGCCCAGCACAGAAAAATCATCCAAATATCTGTCCGTTTATCCATACATATACAAGTTACCAATAAATTAAGGGTAAAAATAACCTGATGTACAATATTTTTGCCCCTGAACATAGAAAAGTAAAAAGCTCATGCTAGACGTTTTCAGCTATTTTCGCTGGCAGGATTTCGTTGATATTCTCGTGGTGGCATTTGTCATCCATCAGGCGATTACCATCATCAGGGGGACGCGCTCCGTACAGATGGTTGTCGGAATAGGTGTCCTGACCATTGTCTATTTTCTGGCAAGTATCCTTGACCTGGCGACCTTTAAATGGATTATGCAGACGTTTTTGAGTTCTATTCTGCTGATCATTATCATCGTTTTTCAACATGATATTCGCCGGGCTCTCACCAGTGTCGGAAAATCACCGTTCCATAAACAGACGGAAGTCGCCGATAAGGAACTCGAGGAGATCATTCGCACGCTTTTTTATCTGGCGAAAAGACGTATCGGAGCGTTGATCGTTATCGAAAGGGAAACCAATCTTGGTGATTTTGTCGGGTCCGGCTTTGAACTTGACGCAAGATTGACAAAAGAACTTCTCATCTCAGTTTTTATGCCGGTTTCACCTCTGCATGATGGCGCCGTAATCATCAGTGCCGGCAGGGTGCAGCATGCCGGATGCATTTTGCCGCTTACGCAAAATCCATATATCAATAAACGATATGGTACCAGGCACCGGGCTGCAATTGGTCTCACCGAGGAAACCGATGCCGTGGTCTTAGTGGTCTCCGAGGAGACGCAGGAAATTTCTGTAGTGCGACATGGTGCACTGACAACCGTTGAAGATGAGATCAGTCTCACCAACAGTCTCAGGGCGATCTTTATCGCTAAGAACGGCCCGTCATCCTCCTGGAAAAATTGGATGAGAAGATGAAGAAGATTCTGAATACACTCTTAGATAAAATTGATAAAATCAACATGGCTGATCTTGTTTCCAAAGATTGGCTATTGAAATTTATTTCGCTTGTTCTGGCTATTGGACTCTGGTATTTCGTAGGCGGAGAAGACAGGGTTGATAAGAATGTGATGATTCCGATTGAAATTATCAACCTGCCCCGGGATCTGGTTATTTCCAATCAGTTCAAAAAAGAGATCGAGGTAACCGTCAGCGGACCCCGGTCGCTGATTCTGGAAATGAGTAATAAGGCTATTACCAGACAGGTGGATTTGTCTTCGGCCACTCCGGGAACCATGGTTATTGAAAACGACAATGATCATATTCCGGTTCCGCGAGGCATCACCGTGCAGAGGGTGCAGCCGTCCTCAATTATCCTGTCGCTGGATAAACTTATTCAAAAACAGTTTCCGATTTCCGCCAGAACCATTGGGAAAGTCGCTGATGGGTATTATGTTAAAAGCCTGAAGATGGACCCGGATGTCATAACCATTGCCGGTCCCTTCACGGTTCTCTCACAATTTAATGAACTGTATACCAAGGCGATCAACCTCGATGGCATGAAACAATCGATCCAGCTGCAGGTACCGCTGGAACTGGAGCCGGCGATAGTTGATCTCATTGGTGAAACTTCTGTTACCGCTGAGATCAGCATCGGTCTGGAGACGGTGGCAAGAACCCTGGATGATATGCCGGTGCATGTTGTGATAGATGGAGTGAAACGGGATGTGAAACCGGAAACAGTTAAAGTGACGGCTAACTTTCCCCGAATGCTTCTTGAAAATAAGGTCGATCCCAAAAACCTCATTATGGTGACGGCCATACAGCAGAAGGGTGATGAGGAATTGAAAGTGAAAGTCGTGCCTCGGGCTGATGTTGAATTACCGATAGAAATCCTCTCGATTATCCCGGATACTGTGTCTCTGGCTGATGAAAAATCAAATTCAAAAGATAAGATTTCAGCAAATTCGTATCAGTTTGAGGGTAGTGACACAGGAAAATCAGCAGCTGCCCAGGGCACTAAAAATAATAATTCGAAGATAGAAGAGATGACTCCTGGAGAGAAGAAGGAGAATCAGACCTCTCCTCCTAAATTGATCAAGAGTCAAAAAACAAAGCGAAAAATGGTTGAATAATGCGAAAATTATTTGGAACTGATGGCATACGCGGGGTAGCCAATATCCACCCAATGACGGTTGAAATAGCCATGCAGGTAGGCAGGGCCGTCGCTTTTACAGTAAAGAATAAAAGTAAAGGTCATAGGATTGTCATAGGCAAAGATACCAGGCAATCCTGCTATATGCTGGAAAATGCCCTGGCCGCAGGGATCTGCTCGATGGGCGTCGATGTCCTGCTGGTAGGACCGCTGCCCACCCCGGGAATCGCCTTTATCACGACTTCAATGCGCGCCGATGCGGGGGTGGTGATTTCAGCCTCGCATAATCCTTTCCAGGATAACGGGATCAAGATTTTTTCAAGGGACGGCTTTAAACTTCCGGATGAGGTAGAGGCGAATATTGAGGACTTAATCTTCTCGCAGAAGATGGAAGAACTGAGGCCGGTAGCGGATGAAGTCGGCAAGGCAGCCAGGATAGACGACGCCAAAGGTCGATATATAGTTTTTTTGAAAAACGCCTTTCCGAAAAATTATACCCTCGATGAATTCCATATAGTGCTCGATTGCGCCAACGGTGCAACTTATGGCGTTGCTCCCCATGTGTTTACCGAACTCGGGGCAAAGGTGACGACTTTGGCGGTGACTCCCGATGGTAAAAATATCAATAAGGAGTGCGGAGCACTCTATCCCCAACTGATGGCGGCGAAGGTAAAAGAGCTGGGAGCCGATATCGGTCTTGCCCTTGATGGCGACGGCGATCGCTTGATCGTCTGTGACGAGCACGGCCGGATAGTTGACGGCGACCACGTCATGGCTATCTGTGCCCGGGAACTCATGGCTCAGCGCAAACTCAACAAGAAAACCCTGGTTGCAACCGTCATGTCCAATATGGGCCTGGAAATAGCCATGGAAAAAATGGGCGGCAGGATGGTTCGAACGGCGGTCGGTGATCGGTATGTGGTGGAATGTATGCGAAACGAAGGCTACTCCTTTGGCGGCGAACAGTCCGGGCATCTGATTTTTCTTGATCATGTCACCACCGGCGATGGAATCCTTGCCGGTTTGCAGCTCCTGGCTATTATGAAGAAGTCAGGAAGACCACTGTCGGAGCTGGCAACTCTTATGGAGAGTTTTCCGCAGGTTTTAAAGAATGTCCGAACTTCCGCAAAAATAGATGTCGCAACAATCAAGAATTTTCCGGAAACTGTGCTGAAGCTGGAAGAAAAACTCGGCCGAACCGGTCGAATCCTGGTGCGGCCATCGGGCACGGAACCGGTAATCCGTGTCATGGTGGAAGGGCAGGAGGAAGCGGTAATTAACGAGATGGCCGATGAGTTATGTGATCTGGTGCGGATGGCTGATCGGAATTGAGTAACGGCAATGAAATAGATATTATCTACACAAAAGGGCAAGACATCCTGCCTATTGAGATCAAATCCGGGCAGACCGTCACTTCGGCCTATTTCGATGGATTGAAAATTCTCAACCATCTTTCCTGATCGAATCCCCTGGTCGAGTTTCCTCATCTACGGCGGTGAAATCGAACAAAACAGGCATTCGACCAAGGTCCTGCATATCTCGTCTCTCGCTGGGCGCTTGACTGGAATTGATCGGTAGCAGCAGAAAAGAAGCGTCATCCCTTGCCTGAACTCTGTCCCCGGTTTCTCGACAAGGCTGATCCCACCGCCGCCGCGTAGGGGAGGACCTATGTGTCCGCACTGCCGTTTCGGCTATCGAGTAAATGCATTCTGACTCATGACCAACCTATACATCTTGCTCTGCAAGCCGTCATCCGGAACATTCCCTTTACTCATTTTATAATTGACGCCAAAACTGCTGTGATTTACATTATGAACCATAAGTGATCATTGTGGTTCAAATAAAAAGAGGAAAGGAATATGTCATCAATAACCATCCATGGTCTTGAAGACCCATTGGACAGCCTAATCAGGGAAAAAGCGCGTCAGCAGGGAATCAGTCTCAATAAAGTTATTAAACAACTTTTAGCGGAATCCTTTGGCCTTTCTCAGAAAAACAGTCCGCCTGGGAATAATTTTGCAGATCTCAGTGGTGTATGGTCGCCGGAAGACCTGGAGGAATTTATCCGCAACACAGAAGAATTTTCCCATATCGATCCTAGAGACTGGGAATGAATAAAATCATCCTTGACACCAATTGTTACACCGCATACCTCGCCGGTGACCCAAGGATATTGCAGCTTTTGAATGAGGCGAAAACCACTTTTATGTCCATCTTTGTTCTCGGGGAATTGTATTCCGGATTTAAAGGCGGAACCCGCGAAAAGGAAAATCGGAGCTTTCTTCGTAAATTCCTCAACAAACCATCTGTAATTGTTGTAAATGCGTCTATCGAGACTGCGGATTTGTTTGGGATGGTGAAAGATATGCTCAAACAAATGGGTCGCTCAATCCCTATCAACGATGTCTGGATTGCTGCCCACGCCCTTGAGTGTGGAGCAGCACTGGTAACTCGGGATCGACATTTTCTGAACATCCCAGGACTGCGGCTTTGGGACAACACCTGAACGTTTTCAAGAGTGGTTGCCATGCGCCGCCATGGAGACCTCCTTCCGGATGCGCTGCCTCCCCGATGAAAGTAAGTCGTTCCTGTTAACAAAAAACAGGTTTGAACTGCGGCGCAGTAGCCGGTGGGTTCACATGGAGCGCATGGGTACCAGAGCAAACTTGCTACCTCCGAAGCCTGATAATCATCTAAAAGGCACCTCCCTCAGTATGTCATTGGAATACTCTTCTGCTGTATACTGAAAGAAAGCGACCAAACTTTCAACAAAGGAGGTGCCATATGGGATTATACGCCGGAATAGACCTGCATTCAAACAACAATTATTTAGCGATCACTGACGACCAGGATAAACATATCTAAGGGATACTCAGCCGAAACTGTGGCTACATGCAGGCTCAGGTGCAATAAAATCAAGAGGTTCAAGGAAAATCATATTGCGCCACTGCCGGCCGACCAAGAAGATTTAGCACTGAGCGGTGAGGTAAGCAAGAATGCTATTGATTTCTTGTCCAAACAGATAGCAGCAATCGAAAATGTCGTTCTGAGCAAAGTGAAACTGAAAAACCAATTTCTCGGACTGCAAACCATCCCAGGCCTCGGAAAGATCCTCGCCATGACGATCATGCTGGAAACAGGAAAGATTGAACGATTTACCAAGGTTGGTAATTTTTCATCATATTGCCGAAAGGTGCCGAGCAAATGGACAAGCAATGATGTGAAAAAAGGGAAAGGAAACGTAAAAAACGGCAACAAGTATCTGGCCTGGGCCTTTTCCGAGGTAGCGGAATTTGCCCGACGCTACGATGAGAGCGCCACGTATGCCCTTGCAAGGAAAAATTGTGTTTTTTCTTGAATGGGGGAGTTTATCCATTGACAAGGCGCCTTTTAATGGGTACCCCCAAGCTTTATTTTATTACCGAGATATCTATGAACTCGTCCGAACTATCCCAGACTGGCTTTCAGATCAGCCAAGGTAATCATCAGTGTCATAGGATCGAGTGAAGAAGCATCAAAACCAATATGTTCGTAAAACGCTTTGGCGTCAGCTGAGAGTGCTTGTACTAACAGGCCACGAATACCAATGATATCGGCTGCTTGAATAACTCGATAACCTGCATCCCGGAGTAACGCACGTCCTAATCCCTTGCCATGGAAAGATCGATCAACTGCCAGTCGCCCCAGTACGACAACAGGAATCGGATCAGGCATATTACGACGAAATCGACCAGGTGCCTCAATAACAGCAACTGCGCTTGATGCCAGAGCGTAATAGGCGACAACGCGCCGACCATTACAAGCAACAAAAGTCCGAGACGCCCCTGTTGTCTGATTCTTCATTGCCCGTCGTCTGAGCCATGTGTCCAAGCTCTCCACTCCACATGCAAACGCTTCAACTTCGTGATAAACAGTCAATAACTCGGGGGCAGAAAGTGTCAAGCTTTTTCCCACGGTGCAGGGGTTTGCATCGTCTTACGCAAACGTGAATTGGGAGATGGTTGTTTATCTAACTTCTCAAGAAATTTTGCATAGGCATCATGGCTGGCAATTATAATTGTCTGATTGTAAAGTGCCTCTTCTGCAGCTGAGCGAACGGCATCGAGAATAAAATCCGTGCGATTCTTTCCGCGCACCTTGGCAGCACGGTCGATCAGATTTCGCTCCTCGGATTTGATGCGGATATTCAGCGTCTCGCGTTTATTTGTCGCTTTAGCGATAGTGTCCATAACATGTTCTCCTTCTTTCGTATTTGTTAAATTATAACCAGATGCAATGACTCTGTCATTACATATTTCGGTTTACTTGAATGGAAAGGAGGTGGCGTGAGGCCAGTCTGGTAATTCTGATATCAGTCGGAATTTGCCTGGCGCTACGATAAGAGTGTCAAGGCGTTTTTCAATCGTAAAAGCCGGAAAAACTAATCGAATGATTGCCCATGGCGCTCTGGCCCACGGATTGGCAAGAGCGGCTTACTAATGAGAGATAATGTAGCATCCGATCAGAAAAAACTTTCCACATGATATTTTGACTGAACGGCGAACCTATAGTGGGGTTGGCAAAACCATCAAGCCTGATTGGCAGCCGCCCCGTCTGGTGATTTTCGGCTTCTTTACCGCCTATGTCGTGAACCATCATAGGGTTGGTTTAAAACCATCTAATCTGTAAGTATGTACACCTTGGACATGGCATGGAACCGCTGATTTTAAACCTGGTTGCCATGCGCCGCATGGAGACCTCCTTCCGGATGTGTTGCATCACCGATGAAAGTAAGTCGTTCCTGTTAACAAAAAAAACATGGCTGAATTTCGACGCAGTAGCTGGTGGATTTACATGCAGCCCATGGATAGCAGGGCCAACTTGATACTTTCGACCCCTTGCTTTTGACCCCAAGCTTTTGTTCAAAGCCGACTTGACCAATTTATTTCCTTTGTTTTTAAGAAGTTACATGCGAGCGTCAATCTTTTGGTGAAGTGCTTTCCATGAAAGGATTTTGGTGTCCGCTGTCATCAAGGTGGCTCCGTTTTCAATGGCCGTAGCAACAATCATTCGATCTGCGGGATCACCGTGAAACAGCTGTAATTGGCCGGCTCGAATAGCGCTTGTGCCCAGTAAAGGGACTTCAAGTAAGCCGGTCTGAAGTAGGTCAGATCGCCATACATTTAGTTCTGTCTGCATGGTCAATCGTTGCTTTTCGATCAGCATGGCAACTTCCCAAAAACTGATAGTCGCTACGCCAAGTTGACCGGTAGACAGAGATTCAATAATTGTTTGTAAGGCAATATTCCCCAATCGTGAATTACCTTCGTCCAGCCAGATGAGCACGTGGGTATCAAGAAGCAACATTATTCCGCATTCCAAACAATATCCAACGGTGCAATGAGATCGTCTTTGCTCTGTATTTTTCCTTTATGCAGACCAAAGATCGTTGCCGGAGCAGTTCGATACGGCTTTAGTATAGAGACAGGTTTGCCGTTTTTTGTGATTACTATTTCTTCACCTGTCTGGTTTACTTCATCCATGAGATGTAAGCATTTTGCCTTGAATTCCGATGCCTTGATTGTTTGCATGTTGTGCCCTCATTATTATTGTAATCAATTTGTAATCAATATCTGTGATCATAGTCATTGCCATGGTCATTTTCAAGGTTTTTTAGTCGTATTGATTTATTTACACAGGTCAGATAACCATAGCTATGGATTACGTCTTAGTGCATGATCATTTCGGAATTGACGCTGAATCCGTTTGGGTTGTTGAAAATATAAAACTATCAACACTCCAAAGACTTACTACCTCTACATCTTTCTCTGATTCTCATGTGCCACAATGAAAACACCTGTGGCTGATGCGGCGCATTTCCATTTCGTCCAATTCCAGCAATCAATAGGCAGCTATCTTGATATTCCATTTTTCATCCGTCTCCTGAAGCAGCATGATGAAGGCTTCGTAATCTTTGGGGTCCAGGAAAATATTTTCCTTTCTCCTGCCACGATTAATGACATGATAACAAGCGCCTGGGAATTCTCTGGGTAACGGTCCGAGTTCGCCAACCGCGCGAAGACATTGAAAACTTTGCTTGAAAAATGCACTTGATATCTTCGAAGCCTGACCCTTGGCTCTTGGCTATCCGCTGATATTGCCACCAGGGAGGCATTTTCTCTTGAGTCTTAATCATGACCTGGTCCGCAATCGATGTAGAGAAATAGCGGAGTCGTTAGCTCGACTTGAAAAGATAAGTCTCGTGTCGAAAGAAGCATTCCTGGCAGATCAGGATATAAAAGACATTGCTTCCTATAGATTACTGATTGCCATTGAGGCTGCCCTTAATCTCTGCTATCACATTTCCGCGAAATACTTGAAAAAAGTACCGGAAAACTATGCAGATTGCTTCCAACTCGTAGGTGAAGCGGGAATAATCTCTGCCGATTTGGCTAAAGATCTTCAGAGGATGGCCCGTTTTCGTAATCTTCTAGTACATGTTTATTGGCAGATAGACGAAGATACGCTCTTTACTATCATTACTTCCCCTCTTGATGATTTGAGAAGATATTGTGACGCAGTTGTTCGTCTTCTCTAATTCACTGTGATGTAAATGGAAAAATTTTGATAGTATTATCACAGAATCTTCCCGCACGAGTAAAGAGCGATATTGACTAGTGGCAGGATTCTTTTTAAAAATCCTAGATATCCTTTCTGACTTCCACACTACTACTGAAAATCACTTGTTTTATTTGTTGATATTTTGGTTTGGTCAAAAATTTCGATTGACAGTAGCCCAGATTTCATCGAGACTGTAAAAAAACTTCCAATAAAATCTTTGTGATCTATTTGATTCAGATCAGCTATTTCTTTTTTTGTTCATGTAAAATATTTTTAAAGTAGTCGATGACTAGCTGATTTCTTGTGAGTCCATTATCGGGTTCATATATTACTTCAAAGCTTGGTGATTCAGTTAAATAGGGGATAGTTTCGTGAATGATGCCAAAAAGGTTGAAGTGACCGTATTGATACCAGCTTATAACGAAGAACAAAGCATTGGTAATACGGTTAGACGCGTCAAGATGATGTATCCGGATTTTGAGGTGTTAGTCATTGATGATGGCTCAACTGATAAAACAATGCAGGAAGCGATGCATGCTGGAGCCAATGTATGGCCTCATCCTTACAATATAGGCAATGGCGCTGCGATAAAATCAGGGTTACGTGTGGCCAAAGGTGAATGGATTGTCATGATGGATGCAGACAGTCAACATAATCCTGAAGATATTAGCAGGCTGCTTGAGTATAAAGACCAATATGATATGGTTATAGGAGCCAGAAAAAAAACATCCGAGACAGCTTTGCACCGTGATCTGGCTAATTATTTTTATAATAAGTTCGCCACATATGTGACTAAATTCAGAATCGACGACCTGACATCAGGATTCAGATTGGTGAGAAAGTCTACTGCCGGGCAATACATCTATCTTTTGCCGAACACTTTTTCGTATCCAACCACCCTGACCATGGCCTATTTGCGGAGTGGCAGGAGTATTAAATACTTACCCATTGAAGTTAAAAAAAGAGTCGGAAAAAGCAAAATCCGACTCATTGAAGATGGTGTTCGTTTCTTTCTCATTATTTCAAAAATTGCTACACTCTTCTCTCCGTTTCGTATTTTTTTGCCTATAAGTATTTTCCTTTTTTGCACTGGACTTGGTTATTACTGCTTTACCTTTCTCACCCAGGGGCGTTTCACCAATATGTCGGCTCTGCTATTTAGTACTTCAATCGTTATTTTTATGATTGGTCTGGTATCAGAGCAGATCTCGCAATTGCGCTATGATCGTGTGCAGTAGCCGCCATTTACCTTCATCTCAAATCACAATGATCACCGTAATCCTTGGTACCAAAGCGCAGCTTATAAAGATGGCACCTGTGATGAAATGTATGCAGGAACGCGGTATACAATATCGTTTTGTTCATACCGGACAACATCGGGAAACTATGGAGGAAATGTATCGCGACTTTGATATAAAAAAGCCCGACATTATCCTCTACAATGGTTCTGATATTGTATCTGTTTCTCAGATTATCGTTTGGTTTATTCGGCTCTTGAAGAAATCTCTCATCCAAAGAAAGAGTATTTTCGGTGATTCAAGAAATGGAATCGTACTTGTCCACGGGGATACCTTTTCTACTCTGCTTGGTGCATTAATTGGGCGTATGACCGGCCAACAGGTGGGGCATGTTGAGTCAGGCCTGCGATCATTCAGATATTTACATCCATTTCCTGAAGAAATAACTCGAGTTCTTGTCTTCCGGCTGAGCCACATCCTTTACTGCCCTGGACAATGGGCAATAGATAACGTTGCGAAGCTCAAGAAAAAAGTTGTGGACACCAAATCCAATACCATGCTCGATACCATTAACCTTAGCCGAGTTCGCAAAAACAATTCTGACCATGTTCCCAACTACCCTTTTAGCATAGTAAGTCTTCACCGGTATGAAAATATCTTCAATAAAGAGCAATTGCTTGTCATAGTCGATCTTCTTGAAAAGATTGCTCTGAAGCAGCGGCTTCTTTTCGTACTCCATCCACCCACATATAAGCAATTACAAAAGTACGGGCTTTTAGAAAGGGTTCAGTCGAACGACCGCGTAAAATGTATCTCAAGACTGCATCACTCAGATTTTTTGGTCCTTTTGCAGTCAACGGAATTTGTCATAACAGATGGAGGCAGCCTTCAGGAAGAAACTGCTTATCTCGGAATCCCATGCCTCCTATTTCGGCAAGCCACAGAGCGACAGGAAGGTCTCGGCAAAAATGCAGTACTTTCCTGTTTCCAGGAGGAGGTGATATTCGATTTTATTTCTGATTACAAAAAGTGGAAACGTACTCCGACTGATATCGGTTTGAGCCCTTCTTCATTAATTGTTGAAGATATAAAAAGGTTTTCCTAGTTTGGGCCGGAGCATCGGATACCGACATCATCGATGTTCGGCATTTTTGAAGATAATTACAGCATAAACTGTAGGCGAGTATCAAACAACGTTAAGGCGTTTTCTATCGTCTGATGCATATCGAGATATTTGTACTCACCAAGTCTGCCGCTGAAAATGACATTAGGAAGCTTTTTAGCCTCCTCATGATATTTACTGAGAAGGGCTTGATTTTTTTCATCATTTATTGGATAATACGGTTCAGTTCCATCATCCAGCCTGGAATATTCTCGAATAATAAGAGTTTTATCTTTCGGATAACTTCGCTCTTGATGAAGGTGTCGTGGTTCATGGATTCTGGTGAAGGGAACGCTTTCTTCAGCATAATTCATAACCGATGTCCCTTGATAATCAGAAACATTTATTACTTCCTGAACGAAATCAAGAGTTCGCCATTCAAGTCGACCGAATTTATAATCAAAAAAACGATCGATTGGACCGCTATAAATGATGCAGGTATCCTTTGAGAGTTTGTCGACGGATATCAAAAAAATCGGTATTCAAATGAACGGAAATTTTGTCATTGGCCAGCATTTTATCAAAAATTGCGGCATATCCATCCTCAGGTATTCCCTGCCATTTATCATGGAAATAATTTTCGTTATAATTTGTTCTGAACGGGAGACGGTGAGGATGGCAGCAGGAAGGTCTCTGGGATGTTTCTGCCACTGTTTGAGTGTATATCCTTTGATAAATGCTTCATAAAGAGGGCGACCAATTAAGGAGATGGCCTTTTCCTCAAAGTTTTTAGGATCTGTAATGCCCTCTTGCTCAATTTCTCCGGCGAGAAAACCTTCCACCTCAAAGGGCTTCAGGTTCAGCCCATAAAACGAATTAATGGTTTCTTCGAACGACGACGGCACACCATCCAGCGGTGCGGTCGACAAATCGACATCCACATCCCAGACGACCGGTGTCGGCGACGTAGTCGACACGACCACATCGGCGCAATAGCTGGTGCCCGCATCGGAAGTGATCGTCGCCACATACGACACGGTCGGACGGTCAGCGCAGAACTTCTCCACACCCGTGGCGTCGCCTGATTCACCAGATTGTTCGGCCCGTTGCCGCTCGACAGAGCAGGCTGCGGCTGAAAGGGTCGAACGACCAGGTCGCTGACGTCACCGACGCTGGCGTACCATTCAACGGCGGTGTCGAAAGGTCGACGTCGACGTCCCAGGTGATCACGATGGCACGGTCGACGCCACCGTCACGTTGGCGCAATAGCTGGTGCCGACGTCGGAAGTGATCGCAGGTGTCGCAGTGATCAGCACACCTGTCGGGTCGAGCGTCGAGATGGAGGCAGGCAGGATCAGAGCCTGATGCATCGACAATACATCGGTGTAACCTTCCACAAGGTAGCACTTGTCGTTGCGGTTAATCTCACGTTTAGCCTGAAAAATACCATACAAAACCTTGCTTTTGTGGTAAATTTCCGATTCCGGCGAGTTCAGGTATTTAGCCGTTTTTTTATCCTCTTTCAGAATGCGGCCACCAAAAGCAATAACACGCCCGGCAAGGTTATGAACAGGAAACATCACCCGGCCGGCAAACCGGTCGCGCATCCAGTCGTCGCGCACAATGGTAAGCCCGGTTTTTTCCAGAAAGTCGATTTTATACCCCTGTTTTTGTGCTGCTTCGGTAAAAGGCGTTTTCCCGTCGGGAGCAAAACCTACTTCAAACTTTTTCAGAATATCGTCGCGAAAACTGCGCTCACGGAAATAACTCAAGCCAATGGTGCGCCCTTCATTTTCTTCCCATAGGTAACGGGTAAAAAATTTCTGTGCAAACCCGGATACAATCATCAAACTCTCGCGTTCGTCCTTCAGTTGTTGTTGCTCCTCGGTCTCCTCCTCCTCAACAACATCAATGTTGTATTTTTTGGCCAGCCATTTCAACGCTTCCGGATAATTGAGATTTTCATGCTCCATAATAAAATTTACAGCATTACCTCCTTTTCCACAGCCAAAACATTTAAAAATTCCCTTGGCAGGCGAAACGGTAAACGAAGGTGTTTTCTCGTTATGAAACGGACAAAGGCCCAGCATGTTAACGCCTCTTTTGCGGAGTGTTACAAAATCGGAAACTACGTCGGTAATTTCCGCAGCATCCAAAATTCGTTCTATGGTAGCATGATCAATCACGAGTACAAATGTAGAGATTTCAAATGAATGAAAACGGCAAAATGATTTTTTGAACACAACCAATTTAGTTGTAATTTTATAAAAATGAATTTTCAATGAAAAAAAGACTGGTGGTACTTTCGGGTGCAGGCATGAGCCAGGAAAGTGGGTTAAAAACCTTTCGCGATATGGGCGGACTTTGGGAACAGTATGATGTTACCGAAGTAGCAAGTACTGAAGCCTGGGAACGAAATCCCGAGCTGGTACTCCGCTTTTACAACGAACGACGAAAATTTTTGTGGGCAGCCAAACCAAACGCGGGTCACATTGGAATTGCCCAATTGGAAAAGGATTTCGATGTAGACGTAATAACCCAGAATGTGGATGACTTGCACGAGCAGGCTGGCAGCACCAGCGTTTTGCACTTGCATGGCGAACTCCGAAAAGCCCGTAGTACCATTGACCCGGATTTGGTGTACACCCTCCACCACTGGGAATTGAAACCAGGTGATAAATGCGAAAAGGGAAGCCAGTTACGCCCTCACATCGTTTGGTTTGGAGAACCGGTGCCCAACATGACAAAGGCACTGGCCCTGGTTCAAAAAGCCGACATTTTTGTGGTTATTGGAACATCGCTGGCAGTTTACCCCGCCGCCGGACTGGTAAATTACACCACATCCGATATTCCTGTTTTTGTTGTAGATCCTCAGCGGCCACAAATTTTCAGAAATAATATTACCTTCATACAGGAAAAAGCAGGAACCGGAATTCAACAACTTGTAACAAAACTTGAAAAACTGAAATAAGATGATCAGAAAAATATTCGTCCCGGCCTTTCTTATTTTGCTTGTGCAGATGGTTTCAGCACAACGTTTCGAAGGCGGATTGCTGTTTGGATTTAATGGCACGCAGGTGGAAGGCGATTCGTTCAGAGGTTACAACAAACCCGGAATTTTAGGCGGAGTTTTCGTGCAAACCGATTTGGCTCCGGCCATTTTTGCCGGAATGGAAATCAAATATTCACAAAAAGGTTCGCGCAACCGGATTAAACCCAAAGACCCGGAACCACAAAAGTATATTATGCGCCTGAGTTATATCGACGTTCCTTTTTTTATGGGGTTTCGGACCAACGACCGTGGCGCGGTAATTGGTGGAATTTCTGCCGGATATTTGCTTTCAGGAAAAGAATTCGATGCATACGGACAGTTTCCACCGGAAGACCGTAATCCGTTTAAAAGCCTCGATCTGCAGCCTTTTCTCGGATTTCAGTTTGAAATGCTGGAACGCTTAAAACTCGACCTGCGGTTTGCTTTGTCGGTACTCCCTATACGCGGACAGCCGGGCGAAAATGCCACCAATTATTACTGGCTGAACAACCAGTTTAACAACGTAATTTCACTGGCTGCCTACTATCGTCTCGATATGTAGTTCAACGCGTTAAAACAGAAAGATGAAGTGTTTTGTAACAGGAGCAACTGGTTTTATTGGAAACAATCTTGTAAAGGCACTGATAGAAAATGGAAACCACGTGCATGTTCTGATTCGTTCGCAAACGAACAAAAATCATTTTAACAATAAAAACATTACCGTATTTTTGGGCGATTTGCAGAACATTGAGATAATAAATAAGGCAATAAGAGAGTGCGAAGTGATTTTTCACCTGGCTGCATATGCAAATATTTGGGCGAAAGACAAAACACTGCCTTATAAAACCAATGTTCTGGGAACACAAAATATTTTGGAAGCGGCACTACAAAACGGAGTAAAA
This sequence comes from uncultured delta proteobacterium, assembly GCA_963835305.1. Classification (GTDB taxonomy): domain Bacteria; phylum Desulfobacterota; class Desulfobulbia; order Desulfobulbales; family Desulfocapsaceae; genus Desulforhopalus_A. The sequence continues at coordinate 764,453 of CAWIEU010000002.1, forward strand.
AAGATGGTGTTCACCTCATCGGCAGCTACACTTCCTCCATCAAAAGATAGTGAAGAAGTGGATGAATCTTCCCCTTTCCCGGCAACTTATCTTACCGGTTACGAAACCACCAAAAGAGAGGCAGAGCAGCTTTGTATGGCCTATTGCAAAAAAGGTCTTGATGTGGTTATCGTAAATCCGCCAAGAGTTTTTGGCCCGGGCATTTTAAGCAAAAGCAACTCGGTTACCATAATGATAAAAAACTATTTAAAAGGCACATGGCGAATTATTCCCGGCAATGGAAACTCAATTGGCAGTTACGCTTTTATCCACGATGTAATTCACGGACATATTATGGCCATGCAAAAAGGAACTCCGGGAGAAAGATATATTTTGGGAGGTACCAATGTATCGTACAACAATTTTTTTAATGTTCTGGCCCAGGTTTCGGGAAGAAAACGAATGATGTTTCATATCCCTTTTTCTTTAATGATGACTATTGCGAAACTCGAACTTTTTATGGCCGAAACTTTTGGCAAAAACCCGCTGATAACTCCTCCCTGGGTAAAACGTTATCTTCAAAACAGGCCGGTATCGGGAATGAAAGCCATGAGAGAATTAAATTATAAAATCACTCCTTTACCAAACGCCTTTGAAGAAACCATAAGCTGGTTGAAAACAATAAAATAGGAAATGGAAAAAAAATCGATAGAATATTACACAATGATTACCGGTGCAAGTGCTGGAATTGGAAAACAAATTGCCACAGAATTTGCCCAAAAAGGAACCAACCTTTTACTGGTGGCTCTTCCCAATGCAGAACTTGATGATTTGCAAAAAGAACTTCAGGAAAAATACAACGTCGACATCCAGACTTTACCGGTAGATTTAACCACACCCGATGGTCCGAAAAAAGTGTATGACTTTGCACAGAAAAACGGGATTAAAGTAAGCAACCTGATAAACAATGCCGGGGTTGGATTTAACGGAAAATTTGAAGATTACAGTCCTGAAGTTGTGGACAAAATGATTCTGCTTAACATCCGTGCCACCACGTTGCTTTCTTTATATTTTTTGCCCGACATGAAAAAAATGAAAAAGGCAAACATTGTGAATATCAGCAGCTTTGCTGCCTTTACTTCCCTTCCCTATAAAAGTGTTTATGCCGCAACAAAATCGTACCACCTGTTTCTTTCACAAGCGATTAACCGCGAGCTGAAAAATTCAAATGTTCGGGTTATGTCTGTTCATCCCAGCGGTGTTAGTTCAAAAAGAACATTAAAAAGTATACGAAAGTCGTCGGTTATGGCACGAATAACAGCTTTAACACCTGAACAGGTGGCAAAAGTGGTTGTTAAAAGTATAGAAAAGGGAAGGCGACAGGTTATACCCGGAAGATTTACACAATTCTACTACCTGCTGGGATATTTAATACCGCATGGCGTTTTCATTAATATTGTAGGACGTATTTTCAGAAAAAATCCGTAGCCTGTTTTTCATTTATCGGAATAGTTGTTCGGAAGCGTTGAAAAAAAATTCCGGCCCAGGAAAAATGTTGGGCCGGAATTTCATTTTCTAAAATATTTTTCACCAGGTTACCCTTTTACATAAGGATAATCCTCGATGTCAGCTTCGGTAAAAGGCACCCACGAAAGTGAACTTTTCTCTGTTTCCATTTTATGGTGCATAAAAGAATTGTTTCCGTACATCAACGACTTTGCATCGTATCCCAGTAACCGCAGGTATGCGGTAACAAATGCCGAGTTTTGTCCGGTGTTACAATAAACCACCACAGGTTTATCCGCTGGAATGGTTTGCATTTCAGAAACGTAACCCATGGTAACATGGGGCTTGTAGCGTATTGCTCCCGGAATGTGCCCCGATTCATATTTATCTTTTCTGTCGTAATTGATTACATAAAAATTTTCAGGTTGCGCGAACACATCTTCCGCCGAGATGAGCGCCACAGTAACACCATCATCAAACACCTTAGTAAAGCGGGCCTGCGCAATTTCTTTGCCGGTGGATTTCCCGGTATTCATTTTCGGAAAATCGCCTGCAGCTGCTTCGTTATGGGTGGTTGTATCGAGTTCATTTTCATATTCATCAGAAACTACGGTGAGCCACGAATCATCGGCAAAATCTTTATTCCAGCCGCTCATCCCCCACTTCATGGAATACACATTGCTATAACCCATCAATTGTAAAAGCGAAGCAGCATAACCCGAAATCTGCCCGGCATAACAAACCAATACTATTTTATCATAATTAGGAGCATTGATATCATTTTCAAAATAGTTGGGCAATTCGGTGAATTTAACGCGGTGTGCTCCTTTAATATGACCTTTTTCAAACGATTCCGGGCTGCGCAGATCGATAATATAAATATTGCTGTCGAGTTCGTTGTAAACGTCCGAAGTACTAATTAGAGAAGGGAAACTGCGCCCCCTCACATAATCGCCATTATCTTCAAGGTACGTTAGCAGTTTTTGTGCTTCCTCGTTTATTTCAACCGATTTGGTTTTCGACTGAAGTGCTGTTTCTGTCTGTGTTTGATTCGACTGCCTGCCTCCTGAACAAGAAATTAGTACAGCCAGTGCAACCGCTGCAAACAGGGATATTCTTCGCATAAAATATTTTTTTGGATTTAACATTCTTATCCTTCTACCTGGTTTCCATCTTTATCGAAAAGTAGCGTTTCAACACGCTTCCCTTTGCCGTCGTATTTATATTCGGTAATGGCTACGCCGTTCCCCGGATTATTAACCACAGTATTGTTTCCGTCCATTGAAATGCGTTTCACCAGCGCACCGTGTTCGTCGTAAACCGATTGTGTTACCGGAATATTTTGGCCAGCCACATATTCATCGTCCTGGTCGTACATGGTTGTTTTAACCACATATCCATTTTTATCGACTTCATTCACACGCTTGGCCCAGCCAAAATATAAATTGGAAAGTTGCCCTACTGTATTGTGTACCGAGAATTTTTTCAAATCGCCGTGTTCGTTATTTTCAAATAAAAAGTACGAAACGCCAATATCGCCGCAATTTTCGGCTGTGCAGTTATACAGCGTATCGGCTTCGTAATTGGCCATGCGCACTGGATAACCGTTTTTATCATAAGTAAACCGAAGTTCATAAAACGGACAAAACGGATTCATTATCGTTTCCTCACCGGCAAGGTTGTATCGAAGTTCCTGGATCATACCATCCGAAAGTCTTTTCCATTTATAATTATAGATATGATTCCGGTTCTCGACAGGTTCGCCGTTTTTATCGAGAAAACGCATGGCTATGCGCATTCCCGAATCATCCAGTGTATATTCCTGGGCAAAAGTACCACCACTTTCTATAGGCTCGCCCTGTGCATTAAAAAAATGTTTTACCTGTTTGTTGCCTTCATAGGTGTAGGTAATTTTTGCACCTCCCAGCGACGAATACTCCAGTAAAACGCCATTCCTGTTGTATTCAACCGAAACCAACTGGTTATTGTCGTTATAAGTAAATTTGTAATTGTTTATGGTTTCTGCTTCTGCCGGAGTTAACGGGTGAGTTCCTTTTTCCACATCCCAGGGTGTTTCACTAAACTGTATGTGCCGGAAATACTTCACATTATCCTGCTCCGCCGACGGTTTCTGAGTACAGGCATTTAAGCTGAAAACAAATGCTGCAATTAAAATAAGTTTATACCATTTCATTATTATAAATTTTAAGTTAAATATTCCTTCTTTTTAAGCAATAAACACCTGATTATTAATAAAGTTTAAAATGAGATATTAATTCAAAAGAAATAAAATAGTTGGTAAAATTCCGAAAATTTAAGCATTTACCATCCATATTGAAAAAACATCCAGGTAGTTCCAGAACGATTGCATCACATCTTCCGGTAAATCGAGTTTTACCAAAGCCTCTTTATAGCATTTTAACCACTCTTCGCGCGCCCCGGAAGTAATTTTATGTGGCAGATGACGTTTGTACAACATGGGTTTACCACGGTTTTTACTGAAATACATGGGGCCGCCACATATTTGAATAAAAAAATCGGATGCATGTTTTTTCGCTTTTTGCAATCCTTCTTCATCCTGCGGAAACAAATGTTTCACCTCACTCTCTTTCAGCAGGTCGTAATGGTCGCTTACCAGTTGTCGTATTCCTTCATCACCTAAAATCGAATACATTTGGGTTGAAGGCAATGATACATCAGGTCGTGCTCCGGGTATGTATTTACTTGTTTTGAATTCCATCGGGTTGTTTTTCAATTGTTCACACTATGAACAAACAGAAACGAAAGTGGTTGAAAAATTTTATTTCAACGCAGTGCAAAAATAACGAATTTAAAAATCGGCAAATGCCAGGGTCGCAATGCTCACCCGGGTGTTTTTTATTTTTAAAAGAGGAAAGGCGCACGCTTCCAGCGTAGAACCGGTAGTAACCACATCGTCGATTAAAAGAAGATGTTTGTTTTCAAAAATGGCAGATTGAGCTACATCAAAAATGCCTTCAACATTTTGCCATCGCTCAAAGCGGTTTTTCCGTGTTTGCGTAGTGGTATGGATTTTACGGAATAAATTACCAACCGAAACCTGTTTTTGCATTGCTTCAGCCAATCCGCGGGCAATCCATTCGCTCTGGTTATATCCCCGTTTTATTTGCTTTTTGGGGTGAAGAGGTACCGGCACAATCCAATCGACCGACTGAAAAGCTTCCGATTCATTTAAATCAAAGCCAAACCTGCGGCCAACTTCAAATCCCAGTTCTTTTAAACCCTTGTATTTTGTGTAATGAATAAGCTGCTGGTAGCGGCTGCCTTTTTTATACGAAAAGAAAGATGTTGCATGTTCAATGTGCACCCGCCCCCAAAACAATTGGGCCACTTTGTTTTCACCATCTAAATGAAAATTGGTTGTAGGCAAATCGTGCCAGCAGTTGAAGCAAACATACTTTTCGTGCGACAGCAAACGTTCGCCGCAGGTAACACAAAGGTCGGGGAAAAAAAGCCCCAATAATTCGTCTACATGTTGGGTTAACTGTTTCATGTCAGGAAAAATACAAAGAAATGATCAGGAATCATAAAAAAGAAATGAAAATCCGAGCCGATGATTTAATCAATCTTTAACCAAATCAGCGATAAATATTTTCCTCAATCGGCTTTTTTGTTAGGTACAAATTCTGAAAATTGCGTCTGTAGTATAAAGAATCGAATGAAAACAGGCAACACGTTTTTATTCGTTTCGTTTTTGTGTTTCATAACATATACTATTGTATTTCGAAATAATATATACGCACCTGCAATAAATTATTAAATTTGGAGGCGATAAAAAAATTCATGTTTTACCGTAACTAAGCCATTGAATAATGCTGAAAAAAGTAGGTTCATTTCTAAGAAAAAAACTCCTTCTGGTTATTTTTATCGGATTTGCTTTAGGAATCCTTATTTCCCTTCTTTCATTAAAAGTGATTGAGGATACATCTACCAATAAATCATGTGAAGCATGCCACGTGCATCCTCACGTGTTCGATTCGTGGAAACAATCTGTTCATTATAATACCCGGGTCGGCATTCGAATTGGTTGCGTTGACTGCCATTTGCCACCCAAAGGACAGGGCTTTTTAAAGGAAAAAGTAAAAGCTGCCGCCCGCGATGTTTACGGATATGTATTTAAAGACAGTGCCGATTTCAATTGGGAAGCAAAATCAAGGTTGGAAGAAGCGCAACATTATATGTTTAAGTCGTCGTGTTTACACTGCCACGAAAACCTGTTCCCGCTTACACTTACCAAAGAGGGACAGGATGCACACCTGTATTATTCGCAGCACGAAGAAGAGCTGCGTTGCATTAACTGCCACCTGCACGTGGGACACTACGACCCGAACGCCCTGCATGCAAAGAATGTACAATTTGGAAGCACCGGCGCCGAAAATAAAGAAGTTTTCACAGAACCGACTCAGGTTACAACCCTGAAAGACTATACTGAAACCATTCCGGGAACTACCGTATCATTTAACATGAAAGCCATTCCGGGTGGAAGTTTCAAAATAGGAAGCCCGGAAAACGAAGAAATGCGCGAGAGCGACGAAGGACCGCAAAAAGAGGTAAAACTCAGCCCGTTCTTTATGGCTGAAGTTGAAGTAACCTGGGACGAATACCTGGCTTTTTACACAGCTACTTCAACCGAAGGACGCTCAACCGATACCGAGGGTGCACGCACAAAAGCCGATGTTGACGCGATTTCCGGACCAACGCCTCCATACGGCCAACCCGACCAAAACTGGGGTTTGGGAACACGTCCGGCAATTACTATGAGTTACCATTCAGCAGAAACCTATTGCAAATGGCTGTCAAAAGTTACCGGAAAAACATATCGTTTGCCTACCGAAGCAGAATGGGAATATGCCGCACGCGGAGGTACACAAACACCTTTCTTCTTCCCGGGACAACCAAAAGAATTTGCTGAAAAAGGTTTCCTGGGCAGACTCTTCGGGAAAACAAGCGACTCGATAAACAATTATGTAATTTATATTAAAAACAGCGAGCTTAAAACACACGAGCCACAAGATGTAGAAACCAATCCGTTTGGCTTGAAAAACATGTTGGGAAATGCTGCCGAGTATTGTTTAGACTGGTATGCACCCGATGCTTATTCAAAATTACAGGATGGAGCACTTGATCCAAAAGGACCGGCAACCGGGAAGGAACATGTGATAAGAGGCGGTTATTTTAGAAGCGAAATTGGTGATGTAAGGAGCGCTGCACGCGACTTTACGAAAACTGCCGCCTGGTTAAAGACCGACCCGCAAATGCCAAAAAGCATCTGGTGGTTATCCGACTGTAATTACATTAGTTTCAGAGTTGTTTGCGAATATGATGATAAAACCGGAAAAAATTAATATTTTTAGTATCCTAAATTCAACTAAAAACTTATAATCATGAGTGAAAATAACTTTTCAAGAAGAAAATTCTTAGCCGGTGCGGCTGCAATTGGTGCTGCTGGTGCCATGGGAGTAGGAACTCTTTCGTCGTGTTCATCAGGTGGAGGTCAGGCAGGTGCTGCCGCCGCTGGTTCTTACGACTGGAAACCTTTTGACTTAAATTTACCTCCGCTGTTGCAGACTGCACCAGAAGGTAAAGCGTTAAAAGCAGGTGTAATTGGTTGCGGTGGACGTGGCTCCGGTGCTGCCATGAACTTTCTGGATGCTGGCCCCGGGCTTTCTATCACAGCTCTTGGCGATGTTTTCCAGGATCGCCTGGACAGTTTAAAAGGAAAACTGAAAGACCGAGGGAATGAAGTTGCCGACGAAAATTGTTTCATTGGCTTCGATGCCTTCGAAAAAGTTCTCAATTCGGGTGTGGATATGGTAATTTTGGCAACACCTCCAAAGTTTCGCCCGGAACAGTTTGAGGCCGCAGTAAAAGCTGGCAAACATGTGTTTATGGAAAAACCGGTTGCTGTTGACATGACTGGTATTCGCAGAATTATTGCCGCAGCCAAAATGGCCGAATCAACCAATCTGAAAATTGTTACCGGTACACAGCGCCGCCACGAACACAGCTACATTAACCTGATGAAAGAAGTAAACGACAATAACGGTATTGGCGATTTAATTTCAGGTGCAGTGTATTGGAACGGTGGTCAGTTATGGTACCGCACCAACCAACCCAGCTGGAGCGAAATGGAATGGATGATTCGCGACTGGGTTAACTGGTGCTGGCTGTCGGGCGACCATATTGTTGAACAACACGTGCACAATCTCGACGTAGCACATTGGTTCTTCAACAAAATGCCGCAAAAAGCATTAGGCTTTGGTTCAAGACAACGCAGGGTAACCGGCGACCAATACGATAACTTTGCCGTTGACTTTGTGTACGACGATGGAAGACATTTGTTAAGTACCTGCCGTCAGATTAACGGATGTACCAACGGTGTTTACGAAATCTTCCAGGGTACAAAAGCCATTGCCACAACAGTAGAACACAAACCACAAATTGTGGATGCTGCAGGAAATCAGATTTTCGTTGCCGAAGGTTCCGAAACCAGTCCTTACGTTCAGGAACACATCGACCTTGTAACCTGCATTCGTAAAGACATTCCGAGAAATGAAGCTGAAAGGACCGCTCTATCAACAATGATGGCAATTATGGGTCGTGTTTCTGCTTACACCGGAAAAGAAGTTACCTTCGAAGAATTGATGAATTCGGACATGAAATTGGGTCCGGATAAATACATCATGGGTAACATCGGTTATATGGAAAAAGCTAAAGTTCCTGTTCCCGGATCAGATTCGTAAACCCTGTGTATCGCTTAAATTTTAGCAACACATTTTTAAAATACGAAACAAACCAAAGGTGAATATTTTATTCACCTTTGGTTCTATTTAGAACAAAATCAATTCGGAAGAGAGCCATCCTTTATTAAAGATGGCTTTTTTTATGGGCCGCCAAACTAAAAAATATGCCCCGTGTAACAACTCCCCGAAAATGGCTGGATAAAAAATGAGACCAATGGGGTTTCATTTTATCAATTCGTCAAAAATCGACTTAATTAAAATGCACAAAATCGATTATCACATATAAAAATGTACTTTTGTAACCTGTTTATAAAAATAGTTGTTACACGTAAGCAAACGAATTTAATACAATGAGAAGGTTAAAAATTAAAGACATTCTGCAAAACGGCGAAACGGGAAAAACAGTAGTTGCAAGAGGTTGGGTACGAACCAAAAGAGGAAGTAAAAATGTAAATTTTATTGCTTTAAATGATGGATCAACCATAAATAATCTGCAGATTGTTGCCGATGTTGATAATTTTGACGAATCGATTCTGCGTGAAATTAATACAGGTGCTGCTCTGGCAGTAACCGGCAAATTAGTCGAGTCGGCAGGAAGCGGGCAAAAAGTGGAGTTGCTGCCGAAAAAATTGAGTTGCTCGGGGCTGCCGATCCAGACAAATATCCCATTCAGCCCAAGAAACATTCACTCGAATTTTTGCGCGAAAATGCTCACCTTCGTTTTCGCACCAACACATTTAGTGCCATTTTCAGAATTCGCCATGCCATGGCTTTTGCCATTCACAACTATTTTAACGAAAATGGATTTAAGTACCTGCACACCCCAATTATAACGGCCAGCGATGCTGAAGGGGCCGGCCAAATGTTTCGGGTAACAACACTCGATGCAAAAAATCCGCCATTAACCGATGACGGACAGGTAAATTACGCATGAAGATTTTTTTGGAAAACCTACCAATCTAACTGTTTCGGGGCAGCTGGAGGGTGAATTGGGAGCGCTGGCGCTGGGCGAAATTTACACTTTCGGGCCAACGTTCCGTGCTGAAAATTCAAACACTACGCGCCACCTGGCCGAGTTCTGGATGATTGAACCCGAAATGGCATTTTACGATTTAACAGATAACATGGATTTGGCGGAAGATTTTCTGAAATCACTGATAAAATATGCACTGGACAATTGCATGGACGATTTGCAGTTCCTGGCCGACCGCTTAAAACAGGAAGAAAAAAACAAACCGCAGGATCAACGGTCGATGGATTTAATTGAAAAGTTGCAGTTTGTTCTGAACAACGATTTTATCCGGATTACTTACACCGAAGCCATTGATATTCTGAAGAATTCAAAACCATACAAGAAAAAGAAATTTCAATTCCCGGTTGACTGGGGCGTTGACCTGCAAAGTGAACACGAACGTTACCTGGTTGAAAAACATTTCAAATGCCCGGTAATACTTACCGATTATCCGAAAGACATAAAGGCATTTTACATGAAACAAAACGACGACGGTAAAACCGTTGGCGCCATGGATGTGCTTTTCCCGCAGATTGGTGAAATTATTGGCGGATCGCAACGCGAAGAAAACCTCGAGAAACTGGAAGCCAGAATGAAAGAAATGGAATTCCGGTTGAGGAAATGGGGTGGTATCTCGATACCCGCCGGTTTGGAACGGTTGTGCACAGCGGATTTGGCCTGGGATTCGAACGTTTTATTTTGTTTGTTACCGGAATGGGAAATATTCGCGATGTGATTCCTTTTGCCCGAACACCGAAAAATGCCGAATTCTAAAAATATGACGAAAAAACACTCCAAAAAAAATATTAAATTTACGGAGTAAAAATTGGGATATGGAGCAAAAACTGTCATTACAACAAAAATTGCTTCAAAAGCTTTCGCCCCAGCAAATTCAGGTGATTAAGCTTTTGGAAATCCCAACTATGCAGCTCGAGCAACGCATTAAAAAGGAACTGGAGGAAAACCCGGTTCTGAACTGGAGGACGAAGACCCTGAATATGAAGAGGATAATGAGCCACAGGAGTTAGAATCGGAAAACGACGCCGACGATGAGGAATTTTCTTTTGATGATTACATGAATGAAGAGGATGAAATTCCATCCTATAAACTTTCTGCAAATAACTATTCAAAAGACGACAAATACGTTGATATCCCATTTTCAGTGGGCACATCTTTTCACCGAATATCTGTATGAACAACTGGGCCTGGTAAATCTTACCGAAGAACAGCAGCAACTGGCTGAATATATTATTGGAAATATCGACGACGACGGTTATCTTGCGGCGCGATTTAATGTCGATTAGCGACGACCTGGCTTTTAATATGAATATGGAAGTTTCGGAGAGAAGAACTGCAGGAAATTTTAAATGTGATACAGGACTTTGATCCGCCGGGTGTGGGCGCCCGCGATTTGCGCGAATGCCTGTTGATTCAACTCAGCCGGAAAAAAGGAGAAGAATTCGACCTGGCACGAACCATCGTAAGAGATTATTTTGAAGAGTTCACAAAAAAGCATTACGAAAAAATTCAGAAAAAGCTGGAAATTTCAGAGGAGGAACTTAAAAAAGGCAATCGACCTGATGTTGAAGTTAAATCCGAAACCCGGCAGTTCGTACAGCAATCCGTTAAATCGATCGAACCAGCACATTGTTCCCGATTTTATTCTCGAAAATATCGATGGCGAACTCAATCTTTCGCTAAATCAGAGAAATGTTCCGGACCTCAAGATAAACGATACTTATCATGAATATGCTGCACGCGTTGAGTGAAACAGTAAAGGCAAAAATAACGGAGCCAAAAAGATGCATTGTTATTTGTGAAACAAAAGCTCGATTCTGCCAAATGGTTTATCGATGCCATACAACAACGGCAGCAACGCTGTTGCTTACCATGTCAGAAATCATAAATTTTCAGAAAGAATATTTTCAGGAAGGCGACGAAACCAAACTTCGACCCGATGATTCTGAAAGATATTGCTGAACGGACCGGGTTGGATATTTCAACCATTTCAAGCGTTTCAAACAGCAAATACATTCAAACCAATTTTGGTATTTATCCGCTTAAATATTTCTTCTCGGAAGGCATGCAAAAAGATGACGGTGAAGAGGTTTCAACCCGCGAAATCAAAAAAATACTTCAGGAATGTATTGAAAATGAAGACAAACACAAACCTTTAACCGACGAAAAACTGGCCCAGATTTTAAAAGAAAAATCGTATAACATTGCCCGGCGAACTGTTGCCAAATACCGGGAACAACTTGGAATTCCGGTGGCCCGCCTGAGAAAAGAGCTTATAAATATGTCAGAAAAAATATCCAAAATTATTTCTATCGTTTTTCACCCGGTACTTGGTTCCCACTTTGGGCATGTCTTGTTATTGCTAAATTCGGGCTTTTACTTTTCGATGCTTTCGGGAGAAGCCAAACGGTTTATTTTGCTTGTTTTGCTTTTTTCAACAGGAATAATGCCCATGCTTACAATAGCGGTTTTGGCGCTTAACCCCAAATTCGACGTTAACATGCCTAACAGCCACGACCGTATTTTTCCGCTTCTTTTTTCATCGGCTTTTTATTACCTGGGTTTTATGTTGCTTAATAAAATGAATGCATTTCCGGTATTTAAAGTTATTTATTATTGCCTCGGTGCTGGTAATTGTTGTTCTTTTAGTGGTTTCTTTTACGTGGAAGATCAGTTGCCACATGGCAGCGGCTGGGAGCGCTGGCAGGAACATTTTTGCGCTTTCATTTCGCTCCGGAGTAAATCCGGTTTGGTCAATCATTGGTATTGTTTTATTTCCGGAATTGTTGGTACAGCGCGCCTGATATTGAAAAAACATAACATCTGGCAGATAGCTGCCGGTTATTTTTCGGGATTTCTGATTTTATATCTGGTTATTTATTTTATTTGAACCATCGGCTTATTCCACAAATTTATAGCCAATTCCCTTTAAAGTTTTAATGTGGTCGTTACCAATTTTTTCGCGCAATTTTCGAATATGAACATCGATGGTACGATCGCCAACAACCACATTGTCTCCCCACACCGAATAATAAATTTCTTCGCGGGTAAATACTTTCCCGGGTTTTGAAACCAACAACGAAAGCAATTCAAATTCTTTTCGCGGAAGAATCATTTCTACGCCATCCATGCGAATCAGATAACGTTCTTTATCGATTACCAGGTTCCCGATAGTAACTGTGTTTGAATCCTGCACAACGGCTTGTTGTGTTGTTCCACCTGTTCTTTTCAACAAAGCTTTTACCCGGCTTACCAACACTTTCGGACGTATGGGTTTGGTAATATAATCATCGGCACCAGCTTCAAATCCTGCAATTTGCGAATAGTCTTCACCACGGGCGGTAAGAAATGCAATTACCGTATTTTTCAGCGATGGAATTTTGCGGATTTCTTCGCAGGCTGCAATTCCATCCATTTCAGGCATCATCACATCGAGAATAATCAGATCGGGTAATTTCTTTTCGGCGATTTTTATGGCTTCCAGCCCATTTTTGGCAGTGTACACTTTATAGCCTTCTTTTTCCAGGTTATAACTGATGAATTCAAGAATATCGACTTCATCGTCAACTAATAGAATTTTGAATCTTTGTATCATTCATAACCGAAATTAAATTTGAAGTGCTAAATAGGAATGCTCGTTATTAAAGCATGTTAAAATTCATTTTAAAATCAGAATTAACACAAAGTTAGGTTATTATTTGGCTTTTTCAAGTGTAAAAGTAAATGTAGTCCCTTCATCGAATACACTTCACATTAATGGTTTGTTCATGTGCTTCGATAATATGTTTAACAATGGACAATCCCAGCCCGGTTCCCCCTTGTTCGCGCGAACTGGATTTATCGGCCCGGTAAAAACGTTCGAAAATGCGTGGCAAGATCTTTTTTATCGATTCCAATGCCATTATCCGAAACTTCCACCATAATTTTTCATCGAAATCATAAAAACCAACTTTTACATGGCCTTTTCTTTTTCCATATTTAATTCCGTTGATAACCAGGTTGGTAATCACTTCCATAATTCTTTTTTTATCGGCACGTACCATAATGGGTTTATCGGGCTTATCGGCAAATTCAAATGAAATTTTCCTTTCTTTGGCAAGCATCTGTTCCATTTCAAAAGCTTCTTCGGTAACTTTCACAATATCAAAAACACTGTAATGCGGTTTCAATTCGCCGGTTTCCAGTTTGGTGATCGACTCCAGATCTTCCACAATTGAAATCATCCGGTCAATACTTTTTTCTGAACGTTTAAGGTAAAGTTTGTTGATTTTCGGATCTTCCATTCCTCCTTCAAGCAAGGTTAAAATATAGCCCTGAATATTAAAAATTGGTGTTTTCAACTCGTGCGAAACATTTCCTACAAATTCTTTCCGGTAACGTTCCAGGTCTTTCAATCGCTCAATTTCCTGCAATTGGTTTTGTGCCCATTCTTCCACATCATGTTCCACTTCTGAAAGTTCAACAAACCGCTGATGCGAATTCCCGCTTAACCTGTTTCCCTTTTTGAGGAACGTAATTAATGATTTTATAAATTGGTATAATCTTATCTGCGATAAAACGGTTCAGTACAAACTGAATTAAAAAAAATGCAATGAAGAAAAATAAAAGTATCGCAGCCAGCAAGTACCAAAAGCAAAAAACCCGCACTGTTATTAAAAAACAAAAAAAAGGAAACCACTGCTGTTAAAATAACAGCAAGGAAAAAAACGACTTGTTTTGACGAAAGTTTATTCATAATCAGTTATCTTAAACGCCACAAAAGTAGAAAAATAATTGTTGTTCATTGATTAACAGTAATTTCACGGTTAGTTAATATTAATTTAATATTCAGGCAAGGCAGAAGTTATTACTTAGCCTTTATATTTGCCGGCCGTCAATAAGCTATAAATATAAATGGAAAATTTTTATTTAATTTTAGTTGTTATCCTTTTTGCACTGGCAATTTCCGACTTAATTGTAGGTGTTAGTAACGACGCCGTAAATTTCCTTAATTCAGCGATTGGTTCAAAAGCTGCACCAAAATGGGTTATCTTTTTAATGGCCAGTTTGGGTGTTCTTATTGGTGCTACTTTTTCGAACGGAATGATGGAAGTTGCCCGGAAAGGGATTTTTCATCCCGACATGTTTGTATTTTCGGAAATCATGGTCATTTTCCTGGCTGTTATGATTACGGATGTCATACTGCTTGATTTGTTCAACACTTTTGGAATGCCTACTTCCACAACTGTTTCCATTGTTTTTGAATTGCTGGGCTCAGCCGTTGCAGTTTCCATGGTAAAAATTAAAAGCATGGGAGGTTCTGTTGCCGAGTTGTCGAATTATATTAATTCCAGAAAAGGCACTGGCCATTATCACGGGGATTTTGGTTTCGGTATTTATTGCATTTACTGTCGGGGCCATTGTGCAATATATTGCCCGGATGATTTTTTCTTTTAATTACAGGAAACGCATAAAATATTTTGGTTCTGTTTTCGGCGGCTTGGCCATTACCGCCATGGTTTATTTCATTTATTAAAGGGAATGAATGGCTCATCTTATGCCAATTTAACTCTTCCCAGTGGTGATACCCTTGAAAACTGGGTGATAAACAACACTGGTTTAGTGCTGTTATATGGTTTTATTTTTTGGGTCGTTATTATTCAACTTTTAAAGTGGGTTTTTAATATTCCCATATAAAAGTAATTGTTTTAATTGGAACTTTTGCATTGGCTATGGCTTTTGCAGGTAACGATTTGGTGAATTTTATCGGGGTTCCGCTGGCAGGATTTAATTCTTTAAAGGATGGATTGCGCAGGGAAGCTGCCCCGATTCATTTCACATGGAAATGCTGGCAGGAAAAGTGGAAACGCCTACCTACATGTTGCTCATTGCCGGCTTGATTATGATCATTACGCTTATTACTTTCAAAAAAAGCACATTCAGTAGTTTCAACAACCGTTGATTTATCGCGTCAGGCAGAAGGAAGCGAAAGATTTGGCTCCTCGCTGGCGGCACGGATTATGGTGCGCAGCGCAACAAAATTTAACCACACATTATTAAAAATTACTCCCGCCCAGGTAACCGATACAATTAAAAATCGCTTTGTTCCTGTCCCGCTTGGGCCACCCGACGATCCTAAAACTCCGGCTTTTGACCAATTGAGAGCTTCTGTAAACCTGGTGGTAGCGAGTATTTTAATTGCATTAGGAACATCGTTAAAATTGCCGCTTTCCACAACATACGTTACTTTTATGGTAGCCATGGGAACCTCGCTTTCCGACCGCGCCTGGGACCGTGAAAGTGCTGTTTACCGGGTTTCCGGTGTGTTTGCCGTAATTGGCGGATGGTTTTTAACCGCACTGATTGCTTTTACCGTTTCAGGAATTATTGCACTCTTAATATCTTTGGGTGGTAAAATCATCATTTTTGTATTTATAGCAGTGGCCATTTTTATGGTTATCCGCACCCATGCCATGTTCAAAAAACGTTCGGCATTGGTAAGTGCTGAAGAAGAAGAATTGATTAACGAACACGATGCTACCGACGAAGCACTCGAAAAAAGTTCGAAACAGGTAGTAAAAGCCATCGTTTCTGTCAACCATATTTTATCGCTTGGGTTGGAAAGTTTCCTTGAAGAAGACCGCAGCGGACTGAAAAAAGCACAGCAGGCATGTTCTGAATTTTCGAAAAAAGCAAAGAAAAACAAAGACAAAGTATATTCAACTGTTTCGAAATTTACCGAAGGATCGGTAGATACCAGCCATTACTATGTACAAATGATGGACTACAAACGCGAAATGGCACATGCAATACATTTTACGGTAGACCCGCTGGTTAAACACATCGAAAACAACCATAAGCCGTTTACCAAGGATCAGCAAAAAGAATTAAAGGATTTACTCACCCAAATCGATGCTTTCTTCAATTTTGCCCTTCATACCGTAAAAGAAGACCAATTTGGCAATGTAGACAACCTGGCAGCTGAACGGGAAAAGATTTTCAAAGAATTAAATGCAGTTGAGAAAAACCAGGTTAAACGCATTAAAAACAAAACAGTAAATACCCGGAACTCATTGTTGTACTTCAAAGTTATTTCGGAAACAAAAAATCTGTTATTACACTCGGTAAATCTGATAAAAGCTTACCGTGATTTTGTTACTGAAACACAAAGAATGAAACACATTTAATGCTTCATACATAAAAATGAGAGGCTGTCAGTTACTGGCAGCCTTTTTATTTTACCTGAATTTTATCGGGCAGAATAAATATCTGGTAACAGTAGTGTCCGGCTAAAACTTTCAATGATGGGCTAAACCCTCATCGTTTCCGGTTTTCGCTAATTCCGGGGTTATTATTAAATGTAATGCAAGCTCCCTCGCTGAAATTGCCGTTGCCAATTAAAGTAGCATTAAAAATATTCGGCAGCGAACAGGGTAGCCCGTTCACAGGGTCAACACCGCCACCTGCTTCAATCAGGTTATCACCAAGGTAACCACGCACCAGTTCAAAAGCTGCTTCATCGGTGGCTGTTCCGGTAATTCCATGGTGGAAATTGGCATAAATAGTGGCAAAGGCATTTCACGAAGGTTCGAAAGTTTCTCCGTTTTAGTCATCCGATGAATTTGTAATTAACTGAAAATTTGTAAGTAATAAATTGCAGTGCATTTTACAGGACTATTCATCGGATGACTTTTCGATGCGGGCTCATAATTTTGAAATAATAACTTTTTGCTTCAACAAGTATAAAAGTATCATTTGTAATATTTCAGTAATCGTTTTGTAATATTTTTGTAACATATTGAAAATCACAGACAATACATTAAATAAAAGTGAAATAATTATTATCTGAATGTTAGCCTTGAGTAAAAAAATTCATTAATATTAACCAATTTGTTATAAATGCAGGATTTTTAATAATTCAAATAACTTTGTCAGCATAAACTGAATTCTGAGATTATGGAAGGGAGCTACAAAATACTTATTGTTGATGACGAACAGGATCTTTGTGAAATTTTACAGTTCAATCTCGAAAGCGAAGGTTTTATCATCGACATTGCCCACTCGGGTGAAGATGCGTTAAAAAAACCACTCGAGGAATTCGACCTGATTTTACTCGATGTAATGATGGGAGGCATTTCGGGCTACAAAACAGCCAACATCATCCGCAAAGAAAGAAACCTGATGGTTCCAATTATTTTCCTTACTGCCAAAGGTGAAGAGAACGATATACTTACCGGTTTTAATGTGGGCGGCGACGATTATATTTCCAAACCATTCTCGATAAAAGAAGTAGTAGCCCGCATAAAAGCCATTCTGAAACGCGGAACAATGAAAAAAAAAGATTCCAACCAGATTGTTTTCAACGAGCTGAAAGTGGATCTCGCAAAAAAATTGATTTCTGTGGCGGGCGAACAAGTTAACCTTACACGCAAAGAATTTGAAATTTTGTCGCTTTTGCTAAAAAATATGGGACAGTACATCAGCCGCGACGAGATACTAAAACGCATTTGGCAGGATGATGTAATTGTAACCGAAAGAAACGTGGATGTAAACATAGCCCGGCTTCGTAAAAAAATTGGCGAATTTGGTAGTAACATCAAAGGCAAATCGGGCTACGGGTATAGTTTTCAGAACATATAAATGAAAAACAAAAGGTATAAGGCAATTCAGATTTCATTCCGTACCGAAATATTTCTTTATTTCATTTTGGTATTTATTCTGTTTACGTTTGCCATTCTTACTTTTCAGTACCAACGCGAAAAAAACTACCGCACCTCGAAACTGGAAAATACCCTCGACAACATTTCTGAAATCACTCACCGATTTATTGAACAGAAACAATTAATCAGTGCAAAAGACATCGATCGGATAAAGGAAATCGAAAATATTATTCCGCAATCGAACATTCGAATAACCATTGTCGACAGGAGCGGCAAGGTGCTTTACGACAGCTTTGTGGAGAAATACAGCCTGATGGAAAACCACCTGCGCCGACCCGAAATTCAAAAGGCATTGCAGGCAGGAACCGGCTCTTTCATCCGGCAGTCGTCTACCACCCGGAAGGAATATTATTACTACGCCAAACGGTACCCCAATTATTTTATCCGCACCGCCGTGGTCTACAATGTAGAAATCAAAAATTTTCTGAAAGCGGAAAGAATGTACATTTTTTTCATTTTTGCCGTTTTTGCCGTAATTGGCCTTGTGCTCTATTTTGTTACCGGGAGACTTGCCAAGTCCATCACACGGCTGGAAGATTTTGCCATCCGTGCCGGAAGAAATGAATTGATTGAACAAGATATGTTGTTCCCCGAAAACGAACTGGGAATTATTAGCAGCCAGATTATTCAGATTTATAACAACCTGAAAAAAACAAAAGACGAACTGTCCAACGAAAAAGAAAAACTGTTTAATCACCTGAATGCACTAAACGAAGGAATTGCATTTTACTCGCAGGCCAAAAAAATTACCTTGTCAAACAGCCAGTTTATTCAATACATCAACATCATCTCAAAAAAGTCCGGTTCATACGCCTAACGATATATTCAGAAACAGTGAATTCAGGAAACTGAATAAATTTTTAAATGGTTACCTGGAATCGAATAAATCAATTGATATTGAATCCCTTCCGCAAACCGATTATGTAGTTGCAAAAGGCGAAAAATATTACAAAATACAGAGCATTGTATTTGTCGACCGTAGTTTTGAGGTGGTGATTACCGATATTACCCGGCTGGAAAAAAGAAGGCTCCTGAAACAACAACTCACCTCAAACATTGCCCACGAACTTAAAACGCCGCTGGCTTCCATAAAAGGGTACCTCGAAACCATTATCGACAACTGGCCCATGCCCGAGGATAAACACAACTATTTTCTGAAGAAAGCCTTCTCACAATCGGAGCGGCTAACCGATTTAATTAACGACGTTTCGTTACTTAACAACATTGAAGACGCCGGCGAATTGTTCGAGTTTAAACCCACCGATATTAAAAAAGTGGTGAACGAAGTGTATGAAAATTTTGCCAACCGGATGGAAGAAAAAAACATCCGTTTCATCGACGAAGTACAGAAAGCTTCAGTTATTCACGGAAATGGTTCGCTGCTCTTTTCCATCTTTCAGAATTTTGTTGAAAACTCGATAAACTATGGCGGCGAAAACATTACTATTACCATAAAAATATACCATCAAGACGAAAAGTATTATTACATATCTTACTCCGACACCGGCGCAGGAATACCTGAAGAACACCTCCCGCGAATTTTCGAAAGATTCTATCGCGTAGATCATGGCAGAACGCGCGAAGCTGGCGGTACCGGGCTCGGGCTGGCCATTGTTAAAAATGCAGTACACCTTCACAAGGGTGAAATTTCGGTGCGAAACAAACCCAAAGGTGGAGTGGAATTCCTCTTTTCGCTTTCAAAAAAATAAATTCCACACACCAATTTACCTTCACATAAAATTTACAAACCAGTTAATCTTCCATAGTTAACTTAACTTATATTTTATTGAAATTTAACAGAAAGCAAGCATCATAACCCTTTCAGCAATTATTACAATTCGATTAATAAAATGTAACAATAGCTTAAATGAATGTTAATCGGGGTGTAATAATATTGAGGTTGCTTCGCCCTCGAATTTATATTCAATTTTTTATTAACACTGCAGAATTAAAATTATGAGTAAGTTATTTATTAGCATTCTGATGCTAATTAATGTACAATTGGTTATTGCTCAAACAGGAACTATTAAAGGAACAGTAACCGATGAAAAAACACACGAAGCCTTAATAGGAACTACCGTGCTAATTAAAGGAACTACACAAGGGTCAACAACGGATTTTGATGGTAATTATGTGATACCAAAATTACAGCCTGGGACTTACACCATTGACGTTTCTTTTATTTCTTACGACACACAGGAATTAAAAGTAGTGGTAAAGGCGAACAGTGAAGTTGTTCTTAATGTGGCCCTATCGCCTGCCACCCTTGAGATTGGAAGCGTTAATGTTGTAGCTAAGGCTAACAGGGAGTCTGAAAACATGCTTCTGCTCGAACAGAAAAATTCGGTAATGTCAACCCAGGCGATTGGAGCCCAGGAAATTTCACGTAAAGGAGCAAGCGATGCCGAAGCAGCCGTGACTAAAATTACAGGTATTTCGAAACAGCAAGGTGTGAAAAACGTTTTCGTTCGTGGATTAGGCGACCGCTTTAATGCTACTACTTTAAACGGATTTCCTATACCTTCGGACGATCCTGAATACAAAAATATTTCACTTGAATTTTTCGACTCAGATATCATTAGAGCAATTGATGTAGCCAAAGTGTTTAATGGTGAAAAGAGTGGAGATGTTGCCGGAGCTGAGATCAATATCAATTCAAAAGAATTGGTGGGAGATTCTGAATTGAGTCTTAAGGCGTCAGCATCTGCAAATTCAGAAACGGTTGACCGGAGTTTTCTCGTTCCTGACGGGGTAAGTAATTTTGGTTTCGCACAAAATACGGCGAGCCCGACCACCCAGGATGTTTATGCTTTTAAAAATTCATTGGATCCTTCAAAACAGGATTTTCAGTTGGGAAAAAGCTTTACATTTTCGGGGGGAAAAAAATACAAGCTGGGCTCCCGGCAAAATCCCCTTTCTTTTTATGTGATAGGAAGTTATTCAAACGACTTCAATTTCACGGAAGGTGTTACCCGTCAGACAACAACCAACGGAACGATTTTCCGTGATTTTAACACCAAAAACTATGAGATGAAAGTATCGCATTTGGCCATGGCAAATGTTGATTACAGTTTCAAAGCGTACAACCTTTCGTATAATTTTCTTGCCATTCACACATTAACTGATGTTTTAAGAGACGATTATGGAATGGATGGGGAATGGTTTCAATCTGCTTCTGAATATGATTATACGGGATTGGTAAGGCGCCAGCAAATTAACGACAACACGCTACTGGTAAATCAGCTTCTGTTAAACAAAGAATTCTCAAAACGTCTTTCTGCTGATGCAGGTGTGGCCTACAATTATAACAATGGACAGGAACCGGACAGACGGGTTAATTATTTTACCTATGCCGGGAATGACATGTTGGAACCCCTTCGCGGGGCAGGCCGTCAGCACAGGTATTACGGCGACCTTACGGAAAATGATATAAATCCATTGGCAAAAGTGATTTATAAACTTACTCCCGATAATACTAATATTTCTTCCATTGAAGTTGGTTACAGAGGCCGTTTTATAAGAGATGATTACAAAGCCAACAGTTGGGATAATACCCGCACCCAGGCGACTTTGCCAAGACTGAATCTTTACAATATCAACCTGGATTCGATTTTTAACCAGAAAGAATTTGAACTTGGTCATTTTCAGAATAAGGAATACAATGTATCGTCTTATTTTGTTGATAAACGAATTAATTCAGTTTACACGCAGCTTACGTACCAGATCAATCCCAGCTTTATACTTGATGTCGGGTTAAAAGCTGACGACGTATATTTCAGCGTAAATTATAATGTAAACGACGGGGCGAAAAAGGGGTTGAACGATTTTAGTAAATTTTACATCTTACCCAACTTAACCTCAAATATAACCTGAATGATAAAAATATAATGCGCCTGAGTGCGAGCCGCACTTACACTTTGCCACAGTCAAAAGAAATTTCACCCCTGTTGTATGAAGGGCCGCAGTGGAGCTCTCAGGGGAATCCCAATTTAATCCCGTCAACCAATAATAACCTTGATTTAAAATGGGATTTTTATCTGACTCCCGGGGAACTGTTTTCAGTAACCGTTTTTGGTAAAATAATCCAAAATCCTATTTCGAGGGTGGAAATTAAAAGTGCCAACGGATTTTTATCCTATGCCAATATTGCAAATCAGGCCAAAATTGGTGGTGTCGAGGTAGAAATGAGGAAGAACATCTTTTCCGTTGATACAAAAAGTAAACTCAGCACCGGCTTAAATTTTTCTTACCTGAGCACAGGTGTTGATGTGTATCAGAATGAAAATTCAACACTAAAATTCACAAATAAAAAAACAAAGCTGGAAGGTGCGGCACCAATAATTGCAAATGCCGACTTGTCTTACCAATTGCAAAACGATGGATTTGAATTTACAGCATCAATGGTGGCCAACTACGTTAGCAATCGTATTTATTCCATTGGTGTTAACGGTTTTAAAGATATTGAAGAAAATGCATTTACAACATTGGATTTTGTGTCTTCCGTTAAGTTGAAACAACATTGGGCAATAAAGTTAAAGGCCCAAAACCTGCTCAACCCGGAATATAAACTAACACGTCAGCCAAGCACAGTAGGCGCTGAACCAGTTGTACTTAGAAGTTACAAGAAAGGTTTAACATTTGATTTGGGCCTTTCTTACGAATTTTAAACAATAACACTTATATAAATTTTTTAATTTAAAACTTAGAAAAATGAAAAAATTACTTTTTGCTCTTTCAATAGTAGCGATTTTATTCGCAGGATGTAAAAAAAATGATGTGCCGGAAACTACACCGGTAACAACGCAGGAACTTAAAGGTGATATTACTTCAGATGTTACTCTGAGCGATTTTAATGAATACAATTTAACAGGAACTTTAAGTGTAAAAGCGGGAGCAACCCTTACCATCCCGGCTGGTACTACCATTAAAGCCAATAAAGGTTTTAGTAATTATATTATTGTAGAACAAGGTGTACAATTATTGCCGAAGGTACAGCCAGCAATCCAATTACTTTTACATCAGCAGAAACCAATCCGGCTGAAGGCGATTGGGGCGGATTAATAATTAACGGATATGCTCCTATTTCAGGAGGCGGTACCGGTGCTACAGAAGTTGATGCAACCATTCCTTATGGCGGAACTGATGCTCATGATAATTCAGGAATTTTAAAATATGTGGTTATCGCCTATTCCGGTGCACAATCAAGCGAGTCCATCGAGCACAATGGGCTAACCCTTGATGCTGTTGGCGACGGTACGCAAATTGAAAATATTTATGTTTACAATGGCGCTGATGACGCAGTGGAATTTTTTGGGGGTACCGTTAATGTAACCAATATGCTGGCAGTAGACTGCGATGACGATTGTTTCGATGTAACCCAGGGTTGGAGCGGAACACTGGATAATGCGTATGGCATTTGGAAACCCGGGTACGTAAGTACAGAATCTGACCCGCGTGGTATTGAAGTAGATGGCAACTTAGATGGTTTAAATCCTGAGTACACCGGTCAATCTGATTTCATCATGAAAAATATCACCATCAAAAATGCTTCTGATTATGTAATGGAAGACGGAATTAAAATTCGTCGTGGCGCAACGGCAACAATTACCAATGCCTTGCTTATTGGCGGTACTGCTAAAAACCTCATTGACCTTACAGACAGCAAAGGTGATGCGAATACAGCAACTGCTATTAGTTTAACAGTAGACGGTGCGGTAAGTACAATTGGCGACATTAATGAAAACAGTTCATACCCAAATGTTAAAATTGAAGCCGGAAATACCGGAGCCAATACTTCTGCATTTGGCTGGACTGGTTTTAGTTTCTAAAAGATGAAAAATAAGACTGGATATTATTAACATTTATATTTTGCAGTGTTTGATAAAGACAGTTTTAAGCTGTCTTTGGCCCCGGATTTTTCCGGGGCTTTTATCAAAAATTATACTGCAATTAAGATATTTAACCCGGCAAACACATATTTTATAATCAAACACTGTAATTTTATACAATATGAAACGAACATTTTTAATATTCTTTTTATTGGCATCGGTTAATTATTTAGCCGGAGCACAAAAATTGGTTGAGAAAGAAGGCAAATATTTGCTCAACGGAGAACCTTATTCAGGTACGTGGGTAACTTATTTTGATAGTGGAAATGTTAAAATGGAGGCAAAATTCAAAGATGGCCTTAAAAACGGGAAAACTTATATTTATTTCGATAATGGGCAATTAAACGAAATCCGCTCCTATAAAAATAATGAAATGCATGGCAAGTGGGTAAAATTTAACGACCACAATATAAAAATCTCAGTCGCACACTATAAAAACGGACTGAAGGACGGCAAGTGGAAAATCTGGAACGATTACGGAAATTTCCTGTACACCCTTCAATATAAAGATGGTAAGAAAACCGGCACCTGGAAAAGCTACAACGAAAAAGGTGAAATAATTAATGAACGCGAGTATTAAATCTCACTCACAACTTTAATAAAAGTGTAATATTTCTGTAACCCCACTTTAATAGCTTCGCAGTAATTTTACATTGAAAAACAAGTTTAATGATTTCAACGATGAAAAAATTAGTATTCGCTTTTATACTCGCATTAGCTGTAGTATCAGTTAATGCAAAAGAAAAGGACGGTAAATCAGGCCACCGACGCCGACAATACAGCTTCTGTTGTTGTTTCAGGTAGCATCAGCGATGTGAAATCAGGAGAATCGCTGGTCGGAGTGGAAGTAAAACTGGAAGGTACTGATTTAAAAACCTACACCGATTTTGACGGTAACTTCACATTCAAAAATGTTAAACCGGGCGAATACAAAGTGGTTGCCAATTACATTTCTTACAACACAACCACCGAAAAATTACAAGCCGGAAAAAACGCAAAGGATGTAAAACTTAAATTGCAATCTTCGAATTAAAAGTATTTCATAATACGATTAAGATATAAAAGGAACCGCTTCAGTTTGGAGCGGTTTTTTTGTTTTGCAAAACATACCTTAATAGCGAACAGTTTTTCTTTAAGAATTCAAAAGCCAACGTTAAGATTCCTTGATAAAAAAGCGATTTAAAATTCGTTACAACACACAAATTCTGTTGACTCACTGACATACCGTTTTTTCAGAATTTTGGCTTAACTTTATGCGCTAAAATAGGTTCAACTAAACGATTTTTTATGAATCCAAAAGCTTCTGCTACTTCTGGCTTTTCTGTTACTGATTTTAGGTTGCAAACAACAATCCAAAACAGAAATTCCACTTGCCGGAACATCCACGCCCCGATTTTGAGCGCCCGGTGTGGCAAAACCTCAACGGATACTGGAAATTTAAACCCGACTCCACCAATGTTGGACTAACAGAAAACTGGCAAAACGAAGCTGAATTTTTCGACCAGTCGATTTTGGTTCCGTTTTCGTGGGCCAGCCCGTTAAGCGAAGTTGAAATGCCAAAGGTGATGTATGCCTGGTATTACCGTACTTTTACGACTTAAAAATCCTGACCAATTGGAAAGGAAAAGATGCGTATCTCGTATTTTGTGCCAGCGATTTTAACACCACGGTTTGGGTAAATGGAATTGAAATGGGAAGCCATTCCGGGGGTTATGTTCCCTTCGATTTTAATATTTCGGATGTTTTAAAAGAAGGAGAAAACAATATAGTTGTTCGTGTTGATGACCAGGAACTGGATAACCGGCCATCGGGGAAACAGTATTACGGAAATGCCAAAGGAATGTGGCAAACCGTGTACCTGGAAGCACGGCCCAAAAACTATATTTCGCACATTAAATTTACACCTGATATTGATAAGGCGCAGGTTACTGCTGAAGTCGATTTGGCAAAAAAGCCCAATTCGCCCTTGAAATTTTCACTTACCGGGAAAAACA
This sequence comes from uncultured delta proteobacterium, assembly GCA_963835305.1. Classification (GTDB taxonomy): domain Bacteria; phylum Desulfobacterota; class Desulfobulbia; order Desulfobulbales; family Desulfocapsaceae; genus Desulforhopalus_A. The sequence goes on from CAWIEU010000002.1 coordinate 790,331, forward strand.
ACGATCTAAATTTTTCTTCTGAAATTGTCCCGCAACAGAATACAGCCACATTTGTGATTCCCATAAGAAATATGAAATTATGGGATTTGGAGAATCCTTATTTATACGAAGTTACAGCATCATTATCGGGCCAAAACAGTAACGACGAAGTTTCCACTTATTTTGGAATGCGAAAAATTTCGGCAATGAAAGTTCCGGGCAAAGATTTTGAATATGTGGCTTTAAACAACAAACCGCATTTACATGAAACTCACCCTCGACCAAAGTTATCATCCAAAAGGATTTTACACTTTCCCCACCGACCAGTTTATGAAAGATGAAATTCTGCGGGCAAAAAATTTGGGATTAAATGGCCTGCGCATTCATATAAAAGCCGAAGTTCCGCGGAAATTATACTGGGCCGACAAACTTGGTCTGCTAATTATGGAAGACATACCCAATTTCTGGGGCGAGCCCGACAGCACTGCCAAAGCCAACTGGGAGTACATTGCACACCAACGAAATAAAACGCGACTACAATCATCCCAGCATTTTTTCGTGGGTGCTTTTTAACGAAACCTGGGGCTTGTTTAGCAAAGATTCTACCAGGAAAACGTGAGTACACTCCTGAAACACAGGAATGGGTGCGGAGCTGGTACCACAAAGCCAAAGATTACGATCCTACCCGTTTGGTGGAAGATAATTCGCCCTGCAATCTTGACCATGTGGTTACCGACATAAATACCTGGCACTAGCTACGCCCCGGCACGTCACTGGGCAGGTATTTTCGATATGGTTGTAAAAAATACTTATCCCGGCTCTTCGTATAATTTTATTGGTGGAAATGTGCAGGGTAACCAACCCATGTTTAATTCTGAATGCGGCGCCGTTTGGGGTTACCAGGGCAGTACCGGCGATATCGATATTACCTGGGAATACCACATTATGATGAACGAATTTCGGAAACAACCCAAAATTGCAGGTTTTCTGTTTACTGAATTTCACGATGTAATTAATGAATGGAATGGCTACTACCGGTTCGATCGTTCGAAAAAAATATTTGGCCTCGATGAATTATTCCCGGGTATGACCATGCAAGATTTTCACCAGGACTTATATGTGGTTGCCGGAGACGATTTTTTCAAAACATACAAAGGAGGAACTACAGTTGAAATTCCCAGTTGGGGTAAGTGCGGTTACATCCAATATTCCTGAAAATATGAAAATCAGGTACAATGTGTATGGTTGGGATGAACTGGGTGACAGGTTTGAAACCACCACAGCAGATATACCGGCAAAAGCTGTGCCCTTTAGTTTCACCGAATTGCCGCCGGTAAAGGTAGACTTGCCCAACAAAACCGCAGTAATGCTCTTTGCTACCACGCTGGAAGATGCCAACGGAAATGTAATTCAACGCAATTTTGTGCCGTTTAAAGTAGAAGCGCCAAAACCTGACGGCCTGATTACGGTTACTCAGTCGCCGGCTGATTTTACCGATGCCTCCTGGAGCATTAAACAGCTTACCGTTCAAAACGGAAATAAATTCTGGGGAATGGGTTCGGGTTACGTGGAATATCAGTTTGAACTTCCCGAAGGATTTAAATGCCGACGAAATAAAAAGCATTGAATTCAGGGCGGAACTGGCTTCCCGTTATCCGCAATCGAAATATCTGGAGGAAGGCGATGCCGAACGAATTGGGATGACCGTGGTAACCCAAAAAGGAACCGACCCGGGCTACGGAAAAAACAGCTATCCGCAAACCGATGAAAAACGGCACGGCTCGATCGGTAAAAATTACCGCCAACGATCAGATAATAGCAGAAACTGAGTTACGCGACGATCCTGCTGATCACCGGGGAATTCTTTCGTGGATGAACCAGACACCCGGCTGGGCCTGGGGCAGCGATGACCACAGTAAACCATGGTTGCTCGACGAGGCCGGTTCGTATGGTTATCTTACTGTTGCCCAACTGGATGAAACATCAAAAAAATCGACACTGGAAACCGGAAAAGTTACCATTCGAATGTACGTTGATGAATCTACACCAGAACCGCGGCGGACTTGGCTGTGTATGGTAAAAATTCAGGAATGTACCCAATGGATTTAACCTTACAATATTGCTAAAAAAATAAAAACCATGTTTACCGAAAAAGAGGCTGTTCCGAAAACCGGACAGCCTCTTTAAATATCTGTTAAACATGAGTTTTAGATACTAAACTGCAAACGAATCTACTTCATGATAAGCCTGAATCAATCTTTTTTCGCCTTCAATGCCGGTTTTCGAAATGCCATGTTCCATCCCCAAAACATCCTTTGTAGCCTTTATCATAAATATATTTAAACACATTTTTATAGTTGATTTCGCCGGTAGTTGGCTCTTTTCTTCCCGGATTATCGCCAATCTGGAAATAGGCAATTTCATCCCAGGCAAGTTCTATGTTATTTATCAGGTTACCTTCCATTTTCTGCATGTGATAAATATCGTACAAAATTTTGCACGACGGACTGTTCACCGCTTTGCAAATCATATAGCTTTGCTGCGAAGTTTGCAAATAATGGTCGGGCGAATCGGAAAGTGCCTCAAGCACCATAACCAGCCCGTGAGGTTCCAGAATTTCAGCTCCTCTGACGCAATGCTTCAATTACATTTGCATCCTGCATTCCAATGGGAAGCCGCCTTTCAAATGCTCCGGGAACAACGGTCATCCAGGTGGCATTTACCCTTTTGGCCACATCAACTGCGCGGCGGCATCCATCCAGAAAAATATCGACATTTTCCTTTTTCCCGGCAGTTAGGGTATTGGCCAGATTTCCACCTTTATCAACCACAAAAACGCCCATTGTCCATTCCCAGTTTGGTCAGTGTTTCGCCAATTTTCTCCTGCATCTGAGGTTCCCTGCCCATCATTCCATTATCTTCAAAGGCAGTAAAACCCTGATCGGCCATAAATTTTAACTGATCAATCAAATCGTCGCCGGCACTATTTTTAAACATGCCAAAGTGCGGGGCATATTTCAAATGAAAACTGGAAGTAGCAGAAGTTTTTGACTCAGATGCAGTGGCTCCCATAAATCCGGTTATTCCGGAAAGCGCAATTCCGCTTGCTGCAGCGTTTTTAATAAAATTTCTTCTTTTCATGGATTATTGGATTATTAAATTGTATTCGATATTCAAAGTAAAAATAATGAAATCTCTTCAATTTCTTCCCCTGTAATTCAACTTCTTTAAAACCTCCACCATCACTAAATTGTTCTTAAAGTGTGGTTTTACATCAAACTAAGAGCCATAGAAGAGAACATAATAATGAAATAACTTGTTCAAAATGCATCGATAATCAGGAACCAATTCTATTTGCCAGTCGCTATTCAAGATTTTTAAGGCACCCGTGATTCTTTCGATTTTCATTTTACGGGCAATAGGCAACATACTAAATTCAGAAATAAGGGCGAAATCCTTTTTCAGACAGCGCCCTGTTCTTTCTGTTTACAACTATACTGCTAATTTTCCACCGGGTGCCCTAAAATAATTTTCAAAAGAAATTTTTCAGGAACCAGGAAAGTGGCGAAGTAAATAGAAATTGTCGCCAGGTAACAGCAAGCTAATATTTCGCATTCTGACGTATGATTGTTTTGAATAATTTTGCCAGTCATACCGCGGCGAATGCCGGAGAATTGCCTTCCACAAATTCGGAAATAACAATATTTAGCCGGTTCTGGTGAACGGCCACCTTAAAACTATCTTCAAAAAAAAGCTGAGAATACAGAGAAATAATAAAAAGACCTTTCTTCCTGTTGGATTCATAGTCAACAATTTTTACTTCGCCGGCAGCCAATGAATTGGCCAGTTGTAATTTTTGGATTTCCTGATTTTCGGATAATTCATTAGTATTGATTATTGCTTTCATACCATTTAATTTTTTATTTTATTGAAATTCGATGTCTGCCTGATGGTAAATCCATCTCTCGGAAAGCCGGCAGAGCAACCGCCGATAATGATCATTAAAAAAGAAGAACTTCATCGTGGTTGTTTCATCGTAATATTTAAAAATGAACGCTTTGAAATGATTGCATCCCGGTGCTTTGCAAATTAGTTCATTAAAAAATCTGTAATTCAGAAAATGAAACCGGAATAACAAATGATGAAAACGTAGGAGGAGGAAGATCAATTAAAAGTGCATTAAGGTGTATCTGGAATGTGAACGGCAATACAATAATAACTGTGTCCTCCCTATATTGTAACGTATTCATTGATGGCGCAGGATTTATTACATAAAAATCCGGACCATCGATTTCGTTGGTTTCCTGATCATCAAACAAAGTACCCTGCAGAACAACCGGCTGAATTTTGGAAACAGCTTCCCAGGTTAATTTATTTTTACTGCAATCCTCCGTTTTACTGCATTGCCCCCACCCCGGGCAACTTAACATGAGCAGCAATAAAATTAATATAGATGAAAACAGCTTCATTCGTTCTTTGTTTCTGAAGTAAATGTAAATATTAATTCAGATAAAAATTTGGTTCTATTGTTAACATGCGTTAATCGTTTCATTAATAAAAGTTAAACACTTCATATATTTTTTAACCCAATAATTGGATTCACCCCTGCAATGAACATATGACAGCTCATTTTTTCACATCTTTAAATTCTCTTTAGAATGTTTGGATAACTTGCACCACATGAAACTACTGATTGTAGAAGATGAACTCGGCACTGCTGGAAGAAATGAAAAACTTCCTGGAAAAGGAAAATTATGTGTGCGAGACGGCAGCAAATTTCAACGATGCAGATGAAAAGATGGCGGTATATCATTACGATGTGGCGCTTATCGATATCACACTTCCGGGAGGCAGTGGTTTGCAACTGATTGAAAATATGAAACACCGGAATACCGATACCGGAATTATTATTATTTCGGCCCGCAATTCGCTGGACGATAAACTTACCGGGCTCGATTTGGGCGCCGACGATTATATTACCAAGCCGTTTCATCTTTCGGAACTAAATGCGCAGGGTAAAAGCAGTGCTGCGCCGCCGGAAATTCGACGGGGCAACCCGAATTGTATTTAACGAAATTGAACTGCTTCCCGACCAGGCCGCCTGCAAGGTGAATGGAAAAATTTGGTACTTACCAAAAAGGAATTTGAAATGCTGCTGTTTTTTATTTCGAACAAAAACCGGCTGCTTACCCGCGAATCGATTGCCGAACATTTATGGGGCGACAACATCGATCTGGCCGATAATTTCGATTTTATTTATACCCACATCAACAATCTGCGAAAAAAAATAGTGAAAAACGGCGGAAAGGATTACATTAAAACCGTGTACGGAATTGGCTACAAATTTACCGACCAATGAAACTTTTAACAAAAATAAATAAACGTTACATCATTTGGTCGCTGGCGGTTATGGTGTTTTCGGGCGTGGTTATCTATTTTATTTTATCGGTAATTATTAACCATCAAATGGACGAGCGGCTGGCGGAAAACCTGCAAACGGTTGAAAAGCAACTGCGAAAATCGTCCGAAACTGCCATTTTTGAACCGGTGGCCAAAATTCGAAAAAACCGGGATAGCACCCGAAACCGTCGTTTTTTCCGACACGCTTATTTATAACGAAGGGGAAAAGGAATACGAAGAATACCGGCAAATAAGCGCAGTTAAGAATATTGAAGGAAATTATTATCGCATCGTACTTCGCAAATCAAAAATAGAATCGGAAGATTTTCTGGTCACCCTTGTACTGGTAACGATTTTAGGAATGCTTTTACTTTGGTTGATTTTGCTGGTTGTGAACCGGAGCGTGGCAAAATCAGTGTGGCAACCTTTTTTCTCCAACCTTAAAATTATCGAACAGTTTTCGGTAAATACCCAGCAACCGGTAAAACTCAACAACACCGGCATTTTCGAATTCGACCAGTTAAATGATGTGGTTACCGGCCTAACCCGACAAATCATCTCCGATTTCAAAAATCAGAAACAGTTTTCGGAAGATGTTTCGCATGAATTGCAAACGCCGCTGGCCATTATCAGTTCGCGCCTGGAAAGTCTGCTGGGAAATCCGGAATTAAATAAACATACCGAAATGCTAAACAGCATTTATACTTCGGTACGGCGCCTTTCAAAACTGAACAAAGCATTGATTTTGCTCAGCAAAATAGAAAACAACCAGTTTGCATCTGAACCGAACAGTCGAACTGAAAACCATTGTTACGGAAAAGCTCGAGGAATTTTCGGAACTCATTGCATTGAAACAACTTACTCTTGAAACGGAAATCAAAGGAGATTTTGTAGTTCCTGTTCCGCCGGCTCTGGCAGAAATTCTGGTAAATAATCTGCTTTCGAACAGCATCAACCACAACACTAAAGGCGGAAAAATACGCATAGAAATGAATGAAATCCGAATGCTGATTTGTAACTCAGGGACCAGAAAAATTGATGAGCCGGAAAAATTATTCAATCGCTTTTACAAAGTCGATCTTTCCAGCCAATCGGTAGGATTAGGACTGGCCATCGTAAAAAAAATCTGCAACTTGCATCACATTTCAATTCAGTATTTTTTTAATGATAATTTTCACTGCTTCACCCTGAATAGAAAGAAGTAAGTTAACCTTTAAAAGAATATATTTGAATGGTAATGTAAAGCCACAATAAATCTTTAAAAATGAATCGGTTTCAACTTCTTTTTTTGCTTATCGTCCCAACTTCATTATTTGCAAACACAAATCAATTCACTTTTAAAAACCCAGCAACAAACACAATTCACAAACTAAAAAATGACACAAATTCAAACCTGGTGTCCCGCAGGATTAATGTGTCGATAGAGCTTCAGGAATTGTACACCACACATGGCACCCATTTTAGCGGGTTTGGCGGCATATTCAACTTTCAACTTTCGCCATCATATTCACTTGGGTTAGGCGTGGAATACGCACATTCAGGCTTTCATCCTGACAACGGATGGGACTTAACCAAATTAAACTTTATTCCAGTATTTATCGACTCCAGGCTGAATTTGACAAAAACCAGGAAGGTTACTCCATTTGCGCATTTATCAACCGGAGTGACCTTTAAGAATTACCAAAAAGTCTGGTCTGACCATCCAAGCCCGGAATATGCCAACCGATACAAAGTTCCGCCAGTTGGAATTTTTAATATTTCGGAAGAGGGCTGGTACATGTATTCCGGGTTAGGTATTACCTTTAAGATAACGAATAAATTATCAACATATATGGACATTGGATTAAAAGCGTTTCATGTGTCCTGGAATCCATGGGAGATTAACCCACACGGGCTTTCAATGAAACTGGGTATAACATTGTAAAAATGATTTATAGTTTCTTAAACAAACTAAAATTTTTAAGCCTTGTAGTTACAGGTATTTTAATGGATCAGACATTAATTTACGGACAGGGAACCATTGACTCCAAAGAGAAAATTGTAACCGGTTTGGATTTTGGGATATTACCTTCCTTTGTATATAATCAAGACAGAGGGCTACAATATGGCGCCCTGGCGAATTTCTATTATTACGGGGATGGTAAAATTTATCCTGAATATTTATTTAATCTTTATTTACAAAGTTCACGAACAACAAAAAAAGGCTATGTAAATTATTTGTTTTTCGATTCTAAACATTTGTTGGCTTTTGGAATGCGATTAACTATTGATATGGCATGGACTAAAAAAGGATTCCAGGAATTTTACGGATTTAATGGCTATAATTCGCTATATAATTCTAACTTCATTAATCCTGCAAGTCAACAATTCATTTCAAAACATTATTATTATCTCGAAGAAAATGTAAAAAAAATTTCGATTGATGTGCACGGACGTTTACCGCTTCCAAATTTTATTTGGGACCTGGGATTTAGCTATTACAGTATTTCAACGTTGCCTAAAAAAAAGCCAGATTTTTCAAACCAGCTAACTTTATTTGAAAAATATATTCATTCAGGCGTCATTCCTCAAAATCAAAAAAATGGAGGAGTAGTATTTTATTATAAGTTAGGTTTAATTTATGATACACGCGATAATGAATCGATTCCAACAAAAGGATTTTGGATAGAAGGTATTTATACCAGTGCGCCTGCATTTCTAACCAATAAATTTCCTTACTCCATGGCTACTTTCAAAGTCCACCAATATATTTCGCTCAGCTCAAAACTTGTTTTTACATACCGGTTGTCTTACCAAATGAAAATGAATGGCAACATTCCTTTTTACATGTTACCCTATTTTATGGATTCATATCAGGTTCAGGATGCTTTAGGTGGATGCAAAACCATTCGTGGAGTTTTAGCACGGCGTTTAATTGGCAATGGCTTTGCGCTTGCCAACATCGAGCTAAGGTATATTCCATTTAGCACAATTCTGCTTCAACGGAACGTAGGAATTGGGTTTAATCTATTTGATGATGTGGGAATTGTAACACAAAAATACCCTGTTGATAAAACCATTGATGGTTCCACTTTTGATTATAAACCAGGATTAGAAAAACTGCATCATGGTGTGGGTCTTGGAACGCGCTTGATTATAAACCACAATTTTATTGTTTCACTTGACTATGGAATGGCGCTTGACAAAAGAGATGGTAAAAATAGTTTTTACCTGGATTTGGATTATTTATTTTAACTAAATTCATATCCAATTAAACTCTGATTTTATGAAGTATCTGATTTTGTGTCTGCTAATTTTATCGATAACCGGACAATATATTTTTGCCAAAACAATAGTTTCACAAAGCACAGAATTAATAAATGATTTGCCCTTAATTCTAACACCAACTCAATCCAAAGAGGATTTGCCTTTTGTGTTTTTTATTTCAGGCGATGGAGGCTGGACAAAATTTGATCAGGAAATTTGTGATAAACTTGCTGCAGAGGGAATGCCGGTGGTTAGACTTAATGCCCGAAAGTATTTTTGGAAAGAAAAGTTCCCCGAAGTTACAATCAAAGAATTTTCGCAAGTAATAAACTACTACCTGAATTTATGGAATAAAAAATCGGGTGGGTTATGTACCTGTTTCTTATTTCCCTTGCCTCGCAGGGAACCGCTCACCTATGTTTTCCTGCAAATTTCAAAAGTTCCGAAACCGAACCAAAATTAAAACACGACGAATGAATAAACTTTCTACTTCCCTTTTTTTGGTTTTGCTGGTTATATGTTCTGTTTCACTGAGAGCACAAACCTCGAAAGTGGATTCATTTTTCACGCACACGCCCATTTTTATACAGGGAAGTTTTCACACCGGGAAAGTAATTCCAACCAACAATTTTGTGAGAGGACAGAATTTCTCGGGCGACACCATCGACGAATACAAATCGTTTTCGCTGCTATTGCTGAAACAAACCACCGGCGACAAATTATGGGAACAATTTTACGGTTACCCGGTGTACGGTATTGGCGTTTATTCGGCCTTTTTTAAAGAAACCAACGAATTGGGAACTCCCATTTCGGTGTTTGGCTATTTTTCGGCGCCTTTCGCCCGGGCAAAACGGTTGAACTTTAATTACGAACTGGGTCTCGGGCTCACCTTCAACTGGAAAAATTTCGATCCGCTGAACAACCCGAATAACATTGCCATCAGTGCCGAACGAAGCGTTTATATTGAAACCGGTGTAACCCTCGAATACCAGCTTTCGAAAAAACTGTTTGCCAGCGCCGGTTACGGACTTTACCATTTTTCCAACGGCCACCTGAAACTTCCCAATCAGGGGTTAAACATGCAGGCGCTAAAATTGAACCTGCGTTACCAGGTAAACAAGGTTTCGTATTCGTTTATAAAAAATCCGGTACCTTCGTTCAACCAACACTGGGAGTGGGACATCAGTATTTTTGGCGGTGCCGAAAATGTAATTTATTCGGGCGACGATGTGGATATCATTACCAAATACCAGGGGCTTTACTTTCCGGTTTACGGCATTAACAATACGTTCAGCCGCAGTGTAAGCTACAAATCAAAAATCGGGGCTGGTTTTTCCGTGGGTTACAACGGGGCGCTCAATGCACAACTGACTGTGGAAAACGGCCAGCTCGACGAAGTGGACCTGTCTTTTGGCAACCACATTAACATAAGTGTTTATCCCTCGTATGAACTGACAATCGACCGGTTAGCCATTATTCTTCAGCCTGGTTTTTATTTGTACCGTAAAAAAACCGCCGAACTCTCTCCGGTTTTTTACCAGCGCATTGGCGTAAAATATCATTTCTGGAAAGATTATTTTGCCGGAATAAATCTGCGAGCCTACAAATACCATATTTCCGACTTTATTGAATGGAATATCGGCAGGCGAATAAAATGGTGAACAGTTTAAAAATATTGAATTGGATGCATTCTGTAACCTGTAATTTCAGGAAAAACACATACAACATTATTATCTTTGGTAAAAATTAAAATCAATTATCTAATACATCAAAAATGCAAAAAATTCTGATTTTAATTAACGATGGCCCATACGGAACAGAAAAGGCCTACAACGGATTACGCCTTGCTAACCAGTTAAACAAAGCCCATGAGGATGTGGAAGTACGTATTTTTCTGATGGCTGATGCTGTCAATTGTGCCATTCCTGGGCAGGTTACTCCCAATGGTTACTACAACATCGAACGCATGTTGAAATATTCCATGAGCAAAGGGGCAAAAGTAAAAATCTGCGGTTCGTGTGCCGATGCCCGTGGTATAAAAAACAAGGAATTGATTGAAGGAGCAGAAATCAGTACCATGGCCGAACTCACCCGGTGGGTTGTCGACAGCGACAAAGTGATTCCTTTTTAATTCTAAAATATTTATATTGCAAGAAAAAAAATGGCCGAAAATTTTATCCAGAATGCCTCACTATTAATTACCCTTTCTGTTTTTTATGGAATCATAAAATGGTACAGGCCAAAAAATAAAATCTATTTTCAATTCATAAGCGGAATTTGGTTTGGATTGATTGCTGTTGCCGCTATGATGATGCCATTCGAATACAATTCCGGAATTTTTTACGACGGCCGCTCAGTAATCATAACATTGGCAGGTTTTTGGGGAGGCGGGGTCACTGCTCTTGTTTCTCTTATAATTGCCGGAGCTTACAGGGCCTATTCCGGCGGAACAGGAATATGGGCCGGATTAGCTACCATTATTTTTTGCAGCATTACCGGGTTAGTATTCAGGCAATTATTAAAAAACAGGTTGAATACGATAAAATTTCCTGTTTTTTTAGGTATCGGTTTGGTTGCCCACATCGTAATGCTGGCTTCGCAATTGTTGTTACCCCACTCTTTTGATATCCTCAAAAAAATCTGGTTGCCGGTATTTATCATTTTCCCGTTTGCATTTGCCTTAATATCCAAACTGTTTCAGTTTATCGATAGCTATATTTTCAATATCCAAAAAATAAAAGAAGCCGAAGAACTTTACCGGACTACTCTTCTAAGCATTGGTGATGCAGTAATTTGTACCGATAAAAACGGAAATATCAACCAAATGAATAAAGTTGCGGAAGAGCTTACCGGTTGGAAATTTCAGGAGGCCAAAGGAAAATACCTGAAAGAGATATTTCCTATTATTAATGAAAAAACCCGCCTGGAAGTAGAAAACCCATTCAATAAAGTTTTAAGAAAGGGAACAATCGTTGGGCTGGCCAACCACACCCTTCTGATAACAAAAAACGGGAAAGAAATTCCCATTGCCGACAGCGGGGCGCCAATAAAAAACAAAAATGAAATTATTGGAGTAGTGCTGGTCTTTCGCGATCAAACTGCAGAAAGAGAAAAGCATAAAATATTGATTGAAAGCGAAGCCCGGTACCGGCAACGGGAATACTGGTTACGAGAATCGCAACGGGTAGGAAAAATAGGTTCTTATGATTTGAATATTTCAAATAACCACTGGACTTCTTCTGAAGTACTGGACGAAATTTTCGGAATAACAAAAGAAAATCCACGCACGGTTGAAAGCTGGAATGCATTAATTCATCCCGACCAGCAACAGGAAATGCTTGACTATTTTCAAAATACGGTAATCAAACAAAGGAAACCATTCGAAAAAGAGTATCGGATTATTCGCGAAAATGACGGCACTGCGCGCTGGGTTTTGGGGCACGGAGAACTCTGGTTTGACGAATCATCAGCACCTGTCCGGATGTTTG
>CAWIEU010000003.1:0-255350 GCA_963835305.1 uncultured delta proteobacterium
GCAACCCTTGTCTTTAGTTGCCAGCATTAAGTTGGGCACTCTAAAGAGACTGCCGGTGTCAAACCGGAGGAAGGTGGGGATGACGTCAAGTCCTCATGGCCTTTATGACCAGGGCTACACACGTACTACAATGGCATAAACAGAGGGCAGCGACATCGCGAGGTGAAGCGAATCCCAAAATTATGTCTCAGTCCGGATTGGAGTCTGCAACTCGACTCCATGAAGTTGGAATCGCTAGTAATCGCGGATCAGCATGCCGCGGTGAATACGTTCCCGGGCCTTGTACACACCGCCCGTCACACCACGGGAGTTGGTTGTACCAGAAGCAGTTGAGCTAACCGCAAGGAGGCAGGCTGCCAAGGTATGATTAGTAACTGGGGTGAAGTCGTAACAAGGTAGCCCTAGGGGAACCTGGGGCTGGATCACCTCCTTTTTAAGGAAACTGCAGAATTTATTCTGCATGGGGATTAACCCATTTTGCCGGTTGTTATTCAGTTTTGAGGGATTTTTGTGTTCCCCTGCCCTTTTGCCGTACTTCGTGTCGGCAAGGTTTTCGATCTTTAAACGACAGTTGTAAGCAGAAGGCATCTTATCAGGCAGCCGGAGGCTGGAAGTTTTTCACTGGCTTCTGTCCTCTGTCTTCTGGATTCTGATGAGGGGCCTATAGCTCAGCTGGTTAGAGCGCACGCCTGATAAGCGTGAGGTCGGTGGTTCAAGTCCACCTAGGCCCACCATACTGCCTGATCCGGGGGTGTAGCTCAGCTGGGAGAGCGCCTGCCTTGCACGCAGGAGGCCATCGGTTCGATCCCGTTCACCTCCACCATCTCAGAAGCCAGAAGGCCAGATGACAGACTGGCGAGCCGACTTCGGCGGAGAGAAACAATAGGTTGAAGAACGGTTTCAAGGTAACCTTGAAACCGTTCTTCAGAACATTGGTTCTGTAACGTGTAACACTGATCTTTGATAATTGAATAGTAGAGTAGTATAAAATCCTTTGAACCCGTGGATTTTATCTTCAGGTACACCGGTCTTCAGGGACCAAGGTATCATTTAACGAAGATGGAAGACACCCCCAGGTTTGAAGGTAACAGTAGTTAATACCTTAAAAGTTTAATCAGGTTTTATGGATAAGCTATTAAGGGCTAACGGCGGATGCCTTGGCATCGGAAGGCGATGAAGGACGTGGTAAGCTGCGATAAGCTTCGGGGAGTCGTTAACAGGCTTTGATCCGGAGATTTCCGAATGGGGAAACCCGGCGGGAGTTATATCCCGTCATTCATTACTGAATACATAGGTAATGAAGGCGAACGCAGGGAATTGAAACATCTTAGTACCTGCAGGAACAGAAATCAATTTAGAGATTCCGTCAGTAGCGGCGAGCGAACGCGGAACAGCCCAAACCAGATTTATCTGGGGTTGTAGGAGCCCGACATGGGATTGAAAATGTATAGCGGAACAGTATGGAAAGGCTGATCATAGACGGTGATAATCCGGTACGCGAAATACAGTTTCACCCTAGGGATTTCCTGAGTACCACGGGACACGTGAAACCCTGTGGGAATCCGGGAGGACCATCTTCCAAGGCTAAATACTAACCGATGACCGATAGTGAACGAGTACCGTGAGGGAAAGGTGAAAAGAACCCCGGGAGGGGAGTGAAATAGAAACTGAAACCGTTAGCTTACAAGCAGTAGGAGCACTATGTAGCAATACAGTGTGACTGCGTGCCTTTTGCATAATGAGTCAACGACTTACCCTATGCAGCGAGGTTAAGCCGAGAGGTGGAGCCGCAGCGAAAGCGAGTCTTAACCGGGCGCATAGTTGCATGGGGTAGACCCGAAGCCGGGTGATCTATCCATGGCCAGGGTGAAGTCTCGGTAACACGAGATGGAGGCCCGAACCGATATAGGTTGAAAACTGTTCGGATGAGCTGTGGATAGGAGTGAAAGGCTAATCAAACTCGGTGATAGCTGGTTTTCTCCGAAATATATTTAGGTATAGCCTCGCATGATGACTGACGGAGGTAGAGCACTGACAAGGCTAGGGGTCCCACCGGATTACCAACCCTTTTCAAACTCCGAATACCGTCAAGTTCCAGTGCGGGAGTCAGACTACGGGAGATAAGTTCCGTGGTCGAGAGGGAAAGAACCCAGACCGTCAGCTAAGGTCCCTAAATCTATGCTAAGTGGAAAAGGATGTGGAATTGTTTAGACAACCAGGAGGTTGGCTTAGAAGCAGCAACCCTTTAAAGAAAGCGTAATAGCTCACTGGTCTAATGGTACCGCGCCGAAAATTTAACGGGGCTAAGCATAGTACCGAAGCTACGGAATCGATAAGCTGATTTAAGTTTATTAATTGAGCAGGAAGAGATTAAGCGAGCGCTTTTTGCTCGCAACTGCCCTTCTGCTAAGCAACAGAGTTAATAGGTTTAAATCAGCTTATCGATTGGTAGGAGAACATTGTGGCCGCCTGCGAAGGTACACCGTAAGGAGTGCTGGAGGTTCCACAAGAGCTTATGTTGACACGAGTAGCGAAAAACAAGGTGAGAAACCTTGTCGCCGAAAGCCTAAGGTTTCCTGTAGTCAAGTTAATCTGCTCAGGGTTAGTCGGCCCCTAAGGCGAGGCCGAGAGGCGTAGTCGATGGGAAACAGGTTAATATTCCTGTACCATTTTCATAATGTTACGGTAAGGGGGGACGGAGAAGGTAAGGCCGGCCGGGCGTTGGTAGTCCCGGTTTAAGCGTGTAGGTGGAGGACTTAGGCAAATCCGGGTCCTTGTTAACACTGAGGCGTGATGACGATGTCCTTTGGACAATAAAGCGGCTGGTTCCATGCTTCCAGGAAAATCCTCGTATCTAGTTATGAATGTGACCGTACCGTAAACCGACACAGGTAGGCAGGTAGAAGATACCAAGGCGCTTGAGAGAACTCTGGTTAAGGAACTCGGCAAAATAGCACCGTAACTTCGGGAGAAGGTGTGCCTGCATGGTGAAGTTATTTACTAACGGAGCCTAGTCAGGTTGCAGTGAAATGGGGGGAGCGACTGTTTACTAAAAACATAGGACTCTGCGAAGTCGAAAGACGAAGTATAGGGTCTGACGCCTGCCCGGTGCCGGAAGGTTAAGGGGACATGTCAGCCGCAAGGTAAAGCATTGAACCGAAGCCCCGGTAAACGGCGGCCGTAACTATAACGGTCCTAAGGTAGCGAAATTCCTTGTCGGGTAAGTTCCGACCTGCACGAATGGCGTAACGATTTCCCCACTGTCTCAACCAGGGGCTCAGCGAAACTGTAGTACCGGTGAAGATGCCGGTTACCCGCAACTAGACAGAAAGACCCCGTGAACCTTTACTATAGCTTGGCATTGGTTTTTGAGATAACATGTGTAGGATAGGTGGGAGACTTTGAAGTCGGCACGCCAGTGTCGATGGAGTCAACCTTGAAATACCACCCTTGTTATCTTAGGAATCTAACTGCGGTCCGTGATCCGGATCCAGGACATTGTCTGGTGGGTAGTTTGACTGGGGCGGTCGCCTCCTAAAGAGTAACGGAGGCGCGCGATGGTTCCCTCAGGCTGATTGGAAACCAGCCGTAGAGTGTAAAGGCATAAGGGAGCTTGACTGCGAGAGAGACATCTCGAGCAGGTACGAAAGTAGGTCTTAGTGATCCGGCGATTCCGCATGGAAGGGTCGTCGCTCAACGGATAAAAGGTACTCCGGGGATAACAGGCTTATCTCCCCCAAGAGTCCATATCGACGGGGAGGTTTGGCACCTCGATGTCGGCTCATCACATCCTGGGGCTGAAGCAGGTCCCAAGGGTTTGGCTGTTCGCCAATTAAAGTGGTACGTGAGCTGGGTTTAAAACGTCGTGAGACAGTTTGGTCCTTATCTGTTGCGGGCGCAGGATATTTGAGGAGATCTTTCCCTAGTACGAGAGGACCGGGATGGACGAACCTATGGTGCACCAGTTGTTCCGCCAGGGGCATTGCTGGGTAGCTAAGTTCGGCAGGGATAACCGCTGAAAGCATCTAAGCGGGAAGCCCACTTCAAGATAAGATATCCCATGGCGTAAAGCCATCTGAAGGCTCGTGGTAGACCACCACGTCGATAGGTCGGGTGTGGAAGTGTGGCAACACATGGAGCTTACCGATACTAATCAGCCGTGCGGCTTATCCATATTTTTTGATTAACAACCTACTGACTACCCTACTATTCGATTATTTAGCGACTCTTACGTAATCCTGCTCTGCAGGAACCGTTTGAGAGGATTATACCTTAGAGGGGTACTGAAAATATCCCCATGCTGTGTGGGGATTAAAGTAAATTATAACAAAGGATAAAAAAAGTTCGTTGCAGTCCCATGCCGAAATTGCCGCAGGCACTCACTGTTTCTGTCCTCTGTCATCGACTTCTGATTTTGCGGCGGTCATAGCAAAGAGGATCCACCCGTTCCCATTCCGAACACGGAAGTTAAGCTCTTTAGCGCCGATGGTACTGCACGGGCGACTGTGTGGGAGAGTAGGTCACCGCCGTTTCTTTGCGCACAAAAGCCCCGGACAGCTCTACGCTGCTCCGGGGCTTTTGCCGTTTATAGCTATCCTGATTTTGTTCTTCAATCAGCGAGCAATGTTGTGGCTACCGACCGATTGAGGTCTTACTCTCCTTCAAACTCCATTATCGAGAAAATTGCACAGTTCGCTATCTGTTCCCTACCCTTCAGATCTGGCAACTCGATAAGAAAAGCACACTCGACAATGTCTCCTCCGAGTTTTTCCACGAGTTTAACTGTTGCTCCGATAGTCCCGCCCGTTGCGATGAGATCATCGATGATAACGACCTTTTCCCCCTGGCATATGCCATCCTTATGAATCTCCATTGTGCCGGAGCCATATTCAAGACTATATATTTCCTCAATGGTATCATGGGGCAGTTTGCCTTTTTTTCGTACAGGCACAAAACCAACACCCAACTTATAGGCCAGTACAGCTCCGAAAACAAAACCACGGGCATCGATACCGACAATCTTGTCAACCTGCTTATCTCGGTAACGGTCATAGAAGATATCACATGATTCCCGCAGTGCTTCCGGATCTTTCATCAAGGTCGTTAAATCCCGAAAAATTACTCCTGGAATCGGCCAGTCAACAATGCTACGAACGCATTTTTTCAAATCCATATTTTCCCTCTATTCGCCTTGCTTATTTAAATTTCTTTATCACTTCCACGAGAAGTTGTTTTACATTATCAGCATTTTGCTGAAAAACCGAGAGAATCTCATCCCAGGTTACGGGTGCTTCGTCAACTTTCCAGCAATCATAGTCCGTAGACATTGCCACGGCGGCATAGGGAATTTCCGCCTCTTTTGCGAGCATTGCTTCTGGAGCCGTGGACATATTTATCACGTCTGCCCCCCAATTCCGGAACATCCGGGATTCCGCAACGGTAGAAAAACGCGGACCTTCAATGGTAACCACACAACCTGTAGGATGCACTGTGAAACCAAGCTCCTGACCAGTTTCATACAATTTGCGACACAGGTCTTCATTAAAAGGATAAGCCATGGCGGTATGGTGAACACCTTTGTCAAAGGAATCGAAGAAGGTATTTTTTCTGAAACGGGTAAAATCGATAAACTGATCAAGAATGACCAGATGACCTCTATTAATTTCGGTCCTTAAGCTGCCACAGGCCGTCGTGGCAATGATATGGCTGACGCCGACCTGTTTCAGAGCCTGAATATTTGCTCTGTTATTTACTTCGGTCGGACAATATTGATGCCTGCGCCCATGCCTTGCCAGAATCACCGTTTCCACCTCGGCAATCCTGCCGACCACCAATGGAGAAGAAGGTTTCCCGTACTGTGTATCAACATCGATATTTTGGGGGTTCTGCAAAATATCCGGATCATCAAGACCGGACCCACCTATAATTCCTATTTTCACCATATATTCTCCTGACTCTGCCACCATATCTCACTAAATTTGTATTCCAAACGGGCGTACTCTATCGAAATCCTTATCCAGGTGCAAGTTTTTATGTTATGTGACTAGAGGACAAATCCAGCAATTCTTGACATTCAGCGGATTACAGCCGATAGTAGATCTCCTGCATAAGCTCTGATACCACACATAATTTCGTAAATAGGAAATTAAGTAATACAAAATTCGCTCTATCGTCTGTCGTTACGTTCTCTTCAACCTGGATTGAGTAAATGTTTTCCTGTCAGTTAACAAAACAAAGGAATCAACGGAGTGTCATTATTCCCGCACTCCTCCTTTTTATCACCATCAGCACCGATCTATACACCAAATATCTGGCTGGAAGATTAATTGGTAAAGACCACGAATTCAATTACTTACATAATTTTTTCAAATTTTCCCTTGTCAAAAACCATGGCGGTTTTCTGGGTATAGTTAATAATCTTCCTGAAAACATTCGTTTTTTTCTCCTCAATATTTGTGTCTTTTTTGTTCTCTTCGGCTACCTGTTATATTTCTTTCGTTTAAAAAAAGAAACGATCCATTACGACTTCCCATTGATCCTTGTTGCAGGCGGGGGGATAGGCAATCTTCTTGACCGGCTTCTACATCACGGTGGAGTGACAGACTTTTTAAGCATTGGGCTAGGCAGTTTTCGCACTGGTATTTTCAATCTTGCTGATATCTATATACTTATCGGTTCTTTTATCTTTGGCTTCTTTCTCTTTTCTTCTCCCGCTGAATCGACATAACTACCGGCGACACCGTCTTTTTTTTTCTCGCGCTTTTCTTAAGCGATTTATGTATAATCGACAGTTCGCAATTTAATTTTCAACCTTTGGGATTCCTCTCAGAGTACCTTTAATTACAATTTCATCCACGGAGTCTGCAATGCTTAAGGTAGGGTTTATCGGTTGGCGAGGAATGGTAGGATCTGTTCTTATGGAACGGATGCTGACGGAACAGGATTTCCACGGTTTTGAACCGGTATTTTTCACAACCTCTCAAGTAGGGCAAGCCGGCCCCGACGTCGGCTTCGGTCCGACGATTCTGGAAGACGCCAAGAACATCGACCGACTGGCGGAAATGGATATTATTCTTTCGTGCCAGGGCGGTTCCTACACCTCGGAGATCTACGCGCCCCTTCGGAGCGAATGGAACGGATTCTGGATTGACGCTGCATCTACTCTTAGAATGCAGGACGATGCTATCATCGTTCTGGATCCGGTAAATCGTTCAGTTATAAACGCCGGCCTTGAGAAAGGAATTAAAAACTATATCGGCGGCAACTGCACAGTGTCCCTGATGATGATGGCGCTGGGCGGTCTCTTTGAAAATGATCTGATTGAATGGATAAGTTCGATGACTTACCAGGCAGCGAGCGGCGCCGGAGCAAAAAACATGCGGGAACTCATCGCTCAGATGGGGGAACTTCATGGTGAAGTTAAGGATCTTCTTGCAAATCCATCTTCCGCCATTCTTGATATCGATAAGAAAATCACCGCGAAGCTGAATGATGGCTCCCTGTCCACTAATAGCTGGGGTGTTCCCCTGGCCGCCAGCCTTATCCCATGGATTGATGTGCCTGTTGCCGATGGTCAGTCTAAGGAAGAGTGGAAAGGGATCGCAGAAACCAATAAAATCCTCGGCAACAGTGCTGACCGGATAATCCCGATCGATGGTCTCTGTGTACGTATCGGCGCTATGCGGTGCCATTCCCAGGCACTAACCATTAAACTGAAAAAAGATATCAGTATAGAACAAATAGAGCGGATCATCGCTACCCATAATGAATGGGTCAAGATTATTCCAAATGACAGGTCCCGAAGTTCTCAGGAACTTACTCCGGTAAAAGTATCAGGAACGTTGACGGTTCCGGTCGGACGACTCCATAAAATGAAATTCGGGCCGGAGTATCTGGCCGCTTTTACTGTGGGAGATCAACTGCTCTGGGGTGCCGCCGAACCAGTTCGACGAGTGTTGAACATCATTCTCAACTATTTGAAATAATAGCTTTATCCTCTCCTCTATACATTCCACCGGACTGTTTAATAGTATAGCGGTTCGGTGGAATTTCCCCTATTCTTATCTTGTAGATGTATACAGACAATGCCGAACGAATATTCAATAGAGATACATCGGTATCTCAAACTTAAAATCACGGAAGCTGAAAAAATAATTGAAGAGAATGGCAAAGAGAATCCGAATGTCCAGGGCCGTCTCGATGAATTACACTGGATACGTAAGTATCTTGGCGACAACATCGACCTCAGGGATTTCAATTATTATTGAGGAGTGATATTTCATGGTTTACAGTTATCTTCTTGATCTTTATAAGGTATTGGACCAAAGAAAAAAAAACATTGAACTCAAGATATCACACCTGGCAGACGATCCTGAAAGTCTGCAGTACCAGCAGGGACGACTGACGGTTATCAGCGAGTTTAAAGATTTCCTGAAGACTAATTATCACGCAAAACTGCCTATGAGAATGCAGCAAAACCTGAAGTGATGCTGCAGATCGGTCCATGCTGTGTTACGCCCCTACAAACTTGAGCAGATAGAGGGCTAAGGTGTAGGTGAAAAGCGAACAGAGGGTGGAGAGCATAATGATGGCACCGGCAAGCTCAGCATCGCATTTCAACTGTTGTGCCATAATATAGGCAGCCGTTGCTGTTGGAGTACCAGCCAGCATTACCCCAATGGCCAATTCCTTCCCGCGCACTCCAAGAAAATATACCAATCCTCCGGCAAGCACCGGTAATACAACGATTTTCAGACAGGTGGATAAGGCGGCAATCGCTAAATCTCCCCGCAATTTCCTGAATGAAAAGGACGCTCCTATGGCGATAAGCGCCAGCGGAAGCGACATACCCGTAACAATCCCAAAAGCTCTATCAACTATTTGTGGCAGAGGGAACGCGAGAAAACTCCAGATTATTCCGCCAAAGGAAGCCAAAATGAGAGGATTGCAAACGATCTGTTTTATCAGCCAAAACCCGCCAAGCTGATAGCTGTCCCGTCGCTGCGGAAGAGTCAACGCCACTACCGATAAAAAATTAAGCAGCGGCACCAGAAATCCAAGCAATATTCCCGCGACAGCAAATCCTTCTTCGCCGTAGGCGTTATAAACTATTGCAAGACCGATATAGGCAAGGTTTCCTCGAAAAGCCCCCTGGCAGAATGCTCCCTGTACAGCCGGCCTGTATTTCCGAAAGCTGCCATAACCGTAGGAAAGCAGGAAGACAGCCAGAATGCTGACAACCAGACCACTAAGCAGGGCTCCATTGAAACTGACAAAAAAATCAGCCGTGGCGATTTTATAAAAGAGCAGCGCAGGTAAAGCGATGTAATAGATCAGTCGATTAAGATTGAACAGAAATTCACTGTTCACAAGTCCGGTTCTCTTTAAGCTGAACCCTAATCCGATCACCAAAAATACCGGGAGAACTATGAGAAGTATTTCTGAATTCATGACGTTCTGTTCATTTTTTGATTTTACTACCCATCGCTAATATCGGCACATATTTGCAGGACATATACTTATCATAAAAAATCAATCAGTTTGTACCGCTGAAGGAGCAAGATGACAATGGAAATTATGAAATGACTGATGAATGCTTGAGCAATGCGCTAGAAAGTGAGGCTCCCGCCCCAGGGGCAAAAAGGGACAAGGTTGTTGATTAACTGCTTGCACAAACCGGCAAATCGTAGCACTATCTCTTACTTGAGGATTTTTCCCTTACTATCGGATAATTGCCATGGCACATAAAAGAACAGAAGCTCTGCTGAAAAAAATCAACTACATTGAAGCTGATGTGGAAATACAGAAACAGATCCTCTTTTCCATCCCTTCCGCCCAGAAGACTGCAATGGAAAAGACCATATCACTCATTGCGGCCAGAAAAAAAGAGATTGAAATACTGCGGCAGGAGTTACAGAAACTTGATCCTGCTGAATACGAGAGAATTCTTAAATTTGAAAAAGCGGTAGCTGAATTCAAAAAAATCGCGGAGACCAATCCTTTTCAATCAATTGTCAACCGAAATGTCCATGAAGAGTGTGCACTGGCATTGCAGAACGGCGATCGAATCGAATGTTTAATTAAAGCCTACGACAAAAGTGGCAACTGGACAGTTATCACTCTTGAAGGGGAAGTAAAACAGTTCAACATAGCAGAAGTTGCCGAAAAACCATCGGCTATGAACGGGAATTAAAAACCTGCAATTTCTTGACTATGCATGGTATCGAGAAATAATATTTTCAAATACTGCCACCAACTCATCGATAACGAGCCGGTGGATGTATCTCCACTAAATAAATTCAGGATCCGTAACCTTAATCATGGCAAAACCCCCTTGTATATTTCTGGTATTGGTTATGCCCTGAGAGCTGAGGAATACCTGGGCTTCATAGGATCTTGGTCCTGTGTCGCAAAGGAGAAAAAACGGTTCACTCCTGGAGATCTCCCCTACTCGACTGCGTAACTGATCCTGGGGAATATTAAACCACCTGCTGCCATACTTTTCCTTAAAGGGTGTGGCCTCTTTTTCTCCACGGATATCGAGAACCCGAATATCCTTATGGTTGAATTCAAAGAGGAAATCGGCCACATCAATAGGTCGATTATAACCTGCAAGAACATTATCCAGGGCATTTCCAGCATTGTTTATCACATCCATGGCCGAGGCGAACGGCGGCGCATATCCGGTCTCCAGGCTGCAGACCTCATCAACATCGAGTCCATGCTTGAGCAGCACCGCAATAGTGTCAACTCTTGCTTTGACCGCATCGCCGTTTTTGCCTGCTGCTTCAATACCCAGTATTTTACGTGACTTCCGGTCAGCCAGCAGAGAAATATAGATAAGCTCGGACCTCGGATAAAAATGGGCGTGATCCGCTTGAGAAACAACTGCATAGACCGGATCAAAGCCGGTTTCCTTGGCCTGCCGATAAGTGAGCCCTGCCTTACTCACTCCCAGATCAAAAACCTTGACACAAAAGGTCCCGACGGTCCCGGTAAAATGGCTCTGACCACCGCTGATATTCGTGGCAATAATTCTGCCTTGCCTATTCGCCAGCGAGCCGAGGGCCATCAGCATGTTCTCTCCACTGACCAGATTCCGCAATTCGACACAATCACCACCGGCATAGATATCAGGGTCGCTGGTTCGCATCCGCCGGTCAACACTAATTCCTCCCGACATACCGACAGCGAGTCCCGCTTCTCTTGCCAGGACGGTATTCGGACGAACACCTGCCGAGAGGACAACGATATCAGCCTCGATAGTATTTCTTGAGGTCTTTACCAGAAGCTGTTCGCTCTCGTTCTGCCTGGCAATCTCCAGAACCTTTTCTTCAAGAAGCAGATGGACTCCATGCCGCTCCAGTTCTTTTGCTGTCACCCTGGCGATACATTTTCCCAGAAGTGTTGGAAGTACCTGATCCTCCATCTCGATGAGAGTTGTCTCAATCCCCCACAGGTCGGTCAGAGCCTCGGTAATTTCAAGTCCTATGGCACCAGCCCCGATAACTACCGCCTTGCCGACTTTCCCGCCGGACATCAGTCCTTTGATGGTTTCGGCATCATGCAGGTCCGATACGGTAAACACCCGGTCCAGATCGGCACCCGGAAAAGGCGGACGAATGGCCTGAGCACCGGTCGCAATCACCAGCTTATCATACGGGAGATATTGTTCTTCTCCAGTATCGAGATGACAGACCCTGATCTGTTTTTTCCGGCGCTCTATCGCTGTAGCCTCAACCCGGGTAAGAACTTTTATGCCCTTGCAGTTCATAAAAAACAATTGATCCCGAATCGCATGGGAGGTCGTCTTGTAAAGGTCCTCGATATCATTTATATCCCCACCGACGTAATATGGGATTCCGCACCCACCATAAGAGATGAGATTATCGCGATCTATCACAGTGATTTCGATCTCCGGATCAAGTCGCCTTAGTCTGCAAGCCACCTTTGGACCTAGTGCCACTGCTCCGATAATCACTACTTTTTTAGGCATGATACTACCTCATATTAGGATTTTTTACTCAGCTGGTGTAAGCTCTCTGGCTGTATGCCGCCTTACTGGAAACCTCGATCATTGTAAATCTTTTCGAGAATCCGACAATACCACAAAGTGTGCATTTGCACGTTTTGTAATGGAATTGAGAGGTGAGTAGCTCTGTTAAAAGAGACGGATTGCATTATCATTATTTATTGATTGCCGAAATAATCCGCTTTCTAAAGGTTCCTATACCCCCGCTCTGTGCGGTGTCAGAGATAATCAACTATTATTCATCCTGTCAGGAAGACTTCATGCAAACACATATCGACTATCCGGGCCTCACCAATCTCTTCCAACTTGCAAAGGATGAAGGAAGAAACCATCTCTTTGAGCATGAGGTTTATCGATTTATCCAGATGACAGGCAGCGAGACGCCGCCACGATTCTATCTCCTGCCCAAAAACGAACGACTTGATATACAAAAGCTTCAGGCGCTGCCCGGCCAGCGGGTCGTAATAAAAATCGCTTCCCAATATATCCTGCATAAAAGTGATGTAGACGGTGTCAGGATTACCAATAAAAAAGGGGAAGAGGTTCTCTCCACCATTCGACGAATGAGCTTTGAGATACCGGAAAAGTTTGCCGACATTATCCAGCGTAATCCCGATCAGGCCCCCCAGCCTTATCGTGGATTGGCAAACAAGGAGCTACTGGCAGCTATCGCTGCAGATATCCATGGCTATCTGCTCTGCCAGTATATGCCGCCTGATTCTGAGGAGTTCGGGAATGAACTGCTTGTCAGTTTGCGAAACAGTCGCGAATTCGGCATGATCATCAGTGCAGGACTAGGTGGCAGAGATACCGAACTCTATGCGGCAAGATTTAGAAAAGGTCAGGCCGTAGTTTCCGCTTCAACTGAGCTGGTAGACGGCCAGGCATTTTTCAACCTTTTCAAACAGACCATCTCCTACAAAAAACTCGCCGGCCTGACCCGGGGGCAAAAACGCATCGTCACCGACAATCAGCTACTTGAATGTTTTGAGGCACTCATACAGGTCGCCCGTTACTTTTCTCCTGCAAATACCCTTTCTCCCTACACCATTGAGGAACTGGAGGTTAATCCCTTTGCTTTCAGTAATTATCTGATGATGCCCCTCGATGGATTATGTAGATTTTCCTTCGGTAAAGAGAATTATGCAACAAGACCGATTGAGAAAATCGACAGACTCCTTCACCCCGCTACGATCGGCATTGTCGGAATATCCACAAAGAAAACCAATATCGGACGTATTATCCTGCACAATATTCTCGCCAATGGATATTCACCGGAAAATCTTATACTTGTTCATCCGGAAGCTGAAAAAATCGAAAATATCCCCACTATATCCCATCTCTCTGCCCTTAAGAATAAAGTCGATCTGCTGATTCTCGCGGTAAATGGCGCTCAGGTTCCCGACATTATAGATGAAATTCTGCAGAATAATCTGGCAGAAAGTGTCATCCTGGTTTCAGGAGGAATCGGCGAGCAACCCGAACAGCGGCACGTTGTAACCGAAATCCAGCAAAAGATTATCGCCGCCCGCACGGCATCTTCCCAACCACCAATTTTTCTTGGAGCGAATAGCTTAGGTATTCTGTCGCATCCGGGCAGGTATGACGCCATGTTTATTCCCGATTCAAAACTGCCTAAGACTCGTGGAACCTACGTACGTACCGTGGGCCTGATAAGCCAGAGTGGTGCCTATATGATTACCCGAATGAGCACTCTCGCCTTCCTTGACCCTGCCTATGCAATTTCAATCGGTAATCAAATCGATTTGACCGCCGGTGACTTTCTGCATTATTTAAACAGAATTCCAGAACTGCAAACTCTGGCCTTTTACATGGAAGGCTTTACCGATCTCGATGGCCTAAGCTTTGCCAGGGCCGTCAGAGCGGCGATTGAGGCAGGTAAGGAGTTAATCTTCTACAAGGCCGGCCGCACTCCGGAAGGCAAGGATGCCCTGGCGGGACATACCGCTTCCATAGCAGGCGATTACATGGTCTGCGAGTCATGCATAAGCCAGTCGGGTGCAATGGTTGCGGAAACCTTCAATGTCTTTGAAGGATTACTGAGACTGTCCTGTACCCTTTATCACAAAACAATTACCGGAAACAGATTGGCAGCCGTGAGCAATGCCGGATATGAAGCAGTGGGAATTGCCGACAATATTCTTGGCGAAGACTACCGGTTGGAGATGGCCGGCCTCAGCGGCCCTTCCCTGCATAAGTTACGCCTGATCCTGAGCGGTGCCAAGCTGGAGAGTCTAACCAGTGTGCACAACCCGCTCGACATAACTCCCATGGCCTCAGAAAATGTTTATGCTGAGGTAATCACGACCCTTCTAGAAGATGAGTATACCGATGCGGTTATCGCAGCGATTGTTCCCTTGACACCTCTGCTCCATACGCTGCCGGAAGAACTTTACCAAGACCACATCTTCGGTTCGCAAAATTCCATTGTCGAACAAATCTCCGCTCTGAATGCAGCTTCGTCCAAACCTCTGATTATCGTTGTAGACAGCGGCAAACTTTACGATCCCATGGCGGATGGCTTCCAGAATCACGGCCTGCCGGTGTTTAGATCTGCAGACATAGCCGTCAGCGTTCTCGGAAAGTACATTCATAATCGCTTATTAAACAAGAGAACAAAACCACCATCTCCATGACAAACGACATTTCCCAAACTCCAGACAGATCGCACAACAGGAACAGTTCGCACCACAACAACTTCCTAACTATATTTACTCTCATATCAGGATAATTCACCTAACAACAATATCTTGGAGCAAGATAATCCGAATCCCGCCAGAAGTTGGTTTTACATATAACTATCTGCCCAACAACATACAATCACCCTCTCCGTACATTTGGCATAATATTGAAGACTGCTTTAGATATCCGCAATTCAAAATAGTCGAAAATAACGACGAAGATTCATTATCTATTCGGTTGTATTAATAAAACATTTTTCAGAACACTTTCAATTAAAAGCAATTGATAATCATGAAGTTCTATGGTACCAATTTGCTGTTGTTTGAGTCAGTTCAATGAGTCGCAATTACGACGAAACCAGATAGCAATCGCTCGATCTACTGGAGAAATATTTTATGATTCAGCCAGCTTCAATCATTTCCCCTCTTCGCACTTACTACCGGTTCCGGTATTGTAGTATCTTAGCAGTGAAAATTATTTCAAGGCTTCACCATACGTTATAAACGCCGTTTTTTTAAACTTGGCTCACGTCGAGCCTCAATCTAACAAAGGAGTGAACAATGGCTTTAGATCCTACCAAACACGCAGATTGGGAGATTGCGCAGGATGCAGAAAAAACGATGTTGACGATCTATGAGATCGGTGAAAAGCTGGGACTGACCAAAGAAGAACTCCTTCCACAGGGTCATTACATTGCTAAAATCGATTTCCGCAAAGTCCTTGATCGTTTAAAAGACAAACCAGATGGCAAATACATTGATGTTACGGCAATTACCCCAACTCCGCTTGGTGAAGGCAAATCGACCTCTTCAATGGGTCTTGTCCAGGGTCTCGGCAAGATAGGCAAAAGTGTCTGTGCAGCCATCCGTCAGCCATCCGGCGGCCCAACCATGAATATCAAAGGTTCCGCGGCAGGTGGCGGACTTGCTCAATGTATTCCGCTCACCCCATTTTCTCTGGGTTTCACCGGTGACATCAACGCCATCATGAACGCCCACAACCTCGCCATGGTTGCCTTAACCTCACGCCTGCAGCACGAAAGAAACTATGACGATGAGCAGCTGGAAAGACTCTCCGGCATGAAACGCCTCGACATAGACCCGACCAACGTGGAAATGGGCTGGATTATGGACTTCTGCTGCCAGGCGCTTCGCAATATTATTATCGGTATAGACGGTGTTAACGGCAAGTCTGATGGTTTCATGATGAAATCAAAATTCGGCATCGCAGTATCTTCCGAGGTTATGGCTATTCTGGCTATCGCCAGAGATCTCAAAGATATGAGAGAAAGAATGGGCAAAATCGTTGTTGCCTACAACAAAAAAGGCAAGCCCGTCACCACCGAAGATCTCCAGGTCGCCGGCGCAATGACCGCATGGATGGTTGACGCTCTCAATCCATCCCTGATGCAGACCCTCGAAGGACAACCGGTTATCGTCCATGCGGGTCCTTTTGCCAATATAGCTATCGGCCAAAGTTCCATCATCGCCGACCGGATTGGTTTAAAACTGGCCGACTATCATGTTACCGAATCCGGCTTCGGCGCTGATATCGGTTTTGAAAAATTCTGGAACCTCAAATGCCGTTATTCCGGCCTCAAGCCCGACTGTGCGGTTATTGTTGCAACCATCAGGGCGCTCAAGTGTCACGGCGGGGCACCAGTTCCGGTTCCCGGCAAGGCTATGCCGAAAGAATATAGCACCGAAAACGTTGGCTGGGTTGCCGATGGTTGTGCCAACCTGATTCACCACATCAGAAACGTCAGAAAGGCAGGAATCGCCCCCGTTGTATGTATCAACGCTTTTTACACCGATACGGACGCAGAGATCGCCAAAGTTCGCGAGCTATGCGAAGCCGAAGGTGCCCGTGTCGCCCTGTCCAGGCACTGGGAGAAAGGCGGAGACGGTGCTATCGAATTCGCCAAAACCGTTGTTGAGGCATGCGAAGACAAGAATGATTTCAAATTCCTCTATGAACTGGATATGCCGATCAAAGAGAGAATTGAGCTTATCGCCAAGGAAGTGTACGGTGCCTCTGGTGTTGACTATTCTGCAGATGCCAACAAAGCGATTGCTCGAATCCAGAAGGATCCGGAACTCTCCAAGATGGGAATGTGTATGGTTAAAACCCACCTGTCGCTGTCCGACAATCCTACCCTGAAAGGTGTCCCCGTCAATTGGCGCCTGACCATCAGGGAAGTTTTGACCTATGGAGGTGCAGGTTTTATCGTACCTGTAGCCGGAACTATCAGCCTCATGCCGGGAACCAGCTCAAATCCTGCCTTCAAGCGGGTCGATGTTGATGTCGAAACCGGTAAGGTTGAGGGCGTATTCTAACATCCCACAAGCGTAAACTGACGCCAGGGAGAATATTGAATTATATCCCTGGCGTACACCTCACCAGGCTTGGGGATAGAACCTCGGCATTTCAAAAGGAGCTTAAAGAAAAATGACTGCTCAAATTATTAGCGGAACCGAAATTCGCAAAGAAATTCTCGCGGAGATTAAGCAGGAAGTTGACGATATGAAAGCAAAATACGGCAAGGTGCCTGGTCTCGTAACCATCCTTGTCGGCAGTAGTCCTGCATCAATCAGTTACGTAACCCTTAAAGTAAAAACCGCACTGAGTGTTGGTTTCCATGAAATCCAGGATGATCAGCCGGTTGATATATCTGAAGCAGACCTGTTAGCCTTAATTGATAAATATAATAAGGATCCGAAGATTCATGGTATCCTGGTTCAGCTGCCGTTACCAAAACATATCGACGACAAAAAAGTTCTCAACGCCATAGATCCCGACAAAGATGTCGATGCTTTCCACCCGGTCAATGTCGGACGCCTGATGATTGGTGGGGACGCTGTTCGTTTTTTGCCCTGCACACCAGCCGGTATCCAGGAGATGATCGTTCGTTCCGGCACCGAAACGTCCGGAGCGGAGGTTGTCGTGGTCGGGCGCTCCAATATTGTTGGTAAACCGATTGCTATGATGATGGCCCAGAAGGGTCCTGGTGCAAATTCGACTGTAACTATCGTGCATACCCGCACAAAAGATCTTGCCAGTCATTGCAAAAGGGCTGATATCCTTATCGTTGCAGCTGGTGTTCCGGATCTGGTTAAGCCGGAATGGATCAAACCGGGTTCCACTGTTATCGATGTCGGCGTTAACCGCGTAGGCATGAATGAAACTACCGGCAAGGCTATCTTAAAAGGCGATGTCGATTTCGATAAAGCAAAAGAAATTGCCGGGAAAATCACCCCTGTTCCAGGTGGTGTCGGACCAATGACTATTGCCATGCTCATGAAAAATACTCTCAACTCCGCTAAAAAGAGTTTGGGGATATAACTGCAACTGACACTTTGGTCAGCTCATAAAAAAAAGCGGAGGAAACGAATTTCTATTCGTTTCCTCCGCTTTTTTAATTTAGAAAGCCCAAACCGATATGCTTTTTAATGGTGATGATGATGGTGGTGATCGTGACCGTGATGGTGATGACCTTCCTCCGTTTCAGTTTTGGGACCGCCTGCCTCATGAAGTGCCTTTCCCAGATGGGCATTGACCGTTGCCATTGTCTTTACAGCCTCGGTTATATGATCAGCCAATGATGTTTTCCCTTCCTCGGTCAGAGTTTTTCGCCATTTTTCAAATTCTTCCACGTGCCCTTTATTGTGCTCTATCCAGTGCTGCAGTATCACACGCAACTTATCAACATTATCCATTGTTTCTCCACTTGATATTGTCTGATTTAGATCTTCCCTCTAATTCTGCCAAAGCAAGGCATAATCCGATATTTGCTGCTTAGCGGCGATTCTACTCTATTTGATACAGATAAACCTTACCACCGGTAAAGTCGATACGGCGTATCGCGACTCCGGACAACTCTCTTGTTCCCTCAAACAATGTGGTTATTTTCAGACCACCTTGAAGAACCTCAAGCGTTGTCACATTTTCAAACAACAGTTCTTCTTCACCATTTTTTTCCAGCATCACATTTGTCTGGCACATAGAAAACCTCAGTTCTACTTAAATGTTCCTTCAATCCACTACCGGCCTCGGGTACAATCCGGATCGCTCCACAATCTCCGGTACTTTTTCCTCCCATTCGATTGCCATAATATGGAAACCACTCACCCCGGTACATTCTTTTAATCTTTGAATGGACTCGACCGCAATAGTTATTCCCTCTTCGGCCTGTTTCTCTTTGGGAACGCCGGATAAACGATCGATTAATTCTTGAGGAACATCCATCCCGGGAACAGCCCGGGCCATGTATTTGGCCATACCGACAGATCGCATGGGCGTTATTCCGGCCATAATAAAAACTTTTTCGTGCAAACCACGTTCAACTACACCCTTCATCCACAATTCAAATTTTTCCAGATTATAAACGCACTGGGTCTGAATAAATTCGGCTCCTGCGGCAATTTTTTTTGCAAGCCGCGGCACTCGAATCTTGAATGGATCGGCAAATGGATTGGCTGCGGCACCAACAAACAGATTTGGCGGGACCTTAATTTCATCTCCCCCAAGAAACTTGCCTTCATCACGCATATATCTGACTGTTTGCAAGAGTTGCATGGAATCCAGATCAAAAACATTCTGCGCCTTGGGATGATCGCCAAAACTTTGGTGGTCCCCCGATAAACAGAGCATGCTGTTGATACCGAAGGAGGCGGCCCCCAGGATATCACTCTGCAGGGCAATACGATTCCTGTCTCTGACCACCATTTGCAGAACGGGCTCAAGACCCTCATTTTTCAGATGAATACAGGAGGCGAGACTGCAGAGTCTTGTCACTGAAGTCTGATTATCGGTGACATTGATACAATCGACATGATTTTTCAGAAGATGCCCTTTTTTGATAATTCCGGACGGATCACTGGATCGTGGGGGGCCGCATTCACTGGAAACAGCGAGATGGCCATTCTTTAAAACCTTTTCAAGCTTACTGTTAGTTTTAATTTCCACGATTAAAAGTCCTCCAACTTAAATGATCGAGGTCCACCCGCGCGATCTTTTGACCAATCCTTCACAGGAGCCAACTTTTCATAATCATCCAACTTACCAAGGGCTTCGAGGCGATCCACAACCAGTTGCCAGGCACAGTCTATATCTTTGGAAATTTCACATTTGCCATTGGTTGAGCCGCCGCATGGACCGTTAAAAAGCCGCTTGGCACAGCGACTTACCGGACATACGCCTCCGGTTACCCCAAGAACGCAGTCTCCACAGGCCTGGCATTTCTCGGTGAAGAATCCATCCCGCTTTACATCGCCTAAAAAAGTCGTATTCAGGGCGGGATATACTGGGGTGCTCGTGTATTTTTCCGCGACAAACTGAACCCCGATACCACAGGCCATACTGAGAATTGCCTCCGATTGATCCAGCAATGCTTTGGCGGATTCAAAAAACGGATGTTCACACTGTCGCTCTATGCCGCCGTTTTTTATATCAATATCAATTCCTTCCTGTATCGCTCGCATGCGAAGAACAGAAGCAAGTATTTCCGCCTCCTTATTGCCGCCCTGATGACAAACGGCCACACAGGTATTGCAGCCAAAGACGGTCAGTTGTTTGTGCCCCTTGACCATCTCCCAAATTTCATCGAACGGTTTCTGCTCTCCTACTATCATAGCTTTTCCACTCCTTCATCTGTAAACGGTAGACCTGCGAAAATGCCGTCAGGCAGTCTCTTCTTTGGTTACCGCGGATTCATTTTTTTTCTGAAGCGCAAACCATAGAGGTGATGGTCCCATTGAAACGATTTTTTCAGTGAATTCAGTACAGATCTCCGCCCAACGTGGCCCCTGTGCGGCGGAGAGGTTGTAGAACTCAAGTCTTTCGGGATTTATTCCGACCTTCCCCAGTAACCGCTTGACTCTTCTCACTCTTTTTACGGCATTGAGATTTCCTTCCAGGAAATGACATTGTCCCTCAAGTCAGCCGGCAGCAAACACTCCGTCGACACCTCGTTCAAAGGCCCGCAGAAGATAAATCTGATCAAGTTTTCCCGTACAGGGCAGTCGCACCACTTTAACGTTGGACGGGTAGCGCAATCTCATAACACCCGCAAGATCGGCTGCAGCAAAGGCACAATAATGACAGGCAAAGGCCAGGATATTTGCCTTCCAGTTCGCTGGAACCTCTCGCGGTTTCTCCGGATTTTTTGATTGTTCAATTTTTTCTGCATCAATCGTCATTATTCTATCCTTGTTATTGACCCGACCTGTTGCATAACTGCATTCACCAAACTCCTATTCTTTCAGAATCCATTCCCCACTTGCAAAATGACTTATTGCAGAAAATGCCGGGTCATCTCATTTGTGTTGCCGAATCGATCATCGCCAGGATCTGGTCATCGCGAAAATAATTGACCTGATATGCCTTAGCCGGACATACCCCGGCGCAGATCCCGCATCCCGTGCACTTCACCTCGTTATGACTGACCCGGCCGTCCACATCGATAAATGGAGCACCAAATGGGCATTTCTTGACACAGGCCAGGCAGGACATACATATATCCCGGTTGTGTTTGGAAATAACCCCGGAAACGGTCAAACTGTTATGTGACAACAGCGCACCGACTCGACCGGCAGCGGCCAGTGACTGGCTAATGGTTTCCTCCAGATTTTTTGGAGCATGGGCCAGACCGGCCAGGAAGTAACCTTCGCTCGGGAAATCAACAGGTCGAAGTTTGACATGGGCTTCGAGCAGGAAACCATCGATATTACAGGTAAGTTTGAATTTCTTGGCAAATTCGTCACCATCCGGCTGTGGCCTCAAACCGGTTGAGAGAACCAGATAGTCAGCATCAATTGCCATCTCACCGCCAAGAATCTTATTGGCCAGGGTGACCTTGACCTTGTCGCCGGCAATCTCCACCTGGGGTTTAGCCTCAGGGGTATAGAGAAAAAACAGGACTCCAAGATCTCTTGCCCGACGGTAATACTCCTCTTTCAGACCATAGGCTCGCAGATCACGATAAATGACTACCACTTGAGCATCCGGCGCCGTTTCCTTGATGGCGATGCTGTTTTTTAACGCATCCTGGCAGCAGATCCGTGAGCAATAATTATTCGGTTCTTCCCGTGAGCCCACACACTGAATCATGACGTAGCACTTGTCATTTTCAGGCCCCTGTCCGGCAAGCAGGGTTTCCAGTTCCCGCTGGGTCATGATTCTTTCGGATTGTTCGTATCCATATTCAATCGGGCTGTATTCGATCCCTCCGGAGGCAATGAGCAGCGCACCGTGGCCAATCTTATCTTCGCTCGCAAGCGTTGATTCAAAATTGCCGACAAATCCATCGATCTTTTCAACCGTTGTGCCCAGATGAACCTTGATGGCAGCAGTGTTTTCCACCCTCTGCACAACATCTGCCAGGTAGCTCTGCACATCATCACCTTCCAGATTTGTCCTGACTTTTTTGAGCAGGCCTCCCAGAGCCTCGGTTTTTTCCACCAGGTGTACTCCATACCCCTGTTCGGCCAGCGAGAGCGACGCAGTCATACCGGCAATTCCGCCCCCCACCACCAGTGCCGTATGATTCACCCCGACGGAGCTGGTGGTCACTGGTACTAAAAGCCTGGTTTTAGCGATGTTCATATCGACGATTTCTATTGCCTTCCTGGTGGCGTTTTCGTTGTCATGCATGTGACACCAGGAACACTGCTCGCGAATATCCGCCAACTCGAAAAGGAACTTATTCAAGCCGACTTCCCGAATGGTATCCTGAAAAAGCGGCGCATGAGTTCGCGGAGTACAGGAGGCGACCACGACTCTGTTCAAGCCCTTCTCCTTGATAATCTCCCGGATTTTCTGCTGTCCGTCCGGAGCGCAGGCGTAGATAACAGTTTCGGAATGTGTAACACCGGGCTCTTTCGCTGCCATTTCGGCAACCTTTTTAACATCGACGGTTCCGGCAATATTGGTTCCGCAATGGCAAACGAAGACGCCGATTTTGGGTTCTTCCGCCAAGATATCTTTTTCATCCGGCAGGATGACTTCCTTAACCTCGGTTCCCCTGCGATCACCAAGCAGTGCCATCGCTTCCGCCGCGGCACCACTGCCCTGAATCACGGTTTCCGGAATATCCTTGGGTCCCTGATAGGTACCCGCAACATAAATACCCTTTCTTGAGGTCTCAATGGGTCGCAGTTTGGAGGTTAAGGCAAAACCATATTCATCGATTGAGATACCGAAGATTTTTGAAAACTGGGTGGCATCATTGCGTGGCTCAAAGCCGATGGAGAGAATCACCATATCGAACTCTTCATTTACCAATCTGCCATCCTCTCCAACCGTATGAATAAGCAGATTCCTGGTCTTTGGATCCTCGACAATTTCGGAGACCATTGCCCGCTTATAGATAACACCGGCATCTTTTTTTGCCTTCTCGATATACTTATCAAAGTCTTTGCCGAAGGCTCTCAGTTCCATGTAGAAAATAGTGGACTGCACTTCGCTGTCGTGTTCCTTGGCAATAATTGACTGTTTTGCCGCATACATACAGCAAACCGAGGAGCACCAGGGATTACTATTGTGAGAGTTTCGGGATCCCACACACTGAATCCAGGCCAACCGCTTGGGATGACGGCCGTCGGAGGGCCGGGCAACCGTGCCGCTGCATGGACCGGAAGCGGAAAGAAGTCTCTCAAACTGGAGCGAGGTAACCACATTCAGCAATTTCCCGTAACCAAATTCCCGACGGATCTCAGGCTGGTAGGTTTTTAGACCAGGAGTAAGAATGATCGAACCGACCTTAACGTCGATCAATTTATCCTGATCCTCAAAATTTATCGCTTTTGCATCGCAGACCTTTTCGCACTTTCGACATACATTTTTTGTCAGGTAAAGGCAATGTGCCGGATCTATTGCCCTGGTGTTGGGAACAGCTTGAGGGAAAAGTGCGTAAATAGCCTTTCGCTTGTCCAATCCTTGATTAAAGACATTAAAAACCTTACTCGGGCATTCCAGTTCACAGGCTCCACAGCCGGTACAACGTTCGGGGTCTACATACCGGGCTTTCTGCTCGATGGTCGCGGTAAAATTGCCTGCATGACCTGAGACACCTGTTACTTTGGCCATGGTATGCATTTTTATATTGGGATGTCGACTGGATTCCACCATGCGAGGGGAGATCATACACATAGCACAGTCACCGGTGGGAAATGTTTTGTCCAGCCTGGACATTGTCCCTCCTATTGACGGTTCATCATTAATCATATGAACCATCAGACCGCTATTGGCAAGGTCCAGTGCAGCCTGCATACCTCCTATGCCTGAACCAACCACTAGGACTGAGCCAATTCTTTCTTCATTCTCCTGCTTGGGGATAATCCTGGTCACTACAAGATCCTCCATGAGATGGGACCCGAACCATTTGCATCGCTTCGAACAATTTAAAGCGGATAAGCACCGGATACGAGTAAAATAAGGAATCGTAAAGAATTCGATCTAAATCATTATAATAAATTAATACTGTTATGATAGCTTTTTTTTCTTTGCAAAAACCTCCTCTATTTCCCAAGGATACGTCTCATAAATATTTCTTCCATATTGCTCCACAACCCTTTTTTGCATGGTAATTGACTGTTTTTTCAATTATTCCTCTGTATTGTTATGGCTATCCCGCCAGATCCCCAGCAAATAATAGCCTTGAGGTATCTCTTGCAATTTGGCGAATTCGACATATGGGATCATCTATCAGAGTGTTGTTAATAAGTTGGAATTGCGAGGATCTTAATTTTTTATTACAACAGTTTGGATGATCGAAAATCGTCTTTCTCGACGGTTAACGTACACTCCAACCTGTCAAATGAAACAAAGAGGAGCCGTAAATGACCACCCCTTCAGCTGAATTCAGTCTCCATACTCCGAGAATTCTGATCATAGATGATGAACCACGAATTCGCGATGCCTGCGCTCTCGTTCTTTCCGACAAAGGATTTGTCGTAAACGCGGCACCGGATGGCGAACAGGGGCTGCAGATGATTAAGGAACAGCATTACGATATAGTTCTGGTGGACTTGATGATGCCGACGATTTCCGGCTTTGATGTGCTCTCAGAGGTGCGGAATCATCATCCTGACACAGTGGTAATTGTCATCACCGGCTATGCAACGTTGGAACATTCGATCGAAGCCATGAAAAAGGGGGCCTTTGATTTCATACCCAAGCCATTCACTCCCGACCAGCTGAGGGCAGTAGTCGAAAAATCATTGCGGTACACCAATGCCCTTCAGGACATCGCCGATACCAAATCCCGGCTGGGAGTTATGGTTAACCGTCTTACCGATGGTGTTATGACAACCGATGCCAGAAAACTCATTGTTCAGGTCAATCCCGCCTTTCTGCATATGATCGGCTATCATGGAGAGGAAGTGGTAGGCCGCCATGTACAAGAGGTTATTCATGAGGAGAATCTGCTTGAATCAATAGACCAGGCACTCTCCATGTCTCCCGATACTTTTGTGGAGATAACCAAGGAAATCCAATTTACCGACAATCATGAGGAGAAATTTTTCGGTGCCCGCTGCGCCCCTTTCCGTGGCCGGACCAAGGAAAACCTTGGCACTATCACGGTGTTGCACGATATTACCACCTTAAAAAAGATGGACCAGATGAAATCTGATTTTGTCTCCCTGGTTTCACATGAGATCAGAAGTCCAATGAATTCACTCCTCATGCAATTGAAAAATATCAGTGATGGACTCGCCGGCCCGGTAACGCAAAAGCAACAGGAAATCCTGCAAAGAGCGTCAGACAAAATCCTCAACCTGAACAATCTGGTGTCGGAATTGCTCGATCTTGCCAGAATCGAATCCGGCCTTATTTCTCATGAAAAAGAGCAGGTTAACATGGCACGGCTCCTGGCAGATCAAAAAGATTTCCACAGCCCCTATGGGGATGAAAAAGAAATAACAATCCAGCTCGACTGTCCGACCGACCTGCCTTCAATCCTTGCCAATCGGCAAAACATGGAGGAGGTTATCTCAAACCTCATTACCAATGGGATTAAATATTCACCTGTCGGCGGCACCATCACGCTTACGGCGGCCACGGAAAACCAATACCTGAAATTGCAGGTTGCCGACACTGGATTCGGGATACCTGAAGAAGACCTGGAGAAAATTTTCACCCGTTTCTACCGGGTAAAAGACACCAATACCAGGGAAATACAAGGAACCGGACTTGGTCTCTCCATTGTCAAAAGCATCATCGATTCTCACCACGGAAAAATTCGCGTAGCAAGTGAGATCGGTAAGGGGACAACTTTTACCATTCTGCTCCCCTTATCCGACAGGTAATTTATGATGCATGCCTTGCTTGAATTGATCGTAACCGTTCACCAGCACCCCATTTTCGTCCGATCAGGTCGCCTCACATAGCCCCAACTATAAGCCCGGAGGCCTGCTTGAACGAACCTGGCACACTGGATGACGACGGCCAGGGATGGCCTAGTGTCGCGGGTGCCAAGGGATGGCACAGGAGCGACGCGGTTACAGGTCCGGGTTATGCAGTCTTTTGATCTGTACGGTGAACGTTTACGAATCGATCGGCCTAAGATTTCTCAGACTAATCGCGGCCGCATTTAAAATCCATGGTGTTCCGCAAGTTTTTCTACCATCCGTGCAAAACCGGCACCCAACGAATAAGTTGAATCGATTCCCAGGTTATCGTTTATGGTTTTATCGAAAAACAGATTTAAGCTTGACTCCAGGTCCTCTTCCGGTTTCCAATAACAGAGCATGATAGGCACGAGAGGAAAAGGATAGAGAACGACGGACACATCTGATTCAAACCGTTTTTCTACTGTTTTGCCGTTAAACATATGGACGATGTCATCAAAAAAATCGGTGTAATTGTCGGCGAGGTATTTCAGCACCTCTTCTCCCCTTTTCTTAAATAAGGCATACTTTTCCTTGCCGCCCTTGATTTCTCTGAAAGAAATCCAATCTCCCGAAACTGGTAAGCCTTTGCAATGTAACACATAATCAAGAAGAGGAGATATTACCCAGGGAATGATATGCAGGTCGGTTGAAAACGTTCCATCCTGCTGAATTCCGATTTTTTTCCCAAGAATCGGAACACTCAGTATTTTTCCTTCCAGCTGCGCGTTTATTCGTTTAGCCACCTGCTCGAAGTCAAGGCGAGTCACCTCACGTAGCATGGATGTTACATATTGATCCTGAGCTTCTTCAAGACTCTTGTCTACAGCGGTATCATCTGAAAACCCGGCAATAGTAACCTCATCCAGATTTGGACACTCATCTATGCGGCGACTCCCGAGATACACGGCACCAGCGAAGGCCAGACAGGTTTTTTCACCACATTTTTTGCAATTACTTTTGTCGAGCACGCTGAAAATCTCCATAGCGCTTTTACAGACTGCCATTTCCACCCTCCTTTTTCATTGTCTTCATGACATACCTTTCCGCGATACTGTACAATAAATGGTCTTGATCGTAAATGTAACTCTCTTTCCAGGCGTTTCCCCACTATTTACCGGCGCCCACTGACGCAAGGAATAATGATTTCACTCTGTCCAACCAATGAAGCAAAGGGTTCAGCGCCTGCAGCGAACACAATCGAAATGTCGTTTTCAAATTTGATATGATTTTAACCAATTTGGCGGTGGCAAGAAATCTCAGATGCGATTATCCTGATTCTTCCTGTGATGATCATGGTTGTAAGCTTGGCTCTTTACGTGAATACATTTTTTCACTCCATTATTTTCTGAAAAAGACAAAAAGGAGAAAACAATGAAAGCGACTGTAACGAAATTGTGCATGGGCGACAGAAACTGCAACAAATTATGTCCGGATGTATTTGAATATGACGAGGACAAACTTCTTTCCGTCGTCAAGTATGATGAAATCCCCAAACACCTTGAAGCCATAGTGCGGCAAGCTGCCGTTGAATGCGGCGCTGATGCAATTATCATAGAAGAATAACAGGAGTGGACAATGGCTGCTTTTCGTGAAAGTAAAACAGCAAAGAACCTGCTTCTTTCTTTTTCCGCCGAGGCCCAGGCACGTACTCGCTATAACTTCTTTGCCACCCGGGCCCGTGAGGAAGGATATATGCAAATCGCCAACCTCTTTGATGAAACCGCCAGCCAGGAATACGAACATGGTCTGCGTTTTTTTAAATTTTTCAATGGCGGCGAGCTGGAGATCACCGGAACATTCCCGGCTGGGGTAATACAAGATACCAAGGCAAATCTGCTAAGTTCGGCAGAACTCGAACTCTATACTCATGACCAGATGTATGGGATATTTGCTCAAGAAGCTGAACGGGAAGGTTTACGGCGCGCAGCCGATACTTTTTCTGCTATTAATGTCGCTGAAAAAAATCACGAATTAATGTTTCGAGATATTGCCGCAAGCTTGATTTCCGGAAATGTTTTCATGCGAGATCAGCCTGTTATCTGGAAATGTATCAGCTGTGGGTATCTCCATGAGGGAAAAAGTCCACCGGACAAATGCCCTGCCTGCGTCAAGCCACCCGGCTATTTCAAAATTTTCAAAAAGAACTGGTAAAAAGTAAAGGCCATCGCGAAAACACGATGGCCTTTATTATTCTTTGCTGATCACCTACCAATCCATCTACCTATACGAGGAGGGCGGGTTAGAACCCACCCCTACAGAATTGACAGCACTTTTTCGATGGCCTTCTGTAATCCTTTACTATGGATCCGACCAGCGAAATGAACCGGACTTTTGCCATAGATAGGATCCCAGCCGGCTGGATCCGCATAGCAGAAAAACTGGGTTTCAAGGCCAATTTTACGGATTGCATCTGCCGCAGGATGACCGATAAGGCGTTTCGCCGATTCCCATGAGGCTCCACAGGGAGCACCGCGTGTCACTTTTATGTCCGATATTATTCCGTCTTCAATTTCAATTTCAAATTCCGGCGCCCCAAAATTTTCACCATATTTACCAAGACCCTCCTGTCGTGCAAGCCCGCAACAGGTTGGTGGCATAATTACATTTTTACCGACTATTTTCTTTCCGGAGGCGATTATGGGGATATTTTCCTGCAAACATCGATCAGCCAGGTCTGCTGAGAGGTCATTGTGACGGAGGAAATCGAGCACAAGATCACATGAGATATTATCGGGAAGGTATGCGCTGGTATCATCGAGCACCAAGGGCAAGGTTTCA
Source organism: uncultured delta proteobacterium (assembly GCA_963835305.1). Lineage (GTDB taxonomy): Bacteria > Desulfobacterota > Desulfobulbia > Desulfobulbales > Desulfocapsaceae > Desulforhopalus_A. Next base: position 28,903 of record CAWIEU010000003.1, read on the forward strand.
TCAATATTGATAACCACCAGGTCAAAGAGATCTTTCCCGTATTTCCTCAAGCCGTTGATTTTCTTTTCACCACTTCCATTTTGCTGGAAGACCAAGATTTTCTGTCTTCTTGTGTTTGTATCCTCTATCACTGTCGTATCCTCACTTGTGTCTAATCGGTATCAAATATCCAGACGAACCCAACGTGTACAGTAGCGGTAAACCGCTTCCAGCAGCTTTTTGCGATTGAGCAAAGTGTGAACCAAAACATGGAATGTTCCATCCGTATCACGATACAGGACCATACCAGCTTCCAGTTCACTTGCCTCTGTTCCGCAGGTTATCGTCAGAGGAGAATCAATTTCTTCAATTTCCAGCTCATCGTCCTGAAATTGGAAATAGGCCATTTGCGCCAAAGCATGGTACTCATGCTTTGCATGACCACTGTCTTTGACCGAGAACATTTTTATATATCCAGCTTCCTGCAGAGCGATCTCAGGCACGAGAATAACGCTTTCACAGCTGGTTATTCGTATTGTTGGAGATTGGATTATTATCATGGTACTCATTTTTTATAAATTTATCACAAGCATTTCAGGAAATATTGATAATCTCGTGAAAAGTCACTTTGTAAGGTGGGATGGGTTCCGGAAAAAAATGGGAAGTTGAGTTTGTCGTAACCCAACTTCCCATGATCAAAAGCTGTGTCCTGTCACGGACGGGAATAATTACTTTTCAATCCGCACAGCACAAACCTTTGCTTCCATAATTTTACAGATTGGATCCATAGCGTCACTGGTGAGGATATTAGCAGCGGCCTCACTGTAATGAAATGGAATAAACACCACATTCGGCGGAACAATTCCACTGACACGTGCCTTCAATTTTATGGACCCACGCCTTGAACTGACTGTTAAAAGCTCATTCTGGCCGACTCCAAGGACATCGGCATCAACCGGATTAATCTCAATAAAGGCCTCGGGAGCGACCGCATTGAGGCCGGATGATCTCCTGGTCATCGTTCCGGTGTGATAATGGAACAATTGCCGGCCGGTCGTCAATAAATAAGGATATTCCTTATCAGGCAACTCTTTTGAGGAGACAAAGGGCACAGGTGTAAATGCTGCCTTTCCTCCTTCCCTCGGAAAGCTGTCCTGAAACAGATATTCCGTTCCGGGATGATCCTCGCTTGGACATGGCCACTGCAACCCCTGTTCTTCCAGCCGTTCATAACTCATGCCGGCTAACCCGGGCCAGAGAGATGCCACCTCAGCAAATATTTCAGCAGGCTTCGCCTTTTCAGGAGATTTTTCTGCCGCAGAAATACGCTGGTAGAGCTGATTAATGATATCAAGATCCGATTGGGCAGTCCCCGGAGATGCAACAGCTCTTCTGACTCGCTGCACCCGTCTCTCGGAACTGGTGAAAGTACCATCTTTTTCGGCAAAAGACGCACCTGGCAACACAACATCGGCCAGCTGCGCTGTCTCGGTCATAAAGATGTCCTGGACCACCAGAAAATCAAGAGCGGAAAAAGCTTTTACCGAGTGGGTGGTATTTGGATCGGACATCGCTGGATTTTCACCAAAAATGTATAGCCCTTTTAGTGTGCCGTCCAGCATGGCACCCGTCATTTCGGTAGCCATCATACCAACCTTGCCGGATAAGGTTGCATCCCAGGCCTTCTCAAATTTTTCTTTGATAGCGGGAACATCAACCTTCTGATAACCCGGATAAACATTAGGCAGGCCACCCATATCACAGGCGCCCTGTACATTATTCTGTCCGCGCAGCGGATTGACACCGGCAGCACGTTTTCCGAGATTGCCTGTCAGCATTGCCAGATTGCCCACCGCACATACGTTATTGGTGCCCATGACATGCTGAGTGATACCCATGGCGTAGTAGATTCCCGCATTGTTCGCCTGAGCATAGATTCGCGCTGCTTTTCTGATATCTTCCGCCGGCACACCGGTTATTTCTTCGCCATATTCCGGGGTGAAAGGCGCAAGAGATTTGACGAATTCGTCATACCCTTCCGTTTTCTTGGCTATAAACTCTTTATCCTCCAGCCCCTCGGCAAGAATAACATGCATGATCGAATTCAGCAGAGTGGAATCGGTGCCCGGGCGATGACGCAGCCAGAGAGTAGCAAACTTCACCAGAGGAATTTTTCGAGGATCGGCAACAATCAGTTTTGCCCCTTTTGCCACTGCTTCTTTCATCCGAAGTGCAATAATCGGATGATTTTCGGTGGTATTGGAACCAATTACCAATAATGCTTCATTGTCGGCGATTTCGGCGACAGAGTTGGTCATTGCACCGGAACCGAATTTTGCGGCCAGACCGGCCACAGTTGCGCTGTGTCAGTATCTGGCGCAGTGATCGACGTTGTTGGTACCCAACCCCGCCCGAAACATTTTTTGGAAAAGATAATTTTCCTCGTTGGTACACCGGGCTGAACAGAGCCCCGCAAGAGCATCCGGACCATTTTTTTCCTTGATGTCGGTCAGCCTCTTGGCTACGTAATCGAGGGCTTCATCCCAGGTGGCTTTCTCGAACTGGCCGCCTTTTTCTCTTCTGATAAGGGGATGAGTCAGGCGATCGCCACTGTTTATGAACTCAAAACCGAACCTTCCTTTGACACAGAGCCAGCCGCGATTATGATTCTTGGGATTTGAGTCGACCCTGATGACCTGATCGCCGTGGGAGCGCAGAGTAATATTACAGCCGCAACCGCAATAAGAACATGTGGTGTCGGTCAGCTTCACTCCTTCCACCCGAGGTTTTCCAGCCCAAACCTTGCCGGTCAACGCCCCGGTGGGACAGACGGACACGCACTGCCCACAGAATTCACAATTGAGATCATGGCCGAACGGCGGAATGACTTTTGCCTCAAAACCCCTTTCCGCATAGCCGATAGCACCAACGCCCTGGACCTCTTCACAAACACGTACGCATAAGCCGCACATAACACATTTGTTTTGGTCTCTGATAATGAAGGAGTTGTTGTCGACCCGATCATGGGACCGCATTTCGCCCACAAAACGATTTTCACGAATGTCGTAGAGGTAAGCCAGTTCCTGCAACGTACAATCACCGGATCTGGTACAGACCATGCAATCATTAGGATGATCGGACAGCAGGAGTTCCACCGTTGTTTTTCTCAACCGATAGAGTTTCTCGCTATTTGTTTTCACCTCCATCCCATTAACAGCGGGTGTTGTACAGGAAGTTACCGGCTTGGGCATACCTTTAATTTCAACGATACAGAGCCTGCAGGCACCAAAAGGCTTCAATCTGTCATCATGGCAAAGCGTCGGAACGTCAATACCTAGTTTCCGCGATGCTTCGAGGACAGTTGTGCCTTCATCGACTTCTATCTGTTTTCCATCTATAGTCAGCTTAAGCATAGTTGCTACTCCTTTAATACGGCGCTGAATTTGCATGCATCAAAACAGGATCCGCACTGAATGCACAGCTTATTATCAATCTTGTGGGCCTGTTTCTTTTCACCGGTAATTGCACCGACAGAACAGGCCCGGGCACACATTCCGCAGCCAACGCACATATCTTCGCGGATAAAAAAGGTCAGCAGTTTATTGCAAACCTTGGAAGGGCATTTTTTGTGCTTGATGTGGGCTTCATACTCATGGCGAAAATATTTAATGGTGCTGATGACCGGATTTGGCGCTGACATGCCCAGACCGCAAAGACTGGAGTCCCTGACGTCCTCGGCCAACTCCTGCAGCAGTTCAATATCCCCTTCTTTACCTTCGCCCTCGGTGATCCGGGTGAGGATTTCCAGCAGACGCTTGGTACCGATTCGGCAGGGAACGCATTTACCGCACGATTCGGACTGGGTAAACTCCAGGAAGAACTTGGAAATATTGACCATACAGTCGGTTTCGTCCAGAACAACCATACCGCCGGAGCCCATCATCGAACCAACAGAGGCGAGCCCTTCATAGTCTACCGGTAAATCGATAAATTGCTGCGGGATACAGCCTCCGGATGGGCCGCCGGTCTGCACTGCTTTAAAAAGTTTATTGCCCTCGATGCCGCCGCCGACTTTGAAAATAATATCTTTGAGCGGCATGCCCATGGGAATCTCAATGAGGCCTGTATTCCTGATTTTTCCTGTCAGGGCTATAACCTTGGTGCCTTTGCTTTTTTCTGACCCGATGGATGCATACCAGGCGGCGCCTTTATTGAAGATATGGGGTAAGTTGGCAAACGTCTCGACATTATTGATGATGGTCGGTTTGCCCCAAAGCCCTTTGTTGGCGGGAAAAGGCGGCTTGGCCCGCGGCATGCCCCGTTCGCCTTCGATCGAGGCGATGAGTGCGGTTTCTTCACCGCAGACAAAAGCACCCGCGCCTAGTTTTACCTTGATTTTAAGGTTGAAATCGGTGCCGAACAGTTTTTCGCCTAAGTAACCTTTTTCCTTGGCAGCCTTCAAGGCCATACGAAGCCTTTCCACGGCAAGCGGATATTCAGCGCGAATATAGACATAACCGATACTGGCCCCGATCGCGTAGGCGCCAATGATCATACCTTCGATAACGGCGTGGGGGTTTCCCTCGACGACCGAGCGATCCATGAAAGCACCCGGATCACCTTCATCGGCGTTGCATATTATGTAGTACTGATCCGATTTATTGGCGGCACAAAAGCTCCATTTTAAGCCGGTTGGAAAACCGCCGCCGCCTCGTCCACGCAAACCCGATTCCTTCACTGTCGCAATAACCTCAGCAGGCGTCATGGTTGTGAGGACCTTTTCGGCTGCCTTATATCCATCTACCTGGAGGTATTCGTCTATCGATTCCGGATCTATCTTGCCCAGATCACCCAGAACTATTTTTGTCTGATTATCATGGAAGGTGTGGTAATCGTCGCCAACCAGCCATTCCTTGACCGGAGAGGAACCGATTACATGCTCCTGAACCAGTCTATTCACCATATCCGGCTGGATATACTGATAGGTGGAAACTTCACCATCTACTGTTATATCCACAAGGACGTCCCGGGCACAGAAACCTCGACAGCCAACTTTATGAAGTCTGCATTTCTCCTTGACCTGGGCGTTTTCGATTCCGGCGGCCTCGAACTGCTTTTTGAATTCCTCCATTACCAGATCACCACCGGCAGCGATGCCACCAGTACCCATGCATACATTGACAATTATTTCGCCGCTCATGGTTTAATCCTTGTATTCTTTGAGACTCTTGACAATTTTACTTGGAGTAACCTTTCCAAGCACCTTTTCATTAACCAGGACCACCGGGGCGATACTGCAGGCACCCACGCAGTTGACACGCTCAAGGGTAAAGAGCATATCCTTGGTTGTATCCTGATCTTCTTTCAGCTTGAGGTCATCTCGAACTTTGGCAATAATGCGGGGCGCACCCTTGACGTGACATACTGTTCCACAACAAACAGTAACTATATTTTTACCGCGAGGATTTTGATGAAACTGGGAATAAAAGGTAACGACTCCGTAATACCTGGAAGCTGGAATGTTTGTTCGTTCGGCGAACCAGTTAACTGCGTCTTCCTGTATGTAGCCTAATTTATTTTGTATTTCTTGCAATATTGTAATAATATTGTCCTCGTTGGCCATACATTTATCATATATCGCCTCCAACGTTTCCGTCATTTGTTTATCCATACATATACCCCGTAAATGATGATTTTCCACTCCGGATCATGGTATCGCGTTTGAGTGGGGAGAAACTGCGTTTCCCTTCCTGCAATTATCACTTCTCGTCTGGAACTTCGTATTATACCGGTTTTCATGTTCATAACACTACCATTCAACAATTTGTGGTGGTAAAGTCAAAACTCTGACTTTCATGACCACAAATCGCCTTACTATAACTCAAAACGAGGAATGTTTCCAATAAGTTTAGAACATATCGGACATAAAATTATTTAATTGTTTTTCCGTACAAACTGCAATGTGACAAGAGGCTGATTATACGGTATGTAAATGAGCTTTGAAGTATATATTTCTACAGCTTCAATTTGTCATGAAAATTTCCAATGTCATCGATTCATATTCATAAGGAAGCATGAATAAGATATTTGCATCAGATCGCTTAAAGATAACTCTCAACAAAACGGGCAGTACAGCCTACACGAAAATGAGTTATCCGGTACACTGCGGCGTTTATAACGAAATTGAAACAAAAGATTTTGTTTTTCAATTTAATCTCAAGGATGAAATACTTCGAGTAAAAGGCAAAGGAAGCAATTGGTCGCATCCCCATGAATGGCTTAAACGAACTCAGGGAAATGACTGGGTTTACTATTCAACTGGCGGTTATACCGGAGTTTTTGAGGCAACGGGGGAATATTACCTGCCGAATTTTCAGTATCCGACCAATAGTATCCTGGGAGGCCATCCCTTTGCCCAGGAAGAGATCTGCCGCTTTTCGGGTTCCTGGTTTCAGATGCTCATAGACCTGCAGGAGCAACAGGCCGAAGATCTTCCCAATACCTTCAGTCAATTCCTGAAAAGTGCCATAGCCAACACTCCCGAAGTATTGGCCCGGAAAGCACAACAACTTCATGAAACAATTGGAGGACGGATTTCCGTCTTGCCTCCGGACGCAAGACATGTGGATTATAATTTCATCCCTCTGACAATTTCAGAGGGGTGTCTGTACAAATGTAAATTCTGTAAGGTGAAAAACGGCACCATTTATTCAGAAAAAGGAGCAAAAGAGATCGACCGGCAAATTGCCCGGCTCAAGCAGCTCTACAGCAGAGACCTTATCAATTTTAACAGTCTCTTTCTTGGAGAACACGACGCCCTGCAGGCGGGCTCAGAACATATCCTGTCGAGCATTGAAAAAGCCTACGGAGAATTTGGCTTTACCGAATCCTATACGCCGGGAAGCAATGTTTTTCTTTTTGGATCCGTCACTTCACTCCTTAACAAACCCGAACATTTTTTCAGTCGACTGAATGAGTTGCCGGCAATGACATATATCAATATCGGTCTCGAATCCGCCGACCAGGAGACCCTTGATAAAATCGGCAAACCAGTTACCGAAAAGCGGGTACAGGAGGCGTTTATCCGCAGTCAGGAAATCAACGACCGCTATTCCTCCATCGAAATAACCGCAAATTTCATAATGGACGAAGGTCTTCCGGACAATCATTATATCAAAATTCTCGATCTGATCAGAGAGAAACTACCTCGCCAAAAACCAAAGGGCTCTATCTATTTTTCTCCCCTGACCTTTGACCAGCCATCCCGCAGCCGGTTATTCGAGTTCAACCGATTAAAAATAATGAGCAGGCTTCCGACCTATCTCTATATCATACAACGATTTTGAGGTGGTCAATTTTCCCTGACACCCTACAAAGGGGCACAAATACCTTTGACAGAATATTTTTTAACGATAAAAATCACTAAATTTACAGGAGATCATACCAATGCTTGATTCCGGACAGCTAAGAAAAAAAATTTTGGCAGAACGCGATCGACTGACCCAAGAAGATATCGAAACAAAATCAACGGCTATCCTGTACCGGCTTTTAGACCTGGAGCAGATCCGCAACCGGCAATCGATTTTTGTCTACGTCAGCTTCAGAAGCGAAGTAGCAACCGTCAATCTTATCGACGCCCTGATTGATTTAGGCAAGACCGTCATCGTCCCCATTACCAGAGTGCGTGAAAGAAGACTGGACGCTATTCGAATCGACAATAGATTGACCGACCTCGAACCCGGTTATTGTGATATCCCGGAACCAAGAAAAGAACTTTGTAAAACCAGACAAGTTGCCCCCGAAGAGATCGAAACCATCCTTTTACCCGGTTCCGTCTTCGACGAACGGGGAGGACGGTTCGGCTATGGTGGCGGCTATTATGATCGATTTCTGGCTAAGGTACCCGAAGCTGCAAGAATAGGATTGGCTTTTGAGCTGCAGATTGTTGAAAAAGCGCCACTCCACGAACATGACGAGCTTCTCGACCTCGTCGTCACTGAAAGCCGGGTTATTCGCGGCAACAGATGAATTAATAAAAGATAGCGATTCCAATGAGATCGCAATCCTTGTTAGACAGGAGTTTATTTCCTAAACTCCTGTAAATGAATTCTTGCACGCTCTGCCTCTTTGTTCATTGCATTCCAGAATAATGCAAGCGGGATGGGATGCGGACATAAAAAAACTCTGCTGAAAGAATTTTCTCTCAACAGAGTTGTCACTATGGAAGGCTAAAAGATGAAAATTATTTTACAGTACAGCTCTTTGGATTAACTGCCGCTCCACATTCAGCACATTTTAAATTTTTGTCAATTTCATCGGAAAAAATATCCCACTTTTTCCCGCATTCCGGGCATTTAACTTTTATTTCCTTCAATGATTTATTACTTTCGAAACCCGGACAATGTTGATCTGTCATAAATCCCTCCTTTCTTGCGGTTAAGTATTTTCTGACAAACATAAGTAACAGATATTATAACTCCAAAGCTGCAAAGTGCCAGGGAGTCGGCTAACCAATATTAATTATTTATACCCCATCTCCCGTTTTTCGCTGTCTCTCTAACTCCTGCAGCTTTTTTAATAACAGATCCCGCTCGTCTTCAAGTTCCAGGAGGTCGATCATTACCGGCGGTTTCACAGAATGAGCCGGTAGTCGTCTCATAGTTTCGGCGATATCATCCTCCAGCTTTTTTAACCGCTCTTTTATGAGATTGATTTCAGATTCCATCCCTATCAGCTTATCTGCTTTTCCAGGTTTGCCAACTCCTGTTCAATCATCCGCACTTCACTTTCCAGCGCCTGACGTTTTTCAGCTCCATAGAAAATTGTTTTCCCCATTTTTCCAGTGCAGGAGAATACGATAACTTCGTATCTGTCCTTGTCATTTAAATGATCTTCCACCCATAAAACTTGTTGAATATCGAGGGAGAAATCGAAACAAATCTGTTTGGCAAATTTTTCTGGATTTGCAGAGATAGACTGGCCTTCGCCGGTTGGTGCGTACACACAGATGAAGGGTTTAAGGTATTGCACTTTCCGAGAAGATGGCGCGCGCTTGAAAAGCTTCACATCATACGAACCTGAAAACCAGGCAATAGGTTCTTGATCGCCCTTTTTAGTTCCGTCCCAGCGATATCGTCCAGCAAAAATTGCCATAAGATTTCTCCCCAATGATTCATCCGAAACCTGAATTCCGGACTCAACCTCTCAGCCTATATGGAGATGGCGGGCGGTACATTTTCCGCCATCTCCCATATTGAACAAAACCTAGGCTGATGCGTCCAGGGAACGCCTTGCGGCCATATCCGTCAGTACCCTTTCACGAGCCTTATCAATACCGAGTTGGGCTCGTTTTTTATCGATATGCGCGATCATAAGTCTCGCCATCTCGTAAGGGTCACTGGCAAATGCCCATTTTCCAAAACCAAGGTCCTCCAATTCCTCATAGAGATGCTTTTCGAATTTGGTTCCTTTAATCATTGGAAAGGTATGACCGAAAACGACATATACCCCGGAAGCGACAAAGTAATGACCAATGGCAAGAGCCTTTTCACTCATCCATTCCGGAGCGCACCCGGCAGCAGGAAGATCGGCCAGACTATCTCCCAGACCGCCGACTTTGACCATTTCAGAGGCGGCGATAAGAATCCTGCTGTTATCCACACAGGAACCAAGGCCAAGTACCGGCGGCATGCCGACAGTTTCACAGACTTCGGCAAGGCCGGGTCCGGCAAGAGCCGCGGCGCCTGGTCCGGTGAGACCGGCTTTAGCAAGGGCCAGTTGAGAGCAGCCGGTCTGCAGCACCAGGACATCATTTTTGATCAACGCTTTTACCAGTTCCACATGGGAATAATCCTGTTTCGAGCGCGGATTGGTGCAACCGACAACTCCCGCCACACCACGAATCCTGCCGTTAATAATATTTTCGTTCAGTGGTGTATAACTGCCGCGGAAAGATCCTCCCAGCATATAGTTTATATACTCGTAGGAAAATCCGTGGACTCCTGTTGCCTTATTTTGAGGAATCTGCACCGGCCTTTTGCGCGTTTTAAAACGAGTGATTGCCTTAATGACAATTTCATCGGTACATTCACGAGGATTGTGTTCCTCCAGCTGAATATGGATGGCTCCTTCAATTTTGGCCCGGTAATTCGTAGTGATGAATGGGGTATCATAGAACTCCGCCACCTTTTGCAGACCTTGTTGAATGCATTGAATATCCACAGTCATGGCATCAACGGCACCGGTTACCATGACTGCCTCGGTACTGGAGAAATTGCCTGCGTGGGGCAGACCATGTCGAGACAGAGCCTCCAGGCCGGAACAACACATGCCTATGAGATTAATCCCTTTGGCCCCGGCGTTCTTTGCCGCCTCTTTCAAAGTGGGGTCGGCAGATGATGCAATAAGGGCTTCAAGAAGATTAGGCTCATGGCCGTGAACAATTATATTCACCTGGTCTTCCTTGAGAACCCCCATATCTACCTGTACTTCCACCGGCGAAGGGGTACCAAAGATAATATCCGAGATATCGGTGGAAACCATTGAGCCTCCCCACCCATCAGCAAGAGCGGTGCGGGAAATCTGCTTGGTGAGATTTTTATAATCCTGATCGACACCCATAGCGGTACGATGCATCATTTCCATGATCTCCCGCATGGCTCCCCGTGGGACTATCCCTGCCTGGCGCCAGTGTTCAAGCGTTTTTTTCGGCACTCTTTTTACCATGGGAATTTCGCCGTCAACCTGCGTATATGTCCTCTCCAGTTCATGGTAGAGATCCATTGCCACATCTTTCAGCTCCCTGCCTTCCGTCGGGATATCAAGAGAGCCGGCTATTTCCATCAGTTTAATGGGATCCTTGATGGAAAAATCCTTGATCTTTCCACTAATGACGTCACGGAAAAGCTCGAGCATCGCCATTCCGTGATCGGTATGCGCTGCGGTTCCTGCTGCGACCATCCGACCAAAATTACGTGCCAGGATCGTATCCACTGTTGCTCCGCAATATCCGACCCGATCATAAGGGCTGTTGACATTCATTCTGCAAGGTCCCATGGCAGCAGTGCTTACAACAGGCCGATTTTTCTCCGATGGGACAAGGTTTCGTTTCTTGAATTCTGTCAAAAAATAGAGCGATTCCATCATTTCTAGCCTTGGTGATCATTTGCGCGGTGGATTCGCAGATTGTAAGATCTTTTACATTGATAAGTTCTAATGGTTTTGCCATGATGCCTCCAAATGTATTGATTTATGGGGATCCGTCGATCAATAACAGGTCAGGGATGGAAGTCCTGGACAGAAATTGTCCATTTATGATAGTGACTTATCTAAGGCTGCAGTTACAATCGGCTGATAACGGCACTCTCAAATGAGAAAAATTATCAGTAATAATTGCATCCCTCCACACCATTGTCAAGATAATTATTAGCCGGCAATGGAGTAACAACACAAACTGCAAGTGAGCTATAGAACAGATAAAAACTGATCTAGTTCACATTGAAAACAGCAGATTCGCAAGCAGCCGCTCCTCCTTGAAATATCAGAGAGCAATTGATTATAGTTTAATCCGGGAAAACAGAGGCATATAGTTATTTTCTCATCGCTGACAATTTGCCGACTACATCGAATAAAGTTCTCTGCGGAGCACTTGATATATCATCAAAAGCTCTTCTTCCCGCTCTATCGGCTTCAATAATTTCATTCTGTTCAGGAAGAAATCCAATAATTTCAAAATCGGACAAGGATTCACGAATCAATTTTTCATCCTCCGGACCTTTTACGCGATTGCCTAGAACGAGGATATTCTTTATGCCGATGTCCTGTCCAAGTTTTTTAATTTTAGCCGCAGCGGCTCTGCTTCTCGCACCTGGATTAACAATAACAATAAGTGCATCTACAGATGCGGAAGTAGCTCTGCCAAGATGCTCGACACCTGCTTCCATATCCATAATTACAATATCGTCTCGAACCAATACGAGATGATTCATCAAGGCTTTAAGGATTGTGCTTTCCGGACAGATGCAGCCGGAACCACCACTCTGCACGGTTCCCATTACCAGCAATTTCACCCCATCTCTTTCAAGAGAAAAGCGATCAGGGATATCATCGACTTTAGGATTAAGAGTAAAAAATCCTCCCATCGTTCCTGGCGTCGCTCCTGTTCGTTCGGCGATAAGTTCAGTCAGTTCAGAGATTGGAGTAATTGGTTTATCTTCTGAAATGCCAAGTCCAGCTGCCAGATTTGCTACCGGATCGGCATCTATGGCTATAACTTTATTATTTTTATCGGCGGCCAGACATCTCGCCAAAAGAGCGGTTATAGTGGTTTTGCCGACACCGCCTTTTCCACCTATTGCAATTTTTAAACTCACTTGAGGGTATCTCCTTCACTAAATTAATTTCTTGTCGCCAGCTGGAAACAATTTTCAACAGTACGTTTCAGAGAAAAAATCTTTATCATGCTCATTCTTGACAACCTTTCCTTCACTATCAACCAAAGCTACTGCAAAGCCACTTTTTGTCCGCCTCTTCATACAATTCTTCGATGTGAATTGCCTGAAGTTCATATTTTTTGCCTTTCTGTCTCGGCAGAGTAAGAAAACAATCATTTGCTTCATCTTTACTTCGAAAGGCCGGGATAAAATTGATGTCTTTATCTGCGTTATATAATCCAAGAAAACTCTCGTCCTTTTCAGGATCACAAACAAAGACATACACCCAGCCACCGATATTTGTTTTCTCTTCTTCCATAAAAGCCCTCATTTTTTTAAAATATTCGAGGCTACCATACAATTTACAGGTTAACTTTTTCTGTTATACCTCTCAGATGTGTAACCATGAATTGCATAAAAAAAAAGCCCCATCCCGGGGAGGATGGAGCTTTTCTTCGAAAACTCTAATCTCAGATTTCCAGGTAAGAATCGGAAAAAAGATTTTCGCCGGTGATGACTTTCACAGTTTTTACATAGTCGGCAAGGTTCTTCGGCAAAGAAGCCAGGTCAGGAGCATTGCCGTCCATAGTCTGATGGACGATCTCGACTATCTCAGGACGTTGCCCTTTGGCGACTGCGATAAGTTCGGCATCGAGCGGATCGGCAATAACTGATTTCATGCCATAGCGTTCCAGCATAATCATGAAAGTATTATTCAGGATCGGACGCAGGTGAACTGGAGGACCGTTGGAGATGTTGGAAAGACCACAGGTTGACATGGCACCCGGTGCGATGTCTTCAAGCATCATCTGGAAATTCAGCAGAGAAACGCACTGTGCCTGCTGAATGTTCACGGGAGTAACAATACCATCGACCCAGATTTTCTCATTGGGTATACCAGCCTCATTGGCGGCATAGAGCAATTCCACACAGAGAGATGCCCGTTCGTTCTCATCTCGCGGCAGACCTTCCGGTCCCCACATCAATGCAACAATATCGGCCTCATACTTGGCTGCCATCGGAAGCATCACAGTGTATCGCTCGGGTCTTGCCATGATTGAATTAACAATATGCGGCTTGCTTGCCGGTTTGAGCACCTTGAGACCTTCTTCGATCGCGGCTATATTGGATGTGTCGAGAAGAAGCGGTATATCGGGTACTACTTCCTGAACTACCTGGCAAACCCATGGCATTAACTCGTGCCCATCTTTTTTCGCAGGACCGAGGTTGATGTCAATGTAGTCCATGCCAAGCTTCTTCTGCTCAAGACACTCTTCCTGAATAGGTTTTGGGTCACGCTCCCTGAATGCCTTTCCAATTACCTTGGAAATGACATTAAGGCTTTCACCAAAAAGAATCATATTTTTCTCCTTTATCAAATATAGGTGATAAGAAACACCGAAAGTACGGCCAGTAGCTGTACTCTATAAAAATCTTGCCGGCGTTTCCGCCAGGAAACACCGGCAATATGTCATGGTCTGCGCTTATCTGCTTTTCAGGAATCCAGCGAGATGAGCAGCCTCTCTTGGACCTACAACAATGTTCCAACCAGGTAACTCTTCTTCAACGTCGCCGGCAATAGCGGCGGCATAGCCCGGGATAATGAGATCGGTGTGCTTCACTTTATCCATAATACCGCATTTTTTCACAAACATACCTACATCATCTCCGCCGAATTTGCCGGCGGCCCATGCGGTAAGAACTGAAAGTCCCTCGGAATCCTTAATAAGAAGCCAACAAGGAACCTTGCTTGCTTCAATCTCACCGGAAACAATGAAATATGTCAGGGCAAAATTTGTGGTAACCAGTACAGGTGAATTTTCATCAGGTGCACCAATTTCGAAAATACCTTCGGTAACCGTCATCGGCCGCTGCGGATCAGTGTAGATATTCAAACGTTCGAGCAGGAGCGGGAAAATAACCTCGGTAGTCAGGTCGGACATAACCACGATGCCGCCATATTTGGCAACGAACATACTGGCGATGAGACCTTCCATTTCAATACTGGAGGCCATTTCGCACGGAAAGCAGATAGTTGGAAAACCGAGTGAACGGTTGCCGTCTTTTAATGCCGCCCGGCGAATTGCAACTTGATCCTCCAGAGCCTGTTTGACTTCCCTCGAGCCCGGATCGATGACCAGATCCTTAAGTCCCATACCAATCAGCTTATCGGTCAGCGCAATAACACCATCTATAGAATCGGCTTTAACTGCGAGCGGGAGTTCGTTATCGAGGGCAATTTTGCCGAAAACTATCGGCATTTTCTGCTGTCGCGCAATAAATCAAAGGACGTTTGAAACCGGCGGTTGCAACCGCCCCGCTGATCACTTCGGCGTTTTCACTCATAAGAATGAGATTGAATTCCGAGGTCTCGGCGATGAGTTTTGCAAGAGAGGCAAAGGCGACTCCATCACCATTTACATCTTTTAAAGCGACAAGTTCAGGGCGTAGATTCAGTCCTACACGTTCATACTGCAGAGCATTCCAGGACTTGAGTTTGCTCTCAACTTCCGCTTGAGGCGCATCTGAGGTAATAATTCCAGCAAACATCGTTGGATTGAAAAAGGTTTTTTCATGCCTGTAAAGAACGGTTTCACCACCCGTCTTGCCCGCACGCACACCTTTTCCAATAGCTATCGGACGAATTGGAGGAGCAGAGGCTTCGGCAAGTTGCGCCCTGGCCTCATCAGACACGTACGGACACGCATCAAGTTCGGCTTTGCTCGAAGCGAGGTTCATAGCAAAAGCCAGGCAAGTTGGAACCCCACACTCCTTGCAGTTTGTTTTAGGCAGGAGTTTAAAGATTTGTATTCCTGTTAAAGCCATTTGTGTTGTCTCCTTATGTATATTTCATAGCCGGGTCAGACGTGACTTCACTGAATCGCTTCATCAATGAAGTCACACCCTCGAGCTCGACAAATTATCCGATAATCGGCGGCATGCTCAGGGCAGGATGGCCTTTCTCCTGGAGCCAGGGCAGAATCTCGTCTTCAGTGACGCCAACGGTTTCATCAGCGATCATATCAGCGAAATTCTCTACTCCCATTTCCGCGCCTCTGGTATTCAACCTGTCCCGAATTTCATCTTTAACGACCTTCGGCATCCAGACCATGCGGAGTAAACCACCATCGCCAAGGATGAATTTTTTCTGGGTAATGTTGAATTTAGAGTGGCCGACAAACCCCGGCGAGGAAGCGCCACCACCCATGACACCGGCAAGGGTGGTAAACTTCATGCCGGACGGAGTCTCACCGGTATAATCGCGACCAACGGTCATGATACCGTTGCAGCCAGGCAGCATGGCGGCAATACACTCACAACAACCGCAAGTGGTCATCGGTGCATAGACCATGGAGTAGAAGTTGTAGGTATCGACCGCGCCCTTGGAGGCACTTTTGATGAATTCGTCAACGCCTTCGAACCGGCCAAGAACCGGATCAAGCACCTTTCCTTTCTGAATCGGCTGGTTAGGTCCTGTCGGATTGATCTCGTAAGATGCTTTACAGTCCATCCAGTTGTAGGCGCCACACAGTCCGGTTCTCTCTGGACTTACAGTACATACATGACTTGGAGCAAATGACTGACAGAGGCTGCAGGAGTAAAAAGTTTCAACATCCTCATCGGTCATCTTATCGACACGCTCATCACGAATCTTGTATTCGGCCCTGGCTTTGGCGGTCAACTTATCAACATCCGCTTTCTTGGTATAAAGAGTGACTTGAACCTTATCGACTATTTTCTGAAAATCCTGATGAAATTTAGCATGTAGAACCACACCAATATCTTTCAGGGTGAAACCTTTTTCCACTGCGGCTTTACTGATACGCACCCAGGAAATATCACGTTGTCCGATATGCATTATCCCCTGGATATAGTTAATCAGATGATGAATCTGACGCTCCATGATCGGCTCGAAATCGGTCTGGAATTCGCGGCCGGCGATCTGCACAAAAATACCAAGAGGCAGAACGTCTCCCTCTTTCATATCGCCCACATCCGGACCAACGACAGTTACTTTGCCGTCTTCAATCTCCGACATTTCGGCCATATTCACCAGTTCAGTACACTGAGTTTTACCACCACCCATCTGGCCGAAGAGATCGCCGCCCCGTACGCGCTCACCCTCAAAGGCAGGTCCAAAAGCCAAGAGGAATATCAATTTCGGTTACATTGATTTTCAATCCGCGAACTTCAACGGACTTCTGGCAGATTTCATTATGCGGCACATTGGCGACAACATGCTCATAGGTGCAGATACCTGTCGGCAGGATCTCCGGAATATCCGTGTCGGCAAGTGTCGGGAAACCCCAGTTTACGGCGCCGGCAGCAGCAACCGCCCATTCTGTTCCAACATCGCCCAGAGCATTGACGAAGGCGAAGATGCGGTTCTTGTTATACATCAGCATCTTGCGATAATCACCGGGTTGAATGCCACCAAAGGCCATTGCTGCCCTGTTGGCAAAACCAAGAGCGAAAACCGCGCAGGAAATATCCGGGCCAAAAGGAACGATACGGGTATTCCAGCCAACCTGCATGCCGGCTTCTAAACATTGCTGGATGACCGTCTTGCCATTGTGGTTGGCTGCACAGAAAATATAGAGACTCTTCTTCTGATAGTCTTCAACAATCATCTTGGCGATCTCGGCATTGGGAGCGGCACCTACAATTGCCGCAAAACCAGGTGCGGAACCATCGACAAACTCAACACCACGCTTTCTGAGTATGGTATCGTCAGCGGGTCCCACCCAAATTTTCCCGGCCTCGATGTCAGGATCTTCCTGGGAGATATAGAAATCCGGTTCCCTCAGGATACGCAGAGCCTCTTTTATTTCATAAGCGAAGATACCTGCCATACCGGCATCGAGAAGCGGTCCCAAATACGGCAAATGGTTGCTTCCTTTAATGTGGGGCGGCAAAAGGCCACGGGCAAATGCCATGGGCTTTTTCAAATCTTCAAGGGTTTCGCATTTCATTCCGGTAAGAGAATAGATAACCGGAAGATAATATGCGGTATTGGGAAATCCAATTTTCGTACTGGCGTCATAAGTCTGAAGGGCTTTTTCAAGCTCGCCTTCCACCTGGGACACAACTTTATAACCACCTTGTATAGCTGCAAATGCTACTAATCTAGACATGCTTTACTCCTTTTATTAGATATAACGTAATTGTCCCTATTATATTATTCCATTCCAAGGGCCTGTCTGTCAGCCATATCCATAAGAACCCTGTCGCGAGCCTTATCTATGCCAAGTTCTTTACGCTTCTTGTCAATATGGGCGATCATTTTATGGGCATGTTTGATCGGATCCGGTTCACAATCCCATTTACCGCCATACATATTTTCCATCTCTTTATAGAGATAATCCTTGAAGACCGGAGCACCTTCAATCGGCATATGATAGCCAAAGACGGTGTAGACACCAGAGGCAACAAAGTATTGACCGATGGAGATAGCTTTCTCACTCATCCACTCAGGTGCACTGCCTGCTGCCGGCAGGTCACAGATATCCTTGCCAAGTCCACCAGCTTTAACAACTTCGGTCGCGGCCAGCAGAATCCGGCTGTTATCAACACAGGATCCAAGATGAAGCACAGGTGGGATACCGACGGTTTCACAAACCTCACGGAGACCAGGACCACAATGTACAGCAGCCGATTCCGGAGTACAAAGACCATGCATACCGGCAGCGATAGCACTACAGCCGGTGGTTAAGACAATTACATCATTTTTGATCAGCTCTTTGATGAAGAGTGATATGTTCATCATTATGCTTGGTACGAGCGTTATTACAACCGACAACGCCTGCAATACCGCGAATACGACCATTGATGATATTGTCGTTTAAGGTGAAATAGTCACCACGGAAACTTCCACCGAGATGATATTTAATTGATTCCACACTAAAGCCGGCGATCTGGCTTGATTTGTGGCGAGGAATCATAACTTCAGAACCACGATTGGCAAAGTTATCAATGGCAATTTTAACGATACGGATAGCATCTTCCATTGCATGATGTTCGTCAAATTCAATATGAAGCACATTATGCTGCTCCATTTTGGCGATCGGATGAGTGGTGATCAGTTTGGTATGAAAGCATTTGGCAACATTGGCGAGGTTTTGAAAGATACATTGGACATCAACAACCATTGCATCACAGGCACCAGTAATGATTGCCAGTTCCTGTTGGAGGAAGGTTCCTGCCGGTGGTACGCCATGACGTTGCAGTACTTCATTTGCGGTACAGCAAATACCAGCCAACTGTATTCCTTTTGCACCCTTTGTCTTTGGAATAGTCGATCAATTCCTGTGATTGTGCAGCAGCAACGATCATTTCGGACAAGAGAGGCTCATGACCATGGACAATGATATTTACATGGTCTTCTTTCATAACGCCAAGATCAGCTTCTGCCTGTAGAGGAGAAGGAGTACCAAACATAACGTCCTGCAGGTCGGTTCCGATCATGGATCCACCCCAGCCGTCTGCAAGAGATGCACGGGTACCCTGCTTCATAAGATTTTTGTAATCCTGATCAACACCCATATGGGTCCGATGCATAATTTCAACAATCTCACGATCTACATTACGGGGCAATAACACCTTGTTCTTCCCACTTATCCTGAAGAGGTTGTGGTGCTCTTTTGATCATATGGAGGTGACCTGTCGGCTTGCCCCATTCCGCCACAGCTACTTCACCAACGGCAATGGCCATTTCCCTAATGTCTCGATCCTTGACCACACCATCTACTTCTACTGTTGTGGCTACACCGTAATACGGAGCAATCTGAAAGAGTTTGATCGGATCCTTAATTTTATAATCTTCGACATTTCCTTTTGCTGCCGAGGAAAGTGATAGCGACATTACGTCCATGATCGGAGTGAGCTGCGGCCCCACCTGCGATCATACGAATAAAGTTTCTGGCACAGATGGTGTTCGCCGTAGCGCCGCAAAGTCCCTTACGGGTATCTTCACCAACAATACCATCTTTAGGTAAGGGCAGCCGGCAGGGTCCCATCGCACAGTTTTTACAGCATATTCCTTGCATACCGATAGCACAAGGCTTCATAGTTACAGCACGATCAAAGACAGTTTCAACACCAAGTTGTTGGGCTCTGCGGATCATTTCCTGGGTTGATGCGTCGATCGAAGCTGTACTCGCATCGGCTAGTTTAACGATTTTATCTTTTAATTCTGCCATATCAGTGTTCCTCTTCATAGAGTTTTTGAGATTTTTCAATTATCTCTAGAACTTTACATCACATTTTTATTCTAATTGATATCCTAACCTATTTTCTCTTGTGGAATCTATCCAGCATATCAAGAATTTTTTCCTGGGCTGTTTTCTGTTCCGCAGCAGCGGTCATAGCCACCTCGGCAACCGGTTGGCTTGCGGCAGCTTCTTCATGCGGCTTTTCTGGCCTGAGCCCTAAGCCTTTTCAAAGCTTTTTCTTCTTCTTCTCTTTGTTTTGCTTCAGCAATTACAGCATCAGCGGCTTGGCTTTGGCTTTGGCTTCTTCATCAGCTTTGGCCTTGGCTGCTGCATCTGCTTTGGCTTTGGCCTCAGCAGCGGCTTTGGCTTTAGCGTCTGCTTCAGCCTTAGCGGCTGCCTTGGCTGCTGCTTCGGCATCGGCTTTTGCCTTGGCTGCAGGGTCTTCAGCAGGAGCGGGTTTGGCCTCGGCTTTTGGTTCTTCTTTTACCGGGGCGGTTGGTGCCGCCGGTTTTGCCGCAGGTGCAGCCGGGGCTGCCTTAGCTGCCGGAGCCGCAGGAGCTGCTTTTTTAGCGGGAGCCGCTTTCTTTTCTTCCTCAGCGATGGTCAGGTCGGCTGCAGGAGCAAGTGCTGCAAAGTCTATTTTTGCTTCTTCCAGAATCTTGGCAATATCTGCGGAATCGGTCAGAGAACCGCCGTTCAATAAGGCATTAATGAATTGTTTTGTCAGTCTGATAGCTTCGGGATGACGCATAATGAGGATATTGGAACCACTGAGCAGGTAAGAAACGGCTCCGATGGCCTCCATCATGATACCGCGTCTTTCCGGATCACCCAACAGTGGTGCTTCATCTGCGCTCTGTTTGGCCTCTTTACATTTCCAGACCTCATTACCCAGGTTATTGACCATTGGGAATTGGAGTTTCTCATCACCCTGAACCATTGCAGCCATGGTTAGTCTTTCCATAACCGAATAGGTGTACTCCAGACCGTAACCGAGACCACCTGTGGTCGGATCGACCAACACCCTTTCCATCGGCATGCCGAGATTTTCTAAAAGAATATTGACCTGCTTTGCCAGGTTGACATCAATTGGTGAGGAAGAGATAACCGCATGACCATAACCCATAGCAGCAGCACCGATCCCTTTATAGTTCTTTTCTTCGACAGGTCCCAGAACCAGGTTATGTCCCTGACACTGCTCGGCAACGACCTTGAGAACAGCCTCATCTTTGCTTGGATTGGCACATCCCCAGACGATCAGGGGGACGTTGATTGCCGCCAGAACTTTTTTAACTGTCTCCGCAGCAGATTCAGCACTGGCATCTTTATCATTGGGATCGATACTTTTCAGCTGAATAACAATGGCATCAGCTTTAAAGACCTCTACACATTTTTTGGCCCAGGCAGCAGGGTCGGAGACGACATCCTTAAAATGCTCCAAAACCGGCGCCGGCCAGTCTTCGGGCTCGATATCCCAGATCTCCATTGCAATGATGGGTTTGTTAGGCATATCACCTTCAAATGTGTAGAAGGGATAACAGGTTTCCCCGCCGACAGTTATAGCTGCATCACCTTTACCGATGGAAATTGCTTTGATGCCGCCGCTATAGGATTCCTTCTTTAGTTTAAATCCCACTTTTGCCTCCTTACTGGTGAGTAATTTTTCTCCTGAAGGTTGTGTTCGACTGCAACAGCAACCCTCCCATTGAACACTAGCCAAACAACAAGAGGTACAAAATGTTTACTTATAAACCAACAAACTATTCCTGCCACGCAGAGTTCAGCCTGGCTTCGATTCGGATCGCATATGAATATTTTCACCTTGGGAAAACTATTTCCCCCTTGCCTGCATACGCGCTTTTAAACGAGGAAATTTTTCAATTTCCGTATGCGGCAAAAACATCGCCGCGATATAATGATCCATATATGAAGGTGTTTCAGAAAGTTCGAAATTAGTCATTTTCTGAGTAACCGATACTACATCCTGACGAATCCGGTTGGTAAGCGAACTCATACGTGCCCCCATGAGCGAACCGTTACCTATAAAAGTAACACGCTCGGGGTCTACCTCGGGCAGGAGTCCAAGCACCATCGCCTTCTCCAAATCGATATAACTGCCGAAACCGCCGGCTAAAATAATGCGCTCCACCGCGTCCATAGACAATCCCACTTCTTCGAGTAGTGTCATGCACCCGCTGTAAATTGCGCCTTTGGCACGAATAAGATTGTCCAGATCCGGTTCGGTCAGAACGATATCACGTTCTATCTGGGTTTCATCCTTCCAGGCTATGACATATTCCCAGACATGGTTATTTTTTCTAATTCGGGGCGTACCTAGATCACGGTTGAACTTTCCCCGGTTATTTATCAGCCCCAACTCGAACATGACCGCAGCCATGGTAATGAGTCCCGAGCCGCAAATACCTTTTGGCCTCACATCCCCGATTGTGAGAATCATAGGCTCAAAGGTGACCGGATCCATGGAAAAATCTTCAATGGCCCCTTTGGCGGCGCGCATGCCGAACTCGATGCCGCCTCCTTCAAAAGCCGGGCCTGCGGAGCAGGCCGTACAGGCAAGCCAGTCTTTGTTGCCTATTACCAATTCAGCGTTTGTTCCGATATCAAGAAAAAGCGTCAGGTCATCCTTGCGGTACATTCCCGATCCCATCACTCCGGCGACGATATCTCCGCCGACAAAACTCGAGACCTGTGGGAAAATTAGGGCTATAGCATGCTCATTAATGTTTATGCCCAAAGTTGCAGCGGAAAACGGCGGATAGAGACTGGCGGTCGGAACATAGGGTGATCTGCGGATATTTCGGGGATCGATCCGGAGAAACAGCTGGGTCATCGTGGTGTTGCCGGAGAAGGTAATGGTAGAGATGTCCTCCCTGTCGATTTTCGACTTGCGGATTATCTTCTCGAGCACATTGTTTATCGTGTCGGCTACAACCTGCTGAAGCTTCTCAAGCCCGCCCGGTTTCTCAGCATACATAATACGGGTGATAACATCTTCTCCGTAACTTATCTGGCCATTGAAGTCACCCGCTTCCGCGAGACACTCACCGGTCGATAAATGAATGAGCTGGGCATAGATGGTAGTGGTTCCGATATCGAGGGCTACGGCGTAATTTTCGCCGGTTTTGTCACCGGCCTCGACATTAGTAATGATATTTTTGCCGTCACTTCTTACAGGTCGAATTATCGTCACAGTCAGTTGAAAATCACTTTCCCGCATTATTCCAGGAAGTTTTCGAATAACCGGCAGAGTCATCTCCAGCTTATGTTCCCCTTTTTCCTGCTTGAGATGTTCTATCAGCCTGGTGACATCAGGCATATTGTTTTGAGAACTAGGTGGAGTAAGCGTAAGAAATATTTTGTCCACCGGGGGAACAAAGAGCCCTTCTTCCTTCAGACTCTCAAAGTCCATTTGCTGAATGGAGGCGGTCCTGCGGGGGGTCGCCTGCAGGTTCATCACACTTTTATCTATGGATGATTCAATCGGAATGCGGACGGTGACATCTTCAGTCACTTTTCCCAGACAGGCCAGGCGGTAACCTTTGTCGACGTCCTCTTTACTTATTCGCTCTGTTATTCCTCCGGAAACGCTTCCTTTTTCAATAAGAACCCGACATTTCCCACAAACACCTTCACCGCCGCAGGAAGCATTGATATGTACACCTGCCTGAAGAGCGGCACGTATCAGATTCTCCCCGGAAGAAACAGTAATGGCTTTATCGTAGGGAAGAAATGTGATGGTGCATTCACTCATGGGCCACCTTGTACGTCATGGAAGTAGACGGATTTAATCATCTTTTTTGCTCACTGCACAATAATATTCGTCAGCCATGGGATTTACCACGACCACAAATGAATATTACCAGCCTTACAGCACGGCAATGTGGAAAGATACACTCCTGACCCCCGCAAAACACGGGGATAAGCACCTTCAGGAAATACATTTTAAAATAACAAGAAATGAATTTCCGAGGTACTAAACTACCCTCGAACAAGCTCTTATACAGCGCACAAATATATCATATATTTTCACACTTACAACTTGTAATTGGGAATTTTTCTCTTGGAACTCCATTAATTCTCCGACCAAGCAACATTCTTTTTTCCTTTAATTTCACATCACTAATTCTGATACCACAAATCCTTCCTCCCATCTCCTTAATATCAGAGGAGATGTTTAGAGGAATGGTGGGACAGTTTGCCAACATTCTCTTCCATCGGAACTAAAAGTCATGGATTTTGACCTGATCCACTATCTCTTTTTAATTTTTTTTCTGATTCTTTTCTTTTTCAAGAAAATGGATCAGGCAGGCGGAACGAAATTTACAATAGATCTTAGGATCTGAACACTGGAGACACGAAAGACAGAGATATTGCTTATACTTCGCACAAAAATATGAAGACTCCACCAGAGGATGATTTTTACATTTTCCCATTTTTTTCTCTCATAAAAAACACTGTAATTGCAGGGTAACGGCCGCCCTGCCGGCAATTGAGCCTCTCCGGGAGGCGCAGACGGCTAGCGACAATAATCTTCAATATTTTCCTCTCTGCATCACAACGTCATTGGTACTACCATTTTTTCCGAGCCTGGACCACCATAAAACTATCACTGCTATCTCCTCTTATTTCAGACATAATTTTGGATATCTGACCGACATCTATTTTCTCTTGACAAGCGGATTGGTATTTTTTACTATTGGTCGGACCATTAAGGTCCAATATGGCTGATCGATGAGGCATTTTCTCCTTATTTCAAGCAATAAGTTTATTCCGGTGGTAGTTTCCATGGGCACGTCCTCAACGATACGACTCCGGGCAAGCAACAACCAGCGTGGAGCCGATCTGCTCTGCTGTTTCTCAATCCACGGAGTATAATATGACCAGAAGACAAATTGAGGAATTAAAAAGTATCTTCAGCGAAAAAAATGTCCTCACCGAGCTCGAAGATATGGTAGCTTACAGCTATGACGCTTCCCACATGGAAATTCAACCGGAAGCGGTCGTTTTTGCTACCAACACAGAGCAAATCAGCCAGCTCATGAAATTCGCCTATCGCGAGCGGATTCCGGTCACGCCCCGCGGCCAGGGAAGTGGATTATCCGGTGGGTCGATTCCTTTAAAAAAAGGAATAGTCCTGTGCATGGACAAAATGAACAGGGTTATCGACTTTGATCCTGCTAACCGCCTTATCACTGTCGAGGCCGGTATGACTACCGCGGACATCGATCCGGTTGTCGCAAAGGCAAATCTCTTTTATCCCCCTGATCCAGGCAGTGTCGCCTTCTCAACCATCGGTGGCAATGTCGCCGAAAATGCCGGCGGTCTTCGTGGCCTGAAATACGGCGTGACCAAAGATTACGTGAAGATGATGAAGGTCGTTTTGCCCCAGGGAGATGTTGTTATCCTCGGCAATAAATGTGTGAAACATGTGGCCGGTTTCAATATGGAAGGGATCTTCGTCGGCAGCGAAGGACTGCTTGGCGTCATGACTGAAGTGACCCTTGCCCTCCTGCCCATCCCCGAGCATCGCGAATCGGCTCTGGCAATATTCAACAGCCTCGATGGTGCCGCTCAAGCCGTATCCGACATCATCGCCTCCGGAGTTACTCCGTCCACCATGGAGTTCATGGATAACGCCACGATAAACGCCATCCAGAATTTTAAAGACTGCGGCCTGCCACGAGACGGCGCTGCGGTATTGCTCATTGAGACTGATGGCGAGAAGAATTCCGCTCTCGCGGAAATGGCCAAAGTCGAGAGCCAGGTTAAGAAAAATGATATCAGGGAGTTTGCCAGGGCCAAATCAAGCGAGGAACGAGACAGGCTCTTTGAAGGACGCCGTGTGGCTCTTAATGCCCTGGCCAGCGTGAAACCTAATCTCATCCTCGAGGACGCCACGGTTATGCGTTCCAAGTTGCCTGATATGGTTCGAGGCATCACCAAAATTGCCGACAAATATCAACTGAAGGTTGGCATCTTCGGCCATGCAGGTGACGGTAATCTGCACCCGACCTTTCTTGTAGATATGAGCGACAAGGACGAAATGGCTCGCACCGAAAAAGGAGTCGCTGAACTCTTCCAACTGGCCATAGACCTTGAGGGAACCATCTCCGGAGAGCATGGCATCGGACTGGAAAAAAAGCCCTTCTTAAAGAATCAGATCGGCGCCGAGGGGATCGCACTCCTGCAGAATATCAAGAGAACCTTTGATCCCCTGAATCTGCTCAATCCCGGCAAGATGTTCGATATGCCGGAAGCGCAGTCAGTTTAAGTGAGGTTGACAGAACATGAATACTCACGCTGCTGTAAAACAACAGGCCGAAACACACTTGCTGGAGGCCGCAAAAGAATTTCAGAAATGCATGCAATGCGGCAAGTGCAGATCCGTCTGTCCTGTGTTCAAGGAAATGGGTAATGAGCTGTATGTCGCCCGCGGGAAAAATAAACTCGCCGAAAAAATTGTCTCCGGGGATCTGCAGATCACCCAGAGAGTAAAAGACGCGATTAATGAATGCCTCAACTGTAAAACCTGTTCGGCCAACTGTCCTGCCGGAGTAAGTCCGGAACATGTGGTGCTTAGGCTTCGCTGGTATATTACCACCCAGCAGGGGCTCGGCTTTTTCCGTGCATTGATTTTCCGGCAACTGGTCTGGCGTAAATGGCCGATTACCCTCGGAGCCATGTTGATCGGGGTCGCCCAGCGTGCCCTCTTCGGCATCGGTCCAAAAAACCCTGTCCGCCATCTCTTTCCGCTTTTTGGTTTCTCGAAGCGGCGGTTTTTCCCCCAGATGGCACTGAGAAGCGCACAGAGCCAATATCCTGAAGTGATTCCACAGAAAAAGGGTCCCAGAAAAGGGCGTATCGGTTATTTTACCGGTTGTGCCGGCAACCTGATCTATACTAATGTGGTCAAGTCGGTTGTCGATATTCTTACCGGCTACGGCTACGAGGTTGTTATTCCA
This sequence comes from uncultured delta proteobacterium, assembly GCA_963835305.1. Classification (GTDB taxonomy): domain Bacteria; phylum Desulfobacterota; class Desulfobulbia; order Desulfobulbales; family Desulfocapsaceae; genus Desulforhopalus_A. The sequence continues at coordinate 55,507 of CAWIEU010000003.1, forward strand.
AAAAAGCAGAAATGCAATGGTACCCCGGTGCTTGCCAATGGTGATTACGAGGGGGCGAAAATGCTCATGGAGCACAATTTCGATCTGTTCCAACGCTACGACCTCGATGCTATTGTCGTTGCCTGTTCATCCTGCGGCATGGCCCTTAAAAAGGAGATCAAGCTGTTTATCGACGACAGCAGGGAACTTCAGGCCTTTACCGGAAAGGTCTACGATATTAATGAGTTTATCGAAAAAAATATCGATATAAAAGAAGAAGAACTGGGCCGGTTACCCTATAAGGTTTCCTACCATGATCCCTGTCATATGGTTCGCGGGCAAGGAATCAGCGAGCAACCTAGAAACCTGCTGAAAATGATCCCGGGAGTTGAATTCAAGGAAATGAAGGATGCGGCAGTCTGTTGCGGCAGCGCCGGAAGCTACTGCATCACTCACTATGACACCGCGATAAAAATCAACAACCACAAAGTGCGAAATATTCAAAACGCCGATGTTGATTTTGTCGCAACCGGATGTCCCACCTGCGTCATGCATATTCAGGACAACCTGCTGCAGCATGAATCGAAGGAAAAAATGCGCTTTGTCGTGGAAATACTGGCTGATTCCTTGCGCGCCGCCAAAACTATTTAGCACGGGCCTTTGTCACGGGAAAGGGCGGGTTCTAAACCCGCCCTCCTTTAAACCCATCCGCACTGTTTTCCCCTTGTTGTAAATCTCCCCCCGCTGTGGTAATACAGCATTTTTTGCAGCACTTCATTTCTGCCCGCTTGATTGCCGTCCCGAAACTACCTCAAGCTGCGATTCCCCGCTTTCCTGTTATTTTTTAAACAATATTCATGCAAACCAAAACGCTTCTTCCCGGCAAAGATCTCTCTTTAGAAGAAACCATTGAAAAAGCCACCACCCTGCTCGAGGAGATGGATCTTACCATCGAGACGGTAAGCTGGCTCAATCCCGCGCCAAACTGCTGGTCAGTCCATGTCCAATCCGCGACCTGTCCACATCTCTACACCAACGGCAAAGGAACTTCCCGTCTTGCCAGCCTTGCAAGTGGCCTTGGCGAATTCTTTGAAAGATTATCCACCAATTATTTCTTTGCCGACTATTTTCTAGATGATACTGAAGATACACAGGAACACCCCTTCCTGTTTTATCCCAATGAGAGCTGGTTTTCCCCACACGAACTAAACGTAATTCCCCGGCACAATCAGCACGGAACAGAATTGTTGAATGAAGATTTACGCACATTTTATGACCCTGAAGAGGAACTCACCTTCGAGCATCTCTGCGACAACAACAGCAACGCCACGGAACGGGGTGTCTGCGCCCTGCCCTTCCAATCCCTGACGGACAGCCGGACGACCTATTTTCCGGTAAGTATTCTGAACAATCTGTATGTCAGTAACGGCATGGCAGCCGGCAACTCTCCGACCGAATGTTGTTCCCAGGCTTTATCGGAAATTCTTGAAAGGTATGTCAAGAACATCATCATCAGTAAAGGAATAAGTCTTCCCGATATTCCGCCTTCCTGCCTGAAAAACTTCCCGAAACTCTGTTCCATTCTCGACACTCTTGCTGAGCAGGGATTATCCGTCCAGGTAAAGGATGCCTCATTAGGTGGGCAATTCCCTGTTATTTCCGTTCTGCTTACCGACAGAAAGAGTGGGGGCGCGTTTGCCGCTTTTGGCGCAAACTGCCGGTTTGAAACAGCCATCGAGCGAACTTTGACCGAACTGCTGCAGGGCCGCAGCCTGGATCGACTCCATGATTTCCAGCCGCCATGCCACGATATACATCAAGTAGCCGATCCTTTTAATCTCGAAAGCCATTTCATTGATTCCGATGGCCTGCTTTCCTGGGATATGTTTAACAGCAGAGCCGACTTCGAATTTTCTCCATGGAACTTCACCGGCTCTACAGAGCAGGAGTTCAAGAAGTTGCAGCACCTTATATCCGGCAAGGGTTTCCAGATATATCGTGCTGAATATCTGCATTGCGGAATGTACAGCTGCCGTATTCTGGTTCCCGGCATGTCCGAGGTTTACCCGATAGATGATCTGCTCTGGAACAATAAAGGGACCGGAGCGCAACTTCGCCCTTATCTGCTGCGCCTCCCGGTAATGGATGACATGGAGCTGAATGCATTGTTCGAGAAACTTGAAATCCTGGGCCTCAGCGACCAACTGTTGCTCTCCCATATAATCGGTGTTCTCTTTGATGAAGGCTCAAGTTGGGCAAGTTTGCGCATCGGCGAATTGAAGGCCTTGATCCTCCTGGCCTTAAAAAAACAAGAAGAGGCGCTCGAATGGTGCGGCTGGTGTCTGGAATACGCCGGACTACCGGAACAAAGAAAACGTCTTTTCCGGCTGCTGCAGGCACTTCTCAACTTTCATTTGGCGGGGCAGACACTAGCCGACTATGGCCATGGGCTCCGGCTTTTTTACCTGGAAGAGGAGATTCGGAAAGCTGAATTGATAGCAGAAGGGACAGCCAGATTCCCAGGACTCAATTTTGCTGAAAGCTGGCGGGAGGTTTCTTCCGAACAGAAAAAGCTGCTGGCAATCTACCAACGGGTTAACGGCTTAAAGGCAGCCTCCGTGTCAGAAAAGCTGTAGCAGGATAGGCCTTAGCCGACCTATCCTGGCACTATGGCGTTTTTTTCCAGCTATTTATTCAGGACGGCTTTTGCTTCGCGGGCAATTGCCAATTCCTCATTAGTCGGTATACCCCAGATTTGCACCCGGCTTTCTTTAGTGCTGAGAAGAGTGGGCTTTTTAATTCGTTGATTATTAGCCTCAAGGTTCAGGGAGATACCAAAAGGTTCCAGCCCCCGCAGGGTCATCTCACGTACAACCTCATCATTCTCTCCGATCCCCGCGGTGAATATAATGGCATCTACCCGGCCCAATACCGCCATGTAGGCACCTACATACTTTTTGTTTCGATAGGTCTGAACCTCAAGAGCCAGTTTCGCTCTTTGGTTTCCGGCGGCAATCGCCTCGTGGATATCCCGCATATCATTGAGCCCACACAGTCCCTTCAAGCCTGAGTCCTTATTGAGCATCACATCGATTGCCTCAATATCCATATCGCAGTTTCTGGCCAGAAAAGAATGAATAGCCGGATCTACATCACCACTTCTGGTCCCCATGACCAATCCCTCCAATGGGGTTAGTCCGAGGGTGGTATCGACACTTTTGCCGTTTTTGACGGCAGTCATGGAACAACCATTCCCCAGATGGATGGAAATCAGGTTGAGTTCTTCCAGCGGTTTTCCCATCACACGGGCACATTCACTGGCTACAAACTTATGCGAGGTGCCGTGGAAACCATAGCGGCGAATCCTCTGCTGTTCATACAATTCATAGGGGATGGCGTAATGATATGCATGGGGTGGAATAGTCTGATGAAAGGCCGTATCAAAAATTGCAACCTGGGGTACTCCGGCGAACAGTTCCTGTGCAACCCGAATCCCATCCAGATTAGCCGGATTATGCAATGGTGCCAGCGGAATATTTTTCACGATGGCGGCCATCACTTTTTCAGAAATTACGGTCGGTTCATGAAAATCTTCGCCGCCATGAACTACACGATGTCCGATTGCATCGATATCGCCACGTTCGGCGATCACTCCCTGCCGGGAATCGCAAAGCACCTCAACTGCCATCCGCATACCACTCCTGTGGTCGGCAACAACAGCAGTCTTTTTAACTACAAGCTCATCCTCCCCGCCAGGTTTGAGCGTGCACTTTATCAGTCCCTCTGCTTCCCCTATTCTTTCGACTAAACCCGATGCCAGAACTGATTCATCGGTCATGTCGAGAAGTTGAAATTTTATTGACGAACTCCCCGAGTTGATAACGAGTATTTTCATTGTTTCTTCTTAATCCTCTAGTGTACTGCTCTTTGATGTACTGCTCATTTTCCTATGCAGGTTTGTTGCCAAGAATGCTTCTTCAAAAGTAGAATTCATACCCCTTCAATCGGGAGAGGGCAACAAATAAATGTCAGCCTAGCAGTGAAGTTTTGGTTTTTTAGGTAACCATGACCACTGTAATAAACCAAGCACCGAAACTTACCCAGTTCACAGGATATGTAAATGATTTAATAGTTATATTTCAAAAATGAAATCTTGATGATACTGGAATATTTTTCTAATTCCGTGCTGTCCGAGATGAATTTGCATTGGTCATACCATTTTAGGTATCTGTCACCGGCGGAGCACCATTGCTTCTTAAGGACTGGTTCAGGAAAATTTTGCGATTTTTGGAAGCCGTAGCAGCACCTCGATAAGGCTTTCCATTTCGACTGGTTTGGCCAGATAATCATCCATGCCCGCCGAGATGAATCGCTCCCGGTCTCCTTTCATTGCATGAGCCGTCAAGGCCACAATCGGAATCGTGCGGTTTTTATTCGTTGCCGTAGCACGAATGGCCTGGGTTGTTTCCACCCCGTCCAGTTCCGGCATCTGGATATCCATAAAGATGCAGTCGAACTCCACTTGTTGCACCTTTTGCAACGCCTGCAATCCATTAGATGCCAGATGCACGTCATGACCCATTTTTTGGAGCATTGCTGAAATCACCATGGCATTAATTTTTTCATCTTCAACGACCAGAACTCGCTTCGCCCTCATTTCAGTCGATTGCCGCGGATAATTCTTTTGATCACTTACGGCATTTTCCTCCGCTATGCCTGCTTCTATATTGAAGTAGACGACTGTCCCCTGCCCGACAACGCTCTGCAGACGAATCTCCCCCCCCATCATTTCGACCAGTTTTTTGACAATGCTCAAGCCAAGCCCCGTTCCGCCGTATTTGCGGCGAAAACTCCCGTCTTCCTGTACAAACGGCTCAAACAAGTGGCCTAACATATGTTCCGAAATGCCTCTTCCGGAGTCGCTGATTTCAAACTGAAGAGCAATGTTTACATCCGTTACAATCGGCTCACAGGTGAGTTCGATCCCGATTTTGCCATGATCTGTAAATTTTACAGCATTACCAACCAGATTGAACAGAATCTGCTTCAAACGAGATGCATCAGCCACAACAACCGGCGGGACGGTCCTGTCGATCGAATAATCGATGGTGACTTTGTTTTTATCGATGAGGCTTCCAAAAGATTCAACCACCGATTTCAACAATGGTGCCAGGGCAATGGGATTGTTGCTCAGTTCAATTTTTCCAGCCTCGATTTTGGAAAAATCAAGTATATCGGTTATGAGATTCAACAAACTTGTCCCGGAGCTGAGCGCTGTCTTTACATACTTCTTCTGAATCTCATCCAGGGCCGTATCTTTTAAGAGCTGTAAGATTCCCAGTACTCCATTCATCGGTGTACGAATTTCATGACTCATATTAGCCAAGAACTCCGATTTGGTTTGGCTGGCAGCCAGGGCAATCTCTTTGGCCAGTTTCAACTCTTTTTGTTCCTGAACCCGCTTGGTTGAATCTCTGATCACACCGGTCAAACCTATCAAAGATCCATTCGTGTCCCACATGGCAGTAGTTATAATCTCCACCCAGATATTGGCCCCATCTTTTCGCAGACACTCAAATTCGAAGAACCTTGCCGGAATTCGTTCGTGTTTCTTGATCAACGAGGCCATCATTCTCCGCAACCCATTAAACTTTTTCTGATATTTGGGGGTCATGTGAACAATGATCGGCATCGACAGGAATTCATCCTGGGTATACCCGGAAAGAGCTTCAATGGATGGACTGACATATGTCGGATTAAACTCAAGATCCGACACCCAAAGAACATCCCGGATATTTTCCATCAGGAGCCGGAAGCGCTTGTCGCTTTCTTCGAGCGCCTTTTTAATGGCGATATCATTGGTTACATCGCGACCAGCCCCGACTGTGCCGATTAACTTCCCGGTATCATCAAAGAGCGGAGCTTTATGCACATCCAGAGCCAGATATTGGCCCCGCACCAACCCATCCTCCAGGAATCGGCCGAGCTGCCGGTTATTTTTCACTAATTCATCGGAATCGACACAAACTTCCCCGAAAGTATGTTCATACCCTTCCCGCCGTTCCCGGCTTGCAAAATACATGTCGTGTTTGCCTATGGGATCCTCGCCGTTTTTACACATCAACAACTTGTCACAAAGGGCTTTATTGGCAAAAATATATCTGTTATCAAGGTCTTTAGCCCAAAGCATATCCGGCACGGTGTTGGCCATCAGCCTCATCATGCGATACATTGCCTGGTATCGCGTCTCGCTTTCCTGAAGGGCAATCTCCGCTTTCTTGCGGGCGGTGATATCAGCAAAGACGGTATAGACGGTTTTCCGCCCCTGGTAGTAAATTTTTCTGGCCGACAGCAGGACATGTCTTTTTACCATCAGAGCAGTCAACAACTCCGCCTCAAACTCCACAACCCGCCCATGCTCTGCCAGCAATTCTTGAAATTTTTCCAGCTGATCCGGACTTTGCCAGAAATCGGCAGCCATTCTGCCTTTGGCCTGGTCAACTGAGATTGAAAAATAGTTGGCGGCATAACTGTTGATATAAACGACGGTCCCGGAACCGGCATTGACCAGGACTATGGGAAACATAGCGCTGTCAATCAATATATCTACAGAAGAATCCGGATGATGCAGCCAGGTTCGCTCCTTCTCCATCCCAGCCAGACGGTACCGCAGATCCGCTACTTCGGCCAGCAGATCATCCCTCTCTTTTTGAATATCGGGTCTATTTTCCATTTGTTTCTGATTGTTTGAGGTATTCCGGTTACAACTCGATATTTCTGTTACGCCAGACGGACAATCCTTCCCGGATCCGTTGATTCCGTCCCGTGAGAAAGATTAAAAGAAAACCGGAGCCGTCTTTCGCAATTCGGTCAGTGCATAATATTGTCCGCGCCAGATTATTCCTCTGTTTCGCATGGTAGTAAAAACCGAATTTATAGTGATATAGCAGGATATATATGGTGTGATTACAAATCCCGGCAGATACCACCACGGCAGTCCCTGCAATCGCAATCCTTTATAGCAGGCAGCAAGTCGGACACCAACCGCAACGAGGCAGAGTGCCTGTCCATAATTCGTCCCAAATATTGCTCCCCAGACAGGCAGAATCGTGGAAACAACGAGCGCTGCAAGTAAAACGGCTATGAGCAGGAAACGATAATGGACGAAGGCAAACACGTTTTTTTCCAATCCGGCGATCATATCACTGACCGAATCATACCATGGGACAAAGACAAAATCATATGCCAGAAGGCAATCCTGGCAAAAACCACGCTGTTTTATGATTTTGCCGAGCATCAAATCGTCTATGGGGTGCATCCGGAATTCTTTATGCCCGCCGATCGCCTGATAAACAGACCTTTTCACCATATTGAAGGCGCCTATGCCGATAAACCGGTCTCTTTTCCTGTTTACCAGCCATGGCCGGAAAAGAACCAGCAACCCCATGCCTGCGTCAAGGATCAGAGTGTTAAGCAGCCATCCCCGGGTCAGGTTCTTAAAAACCAGAGTGAGGTGATCCAGCCCGTTCCCGACCATATATTCGACCGCCCTCGCTATTGTCGTTTTCTCCAGAATAACATCGGCATCGGTAAAAAGCAGATATTGACCCTTTGCCAGTGCGGCCCCCCGAAAAAGTGCATGACTTTTACCCATCCAACCCTGCGGCAACTCATCAATCTCCAGCACATGCAAGCGGGGAAATCGAAGGAGCAACTGCTGTAATACCTGCGCAGTATTATCCGTGGAGCGATCATTGACAACAATTATTTCCAGGTTCCCATACTCTTGACCAAGCAACGATTCCACCGACTTTTCAATACCTTCCTCCTCGTTACAGGCTGGAACTATTATTGATACCAGAGGGTCCGCGGCGGTATTACAGGTCGTAGTCTCACCGAGCCTTTTCATTTTCTTCATTCCTGCCGCAAGTATGCCTGACGAAACTACAATCGAAGAACATGCAATTATTGATAAAACCAGAAAAACTGACATCTGAGGCTCCTAACCTGTCTTTTTTACCGGCCGAATCGGGTGAATGAGAGGGAAAAATCCGGCCGGCCGTTTATAAGGTCGTTCATGATTTTAAGCGAATGCAGAACTGATCCAACCTGTTTAAATATAAGCCACTCTCTGAAAATCGACACAATGTTCCTGAAAATTCCCGATTCTCCGGTATTTTAAAGACAGGAGAAATTATTTTGCTCTTGTTTTCTGGGGCTTTAAAACAAAAGTTCTGGCAATAATTAACAGAGATGGTAAATAAAATAGCTTGGCATTTCTCTCATCCGCAAGAATAGATAGACGCCACTGCCTTCAGACAAGAGTATCTTCTCTTCCTAGAATTTGATTTTGCAAGTCATCAGAAATTAATAAAATTTTCTCTTACCGGCTTAATCATCCCAGATACATGCTCCCTGAAACAGGTAACTCTAATTATTGGGCTTGCGAGTTATGCACTGATATGATCCTTTTTAAAAATTATCATACGAAAAGTCTTTTTTCGTGTAGTAAAGGTCCTGGAAATGAACACAAAAGATTACCGTGAGATCCCGTACAACTTCACATCCGCCGATGATAAACTGATTATTAATCTGCTTTTCGGATCCGAGGTATGGGACGACCTGGAAGAACTGAGAAGCCAGAGGATTACCGGCAGATCGGCAAGACTTGTCATGCGTTTTATGGGCGATCTTTTTATTCTCAGAAGAAATCCTTTTCTCTATCAGGAGCTTATTGACTCACCGATCAGAAGACAAAAGTTTTTGAGGACCGCTCAGGAGGATCTGACTGTTATCGAACAGGCGGCTAGGATCGGCAGAGTCGGCACTGAGCGTAGCGCCAAAGTGCTTCGTCTGGTCAACCTGTGCCATGATCGCCTCTGCGAATTAAAAAAAGAGATCGGTGAAGCTGCCAGCCGCCGGAACCAGATGCAAAAAAAACTAGGCGCGATCATCGGCAAGGAAAATGTCCGCTTTGACCCTTTCACCCTGATCAGCCATGCAACGGATGCAACGGATTGGCGGCTCTTTCTTCCCGTTGCCGTCCTGAGACCTTCAAGAGAAGAGCAGGTACCAGCGTTAATAAAAGCTATCGGGGAGCTGGGTCTGAAAATAATTCCACGTGGAGGAGGTACCGGTCTGACTGGAGGCTCCGTACCGGTAACCAGCAATTGCGTCATTATCAACACCGAGAAGCTGACCAGAATTCATGATATCGAGTATAAAGATTTTCCGCATTTGGGAGAGGGTACCAAAATCCCGGTTTTAAAAGTTGAAGCGGGAGTCGTAACTTCTGACGCCATGGCCCATGTTGCTGGCCGGGATCTCGTTTTTGCGACCGATCCAACCAGTGCCTGGGCTTCGACCATCGGCGGCAACATTGCGGAGAATGCCGGCGGCAAAACAGCGGTGCTCTGGGGGACGGCAATCGATAATATCCTGTCGTACACCATAGCCATGCCGGGACAAGACCTCCTTACCGTACGACGTATCAACCATCCGATGCGCAAGATTCTTCCGGATGACGTTCTCGAGTTTGAAGTTGTAAACAGCCGGAAGCGGGTAATTCGCAAAATTTCTCTGACCGGCACCGACATCCGCAAAAAAGGTTTGTGGAAGGATATCACGAACAAGGCACTCAAAGGGCTGCCCGGTTTTCAAAAAGAAGGTACCGACGGGGTTATCACCTCCGGAGAGTTTGTTCTGCACAAGGCCTATGAGAAAAAGGTCACCTTCTGTCTGGAATTTTTCGGGGAAGACATGGATGAAGCCAGCCGGGTTATTGTCGAAATCTCTGAAGAATTTGTCAATCAGGGACAAGAAGCCCTAATGGCTCTGGAGCATTTTGATGAGGAGTACATCCGGGCAATCAAATATAAATTCAAAGCGGCAAGAAGCACTCATCCAAAGGCCGTTCTCTTGATCGACATGGTCGGCCACACCACCGAACAGGTTTTGAACGGCAAAAAACGCTTGGAAAAACTGCTGATCCCCTACAAGAACACCGAGTTATTCACCGCTCAGGACTCCGATGAGGCTGCCCGGTTCTGGCGGGATAGAAAACGGCTGGGAGCCATTTCCGCCCGGACCAACGCCTTCAAGCTTAACGAAGATATTGTCCTGCCGCTTCCGGCCCTGGCCGAATTCGCCCGGTTCGTCGATGAGTATAATATTGAACAGGATATCTTCAACCGAGAACAGGTTATCCATGCAATAATCGGGTATCTGCAAAGTGCCGAACCTATTGAAGATCCGGACTGGCTGGAGGCGAAAATTCCCAAAGCCACTGAAATCTGTACAGAAACTCTGGATAAGCTCGCCTTGCGAACAACGGAATCCATTCGTAAGGATGTGCATACCAAAAAATTGATGGCCGATCTGCTCGAACTGTTCAGCGGCTATAAAAAAGTCAGCGCCAGTATAGAATCGATCTACAATGAGGTACGGTCAAAGCGGATCATCATCGCCACCCACATGCACGCCGGAGACGGAAATATCCATGTTAATATTCCGGTTTTTTCCAGTGATCGCCTTATGATGAAACATGCTGAAAGAGCCGCGGAGGCCGTTATGGCTAAGGCGGTCCAACTAGGCGGAGTGGTCAGCGGCGAGCACGGAATCGGCATCACCAAGATGAAGTTTCTGGAAGAAAAACGTTATCAGGAACTGAAAGCCTACAGAAAAGAAGTTGATCCCGATGGCATGATGAATCCCGGAATGCTCAGCGATCCCTCGATCATCGACAAGGTATTCACGCCCTCTTTCAACCTTCTCGAGCTGGAGGCAAAAATACTGCAATACGGCTCCCTTGCGGATCTTTCATCGATGATTTCCAAGTGCATCCGTTGTGGAAAATGTATGCCGGTTTGTTGCGTCTACCATCCGGGAAGCAATATCTTTTTTCATCCGAGAAATAAAAATATGGTTATCGGCTCACTGATCGAAGCGCTGTTGTACGATATGCAGCGCTCCCACCTGCCGCGATTCAACCAGTTGAAAAATCTCGAAGAGATTGCCGACCACTGCACCATGTGCGGCAAATGTCTCAGCCCCTGTCCGGTTGACATCGACACTGCCGAGGTTTCACTTCTCGAGAGGGGAATTCTCAGCGATCTCGGCTACAAACATACCGCACCCGCCACGCGGCTGTCCCTGATGTATCTCCAGAACAGAGACAGGACCATCAACAGGATCTTCCGAAAAGGAGTTCTGGAATGGGGCAGTTCGCTTCAGCGTCTCGGAGCCAAAGCTTTTAAAAAAGCACCTCCTGCAATCAAGGAGAACGAATGGCGTCCATTGAACATGCTGAAATCTCCAATGACACCGGCCTCGCCCGCCGCTCTCAACGCAATGCTGCCGCAGTGTTCGGAACACGAGGCCCTGATGATTCGCCCGGAAGGAGAGGTCAAAAAAACCGTCTTCTATTTTCCGGGCTGCGGTTCGGAACGTCTCTACTCTTCTATCGGGATGGCGGCGATCTACCTGCTGCTCAAAAATGATATTCGAGTGGTCCTGCCTCCTCCTTACCTGTGCTGCGGCTTTCCGGCAAAGGTCAATGCCAAGAAGAAAATGGCCGGACAAATTTTTCTGAGAGATACAATTATCCTCAGTCAAATCAGGGAAATGCTTGGCCATTTGGTATTCGATGCCTTTCTGATCAGCTGCGGCACCTGCCGCGAATCCCTGCAGGAGATTGGCTGCGCCGAGATTTTCGGCTGTGCTGTTCAAGATGTTTCCCGGTATGTTTTAGAAAATTCTCAGCAGAAATACAGTTCAAAAAGTTCGGAACCTGTCCTGTACCACACCCCCTGTCATGATTCCTTTGACGGTGACGGCCCGAATATTCTCAAGAGACTGTACACGACGGTGAAGAGTGTGCCGAATTGTTGTTCCGAGGCGGGAACCCTTGCCGTTTCCAGACCGGACATCTCCTATGCCATGCTGCAACGAAAAAGGGAATCGCTGAGGAACGCCGGAATAGGAGAGCAGCCAACAATTATTGCCACAAACTGTCCTTCCTGTCTCTCCGGACTTGGCCGCAATACGGACATGAACATCATTCCGCAGCATATGGCGGTTGTTCTGGCTGAAGCCATTGGCGGGGAAAACTGGCAGACGGAATTTGTAAACCTGGTTGCCGACGGGGAAAAGGTGACGTTCTAAGCGCGGCGAAGAGATCGGAGAAAAGGCCGTTTCCTGATTGGCGCTAGTTTACGCCATCGATTTTTATAACTACAAGAGTTATATCATCCTCTGATCTCTGCCCCTCTGTGAATCGATTCAAATCGTCATACACGGCGTTAAGGATTTGCGCTGCGGACTCTGCCGCATTCTCGCGGATAATGTCGCGCAGCCGCTCCTTACCAAACATTTCCCCATGCCGGTTAATCGCCTCCCAGATACCGTCCGTGCCGATGGCGATAATCTGTCCGTTACTCAGACCGTCCTTGTGATTTTCTCTGTAATTGACTTCATCCGCTACTCCCAGAGCAATGCCGATGCCCTTGAGTTCTTCGAATTCGTCTGTAACGGGATCATAGAGAAGGGCTGGATCATGTCCTGCCCGAACCCACTCAAGCCATTTTTCTTCAGGATTGATGGTCATATAAAACAGTGTCATAAATCTGCCTGTTTGCAGAACATCGAGTGCCAGATGATGATTCATCGCCGTGATTATTTCTGAAATCGAACCTGGTTGTGAAGCTCTCATTCGCAAAAAGGCTCGGGCCGTGGTCATCAGAAGAGCCGAATCCACTCCATGGCCGGAAATATCTCCTACTACAACACTGAATGGGCCACTCTTTGATTCCCGCCGCCAGAGAAAATCATAATAATCTCCTCCAATCTCATCACAGGAGACATTCCTTCCGGCAATATCAAGCCCGTTAATCAACGGTTTTTCCTGAGGCAGCAGACTCTTCTGAACTTCCCCGGCCAGGGTCAGGGCTTTCTTATGGGCAGTCATATCCGTAACGAATGCCATATTACCAATAACCTGTCCTTGATCATCTCTTAAGGTATTGCCATGGATTAATACGGGAACCTGCCTGCCGTCTTTGGCGACAATCATGCCTTCGGACTCACGATATTCTTTAGCCATCATCTTCTCTTTGTTCGACAGCAGAAAGCGCTTAAACTGATCGCTCGCGAAATCGATCGGCCTCTTTCCGATCATCTCCTCCCTGGTATATCCGAGCATTCTACACCAGGCGTTATTGACATCCGTAATCTCCATATGCTCGTTCATGAGAAAAAATCCCTCTGCGGCGGTCTCGACAATCCGGCGAAACTTTTCTTCACTTTTACGAAGTGCAATTTCGATCATTTTACGTTTGGTGATGTCGATCAAGATACCTTGATTGTGAGTTTTCTCTCCAGCGGCATTACGAACGACCGAGGTTCGATCTTCCACCCAGCGCAAGTCACCGGATTTTGTGATGCAGCGATAGATCTGTTTGTATTCTTCCACATCGGCGGCGGCGTATATATTAATTTCCTCCTTGATTCGTTCCCTGTCATCGGGATGCACGATATCTCGAAAAGAAAGTTCACCTGATAAAAATTCTTCACGGCTGTAGCCGAATTGACTTATATTTTCGGAAATATATTCCAGTTTGATCCGGTTTCCGGCAGGCCTGCGAAAAAGGATTACCGGACTTTGGTCGATGATCAGTTTCGACATACGCAGAGCCTTTTTCAACTGCCTGCGTTCGTTACATTCCAGAGTGAACTCTCTGGTACGATCGTCGAATTGTTTTTGCAGCGCTTCCAAGGCAACTTCCGCCGCAGCCAGTTTCATTCGTAACTCATCGGCTTCTTCCGCTTTCTTCCTCAATTTATCCAATTCGTCGGGCTGTTCCTGATTGTCTTTTTCCGGATCCGCATACATAGTTGCCTTCCTATCGAGATGGTTCATTAGAGGAGGTGGTGCTTGAGAATACTACAGCTTATAGTAACTACAATCTTAACCGTTCACCAGCACCCCATTTTTGTCCGATCAGGCCGCCTCGCATAACCAACTATAGCTCCGAGGCCTGCTTGAACAAACCTGGAGCACTGGATGAACGGTGACAGATCCGGGTTATGGTGACAGATCCGGGTTATGCAGTCTTTTGATGTGTACCGATGAACGATTACTCTACAATCAACCTTTAGAAAAGATGGGCGAAATTTCTTCTGCGGAGAAAGAGCAAATAAAATGCCTGAAAAAAAATGGGTCGAAAAATGGCTGCTTCCGCCATTTTTCGACCCATTTTCAGCCAAATTTGATGGTGTCGTAAAAAGTCATCGAAGTTGCTGAGATGGGCTCTGGAAAAAGCTCGATATACGAGGCGTAGTATCTGAAACGAGGATTTGGCAGTACATGTGGTACGGCAAATCCTCGTTTCAGATCTACAACGACGTAGATCGGGCTTTTTACGAGTCCATCAAATTTATTAATAATCAATTTAGTCGGGTTACTATTTTCTCATAATACTTTTTCAGATCGTTATTCAAAAAGCTCTGGATTTTCGTCAATCCCCTACCATAACCACTCCACAGATCACTTACTTTCAAACTCTGCAGATTTTCTTTGGCTTTACCTTCCATTTTCTGCCAGAGATTTTTTCGGTAATCATTTTCGAGATTGACCAGATCACGTCCATTGATCATTGCCTTTTTCAATTGCTGTCTGAAAGCAATCTTGCTGTAGCTGAAATAACCGACAAACAAAGCAGCCACCGCGAGTATTCCAGGGATGATCAGATTGGCCAAAGAAAACTGACTGTTCCTGATCGAAGTAATGAGGGTACTTTCCGGCCAGGCAAAAATGGTATTCAGCAGTACATCACCGAAGAGAAACAGAAGTATCGAAACAATGACGGAAAATTTTGCATATTTCCAAAACTTCTTGGTGGCCCGCCTGAGAAATTCACCAACCGCCTCGGCGACAATCTGAAGTTCGTTCACCTGGCGATCGATATCCTCCAGAATATGATTGATACGGAAGCTCGGTGCTCTTTTGATTTTTTCAATCAGCTCTTCCCTTTCCTGAGGCCAGCCCTCCGCCACTGTACTTGGATCAACAACTGAAGGAGAATAGGTAAGGTAAATATGGGGGATATCCTTACGTCCTGTCATTTGGGACATGTTCCAGCAAAGGGTACCATAAGAGCGGGTGAAATCACTGAGATGATCACACTCATCTATTCTGCTCATCACGAAGACGATCCGATGCTCACCCGATTTCTCCGGCAGAGTGTTTCGGATTACATTATAGGATTCTTTGATGGTGCCTGCCTTGTGCGAATCGAACATCAGAACTATCAGATCCGCCATTTTGGCAAATTCTCCCAGCACCTTCATGTAATCGTAGCCCCGGTCCCTTTCACTGGTGGCATCAATCATTCCGGGACTGTCAATGATTGCCATTCCTTCAAGCATCGGACTGGCAACCTGCTTCATGCAGATGTGAGAGATCAGCTTCTCGCCGAATCCCCTGAAATGCTGAAAGGGCATATTTTCGTCATTGACGAGCGTCGATCCCGGAGTTTCCACATCATCCACGCCGGGATCACTGGTAATAATGGTAAAGGAGTCGTCCGTCGGAGCCTGGCCTGTGCGTTGAACGCGTTTCCCTATAAGTTCGTTTATAAGAGTGGATTTTCCCGAGGAGTAATTCCCAATGATGAGAACAATCGGCTTCCATTTTAAAGCAGCATTGATCCCGCCAAAGTCCATTTTGTATCGGGCAAACAGTGGTTCGAGTTTTTTCTTCACCTTAGTCTGTAATTGTTTTTGCAGTTCTTTTTCGTTCATCGCATAACCCAGTTGTTATTTAATCTTACACCCACTATTTTTGGAATGGCTTCCCATAGTACCCGAACTGACAAAAACTCTCGAACATTTATTGACTTTCTTACACCAGAAAATGATAGGAAAGGCCTAGGCAGGATTCATTACATTAACTCCAAAGCCACGTTGCGTCCTGATCACCCGTCAAAATGCAGCAGAACAAAGAAACTGCAATGTCGTTGAGTCATGGTAATGATTTTTTTCTTACCGCTCACCGGTAAAAGCAAAATACTCAAATATTTCCCGAAGTCTATCGCTTACCGTCACCCCATGTTCAGATAATCAGCGAGTCGTTCGGGCATTGCCGAACGCCTATGAAACCTTCAGAGAACGATTTTACTTGGCGAATCTTAGAGTAAGGGCGGTAACAACCCCCCATACCCAGTTAAAAAAGACGACCAGAACAGGTGTCAAAAGGCCGAGCTCTATCCCGCCGATTCCCTTATGGGCCTGCACAGGAAAAAAATACAACAGCTGCATCGCCGTAGGTGCCAAACTCAAGACAAAGCCCCGCGACAGCACTTTCGATCTCAACAGAGGCAGCAGAAAGAGAAAGCCCCATATGCCACCCCAGACTATCCTCGGATAGAGCCAACCGGCTGATAAATGTGGCGCGATGGCTACTCCGAGCTGCCGGGAGAAGCCCATATCTCCAAAGAACCAGACAGTTATACTGTTTGCCAAGGCGCCAAGGCAACCTGCAGCAAAACAGATCAATACGTTTTTCATGGTTGAATCCTCATAAAATGTCCACACCAATCAGCCGGGAACCAGCAGGTCTGTAAACCAGTTTTTCTGTTGGTCAGGGGGAAAAGATGTTACTCTGTCATATGTTTGTTCCGGTCCTTGGTAAATGCCACCGTTCTCTAAGGAAATGGTCGTGACGAGCTGCCAGACAGCTACCTTTTTTCTCTTCCAATCATCTTTCTTGGCATCCAAGCTTAAGTGAACCATCTTGAGGCAAGGATATACTTAATCAACATTCCCAGGCACATGAAAACGACTATGATTCGCAGGTATCTGGGATCTATCCTGAATAAACAGTGGGAGCCGCTCCAGGCACCCATGAACTGTCCTGCCATCATTAAAATACCAAGAAGCCATACTACTTTTCCCGCCAATAAAAACACGACCAAAGAAGCGATATTGGTAGAAAAATTCAGCGTCTTGGCAACTGCCGTCGCATCGATTAGGCTATGGCCTCTAAGAGATACTCCTGCCAGCGCGAAAAACGAACCGGTTCCCGGACCAAACATTCCATCATACCAGCCTATGGAAGGCACTATAATTTTCTGATATTTGCTCTTGGAGATCCGCGGCCTGGTAATTCCCGCAACAGGATGGGGCGATAAGACAAAATAGACTGCAATCAATACCAAAACACCAGGAATGACCAGCGTCAAGAGTTCCGACCTCATAAACTGAACTGCCAGGGTACCCAAACCGGCACCTATAAAAGCAGAAAGCATGAGAAACTTGACATCATCCCAACATACCCTTTTTCTGGTCAACATCATATAGGTTGCGGTAGCCGTGCCCATGGTGCCCTGCAGCTTATTTGTGCCTAAAGCAAAGAGTGGAGGTATTCCACTCATCATCAGAGCCGGCAGTGCAATGAGTCCGCCACCGCCTGCCAGCGTATCAATAAATCCGGCAATAAAAGCTGCCGCGAATAAAAAAGACAGCAGTTCTACCGAATAACCTGTAATTTCCAAGTGATCTCCTTGATATAATGCCTGCAGTTTGCGCCGAACTCTCTGATTTTCGTGGGAAATCAGTATCCCTTCATCTCTTCTTCGGCAAATGGTTTTTCCGGTGTTTTACCCAATATCTGCGCCATGATGGTATTCATTGTGTTGATATCGTTGTCGAACCCACCATGTGAGACGCTGCTGGTTACACCTTTTTTGCCATTGGAATAGTAAATCGACAGCCCGGAATGCTTGGTCAAACTTTTCGAATAGCGTTGCATCCCCAGAATCGGCTTGTCGATTAATCGCTCCAGGGCCCGGGAAACCAGATACAGTAAGGATTTCTGATATACAAGCGCAACATTGTCATCGAGTTCCAGCTGTTCGGTCAGATTGAAAATGGTCAGCGCAGGCAGTTTGACCTTTATCTTGCTACTCTCCTGCTCCTGCAATCTGGGCTCGTAGTGTTCCCGATAAAAATCGATCGAACAGGCTGGAGCCATCAGGCTGCAACTTTCAATAACATTCGGCATATCAAGGGAATCAAGGCCATCCAACAAATGACCAAGCAGAATTGCCCCGGTACTGTGTCCGGCGAGATGAATTTTCAGATGCGTATCTTTCAAGGCCTCGGCAAAGGCCTTGATGACAAAGAGACCGGCGCTGATTTCACCGCTCTTTTTTAAACTGAAAGGAAGTAAGGCATCATTTTTCATCTCTTCCCAGATGGGAGTGACTGGTTTGCGGACAAAATCTTCTATCAGCAGGTCGCTTCGCTCGATGAGCTTATCATGCAAATCCTGGAAAAAACCTCGTGTCCGCTCACCGCAATAGGCGCGCACGACCGCGTCCTTCAGTTCTTCCGCCAGGCCTGTATCGTACATGACATGGAAAGGATAAATGCCGTTGCGTTTGAAGCCGTTTTTTAATGCCCGAATACGCTTTGCCGATGCAGCAGGATTGTTCAGACCGCCATGGGCGTAGATCAGGAGGTGGTCGTAGCTTTTACCGGTATCGGCGGAGTCTTTTAAGAGCTCGGCGGTTTGCAGGATATCATCCGGGGTACTCCAGTAATCACCGTGTTCCTTGAATTCTCCATCATCGAAATGGACGAAATGGCCTGCTATTTCCAGCCGTTTCGGCGCGGCTTTTCCTGATTCTGCATCGGCTGTAATCTGGCTGCGGGCGGCCAGGCCAAAGATATTCGGAGTCGGAATGGCCAGCCGGAAGACCCAGCCGTCGTTGATATTTTGCAGCCAGTCTTCGTATAGCCAGACGGCGCAGCCTTTAGACCCCCACTTTGTTCCCCAGGAGTTCTGAATAATGAATCCCTGGTTGTTATAGCCTATAATCGCAAAGGCGTGCCCGCCCTCAATAGTATTTGCAGGCGTGATAACCGCCAATTCGGGTTCCTTCCCTACCCGAGGAGAAAACCATCCCGCGTGGACATCGGCCGAGACAAAGATAGCGCCTACCTCATTTAACGCTGCGTGGTAGTCGCAAATTTCCGGCCGCAGGCGATAATAGGCACCGACAGTGCAAAATCGGGCAGCCTTGGCCCGGTCGATGGTTAACTCTCCCACCTCATTTTCCGTATAGGGCCAATCATTTTCACTACAGACACCCATATTTTTCCAGCCGCGTATGGCGCCCCGGCAGCTGGAACCTGCGTAATCCTCTCCCGGCCATTCATCATGATTTTTGGCCATTTCATAGAGCATGCGCGGGCTGGCTTTGAATTGCAGATCTCTTTTTTTCAAGTTCAATAGGTTAATAACCGCTGCCAGACCGAAACCTGTACAGGCCCCCTCTTTGCCCTGATCAAGGATCGTGATGCCATCTCGGTTGTCAATTTGCGGCTGCAGCTGAACAAGGGCGGGTTCGTACATGCGATCGCGAATATCAGGCGTGTCCTTTCGGACATTAAGAATGCGTTTTTTACCGGCTGCATGCACTTTGGGAAACGATTTTTCTGCCATATTCTTCTCCTTTGAGGTTAAAGAATCGGGACGACAACAGCGTGCAGAATAATTGTTTTCTATTCGATTTGGAAAAAAGAAAAGAGGTTGTAAATTCTATCCCTTTTAATTGCCTGGCAATAGTGAGTAAAAGTAGCACCAACCTACAGGAAAAGCAAGAGATTATTCACACTAAATCGAGAGGTTAAGAGACACCCTCTATTTTGGCAATAAACAGATAACCCCATTGAGGATACGGAGAGTCGGTCACTTATGTTTATTTGAAGTGCTCCATATATATGCCATAAAAACAGAGAGATTAAAAATTGAATTTCGTATCTTCAGTGGGAGTTTCCACCCTAAAAATTTGTCAGCCAACGGGCAACCGCTTCACTCACTCCACCTTTATCATTTGAGGCGACGCAATGAAAAAGCGTCTTTAAGTCAGGGGGACCATTGGCGACCATAAAACTTCGGCCGGCCCAGCGGAGCAGGTCCTCATCATTATAATCGTTGCCGACGGCGCAGATCAGGTTTTGGGGCACTCCTACGGACTCTGCCAGCCACCGGACCGCCTGGCTCTTGGAAACCGTCGGCGCGAAGATTTCTATCCAGATCGATTTACCGTCAAGAGGTGACGTAGCCTTGATAACGCTGCACTGCGTCAGAGCTGCCGTAATCCTTGCTGCGACATCATGTCCTTTTCTCTCGGGAACTATACAGAGGATTTCTGTGGCTCCCTCAAGAGCGAGGAGCGCATCGGCGGATAATTGGGTGGCGAATTCACTGTACATTCTCAGGCGTCTGTGAAAATCAGGATTACTGCTCCCGTTATGACGGTAAAGAAAATGTGAAGTGTCGGGTACCGGGAAATGGATCATATAATCGAGACCGCATGTTTCCAGATAATCGGCGGTGCAGCGAACATTTTCCGGAGTGAGGGAGAAGCTCTTTAAGATCCTGTTACCCGGAAAATCCATAATTCCCGCCCCCGTTGAAAAAATTACAAAATCTATGGGCAATCGGCCGGGGATGCCGGAACGGCCAAAATTTTCCATGAGCAGGTTAAAGGAATAATTCGACCTACCGGTGGCGACGGCAATCAGAAATCCCATCTCCCGCAAGCGGATGAGGGCGCTCAGGTCAGCCGGAGCTATCTGCTTGTCCGTGGTCAACAAGGTGCCGTCCAGATCCACAACAAACAGGCCTTTGCAGCTCCTTTCCCCCAAAGGTTTTTCTATAACTTTCAAATATACCTCCGAACTCACTATTCCGTCTGCAGCACCTGTTTTTTCAATAAGTCAGCCAGGCCGCTGCAACGTTCGATATTTCTCGACAGGGCCTGGTCAAAGACCTGCCGTTCGGCAAAAAGCCTTACCGATTTTTTAGCCCTGGTAACCGCCGTATACAGCAACTCGCGGCTGAGGATTCTGTTGTCTTCATCGGACAAAACGACAACCACCTCGTCGAACTCCGAGCCCTGACTCTTGTGAATGGTCATGGCAAACACGGTTTCGCAGCTGGGCAAGCGATAGGGAGAGTAACTTTTCAGGCCGCCGTCCGACCGTTCGAACCAGACTTTCATATTTGCTCCGGCAGAATCCGGCAGACAGATACCGATATCACCGTTGAACAGATCAAGGCTGTAATCATTTCTGGTGATCAGCACCGGTCTGCCGGGATACCAGCTGTCCGGCCGGCAGTCAAATCCACGCCGGGCAAGCGATGCTTCCACCCTGCTGTTTATCCCCTGCACGCCCTTAGAACCATAGTGTATCGCGCAAAGAACCTGAAAACTGTTAAAGGCGGCAAAAACCTCTCCGACATCAACCTCGGGAAAGCGATACACTTTTTCCATATACTTTGCGTATTGTTTGGTGATATACGAGATCAAATCCGCCTGCAGAACCGTGGTATTTGCGGCGGAGTTATCCGTCAAGAGCGCCCACGCTGCCGAACCGTCGCCTGAATTGATACTTGCCGCGAGCTGCTTGATGTTGTCATCGAAGCGATAGGTTTTCTTTAACTCAACGGTATTGTCCGGCAGGCTTTTGATAAAATCTCCAAGTACCGCACCTGACTCCACCGAGGCAAGCTGATCCTTATCACCGAGCAGAAGTAATCTTGCGCCGGGTTTTAAGGCATCGACGAGCTTACTCATCATGGCCAGATCCACCATGGAGGCTTCATCAACCACTACAACATCCCAGCCCATCGGGTTCTGCCGGTTATGCCTGAACTGCGGAGACGAACGTCTGAAACCCAGCAAACGGTGCAGGGTCTGCGCCTGGCCTGGAATTGCCTTCTGTATTTCTTCCGGGAGCCGCATCCGCTCAATACTATTGCCGATCGCTTCGCTCAGCCGCATAGCCGCTTTACCGGTGGGTGCTGCCAGAGCCACATCCAGGGACTGCTCGGCTGTAAGGAGCAACAGGGCCAGTATTTTTACCACGGTGGTCGTCTTACCGGTACCGGGTCCGCCGCAGATGATGGTGAGCGGCTTGTGCAGCGCTACTTTTGCCGCTTCTTTCTGCCAGTCTTTTTCCGGTCCGGTATCGTTGAAATGGCTGTCAAGCAGCTTCGCATGGTCCTGCCCAGGCAGGGTTACCTCTGCCATTTTGCTGATCTGTTCCGCCAGGCGGGTTTCATAATGAAAGTATCTGTGCAGATACAGCTTGCGATTATGGAGCACAAGCGGCGTTTTATTTCCATCAGAAACCAGGTGCAGGTTTTCCAGTAAAAGCGCCTCGGCTTCCGTTACCGGCAGGCAACTGTGCCCAGCCTCCTGCGAGGCGGTGAGCGTTCCGACCAGCTGCCGGAACTTCTCTTTCTCCACACCGGCGAGACCGCACCGTTCGGCCAGAAATCTCGAAAAGTAGAAATCCAGGAGAGTAGAACCATGATCAGTCATTTTCCACCCCTCCTATTATCCGGTCCAGTTCCAGCAGTTTATGATAATCCGGAATGGTTGCATAGACTCCGCTGCCTGGAAACTCCGGACACATACCGCGGACGAAGAGATATCTCACCCCCCCGAAATGTTCTTCATAGCTATAATCAGGCAATAAATTTTGTAGATGGCGATGGAGAACCAGGGTGTAGATCCAGTATTGGAGCCCATAGTTATGGGACTGCATGGCTTCTACCAGTTTTTCAGATGTGTAGTCGTCCAGCAGCTCCCCAAGAAAGTTGGTTTTATAATCGAGGATATAATATTTTCCGCCGTATTCGCAGATGAGATCGACAAAGCCGGTCAGATAGCCGCGCATCACTCTATGGCTAAGGGGGGCGACCGTCGGTTCGTCTGCCAGAAGAGCATTGATCCTGTCGGTTGCCAGGCGGCTGAGATGGAAATAAAAGCCCATTTCCTTGAGGCACAGGGCATCGTCGAGCACGGAAAGACAGAAGCTATTTTCCGAGAGCGGGGTCGCCACCACCAGTTCAAGCAACTTTTGCACCGCATCCGCCGCTGCATCAACTCCGTAACGCGTGCATTTCTGCTTAAGCAGTTCCGAGAGTGTTTCCTGTTGTTCCTGCCGGGCTATCGCGGAAAACGATAAGCTTTCAAGAAGATCATGGATGACGTTTCCAAAATTCGGCCCCGCGGGCAAACCCACAACCGGAAGCAGAGACTGTTCGGCAATTTTATTCTCCGGTGTCACGGCCGATGCATACTCATCGTCATATTCGCTGAGCGACGCCAGGGCGGAAAAACTCGACATCTGCCAGTCAGTCTGCAGAGACCGGCCGGAAGGCTGCAGTGGACGCAGGTCCTGCCTCTGGATATTTCCTGCGTAATGGACAGGCAGATCATCGACTGATACTGTCAAACACTGTGCGGATTTTTCCTTGGCCATGGTAGCAAATTTTTCCTGTTGCGCCTGATGGTCGGGATCGCCTTCCGGAAAAAGGAGATAGCCAAGGGCCGATCGCCGGGAATCGGCAACACTGCCGTACGGTTTAACATCGGCCCAGCCGACATAACAGCGAGTTTTCGCTCTGGTCAGGGCAACATAGAGCAAGCGTAACTCTTCGGCCATCTGCTCTCTTGCCGCCTGCTCCCTTCGGGCTTCGAACTTGTCGGAACCCAGATCGACCACCAGCCGATGCGCCTCGTCGTGACAGCTGATCTGATATTTTTCGCTCTTCAGCCGGTTGCTCGCATACCAGAGATAGGGGCAGAAAACCACAGGATACTCCAATCCTTTGGCGCTGTGCATCGTGACTATATTTACCGCTTCTTCATCACTTTCCAGCAGCAACTCGGCGTTGTCAGCACTCTGGTCGCCTTTTCTCATCTTCTCCAGCCACTGGAGAATCTGGCCGACACCAAAATGTTCTGCATTTTCCTGTTCCTGCACCAGCTCCAGGAGATGGAGAATATTGGCAATGGTCCGTTCGGCCATCTGACGGGAAGCAAGGGTCGGCAGCACCTCTTCCTCGGCTAAAAGTCCCGTCATCATGGAGAGAAATCCCTGCTCCTGCCAACGCAGATTATACTGGAGAAAACGGCTATGACAGCCGCTCACCCACTCTTCGTCCTGCCAGAGGGCATGCAGGCGGTAGCCGGTCAAGCCGAACCAGGAAATGGTCAATGCCGTCTTCAGCCGACCTGTCT
Organism: uncultured delta proteobacterium; assembly: GCA_963835305.1. GTDB lineage: Bacteria > Desulfobacterota > Desulfobulbia > Desulfobulbales > Desulfocapsaceae > Desulforhopalus_A. Next base: position 79,587 of record CAWIEU010000003.1, read on the forward strand.
CCCCGGGTGCTGCGATGGCCCGGAGGAGAAGTACCATTTCCCGGCATTCGTCGGTCTTGAAAACAGATTGCCGGCTGCCGATCACCGCGGGTATTCCCGCCTCGGCCAGTGCCTGCCGATATTCCTCAGCCTGCCTGTTGCTGCGGACCAGGATGGCGATATCATGGGGAGCGAGCGGCTGTTGTCCGCTTGTCTGCAGGAAGACAGGGTTGGCCTGATCAAGAAGCCGTCCAAGTTCAGCAACGAAGAAACGGCGCAAGGCCGAAGCCGCCTTACCGGAACTCCATCGGCCGTTTTTTTCTTCCGGATCCCGCTCCAGCACACAGTAAACCATGCCTGCCAGCGACTCTTCGCCCTGCAGCAAATCAACCTCTGCCGCTTTTTTTGCCGGCAACACCGGTCGATAGGTGAGAACTGTTTCGTCAAAAAAGAAAGGATTGGGCCTTGAGCTAAAAAGCCGGTTCACCTCTTCTACCAGTAAGGGATGGCAGCGATAGTTTTTCTCCAGGGTCAGCAGCCGGCTTGCCGTTTGCCGTGCCTGAAAATAAGAGTCGATATCCGCTCCCCGGAATTTATAGATCGCCTGTTTGGGATCACCGATCAGATAGAGGTAGTGGTCGTTTCCGCCAAAAAGGTTGGAGAAGATATGCCACTGTGTGCTATCGGTATCCTGAAACTCATCGATCAGAGCCACCTGGAAACGCTCACGAATAATCTGTTGCAGCATATTTCCCTGTTCGCCCCTCAGGGTCTTTGACAGTCGCAGGATCAGGTCATTAAACCCCATGGTCCCCTGCTGTTCCAGCCGACGAGTCACCTCGCTGCGCAACTCCTCTGCCAGTTGGACCCGAAAGGTGAGAATCAGGCTGTCAACAGCCGCGAGGAAGGCCTCGATCTCTTTATCGGGAAGCGGCCAATCAGCCAGATAAGCCTCTTTTTTGGGATCGCCGCGAAACTTATTTCCATTTAACTCCCGACTGAGCAGCTCACGGCTCAGCAGCTGAATATTGGCTGGAACCGTGAAGCATTTCTCACTGAAAAATTCCGTGAGTGAATCAAACCAGCTCTGGCCGTCTTCGGTAAACTGTTTCTTGAAGCAGTTGCCTGTCCAGCCGGTGGTCAAGCAGCGATGCAGCTCGCCGCTGTTTACCGGCCACCAGCAAGTAAGACTCTCCATCGCTGTCTGCAATTTATGCAGGACATCCTCGATCGGGCCGCTCAGAGGTTCAATACGGCCATTTTCTCCAAAAACTTCAGAAACACTGGCCAGCATGTGTTCAGGAGAGGCAAAACAGCCGGTGAGCAGAGAACATGGCAGCGGAGCGAGTGAATAGATGCGGCTGCGCCAGAAATCATCCGCTACCTGGCTTCTGATATGATTAATATCGGTGAGCAGCTCCACATCAAAGAGCTGTCCGCTCTCAAGCGCCTGTTCCACCAGCATGCGCTGACAAAAACCATGGATGGTAAAAATCGCGGCCCGGTCGATATCGGAAAGAGCGAGCTGTAGCCGCGCCAGAGCCACTTGGCGATCCCGTATGGTTAAAACCCAGTCAAGAAGGGTTTGATCGGCTGTGTTCTCCTCCATCTCCATTTTTTCACCAAGAAGATTCCTGGCCTCAACCAGCCTCGCCCGGATGCGGGATCTCAGTTCTTCAGTGGCGGCTTTGGTAAAGGTGACAATCAGAATCTTTTCAATCGGCACTTCCAGATCGACCAGAGCCCGCAAAACCAGCATACTGATGGCGTAGGTTTTTCCGGTTCCGGCGCTTGCCTCAACGAGATTGACGCCCCTCTGCAGCGCCACCCGGGCGGGATCGAAAATGTCATACTTACCGGACATCGGCTGCACTCCATATCGGACACATTATCTCAAGACAGCATCGCTCAAATTCGGTGCCGACCATTCCACCGTCATCGCTGCCGCCGAGCAACAGTTCCCATTCCGGCTCATAACCGTTTTGCAGGCGCGTAGTGCAGACCTGCCGGGCCTTTTCAAGAGGCGGGGTTTTGGAGCGATCACTTGCGAGTTGAGTTGCATATGCCAGGGCGGGTTCGATAAAAAATGGCGATGGGGCCCGACAGCCGTCGGCAAAATGGGCGAGCAGGACACCAAGATCGGGTCCTGCGCCGATACCACTGAAACCGACAATCCTGTCAGCTGCGACAATACGGGTTCTGGCGATTGGAACGAGATGCCCCAGCACCAGATGGTGTATCCAGCCGGCCAGGAGATCCCGTCCCCTCAGTTTTCCGTAACGAATCAGCATGATCCCGTTATCATACAGATTGGCAAGCGTTCCATAAAGGCGGTTACCGCCAACCGTGAGATCGATCGGTGGACCGGCGCACTTTTCCCCCATCTGCTGCTGCCGCACCTTCGCAATGAACGCCTGCACTTCACTGCGTTTTTCCTCGAAAGCAAGCCGGCCGGAGGTGCCGAGCGGCCACTGTCCTTCCGTTTGCATCTTTTTGAGCAGATCAGCCGAGTCGCCGTTCAGCTCGGTAACGATCATTCTCTCTTCGACATAATATTTATCAAGACCGGACACCTCAAACAGCTCGCGCTCCTCCGGCAGATCGTCCCCGGAATCCAGTCGAATCCCCAGACAGTCCCTGATAAAATATTTCTGCGGATTGAGGTAGAAACGAAGCAAATCATCCAGGAGCACTTTCTCTCTTACCTGGCTAAGCTCTCCCTGCCACCAGTCCTCAGGCGAATGTGGACCCTCTTGCAGAATTTCAGCTATCTTGCAGGAATAACGGTCGTAACTGAACAGCCTGGCGTCGCCGCCTTCCTGAAAATATTTTCTGCTGAAAGAATGGAGAGGATGGCGGACGACCATGTCTTTTCGCCCATATCCGACCTCAAGCACTTCAAGAAATTCGGTGACCACGACCGAGGGGGGAATCAACTCGTTGGTTCGGATCGACTGGCCGATATAGCTGAGATAAAGATGCGACCTCGCCGCCAGCAACGCCTCCAGGAACAGATATCGATCATCCGTGCGGGGGGAACGATCGCCCGGCCGGGAATCGGACTTCATCAGATCGAAAGTATCAAACTGGTCGTTTTTTGGAAAAACTCCGTCACAGAGACCTATCAGGCAAACTACCTTAAACGGGATCGAACGCATGGGCAGCATGGAGCAGAAGGTAAGTTGTCCGCGCAGAAATCCCGCACTCGATCGGCTCTCCCGGGCAGATTGAGTCAGCCATTCACGAATTACCTTAAATTCAACATCGGCTGTATGAAACAGACTGATCGACTCATCGAGTTCTCCCACCAAGGTGCGCAGCTCCACCAGCTCCTGCTCGTATTCGTCACCAAAAAGCTGCTGGACAATCGACTGCAGCGTCTTCGACCAGCCGACAACTCCGCGGCTGTGCAAAAATTCCTGCCGAGCATGTTCAACCAGGTCGATAAACCGGCAGAGACCTCCAAGGGCAATTGCTCCTCTTCCTTCGATAGCATTAAAGGGTAGAACATCATCGACAAAGTCATCGTCTTCGATCGCATACCCCATTAACAACCGGTCAAGTCCCATTCGCCAGCTGGTCTCGTCAAAACCTGGCAGACCGTCCTCTTTACGCTGCCGTCCGGAAAGGCCCCAGCGGATGCCGGCACCGATCACCCATTGTTCCAGGGTATCGAGATCTGACGCTGAGAGTTGGAATTGCGGAAAGACAACGGGCAGCCGCAACAGATCCAGCAGTTCATTCCAGCCGAACCTACCCGAAAAGAGTTCAAGAAATTTCAGGAAGGCGGCAATGATGGAGTTGCGTTTCCGGATACTGCGATCTGCTATGGAATGCTGGATATCATGAAAAACGGCTGGAATCAGCGGCGCATATTCCTGAATATCCGGGGCCATGACGATTATATTGCGTAACTCAAGTTCGGGGTTTTGGTGCAGGAGGCGGAGCAGATGATCCTTCAGTACGGTTATTTCCCTTAGTTTTGAATGGCAGGAAACCACCTGGATTGAATCATCGCCCGGGTCAGCGCCGGGTACCGCCACTTCCGGCAGGATTCCATCAAGCAGATCTGCCTGGACTCGCTGCAGGAGCGTCCCTTCCGCATATGCCTTTTTCTCCAGCGGATCGGCATAACTGGAAAATTCCAGGGCAAAATCAGCACCATCCAGCATCATATTCTGTAAATCCCGGCCCTGTCTGCCGAGAGCGGCCAGGAGAGGATGGTGTTCTTCCATCCGAAATCCCTGCATCTGTTCAGCGCTGTCGACGGCTCCTTTTTTGATCATCCGTTTAAACTGCATTCTCCGGCTTTCTAGATTTCCCCAATATTTGCGGCAGGGAGAAAGCAGGAAAAAATGGACATCCATATGCCGGGCCAGACTATTCAGATAGTGCAGATAAACCGGGGGCAGGGTATGCAGCCCTATAACCGAGACTCGTTTGGGCAGGAGGTCTGTGAGGGTATCATCGTTTTCCAGTCGTTCGATCACCCGGCCAAAGAGCAGACCGCGATGGACCTCCCCGCCGGGCTGGGCAAGCAGCCTTCGCCACAGATCCATCTGCCAGCATTCCGCGGGATGACTGGTGGCAAAAATGCCGCGCTCCCATTTTATTAGCATATCCGGCCGCATTACCTGATACTGATCAAAAATATTGGCCAGACGGCGGGAAAGCTGCAGACGTTTTAAGGCACTGTTATTGCCGGAGAGATAGGTAATGAGCGGCTGATAGTCCTTGCCGGAAAGGTCGCGGAGCAGCCCATCGAGCCGCCAGGTCAGGATTTGCCGCTGGAAGCCATCCGGGGTTATCCCCATTCCCAGCCGACCGGCCACAAAACCAAGGAAATCGAGGGGCAGGAAAAATTTAAAATTGCAGAAGCTGCGAAACTCGTCGGCCAGGGTCTGGGCAATCATCCGTTCCATGCCCTGGCTCTGGATGAGAAACAACTCCATGGCGAAAAGATCCTGCTGCCTGTCCACCCGCATAACTTCAGCCAGATGACGCAGCAGGTTTTCCGTACGGTTGGAGACATGAAGGTAGAACATAGCAGACCAGAGAGTGGCTAATCAGGCGAAACTTGATGGCGTCGTAAAAACTCTTCACCTTCTTCGTTGCCACAAATTTTCAATCATTTCGAAGTACCTCTTGTACGTCGAAATGATTGAAAATTTGCGCGCCTCGAATCTGAAGTTTTTTTACTTAGCCATCCCGGTTTTAAGGTTTTTACTAGTTTGTCAAACTTCAATTATTCCCCCCGAATACATAGAACCGGCACTTATTCAGTAACCGAATCTTCCATTTACAGGGTGACAGAGTTCGTGAGTCCAGGTATTATTTGGTGCCGGTGCCGACATCCAGACCGGCATATTCGTAAATACCGTAAAAAAGACCGACCATGATACCGAGTGTAAAAAACAATCGAAGCCGCCTGTCCCAGGGAACTTTTTCGCCATCTGCCATATATTGCAGGAGTGCGATAATCACATAAGTAATACCGGCTACGTAGGGTGCAGTCTGAAGAATCTGCCAGCCTGTCGCTTTCAGGGTTGTTATGATATCCGGTCCCAGACGCAAATTAAACAGCACATAAACGATGGCTGAAAGATAAAACGAAAATTTTCCTTTGATTCTTTGCATATGAACTCACTCAATACTCTTTTTTTCCCGGGAACGGATATCTACTCAATTCGCCAGTATCCGATTTTTTTGTTATTTCAGAAAATTCACCTTATCAAACCTGTAGAAAAAGATCCGGCGGGAGCCGGCGGCGAATCCTCAGATAGTTTCATTAAATCAGGATTCTGTCAAGCACATACTCCCTGCCCCCTGGGAGAGAACCGGAAGCGATTTCTGCACCTGGTGCAGGATATCAGAAACCGGAAAGATGATTACGCCGCCCAGCTGAGCTCTCTTATTTTAGCTGGCAAGTCCAGGAATCCGACGACCGGCGAGGATTCAGAACAGGCGATCATCACCTCGTTGATTGCCCCGGATGCTCAAAAGACCAAGTCCTTACAGACAGAAAAAGAGGAAAAACTCTGGCAGGCCCGGCTGGTTCTGGCAATAGGCGAAATCCTGGATCAGGAAGAGGAAGAAATAGCCCGCAATCTTGCCATGCTTGACGATGACCAGGCCGAACTTTTCAAGGCACTGCATGGTGATATTGAAGAGTTTGAGGAAGACAGCCCCCTGGCTGAACTCAGCCTGCTGGAGAGCAAAATGGGCGCGGCCAATTCGGGTAATATCAAAAAGCGGTTCTCCAGCTGGAAAACGCTTTTTATGGAAAGTGATTTAGAGGAAAATGAGATATTACTGACCACAAGCCGGGATGCCGGTGACCTACTGCTGGAATCTTACGAACAACAGACCGGGCAGCAGGCTCAGATCCTGGGCGAACTGGAACTTCCCGGCCTGATCGGCTGGAATAGCGCGGAGGCTTTGCAGGCAGTACTTACCTTTTGTGAGAACAACAAGAAATTGCTCACCCAACTGCACGAGAGCCTTGCCGATCTTTCACGAAAAAACGATTTGATGAACCAGGTGGAGAAACCCGCCGGCATATCTGCTCTAATGGCCAGGGACTGGAATGAGCAACTTGAAATTGCTTTTCCTAAAAACCAGTTCGGCAGAATTGCCGTCACATGCTCCCTCTTCCCCGGCATGACCTGCTCTGCCCTGATCGGCAAAACTCCATCTCAAACCGGCGAACTGAAAAACGGCTTGCTGATCGTGGCAGACTGAGCTCTCCAACAGGTCTTGCCTCATGAACCGGTGACGATCCCTGCCCCTATCTGCAACAGGTGTAGGGATTAATGGTCATTACCGGGCAGGAAGCGGCACGTACGACCTTATCTGCAACCGACCCGAACATGATTTTTTCAAGGCCTTTATAGCCATGCGTACCCATAATAATGAGATCGGCTTCAATCTCGTTGGAGTACTCGACAATTTTTTCGCCGACATCACCCATAAAAACCTTGTAATTCAGCTCTTTCACGCCGGCTTTTTTACAAAACTCAACCATCTCGTCGCAAAAAGAGGCCATCTTCACCTCCGCACTTTCGGTAAGTTCCCCTTCCAGTGTCGGTAAGGTCATCTGGGGTACAAAAAATCCGGAATAATCTTCAAAATTCTGCACGATAAAAACGAGATACATTGAAGCGCCGAATTTACCGGCAAAATATCCTGCAGACTCTGCAATTAATTTTGAATTGTCTGAGAAATCGACCGGAGTAACAACTTTTTTTATTTCATTAATGATACTCATACCTCTCTCCTTATCGAAATTGAAAAACGAAAAGCTACCGTTATGTTAATTTTTTCGTAACGACCCAACGGATGCAAGTTCATCACGCTGCAGGTCAACCGTAACACCTTAATATTACTTCATAGCTAAAAAATATCACTAAAAACCGCTTTTATTACATAAGAGAGTGGTGTACTTTAACCGTTTTTTCTTGATGGCATCGTAAAAACACTTAGCCATCGCTGATTGTAGTACCTTACAGATTGTTATCTAGTCTTTATCAAAGAAAACAATCTGTCTAAAGGAACTTATCCCCATGCTTTACGGGGGGCAGATTTTTACGAGAATATCTTGCTTGATGGACTCGTAAAAAGTCATCGAAGTTGCTGAGATGGGCTCTGGAAAAAGTTCGATATACTAGGCGTAGTATCTGAAACGAGGAGTTGGCAGTACATGTGGTACGGCAAATCCTCGTTTCAGATCTACAACGACGTAGATCGGGCTTTTTACGAGTCCATCTTTCTTCATAAATTATTGTAAAAGCTCGACCAATGACCTGTTCCACTTCGACATGAAACTGAAACACAAGTTAGAATATACCTTACTGAGAAGTGCCATATTTTTTATCAATCTTCTGCCGGTTCCTGTAATACTCTCCCTTTGCACCGCCATCGGCTATTCTGCCTGGGTTGTTTTTCCCTTTCGCCTCAAGGTTGCCTATAAAAATCTTTCAACCGTTTTTCCCGAACTGGATCATGCAGCGAAAATACGGCGGCTGAGACGGGTTTACCTCCAGTTTACCCGAACTTTCGGACTGGTATTTATTCTGCACAGAAAAAACCTTACCAGGTTAATCGAAAACACCAGGATTTCCGGAAGAGAAAAACTCGAAGAGGCGCTCGGCCAGGGCAAAGGAGTGATTCTTACCACGATCCATGCCAGTTGGTTCGAAGCATATTTTGCCTGGTTCAATATGTCAGGCCTGCCGACAAGTCTTATTTACAAGAAACAGACCAATCCCCTTTCCGACAAATTTTTCGTTCGCCAGCGCAGACACTACGGAACCAGCCTGGAACAACTGAGCAGCTATGATGGCATGAAGGTGTATCAACAGGCCCTAAAAGACAACAGACTGCTTATCGTCAGCCTCGACCAGAGGTATTCCGGCACCGGCCTGGACGTTGATTTTTTTAATCGGCCGGTATCCTGCGCCAAAGGAACCGCCATTCTGCATCTGCGGTCAGGGGCGCCGGTTATGACCAGTGTTTATTACATGAAAGACGGAGAGCTGCATATCGACTTCGATACCGTCGACCTTCCCGAATACAAAGAAATCAACGATGAAGCCATTAAAGACATCTCATCCAGATGCATCCAGCGGTATGAACCTTTCATCAGACAATATCCGGAACAGTGGTTCAGCCTTTTCCATCGTCTCTGGAGCAAAAAAGGCTACCCTAAGGTTAACAGATCGTTTCGGCAGATTTTTTTTTAGTACCTTAGAAATTCTTTTCTGTCTTTTTGGAAAAGAATTTGGTGAAGGTACTTATACCCGTGCTTTGCGGGGGTTAGTACCTTAGAAATTCATTTTGTTTTTTTAAATGAATTTCGTGAAAGTACTTATCTCGGATTGCTTCCCATTTACCGGCGTTAGTGCTCTGGAATTTGAACATATCCCTAGCCTTTCTGCGAGGGTAAATACCACTTCAGTAAATGTATGAGCTGGTGTAATAATAGGACCGTTCAACGGTTATCAATATCTTTCAGCAGTGAACAGACTTATCGGTTTCTCTCTGCCATTTACATCTTTATCCCCTGGGCCCCATGACCAATAAAGAAATTTTCAAGCGATTATACGAAGTCATAAAACCTTATCGGGTGAAACTCCTGATTGCCATGCTATGCATGATCTGTGTTTCTGCTGGAACAGGCGCCCAGACGTGGCTGGTGAAAGATGTTCTCGATAAAATATTCATAGAAAAGAACACTTTCTATCTAAAACTGCTGCCCCTGGTTCTCCTGCTCATCTTTTTCCTGAAGGGCATTGTCTATTACCTCTATTCGATCCTGCTGGAACAGGTCGGCCAATCGGTCATTCGTGATTTTCGTCTGAACATTTTCAACCATATCCACAAACAGGCACTGTCCTTTTTCAATAAGATGCCTACCGGGACATTGATGTCCAGAATAATCTCGGATGTGACCCTGCTGCAACAGGCGGTATCCAATGCACTTGTCGGTGCTGTGCGGGACTTCTGTCAGGTAGCGATCCTGCTTGGGGTAGTTTTTTATATGAACTGGCGCCTGGCTATGATCACCTTCATCGTCATGCCGATTGCCGCCTATCCGATAGTCAGGTTTGGTCGTATCTTCCGAAAACTCAGCACCTCAACTCAGGAAGAGGTGGCTCATGTTTCCAATATCCTTCATGAGACAATTACGGGGCACCGCATCGTCAAAGCATTTACCAAAGAGGCGTATGAAAGCGGACGATTTTTAAACCAGGTCAACCGTCTGTTTCGCCTGACAATGAAAGATGCCAAATATCGCTGCCTGCAACATCCGATGATGGAATTTATCGGCGGCTGCGCCATTGCCATGATTATCTGGTTCGGCGGCAAGGAAGTTATCGGCGGGAATATGACTCCGGGGACATTTTTTGCCTTTTTAACCGCACTGATCGCTGCCTACGAGCCCGTCAAAGGTGTGACTAAAATCAACTCGACCATGCAGCAGGGCCTGGCTGCCGCAACCCGCGTTTTTGCCATCCTGGATATTGAGCCTGAAATACAGGATAAAGCAAATGCTCTTACCTTGCCGCTCTTTTCCAGCCGGATCGAATGTCGAAATCTCAATTTTTGCTACGATGACGGCAAACAGGTGCTGTCGAACATTAATCTCACCGTTCCGGCGGGCGAGGCACTCGCCATTGTCGGGCCAAGCGGCGGCGGAAAAACAACACTTACTAATCTCATTCCCCGATTTCTTGATCTCAAGGAAGGAAGTATTCTGGTTGATGGCCTGGATATCAGGGATGTCACCGTAGCTTCGCTCAGGAATCAGATCGCCATGGTTACCCAGCAAACCATTCTTTTTAATGATACCGTACGCAACAACATCGCCTACGGTGATCAGCTGGCCCCCGATGAGCTGATTTATGAGGCTGCAAAAGCGGCTCATGCCTACGATTTTATCCAGGCACTGCCTGAAGGATTCGATACGATTATCGGTGAAGGCGGAGCTCGCTTGTCAGGTGGACAGCGGCAGCGCATATCAATCGCCAGGGCGATCCTGAAAAATGCGCCGATTCTGATCCTCGACGAAGCCACCTCCGCTCTCGATACCGAGTCCGAGCGTGAAGTACAAAAGGCCCTGGAAAATCTGATGAAAGATCGAACCACCCTGGTTATTGCTCATCGTCTTTCGACAATCAAAAACGCCGACAGGATCATAGTTATCAAAGAAGGGGCTATTGTCGAACAGGGAACGCACGACTCGCTTATCGCGCTAAAAGGTGAGTATGAAATGCTTTACAATATGCAATACAAATAAGGTAAGGAAAGGGCGGGCCTGTGCCCCGCTCTCAGGAATGCAAAGTCCGCCCGATGCTTTAATGTTTCCATTGTTCGTTATGAACAAATTGTAAACAGCCAACATTGATGGCGTCGTAAAAACTCTTCACCTTCTTCGTTGCCACAAATTTTCAATCATTTCGAAGTACCTCTTGTACGTCGAAATGATTGAAAATTTGCGCGCCTCGAACCTGAAGTTTTTTACTTAGCCATCCCGGTTTTAAGGTTTTTACGAGTTTGTCAACATTGTTTACAAAATATAGCCTGTAACAAAACGTTAGTTTACACATTCGTTTGCCAGGGGAAGAAGAACACGAAATTCCGTATACTGACCGGTAACACTGCTCAATTCTATCCTGCCGCCATGTTCTTCAACGATTTTGGCAGACATGGCAAGGCCCAGTCCGGTACCGTCGTTTTTCGTCGTAAAATAGGGATCGAACACCCGATTCAGGTTTTCCGGCTCAATGCCTGTCCCATTATCCCTGATTATGATTTTTATTACACTCTGGTCACTTTCCGTCCGTACCGTCAAGTCCCCTCCATGCTCCATGGCCTGTATCGCATTCAGGAAAAGGTTCAGGAACACCTGATTCATTTTGTCCTTATCGACTAAAATCCGGGGAAGATGCTCATCCGTCTTGAGATGTATCGAGACACCGAAAGACTCTGCGTCCACCTGGACGAGCGAAATAGTTTTCCCTATGATTTCCTGGATTGAGGCGTCTTCCCGCCTGAGTTGTCCCGGTTTGGCGTAATCGAGCAGCTCTCCGATGCCGCGGTTGAGCCTTTCAACTTCTTTGACGAGAATATCGGCGGTTTCCGCCTCTTTACTGGGAATGGAGAAGTTTGCCTTTAACAAAACGGCGAGCCCTTTGATGGAGCTCAACGGATTGCGTAGTTCATGGGCCACGCCGGCGGCCATTTTACCAAGCGCCGCCAAGCGCTCATTACGCTGCAATTCCCTTTCCAAACCCTTTACCTGCGTCAGGTCCCTGATAAGAAGCACCTCTCCGGCAAACTCATCATTATGGTCAAGTACGACCATTGAAGCAAGCTGCAATGTCCTGTCATTTTTCACCGGCAGAGTCAGCTGGATTTCAGTCTGGCGTACGATCTGTCCATCCGGATGATTGCCGGAAAACATTTGCGCCAATTCTTTCGACAGGCAAGACTCCGGCTTTTCGCCTATTATTCCATCTTCGTCAAAACCGATGAGTTCTCTCGCCGAACCATTATAAACCCGGATGGCCCCACTGCTATCGGTCGCAATCAGACCAATCGGCAGAGAGGATATCAGGATATCGGTAAATGCCCTCATTTTCCCAAGTCGCAGCTGCGAGCCTTTCAATCCCTTCAAGGTCGCAAAGGCCAAAGTCCCGCCTATTCCGACAAGAATGATCACTACAAGCAGGATAATAATTTGCAGGAGCTGCCGCTTCAGCGGAGAATTGAACTGCTCGAAATCCAGCTGAACAACATAAATGGGTTTGCGAGCAAACAGCCTCTCCATCTCCTCCTGAACCATATGAAATTGAGGGTGTTCACTGAACATGCGCATCATCTGGCCTCTCCGGGGGCGGTTACCATCAGGCGGAGGCCCATGCATACCATCTCTCATGTTTGGAGGCAGATACCAGGAGGCGATCTGGAACTTGCGCTTATAGCCCTGAGCGTTTTTGATTATGCGCGTGACATATCTGGCTGAACCATTAGCCTTCAGGATATCGACAAGCGACATGCTCTCTGCATCGATCCTGTCTTTGGGTGCATTTGTTCCGGCCTCGGACAAGATGTTGCCGGCGGAATCCACCAGCAGAACAGATTCCACGCCGGGCTGCTCGGCAGCCTGCTGCATTGCCGCCTGCATGTATTTTTCCCAGCTATTCCACTGTTGGGTTGAGCGGAGATTGTCCCGTATCGATTCCCGCACGGAACTATTGATAAAACGCATTAAGGTGAGGCCCTTTTGTGCGAGCGCCTCAACGATCAACTCCTTTTCCCGCTGATAATTACTTACGGCGAATATTGTGAGGAGTATCAACAACAAAGTACATGCTGTTGCCAGTAGCCAGGGTGAGAGATTAAGCAGCAGATGACCCTTTTTTTCAACCTTTTGCGGTTTCATCATAATTGGTGATTTTTTCCAGGATTACCTTGGAAATCATATAAGTTGATTCTATTCCTTCATCCCCCATCGGCCCGGAGGCCAGTGTCTGTCCCGAAATCATCGGATTATCCGATGCATAATACGCATATCTTATTTTTATATCGAAGGGAATGTGTCCCTGAATTTTCGCTCCGCTTATCGCCCTTTGAAAATGTCCTCCTTCCATCTCCAGGCCTACAGCCCGCCAATTGGATGAATGAAAACGTTCCAATACGTCGCGGTTTTGCAGGGAGGTCCCCAATACCGTCACCATCGGGCCGACATAGACATCCACCGAATCAGCAAAATCGCCGCGGCAGAGATCGTTGTCGATAATATAATTATCAGCTGTTCCCTCAATGACATGGGCGGTGGCAAGCATGATATCACCTCTTTTGCCCGGCAATACTCCCGCTTTTCCCATTATGGAAATCGATTTAATATTGAGTGAGATCTCTTGGCCGTCATAACGGAAAGGCGTTAGCAATTCATCCATAATATCAAAGGCTTGTGTCCCAAAAGCGTAATCAATCACCAGCATGACCGGCGCCGTTTCCTGCATGAGTTCATAATTAATTTTCAAAAAGGGGTGAATATGATTTTTCTTGACGAGGGAGAGATCGATAATATTAACATCAATATTTGAGCCCGAGTTATCCTGCTGATAGATAAAACCATGATCTTTTGCGAATGCATCCATGGCTACTTCCTTGTCCCGAACCGCCCTGACCATGTCATAGATATTATCAGGAACATTTTCCCCCGCTTCCACCAGAACCTTGGGACCGAAAAGCAAATTTCTCATGGAATGCATGTTGGCACTGACCACATGAATGGGTCGAAACTGAAAGTCCATTTGACATAATGACTCTTTCAGATTTTTGGCCCAGAGAGAGGCATACTTTTGATGGTCGATCATTTCGTGCAGCGAGGGAGTGAAATAGACCGTGAGTTCGTTATTCGCTAAGGTCTGCTCTGCCATAATCCGTTTGCCGATGCCGTATATTATGTTGAACAGCCCGTTGTTGGTATCATGTTCCCGCCGGTTTCTCTCAATGTAATCGTAAGTTTCCCGCGTCTCTTTGTAGGTTCGTCCAAGAATAATCGAAAGGTTCCATATAGCCTGTTCCAGGTCTTCATTTTCCAGGAGACTATCACTTGCCACAACCTTTTCCAGTTCCGCCCATTCCGAGCTTATTCCTTCAACTCTGTTGTACGCCTGCTGGTAGATCTTCTGTGCTTCGATGTTCAAAAAAGTTATATGCGTCAGAATATCATAGATCTCACTCTTGCCGGTGGTGATAACGAAACAAAACTCATTTTCAGAAACTGCATAGGAAACCCTGCGTCTCTTTAACGGCACGATTTTGGCAAAAGATGTATTCTGAAAATCCTCCTGCGCAGTGAGAATGATCCTGGTACAATTTTCAATACCCTTCGGCATCCTGTCAACTACATATTCGAGGCCCTTGAGTTCGACGATCCGGCTGTCCGCCATTGAACCGTAGATTTCCGGACTGAGCTGTTTCAAAGCCTCCGCCAGCTTTTCACCGATTTTCCCCGATGGCTTATATGCCCCCTGAAGTGGTAAGGAATCCGCGAGAGTCTTGAAGATTCGTATGGCGTGTCTCGCCTTCTGAGATTTGGACAATTCCTGCATTATTTCTCCTTGTCATTTACCAATCTGCAATCATTGATGGGCTCATAAAAAGCCCGATCTACAACGACGTAGATCGGGCTTTTTATGAGCCCATCTCAGCAACTTTGATGACTTTTTATGAAGATCATCATTAATGATATCCTGTATTATACATTTCATGAAACAAAAACACCTCTCCCGATAGGAGTGAAACGCTTGTGCACAAAAAAAAATCCCGCTTTTTCAGGCAGGCAAAAGAGAAAGAAAAAATTGAGGGCGGGAAAAATCTTTAAAATCTGGATGCGCTGAAATTTCTCTGTTAAATGAAAAAACTCAGCTGAATTTCTATGCTACACTGTGAGAAATCCATTGAGAACGTTGATCAGTTGTTCCCGGCCCTGGCCGGTTTTTGAAGAAAACAACACTCTCTCCGAGGCATGGAAAGTGTGGCCGGCATCAAGAAGCCTGGCGTTTTTTTCCCTGATGCTCCCGGAAACTTTATCGATTTTGGTATAGACGGGGAGACAGGGAATCGAATTTTGCTTCAGCCACTGGATCAACTGGGTATCCTGGATCTTCGGTTCATGTCGAATGTCCATGATGACGACAACACATTTGAGTGTTTCCCGCTGTTCCAGGTAGGATGAGATCAAAGATTGCCAATTGTTCTGCATCACCCTGGGGACTTTGGCAAAACCATAGCCGGGCAGATCTACCAGAAAAAAATGTTCACCCACCCGAAAAAAGTTCAATCCTTGAGTCTTTCCGGGCCGGGCGCTGACCTTGACTAAATTTTTGCGTCCGGTCAGCGTATTGATAAGACTTGATTTGCCAACATTCGATCGGCCGGCAAAAGCTATTTCCGGCAGCTCCAGCGGAGGAAGCTGTTTGAGATTGTGCACACTCAGGAGAAATTCAACCTTGGAAAAATCCATCTTTCTTACCTTGTCTAAATGAGACGATAAATAAAGCACCCACAAGCAGGAGGATAGGCGTGTAGGGGCGGGTTCTAAACCCGCCCTCCCCGCACATCGATCTACTCGTAGGCATATGAGGTGCTTATGAACGTTAGCAATAATTTCATGGAATGATTTTATTCAAGGCATATTCAATGATTCCTTCCGCGCCGATTTTCTTTAATTGAGGAATAAGATCCCTGACTATATCTTCGGAAACGACGGTTTCAACCGAATACCAGTCCTGATTATACAGGCTTGCCACGGTAGGGGCATTGAGAGACGGCAGGATGGCGACGATATCATCCAGTTTATCCCCGGCAACGTTCATTTTCAGTCCGACAATCCTGTCCGCGTTCAAAGCCCCCTGCAGCAGCAAAGCGATGTTTTCGATTTTCTCGCGTTTCCAGGGATCATTCCAGGCATCTTTATTGGCAATGAATTGTGTATTGGACTGCATCAACTCATGGATGATCCGCAACCCATGTGCCCGGATAGTGCTTTCGGTTTCCGTCACCTCAACTATGGCATCGGCCAGGCCGGAGACAACTTTTGCTTCCGTCGCCCCCCAGGAAAACTCAATTTCCACGTTAATGTTTTTATCTGCGAAAAATCTTTTGGTGACATTGACCAACTCGGTGGAAATCTTTTTGCCTTCGAGATCTTCAATGGTTTTAATGTCGGAATCACCCGCGACGGCAATAACCCACCGAGTCGGTCTCTTGCTCACCTTGGAATAGACTAAATCACAGACCAGGATGGTATCCGACAAGTTTTCCATGGTCCAGTCTTTCCCGGTGATCCCGGCATCGAGTAGCCCGTCTTCCACATAACGGGACATCTCCTGGGGCCGGCAGATTGAACAATCCAGTTCCGGATCGTCAATTTTAGGAAAATAGTTCCTGGCTGCAGGCTTAATAAGCCATCCAGCCTTTTCAAAAAGCTCGATTGTAGCCTTCTCCAGACTGCCTTTCGGCAATCCCAATTTCAACTGATCCATCGTAAAATCTCCTGCAGCTTCAAATCATCTGGTAAAAGAAGTAAAAAGTGATAAAAAAAAGGTTTTCGTAAATTTTATTTTTATATCCGTTTACCCTGCATAACAAAGTGTTCGCAAAACGCTTCTCAGGTATGTAAACGTTGTCTATTTTGTCCCGTAGACGACACTCGGGTCAAAGACCTTTTGCTCGCTTGTAACAAGCCGGTCGCCGTCAAGCCGTCGGTAGAAACAGGACCGATGACCGGTATGACATGCTGCGCCGCCCAGTTGTTCAACCTTGTATATGATTGTATCGTCGTCGCAATCCACCAGAATCTGATGGATGATCTGCACATGACCGGAGGTTTCACCCTTAAGCCACAGTTTATTTCTTGAGCGGCTCCAGTAATGCGCCTTGCCGGTTTCCAGGGTTTTTCCCCAGGCCGCTTCATTTATATAGGCGAGCATGAGCACTTCATTGGTCCGGTAATCCTGCACAATTGCCGGTAAAAGCCCATCGGTGGTTTTAGCGAAATTCAATGGTATCATGGTAATTGATAGGTTTTGTTTGGTACGATTATTCTTCAGAGTTCAAACCGAAAAGAGGTCTAAACTAGACAGCTCTTTGAGCTTTGTCAAGACAGAGTCGCTGTTTTTGCAGTTATTATGGTATCTGCTTGCAAAATATCGAGCATCTCCTATATTATGCCACTCAATTTCATAATTTTAATACTATTTTTTACAGAGAATACCAAACCGGAATCGGGAATTTGCTTCCGAATCAAGACGTTCGATACATTTTATCTTGGCCATCTTTAATATTCCGAGAATAAAACTTAAGAACAACGTAGAGTTACGAAAAAGCTCGGTTTCCGGAGAGGCACTGGATTGTCCTCAGCACAAGGAGTTCCACTATGTCGCATCCCACACAAAACTCCAGGGTAGCACTCGCTTTCACTGGCAAACTTGACAATGGCGAAGTTTTTATATCAATCGAAAAAGAGAATCCTCTTTACGTTCGGATAGGCAGCAGCGATCTTCCGCCCACTGTAGAAGAAGCAATTCTCCAAATGAAAATCGGCGAACGCCGCAAAATTCGTATTCCTCCGGAAGAAGGTTTTGGTCCGCGGCAAAAGGCGCTGCTGCAAACTATAGACAATCAAAGCATGATTGACAAACTACAGCCGAAACCAGGGATGATTCTCTCCCTGAAAATTGACAAGGAAGGCGTCGAAGAGACGGTTCCGGCAACAGTGATTTCTGTCGAAGGATCCCAAGTCACGGTTGATTACAATCATCCGCTGGCCGGGCACCACTTGACCTACGACCTGACGTTGCTCGAAATTGGCAAAGATAACGATTGAGCAATTGTCAAATCTGGTCCAAATAAAAAATCGGTTCGGTAATGGGTTGCAAATTGATAACCGAACCGATTTTCGTTAAATAGCCTCCTGGATTAATCACCCTGGTTTTTCCCTGTACTGATGGTGTTATGCCATTCTCCCTTCATTTCTTTGCATTGCCGATTCTCATTTCGCTTTATCCTCGATATTCTATTTTTGGCGCTAAGCAAGGAAAAACAAGGCAGTATTTTACTTTCACAAAAAATTTCCCAACAGAAGGAAAAATAGTGCGGAAGTACCAAAAACTCCTGTACATCGAAATGCCCGTATGTATAACCTGTACTAGTAGACCGGATTATTAACTAACACCCGACACGGGAGTATAAGAACTTTTGTACAGACTATTGACTTGCGGAAACCAAGAAAAAAATCTGTGGTACTACATGCAGGGAGTGTTTTATGGAAATTGAAGACGACGAAATATTACAGGGATTCATTGAAGAATCACTGGAACACCTCGCGGATATCGAAAATGACCTTTTGGCGATTGAGGAGGGAGGCGCAAACATCGATGAAGATCTTGTGAACAAGGTTTTCCGTGCGGCCCACTCAATCAAAGGTGGTGCCGGATTCATGGGATTGACTACGATTCAGGATCTCTCCCATGCCGCGGAAAACGTGCTCGGCATGATTCGCAGCAAAAAGCTTATTCCCACTCCGGAAATAATCAATATTTTGTTGATTGCCATGGATCAGCTGCAGAGTTTGATTGAAGATGTCCAGAACAGCAATGATGTGGACATTTCATCTCACCTGACGCCACTGAACGCTATAGCGGAAGGAACATTTTCCCAACCGGCCGAGGTAAAAAGCAAAGCTCCGAAGGAAAAAGTTACTGCGAAAGCTGTAGAGAAGCCGGAAGATCCTCAAGTACAGGAACCGGTTCTTAATCTGGATCCCGAACCGGAACCTGCAATCGAGGAACCGGCCGCAATCGAGGTCACCGAGCCTGAAGAGGAACTCGATGAAGAGGAAGAGCCTCAACCGCGCAGCATGCAACCCCCTGCCTCCGCCGAATCGAACGCCGGATCCGCTGTGGCGAAATCTCAACAATCTCCGCCTCCTAAAGCTGAAGCCTCGTTGAGAGTTCATGTCAGTCTGCTTGATTCTTTGATGAACCTGGCCGGAGAATTGGTCCTCAGCAGGAACCAGTTGCTGCAGACCATAGGCTCCGACGATATGCGAAACGCCGAGGCGGTCGGCCAGCGCATCGATCTTATCACCTCGGAGCTGCAGGAAGCGATAATGCTCACCCGCATGCAGCCCATAGGTAACGTGTTCAATAAGTTCCCCAGGGTCGTACGGGATCTTTCCAGCAAGCTCCACAAAAAGATTGATCTCACCATCGTCGGTAAGGATGTCGAACTCGATAAAACCATTATCGAAGCGATCAATGATCCATTGACCCATCTTGTTCGAAATTCGGTCGATCATGGCATCGAAATGCCCGACGAACGCAAGAGATTGGGGAAGGCGGAGACAGGTCTTGTCGTGCTGAAGGCATATCACGAGGCAGGACAGGTTGTCATCGAGATCAGTGATGACGGTAAAGGTCTGGACGGGGAAGCACTTGCCGCCAGTGCCGTCAATAAAGGTCTCATAACCAGCGAACAAGCGCTGGTTATGTCGGACAAAGAAAAGGTTAATTTAATTTTTCTGCCCGGTTTTTCCACCGCCGCGAAGGTAACCGATGTGTCCGGCCGCGGTGTTGGTATGGATGTGGTCAAGACGAACCTTGACCAGCTCGGCGGCAATGTCGATATCATCTCAGAAAAAGGTTCCGGCACCACAATTTCGATCAAGCTGCCGCTTACTCTGGCAATTATCCCTTGTCAGATTATCGAGACGGATGGAGAGCGCTACGCCATCCCACAGGTAAACCTGGAGGAGCTGCTGCGTATTCCCGCCAGTCAGGTGAAGGACAGGGTCGAAAGAGTCGGAGACGCAGAGGTCGTCAGGTTGCGCGGAGTTTTGCTGCCTCTTATCCGGCTGGCCGATGTAATAGGTATCAAGAGGACCTATTACGATCCCGCAGCCGATGAATATAAACCCGACAGAAGAGAAAGAATCGCTGATCGACGGGGCAAAAACTCTCCTCTTTTCAACAGTGGCAACGAAAGCCAAAATGAGGGTGCGGAAAGAAACAGCGAACAGTCCAGATCGGTAATCGACAGGAGAACTTCCACCACCAGCGCACTCAATATCGTCGTCGTGTCCACAGGATCCATGAAATACGGACTGATTGTCGACAGGCTGCAGGACTCCGAAGAGATCGTCATCAAACCTTTGGGCAGACATCTGCAACAGTGCAAGGGGTATGCAGGAGCAACGATTATGGGAGATGGCCGGATCGCGCTGATTCTCGACGTCAGCAATCTGGCCCGAATGGCTCGTCTGACCTCCATCGACGGGTCAGATCGCGCATCGGAGGTCGCAAAAGCAGCGGAAGCCGCTATTAAGGCTACACACGACAAGCAATCTCTTCTTATCTTCAAGAATTCCGAGATCGAAAACTTCGCCGTTCCTCTCAATCAGGTTGAGAGAATTGAAAAAATCAAACGGTCGGATATCGAAGTACTCGGCGGAAAGCGGGTTATGAAATACCGTGGAGGAAGCCTCAGTCTCATCTGCGTAGATGATCTGGCCATGGTGCAGCCTCTCGCCGATCACGATGATCTTCTGGTTATCGTTTTCAATCTGGCCAAGCGATCCGTTGGTCTGCTGGCCATAGGGCCGATAGACGCCCTGGAGGTGAGTGCGGATATTGATGATACCACGCTCAGTCAACCGGGTATAATGGGTTCGATCATCATCAATGATCAAACAACCATGCTGGTTAATGTGTTTGAAATGGTTCAGAATCTTTTCCCTCAGTGGTTTCAGGAGCAGGAAAAATTTGAAGTAGAAGACGTCGAAAGTAGGGAAACTCCAACCATTCTCATCGCCGAGGATTCAAGATTTTTCCGGAACCAGGTCAAAGGCTACATGACCGAAGTCGGATACAATGTTATCGAGGCTGAAGACGGACTTGAGGGATGGGATAAGTTAATGGAATACGGCAGTGAAATTTCCATGCTGGTCACGGACATAGAGATGCCGAACATGAACGGCTTCGAGCTTACCAAAAAAATCCGCGGTGACAACCAGTTTTCCCGACTTCCCATCATCGCCCTGACGACCTTGGCCTCGGCGGAGGATATGGCTAAAGGTAAGGAAGTCGGAGTAAACGAATATCACATCAAGCTCGATAAAGAGCGGCTCATGCTTTCGGTCCACGAATACATGAAAAAGAGCCATTAAGAACT
This sequence comes from uncultured delta proteobacterium, assembly GCA_963835305.1. GTDB lineage: Bacteria > Desulfobacterota > Desulfobulbia > Desulfobulbales > Desulfocapsaceae > Desulforhopalus_A. Next base: position 100,815 of record CAWIEU010000003.1, read on the forward strand.
TGAAGAAAAAATGCCGCCTAGAGGTTGGAGAACCGTGTTGGGTCCCCAACCTCCAGAGGTTTATTACACAAGAAATAACCCAACGGAATTGATATGGCAAAGACTAGATCAACAACAGATGGCAGGAAGTTTGTTGAACTCGCGACCTTTTATATTGGCGACGCCCTCTGTGGCATGGATATACTGAAGATTCAGGAAATCAACAAGCTCATGCAAATGACCAAGGTGCCTCAAGCTCCGGAGTATGTGCTCGGTATCCTCAATCTCAGGGGACAGATTGTAACAATCATCGATCTGGGCCGGAAACTCGGGCTTGGAAAAACCGACATCTCCCAGGATCCTCGCAACATTATCGTTAATTCGGCAGGGGGACATGTCGGTCTGCTGGTTAGAAAAATCAGTGATGTGGTTTCAGCGGACATGTCTAAAAAGGAATCATCGCCGGCCAATATGCGCGGTATCCAGGGAGAGTATTTCGATGGAGTCTATAAAACCGATACCAACCTCATCGGCATCCTGAATGTAGATAAAGTTTTAAGCATAGATGATTGAGTGGTTGCATGATTGGTAAAAAAAACCTCCGCGTTCTCGTAGTAGACGATACCATTGTCTACCGCAAGGCAATTTCGGATATTATTGAGGAAATTCCGGGTGTTGAGCTGGCCGGTGTCGCACATAACGGAAAAATTGCACTCTCAAAAATCAACATTCTAAAACCAGATATTCTGACACTGGATATTGAAATGCCGCAAATGAACGGCATTGAGGTTTTGACTGAAATTCAGAAGAACCACCTCGGCGTTGGAGCAATCATGGTTTCAACCTTGACCGCCGAGGGAAGTGATATGACCATGCGGGCTCTTGAGCTGGGAGCCTTTGATTTCATCCTCAAACCTCAAAGCAAGAATCAAACGGAAGGCAAAAGAGAAATCAGAGCCGCTCTTGAACCCATACTCAAGGCCTACGCACGGTCCAGATTCAGTTCGTCTCTGCTCAGTTACACAGGCCGGTCGGCTCCGGCCGGTCAATCTCCCGACAAGTCCTCCCTGAGACCGCCTGGAGGGGAAAGTGCCGCATTCGTCCGGCACGCATCGCCCAAGGTATCTCCGGTCCGACGCGGGAAGTCGGAAATCATCGCTATAGGAATCTCCACCGGCGGGCCGAATGCCTTGACCCAGATGCTGCCGAAACTGCCTGGGGATTTGGGAGTTCCCGTCCTCATCGTCCAACATATGCCGCCGGTATTCACCAAATCACTTGCCGCAAGTCTTGATAAAAAGTGTCAGCTTACCGTGAAGGAAGCGGAAGATGGCGAAAATATTCTGCCGAATATGGTCTATATCGCCCCCGGAGGCAAACAAATGAAACTGATTGCCGACACGAATGGACTGCATAGAAAAATCAAGATCACCGATGATCCTCCGGAAAATTCCTGCAAGCCGTCGGTCGACTACCTGTTCAGATCCGTCGGCGATTACTATGTTGGCAGAACCACAGCGGTGATTATGACCGGTATGGGTTCGGATGGCACTAAAGGGCTGGGAGTGCTTAAAGACAAATCGGCATATATAATTGGCCAGGATGAATCATCCTGCGTAGTATATGGAATGCCGAAAGCCCCGGCAGAACTTGGCTACCTCGATGTCATTGTACCTCTCCAAAAAATTGCCGACGAAATAGTCAAGAGTGTAAAAACAAAATGATTAAGATCGCTCCCGCAGAGTTAAAACTGATTTCACAATATATTCAGACACTAACAGGGATATATCTTGATCAGAGCAAATCGTACCTTTTCGAAACGCGTCTCGGCTCAATCGCCGAAACGTATGGCTGTAAATCCTATCAAGAGCTACATCAGAAGTCCAGGCAGGACCCAAGCAAAAAGATAGAAAAAGAAATTATCGACGCCATCACTACCAATGAGACTCTGTTCTTTAGAGATAAAGGACCATTTGAACTGCTCCAGCACAAGATTCTTCCGGAAGTGATAGATCTGCGTTCTTCTCCATCCTCACTGAAAACGAAAGTCAAAATCTGGAGTGCAGCTGCGTCTACAGGACAGGAACTCTATTCGATTGCCATAGTTATCAAAGAATTACTCAATGAATTATCGAATTATTCCTTTACGCTTTTCGGAACTGATATTTCCGATGCAGCCATATCTCAGGCGAGTTATGGAAAATACAATCGATTTGAAATTGAAAGAGGCCTGGACAGGAAATTTTTACAGAAATATTTTATACCCTTTGGTGACTCCTGGAAAATCAAGGATGAAATCAGGGCGATGGTAAATTTCAAAAAGCTTAACCTGATGGAGCCTTTCACATCTCTTGGCAAATTTGATATAATATTTTGTAGAAACGTAGCAATTTATTTTACCCTGGAAGATCGTAAAAAACTCTTCAATAAAATCGCTGACAGCCTGGCCGATGATGGATATCTGGTAATCGGCTCGACTGAATCACTCAGCGGAGTTTGCCCCCGATTCGTACCAAAACGACACTTAAGGTCGATCTTTTATCAAAAGAAATAACTGAGGTCTTTGCATGAAAAATCTTTCCGTCCTGGTGGTTGACGATGATCCCGTCATTAGACATCTCCTGGAACAGCGACTGAAAAAGGAAAATTATAGGGTTGGGATCGCTGAGGACGGCTATATGGCCAGGACCATGCTCGAGGAACAGCCATATGACATCGTGCTGACCGATCTTATGATGCCTGGTGATCTTGGAGGGATTGAAGTTCTGGAGTTTGCAAAAGAAATAAACAGCCGGATCGAAGTCATGGTCATCACTGCCCATTCTTCAGTTGATACCGCGGTCGCGGCAATGAAAAAAGGTGCCTACGATTATCTGGAAAAACCAATCAACTTTGATGAACTTTTTTTACGAATAGACAAGATCGCAAATGTCCAGACGATTTTAAGAAGCGCACAGGACCTGCAGGTTGCAATGGATACGACGGAAAATGTCGCTTCGTCCACCATTCAAAATCTGGAAATGCGAGTGGCGCAATTGCAGAAGGCGCTCGACCAGGTGGAAACCGTGCTCCGCGAAGAGCAACTCTCCGACGACCTCAAGATCCAGAGAGCACTGGAAATCATAGCCGAATCCTGAATTATGCCGTAAGTGTGTCATTTTGTCTGTAACCATGACCACCTGAAAGGAAAAATTTCGGGCGGGTTTAGAACCCGCCCCTCCTAAACCTGGTATGTGTCAGGGGGCAGGTTACAGACCTGTCCTTCAGGACAAGCCGTATTGTCAATTACGCCGCTTCATTCTCTTCCATTGCCAGGGAGATACAGGTGCAGTTGAACTCCATATTCCGATCTTCTGTTTTTTTGCCGAGGTCTCCATTCCTTTCCAGGACGCACAGATGCTCTTTTTGCAATATCGGGGATATACCCAGGCAAGACCAGCCTGCACCAGTTCGCCGTTCAAAATTTGACCTCCTGATTGAACTATTGCCACCAGCCTTTTATAAGAATCATAGTACTCCGGCTGCACCAGGACCTTCTTGCCGTAAACACTCTGTCTCACCAACGCCTTAGCTTCCTGGGAGAATGGCTGGTCCCACTCCGGACTGTCCACCCCATAGAGGCGAACTTCAATAGTTTTATGATTACCGGTAACGATGACAAGAGAATCACCATCAATGATTTTTGACACCGATCCATAAAAACCTTCCCTCGCCAGCCCCTGAGAGACAAAAGTAAACAGCAGGATGGTTGAGAATAAGCAAAGTTTTCCAATCATGAAAGAGGCCACCTGTCGAGTAGAAATTATTCTGTAACCGGCAACCGTCCACCTGAACCTCCACAAAACATGATGAGACCGTCGCAGAAAAAGGGACGGAGGGAGCCCGCCCCTGCTTCCGTCCACCGTCTTAAGATAGCTAATTCAACTTAAAAGGAAAAGGAGTATTGATCTTTTCCATCGTTTAGAGCAGAATGCTTTTCCTTGAGTGACTGAAATCTTTCCCAAAAGGTCACGGACTGCTATGACCACGTGAGGATGCCAGCGAAGAAAACAATTTGTTCTTTCTCTTTTTTTTGTGATATGCTTTTGACGTATGAGTCTTATTCACGCAAAAAGTTTGTAACCGTTCACCAGTACCCCATCTGCGTCCGATCAGGCCGACTCGCATAGCTATCTATAGCTCGGGGGCATGCTTGAACGAACCTGGAGCACCTGGATGACGACGGTCGGGGACGACCTGGTGTTGCGGGTACCAAGAGACGGCACAGGAACAACGCGGTTATGGATCCGGGTTATGCAGTCTTTTGATGTGTACCGGATTAATGATTACGGATTGGCTATAGGTACCTTCAGACAGATCGATTCTATAAATAAATCGGTAAAGCGCTCATCGATTTTTCGATGCTTCAATGATTCGTTTACAAAGCTAAGTTATGTTACCTAAAGAAATGAGTGACAGCGAAGAAGAGACCAGATCTTTCCTGATCAATCTCCCGATTTTTTCGAGTTTCAATGTTGATGAGCTGTCAGTTTTGGCCAAACATATGAGCTTCATTCATTTACAGCGCGGAGAACACCTTTTCGTTGAGGGTGACCAGGGAACCTTTATGGGATTTGTTGTAAATGGTGTCCTGGAAATTCAAAAAAGATCCGACACAGGTGAAAATATTGTTCTGGCCCGATTGACGAAAGGAAGTTCCATTGGTGAAATGGCACTTATTGATAAATCTCCAAGATCGGCCACCGTCATTGCCAAACAAGCCGCCACGATGGTAACGCTCACCGACAAGGGATTCGAACTGCTGGCTGAAAAACACCCGCCGTTAGGTATCAAAGTCATCCAGAAAATCGCCCGGCTGCTCAGTCTTAATATGAGAAGAACCACCAGTAAACTTGCTGATATGATGCAATCTTCAAACATAATGCAATCTTCACGGTAATAGTAATCTCTCATCCGGACCAATCATTAAATAGTAGTTTTTCTGATTATTTACATGGCATTTATACCCACCATACTTTTTGCAGACAGGGAAGCGGATGGACTCGTCGCAGTTACCAAAAAGCTTGATCTGCAGTTCACCTGTACTATCGAGCATGCCTTCAGCGAGCAGGAGCTGGAACAGTTATTTCAACACAACCCGATTACAATACTGGTAATAGACTTACTGTTTTTTCAGAAAGATACCACTTTATCACAGATAGCCTCACTCAAAAGCAGATATCCCCGCACCTGTATAGTACCTATCATTCCGGCGGGCAGTCCTCATCTCATTAAACAGGTAATGGCACTCGATCTCTTTTATTTCATCCACAAACCGATCGAACCGCTTGAAACCTCTTTGGCCTTGAAAAGAGCGTACGAGTCTCTGCCGACACCCCAAAAACAAGCTAAGCAGCCGAACAAACCAAAAGATTTGCCGTTTCACGGCATGATCGGTTCCAGCGCCATCATTCGACGGCTCTTCGATTTAATTACCAGGGTGGCCGAGGATGATCTTTCCACGGTTCTAATCAGGGGTGAATCCGGAACCGGCAAGGAGATGGTTGCAAAAGCCATCCATGCCGAGAGCAGGAGGCGCGGCAAAAATTTTGTGCCCGTAAACTGTGCCGCTATTCCTGACGACCTCCTTGAGAGTGAACTCTTCGGCTATACCAAGGGTGCATTTACCGGAGCGACCACCAACAAACCCGGCAGAATTCAATATGCAGATCAGGGAACGCTCTTTCTTGATGAAATCGGCGACATGAAATCATCGCTTCAGGCCAAACTGCTGCGGGTTATACAGGAAAGGGAATTTGAGCCGGTCGGCGCATTTCAGTCCATCCCGATTAATACGCGTATTCTTGCAGCAACCCACTGCGATCTGGAGAAAATGGTCAAGGAAGGACGCTTCAGAGAGGATCTCTACTATCGTCTCAGCGTTGTTCCTCTTCAGATTCCCGCCCTGAAAGACAGGGCCGAAGACATTCCGTTGCTGATTGATGCATTCCTGGAAAAATATGCCGAAAAGCGTGGCAAGGATCGGTTTACCTTCTCGCCCCAGGCACTCTCGGTAATTAAACATTACGAATGGCGTGGCAATGTGCGGGAACTGGAAAACCTCATTCAACATATGACCATTCTCTACAGCGGCAGACAGGTAGACCTCAAAGATCTTCCCGAAAAATTCCATGATGTAGTCGTCCCGCCGGAGATAGGCTCTCCAAGTCCCGAAGCTGCTGTGAATCAAGCTGAAGCTCAACCTGCGGCTCTACCGAATCAACATGTATCGGTGCAAAATGTAGCCTGGGAGAACGGCAAGGTGGATTTCAACGAGCTGATTAATGATTTTGAAACCCAACTGATCGTTCAAGCACTTAAACTGACTGAAGGGAACAAGAAAGAGGCGGCCCGCCTGTTAAACCTGAAACGCACTACCCTACTGGAAAAGATGAAGAAAAAAGATATCAACGCCGGCTGGGAGAAATAAAGTAACCGTTCTCCGAAGACAGCAAAGTGCTTGCATAATTTCGGACTTGTAAACCTTCAGCAGGCCGCCGGGAAGTAGGGGCGGGTTCTAAACCGTCCTCAACGCAAGGCAGTCTTTCCGAAAACATTTACACAGCTCATCAGGCCGCAAGCTCGAAAAGATTATTATTTACATTTTCTTCAATATCTTCAAGTGATGCAGGGGTAAGCAATATATCCTGGACACCGTATTTCACCGCCTTGATCACCTTGGTTCTTGTCCAGGCGGGACCGGCTGCGATGACCGGTACGGAACAAACGGTACTCACCTTGATTGCAACACCGAATGCCTGCTCATTGACTGCTTGCATAACAAGGTAGATAGCTTTCAAATTACCGGGAATATAATTATGAAGATTATCTTTGAAAGAGAGCGTCTTCACTGAGTATCCGAAACGCTCGAGCACTTCGGTAATCTTTGCGGCTTCCACTTCATTATCGCCAACCACCAGAATGTCGGGCGATCTCTGGTTATTTACTTCTGCTACCGGAGACTGTTCTCTTGCCCGTTTTACCGGATCGGCTGGAACCTGCTCGTCTGAAAAATTTTCCCCGTCTTCAACGTGTTCATTGCCCCTCCTCAACCCCTCAAGCTGCAGTAGCTCGGCAGGGAAAAGAAGATTCACCTTACCAAGTTCCAGCTCTCCGAGAATCAGATCCATCCTGCTCAGGTAGTAGTCCTGATCCGGTATGGGTTCATCTGTCTCAATGTCCACCTTCATGGGAGCAACCTGCTGCAGGCCGTTTTTGACGAATCGAATCTGCTTGGTGTACTGCTCTTCAAAGACCGAGGTATACACACCCGAAATAATGTTGGCTATTTCGCCATAAGCGTCTTGAACATCCTCACTCAAGTTCTCTTCGGCTATGACCCCTTCCAGTTCCGCAGTGGGAAGCATAATGAGGGCACCACCCATTCGAATGGCGTCACGAAGGCCAATCGAAAGGTAACTTTTCCCTTCCATCTCCCCTACTACATCCAGGTCAGCCAGCATCTGTTTTCCGGACACCTCGTCAAAAAAGAATTCTTCTTTGCTGACAAGCAAATTTTCCAGATGTGTGAATTTGACATTGGTCCCCAAAAGCGCGCTGACCTCGTCACCCAGCCTCTCGCGACATTCGCCAAGAACCTTATCAACCCTGGCTTTTTGTTTTTTAAGATCGAATTGAGCGGCAGCTTTCACCGTTTTGCCCGGCTCAACAGCTTCCGAAGTTCTCTTTTGCTCTTTTTCCGATGGAGCCCCGTTATTTGCGGCAGAATCACTCTTACTTACTGCAGCGGGAATCTCCGGTTTGGTATTTTCCTCCGGAGTGTCAAGACGCAGCAGCTCAGCCGGAAAAAGCATATGCATAGAGCCAATGGATTTGCCTCCCACGGCAATAGCGATGGAGCTGGTATAGTACGTTGTATCAGGACAGGGTTCATCGGAGGCAATATCAACATTGGCAGGGACGATTTCCTGGAGCCCCTTGCGGATGAAGCGCAGTTTTTGGCCATACTGTTCTTCAAAGACCGCGGTATAGACGCCGGAAATAATATTGGCTATTTCGCCGAATGCATCTCGGGAGTCCTCACCGAAATCATTTTCCTGAATAACTGTTTCCAGCTCGGCAGGTGGGAGCATAATGAGTATGCCGCCTAGATGAATCGCATCTTTTATGCTGACCGCGAGATAACTTTCCCCCGGAACGTCTCCTGCCACCTCCATCGTGGTCAATATCTGCCGCCCCTGGACCTGGTCGCTAAAGAATTCCTCCTTCGTGAAGAATTGATTGTCAGGGTCACTCATGGCGATGTTTACGCCTAGGAGTGCCGACACCTCAGCTTCCATTTTCCTCTGGCATTCATCCAGCAGGCGGTCCACCTTTTTTTTATGTTTTACCGGATCAAACTTTCGACCGGCCGGCGGCTTACTCGGTGGCTCGGTAACTTCCGCATTAGCTGGTGGCGCCTCGGCTCGATTAGCAGAGGGCTTTTCTTCGACTTCTTGTTTTTGGACGGTGGCCGGTGGCTTGCCCGCTTCAGCCTTTGCGGCCGTGCCACCGGCTTTGTCAGCCTTCTCCAGTTCTTGCAGGCCAAAGCTGGCGGCAGGTATCAGCATCACCATATCGCCCATCTGCCGGCCATCAAGAACCATAAAGGAAGAGACCTGATAATATGTCTGATCTGCTATCGGACTGTCCGCCTCGACATCAACCTTGGCGGGTACTATGACTTCTTGCTCTTTACGCACGAAACGACAGGATTTCGGGTACATTCCCTCAAAATCCTTCGTAAAGGAGCCGGCGATTATATTCGCTATCTCGCCATAGGAGTCCTCGATTTCTTCACTGTATTCTTCTCTGCCGATAACCTCTTCCAGTTCTCCGGAAGGCAGCATGATGAGGGTACCGCCAAGTCTGATTGCATCCTTGATACCTACCAGAAGACATCCTTTTCCGGTAATTTCACCGGTGATCTCCATTAAGGCACAAATCTGTTTACCTTGCCGACTCTCAAAAGCGCCATCTTTACCGACTAATTCCCTATCTCCGCTGATAAGCGTGAAATCTGCACCCAGCAGGGCTCCGACTTCATCCTGTATTCTTGCTTCAACTGCCTCGATTATTTTATTTATTCGTTGTTGTTGATTCATGAAGCAATAAGGAAGTAAATTATCGTCTGGTGGTATCTGTTAATGAATACTGGGTATTACTTCTTATCGGCAGAAAAGCTCTAGTGGTTTATAGAGAGAAATTTTTTAGTTCCTTGAAAATTCTTTTTTGCTTGTTGAAAGATTCTCGTGAAGATACTGAAGCAGGTTTAGATCCCCACAGAATTTAAGAGTGTCTGATGTTTTTCGGCAAAAAACAATCAGTGTAGGGGGTTCAGACCCGCCCACATTTAAATGAACATCCCCTTAAGATGATATCGCGGAAAATCCCGGGTAAATTGTTGGGGTTTGTGTCAATCATTAACTACATACATAAGTTCCACCCAAAACGGGCCATCTGCCATTTTAAGTGGAACGACGGTTCTTTTTGCAGCGGTGACTCCATTGACGCTAAACGAGTCGCCGACAATCGAAGTGGGTATAGCCAACTCGATGTTGATATCCATTTTTGCATAGGAAACCTTGAGATTTCCTGCAACCATGTTGGCAATTTCCCCGATCGCGTCCTTAACATCATCATCCAGTTCATCTACAGCCATGCCCAGAAATGTCCCGGTTATTGCTTTTGCAACCGAAGCAGGGCAGTGAATGGCCAATACTCCACGAATACCACCCCCCAGACCAATCATGCTGGTGAGATTCGATTTAATGGAACATTTTTTATTTTCAATTACCTCATCATGCTCAAGGTCAACCATCAGCATGGTTGAGAACACATCTTTTGTACCGGCGATAATTTCCTCACCTATGTTGAATGCTTCGGTCATAGTTTTATTCCTTAAGGATGATGGCGCCGTAAAAAACTTCAGATTTGCTGCAACGAAGAAGATGAAGATTTTTTACGACGCCATCGCTGATTTTAGGTTTTTACGAGATTATCAAGGACTATAAATAAAGGCAGAATCGGAAAGTTCGAAGCTGCCTTTATTAGCTTTTTGGTTTCTGTTACCGTACTTTATTTCTCCAGCTGCAGTTCAATAGCGAACTCTCCTGCATCACAGTGAAATGGAATAATAATCCTTTCAGCATCCTTGGTTGGTTGAAAATCGTATTGCCTTCCCTTAATCGTTGTGGGAAGAGAGAGATTAATATCTCTCCCGTTCTCCGATAAAATCGATTTAACATTGCCGCCGAGCATATTGGCGAGCTCTCCAACGGCATCCTCGACGTCTTCATTGATTTCATCTACATCCATACCGAGAAAACTGCCGGTAATGGCCATTGCCACCTTGTTGGGTATGTGTATTGCCAAAACGCCCTTGTGGGTGCCGGCCAAGCCAATGACTCCGGAAATACTCTCGGTCAGTGGCATACTTTTCGACATGGGATCGCCATGTACGGAAATTTCCATCATCACCATAGTGGAAAATATTTCTTTGGCGGACTCGATGATTTTTTCATTTATTTCCACACGTAACTCCTTTAATCACCGGTGATTTACAGTAAAGGACCAAGAACTTCATTTACCTTATCAGGAGTGAAAGGCTTCTTGATTGCGCCCACTGCCCCAAGGGATTTAGCCTCGCCTATAATATCGTCACCGGTTTCAGTGGATATCATCAGCACCGGAATATTTTTAATGGCATCACGAGTCGATTTTTCCCGTAAGAAAGCGATACCATCCATATTCGGCATGTTTATGTCGCTCAAGACGATATCGACATGCTGGTTTTCCAGGACATCCAAAGCTTCAAGACCATCGGCGGCTTCAAATATATTATCAAATTCAATCCCGGCCTGCCTCAGTGAGCGGCCAATGATCTTTCTCATAGTGCTTGAATCGTCAACTAATAGTACATTTTTTCCCATTTGTTTCTCCTGTATTGAGTACCTTGGAAATTTCTTTCCTGTTTTTAAAGAAGAACTTTCGTGAAGTACCTGTGCCCCTCCTGGGGCGCCAAAAAGAATACCCCCTCCAAGGGGGTATTATAAAGGTTCCCTGTCATCAGGTTTAGATATCAGCGTTGCACCTCCTGAATCCCCTGACTCAAACGCACACCTCATTGATATTATAATAAGAATTATCTCGAACCATCCACTGCATAGATCATTCCAAACAAACATCACAGTTATATTATCAAGAAGTTATTTAAAAAATCAAATACCTATTGAGAAATAAAGATATTCTCCTCCCGGGAGTTAGCGCCGACGCCGCCATCTGTAGCCCGAGAGTGTCATAATTTTGTCACCAACTTATCCTGAAGCGCAATCAATTTTCCCTGAAAGTAAGCTGTCCAGACAAAGGGTGGTGGTCCGGAACTGAAGTCTTTGTTCATAAATCAAGGTCCTCTATCCATTCAACAGAATGGTATGTATTTAATATTCCAAAAATTAAATTACACCAGCCACGAAAAACAAGAAAAAGATGCCACTCCATCACTATACTGACTGAAGATTCGGAAAAGAAACCAGAGCATGGAATATTTTTTGCTATTCGCTTCATATGAAACGAATACTTCCCTGCATATTACTGTTCCTTGGTCTTCTGCACTGCACAGCCTATGCATCTGAACTTACCGGTGTAACGAGAGTACACAAAAAAGACATCGTCCAACTCTATTTCAGCTTTGATGTCACTCCCAAGTTCACCAGCACCAGAAGTGACAGACGCATTGACCTGGAATTCCTGGGAACCACACCTGCGCCTTCTCTCTCTTTGGGAGAGCCGGATGGCGATATTGTCAAAATATTGCCACGCCCAACCAAGGACGGTTTTATATTGTCCCTGTTTTTTCGTTATCGTCCACAAAATTATAAATTGACGAAAAGCGAGGATGGCAAATTGGTATTTGAGGTCCTCCTTGGTAATGAGTATAGCAAATCCTACCAAAAACTGGCCGACAGGCTTAAAGGACTCACGGTTCTGGAAAGGACTTCCTCCGATACCTCAAATCCTTACCTGACCTGCCCTTATGCCAGAGACTGGATGTCGTTTTTTTCTCGCTATGAAGCTCCCGTGAAGATCGATGTGCCGGTAAAATTCAGTTCCCCCCCCTTTCCGGTAATCGGTCTGCTTCCTCCGGGCGGAAAAGAGAACCTGGCGGTACTCAGCCCTGAGATGTTTACTCTGGCCGATCAAGGTCTTTGGCAGGAACTTGCCGGAAAATTACTCACCTCCATAGCAACAACCCATGATGAAGAAACTAAAAAATTGCTGGCGCTTACATATGGAGAAGTGCTGAGCAGAGCCGGCAATTTTGCAGATGCCTACAGACAGCTCTACCTGCTGAAGGAACAGTATAGCGATCAACTGCTGGGCACCTATGCCGACTATCTGTTAATCCACCTGAAATCGGTCTTCCAGAATCCTTATATAGCTGCAAACGAATATGAGCTCCTCCAAGCGTCTGTGGGCCGATCTCTTCCCCTGGCGCCGTACCTCCTCCTCTCCCGGATCGAAACGGCCCTGGCGACCGGTAATTATACGAGGCTCAACCATCTTCTCTTACAAGAGGATATAGCGTTTCCCAAAGACATCGTGAATGTAATCCAGATTCGTCAGGCGGATTACTGGTATGCCATCAACCAGCCGATCAAGGCAAGGGCGGCATATCGGCTGCTAGCCGATTCCGAAGTTATGGCAACCCTGCCCTATTCGCTGTCCGGCTCTTGCAATATCTCTTACGATATGAAGAAATTCAAGGAAGCCGCTGACTGTTACACCAAACTGTCAACCCTGGTTTCCGACAAAGGGCTTCTGGGTCTTATCGAGTATAGAAAAAATATGTCCAAGCTCAAATTCAGCGATGGGACCTCACTTGTTAAGGAATTTACAAATATTGAAAATGAATTTTCCGACACGGAAGCAGGTTTTCGGGCCGCGCTGAAAAAAAACGACCTGCTCCTGCTGCAGAAGAAGTCCTGGGAAGCCGAGGCAAAATCAAATTACGGCGTTATCGCTAAGACTGCCAATTCTAGGGATATCCGGGAAGAAGCTCTTTTCAAACAGGCTCTCGTTCAATCAATGCTCGGTGATACGGCCCAATCAATAGAACTGCTGCAACAGTTTCTACGAGAATTTCTGACAGGAGGTGTCAGATTATCGGCACAGGCTCTCCTTATCGACCTTCTGCCTGGCGAAATAAAAAGGCTGGTAGATAACCACGAATACATACAGGCACTGGTTTTAGCCAAACAAAACAGGAATCTTTTCCAGAATAAATGGATTGACAGTAAATTCCTGGTCGAGATTGCAGCAGCCTATAATCGAATAGGTATATATGACGAAGCCCAGAAGCTGTATCTTTACCTCATTGAAATTATGCCTGTCGATCAAAAAGAAGATCTTTTTCTCCCTATGATTCAGGCAACCTTTGACCAGGGCAACTATACTCTGGTGGAAGACTACGCTGCCCAATACGCCTATCTCTATCCGAAAGGCCGTTTCTCCGCGGAACTGCTTCTTCTCAGGCTCAAATCATTAGTTGCCGATGAGCGGCTCAGCGATGCACTGCGGCTCCTGCCCGATCCACTTCCTGACAATAAGGCCATGTATGAGCTGGCGGCATCACTTTATTTTAGGACGGATAATTATAAAAAATGTGTGGACGTCTCGAATAAGCTCCTTCTCATGAAACCTGCCCTGTCCCAAGTAGAACAATTCATGTATGCCGAAAGCCTTTGCAGAACAGGTTTACCGGAAGAAGCGGAACGGGCTTTTCTCGCTGTCACCAAGGAAAATGATTTTTATCAACAGAGTCTGTATCGGCTGGCGGAATTGGCCCGACAGCAGGGAAATGAAAAGAAAGCGCTAAGTTTCTTTGAGAAACTTGTCGAAACAGAAAAAAACAGCTTATGGAAGCAATATGCGGAACGGGAATTGCAAATTGCCAAAATAACAACTCGCATGGGACAGTATTGAACTTAACCATACGTTTTTTTGACACAGATAAAAAGCTTTGTCGGCAGGCGTGACATTCCAGAATCGTTTTCCGATAAAACGAGATCGAAATTCCCACGCTTATCAGCCAAGGAGGATATATGGATTTATTCAGACCTTTTGATACCAATATGCAGCTCATGGGCAAGGTACTGGATCTTCGTGCGCAGAAAGCCGAGGTCATTTCAGCCAATATCGCCAATGCCGAAACCCCCGGTTACTCAGCCAAACGATTTAATTTCGAGCAGGATCTGGCCAACGCCCTGGGCCGGCAAGGCCAAATTTCACTGGCGACGTCCAATGAAAAACATATTTCTCTTGGTCCCACGAACTTCAACTCAGTCAGCGGCAAAATAATTACGGAAACCGACCACGCGGGCATCGGTGACGGCAACGGCGTGAGCGTCGATCAGGAAATGCTTTCCCTCTCCGAAAACGAGCTTCTCTACGAAACCACAGCCCTTCTCCTGAAAAAGAGACTGACTCTGCTCAAACACGTTATATCCGGCGGACAATAAGGCGAAAGTAATTGACAACCATTTCTCGTGAGGAAATTTTATGGATATTTTGAACACTTTTCGAATTAGCGGGTCAGCCCTGACGGCACAGAGCATACGACTGAACACCATCAGTTCCAATCTTGCCAACGTCGAAACGACTTCAACTCCCGAAGGCGGCCCATATAAGAAAAAATCAGTCTACTTCCAGTCCAGTCCTTTATCTTTTCAGCAGCAGCTCGAAGGAAATATGAAAAATGCAGCACAGGGAGTGAAGGTGACGAAAATTACCGAAGACCAATCAGCACCCAAAAAAGTATACAACCCTACCCATCCGGATGCAGACAAAGACGGCTATGTCGCAATGCCTAATATCAGCGTCCTGGAAGAGATGGTCGATATGATGTCCGCAACCCGGTCCTACCAGGCGAATGTGACGAGCATAAAAATGGCGAAAAGAATGGCTATGAAGGCCCTGGAAATAGGGAGGTAATAATCTATGAGCACGATAGACGCCCCCAGCAGCATTACCCTTCAGCCCCCTAATGTTGCCGACACCAGTGCGGTGAGCAAAACATCGAAGGATTTTGGTGATATGCTTTCCTCAATGATGAAGGAAGTCAATGAGGCACAAACCGCCGGCGATCAGTCGATTGTAAAACTGCAAAGCGGAGAAGCAAAACATCTCCATGAAGTTATGATTGCCGCAGAGGAAGCCGACGTATCCTTGAGGATGCTCGTGCAAATGCGCAACAAGGCTCTCAGTGCTTATGAGGAAATTATGCGGATGCAGATTTAGTACCTTAGAAATTCTTTCCCCCCGGTCTTTTTGGGGGAGAGAATTTCGTGAAGGTACTTATCCCCGCGCAGCGAGGGTTAGTACCTGAAAATTGATTCCCCGTGCTTGGCGGGGGTTAGTACCTTAGAAATTCTTTCCCCAGTCTTTTGGAGGGAAAGAATTTCGTGAAGGTACTTATACCCACACAGCATGGGCACTGAAAAGATCCCCATGCTTGGCGGGGGTTAGCACCTTGGAAATTCTTTCCCCAGTCTTTTGGGGAGAGAATTTCGTGAAAGCACAAAAGTGGATTTGGAGCCCCCTACTCAGGAAAATTGTACGTTGATTGAAGATAGATTATTTTTTGACCAAAAAACACCAGATTATCTAACAGTCTGTTGAGCACCGTAGGAGCGGATTCCGAACCCGCTCTACCGGATTGCCGGCGAATTCATTTTTTAAGAGTGAAGAAAGGATCAGAGACAAATGGCAGTCGAAGAAAAAGGAATCGCGACCTCAATGCAGGCAAGTCCCCCCGAGGTTATTACACCCGAACGAAAAAACGTGATCGGTCTCATTCAGGGGTGGCCGCTGTCGAAGAAGATTTCCACGGCCGCAGTTCTTCTTATCTCAATCGCTCTCTTTGCTTTTCTTATCCTTCAGGCACGAACCGCCGACCAGCAGCTCCTTTATGCAAATCTCGCCATGAACGATGCGGCCTCGGTGACGACCTGGCTGAAAAATCAGAAAATTGACTACACTCTCAAGAACGGCGGGAAGGATATCTGGATCCCTGCCGACAAAATTTATCAGACCCGACTCGATCTTGCCGCCAATGGTTTACCCAATGGAGGCGATATCGGCTTCGAGGTGTTTGATAAGCAGAGTTTTGCCCTTACCGATTATGTTCAAAAAGTTAATTACACCAGGGCATTGCAGGGAGAACTGGCCAGAACGATTTCTTCTCTTGCCCCGGTTGAGTCGACTCGGGTGCACCTGGCATTACCTGAAAAACGACTCTTTAAGGATCAGCAAAAAAAAGGAACAGCTTCGATTATAGTTACCCTCGTTCCCGGCAAAAGACTCGATAAATCGCAGGTCGAGGGAATCATCCATCTGGTAGCCGGTTCTGTAACCAACCTTGAACCGGAAAACGTCAAGATAATTGATTCTAACGGAATCGAACTTGAAGGCAGGGAAAAGGCCGATGAAAACGACCTTGTTGCCGTTGACAGGCTGTCCTTCCAGCAGGAAGTTGAGCACGGAATGGAAATCCGGGCCCAGGATCTCCTGGACAAAACCATGGGAAAAGATAACGCCATGGTACGTGTTTCCGCCACCCTTGATTTTTCTAAAGTCGAAAAAACCGAAGAACATTATGATGGCGATGATCCCGTCATCAGAAGCGAACAGATCAACGTGGAAAGCAATGGCTCAAGTACAACGGGCGGAGTCCCAGGGGTCCAGTCAAATTTACAGGGAAATGATTTGAGTCAAAGCGGTAACGGTACAGCTTCAAACAAAAACTCCCGAATAACCAACTATGAAATCAGTAAAACGATCAGCAAGATAGTCAATCCCGTCGGCAGCATAAAAGCTATCTCGGTATCGGTGCTCGTAGCCGACAAGATACAGCCTGCGGCCGACGGCAAGCCGGCAACAGTAATTCCCCGAACCGCGGAAGAACTCAAATCAATTAAAAACATGGTTGCTTCGGCAATCGGACTAGTCCCCGAGCGGGGCGATGTAATCAACGTCCTGTCGATGCCCTTTGTTAATCCCAAAACAACTGCATCCGAGGAAGACACGGGTGCGACGAATCTTCTCTATCAATATATGCCCCTGATAAAATATGCACTGATAGGTCTTGGCATGCTTCTCATTTACTTCATACTGGTCAGACCTATTATCAAGTCCATGAAGAGTGAAGTACAGGAACATTATAAAACCGTCGAACAGCTTGAGTATGAACAACGCAAAATGCTGGAAGAGGAACCGGTTGAGCCGCCACTGCCGATTGATGACGCTATTACAGCCCTGCGCAGAGAAGTGCACAGCAATCAGGTTCCGACAGCTTTTATAATCAAAAACTGGATTCAGGAAGGTTAATAAAGCAGCATGGGCATAGAAACGCTTACCGGAATAAATAGAGTAGCTGTATTGCTCATATGTCTCGGGGAGGAAGCGACGGCAAAAATCTTTGAGGAACTGTCCGATGATGAAATACGGCAGGTCACTAGGGCCATGTCCAGCATCGATCATATTCCCCTAGATATTAAAGAAAAGGTTTTCGCGAATTTTCGTGAATCTCAGAATCGTTTTGCCGGCCTCTTTGTCAAAGGCGGCGAATTTGCCAAGAATGCAATCGCTGCGACCACAGGGGAAGAAAGATCAAAATTTCTCATGGATCAATTCCTCTCCGGGACTGAAACAAAATCTCTGGAGACGATCGCCTTAATGGCGCCGCTTATGGTTGCCGGTCTTCTGGAGCACGAGCATCCGCAAACCGTTGCCCTGATTCTGTCCACGCAACATGTAGAGCACGCCGCGGAAATACTGACTCACCTCCCGGAAACAATCAGGGCGGATGTGGCCTATCGTATTTCCAAGATTGAAAAAGTATCTCCCGTGGTCCTGAGCAGGATCGAGGATGCGCTGCATCGTGAAATAGGTCTGGTTTCAGGTAACGCGCATAAAAAAGTGGGTGGCATCGATGCGGCGGTAGGCATCCTCAACCATATGAAAAATAATCTCGATGCCGATATCCTGGAAGAGATGGAACAGACTGATCCGGATATGGCGGAAGAGATCCGCAAGAAAATGTTCACCTTCGAGAATCTGGTTGCTCTTGACGGCCGGTCATTGCAGATGATCTTAAGAGAGGTCAACAACGACTCCCTGACCATGGCGCTGAAAATCGCCTCCGAGCAGATGAAGGAGAAAATATTTGCCAATATGTCCACCCGTGCCGCGGACATGATTCGTGACGACCTCGAAGCCATGGGACCTGTACGGCTTTCCGAGGTGGAACTTATGCAGCAGTCCATAGTCAAAATTGCCATGAAACTTGAAGAAGAGGGCAAACTGGTACTTGGTTCCGGAGGCGGGGATGAGCTTGTCTAAATATTATAAAAATTCCGATTCGTTCCAACCTGAAGCGCTTATCAAACGGGAAGAAAAATCCCCCTCGGGATGGCAACCGTTTCAGCCAAAAAAGGACCTCCCCTTTCAGTCGGTGTCCCTGCCGACCGTTTCAGCTCAAAAAGAAGCGCCCCTGCCAACGACAGAGGAGCCGCCGAAACCCGCGGACAAGCTCCCGGCGGCAAAATGCGCCAAGGCACCGGAGTCACCCCAGGAGGAAACTAAGCTGGAGTCCCTCCCGAAACAGCCGGAAATCGATTTGAGCAACTATCTTGAACTCGTTGAAGCGGAGAAGAGAATCGAAGAAGCGTATCAGAAGGGTATCCGGATAGGCAAAGAGAAGGTTGAGCAGGATTATGGCAACGCGACGAAGGCACTGCTGGATGCATGTCAACAACTTGACACCATACGGGAGACCATTATCAGCAACAGCGGCGAAGAATTACAGAATATCGCCCTGGCGATAGCTGAGAGGATACTCCGCATTTCCATCCGGGAACAGGACAGTACAATAGTCGCCACGATAGAGGAGGCCCTACAGCGGGCAGTAAGGTCCGAAGAATTTACCGTGTATTTACACCCGGAAGACTATGACACGGTTTCAGCGCACTCCGAGGAAATCGTTGCCGGTGTTACCGGGCTCAATAAAATCGTCATAAAAAAAGATCTTACCATCGAGCGTGGCGGTACCAGGATAGAATCCGAAAACTGCACTCTCGACGCAACCATCACCAGCCAGTTTGATGTGATACGAGAGGAAATCAAAAAGAACCTTTGAACACTGCGGAACGATATAATCCTTTGGCGCTTCATGTTTACCAATCTCGTTTTTCATTTCCTCCACTTAACTGAAATCACCCGCCAATGCCACTTGATCATACGCAGTTAAGAAACCTCAATGTCATAAAAGTCTGGGGGAAAATTACCAGGATCGTCGGTCTGGTCATTGAAGGCTACTGCCCCCACTCCAGCGTCGGCTCACTCTGCGAACTGACAACAGTCGCCGGTGATCAAAAGATCTACGCCGAAATTGTCGGCTTTAGAGACGGCAAGGCGCTGCTCATGCCTCTGGGAGATTTACGTGGACTCGGGCCGGGCAGTCTCATCAGAGTCATCCGCAACAGCGCGACCATCAGAGTCGGCAACACTCTTCTCGGACGCGTGATAGATGCCATGGAACTCCCTCAGGACGGCTATCCCGCCCCGCTTCTTTCTGAAGAAAAAGATTTATATTCCCTCCCCCCGAACCCAATGGAACGACAAAATATCAATGAAACACTCGATATCGGCGTGCGTGCCATCAATGGCCTTATAACCTGCGGGATGGGACAACGCATGGGAATCATGGCCGGCTCGGGGATCGGCAAAAGCGTCCTCCTCGGCATGATGGCCAAGTATGCCAAGGCCGATATCAATGTCATCGCCCTAATCGGTGAACGAGGCCGTGAAGTACGTGAGTTTATCGAACGGGATCTGGGCAAGGAAGGTCTGGCCCGCTCGGTGATCGTTGTTGTGACCTCGGACCAGCCGCCTCTTCTGCGCATGCGGGGAGCCTTTGTCGCAACAGCCATTGCTGAATTCTTTTGTAATCAGGGCAAAAATGTCCTCTTGATGATGGATTCCGTCACCCGTTTTGCCATGGCCATGCGGGAGATCGGCCTTGCCATCGGCGAACCGCCGACCACCAAAGGATATACCCCTTCAGTCTTTGCCACTCTGCCGAAACTCCTTGAACGAGCCGGAAAATTCCAGGGAAAAGGCTCAATAACCGGTTTATATACAGTGTTGGTGGATGGAGACGATATGACCGAGCCCGTTGCCGATTCGGTCCGGTCAATTCTTGATGGGCATATCGTCCTCTCCAGGGATCTGGCGGCAAGAAATCATTTCCCGGCAATCGATGTCCTGAATTCGGCAAGCCGGGTAATGCGCGACATCACTTTTCCCAGGCATCTGGAATTGGCGGGCAAGGCAAGAGATGTCCTGGCCAGCTACCGGGAGGCCGAAGATCTCATTAATATTGGGGCTTACGCCAATGGTTCCAATCCGAAAATCGATTATGCGATAAATAAAATCGAGGCAATCAATGAATTCCTACGGCAGAATTATACCGAGACGACAACCTTGAAGGAATCTATCGAACGCCTGGGAAGTGTTCTCAGTGATCGTAAAGACGAAATGCCGTTAAAAAAGAATCGTCGGCAAACCGATAAAAATACATAATATGCCGAGACCCAATTCATTCTGATTGTCCAATAATTTTCCATGAAACCTTTTTCCTTGCAGACAGTACTTGATTATCGCATACGCCTTGAGGACATGGCGCAGCATCGTTTAATCGAGGTGAAGAAACTCAAGGAAACTATTGAAAAAAAATTACAGGCTGAAGTTAATGCCTTAGCAATCTTTATCGATGAAACAGAAAAATTGCAGGCTGAAGGAATAGGGATAACCGAACTGATCAGGTATGAGGAGAGCATCGCTGCCAAAAAAGATAACATCCGGGCGATTAAAAAGAATCTTACGGAAAAATCTTCACTCATACAGATTGAACAGCAAAACCTTCTCAACCGTAGCAGGGAAAGACAGATAATGGAGCGGTTGAAATATACCCAGAACAAGGCCTGGCAAAATTATTTAAATAAAAAGGAAGCTGCCATGCTTGATGAAATAGCCACAATCCGGCATGAATCGGGTACTTATTGACGCAGTTAGAATATTCCCCGGAATAACTATCTTCAGGAATTCTTCTCCGGGAAGCAGGGAAAGAACCTTCAACTGACATTTCCACCATATTTGAAATCATGATACGACATCGCAAATACCTCCTCCTTTTCACCGCGCTTATGCTTTTTCCGCAAACCGGTCATCCCGCGGATGTAGATACTTCGAAAAATTATGGCTCGGTCGAAGAGAGAAGAATCGACAACTCAATATTGCAGGAACGCATAAATCTTAGAAAAGAACATGAAGAAATCTCAATACGTAAAAAGGAGCTAAAGACCCTTGAGGAAGGGGTCGATAAGAAACTTACTGAAATAGACAGGAAACTGAATGAGCTTAAAACCCTACAGAATAAAATAAATGAACTTCTGAAAGGTAAATCGGCGCTGGAGAAAAAACGGATCCAGGAGTTGGCGGGCATTTACCAGAGAATGTCGCCTGCGAAAGCAGCTCTCGCTTTAACCGGGTTAGACCGGCAACTGGCAGCGGACCTGCTGAAGAACATGAAAGTGAAAGCCGCCGCGAAAATTCTGGACCAGATATCTAAACAGAAAGCAACCGAACTGAGCACTACCTTTTCAACATTGCAACTTGAGTGAAATAATATGCCACAAATTGCCTCTATCCAACCAGTTGTTCCCCAAGCGCAGCCGACAGGGAAACCGAGCAGTAAAGAACAGAGTCAATTTTCACCCCACCTCGATAAAGCAATTTCTAACAAAAAAAGCCGACAGCATGATACCCGGGACAAGGGTGTCAAAAAACCGTCCTCTCCTCGCGACGAAGAAAAACCTTCCAATAAAGAGGTTGCGACCGATAAAAACGGTCAATCGCTGAAAGCCGGGAAGCCTGAAAACGAAGAGACACCGGTAACAGCTACCCAGCAAGACAAACCGGAAAAAAAATCTTCCAAAAAATCAGCCACAACCCTATCCCCTGATGCAGCTCAACTCCTGACGGCGAATAGTAATCTCCCAGTGGTGCAGCAAGCTGAAACTCCAGCCAATTCGCTGGAGAATGCATCGACTGCAACCGCAAATGAACCGAATTCGGCAGGAAATCCACTGAAGCCCGCCATGCTGCAGCCGGCACTGTCTTCCCCTCTCTCATCGAAAGAGGCCCCGTCTGCAACTCCATCTACATCCGTGGGCAAACAAGATACACTCCTTAGCCAGTTGCAGCAAATTATTGATAAGGCAAATGAATCAGGTTCCGTATCCATCGTAAGAGCACCAAACGCTTCCCCGGCAGCTTCCCTGAGAAGCAACATCCATGGTGTTGAGACTGCCTCCTTGCAGGGAAACCAAGCCCTCACGGGAACGCAAGCCGACCAAACGCCGGCAGGCGAAACGCCTGAACTCAATCTGAGCGGCCTACTCACAGCAGATACGGATGGTATTGACAAGACGGCCAGAAAATTGACACATGGGATGAATGGGGTCAGGCATGATTTCCATCAGCAGTATTTTAATGCAAAAAATAATACGCAGAACCTTGCGCAGAATAATCAAAATTTTCAGGACAATCAAAATCAAAAAGGCGAAGGACTTTTTCAGCAATCCACAAATTTTCACCTGCAAAGCGGTCCCCTTGGAACGGAGCAGACGAACACATTTTCCCATATTTCGCTGAATACGCAAAACACTCCTTCCCAGCAGCCAAGTATTCCGGCAGCGCCGGTAATCCTGCCTTCCGGGGCAATAGTTCACGAGGATGATATTCTCCAGCAGCTGACCAACCGATTTCAGGTTTCAGGGAAGAATACGGACTCACGGATTAACTTGAAACTTCATCCAGCCGAACTTGGCGAGCTGAAAATCGATTTGACCGTAAAAGAAGGTTCCATCCGGGCAAATGTAGTCGCCCAAAGTCATCATACTCTTGAAATTTTAGAAAAAAATATTCCCAAGTTGAGAACCGTTCTGGAAAATCAAGGGTTCACTGTGGATCAGATATCGGTATCTGCAGACTCTGAGTCTGTTGGTGGATTCGATCTATCCGATCAACAATTTTTCAGTAACAATCACCACGACTACATACCAATTGCCCAAAATGGAAGGAAAGAAAGTGAGGCCGTCTTTTCATTTGAAGACTACGGGAATGCTGCTCTGCCAAAAAATACAGGGGTAAATGTTAAAATTTAATACCTTACAGATTATTTTGATTCACAACAAAGCACTTATTACCCCTTGTCGGGGTTAGGAGTTTTCCATGAGCAGTACTATTGATGCTATAACTCAGACTACCGCAGCTGCAACGGGGACAGGTACCGCTAAAAACAGCAAAGATGCTGTAATGGGCAAAGAGGATTTTTTAAAACTTCTCGTCGCTCAACTACAGAACCAGGATCCGCTCAATCCGGACAACCCTACTGAATTTACCGCGCAGCTTGCTCAGTTCAGTTCACTGGAACAATTGTTCACGTTAAATGAGAGCATGAACAACCTCACGACATCTAATGCCAATGCCGACCGGTTTACAACTCTTAATACCATAGGCAAGGATGTAACCTACAACAGCAGTAGCTTTAATTTCACCGGCGATCCAGTGGAAATTGGCTATCAATTGGATGGCAAGGCGTCAAAAGTAACACTCTCGCTTCAGAAAGATGGAGTGACGATAGGGACAATTAACGGAGAAGAGCTGGAGAAAGGTAATCACTTTATCAGCTGGGACGGGGTGCTGGACGATGGCAAAAGCGCTACTCCGGGCAATTATAAGATAGTCATTGAGGCCAAGGCAGCCACTGAAGATGGTGTAAGCGCCAACCCTCTTGTACGATCAGAAGTAACGGGAGTCGACCTGGAAGGTGATTACGGTGGTGTTCTCAAGACCAAGGCCGGCGAGGTAGCTTTTAAATCGATTCTCGGTGTCTATGAGCCAGGCAGTCAAATAGCATTTGCAGGAAATAACAACTGATTTTAAAGCGCGCATAGCGGTATATGAAAAAGAATCAACTACACAACCTCGACAAGGGGCACTGACAGCAGCAACGCAACAAACGGAATTGACGAATCCCGGCAAATAGATAACCAGCCGGGATAGAGACCTTGGAACAGGTTTTTATTAGAATTGAACGAGTGGTTTAGAACCTTAGAAATTCATTTCTTGTTTTTTTAGAATGAATTCGTGAAGGTACTTATACCCGTAAAGCACGGGCACTAAAGAGCCCGTGCTTTGCGGGGGTTTCAAGCAAACTGACTCTTAGAAAAAGGAGAATGATATGGGTATTTCGAGTGCATTGTACAGTGGGGTCAGTGGTCTGAATACGAACGGCCAGGCGATGAGTGTCATCGGTAACAATCTTGCAAACACCAACACACTTGGCTTTAAAGGTTCCAGAACCATTTTTGCCGATCTCCTCTCCAGCTCCATAAATGGCTCCGGAGGACAATCCCAGGTAGGTCGGGGCGTCGGAATGTCCAAGGTCGATCAGATATTCAGCCAGGGTACCTTTGAATCGACGGAGTCCAATCTCGATGTCGCCATCGAGGGTAATGGATTTTTTATTTTAAAACAGCCCGGCGATGATACCGCGTATTATTCGAGAGCCGGTTCTTTCAGGTTTGATGAGAGCGGATATCTGGTGAATCCGGAAGGTTTGAGAGTACAAGGCAAGGCTTTTGATGCAAACGGAGCATTGGGATCCGGCGATCCAAGCAATATCCAAGTCGAAAGCAGTGGCCTGGTTCAAGGAAATGTTACCTCGACCCTCCATCTCACCACCAATCTCGATTCTACCGAACCCGTAATTTCTGCGCCTTTTGATTATACAGACCCCAGTACCTATAATTACTCGTCCTCCGTACAGGTTTTCGACTCCCTGGGTAATCCACAGCTCCTGACTACCTATTTCACCAAAACCGCGGACAATACCTGGAATGCCTCCTGGAGTGCTGAAAAAGACGATGGTTCCGGTACCATTATGAGTGGAACCTTTGCAGCACCTCTGGTTTTTACCGCTGACGGTATCTTGACCAATGCAGCAGCGACACCTCCAACAGACACTATGGCGACGATCCCATCCGGGTCCGGAGCAGGTCAATTGGACTGGAACAACGGTACAACTCCAACCCCCATTGACATTACCTTCGACACTACTCAATTCAACAGTGAGTCCGTAGTCATTTCGCAAGACCAGAACGGTTCCGGAGCGGGTAACCTCACCGGGGTTGCAATAAACGCAGATGGTATCGTCATAGCCTCCTATTCCAATGGGGAACAAAAGAAGATTTCCCAGTTGGCTTTAGGCAAATTTGTCAACCCAAACGGGTTGTCGCTTGCCGGAAGCAATCTATATACAGCCACGACAGCCTCCGGTGCTGCCCGTACCGGTCTGCCGGGACCCGAGCTTGGCAAAATATTCACCAACTCTCTTGAACAGTCAAATGTTGATATGGGAGCCGAATTTGTAAGAATGATAACCGTTCAGCGCGGATTCCAGGCCAATTCAAAAATTATTACAACCGTCGATGATCTTCTGGGAGAGCTTATCAATCTGAAAAGATAAGAGTCATATTTCTGACACTCCCCGAATCCGAACCAGGACCAGTTACATGCTGGTCCTGGTTTTGTTTTTTCTTCCTTCCATATCCTGTCTGCTCAGCTTCCGTATTTATTGGTTAACAGTAAAAATAATATTTCATGGAATATTTTTTGCTAGCTTGAGTTTTAAAAATCCACAGCCTATGATATGAAGAACGGCTTCAGGGAAAGAGGGCCGGCCCCGTTAAAATGAAGACAACCGGGACTGGAGAATAACTCTTAAGGGCTGCAGGGAGCTCCAGATGTTTTTTCTTTAAAACAAGCAAGATATGAATTTCTGATGTGCGAACTCCAAGGTACTGACCACTCTGATACGTACAATGTTAAAATGCCGGGCATACGCCCGGTAAGTAATATTAATTTGTAGAACCTGTCTGGAGGCGTTTGTTTGGATCTTTCAACTGTAATCGGCATAGGGGCTGCATTTGGCCTTATGCTTATGGCCATTCTGCAGGGTGGCTCTCTGACGCTTTTCATCAATGTGCCATCTATACTCATAGTTTTCGGAGGGACACTGGGCAACACCCTGGTTCATTACCCCTTCAATGACGTATTTGATGCCATGAATGTTGCAAAAAAAACCTTCATGTACCAAGAGATGTCCATAAACAATCTCATAATGCAACTCATGGAATTTGCCAACAAAGCGAGGAAAGAAGGGATACTCGCCTTGCAGGGAGCAATGGAATCCGTTGAAGATGATTTTTTAAAAAAAGCAATGCAGATGGCGGTTGACGGTCAGGAACCGGAAACCCTGCGCAACATGCTGAACACGGAAATCGAGTACATCCAGATGCGTCATGACAAAGGGGCGGATATTTTCACCTCCGTTTCCATGTATGCGCCGGCCATGGGAATGATCGGTACCCTGATAGGCCTGGTCCAAATGCTCCAGACCATGAATGATCCGGCTTCCATCGGTCCGGCCATGGCGGTAGCACTCCTTACTACCTTTTACGGGGCTATAATCGCCAATGTTGTCTGTTTACCAATGGCTGGGAAGCTGAAAAACCGGTCGGCATCGGAGGTGCTCATTAAAACCCTTATAATCGAAGGGATGCAGTCTATTCTCTCCGGAGAAAATCCAAGAATCATGGAACAAAAGCTGCACGCTTTTATTGCGCCGAAACTGCGCGAGTCAAGCTTTAATAAGTAAAGGCACGACGAAAATGGCGGAAGAAAAAACACAGGCTCCACCCAAAAAATGCAAGAAGACCGAAAGTCAGGGCGGTGCTCCGGCATGGATGGTTACCTACTCCGATCTGGTCACCTTGCTGCTGACCTTTTTCGTCTTGCTCGTATCCATGGCAAATATGGACCCTGTCCGATTTACGGCTGCATCCAGCTCTATAAAAGATGCCTTCGGAACGAATAAGGAATCCGCCAGTGTTGATTTCGCAATTCCTGTCCTTCCTTCTTCACCGATAACCAAATATTCTCCGATTCAGATACAGACGACCAAAAAGCTCTACGAAAAGATAAAATCACAAATTGATGCCCTCCGTCTGAATAAGGATATCGGCGTAATGAAAAAAGACGATGACTCGATAGTTCTTCGCATCAATGACTCGATACTGTTCGAGCGGGGACAAGTTAAAATCTCCAAGAACGCCTATCCGATATTGAGAAATATCGCCGACATTGTCCGGCCTCTGCCGGTGGATTTGAGGATTGAAGGACATACCGATGACATTCCTGTTCAAAACTCACAATTCGATAACTGGGATCTTTCAGTGGAACGGGCTGCTTCAGTAATGAAATATCTTTCCCATAGCGGTCTCTTTGACCTGGACCGGATGTCGGCCGTCGGCTATGGCAAAGACAGGCCGGTAGTTCCCAATAAAGACGAAGCAAGCCGGGCACAAAACAGGCGGGTTGATTTTGTACTCAAACTGCAGAGCAATAGATTGCTGATCAAAAAGTCGGGAAAAGACGGCACGGTCCCCCTGTAATGCTCCGGTCTTCAGTGTATTCATAGGATTTCTCTGGTTTTTTAAGCAAAGGCGAAGATGTTCTCTTCAAAAAAATGGAGCTGGCAGGGGACCTCGTTTATCCGGGCCAATGATTTCTGATCATATAAAATCGATTTTCCAGTTCGTACCAAGGTAAAAGACAGATGGCTGAAAAAAAGGAAACGGCAGTTCAAAAAGGCGGGAGCAAAAAGACTCTCTTTCTTATAATCGGGATAGTGGTTCTCGTTCTTCTGGCAGGTGGCGGTTTCGGCGCATGGTACCTGCTGAGAGAAAAACCCGCACCTCAGAATGAAAAGGATCCCGCTCAGCAGGTCCCAGTGCCGGCGCTCAACCAGCAGGCAAAGATCGGTCCGATGGTGAACGTCGAAGAGTTTATCGTCAATATCATCAGCGGTGACACTCCCCATTACGTCAAGGCCTCGATTACCGTCGAGTGTACCAACGAGGCCGTGCAAAGCGAAGTCCAACAGAGGATGCCGCAAATGCGTGATGCAATCCTCTTGTTGATAGGCAACAAAACATACGAGGAATTACAGGATCTTCAGGGCAAAAAACAGCTCAAAGCCGAACTGCTGAATAAGCTCAACTCCTTTCTGCAAACCGGAAAGATAACGGCAATCTATTTCACGAATTTTGTAGTTCAATAGCCTTCTTATGGATCCTATTTTAAAGAAATCAGAAATTGCCAATCTTCTCAAGGCAATCAGGGATGGTCGGGTCTCCCTTGATCTGGAGGAGAATGAGCAGAGCTCGTTTCTCGCCTGCAGTCCGCTCAACCTGTTTCAACTCGCCCGGCCGGACAGAGAGCAGTTCAGGATCCCCAACTTTGATATTATTCTTGATATCTTCTGCAGATCGTACGCTACGTCTCTGACCAACCAGCTGCAAAGGACTTTTTCGATAACCAGATCGGCACTTGAGACTTTTGAATTTCAGAAATTTATGGCCGACAAGAATCAGCCCGGCGGCATCGGTATACTTGACATGCCTCCCTTAAAGCATGGAGCCCTTATCATTATCGACCCCAAGCTCTCGTTTTCCCTGATAGAAATCATGCTGGGTGCCGCCAATGACCTGCAGTCGCCCCAATTGGATCGCCGGCTCACCACGATCGAGCTGAATATTTTAAAAACGATACTTACTGATGCCTGCAGGGATCTGAATAAGGCATTTTTCCAATTACTCGATCTGGACACTACCCTGATCAAGCTGGAAAACAATGCTCGGCTGGTTTCCATTGTGGAACCTGAGGCAGAGGTCATCGTCGGAACTCTTCTGGTAAAAGTCGGGGAGTATTCCGGTGAAATCCATCTGGTGTTCCCTTACGTAACCCTTGAGCCGCTTCGTGATCTCTTACGGGAACTCCTGAATATCACGACGATCAGCAGAGGAACATGGCAGGATGTGTTGGAAGACGAGGTGCTGGAGGTCCCGGCCGGAATTACCGCCCAGTCGGGAATCCTGACTCTTTCCATACAGCAGGTACTGGACATGGAGCCGGGTGATATTCTCGAGCTGGACTATGACCCCGGTTCTCCACTAAAAGTTCTGGTTGAAGAAAAGGTAAAATTTTCTGCCATCCCAGGCACTCACAATGGCAAGAAAGCCATCAGTCTCACAGGAATTATTAATTAAGGAAGCGTAAACGTTTACCAGCACCCCATCTGCACACGATCAGGCTGCAGTGCATAGGCCAACTATAGCCCGTCAGCCTGCTTGTGTGCATCTGGAGCACTGGTAAATGTTTACAGGTATCGGGTCAAGCGACCATCTTGCTGTGCCCGGTGAACGATAACAAGGAAGCAACATGAATACACCGAAAAACAGTCGTCCCGATCCGGACGAAATAAAAGAACTTCTTCAGGACAACCCAAAGTCCGCCATAAAACCCCCACGGACTTCGTCGGATCAGAAAAACGGCAGAGGGCTTAATTTCCTCTACGACATCCCGCTGCAGATCTCCGTTGAGGTAGGAAGAAGCAAGATACTCCTTCGGGATCTGCTGAAAATGGGAGAAGGCTATGTCATTGAACTGGATAAACTCGCCGGGGAACCTCTTGATCTCTACGTGAATTCAAAGTTGATCGCCAAAGGTGAGGCAGTGATGGTGGGAGATAAATTCGGCATTCGCCTAACCGATGTGGTCAGTACCGCGGACCGGATCGAGAATCTTGGATAGAAGCGAGAATCATGCAGCCGCGCCCTACATTTAAACTGAGTTTTATTCTGTTTCTCTTTTCAGGCCTCTTCTTTCATCCTGTAAATACCTTTGCCGCCAAAATGCCGATAATGAGCGATACCGCGAACTATTTTCGGGTCATCTGGGGGCTGCTTGTCGTTTTGGGCATAATCCTGGTCCTGTATGGTGTATTGAAAAAACGGTTCTCCCTCTTCGCGACAGGGGCAAACCAGGATATCAAAATCATGGAGATAAAGCCGCTGATGGGCAAAAAGGCTCTGTGTCTGATAAATGTCAAAGGCCAGGAACATCTGCTTGGAATCAGCGGAGACCGTATTTCTCATATCGCCGCCCTCACCCCCCAACCCGAATCGTCCTTTGCCGAAGTATTGCAATCGACCGGAGTACCTGTTAAGTCATGACTCAAAGGTTTCAACCTGCTTTACCGGCAGTAATTCTTCTCATCCTGCTTTTCTGCTTTTTTTTCTGCCCGGCCACGGATGCCAAGGCAATCGGACTGCCGACCATTACCTTTGGAGTTGCGGATGCAAATTCACCGGCACAGGTTTCAAGCGCTCTTCAGGTACTGTTTGTTCTGACTATCCTGTCGGTTGCCCCTGCCATCCTGCTGATGACGACGTGTTTTACCCGTATCGTCATCGTTCTCGGCTTTGTCCGGCAGGCGATGGGAACCCAGAATATGCCGCCGACCCAGGTTATTCTGGGGCTCGCCCTGTTCCTGTCTTTCTTTGTCATGTCTCCCACGCTGAACAGAATCAATACGGAAGCACTCCAACCGTATCTGCACGATCAGTTGGATCAGCCTACTGCCCTGAAAAAGGCCGTGGCCCCTATGCGGGATTTCATGTTCAGCCAGGTAAGAGAAGATGAATTGACCTTGCTCACTGAAATCACAATGAATTCTGAACCGGCGAACCGTGATGATTTACCGACCATGACTCTTATTCCGGCGTTTATGCTGTCGGAATTGAAAAGGGCCTTTCAGATGGGATTCATGATTTATATCCCTTTTCTGGTCATCGACATGATCGTAGCCTCCATCCTCATGTCCATGGGAATGATGATGCTCCCTCCGGTCATAATATCTATGCCGTTTAAGTTACTGCTCTTCGTTCTCGTTGATGGCTGGAGTCTCGTCGTCGGTTCGTTGATCAAGAGTTTTGGAGCATAAAAATCATGCCAATATTTTTTTCCAGCAGGGAGAACTATTAATGACCCCGGAACTTGCTGTTGAGATCTGCCGGAAAGCAGTTCAGACGATTCTCATGTGTTCGGCACCCATCCTCCTCGTGGCCATGATCATCGGGCTGCTTGTTTCCATTTTTCAGGCGGCGACCCAAATAAATGAGCAGACCCTGACCTTTGTTCCTAAAATCGTAGCTGTTTTTATAACCTTGCTGATAGTCGGTTCCTGGCTGATCAAGATATTAACAGTCTTCACTGTGGGTCTTTTTGATATCGTCGCCACTCTCTGAGAGCTTCAGTGGACATCCAACTCATCCCGGTCGAGCAGTTTCAAACTTTTCTCATCGTTACCAGTAGGGTAGCCGGATTCATTGGGGCTATTCCGGTAATCTCCTCTGCTCAGACTCCCGGACGTATCAAAACTGCCTTGGTTGTTGCCATCTCGCTTGCCCTCTTTCCCGTCATGGCCGGAGCGGTACCGAAGATTAGTTTCGCTCCGCTCCCATTCCTGCTCCTGATCATCTCCGAAGTTCTCTTGGGACTTTTGCTTGGTCTTGTCGTAAGACTCATTTTTGCTGCAGTCGAATTTGGCGCAACGGTTATCGGTTTCCAGATGGGATTTGCAGCCGCCAATGTTTTTGATCCACAGAGTAAGCATCAGGTTGCGCTCATTTCCCAATTCCAGAATGTCTTCGCGATTCTCATTTTCCTGGCCATCAACGGCCATCATCTTTTTCTGCGAACGGTGGTGCGGTCTTACGAGCTTCTCCCTCCGGGTCGAATTGATTTTTCGGGACAGGCAATTCCTTTCCTGATGAAACTCACCTCACATATGTTTGCCATCGGAGTGCAGTTCAGTGCTCCGGTACTCGCGGTACTTCTGCTTTCAGGTCTTATCCTGGGCGTACTTGCCCGGGTATTTCCGCAGTTGAATGTTTTCCTGCTTTCTTTCCCGGTTAATATCGGCACAGCATTCATTGTCATTGCTTTGACACTTAACATGGTTTCAACTCTCATAAGACGGGAATTTGACATGCTGGGAGAGCACTTTCTTATGCTTCTGAATTTTCTCAATCCATGATGGCGTCGTAAAAACTCTTCATCTGCTTCGTTGCTGCAAATTTTCAATCATTGCGACGTACTTTAGTACGCCGCAATGATTGAAAATTTGCGCGCCTCGCATATGAAGCTTTTTACTTAGCCATCCGAAAATTCAGGTTTTTACGAGTTTGTCATGATTAAAAGTTTTCTTGATCTCATAAAAACCTAAAATCTTGCGAGAGCTAAGTAAAAAACTTCAGATTCGAAGAAGGTGAAGAGTTTTTACGACGCCATCATCATTATGAATTGTTATCTCTTCAGGTGCATTCTTTGCAGATACTTCCAAGATCCGCGGCAGGGAAAAAAGTAACAATAGCCGCAAATCTCAAAAAATCCATTTCTCAGGCGATAACAGATGGCAGAAGAAAGTCCCACCGGCGGCGAAAAGACAGAATCACCGTCAACGAAACGACGGGAGGATTTTCGCAAAAAAGGCCAGATCGCTCAAAGCAAGGAAGTACAAACTGCTGCTCTTTTTTCAATTATTCTTCTCTTCTGGATATTTTACCTGCCAACCTTCTGGAATGGTCTCAAGGGGCTTGTTTATTATATCTGGCAATCAAGTGGTGGCTATGAAATAACCCCTGCTTCAACGATCATTCTGGCCACCTTTCTCCTGCAAAAAATTGGTTTGCTCATTGCTCCGCTCTTCTTGATTGTCTTAATTATTGGTTTTTTCTCGAGCTTTTTCCAATTCGGCTGGCTCTTGACCGCCAAACCGCTCATTCCTGACTTCACGAAACTCAACCCGATTACGGGCATGTCCCGGTTTTTTTCGAAAAAGTCCTTTCTGGAGGTTATCAAATCGCTCTTGAAAGTGCTGCTTGTGGGCTGGATCGCCTTTTCAACCGTTCTTGATAATTTCAAGGAAGCCCTGGTTCTGGTGGATGCTCCGGTCGTCACGACCATAAGCTATCTCGGTCGGGTTTCCGCTGTTATCCTGGCCAAAATATGTGCAATTCTGTGTTTTATCGCTTTTCTCGACTACCTGTTTGTCAAATGGGATCTTGAACAAAAAATGAAAATGACCAAACAGGAACTCAAAGAGGAGTTTAAAGAGAGTGAAGGCGATCCCCACATAAAGGCGCAGATCCGGTCCATTCAACAGGCAATGGCCCGTAAACGGATGATGTCGGAAGTACCGAAGGCAGATGTCATCGTCACCAACCCCACGCATATCTCTGTAGCAATTCGCTATAATTCCAAAGAGATGACGGCCCCAATCATTATTGCCAAAGGTGCCGACCTGGTGGCGATGAAAATAAGGGAAATTGCCAGGGAGCATGATATCGCCATTATTGAAAACCCACCCGTGGCTCGAATATTGCATAAAATGGACATAGGAGAAAACATACCAGAGGATCTTTTTAAAGTTGTCGCTGAAATTCTCGCCCACGTATATTCCTTGAAAGGCAAGATGAACTGATGGAAATGACTAACATACAAAACACCCTGACCAACCTGAATTTCAAGCAGCTTTTGGTTCGTAGTGACGTCGGCGCTGCAGTGGGACTGGTGTCTATCCTCATGATCATGATCATTCCTCTGCCGTCGATCGTGCTGGATCTGTTCCTTTCCATGAACATTACCATCGCCCTGCTTATTCTGATCATCAGTTTATACACAATAAAAGCGACCGATTTTTCTATTTTCCCATCGATACTGTTGACCTCCACGCTATTCAGGCTGGCCTTAAACGTTGCCTCGACCCGCCTCATCCTCCTGCACGGCGATGAGGGGCCTGGAGCAGCCGGTGCTGTTATCCAGTCCTTCGGCCAATTTGTGGTCGGCGGCAACTATGTTGTCGGCATTGTTGTTTTTGCCATTTTGGTACTCATCAACTTCATGGTCATCACCAAGGGTGCCGGCCGGGTGGCCGAGGTTGCCGCGCGTTTTACCCTCGACGCCATGCCGGGAAAACAAATGGCCATCGATGCAGACCTCAATGCCGGCCTGATCAATGAAAACGAGGCGAGGACCCGCCGGGAGGATATATCCAAAGAATCCAGTTTTCACGGGGCCATGGACGGTGCGTCCAAATTCGTCAAAGGCGATGCCATCGCCGGAATTATTATCACCTTCATCAATATCGGTGCGGGTTTTGTCATCGGAGTCGCTCAAAAAGGGATGCCGATGTCCGAAGCGGCCGCCAACTACACTATTTTGACGGTCGGCGACGGATTGGTCGGACAGATTCCGGCATTGATCATCTCCACCGCCGCAGGTCTTTTAGTCACCCGAACCACCGGCGACAAGGATTTCGGCAGCGACCTGCAAAATCAGTTCACCCTTAATAAAGTGGCACTCTGGGTGGTTTCCGGAATACTTATTGGTTTCGCCCTCATTCCGGGGCTGCCGTTCCTTCCCTTTCTCATTCTCTCGATATCTTTGGCGGCCCTGGCCTTCCACCTTGATAAAAACGAAAAAGCCGCTGCCGTAGAGGCCGCCCCACAGCCGGAACATCTCCCTGCCAAACGTGAGGAGAATTATGAAGAGATGCTGAACGTCGATATGCTGCAGCTCGAAGTCGGCTATGGTCTTATTCCCTTCGTTGATTCGGCTCAGGATGGAGAACTGCTGAATCGAATTCAATCGATTCGCAAACAATTTGCCATAAACAACGGTTTTATCGTGCCACCGGTACATATTAAGGATAACCTGCAGCTGTCACCCAATCAGTATACTTTCTCATTAAAAGGAGTTAAGGTTGCAGGATCGGAAATCCTACCCGGCCATTTCATGGCGATGGATCCTGGAATGGTGACGGAAAAAATCCAGGGCATAGCTACCACGGAACCCGCCTTTGGACTCCCGGCTATCTGGATCACCTCGGATAAAAAAGACAGAGCACAGATTGCCGGATACACGGTTGTTGACTGTACAACCGTCATGGCTACTCATATCAGTGAGATCATTAAGCAGTATTCCCATGAATTGATCGGGCGTCAGGAGGTTCAGGGGCTGCTTGACAATCTTGCCAAAAGTTATCCGAAACTTGTTGAAGAGCTGGTTCCCGGCGTGCTTTCTCTGGGAACGATTATGCGGGTTATCCAGAATCTCCTCAAAGAGGGTGTATCTATCCGTGATCTTCGAACAATCCTTGAAACCATGGCTGATTGGGCACCAACCACCCTGGATACCGACATCTTGACCGAATATGTTCGCCATGCACTGGCCAGATCCATCAGCAGCGAACTGGCGGTTGATGGAATTATTCCGGTAATCACCTTGGCAAAACCTGCCGAAGATGCCATCAGAAACGGTGTGCAGCATAAAGAAACCGGAAGCTATCTGTCGCTGGATCCCGTTATTGCCCAGAGAATTCTCGATAGCATCGGCAAGGCGATACAGCTTTTTGACGGCGGCAGCCGCCCCACCCTGCTGGCTGCGCCGCAGATACGGCCCTATGTCCGGAATTTAATAGAGAGATATTATCCGGCACTTACCATACTCTCTCATAATGAAATTACTCCCAACCTTAAGATCAGGTCTCTTGGTACGGTGAAACTGGATGCAAGTTAGAGTTTTTGAAGCAACGGATATGGCCGCCGGACTAAAACAAATCAAGAAGGAACTCGGTCCGAACGCCCTTATTCTTTCCACCAGAACCATCAGGAATGGCAAGCTGGGCATTCTGGGTAAACCAATGCTGGAGATTACAGCTGCTGTTGATGCCGATTATCCGCAACCAAAGAAACACGACAAAGGCTTGTTTTACCGGGAAGAAGCCCATATGCCTCCCGCCGCCGCTAAAGAAAAAACAGGCTTTAGGCATATCGTCGATGATTCGGTTGAACAGTATCTGAACCAGGCATATTCTTTGCCCTCCCCGGCTTCCGCCCCTCCGGGTCCCGAATCAGCTGCCGCGCATTCGGCCGGTTCAGGGTTCGGCCCGGTGGAACCCAGGAGGGAAGATTTCTCCGGGACCAATAACCATGGTCTGCATAATGAGGTCAATGAACTCAAAGACCTGGTAAAAAATCTTGCGGGTCAGATAAGCCAACTCTCCCAAAAGGAAGCAAGCCAAAAGAAACAGGCTGCCCTTCAAGTGAAAGATCCGGATTTTGTCAATCGGCTCACCGGCAATCCGATTCATGGGGATTATATTCTTTCCATGCTTATCGGCAGGGGCATCAATGTTGAAACCTCCCGGACAATAGCCGGCTTTCTCAGGCAGAGTCTCACAGAGCAGGAACTCGCTGACCCGGATAATATCAGCAGAACCATAGTCAGCACGATTCAGGACCTGATCGAGGTTAGCCCTCCGATTTTTTCTTCAGGACAGGAACAGCAGCGCATTGCCCTGGTAGGCCCGACCGGAGTTGGCAAAACCACGACCCTGGCCAAAATCGCTGCCTCGTACCTCAGCAGATATTCCAACTCAATCGCTCTTATCACCATCGATACCTATCGGATTGCGGCGGTTGAACAGCTCAAGGTATATGGCGAAATAATGCACCTGCCGGTTGATGTCGTCATCACCCCGGAACAGCTGCAGCAGGCAATAATAAAACATAGTGACAAGGAACTGATTCTCATCGATACGGCGGGACGAAGTCCGAGGGACAGTTTCTGCATCGATGAACTCGCTTCGTTTCTCCAGCCCGATCTCCAGATAGACAAACACCTTGTGCTCTCGGCCGGGACCCGGGAAAACGAACTCCTTGACACCATAGAACGATTTAATACGCTTGGTATCAGCAATACCATTTTTACTAAAATAGATGAGTGTTCCAGTCTTGGAATACTCCTTAATACACAAATCCAGAATTCCACCCCCTTGTCTTATGTGACCAATGGACAGAGAGTTCCGGAAGATTTAATGGAAATTTCACCAAAAATCGTTGCAGAGCTGATCATGTCTCAAAACGAAGGATCCATGCATGACTAATACATCGAATTCGGCAGGAGATCAGGCAAAAACATTGCGGGATTTAAACTCGTTCCGGTCCGGCAATAGGGAGAATGATGTCGAACAGGCGACAGCCGTTTATTCGATAACCAGCGGCAAAGGTGGTGTCGGCAAAACTGCGGTATGCGCGAACCTGGCCTACAATCTCGCTTCGGTCGGCAAACGTGTCCTGATACTTGACGCGGATCTTGGACTGGCAAATATCGATGTGGTATTCGGTCTATCCCCTGTCTACAATATGAATCATTTCTTTTCCGGTGAGCACGAACTTCAGGACATTATGGTTGACGGACCTCTGGGCATAAAAATACTGCCTGCCGGCTCCGGAATCCAGAATTTCACCCGGTTGAACTCGACCCAGAAAATGCGCCTGCTCGACGGTCTCGATTCCATGCAGAATCATTTCGATTACGTGCTCATAGATACCGAGGCCGGAATTTCTGAAAACGTGACCTATTTCAATACCGCTGCGCAGGAAATAATTGTTGTCACGACACCTGAACCGACGGCAATCACCGATGCCTACGCCTTGATGAAATTGCTTTCCACCCATTATCACGAAAAGAAATTCAATCTGGTAGTCAATCAAATCAGGACGGAAGACGACGCCCTTGATGTCTATCGTAAATTAACCATGGTCGCCAACAGGTATCTAGACATATCCATTGACTATCTAGGCTCTATTCCGGAAGACCGGCAGATGATCGAATCGATCAGGAAACAAAAGGTTATCAGCGAGCTGATTCCCGGATCAAAAATTACCGCCGCCTTCCGTCAACTGGCAGGCAGAATCTGTTCCGAGCCTTTGCAGGCCACCCCTAAAGGCAACCTGCAATTTTTCTGGAAAAAACTGCTCAATATCGGGGGATAAGAGGAGATGCTCTATAATCAGAATCCTCATCCGGAAGACAAATCGAAAATTATCCGTGACCATCTCTACCTTGTAGATATTCTTGTCGGCAGAATGGTAACCCAGGTTCCTTCGTTCATGAATAAAGATGATATGAAGAGTGCCGGCATGCTGGGTCTTCTCGATGCGGCAAATAAATATGATTCATCTAAAAATATCCTGTTCAAGACCTTTGCGGAATACAGAATCCGCGGAGCCATTCTGGATGAGATGAGAAAGCTCGACTGGTTCTCGAGATCACTCAGGGAAAAGCAGACCAGGATAGGAAGAACCATTGCCGACCTGGAATTAAAACTTGCAAGAGACCCCGAGGATCACGAAGTGGCTGGAGCGATGAATCTCTCCCTTGAGGAATACCGGTCAATGCTGGGGGAAGTCAGTCATCTCGGCTGCGTCAGTCTCAATGAGACCCTCGACAACTCACAGGAAGGGAGCTCGTTTCTCGATTCCCTCGCGGACGAGCGAGCCGATACCTCGCCCGGAGCCAGAATCGAAGGAGAACAACTTACCCAAAAAGTAGCGGATGCACTTTCCCAACTCTCCGAAAAGGAGAGGTTGGTCATCTCCCTCTACTATTATGAAGAATTAACTCAGAAAGAGATCGCGGAGATACTGGAACTCTCGGAAGGACGAGTCTCTCAGCTGCATAGTCAGGCTCTCATCAAGCTGAAAACCAAACTGGAAGCAAGGCTGTATTAGTACCTTAGAAATTCATTTTTTGTTTTTAAAATGAATTATGTGAAGGTACTTATACCCGTGCTGTGCGGGGATTAGATGTAAGGAATAGTTATGGAACACGCAAATATTTCTCTTTTTTTGCTGGGTATTCTATCCACAGTATGCCTTCTGTTATTCATCATGATCAGGCTGGTCAAAAAAGAGAACAAACTCCTTTCCAGCCAGTTGACCGAGACAACAGTCACCCTGGAAATGACCAGGAAACAGCTCGGCGAGGTTCAGGAAAAATATGCAAAAATCAATGAGTTCCAAAACAGTCTCCAGCAGGCGGAACTAACCACGAAATTTCAAAAACCTCGTCTCGACGCCCAGCATCTTACCGCGAAAAAATCCGCTCCGGGCAAGTACGGCAATATTCAGGCGCTTACCCGGAAAGGGTTATCCATCGAAGAAATTGCCTCGGTTCTCGCTATCTCAACCCATGAAGCCCATCAATTAGTCAACCTGTCAAAGCTGGCACAGGAAAATTTCGCCTGATATTGCCGGCTGAGAGTTAAGAAAAGAGCCGGATAGCCGATAAGTACAGTAGACAAAATTCTTAACCTCGTCTTCTGAAGGAAATAATTATGGTTTCAGGAAAATACAGCGCTCTGACCGGGGCTATCTCAAGAGAACAGGCGATAGCCAATCTCAGCAACAATCTGGCCAATATCAGTACCACCGGCTATAAAAAATCGAGTCTCAGTTTCGAATCCATCCTCAAAGGTGAAACTCAGGTCAAGGCAGCAAAGGGCGTAAATTACGATCGTGTCGGCAAAAATTACACGGATTTTTCACCCGGACCTGTCCGCATGACGGAGAACCCGCTGGATTTAGCCATTCATGGGGACGGATTCTTCAAGGTCCAGGGTCCAAATGGAATTTTGTATACCAGACGCGGGGATCTGTTGATTGACGCTCAAGGTCAGCTAACCACAAGCAACGGTCTGCCGGTGCTGGATGGCGGGAACAGCCCCATCACCATTCCCGATACGGACACCAGCAAAGTAGCAGTTGGAGATGGAGGAACCATTTATATTCTCGGACCTCAGGGAACGAGATCGGAAGTTGCCCAGCTTGCTGTTGTCGATATCAATGATAAAACCAAACTAATTCGGGATACCGACACGACATTTTCCCTGGCAAGTGGAGCAGTTGAAGTCCCCAGTGAAAGTTCCCGTATAATCCAGGGCGGACTTGAACTTTCCAACGTGAATATGGCGGAAAGCATGACCAGAATGATTGACAACTACCGGACTTTTGAGACCTATCATAAGGTTCTGAAAAGCTATGATACCATAAGTGAACAGCAGGAAGAACTAGGCACTCTTGGTTAGTACCTCAGAAATTCATTTCTCTTGTTTTAAATGAATTTTGTAAAGGAACTTTTCCCCGTGTTTTACGTTACCATCGCTGATTTTAGGTTGTTACGCGATTATCATAACTGATTGTTTTAGTAATATAATTATTTGGAAAGAAAGGAAAAAACCATGATCCGATCACTTTGGACCGGTACAACGGGCATGCAGAGCCAGCAGTTGAATATCGACGTTATCTCCAATAATCTGGCAAACGTCAGCACCACCGGCTTTAAAAAAAGTAAAGCGGATTTTCAGGATCTTCTCTATCAGACCATGAAAGTACCCGGAAGCCAAACCTCGTCGGATACCGAATCTCCCACGGGAATCCTCATCGGTTTAGGGGTGAAACCTGCCGCAGTCACCAAGATTTTTTCCCAAGGCGATCTGATACTTACTGAAAACGAACTCGATGTGGCCATCCAAGGCGACGGCTTTCTGCAGGTCGAAATGCCCAACGGGAATACCGGCTACACTCGGGCCGGTGCATTAAAACGCGACAGCATAGGCCGCCTGACTACCTCCGACGGCTACCCAATCATTCCCGGCATTACCATTCCTGACGGAGCAAAACAAATCTCGATCAGTGAATCCGGGATAGTCAGTGCCATCATCGGTGCCGATACGGTGAGTACCGAACTGGGCAACATCGAGTTGGCAAGTTTTACCAACAACTCCGGTCTTTCCGCGATCGGCAAGAACCTGTTCGTAGAAACCTCAGCCTCCGGTGTGGCCCAGACCGGCACTCCTGGGCAGGACGGCTTCGGCACCCTGCTGCAAACCTACCTTGAAGGCTCCAACGTCAACATCGTTGAAGAAATGGCCAATATGATTACCACCCAGCGGGCCTATGAGATCAATTCGAAAACCATCCAGACTTCGGATGAAATGATGCAAACCACCAATAATCTCATTTAATCATGAAAAAGGTAATCTTTATAATCTGCTTGATCTTCGGTCTGGTGCGATCAGCTGATGCTCTGGAAATTACTTTCAATCCGGACAGCTCCGTGGATGATTCCGTCATCAGGCTCGGTGACGTTGCCGGCTTTGATGAGGATACGGAAATGACCAGGGCTCTCGCCACCCTCGTAGTCGATCAGGCCCCTGCCCCCGGAGAAAAAAGTTCCCTGAACTCCCTCAGTATCAAAGATTACCTTGTTTCCAGCCAATCCCTGCCGGAAGATATCCGCTGGAAAGGCTCGCCAACCGTCACTGTGTCGAGACGCGGAATCGACATCGGATCCGAGCGGATACTGGGAATCATTGCGGAATACATCAAAAAGAACAAAAGCAATTTACCGGAAGCCGAGATCCGCTTTATCCCGAGCGCCCTCCCCCTGCCGTTTTCCGTGCCGGTGGGTAACCTTACATATGAGGTCATTCCGTCAAATCCTCATATTCTTGGCAGTTCACGTTTTTCCATAATCTTCCGGGTTGACGATAAAGTTGTAAAAAACATGTCGGTACGAGGCGATATCGAAGCCCTGGCCCACGTCATCGTCTCCGCCGACTCCCTGCCGAGAGGAACCATCATCAAACCGGAACAGCTCACAACCACAGTGATGGATATCAGCTCAATTGACAATCCCGGATTGGACCAGGCGGATTTTGTAGGAAAAAAACTGATGAGAAGTCTCAGGGCCGGCGCCCCCATTTCACTTTCCATGGTTGAAGCCCTGCCGATAGTACAACGCGGTGAAAAGGTAAAAATTTTCATCAACTCCGGTCCGATGCATCTTACGGCGACTGGCCTTGCTTATAGCGACGGGGTGAAGGGGCAGATGATTCGAGTGCAGAATATCAACTCGCACAAAATGATTTATTGCCGGGTAGCCGCTCCCGGCCTGGTGGAGGTAATACTCTAGATGAGAAATTTTCTATTATCAATATCCTGCTGTCTGCTGCTCGCCTCATGTGCCACCAGGCAACAGCCGGTAATCGCCATCCAGGAACCTCTTGAAGAAATACATAATGCCGAACCGGTAATCCATGAAGCAGGCTCACTCTGGCAACAGGGAGAACGTTCCATGTTTTCTGATCGCAAGGCCCGGGAAATAGGTGATATAGTCACCGTACTCATTTCAGAATCATCCAGCGCCTCAAAACAGGCATCTACATCAACTGATCGAAAATCCAGTATGTCCGCGGGAATACCCAATTTCTTCGGGTTGGAAAATGATAAAATCTGGTCGGCTGGTAACCCAATCGATCTGAGTAACCTTGTCAGTGCCGACTTCAATAACGGTTTTGACGGAAGCGGCTCCACCTCAAGAAAGGAAGCCCTGACTGCTTCTCTCACGACGCAGGTTGTAGGGCGCTATCCAAACGGTCAGCTGAAGATCAGGGGCGGCAAGGAAGTTATGGTCAATAACGAGGTGCAGATTATTTATCTGACCGGCATCATCAGGCCCGTCGATATCACCGCGGCAAATACCGTTAGTTCCGAAAAGATTCTCAACGCCAGAATCAGCTACACCGGTAAAGGGGCGATCAGTGATAAACAGAAACCAGGCTGGGGTATGCGTATACTTGATAATGTCTGGCCGTTCTAGCGCTCCACAAGATGCCACAAAAATATTCATTATGATATCCTGGGATTCAGTATGAAATCATTTCGTTCTCTCATCTTTCTTGCCATCCTCTGCATGGTGCTGTCCGGATTTGCCGCCGGCAACGCCAATGCCGCAAGGATAAAAGACCTGGCCCAGCTCCATGGGGTTCGCAACAACCAGCTCATAGGCTATGGCCTGGTCTCCGGTCTGAACGGTACCGGTGATGACATGAAAAAATCGGTATTTACCCTGCAGGCCATTTATAACATGATGACCAGACACGGCATAACCATCAATCCCAATAATATCAATGACATCAAAGTAAAGAACGTCGCCGCCGTTATGGTTACGGCCTCCCTTCCTCCATTCGCCAAGTCAGGATCAACCCTGGATGTCCAGGTCTCCTCCATGGGTGACTCCAAAAGCCTTGCTGGCGGAACCCTGCTCATGACCCCGCTTGTCGGACCTGATGGGAATGTCTATGCTGTCGCCCAGGGAGCACTCACCCTGGGTGCTTTTTCTTTTGGAGGCAAAGCCGCCGAGGTGCAAAAAAATCATCCTACCGTCGGCCGCATTGCCGGTGGGGCAATAATCGAAAGATCTGTTCCGGTGACCTTGGGGGCGGACGGCCATCTGCAATATCAGATACGAGACGCCGACTTTACCACAGCCGCGAATATGGCCGAATCGATTAACCGAAAATTCGGCTCCGGCACTGCTTTTCCCGACAGTCCCGGAACGATTGATGTGACTATTCCCCCAAAATATAAAGATGATTTGATAGATTTTGTTGCCGCAGTCGAAGTGCTCAATGTTGATGCGGATACCACAGCCAAAGTGGTCGTCAATGAACGTACCGGAACGATCGTTATGGGCAAAGATATCCGGCTCTCCACAGTGGCCGTTTCCCACGGCAATCTAAGTCTCATTATCAATGATAATTCAAATGTATCGCAACCAAATCCACTCGCCAAGGGATCGACCGTTGTGACTCCTCAGACAAATATGTCCGTGGTGGAAGAAGACGGCCAGCTGGTCGTACTGGATATGAAAAAAGGCGTGTCTATAGGAGATATTGCCAATGCGCTCAACGCCATTGGAGCCACGCCAAGAGATCTGATTGCTATTTTTCAGGCAATCAAAGCCTCCGGTTCCCTCTACGGTGAGCTGATCGTTTTATAAGAACTCAACCCCCGTAAATCATGGGGATAAGTACCTTCATGAAATTCATTTTAAACCACAATGAATAAATTTTTCAGGTACTAAAGGACAAACCTGTTATGGACTTCAAGATAGACCCACGAATTCTGACCAGCCCCATTACCCAGCCGAACATTGACAGAAAG
Source organism: uncultured delta proteobacterium (assembly GCA_963835305.1). Taxonomy (GTDB): domain Bacteria; phylum Desulfobacterota; class Desulfobulbia; order Desulfobulbales; family Desulfocapsaceae; genus Desulforhopalus_A. The sequence goes on from CAWIEU010000003.1 coordinate 144,776, forward strand.
TCAAAGGATCTCCATTCGTTGAGAGAATCGAGCCGTGATTTCGAAGCTATGTTTGTCATGGAAATGTTCAAAGCCATGCGAAAGACAGTACCGGATGGCGGACTTTTTGAGAAAAACCAGGCAACGGAAATCTATACGGAAATGCTTGATACGGAAATCGCCAAAGCTTCTACTCAAGGCAAAGGATTTGGAATAGGAGAAGCGATGTACAACCAGATGGCCGGTCTCATCAAAAACAAAAAATAATCGACCGGCTTTGCCATCGGAAGGGCTGGTTGAGAACCCACCCCTGAACCTTCCCTTCCCATCTTTTTCGCCCCTGCGGTACCTTCCATCCTCGAAAGATGCGTCTACCGAAAAACATTTCTTCGGCAGGCAGGGCATCGACAACTATCATAAATTCACCGCAGAAATTACCTTCGGCGCCATAGGGTTGGGTTCTAAACCCGCCCTTATTCCCCCCATATCAACTTAAAAAGCAAAAAGAATTTCTAAACTTTCACTGCATTGCCGCCGATAACAATTGTAAGAAAGCAGTAATCGGCAGGAAACTATGTGCATGGAAGCACGACGGAATGGCAGCATGGAGGCAGGAAATGATAGACACCACACTCGGAAATTCACAGCTGTCGAAAAACTATATATTAAAAAATCAAATAATTAACTCATTATCATATAAAGAAAACGATCGGCACCTTCAACAGGGAAATTTCAGATTTACTACCGATCAGGTGAGCTTAACGTATAAGACAGAATTAGTTACCATTTATAATATCAAGGCGGGTTTGCATCCCACCTCTGCCTACCTTCAAAACCTGAATCTTGAGAAAAGCGATAAGGATGGAGCCGATCTCTTGAGAGGGTTGGTCCTGGATATTTTCAAAAAACAGAACATCGATCATAAGCTTGCAACCGACAGTTCTGGCATTGATATCAACACGGCAACCCCCACAGAGGCAAAGGAATTAATTGCGGATGACGGGTATTTTGGGGTAGAAAAAACATCAGAACGCATTTTTAAATTTGCAGTAGGCATAGCAGGAGGCGATCCTTCCAGAATTGAAGCTGTTCGGAAGGGAGTAGAGAATGGATTTAAAGAGGCTTTGGGCGCATTTGGCGGCCGGCTTCCCGGCATTTCTTACGATACCTATGATACTGTAATGAAGAAACTGGATAATTGGGCTGGTGTTGAAAAAAGTCCACAATCCCAAATTTAGGTGAAGTTATGAGCATAGAGTTTTACGGAATCGGCGGACCGGGGCAAATCGGCAACCTTAAAAAGCCGCAGAAGATTCAAAACGACAAAAACGTAGAGGGTGCGGGACAAGATAAGGTTCAATTTTCCTCCGTCCTGCAGGACGTCAACAAGGCGAAAGCTGCAACACAGAGCGGTGATGTGGAAAGAGCTGAACGTATTCAACAGTTGAAAGCACAGATAAAAGAAGGTTCTTACGAGCCTGATTTAAAGAAGGTTTCCGCCTCACTGCTGCAATTTTTAGTTGAAGGAAAATAAAATGGAAACCAGGACCACACACGAATACCTTGTTCGTCTGCGCGACATCATTTTTGAAGAAAGAGCGTGTGCCAAGGTACTTGACATGCAAGGAATGATTGCCGCAATGAACACCAAGGAAGAGCTTGTGAAGGTACTGGCCCATGTCAAAATTATCGACGAGCTGGACAAGCCTATTGCCGCACAGATCCGCGAGGAGAACCGTCGAAACGCCTTCCTCTTCAAATCAACACTTGGCTGGATCAGGCAGACCATGGAATTCTTCGGTCAAAAAACCGTCACTTCGACCTATTCGGCATCGGCTTACACTGTTGCCGCCCAGGTGAACGGTAGACTTCTCTCCGGGAAAATTTGATATGGCCGGTCTCTTCAACGCTCTCAATTCGGCCAGAACCTCACTTGAGGTAAATCAAAAATCAATCGAGATTGCCGGAAATAATATATCCAATGTAAATACCGAAGGATACTCCAGGCAGACAGCCGTACTTCAGCCCTACCCGGCCATGAACTTCGGCGATTTTTTTATTGGCCAGGGCGTAAAGATAACCGACGTAAGTCGCGATCACGATGTTTTCATCGACCAGCAAATCAAACAGAAAGCAGTCGATTTTGGCCGTCAGGACGCTTTAACGCGTCCTCTTTCCAGGCTGGAAAATGTTTTTAACATCACCGATGATAATATTTCCACCGACATTGATAATTTTTTTGACTCGCTCCAGGAACTTTCAGCTGACCCCAGCGATCTCGTCCAGCGCAACAACGTTATTCTCCAGGGACAAGTACTGGCAACCAGTTTCAATAATACCGTCAATGAATTGAATTCAATCAAGGGAGATATCAACGATACCATTCTTTCCAAGCTTGACGCAGTCAATTCACAAATTAACGAGATAGCGGACCTCAATGACAGGATCTACAGCATTGAGATCCATGGGCAGACCGCTAATAGTGCAAGGGACCAACGGGATGTAGTTGCCAAAGAGCTGGCCCAGACCCTGGGCGCCCAATCCTATGAGGACAAAAACGGTATGTTGTCAGTGGTGCTTCCAGGCGGCATGCCGTTGGTTCAGGGCAATATGGCCATGAGCATCAGCGCTGATGTTTCCGGCGGGGATATGACGCTGAAATTAAATGCCGGCGGGGTTACCAGAGATCTGAATCTCTCCTATCTGGGAGGCGAATTTCAGGGATTGATGGATGTTCGCGATAATTTTATCCCCGAACTGAATGCCGATCTCGACAAACTTGCCTATGAGCTGAGCACCCAGGTGAATCTTCAGCATCAGGCAGGTGGTGCACTTGACTCAAGCACCGGCAATCTCTTTTTCAGTGTACCGCCGAATTATGTCGCCTCCCCACCCGGACCTGCACCAACAGCTACTGAATATGAGGGAGCCGCAAGACAGATAAGCGTGGTTATCACCGATCCGGCAAAAATTGCAGCAGGCGCCGCCCCCGATCCCGGCCCGCCTCCCGGCACGGTAGCCCCCGGCGACAACAGCAACGCCCTGACCCTCTCAAACATCGGGGATAACTATCTCATAGGTGGTGTTGATAATTTCAATTCGCTCTATGGCAAAGTTGCCGCTAAGGTCGGGGTCGAAAGCAACCAGAATCAATTGTCGTTAAAAGGCGCACAGGACGCTCTCGATCAGCTGCAAAACTTTCGGGACGGGCTGGTCGGCGTTTCTCTCGAGGAGGAGATGATCAATCTGATTCAGTATCAGCGCGGTTTTGAATCGTCCGCGAAGTTCCTCTCAACCGTCGATGACATGATGACTTCAGTCCTGAACATTAAAAAATAACGTTCCTTACGCAGGTGCATTATGAAAGTCACGGATAATTCGACCTACCGGTTAATGAAGACAAATCTCGATAGAATTACCAATGATTTGCTGACATTGCGTACTCAGGGTGCTACCGGTCTCAAGCTGAATAAACCTTCCGACGATCCGGGAGCAATTCGCCCGGTACTCACGACCAGAACGCAACTTAGCCAAAATGCGCGGTATCTTGAGACTATGGGGCAGGCCGGCGACAAAATGGCGGCTACCGACGGTCACCTCGACCATGTGGAAAACATAATGACTCGAGTAAAGGAAATATCCATTAACGCTATTGACAGCGGCTTGAGTCAATCAGATCTTGGAACTCTGGCCGATGAAGTCTCCGAACTCAAGAACGAGCTGCTTGATGCAGCCAACGCCGTCGTTGACGGCAAGTATATCTTTGGCGGATATAAAGAGAACACCGTCCCGTTCACTAAAAATGAAAGCTATGATCCGGCCCTCTATGATGTCAATGATGTAACTACCTGGCCGTATACTTATAATGGCGACAACAATCCGACGAAACTGGAAATTACCCCCGGCGAGTTCATTGAGACAAATCTGACCGGAAATGAACTGTTCATGGGAATAACCAACGAAATCGCGGCGAATGGTTATGCCAATCCTTATCAGGGAGAATCCTTAACTTCCGGACCCATCAGCGTGGGCACTCCCGGCAATGATATCACCATCACGCCTGAGGGCGGCGCCCCCATAACCATCACAGGGAGTGCCGATCTAACGGACCCGGTGGGAGAAAATAACTATGCAGGCAAGGTGGCTGCTCTTTTCAGCCAGTCCGGCACCGGTCTTGTCGGTACCGCCGATGCCGCCACGGCAAACCTGGGCAGTCTCTCCCTGACGAATTTTGTCGATACTGAAGATACCTACAGCCTTGATATAACATCGGGCGGCAACTCAGTATCGGTAACCCTTGATGGACCTTCCGGCAGCTATGACTATTCCCTGCAGGGAATGGCATCGGCCCTGGCCAATAGTGCCGGGGCGACCAATCTCACATCAACAGGCGGCACTCTGTCGAACGGAGTCAGTTACGATATATCCAGCGGCACCCTCGTTCTGACCGGCCCATCCGACGGCTCGGAAATAGAATTGGCCGAATCGATTACCGATGGCGTTGTCACCGGCACGGTTCCGACCGGTGGAATTACCGGTGGTGACCAGACCGTCTACGGTACGGTAAATATCGCCACAAACTCGGCAACGAATGTGGATATCTCAGGAGCCGGACTTGCCAGTGTCGGACTTGCGGCGGATTCGTTGAACGGAGCGTCAGGCAAGATCGATATGTTCACCGTCCTGACTCGTCTTGAAGAGGCCATTCGAGCCGGAAACGTCAGTGATACGGCTGGTCCCGGAGGCTCTATCCAGAGCCAGATGGCCAACCTTGACATTGCCGCTGATCAGAACCGTGACTTGCGCAGCCAGCTCGGTGCCAAGGCGAAACGGGTCGATCTCGCTACCGTTCATCAGCAAGACGCCAAAATTGATCTTGATCAGATTCTATCAAGATATCAGGATGCTGACATGATACAGGTTTTTAATGATATCACCCAGAAGGAAACCGCATTCCAGGCAGCTCTCAATGTTACAGCCAAGGTTTCCAAGATTTCAATTCTTGATTATTTTTAGTCACCGATTAGAATTGCACGTGCGGTCTTTTATGAGGATATCCTTTTCCTTGCTTACCTCAAGGCGGGATGGAGGATATATGGAGAGAAGAGCAGATATGTCACCTATAAGCCCGTGAAGCGTCTCGCTTCGTGCTGCCCATCTCCAATCTTCCAGGCGGAATACGCCATAATTAAGGAGCCAAACATGCTGGTCCTTACCAGAAAACTCGGTGAAGGTATTGTCATCGGCGACGATGTTACAATTACAATTGTTGAAATGAAAGGAGGAAATGTCAGGATCGGCATTGACGCTCCTCGGGAAAAAAAAATCTATCGTCAAGAAATTTTTGATCGCATCGTCGAGGAGAATCGCGGTGCCACCAATTGGGATATGAAAGATCTTGAGAAAATCAGCGATACCTTAACAGTGAGAAAAGACAACAAATGAAAAAAATTAATACTCGATTCGGTGAAGTGGAATACGACCCGGAAAATCTTCTCCATTTCCCTATCGGATTGATAGGTTTGCCAAATCTGCATGATTTCATCGTCATGCCCAATAAAAAACAAGGCCCGCTCTTTTGGATTCAGAGCGTTGATGAACCTGATATAGCCTTCGTCCTGACCGACCCGACAAATTTTTTTCTTGATTATCAGTTAATGCCGGAAGATGCAGAACGTGAAATCCTTCTTCTTGATGAAAAAGATGAATGCTTCATTCTCAGCGTCGTCACCGTCCCTGCCGATCAGAAAATCACTTTGAATCTTGCCGCTCCGATACTTTTTGCGCCGAAAACAAATAGAGCGATTCAGGTAATAGTGGAGAACAGCAACTACTCCTACAAGACCCCCCTGCCCCAATAAACGTTATCACAGGTTTTCCACTGGTTCCCATGCATCGCATTCCATTAGTCCACTAGTTCCCATGCGCCGCATGGGAACTTAACCTACTGCGTCGCAGTATAAACAAGTCTAGACATATCCTCCAGCTTCACCATATTTCGCAACATGCGACTTTATTAAAATATTCCGTTTTTCTTTCTTTCATTAAATGGAAATTTCCCTAAAGAAATTCCTCAATCAAGACGACAAGTAACTTACCTGCGAGGTACAATAAAGAGACAACATTACGTTTGTAAAAATGATTGACAACGACGCCGAAGCACCCTTTCAAGGAGGATATTTACAATGGCACTCACAATCAATACAAACGTTTCATCACTTAACGCCCAACGTAATCTTGGTGTATCACAAAATGACCTGTCCCGCTCCATGGAGCGACTCTCTTCCGGTCTAAGAATCAATTCTGCTAAAGACGATGCTGCCGGACTAGCCATTTCCGACCGCATGACCTCACAAATACGCGGGCTCAACCAGGCTGCCAGAAACGCCAATGACGGTATTTCCATGGCGCAAACCGCTGAGGGCGCGCTGCAGGAAAGCACCAACATTTTACAAAGAATGCGCGAACTGGCTATTCAGTCGGCAAATGACACCAACAGCGCATCTGATCGCGCCTCCCTTCAGGCGGAGGTCAATCAGCTCAAACAGGAAATTACCCGTATAGCAGAGACCACCACCTTTAATGATCGACAAGTCCTTGATGGCACCTTATCAAACGCCCAATTCCAGGTTGGAGCAAATGCTAATGAGGTGATATCTTTTTCTATCGCCTCAGCAAAGGCCGTGGACTTAGGCAATAACGCCCTGAATACGGATAGTGATGTAGGGATTGAAGCCGCCACATATGCCGGATCCACTCTTCAGGTTTCTGGAGCCGCTACTCCGACCGACCAGTTTACGGTCACCAACGATGATGGCACCCAGAGCACAGTTACCGGAGGTGCAGATGCAACTGCTCTGGCGACTAATCTTGGGGCAACATCCGCTGCCTACAGCAATACCCTGGTTTTTGATTTGGCCTCGATTACGGGTGCCGCGGCCAACAACACCCTTTCCATTACCATTGGGTCTGACACCTATATAGCGACCATCGATGCATCAAACGCCATTACAGAGACGACAAATCCAGTCCCTGCAGCTTTTACCCTTGATCCCGCCGGCAAGACATTAACCTACAATGTGACCGATGGTTCCAATATTGCGGTGAACGGTATTGCTTTTGGAACCAGCGTTGGCGGAAGTTTCTCTTATCTCGATGCCACAACCAATACCAACCAGTCTGTGAGTGGTACCGTGGCCGACCTTGGTTACGATCAACGCTCAAATGCATCTTATACTTTCGATGCCGCTTCAACAGTCAGCTCCATAACCTCAAGTGGAACATCAATAGGTGCTGGACTTCTGGGAACCGGTCTTGATAATACCAGCAACGGCAACAATGTACAGGCTCAAGTCCTCAATATTGTTGGTACGCAAGGTTCATCAGTCGTTAATATTGAAGACAATTTATCTGCAAATGCAATCGCGGGCCTCATTAATGGTGAAACAGTCAATACGGGAGTTTCTGCCGATGCCAGGACCACAGCCACGATTTCTAATCTAGGCGGCAATGGGACAATTGGCTTTAAATTACAGGGCATTAATCCTACTCCCATATCTATCAGTGCAACGGTTACTACGGATAATCTCGCGACACTCGCTAATTCTATTAATGACCAGGCGGGAAACACAGGAATTTCAGCTATTCTCAGTCCGGATAATAAAAGCGTGAGCCTCATCCAGGCCGATGGCTATGATATTAAGATTAGCGACTATACCCACGGAAGCGGCTCGGCAACCGACTCAATTACTGTTACCGGTAATCAAGGAGCCGGAGTTGTATTGACAGGAGAAGCAGGCAGTGTCACTGATTCAACCGTTGTTGGCGGAGAAGTGTCATTCAACAGTTCCGAAACCTTCAACGTCACCAGCAACATCGCCCAAGAAGACGGTTCTATCTTCTCCGCAGCAGCAGACGCTGCGAACACCTCGACCCTTTTTTCCGTCAACTCCGTTGACATTTCCACGGTTGCAGGAGCAAACGACGCAATTAAGATCGTTGACGGTGCCATCGCACAGATAGACAGCCTGCGAGGAGATCTTGGTGCTATCCAAAACCGGTTTGAATCAACGATTTCCAATATCCAGAATGTATCAGAGAATCTCTCTTCAGCAAGAAGCCGGATTCTGGATGCAGATATTGCCATGGAAACTTCGGCGATGACCAAGAACAATATCCTCCAACAGGCAGGTGTCTCTATTCTTGCCCAGGCCAATCAGACCCCCCAATTGGCACTGAAGCTTTTACAGGGATAATCGCTATAAAGAATTTATAATAAGGCCGACTCGGTGAGTCGGCCTTATTACCTTGAAAGAAAAAATAAAACTTAATTTCATTTTTTCCTAAAGGAAAATTTAAGGCCAGCCGATATAAAGATCAGAGAAAAGATTTTGGTGGAAAAAAATTCCTAAACATTTTTCTCAAGATAGCCGATAGTAAATAAAATGATAAAAAGAACCAAAGGAGGTGGAGGAAAGAAGATTAACAAAGGTCAGTTTTAAAATTTTCAAAGTAATATGTTTTACCAGGGCAAGGAAGCCCAACTGCAACCCATAATCAATATTCAAGGAGGAATATAATGGGACTTTCAATTAATACAAACGTAATGTCTCTCAATGCTCAGCGTAACCTGGGCAATTCTCAAAACGCGCTGTCCAAATCCATGCAGCGTCTCTCATCCGGCCTCCGTATCAACTCCGCCAAGGACGATGCAGCCGGACTGGGAATTTCAGATCGTATGACCTCGCAGATCCGCGGTCTGAATCAGGCAGTTCGAAACTCTAACGACGGTATCTCTCTGGCCCAGACGGCTGAGGGTGCTCTTCAGGAGTCCACCAATATTCTTCAACGTATGCGTGAGCTGGCTGTCCAGTCAGCGAACGACACCAACAGCTCATCTGACCGGCAATCTCTTCAGTCTGAGGTTAACCAACTCAAACAGGAAATGACGCGAATTGCCGAAACCACTTCTTTCAACGGTAAAAACCTACTGGACGGCACCATGACCAACGCCCAGTTCCAGGTAGGTGCTAACGCCAACCAGACGATCTCTTTCGGCATCAATTCCGCCAAAGCAGTTGACCTGGGTGTCAATGCGTTGCAGACAACAAATTCTGCCGGTATTGAGGCAGCTACGAGATCAGCCAATGCAGTTTCGGTTGATGCAAGTTCCGGCTACAATGCAACCACCCTTGCAACAGCGCAGGGAGCTTCTCTTGCCGCCCAGAACATCACCTTTACCCAGGCTGACGGCACCACCGGTGTTGCCAATGTTACCGCCGGTATGTCGGCAAGCGCTGTTAAAGGTGTGATCGATACAGCTTCTGGAGCGACTTCGACCGCTACTTATGGGGACAACGCTGTTACTCTGGATATAACTGCTGAACATGTGACGAAACCGGGCTGCCGACACTTTTTCAACTAAAATCAATGGTGTTGCATTTAGTCTTACCGCAGCAACCGCAGTGGTGGCCAAGCCGGCTTTAACACTGATATCGTCAAATGCAATAAGAGCATGGAATACTGGACCAAGCTACCAATGCTGGAACACATGTAACCTATTCAAGTGGTGCAGCGTTGACAATCACAGCAAATGGATCCGCTGCAAACACTGGTGCCAATGTTGAGCTTGATACTTTGGCGTTTGCAACGGCGGTGCTGCTCGGCAACTTACGTCGATGCCAATGACGCTACTGCAACTGCTCAAATTTATTGGATGCTGATTTTGTACGTACAGCGCGCATCAGCTACTTATCAGTTTGCCAATAGTGATAATGTCGTTTCTGCTGTATCGACAGGAGATGCCCTGGGAGTGGATGCGGCTGCCGAAGGTTTGAGCGGCATCGGCGCTGCAGATACCACCGGTGGCAATAATGTCGAGGCTCAAACCTTGACCATAGTTGGCCCGGAGGGTTCCGAAACTGTCGATGTCAAACAAAACGACAGTGCTAATGCCATAGCCGGTCTGGTCAACGCCCAGTCAAGTTCTACTGGCGTCACGGCAGAAGCAAGGACCGAGGCTACTATCTCCGGTCTGGCCACCAACGGCACGGTTGGTTTTAACCTGCAGGGTACTAACTCTGAGGCAATCTCCATCAGCGCCACAGTCACCACCGACAACCTCTCATCTCTTGCCCAGGCGATCAACGAGCAGGCAGGAAACACGGGAATCAGTGCCACCCTCAGCGGTGACAATGCATCGATATCCTTAACTCAGGCCTCCGGGCATGACATTAAGATCAGCAGCTATACTCATAGTAACGATACAGCAGCCGATACGATCAAAGTGACGGGAAATGAAGGAACGTCAACTATTCTTAAAGGGAATACCGGTTCGACCGAAGACTCGACGGTAGTCGGTGGAGAGGTCTCATTCTCCAGCACCGGTACCTTCAATATCAGCAGTAGCATCTCAGTGGATGGCGGCTCCCTGTTCGATACAACAGCAGGCGGCGCGAACGTCAGTACGCTCAGCTCTATTGATAACATTGATATAACCACAGTAGAAGGTTCGGCAGATGCCATCAAGGCTATCGACGGCGCACTTGGTCAGATTGACAATATGCGTGGTGACCTCGGTGCGGTTCAAAACCGTTTTGAGTCAACCATCTCCAACCTGTCCAACGTCTCTGAAAACCTCTCCGCTGCCCGCAGCCGGATCCTCGATGCGGATATCGCCCAGGAGACTTCAGCAATGACCAAGAATAACATTCTCCAGCAGGCTGGTGTATCCATTCTTGCCCAGGCCAACCAGGCTCCTCAGCTGGCCCTGTCACTGCTTAGATAAACTTTGACTTATGGTTAACATCGGGGCCGGCTTCGGCCGGCCCCGGCTTGTCTTAGTATTTTTTCCAGCATCTCATCACAGAGTAGAAAATCATCTAAATAATTCCAAGGCACTAAAGGAGAAAGCCATGAGTGTCGATACAATCAGTAGTCCTGGAGGAATGACCCCACAACCGCCAAAGGCTGCCGAGGCTATCGATTCCGGTCGAAAAAATAAAGAATCCGCCCTGGACCCACAGGCGGCCGTGGACGATCAAAAAATTCAGCCGGAAGAATTGCTCGATCAGATTAAATCTCTCACCCAGGACGGCCTGTACAGTGTCCGCTTTGAAAAGGATGAGAAGATATCTGATCTGGTAATAAAAATATTTGATAACGAAACCCAGGAAGTCATTCGTCAAATTCCTGCCGAAGAATTGTTGAATTTTAAGGCAAACTTTGCAGAACTGGTCGGCAACCTGGTGAACACCAAGGCATAGCTCTTCAGTTTTCTGCTGCAAAACAGGGTAAGGATATGGGTATTACATTCAGCGGTCTTGCATCCGGGGTGGACACGGATTCTATTGTCAAAGATATAATGGCAATAGAACATGCTTCGATCGATAGGGTTAAGAGCAAAAAAAGCCGATGCAACCCAACGATTAGATGCCTATGCCCAGTTCAAGTCAAAACTCGATGCGCTAAAAACCGCCGTTGGTGATATGACCATCACCAGCCAGGTTCGAACCACCAGCGTTTCTCTCAGTTCAGAAGATTCGTTTACCGCTACTACCTACGAGCAGTGCTGTCGGCAGCTACAATATCTCTGTCGCCCAACTCAGTCAGGTACAAAAAACTATTACCGCAGGATTTTCCTCCAACAGTGACGCGACACTCGGCACAGGAACCATTACCGTCAATGGTACGGAAATTTCGGTCACTGAAGATAACAACTCATTACTCGGACTTGTCAACAGCATCAATAAACTGTCGAAGATAAAACCGGCGTCCATGCAACTATCATCAACGATGGTTCTGATTCCAACCCCTACCATCTGGTATTTACCGGCGATGACGCCAAAACTACCTTTACGGTCACCAGTAATCTCGTCGATAGCCTGTCGGCACCAATTGATTTAGCCACAACGGATGTCCAAACTGCCCAGCAGGCAGTGGCTTTCATCGACGGCATCAGGTGGTCAGTGACACAAATACCATAACCGGTGCTATAAATGGGGTCACTCTCAATCTCAACAGTGTCAGTACCACTTCCTCTGGTGGAACCCCGGAAGCCGGCGTGGATCCATGGAATTGGGCGGATCCTCCCGTATATGACACCACCCGAATGGATATCCAGGCCGACACAGGCGCTCTAAAAGAAAAAGTGACCTCTTTTGTCACCGCCTATAATGACGCAATGGAATGGATTCTCTCCGGCTATGATGAATTTGGCGGATCATCCGAAGTACCCGCGGATGCCGACAAAGACATCTCATTAGGTGCGGTGCTGCGAGGCGATGCAACAATCAACAGCATGAAACGGCAACTGCAAAACGTGCTTACCGGGGCTGTAAAGAATAGCGGCAAGTTTCATATTCTCTCGGAGATCGGCATTACCACCAACCTGAACGGGACCCTGAAACAGGACAACACCGAGCTCGACAAGGCTCTGAATGACAATTTTGACGATATGGTCTATCTCCTCTCCGGCGATGATAACACCGCCGGAGTTATGAAGAATTTCAACTCCCTTCTTCTTGATATGACAAGCAGCACCAAAGGCATGTATGCCAATCAGAAAAAATCCTACGACAGTGCTGTAGATCGTTTTGATTCACAAATCGATCAGATGGAACTGCGCATGACCAAAAAAGAACAGGTTCTCAGAAGACAATTCAGTGTTATGGAAAAATTGGTCAGCGCCTTAAATGCCCAGGGTGATTTTCTCACCCAGCAAATGAACGCTTTAAACAGGGACTAAAAAATCATGAACCCATATATGAATCAATACCAGCAAAACCAGATTATGACCGCATCCCAGGAGCAGATATTAATTATGCTCTATGATGGCGCAATCAGGTTCTGCAGGCAGGCAATAGCGGCCGAGCGAGGCAGGAGATAATGCGGAAAAACTTGGCAGAATTTCAAAGGTCTTTGCCATAATCACCGAATTTTCCAACTCCCTCAACCATGAGATCGGTGGTGATATCGCCGCGGATCTCGATGGACTTTATCACTTTATGCTTCGTGAATTAGGTAAAGCCAGGACAGATACAAGCGGGACTCATCTGCACAATGTTGAAAGGTTACTGGTTGATCTGCGCCTGACCTGGGGAGAGGCTGTCGAGATAAATAAAAAGGAACTTGGCATGCTGGTGGAGCAGCATCAGCAAAATGATCAAGACCCCCAGGTGACTCACAGAAGGCTTTCGGCGGCAGGGTGATAGCTCTCTGCTCAACAACAATTTAAGTGGTAAAAACAATGAACCATTGTGCAGAAAACGAGATCCCGGTAATGAGCTGTGATGCCCTACTCGAAAAATCCATCCGAATTTATCAGGAGATTGGCTTATTATATCAATCCATGTCAAATGAATTGTCGAACACTTCAATATCGAATGCTCATACAACTATAGAAAAGGTTGAGATATTGCTGCGGGATGCCGGAACCCTCGACAGCTTTATCGCCGAAGCCCTAAATACTGTTGAATCTCCCGCCGGATCAACCACTGATTTGTTGGCTACTAGATACAGAGTAATTGCAGATATCAGCACCGCTAATAAACAGATCGCTTGCCGGGCGGAGAATTCGAAATCCTTGCTGCGTCATGAAATTGCCGCTACGGCAAGGAATCGCAACGCAATCAAATGTTACAAACCGGTTGAGAATGGCAGAACGAGCATAATCAGAAATTATTTTTAGAGTTAAAAACGCTACCTGGCTGGGAAATGAAACCTACCGATCATAATAAATCATTCGAGAATCAAAACCCTTCTAGTCAGGTACTTGATGTCGCTCAATTTTTTTCCGAAATAACAGAAAATTACCTTCAACTTCAAGAGAGCATTCTTCAGCTGGAGAATAAAATAGCCGATTCCAGCCCAGAACAGATTCTGGACGAATGCAGAAAAATTGCTGCAAAACGAGCAGAATTGGTTGTTTTTGATCAAAAGATGCTTGATATTATTAAATTGGTAGGAAAAGAAATCGCTCGAGAACCAATTGTCCATGATTATCGAGTGGCATTTGCCGCCGCCAATATGGCCTGCAATAACCTTCATCAAAGATTAAAGTCTTTGAGATGCTCGCTTGAAGAAGAAACTTCTTCTTAACCATTGCTTTATTTAGTTTCCTCCTTTGCCCCCTTTCTGTTAATACCCCGCAAGGGGGTATTTTTGTAGTCCCCGTGCTTTTCCATCACAAAATTTTACCTACCGTATTTTATGTTTTATCACCTCTGACAAACTCGTGAAAACTTAAAAAGGAAGGATGGCTAAGTAAAAAACTTCAGATTCGAGGCGCGAAAATTTTCAATCATTTCGACGTACAAGAGGTACTTCGAAATGATTGAAAATTTGTGGCAACGATAAAGGTGAAGAGTTTTTACGACGCCATCACCTCTGAACGGTAGTTGCTTCAGATACCTTTTGATGCTACATTAAAATGCTCATAAGATTTATAGAGTAGCTATGTTAATTTTTTGATATCCCACACAACGAAATCGACGATAAACATGACATCCGATATCCTGAAAAACATACCAAAAGGCAAGCCTGTGCGTATCTTTCTGCCCCTCCTGAACCGACAGGATCGAGTCAGAACCCACTGTCTGTACCAGCAGACCGAGCCGCCTCGGTTTTCCCTTATTTTTAAACCAGGCACACTTCCCGTTGATGATATAGATGCCACCCAACCTTGCATTATCAGCATCGATATGGGAGGACCAACCATCTCCCTTGAGGCGATGATCCAGAAGGTCGCCAATCGGCAGACGCTGGAAATGATTGTTCTCAAGGGCATAAGCCATGAACAGATGCGGGAGTTTTTCAGGGTAGATTCCGTCACATGTGTCATATCGAAATCTTTTCATACCGAACTCGTCAGCGACACAAATCCACCCTGGTCGACGGAAGGACAGACGGTTGACATCAGCGGCAGTGGCATTCTGGCAATTTTTAGCGAAAAGCCGCAGGCGGACCATCCGGTCAGACTGGAAATAACAATCCCAACCGTAACACCGGAAACCATCAAGGTTCTTGCTCATCAGGTACGACTGCAGCAGTTACATGATGGCCGGTATGAGGTAGCCTATCATTTTGATGATATAACTCCAGAAGATAGGGACAAAATCATCGGTTGCTGTCTGGTTATTCAAAGAAAAACGTTGCGCCTGAAGGTGCAACTTAACAACGACTGATCCCGAAAGGATCAGTTTTTATTTCCGCCTTCAATGATTTAGTATTATGACCGCCGATCTTACTGCCTTAGTTAACTCTATCCCTGACCGACAGTCGGTATCTGTCACCTTGACCAATACCAAAGGTAAAAAACTGCAGTTGGCTTGTGTTTTTAAGGAGTCCAAGGCTCCTTCCTTTTTTCTGCTGTTTCCTTCCCGCTCGCTTCGGGACGACATCGATATTGATAAACCGTGTGCCGTGATCAGCCAGGATCAATTTGGGGAGACAGTCAGCCTCGCGGCCAAAATCGTGGATATTCCCAGCAATCGCGTCATAGAACTGGTAGCCAACCAATCCATCAGACCGGAGGATCTCCGCGAATACTTTCGGGTCAATATCAGAGCCCGGGTTGAAGTTCTTTATACTCCGGGAGAAGGTGACGATGACGGGGAGCCATTAAAAACCGATGGTCAAACTGTAGATATCTCTCAAACAGGCGTCCTGACATTACTTTCCAATGAATGCAATGTGAAAAATTCGGTAATGATTGAAATCAATCTGCCAAATCCAGCCGGGACCGTCATCTGTTCCGGTCGAGTAATTCGCTCTGAACGAGTTCGCAAAAATCGTTGGCTGACTGCATTTCATTTCGAGAATATTTCACCGGAATCAAGAGAGTTGATAGCAAAAAACTGTTTTGCCGAACAGCGGCGGCAACTCCGGGAGAATATTCAAACCACGAGGTAATACCGCTGCAAATAATTGCCGGGGTTAATCTTTGGCCGGTTTTGACCGATACATATCTATGGACACCATTACCCCGTTAACCTCTATATCGCCTCCCATTTCTTCTACAGCACAAGGCAAAGGACGCGGACAAGGGCAGCAGATGTCCGCGCAGGGCCAATTATTAAAAGCACTGGTCCTCGAAGCTAAAGGAGACAATCGTTTCCTCCTTGATATTGGAGGAAACCGGCAGACAGTCAGTTCCGAGGCGGCTCTTGTCCCAGGCCAGACACTCAAACTGCAGGTGGTCCGGACAGAACCGAACATCGAACTCAAAATCGTCGCTAATCCACTTGAGCAGCTCCAGGGCCGTTCCCTGACTCTTTTAGGCAAAAAAATTGATCTGGCCTCCTTGTTTCAGAACTTTCAGCAGGAGACCCCGCCGCCTCTCGATACCATATCTCCTGCCAGCCGCTCCGTGCTGGAAGATTTCTTTGTGTTGCAGCAGAATGGAGTGGAAGGAAAAGATGGAGGACTCATTCTAAAACAACTCATAGATAATCTTGGACTGAATCTCGAGCAGATTCTCGCCAGGGGTGACAAAAACGGCGCAGCCAACACCCTGAAGGCAGCACTTCTGGAAATTGCCCATAGCTTTGATCCTGCAAGCAATATTGCTGAAACCACGCATAAAATTCTCTCGACGCTGGAGCTTTTTCAACTTACCCAGCTCCAGCTTGGGCATGACAGCAGTCTCATTTTGCCGCTGCCTCTGCCCTTCATCGAACAAGGATATCTGATTATCGAGCAAGGGGACAAGGACTCCCGCTCAGGCGATCCCTCCCTCCCGGAAAATCGTTTTTCCCTTCATCTTACCGTATCCGAGCTTGGCAATCTGCAAATTGACTTTTTGAAAAATAGCGAGGGATTATTTATCAGATTCAGAGCAGGTGACCAGGAGAAAGCAGCTTTCTTAGAGTCGTACGGCTCAGAGCTGAAAAAAGCGATCACGCGGATCCCCTTGGTCACCCTTTGCTTTGCAAGTGATGCCCCGGATCCAATCCATGATCTGGTCCGGCAAATTGTACCGGCAGGAAAATCGATTCTCGACACCAGGATCTGACATGACCAGCCACAAACCTGCAGATAAAGCCATTGCCATTCTTTATGACGAGAATGCGTCAGCCGCGCCCAAAATTGTTGCCAGCGGCAAAGGCATCATTGCCGAAAAAATCATCGCTACGGCGAAAGAAGCTGGAATACACATCCAGGAAGACGCCAATCTGGTGGAACTGCTGTCCAAGGTACCGGTCGGCGAGGAGGTCCCGGTTGAACTCTACCAGACCGTGGCTGAAGTTCTCGCTTTTGTCTATCAGATGAATGAAAAATTCAGGCAGAAGATGAGTTGATGGCCAAGGCACAAAAAAAGGGTTACAACACAATACGTGCTGTAACCCTTTTTTTACATGCTGGCGGAGCGGACGGGACTCGAACCCGCGACCTCCGGCGTGACAGGCCGGCATTCTAACCAACTGAACTACCACTCCAAATTCTTCTGCTCTATCTTATTGATTGATACGCTGATTACTTTTGGTGGGCGACACAGGGCTTGAACCTGTGACCCTCGGCTTGTAAGGCCGATGCTCTCCCAGCTGAGCTAGTCGCCCAAGCAATTAAAAGCTGTTATCAACCAAGAACTACAAGAAATATCAACTAAAGATCGGGATTGTAACGAAGAGGAAAACCTCCTGTAAGCTACTAAAAAGGTTTCCTTTTAGTACCTTAGAAATTCTTTTCCGGCTTCTTGGGAAAGAATTTTGTGAAGGTACTGTACCACCTCCCCGTGCTTTGAGGGATTGAATCGTCTGGCGGAGCGGACGGGACTCGAACCCGCGACCTCCGGCGTGACAGGCCGGCATTCTAACCAGCTGAACTACCGCTCCAACGAATAATGCTCATCCGATGCTTTTCTGGCATTGCTTTTACGTTTGGTTGTGGTGGGCGACACAGGGCTTGAACCTGTGACCCTCGGCTTGTAAGGCCGATGCTCTCCCAGCTGAGCTAGTCGCCCCCTCTCAAGCAAACGTGAAGGACTATTTACCAACTTCACCCTACTACGTCAAGAAAAAACATCAGCAGTGGGGAATAACTGCCGTTAGAAATTTTTACCTTTTATTTCAAAAAGATACTCTTTTGAAAAGATTATCCCCTTCTTTCATCACCAGCGCATGACGAAGAACTTCATCCATATGATCGACTACATCAATTTTCAGTGATTTCCGAATCTTAACCGGAACATCGTTAAGATCCCTTTCGTTTGCCTTGGGAATCAGCACATGGGTGATATTACCACGTTTGGCTGCAAGCAGTTTCTCGGTCAAACCACCAATCGGTAGCACCCTGCCCCTCAGGGTTATCTCCCCGGTCATAGCCATATGATGTTTTACCGGAACCTTGATAAGTGCTGAAACCAGAGTTGTCGCAATGGTAATACCCGCCGATGGTCCGTCTTTGGGAATAGCTCCTTCCGGTACATGAATATGAATATCGAGCTTCTGGTAAAAGTCCTCCTGCAGGCCCAGTACCGATGCTCTTGACCGCACATAGCTTAACGCAGCCTGGGCGGATTCCTGCATGACATCACCGAGTTTACCGGTGATGGTCAATTTACCGGAACCGGTCATCAGGGTGGCTTCTATCTGCAGCAGTTCTCCTCCAACCTCGGTCCAGGCAAGGCCTGTCGTCAAGCCGATTTCATCGTTTTCCTCAGCCAGCCCATACCGATACTTCGGTGTTCCCAAATATTTCAATACCGACTGCACACTGACCTGATATTTCTTGCGCTTGTTATTTTTCTTGAGCCGTTCCCGGGCAATCTTACGACAGAGGGAAGCTATGATTCTTTCCAGATTTCTTACCCCGGCCTCCCGCGTATAGCGACGGATAATTTCCAGAATGGCGCCATCAGTCAAATGGATGTCGCCAACTTTAAAACCGTTTTGCTCAAGCTGCTTGGGTATAAGATATCCCATACCGATTTTCAGCTTATCTTCCTCGGTATAACCACTTATCTGGATTATCTCCATTCTGTCCTGCAGCGGGACCGGTATTCCATGCAGGTTGTTGGCCGTGGTAATAAAAAAGACTTCGGACAAATCGTAATCGATATCGAGATAATGGTCGTTGAAAGCTACATTCTGCTCAGGATCCAGGACCTCAAGCAAGGCGGATGAAGGATCGCCTCGAAAGTCCATCGACATTTTATCCACCTCATCAAGACAAAAAACCGGATTGGAAACCCCGACTTTCTGCATGGACTGGATGATCTTGCCAGGCATTGCTCCTATGTATGTTCTTCTGTGCCCGCGAATTTCCGCTTCATCGCGCACCCCTCCAAGCGACAATCGGGCAAATTTTCTCCCCATGGCCCGAGCAATGGATTTACAAATAGAGGTTTTGCCGACGCCCGGAGGGCCAACCAGGCAGAGGATCGGTCCTTTGATTTTCTTTACCTGGGACTGAACTGCAAGGTATTCCAGAATCCTCTCTTTAGGCTTTGCAAGTCCGTAATGATCCTCATCAAGGATTTTCTCGGCTTTGTTGATATCAATCTTCGATTTATCTTTCTTATCCCATGGAAGACTGACAATGCAATCGATATAGTTACGCACCACTGTCGTTTCCGCGGACATGGGTGGCATGCTTCTAAGTTTCTTAAATTCCTTCATTGCCTTATCTTTGGCAAGAGCAGGCATGTTTTTATTCTTGATAGACTCTTCAAGCTCACCCATCTCGTCGAGTCCATTTTCGTTCTGGCCTATTTCATTCTGAATTTCCCGTACCTTTTCACCAAGATAATAATCCCTTTGGGTTTTCCCCATCCGCATCTTCACCTTGGCGTTGATCTTTTTCTCCAATTCCGCCATCTCGATTTCTCGATCCAGAATTTCCAACACCTTGGCCATTCTGTCAGTGAGAGGTTCCAATTCGAGAATCTGTTGTTTCTCATCGCTTTTCAGCGGCAGATGAGCACAGATAACATTTAACAGTTTTAATGGATTATCAATAACCTGGACGGAACTGAGAATTTCTTTGGCAATTTTCTTATTGCTTATGGCATATTGTTCAAAGTATTTCCTTAATTCCCTCTCAAAAGCAGTTAACTCGTTAGAAGGCTCGGTACTGTCTACCCGTTCCTCAACTTCTGCCTGAAGAAAATTAGCGTTCGGCACATAAGAAATAATTTTCGCCCTGGTTTTACCTTCGACCAAAGCCTTTATTGTTCCGTCAGGAAGCCGGAGCAATTGCATCACCGCTGCCAGCGTACCGCAAGTATAGAGATCATCACTGTCCGGATCGTCAACAGTAGGTTTCTGTTGAGTTACCAGCAGGATATCCGTCTTCTTTTCCATGGCGTCTTCGAGTGCCTGAATGGATTTTTTCCTGCCGACAACCAGAGGAGCTACCATATGGGGGAAAATGACAATATCACGAAGGGGCATCAATGGGTAAAGTTTCGTCACAAAATCTCCTTTCGAATGTGCGTTACGATTGGAACTAGCCCGCTTAACGGGAAAAACGTGAATATAATTTTAGGTACTACCAGCAACGAACGGCAAAAAAATCCCTATGAATACCTTGATTACATTCATTATAGAGTGCTGGAATGGCGCGTTCGATCAAGCTGTTTTCAAATTCTGGTCGGCACTGTCGGCACTATTATGATACAAAATCACCGGATATTCACCCTGGGTGATTACCTGCTCGTTGATCACGCATTCCTGCACTCCTTTTTTCGAAGGTAGATCATACATTACATCGAGCATTGCCTCTTCCATAACCGAGCGAAGCCCACGGGCGCCGGATTTTCTTTTCAGCGCTTTACCGGCTATGGCTTTTAAAGCACCTTCGGTAAAGCTGAGGTTGATGCCATCAAATTCAAATAATTTCTGATATTGCTTGGTCAATGCATTTTTCGGTTCTTTCAGGATACGAATCAGATCCTCCTCCACCAATTCTTCCATGGTGGCTATTACCGGCAATCGCCCAACCATTTCAGGAATAAGTCCGAACTTCAGGAGATCTTCGGGCTGAACCATTTTCAGCAATTCGCCGATTTTCTTCTTCTCATCACCGGTCACCTTGGCACCGAAGCCGATCGATTTTGCTCCCTGACGCCTGCTGACTACCGCATCAAGACCGACGAAAGCGCCTCCGCAGATAAAAAGAATATTTGTGGTATCTACCTGAACCAGTTCCTGTTGCGGATGCTTTCTCCCGCCTTTTGGTGGAATCGAGGCGATTGTTCCCTCAATGATTTTCAGCAAAGCCTGTTGCACTCCCTCCCCGGAGACATCCCTTGTCAGGGACGGACTATCCGATTTTCGGGCAATTTTATCAATCTCATCGATATAGATAATTCCCCGCTGTGCCTTTTCCACATCATAATCTGCCGCCTGAAGCAGGCTGACCAGGATATTTTCAACATCCTCTCCGACATATCCGGCTTCGGTGAGTGTTGTGGCATCCGCCATGCAAAAGGGAACATTTAAAATTCTGGCGAGTGTCTGGGCGACCAGAGTCTTCCCGGATCCTGTCGGACCAACCAATATGATGTTAGACTTCTGCAATTCAACCGAACCATCACCAACGGGAGCGTCAATGCGCTTATAGTGATTATGGACGGCAACCGAAAGAACCTTTTTGGCGTATTCCTGACCGATTACATACTGATCCAGGTGAGCGTTAATTTCCTTCGGTTTTAAAGTAACCTTTTTCTTTGCTTCCGCTTCAGCCGAGTCAGACCCATCCTTATCGTGGACAATCTCATTGCAGAGTTCAATACATTCGTCACAGATAAAGACATCCGGTCCAGCAATAAGCTTTCCTACTTCTTCCTGGTCCTTACCGCAAAAAGAACAGATGCACTCAGGTCCATTGTTATTTACATCATCCATACTCTTAATCCTCAGCTAGTTCATCCCTATTAGTAAGTACCTTGTCAATGATACCATAGTCCTGGGCTTCCCTTGCACTCATAAAATAATCACGTTCAGTGTCCGCTGCGATTTTTTCAAGCGGACGTTTCGTGTGGTATGCCAGCAGACGGTTCAAATCGTCTTTTATGCGCAATATTTCCCGCGCATGGATATCAATATCGGTTGCCTGTCCCTGGAAACCTCCCATCGGCTGGTGGATCATGATCCTCGCATTCGGCAGCGAGTACCTTTTCCCTTCAGTACCTGCTGCGAGCAGAAATGACCCCATTGAAGCAGCCTGTCCCATACAGAGTGTAGCTATATCGCATTTCACATACTGCATGGTGTCATAGATAGACATTCCGGCGGTTACCGATCCACCGGGAGAATTTATATAAAAAGTAATATCCTTCTCAGGATCTTCCGCTTCAAGAAAGAGCAATTGGGCAACAATTACATTTGCTACATCATCACTTACTCCCGAACCAAGGAAAATAATACGTTCTTTTAACAGACGTGAGTAAATATCATACGCCCGTTCCCCGCGGGGGCTCTGCTCGACTACCATCGGCACAAGATTCATGTGTCACGCTCCTTAAAACGGTTCGACTGCAAAAGGCCCAGAGCCCTATGCAGTCGTTATAGATTAAAAAATATCAAAACATATCCGGCAGGGCTCCCCACCGGATATGCTCATTATAATTCCTTTCCTGTCGTACGCAACCCGCCTTATCAGCTTGCAGCAGGGGCGTTTTCATCGGTCTTTGTATCCGGCTCGGCGGCCTCGACAAATACTGCCTGTTCCCTGAGAAATGCCAGGATTTTTTCATTCAGCAATTCATTCATCAAGGGCAAAAGATCATCGCGGTTCTGGAAAAATTCCTTAACCTTGGCAACCGGCATATTGTACATGTCACCAATACGTTTAAAACCTCTTTCCATATCTTCATCTTCAACCTTGATCTCTTCAACCTCTGCGATTTTCTTTAAAATAAAATCGCCGCGGACCCTCTTTTGAGCCATTTCCGCGTTTTGTTCAGCCAGTTTTTCTCTGCTGAGCCCGGCAGCCTCAAGGCTCATTCCGCTTTGTTCGAACTGCTGTTCCGTTTGCTTAATCATCTGTTCGATTTCAAAAGCAACCAGCCGCTTTGGAACCTCGAAGTCGTGCAATTCAAGCAGCTTCTGCATGATCTTATCGGTAGTGACACCCTCTGCGCGTTCCGCACGTTTCTTGGTAAGACGTTCTCTGATCGACGCTTTTAAATCATCGAGGGTCTGGAATTCCTTCCCGGCATCTTTGGCAAATTCGTCATCCAGTTCGGCAAGAACCCGTTCTTTTATGTCTTTAATCTTGATTCGGAACTCTACCTTTTTCCCTTTAATAATTGGATTAGGATGGGATTCAGGAAAATCGACTTCCTGGGTTCCCTCCTCGTCCTTGTTCATACCAACCAGTTTTTCCTCAAATTCGGCGCCCATGTTTCCGGAACCCACCTCAATCGAGTAGTTCTCGTTTTTAACCTGAGGCATCGGAGCGCCTTCGTGGAATCCCTGGAAATCGACAACGACCACATCGTCTTTCTGTATAGGTCTGTCGGCAACCGAGCGAAGTGCGGCCATATTTTTCTGCATCTCCGCCAGTTCCAGCTGAATTTCCTCATCGGTTACAAGGATATTCTCTTTTTCAACTTCAAGCCCTTTATACTGAACCAGTTCGAACTGCGGTCGGACATCTACCTCAGCAACAAAGGTAAACGATCCGTCCTCATTGTATTTCACTTCCTGGATCTCGGGATGGACAATGGGATCGACCCCATTTTTCTCAATGGCATCAAAATAATTGTCTTGAACCAGCTTTTCGCCGGTTTCCGCTTCAACCTGAGCCTTATAATGTTTGACGATAACTGACCGGGGCACCTTACCTCGACGAAAGCCTTTCATTTTGGTCTCTTTCTTCAGCTTATCATATGCTTCGTTCAGCTTTGGTTGAACGCTGTCTCCAGGCAGTGTGACTGTTATTTTTCTTGTGAGAGCATTGATCTCTTCAACATTTACATCCATCGAGTCCCATCCTTTCATTTTGAAATTATCATAACCCCCGCAAAGCACGGAGACTCTTTTCAGTGCCCATGCTGTGTGGGTATAAGTGCCTTAAGTACAGATTGGTTTCTTGCAAAAAAGAGAAAACAATCTGTAAGGTACTAAACACCCGAATCCACAATTTACTCTGTCAAACAGTGTCTTCCACCTGAATTCAGTGGCACCGAGGAGCCAACCGGCCATTATGGGAGGCCGACACATCGACATCAGGTTTCAGTGAATTAATTCTGTCACAGGTGAGGTGTATACCATATCTGAATATTATGTCTGGTGCGAGAGGGGGGAATCGAACCCCCACACCATAAGGCGCCAGATCCTAAGTCTGGTGCGTCTACCAGTTCCGCCACCCTCGCAGCCGTATTTCCTGTCGTCCCAAATCACTTTCCTGAAAAGGGAATTTCTGCACAAAATCCCGTCCAGGGGCCTCTCTTGAGAGGTACATATTCCTTTATGGAATAACTCTTGAAAATAAGAGAAGAATTTCCAAGGTACTAAATAAATAAAACAGGTTGAGTGCACCGGCAGGAGTCTCAATGAAAATGCACACTTCAAACTGCTACTAATTAATTCACATAACCTTTACAGTCAAGGCCGTACTTGATATTGTTCTGTTTAGAATCAAAAAAAGTTGTTATAAATACCATCTTGCTCTTATGCTTACCAGCTATTTTTTTACAAAGTGGCTCCTTTTTGTGCGAGGCCCGAAGCATCAGCAACTGGTTGATTAACCTATCTTTCCGAATTTTTTTGGTGAAAAATTAGTTGCTTAAATAAATTCAACGCTTTAGGCCGGATCCCGCATAACCAATAATGTTGCCTAAAAGTCTGGGAATGGCTACTGTATGCGCTACGTGTTTTGTTTGGCGCGTTTGCGATGAAATTAATGATGTATTAATTCTTTACGAGGTTTTTATGAGATACCCCAAATTATATGCCGGTTGTTTATTTACAATTTTTCTCGCTTTTGGCGGCAATGCTCTGGCTGTACCCGATTCAGGCCAGGACAACCGGATCGAATGGAACCTGCAACAGCACTGGCCTATCGCCGGAAAAACTTTGGGCATGGTTCATTCTCTCGATGGAAAATATGTTTATATCCTGACCGATACCCATTCAGTCCAGGTTTTCAACAATCTCGGACAGCTTCAGGGCACCATTCCGGTCGATGATGGAGTCTCCGCCATCGACATCGCTCCTCAGGGCGAAATGCTCTATCTTATCGATAACAATACCCACTCATTCAGTGCCCTGGCGATTTCTTTTACCGCTGACATCGACATCAGCGGATCACCGGTCAGAGGACCTGTCGATGCGCCGGTGACCATAGTGTTATTCTCGGACTATCAGTGTCCTTACTGTAGTAAGATTGAACCTCTGCTCGCGCAGGTACTCGAAAGAAATCCAAAAACCGTGAAACTAGTTTTCAAAAACATGCCTCTCAGGTTCCACGAAATGGCCTTGCCCAGCGCCAAAGCTGCACTCGCCGCCCGGAATCAGGGCAAGTTCTGGGAATTTCATGACCGGCTCTTTGCCGAGAAAAACCTGACTAAAGAATCCATAACCAAAATTGCCCAGGATCTCAACCTCGACATGCCGCGTTTTGAAAGGGATATGCAGTCCCCTGAAGTTATGGCGCAAATCAACAAGGACTTAATGGACGCGCAGCAGGCGGGAGTCACCGGAACTCCAACACCTTTTATCAATGGGCATCTTCCTAAACAACGAAACCTGGAAGGGTTCCAGTCCATAATAGACGACGAACTCCGGAAGCTTGCCGACAATAAGTAACCGTATGACCGAAAATTTCATCCATCAGGAACTGACCTTTGCCGATAACAATCATGCATGCGCCCTCTATGGCGACCTTAATAAAAACCTGCATGCTCTTGAGAAAAGTACCGGTGTGACCATTAGTGTCAGGGGTACAACCCTGCGCATCGGCGGGCTTCCCCATGATGTAGAGCTGATTGCGGCATTGCTCAATCAGCTCTATGACCTTATCGGCAAAGGTTATCCGATTTACAGCTCCGATTTCGCATTTGGCCTCAGAGTCCTCGAATCGACACCCAAGGCAAGACTCGACAAGATATTTCTGGACAAGGTGTATGTTACTACCCAGAACAGGGTGGTCTCACCCAAAACCAGAAACCAGAAAATCTATATAGACGCCATCCGCAACAATGATATCGTATTCGGCATTGGACCAGCCGGAACCGGCAAAACCTACCTCGCTGTCGCCATGGCGGTTTCAGCCCTGACCAGCGGACAGGTGCGCTCCATTATCCTGGCCCGGCCGGCTGTGGAAGCCGGTGAAAGATTGGGCTTTCTGCCGGGTGATCTGGCTCAAAAGGTCAACCCTTACTTAAGACCCCTGCATGATGCCCTAAACGACCTGCTCGGCCCCGACAAAGCGATAGACCTTGTTGAACAGGATATCATTGAGATTGCACCGCTGGCGTTCATGCGGGGACGCACCCTGAGCAATGCCTTTATCATCCTCGATGAAGCGCAGAACACCACCCGGGAACAAATGAAAATGTTTTTGACCAGGATTGGTTTTGATTCACGGGCGGTAATAACCGGGGATACTACCCAGGTGGATCTTCCGGTCAAAACCCATTCAGGATTGGTCCAGGCCAAAAAGTTATTGTCGAATATCGACGGCATTGAATTTTGTTCCTTTTCCAAGGCCGACGTCGTGCGTCATCCACTGGTACAGGAAATCATCAACGCCTACGAGAAACAGTAAGGGGTATTCGTGTCAACCGATCTGACCATCCAATCCCAGGTTGCCGGATACTCCATCGATGGCAACAGACTCAAACGTCTGTCCGACTGGTTGCTCGGCCAATGCGGAGCCGGCGACTTTACGGTCAGCCTGCTCTTGACCGATGATGAAGAAATTTCCCGGTTGAACGCCCGGTACAGGGATAAGGATCAACCTACCAACGTACTCTCTTTTCCTTTTATGGATGGGGCGGATGAGAATCTGGCCGCGCTCCCCTTTAAGGAACTCGGTGATATTGTTATTTCGGTGGATACCGCGCAGCGGGAGTCCGTTGAATATAACCAGAGCCTGCATGACCGCATGAGCTGGCTCCTTATCCATGGTCTGCTGCACCTGTTGGGCTACGACCATGAGCGCTCCGAGAGAGAAGAAAAGGAAATGTTCGAAAAAGAAAAAGAATTACTCGGCAAGCTTTCTACACACAGGAGAAGAGGAATGACCAAACTTGCTATTAATGTGGACCATGTAGCAACCATCAGACAGGCACGGGGAATTACCGAACCCGATCCCGTGTCCGCTGCAGCGATCTGTGAGCTTGCCGGAGCTTCAGGTATCGTCGTCCACCTGCGCGAAGACCGCCGCCATATTCAGGACCGCGATGTCTATCTCTTACGGCAGACTATAAAAACCAAACTCAACCTGGAGATGGGGGCTAACAAGGATATTATCAAGATTGCCCTCGAGCTCAAACCGGACTTGATCACCCTTGTTCCTGAAAAACGCGAGGAACTCACGACCGAAGGCGGTCTCGATGTCGCTTCTCAAGAGAAAAAAATCGGCAAGGTAATTGAGAAAATGACGGCCGCCTCCATACCTGTCTCGATCTTCGCCGATCCCGATCAAGAGCAACTCGCCGCTGCTCGGAAGGTGGGTGCTACCTTTGTTGAGCTCCATACAGGAAAATACTGCGATGTGATCGGTGAAGAAAATCGTGAGCACGAATTCCAGCTTCTCCTTGAGGCCTCCGAAGCCGCCTCACAAATGGGCTTGCGGGTCTGTGCGGGTCATGGCCTGAACTATAGGAATACAGCACCAATTGCGGCGCTGGATGCAGTCGAAGAACTGTCCATCGGTCACGCGATCATAGCCAGAGCTGTGTTCGTTGGACTGGATCAGGCGGTAAGGGAGATGCTGGCAATCGTCAGACAAGCCGACAGTATGATCTGAGTCATACTTTAAGCACTCTGTCCTTGTGCTTTAGGCTCAATCTGCTACTATTCAGGATTGATGGCGTCGTAGCTATCGCTGATTTTAGGTTTTTATGAGATTATCAGGATTGACAAGCTTTGACCTGTTGTGGTAAAAGCTAGCCACTTGCCTGGATGGTGGAACTGGTAGACACCCGAGACTTAAAATCTCGTGAGCCTTGTGCTCGTGCGAGTTCGATTCTCGCTCTAGGCACCAAAAAATTTTAAAGGGTTTGCGAGGCTTATCGCAAGCCCTTTTTTTTTAGGTTTTTCCGAGTTTGTCATCCTTAATGGACTCGTAAAAAGCTAAAAAGCAAGGATGGCTAAATAAAAAACTTCAGATTCGAGGCGCGCAAATTTTCAATCATTTCGACGTACAAGAGGTACTTCGAAATGATTGAAAATTTGCGGCAACGAAGAAGGTGAAGAGTTTTTACGACGCCATCATCCTTAATGAGTACCTTAAACCTTTGCTGAGTTCCGGCAATCATGGAAAAATATAGTGGAGTAAAATTTCAGCATCTCCAGACAAAAAACACTTTCTCATACGACCACCGTTTATCACTGCTGAATCACTGGGCCTATCTGTTTGCCCAACTCGGCCTGGCACCCGTTCATGATGGTGGTGCCTATGGCAATCAATCCTATAGAACCGGTGAGTCTTCCTTTGTTATAACCAAATCCGCCATGCTACCTGGTAAAGTCCTACAGCCTGCTGATTTTTGTCATATCATCGGCTATGAGGAAACCACAACGACCTTTGTCTCCGAAGGAACGGCTACGCCTTCATCTGAATGTTTTCTCCACAATGCTCTTTATCAAGCACTGCCGCATATCAACGCCATCCTGCATGGTCATTGTTCCTTGCTGAACAGTCACGCAGAATTTCTCAATATTCCCGTCACCAAAAAGTTTTATAAATACGGTACGAAAGAACTTGCGGAATCGGCACTTTTGCTGGTTGCCCCTTCCACTCGCTTTTTCATTTTAAAAGAGCACGGATTTGTGGCTTTAGGCGAAAATATTAACAGTGCCGGGAAATTAACATTAAGATATTTATCCAAACTTATTGCCTTATTACAGGTCATTTGATTTAATAAATCCACTGTCATAAACTGTTAGGATAATGTTTCTCCTGGTGTTTTGTACCTCTAAAAGCACATATCTTCCAGATTAGTAAAAAAATTTTTACCGGCACATCTCACTGATATAACACATTATTCACAATTCTTATCCGTATATATACCTATATGAATTTGGTATACTCACCTATTTACTCTTTCACGATTTCATTTATAATGATTTACATTGTACCTGCGTCGATGTAAGAAGAGACAAATCAAGTTTTAATTTTATTCTAAAGAGAGGAGAGCGCAACATGGAAGACCACGGTATAGAAGACGATTTAAACAACCTGATAAATCCGAAAGACCCCCCTTTTCAAACCAAGGAGAAAGTCGTCAATATTAAGCAAACGATCAACTCGAAGCAGGGCAAAAAGGTCTGTTTTGTTATTACAAAAAATAATAACAATTCGTGGATTGATGATCTTTATGTGCAGGAACAATTAAATCAAATAGAACGGGTATACCACTGAAATAGATTTATCGCGATTCCCCATCGGCTGCCTCCAGGATAAGCAACACCCGGGTGTTGGCTTTTTTCCGGGAGAGAGAAACGGGATTGAGAAACAAACATCCCGCAGCACCCGGATTGCCTCTCCACAAGCTATGACGAATAAATTCGTCAAACTTCCCTAACCGCTTAAACAACCACAAATCAGCTCCTGAAAAAGGAGAAATCGAACTCATTGCTCTTTTACCTCATCCCGGAGCGCTTTCACTAACGCCCTGCCTGCCTCAAACGATTCCTTCAGACAATCATCGCGCCGGTCAATCTCCCCCTTACGATCTACCCCTCTGCAGAGAACAGTTTGCCACAGTCCTGCATTCAGGACATCAAAGAAATATTTGACAGTCATTATTGCCCCGTCAAAGAGTTTTTTACCGCTGGTAGCTCCAACTGAGATAAATAAGCCTTTCCGTGTATTAGTTGCCTCGCCGAATGTTTGCTTATCGATCCAGTATTTCCGGACCCACCGGGATTGACACCGGTCCATGAAGGTTTTGGTATGAGCACTTACCGTATAGAAAAAGATAGGAGATGCCAGCATAATTCCGGTACCGGCATCAATTTTGGCCAAAATCTGCTGAAAGTCGTCCTTGATCACACATTCGCCGGATTTACTGCAACCGTAAATTTCCAGACACGGTGAAATCTTGTGTTCCCGCAGAAATATTTCCTCTACCTCGGCACCTTCCCCGCGGGCGCCGGCCACTGCCTGCTTCAGCAAGACGTCACTATTGCCATCTTTTCGTGGACTGCCGTAAATTGCTGTAATTCTGACCATGCACCCTCCTCGTTTGTGGCTAACATTTGCGTCAATTAATACGTCTATATTTCCGGCTTACCCTGTTCCACCGCACAAAAATCCCTAAAGAACTTTCTACCATCCCGAATAGGGTATTGCTTGTCATTAAAGCGGCAGCGCCAGAAAAGTTCCGCCATTTCTTTTTGTCAGTTCCCGCATTAGAACGGCAAACCTTCCGGTCGTATATTTTGAGAGAAACCCCACCCCATGGATCTTGGCCAGACGCCGCCCGTTCTGCTGCAGTCCGTTCATCTGCGTAATGGCGGCGATTACCGGATCATAGGACGAGCCGGTGTAGTCATCGCCAAACACATAAATTGCCGTGGATTGACCAGGTTTTGCATAGATTTTCAATGCCGCCTCTATGCCCTCTACCGGGCTGCTGTTGGAAGCCGCCCTCCAGCTGTCGAACAGCTTCATCACGCTCCTGCGCAATTGCGGTGAATCCGGAATCCAACGGCCGCTATAGCTTGATATAAGAGGAGTACCCTCATCATTTAAGATTTGAAAACCTTTCACTTGAGGATGTATTCGCAGGACATGCAGGATTTCCAGAGTGACACGATCCCAGATGGAAAGCATACTGCCCGAGGTGTCGATCACAAAAATAACATAATCACTGTCCACCGGAATCCCGCCGACTTCCTCATCTCGGGCGGTATTGCTGGTCGCGGGCGCGATTGACACTTTTTGCAATGTCGACTGAACCAACGACAATCCTTGCAGATCACCAGCCAGCGAATTTTCTTCACTTTCCTTTTGGCTCAGGCTTTGGCCAAGCGCATCCGCCTTTCGCCCCAGCCGGCCACGTTCCGCAAGCTGATCTTCATTTTGCCGTCTTTGCCGCTCAATATCCTGGGCCAGCCCATCTATTCGATTTTCCAGGGTGGTAACCTGCCCAAGAAGTTTTTCAACCTCGATCGCCCTTGACGTTGAGGTATCATTGCCCGTATTGGATATGAGCACCAGGAGGACTACGGCTCCAAACCCGCAGGATATGACATCCAGAAAGGCCAGGCTGAATATATCGAAGTCTTTTTTCTTTAATTTCATGGCCAGTTCGACGCGGGACTGATCAGCAGGCCCCCGGATACTGCCGCCCAGCCCCAGTATTCGTTGACTGCATCGGGATCGCCTTCAATAGGCAGCAGAATCACGTTGATTTTCACCCCGCCTAGATTGCTGTCCTTAACTGATTGACGAAAAAGCTTTACCCGACATTCTCCTGAAATCGTCGTAGATTTACCTAAAAGAGAGCTGCAGTCGGCAAAAGGATTCAGACTTGCGTAGCGGGATTCCCCGACCGTCGGCAGCCCATCCGTTATCAGATACAGATCGGTAGCTCCAAGTTTGGCTGCAGCCTGCAAGCCTTTTTGCAGATTGGTTGCGCCTTCCGGTATTATTGTCTCCAGATCGTTATAAAAAGACCGTAGCGTTGCCGAATTATCCGCCTTCTGCCAATTCGGGTTGCCCAGTGATCGCACGGAAGCGTTATAAGAGATCACAACAACTTGACTCGTCCTGGGCACTCGTGCCAGGAGCCAGCGAACCACCTTTTTCGTTCGAAGCCATTTGGGTCCATGCTGCTTGTTATCGGCAGAACTGTTTTTTCTTTTTATGATATCAAGCAGTTTCTCATCGGTCATCGACGCACTGCTGTCAATAAGAAGAGCAATTCGGGCACCTTCTACTTTAAGGCCTATCAGGTAATTTTCTTCACCGCCTCGATCATCCTGCACCAGATCTTCCCGGTGAGCAGGGGGCCTGGTGGAAATATCCTTTTTCAAAGCGGCTAATTGTTCTTTTTTCTGTGCCAGGCTGAGCTGCTTTTGCGAGAGTGATTCCTCCAGCCGGGCAAGCTTTTCCCGCAATTGGGCGGTTTTTTCAGTTTCAGCTTGTGAAACATTCCGCAGCCGCTGAAGGGACTGCTGCAATTCCGACTGGCGCAGTTCGAGGCGCTGAACATCCTTAGTCAGAAGATCGGTTTCAACAGGCGCCCGGCTCACATTGTGCTTTATCAGCATAAACACCAGAACAATGGCTCCAAGGCCACAGGACATAATGTCGAGAAAAGCGAGATTGAAACCTTCCAACTTGCGGTGCCTTCTCACAGATCCACCATTTACCTTATCCGGGCGAGAAGAAAGCGGTCGCAGTAGGCCTGAATATCAACAAGCTGGCCATCCTGGAGCCGCTGAAGCTGATGAAAGAGAAACATCAGCAGGATGCTGATCAACAAGGCCACAAGGGTTGAGTTAAAGGCCACGCCCAGACTATTGGTCATTCCAGCGAGATCTCCGGCAAGCGCTTTATCGGCAAGAGACAGCGCTTCGCCGATGCCGCGAACGGTTCCGATGAAGCCGATGGAGGGAATTGCCCAGATAAGATAGCGGATCATTGAATTTTCGGCGTCCTGTCGAACGGCCAGTGCCTCGACGCTGCTTTCGATGGCATCCGAGAGATTCTGCACACTGCCGGTCCCGGCATAACGCCACAAGGCCGAACGCAGCGTCTGGATAAGAGGTGCTGCACTTCTCTCAACGGATAGCTCCGTATCGAGCTTTTCTATGATCTTTTCCGGAGCAAGACTCTCTTCCTCAATTTCTTCAAGCAAATCAACAGAGAAGAGATACTTATCCCGTAAAATGGCCCGGCACTTGCTCAGAATGAGAAAACAGCCCCAGAACATCAGAATGAGACAGATTTCCTGCTCATAATCCTTCAAAACGATCATCAGATCACGGGGAGCCGAATGACCGGCTTGCCTTGCTGTCTCAAGCAGCAGATCCGCTTCCGGACGTATGTAGCCGATATAGGCAAGATGCACGATGATGATGGAAGCAAGTAACACGACGAAGCTCTTTATTCCATCCGACATATCAAATATCCACCGGAAAAGAGGTTGGAGAATTCAGGCTGATTGCCGGCAGGACCGCATACACTGTCGCAGCCGTAGCAAGAAGAACAACCAGTATTCCAAGCCACAACAACGGTCTTTGGCGGATTATTCCGCGTAATTTATTCATTTTTTCCTCCATAAAGATAATGTCCGACTCTAAAACCCACGTCGTCACGACCGGCTGTCAAGCCTTCCCTAAAGGCCGCACGAAGGGTGGTGATAGTACCGGAACGCCAGTTAGCGCCTTTAATCACGTGCTCATCTCCATGCTGCTGCCCCAAGGGATCGTTTTCAATTGTTCCCTTGCGCGGCGGCAAGATGGAATAGACATCGTTTACCCATTCACTGACATTTCCGGCCATATCGTACAGTCCCGACGGCTCCTTGATGAAACTGCCGGCAGGGGCTACTCCTGCAAAGCCGTCGCTGTAACCGGGAACATAAAAGCTGACCTGGCCTCTTGCGCTCTCATCCGCCACGTTCGCGGCTTTAGGCGGTATGACCATCTCATTTCCCCAGGTAAAGATGGTCTGTTCGGCTTTCCCAGACTTTCGGGCCAGCCATTCCCATTCGCCTTCACTCAGCAGGCGATAGCCATCGGCCTGCGTATCAAATCCTGTCACCTGTCTGTTGACCATGTGGTAGAAAGGGTTTAATTTTTCCTTGGCACTCAGCCAGTTGCAGAAAGCCGCCGCCTCCTGCCAGCTGACAGAAGTGACGGGAGTTTTATCAGCTCCCGCGGCCTTTTGTCCGTTAAACCGGGCAAACTGCTCTTTGGTAATCTCGAAAAGACCGGCATAAAACGGCTTTGTCAGCCGGATCCTTCGTTGGAATTCGTTGGCCCGCTGGCCTTTCTCGGACCGGGGGGCTCCCATGGTGAACTGGTCCTGCACCACAAAGAGTTTCAGTCTGATGCCTGCCTGATTGGTATATTCCCGGGGCGCTTCCTGCAATCTGGCCTGATATTCGGTGAGCAGGGTGACAGCTACTTTCCTGATCTTGCCGCCCTGCGGTTTGACTGTTTTGGATGCTGCCCGATACCCTGGCTTCCTGAAGGTAATATCATGAACGAGAGCCGGCAAATCAACACTGACAGGGCTTTCACCATAGTCTTTGCCATCGATCCAGACCCTGGCCGAAGGCGAAGAAGAAATTTCAACCTTGCCTATTTCCTGTTTCAGTTGAAATGCAACCCGCTTTTCTTCATCCGCTGCAAGCTGAATCGTCTTTGTCGCCGGATAGTATCCAGCCTTGATATAGCTCAGACGATGTTCCACTGCCGCATCCACCAGAAGCGGGTTGCCCGCCGCCGCCTGCAAACCGTCAACCAGCAGTTCTCCGCCTTCTGGTCGCAGCTCGAGGTAGACCCTGGCTTTTTTGAGGACAAGCAGATAGTTGCGGTTCACCTTTGAATCGGCCCGGGTGATTGCCACCTGGTCCACAGTATCTTCAAAGTTTTCGGCAGTAATATGCAGAGTATATCGGCCCCCTTTTCGAACAAGCCGCAGAGGGGTCTCGCCAACTTTTTTTTCGTCAAGAAAAACTGTGGCTCCGGCGGGTTTTGAGGAAATATCCAACTCTCCGTCCACGGGTGTCAGTGTTATCAACCGTCTGGTCTGCTCTCCCCTTTGTATCTCAATCTCGACCTCCTTGGGCTGATAATACGGATTATCAACGGCGACAGTGTAACGCCCGGCTCCGAGTTGTGCATCCAAATGGTCCGACAGGGCGGTCTCATGTCCATTAATCCGCCATGCCGTCTTTTCAAGATTGGTAGTATTGCCGGAAATCTCCAGCAGGAGCCTGCCGGGCAATTCGAGTAATTTTAAGGGAACCACTTTACCGAGCCGGGCGTGCTCAAGCTCTTTCACCGCAACCTTAAAGCCTGGGGCAGAGGCTTCAATGACAAGATTGCCCGCAAGGGAGTAGACTGTGTCAGCGACGTTAAAACCCAGTCCTTTCGTCACCTGTATCTTAGCCGTTTGTTTTGCCTCCTCCGGCATAATCTCGATACGTGTTCCACGGGAAATAACGATTAAGGCAATCACCAGCAGAAGTATTACCGACACTGTAATACCGGCAACGATGTTGATTAGTCTTTGCTTTCTTCTGGCCTGGTCTAGCTTTTGATTAAATTGGCTCATCGCAGATTACCCGCACCTCGACCTTGTCCTGATCGTATGGAATGAACGCCTGAACCAGCTTTGATTTAAAACCGACCCGTGCGCCTTCAAAAGTATACCTGCCCGGTTTCAAATGTACCTTTTTTTTAGAAATGATTCCGACCTTTCCGACACTGCGAACCGACACCTCGGTTTTGTTATCGGATATTACAGTTACGGCAATGGGGCGGTTGAGTTTGACGATGAGTTGACGCAATTGTTCCGCCTGCCTTTTCAAGGTGAAGCTATAGCCGGAAACGGGCTCCGCCTGAGTCAAGGTATTCTCTGCTTCATCGCGCACCGCCGTATTGGTAAGACGGTAGGGATTTTCGAAATAGTTGCTGAAACGCGCCTGTAATCCAAGAATTTCTCCAGCCCGGGCAAGACCGTTTACCGCCGTATCGTTATCCGGAGCATCTTTGATCGCCCTGGCAAAACACTCCTTTGCCTCTCGCCAATCATCCCTCCGGCTTGCCTGCTCCGCCTGTTTGACTGCCTGCCGAATCCGGAGGGATTTTTCCAGGGCAGCTATTTTCCCTTGAAGTATGGCAAGTTCACTCCTTCCGGCATCGAACTTTTGCGCTTGCCTGTAGTGAAATTCAGCATCCTTTAGCCGGCCTTTTTCGATGCTTGCAAACCCTGCGGAGATATGCGCGGCAAACTCTTGGTTTTTGATCAGCTCCGCCACCACCTTTATTCTGGCTGCGGCTTCTTCGCGTTCCGGTGCCAACTGGAGAAGCTGCTGTAAAAAACCATATTCCTTCTCAAGATCATTTTCGGTGCGGGCAATCCTGATCTTATCCAGGAGGGGTAAAATTTGGGGAAGTTTTTCTATTTTTTGGCGGAGTTCCAGGGCTTCGGGAGATTGCGGTGCAACCGTCAGAGCTTTTTCAAGATACAACATCGCCTCATCATAGCGGTCCTGCGCCAGAAATGAGCGGGCCTTCCGCAGGTTTTCCTGAAAAATACGCTCCGCCTCCTGCAGGATTTCTTCTGTCTTGCTTACAACTGATCGGAGATCATTCAGGGCGTTCGCGTACTCGCCATTACCGAAAGTAAATACCGCCTTTTTCTTCAGTTCATTAATCTCGAAGAAGGCGTCCCGATTCCAGCGTCCGACGTCGGCTTTGAACAACCGGGGTTCCAGCTCATTTTCATATTGTTGCAGCAATTGTTCGAAATCACTTCGATCTTTGTCT
This sequence comes from uncultured delta proteobacterium, assembly GCA_963835305.1. Taxonomy (GTDB): domain Bacteria; phylum Desulfobacterota; class Desulfobulbia; order Desulfobulbales; family Desulfocapsaceae; genus Desulforhopalus_A. The sequence goes on from CAWIEU010000003.1 coordinate 181,387, forward strand.
TTATCGTTCTCAGGCAAATGTTCTTTTACCGCAACAACAGCCGGAACATTTTTCTTGGCAGAAAAATCTACGAAAGAAAGAGCAACCAACGCAAGTCCACACAGGCAGATAGTCACAAGTGAAATGATGACTGCCTGCATGCTGCGTTTGGCGCTGCGCAGACGCGCTTCCTCAAGTTTTTCTTCAATCACGGGAACTGCTTCAGTTAAATTTGTACATCAGGGGTCATTTCTTCCGCATATATCTTTTGCAGAAAAGCGCGCCATTGCTTGAACTGCTCCCTCGCATCACCTGTCAGTTTAACACTTTCCTTTTCAAAGGCGATAACTTGCGGAGCAAGCGACATATCAACTGATTTGCCAAGCTCATTCAGGGCCTCCCGATGCACTTTGGCCTCCTCGCTGGTCTTAAAACTACCTGAAATTAAAGAAGCGCCAGCCACTCCACCGAGGATCGCCCCGGTAGTTCCGGCGGCACTGCTGCCTGCCGAATGAGATCGCGCGCCGGCAATCGCCGAGAGAACGGCGAGACCGACCAGCAATACACCGCCTACCGCCTGGCCTATGGCCTTCCGCTTCGCCGCGCGTGCCGCTTTTGTTTCAAGCAGGCTCTGCTTCTGCCACATCGAGTAGCTGTCGTTCATCCTGGTATTGAAAGAAGCGTAGCTGTCCTGCAGGCTGTCGACGAAAAGCTGGTCCCGCACTCGAATGGCTTTCACCCGTTGCAGCATGGGATCGTTGTCACTGGGTTTGCTCACCAGGGTATATTCACCGTCGTCCACCTTCATATACGGCATGAAGCTGCTCTCTGAAAAGTTGGCGCCAAATCTTAGGTCGGCAAGGTAGTGCAGGTTTGCCAACTCCTTTGCTGGATGTTTGCTGAGTTCCTCAACTATTTTTGCGGAAGCTTCAGCAAAAAGAGGGTCATAGGGATCCTTGCCGGCATTCCTCAGATCGTTGTGAAAGGCTTCGGACACCTCGTGCTGAAAAGTATCGGCAAACCATCGCTTTCCGCTTATGTCGACTGCTTCTATCTCTATCGCCACCTCCAGGCCATTCGACTCCTTGATCCGGCCAAGAAGATACAGATCTCCCGTGGCTGTTTTGTCGGGCGTCACCCTGACCGCGCCGAATTTGCCTGTCGCCTCCAGTTGCTCCTTCAGCTTATAGGCAAACCGGTTTGCCTCGGCTCTCCGCAGTTCCGGCCAGATATTTTCCTTGGCATAGTCGTCGGGATCTTCGGGCAGGCCCGGATCAAAAACCGGAATAATAACATCGAGCTTTTGTCTGGTGTCCACCGTCTTGACCGGTTCCGCTTCAGCTAATGCCGATGATGGAGGAGGTCCCACGGTCGACGAAGTCTGCGTCCTGGTCGCGCACCCGGCAAGAAGAAAGGCATAAATCAAGAAAACAGTGAATATTTTTCTGAACAACATGATATTACTCTGTTATTTTTTCTGTGGCAGACCTTTATATTTTCTGTATTCATTCCACAGCTGCGCACTTTTAACTGGGTCCTTCTCGATCTCGGCAGCATAGCGTATTTGAGCGGCCAGGGCATCGTCATTTTGAGCAGGTGGAATATCATCGGGGAGTTTCCCGTTGGCAAGGGCCGCGTTACTACCCGACTCGCGTCCCGTCCCACTCTTCTCCTCGGGGTTGGGCAAAGTTTCCGATGCCATAGCCTGGCTCTTTTCCGACGAACTCTTCTTTGTAACCACATCGGTTCCGGACATTGTAGAACTAGCAACGGATTCACGGGGAAGACCGCTTTGCGGTTTATCGGCTGAATTGCCGGAACCATTTGTTGCTCCATTGCCACCGGCATTGGCGGCCGTATTGCCCCCGTTGCCGCCGTTGCCGCTCCCGGTGCCGGCAGCAGCCTTCGCCTTTTCTTTGGCTAGTTGGCAGAGTTCAAACTTATTCAGGGACTTATAAAAGGCCTTGTCCATAAGACGAATCCGTTCTTCTTTGGTCAAGGTCGAATCACTGGAATAATCAACATGCACATCGGTGCAATCAATAGATTCTCCCAGATTTCCTTCTGCATAGGCGAGAGTCTGAAAAGCATAGCCTTGCCAAATAAAACCGCAGATAACCATGACATAAGAGATAATAGAACTCTTCAACAGCGCCCTCCATCTTCCCGATAAAAAGTACAAAAAAATCCCCTGGAAATATTGAAACGGTGATCCGGAGGATCTCCTTCCGGCTTCACTGAGTGACATTACCTTCCATACTCCGTCTGGACTTTGCTCTTTAGTCAATAATACTTCCCATGAAACCCATGAGGACATTTTAAATTTTATGAACTTGTAAAAAATTTAAAATCAGCGATGGCTAAGTAAAAAACTTCAGATTCGAGGCGCGCAAATTTTCAATCATTTCGACGTACAAGAGGTACGTCGAAATGATTGAAAATTTGCTGCAACGAAGAAGGTGAAGAGTTTTTACAACGCCATCAAAATTTCTTGCGAATACGTTCGTACCCCTTCTTCAGTTCATCGGCAACAAGGCCGAGAGCGGCACGAGTGTTTTGAGCGGTTTTCCCCGCTTCGTCCGCAACGGATTTATATTGAGACTGCAATGAAATCCATTTCTTTTCAAGCTCATCCAGTGCCTCTTTCGCCTCCGCCTTGCCAAGATGGGCCTTGACGTTGATCTCGTCACGCAGTTGCTCAATAGTTGCCAGCAGTGATTCAAACTTGTTGGTTTCGTTTTTCATTTCTCTGCTCCGTTATGGTTACCGTTCCCAGAAAGACACCTTCCATCCTTTGTACCAATTTAAGTACATCCTGTTTTTTCCACCAGAGAAAAACCAGCTATTTTCCATCGGCTTCCTCTTCCGGTATCTTCCGGGCAATTTTGTAAATCACCTCGACATTCCGTTGAGACTCATCGGCCAGCTTCAGTGATGAAGGCAAGAGCACCAGACCAACAATGACCCGGCCGTCGGAAGTGATCTTTTCCAGAGGAATTTTATCGGTATAGATGGTTCGAATATTCTTCAGCGTCAGGTTGCCTCCAACCACCGCTACTCTCTCAGGAACGACATGGTACTCCCGCATGATAAGATCATCCGGCAACACTCCGATCCAGTCCGGCTGAACGTAGAGCTTTTTTTGGATCGGCACATCAAGGTTGACATTCAGTGTTTGCGGTTCGATTTGCTTCAGCTCAATACCCGGAGGCAAAACGATCCCGTCCCTGGTGATCGGCACCTGATTATTGCCAGGGACGGCGTTGGCCAAATTGAGTTTGACCTTTATCTGATCCGGTTTGATGGACCGGATCAGCGATCCCGACCCACTGAGCTGGAGTTTGACACTGCTTGCGGAAGCGGAAAAAATTTCCATATTCGGATTTCTGTTCATGAACTCCACCGGCACATCGAGGGTCGTAAAGGTTTCAAAGCCTCTGGCGAAGCTGAACCAGAAACTGGTAACCCCCGCCAGGCAAATCAGGGCGGTAAGGCAAAGGCTGATAGCCTGGTTTCTGACACCGCTGACATCAGGCGCTGTTCCGGCATATTCCCGCAACACCTGATTTAGTTCGGCATTATCTTTAATTCCGATGATGGACTGATCTTTGAATATCGTTACCTCGCCTCTCTCCTCGGAGACCACTATTACCAGGGCATCGGTTTTCTCGGTCAACCCGACCGCCGCCCGATGCCGCATGCCGAAATGAGACGGAAGATCGTTTCTTTTTGATAAAGGAAGAATGGCGGCGACTTCCATGACCTGGTCGCCCTGAATTATCGTAGCTCCATCATGCACAGGCGTACCGTGCCAGAAAACGCTCAAGAGCATTTCCTTCGATAGCCTGCCCTGCCAGAGAACACCGCCGTGCACCACCTCTTCGATACCTTTTTTAAGCGGCAGAACAATGAGTGCCCCCAGTTTGTGACGGGCCAGTTCATAGACGCTATCGGCAATAACTTCTATAGGTGCCTGTATTTGACGCCGGGGGATTCCCCAAAAGAAGGATTTAAAACTTCGAGCCTGAAAAACACCGGCGATTTCATTACGAAAAACGATAACAATAATTAAAGCGGCCGCAGCTATAATACCCTGGATAGCCCAACTGGTGACGATCAGCCCAATGCTCATGGCCATTCGTTCCAGTATCCAAAGTATGCAAATGGCAATAAACATCCGAACGACATTGGTACCTCTGAACAGCACGTAAAGCCGGAAAAGGATATAGCTGTTGAGAAGAATGTCCAATATATCCTGCCATCGCAGGCTGACTAATGCTTGTACCAGAGAGTCCATGGAATCAATCCGTTATACTGAATCGTAGGGTATAAAGAAGATTATTATCATTGTCAGTGACATCCACCTGCCATGGCCCCTTATCGGCATCTCTTAGCTGCATGCTGGATATCGATGACCAACGAGGTGGATTGACGGTGAGTTGTTTTACGGAAACAAGATTCCCTTTCTGATACCATTTATGATATATGACCGTCTGTTTCGGGACGGGATCGAATTCGGTAAAACAGTATATCCGGCCAAGATTGATGGAAAAAACGACAGCTTCATTGGTCGGTGTAAATTTCCGGATCGATTCGCACATGACCGCTTTAACCAATGTCGGCTCGTCAGCGGAGGGTGCTGAAATCTCCTGGGTCCGAACTTTTCCGGGAATGGCCAGTGCAGCGGCCAGGATACAGAGTAAAAAGATGTTTTTCCATGTTGTATTCATGACTTCTTCATGCGTGTAAACGGTTTCTACATCGAGAAAAAACAGTTCCGGAGATACTGCAAATCTTCCGGCGCCGCGCAGGGTTCATCTCCGAAATGCTTCAAAATTTTTGCATTTTTAATGCAAAAAGCAGTCCACTCGCCTTAAATTCCGGCAACTAAGAATACTTATGAATAGATATTTATGAAATAGATATTTGACTGACTCATAAAAAGTCTGATCTAGGTCGTTGCAGCTGATTTTTGATTTTTACGAGATTATCATATTTGATGATCTCGTAAAAAGTCATCGAAGTTGCTGAGATGGGCTCTGGAAAAAGTTCGATATACTAGGCGTAGTATCTAAAACGAGGATTTGGCAGTACATGTGGTACGGCAAATCCTCGTTTCAGATCTACAACGACGTAGATCGGGCTTTTTACGAGTCCATCATATTTGATGAATTGGATATCCGGTTTGTGAGGTTTTTGGCTAAATCTTACAAAGCATATTCAGTTCTTGAGTTATGATATAAAAGACGGAATAATCAAGTATGATGGCTTTTTACTTAGCCATCCAAAAAATTCAGGTTTTTACGAGCTCATCAAGTATGATTGACTCGTAAAAAGCCCATCTCAGTAACTTTGATGACTTTTTATGAGAATATCAAGTATCTCTCAACAAAGCCAAATCACCCAATACCAGCAATCAGCACCCTGATGATACAAGATATAACCTCCAAGCTGTATGCGGACACTCCCCAGGAACGGCTTTATCATTATACCAGTTTTACCGGTCTGTTAGGTATCGTTGACAGCGGTTCCCTCTGGGCAAGTGACATCAGATATATGAACGATTCGGCCGAGCTCAAACATACCGCCGATCTCATTCGAACGGAAATCTCCCACCGCATAGCGGCCGGCCATCCCAAGCCGGACCTCCTCAATCAGTTTCTCGACTGGGTTACCCATCGTATCACCAACGGGCACATGCTCTTTGCCGCTTCATTTCGATCAAACGGCAATCTGCTCAGTCAATGGCGGGGATACAGCAGGCTCGGCAAAGGGGTAAGCATCGGTTTTAACCCCGATTATATCCTGCAATGTGCCGAGAAACAGTCATTCCAGATTGGCCGATGTATCTATAACTGCAAAAGTCAGGCGCGTTTGATCAGCCAGATCATCGATGCTGTAGAGGTTCTCGCCGAGACACATGACGGCGGCGGAGATAGACAGACAACTAGAGGAGATCACTCATATTACTCGATATTCCACCTCATAGAAAGTGATTTGCTGCGTATTGCGGCTATCCTCAAGCACCCGTCCTTCAGGGAGGAAGAGGAATGGCGTATCGTCTCTCCGGTCATCACCGACTATGTCACGGCGCCGGTGCTGTTCCGGGAAGGAATATCCATGCTGGTGCCCTATGTTAAATTTGATCTTGTTGCGGAAGAAGGCTCCGCTATCGTCCTTGATCATCTTTTTTTAGGCCCCACTCCCAACATCACAATTTCGATGAATTCCCTGACCATGTTCCTGGCAAAAAACGGCATTCAACCGGCCAAAGGCATCTCCTACTGCCAGATTCCTTATCGGGCCAGGTAGCTGAGATTCCGGCCCGGATATAATTAACAGCAGCCTCTTCAGGAAATAAATTGCCGAAAGGCAAAATAAGCCAAAGGAAGAAAGATCCCGGGGATCAGATTGCCGACGCGAATTTTGGTGATTTTGAGCATATTAAGACCAATAGCCAAGATGAGCAGTCCACCGACTGAGGACATCTGGGCGATTGTTTCAGGCACAAGAAGACTTTTCATGAAAGATGCTGTTATGGTTATAAGTCCTTGGTAAATCAATACGGCGAACCCGGAAAAGAGCACACCAAGCCCCATCGCCGAGGCGAAGATGATGGAAGTGACCCCGTCCAGTACCGATTTGGCAAATAGAGTCTGATGGTTTCCGGTCAAACCACTTTCCAAAGAGCCGATGATTGCCATGGAGCCGACGCAAAAAACCAGACTGGCGGTAACAAATCCTCGGGCAAAAGATTTTGAATCGTCTGTTTTAGAGCTGACCTTTTTTTCAAGGAAGGCGCCGAGATTTTCGAGTCTTTTCTCAATCTCCAAACTCTCTCCAAGCAAAGCCCCAAGAATTACTGAAAAAATGACAACCATCAGATTGTCGGATACAAGCGCGCTTTTGATGCCTATCAGAACTACCGACAAACCGACGCCACTTAAAATTATTTCTTTGTAATTATCAGCGATTCCCTTACTGAACAGAAGCCCAAGCAGGCTGCCGCCCATTATCGCCAGCGCATTTACTATTGTTCCAAGCATATTCGTTTCCAAACAGTGAGTTTAAAGACTTCGAGAAGGATATTTTGCCGACAACCATCGACACAGTTACGTTTTACGAACTGGCTGTTATACCACTATAAAACAAATTTGAAACTTCCTGATTGCACCTGCCTGTAAATAATGGATGCTGTGGTGGGACCAAATTGATGGGCCATACGTTTTTTGACATTGTCTGTAGTAAATTGATATAACATTGTTTATTTTAACTCGCTTTGAACGGATCTTCGTTTATGCAGTCAGCGAGCCGCAAATCGATTGCACCGGTATAAAATCACCAACCATCGATACTCAACGGAGCTTCGGTTGAACAAGTCATATCGATTTTTTTGAATACAAATGGCCAATGAGGCCACAAATGGAAGGAAAAGCAGCATGTTAAAGAAGTTTTCAAACATTCAATTCACCACGAAGCTCTTTGTCGCCATCGTGTCAATCTCTGTCGCCTCCGTGATTATAATTGCCGCCAATGCGATAAGGATGTCCCATGAAGGTCTCAATGAATTTGGTATAACCGCGATCACCAATACCCATCAGGCTGTATATGATTCCATTCTCATGTACGACGAAAATGTGCGATGGACTTTACAAAGTGATCTCAGGTTTTTTAAAAAAGAAATTGCGGCCAAAGGAGATGTCGAACTGGCTTCAGCCACGATGCTTGAGCAGACCATGGTGAATGAAGCAACCGGGGAAACGACTACCCGGCAAATACCACGCCTGGTTATTGGGCCGACTTATATAAACGGAAGCAATGACTTCGTTGACAGTATTGAAAAAACCGGTGGAGCCTCCGCCACTCTCTTACAATTGGTCGACGACGGTCTCCTGCGCATTTCAACGACTGTGAAGAATGCAAACGGAGAACGCGCCGTGGGCACCTACATTCCCTCAAGCAGCCCCATCTATCAAGCGATCAAGAGTGGAAAGATCTATAACGGCAAAACCTCAATTGCGGGCCAGTGGTACCTGACAGCCTATGCCCCCTTATACGATTGGGATGATAAACTCGTTGGCGCAATATATGTAGGGCGCCCGATGTTGAACGCCGAGATCAGAAAATATATATCCGGAGTGAAAATCGGTGAAGGATATTTCTACATGTACGACCAGGAAGGTAAAATACTGCTGCACCCGACTCTCAAAACAGGGAGCAACCTCTTTGATGTCGTGCCTGAATTCAAAGGCCAGAAAGATGGTTCTCTCACCTACACCATGAACGGCGTGAGACGCTTTTCCCGTACAGCGCTCATAAAACCATGGGGAGTGTATATTGCGACGGGTCTCGATGAAGACAAAATTAATGGAGGTATGGACAGTAAAATGATCCGCGCCAACATCATCGCAGGCATTCTCGTTGTTGTTGCCGGCTTGCTGGTAACCATTTTCCTGGTTCGCTCGATCAATCGCCCCCTGCGTCGTCTTGCCGAGGAAAGTATCAAGGTCGGAGAGGGAGATTACACCGTCGAATTCAGGTCCGAAAATAAAGATGCCATCGGCCGGCTGACCAATTCGCTCGGAGCGATGGTTGGTAAATCCAAAGAGATGATAGAAGATATCGTTACATCCTCGGCAACATTGAATAACGCTTCGAGGAAATTATTAAGCGTCTCCGAACAAATGGTTGCGAGCGCCGAAACTACAACGAAAATTGCCGATGAGACAGCTCAAAGTGCCATAGCTGCTTCCAGTAACATGGACTCTATCTCAGCGGCCATGGAACAATCCGCAACCAATCTTGGAATAATTGCCACTTCTTCAGAGGAGATGGGCAGCACGATCAAGGAGATCGCCGAAAACAGTTCAAAAGCCAGCCTGACAACTGCAAACGCGGTTTCCAGAGCTAAAAAATCCCACGAGGCTATCAAGGACCTGGGCGAGGCAGCCAAATCGATAGGGAAAGTTACTCAAACCATCACTGAAATATCCGAGCAAACCAATCTCCTCGCGCTGAATGCGACAATTGAGGCTGCACGGGCAGGCGAATCCGGGAAGGGTTTTGCTGTTGTCGCAAACGAGATCAAGGATCTGGCCAGGGAAACGGCAGCGGCCACCGACCAGATAAAGTCAGCTATTATCGGCATCCAATCTCAAACAAAAGAGACAATTTTAGACATTGAAGAAATCTCTAAAGTTATCAGTGAAGTAAATGATATCGTGACATCGATTGTAACTGCTGTTGAGGAACAGGCGGTCACCACCAATGAGATCGTTCAGAACGTTACCCAGGCTTCCATGGGAATCAATGATATCAATGAAAACGTGGCGACCAGCAGCCAGTTGACCTCTTCAATGACAGAGGGAGTCGCTCAGGTCAAGAAGAAGTCGATAGCGGTAAAAGATAACAGTGAAGAAATTCGTGTCTCGGCAGCCGGTTTGTCTCAGTTGTCGGACAAATTAACAGAATTTGTCGCCAAATTCCGCATTCAGTAAATACACCGGCCACTATCAACCGAAGCAGGAGGTTTCTTGACTCACTTCCTGTTTATAATTTACTCATTACTCACCCAGGAAATTCATCTCCAGCGGTTGTATTGGAAAAAGCTGTATGTTTTTCCAATACAACCGCTTTTTTGGTTCCGGGCTAAATTTTTCCCATATAAACGCTAAGAATTCCAAGTGATGCTTCTTACTGATGGTCCGCGACAATCTTCTGTAGGATCAAGGAAGTCACGTCCCCAGTGTTTCACTGCAGCAGGAGAAAAATCTGCAAATAGGTTTCTCCTATCGTTTACGCAGGACTCATAGAGATAAAACATTGTACAACCTCAAGAAACTAGCTTAATTTTCTCTTCGGCTCAGTTTTAGGAATCATTCACATTTAGTACCTTAGAAAGGAAAAACAGATGAAAATAATTTTATCCCTTATTACCGCCAGTCTATTATTGGCAGGAGCTCCATCATTGTGGGCAGCATCCGAGGCATCCGGTACCGTCACAATGGAATTTGACCTCTCCGATCATCCCGCCGACCAAGAGGCGAAATTATGGATTCCGTACCCTGTTTCCGATGAAAATCAGTTAATTACCAATATAGCGGTATCCGGAAATTTCGCCGAATCGGCGGTTTATACAGACCGGAAATATTCAACTCCGATACTTTATGCTCACTGGGAAAAAGGCTCCATCTCCAGAAAAGCCACGCTCAGTTTCAAGGTTCTCCGCCGGGAAGTAGTGAAAAAAGATTTTCCAAAGAAGGAAGCGGGCTGGGATCCCGCGGATTACGCCTTATATCTGGCTCCGACAAGTCTGGGACCGATTGACGGCGCGGTTAAGGAACTGGCCGAAAAGATCGTTGACAACAAAGTTACTGTCTACGACAAGGCCAAAGCCATCTATGACTGGACCTGTGAAAATATGTACCGTGACCCGAACACAAAGGGTTGTGGTCCGGGAGATGTCTGCAGCCTGCTGCAAAGACCTGGAGGTAAATGTACAGACATCCATTCGGTATTCGTCGCCCTCTGCCGGGCGGTTGGGGTTCCTGCCCGTGAAATTTTCGGCATCCGCCAGGGCAAAAAAGGGGTACAGGACATTACCCGGTGGCAACACTGCTGGGCGGAATTTTTCTTACCCGGATACGGCTGGGTTCCTGTCGATCCAGCTGATGTCCGTAAGATGATGCTCACGCAAAATCTCAAACTCGAAGATCAGAAAACCAAAGACTACCGGAAATATTTCTGGGGAGCATGGGACCCCTACCGCGTCAAGCTGGCTGTCGGTCGCGACTTGATCCTTAATCCCGCCCAGGCAGGAAGACCTCTCAATACCTTTGGCTATCCATATGCGGAGATCGGAGGAAAACCACTCGACTGGCTTGCCCCCGAGACCTTCAAATATACCATCACCTATCGCCAGTAACTATGATCGGCGGTTCGAATCCACGGAATACCGGAGAAATAATTTCGGGTTATGCCATGAAACTTTATTTTACCTGTCCGAAAGAACATGTGACTTTCGCCTCCGACGATTACTCACTCCGGCAAGGACATCGTATAGTTGAGGATGACAAAGGCACAAAAGAACTTCAGGGCACAGTCAGCCTCAATTCAAAATGTCCGGTTTGTGGCCGCCGACATCGGTATGCGGTCAAGGATGTTCTCTGCCCGTTAAACAGAGGAAATAATGGACAATAAACCAATCAGGCTCACCACCTGTGTAAAAGGCGGCGGCTGAGCGTCAAAACTCTCTCCAGGGGACCTGGAGCAGGCACTCAGCGGTATTGAATTCCCAATAGATGAAAATGTTCTGGTCGGGATCTCGACCTCGGATGATGCAGGTGTCTATCGTGTGTCCGATGAACTGGCCCTGATCCAGACATTGGATTTCTTTACCCCGATAGTGGATGATCCCTATGATTTTGGACGAATTGCAGCGGCAAATGCCCTCTCCGACATCTATGCTATGGGCGGAGTGCCCAGGACGGCTATGAATATCGTGGCATACCCCTTGAGCAAGATGGGACGAAAACCCTTGCGCGAGATGCTGGCGGGCGGTGCGGCTACCCTCAGGGAAGCGGATACGGTGTTGCTCGGGGGCCACAGTGTCGAGGATGAAGAATTAAAATACGGCCTCTCGGTTACAGGTTTTGTCCATCCGGGGAAAATTCTCACCAATCAGGGACTCCGTGTCGGCGATTGCCTGGTGCTGACCAAACCTCTTGGAACGGGAATAATTAATACGGCAATCAAAGGAGGTCTTGCATCGGCTGCGACTATCAAACGGACAACTGAACTTATGGCCACGCTAAACAGGAAAACCGCGGAGACTATGACTGGGTTTCATGTTTCAGCCTGCACCGACATTACAGGTTTCGGCCTGCTGGGGCACTTGGCCGAGATGATCCGCGGCACCGGAGTAGGCGTTGAAATCATCACCCACAGTGTGCCGATTCTGACGGAAGCTTATGAATTCGGTTCGATGGGTTTTGTACCGGTCGGTGCCCACAAGAACAGAGAATTCAGAAAAGACATGGTGCTAGCCTCGGCGGATTTTGACCCTGTTCTTCGGGACATCCTGTTTGACCCGCAGACTTCGGGCGGACTGTTAATTGGTTGTACGGAAAAGGATGCGGCCGTTCTGGTGCGGAGACTGCATGACCAGGGAGTTATAGAGGCAGCAGTTATCGGCAATGTCACGGCAGGACCGAACAACACAATACAACTTTTATAGATAAAGGAAACAATATGGGAAAAACAATTGATGCATGCGGTCTGACCTGTCCCGCACCTGTTTTACTGGTAAAAGATGCAGTTGAACAGACAAACGAACGGGAATTGACAGTATTGGTGGATAATGCTGCGTCCCTGGAAAATGTCACCCGTTTTCTCAACTCCAAGGGATTTTCGGTCACCGATAGCCGGGAACGTGGAATATTCAAACTCAAAGCGCGGCACGACCAAAAAGCTTCTGAGAAAAGCCCTGCGCCGGCCAATGAGCTCGTCCGGGAAACGGAGCAGAAGATTCTCATCCTGGTCACCAGCGACACTCTTGGCTCAGGGGACGTCTCTCTTGGTGAGAAACTGATGATAAATTACTTAAAAACCATAAAGGAAATGATGCCGGACATCTGGCAGCTTATTTTCGTAAACGGCGGGGTCAAACTGACTACGGAATCTTCCCCGGTTCTCTCTGAACTCAAGGAATATGAAGACTCCGGATTGATTGTTCTTGCCTGTGGAACCTGCCTGGAACATTTCAACCTGACAGCTCTAAAAAGAGTCGGCGGCACGACAAATATGCTGGATATCGTGACAGCAACCCAACTAGCCGACAAAGTTATTACCATCAGTTAGAATAAACATCCGTCCGGCTTCCACCCCCCTAGCCGTCAGGCTAAGCGATAACGAGTTTTGCTCGGGATCCCATGCGGCGCATGGGATCCCTTTTTTGGATGCGTTGCATCCTGCCGTATATCAACTCTTATTGCTTTAGTACAGGAAGATTCTCTTCCGCTATCGATCCTAGCTCATCTATTCTCTAATCGTTCTCCACCCGCAGCATTACGGATAGCTGAACCGAACCTGACAGCCCCGGCTCGGGCCCTGGATAAAAAAACTGAACTTTCAAGGACATATTCGCCATAACCTCCACGCCCTGAATAATCCCTGAAAGTATCGCCAAAAAAATCAAATTTTCAGATAAATGAAAATAATACTTTGAGTTCCACCTTGCTGCTTTGCGTAAAATGTTGTTTATTATTGCGGCCCCTAGACGATTGAAAAATATGGTAACCAGAGAAAAAAATGACTGATCATTGCAACGCAATAGAGCTGGTGGATTTTCCAGCCTTTCCAGAAAGACATCCTAAATTTTGGAGTATTTCATGAATCGTGAATTTTTTAAAATTTTTGGTGAATATCAGGAAATATCACTCAGATATGATGCTAACCATCGTGCAATCTGGTGCTATTACAACCCAACTCCACGTCCATGTTTTTCCTCGAAAATGCTCCAGGAACTTCGACAAGTTCAACAAAGTATTATAGACTTTTTCAATACTGACGCTTCAAGCGCCGAATCACTTATTCGTTACCAGATACTGCATTCCCAGGTTCCAGGAATATTCAGCCTTGGTGGTGACTTGGCTTTATTCAGTAAATTGATTAAAGAGAGAGACCGCAAACTCCTGCATGATTATGCGATGCAATGCATAGATATATGTTATCTCAATTCAGTCAATATGCATTTACCGCTTACCACGATTTCACTTGTGGAAGGAATAGCTCTCGGTGGGGGATTTGAATCGGCCTTATCGAGTAATATCCTTATCGCCACGGAAAATGCTGAAATGGGCTTTCCCGAAATACGTTTCAACCTCTTTCCCGGTATGGGGGCCTACAGTCTTTTAGCCAGAGTTTGTGGCATGGGAATGGCGGAAAGGATAATATCCAGCGGAGAAACCTATAGCGCCAGGGAACTCTATGGTATGGGAATCGTCCATCATTTGGGTGAAACAGGCAAGGGGCTGGAGAGCGTCGAGAATTTCATGAGGCAACACGAACAAGCTGGTAACGGCCATCGTGCTTTGCAAAGGGTGAGACAGCGTTATCATTCGATGGATTATCAGGAGCTTGCTGATATTACAGAATTATGGGTCGATGCAGCTTTGCGTCTGGAAGACAAGGATCTGCGCTTGATCGATCGGCTGGTAAAAGCCCAATCGATAAAAATGAGCAAACAGAACGGCACTGCGGAACGAACGAAACAGGACCGCCGGTTCACCTCGCCGGAAAAAAATGTTTTCCCTTTATCAGATTGGTCAGGAGTAACAATCAAATCCGATCGGCGTAAAAATCCGGATCGACGACTAAGCCATTTGTTTCATTAAATTCAAATAGGCTGTGCTGATCGAAAAATTATCAGGCCATGATTAATTCTGAATTCAGTATCAATCAAAGGATTGAAAAAGAGCGGATTGATAATCTTTACGAAAGGTCAAAGACAGCTTCCCTGACCTTGCTGGTTATCAGTACGATCTACCTCCTGGTGCTCGGCAATATATTTCATTGGCAACCTCTTTTTGGATGGTATCTGATCCTGGGCGCCATTCTTTCCGGGCGCTGGCTGGCGAGTCGATCCTATTTCAGAGACCAGGGCAGAACCAAGCCGTTAAAATTCTGGTTAAATCTTTTTCGCCTGGGCATTTTCTCAGCCGGATTAACCCTCGGCTGTCTCAATATATTTTTTTTCCCGCGGGAACCTCTTTCCTTTCTCTTTATGGCGATAATCTTCCCCTTCGGCATTACCGTCGGGGCAGTAACCATGCTGCTGGATTTCCCTTCTTTTTTTCTTTACACCATCACTCTGATGACGCCGGTGGTATACCAAACCGCGCTGGCCGGAGATCGCTCTCATGCAGGCACAGGCATACTGACCGTGGTTCTGACACTTTTTTTGCTCAAGTTCAGCAAGGTATATAACAAGAATTATTCAACCAATACCAGATTGCGCCTTGAAAATAAGGAGCTGTTGGAAAACCTGGAAGAGGAAAAAAACAAGCTCAACAATCGCCTGGGTCGCATTTTAAACGACAGCACTACCCAGATCTTTGTGGCGGATGCCAAATCTTTAAAATGTTTACAGATTAATCAAGGTGCAGTCGAACACCTGGGTTATTCGAAGGAAGAATTCAACAACCTCAATCTTCTTGATATTTTTATTGATCATGATCGGGAATCATTCTCGCAACTACTTGCCCCCTTGTATGGTGGACGTGCGGAACCTGTTATTTATATTGGCATCAACCGTCGCAAGGATGGGAGTACCTTTCCGGTGGAGGCCCGGATTCAAGTCTCTACGACCGATATTCCTCCTATTATCGTTGCCAATGTACAGGATACGACGGAACGTACCAAATGGGAGGAAAAACTGATCTACCAGGCTAATTTCGATCAATTGACAGGCCTCCGTAATCGCCACTACATGCAGTCCTATATGCATTCTTCTTTCACCCGCGCTCAACGGCAAAGAAAGAAAGTAGCCCTCTTCTTTATGGATCTGGATAATTTCAAGAACATCAACGACACTCTCGGTCATGATACGGGGGATGAAGTGTTGAAGCTGACAGCGGCACGAATCTCATCCCAGTTGAGAAAAAGCGATACCGCAGCCCGCACAGGAGGAGACGAATTTACGGTTTTACTTGAAAATTTGGAAGAGACTGCTCATGCCGAGGTAGTGGCCCGCAAACTGATTAACCAATTTCAACAACCGTTTTTAGTCAAAGGACAGGAAATTCATACAACCCTCAGCATCGGTATCAGCATTTACCCCGAAGACGGCATCTCCCATGATCAGCTCATGCAATGCGCCGATATGGCCATGTATCGGGCGAAAGATGACGGCCGGAATAATTTTCGCTTTTACTCGCACGATATGCGCCGTTATTCGGAAGAGCAGATGCTGATCTCCAATCACCTGCGCTATGCACTTGCCAAAAATGAACTTTCTCTTCTGTTTCAACCTAAAATTGATATATGCAGAAATCGGATCATCGGTGCCGAAGCTCTTGTTCGGTGGCATAACCATGAACTGGGGGCAATCTCACCCTATGTCTTTATCCCTCTGGCCGAGAACTTGGGTTTAGTCGATGATCTCGGTAAATGGGTGCTTAAAACCGCATGCATGGAAGCGAAGCGATGGCAGGAGTACTCCACTGAGAAATTGCGAATTTCAGTCAATGTTTCCCCGCAACAGTTTCGCGCCGGCACCTTGCTGGATGCAGTCGACACTGCACTGAAAGAAAGCGGTCTGCCGAGTGATCAACTGGAGCTTGAAATCACCGAAAGCCTGCTGATGCAGGATTCACACAAGCCCCTCGCCATTTTGAACACACTGCATGGGCAAGGCATCACACTTGCTCTGGATGATTTTGGTACTGGGTACTCATCTCTTAGTTATCTCAGGCGCTTTCCCCTGCAGGTACTAAAAATAGATCGCAGCTTCATTTATGACCTGGAGGTGGACCAGAACAATAAAGCCCTGGTGGATGCTATCATTGCCATGGCCCATAGCCTGAATCTGGAAGTTGTTGCAGAGGGTGTCGAAAATGACCAACAACGCGATTACCTGCGACAACGTGGTGTCAAAATACTGCAAGGGTATCTGTTCAGCCCTCCTGTTCCGGCAGAAAAATTCCGGAAACTGCTGCAGGTTTAAGCGACTACGTCCGTGTGACTACACCGGGATGAAACTTATTTCTCTTTATTTAAAGGAGATTTCTGCTCGTCGGGGATGATAGATTGTTAACGTTTCTTAAAGGTCAGGCAATCGGCGTTTCCATTCTTCATACCGACTTTGATGTTTGGTGCGGAACACTCGAGTTCCTCGTTAAAGCTGCAATCATTCATTTTACATGCTCCAACTCCTGCGGTAACATCCAACATACCGCTGTGTATGGAGGATTGAAGAAAGGTGTCGCATTTCGGTTCCTGTGGGTCACCTATGGTTATGGCTTTTGCTTTACAAGCCTGATTATGATTATAGGAACAAGCGGAAACAGTACAATCACTCACAATCGGCATTTCAATCATGGTCCAATACCTCCGTTGCCCCTGAGCAGAAATCTCATATTCCGAGAGCAAAAGGGAGAGAGCGAGGACTCGTAAATCCTAATCAAACAGGTTCCTCTGTCAAGCGCCGGATCTCGACTCGATTAGTTCCTCTGAGAAGGCTTAGACAATTCCTCGTCAATAAATCGCTGAATATAACGCCGTCCGTTGCTAGACGAGATTGCAATCCAGGCCACCAGGAACAGGGCCAGACTCAAGGTCACGGGCAACGCTTTTGGCAGTAACATCATTACCGGCAGAAAGATCGCTATTATCACTGCGATGTATTTCAACGCACTTTTCCTCGTTTGTCTGATGGCTTGGAACGCTGCCTGCGGGGTATTGATGTGACTGTCGCGCAAAGAGTCGCGCATCGATTCATAACCGGTCTGATGCCGTAATTCCAACCGGCCAAATGGATCATTGAGCTTCATAAACACCTCTTTGCAGAAACCTTGGACATAAACAACCGTTCACCAACAATAGCAACGCTTGCAAAACTTGATGGACTCGTAAAAACCTTAAATTTCAAATGGCTAAGTAAAAGCTTCATCTGCGAGGCGCGCAAATTTTCAATCATTTCGGCGTACTAAGGCATGTCGTAATGATTGAAAATTTGTACCAAAAGGGCACTTCCTGCGGGCGCACAACGAAGCAGATGAAGAGTTTTACGACGCCATCAACATCAACGGATAAAATTCATATAAACCTTGTCTTCCCTTTCCGGTGGAGCAATCGTTCCTTTTCCGTGCTCAACCAGCTTCATCAGCCATGCCATATTTTTTCCAAGCGTTCTCATGATCTGCCTACCCTCTTCATCCTGCGTTGCCTCCCCCGGCCTTGTGCCATGAATGACATTCCAGTAGTTGGCTGTCGGTAACAGCATCTGAGAATAGCATAAGAAGTTATTGAGCTGATTGAACGTCGGCAGGCCGCCGGAACGCCTGACTGCAACTACTGCCGCCCCGACCTTGTGCCGCAACATACTGTTATTGACACCAGTCACATAAAAGACACGATCAAGAAAGGATTTCATGGTGCCGCCGATGGCCGAAAAATGGACGGGAGAACCTATGAGTATGCCGTCTGCATTCTTCATTTTCTGAATCCATTCATTAACCTCATCACCAGTTTGTATACATTGTTCATTTTTCATTTTAACACACTGACCGCAAGCAAGACAGCCTCTGATTGCCTTATTTCCGACATGCAGAATTTCAGTTTCGATCCCTTCCTTGTCCAGTTCATCGACGACCATTTTCAGTGCATGGTAGGTATTGCCTTCTTTGTTGGGACTGCCATTGAATGCAACTGTTTTCATAGTATTTTTCTCCATGTTTCCTTCTTTTTTATTTTCTGTTTATGTGACAGGTGTAATGATAATGCTTTATTCCAAGCATTTGTGCTACAATCAACTATAGATAATTAATGGGGACGAGAATATTCAGGCAATTAATCCATGATGGCGTCGTAAAAATTCTTCATCCGCTTCGTTGTGCGCCCGCAGGAAGTGCCTTTGGGTACAAATTTTCAGTCATTACGATGTACTTTAGTACGCCGAAATGATTGAAATTTCACGCGTCTCGCATATGAAGCTTTTACTTAACCATCCGAAAATTCAAGTTTTTACGAGTCCATCATCCATGAATCCGCACTAATTTCCCTCTACATTATGCTTTCTTCATTCGTAAACAGATATTCGCCCCTAAAAGGATAGACAGCATGAGTTACGACCTGTACTTTACCGAACCTCCGATCACACTGCCTCAGTTTAAATCCTACTTTGCCGGCAGAAACCATTATAAGATCGAAAATAACCATGCCTGGTATGAGAATGAAGACACCGGAGTTTACTTCAATTTTAATTATCGGGACAAATCGGAGACTTTTGCTGAAACAGCGGAAAGCATTGAATCTCCTGCTGGCAATCTAACATTTAACATGAATTTTTATCGGCCACATTTTTTTGCGCTGGAAGCCGAACCGGAAATCAGTAATCTAATCAACCATTTCGGCCTCAAAGTGCACGATCCCCAGATTCACGGCATGGGAGAAGAACCATACACCCGGGAGGGTTTTCTTCTGGGCTGGAACCATGGCAATGAAATTAGTTACTCTGCCATCCTCCACTCCGATAAGCCCCCCGTGGAAATCAACCATCTGCCCGGTAATGCACTGGAGACCTTCTGGCAGTGGAATTATACCAAACAGGCAACCCAGCATACCGTTGGTACAGAGATTTTTGTTCCTAAAATAATGTTTGTGCGCTTAGAAGGCAGTTTATTATCGGCTGTTGTCTGGCCTGATGGAATCTCCGCACTTGTTCCGCAAGTCGATATGTTCATAATTCCAAGGCAGAAGCTCGCACCCAGACGTTTATTAAAGAGGCGTGATGATCTTGGCATCACAAGGTTTAAGGAAGCGCTGCCCTTTCTGGCTCCGTTCAAATCAGATGGATACGCTGTTCCTGCCTTCGCCCTCTCATATACCATCGTTCCACCGGTTATCAAGGCTTTTATCAAAAACCTCAAACCGTTTTCAGGAGAAATGAAGATAGTCGCCGTTGATCGGATTCTCAACCGGGAATTAATCGAAGGAATAGGGAAAGGCTAACACGGCGACCGACAACGAAGCAGATCGGGATTTTTACGAGTCCATCAAACAACATCCCAAAAATCTGCGTGGTCTGGATTGCTTAGCAATACTTCCTGACGATATTTTTCATTTGCAAAAAAGTTCACGTCTTTACTTGTCTCTCGTCCTATATTACAGATTAACGATATCCCATAGCTTCTGGAAAATGCTGGGAGTGGCCCCGACCTTGCTTCCATAATCAATCACTGTATTGCGGAGCCTCTGGGAGGGACGGCCTTAGTGGAGGAGCGATATGGCTTTGGAATTCAGTATGAGCCGGGAAAAATTTTGTTCAAGACCAAAAAAAATGATCATACCGAGTACTCCTACCAGCCGGGCGGCAAACCTCTTGAGAATCATACCTATCGATCGTTTGCCGAGAGTTTAGTGGATACATGGATGAAATCGCCGGGACATCGCAAGAATATCCTTTCCGAGGAGCCTGAATTTCTTGGCACAGGTTGCTCCATTGGCGAAGGTGACAAGGGACTGGTGAAGTTTTATTGTGTTCAGTTGTTCTTCAGCAGATTCGGGAAATAGTATATCTCCTCTGCCGGAAACGACATGCATTTCCTCGGTTGTTTTGCGGAAATGGCCTGACTTCGGATATTACAGTCTACTGTGAGGACATCTATGAACATTCTCATCTGCGGCGCCGGCTTTACCTGCGAGGCTCTCCTCAGACGCTTCGGTACCGCCTGGCGAACCACCCTGATCGACAAGGAATCCTCCCGGCTGGGCGCGCTGGCCAGGCAGTACGAAACCATTATTCGCGTCATTGCCGGCGACGCCTCCAGTCCGGTTATTTTGGAAGAGTCGGCTCTCGGCAACCACGATTACGTGCTCGCTCTGACGCGCGATGACCGTGTCAACCTGGCTGTTGCCCGATTTGCGCGCCAAGCGGGCGTAAAACACATCGTGGCCCTGGTGTATCAGGCCGAGTACACGCCGCAGTTCGAGGAATTGGAGGTGAATGCTATCCAGGTCACCCAAACTTTATCCGGTACTATTTTCCGTTATCTGCAGGACCCGCGGATCACCATCACTCCCGTGGCCCAGGGACGTGCCGAAGTGATGGAAGTAGAAATCGGCCCTCAGCTGCAACAGCCGGACAAGCTTTTCGACACCACAGAAAACGCCAATTGGCGGGTGGTCGGTTTACTGCGCAGGAACCGGCTGGTGAACTATGTCCCACAGACAGTACTGATGCGCGGTGACCGCCTGCTTATCCTGGGGCAGACGGATGTCTTCCGACAGGTCTGTGATCTGATCGGCTGCGGCGAGTCTCATTTTCCGCGGGTCTACGGCAATGTTCTGGCGTTGGCGATGCCGGCAACCTCGTCTGCCCGGGGCGAAGACCTCCTCAAGGAGAGTCTATACCTGGTGCGTAACAGTAAACTCCAGCAGATCGTCGCCTTCTGCCGGCAAGCGGCTTCGGCAGAACTGGCCCGACAGATGCGATCATCCCAGCAATTACCTGTGGAAGTGGTGGACGTCGAAAATCACCTATTGTCCGCCATCCGGCACCGTTGCGAAGAAACCGGCGTAGGGGTCGTGGTGGTGCCGCTGCTCGAGAAATCCTTTTTCGACACACTCACCAAGCCGCGCCATATTTCCCTGGCGCACAGCCTGCCATGTCCCTTGATGGTGGCCCGCAACACCTTCCCATACGAGCGGATCCTGGTCCCGTTCAATGGCTCCGCCAGCTCCGTCACCGCGCTGGAAGCCGCCTTGGATCTGGCATCACAGATTGACGCCCAGGTAACTGCAGTCGTTATCGAGGAGCCGGATTTTCTCCATGGCAGCGCAGAAAAGGGAACCTGGGCCAATAGCCTGCTGAACCAGATACGCCAGATCGCCCTGCCCTACAAACTTCCGATCGAGGAAGTGGTGAGGGCCGGCAATCCGGTGACTGAGCTTACCGCGATGAGCGAAGGATTCAACCTGATCGTCATAGGTAGCACCACCAGAGAAAAAGATTTTCTCGAGCCGCATGTCGGCGAATTACTGGTGCGCAAGAGTTCCTGTTCGGTTTTGATAATAACGAGTTAGTGTCTGGCCGGGAAAAGCCGTTTCTGGATGGGCACAAGTTAATTCATCGCTGGATTGCCCTGCAGGCCTTTGCCTCCGCTCACCCTTTCGCATTATTGGAAGAGAAGGACTACCATGGAATTTGAACACGCCTGGTCCCTGCTGTTGATCACCCTGGCCGTCGCCATCCTGCCGATGTTAAGCCGTCTGGTACGACTGCCCGGCATTGTCCTGGAAATCCTGTTTGGGGTGCTGATCGGCAAAAGCCTGCTTAATCTGGATGTCTCGGGCCAGTGGCTGCCGTTTCTTGCTCAGCTCGGTTTTTTGCTCCTGATGTTTCAAGCTGGGATGGAGATCGATGTGGCCCTGCTGGCCAGACAGCGGAAGAGCCAATTGGTCCTGCAACTCATGGTATTCGCCGCTACCGTTGGACTTTCCTTGGGGGCTGCTGTCTTTTTCGAGCAAGGCATTTACCTGGCGCTGGTGCTCTCTACCACCTCTCTGGGTCTGGTAGTGCCTACGCTCAAAGAAGCGGGGATCAATAGAGATCCCATCGGCCAGACAGTTCTGATTGCCGCCACCCTGGCTGATTTTCTGACTCTGTTTGGTATCACCTTTTATGTCTTATGGCACCAGTACGGATTCAGCTGGCGTTTTCTGCTCCCTCTGCCGCTCTTTGCCGGCTTTGTCCTGCTTTTGAAACTCGCCCGGCTCTGGGCCTGGTGGCATCCCAATATCGCTGGACGAATGCTGGCCGCTGAGGATAACCAGGAGATGGGAGTCCGGATTTCGCTGGCTATGCTCTTTTTCTTCATCGCCCTGAGCAAGATGGTCAACCTGGAACCGGTATTGGGTGCCTTTTTGGGCGGCGCGCTGCTGTCGGTGGTTTTCCGTGAGAAAGGACACCTGGAGTTTAAGCTCTCCGGCATCGGCTACGGCTTTCTGATCCCCATTTTCTTCATCAATGTGGGAATTAATTTCGATATCAGGCAAATCCTGACGCCGTCCAGCCTGTTCTTCACCCTTCAACTCCTGGTCGCGGCACTGGCGGTGAAAATCATTCCCGGCCTGTTGTTCGTTTTCAACCGTATACCGCCGCACCGGGCGCTGTCGATCGGGATGCTGCTTTCGGCACGGTTGAGCCTGATCATTGTCGCCGCCACCATCGGCCTGGAGATGGGTTTCATCTCGGCCCGATTCAAGGATGCCATCATCCTGCTGGCCGTGATGACCTGCCTGCTCGGCCCTATCCTGTTTAAACTGCTGTTCCGTCCGCTTCCGGAGAAAGAAGATTAAAGCAAAAACAAGTGAGGCTTGGTTTACATTTTTTGTGCTGATCCACGGTCGTGGATTGTCTGCCTTCGCAATCAAATCTATATTGAGCAACATACAGAATCGAACGGCTGCCGGAGCGGATTGCCGTAAAGACTGATTATGCCATGACAAAAACCATAAATGCGCGTGAGATAACAACTGAGATAATGGACTTTATTCTATCTCCGAATGGAGTCTCAATTTTAGAAGAATATGGTTTCCAGTGCCCATGACTTGACATTTAGTATTCGTGCCAAGCATTCATACTAACACTTGCAGGCGCTGCATGCCGGGGGATGTCCCTAAGCTGTCCCTGGGAAAAAGAGCATATTCATCATCGAGGCTACAGCCCACATGACCACTGCATAATGCCAGTTACTCTGGATTATCATCCGCGGTGAGGCATGGTATCGGCTGACTAAAGCCAGCCCCACTCCCGACAATGGACTGCATCCTGTGGAAATTGCCCAGCTGGAGAGAAACAGAAAACCCAGTTGCGACTGGTCCGGGTGGAGGGGCAGAAGCAAGGGGCTGACAATTGCTATACTGACGATTGGATGAACGCCCATAATCCCAACGATTATCATCACCCCCAGGACGATAGCGAATGACATCGGCGTAAAGCTTGAACCGCCAATGCTGAACAGCGCCGGATAGACCCGGATAACGGATTTCAGGCCGGCGGAAAATACTCCGGCGGCAAGAAACAGGGCAAATTGGCTGCTAACCGGCGCTATCCTGTTATCGATAAAATCATGCAGGGTGGCCAGCCTGGGCCTGCCTTTCATAAAAGCTAATGCTCCGGCAGGCGAAATCACACAAATGAGCAGCAGGATACTTACATCATGCCGGAAGTGGTGCACACAGATCACTATGGCAGCAAGAAAAACAGGAACAGTCAGACTTTCGAACTTGAGCGGGTAGCCGGAAAATTCTGTTTTCCTGAAAAAGCACACTTCTGTGATGGAGTATGCAATCGCGATACTGCTCATCAAAGCGCCGGGAATCAGAGTGTCCTTCCACTGCATTCCGGGAGCGTAGGTCAAAGCGACACCGGTGGCAATAAAAAAAGGCGACCACCAGGCAGCTGCGCAAAACGATCGGGCAAGAATGATTATCTGGCTCCTGCTCAATCCCCCGTTTTTTTGCAGCCGGTCTCCAAAAACAAACAGTACGGACAGATTAATCACTGCCCCCAGCAGGTGCGTGCCCAACGCCGTGGCGACAACCGCCCTTTTCCCTCGTGGCAGTGCAGGGTCTTCAATATTTCGATTGGTGAGGGTAAGAAAAGAAACTGCAACGAACATGGCGAGCAAGGGCAGATTGACGGCAAAAATCTGTTTCCAACCAAGAAAGACACCCTGCCCCGCCGAAAAGAAGAGAGCAAGACATCCGGTTATAAGCAGCGACAAGGTTTGTTTACGTGCACTCGACCCAAGCGATTGCCACATCAAAACAGGCACCAGCCAAGCCAAAAATGCCGGCAAAATGAGCAGGGAGGGGATCTCAACGCTTGATAGATAAAAAATAAGCGTGCTGACTATAATCCAGCCAATATAATTTCTCATCACTGCAGGCCAAGTTGGTGTCTGTCCGGGACCGAGAATTTTTCTTCTAAATCGAGGCGCTCGATAAATTTTACCACGGGCATATTCGTGTTATTCCGAGGATAAAATTTTGAGAGCTGCAAAGAGATAGGTGAATAAGGCCGTTTCCGTATGGACACAAGTTAAAAGGGTGGTCAATTTACATCGATTGCGATGCTTCAAGTCGGATGAATATACAACATTTTCTGATAGATATCGCCCCGTTTCGTATCCATTCACCGGAAATAAACAACCAAAAGTCCTCATCACGCCGGATCCGTATCCATTAAACAGCGGCCCACAACCCCCCAGCCTGTTCTGCACAACTGGGGCACCGACGCAGATTTTCTTTGTTTGGCTGGGTTGCCGATCAATCTGTTAATGATCAATTTGTGATATTAATTTGGCAGTTAAAAAATCAAAACATTGGAGGAAAAATAATGCTGATCAGAATGTCGACCGACAAAACGATAAGTGAAGTCACCGCAGCCCTGCAAAAAGCCGTACCAGCTAATCGCTTTGGTATTATGCAGATCCACAATCTTCAAGAGACCATGGCCGGAAAAGGAGTCGAGTTCAAGCAGGAATGTCTGATCTTTGAGGTCTGTCAGCCACAACAGGCAAAAAAAGTGCTCGAAGAAAACATGAGCATTTCCACCGCTCTGCCCTGCCGAATTTCCCTCTATCGGGAGAACGGGAAGACTATCCTTGCCACCTTGAAACCTACTGCGCTGCTGGCAATGTTTAACTCGCCGCAATTGTCCGGAACAGCACAGGAAGTTGAGGAAACGATTGTCAAAATAATGAACGAAGCGATATCGGGTAACCGATAAAATCACAGTATTGAGAGAGGAATATGAAAATAAAGGCAGACGAGTTTCGAGTAAACCCCGAACAGAAAATCTCCCTCCGGAAGTTACCGACAAAAGTCGATTCTTGTTATAAATCAAAGAAGGAGTATAACAAACTTCTGACGGAGCACATCAAGGAGCTGGATTCGCTGCAGCACCTCCATTACGCTTCAGACCGTTATGCGGTCCTGGTGATTTTTCAGGCAATGGACGCTGCAGGCAAAGACGGAGCAATCCGGCACGTCATGTCGGGTATCAATCCACAAGGATGTCAGGTTTACAATTTCAAACAACCGACTGCCGAAGAACTGGATCATGATTTTCTCTGGCGCACTGCCAGATGCCTCCCGGAACGCGGCCGGATCGGCATCTTCAACCGTTCCTACTATGAAGAAGTGCTCATTGTTCGTGTCCATCCGGAGATCCTGCTGAATCAGCACCTTCCGCATGAACTTCTTGACGAAAAAACCATCTGGCAGGAACGATTCACCTCCATCCTGGACTTTGAAGCGCATCTCCATCGCAACGGCACCAGGGTAATCAAAATTTTTCTGCATCTGTCTAAAGAGGAACAGCGGAATCGTTTTCTCGACCGGATCGATGAGCCCGACAAAAACTGGAAGTTCAGCCTTGCAGACCTCAATGAAAGAAAGTACTGGGATGAATATATGCAGGCCTACGAAGAATGTTTGAATGCTACAAGCACCGAACATGCTCCCTGGTATGCTGTTCCGGCAGACGATAAGAAGAATGCCCGACTGCTTGTGTCCCAGATTCTTCTGGACACTTTCAAAGAAATGAAAATGGAATATCCCAAAACCACTCCCGAACGCCGGAAGGAATTAAAATCCATCCGCAAAATGCTCGTCTAACTCAAGGATCAAAAGAACGGTTTCGTGACAATTTTTAATATCTGCCGGCACCTTTGCAGATTACACTCACGGCAGACGCGGAACCGTTAACTTTTAGTCAATTCAATCCAGCAGATTAAGACCGCGCTGGGAGAGCTAATTGCCGTTGCAGACCCAAACGCGTAGATCGGGCTTCTCATGCCCATCTTTTATTGCAAGCCGGAAAAAAGGTTTTGCATTCCCTGACATGGCAAGGTACTGTGCGTTGCATATTGTCGACAATCGATCATAGACTGGAGTTTAACTAAAAATGGCAGGCATTCGAAAGACCACATATAAAGACCAGGTTATTGATTATGTCTATGGATTTATCCTGGACGGTCGATATCTCCCAGGCGAGCAGATTAAGGAGAGCCTGCTGGCAAAAGAACTTGGCATAAGCAGGGCACCGGTGCGGGAAGCACTCAAGGAGCTCATTGTCATCGGCATAGTCGATTACAAGCCTCAGGTGGGTAATTTTATAGCGCTTCTTTCTCCCAAACAAATTGCCGATTCATACATCACCCGCGGGGTTCTCGAAGGGTACGCTGCCATGGCCGCTTGTGATCAGTTCAGCGAGGACGATTTTAGGCAAATGAAATTGCTGGTCGACAGGATGCGAAACGCAGCCGAAGGTGGAAACCAAAAGATGGTGGTTCAAATAGGCCATGATTTTCATAATTTGCTTGTCAGCAAAAACAATAATGTGCAACTGGCGGAGTATATGGATCGCCTCAGTTTAAAACTGCATGTAATGTTTTACAAACATTGGAGTGATCTATATTCCCCGCGGGAGATCGGCGACCGGCATATGAAGATCGTCACCAGCGTGATGTCTGGCGACCCGGCTAAAATAGAACAAACAATTCGGGAGCATTACTCCGAGAGCGGCAGCAAAATTGCTGCAATTTATGAAACCGTTCACCGGGAATAGCAAAATGCTTGCATAACTCCGGGCATGTAAACGTTCTGCAGTGCTTCAGAGGCGTACAAGCAGGCGGACGGGCTATAGTTTGCCTATGCAAGGCTGCCTGATCGTTCGCATATGGGGTGCCGGTGAACGTTCACCAATTTACAAGGATGGCGGACGCAATAATGTGGATTGATACAAGAGAGTTGAATAGGACACTTCACGGTGAAGATATTTATTATACTAACTTCACCTATGACCCGACCTGTTACTATTTTTTCTATATCGGCGAACTCAAGGCTTATGGCTTAAACCAGTTCGTCCGGGAAGCCCTGCAAAAGATGGCTCCCGGCCGGGAAGTCCGCTTTGTGGCGATTATCCCCGATGTCTGCATCCAATATTATTATCCCGATATTATTGTCATTAATCCCTGCTGTAAAGCCGGCGGGCAGCCCCCGCAGGTGTGCTGTCGCCTGGGCACAGGTCAATTCATGACCTCGGTTTCCAGTAGCGGCACAATCCGACGTCTCGTTGCCGACATTCTCGAAAATCAGGAAGAGCTCTACCTTAGCATGTTTGAAAGTGTCCTGGAAATGACTCTGGATGAGATCGATAGGGTATCCATTCTCGGACCCGATAAGTTTGTGGCCAAGCATTACAACAGTAAACTCGTACAGTCCGTCGAACTGGCGGGGTATGTTCCTCTCGTTGAGAGTGAGGTCTGCATGGGCCTGACTACCCTTCTGGAAAAGACCGATGCGCTTCGCAATACTTGGGAGGATGGAATTTTTATCAGCTTGGCCTATTCGGCAGCCGGAATCAACTCCGCCGTCACTCATACCAGAGAAGAAGTTTTGCACCGATTTACCGACGAAAACGGCGAATATCTGATAACCCGGTATATCTCTCACGATCTGGATCCGACCGTACTGGCAGTTGTTGCCAACGACAAAGACGTATATATCGCCGGCATCGCCGACCAAAAAATCGTTGACGGCAATAAATTTGTCGGCTCATCCTATCCTTCCAAAGTGACCAAAGATCAGGCTGACATTCTCAGAAAGTACACAATCGCAGCTGGAAGAAAACTGGGACGAGCTGGTTACCGGGGAATATTTGGCTGCGATTACATAATTGACCATTACGGTGTCATCTGGTTTCTGGAAATCAATGCCCGAAAACAAGGCACTACCCTTGAGTTCTGCTGCACCCTGGAACAGAACCTTCCAGTCGGTTCTCCAACACTGCCGGAACTCGAATGCCACGCTGTTCTTCACAACTGTTTTCCGCCTGGAACCGTTGAATCGGAGGATAATATTTGCGATCTACATTGGGAAACCTACAATCATAAGCTTGCCGTGCCGGTCCTCACCACCGGTTATATCCCGCAAGACACCGGTGAGCGGTCGTCTTTTGCCAAGGTAGCTAAAAGAGAAATTCACAAGGATTTTGTTATTCTTGAGCATCTTGGTTCACCACTCAGAGTTATGCCGGGAACATTTCTGGCTAGGGTTGTCTCCGTAGCCAGGTCCGGAGATGACGTACGGGAAGGTCTCGGCCAAGGCATTGGCTGGATTAAACAAACATTTCAGGAAGTGTGATATCAATGAAAACAGAAAATCAGGATCGTTTGGCGGCAAACCCGCCTCTTGACAGTTATACCATGGATCTTCTTACTATTCTGGCACAGCCTCTTACTCAATCGGCAAAAGCGGAAGGTCTCCCGGATCTACGGAAAGCAGAGGTGCGCAGCCTCTACGAACAGGCTGCCGGTGCCAACCTGACTGCACCGATCATCAATCTTTTCGATCTCCTCCTCACGCTTCGCAACGAGGAGAAAGGAACTCCGTCGGATTTCGGTATCAGCGCAGAAGACCTTGAGCGTCTTGCCGTTAAGCATCAGGAGATCGATGAACATATGGTCTCGGTTGGCGGTCGCCTCACCAAGGCTTTACCCATTGCTTCCGCTGCCAACGGCAGGGTGGACGAGTATCTGGCACAAAAGGATATACTTGTTCCGAGCGGTATTGACAAATGGGAGCAAATTCAGGAGAACAAAGCAAAAATCATGGCCGAGTTGGGTATGGATGAAGCAGCCTGGAATTCTTTTCCCGGCCAGATTCGCCATGCAGTCGATTCAGTTGCCACACTCGCCAAACTCATCGATCTACCACAAGCCCAGTTGGAGTCTATTGCGAGAGTAACAGCCTCCTATCGGATGCGTCTGACACCTTATTACACTAGCCTGATCATGCCGGGGGTCATCAACGATCCCATTATGTTACAGTCGGTGCCCACCGGAGAAATGGTGGAAAATGCAGGCATTGAAATTCCGCCGGTGGCCGCGGACCACTCCCCTGCCCGGCTTGTCGATCAGTTCTATCCGCGGGTATTGACCATCAAGGTTACTAATATGTGTGCGATGTACTGCACCCACTGCCTACGCCTCGCTCATATCGGGCGAAAGGATCAAGCGTATTCCAAAGAAGCCTATACCGAGGCACTGGACTACATCCGTGCCAACAAACGGATCCGAGACGTGCTGATAACAGGTGGTGACGCCTTTGTCCTGCCCAATTCGACACTGAAGTGGCTGCTGGAGCAACTGGATCAGATTGATCACATCAAACTAAAACGTCTCGGAACCCGCATCCCGGTCACCGCGCCTATGCGGGTCGACAACGAACTCCTCGACATCCTGGAAGAAAGTAACGATTGCAAACCGATTCGCGTGGTTACCCAAATCAACACCGCCCAGGAGATTACCCCCGTTTCCCGCGATGCCTTCCGCAAGCTGTCAAAGCGTACCTTTGCCGTCCTCAACCAGGCGGTACTGCTTAAAGGTGTCAACGATAGCCGGATGAAGATGTGGAAACTCTGCGAAACAATTCACGAATCCTACGTGCGCCCCTACTATCTCTTTAACTGCAGTTACCGCAATCCTCAATTTGCCCACTTCCGGGTCCCTCTCGAGGTGGGCAGGGATATTGTCGAATCAATGTACGGCAATATTTCCGGCGACGCCATACCCCGTTACATCGCTACCGCCGGGGGCAAGATCCCCTTACACAAATCAAACGTGGTGACAAGAGACGGCAATGACTACATCCTGAAGAAACCGTGGAGCGATGAGGAGGTCAGCTATCCCGATGCGGACCCCGAGGTTTATGACAAGCAATCTTTCGCCTTCAACAAATAGGCAAACCATGCGGCAAAAGATTGGCGAATATTTACGGCAAGAGGAGCCCGGCATGTTCAAGCTGCTGGAGGAACTTGTCCTCCAGCCCAGCTCCTCACGGTATAAAAAAGGAGTGGATGCGATCGGCACGATCCTCACAAAGAGTCTGGAATCATCCGGCATGAGTCATGAGGTCGTAGATGAATCCGAGGTTGGTAACCACCTCATTTTTCGTTCCCCTGCTTGCCGCGACGGCCGTTCGTCCATTATGCTTTTCGGCCATATGGACACGGTATTCCCGGTAGACAGCCCCTTTAACTGGTACAAGGAAGTCGGCAAAAAGGTCTTTGGCCCCGGGGTGATCGATATGAAAGGCGGACTCGTCTGCGCGGTTTACGCCATCAAGGCCCTGGCCTCCTGTGGGCTTTTGCAGGAAATCCCAATCACCTTCCTCTGTAACTCAGACGAGGAGATCGGTTCTCCCACCTCTTCCTCCGTCATCGCAGCCGAGGCAAAAAAAGCCTTATTGGCCTTTGGCTTTGAATGCGGTGGCCTTCAAGGAGAGATGGCCACCGGACGCAAGGGCAAGTTAGGATTTAAGCTCATCGTTTCAGGCAAAGCCGGGCATGCCGCCTTCGCGGGAAATGATAAGGCCAGCGCCATACTGGAACTGGCCCATAAAATTATCGCTTTGGAGAAATTGAACGATCAGGATCGAAAAATTGTTGTCAACGTTGGAGTCATCTGGGGCGGTGTTGGGCCAAATACCGTTGCAGATCATGCCGTGGCTGAAATTGACAGCCGATTCCTCTCCGGCTCGGATGCGGCTGAGATAGCAGAACAAATAACCCGTATTTCTTTACAGTGCATTATTCCCGGCACAAATGCAGAACTGCTGAAAACCAGTGAAAGATTTCCAATGGAGCAAAATGCCGGCAATTCCCGTCTTTTTCAGATAATCCACAACGAAGCACAACTATTGGGGCTGCCCTGCATGGAGGAGCTGCGAAGCGGGGTGTCCGATGCCAACACTATCGCCAAGGCGGGTATTCCACTGGTGGATGGGTTGGGACCGATTGGTGATTGTGACCACAGTGACCGGGAGTACATGATCCGGGACAGTCTACCGTCTCGTGCCCGGCTGGCGGCAGGCAGTATCCTGGCAACCTGGGAGCAGCAGTGTTATGATCTCGAAAATACTTGACAAATTTTGAGATATAGTTCTTTGTTGCAAACTGGTTATTAACGTACAAAACTTACAGCTTGACATTCCGGGTTCACGCCCGGTTTGCTGGAAAGTTTTGTACAACACTCCTTCCTCACCCTGAATATCCGACGTGGGGAACATACTCAAATCCAAGGGGAAAAGACTATGGAAAAAAGAACGACCTCGTTGTTAACCGCAATTACCTTCGGCTGTGCCTTATGTATTGGAGCTGTTAGCGGGTCCGCCGTGGCTGCCGACCAGAAATTTATCACCATCGGCACAGGTGGTGTGACCGGCGTGTATTATCCAGCCGGTGGCGCTATTGCCCGTCTGGTCAATAAAGGGAAAAAAGTACATGGCCTTCGTGCCACCGTCGAAAGTACCGGTGGATCCGTTTATAATGTCAATGCGGTCAGCAACGGCGAGCTCGATTTCGGTGTTGCCCAGTCTGACGTGCAGTATGATGCCGTTAAAGGTTTGAATAAATTTGCGGCTAAAGGTCCGAATGCCGACCTGCGCGCAGTATTTTCACTCCATCAAGAACCTTTTACCGTTGTTGCCAGAGCTGACTCCGGTATTAAGAAATTCGAGGACTTGAAGGGAAAACGAGTCAATATCGGTGATCCCGGCTCCGGACAACGCAGCACCATGGCAGTGGTTATGGCCAAGTTAGGTTGGACAACAGCGGACTTCAAACTAGCTTCCGAGCTGAAAGCCGCCGAACAGTCCAGCGCCCTTTGTGATAACAAGGTAGATGCGATCGTGTATACGGTTGGTCATCCCAATGGCTCCATCCAGGAAGCCTGTACCGCCTGCGACTCGGTCCTGGTGAATGTTACCGGTCCGAAAATCGACGAGCTGGTTGCCGCCAATCCTTACTATAGTAATGCTGTCATCCCCGGTGGAATGTACCGAGGCAATCCCGACGACACCAAAACTTTTGGTGTTGGTGCAACAATCGTTACTTCCGCCAAGGTTCCAGTCGACACGGTCTATTACCTTGTCAAAGCAGTATTCGAGAACTTTGACGAGTTTAAACAACTCCATCCCGCCTTTGCCAATCTTGATAAAAAGCAAATGATCAAGAACGGTCTTTCCGCTCCTCTCCATGAAGGGGCAATTAAATACTACAAGGAAGCTGGTTTGATGTAAGCCGTCAGGAAAACGGGCGGGTAAAATAGGCTGCTGCCATCTTCTACCCGCCCGGCCCGGCCGGAAACTTTTTGGTTGATCGTTTACCTTATGTGGGGTTAAACCTCTTTTCTAATGAGAAAATATTAAGGGATGTGAAGCAGAACTGAACGAGAGGAGTTGAATATATGGATGCTGAGAAAGAAAAGTTTCTTGCCTCGGATGGGTTGGAGCAAATGGTTGCCGATGTCGATACCGGTGGACGTGCGCCACAGGACAAATTTCCCAAAGCGGTTCTGTTCATAGTACCGCTGCTCTGGTCCCTTTTCCAGCTCTGGTATTCATCTCCTCTGCCCTTTACTTTTAATTTTTTTGTCATCAACGACACTGAGGCCCGCTCCATTCATCTGGCTTTCGCCATGTTTTTGGCCTACGCCGCTTTTCCGACCTTCAAATCATCACCGACAAAACATATTCCTATCCAGGACTGGGTACTGGCACTGGCTGCGGCTTTTTCAGCCGCCTATATCTACCTCAATTATTCCGGACTGGCTTCGCGTCCGGGATCCCCCACTACCTTTGATCTGATTATTTCCGTGATCGGCATCATCCTGCTCCTCGAGGCAACCCGACGTGCCCTCGGCCCGCCCCTGATGGTCATCGGCATACTTTTTATCATTTACACCTTTGCCGGACAGTATATGCCGGACATTATCGCTCATAAGGGCGCCAGTCTCGTCAAGGGCATGGAGCATTATTGGTTGTCGACCGAGGGAGTTTTCGGCGTCGCCCTGGGGGTTTCAACCAGCATGGTATTCATGTTCGTTCTGTTTGGATCACTGCTTGAAAAGGCTGGAGCCGGCAATTATTTCATCCGTGTCGCCTTCGCCGGACTCGGTCATATGCGCGGCGGACCAGCCAAGGCTGCGGTCGTCAGTTCGGCTATGACCGGCATGATATCCGGCTCATCGATCGCCAATGTGGTCACCACCGGAACCTTCACCATACCGTTGATGAAAAAAGTGGGATTCACGGCGGAAAAGGCCGGGGGAATCGAATGCGCTTCTTCAGTGAATGGTCAAATTACCCCACCGGTCATGGGAGCCGCCGCCTTCCTGATGGTTGAATATGTCGGCATTTCTTATCTGGAAGTCATTAAGCATGCCTTCCTGCCGGCTATAATCGCCTATATCGCATTGGTCTATATTGTTCATCTCGAAGCCTGCAAAATGGGTCTTAAAGGGCTGGAAAAAAGACATAAAAAGACCCTGGCGCAATCCCTGTACGGTATCGTCTCCGTTTTTCTCGGCGTAATTCTTACCGGGGCGGCCACCTATTACGGTCTTGGCTGGATAAAAACCGCCACGGGAGCGGCTGCAATATATGTCGTCGCGGCACTTGCCCTTGTCGCCTATTTTCTCCTGCTTTACCTTGCCTCTCGTGTTCCTGAACTGGAATTCACCACGGAGATGACGGAACTGCCTGATCTCGGACCAACCACCCAGGCGGGTCTGTACTTTCTCCTGCCGGTTGTGGTGCTTATGTGGTGCCTGACGGTAGAACAGTTCTCTCCTTCACTCTCAGTTTTCTGGGCAACTGTTTTACTCCTGTTTATCGTCATTACCCAAAGACCGATCAAAGGTTATTTTCGAAAGATCCAGAGCGAGGAGTTCAGCTTTCGCCGCGGCATTGACGATGTCATTTCCGGAATGGTCGCCGGTGGCCGAAACATGATAGGAATCGGAGTTGCGACTGCCGCTGCCGGCATCATCGTCGGCACCGTTACCCTTACCGGCATTGCCTTGGTCATGACCGATTTTGTTGAGTTGATCTCCCTTGGTAACATGAACTTAACCCTGATATTTACTGCAATATTCTGCATCATCCTCGGCATGGGGTTGCCGACCACCGCCAATTATATCGTCGTTTCGACCCTGATGGCACCGGTCATTGTCAGTCTCGGCGCCCAGAACGGGCTGCTCATCCCTCTTGTTGCCGTGCATCTGTTCGTTTTCTATTTCGGCGTTCTGGCCGACGACACCCCGCCGGTTGGCCTGGCGGCCTTTGCTGCCGCCGGTATTTCGGGGGGGGATCCCATTCGCACCGGTATCCAGGGCTTTATGTATGATATCCGCACGGCCATTCTGCCCTTTGTGTTTATTTACAACAATGAACTTCTCATGATCGGGATCGGTTCCGCATTTCATTTTATAGTAGTGGTCTGCGGTGCCGTTGTCGCCATGCTGGCCTTTGCCTCGGCTACCCAAAACTATATGCTGACCCGGAATAAGCTATGGGAGACTGCCTTGTTGCTGGTGGTGGCCTTTGTCCTGTTTCGCCCCGGTTATTTCTGGGATCAAATTTATCCGGAACTGGAGACTCGCCCGGCAGCGGAATTGGCCCAATTTATTGACCACATGCCGCCAGGCGATCAATTACGGCTGACCCTGAAGGGTGAAAAGATGAGCGGCAAGGAGTTCACCATGGTGGTGTCCCTAGCCGTCGGCGACCAAGAGAGTGGACCAGAACGGTTGAAGGCGATCGGCATAAATACCCGGAACGAAGATGGCAGGATCTTCGTCGATAACGTGGTTTTTGGCAGTGCCGCTCAAAAAGCCCACATCGATTTCGACCAGGAGATTGTCAATTTCCAGGTACTCACCGACCGGCCACCCAAACAGCTGATGTTCATCCCTGCCATCGCTTTGCTTGTCCTTATATGGCTTTCTCAGAAACGAAGAGTTAGAAAGGCTGCTTTGCGCGTGGAGATCGACACAGCTGCTGCCGTCCAGTAAAACTTGAGAGTGAGGTGATACCATGATTCGCAACATACTTGTTCCCATCGCTTTTTCCAACTATTCAGAAGGCATCCTGAAATACGCGGCCGACCTGGCCAAGGCATTCAGGTCAAAGATGCTGGTTGTCAATGTTATCAATGATCGTGACCTGGAATCGATCCAGAAGATCTCATCTTTTGGTTACAATGTCGATGCCGAACACTATCTGAACACTATGCAGAAGGAGCGCCGGGAGAAAATGGCCGGTCTTCTGCAGAAAGCTGGGCTCACCAACGATATGGTTTCTTTTTCTTTTCTGATAGGTAATCCTGCCGAAAAATTACTACAGATGGTTGTCAAGGAAAACGTCGATACCGTAGTGATGGGGATGAAAGACAGAGACATCTCTACCCTCTTTACCGGCTCGGTGGCTGAAAGGATTTTTCATCGTTGTCCAGCCACGGTGATCAGCTACAGGGAAAAAGAGATAGCAACACACCTCCGCAAGAGAATAGAAAAGCATATGGAGAAATGAATCTGTTGCCGGGGACCAATCGACAACGACAGTGGCCGACCCCATAACGGGCTTTTGCCGTTGTCCAGGCACCATGCCGGTTTTACCGGAACTTACTCAATCTCGTAGGTTTTCATTTTTTCCCAGAGATTTTTCCTGCTGATGCCCAGAAGCCGTGCCGCTTCCGTACGATTTCCATCGGTGTGCTGCAAGGCATTTCGCAGACATTCTTTTTCTGTGGCCGCGAGCTGGGCATTCAGGTTGAAAAGAGTCGCTTTGCTGTGATCCTGCCGGTTGATTTCGATTGGCAGGTCGGCAGGGGTGACTTGCGGCCCCCGGCAAAGCACCGATGCTCTTTCCATAAGATTGCGCAATTCCCTGGCGTTGCCCGGGAAATCATACTGTTTGAGGCAGCTGATCGCCTCCGGCGTGATTCGTACGAATTTACCATGTAACGAACTGAACTCTTTCAGGAAAGCGGTACAAAGTTCCTCGATATCCTCCTTGTGTTCCCTGAGCGGCGGCATCCTCAAAGGTATGACCTGCAGGCGGTAGAGCAGATCCTGGCGAAACCTGCCGGCCTCGACCTCTTCCTGCAGATCTTTTGAGGTACAGGCTATAATGCGCACGTCGACACTGATGCTTTTGTTGCCCCCTACCCTTTCAAACTGACTTTCCTGGAGCACCCGCAAAAGTTTCGCCTGAAGTGGACCGGGGAGATCGCCAAGTTCGTCAAGCAGCAGGGTGCCATTATCGGCGAGCTCGAATTTTCCTTTCCTCTTCTGTTCCGCACCGGTAAATGCTCCCCGTTCATGGCCGAACAGTTCCGATTCGACTAGACCGTCGGGAATAGCTGCACAATTGATTGAAACGAAAGGTTTATCACGCCTGGGACTAGCCTGGTGAATTGCTCTAGCGGCCAGTTCCTTGCCGGTTCCTGACTCGCCGGTAATGAGGATGGTTGCATTGGTCGGCGCAGCCTGTTCAATAAGTGCGTAGACCTGGCGCATAGCCGGACTATTGCCGAATAATTTGCGATTCTGGTCCTGTCTGCAGGCAGCTTCGAGAAGCTCACAGCGGGTTTTGACCGCCTGATGATCGAGGATTCTGCTGACCCTGATGATAAGGTCGTCAATGTCGAATGGCTTGAGGACATAATCCGTCGCCCCCTGCCGCAGACAATTGATGGCATCATCAATGGAACCGTAGGCAGTCATTATTATAACATCGGTATCGGGACTGAGCTTTTTAACTGTATGCAGCAGAGTTAAGCCATCCAGCCCCGGCATGCGGATGTCCGAGATGATCAGGTGATACTGATTTTTCTCATGCAGGGCCATAGCCTTCAGGCCGTCTTCCGCTTCATCGACCTGCCAGCCATACTTTTTCAATCTGTCGTAGATCGAGACCCGCATGATCTCATCGTCTTCAGCTAGAAGTATTCTTGGCATTTTTTAGTTTCGTTTTTCCTGGTGTGGTTGAATCACCCGAGATTGAAGCCCTCCAGCGGGCGGCTCCTTCTCAGCCTCTTGTTTCTCCCCGCTTCCGGCAACAGGAATGATGATGGTGAAGACCGATCCTTGTCCGGGTTTACTTTTCACGGTGATACTTCCGTTCATGCGCTGCACCAGGGAATAGGTCACGGCAAGCCCGAGACCGGTACCTTCCCCGACGCCTTTCGTGGTAAAAAAAGGATCAAATATATACGGCAGATGTTCTTCGGAAATGCCTATCCCGGTGTCACGAAAGATCAAAGTAAGTTCTTGGGCCGATTCCCGACAGCTGATGCTCAGTTTTCCACCATAGGGCATCGCCTGGATGGCGTTCAATCCGATGTTGATAATGATCTGTTTCAAGGCTTCCGCATCCAGCAGATGTTCGCCGGCAACGGTGATATCCGATTCGAGCCTGATATTTTTAAGTTTATAGGAGAGGAGGACAACGCACTCCTCAATGAGAACGCGTATATTTATTTTTCGTGCCTTGAGGGCTTCGGTTCTGCCAAAATTGAGCAATTGCCGCATGGTCATTTCGATCTGTCGCAAGCCCTTGTCCAGCAGCGGCAGGTATCGTTCGACCAGCTCCCGGTCATCGGGGTTTTCACGCATTGATTTGACACAGTTAAGCATCCCGCCCAACGGATTGTTGACCTCGTGGGCAATTCCGGCGGTAAGAATGCCGAGCGAGGCCATCTTTTCGCTCAGATGCGCCTGGGCTTTGGTTTTCAGCAGTTCTTCCTGGGATTTTTTCAATCGGTCGCAAAACAGCACAAAGTTACCGCTCACGCTATCCAGCTCGTCCTTGAACAGGGAGGGAAGCAGGTACTGTTCCGGCGGATCTTCCGGAAAACTATCCATTGCCTGGGTGAGTCGGCTGATCCGATGGACAATGAGTGATTCAAACATGAGAAAAAGGGCGACAGTAACGATCAGGATACTCGCCACCCCGATGAAAATCAGTGAATTGAGATTTCGCCTGATCAGCTTATGAGCCCAGTTTATGGGGATGGTAATGGAAAGCGCACCCCGGATATCCCCGATTTTATAGCCGTGCCGGGCATGACAGCCGAGACACGAGTCCGTTACCCGCAAGGGGGCGATAAAACGAACCACTTTGCCGAGATCGGAGGTGTCCACATCGATGATCTCATCCCGCCCGGCCTCAAACGCCTCGAGTGCCGCCCTCTCGAATTTATCAGGGGCATTATCGGGATTGACCGGTCTCAGGCTGGTCACCCGGAAATGACCGAGTCCATCTCTCTTGGCATAGACAGAAAGCTCCCTGGTAATCATCGCCGGATTACGCAGAAAATAGGTTTGCCCCTGAGCATCCGTCACCACCGGAAGCTCCAGATAAGGATTGGCTTCCACGCCCTTTTTCTTCAAAACGAACAGGCCGTTATGGTCGGCTGCCCATTGTCTGGTGAGAAGTATTTGTTTGTATAGCATGCGGGCCTGCTGTTCCGCCTGCTTCAGGATCATCTGTTCATCAAATACCGCTGTTCTGTATAGCATGAATAGATAGAAAGCCGAAATTATCGCACCGATAAAAATGATGAATTTGGTACGCAGGGAAATATGGGCAGGACAGATCCGTATCATTGATAATTCAGGTCAGTAAATTTTGTTGGCTTCGAAAAGACTCTTCACCTTCTTCGTTGCTGCAAATTTTCAAGCATTACGACGTACCTCTTGTACGTCGAAATGCTTGAAAATTTGCGCGCCTCGAATTTGAGGTTTTTTATTTAGCCATCGCTGATTTTAGCTTTTAAGAGTTCATCAATTTTCACAGGTTGTTTTTCTTCGTCACGAACCAGGTTGACAAGAGACAGTAGGCAATTTCCACTCCAGAATACCGCATAAGAGTCGATCGAGAAAGGATTATGGCAGAAATCCCGGAGCCGCGAAGTGCGTTTGTGCTCTATTCTCCTCTGTTATCGGTATCTTCCCGTTATCTCGTCGCTCACACGGCAAATCATCACAAATTTTATTATGAGGCCGCAGGAGAGAAAAGGGCTGTCGGCTGTTACCGGAAGGTAGCACAAGACTCTTCCCGGCGCTACCAATTGGTAACATAAACACTACAACTCCCCACTATCATCTTGATATTATTTACAATAAATACTGGAACAGAGATTGCTATCAAATGTATGAGAAAAGAAAAAATGAACAAAATAATTTCAGCGAAAATGAATTTTGTGAAGGTTATATATCTCATCTATGAGGCATGTTTTGCCAAAAAAGATCAATGTCTCGCGGTCTTAAAAAGGAGGGAGAGAGTGAAAATACAGAAGAGAAGAAAACTTGCGGCGAGTGTCCCGGCGATGCTGATGGTGGTCTTTCTGGCCATATCGGCGTGGGCCGGTACCAAGGAAAAGGCGGTGCATCCGGAGCTGTCAGAGCAGGAAAAGCTGATAGCCTGTGCGACATGCCACCGCGAGGCGACTCCCGAGGTTGAGAAAGAGTGGTTTAACTCGGTACACGGCATTGCCATGGTGAAATGCTACGAGTGTCACGGCACCTTCGAGGATTTTGCCGTAACGCCGGCAAGAGAAACCTGTGGTGCCTGCCACGCCGATATGCTCAGGAAATGTCCACAGGATAAACCGTGTTGGGAGTGTCATGTTCCCCATTCATTCAAGGATAAGAAATAGAACCACTGCTGAACCGACAAACGAAGGAGAATACCATAATGGCACAAACAAGACGTGATTTCATTAAAAAGGCGGCAGCGCTTTCAGCCGCGTCCTATCTGAGCATGAACTTGCCGATCGGCAACATCAATCTGGTTCGGGCCGATGAAGGGGTGTCCTGGCACCGCGGCAGCTGCCGGCTGTGCGGCGTCGGCTGC
Organism: uncultured delta proteobacterium; assembly: GCA_963835305.1. Lineage (GTDB taxonomy): Bacteria > Desulfobacterota > Desulfobulbia > Desulfobulbales > Desulfocapsaceae > Desulforhopalus_A. The sequence continues at coordinate 221,854 of CAWIEU010000003.1, forward strand.
AGGGTCGAGCTGGGCGTGAAAAACGGCGTACCCATGGGGCTGCGCGGGGTCAGTGAATCGCGCACCAATTTCGGCTTTATCTGCATGAAGGGCATGCATTTCTGGAAATGCATGCGGCACCCCGATCGCTTGACCAAGCCGTTGTATCGTGCGAAAAAAACCGGCAAATTCGAGGAGATATCCTGGGATAAAGCCCTCGATATTGCAGCCGACAAATTTGTCGAGGCACACAAGAGCGGTGGCGGTGCAGCAGTAGCCTATTATGGTTCCGGCCAGGCCCTCACCGAAGAGACCTATTTTTTTCAGAAGATTATGCGCGGGGGCCTGCAGTCCAACAACGTCGAGGGCAATCCCCGGCTGTGCATGGCCAGTGCCGTGGGCGGTTACCTGACCTCGTTCGGCGCGGATGAACCGATCGGCGGCTATGCCGACCTGGAGAAGACCCATTGTTTCTTCATCGTCGGCTCCAATACCGCGGAGGCCCATCCGGTTTTGTTCAGGCGGATTATGCGGCGCAAGCTGGACAATCCGGACACGGTCAAGGTCATCAATGTCGACCCCCGGATTTCCCAGACCTCCAGGATCGCCGACATGCACCTGCAGTTCAAGCCGGGAACAGACCTGGCCCTGCTCAATGCCATGGCCCATGTGATCATTGAGGAAAAACTGTACGATGAAGAATTTCTAAAAAATTACGCAACCTTTCGAAAAGGTAAAGCGGAACAGACCAGCCTGGCCGAATTTGCCTCGCATGTAGCCAAATACACCCCGGAAGAAGCGGCAAGAATCTGCGGGGGATCTTTCAAGCCGGAAGATATCCGGACGGTGGCCCGCTGGTTCGCCAGGTCCAAAGGCACCGTCAGTTTATGGACCATGGGGCTTAACCAGCGCAAGCAGGGGGTCTGGGCCAATAACCTGATGCATAACCTGCATATCCTCACCGGCCAACTATTAAAAGACGGAGCGGACAGCCTTTCCCTCACCGGTCAGCCCAATGCCTGCGGCGGAGTCCGCGAAGGCGGTGGTCTTTGCCATATTCTGCCCGGCCATCGGCCGGTGGTAAAAGAAGCCATGCGCCGACAGGTGGAAGCGGCCTGGGGAGTTCCTGCCGGTCGTATCCCGGAAAAACCTGGTCTGCATACCATGGCTATGTTCCAGGCGGTAAATGAAGGTAAAATCAAGGCGATCTGGATAAACTGTACCAGCCCGGCACAGAGCCTGCCCAACTGTGATCTCTACAACAAGGGCTTGGAGCGGGAGGACGTTTTTATTGTCTGCTCCGATATCTTCCCCACCCGTACGACCCAAAAGGCCAATCTGGTCTTGCCGGCCTCCTTCCATTTCGAAAAGACCGGCGTCTATGGCTGCACCGAACGACGGTCCCAGCTGACGAAAAAAGCCATTGGTTCGCCCGGTGAAGCCAAACCGGAAGTTTGGATGGTCAGGGAATGGGCGGCAAAGCTGGCCAAGAAACTAAATGATCCGGTTATCGACCAGTGTATCCAGCCTTTTATGGGGCTGGAGGAAGGTTACGACCTGCCCAGGGCAATCTGGATGGAGTACACCCAGAAACTGACGGCCGGCCGCGACAATGACCTGCGCGGCGCCACCTATGAAGTGCTGGGAAAAATGGCCGACGGGGTTCAGTGGCCCGCGCCGACTGCGGAATACGCCCTGACCGGCGGCACGGTGAAAAAATTCGTCAAAGGGCGCGATCCACTGGCCACCACCCACTCAAAAAACGATTTGCCCTATCAGTTTTACGGCGCGGCGCATGATGACCGGAAACTGTGGATCTGGCAGCGTGATCAGGCCGATCCCGAGGAGATTCCCGATGCAGAATACCCCTTCTACCTATCTACCGGCAGAATCATCGATCATTGGCATACCATGTCCATGACCGGACGAATCCCGGAACTGCTTCGGGCCAATCCCTATGCCTACGTCGAGGTCAACCCGAAGGATGCCGCGCGGCTGGGCATCAAACCCGGCGATATGGTGGAAGTCAAATCCCGGCGAGGCGTCAACCTGCTGCCGGCCAAAGTCTACGAAGGACCGGTCGAAGGCATGGTCTTCGTCTACTGGCACGACCAGCACCCCGACCGGATGATCAACAGGGTCACCAAGGACGCCTTTGACCCCGGCTCGAAAGAACCGGAATTCAAGATCTGCGCGGTACAGGTGAAAAAGGTTTCCGGACCGAAGCCACTGAAGCCGTTTATCGTCTAACACCCGCACAGCGCAGCTATGTTAAATTTTACCAACTATTCTACCGTGCGTGAGTCAGAATGCGCACATGCAGATCGGCGGTATGTAGGGGCGAACCTATGTGTTCGCCCTGCTCTTCCTACCCTTCTAACTAAGGAGAAAAAATGCCCATAAGCGGTGTAATTATAACCAGCACACCAAAGGAAAAAGAGCAAGTTCTGCAGGCGCTAGCCGCCATGTCCGAGGTGGAGGTGTACGGAGATGATCCCAAAGGCAATATCGTTGCCGTTCTCGAAACAGCGTCATCAACAGCTATGGAAATCCTGATGGAGCGGATCGGCAGAATGCAACATGTCCTAGGCGTCGGCCTTACCTACCTAAACACCGAAGACGAGCTTGATAATCCGTCTGCAGATGGTGCGGCCGCCAGGCCGTTCGGTTTTCGTCAGCCTCTGAATCTCGATCGGTGAAACGCAGGGAGTTTCTCGGCCTGCTGGGAACGGGGCTGCTCTCTCTGCCTTTGCTGCCCGGATCGGTCGGGGCTTCGATATTCAGGACGCCGGTTACCACCAATCGGCTGCGGCCTCCCGGCGGAGTTGTTGAAGAAATCTTTGCCGCCAAATGCATCCGCTGCGGCCGATGCGTCGAGGTCTGCCCTTATCGAGCGATTACAATGCTCGATATCCGTGCCGGTCTCCATGCCGGAACACCCATAGTCGAAGTGGAGAAAATCCCCTGCTATCTCTGCATGAAATGCGTTGAAGTCTGTCCCACCGGCAGCCTGCAGCATATTCAACAGCAGGACACGCGAATGGGACTGGCGGTGATCAACCATTTTCATTGCGCCGCCTGGCTCGGCACCACCCTCTGCCGTACCTGTTATGACAAATGCCCCTTTAATGAAAAAGCCATTCGGCTCGACCAGCTCCGGCCGGTAATCGACGCCACGGCCTGCACCGGCTGCGGCCTGTGCACCCATGCCTGCCCGGTAACCACGGCCGAAGGGCATAAAGCGGTGAATATTGAACCTGTCTATGCGCGGGAAGAGGCGGCAAGGTTATGAAGGGTGAAGACAGTAACGCGGCAGCCAATCAGCAGAATTTCCAGCCCATCACTCGCCGGAAGAAGCGGTTCGGCCGGCTCCGCTTTGCCCTCCTTTTTGGCGCATTTCTGGTTATTGCCGTCAATCCCTTTGTTAATTATTTCCTGCAGATAAATTTTATCCAGGGCTGGTACCAGTCTCTTGGCATCGGCAAGCTCTGGTTCGTCTCGCCCCTGGAAGGAATGGAGAGTCTGCTTATTACCAAATCTCCATATTTCCCTTCCCTCATCGGCATGATCATCCCCCTGCTTCTCGCCTTTTTTCTGGGCCGGGTTTTCTGTCCCTGGATCTGCCCTGTCTCCTTTTTCCTTGAGCTGTTCGATAGAACCCGCCGTCGGCTGTCGGGCAAATCAACCCTGCCCAACCGCTTGCGGGTCGCCAAAAGGTGGCTGTGGTTTACCCTGATCGGCGAACTGCTCGTCAGCCTGGTGCTCGGCACCCCACTCTTTGTTCTTCTCTCGCCTCCCGGCCTTATCGGCCGGGAAATGATGATGGCGGTTTTCTTTCATACTTTTGCGTTGGAAGGCGTCATCCTCATCGTGATAATCCTGCTTGAGCTCCTCACCCGCCGTTTTTATTGCAGGACGTTTTGTCCTCTTGGTGCCCTGCTTGCCTTTGTCGGACATAAAAGAAGATTGCGGGTTCAAGTAGATTCCGCTGCCTGTTCCGGCTGCGGCAAATGCGATACATCCTGCCCGCTCGGATTAGAGCCGAGCGCCGGGGAAGGGATGAGCGCCTACTGCTGGAATTGCGGGGAGTGTGTTGATTCCTGCCGTCAGGATGCTATAAAATTCCGCTGGCTTTAAGGTGATGAGCGTTCTGTCTGCCGTTACCGGCGGGTGACGGCAGGACGAATTTCTGTTCTCTGATCGTGTTTTTGTCGTTCCAGACATGTGCCTCTTCAGTGGAGCGGGCGGACATGTGGATTTAGGATAGGGCGAACACATAGGTTCGCCCCTACAAGCGGAATAGGGCATGTCTGTAAAAATAAAAAACCCTTCATCTGGGCACGACAGGCAGACCGTGCATAGATGAAGGGCTGATAAAAAAACTCATATTCCTGCCGGACTGAGCAGCGCCCGGCAGGAATTGGGAGATTTATTCTATCGCTCCTGAGCTTATTCTCTTGTTGTAGATCTCTTTCAGTTTGTAGAGATCCTGCTGCAGTTCGAACACTCCGTGCCAATGGGCATAATCCGGGCCGGCCATTGCCGCACCCTGCCGCATCCTTCTGCCTTCATGATGCCAGAGATGATAGAAGACCCTTTGGAACTCGTCATCCCATGGATTTTTCTTGAGCAGTTTTTTCTCGGCCAGTTCCTTTTTCATTGCCAGCGCCGGTTGCCAGTATCCTTCGTTATAGAGCTCGATGTGTGTATCGGCCTGTTCAAAAAAGTTTTTGGTATGTAAGGAGCTGTGGCAGTTATTACAAACCATTTCCATCTTTTCACGGCCGGCGGCACCGTCACCGGTGAGCGGACTAAGTGGATCGGGTGAATTCCTCACCTTCGATTCCATGCCCCAGAGATTCCATTTCAAACGTTCGGAAATATTGTGGGTCGTATGCAGATCGCCAATGCCGCTCATATGGCAGACGGCACAGGTCGGCGCGCGATAATCGCCTGGCTCCCAGGCGTCCGGCGCACTGGAAAAATTATATTTGTCCCCTTCCGCGGCAAAGATGTGGCCGTGCTTGCTGTTTTCAAAAATCTCTTTATCCGGATGATCGGGCCCCAAGTGACAGGAGGCACAGGCGGCTGGCTTTCTGGCTTCGGCGATATCAAACTTATGTCTGGTATGGCAAACGGTACAATTTCCCACCGAGCCATCGGGCCAAACGGTGCCGATACCGGCTGCAGGCCAACTTTCTTTGGTCGGCTGATGTTCCGCATCCATGGTAATTGCCGAACCATGGCACTGCATACACCCGGTCATATCTCCGGAATCTTTAAATTTTTCAATCCCCTGCCCTTCGTGGGTCTGAATAAGGGCGGTCATTCCCTTAAAATTTCTGCCATCTGCTGCCTTATACTGCAGATTGGCGCGATAATGTCCGCTCTTGTTGAACTGCTCCACTTCGTTGGCATGGCATCTGCCGCAGGTTTTAGGAGTAACCATAACGGAGATATAAGTATCGGTCCCCTTGACGCCGGGACAGTTTTGCGAAGCAATCTCCGACCCCTTGTCCACGCCATGGCAGTCAATACAGGATACTCCGACATGTCCGTGCTGACTGCTCTTCCAGTCAGCCACGATTCCCGGTTGTTTTTCGGCGTGACATTCTATGCACTTCTTCCCTTCCGGGGATAAGCCACGATCGACCTTCAGCGTTTTGACATTGCTGTCCATAGCAAAGGCGACCGAGGCGATCCCCACAGAACAAATCACCGCGAGTAATAGACGCATTTCCCTCCTCCAATTAATTCTTTTTAACGAGATAATCCTTGATGATCTTATGACCGACATGCTCATGACATTGAACACAGGACTTGACTTTACCTGTCGTGAAATCTTTATGGGCCAGAAACGCCTTGGGAATTTTATATCGGATAGCATCAAGGTCATGACATTTCCGGCACCCTGAAGTGTAGGCAAACTCCTGTCTTTCCTTGAGATTCTCCACCCAATCGAAGGTGTCCGCCCAGAACACTTCCCCCAGGACATCTTTCGAGCCGCTATATGCTTTGGCGACTACATATTGAAAAACATTATCGTGCGGCAGATGGCAGTCCACACATTGAGCTTTTGTCCCCTTTGCATTGGCACCTCCGTGAACGTCATTCTGATAAGCGTGGGTGACAGCCTGCATGGAATGGCAGCTTGAGCAGAAATTGCTGCCGGATGTTCTTTCAATCATCTCGGCTGCAGCCAGTGCGACTACCAAACCGATACACACTCCAAAACAAATAATGATCGTAATTCTCTTCATGAAGAGCCCTGTAGGTTCGAATAATTAGTTAACCATAGCGACTATGACAAAACCCTGGAAACAATCTGGGATTTGGGCAATGAGCCTCAGCCTGTCAACAAATTCCGGGATATTTCCTGCACGACACCGGACCGTTGCAATACAATTGCAATTTTGATACCAGTAAATTTACTCTATGTATTCAGCTAATTATAACCAGAGAACAAGCGCAACGTTACCGAACCGTTACAATAGGGGACGCCCAGTGCTACCGTTTGGTAACAGCAGGAAGGAGGGACTTTCGAGGATTTTTTCTGAATCGAGGAGCGCTATAAATCCAGCTGTAGATTAATACCTTATATGCCGGGGATACATTTTCTGAGAAAGAACAAAAAGTCAGGTGAAAAGGCCATTTCCGGGTGGTACTGACTCCGGCGTTTCCAGATGAGATTGCCGTAACGATGCTCAGGGCAAGCTGGAACCGGTCAATAGAATTTCCTGTTCCAATGCTTGACGAACCTTCACTGCAAGATCATGCATCGAAAATGGTTTTGGGAGAAAACACACGTCTTCGTCCAAAACCCCATGATGGGCGATGACATTGGCGGTATACCCGGAAGTGTACAAACATTTTACCTCAGGCCTGATGTCCCGGATCAATTTTGCCAACTGCCGTCCGTTCATCTCAGGCATAATCACGTCGGTAATTAACAGTTGAATTCCGGCAGTGTCATTTTTCACCAGATCAATCGCTTCCTGCGGCTTGGCGGCGATCAAAACCTCATACCCCAATTCTTCCAGCATTACTTTAGCCACTCCCAAAATCAGCGATTCATCCTCCACCAGCAACAGTATCTCGCCCTTTCCTTTAGGCACATCCTTTATGAACTCAGCAACCTCGGTTGAGCCGTTTTCCAGGCATCTGGGCAGATATATTCTAAAGGTTGTCCCGCTATCAGGTTCGCTGTATACATTTATAAACCCTTTATTTTGTTTAACAATACCATACACTGTCGCCAACCCAAGTCCGGTTCCCTCTCCCATGTCCTTGGTCGTAAAAAAAGGCTCGAAGATGTGTTCTATAATCTCCTTGCTCATACCACAACCATCATCGCTTACGGCCAGCATCATATAATCACCGGGAAGAAAATTTAAATTAACGCCACAATATGCCTCATCAAAGGTAACGTTTTTTGTCTCGATGGTAATCCTGCCGACTCCTCTGATAGCATCCCTGGCATTGACACACAGGTTTACCAGCAGCTGATCAACCTGCGAAGGATCCATTTTTATTTTCCACAAGTCCAATCCGGGCATCCAACTAAGTTCGATATCCTCCCCGATTATTCGACCAAGCATTTTCAACATGGCTCCTGACATGTAATTTACGTCCAGCACCTTGGGAGCGATGGTCTGCTGACGGGCAAAAGCCAAGAGCTGCTTAACCAGATCGGAGGAACGAAGAGCTGCTTTTTCTATCCCTTTCAAATGGGAAAGAACCGAGTCCGACCGGGAGCACTGCATCTTTGCCAATTCCGCATGGCCTAGAATCGCTGACAGCATATTATTGAAATCATGGGCAACTCCACCCGCTAGCTGACCAACCGATTCCATCTTTCGGGACTGATGCAGCTGAGATTCGAGCCTGAGTTTCTCCTGTTCCGCATTTTTTTGCTCGGTTATATCCCGGAATTCAACAATCCGGGCAGTACGCCTTTTGTAGGGAATATTCCTGCCATTGATGTAAAGAGGATATCTGCTGCCGTCTTTGCGCATGCCTTCGACTTCATAGGCATGCTCTGAGCCGGAGGCAATATTCCGTTTAACCACATCCAGCCAATCAGGGGCTACGAGTTTGTAACCATCCGTGCCGATCAACTCCTCAGAGGCATAGCCGGTCAACTCCGACAGCCCCTGATTACAGTCGAGAATGTTACCCTTTTCGTGGATAAAAATTCCTCCAAAAGATGCATTATGGAGTGTTCGGAATCGCTCTTCACTTTCCAGGAGTATTTTTTCCATCTGCCTGCGTTGGTGAATATCCGACAAGAGGATCATTATGATAACCAAGAGCATGAGAAAAGCCGTAACTGCAATGGCTGTGATGGTCTTGTTACGTTCATACAAGGGAATGGGCCGGTTAATAATTATTGAACCGGCCGGAAGTCTCGATTTGACGATACCAAAACGGATAAGTTGCCGGTCATCGAACATATACCGGTTGCTACTAGTTGTTTCGATCTGCAGATCTTTGGTTGTTAATCCACCCGAGAGGATAAGTAAGGCCTTATTTGCCGCATATTCACCCTGTATGGATCCACTGTTAAGCTTTCCTCCGATAATACCCATACCAAGATTGGCACTGGAGGTGCTGAATACAGGAACAGGCGAAGCTATGGCTATGCGGGGATAAATGGCCTTATTATCAAAAGTTTTTCCGTTTTTGTCGAGATACCAGGCTGGAGCTATGACTGCACTTGTCATCTTCAGTTGCTGCAGCCTGTCGAGCATCTCCTCCGTACCCAACTCCTCTCCGTTGAGGTAGGTGAAGGTCATATCGGGATGATCCTGCTCAACTTCTTTTGCCATTTGCCTGGTGCCGATTCCGGTAGGAGTGCCGTCGCTGACGATAACGACCTCATTGGTCTGTGGAAGAAGGTGCCGGATGAGGTCGATGTTAGCCGCCATGTCCAGTGTCTCGATAAGACCTGTAAAGTAGTTCCGGTTAACGGAAAGGCCATTCTTGACGCTGTTGACTCCGCAGAAAACTACAGGAATACGAGGAAATAATTGATCGTGATAGCGTTTTACAAAGTCGAGCGCATTGTCATCGGAGGTGATTACGATATCCGGCTGCATGTGCTGATATTTTGAGAACAGGCTCTCAAAGAAAATTTCACTGAGATGTTTATCCCGGTGGCGCTTACAGTCCATATACTCAATATGAAATTCGACTTTGTTCAGTTTGGCTGACATGGTAGCTGTCACTGCTGCAACAATGTCATCGGTCCATCTGAATCCCTGATGGTAAGAGTTGATAATTAAAACCTGAGTGGCATGATCTTTTTTCTCGGCATCGATATTACCAGCCATGCAGGGCGGGACTGCAGCAAAGAGCAGAAAGGTGAATAACAGCAGGAGCGGGAAAACCAGACTAAATGTTCCTGCCAAGGTATACCGACAGGACAAAGCAGAGACAATTCGACAGAACGGCGGCATGCCATCAGAATATTCAGCAGATCTGTTCCAGATGCAAAACATTAATTTTTTATTCTCCTTATGGTCTTGCAGGTAATTCATAATAATTACAACTTAAATGCCTTGAAATCGGCCGCTACCTTATTCTATCAGTTCATTCTATAATTGAAAATTTTTTCATGAAATTTATGTGCAACTATTGCCTGATACTCTCGTAAGAACCTAAAAATCAGCGATTGCTCAGTAAAAAACTTCGGATTCGAGGCGCGCAAATTTTCAATCATTTTGAAGTACAAGAGGTACTTCGAAATGATTGAAAATTTGCTGCAACAGAGAAGGTGAAGAGTTTTTACGACGCCATCCTGCTTGAAAAAAAAGAGGCGGCGTTTGTTTCATCGGGGAGGAGAGAAATTAGCTGATTAAAAGAATATCCATGTACCTGGGAGGAGGTATGGCCTATCGGAGCAATTGGCGAAATTTGCCTGTTTTGGAGAAGAGACGTGTAACTCACTCTGTAGGTTTTGGATGCTATTACAACTACTTATCGACGGGAAATTGATACTGGATAACTTATATCACTTTTTGTATTTTCTGAATATTTCTTGTTTTACCGGACACATACAGACAGGATTCTGCAGATTAACTGTAAACTTATAATAACAGAAACCAATGGTATTTGGACATATTACGCTCTCAATACCTTTTATTACCTCTCCATATTGAGGAAAAGCACCAAGCAAGCATTTGAAATTACATTGACAATGTTTTGTCGACTTCAGGAATATCTTATCGACTTCAAATATTTTATTCATAAGGACACACCTTCAAAGGCCAAACATTTCAGGGACAGCAGGAAAAAACCGCTGGTCCCCACAAATTCCGGCACGAACCGGCAAGAATACGCAGGGGACTGCAGAATTCCATTATTTATCAGGGAATACGACAGCCGATCTCATTACGGCTGGAGCGTCGCCAAAGCAAGGTGCATAGTTTTATGCTATGGCACCTTGCCTCAGCTCCTGCATACAAGGCCCTCGGCCGGCAAAAATCACGATTGAATGCTTTCGACAAACGTCTATTTTTCCATCTTAAATATCTGAACCATTTCCTGCAGTTTGTCGGCAAGTTGGGACAGGCTTCCGGCGTTATCATGCAGTGAGACACTGCTTGATAACATCTCCTCTGAGGATTGGCTGACCTCGACAATGTCCTTGGATATCAAACCGGCAACGGTAGTGCTCTCGGCAACATTATGGTTGACTTCCTCAATACCTTGAGCGGCCTGATTGACGTTGCCGGCGATTTCCCGGGTAGCCGCAGCCTGTTCTTCTATGGCGGTGGCGATGGAGCCAACAATTTCATTGATCGATGTAATCGTGGCCACGATTTCATTTATTTCGGAAACAGTGCCAAGGGTGGTGTCCTGGATACCGGCAATACGTCCATTGATCTCAGTAGTGGCAGAAGCGGTCTGCTTGGCCAAGTCTTTGATTTCATTGGCAACCACAGCAAAACCCTTGCCGGCTTCACCAGCTCGCGCGGCCTCGATAGTAGCGTTCAAAGCCAAAAGATTCGTCTGCTCGGAAATCTCACTAATTGTTTCAGTGACCAGCCCAATTTCTTTTGCAGCGATTCCCAATTGGTTAACCTTCATTGAGACGCTCTCAGCCTGACCGACAGCCTGGCCGGTGATCAAACGACCTTTTTCTGTGTTCTGCGCTATTTCGTTGATGGTGGCACTCATCTCCTCCGCAGCGGTGGCTACAACCTGGACATTAGTGGAAGCCTGCTCAGAGGCCGCAGCTACACTAACCATATTGGCGCTCATCTGTTCAGCCGCAGTTGCCACACTTTGAGATTTACCTGATGTCTGCTCCGCACCGGCGGCTAGTTGTCGGGAAATGGCTGACAAATCCGAGGAGGAACTCGACAGGTTTTCAATACCTTGATTGATTCCTGCAATAATTCTTCTCAAGTTGGTCGTCATATTACTCATCGCTCCGAGCAACTGCCCTGTTTCGTCCCTGCTCTCCGCCTTGATTTCGATACTGAGATTGCCACGGCTCAATTCATCTGAAATTTTTACCGCTCTGACCAAAGGCCGAGTGATGGCTCGAGTGATAAAAAAGGTCAGGATAATTCCTAATAATAGTGCTGCCGCTAAACCGGTGTATATCGAGGTAATGGTCGTGGCAATCCGATCGGATGCCTGATCGGCGATATCACTTGTATGGCCTATCGCTGCTTTCATCAGCTCTATTCCTACATCCAGGGTTTTCAGCCCAGCAGTGTTTCTGGCATTGTTTACTTCCTCTAAGGCATCTGCCTTGGATATATATTGCTCCATCGCTGTCTTATAGGCCGCTGCGGCTCTGACTATATCAGCAAGTTCATTTTTATCTTCCTGAACTCTGGTGATAGGCGCCATTTCGCTCGCGGCTTTTTCAATTGCTGGAAAAATCTTTGCTATTCCAGCTTTCATGATACTAAAATTTTTTTCCGAACGGGCCTGCAGATTGGCGACTCTTGCCCAGTTACCATTATCGATAAGATCATTGACCAGGGTGATTTTAGTGAGCCGTTCTTCCAGCTTTTCAGCCGAAGCGCCTTCACTGATTTCCCTTTTCATAGCTTCATTTTGATTTCGTAGGATTGCATAAGCGCTATCCATGTAGACTTTGGCCGTATCCGTCATGGTGGTGGAAACTTTTTCCAGATCCTGTCGCTGAGCGACTGTCTCATCGACAAGCTTTTCATAGCCGTTCATCGCCTGCTTGATGGAGCTTAAATCCGCTTTCAATTTGACAAGATGACTAGCCTGCTCAGCAAGTTTTCCGGCTTCGCTGATGATGTTTTTGACCTTGGCAATTGCAGTCATGCCCTCGTCGTAGAATTTCTGGTTCCCGGATAAGCCGTAGCCGCGCATCGCCATCATCGTTGCATACATTTCCCGTTCAAGTTCACCGGCAAGTCTCGCCTCCGGCACAAATTCCTTGGAAAGTTTTACCGAATCCGCATCTACTGCTTTCATTTTGACTATGGCAACGCTGCCCAGGATCAGCGTTATTAGAATCATTATTCCAAACGCAGCTCCCAGCCGCACTCCCAGCTTCAGATTTTTAAACATTCTTTTTTTCTCCTCCGATTCCTCTCTTCTATTTATTCAGCTCTTTTTTCTCGGCTGCGCTGCACAACAGCATATAGCCATCGAATGAGTTCTATCTGGATGATGGCCATTTGTGGTATACAAAAGCGAAAAGCATGCCATAGCTGACAAAAAAGGCAAGTTATCGGAATTATAAAGAATTATGGAATGATCTGCCAAGATTCGGGCTGGTATAAAACTGAGCGGCCCGGTAGATTAAACAGGAGAGATTAAGAATTAATATTAATTAATTGCAGGATGTTATATTTGGTTGTTAAAAAATGGACGGTGGTACATTTTGCAACACCCCCTATGTGCAACACCCTCATCCCGAAAACCGGTATGAAATGGATACGGCACTGAGCTATTCGCCGTTCTGCAGATACCTGGCCAGGGTTTGCCGGCTGATTCCGAGCAATTTTGCCGCCATGGTCTGATTGTTGTTGGAACGGCGCATCGCTTCCTGGATGAGATAAAGGTTGGCTTGTTTTATGGTTGGCAGGGTGCCGGTCAGGAGGAAGAGAGCCTTGTCTTCAGACGAGTCCGGAAGATTTTCATGAATGACTCCCTGACTCTTTCCCTGGTTTATATGAAGATGAAATTGCTGAAGGGATATGGTTTTTCCTTTACTGGTACTGACAGCGTCATATACCATTGCGCTGAGTTCCCGAACATTCCCTGGGAAACTATACTGACCAAGAAGATAATGCAGTTGTTTCGGATAGGCAGGTTTTGGGACCCCGAGAGCGATTGACGCTTCTTCCAGAAAATACTCGAGCAGAAGGGGGATGTCATCCATTCTGGTGCGTAGCGGCGGAATTTCAACTCGATGCGCACGAAGCCGATAGTAGAGATCTTTTCTAAATTGCCCGGTTTCCTGAAGATGATGCAGATCCTGATTGGTGCTGACGATTATCCGTGCATCGGTAGCCTTGGCCATATCTGAACCGAGAGGATAATATTCTCGTTCCTGAATGATGCGAAGAAGTTTTACTTGAGACTCTTTGCTCAGATCACCGATTTCATCGAGCACGAGAGTACCACCGGCTGCGCGCTCCACTAAACCGGGACGCATGCTGTCGGCACCGGTAAAGGCTCCCTTGAGATGTCCAAACAAGGTATCGGTAAATGCGTTGTCATCAATGCCCGCGACATTAACAATTACACATTCTCCGGGAAGTCTGCTGAGCTTGTGTAAGGCTTTGGCCATCAGTTCCTTGCCTACACCGGTCTCTCCCAGAATGAGAACCGGCCGAGGACTGACGGCAATGGATTCGGCATACTGGAAAAGGGACAGCATGCCGCTGTTGTTCGTTACTATTCCGGCAAAGGCATCAGCTTTGACGAGCTTTTTCCCTAAAATCCTTTGCTTCAGCTGATAGTTTTCGTATTGTAGTTCCCGCATCTCAATGACTCGACGCACTACCGCAACCAGGCGACTTCTTTCGACCGGTTTGACCAAATAATCGAAAGCCCCCAGCTTCATACATTGCACAGCCGTATTTACCTCATTAGTACCGGTAATTACGATGACAGGGATCTCCGGATGTTCCGTTACTATATGCTCGAGAATAGCCTGCCCATCTACTCCCGGCATATTGAGGTCAAGCAGTACGGCAAAAATCTTCTGTTCCGCCAGAATTGATTTTACCTGATCAGGTTGCCGGCAAACGAGGAGATTTCTTATTCCGGCAGATTTCAGGGAAATCTCAAAACTCTTGAGAATCAGGGGTTCATCATCGACGATGAGAACAGGAAATAAGGGATGGAGTATCATGGTCAGACTCGGTTTTTTCAATTGGAATTATCATGCAGTATCGGCAGGTGAATGGTAAAGGTACTGCCCATGCCGACAGCACTCTCCATCTCAAGTCGCCCCTTATGTTCGGCAATGATACGGGACGATACTGAGAGCCCCAGGCCGGTGCCGCCCAAATCCCGTTTGGTGGTGAAGAACGGATTCATGATTTGCGGCAGATTGTGCTCCGGGATACCACACCCCTGGTCTTTCACCATGATGGATACAGTGTTTTTCTTCAGGTCGCAGGTACTCCTGAGCTGTATCTCTTTAGTCCGGTCCGGCAGGGACTGACAGGCATTAAGTACCAGATTAATCAACACTTGCTCCAGTTTCTGACTGTTGCCTCCGACCGGCGGTAGATTTCTCGCATATTCCACGAAAAAATGATCGGTAAACTGCGCCACCCGGTTTTCGATTAAAGCTATTGCCTGCTGAATGATACTGTTTATATGCAGGATGTCGTCCATCCTCTCGATATCGGGCAGGGAATATTCCTTCAATTCACCGACTATCCTCTGAATTCTTCTTGAGCCGGCCTCAATACCGATTAAGAGGTTTGGAATCTCTTCTTTCATCTCGCTGTAAGGTAGACCAGCCACCAGGAAATCATCATTCTCTTTGTAATATTTTTCCAAAACAGGTTCCAGACTACTCCAGGCATCTTTCAGTAAATTTGCATTCAGGCTGATAAAATTATTGGGATTATTTATCTCATGAGCAACGCCGGAGACTAACGTCCCGAGAGAAATCATCTTATCGGCTTGGATAAGATCTCTTTCGACCTGTTTTTCAACCGTGACATCCTGGATTCGTACAATCATCATTTTTGGATGCGCAGCTCCGGCGGACAATACATCAATGTATACGCGTTCCGTCTTCCCGGCATCCAGCATGCCCTTTCGCTCGTAGTGAGTATTTTGCGGAGTGCGCATTATCTCCTCAAGACGAGCATCTCCACAGACTTGCAAACCGGCCGTCAAGTCGTGATATGTCCGGGTACCGGCTTCATCGGGAGCAACCTGGAAATAGAGGCAGGCTGCCCTGTTCATCATCAGCACCTTGCCATCGGTCTGCAGGAGCAACAGAGGTTCGTGGATACCGTCCACTACCAATTGAAGCATATCCCTGCTTTTCAGCAGTTCTTGTTCTGCAACCTGAGCTTTATCCGGCAAATGAAAGATGATCTGCTCAACGCCTCTCGTATTTTCTACAGCGAAGAGCTTCAATGCACTGTCACCTGCCGGTAGTTTGATCGAATTTTGTTTGGACATCGTGATATTTTTGACAAACTCGTAAAACCTGAATTTTTGGATGGCTCAGTAAAAAGCTTCATCTGCGAGGCGCAGTATATTTTCAATGATTTCGGCGCACTAAGGTACGTCCTAATGATTGAAAATCTGCAGCAACGAAGCAGATGAAGAGCTTTACGAAGCCATCGTATTTTTGATCAATGAATGGGCAGATAGGCCTTGAAGGTGCTGCCCCTGCCAATCTTGCTTGAAACCGTAATCATGCCTCCGTGAGTGCGAAGTACACCAAGGACCACAGGAAGTCCCATTCCTCGGCCGGGCGTCTTGCTGGAATAGAAAGGATCAAACAGCTTGTCCAGCGAGGACATGGGGATTCCGCAGCCGTTATCACTAACTTCCAGACAGGCATAGCTCTGATCCTGCGCCTGCCAGTCGATCGGAAATTGTTTTTTCCCACTAAGCGAACTGCCGTCCTCTTCGGTCACCTTCACGGTGACCATTCCCGTGCTCATGCCGTCCATGGATTCCCAGGCATTCGTAACCAGGCTGGCAAAAATCTGCTGAATAAGCTTATAGTTGCCACGCACAATCGGCCCTGACTGAGGGAGGTTATTAACTATTTCAACATGCCCCGGCTTCATTTTCAGGAGTATCGACAGTTGTTCCCGACAAGCGCCGGCAAAATTCACCGATTCGTTGACATCCTTGATCTGTCCGAGATACATCAGCATAAGACTGTTCAGCTCCGAGACCCGCCAGGCCGCCTGCAATGCCGAATGGATGTTCACCGCGGCTTCTCCGCCCCGGGGAATATGATCAAGCGACAGTTCAAGGTTACCAAGAATCCCGGCAAGCATAGTATTGAATTTATGGGCAATGGCTTCAGCCATGCGGCTCAGACTCTCGGACTTGGCTTGTTGAGTAATCCTCTCCTGCATCTGCAGCTGACATTCTTCCAGGATCTTCCTTTCCGTGATATTCTCGTGAGCAACGACGGCTCGAACCTCATCATCTTCTGTCATACGGGTTACTCTCCCGATAAACCACCGTTTCTCATCAGGTGAATGACATGGATACTCCAGACTAAATTCCTCTATCTTCCCTGACAGGACAGAGACAATGCCCTGAGCAAAGGCTTGAGCCGTTTCCTTATCCTCATCGTCAGCAGTTACTGTATCACAAATTTCGATGTAATTGGACCCTTCAAAACAATTCCGGGACACATCTGAATTTTCATAGGCAAAGCGGCGCCAGGCTTCATTGACCATAATAATGATGCCGTTTCGATCGAGCACACAGATGTGTGATGACAATGAATTAAGGACTCCAGTGATAAAGTTGTGAGTAACTTCCAGATCCATATTGTACCTTTACCGGGGGAATTACATGTTGTTTGAGTATATTCAGGCGCTGGCACCAAGGTGATGTTCAGGCGAGCTAAACTGACATTTTTTGGCAGTTTAATCAATAAAGTTATTATCCTGACCAGAGGAAAGAGTGGTAAGCCAGTACCGGGAAATAGCAGGATAATCACATAACGTTGGTGTCAAATCGGCGGCTGTCCGAACTGGACCGAAACCATTCCGGCGAATTCTATGTAAGGAAATTACGCAAAATGTATAAAAAATGTTGATATAGAGTCAATTTAAAGATAGCATTTAGCTCGGCTATCGAAGTGCAATGGTCTGGCAAGCCCATTATGTTCATAGTCGGCTTGCCTGAAAAGCATTTTTTTTATCACCCCATTGTAACCGTAAAGTATTCGTAAATCAGAAGGAGGTCGCATTCAGCAGGATATTCTACGAAAACCGGTGATGTTTCGTAGTAGCTCACTGCCATGGAATACTTCATTTAGGAGGTACACGAAAATACTTAACCATAAGCACTTAAGGAGTCATCAATGGGATTTGACGCAAGCAAGAAAAGTGGATCTGTTATGGTTGTTGGAGCTGGAATAGCAGGTATGCAGGCATCACTTGATCTCGCTGAATCCGGCTATTACGTTTACCTGGTCGAAAAATCCTCCGCTATCGGCGGAGTCATGTCACAGCTCGATAAGACCTTCCCGACAAACGACTGTGCGATGTGAGTAATCTCACCTAAACTGGTCGAGGTCGGCCGTCATCTTAATATTGAGCTATTAACGAACACTGAGCTTCTGGGCATCGAAGGCGAACCTGGAAACTTTTCCGCAAAAATTCACCAGGAACCGCGATATGTAGACCTGGCAAAATGCACGAGCTGCGGCGAGTGCGCCAAGGTTTGTCCGGTTTCCTACCCCAACGAGTACAACGAAACACTCGATCTCCGCAAGGCAATTTTCAAGCAATATCCACAAGCTATACCCGGAGCATTCGGCATAAGCAAACGGGGAACCGCCCCATGCAAGGCCACCTGTCCGGCCCATGTCAGCATCCAGGGCTTTGTCGCCCTGATAAACGACGGCAGGTATGACGAGGCTCTGAAACTTTTCAAGGAAGAACATCCATTCCCCGGAGTCTGCGGCCGCGTCTGTCATCACCCCTGCGAAGGAGAATGTACCCGGGCTCAGGTCGATCAACCCCTGGCCGTTCGGGAGCTGCACCGCTTCCTTGGTGATTACGAAAGAGAAAAAGGCGAGTTTTATCTCCCCAAAATAGAGGCAGAAAAGCGCAGCGAGAAGGTGGCGATCATCGGCTCCGGTCCTGCGGGCATCACTGCCGCTTATAGTCTTTTGCAGGAAGGCTATCAGGTCACCATCTTTGAAAAACAGGCAGAGCCGGGCGGCATGATGCGCTACGGCATCCCCGAATATCGGCTGCCGCGGGACATCCTGGCCGGTGAGATCAAGGTAGTTCAGGACATGGGCGCCGAACTCAAATGCGGCGTCACTTTCGGAAAAGACATCACGCTGGACAGCCTCAAACAGGATGGCTATTCCGCCCTGTTCCTGGCGATAGGCCTGCATAACGGCAGAAAACTCGGCATCGAGAACGAAAACATCAAAGGCGTCCTGCAGGGTGTGGACTTCCTGCGTGAGGCCGCGATGGGCAAAAAGGTTGAACTCGGCCGTGAGGTAGTAGTCGTGGGCGGCGGGAACGTGGCCGTCGATGTCGCCCAGACGGCCAAACGGCTGGGCGCAGAAAAGGTAACCCTCATCTGCCTTGAAAGCCGGGATGAGATGCCCGCCTGGGAGTACGAGATCATCGAAGCCCTCGAAGATGATATTGAGATCGTCAACAGTTTCGGTCCCAGGAACTTCCACATCGACAAAGATAAAAATCAACTTACCGGTATCGAGTTCAAGAGCTGTAAAAACGTCTTTGATGAAAATGGCCGGTTTAATCCACAATTCGACGAAAACGTCTGCCAGACCTTTCATTGCGAAACCGTCATCGTGGCCATCGGCCAGAGTGCCAACCTTGACGGCATCAAGGATCAGGGAATCGCCATCTCCCGGCCAGGCGGCCTGGAGGCCGATTCGGTCACCCTGCAAACCCCCATCGACTGGGTTTTTGCCGGCGGTGATGCTTTTTACGGACCAAAATCGGTGGTGGACGCCGTGGCCTGCGGGAAGGAAGCGGCTATAAGCATTCACCGGTACATCAACAATATGGATCTCAGGGAAGACCGGGAAAAAACCTGGGATTTTGTCCGACCCGACATTGAAGGCGAGGCGAAGAAATACCGGATCAAGGTTGACTGCCTCGATCCCAGGGACCGCGCACTCAATTTCCTTGAGGTATCCAAGGGATATGACGAAGAAGCGGCAAAAGAGGAGGCAACGCGCTGTCTCACCTGCGGTCTCTGTTCGGAATGCTACCAGTGCGTCGAAGCCTGTCTTGCCAAAGCCATCGACCACACCCAGGTTGCGGAGGAAAAAGAGATCACGGTTGGGTCCGTAGTGCTCGCCACCGGGGCAAAACCATATGATCCGACCCCACTTTCCGAAATCTATCTGTATAAGAAGAATCCCAATGTTCTGACCAGCCTGGAATTCGAAAGATATCTCAGTTCCGGCGGCCCCACCATGGGCCACCTGGTTCGTCCGTCCGACCATCAGGAACCTAAGAAAATCGCCTGGCTCCAGTGTATCGGCTCAAGGGACAACAACAAGTGCGGCAACACCTATTGCTCCTCCGTCTGCTGCATGTACGCAATTAAGGATGCCATGATCGCCAAGGAACATGCCGGCGGCAAGCTCGACGCGGCCATTTTTTATATGGACATCCGCTCCTTCGGCAAGGATTACGAAGAGTACTACGACCGTGCCAGGAACCGGGAAGGCATCCGTTTCGTCAAATCAAGAATTCATTCGGTAATTGAAAATCCGGAGAACCGAAACCTCATCCTGCGTTTTGCCGATGAAAACGGTGCGATACAGGAAGAGGAGTTCGACATGCTCGTTCTTTCGGTAGGCCTCGAGGTACCCGCGACCACCTTAGAGCTTGCCAGCAGACTGGGCGTAAGTGTCAACAAACATAAGTTCATAGAGAGTACGCCCTTCTCTCCCCTTGCAACCACAAGGCCGGGTGTCTTCACCTGCGGTACCTTCCAGGGACCAAAGGATATCCCATCCTCGGTGACTGAGGCAAGCGCCGCAGCAGGCCTGGCCGGCTGCCAGATCGCCTCGGCGCGGGGGACGGACACCAAGGTCCTGGAGATTCCGGAAGAGATCGACATCTCCGGCCAGGAACCGCGTGTCGGGGTCTTCATTTGCAATTGCGGCACCAATATCGCCGGCGTAGTCAATGTTCCCGGCGTACAGGAATACGCATCAACGCTGCCGGGAGTGGTTTTCGTCGACAACAATCTGTTTACCTGCAGCCAGGACACCCAGGACAAGATCAAAGATAAGATTCTGGAGCACAAACTGAACCGGGTGGTGGTCGCCTCCTGTAGTCCAAAAACCCATGCCCCCATGTTCATGGAGACCCTGGAGGCGTGCGGCCTCAACAGATATCTGTTCGAGATGGCCAATATCAGAAACCAGGATTCCTGGGTTCATGCCGGTTATCCGGAGCTGGCCACGAAAAAGGCTGAGGATCTGATTCGCATGGCCGTTGCCCGTGCCGTTCAGCTGAAGCCGCTTCACGGCAAGGTGATCCCGGTCAACAAACGGGCCCTGGTGGTGGGTGGAGGCGTTGCCGGAATGAACGCCGCGCTCGATCTCTCAAGGCAGGGTTTTGAATCCACCCTGATCGAGAAGCAGGCTCAACTTGGCGGGATGGGACGAAAGCTGCACCATACTATTGAAGGTGCCGACATAAGAGCCTATGTCGATGAGCTGACGGACCAGGTAACTGCCGATGAGAAGATTACCGTTCTCACCAATTCTGAGATCGTTAACTTCGAAGGCTTCCAGGGTAATTTCAAGACGGCGGTCCGTGCAGCCGGTCAAGAACTGCCGCAGGAAATCCAGCACGGGGTCATCATCGTCGCCACCGGCGCTGGAGAATACAAGCCCAAGGAATTCCTCTATGGTGAAGACAACCGGGTGCTCACCCAGACCCAGTTGAGCGACAGGCTGGCGGACAAAGGCGCCGCGGATCTGGATTCCGTGGTTATGATCCAATGCGTCGGCTCGCGCAATGAAGAGCGGCCCAATTGTTCGAGAATCTGCTGCCAGTCGGCGGTAAAAAATGCGCTGGCCATCAAGAAAGAAAACCCGAACACCCAGGTATTCATCCTCTACCGCGACATGCGCATGTACGGGCTGATGGAAGACTACTACACCGAAGCCCGGAAACAGGGCATCATCTTTATCCGCTATCAAAAAGACAATCCCCCAACAGCCAAGGCCGCACCCGAAGGCGTACTGGTGACGGTCCGGGATCATGTCCTGCAAAAGGATATCGAGATTCAAGCCGATATCCTGACACTTTCTGCAGGTGTAGATCCGGCCGGTTCAGAAGAGGTGGGCAAGAAAATGAAGCTCAACACCAATTCCGAAGGATATTTCCTTGAGGCGCATGTCAAACTGAGGCCGGTGGATATGGGCAGCGACGGCGTTTTTCTGTGCGGTACCGCCCACGGTCCGAAACTTATCTCGGAGACTATCGTTCAATCCAGCGCCGCGGCATCCCGGGCGGTCACCTTCCTCTCCAAGGATAAAATCAAACTATCGGCAATCAAGGCCCAGGTGGACACGGATCACTGCGTCAAGTGTCTGACTTGTGTCCGGTCCTGCCCGTTTGAGGTTCCAAGGTTCAATGTGGAACAAGGGGAAATCCAGATCGATCCGGCACTTTGTCAGGGGTGCGGAGTCTGCGCCTGCGTTTGTCCGAGACAGACCATAAGGCTCAATAACTACGAAGACAACCAGATCACGTGCGAAATTGAAACTCTGCTGGCGGGAGGATTATAATGGCTGAATTCACACCGACTATCATAGCATTTTGCTGCGACTACTGAGGGTACTCGGCTGCGGACCTGGCAGGTTCGATGAGACTGACGTACCCCACGAATATAAAAATAGTCCGCGTTCCCTGTACCGGCAAAGTGGATGTAATGTACCTACTCAAATGTTTCCAGGAAGGTGCCGACGGGGTGTACTGCGTCGGCTGCATGGAGGGCAACTGTCATTACAATCAAGGCAATCTCCGCTGCCGCGAGCGCGTTGACCACATCCATCAGCTTCTGGAAGAGATCGGCATCGAAGGTGACCGTGTCAGGATGTACAACCTATCGTCGGGAGAAGGACCGACCTTTGCCAAATACGCTCAGGAGATGACCGAACACATCATGTCACTCGGCCCCAATCCTTTGAAGGCGAAACCCAGGAAGGCCGCTGCGCTTGCATGACACACAGCCAACCTGGATCAAAACCTTTGATGGAGAGGCGGAAGAAGGCGGTACAAGTTTGATGAGTCTTCATAACTAAAAGTCTTATGTAGACCAAGCAACCCCCGCAAAGCACGGGGGTAAGTACCTTCACGAAATTCTTTTCCAAAGAGCCGGAAAAGAATTTCTAAGGTACTAAAGGAGCCAACTATGTCGGTAGGAGTATTAAAAATAGGCGGTAAAAAGAAAAGCAGGTTCATGGACACAGTCAAAGGTCTTCTGCCGGACGGCGGCAACCTTGACCTGTGCCTGACCTGCGGAGCGTGCTCTTCCGGATGCCCGGCAACCGGGCTGGAAGGAATGGACCCACGAAAAATGTTACGGATGGCGGCCCTCGGCATGGATGAGGAGCTGATGGCCTCGAACTGGCCGTGGATGTGCACCATGTGCCAGCGTTGCATCTATGTCTGTCCGATGAAAATCGATATCCCCCAGCTGGTCTTTAATCTGAGAAGCACCAGACCTCGGGATCAGCGCCCCAAAGGTATCCTGGGCTCATGCGATATGGCCCTGCGCAACGATACCTGCAGCGCCATGGGAGCCACCGAGGAGGACTGGCGCTTCGTGGTCGAAGACGTCGCCGAGGAGGTTCGCAACGATCAGCCGGGTTTTGAAAAACTGCAGGCGCCCATGGACAAGGAAGGTGCCTATTTCTTTCTCAATCAGAATTCACGGGAGCCGGTGACCGAGCCGGACGAAATGATCCCGCTCTGGAAGATCATGAACAAGGTGGAAGCCGATTGGACCTATGGCTCCAAGGGCTGGGCGGCGGAAAACTACTGCATGTTTCTCGCCGATAATAAGAGCTGGGAACATATTATCCGGGTCAAGGCCAAGGCCGTGGACGACCTGGGCTGTAAGGTGTGGCTCAACACGGAGTGAGGACACGAACTTTTCGCAGTCCGGGCCGGACTGAAAAAATTCAACATCCCTCACAAATTCGAGATTGCCAGCATTATTCAGTATTACGCGAAATGGATCCGGGAAGGAAGACTGCCGGTAAACTCCGACTGGAACAAGGATTTAAAGGTCACCTTCACCGTTCAGGACCCCTGTCAGCTGGTCAGAAAGACTTTCGGCGACCCCGTGGCCGATGATCTGCGCTACGTGGTGAAGAAGGTCGTCGGCGAGGAGAACTTCATCGACATGACGCCCAACAAGTCCAACAACTACTGTTGCGGCGGCGGGGGCGGTTTCCTGCAATCGGGATTTCCCGAGGCACGCCGGGAATATGGGCGGCTGAAGGCCGAGCAGATCATGAGCACGGGTGCGAATTATGCCATCACGCCATGTCATAACTGCCATGCCCAGATCCATGACCTGTGCGAACATTACGAAGGCAAATGGCATACCGTGCATCTCTGGACGCTCATCTGTCTGTCCATGGGCATGCTTGGGGAAAACGAAAGAGTATACCTTGGGCCGGATTTAGCCGGCGTCGGTCTTTAGTGCCTTAGAAATTCTTTTCCGGTTTTTGGGGAAAGAGTTTCGTGAAGGTTCTTATACCCGTGCATTTCGGGGATTAGGATATGATTGGGCCGGAACAAAATCCGGCCCTTACTGGAGGATAATATGATAGTTGCCGAAAGAAAACCCTTTGCCGAGATCAAGGAGATGCTCAAGGGGTATAACAAGGTTTTAAACGTCGGCTGCGGTACCTGTGTCTCCGTGTGTCTTGCCGGCGGGGAAAAAGAAGTTGCCGTTTTGAATACCGAACTCGAAATGGCGAGACGGCTTGATGACAATCCCATTGAAATCCACGGCCAAACCATCGAGCGGCAATGCGACCGCGAATACCTGGCCGAACTCGACAGCATCATCGAAGAAGGAAAGTACGATGCTCTGCTGTCTATGGCCTGTGGCGTCGGCATTCAGTTTCTCGCGGAAAGATATCCGCTCATCCCCACCTTCCCTGCTGTCGATACCAGCGGCCTTGCCGTCAATCAGGCCGTGGGCTGGTATGAAGAGCGCTGCCGCTCCTGCAGTCAGTGTGTTCTCGGCTTTACCGGCGGAATCTGCCCGATCACCATGTGCGCCAAAGGTCTGTTGAACGGCCCTTGCGGCGGCACCAATAAAGGGAGCTGCGAAATCAGCAACGAGCAGCCGTGTGCCTGGTTTAAGATCTATGAACGTCTCGACGGCCAGAACCGGCTGGACGCCATCAAGAAAATAAACACCACCCGCGGCTGGAAAAATCAAACGCCAAGGACCCTGATTCAACCCGGCTACAAGAAACCGGAAAAGACGGGAAAATAACAGGATAAAACGACTAATTTATTTTTTCCTCTAACACTTAATACACAGCAGAGGATTATATATGAGCGCAGAAACAAAATTAAGTTCCGGAAGTAACTTGGAAAAGGTCCTCAAATCCGGCCAGTTTGCTTTTACCGGTGAGCTGGGACCGCCCAGGGGGACCGATGCCGAAGAGGTGCGGGAGAAGGCAAAGTTTCTCAAAGGGAACGTCGATTCCGTCAATATCACGGACAATCAGACCGCCGTGGTGCGAATGTCCAGTTGGGCCGCATCGCTGATCGCCCTGCAGGAAGGACTCGAACCCAATTACCAGATGGTCTGCCGGGATCGAAACCGGCTGGCCATGCAGGCCGATATTCTCGGCGGCTCCGCCTTGGGCATCCGCAATATGCTCTGCCTTTCGGGAGATCACCAGCAGTTCGGCGATCATCCTGATGCCATGGGGGTCTTTGATATCGACTCAATTCAACTGATTGCCATGGTCAAGCAGATGCGGGATGAGGGAATATTTTTAAGCGGCAACGAGATCCATCAACCTCCGAAAATGTTTATCGGCGCGGCCGCCAATCCTTTCGCCGACCCCTTCAAGTGGCGCGTCCATCGCCTGGCCAAGAAAATCGAAGCCGGTGCCGACTTCATCCAGACGCAATGCATCTACAACATGGAGAAATTCCGCGATTTCATCCATATGGCCAATGAAGAAGGCCTCACCGAAAAAATCTACATTCTGGCCGGCGTCACGCCGATGAAGAGCGTCGGTATGGCCAGGTACATGAAAACCAAAGTACCCGGCATGGACGTCCCCGATTCAATCATCGACCGGTTAAAGGGCGTCGAAAAGAGTAAGGTCGCCCAGGAAGGCATCAACATCGCCTGCGAACAGATCGAAGAATTCAAGGAGATGAAAGGCGTCCACGGCGTCCATATGATGGCCATCGAATGGGAACACATGGTACCGCAAATTGCCGAGCAGGCTAAGGTGCTGCCCCGGCCGGTTTTTGATTAAGCTTAAGACAACTCATTTCACTGCACTTTGCGCAAAAAAGCCCATAAGCAGCCAAATGTGCGTAGGGGCGGGTTCTATACCCGCCCCTTTTTTGCATTGTGAAAACTTCACCTTCTTCGTTGCCGTCACTTTTAAATATCGTCCATTCGATTAAGTGTTCACAAAAGATCAAATGGACTGGCAACAGGGTTTCTCATATCTTTTACGACATGGGTATAGATCATCGTAGTTTCCACCTTCGAGTGCCCGAGAAGCTCCTGAATCTGCCGAAGATCGACTCCATTCAACAAGAGGTGGGTGGCGAAAGAATGCCTTAAGGAATGTACGGAGGCATTTTTATGAATACCTACTTTTTTGAGGGAAACTTTTACCGCTTTTTGCAGGGTACTATCACTGACATGGTGCCTGCGAATTTTATTACTGCGCGGATCGATTGATCGACTGGCGGAAGGAAAAAGATATTGCCAGGCTTTCTCTGTAGGAGCTTTGGGATACTTGCGATCAAGAGCATTAGGAAGCCATACCGCACCAAACCCTTCGGCAAGATCCTTTTCATGAAGTGTCAAAACCTTTGCAATATGAGATCTCAACTCGTCTGCCAAAGATGCAGGCAGCAACGTAGTTCGATCTTTGCCCCCTTTGCCGTCACGAACAATGATGAGCGACTGATCAAAATCAATATCTTTGATCCTGAGCCTGCAGCACTCATTAACTCTAAGACCTCCACCATAAATAATTTTCAACATCAGGCCCGTTGTACCTTCCACTGAATCCAGAAGTTTTTTCGTTTCTTCAACGGAAAGGACAACCGGCAGTTTTTTCCCAGTCCGGGCCCGAACCGTATTTTTAAGATCTCCCAGATCCTTGTTGAACACTAGACGAAAAAACATAAGAATACTGTTAAATGCAAGATTCTGAGTTGAAGCAGAAACATTTCTTTTCAGCACAAGATAGGCAAGAAAATCTCGAACGAGATCCGTATTGCGTGAAGAATCAGCGAACAATGAATGATTTCTGGTTTTACAGAATCTGAAATACTGAATTACCCAATTAAGATAGGTACGTTCTGTTCGAAGGGCGTAATTTCGCAGACGCAATGCTTCCTGGAAATGCTGAAGTGCGGCTTTCTCGGATGCCGGAATATTTACCGCTAGAGCTCCGCCATTGAGAGAATTTGGAGAAACTGAAGGTCAGATAATTGCTGAAATAAAGACGCACAGCCTGATCCGCCTGACGAATCTGCCAATCTTTATAACCGCCTGTACTGTCGAGCTCTTTGAGATAAAGCGGAAGAAGGTCTGACCAGACAATTTGCGGATGGCGCAATCGATATTCGAAGAATTTTCTCGTCCAATGGACAATGAATTTTTCTTTTCCAGCAGCAACCATTTGGCTTTCAAGCAGATATTTCCCAAAATCAGCACCACTAAAATCTTCGGTATTATTCATGAAATCAAAAATACTTGAGTTATTTATAACTTATTGTCTCATCCGGAAAACAAACGATATTTACTAAAAACCGGAAGAAACCTTACGTTGAAAAACAATATTTCGAGGAAAATTTACTGACAGCAGACGAACAAAATTTTACTGTTATCAGCATTCGTGATAACAGGGCATATTTCCCAAAATGCCGCAACCCGCATCCCTAACTGTTTTTTCTTGTAAATGCCAAAATTCTCCCTTACTATGAAAATAAAATCTTACATTTCTATTACATGCAGATAAAAAGAGGAATTGAGAGAAGGTAAAAGCACAAAAAAATCGGCACGTGGACAAATGCTGCAGCAACTGAGCGGCCTGACTGGGGCTACCTTTTTCCCGAAATGGTCATTCCGGATATAAATAGTTAAGTTAGGTAAGAAACAAATGACATGACCAAAAAAGAATTCCTGAACAGAACTAAGGAAATCCGAGCTCTTATTCAACAAGAAAACCGCGAAGAAGCAATTGAAATTGCGCATGATTTGGTTTCAGAACTTCATGAGCAAAAAGAGTACGACAAAATTGTTCGATTTATTCTGTTCGAAATTCATCCAGCCCAAATCAGATCTTTATATTTTTGAAGTTGCGTATGCGCTTGTAAATCAAAAACGCGAAGGTGATGCTGAGCCAATATATGATTATATCGTTTCAATTGAATCTGAAAACACATCTGCCCTTAATAATTTATCAAATATTAAAAAGAACAAGGGTAACATTGAAGAAGCATTTGATCTAATTAAAAGAGCATATGATATAGAACCAAATGATGAAATTATCTCGCGTAATTTCAAAAACTTGTCTTCTCTTTTTAGAGAAAAAGAAGATATACGTTTAAGTTTTAAACATGCATTGACATATCTCGAAAAAGAAAATGATTTTGTTTTAAGCAAGTTGAAAAATTTCATTAGTAATGTAAAAAAGAACGTGATTTCAAAGATAATATAATACCAATACCAAAGTGGAAGTTTAAAGTGTTCATGGGCACAGATGAGCAAAAAGCCTTTTCTCTTTTAGATCAATGGCTAGAAAAAGCTTATTTGAGAAAAACCGGAAATCGTGGTCATTACAATGAATTTGAATATGAAGTCAATCCATTTCTAGAAGATGGGATTAGCAAATTAAAACCTACAAAAATCAATCAAAATTGGATTGATGGTTATCAATAATCTTGACGTTGAACATCTCGAAAATATTTCATACTATGAAGTGTTAAATAAAATACAGAAAGTCAAAAAAAATATAAGAACAGTTCTAATGCGTGATGTTAATGAGTTGTTTTTGAACCAAATAATGGGGAACAGTAAGGCGGTAGTCATACTATCTCGGTTCAATTGTAGAAATCTTACTGATTTACTATTGTGAGAAAAAAAAATATTCAAAAATATCTTACCAAAGACATAATAAGGCAATATCAAAAAAGCTATACGAATGTGATCTCGGGTGACTTGCTCAGCTTCATTGAACAAAACAAACTACTAACCAATGTACTAGTTCACATGGCAAATATTTCAAGAATTTATAGGAACTATGTCCATCCAGGCAAGGAACTTAGAGAGTCTGAAAGCTTGACTGAGACAAAAGCAAGTCTATGTTTCATCAGTACTATCGAGATAGTGAAAACAATATGCACTTAACAAAGCGTTGCTGCTGAAGCCGGAAAAAGCCCGGCTCCAGCAGAACTTTACGTTGGGCATAGAATAAGAGAAATTAGAGAAGACAAGAAAAAGAGGAGCATGTAGTACATTATTGATTAAGAAAAATATAAGATTAATTTGGAGGTGAATTTATGCACGTAGCACCAATATTTGAGAAGACTAAATTCACACTAGAACAAGATTTATGCTTTGTGCTAATGCCTTTCAGCAAGGATCTTGCTCCAATATTTTCTGATCATATAAAGCCAGTATGTAATCGACTAAATATCAATTGCATAAGGGCTGATGATATATTTTCAAACACCTCAATTATCGAAGATATATGGTGTTCAATTAATAAGGCACGAGTAATCATCGCCGATCTTACATCTAAAAACCCAAATGTATTCTATGAAATAAGATGGCCCATACAATAGGAAAACCCGTAATTCTTTTAACTCAGGACATTGATGATATTCCTTTTGATCTTCGACATCTGCGACATATTCTTTATCAATTCACTCCACGAGGAATGAGAAATTTGAAACTTCTTTGGAGAATACAATCCAGTTCATTTTAAAGAATCATATCCTTTCTGTTGAGCAATTCAAAATCGATTTGGTTTCAGATTTATTTCCAGAAATGGAAGCATTAAAATCTTATCCAAATGACTATGTGAAAGCATTTATTTTTGATAAATTGAATGAAACATTTTTAAGAAAGAATGCATTAGAGCTTTTTTTCTTCAGAAATGCTGTAGACAATATAACAATATATGCTCTTCTGTTAAAGAAAAAAATCCTGGTTTGAAAGCAGGTATAGCTAAACTAATAGACAAGTATGCTATACCAGTCGCTGAAGATATTATTATTTCGCTTTTAAATGAAGATATTCAAGTTGTAACGTTTGCTCTAAAAGCAGCTTATTGCTTGTCAGTTAATGGACATTTTTCATCAAATATTTTTGCAACTGCTAGCAATAATTCATCATGGAGTGTTAGAAAGAATGCTGTCTTACGTGTAATTGAGTTAAATGATAATGACAGTTTTAATACTTTAATGAAATTCCAAAATCCGAATTATGATCCTGAATATCATGAAACGATATTATCTATAAGTAATTACATTAAAACACTAACCGATGATAAAAAGCTAAAAAATAGTGAAATTACAGCTGCAATTTCGTTTATAGAATACCACCTTCAAAATTCAAAGCTAGCAGCTCATAATAAGGAACGTTTAATGCAAACATCAAACATGCTTTAAAGAACTAGTAAGCTAGATCTTCAAATATAATATTGTGAAAATGTAATTAATTTGGAATAAATTTTACAATTTTATGGCATAGAAAAGAGCAGGAAAAAGCGAGAGCATGAGTAGTCCCAACAATGCGATTAAAGGGACCTCGCTATCGCTCGGCCCCTGATCGCCACGTTATGTATACAAAAAAATAAAGGATGAAACATCATGAACAAAATTTGGGTGTTTTTCTACGGTACCTTTATGAGTGCAAAGGTATTAAAGCAACATGGAATTGATTGCGAAAAAACCTACCCTGCAAAGATATCGGGATATTCTTTAATGATTAAACCCAGAGTTAACTTGGTTAAAAGTATAGAGGCAAACGTTTTTGGTGGCTTAGCGTTAGTAGAGCATAATGAATTAGAAAATCTCTACAGAACTGTAAAAGAAGGTAATTGATCCAAATCTTTCTTTTACAGTTCTGTAGAGATTTTCTAATTCATTATGCTCTTAACGCTAAGCAGCAAAAACGTTTGCCTCTATACTTTTAACCAAGTTAACTCTGGGTTTAATCATTAAAGAATATCCCCGATATCTTTGCAGGGTAGGTTTTTTTGCAATCAATTCCATGTTGCTTTAATACCTTTTAGCTGGTAAAAAGTACGTCCAAAAACACCCAAATTTTGTTCATGATGTTTCATCCTTTATTTTTTGTATACATAACGTGGCGATAAAAAAACAAGGCGATAGCGAGGTCCCAATAGCATTGTTGGGACTACTTGTGTCTCACTTTTTCCTGCTCTTTTCTATGCCATAAAATTGTAAAATTTATTTCCAATTAATAGTCTGGGGGGTTTTATATTTGAAGATATTAGTTTACTAGTTCTTTAACCATGTTTGATGTTTGCATTAAACGTTCCTTATTATGAGCTGCTGTCTTGAATTTTGAAGGTGGTGTTCTATAAACGAAATTGCAGCTGTAATTTCACTATTTTTTAGCTTTTTATCATCAGTTTAGTGTTTTAATGTAATTACTTATAGATAATATCGGGATTTCATGA
This sequence comes from uncultured delta proteobacterium, assembly GCA_963835305.1. Classification (GTDB taxonomy): domain Bacteria; phylum Desulfobacterota; class Desulfobulbia; order Desulfobulbales; family Desulfocapsaceae; genus Desulforhopalus_A. The sequence goes on from CAWIEU010000003.1 coordinate 252,971, forward strand.
TCATGATTCGGATTTTGATTTCATTAAAGTATTAAAACTGTCATTATCATTTAACTCAATTACACGTAAGACAGCATTCTTTCTAACACTCCATGATGAATTATTGCTAGCAGTTGCAAAAATATTTGATGAAAAATGTCCATTAACTGACAAGCAATAGCTTGCTTTAGAGAGCAGGATTTTGCAATTTGAATATCTTCATTTAAAAGCGAAATAATAATATCTTCACGACTGGTATAGCATCTTTGTATTCATTTTAGCTATCCCTGCTTTCAAACCAGGATTTTTTTCTTTTTTCAGAAGAGCATATATTGTTATATTGTCTACAGCATTTCTGAAGGAAGAATGCATTCTTTCTTAAAAATGTTTCATTCAATTTATCAAAAATAAATGCTTTCACATAGTCATTTGGATAAGATTTTAATGCTTCCATTTCTGGAAATAAATCTGAAACCAAATCGATTTTGATTGCTAAAGAAAGGATATGATTCTTTAAAATGAACTGGATTGTATTCTCCAAAGAATTTCAAATTTCTCCAGTGGAGTGAATTGATAAGAATATGTCGCAGATGTCGAAGATCAAAAGGAATACCATCAATGTCCTGAGTTAAAAGAATTACAGGGTTTTCCTATTGTATGGGCAATTCCTATTTCACAGCATATTTTTGGGTTTTTAGATGTAAGATCAGCAATGATTACTCAGTGCCTTATTAATTGAACACCATATATCTTCGATAATTGAGGTGTTTGAAAATATATCATCAGCCCTTATGCAATTGATATTTAGTCGATTACATACTGGCTTTATATGATCAGAAAATATTGGAGCAAGATCCTTGCTGAAAGGCATTAGCACAAAGCATAAATCTTGTTCTAGTGTGAATTTAGTCTTCTCAAATATTGGTGCTACGTGCATAAATTCACCTCCAAATTAATCTTATATTTTTCTTAATAAATAATGTACTACATGCTCCTCTTTTTCTTGTCTTCTCGAATTTCTCTTATTCTATGCCCAACAATTAAACCTGTGCTGGACCCGGGCTTTTTCCGGCTTCAGCAGCAATTTTTGTTAAGTGCATATTGTTTTCGAGTACTGATGAAACATAGACTTGCTTTTGTCTCAGTCAAGCTTTCAGACTCTCTAAGTTCCTTGCCTGGATGGACATAGTTCCTATAAATTCTTGAAATATTTGCCATGTGAACTAGTACATTGGTTAGTAGTTTGTTTTGTTCAATGAAGGCTGAGCTAGTCTCCCGAGATCACATTCGTATAGCTTTTTTGATACTGCCTTATTATGTCTTTGGTAGAGATACTTTTGAATATTTTTTTTTCTCACAATAGTAAATCAGTAAGATTTCTACGATTGGACCCAATAGTATGACTACCGCCTTACTGTTCCCCATTATTTGGTTCAAAAACAACTCATTAACATCACGCATTAGAACTGTTCTTATATTTTTTTTGACTTTCTGTATTTTATTTAACACTTCATAGTATGAAATATTTTCGAGATGTTCAACGTGCGAATTTCCTCAATTGTTCATCAATCCAATTTAATTCATTTTTGTAGGTTTTAATTTGCTAATCCCATCTTCTGAGAATGGATTGACTTCATATTCAAATTCATTGTAATGACCACGATTTCCGGTTTTTCTCAAATAAGCTTTTTCTAGCCATTGATCTAAAAGAGAAAAGGCTTTTTGCTCATATATACCATGAACACTTTAAACTTCCACTTTGGTATTGGTATTATATTATCTTTGAAATCACGTTCTTTTTTACATTACTAATGAAATTTTTCAACTTGCTTAAAACAAAATCATTTTCTTTTTCGATATGTCAATGCATGTTTAAAACTTAAACGTATATCTTCTTTTTTTCTAAAAAGAGAAGACAAGTTTTTTGAAAATACACTGGATAATTTCATCATTTGGTTCTATATCATATGTTCTTTTAATTACATCAAATGCTTCTTCAATGTTACCCTTGTTCTTTTTAATATTTGATAAATTATTAAGGGCAGATGTGTTTTCAGATTCAATTGAAACGATATAATCATATATTGGCTCAGCATCACCTTCGCGTTTTTGATTTACAAGCGCATACGCAGGGAAAAATATAAAGATCTGATTTGGGCTGGATGAATTTCGAACAGAATAAAATCGACCGTATCATTGTTTTGCTTTTTTTTGCTCATGAAGTTCTGAAACCAAATCATGCGCAATTTCAATTGCTTCTTCGCGGTTTTCTTGTTGATAAAAACCAATACCTTCGGTTCTCTAAGGAATTCTTTTTTGGTCATGTCATTTGTTATTTACGCAACTTAACTATTTATATCCGGAATGACCATTTCGGGAAAAAAGTAGCCCCAGTCAGGCC
>CAWIEU010000004.1:0-664968 GCA_963835305.1 uncultured delta proteobacterium
ATAAGCCGAGATTGCCATGTATTCGAGGTGCAAACCAAGGTGCCATATCCTATCCTATGCACCTGCTTTTGTAACACTACGGACTCGAAACAAAATCCATGAAAATTCAGGTTACGGCCACTGGCCACTAAGATAGAGGTTGAAAAGATAAAGAATTTTTGCTGAATAGAAAGTATAAATGAGTGCTGAAAGGGAAAGAAAAGGTCCGAAAGGAATACGGGTCTGCCCTCCCTTTTTTTGGTAGAGCATGGCGATTAGGCCAACAATGGATCCACTGAAAGAACTTGCAAAAATGACGAAAGGCAAAGATTGCCAGCCTAACCAGGCCCCAATCATGGCTAGCAGTTTGATGTCTCCTCCCCCCATACCGTCGATTTTTCGCAAAAGGAAATAAAAAGAGGCGACCGCATAGAGAACACCTCCGCCGGCCAGCAGGCCGAGGAGCGAACTTTGCCAGCTGACGGTGTCGCTGACAAGAGAGAAAAGTACACCAAGGACAATGCCCGGCAGGCTGATTACATCCGGGATTATCTGGTGATGGATGTCTATAAAAATGATTACCAGAAGAGCGGCGCTGAACAGAAAATATCCGGCAGCAGCGATGGAGAGCTGGAATTTGTAGACGAGGGCTGCCGCCAGGAGCGCCGTCATCAATTCGACCAGCGGATACTGGACCGAAATAGGCATCTTGCAATGCCCGCATTTTCCACGTAGCATAAGGTAGCTGATAATCGGAATGTTTTCGTACCAATGCAGAGGAGCAGAGCATTGCGGACAATGTGAGGCTGGAAAAACTATGGACTGATCCTCCTTAGGCAAACGCAGGATCACAACATTTAAAAAACTGCCGATAAGCATGCCGAAAATGGCCGATATAATAATAGGTAAATGATCGATAATCATTGTAGAAAAATTGCTTAAAATTCGTTTAGTACCTTAGAAATTCATTTCTTGTTTTTAAAAATGAATTTCGTGAAAGGTACTTATACCCGTGCTTTGCGGGTGTTAGTAACAGCTGAAAATCAATAACTTTTAAAGTATATAACGTAACCATGGCACAATACCAGGAAAAAGCAACCGTTACCCGTGTTGAACGGTTTTCTGAAAATAACTATCGTCTGACGCTCGATTCTCCCCAGATCGCCGAGAGTGCAAAACCCGGACAATTCGTCATGATCAAGGCCGGTCTAAATAAGGATCCTCTATTGCGCAGGCCATTTTCTGTTCACCAGATTACTGACGAAGGAATGATGCAGATTTATTTCAAGGTTGTCGGAAAGGGAACAGAACTTCTTGCCCGGAGCAGACCAGGGGAAAATCTCTCAGTTTTCGGACCATTGGGCCGAGGTTATCGTATTGATAAAACCTCTCCTGCCGTAGTAGTAGGTGGGGGCCTGGGGATCGCGCCGTTGCTTTTTCTGGTCAAGGAAAATTGCCGTCTGAAAGAAGATAGCAGTCAGGATCTGGTGATACTCGGGGCACGTGAGAAAATAGAAATCGAACCGTTACTTGATGATTTCAGGCAGTTTAATCTCAGCATCCTCACTGCGACCGATGACGGTTCCCTGGGGCACCTGGGTTTTGTTACCGAAATATTAGAGCAGGTAAGCCTGCCGGACGGCTGTACTGTCTATAGCTGTGGACCTGAACCGATGATGGCAGGAGTGAGTGAGATTTGCAGGTTTATGGGTGTGCCATGCCAGGTTTCCGTCGAGAGCGTTATGGCCTGCGGTATGGGGGCTTGCCTCGGTTGCAGCAGACCGGCTAAAAATGGAACCTATACCCATGTTTGTCTCCACGGTCCGGTTTATGATGCGGAGGATTTGCTATGGTAGATCCGAACATTAAAGAAACGAAGTTGCCCGATCTTACGGTGAACATAGGCTCTCTCGAACTTGCCAATCCGGTGATGACCGCTTCCGGAACTTTCGGTTATGCCCGGGAATTTGAGAGTCTTATGAATCTGCATCGTCTCGGAGCCGTGATAGTCAAAGGGATATCGTTGCATCCCCGAGCCGGCAATCCACCACCGAGAATCGTCGAAACCGCTTGTGGCATGCTCAACGCCATCGGCTTGCAGAATGTCGGAGTCGACCGGTTTATCTCCGAGAAAATGCCTTATCTCTCCCGTCTGGATGTGCCCGTTATTGTGAATATTCTGGGAGATTCCCTGGCCGAATACGAGGAAATTACCAAAAGATTGGCAGGGGTTCCGGGAGTGGCGGGAATAGAAGTGAATATCTCGTGTCCGAACGTGAAAAAAGGCGGCGTTGCTTTTGGTACCGATCCGGCGATGGCGGCGGCGGTAACCTCAGTGGTCAAAAAATCGTCAAGCGTGCCGGTGATGGTAAAATTATCCCCGAATGTCTCGGATATAACTGCTATCGCCAGGGCGGTTGAGGACGGGGGCGCGGATTCCGTGTCTCTTATCAATACTCTTATAGGCATGGCGATTGACCTGCAGACGAGGCAACCTGTTCTGGCCAATGTCATCGGCGGTCTTTCCGGCCCGGCAATAAAACCGGTAGCCCTGCGCATGGTTTATGAAGTTGCCAGGGTGGTGTCAATTCCGGTTATCGGCATTGGCGGCATAGAATCTGCGGAAGATGCATTGGAATTCATGCTGGCCGGAGCAACCGCAGTACAGATCGGCACCGCAAATTTTGTGAATCCCAGAGCCAGTGAAGATGTCATTGACGGCCTTTATGCTTATGCCAAGGCCCAAAACCTGACATCAATCCGTTCTCTTATCGGTGGCCTCCGTAGTAAGACTGCACCACCACTACCAGCCCTCTAACTGTTCCTGTGAGATAATTATGATAGAAATACAGCCTCTTGCACATGTTGACGTGGCCATTGAAGTCCCCGGCTCAAAAAGTCTTACCCAGAGGGCGCTTATTGCAGCCGCTCTTGCCAAAGGGACGAGCACTCTGCTTGGTCCTCTGGAAAGCGAAGATACTGAATATTCCTCAGGAGCTCTCATGCAGATGGGTATTACCATGGACAAAGGCAAAAAATGGCTGGTGCATGGTAATGCCGGCTTGATTCAACCTGCCAGCGGACCCATTTTCCTTGGCAATAATGGTACGGCTACACGATTTCTGACCTCCGTAGCTGCTCTTGGCAATTCATCGTACATAATCGATGGAGATCCCCGAATGCATCAGCGGCCTATCGGTCCGCTGATGAAGGCGCTGCAGGGATGGGGAGTGGATATAACCTCCACGCGAGGAACCGATTGCCCTCCTCTCAAGATCAACGGACAAGGGCTCGCTGGCGGCAGCACCGTCCTGCCGGAGGGAAAAAGCAGCCAGTATCTCTCCTCTTTGCTGTTGGTGGCTCCTTATGCCAAGACACCGGCGATTCTGAAAGTAGAAGGAGAAGTTCTTTCCAAACCGTATGTCGCTATGACACTCTCGGTGATGGACGCCTTTGGCATACCTGTCGAGTGTTCCAAGGATTTCAGTTACTTCAGCATACCGCAAGGGTGTTATCGGGCAAGAGAGTATCAAATTGAGGGAGATGCCTCAAACGCCTCCTACTTTTGGGCCGCAGCGGCTGTAACGGGCGGACGGGTGACCGTGACTAACATCCCCGTTCCCTCGCTCCAGGGCGATGCCATGCTTGTGCCGCTTTTAGGGCGAATGGGGTGCGAAGTCAGCAGGACAGGAAACGGCATTACTTTGCAGGGAACTCCGCATCTTGAAGGGATACGAGTGGACATGGGCGATATGCCGGATGTGGTGCCTACCCTGGCGGTTGTCGCCGCTTTTGCCCATGGAAAAACGGTGATCGAAAATATTGCTCATCTGCGTATCAAGGAGTGTGACCGGCTTTCCGCCGTTGTGACCGAACTGACTAAACTGGGTGTGAAAGTTGAAGAGCGGGAAGCAGCCATGGTTATTCACGGTGAAGGAGGCGTTGGGCTTCAAGGCGCAGTTATCGAAACCTATAAAGATCATCGCATGGCCATGAGTCTTGCCGTAGCGGGCTTGCGAATTCCCGGCGTGCAAATTACCGGAGAGGATTGCGTCGCCAAGTCTTTTCCCGATTTCTGGGACAGATTCGCTCTTCTTGCGTCCAGGTAAGCCACTGGCGATCTTGGCTGATTTGCTGCCGCCGTATTGAGCTGCGTAATCGTAAAACAACAATACGGCAGCGCTTCACTGAAGAAATATAAAGATCCTGGAGCCGGTCGACGCGCCGAGCTGTTGCGAGGCGTTGCCCATATTTACTGCTATCTCAAGAAAATCATGGCTGTCATAGAGAGCCAGAGGCGCCTTCTTCACCTGATCTGCATATGACGAACAAAAAGTCTCCACGGTGCATGTCAGGTTTTCCCCTACCTGGATAGTTATTTTTTTCCCACCGCTGAATTGCTCCACGTCCCAGCGGGAAATGTTGGTGCATAGATTGCCGAATCTGTCAGTATGGGTGATCTCACCCTGGAGAACACCATCGATTACCGAACAGGGGCCGGGACCATTCAGCAAACAATCTTCAGGATCGATCCTCGCCCCGACCTTGTCTACGGCAAGTCCCATCGCCAATTGTGCCGCCACCGGAGCCATAATATCCCGGCCGTGAAAGGTATTGCTGACATTTTTTAGAAAAAGCTCCGGCTCAGTTACACGATGAATTGACAAGTGCCTGACTGTTTTTAAGATTGGAGTAAAGATACCATTATCCGGACCTACAAAGAAATGAGAGCCTGAGTCAATGGCCAGGATTGGTCTTTCTGAACCGACTCCGGGATCGACAATAGCCAGATGAACTGTCCCGGAAGGGAAAAAAGCATACGATCGGGCCAGAAGGTGAGACGCAGTTCGAATATCTTGAGCGGGGACCAGATGAGTGATGTCGACTATGCGAATATTTTCATCGTGACTGAGGATAACTCCTTTAATAACACCTACATATTCATCGGTCAGACCGAAGTCGGTGATCAGTGTTACAATAGGGCGTTTAAGCTGGGCAGGCATGATCGCCTCCTGGGCAAAACAAAAAGCACTGTAGCTGTTCCCGGGTTTAGGGGATTATGGGATACCCGGATAACCTTTTTTCACCAGAAAATAGAGTTTACCTTCCTCTTTCATATGACTTGCGGCAAGTTCTGCATACTCACCAGTGCCCCAGAAGATGTCGACTCTCCCTGGCCCCTTAATGGCGGCTCCCGAATCCTGAGGAAACACAAAACGACTAAAACTTTTCCAACCTGAAATGTGACCGTCTCCATTGACCCGGGGCCGGCGTGAAATCAAATAACCAATGGTTCCATCAGGGAGAGCCGAGGTGTCCATGGCAATCGATCTGCCGGGAGTAAGTTTTTCTCCGCTGCTTCCTTCCGGAGGAAGAGCATCTCCCCAGTTGAAAAAGATGAAGCGTGGATTATGCTGCAGAATCCGTTGCCGCTGTTCAGGGTGACGGCGCAGGTAGCTTCTGATGGCCGGCACGCTCACTTCCTCCAGTGTCATAATATTCTCATCGACCAGCAGTTTGCCTATGGATTTATATTCCAAACCATTGGAACCGGCAAAACGAACAGAACGAATCGATTGATCCGGCAGCTGAATCCTTCCTGATCCCTGAACATGCAGGAGAAAGGCATCGAAGGGATCCTTGAGATAGACCAGTTCGCATCCCTGCAGCAGGTTGCTGTTTTCAATTTCGGCACGGGTCCAATAGCTGACAAATTTATTGTCCTGAGTGTAGCGGCCGATTTTACTTTTTCCATCCACGTAGGAAAGCACTGCCAGCGACTTCGGTGGGAAATACAGAGGAGTGAGGAAGGGTGGCTTTTTTATAAGACTGCCGGCAAACACCGGCTCGTAATAACCGGTAACCAGCATACGGCGATCCTGTTGACCGGTCCGTCCACCCGCCTGGTAAAAAAGATAATTTTTATGAAGAAATTGATTCAGTTCTTTTCTGTCCGGTCTTTGTTCCAGTTTTGCAAGAAGTGCCTGAATGGAGTGCAGCAGCCATTGGTTAGAATATCTGTCGAGGCCAAAGGTAATAACCTTTTCGGGATTTTGCCTGTGCAGATAAGCAGCCTGGTGTCTGGCGGATACGATGAGGGAATCGATATCCATATCGTCGAAGAAAAAAGGAATATCCTGCGCGATAACGCGGTAAAGAGATTTGTGGCTATCATTGGTACTCTGGGCAAAGAGTCCTGCCGTTGGTAGAAATAACCGCAGAACTGCAAGCAGAATGATGAGCTGCAACCGAAGGAACATACCAAGTCTCTATTTAGCCATTGCAGATTTTAGCTTTTTACGACGCCATCAATTATAGAAAGAGAGAAATTTTTCAAGAAATGCATCGAGTTGATCCTCCGGCAGGCTGTTGATTCCTGCTGCGGCAGCTCTGCCGCCACCGGTTGGAAAAAGTTTGCACAGGGCATCGGCGTTGCGTCGATCATCAAGCGGGGCACGAACGCTGATTCTCAGACTGTTATTATTTGTTTTGGTAATAACCGCATGAGCGGCGCTGGTCAGCTCTCTTGCTCTGAAGTTGGAAAAAACTCCTGACACTCTCCTGGCCCAGGCAGTGTCAGGCAGAATATAGACCCTGTTTTTACCAGGAATTTTCAGCTCTTTTATCTGCATTACCGAGGCTATATCTTCCTGATAGCCTGTTCTCAGAGCGACCAGCTCTTTTGAACTTTCGATAAAATCAAAAGGATTGTCGTAGGGTTTTATCGACTGAAACAGTTGCTTAGGGTGATAATGGAGATCTTCGATAGCCGCTCCATATCCGTTGTAATTAAAAAGCTCGCCCAATTCCTGTAATTGACCTGCCTGCTGCTCCGATAATCCCTTGTTTTCTGCATACTGCCTTGCCAGTTGGTGCAGATTATCCCCGAAGGCACCGCAGATGGCCCAAAGGTAATGCTTTTCACCGAGAGTCGAATTGACAATCAGCGAGGTACAGGTATCGGGAGTTGGGTCAATGTACGTTTGAAGATCTGGAGATTTTGGTATTGTACCGGCAAAATGGTGATCAAAATAGACAATCGTATTTTGCTGTCGAAGCAACTGCTGCAGCGAGGTGAGGTTACTGTCGAGGGAGATGTCGAAAACACTTAGGCTGCCGTTCCGTACGTTTTCAAGCTGGGCGAGCAATCGGACATCTCTCTTGACGCCGGTTATTAATTGACTTTCCGGCTGGGGGTATTCCAGGCGGTATTGTTGAAGGGAGAAAATCCCGTCAGCATCTCCATTGAAAATATCATAGTGCATGGTAAGCCCTCATCTTTGTTGGCGGTCGCATCGGCAAACTGATGTTTGCCCGGAAAAGGATGAAACTAACTCCGGTAAACGGAAAATAAGCCGGGATAAGAACCTTCACGAAATTCTTTCCCAACCCCCGCAAACCACGGGGATAAGTACCTTTATGAAATTTTTTCCCAAAAAGCCGGGAAAGAATCTCTAAGGTACTAAAAAGCCGGAAAAGAATTTCTAAGGTTCTAAAAATTGAGCCCCAGGGGAAAACCGATATTGGCCAGAGTAAACACCACAAGGTAGGCGATATCATCGGGGGTATACCTTGTTTCAAATTTCACAGACCAGCAGGCTGTCTGATAGGTGAGAGATCCCCGGGCTTCTACAGTCTCATCTGCTGAGATTGAATGTTCGATTTTTCCGCCTGCGAACCAATTGCCGGTAAGACGAGCGAGAAAATACGCATTAATCTCTTCAATATTGGCCGCTTCATTATAACTGTAATCAAGACTTAGATAATCTCCCCTGCTGTCATTATAATACGCTTCCAGGGTGTGCCGATCAAATTTATTGTCATAGACATTATAGTAGGTTTTGTAAGACAAGTAGGTACCGGTCAACGGATTCCATTTAAAATCAGAGAAAATATCCGAAAACGGCCGGCCCGAGGCATCACTGCGAAGATCGTAGGATTGTTCTATCTTCAGTTCCAGGATCGAATTGTAATCTTCTCCTAATTCGCCGCTATTGAGGTACTTATTTATATAATTATCTATTCCATAAGTAATCAGATTCTGATTTTCTATAAAATCAACATCATCGAATCGGGGGAGATCTTTCTGATCGACCTTAGGAATATAACCGTATTGGACATAAGGCCGAATTTGATGGGCATAGGTTCTGTTACCGTTAGAATCAAAAAAAAAGTCTTTTTCCAGAGTTGTCGCTACTTCGTATTCAAATTCAGGATATAGACGATTCTGTACGTTATTCTTGTCCCAGGTGGCATCTCCGTAGGTCTCTACATAATAAAAGGTGTCACGAAGAGAGAGTTCCGCTCTCGATTCAAGGTAGGGGCCAAGGGGTACCGGGGAAGATATTGCCGGCTTGAAATCGATCCGCTGTCCGCCGACTCCATCTTCCCGCCAGTAGTTGACGTAATTTGCCCCCCAATCAAAGGAGAAGTAGGATTCCCCGATAGGGACCACTCCCGCATAGTCAATACTGGGTAATTGCCACAGGGGAGTGTTGGTGTCGGGGGCGTTGGTGTCTGCGTTGTTGATTGCCAACAGGGATGCCTGCAGTGAAATACCGTTCCAACTCCGGAGAGTTTTGAGCGTGTTTTCACGTTGGGTGTCTGTCTGATTCTCAAAACCCCGTCCAAAAACATTCAAATAACGGTTATGGGAACTTTCAAATCCGGTAATTCCGGAGTCAAACTCTGTGAGATAATCCTGATCGGAAACAATATCCAAATCGAGACGTGTCTGCCAATCAGCATAGTCATAGTCCGCTTTCCCTCTGATCCAGTATCTGTCGCTATTGTCATGGGTATATCCGGTATCATGATAATAGTCGGTTTCAGAAGGATCAGACAGCTTGTCATGAAGGAAATCGGCGGTAAATATGCCTTTGTCGGATGCGCTTGAAACATAGCGGTACTCAATTCCGGGCATAAACCCACGATTACTCAGGTACTTGGGGTAAAAAGTTGCATCGGCGGATTCTGAAATATTCAGAAAGAATGGAACGTTAATTCCGAAGCCGTTATTATTAGAAGTTGAGATTTCCGGGAACAGAAAACCGGTCTGCCGCGTATTTTTTACCGGAACAATCAGATACGGACTATAAAATACCGGGACATTCCGTATATTGAACCTTGCATGCTTGAGGACTGCAAAGCCGTCCCGCCGGACATTGGTTTCCGAGCTGGCGAAGCTCCAGGGAGGGGTTTGACCGTTCTCGAGTTTACAGGTAATTATCCAGCCGTCATTGATGCGATAGGTGTCTGGGCCGGTTTTTTCAATTTTTTTCCCTTCGAGATGAAGAGTGTTATCTTTTTGCAGGATGGTTGCATTGGAAAAACTTCCGGTTTCCTTTTCCAGGCTTAAGGTTCCATCGGTGGCATAAAGCTCGTTGTCTTCGGTGTAAATCCGGACATTTCCTTTGGCGCTGATGGACTCCTGATCTACATCATAGGCCATCCAGTCGGCTTTAACCGTCATGGTTGTCTTATATATCGGCGGCCCGATCTCTTTTTTCTGAATCTTAGGTTTGGTGAGCGGTTCTTCCAGGAGTTCCGACCAGGAGGATGATTCGATTTCAGCTTGCGACAGCCGTGGAGGCTGCTTTTCCTGCTTTGTCAGTATTACATTACCCTGAGCGACTATAGTTTTTTTAGGTACCTCGAGACGGATAATTTTATCCGCGGAAATATTCCATTCTTCAGTAGAGGTTTTTTCTGCATGCGCTTGACAGATGTAACCACAGAAAGACAGCTGAACAAATAAGATCAGGGCAAATCGAGAACGGCTGAATCGAAACGAACTTAAGGACACGGTATACTCCTTCCAAGAGATCGTCGTGAGCTTCGTAATAAGCTTTCCTCTTTTTTAAAAAAAGAGTAAAGTATCTGGTATTGCTGTAAATTATTCATTTCTGCCGGATAAAAACGAGAAAGATTGTACCCTTACACTTTGTCAAGGCTCGAATGTACGGTTCAGAGCGAACCCTGTCAAGTTTAAAGTCATGCACTTTAAGTTAGGGAGAGAGATTATCTGCCTCATATGATAAAGAAAATGACGAACTGCAATCGCCATTTTCTTAAAAATCCCGGACGAGAAATCTGTTTCTGAAAATAAACTCTTCTGCATGCGGTAAAATCAAATATTATTTGTGTTTCATTAAAATTGACAGTACTAGTGTGTCGGGAAGGTTTTATGTCTCAACGTGAAAGGATTTATCGCGTCTTAACAAAGGAATGCATAACTTCCGGCACAACCTGAGATAGCTTCCTATAAAAAATTGAAGGCGTATATTCAGTCTGAGTAATCATTTGCATCCAGTCAAAACCTACGGATATTAATAGGTTATCTGTCAAATTCTTCATTAGGGACTGCTGACTGAAATGACCATGCTGAATGTATTCCAATAAGAATGTGAGTACTCATACGAAGATTGTTGCGATGCAGGAATTAACGACCTGCATGACAGCGATTATATCAACAAGATGGCTGGATCGCGTTCACTCGAGTGTCCTGTATCCGGCGAAAAGGACCAAATATGGCTGCTAAGAAAGATGCTGACAAAGAAAAAAAGACTATTCAAATAAAGGCGACTACCGGGGCCTGGTGGAAGAGTACCAAGAGCGCATCCAGCGCATCCGGTACTACCTCGGAACCCAAGGCACCCGCTGATATCGAAGCTCAAGAACCGGAGAAAGTGGTCGCGGAGCATGAAAAACAAGAAAAGAAAGGCTCTCAGGCGAGAAAGAGATCCAAGAGAAAACCGACTGCCGGAAAACCGACCGCCGACGGCAACGTAGAAGGCGGTGTCGAGCAAGCTGAAGTAAGCGGGGACGAGAAAAAGAAGAGGGGTCGTTCCAGGAAACCCGCCGGAAAATCACAAACAGGAAGAGATAAGGAAATCAAGGAACAAGGGATTCCGAGTCCGGTTGAGGCGGCCGATGCGAAGGCAAAGGCAGAGCCGGCAGAGCCGATAGCTCCGGCTGAATTGAGTGAATTAAGAGAAACTGTTTCTGAGATAGTGGCTGATCTGACTCCTGTAGCGGAGCGCCCTAAGGAAGAAAAAGCTCCATCAAAACGTTCAAGGGGACGCAGGGGAAGGGGTGCCGGCAAGAAAGCTGCTGTTGCCGAGGCTGCAGCTTTGGCGGAAAAAGAAGCTAACGAGGGTGAAGAAGCTGCTATCGCCGGACCAGCCGGTACCGAAGAAGCGGCGGCGGATCTGGTCTCCGCCTTGAATCCCGATGATGAGTTGATTGAGCAGCTGACGGTAACACCGCAGCAAGCGGCCAAGGAAAAGGCCAAAGAAGCGGAGCCGAAGGAAGAGTTAAAAAAAGTCTGTAAGCTCCTGATTAATGCCGAAGAGCCGGAAGAATGCCGGTTAGCTTTGCTCGAGGATGGCCGATTGGAATCCATCCATGTCTCGACGATTTCCAGAACACAGACAAAAAATAATATCTACAAGGCTCGCATCGTAGCCATCGAACCGAGTCTACAGGCAGCCTTCGTCGATTACGGTACGGACAAAAACGGCTTCCTGCCTTTCAGTGAAATTCATCCCGAATATTATAAGCAGGAGTTATCCGCGGAAATTCGCCATCAGGTGGAAACGAATCAGTGGAAAAAAATCAGCATTACCGACGTTATTGAAAAGGGACAGGAAATTCTGGCGCAGGTCGTAAAAGAGGAGGTAGGCAAGAAGGGCGCAAATATGACGACTTTCCTCTCGATTCCCGGACGGTGCGTTGTGCTGATGCCTGGCTCGGACTCGGCGGGGATCTCCAGAAAGATTTCCGGTGAACAGCGCAGGTCCCAACTCCGGGATACCATGACCGCCATGAATTTACCTGAAGGGATCGGCTGGATTGTTCGTACAGCCAGTGTCGATATTACTCAGGAGGCGCTGACTCGTGATGTGGAATATCTGCTGGAGCTTTGGGAAGAGATAAAAAATAAAGGACAGGCGATGGATGGGGTTGGCCTGGTCTATGAAGACCATCGGAGTGTTCTCAGATTCCTGAGAGAACATTTTGATCCCTCTATACAGGAGATTCTGGTTGATGACCGGACGGCCCTGGAACAAGTTAAAGAGTTCGTCAAGATGCTTCCCCCGCAGCAGAGAAGCGTCAATGTTCGCTTACATCAGGGGGCCCGGCCGATTTTTAATCAATACAGCGTTGAAGATCAAATAGAATCGATCTATCAGCCCCAGGTAAATCTTCCTTCCGGAGGATCCATTGTCATTGATCCCACCGAGGCGTTGGTCGCCATCGATGTCAATTCGGGTTCCACCTCCAAAGGAAAAAATTTTGAAGCTTCAATTTTTCAGGCCAATCTCGAAGCTGCCGCCGAACTTGCCCGGCAACTGCGGCTCAGAGATCTTGGCGGTCTGATTGTGGTCGACTTTATCGATATGCGCAATAAAAAGCACATCCTTGCTGTGGAAAAGGAAGTGAAAGCTGCTATGAAAAAAGACAAGGCAAAAGTCGATTTCAGCCGGATATCCAAGTTCGGTTTGATGCAGATTTCGCGGCAAAAATTAGGGGCCCCCATTGAAGCGGGTAATTATCGACGGTGTGAACATTGCAAGGGAAGGGGAACGGTGCGATCGGTCGAAACACTTTCCCTCTATTATCTGCGGCGAATTCAGACCGGTGCCAGCCGAAAACAGGTGGAGAATATCGAGTGCCATCTGCCGCTCGATGTGGCCTCCTATCTGCTCAACAATAAGAGAAGTGAACTCAGTGAGCTGGAAAAGCGTTATCAGGTTGAAATAACAATAATTGCTGAAGTGGATATGAAACCGGCCGATAACGAAATAATATTTCATAAGGCTGAAAAGGAAAATATTTCCAAAAAGACGGCCTAAGTCAGCGAGCCATTGGTATAATAGCGTACCTCTTCAGCACCGGCAGCGCGGCTGAAGAGAATATTTTGAATAGTTAGGAGGCTCGGAATACCTAACTTACCTGCGTCTCTCATTGCCTCAGAAATTAAGGCACTTATCTCTCCCAGGGAGATAAGTGCCTTTTGTTTTTAATACCTAAAAGTTGGCCGGATATCCTGTTCGGCTCCGCAAATCGAAATTCATCTTTTTTAAAAAAAAGACAATCTCGTAAAAAGTCATCGAAGTTGCTGAGATGGACTCTGGAAAAAGCTGCATGTGCGAGCCTTGGCTCATTGCCATGCTGTTCTTTCGACTGGTTTCCTTGATTGAGCCGGTGGAAGCCGATATGATTTATTCAGGTAATGACACTTATCTCCAAACTTAAATCGGCAGCTAAGGAATCAGCCGCTAATTGGAAAATCATGAAACAGAATCTTCAGACAAACGGACTGGCACTGGCCGGCCTGATTATCGCTTTATCACTGGCGGCTGGTATAATAATAGCCATGAGTCCTCCCGAGGTGGAGACTTTGGTTCTGGCGCTTGTATCGGTACTTGTCCTGGCGGTTGCAAGCATAAAATTTGCCGCCCTGAGTTTATTCGCATTTCGACGAAAAAAACGAAAGCTCGGAGGCTTGTGGGCGCTTCTTTCTCTCCAGTTTCTCATGCTGCTGATGGCCAGTGTCCAGTATCTCATTGATCTACGGAAATAATTTTCACCAGTTTTTTTACAATATCCAAGAGTACATGATGCAAAAAATTTTCATAACTACTGTCCAAGCCTTCTGTCTTACTCTAACTGCACTCCTTCTCCATGCTTTTCCGGCTTTGGCGGATTATGATCATGGGGTGGAACTCTATAATAACGGTGATTTTGTTGCCGCATTTCAGGAGCTTTTGCCTCTGGCCGAAGCTGGGAATATGGATGCACAGCAGGCGATCGGCCTGATGTATGAACGAGGCAGGGGGGTGAAAACCAATTACGCCGAAGCCGCTCGCTGGTATGAACGCGCCGCTATTCAAGGTCATGAGATCGCCGCAGGCAATCTGGGGGTGCTTTACCGTGATGGTTCCGGCGTTGCCCGGAATTACCAGATGGCGATAAAATGGCTTATACAGGGAGCCATGGCGGACGAACCCTATGCCCAGTACAATCTTGGCGCACTTTACGCTAATGGTCAGGGGACCAAGGCAGATCCGGTGGAAGGGTGGGCGTGGATTTCTCTGGCGGTCGATCAGGCGGTGCCCGGTGCCTCGGCTGATCTGGACAGGATCGGCCAACGATTGTCTTCCGCGGAACTGGCGCGTGCTGAAAACAGGGCTGATGAGCTGATCGAGCGGATCAACGGCGGTAAGACGGATAGCGGCTACGGCAATCATTCTGGTTTGCCGGATACCGGGGAAATGATCGATCCTCTCTCGCCAACTGAGGAAAAGGAGACTCGTGACGCCATGAAAAGTGCCTGGCGGACCTGGAAAGACGCAGCCTTCATGCTACGCCATCCGGCTGATTGGTCGGTGGGAAAAATGGATCAGGGAATAATCATGGTTTCCGGCAGCCGTGGTGAAAATCTGATCATTTGGCCACTCTTCAGCAGGCAGAAAATTAGTGAAGTCGGCGCAGCCCGGCTGCTTGAATCGATCAACCGCAAAATCAAACCAGACAGCGAACTCAGTAGAGCCAGGACCATTGGATCCGGCGTTGTCAAGGCCGATGGAATCTCCAAAGATCGGGAGTATGCCTCCTCCCTGGTCTGGGAAAGCACAAGTGCCGGTGACAAGGCAACGTACGTCCTGGCATCGGCCCCCCGCGGGACATTGACCATCGCAGCGCCGATACTGGCAAAGATCATGAAGAGTGCCACCCTGAGCGGCATCGGCACACTGCCCAAGTCTGATTCTGCCGCTTCCCCCGGAAACATTGCCTATACTTCCTTCACCGACCCCTCAGAAGGCGCATTTACCGTTGAGGTACCGGTCGGCTGGCAGGTTAAGGGCGGGCTGGTCCGGTTCAATGCTTCAGACGTTCGCCCCTGGCTGCGCCTTACCTCTCCGGACAGATTGTCCCTTGTGTTCATGGGAGACGCGGAAATTCCCACCATGCTGGTGCCCAACGATGGCTTGAGGGAAATGGGCTTTACGGAGGGCATGACCTATGATTCCGGTTACAACCAGCGGTTCCTGTTGAAACCCTATTATCCCGGCAAGGAGGCAGCCCGGCTCTACGTCGAATCCAAAATGTCAAGTCAATGTAAAAACGGGATCGTTAAAGAATTTCGGGGTCGTCCCGAGACGTCCGCCGAGATTAATCGAATTTTCCGCAGATATAAGTCTCCTTTTGCCAGCCAGGAGCTGCACACGGGAGATATTTCCAGAAGCTGTCCTGACACCGGCAGGGCACAATATGTCTTTGCGGGTACGCTCTTATCTCAATTCCCAACGTACCAGGAAACATTCTCCATGTGGCTCCTGAACTATCTCTATGGTTTTGACGCCCCGGCCAAAGACGCCGCCACATCTCTTGCCATCACCCGGCATCTGGCCGAAAGTTTCCGGATAACCGAGCAATGGGCCAACATGAACGGAGGATTGCAGAGCCAGGTTTCAACTATTGTTGCCCAAACCGGCGCAGCCATTGCGAAGATACAGAGCAAAGCCTTCTGGAACGCCCGGCGGACAGGTGAAAAAAGTCTTGAAAAATATGGTCAGGCAGTCCGCGGTGTCGAGGAAACCCTTGATCCTCTAACGGGTGAAAAAATAGAAGTTGTTGCCGGTTTCAACCATAACTGGATTGATCATGCGGGAAACGTGGTCGGTACCCAGATTGACGCAAGTCCTGGTATAGACTATAGAAAACTTGTGCAGGTAACGGATTGAGCGGCTCCGGCATCATCAGGGGACATTACAAGGACGGGCATGCGGGACGGCGGAATTCCTGGTTTCCCGTTATTGTACGGCCATTTTCCATTCCCGGCTCAGCAAATAATCGGTTACCCAGGCTAGGCCCGGACTGCACTTCGATGGTAAACGTTCACCGGTACACATCAGAAGGCTGTATAATCCGAACCTTAACCGTTCATCCAGTGCGCCAGGTTCGTTCAAGCAGGCATCCGAGCTATAGTTGGCTATGTGAGGCGGCCTGATCGGACGAATATGGGGTGCTGGTGAACGGTTACCTTCGATGTACCAGCTGCCAAGTCAGTGACGTGATGGTCAACTTTTTTGTTATCGCTTGATTTTTCCGTATTATCCAGGTAATCCGAAGCACATGGATTAATAATTTCACTGCATGCTCAGGCGAGAACATTTCAATGCAAAGTTCATATTATGTATACAGCGACAGTTCTTCCGCGTTTTCTCGAAACGCAAAATCAGTTTCATCACCTCAAGGTAACCGACTTTTCCTGCATTCAATACCGGGCATCAAATGATGCGCGGCAGGTGAAGATTCTCGTTACATCCTATCTCTTCGTGGTCGTCCTCAGCGGGGAAAAAATTATACACTGCGAGCATGCAGATCTGCGCATCGGGGCAGGAAATGCATTTTTCGCCAGGAAAGGTGCATACCTCTTCTCCGAAATCCTGGCCTCGGCCGATGAATACAGGACTCTGGTTTTTTGTATCGATGATAGCTTTCTTAAGAAATGAAATATCTTCTGAATTTTATGCGGCATCGATGTGGCCTCGACTCTATTCAATTTGTAAAGAGCACTTTTGGCTTGTATTTACCATACGTGGACAACCGATTTGGAATAAGGCGGATTCGGAAGAAGGTGATAAGGAAATATTTTTTGATACTGCAGAAAAAGAAATTATTTCAGAAAAACAGACTTGAGTTACCGATCAATCTAGGGTATAAAATCATCTCTTCACTGCACCAGTAGCTCAGCTGGATAGAGTACCTGACTACGAATCAGGGGGTCACAGGTTCGAATCCTGTCTGGTGTACCAGAAAATTTCAAGCGGTTACAGGAGTTATTCCTGTAACCGCTTTTTTAGTTTTGCAAAGTTTTTGCAAACTTTAAGTGTCGGAAGTTCTGTGATGTTTAGGGCAATCTAGGAAATTTCAATTCAAGCTACACATCAAACTCAGTTCCGCATTTGTCACATCTATACCTCCCAATCACCTCGATATCAGAGCCAATCACCACGAAAAATACGATTTTTGCACCAACATTATTCATGAGAGCTCAGCACCGGTTTTCCGCTCTCATTCATAACCAATCATTCAATATTTTTTCCTTTGCTAATTCTCTACTAATTTTTGATTACTATAGTCTGAGGCAATCAACTGCTCCCTGAAGTCATTAATAGGGATTTCGAGTAATCCTTATAATCACCAATAGGGATGAGTTAATTGCTTTGATAAATCGGAAGAGTACCCACCGAGCAGCAGGACTAAACTGACGGCCATGGAGCATCTAGATGATGAGCGATTCCTTGTTCTTAATTATATCTATGGCTCCAGAGGTTATCTTTTGTCTCCGGATTATAAAGGTTACAGCGGCAATACCAGGCGAAACGGGGAGCAAAGCTGTTTTGGGCTGCATTTATTCTCACGCGCCTCTTGGTCGCTGTGATGTTTCATCAGGTGTTATTCAACGATTACGTCGGCAACAAGCGGATTGGATCTGATCTAATAATCGGTAGTGGAGGATGGTGTGCGCATATTATTGGTTGAAGATGACCATATGATTGGTGAAGCAGTATCCATTGCCTTAAAGGATGCCGCTTATGCAGTGGATTGGGTAAAGGATGGCGACACTGCAGTCAGTACGCTCAAGTATGGCGAACATCAAGCCGTGCTATTGGATCTTGGCCTGCCCAAACGTGATGGTCTGGAAGTGCTTCGACGATTGCGCCAGACCGGAAGCACCATTCCTGTCATTGTCATTACCGCCAGAGATGGGGTGGACGCCCGCATCAATGGACTTGACTCAGGAGCAGATGATTATCTTACTAAACCATTCGATGTGAATGAACTGCTTGCCCGACTTCGAGCGGTTATCCGACGTCAGGGCGGGCAAGCAGCACCAGTGCTTACCAATGGCAGGATACACCTTGATCCATCTACACATAAGGTGACGTATGGTGAGATCACGGTAGCCTTAAGTGCACGTGAGTTTTCATTGTTGCATGCATTGTTGCTTAATTCTGGCAGGATACTCACCCGCGCTCAATTGGAAGAACATATCTATGGCTGGAATGAAGAGGTTGAAAGTAATGCAGTTGATTTCTTGATTCATGGTGTCCGAAAGAAACTTGGTGCCGATGCCATTAAGAATGTACGCGGAGCGGGCTGGATGGTGGAGAAAGCAGTATGAACCGATCACTGCAGCGTCGTCTCACATTGTTGTTAGGGGCTGCCATTATGATTTCAGGACTGGTTTCAGCTTTGGTTTCATTTATTCTGGCCTATGCCGAGGCAAAAGATTTTCAGGATGATACACTGCGGCAGGTTGCCCACCTGGCATTGAGGAATGCGGACAGCTCTCAGGTAATCAAGCGTTCCTACCTAAATCACGTTAAACCTGCCTTGAATGACAAAGAATCTCTAATCAGCATAATACATATACCGGGTGATCCTCGTCCCACCTGGCTCACAAAAGATTTGTCACCCGGCCTTCACACCCTTGAAACAAGTGGAGATCAATTAAGAGTATTTCTGCTGCTAGACTCGACCGACAGAATGACGGTGGTCAGTCAATCGACCGAAAGCCGGGACGAAATCGCAATCAATAGCGCACTCCGCTCATTTGCACCCTCATTGCTCTTCCTCCCTGTAATGGCCTGGTTAATCATGCATATTGTGCGTAGCGAATTGTCAACCGTCAAAAAACTGGCAAATCATTTAGATGAGCAACCGACAGAACAGCCTGGTCAGCTTTCCGACGAGAATGTTCCTGATGAAATACTCCCTTTCGTTCATGCAATTAACCGACTGCTTGAGCGGGTCATCAATCTCATGGGGCAGCAACGATACTTCGTGGCCGATGCGGCACATGAACTCAGGAGCCCTCTCACCGCTTTATCGCTACAAATGCAGAACCTGCAAAAGGCTGAATCTCTGGGAGATATGAAGGCACGGATTCTTCCCTTGCGAGATGGTATAGAGCGTGCGCGAAAGCTTACCGAACAACTCCTTAATCTTGCAAGAATTCAGGCAAGAACACTAGAGATTGTGCCCGTCGATATTTCCGCTCTGTCACGTGTATTGATCGCAGAATATCTGCCCATTGCAGAAAGCAAGGGTATAGACCTTGGGCTTGAAGAGGTAGCGCAGCTCACCCTTTCAGGTACGCTTGAAAATTTTCAGCTGGTACTCAAAAATGCACTGGAGAATGCATTGCAATATACTCCTCCCGGAGGCCAAGTCACCATCAGATTGTTAGAATCTGTAGGCGATAAAGCTGGATTTGAAATTATTGACAGCGGCCCGGGAATTCCCTTCTCTGAACAGCAGCGCGTGTTCGATCGATTTTACCGGCTGCCGGGATCACCGGGTGAAGGTAGCGGGCTTGGACTAGCCATCGCTATGGAAGCCGCTGCCTGCCATGGTGGATCTGTGAGCCTGCTGAACAGACCTGATGGCTCGGGATTGATATTCCGCTACCTCCAGAGGCGGCAAACATGATCCTTCCTGTCTGATCCCTTTGCTCATCAAGTTTTATTTAAAAGGTCATAATATTGGTCATATTCTAGAGGAATTGCAAGCTGCCCATGATTGTACAAGAGTTCTGCAATAAACAACGCCAGACAACTATTGAACCGGAGAGCTGATTCAGTTGATTACTCTTAAAAAATACGAATGGATTGATCGAATCGCCGACTTACCGACTCTTTTCCGGCAGTTCGTTAACACGATCCTGCAAATATTTCAAAACTCCCGCTTCCTGTTTCACGCCATTGGCAAATTACGTCGTTTCGGCTTGGTTCATTTTCAAAAAGAAAAAGTAGGCCGTCAACTCCTGGCTCGACAGGGAGCCTGCCGTCAATGCGGCACTTGCTGTAACCTGCTTTTCACCTGCCCGATGCTGACTAGAAAGGGTGGCTGCATTGTTTACGGCAACTGCAGGCCGCAAGCATGCAAAACCTTTCCAATAGATCAACGGGATATTGATGAAGTGCACCTTGCCAATGGGCTATGCGGGTTCCAATTCAGCCCGAAACCTTTGGCCGGTTCTGGAAAAATCAGGAGGTTTTGACATGTTTCATCAGTTTGTGATGTGGTTGACAGATACTATTGGTCAATTCGGTTATCCCGGTATTGTATTGCTTATGGCCCTGGAATCTTCTTTTTTTCCTTTTCCAAGCGAAGCAGTGATTCCGCCGGCAGCTTACCTTGCTGCCGGCGGTAAAATGAATATCGGCATGGTTCTTCTTTGCGGCACAGCCGGAAGTCTTCTTGGGGCCATCTTCAACTATTGGCTTGCCTTGAAATTCGGCAGACCTTTTTTTGAAAAATATGGCAGATATCTCCTGGTCAGCTCCCGATCTCTTGACAAGGCAGACCGCTTTTTCGAGCACCATGGACATATCAGCACCTTTGTCGGTCGACTTTTGCCGGGCATCCGTCAGTATATATCGCTTCCTGCTGGTCTAGCCCGGATGAACCTCTTTGTTTTTTGTACAGCAACCGCGCTAGGCGCAGGTATATGGGTAACGGTGCTGGCAGGCATGGGCTACTGGTTCGGCCGCAACGAGGAACTTTTCATGCACAATCTGAACTGGATTACCCTGGCCATGGCGATAGCTTGTCTGATACTGAGCATCTTATACTGGCGCAATTGGCAAAGATATTCGGCACAGGCAGGGCGTCCGAATGAGAGATGATAAGAACAAGCTTGAATGTGAGCAGAGCGTGAAACAATTTTCCATAATCATCCCG
Organism: uncultured delta proteobacterium; assembly: GCA_963835305.1. GTDB lineage: Bacteria > Desulfobacterota > Desulfobulbia > Desulfobulbales > Desulfocapsaceae > Desulforhopalus_A. Next base: position 20,743 of record CAWIEU010000004.1, read on the forward strand.
ACGATGAATGAAGCAGATAATATCATGCTGTTATTGCATCGGCTTTCAAAAATCTTCCTGCCACTGGATATGGAGCCTGAAATTATCATTGTTGATGATGGTTCTACGGATGGAACCCGGGAACTGGTCGCCGGCTATCACGGAAACCTCAGAGTTCGACTGATTTGCCGTGATTCCGCCCGCGGTCTTGCGAAAGCTGTTGTCGCTGGTGCGCATGAGGCCTGCCATGAGCATATTGTCGTCATGGATGCTGACCTGAGCCATCCACCTGAAATGATTCCCGCTTTAATTGGTCCGCTTTTGGCCGGAACCCATGATATGGCAATCGGCAGCCGATATGTCACCGGCGGCAGCATGCCCGATTGGCCGCTTATTCGTCGAGTTGGCTCACAACTCGCCTCGATACCCGCCCAGATGCTCACCTCTGTTCGGGATCCCCTTTCCGGTTTTTTTGCGGTAGCTCGTAAACAGCTCAGAAATCTCGATGAAAACCTGACCGGATTTAAAATCGGACTGGAAATTCTTGCACAAGCAGCTGGTTCGCTAACAGTTCTCGAGGTACCCATTACATTTAGAGACCGATTCCATGGATGCTCAAAAATGAGTTCCAGTGTTTTCAAAGCCTACTTATGCCAACTCAGCAGACTTTCGAGTGAACATCATTTTATAAGAAAGGTGCCGATTCTGCTCTTCCTGGGGATTGTAGCGGGATTATCAGATTATACTCTTTTCACCTTTCTTGCAGAACGAGGTTGGGCACAGGAATCGAGCCATATATTAAGCTTCCTGGCTGCTGTGCATTGCTGTTACCCTGTTTCGTTATTGTTCGGCTGGCAAAAAAGTCCCGGCGCTTTTACAGGGAATTATCTTCGTTTCCTGACTGTAGTTCTGTTAGGATTGTTTCTTAGAGGAGGAGTGCTTGCTGTTCCAATTCTTGCCAACGGAGCATCACCCCATCTGCTCCAGGCTGCTCTGATTGTCACAGACTTATTCATCTGGATGGCGGCAATTATCGCTGTCCGCATAGATGTGCTCTGTCTGCAGGCAATGAACTGGACTAATTTCGGCATTTTCCTCATCGGCTATACCCTCCTGCTTCGTCTGTTTTATTTAGGTAACATTGAACTCATTCAAGAAGAAGCATATTACTGGAATTACTCCCGACATTTGGCTGCTGGCTATCTTGATCATCCTCCTGTTGTCGCTCTGCTTATCAGATTCGGTACCGAACTGTTTGGTAACAATGAATTCGGTGTGCGCATCGGGACTTTTCTTTGCTGGTTTATTACAGGTTTTTTCATCCACAGACTCACGAAATCGATCTTCAACGGCGCCACGGCCTTCAGGGCAGTGATCCTCGTAGCTTCATTGCCCGTATTCTTTGGCGTCGCCCTGGTGAGTACGCCGGATGCGCCGCTCATCGCCTGTTGGTCGGGTTCACTTTATTTTTTCTATCGAGCATTGGTCTTACAGGAATCCCGGTCTTGGTATTGGGCAGGTATAAGTTTAGGAAGCGGCCTTGCGTCAAAGTACACCATCGTTTTTCTCGGGCCGGCAATTATTCTTTTTATGCTTACCGATCCTACGGCAAGGAAGTGGTTTTTCAGACCGCAGCCCTATTTAGCCGCTTTTCTGGCGATTGCCGTTTTTTCTCCCGTTCTCTGGTGGAACTATGAAAACGGCTGGGCCTCCTTTCTTTTTCAAAGCCAGAAAAGGATGCTGGCCAGTTCCCATTTTTCGACACACATGCTCCTTATAAGTGTCCTTATTTTGCTTACCCCTACCGGTTTTCTTGGGGCGATCACCAGTATGCGCCTCCGATTCGCAGTGAGGGGAGAATCCAACCGTGCAAATGACAATACGTACCGGAGTGGATACCTATTCTGCCTGACAATGGCCATCGTACCTTTATGCATTTTTATCCTCTTTAGTTTTATCAAGGAGATTAAACTGAATTGGACTGGACCGTTATGGTTGTCAACACTGCCATTTATCGCCCACAGCATGGTGGGGGGCAATGGCAAATTGGGGCAATGGGTATCCCGACTCTGGCCGAGAACACTTGTCTTTATCATGTTTACCTATGGAGCTCTGCTCTATTATTGCGCCTTTGGTCTGCCTGCCACCCCGTTTACGAACAACGTTTTCCTCTTTGGCTGGGACGACCTCGCCCAACAGGTTGATAACCTCGTGCACAGTTCTGCCGATCAGCAGCCTCTACTTGTAGTAGGTATGGATAAATACAGGACGGCCAGTGGATTGGCATTTTATCTCCAAAAGCATAATCCCGCAGAACAGGAAAATTCCAATGTAACTGAGGCAACAGGAAGGCAGCTGTTTGGCTTTGACTCACTTATGTATAACTATTGGTACCCTCCCTCCCTTGCTTTGTCCCGGGATATACTGCTGATATCGAAAGATAAAAAGCAATTATCCCCCGCTCTTTTTGCCAATCATTACCGCCATCTTGGCCGGATGAAAGAGATCAATATCAAAAAGAGAGGAAAATTTGCCGGTCACTTTTTTTATCGTGTGCTTACTTCATATATGATCGCTCATAGTGCCGGAAATATCTTGCAGTAAAATGATGTTAAATAAGCAATCCAACTCTTACGATTTTCTACGGTCAGGAGAACAAAATGGTCAAAAATAATGAACAATCCATTCCTTTTAAAGATCGTCCCCAAGATCTTATGTTAAGCAAAGTCCCTGAGGTAACGCTCTATTTCTGGATTATAAAAGTCCTCTGTACAACAGTCGGGGAGACAGCTTCCGATTTCCTGAACGTCAATCTGGGGTTTGGTCTGACCGGTACTTCCGTTGTCATGGGCGTATTCCTTCTGGTTGTACTTTTCCTGCAGTTCAGAGAGAACAAATACATACCAGGTTTGTATTGGTCGGCGGTCGTCTTGATCAGTATTTTCGGTACACTGATTACCGATATTCTGACCGACAGCCTGAACTTTCCACTTGAGGCAAGCACTGCTCTCTTCAGCATTGCCTTAGCCCTTACCTTTCTCATGTGGTACCTCAAGGAGGGAACGCTGTCTATTCATTCCATTTTCACCAGGCGAAGAGAACTTTTCTATTGGCTCGCCATTCTTTTTACCTTTGCCTTGGGAACGGCGGCTGGAGATCTTATGGCAGAGAGTCTCGGCCTCGGCTATCTGGTAACCGGAATCATCGTCTGCACCTGCATAATCTTGATAACCATTGCCTGGAGGTTCAGCCTTGATGCCGTTTTGGCATTCTGGCTTGCCTACATCCTGACACGTCCATTGGGGGCATCACTTGGCGATTATCTCTCCCAGACACAAACCAACGGCGGACTCGGGCTCGGTGCAACCATTACCAGTGCGGTTTTCCTGACGGCAATTCTTGCGGTCGTGGTTTTCCTTACCTTGACCCGCAAAGATCTGATTTCGACCCGATCAACAAAACCTTTATCCGGAGCAAATCCGTCTGGTGCTGTTTGGCAGGTCGTAGTAGCCGTAGCTTTACTGGTGATCACAGCTGGGGCCGGTTACTGCTGGCGAAGCTCGGAATTACAAACCCAGGCGATGGCAAACAGTTCACCGAACGCCCCATTAGGAGATTTGTCAGAGTTTCGGAAAATTGCCCAGGATACGCTAGGACTTGTGCAGGCCGGCGATCTGGCTCACGCTAAGTCGAGGGTAGATGATCTTGAGACCGCCTGGGATAATGCCGCAGCACGACTTCGCTCAATGAACAAGGGGAAATGGGCTTCTTTGGACGATTCCATTGATACTGTGCTGAGAAATCTACGCGGTGTACGGCAGGATACCATGGCGTGTAACGCATCATTGCATTCTCTCCTTACCGAGCTCAACGCTCTTGATAGCCACGGATGAGAAAATAAAGCTACGTAGTCTATAATCTCATAGAGATTAACCGAAAAATATATAATAACTTTGCTAGGCAAAAGAATTTCGACCGTAATATTCCATATAGTAATCTCATACCACCTCGCAAGGGAGTACCTCGGAGTATTTTCATGAAAACGGCAAATTCCAGAAAGAGCCAAAGGATAAGAATGGTTGCCTGCCTTTACCTGGTGATTTTTGCCCAAGCAGGCTGTGTGTCCTATCATGCCATGCCGCTGACGGAAGCGGCCGTAGCCGACAAGCTGGCAACGCCTGCCATGTCCGTTCTCACGGTTGAAGCAGATCGCATCAAGCATCCCATCCTCATGCCGGTAAAGGTCGATGAACAGGCCGGCATGAGCCCGGACGAAGCGGCTATCCTGGCGGTGCTCGTCAATCCCAGCTTGAAGGCGGAGCGCGACAAGAAGGGAGTATCGGCTGCGCAACTCTTCCAGGCCGGTATCCTGCCTAACCCGCAGTTCGGTGCCAGCATGGATTTCCCAGTTGCCGGCGATACGCGGGGTACCGTGAATGCATATGGTTTGACCCTAGACTACGATATTTCTAAAATTATCACCAGAGGAGCACAAGTCGATGCTGCGAGCCTCCACGTCTCTTCGGTGGCGCTCGATGTGGCCTGGCAGGAGTGGCAGGTGGCTGAAACCGCCAAGAAGAGCGCCTACCGTCTATATCTGCTCGAGCGGCAGTTGAACATTGCCGAGCAGGAAGAAGAAGGCCTGCGTCAGAATCTGAAAGCGGTTCAGCGGGCGGTAAACATCGGCGCAATGACCGTTGTCGAACTGTCCGCGGCCCAAGCCTCTCTGGAAAAAGTACACCTTTCGGCTTTGGGAATCCGGCAGAATATGGAACAGGAGTGCTTTGCCCTGCAGAAAGCGATAGGTTTTGAACCGGGCCATGCCATCCGGCTACGAAGCACGATTGAATTGCCTCGGGTCTCGGCCCTGCCGCCATCGGAGAAAATCCTTGAGAACCTCGAAGACAGACGCCTGGACCTGGTGGCTCTGCGAATCGGCTATCAGAGCCAGGAACAGAACTTGCGAGCCGCGGTTTTAGGACAGTTCCCCAGATTAACCACCGGCATAGGCCAGGCCCGTGATACCGGCAACATCGTCACACAAGGTTTGTCTCTGACCATAGGACTGCCCATCTTCGACCTCAACCGGGGAAAGATCGCCATAGAACAGGCAACGCGGCAGAAGCTCTTCGATGAATACGTGGTCCGGCTATTCGATGCGCGGTCGACTGTTGTCAAGCTGCGGGCGGAACTTAAAGCAATTGCCGGGCAAATCAGGGCAACCGTGGCCTACCTGCCGGTCCTGCAGAAGCTGGTTTCAACGTATCATGATGCTCTGGCGCATGGCAATGCGGATGTGCTGACGTACTACAATGCTCGAGATGAGTTGATAGCTAAACGCGTTTCGCTCATCGATCTAAAGCTGAGCCTGGTAGAACGATTCGTTTCCCTGGAAATCGCCGCCGGGGAATACCTGTCCCGCGCTCAAAACGGGGAGGAAAATCCATGAACCGCCACATGCACAAATGTATCAGTGTCGCGGTCGTCGGCTTATGGCTGCCGTTTATCGTCGAAAGGCAATTGACAGATGACCGGCTCTCACAGGAACAGCCCTTTAACGAGCCTCAGCCGATGCCCGCCGTGAGCGACCCTTCAAACTCCAGTTCCACAGGGGCCGGCCAGACATGAAAACATGGATGAAATGGACGAGCATAGGAGTCATGATTCTGGCCACGGCCGGGGTTGGGTACTGGTTTGTGCACAGTGAAGGTAATGCCGGTCGAAACCAGGCGGCGGCATCCAAAGAGCGCCCTGTAGTGCCGGTTAAAACAGCGCGAATCAGTCACGAAACGATCACAGAGCACATAACAGCGTACGGTCGTGCTATCGCTCCACCTACCGCTTCGAGAGTGCTGGTGCTGCCATATGAAGCAATTGTCGAAAAAGTTTTTGTCAGTAGTGGCGAGTCTGTCCAGCTGGACACGCCGCTTATCCAAGTTGCGCCCAGCAAGAAATCCCGCCTGCAGCTCCAACAGGCTGAAGACAAGCTCGCTGCAGCCGAGAAGAACCTCAATGAGGTCCAGCAGCAGTACCGAAAGCACCTTATAGTAAAAACAAAGCTCTTGCAGGCGCAGCAAACCCGACAGGCGGCGAAACGCGAACTCGAAAATCTACAGGCGCAAGGCATTGGCGAGGAGAGCATCTTGAAGGTCAGCCACCCAGGGGTGATCATTTCAGTCAGCGCCAAGGACGGAGCATTGGTCTCCGCCGGCAATCCATTGATGACGATCGCCGAGGGGGATCACGTGGAGGTTAAACTTGGCGTCGAGCCTGAGGACATAGCCCACATTCATGTCGGTGACGGCGTCGAGCTTTCCCCGGTACATGAGCCGCTCCAGGCCCCGATCGCAGGCATAGTCAAGCTCGTCTCACAACAGGTCGATCCCACCACCCAGTTGATTGATGTCCTGGTTTCTCTGCCTTCCGGAGCAAAAATAAAGTTGGGCGCCTATATCAAAGGGATACTGAACGGAGCTTCCGCCACGGGTCTTGTCGTTCCACGTGAAGCCGTACTCCCTGATGGAAATGCGTACAAGTTGTTCACCATAAGGAACGGTCATGCGGTAAAACATCAAGTCCGTGTGGGGATTCAAACAGCCAAAAAAGTCGAGGTTTTAAGCGACGAGCTTTCGCAAGGCGATGAGGTTGTTCTTGCCGGGAATTATGAGCTGCAGTCCGGTATGTCCGTAAAGACAACGGGTGGACAATGAGATTGGCGCACTGGGCACAACATCAATCGCGAGCGGTCATCTTCGTGCTGACGATACTTGCAATCCTGGGTGGATTCAGCCTCACCGAATTGCCGGTTTTGTTGTTCCCACGCGTAGACTTTCCTCGCGTGCGCGTTGGGCTTGATGCCGGCGACAGGCCGGCTGAACGCATGATGATCGAAGTGACACGCCCGGTCGAGGAAGCGCTGCGCGGCATTCCCGGCGTTCGTAACATTCGATCGGTGACAAGCAGGGGTTCGGCCGATGTCAGCGTCGATTTTGACTGGGGCCGAGACATGTCGATTGCAGCGCTGCAGATCAATGCGCAGATCGGCAGAATTCTGTCGACCCTGCCGTCGGGGACGAATTTCGATGTCCGACGGATGCAGCCTACTGTCTATCCGGTCATCGCTTATGCATTGACTTCTAACTCCCGGTCCCTCGTCGATTTGCGGAACATGGCACTTTACAAACTCAGGCCGGCACTCGCGACCGTTCAGGGTGTCGCGAATGTAGGCGTACAAGGAGGGGACATTGAGGAATGGCGCGTAGCGGTCGACCAAGGTAAACTGCGTTCCTTCGGTCTTACATTGAACGGCGTCGCCAAGGCGCTATCTGGTTCCAACGTACTCACGGCAGTAGGTCACCTACAGCAAAATGATAAGCTCTACCTCATCGTCTCCGACACCAGTTTCAAGTCAATCGAGCAGATCAAGCAATCTATCGTGCGCGCCGGCCCTGACGGTGTTGTCCGCCTTGAAGATATAGGACAGGTCCGGCGAGACACGAAACCCCGATATCTGAGAGTGACAGCCGATGGCCGGCAAGCCGTACTCTTCAGTATTTATCAACAGCCCGGCGGCAATACTGTAGCGATTGCAAAGGCCATAAAAGCCAAGCTGAAGGAAGTGAAAAAGCGCATTCCGGAACTTCAAGGCGGTGCGGTTAAGATTTCAAACTGGTACGATCAGAGCAATCTCATCCTCAGATCCGAAGGAAGCGTGCGGGATGCGATAGGCGTTGGCGTATTGCTGGCCGCAGTCGTTCTCTTCCTCTTTCTGAGAAGCTGGAAAATAACGCTGATCGCCAGTCTTGCCGTACCGATCGTCCTGGCGGTGACGGTTCAGCTTCTTTCTGTATTGAACATGAGCCTCAACATTATGACGCTCGGCGGAATGGCTGCGGCAGTTGGTCTGATCGTTGATGATGCTATCGTCATGGTCGAGCATATCATGCGTCGCTTTCGAGGGGGAGAAGGCGGGCATCGCGACAGGGTAATCCACGCGACCAGCCAACTTACAAAACCTTTAGTCGGCTCGTCGTCTTCGACGATCATAATTTTTGCGCCGCTCGCGTTTCTTTCGGGCGTCACAGGAGAGTTCTTTAAGGCGCTCTCAATAACCATGGCCGCAAGTCTCTTCATTTCGTTTCTTGTTGCGTGGCTTGCAGTTCCTATCCTGTCGGCGCAGTTTCTTGGAAAAAAGGAAAGCGAGACCGGAAAGGGCAACAAGCACGGACATAAGCTGGGCAAAGCGTATGGACGAGCCATGCAGTTTCTGTTCGCACGCTCATGGATTGCAATTTTGATTATTGCGCCAATACTTGGCATCGGATGGTTTGCCTTCGGCCATGTCAAATCGGGGTTTATGCCATCCATGGACGAGGGTGGATTTGTCATCGATTACCGAGCGCCGCCCGGGACGTCGCTCGAGGAGACCGACCGTGAACTATCTCAGGTCGAAGCTATCCTGCAATCGACGCCCGCGGTTGAAACATATTCCCGTCGCACGGGACTCCAACTTGGCGGGGGCGTTACGGAAGCGAATCAGGGTGACTTCTTCGTACGCCTGAAGCCATTTCCAAGGCCGCCAATCTCGCAAATCATGTCGGACATACGGACGAAGATCGAACACAAGATTCCCGCGATGCAAGTTGAGCTCTTACAGCTTATGGAAGACCTTGTCGGTGATCTTACGGGTGTGCCGGAACCGATCGACATAAAGCTCTTTGGTCCCGACGAAAACACATTGCTGAATATCGCCCCCAAGATTGCACAGGCGGTTCGACAGGTGAATGGCGTCGTCGAAGTTAAAAACGGTGTCGTTGTTGCGGGGGCTGCGCTTGACATCCAGGTCGATCGCGATAATGCCGCTCTGGAAGGAGTCGACCCGAAAGCGATAACAGAGGAGCTCAATAATTATTTAAGCGGCAAAGTCACGACGAAGGTTCTAAAAGGTCAGCAGCTCATTGGCGTACGAGTGTGGGTTGATCCCACTACACGCATGACCATAAGAGACATAAAAAAACTGCAATTACAGGCTCCGGATGGACACTTTTTTCCGGTTGAGCGGGTTGCTGATATAAATGTCATCACCGGTCAGCCGGAAATTGACCGAGAAGACCTGAAGCGAATGGTCGCGGTGACTGGACGAATTGAAGGTCGAGACCTGGGCTCGACCATGGCTGATGTCAAGAAGACATTGTCGAAGCCCGGCCTGCTGCCCAAGGAAGTGACTTACCAGCTTGGGGGAACCTATCAGCAGCAGCAGAAATCCTTTCAAGGACTTTTGAAAGTGATGGTCGCTGCTTTTATTCTCATCTTCACCCTGTTATTAGTCCTCTATCGAAGGTTTCTTGTCGCGCTGGCGATGATTTCGATCGTTCTGGTTGAAATCGCCTGGATTTTCATCGCCCTGTGGATTACCGGTACGGAGCTGGACATCATGTCGATTATGGGAATGACAATGATTGTCGGCATCGTCACTGAAGTATCAATCTTTTACTATTCGGAATATCTTGAACTGCCTGAGGACGATGATGCACAGGACCGCCTTATCATGAGCGGAATCCGACGCGCCCGCGCAATCACTATGACAACGATCGCAGCGATTCTGGCTTTGGCGATGCTCGCACTTGGTATTGGTCAGGGAGCTGCGATGCTACAGCCGCTGGCCATCGCCATCATCGCCGGCCTTTTCATGCAAATGCCCTTAGTGCTGTTCATCTTGCCAGCTCTTCTGGTTCTCTACCGCGGGGCGCGTTGAATGCCTTTGTAGGATATTTTAAAAGCGTCATTAAACCCTGGATATTCCCCTCTCCCCCCGAATTTTGCAGATTTTCTTGGTATCTAAGTCTCTCCTAATTCTTGATTCCTATAGTACAAACAAAGGAAGAACCACAGAGTCAATTAGCAAGTCTACACAAGAATTTCCTGAACAAATGCCGGGAATAACCACCGGTATCAGGTAAATTTTTAAGTCACTATGGGGGCAAAGGAAGAATGAGAAACATACATTTAGGGTTCATAGTCATCGCTGTTTTTACCATGATATTCTCAAACGACTACGCTTTGACCAACAAGGCCTTGGCCGACGAGCAGATTGGGGTATCGTCTGGTCAGGTCGTCAATACATCATACGAGCAACCCGTCTCACCGGAGAGAAATCCCCCAGGAGATATTCCGGACAGCCAGGTTTTCGTCAAGTATGTATCTACAAAAGGTGGGTATGAACTTGATGTTCCTGAAGGTTGGGCACGAAAGACGCAAGACGGGAATGTAGTCTTCACTTCTAATTTGGATGGGTTGTCCGTCACCGTAGCCGATACCAAGGTAAAACCTGACCTGCAAAGCATTCGCAAAAATCAGGCGGAACAATTGAAAAGGGAGGGGCGGGCAGTCGTTGTGAAAAGCATTGCTGATTCAAGGCGTAAATATAGCTCGGCTATTCGTCTGAGGTTCGAATCAAACTCGGAGCCAAATCCGGTGACCAGTAAACAGGTCCGGCAGGAGAACGAAGTATATATTTATTACCATAACGGAAAAGTGGCTGAACTCCGGCTATGGGCACCGCTTGGTGCCGACAACATTGATCAATGGGACAGAATATCGAACAGCTTCCGGTGGAGGTAGCATGAAACCCCTTGAGGCCTACGACCTTTATCGTTTTTATCATGCCGATGAAGAGGAGACGCTCGCTTTGCGTGGGGTGAGTCTCCACGTGGAGGCGGGAGAGATGGTGGCAATACAGGGGGCTTCGGGCAGTGGCAAATCCACATTATTGGCCTGTCTATCTGGACTCGATGAACCGGATGGAGGATATGTGACGGTTTTCGGACAACGTCTTACCAGAAGACCGGAAGCGGAAAGGACAAAAGTCCGAGCGCGCCAGATGGGAATCATGCTCCAATCGGGGAATCTGCTGGAGCATCTTTCCATTGAAGAGAATATCGGCCTACAAATGATTCTGTCCAATAGAGTTGACAGAAAGTATCTGGATGAGTTGATCGAACTGGTCGGCTTAAATCACCGGCGTCAGGCCCGCCTTGCCCATATTTCCGGGGGAGAGGCTGCTCGGGCAGGGCTGGCGGTAGCTCTTGCCGCAAAACCAAGGATACTGCTTGCCGATGAACCTACCGGTGAGGTCGATTCGGAAAGTGAACGGCACATTTTGCAGTTCTTGGATACGTATCGAAAAAAAGGAGGCGCGGTTCTCGTGGTTACTCACAGCGATGCAGTGGCAAACCATGCAAACCGTACGATTCACCTCTTTGATGGGAGAATTGTCAACCGTGACTGAGCAAACCTTTGTGAACCTGAACAATGTCGGACGTATCTACCTCCGTGGAAAAACAGCCATACCGGCAATCGAATCCGCCAGCTGTACCGTCAGCGCAGGTGATCGTATTGCCGTGGTCGGCCCCTCCGGCAGTGGTAAATCAACCTTGCTGCATCTTATGAGTGGCCTTGATCGACCGACTTCGGGAAATATCTCATGGCCGGGATTGGGTCCCAGGGAGCAACTGCGTCCAGAAAAGATCGGCGTTATTTTTCAAACACAAAGTCTGCTGACACCACTTACAGTTGTAGAAAATGTAGCTATTCCACTTCTACTTACCGGCGTACCTTCAGCAACAGCAATGGTTTCGGCACTTGAGGCTCTTGCAAGTATTAACCTGGAAGCAATTGCCGATAAGCTGCCGGAAGAACTCTCAGGAGGCCAGGCTCAACGGGTCGCCGTAGCCAGGATTTTGGCTTCAAAACCACAGCTCATTCTAGCCGATGAACCAACCGGCCAACTGGACCATCCCACCGCCCAAGCTCTCTTCGATGTTTTTCTTGCCGCTTTCCAGAACAGTGACACTGCTCTTATCGTGGCAACACATGATCCGAAAATTTCCAGCCGCATGAAGACGATATGGAAAATGCAGTATGGTAGACTTGAGGTGAACTGATGCCTTTTATCACTCAATTGATCTTCAAATGGCTTCAAGGAATACTTATCTGCCGATCGGGACGGTTTATTGGGGCAGTAACTGGTATTGGTTTGACTATTACGCTGTTGGCCTCTCTTGGATTGTTTATCACTTCAAGTTCCATCAACATGACCAACAGGGCAATCGCCGAGGTTCCAGTGGACTGGCAGGTGCTTCTTTCTTCTCCCGCCGATGCACAGGCTGTCATGAAGGCGATCGGCGACACTACGCCATACACGGCTCTGGAACAGGTGTGGTATGCGGATGTAGCCGGGTTTACCGCCACTACCGAGGGAACGGTTCAGACAACCGGACCTGGCAAGGTCCTTGGTATTAGTTCTCGATACCGGCAAGCTTTTCCGGCTGAATTTCGACAGCTTACCGGAGAGAGACAAGGGGTGCTGGTTGCTCAGCAAACCGCAGCTAATCTGCATGTCAAAGAGGGTGATGTCGTCACCATCGAAAGGATAAATCTCCCTCCGGTGCAGTTAAAGATTGCCGGCGTCGTTGACCTTCCCCATGCCGATTCACTTTTCCAGGCAATCGGGGTTGCTGCCGGCACTGCTCCCCAGGCGCCTCCCGATAATGTTCTGCTTGTTCCGGACAGTGACTGGCACAAAATATTTGATCCCCAGGAGGCAGTCAGACCAGATACGGTTCGTCTCCAGTATCACGTGAGGATTAAGCATGTTTTGCCCGGCAGCCCCAATGCTGCCTACATAGCGGTAGATCGTCTGGCAAATAATCTCGAATCACGAATCGCCGGCAGCGGCATTGTCGGCAATAACCTGGCGGCCCGCCTCGCCGGCGTCCGGGCCGATGCCCTCTATGGCCGCGTTCTGTTTTTGTTTCTGGGACTTCCAGGAGTAATACTTTCGATCCTTCTCACCCTTGCTATTACCAGTTCAGGAAAACGGCAACGGCTCCGCGCCCAAAAATTATTGCGGGTTCGAGGGGCAACTGTGGGACAAGTCTTAAGATTTGAAGCCGTAGAAGCTGTCGCTTGCGGAATATGTGGTGTCCTGCTGGGAATTTTCCTGACTTACATTACCAATAAATTTTTCATGTCCACCGATGTACTGTTAAACAGATTTTCCCTTTACTCGATAGCCGGCGCCTCCTTGGCAGGTCTTTTCTGCGCTCTGGTGGCAAATCTATATCCCGCCTGGAAACAGTCCCGCCGGTTCACTGTTGCAGCCTCGACAGTATTGGTGAGGCACATTGGTGCCCCCCTGTGGCAAAAGCTCTACCTGGACATTATTGCGTTAGGAATAGCCTTTCTGGAATACTGGCGGACTGCCAGCACAGGGTATCAGGTTGTATTGGCACCGGAAGGAGTCGCCCAGATTTCGGTTCATTATGAGGCGTTTATTGCACCTCTTTTGTTGTGGCTCGGCGGGGTTCTCGTCGCTATGCGTTTATTGCATTACAGCCTGGAGCACGGAAGAAAGTGGTTGATAAAACTTTTGAGTCCCATCGCCGGCAACCTCTCCGGGGTCGTGGCGGCATCATTGAGCCGTCTGCGAATGGTTGTAACCAGGGGTGCTATTCTGGTCGCTCTCGCTGTTTCTTTTGCCGTGTCTACTGCTGTTTTCAATACTACCTACAACTTTCAGGCACGGATAGATGCCGAGCTGACCAATGGTTCGGATGTCCAGGTGGCTGGGTCGACTGCATCGCCTGCCGGGAGCAAATTAACTGAATTGAAGGCACTGCCTGGTGTTATCGCCGCACAGCCGATGATGCACAGATTTGCTTATGTAGGGAAGGATCTTCAGGATATCTACGGCATCGACCCGGATCATATTGCTGAAGCGAGTGCTATGTCAAATGCCTACTTTGCCGGTGGAAACGCACAGGCGACCCTGGCAGACCTTGCCCAACATCCGGATGGCGTTCTGGTTTCCGAAGAAACCAGGCGTGATTTTCAGCTTGTCTTAGGGGATCGGTTGAATCTCCGTTTGCAGTTTGCCGCCGATCATCAGTACCACGTCGTTCCCTTTCGTTTTATCGGGGTTGTTCGTGAATTTCCAACCGCACCAAAAGACTCGTTTCTGGTTGCAAATTCCAGCTATATAGCCGAAAAGACAGGCAGCGATGCACAAGAGATAGTTTTGATACGAACTGACAAGAATGCAGGAAAAGTTGCTGAGATGGCACGCCAAGTAGTTGCATCGATTGCCGGTGTCAAGGTGTCGGATATTGATTCGGTACAAGGGATTATCAGCTCAAACCTCACCGCGGTAAACTTACATGGCTTGACCAAATTGGAATTGTTTTTTGCAGTATTGCTGCTTATGGGTGCAACGGGCTTGATCCTGGCCCTTGGCTTGTCGGAAAGAAGGCGAAGTTTTGCTATTCTCGATGCACTTGGCGCCACCAGCAGTCAGCTTGGCGCCTTTATCTGGAGTGAAGGGCTGTTGCTTCTGCTTGGAGGCGGCATAATCGGCACTGTCTTGGGATTTGCGGTTGCAGAAATGTTGGTAAAAGTCCTGACCGGAGTCTTTGACCCACCGCCGGAGCATTTATTTCTACCATGGGGTTACCTGACAGTGTTGGCCGTGACGGCCATTGCCGCCACTGTTCTTGTGATTCTGGTAATGAAAACCTTTTCCCGTCGTCTGGTTACTGAAGAAGTGCGCAATATCTGACCCTGACAAGTGTTGTTTTCTTGCAAAAAAAGGAAAACAATCTGTAAGGGACTAAAAAGAGAAAGCTAATACACGTTTATTGCAAATCTGACCGAAGCGAAACTACGAGCTGTTATTAAGCACATACTTCTCATCATAAATGCCGACACGTTTATAGCGTGTCGGCATCTCGTTAGTTAATGATACTCGTCGATCAACTGCCGTTGGCATTGTCTCCATTGACAGTTCCATCGCGGCAATTAGAGTCCTCTCTAGAGAAGATTCACCATTTGTTGCACAACAATCTCTTATCCATTATTGGCCCAAAAGGCGGCTGAATCAACTGCAAATAACGCGGTTCACGACTGCCTCAGGTGCAAACTTGCCGATTCAACCGTAGATGGGTTAAGATGGTTTATCATTTATGAGCCATTTCACCCCGATTTGTAACCAAGAGGACAAGTGTAGCTTGATAGACGCTGACGACTATAAAATAATCCGGAAACTGTTTGACGATTACCTGCAGATGTACGCGACACGCGATGATCGACTTACCATGCATTTCAGCGAGAATTTTTCAGGTTTCACCGGAGGTGGCGATTTTTTAGTCAAAGACAGAGCGGAATGGGTGACGATTACCCGACAGGACTTCGCACAAGTCAAAGAACCGCTTCGCATCGAGCTTAAAGATCTGGCCATCCAATCACTATCTGAAACCGTTGCAGTCACGACAGGTTTTTTCTCCATACACTTGCCAATTAAAGACCATATCTTGTCACAAGAGACAGCCCGTCTGGTTTTAATTTTCCGCAATGAGACCTCGGGGTGGAAAATCTCGCACAGCAGCATATCCATTCCCTATCATCTTGTGCGAGAGGGTGAAATATATCCAATGCAGGAATTGGTGGATCGGAATCAATTTCTGGAAACTCAGGTGATTGAAAGGACGATTCAACTTTCCGAGGCAAATAATAATCTGCATCAGACGAATACAAAACTTGAGTGTGAGATTGCAAAACATAAACAGACCGAGCAGGTGTTATTGGAGAGCGAAGAGATTTATCGTTCCATCCTGAACTATTCCCCGGATGACATCACTATTGCGGATCTGGAGGGACGTATTCTAATGTGTTCTCCGGCCGCAAGTACAATGTTCGGATTCAATGGCCCAGAGGAAGGGATAGGGTTATCTGTCATGGATTTCATCATTCCCGAGGATCGTGATCGAGCTCGATCCAACATGTTACGTATGTACCAGGGAGGGTGCTCCGGGCCGAATGAATATCGCGGCGTAAGAAAGGATAGAACTATTTTTAATATAGAAGTAAACAGCGGACTTATCCGCGGTGTCAATGGCCAGCCCACCAAAATGGTGATCATTGTCCGCGATATTACGGAACGTAAAAATTCCGAGCAACGGATACAGCACCTGATCCAGCAGCTTGAGATTGAAAAGAACGCCGCACAGCTCAATGCAATTACAGACAGTTTGACCGGGCTTGCGAATCGTCGTCATTTTGATGAAACCATTCGGACAGAGTACTATAGAATGAAGCGCTCCGAGGCTCCTTTGTCACTTCTCCTGCTGGATATTGACCATTTCAAGAAATTCAATGATTATTACGGTCATTTAGCTGGGGATAAATGTCTGCAGCAGGTCGGAGCTGTACTGAAAACCGCCGTTGGACGTGCACCCGATGTAGTTGCTCGTTATGGAGGGGAAGAGTTTATTATTGTACTGCCGGAAACAGAGAAGAATGGGGCTATAGCCTTGGCGGAACGAATCCGGCAGACGATTGAAGATCTGGCTATCCCACATGCCGAAGCTGAGGTTGCTGACCATTTGACGGTAAGTATTGGGGTTGTTACAGTGTCCTCTGCTTCCGAAGTGGATGCGCCGGAACAGATCGTAGCGATGGCTGACACGGCTCTGTATAGCGCTAAACGAGCAGGCCGAAATCGTTACTGTTGCCGCTAAGGGGGCTCTTACACGGGCTTTTTAAATTCTATGTTTTCTTTTCTGCCGCCCGCTTGAAACGCGGGATGCGCCGACACGTACTCGACGAGCCTCTCGTTCTTTCCAAGGGTAATCTTGATGTCCCGGAAATTATTTCCCCAACTCGTGTAAATAGTTGGTTGTGACTGGAAATATCTCTTTGATATTAAAAGCATATCAAGGGGATTGTGATTTCGAACTCCCTCCCTTCTTTTTTGAAATGAATTGAAATGATTCATACTAAAGAGTAACGTAGAATTTCCATATCAGCATTACTTGAAAACAATTTTTGACTCTGGCGGAAATTTTTTTCTTATATCAGATGCTTATAGTGCGGAGCCTGACAATGTATCGACTCCTGGATCTACACAGTTGTCAAAATGATTTTCAGATCTGTCCCGAACAGCCATCAGCAGTTCTGGATACGGCAGATGCTTCTCTCTCGGTTATCTCCGGCGATGGCCGTTTGATCTATTGTAATCGAGCATTCCTGCAGGAACATAAGTTTGATCATAAATATGGGTTCCATACTTCTATTCGGGAATCACTGCCTGATTTATGGAAACGATTCAAGGGATCGGAGGAAGGTAAGGATAGAGCCTTCAAGGTTGTCAACTTACGATCAACAAGTTATGGCAAACCGTTGGGACATCTACTTGTTTCGTTTAAAAAGAATGTCTCGCATATAAACAGGAATGATTTACACACAATAGTCTCCGTAGATGATCATCCTGATTTCATCGATTCCTATACCGGTCTGTATGTTGCCAACCCTCAGGCGGACACTGTTAAAGTGAATCCATCCTACGAGAAAATAGCTTTTTTGTCCGAAAATGATCTGGTTGGGAGAAATCTTGCTGAACTTGTTGAAAAAGGTTTTTTCTCAAAAAGCGTTACCTTGTCGGTTCTGAACAGATTAAAAGATAATATTTCCTCGCAACAAACCTTATTTCAGACACTCCTTTGTGGAAAGAATGTTCTTGTTACCGGGAAACCTATCTTTTCGGAACAGAACAAACTGGTCTACATTCTGACATATGTCCAGGATCTGCTCTTCCTCAATACGATTGCCGGTAAATGTCTGGAAAGAGATAAACGGATAAAGAGTTGCGGCGCAAACCTGGTAATATCAAGGAATGCAACAGGAAAAAGCGAACGTAAGCCTTCGGATAGCGAGTTGCCGCAATTTGCTGAATTACCTTTTGTAGCCAGAGATCCGCTTACAAATACGACTTTCAGACAAGTCGTTCGGGCGGCTAAATATGACGCCCCAATACTTCTTACCGGCGAGACCGGGGTTGGTAAGGATCTCATGGCCAAGTATATCCATCTTTTGCGGACAACAAAGAAAACCGTGCCATTTATTTCGGTTAACTGCTCGGCGATTCCCGGCGATTTGCTTGAATCTGAACTGTTTGGGTACGAAGAAGGTGCATTCTCCGGTGCGTGCAAAGGTGGCAAGAGAGGCCTCTTTGCCGCTGCGGATGGAGGGGTTCTTTTTCTCAATGAAATCAGTGAAATTCCACTTGGCCTGCAGGCTAAACTCCTAACCGCACTGGACGAAGGATTTATTCGCCCCCTTGGCAGCAACAAAACGATAAAGATTCAAACCCGTATTATTTGTGCGACAAACAGGGACCTGCAAACTTGCATTCAATACGGATCTTTTCGTAGCGATCTCTATTACCGTATCAAAGTTCTTACTATCCAGATGAGTCCTCTCAGAGAGAGGAGGAAGGATATACTGCCACTCGTGCGCCACTTTATGGCCCGACTGTCTGCTGTATATGGCATAACAAGATATTTTTCCCCGGAAGTCCAGGAAATTTTATTGGCTTATGACTGGCCCGGTAATGTCCGTGAACTTCGTAATGTTGTTGATCAGTTAATGATCTATTCTTCAACGAACCAAGTATCAGTCGTAGACCTTCCCGATGAATTTCTCAATTGTTCAAATGAGAGGCCGAAAACAGAGGCTGCCTCGCTGCCGGATGGTGTAACCTTGAAAATCGCGGTACAAAGATTTGAAAAAAAACTCATTGAGAAAGCTTTGGGAAAATATGGTAAAGCTTCCGATGCTGCACAAGCCCTCGGTATTGACCCCACTACTTTGATTCGTAAACTCAAAAAAACTGTCTGAATCTGCATTCCCGCAGCTTTGCCTGCAGAATTGCATGACAGACTGCGTAGCATTCCCTTATCAAATTGTTGGTTCAGTTCTTCAGATACCTTTCTTCACCAATGATTAAGCGCTGTTAGTCAGAATTCGACATAACCTGCATCGTTGCGGGTAAAATTGGCAGCCAACTTGCTATAAGGCAGCTGAAACCAGTTTTCGAGCAAACTTTTACAAGGAGGTGATACTTTGGAAGCACTATCAAGTTATGATTTACCCACTGAAACGATAATACCAATGTCCACGACACCGACGAAGTTTGGTTATGGTGCCACCGAGGAATTGGGTTATGAACTCAATCGACTAAAGTTGAAGCGGGTTGTGGTGGTGAGTGATCAGAACCTTGTTGCAACGGGGCTGCTCACAAAAATTGAAAAAATTCTGGCTGATGCAGGAATCGAATCGGTGCACTATTACAAGGTCGGCGTTGAACCTACTGATGTCAGTTTCAGAGAGGCGATCTCCTTTCTTGGCGGCAAGACTTTTGACGGACTAGTAGCTGTCGGCGGAGGCTCCGTGATTGATACCGCCAAAGCCATGAATTTGTATGGGACATACCCCGCAGATCTATTGGAGTATATCAATCCGCCCATCGGCAAAGGAACTCCAGTGCCGGGACCGTTAAAACCACTGATAGCTGTTCCGACAACAGCAGGAACGGGCAGTGAGGCAACAACGGTGATCGTCCTTGACCTTTTGGATTTGCATTTAAAAACAGGAATCTCTCATTTCTATATCAGGCCGACCATGGCCATAATCGATCCCCTGAATACTCTCACCATGCCGCCCATGGTGACTGCATCCTCTGGAATGGATGTGTTGACCCATGCGATCGAATCTTTTACCGCAGTGCCGTACAATACCAGGTTCAAACCGGCAACACCGCAGCAACGGCCCCCATACATCGGGTCAAACCCCATCGCCGACCTGTGGAGTCATAAGGCGATTGAACTTGGAGGTGCCTATTTACGAAAGGCTATGCTTTCGCCCTGTGACCTTGACGCCCGTTACCATATGATGGCTGCATCAACCTTCGCTGGAATTGGTTTTGGCAATGCCGGAGTACATCTCCCTCACGCCCTTGGTTACCCCATCGCCGGCATGGTAAAAAACTATTCCCCTCCGGATTACAATGCTTCTGAGCCCATGGTACCGCACGGCATTTCTGTAACCGTTACCGCTCCTGCTTGTTTCAGGTTCACCGCTCCGGCACAACGGGAGCGGCATCTTATGGCGGCCGCGGCACTTGGCCATAACACCGAAGGCATTCCCTTAAAGGAAGCGGGTGACTGTCTTGCCCAGGCATTAATAGATTTGATGAAGGATATTGGTTTTCCAAACGGAATCGGAGAATTGGGATATGAAGAGAAGGATATTCCAGGGTTGACGGAAGGGGCCTGGAAGCAGCAGAGACTGCTAACCATCTCACCCCGAAAACCGACTCCGCAGGATCTGACTGAAATTTTCAGGCAATCGGTAAAGAACTGGTAATCCATCAATAGAGGAGTGACCCTATGAAACTGTATTTGTTTGAAGCAGGTATTTTAAAGAGCCAGAGGCATTTCTTTACCCTGAATCAGGGTGTAGGCGAGAATTTTAATGTGCCGGTGCCGTTTTTGCTGATCGATCATCCCAAGGGCAAGGTGCTTTTTGATACAGGCAATGCCTATGAAATCATCCACGAGAAGGAAAAACACTGGGGAGATATACTGGGTGCCTATGACCCGGTGATGACCGAAGAGCAGTGGTGTGTTAACGCCATCAAGAAGGTAGGTGTTGCTCCGGAAGATATCCGCTATGTTATATTGTCTCACCTTCATCTTGATCATGCCGGTTGCGTAGGTCATTTTCCCAACGCGCAGTACATTGTCCAGCGCGATGAGTTGCACTTTGCCTATGTCCCCGACCCATATATGAAACTTGCTTACATCCGCAAAGATTTCGATAAAAATGTCGACTGGTATATTCTGGAAGGCTGGAATACAGACGAATTCGATCTGTTCGGCGATGGAGCAATCAAAATATACTTTACACCGGGTCATACTCCTGGTCATCAGTCGATTTTGGTGAATCTGCCTAACAGCGGACCGATGTTTTTTGCCGCTGATTCCTGTTACACGGCAGAAAATTTACAAAACGGAACCTTGCCAGGCCTGATGTGGAATGCTGGAGAAACAGTTCGTTCGGTCAACCGCATGCGCCTCCTCCAGCAAACCCAGGGCGTGAAGGTGATCACCGGCCACGATCCCGAGGCATGGAAGGAGTTTAAGCAAGCCCCTGAATATTACGATTGATTATTTACAAAACTGAGAGATTAGTTTAACAGGTCATGTCCAAACCATGACCTGTTATGCTGCATATCCTTAAGAATGGTTTATTCTTTCAGGAGAAAGCGATGACAAAAAATAAAGTAGCTTTAGTGACAGAGGGCAGTCGGGGATCGGGCAAAGATATGGCTCTTCAACGTGCAGTTTTTACGACGCCATCCACAAATTTAAAATTCCAGACTTTTGCAAGGAGGCAAGATGAAAGTCATTGGATTTATAGCAAGTCCGCGGAAAGAGGGTAATACTTACTGGACAACAAACAAAATACTCGAAGGTGCGAAAGAACAAGGCGCTGAAACTCAATCATGGCATTTCAGCAATTTGGATATCGAACCGTGCCGGGGTTGTCTTTGCTGCCACGATGGAAACGATCGCGGTTGTATTATCAATGACGACATGCAGAAACTGTATGGCGCGATTGAGCATGCGGATGCCCTCATTCTCGGTTCGCCTGTTTACATGGGACAAATGAGCGCCCAGGCGAAGATATTCATCGACAGATTGTTTGCGCAAATCTCTCCTCGATTCTCACCGCATTACAAAGAAAAAGTCACGAAAATGAAGCTCATTCTCGTGTATACTCAGGGCAATCCTGATCCCGGCATGTTCCAGGTGTATTTTGATTATACGAAACACATCTTTCAGTTGCTGGAATTCGATGTTCAAGGGGTTCATGTCGTTGCCGGTATGCGAGATGAACCTGCGCATGAAAGAAAAGGTTTGCACACTGTCATGGAGGATATCGGCGCATCGTTGGTTTCGGAACATTTCCGGAATAATAACCGGTAGAAATTGTCATCCGAGCCCCGACTGTCTTATGGGATCTACGAGCAAACAAAAAATTGATGTAGCTGCAGATATCATAAAATCATTCATCTTGCCTTTGTGAATTTTAAATACCCACACCCGTAAACTTGGTACGTCTCCTGTAACTCTCTTCCTCAAGCCACGCCTTCCGTTTAACGCCCCACACGATCAAGTAAACCTGGCTATCAGGAAAAAACATCTGGTTTTAACCTTCCTTTAATCCTGTCTTTGTTATTTTGAAGTCAAAGATGGTTCAAAGTTTATAAATCTAAACAGTGATTTTTACACTTTATGGGGAGATTTTTATGGAAATAACATTGATTTCGCATCTGCATGCTGTTGTTTATTTCTGTATTTTAGCATTGGCTTAAACTGTTGTCGTCATCTTTTTGGCAAAAGAGGTCAAAGTGCAGGAGCTGAAAAGAATGTTTATGAGAGAGAGGATTATATTGTCACCTTTCTTGGAGGCGATTATGAAACAGGTAATGGTGACTTTGGTAATGGGGGTGGTCCTTGCTTGTATGGCTTGGCCGGCATTCAGCAGCGAAAATGATTTTGCGCATGGCAGGCGCACAGGCGATGGTGTGCGTGGTCCTGCAGAGTATCGGAGCAAGATCTATGGTACGGTGGAGAAACTTCCAGAGACCGGACTCTACGGGATATGGATCGTTGATGGACGAGAATTTGTTGTGACGGAGCGAACCCGCCTGGAGCAAAAACATGGTCTGGTTGAGCCTGGTGCCTACGTCGAAATCAAAGGTATAAAATCGGAAAACACCTTTACTGCCGATAAAATAGAAGTCAAAAGAGCAAAAATCCATGCTTCTCACGGTGCAACCGAGCAGAAAATCACCGGGAAGGTGGAAAAAATACCCAAAGGGACTTTGGGCACCTGGGTTATTGGAGGCAAGGAGGTTCTTGTCTTAAAAGACACTGTATTACAAGAAAAAAACGGCAAAGCAGCACTTGGATCTTTTGTAGAAGTGGTTGGTATAAAATCGGGAGAGACCTTTCAGGCCGGCAGAATAGAGACACAACAAGCATTGCAGTAAAGGGCGGGTGGGCAAGGAAGGTTTTGGCCATGACGATAACGAATATCAAGGGGCGAGACGTTATGAGAATTCTTGTCATTGAAGATGAGAAAAGACTTGCCGCGATTCTTAAGAAGGGACTTGAGGAGAGCGGTTTTGTCGTCGATGTAGCATTTGACGGTGAAGATGGACTCTTTATGGCTGAAACTTATCCGTACGATGCTGTACTCCTCGATATACTTCTTCCAAAGGTCGATGGGCTTACAGTTCTCAAAACACTCAGGGCAAAAAAGATAGGGGTTCCGGTCTTGATGCTGACGGCAAAAGGAGAGCTTGAGGACAGAGTGCGAGGCTTGAACCTCGGAGCTGATGACTATCTTATAAAGCCATTTGATTTTTCAGAGCTGCTGGCACGTTTGAACACTGTTATACGAAGAAGCATGGGCAAGGCTTCTCCCACCATCGTTATAGATGATCTATCCCTGGATATGAATGCCAAGACTGTAACCAGATCGGGAAAAGAGATCAATCTGTCCGCCAAGGAATACAATCTCCTCGAATATCTCGCATTGAACAGTGGCCGGGTAATCGGCAGAACCGAGCTGACCGAGCATCTGTATGACACGGAGTTCGATTTGGACAGTAATGTGATAGATGTCTACGTCAATTACCTTAGAAATAAGATAGATAAGGGCTATGACAGGCAATTGATTGTGACGGTAAGAGGCGCTGGGTATGTCTTAAAGGGTGAGCAATGATCTGGTTGAGAACCATTAAAGGTAGACTCTTTGCATGGTCTTTCTCTTTCATTGTTACCCTGCTTCTTGCCCTAGGGGTATTTTTATATCATGAAGTTGAACAGATAATACTGGAATCGGTCGATCAGGCTCTCCACTCAAAAGAACAACTCATCACAGGACTTTTACACAAAGAGCACAACAACATTGAGTTTGAGCTTTCTGAAATCATGCTCGGTGAATATTCACTGCCGAGATCCGGCCATTACTATAAAGTACTGATGAACGGTCTTCTTCTGGCAGCCTCTCCTTCCATGGTGGAGGATGATTTTGACCTGGCATCCGGGAGTATCGCTACGTCAGATGCGGAGAAGAACCAAAAAATCTATATGGCCATAGGGCCCGATAAAGAGCCGATCAGAACTCTTCACCATAGTTTTAGGACTTACGGCCAGTCCTTCGATATATTTGTCGCAGAAAGCATCCGGGACCATGTTGGGATGATACAAACCTACCGGAACTTTTTGATGATAATTATCCCCGCAAGCATTCTGATCGTTTGCCTTGTGAACAGATGGATAATAACACGCTCCTTGTTGCCTCTGGATGTCTTTTCGGCCTCAATCAGCAAGATCACTCACAGGAGTCTGGGCGACAGACTTGGGGTCAAGACTGAAGTTCAGGAGCTGGATGGGCTTGCGGAGTCGTTCAACAATATGCTGAGCAGACTGCAGAGGGCCTTTGAATCCGAGAGGAGACTGGTGTCCGATGCCTCTCATGAGCTTAAGACACCTGTGTCAGTTATCAAGGCCCATTGCGACGTACTTCTCCTCAATGATCGCAGCAAGGAAGATTACCGTGAAGCTCTAATGACGATCCAGGATGTCTCAACCAATATGGGCAGGCTCATAAACGACCTGCTTTCGCTTGCACGGCTCGATGCTGGGGCCCTGACAACGTCCACCTTAAGAGATGTCTCCTTGAAGACCTGTATAGACAATGCTCTTAGATTGGTTCAACCTCTTGCTGAGCAGAGGGGCATCAGTATCAGGGCATCCTCTTTTAATGATCTTGTACTGCAGGGTGACGGCGACAGGCTGACGGAAGCCTTGCTCAATCTGATCGAGAACGCTGTAAGGTATAATCAGGAGAACGGTGTAGTGGATATCTCCTATGTCCAAAAAAACGGAGCAGTGCATATTAAGGTTGCGGACACTGGAATTGGCATCGCCGAAGAAGACAAAAACCGAATATTCGACCGCTTTTACAGGTCCGACGCCGTAAGAAATAGTGACGGAACAGGTCTTGGCCTCAATATTGTCAAGTTAATAGTTGAAGGCCACCATGGAACGATCATGGTGGACAGTACAGTGGGTGAGGGCAGCTGTTTTTCGATCACCCTTCCTTTGTCGGCGTCGTGATAAGCCCTATGAAAGTATCTACACGATCTGAAGCAACAGCTGGTCGGCTGTTATCGACAGCAACGGACGGACAGAACGACACAATATTATTTCTGGAGTAACAAATGAACGAAAAAAAACAGGTGGTCGTATGGGACTCTTTTATACGTGTTTTTCACTGGTCATTATTGCTTCTCTTCTTTGTGGCATATGTAACCGGAGATGAGAAAGGACCTCTTCATCGCTATATCGGTTATGCACTCCTGTTGCTTGTGATTGCCAGAATATGGTGGGGTTTTTGGGGAACGAAGCACGCTCTCTTTAATGATTTTATATGTTCTCCGGCAAAGGGCCTGAACTACCTCAAAGAACTCGTGACCGGAAAACCAAAACACTATATCGGTCACAATCCTGCGGCTGCCTGGATGATTGTTTTGTTGCTATCTAGCAGCATAATAACCTGTCTGACCGGCTATGCAGCACACACGGTGAAGAAACGAATGAATTCGTTAGTTTCCGGCAATACAATTTCGATTGTAGGAACAGCCTATGCCGATAACGACAAAGAAGAGAGGCATAAAGGTAAACACAAAGGGCGTGAAAGGCATAGCGACGGAAAAGGTGACGATGAGAGAGACAGCGTCTGGGGTGATATTCATGAAATGTCAGCACAATTCATGCTGATACTGGTTTTCTTGCACATAGCTGGAGTTGCTGTCTCAAGCAAAGTACATAAGGAAAACCTTGTGAAAGGAATCATTACAGGAAAAAAGGACACACCAACCGCATAGCTGTCCAGCTGGAAATTTTATTAAAAAAATACCTGACATAAAAAGAAAGGAGAAATAAGTGAACCAATCAGAGTTACACAAATCATTTAATAATTTTAAAGCGAATGATCATTTCAAGAGAAAGCTCAAAATATTTCTCGGCATTGGTTGCCTGGGGATGGTGCTGTTGGGTGGTCTCGTCCTCTGGGCAGGTTTTACGGCCGTTCAGCAGGTGGCAAAGATCGGAAGCAATGTAACCGTCCAGGAGCAGGTGGAAAACATCAAAGGAGAGATTGCAGAAATTCCCGCCATCGTCAAGGTTGGTTGTTGGGAAAAAGTGCAGAGTCTGATGAATATACAGGTCTGGCTTGAAACTCCTCTCGGTGAGAATCTCACGAGCTTAAAAGATGCGTGCTTTGCATCGGATGGAAAATAACAGCCCTCTATGGATATCAATACAATACCGGACATGTCACAGGGCCTGAGCGAAAATGAGGCTCAAGAAAAATTAGTGAGAGAAGGCTTTAACGAACTGCCTTCTTCCAAGCCCAGAAACCTCTTTGCAATAGCCTTGGGAGTGGTCAGGGAGCCGATGTTCCTGCTGCTGGTGGCCTGTGGCACGCTCTATCTGATTCTGGGAGACGTGCAGGAAGGCCTCATGCTGTTGAGTTTTGTCTTTGTAATAATGGGCATAGAGCTTTACCAGGAAAAGAAGACCGAAAAAGCCCTGGATGCCTTGAAGGATCTGGCTAGCCCCAGAGCTCTTGTCCTGCGCGATGGCAAAGAAAAGAGAATAGCCGGCCGGGAAGTGGTAACCGGCGATATCATTATTCTCCAGGAAGGCGACAGAGTGCCTGCCGATGCTACTGTTTTCTCTTCAGGTAATCTCCTTGTCGATGAATCTTTGCTTACCGGAGAATCAGTACCTGTGCGAAAGGCCGAATGGGATTTGCAGCAACAAAAAGTGCATCCAGGCGGCGACGATCTGCCTTTTGTCTATTCCGGTTCCTTGATCGTTCAAGGCAATGGCATGGCAAAGGTTACTGCCATTGGCATGAATACTGAGATAGGCAGCATCGGCAAAGCCCTGGAATCGGTAACCAGTGAAGATACCAAGCTGAAACGGGAGATGGGGGCGCTGATCAAAAAACTGGCTATTGTCGGCATCTCTCTCTGTCTGCTGGTAGTCGCGGTCTACACCCTCTCTCGAGGAGATCTGCTGAAAGGTTTTCTTGCCGGTCTCACCCTGGCAATGGCTATGCTGCCCGAGGAATTTCCAGTTGTCCTTTCCGTGTTTTTGGCCCTTGGCGCATGGCGTATGTCGAAGAAAAGTGTTTTGACCAGAAAGCCTGCAGCGATTGAAACCCTCGGCTCTGCGACTGTTCTCTGTTCAGACAAGACAGGAACCATTACCCAGAACAAAATGACTGTAGCCTGGCTCTATAATGGTTCGGAATTTCTCGCTCTTGCTGGTGCCAAGACTTTTCCGGAAAAGTTCCATGAAATTATCGAATATGGCATGCTTTCAAGCCAGACCAATCCCTTTGACCCCATGGAAAAGGCCATCTTAAAGCTAAGCGAGTTGCATCTTGATGGGACCGAACATATTCACAGCGACTGGGAAATGTTGAAGGAATATCCTCTCTCAAAGGACCTCCTCGCCATGTCCAGGGCATTCAGGCAGACAGGGACAGACGAAAAGACCATAGCCGTGAAAGGCGCCCCCGAGGCAATCTTTGATCTTTGCCATCTGGGTGCGGAACAGCAGCAGGAACTGGCCTCTGCCGTCGAACATCTTGCCGGGAAAGGATTACGGGTTCTGGGGGTTGGCAAGGCCCGAATCGGTTCCTCAGACTTACCTGATATCCAGCACGATTTTGATTTCCAATTTGTCGGTCTCATCGGACTGTCCGACCCGGTCCGACCAAATGTACCGAGAGCAGTGGCTGAATGTCATCAGGCTGGAATCAGGGTAATCATGATTACCGGAGACTATCCTGTAACAGCAATGAATATTGCCAGGGAAATAGGCTTACAAAACCATGATACCTGCATATCGGGTCAGGAACTGCAAGAGATGTCGGAGTCTGAGCTGTCTGAGAAAATTCAGCATGTCAATGTTTTTGCAAGGGTAATACCGGAACAGAAATTGAAAATTGTCAACGCGCTCAAGAAGAACAATGAGATCGTTGCGATGACGGGTGATGGGGTAAATGATGCCCCTGCCCTGAAAACAGCGCATATCGGGATTGCCATGGGAGAAAAGGGCACCGATGTGGCCCGGGAAGCCTCCTCTCTGGTGTTGATGGATGACAACTTCGCTTCCATCGTCGGGGCAATAAAGATGGGACGGCGGATTTTTGACAATCTCCAGAAAGCCCTGGGGTACATTTTTGCAATCCATGTCCCTATTGCCGGCTTGTCGCTCATTCCCGTATTTTTCTCAGACCTGCCGCTCATTCTCTGGCCTGTCCATATTGTTTTCATGGAACTGATCATCGATCCCGCCTGTTCCATCATTTTCGAGGCGGAAAAGGCAGAAGCGAATGTTATGTCCAGACCACCGGCAAAAATAGATGAGCCGTTTTTTGGAGGACGGAAAATTTTCCTCAGCTGTATGCAGGGAATTGGTGTATTAGCCACAGTCCTGACTGTTTACGGACTCAGTCTGTATTTTGGCTATTCAGAAAAGGAGGTCAGGACCTTCTCCTTCATCACCCTCATCTCTTCCAACATTGCCGTGATATTGTCCAACCGGTCGTGGACGATAAATATTTTCCAGATCCTGGTTACGCCCAATCCAACGGTAAAATGGGTCGTTGGCGGAGCGATACTTTTCCTGGCCCTGGTCCTGAATATTCCATTTCTTACAGAAATATTTCTTTTTCAACAGGGGAATGTGTTGGAAATCAGCCTCTGCGCTGCCGCAGGATTATTGAGTATAACGGGATTTGAACTGTATAAGCTGACGCTGAAACGTATTTAAAAATAATATGCTAAGGGGGGGATATGTTAAGGAATGAACTCAACTACCGCCTCGGCCGCTTTATTCTTATTGAGCGAAATGGTATCACCCTGTTTTGGGTGACGCATAGTCCCTTTGGTGGCCAGCGTAGCGGGCGATGCTATATCCTCGGCAATATTCTCGTACTGCTTCCTTGCGATCATGAAGAGCCAGGCTACTTGAAGCTGGAATTTCATGAGCACTTAAGGAAATTACCTCAATGGACTAAAACTATTTATTACTGTTTTGCTGCCAGTCTTATGCAAATCGGCACGCTCCAAAGTCTTACACGCGGGGAAATCAAGTACATAGCGAATATTAAAATCAGCCGTGAAACTGTTAACCTGACCGAACCAGGTTCCTACCGGCTGAATAGATATAAAATCAATGTCCACCATAACCTTGTTGTATCCTGGCAAACAATCGGCGGGTTAAATAAGATAATCGGCGGGTCATGCTATATTGAATCAGATATCATTTTTCTTGGGCCTCAGAAAAATGAAGCAGATGAAGACCGGAGAAGGATATTCTTCAACGAAATCAAGAAACTGCCCCTGTGGAATAAGACCGCTGTCTGGGGTTACGCAGAATCTCTTCGAATATGTGATGAATTTACTCCTGGCTCCTGAGAAATCCAAATGCAGCAGGTTGAGCGCTCCCGCTGGCTTACGAGAAGTATTTCTTATGAGTCAGGAGTTCTATGTATGGGATAAAATCAGCCCAATATTTTTCTTGCATACGCTTTGGCATTTGCAGTGTCTTCTTCATCTGGATGGCCAGTCATCTGTTTAACCATACCTGCCCATGCCTCATCAGACATACCAAGCTTCTTCTGTACTGGCCCGTGCATGGCTTGGGCCAGAACTCCCTGGCAGTCAAAACAGCCTGCGTATTCAATGCCTTTTTCTTTGCATGCGCTTTTTATGGGGTCTGCAAATCCATCTATGTCCTGGTTCGGATAGGCCGGGGCGAAATGGGTGATGAAACCAGCCATTTTTTGCCCCGAATTTGTCTGAAGAACACCCAAACATTCTTTTATCGGCGCTGCCAGACTACCGGAGTGTAACGGTGAGCCAATGAAAATGACGTCGTATCCAGCCACATCACCAGGATTGATATCCTCAAGCTTTTTACAGGCTGCCTCATGCGCCAGGGAGGCTTCTTCCCAGATAGCTTTAGCGATCTTTTCTGTATTTCCACTCTGACTGACATAAGTAACTAATACTTTCATGATGTACCCTCCGGTTGTTTAATCTACGATTAAGAATAGACCGCTGTATATGAAAACAGCTTAATTTTAGCGATCCGTGTTGCCATTTTTGATAGGGCTGCCCAGTAAAGCAACAAGTAGAAGCAGCCTATATGGCGTCGTAAAAACTCTTCATCTGCTTCGTTGCTGCAAATTTTCAATCATTACGACGTACTTTAGTACGCCGAAATGATTGAAAATTTGCGCGCCTCGCATATGAAGCTTTTTACGAGTCCATCAAAATTGATCAATATCTTAAACGAGGTTCAGTGAGATATCTGTAGTAGCTGCTACAAGTATGAAATTTTATTTTCCAACAGAAAAAAGGAATTGGCAGGTATCGGGAGGAAGGATGTGAACGATTAAAGGGACAAGTACACAATAAATGGATGGAGCAAACAACTGGGGTATGGCTAATAGAGAGTGTTTTTGGCAAGAATGAGTATGCTATGCAACATTTTGCGACAACACAATGAGCTTTTTGCCCTCAAAAATTATTTTACCTGCAATTTTCAAGGTCTTCATAGCACGGGTAATACTGACTCGGTGAGCGCCAATCAAAAAACTCAGATCTTCATGAGTCAGGGGAAACTGTATCACGCGTCCACGAGCGCCCGGTATTCCATGCGCTTTGGCTACATTACACAGGACGCTGTAAAGTCGCTCTTCGATATTCGTCACCGTGAGACTACCTACCTGGGTGGTAAGCCACGAGACTCTCTCACTCAAATTCCTTATTACCTGAAGCCCGATATTAGGATTTTTGAGAACTAGCTGTTCGAACTGACTTCTGCTATATCCACAAGTCAACGTATCTTCAAGACAAATGGCACTCACCGGATATTCTCCCTGATCTAAAAAGACGTTCTCACCGACAAAGTCGCCAGTTTTTCGAATATCCAGAGTAAGTTCGTTGCCATCTTCAAGAACTTTTACAAGTTTAATCCGCCCACCTTTTATGAGAAACAGTTCATTGGCAGGATCAGACTGCATGAACAGCACCTGTCCTTTCGTCATCTTCTTTCGCTGTGCTTCTTTAGCTAATGCCGCCAGGTCTGATGGTTCCAGATTATTGAACATCCACAACTGACCGATGCAGATTGGTGACAGCTTAATATCCTTACCGGCGATTTCTTGACAAAGACAGCTCATTGATTGATTTCCTCGTTCTTAGCAAATGCATTATCGGAATTTTTTGTACTTTTCGTGTATAGACAGTGTCCTCTATTGTAATATCCATGAGCTGAAAAGACTCTTGGCCAGCCCAACCTGACGATCGCGATACACACTTTTTTTCCTTTCCTTGATCGCCTCGATAATATCCATATCAATCTCCCTTTTTCATTGAATAATCGCTTATTTTCCCACCCAGCTCTAAAAGATCTTTTATGGTAATTGTGGGATCTATCCCCCATGGATCGAAGACAGCCTCCGGTGAACGGCGAAGCCATGCAGACTTCATTCCAGCCGAGATAGCGCCAATGACATCAAAAGGATTACTGGAAATCAGCCACGCACTGCAGCCGGTAGCCCCAGCCTGTCGTAAAAAGTGGCAATATGTCCCCGTGGAGGGCTTGAACGTCCTAATATCGTCGACACTCACAACACCGAGAAACAAATCTCTGATGCCTGCATTATCCAACAACATTTCAAGAGCATCTGCCTTACCATTGGAAAATGCATAGAGGCGGAAACCGGCTGTCTTTAATAGGGTTAATCCCTCTTTGACGTCGCTAAATGCGGGAAGCACGCGGTAAATCTCCAGGAGTTCTTCTTTCTGGACATCAGTGAGTGACACTTTGTAAAAGGCACAGGTAAAATCCAGCGCCTGACTCGTACAAACAGCAAAGCTCTTGTAGTTTTGCATAAGTGCTCGCCGAAAAGAATATTCCAACTGCTTTTCACGCCAGGTTTGAGAGAATTTCAGGGCATCATCATTTATTAGCTTTTGCAAGGCAGCAACAACCCCGTTAGTGTCGATTAGGGTTCCATATACATCAAATGCAAGAGTGATCTGCATGGGGTTCTCCTTTTGTTAGTCTAACAGCCGTCACGCAATTTCCAGGCCAGGATTCGATGCCGCGTTCCAGGTTTCCAACTGGTTTTCATCACTGCTGAATTTTTCAGGTGTCACAGTTGTCTCTTTGCCAAAAAATTTGGGGAATGCACTCATTGGATACGTCTGACCATACCCACAGACCATATTAACCCTGCGGAGATTATCCTCTTTGCATCCGAGGCCGATGCATGGGCGTACGGTAATCTTACTGAGCTTAACAAATTCAGAAGGCAGGCCGCTGCTTTTCGACACCTGCTGAATCAACCGGTCTGTATTACAATTTTAACAGGGTTTCCTGAAATTCCAATTACCTGAGGTTTCATTGCCTACTCGCAATTATTGATTTTCCTGTAAGTATACCGAATGATCGATATGTATGTTGTAACAGTTGCTACAATTTTTTAAAAATACTTGATATTGCCAAATCGAATATCTCATGGCCTCACACATCCGGCAATTCTACTGAAATCATTGGTCTAATATCGCCGTTTTATTTGATTCTTAAAGCCGTTCAATCTTATTCCGCGGCGATGTGCGCGCCTTTCTCGGCCACTGAACGCTTCATCAAGGGCACAAGCAGGACGAGCACCAATCCTGCGATGGCAAAAACCAGGAAACAGTCAAAATAGGCCAACGCCAGAGCGTGTTCCGTGCGAAGATTGGCAAGCGCCTGCAGTGCCATCTCTTTAGCGGCAACGGGATCTCCGGTTTGCTGGAGGAAATGTGGCATAGTTTGTTTAAAAAATGCATTGACGGAAGGTCTTAAAGGATCGAGGTTTTCATTTAGCCGCAAGGCGTGGAACTGCTCACGCCGCAAAGTAAGCGTCTGACCCAGCGAGGTGCCGAAACTTCCGCCTTCGTTGCGCAACAGGGCGAAGAGACCTACCGCCGGACCGCGCAGTTTTTGCGGAATGTAGAGATAAGCAGCCACATTCAGCGGGGCAAAGACAAGACCAAGCCCGACGACAAGGACTACTCGCGGCCAGATCACTTGACTCGGCGCAATTTCCAGATTCATGCTCGACATCCAATAGCTCCCGCCCGCCAGGATGAGGAGACCACCGCCTATCAACCAGCGGGCGTCGAGACCCCGGCCGAGCGCACGCCCTACAAAAATGACCGCGATAAGGGTAAAAATACCGGATGGAGAGAGAATGAGCCCGGCATTGAGAGCATCATAGCCGAAAAGCATTTCCAGCATAGACGGTAGCAGTGTACTGGAACCATAAAGAATACCGAATGAGCAGAAAATGATCACGCTGGATATGGCAAAATTTCGATCCAGCAATGGACGAAAGTTGATAATCGGCCTGGTTTGCCTGGTTTCCCACCAAACCAGGGCAGCCAGGCCGAGGGTAAACAGAATGACCAGCGACTGTATTCTGCCGAAGGGGTCGCCCAACCAGTCCCATTCCTGACCTTTACTGAGCAGAATTTCCCAGGAGACAATGGCGAGGATGAGTAAACTCAGGCCTGGAAAGTCAAATCCGAGCGGTTGCTTTTGCAAAGATGCGCGCTCGTCGCGCAAATATTTCGGGTCCCAAACCAGAACAGCACAAAGCAGGAAGGCAACCATGCCAATCGGCAGATTAATATAGAAAATCCAGCGCCATGAATATTGGTCGGTGATCCACCCACCTAGCGTCGGTCCAAGCACAGGAGCTATCAGGGCGGCAATACCGAAGAGTGTCTGTGCCGCACCTTGTTTTTCGGGTGGGAAGGTATCGAGTAGAATGCTCTGGCTGCAGGGTTGGAGTCCGCCCCCGGCGATGCCCTGGATGACACGGAAGAGGATCAACATTGGCAGACTTACCGCCATGCCGCAGAAGACGGAGGCCACGGTGAAGATAGCGATTGACATCAGGAAATATCGCCGTCGGCCGAAGTGGGATGCTATCCAGCCGGTCATGGGCAGGATCAAGGCATTGGCGGCAAGGTAACTGGTAATCACCCACTCGCTGTCAATCTGGGCGGCAGAGAGTCCTCCCGCTATATGGCGCAAGGCTACATTGGTGATCGTGGTGTCAAGCACCTCCATAAAGGTGGGGATGACGACCGCAAAGGCGATCAGCCAGGGATTGATTTCACGTGGACCGGTATTCATGGCTGCTGCTTAACAGGCGGAGAGAGGAAGGCCTGTAAAAATTTTCCGGCATTCGGCCCGGTCGGCGGGATGGCGATATCCACCTCCGGTTCGACCGACAGACCTACGAAAAGCGGAAACTTGGATGGATCATACTTAACTAGATCGATGCGGACGGGCAGACGTTGCACGACCTTGACGAAATTGCCGGTGGCATTCTGAGCCGGCAGGAGGGCGAGCGTGGATCCCGTGCCCATCGTGAAGCCGGAAATACGGCCCTCGAAAATCTTCTTGCTGCCATACATGTCGGTCTTGAGCGAGACATGCTGACCTATGCGCAGGTCGCTGAGCTGGGTCTCCTTGAAGTTGGCGTCTATCCAGATATTGGTCAGGGAGCGGATCGCCATCAGGCTTTGACCGATC
The DNA here is from genome assembly GCA_963835305.1 of uncultured delta proteobacterium. Lineage (GTDB taxonomy): Bacteria > Desulfobacterota > Desulfobulbia > Desulfobulbales > Desulfocapsaceae > Desulforhopalus_A. Next base: position 55,377 of record CAWIEU010000004.1, read on the forward strand.
TGGACATAATCGCCGGGATTGACGCTGCGCCTGGTAACGACACCATCGATCTCCGATTTGATTGCGCAATAGCTGAGATTGAGTTTTGCCTGGTCTACAGCGCGTTCTGCCTGTTCCACCTGGGACTGTGCCTGTTTCAGCGCAGGAGCGGTCCGAAGAATCTCGGCATAGATACGGTCGATGTCACCGCTCGGATCGCGCCGGTAAAATTCCTCCAGGGTTTGCCGTGGTGTCAGGTTGAGTGATGATGGAACTACCCCGAGCTGTGCTGCGCTATGGATGAGTTCGGCCAGCGCCTCCCGAACCGAGGAAAAATTTTGATCCAGATCGGCCGGCACTTCATCGAGGTTTGCGCCGTTTGCCGGTTCGGCGGGCAACCCCAACGCTACCCGCGCCTGATGCACATTTTCCAGAGCCTGGGAGACCTGAGCCCTGGCCACTTCAAGGGCTGCGCGCTTCTGATCGAACAGTTCAGCGCTCACGGCGCCGGTTTTAACAAGCTTATGGACGCGGCCATACTCAATTTTGGCGAGATCAAGGTTGACCCTGCTTTGCTTCAGTACGGCAACACGCTGCTTGATGATCGCGATCTGGTTGTCTACCTCCTCCATCGCGTGTGCCAGCTTGAAGCGGGCGCTGCGTGCTTGGGCAAGTAATCCGAGGGTGTTGGCTTTGACTACCGCCAAATCTGCCCGCGCGGTATCGAGACCAGCCTCCTCGACAGCCAGCTTGACCCGATAAGGTTCGGGATCAAGTTCCAGCAGCACCTGACCTTTTTTCACCGGATTGTTGTCTTCCACCAGCACACGAGACACTTCTCCCGCGATTCGAGGCGCAACGAAGGTAGCGTAACTGTTAACATAGGCATCGTCTGTTGAAACCGTATGCAGACTATGACGAATCCATGGGATTCCAAGCACGAGCATTGCGCATCCTGCAAGCAAACCCAGCGTGATAAATATAATCCGCCGTTTCGATCCCGAACTACTCTTGGGTTTCTCGGACGGTTCAGGCTCTTCAGGTTCGGGTCCGGTTGTTGGCGATGTTGGATGGGGGGAAGGATCAGGTTCTAAGGTTTCAGATTCCATTGGCAGCACCTCTTAGTACCTTACAGATTTTTTCTTGGTTTTTGCAAGAAAACAATGTGTCTAAAGGTACTTATCCCCGTGCCTTGCGGGGGTTAAACAAATTATCGACAAGGACGGGCACTAACTACGCCGTAAAACCCCCGTCGATAGTCAGACTTGCTCCGGTTACATAACTTGCCTCAGAGCTGGCCAGATAAGCAACCATCGCCGCGATTTCCTTCGGAGAACCATAGCGCGGCAGGGCCATGAAACCTCGCAGCTTCTCGGCGAATTCGGTATCCGCGGGGTTCATGTCGGTAGCAATCGGGCCGGGTTGAATATTATTGACGGTGATGCCACGGGGGCCGAGATCGCGGGCCAGCCCTTTAACCAACCCGACCAGTGCGGCTTTACTCATTGCATAGACCGCCCCACCCTCGAAAGGCATACGCTCGGCATTGCAACTGCCGATGGTGATAATCCGGCCACCGGCTTTCATGTGCTTGACCGCAGCCTGAATGGCAACGAAGACCCCGCGTATGTTTACCGCCACGGTACGGTCGAAATCCTCAAGCCGAAATTCCTCAACGGGTGCAATAACGGCAATCCCTGCATTATTCACCAAAATGTCGATTCCTCCCAACTCTGCTACCGTCTGTTCAACTGCGGCAACCACGGCTCCGGGGGTGGCACTATCTGCTTGAATTATTATAGCCCTCACTCCCTGCTCCCTGGCTGCCTTAGCCACTTCGACGGCATGGTCCGGTTTACTCACATATGTCAATGCGACATCGGCACCTTCCAACGCAAGGCGGTGAACAATGCCGGCGCCGATGCCGCGGCTGCCGCCGGTTACCAGCGCCCGTTTGTTTTTCAGATTCTTATTCATAGTAAGCCTCGCAGTCACCTGCACACAATGGCCATTCATTAATTGTTCCACCTGCTTTATCATCCCGAAACTGAGAATGACTATTCAGTAATAATAATATCTGGTTTTCAATTAGCCATATGTTTAGCATTGCCATTGCACATTTGATGGACTCGTAAAAACCTAAAAATCAGAGATGGCTAAGTAAAAAACTTCAGATTCGAGGCGCACAAATTTTCAATCATTTCGACGTACAAGAGGTACTTCGAAATGATTGAAAATTTGTGGCAACGAAGAAGATGAAGAGTTTTTACGACGCCATCATATTTTACAACAGAGACAGTTCTCCAACGGCAGCTGGAGAACTCTTAAAAAACAATAGAGAATGCAACTAGATATTAGACACCACAATCCCGACTGCGTACGATTACTTCATCCTTGTAACAGGGGTGAGTCCATGCTACCTCGAGCACGGCGAATTTCAAGCATGATCGGGATATTAGCAAGGATAACCTGCCAACTGGGTAAAACCGGCTGGGATTGCGTCTCAATTATTGCACATTATAATGTCAGTGATATAGATAATTCACCTAAAGACGATTCTGAATCGTAATCATTGAATTGATTTAAGTCCTGAGCAAATGGGAGGACGTGATGCAAAACAAAAAGAACGGCAATGCACATGGAACCAGCCTGAAATCTATCCCTCTTCCCGAGGCGAATTTATTTCTGAAGACTTTAATGGAGCAAAGGGAGGCAGATAAGATTGAACTTGAAGAAAAGGTTTTGCTCAATACCAGACTCATGATTTCGCCGTATCTGGAGAAGCTAAAAAACAGCAGGAGATTGGGAGACGAAGAAAAGTTCTATGTCAACATCATCGAATCGAATTTAAACGATATTGTTTCACCTTTCGGGCATAACTTATCCGCTCGGTTAATAAATTTCACCCCCACTGAAATGCAGGTGATCAATTTGGTCAAGAAGAACAGGACCAGCAAGGAAATCTCAGATACGATGAACCTGGCAACCAGTACCATTAATTTTCATCGGAACAACATCAGAAAAAAATTGGGTATCAATAACAAACGGATAAACTTGTCGAGCTACCTTTCTTCCCTTTCATGATATCGGGTTTTTACCAATATTATGCCCACAATAAACCCATCTTGTGTATTGGACCTTTGAAGTTATGTTAATTCCATGGCTGAAATAATTACAACCAAGAGTCCAATCATGCATGCAAGCAAATGCTTTTGCAGACTTCTCCTTAACCTCCATAAAAAGGAGGAAACGGTATGCCCATAATCACCACTTCAAAAATCGTCAGGGGCTCCGCGCTAAAGTTTATCATGATCTGTCGCATGGCATGTGGCCGACTCATAAAAACCCAATTAATGAGGATTTGTCTGTCTTCATAAAAAACTAATCCTCTTTTGATGAAAATTGGTTGCTATGACTGATAAATGTGAAGAGAAAATGTTGGAGGATGCAGGTCATAAATGCAACGATTCGCAGAAACTCATAGAGCCGTTCCATCGGAGAGGTCAGACGCATCATGGAGGAGAATCGTCATGAAAATAAATCGACACGGATCAGCTGAGTGGCGTGGTGGAATCAAGGATGGCAAGGGTGCGATTTCCACCGAAAGCGGAGCGTTAAAAAATTATCCATATGGTTTCGGCAGCCGCTTTGAGGGCGTGCCGGGCACCAATCCGGAGGAGCTGCTGGCAGCCGCGCACGCCGGGTGCTTCACCATGGCTCTTTCGCTGATTCTTAGCGAAGCAAAGCTCACAGCCGAGCGCATGGAAACATCCGCCAGGGTTACGCTGGAAAAGGTAGAGGAGGGCTATGCCATTACTGCCGTACACTTGAAACTAGACGCCATGATTCCCGGCATCGACCAGGCGACGTTCGAAAAACTCGCCACCAAGGCGAAGATTGGATGCCCCGTCTCCAAACTGTTCCAGACTGAGATTACCCTTACTGCCAACCTGATTTCCTAACGTGTATTCTCCATAGCGAATCACTGCAAGCATGAACAGGGGGGACCGAAGTCATGACATCAGGCGAAGGAAAAATCTCTTCAGACATTGAATCCATAAGCGAAGTGCTTCCGGTCATTTATGTCGCACGGCATGGCGAGACCGCCTGGAGCATCACGGGCCAGCACACCGGACTTACCGACCTGCCGCTGACCGAGCGCGGCGAGCGCAATGCCCGCCAGCTCAAGAACCGTTTGGAGGGACTAACCTTTACGAAGGTGTTGACCAGCCCCTTGCAGCGCGCGGTCAGGACCTGTGAACTGGCCGGTTTCGGGGCCGAGGCCGAAATTGACCGCGATCTTCTGGAATGGGATTACGGCCGATATGAAGGGCTTCGTACTGTGGAGATCCGTGCGGAGCGCCCGGATTGGCAACTTTTCCGCGACGGCTGCCCGGGAGGTGAAATGCCTGCCCAGGTCGCCGAGCGAGCCAACCGTGTGGTATGCCGCCTGCGCGAGATGCACGGAGACGTGCTGCTTTTTTCAAGCGGGCACTTTATCCGGGTGCTGGCTGCCCAGTGGATTGGGCTTGAAGCGGCGGCGGGCGCCGGGCGGTTAATGCTGAGCACTGCGAGTCTATCAGCACTGGGCTATGAAAACGATCGTTCACAGCCGGTAATCCATTTGTGGAACGAGACTCGTCATGTGGAAAGGTAATCGAAGCGGGCGGCGACCTTTGCCGGGCATGGGCTGCCTCAAGAAAGGAGGATGGGATGAACATAAAGAAAACGGTTGCTGAAACGGGCACGAACGATACTCTGGATATCCTGAAGCACTATGGCTGCGGACCCGTCAAGTTCACCGGGCACGATGGCCTCTATGAACGGCACCTCATCTTTGATAAAGTTATTAATCCGAAGTCTACCAGTCCGCGTGAGCATTTTGAGGCCGCTGCCTGCTCCATACGGGACATCCTGTCGCAGCGCTGGATACAAACCGAGGAAACGTATGCGCGTGAGGATCCCAAACGCATCTATTATCTCTCCATGGAATTTCTTATCGGCCGCTCGCTGGCCGACAATACCTCGAACCTCCTGCTCGTTCCTCATGTGGCGCAATTAGTCGAGATGAAGAAAATCGATTATCTTAGCCTGCTTGAACAGGAACCCGACCCCGGCCTGGGTAATGGCGGGCTGGGGCGTCTTGCGGCCTGCTTCCTTGACTCGATGGCCACCATGCAACTCCCTGCCATGGGCTACGGCCTGCGTTACGAATATGGTATCTTCAAACAGTTGATCAAAGACGGCTGGCAGTACGAAGTGGCGGATAATTGGCTGCGTCGTCCGGACCCGTGGGAGGTTCATCGTTTTGACGAGAAGGTGGAGGTAAAGCTCAACTGCTCCTTCGAGGTTCAGGGAGGATCCCTGCGCGCGGTAGCCGGTAAGCCGTCGATTCTGTTTGGCATACCGTTCGACCGTCCCGTGGTGGGCTATGGCGGCAAGACCATCAACACACTCCGGCTCTGGGCTGCGGCAGCGCCGCACTTCTTCAACTTTCAGGAATTCAGCGGCGGCGAGTTCGTCGCGGCGCTGGCCGAGACGCTCGAGGCTGAGTCCCTCACCCGGGTACTCTATCCCGATGACACAACGAGCATGGGGCAGGGACTTCGATTCATGCAGGAATATTTTCTGGTCGCATGCTCGCTGGCCGACCTCGTGCGGCGCTTCAGGCGCAGCAAGGCAACCTGGAGTGAGCTTCCAGAAAAAGTCGCCATCCAGCTCAACGACACGCACCCGACCATGGCAGTGCCCGAGCTGATGCGTATCCTGCTTGACGAAGCCCGGCTCGGATGGGACGAGGCCTGGGACATCACCAGGCGAACCCTCGCCTACACGAACCATACACTGCTACCCGAAGCCTTGGAGAAATGGCCGCTACCCTGGTTTGAGCTGATGCTGCCGCGCCATCTGGACATCATTTACGAGATCAACAGGCGCCTGCTCGACCAGGTCCGGACCCGTTTCCCCGGCGATGAGGGACGCGTTGCGCGCGTGAGCATCATTGAAGAGGGCGAACAGCGGAAGGTCCGCATGGCCAACCTGGCCATTGTAGGCTCGCACAGTACCAACGGCGTGGCCGCCATTCATTCCGGGCTGCTGCGCACGACGACGGTGAGGGACCTGGCCGAGATGTTCCCCGAGCGGTTCAACAACAAGACTAACGGAGTCACACCGCGCCGCTGGCTGCTGCTGGCAAATCCGGCGCTCGCCCGCGTGATCACCGGCGCGATTGGCGAGGGATGGATCACCGACCTCGGTCAACTGAAGAGACTCAAGGCGCTCGCGGCCGACCAGGGTTTTCATGACGCTTTCGGCAAGGCAAAGCGCGAGGCCAAATCCCGATTCGCTGATTGGCTCAAAGCGACCTCCGGCCAGATCGTGGACCCGGATACTATTTTCGACTGCCAGATCAAGCGAATCCACGAATACAAGCGGCAACTGCTTAATGCGCTGCGCGTTGTCATACTCTATAACCGGCTTCGCGAAAACCCGAACCTTAGCATGACGCCACGGACTTTTTTCTTTGCCGGCAAGGCGGCGCCAGCCTACAGTCTAGCAAAGCTCATCATCAAGTTCATCAACAATCTGGCGGGCACTATCGACGGCGATCCAGCTCTGCGCGGGCGGCTCAACGTCCTGTTTATCCCCGAGTATTGTGTTTCACTCGCAGAGCGGCTGATCCCCGCATCCGACGTCTCCAACCAAATATCGACCGCCGGCTATGAAGCCAGCGGCACGAGCAACATGAAGTTCATGATGAACGGCGCCTTGACCATCGGCACGCGCGATGGAGCCACTATCGAAATGGCAGAGGAAGCAGGCGAGGAAAACTTCTTCCTGTTCGGTCTGACCGCGAAGCAGGTGGCCGAAAGCCGCGGCTGGTACAACCCGCACTGGCACTATGAAAACGAGCCTGAGACCCGTGCGGCCCTTGATCTGATCTTCTCAGATCACTTCAGCCGCAATGAACCGGGCGTTTTTGCTCCGCTGCGGGATACGCTCCTCACACGAGGTGATTACTATATGCATCTGGCGGATCTCAAGTCCTATCTCGATGCAGACCGGCGCCTGGTCGAGCTGTATGCCGACCAGGACTCCTGGCTGCGCAAGGCCATCTTGAACGTGGCGAATTCCGGAAAGTTCTCCAGTGACCGCACCATCGCCGAGTACGCGGCCGACATCTGGAAGGTGAAACCATGCCCGGTGGAGTGGGCCTGCGATTGTGAGGAAGAAAAAGGGCGAATTAGGACATTAAAATGAGCGAGGCCCGGGCGATGGTTGGCAACGTACCCAACGTGCTGGGAACCGACGAAAAGATCGAACCTATGGAGGTGAACCTATGAAAGGGACCGAATTGATCCACAGCCTGGGGCAGAGTATCTGGCTCGACAGCATCTCGCGCGACCTGCTGAACAACGGCACACTCAAGAGGTACATCGATGAATTATCGGTAACGGGAATCACCTCGAATCCGACGATATTCGATCACGCCATCAAGAACAGCACAACCTACGACGCCGCGATTCGGAGGAAATTCGAAGAGGGCAAGTCGGGGGAGGCGCTGTTCTTCGAACTGGCGATCGAGGACCTTACCCGGGCCGCGGATATGTTACGGCCTATCCACGACCGGACCAACACGGTAGACGGCTGGGTCTCGTTGGAAGTGTCACCTCTACTGGCTTACGACACGACGCACACCCTTGCCGAGGCCAAAGACCTCTTTGCCCGGGCCGGGCGGCCAAACTTTTTAATCAAGATCCCCGGCACCAAGGAAGGCCTGCCCGCCATCGAGGAGGCGATCTTTGCCGGTGTGCCGATCAACGTGACCCTCCTATTTTCGCGTGAGCAGTACCTGGCCGCGGCGGAGGCCTTCCTGCGCGGGATCGAACGGCGCATCGATGCCAATCTCGACCCGAATGTCGGCTCAGTCGCCTCACTGTTCATCAGCCGCTGGGACGTCTCGGTAGCAGGCAAGGTGCCGGAGCCGCTGCGCAACCGGCTCGGTATCGCCATTGCGGGGCGTACCTACAAGGCTGCCCGCGACCTGCTCGGCTCACCGCGCTGGATGCGCATTTACAACCTGGGCGCCCGGCCGCAGCGTCTGCTGTGGGCTAGCACGGGAACCAAGGATCCCCAGGCCTCCGATGTCCTGTACATCAAGAACTTGGCCGCACCGTTCACGGTGAACACCATGCCCGAGGGCACCTTGAAAGCCCTGGCCGATCACCGGGACCTCGGTTCGATCATGGAGGCGGACGGCGGAGATTGCGAGGAGGTTTTGGCACAATTCGCCAAGGCCGGTATTGACATCGATGCACTGGCAGCGCAGCTTCAGCAAGAAGGAGCCGCATCGTTCAGCAAATCATGGAAGGAGTTGATGACGCTGATCGCGTCGAAGTGCAACGTCCTTTCTAAGGGAGAATGAAATTGAAAAAGCACGTTGTAGCAATCAATGAATTGCCAATATGGAAGGCCCTCGATGCTCACCACAGGGAAGTCCGGGAGGTGCATCTCCGTCAACTCTTCTCAGAAGACCCCGAGCGCGGGGGGCGCATGACTGCCGAGGGAGCGGGACTTTATCTGGATTACTCGAAAAACCGTATCACCGGCGAGACCCTGGGGCTGCTGCTGCGCCTGGCCGAGGAATCCGGTCTGCGGGAGCGGATAGATGCCATGTTCAGCGGGGAGAGAATCAACATCACGGAAAACCGGGCTGTGCTGCACGTGGCCCTGCGCGCGCCGAAGGGAACATCCATCCTCGTTGACAACGAGAACGTGGTGCCTCGATGTCCACGCGGTGCTCGACCGGATGGCCGACTTTTGCGACCGTGTCCGAAGCGGAGCATGGAAAGGACATACCGGCAAGCGCATCCGCAATGTCATCAACATCGGTATCGGCGGCTCCGACCTCGGGCCGGTCATGGCCTACGAGGCGCTCAAGCACTACTGCGACCGCGCTATGACGTTCCGGTTCGTTTCCAACATCGACGGCACCGACTTTGCGGAAGCGGTTCGTGACCTTGACCCTGCGGAGACTCTTTTCATCATCTCGTCAAAGACCTTCACGACACTTGAGACGATGACCAACGCCCATACGGCCCGCGCCTGGTCGCTCAAGGGTCTGGCCGAAGACACGGCGTCGGTGGCCAGGCATTTTGTCGCCGTTTCGACAAACGCTGCGGAAGTGGCAAAATTCGGCATCGACACAGACAACATGTTCGGATTCTGGGACTGGGTCGGCGGCCGGTACTCCATGGATTCGGCCATCGGACTCTCGACCATGCTGGCCATCGGGCCGGAGAATTTCCGCGCCATGCTTGGCGGCTTCCGCCAGATGGACGAGCATTTCCGGACCACCCCGTTTGAGCGCAACCTCCCGGTGATCATGGGACTTTTAGCGGTCTGGTACAACAATTTCTTTGGCGCGCAAACCGTTGCGGTGCTGCCGTATGAACAGTACCTGAAGCGTTTTCCGGCCTATCTGCAGCAGTTGACCATGGAGAGCAACGGCAAGCACGTAACCCTCGACGGGACCGAGGTCGGCTACGACACCGGCCCCATCTACTGGGGCGAGCCGGGGACCAACGGCCAGCACTCTTTCTACCAGCTCATCCATCAAGGGACCAGGCTTATTCCATGCGACTTCATCGCCTTTGTTGAGGCGCTGAACCCTCTTGGCAGACACCACGATATGCTTCTGGCAAACGTCTTTGCCCAGACCGAGGCGCTTGCTTTCGGCAAGACTGCCGAACAGGTCCGTGACGAGGGAACGCCGGAGTGGCTGGTGCCCCACCGGGTCTTTACGGGCAACCGCCCGTCCAATACCATCATCATCCAGCGGCTCACGCCCGAAACGCTCGGCAAACTTGTCGCTCTCTACGAGCACTCGGTTTTCACCCAAGGCGTCATCTGGCATATCGACTCATTCGACCAATGGGGGGTGGAGCTCGGTAAAGTGCTGGCCCAGCGCATCATCCCGGAACTCGAAAACAAGGAGGAGCCGAGGCTCAACCACGACAGTTCAACGAACAATCTGATCCGCCGTTACCGGAAAATGAAGGCGGGGACATGATAATCCTGGATGGTAGCGCTTTCGGAAATCAATAGGACAAAAGGAGATAGACATGCAACTGGGAATGATAGGTCTTGGAAGGATGGGAGCAAACATGGTGCGGCGGCTATTGAAGGGAGGACATCAGTGCGTTGTCTTTGATAGATCGCTGCAGGCGGTGGAGGATTTGACCAAAGAGGGAGCGGTGGGAGCCTCCTCACAGCAGGAGCAATTGAACAAGCTGAAGAAGCCGAGGGCGCTTTGGCTGATGGTGCCGGCAGCGGTAGTGGACCAGACCATTGCCGACCTTGTCCCCTCACTCGAATCAGGGGACATCCTCATCGACGGCGGGAATTCCTACTACATAGACGACATCCGCCGCGCCAAAGAACTTACGCCCAAGGGAATACATTATGTGGATGTGGGAACAAGCGGTGGGGTCTGGGGCCTGGAGCGGGGATACTGCATGATGATCGGCGGCGAAGATGCGGTGATCAAACGCCTTGATCCCATCTTCTCCAGCCTGGCCCCAGGCGTTGGCGAAATCGCGCGCACTCCCGGGCGAGAGAAGATTGGCGGCACAGCGGAGAAGGGCTACCTGCACTGCGGGCAGAACGGCGCCGGGCACTTCGTGAAAATGGTGCACAATGGGATCGAGTACGGCATCATGGCGGCCTACGCCGAGGGGCTCAACATTCTCCACCACGCGGGCGTCGGCAAGCAAAAACATGAAGTCGATTCCGAGACTGCGCCGCTGCGCAACCCCGAAGAGTACATGTACGACCTCGATCTGGCAGAAATCACCGAAGTCTGGCGGCGGGGCAGCGTGATCGCATCGTGGCTGCTCGACCTTACTGCGGCCTCCCTTGTCAAAGACCCCGGCCTCTCAGAATTCTCGGGCCGGGTCTCGGATTCGGGCGAAGGGCGGTGGACAATCAAGGCGGCCATCGACCAGGCCGTGCCGGCACCTGTGCTCAGCAGCGCGCTCTATGAACGTTTCAGCTCACGCGGCGAAGTCGACTTTGCGGACAAGCTGCTGTCCGCAATGCGCTTCCAGTTTGGGGGGCACCTTGAGAAACCTGCCGGCAAGTGATGGACTTAACTGAGGAGGTAACCCTAATGAATGATTTCCATTCCGATGCCCTCATCTTCTTTGGCGCCACAGGGGATCTGGCCTACAAGAAAATCTTCCCGGCGCTCCAGGCAATGATCAAACGCGGCCACCTCGACGTGCCGGTCATCGGCGTGGCCAAGGCCGGTTGGAACCTCGACCAGCTGAAGGCAAGGGCGCGCGACAGTCTCGAAAAACACGGAGGACTCGATCCCGCCGCGTTTGAAAAGCTGTGCCACCTGCTACGCTTTGTCGGCGGCGACTACAGAGACGCTTCGACCTATCAGGCTCTCCGCAAAGAGCTCGGCTCCGCGCAGAAACCGGCCCATTACCTCGCCATCCCACCCTCGCTGTTCGAAACGGTCGTGGAACATTTAAAGAAGACTGACTGCTCCACGGAGGCCGGCTGTGCCAACGGTGCTCGCGTCATTGTCGAAAAGCCCTTTGGCCGCGACCTCACCTCGGCTCAGGAGCTCAACCGGATTCTGCTGGGAACCTTTCCCGAGGAGAGGATCTTTCGAATAGACCATTATCTCGGGAAGCGGCCGGTGCACAACATGGTCTTCTTCCGCTTCGCCAATGCACTCCTCGAACCTCTCTGGAACCGCAATTATGTCGAAAGTGTGCAGATCACCATGGCGGAAAACTTCGGGATCCAAGGCCGGGGAGCCTTCTATGACGGAATAGGTACGATCCGCGACGTCATCCAGAATCATCTCTTCCAGGTCCTGACAAACCTGACCATGGAAGCGCCGATAAGAACCGACAGCGAATCGATGCGCGATGAAAAAGTGAAGGTTCTGAAGGCGATTGCCCCGCTCGATGCAAAAAACCTCGTCAGAGGGCAGTTCCGAGGCTATCGCAATGAGAAAGGGGTGGCGCCGGATTCCCAAGTGGAAACCTTTGCGGCGATGAGGCTCGAGATCGATTCCTGGCGCTGGCAAGGGGTCCCTTTTTACATTCGGGCAGGGAAGTGTCTGCCCGTGACATGTGCGGAAATGATTGTCCGGCTGCGCCAGCCTCCCACGATGTACCATTCCTGCGATCTGACAGCGAATTATTTCCGGTTCAGGATCAATCCAGACATCTCGATTGCCTTCGGCCTCAATACCGGATCCGCCGGGGAAAGGAAAGCCGGCCAATCCGTGGAGATCTTGGGGAGTCATCATCCTGGCCCAGATGAGATGGATGCCTATGAAAAAGTTCTCGGAGATGCGATGGAGGGAGACGCCACTTTGTTTGCCCGGGAGGACTATGTGGAAGAGGCGTGGCGCATCGTCGATCCGGTGCTTAAAGGCGATACTCCGGTCTATCAATACGAACCGGATACCTGGGGACCCGTCGAGGTTGAAGAGAGGGTCGCCCCCCCCGGAGGCTGGCACAATCCCGTCGTTACAGGGCAGGAGTAGTCATAGTCATGAAGATTAAAATTAAAGATGATGCGGACTCGGCTGCCCGGGAAGCCGCCGCTTTCATAGCCGAGTCGGCACGAGCGGCCGTGGCGGCTCGCGGCAGGTTTATCATGGCCGTCAGCGGCGGGAGTACACCGTGGCTCATGCTGCGTGCCCTGGCGAATGAAGAAGTCCCCTGGGAAGGTGTGCATGTAGTCCAGGTTGATGAGCGTGTGGCTCCCGCGGGACACCCGGCCCGAAACCTCACCGGGCTGCGGGCAAGCCTCCTTGATCATGCCCCGATTAGTCAGGAGCAGGTCCATGCCATGCCGGTGGAGTCACCTGACCTTGCGACCGCTGCCGTGAAGTATGCTCTTACGCTCAGGCAGATAGCCGGCTCTCCGCCGGTGTTGGATCTCGTCCACTTGGGTCTCGGACCTGACGGCCATACCGCATCTTTGGTGCCTGGGGACCCGGTGCTTGAAGTCACCGATGCGGATGTCGCCTTGACCCGAGTCTACCAGGGGAGGCGCCGGATGACATTGACCTTTCCCATGCTCAACCGTTCCCGGAGCATCCTGTGGCTTGTGACCGGGAGCGGGAAGGCCGAAATGCTTGTACGTCTGAGCTATGGAGATGTGTCGATACCAGCCGGACGGGTTCGTAGTGATAATGCGCTGATATTTACGGACCACGCGGCAGGTGGTAATCCGGAATTTACACCCCACTAAAGGAGAAATCATGCGAATAGGTATTGCGACGGATCATGGTGGGTTCGGTTTAAAGGAAGAGCTGTTGGCTAAGCTTAAGATAGCCGGGTATGAGGTGGAGGATTTCGGTGCTTACAACCTGAACCAGGGTGACGACTATCCTGATTTTGTCATACCCCTGGCAAGGGCCGTTGCTTCAGGCAAGGTCGCACGTGGCCTGGCGGTTTGCGGCAGCGGTGTAGGCGCGTCGGTCTGCGCCAACAAGATTCCCGGTGTCCGTGCCGCACTGGCACAGGACCATTTTTCGGCCAGGCAGGGGGTCGAGGACGATCACATGAACATCCTCTGTATGGGCGGCCGGACCGTGGGACCGGCGGTAGCCTGGGACCTTGTCGAAACGTTCCTTACAGCCGAGTTTAGCCAGGCGGAACGGCATCTGCGGCGTCTTGGCAAGGTGACATCTCTGGAAAGGGTGAAAGAAGAGTAAGACGACCTAACCTGAATTTCGGGCTAAAAGGAGAAAGAAAAGGAGAGAGCCATGATAAACGACGAAATGGTTCAGACCGCTATCAACACGATCCGCACCCTCTCGATAGATGCGGTGCAACAGGCCAAGTCCGGACACCCCGGCACACCGATGGCGCTCGCGCCGCTGGTCTACACGATTTGGAACCGCGTCATGAACTTCGATCCGAAGGACCCGATCTGGCCGAACCGCGACCGGTTCGTGCTCTCGAACGGTCATGCCTCGATGCTGCTCTGGTCCGTGCTCCACCTCGCCGGCGTCAAAGCCGTGAACGCTGATTACGAGAGGCTGGGACAACCTTCGGTGACCCTTGACGATATCCGCCGCTTTCGCCAGCTTGACAGCAAAGCACCGGGCCACCCCGAGTATCACTGGGTATCGGGCGTCGAAACAACGACCGGTCCGCTCGGCCAGGGCGTTGCCACGAGCGTGGGCTTGGCCATTGGCCGGAAGTGGCTGGCAAATCGTTACAACCGTCCGGGCTTTGAGATATTCGACTATAACATCTACGCCATTTGCGGGGACGGCTGCATGATGGAGGGCGTCTCGTCGGAAGCGGCGTCGTTGGCCGGCCATCTCGGCCTCGACAACCTTTGCTGGGTCTACGATAACAATCACATAACCATCGAAGGGAGCACGAGCATCACCTTCACCGAGGACATCGAGGCCAGATTTCTTGCCTACGGGTGGAATGTCCTGCGTGTCGGTGACGCCAACGACATCGATCGCATCGGACATGCTCTCGACATCTTTCGCAAGACCAAGGGCCGCCCCACCTTTATCGTTCTGGACAGTCACATAGGCTACGGTTCGCCGAGCAGACAGGATACCCCCGAGGCCCACGGTGAACCGCTCGGAGAGGAAGAGGTCCGCCTCTGCAAGCGCTTCTACCATTGGCCTGAGGACGCGAAGTTCCTCGTGCCCGAGGGAGTCTATGCGCATTTCGCGGCAGGCATAGGCGAACGCGGCGCCATGGCCAGGCAGGCGTGGCTGGAACTTTTTACTGCCTACCGGACTAGGTTTGCCGAACTCGCGACCGAGATCGACCTGATGCAACGGCGCGAACTGCCGGCCGGATGGGACCGCAATCTCCCTGTTTTCCCCGCCGATGCAAACGGACTCGCCGGCCGCGAAGCTTCGGGTAAGGTATTGAACGTACTCGCCCAGAATATCCCCTGGTGCCTCGGAGGCTCGGCGGACCTCGGGCCTTCGAACAAGACCGTCCTGAAGTACGAAGGTGCGGGAGACTTCCAGTCCGGCAGCCCGGGAGGGAAGAATCTGCATTTCGGCATTCGCGAGCATGCCATGACGGCGATCGTCAACGGGCTCTCGCTGTCAAAGCTCCGGGCATTCGGCGCGACCTTTTTTATCTTCAGCGACTACGCGCGACCCGCCTTGCGCCTCTCAGCACTGATGGAACTGCCAACTATCATCGCCTTTACCCACGACGCCATGGGCGACGGGGAAGACGGCCCGACGCACCAGCCGGTAGAGCACCTTGCCTCGCTGCGCGCTATCCCGGGGATGGTCGTACTGCGGCCGGGCGACGCCAACGAGGTCGTCGAAGCCTATCGCTATATCATGCAATTGCGGCACAAGCCTGCCGTGATTGTTTTATCTCGTCAACCTCTGCCGACCTTGGATCGGAGCAGGTATGCCCCGGCTACCGGGGTTGCGCGGGGTGCTTATGTGCTCGGCGACGCACCGGGCGGCAGGCCCGAGGTAATTATCATCGCCACGGGAAGCGAGGTCAGCCTTGCCGTGCAGGCTCATGAGAGGCTGTTAGCCGAGCGCATCCGCTCGCGGGTGGTCTCCATGCCGTCATGGGACATCTTCGACCATCAGCCCCAGGAGTACCGGGACAGTGTTCTGCCGCCGAACGTGAAGGCGCGCGTTGCCGTGGAACAGGCCTCGACCTTCGGCTGGGAACGGTACGTAGGCCGGGAGGGCCGCATCATCGGCATGCATACCTTCGGGGCCTCGGCTCCCCTCAAAGAGCTCCAGACAAAATTCGGATTTCAGCCGGACCAGGTAGTGGCAGCAGCCAAGGAGCAACTCGGAAGGAGGTAGGTATGTCAATAGTAAACCTGCCAAAGCTCAAGAGACAATTTTATACCCGCGAGGTTCTTGTCGTTGCCAAAAGTCTTCTGGGGAAAATATTAGTGAAGAATAACGATGGTAAAATTTACGCAGGAAAAATCGTGGAAGTTGAAGCTTACGACGGCGCATTTGACGAAGCGGCACATACTTTTATGGGTAAGACAAAACGAAATGAAATTATCTTTGGCGAAGGCGGTTTCTTATATATTTATTTTACCTATGGGGCACATTTTTGCTGCAATGTGGTCACGGGAGTCAAGGATAGAGGTACAGCGGTTTTGTTAAGAGCAGTTGAACCACTGTTAGGAATTGAAGAAATGGCCAGGAATAGATTCGGTCATAATCTGGCAAATGAGAAAGAAAAACTCAATTTAACCAGTGGCCCGGGAAAACTGTGTAAAGCATTCCAAATTGACAAACGATATAACACAATCGATATAACAGGGGATGAGATTTTTATTCTAGATCAGGAAGAGGTTGTTTCAAATAATATTATTACCTCAAAAAGGATTGGAATTAAGAAGTCAGTTGACCTTCCTTGGAGATTTTATATTGAAGGTAATCCTTATGTATCCGGAAAATAAGTAGACCAAAGAATTTTGTTAATGGTTAGGGGATACGGAACGAGTGATGTGTAAGCGTTCACCAGTTCACTCCAAAAGTCCGTATAACTCGGACCTGTAGAAAGTTGAATAATTCCATGGAGGTGTCCTGACCTTTTAACACCTCCGGAAAAGGAGACGAAAATGAACTACAAGGCATGGGTAGCAAAAGCGGCGAAACAGCCGATGGTGCTAGAAACCGTAGATCTCGGACTGCTGGAAGGCGAGCAAGTCGAAGTCGCTGTCGAATATTGTGGTTTGTGTCACTCAGACCTCTCGGTCCTGAACAATGAATGGGGTATTTCACAGTATCCCGCGATACTCGGCCACGAGGTTATCGGCCGGATCACGGCCCTGGGGGCCAATGCGAAGGGACTCTCGATAGGGCAGCGCGTCGGCGTCGGTTGGAACTCCGGCAGCTGCATGCACTGTAAGCAATGCATGTCGGGAAACCATCACCTCTGCTCACAAGTACAATCGACCATAATCAGCCATCACGGCGGGTTTGCCACCCACATTCGCGCGCATTGGGCGTGGGTTATGCCACTGCCGGAAAAGCTGAACTTTGCCGATGCCGGTCCGCTCCTGTGCGGAGGAGTCACCGTCTTCGCGCCGCTGGTCATGTTTGCTAAGCCGACCGACCGGGTAGGCATCATTGGCATTGGCGGGCTGGGTCACATGGCCGTGAAGTTCGCCGCGGCATACGGCTGCGACGTAACGGCGTTCACGTCGAGCGAGAGCAAGTTCGATGAAGCGAAAGGTTTCGGAGCTAATCACGTCCTCTCGAGTAAAGATCCGGTGGCAATCGGGAAGCTCGGCGGCAGTTTCGACCTGCTGATCAGCACTGTCAACGTAAAGCTCGATTGGGACGCGATGATCGGTACGCTCGCGCCGAACGGCCGGTTGCATGTCGTCGGTGCCGTGTTGGAACCGATCCCGGTCGGGGCATTCTCGCTCATTATGCAGCAACGTGGAATCTCGGGTTCGCCTACCGGCTCGCCGACGATGATAGAGACGATGCTTGATTTTGCTGCACGCCACAATGTCACGCCACAGACCGAGCACTTGCCGATGAGCGCTATCAACGAGGCTTTCGCCCGGCTTGAATCAGGCAAGGCCCGATACCGGATCGTGCTGGACGCGGATTTCTGATCCGCTTGGGGATGGAACTTTTCCTGGCACGACGTTTGGAGGTACACAACCATGAGTGACCAACGAAAGACAGCAATTGTGACCGGAGCTTCACAGGGGATAGGCGCGGGGATCGTGAAAGCGTTTGCCGAACGGGGATTCAACGTTGTTGCTAATTCCCGGAACGTAACTCAATCCGCCGAGGTCGCGGCGTCCGACCACGTCGCACTGGTGGACGGCCACATCGGCGAGCGGGCAACCGCCGCCAGGATCGTCGAGACGGCGCTTTCGCGTTTCAGAGTCGATCGACGTACTGGTCAATAACGCCGGCATCTTCTTCACCAAGCCCTTTACGGACTACACGGCCGAGGATATCAAGTCACTCTTCGCCACGAACGTCGAGGGCTTCCTGTACGTTACCCAACTTTGCATCAAGCAAATGGTGAAGCAGAAGACCGGCGGGAGCATCGTCTCAATTACGGCGGCACTTGCCGAAAACCCTATCCGTGACGTGACGGCGAGCGTACCGATGCTCACCAAAGGCGGTATTGCAACGATCACCCGGCACCTTGCGATGGAGTACGCTAAAGAAGGCATCCGAGTGAATGGTGTTGCACCCGGGGTCGTTTATACGCCGCTTCACCGGGATACTCCGAAGACCGTCATGGAAAGCCTGTCGCCGATGGGCCAGCCTTCCACCGTCAAGGAAATCGTGGATGCGGTCATGTACCTGACCGATGCCGCGACGGTCACCGGCCACATCCTGTATGTGGATGGCGGCGCTCATTTGGGCCGCTGGTAATGGCCGCTGGTAATGCAAAGGAGCTCTCATCATGACCAAAAAATCAATGACCGAATCAATAACCGCAGACGACCGTCTGGCCAAGCTCGGCATTCACCTGCCGGATGCACCGACACCTTTTGGCGCATACGTGCCTGCTGTTCAGACGGGGAACCTTGTCTTCCTGAGCGGGATGCTCGCCACCTCGGGCCACACGGCTACGATGACCGGCGTAGTGGGCAAAAACCTTGATGTGCAGGCGGGCCGGGAAGCGGCCTATACGGCCGCACTCAACGTGCTTGCGGTTGTGAAGAAGCAGCTTGGTTCTTTGAACCGCGTGAGTCACGTCGTGAGGCTCGGCGTGTACGTGGCCGCGACGTCCGAATTCACCGAGCACCCGAAGATCGCCGATGCGGCGTCGGAGCTGCTTCGAGACGTCTTCGGCGAAGAAACCGTCTCTTCGCGCCTTGTCTTTGGCGTCGCAAGCCTGCCACTCGGTTCACCGGTCGAATTGGAAGTGATTCTGGAGGTAAAAATGGAATAATTCGCAACAGGCAGGGAATATCTGCAAGGAGGACACAATGCCGACTACTGACGACCTTCGCTATACTAGGATACCTCTCAACAACGGATCGGGCGCCATCCCCGCGCTCGGTTTCGGCACACTCATTCCCGACCCCATCGCAACCAGAACCGCCACCAAGGCGGCTCTTGAAGCAGGATTTCGCCTGCTCGACACCGCGGAACGCTACCGAACCGAAAAAGAGGTCGGGGAAGCGATGCAGGAAGCATTCAGGGAGGGGAAGATTAAGCGGGAGGACGTATTTGTCATCACCAAGCTCTGGAATACCAATCATCGTCCCGAACGCGTCAAACCTGCTTTCGAGGCCAGTCTCAAGAAGCTCCAACTCGACTTCGTCGATCTCTATCTCATCCACACCCCCTTTGCCTTCCAACCCGGAGATGAGCAAGACCCAAGGGATGCAAACGGTGCGGTGCTTTATGACAACGAGGTGACGCTGCTGGATACCTGGAGGGCGCTGGAGAGCCTGGTGGACGAAGGCAGGTGCAGGGCGATCGGATTATCCGACGTCAGTCTGGAACAGACGAAGGAGATCTTTGATGCCGCGAGGATCAAGCCTGCGGTAGTTCACGTTGAATCCCATCCATACCTCCCGGAATGGGATCTCCTGAACTATTGCAAGAAGAATGGCATCGTGCTGCAAGCCTTCGCGGCGTTGGGGCATAGCAGTGAGCCCAACTTGCTTGAAGATCCTGTTATCACCGCCATCGCCGGGCGAGTCAACAAGACCCCGGCGCAGGTCTTGCTCGCCTGGGCGATACAGCGAGGGACGGCTCTTCTGACCACCTCGAAGACCCCCAGCCGCATCAAGGAAAACTTTGAGGTCTCGGCCATTCCCGAAGCTGCCGTGCGGGAGATCTCCGAAGGAATCAAGTCGCGGGTCAGGTTTAATGCCGTTGTGGAGACCGGCGTTCCCGGTTTCATTCCGAGAGGCAAGTGATGTTGAGACACCAATCACTTCAGCAGGTAGCACATTGATAGCGCATTTTTGGCAACGAGAACTGGGCGTTCGATGAGCGCGGGCTGATGAGTCGGCGTGAAGCCGGCATCAACGAGGTGCCGATTGAATCCTCGGAACGCAAATTTCTTTGGGAGCAAGGTCCCCGGCCAGAGGCTCATCCCGGGCTGACCGAACCCGGAATCTAATTCACCCGCGTAACCGTGGGTATTTTTTATAGTTAAACAACTATTTGGAGCGAAAAAATGACAGCTAAAACCCAAGGTGCACATCACATCGGTCTAACGGTTCCCGATATCAACACCGCCCGCGCATTCTTTGTCGATGCTCTGGGCTTCGAACAAGTAGGAGAAAGGCCTGATTATCCTGCCGTTTTCGTTAGTGACGGCACCATCATTCTTACATTGTGGCGTGCAGAAGATCCTTCTAGTGCCACACCCTTTAATCGCCGCACGAATATCGGATTGCATCATCTTGCTCTTCGGGTCGCATCGACGGACGAGTTGGAAAAACTCTATCTCGAGCTCGCTGCCCGGGAGGATGTGCAAATCGAATTTAAACCGGAAGCACTCGGTGAAAGCTCATTACGCCACATGATGTGCAGCATACCTGGAAATATCCGTCTTGAATTGATTACTGGGTGATTCGCGTGGGGAAGTAATATGACAACAATGGGCACCTCTTCATGAAGATGAGGAGGCGGTGCTGTTGAGGGTCGGCGCGCGTGCAGAGGTTGAGCCAATGGGCACCACGGATGATTTGACCGTTTATGCCAGGTCAGCATCGTGTATTCTACGAACAATTACCCTTTATGGTCACTTGGTGCACGCGAAAGCGGCAGGCGGCCGTGGGCGACGTTGCTGGTCGGTTCCCCCGGCTTTGTGCAATCACCGGATTCCCGTCATTTGAAAATTACGCACGCCGTCGCTGATTGCCCGCTTTTTTTTTCAGAGTTGGATCGGAGGAGAGTTTGATTGTTAATGGGAATGGGGAAGTGCACCAGTTTTGGCAATCCAAAAGTGTACCACCCATGAAATGGTGCAATGGTGCAAGATTCGAAGGGGCACTGCCACCGGCTTCTAAAAATTTGTGCAAATTCATTAATCCGATTCCGGCAATTTTTGTCGGCTTTGCTCATAGAGCATCGATGACGTAAGGGAGCAAGGTCCAAGTGATCCGGCGAGGCAGGGGGCCACGTTTTTCAGCGAGAAGGTTTCGGCGACTTTTAGCAAATCCCAATTATTGGTTTCAGCGTAAAATGATAGCGAAAGCTGTCGGAAAAAGGTAATTTTGATGCATTTGATCGGACGGATTTTCGTTAGAAAGGGCTTTTTTAAGTGCTCAGGAGAAAGTGGTTAAGCTTGCGCAGTTATTAGCCGGCCAGTTACGTGGCACTATTGAAACGGACTCCGGTTCCGGCTCATAATTTTTAATTGCTTTCCCTCTAACAGGATTCCAAGAATGACCAAACTCTCAATTTTGATCGTCGAAGACGAAAGCATAGTCGCTGAAGACCTCGCGAATAAGGTCCGACAATTAGGCTATGAAGTGGTCGGTCCGACCGCAACCGGCGAAAAGGCTATCGAGATTGCTCGCCAGCAGCACCCAGCGCTGATAATAATGGACATCCGTTTGGCTGGTGCAATGGACGGCATCGCTGCGACACAGATCATCCACCGGGAATGCAACCTGCCGATACTGTTTTTGACAGCAAATTCTGACGTGGATACAATCAAGCTCGCGCAACAGGCCGGAGCTTATGGCTATATTCTCAAACCGTTTGATGATCGCGATCTCCGTGTTCAGATCGAGATGGCACTCTACAAACAGGCTGCAGATCGGCAACTACACGAACGGGAGGAAAGATTGTCTGGGATCAATCAAATACTGCAAGCTGCTCTGACATGTGAGACGGAGGAAGAGCTAGGCTGTGTTTGTTTGGATATTGCCGAGAAAATCACCCAAAGCCAATTCGGGTTCATTGGTGAAATGAATAAAGCCGGACTCGAAGACATCGCCATCAGTAATCATGGTCGGAAAGCATGCAATATCATCGAATGCCGCGGGCATCGTAAGCCACCGGGAACCATCGGGATTCACGGAATCTACGGTCGGATTATCCTGGACGGCAAGAGTCTTTTCACCAATGATCCTGCTAATCACCCGGAAAGAATCGGTCTGCCCGAAATGCATCCTCTACTGACATCATTTCTCGGAGTACCGCTTATGCGTGACGGGAGTGTCATCGGCATCCTTGCTGTTGGCAACCGCGAGGGCGGCTATACTCAGACAGAGCAGGAATCACTGGAAGCACTAACACCATCCATTGTGGAAGCATTCTTGCGCAAACGAGCTGAAGAGGGACTTAAAGTTCTCAATCAAGAGTTGGAACACAGGGTGGAACAGCGCACTGTCGAGTTGCAGGAAAAGCAATCACAATATCTACATGCTGAAAAGCTCGCCGCAATCGGTAAGCTGTCCGCTTCCATTGCCCATGAATTCAACAACCCTATCCAGGGGGTTGTTACCATTCTCAAAGGATTGAAGCGAAGGGCTATTCTGGAAGATGAGGATAAAGAACTCTTGGACCTGGCGATCGAAGAAAATGAACGTATGAAAAATTTAATTCGAAGTCTCCAGGATTTTAACCAACCTTCCTCGGACAAGAAAACTTTGCTGGATGTGCATGCCTCTATTGATTCTCTGCTGTTATTGTCTAAGAGCGATTTCAGACGCAAAAAGATATCTACAGTATTGAATTATGATGAGAGGTTGCCGGAGATCATGGCGATTCCGGATCAAATCAAACAGGTCTTTCTCAATCTGCTGAACAACGCATCAGACGCCTGCCTGCCGGGCGGCAGCACAATCACTATAACAACCTGTCATGATGAGCAGAATATTGCTGTAGCCATTAAGGACACCGGAGTGGGTATTAAGCCTGAGCAAATCGATCTGATTTTTCAGCCTTTCTATACTACGAAGTCCGAAGTCAAGGGAACTGGGCTGGGATTGTCGGTCTGCCATGGGATCGTTCAAAATCATCAGGGAAAAATTCTTGTTGAAAGCAGGGAAGGGGAAGGCTCGACATTCACTGTATTGCTGCCTATCAGCACAGTTTTGAGTTAATCTGTAGCGCATCAGCGTATGTGAGAGATGATTATGGCTCCCTTAAAGGCAAGTGGAGATCATGACCGCATTACCAAAATTTGCGCGCCTCGCATATGAAGCTTTTTGATTAACCATCTAAAAATTCAGGTTTTTACGAGTCCATCAAGATTAACTTGCCGATATTATTTCAGAGGCAGCGTGATTTTTCAGATTTCGGCTTTTCATTTGGGTGAATTCTCTCCCGTAGTCACTGCTTGTTTATG
Source organism: uncultured delta proteobacterium (assembly GCA_963835305.1). Classification (GTDB taxonomy): domain Bacteria; phylum Desulfobacterota; class Desulfobulbia; order Desulfobulbales; family Desulfocapsaceae; genus Desulforhopalus_A. The sequence continues at coordinate 78,674 of CAWIEU010000004.1, forward strand.
AATGGCAAGGTGTTGTGCCTATCACTAATATTGAGCGTTCCGGGAAAGCATTCAAACAACAATGGAGTAGAGTCTGTGGCATTTAAACATTGCTGATTTTATATACCCGGAGTGTAAAGGACATGAAATTTTTTGCCTCGGATTCCATACAAAATAAATTGGTTCTCCTGATACTCTTTACTGTCGCACCCTGCCTCACCATTCTTGTATATTCGGGAATAGAGCAGCGACAGCTGTTAATCGGAAAGGCCCAATCGGAAGTGATGTTACTGACCCATACAATTGCTGAAGCTCAAAAAACACTTACCCAGTCAACTAAACAAATTCTCTCCACTCTGTCCCAAGCTCCTACAATTCGAGCCATGGACCCCGATGCAAGCTCGTCCGTTCTAAAAAGGGTGCTGCGGAAGAATCCTGACTACAATAATTTCACTATAGTTGATCTCATCGGGAACGTCATTGCTTCAGGGAAACCTTTCACGAAAGCTAACCTTGCCGATCGTAAACATATAAAAGAAGCCCTTCAGAAAAATGATTTTGCAGTCGGGGAATATATCGTAACCAGGATCGGGACAGCGATCCCGACAATTGCTTTTGCCTATCCTATTCCCGATAGAGAAGGCAAGCCTAAGGGCTTTTTGACCGCTAGCCTCAAGTTAGATGTTTTTTCCCGCTTCTATGATGTCTCGATGCTTCCTGAGAAGTCTTTTTTAGGCATAACCGACAGCAAGGGAATTCGGCTATTTTATTACCCGGCACAGGAAAAGACCAATCCTCTTGGAAAGCCGATAAAAGCAAAAACCTGGAACATAGCCAGTAAGGGCGGGGAGGATGGCCTATTTTTTGACACGGGATCAGATGGCCTGCGCAGAGTATTTGCGTACGTAAAAATTCATCTTCCTCATGAAGACTCGCCTTATCTCTATGTGTGGGCCGGAATACCCGAAAGCCATATCCTCGCTCCGGCCAACGCCGCCTTGATCAGAAATTTGCTGCTCCTGCTTCTGGCCACGGTAGTATCGCTGTTCATTTCCTGGGTGACTGCTAGAAAAATATTATTATTGCCAATACAGAATCTTGTGCTTTTGATACAAAAATTTGCCAGAGGAGAGCTTGAAGCACGAAGCAGTCTACCCAATTCCACAGGTGAACTAGGGTTATTGACTACTGCTTTTCATGATATGACTGAATCCCTGGCAATGAGCAGAAAAAAGTTGGAAGAGAGTGAGGAACGTTTCAAAACCGTCGCCAACTTTGCCTACGATTGGGAATATTGGCTAGACCAGGATGGAAATTTCATTTATTTATCCCCCTCTTGTGTACTGATTACCGGCTATGACTTGGAAGAAATTTTATCTGATCCTCAGTTAGTGTGCAAAATGGTCAAACCTGAATATGCCCAAATGGTTTGCCGGCATTATTTTGAAGAAAGTAAGGAGGATGCCCCCGATTATACAATGGAATATCCTATTCTTAAAAAGAATGGTGAAGAAGTATGGTTAGAGCATAATTGCTGTCCGGTCTATGATGCTCAGGGGAAATACACGGGACGAAGGGGCAGTAATCGTGATATCACTGATCGTAAGCGGGCGGAGGCGGCTCTTCTGTTAGAACGTCAGTATTTGATAGACGTCATTGACTCTCTGCCGGATGCCACTTTTATCATCGATAATGACCAGCGTATCGTTGTATGGAACAGGGCTGCTGAGAAAATGACAAATGTTAAAAGAGACGATCTGCTCGGTAAGGGTGACTATGCCTACTCAATTCCTTTTTACGGAGAACGCCGGCCCATCCTGATTGATCTCCTCAACCTCTCAGAAAGAGAGAGGGAGAGCTCTTATTCCCATGTCAAGCGAGTAGAAGATAAGGTTTATGCAGAAACCTTTATTCAAACCTTAAACAACGGTAATGGAGCATATGTTTGGGGGGTTGCCGCCCCTCTCTATGATCGAACTGGTTCGCGTATCGGAGGTATCGAAGTCATCAAAGACATCACGGAGCTTAAAGAATCAGAAAAAGTCAACATTCAGTTACAAGAGCAGTTGGTACAGGCACAAAAGATCGAGTCAATCGGGCGTCTCGCAGGTGGTGTGGCGCATGATTTTAATAATATGCTAGGGGTTATCCTGGGGCATGCCGAGCTGGCACAGGAGCAGCTGGATAAATCCCATCCACTCTTTTACAACCTTGAAGAGATTCGCAAGGCAGCCAAGCGTTCTGCTGATATCACCCGGCAACTTTTGGCCTTTGCCAGAAAGCAAACCACTGCGCCTCAAGTTATAGATTTGAACAAAAGAGTGACCGGGGTCCTGGAAATGTTGCGGCGGCTCATCGGAGAGGACATAGATTTGGCCTGGAAGCCTGGCAAGTACCTAGGGTCAGTAAAAATGGATCCTTCGCAACTCGACCAGATTCTCACCAACCTTTTTGTCAATGCCAGGGATGCCATTGCCGATACCGGCAAAGTAACCATTGAAACTGATAACCTAGTTTTTGACGAGGCGTATTGTAGACTGCACGCAGGTTTCTCTCCCGGAGAATATGTAATGCTCGCAGTAAGTGACAATGGTTGCGGCATGAATGCGGAAATTATGGCTCATCTTTTCGAGCCATTTTTCACCACCAAGGAAATGGACAAGGGTACTGGCCTCGGCTTGGCGACGATCTACGGTATTGTCAAACAGAATAACGGTTTCATTAATGTTTACAGTGAGCCGGGGCAAGGCACTACTTTCAAGATTTACTTGCCACGACTTGAAGGGAACTCTGTTTCGACACAAAAAGAAAATGCAGCCGATTCGAGGGCGCACGGCACTGAAGTGATCCTGCTGGTTGAGGATGAGCCGATGATCCTAGCCATGACAACCACGATGCTTGAATTTAGTGGATACAAAGTTCTGCCCGCTGCAACACCGGGGAAGGCCATTCGCCTTGCCCAAGAGCATAGCGGCGATATCCACCTCCTTTTAACCGATGTTGTCATGCCCGAAATGAATGGCAGGGATCTATCCAGGAACCTCTTATCTCTCTATCCCAATCTCAAATGTCTGTTTATGTCCGGGTATACGGCCAATGTCATCGCTCATCAAGGAGTACTAAAACAGGGCTTTCATTTTATCCAGAAGCCGTTTTCCCGCACCGATCTTGCAGCCAAAATCAGAGAGGTATTAGACATAAGAATTGACACACTCGTAAAAAACTAAATTTCCGGATGGCTAAGTAAAACTCTTCATCTGCTTCGTTTCTGCGACGTCATCAGAATTGAGTCATCTGCAAAACTATCCTCGACCATAATCTGATATACATCATTATGGGAGCAGCCCCCTAAGTGCTTGTCGTCCGTGTCTGTTATTGACGACCGACTCCAAATATGCAAAGCTAAAAAAAACGATTATTTATCACCAAATAAAAATGGATAAGACCATAACTTCTCAACGCCTCACTGGCGCACTTTTTATCGCTGCTTCCGCTGTCGGTTTCGGTGCGATGGCGATATTTGCTAAAGTTGCTTTCGGCTCCGGTGCGTCCACCACCACCGTATTGTTTTTCCGGTTCCTCACCGCTGGAGCATTTATGGTCCTCCTGATGGCCGGCATGCGGCAGCCGTGGCCTAAGAGCCGGGACTTGGTGGTGCTCATCCTGATGGGAAGCCTGGGATATGCCGGGCAATCCTTCTGCTTTTTTTCCGCCCTTCACCACGCCACCGCAGGACTCACCGGACTCCTGCTTTATCTCTATCCGGCTTTGGTCGTTGTTGGTTCGGCCTTCCTCGGCCGACGAAGGCTGACGTGGGCGAACATAACGCTCACACTTGTGGCAATGCTCGGCATTCTTCTCACCGTCACCGGCGGGTTGGCTGGCACGCCCGTTGGGATAGCCTTCGGGGTTGGCGCGGCGCTTGTTTACACTGTCTACATTCTGGTGGGAGAAGGAGTGACCGGTCGGACCGGCGCTGTGAGCGCTGCCTGTGTTATCATGCTCTCGGCTGCCATGGTGTTCGGGACATGCATGGTGATGGAAGGTCCCCACTTTCCGGGGACACCCGGAGGTTGGCTGGCAGTGGGGGCCATCGCTTTAGTGTCAACGCTCATGCCAATCGTCTGCTTTTTTGCCGGCATGCGGCGACTGGGGGCAAGCGATGCCGCAACCCTCTCGACACTCGAGCCGGTAGTGACTTTGCTGCTTGCTTATGCCTTTCTGGGAGAAAAACTAGGTCCGTTGCAGGCAGCGGGGGTGGGATTGGTTCTTACTGCAGTAGTAGTTCTCACCCGGTTACGCTAAGCGGCGGACGACTAGCCCGGATGTCATTTACGATTCAAATTAAATCTCGATCTGCAATACCCAAAATTTTGATAATAGTGGGGAATAGTCTCAAGCACATTGTCGGAAACAATACCTGCACTTGTCTGTGGAGCTTTCCCGGAAAGTGCGGTTATCTTGTCAAGATAACAGAGACTTTTTGTGAGCCATTCGCTTCAAGCCTTGTCAATTGAGTGCGGATGACATGTGCCGAGATGACGCGCAATTTACCTCATTTAACAGGATAGCTCAGAATTTTCCTGCGATTCCACCGGTTCCAAACTATTCAATGTTTAATCGTAATCTTGCCAAAATGCCGACCACTCGAAAGGTGTTCGAGCGCAAGGCGAATTTCATCGAATGGAAAAGTTCGATCAATTACGGGATGGAGCGTGTGTTGCGCAATTGCTCTGGCCATATTGATAAAATCCTCACGGTTTCCAACAGTGATTGCCTGCATTCGAACATGTCGAGTAACAACAGGTCCGAGTGGAACGTCCATCTTTCTCCCAGCAAGAACGCCGATCAAACTAATCGTGCCCCCGGTTCGGATAGCTCGAAGCGATTGAGGCAAAGTACCCTGTCCACCGACCTCAACAATGTGGTCAACGCCATCTTCTCCCGCAATTTCGCGAACTCGCTTGCCCCACTCCGGGATACTTCGATAGTTGATAGTTTCATCAGCGCCCATTGCACGCACTTTTGACAACTTATCATCACTGGATGAAATTATGATCACTTGAGCTCCAAGCATTTTCGCGAACTGCAAGGCAAAGAGTGAAACACCGCCCGTACCCTGGACCAACACCTTGTCACCAGGTTTGACATTCCCCTCCGTGATCAACGCACGCCAGGCGGTCACTGCTGCGGTAGGAAGAGAGGCCGCTTCTACGTCATCTAAATGGACTGGAGCAAGCGCTACACCTTCTTCGGGGAGCACCATAAACTCTGCCATCGTTCCATCCAGTTCACATCCCAAGCTGAGCGAGAGATTCTTCTTGTTGGGCTCACCACCCATCCAACTTTGAAAGAAAAGCGGGCAAACACGGTCTCCAACTCTGAGATGTTTAATTCCCTCACCCAGCGAATCGACAACACCTACACCATCACTCAACATGATCAACGGCAGGCTCTTCATTCTCGACCCGTAACCACGTTCAGGGACGATGAGGTCTCGGTAATTCAGGGCTGATGCTTTCATTTTTATACGTACTTCACCTGGGCCAGGCAGTCGATCCGGCCGTGAACTGATATGCGCATTCTCCATAGACCAGGTACCTTCGACTTGAAACACTCTCATCGTATCCTCCTGTTTTAACATATTATTTATGGCAGCAATGACACAATGTAAAATCAGACGCTAAAAAATGTGTCAAAATTAGGACATACTCTAATAGGATGCAAGGAAAGAGACTAGTCAGCAGTTGACCTTTTTAGACCTCACGCAGCACCTCGATTCCAGTCGAATTGAAAGATATGATGCCGGCTTGCAAAAATTTCGACACTACACATATTACTCATGATTATAATCGTCATCTCTATCAGAAAAAAGTGGGGCATCAGGTGCGCTCTCAGCATATTGTCTACAAAAAAGCCAACCTTACGCCCAAAGAGCTTGGTAATTCCGCTCTTCACCTGACTTATTTTTAGCTCCTGCTGATAAACATATTCGGAATCGAACTGGAATGGCCCTCCAACGTACAAAAGCACGTTGAGGAGGATTTACGGGAAAATGGAGGAAATAGCACCAGGATTCTTTACAAACAAATGAACTCAAAAAGGAGAATGAAAATGCCAAAATTTGGAGAACTTCTTCAAACAGCCGATTGGAAGTCTGAAAAGCACGTTCCGGTTATCGAATGCACAGATCAGGTTGCCGCGGATCAAGTATTCGAAGTGAAGATTTCTTTGGGAAAGGAGGTCGACCATCCCAACACCACTGAACACCATATTCGCTGGATACAATTATATTTCAAACCGGAGGGAGATAAGTTTGCTTATCAGGTGGGCAATTATCAATTTGATGCCCACGGTGAATCCGTGGAGGGCGCTAATGAAGGTCCTGTCTATACTCACCACGCCGCCACTGCGTCCATGAAAATCAAAAAGCCCGGAACACTCATTGCCACTGCTCTTTGCAACATCCATGGTCTCTGGGAAAATTCGAAGGAAATAAAGCTCAGTTAACCCGTAAGATGCCGTAAATCCACCTGTTTGATTTCAAAAGGGCCTGCTTTTTTAAGTGGGCCCATCCATTATCTCGCATTTTTCTTAACCGTTCCCAGGAGACCCTGAGACCTTTTGCGGGGAAGAGAGTATGCCTGACTGATAATAAAGAGAGGAAGGCAAACGGGCACCAGGGAGTCAGATGGCGCAACAGTACCAATGAAGGCAGGTAACTCTGCTGGAGGAAAGGGCGCCACAGCACAACAATCGTGAACCAGGAGACATGAGCTGTGCCAGAAACAGAGAATCTGTGGTTTTTATAACAGCAATGCTCCGAATTGGAAGAGTGATGAAGTGGCTGACAGACTGTGGACTTATTGGCCTTGGCGAATCTTTAGCTCTACAAATCAATAAATGACAGACCTAATAGGAAGAACAATGCTAGAGAAACCGCTGACTTATAGATTTTTTTGATTTCATAGGTGAGATATGCCGGCAACAAAGGAAGAAATTGTAGTGTTCTTGGCGGCAGAGTTCCCGCAAAGCAAGTGCGAGGTTGAGTCTGTAGGCAATGGTAGTGCAACCGTGTCGCATCAGGTCGGTTTGGATGAACTGCGTCCGGGTGGTACGGTGTCTGGCCCTGTGCTCATGGCGGTGGCTGATGTGGCGCTGTATGTGGCCATCCTTGGAGAAATTGGCATCGTGCCGTTGACGGTCACAACCAGCCTTACCATCAATTTCTTGCGTAAGCCGTTACCGGGGGGGCGCATTATTGGCGAATGCAAGCTCATGAAGGTGGGGCGTTCGCTGGCCGTTGGTGAGGTGGCGCTCTATTCAGAGAAATCCTCCGAGCCTGTGGCACACGTAGTAGGAACGTATTCCATTCCACCCAAACAGGAAGTCTAAGGGCAGAGGGCCGGCCACCAATTTTCAAGAGTAGCGACGCATAAATCCAAATGGTAGAAATTTAATAGAAAATCCAAGCGATTAATCATTGATTGCTTCATCCCTTATGTTGGAGGAATGTCGCGTTGTATTTCATATGCAAGACACTTGTACATCTCTTCTTTCTGAACATTGTCGAGATGTAAGAATTGAGCAGCGAACATATCATCTTTTGCTCGAACTACTTTTGCATCAATATCAAATGACAAAAGAGTGTTGTGATCTTGATGAAACGTAATGAGAAGGGAAATTTTCATATCAGAAGCGAGAGGTATTGTTGCTGCCTCCACTGCACAACCACTTAAGGAAATATCGATGATTTGTCCTTGTCCTTCTTCTTGATTTGTTCTGTATCTGATTTGCTGCTGATTTAAACGAAAACGAAGACCATTGCGCCGAGCGGAGTTTGCAAGCTTGTTTTCAGCTTCATCCAGTGTGGCAACATAAGCTACAGAATAGCCTTGAAATTTGGTTGTAAGTTTGATGAACTGTTTAAAAAGAAGACTCTTCTTTCCAAGGATGCGCACGATCTCACCAGCCTGGTTGGCAACAAGGTAGTTCATAATTTTCCGCAGAGTAGAAATGCCATCCAAGTGTCCAATAGTACATAACGAAAGATCCGTTATTACATCAAATCCAGGCTTCAGATCTGCCACACAAAACCGGACGTCGGTATAGAGCTTTGCCAAAACATTTTTGTTCGGGTCGCAGGACAGGGTAATGTAGAGCCGATTTCGTTTTACATCGGCTCTTACTTTTGCTCTTGGTCTGTCCATCATTGTCCCGTAATTAATTGTAGTTTCATGGCTTAGTTTATGGACAAAATTCAGTGAATGTCAACTATGTCTTTCGGCTGGAATCCAACTGGAAGAGCCATTATTAATGGCAATAGAAAGGTTTAACGGTTAAGCAGTGAATATTGAAAATTATTCATCACATGGGCCCGATTGCCGCTATCGACGCCGATGCCAGGCTGTTGAGGAGGGATCCTGTGGGTGTGGGTTCTCGGCACGGCTCGATCGCTTCCAATGCCTCTTCAATACCTCTTCCGTTGATCGTTTACCAATGGATATCCTTCAATAGTTCAACGTGTCGATAAATCAAATCAGTTGAACTGGATGACATCAATCGCTATCTTGTTTTCCTGCTAAGCGGGGTATAGTGCAATTTCTCCTTGCCGTCGTGCAGTAACATAATTGTTGCTATAATATAAACTCCTGTCAGAGGTTTGGTAAATAAATGACACTGCCTCAATCTTCAGATAAAAATAAGTCCCGAGATCAACTCTTGCAGGAAATCGCGGAGTTGCGATTACAGCTGGCTTTAAAAGATCAGGAAATCGCCGCACTAAAACCCGATAACCCAGCGGAAAAGACATCTCGATTCCAATCGTTGTTCGACAGTATGTCAGAGGGGTTCGCACTTCACGAGATCCTCCTGGATTCAAACGGAAAACCTTGCGATTACCGATTTTTGGAGCTTAATCAGGCTTTTGAGCGGCTTACCGGTTTGAAGAAAGAGGCTGTGGTCGGTAAAACAGTGCGTGAGGTTATTCCCACAATCGAACCCTACTGGATTGAAGCCTTTGGTACGGTGGCACTTGGAGGAAAGACGATCCGGATCGAGAACTACGCGGCTTCATTAAAAAACTGGTACGAGGTCTTTGCTTATTGCACTGCTCCCGGGCAGTTCGCTGCGCTCTTTTCGAACATCACCGAACGCAAGCGATCGGAAGAGTCCTTAGAGGAGGCGAGAAAGGCTTTAGAGCAGGAAAGAAACATCCTGCAAAGCATGATCGATAGCGTCCAAAATCTTCACCTTGCCTATTTGGATCCTGATTTCAATTTTGTGCATGTAAATAAAGCTTACGGTAAGACGTGCGGATATACTCCCGATATGATGATAGGCAAGAATCACTTCACCCTGTATCCGCATGAGGAAAACGAAGCCATTTTTGCAAGCGTGAGAGATTCCGGCATTCCCGTGACGTTCCATGATAAGCCGTTTGTTTTTCCAGATCAGCCGGACAGGGGTGTCACCTATTGGGATTGGACCCTTGAGCCGATTAAGGACGCCTCTGGCAAAACCGAAGGCCTCGTTTTTTCTCTGTTTGAAACGACGGAGCGCAAGCAAGCGGAGCAGGCGCTACGGGAAAGCGAGAATCGTTACCATCAATTGTTTGAAAACGATTTGACCGGAAATTTCGTCTGCTCCTCTGGTGGGGAAATCCTGCTTTGTAATCAAGCGTTTGTGAACCTATTCGGTTTCTCTTCATATGAGGAAGCGGTTGGGCTGAATATGTCAGAGCTCTATATCGATCCAGTGGAACGGGAAGCAATTCTGGATCTGCTTAAGAGAGCCGGCAGACTCGAGAAATATACAACTTGGCGTAAACGGCGCAATGGTGATCAGATCCATATCGTGGAAAACCTCGTGGGCAGTTTCAACGACGAAGGGGAACTGTATGAAATCCAAGGCTATGTCTACGATGATACGGAGCGAAAGCGGGCCGAAGAGGCATTGCGGTTAAACGAGGCGCGCTTCCGCACTTTGGTGGAGACCAGTTCGGATGTGTTGTACCTTATGAGTCCGGATTGGCTCGAGATGCGCCAGCTTCAGGGCGGCGGCTTTCTGACCGATACCGAAAAACCGAATCGCGATTGGCTTCTGCAATACATTCATCCGGACGATCAACCACAGGTGATCGCCGCGATTGATGAGGCCATACGGTCCAAGAGTTCATTTGTTTTTGAACACCGTGTGCGGCAGGCGGACGGTGCTTTGGGCTGGACCTTGTCGCGTGCCGTTCCGCTATTGGACGAAAATGGAGATATTATCGAATGGTTCGGCGCCGCCAGTGACATTACGGAACGCAAGCGGACTGAAAAGACGCTTCGACAGGCATTGGCCGAAGCCGAGGAAGGGCGCCGGCTGCTTGAAGCGATGATGGAGTATATCCCCATGGGGATCACTATCGCCGACGCCCCGGATGTTCGTATTCGAAGAGTAAGCCGCTACGGCCGTGAGTTGACGGCCAAACGGCGGGAGCAAATCGAGGGCATTCCCGCAGAACAGCATGCGGAAAACTGGCAAATATTTTGCGCAGACGGCGTCACTCCGGCTGCCAACGAGGATCTGCCGTTGACGCGTGCCACCCAGAAGGGAGAAGTGGTCGAGGAGGAGGAATGGGTCATCGCCAGGCCCGACGGTACGAAAATTCCCATCTTATGTAAGGCTGCACCGATCCGGGACGCCGAAGGCCGCATCACCGGCGGCGTCATCGGTTGGCAGGATATCACCGAACGCAAACAGGCTGAGGAGGCGATTAAATCATCGCTGGCGGAAAAAGAAGTAATGCTCAAAGAAATTCACCACCGCGTGAAAAACAACATGCAGGTGATTTCCAGCCTGGTGGACCTGCAAGCAGCCGAGATCGAGGACCCTGCCATACGTAAAATCTTCCAGGACGTGGTTTACCGTATCCGCTCAATGGCCATGGTGCATGAAAAGCTTTACCAATCTTCCGACCTGGCATGGTTGGATTTTGCAGATTACGCCCAAAGTTTTTTGGGGTACTTGTGGCGGGCGCAAGGGTCGGCAGCCTCGGGCATCAAACTGAATCTGGACTTGAAACCGGTGTTGCTTTCGGTGAATGTGGCGATACCGTGCGGATTGATACTGAATGAACTGGTCAGTAATGCACTCAAGCATGCATTTGTCGGACGTGATAGCGGAAATGTAACCGTGGCTCTGCATGGTGATGGTCAATCACGGGTGCGGCTTGTGGTGAACGACGACGGAATCGGCCTGCCGGCGGAACTGGATTGGGAGAAATCCTACTCATTGGGTTTGCGCCTGGTGCAGATGCTCGCCAGGCAGATTCACGCCGAGGTAAATGTGATCAGCGACAAGGGGACCGGATTCACAATCACCTTCGAGAAACAGAAAACATGAGCAAGTGCCAGCTAGCCACATTTCATGCCGATGGACATCCCGGTGATAATAAGCTGAGTCAATCGGCTAATAGCACGCTAAAGCAAGCCTATGGATTAGCGTAAATTCCTCGGCTATCCCTTGGAACCTAAGCGCAGGCCTCCGTGGATAAAAAATGTTTCACCGGCCAAGGCTTCGTTCCTGTAAATGTCGCAGGCGAGGGTGGCAACCTCTTCCGGCTCGATGAGACGGCCAATGGGTACCTCGGCGAGAATTTTGTCCATAGCTTTCTGATTCATGTTTCTTACCATGGGGGTATTCACTAAACCCGGAGCAATAGCCATGCAGCGGATCCTGTCTGCCAGGCCGAGCCTGAAAAATTCCGCAGTGATAACCTTGGGCATGACACTCATTGCTGCTTTAGTCGACGAGTAATTGATCTGGCCGGCGTTACCCAGCGAACTGGAAGAAGAAACCAGGCAGATAAGCCCCTTGCAACCGTGGTTGATCATTTGCTCAGCACACGCACGAATGGTCAGGAATACTCCGGTAAGATTGATGTCAATCACCTCTTGGAAGTCACCGAGGGACATTTTCCTGTTCACTTTGCCGGTTTCCCGATCTGGGGAAACTAACATGGCGTCTTTTATGATTCCAGCAAAAGGGGCAACGAGATTTATCTGCCCCATTTTTTCAATGGCAAATGCTGCCAGCGTTACACAATCATCTTCACTTGTGACATCACAGACGAGGGTTTCCACTTTCTCCCCGAGCTGCCGCCGGGCAGTCTGTAAGGCATGCTCGTCGATGTCTGCGATGACGGCTCTGCCTCCAAGTTCGAGCCACTTTCGTGCCAGAGCTATGCCAATTCCACCGCTCCCGCCTGTAATTACGGCAACGGAACCTTTAATATCCAGCATTTAACCCTCCATATCCTGTTGACATTACATATTCATACGCGAAAAGGTTTGTACAAGATTTCTTAGGGGGCGACCATTGTCAGGCTCTCAAATATTTTGGCGACTAACTAATCACTGCAGTTTTTCCGGGAGTGACTGATACCATGAGCAATACTAAATCTTCGTCGGATTTCGATTCACCAAGATGCGGCACACTGGCATCAAAATATATGGTGTCACCAACCTCCAGGCTGAATTCTTTTTCACCATAGTGGAACAGCAATGATCCTCTAATTACATAGAGCATCTCCTGACCTTCATGTTGAAAATAATGGGCTCGATCAACATCCCTGGGAACTCTCAGGACATACGGCTCCATCAATCTGCCCTTGAATGCATATGCCAATGACTCATATGAGTATCCAAAATCACTTCCAAGGCCGGCTATAAGCACCCTCTGATTCTTCTTAACCAGCAATACCGATTCATCCTCACTGATTTCACCCAACAATACGGATACCGTCACGTCAAATGCAGCGGCGATACTAATCAAAGTCGATATGGGAGGAGATTTTTTTGATTTCTCGAGTTTTGATAGGTAGCCGCTGGATAAACCCGTTTTATTGGCCACATCTTGTAATGTGAATTTCTTGCTCAACCTTATTTTCTTTATTCTTCTGCCTATTTCCTCTTCAACAACCATTCGTTCACCAGATCTTATATAAAATTATAATATAACATTTCAAACCTGCACTTTGTCCGCGGAGAAGCCATTATTAATACGAATATCTATACAGCCATTTTCCATTGAAGTGGTCAAGCAAAAGTGAGTGTATTTATAAGGGGGCTTAAAAAAGAGGCCCACCTTTGCCTAAATGTCAATCGGTTTGAAAATTGCAGAGCAGGTTAAAGAGGTCAATTCTTTGATGGAATAAAGGCAAAAAATTAAGGAAAAAACAAAATTAGAATTATGTTCACCCGGAACCTCTTTCCGGTAACACCTCCCGCGGTATTTAGATGTATCCATATGCGGTCCAGCCTCCATCTATAGTAAGAATTTCTCCGGTCATAAAGGACGCCTCGTCACTGGCCGCAAACAAAGCCGCTGCAGCAATATCATCAGCATTTCCCAGATGTCCCAGTGGGGTTCTCTTTTCGATTTCCTTGAAAGAAAATAAATCAAGATCTATTGATTTTTGGACCATTTCCGTACGGATATATCCCGGGGCGATGGCATTGACACGAATCTTCTCCTTGGCCCATTCTACGGCCAAAACCTTGGTCAACATATTTACCGCAGCCTTGCTGGTGGAGTAGGCCGCGCGCATTGGAGCAGCATTCTGCCCAAGGATTGAACTCATGTTGATTATACAGCCGCCCCCCTGCTTGATCATCTGTCGGCCTGCTGAACGGCAACCGTAAAAGACACCAAACAGGTTGGTTTCCAGTGCCTTGCGCCATTGATCCGTGGACAACTCTACTGTCGGTACAATCATTGATATACCGGCATTATTCACCATAATATCCAGCCGATCAAAGTTTTCCACAGCACTGTCCACTGCCTGTTGCACACTTACAGGATCTGTGACATCCACGGATATTGCCAGGGCGCGCCCACCGGAATTGTTAATTTGGTCGGAAACCTCTGCAAGAGAATTTATATCCCGACCGGCAAGCAGGACAGTGGCACCTTCTTGGGAAAAGCGAAGAGCAATGGCTTTGCCCAAACCCTTACTGGCCCCAGTCACAAGGGCAATCTTATTCTGTAGTTTCATAGATAAACCTTGGTTTGACAAACTTCGTAAAAACTTGAATTGCACTTCCTGCGGGCGCACAACGAAGCAGGTGAAGAGTTTTTACGGCGCCGTCTTGGTTTGAAATTCTAGTAGTTGTACCAGCCGCGTCCCGCTTTACGTCCCAGGTGGTTGCCATCAACTTTTTGTCGGAGAATAGGCCTTGGCTTGAACCGTTCTCCGTAGGCATCGAACAAAATTTGTTGAACTTGCAGGTTTAGGGAGTTTGAGGTCAAGTCCATCAAGGCATAAGGTCCGATGGGATGCCCAAGTCCAAGTTTGCAAGCCGTATCTATGTCGTCTATAGTTGCCACACCTTCTTCAAGCAAACGGTTGCATTCTATCCACATGGCATGCAAAATTCGATTTACCGCAAATCCAGGAACATCTTTAACTCTGATGGGTTCCTTATCGATTGCACGACAACATGCCATCATCGTTTCCACGGTCTTCTCGTTAGTTTCAAGTCCCGGTATAATTTCAACTAATTTCATCACAGAAACAGGTGAAAAAAAGTGCGATCCAATAAATTGCTCCCTTCGCTCCGAACCAACCGAGGTAGCTAATCGAGTTATCGGGATACTTGAGGTGTTGGTGGCGAAGATGCACTCGGGTTTGCAATGGGTATCCAAGTGGGACCAAATATCCTTTTTAAGATGTTCGTCTTCAAAGATGGCTTCTACCACGAGATCGACGTTTTGCAGATCATAATCGGAATCTGATGGAGTGATGAGGGCTAAAGCCGCTTCCTTTCGGTCGGGCTCCAACTTTCCTTTGCTGATCCCTTTTTCGAGAATTTTTTCCATCTGCACCTTGGCATTTCGGGCCGACTCTAAAGACTGATCCCTTATAACTACCTGTTTGCCGGCCACGGCAAAACAGTAAGCGATTTCCGTCCCCATCATGCCCGCACCAATAACGGCTATTTGGTCAATCTTATTCATCTCTTCCTGTCTCCTCAATGTACTGGACGAATCCCCTGGTGTTGAGAATGTAAATAGAATAAACCGCGCAGTTTTGTTATTGCCTTATCTGCACCGCGCATTCACGCTGCAGATACATCATAACAGCTAAGCAAATATTCTCACTGAACAGTGATCTTACAGATACCATGATCGATGTTCATTGAACTCCTCTGCAAAATCTGCCACCATTTTTGCAAGAGGATATTTAATTTGCCAACCCCATTCATTTCTCGCACAATCATCTTTAATTTCCAGCGAGCCGAGTTCCTTTAATAGTTCGGCGATTTTCGGGTCCGGCTTGAAAATGAGTTCGGCACCGGGAACCTGGTTATTGATTTCATCAACAAGTTCCCGGGCAGAAAAAGGTGGGGCAATTCCCGCTAAATTGTACACCAAAGTAGATAGGCGGCCCTTATCCGCTGCCGCCAGAAGGTCAAGTGCCCTGAGAAGATCCTTAAAATATATTACCGGGCATCTCGTCTCCGGCTTGCATTCCAGGGTATAAGGCTGGCCTTTGAGGGCATATTCTATCGCCCAGGCGTTGTAAATAGACATGTGGGCGGTTTTCGCTCCTGGCCCGACGGCCGAGGGAATACGAATTCCACGAAAGTCCAGGCCGAAGCGCCGGGCATAATAGAGGCCGAGAAGTTCTCCGCACACCTTGGTTGTGCCGTACATACTCGTGGGCCGCTGAATGGTCACATCATCGATATATGGACCCTGGATATCCTTGCTGAACGCGGCGATGGAACTGCCGAATATCACCTGTTTGACCTCTTTAATCCTCGCTGTCTCCAGTATGTTATAGGTACCGAGAATATTGGTGTCAAAGGCCTCCCATGGGTTTTGCTCAGAGGGCAGTGAAAGCATACCGCCAAGATGAAAAATACGTTTTACACCGTATTCTTGTACGCAATTGATGATTGTCGAAATATTACTCAGCGAACCTCTCGTGAAATCAAATTTTCCGGTTACTGATTGGAGTATTGGTCCCGGCGGGGATATATCCAGAATTACAGGCCGTTCGCCCCGTTCGATCAGAATCTTGGATAAATGAGAACCAATAAACCCGGATCCTCCAGTGATAAGCGTTGACATTTTCTTTTCCTTTTATTGATTTACAATCTCTTTATCTTGTACAAGATGAACGAAAATCGTGTTTCAGACGGCTGATAATCGAAGTTAGGCGTAGTGTCTTTCTATTGGCGACTGACAAAAAATATTTTGGTTCGTGTTGTGTATGCAATTTCCAGTCAGGGAGCCGGGAAACCAGTCTTGCGATCTCCCGGCCCCCTTTCGCCGAGCAGAAGGGGGGGCTCGGAATCAGTTGGCGCTCATTTTACAACCAGTCTCCTTACATGGGATTTCAACATCTTGTGCTGGAATCATGGTTGCCTGATCGATGAATGGGTGATCGAAGAACCTATTTTTCTTCACGATTGTTCCAAGCCAATACGGAACCTGCGCCTGGTGATCACAGGCCCTCATGACCCACTTCCCGGCCACGCCGTCATATTCCAGACCTTCCCAGGCTTTTATCACGGCATCAACGTCGTCGGTTCCGGCCTTTTTCACCGCCTCCGCCCAGAACATGGTCGCGGTATAGGCTTTGCCGATAAGCCATGTCGGATAATGTCCTTTAGCTTTATAGAATCCCTCGACAAATTCCTTATTCTTTTCTGTCGGGATGGCGAGCATATACGTTTCTGCGCCGACATTTCCCACCACGGCCGAATCGTCGCCTACGCCTTTGATCATGACGTCATCGTTGGCATAATAGCAGGCAAAGGGTACATTTAATCCCATGGGTTTGCCTTGCTTAAGCAGAAGGGTCATGTCGCTGCCCCAGTTGGAGGTAAAAATAACCTCGGGTTTGGCAGAAATAAGCTGGCTGATATAAGGCGCAAAATCCTTGGTTCCCATTGGATGAACCAGTTCAGCTACAATTTCCACGGAGGGATCAAGCTCTTTGATTTTCTTGATGAATGCAGCCAACGCCTCTTTGCCGAAAGAATAATCCTGAACGATGGCGGCCACTCTTTTGTAGCCACTTTTTACCACCCACTGTGCCAGGGCATAAGAACGACCATCCGTACTCCCGCCGGGCCTGAAAAAATGCCTGCTGCAGCTGCTGCCGGTCATGCTTGACGCGTCCATACCAAAGGTGAAAAATATACCATTGTGCTTCTCCAGGAGGGCAGACATGGCACCACCAACGGAACTGCCGGTTCCGCCGGAGAAAAATTTCACATTATCTTTCAGAATGAGTTTGGTGGCCTTTCGGGTGGCAATGTCAGGTTTTAGTTCTGAGTCGACGGGAATAACCTCAACCTCCTTGCCCAAAAGGCCGCCGCTGGCATTGATCACTTCGGCAGCGTATTTCACTCCTTCCAGGTAACGTTCGCCGATGTCCTTGAAGTTACCGGACAATGGCTCCATTTCACCCAATTTGATGGTGTCCTTGGCCATCGTATTTGAAGCACCCAACAGAACAGTAGAAATTGCGAGCAAAGCCAATTTTTTGAACAAAAGTCTTTTCATCATTCAGTTCTCCCATCTTTACTTAATGTTTAGACCGCTCCTCACTCAGACCTCCAAATAGGTCTTTCGCACTTCTTCAGCTGCTAAAAGCTGCTTTTCGTCGCCCTCAAAAACTATGTGACCCTTGCCCATGATATAGAATCGATCGGCTATCTTTACCGCTGCTTTGAAATTCTGTTCGACCATCAGTACGGTGACCCCTGCCTTACGCACATCAGAGAGTATGGTCAGGATATCCTTGACAATCAGGGGCGCCAATCCCTCCGTTGGTTCGTCCACCAGAATCAATCTGGGGTTGCCCATCAGTGTGCGGGCAACAGTCAGTGCTTGCTGTTCGCCTCCCGACAGGTATTTGCCCATTTGGTTTTGGCGCCGTTTCAAGAGCGGAATCGAATCATAAATCCTATCCAGGGTCCAGGCTTCACCCTGAGCTGTTTGGTTCTTGGCTGATTTCATGCCGATCAACAGGTTCTCATGAACGGTGAGGCTACCGAAAATCCGCCGGGTCTCGGGAACGACTCCAACCCCTATCCTGGCAATTTCATGGGGCTGCTTTCCCTTCAGTTCTTTACCTTCGAACAAGATGCTCCCGTTCCGAGGGGCTGCGAGTCCCATGATACTGTTGATGGTCGTAGTCTTGCCGACACCGTTTCTGCCAAGCAGGGAGACGAGTTCACCCTGCCTGAGCTGCATGGAGACGCCCTGTAATACATGACTTTTTCCGTAATAGGTGTGGACATCTTTAAGCTCTAACAACATGCCTAATCCTCCCCTAAGTATGCGTCTTTTACTCGCTGGTCCTTGCGGATCTCATCCGGTGGACCCGAAGCAATGATGGTGCCGTGATGCAGGACAGAGATGGTATCGGCCAAAGAAAAGACTACATCCATGTCGTGTTCAATTATGACCATGGCTTTTTGCGCTGTAACAATATCGATCATGCCTATTGTTTCCGCAGTCTCTTCTCGGGTCATACCGGCGGTCGGTTCATCCAGCAGGATCAGGTCAGGCTCTGTTGAAAGGGTTACACCGAGTTCAAGGGCTCGCTGCTGCCCATAAGAGAGGGTACTGGCGGTCTTGTCCCTGACATCAGCCAGGTTGATCAGTTTCAGGATTTTCAGGGTCTTGTCGCTGATTTCTTTCGCCTTGGCAGCTCTCTTGAAAAAATTGTAACGCAGTCCGTGGCAACACCTGACCCCGGCATTGACATTGTCAAAAACGGACAATTCCTGAAAAACGTTGGAAATTTGAAACGATCTGCCCATCCCCATTCGGGTGATCAGATGAGGAGGGTGGCCGGAAACGTCCTTACCCTTAAAGATGACTTGGCCACTGCTGGGTTTGTATTTCCCGCTTATGACATTAAAAAGAGTCGTTTTCCCGGCGCCATTCGGCCCGATAATCGCGTGGCGTTCTCCCTTTTTGACTGAAAAGCTCACCGATTCCAAAACCAACTGACCGGAAAAATCTTTTTTTACTTCCTTGATTTCCAAAATGTTTGCTGCGGTAGTCATATTTGATGCTCTCTGGTTTCAATTTGACCATGTCCCTCTTTGTTTTTACCGGCGAACAGATACGTCTTGAGCATGGAAATAATACCTGACGTTCCTTTGGGTACATAGAGCACCATGGCGATAAAGACCAGCCCCATGATCAGTGGCCATCTGTCGGTAATGTCGCTGAGATAATCCTGCAGGTAGGTGAAGACGATAGCGCCAAGGATAGGTCCTCCAAACGTGCCGGTACCTCCAATAAAGGTCATGAGCAGGACGGTGGTGGTCATATCGATACTGATGGCGGAAACCGAAGAAAATTCAAAAAAGAGAG
This sequence comes from uncultured delta proteobacterium, assembly GCA_963835305.1. Classification (GTDB taxonomy): domain Bacteria; phylum Desulfobacterota; class Desulfobulbia; order Desulfobulbales; family Desulfocapsaceae; genus Desulforhopalus_A. The sequence goes on from CAWIEU010000004.1 coordinate 98,045, forward strand.
CATAAAAAGAGCCGGCAAAGCCGGCCAGCGCACCGGTAAAGGTAAAAAGAATTAGCCGCGTGGCATTGGTGTTGTAGCCGATAAACTTCATTCGTTCTTCATTCTCCCGCAAAAGGAGAACCGTCTCGCCCATGGCGGTGTGGGTGAAATACCAGCAGAAAAGAATGAGCGAACCAACGCAAATCAGCGTAAAAAAGTAGAAGGAGTTGATATCGCTCATGTTTATCGTAGTAAATCCAAGATGTAAATCCGGCCGGGTAATACTCAAACCGTCATCTCCACCGGTTACGCTGGACCATTTTGATGCCACCGCGTAAAACAGGGCATTGAAGGCAAGAGTGAGTAAGGCGAAATAGGAACCCTTGTGCCTGAGGAGCAATCCCCCGAAAACCAAACCGACGATAGTAGCGGAAAGCACGGAGAGTATGATTGCGCCATAGATGGGTAATCCTTCGATATGATTAAGCGAAATGACTGTGGCATAGGCTCCGGTACCGAAAAACATGGCATGGCCGAATGATAGAAGCCCGGCATGACCAAGCAGGAGATTATAGCTGACGGCAAAAAGTGCGAAAATGATGATTTCGGTTACCAGGCTGACCTGATAAGGCGCAAACCACAGCGGAATGACCAGGATGAGCAGGCATAAAACTGCAACTGACAGGATTAAACCGGCGGGATTTCGTTGTATCATGATTGTTCCACTCCAAAAAGTCCTGAGGGCTTAATGATCAATACCAGGGCCATAAGCAGATAGACGAGAGCCACGGCCAGAGAAGGAAACAGCAACACTCCAAAGGACTGCAGTTCTCCTATAATAATTGAAGACAGCATAGCTCCACCCAAACTGCCAAAGCCGCCGACAACTATGACGACGAACGCATCGATCAGAATGTCGGATGCCATTCCCGGATATGTGGTAAGCAGTGGGCCGGCAATCACGCCGGCAAACCCCGATAAGGCGGCTCCTGCCGCAAAGACGCTCATGAAGACGAATTGTACGTTGATACCCAGGGCATCGACCATCTGGCTATCATCTACGGCTGCTCTTACGACAATCCCGACACGGGTTTTGTAGATCACCAGGTACATGAGTAATCCAACCACCAATGCACAGGCGATGATAAAAAGTCTGTAAACTGGATATTCGATTGCAAAGAAAGAGATAGATTTGGTGAGGAAACCATCAAGGCTGACGGAGAGAGCATAGTTGCCCCAGAAGACTTTCACCAGTTCGGTGATGACGTACGCCACCCCGAATGTCAGCAGCAATTCGTGGAGATGACCGTACCGATGCACTCTGCGTAACAGGAATTTTTCAACCAGTGCGCCGACAATAAATAGAATAAGAGGGCATAGCAGAAGGCTGAGCCAAAATTGTCCGGTTAATTTAAAAATCGAATACGAGAAATAAGCTCCAAGCATATAAAACGTTGCGTGAGCAAAGTTGAGGACATTCATTAAACCGAAAACCAGAGTGAGGCCTGAAGATACCAAAAAAAGCAAACTGGCATATGCCAGTCCATGGAGGAAAAAAACGGGTATATCTGCCATATTTATTCCTTTTTGTTTGAGTACGTTTCTTGTTTTTTCAATCTATGAACGGAATACAACAAACTCAGTGTCGGATTATGAATTTTGATCTGTCCCTCGAACTCAGAACTTTAATCAATAAATGAAACCGCCTCCCTCTCAATAATAGCCCAGTTTTAAGAACTGTGCGTAAAATCCAATACCCGTCTTAGCCAAAAATCAGTCTGAGTCATAACTCTGATACTTTCGACGTCCATTTTTTCTCGGTTTAGCTTTCTTTTAACGTCGTCAACTCGATCGTATTCTACGATTTCATCGCTCATGTCGTTTTATTATCATGTTTCCTTTTTGTCAAGGACAATAATTCCTTTTAGGCAATATAATTAAACTGTATCGCTCAACGAAATGAACGGCTGGTGTCTCTTGCTGTTGGGGGAGTTTGTGCTGGTATAGCATTTATCTAGATGAGATAATAACAGAAAAACTCAATGTAGTATTTAGCGCTTTGTGTTTGTTGCCAAAAACACTTTGGGTCGAATGCGACAAATATTTCCTAAATGGAAATATATTTTACTCTTGGGTCTTTTGAGATAATTGCTCGGGGTAGGTAATGACAATAAGACGATGCTTGACAGGACCATGAACATTGGTGGCTGATACATTGGTGGCTGATAAATTGATAAGAGGAAAAATTAAGACGGAGGGGCGGTTGTCGACGAAATCGATGACTTGGTGATTGTCTTATTGTTGTGCCGGCTCAGGTTCTCCGCTGCAAGAGCCGTGATGAGGGTGAGCCGGCTTTTCCCGCTGCCGTCAGATGAATCCTGAGGGTAAGCGTAGACCGGAGTGTTTTTATTTCCTTTTTGTGGAACGAAATATTTCCTTTTGGGTGATCAGGAATCCTGCTGCTCTATAAGTTTCGAGGGGTGGCCATATCCTTAAGCAGGTTGTAAGCATCATGTAATAAATTGTTATGTATTTGATATTAAAGGATGTGTGATAATTATTTAAGTGTAATCATGCTCAATTCCTCGAAAGAAAACTGGTTGCTTGTTTGCGACTTTAATTTCCTAAAAGGAAATATTGTTGACTTTTGGTTGAATTTGTTGATTAATATAGGAAAATAATAATGCATTATCTGGTTCCTGATGCGTAGTACATGAAATGTTGTCTATGTAATTGTTTGAAAACAAAAGAATATTCTCTGATACCAAATTTGTTTGCCTATAAAAGGAACAGCACAACGAACTGTGCCGATCCCCAAGACAAAAAAGAAGGAGTGTGATAGATGAAAGAAAGGGAAGTAGTTATCATTGACGGCATGCGTACTGCATTTGGCAAGATTGGCGGCTCCTTGAAGGATTTCTCGCCAGAGGAACTCGCTGGTATCGGCATAAAAGGATTAGTCGCTAAAACTGAAATTCTCCGGAAAACTCAGGTTGATTCTGTATTTCTGGGAGCGGCCATCGGTTGTTCACGGGCTATCAACCCGGCCCGGTGGGCACTTCTTTACGCCGGTCTGCCGGAGACGACCACTGCCAGTTTCGTTGAGATGCAGTGTGGATCGGCGATTGATGCAATCAACCATGCCGCCTGGAAAATCCGTCTTAATTATGCCGATGTCATTATTGCCGGCGGCATGGAAGGGTACAGCCAGGTGCCGGCGAGATTTTCCCAAAGCACTCCTCCGTACCGAAATATCCCGCCTCAATATCTCGCCCCCCAGTTAACCCCGGATTTCGGTACAAAACAGGTATATGGACCCAGCGATATGGGGCTGACCGCCGAAAATCTGCAGGTCAAATACAATATCTCCCGTGAAGCTCAGGACCAATTTGCCTTTCGTAGCCAGACGCTGGCGAAAAGCGCAATTGAAGCCGGCTACTTTACCGAGGAGATTATTCCGGTCTCTGTTCCTCAAGGGAAAAAACAGGATAATTTTGAATTCAAGCAGGACGAACATCCACGTCTCTCAACGCTTGAAACTCTGGCGAAGTTGCGACCTGTTTTCAAAGAAGGCGGCACGGTCACGGCTGGGAACTCGTCCGGCTTAAACGATGGAAGCGCCTTTGTCCTGATGATGAGCAGGGACAAGGCAGATGAACTTGGATTTTTGCCTATGGCCAGATGGGTCAGTTGCGCTGAATACGGCGTTGATCCGGCGATCATGGGGGTAGCTCCCGCTTATGCTATGCCACTCGCTTTGAAAAGAGCACAACTGAAGGTCTCGGATATCGATGTTTTCGAATGCAATGAGGCCTTTGCCGCGCAAAATTTAGCAGTTATTGCCGAGCTCGAAAATCAGACAGGTGAAAAAGTGGACCTTGATACCTGGAATCCGAACGGCGGAGCCATCGCTTTCGGCCATCCAAATGGAGCATCCGGCGCGAGAATCTGCATGTTCGCCATGCGTCATCTCATCCGGACAGGCAAGCGGTATGGAATTTTCAGCTCCTGTTGCGGCGGTGGGTTGGGTGTCGCTACTTTGATCGAGAACCTCAGACGTTAGAGAAATAATCAAGCAGGCATTTCATCCACTCTATAACCTATCAACAAAAGGCTTTTAATAATATGACATCATCTAAGGTAATGACGGCCAAGGAGGCTGTGTCCAGGTTTATACGAGATGGTCAGACTGTCACGGTGGGTGGCTTCTGGCATGCTATCTCTTATGCTCTGACCCACGAGATTATTCGTCAGGGCAAAAAGCACCTTACGATTTGTGCTGCAGGATTCAATGAGCAGGCAGATCAAATGATCGGCGCCGGCTGTGTGGATCGAGTAGTTACCTCCTACCTTTGGCTTGAGGTTTTCGGTCCGGCATACGCATTCCGCAGGTCCATGGAAAAAGGTATTCCCCATAAAATACAAATTGAAGACTACTCAAATTTTTCAATGACCATGCGCTTTATGGCCGGTGCTCTCGGTATTCCTTATATCCCGTTAAATTCCCTCAAAGGCAGTGACATGATGAACTATGCCGGTTGGATGGGGGAGGACAAGGTGAAACTTGTCGAGGATCCCTTTGGGTCGGGAGTGAAACATGCCCTCGTCCCCGCCCTCAGGCCGGACGTCGGTTATCTGCATGCGCAACGGGCCGATGAGGAAGGTAATGTCCAGCTTTGGGGTACTTTGGGTGATTCACCGTGGAGCGTCAGGGCTTGCAAAAAAATCATAGTTTCAGTTGAGGAGATCGTCAGCCGTAAAGTCATCGGCGAGGATCCTAATCGCACCGTAATTCCGGCGTACAAAGTGGCCGCCGTAGTCAAGGAGCCGTACGGAGCCCATCCTAAAGGGACCCAGGGATATTATCGGGAAGATCGTGAATTTCTCTTTGACTACGTTAGAAGGACTAAAACAGAGGAAGGGTGGCGCGAATTCATGGATGAATGGGTATATGGTGTCGAAGATCGAAAAGAGTACATCGAAAAGTTTATTGCGAAGTATGGGTATAAAAAACACTTGGACCTGAAAGCCGAAAGTATGCAATCGGGATCGGTCAATTACGGCTATTAAGGGAGAAAAGGTACCATGACAAAGATGAGCGAAGATTTTACCCTTCAGGAACTTCAGACTGTCATTGCGGCGAGGGAAATTAAAAACGGCGATATGGTCCTCGTAGGTACCGGCCTGCCCTTGCTGGCGGCCAGGCTCGCCCAGATGACCCATGCGCCTGATATGGTCTCCATTTACGAATCGGGCGCTATCGATAGCAAACCCAAAATACTTCCCTTGTCAATTTCGGAAACCTGTCTGATTCCCGGAGCGGCAATGGTGGGAGGGTTGCTCGAAGCCCTCGGCCTCGTGCATGCCGGCGACCTGGATATAGGTTTTTTGGGAGGAGCCCAGATAGACATGTACGGTAACCTCAATTCCCATGTCATTGGCGATTACTATAATCCAGCTGTTCGTTTTGCCGGAAGCGGTGGGGCGAACGATATTGCGAGCTGCTGCAAGAGAACCATAATAATTATGCCGCATACCAAGCGCAGATTCGTCAAGAAGGTCGACTTTATAACCACACCCGGTTATCTAACCGGAGGAAACTCCAGGGAAAACCTCAGATTTCCGGGAAATGGTCCGGCTATCGTCGTATCTAATCTTGGGGTAATGCGTTTTGAGGCCGAATCGAAGGAAATGTATGTTGAATCCCTGCATCCCGGGGCGAGCATTGAACTGATCAAAGATAATACCGATTGGGACATAAAAATCGCTGATCACCTCAAGGAAACCACACTGCCAACGGCTGAAGAAATCCGAATTCTCCGTCATGAGCTCGACCCGGATCGTTTGTTTCTAAGAGAAAAATAACCTCGTGGCACGTCCTGGACCCGGGAACACGCCACAATCGCGAGGATCAGTATGGCTGGCCTGCATGAGTCATAATTGGGCTATTGCGGCAATGACTAAAGGTTATCCGGACGAAGAGATTGTGTTTGCCAGAGTGGCTTCTCATATTGATATCGACAAGCCGAATCCGCAGGGCAGCGCAATCTCCCTGCGCCATCCGTTCGGCTGTATCGGGGCACGGCAGATGGTAACTGTTTTATATCAAATTCAACATGCAGGTTTGGGAACAGGTTTAACAGTACGCATCGGTGGCGGATGGGTATGGCCATGGTGGTACACAACAACAGCAACTGAGGAGCCGGAGGAGAAATCTGACCATGGGTATTTTGCACACTATTAAGGCAAAAATACTGTCATTGTTAATTTTGGCAATGATCATATTGGGGGTGAATGCTGCGGTGACAAGGCATATCAATCAGCTCAAACACACCAACAGCACTCTATCGCAACAGGCCACAAATATTCAAGTCAGTGTACTTGAAGCCTTGATGACTGAAGCGGAATATACCAGCCACAGGAAAGATGCTCTTCTTAAAAAAATAGCCGAGATTGATGCCCGAATTAGAAGAGCTCTTGAAACAATGCAGTCATTATCGGCAAACGAGGCCACTAAATCATCTATTGCCTCCCTTGGAGCCGCCTACCTGGAACATCAAGGCATTTTCAAAAAGATAAGCTCCAGCTTAGTCACTTTTGATGACGCCCAACGTCAAATGGCGGCAGTCAATTCGGAAATCAGTAATGCGTTGGTTGGTATTACCAAGAGCATAGATGAGAAGGCGGATAATTTTCTAGTGGAGGACAAAGAGCTGCCTCAGAATTTTTTTAGACTGAAAAATCTGGTCAAGGACATGCTGATCTCTTTGAACATAACCGGGCGTAATCTCCAGAACTTATTGGCTGGTGAAACAATCGAGAATTATGCCAGCCATCATGAAGCCCTTTATCGTGAAATCAGTCTCAATGGCCGCAATATACAGGCTAACCTCGACTCAGGGTCTAATGAGTACAGTGGGCAGTGGGATCAAATAAAGACTTTTCTGATTAAATATTCCGAACTCGAAGACCTCATATCAGCCAACTGGAATGAACGAAAAGTTCAGGCAAAAAAATTGGAAACTGCGGTTTTTAAAGTAAGGGACCTGGCAGAAATATTGGGGCAAAGGACGGAAAAGGAAACTGCTCGCTATGAACGGATAGGTTCTAATTTATCGCTGACTGTATTGGTGATAGGGCTCGTTGCCTTTTTGCTTATCGGTTTCTTGATTGCCAATTCAATTGTCAAGCCGATCAATAATATCGTCGATGGCCTGAGAGATGTGGCTGAGGGGGAGGGTGATCTTACCAAACGTCTTGTAGTGAAAAGTAAAGGAGAGGTTGGCGAATTAGCCAATCTTTTTAATATCTTCATGGAAAAACTTCAAACCTTGGTAAAAGAAATTTCCGGAAATTCAAAAATCTTGGAAAGCTCATCAGGAGGACTGACTGTCATTGCCGGACAGTTGTCAAAAGGGGCAGAGGAGATGCTGTCGCGTTCTAAGGGTGTTGCAATAGCTGCAGAAGAAATGAGCTCGAACATGACCAATGTAGCTGCGGCCAGCGAACAGGCCTCTACCAACGTCAATATGGTCGCGGCCGCAACAGAACAGATGACTGCAACGGTCAGGGAGATCGCACAGAATTCCGGCAAGGCAAGGGAGATCACCGAACAGGCGGTGATCAATACTGATAATGCAACTGCTAAGGTTAATGAGTTGGGAACAGCTGCTTTAGAGATCAGCAAGGTTACGGAAGTAATAACGGAAATCTCTGAGCAAACAAACCTGTTAGCCTTGAACGCAACCATTGAAGCAGCTCGAGCCGGTGAGGCGGGGAAAGGATTTGCAGTAGTTGCCAATGAGATAAAAGAATTGGCCAAGCAAACTGCCATAGCTACCCTGGAGATCAAAACGCGCATTGAAGGTGTTCAAGTATGCACCAAAGAAACGGTTTCGGAAATAGTTAATATAACGAAGATTATCGATGAGGTGAGTAGTATAGTAGGTACCATAGCGACATCCGTTGAAGAACAGTCGGTATCCAGTCAGGAAATATCGAAGAGCATCTTTCAGGCTTCGCAGGGAATAGAAGAAGTCAACCAAAATGTAAATCAGACAACCGCTGTATCAGCGAATATCAGTGCTGATATTCGCAGTGTCAATCAAGAGGTCAAGGATATGTCCGATAGCAGCACGGAAATTGATGACAGTGCTAAAGAACTGGCCCATCTGGCAAAGCAATTGAAGAAACTTGTCGAACGGTTCATCATTTAAATGAAAACAGGATGTTAATTTCATTCTTATCTGTCTGTGGATTTGTGTGTGAAAAATACTCCAAAATCGGTAAAAGCGTGAAGAATTAGAAAAATGTGGAACGAAAATATTCTTGAATACCAGTAAATTACTGCAGACGATGAGGTTGCGAAGCATTAAAGGTTCTTTCAGCGAATCAGGGGGGCACAGCTTCGAGTCCTGTCTGGTGTACCAAAAAAATAGAAGCACTTAGCTCTATCACGAGCTAAGTGCTTTTTTTATCCTGTGGGAATTTGTGTAAAAAGATTTTCAGGGCCAGTTGCAAGGTCCGCCGCTAATCATCCGTCGATCGGGCACGCTGATGAAGGCAGTCGTGGTTGCCTTGGCAAACCGCCAAACCAAGGGCAGGGCAGCGGACATCTGAAAACAAACCTGTCAGTTTGCCACCTGTCGGTTTGCCGGTCCCGTCTCATTATCTGCCCCCGGCGTCGGTATCTGCATCTTGAATTTCAAAGCTGCCCGTGCGGCGGCCAGGCGAGCGACCGGCACTCGAAATGGCGAACATGAGACATAATTGAGGCCGAGGTTATGGCAGATTTCTATGGATCGAGGTTCGCCGCCATGCTCTCCGCAAATTCCGAGCTTTAGCTCGGGCTTTGTTAGCCGGCCTTTCTGCACGGCAATCCGCATCAATTCTCCGACACCGTTTTTATCTATTGTCTCGAATGGATTAGCCGGGAGAATACCGTGCATTATATACTCTATAAGAAAACCTGACTCTGCGTCGTCCCGTGAAATTCCGAAGGTAGTCTGGGTGAGATCGTTGGTGCCGAAAGAAAAGAAATCGGCATATTCGGCGATTTGATCGGCAGTGAGGGCCGCGCGTGGTATTTCTATCATCGTCCCGAATTTGTAATTAATCTCCATTCCCTGCTCTTCCATGATATGCTGGGCCTCATTTTCCAGCAGCTCTCTTTGGAGCTTTAATTCATTGACATGGCTTGTCAGGGGGATCATGACTTCCGGCCTTACATCCACTCCTTCCCTGGAGACAATGCAGGCTGCCTCGAAAATAGCCCTGACCTGCATTTTCGTCAATTCCGGCAGATGATTGCCCAGCCGCACCCCTCGCATTCCGAGCATGGGGTTTTCCTCGCGAAGGCTCTCCACTCTGTGCAGGATTCTTTCTTTTTCTCTGACCTGCTGCAGGAGTGTATCGATATCCTCGAGTCTTAACGCATGCTGAAGTTGTATCTTCAGGTCGGCAAGATCCCGTATAAGTGACATATGGTTCGGCAAAAACTCATGAAGGGGAGGATCTATAAGACGAATCACCACCGGCAGGCCATCCATAACGCGGAACAGACCGGAGAAATCCTCACGTTGAAAGGGGAGAAGTGCCTGTATCGCTTCGTTTCTATGCACTTCCATATCAGCCATAATCATTTTCTGCACCAAAGGTAGTCTTTCGGTTTCCATGAACATGTGCTCCGTCCGGCATAAACCGATTCCTTCTGCTCCGTACTCCCTGGCTCGTTTGGCGTCGACCGGATAATCGGAGTTGGCCCAGACTCCGAGTGTCCGGAAATCATCCGCCCAGGACAGAATTTTCAGTAAGGAGACGTCCTTCATGTCAGGATCTTTGGTTGGCATCTCACCTACATATACCTCACCGGCGGTACCATCCACCGAAATGTACTCGCCCTCCCTGATGATAACATCGCCTACTTTCACCTGGCGCCTGGTGAAATCTATTTCAAGCTCAGCTACACCGACCACGGCAGGTTTGCCGAATTGCCGGGCCACGAGGGCCGCGTGACTCGTGCGTCCTCCACGATTTGTCAAAATCCCCTGTGCCGCCAGCATGCCATGGACATCGTCCGGTTTTGTCTCCGGCCTGACCATGATAACCGGCTTACCCTCTTGTTTACCCCAGCGTTCAGCCAGATCCGCATCCAGGGCAACCACCCCGACCGCTGCCCCCGGAGAGACATTCAAACCTTTGGCTAAAAGTTTGCCACTTGCCTTGGCAATCTTCAAAGCTTCGTTATCGAATTGGGGATGGAGGAAGAAATCGATCTGTTCCGGGGTGATCCGCATGACCGCTTCCTCACGGGAGATCAACTCTTCCTCGGCCATATCCACCGCAATCCGCACGGCGGCCTGCGAAGTCCGTTTCCCATCCCGGGTCTGCAGCATCCATAATTTTCCTCTTTCAATGGTAAACTCGACATCCTGCATATCGCGGTAGTGTTTTTCCAGTAAAGCGGCTACTTTTTCAAATTCACCATGCACCTTCGGCATCTCGACCTGCAGTTCTGCGATATCCTTCGTCTGACGAATACCGGCAACCACATCCTCGCCCTGGGCATTGGTCAGGTAATCGCCTTCGATTTTTTTCTCACCGGTGGTTCCACTCCGGGTCAGGGCCACCCCGGTAGCACTGTCATCGCCCATATTTCCGTAAACCATGGTGACAATATTTACCGCGGTTCCGATATCGTGAGCGATACCGGAGGCATTCCGATAGGCTATTGCCCGTTTGCTGTTCCAGCTCATGAATACGGCTTCCGTCGCCATTTGCAGTTGCGCGTAGGGCTCCGTCGGAAATTCATGATGGGTATGGAATCGAAAAATTTTCTTAAACTCGTCGGTCACAACCATCCAGTGCTCCGCGGAAAGATCCGCATCCGTTTTCACACCGGCTGCCTTGCGTGTCTTGGTTAGCACTGCCTCGAATTTCTCATCCGGGATATGCATGACCACATTGCCGAACATCTGGATCAACCGGCGATAAAGGTCGTAAACGAATCGTGCATCCCGGCTTATTGCTATCATGCCCTCGACAGTCTCTTCGTTTAAGCCGATGTTGAGGACAGTATCCATCATGCCCGGCATCGAAAACCTGGCTCCGGATCGGCAGGAAAGTAACAGTGGATTGTGCGGATCCCCGAATTTCTTGCCGCTGCTTTCTTCTATAGATTTCAGCGCCTCGCTGACCTGACTCCATAATCCTTCAGGAAGCCGCTCCCCCAGTGAGAGATATTTATTGCACGCCTCGGTTGTGATAATGAATCCTGGTGGAACCGGAACGCCGATACGGGCCATTTCCGCTAAGTTGGCACCCTTTCCCCCCAATAGACCTTTCACTCCTTCCCATGAACCACCCACGTAGGCTTCAACTTCATCAAGCTCTTCAAAACGATAGACCCATTTTTTTATCATAGCTGTCCCCCCCCGGTTACCATTTTGTAATGGTTAATCATCCAGCTGTTGTGCGTTTGCGTTCGCAATCTCTGATTTCCGCTCTATGGAGCGTATTGATAAATTTCCTGAGGACAACAAGAACGAGAACCGGCACGTTAGGACTGATGAACTCAGGCTGTTGAAGAGTTCAGCAGAGTAAAAAATCCCTGGGCACGACATGATTATCGTTCTCGAACAGGAATTGCTTTTCGTTTCGGTATGTTGAGGCGAATTACTATAACCCTCTCGAGGAGAGGTATGGTTGATTCATCAGGCACCTCTGAAAAATAACCGCAATTCAATGATATCCTGTTTTTGATACTCTGTCAAACTTGAGCTGGTCGAAGGGGCGGCCGGTAATGTGCTTTCTATCCTGTAAAACTCATTATTTTCCTTTTTCATGTTCTGGTCACATCTTACAGCAAGTCCGAATAGGGAATTTTAAATGGTGCTCTTTTTCAGTGCCGCAAACCACAAATTCCGGTCAGGTTTCGCTCGCCTGGATTGTAATCCTTCAACCAGCGGCGGCTCATATTCAGGTAACGCAATTCGCGGTCGAACATCGCCGGTTCAACGGTGCCGCAGTCGGAAATCATGGGCCATTTCGACCACCTCATTTTTATTTACGGCTCGTAAGTTCCTTTTACATCGACTCCGGCTGCGTCAATTGATCCCGCTGCAAAATAAAGGGGAATAAACCAGAAAATCACTTGAGCCCATGCGGAAGAGTAAAGCGCAAAGTGGGTATTAAAAGGGAAAAAAATGGCGCACACCCCTAACGCATAGGGCAGCATGTGGTACTTTTGCGATTGGCTCCTTGAAAACCAGTACCAGATCAATATCGCCATTGCCGCCAAAAAGAGTATTCCGCCAATCAGTCCGGTTTCACTTAGTACTTCCAACTCCATCTGATGGGAGTGAAGTGCCCCGATTTTTTGGCCATTTTCGACAAAATTCATTTTCAGAAAAATATCGCCTTCTTTTGCATAAGACGGATAGGCGTAACGGAAAGCCCTGGCTCCGACTCCATTAATTGGGTGGGCTTTGATCATTGATACAGCGGTTCTCCAAATGGGCAGTCGAAGGGAGATTGCCTCATCAACCGATTTTTCATCGCCATTGAAGACCTGGAGAGTGGTATCAATTCTGGCGGCGAAACCATGGGAGTTGTAGTATAAAGCTGTGCCTGCGGCAAGAGACGACAGTAGAATGATCCCCAGACTGATGGCAAACATCTTCAGGTTGTTGCGCCACTTGTAAGCAAAAAAAACCGTCAGAATAACACTATACATGATCCATCCGGCCCGGCTGCCCGCCAGCAACAGAACTACTATGCCTGCCAGATTGAGTAACACACTTAAAATAATGTATTTTTTGTTATAAAGAAGGGAAATCAGAAAGGAGGAATAAGCCGCCAGAAATAAACCTAATTTTATTTTGTGGCCGAAAATTCCATTCAACCTCTGAGGAGAAGCCACATAACCGAAAAGGTCGGCTCCGAAAAAGAACTGGACCAGACCATCAAAAATCCAGAATGACAGGATAATCAGGCAGCACCTGTTTATCAGCTTTAATGTATTGGAATTTATGCAATATCTAATTATTGCAAGGCCGGCCAGGAAAAAGCGTAAATACTCAATTATCAAACTGGATGTTTTGCTCAATTTGTAGCTGTCCGGAACAGAAAATACAATAGGCAGCCAAAGGCAGAGAAAAAAGAAGGAAAAAAGCAGCTGGGATTTTTCCCGGTGCCTGCCTCGTATCATTTCCCAGAATACCTTCAGACCGACAAGGGCCAGCAGGGCCAGCGGAATTTCAGCAGATCTCCCCACCGGGAAAAGTGCCAGGCTGATGATGACTAACCATGGAACGACCTTGGCAAGTGTGATATGTTTTATTCTGTCAGCTTCACTAAAAATCATTTAATCTCCTGAGAGTATACAACTGCTTTCTGCGCATCCAGTTATAATTTAGCTGGTTCTTTACTGTTATTTACAAAAATATTAACTACTTATATTCTTCTGGAGCGCCAGCTGAAAATACTGACACCTCCAAGAGGGGTCGAGGTTCCGCTTTGATTGTCCTTCATTTTGCAATCCTCATTCTTTGGTCGTTTGAAAACGAATGAGGTTACAGTGGAAAAGATTCATCCCGTGAAACAAACTTGCCATTTGTATAACATCCCCGTCGTTTTCGATGATGAGCGGCAGCCTATATCATTTTTTATGGTTTTTCCAGATTTTTCCTGTCGGATCCGGCAGCACTGAATAAATGAAAAATAACAAAATGCAGGGAGAGCTGCAGTCCTTGAAGTGACGAGATTGCAGACAATGTATCAAATAGACCAGAGACTGTATTGATTTGCTTTTCCTGAACAGTATACTTCGGAGATGTTGTAACGCATGACGCATTTTCAGGCCGATTTGCTTGCAGAAATTGATATTAAGGGCTAAGTTCCGCCATTGTTATGCAATCCAACCGATCGTAATAGGTTAACTGTATTGTGGTGTGGAAGGGTTTTGTCCGATAGCTTATAAAGACTCTTCCGCCGTATTGCCAAGTTTTTGGTTCCTTATTATTTTTTATCAGGGAGAAATGTTATCATGTTTTGGAATTTTTACCTGCCTATCGCAGGACACAGCCTGAACATTTTTATGTTGCTCGGTCTGGGAATGGCCGTTGGTTGCCTTTCCGGTCTCACTGGGGTGGGTGGAGGTTTCCTCATGACTCCTCTCTTGATTATGGCTGGAATTCCTCCCACCATAGCTGCAGCTTCGGACTCCAACCAGATAGTAGCCTCCACCACTTCCGGAACTTTTGCCCACTATCGGATGGGTAATGTTGATTTAAAAATGGGGACTATCCTTCTGTTGGGCGGCTTCCTTGGGGGTACGATTGGAGTTGAGATTATTAAGGTCCTTCGCCTTTTTGGTGGAGCCGATTTTTTCATCAAGATAACCTATGTAGTGATGCTGACTCTGGTTGGTTCCTATATGCTGGTGGAGAGCATCCAATCACGCAAAAAAGCGGCCAATGGCCAGTTGGACGAGGAAAAGCCCATCTCGTCTTTTCGTCGATTCACCTCGGCTTTGCCCTGGCAAACTCATTTCGCCAAATCCAACGTGACCTTGTCCCCGATCCTGCCTTTTCTTGTCGGAACATTTGTTGGAATGCTGGCAGCGATCATGGGTTTAGGCGGCGGTTTCATAATGGTGCCGCTGATGTGTTATGTGCTGGATATGCCGATGCATGTGGTAGTCGGGACGAATCTTTTTCAGGAAGTCTTTGTCTGCGCCAACGTTACCGTCATGCAATCCGCCTCAAACCACACCGTGGACATGGTGCTGGCTATATTGTTGCTGCTCGGTTCCTGCATAGGTGCCCAGATAGGCGCCAGGTTCAGTCATCGTCTCAAGGCAGATCATCTCAAAACCCTGCTGGCCTGTATTGTCTTGGGGGTAATGGTGAAAATTCTGCTGGGACTGATTCTTACCCCACATTACATGCTCGATTTCAAGGGGGGAGAATGAGATGCGCGATAAAATTGTCCCATACCCCATCCTTTTCCTTGCAGTGCTTATCTTGACGGCAGGTGCATGGCCATTTTCCTCTGCGTTTGCTGCCGATGGCACACTCACGGTACGGCCTGAGTCCATATCCATTTATTCCTTGTTCTCAGGTGCCGACATGATTATCAGCGGCGACCATCTGCCTGCTGGCAGTCAGGCCGTTCTGACCATTCGCGGCAAGAGGATTGACGAGGAAATGATGCGCAAGTCCCGCCACTGGGATTTGTGGATGAACAGCGGTGAAGTCGATATCGATAACGCTCCGCTGCTTTATATTGCCTTCAGCAGCGACCCGTCTTTGCTCGATCGCGGCAACGGCGATTATCCCTGGGGGTACACTGCCCTGGAAAAATTGGCTAAATTCACCGGGCGGCTCAAGCCGGTGGAAGATGACACCATTTTCCAGGAATTCATCCAGTTGAAGGAACGCGACAAGCTCTATCATCTCTATCCGGGTGGTTTGCAGCTTACCAGCTCCGGGACAGGCGATTTGCTGACACGGATGAACCTTCATTTGCCGTCAAGGATCAAGCCCGGTACCTACCATGTAGCCCTGTGGATTCTTCAGAATGGCAAGATTCTGGAAAAACGGACCACTAGCTTTGATGTCAAACTACAAGGGATGCCGGCAGTTTTACGAGGTATGGCCAAAAGGCATGGCATAGCCTACGGTTTTATGGCAATAGCGGTAGCCATGAGTGTCGGTATGCTCACCGGCATGGTCTTTCGACGAAAAGGCGGCGGTCATTAACAGGCGGTCGAGCACCTGCCGGAAAACAGATCGCAGAACGTGATCGATAGTATTCGTTAACAAGGAGGTTTACATGGCCATAATTACCATATCTCGCGGCTCCTTCAGTAAAGGAAGGGAGGTGGCTGAAAAGGTCGCTCAGACTCTCGGTTATACATGCATCTCCCGCGAGGTTCTATTAGAGGCTTCGGAAAATTACAATATAGCCGAAATCAAACTCGAACATGCCCTGCACGACGCCCCTTCGATACTGGAGCGTTTTACCTACGGTAAAGAGCGCTACCTTGCGTATATTGCCGCAGCCGTTCTTGAAAAGGTTCACAATGATAATGTGGTTTACCATGGCCTTGCCGGCCAGTTTTTTCTGCGCGGTGTGTCCCATGTGCTTAATGTGCGCATCCTGGCGGATATAGATGATCGAGTTACCTTGAAGATGGCTCGTGAGCAGCTGAGCAAGAAGGAAGCGCTCAACCAGCTTCACAGGGACGATCATGAGCGGCGGCAGTGGAGTAAGCAATTGTACGGAGTGGATACCCGTGATTCAAGTCTCTACGATATGGTGCTTCACATCCATAAGCTTGGAGTAGACGACGCGGTCAAAATTATCAGCCAGGCAGCGCGGATGGAGCAGTTCAAGGCAAGCCCTGAATCGAATAAAGTGCTGGACGACCTGGTCACGGCCGCGAAAGTAAGAGCCAGACTGGTACATGATTATCCAACGGTCCAGGTTCATGCTGATGACGGGATCGTCACCATTGATGTAAAATTCAACCAGACGGTGGAGCCGGAACTGGCCGAGGAAATAAAAGCTCTGACCCAGGAGATGCCGGGGATAAAGGAAGTTCGCATGCACCCCATCTCCATTACCGCTTATGCTCATGACCCGGACAGGGAATAGTTGGTATTACGTCATTTCAAATGATATTACAGACCTGGTGTTATGCAACCATTCTGCTATTCCCGGAGAACGGTTGTTTAACCTCTTTCAGCTTAAAGAATTTGTGGTTTATTCCGCGATTTATATGAAATGCGGTGATAAAATTTGGTCATCGCCTTTTGGGTAAGGCTGCGAATCCCAGCTAATGGATTTTTTATTCGTAGGGATCGACGATTATATACCACCTTGCCCATGGTTTTAGCGGTTATCTTTTTCTCTTGTTTACTGATGATGTTATCCAATATTGCAAAAAGATTCTCTTGTTCTAAAACTCTACGCCTTGCCTCAATGATATAAGGCAAACGATCTTTATATTCGTTATTTGCTAGGTGGCTTTGTATAATTTCTTGAGATCGCCGTACATTATTTATGTCGATGGGGATGAAGCTTTCTTTAGGAAAGTAATCAAATGCATTCGGAGCACCATGGTAAAACGGTAGGGTGTAACCCAGAAAGGCATCGGGAAGCTTCTCTGTTAGGTGATGCTTATAAACATGATTTTCTACAGCGATATGATACTGATAAGGGTCAAGAGCCTCTGCTTTATCGATAATGGTTTTCACGCCATGTCCAAAAATATCTAGTTCAGGAATATATTCTTTTATTTGGCGGGTGAAATCTACTCTAGCCGAGTGGAGCGTTACGTTTCCTCTGCGTTGAGAACAGACCGTGGAAATACTTTTTGTTTTTTGGGGAGGTGGGCTTGCTGCAATTTGATCCCAGGTAATATACTCACCTTCACCGAAAGGCCAGCCATAAAACCACAGTAATCCCGGATGCCTGAAAATCACATTCGGATGTCTCATTGCCCAGGGTTCCTGGAAAGTGAGGATACAACCAAACTGGCGAATATAATCTGTACCGAACACGGTAATAGAAGATGGTTCTCCGGTAATGAGTAAGGTCTTCTCCCTTGGGCATTTGAGTCTCTCCAGGCTGAAAAAACCTTCACCTTTGGGAATATCCTGATAGACCACTAGCCAGTCATAATCATCACAATCTACATCGAAATCAAATACACAATTTCCCCACTGAGATGAAGATCCCGGAAACTGGCGTTTGAATTCAGCAGCCGGATTGCCACGTTTAAGCCCTCGCTGCATGAATTTGACTTTGAGAGAGGGCTTCTCCCAATGAGGTGATTCAATCATATTTCTGATTAACCTTGTACTGAAAGCTGTAGATGAACCAATTTCTGAGAATAGACAAGAGAAGCATACATATTTATTTCTATTAGCCTTGTCGTAACCGTTCACCAGCACCCCATTTTCGTCCGATCAGGCCGCCTCGCATAGCCAACTATAGCTCCAAGGCCTGCTAGAACGAACCTGGAGCACTGGATGAACGGTTACAGATCCGGGTTATACAGTCTTTTGATGTGTACCGGTGAACGATTACAGCCTTGTCACACTAGTTTACAGGTTATATAACATCAAGAAAATTTTCTTTGCACCTTTCCAGCGAATCAAGGATATCGTGACAATATCAGGAAGATAAAAAAGTTGCACAATTTATCCTGAATGGGTAGCCTAACGCCATCGAATTACAAGAATTCTGGTTGGATGGCCATTTTTAAAGTTGTCTGAGAAGGTGACTTCTGCTTGCCCATCAAGAACAATTTCATTCTGCTTCCTGACTCCTGCCTCCTATGAGTAGAAACAGCATTCTCATCGTCGACGATGAAATCGATCTTCTGGCCGGTCTCAAGCGTCTTGCCTGTTCTGAACTGGATTGTGAGGTGCATACGGCCTCTTCTGCCGCCCAGGCCCTGAAGGTGCTGGAGAATATTCCCTGCCAGCTGGTTCTTTCCGATATCCGCATGCCGGACATGAACGGTATGGAACTGCTTGAGAGGATTACCGGCAGATACCGGAATATTGATATTATTCTTATGACGGCCTACGGCAGTATCGACCAGGCAGTGGAGGCTCTCCATAAGGGAGCCTGTGATTTTGTCACGAAACCTCTGCAGCATGGCCAGCTCTTCCACACTATAAGAAAATGCTTTGAACGTCAGCGATTGATCGCTCAAAACCAGGATCTGACAAGCAGGCTTGAAAAGCAGCGGCTGAAAAAGAAATTTATCGGCAGCAGTCCGGCTCTGAGAAAGGCGCTCTCCATTATGGAGTTAGTGGCCGATTCGGCGGTCACCGTGCTTATCTCAGGGGAGTCCGGAACGGGCAAGGAACTTGCCGCCCAGACCATTCACCAGTTAAGTGGCCGCGGATCCAGGGAAATGGTGGCGGTAAATTGTGCAGCCCTGCCGGAGGCCGTTTTGGAGAGTGAATTGTTTGGTCATCGCAAAGGAGCGTTTACCGGAGCGGACCGCAATCACCCGGGACTTTTTGCAACCGCCGACGGTTCGACGCTTTTGCTCGATGAAATCGGCGAAATGCCGATGCCTCTTCAAGCCAAACTCCTGCGCGTTCTCGAAGAAAATACCATACGGCCTGTAGGGGATACCTCTTCCCGGAAAATAGATACGCGGATATTGGCTGCAACCAATCGCGACCTCGGGGAAGCCGTTCGCACAGGGACTTTTCGTGAGGATCTGTATTTTCGTATTAATGAGGTTACCCTGCAGATGCCGCCACTGCGAGCCATGGCGGAGGATATTCCGCTTCTGGCCATGCATTGCATCGACAAGTTCTGTAATGGTTCCCGACGGCAGCTGAAAACCCTCTCTGTCCAAGCCATGCAGGTAATCTCCCAGGCGCCGTGGCCGGGGAATGTCCGCCAACTGCAAAATGTACTTAAAAGGGCAATTTTGCTCAGTCCCGGTGAGACCATCGAGGTGGAAGACCTCGATCTGCCGGATTGTACCTGCTTGTGCCGGAATGTGGACATCGGAACCCTGTCGACCATGAACTATCAACAGGCGAAAGAGACGTTGCTGGAAAAGTTCCAGCTTGCCTACCTTGAGCAGCTGCTGAAGAACAATCAGGGGAACATTTCCGAGGCGGCGCGGCAGGGTGGCCTGAAGCGAACCTCTTTGCAGCGTTTGCTCAAACAATATCGGATAGATGCCGCACAATATCGTTCATAGCACCTCACCTTTTCCATGCCGAAATCGGCAATTCTGTCGATCCTTTGGCGATTGCCTGCTTCATGCAGGAAACAGTGCCTCATGAAAGAGGCATATCGCTCGTGATTTCCTTCCGCCGGATATTTTGACCGGCTCAGTCAGTATGTTGTTATCTCCTTGTTATTGCATTGTTATATTAAATTTTTGTGTGTGCCGGCAGGCTCGGCTTGTTTTCGTTTTACGTGGCACGCTTATAGCATATTCCAATTATGTTGAGCACTTATTGCTTCTGTTTCGACCGGAGCCGAACATGAAGTAACCCGTAATAACGTTTATTCAGGAGGAGAACAATGTCGAACAACAGTGGAACAACAGTGGAGCCCCAACGTGTACAAACCGTTGGCTTCAAGGAGATGTACCTGAAGGAGGACTGGTGGGCGATCTGGCTTTCGCTTGGCATGATTCTGGTGGCGTATGCATTCTTTCTTTCAGGAGGATCTATTAAATGGATCGCCATCACCCCGGCCAAATGGCATAGTTTCGACCAGCTGGCTAACGATTTTGCCAGTCATATCGTACAGTATGTCGCACAGTTTGCTCTGTGGCTGGTAATCTTTTCCATCAGCCTTAAAATCATGGGGAAAAAATTAAACGAATTTATACCCTCGTTTGCCTTTGTCTATCTCTGCTCCATCATCATTTTCATGATAGGCGCCTGGGACCAGGCTCATCAGTATAATCTCGAGCCGCCGCTGATCGCTTTATTGGCCGGGATGTTGTTTGCCAACTTTATCGGTTTGCCGCGCTGGATGGATACGGGATTCAGAGTGGAATACTATATCAAGGTGGGTATTATCCTCCTTGGCGCCACCTTACCGCTGACTCTGATCGTCTGGGCAGGCCCGGTAGCCATCGGCCAGGCTTCCATCGTCGCTGTTACCACCTTCCTGGTCATTTTCTTTGTCGGACGTAAATTGGGACTTGATCGCCGACTCTGCGCAACGCTTGGCGCCGGTGGTGCAGTTTGCGGTGTTTCCGGGTCGATAGCGATCGCCGGAGCGGTTGGAGCCAAGAAAGAACACGCACCTATCGCCATCACCATGGTTATCATCTGGGCGATTATCATGATCTTTTTCCTGCCCCTGGTCTCCCGGATGCTCCATCTGCACACCGGTGTGGTCGGCGCCTGGGTCGGCACCTCTGAGTTTGCCGATGCGGCCGGTTTTGCCGCAGCCCAATCCTATGGCAATCTCGCCGGTCATGTAGCGGGTATTCCGGGAACTCCCGATGATGCGGTCTGGGGATTCACCTTGATGAAAGTAGTTGGACGTGATATCTGGATCGGTATCTGGGCCTTTATCATGGCGATTGTGTCCACCACTTTCTGGGACCGCAAAAGCGGCACTAAGCCGAATCCCGCGGAAATCTGGTGGCGTTTTCCCAAATTTGTTCTCGGTTTCTTCGTGGCCTCGGTCATCATGACCATAATCGCCAGCCATTACAGCTTTGCGGATTACAATCAGATTCTGAAACCAATGCTGGTGGGACCGATCAAAGCGCTCAGAACCTGGGCTTTCATCTTCTGCTTCTACAGCATCGGGCTGACAACCCGCTTCAGGGAACTGGCCTCAGCCGGGTCCAAACCCTTCTGGGCGTTTACCAGCGGTGTGGTGGTAAACGTCATCATCGGTTTTATTTTGTCGACGATGGTATTTGCCCATTACTGGCAGAATCTGTCGCATTAGAAAGAAGAGGAAAAATAAGGATTCATGCAGGACCGAGGCTGGATAAACCATCGACCGGCTTGTCCGATTCACACAGCCGGCTGTCTTTATGGGAGCAGGGCGGGGTTGGCTGCAGGCGCGGCGAGAACTCCGATATAAAGTCTCTTTGCTGCATGAATTCTCTATATTATATTAAGATCACATCCTGAAACGAGGAAATGTATGTCTCTTATCCATCAGAAAAATATTTGCCTGTATTGCCGTCATTTCAATAACTCGCCGGAATATCTCGAGTCGGTGTATAAAGGATTGACCGCTCTGAGTTCGGCCTATGGCTCGGTGCGAAAAGATGACGGCATCTGTGAGAAAAATGATGAATATCTGTCAGCTTATGACTGGTGCGATTTTTTTGAGAAGCCTCCGCGGGCTGCGGTTGCCGTCTGAAGTTTTGCATAAAAATCGCCCACTCCTGAAGGGCAACAGTGCAAGGGATATCTGCCTTGCAGGCCTTCGGTGGGTAGTACGTCATCACGATTTCTCACCTCTGCCTGTTGTCCATTCTCAGGCAATGTTTTAAGGAGATAGACCAATACCGTGAAGGCGTAAATCATCATGCATAATCTGAAAGCTGTACTGACCAGCCTGAAAAGGACGAAAGGCATAGGTGTTCAATCGCGGTTTCTGTTAGGGGTGGCCGGGATTTTTGTTGGTTTTTGCCTGGTTATTACCACACTGTTTTATCTTTACGAAAAGAAGGTTCTGGAAGAAAACGCCTACCACAAAACCGAATCAATCATGGCGGCTGTGGAATCTACCAGGGCCTATATCCGGGATGTCCTGCGTCCACGCATGTACCAGCTGTACGGCAAGGATACCTTTGTGCTGGAGGCCATGTCCACTTCCTATGTCAGCAGGGTGGTCATGGATATGTTTCAGGAAAAGATGCCGGATTTTGAATATCGACGGGTCGCCACCAACGCTTTCAATCCGGATTATGAAGCGAATGATCTTGAGTTGAAAATGATCGGTTACTTCAAGGCAAACCCGTCATCGCAACATTTGAACGGCATCATCAAAAAAGGCGACAAATATTATTACACACAGTTTCGTCCCGTAATCTATAAGGATTCCTGTCTCCACTGCCATGGCGATCCCGCCGATGCACCTGGCGCAGTGGTGGCGTCCTATGGCCGCACTCGGGGATTCAATCAGCCTCTCAACGGCATCGGCGGTCTCACGAGCGTCAGTGTACCGGTTGATGTCGGGCCGATGGCAATCATGGCCGTCGCCTGGAAAGTGCTCTGCATAACCCTTTTCGGCTTTTTCAGCCTGTACGGCATCATCTGGCTTTTCTTCAACAATCTGATTATTCGGGATTTGCAGAATATTCTGGATATCTTCCGCGATACCGTGCGCGATGAAGATGGAGTGCAGCTGTATGAAGAGGCGAGAGCGATGGATGAATTCGGTGAATTGAGTATTGCGGTTCAGCGGGTGGCCGAGCATCTGCGCCAGAATCAGCACACTCTGGAAAATTATGCCGTGAACCTTGAGAATATGGTGGCCGAGAGAACCGTGGCTCTCGAAGATTCAAAAAGGATACTGCATGAGCAGTTTCAGACGCGCGGGCAACAGCTTGGAGTGATGAATACCATAACCGAGCTGATGACCCAGTCGGCTGATCTGGAAGAAATCCTGCCGCAGATCATAACGCTGGCGCTCAAGGTTGTGCCGATGACCGGCGCCGGTATCTATCTGTTGGACAGAAAGAGGTCCAGGCTGGTATTGCAATGTCAGTCGAATGCCGCCGAACTCGAAAAAGAGATACGCTTTCAGGCCGACCGGCTGATTCTGCTCGATCGGGAGCGCCTCGATTTCGAGGGATTTATCCGGGAAGCCATCTGTGAAAACGATGCGCTGATTGAAAAGCGACCGCTGCTCGCCCAGAATGTCAATGTGCCGCTCTGTTGCCGGCAGCGTATTCTGGGTATCATTTCCTTTGTCGGGAAACAGGAAAGCGAGCTCGATGTCCAGATGCAGGAGTTACTGTTCTCCATTGCGCATCATATTGGTATTACAATCGAAAGCCTGCAGAATATGACTGCTCTCATGCACAGCAAGGAACTGTTGCAGACCGTTTTTGACGGAATTACCGACCTTGTGGTCCTGCTCGACCATAAGCGGCGGATCAAAATGGTGAATCGAGCCTTTCTCCAGCGTCATCATGTAACAATGGCTGAGATCATCGATCAGCCGGTGAATACGTTGGCCTTCAGGATTCCATGTCCTTTTGCCTCCTGCAGCAGAGAGATTTCCTTTACCCGCCGTGAACCGGCCAGTGAAATCGTGCAACTTGATGGCCTCTCCTATGAGGTGAGCTTTTATCCCATAATTTCAGAAAATGAAGACGCCCAGAGTGTTATTCGTAACATAGTCTGTTATGCCAAGGATATTACCAAACAACGGGAGATCGATCAGCGTATCCAGCAAACGGAAAAACTTGTTGCCCTGGGGCAGCTGGCGGCAGGGGTCGCCCACGAAATCAACAATCCTTTGGGTGTTATTCTTTGTTATACCGATATATTGAAAAATCCGAAAAATAATGATCCCGGGCAAAACCGCCAGGATGCCCTGATAATCGAAAAACATGCCCGTTCATGTCAGCGCATTGTCTCCGACCTGCTCAATTTCGCGCATAGCCACAAAGCGGTGCACAGCGAGGTGGACTTGCCGCCGATAATCGATGAAGTCGTCAGTATGGTTGCCCCGCAATTTCACAAAAAAGGGATTCACCTGAAGATGGATTTGTCGGCGGAACTACCAAAACTCAAGCTCGATGCGGAGCGGATGAAGCAGGTCTTTCTCAATCTGCTGATGAACGCTCTCTATGCGGTCGATGGTCAGGGTACCGTACAGATTTCCAGCTATCTACTGCAGCAGGGCAGACAAGTAGCCGTGGAATTTGCCGATAACGGTCACGGCATGGAACCGCAGGTAATGGACAAAATTTTCGATCCTTTTTTCACCACCAAGCCACAGGGAACCGGTACCGGCCTTGGCCTTTCTGTCAGTTACGGAATTGTCCGGGAACATGGCGGTGATATCCGGGTCGAGAGCGGACCACCGGGAGGCTGGACCAGGTTCACCATCATTTTGCCGGTCATGGATGCCTGACGTCCTTGTGGAAATTATGAGAGAATTGCAAAAATTCGCTTATTGTATCCCAAAAGAACCACTACTCTCTGGTTCCTTGCTATGAGCAACCGGTATTCCCGGAAACTTGCCTCACATCTTCTTTTCGACTTTGTGAGGCCTATCTGCAAAAGGAGGCTCCCATGAAAAATATTGTTCATCAGTCGCGAATTACCATTACACGGGAAAGCGGTCCTACCCGGAAGGCCGAAATAGAAGGATTTGCCGACCCCGTATATTATGGCGTCCATGGCGGAATCAAGAAATTTTATAATGTCACTCCGGAAGAGGAGCATGCCGCCACGCTTGATCATATCGTCGGTGCCGTTGGAGGCTGAATGATGGGAACACTGGCCTCGGTGATGGCCGGAAAGAAAATCAGAACCTTCAAGGATCGGTTTATTGCCTCGGTTACCGGAGATATTGAGGATGTGAACGGCGTCCTTAAAATTACCCGTATCGATGTCAAGTATCTACTCAAACTCCCGGATCATCAACGGGATGCAGCGGTAGAATGTTTCAATAATTATATCCAGTTATGTCCTGGTGCCCAGAGCGTCATCGGTTGCATAGATATCGACCACCATCTGGAGATGGAGAAAATGGAGGATTGATGGCAGCCATCGGAAAATCAAGGTTATTACAAGTATTTCAAGATTAAGTACATCTTTTCATTCTTGCCATAACTTGTGGGCAAGAACGAGAATTGCCGCCTGCATGCAGAGAATTAAGGCCACGCAACCGGTCCAGCCGGCTGTCCGCCAAAAAAATCCGGGAAGGATTGACCCAAGACCACCTCCAAGATAATAGAAGGCCACATAAAGACCTGCCGCCGAGGAACGAGCCTTGACGGCAGCTTTTCCCACATAGCTGGATGCTGCCGCCTGGCAGGCAAAGACACCGGTTGAGGCCATTGTCAAACCTGTGATAATGAGAGGCAGTGAGTGGATCAGAGTCAATAGTGTGCCCGCAATGATTACGCCGACTGCGATGCTCAGGGTTCGACGATAGCCGGCCCGGTCAAGGATCAGCCCGGAAATCGGTGTTATTACCGCGCCGATCAGGTAAACGGTGAAAATAGCGCCGAGAGCGGCAGGCCCAAGGAGAAAAGGTTTATCCGCCAGATAGAAATTGACATAGGTAAACGAGCCGACCTGACAGAACAAAACGTTAAAGCCGATGGCATAGGTAGCCAGGAGCTGTGGATTTTTCAGGTGCGTAAAGAGGGAGGCCAAAGATATGGTTGTACGGGATTGCCTGACAAATTTGGTGGAACGTGGAAGAAAGCATAGGGTGATGAGACAACCGGCAAACGTGATGGCGCCGATATAGAAAAAGGCGATCGGCCAGGTGTAGTGGCTTGCGCAGAGACCCGCGATGAACCGGCCGGAAAATCCGCCGACCACTGTGCCGGTGACATAGGTCGCCATGGTTGAACCAACGGCGTGAAGGGGAGCTTCTTCACTGATATATGCCATGGCAACGGCTATTATGCCGGGGATAAAGAGTCCCTGGAGAAAGCGCCAAACGATGAGCTGGCCCAGATTAGCAGCTGTCGCCGCCATGACCGTCGGCAGGGTCAAGCCCAGCATAGCGGCAACTATCACCCGCTTTCTCCCCAGAGCATCGGCCACAAGACCCACCAGAGGCGCCATCAGGGCCACCGCCAGCACCGGTGCGCTGACGGTCAGGCTCACCATAAGCTCCGACTCATGGAAAAATTCACGGAATTGGGGCAGCAGAGGTTGGGTTACATAGAGATTGACAAAGGTGGCGTAGCCGGTGACAAATAATGCTACGAGGATCCCTATCCGGCTGCCGAAGGAAGCTTGGTCGGTCCCTGGACCGGCTGTCGCCAGCACCGGCCGTCTGGCTGGTGAAATTCCAAACATAGATTTTTCCATATTGATCGTAACAATTTTCCGTGAATGTAAGCGTACTGCATTGCTCCAGGTTTGAAAGCACTTGCCGGCAATTGATCCGGATATCAACAAGATTAATATTGCCCTTCTAAGATGTCCAATATATTATTAATTCACTATTGATATCCAAAAACTATTAATCCCCATGGAACTCAGACATCTCAGATATTTTATTGCAGTGGCCGAGGAACTCCATTTCGGCCGTGCCGCGAAACGGCTGGCCATGTCCCAACCTCCGCTAAGTCAGCAGATCAAACTGCTCGAAGAGGAAATCGGCGTAATCCTGTTGAAAAGGACCAAGAGGCAGGTGGTGCTAACCGACGCAGGTAAGGTCTTTCTGGACGAAGCGAGAAAGACAGTCGTCCAGGCAGAACAGGCCGTTGAGGCAGCCCGGAGGGCGGCTCGCGGCGAAATCGGCCAGTTGTCAGTGGGATTCGTCAGTTCGGCGGTTTATGGCAAGGTACCTTCCATCTTCAGCCTGATGCGCAGCCGTTATCCCGGAGTATCGCTCCTCCTGCAGGATTTGACCAGCGAAGAGCAGGTGGAAGCGCTAAAGGTCAACAGGATAGATGTCGGGCTGGTCCGCCCCCCAGTCGCGGGCGCCGAATCGCTGGCCATGCGGATTATCTGGCGGGAAGCCTTGATGGTTGCCCTGCCGGAGGGAAATCCTCTGAGCCGCAAGGAGGAAATCGCCATAGAGGAGCTCGCCGGGGAATCATTTATCCAGATTCCCCGGCACGTTGCTCCCGGCTTTTATGATCAGTGTATTCAGATCTGCGTCAGGGCTGGATTCGCTCCAAAGATCGTTCAGGAGGCCAGGACGACTCCAACCATTGTAAGCCTGATTGCCGGTGGCATGGGTATTTCCATCCTGCCCGCTTCCCTTCGGAGTCTGCAGCGCTCGGGTGTGGTTTACCGGTCCCTGAAAAAGCCTGCGCCAACTACGGATATGGCGGTGATCTGGCGTTCGTCCGATGGAGCGCCGACCCTTCGCTCGTTTTTGGAGATCATCGGGGAGGTGGCTGAAATTGAAGCTCTGCCGGATGAAATCACGACGACCTGAAAACAATTTCAACACTGACCCCTCCCAGAAAATTTGCATTATCCTGCGAGATGTTATTCCTTACGCCACTTCAATGGTTATAGTTGAGAAACATAAGCGGTGACTGCGGTTACCGGCTTTTCCGATTAACAGATGAATTGCTTTGCACCATATCTCTCGTCTTGTTATGGGTACGGCAGTTTGCCGATAAAACGATAAACCACCAAGGAGGCTGGAAATGGACTTTGATCATACCTATGCCGATTATCTTAAGGATGAAGATGTAAAGGCCATCACGGAACTGGAACAAAAAATCGGAAAAAGACTTCTGGCTTACTATTCTCCTCCCGCTGCATCCAATCTTGATGGAGATACACTGAACAAGATTCAGGATCTTGAGAAAAAGCTTTGTGTTCGGCTCGTGGCCTACGATTTTCATTAATACGTCAATTCGTTATTCCAATTTCTTTGATTTACCCGGTTGATTCCCCCATTGAATTCAAGATAGCAGTATTTTCTCTGCCCTCGTTGATCGTACGGGGACAACCGGGCAGGCTCCTTAACCTTGTCTTCTTATGTATTTTGGTCTGCTTTCAGCAGAGTAAGGGTTTTAGGATCGGGCTGGCCCCTGTAGAATTTATCGAGAACAAGGTTGAAGATAGATTCCGGCTCTGAGACAGCCGCAAATAGGGTCATAGAGGATTTCAGCTTCATATCGTCGGGAGCACCGAATATTTCAAAAGCCGTTTTGTCTTCAATGTCTAACACCATCGCAGCACATTCCGTCAATCTCCTGCCTAGAATGGGATGCGCCAGGTATTCTTTTGCTTCCTGTCCGCTTTTGATCGCATAGTGTTTTGCGGTTGGACTATGCCCCAGACCAGCAATCTGCGGGAAGATGAACCACATCCAGTGGCTTCGTTTTTGGCCGTCTCGTAGCTCCGATAATACCTGGTTATATATGCCATCCTGGGCAATCGTAAAGCGCGCGAGATCGAATGAATCATTAGAATTGGTCGTCGTGCCGGTATGTATCATCCTGATTTCCCCCCTGCAATATTGTTTTATATGGGATTACTACCTCCATAAGTTTGATTCTTGGCCGATCCGTTTGTTTGATGGCACAACATCTCGAGTACTGAGTGTTAAGTCTATGAAACGCGAATGTATTATAATGAAGGTAATCTCGTAAGAAGCTAAAATCAGCGATGGTTCAGTAAAAAACTTCAGATTCGAGGCCTTCAAAATTATTATATTGCTAATTAACCCGAATTAACCGAACAGGTGGTGGTATCAATTTGAACCGAAAAGATGATATCAACTTGAAAGTGAAACGCATGCTGGCCTGGATCAGAAGACTCTGCGGAATTATGATCGGCCTGATCGTCATAAAAACAGGATTTGACCTTGCCGGAGGCAGCGGAGCTTTTGCCTATCGGGAAGGCGATCTGATTACCGGCATTTTTGTTATGATTATCGGTGGATATTTTGTTTTTTCAAGTCTGTTTCCGGACTTGTTTAATCGGTTTGAGTAGGAACTTATCCCCACAAGGCACGGCGACTAAAAGGAATGCTTCCCTTTGGTGATTTTTGAAAATTTCGTGCTTTTTTATAAATCTGTCAGTTCTTTTGCGGCTTTTGCCGACACTGCCCGATCTTTTCCATTTTCCTTTCAGGGAATTCCCTCATTTTTCGTAACAGGCATTATAATGTATATTTGTATAAGTGGTAAAAACGAGTAAAGAAAATTGTGATAAATGAATAAAGTACCTAACAAAAGGAGAATATCATGTCTCCAACTTCGATCACAAAAACGAACTTTGATGCGGTGCTGTTCGATCTGGATGGTGTCATCACAAAAACCGCGGAAGTCCATGCAACCTGCTGGAAAAAGATGTTTGACATTTTTTTAAGTGAACATGCCCGTCAGACTGGCGGGACGTTTATCCCTTTCGATATCGTAGCTGATTACAACCACTATGTAGATGGAAAATTGCGCCAGGAAGGAGTGAGCAGTTTTCTGGAATCACGGGAAATTCATCTGCCTCTCGGTGCTCCCGACGATCCTCCCGAACGGGTAACAGTCTGGGGACTCGGTAAACGCAAAGACGAGATGTTCATGAACGTCTTAAGAGAGAAAGGCGTTGAAATCCTGGAGGACGGTCTGGCTCTTGTCCGCCATGTTCGTGTCGCCGGCCTTCACACCGCTGTCGTATCTTCCAGTAAAAACTGTCAGGCTGTTCTGAAAGCGGCGGATATTGAGAAATATTTCGATGTCCGGGTGGACGGGATCACAGTCGAACAGCTTAAAATTAAGGGCAAGCCGGCTCCGGATGCCTTTTTGAATGCGGCAAAACAGCTCGGTGCCCCGCCGAAACGAGCAGTCGTGGTGGAAGACGCAATTTCAGGAGTACAAGCCGGCCGCCGCGGTAATTTCGGCCTGGTAGTCGGAGTGGCCCGCAAGGAAGATGCCGAGGCGCTCTTGGCAAATGGAGCCGATATCGTGGTCACGGACCTCAAGGCCCTGATTCTGTAGTCTGGCTGCAGAGTGCGACTATCGCCAATGATCCACCCCTATTTTCTCCCCGAAAGATGTGGGAGAAAGTGAAAATAATATGGAGAAATAATCATGCTTCACCGAGAACGGCTCAATCCGCCTCGCTATATTTACCCGGGCGATGAATGGAAAATCATCGAAAAGGAATTTTACCCCGATCTTATCGGCCAGATGGAAACGATATTCGCTTTGAGCAATGGCTATTTGGGTATGCGCGGTACCTTTGAAGAAGGGGCACCTTTCTATAATCACGGCAATCTGGTCAATGGTTTCTATGAAAGCTGGCCGATCGTCTATGGCGAACAGGCCTATGGCTTTGCCAAAACCGGTCAGACCATCGTCAATCTTCACGATCTTAAGATAATCCGCTTGTTTGTCGACGATGAGCCTTTCTTCCTGCCGACCGCCGATTTGAAACAGTTTACCCGGACGCTCGACATGAAAAAAGGCATCCTGACCCGGGATATTCTGTGGAAAATGCCATCCGGAAAGCTGGTCTCAATAAAATCGACACGCCTGGTCTCCTTTGAACATCGACATTTGGCGGCTATCGACTATGAAGTGACCGTTCTCAACAGTCATGCGCCGGTGGTGATCTTATCTGAAATTGCGCCGCACCGCACCATCCGGGGCACTGACGGCGATCCTCGCGATACCAGGATATTTAGGGAAAAGGTGTTGATTTCTGGCGAAAAAATAGCCAGGGAGCTGCAGATAGTTCTCGGGTTCAGAACGCGAAACAGTCTGATGAGTCTGGGATGTGGCTTTGATCACTCCATCGAAACCAAGAACCCCGTCAGTTGGGAAAATGAGGCGACCAGAAATAACGGCAGGATCGTCTTTTCTATAGAAGCACAGCCGGAAGTTCCCTTTCGGCTAACAAAATGGATGAGTTTTCACACCTCGCGGAAAACTGATCCCGAAGATCTATGCAGGCGGGCTGAAAGGACTCTGCGCCGGGCAAAAGAAAACGGCTTCGAGGCGATTCTGGGCTCACAGAAACAGGTCCTGGATAATTTCTGGCGGGTCAGCGATGTCAAAATGACTGTGACCGAAAGAAGAAAAGGGGTAGGGCGTACTACCGAAGAATGGCAGCAGGCGATCCGATGGAACCTGTTTCAGCTGTGCCAGGCATCAATTCGGACCGAGGGAACAGGGATCCCGGCTAAAGGTCTGACCGGCAGCGGCTATGAGGGCCATTATTTCTGGGACATAGAAACCTACGTGTTGCCTTTTCTCATCTACACCAATCCTCGAATCGCCAAAAACCTTCTTAAATTCAGGCACAGCATGCTTGACAAGGCGAGACAGCGCGCCAGGGATGTCAATCAGAAAGGGGCCCTGTTTCCCTGGCGGACCATCAATGGTGATGAGGCCTCGTCGTATTATGCCGCTGGTACCGCCCAATACCATATCAACGCCGATATCATGTTCGGCCTGAAAAAATATGTGGAAGTAACCGGAGATGTCGATTTTCTCTATCGGGAAGGTGCGGAAATGCTGGTGGAGACGGCTCGGTTATGGCGGGATCTCGGCTTTTTTTCAGAACGAAAAAACGGACGGTTCTGCATTCATGGAGTGACCGGACCGGACGAATATAATGCGGTTGTGGACAACAATGCCTATACCAACCTGATGGCGAGGGAAAATCTCTGGTTTGCCGTGGCGACCGTCGAAGACCTCTGCTTGAAAAACAGCGGACTCTACCAGAGCCTTGTGGACAAAACCGGACTGGATTATGCCGAGGTCGAGGAGTGGCGGCGAGCTGCGGATAACATGTATATTCCCTATGATGAAAATCTTGGGATTCATCCCCAGGATGACAACTTTTTAGAAAAAAAAGAATGGGATATCGTAAATACCCCGCCTGAAAAATTTCCCCTGCTGCTCCATTATCATCCTCTGGTTATCTATCGTCACCGGGTGATCAAACAAACTGATCTGGTGCTGGCACTCTTTCTGCTGGGACAGCAATTTACCAAGGAAGAAAAAGAGCGGAACTTTGTGTATTACGATCGTCTCACCACGGGTGATTCTTCCCTTTCTGTCGGTATCCAGTCCATTATTGCCTCCGAGATCGGCCACCACCGCAAGGCGGAAGAGTATGGCAGGTATGCGGTCCTGATGGATCTGGCCGATATCGGCGGCAATATCGGTTACGGCTGCCATATCGCCTCCATCGGCGCGGCCTGGATGGTACTGGTCTATGGCTTCGCCGGTATGCGGGATTATGACGGGAATATCTCATTTAATCCGAGAATTCCAGACCGCTGCACGCTTTTTCGCTTTTGCCTGACTATCAGGGAGAGTGTAATTGAAGTCGAACTTCTGCCGGAAAAGGTCATCTATCGACTTGTAAAAGGACCCGGTTTAGCGTTTCACCATGCAAAAGAACTGGTGGAACTCACCCGGGAGACGCCCCAGGCGATATGTGAGTATGACGCCGCACTATCGGCCAACTGAGTTGAACAACTTGACCAAAACAGCGAAGACACCTGGGACAATACCAAGGCAAGTCGAGATGCTATTGTTTCACTTGCATTGGTCCAATCTGTCGTTTTCATGAGCCTCACAATGGTTACTGTTCCATTATGACAATTTAAGAATTGATGGCGTCGTAAAAACTCTTCACCTTCTTCGTTGCCACAAATTATCAATCATTTCGAAGTACCTCTTGTACGTCGAAATGATTGATAATTTGCGCGCCTCGAATCTGAAGTTTTTTACTTAGCCATCCATGTTTTTTAAGTTTTTACGAGTTTGTCAAAATTGGAGCATGCCATGCATACCCCCACCAAAAAAATACAGTTCAGATGGCTGAGGCGCCGGAGACGGTGCAGCAAATGGTGCTTGCCGCAGCCGCCTTTCTCGGCAGCCTGCAGCCGGATCAGCGTAACAAGGCGGTTTTCAGCATCACGGATGATGAGCGCTATAACTGGGATTATCGTCCGGTTTCGCGGGCGGGCTTGCCTTTTACCGGGATGGACAGCAGCCAGCGGTATCGCGCACTCGCCCTGTTGGCTTGCGGATTGAGTCGGCGTGGAAATATCACGGCTCTTAATATCATGAGCCTGGAGAAGATCCTCGCCGGACTGGAAGGTACGCTCGGCCATCATGACCGCAATCCCGACAGCTATTTTTTGACAATTTTTGGAAATCCGACAGGTGAAGCTGCCTGGGGCTGGCGGATTGAAGGACATCATCTGTCGGTGAACTTTTTAATTACAGGCTCTAAAATCGCCTGCAGCCCCAATTTTTTCGGGGCCAATCCGGCCAGGGTGCCGGAGGGGCCGCTCATGGGATTTCGCACTCTGCCGAATGAGGAGGATGTAGCTCGGCAGCTTCTGTCCACCTTGGACGCAAGTCAGGACGCGCTTGCCGTGATCAGTGAAACAGCCCCGCCGGATATCATCACCAAATGGGATCCTCATCTTCGGGAATCCCGCATCCGGCTGGATGATCCTGCCGGGATCGCTTTTTCCGCCCTTAAAGTGCATCAGCAGCAGGTGTTCCTGAACCTGATTGAGGTCTACCTTGGCCGAATGGCGCCTCGACTTGCCGATAACCAGATGGAAGCCATCGACAGGCAGGGGCTCGGTTCCATTCACTTTGCCTGGGCGGGATCAAGGCAACCGGGAAAGCCGCATTACTACCGTCTCCATGGACCCGGCTTTCTGGTGGAATACGATAACACCCAGAATAACGCCAATCATATTCACAGTGTCTGGCGGGATTTTAGACGGGACTGGGGAGATGACCTGCTGGCGGAGCACTATGCACGGTCACACTCCACCGCCTCTTGAGATAGCGGAGAACGGGGTACTTTGTCACTTCGGCACATCCCGCGAACCAGTATTTGGCCAATCGAGAATTGACCATAAGAGGAATTGTATTAAAATACTATCAATGAATCGCAGTATTTCGCGATCTGTCTCAACATAATCCCTAACGGGAAGGATAATTTCTGTATAAGGGAGCAACGCGTTTTTTCAGTTGTTCGTGCATTCATCTATTAACGGTTTTACAAGAAGGTGCTCTTTACTCGACTTGTTGGTGGAGAGAAGAATCTTAAGAATGATTGTTTTCCTGCAAAAAAACAAAATAATGAAAATAGTCTGGAGAGACTAAAAAAGCTGGATAACCCGGAGGTGAAACATGAAAGCAAAACTCGCAGTTCTTTTTTTATTCGTATTCTTACTGGTAGCCTTTTCCTCTGTCTGGGCTGCGGAGAAAGTCGTCGAAATGCATGCATTGACATCGAAAGGTGTGGGGAAAAAACTTGGCACCATTTCCATCAGTAAAACAGAATACGGGACTCTTTTTACACCGAAATTAACCGGACTGTCCCCGGGACTGCATGGTTTTCATGTTCATGCCAATGGCAGCTGCGAACCTGCCGAAAAAGATGGTAAAATGGTGCCGGGATTGGCTGCCGGCGGTCATTATGATCCGGAAAATACAGGGAGTCATAAAGGGCCTTTTGCCAATGGTCACAAGGGAGATTTACCTGCCCTTTATGTTGATTCATCAGGCGCCGCCACGCACCCGGTTCTGGCACCCAGGCTTGATGTATCGGAGTTGAGCGGTCATGCCTTAATCATCCATAAAGATGGTGACAATTATTCAGATACCCCTAAAAAACTCGGCGGTGGTGGTGCACGTGTCGCCTGTGGTGTTGTCCAATAGCGGACAGGTGAAATATTGAAGCAACGACGCAGATGATGAGTTTTACGACTCTATCATAGCTGACAAACTCGTAAAAACCTAAAAATCATGGATGGCTAAGTAAAAAACTTCAGATTCGAGGCGCGCAAATTATCAATCATTTCGACGTACAAGAGGTACTTCGAAATGATTGATAATTTGTGGCAACGAAGAAGGTGAAGAGTTTTTACGACGCCATCATAGCTGCGTCTTCAGAAATTCCAGCAGTTGCGTAGGAAACAGCCCCAGTAGAACAAGGAGGGCTGAGGAAATTACCAGAATTGCCGTATCGAGGCCACCGATGTATTCGCGGTCTGTATTTTTGGTTGGTTGCAGATATAATGCGGTGACAATCCGCAGGTAATAGTAGATCGAAACAGCTGCCGTGAGGATACCGATGATTGCAAGAAGGGTTTCACCGGCACGAAGGGCCGATGCGAAAATGAGGAATTTGCCGGTGAAACCGACAGTGGGCGGGATGCCTGCCAATGAAAACATGGCAATGGCAAGAACGCCTGCTGCCAGCGGCTGGCTGAAACCGCGGCCTCGATAATCGTCAAGTTCTGCACCGCAGCCATTTTTTTCAAGTATGCCGATAGCCCCGAAAGCAGCCAGGCTCATAATCCCGTAGGCGATGGCATAAAATGCGGCTGCCTGATATCCTTCCCCGCTGTTACTGATAAAGGCTACCACTATATATCCCATCTGGGCGATGGAGGAATAAGCCAGCATCCTCCGGACCCGGCTTTGCCGTAATGCCGCCAGGTTTCCCAGCAGCATGGATAACAAAGCCAACCCGAACAGCGGAATACGCAGAACCGAAGACTCTTTCGTATATGGTAAGAGCAGGAGCAACAGCAGAACGGACGCAGCCTTTGAACCTCCCGAAAGGAAGGCGACCACAGGGGCCGGCGCAGCTTCATAGATATCGGGAGTCCAGAGGTGGGCCGGAACCAGTGAGAGCTTGAAGGCCATGCCGATCAACACAAAAGCCCATCCGGCTAGTGCAATGGGATTGTGAGGAGCACCAGCCAAGGTGCGTTGCATTATCTCGCTTATTCCCAGCGACCCGGCAACGCAATATAACAAAGCAATACCAAAAGCCAGAAAGGCCGCGCTGAGTACGCCCATCAGCAGATATTTGAGGCCTGCCTCGCTTGAGACATTCTGTTCGCGATCGATGGCTGCCAGAATATAAAAGCCGAACGTCATTGCCTCAAGCCCGATAAAAAGAATCAACAGATTGGTGGCCGAGGCCAGGGCGACCATGCCAAAGGTAGTAAACAGAATAGTCGCGGGGTATTCCTCTCCATGAATATCACGATAGGCATTATAGCTGCGCGAAAGTATGAGCACCGCGGCAGACATAAACGCGAAACAGACCGTAAACAGACGTGTCAGTCCACCGGCCGAAAGGCTTAAGGTGGGCGCAAGCAGAGCCTCGGGCGTCTGCATAGGCCAGAGACCCGCAGCAATTGCGGCGACAATCGCTATAAGCATTGCTGCCTTCTGATTTCGCGTTATCGCACCAAAGACCAGGGTCAGCAAGGACCCGATCGCCAGGATCAGCATCGGAAGGGCTATCCGGATATCAGCCAGGGTCACGGCACTCCTCCCATTAAAATATCAACCGGCATTGCCAGCACGGCGAGCAGCGGTCCAGGATGAAGACCTATGTAAAAAACAGCCACGGCCAGAATCGTCAAAGTCGCAATCTCCTGGGAAGTCGAATCGGTCATCGCCGTCATTACTGCCGATTGTCTTGCTTCCTGGAACAACAGTTCCTGCACCAGGCGTACGGTGTAAATAAGAGACAGGATCAGACCGAGAAAAGCCAGGATTGTTGCCGTTTGGGCAACCTGGTAGGAACCGGCCAGAATCAGAAACTCACCAATAAAATTGTTTAAACCGGGAAGTCCGGCAGAAGCCATGGCAAAGAGCATGAAAAAACAGGAGAAGATAGGGACCTTGCCCCAGAGCCCTCCATAGGCGCTGATTTCCCTCGTCTCCGTTCTTGCTGCGAACATGCCGACCATGGCAAAAAGTGCGGAGGTGGTTATGCCGTGGCTGACCATCTGAATAATAGAGCCGCTCAGTGCAAGCGGGGTCCAGGCAACGATGCCCAGGGCGACAAATCCCATGTGCCCCACGCTGGAATAGGCAACCAGACGCTTCATGTCCTTTTGGGCAAAAGCTATCCAGGAACCATAGAGGATACCGCTTACCGCAAGGACGACCAGCAGCGGCGTCAGGGTGCGGGCCGCTTCGGGAAAGAGTGGATAGGCGAAGCGAATAAGGCCGTAAGCTCCGGTCTTCAGCAGCAGTCCAGCCAGGTCGATGCTGCCTGCCGTCGGTGCATCGGTATGGGCATCCGGCAGCCAGGTATGTAAGGGAACAAGGGGGAATTTGATGGCAAAACTCAGCAGAAATGCGGCGTAAAGCCAGATGCCGACGGACGGATCAAGCTTGGTGCCGAGTAAACCGTTCAGACTGAAAGTATAGATGCCGGTCTGGCTGCCATGGATCATATAGATGCCGATTATGGCAAGCAGCATCAGCAGGGAACCGGCCAGGGTGAAGACAAAGAACTTTATAGCCGAATAGATCTTGCGGCCATGGCCCCAGATGCCGATCAGGAAAAACATCGGAATCAGCATCACCTCCCAGAACAGATAAAAAAGAAAAAGATCGAGGGCGAGAAATACTCCTACTATGCTGCTTTCCATGAGAAGCAGTAGCATATAGTGCAGCACAACCCGCTGATTGATGGTGCGCCAGGATACCAGCATGGCGATGACCGTGAGAAGTGCGGTCATTATCACCATCAACAGGCTGATTCCGTCCATGCCCAGGGTAAAGCGTATGCCGAAAGTACCGATCCAGGCGGCGTCTTCAAACAGGAAAAAGCCCGGCGGCGCACCGCCTGCGAGCTGAGTGCCCGAAGCGGACCAGCACCAGCAGGTGATGACCAGTTCCAGCATGGCTATTCCCAGCGCGACATATTTTGCCTCTTTTTCCTTTTTTAGGAGCGGGATCAGCAGAAGAGTGCCTACCAAAGGCAGCACGATCAGGATTGTCAGCAAAGGAAGTGTTGTCATAAAACCTCCCAGGCGAACCAGGCAATCATCAGCGTTGCCCCAAGAGCGAAGCTCAGCAGGTAATTGGATATCCGGCCCCTGCCCCATTTACCTAAGAATTGTCCGGTCCGCCCGAACTGGATGGCCATCCGGTCGAGCGAGTCGTCGATAACGCCTTCATCCACCCGCTCCCAGAGAATGGCAGCAAGCCAGGTGAACGGACGAATGAAGAGGATGCGGTAAAGGTTGTCGACATACCAGCCGGCCTGCAGAAAGGCGTTTATACCTGTTGCAGGCAGCTCCGCCCTATCTATGCGCAGTTCACGGCGGGAAAAGCCATAGTAAAACCAGGCAACAGCTATCCCGGCCAGTGCCAAAAGGGTAGCTGTTGTCTGTAGGATCAGTTCAGTTGCGTGGGAAAGGTGTTCGCCTTCCGGATTCAGGGGGGCCAGGAAAGAGTCAAGGAGGCCGTTTCCCAGGTACGCAGGAAGGTTGAGCAGGCCACCGGCAAGAGCCAGCAGAGCAAGCGGGATAAGAGTGTTTCTCATGATTCCGGGTAAAGGAGTCCCTGGAGTATGCGGATCTGCCTGTTGTCTGGCTGTTTCACGTTCGCCAAAGACGATAAACAGCATTCTGAAGGTATAGATGGCGGTCAAAAAAACAGTAAATACTCCGACCAGGTAGAGCGCGCCGTAAAAAAATCCACCTTTGGCCCAGGTCGCGGCCAGGATACTGTCCTTGCTGAAGAATCCTCCGGTCGGCGGCACCCCGGCAAGACACAAGGCTCCCGCCAGAAACGGCCAGAAAACTCCCGGCAGCAAGCGTTTAAGTCCACCCATGCGGAAAATATCCTGTTCGTGATGCAGGGCGTTGATAATGCATCCGGCCCCAAGAAACAGCAGGGCTTTGAAAAATGCATGGATGATCAGATGAAAGGTAGCGGCGGTGATGGCTCCGCTGCCGACGGCCAGCATCATGTAGCCGATCTGGCTGATGGTTGAATAAGCCAGAATCCGTTTGAGATCCCGCTCGGCCATGGCGCAGGTGGCTCCGTAAAAGGCGGTGACGGCGCCGGTCACCGCTATGGCGCCGACGGCAACCGTTGAGACCTGGATCAACGGAAACATGCGCATCAGCAGGTAGACTCCGGCGGTAACCATGGTTGCAGCGTGGATCTGGGCTGACACCGGGGTGGGGCCCGCCATGGCATCCGGCAGCCAGACCATCAGCGGTGCTTGTGCTGATTTGCCCATGGCGCCGAGCAGGAGCAGAAGGCCCAGGGCAGTGATTATCCCGATGGAAGTTGCCTGGCTCATCTGGTTCAACTGGGTGATGGACAGAGTCGTAAAGAGCTTG
This sequence comes from uncultured delta proteobacterium, assembly GCA_963835305.1. GTDB lineage: Bacteria > Desulfobacterota > Desulfobulbia > Desulfobulbales > Desulfocapsaceae > Desulforhopalus_A. Next base: position 137,321 of record CAWIEU010000004.1, read on the forward strand.
AACATCCAGACAATGGCAATACCCAGCCCGATATCGCCAATCCGGGTAACAATAAAGGCCTTGCGGCCGGCGGTGGCGTTCTTGGCATCCCTGTACCAGAATCCTATCAGGGCATAGGAACAGAAACCGACTCCTTCCCAGCCGAGATAAAGCAACAGCAGGTTCTCCGCCAGCACCAGGATCAGCATGGCTCCTGTAAACAAGTTGAGCAGGGCGAAATAACGAACATAACAGGGGTCATCCTGCATATAGCCGATGGAATAGAGATGAATCAGCCCGCAGACAAAGGTTATCATCAGACACAGCGAAAGGGAAAGCGGATCGAGATAGAAGGATATCGGCGCCTGGAAGTTGAATAAGGACAACCATGGCCCGGCCTGTATCACGGTCGGTCCGGTGTAGGAGCCCGCTGCAAAAAGTGCGGCGATGAAACTGGCCCAGATCACGGCGCAGGCTATCAGCTCAACTGTTCTGCGGGCGAAAAAGCGGCCCAGCAGCACATTGCAGATTGCGCCGAGCAAGGGCAGCAGGATTATCAGGTCAAGGGCTGTTTTCAATCTCTTAACTCCCGAAATTCGTCCACATTTACCGTTTTTTTCCGTTTGTGCAGATAAACGACCATGGCCAGGGCCAGCGATACCTCGGCTGAAGTCATGGCGATGATCATCAGGGCAAATATCTGTCCATCGGCCACGCCCCAATAATTTGAAGCGGCAACGAAGACCAGCATAGCACTGTTCAGCATAATTTCGATTCCTATCAGCATCATGATGACGTTGGAACGCCAGATAAGCACGCAGATAAGCCCCAAGACAAAGAGAATCGTGGCAAATATGAGCAGATGCATGAGGGGAACGATCATTGCTTGCGCCTCCTTCCCAGATAGAGCACCCCGACTATGGCAAAGAGCAATTGCATGGAGATAAGCTCGATGACTACCCCGTATTTGCTAAAAAGGGTGGTCGCGAAATCTGTGACGCTCACCGTATGTAAGCCGCCCATAACCGAGGCAGGTTGCGTCGAGAGCAACAGAACCAGAGATACCAGAATGATACCCGAGAGCACCAGGGCCGGGAAACAGTGCAGCAGGGAAGGGCGTCTGGCCGCCTCGGGTTTGCCCTGGTCGAGCATCATGATGACGAACATGAATAGCACCATGACCGCGCCCGCATAAATGATGACCTCGAACACCGCAATCAGCGGGGCTGCCAGCAAAAAGAAGATAACCGCCAGGGCGAAGAAGGAGGTTACCAGGTAAATGATGGCATGCACCGGATGTTTCTCAGTGATGGCAAAAAGCGTGGCGATAACGGTGACGATTGCCAGTATGTAGAAAAAAGGTTGTTCCATACTTTACCTGTAAATACCTGTCTGCGGGTATAAGTACCTTCACGAAATTCATTCCCCAAAAAACAGGAAATGAATTTCTAAAGTACTAAATCTTATGGCAATAAACTGCGTACATCCACCGGCGGTTTTTCCTCCAGGCCCTGGCCGCGAGGCTGGGTAATGTCGATTCCGGCATGGTGGTAAAAATTGTATTCCGGCGATTTGCCGCAGCCGTCAATAAGCAGATCCTCTTTCTCATATACCAGGTTCATGATGTCCCGGTTGCAAATCTCATAATCCGGCGTCATCTGGATGGCCATGGTCGGGCACGCCTCGGCGCAGAGACCGCAGAAGATACAGCGGGAGAAATTTATACGGAACCAGGAAGCGTAACGTCTGCCGTTTTCCATTTCCGCGGACTGCATTGAGATGCAGTCCACCGGACAGGCTGCCGAGCAAAGATAGCAGGCGACACAGCGCTCGCCGCCGTCCGGATCGCGGGTCAGTACGATCCTTGCCCGGAAACGGGGGTGAGGTGTGCGCTTTTCCTCCGGGTACTGGATAGTGACCGGTCGCTGGAAAATTTTCTTCCAGGTCGTCCAGAGTCCAAGCAGGATCGCCTTTGTATCATCTATTATTACGGTCATGGCAAGTTCAGTTAATTTTCATCATGAAATTTCAGTAATCTTTCAAAAATCGGCTACTTCAACATGATAAACCAGCCGGTAACCAATATGTTCAGCAGCGCCAGCGGTGTCAACAGCTTCCAGCCAAGATGCATCAGCTGGTCATAGCGTAATCTCGGCAAGGTCCCACGGAGCCAGATGAACAGAAAAGCAAAGGCCAGCGTTTTTATCAGGAACCAGATGATCGGCGGCAGGAACGGTCCGTGCCATCCGCCGAGAAAAAAGGTGGTCGCCAAGCCCCCCAGGACGATGATGTTGATGTATTCACCGACAAAAAACAGCCCGAATCGCAGGCCGGAGTATTCCGTATGAAAACCGGCAACCAGTTCTCCCTCGGCTTCGGGAAGATCAAAGGGGATACGTTTGACCTCGGCGACTATGCTGATTAAAAAGATGATAAACGCCAGCGGCTGATAGACTATAAACCAGCAGTTCGCCTGGGCATCAACGATCTCCGAGAGCTGAAACGATTTGGCCAGCATGACCACCGGCACCAGAGACAAGCCCATGGTGATTTCGTAGGATATCAATTGTGCCAGGCCGCGAATACTCCCCAGCAGCGCGTATTTGGAGTTGGACGCCCAGCCTCCCAGCGCCGTTCCGTAGACTGCTATGGAGGAAAAACCGATGAAGAGCAAGAGCCCGACATTCAGATCGGCTACCTGCAGCTCAACCTGCCGACCGAACAGGGTAATCGGTGCGCCAAAAGGTATTACCGCAAAAATCATGATAGCTGGAATCGCCGCCATGGCGGGAGCCAGGTAAAACAGCCATTTGTCAGCCGCGGCGGGTCTGACGTCCTCCTTGGTGATTAACTTTATTCCGTCGGCAATGGGCTGCAGCAGGCCGAATGGTCCGACCCGGTTGGGACCGACGCGTTCCTGTATCCAGCCGAGAATCCTGCGTTCGGCCAGCACCAGATAGGCGGCAATGGTCAGAACCACCAAAAAGATCAGGATTATTTTGCCGAAAATGAGGGCTATATCGATGGCATCGTAGCTCATTGTATCCTGAGGCGTGTCACTAGGGCACTGTCGTCTTGTTTATTTGTCATTTTTATCCTGCGGCGGCAGATTGTCGGCGAAGACCATAACGCCGTTTCCTTCCGCCTCCAGGCCGCGTAATTTTTCCCATTTACCGGTAAACGGCTCGCCATCCCGGCCGGTTTTCAGTCGTTCAATGATTTCCGCCAATACTTTCCAGGCAGGGCGCGGATCGCCGCCGGGAATGACGGAGCTGTGATGTCGCGGCGGATGTAAATCCGGATCGAGCCCCTTGATCGGCAAGCCGGCGGTCATCACCTTCTTGAATCGTTGGGCACGGCCTTCATTGTTGATATAGGTACCATCCATCTCCACCCAGGCAGTGGTGGGCAGGGCGATCCAGGCCGACTTGACGGTATCGGTGTTCCGCCAGTCGAGCGCGGCCACAAAGGGAATTCCTTTTAAAAGCTCGGAGGGAATATCCGTCTCGACGGCGATAATTCCTTTCACCTTGCCGGCCGCTATAGCCCGGGAAAGCGTGGTTGCGCCATGCTCTTTACTCAGGAGCGCAGCTCCAAAGGCATTCGGCCCGTCCAGCAGACAGACCAGTTTTGCCTCTGTTTGGTATGCCTGGGAAAGTCCCTCCAGTCCCTGATCGCCGGATCCGCAGATAATGACCGGCTTCTCAGCACCCTTAATGGGAATGTCAGCCAGTGACGATACACTGTCCCACTCAAAGGGGAGGCCTTTTGGCGCCTGCGCCGCGGAACTGTCTGCCACCAGATAGACTTTTGCGCCTTTTCGCCAGGCCTGCCGGACCGCAAGCGCCATCATCGGTCCATCCTCCAGCAGGTTGCAGTTGACGATCCCGATCAGGTCTGCTGCCCGAACATCCTCCATGGAAGCGGAATTTATCCCATTCAGATGTGATATTGCGGCAGCGGTCCGGAGGGCTTCATTCTCATCGACGAAATAACAGAGCGAGCCGGCAGTTGTGCTGTCGCATAACAGGTGAAGTAAAGAAGCTGCCTCCATCGACAGACGAGACGAGCCGACAACTGCCAGGGCCTCAGGTCCATAGACCTTGCCGATCTCCTTGATGCGCAGCAGCAGATTATCGAGGGCCTCATTCCAGTCAACCTGCCGGTCGTCGACCAATGGATGTCTGGGACGATCCTGCGCGTTGACCGCGCTATTGCCGAACCTGCCCCGATCGCAGATGAACCAGCCATTGACCGCATCGTTTCTGCGGGCTACTACCTTTAGCAACTCCCGGTAGCGTGCCGCCGGAATGGTATTACAGCCGAGCGAGCAGTGGGGGCAGACTGAAGGAGCCATGTCGTAGTCCCAGTAACGGGCGCGGAAGCGGGCGGTTTTGTCGGTGAAAACGCCGGTTGGGCAGAGATCAAGAATGTTGCCGGAGAAGGGTGATTCGAGTTGCCCCTCCTTAAAACGTCCGTAATAGACCCTCGCAGCGCTGCCCATAACCCCGAAATCGGTACCTCCGGCATACTCCTGATAGAAACGGACGCAGCGGTAACACTGGATACAGCGGTTCATCTCATGCTGGATCTGCGTGCCCAGGTATTGATTAAGGTAGGTGCGTTTTTTGCCGGTATAACGGCGCAGACCATGGCCGCCGGCAATGGTGAAATCCTGCAGCTGGCATTCGCCGCCTTCATCGCAGACCGGGCAGTCATGAGGATGGTTGATCATCAGCCATTCGATGACCTGCCGCCGCATGGCCATAGCCTCTTCGTCGGTGGTGGAAACAACCATGCCGTCCTGAGCCTGGAGCATGCAGGACATCTGGATACCCTTGACAGGACCGTCCAGCATCTTTACGGCACAGACCCGGCAGGCGCCGGCCTTACCCAATGCCGGATGCCAGCAAAAGTGCGGAATGGGAATTCCCACACTCTGGGCCGCCTGCAGCACAGTCGTACCTTCGCTCACTTCAACGGCTATATCGTCGATGATTAATTTCGGCATCTCTTATTTATGCTAATCTAGTAATAAGCTAAAATCAGCGATGGCTGAGTAAAAAACTTCAGCTTCGAGGCGCGTAAATTTTCAATCATTTCGACGTACAAGAGGTACTTCGAAATGATTGAAAATTTGCTGCAACGAAGAAGGTGAAGAGTTTTTACGACGCCATCATTTAAATGGGCATTTACCTTTGTTTATATGTTCATGCAGTTCATCCATAAATTGCGTCAACAGTCCCTGAACCGGCCCCATTGCTCCCGGTGCCAGGGCGCAGAAAGAGTAGTTGAGCAATTTGATATGTTCCTGCAGTATGACTATATGTTCCTCGCTGCCGTTGCCCGCTTCAATGAGCTCCAGCACATGCCGCACATAAGGCAGCCCCTCCCTGCAAGGTGTGCACCAGCCGCAGGACTCCCGGGCAAAAAAACGTATCAGGTTGAGCGTTGCCGCCACCATGCAGGTATTCTGATCGAAGACGACGATTCCGCCGGTACCGAGACGCGAACCGGCCTTGGCAACTGTGTCAAAATCCATCGGTATATTCCAATGGTCGACGGACAAAAACGGTGTGGAGGCCCCGCCGGGAAGACAGGCCTTGAACCGGCTGCCCGGCCGCATACCGCCGCAAGCACTTTCGATGATTTCGCCGAGAGGCATCCCCAGGGGCAGTTCGAAACAGGAGGGCCTGGCGACATGACCGCTGACGCAGAACAGTTTCATACCGGCTGCCTCCGGTAAACGTGCCAACCCTTTGAACCATTCCGGACCCTTGGCGATTATGCCGGGAACATTGGCCAGACTCTCGACATTGTTGACCACGGTGGGGCCGCCCCAGAGCCCTTTTATGGCCGGAAACGGCGGCTTCACCCGCGGATTGGCCCGTATCCCCTCCAAGGCGTTGATCATGGCGGTCTCTTCGCCGCAGATATAGCGGCCGGCCGAACTATGCACATCGATATCGCAGGAGAAACCGCTGTCCAGGATATTCTCCCCGAGCAGTCCGGCTTGCCTGCACTCGGCAATGCCCCGTTCCAGGTTGGCGGCTGCCTGCTCGTATCCTCTTCTGATAAAGATAAAAGCGTGGCGCACGCCGATGGAGTACGAAGCGAGAATAATTCCTTCCAGCAGGGAATAGGGATTTGCCTCCAGCAATATCCGATCCTTGTAGGTGCCCGGTTCCATCTCGTCGCAGTTGCAGATCAGCCAGCGCGGTCCGGGCAGATCGCGGGGGACGAAGGACCACTTCCGGCCGGTTGGAAAACCGGCGCCGCCCCGGCCCCGCATGCCTGAATCCATGACGGCCTGCTGCACCTGATTCGGAGATAACTCTTTCAGCCCTTTTCTCAGCGCTGCAAAGCCGCCTTCTGCGCGATATTCAGCAAAGGTCACGCAGCGTCCGGGCTTGTTATGTTGAAAGAGTGGTTGGTCCATAGCGAATTTCTTCCCTTAGCTTCTCAAGTCTCCTGCCGGCTTCATTTCCTGTTGTAGAATCTCCACCGCTTTTTCCAGGGTCAGCCGGCCATAGATGTTGTCGCCGATCATCATCGTCGGCGACTCCCCGCAATTTCCCAAACAGCAGCAGGGCAGCAGCGTGTACATGCCGTCGCTGCTCGTTTCCCCGACACTGATGCCCAGGTGGGTGGCCAGTTGCTGCAAAAGACTCTCTCCTCCCATGGCCCAGCAGGAGATGGAATCGCAGACATGAATGACCCGTTTGCCGACAGGCCTGCGGTAAATCATCTCATAAAAGGTGGCCAGTTCCTCGATCTGCAGTGGAGTCAGGCCGAGCAGTTCAGCCGCTTCCGCCACTCCTTCGTCGGACAGCCAGCCGTAATGATGTTGAATCGCCTTCATCACATTCACAGCGGCTTCCCGAGGCGTAATGGCTTCTGCGACACGTTGCTCGAGTTCTTTTTTAAGTTGATCCGGAATCATGTTTTTTATTTTTTACCTGTCTATATCGGCCAGAACAAAATCTATCGAGCCGATGATGGCCAGAAAATCAGCCACCAGCCAACCTCTGGACATAACGGGCAGTGCTTGTATGTGTGCAAAACTGGGCGTTTTTATGCGCATCCTGTAAGGGATATTCAGACCGTCGGAGACGACAAAATAGCCGTTTTCACCTTTTGGTGCCTCGATTGCGCTGTAGTTTTCTCCAGCCGGCGGCGCCATGCCGCGGGTGGAGTTGACGAAATGATGGATCAGCGACTCAATGTCCTTGAGAGTGTCGTGTTTTTGCGGCAGCACATATCGGTAGTCATCGACGATCCAGCGGCCGCCCGGCATGTTTTCCAGACATTGCCTGATAATGCGTAAGGACTGCCTGATCTCTTCCACCCGGACCAGATAACGGGCCCAGCAATCTCCACCCTCGGCCGTGGCAATCTCGAAGTCGAAACGATCATAGCCGCCGTAGACCATTTTTTTGCGCAGATCCCAGGCCAGGCCGCAGGCACGCAGGTTAGGGCCGGTCACGCCCCATTCCATGGCGTCATCGCGGCTGATTGCCCCGACTCCCTTGAGCCGGGCCATGAAAATCGGGTTGGCATGCAAAAGATCGTCATATTCCTTCATGCGAGTGGGCATCCAGTCGAGGAAGTGGCGTACCGGCACTTCCCAGCCCTCGGGCAGATCCTCGGTGACACCGCCGATACGGAACCAGGCGGGATGCATCCTGCCTCCGGTGATCATCTCCACGATATCGAAGATCTTTTCCCGGTCGGTGAACATATAGAAAACCGGCGTCATTGCCCCGACATCGGCGGCAAAGGAGCCGAACCAGACCAGGTGACTGGCGATACGGAAAAGTTCCGCCAGCATCACCCGGATTACAGTTGCCCGCTCCGGCACGGTGATGCTGCAGAGCTTTTCGACGCTGGTCACATAGGCAAGGTTGTTCTGAACCCCGGCCAGATAATCGATACGGTCGGTGTAGGGGATGAATTTATTCCAGTGCTGCCTCTCGCCGATCTTTTCCGCCCCGCGATGGTGATAGCCGATCTCGGTGTCCATATCGACGATCTCCTCCCCGTTCAGCTTCAGCATAAAGCGAATAATGCCGTGGGTGCCGGGGTGCTGAGGACCCAGATTGATAATCATGGTTTCCTCATCCAGGCGCTCAAAATAATCCGAAGCGGGAGGGGCCAGATGGCGTCTGGCGTCTTCCGTCGTATAGGGAGGCAGTTCAGTTGCCCGGCCGGGAAATTCCTTGCGCAGAGGATGCCCTTCCCAATCAGGCGGCAGCAGTATACGTTTCAGGTCCGGGTGTCCCTTGAACCGGATACCGAACATATCGAAGACTTCCCGCTCGTACCAGTTGGCCGCCGGAAAAACCTTGGTAACTGTCGGCATTTCCGGATAGCTGCCGGTCAGGTCGGCCTTGATGCGGACATAACCGGGTGTATCAAAGCAGAGCAGATGATAATTCAGGGTGAAGTCGGGAAATTTCGCGGCATCGCGGCGGCAGGATTCATCCACTGCGGCAATGTCTTCCAATCTCCGGAAAGGATTTGCTTGTCGATTCTTGAGAAACTCCAGAACCTTCGGTACCATTTCCATCGATGTGCGATAGGTGAGCATGTCGGTTGCCGCGTCATCCATTCTCACCTGGCCGGAAAAGGCGGCTTCCAGCTCTCCGGTAAGACCGAATTCCGGATAGGAATGGCGTTTCGCCGGCGGCCGCCACATCTCATCGGAGCGGGGCAGCCAAAAGTCCGGTGGCGATATGGAAGTACCTCGTTTAGGTATCCCTGTCATGCCCGGACCACGGTTGTCGCGGGATTTGCTTATCCCATCAACCAGCACCGGCGCGGTGGTTCCCTCCGTTCCTCCGGGGAGATGCAATACAGTCCGGGCCGGTCTTTCTTCAGTGCGGATTTTTTCCTGAAGTTGGATCAGTCCTTGCAGAAATGCCTCCGGACGCGGCGGGCAACCGGGCACATAAACATCCACCGGCAGAATCTGGTTTATCCCCTGCACGACACTGTAGACATCATACATGCCGCCCGAGTTGGAGCAGCTTCCCATGGAAATCACCCAACGCGGTTCGGGCATCTGTTCATAGAGACGCAGAATGGACGGGGCCATTTTCTTGAAGATCGTACCGGAAGTCACCATCAGGTCGGCTTCACGCGGGGAACCGCGCAGTACCTCGGCGCCGAAGCGGGCGATGTCGAAACGGGAGGTGAAAGAGGCCATCATCTCGACAAAACAGCAGGAAAGTCCCCAGAACAGAGGCCAGAGCGAATTAGCCCTGCCCCAGTTGATCATGTCGTCAAGACGGGCCAGCAGAATATTGTCCGGGATGTCATGCTTCATCAGTACCCCTTCGCATAATAGCAGGTCCCCATTCCAGACCGCCTTTCAACCATATCCAGATGAGTCCCAGCAGCAGTGCTATGATGAAAAAGGTGATGTGGATCAAACCGCTCAGCCCTAATTTGTCCCAAACAACGGCCCAGGTAAAAATAAAAGCGGTTTCCACATCGAAGACGATGAAGAAAATGGCGAGCAGATAAAAGGGGATGAAGAGGCGCAGACGTGCGGAGCCGGTCGGAATAACACCGGACTCGTACGGCAGCTCTTTATTACGATTGGTTGTTTTTGCCCCGAACCACCAGGCTGCGATGAGCATAACCGCTATAAGCAGCACGGTTGCAATCGTATAGATGATTAGAGCGTATATTGAAAATGGTTGCATAATCCTATTTAAATAACCCAGGTCAAAATATAATGCAAAAACTCTAAAGTTTGACACACCCTTATCATCGATCAGGGATATTGGGTGAAATGATTATTTTTGTAATGTTGTCAGAACCAAGCAAAGATTGTGCCATGGATGGGCACGTTTATAGCAGTCAATATATATCCATTGCCCACATTCTGCGAGTAATTTCTTTTGTTATCAGACGGGTATAATTATTGAAAGGGTTTGTTTGTCTTACAGTGAAGGACAAAATCCTGCGCAATAGGACAACTGTGACCAGGTTAATGGTGTTCAACCGGTCGCGTAATTGTTCACAAAAAGAAAAACAGACCAGTTACGGGTATCAAAGTGAGACGGTTCCGGCAACTCTGTTGTTACGCTTGATGGTTATTGGAGTTCCCTTTTGTTTGTTTTTTACAATTTTGTCCGGAGCTTTTATTAAATGATTGATCGAAATACTACCGCTGGATATAGTATCAGGAGTATTCGGCATGATATTGATTGCCATATCCGTTCAATCTATGGTTAAGGGTCCAGGGGAAACTTTTCCCTGCCGGCCGCACTGATTGATGCTTGGAAAACTAGAAACCAGGCAAGTGTCCTGTGGAGCAGGACATTTGCCTCCATCGGCAACGAAAAAAACGACCACTAAGAATTAGACAGAATCCGACAAAGCCGATTGTTTGGCAATAACCACTGCCTGCCGGGAAAAATTTCCCCGATTGATGGTGTCAACTCTTTAAAGATATTGAAAAAAACTTGGCATAGAAATTGCTCTTTAAACGGTGTTTCCTTGCTATAGACGCCTGATCATATCTTTTTTTGCCCCTAATCGCGCTGGTACGTCGTTCGCAGGAGAAACAGCGCTGGTTTTGTAGAGATAATAACAGCTGTCGACTGAGACGGCTTAGACAATTTAGGAGCTTACATGCAGACGCTTGAACAGCAATTCAGCATTCGATATACCTTTCCTGTTTTTTTCTGCCGGAATGTTTTCCGGACAGATGAACCACTGTTGGCCTCGGTATTGGCAAGAGGAGGAACGGCGTGTCATAAAGTACTTTGTCTTGTTGATTCAGGTGTTCTTGCCAAACACCCCTTCCTGGCCGCGCAGATTGCAAGTTACGCCGACGCTCACCGCGAGGTGATGGAGCTCTCCGGACCGGTGCTTCGGATCGAAGGAGGAGAGGGCTGTAAAAACAAGCCGGCGGTTATGGATACGATACTGAAATATGTCCAGGAATATCACCTGTGCCGGCACTCTTTTGTATTGGCGATCGGCGGAGGGGCCGTGCTTGACGCTGTCGGGTATGCAGCGGCTGTCGCTCATCGGGGCTTGCGGCTCATCAGGATGCCGACAACGGTACTCGCCCAGAACGATGCCGGAATCGGGGTGAAAAACGGCGTTAATATATTGGGCCGGAAAAATTTCATCGGTACATTTTCTCCTCCTTTTGCCGTCATTAACGACTCTGCCTTTCTGGATACGCTGCCCCCCAGGGAGTTACGGGCCGGTATGGCCGAAGCGGTGAAGGTGGCCCTGATCAAGGACAGCGCTTTTTTTTATTCACTTTATGAAAAGCGCTTTGATCTTGCCGCGTTTAGCCTTCAGCCGATGGAGGAGATGATTCATCGCTGTGCCGCCCTGCATATGGAGCATATCGGCGGAGGGGGAGATCCATTTGAATTAGGTTCGGCCAGGCCTCTTGATTTCGGTCACTGGTCCGCCCATAAACTGGAGGAAATTACCGGCGGACAGATTAATCACGGCGAAGCGGTTTCCGTCGGCATCGCTTTGGACAGTCTCTATTCGTACTATAAGGAAATGATAGAGGAAAACGAATTACGGCAGATTTTTACCCTGCTGAGGGATCTGGGCTTGCCCTTGTATCATCCCGCCCTTGACTCGCTCAATATCGAGGCGGCACTTGGAGAATTTCGCGAGCATTTAGGCGGGGAGCTGGCAATTACGCTCCTGACCGGCATCGGCAGGAAAAAAGAGGTCAACCGGATAGACACGGCGCTGATGGAATGTTGCATCGATGAACTGATGCTCCAGGAAAGCAGCAGAGGGCTTGAGACCGATCAAGCCCACAATCCTGCTCTTGCGTCGGGGGCATCCCGTTGACTCGAATAGTGGATAGTATAGCCGGCGGCCACTCCCCAAGAAGTGGGTCGTCGTACCGGGCCTTCCCGGCGATAACCTATTGCACAAATATCCATCCGGGAGAGAGCTGGCAGGAGATCTTTTCCGCAATTCGAACGCATGCCCCGGTGGTCAAGGAAAAGGTATGCCCCGACTCGCTCTTTCCCATCGGGCTGAGGCTGTCCGGCCGGGCAGCCTGCGAGATGAGCTTTGAGGAAGCTGAAGGATTTCATCGCTGGTGCGGACAGGAAGGATTTTATGTGGCGACAATTAACGGTTTTCCCTATGGAACCTTTCATCACGCCCCGATAAAGCAATCGGTTTATCTCCCTGACTGGCGTTATACCGAACGTCTTGACTATACAAAGAAAATTGCCGAACTTTTGGCCATTTGGCTTCCTGAAGGCATGACGGGCTCGATATCCACAGTACCGGTGGGTTTTCGTTCCTGTATCGATCGGCAGGATTTACAGGTGGTGAAGAAGCACCTGGTTGCCGCCTTGAATCACCTTGAACGTCTGGCCCTGAAGACCGGCAAGGAAATACGTCTTGCCATGGAACCTGAGCCCGGCTGCGTTCTCGAGACGACTCAAGATGTCATCGATTTTTTCAACCGTCTGGAATTGTCCCCAGCCCACCGGAACAGGCTGGCAGTTTGTTATGACTGCTGCCACCAGGCGCTGCAGTTCGAGGAACCGGCTGCGTCCCTCAAACTGTTGGCGGATAACGGCATCAGGATAGGCCATGTCCAGGTTTCTTCAGCCCTTCAGTTGAAGGATCCCGACATTGCTCTTCTCAAACGTTTTCAGGAATCCTGTTATTTGCATCAGACGGTCGGCAGAAAAGCGGATGGGGAGTTGCTGCGCTATGATGACCTTGATCTGGCTATTGCCGCGGCTCCTTCAGAAATTAAAGGAGTCGAGGAGTGGCGGGTCCACTTCCATGTGCCCGTGTTTATGGAGGCAGTACGGGAGTGCGGCAGCAGCCGTTTCTTCCTTGAAGAGATCCTGCCTCTCTTTCCGCGGGAGTTACCTCTGGAAGTGGAAACCTATACCTGGTCTATTCTTCCGCCTGAGCTGCAGGGCGGGACTGTAACGGATTGCCTGATTCGCGAAATCGAATGGGTAACTAAAGCTATTGGAAAAACAACATTATCGGGAACACACTATGAATGATACTGCCGTGAAGGCAATGTTTGAAACCATCGCCCCGGGTTATGATTTTCAGAACAGTTTTCTGTCCCTGCGCCAGGATGTTTATTGGCGGCGGGCCCTGGCGAATATCCTGCGGCTGGAAAGAGGCGGACTCGTCCTTGATGTCGCAGTCGGCACAGCCGAGACGGCTCTTGCCATCAGCCGGCGCCATCCCGGGGTACAGGTGGTGGGAGTCGACTTTTCCCCCGGAATGCTGAAAGTTGGAAATAAAAAGATCACGGAGCGGGGCCGTCGGCAACAGATCAGCCTGACTGCGGGAGACGGACGGCAGCTGCCGATATGCAGTGATTGCGCAGATGCCCTGACCATCTCCTTCGGCCTGCGCAATATTGAAGAGCGCGGCCTTGCCTTGAGTGAGTTTTATCGCGTCCTGAAACCCGGAGGCAGGCTCTATATCATGGAATTTTCCTATCCCGATCAGCCGCTGCTCTACGAGCTGTATCGTTTTTATTTTGACTATATCCTGCCGCCCATCGGCAACCTGATCTCCCGCACCAATTACGCCTACAGTTATCTGGCGGAATCGGTGGAAGCTTTTCCCCGCGATGAACAGTTTATGGCCGAGATCTCCGAGGCGGGTTTTATCGAGCCAAAAATTAAAAAATTAACCTTCGGCATAGCCAAAATTTATCAGGGCCGGAAGAAAATACAGGAGGCGCAATGAAAGTAAACTGGCCGGAGAGGCTCTGGGTGAACAGCCCGGTACGGCGATATGTGCAACAGCAGGAAGGACGCTTTTTTAAAAGAATGGGCAGCAATTTCGCGCCCGGCGGCAGATGTCTGGAAATAGGCTGCGGCTGTGGGGTCGGGGCTAAAATTATCAGCCAGTCCTTTGCACCGACTTCCATCCATGCCCTGGATATAGATGTGGATATGCTGAGAAGTGCCAAAAAAAGGCGAACCTCCTGGAAAAACGTGCCGTTGCATCTGCTTGCCGCCGATGCCCAGGACCTGCCGTTTCCTGATGGCTGTTTCGATGCCGTTTTCAATTTCGGCATTATCCATCATCTGGAAAACTGGCAGAAAGGCGTCGCCGAGATAGCCAGGGTGCTGAAAGACAACAGCCTCTTTTTTTTCGAGGAGATTTATCCTCCCCTCTACGCCAATCCCTTATTTGTGAGGATACTGGATCATCCGCGGGAAAACCGTTTTCACGGGCCGGAATTCCGGGAGGCCTTGGCTGCGTCGGGGTTGCGAATTCTGGATGGTTACAAGGAGTCCCGTTTTGCGATACTCGGGGCAGCTGTTAAGGAGAGCGCCGTAGAGGAGTTGAGGATGCAGGCCGGTTGAATCCCGGGCGGGTTCGGAACCCGCCGTTTGAGATATATTTGGGCAGACACATAGGTCTGCCCCTACGCATGCCATATATCTCTGCATTATGTATGAAATTCCGTAAGGGGCGGGTTCGGAACCTGCCCCCTACCTGCGTGTTCGCCCTGTCCTAAACCCGCCCTGATTCCGAATCAGCCCGATGACCGGCCGGAAGGGTAAAGAATAACTATCAACCTGGGAGTAATCCATAATGGATATCCTGCAGGATCACGTTCTTCTCTCCCGCCTGCATTTTGCTTTTACCGCCATCTTTCATATCATCTGGCCTGTGCTCACCATCGGCCTCAGTATTTTTCTCGTGGTGATGGAGGCGCGCTGGCTCATAACCAGGAATGTGCATTACTATCACCATGCCCGCTTCTGGATGCGCCTGTTTCTGCTCAATTTCGCGGTGGGAGTGGTCAGCGGCATCCCCATGGAATTTCAGTTCGGCACCAACTGGAGTGGATTTTCCCGGGCGGGCGGCGACATCTTCGGCCATCTGCTGGGGTTTGAGGCAGCCATGGCCTTCATGCTGGAGGCCGCATTTCTGGGCATCATGGCCTTCGGCTGGAAACGGGTGCCGCCGGCCATGCATCTTTTCGCCACCTGCATGGTAGCCTTCGGCGGTTCACTGTCCGCCTTCTGGATCATGGTGGCCAACTCCTGGATGCAGACCCCGGTCGGCGGAGAGTTCATCAACAACCGGTTTTATCTGAAAGATACATTGGCCGCGATCTGGAATCCCGATGCTTTCTGGGGGATCACCCATATGTGGTTTGCCTGTCTGGAGATTTCGCTCTTCGTCATCGGCGGCATCAGTGCCTGGTATCTCTTGCGGAACCGGCACACGGAATTTTTTCTCCCCTCATTCAAAATGATGCTGGTGGCCGCCGTCTTCATTACCGTCGGCCAGGTCGTGGTTGGGGACGGGGCAGGGAAGTCTGATTATCGCCATCAACCGGCAAAGCTGGCGGCTATGGAAGCCAACTGGCGGACAAATCCTCCGGGGGAAGGGGCAAGCTGGAAAATCCTTGCCTGGCCAGATGAAAAATTGCAGGACAATGTCTGGTCCATCGAGGTGCCGTATGCGCTGAGTCTTATAGCTACTACCTCATTGACCGGGCAGGTCAAAGGCCTGCGGGAATTTCCGGTTGAGGATCAGCCGCCGGTACTGCTGCCTTTTCTGTCCTTTAGAATCATGCTGAGTATCGGTACGGCTCTTGTTCTGCTGATGTTCTGGTCTTTATGGGCCTGGTGGAAAGGGAAACTGGTGCCGGAGCAGGTAGGCAGGCAAAAATGGTTGCTCTCCTGCTGGATGGCCGCGATTCCACTGAGTTATATTGCCATGGAGGCGGGCTGGATCGTGCGGGAAGTCGGCAGGCAGCCCTGGGTTATTCAGGGAGTATTGCGGACCAGTGAGGGGGTGAGCAAGCTTCCTCCCGAAACGGTGGCGGGGTCTTTGCTTGGTTTCGTTCTTATTTATTCTCTGCTGCTCTTTCTTTTTCTTTTTTTCGCCCGGCGCCTGATGAACAAGGGGCCGGATTTCAAGAATTTTTCGGAAGAAAGAGCTGATGTGTGAATCTGCCGCAGCTTGGGAAGACGATTTTAAGATAACCAGATAAACACGACACACTTCGATGGAAATAATATATACACACTTGCCCATGATATGGCTGTTGCTCGTCGGTTTTTTCCTTCTGTATTATGCACTTACCGATGGTGCAGACCTCGGGGTGGGAATACTGACTCTCTTTGCCCGGACCCAGGAAGAAAAAAATGCGATGATGCAGTCCATCCATACTATCTGGCATGGCAACCAGACCTGGCTGGTCATTCTCGGCGGCATGCTGTTCGGTGCTTTTCCGCTTTTTTATTCCATTGTTCTCTCGGCACTTTATATTCCCTTTATCCTGATGTTATTCGGGTTTATTTTTCGTGGGGTGGCTTTTGAATTTCATGCCAACGCCAGTGACCGGGCTAAACCGATCTGGCTGTTGTCATTCGGAGTCGGCAGTCTCCTGGCAACTCTGGGGCAGGGTTTTGCCCTGGGCGGACTGTTGGGTGGAATAGAGGTCGTAGCCGAGACTTTTGCCGGACGTCCCACGGACTGGATGAACTGGTTTTCAGTGGTAGCCACAGCCGGCGTCATCTGCGGCTATCTGATGCTGGGCGCCGGCTATCTGATTTCCCGGACCGACGAAGGATTACAGGAGCGAAATTACTTTATCGCCAGATTATCGGGCTGGTTGACCATTATATTTTCGGCGGCTGTCTATGCCGGCACCAGCCTGCTGCACGAGGAAATGGCCGGGAAATTGACGACCTGGCCTCCGTCGTTTCTCTATCTCTTCTCATTCTTGACCTTGATTTGTTTTGCCATGTATTTCCGCAGCCTGCGGCTCAAGAAACAGTTGGCGCCGCTGGTCTGGAACTGGCTGATCATAATTTTTTCCTTCACCGGACTGTCCATCGGGCTTTATCCCAGCATGATTCCAAGTATGGACTCGTCAGCCTTGACAGTCCAGGAGGTTGCCGCCAGCCCGACAACCCTTCGATTCATGCTGGTGGTAATGGTCGTGGTGTTACCGGTTATTTTGACCTACACAACATATACCTATTGGATTTTTCGCGGGAAAACGACGGGAGGGTATGACGATGATTAAATATTGAGGTAAAAAATGCGATCCGGAAACGACCGGATTCGTTCCCACTGCCGGATAATAACCTGATCAATGCGAGGATTGCCATGCAACGAAAAGATAAAGACGGAGTTGGAATTATTACTAAGCCTCTGGAGCAGGAGGATTCCCCCAAAGCAACTTCAGCTACTTTCCCTCAGCTCGATTTTCTTTCCAGCGAATTCAACAGCATCGATGAACTGGATGATAATATAGACAATTATCGTTCTTTTCAGTCTCTTGCCGGCATCGTCACTTCAGACATGCGGCACCAGCAAAAACGCAAGCAACCGGAGTCCGGCCTCGGCGTCGCCGAAACTAAAGAGGAAGAGATCGACGAAGATGAGAGTTACAGCGGCGGGGCCGTCGATACGCAAGAATCATCTTCGCTTACGATTATCTCCAAAGGCAGAATCCTGATTGTCGATACTGATCCTGCCCGGGCAATTACCTACGCCGAATTCCTGAACGGGAATGGGCTGAGCTGTACTCTCTGTGTATCGAGCTGCAGCGGCGTTGATTGCTCCGCCTCCCGCATCGGCTCCTTCCCGCTTGTTAAGGTTGAATCGGTTTCCATCAGTGGAGCTTTCGGAAGTTTTTCCGCCATAGTGCCTGAGACAGGAGGCGGGAAGGCCGATCTCTTCACTTTGATCGGACATTTGTCCTCTGAAACCGGACAGTCTACAGCTGTTTTCGATCTCATTCTTGATCTGCAGCCCATACCTTCTTTTTCAGGAAAGCAATTGCCGTTGGGATATTATGCACCAGGAGAGGATAAAATCCGTATTGAGGCGGCGCTGCTGGAACTCCCTGAAATGCGGGGGCGATTCAGGAAACCTCAACTCAGCCGTTGGCTGGAAAATCGCTGCCTGCATGGGCGGTCCCGTTTCCTGGAGTGTTCCCGGTGTTTGCAGATCTGTCCGGTAGGCGCGATCAGCTCGGAGAACGGTAAAATTACTCTTGATCACTATCTCTGCCAGGGTTGCGGGGCTTGCGCCCTGGTTTGTCCTGCCGATGCCATCCATCTGCTCAGTCCAGCGCAGGAAGACCTGCTGTCCGGGCTTGTTGGAGCATTGTCCAAAGCCATGGCTGAGGAAGATACAGCAAATATGAAGAATACCTTGCCCGATATGTACATTTACGACGGTAATATTGAGGAAAGCTCATTCAGAGACAGCATCAGGAGTACCGCGGCGGAAAGTATTTTTTTTGAGATTGAAGAGATAGGCCGGGCCGGACTCGACATGCTGCTGGTTGCCCTGGCCTATGGCGCAGGCAGCGTCACCCTTGTTTGTGATAGTGGTAGGCCGGTGGAAATACAGGACGCTCTCAAGCAGCAGGTAGAGCTCGGCTCGGCGATTCTTCGAGGGTTGCAGATGCCGCCTGATTGTCTCCATTTTATCATCTGGTCGCAAGCGTCAGATCGAAATTGGTCGGATTTGGGCTTCGAACAAAATGAACGGAGTTCTGCGGCAAGCCGTTCTTTTCAACCGGCACCTCATTCTGTCGACTTTACCTTTGAACACGACAAACGCACCTTGGTTCGGCTGGCCTGCCGGCATTTTGCCCACCATAGCGGCATATCAGACCCTTCAACCATTATTTTACCGGCTGGAGCTCCGTTCGGCATGATATCGATCGGCGACGCCTGTAGTTTCTGCATGGCTTGCGCCGGTGTCTGCCCGTCCGGCGCCCTTGTCGCCGGAGGCGATTTGCCGCGGCTCTCCCTGGTGGAGTCCCGCTGCCATCAGTGCGGTATGTGCGCGGCCGCCTGTCCGGAACAGTGTATCCAACTGCAGCCGCGGCTTCTCTATGATACCGAAGCTGCTGACATGCCGGGCACGATAAAAGAAGTCGAACCGTTCAAATGCGTCGAGTGCGGAGTACCGTTTGCCACGACGGCTATGATAGATCGATTGCTGGAAAAACTCAATGGACACTGGATGTATAAGAACCCAAAACAGATTCGACGGCTGCGGATGTGTTGCAGTTGCCGTACCCGTGATGCACTTATGGCAGGAGATTATCAGCTATGAAACGATCAATGGACGCGAAGAACCATTCAACCTGGTTTACCCCTCATGCCAATATTCGGACGGACAGTTATGTGCTGCTTGCCGCATTACTGACCGATACGCCTTCCGAGGTCGTAATTGAGCTGGTGCGGAATCTAAGCTGGGAGAAAAATCTTCCCCAGAGCTTGGACGAGGCATTGACCGCACTGAATCATGTCGGAACTACCTGTCCTGTTTCCGCCATCGACCGGGAATTTAACCGGCTCTTTGTAGGGCTGGGGGCAGGGGAGTTGATCCCGTACGGTTCCTGGTATCGGGAAAAAATGATCCAGTCGGCACCGCTTGCCGCCATTCGTGCGGATCTTGACCGGCTGGGGATTGTTAGACAATCCGACTGCCTGGAACCCGAGGACCATGCCGGTGTTCTCTGTGAAATCATGGCCCTACTCAGTGGCCCTGAATTCGAGATTTCCGGGAACGAACAGGCCGTATTTTTCAACAGGCATGTCGGCACCTGGATGCCGCAATTTTTCAACGATCTGCGAACCGCCAAAAAGTGTGATTTTTATCGGATGGTTGGTGCGTTCGGCTGTTGTTTCATGGCGGGTGAGCAGGAATATCTGCATCATCTGTCCAACAGTTGCCTCGAGGAAACCATTCTGCATAAACCATAGGAGGGTAAGAGTATGACAACAGAATATTCCGAGGAAAGACGAAAGTTTTTGAAATCCGTGGTGATTTTAGGCGGGGCGGTGGCCACCCTGTCGGCAGCGCAGGAAACGGCCATGCCGGGCAAACCTGATTCATCGCTGCCTAAGACATCGGCTCAGGGGTATAGAGAGACCGAGCATATCAGCAAGTATTACCGATCCGCCGGAAATTGAAAGCGGACTGATCTGCGATTTACAGTCCCTGATACCATAGAACCACCTAAGCTACGGGAGATACAGGCATGAAAGAGTTCAGGAAAAGATGGCTCAAGCGGATCGATGAGAAACCAACGCAACAAAATAGTCTAGACCGCAGAACGTTTTTGCGACACGGCGGTGTCGTCCTGGGAAGCGGCGCTTTAATGGGACTTCTGCCTCTGTCGATGGTGCGGCGCGCATCGGCCCAGGACAAAGAGAATATTCCACTCCCAAATGTTCCGACCGAGATAAGACGATCGATCTGTACCCATTGTTCCGTGGGCTGCGGTGTCATAGCCGAGATTCAGAACGGTGTCTGGACGGGGCAGGAGCCCGATTTCGATTCCCCCCTGAACCTTGGGGCACATTGCACCAAAGGGGCATCGGTTCGGGAACACGGTCTTGGCAGCCGACGATTGAAATTTCCCATGAAGCTGGTGGATGGATCATGGCAGCGCCTTTCCTGGCAGCAGGCCATCGACGAAATTGGCGATAAACTGCTTAAAATCCGCGAGACCTCCGGACCTGATTCTGTTTTCTGGTGCGGTTCTTCCAAGGCAAGCAACGAAGGATCGTATCTGCAGCGCAAGTTTGCCGCTTTCTGGGGATCCAACAATATGGATCATCAGGCACGAATCTGCCATTCCACTACGGTCGCAGGCGTTGCCAGCACCTGGGGCTATGGAGCCATGACCAATTCCTACAACGACATGCACAAGTGCAAGGCTATGCTGTTTGTCGGCAGCAATGCGGCCGAGGCCCATCCGGTTGCCATGCAGCATATCCTGCGCGGCAAGGAAAACGGCGCAATAATGATCGTTGTCGATCCGCGCTTTACCAGAACCGCGGCCCATGCCGATATCTTTGGCCGGCTCCGGCCCGGAACGGACGTGCCTTTTATTTATGGTCTGCTCTGGCATATTTTCAAAAACGGCTGGGAAGATAAAGAGTATATCGCCAGCAAGGTCTGGTCCATGGATGATATTCGCAGGGAGGCGGAAAACTGGCCTCCGGAAAAGGTAGAGAATGTCACCGGCATGCCCGAGAAAAAGGTCTATGAAATCGCCAAAACCATGGCGGATAACCGTCCCGGCACCATCGTCTGGTGCATGGGAGGAACGCAGCATCACATCGGCAACAATATCACCAGGATCTTCTGCATCCTGCAGCTGGCTCTCGGCAACATTGGTAAATCAGGCGGCGGCGCCAATATCTTCCGTGGCCACGACAATGTCCAGGGCGCAACCGATGTCGGCCCCAACAGTCATACCCTGCCCGGCTATTATGGTCTGGCCGAGGGAGCCTGGAAACACTGGGCACGGGTCTGGGACGTCGATTATGAGTGGCTCAAAGGCCGATTCGATATGAGCAAAAAGTACGATGCCGGGAACGGAGACATGAAATATACCATGAACATCCCCGGTATCCCCGTTTCCCGCTGGATAGACGGTATTCTTGAGTCCAAGGAAAATTTATCGCAGCGCGACAACTTCAGGGCGGTCTTTTTTCAGGGACATGCCTGCAACAGCCAGACCCGCGGCACCGAGATGAAAACTGCCCTGGAAAAGCTGGAGATGGTAGTTATCTCCGATCCATATCCGACTCATATGGCAGTAATGAGTGACAGAAGAAACGATACCTATCTGTTGCCGACATCTACTCAGTTCGAGACCTATGGTTCGGTTACGGCTTCGAACCGTTCCCTGCAATGGCGGGAAAAAGTGATCGAGCCGTTATACGAATCCAAACCGGATCATGTTGTTCTCCACCTGCTGGCCAAGAAACTCGGTTTTGCCGATCAGTTGTTCAAAAACATCAAGATTGTTGGGGAAGAACCTCTGATCGAAGACATTTTGCGCGAAATCAATCGCGGTACCTGGACCATAGGTTATACCGGCCAGAGTCCTGAGCGGCTCAAACTGCATGCCAAGCACAGGCAGACATTCAATACCACGACGCTTAAGGCGGAGGGCGGGCCCTGTGATGGAGAGTATTACGGTTTACCTTGGCCGTGTTGGGGAACCCCGGAAATGAAGCATCCAGGAACTCCTATCCTGTATGATCCAAGCATGCCGGTGGCGAAAGGCGGTTTAACCTTCAGGGCTCGATTCGGCACCGAACGGAATGGAGAGAATCTTTTGGCCGAAGGGGTATATTCGGTCGGATCGGAAATCAAGGATGGCTATCCGGAATTTACCGACGAACTGCTGAAAAAGCTGGGCTGGTGGCAGGATCTTTCTGCTGAAGAGCAATCAGCCGCAGAAGGGCGCAATTGGAAAACCGACCTTTCAGGAGGGATCCAGAGGGTAGCCATCAAGCACGGTTGTGCACCATTCGGCAACGCCAAGGCCCGCTGCAAGGTCTGGGAATATCCGGACCCGGTGCCTATTCATCGTGAACCGCTCTACACTCCGCGCTTCGACCTGGTTTCGGTCTATCCGACTTATGCGGACCGCAAGGCTTTCTGGCGGCTGCCTACCCGGTATAACTCTATTCAGGAAAAGGATCACAGCCAAAAATATCCACTGGTTTTCACCAGCGGCCGATTGGTCGAATACGAAGGGGGCGGGGCGGAAACACGGTCCAATGCCTGGCTGGCCAAATTGCAGCCGGAGATGTTTGCGGAAATCAACCCGAAAGATGCCAATGACGCCGGAATCTCCAACTGGCAATATATCTGGCTGGAAGGAGCCGAAGGAGGCCGGATTAAAGTCCGGGCCATGATCACGCCCCGGGTCGGCCCCGGCGTAGTGTGGACGCCTTTTCATTTCGGCGGCTGGTTCGAGGGCAAGGATCTCGTCGAGCGATACCCTGAAGGCACCGCTCCCTATGTGCGCGGTGAAGCCTGTAATACCGCAACCACCTATGGCTACGATTCAGTGACCCAGATGCAGGAAACCAAAGCCACACTGTGCCGTATCAGCCCAGTGTGAAAGGAGAATAGCTATGGCACGAATGAAATTCCTCTGCGACACCGAACGCTGTATCGAGTGCAACGGCTGTGTTACAGCCTGCAATAATGAAAACGAGGTTCCATATGGGATCAACCGGCGGCATGTAGTCACCCTGCGCGACGGCGAGAGGGGAGAAAAGTCCCTGTCAGTTGCCTGCATGCACTGTACCGATGCTCCTTGTGCCGCAGTTTGTCCGGTTGACTGCTTTTACACCACTCCCGACGGCATTGTTCTGCATGACAAGAATCTGTGCATCGGTTGCGGCTACTGTTTTTACGCCTGCCCGTTCGGCGCCCCTCAGTTTCAGGAGCAGAAGGCTTTTGCCGCCCGCACCAAAATGGATAAATGTACCTTCTGTGCAGGAGGTCCTCCGGCTGATAATTCGGTGGAAGAATACGAGCAGTATGGCCGTAACCGCATCGCGGAAGGCAAGTTGCCGCTCTGCGCCGAAATGTGTGCCACCAAAGCCTTACTGGCAGGTGACGGTACCATTGTCTCCAACATCTATAGAGAACGGATTGTAAGACGTGGCGGCAGGCCGCAAAATATCTGGGGCTGGAATACCGCTTATGATTTCAACAAGAACAAGGAGTAAATTCCATGAAAACATACATCTGCATAGGGGCTTTCTTGCTTGTTTTTCTCGGAATGACGGCCTGTTCGAATGAACGTCGTGAATTTACCAATTATGAGCCCGGCGAATATAAAGGAAAAACCGACCCATTGCTGGCCCAGGGAGAGCATCCGGGCCTGAAAGATCGGGTTATGATGGGGCAAACAGATCGCTGAAATTATAAAGGGGGGAGCTATGAGCTTAACGAATAAAAACCGGCTAAATGGATATCTGGTTTTGAGTACGGTCCTTCTTTTTCTGCTGAGTGCCGTCTGTTATCTGTGGGCGATAGGTGCCGATGCGGTCAATCCGCGAGCTGATTTCTGGCGCCTGGTACGGCACGGAATTCCTGGCTATACCGCCGTCTCCTCCGAGGGGCATTCGGTTCTGATCCAGAATGGGGGAGAAGTTTGGCGGGAATTTCGCAATTTCCTCCTCATCAATATTACTCCTTGGCTGTTGGGCGTAGTGTTGGCTGTTATCTGCGTATTCCACCTGATCACCGGCGGAGAACAGCTTCCCGAGCCACGTTCCGGCGTGATGATCGAACGGTACAGCCTCGGTGAACGGTTGGTGCATTGGTATACGGCCACCTTATTCATCATTATGGCGATCACAGGTCTGAGCCTTCTTTTGGGACGTGTCGCACTGATTCCCCTGGCCGGCCATGGAGCGTTTGCCGCCTATCTCAGTGTTTCAAAGATCGTGCATAACTGGTGCGGACCATTTCTTCTGGTAGGTATTTTTCTTATGTTTGTCATGTGGCTTCGCGAAAACTACCTGCACAAGCTTGATTTTATCTGGTTTAAAAATTTGGGCGGGATGGTTGGTCATGGCCCGCACCCGCATTCGGAAAAGGTCAATGGCGGCGAGAAAGTCTGGTTCTGGCTGATTGCTTTCTTCGGCATTACCGTGGGGTTTACCGGACTGCTGCTGGATTTTCCCCTCTGGGGGCAGACTCGATTTACCATGCAGGTGTCGCTCGTGGTGCACGCAGTTGCGTCAATTTTATTTGTCACGGCCTCTTTCGGGCACATCTATATGGGAACTGTCGGATCGAAAGGTGCCTTCGAGGGCATGTGGAAAGGCAAGGTCGATGCAGTTTGGGCAAAGCAGCATGCCGATCTCTGGTATGAAAAAATCGCCAGGCAGGATGAAAGACTCTCGCCTTAACCAACCTCAAGCAGGCAACCGGCACTCTAACAATAGCTACGGAAAACAGGAGACAAGCTGATGGAAAAGAGGAATGCTGAACCAAGAGAAGCTGCACCGATCGAACGAATGACCGCAACGGACGAAACCAGGCTGTCACCCTGGTGGCGGTACAGTGCACTTCTGGTTTTCCTGGTAGGGCTCATTATCCTCGTCTATCTTTCGACCATCGCGTTTCGCGATGCTCCTCCGATTCCTGAAACAGTGGTCGGGCCGAAGGGAGAGACGCTTTTCACGGCAGGGGATATTCTGGCGGGACAACAGGTTTTCCTGCGGTACGGCCTGATGCAGAACGGCTCGGTCTGGGGGCATGGCGGATACATGGGACCGGATTATACGGCTGAATATCTCCACAGCCTGGCGATTAACGCCAATGAGCAAAGATCCCGGGAACTCTTTGGCAAGCCCCTGGCTGACTTGTCTGAACCGCAGAGAGCGGCGGTTAACGCGGATGCAGGTCAAGTGCTCAAGGTTAACCGCTATGATCCGGATAAACACGAACTGGTTTTCACAGATATCGAAAAAGCCACTTATGAACAACAGATCAATTACTGGTTGGCTTTCCTGGCCTCAGGGCCGGAACACACCGCAGGATTACCGCACGGGTTTATCGGCGACAGGCCGGCCATCGAAAAGCTGACCGCTTTTTTTGCCTGGACTGCCTGGGGTTCCATCGCCCGGCGGCCTGGAAAATCTTTTTCTTATACCAACAACTTTCCCTATGATCCTCTGGCCGGCAACACGCTCTCCGGCGATTCAATCCTCTGGAGCGCCTTGAGCATCGTGGTACTGCTGGCCGGACTGGCGGCCGTTCTTTTTGTTTTCGGTAAATTCGATTATCTGGGCTGGAAAGGTGAGCACACCCGGATCAATCCCCAGATGCTGCCCGGACATACCACAACCGGTCAGCAGGCAATAATCAAGTTTTTCGTGGTCGTATCGCTCCTTTTCCTGGCGCAGACCCTGATTGGCGGGACCCTGGCCCATTTTCGTGCGGAACCGGGAAATTTTTACGGCTTCGATCTGACGCAGCTTGTTCCCAGCAACGTTCTGCGGACCTGGCATGTCCAGTTGGCCCTGTTCTGGATCGCTACCGCCTATGTGGCGGGCGGGCTGCTCCTTTCCTCCACCCTTGGCGACAGGGAGCCGAAGGGCCAGGCGGCCGGCATAAACTTACTGTTCTGGGCCCTGGTGATCGTTGTGGTGGGTAGCCTCTTAGGTGAGCTGCTTGGTGTTCGCCAGCTCTTTGGCAACATCTGGTCGATATTCGGTGACCAAGGTTGGGAATACCTGGACCTGGGGCGCTTCTGGCAGGTGCTGCTGGTGATAGGGCTGCTCTGGTGGCTCTTCCTGCTCTACCGGAACATCCGGGAAACGAAGAGCGATCCGCGGCGGCGTGAGATTATTTTTCTTTTCCTGGGCGGCGCGGCGGCCATCCCGTTTTTTTATCTTCCTGCCTTCTTTTTTAACAGCAGTACCAACTTCTCCGTTGTGGACATCTGGCGATTCTGGATCATTCACCTTTGGGTTGAGGGATTTTTTGAGTTGTTCGTCACCGTTATGGTGGCCGTAACCTTTTTCCAGCTGGGGGTGGTCTCCAGGATTACCGCCACCCGGATAATTTACCTGGACGCCATCATCTTTCTGGCCGGAGGAATGGTAGGGACGGCGCACCATTGGTACTGGACAGGCCAGTCCAACGTGACCATGGCCTTTGCCGCGCTCTTCTCGGCCCTGGAGGTGGTGCCGCTGACACTGCTGACACTTGACGCCTGGGATTTTATCCGCCTGACCGGCACCCGTGGCCGGCCAAGCGACAAGGGACTGGTGATTCCCCACAAGTGGACTTTTTACTTTCTCATGGCGGTGGGGTTCTGGAACTTCGTGGGGGCGGGAATCTTCGGATTTTTGATCAATATGCCGGTTATCAGCTATTATGAGGCCGGCACCATGCTGACAGCCAATCACGGTCATGCCGCCCTGATGGGAGCGTTCGGCATGCTCGCCCTGGCCCTGATGGTTTTGACAATGCGGCAGGTGCTGCCGGATGAACAGTGGCGCAGGCCCGAGAAATTCATCAAGGTCGCCTTTTGGGGCCTCAATATAGGTCTGGCCCTCATGGTCCTCACCAACCTCTTTCCCGGCGGTGTCTTCCAGCTTTGGGACGTGATGGAAAATGGCTACTGGCACGCCCGCAGTGCTGCCTACACAGGGCAGGGCTACGTCCGGCTTCTGGAATGGTTCCGGATGCCGGCCGATTTGATCTTCATTTTCCTGGGCGCACTGCCTGCGGCTATCGCCGTTTTATTAACCTATAAATACGTACGATTCGGCGGAGGACCGGAGGAATTGGGCAGCCCGGGCAAATCAAGGACCTGACGGCAGGGGATCAGCCGTCAAGTCCTTCCTCCTGAAGGGCCTGGGAAACGGCTGAGCGCTTTCCGACACGATTCCGGTATGCTTTGAGCGCTTCGAGATCGGCAAGATTGAGATCAACCTTATCATTGGGTAGGTATCCGTGGTACAGCTAATCGCAGTTTCAGACCGTAAACGTTGGCGATCGGGCTTTTCAGAAGTCCATCATAGGTGAATGGACTGTTTTTATATAAGCCTTAGAAATAGAGGTAAAACGCCGCGATTGTTCTGTCAATCGCCAGCCCTTCTCTAACCGGAAATTGTCTTCGGCTGCTTGTTTCCGGTTTTGAGCTAAACGTGAGAAGCAAAATGTCCCGGGATCACAATCATCAGACAACCGACTATAACCGTGCATTTGCCATTGGTGTTCTACTCAACCTGGTTTTTGTCGTCATTGAGGCGGGATATGGCATCGTTTCGGAATCATTGGCTCTTATAGCCGATGCCGGACATAATCTGAGCGATGTGTTCAGTCTGTCGCTGGCCTGGGGAGCTGCCTTTCTGGCCATGAAACCGGCAACGGAAAAAAAGACCTATGGCTTTCGCAAGTTGACGATAATGGCCTCTTTAGCCAGCGCCATCATGCTCCTTATCGCCCTGGGAGGGATTACCTGGGAGGCTATCGGCCGGCTCTTAGATCCTAAACCTGTTGCCGGAAAAACAATTATCATTGTTGCGGCTATCGGCGTTATTATCAATACGATTACCGCCCTGCTTTTTTTTTCGGGCCAGAAGCAGGATCTGAATATCAAGGGTGCCTTTCTGCATATGGCTGCCGATGCCGGTGTCTCCTTGGGGGTCGTCGTCGCTGGTATTGTTATTTTGCAAACGGGCTGGCTGCTGGTCGATCCGTTGATAAGCCTTGGTATCGTCGTCGTTGTTCTTGTCGGAACCTGGTCGCTTCTCCGGGATTCTCTCAATCTTGCAATCGATTCGGTACCGAAAGATATTGATATAGCGGGGGTCAGGGAATATCTGCTGGGTCTTGAACAGGTCCACCGGATTCATGATCTTCACGTTTGGCCGCTCAGTACGACAGAGACAGCACTATCCGTTCACCTGGTCATGAACATTGAGCCGATGGACAATGATTTTCTTAAAAACGTCCAGCAGGAATTACATGACCGGTACAGAATAGGACACTCGACGATTCAGCTGGAAAGAAGGGATGATATTCGCTGTGTGCTTGACCGGCAAAAATGATGGAGAAAACTCTTTAGGCCCTGCAATTCTATCCTGTTATACAGGACTGCTTCCCGGAAAACTGGACAGGCAGCAAGGCCTTGGTCCGGCTGTCGCTCCTGGTATATTGCGGGAACAGTGATCCGGATCACTGGGAGGTTCCGGCAGCCGAAGAGAGTCGAACGATTCGGCTTACCCGCCTATATCATAGTCAAATAGCACGTTGGCTGCATCTTTGTAGCGATTTTCCAGATTGCCAAGCTTGACTTGAATGTCCTTTCTTTCCGGGCTCCACTCGGTAGGACACGAGGTACGCAGGCTGTCAAGCCGGTCTTCAAGTTCGGTCAGGAGTATGTGCAGCCCATTGATATCCTCATACATTTTGTCCTTGTTGCCCGTTGATGCTTTATCCATTTTGCGGATAACATCATAGAGCTTTGATTTCCAGAGCGTCAGTTCCATTTCGACGTTTCGACAATAGTCTTTGACTTCCATGTTGTCCTCCACTGTAGAATAATTTTTTATGCTTCATGCTTGTACCGTTGCTGCTTCGGCCAAGAGGTCCTGAAGACAGGGAACCTGTTCTCAGCTTTTGTAGGTCTCGGGGTTACAACATAATGTTGTTGAAATTTAAGTCCTACTTCCTCTCACTGGGAATAATGAGGGTTGGAATCGGAGAATGCCGTATGACGTTTTCAGCAACCGATCCGATCATCAAATGAGATAATCCAGTTCTTCCGTGGGTCGACATGACAATCAGTTCGATTTTATTATCTTTAGCATAATTAATAATTACATCCGCAGGCTTACCTATCTCGATTGCGGTCTGCGTTTCTATGTCACCGGGAACCTTCTCAGCAACCGTGCGCTCCAGTGCCTCGTGCGCTGCTAGTTTCAGTTCCCGTTCATATCCTGGAATATCGATACCGGTGATTGGCGGACCGGCTTCACCAAATGTCGGTACTTCGGCGACCACCTGCAGCCCATAGAGTTTCGCGCCAAATTTCTTTGCCAGCTCGACAGCGATTTCCAAAGCTCGATCGGCGGATTTACTTGCATCGGATGGCCAGAGAATTGATTTAACAGGTAGCATAGTAACCTCCTTTTGTTTGCTGTTGTCTGCTGTGTTCCTCGCTGAGCCGTTCTTCGTAGTTCGTGTCACCAGCTGTGTGGCCTTTGTCGTAACATTTTGTTATACCAAATTATATTTTAACTTCGTTTCACCATACGGTGAGTCCTGCCGATAGCTTTGTATAAGAAAACATACAATTCCTATGCCATGTGCCGGGGTTTGTCTCCGGCTGAGCGATAAAACCCGGCAGCAATTCTTGTGGGTCAGGCCTTCATGTATATTTTACTATGTACAGCTGACTACATCTGAAGTATCGGTTGTGAAAAAAATCGGACTACTTGCGGAATAATTTTGATTACGTAGCACCTTTGTAATCATGGCTTTTAAAATATCCCAGAAAGAATCGGTTCAAGAAAAATTCCGGGCGGTAGCCCTGGAACAGCTGGATAAGGCTGTCGAAGAAATCGGTGATGCAAACCTTGACCGTCATGAGGTAG
This sequence comes from uncultured delta proteobacterium, assembly GCA_963835305.1. Classification (GTDB taxonomy): domain Bacteria; phylum Desulfobacterota; class Desulfobulbia; order Desulfobulbales; family Desulfocapsaceae; genus Desulforhopalus_A. The sequence continues at coordinate 167,236 of CAWIEU010000004.1, forward strand.
TACATCAGGTGCGCAAGCGCTGTAAGAAGTTGAGAGGTTTGTTGCGTCTGGTGCGGCCGGAGTTTGCAGGGTACAATTTCGAAAACACCTTCTTCAGGGACGCGGCAAGGGAATTGGCTTATATTCGTGACGCTCAGTCGATTATCGATTGTTATGATAGCTTGATTGATAATTTTAAAGAGTATATTGAAGAGGAAAAATTTACCGGTCTGCGGCAGCATCTTGTTGCCCGTTGTCGGCACCTTGCCGATGACAACAATGTACTGAACGAAAAACTTGACGAATTCCTCGCCGAAATGCAGGATGCCCGCCGGAGAGTGGAAAGCTGGAGCCTTGGCGGCGATGGATTCGCCGCCCTGGAAGGCGGTTTAAAAAAAACTTACAGCCGTGGCCGAAAAGCCATGCACAAAACATTGCAGGAGCCGTCGACGGAAAACATGCATGAATGGCGAAAGCGCGTCAAGTATCATTGGTATCATGTCAGGCTTTTGCATGGCATTTGGCCGGAAATGATGGATGTGCATTGCAATTTTGCCGATCAACTCAGCGGTTTGCTGGGTGATGATCACGATCTGGCTGTTCTTCACCAGACACTACAAAAGGATGTCGAGCAGCTGGATGATATATCTTCTCTTCAGGTCCTGTACAGTTTGATCGACCGGCGGCGTATCGATTTGCAAACCCAGGCCTGCTGGTTGGGCCGGCTGCTCTTTTCTGAAAGTCCCGGCTGTCTTGCCGGTCGTTTGCATGGCTACTGGAATACCTGAAATTTGTGCATGACCGAGATCATAATGAGATGATGGCAAACCGGAAAAAGTACCCGGCAGTTATTGGATGCCGTGGCTCTACAGCAATAATTTTCCTGCCGATTTCACCAGTTCCAGATTCATCTTATGGAGAGAACCGTATTGCAGAGCCAGAGTTGCCATGGCAAAAATGAGCAGTATGCAGGGGTAATAGCTCGCCCTGTTGAACAAAACCGAGGCTTCATTTCTGTTCCTGGTCTGAAAAAGCCGCAAAGCAGGTAGTATCAGCAGGTAAAATCCCACGAAAATGGTGGCCCAGTAGAGCGGCAAATTTAATTGCAGCGGAGCGATCTTGAAAAGCACTCCTCCCAAAAGAAGGCTGATACAGAGAGTGAACAGAATAATAGCACTGGCGATCTTCGGACCGAGAGAAACAGGCACCGTTCGGGCCTGCATGGTAATATCCTCCTCAATGTCATGCCAGTCGGCAGGTACGTTCTGTCCGCCGATTTCCCAGAAAAACAACCAGAAAAAGAGCAAGAGCAACAGACCCGGTTCCGGAGTTGCATCGACGGCGAATATAGCCGCCAGTCCCCCGAGGGTTTTTACGATTCCACTCACCAGTGTCCGAAGATGGCTTACCTGCAGTAACAGGCAGTATAGAATCTCGAGGATGCAACCGATCACCAGAATGAGGGCGCAGACAGGGTTGAGCAGGGTAGCGCTCAACAGGGAAATTATCATCCAGGCGCCGGCCCAGGTAATCGCCTCCGGCATACTCAAATACCCCTGTGCCAGGGGATGACGGATAAAAGCGGCATCGAGATACGAGGTGTCCCGATGGAAACCGGCCTGCGATATCTTTTGCTTATCGTTCTGATAATCAACTATGTCATTTAACGCATAGACCGCGGTGTATCCCGCAAAAGACGCGATTATACCCAGGACGATGACCCGTAGATCGGGAGGGTGGCCAAGCCACAATAAAACCGCCAGTAAGGGAGTACACATATCGAGCAGGCCGTGCGGCGTCCTGGAAAGCGCCAGGAACAACATTATTCTGGAAAATCCTCGCTGTTCGACAATATTCATGTTTCTCCTTTGCATGTCTTGCTGCCCATGTGCTGTAAGCGCTTTGACGTTATCCGGTTTTTTAGGTTGATTGGCTGGGATCCTTAAAATATTTCTAAGGTGCTAAGATCCTGATTGTGGATTGAGATATTGAAATCTCAGCAAAAAGTATGCCTCCAGGAATAAGTTGCCAACGCTCCCGCTGTCAGGAATGGTACACGGTTACACGGCAGGCGGTTATCAGGAGGAGTGCGGCTCATGCTCTTTCTATTGCTTATTAAAAAACGGGCAGAGAATTTGCAATCAGCAATGAGTGTTGAGAAGTAAACTTTCCAATTTTCTCCGTCCTGTTGCAAGGGAAGACAGTGACTTTCATTTCTGTGCCTGTAATTTTAAATGAAGAATCTCCTTCGAATGCAGCTGTCAACTATAAATCGCAATCCGATTCTTGAAAACAATTTAAAGGAGAGGAGCTTATGTTTCTTGGAAATTTAATACTCGCCTTTATTTTGGGTCTTATTTCCGCGGCGGTTTTCAACGCCACAATGCGTACCCGTGCAGGAATGCCGGGAATTGTGCCGATTTTTCTTCTGTTTTTCCTCTTTGCCTGGTTTGGGGGCTTATGGCTGCGGCCGTTTGGGCCGCCGATCTTTGAAGTATATTGGCTTCCCTCCTTTGTACTGATTGTTCTCATCTTTTTGCTGCTGGTTTCAATTACCCATGGGCCGCCAAGAACTAAAAAAGAGGTGGATGAACGGCAGGCGGTTGAGGAGGCAGCAGCTACCGTTATCGGTATAACTTTCTGGTTCTTGATAGCGGCACTTGTCGTCGTGATTATCATTGGTTATCTAACATAAGCCTTTACTGTAGGTGGTGCATCGTGAATGGTTCCGAAGGCAATCTCAGAAATTCCGTTCCGCTCTATTATAATCCGGATTCAGGGAGTTCCGCTAAGGTATTGGAGGAGTTGCAGGGTGATGCCCGTGTCAGGATGGAGGCAGTATCTTCTGAAAGGATGGTAGAGGAAATCAAGCGGGCGGTTCAGCACAGGACGAAGCGAATATTAGTCAGTGGCGGAGATGGTACAATTGCACTTGCAGCCTCGCAGCTTGCCGGAAGAATGACGGAACTGGCTGTCATTCCGGGTGGTACATTGAATCATTTTGCTCAACGTACGGGGCTGCCGAATAATGCGGCCGAGGCCCTGGAGGTGGCCCTGCATGGCAGAGCTCGACCGATCGATGTCGGCTATGTAAATGACTTACTTTTCATTAACACCAGCTCAGTCGGGGCATACCCTGTATTTGTGCGCAGTCGAAAATATTTACAAAACCGGATGCATTACTATCCCGCGACGGTAATTGCAGGAATTCGCAGGTTGTGGAAATTCAGACCGGTTCGGGTGAGTCTGGCAGGCAAAAGGCTGAAAACGCCCCTGGTCTTTGTCGGGGTGGGAGAGCGTGAATTGGCGCTGCCGGCATTGGGGCAGGTAAAAGAACGGGGCCGAAAAGGCCTTCATCTTATAGCAGTTGATTGTTCCGGCGTCTTTGAAGCATGTGCGCTCATTCTGAACTCCTTGCTATTCGGGATAGATCCGTTGCAAGAACAAAGGCGCATTGAAAATCAGCTGATTGATAAATGTATTGAGATGAATTTCAGCCGGAGAAAAAGCCGGGTCACTGTCGCTCTGGATGGAGAAGTGGTTCTACTTAGCACACCTCTGCGATATCGTTTCGCGCCTGGCGAGATCAAAGTTGCGCTCCCGGAGGAAGAGCAGGCTTCCGGAAGCGCAATCCTTAGAGAGTAAAATGCCAAGGAATATTTAACAGGTTTCTCTTTGCCGCAACACGCATGCTCAGCAAGCGAATCGCCGCAAAGTTCACGATAATTCCAGGCCTGTAGATGTATTACAGCGGAGTGTAGGTAAATTTCTGGCCGCCAATGGAAAACTCGTACATAAGACCACCTGTCGAGTGCACAAATGTGGCCATGCCGTTCACATAGTGCGTATCGGCCTGAACTCCGGTCTTAGGGCCGGCGCTAGCACCGGCACTGATACCACCGGTACCCGCTTCGGCTTGCGCTCCCGCTGTGATAGCGACCGCCTGGGCGGTTGCACCAAATTCAAAATTACCACTGGTGAATTCATCATAGGCGCGCTTGTCCTGGAAGAAAATTATCTCACTGAAAGCTTTACCACCGGCCTGGAAGCCAATTGAGCCTTCGATTACTTTAGATTTTCCCGTGACCGAATTGCCATGGTACACCTGGCCTACGCCATAGGAACCGCCGACTACAAATCCTGCCTTGCCGATAATCGGAAAGACCGCATAGCCATAGGAATTTTTGAAGAATTTTGATACCACGGGTGAATCCTTGAATACGTTAATGGTACTTGAATAGTCCTTGACCTCCTCGGCGGCGACAGCAACAGTCGCTAGGCGAAGAAAAAATGCAATTAATACTAAAACCGGTATTTTTCTCATTTTTAGTCTCCTTTCAGGATTATGGATTTTCCTGATTCTATGCTTTCTTAAACCCAAAACATGCATTGAGCGTAAGAGTAAGCGGTAAAATTCATTTTTCCTGACAATAATTTTTGTGATTCTATCGTGAGAGTAAAGGATCATCCTGAAATCATTTGATAGTACACACTCCTTGTGACGCAACAAATATGCCAGGTGAAGTGAAATTGCAGAAACTTTATGTAATTACAAAACAATGAGTTACATCACAGGTTCCTTTTGTGTATTGAAATATGCAGGTCCGGCCGCGCCGGAAGTCCTGCCGGATCGGATTATTGACGGGAATAAACAAGAATTAAACCGCCGTAATCAAAAATTAAGGGGATTCGGGATCTTGTGGGCCTGGCAGGCTGAAACAATAACCATATATTGACGACTTAGGGGAGGTGTGGTACGGTGCTTTTCGTGCTTTGTTTCTCTTCTGGTTTTCGACAGTATCGCAAACAGACAAATTCTTGAAAAAGGCTCCCTCATTGCTAGAGGAGAGCCCAAAGTCACCGGTCTAAGGGGAGATATTTCCTAAGAAAGCAGACTCGCCGGATATGGATAAGACATATTCTGTTTGTCTTCCTGCTGTATGGGAAAGCGATTGGTGCACAGGAACAACAGATATGAGAAATCTTTTTTTGCAGGTATTTATCCCGGCTTGTTTGCTGTTAACCGGCGTTATTAACCGGCGTTATCCCCGGTCCTTCCTTGTGCCTGCCCGATTCTATCATAAATTGCCTGTCATCTTTTTTCCCCTTGCAGTTCTTCTTTTCTGGACGCTATTTTTTTGTCCTGTTTCCGCCACTTCCGGGGATCAGTACTCATTCACTGATAATCTTGGCATACCCCGTGAATATGGCGAAGTGATTTACCGGATTGCCGGTACCGGATCAAAGCAGCTCTATATTGTAGGAATCAGTCACCGGGATCCCCAAAGCGGAGTCAACGGCAGCAACACAGCCAGGACCCAGGCCGATGTCTTTCGAATTGGTGAATGGCTGAACCAACACAGAAAAATACAGTTGCTGCTTCCCGAAGGATATTTCGCTGGGCAAGACAGTACATCCGATCTGCCTCAGCCTGTATCGGCGCGTGCCGGTAAAGACTCCTCAGGACAACTGGATGCTGTCTTTTTGCAAAAGACTTTCGCCGATGAAAACAGGTATGTTAATGCGGAAATGCTTCTTCTGGAGAATTTTGATATGCGCGTTTGCCAGGTGGAAGACAAACCTGCATACGATGCCGTCCGCAGCAGTCTGCATAACCTTAGGCAAGCGGATAGTGAGGGAGGGAAGACTTTTAAGGAGAGATTGGCCGAATTGCACTCTTTGCAGGAAGCCCGAACCGCCAAATTGTTGCAGAAAATTCCTTCACTGATAGACGGCGCTGTTTGTAATGGCACTGTCAGAGATAGATCGGCTATATTTACCATCGGCTTGAATCACATCCAGGATATAGTCAGATTTTTTCAAAATGATGCGATCAGCATCGACCTGCCACTGTCCGAGCCGTTTCACCCCGAACACCGTAAAACCGAGCTTAACCTGCTTAAGAAGGGCTATGGCGTCACAATCATCATTCCCCGCACACTTGCCAATGATCGGGATCTACTGCGGATGACAAACCTTGACGGAATCTTTCTGGCAAGCACTAATCAGGCGCGGCAGATGCGGCTCAACTGATTGAGCTCTCAAGAGGAACAGCAGCGCCGTATTCTCTCCCGTGATCTTCCCTCTTTGCCACAGCAGCAGAGTCTTATTGAACAGGACAGAATTCCGGGAACATTGGAATCCTGTCTGTTTTTCCTCTAAAATAATCTCAATGGTGCAGGACTGTTAACCCTCCTTGATTAACCTTGATTCTGGCACGGCAATTGCTTTTTCTGTATAGAACCGGCAAGAGATTCAGCCAGGATGCAGCATTATGCTTCGGGATTGAATCCGGTCGGCGACCACAGAACAAGAAAATATTTACCGTAGTTCATAACACAAGGAGGTACGTAATGAATAAGATGACTGTTTCGTTGATAACAATAATGACCTCGCTGGCATTAACGACCCCGATATATGCAGCAAGTGATTATCATAATTCTTCGTCAAATCAAACCACCCTGAACCAAAAGCAAGACTCTCAGGCCCGGTCGGCAAGGGATCTTCTGGGGATGGATATTGTGTCTCGAACCGGCGAGAATATTGGTGAGATTCAGGATCTCAAAATTGATACCGACACCGGCAGGGTCAGCTATGTCACTGTCCAAAAAGGCGGGGTGTTGGGAATAGGTGGTAAAGAAGGAATCGCAGTACCAATCGAGGCATTCAGTTTTTCCAAAGACAATGCCAAATTGCTGGTAGATCAAAGCAAACTTGACACTGCCCCGAAGCAGGCCAATATGAATGACGCTGAATTTCGGCGCGGACTGGATAGTCATTATGGCATATCTCCATCATGGCAGGGAAAAGGGAATGAATCCAAGCAGGATTTCCAGCATAAGAACATGAATCCGGATTCCGGCAAAATGAATCAAGGTGATCAACACTCTAATCAGGACTAAGAAATCGGTGTTCACTTGGTTCCCAACTGAATGAGAAGGGAGGTAACATCCATTTCCCAGCAGATTGCATGGAGAAAACTGATAGGAGATGGAGCCGAACTTCCGGTTAAATTTTCCTGCACATAACCCAATCGCTGATCAGGCAGGGGAGTATTTTTATTTCCCTGCCTGTCGGCGTTTTATCCGCTTTCCGGTTCCGGATTTTTCGACTCATGCCTCTGTCGATCTTTCCACCATCCTCTCAAATACGGTGATTGAGGCATGCTCACTTTAGCCCATATTTCCGATCTCCATTTCGGTCGGGAAAATCCTCAGCTTATCAAGGGACTTCTGCAAAGTCTTGAAGATATCAACCCACGGATCGTTGTCATAAGTGGCGACCTTACCCAACGCGCCCGTAATCGCGAATACCGGGCAGCGCGAGCTTTTCTGGACAGTCTGCGCCGGCCGTTTTTGGTGATCGCCGGCAATCATGATATTTCGGCGGATAATCTTGCCGAACGATTTTTCGCGCCCTGGCGAAAATGGTATCGCTATATAGCGGATACGCTCGAGCCCAAAGTGAGTGATAAAGATTCTATCGTCATTGGTGTCAACACGGCAAGACGATCAGGATATTCTTTAGACTGGTCAAGAGGGCGTGTGAACAGCGATCAGGTCGCTGCCGTCGCAGAATATCTGGCAGAGGACGAAAGTGAGCGCCTGCGTGTGATTGCCGCACATCATCCCTTCTGGATTCCGAAGAAATATCGGTACCGCCATTTGATTGGAGGGCGTGATATGGCCATTACCCTGCTGAAAAAAGCGGGAGTTGATATTATCCTCAGCGGTCACGTGCATTTCGCCTACACGCATGTTCTTGATGGCCTGATTATTTCCCATGCAGGCACTACGGTATCCAATCGGGTCGAAGAAGGATATCCCAATAGTTTTAATATAGTTCGCGGCGACCGCGCAAAGGGTATCGATCGAGACAAGAGCCTGGAAGAACGCCTGTTTCAGCACCATTGAAGATCGGGTTTTTGTTCGTGCCGAAGGAGAATGGACGGAAGTTTAAACAAAGCACTCAATCCTGGTAGGGGGCAATGAGATAAACTCCGAAAAAAGGCGGGACGAGCGGTCAATCGTATTTCGACCGGCTTTTACGAGGTTATTCGAGAGTAGCATTTTATCACATTCCAATCATTATAGAAAAATACCGGTAAGCAAATACTCCATGAATACCAATCTTTTCCAAAAGATAAGGGTATGAGAAAAATGACTATCTCGACAACCTCTGATTTATGGTAATGTTTCCGATTTCATACTATCTCTTTTTCTATTCCTGCAGTGCTGAATCATTACCGGAGGAATTCGCATACCGCTATACCGCTATACTCTTGGCGGCTTACCCCGTACTGCATTGGCAATAAGGGAGATAACCAGCAGAGCGAGAAAGATAAAGAAGATTATTTTGGCAATACCTGCCGCTGCTCCGGCAATTCCACCAAAACCGAGGAAACCGGCTATGAGTGCAATAATAAAAAAACCAAGTGCCCATCCTAACATATCTTGCTCCTTTATTTTTAAGTTCATGAAATAACGACTAACTATTGTTACAAGTCAGCACTTAAGTCGCTGACTCATTTGCAATAGGTGTTGCAGGTTCTATGCCATGTCTCTGAATGGATTATAGGTAGTGACAAAATAAGCAGGAGGAGAATCGCGGTACATTATATCCAGGCAGTCCCTTGTCGGACTTTGGCTTGGGAGTTTATTTAAAGGGCAAGATCCGCTCAAAAAGTAAAAAAGAACCAGGTTGAGAGAACAGGGCAGTGGGGGAGCGGCTAATTTATATATCTAACAACCCGCCATGGGGTCTCTTTTTAGTCCCTGTGCTTTTGTGGGGATAAGTACCTACACAAAATTCATTGCTAAAAGCAAGAAACGAATTCCCAGGAAACTAATAAATGATATATGTGCTTAGCCGTATCCCCCTTTTTGGCAATCCCGTGGGGGATTATTTAATTTCAAGATTATTATTTACCCCTCGAACATCTCTAACCGATTCGGCTAGATCCTCAGCCAGCTTTTTCTGTTCTTCGGTCTTGACGGCGCCTGTAAGGGTAACAACCTGATTAAAAGTGCTAACCGAAATGGCAAAGCCGCTTAATTCATCCGAGTCGAAGAGTTTTGCCTTAACTTTTGCAGTAATTGTTGAATCATCAACAACCTCTCCGGTTGAACGGCCTGCGGGGGTATGGCAACCTGAGAACGCCAGCAGCAAACAACCGAGCAGCAGCAGAACAAGAATATTTGATTTCTTATTTTTTAACATAGTATTCCTCCTTTTGGGAAATGAGATTCATTTGATTCCACCCCGTTACTGACAAGCTAATGGATATTCGGATTAGGTAGCGCAATAAATATGCCATTTATTATAATATGTCTGAATGTCCCGCATTGCCTGTACAATCCAATGGATCATATCTGTTCCGCACTCCATCATCGGTCCGGCCCGAAAGGACTCGTCCTGCAGGACTGGATTTTCGCAGCTATTCGACAGCTGTCATGAAAGGCAGAGCGACCCCATCGACGGATCGGTGTGTTTTGAGGTGCCGGAAGAAAGAGGTGAGATAACGGTTTTAAAAAATGCCGTGCAGATGGCATGTATATGGCATAAATACTATTACTTCATATCTGTTCTAGGAATAAAGCGGAAGAAATTAAAATTCACAGGCAGAATCTGGAAAGCAACAATGAAAATTAAAGCAAAGAGATGGTGGCTGATTTTCAAAACCACTGGTCAGAACTTTCTCGACGATAAACCTTTTATCTATAGTTCATCCATTGCCTATTTCGCCATTTTTTCATTACCGGCCGTGGCCATTATCACCGTAATGATAGCCGGATCATTTTATCAGGATGAAACAGTCAGAAACGAAATGCTGACCCAGGTAGCGCAGCTGGCGGGTCAGAACAGTGCGATGGAAGTCGAACGGCTGATGGATAAAATCAGCCGGTCTCCAAAGGGTAACCTGACGCAGATAATAAGCATAATTACGCTGTTTTTCAGTGCAACCACCGTCTTCGTAACCTTGCAAGAGAGTATAAACAGTATCTGGAAAATTAAACCCAAGCCGGAAAAGGCATTTCTAAAGTTTGTGATCAACCGGTTATTGTCTCTGGCAATGATCTGCTTTCTGGGATTCCTGGTATTGCTCTCCCTGGTTACGGACACAGCCGTCGCCATCTTCGGCAACCTTATCAATCAGTACCTTTCCGGCTTTGCCTACCATCTTATCTGGGTTCTCAATACCCTTATTTCCAGTGGCATACTCGCAATAGTCTTCGGTCTGATCTATATGGTATTGCCCGATGCCAGTATTCAATGGAGATATGTTTGGGTGGGGGCGGTTATCACCACCATCCTCTTCCTCCTGGGAAAATTTCTGATCGGATTATATCTCAGCAGAAGCGATTTTACACAATCCTATGGCGCCGCCGGTTCGCTGGTGGCTTTATTGGCCTGGGTCTATTACTCTGTACTCATCGTGTTGTTCGGTGCTGAATTTACCTACGCGTATACCAAACATCTTGGCGGACATATCCGGCCATCCAGCCATGCGGTTGCCATCAGGGAGCAAGAAATTGAAATCGAGGATTCCTCAGCAGGTTAACATTTTGCCTGCCGGAATTCAGGACTTTGCCTTTTCCTCGGCTTTTTCGTATCTGTCAAATAATTGATCAAGATGACCGTTGTCGCATAGCTTCCGCAGGTGAGCAAAAATATCCTTTTCTTCCTCTTCGATGTGGTGCCGATTCAGTTCATCGAGAACTTTCGCCTTTGCCTTGAAAACGTCACTATTGGTGCTGATCTCCATTAATTCGCGGAGTACTAGCTTGCCCACATGATGTTCCTGCAGACTTTCAAGGCTGTCGTCCCGAATTTCCTGTTCTTCGGCTTTACTCAGGAACTGGAATATAGATGCTTCTTCTCCCACCATATGCGGATAGAGGGAATTATAAAATTTCTGCCGCAGAGTATCCCTCTCTTCCGGAGATGATGTTTTGAGCATTTTATCTGCTAATTCTTTTTGCTCCTGATGGTCTTTTCTTAAATGCTTCAGGAATTTGTGTTCGTCCACTTTTTACTCCTTACGGCAGGTTAACCACCTTTAGGTGGCTGAATCTATTCGGTCATAGACTCTGACGGTAATAGTTCCTTTTAACTTTTTCGGTATTGCCATCTTGCCAGGCAGACGACTGATAAAAACCGGCTCATTTTCCAATAGGCAGGCGATTTGTAATTTCAGCGAGTTAGAATTTTTTTAAGCTCCGCAAGATAACCGGACAAATTTCCACAGCGCGGTGTTCCCGATCTTTTTGTGCCGACTATCCTTTTTCCTGTCACTTCAGCTTTCATGTCCTGCACATCTACGGCAACGCTCGCCATCTGTTCCTCTATGTTGGCAAGACGGCCTTGGTAGTGAGAGATCCTTGCGGCGATAATGGATAGTTCTTTACTGATATTCTTGCAAATTTGCAGACCATAAAGAATAATCGCCAGGAAAAATATACAAATAATAATGATCAGCAGATGGTTCAGGGTTATGGTAACCTGCATGAATTTCTCCCTTGAACAGGATGTGCTGAGTTGGATTATTCCCTGGTTTTGCCGGGGTGCATGGCATTTCCTGCCTTTTCCAAGGCTTCATTGGTTCGTGAAGCAAGGATATCCCGGGTTTCCTTTCCTGCACGCGGCGCAGCGAGGATACCTGCGGTTAACCCTAAGGCCATGCCCGCCACTGTTCCGAGGATGATTTTTCCGGTAGAATTATTTGATTTTCTTCTCAAGTTAAAATAGTTTTTCATATCTCGTCCTTTAACTGGTAGCATATTGCGAAAATAGGTTCCGACCCATCGCTGGTTTCGTTATCACAGTACTTTTTTGATGACCCGGTTCACGCTCCTGATTGTTTGGTTAATATTGGAAATAATGGATCTGATTCTGCTTGTGGCGTCATTCATCAATAACATGGAATCGGCTCCCGTCTGAAAGATCGAATTGACCAGCACTTTATTATTATCAAACTGTTTTTTCAGCTCACCGCTGAGATGCGCTGAAGTTCCGGTCAACTCCTCGACGTGGTCTAAAAGGTTATCGATTTTTTCCTGATTTTTCGTGAGCGTTTTATTGATCTCCACGATAAGCCGGTTGGCATTTTTTAGAACCACCAAAAGGTAACCGCCGACGACCAGTCCAAGAATTTCAAGCAACAACAGAAACAATCCTTCAATCGTTACGGTAAAAGTCATTGTCGTATAACTCTTTTTAGATGCCAGGTTTATGTTCTTTTCAATTATCCTCCAAATTACACGGCCCCCTATTAAACTGAACCTTCCTCAGTGGTTTCCGTGGGTGCCGTTGCGCAGAATTCTTCTTTCTTCTTATTGATAACCTCGTTTATCTGCCTTTTTCCTTCGGCGATACCGGTCTGAATCTTGTCGATCTGGTTACAGGTTGTATCTAAAATCATATCCCGAGTCTCTTTCCCTGCACGTGGGGCAAAGAGCACGCCCACGCCCACGCCCATGGCGACTCCGACCAGCCAGCCGGACATCGTGCAGATTTTTTGATTTCTGCTCTGCTCTCTTTCCCGGTTATGTTGTGAGTTAATGAAAAAATCAGCTGCTTCTTTTGCCAATAAAGTATACCCGCCTAGTTTTAGAAGATTTCTAATCATATCTACTCTCCTTGAGCAGTACTAAGATTTGCCGACCGTCTATTTACCTTGGTGCGCCTCACAATAAGAGCACTCTCCATTGACAGGATTACTGCGAAATATATGCCAGGAATTAATTTTTCTGAGATTTCCAGGAATGGTGCCTTCTTGTCGAAACCTGAGTCATGCCTGGAGCGATGATCAGCAAAATTCAACAGGATTTTGTCCGATTTTGCAGGAAAAACCGGAAATAGCCTGCCAAGAAGAGGTTTCAGAGGTTTCGCATTTTTTCTTTTCAGGTATGGAAATTGCTCAACCAATACTATCCGACCGTTATAATCATTCACCGGTACACAGCAAAAGATAGCATAATCCGGATCTGTAACCGTTCATCCAGTGCTCCAGGTTCGTTCAAGCAGGCCTTGGAGCTATGGTTGGCTATGCGAGGCGGCCTGATCGGACGAAAATGGGGTGCTGGTGAACGGTTACCGACCGTTTAGGGATGGATCCTTATTACACCATTTTTAAAGATATCATGGAACATACCGATAATAAAGATGATTTTATTGCCAATGGTCTTTCCGGCAGGAATAAACAGGCGCTGCGCCGGCTTACCCTGGCGGAAATGTCTCTTGTAGGCAGTTTTATAATTCTATTGGGATTTGTATGTAACTACGCTTCCGTCATACTCATTCCGCTCACCTTTGCAACCCTGTTGAGTCTTCTGCTGACACCCGTTATTCATTTCCTGTCATGGCTGCACATTCCAAAACGTATCGGTGCCGCAATGATCGTGGCAAGTATCGTCGGTATTTTTGCCGGTGGCATAATAGTCTTGTCCAGTCCGGCCGAGGAATGGCTCGCCCAGTCTCCTCAAATCCTGCAGAAAATGGAAAAAAAACTGAAAAAAATTAAAAAACCGCTGGAGCAGGTGCAAAAAGCCGCTGAAAAGGTGAGCGGCATGACCCAGGTGGAACACAATCCCAGGCAGCTCGTCGTTAAAACTAAATCTGAAAAGCTTATAGATACCATATTTACCGCGACCCCCGAGGTATTGATTTTTCTTGTATTATCGATGGCGCTGCTCTATTTTTTGCTGTTTAGCAGCAAAACTCTGGTGGAATTTTTAATAAACGGCATCTACTGGTTAGCGCATCAGGATGATACCACCAATATGGGACATCGTATTCAGAGGGAGATCTCCAGATATCTTCTCACCATCACAATAATCAATGGCAGCCTCGGGTTAGTCGTCACCCTGGTCTTTACCCTGATTGGCATGCCAAACCCGATTTTATGGGGCACAATGGCGGCACTTTTGAATTTCCTGCCCTATATCGGGGCGCTTTGCAGTGCGGTCATTATTACCTTGGTTTCCTTTGTCACCTTTGACACTCTCCCGCATATCATTTTACCGCCTGTGGTATTTCTGTTAATTACCACTCTGGAAGGACAATTCATCACTCCCCAGATTCTGGGCGACAGGTTTTCAATGAACCCTCTGCTGATCTTTCTCAGTATTGTGTTCTGGGGTTGGTTGTGGGGCTATATCGGTGCTCTTCTGGCTTTTCCGCTTCTGGTCAGTGTAAAGGTCATCTGTCAATCGATCGACGTTCTCCAGCCTTTTGCCGATTTTCTGCATGAAACGGGGAACAAGGAGGCCGTTGACTCAAGGTGATGAAATATACAGTAAGAGGGCAGCCTCAGCTACTCGCCAAAAGGTGAATTGCAACCCGAGAAATGGTGTTGACAGGCTGGTGATTGATTATGCAGACCGACCGGGAAATTGAACGTAAGGAAGAAGACAAGGATTTTGTTCCGGTAATCGTCAAGCGTACGGATGAGGCGTTGAGACATCCTGACGATATTCTGGAAAAAGCGATAGCGGTGGGGCTCGAACAGCAGAATCGGGCTTTTCTGTCCTTGTTTCTATCCGCTCTGGCAGCGGGCCTCATCCTCGGTTTTACGGCTATGGCCGTGGCCATCGTCGAGAACCAGATGTTGCGTCTGAACTCTGTTGCTTTTGCACGTCCGGTAACGGCAATCGTCTATCCCTTAGGTTTTGTGCTCTGTATTATGAGTGGTGCGCAGCTCTTTACCGAACATACGGCAACGGCTGTCTACCCCATCCTGGATCGTCGCGGCAGTATTATGAAACTGCTGCGGCTCTGGCTGATTGTGATTTTCGGAAATCTCATAGGAACCATCGTCAGTTCGCTCTTTCTGTATCTGGCAGAGGCGGTTATCAATGCCAAACCGGGCTATGTGGAAATCGGCAACCATCTGGTAGATTACGATTTCAGTGCCCAATTTTTCAGCGCCCTGCTTGCCGGTTGGCTCATGGCCCTTGGGGCCTGGCTGGTGTTGGGTACCTCATCGACCATGAGTCAGACCCTTTTCATCTATATCGTAACCTTTATCATCGGTATCGGTGGTCTGCATCATTCCATCTCCGCCTCCGTCCAAATTTTCACCGCCTACCTGCTCAGTGATATCCTCAGCATCACCCAGGTCTTTCGCTTCATACTCGTGGCCATTCTAGGTAACCTGGTGGGAGGAAGTATTTTCGTTGCCCTGTTAAATTATGGTCATATCCGGGAAACGCAAAAATCGGATAATGAGGAGTAGTACCTACAGATGGTTTTCTGTTAAACTATGGCCTGAAGAGGTTGTAAAAACTCTGCATCTGCTTCGTTGCGAGCCTCGCATATGGAGCTTTTTACTTAGCTATTAGCCATCCGAAAATTTAGGTTTTTACGAGCTTGTCATGGCCTGAATATTCATTATTTTGAGAAAAGATAGGTTCCCGGGATTATTACCATGAGGGAAGATACGAAGACTGCAGGAGATGCGGCTTGTCAGCGGCGGAATTTCGATTACACACTGGACTTTCTCTATGGCAATGCTCCGCATGCGATAATCGGTAGCCTTGCTGTCGTTCTCGTTCTCGCCTGGGCCCTCTGGTCACATATCGATTGGCAATACCTGTTTTTCTGGACCTTCTCCGGCATTATGATTGCCGCTATCAGGTTGGCATTATGGCTGGGATACTGCAGTAAAAAAGAGGACCGGACACCCTGGTTCTGGCTTAACGGCTATCGCTTAATGAGTCTTGCCTCCGGACTGTTGAACGGTTTGGCAATGTGGTTGTTTTTTGATTATATTCCAGCCGCATACCAACTCTTAATCTTCTTTTCCATTGTTGGCCTGACCTCTGCTTCTTTGGGCGCCCATGCAGTTGATTTGCCAACATTTCAATTGTTCATGTATTCCTCTTCCCTGCTCGCTATCACTAAACTTCTTTCCTATGGGGAAACCAATTTCACCGCTCTCTCCATGATGTTTGTCTTATATGTCCTGGTTATGGGACGAGCGGGCCGCCAGACTCATAAAACCCTTCAACAGAATTTTAAACTGACCCATACCATGCATTATCGGGCAACCCATGATAATCTCGTTGGCTTACTCAATCGGGATGAATTTGAAAATCAGTTCGAGATTCGGCTGCCTCTGACGCGGCATGGTGTCGCCATGCTCTTCATCGACCTCGATAACTTTAAACCAATCAACGATACACTGGGTCATCAAGCCGGAGACCAGGCGTTGCGGGAAGTTGCTGACGTTTTGGTGAAATCGCTTCGTAAGGACGATGCCGTCGCCCGCCTGGGTGGAGACGAATTTGTGTCGTTCCTCTTCCTTGATGATGTTAAAGAAGTTGAAAAAATCGCGGATGACATTCTACAGGGTATACGTACGATCACCTTTCCAAGTGGACAGAATTACACCGGTCTCAGCGCCAGCATCGGCATTGCCTTCAACCATAACAACAAAGTGGTGTTCTCACAGTTAATGCGCACGGCGGATGCCGCTTGTTATGAAAGTAAAAAGCAGGGAAAGAATCGGATAACGCTCCTGCATATAAAGAGCGAGGAGTAGGGTGAGATAAGCTTGGCTCGTGAAGGGTTATGGAAACTCTTCACGAGCCGGCAATTAACAGGAAGGATTAATGAATATGCTTGTTAAAAAAGGCATCGGCTTCTTTTTGCGCCTGCTCCTTCTGGTAGCCATATTTTTCCTGCAGCTTACCAACAACCTTGTCATAATTTCCGTCAATCCTGTCCAGTTCGTCGTCCGTAAGTTTGCCCCATTGAATCTTGGCTTCGCCTTTCAGTTGGTTCCATTTGCCTTTGATGGTATCTTTATTCATGATATTTCTCCATGAGATTGGTTTATCTTGATTTAGCTGTTGAAATGTACTTTTTAGTTCCAGGTACAGTTGGTTTACGATGAATAAATATCGTAAGTCCGTCATCTCGATCGAATCGGTATGAGAAAATGGTGCACTTGGAAAAACCGATTCAATACCTGAATGCTTTAAATTTATTCAAGCAATAAGCGTTCCATTTGTGTGTCACCTTCCCGTTGCCCATGAATCGCGGGTATACTCTCGTGCTCCCGGTTTATTGTCAAGGTCTTGGCAATCCAGCTTAAGCTCTGGAGACCATACAGAATGTTCATCAGCGTTTTACGGGCTGCCGTCCCGGCGGAGAATGAGATATTGAAGCCAGCGCCTTTTCAGCGTGCAGCAGCATCGTCCAAAAATTTTCCGAGTCCCCCATGTTTACTTTGGCAAGATAATAAAGGATGCTCAAATAGGTTCTGGTTCGAAAGAGAGGGACCTGTTGCCGGAATGTATCCGGCAGGGGAGATGCCTCCTTTTCATAAACTTCCAGAAAGAGTTCAGGAGGAGCTTTCTCAAAGATATGACGATGGTGGTAGAACATATTGTCATATTGAGCGAGGAAGGTACCAACGTCGAATGCCTGGGGCAGAAGATAGGAACTGGCAAAATCTATTACAAAAATACAGGGTGCTTTGCTCTCATCATGAAAGAGAATGTTTTTAAGGTGAAAGTCTCCATGGCTCTGTATCAGCCATTCAGGGTATGAATCAATCAGCTGCAGTTCGGTTTGCAGCACGTAATCACAAATTTCCTGAGCTCGGTGGCGATGAGGATTCTTCCTCTCGTGCAGTCCCTTGACATACCAGTTGATCCGTTCGGGTTCAATGGTGGAAAACTCCTCGGCCGGGGTAACTCTCAGCTGCAGATTATGCAGCTTGGCCAACCATTTTGCCGCCAGTTTTAAAGCTTGCCGCGCCTTTTTTTTATCGGCATGCAGCAGAACTGAATACAGTTCCTTTCCCGCGGCTTTTTCCTCGATCAGTATTCTATGGTGCGGATCTCCGTCCAATGGTTCGGGTACTCTGCAAGGCCCTTCAGCAAAACCGTTATTGCGAATTGCCGTCATTATCCGATAGGAGCGGTCGCCACTTTTCCAGGCTTCCGTTTCCTGATACTCCTTGATAATAAAAGATTTTTGCTTCCGATGCAGCGGGCCGACGGAAAATTCCCTGATGCGGGTTCTTGTGGTGCCCGATCTTTGAACCTCGGTAAAGTAAGGATGGCAGCGGCCTGATTTAATCTCCTCGACAAACTGTTCTATGGTCTCGACAGGATGTTCCGTGATGGTGGGATAGGTGCCGACATAGGAGAGAGCATGGCAATCCGTGCCGGCGGTTGCGGTGAATTTTAAATTATGCCAGTCGGTTACTGCCCGATGTATCTCCGCAAAACTGTGGTTGGAATTGAATATTTCAATGGCATCGAATACTTCATTCATAAGCTGTTTCCTGTCCGGCCGCCCCCCCTTTCGATAAGGGTGGGCCCAGACAATCGCCGCGGCAGGACAGTCCTTTCGGATATCAGCGAGGTGAATGCCTTTAGGGAAGGTGCGATCGGCTCCATACACCAGGACATCTCCTGCGTCGGAGGTTGTGGTCTCCTGGCCTGATAAAACCGGAAAATGATCGGGGACACCTGCACGAGCCTTGGTTATCCGCAGTTCTTCCTCCGGCCAGAGGTAATGGTGATCGGTAATGATAATGCCGTCCATCCCAACTTCAAAAGCCCTGGCCACTAAATCGACGGCGCTGACCATGCTGCATCTGGATTTTTCACTGGAATGGCAATGGATTTCTAATATCATACAAGCCCTCTTTAAAAAAAACGGCCGGATTCATCAGTCGATACCGTTAACGTCGGTCGGCTCAAGAAATACATCTTCGATGTAGAGCATTTTGATAAGAACCAGAGCGCTAGCAGTAAGAGGAGTCGCGAGCAACAGCCCCGGGAATCCGAAAAGACTGCCCAGGAGTACCTGGGACGCCAGCGTCAAAACCGGGGGCAGCGCGACTTCTCTCTGCTGAATCAAGGGGGTGATGAGATAGCTTTCGATCGTCTGAATGATAAGGTAGAGCAGGATAACATAGAGCCCTGTACTCAGTGACTGCATGTACCCGAGAAGAATGGCCGGAATTGCTGAAATTATCGGACCGAGGTAGGGTATGAAGGTCATCAGGGCGGCAAGAACAGCCAGTCCGAGCGGCAGTGTCACCCCGAGAAAGAGCAGGCCGAGAAAAGTCAAAATACCAACGAGCAGCATGCCCACGAATCTACCGATAAGCCAGTGTCCCAGTGTGTGGTTCAGAGCCTCAAATATCTGACGGCCCCGACCGCGCCAGTTCAAGGGGATAAGACGGAGAAAACCATCGATATAATATTGGGGGGTGAAACAGAGATAGAGGCCGACGAACAGGACAATAAAAAGACTGGAAATTACATCGAATGTATTGGCAAAAATGCCGAGAAACTGACTGGTCATTTTGCCTGCTGCCGTAAATGGAGCCGAGCTGTTGTTTTTGAATAATTCTTTCAGCCAGTCCAGGGAATTTGTTTTCTGTCTTAAATTTTCCAGTGCTTCCGGGAGCTGTTTCACCAGCTTTGCTCCCTGTGCAGCCAACTCCGGAGCCAGGAGAATTATAAAGCCGGCTAATGCCGCAACCACCAACAGCAAGGTTATGATGATGGCCGGAACCTCAGGCATGCCGAGGTATCTCACAAACAGGAACCTGCTCAAGCCACGGATAAAAATGGCAAAAAGAATTCCCGCAAAGGTCAGCAGCAAAATTTCCACAGCCGCTTTCACCAAGAAGGCCAGCAGGAGAAATAATCCCACCACCCCAAGGGTGATGAGAAGCAGCTGTGTATATTCTCTTTTTGTTATCATGATCAATTCTCTTGTTTTGACATTAGCATTTCCTTAAGAAAATAATCTCTGTTGTCGATTTTGATTTGCATAAAAAGAGCCAATTTGCGCGGTTTTGCTTTGTGCGGGGTCTGGCTGGTCCGTTTTATGCTGATTCGAGAGCAAGGGAGGTGAAGCTAGCAATGACAACGTCTCGTAAAGAACAATCCAAACCCTCTTCAGTAACACGAAGGCTGCAGCGATTACAGGCTCTCAGCAGGTTGCTGGACAGCAGTATTCCGCTTCCGGGAGGATACAGGATCGGGCTCGATGGTCTTCTTGGTCTGATCCCGGGCTTCGGTGACATAGCGGGGAGCATAGCTTCGAGTTACATCATAATCGAGTCCGCACGGCTTGGGGCATCCACCGCAACTCTGCTCCATATGGTTTTTAATGTGCTGGTGGATTCCATCATCGGCCTGGTTCCGTTCCTCGGGGATCTGTTTGATTTTGTCTGGAAGGCTAATGAGAAAAACACAGCCCTGATGGAAAAACAGCTCAATACCCCACAACCGCAAAGCAGCCCGGAACATCGTCTGAAGGCGACGGTTGTCATCATTATGATTCTATTTTTCTCCGGTCTTCTGGCCCTGGGGTATCTGGCATTTATAATTCTTATCCGTCTGATCGAAGCATTTCACGGAAGCGGTGCTTCCTGAGCAAAATCCATCTACAGATTGCTCTTTGGCCTATTTGGGGCCTATCCTGTGTTCCATGGTCATCCGTCCTGTCCTGGCGGACTCTTTCTCTTGTGGCCGGACAGGCTCTGGTAGTTTCTGTATATCAATGAGATAGAAATAGTCACCTTTTACCGGCTCGTAAAAAGTCATCGAAGTTGCTGGGATGGGCTCTGGAAAAAGCTCGATATACGAGGCGTAGTATCTGAAACGAGGATTTGGCAGTACATGTGGTACGGCAAATCTTCGTTTCAGATCTACAACGACGTAGATCGGGCTTTTTACGAGTCCATCAATTATTGATGTATGCGGGAAAACAGAGACGTGTATATCCGCCGAGCTTGCCATGGGGGGACAGCACCATCTGCCAGACCTGCAGGTACCTGGAGCGGAAACAACCCGCCATGGATAATAGATAGTAACGCCACATCCGGTAGAAGCGTTCGTTATAGCTATCTTTCAGCGCAGGCCAGTTCCGCTCGAAGTTGTCGTACCAGGCAAGCAGGGTGCGATCGTAATTTATCCCTATGTTGTGCCAGTCTTCCATAACGAAATATTTTTCCAGCGATGCCCCCATCTGCTTAATAGAAGGCAGCATGCTGTTGGGGAAAATATACTTTTCGAACCAGGGGTCGCAGGTATGTACCGTATCGTTTGAGGCGATGGTATGCAGAAGGAAGAGCCCATCCTCTTTCAGGCATCGGCGAGCGACCTGCATGAAGGTACGATGGTTTTTATAGCCTACATGCTCAAACATTCCCACCGAGGCAACCGCGTCAAACTTATCCCAGGTCTCGCGGTAATCCTGGAGCCGTATTTCCACCGGGAGTCCGGCACAACGTTCCTCTGCCAGTTTGGCCTGTTCTCTGGAAATAGTCAGGCCTACCGCTGAAACGCCATAGTTGCGTGCGGCATAACGTACCAGGCTTCCCCAGCCGCAGCCTATATCGAGCAGAGTCATGCCGGGGCACAGCTGTAGTTTTCGGCAGATCATCTCCAGTTTGGCTTCCTGCGCTTCCTGCAGATTTTTCGCATCGGGCCAGTAGCCGCAGCTGTAGGCCATGTGGGGGTCCAGCATTTTTTCAAACAGATCATTGCCGGCATCATAATGTTTTTCACCGACCTCAAAAGATTTACGACTGGTTTGGCAATTTAAAATCACCGCCTTGATACCATTGGCCAGCACTGGAAAAGTCGTGCGGAACTTCTGGTCTACGCCATGGCGAAGCAGTTTATAAAAAAACTGATCCAGGGCTTCGCAATCCCACCAGCCGTCCATATAGGCTTCCCCGAGACCAAGCGATCCGGCAAAAGTAACCCGCTGAAAAATATCCTTGTTTCTAATCCGCATGTCCCATGGCCTGTCGCCGTTGACTTGGATATCAGCGGTGGCGAGCAGATCGGTCATCTGTTGTTCGGTTGATTTTCTGATATATGCCAGCATAGATCCTCTCCTATAGAGTGTGTAAACATTCATCGGCACCACAAATGCGCACGATCAGGCTGAAGTGCATGGGCCAACTACAGCCGGCCGGTCTGCTGTCCCGGCTCCTTGGCGTTGCAAAACGTCTAGGGGCAAGGGTATGCAGACGCTTGGCTATTTGCGGTGAACGGCGATTAATTTGTTACCGACGGATTGGGCCGCTCAATGAGAAACAACCAAAAGTGATGGCGTCGTAAAAACACTTCATCTGCTTCGTTGCTGCAAATTTTCAATCATTACGACGTACTTTAGTACGCCGAAATGATTGAAAATTTACGCGCCTCGCATATGAAGCTTTTTACTTAGCCATCCGAAAATTCAAGTTTTTACGAGTCCATCAAAAGTGAAATTACAAAATATATGCCAGATTATAACGCGAAATTAAAAATTATCAAACAGATGGAGTTATTTTTCGGGCGGCATTGGGAATTTGCCAGGATTTTCACGAAATCCTGACTGAAATTCTCCGTTACTGCAGCTCCTGCAGTAGCGGAGAATTTCTGAAAAACCCTTTCCGGTTGGCATACATTCCGATCAGACAGGAAAGAGAGGCAGGATATGATACTGTTCGAAAGCGGCACTTATTTTGCATTTATTATTTCAATGAAACTCTCTATAGAAAATATCAAGGCCTGTATCATGGATATGGATGGCGTGGTGACCGATACGGCGGATCTGCATGCCAAGGCCTGGAAACAGATGTTTGATGATTTTCTGACGGCCCGTTCCCGAGCAGAAAACAAAGAATTTGAGCCGTTTGATATCCACAAGGATTATCAGGACTATGTGGATGGCAAACCAAGGTATGACGGAGTGGAAAGTTTTCTGGCCGCCCGCTCCATAACCCTTCCTTACGGGGATCCCGAAGACCCTCCGGAAAAAGAGACAGTCTGCGGGCTCGGCAATAGAAAGAACCACAAGTTCGCCGTTCTGGTTGAAAAAGAGGGGGTGAAGGCTTTTGCTTCCACTATTTCCTTCATTAAAATGGGACGTGGCGCCGGTCTGCGGTTTGCCCTGATTTCCGCCAGCCGCAATGCCCGCATAATTCTGGAAGCGGCGGAAGCAAGTAATTTGTTTCAGGTCGTGGTGGATGGCAATACGGCAGCGGAGATGGGTCTTGCCGGTAAACCTGCTCCGGATATATTTCTTGAGGCGGCCGAAAGACTTGATGTCGAGGTGTCGGAAACGCTGGTTGTCGAAGATGCCCAGGCCGGAGTACGGGCCGGAAAGGCCGGGGGCTTTGCCCTGGTTATCGGCGTTGACCGTCACAATCAGGGTGAAAAATTGAAAAAATGCGGTGCTGATCTGGTCGTCAAGGATCTCGGTGAACTGACTGAATTCACTTCCGGTCCGGGAGCCGAGGCCGAAAAGCAGAAGATACTGCCGTCCGCGCTGGCAAGAACACAGGGCATTTTCAAGCGCCTGCAGAAAGAACTGCCGGCAATTTTTCTCGATTACGACGGCACCCTCACTCCTATTGTCGAAGATCCCGCCCAGGCAAAACTTGCAGGAAAAACCAGGGATGTGCTGCGGCGGCTCTCCAAACACATGTTCGTTGCGGTCATCAGCGGCAGGGGGCTGGCTGACGTCCGGAAAATGGTCGGGATCGAGGAACTTTCCTATGCCGGCAGCCATGGCTTTGAGATGAGCACCGGCACAGGCTATTTCGATAAGGATGACCGAAAGCAACAGTATCTCTTATCCCTGCAGGAGGCGGAAGAGCAGCTCGCCGACGTTGCCCATGGGCGGCGGGGTGTGCGCATTGAACGTAAGCCCTTCGCCATAGCGGTTCATTATCGGGGCGCACGGGAGAAGGACATTGCGGAAATAGAACAGCAGGTCGATCATCTCAGTGAGCGATTTTCCCAACTGAAAAAAACCTCCGGTAAGAAAATTTTTGAACTGCGCCCGGCCGTGGACTGGGACAAGGGGAAAGCATTGCAGGCGATGCTCGGCCAGTTTCATGTCGATTGCTCCAGGATAACGCCCCTCTATATCGGCGACGACACCACCGACGAGGACGCTTTTCGCAGCCTGGGCGCCAGAGGGATCGGCATTCTTGTCAGCGACGCACCTCGCCGGACCAATGCCCGCTTTATCCTGCGCGATTCCTCGGAAGTGACGGTTTTTCTGGAGAAACTGGCTGATCTGGTCGAAAAGGAGATAGAAAAGGGCATCTGGTCGTTGACCTACGACGGCTTTGATCCGAAAAGAGAAAAACTGAGGGAAGCCCTCTGTACCCTTGGCAATGGAGCTATCGCCAGCCGTGGTGCCGGCCCGCAGTTCACCGCCGGTAAGGAACATTATCCGGGAACCTATCTCGCGGGCTGCTATAATCGTCTCAAGAGCACCATCGTTGGGGAAACCATCGAAAATGAAAGTCTGGTCAACATACCCAACTGGCTGCCTCTGTCCTTTAGACTGGAAGACGGCCCCTGGTTCGGCTGCGATTCCTCCGGCTTTACCAGATATCACCAGGAGCTTGATATGGCCGCCGGCATCCTCATCAGAAACATCAATTTCGTGGATGAGCGGCAGCGCGAAATCCAGCTGACCGAACGCCGCTTCGTCAATATGGACATGCCCCATCTGGTCGGATTGGAAACCGTCATAACTGTGAGGAACTGGTCCGGGAACATCGAAATACGTTCTGCCCTGGATGGCAGGGTGGCGAATACCCTGGTCGCCCGCTATCGCGAATTAAATAACGAGCATCTGGAGCTGCTGAGCCAGGGAATCAGTGAAGATAACCAGGTCATCTGGCTGGAGGTGCAAACCAGACAGTCGCATATTCGTATCGCCGAGGCAGGACGGACCCGCTTCTTCAAGGACGGCGAGCTGGTCGGGGAGAAAGGCCGCCGAGCCATACAGGAACCAGGCTATATTGGCCAGGAGGTGACAATCCCGCTCAAAGCCGGGGAGCAGCTGCGCCTTGAAAAAATAGTGGCCATTTATAATTCCAGGGATCGCGGCATCTCCGAAAGCCTTGATGAGGCGCGGCTGCAGGCAGACCGGGCCCCCGGATTTGCATCTCTGCTGATGGGGCATAAACGGGTCTGGAACCATCTCTGGCAGCGGTGCGGCTTTGATCTGCAGGCCGCCAACACCAGGATTTCCCAGATTCTTAACCTGCATGTTTTTCATCTGCTGCAGACGGTATCGATGCATTCCATCGATCTCGATGCCGGCATTCCGCCCCGGGGGCTGCACGGTGAGGCCTATCGCGGCCTGATCATGTGGGATGAGCTCTTCGTTTTTCCTTTCTTGAATTTTCGCATCCCGGATCTGACCAGGGCGCTTCTCAAGTACCGTTATCGGCGCCTGCCCCAAGCAAGGCTGGCGGCAGGTTCAGCAGGCTTTGAAGGCGCCATGTTCCCCTGGCAGAGCGGCAGCAACGGCAGGGAAGAGTCCCAGACCCTGCACCTGAATCCGCAATCGGGACATTGGGTCCCGGATGTTACGAAGATTCAGCGCCATATCAATATCGCCGTGGCCTACAATGTCTGGCTCTACTTCCAGGTGACCGGCGACCAGCACTTCATGTCCTACTATGGTGCGCAGATGATTCTGGAAATAGCCAGGTTCTGGGCCAGCCTGAGCACCTACAACACCTCGCTTGACCGTTACGAGATCAAAGGAGTCATGGGACCGGATGAGTTTCACACCGGCTACCCGGATACCGACGAACCGGGACTGGCTAACAATGCCTATACCAATATCATGACAGCATGGCTTTTCTGCCGGGCCTTTGACGTACTCGAGATGCTGCCGGAGGAGCGCAGACAGGCGATACGCGAAGACCTCTGCCTGCTCGATAAGGAACTGGAACGCTGGCAGGAAATCAGCCGGAAAATGCGGGTTGTTTTTCATGATGAGGATATTATCAGCCAGTTTGAAGGTTACGCTGAACTTGAAGAGTTCGATTGGCAAGGGTACGGCAGGAAATATGGAAAAATTCAACGCCTTGATCGTATTCTCGAGGCTGAAGGAGATAACCCCAACCGGTACAAACTCTCCAAGCAAGCCGACGTGCTCATGCTCTTCTATCTGCTTTCCGCCGATGAACTGGCTCAGCTTTTCCAGCGGCTCGGCTATGTCTTTCGTTATGACACCATCCCGAAGAATATTGACTATTATCTCAGGCGAACTTCCCATGGTTCAACGCTCAGCAGGGTGGTGCATGCCTGGGTGCTGGCCAGGTCAAGACGGGAACAATCCTGGCATTTGTTTTGTGACGCACTAAAAAGCGACGTCCTGGATGTCCAGGGCGGTACGACCCATGAAGGTATCCATCTGGGAGCCATGGCAGGTACGGTGGATCTTATGCAGCGCTGCTACAGCGGCCTGGAAACCAGGCAGGAGACACTCTGGTTCAACCCGGCCCTGCCCGAGGAGGTGAGGAGACTGACCTTCAATATCCTCTACCGTCAGCATTGGCTGGGAGTAACCATTGAAAAGAAACGTATGCGTCTTACCAGTAGGGGTGAAACTTCCCTTCCCATTAAAATAGGCCTGCGGGATACACTCCATGAACTGGAACCGGGCCGGACCGTCGAACTTGATCTGTGAGGTATCAGCACCTGATTTCGCGCTCTGCAAAAAGATCTCAAATGGTTAAGTAAATAGTACGGAGGAAATCAAATGATTATAGCAACTCAGCTAGTCTTTTCATTGATCGTTGCCTTAATCCTCAGCTATATAATGAGTCTTGTGCTGCGCAGACGGGGGTCAAAGGGCGGTTTTTTCTTCTTTTTCCTGATGCTTTTTCTCATTACTTTTGCCGGTGCGCTCTGGATCAGGCCGTTCGGCCCCTCTCTGTATGGGGTTTTCTGGCTGCCGATAATCTTTATCTGCCTGATCGGCGGTCTCTTCCTCTACCACGCAGCTCCAAACCGGCCGCCACGGAATCAGGA
The DNA here is from genome assembly GCA_963835305.1 of uncultured delta proteobacterium. Lineage (GTDB taxonomy): Bacteria > Desulfobacterota > Desulfobulbia > Desulfobulbales > Desulfocapsaceae > Desulforhopalus_A. The sequence goes on from CAWIEU010000004.1 coordinate 194,040, forward strand.
GGAAAAGCAGCAGATGTTGGCGGAAATGGAGACGGAGAGACAGCTGGAGCAAGTAACCTATGTCACTTTGGATGTTCTTTTCTGGCTGATAGTCTGTCTGCTGATTCTTGCGATTGTTTATCGTATTTTTTGGGGAGGAGGCCTCTAGCCGGGATTTCGCATCAGTCCGGGCGGCGTCAGCTTTAAAGTCTTTGGTGGTGAACAATGTGTGTCCCCCAGCCATCACCTCTTGACAGAAGCCGCCGGAATTTAAAGAAATAGACTATATGTTTTTGAGCGACCGAATGGCACGCTTTTTTCATGTACTTTTAAAAAGACTCCAGCCATATAACGGGCTGGAAAATAGTTAATTCCTCAGTCTTCAGCAGGAGGCGTGTTCATATGGAAATAAATAAAAAACGCACAATTGAAGCCCGGTTAAGGGAACAGCGTCAAGACCTCATTAAAAAACGTCTGGGCACGGTCGAATCCTGGCAGAGTCTGCATGAGAATGAAATTGAATTTGAGGAAAAGGCAACCAATGAGCAACTCGCTGCCGGACTTAAACAGCTCGATGAACAGGATAAGAAAAAAATCGAAGCCATAGACTATGCTTTGGGCAGAATCCAAGCTGACGATTACGATGTCTGTGAAAGTTGCGGAGAATACATCTCTGAAAAGAGACTTGAAGCAGTACCGTGGACGAATATTTGTATCGACTGTGCCGCCGAGATGGAGCGGCAACGTACCCCGAATTTTGCCGTTCGCGAAACCGGTCCCGCAGGCGATGTGGACTACGACGAGGACTACGACGAGGAAGATGAGGTAGAATACGACGAGGTAGAATACGACGAGGAAGACGAGGAGGAGACTGAGGAGGAAGGCGAGGAGGAAGTTGATTTTCCTGCGGAGCTTGAAGGTCTCAGCGATGAGCAGCTGGAGTCGGTGGTGCTCGACGCATTCCGCGAGGATGGTTCGGTGAACCTGGAAGAGCTGACCGTCAGCTGTCATCATGGAAAGCTTCGGCTGTCGGGATTTGTGCCGGATAAAAAGCATCTGAGCCATCTAAGGCAAATTGTCTACGACGAGCTCGGGTTCAGGGATGTCGAGGATACGATTAAAGTCGATAGAATACCCTGGGAACGCAACGAACGTACCCCCGATATGGAACCGGAAGAGACGGCTGAAGATGATATTATCGAGGGGGATGGCATCGAGATTATCGAGGCGATCAAGGAAGGTAAATCGATGGCGCCCACTGATGAAATTATCCCTGAGGCCGGCAGGCGCGGCAAATCATAACGTAGCAAATATCAGGATCCTTTCGAATGGATATAGCCGCTTCTGCTTGAGTCTTTGCAACTCTCAATCGCAGCAGTTTTGAGAGCGAACTTCTACAGAATGGTATGAATATGGAAACCATAGAAAAGCGTGAACTTGAATCTTTAATGGAGCTGGAAGAATGGCCGGCGATTTCAATCTATATGCCGGTCAGCCGAATTGGCGACCAGCAGGATTCCCTCCGTTATAAAAATTGTCTTGCAGAGGTAGAGAACAAACTTATCAATGAGGGCATGAGGACATCCGAGGTCTGGCAACTGCTGGAACCGGAGCATAACCTGGTAAAAGATACCGATTACTGGAAACATCTCGGTGCGGAAGGACTGGCGGTTTTTATAACCTCTCAGACCGTGGTGCGCCACCCGCTGCCGCTTCCTGTCAAGGAACTGCTTACGGTAGGGCGGCGTTTCAATGTCAGGCCACTGCTGCCGTTGCTGGCGGGCGGACAGTATCTGGTACTGGCTTTGAGCCGGAATGAGCTGCGGCTTTTTCGGGGAGACAGGTATAAGTTGAAGGAGATGGAATTACCTGAGAATACGCCAAAAAGCATGGCCGAAGCACTGAAATATGATGATCCGGACCGGCAGCTGCAATATCATACCAAAACCGGTTTATCAAGAGGTCAGAGGGACGCGATGTTCCATGGTCATGGAATGGGCTTTGATGATCAAAATGAAAACCTTGAACGGTATTTGCAAGCTGTTGACCATCCTCTTTTTCCCCTGCTGGAAGACGAAAAGGTCCCCGTTATACTGGCCGGCGCCGAGGAGCTGCATGCAGCCTACAGGAACATCAGCAGGAGCCATACTCTTCTCCCCCGTGGCATTGCGGGGAATGTCAGTGAACTGCCGCCGGATACCCTGCATCGCAAAGCCTGGGAAATAGCCGAAGAATATTTTAAAGAGGAAGAACGTCAGGCCGTGCATAATTTTCGGGACAAAATCGGCGGCAGCAAGGTTGTCGATGAGCTGCAGTCAGTCATGACCGCTGCCATAGATGGCCGGGTAGAAAATCTCTTTGTGGCTGAAAACGAACAACTTTTAGGAATTTTCGATGCTGATCGCCGGCAGGTGCATGTGCGGCAAGAGGATGGCGCCGATGTGGTCGATCTTCTGGATGAGGCCGTATTCTGGACGTTGAATAAAAAAGGCACCGTGTATATCAGAAAACACAATGATATGCCGCTCGACGCCGTTGTTTGTGCTCAACTGCGTTATTGACCTTTTTCACAAAAAGGATCCCATGCGGCGCATGGGATCCAGAGCAAAACACGTTACCGCTTAGCTCAACGGCTATGGCGGGCAGTACCACAAAAGCGGATGATACTCCGGAAGAGGAGATACCCTCCGCTTTTCTTATGTTTATTGTACACGCGTGACTTTTGTGGCCATTTGACCTTTTTGGCCTTCGGCAACCTCAAAAATGACACGCTCCCCCTCATTCAGTGACCGAAAACCGTCCGCCTGGATAGATGTATAGTGAACAAAGATATCCTTTCCACCATCCTGCTCGATAAAACCATAACCTTTTGCCTCGTTAAACCATTTTACTGTTCCTTGTGCCATTTCAGTACTCCTGTGTGATGTGAATCGAATCAGAACCAGTAAAATTATCCTTGTTGGTAAGGAAAATTTCCATAAAAGCTCTAATTCGCTGTTCGGGATGTTCCCCCTTTTGCATGCTTGATTGCAGTCTTCCCAGTGCGGCATTGACCTTGCTGTTCGAGCTGAAAGTTGTTTGCTGCTCTTTTTCGTCTACAATCAAAAAATGTCGGCAAATAAGCCCTTATCGGGCAGTTCCCTGCCGGCAAAACCGTTGTCGGATAACGATACTCCGTCATTTAGTGCCTGTCCGGAAACGATTCTTTTTCTTTCCGGACATCCCTGAAGGCTCTTGAACCCCTTTGCGGGGAGTTAGAAGACAACTTTGACGCCAGCAGCAATCCTGTTGATTACAGGCCGTTCTAGTCTTATAACAAGCATCATTTCCTTCCTGGACCTGGATCGTTTTGATCAGTGTCCCTTTGTTCATCTTTCCAGCTTTTATTCCGCGTTCCCTGGCAATAGCCTTAATATCAGCCATTTTCATAATTTTTGATACCTTCAACAAAAAAACAAAACCATTCTGAATCACCAATCAGCTGCATTGCGCAAACAGATTTCGGTGATATACTCAACCCCGAAACCGATATTGTTCCGGACGTGAACCGCCCCACCCAACAAGCCGGCGATTATACCGGCATAGTAGAGGTTTGACGACGCATGCTTTCTTCCCGCTCGCTTCCAGTCGGCGCCGGAAGGCAGAAAGAGCATCTTTTCCTTTTCCCGGGGAATACCCAGACCGGGAACCTTGAGAGAAAAATTGATCAAATACCGGTTTTCCTCCATCTGTTCCGGGCGTACTTCCAACGTTATTGCCCCGGAGCCAAGATAGACGCAGCTGTATCTCGCGACATCCCAGAGAAGGAAACCAAGCATCAACAGGTTGCCCTCAAAAAATCTCGGCAGACCGGAGTGTATGCTCGAGGTGAGGTGAGAACCTCTGAGGTCGACGACGCTATCATACCAGTTGCAGAAATCGTTAATGAACTCTTGAATGTCGAACGGCCCTTTACCGCCTGCGACCCGCCAACACGCCTCGCCCGATTCATAGAGCCGTTCATCGGGAGCATATAGAGGTTCGTACTGACTGGATATTGGTCCGATTGACATGAAATCGATTTCCCTTGACATATAGATAGCCTGTATAGCCCGTTGATTGCCGGCAGTTTCTGAGTTATGAATATTCAACAATTTTCCCTCCCGTTGAGTGAATGTTTAATATTCGGTAAAATGTATGTCTCGTAAAGCTAACTCCCGGAGATCACTAAACCTCCACATAGGGCAGACAGAGTTTCACCATGAAGCGTGTCCCGAACCCAAGACTGTTACGAACCGAGATATCACCGTTAAACCGCCGGGAGATTTCCCTGGCGCGGTAGAGGGTCGCACCGGTTCGACCTGATGTATCCTTTTCCATTGCGCTTGGCCGGACAAAAATATCTTTTTCCTTATCCCAGGGAATTCCATTACCCGACATTGTAATAGTGAGATGTATTGAGTAGCGATGGTCGCTTTCCCGCCTCCCTTTAAGCTCGAGAACCACGCAACCTCTGGCGACCTGCCCAAGGCTATATTCCGACAGCTCGTCAAGCAGACGCTGGATAAGGAGAGGATCATCGACGGTTAGTCGCGGAATATCCGGGTCGATTCTGGTGAATAACAAAAGATTTCCGGCCGAGAGAGACTCTTCATAAGAGCGACGGAAATTGTCCATGATCCGCAGAATATCGGAAGAGTCTGGAAGGGCTTCTTTTTCCCCTGAGAATGTGGCGTGATAATCATTGTCGCCGGTTCTCCCGTCATTTCCATAGTTGACTATTCGGTTTCGGCTATTCCTGCCCGAGGGGCCATGTTGAAAATCTATATACATAAAAGCAATACCGTACTTATTTCAGGTAATAATCAATGATTAATTAAGAGTAATAATTGTCTTCATTTGCCGTTTTGCAAAGGTCATATAAAAAGGAATAAAATGGTTAGAGCAGTTACCCATTTGCAAGTATGAGGTATGATGGCGGATTGGCTAAGAAAAAATTATAGTTTCCATTCGATTTTAATTTTTTCATAGCAGGTAGGACAGCAACCATGCGATAAGGTTACGCCGGTTTTACGAGTGAGGTATTCTTCCCATTGCATCCATTCTGCCTGTTCTTTCTTGTCGTCACTATCTTTAATGCTCCGGCAATACGCACACAGGGTGATAATATTTTTCGGGAAGATAAGTCTCTGCCGCTCATTCTGCTTTTTCAGATGTTCCGTCAGTCGAAGCAGCAGCTCATCAGTATCAAGTGGTTTTAACAGATAATCATCGGCACCGAGGCGCAAAGCCTCGACCGCTGACGGCATGTCTCCATAGCCGGTAAGTACCAGAACGCATATTTCCGGATTGCGTTTTTTGGCCTCCCGCAACACTTCAATGCCGTTGAGGCCGGGCATGACAAGATCCGTGACAACCATATTGAAGTTGTCCTCCCATAGGGCTCGTATTGCTTCATCCCCATTGGATGCTGTGGTGACGTTGTAGTGTTCAGCCCGGAGATCTCGAGCATAGGAACGTAATATGCTGATCTCATCGTCTACCAGCAACAGGCTCTTGTTGTACATGTGAAACCTCCCTGCACTCCGCGGATGCACGGTCATTTGATGCATGCTGCAGACCACTGTCGAGCAGTGTTCCGAAGATGAATTCAATTGAAAAGGTGCATCGATTATCAATCCCCGCAAAGCACGAGGACTCTCTTTAGTGCCCATGCTTTGTGGGTATAAGTAACTTCACGAAACTCATTTAAAAAACAGAACTAACTATCCAAGTTACTAAAGAAGGCCCGCTCACCGTGGCAGCCGCGCCTTTTCAATCGGTTTCTTCCTAATGGTTGCTATTCTGCCAATAATCTTGCCGGTTGCCTAGGTCATAAAAACAGGAACAAAATGGTGAGGTGCACTACCCAGTAAGAGTTGCATTTATACACTTGGGGGATGTGGTATTCCGCGGAGAAAGGGTTTTTCGAAAATATCTGGTAACAAATGGATAATACTGCCCAAATACCTTGATTCGTGGTTTGTTGCGACGTTGTTTACTAAAGTAGCACACACGCAAAAACACGGTTTTGGGTAAACGTTTTTGGTGCTGTCTACCCATCAATTTTAGTATATTTGAGGGCTTTTTATATGAACCTAGGAAAAATCCGATCAGGCCCGTTCAGGATTTCTGAGGGGGAGCTTTATACGAAATGAGGTCCCCTTGTCCGGCATGCTGTTCACCTCTATAACACCGTTATGTTTTTTGATGATTCCGTAGCTGACAGATAGTCCGAGTCCGGTTCCCTTGACGTCGGGTTTGGTTGAAAAAAACGGTTCGAAGATGTGGTATTTGTTTGCGGGATCAATACCGACCCCGTTATCCTTGATGGTTAGAGCAATATAGCCATCATTCGCTTCGGTTTTGATGGTAACCAGTCCACCTCCATCGCAGGCATCAACCGCATTGGAGAGAATGTTCATGATCACCTGTTTGATCTGATCGGAGACAGCATAAAATATGGGTATGTTGTTACCATACTGTTTTTCAATTGTGATGTTCTTGGTGGAAAACAGCTTTTTATAGAGGAGAAGAACGCTGTCCAGTGTTTGATGTAAATCGATCGGCGCACGTCTTCCCGAGGTAGGCCGGTTGAAATCCTGCAGGGCCCGCAGCAGGTTGCGCATGCGCTTGCATTCATTGACGGCTATCTCCATCAGCTCGGCGTCTTCCGGCTCGAGTATTGCCCGCCGTCCAACCCCCTTGATAACGTTGAGTACGCCCTGGAGAGGATTGTTAAGCTCGTGGGCAATCGAGGCAGCCAGGGTGCCGATGGCCGCGAGCTTTTCCGAATGCAGCAACTGATTTTGGGTCTGCTCCAGTTTGAGCGTGCGATTGCGGACTCGCTGTTCGAGATCCTCATTCAGGGAGGCAATATGTTCCTTGGCTTGTACAAGCTGGCTGATGTCGGTTATGTTCATGAAGATCTGTCCTCCCTCACCATCATATTCAGATATGAGGACACTTTCGAGCTGCACATGAAGAATGGTGTTGTCCATTGTTTTCAGGCGCAGACTACAGGAATGCAGCTTCCATGGATCTTTCAGGGCCTGGAGATGCAGATGATAGATATCCTGATCGTTGCGGTGGATAAGCGCGGAAAACTTTTTACCCAAAATATCGGTTCTGTTCGCCAGGAGCATATGTGCAGCTCTGTGGTTGGTTTCGAGAATTTGGCCGTTCCTGCTGAGCGTGAGGTAGCCGATCGGGGCGAACTTATAGAGTTCGTTGTATTTGCGTCGAGTATTTTCAAGCTCCATCTGAGCATTGCGCAGTTCTTCGTTCTGGATTTCCAGCTCAACCCTGTTGGTGTCGAGTTCGTGGATTAACTCTCTGATATTTCCACTGAAATAGGAAGGGTCGGTATTCTGGAACCGGTCTAGGATATCCAGAGCCTGCTGCCGCAGTACGGAAAACCTCTCTTTATCTGATTTATTCGTCATATCCGCCAACCATCAAATTAAGATGATGCCACCTTGTCCTTAACCATGGCATAGACAACAGTACTTGGTTTGCCCCTGTAAACAATCGGAGTCATGGAAATAGAGCAGAGAAGGATATTGCCATCCACTTGCACAAATTTTTCCTCGAGTGGCGGGAATGTTTCCCTTCTCCGGTTCATGGAGTCGAGCAGATCAGTCAACTTCCGCCGTGAATTCTCGTGTACCCGCTCATGAATCGAGGAACCGAGAAGTTCATCCGGGGAAGAAGTCCCGAGAATCCCGCGTCCAGCCGGATTTATATAGCTGAAGAGCTCACCGGTCAGGACGAATATCCCCACCGGAGAATGTTCAATGAGCTCATGCCAGGATGCTTCACTCACGGCCAGGGCATCAACCATTTTTTTGAATTCCGTTACATTTTCAAAGGTGATGACAACGCCTTCAATCACATTGTTTACGGTACGGAAGGGCCGGATTCGCATGCGATATTTTTGTCCCTCGCCGTTTTCGATTACCGACTCATGCTTTTCAAGCGTCCTGAGTACCTGTTTTGCGTGTTCCTGAATGTCCACGTCTTTCAGGGTAGAGGCAAAATGTTCGAGTGAACGTCCTGCATCGGCGGGGGTTAAATGGAAAAATCCGGCAATCTGCGGAGTAAATCTTCTGATTTTAAGCTCGATATCGAGAAACATTGTCGCAATGTCGGTTGCATCAAGCAGGTTCTTGATGTCGTCATTGGCAGACACCAGCTCGTCAATCCTGGCGTGGAGCTCGGAATTTACAGTAGAAGCCTCTTCGTTTAGGGATTGCAGCTCTTCTCTTGAGGTCTCCAGCTCTTCATTGGTGCTTTGCAACTCCTCATTGGCGGACTGGAGTTCTTCGTTCGTTGATTTCAACTCTTCGTTAGAGGTCTCCAGCTCTTCAATTGTTGACTGTAAATTTTCCCTGGTATAGCTCAGTTCGTCTTTCAGCCTCTTGAGTTCCCGGCTCTTTGCTGATTTTATCTTGGCTCTATTTTCTTCTTTATCCTGGTCCTGTTCCTCGATTACTTCTTCAAATATGATCAGCATCAGCCCCCTATAGCCACGTTGAAATTCCGGCAGGGGTCTGACAATCAGATTGATATCCTGGAAATCGCCATTTGTTTTGACCTGAAGATTCTCGATGAGAATCTCGGCGCGCTCCGTGGACATTTTCCGAATAGCGTTGGTCAGCCCTTCCTTCAGACCCGGACGAGCCATATGGAGAATATTGTTACTGGCTTCTCCTTCGGCTGGTTCCAGGAAACGGCCGGTTCGACCATGGGTATAAATTAATTCCGCCTTGTCGTCAACAACGGCGCAAACCGGCAAATTCGATTGGGCAAGAATCGCCTTTAACAATCGTATGGTTCCTGCATCCCTGTTGGCTGTGGCGGCCATGAGATTGCTAGCCTCGTGAGACCTGTCGACCTGTTTTATTTTTGGGAGTTCCATCGGCCTATTGACGCTTCCATGGTCTGAGAGGCGTTTGAATATTTTCCATTTTTTGTCGAGCAGGTTAAACATGTCCGTTGATCGTCCGGTATTTTCCGAAGTACCGAGCAGGAGGAGTCCTCCCTCCCTTAAGCTGTAATGAAAGGTGGGAAGTAATTTTTCCTGGAGTTCTGAGCCGAAATAGATCAACAGGTTTCTACAACTCAACAGATCAAGTCTCGTGAACGGGGGGTCCTTGATTACATTCTGTTCGGCAAAAACCACCATTTCACGGATGTTTTTCTTTATCTGATAATGATTTTCCTTCTTGATGAAATACTTATCGAGACGTTCCTGGCTGACATCAATTGAGATGGAATTCAGATAGGTACCCGACCTGGCAATATTGATGGCTTCCTCATCCAGATCGGTGCCGAAGATCTGTACATCGAGCTGGCGGCCCAGCTTTTCCAGGCACTCCTTCACGATGATGGCGATGGAATAGGCCTCCTCACCGCTGCTGCAGCCGGGCACCCAAACCCGAAACGGATTGTCGTCCGGCTTGCTCTTCAACAGGGGCAGCAGATATTTTTCTTTCAGTACTTGAAAGGCTTCCGGATCCCTGAAGAAATTGGTCACTCCGATAAGCAGTTCTTTAAAGAGGATAAAGACTTCACGCTCGGATTCTTTAAGGTAACGGATATATTCATCCATGCTGTTGAGCCGGTGAACATACATCCTCCTCTCGACACGGCGTTGGATAGTATTTTTTTTGTACAGTGAAAAATCATGCCCGACACCGGAACGAAGAATAGCGAAAATTTTCTTCAGGGCGCCAGCTGCATAGTCATCTTCATGGTGTTTGCCCGCGGTTGATTTTTTGTGGTGATATCGGATATAGCGGAGCAATTGCTCCGGCATTTTTTCCGGAGGGAGAATATAGTCGGCCAGGCCGGTGGCGGCTGCATTTGTCGGCATTCCCTCGAATTTTGCCGAGTCCGTATCCTGTACCATGGCCAGTCCGGCCTCGGCCTTAATGGCTTTGATACCCAAAGTACCGTCGGTACCGGTACCGGAAAGAATGATGCCGATGGCTTTCTCCCCCTGATCGAGGGCCAGACTGCGAAAAAAGGAATCTATAGGCCGGTGCTGACTTTCCGGCTGGTTTCTAGGCGATAATTGCAGGGTGCCGTTTGAGATGTCCAGTTCGCTGTCAGGGGGGATGACATAGACCTGGTCGCCGGCAATCGGCATATTGCTGGTAATCTGGCTCACCTTCATTTTAGTTTTGTTCTGGATGAGCTCCGGCAGCATACTACTGTGGTTAGGATCGAGATGGGTGACCAGGATGAAGGCCAAACCCGAGTCCTCCGGCATGGAGGTGAAAAATTGGGTCAGGGCTTCAAGACCGCCGGCGGAGGAGCCGATACCGACTACGAAAAGAGGTCTGTTCTGCATATCCGCCGTATTCTGTGGTCTGGTTGCAGGAGTGGCTAGCTTCCGGTCAGTCATTTTCTATCCTTGCAGCCGTCCTCAAACGGCAGAGTGGTATTTTTGCTGCTTTTTTATGACAGAAGCCGAGAAGAATGTTCCGGCCTTAAAATTATAAAATACAGCATCACGGCCGGATAGACAATATACAAGAGGTATAGCCGGAATGAAGTGATTTCCTGGTAGGGGATCTCTGTCGGATCCTGACCTGTCGGGGTGAGCAAAGAAATACTGGAATCAGGCTGTTGCTCGTAAGAGACGAACTTCAACATGATAGCGTATGCCGAATCCGGATCTGTTGTTAACACGGAGATCGCCACCGAGAATCCTGGCAATCATTCTCGCATAATACAGATTTGCGGACCGCAGTTTGAATCCCTCTCCGTTCGAGAATCTGCTGGGATGGAAGAGCTCTTTTTCTTTGTCCCACGGGATTACGGTCCCGGAACAGTCGATATTCAGATAGATGGCGTGACGGCGTCCTGCCAGCTGCTCCGAACTGATTTCCAGACAAACTTCTTCTTCAGGTTTCAGATACAGAAGACTGTTCTTACCCGGTTCGAAAAAGATGTGCTTGGTCAGCAGTTGATTACCGAAAAAATATTGAGGTATTCCGGTATTAATTTTTGTTTTAAGCAGCAGGTTTCTCGCGGAGAGAACCTGCCTGTACCAATCGCAGAGCTCCTCGATGAGCTGCATTATATCAAACCGTTGCCTGTCTTGATCAAAATCCGTTAGAGATGGGGCTGCTCGATTTGGTTTTTCCATATATGTCTGCATGATAGTCATCTCCATAGCTGCCGGCATGATTGGAATATGTTTCTCTCCATCCTGCTGTCGCCTCTGCCGGCGAACTTCTTTGTATGACTTATATCATCGCAGAATGGGTGATATTTGCAAAGGTCATAAGTTTGGGGGGGAAATGGTTAGGAGAAATACCCTGTCGTATTCTGTGTTTTTGTGAGGGAACTTCGGGTCAGGCGACACTTTACTCATCGGCAAGGGAAGAGAGAAAGGTCTGGAGGTTGATGGATTTATTCCTAAGACCCAGTTTCTTCCGGAGCTTTTTGCGGTGTACATTGATTGTATCCGGTGCCAGGCATAATATTTCCGCAATTTCTTTGGTTCCTTTACCCTGCTTGACGTGGGTGGCAACCTGTATCTCCATCGGCGTCAGGCTGACATGTCCACTGGTAAGTTTTGTTATAAACGAGGATGTGACATCGTGCAGGTTTTCTTCAATTTCACTGAGGAGTTGCATCTGATCCTCGGCCAGCTTCGTTCTTTGCAGTCTTTTGACCAGTGGTTCGATGAGCTTTATCACATTTTCACTCAGTCGCTGTTCAACCTCTTCCTTGTCCTGCTGCCTTTTTTTCAACAGCACAGTCAGAGCGGCGTTGGCCTCGGTAAGCTTTTCGTTATGTCTGGCCAAGGCTTCGGTCTGTTGGGCGACATCCTTTTCCAGCATCTCCTTGTTCCGGAGAGATTCCAGTTGCATCTCTTTCTGCCGGGAAATATCGATCAAGGTTCCGGTTAAACGCCGGGGAATACGATTACCATCCCGTTCCACCACCATGCCTTTGGTCCGGAACCACACCCAGTTATTTTTGGCGTTTAGCAGCCGCACCTCGAGATCATAGCTGTCGGTTGTCCCTCCAAGGCAGGCTTGGTAGGCGTTCCGCGCCGGAATCTTGTCCTCCGGATGCAGCAGGTCCAGCCAGCTTTTCCCGGTTTTTTGCAGGTAGCCCGGACCATGGCCGAGGAGTTCATTCCAATTGCGGCTATAATAGGTTGTTCCTGTTTCCAGGTCGCAGTCCATAAATCCGTCGGATGAGACGGAGTGCATCAGTCGCAGCCGTTCCTCGCTTTTTTGCAGGCTTATAGTATCCTGAAAGATATCGGTCGTATCCGTCATGCTGATTATTACCGAGGTCACGGCCGTATCTCCATCCCTAAGGACAGGATGATAGGATATAACCATGCTGCGAACTCCCTGGTCGGCCAGTTTGAAGAGATCCAAATGCTGTACCGATTCACCGGAAAAACAGCGGGCGAGTCCTGGAGCAATTTTTGCGGCATACAATTCCTGCCCGATAATGTCCGGCATGGATTGACCGATCAATTCCTTTCTGTTCTTGCCGTAGGCGCGCTGATAGGCCTTGTTGGCCTCCAGATAAATACCGTTTTCATCCACCAGGATCAACAGGTCCGCGGTTGCTGAAAATATTTTCTCATAGAGTTTGATTTTTTTAAAATAGTCCTGAGCCTCAAAGGTTTTGCTGATGCGCAGCAGGAGTTCCTCTATGTCGCAGGGTTTGAGGAGAAAGTCGTCCGCCCCGGTCCGCATGGCTTCTATAACAGCGTTAATTTCACCATAGGCGGTAATGATGATGGCAGACATCTCCGGAGCGCCGGTCTTGACTTTTTTGAGCAACTCCATTCCGTCAAGTCCTGGCATGACCAGATCGCTTACCAGGAGATCGAAGCGATTTTTCGAGAGAATATCGCTCGCTTCCTCAAAGCTTGAGGCTATTGTGACATCGTAGTATCGCTCCAGCTCTCGTTTGAACGATAGCCTGATAACTTCTTCATCATCTACCAGAAGTATTTTTTTATTGGTTGACGTCATAGATAACCTTGATGGACTCCTAAAAATTTCAATTTACGGATAGCTAAGTAAAAAGCTTCAGGATGTATATATGGGGAGTTTGATCTTGAATACCGAATTATACCCATGATCCACCTCCGTCTCTATGGTGCCGCCATGCATTGTTATAATTGCATAACTTATTGCAAGACTCAACCCCCCCGCCGATTTCTTTGATTTTAAGATACTTAAAGGTTCAAAAAGCGGCGATATCGCCGACCGGCAGAAGCCGCAACCACCATCGTCTACTTGCAGAACGAGAACATCGTTTTCGACATAAATTGAGATGCGTATAGTGTTATCCTTACCGCAAAAAATGATGATATTATTCAGCAATTCCTGAAACATCTTTTTGATCTGGGCGGCAACCGCATGAATCAGGGGAATCTCTTCGATAAGCTCAATACCGATGCTGATGCCCTTTTCAGAAAGAAGCGGCCTGTTCACATCGATAATTTGTTCAAGCTCGATCCGCACATCTATCAGATCGGTTCTTCCATGGATCGGCTGATAAAATTCCCTTAATTCCCTGGCGAGTTCATTTAATTTCTGAGCTTCACGATAGGCAAGATCAACCAGCGGCATATCTTCGATATCAAGGGTGCCGCGGCGATAAATTCCGCCAAGAACATTTGATATAGCCTGCAGCGGATCGTTAAAGTCCTGGACAAGAGCAGCGGAAACCCGGCCGATGGCGGCGATTTTTTCACTGTTCAAGAGCCGCTGCCGGGCTCGTTGCAATTCCAAGGCTTGTCTTTCGAGCTGATTTTTCAGTTCGTCAATCGAATGCTGCAGGGCTTCCTTATCGATTTCGCAATCGGTGATGTCGAAGGCACAATGCAGATAAAGCTCTTGGGTTATGGGGAACCAAGAGTGCTCCCAGTTAGTATCCTTGCCATAGAGTTGCAGGCTTTTGGCTTTGCCGCTCTCTTTCACGGCGGGTATGCGGCACCATGGACAGGGCATGTTTCTCTGTTGCCAGAAATGATAACAAGGACGTCCCGGTAATATCCCTCTGCCGGCCGCGGCTTTGTTCAAGGCGACTATTTTATGGGTATCGGGTCTCAGGAGAACAGCTATGCCGGGAACGGCATCGAGAATATTCTGACGCAGCTGCATTTCGGCGTCAACCTTGCTCTCCAACTCCTTCAGTCTGCCAATATCCCGCACGGCAATATCACAGGCATGCTGATTTTCGGAGGTTAACTGGGTAAGGAAGTCAAGTCTGGCAATGAGTGTACCCCCGCCGGCGGTCTTTAACCGGATATCGCAAGTTCTGAGAGTTTGTTTACACTGATTTATCTTATAGTTTTCGAGGAATTGCTGCCGGTCTTCCTTGACAATAAAGGAAGGGAAAGATTTGTGAAGAATTTCGGATTGCCGGTAACCCAGCATCTCCGCAAGCGTTGAATTGAGATCCGTAACCGAGGATTGCTCGCCGAGGCGCAGGTAGCCGATTGGTAAGGATTCATACAGCCGGGTTACCTGGGTGAGGGTTTCCGCCAGCTTTTTATGGCATTGGCGCAATCTGTCAATCTGCAGTTCAAGTGCTTCTTCGGGATTGTTTGGATCGTCCATGGATTTGCCGACTCTTCTCATCTTTGCTCTCATTAGATTAGCTATGGAGGCAGTGCCTGGCTTCTTGCTTTTGGTGTCTTACATATAAACAGCAATACCGCGACATAGGTGCTATGAAAAGTTATGGGTCGAAACCGATTGTTTTTATATAATTGATTCCCAAAAGATTTAAAACAATATTAACAAGCTTACGCCAAGCGTTTTTTCTGAGAAGTCCTCGTTTGTTGCGGTATGAACCGCTTTGACGATGGACGGAAAAATGCTTTATCGCCTTGATCAGCCTGGAAGAAGGGCGGAGAAAAACGGATGATTTGAACCGGGGAAGGGACATAGCCGTCAAGCTAAGCGATTTACCGGCTGATATTTTGCTCTGGATCTCATGCGCCGCATGGGATCCATTTTTGGATGCGTTGCATCCTGCCGTATATCAACTCTTATTGCTTCAGTACCGGAAGACTGCGGCGCAGTCATGGCCTGGTCACCATGCAACGCATGGTGACCAGGCCCCGAGCAACCAGAGCAAAACACGTTATCGCTTAGCTTGACGGCTACGGGGGAAGGGAACAAGAAAGTGATAATGCGATACCGCGTAGTTTGAGCATCCAAAAATCTTCAACTCGCGCTGGTTTTCTTAAGATCCTTTCTACAGTCCGGGCATATTGGACGATCCATTTTTTTGCCTGCGGACTCATGGACATAATCTTCGAGATTCAGCCAGTGATTATCATCCTGCAGGATTTTTTTACATCCTATGCAGATGGGCAGGAGACCTTCCAGATATTCTATTTTTTCCAGTGCCAGCACCAGATCACTCAGAATATCATATTTCTCCTGCAGGACTTTCTTGCGCCCGATCGCATAACTTATCGATTTATAGAGTATTGCAGGCAGGAGAATGTTTTTGGTCAGGTAATCGTCCGCGCCGTACCGCACCGCCTGTTGCGCGACCTCTTTGTTAATCGGATCCGAGAGAATGACTACCGCGGTTTCCGAATATTCCGTGATGACTCTTCGGGCGGTATCCAGCCCGGACGAGTCCGGCAGATCAAGATCAAGCAGCACGATGTCAAAATCATAGTTCGAAAGCAGAGACAATGCCGAGTTAAGAGTTTCCGCTTCAATAAGTTCATACTGGAAGGGTGGTTCTTCCAGCAGATACTCTTTTATCCGTGTTACATCTGTTTGGTTGTCCTCAACTAAGAGCATCACAATTTTGTTCATCTGCCTTCCTTCCATCAAATTGATTATTGCGCGGACATTACTTTTTCTACCAAAGTTGCAAAAAACATACCGAATAACAAAACAGACAAAAATGATCCGAAGTAACTTTTCAAATGTTTTATTAATTAGATGGAGAGCTTGATCGGACTGGTCCTGTTTCTCAGAAGCGAGCATAAAACAACAAGGAGAATGCAGCACGCTCCGCTCGTCAATGGAGCATATTATTTCGTGTGTTCTTCGGCGAATTAGTGTTTATTATATAAATCAGGTTTTGTCAGGTGGCCGACGCCGAAGTTTCAGGGGCAAGTATCGACAGTACTAATCGTGGCCTACCTGTTCTTAATGCTTTTTTCTTTTTTCTGCCTTTTTTAAAAAAAAATCTTACTTTATACCCGTAACCCTTATTCCAGGATTCATTAGGTGATGTTGCTGGTTACTTTGGTAGCAACTGCTATGGGTAGTCGAACATAACACATTAGCGGCTAACGCTGTCTGGAAGGTGCATATGGCAGAACTTGATCCTGCTGTTCTGATAATAGATAACGATTTGAAAATATTTGATATTCTGGTAAAATGCACAAAAGATCTTCCCGTTCGAATAAGTCATGCCTCTTCCCTGCAGGAAGGTTTGGATGAGAATCGAAGCAACAGCTATCAAATCATTCTGATGCGGGATGCTCTACCGGATGGGGAGGCCTGTTATTCAATCCAGGATTTTCAGACCGAAGCTGAATCCCCTGAAATTATAGTGTTTTCATCCAAGGGAGACCCGGTTCAGGCGGAAATTGCCTTAAAAAGCGGCGCTTGGGATTATGTGGTGGATCCTTCCCCGGAAAGATCCTTGCCGGAGTTCTTGCAGCGCGCGCTTCGTTATCGATACAGTAAAAAAGATACGAAGCGGCTAACGCAAAATGAGATTCGTGATCAATTGAAACATCACGGGATTATCGGTCAGAGCAAACTGATACAGAACTGCGTCAATTTTGCGGCCAAGGTTGCCCAGTCTGATTCGAATGTGCTGATAAGTGGAGAAACAGGCACGGGCAAGGAACTCTTTGCCTCGGTAATTCACCATTTAAGTCACCGTGCTTCGAAAAATCTGACCATCGTCGATTGTGCGGCACTTCCCTCGACACTGGTCGAAAGTATCCTCTTTGGTCATGCCAAAGGGTCGTTCACGGGAGCGGATAAAGCTCAGGCGGGTATTATCAAACAGTCGGATGGAGGGACGCTCTTTCTGGACGAGGTCGCAGAAATGCCGACGGATATCCAGAAAAAATTCCTGCGGGTCATCCAGGAGCGCAAGTATCTCCCTGTCGGTTCCAACGTTGAAACAAAAAGCAATTTCCGGCTGATAGCGGCGACCAACAAGGATCTGTACGCCATGGTCGAAGAAGGCACGTTTCGGGAAGATCTCCTTTTCCGCTTGAAGACCTTCCATCTCGAACTGCCTCCCTTGCGCATGCGAGCTTCTGATATTACAGAACTTGTCTATTATTATCGGGATGTTTACTGCAAGCGTAATTCGTTGAAAAGAAAAAAGCTGTCCTCCGACTATATGATGGTGCTGTCGCAATATGATTGGCCGGGGAACGTACGGGAATTATTTCAGGCCATCGAATGCTCGATAGCCAATGCCCAGGACAGCAGCATTCTATACTCGAAGCATCTTCCGTTAAATATCAGGATCCAGGTCACCAAAAACAAGATAAAAGCCCAGGATACCCCCGAGCAATCAAACGGCCAGGAAAACCTTATGCCTTCTGAAATCGGGCAGCTGCCCACTCTCAAGGGCGCGCGGGACAGTGCCATTGCCGTTCAGGAAAAGAGATATCTTAACCAACTACTGACCCTGACAGGGGGAAACATCCGAAAATGCTGTGAAACTTCCGGATTGTCGAGATCGCGGTTGTATGATCTGCTTAAGAAATATAATCTTTCGCAGAAATAGTACCGGCAGATCGGCAGAAGCGACGACAACCTTTTCCCGTCCAACCTGAAAGGACAAGTCCTGTCTGTCAGGACAGATGTTCCGCCGTAACGCTCCTCCTTGCTTTGCCCGGAGGTGGCCTGGACAACGTCCCGGACGATTTATGGAACGACCAGCACCGGACAGTGGATAGTATTCAATACCTTATGAGTGACGCTGCCGAGAAACAGCCCGGCGATGTCGGAGTGTCCATGCGATCCCATAATTATCAGGTCAAATTCCTTGGTCTTCGCCAGGTCGGTGAGTACCTTGCCCGGCGCACCCGAAATAGCCTTAGTGGTATAGTTGACTTCTGCCATCCTCATGAGTTGCACTGCTTTTTCCAGTATGGCGATAGCTTGGTTTTCAGCGCTTTCATGCACTTGTTTGGCAAATATTCCACTTACCTCCATGCTGGCGTGAAGGAGTTCATAACAGCTGACAGCGTGGATGGTGGCGCCGGTAAGCTTGGCCAGGTAAATGGCATATTCAGTGGCGTGACCCGAATAATTGGAGCCGTCGACGGGAAGAAGAATGTTGGTGATGCGCATGGAGGATCTCCTGTTTATAGGGTTTGATACAGCTGAATCAGACTGCTCTCATAACCAGGTATAACCGTACGGTAGGATAGGCAGACTATAAGTTGCCCGCCTGGGTATGGCAATGCCGTACCGTCTTTGATCTTTGCCAGGCCGGCGGTCGTTTTTCTTTTATGTCTGGTTGCTGCCGCCGGCTTTGCTGAGTTCCTCGATAAGCACACCGTGAAACATATCTACTTTATAGCCATTTTTATCAAGTGGAGTCGCTGTGGCTACTGCAGCACGGGCGGCCTTGCCGATTGTTTCGGGGGATAGGGACTTTCCCGTCAAGACCTGCTCGGCTTCGGTGCTGCGCCAGGGGACGGGAGCGGCGCCTGAGAGAACGATGTTTGCCTGCGCTACCTGATCGCCGTTCATAATCAGGGCAAGAGCGACCCCGGCAAGAGCAAAATCCCAGGCCCGGCGGGCCCGGATTTTCCGATAGGAGCTATAGAGGCCCCGCGGCGGCGCAGGAACGACGATACCGGTTATGATTTCGCCTTGCTGCAGTACGGTCTCCGCCTGGACATCATCGGCGGGCAAAACATACAGCCCTTCAACCGGAAGGCTCCTTTTGCCCTTAGGACCCACAACCTTGACCGAGGCGCCAAGGGCGACCAGAGCCGGAGCGGTATCGGAAGGATGGGTGATTGCGCAGATATGGTCATGGCCGAAAATGGCATGAAACTGGTTTTCCCCGTTCATGGCAAAACATTTATTGCCGCCTTTGCGCAGGCAATGAAATTCTCCCCTGTAGTACCAGCAGCGGGGTTTTTGGCAGAGATTGCCGCCGAGAGTTCCCTGGTTGCGCAATTGGGGACTGGCAACCTCTGATGCACCTTGGGCAAGTCCCGGATATTTCTTGAGGATAAGCGGACTAGAGGCGATGTCACTGATAGTGGTCATGGCTCCGATGGAAATGCCCCCGTCTTGCGTTTCCTTGATATCGGCCAACCCTTGCAACCCGCTGATACTGACAATCTTGCTGCTGCCGATAATCCTTTCGCGAAGACAGCCCAACAGGTCGGTGCCGCCGGCATGCACCGCGGCATCGCCCGTTTGAAGATGGGAGACCGCCTGGTCAATGGTGGCGGGACGAACATAGGAAAATTGCGGTAACATAGTTTACCCCTCTTTTTTCTCGGAAAGTTTACGGATCACTTCCATCGGCATTATGGGCGCCCTGGTAAAACGGACCCCTGTCGCCATGTAGAGGGCGTTGGCGATGGCCGGCGCGGTGGGAATGGTAACCGGCTCGCCAAGGCCCTTGGCGCCGGTATTGTTGCACTCGGGGTCATCGAGTTCTATGGGGAGGCTGACCATGTTCTCGGGCACATCAAGAGCGGTGGGCAGCTTGTAATCATGCCAGTTTTTGTTGCACATCTTGCCGGTCTGGGATTCGTCTAACTGACGGCATTCCGTGAGGGCGAAGCCGACACCCATGACGATTCCGCCAAAAACCTGATTGTCATAGGTCAGCCGGTTCATGACCCGGCCGCTGTCGTGGACGCCAAGAAAGCGGAGGATATGTATTTCTCCCGTCAGTGTGTCGACTTCCAGTTCACAGAATTGCGCCGCAAAAGGATTTATGGCCTTGTCTGCGATATTGGGGCCGCGATAGCCGATACCGATGACTTCGCCGCGTTTCTTCAGCTTTTCTATCTCCGTGATCTTGACCTTTTTCTGCGCGTCTTTGCTTGAAACAATCTCATTGCCGATATACGTCAGCTCCTCCCGGGGGACGTCGAGATCTTCAGCGGCCATTTTCAGGAGCTCCTGCTTTAAGGCGATGGCGGCGTTGCGGACAGTCGGGGCCTCGGTCGGCACGGTTTTGCTGCCCCCGCTCGGGGTAGCGTATTGGGTGGTGGCGGTATCGGCGTTTTCAATCTGGATGACCGCGGGATCGACGCCCAGTTCTTCGGCGGCGACCATGGCCATTATGGTTTTGGTGCCGGTGCCGATATCGCTCGCTCCCATATTGAGGTTCACCGAGCCGTCCCGGTACAGCTTGATGATAACGGTTGAAGGCGGGCCGCCGTTGCCGACGATCCAGACGCAGGCCCCCATGCCGATACCTCGTTTTTTATGGCTGTTCTGCCGGTTGAACTCCTGAACGCGGGAGAGGGAATCCTGCCAGGCAAATTTTTTGGCCCCTTCCTCCAGACATTGACGCAGGCCGGTGACAGTGTAGGGTGGGGTGCCTTTGCTGGCCTGGCTTATTTGCGGGATGTTTTTTAAGCGCAGCTCGACCGGATCCATGCCGATTTTATCGGCCAGGGCATCCATCATCTGTTCCAGGGCCCAGGCACCCTGGGGATGACCCGGCGCCCGGAAAGGCCGGGAAGGACCAGCGTTGATAAAAATATCCGTGGCTTTGGTCCGGACATTGCCGCATAGGTACAGATCGCGGACCAGCCAGTCCACCAGCTGTGCGCCCTGGGCCGGATATGCACCGCTTGGACCTTTGCAGTCGAACTCGAAGGCGGTCAGGGTGCCGTCTTTTTGCACCCCGGCTTTGAGTCGCATGGAACTCGACGGCCGGTTGCCCACGCAGAGGTAGGTTTCTTCACGGGTCAGCAGCAATTTTACCGGTCTTGCCGTGGTCTTGGCCAGGAGTGCACAGATAACGGTATATTTCCCGGGGAGAGCTTGCTGCCGAATCCACCGCCCAGATAATGGCCGACAACCCGCAGCCGGGATAGAGGCAGATTAAGTGCTTCTGCGACCTTGGCCTGGACGGCGTAGACACCCTGGCTCGACTCCCAGATCGTCAGCCGGTTCCGGTCCCAGTTGGCCACACAGCCATGGAGTTCCAAGGGGGTGTGCAGTTCGCAGGAGGTATGGTAGGTTTCTTCCAGCACCACATCGGCTCCGGCAAATCCTTGCTCCACATCCCCCCGTTCATGGCTGTCTTCATTGAATATATTGCTCTTGCCCTGCACTTTGACGGCGGATTCTTCAAGAGCTCGTCCATGGTCGACCACGAAGGGCAGAATCTCATAGTCGACCTTGATGGCTAATACGCCATCCCTTGCCAGATACCAGGAATCGGCGGCAACGGCAGCCACCACCTCTCCCTCGAACCGGCAGTGGGGGTCGAACAGCGGAACTTCCTGCTTGCGGTATTTCCATTTGATCCCTTTAGCCTCTTCCGAGTCTCCGGTTATAACCGCCCGTACTCCGGGGATTTTTTCCGCCCCGGATATATCTATGTTTTTTACCCGGGCATGGGGATGGGGACAGCGGAGTATCGCGCCGTACAGCATATTGGGCAGGAGCATGTCGGAAGGATAAATCGCCGAACCGCTTACCCGTTCATAGGCATCCACGCGCGGCAGCGGCTTGCCGACCACGTCCGTTTTCGTCCAGAAGGGCGGCGGATTGCCTACCTGGGGCGTTTCCGGAACGGGCAGACCTTCGAGATAATAGATTTTATCAGCTGGTGCCATGGTGGTCTCCTCTAGCTTTTTTTCGTAAATGTTCACCAGGAATAGCCAAATGCTTGAATAACCCCTGACCTGTAAACGTTTACATTTTTTTCAACTGGGCGGCATTGCCGGCTGCGGCAAAAATGTTCTGATAGGCGCCGCAGCGGCAGAGATTGCCGGAGCAGCCTACGCGGATTTCATCGGCGGAGGGGTTTTCGAACTCGGCGAAGGAGACCTTCGACAGCCATAATCTGGCCCGGCGTACAATAGCCGCATTGAAAGGCGTCGTGTTCGACGAAGGCTGTCTGCACCGGCCCAAGCTCTTCTCCGTTCATCAGGCCTTCCACCGTGGTAATACGCCGGTTTTCCGCCTCTATGGCCAGCGTCAGGCATGAATAGCGCGGCAGATCGTCGATCAAAACGGTACAGGCTCCGCATTCACCGCGGTCGCAGCCGATTTTGGTGCCGGAGAGGCCGATGATTTCACGCAGGACATAGAGCAGTGACCAGCGAGGTTCCACCAGCACGGCATAATCATTTTCGTTAACCAGAAGATGTATCTGCGCCATGGTTGATGCCGGGATAACCTTATCGGCCGTGTTTGCCATCAGGGATCCTCCTTTGGCAGGATGAGAGAGTAAAGAAGCGCCCACCATGCCGACGCCGATACCGACAAACTGCATGAATCCTCGACGGGAGTAATTCAAATCCCCTTTGCATTCCTCTTTGGTATCCTGTTGGTGTTTATCCATGCTTTGCCTCTTTTTGCTGGGGAGCTGATTGGACAGGTATTGGTAAAGCCAGGTAAATGAACGTATTTCTCTTCTATATCGGCCCGCCGGAAAGATGATTGTCAGGCGGTTTTGCTGAAGAACTGGAAAATTGGCATAACAATGCATATGTAATGTGCATGAAAGAGCAAGTTGCATGCCATGGTGGCTTGGATTTGAAAGGGAGACGAAGCTGTCAGGTTTGACAAGAGTCCCCTTCAGTCGAGTTTAGTCCTGTAAGGATGGACAATTCCTATCTTTCAGGACAGAATTTTTTTCAAACCATCGACAGACAGATTTTGACTGTCGGTTTTCGCATCAAAATTCAGGAGACCAGGAGAGGAGTGCTGCATGAGATACAAGAAGAGTAGTCTGAAGTGGAAACTTTTCTGTCTGTTCCTTGGATGGTTGGTTTTTGGTGCGGCTGTCGCGGGTTGGGCGAAAGACCTGGCAGTCGGTAATTTTGAACAGGAAGGTCTCAAAGGATGGAGCCCCAAGGTTTTTAAAGGAAAAACCGATTATCGCCTGATGAAGGAAGACGGGCGGACCGTGGTTCAGGCAACCAGCCGTGCCGCAGCGTCGGGGCTGATCAAAAAACTCGAATTTAATCCGGCCGAATATCGCTATCTGCGCTGGTCATGGAAGATTAAAAATACACTGAAAGGCGCAGACGAACGAACCAAGGCAGGCGATGATTATGCAGCAAGGATCTATATTGTTTTTCCGGGCTTTTTTTTCTGGCAGACCAGAGCGATCAATTATATCTGGGCCAATAAATTGCCTAAGGGAGAATCCATCCCTAACGCTTATACCTCCCAGACCATGATGATCGCCGTAGAATCGGGGCCTTCCCTGGCTGGCAGGTGGCTGGATGAAGAGCGTGATATCCTGGCGGATTATAGATCTCTTTTCGGTGAAGAACCTGATAAGGCCGGCGCCATTGCCATTATGACGGATACCGACAATACCGGAGAGAGCGCCGTGGCCTGGTATGGAGATATCACTCTCTCAACGAACGGTAAATAAAAAATTTCGTCCGCTAACGTAGGGGAGGATTCCGAACCCGCCCATTTTAAACCCAAACTCGGTCCGGCTCCCAATCTGCCCATGAGAAGGGAGTGGCAACCGACAATAACTATTTCAGGTCCTGCATAAATGGACGGATCCTGTCTTTTCGGACAGAATCCGGGAAGATTGCCGATGTCTCCGGGTTAGCTGCGCTTTTCCTGCCTGGACAGGTTCCTGATGGTCTCCCTCATAAAGGCCGGCAGGTCATCGGGTGTTCGGCTGGTCACCAGATTGCCGTCAACGACGACTTCCTGGTCGAGAAAGTCGGCGCCGGCATGCACCAGATCATCTTTTATGGCAAAAAAGGCAGTTACTTTCCTGCCCCGGATAATATTTGCGGAGGCCAGCATCCAACCGGCATGACAGATTGCCGCCACGGTTTTTCCCGTCTCATGAAAATCCCGCACAAGGTTGACCATCGCCGGGTGCCGGCGCATGTGATCCGGGGCATATCCTCCCGGAATAACAAGACCGTCGAAGTTCGGCGCCTTGATGTCGTTCATGCCTTTATCGGCCTTGGCGGGGATGCCGTCCTTGCCTTTATATTGTACACCTGCCTCCGGCCCGACGACACACACCTCGGCTCCCTCTTCTTTCAGTCGATAGTAGGGATACCAGAATTCCCGGTCGTTATAGAGTGCCTCGACAAAGAGCACGACTTTTTTGTTCTCTAAAAGCATAATTGCCTCCTGCTCCTGGTTAATTGTATGTTACTTCCTTTTGTCTGCCTCCATCTCGCTGACCCGAATTTCTTCCTGGAGAAGGCTGGTCATTGGCAGAAAGTATTCCTCTTTTTTCATGCAAAATCGTCACCAGCGGGACGAACAGCGCTTAAGAAGGCGCGGAAAAATTTCGATAATTCTCTTTAAGCGGAAATGTGCATCCACCGCGGATTACCGTGGTTTGCTGCATGCCTGAACTGCCCTGGATGAAATTTTTTCACGATATCAACAAAAAATGGCATATCAATTGCTCACATATCTATAAGGGCTGGAGATAGTCGATAAATTTCGGTAACCGTTCACCAGCACCCCATTTTCGTCCGATCAGGCCGCCTCGCATAGCCAACTATAGCTCCGAGGCCTACTTGAACGAACCTGGTGCACTGGATGAACGGTTACAGATCCGGATTATGCAGTCTTTTGATGTGTACCGGTGAACGATTATAAATTTCGAACCGAATATCATTTTCATCCGGCCTTGGTTCAAATATTTCGTGCCTTATAGGTTTTTCGCCTGTTTATGCGCGAAATAACAATCTGTCTTAAGGTACTTATCCCCTTGGCCGGGGTGATATAGGAGGTACATCATGAGTACAAATATTCAATGGATAACCCAATTTAAAGAAGGCTTTGAAGAAGCACGCAAGAAAAACAAAAGAGTATTGCTTGATTTCTTTAATTCGAAGTGAATAGGCTGCAAACAGATGGATGCAGTTTCGTATCCCGACGAAAAGGTTGCCGATTATATAACCGAGAATTACATCGCTCTCAGGATAGCCAGCAGTGCGGAACCCTATGCCAAGGATTTCATGGTCAAATGGACACCCCGAATTTTCATTCTTGATGCCGCGGGCCAGATACACCAGTCGAGCATGGGCTTTTTCCCGCCGGAAGAATTCGTTCCATTTCTGGAACTGGGGTTGGCAAAAGCCGACTTCAATCTGGACTATCTGAAGGAGTGCGGGCAGCATCTCGATCACCTGCTTACAGAATATCCGCAGAGTTCCTCGGCGCCTGAGGCCGTGTATCTCAAGGGAGTTACCGCATATAAAATAGGCGGAGAGGCCGGCCCGTTGAAGGACGCCTACAATACACTCCAGGAGCGGTATCCTGACAGTGAATGGGCGCAAAGAGCCCTGCCGTATCGACTGCTTTAATTGCTGCACCCCATTTTCTCCCCCGGGGAGTTAGGGCCGCCGGATCGGAATCCTGCATGTTGTTTTTTTTTAAAGAAAACAATATGCTTAAAAGATTCTTTATACCTTTTGCGGGGTGTTCATTCCCGAGCTGTATAATCCAGCCGGAGAAGATGGTTTCACCCTGAAAGATCGTAAACGTTCAGCGCACCCCATATGCACACGAGCAGACCGCCGGGCATGGACGCGCGGGTTTGGAGCCCGCCTCTCTGTGCCTGAAACGAAAGATCGTGCCCTGTTCCGGCATCTTTTGCCATCCGGGGGTATTACTTATTTCTTGCTGGAGGGACTATGCAACAGGAACAGACAGAACAACGGCTTTCAGATGAGAATGCGTCCAGGGTATGGATAGAGAGAATCACACCTCGAATTGACGGCGGTTGTTTTCCCATTAAAAGAACGGTGGGGGAAAAGGTCAGGGTTTCCGCCTATGTTTTCGCCGATGGACACGATCTGCTGCAGACTGTTCTCCAATATCGGCGCAACGAGGGCGAATGGATCGAGCTGCCCATGACCGGCAGGGGCGACGACTTATGGACCGCGGAATTTCAGGTCGATACCCTGGGCGTCTACCAATATACCGTCAGGGCCTGGATTGATCATTTCGCCACCTGGCAGGCGGATCTGCTGAAAAAATTCAATGCAGGTCAAAACGTTGAGAGCGAACTGCTGGAAGGCGCCGCGATGATTGAAACCACCGCCCGCAGGGCTCTTTCTCCGGATGATGACTGGCTGTCGACCATGGCCTCCATGCTGCGGGCCGTCGAACCGCAGAAAAACATGGTATGCAAGGCGACCGCCGCGGATATTACAGCCATGATGCGCCGCTATCCGGAACGGTCGAGAGAAAAAATCTTCACCCCGGCGCTTTCGATAATCGTCGAACCGAGACTTGCCGGCTTCAGCGCCTGGTATGAAGTGTTCCCCCGTTCCATCACTTCCGATCCGAACAGGAGCGGTACCTTCAACGATGTCCTGGAGATCGTGCCGGAGATTGTTCGTATGGGTTTTGACGTCCTCTATCTGCCGCCTATCCATCCGATCGGCAGAACCAACCGTAAAGGCCGCAACAACAGCCTCTTGACCTCTCCCGGCGACCCGGGCAGTCCCTGGGCCATTGGCGCCGAAGAAGGAGGGCACAAAGCGGTGCATCCGGACCTCGGCACCATTGAGGATTTTGAGAACCTGGTCGCCGGCGCCAGGCAACAGGGACTTGAGGTCGCGCTTGATATCGCCTTCCAATGCTCCCCGGACCACCCTTACGTCCGTGAGCATCCGGAATGGTTTAAGCATCGTCCCGACGGCACGATCAAATATGCTGAAAATCCGCCCAAAAAATATGAGGATATCTATCCGCTCTCCTTCGATTGCAAGGAGTGGCAGTCGCTTTGGCAGGAGCTGAAAAGTGTTGTGCTGTTCTGGATCAAACGCGGGGTCCGCATTTTCAGGGTGGACAATCCGCATACCAAACCCTTGCCTTTCTGGAAATGGCTCATAACCGAGGTGCACCGGGACTATCCTGAAATTGTTTTTCTGTCCGAGGCCTTTACCCGAGCCAGGGTCATGTACGCACTGGCCAAAGTCGGCTTCAGTCAATCCTATACCTATTTCACCTGGCGGAACAGTAAATATGAATTGACTTCCTATCTGGAAGAACTGGTTAAGACGGAAGCCGTGGAATATTATCGGCCGAACTTTTTCACCAATACTCCCGATATCCTCCCGGAATATCTGCAATTCGGCGGTCGTGGGGCCTTTATTGTCCGCCTGGTCCTGGCGGCGACACTCTCTTCCTGCTACGGCATTTACAGTGGCTATGAATTTTCCGAAAACGAAGCTGTGCCGGGAACCGAGGAATATCTCAATTCAGAGAAATTTGAAATAAAACCACGTAATTGGAAAAGTCCCGGCAATATTCGGGCTTTCATCACCCGGATAAACGGTATCAGGAAAAACAATCCGGCGCTGACCTCCAACAGAAGGCTGGTTTTTTATCCTGTGGATAATGAGCAGCTGCTTTTCTACTGCAAGAGTACGGAGGACCTTACCAACATCATCCTGGTGGCGGTGAACCTGGATCCTCACAACGTTCAGGAAGGCTGGCTGGAGGTCCCACTCGAGGCTTTAAATATCGAGGAAAACGAGGTCTATCAGGTGCATGAGCTCCTCTTTGATAATCGCTTTCTCTGGCAAGGCAGAAAAAACTATGTCCGCCTTGATCCGGCGGAAAGTCCCGCTCATATTTTTCTGTTGCGGAGGAAACTGCGGACTGAAAGGGATTTCGATTATTTTATGTAGGATGGCGTCGTAAAAACTCTTCATCTGCTTCGTTGCAGCAAATTTTCAATCATTGCGACGTACTTTAGTACGCCGAAATGATTGAAAATTTACGCGCCTCGCATATGAAGTCTTTTTACTTAGCCAGCCAAAAAATCAGGTTTTTACGAGTTTGTCATGTAGGATGGCGTCGTAAAAGCCATCGCTGAGGTTTTTGTGAGTCCATCATGGAGGAACAGGATATAAAAATGTTGAAAGGAAAAACAGATCCACTCTGGTACAAGGACGCTATTATCTACGAATTACACGTCAAGGCTTTCAGGGACAGTAATGGAGACGGCACCGGTGATTTCCGGGGCCTCATTGAAAAACTCGATTATATCCAGGATCTCGGCGTCAATGCCATTTGGCTTCTGCCTTTTTATCCTTCTCCATTCAGAGATGACGGCTATGATATCTCCGATTATCGAGGCATTCATCCCAACTATGGCAGTCTACGGGACTTCAGGGCGTTCATCCGGGAGGCGCACCGCCGTCGGATAAAGGTCATCACCGAACTGGTCATCAATCACACCTCGGACCAGCATCCCTGGTTTCAGGCGGCCCGACGCGCAAAAGTCAATTCGGCCCGACGCAATTATTATGTCTGGAGCGACACCAATACCAAGTTTCCGGAAACACGGATCATCTTCACCGACAGCGAACCTTCCAACTGGGCCTGGGATCCGGTGGCAAAGGCATACTACTGGCATCGTTTTTTCTCGCACCAGCCCGATCTGAACCACAATAATCCCAAAGTGGTCCGGTCGGTGATGAAGCTCATGCGATTCTGGCTGGATATGGGCGTGGACGGTCTGCGGCTTGATGCCGTTCCCTATCTTTGCGTCAGGGAAGGCACCAATAACGAAAATCTGCCTGAAACGCAGGCGGTTCTAAAACAATTTCGCAAGTACCTGGACCAAAATTATACCGAGCGTATGTTTTTGGCCGAGGCCAATCAATGGCCGGAAGATGTTCTGCCTTATTTCGGTGACGGCGATGAATGTCACATGGCCTTCCATTTTCCTCTGATGCCGAGAATATTCATGGCATTGCGCCAGGAAGACCGCCATCCCATCACCGATATCCTCGATCGTACCCCGCAGATACCGGAAAGCTGTCAGTGGGCGCTTTTTTTGCGTAATCACGATGAATTGACTCTGGAGATGGTCACGGATGCGGAACGTGATTATATGTATCGGGAATATGCCAGGGACAGCAGGATGAGACTCAACCTCGGCATTCGCAGGCGGCTGGCGCCGTTGATCGATAACAGCCGGCGCCGCATGGAACTGCTCAATTCGCTGCTCTTCTCCATGCCCGGCTCACCGGTCATCTATTACGGCGACGAACTGGGCATGGGAGACAATATTTTTCTGGGCGACCGGGACGGCGTCCGCACACCCATGCAGTGGAGCATGGATAGAAACGGTGGTTTTTCCATGGCGGATTCAGCCCGGCTCTACCTGCCGCCGATCATGGATCCGGTTTACGGCTATCAGTCCGTCAATGTCGAAGCCCAGGAACGCGACCCTTCCTCGATGCTGCGCTTTATGCGGCGGATGATAGCCCTGCGCAGGCAGCATAAGGCTTTTGGCCGGGGCAGCATACAATTTCTCAGGCCGGACAACAGGGCGATTTTGGCCTTTACTCGCCGCTACCAGGGGGAAGTCATTATGGTGATCGCCAATCTCTCCAGATTTGTGCAGCCCGCGGAACTCGATCTTTCGGAGTTCAATGGACATATCCCGGTTGAGATGATCGGCAGGACTGAGTTCCCAGCCATCGGCGATCTGCCTTATTTCATTACCCTCGGACCCCACAGTTTCTACTGGTTCAGGATAGAAGCCCCGGCGGAACCGATCAAGATCGTCCGTACCAGGACCAATGAGCTGCAAAAGCTTCCGCAGTTCACCCTGGATAAGATGTGGGAAACTCTGCTGGAGCCGCAATATCTTTTCGCGCTCTGCAATGACATCCTGCCGCCGTATCTTGCCAGGCAACGATGGTTTGGCGGCAAGGCGAAAGATCTGACCTCCTGTACCATGGTCGACTGGTGTAAGCTGGGAGCGTCGTTTT
The DNA here is from genome assembly GCA_963835305.1 of uncultured delta proteobacterium. Classification (GTDB taxonomy): domain Bacteria; phylum Desulfobacterota; class Desulfobulbia; order Desulfobulbales; family Desulfocapsaceae; genus Desulforhopalus_A. The sequence continues at coordinate 223,999 of CAWIEU010000004.1, forward strand.
ATATAACCTTTCTCCGCCTGCAGTACGCCACCGGTGAGCAGGAGGATTATGTCGTCCCGATGAAAATCGTTCAGGGACAGCCGGCCCAGATTCTTGCCGAGGAAATACCCGACAGCGTCCTGGCTTTCGTCAATAACCGGCGGGGTGAGGGGATTCTGTATGATGCCCTTATGGACAGGGCGTCATACGATATTCTTTTTACCGCCATCGGCGACGGCCGGCAGTATAGAACCCAAAAAGGCGGTGCTATCAGGGCCTTGCCGACAAAAATATATGATGAGCTGGTCAGCGCCGGCAGCAGTTATACCTCGGTGCGCAAGCTGGGCGCCGAGCAGAGCAATACCTCAATTATCATCGGTGACGCCTTTGTGCTGAAGCTTTATCGCAGAATCGAAAAAGGTATGAACCCTGATGTGGAGATGAGTCTGTATCTGACGGAGAATAAGCGGTTTACCTCTATTGCCAGAGTTGTGGGCATATTGCAGTATCAAGATGAAGAGAATCGTGAAGCGACCATGGGCATGCTGCAGGAATACATACCCAATCAGGGGGATGGCTGGTCATATACCCTGGCTGCTCTCCAGGGTTACTACGACAAGGCGGCAAAACGTCTCGCCGAAGGCGTGGCCGCACCGGCTATGGAGTTGCCGCTCATGGAAGCATCAAAAGGAGATCCGCCCGAGTCTATTGTCGCCATGACCGCTGAATATCTCCAGGCAGTCAGAACCCTTGGGCGCCGGACCGCCGAATTTCATCTGGCTCTTGCAGATGAAAGAAAAAATCCGGCGTTCAAGCCGGAAAAATCCACCACAGTCTATACTGAACAGCTGGCGGAATCGGTCGTCCGGCAGATTCAGGATGCATTACCCATGCTGAGTGCCAAACTGGCCGAACTGCCTCCTGAAGTTCGAAAAAATGGAGAATACGTGCTGGATAATATTCCGGCGCTGCTTGACCGGATCGGCGTGGTGACGGAGCTGGGGGAAAAACTGGGAGACCTGATCAGGCACCACGGGGATTATCACCTCGGCCAGATCCTACGGACCAACGACAATGATTTCATCCTGCTTGACTTTGAAGGGGAACCCCTGCGGTCCCTGGCGGAAAGGCGCCGCAAAGGCTCCCCGATGAAAGATCTTGCCGGGATAATGCGTTCGTTTCATTACGCGGCCGAGACCGCTCTGCCGGCAACCGCCGCACAACAGGGACCAAATACCGGACTCATACCCTGGGGCAGAGCCTGGTATGAATGGGTGAGCAGTGTTTTTCTGGGAGAATACTTCAGGACGGCGTCCGGTGCACCGTTTTTGCCTACAGGTGATGCCGGCCTCATAATCGAGGTCTTTCTCCTGGAAAAAGTGTTCTATGAATTGAAGTACGAGTTGAATAACCGGCCCGACTGGGTTCATATTCCTCTGGCCGGTATTGTCGATATCATTGATAAAAGGTAGATGTTTATCAGCATTGCATGTATGTACGATTTTACGATCAGACCGCCGCATATAGAGGCGGGTTCAGGAGAGGGCGAACACATAGATTCGCCCCTACATCAAAAATAAAAAGGGAAAAATGAAAACGTCCAACGATCTCATCTCGGAATTCGACCTGCACCTGCTCTCGGAGGGTACACACTACAGGTCCTGGGAAAAACTTGGGGCACACCTCGTCAAGAATAATAAACTGGAGGGGGCCCTTTTTACCCTCTGGGCTCCCAATGCCGGTGAAGTTTCCGTGATCGGCGATTTCAATAACTGGCAGAAGACGGCAAATCCTTTGGCAAGAATCAAGGATTCGGGATACTGGCATGGTTTTGTACCCGGTGTGCAGCAAGGGGCTCTCTATAAATTTGCCATCACCTCCAAGTACCAGAATTATCAGGTTGAAAAAACCGATCCTTATGCCTTTCACTGTGAAACACGGCCCGCTACGGCCTCGGTCGTCTGGGAGATCAATGACTATGCATGGCAGGACGCCGAGTGGATGACCACCCGGCATGCCAGGCACCATCATGAAGCGGCTATCTCCGTTTATGAAGTGCACCTTGGTTCCTGGATGCGCCGTGAGGACGGCAGTTGGCTGAGTTACAGGGAAATGGCCGAGAAGCTGGCTGAATATGTCGCTCATATGGGTTTTACCCATGTGGAGCTGCTGCCGATCAACGAACATCCCCTCGACGGCTCCTGGGGCTATCAGACCATAGGCTATTATGCTCCCACCAGCCGCTTCGGTACGCCGCAGGATTTCATGTATATGGTCGACACCCTGCACCAACAGGGCATCGGCGTCATTCTCGACTGGGTTCCTGCGCATTTCCCGCGGGATGCTCACGGGCTCGGCTATTTTGACGGCTCACATCTCTATGAGCATGCCGATCCCCGCCAGGGCGAGCACAGGGACTGGGGAACCTTTATCTTCAATTACGGCCGGACGGAAGTCGCGGAGTTCCTGCTGTCCAATGCCCTGTTCTGGCTGGAGATCTATCACATAGACGGTTTGCGGGTGGATGCCGTCGCCTCCATGCTCTACCTCGATTATTCCCGGAAGGAAGGGGAATGGATACCGAACCGCTATGGAGGCAGGGAGAACCTGGAGGCCATTGATTTTCTAAAAAGATTCAACGAACTAGTCTATCAGGAACATCCCGACGTTATGACTTTTGCCGAGGAATCAACCGCTTATCCCATGGTTTCCCGGCCGACCTATCTGGGAGGACTCGGTTTCGGCTTCAAATGGAATATGGGCTGGATGCACGATACTCTGGAGTATATGAGCAATGACCCGATCCATCGTTCGTATCATCATCACAAACTGACTTTCAGTCTGCTCTACGCCTATCACGAAAATTTCATACTGCCGTTCTCCCATGACGAAGTAGTGCACGGTAAAGGCTCGATGCTGGGCAAGATGCCGGGCGACCACTGGCGCATGTTCGCCAATTTACGGCTGCTTTACGGATACATGTTTACCCATCCCGGCAAAAAACTCATGTTCATGGGTTGCGAGATCGGTCAATGGCATGAATGGAATCATGACGCGAGCCTCGACTGGCCCCTGCTCCAGTTTCCTTTTCATCAGGGTTTGCAGCGCTGGGTCCGTGATCTTAATACCTTTCTGCGCGGGGAACCCGCTCTTCATGAACTCGATAACGATCCGGCGGGGTTCTCCTGGATAGACTGCAACGACAATCAGCAGAGTATTCTGAGCTACGTCCGCCGAGGCAAAAATCCGGATAACGTGGTTGTCTGTATCGGCAATTACACTCCGGTACCAAGAATGAACTATCGATTGGGTGTTCCGGAAATGGGCTATTGGGAGGAGGTTCTGAACAGTGACGCCCCGTTATACGGCGGCAGCGGTCAGGGAAATTTCGGCGGAAAGGAGGCGACTCCCCAGCCGATCCATGGCGAGAGTCATTCACTTAATATTACTCTGCCGCCGTTGTCTATGACCGTCTTTCGTCTGAAACGCTGAGGGGAAATGCAGACAAGGATAGACAGGGCCCTGGAAGTTCTCGGGATCCGGAACTTCCTGCTCGGTATTCAGGATCCGGCTTTTCCAAGTCTGCCTGAGGAGGATCTGGGGCGTGGGTCGCCGTATTCGGACGGCGCCGCGGACTTTCTCGAGTTTATCAGGTCGTTGGGCTTCAACGGTGTTCAACTCGGTCCGCAGGGGATAACCTCGCCGGATAACTCCTCCCCTTATGACGGCAGCTTTTTTTCTAAGAGTCCGCTATCCCTGGCACCGCATGCCTTAATCAGATCACACTTGTTGTCGGCGGAAAAACTGGCCGGACTCACGGCGCAAAATCCTGTCGGCGGTACCAGGGTGAATGATTCCTTTGCCCGTCTGGCCATAGAGAAAATTTCCGCTGAAGCCTGTTCAAGGTATCGACGGGGGCTCAGGGCAGGGAAGTCCTCTGCCTTCTCAGCCCTGCACCAGGCGTATGGCATTTTCCGCAGGCAGAATGCGGCATGGCTTGAAAGAGATGCGCTCTATCAGCTCCTGCAGCTGCATTACGGCGGTAAAACCTGGAAGCAGTGGGGTTACACGCAAGAAGGGTGCCTTGACCGGGATCTTTTCGGACCGGAGGCAGCAGCCGGAGAGGAACCGGCGCGCCGGCGGCTTTGCTTCCTGCAGCGGCACCATGCGGAAGCCGTTGAAGATTTTAGTTTCATTCAGTTTTTACTGGCGGAGCAGCATAAGGAATTACGAAGGAGATGCCGGAGCCTTGGGCTGAAACTTTTCGGGGACTTCCAGATCGGCCTTTCCAGCCGTGATGGGTGGTACGCACAATCGTTTCTGCTGCCGGCTTATGTTATGGGGGCGCCGCCGAGCCGCACCAATCCGGAAGGACAGCCGTGGAACTATCCTGTCCTTGACCCGCAACGCTATTATGCCGAAGGCGGCAAAGGGGAAAAACAACCAGGCGCCGCAGTTCATTTTCTCAGGCAAAGGGTTGAAAAACTGGTTGCGGAATTTGACGGGCTTCGTCTTGATCATCCCCATGGCCTGGTCTGCCCCTGGGTCTACCGGGTCGACCAGGATGATCCTTTCCAGGCCGTGCAAAATGGTGCCCGCCTCTTTGCCTCTCCCTCGGCACCCGATCATCCCGTGCTGCTCAAATACGCTATAGTCCGGCCGGATCAGCTGAACAGCGGCAAAGAGCGCTACGATGACGACTGGGTGACGGATCTGGATCGGAACCAGGTTAAGCGCTATGCGCAACTGATTGACGTGATAATGCAAACCGTCAAGGAAAAATGGGGTGGTGTCGAAACGATTGCCTGTGAAATTCTCAGCACCCAGCCCTATCCACTCAAACGGGTCATGGAGTTGTACGGTCTGGGCCGTTTCCGGGTGACCCAGAAGGCTGATCTCGCCAATGAGCGTGATGTCTACCGCAGTGAGAATGCGCAGCCGGAAGATTGGATGATGCTGGGGAATCACGATACCGCGCCGATCCGGCAGGTGGCTGACAGGTGGCTGCGGGAAGGTCTTTCACGAAGCCAGGCCGAGTATCTGGCGGGGCGTCTCTGCATCCCGGAGGCAGAGCGGACAAAATGGCTGGAACGTCTTGCCGCCGATCCGGCGGAACTGGTCCAGGCCAAGTTCGCCGATTTGTTTGTCGGTCCGGCAAAAAATGTCATGGTATTCTTCACCGATCTGCTGGGCAACAAGGAAACATATAACAAACCCGGCACCGTGAGCGAGGAGAACTGGAGCTTGCGTATCCCCGTAAATTTTAAACAAAACTATAACGAAAAATTGCTTGGCAATCTCGCTCTCAATATTCCCAGAGCACTGGCCATGGCCCTGAAGGCCAGAGGCGATTCGTTTTGTTCTGAATATCGGGGGTTGATCCGGGATCTGGAGTAAATTGGGCGAACACATAGGTTCGCCCCTACGGAACACATAGGCGAATACATAGGTTGCCCCTGCAGAACATATAGGTTCGCCCCATCGTACGGAAAATAAACGTATATTCATGGTTAGAAATTGCTGCCGGTTATGGCGACTTCGCTGAACGCCTTGATCTCTTTGCCCAGCTCTTTATGGTCCTTCAGTCCTACTATGAGTTTTTCAGGAATTTCCGGAGCGGCGCTACCCACCAGCAACCCCATGATCATTCCCCGATGGACATTGTCTCCTCCGGCATTGGCGTTTGCCAAGAGTCCATCTCTGACCTTGAATTCATGTTTTTGTATCAGGCTGAATAATAACGGCAGGCCGTGTTCAGGATAGCAGGCGGTGGCCAGCACCCGGATTAATTCTTCTTCCGGCAGGGCGGAAAACTCTTCGAGCTCGAAAGGCTCCCGCTGCAGTTGTGTATGCACCTGCCACATGATCTCTTTGGGTATATTGCCGGGGCCCTTATATTCCCTGTACATGGCAAACAGTTCATCTCCCCTGATTGCGGGAGCATGCACATAGGATGCGTACCTTTGCAGCGCAACCGAGCTGTCCCGGCCGGAAGCGAGATCAAAAAGCAGCGGCACCAGGATGTGCAGCGCGCTTGCGATATTTTCCGAGCGGTGAGTCAGGTTCTGGTGCTCAATCGCCAGGCCGATTCCCTGGTAAGCATTGGCCGCCATGAGGGCGACAATCAGCGGCCGTATGCATCCTCCATGGGAGCTTATCGACCAGACCGAACGTTGTCTTTCGGCACAGCTGTTGGTGGGCAGGCCCCGGCTATAGTTCTCAAACCAGCGTCTAAGATATATCTCGGTATAGGGATCACGGTTGAGTCCCGGGGTCGTCATGTAGTCGACAAAATCGTCAATAAACCCCTGTTCATCATACTTGCCTCTACTGACGATCGAACGCATCAGCACCCTGACCAGATGGGCTCCCAGCGTGTTTTCTCCCCTGACCAGTCCATGATGATAGTGAAAACGGTTTTCTATGTTCGGTGTCTTGTTGCCGTGTTCGGATTCCTGTTCAGAGTTGTCGATGGTGAGCGTCGAGTAGTTGGTCGCGTAGAAATGAACATGGTCGTGCAGGATGTCGTGCTTTCGTCCATATTTCCGGACCGATTCAAGATCGGGATGGTAATCCATACCGACCATGAAACTTTCCGGATGAGGGTGGGGCGGAGCCTGATAATCTTCTATCGAACCATTGAAGTCCGCTTTGAGATTTTCGATATTGTAGTACCAGTGCGCCGGCATGGCCAGGCTGTCACCGATAAACAGGCCCCAGAGTCCATTTTGTATTCGCTGCTGATCCATAGCTTCCTCCTCGCCTGCAGAGAGAGATATCTGTCCCTCAGGGAAGGTGTCGATATTTACTCGTGTGGCTGTCGCCGTCAGGGCGTTAAGGTCAAAAAGAGACTGCTGCCGTTTCGATACACCAGGATCACGATAACCTTATCGCTTTTGAGAGATTTTTTGACGTTCTGCAAATCCCGGATATTGCCGATGTCCTTTCGGTCGACCTGCATAATGACATCCCCCTGTTGCAGCACATCTTCCGCCTTGCTGCCGCCTTCGACCTCAGTCACCAGAACACCTTTTACAATATCCGGAATAGAGAGTTGGCTGCGGATTTCCGGGGTGAGGTTCTGTACCTGGGCACCATAAAAACTCTCCTGGCCGGGGTTTTGCCGCTCCGGAGACTTTGTCTCCTCGCCGGGAAGCTTTGCCGGGAGCTCCCCGAGAACAACTTTAAACTCTTTTTTGCGTTCGTCCCGAAGGACGGTAATTTTCACCGTGGTGCCGGGGGCAGTGTCGGCAACTTCATTTTTTAAGGTTGTGGCATCCTGAACGGGTTTACCATTATAAGTAATCACGATGTCTTTCTGCTGCAGACCCGCCTTGTCTGCGGGACCATCCTTCAGAACATCGCTGATCAACGCGCCTGTCGCTTTTTTCATGCCGAAATATTCAGCCATTTCCGGGGTGATGTCCTGAATACTCACGCCCAGCCAGCCACGTATGACTTTGCCGTATTTAAGCAGACTTTCCATGACGGGCTTGGCCATTTTGACCGGGATGGCGAAACCAACACCCATATTGCCGCCGCTGGTGGAAAAGATAGCAGTATTTATCCCCACCAGCTCGCCGTTGCTGTTGACCAGGGCGCCGCCCGAATTGCCGGGATTAATGGCTGCATCCGTCTGAATGAAATCTTCGTAATCCACTATACCTACATGAGAGCGGCCAACGGCGCTGACAATCCCCATGGTCACCGTGTGACTCAGGCCGAAGGGAATACCTACTGCGATAACAAGTTCTCCGACCCGCAGGTTATACTTGTCATTCATGTAGAGGGCCGGCAGATCGACTGCGTCTATTTTTACCAGGGCGAGATCGGTTTTTGGATCGGCTCCAATCACTTTTCCCTTAAAAGTCCTTTTATCCATGAGGGTTACGACAATTTTTTCCGCCCCTTTGATTACATGGTTATTTGTCAGAATATGGCCATTGCTGGAAACGATTACCCCGGAGCCGAGAGCTGAAGCACGGAATTCCCGATGTTCGTCTCCGTGATTTTGGGGTACATCAAAGAATCTTCTGAAAAAGGGATTGTTAAAGAGATCGTTCAGGGGATTTTGTTGCTGTTCCACAATTCTCGTAGTCGAGATATTGACAACCGAACCACTCACCGCCGCGGCCAGCTCGGACAAGGCGTCACTGATTTTATCCAGCTCCTGTCGGCTTTCAAGCGGTATAAGACTTTTTTCCGCTAGAGATACCTGCTGTCTGTTGAAATTGAGTGCGAGCCCCAGGCCAATGATGATGCCGATGAGGATGAGAATGGGAGCGATCAGAGTACGTTTTTTATTGAATGATATCATCTTTGAACCTCTTCGTTGACAGCCCGGTCAGTTTGCCGGCTGTTGTGTTTGCCTGATCAGGCGTGATCATGGGGTTATCTGCCGAAGTCTTGCGGGAGTGGACAGTGTCTTCTTGCGTCGGACACTTTGTGAAAACAATTCGGCTCAAATGATTCGCAGAACCGAACGACTCCACCTTATACAGCCCTTAAATTTTCCCTGATACAGGTGGCCGGCCCGTATCTGTCCTTGATGATACATAATTTTTTACTGCGTTTGGCGATTTGACTTGTATGCGATAATTCAAGAATCATACCATTTGTCAGAGGAAGGCAAGTGAAAGTGGATACGAATTATTGATATGCAGAACGTCAACTTGCCGGACCCGGCAATACGTGAGTGCTCGCCCACTCTACAGGCATGTTATTTGCAAATTTAGTTTTTCAGACAGACAAAAGCTTATGTACCTCACCGCTGTTTTCTGATTTTTTACAGGAAAACAGCCTGCATAAAGGCAACTGGCTCCCTGTGGATGGGAGGATTTTGCAGAATTGCTGTTTTCCGACCTGTGGCAATAGCCTGTAAATACGATACGGCGGACCTGTAATGTTTTTCGTTGACAATCATGACAATTGAACCGTCGGCTATCACTTGGATCATGTTAGGAGGATAAAATGGAACAACAAAAGAAGATGGAAGAATCATTTATCATGACTCACCGTGGCTTTATTACCAATTTGACTGCTTCCCTCGATGTGCTTGATAAAGACATCAATGAGGCTAAAGAGATGCAGCATATATGTACGGATGAGTGGTGCATGGCTACTGAACATTATCTCGACGAGTTGGCAAAGATGATCTTTTCAATCAGTGAACCCCGCTGGATTAAAGAGGAAGATTCCAAGAAAATCAGGAAGCTTAGAGAGCGTATCCATGATCTCTATGCAAAGTATAAAGGCACGGTGAAACCTGCTTCTGCTTGATCAGAGAACAGGGGGGTCGCGACAGGAGAGGCATTATTCCTGTCCGGTCCTCTCGTGAAGGAGTTTGTTTGCCACGGCCGGAGTGAAACGCCGTTTGGCCGATCCAGTCCGGCCGGGATATTTCCTGCAGCCAAACGGGTGGGAGGAGGATGACCGGCGCCCATCCGGAAACAGCCTTTTTCCGCTAACCATGGAAGACAACGGACCGGTATGCCGAAACATAAGAAATCATCCCATCATTGTTCTCTGAATTTCGGCACGTGCATCATGCCGGACGGGGGAGTTTTATTTCGTCTGTGGGCTCCGGAAGCAGGGCAGGTTGATTTATGTTTGACTAAGCGCTCTCAAGCAGCGCAACAGCCTCCGGCAGACCAGATATTGCCGATGGAGCGGCAGGAAGAAGGATGGTATGTCATACATCACCAGACAGCCGCTCCCGGTGATCTCTATCAGTTTCGGATCGATCGGGACCTGTTGGTGCCCGATCCCGCCGGTCGCCGCCAGAGTGCTGATATTCATGGCCCGAGTGTGATCTGCGATCCGGACGAATATAACTGGCAGGATGCAGACTGGCGGGGAAAACCATGGGAGGAAGCGGTTATTTATGAACTCCATGTCGGGACCTTTTCGCCGGAAGGAACTTTCCGGGGGGTTATTGATCGGCTTGACTATCTCGCCAATTTAGGGATAACCGCCATTGAGATCATGCCGGTTGCCGAGTTTCCCGGCCGCTTCAACTGGGGCTATGACGGCGCGCTGCTCTTTGCGCCGTGCAGCAGTTATGGCACGCCGGAGGATTTGAAAGAATTAGTGGATGCGGCTCACCGAAAAGGTCTGATGGTCTTTCTCGATGTCGTGTACAACCATTTCGGGCCGGAAGGCAATTATCTCTATGTGTATGCCCGAAACGCTTTTTTTACGGAAAAGTTTCAGACTCCGTGGGGCTCGGCTATTAATTTTTCCGGCAGTCAGCGGGAATTCGTTCGTAAATTTTACATCGACAATGTTCTGTATTGGCTTGAAGAATACCATATGGATGGCCTGCGTTTCGATGCGGTGCATTCCATTTTTGATGCATCCCGTCCCGACATTCTCGAAGAAATCGCCCAAAGCGTTCATGATGGCCCGGGTAAGCGGCGAAAGATTCACCTTGTGCTGGAAAATGATCACAACTGTTCAAGCTATCTTTCCAGAATACCCGAAGGGGGGCCGCTTTTTTACACCGCGCAATGGAATGACGATTTCCATCATGCCTGCCATATTCTTTTGACAGGTGAAACTGAAGGCTATTATCAGGACTACAGTGATAAGCCGATTCAACATCTTGGCCGGTGTCTTACTGAAGGTTTCGCCTATCAAGGTGAAAGATCTCCATATCGACAGAATGAAAAACGCGGAGAGCCGAGTGCACATCTTCCGCCACTGGCTTTTGTTTCTTTTCTGCAGAATCACGATCAGATAGGCAATCGGGCCTTCGGGGAAAGACTTAACTCGCTGAGCGATACGCGGGACCTGAATATTCTCGCCGCTCTCTTCCTGCTTGCCCCTTCGCCGCCGCTGCTTTTTATGGGGGAGGAATTCGGCGCTGAAAGTCCGTTCTATTTTTTCTGTAACTTTGGTCCGGAGCTGTCCGAAAGCGTTACAGCCGGCAGGAGGAAAGAATTTGAGAAATTTTCCCAGTTCAGTTCTCCGAAGAGCCGTGAGGAAATTCCCGATCCAAGCTCCGAAAGCACGTTCCAAAAATCCAAGCTGGACTGGCGGAGAGCCGATGAGAACGGCAATAATCCGACTCTCCGGTTATACCGGGAACTCCTGGCTATCCGGCAACAGGAAATCGTTCCCCGGCTGAAAAACCTGCGGAAAAACGAGGCGGGATTTCAAATCCTGGCTGAAAAGGCGCTGAAGGCCTGGTGGAGACTGGCAAATGGCGACCTCCTTTCGGTAATTTTCAGCTTACATGACCAGAGCATCAGCGTCGATCCTGAAATAGCGGGGACGTTATGGGAAAATCAAGTCAGTGTTGTGTCCGACTCGGACTCGAAGCTTCTCTATCAATATAGGGCGGAGGGCGATTATCCTCTATCTCCCCGCTGTATTTACCCGAAGAGTATCGTCTGGCTGCTGGAAGATAAAGGGATTGCCCATGCATGAACAAGCACTGAGGGAACTCGCCGCCTTCCATGGCATAACAGTTGAGCAGGCAGCCGACGTTGAAGAGCAACCCGCCTTGGAACAATACCTTCTCTCCCTCCTGCAGGCGGCGAATCTGCCTGTCACCACGGCAGCCGATGCGGAGAAGCTACTCCGGCAGCTTCGCTTGCGGCAATGGCAGAGAATTATCGATCCCGTGCACGTGGTAGAGGAAAGGCAGATGCCGCTCACTCTGCCTCTGCGGCTATTGAGCGGAACTCAACGGGAGTATTCCTGGACACTTACCGAAGAAGGCGGAAAACAACACAGCGGCAGCTTCAGGCAGGACGACCTTGTTATTATCTCACACATTGAAGCCGACAGCCGCGATGACAGTTCCTACCTGCTTCAATCCCTTGCCCTGGGGGTAAGCCTGCCCCTTGGCTATCATGAGCTGGTCATCTCCCTGCAGGACTTTCCCGAGGAAGCGACGGCTACATCTCTTGTTATTGTAACCCCTGAAAAATGTTACGTGCCTCCGGGAATCTCCGACGATAAGCGGATATGGGGGCTGAGTCTTCACCTGCATGCCGTCCGTTCGAGAACGAATTGGGGTATCGGTGATTTTTCCGATCTCAAGAGAATTCTCGGCATAAGCGCCGCAGCGGGCGCCGGTACCCTGCATACCGCGCCTCTAGCCGCCTGTATGGCGACTGCCGGAGACTCACCGGAGCCGCCGAATCCTTACAGCCCTTCCTGCCGCTCCCTGTTGCATGTCCTTTTTATCGATGTCGAGGCGATCGAAGATTTTACGGAATGCGATGCAATAAATGAAATCATTGAGCAGACAGAATTCCAGGCCCGTTTGACCATGATAAAAGAACGGGACCGGATCGATTATGGGGAGATATGCGAAATCAAGAGCCGGATTTTAAAGAAGCTCTGGGAATATTTCCATGCAAATCATCTCTATCCCGAAACTTCCAGGGGTACCGAGTTTCGTCGATTCCAGAAAAAAAGGGGAGAAACCCTCCGTCAATTCGGATTATTCTCTGCAATTCAGGAAAAGTTCGGCTCCGATGAGCAGTATGCGGCAGGCTGGTCCAGCTGGCCGGCTGTCTTCAGGGATTGCAATTCCCGGGAAGTGAGAGATTTTGCCGCCGGGCAGGAGTACGAGACTGGCTACTTCCATTATCTGCAATGGCAGGCAGAGATGCAACTCGCGGCGATCGGCCGCCGCTCCATGGAACTCGGACTGAAGGTAGGTCTTGTGGGAGAATTTCCCTACGGTTTTCATGCAAATGGCTTTGAGGCCTGGCGTTATAAGGATTCACTGTTGAACGGGGCAGTGGTGGCCGGGCAACCGCTGGATAGCCCGGGCAATGAATCTGCCGCCGGTTTGCCTTTCTTTTTGCCGGAGTCTCTCAAACAAATTCGCTTCCGGCCTTTTATCGAGGGGCTGCGGCGAAGTATGCGATACACCGGAGCCATTATAATCAACTCGTTTGCCAATTATTTTCAGACCTATTTTGAACTTGCCGGAATGGATAAAAGGTTTCGCTCCTTTGTCTCCCTTCCTTTTAGAGAGCTGCTGGGCATCATTACTCTGGAGAGCAAAAGGAATCGCTGCCTGGTTATAGCGGACAATGTTCAGTTGCTGCCCCAGGAGCTGCAACAGCAGGTGATGGAGAGGAACATCTTTCCCAGAAAAGTCTTTTTTCAGACCAGGAATGACCTAGGCGGCTGGTTAGGCATTACCGACTATCCGGCCAAGGCCGTGACGAGTTCCTCGGCCCCGTTTCTGACGACCACCAACGGATTCTGGAACAGCAGGGACCTCGCTCTTCAGGCGGCGGAACAACTTTTCATGGATGATGCCGAAAGAGAAAAAGCGATTGTCTCCAGGGCCTCCGACCGGGTGCATTTTTTGATCAGTCTCGATCACGAGGAACTTCTGCCGGAGGGCTACACTGTTGATCAGGCGGGATCGAGGGAAATGGATCAGTCGCTGATCACGGCTCTGCAGGTTTTTTTAGCCAGAACTCCCGCGAAAATCCTCCTGATTGCCATGAACGACCTTCTCGGGCTGGAAGACCAGGCTGAACCGCCCTCTTTACGTTGTCAGAAGTTTTGGGAAACCGCCTATCCTCTTGATCTTGAAGAGATCATGGGCAAACCGGAGAATATCTCGCTCTTCAAGGCACTTTGCCGCGAACGGGGCGTCGGCAACGTTCGTCCTTCAGCACTGGCCTCCGATCGCAAAAAGAGGCAGGGGCAGCCCTCGCCGATTTCATTTTACCGGCTTCAACTGCATAAGGATTTTACCTTTCAGCAGGCTGCGGCGATCATTCCCTATCTGCGAAAACTTGGAATAAGCCATTGTTATGTTTCTCCTTTTCTGACTGCAAGACCGGGCAGTTCCCATGGTTATGATATTATTGACCATTCCACGATAAATCCGGAAATCGGTAAGAGGGAGGATTTTGAAAGTTTTTTGGCCGTTCTCGAACAGCAGGGAATGGCCCTGATTCTGGATATTGTTCCCAACCATATGGGCATCGGCTCCGATAATAAATGGTGGATGGATGTCCTGGAAAATGGGGAAGCTTCCAAATACGCGCGATTTTTTGATATAAACTGGCAGCCTCAGCAAGCGGACCTTGCCGGACGTCTCCTTTTACCTATTCTTGGCGACTATTATGGAAAAATACTTGAAAACGGGGAGTTATCCATCGAATTTGATGATAATTCAGGGAGTTTTTCAATCAGATATTATGAGCATCGATTTCCCGTCAGTCCACGAACCTATCCGGCGTTGCTGAGTTACGACCTGCAGCGCCTGGAAAATCGGCTGGGGGAAGATCACCATAGTTACCAGGAGTTTCAAAATCTCATTCAATCATTTGCCAACCTGCCCGGCTACGAAGAGGCCTCACCGGAAATGATGCAGGTTCGCCACCGCAGTAAAGAGGTGAGCAAGCGAACTCTGGCCCGGCTTTGCCGGCAACATTCCGAGATTAAGCGGTTTATCGAGGAAAATGTCATTTTATTCAATGGAATGAAGGATAAACCTGATAGTTTCGATCTGCTCCACGCCCTGCTCGATGATCAGCCATACCGGCTTGCTTTCTGGCGGGTGGCGGCTGACGAAATAAATTACCGCAGGTTTTTCGATATCAACGATCTGGCGGCTCTGCGCATGGAAGACCTCGAGGTATTCACCGAAACGCATAAGCTGATCATGGATCTTGTGGCAACCGGCAAGCTCGATGGTCTGCGGATTGACCATCCTGACGGACTTTATGATCCTCTGCAGTATTTTTGCCGCCTGCAGGCCGTCGCCGCCGGGGAAGAGCTCCGGGACAGTTCGCAATGCTCTCGGGATCCGGAAGACCCGAATACTGTTCCGTTATATGTCGTTGTCGAAAAAGTGCTGGCTGATTTTGAATCACTTCCTGAAAACTGGCCTATCAGCGGCACGACCGGTTATGAATTTTCCAATCTGCTGAATGGACTTTTTATTGATCCGGCAGCCGAAAAGACCATGACTTTAAGCTACCAACGATTCATCGGAACGAGGATAGATTATGACCGGCTGCTGTATGACAGCAAAAAGCTGATTATCAGGTCTTCGATGGCAGGCGAACTCAACGTCCTGGCCGGTTTGTTATACAGACTGGCCAGGTCGAACCGCCGTACCAGGGATTTAACCTTCAATAGTCTTCGCGACGGCTTGATCGAGGTTGTCTGCTTTTTCCCGGTCTATAGAACCTATACCTCTTCCGGCGAAATTGCCGAACGCGACGCGCAGTTCATTGAATGGGCATTGGCCAAGGCTATCTCCAGACAGCATCTGGAAGATACCAATGTCTTTGGTTTCATTAAATCGGTTTTACTGCTGGAGATCCAGGAAAACGATAGCCAGAAAAGGAAATATTTAAATTTCGTCCAGAAGTTTCAACAGTATACCGGACCTGTAATGGCTAAAGGTCTGGAAGACACCTTTTTTTACAGATATAACCGTCTGCTTTCCCTGAACGAGGTCGGAGGCAATCCCAAGTGCTTTGGTATTTCGGTCGGGGCATTTCATCAAACTAACCAGACCCGGGTGCGGTACTGGCCGCACTGCATGCTGAATACCTCGACACATGACTCCAAACGGAGTGAGGATGTCCGGGCCCGTATTAACGTAATTACGGAAACGGCGAATGAGTGGCACCAAAGTATCAAGCTTTGGAGTCTGCAGAACCGTTCTCATAAAGCAAAAATCGATAATAACCCGGCTCCATCGAAAAATGATGAATATGCCTTTTATCAAAATCTCGTTGGAGCATGGCCCCTGGAGCCTCTGGATGATCAGGGTCGCACTGAGTTCATCGAGCGCATGAAGAACATGGCTCTGAAAACCAGCCGGGAATCTAAAATGCTCACCAGCTGGACGAATCCGAACATTGACTACGAACAGGCCCTTGTCCGCTTTGTTGAGGCGAGTCTCGACGCATCGAACAGTCCTTTCCTGAATGATTTTCTCTCTTTTCAACAGAACGTCGCCTGGTTCGGGATGTTGAACAGTCTCTCCCAGGTCTTTTTGAAATTAGTTTCGCCCGGTATTCCCGATATATACCAGGGAAACGAAAGCTGGAGATTCTGTCTGGTAGACCCCGACAGCCGCCGTCCGGTTGACTATAAGAAGAGGCAGTCGATGATAGTATCTCTATTGGACCAAGTCGATACGGAAAAAGTTGACCTGAAAACACTGCAACTGGATCTGCTGGCCAATCTGGCTGATGGACGGGCGAAAATGTATATCGTGGTACAGACCCTGCGGCTGAGAAATTCCCTGAACGATCTTTTCTCGGACGGCAGTTATCTGCCGCTCGAAGTCACAGGCAGTAAAGACAAACATATCTGCGCTTTTGCCAGGGAGAAAAATAATCGGGTGGCTATAATCGTTGCTCCACGGCTCTATCTGACGCTCATGCAAGGCAAGAAGGAGTTACCGTTTGCCGGGACGGTTTGGCAGGATACCGAGATAAGGCTGCCTGAGCAGCTGGCAGGAATCAAGCTGCGGAATATCTTTTCGGATGCCTCTTGGTATATCACCGTTCCGGAAGAAGGACCACTCCTGCTGAGGGTCGAGCTGCTGTTGCAGTCCTGGCCTGTCGCCTTGCTGCATGGCGATGCGGCCTCCGCTAAAAAGTCAGAGTGATGAGCGCCAGTACCCGGGCAGGAAGTGAGCCGCTTCCATGGAAAGGGCTCTTCAATTTATTTGGTTGTTTTCTCAAATTTCTGATCGACCTGGTTAATCACATCGGTAATTCCCGCAGCCAGCAGATCCGGTTTTAATGCAAGCTGAAACTTTTTCGCACCCCGGGCGTCAATAAAGGTGTCCTCGTAACGGAAACCGGTTTTCTTGATAACTTTGAAACTGTTGTCAAACAGGATAAAATGGTAGCCGAGCAGGCCATAGCCGACGGCCGCCGCAATAACCAGGGCCACAATAATTTTCTTCACTGTTCTGCCTTTTTTTCTAGAAATATTTTTATCTTGCATTCCTGTCGGAATTGCCCTGGTCCAGTATCATACGGGAGCCCATACCGCACTTGGGGCAGATTTTTCCTGTATCGGAATCGTCGCACGCCATGCAGTACGCTGTAAAACAGCGAACACATCTGTAAAGTACATGATCGGGTATTTCCTTGCCGCAGTGGGGGCATTTACCTTTTTGCTGTTCCATTTTTGCTTCCTCCGGATTGGTCATTTATTCTATGTTTTGATGAGATCTTTCAGGGGCGATTTTACTATTCAGACATTTCGTGAGCCGGTTGCCATCCTGACCGATATGTTGGGTTATGTATGGTGATAAGTAATCATTTTTGTTTGGCAAAAAAATTAAATTGACCTTCCGGCCTAAACCTTTTTGTCGATGCATGCCATCCTAGCCGATCAATTTCTGAACAGCAATGTTTCTGTCACACGCCAAGCAAATTTGGTTTTTTTACGAGACCATATTATTTGACAAATTCGTAAAAAACCAAAAAATCATGGATGGCTAAGTAAGAAACTTCATATTCGAGGCGCGCGGATTATCAATCATTTCAATGTACAAGAGGCACTTCGAAATGATTGATAATTTGTGGCAACGAAGAAGGTGAAGAGTTTTCACGACGCCATCTTATTTGCATTGCCATAGAATCGTATCTATCTTCCTATCCTATGAATGCAACATAAATTGTGCCCTGGAAACTCTATTTGCTTCGGGAGGAAATCATGGATATGCAAACGCTGGCGTCAAGACGCCGATTTTTATGTGCGACCGGCAGCCTTGCTGCGGGTATGGTTTTACCTATGCTATCCGGTGGAGCTTTGGCAGCTGCAAAAATGGAAACTGAAGAAAAGGAGAAGGTGGGGCCTACAGAAGACCTCATGCGCGAGCATGGAGTTTTGCGTCGGCTGCTCCTTGCCTACGAAGAGGTGATAAGACGTCTCGACGCTACAAAGGAAATACCTCCCGGAGTTGTTGGGGACTGTGCCGAAATTATAAGGCGGGTAGTTGAAGACTACCATGAAAAACTCGAAGAAAATGAGCTGTTCCCTCGCTTTCAACTTTCCGGAAAATATAGAGATCTCGTAAAGGTACTTTATGCACAGCACCAGGAGGGACGACGTCTCACCAAGCGTATTTGGGAATCCTCAAAGCCGTCAGCGTTCGTGACTCCGCTGGCGAAGCAGAATCTTTCTCAGGACATGCGGGCTTTCATCCGCATGTACCGGCCTCATGCCGCTCGGGAAGATACCGTGCTTTTTCCGGCGCTTCGTTCGGTAGTCTCTCCGAAAGAGTTTAATGAACTCGGCGAAAAGTTCGAGGACAAGGAACAGGAGCTTTTCGGTAAGGGGGGATTCGAAAAAATGGTGGATTCGGTGGCGGAGATAGAGAAAAGACTGGGCATCTTCGACTTGTCACAATTCACACCGATTGTGTAAAGAAAGGGTAATTGAAAAGTTATTTGGTCATACCCCAGTGCCAAATCTTTCTGATGTTTTTCCCCGATAACGGAAAGACGCTCACTTCCATCTCCGGAAGGCGCAATATCGCGCAACTGTTGTTGAATTTGGTGCTGCCGGGGTTGATAACCAGGATCCGCCCTAAATATTCTGCATAGACCTGATGGGTATGTCCGACAATAAGGATGTCATAATTATATCCTTCCAGCTCGAGTTCCCATTGATCTTTTTCGCCGGATATGATTTTTCCATACTGGTCGAGCAGGGTGATTCCCCTTTTCATTGATGCAGGCGGGCTGGCATGAACCGCAAAAATCCTTTTCCCTGTTATGGTTGCTTGCCATGTGATGGGTAAGTTGTGGAAAAATGCTGCAACCGGCTGGTCCATCGTTCCGATATGCCGGTCACTATACCAAACATCATGGTTGCCCAGAATCGCCAGGCAATTGCTGTCGATAAGCAGTTCAATGCACTCGTTGAGTTGATTTCCATATCCCGCGATATCCCCTGTACAAATGATCCGATCGACACTTTTCCTCTCAAGGATTGCGAGAGCCTCCCTTAGAGGCCCGGCTGTTGCATGCACGTCACTGATTAGTCCAATTTGGCTAGACATTATTAAGTCAGTCTGGATATGAATATTGGGAGGTTCATGCCATCGTCTGTCTTAGGTCACTATAGTGCTGTGAAAACGATGGTAAAGTAAAAGAATAAATTCAAGCAATCGGAAGGTTCAATATTTTTCGGAAAGCAGAGGCACATCGGGGAGGATTAACTCCCTCCCCGATGCAAATGATGATGTCTACCGGTTTGTTGGAATAATCCTCAATCAGGATATCCGGTTCCATGATTTGAGGTTGGATGGTGTGGCAACTTTAGCTTTTTTTCCCACGCAGCCGATACCCGAGGAGTCCAACCAGCCCGGTCCCAAACAGGAGGACTGTGGCCGGTTCGGGGACTGGGGCAGGTGTGTATGAAACGCTGTCAACAAAGAAGTAGGGCGCATCAGTTGAGAACAACAACTCGGCTTTATCAAAAGCGAGACCTTGATAATCGAGCGAACCGAAAGCCACTCCAAGAGTTGGATCGATTGGGTCAGGTGGATCGTACAGAGAAAAAATCGATTCTACCGACACTGCATCCAATGGATCACCATCCTTGGAAAATACAGCACTCAGAGAATAGAGGAGGGCGTCTGACGTAGTTGGCGAAAAAGGCTCCAAACTAAAATTCACGTTCAGTGCTGTGGTCGGAGAGTTAAAATTAAGGACAAGCATACCACCGGTGCTTCCGTATATTCCGAATCTGGTCAATAGTGGCGAATTTGTTCGGATCCAAAATTATCATACCTGAATGTGACACCGTTCTGGGTTACCGTGGTATCCGCGGTAGGAGATCGGTGCTCATAATTTGATCACTGAAATTTACAGATATCGGTCCGGCCAAAGCCACTCCCGCCGATACTGCCTGAACCAGAAATAAACAGGTGAAAATAAAATTTTTCATAAATATCTCCCTCTAAAGATTTGTGTAGCCGGCAAGAGACTCTCGCCGGCTACACACCAGAACTAACGGGTAGTCACTGTCAATACATTGGAATACCCGGAAACACCATTGGCGTTATACGCCTGTACCCGGTAGGAATACGTGGTCCTGCGGGTCAGTCCGAGGTTCCGGTAGGTCGTTGAGTTGACCGCCGTCTGGGCTATCCTGGTCCAGGTTCCATTGTTCAATCGCTCGACATAGAAGCCCTGCTCGGTTGTTGAATTGTCTCTCCAGCTCATGATAACAAACGAGGTGCTGGTCAGCATCGCCCGCAGGCTGGTCGGCGCCGCCGGAGTCAATCCCGGGGTCGTGACCGTCGCGGTATTCGACCAGGCCGTGTTGCCGTTGCCGTTGAAGGCACGGACCCTGTAATAATAGGTGGTCGACGCGGCTGTCGTGTTATCGATGAACGATGCTGTTGCCGTTGAGTTTGCTCCTCTGCTGAATGTGGCAACTCCTGTTGTGAAGGTGCTGTTCAACGCTCTTTCAATCGTGAATCCGGTTTCAGCGACCGGCGCCGCAGAATTGTCATTCCAGGTCAGTGTTACCGAAGCCGGTGTTGGACCAGCCGGTCCGGCTTGGGCGACCAGATTGGATGGCGCATTCAGTTGCGGCGGTGGTATGACTACCAGCGGGGCAGAGACCGATTTAGCGGTAACGGTTGGATATTCCGGGCCATAGCCGACTGTGTTCTGAGCCACAACCTGATAAGTGACGGTAGCGTTTGCAGTGTAGGTCGGATCGGTCAGGGTGCGTATCCCGGTGGTGTTCTCCTGATCAAGCGGAGATGGGTTGATTCCCACATCGGTCCAATTTACGCCGTCTGTAGTTTTCTGGACCAAAAATGATGTTTCATTGATTGAGTTATCATTCCAGGTCAAGGTATTCCCACCGGCGGCAGAGAAGGTAAGTCCGTCGGGAGCGTTCGGCGGCATCGCTACAGATACAGGCCGCATCATATCCATCTCTTCATGGGAAAGGATATGGCAGTGCAGCATATATTCCCAGCCGAAGTTGCTCAGTTCATTGACAATCGGGCTGGTCGGGTTGGCATTTACATCGACGGAATTGAACATCGACGTGTCGCCCAGCGGCATCATCGGATTCAGAGGACGGATGCTGTTGGGAATTTCAAACGGCAACCTGGGGATAATCGGCCGGATAGCAAAATAGGTATCCTCCAGCGGACTAACCCGTACCGTATCTTTCCAGCCGAGTTCGTTGGCATCGGGCCTGATGATGATGTTGTCCCAGGTGACCCGGTTGAGCAACTGCACATCATACAGATGGAAGTGCAGCGGATGCGTGTCCACTCCGTTGTGGGTGAGCTTCCAGATCTGGGTTCCGTCATCTCCTGTTGCAATCGGTGTGACAGTATCCGTAGCTGGCAGGTTTGTGCCGTCGAAGATCTCCGTCGGCGGATTTACAAAAGGATACAGAACGACACTCTGTCCCAGCGGAGTTGCCGGGACCGCTTCTACGCCGATATTTCCGGACATCCGGCCATAGGGCTCAAAGTCCGTGGCGTTGGTCTCGTCATGGAGTGCCTTAGGCTCAATTTTGACGCCCAGCCGATTGCCAAGCAGAGTGTCGAACTTGAGGGTCTGGCCACCCTGGTCAAAGATACGGGCCAAACCATCACACATAGCACTCGGGTATATGGGATTGTTGCACCAGCCTCCACTGACGAAGCTCGTGCCGTAGGCTGAGTTATAGGGAGCCTGCCCGACGATTATGGGATTTTGTCCCGATTCGAATACGCCGGAACCGTCAGGTTTATGAGCGAAAGCGTCATTGAGACTATTTAATATAGTCTGATTGACATAGTTGGGAGTTGCGGCACCACCGCTGCCTGACACTTTTATCTGCATAATGGTGCGCGTATTCGGGCCATAGCCGGGAACGACATACGGGGCACCGGCTGGGCTCAGATCGGGAGTGCCGGTGTAATAGTCGTAGGTAGCTACCCTGGCAGGATAAGCCGCAGGCGCATCGTTGTAAAGGATAAGTGTTTTACCCGCGAACTGGGAAAAATCGACGATAACATCTGCGCGTTCCGCGGGACCGAGGGTAAGGGAGTGCTTGTCCACATTGCCGACATCAAACCGGGTCGGATCGATGATCCAGGTGGTCGGCTGATTGGGGATGACTGCGGGAGCCGGGAGGAATCCACTCTCGTTGCCGATCTGGATCCAGCTGGGTCCTTCCGGGCTGATGGTGGTGTCCGGCGTGGGAAAGATGTTGGGATCGAGCTGAGCCGCGGCCAATTCGGAGGCTTTGAGCGCAACTTCGCTCTCCGTTCCGGTGGTCGGGTCGGCTACGTACCATTGTAAATTCCAGAATCTATCGTTGGCCGCATTGAGGATGCGCAGACGGTAGGCCGTCGGCTCCACAGTGGCGGTCGGATAAGCGGTGCCGTTAACGATAGGAGTATCGTTGAACTGCTCCATTCCGGCGGAGTTGTTCGGCGTTCCGGGGATCGTCGGCGGTTCGCAAAACGGATCGACCTGGTATTGCCACGTGGTGCTATCATCAAGGTTGCAATTCGGATCATAATATGGGTTGGCGATTTCGCCATAGAGCGGATTGGCCGGCGGCCAGAACCATGGACCGTAAAACCATCGACCATAGGCGCTGAGACCTGAAGGGTCATTGGGGTTTTGGGCGGGCATATAGACATGCTCATACCACAGATCACCTTCGCTGCCCCATCGGGTGTAATCCCAGGTTGGATCCTGGGCGGCCATCTGGGCGGCATTCGGAACGAAAGTACGGTCCTGAATGACCAGCGGAATACCCTCTCCGAGAGCGGAAAACGTGCCGCCCGACCCGAACAGGCTCTGCTCGGTATCATCGGTAATAATGTATCCGGCGGCTTCGCCGGCATATACGTTGAGGCGGGTAATACCCCAGGCGTGGTCGTGGTAGAACATCAAACGCGCACTTTGCTGGTTGGTATAGTAGAAGGTCGAGCAGCCGTCGCTTGGGCTGGAACATTCGGGGATTCCCGCATCTATCGCCTTCTGGCCGATCATATCCGGTACCTGGCGCACGGCTACACCTTCGGGCCAGCCTGTTTGCTCGTTGGCCGGGGTAATCCACTGATGCGGCGAGCCATCGCTGATCCAGGGGGTGATGCCGCCATGCAGATGGACACTCGCCCGGGTGTCGGCAAAGCATTTTGACCGGTCTTTGGTCGCTTCTCCGCACTTCGGGTTGCGAACATCGTCCAGAACAGTACCTTCATCCGTTGGAGGCATCATAGCCATCGGTCCCATGCCTGAGCCCATGAAGGATGTGTCCACTGGAATGAACAGGTCTCCTTTTACTCCGGTCGGCAACAGGTTATAGAAGACGATCCTGACGGGACGGTCCTTCTTGGCGGCAATGATAGGTCCCATGAAATGAGGGTTATCCACTGCAAAGGCCTGGGTGCCGTCCGGCATCAGGACCGGATCGGAGGTGCCGTCCTGCAGATCATTCTGGAGCGCAACGTGCTTACTCCATGATGCGTTGACAGAGGTTTCCAGCTGTACATATTCACGAAGCAATGTACCCTGCGCAGGAAGGGATGAATTCATCCGCTCCCGGTGCTGAACCAGGGCGATAACGTAGTAATCGGCGTCATCGCTGTAGCCGTTGGCAGTGGTGAAAGTCGTCGTGTCGGGCACAGCGAGCGGGATGTACTGGCCCAGATTCGTCGCCACTTTTGCGCAATCTCCGGCAATTGAAGGATTGCACATAACCGGGAGTTCATCTTGAAACTTTTTTATACCACTGGTTGGGTCGACAATAACGCCCTGACAGGTCTCTCCCTGGGGGCAACCGGCATTAGTGGTACAGGAAGTAGTTGTTGTATTTGAACATGTTCCGGGAGTTACCACGGGCAACTGACTTAAGGCCCAGTTGGGAATCGGACCGTAGTAATGCGGAACCTTGGATTCGTCCGTTGGTGAAGAAGGTACTGCCTGTGCCCTGTCGATTGAGGTGAAAGCAATCAGCAGCATCACCAGGCACATAATAAGAAAAGATGTTTGTCGATTCATGGATGCTCCATTCGTCATTTATTTGAGGTAGTGCATAGAATTTCCCTTATCCAGGGATATTCAGTTTATTTCACGCTTTGGGCCGCCTGTTTCTTTTTGTTCTGGCCTGTTCCCTGTTTGACATGCATCTTTTTGTCTTGTGCAATTTTTGTTTGCATGACTCTTTTAAGATTCTGTATCCCCTGCGGTACCTCAGCCGGGGCAGTAGCGTTCTTTGGTGCGGCATTTACCGCGACAACCAGAAAAATCGACAGAAATACCGTCGTCGCAAATACACGGATTTTTCTCATGTTTAGTCCTTTCCATTCGTAATTGAAAATTTGATGATTCGTCGTCATGTCCTCTTGGTTTCATAGAAACTCAGCCTTGCGGCTTGTTCCATTGAAGTCGAGACCTTCCTGCCTGGTCAATTGTGCAGAATGTTTAGTTGCCATCGAGAGCATCCTGCAAATTCAATCTTCAATATCTCAAGCCGCGGCAATGTAAACACACTGCCAAACCGCTTATTACTCTGATACTGGTTCAGCATGATCCTCCTTTAATTTGATCGATCTTTAATGAAATAAAAGATGTCTTTCTCATCTGAGTCCTGATGAATATTTTCTTCCAAACACCTTTCGCCTCTGACAAAAGATCATCGGTTTTAGGTGATCTTTGAGAAGGTCTCCTAACAAGATTCATGCCATAATACTACGGTGTGGAGTTCCCTTGAGAAATTGTTTTGTAATTATAGTTACTTAAGGTATGTGTCGAATAAAAAGGGAATGAAAAGAAGAAGTCTCCACCAGTTTCCATTTCTTAGACTGGTCGAACATCCGTTCGAAATTACGGAACATTAGAGGTGGAGTATTACTCGGTTCCCTGTTGAAAAAACCGGGTATTGATTATGCCGTTCCTGAGCTGGCGGCTGGATTATGGTAATCCGGGAATCCGGAAAGTACTTGTTATTCACTTATCGATAGATATTCTTTTATCGTAATTTTAGCTCAGTAGCCCCGTTCATTTCCTTTTCGGAAGGGAATTTTTTATTTGCGAGTGCGGGGGGTGGGGGACTGCTTAGCGGACAGAGTATCTGTGAACCTGAGGAATGGAGCCGGAAGTATGGGAGTATTTCTTAATTATCGTTGCAGCACCCCATGTTGCCAGACCAGTACCGTAAATGTGCAGGAGCGAATGCAGGGATTTTCCGGCCAATGCTTTTTTCGATACTGGTCGGCTACCTGTTCGTATTTACGGAAAATTTGAACAGGAGCAGCAGGACATGCTTTTCCCGGGCTCCGGCTGTTGCTTTTGTTCGGACTGACGTCCTGTATGGAACGTTTAATCTGGAAAATTCGACAGCGTGGAATTATATAATCCGGAGGTTGCTCCAAAAAAACCTATCAAACTATTTCTCCTTCGAACATTCAAAATTTCCAAGAATCAACTCACAGAACAAAAAAAATATTTCCAAAAGCGATATGCTGTCGATTTTGAGCGCAATAAGGAATAAACCCGCTGACAAGCCGCTGGACATTATGAATCTATTGTAATCGTTCACCGGTACACATCAAAAGACTGCATAACCCGGATCTGTAATCGTTCATCCAGTGCTCCAGGTTCGTTCAAGCAGGCCTTGGAGCTATAGTTGGCTATGTGAGGCGGCCTGATCGGACGAAAATGGGGTGCTGGTGAACAGTTACAATCTATTGCCCATGTTGACAGCATCCCACAGGCGTTTAATTGTTTAATCAGGGACACCCGTCTCATTCGACTAGCTGCCGTCTGTACCGCATATTGTATTATGAGTTAATTTTGAAAAGGTGCTGTCAACAATATCCGTGGCAATTCCGGGTGACCCAGCGGCTCCTTTGGCAACTGACGAAAAGGAGGGGTAAAATGGCTTATTTATGTGAAAACTGTGGGGTAGTTGCAGAAGATTCAAGCACACTCTGCAATCCGGTCAACGAGGAATATAAAAGCAAATTATGTACCATTCCGGAAGCCAAGGTCTGCGACGAACAAGCTTCGGAAATGAAATATTCCTGCGAGTGCGGAGGCATCTCGGCAAATCCGCAACATTTATGCAAGCCAACGGAAATGCGATGAGATCGTGGTAATTCGCTCCGTATAATCAGCTCCTGAAAGCTGTTAGCGAAAATAACACCATCCTCTGTCTTCAAGGTTTCCTATTGCCGAAACTAAAAAGCCGGGGGAAGGTGGGAAGGCAATACTACCTGATAAGCCTGAAATAGCGTTTAATGAGATTTCTGCTGTTTTTCCTTTTTGAAGAAGGCCGCTGGAAAAGGGCCATGCTTTTGATTCGTTGCGCGCCTTTGTTAGGGGATGTGAAAAATTTTCCTGCAAAGCTCATGGCAGATACTCCTCTCTAACACTGCTTGGAATAATCGAGGTGAACAGTCCCACCAAAAGGAGGTGAGACAGCCGTTTCTTATCTTCAAAAAGTCTAACGCTCCACCAATCTTTTGTAAAGCATACAGGCAGACTATCCGGCAGCTGAAATGAGACTTCTGTGCATGCCCCAAGTGAACAGGTGATGGCATTAATATTGCATTTCTTCTCTGGTAACCACCTTCGGCAAAACTTTGTAAAAGGAGGCTTTATGAAACGTCAACTAGATTTAGATACGAACAGGCTGTGGCGTTTAGCTCAGCAGGGAAAGTCAGCCCAGGAGATTATGACCGAACTCGATATTTCCGAAATGGCCACCCTGAAAAATGCGCTGGAGAATCTTATGAAAGAAAAAGGGGAAACCGTCACTGTACGGGGGCTGGTCGGGAAAACCTCGGTTGAAAACCGGTATACGGAGAAAGGAAATCGTATTCCTCCCGATATTTGAGCTGTCATAAGATGCTAATCGGATGATGCGCCGGAACGATGGGTAGCCTATTCATGATCCTTCTTGGGCAATTCTTCTGGTTGTTGGATAAGTTGTTGCATATATTATACTTTAATCTGGTTAGAGAGGCTATTGCTTCATCTGGTACAACACTGAGAGGGGGGAGATGAATACTACATTCAAGGGAATATCCGTGGCCGCTTTACTGTTGCTTTTAAGCGCTTGTGCGACGACCAGTTTGAAAGAAACTTGGATAAATCCCCAGTTTCAAGGGGGCAAAGGTTTTCATAAGATATTGGTTTTAGGCATTTCTGAAAATGAGACGTACCGCAGAAATTTTGAGGATTCCCTGACCAAGGAACTGGAAAACAAAGGAGTGTTTGCGGAACAGGGATACATCCTCTTTCCCGGCCCATTGCGACCTGACAAGGAGGTCATAGCCAAACAGATAGCTGAGAAAGGTTTTGATGCCATGATCATTTCCAAGGTGACGGGAAGAAAAACCAAAGAGGTTGTCCATTACAGGGATGTGTACGACCCGGATGCGCCTCCCTTTATTCATCCCTTCTTTGGCCGCGAATGGTACGATTATTATTCATGGAACTACGACATGGTACATGAATACTCCTATACGGCTACATATCAGGTGCTCACCGCGGAGAGCAATGTGTATGACACTGGAAAAGATCAACTCATCTGGAGCGCTGAATCGGAGACTGTGGTGGAAGGTGATGTCAAGGACCTGATTGATTCACTTGTTTGCGCACTGGTCGATGAACTTCAGAAAAAGCATATTATCTGAAGTCCGTCATATTTTAGTGGCGAATGAAGCTGCCTGGGAATATCCCGGATCTCGCGGTTTTTTAAATGGAAGCATTGAACCGGGCCAGTCTGCCGGTTTGCAGATTGCGGCGATATACCCTGACAAAAAAACGGTAGGAAATAAACAGGTAGAATCCGGCCAGGCCAAGCCCCGTGGCGAGATTAACCATGATCAGGCGCACGGTTGCAGTCTGCTCCAGCTGGGCTCGGAGGCTTTCAAAAACATAGGCCGGAGGGAAGAGGCCCGCAACCATTGCCAGAGAATTCGGTAGGGTATCTATCGGATAATAGACTCCTGAAATTAGCGAGAGAAGCATAGGGAACGGCCAGGCTAGCCATTCGGCGGTCGGGCCGAGTCGAAAGATGGAGGCGCAGGTAAAAAGCCCCAGGGCCATGCCGAAAAGAAACAAAGTCCCGATAAAGGGAATCATACTCAGGCCAAGGATGAAAATGTCATAGCCAAAGCCCAGTCCGGCAATGATCGACATAACCAGGAATCCCAACAGGGCAGTGACGATACTGCTTACCACCAGGCCCATCATGTACTCGGAAATTCTGAGCGGGGAGGCAAAAAAATTAATCAGGTTGTTTGACCAGATATCCTCCAGAAACGCCATCATCATGCCTTGCTGAATACGGGTGAGAAATTCCCACAAGATCAGGGCGCCGAGAATGACGGTGATGAAATTAAAATTTGCCTTCCCCAGCGAGCCGAGGTATTTGCTGATAAACCCCCACTGAATTATGGAGATGGTCAACCAGACGAAATTACCGGCAAGCCGGGTGGGATTGTTGACCAAAAGATAATTCTGCCGGATGAAAATCGCGTAAATACGTTGTAATTTCATAGGGAATTTTTATCTTGTGCTTGATTGACGGATAGAGATACGCGAGCAATTGAGATGAAGAGTTCCTCCAGGTTATTCTTGCCGTGTTCTCCGGGCAAGGTCCTTGGATCTCCGGTCAAAAGGAGCCGTCCCCCGGAAAGAACCAGGACCTTCGTGCACATTTTTTCAATCTCGGTCATATTGTGGGAGGTCCAGACCACCGCAGCACCGGTCCGATCCACATAGCTCCGGATTTTTTCACGAACATCGCCGGCCACACTTGGATCAAGTGATGCAGTCGGTTCATCGAGGAGCAGCAGTTTCGGCTCATTGATTAATGCCTTGGCGAGATTAAGCCGTGACAATTCTCCCGAGGAAAGCAATCCAGCCTTGGTCTTGCTGAATCTCTTCAGGTCGAATTCTTCTAAAAGTGATTGGATCTTTTTTGACAGACCGGGAGTACCGTAGAGCAGGCCGAATATCTTCAGGTTCTGCATAACACTTAAATTTAGCGGAACCTGGGTGTAAATTGCTGAAAAATTGAGGTCCGAGGCAATTTTATCCGCTTCCTTGCCCATTGATCTCCCCATGATTTCGATAGATCCGCCATCCGGTTCAAGAATTCCCAGAATCATCGAGATAATGGTGGTTTTACCGGCACCGTTCGGTCCCAGCAATCCGACTATCTCGCCAGCCTCAACCGCAAAAGAGATATCCTTAACTGCTTCTATCTTTCGATAATTTTTTGATAAATTCTTAACGCTCAATATGTTGACCATGACATCAGGCTCTCACTTGCAGGGTTGCGGCGTTATGTTGGGGGAAGACAGGTCAGGCGCTCAGCTACCTGCTATTGTCTATTGTGTATTGGCTATTGTATTGCAATTTTCATGATCCGGGATCAATTAATTTGCGCGCCGCGAATCTGAAGTTTTTTACTTAGCCATCCCTGATTTTTAGGTTTTTACGAGTCCATCATTATTGATGGACTCGTAAAAAGTCATCGAAGTTGCTGAGATGGGCTCTGGAAAAAGCTCGATATACTAGGCGTAGTATCTGAAACGAGGATTTGGCAGTACATGTGGTACGGCAAATCCTCGTTTCAGATCTACAACGAAGTAGATCGGGCTTTTTACGAGTCCATCATTATTGACACTGTTTTGGATCGTACTCATACTCTGCACATGCGATTGGAAAGATATTTCCTTTCTCTTTTCTCTACGACATGCGGCAGCATGCCTCCTCAATTTCATCGATCTGATCTTTCCAAACGTAGTTTTTCAAAGAACAAGCTATTCCAAAGCGGTCTAAAATCAAGATTTGTCAAGATTCTGGTAAGCTACACGACGTCCGGCAATTGTCAAAGTCCCTCCGAAGGCCGCCGGAGATTCCTTCCCAAACGAACATTTTGCCTGGACGGATCATTCATCAATCTGCCCGGCCAGCCCCATCGCTGCCCCGCACATACAATGGGAGTACAAGCACATGAACCTCCAGACCATTCGAACAAAATTAACGGAAAACCTGCATGGCAACGCCCTCTCTCTTTCGGATGACGATTTGGGCTTTGCCTTTCTGAACACCATCTTTCATAACGGCTCGTTGAACCTTGAAGACGCCGACCTGGAACCCGCCGATCCGACTGGCACGACAGACGGGAGTCTTACCCTGCATGGTACAACCGATATTCTGGACATCCCCCATGTCTCTTTAAATCTGGCCCTGTCGCAACCCAGTGAAGACGAGATCGACATCGTCATGTCCGCCGCACTGCCGGCCCATACTTCCCTGGGAATTCCGGGGTTGAACCTTGATGATGTAATCCTGCGGTTCAGTCTTGAGGGAAACGGCCTGCAGCGCCTGCTCAACGGATCTATCACCGGCAACACTTCCAGCGGGCCGCTGGGCCTTAAGGTGGCAATACCCGGCGGGCAGGATGCAGGCTGGCTGGTTTCCGCAGGCTTCAAGGGCGATCAGCTCAATCTGCTGGTCGGCTGGCTGACCGGAATGATCGGCGATATCCTGGGCGAGGCCTTGCCGGTTGCCGATTTACATGCTCTCGAACAGGCCGATGTGGCAATCACTTTCGACCCCACGGCCAAATCGATTCTGCAGGTGTCTTTGAACCTGACTGCGCCTTCCTGGAATATAGTAGATGGTTTTACCCTGCAAAATTTACAGACTCTCCTGGAAATTTCCCGGCCCATGGACAGTGCAGGCCGAGCCGTTTCCACCACCATTCAGGCGGTCTGCATGGCCGGAGCCGCCGCGATTCCCGTGGTACTCAAAAGATCTGGTACATCAGGCGACTGGACCTTGAATCTCGCTCAATCGGCTGATCACCTGCAACCAGGGCTGGGCGAACTGCTGATAGCTTTTGGGGCTGCAGGCTTCGGTTCGAGTCTGCCTCCGGAGCTCTCGGGCGTCAAGACGGTAACGGTGGGTGAGTTGCAGATGGCCTTCAATCCAGCTACGCAACCAGCCTCCCGGATCATATCTCAATTTTCCCTGCTTGTTGACAGCAATTGGGAGCTGGTACCAGGCCGATTCGCCTTGAGCAATGGTCAGGCGCAACTGGATGTGAGCTATCCGGCAGACGCCGCAGGCCGTAAGCTTGGTGCTGAACTGAGCGGAACCGTTGAATTGGGCCAGGTGGCTTTTGACCTGAAGGCACAAAAGGATAAAGATGCGGAAGAAACCGCACCGTGGAAATTCAGCGGCGGACTGAAAGCCGATTCCGAAGTGAGCCTGACAGCCCTGTTCGAGGCGCTGGCTCCTGGCGACCTGAATCTCCCACCCGAGGTTCCTGATGTCATTTTGACTACAGCTGCGTTTTCCGTAACACCGCAAACCGATGCCTTCAGCTTCAAAGCCGCTTGTACTGTCGCCTGGCCGCTGCCTTTTGGTGTAAATGACCTGCTGGTGAGCAGCACGGAGGTTCAGGTATCGCGGGAGCCGAACACGACAACCGACGGCCGGGTCGTAAAAGGCTCGTTGCATGCGGCAGTCGGGTTGTTGACCACAGGACCGGTCACGGTTGTCGAGGGGTTGATTGTCAACAGCATGGATCTCTCATTTGCCTATGATGGCGGCCAGGAACGAGCCTGGGAGCTAACCGGCGCGGTTTCCGCAAATCTGTTTGACCGGGACTATTCCTTCAAGGCAGGACTGCAGGACACCGCCGATCAGCTCGTTTTTTCCTTTGAGGAAGAAATTGAAAGCGACGCAGAAACCCGTCCGCTGGTCAACCTGGGCAGCGCCGGCACGCTGGACGGTTCGCAGTTGGCCATCATGATAGCCAAACAGCGAAAGCCTGGAATAACGGAGGTCGATCAGGTCAGGTTGAATTCCGGCAGCGGTTATACCTGGTCCGTTTCGGCCACCGGATCGGTGAGGCTGCTCGATGATGCCCTGAAATTTGATGGAATTCTGGCTTTGCATGGAGGGGCGGAAAGTGTCGGCCTGTCTTTTAAACCGGTGCCGACCACCGGCCGTTTTGCCGAAGTGGCTGTGCCTTTGCCTGCTACGGAATCCGTCAAGACCCATATGGGGTTTGAATATCTCGACTTTTCCAGGTCGACCCTGAACGGCCGGACGGCCTGGACCTTCAAGACCGAAGCCGGTGTCTGGTTCAGCGGACTACCCGCAAATGTACAAAACCTGTTACCCTCTTCGGCTACTGACGACCTGAAGGGTACTTTCGAGGCTGGTACCGGAGAGGATGGCGCTATGGTAGCCTTCAGCCTGGATCCGCTGCTCAAGCGCCAGCCATTTACCTTGCCTTCCATCGACGTGGCAGACACTCATATCGATTTGAGCCAGGTCAAGTCGGCGATTGAAATCGGCCGCCTGCAGGTGGCCTGGAGCCAAAAACGTTCAGCGAGCATTGCGGTGGAATTTGCCCTTGGCCTGCCTGCCCAGCTCAATGAAATCTTCGGCACGCGCGATGGAAAACCGGTGGCGGAACTGTTTGTAACCTATGACGAGGCACAACCGGACAGTCTGGTTCGATTCAGGCTGGCTACCACCTTCGAAAGCGGGGGATCACCGGGCTTTGAAATCCAGCCCGAAACCTCTCCCTTCAAAAAACTGACCTTCACTCCGGTGCAGCCGGGCAGCCAGGACAGGCAGGCAACGCTTGATCTGGGCCAATATGGAAAACTTAGTTTTCTCGTGCCGGCCTTTGGCTACGCGGGCGGCAATTTCAGGGCCCGCGGCGGATTTACCCAGGAGAATCTGGCTCTGCCCCTGTCCCCGCTCAAATGGGTTTTGAAAGCCCTGGGCCTGGAATCGTTAAACCACTTATTGCCCGACAAGCTGTCCATCGAGGAACTGCCCATCTACAGCGAGAAGGAGAAAAAGTTCAATATCGATGCGCTTTTCGACAAAATCATCGCCCCCCTGCAGGCAGCAGGCGCCGACCTGCCTGCCGAAGACGAACTGCGGCGGGCGCTGGCTGTTTTCGACAAGTGGGCTGAACGGTTGCCCGAGCGGCTGCTGCCGTATCTCGATATCAGGCTGCCCCGCCAATTCTACTTCGATTTCAATGTGTCACCCCAGGGGGGGCTATTGGGCGGCATCGGTGTCTATCCACCCAATGAATCCGGCCCGGCAAGCCGCGATACGCTGCCGGTGAGGTTCATGTTCCCCGGCCTGGCCGCCACCGGTCCGGTCATAAACGGTATTGAGTTGTGGAATCTGTCAGTGGGCGAAATTCTGGGAGGGGCTTTGCTATTGGTCAAGGCCGACTTGAATTTTGATCAGTTCGATCTGCTCCCGCTGTCGATCGCCTTGGCCCTGCCCGACGAAAGCCGGGCCCTGCTGCCGGACACGCAACACCTGAGCCGGCGACTGGTCCTGGATCATCTGGTTATGCTTGTAGTGCCGGAAGCGGCGATTGCTCTTCCGCTTTTTTTCAATCAGCTCGGTTTTGAATCCTTGGGGCTGGAAGGGGTCAATCTGCAGGCGCATTTCGCTTTTCCAGAACCGTCACTCGATCTCAAGGAGGCCCTGCAGATTTTCAAGGACTTCAAGGCGTTTTTTACTACCGATGCCTTGCTGGACGAAGGTCAGCTGAGCGGGGTAGTTCAGAACCTGGACCCGGAGCAACGGCGCAAAATGGATCTGGTGCTCACGCTTGGGCCGCTTTTTGCTGATATGCCCGGATATCTCGGTGGGAAAACCCTCGGTTCGCCTTCCGACAGCTATACGGTCAGCCTCTATGCCAATCTTGTGCATCTGCTCAACGGGTTGAAGAAGCTGCGGGTCAATGACCTGATTCTGGCAATTCCGAAACAATACCGTTCATCACCGCAGCCGCCGGCGCCGCGTCCCCAGGTGTCTCTGGGACCACTGACGCTTACTGGTGATTGGCTGGTGGACGTTCCACCCGGCGGGGAGCAAGGGGTGCTCCTGCATCTGGCAGGCAGCTCCAATCTGGCCGACGGTTTGGCGACCCTGAATACCGTGATTGATCTTAAGGCTGACAGCCTGGCCGGTTTTGCCGGGAGATTTGGCGTGCAGGGAATGATCGAAGATTTCATCGAGTTGGATC
Organism: uncultured delta proteobacterium; assembly: GCA_963835305.1. GTDB lineage: Bacteria > Desulfobacterota > Desulfobulbia > Desulfobulbales > Desulfocapsaceae > Desulforhopalus_A. The sequence continues at coordinate 258,025 of CAWIEU010000004.1, forward strand.
TGGATGGCTCCCTGATTGTCGACACATCGTCTTCACCAATTCCCCCGTCTACATCGGACTCTTCCGCTACAAGGCAGACTCTTTCCCTGAGAGCTGGCGAGGCAAACATTGTCCTGCCCGGCCCAACGTGGACACCGCGGACCTTTACGATCGAATGGTGGCTATGTCCCCAAAGTCTCAGCGATTACAATCAGACCATTTCCGGCAGCGACGTCTGGGGCAGCTTCGTGTTCCACACCACTGCTTCGGGCGGTGTCTATGCCGGTACCGATATCAATACCCGTTTCACCCCGGCTGATCTGCCGGACGGTACGGTCGAGCTCAATACCTGGCAGCATTTTGCTTTCACCTTTGATCACGGCGGCGCCCGAATCTATAAAAATGGCCGCCTGCTGGCCTCCAAAACCGGCATGACCAATCCTGCCTCCTGGACTGGCCTGCATCTCGGCATGTCCTATGCCAATATGCGGCTCGACGGACAGATTTCCGGAGTCTGTATCTGGGATCATGCCCGGACCGACGCAGAAATCGAAGGTGACATCTTCGCCGCTCCAACCGGTATGGAAAAGGGGCTTTCCGCCTATTGGCCCCTCGATGACGGCGGAGGCAAGACGGTCCGGGAGCTGACAGGGCATTTCCCCGGCAGCCTACAGAGCGGCAGCTGGCAACCCTCGGCCCTCTTGCAGTTCAGCGGATTGTTATTCAACGGCCGGAATGATGAGGTGACCATGCCGGGACCGATTTGGGCACCGCAAACGTTCACCGTGGAATGGTGGCTCAATCCGGACAGCCACATCGATTGGAATCAGCAACTTTCAGCCGCCCTGGAGTGGGGGGCCTTCGTGTTCCATACAACCAATACCGGAGCCATCTATACCGGCACGGATGGTACTACCAGGTTCACACCCGCCCAGCTACCGGATGGGACGGTTGAGCTGAATACCTGGCAGCATTTTGCTTTCACCTTTGATCACGGCCATGCCTGCTTTTATAAGAACGGCAAGCTGCTGGCCGATAAAACCGGTATGACTGAGCCGACTCCGTGGAGCGGCTTTCACTTAGGTCTTGCTGGAACCACCAAGCTCTCCGGCCGCTGCGCCGAAGTTCGAATCTGGGACCATGCCCGAACCGGTGCCGCTATCGGCTCTACTATGTTCAATTCCCTGCCGGCTGCTACGCCCGGTCTGGTCGCCTGCTGGCCCCTGGATGACGGGGCGGGTGTGATCGCCCGCGATATTACCGGACATTTCCCGGGCAATATCCAGGGTGCCCATTGGGTACAGCCGCGCAATCCCATGGGGTCGGGCCCGTCTCCTGTTCGTCTGGGCGGCGACTGCCGGATGCTGGTGGCCGATCAACCCGTTTTTACCGGCCATGTGCGTATCACCGGTGAAAGCTTCTGGTTCCAGGGGCAGGCGGATTTGATCCCGCACAATCCCGTGATCCAGGCCAAAGCGGAGATGGAAGGCTGGCTGAGCGCGCACGAACTCTATCTTTCCGGGGCGGCAGACGTTCTGTTGGGCGATGCCACCCTGGCTCAGGCCAGAGCCATTATCAGCAACCGGCGTTTCCACCTTGAGGGAGGCTGGCTTGGCGGAACGACCCTGCTCGATATACAGAAATCCTCCACCGGCGATCTGGTTGTTCAGGGGCAGGCTTCATTTGCTTTCGGCCTGCACGTCGACTTTATCCAGCAGGCCATCGAAAAGCTGATCGACAATCGGTGGGTGAAGGTGGCAAATAGCCTGCACCTTGATCTCAACATCACGGGTGGACTTGACATTACTATAGATAATGGTGGCTTCCGGGCAGCCGTTAAAACCAATTTCATGCTCAATGGGCATAACAATTCGCTGCCGACGTATTATATCGGAGTGGCGCCCGCCGATGTGTCGTCTTTGGCAGAGGAAATCAAACGTCAGCTGTTGCAGGCGGACCCGGCGGGTTATTTCGATCAACTGTTTCCTGATGCTGAAAAGTGGCTGTCCGGTATTGCAGCGGGCGTCATCGGCTGGACCAGAGCGGAATATAATCAGATGGGGCTGGCACTGCGTAACGTCTTCCACAAGACTGGCGATGAAGTCGGCAGCCTGTTAAAGAACGCCAATTACACCGCTGATGAACTGCTCCATACCTTGCAGGGTGTTTTCACCCAGGGTGCCGGCGAAGGAGCCAGGGTTTTAGCCAGGGTAGGGTATCAGATTGATAATACCATGAACGCCGTAATCAGGTTGTTCGGCACCGGCGCCAGTGATACCGCGGCAGCCCTGAGACAGGCAGGTTTCGATGCTACCAGCATCACCAATGCCGTGCGTATACCGTTTAACCTCTCGAATGAGGACGCCGCCAAGGCCTTGAAGTATGCGGGATTTTCCGTCAACGAAACAGCTGCGGCCATTAAATCTTCCTTCAATTTCTCACAGGATGATGTAGCCAAGGCTTTGAAGGTGGCCGGCTTTAGCGCCGACCAGGTGACGGCTGGGTTGATGGCGGTATTTGCCCCGAATCCCGATGCCATCCGTAGGGCTCTGGAGGCTGCGGGCTTTAACCTGGGAGACATCCTCACTGCTCTCAGAAAGTTTTTCGGTATTTAGCCTGGTACCTTTACAGGTTGTATTCTTGGCAAAAGTCAGGAATACAACCTGTCTGATGGCACTGATCCCACAAAACAGGGACTCTGTAGAAGGTACATCCCTCTTGGGGGGTGACGGATGAAAATATCCATCATACTGGCCGGTCTGGGGCATGGTCTATTCGGCAAGGCGGGCGTTGACATTCTGCAGCCATTTCTGTTGAACTCTCGGAGCATAGGTCAATGAAGTGTCTTTATCAAATTCGGTTTGTTCCCCAATACTCTCCTGCATTGCCTGCAACATCATACTTTTCAGCTTCTCCACCAGCTCTTCCCGGATCTCACTGGATGTATTGCCGATCGCCAGGTAGTCCTTTACTTCGGAAGCGGCCTTCCTGGTGAGTTTGCGTGCGCTGAGTTCCACCAGCGCAAAATGGATCTGCTCATGCTGGAGGACATATTTCTCTTTGTTTCTGGTAATCCCCGGATTCCACCATGAACATTCCGGATCGAAGATCGCTCCAAAGCTGAGCCCGGATAGGGTGCCGGTATATAACGGCCTGTTCTGGTAATATGATCGCACGATCCTGATCCTTGAATCTTTTACGGGCTGGATGCTTATGCAGGATTGCGCGCCGATACTGTGATTATACTGACGATAATCGGCCGGCAGGGACTTCGCCTGGAAATCCTTGATTGTCAACTGCCGATAGCTGAATCCTTTGCCGCTGATAAAACCGCCTACGCCGGGAGTAAGAAGCCGGGGTTTTGCATGATCAGGCAACTGAACGCAACCAAGAGTCAGGCCGATCAGGAGCAGCAGCAAGATAAATTTCAGCGGGCTTTCATTATCCCTGTAATTTTTCATATGGAAATTTTCTCATCGAGTTTTTCCTGCTCAAAGCAAGAGTAATCATTTCCCGATAAAAATAAATCAGAGGCGGCAGGCTGCCCGTAGTCTGACTTCATAGATGAGGTGTGCAAATTTGCAATCATTTCGGAGTACGTAAGATACATCGTAATGATTGAAAATTTGTACCCCAAGGGCACTTCCTGCGGGAGCACAACGAGCAGATATTTGCAATCATTTCGGAGTACGTAGATACATCGTAATGATTGAAAATTTGTACCCCAAGGGCACTTCCTGCGGGCGCACAACGAAGCAGATCAAGGTTTTTTACAACGCCATCAAACAAAATGAGGCTACAGTTCAAGTTACCAGGGTTGAAATGATCAAATTGGTGTACTTTGATAAGATGAGCAAAGCGAGGGGACTAAAAGTGTGCCCCCTTGGGAGTGTTGGAATAAGTCTATTTGCAGGTTTTTTGAGGAGTTGCGCAATGAATTTTAAAAGAATGCCCTATATAATTATCGGTTTCGTGTTCCTGTTGATCTGGGGATGTTCAGAGAATTCTCTTAATTTCCAGGTTCGTTATGCCGAGGTATTGGGATTAAAACAGGGCGATCCTGTCTATTTCGACCAGAATGAAATCGGCAAAGTAAAAAAGGTTTTCTATACAAAACAGGCCGATTATCTGGTTGAAGTTTCTATTGCTCCGGATTTTGTCAACGCCGTTACCGAGGATTCAAGATTTTTTATAGATGCCGATCCCAAGGCGGAACAAGGGAAGGCTGTCATTGTTTTGCAGGAAAAACCTGGGGGTAAGATTTTAAAAAACAATGCCATTGTTCAAGGCTCCGTCAAACCTGGATTACTGGATGACATGATCAGTAATTTTCAACGCAATTCCTCTATAATCGAGCATCAGATACAGGAGTCGATTCAGCAGTTGAAAAAGAATCTCAACTCAACTTCTAGGAATATGGAAAAGGGCCTGGCCGATTCACTCGATGATCTTTCGCAACAACTGAACACTGTCGGTAATGAGTTTAAAAAGATTCCGGACCGGGAGGAAGTACAGAAACTGAAAAAGTCTTTCGAAAATTTCGCCGAAGAATTTAATCGGGCGCAAAAGAATGTACGTGAACAGATGCAAAACGAGATAATACCGGAACTTCGCAGAGAGCTGGACCAGATCCGTAAGCAGCTTCATGAAGAAGGACGTGATAAGGAAATAGAGGAGATTGATAAAAAAGTAAAAGAGCTGGACAGAGCATGATTGATGCGGTCTATGCTTTATTTGCTTACTTTCGGCACAGGCTTCCCGGAGAGAATATTTTCTCGTCAGGGATGATTCTTTAAATGCATAATCGAGTTCAATAAAAAAATTATTGTATCCTTCAAATACCTTTTCCCTATTCTTTTCTGATAAGTCCGGATTTTAAAAGAAGTTTCTTTTGGTTATCAGGCGTTAATTTGTGATATAATATATATATCAATATTACGGATAAAGGCGGTTCGAAACGCAGTGAGCTTGTCAGGATTGACATAAAAAGAATTTCAGGAGGAAAATCATATTGAGTACCTCATATGAAACTCCCGACAACAGGAATTCGGCTCGTGCCTGCTCTAATAAATCCTTATCCGCAGGCATAGTTGAAAAGTTTCGGAGCGGGGAAAAGGTAGAGATTGATGCGCTTGGCCCGGCTGAGATGAAGCAACTTGTCCTGGAACTGCTGACGTCCCAGGTCGACCTTGAGTTGCTGAAGGAAAAACAGCAACGAACCTTGACGGACCTGACTACAACTCTTGACGAATATTCAGAACTCTATGAGTCAGCTCCTGTAGGTTATTGCACTGTTAGCCGGGAGGGACGGATTCTGAAGGCAAATCGTACCGCGGCGGCATTCTTTGGTATGGCCGCGGCCGAAGTTATCAATAACCTGATTACCAGCTTCATTCATAAAGACGACCAGGACGTCTATTCGCAACACAATCAGATACTTCTTGAAACCGGCACGCCGCAGACGTTTGAACTGCGGATGATAAAAAAAGACGGTGGGGTATTTTCAGGTCGTTTCAATATCGGTATCTCCCAAGATTCCTCCAATACGCCGGTATTTCTGGTTGTACTGAGCGAAGTCCCCGAACACAGACGAGCCGGAGAATATCCAGCACGGAACGGCGACCATTTCCGAAAACTATTTGAGCAGCACTCCGCGGTACAACTCGTACTCGATGAAGAGAACGGTCATATCATCGATGCGAACCAGGCAGCGGAGAAGTTTTATGGCTGGCCCATTGAAGTGCTCAAAACAATGACCATTCAACAAATTAACACCCTCTCGCCGGACGCTGTCAAGGAGGCGATGCGGAAGGTGGCGGATTCCGAAGCGTCCAAACTGGAATTTTGTCACCGAAGATCGGATGGCTCCATTCGGAATGTCGAAATTTTCAGCAACAGGGTCGAAATGTCCGGTAGAAGCGTTCTCTATTCGATTATTCATGACATCACCGACAGAAAGCGTGGGGAGGAAGCGTTGCGGCGCAGCGAGGATCTTCTCCGGAAAGCAAACATTCAGGTGGAAAATGATAAACGTCTTCTGGAAGCGGTGCTGGAGGCTCTGCCTACAGGAATAGCGATTACCGACCTAACGGGTGATATCATTCATGTAAATAAAGTGTATGAAACGATTTGTGGAGGATCTCGACCGAAGACGCTGTCTATCAAAGATTATTCCCGGCACAGAGCATGGTGGGCCGACACGGGTAAAATTGTCGCTCCGGAGGAATTGGCATCAACCATAGCTGTGCGGGAGAAGAGAACGACGATGGGACAGATTATGCGGATCCAGCAGGTTGACGGTACGGAAATTTTTGTCATGAACAGTGCCGCTCCAGCGTACGATGCCGAAGGGAATGTGGTTGGAAGTGTCGTGGCTATCCAGGATGTCAGTGAATTGAAAAAGATGGAAAAAGCCCTTGCTGAGCGCGAACTGCAGTTGAAATTATTCATCGAACATGCTCCGGTCGCCCTGGCGATGTTCGATCGGAACATGCGCTTTCTGAGTGTCAGCCGGCGCTGGAAAAACGATTATGGAATGGCGGATCGCAGCTTGTACGGGCTGTCCCTCTATGAGGTGCATGCGATTTCGGAGCGATGGAGAGAAGCCCATCGTCGGGCGCTCGCGGGTGTGGTGCAGGCTGAAGAAGAGTATCGTTACCAACTGCCTGATGGATCGATCCACTGGATTCGCTGGGAGATACACCCATGGTATTGTGTATCAGGAGAAATCGGTGGCGTGGTGATCTTCTCGGAAGACATCACCTCACGCAAGCAGGTTGAGGAGCAGCGCAAAAATCTCAATATCGAGCTGGAGCGAAGAGTGGAGCAGCGTACCCGGCAGCTGCAGGAAACACAATCCCACTTTCTGCATGCGGAAAAGTTATCGGCAATCGGCAAATTATCGGCGTCAATCGCCCATGAATTCAATAATCCTTTGCAGGGCATCATGACCATTCTCAAGGGATTGAAACGTAGGGCAATTCTCGAAGAAGAGGACAGGGATCTGCTGGAGGTAGCCATTGACGAGAGTGAACGAATGAAGAAATTGATTAGGATTCTTCAGGATTTCAACCGGCCGTCATCGAGTAAAAAAATATTGATGGATCTGCACGCATCGATTGACTCCATACTGTTATTGTGCAGGAATGATTTCAATAGAAAAAGAGTGGTGACAGTGCTCGACTATGCCGAAGGATTGCCCAGGATTTGCGCAGTGCCGGACCAGATCAAGCAAGTCTTTCTTAATTTATTGAACAATGCGGCGGATGCCTGTGCCGGGACCGGCGGGGTGATTAAAATAACCACCAGGTACGATGGAAAAAATGTCGCAATTAAAATTAAGGATTCGGGTATGGGCATCAAGGCTGAAAATATCGATTTAATCTTTCAGCCGTTCTTTACGACGAAGTCCAGGCAGGAAAAGGGGACGGGCTTGGGGCTGTCGGTCTGCCAGGGCATAGTTCAGGATCATAAAGGGAAAATCCTAGTCGAGAGCCGTCCGGGGGAAGGTTCGACTTTCACTGTGCTGCTGCCTGCCGACGAGGATTATTACTCTTCATAATCCATCTCTTAAGAACCTGGATTTTTTGGTAGAACTGTAGGTCCGTTATGGCCTGCTCCCTGTGCAGGCACAGCTATCGAAGATATGGGTTCGACATGGCTGCCGCAGTTGTTGACATGGGAGTAATCCTTGAACTGCGCATCCCCGGTACGATCAGATAGCGCGATACCAAGCCCGACGCCCATTCCCCTAAAATCACCAAGATCATCGAACCGGAAGAAATTCTGGCAAAAACCGGATATAGCCGCCCTCATACGGTGCATTGCGGGCCAGATGCCATTTATGTCAGCGCCCTGGCATCCGGGAAGGACGGTCAGGGACCTGGTGGTATATTTCTGCTCGATCATTTCACTTTCAACGTTATAGGCCCCTGGGAACTGCATCGGGGCGATCAGCAACTGGCATATGATTTTTGGTGGCATCTTACCGACGATATCATGCTGACCAGCGAATGGGCCAAACCGGCACAGTTTGAAAACGGGCTGGTGTCGGAAGAGGGGGAACCCGCATCCTTCATATACGAAGGCCGCACAAGGTAAAAAATATTTACCTGCCTAAACGTGGCAGGAGGGGCTAAAGTGTTTGCCCCTCGGTCCGATTTGCAGTAGATAAGGCGCTGGTGTCCGTGGGTGTTTTGAAAAGATATTAAAAGTAAGAGGAATTGCCAAATGAAACTCAGCCTTCGCTTCAAGTTTATTCTGCCGACAATTATTTTGATCCTTATAGGAATGGGGGGAGCCTCCACCATTTCGTTTTTTCGGTCGCAGAAAGCGCTGAATGAGGTGATCGTCGGTCAAATCACCGAGCAGGCCGGATCGATCGCGACGATGCTCGACTCCTGGGTAGTTGAACGGGAACTCAATGTCAAGAGCTGGGCTCCGACCACCGAGTTCCCCATGGCCGTCGACGATTCATGGGTTGACAACAGCTCACGGAAAAGATCGAGTGCCAAACTGAAGGCATATAAGGAGGAGTACAAAGTTTTTGAAGCTATCGCTTTGACCGACCGCAAGGGTAATGTTGTCGCCTCGTCGGACAGCGAGCTGGTAGATTCGCTCAACGTTGGCGATACCCCGTTTTTCAAAGGAGCATTTGCCGGCCGGTTCACGGTGAGTCAGGTCTTTCCGTCCATGATTTCAGCTAAACCGGTTTTTGCCATCTCCATTCCAATACTTCTTTCGGAACAGATCACGGGGACGCTTTTTGCCCTGGTCGATTTGACTACGTTCACCAGAGACTTCATCGATCCGGTTAAAATCGGTAAGACGGGATTTGCCTATGTGGTAGCAACTGATGGAATTGTGTTGACTTATCCGGATAAATCGCAAATCTTCAAGCTCAATCTCTCGTCCCTGCCATTCTGGAAAAGCAGCGAAACTGTGAACAGTGGTACGGAAAAATATGAGAAAGATGGAAAGAAGAGGATTGTCGCTTTCCACCATATCAAATCGCTGCAATGTTCCATCCACGTCGTTGCTATGTCAGACGAGATTTTTGCTCCAATTGCCACAATCGGCAAGATCAATTTAATAACGACACTTATCATTTCCATTCTGGCCGGAATTATCCTGTTGTTTATCTCCAAAGTGGTCATTAGGCCTTTGCGGCACGTCATTGAAGGCTTGAAGGACGTTGTTGAAGGTGAGGGCGATCTGACCAAACGAATCCAGGTGACCAGCAAGGATGAGGTTGCAGACCTGGCCAGCTGGTTCAACCGATTCATTGAGAAAATCCAGACCATTATCACCGAGGTAACGAAAAATTCAAGGACTCTTACGGATTCGGCCAGAGAGCTGACGGAACTTGCCAGGAAGATGTCGAGTTTTGCTCAGAGTACATCGGAGAGATCTTCCAAGATGGCTGAATCCGGTTCGAAAATGGAGCAAAATATCAGCTCGGTCGCAGAAGTTACCAAAGAGGCGTCCGGGGATATCAATTCGGTCGCCTCGGCTGCGGAAGAGATGCACATGACTATCAACAATGTGGCGGAAAGTACCGGCAGGGCAAGTCAGATTACCGGCGATGCCGTCAGTCAGGCATCGCTCGCTCTGGAACAGGTAGGCAAACTTCGGGAAGCCGCCACTGAAATTGGCGTCGTCATTGATACGATTTCCGATATTTCCGATCAGGTGAATCTGCTGGCACTTAATGCGACGATTGAAGCGGCACGTGCCGGGGAGGCCGGCAAAGGCTTTGCGGTTGTGGCAAACGAGATTAAAGAGCTTGCCAAACAGACCGCCGCAGCTACCGGAGAGATCCGCGACCGCATCACCGGCATACAAGACAGTACCGGCATGACTGCAGAAAAAATCGACGAGACAACGGCAATCGTCAACACAATTAACGAAATCGTTACCACCATTGCCATTGCCGTAGAGGAACAATCCGTTGTCACCAAGGAAATTGCGGGCAATGTTGCTAATGTGTCCACAGGTGTGGGCGACATTAACGAAAAAATGGGCATTTCCCACGATGCTGTCACAAACATCAATAAGGAGATTATCAATGTTGATACGGCGGCAACGGAGATGTCGGTAAACTGCGAATCGGTAAACGCCAGTTCAAACAGTCTGCTTGCTCTCGCTGAAAAACTTGACGAGCTCGTTGGCCAGTTCAAGGTTTGAGCACTTCAATCTCCGTTAATATTCATATGCTGTAACCGTCTTTACTAATGAAGAATAGCACTGCTATGATTACTCGCCCCGCCAGGTTCGATATACAACCTGAAGGCACAGAGAAAATAGGTTTGAAGGTGTTGGCCGCAATCAGCATGTCGCATTGCATGAATGATATGCTCCAGTCACTCATTCCGGCAATTTATCCTCAATTAAAGGATAGTTTTTCGCTCAGCTTCATGCAGATCGGGTTGATTACTTTGACCTATCAGATCACAGCATCTCTCTTGCAGCCCGCAGTCGGCTTGTATACGGATCACCACCCTAAACCTTATTCTCTGCCGATCGGCATGGGATTTACCTTGATCGGGCTGCTGTTTCTCTCGTTGGCCCCGAGTTATGGGATGTTACTGGCGGCTGTCGGTCTCGTCGGCATGGGATCCTCGATTTTTCATCCGGAATCCTCGAGGGTTGCCAGGATGGCATCGGCCGGGCAGTATGGACTGGCACAATCAATTTTTCAAGTGGGCGGCAACGCCGGGACGGCGACAGGTCCGTTGCTGGCCGCGTTGATCGTCGTGCCTCACGGCCGGCATAGTCTGGCCTGGTTCTCCCTGGTGGCCCTGCTGGCCATATTTGTCTTGTTGAGGGTCGGAACCTGGTATAAGCATCGGCAGTTAAAAGAGAAACGGCAGGCAGGTTTGCACGCGGCCGTTGCGTCGAAAACTCAGATTCGTTCCATTATCTCGCCTATGCTGATCCTTCTCATGTTGATGTTTTCCAAATTTTTCTATCTGGCCAGCCTGAACAGTTATTTTATTTTCTATTTGATGAATAAATTCGGTATATCAGTCCGATCCGGACAAATCCATCTCTTTGTGTTTCTGTTTGGCGCGGCCTTGGGAACTATTCTGGGAGGACCGGTTGGGGATAGAATTGGCCGTAAGCGGGTGATTTGGGGGTCCATTCTGGGAGTCGCACCCTTCACTCTTCTGCTGCCCTATGTGAACCTGTTCTGGACCGGACCCCTGACCTTTATCATTGGTCTGATGCTTGCTTCCGCCTTTCCTGCCATCCTGGTTTATGCCCAGGAACTCCTTCCCGGCAAGATCGGCATGGTCTCGGGCTTGTTCTTTGGCCTTGCTTTTGGTTTGGGCGGTATTGGTGCGGCTGTCCTGGGCCGGCTTGCGGATCTTTACAGCATCGATTTCGTCTATCAGATCTGCTCATTTCTGCCTCTGCTCGGTTTGCTCGCGGCATTTTTGCCTGATATAAGAAGGTCGTCCGACAAGGTGAGATAAGCTTTACAACTGTTTATCGTCAATTGCAAAAATGCGGTCCCCGGGAGGCGTGTACTGCGTAATCCCATTTTTTGATAAGCCTCATCTAAACCCGGTTGTAAGCATTTCAATACATTTCAAAATCCGGGTTAATTGAAAAATCGGTACTTTGCGCTTGCATTATCCTCTCGAAAACTAGAAAATACTTTGTAAAAGCATGAGATTGAGTGACCTTTTGACGTGCTGTTGCCGTTGGGAGCAGTACTTTTCTCAATTAACAGCCATAAGGGAGTGTTCTCTTATCCCCTGCATTACCGGGGAAATGTGCCTTCACCGTATTCATTCTCATAAACTGGAAATGAATTTTTCAGGCGCTAAATGCGTGTATTCCAAGTTTGATGGACTCGTAAAAACCTGAATTTTCGGATGGACGCCATCAAGTTTTAATTGTCTCAAAGGAGCAACGAAATGCCTGTTATATCGGTCGTTTTCAAAGGAAAAAAAATCGAAGAGTATTCACTGATCATAGGATTGGGATGCAACATTGGACGAAAACAAGCAAATGATATCGTTATCGATAATTTAGCAGTTTCGGGATTCCATGCCCAAATTGACTCAGTTTCCAACACCTTTGTGCTAAGAGACCTGGACAGCACCAATGGAACCTTTGTAAACGATAAAAGAATTACGCTGCATAACCTTCAACATAACGATTCGATTCTCATTGGCAAGCACGAGCTGATATTTGATTGTTCCGACCTTATGCGCACGCAAGCAAATGAAGCAGATGACAATGATGAAAAAACCAGACTTTTGAGCACCAATGATTTAAGAGAATTGGCGGGATGGACAAAAAATGACTCCGCCTATGACTGGTATGACAAAACAAATGATCCCGCGGTCGAGAAGCAAAAGAGCCCATCGCTGGTATCAAGGGTATTTCAAAAGATATTTGGATAAACTTGCCAGTAACCGTTCACCAGCAACCCCATCTTCGTCCGATCAGGCCGCCTCACATAGCCAAGTATAGCTCGGAGGCCTGCCTGAACGAACCTGGCGCACTGGATGACCACGGCCAGGGATGGCCTAGTGTCGCGGGTGCCAAGGATGGCTCAGAAGCGACTCGGTTACAGGTCCGGGTTATGCAGTCTATTGAGGTGTTCTGGTGAACGATTACAACTTGCCGTGAAGGAGCCTGGAGACAAGAAAGATCTGGGTAAGACAGGCGAAGTCACTTTTCGGTAACTATTTTGGATCGATGACGGTTTGCATGTTTTTCTGCAGCATTTTAAAAAAGATTCCCGGTTTGCTGAGCGAAAGATCCCGTTGCAAGCTAAGCAACCGTTCATGGTCCGGCTGAACTTCCAGGCCTTTTTTCACAAATGCACGGGCATTGGTCAGATTTAGATTCCGATAGGAGGAGTCAGCCAGATCAGCATATTTATCCGCAATGTTCTTCATGCCGTTTCTTACAATAGTACTGTCATGATCCAATCTCTGGATGTCCTGATAATACTTATAGGCACAATCTGTAAGAGGAGATGTCAGATTATTATCTTCCAGAGAGTGCTGAGCCTTTTGAGCCAACTCCTTAATCAGCATCCTTTTTTCTTTCTCGGCCCGGGCGCTCAGCTTAAGTAATCGTTCGCTCCGGGGACTGACAGCCAGTCCTTTTTGAATATTTTTCTGTGCTTCCAGTATCCTTTTTTCCGAGAGATCCCTATCGGCAAATCCGGCATATTTTTCACTAATCTGCCGCAATCCATCGAGTGCTGCTTCGTTTTCGGGTGCAATGTCGAGCACTTGTTTATAGTAGCTAAAGGCCGAATCACCTTCCGGCACTGTGAATCGCTTATATCTGTAGGCGGTATCACCTTTATCGAGAAGACTATTGATTTTGCGCTGCAGGGGGGAAATTTTTTTTTCCTGGTTCTGCTTGATTACCAGCGTCGGCTGCGGTTGCTGCGATGTCTCGGGAGCAGGGTCCTTATATGTTTCACTTAGTTGCACCACTACGGGGGATTCATGCCCCTGATAATCTTGGACAGGACGCTCAATCTCCGTCGACGACTGACTTACATAGAGAGAAATAACGGCGATACAGACAGTAAAACCAGTCAGAATCATCCTCCGTGCGGTTTTTCCGGATAAGATATGCCGGGAGGAAGAAGACGAGGAGCCGTTTGCAGCAAGAGCCGCATCCTCAACCAGCCCACTCGTACTGGTTGAAATGATCGCCGTTTGTTCTTCCTCCTTGTCAAGCAATGACAGACTCCGGCCACCCCATTGGGTTCCAAGCTTGCCATCCCTGCGAACTTCATCCGATCTTTCAAGTGCGGTAATCAGTTCTTGCTTTTCATTGTCAAAATGTTGTGCGAACAGCTTTCGGACATAGTCCTGCAGATTCTCCGTCTTGGGTCTACGCCTCATTGCAAAATAACAATTTTCAATAGCTTCACGCATCTCTGCACAAGTCTGGTATCTCTTGTCTCGGTCTTTTTGCAAGGCTTTATTGACGATTTCATATACTTCCGGGAAAAGATCGGGTCTTACACTTTCAATCTTTTCATAGTCGACTTGCATGCATTTTCTTATGAGAGACGCGGTATCTCCCTGAAACATGCGTTGGCCACTCAGCATTTCGTAGAGCAGAATACCAATGGAGAAGATATCGGAGCGCGAGTCTATCTCTTTTCCGCCAAGTTGCTCCGGAGACATATAGGAGATTTTTCCTTTAATGACTCCCGACCTGGTTCGATTATCGTAGAGCTCTGCTTTGGCTATGCCGAAATCGATAATTTTTATTTTGCCGTCATAGGTAACAAACACATTATGCGGACTGAGGTCCCTGTGAATAATGTTCAGCGGATGTTGCTGCAGATCTTTCAGTGCATGGGCATATTGCATGCCCTCACAGATTTTCAAGGCGATAAGCAGACTGTTCTCTATTCCCAGTGGATTGCCGGTTTCTTTTGACTGCTGTATGATGGAGTATAAATCTTTGCCGAAAAGATACTCCATGGCAATAAAATAACTCCCGTCCAATTCGCCAAAATCGTAGATATGGACAATGTTTTCGTGTTGCAGGAGCGCTGCAATTCTGGCTTCGTCTATAAAATTTTCTACGATAACAGGATCTTGAACTGCCTCTGGGAGCAGTCTTTTGAGCACGACAATTTTCTCAAAACCTTTCTGGCCTGAAAGTTTACATCTGTAAACCTCAGCCATACCGCCCACCCCAATAAGATTGAGAAAGATATATTTATTCCCTAAAGGTGAGGGTTTGGTGTCACTCATTGCACTTCCCATGAAAATTCCGGCCCTGCAATACCTGCCAATAACTATCGAACATAATACAAATTACTATCCTATCACAAATTCTTTGATTTTCTAAGGTAAACTTATTATTGATAATCTCGTAAAAACCTGACATCAGCGATAGCTAAGTAATAAACTTCAGATTCGAGGCAATGGCTTTGTTCTGGTTGCCGAGCTGCTGTTAATCGTCATTCTTATTCTACACGAAAAGCAGAAATAGATTCCAGAAATCAAATTAATGCCAATTGCCGATCCGACTTTAGTTTATGTAGAAAAAGAAATGAGGATATTTGCTCGATTTTCTTGGAATTTCAATATTTTTAATCGCGAATGGTATTGGCGGGGCCGCGGCCGGCAGTAAATTTTTAATCATTACGACGTGTTCTAGTACACCGAAATGATTAAAAATATGCGTGTCTCGCAAATGAAGCTTTTTTCTTAGCCATCCGAAAATTTAGGTTTTTACAAGTTAGTCATTTTCGTGAATTCGAAGGACCAGGAATTTTTAGCTTTGCTTATCAGACATATTCGATTAGGTCCTCTCACGGATGTTAGTTGTTGTTTAGTAAAGGAAGTTCTGCCGTAAGAGCAGAGTGTGATGCAGCTTGGAAGACTGGAAAACTTATCAATACTCCACCAGGGGGAATCTTTTTAGTCCCTGTGCTTTGTGGGGATAAGTACCTTAATGAAATTCATTTTTAAAAACAAGAAATGAATTTCTCAGGTACTAACAGGAGATAATAGACAATTGATTAGCCATGGTACGCATAGATGGATCGACCGGATCGTTGGGACAACAAGATTTCCCAATCGCTTTTTTATCAACATCACGCATCTGCTTCGGGATTCCCGCCTGGTGTTTCATATAAACGGCAAATTGAGACGTTTTGGCCTGGTTCATTTTCGAAAAAGGTATATTCACCAACAACTCTCGGTCCGCCAGGGTGGCTGTCTTCAATGTGGTACCTGCTGTAATCTGCTGTTCACCTGTCCCATGTTGACAAAACAGAGGCGCTGCCTTGTTTACGGCGCATGCAGACCGCAGGCTTGCAAGACATTTCCGATAGATCAGCGTGATATTGAAGAGGTAAAACTCTGTAGCGGTCTATGCGGATTCCGTTTCGGGGGGGAAAGGGGAGACCAGTCAGGAAAATAGAGATGGGCTGAATTGTCTTAGCAGATTGTTTTCCGCTCTCCTGTCTGTCCTCTAATATCTGAATCCCTCCTTCAACCCCGCAACCTCTTTACCGCAACCACTATGACTTCCAGGGCCCGATCTATTTCCTCTGCCGTGGTGTATCTTCCCGTGGTGAATCGCAAAGTACCCTTGGCCCATTGCTCCGGCACCTGCATGGCCCTGAGTACATGTGAGATGTCCACATGGTCGGCGTGGCAGGCTGCACCGGCGGAAGCGGCCACGTCAAGGCCGATCTCCTCAAGAATGCGGTTAGCCTCAAGGTCTTTAAAGGAGACGCTGCAGGTATTGGGCAGCCGAAGCTGCCGGTGCCCGTTGAAACGCACCTCGTCCAGCGCCGCCGCCAAGCCATCTTCAAGCCGATCACGCATCTTGCGCATGTGTTCAGCATGATTCTTCATTTCGGCTGCGGCTATTTCACAGGCTTTACCCAGACCGACAATTTCCAGTACGTTTTCCGTCCCGGCCCGACGGCCGCTCTCCTGGCCCGCTCCGTGGCAAAAATTTTTTGTTTCCACCCCATCCCGGATATAGAGCGCTCCGACCCCCTTCGGGGCATAGATTTTATGCCCGGCAAGAGAAAGAAGATCGACATCCAAATCATGCACCAAAGTAGGAATCTTGCCCACCGACTGGGCGGCGTCCGTATGCGTAAGAATTCCGTGACGGCGGGCAAGTGCGGCGATCTCTGTGATAGGTTGAATGGTGCCTACCTCGTTATTGGCATGCATTATGGATATCATGATGGTATCCGGCCGGATGGCGGCCGCCACGTCGGAGACATTGATCAGTCCGTCGGTATCAACCGGAAGAATCGTGACGGCAAACCCGTGGCCTTCCATGAAGCGGCATACTTCCAGGATGGCCGGATGCTCGATGCTGGAGGTTATAAAGTGGGTTCCCTTGGCGTAACGGGCGCCACCAATGCTTTTCAGGGCATGATTGTTGGACTCCGTGCCTCCACTGGTAAAAAGTACTTCAGAGGGCGTACAGCCCAGGATGCCCGCAACCTTCGACCGTGCAGTCATCACCGCTTTTTTAGGAGCTATGCCATACCAGTGACCACTAGAGGGGTTGCCGAATTCCGTTTCCAGAAAGGGCCTCATGGCTTCGATCACTTCCGGGGCGTGGGGGGTAGTTCCATTGTAATCAAGATAAATAGGCCGCGTCATTGTGGTCAACTCCTTGGATAGCTAGGAAATCAGGGGGCGATGCTCAGCTAAAGCTTTCCTGATTCCGCGTGAGAATTTTAGCGTCGGAAAAACTGATCGACGACATTTTCTTCCTCCTCTCTTTCTTTCCTGAAATGAATTTCTAAGATACTAAAATTCCAACCACGCACTTTATCATCAGATACCTCAAAAGGCCATGATTTGAAATAGGAAAGGGCGGGTTTGGAACCCGCCGGAAAGTAAAAACTGCTTGAACTCTCTTTATTCAAGAGGGAGCCGGAAAGAAAATTGAGTCAAGTGTCTTATATGGCAGGACTGAATCTTCCGCGGCAGGAATTTTGGCGGCAATCCCCAAATCGGCATAAAGACGAAAATTGCCCATCTCCTAAGTGCTGGTCCTTTTGGTAGCCGTGCTTTATGGGGATAAGAATATCTGAATTTAATCTTACAGCAGGCGATAGGGAGATGCCCGTTTGGTCCAGGGGCTGTCAGGATAATCGTGTGCCAGTTTTTCGTAGGCCTCTTTCAATTTGCCAGGATCATGGCTTTGCTTGTAGTGTGTTACTCCGCAGAAATAAATGGCCTCCGGGACCAGATCACTTTTTGGCAAGGTTTCAATCAGGCTTTTCAGGGGAATCATCGCGGTATCGTATTTGCCGTCATTCATGCGTACCTTGGCTATCCCCAGATCCATTGCGGCGATGAACTCATCGGGTCCCAGAAAACCAATCGTTCGCTGGACTTCAATGCCGGTAAGATCGAGAACAGCGATAGTGGGCGTCCAGATATGGTGATAATTTTCATGCATTGTATCGATAGTTACGTTGATCCGTAAGGGAATCATATAGTTATTTACATAATGAACTACGTCGTGCGTTGGATAGGTTATCGATTCCATCTGTTGACAACCTATGCATTCTGGATTGTGAAAATAGAGTAAGATGGGCTTTTTCTCTATTTGAGCAGTATCAATGGCGTATCCTGCTCTGGTGTGCCATTCAATAGCAGACATTGCGCTACTCCTTTGTGTCGTTTAACTTTCATTGGAAACCTAATGCTCTTCGCCGTGTTTCGGCCCGATACTGCAAGGTGCTGCAAATTTCCTGCCTGAATATGCCCGGCGGCAGGGACTTGCGCATACCTTTGAACATTACCAGGGGATAGGTTGGTGCTCGCGGAAAAAACCTCCTGTCGGACCGTCATCCGGCAGGGTTGCCAGCCAGACCGGAGTTTCCGCCGCTTTCGCCGGAGAGAGCGGCGCCTGCGGGCCGCCCAGATCTGTCCTAACCCAACCTGGACAGACGGCGTTTACCAGGATATTTTCTTTCCGCAATTCTTTGGCCAGCAGGGCAGTAATGCCATTCAGCACAATCTTCGATAAACGATAGGCCGGCGAATGGGCTTTCCCGTCCGATTCCGGACTGACGATATCGGTCAGAGAGCCCATGGTGCTGGAGATATTGACGATCCGTCCATACCGATGCCTGCTCATGATCGGCACACAGCCCTGGCTCAACAAGAGTGGACCGTAGGCGTTGGTCACCAGTGTATTCTTCAGGAGAGTGAGCGGCAATTCGAGAATGCCGCCTTCAGTATCGATTGAAATTCCCGCATTATTGACCAACACGTCCAATCTTCCAAAAGTGTCGTCAATTCTGCCCACGGCGGCGATAATGGAAGTTGCGTCGGCCACGTCAAGAGCGGCGAAGTGAACATCCAATCCCTTGGAGACTAAGAGCTCTTTCGCCTCTAAACCCTTCTGTTCATCACGGGCGCCGATGATTACCGCAAGTCCCTTGCCGGCCAAACGTTCCGCGATTGCAAAGCCAATGCCGCGATTAGCACCTGATACCAGTGCAACACGTCTTTCTGCTGGTTGCATAATTTTTCCCTCAATCTGTTTTTAGTACCTTGGAAATGCATTTCTAGTCTTTACATGCGCCGTAGCGCATGATGCTCATTATGATCTTTCAACAATCTCATCCAGGGCGCTGTCGATATCTCCATAAATAAAATCAAAGCCTGCGGCATCGAGGACGGACGGCTGGACCCGCTGGCTGCAGAGCAGCGCTTCTCCTAAATCTCCCAATACTGTTTTCAGGACGAAAGCCGGGGTCGGCAGCATTACCGGCCGGTTGAGTTTATCGGCCAGGGTTTCTGTCAGCTCCAGGTTGCGTACCGGTTGAGGCGCACACCAATTGACCGGGCCGGCAATTTCCGGATGATTGATAACGAATCGATATGCTTCTATCAGGTCGTACAGGTGTATCCAGGGAAACCATTGCCGGCCATCTCCAAGCCGCCCGCCCAGAAAAAGCTTGAAGGCCGGTAGCATTGAAGTCATGGCGCCGCCGTCGCGATCAAGCACAATCCCGAACCGGGTGATCACTACGCGGACTCGATCCGATTTGGCCTTCAGGGCTTCCCGCTCCCAGTCTACGCTGAGTGTAGCCAGGAAATCATGGCCCGGCGGTTCTTTCTCGGTCAGCACATCTTCACCGCGGTCACCGTAATAACCGGCGGCGGAGGTGCTGAAAAAGAGGGTATCTCCTGCTCCCGCCAGGCTGTCTGTAAGATTACGGGTGGTTAGTATCCGGCTGTCGTAAATCTCTTCTTTGGCCTTATGGGTCCAAAAGCAGAAAATCGATTTACCTGCAAGATTGATCACGACATCGTTTTCCGCCACCCTTTCCTGCCAGTTTCCCGGCTTGGTTGTGTCGGCCGTCAGGTAATGGAATGAAGGGTGTTCAATCATTGCGTGCGGTTTGCTGGTCCGGCCCACGGCTGTAATCCGGTGCCCGTCTTCCAGCAAGACTTTGGAGAGATGACGGCCGACAAATCCAAGCCCGCCTGTGATGAAGATTTTCATACAGTTTCCTCGATTAAATTTTCATTGATGGCGTCGTAAAAACTCTTCACCTTCTTCGTTGCCACAAATTTTCAATCATTTCGAAGTACCTCTTGTACGTCGAAATGATTGAAAATTTGCGCGCCTCGAATCTGAAGTTTTTTACTTAGCCATCCTTGCTTTTTAGGTTTTTACGAGTTTGTCTTCATTGATTTACGGTTCTTTTTTCCTTTTTGTCCTGTTTGCCCGGATGATTATTTGTTCATTGGCGCTCCATCAATCTCAGGCTTGCAAGAACTCTACCCGGTTTTTCTTCTTCCGCATTATTGGACCATTTTTCCAGGCTTCTTTCAGGGTGATGAAAAAGTCCGGCATGATATTTGAAACATTCACAGGAACGAGGATATTGGAGAATCAACAGGAAAAAAGCCTTGCTACGATCAATCAGGCGACCGGATCGATAAGAAGGTTGATGATATGGTGAAGCTATGGGAAATGAAAAGTATGTCAAATGGTTTGAAGATATTACCGTACAGGATGTTTCCAGGGTCGGCGGTAAAAACGCTTCCCTGGGCGAGATGATCAGGGAACTGGCCAAAGCGGGGGTGCGGGTTCCCGGTGGTTTTGCTACTACGGCCCAGGCCTACTGGGAGTTTGTTCAGGCCAACAAGCTCCGGGAACGGCTGAAGGAGGCGCTGACGAAATTTCGGGAGAGAACCCAGTCGCTGGAGAAGACGGGGCGCACCATCCGCAGACTTTTTCTTGAGGGGCAATTTCCGGAACCAATAGCCAAGGCTATCAGGGAATCTTATCGAGAATTATCAAAGCGTAACGGAGTTGACGAGCACGACGGAGGGAGCGGGATAGACGTCGCCGTGCGCAGCAGTGCGACCGCGGAGGATCTGCCGGAGGCGAGTTTCGCCGGGCAGCAGGAAACTTTCCTCAACATCGCAGGTGAGGGGGAACTGCTCGACTCCTGTAGAAAATGTTACGCGTCGTTATTTACCGACCGAGCCATATCTTACCGTGAAGAGAATGATTTCGACCATCTGGAGGTGGCCCTGTCGGTGGGAGTCCAGAAAATGGTTCGTTCCGATAAGGCAGGATCCGGGGTTATGTTTTCGCTTGATACGGAAACAGGATTTCGGGACGTGGTCATGATCGATGGTGTCTGGGGTCTTGGGGAGAATATCGTTCAGGGCACGGTGAATCCTGATGAATACCGGGTTTTCAAACCTCTGCTCAACAAAGAAGGAGTGGAGCCGATTATCGAGAAACAGCTCGGTTCCAAGGAAAAAACAATGATCTACGCCACGGGTGGTTCGAAGACTGTAAAGAATATCGACACTCCCGGCAAGAAAAGAGACAGCTTTGTCCTCACCGACGAGGAAATCCTTGCCCTGGCCAGGTGGGCCTGCGTCATTGAAGATCATTATGGCAAGCCTATGGATATGGAGTGGGCCAAGGACGGCCAAACCGGCGATCTCTTCATCGTTCAGGCAAGACCCGAGACCGTGCAGTCTCAGAAACAGGCCGGCACCTTCAAACAATACAAGTTGCACGAGAAGGGAGAGGAACTGGTCAGCGGGCTGGCGGTGGGGGATGCCATTGCCGTCGGCAAGCCTGCTGTCCTGCAGGACCTCGATGAAATGGAGAAATTTGAGGATGGAGCGATTCTGGTCACCGAAATGACGGATCCCGATTGGGGCCCGGTCATGAAGCGAGCCGCGGCGATTGTTACCGAGCACGGCGGCCGGACAAGCCATGCCGCCATTGTCAGTCGTGAACTGGGTATTCCGGCCGTGGTCGGGGCCGAAAAGGCCATGGAAAAACTGCAGGGACAGGATAAGGTCACGGTAAGCTGTGCGGAGGGCGTGCAGGGCAGGGTCTACAAGGGAGAGCTGGACCACAGTGCCGAGGAGATCGACCTGGAAGCGGTCCCGAACGTTGAAGTGCAGATTATGATGAATATCGCAACTCCGGATGCGGCCTTTCGCTGGTGGCGTCTGCCGGCGGATGGTATCGGCCTGGCCAGAATGGAATTTATCATAAATAATATCATCAAGATCCACCCCATGGCGCTTGTTCATCCGGACAAGATTGAAGACAGGCAAGTGCGCGGGCAAGTGGAGGAATTGACCCGCGGCTATGAAGACTACCCCGAATATTTCGTCGATCACTTGTCGAGGGGTATAGCCAAGATAGCAGCATCCCAATACCCCAAACCGGTCATTGTCCGTATGAGCGATTTGAAAACCAATGAGTACGCCAATCTTATCGGAGGCGCCTATTTTGAACCACAGGAGGAAAATCCTATGCTCGGCTTTCGGGGGGCCAGCCGGTACTACAGCGAGCGGTACAGGGCGGGTTTTGATCTCGAATGCCGGGCCATTCGGCGGGTTCGCGGCAAGCTTGGTTTTACGAATGTCGTCGTGATGATTCCCTTTTGTCGCACCATCGACGAAGCCGACAAGGTGCTTGAGATAATGGCCGACAATGGATTGCGCCGCGGCGAGGATGGGCTGGAGGTCTATGTCATGTGCGAGATTCCGGCCAATGTGATACTTGCAGAAGATTTTGCCGAACGCTTCGATGGTTTTTCCATCGGTTCCAACGATCTGACCCAGCTGGTACTCGGGGTGGATCGTGATCTCGCCGATCTGACGGAGCTGTTTGATGAACGTAACGAAGCGGTACGGCGAATGATCGAAATGGTTATCGGGCGGGCGCATCAACAGGGGAAAAAGGTCGGAATCTGCGGTCAGGCGCCAAGCGATTATCCTGAATTTGCGGAGTTTCTTGTCAGGGCGGGTATAGACTCCATCTCGCTGAATCCGGATTCGGTTATCCCGGTGAGGCAGCATCTGGCGGGTAGCAGGGGGGTATAATTCCGCCCAGATGCATTCACCCCGTAAGGAGAGCTCGATTTGGAAAGACAGGTGCAAGAGCAAGATGTACAAGAGCAGGTAAAGGACGATCAACCTTTCCACGCCGTCTCCGCCGAGGAGGTGCTTAATCGGTTTGAAGTTCAGCCCGGACAGGGGCTTTCCGCTGAGGAGGTGCGTAAAAGACAGGAACAATACGGGCCAAATGAGCTTCAGGAGGAGACGAAGCCGCGGCCGTTGCTCATTTTGCTCAATCAATTCAAGAGCATCGTCATCCTCATTCTGTTGGTGGCGGCGCTGGTGGCACTCGTCACCGCCCGCTGGCCGGAAAGCATCGCTCTTTTCGCGGTGACACTGGTCAATACCATTATCGGCTTTTTCACTGAATACAAAGCGGTACGGTCCATGGAGGCGCTCCGGCAGCTCGGCCGGCAGATGACCCGTGTCCGCCGCCGGGGCCGGGAAAAGGTAATTGCCGCCTCCGCACTGGTGCCCGGAGATATCGTTCTGCTCAAGACCGAAGATTTGGTTCCCGCGGATCTGCGGCTGCTGGGCGATGATCAAGCCCGGGTAAATGAGGCTGCCCTGACCGGTGAATCCGTGCCGGTCAATAAGTCGTCTGCTCCCGTCGATGCCGGAGCGCCGCTGCACGAACGAACCAGCATGCTCTATAAAGGGACAACCATCGAAGAAGGTGAGGTAGAAGGCGTCGTCACCTCTACGGGACTGGCTACGGAGCTTGGCCGTATAGCGCAACTGACTGCGGGGGCGGAAAAGAAGGCACCCCCATTGCAGAAAAGACTCGATCAGCTGGGCCGCAGGCTGGCCTGGATCACGCTGATAATCGCGGCCATAGTCGCTGCCGCGGGGCTGGCGGCCGGCCGCGAGACGGTCGTCATGATCGAGACGGCCATCGCCCTTGGCATCGCGGCTATTCCTGAAGGTTTACCAATCGTTGCCACCATTGCGCTGGCCCGGGGCATGTGGTTGATGGCCAGGCACAACGCCCTGGTCAACCGCCTGGCCGCGGTGGAAACGCTCGGTGCCACTTCGGTGATCTTCACGGATAAAACTGGGACGCTCACCGAAAATAAAATGGCGGTTACAGAGTTGCGTACCCCACTTGATTCGATGAGTCTCGATGCACAGGAGGAAAAGCAGACGGCTAGTCGACAACTGACTGAAGAGTCCTCGGTCACGCGCCTGCTGAAAATCGGTGTCCTCTGTTCCAATGCGGAGCCGGATGAGGAAGGCGGCTATAGTGGAGACCCGACTGAAGTCGCCCTTCTTGAAGCGGCGCGGCAAAGAGGTCTGCAGCGTCCGAACTTGCTCGAAGAGATGACGGAAGAGCGCGAGGTCCCCTTCGATTCGGAAATAATGATGATGGCGACCTTCCATCGCCAAAAGAAACACGGTGGGCCGGCATATTACGTCGCGGTGAAAGGCGCTCCCCATCCGATACTGCAGGCCTGCGACCGGATTTTAACCGATTCCGGCTGCGCTCCCTTGTCGGATGAGCAGCGGCAGGAGTGGAGCGGAAAGGCGGATGAGCTGGCAGGCCGAGGTTTGCGCCTGCTGATGTTTGCCGACAAGGAGGTGGCCGATATTGAGGAGGAGGCGTACGCACGGCTCTGTTTTGTCGGTCTCGCGGCTATGGAGGATCCACCTCGTTCCGGTGTCCGGGAGGCGATAGAGGAATGTCAGGCGGCAGGTATCCGGGTCATAATGGTAACAGGAGACAGGGCCGACACCGGGAGCGCCATTGGGGAGCAGGTCGGGCTCAATACCGATGAAAAAACCTTTCTTGGTCGAAACCTTGAGGAAACGGGGGAGTTGTCCGACCAAAAACAAAAGAGGATTCAAAGTGCCAGTGTTTTTGCACGGGTCACCCCGGAACAGAAATTCCATCTGGTCGGTTTGTATCAGGACGACGGCCAGATTGTGGCGATGACGGGAGACGGCCTCAATGACGCACCCGCTTTAAAACAGGCTGATATCGGTATTGCCATGGGCAAAAGAGGCACGGATTCGGCCAAGCAGGTCGCCGATATGGTACTGCGGGATGATAATTTTTCGACTATCGTAGCGGCGGTTAGGGAGGGCCGGATCATTTTTGCCAATATCCGCAAATCCGTGATTTTCATGCTCTGTACCAACATCGCGGAAGTCCTGGTGGTAACCCTGGCTTCGCTTTCCCAGCTGCCGATTCCTCTGCGGCCCCTGCAGATACTCTATCTCAATGTTTTGACGGATGTTTTTCCCGCTCTGGCGCTCGGGCTCGGACCCGGCTCCGCCGATGTTATGAAAAGACCGCCGCGGCAGGCGGACGAAGCGGTGTTGACCCACCATCACTGGCGTTCCATCGCCGGCTGGAGCGTGGTTATCGGAGCCAATGTCCTTGGCGCACTTTCTCTTGCTCTGTATTATTCTGGTTTTACGGAACAACGTGCGGTCACCGTATCGTTTCTAACGCTTGCCCTGGCCAAATTATGGTTCGTTTTCAATCTTCGCGACCGCAACACCTCGGTCCTGCATAACGATGTCATTGCCAACAAGTGGATGTGGGGAGCCTGGGGCCTTTGTTTGATTCTGCTGCTCGCCGCCGTCTACTTTCCGCCGCTGGCAAGCGTCCTGCAAACCGTTGCTCCGGGCTTTGCGGGTTGGATAATTATTGTTTCTTTAGGGCTGGTTCCCGCTGTTTTGGGCATATTTTTACCCGGCATTCGGTTTTATGCTGCAAAAAATGATAACCGCCTAAAAAGCTAACCCCCGCAAGGCACGGGGATAAATACCTTTAGACAGATTGTTTACTTTCAGAAAACAAGAAAGCAATCTGTAAGTTACTAAAATCAGCGATGGCTAAGATATGGTCGATGAAAATTTAAGGAAATACCGGTCAAAGCGGGATTTCAGCCGTACTCAGGAACCTGAGGGGGATGAATATCCGGGCGGCAGGGAGCCCATTTTCGTTATCCAGAAACACGATGCCTCCCGCCTGCATTATGATTTCCGTATCGAGGTGGACGGGGTACTGAAATCGTGGGCAGTTCCCAAAGGTCCGTCCACCGATCCCAGGGAAAAGCGGCTGGCTGTTCCGACCGAGGACCATCCACTTGCCTACGGTGATTTTGAAGGCACAATTCCAAAGGAGGAATATGGCGGAGGCACAGTGCTGATCTGGGACAGGGGAACTTTCGAAAACCTGAAAACAGACGATGACGGCAATCCGGTTCCACTCGGCAAATGTCTGGCGGACGGCCATGTGCTCATCCGGCTCAAAGGTAAAAAACTTACCGGCGGCTACGCCCTGATTAACACAAGTAAGGGAAAAGACCAGCGCTGGCTGCTGGTCAAAATGGCTGATGAGGGAGCGGACGCCCGGCGCAATCCTGTCTCCACCGAACCTCTCTCCGTGGTCAGCGGCCGAGACCTGGATGAAATTGCCGGGGAAGACACCTGAGGGGAAAATCCATGAACATTAAGGCAGGACGGCGTTCAATTGCTATCAGCAATCCGGATAAAATTTTCTTTTCCGGCATCAAGTTGAGCAAAAGCGAGCTGGTCGACTATTACCAAAAAATCGCCAAATGGCTGCTTCCCCACCTAAAAGGACGAGCCCTGACCCTGCAGCGCTGCCCTGACGGCATCGGCGGCAGCTGTTTTGTGCAGCAGGAGGCGGCAGACTCGTTTCCCGATTATGTCGGAAGGGCAACCTTGAAGCGCAGGGACGGCAGTGATCTTAACCATGTGACCTGCGATAATGCAGCAACCCTGGCCTACCTGGCTAATCTGGGCGTGGTAACCATCCATTCATGGTTAAGCCGGATAGATGCCCCCGACGCACCCGACAGAATGGTCTTCGATCTCGATCCGGCCAAAGACGATTTCTCGCAGGTTGTACATACTGCCGGACTTCTCAAGGAAATTCTTGAAAAGACCGGGCTGGTATCTTTTCCAATGACTACCGGGTCAAAGGGGCTGCATGTTGTCGTTCCTCTGGACCGCCATGCGAATTTTGAGACCTCGCGGGTTTTTGCAGGTGACATCGCCTCGCTTCTGGCAGACCGTCACCCCGAGCGCCTGACAACCGAACAGCGGCTGAATAAGCGCGAAGGCCGCCTCTTTCTGGATGTTCAGCGCAACGCCTATGGGCAGACCGGTGTGGCGCCATTCTCGGTACGGGCGAAAGAGGGGCTCCTGTGGCCACGCCCCTGGACTGGAAGGAGCTGTCCGATAGCGAATTGAACTCCCGGAGTTATAACGTAACCAATATATTCAACCGACTCAGTAAAACTGGTGACCCCTGGAAAGGGATGGCTCGACGGGCCAGATCTTTGAACGGACCGAGAAAAAAGCTGGATCGTCTGCTCAAGAAGAACAAGGGCTGATTGCTTTCATTCTGCCGGCGCTCTCTTTGGCAGCCGCATCATTGCAGGAAATTGACTTCTCCTAATATTTTGAGGGCGACAGCCCTGGCACGAATCGTGCTTTGAAAATCTTATAAAGAGGTATCCCTAAATGATTTTTGGGAAAATTCTAGAATTATACATCAAGAAAGGCGGAGGCGTTTTATGAACGTTTGTACAAGCAGATTTCTTTACAGGTTTATCATATCAGTCTTATCGATTTTCTCCCTGATGGTCATTCTCCCTGTCTTTGTACACGCTTCAAGTGAAAACGTGAAAAAGGAAGTGAAGGAGGCTGCTACGGCTATCGGTGATTATACTATAGAACAGAAAGACATAGCTGTCGCCAAGGCCCGGGCGCTAATGGATAAAATCGATGACAAGACCAACGTTCTGGAAGAGAGAGTGGAGAAAGATTGGGGAAGTCTGAAGCAATCTTCCCGGGAAAACTACCGAAAATCTCTTAAGGAGTTACGAAAACGGCGAAATGATCTCTCCGAATGGTATGGGAGCATGAAACAGAGTTCCAAAGACACCTGGAATGAAGCGAAAAAAGGCTTTATGCAGAGCTATAAGAACGTGGTCAATGAATATGATGCTGCTGAGAAGAAGATCGATAAAGCAAAATAATAGTTATCCAAAAGTCATTTCCCGAGGCGAGGGCCTTGGCAGTGGTGGATACAGAAAAATTTTGTGCCGGAGGTAAATAAAATGCGTGTTCCTTTAGAAATTTCCTTTCATGGAATATCCCGCAGTGAATCAATTGAACAAATGATTCGTAATGATGTCGCAAAACTGGAAAGGGTATGCGACAGATTAATCAGTTGCCGGGTCGGCGTTAAACTCGACCAGAACAGCAATGTGACAGCCAATCCATTCAGAGTCCGTATAGAAATGCGGGTACCACCCGGACATAATCTGGTGGTCACCAATACATCCGGCATAAAGGAGGCTGCGGACGATTTGCCGACAACCGTCAAAAATACCTTTAAGTCCGCCCATCGACGGTTAAAGCAACTTGTGGATAAACAGCAGGGAATGAAAAAAAGCCATCCGGAGCAGGAAGTCAGCGGCATAATAACCAAAATATTCTCAGAGGAAGGCTATGGGTTTCTTCGTACTCTTGAAGGTGACGAGATTTATTTTCATCAAAACAGCATAGTAAATGAAGCGTTTGACCGCCTGACACCCGGTACCGGGGTGAGTTATACGGCTGAAGTCGGAGAAAAGGGCTTGCAGGCGAGTTCGGTACAGGTCCTTGCCAAGACACCGGAGCGATCGCACACCGAAGATGCGGTTGATGATGTTTCTCCTCTGGGTTGGCAACGGAAGAAAAAATAGCGCACACATCGGCGGGAGAACATCTGACATCCCTTACTCCCGCCGGATCGTGGATCTGAAGGGTAACGAAACGCTCCAAAAAATGGAGCAGGGGACGGCACCAGTTGTTTTAAGGCAGTCTCATCAGAAAAAAACTCACATAATCGGAAAAAATGGCTGATCAAAAAAAACCAACCGGCGGGTATCCAGAGCAATTTCCATTATGGGGCCGAATGCTGACTTTTTTTATACTCTGGGCGCTCATTTCCTATGGATATGTACACTTCGTAATGGAAAGCAACGTTAAGGAGATTCCCTATTCCGTTTTTAAGACCCAGGTTGAAAAGGGCCGGGTCGCCGAAGTCGAAATAAAGGGACATGAGGTAAAAGGGAAATATAAAGTCGAAAAAAAAGAATCTCAGTCAGATAATCAAGCTGCAGGTCAACAGAACGACACATATTTTAAAACCTTGATCCCGTCGATTCAGGATCCTGAGCTAATGAAGCAACTTGAAGAGCAGGGAGTGGTTATCAATGCCAGGTCCGACGAGATGGGCTGGCTCGGTACGGTGATAGTCTCTTTGTTGCCGTGGGCACTGATCATCGGTTTTTTTGTCTATATGAATAAACGCATGAGAGAACAGATGGGAGGGAGCAGCGGTCCCTTTGGTTTTGGTAAATCCAAGGCGAAAAAAATCACCGTGGAGGAGGTGAATGTCAAGTTTGATGATGTGGCCGGATTGGATAATGCCAAACATGAGTTGATGGAAATCGTCGAGTATCTGAAAAATCCCCAGAAGTTTCTATTTATCGGAGCGGAACTGCCGAAAGGTATACTGCTGGCCGGGCCTCCGGGTACCGGTAAGACCCTTATGGCCAGAGCAATGGCGGGCGAGGCCGGTGTACCTTTCTTCTCCATCAGCGGTTCGGAATTTATTGAAATGTTTGTCGGCGTCGGCGCCTCCCGAGTGAGGGATATGTTTCAAACGGCGAAAAAGTCTGCTCCATCGTTAATCTTCATAGACGAGCTTGATTCGATAGGCAGGGTTCGGGGAACGGGCATAGGTGGCGGCCATGACGAGCGGGAGCAGACCTTGAATCAGATACTTTCGGAAATTGACGGTTTCAGCCCACGGGAGTCGGTTATCGTCATTGCCGCAACCAATCGTCCCGATGTGCTTGATCCGGCATTGATCCGGCCGGGGCGCTTCGATCGTCAGATCACTCTGGATCTTCCCCAGAAAAAAGCGCGAAAAGAGATTCTTCAGGTTCATGCGAAGAAACGGACCATGGCCAAAGACATTGATTTTGACATGCTGGCGGGTGAGACTGTCGGATTTTCCGGAGCGGATTTAAAAAATCTGGTCAATGAAGCGGCCCTCCTTGCAGCGCAAAAAGAGAAAAAACAGGTTGAAATGGAGGATTTCAATGAATGTCGCGATAAAATCATCATGGGCGTCAAACGGGAAGAAAGGCTCTCAGACAATGAGAAAAAAATGGTCGCCTACCATGAGGCGGGACATGCGCTGACGGCCTTGCTGCTGTCGGGAACAGATCCGCTTCGTAAAGTCACCATCGTTCCCAGGGGCAGATCACTCGGCGCAACTGAACAGGTGCCCGTAGAAGACCGTCACAATCTGGGCAAGAAATATCTTTTGAACCGAATTGCGGTCATGATGGGCGGCCGGGCGGCGGAAGAGGAAGTCTTTGGCGATATCACCTCGGGTGCGGGCGACGATCTGAAACAAGCCACACAAACGGCAAGGCGTATGGTTTGCCAGTGGGGAATGAGTAAGACGGTCGGTCTTGTCGTTTTCAAGAAAGGTGAACCTCATCCTTTCCTTGGCCGTGAACTCACCGAAGAACGGGATTACAGTGAAGAGACAGCCCGAAAAATTGATGACGAAGTAAGAAACATTCTTGAAGAATGTCGACAGATAGCCCAGAATCTCCTGCAGAAAAACAGAGAAAAGCTCGACCAATTAGCGGAAGAACTGGTCAGACAGGAAACACTTACCCTGGAGGAGATAGAAAAGCTTCTCAACCTTGAAGGGTTGCAGAATTAGCTAGTCCAGGTTATTGCGATATTTTTTTTGCAATTGGCGGAAAAATTCATCTGATTGCTCCTTTTGGCATAATACCGTCGCTTCGGTGGTCAAAGCCGAGGCGCCGGCAGCCATAGCATAGAGAAAGGCATCGGCCAGATCTTTTCCCTGATGTAAAGCGAGTATCAATCCACCCATAAAGCTGTCGCCGGCTCCTATCGCACTGACTTCCTTGACTTGTATTCCCTGTATGCGAAGTTGTTGCTGTTTTGTGGTCAGAAGAGCGCCATTTTTTCCCAGGGTGAGCACTAATACCTGGCAATGGCCTTTATCGACGACTTCGCGGCATTTTTTTTCCTGCACTTTTTCATCGTCGAGCGCACAGTCACAGACATATTCAAGTTCACGCTGGTTTGGTTTAATGAGATATACCTGTTGCTCAAGCCCCAACCTGAGCGGCTCCCCGGAGGTGTCGAGAATAACTTTGGTCGGGCTGTAACGAAAATGACGAGCGAGTTTTCCGTAAAAATTTTCCGGAACGCCCGGCGGCAAACTTCCCGAGGCAATGACAAAATCCGGCGGTGGCTGATGATGCGTGATCTTTTGCAGGCAGTCCTGCCAGATCTGTTCGGACAGTTCAGGGCCCGGGAAGGAAAAACGGTACTGCTTTCCGCTTTTTAGTTCACGTACTGCTAAATTCTGCCTGCTTCGCTGGTTGCTGATCACCGGCCAGCAGTCGATTCCCTGTTCCTGGAGCATTTCGATAATGTTTTTTCCGGTATCGCCGCCTACCGGGAATACGGCGGTGGAACGGCCGCCTAGAATGCTGATGGCGCGGCTGACATTTATCCCGCCGCCGCCGGGGTCCATCCGGTCATTGTAGCAACGCATTTTTCCGGTGGGCTCCACCGCGTCCACATCAGCACTAATATCGAGACAAGGATTAATGGTAAGTGTTATGATTTTTGCATCTTCTGCCATGCTGATCTCTTAGGGATTGAAAACCGTCCCCGTTCCGCCGGGGGGTGCCTGGAAATAATTGAACTTCGGGACAATTGAAGCAAAAAGTTGTCCCGATTGGTCATGCATCCGGTTGTGGCCGGTTTGATATTTTGGGCAGGGTGATTTTCAGGATGCCATGCTCGTACATAGTGCTGGTTTTTTGTCCATTGACTTCCGTGGACAGCCGGAGCGTTCTCTCAAATAAACCATAACGCCGTTCCATCCGTGTGTATACACCTTCCGTAAGACTTTCCACCCTTCGTTTTTCACCTTTTATGTTTACCAGATCGCCATCAACCCGGATTGTATAATCCTGGGGGTTCATGCCTGGAATTTCAATTTCCAGGGTCACTTCCTTGCCGGATTCGTAAACATCTATCTTTGGAATCCAGAAATCAGGGAGTTCGATAGTTGCTCCTCTTTGCCGTAATATTGCTAGAAAAAGATCAAAAAAGGTGCTCGGGTTATATCTTTTTTGCGGCAGAATTTCCGGACGTTTTATGAGCTCTTGTGCTTTATTCATGGTGCTGTTTCCTCGGAAAGAGTTTATCTCGATTCCGCTGTCGCACGACCTCTGCGGAGAGCAGATGTTGAGGTGTTTAGTAGAGTTTTTTGAGCAAAATATATGCCAATGAGATTATGCACTTCTTGGCACCGCTCAATAAAAACTGAAATAGTGCTGTCATTTCCGGGGGGCAGGCGTGCGGTAAATCGAAATTCCAGGACGGCAAAGCCGGGTATGTATTTCTCTTCAGTTTTTACGACGCCATCTTACTTGACAAACTCGTAAAAACTTGAAATTTTCGGATGGCTAAGTAAAAAGCTTCATATGCGAGGCGCGCAAATTTTCAATCATTTCGGCGTACTAAAGTACGTCGTAATGATTGAAAATTTGCAGCAACGAAGCAGATGAAGAGTTTTTACGACGCCATCTTACTTGGTAAGACAAAATCCTTAGTCACCGGACAATTTTTCACCCAGGTTCTTGCTCATCACCCATTGGCTGGTTTTCTGCTGAAGCCTCCTGAAAAGAAAAGGAGGTTTCTCAACTTCCGTGTTTTTGCTGCGAATTATCTCAAGTTGATAATTGCTGGAAAAATTGCAATGTGCCAGCTGGTGAAAAAACGGCAAAAGAATTGCAAAAGAATAAACAGGAGAACGCGATTCGGCTGGAAATTCCGGCTTGACAGACCGGCGGTATCCGGCCGCTCTGGATTTCTCCCGTTTCATGTTTCAGTTACAGATCGGATAGGGATAGCGAAGAAATCGCATTGAATACGCCTGCTGGACCGCAGGTTTTTGCGTCTTACAGGAATAAGCCACGTGACCCGGTAGGAATCAGAACCGAGTGACTATGATTGAATTCACAACATGGTGAGAAAATGGGAAATCTGACAGCCGACCAAATTCTGAAAAAAACCTTTGAACATCTCGATCAAATTCTCAATGAAAAAGATCGAGAGATTGAAAAAAGGTCTGCAAATAAATCGCAGGAAAAAACCGGTTCCTGCCAAAATTATAAGAAGCGAAGAGAGAAGGTCAATACTGGAGTGAAGGATTCAGGGAGGTAAGGGAATATGTATTTTGATTTCGGATCGCTATATCAATTTGCTTTCCCGAAAATGATGAACCTGCGGAAGGCTACTTTAAAACCTGCGGAACCACCCTCGAAATAGAAGAGGAGAGAGTAATGTTACCAATCTCGTCAATACTGTGGCCATGTGACGGCGGTAAATCTTCTCATAAGGCACTGAAAATAGCGATAGCGATTGCGGAAAATTTCAATGCCGACCTGTATGTCCTGCAGGTAGTGCCACCTCTTCCCCCGCAAATAGGAACAGGGTATGCTCCGATGGCTATCAAGGGATATGATATTCCGCTGCACCAGCAGGAGCTCCTGAAAACGACGGAAAATGAGTTATCTCAGTTGGTTTCAAAAAAAATTCCTCCCAAAATCAAAGTGGTTCGTGAGGTGAAAATAGGGGTTCCCGCCGAAGTGATAGTTGCGTTCGCGCAGGAGAATAATATCGATCTGATTGTCATGGCAACCCACGGGCGAACCGGACTTTCCCGATTAATGATTGGGTCCGTCACCGAAAAAACTATTCAACATTCAACTAAACCATTGTTGATAATTCCGGCCGGACCAGTAACTAAATCTGACAAATGAAGGGCAGGTTCGGAACCCGCCCCTGTCTAGGTCAATGCCCTGAAATGTGTACAGGGATGTTGATATTTCACAGGGCAATGCTTATTTCTAGTGAAATCTTGGAATCAGTGCAATTCGTTTTATTTCATTAAAATGGATTTTCCTAGGCCATTCAGGATCCTATTTTGAAAGCTCTCATAATAGACGAAAATAAACATATCGCGGAAATGCTCTTGCGTGACGCTGCTCGTCTGGGCATAGAAATGCACGCCGCGGGCACACTTGAGGAGGGATTGTTTGTCTGCCAGGCGGATGGTGAAGGATTTGATGTTATTCTTATGCGGGATATGATTTCAGGTCATGCCTCTTGTTTTGCCATTCAGGATTTTCGATCAACCTCTTTATCTCCTGAAATACTGATATTTACCGAACAAGGCAACCCTGAACATGCAGAGCATGCTCTGGAGAGCGGAGCGTGGGACTACGTGGTTGATCCTTTTCCGGAAAAAAAACTGCCGGATATGTTGCGCAGGGTTATGCGTTATCGCCATGCGAAAAGCACGAGTTTTGAGCAAACTCAGCGAGAAGTTCGTGCACAGCTGCAACAAGGTCACGGCATTATCGGCAGCAGTGTAGCTCTCAAGAATTGCGTAAATCTTGTGGCCAGCATTGCGCAGTCCGATGCCAGTGTTCTCATTACCGGTGAGACTGGAACGGGCAAAGAGCTGTTTGCTTCAGCGATCCATAACATCAGTCCGCGCAACCACAAGAATCTGACAATCGTCGACTGTGCAGCGCTTCCCTCGACACTTGTTGAGAGCATTCTCTTCGGCCATGCTAAAGGTTCTTTCACCGGAGCTGATAGAACCCAGAAGGGCCTGATCAAACAGGCGGATGGCGGTACTCTCTTTCTCGATGAGATTGGAGAAATGCCGCTTGAGATCCAGAAGAAATTTTTAAGAGTTCTCCAGGAAAGGGAATATCTTCCAGTAGGCAGCAGTGTTTCGGAATCCAGTGATTTCAGGCTGGTCGCAGCGACAAATAAAGATCTTGAGGCAATGGTTGAAGAGGGAACATTTCGAGAAGACCTCCTCTTTCGCCTGAAAACCTTTCAACTTGAGCTTCCTCCCTTACGAACGCGTAAGACAGATATCTCCGAACTTGTCTATTACTTCCGTAATCAATACTGCAAACGATATAAGTTGAAAAAGAAAAAGCTGTCGACCGACTATCTGATGACTCTGACCAGATATGAGTGGCCCGGCAATGTTCGTGAGCTTTTTCAAGCTGTTGAATATTCGCTGGCGGATGCCCATGAAAGTGCGGTGCTGGAACCTGTACATCTTCCTCTGAACATTAGATTATCCGTAACTAAGAAAAAACTTGAAACATTGCGGGAGTCTCCTGAGATCTCCACTGAACCGTTTATGCCCGATAATCTTGCCTTAATGCCGACGATCAAGGAAGACAGAGATAAGGCTATTCAGCTTCAGGAAAAGCAGTACCTGCAGAATCTTCTGAAAATAACCGGCGGGGATATTAAGCAATGTTGTGAAACAGCCGATCTTTCGCGCTCTCGATTATATGATCTCTTAAAGAAGTACGGTCTCTCTCAGAACAATACGACCCTGCATACATGATGGCGTCGTAAAACCTCTTCACCTTCTTCGTTGCCACAAATTTTCAATCATGTCGAAGTACCTGTTGTACGTCGACATGATTGAAAATTTGCGCGCCTCGAATCTGAAGTTTTTTACTTAGCCATCCCGGTTTTAAGGTTTTTACGAGTTTGTCATACATAATGGCGTCGTAAAAACTGTTCATTTCTTCGCGGCTGCAAATTTTCAATCATTACGACATACTTAGTATGCCGAAAAGATTAAAAATTTACTCGATTCGCATATGAAGCTTTTCCTTAAGTCATTTTTCTAATGCGCTCTGGTCTATTTTGTCCTGTTGGACAGGACAAAATCCATTACCTTAGGACAAACTGATTTTGTCTGAGAGGTCCGCAGCCTCATTTTATAGTATTCCACCTAACCTTTCGATACAGAATGGGATCTTATCTGCAGCTATCTCTTATTGGTAATTGGCACAAAACGGCATGAATCTTGTAGTTCTTATTATAACCTCGTGTAATGAGGTACATTTGCTTGGATAACACCAATCCATTTCCAGTTAATTTGTAGCTAAGGTATCGTTATGACAGATAAAGAAGATTTCATAGCAGACGTTGAGAAAAAAATAGACTACTGGACGGCGGAAGTCGCAAAATTCAGAATAATTGCTGAGTTAGCCCATCCGGATGAGCAAATTGAATTTTATCAGATTATCGAGAACATAGTAGATAAAGAGAAGGCAGTTAAAGAAAAACTCACAGAATTTGCTGAACGAAATGCAGACGATCTCAGCGAGTTAAAGAATGAGATCGGAGACCTGCAGCAACGAGTGGATAAGGCCATTGAAGAGGCAAGATACACAGTAAATTGACCATGAGGGGCTTAACACCACCAGTATAGTGCATGGTTTCCGCCGCCGAAAGGGTAATGGTGATTGCAGATATCGCTCCGGCGGAAAATACCTGCTCACCCTTTTATATTGATTTGGCTGCTTATATTTTGAGTTGATTCGGTCTTGAGGTGATTTATCTGACTGGCCGCAAAAGCCGCACCAAAGCCATTATCGATGTTTACAACCGTTACACCGTTGGCGCATGAAGTAAGCATGGCAAGCAGGGCCGACAAGCCGCCAAAGCTGGCTCCATATCCGACACTGGTAGGAACGGCGATTACCGGAACTTCTATCAGCCCGGCAATTACCGAGGCGAGAGCTCCCTCCATTCCCGCGATCACAATAACCACCCGGGCGTTACGAATGACATCGATACAGGCGAACAGGCGGTGAATGCCGGCGACGCCGACGTCGGTAACAAGGGCTACCTTGTTGCCAAGAACCCGGGCCGTAACCTTAGCTTCTTCAGCCACCGGTTGATCGGCCGTTCCGGCCGTTACGATAACTATGCTTGATTCGGTCTCGGGTAGCGGCTCATGCTCAAAAAAGAGGGTGCGGGCCAGAGCGTTATAGGTGACCGAAGGGCAGACTTCTCTGATCGCTCCCGCCATTTCTTCATTTACGCGGGTTGCCAGAATGTTGCTTTGCTTAGTAAGCATAGCCTGAAAAATATCGACGACCTGTTGCGTGGTTTTGAATTCACCGTATATGACTTCGGGATACCCGTTACGTAACGATCTATGATTGTCTATCTTGGTGTGACCTATATCCGTGAAGGGCAGATCTTTCAATTTGATCAAGGCATCGTCCGCTTTTATCTCGCCTT
This sequence comes from uncultured delta proteobacterium, assembly GCA_963835305.1. GTDB lineage: Bacteria > Desulfobacterota > Desulfobulbia > Desulfobulbales > Desulfocapsaceae > Desulforhopalus_A. Next base: position 295,137 of record CAWIEU010000004.1, read on the forward strand.
TTTCGAGTGCCTCCAGGATGTGCCGTATAGTGGATTTATTCATGCCGATTATCTGTGGTAACTGTTTGGTGAACGGTTCATCATGCAAAATGCCTGCATAACCATGGGCCAATAAAGATTTAGAAATGGTCCAGAGTTTTGTTCAGGCTACCCGTTTGGTAGCCTTCCAGATCGAGGGTAACGTAATGGTATCCGCAAATTTTAATTTTTTCGATTATATGAGTTCGCACGTCTGTTTTGAAAAAGTCGGCAAAGCTTGAGAGGGGTACTTCGATGCGGGCAATATCTCCATGACTTCTTACTCTTGCCCCGGCAATGCCCAGATCGCGAAGCACGATTTCAGCCTTGGCAATCCGTGTCAGCTCCGCTGCCGTGATTTCAGTATGATAAGGAATTCGGGAAAGCAGGCAGGCGTAGGCCGGCTTGTTCCATGTCTTTAGACCAGTCTCACGGGAGAGTGAACGTATGGCTTCTTTGTTAAGGCCCATCTGAAGCAGGGGGCTGATAATGTGCAGTTCTCCGAGCGCCCGCATTCCAGGACGATAATCATTCAGATCATCTTTATTGGAACCTTCCAGGATGGCGCCGATACCCAGCTCTTTAGCACGGTTTCGTATTGTATTGAAAATCTCTTTTTTGCAGAAATAACAGCGGTCCGGCGGATTTGGTAAAACGCTGTCCGGGATCGGCAGCCGAAGTATTTCGTGGGCTATCTTGTATTGTTTTGCAAATGACCGGGCCTCTTCAATTTCCCATGCCGGAATGTAGGGTGTTGCAATAGTGATCGCCAGCATGCTGCGGTCTGAGCTGCTGCCTAATGCTTCGTGAGCGGCGTAGGTCAAAAAGCTGCTGTCGACTCCGCCTGAGAAGGCCACGACAACCTGTTCCATCTCCCTGATGGATTCGACCAGTTTCTGATAGATGGAATTGTTCATGTCTGCTCAGTTGGTATCCACTCGAAAACGAGTTCCCTTGTACTCGATAATTACTCCTTCCCAGGTGATTTCCCTTAAATAGGTATCGGCGGCGATGACGTCGCCTTCTCTTACTATTTTTCCGTTGGCGATTATCATTCGCTGCGCTGGATTTTCCGAGTAGGTGTGTCCGACGAAGTTAAAGGAGGGGATTTCCGCCTGTAAAATACCTGAAAGATCTTTTAAATAAGGTAGGGATGTTTGCTGAGCCTCCGTTTCAAGAGCTGCCCGTGGTTCCGCGGGAGTACTCTGGACCGGAATGGAAAGGACGACTTTATCCTGCTCCTTGACAGTGACCTGGGGAGCAGATGTTGCGTTACCGACGGCCTTGCCGGGTGAAGCCTGGAGAGAGGGAGGCGCCTGTGCAGGCTGAGCTTTGCTTGAAATGAGAGGGGGATCGGTAATTTTCGGCGTGTTCTTCTTGGATAAATCCGGGTGGAATTGGAAAAAAAATACCGTGATACCGAGGCAAACGAGCAAAACACCACCGGAAACCACCCAGAACGTGGCGCGTTTGAATGGTGGGATAGATGGTTTGCCTGGCAATATAGGACCGTGTGTTGAGTGGAGATTTGGTGAGTTTCCCTGTTGCCGCTCCTGGTCCGATTTTTTCAGGGCATCGAGGATGTAAGACATGGCTCTATTCCTTTCCTGCTGAAATCTGTTTTGTGTTTGTCTCAACTCTTTTATCGACTGTATTTTTGGATTTGATGTCAGAGTTTGTGGATGCAGTCGAAGGTCGTGATATTTTATGTTCATCGGTCGATGGACGAATCGTTTCTTTCAGCAAAACAACATTATGTTTAAAAAGAGTAAAGTTATCCCGGGAATCAATAAAGTAAAGGCCAAGTGGTATGCCGATAGCCAGTAATAACAAAGCTAGATTTATGACAAGCTTTTTGCGAGGATAACGCTTTTGATCAGAGATCGTTGCGAGTTCCCCGGCCGCCTTTTTCATAATCGGCAGACTGACGTGGTCACTATTATTTGCATATGCCCCGAGTAGCGCGTGATCGCAGGTGATATTTATTATTCGGGGTATCCCTTTGGAGATCTTGGCAACATATTGAATCGCCTTTTTTGAAAAAATAACGTTTCTGCCGCTATTGCCGGCGATAGCGAGTCTGTGCTCAATATAGGTGGTGACATCTTGGGGCTGCAGCGGTTCCAGATGATATCTGGTGGTGATGCGCTGATTTATCTGGGATAATTTAGGATCGCTGAGAATATTTCGCAGTTCGGGCTGGCCGATCAGGATTATCTGCAGTAGCTTGTTGGTATTGGTTTCCAGATTAGTGAGCAGTCGCAGCTGTTCCAGAATTTCGATTTCCAGATTTTGTGCTTCGTCTATAATCAGGGCCGTATTTCTTCCTTGCGAGTGGGCGGAAAGCAGATAGGCATTCAGCTGGTCGATATAGGTTTTTGTGGTGGGCATTCGAGCAGGAATGGCAATCTTGAGTTCTTCGCAGATGGTTTTCAGCAGATCCCTGATGGTCAGCTTTGGATTTAAAATCATCGCGATATCGGTTGTCTCAGGCAGTTGCTCCAGAAGACAACGGCAAACTGTGGTTTTTCCCGTGCCTACATCACCTGTCAGCAGTATAATACAGCCCTCGCTGCTGATTCCGTACAAGAGATGCGCCAGGGCTTCCCGATGCAATTCGCTCATAAAGAGATATCGGGGATTAGGGGCGATGGCGAAAGGTTTTTCGGTCAGACCGAAATAGCGAGTATACATGAGTTTGCTTCAACGATAGGGTTATGCCTACTCAACGGAGCGGACTTTGTTCCGATCATACCCTTGAGGGAGTACATGTTTTCAGAAAACAATTTGCTGAAATAAGAAACAATCCTAAGTCATGAAAGATATAAGAAAAATCTTCAGCCGCTTGAGACGCACCATAAAATTCTCTTTCAGCAATTGGCCAATTAGTATACGGTGAATTTGTATTATTTACCATTTTTCTTTGTCCGGTAGAGTTTTTCTGAAGAAAAATTCCTGTTCGACCAAAGCCTGTTGTATGCATTCATGAAGAAAAAACGGCCGATTGGCCATTGCAAATTATAATTTTCCATGCCAGTATTTGAATACCGTGCTCTTGATGCCAAAGGGAAAAACATTAAGGGCATACTCGATGCGGACAGTGAGTCTCAGGCGCGGACAAAACTTCGCTCCCAGGGCAAGTATCCCGTCTCTATAACGGTTAGCAGGGGCAGGGAAGGTAAGGCCGGAAGCCGAGGGGGCCACGGACTGACCCTGTTTGAACGTGTCAAGTCCGATGAAATAAGTGTCATGACCCGTCAGCTGGCAACCTTGTTGGGGGCGGGGATTCCCCTGGTTCAGGCTCTTGACTCCCTGGTGGACCAGACCAAAAATTCCGTCCTGAAAAAGGTGATTGCCCAGGTGAAGGGTTCGGTCAACGAAGGCAATACCCTCACAAACGCCCTGTCGGAACACCCCAAGCTGTTTTCCTCTATTTTTATTAATATGGTGCGGGCAGGAGAAGCGTCAGGGGCACTTGACATAGTTTTGGAACGGCTTGCCGATTTTGGTGAAAAACAGGAGGCGTTGAAAGGGAGATTGCGCGCGGCTCTAGTTTATCCCATATTCATGGCCGTTATCGGATCTGCGATTTTATTTATTCTGATTACCTATATCGTTCCCAATATCACTCAGGTCTTTAACCAGATGGACAAGGTGCTTCCCTTGCCGACCCTATTTCTCATCAGCCTGAGTGACTTTTTGAAAAAATATTGGTGGGCCTGTTTAATCTGCATTGGCATCGCTGTTATGGGTCTACGTTATTTTATTTCCAAACCTAAGGGAAAAGCACTATGGGACCTGGTCAAATTAAAAATGTTTATCATCGGGCCTGTGGTACAAAGGATCATTCTCGCACGATTTTCCTCGACTCTGGGAAGCTTACTGGAGAGCGGGGTCGGTCTTATGACCTCGATGCAGATCGTACAGACCTTGGTCAATAATATACATATCTCTCAGGTCATTGATGAGGCGATGGAACAAATCCAGAAAGGGCAGACTATGACAAACGCCCTCTCCGAATCCGACTGGTTTCCGCCCATGTTTGTTCAGATGATCGCCGTTGGCGAACAAAGCGGTAACCTAGAAGCCATGCTCAACAAGGTGGCAAAAGCCTATGAGAGAGAGGTTGAAACCTCGATAATGGCGATGACATCGCTTATCGAACCGCTTATGATCGCCATCATGGGGTTGGTTGTCGGATTTATCGTGCTCTCCATTTTGTTGCCGATCTTTGAGATGAATCAGATGGTGGGATGACCGAGACCACTTGCTTCGAGAAGTGCGAAACGCTGTATAACTTCAAATCCGGAAATATATAGCAGTCTCCCAAAAGTGCATAAACAGGCAATGGGGCATGGGGCCTGGTCCCCATGCGTTGCATGGTGACCTGACCATGACTGCGCCGCAGTCTTCCGGTACAGAAGCAATAAGAGTTGATATACGGCAGGATGCAACGCATCCAAAAATGGATCTCATGCGGCGCATGGGATCCAGAGCAAAAGACGTTATCGCTTAGCTTGATGGTTATGGCAAATGGGGCGGGTTCTGAACCCCGCCCTTATCGTCGCGTTTTACCGATTCAATATTGGATCTTTGCCTGGAGTTGTGTATATTCCCCTGTATCAACGGGAAACTTCTTGTCGTTAGCCGTGTATGTCATATTAAGCAAATATGCTTTTCAAACTCTCTCCCCGTAGCCCCATGGCCCCGGGAGAAGCCATTAACAATAATAATTTAACAAAATAACAGGTTATCACCGAATGAAGATCGAACATCAACGAATTTACACAAGCCGGAACAAGGTACGCGAAGCAGGTTTTACTCTTATTGAACTTCTTGTTGTATTAGTCATAATTGGTATTCTCGCCGGATATATAGGTCCAAAGATCATGGGACATCCTGAAGAGGCTAAACGAACCAAGGCGACCCTGGAAATTCAAGCGTTAGATACCGCCTTAAAAATGTATAAACTTGATAACGGCATGTATCCGACAACCGAGCAGGGACTCCAAGCCCTGGTGGAGCCTCCGGCCGTAGGCAAGCTGCCTCCCAAGTGGCGGGAAGGCGGTTATCTTGAAAAAAGCAAAGTTCCTCTTGATCCATGGGGGAATAATTATGTTTATCTCAGTCCCGGGGTGAATGGTGATTTTGATCTCACTTCCTATGGTGCCGACGGCGAGGCGGGCGGAGATGGAAACAATAAAGATATTAATAACTGGGATATTGAATAATACCAATATGTTGCGGTCGTTATGCATGGTTTTTCGGAGAGATTCGAAAGACTTATGTAATGAAAAAGGTTTTACCCTTATTGAATTGATAGTGGTAACCGCTCTGATCGGTATAATGCTCTCGATGAGTATACCTTCATTACGCAACTCTCTTTTTACCGATCCACTGAAAGCCACAGCGAGGAAGGTGATCGGTCTGGTGACGGGGGTGAGGGAACTTGCGGTTCGCACCCAACAACCGTATCTGCTCCATATAAGCCGGACTGAAAATCGTATCTGGTATGAGCCGGAGATTAAAGCAAAAGACAGCCAGGATAGCGAATCTCAAAAGAAAGGAGAATCGACAGGCGAACTGGTGTTTCCCGACTCGGTGAAAATCTCCGGGATTAGCACTCAAAGCAATGAGAGCACCTCTCAGGATGAGACAGTGGTCTGGATCAATAAGCAAGGATATCTTGATGATACTATTCTGCGGATCGAAGAGCAGAATGGCAAGCACCTGAATGTGCAATTTTATCCGTTTCTCGATCCCGAGCTGGTGTCTGATCAGGTCGCTGGCTTTTAAGGAGTCAAACCGGATTATGGGGATAGCGAAATCCATGACGGATTTGGGACCGAGGCCGAGTTCGGGACCCGACTCTACTTCATCCTTGAATTTGGTAAGGGGGGACAACAGGGCATTCACTCTGCTTGAGGTGATGGTTGCCGTTGCGATCCTTGCCATAGCTCTTGTGGCGCTTTTCGGCTCTCAATCGAGAAGCCTGAGCCATGCGACAGAGGCTCACTTTAACATTGTGGCGCCGATGCTCGCTTCCGGAAAACTCGCGGAACTGGAAGCAGGCAAAGCAGCCCCAGTCAATGATGAGGGCGATTTTGGTGAAGATTTTCCGGGCTACAGCTGGAAAGTTGAGACTGAAAGAGCAACCTTTGACACTCCTGAAGCTTTGACGAAACTTGAAAAACCCTTGGAAAAGGTCCAACTGACCGTCTTGTGGAGCGAATCGAAGTTTAGCTATACGCTTACATATTATGGTCGCTGGCAGGAATAAGGTGGACAGAAATTCAGCGTCAGCCCGCGAAAAAGGCTTTACCCTCATCGAACTGCTCATTGCTATTTTTATTTTTGCAATAGTTGTATCAGCGGTTTACGGCTCATATCGTGCGACTTTTTATATTGTTCAAGGTTCGGAGTCTCAACTCCGCATTGCCAATAGCGCTCGAATCGTGGTGGAGAGATTATCGGAGGATCTTGATTCATTAGTGATTGGTCCCGGTGGCGAATTCCTCGGTGAACGTCATGATTACTCGGGACAACGGGGGGACAGCCTTACCTTTGTTTCCTATGCCCGGCTTATCTTAAGCAAAGCCGACACTCCTGCCGGTCCTGCCCTGATCAAATACCAGATCGAGCCTAATGAAGAAACCGGGCTTCTCGATCTCTACCGATCCGACAGCACCGTGCTGCCGGGAACAGAAACGAAAAGTGAAGACATGAGAAAACATCTGATCTGCCGGGGATTGCAGGAATTTAAGTTTACCTATTTAGATCAGGATGGTAATGAAACTGAAGAGTGGCAAGTCGGAGAGGCTACCGCCTCCGGCGAGGGCTCTGCTGCGGAGAAGTCTACAGTTCCTTCCCTTGTTTCTCTAGAATTGAAATTTGCCGAGTCTGCCGACAGTAAAAGCAGTACCGTATTTAAAACGGCTTTCGCCCTGCAATTCCTGCAGGAAAAATAGCGATGAGACGGTGGAAGTTCAGGACCAGGGTGGAAGTGAAACAGAAGGAAAACAGGAAAACTCTCTGGCGGGATCAACAGGGCATGGCACTTTTGATTACTGTCCTGACTGTGAGTCTGCTGGTGGCGATCACCATCCAGTTTCACAAGACAACCTGGCAGCAATTCCTCGTTTCCAATAATTATAAGGTGAAAACCCAGCTGGAGACGATCGCGTATTCCGGAGTAAATATTGCTTCGGCTATTCTCCAGTACGATAAAAAAGAGAATCAATTTGATTCGTTACAGGATAACTGGGCCACACTTGACAACGAAAGGTTTGAAGGATTATTCCCGGCCGGTTCACTGCATTTAAAAGTTATCGATTTGTCGGGCCGGTTGCAGGTTAACAGCCTGGTGCAAAATGATGGAGAGGGTTCGGGTGCAGGCGGAGGCAGCAATACTGCCGGTGAAATTCGCCGGATGTTCCTTAACTTGCTGATGTCCGGCGCTTTTCAGATAGAAGACGAAACAGAAGCTCAAAGTATCGTCGATGCCCTCGTCGATTGGATTGATAAAGACGACCAGGAGTCTGATCTTGGGGCAGAAAGCAGCTATTATCAAGCCCTCGAAAAACCGTACAGCTGCAGAAATGGACCGGTTCGCTCCATTGACGAACTGCTGCTGGTAAAAGGAATCACTCCTGCTCTGCTTTTCGGCACAGGGGAGAAAAAGGGACTGGCCGATTATCTGACAGTGCACGGCGATAATGGAAAAGTGAATATAAATACTGCTCCGCTTCTGGTCATAAAAAGTATGGACTCCCTGATCAGCGATGATCTGCTTGAGAAACTGGCCGAATACAGATCCGAAAAGACCAATGCAGAGAAACTGGCAAATGCGGGTTGGTATAAAGAGGTCGAGGGCTGGCCTGGGGATATTGTGCTGAATGAAAATCTATTGACCATTTCGAGCAGCTATTTTGAGATAGTAGCTACTGGAGAATTTGACACCCTCACACGCAGTGTGCATGCATTCGTTGAGCGTTCGAGCGAGAGTGGGATCAAACTGCTTGAGAAAAAAATGGAGTAATTTATGGCGGAAGCTTTGTTTTGCCTCGATATCCACAAAGATACAATTTCGGCAGTGGTGGTGGATGTAAGCACCAAAATAACCAGGGTGACTGCCTGTGGGACTGCCAACACTGAAGGTCGGTCCTTTGAAGAAGCAATCAATGAAATTAAAGAACAAACAGGATCTTCCGGCAGCGGTCAATGTCTGGTAACACTTGGCGCCGAGTTTTTTTCCTTTAGAAATGTTTCACTGCCTTTTGCCGACCGGAAAAAAATTGAACAGGCCCTTCCCTTCGAGCTGGTGGACTATTCCCCCGTTGACATAAACAGCCAGCTCATCGATTTCATTGTCGCTAAAAACGAACCTGAGAGTACGGAAATAATTGCAGCCATGATCAGCCGCGAAGAGCTGGCTGCCTATCTTGCTTTATTGAATGATGCGGGAATCAATCCGGACAGCATCGGAATCAGTGGCATGTCGATCGCAGGCAAGATAGCGGAAGGGCTGACGGAAAATTTTCTCCTGGTCGACATCGGGACCATTTGGGCCACTTTGTTTATTGTCCGGAACAGAAAGGTTACTCTCATTCGTTCTCTTGTCATTTTACCAGAGGCTGAGGGCCGGGCTCTGATTGATAGTGTCTTTGTGCAAAATGTAAAACAGACCATACATGCCTCCCATTTTCTTGCTTCGGAAAACGTAAATTTCAAGGTTTATCTCACAGGTTCCGATACGAGGATTCAGATGGCATCGTCAATTTTAGCACCTATCTTCGGGGGAGTGGAGATAGACGTTTTCAAACAGAGTGCACAACCTTTTATCAAGATTGAACCGGATATCCGAAGCTCCTACCTGCCTGAGCGGATGGATAGAATCCTTGCACACGTTTTAAAAAATGGTAAAAAGAGCGGAGGATTCAATTTTCGGAAGGACGATTTCAGAAAAAAGAAATCTCTGCGGGAATATCGCGGTCTGCTTCTGAAAATCGCTATTCCTCTGTGTATTGTATGTATTTCTGTTATTGCCTATGTTGGATATAAATTTTCATCGTTGAGTGCAGAGCAGGAAAGATTACGGCAGCAGATCACAGCAGTCTTCAAACAAACGCTTCCGGATGTAACACGAATAGTCAACCCTGTTCAGCAACTCAAGGTTAAAAACAATGAGATCAGGGATACGTACAGCCCGGGTGGTGCCGGTTACACCATAATCGAACTCCTGGCTGAGCTTTCGGCTCGTATTCCTGCAAAGTATTCCGTAAAGGTTGTCAGAATGGTTGCAGATATGAATACCATCAGGTTAAAGGCTGTCACCAGTGATTTTAATACAGTAGACAGTGTTCAGAAGGATCTTGAGAAATCACCATATTTTTCCGCTGTTTCCATCAGCTCCGCTAACCAGTCGGTTAAAGGGGACCAGGTTAACTTCGAGCTCAAACTGGATCTCGCCAGGTAATACATTATGACCTCATTGTTCAACAAAAATTTCCTGAGTAATATCTGGCAGAAATCGGGAATAGAAAAACTGAGCAGCCGCGAAAGGTGGGTGGTCTTCGGGGGAATCGGCTTTGTCCTTTGTTTTGCGGTATTGCAGCTGGTGATCATTCCTGTCCTTGATGCAGAGAATAATCTGGAAAAATCAATTGCCAGAAAAAAACAGGAATTAGCTGAGATCAAGAAGCTACAACAGGAATATTATTCCCTGAAAAGCGAGGCAGGAACAATACAGGCCAGAATAGACCAACGTGGAGCCGGATTCAGCCTTTTCACCTTTCTTGATCAGCAGGCAACGAAAGCGAACGTAAAAAAGCAGATAATGTACATGAAACCATCGACAGTCACCGGAGATGAATTGAACGAGGCGATGGTGGAGATGAAACTGCAGCAGATCACCCTGACTGATCTTATCAACTATCTTCGGTTGGTGGAGTCAGACAAAAATATTGTCTTTATCAGAAGATTTTCAATTCAGGAAAGCGGCGATAAGCAGGGGTATTTTGACTCGATTCTGCAGATCGTAACCTTTGAAAAAAAAGGATAGAAATGATACGGTCCGTTTTCTCGTTGCGGTCATTGGTTTATTTGCTTTATGCGGTTCTGCTTATCGCGGTATTGTTGTATGTGCGATTTCCGAGCAGCAAATTCAAGGCCTACTGTGAGCACAACATTGAACGTCTGTTGCCGGGCAGTACATGCACTATCAGCCGGTCAGCCTATCATTTTCCGTTATCCGCCGCCTTTGAAACCATCAAGATCATTCGAACCATTGAGGGCAGGGACTCGGAAATAACTGTCGACAAGGTAGTGGTCACTCCCGAACCGTGGCATTTCTGGAGAACCTTTAAAATAAGTGGCAAAATGTACTCGGGTACGTTTCGAGCGACTCTGAACCTTGACAAAAAGGCGCAGACTTTTCAATTGACGGACGTTCATTTCGAAGGCCTGGATGCGGGTAAACTTGCGGAAGGCATAGGTCTTGCCGAACGTAAGATTTCCGGAACTTTTGAATTTTCAGGTGAATATAAGGCATCAAGCAATAGTCCGAGAGATGGTGTGGGAAAGGGAATGATCCAGCTTGCCTCAGGAAGCATGGACTTAATGCAACCGATATTAACCCTGGCAACAATCGAGTTTGAGAAGTTTACAGTCCATGTCAGCCAACAAAACGATATTATGAAGTTAACCGGCGGGGAATTGCGGGGAAAGGAAATTTCCGCTGATTTCACCGGGGAATTGCGATTGGCTTATCCGGTTTTGGACAGCAACATTCAAGTCAGCGGCCACATGGAGCCTGAGAATGATTTTTTAAAAGCGAATCCAAAGGAATACCAGTTTGTTCAACATTTATTACAACGGTATAAGGTGACGGTTCTACCGTTCAAAATAGGTGGTACCGTCAAAAATCCATTATTCAGATTTAGTACGTGATATTTTATGGCAGCTCGCATCACAGATTTATTTCCTTTCCTGCTTATCACTTTACTCTGCGTTGGCGGGGTTGAAGGCGGGTATCAGGCATTGGAGCATTTTATATTGAAGCCACACGCCGAAAAAGCTGTGCTGGCAAAGCCCGCTCAAGCGGTAAAAAATCTGCCGGAGATGGAGGAACATAACAACGCGCGCGATTATCATATTATTTTACAAAGAAACCTTTTTGGGCCTCCTCCCGGAAAAGGTGAGTCCGCACCAGCCACTACCCGGGATTACACTGAAAATTTGCAATCGACGAGTTTGAACATTGTCTTGATGGGTACGATAAATGGTGGGGAAAAAGATAGTCGCGCAATTATTCTGGACAAAAGCAGCAACAAGCAGGACCTGTATGAAGTGGGAGACACTATTCAGGGAGCTGCGATTAAAGAGATTCTTCGAGGGAAGGTTATCCTCGCGTTTAATGGTAAGGATGAAATGCTTGACATGAGTGACGCAGCCAAGGAGCGATCTGCCAATGCAGCCCCCGGTGCGCGGGCTGGAGCCGGTGGCAAACAATCTGCTGTTGGTGCGGCATCCCGAGCAGGCAGGCAGAGGTCGTTGAATCGTCCGGCTGTCCCCCCTCGCGGAAATCCCGGTAGGGTGATCAGTAGGCCAAGAACTATTCGACCGTCTCGTTCAATCATAACGGAATGAGCAAGAGAGATAACAAAAAACAATCAAGGTGAATTCTCTATGAGCTTCTTGAAACATTCTCTAGCCCCGGTAATAGCCAAACAAGCCGGGATAAGTACTTTGGGACAGATCGTTTGCTTGCATAAAAACAAAAGAACTATCTGTAAGGTACTGATCGGCACGGTCATATTCTGTATGTGGTTGACACTGAACGGCAACCTTTATGCCCAGGCTTCGCCCCAATCAGCTTCAAAGGCCGAGCCGGGTGGGCAGCGATATATCACCATCGATTTCGATAACGTCGATATACAGCTGTTTATTAAATACATCAGTGAGTTGAGCGGTAAAAACTTCGTTGTCGATAAAGCCGTGCAGGGAAATGTGACCATTCTTTCTCCGACGAAAATTTCAGAAGAAGAAGCTTACAGAGTTTTTGAATCTGTCCTGGAGGTGCATGGCTATACCACTGTTGAAGCCGGCTCCGTCACAAAAATATTACCTTCAGCCCGCGCTCGTTCAGAAAATGTAGAGATGCTGAGTAAGGCGGTATCGGGAACTCCCGTGGACAAGGTTGTAACGCAACTCGTACCTTTGAAACACACCTCTCCGGATGAGATGAAAAAGGTGCTGGCACCGCTTGTCTCGCAAACTTCGGTGCTTATTTCCCACGTGCCATCGGGCATGTTGATCATTACCGAGACGATGTCCAATATCCAGAAGTTGTTGGCCATAATCAAAGTGCTCGATGTGGAATCACGGGAAGATGAGTTGGCATTCATACCACTGGTAAACGCCTCGGCGGAGTCACTTTCCAAAATCCTCACCAACGTATATCAGAAAAACCAGACAAGACAGCGGGCCGGCGGAGCAGGACTTACCGGCGATAACATTACGGTGGTACCGTATGACCGGGTGAATGCACTGATAGTTCTCGCTAACAGCAGTGATATAAGACGCGTCAAAAGTCTTGATTGCTATTCTTGATACGGAAGTCCAACGGGCCGAAGGTGATATTCATGTTTATTATTTACAGAATGCTACTGCGGCGGAGATGGTCAAAGTTCTTAACGATCTTCCGGGCAACGTTGGAAAAGAAGGGGAGAATGTCGGTAAAGTCGCGGCAATTTCCAAGGATGTCAGGGTGATGGCCGATGAGGAAACCAATTCTCTTATAATAAAAGCCTCCAAGGATGATTATGCAGTACTGGAGGATGTGATAAGCAAGTTGGATATTCCAAGAAGGATGGTCTATCTCGAAGCCCTTATCATGGAAGTGGATGTCGATAAATCCTTTGATGTCGGAGTTGAATGGGTAGCCGGTGGAACCACATCGGGCGGCAGGGGACAGCTGGTTACCGGATTCAGCGGGGCAAATGGCCCTACATTGCTGAAAGGCATCAACGCCGTAAATCCTGCTTTGGCATCCGGCTTTACTGTTGGAGTCATCAATCAGGGTGGAGTCAAAATCGGCAATATGATTTTTGATAATCTTGGTGCAGTGGTCAATGCATTTAAATCGGACTCCGATGTCAATGTTATTTCCACTCCCCAGGTCCTGACGATGGATAATACGAAGGCTGAAATATCCGTCGGCGAAAATGTACCTTATCAGACCAGCACGAATCTTACGTAATAATAACAATGAATTTACCCAATATGAATATAAGGATGTGGCAACGAAGCTGTCGATCACTCCGCACATAAATCAGTCTGACGTGTTGCGCCTTGAAATTCGAGACGGAAGTAACGCGACTAAAGCCGGACTCGTCGACAGACCGGCCGACCACGTTTAAACGAACGGCTACCACTACTGTTATCCTGAATGACAAAAGTACTGTCGTGATAGGAGGGATAATTGGTCATGATGCAACCCAGGGTGACACTAAGATACCGATTCTCGGTGATATCCCGTTACTCGGCTGGTTATTTAAAACCCATTCGACCACCAACTCAAAGACCAATATGTTCATTTTTATCACTCCCCGTATAGTGCGTAATCCTGCAAATATTGCAGCTGTTACCCTGAAAAAGGAAGACGAGATGGGTTTGGTTTTACCCGCTGTGCGGGAACAACTGCATAAAAAAGAAAATCCTGAACACGCAGTGAAGCTTACTAAGCAAGGGTACGAAAAGATGAAGAGCGGAGAACTGGATGCCGCTAAAGAGTATTTTCAGGAGGCCCTGAAAATTGATCCGGTTTATCCGTATGCCCTGATGAATCTTGGTGTAATTTATGAAAAAGAAGGCAAGCCGAAGCAGGCTCTGGAAATGTACAGGGCGGTAGTTTCCGGCCCTTCCAATGCTGTTGCCGAAAGCCCCGCCGGCTCGTTACAAGAAAAAGTGCCTCTGAAAAAATTGGCTCAGGAGAGTATCGACAGGATACAAAGAAATACAAATCCCCAGCAAAATACAAATTCCCAGCAATGGGAGGGGAAATAATGTAACCGTTCATAGGGTAGGGGCGGGTCCCTGTGCCCGCCCGACCATGCAAGCCCAACGTCCGAAAAATAAAGTTTGGAGTAGAAATATACCGTTTGAATGACCATGAAAAAATTTGGTGAAATAGTAACAGAGGAATTTGGTCTGGCTTCAAAAGTTCTGGAACAAGCGCTGCAGGCTCAAAAAGAAGGAAATGACCTGATCGGGGAAATACTTATCAAAAACGGAGAGCTGGATGAGTTTTCAGTCCTGCAGGTTCTGGGAATCATGTTTGACATGGAGGTGCGAAAATCGTTGCCTTCTGACTTTAAAACTGATTTCACCGACCGGGTTCCCATCAGTTTTTTAAAGCTGCACAAAATAATTCCGATTGTCACGGCAGATGAATCGTTTTTTGCCATGAATAATCCCAACTCGTTTCAAGCGCTTGATGATTTACGGAGGATTCTGGGCAACGACACATATCGAACTGTTCTGGCCACTTCCCATCATATTATCAATGCCATCAATTTTGCTTATGACATGACCCAGTCCTCCGCTGATGAGGTGATGCAGGATATTGATGACGAAGATCCGGAGAGACTCTTTTCAGAGATTGAGGAGATCGGCGATCTGCTGGATGATACCAGTGATTCTCCCGTAATCCGCCTGGTAAATCTCATGTTTTCCCAGGCGGTTCGCGATAACGCCTCGGATATCCATATTGAGCCCTATCAGAATAGCCTGAAGATACGGCAGCGGCTTGACGGTATTCTCCACGATATGTTGAGCCCACCGAAACATGTGCAGTCGGCTCTTGTTTCCAGGGTCAAAATAATGGCCAAACTGAATATCGCCGAGAAGAGATTACCGCAGGATGGCAGAATAGAGCTGAAGATAGCCAATAAGGAAATCGACGTTCGTGTCTCTACCTTGCCGACGGCTTTCGGAGAACGCGTGGTTCTGCGTCTGCTGCGAAAATCGACGGTCATGATTTCTCTTCCCGAACTCGGTATGCCGCAGGACCGGTTTATTCCATTTGAACAACAGATCAAGGCACCAAATGGGATTGTCCTGGTAACCGGACCTACGGGATCAGGCAAAACCACTACCCTGTATGCCGCTCTTTCTTCCATAAACAATACGGATATCAATATCATCACCGTTGAAGACCCGATCGAATACCGTATAAGCGGAATCGGGCAGGTGCAGGTCAATCCAAAAATCGATCTTACCTTTGCTTCCGGTCTCAGATCGATCGTCCGGCAGGATCCGGATGTCATCCTGGTGGGTGAGATACGCGATACCGAAACAGCGCAAATTGCCATTCAGTCGGCACTGACGGGACATCTTGTCTTTTCCACCCTGCATACCAACGACTCGGCCGGTGCCATCACCCGACTCCGCGATATGGGAATAGAGCAATTCCTTATCGCCTCTTCAGTGAATGCCATTCTGGCCCAGAGGCTGGTTCGTATCATCTGCCCCCACTGTAAGGAAGAGTACACTCCTGCGCCGGAAATGTTACAGCGGATCGGCTTTCCGGAGGAGGAATGCCAGGGCCGGACAGTATACCGGGGCAGAGGCTGCGCCAAATGCTACCACACGGGCTATAAAGGCCGCTGCGGT
The DNA here is from genome assembly GCA_963835305.1 of uncultured delta proteobacterium. Taxonomy (GTDB): domain Bacteria; phylum Desulfobacterota; class Desulfobulbia; order Desulfobulbales; family Desulfocapsaceae; genus Desulforhopalus_A. The sequence continues at coordinate 310,827 of CAWIEU010000004.1, forward strand.
ATTTTTGAACTGCTCCTCATGAATCAGGATATGAAGGCCCTCGTCCTGAAGACATCCGACGCCAATGAGATAAAAAGGAGGGCGGTTCAAAATGGCATGATCACACTCCAGAAAGACGGCGCAATGAAAGTGTTGCAAGGGATTACGACAATTGAAGAGGTTTATCGGGTTTGTCAGTCTTGATCTTCAACTTTGTTAATTTCGCAAAGGGCGGGTTCTAAACCCGCCCTTTGCGATAAAACGAAAGCCCTTGCTACCTTTCAAATGGTCCATAGAGTCCCCCCCTCCCAAAAAAGCAATCAGGAGTAAAGTATTCTTCGATTGCCTTTAAACCCAACAGCAGATGAAACGGTTTCATGTCCTTGCTACGATTGCAATATTTGATTTGGAAAAAATAAGTTAGATAGTTGAATCCAAAATCCAAACATGGTATGTCGATATCCACCAACACAAATGATCCTTTCGGAAGTCTGCACGAATATCACCGTAAACCCCACCCATTTTTTGATTGGAGCAATCGGAAGAAAAGAATTCTTGTAAAGCGATGTTGGTATTAGACCATTTTGGCCACAATTCCAAGAATCATGAGAAGCAAGTTATATATTTTTTGAAGCGATTAAGAGGATATAACCCGTTGTTCTTCTAACAAGAGAGCAACAATGCTTCATTAGATGATAGTTACATGATGTTTCCTGAACAAATTTGTTTGGCAACTACTAAATATTGTTAAACAAAATATATGATCGTTGCATAAGAAATAACACAATTTTTAAAAATGTCATGAGTCGAAATTTTAAGTTTAAGAAGGAAGAAGCATTACAACATGAGAACCTCAACACTTATCAGACGGATGAAATCGATTTGGTAGAGCTTTGGTTTATCTTATTCAAGCGTAGGTATCTCATTGGTAGTATCTGTATTATTAGCATGCTTGGAGGAACGATATTCGCCATTTATGGCACCGCATCAATACACTTTCTCCACAACAATTCAGATCGGCGATACTCTAGTCAGCAATGGTACTGGCACCGTGCTCCGTGCGATTGAACCGCCTGAAGTGGTAATGGCAAAAATAAAAGAGAGTTATATACCGTTTGCAGTGAATAAAATGATGAATGACAGAGAAAAAATCTCTCTTGATGTTCAAGTCAGAAATCCCAAAGGGAGTAATTTAATCATTCTTTCAAGCAAAGGGCCATTAAGCATGTCCGAGTCTTATAAAGATTTGCACAACTTGGTGGTGAAACCAATACTGGAAGATCATTTGAAAATAATTGATGTACCTCGGAGATCGTTTCTAATTTCATCTCAGCAAGCAAATATTAAATTAAAGAATCTTGAGGATCCTAGAATTTATTCAGTTGAGGAGAAAGATTTGCTGATTCAGATTGAGGCCGCCAAAATGAAACTGACTGGTCTTGAGGAACAAGAAAAGCTTCTGCTTTCACAAAAAATGCGCTTAACTGAGACTCAGGCGTTATTAAGAAAACAAATTCTCGCGATTGAGGAATAATCTTGCTCAAGCCCATGCCAGCCGACCAAAGGCAATTAGTGAGGTGGGTAATGAGGCTAAGGCCATGACCATGTTGATGATAGACAATGAGATAGAGCAAAATGAAAAACGCCACTATGAACTACAGGAGCGATTAACCGTAAACATAGAAAACCAAAAAGAGATACTACAAAACAATATCGCTCAAAACAGTCGGGAAAGGCTTTTACAAAAAGAGAGAATTGCTAAATTACAGATCCAGTTAACCAAGCTCAAAGTGCAACTGGAAACTGATCAGGACTACCAGAAAAATGTCATTTCCTCTATTGATAATAATATCAATAAGCTCCAGGAAACTCGGTCGCTAGGCATTGCTATCCGGTCAGTTAACTCGACAGGTCCTGGAAAAGGTGTTGTTGTAGTAATGTCCGGATTGCTTGGATTGATGAGTGGTGTATTGCTGGCATTTTTAACCGAATTTATGGGTAATTTGCGTCAACGGATGACTACGCTAAAGGGATATGAGGTCAGTGTGAAGCCCTATTAATATGGCCTGGAGCAGTTGAAGTAAGATTTGAGGTCGAATAGAGTAGTGCGTCTCCCCCTCTTGGGGACGACAACCAGAATTTTGAACACTCCCATCTCTTATGATTTGTATCACCAATTCGACCAGTGGTAGTGTTCTGCTTCATCAAGGGGAATGGCTTCTGCCAAAATCTTCGCAACAAAACTATCTAACTAATTGAATTATTACAAAAAGTGTCTGTATGGTGATAAGTACTGCATACTTCGATTGCCTTTTGAAAGAAATGAAACGAAGGGTGGAGCGGCGCATTATTATTTTGAAAAAAACGATGTTGTGTTATGTTGTTGACTACTGTATTTGATTGGTTGGTAAAATCCAGATTAGCTAGTTGAATGCAAGGTCCAGTTATGGTAAGTGGTAATCGCCAAGTACAAATGATCCCTAGAGCCTCGTAGATTATCCCCTAAGCCCGTTTGTTTTCGGGCCTCTGATAGGATCATCATTCTGAAGAAAATTATCTCGTTTTTTTAAGTTAGAAAAGATGCATGACTTTCGTTTTTCTGGATACAAGAGTAACGAACGTGCTTCATTAGTAAAACTGTAAAAATTTTTGTGTTTATACTGAGTTTTAACCGGCTCAGTGAATAATTGTCTAAAGTGGATTGATTTATGAAGACTAAATTTATCAATATGTTGTCTGAGCAACCCAGACTACTTTGGACACTTGCTATAAGGAAGAATTTCTGGATAGTTCTGCTGGTTGATATATTCCTTATTATAGCCGCCCATTTCCTAGCCTATCTGGTTCGGTTTGATTGGCATATTTCCTGGGGAATTTCAAAAATACTAAGCACACTGCCTTTTCTTATTCTCTGCAAGATCCCTATTTTTTACATGTTCGGGCTCTATCGGGGGATGTGGCGATATACGAGTACTGCCGATCTGATCAATATTATCAAGGCTGTTTGTGTATCTTCAGGTTTTATCATCATGTCTGTCCTCTACTTGAACCGATTTACGGGCTTCTCTAGATCGGTTTTTTTTATGGACGGAGTTTTTACTTTTTTATTCCTCTGCCTGCATCGCGGTACTATCCGTTATTTGTTGCAAAATAAAGAAATAATGTCCTGGCTGATACAGGATGATAGTAAACTCAGAAAGACAAGATTAATGCTCATTGGTGCGGGGGCAGCCGCGGAAAAGGTTATTCGAGAAATACGTGATAACGCGAATGTCCCTTATGAGGTTGTCGGCCTGGTTGATGACAACCAGAACAAGCATGGTTTAAAAATCCATGGCATACCAGTAGTCGGGGGAGTGGATAATCTCCAGGAATGTATCCTTAGGACCAGAACAGAAGAACTTCTGATTACTGTTGCTTCCGCATCAGCAGAACAGATGCAACGAATTGTTGATCTCTGCCAGAAATCAAAAACTAAATTTAAAGTTCTCCCAAGTATGGGTGAGATCATCAGGGGGAAATTGAGCGTTACGTCCAGCCGCGAAATCGCCTATAAAGATCTGCTCGGACGACCAACGGTACATCTTAATCAAAAAGAAATTGGCCGTTATCTGACCGGGCAGACAGTATTGGTAACAGGTGCGGGAGGCTCCATTGGCTCCGAACTCTGTCGGCAAATTATCCGGTTTGAACCAAAAAAAATAATATTATTGGATGCTGGCGAAGAAAATCTTTATAAAATTCAGATGGAGCTTCATCATGAGCATCAGTTTCTCGACTATGTTCCGGTCCTCAGTAAGATTCAGAACAAAGCATTACTTGACGCAATATTTGTGAAATATGCTCCTTCCGTGGTGTTTCATGCTGCGGCGTATAAGCATGTTCCTCTGGTTGAAGCTAATCCTTGGGAGGCTGTTTTTAATAATGTATTCGCCACAAAAAACCTTATTGAAGCTACTATTGCCCATAAAGTAGAACGGTTTGTACTTGTTTCTACTGACAAAGCGGTCCGACCGACAAATGTCATGGGCGCGACCAAGCGGGTGACGGAATTGCTTATGCTTGCCTATTGCAATGATCAAGCAACTAATCTCTCTAGAGCCAAACAAAAGGATACTGCTTTCATGGCTGTAAGATTTGGCAATGTCCTTGGTTCTTCAGGATCAGTTATTCCGTTTTTCAAGCGTCAGATTGAAAAAGGTGGCCCTGTTACTGTCACGGATCCTGAAATGACCCGATATTTCATGTCGATTGAGGAAGCTGCTCAGCTTATTCTCCAAGCTGGTGCCATGGGCGGAGGCGGAGAGATTTTTATACTGAAGATGGGAGCTTCGGTAAAAATTGTCAAGCTGGCGCAAGATCTTATCAAGTTATTGGGACATGAACCGGAGAAAGAAATATTAATAAAATATACCGGACTGCGTCCAGGAGAAAAGCTTTACGAGGAGTTGATCACCGAAGGCGAAGGTATTGTTCCAACAAAGCATGAAAAAATAATGGTTTTACAAGGAGACGGCAAAACAAAACAGGAAATGGAAGAACTTCTCAGCCGGCTAGCGAAGACTGCCGCATTCCATGATGGCCATGGAATAAAAGAAGTCTTGCAAGACATACTCCCAGAGTATAAGCCGGACTTGGAGGCAATATCTATTGTCGAGCCACTACGCACTAATGTTAATGTATTGCGTAACTAAGAAGATGTCTGACTAAATGTTTTTCATTTACAAGTAAGTCTCTGATTTAGGTATGTATCCAGCGACAGCGTGATTGAGTATAGACTCTTTGTGCAATATTGAGATTTCAAAAAAATAATCAAACAAGAATCTTGGGTGGTGTAACCGGTCAACGAAGCTTGCAGATTGATAATCTAGTATTTGGACTGGTATAACCACTCCCGACCGCACTCGGGATTAAGCGGGAAAACCACTGACGAAACATTTTTGAAACTGCTTTTGGCTGTGAGGATGGCAGCATAGTCTTGAGCGGAGAACCCAATTACAATAGTTTGTTTAAACAAAGGGAACCACCTCCTGTCTCGCATCCGGCCCGGAAGATTTGGTCATATGAACGCATCTAAATACAAGTTTTAGTTGTATCCAATTGAATCAGCTTTTTTCAAAATGGCGAGAACATTCTTAAGATTTATCCGTGTTTCGTCTAAGGTTGGACTAAAGTTCAGAATTCTCAAAGGAATTGAAGAAATTAATTTAGACCCGGTGGATTATCGCTGGAAAAAGTTGACCTGGACATTGTATAATTGTAAAAAGGTAATGAATTAAGATACTAGACATTGAGCACTGTGAGCACTCATATTGAAGAATGGCTTCGGGGACGCAGTTGTGTAAGTGCCACAAAAATCAAAACCGAGTCACCGGCTACGCCTCGTTTAAAAGCAGAATCCCGTATGAAAGAGCGGTTTGTACAAAGTGCCTACAATAGCGGCTTGGTCGAAGGCGCATGCCCTGCGATGAAGAAAGTCGGAAGGCCATGTGGGAAATGCGTATGCAAGGTTGATGGGTACGAGTAGCCGCGTACAGCAAGGCATCATTGAAAATCACGGGCACTGGTCTGAAACTAGCTTCCCACTCTACTCTTGCACGAGTCGAACTTTTGTCGACGTGGGGGTTGGAGAAAGACAAGGTGTATCCAACTTTCTCTTCTATTCGAAATCATCAGAGATATAAGATAATATGAGGTCTGTAATGACAACCAAAATTCATCCATTAGCAGACGTCCAAGGCAAAAATATAGGTGCAGATACACACATCTGGCAATTTTGCGTGGTGTTTGCAGGCGCCAAGATTGGTAAGAACTGTAACATCTGCGCACATGTTTTGATTGAAAACGATGTGGTGATTGGCGATAACGTTACGATTAAAAGTGGCGTGCAGCTTTGGGATGGCGCGCGTATTGAAGACAATGTCTTCATCGGGCCAAACGTCACGTTCACCAATGACTTTTTTCCTCGCTCCAAGTTGTATCCCGAACAGTTTCAGCAGATCATCATTAAGAGGGGTGCTTCAATTGGCGCGAATGCCACCATCTTGCCAGGAGTGACGGTGGCTGAAGGGGCGATGATTGGTGCAGGCGCAGTGGTAACACGCTCAGTGCCACCCAATGCAATTGTGTTGGGTAGTCCTGCGCGTATTGTTGGTTACACCAACACTAAGCTGGAAGAACGTATTAAACAGCAACTATCGAAAGATGATCGCAAGCCACCATTCGCTGACACCACAGATGTGCGAGGTGTCACAACACATAGATTCCCTCTGATACCCGACCTCCGTGGCAGGCTTACGGCTGGGGAATTTGAGAAGCAAATACCTTTCGTACCTAAACGCTACTTCTTGGTCTTTGATGTACCAAGTAAAGAGACGCGTGGTGAACATGCGCATCGTGTCTGCCATCAATTTTTGATTTGCGTGCGTGGTAGCTGTGCGGTTTTGGCGGATGATGGTGTGAATCGCACAGAAGTGTTGCTTGATTCTCCCGACAAGGGCATTTATCTGCCGCCGATGATTTGGGGCGTACAATATAAATATTCCAAAGATGCTGCGCTGCTGGTTTTTGCGTCTCATCATTACGATGCGGCAGACTATATCCGCAATTACTCGGAGTTCCTTCGAGAAATTAACAAGCAGTCCAATATAAAATGAACATTCCTTTTCTGGATTTAAAAGCGAGCTACCTTGAAATTCAACTGGACATTGATGCTGCAATCAGGCGCGTGCTTGACTCGGGTTGGTACATCCTCGGCGAAGAAGTAGATTCCTTTGAGCAAGAGTTTGCGACCTACTGCGAAGCAAAGCATTGCGTAGGGGTGGCGAATGGCCTGGATGCCTTGCATCTGGCACTGTTAGCCTTGGGAGTAGGCAAAGGCGATGAAGTCATTGTACCGAGCAACACCTACATCGCTACTTGGCTAGCGGTTAGCCGGTGTGGGGCAGCGCCGATCCCGGTTGAGCCGGATGCCGCAACCTACAATCTTGACCCAGCGCGCATAGAAGTAGCGATTACCCCTCGTACCAAAGTCATTCTGCCTGTGCATTTGTATGGTCAGCCAGCTGACATCGATCCGATTTTGGCGATTGCGCGTAATTATGGCTTGAAGGTGCTGGAAGATGGCGCTCAGGCGCATGGCGCCCGTTATAAAGGCAATCGGCTCGGTGCACATGGTGATGTGGTGGCGTGGAGCTTTTACCCAGGAAAGAATCTCGGTGCATTTGGTGATGGTGGTGCAATCACCACGAATGATGCGGAAATTGCCGAGCGCATTCGTGTGCTGCGCAATTATGGTTCACAGGTGAAGTACGTCAATGATGTTCGCGGCTTTAACAGTCGTCTTGATACCCTGCAAGCAGCAGTATTGTGCGTTAAACTGCAACACTTGGATCGCTGGAACGAGACGCGCCGACAAATTGCCGCCCAATATTTGGCTGGCCTGTCAAATATCGGTTTGATACTTCCCTTCGTTCCTGATTGGGCAGAGCCGGTGTGGCATCTTTTCGTGGTACGCAGTAGGGCGCGTGAACAATTCCAGCAGCAGCTTAAACAAGCGGGTGTTGGAACCCTTATTCATTACCCGATTCCGCCGCATCTTCAGGGGGCATATGCCGACCTTGGGTTTGGGAAAGGGGCATTTCCCATCGCCGAGCGAATTCACGGGGAGGTTTTGAGTTTGCCCATGTTTCCGAGTATGACACGGGAGCAAACCAACAGTGTGATAGTGGCCTGTTCCGAAGCACAGGGCGCAGCTGAATGAGTTTAATGAGAACCAGCCTGCTCAATGGCATTGCTGTTGCAATAAAAGTAGCCACTTCTCTGATACTCAACAAGATATTGGCGCTTTATGTAGGACCGGCAGGCTACGCCATTATCGGGCAGTTTCAGAATGCAGTTTCTATCGTAGTGAGTTGTGCAGGCGGGGTGGTAGCGCCCGGCGTTACCAAAGTAACCGCCCAACATTTTGATGATGTAAACCCAGCAACACGCAGTCTGGCAAACGGCGATCCGGCTTTCGCTGGGAGCATCATTGCTTGCAGGTTTCAGTCTGTTCATTGCCGGGCATTGGTTGTCCGCATGGTTGTTGAATCGGGACGACATGTCCAGTGTATTTGTCTGGCTAGGACTGGCCTTGCCTGCGATGGCCGCAAACAACCTGTTACTGGCTATTATAAATGGCAAAAAAGAAGTTGGAATCTACGTCCTCGCCAACATTATTGGCAGTTTTATCAGCCTGCTGGTGGTTGGCTTAATGTCTTATTATTATGGACTTTATGGGGCTCTCGTTGCCTTTACGATTAATCCCGCCTTCGTGTTGCTCTCGACGGCGATCATGGTTGCGCGTCGAAATTGGTTTAAAGCCAGGTTTCTTTGGGGCCAGATGAATCGTCCAGCTTTGCATGAGCTTTCCGGATTTGGCTTGATGGGGCTGACTTCCGCTTTGACTGTGCCTATCTCATACATGCTAATCCGCGATCATCTGGTAACCATACTGGGTTTAACCGCCGCCGGTTATTGGCAGGCTTCATGGAAGATTAGCGAAATTTACTTAATGCTGGTAACCACCACCTTGACTGTTTATTACCTGCCACGCCTGGCAGAAATTAGGACAGCCCCTGAGTTGAAGGCCGAGATCATTAAGGTTTATCGCTTTGTGATGCCTATAGTTGTGGTGGGCGCGGTAACCATTTTTCTGTTGCGGGACTTCATTATTCATACCCTGTTTACCCCAGATTTTATGCCTATGCGCGATTTGTTTCTGTGGCAACTCGTGGGTGATGTGGTCAAGATAGGTGCTTTTGTAGTTGGATATGTCTTGATTGGTCGAGGAATGGTCAAAGTTTTCTTAAGTGTCGAAATTGTTTTTTCATTTTCGTTTTTTCTGCTTAGTTGGCTCTTTGTCAACAGGTGGGGTTTGCAAGGAGTCCCAATTGCCTATGCCGTAAATTATTTAGTATGTTGGTTTTATATAGCCTATTGGGTTATGCAGGAAATTAGGAGGATGGAGATCGCACATGGTCAACCCTAAGCCATCCTTCCGTATCGTTTGTGCCGCCGATTGCGGTTGCTTCCAATACTTATGTGTCAGCGATTGCGGGTTTGGAGGCACAAAATTTTCTCGGATATTCATCATTGTGAGAGTCTGGCCCGATTCAACCAGCCTGTTGTGATGACTGGTCGGGGAAGAGTTCAATTAGGGCGCTGTAATTTGGGTGTTCTGGCCATCCCCTTATTATTTGAACGGATATATTCATATCGAAGCGCGTGAAGAAACAGCAACAATAGAAATTGAAGATGGAGTGTGGATCAACAACAATGCAGTGGTTATTTCCGAGCGCAGTAGTATCCATATTGGAGCCAACACATTGATAGGCACAGAGTTTACTGTTTATGACTCGGACTTTCATGACCTTCATCCCGAAAGACGATTGGCGGGAACGCATAAATGTGCACCTGTTAACATTGGCAAGAATGTATTCATCGGCTCTAGGGTAACGGTGCTTAAAGGGGTGACTATTGGTGACAATGCAATTATAGGTGCGGGGTGTGTTGTTTCACAAGATGTGCCAGAAAGTGTTATATTTGTAGGGCGCTCAACACCAAGTAGTGTAAGGATTCATAATGCAGATTGATACTGAACCAAAAGTAAGCGTATTAATACCTAGTTACAACCATGCAGCTTTTATTGAAGAAGCCATACGTAGCGTATGGAAGCAAGATTATCCAAATTTAGAACTTGTAATAGTGGACGATGGTTCTACAGATAATACCCGTGAGGTAATCGCTAGATTGAGGGCGATATCTCCGATTACTATGATTGTTGTTGAGCAAAAAAATGCTGGAATTTGTCGAACCCTCAACCGAGCATTAGAGCAGTCAACGGGCAAAATTGTTGGATTTTTAGCTTCAGACGATATGATGTTACCTGATCGGTTGAATCAGGAGATTCGTTATTTTAAGTCAGAATCAACGCTCAAGGTGCTATATTCAAGTGGCCAATTACAGTCAAATGGAAGAATATTTGGCGATGCCCATAAACTTATTAAACCTTACTTGAAACTTGGCATAGCCTCTACTAGAGATCATCTTTTAAGTACCGCGCCTGGTTTTTATATTCAGGCCATGTTAATAAAGCGTGATTTTTTATTAGACCTTGGTGGTTTTGATGAAGAAACAGGATCTGACGATTGGTCGCTAAATATTCGAATATTTCAAGCACTTAGCTCAGGAAGCGAATTTCTTTTTTTAGACAGATATGCTTTTGTATATAGAGTTCATGGCGCTCAAGTGCATAGAACCAGAGGTTTTATGAAGCCTATGACGCGAAAAGTAGTCAGAAAGTATTTCTCTTTAAAAAACAGATCGAAATTTATTTGTCAAAATTACGTTAAGCAAGCTGTGAGATTGTGTTTTCAGCGAAGATTTAGACTGGGTAGACGCTATGTAACTAAAGCCTATTATATTGGTTTTTCGAAAGGAGTCCCTCTGATTTGTTTGATGCAATTTAGTTTTAATTTTCCAGGATTCGCCTATCGAGAACTAATACGACGACTAAAGACAAAGTAATATCTTCTATAATTTCTTCTAGAGACCACTTCTGCTCATGAGCTAGCATCGAATCTGTCGCTTTGGTAAGTGACACCGAATGGTAGTTAGTGAATCTTTTTAATATATTCGCTTTTAGCGGTTCATAATTTTAATGTCACAGGCTTTGCCAGTTCTATTGGTTTGGATGTGTTTCAGGTTTATGATTATCTATTTAAGAATAATATATACCGTATTAGTTTTTTTGTACTTATTTGCTTATGGTATAAAAATCTACAGCGTACCTATAAGTGTTTTTTTGTCATTATTATCGGTTACTTATCTTTGTTTTTATCGGCTTGTTCCGAAATTTCTTAAAATATGGTTACGTGAGATCGTTTTAGTTTTAATTATTGTTTTTTATTTGCTGTTATTAGAGGCATCGCAAGGTGTTGGGCTCTCTTTAGGAAATTTTAGCTTTTATATAATCCGTATTTTAATTGAAGGAATACTTCCCGCATATGTCCTTTCACACATGGCAAAAAAAATTAAAATTGATTTTTCTGACTTTGTCTATGTGCTAGTAGTAATTTTATTAATAGAGTTTATTTTTTTACTCATAATGGTTTTTATACCTGATTTTAAAAACTTCATTTTTGTTTATATATATAATTATAGCGATCAATCTGTGTTGATGAATGAACTTTTATTCTATCATAGAGGATTTGGTATTGCCTATACATACTTAGCCTGGTTTCCATTTACTTTGGCTTTAATCTTTTTGTTTTGTTTGTTTAGTAATATTGTCAAGTCGAAATTTATTCTTTTTTTATTGTGTGTTGCTGTATTAAGTCTAATAGTGTTAAATGCTCGAATCGGATTTATTCCACTTTTTATTGGAATATTAATTTATGTTTGTTTTAGTGGTACTCAAGGTATCAAGAACATTTTTTATTTTGTTTTAATTTCTGCTTTTGTTTGCTCCATGTTGAGTTATCTTGACTTCAGTCCACAACTTAATGATCGAATAGATTTTTTAAAAGAGTGGGTAATTGATGATGGGGTATATAGTTTTTTTTCTGAAGAAGGAAGTGCAACAATAAAAGATCTTTCAAATTTTCAAATATTTTCAAATATTAGTATTCCAGATTTAATGTTTGGCCGAGGCGATATCCTAGATCCTGAAACAAATCCGGATTTGTATACTGATGTTGGATATATTCAGATTTTATATACTGGCGGTCTAATACTTTCATTATTGTTGTATACATTATTCATTCTTTTTGCAAGACGATTGATTTATGTTATCCGTACCCTTTGTGCAAAAAAGACAATTCCACAATTATTTATTTATTTTCCCTATATAATGTGTACCTCTTTTTTAATTGGCCACGGAAAGCTGAGAATTTTTGAAATGAATGAGGCAACAAGATTTTTATTTTTATTAATTTCATTTTTTATTTTCTTGCCAGAAATTAATTGCGGCTTATTTAAATCTGATCATTTGAATCTTAAAAAATAAGAAATTTCAAAAATCATTTTCCAGGCTCTCCATTAATTTTCAATCTAACTTTACCTCTAAATTATGCAGAGAAAAATAGCAATTGGATTTGTTCTTTTCGATCCAAAGCTCAATCAATTAAAAAGAATACAACAGGCATCTCGTTTAGGATTTTCCGTATATGTATACGATAATTCTCCAGAAAAGATAAGTACAAAAGAATTCGCAAAAAATAGAGGTGATGTTGTCTATTTGACCTGCGGAAAAAATGTTGGTCTTGGTCGTGGAATAGCTACAGTCTGTTCACAAGCTTATTACGATCAACATCCTGCACTTGTTTTCTTTGATCAAGATACTGTTTTTAATGCGGAAACCCTATATTTTATTCAAGAATACTACGAAACTAACATGGTTTTAGGGTTGAGATATAGTGCGATTTTATTTAGTTCAAAAGACTGCAAAACACTCGAAGACGCTAATGAGAACCATTTTAAAGACGTTTCCTTGGTCATAAATAGCGGCTGCTTATTTTTTTTGGAAAACTTAAAAAAATTAAATTGGCACAACGATAGATACTTTGTAGATTGTGTGGATTATGAATTTTGCCTTAATTCTCAGATTCATGATTTTAAACTTGGAGAACTTTGTTCCACCCCTGGTTTTGACCACTCCCTAGAACAAGATGATATTGAGTATAACTTGCTAGGTAGGAATTTTTTAATGCGAGCGTATTCGCGAAGAAGAATATTTGATACATGTTTAGCTAGTTTAAAACTTTTAATAAAATCGATCATTACAGGGAAGATAAAGTTTTTCTTCGAAATATTTAAATTGCTAATAATTTATATAGCAACTCAAATATTTGTTAGAACTGTAGGTAAATATGTTAAAAAAAAGGATTTTAAATGAACATACAATCTTCTAACGATTATGCAGTTTTCACTGTTACTAATTTAGCATATCTCCCTAAAGCTTTGGTGCTTGCAGAGTCTTTATTCATGTATGACAAGGTTAAACTCCATATCTTCATTGTTGATAGAAAAGTCAATATTGACCTTCATGGATTATGCGGTGAATTTATTTGGATTGAAGATGTTGGTTTTACTGATCTGTATGAGTTGGCATTCAAATATGATATTACTGAATTTAGTACAAGTCTAAAGCCACGATTAACACAAAAACTACTCGAAAAGTATCAAAAAGTAATATTCCTAGATCCTGATATTTGCATATATCACTCTGTATCGCCGATTCTTAAGGATTTGGACGAACATTCCATCGTGTTGACACCTCATTATACGATACCACATTCTAATAATTCTCCAGACAGCGACATTAGTATGTTGCGTTTTGGTTCATTTAATCTTGGTTTTTATGCAGTAAAGAACTCAGAGCAAACTATTTATTTTCTGAATTGGTGGGATAATAGATGCCGTCGATTCTGCTACTTCGAGACCCAATTTGGCTTATCGACAGATCAAAAATGGGTGAGCATAGGGCCGTGTTTTTTTCGAGATTTATATGTTTCATTCAATTTAGGATATAACGTTGCATTTTGGAATTTGCACGAACGTCAAATAAGTAAAGATGAAAATAGAAACTATTTTATAAACAACGAATTTCCGTTAATTTTTTTTCATTTCAGCTCATTTGATGAAGAAAATCCAGGACGTTTAAGCAAACGTTCATTCAACATAAAAGAAAGTGAAAGTGCATGTTGGGTTGAATTAGCACTAATTTACAAAAATTCACTTGAAAAAAATAAAAAACTAATTCCGTTTGTTGAATATGGTTTTGATTACATGAATGACGGAAAATATATTTCGCCAACTCTGAGACGGGCCTACGCATGCGTTGTCAAAGAACTCCCCGAGCATGATGATCCTTTCGATATGACTGGTCCCGTTGGCATATTCGCAAAACGCAATTATTTAATTTCTAAAAGTCATTGCCAATACTCTCCCGAGGGATCCGATAATATATCTTCCTACAAAAAAAGTTTTTTATTTGTAAATTTTATTATGAGAATAATATTACGGTTGCTCGGACCTAACAAATTTTTTAACTTTTCGAGGTTGCTAGTGTATTTATCAAGCTATAGACAAAACCGAGGTCTTTGGAAGATTTAGAACTTATAAATATGATTATGCCTTTTTTTAAACTCAATAATTTTAAAGTGTTTGAAATATAAATTATAAATGAACCACTTTTGCCAGGATGCTTGGCATAATTATTTTTGTCAGGGCATCTCGGCAAGGACTTCCTGTATCTTCCATGGCCGTGGCTAAGAAGAAATTTTAAATTTTAAATTAAACACAATTCGGAGATATATGTTCAGCGGTAAAACTCTTCTCATAACAGGCGGTACAGGTTCATTCGGCAATGCAGTTCTACAGCGGTTTCTGGATACGGACATAAAAGAAATCCGCATTTTCAGCCGTGACGAAAAGAAGCAAGAGGACATGCGGATCGAGCTGAAGAACGACAAAGTAAAGTTCTATATCGGCGATGTGCGGAATTATGACAGCATCAATTCTGCCCTCTCGGGTGTTGACTATGTCTTCCATGCCGCTGCCTTAAAACAGGTGCCCTCCTGCGAATTTTATCCCATGGAGGCAGTGCGCACCAATGTGCTCGGTACCGAGAACATGCTCAACGCGGCGCTTGCCAATAACGTGCAGAAGGTGATTGTCCTTAGCACCGACAAGGCGGTCTATCCGATCAATGCCATGGGCATTTCCAAGGCGATGATGGAAAAGCTCATGGTGGCCAAGGCCCGTATGACGGATATCAAAAAGACTATTCTCAGCGGCACCCGCTATGGCAATGTCATGGCCTCACGGGGGTCAGTGATTCCGTTGTTTGTCAAGCAGATCAAGGAAGGGAAACCTTTGACCGTCACGGATCCGAATATGACTCGGTTTCTGATGTCGCTGGAGGATTCAATTGATTTGGTCGTATATGCATTTCAAAATGCCAAACAGGGTGACCTCTTTGTCCAGAAGGCTCCGGCTTCTACGGTCATGGATCTGACGCTGGCACTCAAGGAGCTTTTCAAGGCTGATAATGAGATCAAGATCATTGGGACCAGGCATGCGGAAAAGCTGTATGAAACGCTGCTGACCCGGGAGGAAATGGTACGGGCAGAAGACCTCGGCGGTTATTATCGTATCCCCTGCGATGAGCGGGATTTGAACTATGGAAAATATTTCACTGAAGGTGAAGAGCAGTTGTCCCAGACCGAGGACTATCATTCACATAATACCAAAAGATTGGACAAGGATGAGGTGAAAGAGGTTTTGTTGAAACTCCCCTTTATTCAAGAAGAATTGGGGGGAAGTCAGTGAAGACAGTTTTAATTACCGGTTCCAGTGGGTTTATCGGTAAAAATCTGAGGGCGGCGCTGGCCAGAAACAAAGAGGTGATTAATAAAGACCTTTGACCGTGATGATGAACCCGGATCTACTTGAATCCCTTCTTGCCGAGGCGGATTTCATTTATCATCTTCGCCGGGGTGAACAGGCCGCAAGATCCTAAGGAATTTGAGATTGGCAATGCCCAGATGACTAGGCGAATTGTAGAGATCTTGGGGCGGCTGGAAAGAGCAGTGCCGATTCTTCTCACCTCTTCCCGCCAGGCTGAATATGACAACCCCTATGGCAAGAGCAAGAAGGCGGCCGAGGACATCCTGGCTGAGTACAGCAAACGAACCGGGGCGCCGATTTTCATATACCGTCTACCCGGTGTTTTTGGGAAATGGTCTCGGCCTGATTATAACACCGTGGTAGCTACCTTTTGTCACAATATTGCTCGGGGCCTTGAGATCAAAATATCAGATCCGGCCCATGTGATTGAGCTTGTCTATATAGATGATGTTATCCGCCATTTTACCGGTCATTTGCATGAGCTGCCGCTGTCGGCGGGAGGAGGGTGTTATTGCCAGATAAACACAACATTCAAGGTCACCCTCGGCGATCTCGCCGCCAAGATCTACAGCCTACGGGATATGCGAACGACCCTCAAGGTTCCTGATCTGTCCGACTATTTTATGCGCTGCCTGAATGCCACTTATCTGTCGTTTCTCGATACTAGAGATTTTTCATATCCGCTGGACCTCAAGACCGACGAAAGAGGTTCGCTTTTTGAGCTTATCAAATCTGAGCATTTCGGCCAGATATTCGTCTCAAAGACCTTTAAGGGAATAACGCGGGGTAATCATTACCATGACAGCAAGATCGAAAAGTTCTGTGTCATTCAGGGAGAGGCGGTTATCCGCTTCCGGCACATATTGTCCGAAGAAGTGATTGAGTATCATGTTTCTGGTGCAAAGATTGAGGTTGTCGATATCCCGCCCGGTTATACGCACCATATTGAAAATCTTGGGGCCAATGAGATGATTGTTCTTTTTTGGGCAAATCAGATATTTAATCTGGAAAATCCGGATACATATTTTGCAGAGGTATAAGTGAAAAAACTAAAAGTCATGACAGTTGTGGGGACGAGGCCAGAGATTATACGGTTGTCGCGGGTGATAGCGAAACTGGATGAACATACCGACCATGTGTTGGTGCATACCGGTCAGAACTACGATTATGAACTCAACGAGATCTTTTTCAAGGATCTAGAAATACGTAAGCCTGACTATTTTCTTAACGCCGCCGGTGCCAAAGCTGCCGAAACCATTGGCAAGGTTGATCATTGCTGTGGATGCTGTATTTGCCGCGGAGCAACCGGAGGCAGTGCTGGTACTGGGGGATACCAACAGTTGCCTTGCGGCAATTCCGGCGAAACGTACGAAAGATTCCAATTTTTCACATGGAAGCGGGCAATCGCTGCTTCGATCAGCGGGTGCCGGAGGAAACGAATCGGAGGATTGTCGACCACACCGCGGATATTAATTTGACCTACAGCGCCATCGCGCGGGAGTATCTCTTGCGGGAGGGGTTGCCTCCAGATAGGATCATTAAGACTGGAAGCCCAATGTATGAGGTGCTTACTCATTACCGTGCTGGTATTGAGGGCTCCGACGTGCTGGAGCGGTTGGGTTTGGCGACTGGCGAATTCTTTGTGGTCAGCGCCCACCGGGAAGAAAATATCGATTCGGACCACAATTTCAAAAAGCTGGTGACAATGCTCAACACGATAGCGGAGTGCTACGAATCCCCGGTCATTGTCTCCACCCACCCTCGGACCCAGAAACGGGTTGAGGCGATGGGCGCCAAATTTCATACCACATGTGCAATTGCTTAAGCCCTGGGCTTCAAGGATTACAATAAGTTGCAACTTATCAGCCAAAGCGGTGTTGTCAGACAGCGGTACCATCAGCGAAGAGTCTTCCATCCTCAACTTTCCAGCCTTGAATATCAGAGAAGCGCACGAACGCCCGGAAGGCATGGAAGAAGCTGCCGTGATGATGGTGGGCTTGGAGAATGATCGTGTATGCAGGCCTTGGCCATTCTGGAGAGCCAGCCGCGTGGTGACTTACGTCTGTTTCGTCAAGTGAGTGATTATAGCATGCCTAATGTTTCAGACAAGATCGTGCGGATTATTCACAGCTACACCGACTATGTGAATCGCGTGGTGTGGAAGAAGATCGGTTGATGTGCTGTGAAAATTTTAATTGTTAGTCAATACTTTTGGCCTGAAAATTTTCGTGTCAATGATTTAACCCTGGAACTGGTGAAACGCGGACATAGCGTGACGGTTTTAACTGGTAAACCAAACTATCCTGGAGGCAAAGTTTTTGATGCTTTTAAAGCAGAACGCAAGAATTTTTACCAATACGCCGGCGCAAATTTGTATAGCGTGCCTGTGCTCGCGCGGGGCACTGGCTCTTTTCGTTTGTTTCTTAATTATATGAGTTTTGTGCTAGGTGCATGTTTTTTTGGCTCATGGCGGTTGCGAAGGAAACCTTTCGATGTTATTTTCGTTTTTGAGCCATCGCCTGTAACAGTGGGTATTCCTGCTGTTTTGCTTGGACGGTTGAAACAGGCCCCGTGGTTTTCTGGGCGCTTGACTTATGGCCAGAGACGCTGGCTGCGGTAGGTGTGGTTCGATCTCCGAGGGTATTGGCTGCAATTGGTCGCTTGGTTAGCTTTATTTACAATCGATGCGCGTTGGTGCTGGGCCAGTCGAGAGGTTTTCTGGAAAATATTGCAAAATATTGTGATGACGCAAGTAAAATTCGCTACTTCCCGAGTTGGGCTGAGGAGTGTTTTGCCAAGATAAAATCACACCTGCACCCGAAGTAGTCTCGCAGGAAGGCTCGTTTAACATTCTGTTTGCAGGTAATATAGGGGAGGCACAAGATTTCCCGGCGTTGCTTGATGCTGCTGAAATTTTGAAGCACAATCCAGCCATACGTTGGCTGGTTGTGGGTGACGGGCGGATGACGGATTGGTTAGGTGATGAAATTGCACGTCGCGGATTGGGACACTGTTTTTTTCTGCTGGGCCGTTTCCCAGTAGAGCGAATGCCTTCCTTTTATGCACACGCAGGCGCTTTGCTGGTTTCACTTAAACGCGACCCTGCTTTTTCTCTGACGATCCCTGGAAAAGTTCAGTCTTATTTAATGGCAGGTCTTCCTTTATTGGGTATGCTTGATGGTGAAGGGGCAAACGTTATTCGAAAAGCTGACGCAGGTTTGGTGTGCTCAGCCGGCGATGCAGCTGGGTTAGCTCGATCGGTTCTTAAATTTGTTGCAATGTCAAAGGGGGAGCGGATGAGACTTGGGAGCAATGGCCGCGAATACGCAAAAAAAGAATTCAATCGTGAATTATTGATGGACAAACTCGAAGGTTGGTTCGTTGAGTTGACCCAGAGAGAAACACATGCACCAAATAGAGGATATTTGTGATTCTCGTTACAGGTGCCAACGGTTTTATTGGTCAAAGTTTGTGTGTGCACTGGCTCATTCCGATGAACAGTTGTCGCTGCAATGAGGCGCATTATACCTGATATGGTCCTAATATAGCATATTTTCAGGTAGAAACACTTTCTGCCAATACCGATTGGCAGCATGCCCTGCAAGGGTGTGATGCTGTGGTGCATCTTGCTGCGCGGGTCCACATAATGCACGATGACGCTGTCGATCCATTAACGAGTTTCGCATGGTAAATGTGGAGGGTACATTGAACCTTGCTCGACAGGCGGCTAAAGCGGGTGTGCGGCGGTTTATCTACCTCAGTTCCATCAAGGTCAATGGCGAGCAAACGACTGCCTGGACAACTCTTTCACTGAGGAGGATGGCCCTGCACCGCTTGATCCCTATGGTATTTCCAAATATGAAGCGGAAGAAGGGTTGCTTAAGCTCGCTCAGCAGACTGGGATGGAGAGTGGTGATTATTCGCCCTCCTTTGGTCTACGGGGACAAGGGTAAAAGCGAATTTCTTGAGTATGATGAATGGTTATATAAAGGGGTGCCATTGCCATTTGGTTCGATAAATAATCCCGTAGCCTTGATCGCACTTGATAATTTGATAGATCTTATTGTCGTATGTCTTAAACACTCTGCTGCGGTTAATCAAATTTTCCTGGTCTCGGATGGAGAAGATCTTTCCACCACAGAACTGTTGTGCTCGTATGGCTAAAGCGTTGGGCGGCCGGCACGCTTGTTACCGATACCTGCTTATTGTTGGAAGCAGGGGCAGCATTTTTGGGCAGGCGCGACATGGTTCAGCGGCTGTGTGGATCATTGCAGGTGGATATATCCAAGGCGCGGACGCTGTTGGGGTGGAATCCACCTATCAGTGTGGATGAGGGATTGCGTCGTACAGCGCAAGGGTTTTTGCATGAAAAGACTGTTTGATCTGAGTCTTGGTTTTCTTGGCTGTACTTGTTCTAGGGCTGCCACTTGTATTGGTAGCCTTGCTGGTCAAGCTGACCTCCAAAGGCCCGATTTTGTATTGGTCTGATCGGGTGGGAAGAATAACCGAATTTTCAGGATGCCCAAGTTCCGAAGTATGCATGTAGGAACACCGGCGATGGCGACGCATCTGCTCACTGATCCGGCTAATCACCTCACCCCGATCGGCTCTTTTCTGCGCAAGTCCAGTCTGGACGAATTGCCCCAGCTGTGGAGCATCCTTAAGGGCGATATGAGTTTTGTCGGTCCTCGTCCAGCCCTATTTAATCAGGAAGATTTGATTTCTTTGCGAACACAATATGGTGTGCATGAGCTGCTCCCAGGATTGACCGGATGGGCGCAGATCAATGGGAGAGATGACCTTCCGATTCCTGAGAAAGTTCAATTGGATGTGGAGTATCTTCAGAAGCGATCATTTGCATTTGATATAAAAATTTTGTGGCGTACCTTCACTAAGATATTAGCAAGAGATGGTGTGTCCCATTGAGGAATGCTGGCTTCTGAAATTCGATTATGCCCATAAGCAATAATTACAGTCGTCACCTTTAATAATCAATAAGTATATATGAATACCCGCATGAGCTATACCCAAGAACAGTACCAAGATGATGAAATTGATCTCCGTGAAGTTCTAACATCTTTATGGAAAAATAAGACCATTATTCTCATTAGCACCGCTATTTTTAGCATTTTTGGCATTATTTATGCTTTATTGGCTCCCCAGATATGGAGCGCTAAAGCCATCGTGGTTGCACCATTACCAACGCAGTTGGAACAGCTTCATCTTAGACTTGAAAAATTACGAGCACTACTTGATATCTCCACGAACAATTTAAACCCCACCAATAATTTAAACACTACAAACAGCCTAAGAACCACCAACAAGCTAAAATCTGCGGACGAGGAATTTATCGTTAATAATCAAGATGAATTCCTGGCAAATTTTTCTGAAAAGCAATTGTTCGCAGATTTTATTCAGGCTTTCAATTCGTTTGACAATAAAAACGAGTTCTTGAGAGCCAATGGTCATGTTCGACTGGAGGATAAAAAGGATGCGAACAGTCTGCAACGTTCCATTGAA
Source organism: uncultured delta proteobacterium (assembly GCA_963835305.1). Lineage (GTDB taxonomy): Bacteria > Desulfobacterota > Desulfobulbia > Desulfobulbales > Desulfocapsaceae > Desulforhopalus_A. The sequence goes on from CAWIEU010000004.1 coordinate 331,779, forward strand.
AAAATGGCGGAAAATATTTCTGCCAAACAAAAAAAAGTAGAAGAGTCTGCGACATTGTCGTTCAGTGCCGATAATGGCAAAGAGGCAAGGAAACTGCTGAATGAATACCTCGATTTTATCGTCAACAAAGAGGTGAATGCTAAGAATAAGGTACTGAATGGGGAGATAGCCAGTAAAATTAATACGTTCGATCTCGTGTATCAGGTGAGGAAGGAAGAAGCTCTCAAACGATTGCAGGAAGATATCGCACGTACAGAATATGCTTTACGAATCAGCCAGGCCGCCGGTATTGAAGACCCGATTACTAATCTCAACAATAGTAGTATCTTCGCCATTGATTTTGGTGCAAAAGCTTTGCAGGAAAAACTCAAAATTCTGAAAGAAATCAAAAGTCCTGAACTTTTCGATCCGGGATTGTCTGATATCCGCCTGCATCTCGACAGCTTACGGGCATTGCCGCAAGAAAAGGTCGATTTAGTTCCTTATCATTTTCTCCAATCTCCATCCGAACCGCTCTACCGAGACAAGCCTAAACGTACCTTGGTCGTAGTTCTGGCAACTATGGCGGGTTTGATGCTGGGGATTGTCGTCGCATTGTTCCGCGCCAGTTTCCTTGTCAATTATAAGAGAAATTAATAGCTTATTCCCTTCCTGATTTTAATGGAGGGTGAAAACTCAAAATGGCTTGGTAGTTTGAGAAAATTCTGTTAACTTTAGTACTCTATCAATGCCCTAGGCAGATGCCCTTTGCGAGGGTTTGAGAGATGCCTAAGTGGACCTCACTTTTTCCAGTAGTTACCTTGTACGTTTAAAGCATCATTTTCGTAATTTATTGTGCTCGCTACTCTCACTTTAAAGGAAATATGCATGAACTCTATTCAAGAACAACTCCATGGCGATGAAATTGATTTACACGCTCTAATAACGAATTTATGGAGAAGTCGCCTCCTGATTCTTATGATTACCGTTATTTTTAGCATAATAGGAATAAGTTATGCTTTCTTGGCCCCCCAAGTATGGAGAGCTAAGACCATTGTAGTTGCACCATTACCAACACAGTTAGAGAAACTGCAGTTTCGACTTGAAAAATTATTTGCAATGCTGGGTATCGCCTCTGTTGATTATAGCGAACTCCGTGCAGCTTTCTCTGGAACAAAGTTGTATGCCGATTTTATACAGGCTTATGATTCCTATGATAACAAGAGCGAGTTTTTGAAAAACACTGATCTTGTTTGGTCAGGAAAAAATCGTGATGCGAGCATCTTGCCACTAGATCTTGAAAAAATGACGAAAAATATCTCCGTCACCCAAAATCAAAATGATGCATCCGCAACCCTTGCCTTTAGCGCTGACAATGCACAGAAGGCAAGAAAATTACTAGTTGATTACATCCGCTTCATTCAATCCAAGGAGGAAACTGCTAAAAACAAGCTGTTGGCTGAAAAAGTAACCAACCAGATTAACGTGCTCACCCTCAATTATCAAATACTTGAGGCAGAGACCCTCAAACAACTGCAGGAAGATATTACCCGTACTGAATATGCATTACGCATTAGTGAAACAGCAGGTATTGAAACCCCTGTAGAAAATCTCAATAATCAAGGGATCTTTGCCATTGACTTTGGCGCGAAAGCGCTAAAGGAACAGCTCAGAATTCTAAAAGAAATAAAAAATCCTAGACTTGTTAACCCAGTATTAGCAAATTTACGTCTAAAACTAGACAGCTTGCGGGCAGTGCCCCTGGGAAATGTTAGTTTTACTTCCTATCATTATCTAAGATCTCCTTCTCTGCCGCTTGATCGGGATAAACCCAAAAGAGCTTTAGTCGTGGTAATGGCAACTCTTGTGGGATTGATGGCGGGAATATTGTTTGCTTTGCTTCATGCTAGTTTTTTATCCAGAGATGCCGTCACGCAAAAATCTCAATCTCCGAGTGAGAACAAAGAAGGAATTAATCGTTCTGGAAAAATGGTATCGGAACTTCCCAGCTGATCCCAAGTCAGATAGCATCTCAAAATACTTTTTAAGACGCCAAAAGCCGCTTCAAAAGTTCCTGATAATGATTAGGCAAAGTTCTTCTCGCCGGCGTAACTACATAGAAATTTCGTTTCATCGTCAGCCCTGGAATTTGAATCTGCTTGATTTTACCGCTGGCTAATTCGTCCTGGATGGCGTGCCGGGAGATTACGGATACTCCCAGATTGGCTTTGATCGCTTCTTTCACTGCCGCGCTGGAGCCAAGGGTTGCGCAGATGTTGAGTTGATTGAGGGTTTGATGCTGCTGGGCCAGCAGGGATTCCGTGCTTTTTCTGGTTCCTGAGCCTCGTTCGCGCACGATAAAAGGGAGTTTCTCAAGCTCTTTTAAAGTGATTTCGTCCGCGACTGGATTGCTGCTCGCCGCGGCGAGGATCAATTCGTCTTCGGCGAACGGCTGGTACTGCACTTTGGCAGAGGTAATTTTTGCTCCAACAACTCCAAGGAGCAATTCATTGCCGGCGATTGCTTCAACTATCTTCGCCGAATCGTTGATGCGTATTTCAAAGGAGATTTCCGGAAATTCTTTTTTAAATGATGCGGCAAGAACCGGCAGGATATAGGCACCCGGAATTGTGCTGGCGCCGATTATCAGTTCTCCGGTGACGCTATTGCCGGTAGCGGAAATTTCTTCCTTAAGCCGGTGCAGATCCTCTAAAATAGCTACAGCTCTTGGATAGAGGATCTCGGCTTCGGGAGTAGGGAGTATTGATCTTCCCAATCGGTCAAACAGCTTGCAGTTGAGCCGTGCTTCCAGATTTTGGATATGTTCGCTGACTGTCGGCTGGCTGGTGTAGAGTTCTTCTGCCGCCTTTGTGAAACTGCGGGTTTTGTATACAGTAACGAAGATTTTAAGATGTCGGGTTTCGATGGCAGGATTCCTTGGTTGGTTGTAGGTACTAACGGTTTTAAATTCTCCCTCTGGATTGCCGGGATTATAGTGAGGATGTGTCCGATTTGCCAGTGAAAAACACCTCAAACGTTTACCATCGTGTCATTTTTCTTTAATCAAACTTCTGATAGAAGGGCGGGTTTAAAACCCGCCTCTACGCCTGCCAAGCCGCGTATGCAGTCTCTTGGGCATGCCTAAGGGTTTACAGGTCCGCAGAGTTACGCGAACATTTTGTTATCTCTGATGCGGGTTATGTAAACTTCGGCAAATCGCATGGAAAGTTGTCGAAGAACGTCAATAGAAACGCATAACTATTCAAGCAGCAGAGGCGTGCTCAAATACCGCTCTCCGGTATCTGGCAGCACCACAACAATGGTTTTACCCTCATTTTCCGGCCGCCTGGCGACCATCAGGGCGGCATAAGCCGCAGCCCCACTGGAAATTCCGCAGAGTATTCCCTCGCTGGTAGCGACCTTTCTCGCCGTTTCAAAGGCATCGTCGTTGCTTACTGCGATAATCTCATCAATTATATCCATATTTAAAATATCAGGCACAAATCCGGCTCCAATACCTTGGATTTTATGGGGTCCGGGTTTTCCTCCTGAAAGGACCGGACTATCTTTGGGTTCCACGGCAATCGACTTCATTGCCGGATTTCTCTGTTTGAGCACTTCCGAAACTCCGGTGATCGTGCCGCCTGTGCCAACGCCTGCGACAAAAAAATCGATCCTGCCGCCGGTATCCCGCCAGATCTCCTCTGCCGTGGTTTTCCGGTGGATTGCGGGATTGGCAGGGTTGCTAAACTGGTCGGGTATAAAACTATTGGCTGTCTCTTTTTGAAGTTGTTCCGCCTTGGCGATCGCTCCTTTCATACCTTCCGCCGCCGGAGTGAGCACAAGTTCAGCGCCGAGATGGGTCAGCATCTTTCTTCGTTCGATAGACATACTTTCAGGCATGGTCAGAATCAGGCGAAGTTTCTTGTGGGCGCAGACAAAGGCCAGGCCGAGACCGGTATTGCCACTGGTCGGTTCGATGATGGTCGTGTCCTTCGTAACAAGGCCGTCCCGCTCCGCGGTCTCGATCATGGATACGGCAATCCGGCACTTTACACTGCCCATAGGGTTGCGGGATTCCTGCTTGCCAAGGATCTTCGCACCGGTGCCGGCCGAAAAATTAGCCATAATAAGTAGCGGGGTATTGCCGATACTTTCAAGTATAGTTTTAGCCATAGTGGTTACCTCAAGAATAAGGAAGCTTCGGACACTAACCCGGGAATCTCAACATTTAGACGCATCTCGGAAGAGCAATATAATGTTCGCGAGATATCCAGGCTAGTGAGTGTTGGAATAAATCAGCTCCGGACGTTTCAACAGCACTTTCGTACCTGTCGCCACGCTCTCCGTGATCCAGATATTACCTCCGATAATCGATCCTTCGCCAATAATCGTTTCTCCGCCAAGAATGGTGGTATTGGCGTAGATAATAACATTGTCCTCAATAGTGGGATGACGCTTTTTATCTCGCATTTTCTCACCGGCATTACGGGGGAGTGAGAGCGCTCCAAGGGTAACTCCTTGATAAAGGCGCACATTGTCACCAATAATGGTAGTTTCACCAATAACTACTCCAGTGCCATGATCGATAAAAAAGCTCGAACCGATGCTTGCTCCGGGATGAATATCAATGCCGGTCTGGCTATGGGCATATTCGGTCATGATCCGGGGAATGATCGGAACCTTGAGCTGGTGCAGTTCGTGGGCAAGTCGAAAGACGACTGTCGCCAGGAGGCCGGGATAGCAGAAGATGACTTCGTCGGGGCTCTTGGTTGCCGGATCGCCTCTTAACGCAGCGCGAATGTCGGTTGCCAGAATAGCGGCAACTTTTGGTAGAGATTCAATGAAAGCCAGAGCGATCTTGTGGCTCTGTTCCTCACAATTGGTGCAGGGCCGTTGGTTTCTCCGGCAGTCATGGCGGATGGCCATGGTGACTTGCTCGTAGACCTTATCATAGAGGTCGGTTGTCTGCTTGCCGATATAATATTCAAGGTTGGATGCATGCAGCTTAGTGTGGGAGAAAAAACCGGGAAACAGGATGCGTCGAGCCTGCTCGACAATTTCGATGATTTTTTCCTGGGAGGGAATGGAGACGGGACTGATATGATCATAACACTCTTTAGTGCTCCATGATGACAACAGCTCCGTGACTACCCTGGGAACCTTATCATGCTGACTGCAATTGGTTACCTCTATATGATCGCAAATGGCGGACATTGAGGATGTGTTGACCAACGAAATGGTTTTATCTGACATGGCTTGAATGCTTGGGTTAAGGTTTGATGGCGTCGTAAAATCTCTTCATCTGCTTCGTTGCAGCAAATTTTCAATCATTAAGACGTACTTTAGAACGCCGTAATGATTGAAAATTTGCGCGCCTCGTATATGAAGATTTTTACTTAGCCATCCGAAAATTCAGGTTTTTACGAGTTTGTCAGGTTTGATTTCAGAATTTTCTTATTTCCTGATCTTTTCTATAATATAAATCCCATAGGTTGCCCGGAGGTTGGTGAAATAGCGAATAATAGAGCCCTCACTGTTGGCCGGGTTGGTGCTGATGGTGATTTCCTTAAGGATATTATAACCAACATCACGGGAGAATTTTCTAAAATCCTTCAAAGTGATGACTCGAATATTGGGAGAGTCATACCATGAATATGGTAACTGATCGTTTTTAGGAGCGATTCCCTTATACAAAAGCTGCAGGCGTATTGAATAGTGGCTGAAATTAGGGAAGCTGACGATCACCTTCCGGCCGATCCTGGCCAAAGAATACAGCAGTCGGGCGGGTTCGAATACCTGCTGCAGCGTCTGGCTGAGAATGACATAGTCGAAACTGCAGTCCGGATAATCATCCACTTCGTCATTCAGATCACCCTGCAGGACGCTGAGCCCACGGCTGATACAATGGGCAGCCTTACGTTTGTCGCGTTCGATACCGGTGCCGATAACATTTCTGGTCGCGGCGAGCCAGGCCAGAAGATCACCGTTGCCGCAGCCAAGATCGAGAACTCTGCTCCCTGGTTCGATCATGGAAGCGATTATGCGCAGATCAAAACGGATATTCTCTGCCTCAGGCGATACCATCAAGAAATCCTCTAATAAGCGTGGTCAATTGCTGATCCGGGATGAGAAAGGCATCGTGGCCGCAATCCGCTTCAATCTCACAAAAACTGACATCCTGCCCGCATCGTTTCAGAGCCTGTACCAGTTCTTTTGCCTGGTAGGTAGGGTAGAGCCAGTCCGAACTATAGGAAACTATAAGGTATTTTATTTTAGTCTTCTCGGCTCCCTTGATGACCTCCGGCTTGCAGATTTTATCGACAACATCAAAATAATCGGAAGCCTTGGTGATATAGAGCACGGAATTGGCATCAAACCGGTTGACGAATTTAGAACCCTGATGACGCAGATAGCTCTCGACCTGGAAATCACCATCAAAACCGAAGGAAAAGTTCGCTTTGTCCTGTAATTTTCTGCCGAATTTCCGGCGCATGGCTTCGTCCGACAGGTAGGTTACATGACCAACCATCCGGGCAACAGCCAATCCCATGTCGGGTTTTGGGCCTCCGTAATAATTGCCCTTTTGCCAGTTTGGATCGGCCATGATCGACTGTCTGGCAATTTCGTTGAAAGCGATAGCCAGCGCGGAATGGCGCATGGTCGTGGCAATAGGTATCGCCGCCCGGACCATTTCCGGATAGCGGACACACCACTCCAGGACCTGCATACCGCCGACCGATCCGCCAATGATCGCGAGCAGACGATCAATGCCAAGGTGATCAAGAAGTGCCTTCTGGGTTACCACCATGTCGCCGATGGTCATCATCGGAAAATCGAGCCCATAGGGGCTCGATGTTGCCGGATTGATGGAACTCGGCCCTGTCGAACCCATACAGCTCCCCAGGATATTGGGGCAGATGACGAAAAAACGATCGGTATCTATGCCTTTTCCGGGGCCGATAAGAAAGTCCCACCAGCCCGGTTTGTCTCCCTCCCGGTCTGTGGCATAATAGCCTGCGGCATGGGAATCACCGGAAAAGGCATGGGCGACCAGGATGCAATTATCTTTCTGCTCGTTTAGTTCACCGTATGTTTCGTAGGCGATGGTCACCGGTCCAAGTTCGGCACCACTCTCTAAGAGCAGTTTTTCGGGAGGGTCGGCAAAAGTAAAAAATTTCTTTTCAACTATTCCAACTGAAGAATCCAGAGTATTCCGAGTGGTAACTGTCTCAATCATCGTATGATATCTTGTAAATATTCATCAGTACATATGCGGTGCAAGCAGGTCGCTTGGATGAAGTGGGCGGATTTAGAACCCGCCCCTACGGATCTCTGTCTTCTCGTGCGCCTGCTGCTTTATGCCGCCGCACGAGCAAGAGCCTGTTCTATATCCGCTCTGATGTCATCAACATGCTCAATCCCTATTGAAAGACGAATCAACCCTTCATCAATATCACACGCTTTTAGCTGCTCTGGTGATAATTGCGAATGAGTGGTCGAGGCCGGATGAATGGCAAGAGACTTAGCGTCTCCCACATTTGCCAGATGCGAGATGAGCTGCAGGCTGTCAATGAATTTTCTGCCTGCTGCAAGCCCCCCCTTGATGCAGAAGCCGACCATGCCGCCAAAGCTCGTTTTTAGATACCTTACCGCCAGATCATGCCCCGGGGAGCCTGGTAATCCAGGGTAGTGGACCCAGTCGACACCCTTATGTTCACTCAGGTAATTGGCAATTTTAAGACCATTTTCACAGTGACGCTCCATTCTCAGGCTGAGTGTCTCGATACCTTGCAGAATCGCCCAGCAATTGTCCGGACTTATGCTGGCGCCTAGATTTCTAAGGGGCACCAGCCGCATACGAAGCGCAAAGGCAACTGGATTCAGCTCACCCAGATCATGGGCATAACGCAGGCCGTGATAGGATTCATCGGGCTCGTTAAAAAGCTTGAATTTGGGATCCTTCCAATCAAAATTAGCTGCATCGATGACAATTCCTCCGATGCTCGTTCCGTGGCCTCCGATCCACTTGGTCAACGAGTGCACTACAACATTGGCTCCGTAGTCGATGGGTTTGAGGATGCAGGGCGGCGTAAACGTAGAATCGACAATCAGGGGCAGGTGATGCTCCCGGGCAATTTCCGCCAGAGCTTCCAGGTCGGTCATATTCAGCGAGGGATTGCCCAGTGTTTCACAATAGATCGCTCTTGTCTTGTCGTTGATGGCTGCTTTAAAATTATCAGGGTTGGTCGGGTCGACCAGCCGCACGGTTATGCCCAGTTGCGGCAGAATCGAGTTGAACTGGACAAAAGTGCCGCCATACAGATTGTTGGCCGCAACCACCTCCTCACCCTGGCTGCAGATATTTATAATGGTGTAGAAAATAGCCGAAGTCCCGGAGGCCACTGCCAGTGCTGCTGCACCTCCTTCCAGCTGAGCCATGCGTTCTTCCAGGATATTCTGGGTTGGATTACCGATCCGGGTGTAAATATTGCCTAATTCTTTCAGAGCAAAGAGGTTTGCTGCATGTTCGGTATTTTTGAACATATAGGCGGCAGTCCGATAAATTGGAACAGCTCTGGACAGGGTATCCTGATCCACGGTTTGACCTGCATGCAGGGCGAGTGTTTCGAATTTCATAACAGCGTCTCCTCTTGTAGTACCTTGCCGGATTGTGTTCTTATTTTTTGAAAGAAAACAATCCGTCTCAAGGTTTTATACCCCCAGGTGGGGTGCTATTTTTTTTCTGCCGATTCCGCTTTTACTTTTTCCACGAGTTCACGTATGGATTGTCCGTTTGCCGTCTTAGCCTCAGGATTGATACGGAGGAGTTCCTCCCAGGCTGCAAGGGCACCTGCCGTATCATTGAGATCGTACATAAGGACAATACCTTTATTGAACCTGGCGGCTTGATGCTCAGGATCTTTCTGGATTGCCCGGTTAAATAATTCAATCGCTTTTTCCGGCTGATTGTCCCTGCGGTACATCACCCCCAGGTCGGTCAGCAGATTGGCATCGCCGGAATGAAGTTCCAAAGATTTGTTATAGGCTGAAATTGCTTTCTTGGGTTGGTTGCTATCGTAATAGAGATGCCCCAACTGGATCCAGCTTTGAAAATTATCAGGATGGGCAGCCACTTCGGCTTCCATGGTTTTTATGGCCTGGCTGGTTTCATCGATTTGCGCTTGGGATTCTCCTCCCGCAACAATTGATGAAGCCGATTCCGGAGAGCCACCCTTGTAGGCGGTAAAAGCTATCCCGGAGATAAAGCCCAGGACAAAAATAATGAGATAGGTGACCAGCCGGCCGGTCTGGGTTTTGTTCCGGATACGGCTCATGCTGTCTGGTTCTGTTCCTTTGTTCTTTGCTGCCATAAAATTTCGAATCCTTTCTATTGATATCGCGTATATCTCTTGGTATACGGCTACGGGCACCGGCCATGTACCATTTCCAGTCTCTGTATATCACTTCGTAGCACATGGTCCAGTGAATTGAGAAGATAAGCGGTAATAAAAATTCTGCTGTTAGAAAAAACAGCAAAATGCAGGGCCCTGATGTGGCCAATTTCGCTATGTGCCTTATAATCAACACCATGCCCTCTATTCTGGTGTTTCTGAACAATAGATATATCTGTTCCGGGTATTTGTCCAGTGTATGATCTGGATCTCCGGGCAGAAATTCAATTCCGAATGGTGAAAAGCCGTTGATCAGGCAGCACCCGGAAAAGGCATACTCTTTTTAGTCCGGGAAAGAGATTTCCAAGGTTCTAAAATCCGCAAGCAACTTCCTCTGGAGGACCAAGTATGAAGGTGATGGATAAAATTAAAAGCCAAACCGAACGGGATGGCGCCAGCTTGCCGGCCGTGCCGTTTCCCTCGACTGTCAATGCGATTAAGGAGAACATCATCCACCATCTGATGAGTTTTCAGGGCAGGGATCCCGAGCGATCCGGCGCTCAGGATGTTTACCGGGGGCTGGCCTACACAATGCGGGACTTGATGGTGCAGAAATGGATATCCACCCAGAAGACCTTCTATGCCGAAGAAAAAAAGCGGGTTTATTACCTGTCTCTCGAGTTCCTGATCGGTAGATCACTTGGTAACAGCATGACTAATCTCGGCATCCTGGAGGAGGCCACGCAGGCTGTGGAAGAACTGGGGTTCGATATGGACGAGATCAGGGATCAGGAAGAAGACGCCGCTCTCGGCAACGGTGGACTGGGCAGGCTGGCCGCCTGTTTCATGGATTCGATTGCCACCCTGAAGATTCCTGCCTACGGCTATGGTATCCGTTACGAATACGGCCTGTTTTTTCAGAAACTGGTGGATGGCTATCAGGTCGAAGGTCCGGATAACTGGCTGCGCAATGGTACTCCCTGGGAGTTCGAACGGCATGTGCCCATCTTTAAAGTACAGTTTTTCGGCGAGGTAACCAGCTATATCGATGAGAAGGGCAGATATCGGACCAAATGGATCAATTCCAAGGACGTTATGGCCAAACCCAGTGATATTATGGTACCCGGCTATAAAAACGACCATGTCATCAACATGCGACTCTGGACAGCCTTTGCCTCAAGAGAACTCGATCTCACGGATTTCAGCAGAGGGGACTATATCAAGGCGGTCGAGTCGAAAGTAAGTTCCGAAACCATTTCGAAGGTTCTTTATCCTCCAGATCACAATTATGCCGGGCAGGAGCTGCGTTTGAAACAACAGTATTTCTTCGTCGCCGCAACCTTTCAGGATATCATGCGGCGCTATAAGAAAAAGAACTCCGGCTTCAAGAAATTCACCTCGTTGGTCGCCGTCCAACTCAACGACACGCACCCGTCTATCGCCATTCCTGAACTGATGCGCCTTCTCTTGGACGTGGAAGGGATGAGCTGGGAAGAGGCCTGGGATATCACCGTGAATACCTTTGCCTATACCAACCATACCCTGATGCCCGAGGCCCTGGAGCGTTGGACCGTAGACATGATGGGCAGGGTGCTGCCGCGTCACCTGCAGATTATTTTTGAGATAAATCGAAGGTTTTTAACCGAGGTCGAGCAACGCTATCCGGGAAATGAAAGAAAATTGCGGGATCTTTCGATAATTGAAGAAGGTCCGGTGAAAATGGTTCGCATGGCTCATCTGGCCATTATCGGCAGTCACAGTGTCAACGGAGTGGCGGAGTTACACTCCAAGTTGTTGAAAGAACGAATCTTTCCCGGCTTTCATGAGTTTTTCCCGGGAAGGTTCAACTCGAAAACCAATGGGATCACCCCGCGCAGGTGGCTTCTGGACGTAAATCCTGCTCTGGCCGATCTTATATCGAGCAAGATCGGTACAGACTGGATCACCGATCTCGATCGATTACGCGGACTTGAAGCTTTTGCGGATAATCCGGAATTTCTCGCCGCATGGCGCATGATCAAGCTGGACAACAAGATAAGGCTGGCGCAATATATCAACAAGAAATGCAGGGTCGTGGTTGATCCGCATTCCATGTTCGATATCCAGGTGAAGAGGATCCACGAGTACAAAAGACAGTTGCTCAATGCGCTGCACCTGATCCATCTCTACCATCGGATAATCCATGGCGAGGTCGGCAACACCTCGCCACGGGTTGCAATATTTGCCGGAAAAGCCGCACCTTCCTACTGGCGGGCGAAACTGATTATCAAACTGATCACCTCGATCGGTGCTGTAATAAATAAAGATCCTCGGGTCAAAGATCAGCTGAAAGTGGTTTTTCTGCCGAATTACAATGTTTCCCAGGCGGAAATCATCATGCCGGCTGCCGATCTCTCCGAGCAGGTTTCCACGGCGGGCACCGAAGCGTCCGGAACCGGCAATATGAAATTTGCCTTGAACGGCGCACTTACCATCGGTACCCTGGATGGAGCAAATATTGAGATTCGCGAGGAAGTTGGTGAGGAAAATATATTTATCTTTGGCATGACCGCCGAAGAAGCCGAATTTGAAAGAAAAAATATCAGTCGTACGCCGTGGCAGATCTGCCAGCGAAATGAAAGTATCAAGAATGTGATCGAATCTCTCGCTGACGGCTCCTTCAGCAATGGTGACAAAGATCTGTTCAAACCCCTCGTCGACAGTCTGATGGACAAACATGATCCGTATCTGCTCCTGCTTGACCTTGAGTCATATATCGAGTGTCAGAATAAGGTCGGTGATGCCTTTCTTGATACGAACGCCTGGGCTCGGATGACCGTCCTCAATGTCGCCAGAATGGGCAAATTTTCAACAGATCGCACCATCAGGCAGTATGCGGAGGAGATCTGGTCGATTCCGGTGAAATAGGGAGGCGCGGAAAACAGCAACTATATCAGGTCATCTTTCTCATTCGACCATCCTGCTTGACCTTGAGGCGAATATCGGGTATCTACCTTCCAGAAATCAGAAGCCGGAGGACAGAATTCAGAATAGTTAGGCGCTGCGCGCTTGGTGAATGGTTGCAAAATAAAAAAGGGATTACAGATTATTGCAATCTGTAATCCCTTTGAAATTCCTGGAGGCGGCGATCGGAGTCGAACCGATGAATAATGGTTTTGCAGACCACTGCCTTGGCCACTTGGCTACGCCGCCTCTCGTTTGAAGGACATCTTTATACCATAGTAGAAATTTTTAACAAGGAAAATGTTTAATGGGTATGGATATTGATTCGCTGGTGCGGATCAACAAAGAACAGCTGAGTATGTTGGAGAAAACACTCGGATACCGGTTCACCGATCTTCGGTTGTTGCAGAAGGCGCTCATCCATTCCTCCTATGCCTTTGAACAGGCCCAGGGAGGCAATGACAACGAAAACCTGGAGTTCATCGGCGACGCCGTCCTTGATCTGGTTATCGGCAATATTCTCTATCATCGTTATCTCAAAATGCGCGAAGGCGAATTGACCAGACTGCGTTCGTCCCTGGTCAATGAACAGCATCTGGCCAAGATGGCAAGAGCAATAAATTTAGGGAGTTATCTGGCACTTGGCAAGGGAGAGGATGCCTCGCACGGTCGTACAAAATCCTCGATCCTGTCCTGCGCCTATGAAGCGATTATCGGTGCTGTCTTCGAAGATGGCGGGTATCAGACCGTTTGTGAAGTGGTCGAGCGATTTTTTCTGCCGGAAATTGAAGGGAAGAAGGAAGAACTGCTGATGGCTGACGCCAAGAGCCGACTCCAGGAAGCCTTGCAGGAAAAATTCAATGAGGCACCGAGATATAGGGTAGATGCCGAAGAGGGACCGGCGCATCAAAAACTGTTTACTATTGCTGTCTGTTTCCGGGATCAGGTTCTCGCGACCGGTCAGGCCGGTTCCAAAAAAGAAGCGGAGCAGAGGGCGGCCACCGCGGCACTGGCCAATTTGGATATCATTACGAGTTGATCTAAAGTTGATCCGCATATGCTGGTTATTCCAATTTTTATTCCCCATCGCGGCTGTCCGCATGATTGCCTGTTCTGTAATCAGCAGAAAATTTCAGGCTATGCAAGGGATAACACGGCTCAGCCGGCCATAACTGCAACCATTGATGAATGGTTGTGCAGGAACAAAGGGCACAGCCAGATCCAGGTGGCTTTTTTCGGCGGTTCCTTTACCTGTCTGCCCACGGGAGAGCAGGCGGAATTCCTGTCAGCGGTCCGGCCTTATGTCGAGGAAAAAAAAGTTGACACCATCCGTGTTTCAACGCGGCCCGATTGCCTCGATGCGAAGATATGCCGTATGCTGCAGGAGTACCATGTCGGCGTGGTCGAACTCGGCGCCCAGTCGCTTACGGACAAGGTTCTGCAAAGTTCTCTCAGGGGCCATAACTCCGGGCAGACTCGGAAGGCCTTTGATTTGCTCAAAGATGCGGGAATGGAGGTGGGGCTTCAGCTCATGCCGGGGTTGCCGGGAGAGACAAGTGCATCATTTTTAAAAGTCATAGACCAGGTCATAACCCTAAAACCCGACTTCGTCCGCCTCTACCCGGTACTGGTGGTCAGGGAGTCGGGCCTGGAAAAAATGTACCATGCCGGCTGCTATCGTCCGCTCTCCCTCAACAAGGCCATTGGTCTCACCGCAAGATGTTATGAAAAGCTGAGCGGTGCCGGTATCAAAGTCGTGAGGATGGGGCTTCAGCCATCGATTTCACTGCAATTGAATGTCGTTGCCGGACCATATCATCCAAGCTTTGGCGAACTGGTGCAATCAAGGCTCTGGCTCAAGAAGATACGGGCGAGGCTTGCCTTGCTTCATCCGGAGCAGCAGCTCTTCGTGCATATCTCACACAGGGATATGTCAGCGGTGGTCGGGATGAAAAAACAGAATATCAAGAGGCTGGAAGAACTTGGTTTTTCCGGTCGTTTCACAATCTTACCGGATAAGAATAGAGCACGAGGAAGTATACATTATGCTGTCTGTTAATCACTTGGACATTCGATACGGAGAAAAACATCTGTTCAAGGATGTTTCCGTTCAGGTTTACGGAGATAATCGCATCGGCCTGGTCGGGGTGAATGGCGCGGGAAAATCCACTTTATTGAAGATTATGGCTGGAATTTCAGAGACCGACGACGGAGTGGTCACGAGAGCCAGACACTTCACAATCGGCTATCTGCCTCAGGAATCATCGGAATTATTTTCCGAGCGATCACTTTATGAAGAGGCGGAAACGGCCTTTGCTCCACTCCTGGCCCTCCAGGACGAAGCGGCGAAGCTTCATGAACAGATGCGGAAAATGGATCCGCACAGTGAACAATTTCAGGGTATTCTCGAACGCCAGGGAGATATCCAGCACCAGCTTGACGCCAGTGACATCTATGCCATCGGCGGCAAAATTGAAAAAGTCCTTGTTGGCCTTGGCTTTCGCCGGGAAGATATGGCAAAGCCGGTCAATTCCTTTTCCGGTGGCTGGCAGATGCGGCTCAAACTTGCCAAAATGCTGCTTGAGGCACCTTCGCTGCTCCTGCTGGATGAACCGACCAACCATCTCGATCTCGATTCCCTTACCTGGGTTGAACAGTTCCTGAAAAATTATAATGGTTCCATGGTGATCATTTCCCATGACCGCACTTTTCTCGACAAGGTTACGGAGATGACCTGGGAACTGAGTTTTGGGCGGATCGATACGTACAAAGGGAATTACAGTTACTACCTGAAGGAAAGGGCAGAGCGCCGGGCTATCGAAAAGGGTGCCTATGACAACCAGCAGGCCAAAATCAAACAGACCATGCGCTTTGTCGATAAGTTCAGGGCAAAGGCGACCAAGGCGAGACAGGTGCAGAGCCGGGTCAAGCAACTGGATAAGCTGGAACGTATAGAATTGACCGAGGAAGAGAGTCAGATCAGATTCACTTTTCCACCTGCTCCGCCGTCGGGAAGGGACGTCCTGACTGTGGCCGGAGTCAGCAAGAGTTATAACGGCGGCAAGGTTTTCAGCAAAGTGGACCTGTTGCTAAACCGTGGCGACAAGGTTGCGGTGGTGGGAATCAATGGCGCCGGAAAATCAACTTTCCTGAAAATTCTGGCGGGACAGATCGAAGCTGATTCGGGAGAAGTCCGTCTGGGCACCAATGTCAAACTGTCCTATTTCGGACAGCATCAGGCCCAGGAACTTTCTCCGCAATTGACGGTTCTGGATACCATGGCTCTTTCCGGGGAAGATATGACCATCACCAGAACCCGTTCCTTGCTGGGCGCTTTTCTGTTTCGCGGCGAGGATGTCGAAAAAAAGGTGTCTGTACTCTCAGGTGGGGAAAAAAGCAGGTTGGCGCTCGCCAAAATGATTGCTCAGCCGGCCAATTGCATGCTGCTCGATGAGCCGACCAACCATCTGGACATGAGCTCACAGGATGTTCTGCAGGAGGCGATGGCGCAGTATGACGGCACCATAGTGGTAGTCTCGCATAACCGCTACTTCCTGGAAGGCTTCGTCAATAAAGTCCTTGAAGTAAAGGATGGAAATATAACGCTTTACGAGGGCAATGTAGCGGAATATCAGGCCAAACAGGAGCTGTTGCGGGAGCAGGAGGCAGAAGAGCAGAAAGCCAAGGTGAGTCAGGCCGCAACCACCGCCCTCAAGAATTCGCCGGATTCCCAGGAAAGCCGCAAAGAGAAGAAAAGGCAGGAGGCACAGCTGCGGCAGGAACGCAGCAGACTCGCCGGCCCCTGGCTGAAAGAGCTCGCGGAAGCGGAAAAGCAGGTGGAATTTTATGAACAGCAGAAAGATGAACTCGAAGCTTTAATGGCCGGTCCCGAACTCTATTCCGATGAAAGCGGCTGGTTAAAGGCGAGTAAAGATTACGAGGAATGTACGCGTCGCCTGGAACGCTGGTATGCGAAATGGGAAACGGCCCAGGAGAAGATCGATCAGATCGACGCGCAGCTGAATGGCGGCTGAGCGAAAAAAAATTTTACCCGGATTAATTCTGTTCCGCGAGCT
Organism: uncultured delta proteobacterium; assembly: GCA_963835305.1. Lineage (GTDB taxonomy): Bacteria > Desulfobacterota > Desulfobulbia > Desulfobulbales > Desulfocapsaceae > Desulforhopalus_A. The sequence goes on from CAWIEU010000004.1 coordinate 348,172, forward strand.
CGAACAACAACTGCCGTATCGCCTTATCCGTGAGAAAGAACATCTATCAAACGTACTATTTATGCGCGATGTAAGCGCTTTTCATTCTATCAATGCGTTCCTGCAAACAATGCATTAAGCAATCATAATCTACATCTCGGGTTCACCTGTTTCAATTTTGCTCCATTGAATCCTGAATAGTCTGTGCCTATCTTTTGCAAAATCCTGAATGATCACGTTGGTAATCAGCGGTGGTACAAGAAATCCTGCTGGAATTTATTGTTGGGTCCGCATTGGCCAGTGCCATGAAGATTTGTGATCAAAGGGGAAGAAACGGTCAAATTCGCGGTCAGATATTGAAGTAGCCGCAAATTTCCAAGCCCAACAGACAAAAATATTCCCATGAGTGCTCACTAAGATAATGAAAATGAAGTGGTTGCCTAAATACAAGGCGGTAACCGGAATTTTAGTAATGGCCCTGACCGGTTGTACCGTCGGGCCCGATTTTCAGCCTCCCGCCTCCCCGGACATTGATCGCTACACAGCTTCTGCCCTGCCAAAACAGACCGTGGAAACGGCTGTTGCCGACGGAGCGGCCCAGCATCTCGATTTTACCAGAAAGCTTTCTGCCCAGTGGTGGAAGATGTTCGGCTCGCCGGAGCTCGATGCCATAATTCAAGAAGGATTGGCTCAAAATCCATCACTTACGGCAGCCGAGGCCGCCATAACGGAGGCCCGCGAAAATTTGCGGGCTGCCAGGGGAAGCCTGCTCTTTCCCAATGTCGATGCCAGCTTATCCGGCTCAAGGCAGAAGATTTCCGGAGCCTCGTTCGGCGGATCGGGCGAGACGTTTACCTTGTTCAACGCTTCGGTGGATGTCTCCTATACACTCGATGTGTTTGGTGGCTCTAGGCGGCAGCTCGAAGGTTTGCGTGCCCTGGTCGATTACCAGAGATTTCAATACGAGGCCGCTTATCTGACCCTAACCGCAAACCTGGTTACCACAGCTATCCAGGAGGCCTCGCTTGCGGCCCAGATAGCCACTACCAACGACATCATAAAAGCCGAAGAACAGCAGCTTTCCTTGATCAAGAAGCAATTTGAACTGGGTGCGATCTCCAAGTCCTCGGTGTTAACCCAGCAATCAGAGCTCGCCAAGACGCGCGCGAACCTCCCTTTGCTGAGCAAGCAACTGGCTATAACACGCCACGCACTGGCGGTGCTTACCGGCCGGTTGCCGGGTGAAGGAGGGCTGCCCGCCTTTCGTCTGGATTCCCTGCATCTTCCGGAAACACTTCCTGTCAGTCTCCCCTCGGCCCTGGTGCGGCAGCGGCCCGACATCCGCGCCGGCGAAGCGCTTTTTCACCAGGCTTCGGCGGCAGTCGGGGTGGCAACGGCCAATCTCTATCCTCAGATCACCCTGAGCGGCAGTTACGGAGTCGAGTCTACCTCTCTGGGAGATTTGTTTACCAACCAGCATACGATTTGGAACCTGGGTGCCGGTCTTTTGCAACCGCTCTTCCATGGCGGAGAACTCGAAGCCAAACGCCGCGCAGCCATTGCTGCATACAATCAGGCAGCCGCGCAGTACCGGCTGACCGTGCTCCACGCATTTCAGAATGTGGCCGATGTCCTGCGGGCCCTGGAAAGCGACGCCGAGGCACTTCGTGCCCAGGCCGAAGTGGAGGCCGCGGCAAAGGCCAATCTCGACCTGACCCGAAAACAGTTCCAATACGGAGCGATTAATTATCTTACTTTACTGATTGCCCAGCAGGATTATCAACAGGGACGCATCGGCGTGATAACGGCTCGGGCACAGCGCTACGCGGACACCGCAGCCCTGTTTCAGGCTCTCGGTGGTGGTTGGTGGAATCGTTCGCCTGGCAGTTGATGATATCCGGAAGGAGAATTCCCAAAATTCGCAAAACCGCCAACGGCACATTACTTCAGACAGAGGTTTCTGATGACCAAACGTATGATAATCATGTTGATTCTCGTCGGTTTGTTGTTCGGGGGAATCTTCGGATACAAGGCTTTCGTGGGAGCCATGCTCAAAAAAGGTATGGCAGCGCAGGGTGTTCAGGCGCAGACGGTTTCCACGACCAAGGCAAGCACCAGTCCCTGGCAGAGTCAGCTCGAAGCGGTGGGCACGCTGCAGGCGGTGCGCGGTGCCGATTTGGCTCCGGAGGTAAGCGGCCTGGTGGCGAAGATCAATTTTTCCTCAGGGCAGGAGGTGGAGGCCGGCACATTGCTTCTCGAACTGGACGCCAGTTCCGATCTGGCCAAACTCCAGTCTCTCAGGGCAACGGAAGATTTGGCAAAAAAAAACTACGAGCGGGATCAGGAACAATTTAAGGCCCACGCCGTAAGCAAGGCAACCCTGGATACGGATATGGCCAATCTGAAAAGCGCTGAAGCCCAGGTTGCGGAACAACAGGCACTGGTCGATAAAAAATATATCCGGGCACCTTTTGCTGGCCATCTTGGTATTCGAATGGTTGATATCGGCCAATATTTGAATGCCGGAACCACAATTGTTACGCTGCAGTCACTGGATCCGATCTATGTCGATTTTTATATTCCTCAACGATTCTTGAGCCGGATTGCCAAGGGAATGGAGGTCAAGGTTGTAAGTGATGCCTTCTCCGGAAAAACCTTCTCCGGTGAAATTTCAGCCATCAATCCGAAGATCGATGCGGACACCAGAAATGTCCTGGTCCGCGCCGGTATCCATAATCCGGATCATCTCCTGTTGCCGGGAATGTTTGTGACCACCACTATCGATATCGGCGAACCAAAGGAGGAGATCACCCTGCCGCAGACGGCGATTTCCTTCAATCCTTACGGCGATATAGTTTTTCTTGTCAAGGAAAAGGGCAAGGACAAAAACGGCAAGCCTCAACTTGTCGCCGAACAGAAATTTGTGACCACGGGCGACACCAGAGGGGACCAGATTGCAGTGCTTAAAGGTCTTAATCCAGGCGATATCGTCGTCACCTCGGGGCAACTCAAGCTGCGTAATGAAATTCCGGTTGTCATAAACAACAAAATACAACCTGCTGACAATCCGTCCCCGACTCCCAAAGAAGAAGAATAAGGAAACAGCGATGAAGTTTACCGATATTTTCATTCGCCGCCCGGTACTGGCCACCGTAATAAGTCTTTTCATACTGGTGCTCGGCCTGCGCTCCATGGGCATACTTCCCATCCTGCAGTTTCCCCAAACCGAGAATGCGGTCGTCACCATAACGACAGCGTATTACGGCGCCAATGCCGATCTGGTCGCCGGTTTCATCACGACCCCGCTGGAGAATTCCATAGCCCAGGCCAACGGCATCGACTATATGACTTCCACCAGCACCCAGGGACTGAGCACCATTACCGCCAACCTTCGCCTCAATGTCAACGTCAACGAGGTCCTGACCCAGATCAATACCAAGGTCAACGCGGTGCGTAACCAGCTGCCTCCCGAATCGCAGCAATCGGTATTGAGCGTCAAGGTGGGACAGACCATCGACGCCATGTATATCGGCTTCAATAGCAAGGTGCTGACCTCAAACAAGATCACCGACTATCTCATCCGCGTGGTCCAGCCGAAGCTGCAGGCTCTTGAGGGCATTCAGACCGCGGAGATTCTCGGAGAAAAACTCTTCGCCATGCGCGCCTGGCTAAATCCCAAAAAACTTGCCGCCTACCATCTTTCGGCAAGTGATATCTTCGCTGCCCTGGCCAAAAACAACTATATTGCCGCAGTCGGCAAAACCAAGGGACAGATGGTCGAGGTGAACTTGACCGCTTCCACCAGTCTCCACTCTCTGGCTGCATTCCGTGACTTGATCGTAAAACAGCAAAACGGTGCCATCGTACGCCTGAAGGATGTTGCCAATGTCACACTGGGTTCCGAGGATTATGAGTCGCAGGTGGCTTTCGACGGGGAGAAAGCCGTCTATATCGGCATACAGGTGGCTCCGGCGGCAAACCTTCTCGATGTGATTGCCAGAGTCCGCAACACCTTTCCATCGATTCAGCAGCAGTTTCCGGAGGGAATAAATGGTCAGATCGTCTACGATTCGACCAAGTTCGTCGACAGCTCCATCTCCGAAGTGGAACACACCCTGATCGAGGCACTGTTAATCGTGACTGTGGTGGTCTTCCTTTTCCTTGGATCTTTCCGCTCGGTTCTGATTCCGACCATCGCCATTCCTTTGTCACTGATCGGGGCCTTCACCATCATGCTGATGCTCAATTTCTCCATCAATTTATTGACGCTGCTGGCCCTGGTTCTTGCCATTGGTCTTGTGGTCGATGACGCCATCATCATCGTTGAAAATGTCAACCGCCATCTTGAGTTGGGAGCCGACCGTCGCGATGCCGCCATTGCCGCAGCGAGGGAACTGGCAAATCCGATCATCGTCATGACCGTCGTTCTGATCGCCGTTTACATTCCAATAGGCTTCATGGGGGGATTGACAGGCGCACTTTTCACCGAATTCGCCTTCACCTTGGTGGCCGCCGTCACCATTTCGGGAATTGTCGCTCTCACTTTGTCACCAATGATGTGCTCACGGCTGCTCAAGCCCCACGATCCCAATCAGAAAGGGTGGCAGGCCAAATTCGTGGCCCATCTCGACCGCAGGTTCAAGGCCCTGCACCAGCGTTACCAGGCACTGCTGCATAGGACCTTGGAATACGTGCCGGTCACCCTGGTTTTTGCCTTGATCATACTCGGCAGCATCTACTTTCTCTATGCCGGTGCAAAGTCGGAACTGGCCCCGCAGGAAGACCAGGGAGTCGTCATTACCTCCTCCACGGCCGCCCCGAACGCAACCCTCCAACAGAGGGAGCTCTATTCCCGCGCCATCTATCGAATATTCGCAAGTCATCCGGAAACCGATCATGTCTTCCAGCTCGACAGGCCCGGCACCTTTATTGCCGGTATGGTATTGAAGCCATGGGATGAGCGGGAAAAGACCACCAACGACCTGCAGCCGATCCTTCAGCAGGAGCTGAGCCATATCTCAGGCATCAAGGTGGTAGCCTTCCAGCCGCCGCCGCTTCCGGGCAGCCGTGGTCTGCCTATTCAGTTCGTCATCGAGACCACGGAACCATTCAGCCGGTTGAACCAGGTCTCCGATAATTTTTTACAGCAGGCGCAAAAGAGCGGCATGTTCATGTTTCTAGACAGTGACCTGAAGTACGACCTGCCGCAATCGGAGATTGTCATAGACCGGAACCTGGCTGCTCAGCTCGGGCTTTCGATGCAGGATATAGGAGAGACCATGTCAGCCATGCTCGGTGGGAACTATGTCAATTATTTCAGTCTTTTCGGCCGTTCATACAAGGTGATTCCGCAAGTTCAGCAACGATATCGGCTCAATACCCAACAACTGAACAACTACTATTTAAAAAGTGCCGGCGGCAAGACGATTCCGCTGTCGACGGTTGCCCATATTACCGACACCGTGGTGCCTGAGTCCCTGAACCATTTCCAGCAACAGAATGCTGCAACCATCTCCGGTGTCGCTTTCCCGGGCGTAACAGTTGGGCAGGCTTTGGATTACCTCAAGCAGCTGGCGGAGAAGACACTGCCTCGAGGCTACTCCATCAACTACGCCGGGCAGTCGCGGCAGTTCACCCAGGAATCGAGTGCCTTGATCGTGACCTTTTTCTTTGCCCTGATTATAATTTTTCTGGCCCTGGCCGCCCAGTTTGAAAGTTTTCGCGATCCGATCATCATTCTTGTCACCGTTCCGATGTCGATCTGCGGCGCGTTGATCTTCATCAGTCTGGGGGTCGGCGGGGCCAGTCTCAATATCTATACCGAAGTCGGTCTGGTTACTTTGATCGGACTAATCAGCAAGCATGGCATCCTGATTGTTGAGTTTGCCAACAATCTGCAACATGAAGGCCACAGCAAGCGCGAAGCCATCGAGATGGCTGCGGCCATCCGGTTGCGGCCGATCCTGATGACCACCGCAGCCATGGTCCTGGGGGTTGTGCCGCTGATCCTGGCCACCGGCGCCGGGGCCATCAGCCGCTATAACATGGGCCTCGTCATTGCTTCCGGGCTGTCCATCGGTACCCTGTTCACTCTCTTCGTGGTGCCGGCGATGTACATGCTCCTTGCCGCCGAGCATCAACATGAAGAAGTGTCGGAAACGACGGCGGCTGGTAAAGCCGAACCGGCATCATCCTGAATACTCAAAATGGCAGTAATGAAGGAGGGGAGAAGGATTTAAATACCGGCGGTTGTCTGAGTCAACCAGAGAACAGCTCAATTCCATTTACCAGAGGACAGCGAATGTACAGGGAAGTCTTAAAATTCTGGTTTGAAGAGATCCGCCCGGCACAATGGTGGACGAAAGATAAAGCATTTGATCAGTTGATAGCAGCTCGATTCTCGGAAATCCATGCCGGAGCGGTGCGATGCGAGCTTTTCGAATGGAGGGAACAGCCCCAGGGAAGAGTAGCCGAGATTATTGTGCTGGATCAGTTCTCCAGAAATATGTTCAGGGGAACGCCATTGGCATTCGCCAATGACCAGATGGCGCTGGTGCTCTCACAGGAAGCTGTCGCTCTGGGAATCGACAGACTGGTGACACCTGCCGAAAGAGGATTTATCTATCTCCCGTTTATGCACAGCGAATCGAGAAAAATCCATGAAGTCGCGGAAAAATTATACCGCCGGCAGGGAATGCAATCCGCTTTGGAATGGGAACTGAAGCATAGGGCAATAATCGAGAGATTTGGCCGCTATCCTCACAGAAATGCAATTCTGGGGAGGAAGTCGACCAAAGAGGAGCTTGAATTTTTAAAACAGCCAAACTCCGGATTTTAACCTTACACCGGGAAAACAACAAATGGCCAGGCCCGGGTCACCGGTCCACATTTTTGGGATTATATCTGCCCGGCATTTTTTTTCTACTTCTTTTTTTGGCAAGGGCGAGACGGCCTGCGGCGGCACGTTTTTCAGCTTTTGCTATCAGATGCTGGTGGACGCAGACCGCACCTTTCTCATGATCGGAACGGCGCTGGACATAAGAACCATCGCTCTGCATTTCCCAGACGTTTCTGGTATTGGTCAGTTGCAGATCAAGGAGTTCACGAAGCAGGGTTTTGTGTTGAGGTGCCGTTATAGGGGCGCAGACCTCGACCCGGCTTTCCAGGTTGCGTTTCATGAGATCGGCGGAACCAATATAATACTCTTCGTCGCCATTGTTCCTGAAATAAAAGATACGGGCATGCTCAAGAAACCTGCCGACCAGGGAAATGATGTTGATGTTCTCCGATAAGCCCTTTATTCCGGGACGCAGACGGCAGGAGTCCCGAACAATCAGGTCAGCATGAACCCCGGCCTGGGAGGCGCGGTATAATGCCTCGACAATATCTCTATCCACCAGGGCATTGGTTTTAAACTGTATCAGTCCGGTATTTCCTTTTTTCTGGTGGGCGATTTCTCTTTCGATTTTACTGAGCAAGGCCTTTTTCAGCAGCTTGGGGGATGGCAGCAGTTTGGTGTAGTGCCGCACCGGCGTATAGCCGCTGGTCAGATAATTGAAGAGTTCGGTCAAATCCGCACCGATATCCCGATCACAGGTGATAAGCCCCAGATCGACGTATCCCCTGGCCGTACCCGCATGATAATTGCCTGTGCCGATGTGGGTGTATCTGCGCAGACCGTCGTAATCTTTGCGGATGACAAAAATGAGTTTGGTGTGGGTTTTCAGGCCGACGACGCCATAGGTTACATGGATTCCCGCCTCTTCGAGAAAGCCGGCCCAGCGAATATTAGCCGACTCGTCAAACCGGGCCATAAGCTCGACAACGACGGCTACCTGTTTACCGTTCTGGGCTGCATCGATCAGGTATTGGATGATCTTGGAATCCTTGGCTGTACGGTAAAGGGTCATCTTGATGGCCATTACCTTCGGATCCTGACTCGCCTCTCTTAAAAACCGTTCAACAGAGGTGTCAAAAGATTCATAAGGGTGCTGCAGAAAGACATCGCCATGTTCCCGGATGGTGTGGAAAATGTTGGGGTCGTCGCCAAGGAGCTCAGGATTGTCGACCGGATGATGCTGAGCAAAATGCAGCTCCGGCCTGTCTATTGCGGCAATCTGGAACAGGTCCCGCAAACCCAGAATGCCGTCAACTGCATATACATCGCGTATTTCATCGACCCGCAGCTCGGCTGCGAGTTTTCCTTTATGATAGTCCAGCATGTCGCTGTCAACTTCCAGGCGGACGATTTCGGCGAATTTTCTATCCCGCAGAGCCGATTCAATAACCAGTAACAGATCGTTGGCCTGTTCTTCGTGTTTTTCGGTAATCGCATTCCGGGTTACTCTGAAGGTCTCACAGGTTTCAACTTCCATGCCGGGCAGCAGAAGGCGCAGGTTGTTGCCGACCAGATCTTCGAGAAGTATGTAAACGTCTTCCTTGCCGATCCGGATAAAACGCGGCAAATCCGAGCTGGTCGGAATCTTGATGCGGTTGAGGTAACTGTGATCGCTGTCGGGATAACGGACGCTGACAAGCAGGTTGATTGACAAATTAGAGATGAAAGGGAAGGGATGAGCGGGATCCATCCCCTGCGGAGTAAGCAACGGATAAATTTCATTGAGAAAATAATGGTCGATTCTCTCCTTATCCTCTTTGGAAAGATCCTTGTATTTCTTTATTTTAATACCTTTTCGAGCCAGCAATCGCTGCAGGTCGTTTTCCAGGGTCAGCTGCTGGTCAACGATTTGCCTGACGACATCATGGCAGAGATCAATCTGTTCCTGGGGCAGACGGCCATCGATCGAAGGGGTTCGGACGCTGGCGCCGACCATTTGTTTCAGACCGCCAATCCTTTTCATGAAAAATTCATCCAGGTTTGAATCAACTACCGCCAGAAAAAAAACTCTCTCCAGCAGCGGATTGCGCGGATCCTGCCCTTCGTGCAGTACTCGTTTATTGAATTCCAGCCAGGTCAATTCCCTATTCAAATACCATTCCGATGACTTCAGATCGAAGGTGGCCGACTTATTTTGTATGTCAGAGGAGACTGTTTCCTCCGTCTTTTGATTTGCCGAAGTTTCTGCGTTCATATGCTGTGACTGTTTTTTCATCAGTGATATGAGAATGGTAAAGAATGGTTTCTGATCATTGGCTTCTTGGTTACATGGTAGCAGATCTTCCCAGGAAAAGAAATAGTTGGCTCATCTGTATTCAAATGGCACAGGAGCGACGCGTCTACAGATCCGGATTATGCAGTCATTTGATGTGGACCGGTGAACGATTACGAGAATTTCAGCCGTTCATCAGAGAAATATAGGTACATTTCTCCTTTTGCCAATGCATTGAATTGCCATGCAAAATTTCTTGTGCTACAGTGGCAGCATGATTTCAATTTGAGGATCGAAGGAGCATTCGCACCTCTTCTGGCCAGGATCCACAGGCGATAAAAGAACTGAAACCTTTTATCGTGGAGCACGAACACGGTATGCGATGTGATCGCGGGATCTCGGTAACTGAAGGTAGTAAAACAACCAAAAAGTGTTGAGCGACTATGGACCCTTTCATCTACTCCCTTCCCGCAGTACTAAACAAGAGTAAATTGGCGAAAACCTTGCCGAGTGCCGCATCGTATCGGATCTCGCTTGAATCCGGCGAAAAGTGGCGGGGGGTATTGCTGGATACCTTCGACGACAAATTATTCCGCGCAGCCAAGGTGCTGGTGCAGAGGGGAAAATTGTTGTTCTGTCTTGATCTGTACAATGGTCGGTTGACGGAGCAGGTTTCGCCTGAACAGTGGCTGCTTGCCGGTGACCTGCCGGACGGCCCGGTGGCGATACTTCTGAAACAAATATCCAGCCTCAGGGCATTTCTCCCCGTCGCAGAAGTTGGATTGTGCCTGTCTCAAGGACTTCTTCTCGATGACGAGGGAAAAACCCGTGCCCGATTTCATACCCTGAACCTTGAGTGCGGACGAAAAACCGCGGCGATCGGCAGTACCCAAAGTCTGCGGGGCTATGATCAGGCCCATGCGGATCTTTGCCGGTCATTGGAAAAAATCGGTGCAATATCCTGCCGGGATATGGGGCGGGTGTACGATTTTCTGAAGATCAAGAGAGAAAACTATACAGCAAAACCAACGGTTCTTCTTGAACCTGAGGTACCTGTCAGGGAGAGTGCGGTAAATATTATCTCAGCTTTTATTCGAACTGCCCGGCGTAATGAAACAGGTATCGCCGCTGATTATGATACGGAATTTCTCCATGACTACCGGGTCAGTCTGCGTAAGGTACGATCAGTCCTGAGTCTTTTCAAACAGGTATTCAGTGCCGAGGATACCGTCCGCTTAAAAAAGGACTTCGCCGCTCTTATGCAGAAAACCAACAGGCTGCGGGATCTGGATGTCTATCTGCTCAACAGGCAACAGTATTTCGATCTCGTCCCGGCAGACACCCATGGAGGCTTGAATATCCTGTTTGATTATTTTGCCGGGGAGCGTGACAGGGAGCAGCTGACCGTCGGCAGGCTGATGCGCAGTAAAGTTTATCTGAAAGAAATCGACAGGCTGGAAAAACTCTTTAAAGATGCGTCGGCTCTTCCCGGAGGGCCGAAGGGGGGAGATGAATCCTTCGCATTTGCCTGCTCATCAGTTCTGAAACGCTATGACAAAGTCTGCGGGGTGGCTCGTGACATTGATAAAGATACCGAAGATAGCGTTATCCATCGGCTTCGAATCAATTGCAAAAAACTGCGATATTTAATGGAATTCTTTACGCCGCTCTTTCCTAAAAACGACATCGATAAACTTATCAAGGCACTCAAGTCACTGCAGGACAATCTGGGAAATTTTAATGATTATTCGGTTCAGCAAAGATTTCTCAAGAGGGTATTGAGTGAGAATTTGCATGATTTCGGCGGCTCGGAACTGCAGGTCGCCGAGAGCGTCGGCGCTCTCACAGCCATGCTTCACCGATTGCAGCAGAAAGAGAGGCACCAGGTCATGAAAAATTTTGCTCTCTTTGATAGTTCTGAAACCCGTGCAATTTTCGCAAAACTCTTTCATGCCGAGGATGGCGCTGATGAAAATAATAGCCTGTTACAGTAATAAAGGGGGAGTCGGCAAAACAGCCACTTCCGTCAATCTGGCCTATGCCAGTGCCATAAAAGGCAGATCGACTCTTTTATGTGATCTGGACCCGCAAGGTGCTTCTGGTTTTTATTTTCGGGTAAAACCCTCGAAAAAACTACGGAACAAAGCTTTCTTTAAAGATGTTAATGGTTTCCTGGACGCTATTCGGGCCAGCGACTTTGATAATCTTGATCTGTTGCCGGCCAATATGAGCTACCGGGATTTTGATATTTTTCTTTCGCGCATGAAAAACAGCCGATCCCGTTTGAAAAAAGCTTTGAGAGAAGTCAGGAATGACTATGATGTGATAATTCTTGATTGTCCTCCGAACATCTCTCTGCTTTCCGAAAATGTCTTTAAGACCGCCGACAAAATAGTCGTTCCCGTCATTCCAACCACATTGTCCGTGCGCACCTTTGAGCAGCTTCATGATTTTTTTAAAGAGAACGAATATCAGCGTAAGAAATTACTCCCTTTTTTCTCCATGGTGCAAAAGAGCAAAAAACTGCATAAGGAAACCATGGTCGCATTGCGAAAAAAATATAAAAGCTTACTTAAAAATTATATACCTTTTTCCAGCGAAATTGAAAAAATGGGTATCCATAGAGCCCCTGTTCTGACCTTTGCCGGCAAGGACTTTGCCGCGGATGCCTATGGCAAAATCTGGAACGAGATTGAAGTACGTACCAAAATAAGTTGATGCGCAGGTCAAAATTTCAGGAGTTTTATATAGAGAGTCTGTTGGGTTCCCTGATTTTCGGCAAGCGTACGAAGAGGTTCGATATGGCCAAGAAGAAGGCAAAGAAAAAGAAGTGTTGTGAGAAATACAAAAAAAAGAAAGGGAAACGTTGCTCAAACTGCCCGAATAGTCCAAAATCCTGACCATCTGATGCTTTCCGAGTTTTTGCTCCTCAGTGTAGAATGCGTTGTGCGCCGATCCGTCTTCCTTTTATGGATCTAATGACATACCGTCCTTGATTTAAAAGCTTCGAATTCCAGGTACAGCGAAAGTGGATTTCCTTGCCTACGGAAAGTTGCCTGATATCCCTGAATGCCACATCAAAGCCAACGCCATCCGGGGAAATATCGGCAAGGTCAACCTCAAAATATTTTTCATTCCCGGGGGACATCAGCACTTTGCCTTTTTGCTGTTCCCGGTAAACAACCCGGCGGTTGAAGTTGGCGTGGGTAATTTCACCGCATTTATGACAGCGGATGGATCTTCTGCGCACCTCACTAGGTATGGTCACCATTCGCTTGCTCTGACACATATGACATTTGAAGTGTATTCGTCCACCGACCACCCGGAAGGTTTGTGTTTTAGCCATGTTTTTGTTCTCGTTTTTTCGATATGCATATGGTTGTGAAGTGTAGGGCGCCGCAGGTAGAATGCTCTCAATCCCTTCCGATTTCTTTAAGACTAGCTGAACCTAGGATCAGACTCAAGCCATTTAGTCGTACGGAGAGCCGGGGGGCATTAACCAATATGCTGATTCGTGGGGTGAAAAGAGGGTTTCTGCGCGGTAAATATTAGCGTTGCAGCCGGTTGAGCGTGTCGTGGAATTAAAATTTCCAGTACATATGATATTGTGATAAAATAATTTGTTACTTAAATTCATTCGATGGTTTTTACGGTTAGTGCTCGATAATCAGGAGAAAGTCAATGGTGTCCTCTATCCAAAAATACATTCCTTCCAAGGTAAAAACAAAGCTCCTCACAACCCTGGGGATTTTAATTACGCTGATGGTTGCCGTTCCCAGCGTTCTCTCGTACAGAGCTACCCTGAACAATACCACCAAGAAGCTGGAGGAGGAACTGACCTCTTCAATTAATCAGGCAAGCAATATCATTACCATCGAAAAAGCAGAGCAATTGAGGCTCTTGGCCCATACTGTGGCGGGGATGCCGTCGATTCAGGATAGCGTGAAGTTTCAGGACAGAACAAACCTCCAGGATGTAACTGCACCTCTGTATGAACAATTGAAAAAAATAATCGACCTGAACGTTTTTCATTTCCATTTGCCTCCGGCCATCTCCTTTCTGCGACTGCAAAAACCGGAAAAATTCGGCGACGATCTTTCCAGCTTCAGAAAAACAGTTGTCCAGGTAAATGAGAAGCTGCAGGATGCTGTAGGCATCGAGGCCGGGGTTGCCGGTCTTTCCATCCGTGCGGTTGTCCCAGTTCTGTACCTCAATAAGAAACATGCCGGATCCGTGGAATTCGGAGCACCAATCAATGAGAAACTGCTGGAATATATCAAGACGAGTATACATGACGATTTATCGGTGATCGTTCCGGCCGGGGACGGCTTTAAGTATCAGGCGAAAACCGAGAATTCAACTATTGATGAGAGTAACTATCCGTTTTTAAACGGAATAATTCAGTCAGGCGCTCTTAAATTCCAGAGACTGTCAAGAAATGGCCGGGAAATCATGCAGGCGTATCTGCCGCTTCGCGATTATTCCGGCAAGGGTGTCGGGGTGCTGGAGGTACACAGGGATATCAGTGCCGTTCTTGCGGCAGCTAAAAAAACCGCACTGATGTCTCTTGCCACCGGTATGATCGCTCTTGTTGTGATCCAATTTTTTGTCTACTTCCTTTTTACCCGGCTTATAGATCGACCCATCAAGAGCTTTACACGCCTGCTCGAGTCCGCCAGTCAGGGAGATTTGTCCGGGGAAGTTGATGTAACTTCTATCCCGATGATAAACTGTTCAGAAAAAATGCGGTGCAACAAGACAGATTGTTCAATGTACGGGAAGGAAGGGTATTGCTGGGAAGTAGCCGGGTCGGCAGCCGCAAGCGTCGAATGTCCAAAGATCGTCTCCGGTGAATATTCTTCATGCAGTGAATGCAAAGGAGTTTTCAGGAATGTCGTGACCGATGAATTCTCAGAACTGAGTGCCTATATGCATTCCTTCATTGGCAATGTCAAAAACCTGATAAAGGATGTAAATACCAACTGTGTCAATCTTAACAATTCATCGATATCTCTGGTGCGGATTTCAGAGAAAATGGACGCCGGGTCAACTGACTCGGCTCTGCGGGCCGATGCCGTCGCCGCTGCCACAGAAGAAATGAGCTCGAATATGGCTTCTGTGGCTGCTGCAACAGAGCAGGCTGCGGCAAACGTTAATGTGATGACGATTGCTACAGAAGAAATAAGCGCCAGTGTCGGGAACATCCAGCGCTCGACCTTGAGCGCCAAAGAGATAACGGGAGAGGCCGTGGAGCAGGCGACGGACATATCCGGGAAAGTCGATGAGCTGGGAAAAGCCGCTCTCGATATCGGCAAGGTGACGGAAAGCATCGCCGAAATATCAGATCAGACAAACCTGCTGGCGCTCAACGCCACCATTGAAGCGGCCCGGGCCGGAGAAGCCGGTAAGGGATTCGCCGTTGTGGCCAATGAAATCAAGGAACTTGCCAAACAAACCGCTGGGGCGACACAAGAGATTAAAGAACGTATCAACGGAATCCAGAACTCCACCAATGTTACGGTGGCCGGCATTAAACAAATATCCGCTATTATCAAAAGAATAGATGATATCGTCTCCGGGATCGCTGTCTCCCTCGATGAGCAGAGCGAAACGATGACCGGACTGACCGCCAATATCGTGCAGGCAGGGGAGGGGATCAGTGAGGTCTCGGAAAATGTTGCCCAGAGTTCGGTGGTATCTCGACAGATTTCCGCGGATATTTCAGAAGTGAACAAGGCAGTTGGTGATATTTCCTCCGGCACCAGCGACGTTCGCCAAAACGCCGAGGAGCTGCAGGTACTTGCGCAATCCCTGAAGAATTTCATCGAAAAATTTAAAATTTGATGGCGTCGTAAAAACTCTTCACCTTCTTCGTTGCAGCAAATTTTTAATCATTTCGAAGTACCTCTTGTACGTCGAAATGATTAAAAATTTGCGCGCCTCGAATCTGAAGTTTTTTACTTAGCTATCCCTGATTTTTAGGTTTTTACGAAATTATCAAATTTAATTTATTCACCACTTTGTAACTGTTTCACGCGTAGGGGCGGGTTCCAAACCCGCCCTTTTTTTCTCGCCGGTTATACGTTTACGTTTTTTTCGGTCTACAATATCCAGGGAATGAACATCCTGGTGCGTTGCATATAATCTTGGTAAGCTGCGCCGAAAAACCTGATATTTTCAGCCTCCTCCACCTTGGCTACAGCAAACAGCAAGCCGCTCACCAGCAAAACCAGGAGAATATTTACCGGGGTGATATGCTTTAAAAAAGCACCCCAGCCAAGAAAAAGCAGCGAACCGTACATCGGATGCCGGATAAAGCGGTAGATGCCCGATTCCACAACATGAACGGTATTTTCAAAAGGAAGATTCTCCGGCATCTCTTCCCGTTCGGCATGTCCACCGCTTTGTTTCAGCATTTTAAGCGACTGAATGATAAAAACAATGGAGGTGAATAAGAGGAACCAGGAAAGAAGATGCTGTGGCGAAAACGGCTTTTGGAACCAATAGGGATGGTTCAGTAAGACGAGAAGTAAAATACCTTCAAAGACGAAAAAACGATAAAAGCCGTGTATCCTCGGATTGCTTAAAGCCCGCCAGGAAAAACGAACAAGCAAGAGAGTGCAGACAATAAAGATAATAATTCTTAGCATGGCAACATCCTTATAAACGGATCAGGCTTTTAAATTCATTTGCTCCCAGGATCAACTTGACCGTATTGAAAGATCCCATGATAGTACCGATAATGCCGGGCGCCATGACGTTTTGCCCGGCGAGATACAATCCTTTGACGGCGGTACGGTTCAACAGGGCCGTGGCCAGCGTCTGGCCGGCGGAACGCAGCACACCGTAAGCACTGCCGCCCGGGCTGTTGACCCAGTCCCGGATGGTCAACGGCGTGTAGGCGTCCAGTATTTTGGCGCCCTTGAAAGAACCGAATAGTCCTTCCGCCTCCCGAACCAGTCGCATGGCGTGTTCCTGCTTTAACTCAAGGTAGTCATTACCCCGATGGCCGCTTTTGGTATTTGTCCAGGGCACCCACAATTCGTCCATGCCGGAAGTCAGGATCGTGAGGAGGCTGAAGCCTTTTCTTTCACTTTTTCGTATCTGATAGTATTTGAGGTCAGGGACATTACCGTCTTGATTTGTTTCGACTTTAAATATGTTATAGGGAATCTCCCGATGTCTGTCGCCGTCAATTTTGACCTGGACCGAAAAAATGCCATGAGTGTCCTTCAGGCTACTGATCCTTTGGCGATATGAAGGTTTTACATCCCCAGTCGCCAGCATCCTCAACACAACCTTGGGATGCACCGCTCCGATAACCGTGGGGGCGGAAAAATTTTCTCCCGATGACAACCGCACCCCCGTAACGACACGGGAAACAACATTGATTCGGCTGATTTCAGCCCCGGTAACAAGAGTTCCGCCCAATTGCCGCAGGCGTTCGGCGAAAGCATCCGCCATGGCCGATCCACCGCACTCCAGACGCCACGAGGAAGAGACGTAGGAGGCCAGGGCCATGTTATGATAGTAGGCCGGACAGTCATCCAGAGGCACACCGATCCAGCAGGAAGGGATGGCCAGGACACTGCGCAGCTCTGGCGAACAGCCAATATTGTTTAGAGTTTCACCCAGAGGTTGAAACTGATCAAGCAGGGCAAAATCCTTGTCGGCCGAATAGAGAAAATCAAGACTGTGCAGCTGATCGGCTGCTTTCTGCAAAGGAGGAATCAGGCTTTCTATTTGTTTCTCTTCCTGCGGAAACGCCTGCTGCAGATTTTCAGCAAAGGCAGGCAAACCCTGCGGTAAGTCAAAAGTGCATGGGGAACCATTGCTTGCCTTAAAAATGTATCGATCGATAATACCATTCCGGCCAAGTCTGGTAACCGGAATCGTCTCACTCACTCCGAGATAATCGAAAAACTTTCGCAGGATCTGCCCCTTGTCGAGCGAGCCAAGGTAGTGGACTCCCACGGCACATTCTATTCCATCACGGCTGTAACCACGCATCAGTCCGCCCGGCTGGGTATTCTTTTCTAGAACTGTTACGTCATACCCGAGTTTAGCCAAAATAATCGCGGTGCTGAGTCCGCCGATACCGGCACCGATGATTAACACTTTCCGGGATAAGGAGGAATGACTATGCATAATTGACAAAAAAAAATTATATAACGGCGTCTCTCAACGAACAAGATATTCCCAGAGTGGACCGGTATAGCCTCGGGCGTGCATCCTGCTGACCGTATCGGCGCCCTCGGTGCCTCCGGAGCCGACCACGCAGTTAATTCGTTTGCCGACTCTGGCTTTGACAAGATTCTCAATGGTCTCACGATCAATAGCATCCGTCCTGTAATAGACTGGTTCCAGCAAATTCGTGGAGGATGTGATCTTTCCCTCCCGCAGGGCAATGTCATACAGTGCGGTTCTGGGATAAATCCTGATACCTATGAAAAAGAAAATTACCGTTCTGCTGAGCAGCTCAACGTTATCCAGGCTTTCCGTAACGGTAGCGACGGATTCTCCGGGGCCGCCCATGAGGAAATAATGGGCCACGTGGATACCGGCATCCAGTGCCTGTCGATGAGCGTTAAGAACGTCTTGTACGATGAAAGGCTTTCGATAGGATTTCAGCACTGCATCCGCCATTGATTCGGTGCCGAATTCCACATGGGCACAACCGGCGTTCGCCATAATCGAAAAGTAATCGGCAGGTAATCTAACAGGAGCAAAAAAACCGCCCCACGGGATTGAGACGCCTGCCGCCTTGAAGGCCTTGGCTACAGCCAGGCTGTGATCGATGTCGGAATTAAACGCCGAATCGGTGATGAAGAAATATTTTGCACCTGCTGCCTGGAGTTCCAAAGCCATGCGGGCCACTTCCTCCGGCTCGACCAGGCGTTGTTTCCGTCCTTCTATGTGTGGGTAAGGACAGTAGATGCAGGTGAAGCAGCAGCCTCGTTTGCTCTGCAGGTTGAGCATACCTCCCCTGGTGAGATAGAATCCTTTATGGCTGTTGTGGCTGCTAAAGTCGCGCAGTATGGGGCCATCCCATGGCGCCGGTGTCCAGGTCCCCACTGAAGAGGAAGAGGAAATCACCCCTGGGATCGATGCCGGATCCCTGCCGTTTTTCACGGCCTCGACAACCAGGCCGAATCGTTCCCCTTCACCGATAATTCCGTAATCAGCGCCAAGAGCCGCCAGGATTTGTTCCGGCATGATTGTGAATCCGCTACCGCCGCAGATTATCTTGGCGTTTGACAATGATTTCAAGTGGGAGACGAGTTTTGCATAGCCTTTGATGAAATACCTCGAATCTCCGGCATCCGTATTATCGATATTGCGGCAGGAAACACCTATGATGTCGGGCGAAAAGCCAAGCAGAGTTTCATCGAGTTCCGAGGGCGTAAGTGCGTTGAGATCAACAATGCGCACCTCGTGCTCGGAAGAGACGGAGCCCGCGACATAATCGAGGCCGAGGGGATACACCGGGTAGGGAACGGTCAAGGTATTGGGTGAAACAAGCAATATTCTCATGATTGGTAAAGTTCTAGGGCTGTAACATATTGTCCCAGGCCCAGAACCAGAATTTTGCTTGCTCGGTTGGTTATAACAATATCACTGCCTCCTGCCAGAGCACCGGGGATAATACCCGATTTGAAAAAAGAAGCGGCAATAGCCGTAGCTACAGCAGAAGCGGAGGTAAATTCACCGATAAATTTACGGTATTCGACTACAGGGGACGATGGTTTTGCAAGTGTTATGAACTGCTTGAGCTGCTTTTGTCCCACCTCGTACCCGGCGGCAGGAATACCGGCCAAAATGAGCACATAGTCACTCTTCCGGGTTCGAGCGGCAAGTACATCCACCAGGGAATTCATCACTCCTTCCGCCTTGCCGGATCGATAGAAGGGAATCGAGATATGACAGAGAGCATTTTCTGTTTTCCTGTTTACCAAAAAGGCACCGCCCCCATCGGCTAGGGGTGTTCCGGGAGTGATCGAGGGGTCAAGGAGCGGGGAAAAGAATTCATGCCCTTCATCAGCACCGATAATGAGGGCGGGTTCCGCCGCATCGTCCAGCATAAGCTCTGCTGCCAGCAGAGCCTGTTCAAAAGAAAAATCGCTGCCGCTGGTGGTGATATTGGGACCTGTCGCCCCGACGAGTATAGCCACCTGGCTGGCCGGGCCGTTATGCACGGATCCGACAAAGTCGGTGGGACTCGGAAACTGTTCTTTGGATTCGGCGAGCCGGGTGAGAAAATCATGGGTTTCAGACAGCGCTCCCCAGCCGGTGCCCATAAAGACCGAGCCGGGTTTGCAGTTTACCAGTGCCGAGTTTTCCTGGGCTGCGACGGCTAAAGCCAGGGTCGCTTTCGGCAGCCGCTTTAGCCGGCGTATCAGCCGCGGAGGCAGATTCTCAGTAATTGCCTCAAGTGCCGCCATTCCCGAGACGGAGGCGCCTTCCTCTAACTGGGCGATGGTAGCAATGGTGCCGCCCGCTCCGGTTAGACAGGAATAGCCGTGAATGGCCAATCCTGCACGATTTTTTTCGGTTGGTGCTTTCCGAAAGGTTTCGGGCCTGCCGATTACTAATGAGCCGTTGTTGCCGCCGAAACCAAAAGAGTTGGAAAGAACAGCCCTGACGGGACATTCCAGCGGACTGGTCAAGGGTGACAGGCCAAGCGCGGGATCGACATTTTGCAGACTTGTATTGGCAGGCATCAGCCCGCTGGAAATGGTGATTGTTGACACGACCGCCTCGATAGCACCGGCGGCGGCCAGGCTGTGACCGGATGCTCCCTTGATCGATGAAAGAGGAGGAGGATCGGGAAAGAGTCTGCGGATGGCTTTGGATTCCGCCAGATCGTTATCCGGGGTTCCGGTGCCGTGAAGATTGATGTAGTCGATGTCCTCCGGGGTCAGGCCTGCATCGGTCAGCGCCTTCTGCATGGCCATGAAAGCGCCCCGTCCTTCGGGATGGGGTGCCGCCGGATGGTAGGCATCGCAGGACAGTCCTACACCAAGGAGTTCTGCACAGCTGCCAGCCGTTTTTTCCACAGTAAGAAGAATCATACCCGCGCCTTCCGCCACAGCCATGCCCTGTCGATTTTGATCCAGCGGTCTGCAGCCCAGGCGGTCGACAAGCTGCAAGGAGTGAAAACCGAAATAGGTCAAACGGCTGAGTGAATCGACGCCTCCGGCAAGTACCGATTGAGCCTGGCCGCTGCGCAGCATTTCCAGGGCCACGGCGATGGCGACAACGCCCGAGGAGCAGGCAGTGGAAACGACAATGGCGGGGCCCGTACAGTTTAATTCCGAGGCCAGGCAGTCGGCGACAGTCCCCAGGCCATGGTAGCGATATTCTTCTTTTTGCTGATTTTTCTTCCGGAGCAGTCGCTCAGTGGTGAGGATGCCGCCGGTTGTGGTTCCAAGAACGATTGCATCGGGTGGGCGGCTGCAGCCGGCCATGGCCTGCCTGGCGGCAATTCCGGCCAGTTGATGCGTTCTCGGGATGGAAGGGGATTCCTCAAGGCCAACAGCTTCGCCGACCGGCAGGGGAGAGCCCTGCAGCAGACCAAATAGCGTCAGAGGCTTTATTGCCGAACGGTTCTCTCGCAGGGTTTTCTCGGTGGCTGTCAGTCCTGAGCCGAGGGAGCTGATTATTCCTGCCCCGCCGATATAAATTGGTTTAGCCGTCAAGATGCCGCTTCCGCTGAATGTTCCTTAATATAAGCGGCAAGATTAGCAAGAGAGGAAAACACTTTTTCGCCGACTTCCTGATTGTTGATAATGATGCCATAATCCTTTTCCACCATGACGACCATTTCCAGAACATCGATCGAGTCTATGCCGAGATCGCCACCGACCAGTTGGCTGTTTTCATCAAAATCTTCAGGTCTTACATCTGCCAGATTCAGAATATCTATAAGTTTTACCTTGAGTTCTTCTATCAGCTCACTCATAATTTTTTGCTTTTAACATTGGGTTGTATTAATAAAACCGTCATTCGCATGATGGTATGAACAGCTCAGTAATTGGAATAGTTTTTCATATTTTCTGAAAAACTCTTTCTGATGATACGACAAAGCCTACCATAATGCCAATATTCTGATAGAATGCCAACAGGAAATTGGTAAACGCTCAGCAGTGCTCCATCTTGGCACGATCAGACCGTTGCGCATAGTTTGGCTATAGCCCAACGGCCTGCTTGCACCAAGCTGGAGCACTGCTGAACGTTTACGGGGCCGGAGTTATGCAGGCATTTTGCCGCCTGGTATATGGTGGCGATTTCTTCAATATTAAAGTATCTTTTTTGCTTTTGAAAATTGATAACTCATAAAAACCTTAAAACCGGGATGGCGACGCCGAGAAATTCATGAATACGATTACTTTTTCAGATCTTACCCTTGAAGACCTGCTGCCACATCGCGGCTATATGCTGCTGGTGGAGAAGGTTCTCGAGGTGGACAAGAGTCATGCTCTCACGCTCTGCCGGGTGAGCAAGTCCTGGCCCATGGCCGATAATAACGGGGTGCACCCCTTGATATTGATCGAGTTGGCTGCGCAAACCGCGGGGGTGTGCAACGGTTGGGACAGAGTTCAGACCAAGGGCCTCGATTCGGATCAGATGGGCTGGCTGGTAGGTATCAAAAAAACCGAAATATTTGTCGGTTGTCTGCCTTTTGACGGGGAGATCATCACCCGGGCAGAAAATAGTTATAACTTCGAGAATCTTCGGGAAGTATCCTGCGTTCAGCACATGGATAACATGTTAATCTCCAAAAGCACTCTGCAGCTTTTTCAGGCGTAAAACGAAATGACAGCAAAAAACGAACAGAACGATCAAGAAAACCGGGACGAACATCGGGACGAATCCAAAGTTGCCATAGTAACCGGAGGCAGCAAGGGGATCGGTAGGGCTATCTGCCTAGAATTGGCCAGGTGTGGCTGTTATACGGTCGTCAACTATATGAGCGACGAAAATGGGGCGGAGCAGACCCTGGCAATGGTCAATCAAGCCGGGGGCCGCGGCGAGATTTACCAGTTTGATGTCAGAAACGGACAAGCAGCGGAAAAGGTGGTTGCGGATATTGCCGAAAGACTGGGCGGTATCGATATCCTGATCAATAATGCGGGCATTGTCGCCGACGGGCTGTTCATGATGATGCCTCCGAAGAACTGGCAGTCGGTCATCGATACCAGCCTGAATGGATTTTACAATATGACTCGCCCGGTGGTAGAGCAGATGATACGTAAGCATCAGGGGGCAATTGTGTCCATATCCTCCGCCAGCTCGCTGATGACCAATCGGGGGCAGGCGAACTATTCGGCTGCCAAGGCCGGGTTGAATGCCGCCAGCAGAGTTGTCGCCTCCGAAGTCGCCAGATTCGGTATCCGGGTTAATGTGGTGGCTCCGGGACTGATCGAAACAGATATGATTGCCGCGGCGCCGAAAGCGCAGATTAAAGCGATGATTCCCATGGCCCGCATCGGCAAACCGGAGGAGGTAGCCAGGGTTGTAGGTTTTCTCTGCTCGGAGGCAGCCTCTTATGTGACCGGTCAGGTGATCTCGGTCAATGGCGGGATGTTCTAATGAAGCTGTCGATTGTATCTGTCACCATCTTGTTTTTCTGCTCTATACTGTTTTTTGTTGGACATGCTTCTGCAGAGGATCTGCCTCGCCTGCGCTCGATCCAGGCTGATTTCATCCAGGAAAAGCATCTGAAAATCCTTGTCCGGCCGCTCGTCTCGACCGGGACCTTTATCTTTCAGGCGCCACAATCGCTACGCTGGGAATACCGGACGCCGGTTCCATCCATCCTGCTTATGAATGGCGGCCATGTAAAGAAATATATTGAAAGAGACGGCCGGCTTGTCGAAGACAAGGGCATGCGGCTTGATTCGATGCAGGTCATGTTGAGTCAGATCAGCAATTGGCTTGACGGGCGAATTACCGATAATGATATGTTCAGCGTTTCTCATGAGGGTGAACATACTGTGCTGCTCACGCCCAAAGACCAGGGGCTTGCCGGAGTGATAAGCAAAATTGAACTGAAGCTTTCCGACCGGAAGGGGCTTCTCGATGGGGTGAAGATTTTTGAAGGTCCGGACTCGTATACCAGCATGACCTTCAAAAATACCGTGCTGAACGAGAAGATACCCGACTCCGTATTTACCGAAAAATGACTAAGCGTTCACCAGCACGCCATATGCGCACGATCAGGCCGGTGGGCATAGCCAACTCAGTGTTTACTGAAAAATGAAGATTCGCCTCCTTTTTCTGTTCTTCCTGTTATCCGGTATAGTAGCCTGCGCACCCAAAAACCAGGTTCTCCTGCCGGAACTGACGGCTGCTTCCGACGAACAGGTGACCGCTGCCTGTACGTCTGTGTTTCCCGGTGAAAAAAAGGCAGGAGAGGCAGAGGGGACAAGAGGTGAAAAATGGCAGATTGTCCATGCCATCGATTTTACCATGAGAGATGGTTCCGGTACGACGGTTATCGGAGTAACCAAACTCGATGGAGAAGATATAGAGTGCGCCTTGATGACGGTTGAAGGACTCACTCTCTTCGAGGCGGTTTTTCCCCATGATAAAGATGTTGAAGTTAGGCGAGCCGTTCCGCCCTTTGACAAGCCCGAGTTCGCCAAGGGTTTGATAGTTGATCTGCGGGCAATATTTCTGCCGCCTCCGGGCCGCATGCAGACAGGTTTCGTACGCTTACCGTCACAGCCGCCAGTTACGTCGGCGGTCTGTCGATACCGGAAACCTGATCAGGGTATTGTTGATGTTCTGCCGAATGTGCATGGCTGCTGGCGGATTAACAGCTATACCCCGGACCATATCATGCAACGCTCCATTGTCGGGCGGTCGTGCAAAAAAATCGGCTCCCGCCTCATCCCGGACTATATTGACCTCACAACCTACGGCCGGACCGGCTATACCTTGAAAATGACCTTGATAAGCGCTGATACATTTCAATGAAATTTAAACTCATATATCCCAAATGGGCCAAACTTGACAGACAGACGGAATTTCATCTCCCTCCTCACGGCCCGGTGGTCTTCGCCGCTGCACTGCCTCCCTATGTTGAGGTGGATTTTGTCGATGAAAATCTGCAGGAAATAGATTTTGACGAAGCGGTCGAGTTTGTCGGTATCTCCATGATGCTCACCGTTCAGGTCAAAAGAGGCTGGGCGATTGCCGACGCATACCGCAAAAGAGGGGTGAAGGTGATCTTTGGCGGCATTGCCACCATGCTGCATGCCCAGGCGACCATGGAACACGCGGATTCAGTCTTTCTCGGGGAGGCGGAAGGCCGGATGGAGCAGGTTCTCGCCGATTTCCAGCGGGGAAGTCTGCAACCTTGCTATGATTTTATCAATGACAGACCGGACATTGCCATTGTCGGTCCGGCACGCAGGGACATCCTCGACCGTAAGCTCTACAATTACAAGGGCGTGCAGATGGTTGATCTGGTGCATGCCTCACGGGGCTGCCGGTTCAATTGCTATCCTTGCGCCGTGTCTTACCTGGGTGGAAGAGAATTTCGCCCGAGACCGATAGACAAGGCGATAGAAGAGATCGCCGGTATTGATAATAACCGTCTCTTTATTGTCGACAACTCCCTGGCTCAGGATACCGAGTGGGAGAAAGCCTTGTTCCGGGAGATGATTCCGCTGAAAAAGAAGTGGTGTTCTCATCCGATCGAGGACAAGCCGGAAGTGCTCGATCTGGCCGCTCAGGCCGGGGCCTGGTATGTCTATCAGGCGGTCTTCGACACTTCCGATTACATAAAAGAACGGATTAAGCGTTATCATGACTATGGGATCGGAGTCGAAGGAACCATCCTGCTGGGACTTGACAGTCACACGGAGGACTATATCAAGCGTCTGATTGATTTCCTGCTCGAGATAGAACTGGATCTGGCCGAATTCACCGTTCTGACGCCGTTTCCCCACACCAAAGCCTATACTGAGCTGAGCAGCCAGAACCGTATCCTCTCAACTGACTGGAACGAATTTTCCGCTGACCGGGTGGTTTATCAGCCGAAGCACATGAGCCGCGAACGGCTGCAGGAACTCCTCGACTACGCCTGGAATACCTTTTATCAGGATGAACCCCAATCGATAAAAATGGCCAAGCTGTTTAAGCAGGTTGTAAGAAAAGAAATGGAGGACGACACTTTCAGGCCGCGAAACAGAGAATTGAGCGGACAATCATTTGGCAGAACGGTATCAAGAGCCGATGAACG
This sequence comes from uncultured delta proteobacterium, assembly GCA_963835305.1. GTDB lineage: Bacteria > Desulfobacterota > Desulfobulbia > Desulfobulbales > Desulfocapsaceae > Desulforhopalus_A. The sequence continues at coordinate 373,513 of CAWIEU010000004.1, forward strand.
CTGATATGCAGACGGAAATAGAGCGAAGTATCGCCAACCTGCTGAAAGGACCAAACCATCCTGAACGAGAATTTGTCCGTGGCGGGGCCACCTTTGCCGAGGTGTTTGCGATGGCGGCTTGGCTCCGTGGTGCGCTTGCCGATCCTGCGTTTCAAGGTGCGGCCGTCTGTCTCGCCGCCGACAATAAAGCAGTTATAGCTGCGGCCCTGCTGGCCGCTCTTGCCGGTGGACCAACCCTGCTGTTGCCCTACGCGTTTTCTGGCAAGGCCCTTGCCCGGATGCGGCAGGCGACAGGATTTTCAGTTGCTATCTCCGATGTGGCCAGAGATTTTCCCAAGGGGGTGCAGGTACTGTGTCCACCTTCTGGGGGAGAGACTGTGATTTCTGCTGACGGACAAACCGCATCCCGCCGCGAGTTGCTGAAAATTTTTACAGGCGGATCCACCGGCACGCCGCAGATCTGGAGCAAAACCGGAGAGAATATTTTTGGCGAAGGTTTCTTTCTGGCCAATCGATTTGCCGTAACCGAACAGGATTGTATCCTGGCCACCATCCCGCCTTATCACATTTACGGACTGCTCTTCTCCATTGTCTTGCCACTGGTATCTTCTGCGGTTGTGGCAGACGAAACTCCCTCCTTTCCTGAGGAAATCACCCAGGCTGCGCAAGCACACCAAATTACAATTCTGGCAAGCGTTCCTGCTCATTACAGAGTGTTGGCCGAAGTCAAGAAAGAAATTTCCCTGCGACTGGCGTTCTCGTCCGCCGGAATGCTTGATTCAGCCGACAATGAAACTTTTTGCCGCCAAAACAAGGTAGGAGTAGTGGAAGTGTATGGTTCCACGGAAACAGGTGGAATTGCCACGAGAAACCGGTTTTTGGGCGAAGATTGCTTCAGGCCCTTTCCCACTATCGACTGGAAAATTGTTCAAGGCCGCCTGGCAGTACGTTCACCTTATATCTCTCCGGACCTCCCGGTGGATGAACAAGGCTTTTTCATTTCAAGTGATCGAGTGGAAGTCGGGGGGGAAGACAGGTTTTCTCTGAAGGGTAGGGCCGACACGGTGACCAAAGTGGGCGGTAAGCGGGTTGATCTGGAGGAAATCCGGGCGCTTATTAAAAAAGAACGGGGAGTTGCCGATTGTGTGGTCATGGCCTTGCCTGAAGCCGGGGGAAGAGAACACCAGATCGGTGTCTTGATCCAGGGAAATGAGGTGGGTTTGGAGGCAATCAGAAAATCCCTGATCGCTTCCCTTGAGCCATACGCCCTACCGCGCCGAATGAAAACAGTCGAGATGATTCCGCTGACCCCAAACGGTAAATTTGACTGGGCTGCAATTGTCCGGCTACTAAGCAAATGAGTGATCTATCCCAGTGCTTTGCCGCGGGTTATGCGCATCTTTCGGCCTGGGCCGATCTCCTGGACCGGATCAATGTTTTTCCCGTTGCCGACGGGGATACCGGCACCAATCTGCGCATGAGTCTTGCACCCCTTAGGGATTGCGGACAAGACAACAAGACAATCGCCGACCTGCTGGCACGCTGCGCCATCGGCAACTCCGGGAATATTGCCGCGGCTTTTTTTCGGGAATTCTGCCGGGCGGAAAACCTCGCCGACCTGGCAAACAAAGCAATAGCCGGAAAAAACAAGGCCTGGCAGGCCATTGCCAAGCCAAAAGAGGGAACTATGCTTTCGGTTTTTGACAGCCTGGCCAAGGTTCTCGCTGCACGGCCCGAAGCGGATGGTGTCTATCCCGCACTGAGTCTTGCCCTGCAAAAGGCTGTTCTCGATACTTCATCTGTTCTGCCCGAGCTCAGGCAGGCGGGTGTGGTCGATTCCGGCGCTCTGGCTATGTATTTATTTTTTGATGGATTTTTCAGGAGCTTAACCGGACAGAGAGAACACACCGGCTCGCTCCTTAAGCTCTTTGCCGGCAAACTGCTTATCGACAGCTCCTTTAGTCCCAAATGCAATGACCGGTACTGCGTTGATGTGGTGATCCAGACGGATGATAGAGAGGCAGCGGTTAAGGACCGCATCGCAGAGCTGGGAGAGAGCGTAGTTGTAGTCGAAGACGCCTCCATACTCAAGGTGCATGTCCATACCCCCGATCCTGCTCAATTGAGGGGGCGGCTCGGACTGTTTGGCGAAATTGTCTCCTGGTCCGCGGAGGAAATTGATCAGAGTGCTGGAAAATTCTCGAACGAGCCAGCGGAAAAACCACCACTTCATATTATAACGGACGCAGCCGGTTCGCTGACCCGGGAAATGGCCGGACGCCTTGGGATCTCGCTGCTTGACAGCTATATCATAACCGGCGGCGGCTCAAGTCCTGAAAGTCTTTATCATCCGGAACAGCTCTATTCCCTTATGCGGAAGGGAGAGAAGATTACTACCGCCCAGGCCTCCACGTATGAACGGCATCAATGCTATCAGAGTATTTGTCAACAGTTCGGCAACTCCCTGTATCTTTGCGTGGGTTCCGCCTTTACCGGCAACTATGCCACCGCCATGGCCTGGAAAAAAGAGCATGATCCGGACAACCAGCTGACGGTAATTGATACCGGGGCTGCCTCGGGACGGCTGGCCCTGATTGCCCTGCTTACGGCCAGGCAGGCAAAAAATATGGTTGAGCCGCAAAAAGTTATTGATTTTGCACAAAAAATCATCGCTGACTGTCTGGAGTATGTCTTTATCGATGAATTGAAATATCTGGTGGCCGGAGGCCGTGTTTCCAGAGCCGGCGGCTTTTTCGGCGATTTATTGTCGATGAAACCCATCATCAGCCCGACCAGCGCAGGGGTGCGAAAAGTCGGAGTTGTCCATAGCGGAAAAGGCCAGCTCGCCTTCGCCCTGGCAAGACTTGATAAGCAGTTTACTCGAACAGCGGCACCCGTTATCATGCTGCAATATTCGGATAATAAACAATGGGTGACGGAGACGGTCCGGCAGCGGGTCGGAGCTCTTCTGCCCGATGCGGAAATTCTCCTTGCCCCCTTGTCCCTGACTTCGGGGGTCCATATGGGGCCTGGAACCTGGTCGATAGCCTATTATGCCGGCGGAGATGCAAAACCTTAATTCTGTATCATGATTTCTCCTTATTCCCCCTTATCAAGATGAAACCTGCCGTCATTATACCCGTATATAATCATGGCCTCCAGGTTGGTGAGGTTATCAGGCGGACACTGCAACTCGGCCTGCCAGTCTTCGTTGTCGATGACGGCTCGACGGATTCTACCTCCCAGGAAGTAAATTCTCTCAGCGGAAACAATGAGATCAGCATCCTGCGCCATTCGGCCAACCTAGGTAAAGGTGCGGCCATTCTCACCGGTTTTACAGCGGCGCTTGAAAAAAAGTGTGATTGGGCAATTACCCTGGATGCGGACGGCCAGCATAATCCCGAAGATGCTCAGGCATTGCTCGCTGCAATACGTGAGAGTGAGCGCTGTATTGTCATAGGTAAACGGCAGGGAATGGATGATTCAAAAAACGTGCCCTGGACCAGCAAATTCGGCCGGAAATTCTCCAACTTCTGGGTTTGGGCAGCCGGTGGGCCGTGGGTGATGGATTCCCAATCCGGCTTCAGGCTTTATCCGCTTCCGGAAGCATTGCAGCTTGGCGTCAAAGCCAGACGGTACCAGTTTGAAGTGGAGATACTGGTTAAAGCCCGGCAACAAGGCATCGAAACGAAAGAAGTACCGGTTTCGGTTGTCTACCAGGCCAAAGGCGAACGAGTCAGTCATTTCCAGCCCTGGCTTGATTTCCGGCGTAATTCAGCTACTTTCTGCAGATTGATTTTTGCCCGTCTTTTCAGGATGTTTGGAGCATGAACGGTTTCTGGTACAAGCTGCTGGTCCGGCTTGCCGGCTTTGGGGGCTCATGGTTGTTCGATCTCAGCTCGCGAATTATTGCCGCCGGCTATTTCATTTTTTCCAGGCGGGTTTCGGAAAGCCGCCGCTTCTACGCCGCACTCTATCCTGAACGGGGAAGATTGTATCACTTCTGGTGCACGTTCAGGCAATATCAGAATTTTACCAGCATCCATTTTGACAGGTTCCTGGCTGGACAAGCCAAACCGGCGACTTTTTCGTCCAAGGGATGGGAGAACCTGGAAAAGGTCATCGGTACCAAGGGTGCTCTTCTTCTCATGTCTCACCTTGGCAATTGGGAAATTGCCGCGACGGTGCTCAAACAGCTGAGAAACGATCTGCAATTGCTTCTTTATATGGGCGTGAAAGAGAAGGAAGGAGTGGAACGGCTGCAAAAAGATGATCTACGTCGATCCGGAGTGACCATCATTGGTGCGGACCAGGAAAACAGCTCTCCGTTTACAGCGCTGGAAGGCATTCGTTTTTTACAGGCCGGAGGAGTGGTTTCCATGGCGGGCGACATTGTCTGGCGAAGCGATCAACGCAAAGTACGCGTCAGCTTTCTGGGGCATGAGGCGTATTTGCCGGAAGCGCCTTTTGTTTTTGCTCTGGTCTCAGGTGCGCCGCTACTGGTGTTCTTTGCCTTTCGTACCGGTAAAAACAGTTATCATTTTTCCATGTCCGAGCCTATTCCGATCCACGCGGCATCCCGTCAGGATAGAGCCGCGGTTATTTCACAAGCGGCCCAGCAATACGCCGATCTGCTGGAACAATCACTGAGGCAACATCCTCTTGAGTGGTATCATTTTGATCGGTTTATTCATTGAAAAAGCTCATTTTGCCTTCTGCGGATTTGTGCTTCGGGCCACAACACGAACGAATCGTTACAGGAACGAGGGCCTGAGTTGCAAATCCGCATCACTTGTTAAATTTTAAAAAATCCCCATCGATAATCAACAACTTCACGCCATCTTTGCTGATCGAGCGATGCGAGCTTAATTCATCCGAAACCACATATGACATTCCCGGTGTCAAAACTGATTGTGTTCCATCCCGCAGTTCATTGACGACGCTCCCTTCCAGGCAATGTACTATGTGGCCTTTTTTGCACCAATGGTCGGCATGATACCCTTTGGAATACTCGACAATGCGAATCCTTAGTCCTTCAAATTCCAGGGTTTGCCAGTATGCAACGCCGGTTTCACCTTGGTGCTCTGTTTTGGAGATTTTAGTCCAATCAATTGTCTGAAAGGGTATGTTTTGGAAGGTCATAGCTTTTCCTGTTGTTTTTTCAATGCAATTTACGGGCACTATCGGCACGTGCGGTTCCGCTTCATTCATTTCATGAAAATGAGAAATTTTCAGCTTATGTAAAGGCCGATCAGCGAGATTGTTTAAGGGATATATCCAATATTTTTACCGGCTCTTCGAATGTTTTCCAACCATGTCGCTCTTCTGCCGGTATGAAATAGCATTCATTGGCCGTTAATAAGCGGCGCTCCTCACCAATAAACATCTCTATCCGGCCCTCTATGACAATTCCGCATTGATCAAAAGGATGCTGGTGTCCGGTATCTTCCTTGTCTTGATCTATTTGCATGCACACCATGACCAGGTTCTCGCCAATCTCCGCTTTGCTCATAATTCCGGGTCTGAACGCTTCCAGTGTAAGAGTGTGAATATTCCAAAAAGCCATGTTGTTTCTTCCTTCATAAGGTTTGAAAGTGCATTAAAGGCGCTCTTTATTCCAACGTATTGATTCTTCGTTAATTTTCTTTCTCAAGAACAGATATACGCCCTTTGATTAGTGGTTGCTGATTTTCTTGGTTATGTCAAGATTTTTCCGTCTCTAAGAGTTGCTTGCTCCGCTTTTCAATATCAAGAGTTGATCGTCACTTCCCTAAAAGTTCTGAAAGGATGTCACCACAGCCAGAAACCTTGCTGGTTGTTTTATTTAAGAGATCTGGCGACTTATTCCAATATGACTCTCTGTTGGATATCTCCCGTGGTTGAATATTTCCTTTTGAAATTGTATAAAAATGTGTAGTATCCCACTCGACTTGCAGCCTGTACGCTCGCATGACGAAGACACAAGTACTTATTCTTTTTGTAAAATTTCTCGTCCTTGTAATCCTATTATGACCAAAGAAGAATTTAGAGATAAAATCCTGAACATCCTGACCGAGGATTTTGAATTTGAAGAACCCGGCCTGGATGATAATCTCCGGGACGACCATGGTTTTGACAGTATCGACGCCATTGAATTGCTGGGGAAGATAGAACTTATTCTCGGTTTTTCCTTCACCCGTGAGGAAAAAGAACAGGCTATGGGAATACGGACTATCAATGATATCCTTGACTATGTTGAAAGAATTCAGCAGGCTCGAAACAAATAATCAGAAATTAGCCGGAGAAATCTCTTTATTCTCGAAAGAGTACCTCCATGGCGATTTCTAATTTTTAAAATTGTGCCGCTTTGAGCAACAAATCCTTTCTCAGTTAACCATATAAGCCGGTCTCATCCCATGAAAAGACGTGTTGTTATTACCGCCTGCTCCGCCATTACCCCCATTGGCTACAAGAAAAGTGATATCATTGAAAATCTTCGCCAGGGGAAATCAGGGGTAAAGACCCTGCGTGACGACGGACTGCTGTCAAAGCACATTCACTCCCGCGTATTCGGCACGGTGGACTATCCCATAGAGTACGGCTTTAAGCGGCAATACACCAAAACCATGGGGCCTGTAGCCTATTATGCCTGTCAGGTTGCCAAGGATGTCCTGGAAAATTCCGGCTTGAGCCGGGAATGTATCACCTCCGGTCGACTCGGAGTAGCGTTTGGCTCAACCCATGGTAGTCCAACTGTCCAACGGGAAATTTACAAAACGTTTTTCCACGATCTTGAATCAAAGTTTTCTTCTATCGGAGCGGTGGATTATCTTCGCTCCATGGTTCATACTACGGCGGTAAACATCACCAGAATGTTCGGCATCACCGGTCGCATCATTGCCTCATCCACCGCCTGCACCACCAGTAGTCAGTCGATTGGTTATGGTTATGAAATGATCAAGTACGGGATGCAGGATGCGATGATTTGTGGTGGCGCGGATGAATACGATACCACTACGGTGGCGGTGTTTGATAATCTGCTGGCCTGTTCGGTAAATTATAACCAGACGCCTGAATGCACCCCCCGTCCTTTTGATGCCGCCCGGGATGGACTGGTGGTAGGGGAAGGCGGTGGGGCGGTCTTGCTTGAAGAATACGAATCGGCTAAAAATCGTGGTGCCGAGATCCTTGGGGAAATTATCGGATTTGCCTGTAACAACAACGGCGGTGATCTTATTCTGCCAAATCTCAACGGCATTACCGCTACTTTACGCCTGGCCCTTAAGGATGCGGAGTTAGAGCCCCGGGATGTCGATTTTATCAGTGCCCATGCCACGGCAACTAAAATGGGTGATGTCATAGAAGCCCAGGCAATCGACGCGGTTTACGGCAGCATGCCGCTGGTTACCGGACTGAAAAGCTATATGGGACACACCATGGGAACCTGTGGTGTTATCGAGACTATTCTGACTCTCTATATGATGGAACAGGGCTTTATCGCACCCACGCTGAATCTGGAAAATGTCGATGAGCGCTGCAGCATGCTGCGGCATACCCGTGAGCTGACCAATACCGAGACCAGGATAGCAGCCATCCAGAATTTTGCCTTTGGCGGGGTGAATACCTGTCTGCTTATAAAAAATGGCAGAGATGCGGACTCATAACGGCGCCACTCCCCGTTCCGGTGCCGATACCGGGATATCCGGACTCCGGCTCTGGATAAACCGGGGAATTGACGTCCTTGTCACTTTTCTTTGCTGGGCCTGGTTTCTGCTCGGCTTTATCGTCTTTTTTTCCTGGCGTTATCTCATCTTCGCCCTTGTAACAAAGAATCCGGAACTCGCCTTCCAGCGATTGAACAGTCAGTTCTACCGGGTATTTTTCGCTCTGCTTAAGGTGACCGCTCCCCGTCACAGGCTGGAGATAGATGAGAATGTGGCGGCGATCAGATCCTCGGTTATCGTTTGCAACCATCTTTCCTATCTTGATCCACTTTTGCTCATCGCTCTTTTTCCGCAGCAGCGGACGATTGTCAAAACGCGATTTTTCAAGATGCCGATATTTGGCTGGATAATCAAGAAATCAGGTTATTTCCCGGCGACCAGTGAGGGTTCTTTCGCCCGGATGATGATTGCTCAAATGGAGACGATGCCATCTTACCTCAAAGCAGGTGGTAATCTTTTTATCTTTCCTGAGGGAACCAGGAGCCGCGATGGCAAACTGGGGGATTTGAATAAGGGTGCGTTTAAAATTGCCCGGATGTGCAGGGCACCCATTTATGTCCTGGAAATCCGTAACACCGACAAATTATTTACTCCCGGAAAGTTTTTCTTTAATACCAGAATTCAAAACAGTATCAGCGTAAAAGTTATCGAACGTATCGAACCGGACTATCAACAAAAGCCACCCACAACGACAGAACTTGAGCAGCGGGTGCGGCAGGCGTACAACGAGAGACAGATATGAAAGTAATTTTGATATCCATGCCCGATGTGGTGCCGATCATCATTCACGAGGCGGCGGTTCATCTGCCCAATCATGGCATAGCCTGTATCGGCGGCAATATCGATGGCGGACATGATGTTTATCTTATCGATCTCGTTCGTAAACGGCGTTCGATAAAGAAATATCTCACTAAGATAATCCAAAAAATCAAGCCCGATCTTGTCGGACTTTCGGCAATGGCCTGGCAATATGATACCTGCATCAAAATCGCTCACCTGATCAAGGAACTCCGTCCTGAAATTAAAATAGTTATCGGCGGCTATCACGCCACCCTTATGCATGAGGAGACAGCGGCATCCGGCGAAGCGCAGTGGATTGATTTCCTGGTCCGGGGAGAAGGGGAAGAAGCCTGCCGTCGGCTGGTAAACGCGTTGGCCGGACAGGACAATCTGGCTGACATCCCTTCTTTGTCCTATAAAAAAGATGGAGTTTTCATCCATAACCCCCGCAGTGAAAATCTGGACCTCAGCACTTTAAAACTGCCCATTCGGGACAAGCGCAGGTTGACCTGGGGATATCATATATTGCATTCCAAGATTGAGCTTATCGAGACCTCGCGTGGCTGCACCCGCTCATGTAACTTCTGTTCGATGAAACACATGTACGGCCGCAGTTTTCGGACGTATCCCATCAGCCGCGTATTGGAGGATATTGACGACATCTATTATAAACGGAAAACCCGGTACATCTTTATCACCGACGACAATATGGTTCTGAAACCTTCCAGGGTAATCGAGTTGTGTGATGCGATTATTGCCCGGAATTACGACGGGCTGCGGATCGTGGTTCAGGCGGATTGTGTTTCCATGGCCAAAAATGAAGAGATGGTCGCCAAGATGGGAGCAGCGGGTTTTTGTTCCGTTTTTCTCGGCATAGAGAATGGCTCAAAGAAAAATCTGAGTGTTGCCGATAAAGATAACATCGTGGAATATGCCAAACTGGCCATTGAAAACTGTCATAAATACGGCATGATGGTTATCGGCGGCCTTATTTTCGGCTTTCCTGAAGACGATGAGGAGTCGATCAGGGAAAATTATCAATTCCTGAAATCGATCAATGCCGATGCCGCTTATTGCCAGGTGCTGACTCCCTATCTGAAGACCGGCATGCGGCAGCACCTCCTCGATCAGGGTTTGATTACCAACCATACCGACTATAAAAAATATAATGGTTTATGGGCGAATGTGCGGACTAAGTATCTCAATCCGGAGGAACTGCAATACCAGTTCTGGTATCAGCGTCAGGTGGTATTGGGCTTTTGGAATCCTCCGGCCCAGGTGAGAAGTCAGGGATGGGCATGGATTTCCATCTGGCGATTTTTCTTCAAACCACTGCTGAAATTCCGGTATAAACTGGTTATGAGAAAAATCGGCTGGCAGGGCCGGTATCAAAAAGAAGTGCAACGCTGGGGAAACATGAATAGATTCCAGGACCTTGAGGAGTATTAAGCTGAATGCAGATATATAATCTTGAATTTACCGAGCAGGAAATCCGTGACGCCGTGGCTGCGGATAGACTGCTTTCCATGGAGATTGAATTTAGCCGGATCTGCAATTTTCGCTGTTGTTACTGCTATGTCGATGCCAAAAGCCAGAATGCAAGTGAACTTTCCAGGGCAGAAATAAAAGACGTCATCCTGCAGGCAAAAGAGCTTGGGGCAAGAAAAATCATCATCCTTGGTGGAGAACCTTCCATCTATCCGCATCTTGTCGAAATGCTGCGTTTTCTTGGGAAGGAGGGACTCGAGATAGAGATGTTTACCAATGGTTCCGGCATTGATGCGGAGCTTGCGGCAGTGCTGGCCGAAGAAAAGGTCCGGATTGCCTTGAAACTCAATTCCCGTGACGAGAAAATCCAGGACCAGCTGGCCGGAAAGAAGGGGGCTTTCAAGATTATATATAATGCACTTGCTGCATCGAAAGCGGCCGGTTACCCGTCCAGGGATTTATTCTTGGCTGTCAGCACCGTGATCTGCCGACAGAACATCAGTGAATTACCTGCAATGTGGCAATGGCTGCGCAAAGAAAATATTGAACCATTTTTCGAAGTAATTACTCCCCAGGCCAACGCCCTCGGCAATAACTGGCTTGGAGTTGAAGCGGCTGAATTAAAAGAATTGTTTGTCCGGCTTTCGGCAATCGACCGGGATGAGTTTGGCCGCGTATGGGAACCCCAGCCGCCGCTGGTCGGCAACAAATGCATGCGCCACCAGGTATCCTGTGTTGTTACAGCCTCCGGCGAGGTTATGCCCTGTGTCGGAGTGACGATACCCCAAGGCAACATCCGCCAGGACAAACTCGGCTCTATCTTGAAAAAGAGCGAAGTGATCAATAATCTGAAAAATTACCGGCAGATGATCAAAGGGGAGTGCGCGACTTGCGAAAAAGCCGCCGAGTGTTATGGCTGCAGGGGTGCCGCCTTCCAGCTTACCGGGGATTATCTTGCTTCGGATCCCACCTGTTGGCGAAATGCATTAAAAAATTAGGCAAAACGTCCAGCAGCACCCCATATGCGCATGATCAGGCCGTCAGGCATAGGAATACTATAGCCTGGCGGCCTGCTTATGCGCCTCTGGGGCACTGCTGAACGTTTTCGGGTGTCGCGCGTGTTTGGGAGCAGTTAGCAGTCAGCTATCCCGGTTTCATAGTAAATAAAAAAATGTTTATCATCAGAACGAAACCGTCAGGAATTCCTGGAGCAGATCGCCGATATCCTGGGCCAGTTGTTCAGCTTCGGTCCGATCGAAACGGACTGCCCGGTCTGCGTAGCGATGGCAGTGGCGGCAGTCTTCACAATATGTTTCCGCGCAGCGGATATTCGTAAATCCATCGAGAAAGTCCGATAATTCACCATTGTCGATGTAGAGGTCCAGGGCCAGGAGGCGGCGCCGCAGTTTGAGCATTCGCAGCATCAGATTGCGTTCCTCCTTCGTGTAGTATCGCATTCGCTCGCGAATCTGATCTTCTATATCCCTGTGAAAACCGGCCGGATCCCCTAAAAGTTCCAGCGAAAGGATATCCAGCAGGTTTCCCTGATAGTGACGGTCGGCATAGGCTTTAGCAGCGCGCAGCAGCCAGGCCGTAGAACGTGAACGGTCAATAATCTTAAATTCATCAAAGCCCAGAGCTTCGTAAAGATGGAGATCCTCGGGACGTATCCAACGACTCATCAGGAAAAGTTCGGGATGCAGCAGCCGCCGGCGGGTACACTGCCAGAGGTAGAAATCGAGAAAAGCGCCAGGCCGCCGGTTCGGACCCTGGTTATTCGTGGGTATCTGGGATGAATGACCCACGCTGCAGGCATGTTCGGCAAGATACTGACAGTTGTAAATACAGCAGATGTTGGCAAAGAGTTGCATGTCGCAGCAGATTCCCGAACGGATTTTCCGTAACATTTTGAAGTCACGGTTAAATTCACTGTAGGGAATGAGCAGGGGAGCTACGCCCAATGTTTCCTGATATTTCAATCTGGGCAGGTTCGTCGGCCAGCTCAGGACACTGCCGCGAACGGCCAGGTTCGGAAAATTGTGACGGACCAGGGCGACGAGAGCCAGATTGGCAATTGAAACGCTGTCCACCCCGATATCCACCAATTGACCAACGAAGGAAAGCAGCTGTTTTTTTCCTTCCGCTGTCTGTTCCAGATTGCCGAGGCAGGGGGCATTGATGAGGTAACAAAATGACAGGCTGCGTTCATGCGCGGCAGCTATGTAGGCTACCGCGGAATCCCAGTTTACAGAAGGGATCACGATACCGGCCCGGCCTCCGCCGACCAGATCAAAAGGCAATTTGGCGTAGATCGACGTCACCTCCGGAATGTTCGTCAGGCCGTCCAGTAATGCCATGTCCCAATTCGCAGCGACGCTCAGTTTCATGTGCTTTCCTGTCGAAATCCGTTCGAAACGGACGATATCAAAGGCATTACCATCGGTAATTGCCCATGTTTTTCCAAAACTACCGGCTATGGTCTACCGGATGTTTTATTGCATCCGGCAAGCGGCAGCAGTATTCAAGCTTCTTCCCGCAGATGGCCGTAAACGGCAAACTGGAAGGAAGTCGTCATGGTCAGTGTGAGGCTTTCAGCCAGGTTTGCCTGTTTTATTTGGGCGGCAACCTCATCCAGGGTAAATGCAGCGCACAGTGACAACAGCATGTCATGGCGCAGGATTGGCGGCGCATCGGGTAAATATTTGTCCACCACAAACCGGGCCTGTTCTTCGCTAGCCGGGCGAAGAAGATCGATAATGAGAACCGCTGCATTTGGCAGACAGTAATTATGGATCGCATCCCACAGGATCATGGGATTTTCAAGGTGATGCAGCAGGCTGTTGGAGATGACGGTTCCGTACCGCTCTCGCGGCAGCGGCAGCTTATCCGGCAGAGTACCCTGGAAAAAGAACACCTGATGCGCCAGGCCTTCCCGTTGCGCGGCTTCTTTTCCTTGCGCCAGCATGTGGGCAGCTCCGTCTACGCAGTGTATCTCGCAATTGTTGAAAAGTCTGGCCAGGCGAAGAGGGATGGCCGCCGGACCACAGCCTAAATCGAGAATCGCATCGTCCGGTAACAGCGTCGGGAAATACTTTTGGAAAAACTGCACGAAAAGCCAGTAAGCATTGTTCAGCTCAGGCCCCGCATAGGCTGCCGCCTGTTCGGGATCGTTCATGAGTTCTGGTTCCGGAATCCTTTTCATCTGGTATTTTCCTTTCTCCTTTTCCTCCCTGCGTTGAAATGAAACATACAACATTTACTGGTTGGGCTTCAACTGGAAAAAGCCGATACGGAGAAAATCCGGATCGATGAAGCCAGGGACATAGCTACCGGAAAAATCCATGGAGGCTTATCTGTTGTATATTTCCGGTCCAAGTGGTATAAATTTGCCTCTCGTCGGCTTTCGCCAATATGCAGGTGTTTGAAACATTACAAGGAACGGTTGCTTCTCGTGTTTGGATGCCGCGGTACTTTTGACCGGATGACTGCGGTATTGACTATTTGACTAAAAAATGGAACAAAGTAAAATAATTGCATCCGTGACCATTGATGGAGATTCTCCCTGGTTTTCAGGCCATTTTCCGGATGATCCGATTCTGCCGGGAATCGCCCAGTTGAAGATAGTTGCCGACCTTATTGCCAGGTCCGGAACGGGAAATTTATGCCTGACGGGGGTGAGCCGGGTTAAATTCAGAAAAATTATCAGACCCGGGGAATCGCTTGATATTCATGTCACATCCGGCGATAATCAAGACCGATACAATTTTAAGATTACCAGCAGGAGCGAAGAGGTCTGTTCCGGCTGGATGTTTTTTGCCGATACTCCAATACGAAAACACGAACAAGAAGAAACTACAAATTCATGAACAACGACATTACCCAGACCATCACCCGAATTTCTGAAATCATCATCAACGAGCTCAAACTTGAAGATGTAACTCCCGAGACCTTTGATGCCGACCTGGATTTGGTGAACGAGGTGGGGATCGACTCCATGGACATGGCAACCGTAGCCCTGTTTTTAAGAGACGAATATGAGATACAGATCGACGAAGACGATTACCCCAAGTTGACCACCGTTCGTATCATTGCCCAGTATATTGAAGACAAACTTAACAGTAACGAATAGATGTCTGCGGAACAGCAATACAAATTCTCGGATATCATCGCGGATCCGGTTATACGGGAGAGATGGGAAAAGGTTCGCCGCTATTTTTTTCTGCGTGAGTCCACCTATGATATGAGCAACCGATGTAATATCCGTTGCGAAGGTTGTTACTATTTCGTCGGTGAGAAACAGTTTGCCGATGAAAATAAGAGTGAATCAGACTGGCGGCAGCTGTTGGAGTCGGAAAAGCAGCGGGGCATAACCTTCGTTGTGCTTGCCGGAGCCGAACCCTCGCTGGTACCCCAGTTGTGCAAGGTCTGTTACGACGTTATTCCTCTTGGAGCGATAGCCACAAATGGTCTCAAACCAATCCCCCGGGAGATAGATTACCGAATCCATATTTCGGTCTGGGGCAATGACCAGACCAGCCTGAACATCCGGAAGGCCCCGGAGATGCTGGTCAGGCAGATGACCAATTATAAGGATGATCCGAGAGCGGTCTTTGTTTACACCTTCACCCCATATAATATCGATGAGGTTCGGGAGGTAACCAGATTGCTCGCGGAAAACGGACAGCAAATCACGTTCAACATGTTTTCCGCTCCCGTAGGCTATGATGGACCTCTGCGTCATTCCAGGCAATCCCTGCAAAAAACACGGGAGGCGATGAGCGAAATGCTTTCGGAGTATCCGCAAACCGTTCTTTTCTCGCCCTATAATATTGTAGCCCATACCGGGAAAGAGGGGTTACATGCACTTTTTTCCTGCACCTATCCACGGATGAACCCGTCCACGGATATCGGGCTTGGCAGATCATTCAGACAGTACCGCACCGATCTCCAGTGGAATCGCGATGCAGCTTGCTGTGTGCCGGATACGGACTGCGATGACTGCCGGCATTATGCCGCGGGAAGCGCCGTCGTCACTGCCAGAATGTACCGGCACGCAACAGATCCAGTGACTTTTTCCGCCTGGCTCGACTATGCAGACACTTATCTTGCAGTTTGGGTCAGAGGATATGATAAGGGGCAGAACCTTTGTGAAACCTTTATCGAACCGCCTTTAAACAAATCTTAATAATCATGATAACCGTCAGTTCCCTTCTCAATGACCATTGGTATGAGCGTTATAAGAAGATTTCCAAGCTCAATATCCGCAGTTCGATTTATGATGTAACCGACCGCTGCAACCTGCGTTGCAAGGGGTGTTTCTTTTTTTCCTCCGGAGAACATGAGGTCGCAACCGAGGAAAAGGATGTCGGCAAGTGGCATGCCTTTGTTGAAAAGGAGATGGCTCGCGGTGTCAATCTGGCTATCCTGATCGGCGGTGAACCGACTCTTTGCCTGGATCGTGTTGAAGCTTTTTATAAGAGGCTGCCCACTTTCTGCGCCACCAATGGTCTGATTAAAGTTCCCAGGGATCGCTTTCCGGACATGATGGTCGGTATTTCTTTGTGGGGCGACGCCGAAGATGAAACAATTCTGCGCGGCAAGGACACGTTCAAGATCTCCAGCGCCAACTACGAGGGAGATCCCCACGCTTATTACCTGTATACCATTACGCCGAAACAGCTGGGTAAAACGGAAAACATCATCCGCAAGATCAAGGAAGTCGGTCTCAAGGTGCATATGCAGCTGCTGTCCAATGACGAGGATGTGGACGGCTTTTCATGGCAACCGGAAGAACTGGTCGCTGTCCGCCAGGAAATGGACGATCTGCTCGATAAATATCCCGAGACGGTGATTTCGTCCAGATATTATCACGAGATCATCACTACCGGCAAAATGCTGGGCCGACCGTTCGGCTGGCTGGAATGCCCTTCGGTCACTGAACCCATCGACAAACGGGAGCCTCGTCCCAAGCGGTTGACTAATTTTATCCGCTGGTCATCCGACCTGGAGACCATGCATCGCTGCTGTACCTCGGAAACCCGAGATTGCAGCACCTGCAAGGACGGTGCCGCGCACATGAGCTGGGTCATGGTGAACAAACGGGCGCATATCAAAACTTCGCAGGATCTCCAGAATTGGATAGAAGTCTACGAAATGTTTGCTAAGCTGTATCAATTTATTCCTTGGTAAATACAAGATGGGAGGAAAAGATGCGGTCATTGTCGGCTACGACGCCATTTCCCCCCTGGGAAGTGAGCTGGAACAGCAATGGCGGCGGGCTCTTGATGGAACAAGCGGCATAGGCACGCTGACCCGTTTTCCGCTGCCGGAAAATTTTCCGGTGCATATTGCCGGTCAGGTTCCCGATATTGATGATGAGGATTACCCCTTCCTTTCCGCCCGGCATCAAGCGGCCTGGAGTTCTCCGGTCTTCAAGTATTCCATGCTCTCGGTCGCGAGAGCGCTTGCGCGAAGCGGGATTGAGATATCTGCCGCTATCGCTCCCCGAACAGCCGTCACCTACAGCTCGGCCATCGGCGGACTGGATGCGGTGCTGAGTGCCGACAGGCGTCTTCAGGCCGAAAACAGGTTGCCTCTTCCCTATGTTAATCCCAATTCCTGCATCAATATGGTCGGCGGCAAGATAGCTATTCTGACCGGCGCTCAGGGACCGATTACCTCTACCATTACCGCCTGCGCCACAGGCTTGACATCGATGCTTATCGGTGCCATGTTTCTGGCCCAGAACCGTGCCGATGTCGCCATCTGCGGCGCTGTGGATTTTGCTTTGGTTGAACCGATCGTAGCTGGATTTTTTACCATGAACGGCGCGTATAATCCGCAAAAGGGCCGGGAGAACGAGTCACCGACAGCGGCCAGCAGGCCCTTTTCCGTGGACCGCCGTGGTTTCGTCATTTCTGAAGGCGCCGGAGCGGTTATTCTCGCCACCAGGGAATTTGCCGAAAGCCACGGCCTGAGCTATAAAACCGAACTGGCCGGCTGGGGAATGACTTCCGATGCCCACCATTTCGTGGCTCCATATTTTGACACCATCAGGAGATGCATGCTTGAGGCAATGACTGATGCAGCGATCGCTCCTTCGGATATTGCGGCGATCAATGCCCATGCGGCTTCAACCAGGGTGGGCGATAAAGTGGAATATGATGCCCTGAAGGCAATTTTTGGTCAGGAAGTGCCGCCGGTCACTGCCAACAAATCCCTTATCGGCCATGCCATGGGTGCCTCCAGTGTCATTGAATCGATTTTTGCTCTGAAGGGAATGGAAGAGGGGATCCTGCCGCCAACGATCAATTATATCCCTGATCCGGAAATTGAGATTGATTGTGTGGCAAAAGAAAAACGTTTACTGCAGCAGGAGTTTGTTCTGAAAAACTCTTTTGGTTTTGGCGGCTGTAATGCCTGTGCGGTTTTTAAAAGAGCGTAAAAGTTGACGAACGCCTAATATGGGCACGATGGGATGCCGTCCTTATGCGTGCATTATAAGAACAGGGCGAACACATAGGTTGGCCCCTACATGGGGCGGCCTGTTTGTATAATTATTATCGAATTTCAAATTTATGAAACCACCGAAAAACAGAAAGGTCTTTGTCGTCGGCTATGACGCCGCCACTGCCCTTGGCAACACCTTTGCCAAAACATGGCAGGGTGCGGTGGATGGGCTGGCCGGATTTTGCAGACTGACCCGCTGTGAGAGCACTAGCCGCAGCAATGTGGTAGGGGAAATTCCCGACTGGGACCCCGACCGGCTGCCGTACGTAAACCGGAAAGAGGCTTCGCTCTGGAATGCAGCTTATGTATTTCTGACCATGGAAGTGTGTCGCAACGCTCTTCTTGATGCCGGGCTGGAAATAACCGCGGAGACAGGACCCAGAACCGGATGCCTGATCGGCTCAGCCCTCAATGGAACCGATTCCTACCGGATCGCCATGGACAATTATGTCAACAAGGGCCCGTTGAAGGTCAGCCCTTACCTGCTGCCCAACGTCTGCGCCAATCTGCCGGGGGGCAAGGCAGGAATGCTTCTTGGCTTTACCGGTCCCATATTTTCCCCTCAGGGCGCGTGTGCTTCCGGCAATCACGCGATCGGCATTGGAGCTCGAATGATCCGGGACGGAGATTGTGATTTCGTCCTCGCCGGCGGCGTAGAAACTTGTCTGGTCCCCGAGATTATCCAGGGGTTTTCCAATATGCAGGCAACTATCAAGGTCGGTCCGAAAGATCGTGCGGCGGAAGATCCTACCCAGGCTTCAAGACCATTCAGTCTTGACCGGAAAGGGTTTGTTCTGGCCGAAGGTGCCGGTGTTTTAGTTCTTGCCGCCGAAGAGGCGGTACGTTCCTTCGGTTTGACTCCTAAAGCCGAAGTGGCAGGTGTCGGCTGGAACTCGGACGCCTTGCATTTTACCCGGCCAAACGGTGAGACGATTATCCGCGCCATGCATGATGCTATTGACGATGCGGAAATTTCACCTGGCGATATCGGTTCGGTTAACGCCCATGGCACCTCGACGCCGACCGGAGACGGCACGGAAGTCGACTGCCTGCGGGCCGTTTTCGGCAAGAGCCTGGAAAAAATTCCGGTGTCGTCAAACAAATCACAGGTAGGCCATTCTCTTGGTGCCTCAGCCGCCGTAGAGGCTGCGCTTGCTATCGAGGCCATGCATCGGGGAATCGTCCTGCCCACTGTCAATCATATCCCGGATCCGGCGTTCAGTGATCTGGATGTCGTTCCCAATGTAGCCCGCAAACATGCGCATGAATTTGTTCTTTCCAACTCGTTTGGTTTTGGCGGGACCAATTGCTGCATTGTCTTTCGAGGAATATAATGCGACCCAAGCCTTTCATCCCGGAAATGCTGGAGAGACCCGGTTATGTCAGAGACGCCAACACCGGTTTGGTCTGGCACCGGTGCGAACTGCGAACCCTGTATGTGGATACTGATCGTTCCGAAGTTGTTTATCACGCCAACTATTTGAAATATTTTGAATTCGGCAGAGCGTCGTTAATGCGGGACGCCAACTATCCTTATAAAAAAATTGAGGAAAGCGGGTATATCTATCCCATCATAAAAACCGAACTCAATTATTATTCTCCGCTTTTCTACGACGACCTGATGTATATCCACACCCGGCCCGCCAAATTGGAGATGGTCAAACTCCAGTTTGACTATCTGATCACCAGCGCCGAAAACGGCGGGGAAATCTGCTGCACAGGTTTTACTAGGCATTGCGCGGTAAACGGCAAGAGTATCCCGGTAGAGATTGATGAAAAAACCATCAAACTCTGGAATGAGTTTCCCCGTTGATGAATATCGGTCGCATCTCCCTCACGATTCCACTTAAACCCTGGTTTCAGGATCACTGCTTTAGGGGCAGGAGCGTGCTTCCTGCAGTTGAAACCATGCTTTTGCTGGCAGCGAAGGTGCATGAGCTCTATCCCGAGAGTGAAACCAGGATCATGGAGGATGTCCGGTTTGCTAAATTCCTGGAGATTCCTCCCGATACCGAGACCTTGCCTGTATTTGTCGAATGTGAGGCCACAAGTGATGGCCGGATCAAGGCGATCCTGCTGAGCAGAATACAGTGGAAGAAAATGAGCAGAATCAAGGAACATGGCGAGGTATTTTTTGCTCCGGCCAACAGTTTGAATGAGATTGCTCAGCCATTACCGGTTCTTGAACCTGCACCGCAGGGAGACCAGCTAACCGAAGTAGCAACCGAATATCTGTATCGCAAGCTGGTTCCCTTCGGCCCGAATTACCAGACCCTGCAGGAGACACTTTTGCTCTCCAGGCATGAAGCCTGGGGAAAACTGAAGGCCCCGGATCTACCCTTGGATGCCTTTCATGAGCATATAGGTTCGCCATTTCCGCTGGATGGTGCGCTTCATGCGGCCTGTGTGCTGGGACAACAAGTTGTCGATTTTGTGCCTTTTCCCGTCGGCTTCGACAGACGAGTCATATTCCGGCCGACGCGGCCCGGCTGCCGCTACCTTACCAAAGCCGAACTGCTTCGCCGAACTCACGACGAACTGATTTTCAATCTGGTGATATACGATAAAGACGATCGGGTTTTCGAGACAATATCCGGCGTACGCATGCGAGACGTCAGCGGAGCGATGAAGAAATAGGCGGGTTTAATAAACTATGGATTTACCGGACTTGCCCAGGCAAGCAACCTTTCCACGGAGACCCTGGTCAGCCAACGGAGAAAGATCAGTGAATATTTTGCCCCGGACAGATACATCCCGAACAGAAAAACCAGGTGGGATAAGCCGTAAGTAACAGGTCCCCCGACAGCCACGATCCAGGGATTGTGGAGTTTAATCGACAGGAAGCCAAGGGCGGCGACGGCAGGCCAGCCGATGATAAAACTAAAGCAGACGGAAAAGACACCGATCAGTACCGCCGGGGAGGGTTTTTCCTTAAATGCCGACAGATCCGCCTGTTCGAGGATGGCGGTGCGGACGTAATCGATAGCACTGATTTTTATTATACTCTTCCTGATGAGTTGCGTCATATTGCAGTTTAAGAGGATGGTTTTACATATTAGAAGGACAGTTGAGCCCTCGGGGAACAATATGGTACACCATCAGAGGCAAAGCAATCAACAATTAACAAAAACAGCAACGTGAATCAATCCCGAACCGGCCAACCTGACTGTTGGGCATTTTTTGATAAGATCTATTGTATTACCTTAAAAACCCGCACCGACAGAAGGAAGCAGGCCGAGAAACAATTCACCGACGCCGGTCTGTTGCCAAGAGTTGAGTTTGTATGTGTTGCCAAACATCCGGTAAGCCCGGAAGAGGGTATATTCCAGTCCCATATGTTTTGCCTGAATAAGGGGCTTCAGGAAAATGCCCGAAACATCCTCGTCTTTGAAGATGACGTTTTCTTTCAGGGTTTCAATGGAGACGTCCTGCAGGCAGTTTGTAACCATTTGAATTCAGGTGGAAAGTGGGACGCACTATTTCTTGGCTGCATTACGGATGGCAGCCAAAGGACTGAAGTCAGAAATCTGGCAAAAATTACCTATCGATGTCTAGCCCATGCATATGCGCTGAATCGGCCTTTTGCCGAACATATCGCACAGCATACCTGGAGCGGCATCCCCTTTGACGAGATGATGCGGCGCGAAAGTGGGGAATTTTATGCGCTCTACCCCATGTGTGCTTTCCAGGGCCGGGCAGGATCGGATAACCAGACCGTGGTGATTGAACGGGTACGGAGACTTTTCGGGGGGTTGCCGTTTATCCAGAAGGCGAACGAAATGTATCAGAATCATAAAGCGATTCTCCTTGCACCTATTGTCCTCGTTTTGGTGCTTACCGTCCTGACCCTTAAGTCGTGGTAGGAAATTATGATCAACTATCGTCTTCTCGCCATAGTTTCGCTGTTGATTTTTGTATTCGCAGCCCTGGGCATATGGCGCCTGGACATCGATACAGATGTGGTTCGATCTCTGCCGTCCGGAGAAAAAGTCATTTCTGATGCTCTTGATGTTTTTGAGCATCATCCGGTCCATGATCAAATCGCCGTCGACGTGGAGGTCAATGGTGATGATCCTGATACCCTGGTTAAGATCGGAGCCTTTCTGGAAAAGAAGATGAAGGACAGCGGGCTGTTTGCCCAGGTCGGCATCGAGGCCGTCGGTAAACTGATTCCGGAGCTGGCTTTTCATGCAGCGCGCAATCTGCCGCTGTTATTTTCGCAAGAGGAGTTGGAGCGAAAGGTGGCGCCTCTCCTGGATACCGACCGGATTCACCAGCGTCTTCTGAAACTGTATCAGGACTTGAGCAGTATGGAGGGGATCGGCCAGGCCGAGTTTGTCGGTCTGGACCCGCTTGGTTTGAAGGATTTGGTTCTGGCAAAAATGGCACCGCTTGCGCCTTCGTTGAACTCCCGATTTTATCAGGGGAGCCTGCTTTCTTCCGACGGCCGTCATTTGCTGGTTACAGCCCGACCGCTGGCATCGGGGACCGACACCGCCTCTGCACAAAAAATTTCCGATCTTCTTGCCGGCATTTCGCAAGAGCTTACCGCTCAATACAGTCCCTCTGGATTGCTGGTCACCCTCACCCCCGTTGGCGGCTATCGGGCAGCCCTGGATAATGAACGAATTATCCGTCACGACGTGCAGCTGGCGCTTTTGCTGGCTACGGCAGGCATCGGCCTGCTGCTGCTGATTGCCTTTCCCAGACCTCTGATCGGCCTGTTGTCCCTGGTGCCCGCTCTGGCCGGTACGGCCGTGGCTCTCTTCGTTTTTTCCCTCTATCATTCGTCTATTTCCGTTATGGTGCTGGGATTTGGCGGAGCGATAATCTCCATTACGGTGGATCATGGGATTGCCTACCTGCTTTTTCTCGATCGAAATCGGGAATCCAAGGGAAAGGAGGCCTCGCACGAGGTCTATTCGATTGGTATTATGGCCGTCATTACCTCGATAGGAGCCTTTTTGATTCTCAGCTCCAGCGGATTTGAGATTTTTGCCGAATTAGGTCAATTTACCGCCCTTGGTATTTTTTTTGCGTTTCTCTTTGTCCACTTGGTTTTCCCGAAGATCTTCCCGGTTATGCCGCCCGCAGGTGGCCGTGTTTTGCCGCTTCGCCGGTTTGCCGGTGCTCTGTACAGAACCGGGAAACCCGGTGCCTTTGCCGCCGCACTGCTCGCTTGTGTGCTGGTTTTTTTCGCCAGGCCGCAATTTTATGTAAGCTTGAGCAGCATGAATACGGTGAGCGATGCAACTCTTGCCGCCGATGAACTGTTCACCAGAGTGTGGGGAAGCATTGGTCAGCGCGTTTTGTTGATGAACACGGCTGATACCATCGCCGGCATCCAGAAAAACGATGACCGGCTTCTGGAAAAGATTGACCAGGATATCCACAATAATGTCCTGACCGGCGCCTTTGTGCCGTCTATGATCTTTCCAGGGAAGCAACGAGCGGAACAAAACCTTGCAGCCTGGCGGGGATTCTGGGGAGACAGCAGAAATAAACAGGTTAAAGAAGCTTTGCGCGCGGCGGGCTCGGAGCTTGGCTTCGCCCCGGATGCCTTCAATAAATTTTTCTTATCGCTCAATCCTTCTTCCAACCGATCTCTTCAGGCTCTTCCAATTCCGGCGAAATATTTCAATTTGCTGGGTATCTCGGAAAATGAAAAAGGCGCCGGTCTGATTCAGTTTATCACCGCTCTGCCCGGAAAAAATTATGACGGTGCCGGATTTCTGAGCCGCTACGGGGGGGATGGCAAGATATTTGACGCAACGTTTTTTACCAAAAGGCTGGCTGATGTGCTGTTTTCCACCTTTACCACCATGCTGGTGATCATTGCGGTCAGCATAGTGCTGCTCTTGTTCTTTTTCTATCTGAACCTGCCGCTGACCCTGCTCACCTTGTTACCACCTTTCTTTGCTTATATCTGTACGCTGGGAACGCTGAAACTTATCGGCCATCCCCTTGATATTCCAGCATTGATGCTGTCGGTTGTCATTCTTGGCATGGGGGTTGACTATTCCATTTTCTGTGTCCGGGCTCATCAGCGATACCGCGAGATCGACCACCCTTCCTATGTCCTGGTGCTTGTCGCCATTTTCATGACCGGATCTTCCACGATGATCGGCTTTGGGGTTCTTGCCTTTGCCGAACACTCTTTGTTGAAAAGTATAGGCATTACCTCCCTGCTTGGGATAGGATATTCCCTGCTGGGGACGTATCTGCTGCTGCCCCCCCTGCTCAAGGGATACATGACCTGGGAAAACAAGAAGATGCAGCGTTCGAGCGGAAAAAGCCTTCCGGCTCGTGTTCGTGCCAGGTATCGAACTCTCGAACCGTATCCAAGAATGTTCGCCCGCTTTAAGCTACAGTTTGATCCCATGTTTAACGATCTGCCGAGAATGCTGGCCTGTCGAGAAGAGATTACAACCATCCTAGATATCGGCTGCGGTTTTGGGGTTCCCGCCTGCTGGTGTCTGGAACAGTACAGGGCTGCCGAAGTATATGGCCTTGATCCCGATCCCGAAAGGGTGAGGGTCGCCGGTTTTGCTCTCGGTGACCGGGGAGCCGCAACGGTCGGCTGGGCTCCCGGGATGCCGTCCGCGCCACGACCCGCGGATATCGTTCTGCTGCTCGATATGCTCCATTACCTTGATGACGAGACTGCGCTTGCCGTATTTAAACAGAGTTTTCAGGCGCTCCGGAACAGTGGCTGTCTGGTGACCAGGTTTGTCATTCAGCCCATCGCCAGACCTTCATGGTCCTGGCGATTGGAGGATTTTCGCATTCGATTTTCCGGGGGAAAGACCTGGTATCGTACAGCCGAAAAAACGGCAGAGTTAATGCGGAAAGCTGGTTTCGAGGTCTTGGTAAATGAAGTTTCGGCGGTTAATCCTGAATTGGTGTGGCTGGTTTGCAGCGCTGATAAAGAGAGCTTGGATGCCGGGCGATTGGCGTAAACGATATTATTCTCCAGGGGAGAAATTCGGCATTGTCGCGCTACTTGCGGCGCTTCCTCTTTATTTTTTCTCTCCTCTTCTGGCAATAATTCCGCTTTCAATTTTTCTTCTGCTCTGCTTTACGGCGCCTTTTTTTCCAAGGTGTAATTTTTTGCTGCCGGTAATCAGCCGGGGACGAAAGGGCAGCACCTCGATTTCCCTTACCTTTGACGATGGCCCGACTCCGGCATCTACTCCTGTCTTACTTAAACTTCTTGCCCGTTATCGGCTTCCGGCTACATTTTTTATAATTGGTGAGAATGCGGCCAGGTATCCGGAATTGGTTGCAGATATCCTTGCTGAAGGACATACCATTGGCAATCACTCCTGGAGGCATGATTATTTTCTCACCTTACGCAGTCAGAAGATTCTGGAACAAGATATCCGCGACACCCAGGATATTTTAAAAAAATCAGGAGTAGAGCCGCTGGTTTTCCGTCCACCGGTCGGCATCACCAGTTCCAGTCTTGGGCTGGCGTTGCAGCGGCAAGGTCTCATCACCGTCAATTACAGCTGCCGTGCCTTGGATCGCGGCAACCGAAATATCGATAACCTGGCCCATAAAATTCTTAATAATCTGCGGCCCGGAGATATCATCATGCTCCACGACCTGCCGCCTCACCGGCATTCCCTGTCGGACTACTGGCAAGAAGAACTCGATGAGCTTTTTCGCACTCTGGCTGAAAAACATGACACCGTTCCTTTAGAACAGCTCATTCAGCGCCCGGTAAATATCTCTTTAAAGTAAGCGGAGACGAACCGTTTTGCTGCATCGGCTCAACTCTCCCCAAATCTCCTTGCAAAGCTGAGTCTGCCTGCGGTATAACATTGTTCATTCAAGATCTTGTTGACTTATAAGCGCGCATCAGCCTGCTTGCAAACTTCTAAAGTTCTGGCAGACGTTTACATATCCCGGGGCAGGCAGCCATTCCGCGCCCTGGTCAATTATTACGTTTTATCGTGATGTAATTATCTTAAAAGAAAGAAAGTGAATCCTCCTCACCGACAATATTACGCACAAACGAGCTGCATCGGAAGACATGGCAGGACAAAGCGACTTCTGCTGCCGTCTGTCCTTTGCCTCTGTTTATTCCCGCTGATTGAAGCCACTGCCGTCGAAGCGGCTGGTTTTGACACTTCAAAGGACAACTGGGCTATCCTCGGAGGATATGGCCAGAGTTGCCCCGGCTGGGGACAGACGACGCAACGCGTGGAAACTCTGGATCTCATTCCACGTTACAATCATCGTATTTTTGACAATCTCGGTTCCGGATGGTACCGGGGATATCATTCTCTCCTCCTGGAAGTTCCTCTTTCATTTGTTGTGGCTCCCGATGTCTCGACAATGGTCGGGATCAATTTTCTCGCTGCCTATACCTTTACCGCCGACCAGCAATGGCAACCCTACCTGTTCGCCGGCGGTGGCCCGGTCTATAGCTTCGCCGATATCGAGGGCATGGGGGCGGATCTGAATGGAAATTATCAGTTTGGCCTCGGCCTAAAGTACAATTTGGATGCGAACCATCAATTGCTTCTTGAATTACGGTACCATCATATTTCCAATGCGGGGACCAGTGATCCCAATGAACCCTTGAACTCAGGCAAGATTCTGGCAGGGTTTACTTTCTGAAATATCCATGGAATTAGCAGATAAATCTTACGACAGCGGCATAACCGATGGTTTGAAAATCATCAGTTACGTCGCCAATGACCACGGCAGTCAGGAGCTTGTCCCAAGTTCGGTCTGGCAACCGGTGAATATCGTCAACCGGCAGGCATGGCGGAAAATAGAGCAGCAGATTGAATCCTCGAAAGCCAAAATTATCGGCGGCCGAGCGAGCTGCCTGCACTATTACATGACTGCCAATCAGATGGACACCGGCCTTTTAGCCAAATACACCCGTCAACCCCGCTGGCTGGTTAGACTGCATATGATCCCTTTCTTTTTCAGTAAACTGCGTGCGAGAACATTGCATAAGTATGTTGAAATATTTAATGTTTCCCCGGATGATCTGATTGAAGGCAGGCTTCTGCCGCCTGTCTACAATCAGAGAGCGTTTGAAGTTCAGCCAGATGATTGATTTTACCCATAACCAGTCCGCCCATTGCGAAAGCGGTGTCGCTGCCAATCTGCTTTGTCATCAGGGAATCAAAATTTCAGAGGCTATGGCCTTCGGTATCGGGGGCGGTCTTTTTTTCGGTTACCTGCCTTTTGTCAGGATTAACGGCCTGCCTCTCGTCACCTACCGTTGTGCCGCCGGACATATCCTGAAACGATTGAGCGGGATTCCCGGAATACACATGTACCGGAAAAAATTCCGGGACAGGACTCAGGCCATGGCGGAATTGGATAGCGCGCTGGAACGTCACATTCCCGTGGGTTTGCAGACCGGGGTGTATTGGCTCCCTTATTTTCCAAGAGCGCTGCGTTTTCATTTCAACGCCCACAACCTTGTGGTTTATGGCAAGGAAGGCGATCAATATCTGATCAGTGATCCGGTTTTTCCGGGACCCGTCCGTTGCCCTGCAGAAGACCTGGCAAGAGCTCGTTTTGCTTCCGGCGCACTCGCACCAAAAGGAAAAATGTATTACCTGAGCCAGGTGCCGGAGCAATTTGACCGCAGCGCTCTTATCGTAAAAGGGATCAAATCCGTATGCAAAATGATGCTCGACAGTCCGTTCCCCCTGATCGGGGTCAAGGGAATACGCTTTATGGCTAAACGGCTGGCGAAATGGCCGGAGCGGCTGGGAAAAGAAGGGGCGGATCTGCATCTTGGCCACGTTGTGCGGATGCAGGAAGAGATAGGCACAGGCGGCGGCGGTTTCCGCTTTATGTATGCAGCATTTCTCCAGGAAAGCGCCGGAGTATTGCAGGATCAGTCATTACTCGATGCAGCCGCCTCATTGACAACAGCAGGGGACGGATGGCGGCAGTTCGCGGTTATGGCTGCCCGTGTTTGTAAAGAGCGTACCCGGCAGGGCGATACTTATGATGCCATGGCGGAGCAGCTCCAAGAATGTGCCTTGCTGGAAGAACAAATCTTTCGGCAACTGCAGCAGCGGCTGGCACAATGCCCATGAAAAGTAGTAATCCTTCCGTACCGGAAATAGGCGCGGGCGATGCGCTTTTTGCCGGTTCTCTTACGAAGCGGTATAAGAAAGCGACCGGTCCCGCCTTGAATAATCTCGAGCTGAAGATAAAAAAAGGAGAATTCTACGGTCTGCTGGGCCCGAACGGAGCTGGCAAAACCACAGCCATTTCCATCCTGAGCGGGTTATTTCCACCAGACAGCGGTACCGTTCTGATCATGGGGATGAACTTTTCCCGGCAACCGAATTCCATTCGACAAATTTTAGGGTTGGTTCCCCAGGAGATCGCTTTGTATGATCACCTCACTGCCCGGGAAAACCTGTTGTTCTTCGGGAGACTCTATGGCCTTTGCGGAAAAAAACTGCAGGATAGGGTTAGCCATTGCCTGGAATTTGCTCAACTGACCGGCCAGGCAACAAGTCTGGTCTCCACCTTTTCCGGCGGCATGAAGCGGCGTCTCAATCTGGCAACCGGGTTGCTGCATGATCCGCAAATTCTTTTTCTTGATGAACCGACCGTCGGCATAGATACCCAGTCCAGGCATCTGATTCATAACCAATTGACAAAACTGAACCGGCAAGGGACGACAATTCTCTACACCACGCACTATATGGAAGAAGCCCAGGAGCTGTGCAGCCGCGTCGGCATAATCGACGGCGGCAGGATAATCGAGCAGGGAGCTCCGGCCGAGCTGTTGCAGAAAAGAGGCAGCCGCACTCTTGAAGACCTTTTTCTGCATTTGACAGGAAAACATCTTAGGGATGCCTGATGTCTTGTATTGAATCATTTGCCTCTTCTCAAGTTTAGCCATGTTCAAGATAATCACCGCAGCCGCCAAAGAGCTTCTCTTGTTGAGAAGGGACCGTACGGGATTGCTCGTCCTCTTTATCATGCCCGCTCTTCTGGTAATAGTGATTACCCTTGTGCAGGAAAATGTCATGGAGCTGACGGGACAAAAGAAAACGCAGGTGCTGCTGCTTGACCTGGACCAGGGGGAGCTTGGCCATGCACTGCGAAAGGAGCTTGAAGCAGGACAAATTGAAATTGTTGCCTGGGATAAGCGGCAGAATAACAGGGAAACTCTGCAAGCCGCCATCTCCGCCGGGAAATATCAGGCCGGAATCGTCATTCCGGAGGGCTCCACCAGGAAATTTCGGCAGGAGACAACACAGCTTCTGCAAAACAGCGGCGGTCCCGATAAAAGCCCTGCCGCGCAAGTCCCTGTCTTGGTTTATTTCGATCCGGGGGTTATGCCCGGTTTTCGCACCGGCCTGACCGCGCAGTTACGGATAGCCCTGGAATCCATCGCCATGGAAGCGAAGATTACGGCGCTGAATAAAGAAATCCATGGTCTCTTGGAACAGCTGGGCGCGGCGCAGAGTTTTTCGGAACTCCCGGTAGCCGATCTATCAGCAATCACCAGACAGCCTCTGTTTTTTCTGAAGGAGAATAATGACGGTTTCAGCCTGTCCGAAACCGCTCCATATAATCCGGTGCAACAAAACGTTCCTGCCTGGGCGCTTTTCGGCATGTTCTTTACCGCAATTCCCATTGCCGGGGCGATTCTTCAGGAGCGGAAATCCGGCATCTGGATTCGACTGGCTTCACTGCCGGTCTCCCATCTCCTTCTCTTTATCGGGAAGGTAATAGCCTATATCGGGGTTTGCTTCTGCCAGTTTTTGCTCATCGGCCTTATCGGGGCTTTTTTGTTCCCATATATCGGACTTCCTGCATTTACTATCTCCGGGAATGCTGCTGCGATTCTGGTTACGGTTTTCTTGTCGAGCCTTGCCGCCTGCGGCTTCGGCATTTTTCTGGGCATGGCCTGCGGGACCTACGAACAGGCCTCGACACTGGGATCAACTTTCGTCGTCGCCGCTGCCGCCATAGGGGGCGTGATGGTGCCGGTTTACGCCATGCCCCAGACAATGCAGCGTCTGAGTATGATCTCACCACTGAATTGGGGGCTGACTGCTTTCCATGACCTGTTGGTCCGAGGCTATTCCCTTGCTGGGATCTGGGAGGACCTCGGCCTTCTTCTGTTGTTTTTTCTTCTATCTATCTTCTTTGCCTGGAGACTGGCTCGACCGCGAATTTAACGGAATCGTCCGGCTTTAAGCTGAACCCGCAATTGAAATAATTATGGAACCTTTTGAACGAGAACTTTTGGAATTGATTTGTACCACGTGTAATTTCGAAGATGTGGAGATGGATGCAATCCTTCGGGATGATCCGCTGATCGGCCCTGACTCCCCGTTGGGTGCCGATTCTCTGGACGCGCTTGAAATTGCCGTGACCATTCAGAGGGAATATGGTGTGAGAATGGATTCCGAAAACACCAGCAGAACGGTGCTGCAGTCCCTGGCCACTCTTGCTGAATATATCAATCGGCAAACCATCACAAGTTGACAAACGAGTCGGCATATTGCAACGAAGACAGATATATCGGATATATCTTTTCTTTTGGAATTTTTAATCGTTCCAGGGCCCGGAAACATTCTGCACGATTGCCTTGCTCATAGGCGATAACGGTCTCTAAATAGATCGAGAGTCCTGTTCCGGCAATCAGCGCTCGCTTGATATTATCCGATATGGGAATTTTGTGCAGAATATCAGCTATCGGAGCATCCAGCATTGCATGAAGTAGAGAGAGCAGGCCCAGCAGGAAAAGTTCATGCGAGTTCGTCTGGTTGGGGCTTTCCTGGCCAAGTTTCTCACAAAATTTCGCTCTTACCGCAGCAAGCCTTATAAGTTCCGCTGGTTTTTTTGAGGAGATTTCCGCGATCACTGCCAAGGTGACGAATCTTCTTATTTCATTCTCACCAAGATAGGTCACGGCATAAGAAATCGAGGTAATTTTGCTGAGGAGATAAAAATAAGCTGAATTGATGTATCGCAGTAATCTATAGGAAAGGGAGACATCGGCGGAAATTATCGCGGTCAACTTTTCAGCTGATATTTCTTTTTGATTGATTTCGGTGAGAAGGCTGAGAAGTGTTATCTTGGAGGTCGAGAGCTCCTTTATCCTGATCTCTTCAGGCCTTGCAAAGAAGTATCCCTGAAAATATTTGAATCCGAGTTTTCGTGCCTCTTCAAACTGATCGTGTGTTTCTACTTTTTCGGCAAGAAAGTCCAGCTTATATTTTCCAAGATACCTGAGGGTATCTTGTATCTCTGCCATGGAGCAGAGGCAAAAATCAATTTTAATGATGTCTGCAAGTTCGATCAAAGGCTGGAGGCTTTTTTGATAAATAAAATCATCAAGGGCAAGGTTATAACCCAGATTTTTCAATTTTTTGCAGGCGGCAATCACTGTTTCGGTAGGTTTTACATCCTCGAGAATTTCAACGACAATGTTTGTATTGGGAAAGCTCTCAGCGATATTTTCAAGGAGCAGCTCCTCTGTAAAATTAACAAAACAAGGCTTATTGCCGCTTATCTTTTCGAGCCCTTCCGTTAAAAACGAACTGACCAGCAGTGAACTTGTAGCACGATCGCCCCCTACGTTCATCAGGCTTAAAGCCTCATCGCCTCTATATAATAGCTCGTAAGCGAAGAGATGCCTTTGGGCATTGAATATTGGTTGTCTTGCAATAATAGTTTCCAATCGAAAATTCGCCTTGATTTGTCGGAATTTACTCTTTAAAAAAGGCATCCAGGAAACTTATGCTTTTTGGGAGTAAAAATCAATAAGTTGTCTCGGAAGAAGAATAAGCACTTTTACCGAAGAAAAACTTATTGTCAGACTTATCTCCGGTATTTTTTAGACTAACCCCGGAATTTCTCATCGTTACGCATTTTGGTGGGTGAAAATGGAGAATTCATGAGTAACGAAGCATATGACCACGAACGGCTTCTGGAATTAGCTGCAATGAAAATGCCTTTTGGAAAATATGCCGGAAGGTTGCTTATTGATCTGCCTGAACCGTATGTAGTCTGGTTCGCCCAGAAAGGTTTTCCGCCTGGAAAACTGGGAAGGATGCTGGCCATCGTCTATGAGATTAAGGCCAATGGATTAGAATATCTTTTTGATCCTTTAAGAAAAGATGGCGAAGATGTTTGATCAGTCCATCGATCTAAATTGTCATTACAGGTACAAACAATATTCATCCCCGCCCTCCTATACTTTCCGATCAAAGGATAATCAGGCAACATCTCAATATCGAGTAAAACCTTCTTGTGATAATGGCCAATGCCAATATCAAAAATCCAGAGGGCTTATTGCTTCTTTGATTGTGACGCTTTTAACAGTATGTGTATAGATCATAGTGGTTTTCAGATCGCTATGGCCAAGCAACTCCTGAATCGTGCGGATGTCAACATTTGCCTGGAGAAGATGACTGGCAAAACTGTGACGAAAGGTATGTGCAGTGGCACGTTTGCAGAGCGTGGTCTTGCCAACCGCTTCCTTGATAGCTTTCTGCACCACAGTTTCGTGGAGATGATACCGTTTATACTCTCCGGTCTCCGGCACACGTGTGAGATCAATAGCAGGAAAAAGCCATTGCCAAATAAATTCTTTGGCAGCGTTTGGATACTTCTTTTCAAAAGCGGTGCCGAGCGTTACAAGGAATTGGAGAGAAGACAGTCCGGCAAAGGTGCCGGCGCCAAGCTCTTCACGACAAAGGACTTCTCCTTTCCCGAAGACTTCAGCTATTGCATCTGCCCGGCGGGACAACGTCTTTACCGCAGCGGCTATAATGTGACGGTGAAGAATTTCAAGGCAATAAAATTCAAAGGCGCCAAATCGTCTTGCTTGCCATGTAAACTGCGCAGCCGTTGCCTACGGAAGCCCGAGATGACAGACATCCGGCAGGTAGCGTATTTTACCGGCAGATCTGCAATCGGCGAGCAGAGATTTACCGAGAAGATGAAAGAGAAGATCGATTCAGCAAAAGGCCGGGCTATCTATAGTATGCGGCTTGCGGTGGGTGAGCCGCCATTTGCCCATATCCGTTCCATTCTCGGCCTGGATAGATTTACTCTGCGAGGAAAGCAGAAAGTGAATACGCAGTGGAATCTGTTCTGCATAGTGCACAACCTGAAAAAGATTCATAGCTGCGGCACAGGATATGCGTAAATAAAAACTTATAGAATAACACTAATTATTCTATGAAAGGGCAACACCTTTATTGAGATTACCGGCGTTAGAAAGCAGTTTAATATTTCTGTGGACGCCGGATAGTTTGATTTTGAATATTTAAAATCAGAAGTTAACGCTGTCGGCCAAATAACAAATTTTAAAATTTGGCTTTTTCTACGGACTCGTTATCTTAAACATTTTTATATATTAACCTCACTTGAGGTACGATCCATACCATTTAAAGAATGAGCCGATGACTGAAAATAAGGATTTTAAAGATAAAGACCCCTTACATGGAATAACGCTCAAAAACATGCTAGAAGACTTAGTGGAATACCATGGCTTTCCCTACCTCGCTGATAAAATAAAAATTAAAGTATTTGGTGTGAATCCAACCTTTAATACTAGCTTAAAGTTCCTTCGTAAAACCCCTTGGGCAAGAGAGAAAGTTGAAAAACTCTATCTCTATCACTTTGTGATCCGCAAAGAAAAGGAGCGGCCCGTGGAAAAATGCAAAATAGCTATTAGAACAAACATTCAAAAAATATAAATAGATAACCATTTGCTCACCGGACCCGCAAACAGCGCGGGTCCGGTGAGCAATATGTTGAACTTGCTCGATAGCCACCAACTTCTACATGTAAAAAGGAAAAATATGTCTGATAATAATCTAAGAAAAGAAGAAGACCATGAACAGCCCTTACCTCCAAATGATGTAGTGGCATACAATGAGCTTAGATCATGTGCCGATTTATTGCGGATGTACAAGAATTGGCGATGAGGGGATGGGCGACGGGCGATGAGGGGACGTTGTTTAATTGTTGAATTTAAGAATAGTGCTCGATGTCTTATTCCCATGCCAAGACAAGCGCTGATCAGTTTACCGACGCGGAATATGGGGGACATCCATGATAAGCAATGTGAAGAGGAAAACGGAGAATTCCCATAATCACTTAACCACCTGAACATCTCGAAGCTGGCACGGCGCAGTTTTAATAGCGTAGCACTCACTTTCGAAGCAAAAAGGAGTTATAGATTGCATTTTGCTACATTTTGGCCTATATTGACAATAGGAAAACAACTCAATAGAGGAGGTAGTAAAATGCCAATGCCGGTTAGGATATCTGACGAATTATTGAATGAAGCGCGTAAATACAGCAAAATTGATCATCGATCTTTGGCGGGTCAAGTTGAACATTGGGCAAGGATTGGAAAGTGCGCGGAAGAAAATCCGGATCTGACTTATGATTTAATTAAGGAAATATTTGTCGGACTCGCCGAGCTGGAACAGGGGGAAAAAGAAGAGTATAAATTTGGCTGAGGGGACTATGAAAGTATTTCAATCAAGTTCCTTCGGAAGGAAAGTCAAAAAATTTAAATTCGAAGAAAAACGTGAATTAGATGACGCAATTACGGCCATCATCACCAACCCCTCGATTGGTACTGAGAAGAAAGGAGATTTGAAGGGTGTTTTTGTGTATAAATTCAAATTAATCAAGACAGAGTATCTCTTATCATATCGTATCGTTGGCGAAGATCTCGAGTTGATTACTATCGGACCCCATGAAAACTATTATAGGGATCTGAAATCATATTTAAAAAATAGATGATGGGCGAACCATCGCTTGGAGAGGGTACGGATATTTGTCTGAATTTTCTAATAAAGTTTATTGCCAACGCCTCTCAAGCGAAACGATATGAAAGAAAAAAATGATGGATCATTCCCATAAAAGCAGACTCGCCACCGATCGTTGATGCGGATGCTGTATTGACCATTGCGATCTCCCCTGAGCGCTTCAAAATGATTGCCAGGAGGCACCTTTAATCATCAAGCCGATTGTGATTTCGAGTTCTCTGAGTTTGCGCCGGGCAACTTTAGCAATGTTGCATAAACCCATAAAACACCACCAATTTGAAGCCCCCAAAATAAATACAAGCACTCACAAATTGCAAAGTAGCCCCTCAAGCGATTTAAGGATGGTTCTCCGATCTACTTTTATCCTTGGATCAGTTAGGTCGGCCAATTTTTTACGATCTCGTTCACCAGCAACAATGGCATCAATGATTGAAAGGCCGGTAACGCCGATTCGCTAACAACAAAAAATGGATTGGGGAGAAAAGGTTCTCCATAATAACCTTGGATCGAAGAGTAGAGATCCCTGTTCTGATACAATTCGGGATATGACACTCTTGCCGCCAGGTAAGCTTAGCGTACTTTGCTATCCGTTTTCTGAAGCGCCCCCTTGACTAGAGATCAAAGGGGCGAAGCAGTAGGGAAAGAAAAAACTTTGTATTAGTAACTAGTAACAGTATCCTTTTGCTGTTTTGATAGGTTCAAATTTCAGTTTCAAGATTGATTTAGTCTAGAATTTAGCCTCTATTAGTAACACTAGTATAATCCCTAAGGCGGGTTTGGAACCCGCCCCTACGCCGGTGGCCGCAGGCTGATTTGTGCTGACCGGAGATGGGTCAGCTAGCCAGTCGTCCTAAAAATTCGGCGACCGTTTTCATCCCCTTGGAGAATTGCTGCAGGCTGAATTTTTCATTGGGTGCATGGATGGTATCATCGGGCAGTCCGAAACCCATTAACACCACAGGCGCATGGAGAACAGCATCAAAAAGGGCGGCAATGGGAATGGAGCCGCCGTCGCGCATGAATACCGGTGTCTTGCCATAGACTGTTTCAAGAGCATCGGCGGCAGCCTGGATAAAACGGTTGCCGGGAGTTACATAAAAGCCTTTCCCGGCGTGCAGATTGGTAAGCTGGACGCTATATCCTGCCGGCATGTGCCGATGTACCGCCTTCTCCAACCAGCCAAAAGTCTCATTTGGGTCGATATTTGCCGGGAGACGCAAGCTGATTTTGGCCACTGCTGACGCCGGGATGACCGTTTTTGCCCCTTCCGAGGTGAAACCGCCACGAATGCCGTGGACTTCGAGGGTTGGCCGGAGGCCGATTCTTTCCAGAGGTGTATACTGGTTTTCGCCCACCAGCTCTTCCACGCCCATTTCGATGCGCAACGCTTTTCCGATATGCAAAGGATCGCTCTGCCAGAAACTTTTTTCCTCAGCCGATGGACTCGGAATGGCAGCGGCAAGCTCTGGAATTTGAATGATGCCGTCTTCTCCTTTCAACCGGTTTACCAGGATGCAGAGGGCGTGAATGGGATTAGGCGCGACTCCTCCATAACTGCCCGAATGCAAGTCGGTTTTGGCTCCGAATACGGCGATTTCGGTATAAAGCACTCCCCGAAGACCGGTAACGAGGGAGGGCTGTTCGGGGTCGACCATATGGGTGTCGCAGATTAACACGGCATCGGCCCGGAGCTGTTGCGGATTTTGCCGGACATAACTTTCGATTGATGCTCCACCCGCTTCCTCTTCTCCTTCCAGAAGAATTTTAATATTCACCGGCAGGGTCCCATCCGTTTTGACCCATGCTTCGAGAGCTGCAAGAACCAGGACGATTTGGGCCTTATCGTCGCTTGCGCCACGGCAATAAATGTTGCCGTCCCGAATGGTTGGCTGAAAAGGTGGATTGATCCATTCCTCTAACGGATCGACCGGCTGAACATCATAATGTCCATAAATGAGCAGAGTCGGTTGCTTATCATCAACTTGCCATTCGGCATAAACCAGAGGGTGTCCTGCAGTTGAAATGATTTGTGTTGTGGGAAAACCGATCGCGGACAGTCTGTCGTTTACCCACTCGGCAGCTTTGCGGACGTCATCCTTATGTTCTGACAGGGTGCTGATGCTTGGTATTGCCAGCCATGCCGATAATTGTTCTATGAAATGATTCAGGTTTTCATCCAGATAATTATTGCGAGTCATTGTTGTTGCCATGTATCCTCCGTTCCCGTTTGATAGGATTCCTGAACAGTATTGTTCGCGGCTTTTGTCATCCAAGGCGTGCTCTCTGCATGAATCTGGCTTTGCCTTTGCAGACTATTCTGTTATCGATGCGGATTTGCGACTTGAGATGGTAGAGCGGCGGCAGAGATGAATCTATCCAGGCCATGATGTCGAGTGTCCCGTCGCAGGCCACCTGTTCGAGATACCGGACATTCAATTCTCCCGTCACTGCTTCGATATTCTGATGCAAAAGACATTGAGCCATGGCGGTATCGAGCAGGGCAGAAAGGACGCCACCGTGCATAACTCCTGTGTATCCCTGCAGATTCCTGTTTCCGGTGAATGTCGTTGATACTGCACCGTCAGCATTTTTTTTGAACTTCAGGCCAAATGAGAATGGATTGTCCCGCCCGCACATAAGACAAAAACGATGGCTGGATTGGGTCGATTCTGTGTCGGTTTCTTTCATTTTTCTTCGCGTAAAATAAGATTATTCAAATGGAAAATTTTAAGGAATTAATAATCTTCCAGGCTATTTTATGCCGGAATTGAGTTTATCTCTTTTATTCTCTGCTTATTAATTCAATCTCTCCCTCATTAAACAGCCGTAGCTGAAATCCATATGTGGCCGGATGTTTTTAACAGTATACCCGGCTGAAAGATTATGGGGAAATTTATGCTGCGATGCAATAAAAATATTCCTGCTGCTTGCATGCATGTTTTTCATAATTGCCGGCGTCGTAAAAACTCTTCACCTTCTTCGTTGCCACAAATTTTCAATCATTTCGAAGTACCTCTTGTACGTCGAAATGATTGAAAATTTGCGCGCCTCGAATCTGAAGTTTTTTACTTAGCCATCCTTGCTTTTTAGGTTTTTACGACTTTGTCATAATTGCCGGTGTCGTTGAATAAGGACGGATCTCTCATAAAGATGGAGTGAAAATTTATGCTGCCCATTGTATTATCAGACAAGTCATTTGAAACTTAACCCATGGAGCAGATTATGAAATGGAAGCAATTTTTAACTCCTGTTTCTTCCGTTACCTGGGAAGAGGCACACCAGCTCGTCGATCGGACTCCTGATCGTGATGTTACCTTTCTCGATGTCCGGCAACCGAAAGAATATAAACAGGGCCACCTGCCGGGCGCAAAACTTATTCCACTCGGCGATGTGGATAGTCGCATGGAGGAACTGGAGAAGGAAAAACCGATTATTATATATTGAGCCAGTGGCGGACGCAGCCGGGTCGCTGCGCAAATGCTGGCAGGCAAGGGGTTTGCCAAGGTATATAATTTGTCTGGTGGGATAAAGGCCTGGAAAAAACAGGTGGCGGTCGGCGATGAGGAGACCGGTTTACACCTTTTTACCGCAAGCGAGACTCCCGAAGAGGTGATTGTTATCGGTTTTGGCCTGGAAATGGGCCTCCGGGACTTTTACCTCTCGATGCAATCGAAGGTCTCACTGGAGCCGACAAAATTACTTTTCGGCAAACTTGCCGATATTGAGATCCTGCATCAGCAACGGTTAGTCGAACTCTACAGGGAGATGACCGGAACCGTCATGACGGTTGCGGATTTCGCCGAAAAAATCGCCGAACCCGCCATGGAAGGCGGCTTGACGACCGAAGAGTATCTGCAGCTCTATAAGGTTGATCTCAATTCCGAGGTGGAGGTGCTTGGTCTGGCGCTGGCCATTGAAGCGCAGGCGCTCGATCTCTACCTGCGGGCGGCGGAACAAAGCACTAACGATAAAACCAAAGAGGTCCTGTTCCAGATTGCCGAGGAAGAACGAAATCATATAGCCCGGTTGAGTAGTTATATTGACCTTCAAAAGGAAATAACATGAGAAAGCGCCTGGTTCTCATCGGCGGCGGCCATGCGCATATGGTCACCCTGGCCAACCTGCAGACCTTTATTGAAAAAGGATACGGGGTGACTGTCATCCAGCCGTCTGAATATCATTATTACAGCGGCATGGGCCCGGGGATGTTAGGCGGTACATACCACCCGGATGAAATCCGTTTTGCAACGCGCAGGCTCGTTGAAGCCAAGGGCGGTACTTTTATCCTTGGTAAAGCATACCGCATCGATCCTCGTAGGCAGCTCGTTCTTTTAGAGCAGGCAGACGGGGGCGCTGCAACAGAAATTCCCTACGACGTTCTTTCCTGCAATGCGGGTTCGTATGTACCCCGACAAATCTTTCAGGGAGACTCCTCCAACTTTTTTACTGCCAAGCCTATAGAAAATCTGCTGGTTGCTAAAAAACGAATCATCGAGCTTGCAGCTGCGCAACCAATAACAATTGCCGTCATAGGCAGTGGCCCTTCCGCTGTTGAAATTGCCGGAAATATTCATCAGCTCTGCCGGGAGCAGGGAACGAATGTGCCGAATATCCAGATGTTTGGTGGTAAAGAATTCATGCCCGGGAGACCTGGCAGGGTTGGCCGGCTGATCAGAAAAATACTGGAGGAAAAAGGGATTGAAATACTTCAAGCCGGCTACGTCAAGCAGGTGGAAAACGACCGGCTTATCCTGGAAAACGGCAGCAGTTACAAGGCAGACATCATTTTTCATGCAGTCGGCGTAAAACCTTCGCAGCTTTTTGCCGCATCGGGTCTGCCGGTCGGTCCAGACGGAGGATTGCTGGTGGATGGTTTTCTGAGATCAAGCCGGTACAACAATATATTTGGCGGCGGCGATTGTATCTACTTTGATCCGGAGCCTCTTGATAAGGTGGGAGTGTACGCCGTCAGGCAGAATTTGATTTTGTATAGGAACCTGATGGCCTGTCTCGAAGGAAAAGAACCCGAAGAATTTTCACCGGGAGGAAAGTATCTGCTGATTTATAATCTGGGCGACGGGCAGGGGGTTCTTTCTAAATGGTCTCTCACTTTTTCAGGAAAATTGGCATTTCGCATCAAGGATTACATCGATCGCAAGTTTATGCGAACCTTTCAGCTGCCGTAAGCGTTCTCCGCTTCGCAAAAAGCCGCAAAAACGTTTTGCATTTTTCAGTTAATTTACTTTGTTTTCAAGTACATCGAAAGTAGAGTATAAAGAGAGGGAGGCATGGGAAGTATCCGTGAACAACCAGATGAAGAACCAACTTCAAGGGTATTGAAAAAACCGAGGTGTTCTTCCGCTGCTGGGATTAAAACGGCACAAATCATTACCCTGGATGACGTACTATGTACAATATTCTCATTTTTGGCCTTAAAGAGAAACGCGAAAAACTCGTTGCTGATTTTTCCTCGATGGCCTGTAGGTTTTTGCGCGTCAATTCGTCTGCCGAATTTTACGCCACAGCCTTTTCACGCATTTTTGATGTGTGGATAATGGAAGGCGCTCATCCTGATTTTGCCGAAATTTCCCTTTCTGAACTGATAGCGACCCATAATACACCGCATATCTTTCTCATAGGCAAGGCCGACGGGTTTGCCGGCCGGCAGGCGATCAGTCAGTCGAGCAAAGTAAATGTCATTGCCGATGAGGATATTGGTCGCTGTGCCGAATTCTTTTCGCAGTTGATGCGGGATATCCGGGAACAAAACCGGGAGAGGTATCTGGCTGGTTATATTCAGGCGCAACCGGGACGGGAGGCTATTGTCACCAAAAGCCCACTCATGGAACAACTGCTGGATCTCGTCAAAGATATTGCACCGACGGAGTCACCGGTTTTTCTGCAGGGAGAAACGGGAACCGGCAAGGAACTTCTTGCCCACATTTTCCATAATGAATCCCGCCGCAGATCCGGCCCGTTTATGGCTGTGAATTGTGGTGCCTTGCCGGACAGCCTGTTGGAATCCGAACTTTTCGGCTATGAAAAGGGGGCATTTACCGGCGCCACCAATCGCCGGGTAGGGAAGATTGAACATGCCGCCGGCGGAACTCTTTTTCTCGATGAAATAGAATCCATGTCGCCTGCCATGCAGGTTCGTCTGCTGCGTGTGCTGCAGGAAAAAAGTTTACAGCGTCTGGGAGGAAACACGGAGGTAAGTACCGATTTCCGTGTGATAGGGGCAACGAACACCGATCCATTCGAACTGCTCAACTCAGGACGGTTGCGATCCGACCTCTATTACCGTTTGTCGGTATTTCAGATTCATGTTCCGCCGCTTCGCGACAGAATCGAAGACATACCGCTACTTACCCAGCATTTCATCAACAAGAAGAAGAAGGACGGACGCGATTATATCAAGGGGTTGGATAGACAGGCCAAGAAAATTCTGCTTTCGGTTCCATGGTTCGGTAATATCAGGGAGTTTCAAAATGTTATTGAAAGGGCGGTCATGCTGGCTGATAGCGAAATTATCACCGCTGATCTTATTCATATTCCCAGCCTGCCGCTTACTCATTCGCATCTGTCCGGCACTGAATTGAACGAACATGCCTTTCGGCCCGGCACGACGCTGAAATCATACAAAACTTTTCTGTCGCAGGCCGCGGAACGAAAATATCTGGTTGAACTGCTTGAATATACCGATGGAAGCATTGGGGAATCGGCGCAATTAGCCGGGTTGACTCCGCGGGCCCTTTATAACAAAATGAAGATATACGGATTGAAAAAAGAAGACTTCAGAAAATCGGAATAATGCGAGTAGATCGGAAAAAAGCGGTAACTTCACGTTATTGCGGAATATTGTATGTAAATGATTAAAATTTTGCCCAGCTGATCGGAATCTTTATTGTGCACTCTTGATTTCTCCTTAACGTTATGAAACATTTTTTAGTCTGTAATTCCGGTATGATATCCTGAACAAGAAAATGGCACGTTTCTTGTTAGACAATCTCTTAGGCTATCCATGATCAACACCCCCGCAATGCACGGGGACTCTTTTGAGTGCCCATGCTTTGTGGGGTATAAGTACCTTCACGAAATTCATTCAAAAAAACAAAAATGAATTTCTAAGGTACTAAAACATAAAGAGGAGGACGCCATGGGAAAGTTTAACAAACATCAGGGTGATCGGGGACGGTTTGGGAAATGCGTCATCTGTATGGAATTTATTCCGATTGAGTACTATTTCAGCAAGGGAGACGCTATAGTTTGTTATGAATGCGGGACAGAGTATGTGCTCGAATCGAAAGATCCGGTGAAATTAACCATGCTTGAAGCCGATTATGATCCTGACGACTACTATGGGGATACCTTATTTAATGATTAGTGCTGGAATCGTAAAAAGCTCGATCTAC
The DNA here is from genome assembly GCA_963835305.1 of uncultured delta proteobacterium. Taxonomy (GTDB): domain Bacteria; phylum Desulfobacterota; class Desulfobulbia; order Desulfobulbales; family Desulfocapsaceae; genus Desulforhopalus_A. The sequence continues at coordinate 415,213 of CAWIEU010000004.1, forward strand.
GTCGTTGTAGGCCTGAAACGGTAATTAGCCGTACAACATATGTACTACCAAATTGCCGTTTCAGACACTATGCCTCGTATATCGAGCTTTTTTCAGAGTCCATCCTTACTTAACATAGTGACTTTTTACGAGATTATCATTAGTGATGGCATCATAAAAGCTCTTCATCTGCTTCATTGCTGCAAATTTTCAATCATTACGACGTACTTTAGTACGCCGGACCGATTCTTTCACAAAGAACCAGATCCCGACTGATTGCCCATTTTTCGGGACCGAAAACCTGGAATCTCTTTTTCGCTCATGGGAAAGGAGATTCCAGGAGGGATACGTACGCGCCCGATTGGCATTACCGCACAGTGTCCCGAGTTATTTTTCAGCCAATTTTTTAGTTAGCCATCCCTGATTTTTAGTTTTTTACGAGTTTGTAAAGGAAACAAGTTGTGACATCCGACAGCAAAAAAACGGAACAAAAACAGACAGAGGCCGGGCTCGCCGATATAGTGGCATGTGTTTCCCGGATCTGTTTTATCGACGGTGAGAACGGCCGACTCGTCTACCGGGGGTATGACGCCCTGGAATTAGCGGAGAGGAGCACTTTTGAGGAAGTTGCCTATCTCCTCTGGTATGGTTGTCTACCCCGTGAGATAGAATTCAAGGCCTTTCTTGACGGCTTCACAGGTTCCATGGCTCTGCCGACGGAAACGGTCATGATCCTCAGGATGTTCCCCAAAATGGCTACTCCCATGGAAGTCATCCGGACTGCCGTATCGTCCCTGGGGCACTGGGATCCGGACAGTGGAAATATCGGGCTCGATGCCTGTCTGCGAAAAGCCCAGCGTCTCACTTTGCGTATTCCTTTACTTATTGCGGCACACCAGCGCCTGCGGCAGGGGTTGGAGCCGATCAAGCCGATTCCCGGCCATGGCATAGCCTTTAATTTTCTTTATACGCTACAGGGTAAAGAACCGGATCCGCTGATAGAAAGAGCCCTGGACGTGGCGCTTATCCTCCATGCCGACCATGAACTGAATGCATCCACTTTTGCGGCCAGGGTGACGGCTGCAACCATGGCCGACATCTACTCTTCGGTGACCTCGGCCATCGGCGCCCTCAAAGGGCCGCTGCATGGCGGCGCCAATATGGCGGTCATGCAGCTTATCGATGAAATCGGCTCCCCTGAGAAAGCTGAAGCGATTATTCTCGACAAGCTGGCCAATAAAATCAAAATCCCGGGGTTCGGTCATCGTGTTTATTCTTGCGAAGATCCAAGGGTAGGCATATTGAGGGAACATGCCCGGAGCATTACTCAGCATGTAGGTAATTCAAATCATTTTGAAATCACCAGGGAAATTGAAAGAGTAGTCCTCGATCGGACTAAAGTGTTTCCCAATGTCGACTTGTATACGGCTTCCCTTTATAGTGCGATGGGATTGCCGCAGGAATTGTTTACCCCTGTTTTTGCCGTGAGCCGGATCGTCGGCTGGACTTCACACATCCTTGAACAGTGGAGCAACAACCGTTTGATTCGGCCCCGGGCGGGTTATATCGGTCCCACGGACCTGCATTACAGCGAAATTGGCGAACGTCCCCATTAAACTTTGATGGCATCGTAAAAATTACAGTAATGATTGCCATTTCCCCGACGACTCTTCATGACCTTCAGACTCTGATCGAACTGGAGGAAGAGCTTTTCTCATGTGATCGGATTTCCCGTCGTCAATTCAAATATCTGCTGACCAGGGCCAACAGTATTGTCGTCAAGGCGGAATCCGCCGGAACAATTCTGGGCTACATGGTGCTGCTGAAACGTAAACGTAGCCGCAATCTGCGTATATACTCCATAGGTGTCGCCGCCCACGCCAGAAATCAGGGAGTGGCGGGCAAATTGCTCGATTTCATGGAGCAGGCGGCAAGAGAGCACAAGCGCGATCGGCTTATTCTGGAAGTATGCATTGATAATGAGCCGGCGATAAAGCTGTACAGAAACTACGGGTTTGTCGAATACGGCCGGAAAATCAACTATTATGAGGACGGATGCACCGCTTTGTTATTTCATAAATTAATCCCATTATCGGAGATCTCTTAATGATTCACCCGAACACTGAAGTACGCTTTATTGACGCCAATAAAGGTTATGGCCTTTTTGCTGCCCGACTCATTCCCTGCGGCACGGTTACCTGGATTTTCGACCCGCTCGACAGGGAAATTCAACCTGAAGAGCTGGCGGGTTATGATGTTCTCTATCAGGAAATTCTGCTGAAATATTCTTTTCGTAACAAAAAGGGCAACTACATCTTCTGCTGGGATAACTGCCGTTATACCAATCACAGTTTTAAGGCTAATTGTTGTCTTACTCCCTATGAATTTCAGCTTGCCATTCGAGATATTCAACCTGGAGAAGAATTGACGGATGATTACGGCTATCTCAATATCATTGAACCGTTTGAGGCTGATCCCGAAGGAGGGGAGAGAACTGTCGTGTATCCAGATGATCTCCTCCGTTTTTCAGAGAAGTGGGATAATCAACTGGCAAACGCTTTTCCTCAGATGATGCAGGTCGAGCAACCTCTCAAAAAGTATCTGCCGCAGAAAACATGGGAAACGATTGAAGCCATCAATTCCGGCAGGATCAAGCCGCTGTCCATCAGATCCTGCTATTATGCAGGAGAGTGAACGACCCGGAAATACGGGGGAGTGAGTGGGAAATCCATGACTTTTGCTCCAACATTTCTCAGTCCCCCGCAATTTCTGAAATTTGCACGTCTTATGCATTGAGCCAACGGAGCTCATACAGATCCGTTCGCCGGTTTTCGGCATTACGTACGCTGCCCATCGCCCTGATTTCTTTAATCAATTCAAGATCAAGGTTAGCGATCAAAGTCGTTTCTATGCCTGGTGTCGCTTCGGCTGCTATGGCATCGTGAGGACAGGAAAAATCAGATGGCGTAAATATCGCGGCTTGCGAATATTGGATGCCCATGGTTTCGACCTTGGGGATATTGCCCACGCTTCCCGAGATGGCAACATAACATTCGTTTTCAATCGCCCGGGCCTGGGCGCAGCGCCGAACGCGCAGGTAGCCGGTTTTGGTGTCCGTCCAGAAAGGCACCAGTAAAAGTTTCACACCCTTTAATGCCTGGAGCCTGGCCAGTTCGGGAAATTCAATATCATAGCAGATAAGAATTCCGATCTTCCCGACATCGGTATTAAAGATTTTGAGCTCATGGCCACCGCTGAAGCCCCAGGCGCTGTCTTCTTCCGGAGTGATGTGCAGCTTTTCCTGGCTGTCCCATGTGCCATCGCGTCTGCAGAGATAACTGACGTTGTACAGCTTGCCGTCATCCTGTAACTGCGGCACGCTGCCCGCGATAATGTTGATGTTGTAGCTGAGAGCCATTTCGATCATGGCCTGACGCATATCTTCCGTATATCCCGCCAGCATACGCATGGCTTCAGCCGGGTTGTTGCCTTCATAGGTATGAATGAGCGGGGCATTGAGCAGTTCCGGCAGAAGTATTATGTCCGCTTGATAGTCGCTTACCGTATCGACAAAAAACTCAACCTGCTGCATAAAATCTTCGAAGGACTCAAATCGCCGCATCTTCCACTGGACAACACCAAGTCTGGCAATGGACTTTGTCTTGCCGATGAGTTTGGATTTTTTCTGATAATAGATGTTGATCCATTCCAAAAGAACCGCATTGCCACGGGATTGATGATCACCCGGCCAGTAGTCATCGAGGATATTGCGAACATGGAAATCATTGGAGAGCTGAAAGGTGAGCACGGGATCGTAAAGTTCCCGGCTTTTTACTTTCAGGATGTATTCCTGGGCCTGCATTTCCCTGGAATGTTTGTGATAGCCGGGTATGCGTCCACCGAGCAGGATTCCCTTGAGGTTGAGGTTTTCCGCCAGCTCCTTGCGGGCATCGTACAGACGGCGGCCAAGCCGCATCCCCTGGTAGTCCGGATCTACCGAAACGTCAATGCCGTACAGATAATCTCCGTCGGGATCGTGAGATTTGAAGGTTCCGCTTCCGACAATCTGACTATAGGAGTGTTGATCACCGAACAGGCTGAAATCGATGATCACGGACAGGGCAATGGCGATAGGCCTGCCTTTGTCCTCGATACAGATCTGGCCTTCGGGAAATAAGGTGATCAACCTGTTCAATTGCTCCTCGGTCCAGGGAGAGGCAACGCCCTTATATGCCCTGGCAGAAATATGGTGTAACACGGGATAATCCTCTATTCGGAGATGTCTTGTGCTGAGTTTATGTTCTGTCTCGTCAATCATTGTGTAATATCCTTTTGTCATGATACCTTTTGATAGAAAGCACATCACGAGCGGATACGGCGGTGGTCTTCACTGCCGAAGCGGGACCAACTTTGAGATAAACAGCCGGTAATTGGAGTGAGATCCGCAGTCATATGATGGCTGCCTTTATAAGTAACTTTAAGACGGATCTGTTCACTGTCTATTTTCGAGGTCATAAGGGGCCGGCCGGAGCGGCTTCTTTTGCGGTAATTTCTTGGCCGGGTTCCGGCCTCCCCCCGGCTGGTTTTCAGAAATGGTCAATGACTCGATGATGTTCGATTACCGGATGGGCAATTTGTAAAGTAGTCGGGACAATGCTAAACTTCGATGGAAAGTAATGACGGTATCCCGCCTATCAGTTTTCGGCAAGTACGGTGGGAGGTAATTATACCTCCTCCAACATCAAGGCCGGTAATTTTCGGCAAGAAGTAAAAAAATCTGTGATGGCCGGGGGATATGTTTCCCTCTGCTGATCATAACACTCCTATTTGGCGATAATGACCGATACAGCAGTTTTGTCGGCGGTTGACAGGGAGGTAAAATAACCACTGGAAATACTCGGAGATGGAACCTTATGGGTTGTCAGTAGGCACAGCATCGAGATTATCATTCTTAGATTAACAGGAAATGAGTTATTAAGGTGCTAAAAGGTGTTAGGTGTTAATGTCTGTCATTTATGGTATGGGATTTGCTAATTCAAAGGTAAATGCCAACCGGCATCAAATGATTGGAGCGAAGCCGAAGTGTTAAGCAGATGATAGGAATAATCAGCCTGCCTTCCCGGAGGCGATAATGATTAGTTGGAAGAAAAGATATGGAAAATGAAAGTCAGATACCGGGCGAGTTTCCGGCGGGAGTAAATCAGAAAAATTTTTTAATGGAATACAAGTACTTCCAATCGCTTTGCCTCATGACTCGCGGGGTGACCCATGATTATAATAATATCTTTACCGGCTTGTCCGGGCAGTTGAATTTGCTGACTCACGAGGCAGGCGCCGGCGCTGTCGAAAAAAACCGAGTGAAGCTCATTGGTGATCTTTTGGCGAGGGGAGTTAGCAGGACTTCAATCCTTTATGAATTTTCCCGTTATCTCAATGTTGAAAAAGCGTATCATTCTCTTGACCGGATACTGGACCTTACTGTCGAATCTTTGAATACTCTCTCTCGTTCCCATACCTTTCTTATTGAGAAACACGGAAAATTTCCAAGATTGTACTGCAGAATGAAAGACATCGTAATGCTGCTGTTTTATCTTGGCGAAAATAGTTTTGAGGCAATGCCGGAAGGCGGAACCATTATTGTGCAGGCGGACCTGCCTCACGGCCTGGCAGAAGCGATCATTCTTTCGGTACGAAACAGGGGAAAGGTCTCTGCCGCCGTCCGAAGATCACTTTTTCAGCCATTTGTAACCACAAAAACGGCACAACGGGGTCTTCCGGGGTTAGGGCTGTACGCGGCACGGAATATTGCCGAGGACCATGGCGGCAGTTTGTTTTATTCAGACGACAGAAACGAAGAAACGGTTTTTTCGGTGCGGCTGCCAGTACCTGAAACAATCGAGGGCAAAACTCCACTTTCCGAGAAAGAAATTGTGGTTTTGACCGCTCCGGAAGCGAAAAAAGTTAAGAATAAAAAAGAAGTATTCTTTGTCGTTGAAGATGACGAGGCCATGCGGGATGTAATAGTGAGTATTCTGCAGCGCCGCGGGCATGTGGTTTTTTCAGCAGAGACTTGTATGGAAGCCGAGGAAGACTTCGAGCTTGTTCATGAAGCAGTGACCGTTCTTTTAATCGATGTAGGATTGACTGATGGTGACGGGTTCGAATGTCTGGAAAAAATGCTGACTATCAGCACACAGCCGAAGGTAATATTTATGTCCGGAGACAATATCGATGAGCCGAAATACCTGAAGTACAAGGCCTTATTTTTAAAAAAACCTTTCACTGCCAAACAAATTGAAGATATTCTGAATCGTGATGAATAACTCCTTGAAAATGAAGAAAAAAGTAAGAGTGCTGGTTGTCGACGATGAAACCTCCATTGCGGATTTTATCGATGAGGTACTGACATTCCATGGTTATCAGGTGACTTCGTTTTCCGATCCTGAGGAAGCCTATGCAATCGTCGATCGACAGGAATTTCAACTAGCGCTTATCGACATCAACATGCCGGGAATCGATGGCGTGCAGTTATCGCGGAGAATCCTGGAAAATTACCCGGACACGGAAATTATCATCGTTACCGGAGTACCGGATGAGAATAATCTCGACCCCTGCCTGCAAATGGGGCTGACACATTACCTGTTCAAAACTTTCAATGAATCCCAACTGGTCTACACGGTTTATGCGGCTTTGCACTTTCAAAGACTTCGTAATGCCTATCTGGCCGACTCCAGCAAGATTCGGGGTTGCGACCTGGTTGGCGTGTCGATGTCAACCCGGGATATCCGCCAGGAGATATTTTCTGTCGGCAAAACGAGTCTGCCCGTTCTTATCATGGGAGAATCGGGGACCGGTAAAGAGATTATCGCCCGGGATATTCATAGAAACAGTGAAAGAAACACTAAACCTTTCCTTCCCATCAACTGCGCCACACTGGGGGCGCTGGCGGAATCGGAGTTATTCGGACATGTCAGCGGTGCATTTACAGGAGCCTCGAAAACAACCGCGGGCTATGTCGGTGCCGCGGATAAAGGCACCCTGTTCCTGGATGAGATCGGTGAACTACTTCCCGAAGTACAGGCAAAACTGCTCCGCTTTCTGGATGATGGAGAGTATTGCAAAGTAGGCGACACCATCATCAAACATGCCGATGTCCGAATTGTTGCAGCCACCAACAGGGATCTTGAAAAGATGTGCAATGAGGGCGGCTTTCGCTCCGACCTTTTTTACCGGCTGTCGGGAGCCATAATCAAAACAGTGCCGTTACGTGAACGCAAAGCCGACATCGTTCCACTGATTTGGCATTTTCTGACCCTTTTCGGGACCGCCAAAAACATCACCTATGATATCTCGGCCGATGCCTGTTCCCGGCTGGTAGAGGAGCAATGGCCAGGAAATGTACGGCAGCTGAAGCAAACCCTCTACAAGATATCACAGGTATCGGATACCCGAAGGATATCTCTTGCCGATGTTCAAAGGGCCTTGGGCGGGACCGGCGAAAAACAGCCATTCAAGATATATAAGGATGCCAAAAAAGAAGTATTGCTGGATTTTGACAAAGAATACCTCATGAACACTCTCTATCTCTCGAAGGGAAGTCTTAAAAAAGCCCTTGAATTAAGCGGGATGCATAAAAAAAATTTTTATATCAAGATAAAAGAGCTTGGGCTTTCCGTAAAGGATTTCTCAAGGGAAACGGAAGCGAACTGATATCCGGCTCTACTCTTCTGCGTTTTATTTGGGGCGGCCCGCCAATCGCCCCCCTCCCGCATCGCACACGTTTACAAACCTCGGGGAAGTAGGCAAGAAAGCCACCTCCCCAAATGTGGCAAGCTGCTCTCTTCAAGCCTGTTAGTGCAATAATTACAACTGGATATCGTTCTCTGTTGTCCGATATTGAAAATGCATCATACCTGGTGAAATTCGCTCCCTGCAACAGGTGGTCTTTTTACCTCCTCCGGCAAATCGTCGTCGCGTCCTCCTCTTGGCTATACAGCATATACAAGTTCCCGATTGGGCTTCATTAAATGGTATTTCGACAATCTATTGACATCATTGGTACACATTATGCTTAAAAGAGCCAGATGTGCATTTTAGTATATTGTTGTGATATTGAAAAACGCCGGAAGACTTGGCGCGTGAAATTTCTGCGTTGGCTGGAAAAGAGGGTCTAAGTGCATTTGATTTGTTCTTATTGCGGTAAGTACATCAGAGAAAAAGAGCCATATGAGATAATAAGAACGACACATGGCATATGTGCGGATTGCTATCTCCCCCTGATGAAACAGTCCGACGAGCTGTCTTATGAAGGCTACCTGGAAACATTCGACGTCCCTGTCTTCCTTGTTGATTCCAACCTGAACATTGTTTCTGCGAATAAGGTTGCCTTGGCTCTGGTGGAAAAAACGATCGATTGCGTACGGGGGATGTCCAGTGGAGAAGTATTGGCATGTCTGCATTCCCGAATGTCCAAAAAATGCGGCAAAACAAATTATTGTTCATCATGCCTTATGAAAATTCTGGTTTTGAGAATCAGTGAATCCCGCATTCCACATCATAAATTTCATGTTCCAATGAATACCGCACAGGGGAAAAGAGAATTTTTGGTCTCCGCAAGTTTTATTGATGGTCTCGTTCTGCTCGCCTTTGAGCGCACTCAGTGACCCGGCTCACACGATTTAACGGCGGTGGCAGTCAGCGGGGATGTCTTTGGCATGCATTGGAAGCAGGGAGTTTTGTAACGAAAAATTATGAGATAGCCTGGGGATTTCAGGACACCGGCTATTAACACGATGGTGGCGGCTCCTAAGACGGAAGCTGCCGAACAGGAGGTTGTTCTATGCCAAAGAAATTAGCGTTGAGGTGGAAGGCAGTGGTGGGACGAGTTGTGCTTTCCCTGTTTTTATCGGTTCCGTTGTCCGTTTTTGCCGGCAGCAGTCCCCACTGGAGCTATAACGGAGTGAAAAGCTCCGAGTCCTGGGGAAATCCTGGACCGGGCTACAGTCAGTACAGGGAGGAGAACAGTCAGTCGTCTATTGATATAGTTCCGAAAAGGGGGACTGTCGTGGCCGTCGAGACTGGACGAATCGCTCTCGCGCAAGCGGACAGCCTGCCGACACCGGCAGCCATCCATGATGGCGGCTTCGTAACCTCGGCGTCGGCCGCCTCACTCGATCAGGCGATGCAGGTTCGGGCAGGAAACAGCGGCCGTGCCTTCCCCGTGGCGACCACCCGCAGCAGGACGGAACAGTGGGACAGCGGCAGCTCTGATGCTGCGCCACGGGACAGTGTGCCCGCCCAATCGTCGAACATCACCCTGCTCTGGGTGGCCTTTCCCGGCTCCTGCCTCATCTTCGGACTCCTTTTGCTCATTTTCAAAAGCCGCACCTCAGCGACCTTTGTCGACCGGATGAAGATAAGCACCAGAGTGAGCGGCATGGCGACGATTCTCCTGGCTATCTTGCTCTCGGTGGCGCTTATTGGCATCAGCAGGATGATGCGGATCGGTAACGAACTCTCGTCCATTGCCGAAATAGACATTCCTGTCACCGAGGCGATCACCGAGGTCGCCCAGAATTCCCAGGCGCTTGAACTTCGCTACCTGGAAGGGCTCGCCGCCGGATATCGCCATGATGTCGCCGAAGTAGGCAAGAGTATCGAATCGGTGTACGCCCTGGGCAAGTCGGTGAGCAAGGCCCTGGAATCGGCCACAGAACTGGGCAGGGAAAGTCTGCGAAACGCCGATACTGACCAGGAGCGACGGGAATTCGATCACGTCCTCTCGTCGATCAAGGGTATTGAGAAAGAACATGGCGACAGCGAGGCCCTGACGCTTGAACTTCTTGGAGCTGTTCAGGACGGTAAAATGGACGAAGCACAGGCCAACAACGACAGAATAAAGAAGGAACTGCGCGATGTCGAAAAGGAGGTCGATGCCCTGCTCAGCGTGGTGAAGAATTTCACCGAAGACAGTTCCCGGCGGGCCGAACAGGATGAAACTCTCGCCATCAGGATGCTGAGCCTTCTGACCGGTATGGCCTTAGCGGCGGCGGTCCTGTTGATTGTCTTCATCGTTCAGGGGCTCAACCGGGTACTTGGCGAGGTGAACTATACGGTGGGGAATGTCTCTTCGGCCAGCAGCCAGCTGGCGGCGACCTCCGAGGAGCTGGCCCAGGGGGCCAGCGAACAGGCGGCATCGGTGGAGGAAGCCACAGCCTCGGTGGAACAGATGGCCTCAAGTATCCGCACGAACGCCGATAACGCCCGGCAGACTGAAAAAATCTCCCGCAAAGCCTCTCAGGATGCCGAAGAAAGCGGCAAGGCCGTCCTTGGCACGGTCGGGGCGATGAAGACCATTGCTCAGAAGATTTCAATTATCGAAGAAATTGCCCGGCAGACCAATCTCCTGGCCCTGAACGCCGCCATCGAGGCCGCCCGGGCCGGCGAACACGGCAAGGGGTTTGCCGTGGTGGCCGCCGAGGTCAGGAAACTCGCCGAACGAAGCCAATCGGCAGCTGCCGAGATCAGCCAACTCTCCACCAACAGCACCGCCGTCGCCGAACAGGCCGGTGAGATGCTGGCCAGCCTGGTGCCGGATATTCAGAAGACCGCCGAGCTGGTCGAGGAGATCAGTGCATCGTGCAACGAGCAGGATACCGGCGCCGAAGAGATCAACAAGGCAATTCAGCAACTCGATACGGTGATCCAGCAGAACGCTTCCGCCTCCGAGGAATTGGCCTCCACTGCCGAGGAACTTTCCGCCCAGTCGGATAATCTCAAGCAGATGCTGGCCAGTCTGATCGATGTGAAAAACGTTGCCAATCGCAGTAGTCGGGAGACGCTCAGGCCGACCCGGCAGAAGAACAACAGGGCCAAGACACGGCAACCAGCCGCGAAACAGGCCGATAAGGCGGCAGGCATCAGGCTTTTTCTGGAAAAGGATGAGCTGGCGTCCGATCATCTGGATGACGAATTCCTAAAATATTGACCTGCACCGACAGGGCGACGGTAATGAAAGGATGAGACAAGCAATATTTGAGTTTCGCTGGAGACTGCGCAAGGCAGAAATAAATTAATTGGCCTTGGCGTGTTTTCTTGAGGGTCCGGTTTGTGATAGCATTGAAAAGCGAGTTGCCGAATACAGCATTGACGGCAATTCCTTTTCACAACGAGGCTGATAGACAAAATATCAGAAAATATAAAAAAATTAAAGGTATACCTGGATGTACTATGGATGATCCCGGTCAAATGACAAAACTGAACCTCAATGCTATTGCAGACTGTGCCAAAGATCTCAGATTACTTGGTCCCGACACTGAATCAGAGTTTTTAAGCATCGGCAAGGCACTCAATGACCTGGCGGGCCTCTGTTACGGCATGACTGATAATTCTGTGAAATTGAGCACCCTGGCGAATTTTAACGCTGGAGAGAATGGTTCCTTCATCAAAGAAAATGCGGCAATTTTTGATGGCATAACGACGCATGTCCAGGAAACACTTAGCTCTCTCGGCAGCGGCGAGCATCTTTTAGCAGAGCTGCTCTCTCAAATGAAAAAATTGCGGGAACCTATTCGGAGGTTACACAGTATCGGTAAGACATTTCGTGTCCTGAGCGTGGGCATCAAGGTGGAAAGCTCCAGAAATTATGAGGGAATGCAAGGCTTCACTCTTCTTGCCGGAGAGGTTGTGGATATCGCGAAGCTGGTTCAGGATAATTGTCGATACTGCATCGATAAGGCGGATCTCGTTGAGAAAGGCATCGTAGATTCCCAACGGGTATTGAACAGCAATGACAATTCCTATGACGACAGCGGCGAAAAGGCAATTTACAGGATTTTGCAGTCACTGGAGGAAATCGGACAGAAATCCGATCAGCTTGCGGCAGGCATCCAACAGCGTTCGGAAGTGATGGTGCAGGGGATAAGTGATGTCGTAATGGCCATGCAGTTCCATGACATTACCAGACAACAGCTTGAAAATGTATCTTCTGCTCTCCTTGAAGCCACTGAAAAAGCGAAAACATTATCTGCTCTGAAGACTCCGGAAGAAAGGGAGCAGGTTGTACTTGGCATATATTCCATTTTGTCCATCCAGGTCGCTCATCTCAATTCAATTTACGAACAGGTTTTCAATGCAAGAAAACAAATCAAGACAGGACTTGGAAAAACCATGGATCAGGCCATGATCCAGGCGGAAGACGCCCGAACCTTACTGGAGATGGAAGGTCAGGAAGGGAACAGGTCGGTAGTTGCTGATCTTGAGAAGGAAATAGACAACGTCGTCCTGGCTCTGAATGCCTCATTCAAGGTAGTGAAAAGTGCAGCTGAAGTCAGTCGTGATGTCTACGACAATGTATTAGAAATTGGTAGCTTCGTAACTAAAATCGAAGAGATTGCCTTTGATGTCAAGATACTCGCCATTAATGCAATGGTGGCGGCTCTGAAAACAGAAGCGGCCGGCAATACCTTGATAGTGCTGGCCAAAGAGTTGAGCGGCCTCTCTCAGGAAACGCGGGACGGCGCGACCGATTCCATAGAAATACTGCAAAGTATTATGGAAGGAACTGAGCGTCAGCTGGAGTTTTCGGTAAATCTTGACCGAAATAGTAACGCGGTTGATGCGATGATCGACAAAGCGAAAGAATTTACTGAGTCAATTCTTGCATCATTGCAGGAAGTGAGCATGATCGGCCGACGGATGGACAGCTCAAGCCGTGATCTCTCCTCCAGAATAACCAAACTGATTCCAGGGATACGGTTTCCCCGAGTAATGGGAGACAGAATCGACAAGAACTGGCGGATTATCTGTGCAGCTATTGACCGGATTGAAGAGCTCTACCCACATTTCGTGGAAGGAAATTCGGAAGTAAAGAAGATGCTCGAGGAGTTGGCCAAGCAATACGTCATGGAGCGCGAACGGTCCATACACGCGCAGGTGACCGGAGGTTCCACAGTTGCGGGAGGAACTGGCGAAGTCGATCTGTTTGACGATGGATTTGAATTGTTTGGTGATGACACTGCTGCTGAACAGACGGAAACAGAGAGCTTTGGCGACAATGTGGAGTTGTTCTGATTCCTGGACCATAGTGAATTATGAGAAAGTGAAGCAATCTGCTACCTAAACGAGGATCAAGACGGAGGAAGGAAATGCAACATTCATGGACAGTCGATACAACCACAACCGACCCGGCAGGCGTCCTTGTGCTCAAAGGAGATTTGACCATGGTGCAGGCCATGGAAAATCATCGGATTCTTCTTGAAGCAATCCAGGAAGTCACCACCCTGGCTATCGAGCTGCAGAATATTGGCGCGATGGATATGTCATTTGTTCAGCTCCTTTGCTCAGTACACCGGGAATGTCTCTTGTCCGGCAAGAAAATTCATCTGCAATACGAAGATAGGGAAGCTATCAACCGGCTTCTGGAAAAGTCCGGATATTGTAAACAACTGGGTTGCTTACCGGGAGCCAAAGAAAGCTGCCTATGGTCGGATTGATCCGGACAACAATTGGAACAAGATAGAGCAAATCCAAATAAAATATATCGATACGGTAAAGAGAGGAAGAACGATGGCAAAAACAATTTTAGCGGTGGATGACAGCGCCAGTGTGCGCCAGATGGTAAATTTCACCTTGAAAGGGGCGGGTTACGAGGTTTTGGAAGGCGTTGATGGTGAGGATGGGCTGGCGAAAATGAACGGCGCCGAAGTGAGTATGATCATCACCGACCTGAATATGCCCAAACTTGACGGGATCGGCTTTATCAAAAAAGTTCGTGCCAATCCGAAGAGCAAATTCATCCCGATAATCATGCTGACCACTGAATCACAGGCGGATAAAAAACAGGCCGGCAAATCTGCCGGAGCCACCGGCTGGATAGTCAAACCTTTCAAACCGGAACAGTTGCTTGAGGTCGTCAAGAAAGTGCTCCGCTGATCGAAAAATCGAAATGTATACCTATTGGCAGTTATTGCCGTACCTGACAAGATAATCAACAGAGTCCAAGGAGCCGAAGAGTTATGAGCGATGTTCAAGGTCTGGACGCAGGCAGAGCTGTGTTTCTGGTCGAAGCGGCGGAAATCCTCGAGCAGTTGGAGGAATTTCTTCTTGAACTGGAAGATTCACCCGACAGCGATGAACTGGTTGGCGGTATTTTCCGGGCACTGCATACCATCAAGGGATCGGGTGCAATGTTCGGTTTTGACCAGGTTTCCGCCTTTACCCATGAAGTCGAGACGGTATTTGATCGGGTCCGTTCCGGTACTTTGCCGGTCAGTCGGGTGCTGATCGATCTGACCCTGGCTTCGCGGGACGTCATCAGGGCGATGCTGCAGGGGGGAGTCGAAAACGGCGGCGCCCCGGCAGAAGAAGCCGGGCGTATAATCGCCGAGCTGAAACAGTTTTCCGAAGGGAAAACCTCCAGCGCGGTATCGTCCGGCCCATCGACTGTTGCCGAAAAAAACGATGTATCCGCCGCTGCGGGATTCACCACCTGGCACATCAGGTTCATACCTTGCGGGAATGTGTTTGCGACTGGTACCGATCCGACGTTTTTACTTGAAGATCTCCGGGAACTTGGAGATTGCGACATCGTGGCCATTAATGAAGATCTTCCCCGTTTGTCGGCACTAAATCCCGAACTCTGCTACATCGGCTGGGACATTCTGCTCACGACCGATAAGGGCAGGGAAGCCATCGAGGATGTTTTTATCTTTGTTGATGAAGATTCGGTACTGAAAATCGAGGCTGTTCAACACCATGATCCGGCGAATGACGAAAAAACCTCAGAAAAACAGCGGCTTGGCGATATTCTGGTCAGACGAGGTGACCTGACCGAGGAACAGCTGACAGAGGCGTTGAGCAGCCAGAAACGATTGGGAGAAATACTCGTTGAAAAGGGGATTCTCTCGGAAGCTAAGGTAGACACAGCTCTCCAAGAGCAGGAACATCGAAAAAAAGCCAGATCGAAAGTTGAGGGCAAGCAGAAACAGGTGGCGGATTCCAGCGTCCGGGTGCCGTCTGCAAAGCTGGATGAACTGGTTAACCTGGTTGGTGAACTGGTGACGGTTCAGGCCAGACTGACTCAGGTCGCGAGCAACCAGGAAGATACGCAGCTACGCTTTCTGGCAGAGGAACTGGAGCGGCTCAGCGCCGAGCTGCGCGACACAACCATGAATATAAGAATGGTGCCGATCGGCTCGACTTTCAGCAAATTCAGACGATTGGTGCGCGACCTGTCCAGCGAACTCGGCCGGGAAGTGAATCTTACCACCACGGGCGCTGATACCGAACTCGATAAAACCGTCATCGAGAAACTGAACGACCCCATGGTTCACCTGATTCGCAATGCTCTGGATCATGGGATCGAACCCCCTGATGTGCGCCAAGCAGCCGGAAAAAATCGGCAAGGCTCCATTCATTTGGAGGCGGAGCATTCGGGTGCGCTTGTCCTCATTCGGATCAAAGACGATGGAGCTGGTATCAACAAAAACAAGATCAGGCTAAAAGCCATAGAACGTGGCTTGATGATGGAAGGTGACGAAATCACTGATGATGAGTTGTACGGTTTTATCTTTAGTCCCGGCTTTTCGACGGCCATGGTGGTGAGCAGTGTATCGGGCCGGGGAGTCGGCATGGATGTCGTGAAAGCGAACATCGATGCCCTGCGGGGATCGGTGGAGGTGAAAAGCGTCGAGGGCGAGGGCACTACAGTAACCTTGAAGATTCCCTTGACCTTGGCAATCATTGAAGGACTTCTCACGATGGTCGGCGAGGAGTGTTATGTATTGCCGCTCGCCGCCGTCGAGGAATGTGTCGAGTTAGCGGTAGACAAGGATGTTTCGCGCAATTGTAATCTCACTGAAATTCGTGGGAGGCTCGTGCCGTACGTCCATCTCAGGGATCATTTCTCCATAACCGATAAGCGGCCGGATATCGAACAGATTGTCGTGACCTGTGTCGATGGACAAAGGGTTGGATTCGTTGTTGATAAGGTTATCGGCCAGCATCAGACGGTCATTAAAAATCTCGGCAGTACCTATAAGGATGTCAAGGAGATTTCCGGAGCGACGATTCTCGGGGACGGGACGCTGGCTCTCATTGTCGATGTGCCATACCTGATCAAGAAGTCCGGGAACAATCAGCAGATGCATGGAGAAAAGATGCAATAGGTTTATTTCGAGATTTTGGGTGGCAGGTTTAGATCTCTCACCCCACGTCAGCTGTAAATCGAGGAGTGGCTCATTGCCGATCCCCAATAGCTGCTTTGCCAAGGAACCACTTTAATGAGAAAATAGGGAGAAAAATATGGATGGAACAGACAGTGTTGAGACTAACCAATATCTGACCTTCAAACTCGATAATGAAATATTTGGTCTGGCTATCAGTAAGGTTAGAGAAGTTCTTGATTTTACAACAGTAACCAGGGTTCCGCAGACACCGCCATACATGCGGGGAGTAATCAATTTACGGGGCAGTGTGGTGCCGGTCATAGATCTTCATCAGAAGTTCGGCCTGTCACAGACCCAAAAAACAGTGAATACCTGCATCGTCATCGTTGAGATCATGATGGAAGACGAAATAACTATCCTCGGTGCTTTGGCTGACTCGGTACAGGAGGTTCTGAACATTGAACCGGATCAGATCGAGCCGGCGCCGAGGATCGGGACCAAACTTAACACCGAATTTATCAGGGGGATGGGGAAGAATAATGACGAATTCATAATCCTTCTGGATATCGACAAGGTTTTTTCCCACACCGAGATGGCTTCGGTACAGGATATTCGTCATGAAACTATTGAAGGGTGATTCGACCGATGTTCTTGAATGATGTGGACAACAGAATCACAGGAGAAAAACGTTGAAGGATTGCAAAGCGCAAAATACCCAATCCAGGCAGTTTTATCTTTTGCTCTTTGGGCTGTTTGCCTGTTCCGGTGCCGCGGGTCTTATTTACGAAGTCGTCTGGGTTCGGCAGCTGGCCAAGGTGCTTGGTGCTTCGAGTTACGCCGTATCGATCGTGCTTGTTGCGTTTATGGCGGGTTTGGGGCTTGGGTCCTGGCTTCTTGGCAGGATGGCCGACCGGCTTAACGAAGTATGGCTGGCCAAGGTATACGCTGCACTTGAAGGGGGGATCGGCTGTTATGCACTATTATTTACAACGTTGCTGAACTGGGCTGAAAGTGGGTACATTTCTTTTTTTCAGCAGTTCAATCCTGATTTGTTGAGCTTCCACCTTTTCAAGTTAGCGCTGGCCTTTCTGCTTTTGGTGGTTCCCACCACCTTGATGGGGGCTACATTTCCGGTGTTGTGCCGGTACCTCGTCCGCAGGAAAAATCTTGCTTCTCTGGGGATTTCCGGACTGTACGCAGCAAATACAGCCGGTGCGATCGCCGGGACTCTCCTGGCCGGTTATTTCCTGCTTCCTGCTTTTGGCATTTATGCCACATCCATGGTCGGCGTCCTGTTAAATATGGCTGCGGCTCTTGGCATGCTTGGTCTGCAACGTTTTGCCAAGGGGAGAGCCGATGAGCCTGTCGTCAATCAGGCAATTAACGATGGCGCCCGAACAGACAGGATGACTGGATTCCAATGGGCAATTGTCATTGGATTCGGATTATCCGGAGCCGCCGCCATGTTTTATCAGGTGGCATGGACTCGCACACTGTCCATGATCCTCGGCACTACGACTTTTGCCTTCACAACCATGCTCGCCACCTTCCTGACAGGACTTGCACTTGGCAGTGCAACCTACGGCTTTTGGCCAAAGACCATTTCCCGAAGCAAGCTATTTGTTTTTTTTCAGCTTCTGGCCGGGTTCTCAGCCCTTTTCACCACTCCTCTTTTTGAGAAGCTTCCGGTTCTTTATCTCACCCTCCATAGTAATTGGGTGAGCACATGGTTGGATATGCAGGGTGTACGGTTCGTTCTGGCGGCGATTATCATGCTGATCCCGACCTTTGCCTTAGGTTCGATGTTTCCTGTCGTGACCAGTCTGGTGATCGATAATCTTGGGCAATTGGGGCAGCGGGTAGGAAAGGCCTATGCCTTCAATACCTTAGGAGCGGTAGTGGGCGCCGCCTGCGCGGGACTCGTCCTCATTCCCTTGATTGGTATGCAGCAGACGATCAATTTTGGGGTCTTGATCAATCTGGCGGTTGGTCTCGGAGTCGCTCTCCTGATCAACGAGGCGCCATTCGCCAGGCGCCTGTCCATCGTAGTGGCGTCGGGGTGTTTAGCCGGGATTGCCGTCTTTCTCATCCAACCCTGGGCTCCCAGGATCATCAATAGCGGAGTGTACCTCTACGCCAACCAGTATCAGGCGATGGAGGAGAGATACCGGGCCCTTGAGGCGGAAGAGGGGAGAAAATCCAACCTGAGCCGTTGGGAAATTTGGGAAACGGCAATGAAACAGTATAACCTCCTCTATTACAATCCCGGCGCCACCGCCACAGTAGCGGTCATGGAACGCCCGGATGGAGTACGTTTTCTGACTATCGACGGCAAAACCGACGCCGGTACCGGCAGCAAAAGCGATATGCGTACTCAAGTCATGATTGGGCAGCTTCCTCTGCTTATTCATGAAAAACCTGACAAAGTCCTGGTTGTCGGCCTGGGAAGCGGGGTAACTGCAGGTTCTGTTCTTACCCACGACGTCCGGCGGGTGGATGTGGCTGAGATTTCGGCCGGAGTCATCGAAGCGGCCGGCTTTTTCAGTAAAGCCAACCATAATGCCCTGAATGACCCCAGGCTGCATATTATTCCCCGGGATGCCCGTAACTTTCTGTTGACCGAGAAAAACAAGTACGACGTCGTTATCTCGCAACCATCCAATCCTTGGATCAAAGGGGAGGCGAGCCTTTTTACTAAGGAATGGTATCGGCTGGTAAAAGCACATTTAGGAAAGGCCGGTCTCTTTGTTCAATGGGTTCCTTCTTACCTGATGAGTGCCTCTGATCTGAAGATCATTGCCCATACCCTACGTTCAGTATTTCCGCATCTCACGATCTGGCGAAGCGGCTCGGTCGGGGACCTGGTGTTCCTGGCTCGTAAGGGTTCTCCTCTGCAAATCGACTTCCGCTGCTATCTGCAAAGAATTAAGCAGGAGAAAATTGCGAATGACATTGAACGGGTAGGAGTTGATCCCCAAAGATTCCTTTTGACACAATTTGTGATGGGGGAAGAGGAGATCCTCCCCTATTTGTATACCGATCTTAAAAAACCATTGAAAATGAATACCGACGACTGGTCAACCATCGAATTTTCCACACCTAAGCAATTGATAAAGGGAAACAATGTCTCTCGTTTCGTTGATCCTGAGCAACGTCATCTGAATGTTGCAGCTTTGTTGAAAGTGATCAGTGGAGAGAGCAAGGAAGACTTCGAGTCGTACCTAAACACCATCGTTCACGATTGGGACATGGTGATGGAGAGAAACAATCAAATAAATAAAGGTTGAAAGAGCCTCGGAGTAACAAGAAGGCTTTGCCTGCTTGGTCGAACTTTGCGGCAGTATTTAATAAATCACTTAAGGATAGGTGTTAGCGGATGAAACTCACAATAAAAGTAAAACTAATTTTGGGATTTTCATGTTTGATCATTTTGATGGGTATTATCGCTTTTTTGTCTTTGGATAAGCTTTCCAGCCAGAATGACAGGTTAAACTCGATCGTCGATGTTTCGGCGGAGAAGATCAAGCTTGCTTCCAGAATCAACCAGGGAGTACTGGCCATTACCCGGGCGGAAAAGAACATCATTCTGGCAGACACCCAGGAACAGATGGATAAATTTGCTGATTTTTCCGATCAAAACCAGAAGGAAATGGAGGATAGAATAAAGAGGCTGGAAGCCCTGGTAAACGGCGAGGGCAAAACACACCTTGATCAGTTCGAGAAAACCTGGACGGAATATCTGGCCATCAACAAACAGGTGAGGGATTTGGCGAGACTTAATTCCAATGTCAAGGCAAAAATACTTTCCCAGGGAGACGGACGATCCGCCTTCGATGCCACTGCTGCGATAATGGACGGAATGGTCACAAAACTGGACGCGGAAGCAGCTCAGGCCGCAAAAGAAAACGATGTGGCAAAAGCGAGTGCGGCAGCCAAAAAGATTATTTACGGAACGCAGATCAATAAAAATTTAGTTGAGATTCAGCGGGGTGAAAAAAATCTCATTCTGGCCACTACCCAGGAAGCGATGGACGGTTACGCAAAAGAGATTGAATCCGTGCAAAATAACCTTGAACAAAAGGTCCAAGCCCTTGAAGGTATTATCGGCGATGAAGATAAGAAAACCCTCAATGACTTCAATAACGCCTACCAGAAATATCTTGCCATTCATCAACGGATCCGGGATCTAAGCCGCGAGAACGGCAATGCCAGAGCTTTTGCCCTGGCAACGGGAAAAGGCAGGACAGTGAGTAGTTCTGCTATGGACCAGATGGCCGGCATCGTCGATAGCAATGATAAGGCTATGGATAAGGACAAAGCTTTTAGTCAGCAGGCGTATCTGAGCGCCCGAAATGTCCTGTTTCTATTATTGGGAGTGAGTTTGGTCTTTGGGGTGGGAGTGAGTTTGTGGATTATCAGAACCATATCAACCGGGCTCTCAAAGGCGATTTCTGCAACCAATGCCGTAGCATCCGGCGATTTGTCCCAGAATATTGAAGTAACCAGCCGGGATGAAATTGGCGATCTTCTGAATTCGGTAAAGACCATGATAGAAAAATTGAGGGATGTGGTTTCCAACGTTCAGAGCGCCTCTGACAATGTTGCTTCGGGCAGCCAGGAATTGTCCACAAGCTCCGAAGAAATGAGCCAGGGGGCGACGGAGCAGGCATCCGCGGCCGAAGAGGCCTCAAGTTCAATGGAACAGATGGCGGCAAATATTCGGCAAAATGCCGACAACGCAATGCAAACCGAAAAAATAGCCAACAAAAGCGCAGAAGACGCCAAACAGGGAGGAGTGGCCGTGGCCCAGACTGTTTCGGCGATGAAAGAAATCGCCGGAAAAATCTCGATCATCGAGGAGATTGCCAGGCAGACCAACCTGTTGGCTTTAAACGCGGCCATCGAGGCGGCTCGCGCAGGAGAGCATGGAAAGGGCTTTGCCGTTGTTGCTGCGGAGGTCCGTAAGCTTGCCGAACGCAGCCAGCATGCTGCAGCCGAAATAAGCGAATTGTCCGGCAGCAGCGTCGAGGTTGCTGAACAGGCAGGCAAAATGCTGTCAGCCATGGTTCCGGACATCCAGCGGACCGCTGAACTCGTTCAGGAAATTTCGGCGGCCAGCAGGGAGCAGGATACCGGGGCAGAGCAGGTCAATCAGGCGATCATGCAGCTCGATCAGGTAATACAACAGAATGCTTCGGCCTCCGAGGAAATGGCGGCAACATCGGAAGAACTGTCAAGTCAGGCCGAACAACTTCTTGATACAATATCCTTTTTCAAGGTCGATACCAAAGCCGGTACAGCGGTTCGTAAGGTTCAGCAACCGGTGAAGAAAAAGACGCAGGTGATACCCCTGGCACCCAAAACAGGAGTTAAGAAGAGCAATAAGGTTATTGCCGCCTCCAGTGGGGTAAACCTGGATCTTGGAGACGATAACAGCAAGCTGGATGAGCAATTCGAACGTTTCTGATTTTTTTTCCGATGGCCGGAATATACTCCATCTGAAATATCGGGCTGCATTTGTGCAGCCCGATATTTCGAATTTAGGTTGAATTGGCGCTATGGATGTGACTCTGAACAAACGAGATTTTCAGCAGTTGAGTTCATTTATCTACAATAATCTGGGAATCAAAATGCCGATCGGGAAAAGCACCATGCTTACCGGCCGGTTGAGTAAACGATTGCGGGCGCTCAGACTTTCAAGCTTCAGTGATTACTGTGAATTCCTTTTCAGCCCTGAAGGGCTGGAAGAAGAGATGGTCCATCTCATAAATGCCGTTACTACCAACAAGACTGATTTTTTCCGGGAACCAAGCCATTTTTCCTATTTGACCCAAACGGTCCTGCCGACGCTCCTGAAGCTGCATGATTTCACCTGGAAGAACAGCTTGAAAATCTGGAGCGCAGGCTGCTCCACCGGTGAGGAGCCGTATACTCTGGCAATGGTCCTTGCGGAAGTTCAGGAAAGCCGGCCCAGTCTCAAATTCGATATTCTGGCGACGGACATTTCCACGCGGGTGCTGGAGATCGCCCGACGGGCTGTCTACCCGATGGATTCGATAGAACCGGTGACACTGCAATTGCGCAAGAAGTATCTTTTAAGAGGCGTTGACAGGAAGAATCCTCAGGTGCGGATCGTGCCGGAACTCCGTAAGCGGGTTCGTTTCGGTCTCCTGAACTTCATGGATGAAGAGTATGGCCTGCCGAATAAGGTCGATATCCTATTCTGCCGCAACGTCATAATATATTTTGACAAGAAGACCCAGGAAAAATTGATGCTCAAGTTCTGTCGAGAGCTTAACAAGGGCGGCTATCTGTTTCTCGGTCACTCCGAATCGCTGCATGGCTACAATACCCCTTTAACCCAGGTGGCACCGACCATATACCGGAAATTGTGATGAACTATGCAGGTGCTTATAGAAAAATATTTTCTCAAACCCGGAGATCTGGTAGCGGTGGAGGAATCAGTTGTGGTGACGACGGTCCTTGGATCATGTATTTCCATAACGATGTTTCATGCCAACAGTGGTGCTGCAGCAATATGTCATGCCATGCAGCCGAGGGGAGGCGGCAGTGAAAACTTTAAATATGTTGATAGTTCCGTGCAGTATATGGTGCAGTTTTTTTCCCGTCGAAAAATTCCACGGGAAGAAATTCAGGTGAAACTGTTTGGTGGTGCGGATATGTTCAAAAGCGCAGAACAGAAAATCTGTTGCGCTACTGTCGGCTCGCAGAATATTACGGCGGCGCTGCAATGCCTGAAGGCAAACGGTTTGGTTCCGATAACGAGGGATGTTGGCGGAAGGATGGGACGTAAATTGATTTTTAAAACTGATAGTGGAGATGTTTTCCTCAAAAGATTGCGCAATCAGGACAAGTTAGTATTGCCGGGTTTTGAGAGGTAAACGGAGTTGGGATGATGTCTGCATCTTCTTTCATAAGGGTTCACCAGACCATGGTTAGCCGGAGGTATATTTATGGGGCTTAAGGTACTGGTCGTTGATGATTCGGCAATGGTACGGCAGGTGTTGTCGGCAATGCTCCTTGCTGATAGTGAAATTGAGCAGGTAGTTACCGCTCAGGATCCCTATGCAGCTGCCGAAAGATTGAGGCACTTTGTGCCCGATGTCATAACCCTTGATGTGGAAATGCCGCGGATGGACGGGTTGAGTTTTCTCCGGAAATTGATGTCGCAGCATCCGATTCCAGTGGTGATGTGTTCAAGTCTCACGGAAACAAACTCCGTGACTGCCTTGAAAGCCTTGGAATATGGAGCTGTAGATATCATTCAAAAGCCGAGAATGGGTACAAAGCAGTTTTTTGACGAATCCAAAGTGGTGATCTGCGATGCGGTAAAGGCCGCGGCAAAATCCAGAGTAAAAAGATACAACCGGACGACAACCATTTGTGCTGATAAAAAATTGAGCGCCGATGTTATTTTGGCTAAACCCGGTAGCAAGGCAATGTTACAGACCACTGAGACTGTCGTCGTCGTCGGAGCATCGACTGGCGGCACCGAGGCGCTTCGCATCTTTGTGGAGATGTTACCTGCCGATTTCCCAGGGGTCGTCATAGTTCAACACATGCCGGAGCATTTTACGACCTCTTTTGCCGAGCGTCTTAATACCTTAAGTAAAATGACAGTAAAGGAGGCAGCTGATGGCGATACCGTTGTGCCCGGCAGGGTACTCCTTGCCCCCGGGAACAAGCATTTGTTGTTGCAGCGAAGCGGGGCACGCTATTATGTCAAGGTCAAGGATGGGCCGTTGGTCAGCCGGCATCGGCCCTCTGTTGATGTGCTCTTCCGGTCGGCTGCCCGCTATGCCGGTAAAAATGCCATTGGTGTGATTATGACCGGCATGGGGGATGACGGCGCCAAGGGCATGCTGGAAATGAAGGAAGCCGGAGCCGCAACCATCGCCCAGGATGAGAAAAGCTGCATTGTTTTTGGCATGCCCAAGGTGGCGATTGAGTTGGGAGGGGTCAGCCAGGTAGTGCCGCTCGAAAAAATTGCGGGGATTGTGGCCGCGCTTTGCTACTCATGACAATTATTTAGAAAGGAGCAGAGCCGGATCGCTTAGAATCGCACGAGCAGCCGGATCTGCCGCTTCTACTTGCCGAGCACTTTTCTGATTAGCGCGGTTATGCCTTTCAAGGAAATAGGTTTTAAGGCAAATCCTTTGATTCCCAGGGATGTTACCTTTTCCTGTAGAGGAGGGCTGCCGTATCCCGTACAAAGAATGATCGGCAGTTCGGGCCGGATGCGAAGCATCTTTTGTGCCATATCAACGCCGGTCATTCCGGGCATGGTTTGGTCGGTGATCACCAGATCAAACGAGTCAGGATGATTTTCAAAGAGTTCAAGCGCCTCCAGGCTGTTCATTCGTACCGTTACGGTGTAGCCAAGTCTTTCGAGCATCGTTCGGCCAAGATCCGCGAGCATCTGCTCATCATCGACCAGAAGAATATGCTCAGTGCCGGCGGTAATTGCCTCGGCCGGCTTCACCTCGGGTATGCTTTGGTCGGCAGAGGCAGGCAGATTTATATAGAAAATAGTGCCCGAGCCGACTTTGCTTTCACATTTAATAAAACCACCGTAACTTTTTACTATGCCATGGATGATTGCCAGTCCCATGCCGGTTCCTTTGCCGGTTGCCTTAGTGGTAAAATAGGGCTCAAAAATCTTTTCCATAAGGTCATGTTCGATTCCCGTGCCGGTATCCCCGATGGCCAGCTGTACGAAATTTCCCGGTTGAATACCGGGTTCAGTAATGAGATCTTTCTGCGCTAGAGCTTTTTTCCTAAGTGAAATGGTCAGCGTACCTCCACTTTCTTCCATGGCATGGAAGGCATTGGTGCAGAGGTTCATGAGTATCTGATGTATCTTGGTAGGTTCGGCAAGAATGAAATCACAATCCATATCAATATCCTGTTTGATACTGATAGTTGTGGGTATTGAAGCCCTGAGTAATTTAATTGCTTCCTTGACGAGGATTGCCGGCTGAATGGCTATCTTTTTGGTTTCGGTCTGCCGGCTGAAGGCCAGGATTTGTTCGACTAGCTCTTTTGCCCGATCACCCGCCGCGAGAACCTGATCCAGATCGCTTGCCGCAAGCGATCCTTCAGGGCTGTCTTCCCGCACCATTTCCGTATACCCCAGCATTGCTCCAAGGATATTGTTGAAGTCATGGGCAATTCCTCCGGCCAAGGTACCGATTGCTTCCATTTTCTGAGCCTGTGCTAATTGAGACTGCAATATTTCTTTTTCTTTTTCGGCTCTTTTGCGTTCCGTGGTGTCGTTGAGAATACAGGCAAATTGGTTGGGAGCCGGCCTGAAGGCTGTGACCTCAAAATATTTATTAAGCCTACCGGCATATTTTTCAAAATGGACGGGTTCACCGGTCAAGGCTACCTTGCCGAAGGTTTGAATCCAATATTTCTCGGTACCGGGCAGGACCTCCAGCACGGTCCGCCCCACGATGGCTTCAGCTTTCAGGCCGGTTAACCGCTCAAAGGAGGGATTGACAGTCAGGAAACGGTAATCGACAGGCACTCCTGCCTCATCGCAAATAATGTCGTGCAGGGCGAATCCTTCCAGCATCTCTCTAAAAAGAGTCTGATAGTTATTCTCGGCCTTGCGATGGGCTGTAATGTCACGATTGAGGGAAAGAATGGATTTGATCGCGCCGTTATTGTCACGTTCGGGAATAAGACGCCAATTATTGATAATCGGCCCGTCTTTAGCCTCAAATGAGTATTCGATTTCAAGTGGCTTGCCTTCATCAAATACCTTCCGGATAGAATCTTCCCAAAATTGACAAAGTTTTTCGGAAAATCCCAGCTCATAATGTGTTTTTCCAAGGAATTGCTCGGCTTGCATCGTAAACATTTCGCAAACATTTTCCGAGACGAACAGGTGTCGGCCCTCCCGGTCAAAACGCATGACTATGTCCGGCAAACCCTCCACGAGTGCTTTATGCATTTCTTCGCTTTCCCTAAGAGCGTTCTCAACCTGTTTTCGTTCGGTGATATCAGTTGCCATACTCAAGAGGACTCGTCGGCCGTTGTTTACCCTGCCCAACGGAGTCGTCTGGAAATCCCAGATTCTGGTCGAACCGTCCTTCGCTTTGATCGGCCATTCCCCATTGCTGACCGATTGTTCGATGTTAAAGAGATCTGTGACACACTGGTCGGCCGGTTCTGCTTTCTCGCCGTATGCCTGTTTCGTCCAGCTGGTATGGATGGGAATGTCCTGCAAGGTATAACCGGAGAGTCTCGTCCAGCCGTTGCTCAACTGCAATACCCGGCCGTCTTCATCGTGAATCATTATGGGGATGGGGGAAGCTGCGACAGCTCGCCGGAAACGTTCCTCACTCTCCCGCAATGCCCTCTCAGTCTGCCTTCGTTCGGTAATATCCTGTATGACACCAAGGATTTTCTGGGGATGGCCCGTTTCGTCCCTGTCTACTTTAGCCAGTGACAATATAGTACGCCGTTCGCCGGAATCCCGGGTAATGATATCGGTTTCCAGATCGAAGGGCGTGTCATTCGTGATGAGGTTAACCATGGCCTGGTGAATGCGTTCTCCCTCAAGCAGGCAGGTTTTTATTTCTTCCGCTGTTAGCGTACTTGAACCGGCGTCAAAGCCAAAAATCTTTCTTGCCTCTTTCGAACAAATGATTTCCGAAGTGGCGAGATTATATTCCCAGTCTCCAACTTTACCCAGCTCCTGAGCCCTCTCAAATTGCCGGTTCGCTTCCGCAAGCTCTATTTCTATTGCCTTGCGCTGCCGAATTTCCAGCTCGAGATACTCCGTTCGCCTGACGACCTGTCGTTTGAGATACCACAATCCCACCAGTGTGAGGAAAAGAAGAAGTGGTACGAATATTCGGACAATTTGCTTTACGATCTTACTGAGAGGAACCTTTGGTTTGGGTAAAATAGGACCGAACCACCGCTCATAGAGAGTATTGTAGGTACCGTTTAAAGAGATAATCGCCAGTCCTTCATTCAACTGGGAAATTAAACGCCTGTTTCCTTTCGGTACCGCAAAACAGAACTTTTGCTCGAATCCTTTCAGCTTTAAAGCGATCGGTTTAAGAGTCGAAATCTGTTTCTGTTCGACCGGGGCAATGTTGGCAAGGTGTAATTTCTGGATTATCTGCAGCCCGACTATTTGCTGGACGACCACGGCATCATGTTCTCCAGATGCCAGAAGCCTGAATGCTTCTTCGTAAGAGACTGTCGTAATGAGGTTTTCGGACAAATGCTCCCTGATCATATATTCTTGGGCGGTGTCGCCCTCCATGACCAGGACTTCTTTGTGCTTCAGGTCGGCGAGGCTGTGGATATCGGTAGTTCCTTTTCTGACAAAAACCGTTCCATTTAATTTCAGGTAAGGAGTGGAAAAGTCATACAGTTTGTTCCGCTCCTCCGAGTAGGAAACCAGAGGCAGGACGTCAAGCTGTTTATCTGCCAGTTCCTGCTTGATCTCATGCCAGGGTCCCACCTTGAACGAAACCGATAATCCAGCTGCCTCTGCAGCCGCTTTCAACAAATCGACTGAGAACCCTCCCGCAGTACCATCCGGTTTGACTATTGCTAAAGGTGGGTAGTTAAGTTCACTTGCAGAACGTAAACCCGGTTGATTTTCATGTGAACTCTCGCCGGCCCGGATCGCTTCAGGCAAGGGAAACAAGAGAAGAATCAGTACCATGCTTACCACGCTTAACAGGAAGCGTCTGGGTAATTCATAGCGTAAGACATTGAATATAAACATATATTTTTGGATCTCCAATAGTGCAAATCAGTGGAAAAAAATTTTCTTATTGTACTACAGCGAAGAAAAAGAATCAAAAGCGTGGAAAATCTTCAGCAGCACCCCATATGCGCAGGATCAGGCCGCCGTCCTTTTGCGGGTGGTTTATCAGGGCGAACACATAGGTTCGCCCCTAAACACCTGTCGGCCTGCGTATGCGCCTTCCTTGGCACTGCTGAACATTTACAGGTTTGGAGTCATGCGGGCATTTTTGCTATTCCCGGTGAACAGTTACAAACCGTGAACGATTTTGCCTGGTGCAAAATTTTAATTCCCGCACATATCTCATATGAGTATCGCATAAGGTGGATATGCATTGCAATAGCATGGAAAAAATGGAGGGAGAGGGCTGAAACTTTCTGTGCATCCGGAACAGTCTTGGAGGAGTACTGGTGAACGGTTACGAATATTGTAGAATGTTGCAGAATGAAATGCAGCCGGAAAAACGGAGGTGCGGCCTGACTCCAATTCGACTTTCCGGCTGCGGTGTTGGGTACTATCGAAAACGGATGAAATTCATCACGCATTACGTTTCATGCTATCCGATAGGCGTTCCGCTTGTCTGTCATACCTGGTTCATTCCCTTCAGTTTCTTGTAATAGGAGCTGTGTAGAAATTTCACTTCATCTTCTTCCTTGTAGCCGTTGATCATGCTGTGAATGGCGCCTTTAATGGCAAACAGGGACATATAAACATGGGTAAAGAAAAATGCCGTTATCAATAATGCCAATACGTTGTGAATAATTGCGGAGAGCCGCAGTAAATCGATCTGGGATAACCCAACGGAATGCGCGATGTTGTGATCAAAATCCTGAAAGTACATTGCTGCTCCGGTGACAATCATGACTACTCCGCCTATTGTTGCCACCCAGAACCACATTTTTTGACCCGCATTAAATTTTCCCGCGGGGATTTCCTTTATTTCTTTACTGAGATATCCACCCAGCATGAACATCCACTTGATGTCATCAAGAGTCGGCAACATTTCAGCGACCCAGAACAGAAACATCGGAATTACCGAAATCAGAAAAAGAACGGTTGCGATTCCGTGCAGATGTCTTGCTGTTTCAACAGGATCTCCACCACCTAGATACTTGCCGAAGACTATCATCAGGCCGGTTGGGACCAAGAAAATAAAGGCGACAGCGGCCAGCAAATGCACAACTCTCTTGAAGACCGAAAAAATATATATTTTTTTGCCTTCATGTGAAAATACCTTCGGTCCGAATGCCAGGTAATGGATGAGAAACAGCGCGGGAATCCCCAAGAGAACGGCAAGAAATACTTTTCCGGCGTAGACGCTTTGCAAAAGTGTAAACAGAGAACCTAATTGGTGTGAATAACCTTTGCCATATTCCGGGATATTGGAGATTATCATCCCACCCCAGATCTGGCTATCAGCTGCGAACGCAGCTGATGCCGGAAATGCGGTAGCGATGATAAAAAACAGGTAGTTTTTTATCACTTTTTTATACTCCTTTACCTCTCGAACTCACTCTTTTGCGGTAGATGGCGGAAACCTCCTCGGCATCACCCACTAAAAGAGCATTGGTTGCACAAACAGCGGCGCAGATAGGAACTTTCCCTTCCGCTATACGGTTTTGACCGTAAAGCTGCCTTTCCCTGGCGCTGTTTGTTTCCTCTGGGCCACCGGCACACATGGTGCACTTGTCCATTGCACCCTTTGTGCCGAATGCACCGTCCCTTGGGAATTGCGGTGCACCAAACGGGCATGCATAAAGGCAGTATCCACAACCGATACATTTGGTTTTATCATGAAGAACTATGCCGTCCTCTCTGACATAAAAACAATCGACGGGACATACTTTTTCACATGGGGAATCCGCACAGTGCATGCAGGCTATCGAGGTCGAATATTCTTTCCCTTCGATGCCCTCGTATAAGGTGATAACCTTTCTTCTACTGATACCTACCGGCAGATCATGCGCCTCGGCACAGGCCACGGCACAGCCGAAGCACTCAATGCAGCGGCTTTCGTCGCAATAAAATTTCATTCGAGCTTGTTCGTTACTCATAGTTCACCCCCTCCTCAGGCTTTTTCAATGCGGCACAATCCTGCATTAAATTCTGGGATTTGTGTTATAATATCAAAGCCGTAATTGGTGATGGTGTTGGAACTTTCACCAATCGCATAAGGTCTGGTACCTTCCGGATAGTTTTCGCTCATATCAACACCCTGCATCACGCCGGCAAAGTTGTATGGCAGCGCGATCCGATCCGGGGTGACGGTTTTGCTGTATTGAGCCTTCACTTTGATTTTGGTACCCTGAGGGGAGTGGAGCCACATCATGTCTCCATCTCGAAGACCGCATTGCAAAGCGAGGTCCGGATGAATGTCGGCAAACATCTCCGGCGTGATATGCGACAGATATTTGCTCGTTCTCTCCAGCATGCCGGCGCCGCTGAGGTTAACCACCCTCATTGTCACCAGCATGGTCGGAAAATCTTTCACCCATTCGGCCGCCTGCTGTTCGGAGATGAATTTAACATCGACCCTGAAGTTGTTCTTCTGATCCTCGTACGTGGGGTATTTCCGGACAAGATCGGGCCTTGAAGAATGCAGAGGTTCACGATGCAGTGGTATCGGATCGGGAAATTGCCAGACCTTGACCCGCGCTCTGGCATTACCGTAAGGAGCTACTCCAGCCGCCCGGCATTTCTCCTGGATGAGACCGCTCAGATCCACCTTCCAGTTTGCACCCATTTTCTCTTTTTCGGCTGCAGTGAGCTCGATTCCAAGAACCTGCTCGATATTCTCCTTGGTTATCTCGGGGTAACCGCCTGGAATACTGGAATCTTTGACAGTAACGTCTTTATCGGCCAATTGGCTGACTCCATCATGCTCAAGCCCGAACCTATTTCTAAAACCCATACCGCCGAGATTTACCGGGGTATCCACATCATAGAGGACAGGGCTGCCCGGGTGCTTGTCATCCCAGCTCGGCCAGGGTAAGCCGTAATATTGCCCCTTCATCGGACCCTCGCCTTCAAGGGAGAGAGGGTCAAACATATGCCAGTTTTCCTGATGAGCGCGTAATCTCTCAGGTGTCCAGCCGCCGCAGCCGATGGTCTTGATTGTGCGGGCAATCTCGGAAGCAGCGTCATCCGGCCATGAATACGCATCCTTTACCTGAACGTAATCGCGGTCTTTGACCGCCATCTTCATGGCCCGCGTATATTCATCATAAAAGCCGAATTTCTTGGCAAAGGTGAACATTACATCGTGATCGGTCTTGCTCTCGTACAGCGGCTCGACAACCTTGCTTCGCCATTGCGAGGATCGATTGGTCGCGGTCACGCTTCCTTCGGTTTCGAACTGGGTTGCCACCGGCAGAATGTACATATCATCCTTTCGATTGGTTATAACCGCAGCCTCATTGACGAAGGGTTCGGCAATGACGACCAGATCGAGTTTATCCAGGGCCTCCTGAATTTTGGCGGTCTGGGACATGGAGGTAATACCATTGCCCTGAACCCACAATGCCCGTATCGGGCTGGAGGAATAGGTTTTTTCTTCCTGCAGGACGCCTTGCCACCATTTGGCTAACGAGAAGCCTTTTGCCTGCATCCACTCAGGGGCGGCAAACCTGTTTTTCAGCCACGCAAAATCAACTCCCCAGGACTTTGCAAAATACTTCCAGGAACCTTCAGCCAGACCGTAATATCCGGGCAGGCTGTCCGCCAGACAGCACATATCCGTCGAGCCCTGAACATTGTCATGACCCCGGATGATATTGCAGCCACCGCCTTTCTTACCCATATTGCCAAGAGCCAATTGCAGGATGGGCAGGATTCTGGTGTTCGAGGTACCGGTGCTGTGCTGGGTGATTCCTAAGGCCCAGACTACCGTAGCCGGTTTTGTTTTTGCTAACAGGGTTGCGACCTGAATAATTTTCTCTGCGGGAATTCCTGTAACATCGGCAGTGACTTCGGGAGTCCATTTTTGGGCTTCCGCCTTGATTTCCTCCATACCATAAACCCTGGCGTTTATGAAATCCTTGTCTTCCCAGCCATTTTTAAAGATGATATGAAGTAATCCATAGATAAAGGCAACGTCGGTACCGGTTCGAATTCTTAAGTAATGATCGGCTTTGGCGGCGGTTTTGGTGAAAACCGGATCGACAACAATGAGCTGAGCATTATTCCTGTCTTTTGCCTGCAGGAAGTGCTTCATTCCGATAGGATTGGCGGCAGCCGAATTAGCGCCAATTATAAATATTGCCTTTGAATGTCCTACGACATCTCCAAAATGATTTGTCATAGCACCATAACCCCACGTGTTCGCCACACCGGCGACTGTTGCGGAGTGTCAGATTCGTGCCACGTGGTCGATATTGTTCGTTCCCCACATGGCTGCAAATTTTCTGAAATAGTAGGCTTGTTGCAGATTGAATTTTGCAGATCCCAGAAACATAGTGGCATCCGGACCGTTTTCCTTACGAATTTTCAGCATCTTCGCTGAAATTTCATCGACGGCCTGATCCCAGGAGATTCTTTGCCATTCTCCATTCACTTTTTTGAGGGGGTGCTTCACCCGTTGTTTGCTCTTGATCAAATCAATCTGATCTATACCTTTGCAACAATGACTGCCTTGACTTATGGGATGGTCCTGGGCGACATCCTGCCGGACCCAGACACCGTTTTGAACTTCCGCGATAATTCCACAGCCGGCCGAACATATGCTGCAGATGGTTTTCACCCGTTTTGAACCTGGAAATGGGTTCTTGATTTCCTCATCCGTGGCAGGCCTGATGGATTTTCCCGCCGCAAAAGCAGATGTGGCTCCAATGCCCGCACCAACAGCTGCCAGCTTCAGAAAAGATCTTCTGCCGATTTTTGAGGACATATTGCTCAATGCATTTTTAATCACAATTTTTCCTCCCCTTAGTAAGCGGCCTTATAGTAGGCTTCCCAGTTTGCAGTTTTCTTGTACAAAATTTCCTTCTTCGGAGACTGACCAATAACGACACCGTTTGAGTTTTCCGAAGCGATACCCTGGTCATCGGCCATGCTGCATTTCGAGGCCAATAATGTTCCAACTCCCACAACCCCTGCCCCTAGAGTTGTCTTTAGAAAAGCTCTTCTTTCCTCAAACATCTTTCCCTCCTTTAATTGAATTACATTTTAAATATGCTGAAATTGCATATTTAATGGACAAAACGCCATATATTCAAACACATCCATCATGGCCTAGCTTAATGCATTCTTTTGAGTGTTGTTTCTCCTTTTTTATATTAGGTTTTGCGAGTCTGTCTGCTTTCGTTTCAGCCGGTTTTTGGACATTGAAATAGAGTCTCTCAAAATCAACAAAAGAATTTAGGGCAAGGGCGACCTGTTTATAAAAAAAACTGGTTTCGTGGTTAAATAGATTAAGGGAAAAATCATCTATTATTTCATTTAAAATATGAACAAATATCTTTTTAGCTAGAATTGGTGCGGAGTTATCTCCTGCAAGCTCTTCGTGGATGAGCTTTTGGATAAATAGCAGGATGAACTCAATATGATCTTCGTGTTCTTTATATTCGTCGGAATTTCGCCGGAATTTCGATTCGAACACATAGTTGGTCATTTCTATACGTTTCTTTCCATCATCCCTTTGCTCGATATAGTATGATGCAGTCATGGGGATAAAGGTAGTTGTCGGATTGTAAAAGATCCGGTCGCTTTCTTTTTTTAAGGCAAGATACCCACCTTTGTTCAATCTGCGTTTAATATTAGTTAATGCCCTTTCCGTTGATTCATCTATTGGATTTGTACTGAGTATATCAACGTATTGAACTATCTTTTCAAAATTCTCTTCTTCCAGACTAAAAGAAAAAAGCGAGGCGAATAATCCGTAATAGATAATTCTCGCTTTATTGACAGCAGTATTTTCCATGCGGTATTTCCTGTTGAGTTATGGTTGATGCGATAATGATTCCAGCATAACTTTTGCCTTACATTCGGGACAACAATAGAGCGTTTTTATCTTCGTTAGATCTTTGCCAAATAGCGGTTTCATCATTTCAGCTATTTTTTCAATTGATTTCGCAGGCGCAAAACCCACTCCGCATTCAGCACAATTGAAAATTTCGGCTTTGGCCATCACCTTTTCCTTAAAGTAATCAGGCCGTAAGTCGAGCTGATCGTGAACTATCCGCAGACAATTATCTTCGGGGCAGGTGATTTCGCAATATCCGCAACCGGTACAAAAAGACGCATTGAATCTGAGAGTATTGTCTTCCGGGTGGACGGTTAAGGCGCCGATATTGCATGCATCGGCACAACTTACGCAAAGAGTGCAGGCCTCATGATTTATGGTCAAGTTACCATAGTGTATATGGGGACCCGTCCGGATGATGCCAAAGTCATTTTCAGAGATGAGATGAGACAGGCGGGCAGAGAAAACTTCGCGTTTTCCAAGGCCGGCTTCAGGAATTAGATAAATACTGTTCTCCAGCGGAGTAATCTTGTTGAATGTCTCATCTAGATCAAATTCGTTCTGACAGATGAATATTGCCTGTTTGTTGAATTTTTTACTGTAAATGTCATTAATAATCCGAACTATATTGTCTACTATTACGGTGACAAAATCGGTAAAGATAATAATTGGATATCCCGAGGTCTGCAGGAGTGAGAGGAGATGAGTCTCATGGAGAAAGGCATCTTCTTCAAGCATAAGCGGAAGAACATTTTCTTTTAATCGAATGTCTAATTTTTCCAAATCGATTCTGCCCGGGATGATCAGCGGGATGCTATTTGTATAAAATGAACAAATTCTGTGAAATGAATTCGCGGGGATTACTGCATAATCTAAAGCACCGGATGGACAAGCGCTGACACATATGCCGCAGCCGGTGCAGTTAATATCCACTATCTCAAGTTGTCTTGGCCGGCTGATTTTAGTTATGGCGCTGGCAGGACAAATATCGGCGCAGTTCCCGCAAATGTCCTGCCGCCTTCGATTGTATAGGCAGGCATTGGAATTATACTTGATGAAGTTTTTAAAATAATAGGTCCCACGGTTGGATGTAACTTTTTCGAGTGTTCCCTCGGGCCCCAGCGTATTCGG
Source organism: uncultured delta proteobacterium (assembly GCA_963835305.1). Taxonomy (GTDB): domain Bacteria; phylum Desulfobacterota; class Desulfobulbia; order Desulfobulbales; family Desulfocapsaceae; genus Desulforhopalus_A. The sequence continues at coordinate 450,245 of CAWIEU010000004.1, forward strand.
ATCGTATATGCCGCTTCGACCTCTTATGGAGTGCGGAACTGCAAACCAGATAATTTGATCGGTTTCCAGAAGAGTGAGCTCACCATCCATTTTTGCTGTAACTTTCAGATTGCCGATATGACCGGTTACCTCACATACGGTTGTTGGATCAATCGTCTTTACTAGAAATCCATCGTTGTAGAGCTGGTCATATACATCGAGTAACGGCTTCTGGTCTTCACCGGCAACGAGTAATATCTTGTTTCCTACTTCAATTGACGAATTAAGATCCTGGGCAAAATCGAGCGCTGTTGATCTGGCATCGTAGAGTTTTTTAAGGTTATCTATTTTTTTTCCTAATGCATCTTCACTATTTTTAAAGTAAAAGTTTATTTCCGGTGCGTAGATTTCAGCATCAACGGATTTGGTGTTTGATATCAGATACTTAATTGTTTGGTTCTCTTCGGAATCTTCAAACATCGGATCCAAGTCAAATTTTAGTTTGGGAATGCAGCTAAAAAAATATTCCTTTGACATATATGGCACCATCGTTTGCTAGTACGGATTTTTTTAATTACCGCTTTGGCTTACCTTGTTTATCTTTATAATATTCGATGAATATCGTTGGCAGAAGTTGAACCGGCATGAGTTTTTCAACAGGTGCCCAAACATAACAAAATTATCATATTTTCATGATGAGACAACAGCTTCCCGAGAAGTGACAAATAATCACCTATACACACTTTAAAAAATTAAAAAACTGTAATTATTAAAGCTCCATAGGATATATTGAATGATTTCTGTAAGGTCTTGTATGATAATGAAGTAAGGAAAAAACTTACGTGATGCTTAACAAGATTATAGAGTAGATATTCCTTAAGATTTTATTATGAAGATTTTCAAAAGTCTGCTGACTTGGTTGCAGGAGAATCTGCAGACGTTCACCAGCACTGGTGAACGTCTGCAGATACAAGGTTATATGAGCCTTTTACTGGTCCCGATGAACGGTTACGGAGAATTTGCTTATGATTCTAGATGTTCTTAAGAATGCACACAGGTATCTGGCTTTGAATAAAGGGTTTGCAAAAGCCTTTGAATTTCTGGCACGACGTGATCTGAAGCTGTTGCCGGTGGGTGAATACGAGATCGAAGGTGAGCGCATTTATGCGATCGTGGCCAAGGATCCTGGCCGAAACAAGGAAGATGCCCTCCTGGAAATACATAATAGGTACATTGATATTCAATTAATCTTGGCTGGAGTCGATACCATGGGCTGGAAGCCCCGAGTCTCCTGTAACCAAATCTCTACCGAATACAATGAAGAAACGGATCTGCAATTCTTTGCTGACGAGCCGGATGCTTGGCTGGCAGTGAAAAGTGGAGAGTTCGCCGTCTTTTTCCCGGAAGATGCACATATGCCGCTGATTTCATCTGGGCTGGTGCATAAGGTTGTTGTCAAGATCGCAGTAAATTCGACTGATTAGGCATCTCAAACGTTGGTTCTGCTGTGGGGCGGGCCGGCGCGATCGTTCTATTCGCTCTCTTGGTTGCCCCCGTCTGTAACGTTGAGCAGTGCCCGTTTTTTCCTGTTGTTTCCGAGAGGGAGTATGATCATTGTAGGTGAAATATGATGTGGATATGATAAACTGCATGCGATCGGCATCGGTCATTCATGTTTCATGCTCCCGCATGGGTGGACGTCTACCGGCAAGCCACTCATAACTTGATGCCGGCTAGAGATCTAGAGGCCCGGGGAAGGTATGAATATTTATCATACCGGCTTTTCCGACACATTACTTTGGAACTCCTTCTCATAAAAAAATCATGTATACCGCTCATTACAATTTAAAGACCAAGCCCTTTCAAATATCCTCGGATGCCGGCTTTATCTGGCTGGGGGAGAAACATAAAGAAGCGCTGGCAACGCTTAGATATGGAATACTCGATAATAAAGGCTTTTTGCTGTTAACGGGTGACGTAGGCACGGGCAAAACGACTCTGATTAACGCCTTGATAGCCAGCCTGAGTGATGACGTGATCTACGCTTCTGTGCCCGATCCAAGCCTGGATAAGATGGACTTTTTCAATTATATCGCCACTGCTTTTGGTATTGGTGGGGAATTTCTCAGTAAAGGGAAATTTTTATCAAGTTTCTCTGAATTCCTGCATAAGGCATATGGCAGCAACAAAAAGGTCCTGCTCATCATAGATGAGTGTCAACTTATGACTCAGGAATTGTTGGAAGAAATTCGTCTGTTATCAAATATTGTAACCAAAGACAGTAGTCCTCTTCTGAATATTTTCTTTGTGGGGCAGTACGAATTCAATGAAATAATACGGCGCCCCGAGAACAGAGCTGTCGCTCAGCGCTTAACGTTAAATTACTATATCGAGCCATTATCAGCGGAAGAGACGGGTGAATATATCCAGCACAGACTGAAAATAGCCGGCACGAAAGAAAGAATATTCAATATTGCCGCTGTTAAGGCCATTTATGATTATTCCGAGGGGTTTCCGCGAAAGATAAATATAATTTGTGATCATTGCCTGATGTGCGGGTATGCCGAAGATCAAAAAACGATAACAAGTGCGATCGTCAGGGAGTCGGCCAAAGATTTGCAGCTGCCTGAACACAAGAACTTGAGAAAACGGGAAAATTCCATTCCAGCGCGCCCGGCCGAACCTTTAATTTCCGTAGCACCGGAGGAGGCTCGTCAGCCTTCGCAGGTTCGGCCGCCTCCTAATCAATTCGTTCAGGTTGATCGGCAGAGCAGGGTTCGGAAACCCTCCTTCTCCTGGTCGATGAGCGCAATTATTTTAGTCGTTTTGGTTCTGGTTTCCTTTGGCTTTATTTTCCTCTATTTCACCAATACGTCATACCAGGAGGCTATGGCCTATCTCACTTCTATCGGAGAAAAAATTCAGCAAAGTGCTCCGTTGTCAACCGAAAAGAAAGTTCAATCAACGCTCAGGGATAAAACAGCGCCGCAGGATACCAACAGGAAATTGGCTGTCCTTCCGGCTCAAGGTAAGCCTGATATTACAAACAGTGAAACTCCCTTGGTTGCCAAGTCTGCCGGTTCTGTATCACAGAATAAACAAACGCTTGCGGACCCGGCTAAATCCGATAAGGTCGATCCGGGAATTGCTGAACTATCCAAAACAGCGAAAGAAAAGGTTGCCCCTGTGGAGCCCCAACCGGCACCTGACCAGCCGATGAAGAGTAATTCGGGTGTGATAAAGGAATCCCTCAAGGAAAACCCGGAGAAATCGATTCCACCCCTGCCGACAGAACCGCTGGTAATACGGTTTAAATATGATTCGAACCTGTTCAGTGTAGACGACATAGATAGAATGAAGGAATTCGCCAGGATTCTCTCTTTACACCCTGAAGCAACTGTCAACGTCATCGGCTATACCGATTCAATCGGCGATGAAGGGTACAATAAAAAACTTTCCGAATTCAGAGCCAACATGGTCAAGAGTTTTCTGATGGGCCAGAATCTGCCTCCGGAGAAAATCCGCACGGAAGGGCTTGGGGATAAAAATCCGGTAGAGAGAAATGATACCCCGCAAGGCCGGACCATGAACAGACGCGTCGAAATCAGTGTCGATCTCGATACGTAAGTTATGAATATTTTTTGATATTTATTTTCAGTCTACTCATTCAACGGAAGTTTTCGCAGTAGTTTCGGAATTACACCGCAAGAATCGGAGTGTACGTCCGTCCGCCTGTTCCTATAGTTTAAGTATCTTCAAAACGAACGTAACATAATTCGAAGGGTAAACTATGGAATACGAAATACCAACATATAGCGAAGCGGATCGATGGGACATCCTCGTCAGGCGTGAGGCGATTGCCGGTACAATCTTCTATTATGGTGTCAAAACAACAGGCGTATTCTGCCGGTGCGGATGTGCATCTCGATTGCCTAATCGGGAAAACGTCGAGTTCTTTGATACCTGTAAAGAGGCGGAACTTTCGGGCTATCGTCCCTGCAAACGATGTCAGCCCGGAAACTTTGCTGATAGCGAAAAGAGGGAGACTGTTGTTATCGAGGCCTGCAGATATATTGAACAGGCTGAAGCTCCTGTCAAGCTGCAGGTGCTTGCGGCCCGGAGCGGCATGAGTCCCGGACACTTTCAGAGACTATTTAAGAAGATTGTCAACGTTACTCCTAAACAATATGCCGCGATGGTGCAATCCCGGCGATTTCGCGAAAGCCTCAAAAGCAGCCAATCTGTTACAGAAGCCATATATGATGCAGGATACAGTTCCAGCAGCCGTGCGTATGAAAAGTCCAGGGATAATCTGGCCATGACACCAGGTGTCTTTAAAAAAGGTGGAACCGGACTCAAGATACACTATTCCTTCACTAAATGTTCGCTGGGACTGGCGGTTGTGGCGGCAACTGACCTGGGACTTTGCGCCATCGAGTTAGGTGATGACCAGGAAGCCTTGATCGAGCAGTTGCGGAAAAGTTTTCCACAAGCAGAGCTTGTTGCAGCCGGCCGAGGTTTGTCCGCAACGGTAAGAAAGGTTGTTGCTTTTATCGATAGTCCGGCACGGGAGCTCGAACTTCCGCTTGATATCCGGGGAACGGCCTTTCAGAAACGGGTATGGACCGCGTTATGCGATATCCTCCCCGGTACGACGGCAAGTTATAAGGAAATCGCCGAGCGTATCGGTCAACCACGCTCGGCGCGAGCGGTTGCAAACGCGTGTGGTTCTAACAGGCTGGCCGTCGCTATTCCTTGCCACCGTGTGGTGCGGGGCGATGGGAAGGATGGCGGGTATAAATGGGGGGCTGAGCGAAAGCGTTTTCTGCTTGAGTGTGAAAAGGACACAGCAAAAATTTTAAAAGAGACCAAGCTACCTGAATAACATACCTGAAGACAGCAACTGTTCCGGCTGAATTGCCTGAACTTTTGTTTCTGCCGCTTCCTTCTCGTCCAGCAACCGCCTTTATGGATACTCTAATACGTCAGGATGTGTTTTCTGTTCTTGAACTTCCCGCTAATTTCTCTTAAAAAGAAAGGATGTTAGCAATAACCATCCATCCATAAAACCCTTGAGGTGCACCATATGAGTCATTGGGAGTGTAGCATTTGCGGATATGTCCATAAAGAGGAGACCCTTCCCGAGAAATGTCCTGTCTGTGACGCTTCGGCGAAGATGTTCGAGGAAGTAAAAGAAGTCGAAAATGAAGTAAAGGAAGTCAATGAAGTAAAGGAAGAAGAAGTAAAGGAACTAAAGGAAGAAAAGGAAGCAAAGGAAGAAAAGCCGGGAACAGAGAAGAGACAGGAACAGCCGGAAACGGCAGCACCTGCCGGCGAACCGGGGGGTCGTGCCGTAAAAAGATGGAGATGTACCGTCTGCGGGTATGTGCATACCGGGGAAGAACCTCCCGACAAATGTCCGATCTGCAACGCCCCGAAAGAGATGTTTGAGGAAATTGACGAGGAAGGCAAAGTTTTGGAAGAGGCGAAGCCCGAGTCCGCCGATTATGTCAAGCCGGATCTTTCGGAGAAGGGGCGAAAGCGGTCATCCTCCATTTTCGCTAAATTTGTTGCCTTTTCCTTGAAACACCATATCCATCCGGTCATGGTCCACTTTCCCAATGGAATATTACCGGCGGCCGTGGTATTTCTGGCGATTTCCGTCTATTTCAATGTCGTCTCGCTGGAAGTGGCGGCGTATTACAATTTCATCTTCGTCCTGCTCATGCTGCCTCTGGTTCTGCTTACCGGATTTATCGAATGGCAAAAACGGTACAAAGGAATTAAGTCAGCGATTTTTATCACCAAGATTATGTGTAGTTTCGTTGTGCTGGCGCTGGTAAACGTCCTGGTTTTCTGGCGGCTCCTCGATCCGGGGGTTGCAGCCGAAGGCTCTTCCTTCAGGTTGACATATCTGGGCGTGGCAGTGATTATGCTGGGTTTTACGGCCTTTGCCGGTTATCTTGGCGGACGGTTGTTTTTTGGTTCACGCGGAAATTGAAGCTTTCTCAATCGTATCACTTGTTCGGTCTGAGTGATACGATTGAGCCTGTCACTTATGTGAGGTATCAGACTGGCAGAAAAGGGGTGATATCCTTTTCGTAGCGGCTTTTCACCTTAAATCCCTTCTCAGTCAGTGCGGCAATAGCCTTCTCTCCATCCTGACAGGATACCCGGAGCACCATCTGGGTTATTCCCTCGTAATTCGTCTCCGGCCAGCTGAACAAGCTCTGGATATTTATACCCGCATCACGCAGCGCTTCCGAGACTTCGGCGAGTTTGCCGATACTGTCTCTAACGAAGATGCTGAGCCGAACGCTGTCCTCACTGATGCCGATGGCCTGGAGCAATACTCCCATGACGTCAGTGCTGGTGATGATGCCCACCAGTTCGTCGTCCTCCATAACCGGCAAGGCACTGATCCTGTTCTGCTGCATAACAAGAGCTGCCCGTTCGATTGTCGTGCTGGTGGGAACTGTAACGACTGTTTTGATCATGATCATGGAAACCAGGACCTTCTGGAGCAGATAATTAAGCTCATGGGTAGACAGGGAAGTAGCGGGGGAGGCCCAGTTTTGTTTTAGATCCCGGTCGGAGACAATGCCCACGAGCTTCTTCTTGTCGTTGACTACCAGGAGATGATCAATCTGTTTTGCTTCCAACAACTCTTTTGCCTCAACGAGAGTGGTCTTCGGTGATACGGTGATTAGGTCTGTGTGCATGATGCTGTCGATATACATGGTGTTCTCCTCTCTGAAAACGGCATGGAAACAAGATTCCAGACGAATTTTCCGATATGTTTTGGTGGAATAAGTATAAAATTTCTTTTAAATTTTACTCTATTATATGGAGGTTCTACAAGTTGTCAAAGCAAAGTCGAACACGCCAGGCACCAACATAATTATCAAATACGGAACGTAACCGTTCACCAGCACCCCATTTTCGTCCGATCAGGCCATCTTACACAGCAAGCTATAGCTCGGAAGCCTGCTTGAACGAACCTGGAGCACTGGATGACGACGGCCCGGGATGGCCTAGTGTCGCGGGTGCCAAGGATGGCACAGGAGCGACGCGGTTACAGGTTCGAGTTATACGGACTTTTGGAGTGTACTGGTGAACGTTTCTATACGGAACAACGCGGCAAATTGTTGACGGGGAAGGTCGCATGTGGTTTTCTGCAGGTTGAAAAAAAACTTGCCTGTTCAAGGAGATTCAGAGTAGTTTGCTGTTTCTTTCAAGACATATAACGCCGGTCTTGAGGTGGGTGTATATCGAGAATCCACAGGATATGATTTCTATATTTATCAGGAGAAACTGTGACAAAGATACATGACAACGCGCTCTGGATGTCCGGCAATGAAGCTATTGCTTTAGGCGTCTATGAGGCTGGAGTAAAGGTCGCCTCCGGGTATCCCGGTACTCCCTCAACGGAGATTATGGAAAATCTCTCTCAATATGAGGGGGTCTATACCGAATGGGCACCAAATGAAAAGGTTGGGCTGGAAGTCGCCATCGGTGCTTCCTTTGCCGGAGCAAGGGCTCTTGCCACCATGAAACATGTTGGGGTCAATGTGGCCGCCGACCCGCTCTTTACCGCTTCCTATACCGGTGTCTGCGGGGGACTTGTACTGGTCAGCGCCGATGATCCGGAAATGCACTCTTCCCAGAATGAGCAGGATAACCGCAATTACGCCTTTGCCGCCAAGCTGCCGATGCTGGAGCCTTCTGATCCCAGTGAAGCAAAAGAGCTGGTGAAAAGGGCTTTTGAGCTGAGTGAGGACCTCGATACCCCGGTGATGTTGCGTATCACTACCCGCGTTTCCCACGTCAAAGGCGTGGTCAAGAGAGGAGAGAAGCTTGAGTCGCATGCGGCCTGCGGCATCAATAAGATTCCCGGAAAACTGGTCATGCTGCCGGCAATTGCCCGCAAGCGCCGGGCAGTTGTTGAAGAGCGGATGAAAAAATGCCGGGAACTTGCCGAAACAGCAGATTTTAACAGGTTGGAAGAAGGCGACACCAAGAGAGGTTTCATCACCTCCGGGGTTTCCTATCTCTATGTCAAGGAAGCCTTCCCCGAAGCGGCTGTTTTAAAACTTGGCATGTGCTGGCCGCTGCCGGAGAAAAAAATCCGCAAATTCGCCGCCATGGTCGATGAACTTTATGTTGTGGAAGAGCTCGATCCTTTTCTGGAAACCCATATTAAAGCCATGGGCATCGTCTGCCATGGGAAGGATCTTATTCCCAATCAGGGCGAGTTGAATACAGCTATCGTCCGCCAGGCGATCGAGCCTGGTTCCGGGCCTGAATTGTTTGAGCCTGTTGAACTGCCCAATCGGCCGCCGAATATGTGTGCCGGTTGTCCGCATCGGGGAATTTTCTTCAACCTCTCGCGGATGAAGGTTTTTGTTTCCGGTGATATCGGCTGCTATACCTTAGGTTTTCTGCCACCGCTCTCTGCCATGGACTCCTGCGTCTGCATGGGTGCTTCGGTGCCGATTGCCCATGGCATGGCCAAGGCCTTGGGGGAGGATGGCTACAATAAGGTGGTTTCGGTCATTGGCGACTCCACTTTTGTGCACTCCGGCGTAACGGGGCTTATCAACACGGTTTATAATAATTCCGCTTCAACGCTTATCATTCTGGATAATCGAATCACCGCCATGACCGGACAGCAGCAGAACCCGGCAAGCGGTTATAACATCAAAGGCGAAGCAGCCAATGCTCTTGACCTTGAAGCCTTATGCCGGGCTGTCGGGGTAAAGCATGTTTATAAGGTCAATCCTCACGATGTGGTGGAAACCCGGAAAATATTGAAGGAAGCGGTGGAACTTCAGGAGCCTTCAGTGGTGATTTCCGAGGCGCCCTGTGTCCTGCTTCCCGAGATGAAAGCACGTAAACCGATCTCCTATTTCACCGATCAGGAAAATTGTGTCGGCTGTATGTCCTGTATCCGTCTGGGTTGCCCGGCTATCAGCTGGACCTCTTTTGACGAAGGCGAGGCCGAAGAACGCGGTTACCGGAAAAACCAGAAAGGGATTTCCAAAATAGACGAGATCATGTGTAACGACTGCGGTCAGTGTGCATCGCTCTGTAAGTTCAGCTGCATCACCAGAGGAGAGAGAAAGTAATGGAAGATACAGGAAATATCCTCTTTTCAGGAGTGGGAGGACAGGGTATTCTGCTGGCCAGTGAAATTACGGTCTACGCCCTGCTGTCGGCGGGGTATGATGCCAAGAAAAGTGAAGTGCACGGGATGGCCCAGCGCGGCGGTTCGGTTACCGCCCAGTTGCGCTACGGCAAAAAAGTCTATTCACCGCTGATAGAGCCGGGTTGCGTTGATATTCAAATGGCCTTTGAGATGATGGAGGCCGTTCGTTACCTCCCTTATCTGCATAAAGGGAGCAAGGTAATTGTCAATACCCAGAAAATACTGCCGCCGTCAGTAGCCACCGGCCAGGCTGTCTATCCCGAAAATGTCCTCAACCATCTCACCGAGCGGGATATCGTGGTTGTGCCGGTCGACGCCTTTGATATCGCCCGGGAGGTCGGGGAAATCAAAACAGCCAATGTGGTCATGGTGGGGGCGCTTTCCACCTTTTTGCCTATTGACCCGGTTGTATATGAAGAGGTTATCCGTGCCCGGGTCCCGGAAAGGTTCAGGGATGTTAATCTGCAGGCATTTGCGGCGGGACGTAAAGTCAGTCAATAAGTAAGCACAAGGGGGTATCGGATGTCAGTGACATATTGGGAAGAGGAGATCGAAACACTGCCCCGGGTGGGTCTGGAATCCATTCAGTTGCGACGTTTGCAGCACCTGGTTGCCCGGGTATATCGGACGGTTGAACCCTACCGGCGCAAAATGGATGCGGCCGGCGTAAAACCGGAGCACATCAAGACGCTGGCCGACCTGGCAAAACTGCCTTTTACGGTAAAAGACGATCTTCGGGACAACTATCCGTTTGGCCTTTTCACGGTACCTCTGGAAGAGGTGGTGCGGGTCCATGCTTCTTCGGGCACCACCGGCAAACCAACAGTAGTCGGCTACACGGCAAACGATATCAAAACCTGGTCCAATGTCATGGCCAGAGCACTTTGCTGCGCAGGCGCCACCAAAGGCGACATGGTCCACAATGCCTATGGTTATGGTCTTTTCACCGGCGGTCTAGGCGCCCATTATGGCATCGAGCGGCTCGGCGCGACCGTTATTCCAGTATCCGGCGGCAATTCCAAGCGTCAGATTACCATCATGAAGGATTTCGGTTCGACTGTTTTGCTTTCGACACCTTCCTATGCCCTCAACCTTGCCGAAGCCATGGATTCCATGGATATCGACCCAAAGTCGCTTTCCCTGCGGGTGGGTATTTTCGGAGCCGAACCGTGGAGCGAGAATATGCGTGAGGAAGTGGAGCGAAAACTCAATCTGAAGGCCACGGATATTTATGGACTCTCTGAGGTCATGGGGCCGGGCGTGGCCCAGGAATGTCTGCATACAACCAGGGGGATGCATATTTTTGAAGATCATTTCCTGCCGGAGATCATTGATCCGGAAACTGGTGAAGTCCTGCCTCCTGGTGAAAAAGGAGAGCTGGTCTTTACCACTCTTACCAAAGAGGCCTTCCCGATCATTCGCTATCGGACGAAAGATATTTCCCGGCTATTTTATGAGCCCTGTGAATGCGGCCGCACTCTGGTTCGCATGGAAAAAGTGACTGGACGAACGGATGATATGCTGATTATCCGCGGGGTCAATGTTTTCCCATCCCAGGTCGAGCACGTGCTGATGGGTGTTGACGGCGTTGAGCCCCATTACCAGATCGTTGTCGACCGGGAAGGAAATCTCGATACCATGCAGGTTCAGGTCGAAGTCAGTGAAGGGGTATTTTCGGACGAAATCCGGGTGCTGGAAAATCTGACCAAACATATCCAGAAGGAAATTAAAGACCTGCTTGGTGTCACCTGTAAGGTAAAACTGGTAGAACCGAAGACTATTCAGCGCAGCGAAGGCAAGGCGCAAAGGGTTATCGATAACCGCAAAATCTGAGAGTGGAGGTTGACATGCTGGTAGAACAAATCGCTGTATTTCTGGAGAATAAATCTGGTCGACTCGCGGAAATAACTGCAATCCTTGCAGAAAATAATATTAATATTCGAGCCCTTTCCGTTGCCGATACCGCGGATTTCGGGATTTTGCGGCTGATTGTCGACAAGGTGGAAAAGGCGGAGACCGTGCTCAAGGAAAATGGCTTTACTGTCGGCAAAACCACCGTTATCGCCGTTGAAATAGAGGATAAAACCGGCGGTCTGGCGAAGGTACTAAAATGTCTGCATGCCGCCAACATCAATGTCGAATATATGTATGCCTTTGTCAATAAAACCGGTGAAAATGCGGTATTGATCTTCCGCTTTGAGAAGACGGAAGAGGCGATTGCTGCTCTCAAGAAGGAAGGGTTTACTATTTTGGCGAGAGAACAGATCTACGACCTGTAAAGAAGTTAAGGACTCATACGGGAGCACAGGGTTAACCGTCAACCTCAACCACAATCGAAGAATGTACTGGCAAAAAGAACAAGAGTGTCTGCTGCGTCCGGACCTTGAGAAACTGCAGCTTTCCAGGTTGAAAAACACCCTGAAAAGAGTGGCAACCAACGTGCCGTTTTACAGGAATAAATTCAATGGGTTGAAACTTGATCCGGAGAAGCTTACTTCGCTCGAACATATTCGGAATTACCCCTTTACCCTGAAGCAGGATCTTCGCGATAATTATCCGTATGGCCTTTTTGCCGTGCCATTGAGGGATGTCGTCCGGGTTCATTCGTCGTCCGGTACCACCGGCATGGCAACCGTGGTCGGTTACAGCAAAAAGGATATTGAAACCTGGTCGAATCTGGTAGCCAGAATACTTTGTTCTGCCGGGGTCACGGCCGATGATGTAGTTCAGATCGCCTTCGGCTACGGTCTCTTTACCGGCGGTTTCGGTTTGCATTACGGGGCGGAGAAGCTAGGAGCCTCGGTTATCCCGATTTCCGCTGGCAACACCAAAAGACAGATCCAGATCATGCAGGATTTCAAGACCACAGCTCTGGTCTGTACTCCTTCTTATGCCCTGAAGATGGCCGATGTGATGATGGATATGGGGATAAATCCCAATGGCCTCTCTCTGCGGTATGGCTTGTTCGGCGCCGAGCCCTGGTCCGAGGCCATGCGGCTTGAAATCAACGAACGGTTGGGGATTAAGGCAACTGACAATTATGGTTTGTCCGAGGTCATGGGACCGGGGGTTGCGGGAGAGTGTCAGGAATGCAATGGGCTGCATATAAACGAAGACCATTTTCTGGTTGAAATACTCGATCCCGAAACCCTTGAGCCGGTCGCTCCGGGAGAGGTGGGAGAGCTGGTAATCACCACTCTCACCAAAGAAGCTTTTCCGGTTATCAGATATCGAACCCGTGACCTTACCCGGCTGATCCCCGAACCCTGTCCATGTGGCCGTACCTCTATGCGTATGAGCAGGATGATGGGGCGCTCGGACGATATGCTGATCATCAAGGGAGTTAATGTCTTTCCAACCCAGATAGAATCGGTTCTTTTTGAAATAGAAGGAACTGAACCCCACTATCGGTTGATAGTGGAGCGGGAAAACAACGAGGACAGGCTCACGGTAATGGTCGAAGTTGTGGAATCGATTTTTTTCGATGAAATGAAAAAACAGCGGGCTCTGGTCGATACCATCAAAAAAAGACTCGCTTCCGAATTGGGAATAGGCGTACAGATAAAGCTGGTCGAAGAACGTTCTCTCGAACGTTTTAACGGCAAAGGTGCCAGGGTAATCGACAAACGTCAGCTATGATGGCGTCCATTGCTACTTGCAGAGGGACTTTTTACTTAGCCACCGCTGATTTTAGGTTTGATGAGATTATCAGCTGTGATGAAGTCGTAAAAACTCTTCCTCTGCTTCATTGCCGATAATTGCTGCGAGATTTCCGGAGATTGATCATGGACCTTGTACATGGTTTATTGGTACTGACCGTAGTACATACACTGGCGGCGGCATCACCGGGGCCGGATTTTGTTTTCGTTTCCCAGCAGACACTGGCAAACGGCAAACGGACCGGACTGCTCTGTAGTTTAGGGATTGCTCTCGGACTCTCGGTCCATATAGCCTATTCAGCCTTGGGATTGGCCACGATCGTTGCCCATTCTTCTGAATTGTTGTCATGGGTGAAAATTCTTGGCGGGAGCTATCTGATCTATCTGGGGGTAAAAGGGCTGAGAAGCAAAACTTTGGTGGGGCAAAGGAACAACGGTGTCCAGCGCCAGCCGGGTTCTCCTCTGAAAACAGTGAGTGCCGGATTTCTTTGCAATGCCTTAAATCCCAAAGCTCCTATCTATTTTCTGTCTCTGTTTACTTTGGTTCTCTCTCCGGATATGCCTCTCTACCAGATCACCATTTTTGGTTTGTGGATCATGCTGATTCAGTTATGCTGGTTTTCTTTGGTGGTACAGATTCTTTCCATCCCATCAGTAAATGACAGGTTTCAAAGGGCAGGGCAGGTTATTGATCGACTGCTTGGCGGTACCATGATTCTGCTTGGTCTTAAACTATTGCTGAGTAGGGCAAGGTAGTGCACTTTCGCCTCAACAATGAATCGTTTCTGGCCGACAGTCAGTTTAATAGAGATAATTAGAGCTGAATACATCGTTTCAGTGCATAACACACTGAGAATCGAGTAATACTGTGGGAGTAGAGGATCAGCTAATCGCTTTGCAGGAAATGGAGGATGTGAGCAATGGCCAAATTTATCGACCAGCCGATAGTTATAGAAACCATTGGCAACAAACCGAAAATAATTGAAGAATTTATTGGCTTGGTAAACTCGAATACCCCGGAACTGAGTATTGCCCGCATGCGGAGTCCTTCAGGGTGGGTCGAAATCGGCCAGGCGCCGGAATTCTCCGAATATATGATAGTTCTGAAAGGCATGCTGCATGTAACAACCAAGAATCGGGTGTATGAGGTACGGGCGGGCCAAGCTATCATCCTCGCAGCGGGAGAGTGGGTTCAATACAGTACTCCTTCCGATGAAGGTGCCGAATATATTGCAGTGTGTCTGCCTGCTTTTTCCGCGGAATTGGTGCACAGCGACAAAGAATGAGATCAAATCCCCGCAAAACAAGGGGACTCTTTTTAGTGCCCATGCTTTGTGGGGTATAAGTATGTTTACGAAATTCAATCTGATAAATAAGAAATGAATATATAAGGTACTGATATCCGTTAAATATGAGCATGCGGAGGGGGGGCCATGAATAGAGCACTGCTTATTGTTGATATGCAAAATGATTATTTTCCCGGCGGAAAGATGGAGCTGATAGGAATAAACGAAGCCGCCGAAAACGCGAGACGATTGCTGGCGACATTTCGCGATGCAGGGCGGCCGATTTTTCACATCCAACATCTGTCCACCAGGCCCGGGGCTGTCTTCTTTCTGCCGGATACCTACGGAGTGGAAATTCATCCCGCCGTTGCTCCGCGGGATGGGGAAATGGTTATCAGCAAGCATTTTCCCAACAGTTTCAGGGAAACCATTTTACTCGAAGAGCTGCGGCGCCGCGATATCAAAGAACTTGTCGTTTGCGGTGCGATGAGCCATATGTGCATCGATACTACTGTCAGGGCCGGTTTCGATCTTGGCCTCAGTTGGATTGTTATCGCCGACGGCTGTGCTACGCGGGATCTGTATTTTGGCAATCAGATAATTGAAGCAGCCCAGGTTCATGGAGCTTATATGACGTCTCTTGCCTCAGGATTTGCGGTGGTTGCTAAACAGAAAGAAGTTCATGACCTGCTCTGAGGCACCCGGGTGTCCTGGGTTTCAGTGAAAGCGAAAGACGTATGGCAACGCAGACTCGACAACCGGTTACAGGTCGGAGTTATGCAGTCTTTTGATGTGTACCGGTGAACGTTTACATGCGGGGTAATGATCAGGGCAAAACATCCTGAAAACCAGTATACGATTCTTCGAATTTTTTTTTGCCGATGGCAAGAAACTCACTGAAACTCCATTCCTCGCCCGTCAGTAAATCTTCGTAACGGGGTTTTATCACGTAGGTCATAGCTGCAACTGAGCTGTTGTTTTCGGTGATAACTTCTACTTTCTGTCGTCTATACAGTTCGCCCTCAAAAATATCCAGGCGATTGATCGATTCCGCAGAAAGATCGAAATATATAATGCCCGTGACCACGGATCCCCGCTGCGGCACAATTCCCGGATATTCCTCATCACGAATTTTCGAACGCAAAAAATTGGTGAGGGTAGCCTGACTGAATCCCAGCCGACAACCGGCAACCTTGAACATGATATCACGGCACATCAGTGATCCGTAGGTAAAAATATTGAGCATTGCAGTTTTCCTTTAATATTGGCTCTTGCCGTCCAAAGAGTCGCATTATTTCCCGGTTACAGCAGCATTGTCAATGCCTTAAGGGGGCTTATCAGAGAAATCTTTTCGTGGTACCGACACTGGGTGCCTCCTGCGGTAAAGAACACTATCTTGGTATTAATTCCCATATAAGAATAACTGATAACTGGCCGCTATTGACAAATCGTCGTCTCATCGCAAGCGTTTCACCTAGGCACTGGTAATTGGGGAATCACCGGAAGAAGAGGGTGAATCCTTGATCAGCAGTAACGAGAGTCCGAAAATGATCGGTGTTTCGACTGTAATCATTTGGTTTACGAAGTGAGAATTCTTGTCGTGTTCCTCGGGAAAGAATTACCTGAAAGTGCTTATCCTCATGGAGGGCGCTGAGAAGAGGTTCGGCTCGTTTCTCATTTATCGGAGTTTACAAGGAGGAAATACAATGAGTTATACATTACCGGATTTACCGTATCCCTATAACGCACTCGAACCATATATAGATGCTCAAACGATGGAAATACATCATACCAAGCATCATCAGACCTATGTCGACAAACTTAATGCGGCTATTAAAGGAAATGAATCGCTGGAGCGCCTCAGCGTAGAGCGGCTGGTCGGCAGGCTGAATGAGGTTCCTGAAAATATCCGCACGGCGGTTCGTAATCATGGTGGCGGCCATGCAAACCATAGCTTTTTTTGGCCTACCCTGAAAAAGGATGTTCCAGTGACAGGACCTGCCGTTGACGCCATAGCTCAAAAATTCGGCAGTCTGGATAAATTCAAGGAAAAATTTTCCAATAGTGCCGCCACACTTTTCGGCAGCGGTTGGGCTTGGCTGGTATTGGATAAAGGTGCACTGGAGATTGTTACCACCGCCAACCAGGATAGTCCTCTCAGTTCTGGAAAAACTCCGTTGCTCGGTCTCGATGTATGGGAGCATGCATATTATCTGCGCTATCAGAATCGACGGCCCGAATATATTGCGGCATTTTTCAATATCATTAACTGGGACAAAGTCAACCAGCACTACCTGGCGGCAAAGTAATAAATAAAACGGCGCCGTAATTGAGCAGTGGTGTAAAGACCGTATCCGTTCTCGGGTACGGTCTTTTGCTTTTACCTGCCTTCACAAATTTCCAGGCTAACCGAGAGTTTCGGCCAACCGGCAAAGAACCTTTCCAAAGTTCTTTTAGAAAGCAAACGAAGAAGTTCCAAGGTATGACCAGTGCACAGCAAGGAACAAGATAACAATCTGTAAGGCACTAAAAGAGCAGCACCGGACATCTGACATTATGCAGGACGTGGTTGGCAACTGAACCGAACAAGACATCGCGTATCTCGCCGCCTCCTTCGTGGCGGCCGATGACCACGAGTTGAAATTCCTGAACATTGGCGGTATGGGTGATTATGTCTCTGGGTTCGCCGAATTCGAGCATAAGCTCATTGGTGAATCCCGCTTCTTTTAGTTTGGCGTCAGCTCGTTCGAGAAGGTTTCTTCCTGCCTTGGTCGCATTCTCCTTTACCATATCCACCTGGAAAACCGGAATCATACGGTAGGCTAATTGCGTATTATTGATGACATAGAGAAGGGTTAGTTGCTTTGAAAAGTGGTCCTTTAATTTAATGATGTTATCAATGGTCTTTTGAGCCGTTGGTGAATCGTCAATTGGAACTAATATTTTCGGTATCATATCCACCTCCACATAAGACTTTATAATCGCCGGTGCTAGTAAATAGCCTCATGGTTCACCATCAATTATATCAGCCATATACTAAACGAGGAAGCAATAAAACAAGATCCGGCCAGAAGGTCAGTATAAAGAGAATTACGACTTGTATTGCCAGAAACGGTAGAACGGCCCGGGTCACATAAACAATATCCCTATCAACTGTAGCCCCAGAAATATACAAACTTACCCCCAGGGGCGGGGTACAGTAGCCGATTCCGAGATTGATGGTCATGATAAGGCCGAAGTGCATGGTATTAATACCAAATTTTGACAATAACGGCAGGAAGATCGGGGTGAGAATAAGCGTTGCCGAAATGATGTCCATGAACATGCCGATGAACAGCAGCAGGAGGTTTACCGCGAGCAGAAAGACCCATGGCGAGGAAATATTATTGACCACGATCGAGGCTATTTTCCCGGGAATCTGTTCAAAGGTCAGATATTCGCCAAAGACCGAGGCGCCGGCCACGATGATCAGAAGAGTTGCCGAAGTGACTGCCGAAGAGACTATAACCCGTTTGACATCGCTGAGTTTCATGTCGCGGTGGAGAACAATTTCAACAAAAAAAGCGTAGAAACAGGCCACGACGGCGGCTTCGTTTGCCGTAAACATACCCGAATAGATGCCGCCGAATATGAGCACCGGCAGCATCAGAGCCCAGAAACTCTCCTTCAGGATCGAAATTACCTCATCGAGCGATGGCCGGGGACGTTGCTTCATGCCCATTTTCTTACAAACAAAATAGGCATAGAGACTCATCGCTATCATAATGATAACCCCCGGAATAAAACCGGTGAGAAAGAGAGCCTCGAGCTGATCGTTACTGACCATGGCGTAAAGGATCATGGAGATGGATGGCGGGATGATAACTCCAAGGATGGGTGCCGTGGTCATAATCCCGACAGAAAACCGTTGATCATATTGGTTTTCGATCAATGCCGGTATCATGAAGCCTCCGATTGCGACGACAGTTGCAACCGTAGAACCGGAAATGGCTCCGAAAAATCCACAGGCCAGAACGCCGGCCATGGCCAGTCCGCCCGGCAGGAAGCCAACCAGTACGTTGGCTGTTTTGATCAGTTTCTCGACAATCGATCCGGTGGTCATGATATTGCCGCATAAGACAAAAAACATCACCACCACCAGCGCAAATTTGTCCATGCTGCGGTAAAGTACCTCGATGACGATTTGCGGATCGATGCCAACCAGGAAGACAAGACCGATTGTGCCGGTGAAAAAGAGGGCCATGAAGACCGGGATCGTCGATGCCAGGCAGCCAAGCAGCAGGGCAAAAATCAACAGGTAACTGTTATCCATCGCTTATTGCTCCCCGGTAATGTCATTTTTTCCAATCCAGTCTTCCCGGATGACAATCAAGGTGCGCAGAAACATCATCAATCCCATCAGGGGAAGCACTGCATAGAATAAATATTCAGGAATTTGCAGGGTAGCAGTTCGGGCATATTCATCGTTGTACATCATAGTGGTCATTTGTATTCCCAGGTAAACCATCACTGCGGAAAAGACCAGCACCGCACAGTGGGAGAAAAGAGTGAGAGGTTTTTTCAGGATCGGCAACATCTGGGGCAGAGCGTCGATACGAATGAGGGAACGGCTCCGGATAGCGGCAACACAACCGATATATGTTGAAAAATAAATGACCTTGCGCACCACCTCGTCCGACCAATATAGACTCAGATCATTGGTGACTTTTCGTAAAATGACATTTGCCATGGCTGTGAGAAGTGCGGCGAGAACCGCGGCAAAAAGTGACCATTCTTCGATGTACAGTAAGGTCTTGTCTATAATCTTGAAAATTTTTATTAACATATCCAATAATTATTCCAGGGAAGATAATCAGTTCGAGATTTTTGCAGGTATAAAGATGCGGTTGAGAAAATTTTCATCTATTAAACCGTAACAAAGTTAGGAGGTTAGTTCGAAAAAATCTTTCAGAGCCTAATCCACGGACGTTGGGATTGCAAGCCTCATATCGCATTTTAACGAAGTATAATGATTCCTCTCTACCTATAGGGCCAATAGTCGGGCTTCTTCAGGCAGACCGATGAATCCACTGTCTTCTAACCTTGTGGTTCAGCTTTACTTCCGGCTTTTATCGCAGTAAATAGATGAGTATTTTCAAACGATCATAAGAGTGTGTCCATTTAATTTCGCAAGGAGGGATCAGCATGGAAAATGGCGCTAAAGGAGAGGTCGTCTATACCGTACTTCAGCAGGATCTGGCGAGCGAGGTCGGGGTAGGACCCGAGGATGCGTTTCCGGAAGTATTGGCTACCTCAAGAATGATAGGCTTGATGGAAGTATCCGCGGCAAGACTGATGAAACCTCTGTTAAACCCCGGCGAGCTCAGCGTGGGTGTCGGCATTGATATCAAACACTTCGCGCCGACTCCAGTGGGGGAGCAAATTAAAATTACCGCTACTTTTCTGCAACCGGAAGGTAAGTTATATCTTTTTGAGGTGGAGGTATTTGACAGAGCAGGCAAGGTAGCCGGCGGTAAACATACGCGAGCGATCGTGGATAAGGCCCGTTTGATGGAGGGAGCCCAGACGAGGATGGCCAAGGCTGTGTGAGAAGGAGCTACCCGGACAGTCATCGGAGGGGAGCAATCGGCTTGATAGAAAGAACAAAAACCTTGAGGTGAATAATATGGATTTATTGAAAGTCGATCAAGAGACCTGTCAACAGGACGGCATCTGCGCCGCAGTCTGTCCTATGGGAATTATTAATTTTGCAAAGGGAAGTTTTCCTGAAGCGATAGAACGAGCCGATGAGCTCTGTGTGCGCTGCGGTCACTGTGTCGCTGTCTGTCCGACAGGGAGTTTGAGCCATAAGGAGATGCCCGTTGCGGATTGCTACCCTATCCAGGAAAAACTTGAGCTCTCCGCCGCTCAATGTGAACAATATCTCAAGAGTCGTCGATCTATCCGGACGTACAGGAAGAAACCGGTTACCAGGGAAACCCTGGCAGATTTATTGGATCTCGCCCGATATGCACCTTCGGGACACAATTCTCAAGGCGTGAAGTGGCTGGTGCTCACCCGGCGCGAGGAGTTGCAGTGTCTTGCCGGAAAAGTCGCTGAATGGATGAAATTCATGCTGCAAAAAATGCCGGAGTTCGCTCTCAGCTTGCATCTGGATAGGACCCTGGAACGGTGGGAGCAGGGTGTCGATGTGATTTTGCGCGGGGCGCCGGCGGTAGTGGTCGCTTACGCTGAAAAAGATAATCGGATGGCCCCTGTCAGCTGTACCATTGCCCTGAGCTATCTTGAACTTGCGGCAAAGGGTGTAGGCCTTGGCTGTTGCTGGGCGGGATATTTTAACGCCGCAGCTTCCACTTTTCCGCCGATGCAGGAGGTATTGGCGCTCCCGGAGGGCTGCCAGTCTTTTGGGGCAATGATGATCGGATATCCGAAATTTCACTATGCCCGGATACCTCAGCGCCGGTCACCGGAGATTACCTGGAGGGTGTAAACCCTATACAATGTCCATTGCTGGTTGATGTATGGGGCGAAGAAATATTTTTTCGCCCTCTTACAGCAAATTTCGGTTTGTATTTGTCGTTATTGGTTAGTCTTCACCGAAGAAGAGCTCTTGCACCCGTTTATCTGGTATTTTTTAAGTTTTAAAACAGCCATCTGAAAATTCAGGATCTTAGGCGTTTATTCCTGTCGGCAAAATTAAAAAAGTATCAAGGGTAAAGGAGAATCAAGCATGAAAAACAAAAAGGTATCGTGGCGATTTTCAACATGTATCTGTGCGTTGATATTGGTGTTTTCCGGAGTGTGCGGTTATGCCTCTGCAAAAGAAGACCGACTGACCGGAGAGTTGGTCATCTATCATGCCGGGAGTTTGACTGTTCCGTTAAAGAAGATGATAGAGGAGTTCGGCGAAATCCATCCTGATGTCAATGTGACAAGCAAAGCCGGTGGGAGTACCGCCATGGCCCGGCTGATATCTGTTCGTGGCGAAAAGGCTGACATTTTTGCTTCGGCGGATTACAAAGTCATTGATAATAATCTGATTCCCGATTTTGCCGATTGGAATATCCGTTTCGCCTCCAATCAGCTAGTGCTCTGTTATACCGATAAAAGTCTTTTTGCGGGGGAAGTGAACGGGAGTAACTGGCATGAGATTTTGCGAAGAAAAGGAGTCCGCTGGGGACATTCCGATCCGAATCTTGATCCATGCGGTTATCGAAGCCTGATGGTTATGCAGCTGGCGGAGAAATATTACAAAATACCCAATCTCTATGCCGACTTACTCGCCAACCGGCCACAGGAAAACGTCAAGAAAAAGGCTGTCCAGCTGGTTCAATTACTTAAAAGCGGGGAGCTCGATTATGGTTGGGAATATCTTTCAGTTGCCGTACAGCACGGCTTGAAATATGTCATCCTGGATGACAGGATAAATCTCGGCAATTACAGTAACGACGATTTCTACAGGCAGGCCGAGGTTAAAGTAGCCGGAAAGAATCCGGGGAGTTGGGAGGTAAAGAAGGGACAGTCCGTCACCTACGGCGTGACGATGATCAAAAATTGTCCCCATCCTGAAGCAGCTCAAGCCTTCCTGGCTTTCATGCTCTCTCCGGACAACGGTTTGAAAATTCTCAGGGACCTCGGACAGCCGCCTTTCATTCCCGCAAGGGTCTCATCAGAGGAGATGAAAAACAAAATTCCTGCAGTCCTTGCCTCTGAAATAGAAGTGAGATAAAGAGCTTCACCCCTGCAAAGATCTTTTTAAGGCGAGAACAGGTGCTTTGCTGCACTTGTTCTCGCCTCACAAACGGATACTTTGTCGCCTGTTTTCCTGCAGTTTCATAATAAACTCCCTCCACCAGTTACAACGACACTTGTTACGACAGTTTCGAGATGGTCAAAATAGATCGATGCGGCATTTTTTTGTTGAAAAAAATATTTCTCCCCGAAGCTCCCGTAATTGGGACTCTCTTGAGAAAAGATACCATATGTTGTAGTTTGATATTGAGGCCTACATAAATGTGGTGTATAAAAGCGATGAGTTTTTAGCTGCTTTCGGTGGTGAGAGGCGAGGTGCACGTTCGCTATTTTACACTGAATTGGGCATATTTCCAGGCAATAAGAAATTCCCTGTAATAAATTAATCCAACAGAAAGAGGGGCTGCATGACACCTGACTTGACCAAACAGGTTTTGACGAGTACTGCGGAAACAGTACTTGCGAGACGGTATTATCTGAAAGATTCGAAAGGCAATGCCATCGAGACATGGGAAACTTTAGCGCATCGCGTGGCAAACGCGGTGGCGGAAGTGGATAAAGATCGGAAAAATCATGAGCAGCTCCGGGAAGACTTCTTTGACATGATTTATCGATTGGATTTTCTGCCGAATTCTCCCTGTCTGATGAATGCCGGAACGGATCTGGGGCAACTTTCCGCCTGTTTCGTCCTGCCGGTCGAGGATTCCATGGATGGCATCTTTACCTCCATTCGCAATGGAGCCTTGGTGCATAAAACCGGTGGAGGTACCGGTTATTCCTTTTCCCGTCTTCGCTCAAAAAATGCTTCAGTACGTTCGACCCAGGGCGTAGCCTCGGGGCCGCTGTCTTTTGCCGCCGTATTCGACGCTGCCACCGAGACCATCAAGCAAGGGGGAAAAAGGCGTGGAGCCAACATGGGAGTTTTGCGGATAGATCATCCGGATATTCTGGAATTTATTACTGCAAAGGAAGATCAGAACAGATTTAATAATTTTAATTTCAGCGTTGCCATCACCGATGTGTTTATGCAGGCGGTGGAGGATGATACCGATTTCGATCTGATCGAGCCTTCGACCGGCAAGGTGGTGAAGGAACTCAATGCCAGGATGGTGTATGAGAAGATTGTCGATCTCGCCTGGCATAACGGAGAACCGGGGGTGCTTTTTATCGACACCGCCAATAAAGATAATATGACGCCTCAGCTGGGCAAATTTGAAGCAACCAATCCGTGCGGTGAACAGTGGTTGCTGCCTTATGAGAGCTGCAATCTGGGCTCGATCAATCTGGCCAATTTCGTCAATAAGGGCAAAATTGACTATGACAGGCTAAAGCAAGTCGTGCGGACGGCCACGGTATTTCTCGATAATGTCATAGACTGCAATCGGTTCCCCATCCCCGAGATAAAGGAAATGACCCTGAAGACCAGGAAAATCGGCATGGGGATCATGGGGCTTCATGACCTGCTCATCCAGCTGGAAATCCCATATGGCAGTGAGCAAGGCAGGGAAACGTCCAGCAAGGTAATGAAATTTATCAGGGATGCGGCAGAAGAGCGTTCAATCGAGCTGGCTGGGGAAAAGGGCCCTTTTCCAGCGTATGATGCAAAAATCAATACTTATGCGCCACGCAGAAACGCCGCCCTTACCTCGATCCAGCCGACCGGTACCGTCTCCATGATTGCCGATTGCGCCTCCGGCTGCGAACCTTATTTTTCCATTGTCATGGTCAAACATGTTATGGACGGCGACAGGCTTATCATGGTCAACAAGTATTTTGAACGAGTTGCCAGGGAAGAGGGCTTCTATTCGTCCGAGCTGATGAGCAAGGTGGCCGACAGCGGAACCGTTATTGGTCACAAGGAAATTCCGGCCAAATGGCAGGAGATATTTCGTACCGCTCAGGATATCAAACCTGAAGATCATATCAAAATGCAGGGTGCTCTGCAGAAAAGCGGCGTGGACAGCTCGATCTCCAAGACCATCAACCTGCCCAGCAACGCCACCCGGGAGGAAGTAAAACTCGCCTATCTCAGTGGCTACAAGCTTGGTTGTAAAGGACTCACCGTCTACCGTGATGGTTCAAGAGATAGGCAGGTGTTGAACACCAAGGACAAATCGGAAAAGGAGCAGGTCGCAATCGTTTCCGAAAGGGGCCCGGTAAAACAGAATCTTCCGGATACTTTGGATGCCAAGAGGTATCGGGTGAAGGATCAGTACCAGAAATCGGTATATATCATCGTCTGTTTTGACGAGAACGAAAAGCCGATGGAAGTGTTCGCCAAATTTCCCTTTGATAATCGGGTCGATCTCAAAGATAAATCGACGATGTGGACCACCACCTGCAGGCTTGTCTCCCTGGCGTTGCGATTTAATGTTCCTATGGATGAAATCATTAAACAGCTTGACAGGTCGAGCGGTCATATGCAGGATTTGCCGGCGCAATTGAGCAAACTCTTCAAGTCCTTCATGGCCGGCACCCAGCAGGGATTTTCCTCCATCTGCCCGGAATGTTCCGGTCAGCTTCGTTTTGAAGAAGGGTGTGAAACCTGCCACGAGTGCGGCTATAGTAAATGCTCATAAATTTGCGTGTCTCGAATCCGAGGTTTTTCCTAGCCATCCCCTGGTTTTAAGGTTTTTACGAGTTCATCATGGAAGATGGCTAGAGTATCTGTCCGGTTTTTTGAACTGTGGTGGAGGTGGAAAGATGGAATACAGCGAGAATCTGTTTTTTAGAGGAACTTTATATGGCCAAAATCGGTAGAAATGAAAAATGCCCTTGTCAAAGCGGCAAGAAATTCAAACACTGCTGTGCACTTAAAGACCGGAGAATGCAGCCGCAGCCCTCTCCGGAGCAGGCATTGAAGATTACACTGATGAGCGCGGTGAAGAAAATACAGCAGGATGCTGCGAATAAGAGAGCAACCTTCCGTGAACTTGGAGTTTTCTTCTTTTTCTCGACCGCCATTGGGGATGCCTGGCTTATGGAGATGACTGAATGCGACTGTGTGCAGGTTGCCAAAGGCGGGGAAGTATTGGAAGTACCCATTAACGAGAATTCCGAGACCATTGAAATAAACTGGAGCCATACCTTTGTCGTGCGCAATAAGGATATTCAGATTACTGCCTATGCCGACAAATCCGTTCGGCAACTGGAAAATTCCCCTGGTCTGGAATTGGCTGCCGCCATGTCCAGGATTCATAAGAAGTTCAGCGCGGAACAGTTGAAAAAAGTACATTTACCGCATCCCGAACAATCTTCCGGACAATCGGCAGGCGAATGAAGATGAAAACAGCGGTACTGTTGCGAAAGGTTCCCATGATTATAGTCATGGGAACCATTTTTTTCCTCTCGCACCAACCTGGAGACCGGCTTCCCTTGCCACATGTGCCGGGTGCCGATAAAGTCGCTCATATGATTGCTTATGGAGTTTTGGCGGCAACAGCAATCTTTGGCGTTGGGGAGCAGCAGAAAAAGTCCAAACCACGGCAGGTGATGCTGTTTACAGTGGCGTTCTGTATCCTCTATGGTATTTCCGATGAATTTCACCAGTCATTTATTCCCGGAAGGACTGTCAGTTTCTACGACCTGCTCGCTGACGGTACCGGAGCAATGCTCTGTTGTCTGTTCTGGGCCGGGTGGAGAAAACGAACGATTCCTACTTCGTAGGATTGTTTTGTTCCTTCCTTGTAATAGGTTGGCGTCAGGCGTATACTTCTTACAGATGGTGTGTTTTTATTATCAGCAAAGAGGTAAGCTATGATTGGTGAATCCAGCGGAGTTACGACACTCATTAATAATGAGCGGATCAGCAGGGAAAATCAGCCTGAACCGGCAGCAAAAACTCCAGATCAGGACGATGAGGTTGCGAGCGGAAATTTTTCAGACATTACTTCCTTTTCCTCGGAAGCATTGGCACTGGCCAGAAAGGTGGTGCCTGCCGGAGGAAGTGGTGCGGATGGCCAGGTTGATCGGCAGGATCAGGGACAAGCACAAAAAAGGATGCAGGACCAGACAACAGGTTTTCTCGATATTCGAGTATAGGTGTTACAGCGGTACAGAAAAAGAGTCTGTTCCAGGGGAGAAATCAGCTCCTGCTTTCCCCCCCCGATGGTTCGTTGAATATCTGCCTGGAATTTATTGGCGGTCTTGCAGTATCTTTGCCATATCTTTGGCGAAATAGGTAATAATTATATCAGCTCCTGCCCGTTTGATTGACAGCAGCGTCTCTTCCATTACCCGGTCCCCATCAATCCAACCTTTTTCAGCCGCTGCCTTGATCATGGCATATTCCCCGCTGACGTGGTAGGCCGCAATCGGCAGATCGAATTCGTCGCGAAGACGGGAGATTATGTCCAGATAGGCGACCGCCGGCTTTACCATAATGATATCCGCTCCCTCGTCTACATCCAGAGTTGCCTCCCTCAGCGCTTCCCGGCTGTTTGCCGGATCCATCTGGTAGCTTCTCCGGTCGCCGAATTGAGGGGCGCAATCTGCGGCCTCCCGAAAAGGTCCGTAGAAAGCAGAGGCATATTTCACCGCATAAGACATAATTGGAACCGAATCGAAATTGTTTTCGTCAAGCATCGCCCTGATTTCAGCGACCCTGCCGTCCATCATGTCAGATGGTGCAACCATGTCTGCGCCTGCCTGGGCATGGGATAGGGCGGTTTTTGCAAGAATCTCAAGAGTAGCGTCGTTATCTACGTCATTGTCGATCAGGCAGCCACAATGACCATGATCGGTATATTCACAAAGGCAGACATCGGTTATGACAACGATTTCGGGGACTTTGTTTTTCAATTCCCTGATTGCAGTCTGGATGATACCGTTTTTAGCGTGGGCGCCTGACCCCACGGCATCCTTTTTCTCCGGCAGACCAAAGAGGAGCACTGAGTTGATCCCTAATTCCAGGCATTCTCTCGCTTCTTTTTCCAGCTGATCGACGGTTATCCGAAAAACACCCGGCATGGAAGTAATTTCTTCCCGCTTTTGCTTGCCGGGCATGACGAACAGCGGATAGACAAATTGAGCGGGAGAAAGTTGAGTTTCCCTGATGAGGGCGCGAAAGGCGCCGTTTTTACGAAGTCGTCTGGGTCTGTATTCTGGAAAAACCATGTATTGCTCCTGTTACTTGTTGTATTTAAAATGAAGTTATTTACTTAGCCATCGCCTATTTTAGGGTTTTACGAGATTATCATGATGGAAAGCAAAATGAGATGGAATTCGCACGGGAGCAAATTCGCCCTGATATTTTAAAAAATCCTAATAACTGAATTACTGAATAATTTCAAAGGATTTTAGCTTCTTGTGTAGATGGCTCCTTTCCAGGCCAACCTGTTCCGCCGTTTTTGAGATATTATTATCGTTTTGTAAAAGTTTTTGCTGCAGATATTCTTTTTCAAACAATCTTTTGGCTGTCTTGTAATCTGCTGCCAAAAAAGGGTTGATGGCAGCGCCGCTAACGACAGGAACGGCATGCTCTCCGGAATTGAGAAAGGTGCGGATATGAGAGGCGGTGATAGTCGGCTCCTGACACATGATAGCCATCCGTTCAATGAAATTTCTCAGTTCACGAACGTTGCCCGGCCACTGATGCTCCATCAGGGCCCGGTAGGCATCGGGACTGAATTCTTTGTGTTTTAATCCCCTGCTGACCAGAAGTTTCATCAAGGCATCGACCAGAAGGGGGATGTCCTCCAGCCGGTCGCAGAGTTTCGGAACATGAATGGGCACCACGTTCAGCCGCCAAAAGAGATCAGCCCGAAAATTGCCGGCTTCGATTTCCTTTTCGAGGTTTTTATTGGTGGCAGCCAGCACCCGGACATTGACCTTGATGGTTTTGTTGCCACCGACCCTTTCAAATTTCTGCTCCTGGAGGATGCGTAAAATTTTGGCCTGGGTGTTGAGGCTCATGTCCCCGATTTCATCCAGGAAAAGAATGCCGCCATCGGCCTGGTCGAATTTGCCCCGTTTGCTGGCATGGGCGCCGGTAAAAGAACCTTTTTCATGACCGAAAAGTTCCGATTCGATCAGTTCTTCGGGAATTGCGGCACAATTGACTTCGATCATAGGTTGTTCGCTTGAAAGGGAAGCCCGGTGAATGGACTGGGCGACAAGTTCCTTGCCGGTGCCGTGCTCGCCCCGGATCAGCACCCAGGCATCAGTCGGGGCGACCATCTCAATCTGTTGGCGCAATGCCTTTATAACTTCGGATTCTCCGGTAAAAATTGATTTCTGGCCTGAGCCCTGGCGGAGCAGGAGGTTTTCCTGTTCGAGTTTGGCAAAACGCAGGCCATTGGTGATGGCCAGAACTATTTTGTCATAGGAGAGCGGTTTTTCAATGAAATCAAAAGCTCCTTTGCGGGTTGCCTGGACGGCGGTCTCGATAGTGCCATGTCCGGAAATCATGATGACGGGCAAGCGATGAAGCTCGCGGATTTTCTCCAGAGCCGTCATCCCGTCCATATTATCGCCCAGCCAGATATCGAGCAGGACAAGATCGAAATTACTGGTTTCCAGCAACTCCAGTCCTTCTTCGGCGGAAGAGACTCCGGTAGAGCTGAAACCTTCATCATCAAGAATGCCTATCAAGGTCTCCTGGATACTTAACTCATCATCTATTATCAATATGCGTTTACTCATTACACTCGTTCCAGCAGATCGGATGAAGGAGAGTTCGAATCAAAACCGGTTGTATTAGAGAGAACCGCCTGTCGCCCATCAGCATGATAGCTCCTTATTTAGAAGCGGGAGTTCTATTATGAATATTGAGCCGGTAGGCGTATTGTCCTGCATTCGAATGTATCCACTGTGGTCTGATACGATCGTGGAGACAATGGCCAGTCCGAGACCGGTGCCTGTTTTCTTGGTAGAAAAATAGGGTTCAAACAATTTCAGTTTATTTTCCTTGGAAATTCCCGGACCATTGTCATGGACCATGATAAATACATTTTCCCGTTCCTGATCAAGGGAAAGCTCGATTTTTATTGTACCTCCGTCGGGTAAAACTGCAACCGCATTGTCCAGAAGATTAATGAGACAACGTTTGATCTGTTCGGCATCGAAACTAAAAATCGGGATGGGTGAAATTTCCTGACAACTAAAGGAAATATGCTTGTGTGCTTCCTGATAGAGAAAAAGAGTGCTGCGTGCAAGCTTACCCAGGTTATCAGGAGATTTCTGTACTTTGGGCATCCTGGCGAACTGGGAAAACTCGCTGACCAGCCTTTTGAGTTCATCGACCTGGGTGATAATGGTATTGGTACACAGGTCGAATACACTGTTTTCCTCCTTAAGAATATCCGGATAGCGCCGGCGAAGCCGCTGGGCGGACAGCTGGATGGGAGTCAGAGGGTTCTTGATCTCATGGGCAATCCGTCTGGCAACTTCCCGCCATGCTGCCATGCGCTGCATTTTCTCAAGTTTGGTAAGATTATCGAAAACCAGCACGAATCCAACCGGCTTTCCTTCCTCATCTTCCAGGCGGGTGAAATTGATGAGCAGAGAGTAATTCTTGCCGAGTATGTTGATTTTTATATGTTTTTCGACGGTAATTTTGCCGGTTACCTGAAGTTCTTCGATAAAACCATCGACAATGGCTGCCTGGTGGGGCGGAAGTACATTTTTGTACGTGAGTCCTATAAAAAGTGATTTATCGATACTGAGCAGCTTTTCGGCAAAGTGGTTAATGGTGGTTATCTGGCCATGATCATCGAGGGAAATAACTCCCGCGGAGACATTCTGCAGGATGATTTCCGAGTACCGTCTTCTTTGTTCTGACTCCTGGGAGCTTCTTTGCAGAGCGGTATAGGTTTCGGCAAGTTTTTTATTACTGGAATTGAGGTTGGTGGTCATCTTGTTGAAAGAGTCTACCAGCAGGCCCATCTCGTCATTTGACTCGCTCTCCATGACAAATTCCAGGTCACCGTCCGCCACTCTCTTTGTTGCCAGCACAAGCTTTTCAAGTGGATCCGTAATACCTCTGGAAATATACAGGCCAAACCAGATCGCTGCAAAAATGATCAACAGGGTAACGATGAGGAGAATGATCAGCAGCCAGAATTTGAATGGTTCTTTAAAGTGCTTGAGTTGTCTGTAGCCTTCAATGCCCTGGGAAATTTTGGTCATGCGGGCCAGTTGCTCGCTTTTTACCAGGAGGGAAGTGATGAGCATTGCCCGTCCGAAGTCCCCGCTGCCAATCTGAATTTCAGCGATGCAATTGACCAGGTCACCTGTTCTCATCTCCTGAATCAGAGTTTCCCGGCCATGTTTGTTCCTGACCCGCTCAAGAACGCTTGAAGGAATCTGGGGAAGAATAGTGCCGCGGAGTTGCGGCCCTTTAACACTGATTTCCAGGTTCTTGTCGTTGGTTATAAGGGAGAGGCTGTCGGGCCCGTTAATCGGATTGAAAGTGATAATATTTTCCAGCGTGCTGTTGATTGTCTCAGGCGTATAATCGGCAATGTCAAGATTCTTCAGGCGATCGGCTATTCCTTCACTCATCAGGGTTACCTGTTCTTCTTTCTCATGCAGAAGGGATTGGGCAAGCTTGAGGGATTCCGTCAGGGAATTTTCAATGTTGGCATTAAACCAGTAATCCATACTGGTTGATACAAACTGAAGCGCGACAAAAAAGAGTAGTATAGTTGGAATAAGGGTAAGCGAGAGAAAAGATACGATCAGTTTTGTTTTGAGTTTGTTGCCAAGCCGGTTGACTTTCCGTTCGAATAAGAGCTCCGCCAGTGTTCGTAGAACCAGAAAGAGAACGAACAGAACCAGCAGGACGTTGATATTGATAAGGCCGAAAATAAGGATGCTGTTGTTGATCGGCAGATCGACTTCATCCCCTAACAGGTGACTTTGGAACCAGACAAAGAGGGGGATGAGAAGCAGGCAGAAGAAAATGACCCGGCGGATCAGTTTTTGTTTCTGCCGGATCTGTATGGCGGTATATGGCCGTTTGGTATTCGGCTTGCCTCCCGATGAAGGTGTTTCCATGGTCAAGCTCAGTAATTAAACGTAATGGTATGCCAGTCGGTTTCAATATCCCACCAGGAGAGGAAAGGCAGTATGCTGTGCAGGCTCAAAGGTAAAGTTTTCTGGTAGAGTTCTGCCCTCATCCTGAGCTTATACCGATTGTCCGGCAAGAGTCCTTTGAGGTTTTCCACTTTGACTCCGTTGACTTCGTTAATTACTTTCTCCGCCTCGAAAAGAGACCTGAAAGACAGTACCTTGTTGTTATCCTCCTCCAGAGTGACCCGGTAATTCTCCTTTAAAGTGTCAAAGGTCATAATATGCTGAAAATTACGTTCCGCTATCAGCTCGTCCGGCCAGTTGTCCGTGGTTTTGTACAATTCTATAAAAAAAGAAAAACGGAGCGGAATACCACTATGCAGCGTCTCTATCATTTCTGAGGTAAAACTGTTTTCAAGAGTGCCGAAAACGATGAGATGAGTCTCAGAGGTAGTGGCGGTCAATTCATTAATGGTGGCTTTCTGTTTTTGATTGACCTGGGAGAGGGCGAAGACGGGACAAATCAGTATCAGAAGAAGGACGATGTAGAATAATATGGGGTTACGGTGCATGATATATTGATTCATGTTGAAACGAAGGTAACCGGTAAAAGACAATTGCCGATAAGAGCATTCTCCGGCGGGAAAATTTTGTGCCGGTACGCCGGTTAGGAGAGTTATTCAACTTACCGGTTATTATATATTTCGGTTTTTAATTTACGATGTTACAATTTCGCAATTTTTGTTTGTGCTAATTTACCTGATCTGGGTGTGGATGTCTATTGCTTGTTCTTCTCTTCCAAAATCGACTATCGTCGACTGTAGTTAAAGAATTGTCTGCCGGGAAAAAAGGAATATTGAACAAGGACTGCTTGACAGCGGGAAAAAGGGGAGGTATCGTGCATATGTTTAAAACACATGCGTGTCGTCTGATATTTTAAGAACAAATTTTACAGTAGAAGGGGTAATAAAAAATGCGTGTAGCTATTCCGACAAATTCTCCCGGCGGTCTGGACGCTGAACGTTCTGATCATTTTGGACATTGTGACCTGTTCACCATGGTTGATCTTGATGAAAATAATGAAATCAAAGAGGTGACGACCATTCAGAACGGCGATCATGAGGCTGGAGGTTGTATGGTTCCGGTAAAAATTCTGCAAAACGCCGGCGCAGAATCGATTATCGTCGGGGGAATGGGGGCAAGACCCATGCGGGGCTTTGCGGATGTGGGCATTGCGGTCTATTTCGCCGACCGGAGCAGTATGCGAACGGTTCAGGACGTTGTGAACGGATTTGCCGCCAATAGATTGCCTGTCATGCATGCGGATCAGGTCTGCAAAGGATCGGGAAGTTGCCACCACTGAGAGATTGAATTATTCGTCTGTTGCCGGTATAAGAAGACTTCTTGTGGGCTGCCTCTTTTCATGGGCAGTCCATTAGTCCTTTTTAGCAGCGGAACAATGAATTTTTCCAGCCGGAAACGAACAATGCGGGCGGTCCGGCACTAAACGGCACGATCGCTGTTTCAGGCAGAGCAAAAAATAATGTCACCAAGACCCAAAAAAACGAGAAATTGTCAAGGAAAGTTTTGCGGCAGAGCCTTTAAACCAACTGGAACTCCTCTCACCGAATTGCAGCAGATAGAATTGCATCGGGATGAGCTAGAAGCCCTGCGTTTGTGTGATAGAGAGGGGATGACCCAGGAAGAGGCCGGGCAGTGCATGGGCGTCTCGCGGGGAACCATACAGCGCATTATTACCCTTGCCCGGAAAAAAACCGCTACCGCGCTGACCGCCGGACAGGCCTTGATCTTCGTCGATAGCGAGCAAAGTGAGTGACATTCCCTCCGTAAGCCGCTCGAAGCCCAAGGGGAGCTAGACCGGCCGGGATCAAAGATTTTCTCTTGTTTTATCAAAGATTATATCCGGCCATTTTTCCATGAAGTATTTCAGCATCCATTCATTTTGGGCAAGATAGGTGAGAAATCCCTCCGCGTCATAAGCGAGTGCACCCTGGTTTTTTCGTTCAAATTCGGCCAGGGCTTTTTTATCATCACATCGAACCCATCGTGCCGCCTGAAAGTTGACCGGTTCGTAAATTGCTTTAACACTATATTCATTCTGCAGTCGGGCCATCGTGACTTCGAACTGCAACACGCCTACGGCTCCCATGATATAATCCGATCCAATCAGTGGACGGAATACCTGGATGGCCCCTTCTTCAGCGAGTTGCAACAAGCCTTTCTGTAATTGTTTCATTTTCAGCGGATCTTTCAGTAAAACCCTTCGAAAATGCTCCGGCGCAAAATTAGGGATCCCTGTGAATTTCAATGGTTCCTTTGGTGTAAATGTATCGCCTATTTTAATGGTTCCGTGGTTATGCAGCCCGATTATGTCTCCAGGCCATGCCTCATCCACGTTGGCTCGCTCCTGAGCCATGAAGATTGTAGCATTGGCCAGGGTTATGTCCTTACCCAGTCGATGATGTTTCACTTTCATGCCGCGGACGAATTTCCCGGAACAGATGCGGAAAAAGGCAATGCGATCCCTGTGTGCAGGGTTCATGTTTGCCTGGATTTTAAAGACGAAACCCGAGAAATCCTCTTCTTTAGGATCAACTATCCGGCTTACAGACTGCCGGGGTCCAGGTGCCGGTGCCATTTCCACAAAGCAGTCAAGCAACTCATTGACACCGAAGTTGTT
Organism: uncultured delta proteobacterium; assembly: GCA_963835305.1. Lineage (GTDB taxonomy): Bacteria > Desulfobacterota > Desulfobulbia > Desulfobulbales > Desulfocapsaceae > Desulforhopalus_A. The sequence goes on from CAWIEU010000004.1 coordinate 483,842, forward strand.
GATTGCACTTCCGAAAAACACCGGAGTCTGACTGGCGTTAAGATAGTGCTCGTATTCAAAGGGGTTGGCGGCTCCCTGCAGAAGCTCGATATCCTCCCTGAGATCCTCGGCTGCCTGTTTGCCAAGCAATTCATCGACCTTGGGATCGTTCAGATCCTCAATCACGTGCCCTTTGCTATCCCTGGTACTCTGCCCTGGGGTAAAGAGATGCAGTGTCTTTTTGAAGATATTATACACCCCCTTGAACGTTTTACCCATGCCGATAGGCCAGGAGAGGGGAGTGCATTCAATCTGGAGCTTTTCCTCTATCTCGGCCATGATTTCAAGAGGTGACTGCCCTTCGCGATCCAGCTTGTTGATGAAGGTCATAATCGGGGTGTTGCGCATTCGGCAAACTTCCATCAGTTTTTCGGTCTGTGCTTCGACACCCTTGGCATTGTCGATCACCATGATGGCTGAATCAACGGCGGTCAGAACCCGGTAGGTATCTTCCGAAAAATCCTGGTGACCGGGGGTGTCCAGCAGATTTACTTCGTAATTCCGATACGTGAATTTCATCACCGAGGTGGTAACGGAGATACCGCGCTCCTGCTCAATGGCCATCCAGTCGCTTGTCGCATGCCGCTCGACTTTTCGTGATTTAACGGCACCAGCCATGTTGATGGCGCCGCCGAAGAGAAGAAGTTTCTCGGTAAGGGTCGTCTTTCCAGCATCCGGGTGACTGATGATGCCGAATGTTCTTCTTTTAGCTATTTCCTGGTTGAGTTGCTTGCTCATAACTGATGAAAAGATGGCTTGAATTTATGAAATGATCTTGATGTAACTATAACTTAGAGTCGGCAGGGGAAAAACGCATAGCATAGGCCCTTTTTACAATAATGCAAAGAGAAAACGAAAACCAATAGGAAATAAAAAAGAAGAAGGTGGAATCAGATGGTGGGGGCGGCAGTCATCTAATGAAGAAGCTCAGGTCCGTATGAAGTGTCATGAGATTTCTTGAACATCTTCTGCCGGGAAAAGAACAATGGCGGGGGTATCCATTCAATCTGGAAATAAGGATGTATGCCCTGAGAATTGATCCGTCGGAGAGCTTGAAAATATAGGGGGGGCTAACAATACTGAATATCCCAGGGGCTAAATCCATGTATTCTTCGATTTGTTAGTCGGCAATGGTAGACAATTGCATGTAACAGCATTATGCCTACTATATGAGAATGAAAGCAGCGAAACTAAGTCGAAGCCCACCTGAAAACGGCTTTCTCCCTAACTCCTTGTTGCTCTTGAAAATTTACCCTCGCAATCACGATTAACTTTAACCCTAAAGTACAATGATAAAGAAAATTCATGTAGCCAACCCCATCGTGGAGCTTGATGGTGATGAAATGACGCGCATCATCTGGCATCTTATCAAGGACAAACTCATCTTTCCTTACCTGGAACTGGATATCCGATATTTCGATCTTGGCATCGAAAAAAGGGATGAGACTGACGACCAGGTTACGGTTGACGCTGCCCATGCCATCAAGGAAGTCGGCGTGGGAATAAAATGTGCCACCATTACCCCTGATGAAACGAGAGTTCAAGAGTTCAAGTTGAAAAAGATGTATCACTCACCTAACGGCACCATTCGAAATATTCTCGGAGGTACTCTCTTTCGTGAGCCTATCCTGGTAAACAATATTCCCCGGCTGGTACCCACCTGGAAAAAACCGATTTGTATCGGTCGTCATGCCTACGGTGATCAGTATTGTGCCACCGATTTCGTGGTCAAGGGGAAAGGTAAATTGACGGTAACTTTCACTCCGGAAGATGGCGGTGATATTCAAAGCTATGATGTTTTCGATTTCCAGAATAGTGGCGTAGCCATGACCATGTACAACACCGATGAGTCTATTTATGGTTTTGCCCATGCCTGTTTCAACCAGGCTATTCATAAAAAATGGCCTTTGTATCTGTCGACGAAAAATACCATCCTGAAGCGATATGACGGCAGGTTTAAGGATATATTCGAGGAACTCTACCAGTCAATCTATAAAAAGAAAATGGATGCCTTGGGAATAACTTACGAGCATCGGTTGATAGATGATATGGTCGCTGCGGTTTTGAAATGGGAGGGGGGTATTGTCTGGGCCTGTAAAAATTATGATGGAGATGTGCAGTCGGATACCCTGGCTCAGGGCTTCGGTTCTCTTGGATTGATGACTTCAACCCTGATTGCTCCTGACGGCAAAACCATGGAATCCGAGGCGGCCCACGGCACGGTTACCCGGCATTTTCGGGAGTTTCAGAAAGGTCATCCGACCTCAACCAATCCCGTTGCCTCTATTTTCGCCTGGACCAGAGGGCTGACATTCCGTGGGGAACTGGATAACAATCCTGAACTTATTACCTTTTGTCAAACCTTGGAATCCGTGTGTGTTGAAACGATTGAGAGCGGATTGATGACCAAGGATCTGGCTCTTTCCATCCATGGCAAGGATCTGCGTGAAAGTGATTATCTGGCCACGGAGCAGTTCATACATATTCTTGAAGAAAATCTTCGTAAAAAACTATCGGAAAGACTCTCGATATAGGTTCTGCAAGTCTTTTTACTGCGCCGATTTTTTACCTGCTTCGCATCGTCCCCGCTTCTCCAGGATGACGTAGCCACATCCGGCAATCATCTCGCAGCCGGGCCGGATGTGGTCATATTTACCGATAGGTATTACCCGTAAACAAGTGTTCCTCCCGCATAACCAATTCCTCCCGCACAGGCAAGGCAGAGTAAATAGACGAGCAGCATCTTACCTGCCGTGAGCCCCCTTTTTTTCATCACAACGGAAGAGATGAGAAGTATTGTAAGAACACTCGCCAGAATCATTTTCGCGATAATGTAGACATTCCATTCTTTCTGCTGGAAATGCATCCAGTCAAGGATACCAGCTCCAACAACCACTGGTAGAGCCACTAAGGCAAATACTGAACAGTAGAAAGCTATCTGGTCGAAATTTCTATTCTTCCAGATCAAACCAAGAAAAAAAAAGACTACCATGCCGATGATCATTCCCATCGGCGCATGAGTCAGCATCGGGTGGAGAGGATGACTGTATCCGATGTTCGAGAGGAACGAATAGAAATTTTCTACCATAGAATTCTCCTTTTAAAATTGAATAATTATGAGGACTTTCCTTAGTAGTAATCATTATCGATTAGAAAACGACAAGATTTTTTTAGACGGATAATTTTTCTCTCGAAAATTTATCGAGGTTTTTCCGTTTTCATAGATTTTAAATAGGCATATATGTCGGCGGCGTCCTGTCCGGAAACTTTTTCTTCGGGAAACTCCGGCATGATCGGGGCATCTTTCGTTCTTAGTTTTCTTACAAAACTGCCAAACCCCATCTTGATGCCGGCGATATTGGCGGCCCGGCCATCATTACCATGTACTCCATGGCATGAAGAACAATTATTCATCATAAACCACCTCTTCCCATCTTCAGGGTTGCCCGGAGGAGCACTGCAGCCGCTTATAATGATAAGATAGAGGAACAGAAGTCCTGCTGAAAAAGTTGGAAAAAAAGCGCGTGATGACATGAGAAATTCCTGTTCAAACTAGGGTTGAGCTGCTAAACCGGCTGCTGTTTACTACAGTAATTGACAATGATAAAGAATCTACTGACTCTGCAAATTGCTTTATAGTGTTTGAATATGAACCAGGCTTTGCTCAAATGCAAGAATTTTTCCCGGAGATGAAGTAAATTCTCCACTTATTCCTGTTGGTTACAGGTCAGTTTGTGGTGATTTCCTTCGACCGAAGAGCGGCATGCAAGGCGTTGAGGAGTGGGTCTCGATTATTTTGTGGTTGATTGAGCATGATGACAAAAGGTGTCAGGCCGGTCTCTCTTTGAAAATAGCCGGCATAACAATAGACATCTTTCATCGTTCCGCTTTTGATAAATGTTTTACTCTTGAGATTAAGAAGAGAACTGTGGGGTTTGAAAAACTCGAGGATAGTAAGGAGCGCCGCCGGACTTATCTTGTTATCTCTGGACAGTCCGGAACCTTCCCGCACAAAAACTTGATGAGGTGTCAGTTTTAAGGTTTTCCGGGTATAAAGAGCGAAGGTTTGCCGCGATTTTTCCCATGATGCCGGCAACCCGAAATGCTTGGCGCCGCAGGCCAGAAAAAGCTGGTTGGCAATATAATTGTTGGAATATTTCAGGCACTCCCTGACGATTTCTTCCAGGGATTTGCTGGAGTAGTGGATATAGATCGGTTTTAAACCTTCTGGCACTTTATTTCTGTGATAACCTTTGTTAAGGGAGATGCCGGCCCGCCGGAGTTGAGCCACAAACAATTGGCCCGTATAGCGAAGAGCGGGTGGAAGCTGGTCCGATTGCGGTAGTGTATTCACATTTACGTGGTATTTGCCGGGCGGCAGGCGATTACCTGCTTCCGTCATCAGTGGAATAGGCGGAGTCTGCGGCTCACCTGAGTTAATCACACCATTTTTCCGTACCTGCACCGGCAAAGCATTGAAATTAACCGCAAGAGCTCCATTTGGTGCATCATAGGGATTGGCCGAATTCTCATCGCTTGCCGACTCTCCCTCAAGGGCAAAACTACTTTCATCAAGATAAAGTGAACGAATATGGCCAATACCTAAGCCGGCAAGTTTTTTACCTATTTCCAGGATTACTTCTGAGGTAAGAAAGGGGTCGCCATAACCTTTGACATAGAGATTTTTCTGTTCATCAAGAAAGAAGCGCGTCTCGAAACGGTAGTCTTTGCCAAGTTGCTCAAAAGCAATCAGGCAGGTGAGGATTTTAAGGGTTGAAGCTGGTGTGAAGAGATCCTGCTCCCGGAAGGAAAGCAAATGGGAACCGTCCTGCACAACATAACCACCGTTATCGATCAGGTGCTTATCATCCGTAAAGCTGTAGGCAGGATGCGGCTGAAGCAGCATCAGCAGGCCCGATATCAGCCATAATACGGAACAACAGAATTCGCGGCCTGTTATAAGCCTTCCATGTATTAGGTTGACTTTATGTTGTTGTTCTAAAGACATTTCCTTTAAGATCATTGGTGTCCAATCAGTTGTCGTCGAGCTTTTGCCAGCCGGTTTTGAGAATCCTGGTCTGCAGGCTGCGTTCATGGTCAAGGCCAAGGACTTCCGTCAGGGCTTCAAGTGGTTTGATACCGGGTTGGGCGCTGGCCGAGATCAACTGAAGCTGCACTGTTGTAGAATCGGCAATGGAAAACTCCTGAATCAGTGGCCGAATATCAATCTCTTTGGTTTTTCCTTTCCTGGTCTTACCTATGATGAAATGTGTACTATCGACAAATTCCCGTGCCTGCATTTTTTCAGAGTCTGTAATCTTGGTCGGGAGCGTAAGTTTATAGGATGTGCTGATTTTTTGGGGCACATGTCCGGAGTGCAGTTCAATTTTTGTAACTTTTAAGCCGGGAGCCAGTTTATTATTGAGCAGCTCTGCTGTCGCTGCCGGATCTTTCAACAGGGCAGGAAGGTCCATAATAAAAAACTCCGCCAAACTTTCCGTACCTACAGGCTGCGCAGGCCCAAAGGAGATCTTTGGAGAAGGATTGAATCCCTGGCTGTAGTTTGTTGAAATCGATGCCCGGCGAAGAGCACGAAAGATAGTCTGAAGTATTTCCAGGTGGCCGAGAAAGCAGATGTCGCCGACTCTTGAATAGTGTACCAGATATTTAAAGTGGCTTGTTTCAGCCGAGTTATTGCTCTGAACCTCGCCGAGGATATTGGCCGGGGATGAAGATGTTTCAGAATCCCGTGCTGTTTTGGCGCGATTATGGACAATGGGAAAGATGGTTTTGAAATCACAGAGGCCGCATTTTCCGCAGGCGTGGTAGCGGCAATCGGGTGTGTAGATTTCATCCTTGGCTTTCTCCAATTCATCCTTTAGAAACTGCAGGTCAACGCCCGTCCTGAGATGTTGCCAGGGTAGAATCTCTTCCATCTCCCTGGCACGAAGATAGTCGCTGAGATCAAGCTCGCACTGTTGGGCCGCCTTATGCCAACGCGACAGATCGAAATGTTCATCCCAGCCATCAAGGCGCGCACCCGCTTGCCAGGCAAGTTCAATAAGTGCGGAAAGTCGCCGGTCCCCACGAGAAAAAACTCCCTCAAGAAAACTGATTTGAGGACTATGGTACCGAAAATTACAGCCCTTGCGGGGGAGACCGGACTGTAGCCGACGGATGGATCGCATACTTTCCTCAATACTCAGCTGTCTTTCCCATTGAAAGGGAGTGTGCGGTTTAGGCACAAAAGTGCCTATGCTCACAGTTATCTGTCTTTTCCCCTTTGCGGACCCTCCCGGGCCTCCATTGCGCACGGACACGGCCTTTTGCACCAGTTGGATAATCTCATCGATATCCTGCTCGGTTTCCGTTGGCAATCCCAGCATGAAATAGAATTTAATGATTCGCCAGCCAAGAGCGAAGGCCTCGGTACAGGTGGCAATAAGGTCTTCCTCGGTGATCCCTTTGTTGATGACCCTGCGCAATCTTTCACTGCCGGCTTCCGGGGCCAGCGTGAAGCCGGTTTTCCGGACCCTTTTGACCTGTTCCATTATTTTAGGCGTGAGTGTTCCCACCCGCATTGAAGGCATCGCAACAGAGATGAATCTTTCGGCAAAACTATCCATCAGCTGGGGAAGTGTCTGTTCCAGACAGGAGTAGTCACCGGTCGAGAGTGACAACAGCGCCAGCTCCTCAAAACCCGAATCACCGAGGCCGCTTTCGGCGAGTTCCATTAATTTTTCAGGACTTCGCTCCCGGACCGGTCTGTAGGTTATACCTGCCTGACAGAAGCGGCAGCCTCTGGTACATCCTCTGGCAACCTCGATTCCCAGACGATCATGGACAATCTTGGCGTTCGGTACGATGGGATGTTTAAGGTGCTCTATGTCGTTGATATTACCTACTATCCTGCGTGAGACATATTCTTTGCCACCATCTATTCTCTGAATTGCCGACAATTTTCCCCGGGAGTCGTACTTCGGTAGAAAATGGGCCGGAATATAGACCCCATCAATGGTGGCCAGCAGCTCGAGAAGATCCTTTTTGGCAAGTTGTTCGGTCTTATGTCCGGCCAGAAGTGAGGCTATCTCGATGAGAGCTTCTTCACCGTCGCCAAGGAGAACGGCATCGAAAAAATCGGCGACCGGCTCAGGATTCAGTGAACATGCTCCACCACCCAGAAGCAAGGGGAACGAATTGTCCCTGTCCCGTGAATAAAGGGGAATGGCTGCAAGGTCGAGGATTGTCAGGATATTGGAATAGCAGAGTTCATAGGGGAGAGTAATGCCCAGCACATCAAAATCCGCAAGCGGACGACCCGACTCGAGGCTGGTCAATGGAACTCCCTTTTGCCGCAGGAGCTGTTCCAGATCGGTATCTGGGCAATAACATCTTTCCGCCAGAAAATCTTCTCTGTTGTTCAAAATATGATAGAGTATCTGCAGACCTTGATGCGACATGCCTATTTCATAGAGATCGGGAAAGATGAGAGCAAAGCGCACCTTCACCGATTCCCAGGATTTTTGGACGGAATTGTATTCATGGCCAAGATATCGACCGGGATGGGTGACAGAGGAAAGTATTGTACGATCAGTCATTAGGAATCCATTGAAAATTGGTAATCGTTCACAGGTACACATCAAAAGACTGCAAAACCCGGATCTGTAACCGTTCGTCCAGTGCTCCAGATTCGTTCAAGCAGGCCTCCGAGCTATAGTTGGCTATGCGAGGCGACCTGATCGGACGAAAATGGGGTGCTGGTGAACGGTTACAAAAATTGCACGGGGAGAGAGGCTGGTGACTTCAAGTTCTATCGGGTTATCTCATTGACCCAGGTCTTTCCCTTTACTTAAATTTGGTTGACTTTTCAAGTAAGGATGATGTAATCAAAAGAGTTCGGCGTAAAATTTCGCATAAGCACTCGTAATAATATGTAAAAAAGGAAGTAGTTAATGAGATGGTTATTTTTTCTTGTCGTTGCGTTTGCCCTGATGGATATGTCCTTTCCTTCGGAGGCTTTCACCGGATCCGAGAAACCGATAGTACTGAAATCCATTGCCCATAAAAATATCGGGACCAGAGAAACAATAACCTTTAAATTAGCGGCTCCCGTGGTTCCTAAAATATTTACCCTGGGTGGAGATAATCCACGTCTGGTAATAGACTTTCCCCAGTGCATTTATTGGGGGAAAAATACCATGGTGCTGAGCGATAGCAGTCTTGCTTCAGATATTCGGATAGGTTTGCATCGGACGCCTGCTGCAAAGACCAGAGTCGTTGTTGATTTAGCAAAAGATCCGCCGATTCAATACACCAGTGAGTACCTGGTGCACGAAAATACCCTGATCGTAACGCTCGTCCCCGCCAGTACAGCATCGCGCTCAGTCGCAGCCCCGGCCGCACAGATGCTGAAGCAGGGTAGTCTGCCGGTTAGGAAAAAGCTTGCAGCGCAACCGCTGAAAAAAGATCATCGCTTGACCCCTATGATCCTTGATATTTCCTTTGATGACTTTACCGGCAAAGGGGAATCAGTGCTGTTTCACCTGAATGATTTTTATCCGCCCACCGTTTCGGCAGCGGATAAAGGTTCTCCAAGGATAATCTGTGATTTCGAGGCAATGGATTTAGGACCCAATATCCAGAAGACCATCACGACCAAAGGCAAATATATTCAACGCATCAAAACGACCAACTATCAGGATCCTCATAAGGTCCGGGTCATTGTCGAACTGTCTCCCGATCGGGATTACGATTTGCAGCAGACTTTTTACCGCAAGGATAACCTCTTCGTTCTGGCAGTCAACCAGGCGTCACCGAAACAGGATGACAAGTAGAGAGTGCCTTGGCGGAAACCGCGCTTTCTCCCTGACGCTTCCTTGTACGGAAAGGCCGGTGAATCATTACGGCATAAACTGTTTGCTGTAACCGGGAGGCGGCTTTAGCCTGTAGACCCCGTGCACATTGGAAAGAGCAACATTTGACAGCTGGATGTGGATGTCTGTTCCATAATCAAGTCCTGCAATGTTGATTTCCTGAGGCTGGCTGCATCCTGCTGACACAACCCAATTATCATAGGTTATTTCCGCAATTTTCTTGCCTTTTTCGTTCTCCAGGATGCGGACGGGAAAGATCTTCTTCTGCGGATCCAGAAGCAGATGGTACACTCTCTTCTTGCTTTTATAAGAAAGCCAGACTCCTCTTGAATCACGATCGTTGCGGATATCCGTTATTTCTGAGCTGGGCAGGAGATTTCTGTCGGTAAGCCAGGCCCCCCAGTCACCTGTTAAAAAATAGATCGGGATATCGTTATGCAGAAAAAAGGAACGAAGACTTCCGGCTAGATAATTTCTATGGATGGTATCGATGGCCTGAAAAGTTTTCTGGTCCCCGGCAATAATCAGGACCGGTTGTCCAAATGGATTTGTCATGACAAATTTATAGGACGAGGGTATGGAAAACTGCAGAAAGCCACTCAAAGCTTTCTTGCCGAAGGGATTCTGGTAATAAAGAACCAGGTCGCCCTCAAGGGTTCCGCCACATTCAGCATCACGGGCAATAAGGGAGTCTGTCAGTTGGATGATTGAGTCAGCCTCGGATTGTTTTAACGGTTCATTCCATGGTTTTGTGGCGCAGCCGCCAAGAAGCAGGGATGCGAACAGGAGAAATAGAGGCAGTCGGAATACAGCCAGCCGGTTATCTGGTTTCCAGGGCATCGATTTTTTGTTTGACAGCAGATTTTTCTTTTTCATCCTTGAACATTTCATAGGCATTTCTGTAGGCTTTTTTCGCTTCTGAAAATCTTTTCAGTGAACGGTATATGTCCCCGAGATGATCATAGATGTGGGGATCATCCGGAACCAGTTCCAAGGAACGTTCGAGTTCTTTCACCGCCTGTTGCAAATTACCAAGCCGGTAATATGCCCAGCCGAGGCTGTCTATAATGAAACCGTTGTTTGGTTTGAGCGTGTTTGCCTTTAAAATATATTCAAGCGCTTTTTCAAGATGGATGTTTTTTTCAACCCAGGTGTAGCCGATATAGTTAAGTGCTTCGGCATGGTCAGGCTGCAATTCCAAAACTCTTTGCATTATCTCCACGGCCTTGTCGGACATCCCGTTCTTCTCCAGAACCAGACCATATTCGAAAAGCAGCTGGCTATTGTCGGGGAAGAGGGTGGTGGCTTTCTCCATCAGTGCCAGGGCTTTCCCATAGTCATCTTTTATCTGGTAAAGTGTAGATAAAAGAGCATAAAAAAGTGGGCTTCGGCCGGAATCCTCCGAGATCTGCTTGTCTAGAAAGTTGATAGCTTCATCGATTCTGTCGAGTTTTTGATAGATACGTGTCTGGAGATAAACAGCTTCCTCAAACTCATCGCTTTCGCTGTCGATATGCGAGAGATGGGCGAGGCTCGATTCATAATTTTCATCCTGATAGTCGAGTAGGGCGAGCATGTAGAGAGCTTCGGAATTGTCATTGTCTCTTGCAAGTCTGGTCAGGATTTTCTTGGCCTTGGCTGGTTCTTTTTTTCGCAGCAGCACTTTACTGATAATAAGATCGATGTTTGCCGGATCATTACTGTAAAGCCGAATATTATTTAACTCCTTCAGCGCTTGATCGTTTCGTTCGAGATCAAGCAGTGCTTGCACGCGACTAAGCGCTCCCTGTTCATCGAACGGATCATTATCAGTTATTGTTGTGTAGATGCGCAGTGCGTCGTTGAACATTTTCTGACCGGCATAGAAGTAGCCGACTTCAAATGCCAACTCTTTTGACCAGTTTAGGGCAAGAGCCTTCTCATATTCCCTGGCCGCATCTTGAGGGTTATCCATTTCCTTCAATAATCTGGCGTAGGACAGGTGGGTAAAATATGAATTAGAATCTTTTGCCGCTAATTTTTTAAATATGTGCGCCGCCTTTTGGAATTTTCCCAGATGGCTGTAGACGAGTGCTAAGTGTAACTGCGCGGTTTCGTTTGCCGGATCTCTTTTGAGAACCTCCTTATACAATGGGACAGCATCTTCAACTTTTTCCTGTTGTATGTAAAGACCGGCAAGAAGGAGACGGTATGTGTTGTTTTCGGGATGTTCTTTTATGGATTGCGTCAACCAATCCGCGGCTTTCTCAAACTCTCCCATCTTGAGAAGGAGGACTGGAATCTTTTCCTTGATATACTCGACCGCAGGATCACAGGTCAGGGCCTTTTTATAGGCTTTCAACGCTTCGGAGTACTGTTCATGGTATTCGGCTTGGGTGCCCCAAAGAAAATAAAAATAGCCGCAGGAAATATCTTTCTGCTCGTCGGCTGCTGGTTGCCTCGCTGCCTGTTCAACCATTGCCGATTTTACCGGATTTGATCGAGAGGCGGCACAGGAGCAGAGCAGGATGCAGCAGCAGAGAGTAAAGAGGAGGCGAAGGCGAGGTACCATAGCTTTAAATCCCAACGGGCGCAAATGTTTGGAGAAGCGGACTTACGTATTCAAGGACCATGCGGTGTACCTCTTCAATCGATTTGCTTGCGTCGATTGACCTGATATAGGGCCGATTGATCGAAGAAAAGATCGAGGCAACTCGATCAAGACTTTCCCTTTGTTCAAAATCATTCAGCACATCTCCCCGTCCCGAGGTAATTCTTTTCAAGCCGATCTCCAGAGGAACCTGGAAAAGCAAGGCGAGATCGGGATCGGGGGCGAAATGGTTCATTTTTAGAATATCTTCAGGATTAAACCCCCTGGCCCCCTGATAGGCAACGGTGGAGAGAAAATATCGATCGCAGAGGATAATTTTGCCCAGTTCAAGAGCCGGTGTCAGGAGATTCCTTACATGTTCCCGACGATCGGCTAAAAACAGTTCCAGCTCTTCTTCACGGCTATAGTTTTTCCGATCAATATACAGTGCACGTATTTTCCGGCCATACCGCCCCTCGGTTGGTTCCCGGGTAGTGATTACCGGATAACCTTCAGCCTGTAGATAACTATGAAGCAGCTGCAACTGGGTAGATTTTCCGGTGCCGTCCGTTCCCTCAAATACTATTAATATCCCTTGTCTTGCCACTTTGGTCATGAGTTTTTTCCTTGCTCGCTGTAACCGGCCCTGTTTCGACTTATAATCATGGATAACTTCAGTGCTTCTTCGAGACTCCGGCAGCTGGCCAGTCCACGGCCGGCAATATCATAAGCCGTCCCATGATCGACGGAGGTCCGGACTATCGGCAGTCCCAGGGTGATATTTACCCCATCGTCAAAATGGAGGAGTTTAAAAGGAATGAGTCCCTGGTCATGATACATGCAGACCACGGCATCAAACGCTCCGGAGGCAGCCTTAAAAAAAACTGTATCCGCCGGATAGGGGCCGGAGGCCATGATATTATCTGCTCTCGCCTGGTCGATAGCCGGGGCGATTACCCGTATTTCTTCGCTGCCGAAGAGCGCGTTCTCTCCGGCATGGGGGTTCAGGGCAGCGACTGCGATCCTCGGTGCATCAATGGCGAAGTCGACTGACAGAGCCTGATAAGTAGTACGGATCATGTTATAGATCGCCTCCATTGTAAGAGCATCGGCTACCTCGCGGTAAGGACAGTGAATGGTGACCAAGGTAACTCTCAGTTTGCTTCCTGCCATCATCATGGCAAAGTTGGAACAGCCGGTTAAACTTGCCAGCATTTCAGTGTGGCCGGGAAAATGATAACCTGCTTCATTAAGTGAACTTTTGGAAATGGGACAAGTAGTAATGCCCTGGATGATATTCTGCTGCGCCAGTTCCACTCCCGCCTCGATATAACGGGCCATGGCCGCACCGGTGGCTTTGTTGGGGTGGCCCCATTCAATATCACTTTGCTCAAGTGCAGACAACTGAACGACCGGGATACCCTTGGCGGGTACAGGAGTGCCTGGCGTCCATGACAGGCAGGGGGCAGGAAATCCAAGATCGGCTCCGCATTTCTCAAGTACCTTTCTGTCACCGAGAACAACCGGCTGAAATTCGAGTGAGGTTTTCTTTTGGGCATAATAGCGAAGAATAATTTCCGGACCGATACCCGCGGGACAACCCATGGTAATTCCAATTATTGTCATAACAGATAGTGTACCTTGGAAAATTGATGAAGGGAAGCGGAGAAGGACATCAAGTAGACGGATTGTGAAATGGAGGATCTAAGCGGCATACCGTCTTGTACAATGGTTTATAATCTGGTCTGTCCTGTTCATTGTTTTCTCATCCCCGAAATAATTCTACAGTGATATGGTAATCAGCCGCCCTGCTAATCGCAAAGGTCAAATGCATTGTTGATATGGTCTATCCGTGGAGAGCCGTTATCACCCGGGAGTACTGAAATGACATCAAACCTGGCAGGTGAGTCGAAGAGGTGCAGCTCTGCCAGGTAACATTGAGCTGCTCTGCTGATTTGTTTTTGCTTTCTTGCATTGACCGCCGCCGCTGGAAAACCATAACCCAGACCGGATCTTGTTTTGACCTCGATAAAAACGAGGAACGCCCCGTCTCTGGCAATGATATCAATTTCGCCAAGTTTGCAGCGATAATTCTTGATAAGTATTTTATAGCCGATTTTCTCCAGGTAACTTACGACTGTTTTCTCACCGTTTTTTCCAAGAATCTGCCGCCTATTCAACATATTCCCTGACTCCACTGAAGGTCCTGCGATGAATGGGGCAGATTCCGTGAATTTGGATAGCCTTGCGATGCTCCAGCGTGGGGTATCCTTTATTTTGCAGGAAATTGTAGGCAGGGAATTGGTGGTGATATTCGACCATGATACGGTCTCGTTCGACCTTGGCCAGGATGCTGGCGGCGGCAATGGAACTGCTTTGCGATTCGCCTCTAATCAGCGAGGCTTGGGGGGTAGGCATGGGAATGGTGAAAGTACCGTCGACCAGAATAAAATCAGGAGCCGGTCCTCGCAGGTTTTCCACTGCTCTTTTCATTGCGAGCAACGAGGCCTGCAGGATATTGATTTTGTCTATTTGTTGTTCGGAAACTACTCCAAAGCCGTAGGCAGCACCGATTTCCTGCAGACATCCGCACAATTTGACCCTCTTATCATGAGTCAGAATTTTTGAATCAACGAAAGAAGCATGGTGACAGTCGGTGGGCAGGACAACACAGGCAGCAACAACGGGCCCCGCCAACGGTCCTCGACCGACTTCGTCGCAACCGGCGACGCAACAGTGTCCTTTTGAATACAGGAACCGTTCGTACCTGAAGTTATCTTTACTCCCGCTTAGCTTGGAGAAGACGAAGTTCTTCATCGGGGCAGGATTATAAATCTTCCGGCCTCCGGTTCCGAGTGCGTTGAGTTGACTCAGAACCGGAACGGAAAATTTCAGTTAACGCGGCAGTCCACGTTCACGGATACGTGCAGCTTTACCGGTCAGATTGCGCAAGTAATAGAGACGAGAACGACGGACACGACCCCGGGTTACAAGTTCAATTTTTTCAATACGGGGATTGTGAAAAGCAAAGGTTTTTTCCACTCCGACGCCGTGAGAAACCTTGCGTACGGTGTACGTCGCATCCATGGAACCCCGCTTTCTTTTAATAACGATGCCTTGAAAAATCTGTACCCGTTCTTTCCCACCTTCGATAATGCGGATATGGACTTTTACAGTGTCACCGGGACGAAAATCGGGATGATCCTGTCGTAATTGCTCTAGGTTGATTCTTTCAATAATTGTGCTCATAGCGTCATCAGTAGGTTGAAGTATATTTAGGATTCGATCCAGTTATTAAGTTAATACAATTTATAATCTGTCATGTAATAATCCCCGTTTTTTTGCGGGGATAAGTACCTTCACGAAATTTTCCTAAACAACAAGGAAAAAATTTCCAAGGTACTAAAATCTCAGGAACCGAGCAGCCTGTCAATGATGATTGAGGCTGCCGAGCGAACCGAGAGATGGTTGTACTGTGTTCCTCCCTTGATGGGGGGAAGTGTCGCATCCGTTTCTTGTAATATTTCCGGCGCCAGGCCGTGTGCTGTACCAAAAAGCAACAGGACCGGGTCTCCCTTGGCAATTTTTTGCCTGAGTTCAGCATAACTCAGGGTGGTGTCCCGTAAAAGAGCACTGGTTGCAACTACCAGGGGGCGCACACCGTATTGTTCGGTAAGACTTGATATCACCTCTTGCAGTGAATCGGCGAGCCGTACGATACTCAGCGCTTCTTTTCTTGCCGGATTATAGGTCGCTCCGTGGCCCGTTTGCCAGTGGGCCAATAATTCTTCGACCAGTTGCTGCTGATCCTTGTACGGAGTGGAGATGAAATACTGTGCAACTCCATACGTTTTTGCCGCCCTGGCTATATCATGTATATCGAGATTTGTAACGGCGGAACCGATTACTTCTCCTCTTTTATTCATCACAGGATGATGTATGAGGGCAATATTGAGAGCAGTCATACCCTTATACGTCCTTTATCCCCGGCCAAACTTAATTTTTTCAACAACCGCCCAGAGATCATGTTTTTGCAGCAGCAAAACCTCCGCGGCCGTAAACTTCTCATTTCGTATCAAATCCGGTCTTCTTTCCAGGGTTCGTTTAACCGAGGCGATAAACCGATACGCTTCAATTTTTTCATGGTTACCGGACAACAATTCTTCCGGTACCGGCTGCTCGTTAAACACTCTTGGTCTGGTGTACTGCGGATGCTTCAGCAGGTTTCTGCTGAATGTATCTTTTGCTGCTGAATCAGCGCATCCGAGAACTCCCGGCAACAATCGGGTTATTGAATCAATCAGCACCATCGCTGCCAGTTCCCCACCGGTGAGAATGAAATCACCAATGGAGATTTCATCATCCACATAACAGGAACGAAACCGTTCATCCACCCCCTCGTACCTTCCGCACACCAGAATAAGCTGCTTTTCGGTGGAAAGTTCCATGGCAACCGTCTGATCATAGCTGCGGCCTTGGGGGCTGAGCAGGACAACCCTGGACCTTTGCCCGGCAATTTTTCTGCTTTCTACCGCCGCCGCCAGTGGTTCAGGTTTCATAACCATTCCCTCTCCGCCGCCAAAGGGGCGATCATCGGTCATGGCATGGGGGCCGTCGGCGAAAATCCTGAGATCAATAATATTGGTATCGATCTGTCCATTTAACCTCGCCCTCCGAATAATTCCCTCTTTCAGAGGTGATTCAAGGAGGTCGGGAAAAATTGTTAAAATATCAAAGATCATTCAGGAAATTCTTTCAAATAGAGTCGCCTGATTCATCCGTGAGGTTCAGCAATCCAGGCGGCGGGTCTATGATCAGTTCTTCAGCCGTCTCCCTCACCAGTATACTTTTGGTAATCGGAATGAGAATTTCTTTCACTCCGGATCTGACTACCAGTATGTCTTGAGCTCCATTGGAGAAGAGATTCTCAACTTTGCCTATGGCTTGACCATGCAGGTCCAAAACCAGTTTTCCCTGGTACTGGTACCAATAGTATTCATCCTCGGCGATTTCCGGGAGCAGGTCTTTGGCGAGCAGAACACCCATCCCTTCAATCTCTTCCGCTCTCTCCCGGCTATTAACCGAAGCCAGCTTTGTTATAGCCGTTTTTCCCTGGGTCCTGACATTTTCAACGGCAAGGTTCAGAATGAGATTGCCGGATCTATCTACCAGGACAACCTCTTTGTACCTGTGAAAATTTTCAGGTTCACCGGAAAAAGATATAATTTTTATCTCACCCCTTAAACCATGCGCCTTGGCAACCTTTCCAAGAAGTACATATTTGCCGGCAGGGAAGGAATACTCTACAGCCATAACAATGTGTGCAACAAGCGGTTATTCGACAATCTCAAGCCTTGATTTTTTATCGTCCTTGGCCGCTGTGGCTGCAAGTATGGAGCGCAACGCTCTTGCGGTTCGCCCCTGTTTGCCTATGACCTTGCCGAGATCTTCCGGTGCAACCGCCAATTCAATAGTCACATTATTCTCTTCATCCGTACGCGTGACCTTCACGGCATCCGGTTGATCGACCAGAGACCTGGCGATAACGGCTATAAGTTCCTCCATCACTATTGCGCGACGGAGGAAGACTTCTTGATCAGGCTCTTGACGGTTGTCGTCGGCAGGGCGCCTTTGCCCAGCCATTCCTGCAGCTTATCGTTATCAATAACGATCGCCGCTGGATCCTGGAGTGGATCGTAAGTTCCCACTACATCCAAGAATTTACCGTCACGCTTGTTTTCACTATCGGCAACGATAATACGATAGAAAGGTTTCTTCTTGCGGCCAAGTCGGGTTAATCGAATACGTACTGCCATTCCGGTTTATCCTCCGGTTAATTGTGTAGGTTATTGCCCTAATCCTCTAAAAAACTGCTTTTTCAGAGCGTCTTTATCTTCTTTTCATGCCCTTGGGCATTTTTCTCCGCTTCACCCCGGAAATAGCTCCCGGTTTGCCTCGAAATTTTTTCATCATTTTCAACATTTCCGAGTAACTCTTCAGTACTCTGTTAACATCATTTAGAGTCGTTCCGGAACCTGCTGCAATGCGTGTCCTTCTGCTTGTATTGATGATTTGATGATTATGTCTTTCTTTTCTGGTCATGGAACGGATAATGGCTTCCGTCTTGACGAGTTCTCTTTCATCCGGTTTGGGGACATCCTTCATCTGCCGGAGCTTATTGATTCCCGGTACCATGTCGAGTATCTGCTCGAGAGACCCCATTTTCTTGATTTGCTGGATCTGATCAAGAAAATCTTCCAGAGTGAATTGATTTTTTCTTAATTTATTGGCGAGCTTGTCAGCTTCTTTTTTATCGACGACCGCTTCGGCTTTTTCGATCAGGCTGAGAATGTCACCCATCCCGAGAATCCGGGAGGCAACTCTTTCCGGGTGAAAGACTTCAAGATCCTCAAGCCCTTCGCCGACACCGACGAATTTAATCGGCTTGCCGGTAATGCTCTTGATGGAAAGTGCCGCACCGCCTCTGGCATCACCTTCCATTTTAGTAAGAACGATACCAGTGATTTCAAGGTCACTGTTAAACTTATCGGCAACTGTAACCGCATCCTGCCCGGTCATGGCGTCTGCTACAAACAGGATTTCCGAGAGTGGGATGGCCCCTTGAATCTCCCGTAATTCCCCCATCAATGCCTCATCGACATGGAGACGTCCGGCCGTATCGATAATTACCGTATCGTAATTATGAAGAGCAGCCGCGCTCAACGCCTGACGGCACAGGTCGACCGGTTTTATCTCGGTTGTTGATGGATGAACCGGCACATCCAGTCTGGAGCCCAGCACCTGCAACTGTTCAATGGCCGCAGGCCGATAAACATCCGCTGGAACCAGATAGGGCTTTCGTCCTTTGTCTTTTAGTAATTTTGCAAGCTTACCGGATGTGGTGGTTTTACCTGAACCCTGGAGGCCAGCCATCATGATGACAACCGGCTGTCTGCCGTCCAGCTCAATCTGCTGTGTATTGCCGCCAAGAAGAGCGACCAGCTCCTCATGGACAATCTTAATTATCTGCTGACCCGGAGAGAGACTTTTCGACACCTCCCGGCCGATAGCTTTTTCGGTGACGCCTGCAACAAATTTTCTGGCCACCTTGAAGTTGACATCGGCTTCAAGGAGGGCGGTGCGCACTTCGCGCATTGCCTCTTCGATGTTTTCTTCAGAGAGCTTGCCATGGCCACGGAGCGTTTTAAATACTCCTTCCAGCCTGTCTGTTAAATTTTCAAACATAGTATTTTATTGCAATCAAATAGCGCAGGTTACCTTTGTCCGGGATTCGATGTTCATCCTTTTCCATAACATGCCTGGAGCGTAACCACCAAATAGCTGCAATCATGAACTGCAACCATGCCAGGTACCGGTGGATTAAAAATCAAAAGAGAAGAAAAATACTTTGTATTTATATGGATGTCAAGAAAGGAACGAATGGTCACTGAAAAAATGGATCATCAAGAGAACGTAGTCTTGAAAAAGGTTTTCTTGATGATATCACATTATTCTTGGCCGAAAACCATATTTACAGAGATAAAAAGGGATGGAAGGCCACACAAGCAGAACAAGAGCTATCCATATGTATTTTGTACCCGGATCACTAAAGTGGCGCAAGAAAATGTCTCGCAGAACAATGAATATCAATGCCATGTTGACGACGAGGCCCAGTAGACAAATCGGAATAAGCAGGTGGAGTTGACGCAGTGGGGGAAAATATATAAGACTGACGATCAACGCCACTGCAAAGATCATTGCCAGTAAGGTGAAAAATTTCTCAAAAACGTTCATGATAATCCTTTTTTGGGTGAAATGATGATTATTCACCAAACACCCCGCAAGCCGGTAGTGCCTTGACGAATTTCCTTCTAAAAAACAAGAAATGAATTTCTCGGACTCATGCCGGCGAACATCGTCACCGTAGGAGTCGTACCGAACTGGTTACAGTACGATATTTGTCATATCAGGTCAACCGGAACCGAAAATCCTTGGTGCCGTCCAACCTATCGCTCTTCCGTCAATGCCTTGTCCACCAAGGGGATGTGTCATATGTTAGTAACATCATCATATATTTTACTATGAGGAGAGCCATGAATGTACCTCTCGAATGCCGTCTTGAAGAACACCGGATAACCTCCGAACCGTTTTATCTCCCCCAGGCCAATGAAATAGAGGTCGGTCTGGCCGCAAGCGCCAATCGGCTTCCTCTGCTGCTTAAAGGACCGACCGGTTGTGGTAAAACCCGGTTCATGCAGTATCTGGCCTGGCGGTTAAAAAGACCATTAATCACAGTTTCCTGTCATGATGATCTTTCTACCTCCGATCTGGTCGGACGCTTTCTGGTTAAAAGCAATGAAGCGGTCTGGCAGGATGGTCCCCTGACTCTCGCGGTTCGCGCGGGGGCAATTTGCTATCTGGATGAGATTGTGGAAGCCAGAAAAGATACCACGGTTGTCATTCATCCTTTGACGGACGACAGAAGGGAGTTGCCGGTAGAAAAGCTCGGCAAACTCTATTCGGCTGCTCCTGATTTCATGTTGGCTGTCTCCTACAATCCTGGTTATCAGAGTGTCCTCAAGGATTTAAAACCGTCTACCCGTCAGCGCTTTGTCTCACTCAGTTTTGATTACCCACCGGCTGAGTTGGAAAAAGAGATTGTAATACAAGAGAGCGGGATAGACGAAAGGACTGCCATCCAGGTGGTAAGGCTGGCCACTATGACCAGAAGTCTCAAAGAATCGGGACTTGCCGAGGGGGCTTCAACCAGATTGATTATTCAGACAGTCAGGTTGATAAGTTCGGGAATTGACACGGTCACCGCCTGCAGAGCCGGAATGCTGGAAAGTCTGACCGATGATCCTGAGTTGCTTGCGGCAATGGATGAGATGGTCTTCTCCCTTTTCTAATTGTTTTTAAGTCAAACCGCATGGAACTCTCCGAACAAAAAAAGAAGTTTTATGAAAGTGTCTTTCCTTCCAGACCCAACAGCTGGGAGGTTGATGAAATCTTCGAGTTGCTGGGCGAGCTGGACGAGACCAACAGGGAAGCACTGTTACATCATGTCGGTGCAATATGGCCGGTCAGCCATAGCCTATGTTTCTCCTTCCTGGAAAATGGCATTAAAGCGGTGGAATATTTTCCCCGGGAGATGCTGGGAGAATGGGTACGGCAGATTCTTGGTTTATACGAAAGCAAGGGATTGCTTGGAGCCCGGCAATTTATGTCCGATGTAGATAAGTATTTTCTTGGACCGATGCGGGGAAAATCCGGGGTGGCTTTCGGAGAAGTGGCGGCGAAACTATCTCTTTACTGTCGTGGAATTTCCGGCCGTAACTTTCAATTCAGTACTGCCGGCGTGCCGTCAACCGATACAAAAACGATGTATTTGCCTGAATTCCTCAATTCTTTTCCAGGGAAAGAAAATAATATTTTCCTCTATAAACTGCTGGTAAGCCTGCAATGGGGGCATGTCAAATCACGGATTTTTTCCGAGGTTCTCGATTCCCGGAACGATGGAGTAGATATGTTTTCCAAGTATCCGGACGGATGTTTGGCAAGAGATCTTTTTTCGGCACTGCAATTTATAAAGGTTTTTCGAAATCTTGAGCTGGAATTGCCGGGACTTGTTCGTCGAGGCCGGGAACTTTGTCGCAGATTAATAAAGAAAATCACTCCGGCTGGATTGAACAAGGAGAAATGTTTTGCCTTGCGGGATCTTCTCCTTTGGGGCATCGGATTTGAAGAGCACACCCTTACCGTAACTGCGTCGGCCTCAGTCGAGAGTTGGGAGCAGATTATCGATATGGGGAACCGGTCAATTTTTAATGTATTGCCGGATTTTTATGCGATATTTTCACGGTTGTCCGGTTCTTATACGCTCAGTTGTGCATCACTGTTGCTGGGTGAGTTCGATTTCACAGGCGCCGGAGAGACAATCAGATTACGGCGGAGAGAGAATGAAGAGAAATTTGTCGCGATGCTTGCCGGTTTTCTTGAGCAACAGGCTGGGCCGCGGGATGAGAATTCCCAAGAGAGTGAAGGAAACAATGTCCCAAGCAAATTGCAGCAAAATCTTCTTCTGCTCATGCAGGATCTGCAGGGCGATAAGAAGGCTGACGGAAAAAATTCCATACAACTCGATAACGAGGGACTTGAAATTCCTGAAGAGCTCTCCGGCTTAATGCAGGAAATAATGGATGATCTCGGCACATTGCCGGAAGCTTATGTACAGGCTGCGGCCGGTCAGGCCGGTCGTGGCATCAATAGACGTGAAACAGAGAGCCCAAATGAAGCTGAGGGTATTACTCGTTTGGATGTTCAGCACATTTATAATGAATGGGATTACCGGCGGGCTGGATATCGTGCCGACTGGTGTTCGCTGTTTGAAAAAACTCTTCACCCGGTTCGATCCGCTTTTGTTGCAAGAACGCTCGAAAAATACCAGCCGCAGCTAAGTAAGTTGCGACGACAGTTTGAAATGTTGCGAACCAGAGACAGATTTATCAGAAAACGGCGCCACGGAGATGATATCGATCTTGATGCCCTTATTGAGGCACTAGGTGATGCCCGGGCAGGACTATCTCCATCTGATCGCCTTTTTATCCAGCTATTGCGGGACGAAAGAGATATCGCCACCATGTTTCTTGTTGATATGTCCAATTCCACTGAAGGCTGGGTGGGGGTAGCGGTGAAGGAGGCCCTGGTTCTTCTGGCTGAAGCTCTTGAGGTAGTCGGAGATCGCTATGGAATATATGGTTTTTCCGGAATGAGACGTTCTCGAAGTGAACTCTTTCATGTCAAACACTTGGATGAACCATATGGTACAGAGGTGCGAGGGAGAATTGCCGCTATAGGACCAAAAGAATATACCCGAATGGGACCGCCCATTCGCCATTTGACGAAAAAACTCCAGGATGCACAGAGTATTGTCCGCTTGCTGGTCGTAATTTCCGACGGAAAACCGGAAGACTATGATGATTATAAAGGTCAATATGCGATAGAAGACACCAGGAAAGCACTCCTTGAAGCACGAGGATGTGGAATTCATCCTTTCTGTATCACCATAGACAAATCGGCGCATGATTATCTGGCGCATATGTTTGGTAGAGGGAATTATATCTTTGTCGATGAAGTGCTTTCTCTACCGGCAAAAATGACCGAGATGTATCGACTGCTCACAAGCTGATCCCTGTCCTTGCCTAATCTCTAATAGCCGATGCAGTACAGCTTTAATGCTGTCAGGGGAGGGCACTGTTTATAGTTTTTTAATGGCAGAATTGCGTCTGGATGTCGGGATACTTCTATTGCAAATTGTTCTTGCAACGGTGTCTGTAAAAAAAATCCCAACAATAAATAGTATCCGAATAAACAAATTCCGGATGTTTTGATACATGGTTTCAATAGATGTCCTATAGGAATTCTCCTGAAAAAAAATAGTGAAAACATACCTATGATTTTTTTGGACATTCAGAAAAATTAGGCTTCCCATATAAATGAATGACGAATGTCAAGAGAACATATTTTTTGTCTTGAGTAATGTTTGGAAGTTTGATAAATAAAATTGATAAACCGGAGAAGTAGTTGTCTGACCATCATTTCAAATTCATTTCTGAATGTATCACTTCGTTTAAGTGTACTTACATAGCCCACTCAATTTAACTAAAAAGGAGGTGTAACCAAAGAAGCAAAAGTGAAAAATGAACTGGCAATTCATTCTGTACCATCCGATCACTCGTGATAGATTTAGTGTCGTTCGATATCAACTGTTGGGCTTTTGTAAGAGCGAGTGATTGACAATGTCATGATCACTAATTCAATAAGGAGATACAGATGTCGCAACAGAATCAATCAGTTCCGACTCAAGCTTGGATCACGGTGTTTGCCGGAATGGCAATAAACCTTTGCCTTGGTATTCTATATGCTTGGAGTATCTGGAAATCAGCTTTGGTGGATGTTGACAAGGCCGGTGAAACAATGACGGGTATAAATGCAGGGTGGGTCTATCTCAACAATGCCCAGGCCGCAACCCCGTTTTCCCTTTGTGTAATCATTTTTGCTCTCCTGATGATCCCCGGCGGTCGTATTCAGGATAAAATCAGCCCGAAATTCGGCGCAACACTTGGTGGTTTGACTCTCGCGGCAGGTTGTATACTTGCCGGTCTTATGAAAAGTTACACAGGCATCATCCTTGGTTTTGGGGTCCTGGGCGGTATCGGTATGGGTATCGGCTATGCCGCACCTACCCCTGCTGCTCTGAAATGGTTTGGCCCCCATAAACGTGGTTTGATAGCCGGTATAGTGGTCGGTGGATATGGTGGTGCGGCACTGTACATCGGCGCTCTTGGTTCGTATCTTATTAAAAATTACGGCATAACCGGAAGTTTTGTTGGACTGGGTACTTTCTTCGCAATCGTGGTTATTATCGCCGGACAAATGCTGAAAACGCCTCCGGTCGGGTATAAGCCCCCAAGTCTTTCAGGCAGCAATGTGGCAACCGCCAGCTCGACAATCACCAACTGGGAAGCTTCGGAAGTGATGAAAACCTGGCAGTTTTATGCCTTGGTTGTCATGTTTATTCTTACAACGCAGTCCGGTCTGCTCATCATTGCCAATGCCAACGGTCTCTTGATGAAAGCCGCAAAAGGCATGGACTTTTTTGTGGCGAACGGCTGGATTCTTGTCTCTTTTGGCGGTTTGGTCAATGCTTGCGGCCGAGTTGGTACAGGGTTCTATTCCGATAAGATCGGCCGGCTTAATGCCTATTGTTTGAACTGTGGGGTTTCGGCAATCTGTCTCTTTGCTTTGCCGTATATAATGTCTACCCAGAGCATTTTTCTGCTGTTCCTCGCCGTAGGGATTGCCTACTGGCAGTATGGCGGCGGTCTTGCTCTTATGCCCTCATTTACTTCCGATTTCTTCGGGCCGAAAAATCTCGGCATGAACTATGGATTGGTATTTCTTGGTTGGGGCCTTGGATTTTTTATGGCCAGGCTGGGTGGAACCATCCAGGATATCACCGGCAGTCTGAACTATGCCTTTTATATCTCGGGAGGTCTGCTTGTTGCCGGCGTCATTCTGGCACAGATGACCAGACGACCAATGCATTCGGATGAAATGCACGGAGAGAAGATTACTGCATAACAACAATCTTTTGTTGAGTACGGTTTGGTTGGGTGATGTTTATATCCCAACTTACATTAACCAAGTCATTACAAGGAGTGATTTTTATGAGTGATAAGAACGTTGTTGAGACCTCTGAAGCTGAAATCGCGGTTCATTGGCAGGAAGAAGATTATTATCATGCATCTCCGGACTTTATTGGGCAGGCAAATCTTACCGATAGTTCAATATTTGAGCGATTCAAGTTGGAAAATTTCCCCGATTACTATACTGAATTCGCCGAAATGCTGACGTGGTATAAATATTGGGACGAAGTACTCGATTCAAGCGATGCGCCTTGCTTTAAATGGTTCAAAGGCGGCAAGCTGAATGCCAGTTATAACTGTATAGATCGTCATCTCGCCAAGAATAGGAACAAGACCGCTATTCATTTCGTTCCGGAGTTGGAAGAGGAAAGAGTACAACATATCACCTACCAGGAACTCTATGTCCGTGTTAATGAATTCGCAGCCCTTCTGAGAGACACAGCAGGTCTGAAGAGAGGTGACAGGGTAACTGTTCATATGCCGATGTCGGCTGAACTGCCCATCACCATGCTGGCCTGTGCCCGATTGGGAATTATCCACTCTGTAGTATTTGGTGGTTTTTCTTCCAGTGCCTGTGCAGACAGGATCGTCGATTCGAACAGCCGGGTTCTTATTACCATGGACTCCTACTACAGAGCAGGTAAACTTTTGAACCACAAGGCAGTGGATGATGAAGCGTGTGAGCTGGCGGGCAAAGAAGGCCAGAAGGTCGATAAGATGCTCGTATGGCAACGCTATCCTGGTAAAATGTCATCCGACTCTCCCCTGGTTGAAGGACGTGACGTCGTCGTTAATGATGAACTGAAAAAATATTACGGTGCACGCGTAGAACCGGAACAAATGCTTTCAGAAGAGCCTCTTTTCCTCATGTACACCAGCGGTACAACCGGTAAACCGAAAGGCGCTCAGCATGGTACCGGTGGATATCTCGCCTATGTTACCGCGATGTCAAAATACATTCAGGATATTCATCCCGAGGATGTGTATTGGTGTATGGCGGATATCGGCTGGATCACCGGTCATTCGTTTATCGTTTATGGGCCTTTGGCTCTTTGTGCTTCCTCGGTAATTTATGAAGGTGTACCGACTTATCCGGATGCTGGTCGTTCCTGGAGAATTGCCCAGGATCTCAATATCAATATCTTCCATACCGCACCGACCGCAATCCGTGCTCTCAGAAAGATAGGGCCGGATGAACCCGCCAAATATAATTTTCAGTTCAAACATATGACGACCGTCGGCGAGCCGATCGAGCCTGAAGTTTGGAAATGGTACGAAAGAGAGGTTGGTAAAGGCAAGGCGGTTATTGTTGACACCTATTGGCAGACGGAAACAGGTGGATTCCTCTGCTCGACGGTGCCGGGACTTCAGCCGATGAAACCGGGCAGCGCGGGACCTGGTGTACCGGGCATTCACCCGATTATCTTCGATGAAAACGGTAACTCTATACCTGCTGGAGCAGGAAAAGCCGGTAATATCTGTATTCAGAATCCTTGGCCGGGCTGTTTCCAGACTATCTGGGGCGACAGACAGCGATTTGTCGACACCTATTTCGGCATGTACAACAAAAATCCCAACAGCAAAGATTGGCGGGATTGGCCGTACCTGACCGGTGATGCAGCGGTGATGGCCGCGGATGGTTATGTCCGTATCTTAGGCCGTATTGATGATGTTATCAACGTTTCCGGACATCGTCTCGGAACCAAGGAAATCGAATCGGTAGCGCTGACGGTTCCTGAAGTAGCAGAAGCCGCCGTTGTTCCGGTTAACCACGAAATCAAGGGCAAGGAGCCCGAATTGTATGTATCTTTGAAGCCGGGTTATGAAGCGACACCTGAGCTGCAGAAAAAAATTGCCGATGCAATTACTTACCAGATCGGCAAAATTGCCAAGTGTAAAAACGTCTGGATCGTTCCCGATATGCCGAAGACCCGTTCCGGCAAGATCATGAGAAGGGTTCTTGGCGCCATTTCGAACAAAGGAGATGTCGGTAATGTCATGACGCTGGCCAATCCTGAAATTGTTGACCAGATCCAGAAAATGGTCGGTTAAGTGGTAAGGTAAGCAGCACAGTATCTCATCCATCCACCTGTAGCTGCAATGGTGGAAGCCGCAATGGCTTCCACCATATCTTTTTAGGAGCTCTGGTAGGTCTTTCGCAACAGCTAACCGATCAATCGACGATTGTCCTTATTCCGGGGAAATTATGGCAAGACATTTTTATCTACCGTATCTTATTAATTATTCTCAGCCGGTTGTCGAAGATATCGTAATCTTCTGTGTCGCCATGCTGACGGCTATAATGGTGAGCGCCGAGGGACAGGCGTTTATTGCCACCTTGCTCGGGGATTCCAGGATAGGGGCCAAAGATCGATTTCATTTTAATGTGTTTATGCACATGAGTCTTCTTGGTACACTCAATTTTTTTATAGCCGGGTTCGGCTGGCCAAAAGAAATCGCTATCAATACGAAAAATTTCAAGAATCACCCCCGGCTGTTCCTTTTCCTGAGCAGAATTTCCGGTCCTGTTGCAAACCTCCTTATGGCGAATATTGCGGCAAGCCTGGCCTGGATCCTCGGCAGATATGGTTTTGAGGACAAGGTCTTTTCTACAATCGTGATCGTCAATGTTACCATGGCCGTCTACGGTCTGATCATCTTGCCCCCACTTCCAGGTTCGGGTTTCCTGTTTGCGATCATGCCGGATGGGCAGCTTTTTAATAAGGCAAAAAAAATTGTTTGTACCTTTGGCCCTTACCTTATTGTCGCCACATTTTTGCTGGTGAGATTGAGCGGATGGGAGGGGATTGGCTCTTTTTTTAATCCAATTGTTTCCTATATTTCAAATTTTATCCTGAATGGATAGCGGGTTTTCTTTGGTATATGAAAGAAACCTATTACTCAATCGCGTTTGATCTTGGTTGCATTATCAGGAGAGTTCATTAAAACGGCAGCTGAGTATCAGATCCCCGTCTTCGTACACAGTCTTCACCTTGTAGGGTAACGTTTTGAAAAGATTGATCATTGCCTTGTTGGTGGGAAAGGTGTAGGCCACCAGTCCGCCGATGCCGTTCTCCCTTGCCACCGCTGCAAGTTTTTTGATGAAAAAAGAACCAAGCCCTTTACCCTGATATTCTTCGCTCACCGAAAAAGCCACCTCGGCCATATTCTTGCTCTCGAGCTTCATGCACTCCGCGACGCCAACCACCCGGCCGAAACCGAATTCTCCGACCACGGCAACCATCGTCAGATCATTCACATAGTCGGTCTGGGAACGGCTCTCCATTTCCGGTCTGGCAAAAATGGTTTTCTGGCAGAAGAATCTGGTCAGAATATCTTCTTTGGGCAAACTGTAGAAATGCTCTTGGATGCGCCTCTCATCAACGGGTTTTGAGGGGCGTATGGTTATCGTCTCGCCGTTTACCGTGAGGGTTTCTTCCAGCTGGATCGGGTAAACAGCTTTGGCTGCTTCACCAAGACTTCTTTCGGCACCAATCAAGCCACGTTCCTTGGCAGCTTCGAAAAGCTCTTCTCTGAACTTGGGGTGGGCAATGCTGATCATGGCGACTACGCGTTCCTGGATGCTCTTGCCGAACAGGTTGACTGAACCGTATTCGGTAACCACATAATGGACGTCGCCCCGGGGGACGACTACGACATAATCGTTGAGGTGCGGGACGATGTTCGACTGGAGTCCGCTTTTGGTTTCACAGGTCGAAAAAAGCATGAGAATCGATTTGCCGCCATTCGAGCGTCTGGCACCTCTCACAAAATCAGGAATGCCGGACACTCCGGCAAAACGTGTCGCGGCGGAAGCTTCGGCCGTCACCTGTCCGGTAAGGTCCATCATCCGTGCCACATTCATTGATACCATACGGTAGTGCTGGGAAATAATGAAGGGATCGTTGACATAATTGGAAGGATGAAAATCTATCGCCGGATTGTCATTGAGGAATTCATAGAGGTTATGGCTGCCGATCGCCATCGAGGCTACCATCTTCCCTTCATTTAAGCCTTTCTTTTTGTTGTTGATATTTCCTGTTGCATACAGATGCATTATATCATCAGTCAGAAACTGGGAATGAACACCAAGATCGTTTTTGTTTGAAAGCCCCTGCACGGTTGCCTGGGATGCCGCATCGAGACCGATTTGCAGGGTTGAGCCGTCATCAATTAACCGGGCGATATGGCTGCCGATTCGAATGGCAGCTTCGGAAAATACTTTTGAAGGGAGTACGGACAGCAGCTCTTCTTCATGTTCGACTAGCAGATCTATATCGTTTACATGAATGAAACTCTGGCCCATGACCCTTGGCATGCGAGGGTTTACCTGGGCTATGACAAAATCGGCTGAGCGCGCGGCGGCCATAGTAACATCTACGGAGATACCAAGACTCATCCACCCGAAATCATCGGCGGGAGAGACCTGAATCAAGGCCACGTTCAAAGGCATTTTGCGGGTGGTAAACAGGGCGGGAACATCGGACATGTTCAAGGGCGTAATGAACCTTCGTTGCTTGGCGATGGAATCGGATTTGGTAGAGCCAAGATAAATTGAACGAATGTTGAGATTGGTGTCCCTGGTTTTATCTGCTATGGCTGTAAGCGAGGCTGTTTCCCGGCCAAGAAGTCTTACTATTTCCAGTCCACTGAAGTTATTGGTTTTTTCCACGAGCTCCTTGACAAGGGCCTGTGGTTCTCCACAACCGGAACCTATAAATACCCGTTGGCCCGAGCGAATACGTGCTATTGCCTCGGACGGGCTTACTGATTTTTGCAAATAGGTATCTGCCCAGTATTGGGTATTAGGCATGTTTTACTCCTTCTGATCTTTATTGGCTTCTGCTTTTTCGTTACTAAAAATATGCCGGATTGCATTTGAGTGCGCATTTCCAGATTTCTTAGGTAGAAAACTCCATGAAATAAAAAAACTCCGTATAGGATAATCTCGGATTGCGCAGTATTCAAGTACAACCGATTTTCAAAATCCATAAAGATCTCAAGAAAAAAGGCGGTACCAGGAAGAATATCCCTCCTGGTGCCGCCTCTCAGGTTCGTACAATCACACATCAACGCTGTGATACGTTTTCAATCCATCGATTTTTTGACAATTTTTGAGGGAGTTTCCAGCTGAAACCCGCTCGGGATAATTCGAGTCTGGTGGTTGGGTGCTTGTCAATTAGCTTCGATGGATTAATCCAATATTCGCCTTTGTAGATGAGTTTTCGAGCCGTACCTGTTAATTGTCCCGTACTGAGTTTTAATTGGTCGCTCCGGCTTGTTGTGATTGGGGAACGGGTTTTGGTTCGATCCATGGTTTGCCGACGGGAAGCACATCGCGCCCGAAGACCTGCAGGAAGATAACGTGAGCCATCATGTACCAGGCGTTCAAGGCACAAAAGATAAGGACGTAGGCGGCTACCTTGGTCATGGCAGGATAGCCGAAGTGAGCCAAATCCAAAAGGATGAAGCCGGCAACAAGCGAAGTGAAGGTGGTGGCCATTGCTCCATGAATTCTCATGGCGCCAACCCAGAGAATTATGGTGAACAGGGTCCATGCAACAAGAAAGTATCCCAGATCGGTACCGCTGGACTTATAGATGTCAAACCTATTGAAAAGCAGAATGATACTGAGTGCGATCCAGAAAGCACCGTATGAACAAAAGGCGCTGTAGCCGAAATTGTTTCCCGCTTTAAATTCCTGCAGTCCGGCCATAAGCTGGGCGAATCCGCCAAAAATTATACCACAGGCGATTACCGGACCTACACCGCAAAGTCCGAGGTTATGAAGCTGCAGAATGAAGGTGGTGAGACCGAATCCTGCCAAGCCAACTACTGCCGGGTTTCCCATGGGGGGTTGTTTGTCTGCCATGTTGTACTCCTCTATACAGAATTTTGATGTTGGTAAAACCTCTAGCCTCTTGAACAACAACGCAAAGGATTGAGCAAACATTATGCCAATGTATTGTTTTTAAAAAACCAAGTAATATTGGATAAATAAATAATGTTTGACAAGATGGGAGGGGTACAAGAAAAGTTGTACAGTATGGCAGTGTAGTTGTTGCAAGCCGCTATTATCGATACTTTGAGAGTAACAACAATAGTTGTGGCAACAACAAAGGTTGTGGGGGGAGAGGAGGCTTATTCCAGGTTCTTTAACCTTTTGCTGAGAGCCTGTTGGGAAATACCAAGCAGGGATGCGGCGGTAGACTGATTATTGCCGGCTCGGTGCATTGCCTCTTCGACGAGCAGGCGAGTGGCTTGTTTTATAGTGGGCAACGGATCGGCGAAGGTTATCGGAATACCGTCGTTCCTGTGATTCGTATGGTGTTTTGCTTCTTCTAGTTGTGCAGTTCTGGAGATGTGATTACGAAAAACACTGAGAGAAAGAATTCCGTTATTGTTCTGAGCTATGGCATCGAATACCATAGCTTGTAATTCTCGAATATTTCCCGGGAACTTGTAGGTCTCAAGAAGTGATATAAGTTCCTGGGGGATTTTTGGTTTCTTTTTTTTGAGTGTTTCGGATGCGCAGCGAACAAAGGTGTCGATGAGGATGCCGAGGTCTTCCTTGCGCTCCCTGAGCGGCGGCAAAATTATACGGTGGGTACGGAGCCGGTAGTGCAGATCCTGGCGAAATAGCTCTTTCTGCTGAAGATTCCACAGATCCACATGGGTCGAGGCGATAATACGGGCAGTGCTTTTGCGATTGTTATCCTGACCGAGCGGCATATATTCCTTTTCCTGAAGAAGACGCAGGAGTTTAATTTGAGAACTTGGACTCAGATCGCCGATCTCGTCGAGAAAGAGGGTGCCGTCTGCAGCGCGGTCGATTAAGCCGAGACGATCCGAATCGGCGCCGGTGAATGCCCCCTTCACATGTCCAAACAATGTGTCGGAAAAGACATTGTCGTCAAGGCCTGCTACATTGATCGCCACAAATTCTCCCGTCCTGCCGCTCAGTTGATGAATAGCCTTGGCGATCAGCTCTTTTCCGGTCCCCGTTTCACCGCGAATGAGCACCGGTTCCGAGGTATTCGCCGTTGATTCCACATATTTGAAAACAAGCAGCATTTTCGGAGAGTTGGTAACGATGGCACTGAACACTTCCGGGTGGTTCAGGTTGCCCAGGCGCAACTGTTCCTTTAACACCTGATTTTCCTGATGCAGTTCGCCATATTGCAGGCTTTTCTTCACTGAAGCAATCAAGCGGTTCTCGTCAACCGGTTTGACGATGTAGTCAAAAGCGCCTGATTTCATGCATTCCACAGCAGTTTCGGCGTCGATCCGTCCGGTAATGATAATAATGGGAATATGTTCATCCTGGCTGGTGATCTGGTCTAAAATCGACTCTCCGTCTACGTGGGGCATATTGAGGTCGAGCAGGATAACACTGGGTGGCCGTTGCATGATTATGGCCATAGCCTGCCTGCTGTCCGCGCAGGTAAGGATATTGTTCATTCCGGCCAACTGGAGGGTGGTGTCCACGGAAAGAAGGATGGCTTCTTCATCATCAATTACCAATATCGGATCTCTCGGATATAGTCGCTTTATCATATCATTCTCCCGATCACTTCGTCGGAACTGTATCTTGGCAGCAGGATCGTCGCGGTTGTACCTTGCTGCGGTTCGGACCTGAAATCGAGCCAGCCGCCGTGGTTTCGTATTATAGTATCAGAGATGGAAAGTCCCAGCCCTGTGCCGCTGCTGTCCCGTTTGGTGGTGAAAAACGGATCTTTGATGCGGGCGAGAACTTCCGCACTCATGCCCGCCCCTGCATCACGGACTTCCAGAAAAACTTCTTCCGATTCCTCAATATATCCGGTTATGACGCTTAGGCTCTGGCTGGTATCAGTTAGTGCCTGGCAGGCATTAACAACTAAGTTGATGACAACCTGGCCCAACCTCTGGCTGTTGCCCTGTATGGTGGGGAGGTTCTCGGCATAAACAACCTGAAAATTGCTGGTGGCTTTCTTGATGAGGCTGGAAATCAGGCCGATGGTTTTTTCAACTACCTGGTTCAGGTTGACAGTCTCTCTATGATCGGATGGCTTTTGGCCTGAAAATTCCTTCAGATCGCCGACAATACGCTTTACCCGTTCAACACCCTCCTGAGAATACAACAGCAGCCGAGGCATCCTCTCCCGTAGCTGCGGGTACTCCATGGTACCAACTTCCAGCTTGCCGTTCAATTCATAATGCCTGTCAAGAATCGGCTGTACGGCTCGCCATAACTTATCGAACACCTGAATATTGAGCATTACCGATGATATTGGATTATTGATCTCATGGGCTACACCGGAGACCAGCGTGCCAAGTGAAACCATTTTGTCGGTTTGGATCAGTTGCTCTTGTTGCATTTTGGTCTGGGCTTCTATTCTCTTTCTTTCGGTAATATCCCGCGCGGTCATTAAAAAAGTCGAAAATTGATCCCCCGTATCAAGTTTGGCAAAAGTCGCCTCAACCGTGATAGTCCGTGCGTCTTTGAGAACAAATGTAGTTTCCAGCAGATAATCGTCCGGTTGATCGTCGCCTATCTTGTCTATTTTTGCCTTGAAGGCGTCCTGCTGATCGGGGGGGATCATGTCGATGATTGCCATATCCGTCATTTCGGACAGAAGATAACCGCTGATTCTTATCCAGGCCGAGTTGGCATAGCTGATCTTGAGATTGGAGTCGAAAAGCAAAATGATTTCCCTGGCGGTCTCGGCCAGTAATCGATATTTGTTTTCACTGTTGCGCAATGATTCCTCCATATCACGCCGCTGGCTTTCTCCGGCTGCTCCCTGCCAGACAATATAGACCGAAAGCAGGGCGATCACCGCAAGGATGCCCAGGAAAATAAAGGTCATGCGCTGGGTGATGGTATCAATCTGGGCGCGAACATCCTCGACATAGACACCCGTACCGACTATCCAGTGCCATGGTTTGAATTCCTGAACGTAGGAAATTTTCGAGAAAATTCTCCCAGGGTCATCCTGCCATTGCCAGTGATAACTGACGTATCCGCCCCCCGTTGCTTTCACTGCCCGGAGAAAGTCCTGAAAAAGTTTTTTTCCGGCGGGGTCTCTGGTTTCCGTGACGTCCTTGCCTTCCAGATCAGTTCGGTAAGGATGCATGATCATTGTGGGATGAGTGTCGTTGATCCAAAAATAATCCTTTCCTTCAGGACCATAACGAAGGCTGCGCAGATGAGCGATTGCCTGCTGTTGTGCTTCCTCTACTGTAAGGGATTTTTTGTTGGCGAGATCGGCATAGTACCGGACTGAACTCATGGCAGCTTCACTCAAGGCATGAATCATTTCGCGCTTCCGATCCATGAGGTGGGCTTCAACCTTAGGTAAAATATAACCGAAAAAAGTCCCGATAAATAAAAACATCGAGAGAAGAACCGGCATGAAAATCTTTGCGGGAACTACATTTGGTCGGAAGGATTTTGTCGAGCTTTTCATTTCTCACTTTATGGATAATAGACGCCGCTTGTGAATATATACGACCAGAGGATAGTAGAACAGTATTCCGCAACCAAATAATGGAGTTTATTCCTATTTGTCAAGTCAGTTTGTACTCCAGGTTGCTTACCTGGGCGGCAAATCCCTGGTAAAGATTCAAGAATATCAAAAAAACAATCTCTTATTGGGTGAATAATTGACCATAACGGCCAAATACATTTTTTATGTTTTGATAAAAATAATTGAAGATTTTAATAAAGTCAATTTGGAATGACGCGGTTTGAGTAACAATGTTCTGTTTGTGTATTAATTCATAATTTCATATAACATAAAAATAAATTAAATTAATCACTTATAGTTGTTACAAGATGATAACAAGGTCCTTTTTACTTTCTGTTCGAGGAAAAAAAATTGTATTTGTTTGGTCGCGCCGTTTGTCATTTAAATTGTTGCTATTAAAACAAAAAAAATAATATTTACTTAAAACATCCCCGCAAGATGTGTAACAATGTTTGATTTATCCCTTGAACTATAAGATGCTATGCAGTATACAATGCAATTGAGACTGGTGGATGGATAAAATTCAGACCAAAAGGAGCCATTATGGGTAAGTTTGACGAAGTGTTTCAACAGAGTGTGGATAATCCTGAAAAGTTCTGGGCGGAAGCAGCAAAAAATATCACCTGGTTTAAGGAATGTGACAAGGTGCTAGATGATTCTAATCCTCCGTTTTATAAGTGGTTTGCCGGTGGAAAGATGAACACTTGCTACAATGCTGTTGACCGCCACGTGGAAAATGGTCGAGCTGATCAAACTGCAATCATATATGACAGTCCTGTAACAAATACTATTGCCAAAATCACCTATAAGGAACTGCAAAGCATGGTGGCGGCATTTGCAGGCGGTCTGGCCAGTCTGGGTGTGGCTAAGGGAGACAGGGTGGTTATTTACATGCCCATGGTTCCTCAGGCGGCAATCGCCATGCTGGCATGTGCCAGATTAGGTGCAATCCATTCAGTGGTTTTCGGGGGCTTTGCTCCGCATGAGCTGGCGATCAGAATAGATCATGCGCAACCTAAGGTGCTTATTACCGCATCCGGTGCGATCGAAGGCAAAAAAACTCTTGAATATAAACCGTTGGTAGATAGCGCCATCAAGCAGTCCACCCATGAAGTCGAAAAGGTAATCGTGTTCCAGCGCGACTTCGTCAAGGCTTCTATGATTGAAGGACGTGATATCGACTGGAATCAACTGGTGGAAAACAGTAAGCCGGTTGGTTGTACGGAAGTTGATGCAACCGATCCGTTGTATATTCTCTATACGTCAGGTACTACCGGCATGCCCAAAGGTGTGCTGAGAGATAATGGTGGCCACGCAGTCGCTCTGTACTGGACCATGAAGAATCTCTATGATATTGATCCTGGCGATGTGTGGTGGTCGGCTTCCGACGTCGGCTGGGTGGTAGGACATTCCTACATTGTTTACGCTCCATTACTGCAAGGATCGACTACTGTTTTTTATGAAGGAAAACCAATTGGTACCCCGGATGCCGGAGCCTTCTGGCGGGTTATTTCCCAGCATAAGGTGAAGACGCTTTTTACAGCGCCAACCGCTTTTCGGGCTATAAAGAAGGAAGATCCAAATGGTGAATTCTTAAAGAAATATGATATCTCCTGCTTCAAATGCCTCTATCTGGCCGGGGAGCGAACCGATCCGGATACCCTGCACTGGGCTGAAAACATGATCGGTGTCCCGGTAATAGATCATTGGTGGCAGACCGAAACCGGCTGGGCAATTGTAGGGAACTGCCGCGGAATAGAAGAGCTTCCGGTGAAAGAGGGTTCCCCCACGAGGGCTCTGCCTGGATATGATGTACGGGTTGTTGATGACGATGGCGTAGAGGTACCTCCCGGTACCGAAGGAAATATCGTCTGTAAGCTGCCCCTGCCTCCGGGAACTTTGACGACCCTGTGGCGCAACGATGAACGTTTTGTCAAATCCTACATGACTAAATTCCCTGGGTTTTATGAAACCAGCGATGGTGGGTATATCGATGAAGACGGATATGTCTATGTCATGGGACGAATGGATGATGTTATCAACATAGCCGGACATCGTCTGTCTACCGGAGCAATGGAAGAGATTATTTCCAACCATCCGGATGTCGCGGAATGTGCGGTTTTTGGTGCAGATGATAAGATGAAAGGTCAGCTGCCCATTGGTTTTTTCGTTGTCAAGGCCGGGGTCACTCGTGACGGTAACGAAATCAAGGCTGAACTGGTGAAGATGGTTCGCGAATCAATCGGACCAATCGCCTGCTTCCGTGATGCTTGTCAGGTGGCACGCTTGCCGAAGACCAGATCCGGCAAAATCTTACGCGGCACAATGCGTTCGATCGCCAATAACAAGGATTACAAGGTACCGTCAACTATCGACGATCCGGCAATCCTCAGCGAAATCACCGAAACCTTGTCAAAAATGGGGTATGTGAAAAAATAGGAAGAGTGTGAGTCGGCAGCTGTCCATAAGGGCAGCTGCCTTTTTTAATCATAAGGAGCCGGATTGACATCCTGTTCCATTTCCTAGGACACGAGTTTATGAAGATCCATGAATACCAGGCGAAAGAGCTGTTTCGCAAGTATAAGGTGCCAACTCCGGAAGGCGGTGTCAGCAACACAGTACAAGGTATTGAAGAGATTGCTGCCGATCTCGGTCTGCCTGTAGCCGTCAAAGCGCAGATCCACGCGGGTGGCCGGGGCAAGGGAGGCGGCGTAAAGGTTGCAAAAACCAGCCGGGAGGTAACGGAAGCTGCAAAGGCGATTCTCGGCATGACGCTCATCACCAAACAGACCGGTCCGGAGGGACGTGTGGTCAAGACAGTTCTGGTGGAAAAAGGAGTGGCGATTAAAAAAGAGCTGTATCTCTCAATTATTCCCGATCGAAGCACCGCAACCATCACTATCGTAGCGAGTCAGGACGGCGGCATGGATATTGAGGAAGTTGCCGCGAAAACTCCTGAGCGGATCATAAAGGTTCCGGTGAATCCGGTGACAGGGATTCAGGGCTATCATTTGCGGAGGGTGATGTTCGGATTGGAGCTGGATAAGCCGCTTATGAAAGAGTTCGGAACCATTCTGAAAAATCTCTATACTCTTTTTGTCGATTATGATTGTTCCATGGTCGAAATCAACCCTCTGATAATTACCGAGGGTAATGCCATCATCGCACTCGATGCAAAAGTCGATGTCGATTCCAACGCCCTCTACAGACATCCGGACATCGTAGCGATGCATGATCCGAATGAGGATGATCCAACCGAAGCTGAAGCAGCCAAATATAACCTCAACTATATCAACCTCGATGGCAATATCGGCAACATGGTGAACGGCGCAGGCCTGGCCATGGCAACAATGGATATCATCAAGCAGGCCGGAGCCGAACCGGCTAATTTTCTGGATGTGGGTGGTGGTGCCAACGCTGAAATGGTGGAAAACGGTTTTCGTATTATCCTGAGCGATCCAAAGGTCAAAGGTATTTTGATCAATATCTTTGGCGGCATACTTCGCTGTGACGTTCTGGCTCAGGGTGTGGTTCAAGCTGCGCAAAAAGTTAATCTGTCCGTTCCTGTCGTTGTCAGGATGGAGGGTACCAACGTCGAGGAAGGACGTCGAATACTCGGCGAATCAGGTCTGAAACTGATAAATGCCACTGATCTGGCCGACGCTGCAAGCAAGGTAGCGGGACTGGTAGCCTGATTAATCGAGTGACAGGCCAATGCGCCAAACAGACCATCTGAAAATATTCTAGTAAAGAGATATTACCATACAGGCAACAGCATAATAGAAGAAGGTAAGGGAAATGTTAGCTTTTTCCTCCAACAGGAGAGGTGTTTGCTTTTGGTAGTAGAGGCTGGTCTGAAAAAATGTTGGATATCACATCAAAACGCCTGTTATTTCAACGCAGAAATTTTGATGTGCCGGTGATGGAGCTGGCGACTTGATAGAATTCGCCTGACTCTAAAAAGGTGTATGTTTAATTTACTTGGAAGGAAAAAAATGAGCATTCTAGTAAATTCCCAAACACGTGTCCTTGTTCAGGGTATTACCGGCAAGGAAGGGCAATTTCATACCCAGCAGTGTATAGCTTACGGCACAAATATTGTCGCGGGAGTAACGCCGGGCAAAGGCGGCCAACGCATGGATGCCGTACCCGTATTCAATACGGTTCAGGAAGCCAGGGAAAAGACCGGAGCCAATGCATCTATGATTTTGGTTCCTCCCCCTTTCGCTGCAGATGCTATTCTGGAGGCAATCGACGCTGGTATTGAACTGATAGTTTGTATTACCGAAGGTGTGCCGGTTATGGACATGCTGAAGGTAAAGAATTATCTGGCAATGAAAAAAAATAGACTGATAGGTCCAAACTGTCCGGGAATTATTACTCCGGGTGAGTGCAAAATCGGCATTATGCCCGGTGCCATTCATACTCCGGGCGGTCCCGTTGGAGTCGTCTCCCGTTCCGGGACCCTCACCTATGAGGTGGTGCATCAATTGACTCAGGTTGGACTTGGCCAAACGACTTGTGTCGGCATAGGCGGTGATCCTGTAAATGGAACCGGTTTTATCGACTGTTTAGAGGCCTTCAATGAAGATCCTGCTACTGAGGCGGTAGTCATGGTTGGTGAAATCGGCGGTAATGCCGAAGAACAGGCATCCGCCTGGATTAAGGCCAACATGAAAAAACCGGTCGTTGGCTTTATAGCCGGATTGACGGCTCCTCCGGGGAGACGAATGGGGCACGCAGGCGCAATTGTAAGTGGCGGGCAAGGGACGGCCTCTGCCAAGATCGAAGCTATGCAACAGTGCGGACTCTATGTATGCGAGGATCTGGGATCGTTAGGCAGATTATGCAAGGAAGCTTTTTCCTGATTTAGCGGCCCAATCGAGGGTGACCTGCAATGTGCACTGTGAAATATGTTCCAAGGAGACGCTATGAAGACAAGTGACCAACTCGACCACCTGAAGAAACTTAGGGCTGAGGCCCGGCTGGGTGGTGGTCAGCAAAGGATTGATAAGCAGCACGAAAAAGGGGCGATGACTGCCCGGGAACGCATTGATCTCTTGCTCGACAAAGGATCATTCGAAGAATTTGACATGTTCAAGACCCACAGATGCAGGGACTTCGGCATGGATCAACAGATTTTCCCCGGAGATGGCGTAGTAACGGGGCACGGTACGGTGGATGGTCGGATTGTCTATGTTTTTGCTCAGGATTTTACGGTATTGGGCGGTTCTCTTTCCGAAACATTCGCAGAAAAAATTTGTAAGATAATGGATCTCGCCATGAAAAACGGCGCCCCGGTTATCGGCTTGAATGATTCCGGCGGGGCACGTATTCAGGAAGGTATCGAAAGTTTGGCGGGGTATTCGGAAATCTTTCAGCGAAACGTCATGGCTTCAGGGGTTATACCGCAAATTTCAGCCATTTTCGGGCCCTGTGCCGGCGGGGCGGTATATTCACCCGCACTTACCGATTTTGTAGTAATGGTACAAAATCAGTCATATATGTTTCTCACCGGGCCAAAGGTCGTGAAATCGGTGACCCATGAAGATGTCACCACGGAGGCTCTGGGTGGGGCGGCAATGCACGCCAGCAGAAGCGGCGTGTCCGATTATGCTGCAACTTCGGGCTCTGATGCCATTGACTACATAAGACGGCTGCTTTCCTTCCTGCCACAGAATAATCTGGAAAATCCTCCCGTTGTACAGTGCACGGATCCAAGAAATCGTCAATCGAACGAGCTCAATTCAATTCTGCCGGAAAACCAGAATGCCGCTTACGACATGAAGGAAATCATCCTGCAGACCGTTGACAATAGAGACTTTTTTGAGGTTAAGGCCAGTTTCGCGCCAAACCTGATAGTAGGTTTTGCCAGATATAACGGTATGAGCGTCGGAATTGTCGCAAATCAGCCGTCACATCTTTCCGGGGTTCTGGACATTGATTCCTCGATAAAGGGTGCCAGATTTGTCCGGTTCTGCGACTGTTTTAATATTCCTGTCGTCACTTTTGTCGACGTACCGGGTTTCTTGCCCGGAACAGCCCAGGAGTATGGCGGCGTTATCAGAAATGGTGCAAAAATTCTCTATGCCTTTGCTGAAGCTACCATCCCAAAGGTAACCGTTATCACCCGTAAAGCATACGGAGGCGCCTATTGCGTGATGTCTTCCAAGCATTTGCGCGGGGATATCAATTATGCCTGGCCGAGTGCCGAGATTGCAGTCATGGGTGCCAAAGGAGCGGTTGGCGTACTTTATGGCAGGGATGCCAAAAAAGCCGAAGACCCTGCGAGATTTCTTGTAGAGAAAGAAAAGGAATATCAAAATACCGTGGCAAATCCATATGTGGCTGCGCAACGGGGATATATCGACGACATTATTGAACCCGCCAGGACCAGGGTGAGAATTATCAGGGCGCTGGAGTTGCTGCAGAATAAGCGGGATACCAACCCTATGAAAAAACATGGCAATATTCCCCTTTAATCACTGAGAGTTACTGTGAATTTTTGATCACATACGAGGAGATTGAAATGACGGTAAAAATATTTATAAAACGAAAGGTTCAGCAAGATAATTCTTCGAGATTGACGCTTCTTCTCAAACAATTGCGGGCGCTTACACTGGAGCAACCCGGCTATATTTCCGGAGAGACACTCAATAGAATCGACAAGAAAGATGAATGCATGGTGATTAGCACCTGGCGCTCCGTGGAAGATTGGAATCGCTGGGTCAACAGTCCTAAGCGCAACGAAATTCAAATGGAAATCGATAAGTTGCTCGATGAGGAAACAGAATATGCGATGTATAGCGCATAAGGATGTATCGCACGGCTGTAAAGCGGAATGCTTAACTCTTTTATGCCACCCAAGGTGCAGACTCTAGAGCTGAAAAGATGACCTTAAGATAAAACAATCAATGGGTGTGTTAATGGCAGATAAAAAAAAGAAATTGGCTGCTGCCCTGGCTGCTGTCAGTCTTTACCTTCAACAGGAAGAGGCTGCGGTTTATGAACAGCAGGCGTCCTTGAATGGAAACAAAGGTTCTTCATTCAGTTCGTGGGGGCAGAGTGGTTGTCAGGAAATGATGGCCATGCGGAGATTGATCCAACTAAGAGCGTTTACCCGCTTTTAGAACCTTAGAAATTCTTTTCTGTCTTTTTAGTGCCTTACAGAATGTTTTTTGCAAGAAAACAATCTGTTTAAAGGTACTTATACCCACACAGCATGGGCACTGAAAAGAGTCCCCGTGCTTTGCGGGGGTTAGGAAATAATTTCGTGAAGGGACCTATACCCCCCTTGAGGGGTATTAATAGAATCTAACGTTTAAAGATCAGGTGAGAGGAGACATAGGATGAGTGATCAAGTAAAGATGACCCCATTGAATTATTCCGCGGACCGGCCCAAGGCAGAAAATCCTGTGAAAATAATGGATCTGTCTCTGCGAGATGGACATCAGTCGCTTTTTGCGACTCGTGGACGGACGGAAGATATGATCCCGGTTGCAGAATTGATGGATGAGATCGGTTTCTGGGCTATTGAGACCTGGGGTGGCGCGACATTTGATACCATGCACAGATTTCTCAATGAAGATCCCTGGCAGCGGCTGCGGACCCTGAAAAGATATATCAAGAAAACCCCGTTTTCCATGCTGCTTCGGGCGCAAAATCTGGTTGGATACCGTAACTACGCTGATGATCTGGCATACGCCTTTGTCGATCGGGCAGCAGAGAACGGCATGGATATTTTCCGAACCTTCGATGCCTTAAATGATTATCGGAACTTTGAAACAGTCGTCAAACAGATCAAGAAAAGCGGCAAACATTTTCAGGGTTGTATCTGTTATACGCTGACTGAACCACGTCTTGGCGGAGAGGTTTATAACCTCGACTATTATGTTGACAGGGCAAAAACCCTGGAGGATATGGGAGCGGATTCCGTCTGTGTCAAGGATATGGCCGGACTGATGGCACCCTACGATGCCTATCCGCTGATTAAAGCCCTAAAGAAAGCGGTTAAGGTGCCTATCCATTTGCACAGCCATTTTACTTCAGGAATGTCGCCGATGACCCATTTGAAAGCGATCGAAGCTGGAGTGGATATTATCGATACCTGCATGACACCGTATGCTTACCGAACATCCCATGCCGCGGTTGAACCGCTGGTTATGGCGCTGCTGGGTACCAATCGGGATACGGGGTTCGATATTAAAAAGCTGGCGGTCATAAACGAGATCTTTGAAAAAGAGGTAATGCCGAAATATAAACACCTGCTGGATGATTCCAAGGTCTCCATCATCGACATTAACGTTCTGCTGCATCAGACTCCGGGAGGCATGTTGTCAAATCTTGTCAATCAACTGCGGGAAATGGATGCGCTCGACAAGATCGATGAAGTTTATAAGGAATTACCTAGGGTTCGAAAAGATCTGGGACAGATTCCGCTGGTTACTCCCACGAGCCAGATTGTTGGCGTGCAGACTGTCAATAATGTTCTGCATGATACTCCCGATGAGCGGTATAAGATGATCACCGGACAGGTGAAAGATCTCTGTTACGGACTTTACGGCAAAACTGCGGTACCGATTAATCCCGAGTTGCAGAAGAAAGCACTGAAAGGCTATCCTCGCGGTGAGGAGCCTATCACCTGTCGCCCGGCGGAGGTACTTGAACCGGAGCTTGAAAAGGCCAAAGCTGAAATCGGCGACCTGGCCGTCGATCTTGACGATCTTATCCTCTATGCGCAGTTTCCCGTTACTGGAAGAAAATTTCTGGAGTGGAAATACGGAAAATCCGAGCCCCCTGCCAGCGTGAAACCCATTACGCTGGAGGAAGTAAAGAAAAAGGATGAAATTATCAAGAAGGCCAAAGCAGGCAAACTTATCGAACCTAAAGGAGACACTCCGCCGAAATCAGAGGCACTCAGAACATTTAATGTCTTTGTTGATAATGAATATTTTAATGTGGAAGTCGATCCTACCGGTGAGATCAGTGCCGTTCCCACAATGGCTCGGCCTGCAGCGGCAAATCCCGCTCCCGCTCAAACGGTCGTGTCAGCGCCTGCCCAGGCAGCGGCTCCCGAGCCGGTAGCCGCACCGGCGGATGGAACCCTGTTGCTTGCTCCGATGCCCGGCATGATCGTAAAATATGAGAAAAAGGCGGGAGATACAGTTAAAAAAGGTGATACCATTGTCGTCCTTGAGGCGATGAAAATGGAAAACGCCCTCACTGCTCCCTGCGATGGAACCGTCCAGGGCATAAAATTCGCCAGCGGCGACAGTGTTGCCAAAGGTGCTGTGCTCTGTGTAATCGGTTAAGCAGGACATTTCCTGATCATTGTGCTGATTGCCGAATCTTGATTTTCAATCTCACAAGTTAGGAGAATTATTTTTTCTCTTGGAATTAGAAAAAATAATCAACAAAGACCGGTAGTGATAAATCCGGGCAAGCTCTCCTCAGGCGCGAGGTTTTGTGTTGTTCCTCCTTGCGAAGCCTCGCGCCTTTTCTTTTCGTTGTCCTCATATTTTCAAACGCCCTAAAATAGTCATTTCAGCTGCGAGGTCATTATGATTATCAAAGAGTTAAATGGACATATGCCACAGTTTGGAGAGGACTGTTATCTGGCCGAGAACTCTGTGGTAATTGGTGATGTGGTGATGGGAGATAACTGTTCCGTCTGGTTCAACGCTGTTATTCGGGGTGACGTGCATTACATCAGGATAGGGAATAAAGTAAACATCCAGGATGGCGCCGTCGTCCATTGCACCTACCGGAAACATCCGGTAAATATCGGCAATAATGTAACCGTCGGGCATAACGCCATCGTCCACGGTTGTACCATCCATGACAATGTACTTGTAGGAATGGGAGCAGTCGTGATGGATGACTGTGTTGTGGAGAGCAATACGATTATCGCGGCAGGGGCTGTCGTCACTCAGGGAACCCATGTCGAATCAGGGACGATCTATGCCGGAGTGCCGGCAAAAAAAGTAAAAGACCTCGATCGGGAACATATGTCGGGTGAAATTGAAAGAATCGCGGAGAACTATATCACGTACTCCGGCTGGTACAGGTAGCCGCTTTTAAAAAAAGATTCTTTCCCGGCACCTTTATCGGAAGGCTATTTCTTCTCTTTCAGGAAATTGAGCAGTGTGTCGGCTGCAGCAGTAGGTGAGGTTCGTTTCATTTCAACATCATGCCGTAATCCGGGAAGAGCTGCTTTTACCCTGGGATCGGTATAAAACCAGTGCCGCAAGCCCTCATCCAACAGAAAAGACATCCAGTCAAGTGCCTGGTGTTTCCGCTTTTCCGCCATCTCTCCGCATTCGGTCAGTTTGTTACGGTGGTCCAGAATAGTCTGCCAGATTTGATCGATGCCCGAATTCTCGAGTGCACTGCAGGTGAGAACCTGCGGGCGCCAATTCGGACTGCTCGGC
Organism: uncultured delta proteobacterium; assembly: GCA_963835305.1. Lineage (GTDB taxonomy): Bacteria > Desulfobacterota > Desulfobulbia > Desulfobulbales > Desulfocapsaceae > Desulforhopalus_A. The sequence continues at coordinate 528,473 of CAWIEU010000004.1, forward strand.
ATAAGCATATGCAGTGCTGTTTCGTATTCTTTACGGGCAGCCTGCGCCCGCAGCACATTGTCTCCGTCTGCCTTGTTAATGACGATGGTATCGGCTACTTCAAGAACTCCTTTCTTGATTCCCTGCAGCTCATCGCCGGCCCCGGCTATCATGAGCACGAGAAAAAAATCAACCATCGAAGCGACCGTGGTCTCTGATTGACCAACGCCAACAGTTTCTATGATAACAACATCATAGCCCGCAGCTTCGCAGACAAGCATGGTCTCTCTGGTTTTTCTGCCTACGCCGCCAAGTGTGCCGCTTGAAGGAGATGGTCTGATAAAGGCGTTGGGATTAACCGCCAATTTTTCCATGCGTGTTTTATCGCCAAGGATAGAACCACCGCTCCGGCTGCTGCTCGGGTCGATGGCCAGAACCGCGACTCTGTGGCCAAGACCCGTCAGCATATTACCAAAACTTTCTATATAGGTACTTTTTCCTGCACCCGGCACCCCCGTTATCCCTACTCTGTAGCCATGACCGGTATGCGGAAGCAGCTGGTCGACAATTATCCTCGCCAGTTCCTGATGAGAGGGAAGGGTACTTTCGATAAGGGTGATGGTTCTGGCGAGCATAAGCCGATCCTGCCGAAGAACGCCATCGATATATTCCTGGGGGCTTTTAAGCATGAAAATATTATTTGTTTAAAATGAATGAGAGGGCACTTGTCCCTGTCAGATTGCAATAGTTCACCGGGCAGAGCAAAATGCTCGTTCAACCCAGGGTCTAAAAGCGCTTAACAGTTCCAGAGGTTCACACGATCAGGATGATGGACATAAGAGGCACATTCAAAACCCGTTCTTTTTTGCCAGGTAGCCTGATCTTGAGCAGATGCACTGCCGTAACGTTTCTGGCATATCTAAAACACAACAGGCCCAGCGATTAAGCGAGGGTAAACCACCGGACCCGTTGTGGTACTGCCGGTTGGAATATACATCCCGAAAAGTTCGGGGCTATTACCGCACGGGCGGGTTCTAAGCCCGCCCAAATAGGGTGCTTTCAGAAATTGTCCTTTCTGAAGAGCGGGAGTAACAGTCTAAGATTTTAGATACTTTTCCTCCAGTAGAGAAAGGGTCTTGTCAGCGGAGACAGGGATTGGAGTCCCCGGGCCGAAAATCGCCTTGACACCGGCTTTATAGAGAAAATCATAGTCGGCAGGCGGAATAACTCCGCCGGCGACAACTATTATATCCTTGCCGCCAATCTTCTTCAGTTCCTCAATCAAAGCAGGAATAAGAGATTTATGCCCAGCGGCCAGACTGGAGGCGCCAATTACGTGGACATCATTTTCAATGGCCATTTTGGCGGCTTCTTCGGGAGTCTGGAACATCGGGCTGATGTCAACATCAAAACCGAGATCGGCATAGGCGCTGGCAATTACCTTGAAGCCACGGTCGTGCCCATCCTGACCCATTTTGGTGACCAGCAGTCGTGGACGTCTGCCTTGTTTTTCCAGAAACATGTTTGTTCGTTCTTTGATCGCAGAAATAATCGTATTATCTCCTTTAAATTCTGAGGAATATGCCCCTGAGATGCATCGGGTCGTAGCCACGAAACGGCCAAATACACTTTCCATTGCATCGGATATCTCACCAACGGTCGCCCGGGCACGAACGGCGGGTAGCGCGGCTTCAAGGAGATTACCGCCATTTTTGGCAGCTGCGGTAAGGTCGGCCAGTGCTTTTTCAACCGCGGCCTGATTTCGACCGGCTTTAATCTCTTTGATGCGGGCAACCTGCTCATCACGAACGGATGCAGGTACTTCCCGTACCTCGAAATCGATTTTCTCATCGGCAAGCTTATATTTATTCACGCCGACAATCACGTCAAGTCCCTGATCAATCCTGGCCTGTTTACGGGCGGCGGATTCCTCAATGCGCATCTTGGGCATGCCGCTTTCTATGGCCTTGGCCATTCCTCCCAGTTCTTCGATCTCATCGATGATTTTCTGTGCTTCGTCGACGATACTGTTGGTGAGAGACTCAATGTAGTAAGAACCGCCCAATGGATCGATAACGTGACAAACCTGGGATTCTTCCTGGATAATAATTTGAGTATTTCTGGCAATACGTGCCGAGAAATCAGTGGGGAGTCCTATTGCCTCGTCAAAGGAATTGGTATGCAGGGACTGAGTGCCGCCAAGTACGGCGGACATGGCTTCAAGCGTCGTACGAATCACGTTATTGTAAGGATCCTGCTCAGTGAGACTCCAACCTGATGTTTGGCAATGAGTCCTCAGCATGGAAGATTTAGGATTCTTCGGATTGAACTGGCTCATCAGCCGGTGCCAGAGGAACCGGGCGGCTCTCAGCATGGCAATATCCATGAAGAAGTTCATGCCGATACCGAAAAAGAAGGAAAGCCTCGGAGCAAAGGTGTCGACGTCCATGCCGCTCTTGAGAGCTGCTTTGACATATTCCACGCCATCGGCCAGCGTGAAGGCAGTCTGCAGAACACTATTGGCCCCAGCTTCCATCATATGATAGCCGCTGATACTGATCGTATTGTATTTCGGCATATTTGTTGAGCAGAACGCCATTATATCGGAGATGATCCGCATGGAGGGGCCGGGAGGGTAGATATAGGTGTTTCTGGTCAGATATTCCTTGAGGATATCATTCTGGATGGTGCCGGAGAGCTGCTCGTGGCTGACCCCTTGTTCTTCCGCGGCTACTATATAGCCGGCCAGAATAGGAATGACCGCTCCGTTCATGGTCATGGAAACCGACATCTGATCGAGAGGGATACCCTCAAAGAGAATTTTCATGTCTTCCACGGAATCGATAGCAACACCGGCTTTGCCTATATCACCGGCGACTCTGGGGTGGTCGGAGTCATAGCCGCGGTGCGTCGCCAGATCGAAGGCAACAGACAATCCTTTTTGACCGGCTGCAAGCGCTTTGTGGTAAAAAGCGTTGGATTCCTTAGCTGTTGAGAAACCGGCATATTGGCGGATGGTCCAGGGACGTCCGGCGTACATGGTCGTCATCGGACCACGCGTGTAAGGCGCCATGCCGGGAAGAGTATTGACGTTTTCAATACCTTCAAGATCCTCTGCCGTGTAGAGTGCCTTAACTTTTATGCCTTCAGGGGTCTTCCAGTCAAGTGTGTCGACGGATTTTCCCTTCATTTGCTTTGCGGCGAGTTCTGCCCATTTTTGTAATTTTGGATGCTCTGACATCAGTTACTCCTTGTTTGCATGAAGTTGTAATCCCGGCGGGGGGATTGATGGTAAATGGAGAGGTATTAACTACGAACGTTCACAAAGCTCAACCAAGACGCCACCTGTGGCTTTTGGATGGAGAAAAGCGATTTTAGCGCCACCGGCTCCTATTCTGGGTTGCTGATCTATGAGCTGTATCCCTTTATCTTTCAATTCCTGCAAAGCTTCTTCAATATTGGCCACTCTAAAGGCTACATGTTGGAATCCTGTGCCTTTTTTTTCAATAAATTTGGCCACCGGACCATCCGGAGCGGTCGATTCAAGCAGCTCGACTTCACTTTCTCCTACGGGAAAAAATGCGGTGGTAACCTTTTGGGTCTCGACGGTTTCCGCTCCTTCAAATTTGAGTCCGAGTATGTCGGACCAGAAGTTTTTTCCATCGTCAATGCTGTTTACGGCAATTCCCAGATGATCAATTTTAAGTATTTCCATTGCATGCCTCCCAAAGTAAGAAAAGTAAGGTTTATCGCCGAGACGGCTTATTCGTACTTCAACCTAGGTGTTATCTGTTATCGGAGTGTGGCTTTTGGGGCAATTGTTGAGGATTGGCCAACATTCCCTGCCAGACCATTTCGAACATGATATTGGCCTGTTCAGAGAGAGAGCCCTTTTTTCCACGAAGAATCCACATAAAAAAACTGCGCTGTACGAAACCCATGAGGAAGTCGAGCAGAGTGCCGGCTCGAACGTGAGGATTCAAGATCCCTTCTTTTTGGCCCTGTCTCAAGACATCGATCATAAGCGACATCATCCTGGGTTGGTCAAACGTTTCATCCGCCATCCAGGTCTTCATCGGCAAAGTCATAAAAACTATTCTGCCAAGGCCTTCGTGGCGTTCGTAGTAGTCGAGCTGCAACCAGAAAACTTTGCGTAGCTTTTCTTTTAAATTTTCGATTCCCTGCAGGTGATCGACGATTCTATCCGTTAGTTTGCCCATCCATATGTCGACGAAGGCGAAGACCAATCGTTCTTTACTGCCATAGTGCTTGTAGATTGTGGTAAAGCTGACTCCAGCTTTATTGGCAATGTCACGAATCGATGCCCGATGAAAGTCGGAGTTGGAAAAAACTTCCAACACCGCTTTTTCGAGCCGCCTGTGTATGTCGCCGTTTAATTCATCTGCCATGTCTGCTGTTTGGTGATGGTTAGTGGTGATTGAAAAACTTTGTTCTTATTGTGGGGAAACTTCCCGGTTTTGTTGGCTAAATGAAGCCTTAGTCAAACCTGCGAATGTAGAATTGTTATTGCCCTTTAAAAAAGTTAATTAACTGAATTGTCGGTAAAAAAATATCTGCAGTTCTTTCTTATCTGTTTGGTGGATAACAATGTTACACATTACCTTGTAATGTATTGCTGAAAACTTTACAAGTAAAAAGCTGAGGTTCGCTCATTCAAATTTTAATCCGGTGCTAAAAAGTTAAACCAGGTTAACAATGCAGCATCCGGCAGCTGCTGCATTGAAATGAAATCTTCAGGAAGACTACTTATCTGCCAAAGAGCGATAACAATACCCCCGCAGAAACGGCAGAGCCGATAACACCGGCCACGTTCGGGCCCATAGCATGCATTAGCAGGAAATTGCCCGGGTCTTCTTTCTGCCCGACCACCTGAGATACTCTGGCTGCCATTGGTACGGCCGAAACGCCGGCTGAACCGATTAGGGGGTTGATGTTGACATCCATCAGTTTATTCATCAGCTTGGCGAGGAGTACTCCGGAAGCGGTGCCTATGGCAAAAGCGGATACTCCAAGGGCTAAGATGGCCAGGGTTTCGATTTTCAGGAACTGCTCGGCTGTTGCCGTTGCACCCACCGTCACGCCCAGAAAAATAGTGATACTATTGATGAGAGCGTTTTTAGCGGTATCTTCGAGTCTGCCGACAACTCCGCATTCCCTGAACAGATTGCCGAGCATCAGCATGCCTATAAGAGTTGCGGCAGGTGGCACCATGAGCGAGACAACAACGGTAACCACAATTGGAAAAATAATTTTCTCTCTTTTAGTCACCTCCCGCAGCTGAGTCATCCTGATTGCTCTTTCCTTCTGGGTGGTAAAAAGGCGCATAATCGGCGGCTGGATTATTGGTACCAGGGCCATGTATGAGTAGGCGGCTATGGCAATCGGACCGAGGAGATGCGGGGCCAGTTTGGATGACAGAAAGATGGCTGTTGGTCCGTCAGCTCCGCCGATTATACCTATTGACGCTGCTTCCTGGGCCGTAAAGAGTCCGGAGGCGATCGCACCAATAAAGGTAATGAAAATGCCGAATTGTGCAGCTGCGCCAAGCAGAAGTGATTTGGGATTGGCGATCAGTGGGCCAAAGTCGGTCATGGCGCCTACGCCCATGAAAATAAGAGGAGGAAATATTCCGAGATGATCGCCCTGGAAGAGGTAATAGAGTAGGCCTCCCGGTTGGACCATATGGCTGACATTCTCCTTGATTTCCATCACCGGCGCCGCCATCAGATCGGCAAAAGGGAGGTTGGTCAATAAAACCCCAAAGGCAATGGGAACCAAGAGCAAAGGTTCAAATTTTTTGACAATGGCCAGATAGAGTAAAAGACAGGCTATCCCGAGCATAAGGACCGCCCCTACGGTCAGTCCGTAAAATCCTGTGCTTTTTGCGAAATCGAGCAGAGCTTCCAGCATGGCAGATATCTCCCTTTTTAGACCTTGAAGATTGTTCTCTTGCTTTTTGGCCAGAAAATAATCTGTCTCAAGGTTCTTGTATCCCTTTACGGGGTGTTAGGACAGGATAACCAGGATGTCACCGGCATTGACGGATACACCTTGGGTTACGTTCAACTCATGAACCACGCCATCGGTTGGGGCCATGATCTCGTTTTCCATTTTCATCGCTTCCAGCACTAAAAGGGTTTGCCCCTTGGCGACAGTATCCCCTATATTTACTGCGACTTGCAGCACGGTACCCGGCATTGGCGCAACAACAGTACCTCCTACAACGGCGGGCTCCACCTTCGCTGCTGAATGTGGGGTTGTGTGTTTCTGCCGGGGGTTCATTCCGGGATTTGGCGGGGGTGGTGCCGCCGGGGAGGGATTGGTGTGGTCGGATTGTGCCAGGTTTTCCGCAGCTAATTCTTCAATACCAACTTTGTATTCGACCCCGTTTACCACCACTCTGAACGTTCTCATATATGTCTCCCTTAGTTATAATCTGCTGTTCATCTGCTCGATAATTCCTGCCCGGCTCCAGACTGGGGATCGATCATCAACTTTTTCAATATTCTTAATAACTATATTATCGACCGACGTTTTTAGTTTCATGGCAAGGACGCCGGCGATTACCGCGATAAGTTCATTGTGGTCCTGAGAGGACTTTGCTTCAGTAATTGGTGTCTTGGTTATATACCCGGAGGAACTGCTCTCTGCCGGTACTGCTTGCTTGTTGAACAATTTTTCCATCAGGGAAATTATGAACTGCAGGATGATGAGAGCTGCGAAAGTAATCCCCATCCCCAGTATAGTCGTGATAAGCCCTGCTATGAATTTGTCTGAAATTGACAAGGACTGCATAAGATCGGGATTGGCAAAATTTGCCAGTAGTTCCTTAATGATCATATAATTCTCCTCCTGTTTGCTCGTTGGCCGGTTAAAGCGGTATGTTGCCGTGTTTTTTTGCAGGTCGTTTTTCCCTTTTTCCTTCGAGCATGTTGAATGCATCGATAATTCTCTGCCGGGAGGTGTGCGGTTCTATTACATCGTCAACAAAACCACGTTCCGCAGCTTTGTAGGGAGTGGCAAATTCGGCTGCATACTCCTCAAGGATTTTCTGCTTGGTTGCCACTTTGTCTTCTGCCTTGGCGATATCGTTTTTAAATATAATATTTACCGCTCCTTCCGACCCCATGACAGCTACTTCCGCCGATGGCCAGGCAAACACCATGTCGGCGCCAAGGGATTTGGAGCACATGGCAACATAGGCGCCACCATAGGCCTTGCGGGTGATGAGAGTTACTTTGGGTACGGTTGCCTCGCTGTAGGCATAGAGAATCTTTGCACCGTGCCGGATGATTCCGCCATATTCCTGGGTTGTGCCGGGGAGAAATCCCGGAACATCGACGAAAGTCAGCAGGGGAATATTGAAAGCGTCGCAGGTTCTGATAAATCTTGACGCCTTGTCTCCGGCATTCATATCGAGACAGCCGGCCATGACCTTGGGCTGATTAGCGACGATGCCGACGGTTTTGCCGTTTATTCTGGCAAATCCCGTTATCAGGTTGGTAGCGAAATAGGGCTGATATTGCATGAACTCGCCGCCATCGATGAGAGGATAAATAACGTCAAGAATATCGTAGGGTTTGTTTGGGTTGTCCGGGATCAGGTCGTCAAGCTCATGGAGATGCCGGTTGATATCATTGCCGGAGGGATGCGTGGGGCTCTTTTCCATGCTGTTTGCAGGCAGAAAACCGATCAATTTTCTGATTTGGGCGAGACACTCCAGTTCGGAATCGGCAATGTAGTGTACATTGCCGCTCACACTATTATGGGTCATTGCCCCGCCGAGTTCTTCGGCTGATACTATCTCCCCGGTGACGGTTTTTATGACCTGTGGACCGGTTATGAACATCTGGGAAGTCTTGTCGACCATAAAGATAAAATCGGTAAGAGCCGGCGAATACACCGCCCCTCCGGCACATGGTCCCATAATGGCTGATATCTGGGGAATGACTCCGGAATAGATGGCATTTCTAAAAAAAATATCACCATAGCCGGAAAGGGCATCGACTGCTTCCTGAATTCTGGCTCCTCCTGAATCATTGAGACCAACGATTGGAGCACCCACTTTGGCTGCGCTATCCATGGCTTTGACAATTTTCCTCGCATGCATTTCGCCCAGCGCTCCGCCGGTGATAGTAAAGTCCTGGGAAAAGGCGAACACGATTCTCCCGTCTACCTGCCCATAACCTGTAACCACCGACTCCCCTTCGAAATCGAGCTTGTCCATGCCGAATCTGGTACATCTGTTTTTGACGAACGCATCTATCTCAATGAAGGTGCCCCGATCAAAAAGATGGAGAAGTCTTTCTCTCGCACTCATTTTTCCCCTGGCGTGCTGTTTTTTTATGCGCTCCTCTCCTCCCCCCATGGCAATTTTTTCTTTTTTGTTTAGCAAGAGTGTTCTTTTGTCCAAAGACATATTATGTACTCCTTAATTAAGGTTGTTCTCTCGCGCCGGCCTGTTTGTCGCCTGGGTCCGGCAGTGGCCGTCTTACTTTTTTTTCTGATTCTCCGGACTCTCCTTCGGGCTGATGTATCGGATATTGGCAGGATTCACCATGCCTTGCCAGACCATTTCGAACAGGTTGTTCGCTTCCTCGACAAGGCTTCCCTGTTTACCTCGTATTATCCACATGAAGAATGTTCGCTGGATGAATCCCAGCATGAAATCGAGAAGAGATCCCGCCCTGACATTGGGATTTATTATGCCCTGTTGCTGACCTTTTTTGAGAACGTTAATTATCAGGTCAACTCTTTCTTTCTGATCGAAGGACTCATCTGTCATCCAGGTGCGCATGGGCAAGGTCATGAAAAGTATACGGCCCAGTCCTTCATTTCGTTCATAATAGTCAAGGTGCAACCAGAACACTTTTCTTAATTTTTCCTTTAAGTCTTCAATGCCTTTGAGATGATCCGCTATACGATCGGTCAGTTTACCCATCCAGATATTGACGAAAGCGAAAAGAAGGCGCTCTTTGCTGCCATAGTGTTTGTAGATAGTTGTAAAACTTACCCCGGCCTTTTCGGCAATGACGCGTATGCTGGCTTTATGGAAATCCGAGGTGGAAAAGATTTCCATTACAGCCTTTTCCAGCCGTTCCTGTACCTCTGGGTTAAGTTCATCTAACATCGTTACTCTTTTTCTTTGCAGGTGAATAAAAAATATTTTCAGATACCTTTGATAAGGTATCAAAAAAAATATAAAAATATAAAGAATACCTTTCCGGCCGTTCGTCGATCTTCATCCGCTTGTTTCTTTTCCTGAAGTAAATGTTTTTTTTGTAATATGTTAATATAGTTAACAAAAAAAGAACTTATATTGTATTTATTTTCTATTGAGTAACAATGTTACTCTTCCATTTAATGTATACCCCTTTTATTTGTCAAGAAAAATAGTTGCAGGGTAAAGGATGGATTCGGAAAAAGACGAGAAGTATTTTTTCAGCTTGATATAACAGAATAAAATCATGCCAGGAGAGGGAAAACGTTCTTCAGGAGCATGAGCTCGGGACCTCTTGTTTAAAAAAATACTATTCTCAAGCGGTCTCCTGAGCTATAGTTAACCAGCTGGTATTCTTGCATACCATAGAACGTTCGGTTCCCGTTTGGTCTTGTGCTTAATACCTTGGATATTCGTTTCTGGTTTTTAAGAAGGAATTCCTGAAGGTACTTATTCCCCCGCAAAGCATGGGGACTAAAAAGATTGCCCCTCATGGGGTGTCAGAACAGAAGGAAAGATACAATGCTTAGCAGCTATCATCCTAATAAGGAGTCCATCCAACTCGAATGGTCGGGCGGTGATAGTTGCATGCGCCGAAAAGTCTTTCTTTTTCGCGTTGTTATCACTCTATTTTCTGTATTAACCAGAATGGTATTTTCTGGATCATCGGGGGGCTTTTTCTTGCAGGGCGCCTCATGAACTGTTCGGCTGAATTCAGCGCATCGTGTACCGAAACGACGCTTCAGGTGTTGAAGTAAGTGGATTAGGAAAAACAGCCGGGAAAAACTTATCGAGAGGTTATACATTATGAGCCAGAACAAATTCCGGGCAATGGTGGTTGAGGAAATCGGCGAAAAACGTTTTGCCCGTAAGATTATCGAGAAGACAATCGATCAGCTGCCCGACGGCGAGGTGCTGATAAAGGTAAGCTGGTCATCTCTTAACTACAAAGATGCCCTGTCCGCCAGCGGCAATCGCGGGGTAACGAAAAAATATCCCCACACACCCGGCATTGATGCATCAGGAGTGGTGGAGGAGAGTCGTGACGCTGCATTTCACCCCGGGGACAAGGTGATTGTCACCAGCTATGATCTGGGAATGAACACTTCCGGAGGTTTTGGGCAGTATATCAGGGTGCCGGCCGCCTGGGTGGTTCCTCTGCCTGCAGGACTTGATCTCAGGGAAAGTATGATTTTTGGTACCGCCGGTTTTACAGCGGGCATGTCCGTTACGGCCCTTAGTCACTCGATCCCCGTGGACAGGGGAAATATCCTGGTTACAGGGGCTACCGGCGGAGTCGGCAGTCTGTCCGTCGCGATTCTTGCGCGTCTCGGATATTCAGTGACCGGAGTCAGTGGTAAAGCAGAAGCTGAGTCCTTTCTTACGGGACTTGGTGCCCGAAAGATTCTTGCAAGAGACGAGGTGGCGGTTGACCTGGAACGTCCTTTGCTCAAGGGAATGTGGGCAGGAGTGATCGATACCGTTGGTGGGGAGATTCTGGCATCTGCCATTAAGTCTACCGATTTGCAGGGAGTAGTTACCTGCTGCGGCAATGTTGCTTCGCCAAACCTCCCGTTGACGGTTTTTCCCTTTATTCTTCGTGGTGTTTCTCTGATTGGAATTGATTCGCAAAACTGCCCCATGGAGCATCGACAAAAAGTATGGGAGCACCTTGCCTCAGACTGGAAACCGGAGCAATTGAACGATCTTTGTCGGGAAGTTTCCCTGGATCAGCTGGAAAGGGAAATTGAATTGATTTTGCGGGGAGGACAGACCGGTAGGGTTATTGTCAAAATGGATTCCTGACAGGAGAGGGTGAGGCTATGAAAGCCGGCACTAACAGATGTATACCTGAAGGATTGTTGATTGGGCATTTTCGGACAATGCTTTTGCCCGGCTCCGAGTTGAAGGCATAAAGAGATACCCTCAGAATAACAGGAAACTTTATGAAAAGAACTGGTTTTGTGTACGATGACAGATATCTATTGCACGATACGGGAGAATATCATCCTGAATCTCCCGAACGGCTAAAGGTTATCCGCAAGAGGCTTTCAGATTCCGGAATTCTTGAGAAGCTCATTCAGATTGGGGCTTGCAAGGCCAATCAGAGATGGATCGAAGAGGTTCATAATATCCATTATATCGTACGGTTTGATGAAGCCTGTATTGCGGGGTTTACCGAATTTGACCATCCAGATAACGCTATTTGCAGGGAAACTTATGATATTGCTTTTCTGGCGGTCGGTGGTGTGCTTAAAGCCATCGATATGGTGATGAAAAGAGAAATTGACAACGCCTTTTGTGCCGTCCGTCCCCCCGGACATCACGCCGAGGCCGATAAACCCATGGGATTTTGTTATTTCAACAATGTGGCGATCGGGGCAAAGTATGTGCAAAAGGAATATGGAATCAAGAGAGTTGCAATCATTGATTTTGATGTTCATCATGGTAACGGGACGCAGCATATTTTCGATCGGGATCCCACCGTTCTCTATTATTCAATTCATGAGCATCCCTCATTCGCCTATCCGGGAACCGGCAGGGAGTTCGAGGTGGGTATCGGAGAGGGGGATGGATATACCGTTAATTCTCCAGTTTTGCCGGGAAGAGGTGATGAGGAGTATCGAAGGCTGATCATGCAGGATCTTGTTCCCGTCATGAAAAAATTCAAGCCTGAATTCATCATCTTGTCAGCAGGCTTTGACGCTCACGAAAGTGACCTGATGTCCGGCACCAACCTGTCAACTGATGGATATGATTTTGTTTCCGAGGTGATAATGAATCTGGCGAATAGATTTACGGATGGCCGGGTTGTATCGGTGCTGGAGGGCGGGTATAATCTTGAAGTTTTACCCACCCTGGTCGAAAATCATATCAAAATGTTGGCGGATATTAGATAGACGCAATCCGAAACAGTATCGTTGCTGAAATAAAGAAGAATTATTGGAGGTGCTATGTTTGTAGGCGATAGAATGTCAAAAAACCTCATCACTGCCGGTCCGGAAATGACGATATTTGAGGCTCAGAAGCTGATGAAGGAAAAGAACATCCGTCATTTGCCGATAGTGGATGGCGCCGGAAAGCTTATCGGAATTGTCACCGATCGGGATTTGCGCGATGCCATGCCGTCAACTCTATTGAAAAAACCGGATTATGATATCACTCTTGGGAAAATCGGAAATTATCCTATCGGAGATATCATGACCAAAGAGCCGCTGGCTATTTATGGTTATTACACACTCCAGGATACATTGCTGGTCATGCAGAAACGAAAGGTCGGCGCCCTGCCGGTAATTGACGAAGAGGGCTACCTGAAAGGAATTTTATCAACCCGGGATCTATTGCGTGCATTTGTCAACATCATGAATATCGATGAGCCTGGCAGCCTGTTATGCATTATTGTCAAAGAGCAGACCGGACAGATGAAGAAAATTGTCGATATAATAACTGAAGAAAATATTTCTCTCGGTAGCGTTCTGGTGGCTCGGTTCTGGGATACGGAAAAAAGAGCAATCTTTCCATATTTACTGACCAATAATGTTATTAACGTGAAAAAAAAGCTGCTGAAGGCTGGTTTCGAACTGATCGATCCAATGAAATGGTATCTGGACCAGTTGCCCCAAAAAAAGGGTGATGAACTGAAGCGCCGATAGCCGGATCAGGCGGGATTAGGATTGGAGTGATCTTCGCTTTATCCCGCCGGGTTCCGCAAGATTCAGGCTTTTGCTAATTTGGTCACGGCTGAGGATGCCGCGATCTCTCCATTTGTGATGTAGTTTTCATGATTTTTTTCAATATCGGTCAGATTGTAAAGATAATTCACCATCAGACCGCCGGATTGGGCGATGCCCTTTTTAGACAAGTCGGCCGCCCAATTGATTCTCTCTATCCTGGCGCCGTTCGACAGGTGGAAATGGCTTACCCGGTCGAATGCCTGGGAACCTTTTTTCGCCGTAAGAAGGTAGCGGGCACAGAGCCGGAGCAGAGTCGGCCGTAATGGCGAATTCGTTTCCACAGGCTGATTTACTTCTATGCCTGCTATCATTTTTAGAAAGAGATCCTTCGCATCCGTTCCGTTGATCGTTTCTCCCATGAGTTTTTTCTCTTTGTCGGTAAAATCCCACGCCTCCCTATATTTATCGAGATAAAAACATAAACCCGGAATAGGGGACAGGGTGGAAAAAGTTTTGAGATTGGGAAGCTTCGAGCTCAAGTCTTTAACGACATTTTTAATAAGAAAATTGCCGAAACTAACCCCGGCCAAGCCTTGCTGGCAGTTGGAAATCGAATAGAAAATTGCCGTATCCGCCTTCGTGGCATCTATGGCCGGTTCTTCTCCGTCCAGAACCTCATGGATAGAGGAAGAAATTCCATTGACCAGGGCAACTTCCACAAAAATAAGAGGCTCCTGCGGCATGCGAGGGTGGAAATAGGCGTAACATCGCCGATCTTCTCGCAATCGGTTTTTCAGGTCCTGCCAGGATTGTATGGCGTGTACCGCTTCATATTCAATGAGTTTTTCAAGCAAAGCAGCGGGGGTCTTCCAGGTAATACGCTGGAGATCGAGGAATCCCACGTCAAACCAGGAGCAGAGCAAGCGGTGGATATCCTGATCCAGAGCCGTCAGTTCCGGGTTGTTTTTTGCCAATGGCAAAAGTTCGGCGCGAAGATCTACTAGAAATTTAACACCTTCCTGCAACTCGTTAAACTGTCGGAGGAGGTTTGTTCGTGGAGGTACCAAGAGATTGCGCAGTTGGAGATTGAGTTCTCTACATTCATTCGGCTCAGTGCAGTTCAGGCGTTCTTCTATTTTCTCTTCAACCGCCTTGTTGTTTACATCATATTCACCGGCGAGGAGTTCCAGAAACCGCTTCCGGCCCTCGTTGTTTAATATAAGATAGGCTTCACCCAGCTCTGCAGCCCGCGTTCTGGCTGAAACCTCTCCTCCACGTCTTTTCAGGCAAATGTTTATTTTCTGCCGCAGTTTTTGCAAATCGCTGTCGGGAAGGCTGGGATCGACGGAATTTTTCAAGACAGCCTGATCACCGAGCGGCCAAATCAGACGAATCCGGCGTAGTGTTCTATCCCAGAGAGGTTCGTCGCTATCAAACATGTTGCCTCCTTGCAGTTGATCTTCTGTTATCGATTGTCTACGCAAAGCATTTGTAAGGAGAAAAACAATGAAATTTATGCCATACATCCTATCATTTTCTGGTATTGACAACAATACCTATCCTTTGAGGGATATTCGAAAAAGAATTATTTTTTAGCAGATAACTATTTGTATTCAAACAGTTAAGTCGAAAATGTAGAGGCTTATGTTATTTGTAAGCCCGCTTATGCTTGTTATATGAAAGGGACGGGAGTCGAAAAAGATCTCCGTCATGCCTTGAACTGGTGGGCTCTTGCTGCCGATGGTGGTCGCTCTTGTCAAACGAAACCTTGAAATTTTATGCCGGAAAAACCCAGAGCTCCACGATTCCCCAATCGTGTCTGAATGATCTTTCTGCCGGCCGCACCGCTCAAAGAAACTGAGGCCGTTGAACAGGCATCGTTCACAGGTACACAGCAAAAGACTGCATAACCCGGATCTTTGACCGTTCATCCAGTGCTCCGGGTTCGTTCAAGCAGGTCCCGAGCTATAGTTGGCTATGTGAGGTGGTCTGATCGGATGAAAATGGGGTGCTGGTGAACGATTACGTTGAACTCATTAAAGTGCGCATCAATTAGAGGCCGATTCCCTTGCCAACTCCTCAGGATTCATGCTCCAGAAAGGGGTGCCATCTTTAGTCAGGCGAACTTTAAAAACAAAATTATCGCCCTGTTTGACCTTCGCCGCCATGAATACATCCTGTCCGTCGATCAGCGCCCAGCAGCCGCTGACTTTCGTCTTGATTCCTTTGCGGATACCAGTTTCGTCAGCAGCCCTGAAGGCTACCGGACAAAGATGGACAAGAATTTTCTCTCCACCCTCTTCAAGGATAAACGCCGTTCCGGGAGCCATTCCCGGCAAAGGGACAACTTCCTTGAACTCGAGGACTTCTCCTTTGAGGGTATCTCTCTCTTTATAGTTGTAAAATCCATTGTATTTTGAATCATTTTCCCAGCCGGCATAGCCGCTTTTATCAGTTGCCCCTGCCGACGTAAAGAGACAAGAGACGGCAATAATTAAACAGAAACTCAACAGGCTCTTTTGCAGGATCATTTGCATGTTGTCTCTCCTTGAAAGATTGGATATCAAATGAGTGATTCTTATGAGTGTATTCGATCCGTTTCCCGATATCCCTATATTCTATTTGGTAAACTTACCGTACGTTCGATACTTTTAATCATTTTCTGCTGCTTTGTCTGAAAAAGTCCTCGAGAAAATGCTTCCTCCAGCCATCCGTTTGGCGCAACTGTTTTGGATCTCCGGTTTTGCTGGTGTTTAAAGTTTTGACAAGGAGTTTCAGTTCTGAACCGTTGCCGAGAAGGCCCGGGGCAATACCTAACAAATCACATTTCAGCGTGATCAGATTGTTGAGTTTTTCCAGTCTCAGTTTTTCATTACTATTGAGACGAACGGAATAATGGAGATCCGGATACTTTGAATCCTGCTGCTCCAAGGTAGTTTCGATGATGGCTATGATCGTTTTACCGTATTTTGCGGAAGCCTTTTCCGAGAGCCCTGCTTTCTTTCTGAGATTAGGGACATCTACAGGTTTTAGTCTGGCGATCTCTAAGAGAATGTTGTCTTTTATTACATGTCCTCGTGGTCTGTCTATTTTCCTCGCCACACCCTCACGCCAGGTGGTCAGGTTTTTGAGAATCGCTAAACCCTGTCTGTCAAGATGGCTGTATCCTCTAACCTTGAGGAATCGTTCATTATCTGAAGTCCCGGAGTAGCTTGCCGGATTATTCAGCAGGTTCAACTCCTCCTGTAGCCAGGATTTTATTTTCGGGCCGATTATTCGGTTGAGAAGCACTACCCTTACCGCCCGAAGATATCGGACATCATTCAGGGCGTAGCGTATTTGCTCGTCGCTCAAGGGACGTTGCAGCCAGTTCGTGCGAGTTTCATCCTTGATGAGATTTATATCCAGCAGCTCTTTTACAAGATTGCCCAGGGAGAGCGTGGAGGGAAGGTTGGAAAAACCCGCAGCCAATCGTGTATCGAAGATATTTTGAGGTGTCGCGCCGGTTGCTCTCTGCAGAATTGCCAAATCTTGAGGTGCATCATGGAGGATTTTAACGACTCCCCGGTCGGAAAGGAGTTCACCCAACGGTTGCAGGTTTTTTAAGACGATGGGGTCGATGAGATAACACTCTTCATCGGATAGTGCCAGCTGGATGAGACCTAGTTGAGGATAATAGGTACGTTCCCAGACAAACTCGGTATCCAGTGCGACAGCATCTGTTTTCCGAGCTCGATGTACCAGGGCGTGGAGTTCCGCTTCACTCTGAATGAAAATATTTTGATTTTCCATATGCTTGGCTGATTGGTTGCACAGTAGACGTTACCAGCACACCATATGCGCACGATCAGACCGCCGGGCATTTTAGGCTGGCTATAGCCCGTTGCGCTGCTCGTACGTTTCTGGTGCACTGTTAAACGTTTACAGATCTGGAGTTATTCGAGCATTTTTGCTATTTCCGGTGAACGGTTACGATAGCAAGTGTCGTTCAATTTCAGCTCAGTTGTGGTGTTTTTTTACAATCTCTGCATAAAAAGACATATAGGATGACAAAAGACAAGAAATATTCTTCTTTGATGCTGTTTGTTTGTGATATTTTTCCAGTTCTTGAAAAAAATGATTGCACTATGCAACAAAGCTGATAAAAAACGGCTTTTATATTTGATGGCCTCGTAAAAAGCCCGATCTACGTCGAGCTTTTTCCAGAGCCCATCTCAGCAGCTTCGATTACTTTTTACGAAATCATCATATTTGACAAACTCGTAAAAACCTAAAAAGCAAAGATGGCTAAGTAAAAAACTTCAGGTTCGAGGCGCGCAAATTTTCAATCATTTCGACGTACAAGAGGTACTTCGAAATGATTGAAAATTTGTGGCAACGAAGAAGGTGAAGAGTTTTTACGACGCCATCATATTTCACCAAGAGCTTTCTCAGGTGGTGTCGAAATCGCTAAGGCTGATTATGCGCGGGCACCTATTGAGCACATGCTCTCCATGATAGAAGACTTCAATGAAGGCAGCCTGAATAAAGCGGGAAACCACTGGTTAAATAAGCATCGATAAAATAGTTGCTCCATGAAGTTACATTGTGCGGCATCCTTTAATTGATAATTATTGTTATCTGCTGTTGATTTATTTATCAAGAATTTCTAGACATTGACTTCTTACCACTCAGATTATATCGTAGACCGAGACGTATTAGCAGTAATAGCAAGCCCAGATAATTTCTCTATAGTCTCTAACACCCCGCAAGGGTATGAGTACCTTTACGAACTTCATTTTTAAAAAACAAGAAATGAATTTCTAGGGTGCAAAATAATCAGTGATTAATTTTTATGAAAAGTAATCCAATTGTGCGCCTCGGTGATATCGGACTGTATGTGCTCAAGGATCTCGGTCGGATGGCAATTTTTCTCCTGCATGCACTTCGAGGGATTTTGAGGCGGCCATTCAGGTTAAGAGAACTTGTGCAGCAGGTGCATTTTATCGGTGCCGGTTCTATGGTGTTGATATTTTTCACGGCCTTGTCGACCGGGATGGTATTGGGACTGCAGGGGTATTATTCTCTGAGCAAATTTGGCGCTGAGGGGATGCTTGGTTCTGCTGTTGCCCTTACATTAATAATGGAACTCGGACCTGTGCTGACTGCTTTAATGGTGGCTGGCAGGGCTGGTTCGGCTATGTGTGCCGAAATCGGTATCATGCGAATTTCCGAGCAAATTGATGCGCTGGATTGTCTGGCCATAGATCCATTTCGGTACTTTATCACCCCAAAATTTCTTGCCATGCTTATTTCAGTACCGCTGCTTACCGCTATATTTGACGTAGTCGGCATTATGGGAGGCTATATGGCCGGGGTAGGAATGATGGGAGTCAGTCCCGGCAGTTATATTCAAGGAATGCAGTCCAGTGTTACAAACCATGATATCAGGCTTGGAATTATCAAATCTTTTGTTTTTGCTTTGCTGGTCGTTTGGATCTGTTCAGCTCGGGGCTATTTTGTCGGGGAGATACGGGGTGCGGGATTCGGGGCGAAAAGTGTAAGCCGGGTAACCACCCAGGCTGTCGTATTTTCTTCGATATCCGTTCTCGTTTTTGATTATCTTTTGACCGCGGTTCTTTTATGATGTCTTCCGCAATTGAATTCAAAAATGTAGTCAAATCTTTTAGTAAATCGGATGGCAGCGTCCAGCATGTGCTCAATGACGTAAATTTTGCCATTCCGGCAGGCCAAACGACTGTGATCGCGGGAGGCAGCGGTCAGGGAAAAAGTGTTACCCTGAAACTTATTCTTGGGCTTGTCCGGGCTGATTCGGGACGGATCTTTATCCATGATCGCGATGTCACGGATATCCGGGGGAAGGATCTTGAACAGCTCCGTACTGAGTTCGGCGTTTTGTTCCAGGGTTCAGCTCTCTTCGATTCCCTGACTGTTTTTGAAAATGTTGCATTACCGCTCATGGAACGAACCAAAAAAAACAAGGAGGAAATCCGGGAACAGGTTGCCTCGACACTCGCTCAGTTTGACTTAACAGGGCATGAAGAAAAATATCCGGCTCAATTGAGCGGTGGCATGCAAAAGAGGGTGGGGTTGGCTCGTGCCATGCAGCTCAAACCGTCAATCATGCTTTTTGATGAGCCAACGACAGGGCTCGACCCTGTTATGAGTCAGGAAATTTACCATCTTTTTGCCAGAACAAAGGCAGAATTCGGTTTTACCTCAGTCATCGTCAGCCACGACATACCTAAAATATTTAATCTGGCTGATCAGGTGATACTTTTGCATGACGGGAATATGGATGTGTTTGGAAGCCCTGAGGAAATTCAGTGGTCTGAAAAGCCGTATATTCAAGAATTTGTTAAGAAAACGATGGGCGACATCTATCAAAGTCACCTGGTGGAATGATGAAAAAAAATACCTTGGAAATGGTCGTTGGGTTGTTTATGATTCTCGGTTTTGCTGCATTTGTCTATTTAGCCCTACAGTTAGGCGAGGTGCCATTTTTAACCAGAGGTAAAACCTACACTCTCAAAGCTGAATTTGATAACGTCGCCGGCGTAAAAAACGGTGCGTCCGTTCAGATCTCGGGAGTTGATGTAGGTGAAGTGGTGGGGATAAGTCTGGGCAAAATGGATGCGGCCATCTTGACTCTGCAAATCTCTAATAAGATTAAAGTACCTATAGATTCAATGGCTTCGGTAAAGTCGCAAGGAATAATCGGTGATAAATACATTCAGTTGAGTATTGGCGGCGATACAAAACTTTTCAAACCTGGGGGCGTCATAAAAGACACGGAATCATCGGTTGATATCGAATCACTTATCAGTAAGTTTGCTTTCGGAAGTGCGGAGTAATGAGGCGAGTGCAGTCAAAGTAACCCTTCCCGCGCCAACACTACTTAATATACTACAGAGAAAAATTATGAAGAGACTACTTATATTTTTGATCTGCTTTTGCAGTTTATCTGTTGGAATAGCTCGAGCCGATGATCCCGGTCCCACTGCCACACTAAAACCGGTTCTACATGAGCTTACCGGTGTTTTGGAAGACCAGAGTCTGAAAGGGAAGGCGCATCTTGAAGAAAGACGAGCTAAAATCATGTCTATTATCAAGAGTGAATTCGATTTCCGGGAGATGTCAAAACGTGTTCTTGGGAAAACCTGGAGGATGATAGACGACAAGGAACGGGATCATTTTACCAAATTGATGACCAAACTATTGGAAAACGTCTACATCGGCAAGCTCGAAAGTTATTCGGGACAGGAAATCGAGTTCGTGGAGGAAACGGTTAAGGGGGACAGGGCGCAGGTAACGACACTGGTAGTAAATGACAATAAAAAGATACCACTACATTACATCATGACAAAAACCGACTCCGGCTGGGTTGTGTATGATATAAACGTGGAGGGAGTCAGCCTGGTCAGTAATTATCGTGAGCAGTTTAAATCGATACTGCGTAGGGAGAATTACGATGGCCTGGTTAAGGTAATAGAAGAGAAAAACCGTTCATTTCGCGAGAATGCTAAATAGGTAGATTATGGTTGAGTATAGTGTTGAGTTACAGGAACGTTGTTTCGCTTTTCTTGAAAAAGATGAGGTCAAAAAGTTGTTGGAGGCCATGAAGACGGTTTCCTACGCCGGCGGAACAACGATATTTAAAAAAGGGGACCTCGCCGATTGCGTCTATTTTGTTCAGGATGGCCAGGTTGCCGTACAAAACAAAACCGGTTTTGGAGAAAGAATGCAGGTAGTAGCTCTGCTTGACCCGGGAGCTCCGGTTGGCGAAAAAGGGGTGCTCGGCCCGCGGGCTCGTGGTGCCACCCTTGTTGCGGTGAAGGATTCGAGGCTCCTCACTTTGTCTCAGGAAGCGTTCGATTCGCTCGTTGAACATTCTCCAGTCCTCGTGATTAAATTTTTGAAATTTTTATTGAATAGGGTCTCCTTGCGTTTGGAGAAAAGTTCTGAGCGCCTTACGCACGTTCTTTGATGATAAAGAGTTGGAATTTTAGGAGTATTTAACATAGTCAACAGTATGGCGCTTTGTGATTTTTCACCTCCTGCCGAATTGATTTTCTCGTCTATGGTGTTTTTTTTCTAGCCAATCTGTAATAAATTGATTATTTTTCCTTTCTTTTATTTTTAGATTTGTTACTGATTCTGACCGCGATATTGTTTTATGAAACTGCTTTTCGAAGGAATCACGGAAAGAGCTGATCAATATTTAATAGATGACAGCAGCTGGTTCTCAGATGAAAACGAAGATTTTTCTCTGAATGCTTCAGCGAATATCCGTGTTTCCAGGCGTGATATCGAGACTGTGCTTCTACGGGGCAAAATAGAAGGCACCCGTTTTGTTGCGTGCGGCAGATGTGGAGAGCCGGTAAACGAAAATCTATTCTGTGAGTTTGAGTATCTGGTCACGACCAGAACAGAAGAGGCTCCAGATCTGCGAGATCTTGAATGTAGTGATGATGATGCCATCACTCTGTATCTCACGGAACCGGAGATCGATGTTGATGAAATCCTACGGGAACAGGCATATTTGGCTTTTCCCTTAAGAACTCTATGTAGTGAAGATTGTAAAGGTATCTGTGCCGGATGTGGTGTTAATCTGAATATCGGGGATTGTACTTGCTCTGTGGCTAACACGAGTTCCGCATTCGCCGTGCTGAAAAAACTCACCAACCATTGAAAAAATTAACAGAATGGTATGATACATACCTAACTTGGAGGATAAAATGGCTTTACCCAAAAGAAGACACTCCCATTCCCGTACACGGAAAAGACGATCTCACGATAGCCTGACTGCACCTGGGCTCTCAGTTTGTGGGTCTTGCGGCGAACCAAAAGAACCTCATCGGTTATGCGGTAGTTGCGGCAAGTACAAAGGGAGAACTGTTTACTCTCTCGATACTGAAGTAGAATAGGAGAGTGGTGTGCAAATAGCCCTGGATGCCATGGGTGGTGACAATGGCTCAGAGGATTTGATTGCCGGGGCTCTGCTTGCCGTCAGGCAGACCGGCTTGGGCGTAAGCCTGGTTGGTAACGAAAGTCTCATCAGTAAGCACCTCGATAATTTATCTCCCGATTCGAAAACAGCTAAGTTGATCAAGATAGTTCATTCATCTCAGGTTATTGATATGAATGAACATCCTGTAGATGCCATTCGAAAGAAGAAAGATGCTTCCATCCTGGTTGCCTTCGACCTTGTCAAACGCGGTGAAGCCGATGCCGCCGTAAGTGCAGGTAATTCCGGTGCAACTCTCGCTGCTGCCAGCCGTAAACTCGGGCGATTGGAGGGGATTTCCAGGCCAGGTATCGCATCTATCTTTCCGACCCTTAAAAAGCCTGTGGTGCTTATGGATATAGGTGCAAACGTTGATTGCCGTCCTCAGCATCTTTTTCAATTCGGCGTGATGGCATCGGCGTTTTCCCGCATCAACGATGTAAAAAACCCTCGTGTGGGATTGCTGACAATCGGTGAAGAAACGGGAAAAGGCAACAGTCTGATAAAAGAGACATATCCTTTGTTGGAGAAGAGTTCTCTGAATTTTATCGGAAATGTCGAAGGACGTGATGTTTTTCAGGGCAATGTGGATGTCATCGTTTGCGATGGTTTTGTAGGTAACGTTTGTCTCAAGGTAAGCGAAGGACTTGCCGAGGCCGCCATGCAGATGTTGAGGGATGAGATCGTCAAATCATTCCTTGCAAAAATTGGTTACCTGCTTGCAAGACATGCCTTTAAATCATTTAAAAAGCGTGTCGATTACGCAGAATATGGCGGGGCTCCACTCCTGGGAATTAATGGCATCGGGATTATATGTCACGGGAGATCGAGCTCCCATGCTATAAAGAATGCCATTCTGGAAGCAGCGAAAATGGCCAAAGGTAATATTAATAAGGATATTCTTGATAGTCTTGCCGCCGGTAACAATGTCGAAAATTTGGAGAAGTAATGGGAACTGTTGTATTAGGGACCGGTTCATGTTTACCTGAAAAAATTCTCACCAATAAAGACCTCGAATCTATTGTTGATACGAGTGCGACGTGGATAGAAAGCAGAACTGGAATTGAAGCTCGACGAATAGGTGGTAAGGGAGAAAAGACATACCAATTGGCAACGCAGGCTGCCCAAAAGGCGCTTGCAGCAGCAGGAGTAAGCGCCGAAGAACTTGGTTTAATAGTTGTCGGGACGATAAGTTCTCACATGCTTATGCCTTCAAGTGCCTGCTTCGTGCAAAAAGAACTTGGTGCCAAGAATGCTTTCGCCTACGATTTAAATGCTGCTTGTTCCGGATTTCTTTACGGGCTTGATCTTGCCGATAAATATGTCCGGGCGGATCATTCTATGAAGGTGCTGGTCATTGGCGCGGAAACCTTGTCAAGTCGGCTCAACTGGGAGGACAGAAACACCTGCATACTTTTCGGAGATGGCGCCGGAGCAGCAGTGTTTGGTTATTCTGCCGGCGACCGTGGGATAATCGGTTCTAATATGCATTCAGACGGCAGCCTGTGGGAGCTCCTTTGTATGCATGCACCCGAAAGTTACAATCCTGAGCTTCTTGTTGAAGGAAACCCCGGTGCCTATATCCAGATGGAAGGACGGGAGGTGTTCAAACACGCAGTTCGAGCGATGGAAGACGCTGTTCTCGGACTTCTTGAAAAAGAAAAAATCAGCAAGGATTCCCTGAATCTCGTCATACCTCATCAGGCGAATATGCGGATTCTAATCAATTTGATAGATCGCCTCGATATCCCCCAGAGTAAAGTATTTATAAACGTATCCAAGTATGGTAATACATCCGCTGCATCGATCCCAATCGCACTTGATGAAGCAAATAGCAGCGGTCTCATTGCGCAAGGCGATACAGTTTTGTTCTGTTCCTTTGGTGGCGGTTTCACCTGGGGAGCAACCCTGATCAAGTGGTAAACAGGAGATATGAGTATGGATTATTTCTTATCTGAAGAACAACAGATGATCGTCGATATAGCGAGGCAGATCACTGAAGAACGAATTATACCTCAACGTGCTGAGTTGGATGAAAAGCATGAATTTCCCAGACAGATTCTCAATGAGATGGCTCAGGCTGATCTTTTTGGAGTACCGATTCCGGAGGAATATGGGGGATTTGGTGGCGGCTGTTTTGATATAGCACTCACGGTAGAGCAACTTGGACGAGGCTGTATAGGTGTGGGAACCGCATTTGCGGCAAATTTTCTCGGTGTCTATCCGATTATCCTCGGCGGCTCCGAAGAGATGAAGCAAAAGTATCTTCCGGATATAGCAACCGGCAAAAAATTCGGAGCGTTTGGATTGACTGAGGCCAATGCGGGATCAGACGCTTCTGGTATTCAGACAAACGCAGTGCTCGATGGGGATGAATGGGTGTTAAACGGGACTAAACAGTGGATTACCAATGGTGGTGAAGCACAAGTATATTCCGTTGTGGCGATTACTGATAGAAGCCGCGGACCACGTGGAGCATCTCTTTTCGTGGTGGAAGAAGGAGATCCCGGGTTCAGTTGCGGACCCAAAGAAAAAAAAATGGGTATCAGGGCATCCTCAACTACGGAACTGATTTTCAAGGATTGCCGAATCCCTAAAGATCGAATGATTGGCCGTCCGGGTACCGGTTTCATCACTGTTATGAAAACCCTTGATCTTTCCAGACCGGGAATTGCCGCATTAGGAGTCGGGCTCGCCCAGGCAGCTCTTGATGAAGCTGTCAAATATGCAAAACAGCGTCAACAGTTCGGCAAACCGATTATCGCTTTTCAGGCTGTCCAGCACATGCTGGCAGATATGGCTATTGGTGTTGAAGCAGCTCGATCTCTTGTTTACTCTGCAGCAAAACATATCCAGCAGCATCCAAAAGATATGTCCAAGGCATCGGCGATGTGCAAGACCTTTGCAACCGATGTGGCCATGAAAGTCACGACTGATGCTGTGCAGGTTATGGGCGGATATGGGTATATGACTGAATATCCCGTCGAAAAAATGATGAGAGATGCCAAAATATTACAGATTTACGAGGGTACCAATCAAATCCAGCGTAATGTCATAGGACAGGAACTAAACAAAGAGTATTCCTGATCGTGACGATCTGCTCGTATTCCGTAGAGCAATTTATTTTTGGGTAGACCATATATTTTGATATAAATACAGGTAGTTGAATGAAGATTATTGTATGTATTAAACAGGTCCCGGATGCCAAGGATGTTCGATTGGATCCCGTTACCAATACTCTTGCCAGAGAAGGCGTGCAATCCATTATGAATCCTTATGATCAACATGCCCTGGAAGAGGCTGTTCGTCTTAAAGAAAAGCATGGTGGCGAGGTTGTTGCTGTAACAATGGGACCACCCCAGGCGGAAGAAATGCTCCGGCAGGCCATCAGTTGCGGGGCCGACAGTGCAGTATTGATTTCGGATAGAGCTTTTGCCGGGGCCGATACCTGGGCAACCTCGTATACTCTCGAAAATGCTCTGAAGAAAATTGGTAATTTTGATCTGATATTATGCGGTAAGCAGGCCATTGACGGCGACACCGCCCAAGTCGGCCCTGGGCTTGCCACCAGACTCGGTATTCCCTATTTAACATGTGTTCAGAAGGTGCGTGAAGGATCCGACAAGGGTCTAGTAGTCGAACGGATGATGGATGACGGATATGATGTGGTTGCCGTTGAATATCCCGCCCTGCTGACAGTTGTAAAAGATATCAACGAACCAAGGGTGCCTTCAATAAAAGGAAAAATGAAGGCCAAAAAAGCTGAAATTATCAGATTCAATGCAGATGATATTGGCGCTGATCCAGCCTGTATCGGTCTTCCTGGTTCACCTACCAAGGTTGTTAATGTATTTCCACCCCAGGCCAGAGCCGAGAGATCAGTATTAACCGGCACACTTGACGAACAGCTTGATCAGCTTGTAGAAAAGTTGATTCCATATCTGTAACAGAGCGGGGAACGGAAAATATGTTGAAAGTGAATGAAGAGCTTTGTATCGGCTGTGGTATCTGCGAAGATAGTTGTCCGTTTGGAGCGATAAAAGTCCTGGGAGGTCTGGCCGTTGTCGGTGAAACCTGTACGCTTTGCGGGGCGTGTGTCGAAAGTTGTGCTGTCGATGCACTCAGCCTGGATTTAAAACGAAAGCAGGTACAGGTTGACTTGGCTGCATGGGCGGGAGTTTTTGTATTTTGTGAGTACAGGCGGGGAGAACTGGCCCCTGTCTCACTTGAACTATTAGGCATTGGCCGAAAACTCGCGGACAGACGCGGGGTGCAGCTCAGCGCCCTGCTGCTTGGTCATCGTACCGGAGAGACCGCGCAGTTGCTTATCGGTCACGGTGCGGATATCGTCTACCTTGCAGATCATGAGGATCTTAAAGAATTCAGGGACGATTGTTACAGCGAAGTTACGGCAGCAGTGATTCGGGAATATAAGCCCGAAATTGTTCTGGCAGGCGCCACTTCTATAGGCCGTTCTTTTATTCCTGGTGTTGCCACAATATTGAATGCGGGTCTTACAGCGGATTGTACCAAGCTGGAGATTCGCGAGGAAGACGGTGCACTTCTTCAGACCCGCCCGGCTTTTGGCGGTAATATTATGGCGACCATTGTTTCTGAATCTACGAGACCACAGATGGCAACTGTACGTCCCAAGGTCATGAAACAACTTGAATTTGATGGTTCACGAAAAGGCCGGATAGTTGAAATTTCTCCCACTAAAGAGCAGTTGCGGAGTCGGGTACAAGTTCTCGATTCCGTGGTGGCAGAGGGTGGCCAGGTAAATATTCAGGAAGCTGACATCCTAGTGTCCGGCGGTCGGGGCCTGGAGAGTGCAAAGGGTTTCGAATTGATAAGGGAATTAGCTGAAACGTTGGGAGCAAAAGTCTCCGCATCAAGAGCTGTGGTCGACGCCGGCTGGATTCCCTATCCTCACCAGGTAGGCCAGACAGGCAAGACGGTCGCTCCTAAACTATACATTGCCTGCGGCATATCAGGGGCTGTACAACATGTTGCAGGAATGCAATCCGCAGAAACTATTGTCGCGATCAATCGAGATGAGAATGCATCGATCTTCGATGTTGCCGATTTTGGTGTTGTTGGTGACCTCTTCGAAATTATTCCAAAATTAATTAGAAAAATTGAGGAGCGTCGATAAGTTATGAACCTGGAAGGAAAAGTCGCTGTAGTAACCGGTGGGAGCCGTGGAATAGGGCGTGCTATTTGTATTCGCCTTGCATCCATGGGAGCCTTGGTATACATCAACTATGTCAGTCGGTCGGCAGCCGCTGAAGAAACCAGGGCAATTATCCAGGAAGCAGGCGGCAGGGCCGAAATCATCTGTTTTGACGTAGCGGAAAGTGAGGCCGTTCAGAATGCATTCAAAATAATCATCGCTGACGCCGGATCTGTCGATATTCTGGTAAACAACGCCGGAATCACCCGGGATGGCTTGATGGCCAGAATGAAAGAGTCTGATTGGGACGAGGTGATGGATACTAATCTCAAGGGCGCTTTTTTATGCGCAAAGGCTGCCGCAAAGACGATGATGAAAAAAAAATGGGGTAGAATTATTAATATTTCTTCGGTTTCCGGGGTTGCCGGCAATCCCGGCCAAGTTAATTATTCAGCCGCAAAAGCTGGGCTTATCGGACTTACCAAGTCTATGGCGAGGGAGTATGCTTCGCGAAATATTACGGTTAACAGTGTTGCCCCCGGCTATATTGAAACCGAAATGACCGAGTATTTGGATGAGACTGCTCAGGAACAGATTAAACGGGATATCCCTCTGGGAATTCTTGGAAAACCTGAGGATGTAGCCGGTGCTGTTGTCTATCTCGCGTCCGACGATGGGCGTTACATAACCGGGCAAACGCTCCATGTAAATGGTGGTATGTATATGTAATCCGGAGTACTACGGATAATTGTAATTTTAGTAAAGTCAAATCATTGCACATAGTTTATGGAACTATGTCTAATTTCAAGTGAGGAAGGACAATGTCAATCGAACAGGAAATGATAGATATCATAGTTGAGCAGTTGAGTGTTGAGCGTGAAAAAGTTGTGGCTAATGCGTCATTTGTAGACGATCTTGGCGCAGACTCTCTTGACCTCGTTGAGTTGATAATGGCAATGGAAGAGGGTTTTGATATTGAAATCCCTGATGAAGACGCTGAGGGTATCACCACTGTTCAAGACGCTATCAATTATGTCAAAAAGCTGAAATAGTATTGGAAATTGAATATCAGACGCAATTTTTATATACCCCCCGTTTACATGGTGCGATAGTAACAATATACAAAAGGAGTAATTATTGTGAAGCGAAGGGTAGTGGTTACAGGTATAGGATTGGTTACTCCACTCGGTACCGGTGTTGAGAAGAGCTGGCGGAAGATTTGTTCAGGGGTCGGTGGGATTGATCTGATAACTCGATTTGATACCAGCGATTACGCCGTAAAAATTGCTGCGGAAGTAAAAGATTTTCAAGCCGAGGATTTTTTTGAGCCAAAGGCAGTCAAACACCTTGATCTTTTCGTTCAGTATGGTCTTGCAGCCGCTCAAATGGCAGTGCAGGATAGCGGCTATGAAGTTACCGAAGAAAACAGCGGAAGGGTTGGAGTGATTACCGGCTGCGGGATGGGTGGGTTACCAACTATCGAGAAATACCACAGTGTATGTCTTGAAAAGGGGCCCAAGAGAATCACGCCATTTTTTATCCCTATGGTCATTCCTAATATGCCTTCCGGGCATATTTCAATGGCGATTAAATCCAAGGGACCTAATCTTACCTTAACTACTGCCTGTGCTGCAGGAACGCATTCCGTCGGCGAGGCATACAGGCATATTAAGTATGGTTCATGCGATATGGTTGTGGCCGGAGGTGCAGAAGCGGTTATCTGTGGACTTGGAGTAGCCGGCTTCACAGCAATGAAAGCCTTGTCCGGGCGAAACGATGATCCCAAAAGAGCATCCCGGCCATTTGACAGAGACCGTGATGGATTCGTCATGTCCGAGGGTGCCGGTATGCTTGTTCTGGAAGAGTATGAGCATGCTGTCGCTCGAGGGGCAAAAATCTATGCAGAGGTATGCGGCTATGGGTTAAGTAGCGATGCCTATCACATAGCAGCACCCCCCGAAGATGGAGAAGGCGGTGTCAGGGCCATGCGAATGGCTCTTGAAGATGCCAAACTGGCATTGGATGACGTAGACTATATCAATGCGCATGGAACCTCAACTCCCTTGAATGATAAGTGTGAAACCCAAGCAATAAAAACCGTGTTTAAAGAGCATGCGAAGAAGTTGGCCGTGAGTTCGACAAAGTCTATGACCGGTCATATGCTTGGAGCTGCTGGAGGCATCGAGGCAGTTTTTACCGCACTCGCGATTAACCATCAGATTGCTCCACCGACCATTAATCTTGAAAATCCCAGTCCGGAATGTGACTTGGACTATGTTCCGAATGAGGCAAGAAAGATGAGCATACGCGCTGCAATTTCAAATTCTTTCGGATTTGGCGGCACGAATGCGGTGATCGCAATGAAAAAATGTAATTCATAAGACTTGCATCAGGAGGAAAAAGTGAAAATTGTCCTTGCCGCTGACCATGGTGGTTTTCTGCTGAAAGAAAGTATTAAGGAAAGTCTTCTGCAAGCCGGACGCGAAGTGGTTGATGTTGGTTGTGACTCAAGTGATTCCGTTGATTATCCGGATTTTGCCGATAAGGCAGTTTCCTGCATGCTCAAAGGATATTGCCAGATGGGTATTCTGGTTTGTGGCTCCGGCATCGGCATGTCGATCGCCGCAAACAGATATAGACAGATCAGAGCTGCTAACTGTTTTGATATACAAACCGCAAAGCTAAGTCGAGAACATAATAACGCAAATGTTCTCTGCCTTGGCGCGAGGGTGCTTGATACCGACAAGGCCCTGCAAATGGTAACGACCTGGCTTGAAACCGAATTTGAGGGGGGCCGCCATCAAACGAGGATTGATAAGTTCAGTGAGTAATTTGAGATAAGCCCCTGCAGTCCAACATGTACAAAAAAATAAAGCCGATTTTGCTGTTGCAAAATCGGCTTTATTTTTTCTGGTGTTATGTCAACTTCTACCTGGTATTTTATTAATTACAGTGAGATGGTAATTGGCTTATGCTATTTTAGACCACAGCTCGGTAATTTCCTCCGATATAAGAAAAATCAGCGGGGATCTTTTTAAGTCCTTCTGGATGAGGAACAGCTCCCTAGGGAATAATTACTTCGAAGAGTGTATGAGAATTTTTCAGATTTTAAATTTTGATGACGTTGTAAATACTCTTCATTTTCTTCGTTGCGGTAAATTTTCAATCATATCCAAGCACCTCTTGTATATTGAAATGATTGAAAAATTGCGCGCCTCGAATCTGAAGCTTTATATTTAGCCATCACTGACTTTAGGTTTTTACGAAATTATCAATTTTCAGTTACGAATAAAAATGAGGGAGAATGACGGAGCATTGGAAGCGAAGAAAATATATAAAAAGTTTGATTTGTTGAGAGGTGGTCGATGAAATGTCCATATTGTGAGCATCTGGATAACCGAGTTATTGATTCTCGCCTGAATAAAGATGCGACTATAACCAGACGAAGAAGGGAGTGCCTGGCATGTGATCAGAGGTTTACCACCTATGAGCGGCTCGAAGTTATGTTGCCCGTATTGGTTAAAAAAGATGGTCGCAGGGAAGCATGGGATAGGCATAAGCTTATTGCAGGACTGCAAAAGGCGTGTGAGAAAAGATCCGTCAGTCGCGATAAGATTGATGAATTCGCTGACGAGATTGAACATAAGCTGCAGGATTACGGTGCCAAGGAGATTCCCTCGGAGGTGGTGGGAGAATGGGTAATGGAAGGGTTGCCCCTTCTGGATGAGGTTGCATATGTTCGGTTTGCTTCGGTTTATCGTCAATTTAAGGATGTTAATGAATTTATGGACGAACTAAAGACATTACTTGATTCCAGAGGGAAAAATGACGGCAACGCGGGATGAGAAATTTATGCGCTTGGCCCTGAAAGAGGCCAGGAAGGGTTTGGGACGTACTTCGCCCAACCCTTGCGTTGGGGCGGTCATCGTGAAAGAAGACCGGCTTATCGCCAAAGGTTACCATAAAAAAGCCGGTGAGGCGCATGCGGAAATAGATGCGATCCGTAATTCCACTGAATCGGTTTCCGGTACTACCATGTATGTCACTCTGGAACCA
Source organism: uncultured delta proteobacterium (assembly GCA_963835305.1). Classification (GTDB taxonomy): domain Bacteria; phylum Desulfobacterota; class Desulfobulbia; order Desulfobulbales; family Desulfocapsaceae; genus Desulforhopalus_A. The sequence continues at coordinate 559,603 of CAWIEU010000004.1, forward strand.
TGCAACCATACCGGAAAAACACCCCCTTGCAGCCAGGCAATATTGAAACAAGGGTTTTCACGGGTAGTGGTCGGTATGACTGATCCAAATCCCCTGGTTAATGGCAGCGGAATCGATCTCCTTAGAAGCCATGGCATCGAGGTAGTCAGCGGAGTACTTGAACAGGAATGTAAATCGCTAAATTTTCCCTTCATCAAACATATAACTCAAGGCATCCCCTGGACAATCATGAAAGCCGGGGTAAGTCTTGACGGGAGATTAAACTATCAGCATGGCCATAGTGGCTGGATTACAGGAGAGAAGTCGGCACGTGAAGTGCACAAGCTTCGAAATCAAGTCGATGCGATTGTTGTTGGGAGAAAAACTGTGGAAATTGACAATCCCTCACTTACCACAAGAATATCCGACGAGTCCGCAAGAGATCCGATAAGGATCATTCTGGATACGAATCTGTCGACATCTCTTTCCTCCAAGGTATACCACTTAGAATCGCAGGCTCCAACATGGGTTGTTTGCGCCAAAGATACTCCGAAAACCAAAAGAGCAGAATTCCGGAAAATTGGAATCAGATTAATTGAAGTGGAGCGCTTTGATGATGGTGTAGATCTGCGCCAACTCTTAAAAGAACTCGGAAAGGAAAATATTTGTTCGGTTCTTGTTGAAGGAGGAGCGCATATACACGGTGCATTTCTTCGTCAGCAACTTTTTGATTATGCGCATCTGTTTTATGCGCCGCTTTTTGCCGGTGATCGAGGAGTTTCGCTGATTGAGGGATATCAGGCAGAAAATCGCGCCTCCGCACCTCGCCTGATTGGTGTCACCTATAAATTTTTGGACGAAGATCTGCTGATATCGGGGCAGGTGAGTTACCGCTAAGTTTTTAGTCTGATTGTATCAGTTGCTGATGTTGCCAAGAAACTGCCGGCAGGCATTAAAGTTTTCAAAGGTGATTGACAGGGTGATTTCATCTTTCTCAAAGGATGGAGAATGGGAAATCGTGTAGTTCGATGGGAGTTGCAGGTTCTTGAGCTGTTTTAAAAAGGTATCCTCCGCCTGGGAAGAGCAGGGGAATACTTCCTGTTGTAGAAGAATGCCCAGATGATTAATTTTCTGTGAAATGTTCATCTCCCTGTGACCAAGGATTGCCGCTACTTCTTTTCTCTGCAAATAAAAAGCTATAGAACACCCCTTTCTGGAAGAGATATCCCGGAGGAGCGTAAAGAACTTCTTTTGCTTGCCATCGCCCATGCAAAGATTTTTGAACAATCGTAGTAAAGCGAGTCTGTCAGAGTTTTCAGCGAGTGACAGAATTTCCGAAACCATTCGATCCTGCAAGCGCCCTGCATGGATCTCTTTGATAATTTCTTCGTCCAAGTCAAGTATTTTCAGTAAATTCGGTATGGTTAAACGTCCCTTTTTCAGATGAAGCCTTTCCAGGAAATTGATCATAATATCCTGTGACTCTATTAATCGGCTGGCTATTTGGATGAATCGGGCTTTTTCTGCAAGAGTAAGCTCGGAAGCACAGCTTTGATCTGCCAGAATGAGGCCCAGGATGAAGCTGTATGGGGCTTCCTTATTGATGACCATACAGTCGATTTCTGATTTGCCGGCAGAGCGGACGGCAAATTCAATACGTTTTGCCCCTGCAACCAGAGTAAAAGAATCCGCGGTATCAGCAATAACAAGCGGGGGGTGAATAATGCCATTTAAGGCAAAAGATTCCTGTAACTCATTTGAAATAGTTCTGAATTCCCAGGGGTGAAGGTTCCAGGCAGTACTGAAATTAATAGAACCTAAGGGGATTGACCGGCAGCAGAGGGGCATCTTCTATGCGTAAATGTAAAGCTCATATGATATCTGAGCTGTGATTGTTAAGGAGCAATACGATCAGAATACCCTGAGTGAAACTGAGTCAATGCTTACTCAGGGTATTCTGAATGTATTCAGGAAAATATCGGTCCAGCTTTTCAGGAATCGCCTCAGCCTTCGTTGATTTTTTCACGGAGTATGCCTGACGGTTTAAAAGTGACTACCCGCCGCGCGTCGAGGGTCAGTTCATCACCTGTTTGTGGATTGCGACCCCTTCTCGAGTTTTTATATTTTATGTTAAATTTGCCGAACCCACTTAGGAGGAGATCTGACCCGTTAATAAGTGAATTTTTTGAGATACGAAGGAATGCCTCAACAGAATCAGTTGCTTGTGCCTTCGTCAACCCTTCATGGTTTTTGTATACCTGTTGCACTAGATCCGCTTTAGTAAGAGTCATATTTCCTCCATAATTGTTTGTTTTAGTTGTAAAACCTCATCTAAAGATAAACTTTTGCCACTAAAAGTCAAACTTTCTGTAAAAGATAGAAACATGCTACATAATAAAACTATACGACCGAAGCTATTTTGAAAATTGGTAAATACATCGCAACAACCAGACCCCCGATCATTCCCCCAAGAAATACCATCATAAAAGGTTCGATCATGGCTGTAAGGTTTTCCACCGCCTGATCGACTTCCTCGTCATAAAAGTCCGCGATTTTTTCAAGCATGGTATCCAGGGCACCAACGGTTTCACCCACGTTTATCATCTGTACAACCATATTTGGGAAAACTCCACATTCCTCTAATGGTTCAGCGATCGGACGACCTTCCGCGATAGAATCACCAACCCTGAATACAGCGTTTTCAATAACCTTATTACCAGCGGTTTTGGCGACGACTTGTAAGGCTTCGAGAATTGGTACACCGCTTTGCAGCATGGTGCTGAGCGTTCTGGTAAATTTTGCTACGGCTACTTTACGGAGTAGTATTCCTATTATCGGGGAGTTCAGCAATCCTTTATCGATGGATAATTTGCCTTTTTCTGTTTTATAGATTTTCTTTACAATCATCACCATAATAAATACGGCCATGAACATATAGATTATATTCCTCTTAAAAAATTCACTCATATTTACAACAATCTGAGTCGGCAACGGCAGGGATGAACCAAAATCTTCAAACATCTTGGAAAAAACAGGCACGACAAAGACCAGAATGATAACAAGAATAAGTAAGGAAATTGCCAAACAGATAGTTGGGTAGGTCATGGCACCTTTGATCTTCTTTTTCAGGGCCATTGATTTTTCCATGAATGTGGCAAGTCTTCCGAGAATAGTATCGAGAATACCACCCGTTTCTCCGGCTTCAATCATGTTGGTAAATAGGTTGTCAAAAACCTTCGGCTTTTTACGCATTGAATCGGCAAGCGTCGATCCTGCCTCAATGTCCTGCCGAATCTCGCCGAGCGCACTTTTAAAGGTTGGATTACTCTGTTGTTTTTCCAGTATTTCGATGCCTTGTACCAAAGGTAACCCGGCATTAATCATGGTCGACAATTGTCTTGTGAATACAACGATATCCTTTCCTGTGACCTTAGGTTTGAAGATCGAGATATTTTCAAACAGGTCCTTGGGCTTTTCCTTTACAGAGGGATTGGTTATTCTCAACCTTTTAACCTGGGCAAGTGCTGCTGCTTGATCAGGAGCTTCTATTTCTCCCTTTCTCTTCTCGCCGTAACTGTTTTTCCCCTTCCATACATAAACAGGCATTTTCGTCTCCGATTTTGCGGATCTTGTAATTAAAAATTATCAGTTCCTAATTCTTGCACAAACACCAAATAATATCGATTGTATATCAGGATTTTTCATAATACAAGGCTGGACATATTTAAGTGAATTCAATTTTTTTCATTGAAAAAATAAATCTTTGGCTGATATTAGGTGATAAATGGGAGTAGCAACAAGTAAAAAAGCTTGTCTGCGCTCATAAGCCTTGGTATACTAAAAAATTGCTAAAACTTTAGCTGTGTCAGTCGTTAATTTACGGCGACTATTGTTCCTGGCGTGAATGTGTGACATGTCAGTAAGAAGTGATTGACTGATCGGAGGAAAAAAATATATGCAGAATCAGACCACGGTAAACTACAGTGATGGTCGTTTTCAGCCTGTCATAGATAAGTGTGAAGGGTGTGCGCGAATTGTTGAACAGGATGACGTACAGTACTGTAAAAGCTATCTATATCCGGCAGCAAAATGGAAGTTGGGCTTCTGTAATTTCGCAACCCATGCCAAGCCTGAAATTGATATTGTCAAGGTCAGAATTAACCCATTGAAGGCCGCAAAACGAGCTTCAAAAAGAAAATAAATTTTCTTGGGAAAAATGAAGGGGATCTGTCTTCGCACAGATCCCTTTTTTTATTAACTCGCTGGTGAACGTTGGCCAAAGATTGCTGTGCCGACTCTTACAATTGTAGCTCCTTCTTCAATGGCGATGTGAAAATCATTCGACATTCCCATCGAAAGTTCCGGCTTCTCAATCGCCGGAAAAAGTCCTTTCTCCTGAAGCTCTTCCGCCAAAAGACGCAGGCTGCGAAAATGTGGCCGTGACAATTCCGGATTTTCTACTAATGGTGGCATCGTCATAAGACCGCAGACCCTGATCATTGGCAGATTGTTCAGCGCGATGAGCAATTCCGCTGCCTCACTGTTTTTTACTCCTGCCTTATTGCTATCATCACCAATATTTACCTGAATGAGCACATCCATCGTTTTATGTAACGTCTGGAGATGATTATTCAGGCCTTTGCCGAGTTTTAGTCTGTCTACCGTCTCGATCATATCACAGGTAGCAGCGGCTATCTTGGCTTTGTTACTTTGAAGATGGCCGATAAAGTGAAAGATAGCCTCAGGCGGAGTCTGCTTTCTTTTGCCTTGCACTTCCTGGATGTAATTTTCTCCGAAGATCATCTGCCCTGCCGCATATGCTTCAGTGATTTTAGCGGCTGGAACAAATTTGGAGACCGCTACCAATTTTATTCCATCCGGGGATCTGCCGGCCTTCTTTGCCGATTTGGCGATCTGTTCTTTTATTTTCCGTATATTCTCTGCAATCATGGCTGCAATTCCATTCTGTCAAATTTGAAAAGGTTTTCGGCATTGGCCGTAGTCTGCTTGGCAAGCATCTCAAGGTCAATTCCTCGAAGGTCGGCGACTTTCATTGCTGTATGCAGAAGGTAAGATGGTTCATTACGCTTGCCACGATATGGATGTGGCGCGAGAAAAGGACCATCGGTTTCCAGAAGCATAGAGGTCAAGGGAATTTTTTTGGCAACTTCCTGCAAGATATCGGCATTTTTGAATGTCACTATGCCTGGAATCGAGATAAGCATGCCCAGATCCAGGACTTTTTGAGCAAAGACAATATCTCCGGAGAAACAATGCATGATGCCTCCATAATCGAGAGGCATTGCCTCGCGGAGTATTTTCAGAGTATCGTCGTTGGCATCTCTATTATGGACAATCACAGGCAGCTGGAGTGCATGAGCCAGGTCCAGCTGTCTTCTGAAATGCTCACGCTGTGTCGAAGGAGCAGAGTGTTGCTTGACATAGTCGAGACCGATCTCCCCGAACCCGACGATGTACTTTGAATGCTGCAGGTAGAGCTGCTCCAGTTCGACATAGTCGCTGGTTGAAAGATTGTCGACATCATGCGGGTGAATACCGATTGTGGCGGACACTTGAGGATATCTCCGGGCAATGGCGACAGCATCTCGAGAACTGGCTAGATCAATACCTATGGAAACAATTTTTTTGAGGCGATTGCCATATGCCCTCTCCAGCACCATTTCAAGATCATCATTATATGCCGCCATATCCAGGTGACAGTGAGTATCAATGAATTGACCGGACTGAGGTGCTTGCGAATGGTTGTTTTTCACGTTTTTCAATTTTCTTTCCTCCGTCTGTTCTTTAGCAAATATGTCAGGAAGCTGCAATTACGAATCTTCCACTGAAGGTCAGCCATAGCAGGGTGGATGAAGTGTCGGCAACGTACCTTTTTAACAAGGATGTCCGGCACAACGGATTAATATTAAAAAGATAAAATTTACCTTCATATAGCAAAAAATCTATCGTATAGTTGTAAGAGCAATTTTTTGTTGTGTTTTTTGCATGTTGCGGGAATACATGCACTTTTTCTGGAGGGAAATTAAGAAGAATATGAATTTTATGATACATTGACATTTGAGCCACGATAGTATGTACTATCAGAGTTATAGTAGAATTGACCTTACAAAGGTTACCTTTTATTCTTTATTTTCTTTGGCCTTTTAAAAAAGCTGATACCAGCGACCAACATTTACGATGAGGTTTGTGGCATGAATTATGGGATCGTCAGTCAAGAACAACTCGAGCAGATAGATGCGATTTTATCAGACAAACTGATAAAACTCGGTGTTGATTGTGTCATTATTATAGACATGGCTGGAAATATTATTACTGCAAAAGATAATGGCGAAAGCAAGTATGATGTCTATTCTTTTGCTGCCTTGGCGGCCGGCAATTTTGCTACAGTTGATGCCATGGCCAAACTTGTTGGTGAACAGGAATTCTCCCTGCTGTTTCATAAAGGTCAGGAATCTAATATTCATTTCAGCAAAATTGACGATGAGCTATTACTCATTTCCATGTTCGGCAGGGAAATATCACTTGGTTTTCTTCGGTTGAATGTCGTAGACGTCGTTGATAAAATCAGAGGTATTTGGGAGAAACAGTAGATCCAGGCAGCTTCTATGCCCGAAAGTCCGGGGGGAGTCAGTCAATGGTTTGATTTTTTCTGAATGAAAATCGATTGGGAGTAGAACGTTGAGTTTTATTAACTTAAAGGACAAAATTGTTCAAGTTAAGATAGTGTACTACGGACCGGGTAGGTGCGGGAAAACTACTAATCTTGAATATATAAATCGTACATACCGTAAACAGATTGTTTCCGAGATGGTAAGTCTCAAAACCCACGGTGACAGGACGTTATTTTTTGATTTTCTCCCCTTTGATATGGGGAAAATTAAAGGCTATGATATTAAAATTCAACTCTACACGGTCCCGGGACAGGTTAAATACAATGCAACCAGAAAGCTTGTCTTGAGAGGTGTGGATGGCATAGTTTTTGTCGCTGATGCAATGGAGAAGCAGCGGGAAAAAAATATTCGATCTTTAAACCAGCTGCATGAAAATCTCCAATCATACAAAGAGAGTATTTTTAAAATTCCTCTGGTAATGCAGTACAACAAGGTTGATCTCAAGGAACACGGAATTCCGATACTGCCGACTTCGGTATTGCAAAATGACCTGAACAGTCGATTGAAGGTCCCCTATTTTGAGGCAAGTGCGATTACCGGATATAATGTTGCAGCAACCCTGAAGAAGATTATCTCTTCCTCTGTGATTTCAATACAGAAAAAATTACTCTAGAGAGAGCTGTGGTGAAACAGTATACCGAAAACCAATATGACGATGATTTAACTGTTGGAACTGATGACTACGATGATTCATATTACAATAGTTCAGTTGATCTTTTTGAATTTTCGAACGATGAAGATTCGCCGATCAGTCGGTTAAAGAGCCTGATCCTGTCCATAGATTGGGAGATAACGGATGAGGTCCTTTTGCAATTCAATGAGGAACTGGTAGATCTTCGGGATATCTGGGCGGGCAAAAAAATAAACCTGGTCTATGTTCAGGCCTTGGAAAAAATAAGTAAATACATATATCAGAAGAAAGCGGATTCTCATCCAAGTGCCATTAAGCTGCTCCTCACTCTGTACCATAATCTTGAGAAAATCGTTTCATCGTACGATCTCACGGAGGAGCAGAAAAAAGAAATTTTGCTCGAAGATGTCAAAAGATTCGAGAAATTAAAACGTTACATCAGTCAGCAACCTGAAACTACCAAGAAATCAACATCATCAGAATCGAAACAGCAAAAGCATGCAGAGGTTCTTGATAACAAGGCTGATCTGCTGAATCTCAAGGCCATCGTTCTCGGTATCGACTGGGAGATTACCGATGATGATCTTAACCGGTTGAGACAGGAAGTTGTTCGGCTTGAAAAGAAATATACAGGCAGCAGGCCAAAGCTTATACTTTTACAGGGTATTGGTACCTTGGGCGCTTACATAAAACTGAAGAAAAGCAAGGCGCACGCGGACGCGTTCAAAATATTGCATCTATTTTATGAAAGTCTCGAAAAAATTGCCGCAACTCCGATGGATTTTGAGGAGGAAAAGGCCATACTGTTTCCTGCTGTTGAGAAATTTAACTCTTTTAAATCTTTGCTCGGTTCTGCAAGTTCCCCTGAGGTTGATAGCCGATCTGCAAAAGAAGCAGACGAAAGTGAAGAAAGTGCCGGTTACAGTGATTCAGTTATAACTCCGGCTTTTGCCGATCTTCCGGAAGAAGAGATCATGGGATTTCAGGCAGAGGAAGAAGCAAAGTCTCTCGGTCTTGATAATTCAGGCAATGTTGAAAATCGGCTTGATAACTTTTTTATGGAAAGCGACCTCGAAAACAGAGAGGTGCCTCATCATTCTGATCCTGCCGGGATGTTGGATGAAGGAAATCCTAGTGGAGCCATCCCTGGTGTAGACGTAGAGTTGGACGATGAAGAAGATGACCAAGATAGAATGCCGGCAGGAGGCAAGAAGCTCGCCCCCGCATTGAGTGCCGTTGTCGACGAAGACGGACCAGCACCCTCTTTCCTGGATGAAGACGCGCAGGATGAGGGACCGATCGATTCCGAAGGTATTGAAGATTATGCAGCCGATATGTTTGCCAACAGCTTTCTGGATTCCGGTTTGGGAGATGAAGGAGACGCACAACTGGACTTTAGTTCCTTAGATAAGGACACGGTACTGCAAGGTGTAGATGTTGAGACTGAGGCCGATGACGATTCCGATGAGGAAGCATTGCCGATGCTGGGAGGAGAATTGGCTCCCGCCCTGGTAGAAAATGAGGAGGTTAGCGATTTTCAGTCTGCAATATTTGAAGATTCTTCCGAAACGAAGAGTGTTGACGAAGAAATTTCTGGAGAAACAGCCGCAAGCTTTTTCGATGAAGAAAACGATTCTCAACCGCCTGCAGCTACGGAAGTTGAGGCAGATGGTTCTGATAAGGATTGGGAACAGACAGACACTGAATCCGAGGCGGCGGAAATCGATGATATTGATGTCGATCCAATAGCGATGGAAGGTGGATTCTTTTCGGAAGATGAGGATCTGGAGCCACCTGCAGATGAGTACATTGAACCGGCTTTGGCCGAATTGGCCCCTGATGACACTGATGAGCCAATCGCCTTTGTTTCTGATCAGGAACAGGAGGAAACTCTTAATTCATTTTTTGATGACAGTGATTGTGAACAAAACCCGGAAGAAAGTAGAGTAGAGGATGATCTGGTTGATGATTCCGCGCTTGGGCTTTCGGCAGAGGTACGAAATGAGACTCCTGTAAACGTCGACGAGCAACTTGATACCTTTTTCGATCTTGCTAAAGAGAATGAAATAGATGATGACGTTGCTTTATCTTCTACCTTGTCGGAGCAGGAGCTTAAGGATAGTGTTAGCGTTGAGGATGATGTCGATCGCCAGGTACTGGATGACACCGAGGAGGAAGTCGTCTTTCAGTTAGTGGAAGAAGAGGAACCAATCCTCGATGAGGAAGAGGAAGTGGAAGACACTACGGAGGAATTTCCTGAAGAATTGTTATCCGCAGACGAGGCCATTGATTCTTCACCAGTGGTAGATGAGGATATCGATGTCGAAAGTATTTCAGAACAACTTGTGTCCAATCCGGAAACGGAAATTGCACCTGATGCTTACGTACAATTACGAACATGTGTAGAGTCTCTTGGTATCGAACTGGACGATAAGATCATTACAGGGTTGTGGGAAGAAGTAGACCATCTGCAACAGAGCCTGCTGGACAAACCAGTGGAAAAAACATTCTTGCAGCTATTTTCGACCGTTGCCAGACATATTGATCAAAATCGTTATGATTCTAGCGCTAATGCATATGGATTACTTCAATCCATATGCAGTTCGCTGATTGAGTTGCGTCAAAACGATCTGCATCACAATCAGGAGTTGTTGTTCAGCGAGACAGCAAAAGTTTTGAAGTGGCAAGAAGACGTCTTGGCCGAGCAGGTTGCAAAAAGTGAGGCTGAGTTGACGATTGGCGATTCGATACTCTCGGATCAGGAAGATATTACTCCAATAGATGGGGAAGATGACAGCCTATTCGATCAATATGAAACAGAAAAATCAGGGGGACATGATGAGTCGCCAGGGTTATATTTCAATACGGAGGCGAGCAAAATGAATGCCGACGATATTCGTCAGGAAATCTCAATATTGCGTCAAAGTCTGCAAAATGAGATCGCCGCATTGCGGAAAGAATTGAAAAGTAACTATTCTTGATTATCGCTCGTTTACAGAGTCTTCCCTGAAATCCTGCTGAAGCACAGGAAAGGACACTTTAAGGCCGTAAACGCCGAAAGATGGTTAATGAGGGAAGTTGAAAGGGTTATCCCGTTGGTGGGGATAACCCTTTGCTGTTTTATAGCAAGTTATCGGTTCCAGGCGATGCAGGTTAAAATAGCATAACAGCCTAATGAGAACCCAAGTGCTATTAGAACATGTCGAATATATTTGTTGGACGGATGAGCAGTAAATAAGGCAATGAGGAAAAAGACCGGAATGCCGATGCCGGCCACAAGGGGAGGAAAATATCGCAATAATTCCTGAAGACCAAGGAAAAACCAAGGTCCCGATATATAACTTATTCCAACCCGGTCAGGTTCACATGGGGCAGAAATCGCCACTGAAAATAATAGAATCGAAGCAATAAGAGGAAAGTATTCAAGTACTTTGATACGATAGATGCGTAAATGATTCCAGATCAATAGCAACAGGAGAAGATCTAAGCCAATAACATGGTGTATGTAAACTTTCCTCAATCCATTGCCGGAAAGGGAAAAGAGAAGATCATTAAGGTGGACGCCAACAACTGGTATGGCTTGTATAATGTTTTCTGCGATTACTCCCGCCGAAGAACCAGTGTTGTCTCCTCTTAGAATATATCCTGTAAACAGTAACAGAAGAATGATGGGAAGGCTTCCGATTAGACGTAGCCACTCAGCTTTGTTGTATAAGGTCGTCTTATCGTAAACTGCGAATAGGTGGACACAACAAAATAAAAAGAAAAACTGGCTGGAAAAAAAGTGTAATGATCTAAAAAAGCGACCGTAGGGTGCGAGCAGATCAATGGCCGTGGTTGAATAGAAGGGATTAAGATAGTCATATTGCAACCCTACGATAATTCCTGAAAAGAGAGACACATAAAACGCTATCAGTGTCCAGGCGCCCCATTTGATTTCTTTTAGGATAGAAATGTGCTGGCAGAAAATGCGAAGGGGGCGCTGAAGAGCCTCAGAGAGTAACAACATAGAGCGGGTCGTCTTGTCTTTTTTCCACCGGCAGGAAGGTGAGAGCTTTTTGGGCCGGGCCCTTGATTACCTCCCCGGTTTCAATGTTAAAGCGGCTTTGATGACAGGGGCACTCAAGAATTCCTTTGTCGTCAAGGTAATTGATTTTACAGCCAAGGTGCGTACATTTGCGGGAAAGTGCCCAACATTTGTCGTTGCGATCAAAGAGAATAAATTCTTGTTCAATTAAAAAACCGGAAGTCGTTACCGGTTTATTGATGTTTATATAAGTTGGTTTTTTGGGGATTCTGAAGCCGGCAAATCGTAAAACAGGATACAAAAAGGCTGATATGCTCAAAAAAATTAAACACTGCCTTCTGGAATAACGCCGGGGTTGCACCTGGTTATTTTTTTTTATCATGGTCTGGCAAACTTTTTCTTGAGCATGGCGTTTACATGAGGTGGTACCAGATCGCTGACGTCGCCGCCGTTTCTGGCAGCATCTTTAATGATGGAAGAACTGATATAAATCCAGCGAAAACCCGGCATGAGAAAAACCGATTCTACTTCTCTCTTTAGTTTCCGATTCATAAGCGCCAACTGGAATTCATAATCGAAATCCGACACAGCCCGAATTCCCCGGACAATAGCCTTGGCATTATGGCGATACGCATAGTCAACCAAAAGACCCGAAACCGATCTGATTTTGATACGTTGTCTCCCAACAAATGATTCTTCAATCATTCGGATACGTTCTTCCAGGGTAAAAACCGGATCTTTCGCGGAATTTACCGCGACTGCAACTATTACCTCGTCAAAGAGATTGAGCGCCCTGTCAATAATATCAACATGCCCCATGGTGATAGGATCGAACGTTCCTGGGTAGATGGCGATGGACGGTTTATTTCGTTCCTCGATTGTCATTATACTCTCTGGTTGGAATTATTGAAGGATAGACATGTCTTTCACCTGGCCAGTTCAAGGCGCACTAAAGGGTCTGTAAAAGCAGAAAGCCGCTTCACCATAGACTCGTCTGTCGAATCGTTCGAGTTTTGACAGGGAAGGTGGTAAATCGACATTATGCCTTTCTTCGACTATTAGTAGGCCATTCTCAGTTAAAAGGCTACTCTTGTTTATAAATTCAAGCACAGAATGCGATAGGTTTTTGTCATAGGGAGGATCCGCAAAAATAAGATCAAATCCTCTTGGTGCTTCCTCAAGTAACTTGTTTTGTGGGATATTTTTCATCAAATCATGTTTTATGACACGTATTTCACAATCTCCTGAATAACCGGTGAGACACAGAAGAACGTTCTTCTTGATAAGCTGCAGCGCCAGACGGTTGTTGTCGATAAAAACAACCAATCGGGCACTGCGGCTAAAGGCTTCCAGCCCCAAGGCACCGGTGCCGGAAAAGAGATCGAGAACCGTCGCATTCACGACCCGTTTGCCAAGTATACTGAACAGCGCCTCCCGTGCTCTGTCAGAGGTGGGGCGTATACCTTTTTCATGCAGGGGAGGAGTGTACAGTCTGCGGCCTCTTGCCGTTCCACCGATAATTCTCAAGAGTAGGCGACGATGTTAGAATTCATGAAAATTGCCTTGGCTAAAGAAAAAAAATATTCTCTAGAACTTTTTTCAGGGTTGAAGATAGCCGAGGATGGTTTCGCCCGCCCGAACCTTATCTCCTTCTTTGATGAGTATTTCAGACTCAGGAGGGAGATAGAGATCAACTCGTGATCCGAACCGTATGAGCCCGAACCGGCGGCCCCGGACCAACTCATCCCCCGGCTCCAGCCAACAGACAATTCGTCTGGCAATGAGACCGGCAATCTGAACAAATGCTAATGGTTTGCCCTGAGGGGTTGAGATGATGGTCGCGCAATATTCATTTTCCAGGCCGCCTTTTGTACTGTCGGCGGAATAGAATTTCCCAGGCTTGTACACGACCTTTTCGACTTTTCCTGCGCAGGGAATCCTATTGACATGGACATTAAAAACATTCATGAATATCGAAATCTTATAGGCCTCTTTTCCCGTAAAGAGATTGTCTGGAACCTTCCCGACCAGGATTACTTTCCCATCAGCCGGGGAAACTACCGAGTCATGTCGCGCCGGAACGAATCGCTCAGGATCCCGAAAGAAGCAGAGAACAAAGGTAGTAGCTATAAATGAAACGGCTACAGCTATCGGAAGATCAAAAAGCGCGAGAATAAGAGTACAAAATACAGCAAAGCCGATAAAAGGGTACCCTTCCTTTGCTACCGGTACTTGTGGAGTGAGCATAAAAATGTCTAACCTTTTCTGGGGGAGAATATTGTTTTGTTATTTTGTTTTGTTGGCCCGGGACATGGCAATGATACCGGTTCGAACAATTTCTTTAATGCCCAGGGGGCGCAGAATATCAAGGACCGCCTGGATTTTCGATGCCGAACCGGTGATTTCTACTGCATAACTTCTGGCGCTTACATCTACAACTTTTCCTCGGAAAATATCGACGACCCGTAAGACTTCGGCGCGGGTATGAGCTTCAGCCTTCATTCGGATCAGCACCATTTCCCTTTCGACATATTCCTTTTCGGTTATATCGGTGACCTTGATCACATCTATTAATTTATGGAGCTGTTTGGTTATCTGTTCAATAATTGCATTATCGCCATTTGAGACGACAGTGAGGCAGGAAACGCCGGGATCCAGCGTTTCCGCCACGCATAGACTTTCAATGTTAAAACCCCGGCCACTGAAAAGACCGGTTACCCGGGAGAGTACCCCCGGTTTGTTCTGAAGTAATACAGAAATAGTGTGTTTCATCTGCCTGATCCTGAGTAGAGTAAATTCAGATCCGCCTTAATTGCCATAGCTCGCCATTCCTCGACGGATCGGGCTAGACAAGCAGCATTTCGGTGTTTCCCTTTCCGGCTGGAACCATTGGATATACGCCTTCTTCCCTTTCTATCTTGAAGTCCATGATAACAAGATTATCAGTGGCTAAAGCTTCCTTGATAACAGGCTCTACTTCACTTTTTTTGGTAGCTCTCAATCCTACCGCTCCGTAGGCCCTGGCGAGATCGACAAAGTCGGGGGTTACATCCATCGTCGTTGAAGAGTACCGTTTCTGGTAAAACAATTCCTGCCACTGTCTTACCATACCCAGGTAACTGTTGTTAAGAATGGCTATCTTGACCGGACAGTTATATTGTTTGGCTGTGGCTAACTCCTGGATATTCATCTGAATCGAGCCGTCGCCGGCAATATCGATGACTGTTTTATCCGGGAAAGCCATCTGTGCTCCTATTGCAGCCGGGAGACCAAATCCCATGGTTCCCAAACCGCCGGAGGTAACGAAATGGCGGGGGTGGTCGAATTGATAAAATTGGGCAGCCCACATCTGATTCTGGCCAACTTCAGTGGTTATGATCGCATTGCCGCCAGTCAATACATGAAGAGTTTCGATGACGTACTGGGGCTTGATGATGTCATTGTTTTCTTTGTATGATAGAGGGTGCTTTGCGGTCCATTCACCAATAAGTTTACGCCATGGTTGATGCTTATCCGCCTCTTCGTCAATGCTTATATCCGCTTTGGTGGCAAACCATGTGTTTATGGCTGCAAGAGCATTTTTGCAGTCAGCAACTATAGGAATATCCACCTTGACGTTTTTGCTGATGGAAGTAGGATCAATGTCGATATGGATAATTTCCGCATTTGAGGCAAATTCCGTAAGCTTGCCGGTCACCCTGTCATCAAACCGTGCTCCCACCGCTATTAAAAGATCGCACTCCGCAACGGCCATGTTCGCGGTATAGGTGCCATGCATACCGAGCATACCCATGGAAAGCTCATGGGTTCCGGGAAAAGCACCCAAGCCCATCAGCGTCATTGTTACTGGGATATTCAGCTTCACCGCAAGTTCAAACAATTCCTTGGAGGCGTCGGACAAAATAACCCCGCCCCCAACATAGAGTACCGGTTTTTTTGCTTTTATTATTTTCTTGCAGGCCTTTTCAATCTGGATGGGGTGGGGCTTGTATGTCGGCTGATAGCTCAACATATTAATAACAGGTTTCTCCGGAAAAGTGAGTTGTTGAGACAACAGATCCTTTGGTAGATCAACCAGAACCGGACCCGGACGCCCTGTCCGGGCAATATGAAAGGCTTCTCGAATAGTTGGAACCAGATCCTCCGGTTTATTTACCAGATAGTTGTGTTTGGTACAGGGTCTTGTGATACCAACAATATCAACTTCCTGAAATGCATCGTTTCCTATGAGCGGACGAGGGACCTGGCCGGTTAGGACGACAAGGGGAATAGAGTCCATGTAGGCGGTGGCGATTCCGGTTACTCCGTTTGTGGCCCCCGGCCCGGAGGTAAGCAAGGCTACACCCACTTCCCCGGTGACTCTCGCTAATCCATCGGCAGCGTGAACCGCGCCTTGTTCGTGCCGGACCAGTACATTTACTATGTCGGCGTCAAATAAAGCATCATAGAGGTCTATGACAGCACCTCCCGGATATCCAAAAATTGTTTTTACGCCTTCTTCCTGAAGGCATTTTACGACTGCCTGGGAGCCGGTAATTTTTACCATTAATGTATTCCCTTATTATAATTGCGAAACTTTCATCGGCATTGAAGAACATGTTGAAAAACCAATGAATTTTAAACGAACTTGAAAATATATCTGTCAACTCAGAATCTGTCAACCGGCAAAGGGGGGTAAGAATTTCGCCAGCACTGAATCCGTGCAGTCTCAGGGTGTTAGCCATCAGTAACAAAGAGAATTATTTTCTAGACCCTTGAACAATCGCCTCCAATGATTGTCTGTTTATTCAACGGGAAAAATGATAAAAGAACCCTGTGTTTTGATTGTAAGAAAAAACCAGCTTGACAACTTCCGTTTAAGATGTGTACTCTGCTGCCTAATAAAATCTGTATCGATTTAAAGATATTTCTCAGCCAATGCATGGGGACGGCAAGCGTAACCTTTGCTAGGCATCAAATAATAATTTTTACGCTAGTACTCACAAAGATGATTTTTTTAAATTCGCTCTCTTTTCTACTTCTACTTTTGGGTCTACTCGGTCTATTGCCTGATTCCGTGGCGATGGTGGAGGAGTTGTAGTCTGAATTAAAAAACTCAAGTCACCTAAAAGGCCACGGTTTTTCAACCGTGGCCTTTTTTTTTGGAAATTGTCGGATAGAACTTATTGAGGAGAACAAATGAATCCGGAATTAGTAAAAAAGTATCATCCTTATCCATTGGTCGATTTACCAAATCGAACCTGGCCTGACAAGAAGATAGAAAAAGCCCCCGTCTGGTGCAGCGTTGATCTGAGAGACGGCAATCAGGCCCTGATTCAGCCGATGAGCCTTGAGAAAAAACTGGAAATGTTTGCCCTCCTTACTCGTCTTGGATTCAAGGAGATTGAAGTCGGCTTTCCCTCAGCATCTCAGGTGGAATTTGGTTTTACCCGACAGCTTATCGAGAAAAATCTCATTCCGGATGATGTGTTGATCCAGGTTTTGACTCAAGCTCGGGGGCACCTGATCCAGAAGACCTTTGAATCATTAAAAGGCGCAAAAGAAGCCGTGGTTCATCTGTATAATTCCACGTCGATTCTGCAAAGAAAAACAGTTTTCAAGATGAAAAAAAAGGAAATAATTGCCCTGGCTATTCATGGTGCCGCTCTGCTCAAAGAGGAAGAGAAAAAATATCCTGAGACGATTTTCAGATATGAATACTCTCCCGAAAGTTTTACCGGAACCGAGTTAAGCTTTGCCCTGGAAATATGTGAAGCGGTAATGGATGTTCTGCAGCCGACTCCTGAAAATAAAATCATTATAAATCTTCCCGCAACGGTGGAGTTGTCGACGCCGAACATTTATGCGGATCAAATTGAATGGTTCTGCAGCCACATGGCAAATAGAGATTCGGCTATAATCAGCCTTCACGCGCATAATGATCGTGGGTGCGCTGTTGCCGCAACCGAGTTGGCCCTGATGGCCGGCGGGGAGCGGGTTGAAGGGACGCTGTTTGGCAATGGCGAAAGAACCGGAAATGTAGATATCATAACTCTTGCACTAAACATGTTTACCCAGGGAGTTGATCCCAAGCTTGAAATAAACGATATCAATAGCCTGATCGACATCTATGAACGTATTTGCCGTCTTCCGGTTCATCCACGTCATCCGTATGCCGGCGAACTCGTCTACACAGCCTTTTCCGGGTCACATCAGGATGCAATCAACAAAGGAATGCGAGAATATGAGTCGACCGAGTCCGGAAGATGGGCGGTACCCTATCTCCCGATTGATCCGTCAGACGTGGGCCGAACCTATGAATCGATTATTCGTATCAACAGCCAGTCGGGGAAAGGTGGTGTGGCCTATGTGCTGGAAAAAGAGTTTGGCTTCAAACTTCCCAAAGCCATGCAACCGGAGTTCGGCAAGGTCATTCAGGCAGTAACGGACAGAGAGGGAAGAGAGCTGCAGGGAGGTGAAATCTTCGAAGCCTTCGAAAATGAGTATCTCAGTTTAAACTATCCCTATGAACTCGATACCTTCAATGTCGTCAATAGACATATGAACAAGGGCGGTAAAGGGTCGAAGGCGGATGTTGAGGTGATGTTGCTTGTTCAGGGGAAGGAAACGAGGATTTCGGCCTCCGGGAATGGACCTCTTGATGCCTTTTGCTCGGCGATGAAGCAAAATATAACGGGAGATTTTACCCTTACCAGTTACCATGAACATGCTTTGAACGGCGGTTCAAGTGCAAACGCAGCGGCTTACATCGAAATCCAGGCTGCCGATGGTTCGATCAGTTGGGGAACTGGAGTTGATACGGATATCATCATCGCTTCAGTCAAAGCGGTGCTGAGCAGTTTGAACCGTCTTGAAAAATACTCTCAAAACTCCAGGGCTGATCAGGATATTGTTACCAATCCATAAGAGTATATAAATTATCTTTGGAAACTCGATTAATTCAAGAACAGATAGGTGGCCACGCCTATCGAAGCAAGCCAGAGATTGGTAATGTTTGAGACGGTTATGTTTAATATGGCCGCCAATGGGTTTCCTCTTTTGAGCAGTGCCAGGCACGATTTAAATTCCGGCCAGCTGGTCAAGGTGGAGAGAACAAGAAAACCGATTACTCCTTTGGGGGCATGGGAATGTATTGCTGCAAAGGAGACAATCGGATCAAGGCAATAGCCGGACACAGTCAAGCCGAGAATTGCCGGAACGAACCAAAGTGCAGGTTTGAAACTGAACTCTTCGAATTCGGAAAGTTCGACCTCTTTGGGCCGAAGTACAAAGAGTATCAGCGAGACCGGAACACAAATGAGAAGCCAATACAGATATTGAGAAGCATTCAGCAGGAAGAAACCACCGGCAAAAGCTGCAGTGCATATGAGTGTCACTGCAGTATATATTCTGTTTGTGGCGAACGTTTTTGTAGCCTGCCTGCAAATAACAGCTGCAGCCAGCAGCAGGAGAGGGTTCATGAAATTGGAGCCTAATGGGGTGGACGCGGCGAAAACTATATCGCCGACTAACAAACCGACCAGCAGGCAAACAGCTTCTGGACCGTTGGTGATGAATCCTGTCAACGTTCCGATTCCTTTGGTGTTTTTGAGACATTCAATGAGTATTTCGATGGCAAATCCGATGCAAAGCATATCAAGGATTACGCCGATTGCACCAACGGAGGCCAAAAAAACCTCTCCTTTAAACATCAAAGCGCTGCCGATAAAAAAGATAAGAACCAGAATCCAGGCGATAACATCCAGGAGTCCGAGGGAATTAGTGAGAAATTTCTTCAAAGTATACTTCTATTATGGATGGTAGTGGACGAACTTATTGGTTGTGCTCGGCAATGAAAGCAGCAATGCTGGTTCTGCTCATTAAAAATCCGCTCATAATGTGGTTGTCGATTTTCAATGCCGGTATCATTCTGATACCAGCATGCCAGCTGCGTCGCGGAGCCGTCAGGACATCGACTTCCTTTATCTGGATTTCAGGATCAACTGCCGCTATCTCGCGAAGATATTTCCCGGCTAAATGGCAACGGGGACAAAGTGTTGATTTATAGAGAGTTATGAGCATAGTATTCAAAGCAGGATTTGGCAACTCTAACCGAAAGCTTAATTCCGGCTCTTTGGAAAAATCGGAACCACAAATGTAGCTAATCTCAGATCTTTTCACAACAAGAGACTGAAAATCATTTCAATTATCGGAGCCTGAGAATATCTCCCTATAGTCTGACTGAGGAAATTTTAAAATCTCCGGGCCATTTTTTATAACTCGATATGATGTACTATCGGAAACTTCAGGTTGGTGTATTATATAAGAAAGATAAAAAAATTAAGGAGCCGGCCCCGTCGGTAATGGTGACAATATGTATATTGCAGAATATATGACTTCCGATCCAATTACCATATCTTCAGCAGTTTTTCTCCCGGAGGCACGACGGATCCTCAATGAGTATCATATTCGCCACCTGCCGGTCGTTGACGGAGAGAACAGGCTTATCGGTATTGTGACGGACAGGGATTTGCGCTCTGCCTATCCGTCATCTGTTACCTCGAGAGAAGAAAAAATTCTGGCCTTTGAGCAGGTAGAAAAAACCATGGTTGTCGACATGATGACGACCAATTGTTCCACCCTCAGTCCTGATGCGACTCTGGATGATGCCCTTATAATTTTTGACCGGGATAAGGTCGGAGGGATTCCCGTCGTCAGTGAAGATAACGTCGTCTTGGGAATTTTCTCTCTCCTTGATCTGACTGCCGCTTATCGGAAGCTGTTCGGAGTGGCGGAAGATGGATCAATGCTGGTAGGGATTGAAGATGATGACCGTGATAATATATTGAGTGAGCTGGTGATTTTGCTCGAACAAAACAGCATTATGCTAACCAGGCTGATTCGGCTGGTCGAAAAAGACGAAGTGACAAAAATATATATGCGGATAAATAGTCAGAAACCGGCGGAAGTCTATAAGCTTCTCAGATCAAAAGGTTTTAACTTCTTGAAGCCATAGAATAAAATCAAAAATTTACGAATTATAGATGGAAGAGCCGATGCTGATACAGCAGCAAGGTACTTCATCAGCTCATTCTCACATATCAGGACATTGAGTATATTTTCAAGGGATTACATGACAACAGAACAGACAACGTGCAAAAGATGTGGAAATTGTTGTAAAAAGGGCGGGCCTGCTTTGCACGTTCAGGATCTGGAACTGGTTAGGAATGGCAAAATACCTGTTAGCAGCCTGATCACCATCAGAAAAGGGGAATTGGCCCATAACCCTTTAACTGAAAAAATCCAGCCGGTTATGGTTGAGTTGGTAAAAATTGTCGGTACCGGGCGAAAGTGGAACTGCTGTTATTATAACGAGGATACAGGCTGTACCATTTATGACGACAGACCTCATGCCTGCCGGGTCCTTAAGTGTTGGGACACCGAGGAAATTCTCGAGCTCGTGGAGACAGATACTTTAAGCCGTTTTGACATCCTCGATAAAGATGACCCTCTCATCCCGGTAATACAGGAACATGAACGAATCTGCCCCTGTGATGATTTGGGGCTTATTCAGGCAAATCTTGCCCGGCTGTCGGATGAAAAGAAAAAAGAGTTGGAAAGGCGGGTTCGCGGTGATCTGCATTTTCGGACCAGAGTCATTGCCGATTTTCAATTGAAAGTGAGCGAGGAACTCTTCTATTTTGGGCGGCCACTCTTTCAATTACTCCAACCATTAGGTGCCCGGATATCTGAAACATCAACAGGGATTCACCTCAGTTGGGTGAAATAGCGCCTTCAGGTCGGATCTTTCAAACCTGAAGGCGCGTAAATTCGGCTGGAGGATTACCAGGTTTTTCTTGCCAGCTCCTCTCCTCTGGTGGAGATAGTTATCTGCTCGACGGGAACAGATTTTCCGGCTTTTTCTATAGCTTTACGAACGATGACATTCATTGCCGAGCAGCAGGGGACTTCCATAATCAGAATCGTTAAGCTTTTCAGGTTGCACGTACTGATAATTTCGGCAAATCTCTGCACATAGCTCTCCGCATCATCAAATTTGGGGCAACCCATCATAACCGTCTTTCCTTCCAGGTATTTTTCCTGAAAATTACGTACTGCCACGGCGGTACAATCGGCGGCGACCAGCAAATCGGCATTTTGCAGAAACGGAGCGTGTGCCGGTATGAGACGAATCTGTACCGGCCAATGCGTCAGTGCCGAATTTCCGGTTTTGGCTGCAGGGAGCTGGGAGGGAATATTGGCAGACTGGCAGGAGGAACCGCCGACAGGTGGGGCGGTCTTAAACGATTGGATGTGTGTTGAAGCGCAGCCGCAAGCCATTTTTGGCGATTTCTCGGATTCTGCTTTTTTCTTTTCCTCTTCGAGATAAGCTTCAACCGCTTCTTCATCAAATTCATCTGCTACCCGCTTGATGACCTTCAACGCTCCGGTCGGGCAGGATCCAAGGCAGGCTCCAAGTCCATCACAGAGTTTGTCCGCGACCAGTTTGGCTTTGCCGTTAATTATTTTCAGAGAACCTTCAGCGCAATCGGGCACACATTGTCCACAACCGTTACACAACTCTTCGTCAATTTGAATAATTTTTCTTTCAGTTTTCATATTTTCATCCTTTCGGTCAGTTGATTCATGAAGTGACTGCGCATAATGCTTTTCCGGGATCATTTTTATGTCCATGCTGTATGCAAGCAGCAGCCTATGTCTCTATATTAGCACAGAACTCCTGGAAATATTTGATTTGAATCAAATCAGGCTAATTAATTTGAAAAAATTTCATGAGGCTCATGTTTTTATGAAAGAAGTCGGGGGAGGACGGTAAGGACGAATAAAAAAAGCGTGGCATCGATCTCGATGCCACGCTTTTAAAGTCAATAATCGTTGAAAGATCAAACGATTATGAGATTAGCCGAGAATGGCCTGCAGGTCTTCTTCAGGTGTTGCGGCGATAGGCTTACAGGCGAAGTTCTCAACCAGTACATTGAGAACATTGGGCGAAATAAAGGCCGGCAGAGAGGGTCCGAGGCGGATATCTTTTATGCCAAGGCTAAAAAGTGTCAACAGGATAACAACGGCCTTCTGTTCGTACCAGGAGAGTACCAGGGACAGCGGCAGATCGTTGACACCACACTCAAAGGCACCGGCAAGGGCGATGGCAATCTGGATTGCCGAGTAGGAATCGTTGCATTGGCCTACATCGAGGAGACGAGGAATGCCGCCGATATCGCCAAGTTTTTTGTCGAAGAAGCGGAACTTACCGCAGGCAAGTGTCATAACCATGCAGTCTTGAGGAACTTTTTCAACGAATTCGGTATAGTAGTTACGGCCGGGTTTGGCGCCGTCGCAGCCACCGACCAGGAAGAAATGACGAATCGCCTTGCTCTTCACGGCTTCAATCACCTTGTCGGCCACACCGAGAACGGTATTGCGGCCAAATCCGCCAAGAACAGTGCCTTTCTCCGTATCGGCAGGGAAACCGGGGAGCTCGAGTGCACGCTCGATCACCGGAGTGAAGTCTTTGTCCTTGTCTATATGGACGAGCCCGGGCCAGCCGACCAGACCGGTAGTAAAGACTTTATCCTTGTAGTTATCAGCGGGTTTTTGAATGCAGTTGGTGGTGAAGAGGATCGCGCCCGGAAATTCCGGAAACTCTTTGGCCTGATTCTGCCAGGCGGTTCCGAAATGTCCATAGAAATGGCTGTATTTCTTCAATCCCGGATAGGAGTGGCAAGGCAGCATTTCTCCATGCGTATAGATATTGATACCCTTGCCTTCTGTTTGTTGCAGCAATAATTCCAGATCTCTCAGGTCATGACCCGAGACCAGAATCGCTTTGCCGGCTTTTGCTCCAAGTGGAATTTCTGTAGGAACAGGGTGGCCGTAGGTGCCGGTATTTCCTGCATCAAGCAGTTCCATGGCTTTAAGATTGACCTCACCGCATTTCAGCGCGAGGGCAACCAGTTGCTCAAGACTCTGGCCTCTGTTAGTGAAATTCGCCATCGTTTCATGGATGAAAGCATAAATCGAATCGTCCTCCTGGCCGAGAATGGCGGCGTGGTCGGCATAGGCAGCAAGACCGCGCAGACCATAGACGGTGATCTGTTTCAGGGAACGGAGGTCCTCGTTGTCGTCGAGCTTGTTCATGAAATCGAGATCCTGACCCTGGGCGACGAGACTTTCAAGAGTAGGAGCAGGTGTGAATGTTGCAGCTGGAGCGGCAAAATCGACATTACCACCGGCGGCTTTAACTTTTGCTTTAAAAGCATCACGTAATTCGACGGTCTTGTTAATCAAACTCTGGAAACGAACCGGATCGAAATCTACATTGGTGAGACAGGAAAAAATTGCTTCAAGGCTGAACCGATTTACCTCATTGTCGGTAAGATCGACTTTCCTTCCCGCCTCTGCGACCAATGATAGACCCTGAACCGCATAGGTAAGGAGGTCCTGAAGCGCTGCAACATCTCCTGACTTTCCACATACCCCGATCTTGGTGCAACCGATTCCCTTAGCAGTTTGCTCGCATTGATTACAAAACATAATATCCTCCGGTGAAGTTTTAGTATTCGTTGTTCGAACACTTCTCTCTTGTGAGTTATGAAACGGCACGTTGACAGTTGAGGAAGGACGCATCGCATTCCTCAATCGATGTTGAGAAGAGCTTACTCTGCAAATGCGTTGCTATCTTTGATCTAGGTCAAGAACATAGTCTTTTTTTATCTAATTGCAATTTAAGGTCGTAATAAAGGTGGAAGAAGTTGCGTGATGATAGGGGCCGCCTGAGTAATCACCATATATATGAGTGGCGGTGAGACCGGCTGCACTGAAAAGAGATAACCATTGTCCGGCAGAGAAACCGGCGACGGTATAGATTGAATTCCAATCTTCATTGGCCCGGCCTTCCTGCATGGGGCGAACTCTGAAGCGTTCTTCTATCTGAACTGATTGTGAGTGGGGCTGGTAATGTTTACGTATTTCCTTGATGACTTTTCCGCCTCCGGGACGGTCAAACATTTGGAACTGGAAGGTTTTCCGCTTACGAATAAGATCCTCGGTGGGAATAAAGAGCTGTAGCAGAAGTGTACCGCCAGGTTGGAGGAAATGTGTACAGCCTTGCAGGCACTGGACTATTTTATGCTCTGATCCAAGCAGATTGAGAGTGTTGTAAGGAATGAGGATTGCGTCGAAATGGTTACTGAAAGCGAGATGAACCATGTCCATGCAACAATAATAAAGGGAGGATTTTGCAGAGTGTTGTTTTTGTCTGGCTATCTTCAACATGGGAAGAGAGATATCTATTCCGATGACAAAACGTTCCGGCTCTCCTGTTTCCGCAAGTTTTCCGGTAAGCCTGCCGGTGCCGCAGCCCAGTTCAAGGAACGTTCCCTGCCGGGGAAGCAGCTGTGAAAAAAAATCAGCATCAGCTGTAAAACCGTCCATTTCCAGTGCATAAAAGTCACAGGCTAGCTTTTCAGGCAGGGGGAGGAAGATATCCTTGGGTTCCTCGGCATAATCTTGATACATTGTGTCCACTTAGGTATCTTTCTGGTTGTAGTTTTGCTGCTTTTTGGCAATGTTCACCCGCAGCCCAGCCGCGCACCGCGAAACGGTTCCGGCCTGGAGTTATGCGGGCATTGTGCTATTTACGGTAAACGGTTACTATAATACCAGTCACGAGTAATAGCATTCTGATTTAAAAGAGACTTGAAAGAAGACAATGTCGGCATCAAAAAACAACCGGAACCCGATGGTCTATTCGACAGCAGTTGGTAAGGTCTGTCCTGCTTGTGGCAAACCTGTAGCCGGCTGTATCTGCAGCAAAAAGAAATCCCCTTCTGCCGGGGACGGAATTGTCAGGATAGGACGGGAGACCAAGGGACGAAAGGGGAAGGGCGTTACGACAATTTCCGGAGTTCCACTTGATCCTTCGGCCTTGTCGGTGTTGGCAAAGGAATTGAAAAAAAAATGTGGGTCCGGTGGAACTATTAAAGATACTATTATTGAGATTCAAGGTGACCACCGGGATCTGCTTTTTGCAGAACTGCAACAACGTGGCTGGCAGGTGAAGCGCTGCGGAGGATGATCGAGGCGGAAAACATGGATGGGAGAAAGCGTGCCGGCATCAGGCCCGGCTCAGAGGTTGCAATCGTTTTGAAAAAGGATCAAAGAACAGGATTTCTGACCCACGGCAGGGTGCGGGACATCCTGACCAAATCACCGTTGCATCCGCACGGCATCAAGGTTCGACTGGAAAGTGGTGAGATCGGCAGGGTGAAGGAGATTTTGTCTTGACGAACAGGTGCTGCTTATTATAGCGACTGCTTAGCAACTCATATCAAACAGGACTATACTCATGGCAATATCTTTTTTTAAAACTCCAGTGATCAATTCCCCCGGGATTTTGTTAATCTTTACCTGGGTTCTCATATTGTCTCTGCCAGGTGTTGCCGCGGCAAAGAGAGATAATTCTTCCCCGGTTATGGACATCACTGTTCAAAATGATCTGATTTCTGCCGAACTTGTCGATGCTCCGCTCATTGACGTGCTGCAAAGGATCAAGCAGGAGTTTGGGTTCAAGGCGCACTTTCACGGTGATCTCACTGAACCGATCACCACGTCGTTTAAGGATCTCTCCCTGGACAAATGTCTTCGCCTGTTGACGGTCAACCAGTCATTATCCATTGCCTCGAAAACCGCTTCGGGATCTTCTGGTCAAAATGAGGCGAAGCAGATCGCAGAAGTATGGGTTCTCAGCCGAAGTACGACTGTAAACCGCAATACGCCACCCCCCGCGACAGGAGGAATAACATCTCCTGAAACGGCAAACGATGATCAGGCTGTGCTCCACGGGGAATCGTTGGCGCAGTTCGGCGCCGGTGCGCAGGACAGTACCTCGCTGGATCAGGTGTTGAGTAACCCGAGTCCGGATAAATCCAGTCTGCGCGACGCTATCCAGCAGCTTGTCGTAAATGGTAATGCTGCTTCCGTTAAGGCTATGGCTGCGTTTCTTGATAATGATGACAAGGAGGTTCGGGTATTGTTGGTAAACGGGATCGGTTCAATTCATAATGAAGAATCCACCCAGGTTTTAGGGCAGGTGATCCAGAACGAACCCGATCCCGAAATTCGAATGATAGCCTTGCAGGCCCTGGGGCAGAGAAAAGACGATGCCGCAGCCCGGGCGCTGCTGGAAAGGGCTCGAAACGATGCAGACGAAAATGTGCAAGTCATGGCGGATCAGTTGCTCAGCCAGTAATCTTTCGTCGAAGCACTTTAGTGAATAGTGAAGAATTATTCTCCAGGTTCAAAGCCGATCTTACTGATGGCGGCCCGGATCTTCTCACGATCGACATTCTCGTTATTAAAGGTAGCTTCCGCCTTGCCCAGATCCACTGACACCTGGGAAATGCCGGCTATCTCTTCCAGAGCCTTTTTAACCGAGCCAACGCAATGCTGGCAACTCATTCCTTTGATTTTTATGCTTTCCATTCTTACCTCCGGGATGATAAATATGATTTATGCCTAAGCCATGATAACCATTTCCGTCATAATTGCTATAACTTGATAGCTCTAAACAGTGCGCCGACAGTATATTCAGAAGTTTTAACGGGAGTTTTTCCCAGTTGTGCAACTTCCTTAAACCCGGCGTTTTCCATCAGGTTGAGCTGATCCCCTCCGGGGATCGCGCCGCCTATTCATTGTGACCAGGATTCAACGCTTGTCACAAGATCGGCTGGCAGTTCCCTTTCCAGGATGATATCGGCAAACTGCAGTCGCCCGCCTGATTTTAATACCCGGTATATTTCCGAAAAAAGATACGGCTTGTCCGGAGAAAGGTTGATGACACCATTGGAAATCACTACCTCAAAAGTGTCGTCGGCAAACGGCAGCTGCTCAGACGAAACCTGATATACCTCTTGGTTTTTTATCTGCATGGCTGCCAGGTTTTCTCTGGCTCTGGCGACCATCCCCTCGGTAAGGTCGACGCCGAAGACTTTGCCCTGTTCTCCAACGAGACCTGAGGCGACGATAAGATCAAAGCCGGCACCGCAGCCGATGTCCAGTACGGTGCTGCCTTTCTCTATTGGGGCAGGCGCAAATGGGTTACCTACCCCGCAAAACGACTGCAACACTTCCTTCGGGATTTCATCGAGTACTTTTTTATCATAGCCTAACAGAACGGCGCCCGCTTTGCCGACGGGATATTTAAAATATCCTTCAGCGGAGCCGGCAACCTTGAAGTATTTCTGCTTTATTGCCGTGCGAATCCGCTCTTTTTCCGCAGTGGAGAAGGCGGAACTTTTCAGCTGATTTTTTGTGTTGTCTGAAGTTGGAGGTGATAACCGATGACCATCGGCATTATCCTTGGAAGGTCAGCCTCCCGCTCCGAGAAAACATATATCTTTTGGGCTCATGTCGGACGCTCCTTTTACAAAAATGTGCGGCAGTGTTGCCACTGTGTGGTGTTTGCTTTATTGTACCTGAATCAGGCGAAATTATGCGAATATTTTTCAAATTTCCTTGCCCGCATATTTCCTATCCCGGCTGCCGGCAGACGTTCCGGACCGATGGGGGATTTTTTATGTTCGACGGTTACGCAGGCGGGGGCAACCAAGAATTTTCCGGCTACCCTCATGACGGACACTGCTGCATTCGAGCAATCGACAAAATCAAATAATGGTGATATTTATGAATAAAATCGTACTGATGTTGGCTTTTTGCAGCTGCTTTTCGTTGGGGAATGCGATGGCCATGGAGAGCATGAGTCATGATCATGCGCAGCATCAAGGTAATATGGAATCAGGGAATATGGAATCCATGGATCATAGTTCGATGAACCATGGAACCAGTCAGGATGGAGGAACGTTCAAACATACGGTAACGGTCGATGGTATCCGAGCTGAATTCCAGATCATGAAACTGGCCGACATGAACATGACGGATACCGAGGGGCGGACCCATCATGTCATGGTCTCCTTTATGAAAAATGACCGGAAGATAACTAATGCCGTCGGTAAAATAAAACTTATCTCTCCATCGGGCAAAGAGCAGATAGTTGATCTTAAGGACTACGGCAACGGCATTTTTGCCGCGAGTTGCACCATTGATGAACAGGGGAAATGGGGAGTGATTTGCCTGTTTAAGGACTCGGACGGCAAACACGTAGCCAAGTTCTGGTATAATAATCAATCGAAGTAAAACCGGAGAAACGGAATGGAGTTGTTCCTCTATTCCGGCCACGAAAAGAGGTTTCACCGGCAGGTTTTATTCGCTAAAGCATTGCCGTTCATACTCTTATAGCCTTTTTTAGTATTGAATTTAGGGGGATATCTGCTTATTCTTAAACAGATTGAAGGATATTCCCAGCTTCCAAACACATAGCCGGATGCTGGCAAAATTCTAAAGTAATTTCTTAAATACCTTCTCTTGGATACGTTCTGTTATGGCAATTGAAAAAATCGAAGCCAACATCAAAGGCATGCACTGTGCGGCGTGTTCCACGCGCATCGAACGAGTGGTCGGTAAACTGGAAGGGGTTACCCATTGCTCGGTAAATCTGGCCACCGAAAAAGCGAAAATCGCCTATGATCCTGTGACAATCACTATTGCAGCGATAGAGGCTGCCGTCGCCGGTCTCGGTTTTTCTGCAGAGGTTACAACGGCGGATGCAGACGATTCCGGTGCCGCCCGGGAAGCGGCTGACCGGCTGCAGACCATGAGGAACGGCCTCCTTCCTTCATTCGTTCTGGCGTTTCTTATCATGTCCTTGTCGATGGCCGGTATGTTTGGCATCACCCTGCCTGAAATGCTGCGTCCGGATCATTCGCCTTTTCTCCATGCCCTGGTACAGTTCCTGTTGCTTCTGCCTGTTTTGTATCTCGGCAGAAATTTTTACCTGAACGGCATCCCGGCACTTCTTCGGGGTGGGCCCAATATGGACTCCCTGATCGCCATGGGAACGGGAGCCGCTTTCATTTACTCTACCTGGAATCTGGTGGAAATCGGTCTTGGTATCGATCCTGTGGCCCGCGCCCATGATCTGTATTTCGAGTCCGCAGCCATGTTGATCGCCCTGGTCTCGCTCGGCAAATATCTGGAGGCCCGGTCAAAAGCCCGAACGACGGATGCTATAAAACAACTGATGCAGCTTGCGCCTGAGACAGCTACGCTGCTGGACGGAAACTCGCAGCGGCGGGTACCGGTGGCTGAGATTCAGGTTGCTGACCGGATTCTTATCCGCCCGGGAGAACGAATACCGGTGGATGGGACTATTATCGATGGCGAATCCGCCGTGGACGAATCAATGCTTACCGGCGAGAGTCTGCCGGTCATGAAACAAAAGGGGGACACCCTTTTTGGCGGAACCCTCAACAAAAACGGCGCCCTGACCATGACAGCGGATAAAGTCGGACGGGACACCATGCTGGCCCGTATTGTCAAGTTGGTACAGGATGCACAGGGGACGAAGGCCCCGATTGCCAGTCTTGCCGATCGGATAAGCCTCTATTTTGTGCCGACGGTTATAGTTATAGCGGCCTTAGCCGGATTGAGCTGGTTTTTTATCGGTGGAGCCGAGTTCACCTTCGCTTTGCGCATTTTTATTGCCGTGCTGGTTATCGCCTGTCCCTGTGCCATGGGCCTGGCGACCCCAACTTCCATAATGGTTGGAACCGGCCGCGGAGCACAATTAGGGGTGTTGGTGAAAAGTGGGGAGGTCCTTGAGCTTGGCCAGAAAGTGAGCTGCGTCGTCTTTGACAAAACAGGCACTCTCACTCTTGGCAGGCCCGAGGTGACCGATGTCCGTTCTTTTGGGGAATTTGACGAAAAGATGCTTTTAAGCCTCGCTGCCGGTGCTGAGAGCCGTTCGGAACATCCTCTTGCCGAGGCAATCATCACAGCAGCCGGAAAGAGGGGCTGTGCCGCAGCCGAGCCGCAATCCTTTTCGGCAACTCTTGGCCGGGGGATTTCTTCCTCTCTTCTCTTGGCAGGCAATACGCATGATATATTCTTGGGAAACATGGAATTCCTCATGGAAAATCAGATAGAAGGTTTGAGCGAGCGGGTTCGGCAAGAGGCGGCTGAACTTTCCGATCAGGGCAAGACGGTATTGTATCTCGCTGTCGGTCATACTCTTGCCGGTCTGCTGGCCATTGCCGATCCGTTAAAAGATGAAGCACGGGAGATCATCAGTGATCTTGAAGCAATGGGGATAAAAGTGGTCATGCTCACCGGGGACAACGAAAAGACTGCCCATGCGGTAGCTCGTCAGGCGGGAATAAAACGGGTCGTGGCAGGCGTTATGCCGGACAACAAGGAAGAAGAGATTGTCCGCCTGCAGCGAAACGGCGAAATCGTCGCCATGGTCGGAGACGGCATTAATGACGCACCGGCCCTGGCCAGAGCCGATGTCGGTATCGCCATGGGCACGGGTATCGATGTGGCCATGGAGTCAGCCGACGTAGTACTGATGAGTGGTCATCTGGAAGGGGTCGGCAGAGCTATCGGCCTCAGCAGGGCGACCATGCGGAATATTCGCCAGAATCTTTTCTGGGCCTTTGCCTATAATGTGGTGGGAATTCCCGTCGCGGCCGGCGTATTGGCCATCTTTGGCGGGCCAACCCTCAATCCAATGATAGGCGGTGCGGCCATGGCACTCAGTTCCGTTTCGGTAGTCTCTAACGCTTTGCGACTCCGATGGTACCAGCCTGACAAGTGATATTCTCTGCTTGCGCTGCCCGGTTTAACAAGGAAAAGGGTCGGAGGTGAATGGCATCAGAATTTTTTCTTGGTGCCGTATTTAAAATTGCTGGTTTGCAGTAATTTCTTAAAAATATCTATTAGAGCATCATCCCATGTGCGCTTTTTTGCCCTTTCATCCGTCTTTTGATCTATCCCTTGAGTCATTTGCTCATCCGCCCTTTGCTTTGCATGTGGTTCCATGGAGTCGGTCTCTTTCATTGTCATGATCGTAGTCATGTTAGGTCCTCCTTGTCATGCCCTGGAAAATCTTTGTCTGCCTTATTAATAGGAATGCGAGAAGGTATCTGGGCCATTCAACAGGGGGTTACGCTTCGGAAATTATTTCCTTAATTGGTGCAAGCCAGTATAATGGGTATTCTTCTATCCCACAAGGGTTTCTTTTATTGAATAAACGGGTGATTAGAATGCGGAGTGGCCGTTTGTATATCACTTATGTTGAGCGAACTCACTTTGAACCGGAAGCGCAGTCGTCAGCTTCAACTGACAAAAGGGGATTGTATGCAAATTAAAAAATTACGACTCGTCTGCTTTTCGCCTACCAGGACATCAAAAACGGTCATCGAGGCAATTGCCTCGGGCTTTGGGGAGATCCCCTGTGAAACAAGCGATCTGACCTATCCCGAAGCTGCTGCCAAGATACAATTTGCAGCAAATGAATTGGCTATCATCGGGGTTCCGGTTTACGCCGGACGGGTTCCCCGCCTTGCCGTGGAAAGACTCGCAGCTCTTCAGGGAAGCGGCACCCCGGCGGTTATTGTCGTGACCTATGGCAATCGAGCCTATGAAGATGCCTTGATTGAACTGCGGGACATCGTCGAAAAAGCCGGTTTCACAACCATTGCCGCCTGCAGCTTTATAGGTGAACATTCATTTTCTGGGGAGGAAATGCCCATCGCGGCGAACAGACCGGATGCTGTGGACCTGGCAACCGCTAAGGCATATGGTGCGGCGATCGGTGAAAAACTTGCCGCTGGCCTGGGCATGGAATCGGCTTGTAGTCCGAAAGTACCGGGAAATACCCCCTATAAGGAGAGAGTGGCGCCATTGCCATTTACTCCCACGGTAAATCAATCAAAATGTTCCCAATGTGCAGAGTGTCTTGCAATTTGTCCCGCCGGTGCCATCTCCCTGGAAGCCGGGATAGAGATGGATCATGAGCTGTGCATATTCTGTTGTGCCTGCGTTAAAAACTGCCCGGAGTCTGCCATAGAGATCGCGGCCGCTCCCGTAAAACAAATAAAACAATGGCTGTATGAGCATTGTGCTGATCGTAGGGAACCTGAGCTCTATTTATGATGCCCAGCGGCAATATCTCAATATGGCAAATAAAACCTCAAAGGAGAGTCTATGATGGCAACTATAGAGCATTTGAAGAAGGTAACTCTTTTGCTCATTGCGGATAGTGCGGAGAGGAAACCGGTCATCTTTGATTTTATCTACGGAGTTGCAAGCAGTGGACTCTGCCCGTTCGAAAATGCCTTGCATCATAAGAGGGTAGGTGAAAAATTTTTTCTTGGCACCTCCGCTTCAGATGGTCACGAATACTTCAGGCATCTATATTTGCCTCTTTGTCAGACGCTAGGTTTGCAGATCTTACCTGAAACAATCAATTTGCAGGTAGAGGTGATCGCCGTGGCTCATGCCGACAACCGGGAGATAGTGCAGTCTTTGGCCAACGCTCTGTCAGGCTGCGGCTGCGGCGGATCCTGCGGTTGTGGCTGTTGATAAACCAAGACCGACTCGCTCGTTTACAGGGCGAATTTCAATTTTCTTTGGGATTCAAAAGTCATCTGAACGCCTGTGAGCGGATCCCGAAACTCGATTGTTCGGGACAGCAGCTGGAGGGGGCGGTTGAAGTCGTCCGGCTTCTCCGGCAGGAGTTGCGGATAAAGCCGGTCATTGACGATGGGAAAACCAAGGCCGCTTAGATGAATCCGTAGCTGGTGTTTTTTCCCTGTAAACGGGAAAAGATGAAATTGCGCCTGTGAGGACGATCCAATTCCGAGTAAGCGAATCCGGGACCGGGCGTTGACCTTTCCCTTACAGACCGCCATCCGGAACCATGGTTCTCCCAGCTCGATCCGGTTTTCCACCAGCCACTCGATTTTCCCGCCATTATGCGGGAAATAAGCTACCGCTTCATAGGTTTTTTTTACCTGTCCTTCCATAAACAACCGCTGATATTGCCCTCTGGTCCCCTCGTTGACCGAGATGAGCACGAGGCCCGCCGTTCCTCGATCGATCCTGTTAATTGGGGAAAGAAAGGGGTTGCCCGTAGACTTCTTGAGCCTGTTGAGCAGCGTTTCCTGAACGTAGGGGCCACTTGGCGTGACAGGAAGAAAATGAGGTTTACAGACCACCATCAGATGGTCGTTTGCAAACAGGATCTGTTCTTGAAAGGGAACGGCCGGTTCCTTCTCCACTTCTCTGTAATAGAATAATCTACAGTTCGGCGTATAATTTGTCTCCAGAGTGACCGGGGAGCCGTTCTCGGTAAGTACTTTCCCGGCATTGATACGGTCTATCCAGGTTTGTGCCGGAATTTTGGGAAACCGCCGAGCGAAAAACGTCAGCAGATCCGGATACGGTTTCTCCATGTCCGGAAGAGACACTATCGACATACTTCCTGAAATGCCCAATTATCACTCCTCATTTTAATTTATACCGGCAGAAAGAACGCCAAAGGATGGTTGGTAAGTGCACCTTAGCACCGCCTTGTCTTCAAGCCAAGGCTACTTTTACACTTCAGCTTTTGCTCTCAGAGTAGCTGATAACCTGTCGATTTGAAATTAGTGGAGGATAACCAATTGTAATGTAATAGAAAATTATGCACATTTCCCTTCTGTTAGTTTTCTTTTGCCAATATTGACAACCCTTTCTTTACCGCTTAGCTTTCCCTGTAGGCCCACCTGCCTGGGGTGGCGGACAACCACTCATATGACTCAGGTTTTTTCAGAGTAAAGTGTTAGACAGGTTGTGGTCCGGAATATCACAGCAATACAAGAGACCAACTCCGTAGCTTAAAAGAGGAGAACTACAATGGCTTATACATGTCAAAATTGCGGTGCATCCGCATATAATTCCAAATCCCTCTGCAATCCGACCAGTGACGATGATGAATTCAAATTCTGCGGTACTCCTTCCGATCAGATCTGTGAAGATAAACTTGTAACGATGAAGTATTCATGCGACGATTGCGGCAGCATATCCGCTGATGCTGAACACTTATGTAGTCCAAGTCGAATCAAATGAGATCCATCTTCATTTAGATCCCACAAGCCGGTTATACCTAAACGAGACAATTCCAGACTAAAAACTCACCTTCTTACCAAGATTTCCTAAAGGCGGAGACAGGTTTGAAAGGTGAGTTTACATAGGGAGTCTTAAAGTCATCCTGAAGTACTTTTTAACTAAGCATGAAAGCAAGCCAGAGAACGCCTTGCCGGCTTATTTACCGACCTTCAGTTGCTTGGCGCCTCCAAGCTCGGCAAAACCGGTTTTTTCCAGATCCGTCCAGAGCGTGCCTTCACCGGCGTGGATGATATTCAGCTTCATTTTCGGATTAAGCGTGTCTGCAAAACGCCATCGCGCATAAGCGACCGGATTATGGAAAACGGCGGTTTTCAGCATGAGTCCTTGAGCCTTTTCACCTTCCACTTTTTGCAGGGCTGAGGCATTTGCCTGACCGAGAAGCCGTACTTTATCCGCTGCAATAGCAGCAGTCAGTTTCTTGATTTCAGCAGTTTGCCTCAGCGTTTCCGCTTGAATCTGGGCCACCTGTTTGTCAAGGTCGGCGGCGATTTCCGCTTTGATCTTTTCCGTCTCCTGCTGCACCTGCTCGCCGCGCTGTTGGATGAGGGAAAGCTCCGTATTGAGCTCGGCCTGTTTTCGAGCGGTATTTTGCCGTTCCTTGTTGGTCAGATCCTGCTCGATGGCAATGCTCGCCTGCTGAATCGGGGCGCGGATTTCGTCGGGCACCTCGACATGGCGAATGAGAGCGTTATATACCTTGACTCCCTTGGTACCCAGCGTTTGCTCAAGAGATACGGTGATGTCGTTCTGGAATTTTTCGCGGCCTTCGCCGACGATGAAATCCTTGGCACGATATTCCGAACCCTTGTTGCGGGAAATTGAGGTAATCTGCGGCATGATGATCTTGTCGACCACTGCGGGCAGGTCGCCATAGCGCCGGAAGATTCCGGCAATGCTGGCTGGCGAGAGCTCAAACTCCACGGTCATGTCGAGACTGATCTGAAAACCGTCGCGGGATGGAAAACTCACCAGTTCCGTCAGGTTCATTTCCCCTTCTTCAAGTGGAGCAGGTGCCATGTGTGCCAACGGACGGCCCGCATCGAAATCGACCTGTTCGCCGGTCTTGAATTTCTGCATCCGGGAAGAGGATGACAATCGCTTACTAAAATAATCCTGCCGTTTGGCTTCCTGCTTTTCAAGCACGGCGGACTGCAGTACGTTCAGAGCCTCATTCTGGCCGAGCTGCCTGGCTTTGGTGACAACCTTGCCGCCAGTCTGGCCAAGGAGCGAGACCTGGTTGATGCCGATTTCCAGTACATCGACCTTGTATTCTTTCGGATTGACATAGTAGAGGCCCGGTTGCAGCACATCCCGGCGGACTCCCTTTTGCTTTTCGGCGGCGAATTGTCCGCCTTCGGCCTGCACACCGGAGAGTGAGGTGATAACCCCGACGTAGCCGACGGGAATACTGATGGCGTCGACGATTTCAATGTTGTAGCCATAGGGATTCAAGCGATACTTGCCGGGACCAAGCACACTCCGCCAGATACCTTTCTGGCCTCGTTCGGCAATGAATTCACCCTCGGGCAGTTTTTCTCCAACCTTGGAGGTTACCACCGCCACCTTGCCGGGCGGCACGATGGTTGAATCAATGATTTCCCATTCATAGAACATCGGATTGAGAAAATGACGTCCCTCACCGAAGGTCTCCTCCCAGATACCTTTCTGACCCTTATGGGCAAGGATCTGCCCAGGCTCCAGAGGATCGCCGTTTTTCGCGGTAATGATCGCCATTTCATTGGGCCCTACATAAAAGCGGCAGAAGCCCCATTGCCATATAACTTCGGCAAATACCAGGACAAGAACAATGCCCGCAACCGTTCTGAAACCTTTATTCATTTTGCACCTCCTCCGGCGGGGTTGAACGTGCCGAAAATTCTACCCAGCCCTTCAGTCGAGTCGCTGCTGAGTACTGAAAGCACCTGCGGACCGATCTTTTCATACAAGGTGTAGCGGGCGAAATTCTCGCCGCCGCCAAGGGAGTTCACCCGATTCTTCAGGACGTACGCCTCGGCCTCGTTTTTAGCTTTGATGGCATCCTTTTCGCCATCCGCGGTCAAGAGAATGGCATCGGCCTGGAATCTTGCGGCCTCGAATTCCAGCTTGGCCACTGCCAATTCCTTTTTCGCGGCAATCAAACGGACGCTCTGATCCTGCTGGGCATCGATGATCGCCCGAATGCGCCTGGTGTCGGCCTCGACTTTTTCCTTACTCTGGATAGCCAGCATCTCCTGCTTGGTCAGCTCTGCCTTGGATTTTGCCTGGATAATCTGCTGTTCATATTTAGCGGCATCCTGAACTGCCAGTTCACGGTCGCGATTGATGCCGGCGATCTGGTCCGGAACGATGATCTTGCGAACCAGCACCGATTTTATGTCGATCCCCCAGCCTTTTGATTTGGCCCGCAGATGGTTTTCCAGATCGCTTTGAAATTTTTGCCGGGTTTCTCCGACGATAAAATCGACTGCCGGATGCTTGCTGCCTTCGATGCGGCTGAAACCACGGGCGCGGGGCAGGATCAGTTTCTTGATGATGTCGTCCATGTCGCCAACCCGGTGGGTCAGGAAGGCAGCCTCGTCGCGCTCGATGCCAAACTCGATGGTTCCTTCAACGGATACGGAAAATCCATCCAGGGTCAGGAAGTTGATGACATCCTTGCCGGACATCTCGAAACGCTGGCTCTGGGTGTTTACTTCGACGATATTGTACATGTACGGATTGAGATAATGCGTACCGGGATCGAGCAGGCGGCCCATGACTCCCTTCAAGCCTTTCTCCACCATAAAGGTATTTCGCTGGTCCGGCGGCAGGTAATCGTTAAGCACATCTTTACCGGTCATGGCGGTTACCACCCCGACGTGACCGGGATTGATGCTTATCGCGTCAAACAGTGCGACATTGTAAGCGTAAGGGTTGATGCGGTATTTACCGGGGCGGAGAATTTCCTGCATGATGCCGCGCTGGTTGCTGTCGGCGATAATTTTGCCCGGCGGTAATTCTTCGCCGTAGAGCCGGGTCATCACGCCGAGTTTTCCGGCGGGAACGTCGAGGATGCGCCGGATCTTCCAACTCCAGGTATAGGGGTTTTTAAAATAGCGGCCTTCGGCAAGCACATCGAGTTGGATGCCCTTATGTTTATTGTCGAGGGCGATAACCTGGCCCGGAGCGAGATTTTCACCGGTTTTGCGGATCAGCACGGCAATCTCTCCGGCCTCGGGTTCGATCCGGCAAAAAAACCAGATGAAAATACCCGCCGCAAGCACCGCCGCCACAGCTAACAATGGCCAGGGCGGCAGTTTCGGCAATACCAGCATTTTAAAATTCATTTGCGACCGTTTTCCAGACGGCGCTACCTCTTTTGTTTCAGTCATGAAAAATTCCTTTCGCTAGTGGGAATACGACCAGCCAAATCATTGTGGGTAACCCAAGGTGAGATCTCGGCAATATCTCTTGGCGAAATATCGTAATGATCAGGATGGAACTAAATCAGTTAGGATTCAGTATATGGAAAACGAAAGGAAATAACCAGGCTGACAAGCATAATTGTCCTGCAACCTTACACTCGCAGCTGTCGCGAGTAGAATAGTGGCTGCGGAGCTATTGCGATGTATCCGATCTATATTTGGAGTGAGGGCCTGATTTTTTCGGAACATTTATGGAAAATTCCGTTCTTTGGCGATCTCTTCAAAATGACGGCGTCGTGGGATCAGCTAATCCTGGCGATTTCAAGGATTGCTTAAGGCGCGGGAGGTATTATATTTTCTCCAGCAGCAGTTATCTGCAAGTCAGCGATATCACCTATAATCACTTCCTGAAATGAGAGGCACTTCATGAAAATCGAAAAAATTCTTCTTCCCTATGACAGTTCCGAACATTCCGTAAATGCAGCCAAATATGCGCTCGATCTGGCCAAACTCGTCGGGGCTCATGTCACTATTGTCAATTGTTATGAATGGCGCGGGAATATGCCTGAAGTGCCGGAATTACTGATAAAGGACCTCCAGGAGAACATGAAGAAGGAGGCGCAGGCCATATTGCTGAGAGCCGAGGGGATTTTTGCCAATCAGGGCGTTGAGTATAAACTGGAGACTCTTGCCGGACCTCCCGGTCTGATATTGACCAATTTGGCTAAGAAAAAAGAATTTGATTTAATAATCATGGGTTCTCACGGACACTCAGAGATTGCCGGACTGTTTCTCGGCAGCGTTACTCATAAAGTACTCAACAAGATTTATTGCCCTGTCCTGGTTGTTCCTTAACCTTTCCTGTCCGGGATATTGGCTTTGGCTTTGTTAATTTTCCGCTAATCGTCCTCATTGCCATGGATGCGGAAGAAAGTGATCCTGGGAGAGATGCGATGAAATCCCGAATCTCATCTCTTACCCTTCTGTAGTGGGCGAGTTTTTCTTCTTCGGTTTGTGCATTCCGGGCAAGCTGCGGAGGGTCGTCGAAACCATGATGCATCTTTCTGCCCGGAAAGAAGGGGCAGGTTTCATTTGCCTGACCGCAGAGGGTGATAATCCAGTCAAACTTCTGCACGGGCAATTCGTTTAGCAATTTCGAGTGCTGAGAGGAAATGTCCACTCCCGCTTCCGCCATTACTTTGGCTGCCGATGGATTCAGGCCATGTTTCTCTATGCCCGCGGAATAGGCTTCGATTTCCTGTGCTTTCAGGGTGTTTGCCCATCCTTCCGCCATCTGGCTCCGGCAGGAATTGCCGGTGCAGAGAAAGAGAATTGAGACTTTATTTGGGGCTGTCTGCTTCATGACTCTTGAGGTAATTTATTGGTATTATAAATAAAATAACTACCTGCAGCAACATCCTCCAAAGAGGGGAGGACGTTTTGAGACTCTTGTTATCCAGCCTAGTCAAATCGAAATTGTGATAAATATTTCTGCAGTAATAATTTATTGTGCGGCTCAAGAGGCGGACAATCATCCTGATCCTTGCTTCCTTCTATAACCCTGGCGGCAAAGACCATACAGGTAGGTTCGTTGCATTGTCTGCAATTGGTTTTCGGCAGCAGTTTTAAAACTTCCATGAGGACCGGCTGCCGCATGCTTTCCGTGCTGGGCTTTATCTCGGTTCGCCGCTCCCAGGTGTCATTTATTTCACGTTGCAGCCAAGCGACTATTTTCTCCGCTTCCTCACGGTCCCGCAAGGCGTTCACCGCAATTTTCCGAGGATGGATCGTTATCAGCTTGCCATAGTTTTTCAAGGTCAGCGCCGGAGGTTCTTTAATGTAAATAAAACCTCCGAGCACCGTATTGAGAAACGGCAGTACTTCACAAACATCATCATTAAGATGGGCAAAGCAATGCACTCCCTTGGCTTCCGATTGGCACTTCGATTTGAAAATTTCAAGTGAATAGCCTGTTAATAACATATGGAGTTCCTCGCTTAGAAGATTTAGCAAACCTGAAACTCATTCTTTCACGCATACATGGCATACACCTGCCAGCGTCTTTCTCTCATAGGGAAAATACCGGTCTTTAAAGCGAAGGGCGACATTCACCAGAGCAATCAAAACGGGAACCTCGACCAGTGGACCGATAACGGCGGCAAACGCTTCCCCCGAATTGATGCCGAACACGGCAATTGCCACGGCGATCGCCAATTCAAAATTATTCGAGGCGGCGGTGAAACTGAGAGTGGTGGTTTGCTCGTAGGTGGCACCCACCTTTATGGACAGAAAAAAGGAAACCAGGAACATGACCAGAAAATATATCGTCAACGGCACGGCTATGCGCAGAACATCGAAAGGCAGTTGGACGATATATTCGCCTTTCAAGGCAAACATCACCACGATGGTAAAAAGCAGAAATATAAGGGTGAATGGGCTGATTTTCGGTATAAAAACAGTCTCATACCACTCTTTACCTTTCATTTTAATACCTATCAGCCTGGTGATCATGCCGCCTAGAAAGGGAATACCCAGGTAGATGAAAACAGATTTGGCAATTTCCGCGATGGACACGTCAACGACGGCACCTTCAAGTCCAAACCAGTCAGGAACGATGGTGATAAAAATCCAGGCATAAAAAGAAAAAAAGAACACCTGGAATATCGAGTTGAAGGCGACCAGGCCCGCACAGTATTCCGAGTCTCCGTCTGCAAGTTCATTCCAGACAATGACCATGGCGATGCAGCGGGCCAGACCGATCAGAATGAGGCCGACCATATATTCATGGTGGCCGGAAAGAAAGGTTATGGCCAGGAAAAACATCAGAACCGGGCCTATCAGCCAGTTCTGGATAAGTGATAAGGCCAGCACGCGGGTGTTTTTGAAGACCTGCCCAGCTCTTCATATTTTACCTTGGCAAGAGGCGGGTACATCATCATGATCAGGCCGATGGCGATCGGCACATTGGTTGTTCCCACCTGAAAAGAATTGATGATATTTTGTACCGGAGGGTAAAAATAGCCTGTCATGACGCCGATGAACATGGCCAGGAAGATCCAGAGAGTTAAAAAACGATCTAAAAAGGAAAGTCTTTTCGTTGTAGGCTTCATTTTGTTCATTTGTGAGTTGATGGATAAGTGTTGTTAATTACATGACTGGTTATCTTTTTTCTTCAGATGGCAGGCCAGCGCCTGGTGGTCGGCTTTTACTTCTTCAAGGCCGGCCAGGTAATGGATTATCCGGCTCTGAAACGAATCGCTGAGGACACTGGTATCGAACTGATAGTACATCCATTTTCCGCGTCTGGTTCCGGTGACCCACCCGGCATTTTTCAAATAGGCAAGATGTCTCGATGCGGTGGACTGAGGTAACCTTAAAACTTCCATGATATCGCAGACACAAAGCTCGCCATGGTTCAGCAAACCAAGTATCCGCAACCTGGTTTCATCCCCCAGTGCTTTGAACATTTGGGCATTTCCGAGCAGGCTTGCCTCCTGTTGTGTTGACTCTGTCTTCATATTCTCCATTTGGTCCGAAAACCGGGCTCTCTATGAATTATTCTCCGGCAGGATTCATTTCCTGATGATGAGATGACCGACTTCTGATACTAATTAATCCGCATATGCAGATGTGTCAATATGAAATAGAGCTCTCAACGCTATCCTCCTGTTTTGTCGTTGCTCTGCTGGTAATGATGCTGCCGATGACTATAGTAAAGGTAACTGATAATAACGCGCGCCGGACTCCGGTCTGCCGACAGGAAGAGCGATATATCAAACCCAAAATCTCAGCAAAAACCGGAGACCATTCCTTTTAAAGCCGGTTAAATATATTGCCGGCAAGCAGGTATTTCCCAGTTGTCTGAAATATTGTGATAACGACGTTAGAGTTCTTCCTTAATGGAGAATGGCGTATGTCACAGAAAAATTTGAGTTTCCTCTTCAATCCTCGAACTATTGCGGTTATCGGGGAAAATGAGGATAAGACCTCAATTGGGTATCACATCAATAAAAACCTGTTCGGCCGGGGGTTTAAGGGTAATATTTACACAGTCAATCCCGCCGTACGCGGCACACGGAAGACCGGCGTATATCTTTCCGTTGCCGACATCACCCAGCCGATTGATCTCGCTCTGGTGGGAACCGCTCCGGAAAACCTGCAGTCAGTGCTGAAGGATTGCGGTGAGAAAGGAGTTAAAGGGGCTATCATCCTTGCTCCCGACTATACCTGTCGAGTCGGACATCCTTCTCTTATAAACGAACAGCTCCGAAAATTGACAGCCATCTATGGCTGCCGGGTACTCGGGCCCAATTCTCTCGGTTTTATCAGACCGGGCATCAATCTCAATGCCAGCCTCTTCCCGTTGATGCCCGGCAAGGGACATGTCGCCTTTGTTTCCGAGAGCGGAGTGTTTTCCAGCACGTTTCTCGAACATGCCATCGGTAAAGATATCGGTTTCAGTTACTTTATTTCCCTCGGGGCGAAATTTGACATCAATATCGCGGACACCATTGATTTTCTTGGCGGGGATGGCAGCACCAGAGCAATTTTCCTTTTTCTTAAGACGATAAACAACGGCCGCAGATTCATGACCGCCGCCCGTAATGTTGCACGAAAAAATCCAATCATGATTGTCAAGCCGGGGAAGGCCGAGGCTTTCTCCTGTCTTTCGCTTGCCGATTCCGATTTCCTGGTCGAGGAGGATCTGATCTATGAGGCATTGTTCAGAAGGGCCGGCTGTCTGCGGGTCGACAGCATTGTTGACCTTCTTCATCTGGTTGAAACGATCGCCAAGCAAACCCGACCGAAAGACAAGCGGCTAATGATCATCTCCAACAGCATCGCCCCTTCCGAGATGGCCATGGACGCGTTGAAGGGGATGGGTGGCTTGCCGGCGGCTCCGGACGCCAAAACCTTTGAAGCGATCAGCGCCGAGTTGACATTCAGGCGGGACCTGCATAATCCGCTCTACCTGCCGGCCGATGCATCGGCGGCAGATTATCGGGTAGCCATTGAAAACTGCCTGAGGGACAGGGTCGTTGATGGAGTCTTGGTGATATGTGTTCCATTTCCCGGAATCGATCAGGGAAAGATAGCAAAAGCGATAGCGGCCGCTGCAAAGGTTCAATTAAGAATACCTTTATTCTGTACATGGTATGGCGAAAAAAGTGTTCTCGATGAATCCAGATCCCTGCATCATGCGGGCATACCGATTTTTTTTACCCCGGAACAGGCGGTAAAGAGCTTCATGTACATGTATCGTTACGATTCCAATCTCAAGCTCCTGCAGGAAACTCCCGAAATCATCAACAAGAATTTTTTTCCAAAACTGGCGGAGGCGGAAAGGATCCTTGCCCGCTGTATCGAAGAGAAACGCTGTAC
The DNA here is from genome assembly GCA_963835305.1 of uncultured delta proteobacterium. Taxonomy (GTDB): domain Bacteria; phylum Desulfobacterota; class Desulfobulbia; order Desulfobulbales; family Desulfocapsaceae; genus Desulforhopalus_A. The sequence goes on from CAWIEU010000004.1 coordinate 602,785, forward strand.
TCTTTACGCTGATGAGGCCGGTGAAATTCTCAAGTCCTACGGTATTCCGGTCATCGATACGGTTTGTGTTCACGATGGGGAGGAAGCGGTACTTGCCTCGCGGCGTATGGGCTATCCCGTTACCATGAAAATCGACACTACCAGGAGCCGAGCGGAAGATATGGTGTTCGTGCATATCAAGGACGATCACGAGGTCAGGAAGATCTTCGCTCTCCTGCGGGAACGGCTCGCCACCCTTCAGGAACCTGAAGCAGGGGTGCTTGTTCAACCGATGATTACGAGACACGGCTATGAACTGGTGATGAGTGCCCAGAAGAATTTGAACTTGGGCACCGTCATACGATTCGGCCTTGGCGGCAAATATTTGCGGGCAGAAAAAGACTATTCCGTTGGCCTGCCGCCGCTGAATCAGACTCTTGCCAGGCGGATGATGGAGGAGACCAAGATATACCACTGTCTCGAGGAACGATATGCTCAGCGGGAAGGCGGTTTACGATTTCTGGAGGAAATACTGGTGCGATTTTCCCAGCTGATAGTCGATCTTCCGCAGATTGGTGTAATCAACATCAATCCCTTGATGCTCATAGATGATGATTGTATCGTCCGGGATGTGAGCATGCAGATAGAAAAGAACCTGCCTGTCAACTATAGATGGGCCAAGGGAGATCTCTGCCCGCTCCACCTCTCAATCCCTCCATATCCCTTCAGATACGAGCAGGATGTCTCGCTGCAAAACGGCACAACAATTCACATCAGACCGATTCGAGGGGAGGATGAGCCTGCCCTTCGTCGTTTTTTCGAAGGACTTTCGGAGGAAACGGTTTTCTTCCGATTCGGGCAGCGCCGCATCAATATGCCCCATGACCACCTTGCCCAATTGTGTCAGGTGGACTATGACCGGGATCTGGCCTTCCTGGCGCTGGTGCAGGGAGACGGTGACAAGGTAATCGGAGATGTGCGGCTGAACAGGTTTTCCGATCTCGAGACCGCTGAGCTTTCCTTTGTCGTCGCCGACAGATGGCAGGGCAAGGGCGTCGGTAATGTGCTCATGGAGTTTTGTATGGCCGTTGCCAAAGAAATCGGGCTGAAAACCTTGCTGATGGAGGTCATGAAGAGTAACGCCCGGATGAAACGATTCGGCTGCAAATTCGGTTTCGAACGGTTGCCGTCCAGCAAGGAAGATGACATGGAGGAGTTCGAGTTCAAGATAGATCAGGCGGACACAATCCTCCATTGCCTCCGGCAATACTCAGATGCACAATGGCGAAACAGACCGGAAAATAGATCGGCAGGCAACGCTAACGGCGGACAGGAACCGGTAAATCGGGCCAAAGGAGGTCTGCCGCGGGCAACCAGGGCCAGGTGCAGTTGAAGATCCGCCGCAATTTTCTCTGATGCTGCAATCTTAATAGGAATATCCATCCCTCTAATGTACGGCGATTTGCCGGGTCGTAATTTTTTCTTCCTTTCCAACGCCAAAAGTACAAATGTTCGCAGCGCAATTTAGCTGAGAGCAAAAACGAATTTGCCGGAAGATCGATCTTGAAAATTTTTCAAGAAATTTTGTAACTCTGCATCCGGAACTCCGTTATAGAGATATAATGAACAAATTTCGCCAGTTTTATACTGATTACCGGGAAAGACTCTTTGGGTATCTTCTTCGCAAGACCGGCAATACGCATATGGCCGCTGATCTCGTCCAGGAGAGTTTTACCCGTTATTTGGAGAGATATCGAAATCACGAACAGAGCCCGGCGCTGCTCTTTACCATTGGCCGTAATCTTTTTTATGACCATGTGCGAAATAATAGCCGGCTGATGCACCATGAAGATGTCGTGCAGGACATGGTCACGGATCAGGAAGAGACCTACATCGCCAGGGAACAATCCGGCATAATTCTCGCAGCGCTGGAAAAGCTTGGCGAAGAGGAGCGGGATATCCTGGCCCTGGTGGTCAGTAGTGTCCTCAGCTATCAGGAAATAGCCGATATCAGAAAATGCAGTGTCGCCAATATCAAGGTGAAGGTACATCGAGCACGGCTGAAACTGAAAAAACTTCTTCAAGAGAAACCATCATGAATGAATATCTGATTTCTCAGTTTATCGATAACGAAATGGATCTGGATGAAAAAATCGAATTCGTCGAGACAGTTCATGCCAGCGAACAATTTTCCACAGATACCGTTGCTCTCCTGGAGCAGGAAAAATTACTGAGAGCATGTCCTGAGGCAGCATCGGTTATGGAAAAATTTCATGTGAAATCATCACCTTCCCTGCTCGAACTGATCAGATCATGGTGGCAGCCTTTTCCAGCCTTGGTCACCGCGGGTTTGCTCATCGTCATGGGGGGGCTGTTGTTTCTTCAGCAACCGGCACCGGTCGGTTCCCGGGATCGGCTCGCCTATCGTTTTGTCCTCTATCTGCCGAAGGCCAGCCATGCCGAGATCATAGGAACCTTTACAGACTGGAGTCCGGTACCGCTGCGAAAAGTTGGTACAACCGGTTATTGGGCCCTCACTCTGAAGATTCCTCCAGGCGAATATCGGTACAGTTATCTTATTAAAGATGGTGAAAAAATGGCCGATCCCAGTGTTGCCGCCAGAGAGCCTGATGATTTTGGCGGAGAGAATTCAGTGATTGTTATAGGAGGCAGCGATGATCCGGTTTCTTAGTGCCATTCTGCTCCTTTCGGTCTCAGCTTGCACATCGGACCATTATATTGCCAGGCAGTCAAAGGGAGTGACAATCTATCTTGATGCTCCAAAGGCCTCCAAAGTGATCTTCGTTTCATCCGCCGACAGCTTTAAGGAGCATACAACTCATAAAGATTACCGTGGCTTGTGGACAATCAGCAACCTCGCAGACAGGGAGTTTGACTACTTTTATATAGTTGACGGCAGGGTGTACGTCCCGGCATGCCGTTATAAGGAGAAAGACGATTTCGGGGCGGCGAATTGCGTTTATGTGCCTTGATCAAAGGAACAGCACACGCAGTTCACAATAATTGCCGAGCGTGGAGAAAGGAGATTACGATGGGAAAAATAGTATGGTTGATGGTTTTGTTACTGCCTGTAATGGTTCATGCCGGGGAAGCACCGGGCGACGCTGCCGGAGTACATGAGACTTTCAGGGCGGTTGAAAACCGGCTCATCCGTGATGGTTTGCCGCAGGCAGATGCTCGGGCGACTGTGCAGGCTATGGCAGGAGCGCATTTTACCAGGGAACAGATGGTTCGCGCAGCGGAACAGATGACTGAAGGAAACTATCCGGGGCGCACGACCTGGGCGGTTCGCGAGAAAATTCATGAAGGTATTGCCAAACGCGTTCCTCCGGAAACTATTCTGGCGGCCTCGGCCAAGGTAAGAGACCGTTATGGATTTGCCGAAAAAATGGCCGTGAAACTGAAGCAGCCCGACCTTGCCGAGACTTACGCCGATTGCCTCGCTGCCGGAATGTCCAAGCAAGATGCTCAAAAACTTACCGGTGCTTTGCTGGCGGGGAGTCGCAGACTCGGAACAATTGATGGACCAAGGCTTGCTGCGGAAACTCTGATCACCGCCAGGGATATGGTACGCCAGGGAATTTCCTCCAGGACCACCAGTGAGGTGTTGGGGGCCGCTCTCAGGAAGGGGTACAGCAAGGAGGGAATGCGAACCATCCGCCATACCCTGGCCGGTGATACCCGCGACAATATGGAACGGTCCGCAAGACAGCTTGGCGCAGCCATCGACCATGGCGTCCAGGCTGGAGAATTATCAGGTATAAGCGGTCATGGTGCTGATATCGGTCACCAGGCAGGCATGGGGGAGGGAACTGCTGGCAGTGACAGCGGCCATAGTGGCAGCGGCGGTGACGGGGGCGGTGGACCTGGTGGCAGCGGTGGTGACGGTGGTGGAGGAGGTGGCTCCGGCGGTGGCTCCGGCGGTGGCGGAGGCAACCATTGAGATGCTGTATCGGCTTGGCGCAGGAGCAAAAGAAAGTTTCCAGTGCACCCTGAAAACGGTTGGAAAAACCGCATTGCGAAAGGCCGCTTACTCTTCGGCTAAAGCAGGGAGGCACAAATCGTTTACAAAAAATTAACTAATGGGGGGAGGGGATCTATGAAAAAGGCAATGATGAGCACTATTATACTGCTGTTGGCTGGAACTGCGGCAACAATCTGGGCGGCAGGACTGACACGAATGGAGCAACTCGGCAAGGCCATGTACCACGATAAGGATTTTTCCCTAAACAAAACTGAATCCTGCCATACCTGCCATCATCATATGACCGGTTTTGCAGATCCTACCAACAGCCGAGACCCTTATTATACCGTTGTCTCGCTCGGGGACGACGGTGTAAGCCGGGGAGATCGAAATGCACCAACTGCAGCCTACGCCGGTTACAGTCCTGTGCTCCAGCAGGACGAGAATGGAGCTTATTTCGGCGGGATGTTCTGGGATGGCCGGGCAACAGGCTGGACTCTTGAGGATCCGCTGGCAGAACAAGCTCAGGGGCCGCCATTGAACCCGGTTGAGATGAATATGCCGAGTAAGGAAGCGGTAGTCCAGGTTGTTCGCAACGCAACGTACGCCCATCTCTTTTATACGGTTTTTGGCGCAGGTTCGCTGGATGATGTGGACGTTGCCTATGACTATATCGCACTGGCAATCGCGGCTTATGAACGTTCATCTGAAGTGCAGCGGTTCAATTCCCGCTTCGATCAGGGGCGGCTTACCGACCAGGAGAGAAATGGCATGGCACTCTTTAAAAGCAATTGTTCAAAATGCCATTCCATGGAGGATGTTACTGGAAAAGGACCGCTGTTTACCAAATACACCTATGAAAACATAGGCATTCCGGTCAATCCTCTGCTGGCGGATAATGCCATCGACCTTGGGCTGGGTGGCTTCCTCGGGGAGGCCGCGCAGAATGGTAAATTTAAGGTGCCGACGTTGAGAAATGTCGCCCTGACGGCACCCTATGGGCATAACGGCTATTTCCCCACTCTAAAGGATATAGTCAGTTTTAAAAATACCCGGGATGTTGATGGTTGGGAAGCCCCGGAGGTGATGGAAAATCTGAATACGGCTGATAACTTGGGTAATCTCGGACTGACCGATGCGGAAGAAGACGATATCGTCGCCTTTTTAAAGACACTGACCGATCTGTAATGCCGTGGGGGCGAACTGGGTGTTCGCCCTAACCTATGTGTTCGCCCTGCCTGAAATCCGCCAATCCATGGAGAAATCAGGGGTTCTCTAAAATAACGTATGGAGGTGGCGTGGATGGATCCGAACGGATCTTTGCCACGGCTATCTCAACATACGGCAAGCCCATGGCGAATTTTTCGATCCTGCCCGCGATGCCGGGCTCCCCGGCACAACCCTCGATATAGACGACACGGCCCTGGACCGTGACCCAGAGTGTGGAATCTTGAAAGGAGGTGTTATTTGCCAGAGCCTTTTTGAAGGCAGTGGCAATGTCTTGATCATAGTCATACGACGATGGTCGATCACATTTTCCTACCAGCCAGCAGGTCGTTCCCCTTTCGGCACGATGATGGGCTTCGGCTGTTCTTTGTTTCTCTGTTACATATGGCCCCGCGGGCATCGGGCAATCCGGCACGGCGCTGGAGATCTGAAAGAATGGATCATGAAACCAGTTTTGAACCTCTCCGGCCGAGCGAGCTGGACACGGTGAAGCAAACGTCATAAACAGTACAAGAACAGACAGATATCCATGCATTTGACTTACTCCTGTTGTAATAACTTGTCTTTGTTCTAATTCTTTGCCAACGTCGTCATGCTCAAAGAAACGGGCATTACCGGCTCGCGGAAAGCGACACAGTTTCGCCCGCTCTTTTTGGCGGCGTAAACAGCCTCATCGGCAGCAGCAAAGAGTGCATCGTAGGTGGTTTTAACTTTTTCCAAAGTATGGGAGACGCCAATACTTGCAGTGACGTCAATCGAGGCCGGCCTCAGCTTTTCTATTTGCAGACGCAGCGTCTGTGCCTTGGCAATTGCCGCTTCCCCGCTGCAATGGGGAAGCAGCACTACGAATTCCTCGCCCCCGAAGCGAACCGCCGTGTCGCTGCCCCGAAACGTCCGCAACAGTAAATCGGCAATCGCCTGCAATACCACATCTCCGGTCGCATGGCCAAAGGTGTCGTTGACTTTTTTAAAGTGATCGAGATCAATGACCATGAGAGACATGGGATAACCATGCCGATAGGATTCTTCCAGGCTCCGTTCCGCAGTGGCAAGCAGGAGATGCCTGTTGTAAAGGCCTGTGAGTGAATCACGAAAAGCCATCTCCTTGAGTTGCTGCTTTTGTAACTCTACGGTATCAAAGAGTTTTTTGTTCTGCAAAAGGTTTTTCATACGGACACTGAGCTCTTCGAGAAGAATTGGTTTCTGGATGGAATCGTTGGCTCCCGCGCGAAGCAGTTCTATTTTCTGAGAAACGTTGGTCTGACCGGTAATCGCCAAAATCGGCACACGGTACATCGTTTCGTTGATTTCCCGAATTTCACGGATCAGGGCCATACCGCTCATAGGCCCGCTGAGAATGACGTTAGTGATAACCAGATCGAACTCAGCCGCGCGAGCCATATCGGTTGCTTCCTCCGCGCTGGTAAAGTGAACGAATTTGAGTTGAGAATCTTTAAAGAAATCACAAATAGCCTGGGCCTGCTGCATGTTGCTGTCGATCAATAAAATGTCCCCTGACAGGTTGGCATGCTGCCGCGCATATTGCGCATAGGTCAGCAGATATTTTTCCAGCGAGGCGAGATTATTTTTCCGGAAAACTTCCGTCACTCCGTCATGCAGGCTTTTTATGGTTGCGTCCTGACTTTCTTTGGAGGTGATCATGAGTATGGGCAGTGTTTCCCCCCACTTCTGATTCCTGAAGGTGGATACAAGGTCGATCCCATCCATGTCGGCAAGATAAAAAGAGAGGCAGATCAGATCGATGGAGACGGAGTTATAGATTTTTTTTGCCTCGGACCCGGATTCAGTGATAAAAAGATTGGTAGCATATGATGCGAAAATTTTTTCCAGTGCCAGCTGATAGATCTTTGATGGTTCAACAATAAGTATATTCACAGGTATTCGGTCCTTGAACTGTTGACAGGTGCGGTGCGATTGGTTCTTCAGGTAGGGGCGTCGTCAACTCCTGCATAACCACACCTTGTGTACCTACGAGGATACGTAAAAACAGCAAAAAAAAGCAAGTGAATGCCGAAGCGACTTTAAATAAATCCGCTACGCAGTTTAATAACGGTTACTTCCCCAGGACAATTAAATCTCAGGGGAACACCGGAAGCACCCGCGCCTCGGCTGGTATAACCAGTCATCCTCCGATAATCCCAACGCCCCGAAGCGGTAAAACGGGGAGCGTTGCTGTTGGTTAAAAGAGGATTGAGCGGCGACAGGCAGATCTGACCTCCATGGGTATGGCCGCAGAGATAGAGGTTTGCCCGGTAAGCGGAGCCTATTTTATATACCTCGGGAGAATGGACCAGCAGGATGGTAAAATCCCGTTCCGGCACTCGTCGAAACGCCCGGCTGAAATCGTGCGTTTTATAGTAATGCGGATCATCAACGCCCACCACCCAAATTCTTTGCGCCCCTTCCGTCAGTTCCCAGGATTCGTTAATGAGCATGATAATACCTGCTTCTTCAAAATCCGGTACCATTTCAATGCAATCGTGATTGCCGAGCACACCCAGAACACCATGTCTCGCCTGAACATGACGCAGCAGTCTGCGTAATTCTCTCATGCACGGGGCCATCGGACCATAGGTTTTCATGCGGATGTCCCCACCAATAAGACAAAGATCCGGGTTGATATCCTTGACTTGCCGAATAAGCTCATCCGTCAGACCTTCCAGCCCGTCCAAATGGAGATCCGTCAGAAAAAGAATGGTGTATCCATCGAAAGATTCGGGCAACGTGGGAAACCACAAGGTAAGGCGTTCCGCTTTCACCTGTAAGGCATTCTGCAACCCCTTCTGATGCAGACCCGCTAATTTGAATAAAGAAGTGTAAAAAACCTGATAGGTGAGAAGATTGCTAAGATTGAGGAGAGTCTGCCACCTGGAGAGTGGTGTATGGCAGGAGCGCCACTCCCGCCAGCGAACTGTGGAACGGAGAATGCGCAGATGATTATCCGGCGCGGGGCGGAAGGTTAAAATTCTCCACAGGAAAGCGCCTAAGTGAGCAATTAAAATAAAGAAAACGAGTATGAGAATTGTTTGGACGAGACTGATATGCAGTATCGGTTTCAGATAGAGGGTCGGCAGCAGGGATTCAAAGAGTTGATCAAGAACGATTACGCTTTTTCCGGAAGGCAAGGCTAATCTGCGCTTGATGAAACTGGACAGCAAATCACCCGCCATGGCCAGCAAAGCAGCAGTACCGACTATATGCCAAGGTAGATCCATCAAGGGAAAAGCCACAATTCCACCCAGCAGACTGATCATGATCCCGTTGAACGTTTTATGCTCGCCGAATATCGGCTGCCGATCAAACCAGACGAGGCCGCCGTCCAGTGGTTTCTTGAACCTTCTTCCCCGCATCAGGCAGGCAAAAGACGGCAGAAAATTTACCCATATGAGGAAACAGACAACCTTGGCTATTACCGGCACCTTGTTCTCCTTCTAACAGAAGAGTCAATTGACATCAGAAACTGCTTAGAATCCGGGTAAAAGTTCACCAGCACTCCCATTTGCCCACTATCAGACCGTCGTGCATTGAGGCGCGGGTTTTGAAATCCGCCCCTCAATGTCCCGTCAGACTGGTTGCGCGCCTTCGGAGTTCTGTTAAACATTTAGAAGTCCAAGGTTATACGAGCATTTTGCTATTACCGGTGAACGGTTATGAATCCGGCTCGACCTGGAGTCCGTTTGCTGGATAATGTTTGGCCTGGAACTGCTTTTTTTTGATTGTTATCTTACTATAATGATATGAGGAATTCAGGTCCAGAGTGATTTTTATAACCATATTTCTACTTTGTCGTGAAAGATGCAGGAGCCGCACAGGTTGTAGGAATTGATTACGATGCACGTTTCATTCGCGGCTGTACTCTTTTAAAAAATTTATATCGGATTGAGGACATCACTTTCCAGGTTCTTGATATTACCACTCTTGATGGAGATAGTACTTTTGACGTTGGTATGATGATTGATTTCATAGGCAAGAATTCGATTCTTTCGATACGACCGGTATATCGGATCGACAAGCATCTGGGAAAAGACACACAAGGACTGCTCCGAAAATACCCAAGGAAATATGTTCGCGAGAGACGTTTTTATACAATTGGATATGTTATCGACCGGTTTATGGAAAATTGGCGGATAGAACTGCTCTCATCAGATCAGATAAGAAGAGTCGAGATCAAGGAAACCATCCATTTACGACGAAAACCAAAGCCGAACGAGAGAACGGAAAAGTCTTGAAAAATTTTTGTTCGATTCCCGGCCGGAGCAATTTCCCGGAACCTTTCTTTTACCGTTCTGAATTTTTGCAAAGGAGAATAGTATGTCGCTCCCTAATAGAAACAATCCATACAATTTTGATGAATTCCTCAACAAACGAAACCGCTATGACTATTATGCCGACGACCCCTGGCTGCAAAAAGTTGTCAAGCATTTTGCCGGCAATGACCGGCAGGCTGTCGACGAAGCGGCTCGCAAACTTTCCCTGAAAGCTTCCTTTCGCTGGCGGGATCTTGCCGATGCCGCCGCCCGGCCTGAAAAGAGGCCGTCCCTCCTCCATTACGACGGACACCTTCATCGGATCGATCGGATTGTCCGACCAATGGAGACGGAAATTATGGAAAAGGAAGTTTTCTCCGAAGCTCTGTTTTCCGGAAAAACCAATCCCTGGGAACGGCTGGTGAAAATGTTTCTGATTTATCAGAACGGGGAGGCCTGCATAGCCTGTCCCATCACCTGTACGGAAGGACTGGTGGCTATTCTCGAATCCTTCGCGGACACTCCGGAGACACAGCAAATCCTGGCTCACTGTAAAGAGGGCCAAGACGGCGAATTTGCCATTGGAGCTCAATATCTTTCAGAGATCCAGGGAGGTTCCGATGTCCCGGCCAATCTGCTGGAAGCTGTTCAGGAAGGACCAGCCTGGAAATTGTACGGCACGAAGTTTTTCTGTTCGGCAACCCATGCCGATTATGCCGTCGTCACTGCCAAACCGCGCGGCTCCGAAAAAATCGGAATTTTTGTCGTGCCTTCCTGGCTGCCTGGCAACAAGGCAAAAGAGCGTCGCAACGGATGCACCATAGATCGCATCAAGTGGAAAATGGGGACGTCCGAGTTAACCACGGGGGAAATGACCTTTAACGGCGCTATCGCCTATCCGGTAGGGCCGGTTGCTCGCGGTCTGGCCAATGTCGTCGGGGTTGTGCTGACCTACTCTCGCCTGACAGTGGGACTTTGCGGGGCAGCGAGTATGACCAGGGCTGCCCGCGAGGCAAAGATGTACAGTGAATTCAGAACTGCTTTTGACCGGAAGATCAAGGATTTTCCGATGGTCGCCGTCCAGCTTGCCGAGCTTGGTCGGACAGCCCGGAGAGCTACCGCTGGAGCCTTCAAAATCTATCAGGAATTTCTGCAACTTAAAGGAAAGGTGAAGACCGCCATCAACCCGGCCGAGCCCCTCGATTTGCAGAAAAAACGTTTCGATGTCCGGCAACTGGTAATGCTGCAGAAGATATCCGTATCCCGTGATGCCGTGGACCAGCTGCGACTGGCCATGTCCCTTTTCGGTGGACATGGTGTGATGGAGGATTTCTCGTCAATTCCGCGGTTGTATCGGGATGCCGCGGTAAACGAACTTTGGGAAGGCCCTCGAAATGTCCTGCTCAGTCAGATCCATCGGGATCTGCAACAGATACAATCGATCTACCAGCCGGCCGAATTCGTTGGCAATCTGCTTGCCGGTGCTGATAAACCGCTGGTCAGCGGGTTTCAAGAGGAAATTGAAACCCTCGTCGCCGATCTCAGCCTCGCTGAAAATACCGAGGCAACGAGAAAGATCTGTCGTCAATGGGATGACTTTTGCCACCGGTTCTTTCATACATATCAGAATCTGGCGCTTGAAGAAATTGTCGGAGAGAAGTAGTTGATTGGTTTAAATAAATAGCTGAATCACCTTTGGTTTTGTTGCGCGAAACAAATTTTACAGGCAAAGCTGGTTATAAAAAGTTTAGCTTGGAGTCATTTTTTTCAGCATGAGACCCCTGTAACTTTTCCTTCTGAAATTTCAATAATCAAGCATGTTCCAAGTATCCTCGTAATGACCTCCTGGTCACTGTTACACAGGCTGTTGAGGCTGTTGCCCCATTGACACAAATCGGAAAGCATGATAGCCTGTTCGTACAGTGAGTGAGAGATATTATCACTTATCTGGAAACTATCTGATAAAGGCAAATTCATCGAAAGATGAATGCGCAAAGTTACCGGTCTAAAGGGGCGTAAACCCCAAGGACAGCGGGATTGCCAGATACGGATTAGAAGGCATTTTTTCTGTATACCCCTGCTGCACGAACCAGACAACCGGTTGGGGGATTACAGAAATGCCGTTTTTTGCCTCGCTTCATGACAACTTCCGCCTTCTGCATCGGGACGCCGCAATTTTACGAAGCCGAGTTTTCGCTTCGGTTCAGGCCCGGTCCGGCATTGTCCTTCTTGTCTCTCTTCTCTGGATTTTTACGACCTTCAATAGTGTATCCGCTGCCACGGCAGTATCTACTCCTTCGACCAATTATTTGAACCTGCCGTCCAAATACGGGGAAGTCATCTACCGCATAAATGCGCAAAGCCCCAAACAACTTTATATCATCGGAATCAACCATAAAGATCCTGACAGTGGTGCTAACAACAGCACCACCGTTCAGACACAGATGGAGATATTCCGCATCGGAGAGTGGTTGAAGCAGAACATGAGTTTGAATCTATTGCTTCCTGAAGGCTATTTCACCGATAAAAAGGTTGCGGCTGCCCCTAAACCATCCGGTTTTCAGCCACTTGCCACTTTCAATCCGGTCCATTTGGATAACCTTCTCATCCAGGAAAAGCTGACTGCCGATACGCCATATGTGAACGCGGAAATGCTGCTCATGCAATATCACAGTTTTCAAGCTTCGCAGGTGGAAGACAAGGGCATGTATGATGCGGTGCGCAACAGTCTTTGTAAACTGAGCTCACAGCATTCAAGTTCTCCCAGCAACATAGCAGAGCTGATTTATCTTCAGGAGGTAAGAACCGCCCAAATCCTGCAAAATATTCCGAATGCGATTGAAGATGAATATCTTAACGGATCCATCGGAAACCGCACCGCTCTTTTTACCATTGGTTTGAATCATATTAAGGATATTTTCCGCTATATTCAAGAAGATCAAATCCATCTTACCTCACCGGCCGGCTCATCAGGACTGTCCGATTATGTTTGTTCCAGTCTCAATCTTCTGAATGAAGGCTATGGTGTTACCATCATTATTCCCCGTACTCTGGCCAACGATCGCAAGTTGCTGCAGATGACCAATATTGATCGGATTCTTGTCGCCGACGATAAAATTTCTCAACGCCTGCAATAGAATCCGCATCAACTGTCTCGTTCTTATCCCGACTTTTGTGTCAAGACTCGCAGGGCTCTTTCCTGTATTTTAGGAAAGATTCCTGTTAATATGGACATGACTCAATGCCTTGTTCCCGCCTTGCTATGGTGAGGGCTGAGATATGTTTTGACTTTTCGAGCTGTTACTCCTTTAATTTTCTCTCTTTGTTCCTGGCACAGTACTTGCTCTTAAATGTAAAAGCCGCTGAAGGAGCTGTATTTAACAGGCTGATCTGATGTTGCGGCCTGTGAAACCGGCAGAGTGAATGAATGTATAGTTGTCATACAGATTATTCAGCGTAATACTCATTAAGGAGAAACGACATGAAAAAATTAATATCTGCTTTTATCTCAGTCATGGCGATGTTGGCCTTGGCAAGTCCGCTATTCGCCGCAGGTGACTACTCGACGAAGAGCAAACATGAGGGCGGATCCGTGACCGGAACCGGTCAAATGTCAGGGTCCCAGAATGTAATTACCTCCCCAGCAGAACTCAAGGGTATGAAAGTTGTCTCACAAAACGGTGATGATATAGGAAAGATTGAGAAGGTTACTACCGATCCTCAATCCGGCCATGTCAAATTTGTCACCATTTCCAAGGGTGGCGTTCTAGGTATGGGCGGTAAGGACATTGCCGTTCCTAGGGAAGCATTCCGGATCGATAATACGAAACAAGAAGTTACACTCACCGTGAACGAGAGCAAACTCAATAATGTTCCTAAACAGGCCAATATGTCTGATGACGAATTTCAGCGAAATCTTGAGAGGCATTACGGTGTAGCTCCTGCTTTCAAGGGAAATACTCAGAAAATGGGAAATGAACCGTCGGGTTCAATGGATCAGAATCAGATGGGGACAGGATCAGGATCGTCTACCGGTACTGGATCATCTTCCCATTCCCAATAGTATGATTCCACAATCTATGAATATGGCAGCACCGCTTGATGGTGCTGCCGTTTTCATTCATTCTTGCCGGACAAGGATGCGTTTAACGCATCCTTTTTTGCGTTCTGTCAAAGGTTTGATGGCTAAGTAAGATTGACTAGAATCTCCATTATCTCAAACTGCATTTTCCGTCACATCCGGAGCAGTTAAACAGGGTAGGATGTGCAGGGCTCGCCGAACAAAGGAGTAATCGAGTATCCAAAATGCATGTACCAATTCGTCGCCTCAAGACTTCCTGGAAACAGTATAGGGATCGTTTAGCGCGGATAACACCTCTTGAAGCGGCTACGCTTTTAGGGGCTTTTCTCGTTGCTGGAGGAATCTGGAGTTTTATCGAAATAGCTGATGAAGTGCTTGAAGGGGAAACACATCATATAGACGAATGGATTATCCTGGCGTGCCGCAATCCTGCTAATCTCTCCGATCCCCTGGGGCCAAAATGGTTCGAGGGAATGATGCGCGACATTACAGCTCTGGGCAGTATGTTTTTTTTACTGGCACTCAGTACGGCTGTGGTGGGTTATCTGCTCTTGGAGAAGAAAAAAGGATTAGCCTTGTATACCTCTATCGCGGTATCAGGAGGCCTGTTGCTCAGTAACGTGCTGAAACATGCTTTCAACCGGCCTAGACCGGAACTGGTTTCCCATTTGGCCTATGTGATGTCCTCCAGTTTTCCCAGCGGGCATTCCATGATGTCCGCGGTGGTCTTTCTTACCCTGGGAGGCTTGCTTGCCCGTTATACCGAAAAAAAAAGGTTAAAAATCTATGTCTTGTCACTGGCGATTCTGGCAACGCTGCTGGTCGGCATCAGCCGAGTCTATCTCGGGGTTCACTGGCCGACCGATGTTCTGGCTGGTTGGACTGCAGGTGCGTCGTGGGCACTGCTCTGTTGGTTGATCGCGTTTGTGCTGCAGAGACGGGGGTGGGTCGAAAAGAACATCGACACCTGAAAATGGACGGACTTTATCAGCTTCCGCTGGCCTGAAGAGACAGAGCCGGGATTATCCCGGCTCTGGTGCTTGCAGGGAGGTTGCCCTTCCGGGCCGGATATCAGCCGGGAGGATCTTCCAGTTGATAATGTTTACCATCAAAAGATATGAAATGCACGTCATCCAGTGGGGGAAGTCCCGCTATTTTCCATGCCTTCATAGGATTGACAAATTCCCGGTTGAGACATTCCTTTTTTTGCCCAATATGTTTGCAGACATAATTCAATATGGGGAATGCATGATACTTTTTGAAATAGTTCCTTAGAAATTCGATTATTTCAAGTTGCTCGTCATCGAGTTCCTCTATGTTCTCATTTCTGGCAATCATCCGTGCTACGGTATGATCCCAATCATCCTGATTGACAAGAAAACCTTCGTCATCCAATTGAACGTTCTTTCCGGCAACGTTAATTTCAGTCATTATTATCCTCCTTCGTTTTGCTAAAAAAACTTGCAAGGATAATGATTCAAGAATTATGCCAAGTTCTTGAAAAGAGAACCATCTTGTTTTGGTAATCTCTGCCTGGGCCAGGGCGGGGCAGGCTGGAGGGAGTTCGCAGTAGAGCAAATACCATGGGAGAAAACACCTGTTACATGGCACCCGATGTCCTGCGTTAACGGACAAATCTCATCTGACAGGACATCCGGAGCCATTTTCTCCCCGTTTATCCGGGGCCGCCCTGCAGCACTCTGATGTAGTTGATCCTCTCTAAGAGGTCACGGTCGGGAGCATGTTCTTTGCACATGCTCTCGCGCATCTGGTCCAGGGATTCATAATGATGATTCTCCAGCCATTCTCTCATCTCCTCTCTGACCATGGCAAGATATTCGGGGCCGTTCTTGAGCAGGGCTGAAACCATCTGTACCCCATGGGCTCCGCACATTATTGCCTTGACGACATCGAGACTGCCATGCACCCCGGTAACGCCCAGAGACAAGTGAAGCCCACCTGACATGATGGCCAGCCATCTGAGGCGCAGGAGCAGTTCATCGCTGGTTGAGAGTTTGAGCCTTGAGAGTATTTCCAGATTTTCCGTGTCGATATCGGGTTGATAAAATCGATTGAAAAGAATGATTCCGTCCGCTCCAACCTCCTCAAGCTTTTTGCAGAAATTAGGTAAAGAGGAGAAAAATGGTGAAATTTTCACCGCCACCGGAATGGCGACACTCTGTCTCACCTGGCCGACCACTCCAAGAAGGCGTTCTTCCACGGAGAGCCCGCTCATGGATGGATTATCGGCCAGGAAATAGATATTGAGTTCCAGCGCGTCAGCTCCAGCCTGTTCGATCAAGCGGGCGTAGCGCATCCATCCCCCGGGGCTTACCCCGTTTAGAGAACCGATAACGGGTACCGAGACACATTTTTTCACTGCAGCCACTTTTTCCAGACAGATGTCCGGTCCAAGACGGACCTCGCCTATCAGAGGGTGATACGTCAAGGCTTCGGCGTAGTTGTTTTCCGGGACCGCGACTTCATGTATCAGGCGCTCCTGATCCGCAAGTATCTGTTCTTCGAAAAGCGAATACATGACAATGGCGGCCGCTCCGGCATCTTCGAGCCTTTTGACCAAATCAAGATTATCCGCCATTGGGGAAGCTCCGGGCATGAGCGGGTGCGGCAGGGACAATCCGAGATAGGTAGTAGTCAGATCCATGGCAATCTCCTTTAATACCCTACGTTCGAAGTGCGTTTATCCGGCTGAATAGCTCTGTTGCAGCTTAAGTCTCGCCAGTTGATTGTAGAGGTCATAGCGCCCAGCAACGGTGGTCTGGGCAAGGTTGAGCAGCATTTTGGCCCGCTCCGGATCGATTTTTTCCAGCATCCGGTAGCGCGTTTCCTTGTATATGTAGTCCCTGAGTGGAATTTTGGGTGGGCCTGAATCGAGAAGAAACGGGTTCTCTCCTGCGCCGATTTTTCGGGGATCGAACCGGTAGAGAGGCCAATAGCCACAATCGACGGCAAGTTTCTGCTGTGCAGCTCCATAGGCAAGATCGAAGCCCTGGCCGATACAGTGGCAATAGGCAATAATCAGAGAAGCTCCCGGATACGCTTCCGCTTCCTGAAAAACCTTGATGGTATGACTGTCGTTTGCACCAATGGCGATGCGGCCGACATAGACGTTGCCATAGGTCATGGCCATGAGTCCCAGCTCTTTTTTGGCAAGCGCCTTGCCGACCGCGGCAAATTTGGCGGTGGCGCCGAGCGGCGTAGCCTTGGACTGTTGCCCGCCGGTATTGGAATACATCTCCGAGTCCAGAACCAGGATATTGACGTTCCGGCCCATGGCCAGGACGTGATCGAGACCGCCATAGCCGATGTCGTAAGCCCAGCCGTCTCCCCCCACGATCCATACCGATTTTTTTAGCAGGCGATATCACCCGATCAGCATAATGAATTGGCACTGACACAACCTGGGAAGCGGCTTTTTCTCAGCAGTAGCCAGCCAGGTAATTTCCGGTAAAAATGGAGCAATCGAAGTTGTTCAATCGAGGATTACCTTCGCGTACGCTGTCGATAAGGTCATCCAGCCGTTGATAAAACAACCGGTCAGCACCAATCAGCGCGGCGATTTCATCCTCGCTTCGTCCATGTGCAATCAGCTCCTCGACTGACGGCATATCTATGCCGTAGACATTCGGATAACATACGGGCGGAGCGGCGGAGGCAAAGTAGACCTTGGCGGCACCGGCGGCGCGAGCCAGATGGATGATCTGTTTGCTGGTCGTTCCCCGGACGATGGAATCATCAACCAACAGCACTTTTTTGTTGTAAAACTCCTGGGAGATAGGGTTGAGCTTTCGCCGCACGGAGATTTCCCGTTCGTGTTGGGTCGGCATGATAAAGGTGCGGTTGATATAGCGATTTTTGATAAAGGCTTCCCGGTAGGTGACACGGAGATTGGCAGCCAGCTCAAATGCCGCGGTGAGGCTGGTGTCGGGCACGGGGATGACCACGTCGATATCGTGCTCCGGCCAGCGCCGCATGATCAAGGCCGCCAATTTCCGGCCCATGCGCAGTCGTGCCTGATAGACGGAGGTCCCGTCGATGATGGAATCCGGCCTGGCCAGATAGACATATTCAAAGATACAGGGAGAGAGCTGTGCGTCATCACTGCACCTGCGGCGCTGCAAGGTATTGTGCATGTCTATATAGATCGCTTCACCGGCATCGAGATCACCGATAAGAGTAAAGCCCAACACATCGAGTACACAACTCTCCGAAGCGATCATATATTCCGTACCCAGTTTGGTCAGGCGCTCACCAAGTACAATTGGCCGGATGCCATGAGGATCACGAAAGGCCACCAATCCATAACCGTTGATGACGGCAACCACGGCATATCCGCCACGGCAGCGCTGATGAACGGCACTTACCGCTTGGAAAACATCATCGGCGGTAAGCTGGAGTTCACCGTATTTCTGCAACTCATGGGCGAAGATGTTGAGTAGAACTTCCGAATCCGAATCGGTATTGATATGGCGCCGATCGACCTGATACAACTCTTTTCTCAGCTGAACCGCATTGGTGAGATTGCCGTTGTGGGCAAGGGCGATACCATAGGGGGAATTGACATAGAAAGGTTGAGCTTCCAGCGAGGATGAATAATTTCCCGCTGTCGGATAGCGCACATGACCGATTCCCATGGTGCCGGTAAGGCGCTCCAGGTCGGCGGCATGAAAAACATCACGAACCAACCCGTTGGCTTTCTGAAAAAACATTCTTCCCTGGTCGCAGGTTGCCATTCCGGCGGCATCCTGGCCTCTATGTTGTACAATACTCAATGCTTCGTAAAGACTCGGTGCAACAGAAGAATATCCTGCAATGCCAATAATCCCGCACATAATATGGCCTCAATGTAGGGTATGCCCGCGGCCATTGGCTGATCAGCCCGCGGATTAGCGATGTGGCTGGGAGGATTTATGGATCGACCAGCATCATGTAGATATTAGTTATAATAGGACTGCCCGGTCATTAATCAATGGTCAGGGGATAAGCCGGGGTGGGCAATTAGGGATGCATTTTTATTAAAATCCAGACCCGTGTTGACAAGATTTGGTTATAGGTCTTGCTGTAAGTTACTCAAGAAAAAAGTCAGCGCCGGCCATCAGGCGGTTTTTGCTGTCCTGTAATTCTACCCGCCAGGCTCCACTCATCGACTGATTGATGATCTTGCTCGAATAACTGCGCCATCGATTACTCCCGACCTTTACCGGTACTGTGGCAATCTGGTGACCGTCATGCAGCCAGACATATTTGAGCCGGCTACCCTTCTGATTCGTGATCTCGCTGAAGGCCCAGACTGCGGCGCTTCCATCAGTAAAACTGATTTCATTCAGCTCACCTTTGGGTTCTCTATTCGAAATGGATCCGGATAGCAGAAAACGCTTTACCACAGGCATAAGGATTTTGATGTTTTTCAACTGGAAATGACTGCCTGGCGCGTCGGTTTTAAAAGTTGTGTCAGCACTCTTGAGATTTTCTTCCTGGGGAGCCATCGGCAGGTTTTGTGAAATTTCCGCCTGAGGTTCAGAAAGCTCTTCTTGTACGGGAGTTGCCGCCATCTTCTCAGAGGACGGTGCGGCGTTTGCAGATTCGGAATCTTTCCGCTCCTTTTCGCTGACCAACTTTTTTTCCTCTGTTCCCTCATTGGTATGATTAGCGTTTGATAATTGTATCGTTTCCGGTGAAGACGGCTGGATTTCCAGATCTTTGGTTTCAACAGATTGTTGGGCAGGATGGTCCTCCGCGGTTAATGCCTCCTTTGCTGGCGGAGTCTGAGTATTCTGTGGGTTGGAGTTTGAATCAGCTCTTTCAGCAACCGCTGGCGGGAGTTTGTCCTCCTCAGGTTTCGGTCGCGTTTCTTCCATGCTATCCGCTGCCTCAGGCTGTGTTTCTGTTATCTTAACTTCTTTTTTTGGTGAGGAATCGGATTTAAAGAAAAGTCCATACCCAGCCCATCCAACCAGCACCAGGAAGAGGACTCCGGCGCCAATGATACGATCCCAATGGTAGACATAAACATGTTTTCTGGGCTGTTTTCGATATCCATGTGGTGAGTTGGTTTTTTTCATAATCAGATTAGTACTGGTTTGGGTAAAGGAATATTTGATGGCGTCGTAAAAACTCTTCACCTTCTTCGTTGCCACAAATTTTCAATCATTTCGAAGTACCTCTTGTACGTTGAAATGATTGAAAATTTGCGCGCCTCGAATCTGAAGTTTTTTACTTAGCCATCCTTGCTTTTTAGGTTTTTACGAGTTTGTCATATTTGATCGTGTTCGCAAAATGTCCATTTAGAGCAATCCGGAACGCGTTAGGTAGAGGACAGGCAAGGCTGTCCGGCTAAAGATGTCCTAGCAACGAAAAACTTCCAGGCCGATGTACTGAAACTACCTTTTCAAGACGACTTTGGCAATTATTTTTATGCAGAAATCAATGTTCGATATAAGGCCAAAGTTATCAAGGTTTTTTCTGGTTAAAATATCATGATTTCATCTGCTTACAACGTAGTAGAGCACGTTGCTTTGCCAAATTGCCCGGCATTTATTCTGTTGTTGATTTATTAAAGATTGGTCGGTAGGTTAGTTAGAAACAATCCTGATTTATTGGGGAAAACTCTGGAGAAAATTTATAATTTGCCGAGCACGAAATTGGCACGTATGTATCTTGTAATTTGAACTATTTTGTCGTCTGAACAGTCCACATGTTCCTTGGACTGACCACAACTATAAAATAAGATAAGGAGGCTGTTAAATGGATTACCAAGAAATTATCTTCTCTCAAGAAAATTCTATTGGCATTTTGACATTAAACACCCCGAAAAAAATTAATGCCCTCTCCCTACGAAAGATTCAGGAAATAACCCACGTCCTGGAAAAAATTGCCATTGACGAGTCTGTTAAGGTTTTAGTCTTGAAAGCCAACGGAAATCATTTCTGTGCAGGACATGACTTATCTGAGATGGTTGGTCGAGGAACCAAAGAATATAAGCAAATTTTTGATCAGTGCTCTCGGATGATGATGATGCTCCATGAAATTCCCCAGCCGGTAATCTGTCAGGTACAGGGCATTGCAACTGCAGCTGGCTGCCAATTGGCTGCCTGGTGTGACCTGGTTGTAGCTGCAGATAATGCCAGGTTTTCAACTCCCGGGGTTAAAATTGGTCTGTTTTGTACGACTCCTATGGTAGCGATTACCCGGGCCATCGGCAGAAAGGCCTCCATGGAAATGCTATTGACAGGTCGCGAATTTCCCGCAACTGAAGCAAAAGATTTGGGTTTAATCAACCGGGTGGTACCGTTAGAAGAATTAGATGGTGTAACTATGAAATTGGCCGAGGAGATATCCCAGGCCAGTGGTTTTGCTTTAGCTATAGGTAAGCAGGGACTTTATGCTCAAGCAGATATGACGGATGCGCAGGCATTGCATTATGCCAAGAACACTATCGTTATGAACAACACATCAGAAGATGCTCATAACGGTATCACTGCATTTCTTAATAAGACAACAACAGAGTGGAAAAACCGGTAACTGACTTACGTCAGCCCTAAAACCGGAATTGACTGAGGTAGGTCTGCAGGTTACGTAGAGACTCCTCAGTTTTAAAAGTAACAGAGGGTGGGCTCCGGGTGCATTGCGAACCACCCAGGGCACTGTTTGAGATAAGGAATGACCTCGGAAATATCCTGATCAAGACTGGCAAGCACATTCACACTTTGTGCGCCGGGTAGGCAGTGGTTGTTGACTATAGTCAGGGTGTAACCATGTAAAAGCTTGGCAATATGAATTGTAAAAGTTTTCAGTACAACTGACTTGTTAAGGTGTCGCATGTCAGCAATAGCAGATCCATTATTTTGTTAGCCTTTGCAATTATTCGGAATCAGACTCAAAAAAGAGCTTTTGATGTGCCGCCTCGGAAATAGCAGCTACTGCCGGGTGTCTAATAATTCGTTCCACCGAAATAGCGTAAAATTTTTCTTTGATTTTATTGGTACGGCCGATAACCTGGACCTGATACTGGAGTTGAACCTCTTTTTCGATAACTGTTGGTGCCATGAAAACACCTTCACCTGCCTGGCCAAAAACCTTCAGTAAAGCGTTGTCATCAAACTCTCCGATTATTGTCGGATGCACGCCGATTCTGGCAAACCACTGGTCAACCATTCCGCGCAATGAGCTCATGGCCATCGGCAGCAACATGGGCGATTGGTCAAGGGAATAAGGAAAATTGCTCTTGAGTGGTTTGGCCAGTTTCTCTACTCCGAAAAAAGAAACACCGCACTCACCTAAAAGATGATTGTATGCCTTGATACTTAAGTTTGACCGTAGCGGGGTATCCGTCAGGACCACATCGAGTTTATGCAAAGCCAAATCGGCGAGCAGCTGTTCGTCCTTGCCTTCGTGGCAAATCAGTCGCACCCGATCAGGCAATTTGCCTGCCGGTTCGAGAAGTTTGCGAGCTATTAATTTTGGAACCGCTTCGACAAGCCCCACTTTCAGAGAGATAGGGCCAGCCACCATTTGCCCTCGCAGGGAATCCATCATTTCCCGGCCCAATGAAAAAATTTCATCAGCATATCGATACACAAGATGTCCCATTTCCGTAGGTTCAAGATTGCGTCCTACGCGCTTGAACAGTTTTACCCCTAAAATTTCTTCGAACTTGGACAATTGGGCGCTGACGGTTGACTGGGCCAGCCTGAGTTTACTGCCGGCTCCGGTGATGCTGCCTTCCTGCATTATCGTCCAGAAATAAAAGAGATGGTGATAGTTAAGCCATTCCATAATTTCCTTGTTTCCCGATTTTTATCTTGGATTGCCCTGCGGCCAGGAGTTTCAGTTCGTATTTTTCGAACTATCATAACACATTTATCTATTTGAACTAATGATAATTTCGGATTACCTTTTGGCATGGCGCTGATTTAAGAAGGGATTTGGATACTTCAATTTTTATCAAGAAAATGCACGGGAGTGTGCAGCCAGGAGTTCTGTAATGAGTAGATTGAGCATTTTTTATGTTACTGCAAGCTTCGCAGTTTCGCTGGTGTTATGCGGGGCGGCGTTTGCTGCTGGTTCGGGGACAGCCCAGGAAACCTTGAATCTTACCAGGCACTGGGGAGGCTATGTCTCTCTAATTGTCTTTGTGGTGGCATACGCGTTTGTCATGCTCGAAGAGACCACACATATGAGAAAATCCAAACCGGTTATGGCAGCCGCGGGTATCATATGGGGTATTATCGGTTTGATATATGCGATGAATGGTATCGATTCCGTCGCGGAAACTGCTGTTCGTCACAATCTTCTCGAATATGCCGAGCTGTTCCTCTTTCTACTTGTCGCCATGACCTTTATTAACTCCATGGAAGAACGGCAGGTGTTTGAGGTGCTCCGGGTCAAACTGGTCAATGCCGGATATTCTTTCCGGAAACTGTTCTGGATTACCGGTCTTCTGGCATTTTTAATTTCTCCGATCGCCGATAACCTCACAACTGCACTACTTATGTGTGCCGTAGTAATGGCTATTGGCAAAGAGGATAAGAAGTTCATTTGCCTGGCTTGTATCAATATCGTTGTGGCGGCCAATGCCGGTGGTGCTTTCAGCCCATTTGGCGACATTACTACTTTGATGGTATGGCAGAAGGGTATCTTACAATTTCAGGATTTTTTGGCATTGTTTGTACCTTCTGTGGTGAACTGGCTGGTACCGGCCGCCATTATGAGTTTTGCAGTAGCAAACAAGCAGCCGGAAGCAAATGTGGAAGACTTAAAGTTGAAACGGGGAGCATTGGTCATTATCGGCCTATTTCTTTGGACCATTGCCACTGCCGTAGGTTTTCATAACTTTTTACATCTTCCTCCGGTGATCGGCATGATGGCAGGTTTGTCGCTTTTGAAAATATTCGGCTATTATCTGAATAAAACACATATCAAAAACAATCTGACCTATGATCCGAAAAAAGCGGAGGAGCGAATCGGACAGATAGTTCCCTTTGATGTTTTCGCCAAGGTCGCGCGTGCAGAATGGGATACCCTGCTGTTTTTCTATGGTGTCATTCTCTGTGTTGGCGGCCTGGGTTTCATGGGTTACCTTGGACTCGTATCACAACTGCTATACCTTGACTTGGGGCCGACAGCTGCCAATGTCATGGTCGGTCTGCTCTCGGCAATCGTAGATAACATCCCCGTCATGTTTGCCGTTTTAACCATGATGCCCGATATGGCACAGGGTCAGTGGCTGCTTGTTACCTTAACTGCGGGAGTAGGCGGCAGCTTGCTTTCCATCGGATCAGCCGCAGGAGTGGCACTCATGGGTCAAGCGAGAGGTAAATATACCTTTTTCGGTCACCTCAAGTGGTCTCCGGCAATTGGCTTGGGATACGCAGCGAGCATTTATGTTCACTTCTTCATAAACAATTCGTTGATGTAGCAGGCATTATTACAAGTGCTCAGGTTTGTTATGGGCACACGGGAAATTATGCTCTCTTTGTTGTGAGCAAGCGATGGTTGTTTTTTTGGGGATTGATTAACAAAAAAATTTAATGGAGAAGAAAGAAAGCTATGACAAGTTTATGGAACGGACTCGCCCCTGTTTTTTTGCTGCTGATGGCAATCACCTTCGTTGACGGTGGTCTGATGGCGGATTATGCCGAAGCCCGTTCCAGGGGTGGTGGAAAATCCTTCAGTTCAAGTCCCAGAAAAGCACCGGCGAGTGCTCCGGCAAGCACGCCTGCAACAGGTGGCAGCTTTGGACGAGGTATGATGGGGGGACTTCTCGGTGGAGCAATCGGCGGCATGCTTTTTGGCTCCATGTTCGGGGGGACTGGTTCCGGTATGGGAATTCTCCCCCTGTTGATGCTTGGGGGAGGCGCATTCTTTCTTTACAGAAGATTCGCCAGATCCCGCCAATACTCAGGTAATACCGCTCCAAAACAATATGCTGGACCAGGCGTTGCGCCAACCGGCATCTTTGGCGGAGGTATTGAGAGTACCTCTCGACCACAGGGGAGTATTGGCGAAAATTTGCTTGATGATGGCATAAACCAGATCAGGCGGACTGATAGGGATTTCGATCCCGTCTATTTCACGGAAGTGGCGTCCGATGTCTTTTTTCAGGTGCAGGCCGGCTGGATGCGCCGGGACCTCAGTTCCTATCGCCATCTTCTCGGAGAGCAGCTGGCGGAGGAATATGCGGAACATTTTGCGGAAATGCACAGCAAAGGGCATATCAACAAACTGGAGTCCATTGCGATTCGTGGAATAGAGATAGTTCAAGCCGGCAATGATGATGATCAGGACTTCGTCACTGTAAGGATTACCGCAAATCTTCTTGATTACACTATAGATGATAAGAGTAACGAACTGGTTTCCGGCAGCATGACCGCTCCGGTCAAGTTTCAGGAGGATTGGACCTGGGCTCGACCTACCGGTTCCCAGAACTGGAAACTCGAAGGTATAAAAGAAAGTTAGAATTCAACATCGCCGGTATAAGCATATTGTGTTTTTATGCCGGCGATGTCAGTCCTTTTGCCAGCCGGGAAATGGTTGACTACACCTGATGGACCAGTCCGGGTAAAGAAAATTGTGGTATAGTTGAGTTGGCTTTTGTCAACATTACCGTCACCTCACTCTTCTAGATATTTTTTCTATTGTATTGCTATTGATAAAGGGAAATTCCCGGCAATACAGTTTATACGCCAGAAAATCCTCTAGAGTCTAAAAACCCTAAAGCTACAAGCCTTAGGGTTTTTTTGTCGAAAAGGGGTAGACCCTCCTCCTCCTACCATAGCTCTCCATGTAAGAAAAATGTAAGATATCGCTGGAAAAATCATTGCCTGAAGATTAATCAGGTTTTGGGAAATCTTGTGTTGATCCTGCCAGCTATCGGACAAGGCAGCCTCTTATGTGCACATGACTACCTTAAACTTAAAATCGGTAAAGGAAAAAATCATGTTAGCTGGTTCTGCCCAAAAACGACGAAATTTTGAACTCGCCGGGAAATTTCTTCTCTGCTTGCTCCCCATGCTCTTTCTTTTCATCGCCGGTGCGTGCTTCGGTAAAATTTATATATGCGTGAAGGAAGATGGTAATAAAATTTTTCAGGACTATCCGTGCATGGACAATAGGCAGATAACGACAGTCAAGAAAAGTGGACGCCAATTTTCCACGGCAACAAGTAATCCGGTCAGGCAGCATGCGGCAGCCGCGACAACCTACATGGCGGAGATTGGTGGTGAAAAATCAGAAATCAACCAAAATTTCCAGGCATTCTACTATGATAGAAATAAAGGCGCTGAGGCAGTTTATTCAGAACATGTGGATATCCCGGCCCTCAACTATGTCAATAAGGATTTTCACGGTATTCCGGCAGAAAAACTGTCCGCATATTGGGTGGGGTATCTGAATTTTCCCAAAATAACCCGGAAGAGCATCAATATATTCGAATCAAGAGGCAAGACAACTCTCTTCATTAACGGAGTGAGAATCTGGAGGGGTGGAAATCAGTATTCTCATTCATTCAACTATCTTTTTCCTGCGGGAAGACACAAAATCGAGGTGCATTTTGAAAGCGACTATTTTTCAGTGGGTTTTCTGCTGACTTTTACCGATGCAGGTAATTCACTCAGCGATAGGGCACTTGCCGAAAAACTGGCGGGCAGCGGAAACTACGACTCCATGTATTGCGGAGCCTACCAGGGCACGCTACCGGATAAAACAATTGGAGTGGATATTAAACCGCATGCAAAACCGCTGGTGCTCTTCCTCAGTTCATTTGAGCCGAATATCTGGGACTTTACCATCCGGAATACAGAAAATCTCAAGGCAGTAGTTCTCTCCTCCAATCATTTCGGCTCCGTAGTCAAAAATCTTCCGCCACGGATACCCGTGTATTACGGAGAAATACCTTATGTCACCGACTTTATACCCCTGAGCGGCGCTAGCAGGAAACAGACCTTCAAGGGAGTAGCCCTGAAAATTCAAGGAATTACCGGCAGAAAACCGGTCGGTTTCAGCGGTAAATATTCTTTGCCGCGAATGCAGGTTCCAGACCTGATTCTCGATGAAAAACATTACAATGAAATAGGTCTGTCTCTCGCTTCACAGGGAGTCCCTCTGGCTGAATTGCAGGAAATGAAGATGCAGACTATATTTGAGCCTGCAGTTGCGGCGAACGGGCAGCAGGAAACCACGGACTCGCACATATCAACTGACAAATACCATCCGGAGAGCTGGGCAAACCACCTCCCTATCAATACTGCCGACATCCCGACAAACGCATTCAGAGCTTATTATTGCGACAATCGCCGACCCAGCCGGATTACATATTCAGAAATAGTTGCCAATCCTGCAATCAATATAGTCGATGAGAAATTTCACGACATCGCCGCAGCAGATGTCAATGGCTACTGGGTTGGAAACTTTACCGCCGGCGAAGATGCGGAAAAAATAATATCGATTGCGCAGTCGAGTGCGGAGTCGGCGGTCTTTATTGATAATAAAAAAGTTTGGCAGGGGCGGAACAGTTCGCATGTCCTGCCGGTTAACTTGAGCAAAGGGCAGCACAAGATTGAGCTTCAGTTTGCCGGCCGATCAAGTTCCACAGGCTATCAGGTTTTTCTTTCGGACAAATACGATACGCTGGACAGTATTGCGCTCAGAAAGGAGTTGGCCAAAATCGGCGATTTTGATGTTATGTACTGTGGTGCACAGAAAAGTGGAAATGTTGATAATGCCATCCCTGTTGACCTGACAGCTCTGAAAAGACCAACCGTCGTTTTTTTCAGTTCCGGGAGAGCTGTTATATGGGATTTCCAGAATAAAGCCGATAAAAATCTTCGGGCAGTGGTACTCTCATCGGAATCCGGGTTGGCAAATGCCATAAATATATCCGGGAGGACGGCAATCTATCACTTTGGCAGGCTACCGGTTTCGACCGAATTCATACCATCCAGGCCAATTGATTTTAGGAACACCTTTAAAAATACTGCGCTGCAAATCCAGGCTCTGGCCGGCCGCAAGCCGATTGGCTTTGCAGGCGGCTCCATTCTCTCGCGTGCTCAAATCCCGGAACTCCTGCTCAATGAAGATCGGTATCAGGAAATCGGTCTCACCATGCAAACAACGGATTTTGATATCAAAAATCTCCAGTACAAGGCGCTGGATAGAATATTTGAACCACACTCACAAAATAGAAAGCAGCAGGGCGCCGCAACTGGCTCTGCAAAGGAGAATGAACAGCCCGCATCCTGGGAAAACAGGCTGAATCCGTCCGGAGAAGTTCCGGTCGATAAGTTCAAGGCTTTTTATTTTGATATTAACCGCCCCACATCATCAATCATCACCGAGACGGTAAGCGACATCGGAATTCAGTTCAACAATACATATGAAGGCATACCCGCCCAGAGTTTTGCCGCATATTGGGTTGGCAAACTCCATTTTGGGCGAGCCGAAAAAGTCCGGTTAAATCTCAGCCAAAGCAATGCAACAAGCAGAATTTACCTCGATAATGAAATTATTTATGACGGTGGGGGGGATCCCAATAAGATTATTGCCATGGAGCCGGGAGATCATCTGCTTGAGCTCGAACACATAAATAATTGGCATACAGCCGGGGTTTTCCTGTCGATAAAGGAACATCAGCGGTTACTCGCTTATGAAGACATCAGGGAGAAGCTTAATACCATTCTGCCTGAAGGTACTCAGACTCTCTATGCGGGACTGTACGAAAGTCCATCCCCGGACAGTACTGTCACGGTCAATGTCAATGATATGGGCAAGCCGCTGTTTCTTGTTCTCAACTCGTATGATCCGATTAAATGGACCA
Organism: uncultured delta proteobacterium; assembly: GCA_963835305.1. Taxonomy (GTDB): domain Bacteria; phylum Desulfobacterota; class Desulfobulbia; order Desulfobulbales; family Desulfocapsaceae; genus Desulforhopalus_A. The sequence goes on from CAWIEU010000004.1 coordinate 631,158, forward strand.
TTGAGGGACCCGGCAAGGACCAGGTTAAAGCTGTGTTGCTGGCAAGCTTTAAATCGATGAGTGAGATTCGAGGGGAGTATCGGAATGAGATCCCAAAATTTTATTACAGGCTGCCAAGCATAAACTATGGCCTCACGCCACGATGCAGTTGCAATGAAGCCGGCTACCACTGCGAGGGGGAATCTTTTCTTGAACTGGCTGAAAATCTCCAATTCTTGTTCCATCGCAGTGTATCCGGCTATACGGGAAAATATTCAGCAGATACAATTTGGCTCCCCGAAACAGCCATGAACAAAGAACAATATAGATCCCTGCGTGAAGAGCAGATCCGTACCAAACAAGAAGAGCAAGAATGCCCTGTCGCAGATATATACAGACATACAGAGAAAAAGAAAAAAGAACTCCCGGACCAGGAAAAACGGGCCATATTGGAAATGCCGCAGGTTCAGGTAGCATTGACGGCATTCAAGTACATCCGGACAAACGAATTCGACAAATTCAAAACCCTCCTGAAAGACGAACTTCTGCAAACGTCAGAGAATCAGATACAGGAAAATTTCGTCAGTTACCACAACCAGCTAGCTGGAGTAAATACGATAGCTCCGGCCTCAGCGCCTCGACTCTCATATCGTAATCATCGGAAGAATGCTCTGGTTTATGTAGTATTCATGAAAAAAGGAAAACCCTATTTCAAGGGAGTGCTGGTCTTGGAAGAAGGTAAGAATGGCTGGCAAGTGAGCAAATTCTAGAATGAAGGTTGCTTCCTAAGCTTTCGATGGTTTTTGAGGAGATAGTTCGAGCGATCCCTCGAGGGAGTACCCTTTCAGTATATGCCAAGGTCCAGGTTTTCGATAAAAAGGATATCATGCAAACGGAAAGACACGTCAAGCTTTTTAGGAATGGGAGAAGCCAGGCGCTAGGTATTCCCCGTAATTAAGAGTTGCTGGAGGAACGGCTTCATCGTCCGGTTGATATTGTTACCTATGGAGACAGTATGAACGTTTTCCTCAAGAAGAGAATTGATAAGGAGGCCGTGTATGCATGACCGGGAGCTCTGTCTGGTAGTCCTGCGGCAGATAGAAGAGGCCGCAAGCAAGACTGGCAGCCGTGTCCAGGTGATACACCAAACTCCGACTTCACAGATAGTCCGGCTGGAGTCGAAAAAATGGACTCCATCTGCTGCTGATCGTTATCGGTGAGTCACTGAAAAATCTTGAAAAAATCACCGGAAGAACGTTGTTTTACCAATATCCTGAAGTCGATTAGAAAAAAGCCATGGATATGTGTGATATCATCACCCACCATTATGCGGATATTCATGCGGAAACTGTTTTTTACACGTACAAACTATAATTCCTCCACTTCTTGAAACAGTGAGAAAAATAACGAAGGATCTGCGGTAAACTGATGAATTCCTTGTCTTGTCCAGATTGTTTGATTTTTAGAAAAAAGGGATCTCTTATATACCAAAATTCGGGATCAAACAGTACGAAATTGACTGACATATAATCGACGATATATACCCTGCCCAGCAAGCAGCTGAGAATGTGTTCCGCTTTCCACCACCTTGCCCTGGTCGATAACCACAATCTGGTCGGCATTGATGATGGTGGAGAGTCGATGGGCAATAACAAAACTGGTTCGTCCCTGCATAAGCTCATTGAGCGCTTTTTGAATCTTGATCTCAGTTCGCGTGTCGACGGAGCTGGTAGCCTCGTCAAGAATGAGAATGGCCGGATCGGCCAGAATAGCCCGGGCAATCGTTAAAAGCTGGCGCTGACCTTCTGAGAGGTTGGCGCCTCGTTCGCTCAGGATTGTCCTATATCCATCCGGCAGTCGACGGATAAAATTATCGGCACCTGCCAGTTTTGCAGCGGCCTGAACCTCCTGCTCGGAGGCCTCCAGACGGCCGTAACGGATATTTTCCAAAACAGATTCACTAAACAAAAAGGATTGCTGCAGCACCACCCCCACCTTTTGCCGCAGACTGTTATGGGAGATTGTTCGGATATCAACCCCGTCGATTTCAATAGCCCCCTCAGTAAAGTCATAAAAGCGGCAGAGCAAATTGACAAGCGTCGTCTTCCCCGCTCCAGTATGGCCGACCAGGGCGATCCGTTGTCCGGGCCGGGCATTGAGTGAGACATTTTTCAATACCGGAACACCGGGGCTATAGGCGAAGGTGAGGTTGTTAAACACCACATGACCCTGTACATCGCGCAGTTCACTTCCTGTCGATCCATCGACCTGATCTGGAGCAGTATCTAAAAGGGCAAAAATCCTTTCCGCCCCGGCCAGAGCGCCCTGAACCTGATTGTAGAGGTTCCCTAATTGACGCAAGGGCTCGGCAAATCTCCTGGAATAGGTGATAAAAGCCGCAATGGTACCGATGGTCACCATTCCCTTTATTGCCAGCCAGCCTCCTAAGCCACAGAGAATGGCAATGTTGAGATTGGAGAGGATGCCCATCATCGGCATTACCAGCAAAGCCATGGTCATTGCCTTAATTCCTGCTTCCCGGACCTCGTCATTGACCCGGTCAAACTGGGCAAGCACATTTTCTTCCTGGCCAAAGGCCATGACCACACGTTGACCGCTATAGGTTTCCTCCAGGACCGAATTCAACCGTCCCATCCGAGCTTGAAGATGACCAAAAGAAGTTTTTGTGCGACGACCAACCAGGATTACCAGGCCGAGCATCAAGGGAAAGGCAATCATCGAACCCAAAGCCAGCCAGGGGCTGAGAAAAAACATGATCAGCAGAATTCCGATAATCGTTAACAGTCCGGTAAACAGGTCGGCGATATTATTCGTCACCACCTGACTGATCATATCCATATCGTTGGTTAAGCGGCTCATCAGATCTCCCTGGGACTGACTATCGAAAAATCTGAGAGACAGTTTCTGCAGATGCCTGAACAGATCCCCACGCAGCTCGCGCATGGCCCGTTGGGAAAGAGTTGCCATCATCATGCCCTGACCAAGACCAGCCACCATGGTCAGCACGTTTACCACAAGTATAAGCCAAACAATGCGCACAACCTCACTCAGGTCGCCGTGGATGAGTTGATCGACAGCCTTACCTATCAGGTACGGAGTCAGGAGTGCCAAAACCGTAGCGGCCATGGCCAGCAGAAAGACCAGGGTTAGCAGCAGGAAATAGGATTTGAAGTAGGACATCAAGCGGCTGACCGCACCTCTTGTATCTTTGGCCCGTTCGTTGCCCTGTCCATGGGCCATACCCCTGCCACCGGGCCCCGGCATTCCACTCATGACAGGGACTGGTCGTCTTCGTTCTTTGCTATCAGCCATGAAGTACCTCTCCTTCGGCCCTCTTGCCGAGCTGCGAACGGTGTATATCCTGGAACACCGCGTTCTCCTTGAGCAATTGCTGATAGGTCCCGATGTCGCTGATGCGGCCGTTATCCAGAACCATGATTTTGTCCGCCAGCAGCACAGTACTGATGCGTTGGGCGACAATAAATCTGGTTGTCCCTGTATTGGATTCTTTAATCATCAGGTCCAGCGCATCCTGTAAGCGGATTTCCGTCTCCACATCCAGGGCACTGGTGGAATCATCGAGAATAAGAACTTTAGGCTGAAGCAGAAGGGCACGGGCAATGGATATTCGTTGCCGTTGCCCCCCGGAAAGCGTCACTCCCCGTGGACCGATCAGAGTGTCATAGCCTTGTGGCAGCTGAGTGATGAATTCATCCGCCTGCGCAAGCTTTGCCGCCGCGTGTATTTCATTATCCTCCGCATCTCTTTTGCCATAACGGATATTGTCGCGAATCGTCCCACCGAAAAGAACCGCCTCCTGTAAGGCAATTCCGACAGCTGAGCGCAGGGAACGAAGATCAAGTTCTCGGATATCGCAGCCGTCGAAGGTGATTTTTCCTGCCGACACGTCATAAAATCTGGGGATAAGATGAATCAGGGTCGATTTTCCGGAACCCGTGGCGCCGATGATGGCAAAAGTTTCTCCGGCCTCGGCAACAAAGGAGATATCCGAGAGGACCGGCTCTGATCGATCTCCATTATAGGTAAAGGAGACCTTGTCAAAAACGATTTGCCCCTTGGGAGAGAGGAGTTTTTTAGCCGATTCCTTTTGTTTTATTTGCGGTTCAGCATCAAATACCTCCATAATTCGAGAGGCTGAGGCATTGGCTGCCGAGATTGGCCCCATCATGGCGGAGAGCATGAGAATCGGAAACAGGGCAAAGGAGATGTAGTTAATCGCCGCCACCACTTCACCAACCGACATATCGCCGGTAGAAGCCGAAATCCCGCCAAGCCAGACAGCTCCTGTCACGGCAAGGTTGAGAACCAGCATGATAACCGGCATAAACACCGACAACAGCTGCGCCACCTGGATTGTCTGATCCATCAGTTCACTGTTGGCCCTGTCAAAACGGGCCTCTTCAAATTCCGTTCGAACAAAGGCCTTGACCACGCGTATGCCGGCCAGATTCTCCTGCAGGACAATATTAAGACGATCCAACCGTTGCTGGACCTTTGCAAAGAGCGGATTGGCCTTGCGGGCAACGAGCCAGATCAGCAGGATAATGAGCGGTACAAAGGCAGCCAGCAGCAGCGACAGACGAAGACTTGTCAGGACGAGCAGAATAATCGCTCCTACTGCCCACATCGGAGCCCTGGTAAGAATGCGCAGTGAGAGTAGGACAATCATGGTGACCTGACGGATATCGCTGGTGGAGCGGACAATCAGTTTGCCTGTCTGCAGGGTATCGAGGTTGCCGAAGGAAAATGTCTGGGTTTTTCGCATCAGACCGCTCCGCATATCGGCACCGAAATTCATCGCCACCCAAACCGAGAGGTAGTTGTTAGTCATAGCAAAAACTGCTGATAGGAGAGCAGCGCCGACCATGATCAGGGCGGTCGAAAGGACCATATGCAGATCCCCCGGAATAATCCCCTTGTCGATTATCTGCTGGGTGAGATGGGGGATCAGCAGGTCGGCGCAGACCATGGCCAGCAGCAACAACAGAGCGGTTACGGCTTTGGCTTGATAGGGGCGAATGAAGGTCATGAGTCGAAGTAAGGAAGTCATTTTGATTCCTCTTTTCTATGAAGCTCCTGCTCCTTACACGCCCCACATGCTGCCGATGGCTGCTTTTCTGCAAGATAGTGGTACACCTTGAGCAAGGATCGTCTCAGAATTTCGCGCTCTTCCCCTGTAAGAATTGCTGCAAATTCTTGATCCATTGCTGTCAAAGAGGCATGGGCTTCGGCACGCAGCAGTTTGGCCTTTTCAGTCAGACAGACGCGGACGATTCGTTGATCGTTTTCATCCCTCTCTCGTTTAATCCACTCATCCCGTTCCATGCGCTTCAGGGTGCTGCTGACTGTGGGAGGGGCAATGTGTAAGGCTTCGGCAAGCCGTGCCTGGGAAAGGCCATCTTCCCGCCACAAACGAAAGAGGATCATTCCCTGCGCATGGTACAAACCAATATTTTCAAGCATCATTCTCCGCTCCGTGCCAACCAACCGACACACGCGTCCAAGAAGTAGCCCGAGACTCTTTTCCTGTAAAAATTGTTGTGGATTTTGCATACGAACATTCATTAAGTTAGTTAGCTAAACATTATCTAGCTAACTATTACCATGACTTCTTTTAAGTTGTCAAGTTCAGGATGGTCAAAGAATTACAGTCTCCCTCTGTGAGTGACCCCTCTGTCCACAATCCTGCCGTTGATTCGGTGGGTTGGTCAACCCGTCCGATGGGGCGGCCTCCATCAGACCAGGAACTATCTGCGCCAGCCCGGCGTGATTTCGCATCGCCACGAAATGGCAGAGTTGAGAATGAAAACTCCTTAACTCAGCCCCACAAATCTTCCAGATGGTGATGCCAACCACTGGCTCACCTTTTCCCTGACGGATGCCAAAATTCTCTCTGGCCGGCACACCCGCGGACCGGCAAAGGGCTCTCTTCAAAATCAAACACTTTGGTCTCTTGATCTGTAAATTACCTATAGGATTGAATTTCTTTATAGGTATTAACTATTTGTTTTATCGTCAAAAATAGATTAATTCTCCAGTCGTTAATTCCTGGAAGTCAGTCATATGTTGCTGAAATTACTGGAATGGATAGTTTTTAAAAGTCGCGCTTTTACGTAAGCTAGGCTCTATCTTCAACGATCCATTGACAAATACCCCATTCTAAAACACCATCTTGTAAACCAATGAAGCGCAGTAAAAAAATTCTCATTCTCTGCCACTGTCTACTTAACGCCAATGCCAAGATTTTTCCGCTGGCTACCTGTAAAGGGGCGTATCAACAAGTTATTAAAACATATATTGAGGATGGAGTGGGGTTGATCCAATTGCCTTGCCCCGAGACCGGGTATCTAGGACTGAATCGTTGGGGCATGACCAGGGATCAATACGATCACCTACATTTCAGGGACTACTGCCGGGAAATACTTAAACCCACTATGTATCAGATAAAGGCCTATGTCGTGGCCGGTTATGAAATAATTGGGGTGATAGGGATGGATGGTAGTCCCAATTGCGGTATTTCCCGAACCTGCACGGGATTCATCGGTGGAGAGATCTGTTCGCAGGTCGATATTATCAGACAGCAGGAACTGCTCGTTGTTGATTCAGGGCCGGGTGTCTTCATGGAAATCTTTGAAGAAATGCTCGCTAGCGAAAAAATATCACTGCGCTTTTGGGCGGTTGATGAAGAACAGGCTGAATAATCTCAAATATTTTAAAAAATTCCAGGAGGTCATAATGAGATGTACCAAATTGGCCCTGACAAGTGTCGGGCTTGCTATTCTTATGGTATCTGCTTTTCTGCTTTCGGATGTGCAAGCAGATTCATCCCTGAAAAAAGTCAACGATAAGGGTGAAATGGTAGTGGGATTTTGTGCCCAGTATCCGCCTTTTGAGTCAAAAAATGAAAAGACCGGTCAGTTTGAAGGCTTTGACGTGGATTTAGCCCAGGCATTAGCCAAGGAAATGGGGGTAAAACCGAAATTTATCGATGCGGAGTGGCAGGGGCTTCTGGCTGGTCTGAAGAAGGGGGATTATGATGTGCTGATTACCTGCATGTCGAAATCTGAGGTCCGCGGACAGAACGCTAACTTCAGTGATGTTTATTATGATCTTCCCGATGTCATTGTGGTTCGTAAAGATGAGGCAACGGTCAAGGGCAAGGATGATCTTAAGGGCAAGACCGTCGGTGTTCAGCTCGGTTCAGGAAGCGAGCAACTGGCAGACAGCATGAAAGCCACCTTCAAGGATATCAAACGCTACAACTACAACCCTGAAGCCTTCACCGACCTGAAGGTCAAGCGTATCGATGCCGTGCTGGTCGGATACGCTTACGCCGTCAACCAAATGAAGGTCGACCCCTCCTACAAGGTAGTCGGTGAACCACTGTCCGTTGCGGAGACTGTTGTGGTTCTGCCAAAGGGTGCTGACGCTTTGACCCAAAAAATCAACGCAGCTTTGGCGAAAATCAAGGCTGACGGCACCTACCAGAAGATCCATGACAAATGGCTTAAGGTAGATTGATCTGCAACCAGTGTCTTGCCGTGATTGATTTTCAGTTTGAGATCCTGCAAGGTGCCTTGCCGATACTTTGGGAAGGCATCTTGGTAACGATCAAGATTTCTATTTTCTCGTTTATCCTTGCAGTGTTCTTCGGAGTAGTTGTGGGAGTGGCCCGTTCTCGCTCAAGACGATGGTATCTGCTCTTTGCGCCGTATGTGGAAATCTTCCGGGGTACACCACTTCTCAAAATATCTTCCCATTGAGTTTTCATCGACCCTTGTGCCGGTTAACGAAATAATCCCGGGAAAACCATTTTCAGCACTGCCTCATCAATTTTATCTTCAAGTTGCTGTTCGTACTCATCCGATTCAAGTGAAGAACTTGGGGGGAGATATTCTGATAGCTGCTTTGTCGTAATAGTTTCATCCGTATCGATTATTTCAGAGTAATACAACGAGTCATCTTCACAGAAGCAGTCATAACGATGGGTCTCAATCCAACGATCTGTCTGGTCGTGACTGCCGACAAAAGTAATGAAGAGGTTATGACCATCTTTCACAGTGACAAGTCGATAACCATGGCCAAGATCATATTTAACACAATTTTTTAGCCTGTACTCTCCGTTCTTGGTCCGTTTACAATGAATAACATTACTGCGCCATTTGGCCTGTCTGATACATTCTATAATTTCCAGATATTGTGATGCCGCTAAGGCACCTTGTCTGCCTTTCACTCGCAGTCTTTCAAGGTAATTATCAATATTCTTTGAGATATACAGGTAACGCAATGCTTTCAAGCCCCGTTTAAAACGTAAATGCCATAGATTTGATTCTGAACTGAACAGGCTTAAGCTTGATCGTTAGTTGAAATATGTCAAATACATAATTTCTATATGTAGGGGGTTGGCAATTGGTTTGTCCTATTATGAGCCGTTATTCCGGTACCAAAAGTGTATGAATAGGTAAAGCCTATATTATAAATAGGAAATATCGAAAACACCTTCTTGACTCCAGTTTGACATATTGATAATTTGAATTTTCGAAAGCCGAGAATTCTTTTTAGTCCCCGTACTTTGCGGGGATAATCACTTCGGGTTCAGAATATTTTCACGCACATAAACGTGAAAATATTCTGTAACGTACTGAAAAATAAAATTTAAAGGAAACAGCATGCTGGAAGTTACCACTCAAGCAAATGAAAAACTGATTGAATATCTGCAGGCGAATAATATCTCATCATCGCTCAGAGTCGCGCTGATGCAAGGTGGATGCTCTGGTCCCTCGCTTGGATTGGCTCTGGATGAAGAAAAGCCCACTGATGAACTATTTACTCGACAAAACCTGACGTTCCTTGTGGAGAAGGATCTTCTACAACAATGCGGCAGTATTACGGTTGATTATGCCGAAGCAGGCAGCCGTTCCGGTTTTACCATCACTTCAGCAAAACCGTTGCCTTCTACCGGCAACGGTTGCAGTTCCGGCTCCTGTGGGTCGGGAGGGTGTGGCTGCTGATATCGCCTTCTTATAGGATTAAAAGAAAATAGTCCTGTCACGGGTGATCCTGGGCAGGAAAAGACGGTGCCGCAAATTTTGAGGAAAGACCATGGGCAAAGCATTGCGAATCAACTCAGCAAAACGCGAGACGTTTCTGGACAAAGTCCGTCAGGAATTGCCAAAAGGCGGCAATCTGGATCTTTGCCTGACTTGCGGTGCCTGCGCAGCAGGATGTCCGGCAACTGGGATATTGGATATGGATCCCCGTAAATTCTTGCGCATGGCGGCCATGGGTATGGACGACGAGTTGAACGCGAACAAATGGGTCTGGTTATGCTCCATGTGTATGCGCTGCACCTATGTCTGCCCGATGGAAATTAACATTGCCGGGTTGATCATGGAAGGCCGCAGGCTTTTGTGGCCACGTGAAGATCGACCAATCGGTATCCTGAAATCTTGTGATATGGCCCTGAGAAATCCAAGCAGCAGCGCTACAGGAACACCTCCCGATGATTTCCGTTTTGTCGTCGAAGATGTCTTGGAAGAAGTGCGCAGTACACAACCCGGTTGGGAAAACCTTCAGGCCCCTATCGACAAACAGGGCGCCACATTTTTCCTCAGCCAGAATTCCCGGGAACCTGTTTCTTTACCCGACGAGATGGTACCCCTGTGGAAAATCCTGCATCTGGCCGGTGCCGATTGGACCTACGGGAGCACCGCCTGGGCCGGGGAAAATTACTGTATGTTCCTGGCTGATGACCCGGGCTGGCAGCAAATCACCACGGCGACGGTAAAAAAAGCCGAGGAACTTGGCTGCAAGGTATACTTGAATACTGAATGCGGTCATTCGACATTTTCAGTAAACCAGGGAATCCGCCGGTTTCATATCCAGACCGATCTGGTTGTTAAGATAGTTGTTCATTATTACGCCAAGTGGATTCGAGAAGGCAGACTTTGCCCAAGCAGCGGCTGGAACAAAAATCTAAAAATGCGATTCACCGTTCAGGACCCCTGCAACCAGGTGCGAAAGGAATACGGTGATGTCTATGCCGACGACCTGCGTTTTGTGGTCAAGAGCTGTGTCGGCGAGGAGAACTTTGTCGATATGGTTCCTAATAAATCGAATAACTATTGTTGTGGGGGTGGGGGTGGCTACCTGCAATCAGGGTTCAATGAAGAAAGGCACACCTACGGAAAAATCAAATTCGATCAAATAATAGCTACTGGCGCCAAATACTGTATCACACCCTGCCACAACTGCCATGCCCAGATACACGATCTCGCCCATCATTTCGATGGCGGTTTTTATGTGAGTAATCTTTGGACCTTTCTCGCACTTTCCCTCGGAGTTTTGGGTGAAAACGAACGGGAGGACCTCTGTGACGACCTGAAGGATACTTGGCTGCCCGGGCAACCGGGTACACCGAACCCGCTGGCTGGCAGGTAGTCTTTTGATGTTAAAAAGACAGGCGAAGCCAATCAATCGACACTCAGGCTGGTTAAGAGAGCCGGTGCTCTCCGCGGACTGCAAACCCGTTGAAGACTCTGATTCGGTCTTGTTCGGTTCAACTCCGAACCCAGCCTCCATAAAAGGTGACGGGTGGCAACTGACTGCTCTTTTGAGGGCCTGCAAAGAACAACTTCGCTGCATTGTGATTCAACAGAGGTAACCAAGCACCCCGACCCTGCTGTCGTTGACAAAAACAAAAAGGCCCGTCCGGTTGTTCCGGAAGGGCTTTGCAAGTTTTGCTGGTCTTTTGATGTGTACCGGTGAACGTTTACGCCTGCTCTACCAACCGAGCTAGCGGTCCAGAATGGAATACCCAAACCATTATTGTCAGAGCAGTTGACTAGTGTTGTGCAGCTTCTGCTTTGTCCAGGGTGCGTAGGTAACGGCTGGCAACGGACGGATAATAAAACATTATGGATATCTATCGCTGCCGAATCATCGGATTTTACTATTTGACACCAAGCATCTTCTTATGTGAAATGCAACTCGCCGGTTAATCATGGATGCAAGATAAAATGAAATTCCAGACGGGGGCGAGGTAATGTCTAACAGAAAAGATGGAAGTGGACCGCCCGAGACCTGCCGCTTTTTTCTGGTAATGGAATGTGCCGTCCGCTGGGTGCTAGCCGGCATCTTTGTCTACTCCGGGTCAGTCAAGCTTGTGAATCCCTCGCAATTCGCCGAGATCATCTCCGGATTCGGTCTGCTGCCTAATGAATTGATCTACCCACTTGCAGTGCTGCTGCCGGTCATCGAGCTGGTCGCCGGTATCGGGCTGGTCTTCGCTCTGCGTGGTAGCCTCCCGGCCATCGCCGTGATGCTGGTCATATTTATCGCCGTTCTCCTGTACGGAATTCATCTCGGGCTGGATATCGATTGCGGCTGTTTCGGCCCGGAAGACCCGGAGCTGGCGTACAAGGGGCTCAAGGCTGCCCTTGCTCGCGATGCGGTGATGATGGTGGCGGTACTGTTTGTCTATTGGAATCGCGGTCGTACCCGCAAATGGTCGGTCGTGTGAAATATCAACTGCTTATAGAGGAGGACACGTAGTGTACACAAAAAGATTGTTGTGGGGATTTATGGTCGGTTTATTCGTTGTCGGCATGACTGGATCGGCTTTCGCGTTCGGTACCGACAAATTCAAGGGAGAGGTTGAAAAGGAGCAGGGAGCGGTTAAACTGCTTCGGGAGGTGCAGCAGGGCGGCTATGGCATTGTCACTACCGAGGAATTGAAGGGTATGATCGATGCGAAGAAAGACATTCTGATCATCGATACCATGCCGTATGAGGATTCGTACAAAAAGAATCATATTCCTGGGGCGAAGCAGTTTCTCTTTCCGATCGCAGAGATGCAGGAGTGGGATATGAAAGAGACCGACGGCAAGACTGTTGAGGATTTCAAGGCCCTGCTCGGCCCGGACAAAGACAGGACGATCGTTGTTTATTGTGGCTTTGTCAAATGCACCCGCAGCCACAACGGCGCCGCCTGGGCAAAAAAGCTTGGCTACACTCACGTCTTCCGGCAGCCGGGCGGTATCTTCGCCTGGAAAGGGGCCGCCTATCCGGTCGATTCTGGTAGATGATCGTATCTCTGCCGCCAGGGCAAGGTCGTTACCAGTCGTTACCGTTGCCCCGGTGGCAGAGTTCTCCTTCCTCCTCGTTTGTAGCCCCTTGATTTTTCGATTCTATTTTGACTTTCTCTTCGCCATTACTCGTGGTTCTCCTCGATTTCCGTGAAAAGTGCAACGATTATTGCGGCGCTTACGTGTAAAGCCGCGCGTTCTTGTCTCGATACGGCACACCTCGAACCATATCTTCTCCTCACAGGAAGCTTCATCTGCCAAAATAATCTGTGATAGACGCCAAAAAACTGGTAACTGCCAGATCATCAAAGATCAACTTTCGTGGCGGTGCTGGGCCGGCCCACGGCTTGTTTCCAGATTGAGTGCTGTGTTGATAAGCGCAACATGTGAAAAAGCTTGCGGAAAGTTACCGAGCATGCGTCCTCGCTTTGGATCGTACTGCTCGGAAATCAAGCCTACATCGTTGCGCAACGCAAGGAGGCGTTCAAAGAGGTCTCGGGCTGCGACCAGATCCCCAAGTAGTGCGAGATTGTCAGCCATCCAGAATGTGCACATCAGAAATGCACCCTCGCCGGGAGGCAGCCCATCCTGCGCGGCATCTTCCTTGTAGCGAAGCAACAAGCCGTCCACACTGAGTTCCTTGCGAATTGCCATGATTGTACTGCTCACACGTGGATCGGCGGCAGGCAGGAAACCGAGGTGCGGCATGACGAGCAGACTTGCATCCTGGGCAGTCGATCCATAAAATTGCGTGAAAGCGCCGACACGAGGGTTGAATCCTTTTTCACACACCTCTTCGTGAATAGCTTTGCGTAGCGCCCGCCAGTGTGAAAGCTGGGCCGGCAAGCCAAAGCGTTCGGCGGTTTTAATGCCACGGTCGAAGGCCACCCAGGCCATAATCTTGGAGTGAGTGAAATGGCGTCTGGGACCTCGAATTTCCCATATGCCCTCATCGGGTTCCTGCCAGACCTTTGCGAGCCGTTCAAGCATGAGGCACTGCATTTTCCAGAAATCACGGTTGGGATTTAGACCGACCCGATTTGCTGCATGCTGCAGATCCATGATCTCCCCGAAGACATCCAGCTGCAACTGACTGTAAGCGGCATTGCCTATGCGCACCGGGCGGGCACCCTCATAACCGGGTAGCCATGGCAATTCCAGCTCCGGCAGGCGATGTTCCCCCGCGAGACCGTACATAATCTGCAATTGAGTTGGCTCACCCGCGGCCGCGCGCATCAGCCATTCACTCCAGGCCCGTGCTTCTTCAGCATAACCTGCACTCATTAGCGCATACAACGTGAAGGTCGCATCCCTCAGCCAGCAGAAGCGATAGTCCCAATTGCGTTGTCCTCCCCACTGCTCAGGCAATGAGGTGGTCACAGCCGCTACCAATCCTCCTGTAGGTGCATAGGTAAGGGCTTTCAAAGTGATCAGCGATCGCACGACCGCTTCACGGTACCGGCCGTGGTAAGTGCATCGCCGCACCCAGTCCCTCCAGACTGAGACTGTTTGTTCGAGCGCCTCTTCGGGATCGATGGCAATCGGGGGGTACTCCTGGTTCGATGGATACCACGTCAGCACAAAAGGCAGTCGCTGTCCTGCCGAAACCTCAAAATCAGCCACCGTGCTCAGGTCCTCACCATGCATGGGTACTTGACTCGACAACAGCAGGCAGTCGGGTCCGGCAATTGCCCGAATTCCGCGTGGCGTACGTGTCACCCAGGGGATGATTTTGCCGTAATCGAATCGTATCGCACAACGCATGCGCATCTTGACGCGTCCTTGAATCCCCGTAACGATTCGAACCAGGTCAGGCTGCACGGAACGTTGGGGCATAAAATCAATGATGCGTACGGTGCCGGAACTTGTCTGGAATTCGGTTTCCAGCACCAGGGTATCCGGGTAGTAGCGCCTGGTGACGCCAATGATCGGTTCCACTGGTGCGATTTGCCAATGCCCGTACCGTTCACCCCCCAGCAGAGCGCAGAAACAAGCCCCTCCATCAAAACGGGGAAAACACAACCAGTCAATGGAACCATTTGTACCAACGAGGGCTGCGGTATGAAGATCACCGATCAGGGCGTATTCCTCTATCTTGAGCATAAATATTCCAAAAGGTCGAGGTGAGATAAGTATCGTTACGAAAAGGTGATCACGCTTTTTACGTCGTGCTCCGGATCGTGTTCCAAAACCTCGCTCCAGCGCGCAAGTGGTACTCGGCGGGTAATTATGCGTTCCAGCCACTGCCTGTCGGCCAAGGCAAGCGCATCAGCCGCCTGCTTGTAATGTTTCAGATTGGCATTAACAGATCCGAACACCACATCGTTTTCCAGCACCATGCTGCGGTTGAAGGCACCCACGTCGAAACGAATCTCGCGCGTGCCGGAGGAGATTCCTGCCAGGCAGACGATACCACCCGGGCTGGTTGAACGCATCGCATCGAGAACGACTTGACCTGCCCCGGTGCACTCGATCACGATATCCGCGCCAGGGCAAGCTTCACTTGCTGAACCGTGGTGATAAACTGCGCCCAGTGCTTTCACAAGGTCCGGCTTGATACCGTCGATTACCCGGTCGAGCACATGCACTTCAAGCCCGCGCTGGACACCAAGCATGGCAGCCAGCAAGCCCACTGGACCAGCTCCGGTTATCAGCGCCCGCTTGGGCTTATAAGGTGCCCTTAAGCCGATGCCATCGATTTGATCCCAAGCTTTGGCAACAATGCTGGTTGGCTCCAGCAGCACTCCGACATCTGACAGGTCGTTGCTTATCCTGACTAAAAACTCAGGTTCCACCCGAAAGCGTTCAGATCCGTATCCGTGACGCAGTTTGATACCGCGTTCGGTATACATGCCGTTGCGGCACATATCCCATTCACCCGCCGCACAATTGTCACATGGAATGGGATCCGGCCGCCGAACAACACCGACCACCAGGTCGCCGGTGCCGAATCCGCTTTCAGCCGGTGCCGTCACCACCTGCCCCAGCGATTCGTGACCTAGGACCAGGTAATCTGAATTTTGCGGCGCCTTGCCATATTGACCTGCCAGAATGTCTCGATCGGTCCCGCATACACCGACGCATAAAGTCTTCACTAGTACGGCGCCTTCCGATAGAGCCGGTTCAGGAACATCCTGCACAGCACCCGTTCCCGGCCGCCCTGGTATGGTCGTCCAAGCCAGCATAATACATTGACCTCTTTAATTTCAGATAGGCATTCTTGTAATTCCAAGATAGGCATCATATTCGCTTTTTCAAGAATCGCTATATGATGAAAATTGAGGATAGAAGTAAGGTTCAATTTTTCTTCAGCTCCACCAGAAGCGGGAGAGTGCAGTATTGCAGCGTTCTGCTGATTCTAACATCTGTCTGATCTCCGGCTCAGTAACTATTTGGCTTTTTCCAGCGCCAATCTGACTTTAATTGCTAAATCTTTTTTTGAGAAAGGTTTTTGGATAAATTCAACCCCCTCATCCAATATGCCTTGTTGAGCGATAATATCAGACGTATATCCCGACATAAAAAGGCACTTAAGATACGGATAGAGAGGGAGTAAATTTTGAGCAAGATCCCGACCGTTCATTTCGGGCATGACTACATCAGTTAATAGCAAGTTGATTTTGCCATCGAGCTCACTAGCCATGCTGAGGGCTTCTAGTGGAGTGCCTGCTGAAAAAACGGTGTACCCAAGAAGCTCAAGCATCGTTCTCGCCATGTTCAGAATTGCTTGCTCGTCTTCTACCAGCAGGATGGTTTCATCGCCACGAAGAATAGGTTCCACAGTGTTTTCAGCCATTACCCGGCCAGCCTTATCGACATGGCGAGGTAAATAGATCGTAAATGTTGTGCCCTTGCCGGGTTCGCTAGAGACATTGATGAAACCATTGTTTTGCATCACTGCACCATACACCATGGCAAGACCGAGGCCGGTTCCTTCACCTACTCCCTTGGTGGTAAAGAACGGTTCGAAGATGTGGGGCAGCGTCTCTTTATCAATACCAATGCCGTTATCATTCACAACTATCTGCGCATACTCTCCGGATACAAAGCCTGCATGAGTATCACAATACTCCTCGTCTAAAATCTTATTGCCTGTCTTGACGGTAATTTTACCAGTGTTGACGATAGCGGCCCGAGCATTGACAAAGAGGTTTGCCATGATCTGGTCAATCTGTGACGGGTCAATTTTTACAGTCCATAATGCAGCCCCAGGCAACCAGGCGAGATCTATATTTTCACCGATGAGTCGCCGCAACATTTTGAGCATCCCTTCGATGGTCTCGTTCAGGTCGATCACTTTGGGGACGACGCTTTGTTTGCGGGCAAAGGCAAGAAGTTGCCGGGTAATATCGGCAGAGCGATTCGCAGCCTTGCGGATCTCTTCCAGGTTGGCATAGAGGGACCCGGATGGATCAACATCATTCATAGCCATCTCGGCATGCCCAAGGATCACTCCGAGCATGTTGTTAAAGTCATGGGCAACACCACCCGCAAGTTGACCAATTGCCTCCATTTTCTGGGATTGCTGGAGCTGGCTTTCGAGTTTAACTTTCTCCTCTTCGGCTTTTTTACGCTCAGTGATATCACGACCTATGCCAAGTACACCAATGAGCCGTCCGCTCTCATTAAACATCGGTGTCTTGATGGCTTCCAGTAAGACTGAATGACCATCACCGGCAAAGGTAACCCATTCTTCGTTACTTGTTGGTTTTCTGGCTGCAATAGCTTTTAAATCATTGTCGCGGAAAAAGTCAGCTAACTCGCGATTTATAAAATGATAATCTGTTTTTCCTACAATCTCCGCTTCTTTTGCTCCAAAAAAACGCTCAAATGTTGGATTACAAGAGAGATAAACACCATCAGGGTCCTTCAGCCAAATCAGATCAGGAATTGTCTGCACCAATGTGCGCAGGTGGCCCTCACTTTTTTTCAGCTTTTCAGCCGCCTGTTTACGTTCAGAGATATCATCAATCACAGATATTAAATATGCCGGATCGCCTGAGGCATCTAGTACCAGGGAAAGGGTGAGGTTGGTCCAGATCATCGAGTCATTTTGGCAAACGCATCTCATTTCTATGCTGCTTACCTGGACATCCCCCGCCAAAACCTGGCGAGAGTGTTCCAGGTAATTATCCAGATCCTCATGGTAGATTATATCCTGAAATGCTTTTTGGAGCAGATCCACTTTGTGGAACCCAACAATATCGCACAGCTTCTGATTCGCCCTGATCAATTGTCCATCCGGAGCAACATGAGCAATTCCCACCGCCGCCTGTTCAAAAGTGGCTCGAAAGCGTTTTTCATTTTCCCGCAGTTCCCGTAGATAAAGTGCGCTACTGAGTCCATCGGAAATACGGCGGCCAATTTCCTTAAAAAGCCTCTTTTCCGCCTCTGTCCAGATACGAGGATGCGAACACTGATGCATACCAAACAGCCAAGGTGAACCCAATTTTGGAAATATTGACATAATCAACTGGGATTGAACACCGAACATTTTACCAGACGTTACCGGTCGTTCTGTTCCGTCGGTGTGCGCCACCGGGCTGTTCGACCGAAGAGCTTCCTGTATATTCAACGACTGATCAGGGGATATCGGTACATCCACATTGAGAACCTCGGCACCAGGGAATTCGGCTTTGGTAATCTCCACAGGAACTCGAAAGAATGGCGCATTCGGGTCGCACGGATAGAGGAGCCAGGCACGGTCGCAATCGAAAATCGAAAATACGGTCCTGACTATATTCCACAGCATTTGTTCGACATCTATTTCTTGCTTGATGACCCTGTCTACCTGCTCAAGGCTTTCAAGAAAATGTATGTGAGATCTTCGTTCTTCTTCTCTGCTCTTAAGCTCCGTAATATCATGGGCAAGACCATTCACCCATAGCAATCGTCCGTTGTCGTCATAGTGAAAACTGCTCGTCCAAAGCAAGTGAAAAATTTCCTTAGTAACCTGATTTATTTGACGATTTTCGAAAGAGCTTTGCTCAAGATGATTTTTAATACAGTCGTCGAACCATTTCCCCGTCTTTTCCCGATCTTCCGGGTGAGCCCACTCGAAAGCAGATTTTCCCAGACACTGGTCGGCAGGAAGGCCAAAAATTTTCTCAGCACAATGGTTTATATAGGTGAGCACGCCATTTCCATCTACAATAGTTATCAGATCTCCAGTTCTTTCGACGATTTCCCGATATTTTTCTTCACTTGTTCTCAACGCCTCGGCTATCCGGTATTCCTTAGTTACATCCCGAAAGACCAACACTACACCACTGATACTTCCGTTGATGTTACGAATAGGAGCTGCAGAATCAGCAATCTGATGGTGTGTTCCATCTTTTGTGATAAGCGAAGTATGCTTTGCAAATCCCACTATTTCACCAGTCTCCAACACTTTTTTGACCGGATTTAAGGCTGATTGCAAGGTAACAGCATCGACAATCCGGAATACATCGGTTAGCTGCCTGCCAACACCTTCCGCTAATTTCCAGCCGGTGAGTTTTTCTGCCACCGGATTCATGTTGGTAATGTTGCCGCTGAAATCCGTCGAAATTACTGCGTCGCCAATCGAATTGAGGGTGATACGAAGGTCTTCTTCCTTCTCTTGCAGTTCGCTGGTTCGCTCGGCTACTCGTTGTTCCAATTCCTCCATCAGGGTCTCATTCAGTTTCCTCTGGACCTGGCCCTCAAAAATAACCCCCAGCATGTTAACGAAATTTTGGATAAATGGAATATACGGTTCAAATGCATCACTTTTTTCAATTTCAAAATTTAACCCAGCATAGGTGACTGCATTATATTTAATCGGGAATACCCGCATCGTCTCAGTCAACTCGACAGCGTCAATCGGCAATGGGGTATTCCCATCAAATAATTGGTAGGCTAAACTTTTCACACCCGTGACATCCTTCAAACCCTGGCAAACAAAATCCAACATTGATATCTTATCCGGCATCAGCGTAACCATGCTCTGCAATAACGTGATCCGGCCGAGGACTTCAACGGAAAGGCTTTCGCTGTTGCTCATTCTTTCATAATCCCTTTAGATATGATTCCGGGTGGATGTAGAATGGATTATTGATCACCATGCCGTTTATAATCATTTTCGGATGAACCTTGAGGACTTCCATAATCGTTGCACCATCAAACAAGTTAGCATCGTACTGACACACCGTGGTAATTGGATATTTTCTCAGCAGTATGCTTACCCTCGATTCATATTCGAGCAAACGCTCTCCTCCCGGGACATGCTGGATTTCCGGAATCATCTCACCAATCAGTCTGGATGCGGGAAAACCTAATTGCACTGCTTCATTATAGTATGCGGTAAGCGTGTTCAGCATTCGCTCAGGATCAAACACCTCACCCTCAAAATAGACCTCTCTTGATCCTGCAAGTATGAGGGCTTTTTGTATTTTTCGTTCGTCAAAAGAGATGTTGTTTTCTGCCAGGTATTCTTTGAGCATATCTTCCGTGAGTTCTTCAGAAAAACAGGAAGTACGCTCGCCCGCCTGAAGACCGGACAGAACAAACTTGAGCAATGAATCTACCCGCTCCTCGTCTTTGGTGAAAACAAGACACACGTGAGTTCCAACAGGAACTTTTTCATCGGTAAAGCCTAGCGATACCTCTGTATGATGCTCTTGCATGGAAATCTCCTTTCTCTGTGATCCGTAATCCTCATAAGCCGATCAAGTAACCGTTTATCCAGTACTCAGGGTTCGTTCAAGCAGGCCTCGGAGCTCTAGTTGGTTATGCGAGGCGGCCTAATCAGTCGAAAATGGGGTGCTGGTGAAAGGTTACAGATTCGGGTTATGCAGTCTTTTGATGTGTACCGGTGAACGATTACGCCGATCGATATTTTCGCCCCACATTCGTTTAAGATAACTATCGCCATGCTTTTTGCAAAATATCGATATTCAAGATTCAGCCAAGATTATTGAAGCTATGATTATAAATCACTGTCTTAAAGATGCTGGATCGCGCAATAACGACTGTTCACCGTAAACCGTAGGTCTTGGTATAGCTAAGTACCGAGGATCGGTTTGAAAATCTGATTCAATATCCTGCTAATTTAAAATAAATATTCTCTGCTTGTAACTTAACCAAACGACAATCGTTTATTTATGAGAAGACAGAATCCTTTTGGAACACTTTATGCAAATTGTTTGACTATCACAGATCCAAGGGCGAGCAATATTCAGTTGCCAAACATAAAGAAGAAACGAAGAAATGGTACTCAAGGCACTGTGGTAGGTGACACAACAGTTATCATGATAACGGGTAGTTGCGATTAGGCAGATAAATTCGAAGTTTTTCACCTCAGCACGGATGATTATATGCTTCAACCATTTGCGCCGGGTGATTTGCTTATAAGTATACAATTTCAGAAATATAAACAATTTGTTATGTCTGCATTTACCTTAGAGGGTGAATAACGCGCAGCAAAAGTGTCAGGATAATTTACAAAGTGTAAAATTATTTTTCACTTTCCATGGGTGAAGGAGGCTTGCTTTACCTTCACCCTCTTCTATTAATTTAATTCGGGGGAGAGATATGAAAAAAAATGGAAACAGACGGTTATATTTTGGATTAATCTTGGTGATTGCATTCGCTACGACATTGACGATCTCCGGGCTGTCGTGCGCTGGTGATACCAAAAACAGTAAAACTCTGGAAAATCTTCAGGCGGCGTTCAATGGTGAAAGTAATGCCCATGCCAAATATCTGGCGTATGCTGAGAAGGCTGACGAAGAGGGTTATGGAAGGGTGGCCAGCCTCTTTCGCGCCGCGGCAAGCGCCGAAAAGATTCATCTCACCAATCATGCCCGTGTAATCGAAAGTATGGGCGGCACACCGAAAGCCGAGATCGAGCTGCCGAAGATCAAATCAACGAGCGATAATCTGGCAGACGCCATAAAGGGCGAATCCTATGAAAGAGACATCATGTATCCGAATTTCCTCTCCCAGGCCAAGCAGGATGACAATCCGGATGCAGTCCGCACCTTTACTTATGCGCAGGCCGCCGAAGCCGAACATGCCCGGCTTTACCAGAAGGCGCTGAACAATCTTGCCAGCTGGAAGGCTCCGAAAGCCGATTTTTACGTATGTCCCACCTGTGGCTATACCATTGAAGGCAACCCCTCATTTGCTTCATGCCCGGTTTGCGCCACCCCGGCCAACTTGTACGTGATGGTGGATTAATACATGTGAATAAAGGCGGCTTTCCGGCCATTGACGGCTGTAAAGCCGCCGTTTGCTTAAAAATTGAGGATGTATGCCTGTTTTAAATTTAAATACCCCTTTCCCTTTTCTTCCGGGAATGCCGACTACGGGGAAAGCAAGAAGGAGCAAAACAAAATGATCGATACAGGCATCTCATTATTTTATCAGGTGTTAAACGGGCTGGGGTACCATCATCCGTTTCATCCGACCCAGGTCCATTTCCCCGTGGGCTTGATTTTCGGAGCCTTCGTCCTCGGTGTGGCCGGGCGGCTGCACCCCCGCCTCCCGCTAAGCCAGGCGGCCCTGTACTGTATGGTTATAGCCCTTATCTGGATGATACCGACGGCCATTTCCGGTTTCATGGACTGGCAGCATTTTTACGGCGGAGCAATACTTTTCGCCTTTAAGATGAAATTACTTCTCGCAGCAGTGCTGGCCGTACTGCTGATTTCCGGTACTTTAATCGGTTTTCGCCGGGGAGCGGAATCCGGGGTGTTGCCCACCATTTACGGACTGTGCCTGTTAACGGCCGCCGGGCTGGGGTTCTTCGGCGGGCAACTGGTCTACGGGGAGAAGACCGCATCAGTAGCCACCGAGAGCAGTCAGATCGAGGACTACCAGGCCGGTCAAAAACTGTTTACCGCCAACTGCAGCGGCTGCCACGCTAACGGCGGCAACACCATCAATCCTGATTTTCCGGTGAAAGGTTCAGCCCAAACAGAGAATTTCAATTCGTTTCTGTCCTGGATCCGAAACCCCAAACCACCCATGCCAGCCTATCCGAACCGGGCTCTTTCCGACGAGCAGGCCAGGGAAATGTTTAGGTATATTGCCAATGTCTTGAACCGGTCCTGAGATCAGAGTTTACTGACCATAGGGCAAAAAGTACTCCCAGCGCAAAGCCGGCGATAACACTTAGAGTGTATCCGTTGCTGCACAGGGCACATTCTTTTTGTGCAGCTTTTGTTTCCGATAGTATCCGGCACCGGCCATAGAATATGCAGTTTCCCGGGCACCATCAGGATGTCCGCAAATTTTAGCGTCTTAACCTTCATCGGCAAGGAAGATGTCCTTCAGATCATGTGTGACGCATACTGAGCCAAAGATAAGGAGAGTGCTTCAGATACTATAGGTTACTCGATGATAAAAATCGGATTGGGACAGGTGGAAGGCAGTGATACGGGACTGGTAACAGATACCATCATTACGGCATGCTGCAGACAGATAGGTACGGATCAACCGAAAGCGGGTCTGGTATTCGCAGGACCGAACTTCGACCATATTTTGATTCTGGAAAAGATCTGCGATGCGTTTCCGGGCATGGTGCTTGTGGGTTGCACAACCTCCGGCGACTACACATCGGCATATGGGTTCAGTGACGATTCCGTCTCGTTGATGGTTATCTGCTCCGAGAGGTTAGAGTTCGGAGTGGGGCTTGGGAGAGCGCTCTCTCTTGATTGCCGTGGCGCTATCGACGGTGCATTGTCTGCGGCACGCAGCACACTGTCTGAAAAACCTTCGCTCTGCCTTGCCTTTCCACACGATCAGGGGGTAATACTCGAGCCGGTCCTCGATTATCTCACCACGAAACTGGGAACAGGATGTCCGGTTTTCGGCGGAGCAGCCGGGACACTCCTAACCGATACCGACAGGGCAGAGATATTCCAATTTTGCAACCGTGAGGTGGTAAGTGATGCTTTGCCTCTGCTGCTGATCTCAGGTCCGGTTCGTTACGATTTTGCGATCGCCAATAGCTGGCGGCCGGTTGGGAAGAAGGTGAAGATCACCAGGGCGGAGGGACCACTGGTACACACCATTGACGAGGTGAGAGCGGTTGATTTCTACAGAAGCTATCTTGGCTACCATGAGCAACCGGCACGAGAGTTTATTCTGGCAGTGTATGAACCGGGAACAAGTGGATTTTATCTCGTTTCCCCTATTGAATATTACGATAGCGGTGCGATACGGTTTAACGGCATTATCTCGGAAGGTTCGCAGGTACAGCTTACTGAAGTCATTCGGGAAGACCTGATTACAAACACCAGAACGACCTCGGAACAGTTGTCTTCTGCTGATCGTGACTGGCGACCTGCGTTTGCTCTCACTTTTTCCTGCACATACAGAAAGGAGGTTCTCGGCACTTCAGTACAAGAAGAATTCAATGTAGTGCGTGAAGGTTTTCTGCCGGGACTGCCGGTGATGGGCTTTTTCAGTTTCGGCGAGATCGCACCGCTGGTAGCGGGAGGCCCGAGCAAGGCCCAGAGTGCAACACTTATTCTTCTTCTCATCGGGCCAGGATCGGAGGATGGGCACATTGAAAGAACTATTGACCTGCAGGCAAAAAACAAAGCGATGTGCGGTTCACCGCTCTGCATGATCGATTATCTCAAACGCAAATATCATCGCTCGGAAGCCTACCGGAAGCGGCTGGAGTTGTTGAAGGAGGCCCACTCACAGATGCATCGCCGGATCATGTCCGACATGATGGAGGCAAGAACAAAACTTGCTGAGCAGGAAATGGCGCTCAAAAAGAGTGAAGAGAAATTTCGCAGAATTGTTCATACTACAGGCGAAGGGTTTGTTCTGATAGATGAGGCCATGCGGATCATCGATACCAACGATGCTTTCTGCAGCATGGTTGGCCGGAGCCGGGGCGAGGTTGTTGACTCGTTAATTCTGGACTTTTACACTGAGGAGTTCCGGCAGTTTGTCGCCAGCACAGCTGGCGTGCTGTTGGCCGAAGATGACAGCAAGGTTGAAGGAACTTTACGAAAGCGGAACGATCAGATGTTCCCTGTATTGATCCATGGCAACCCACTTCGTGACGACCAGGGCGTTCTCATCGGTCAGATGGCCTTTATCACCGATTTGACCGAACAGAAGAAGGCTCTTGTGCTGGCCGGAGAGGTGCAGAGGAGCCTGCTGCCTCAGGAAAGCCCCAAAATAAACGGCCTTGATATTGCCGGGCGAAATGTCTCGTGTGAGGAGGTGGGCGGCGACTATTATGATTTTTTTCTCCAGCAGGAGGGCACCGGCTCTTCCTTTAGTGTGGCTGTGGGCGATATAACCGGCCATGGCGTTGACGCAGCGCTGCTGATGTCCTCAGCCCGCGCATTCTTACGTATGCATGTTTCGCAGGATGCATCGATTGGTGAAATTGTCGGGTCGATGAACAGTCATCTGGCGGTAGATGTGATGGAATCCGGCAGATTTATGACGCTCTTCTATCTCAGTATCAGCCCGGACCTGAAAAGTCTTGAATGGGTAAGGGCTGGACATGACCCGGCCCTCATCTATGATCCTGTGACAGATGATTTCGCTGAGTTGATGGGACCCGGAATGGCCCTGGGTATTGAAACAGATTATCCATTCACTGTTAACCGAAAGGAAGGTCTCCACGACGGTCAAGTGATTGCCATCGGCACCGACGGGGTATGGGAGACCCGTAATGTCAATGGCGAGATGTTTGGCAAAGAGCGGTTTAAGGCGTTGTTGCGACACTATGCGGACCGGCCGACTGCCGAGATTTTGAACATGGTTTTCACCACTCTCAAAGAATTTCGGGCGGGTAGAAAGGCTGAAGATGATATTACGCTGGTGCTGGTGAAAGTACAGAATCGCAAGTAATCAAACCTAGCTTCTGAATAAGACTGTTGCCGGCGAAAGGCGATGTATTTCTACTCTGGATTCCAGATTCCTGGGAGGTATATGGTCTCAGGCAATCTGAGTATTTAAATGACTTCAGTCACGATTAGCGATTAATTCACAAATCGTGACTCGATATTGAAAAACTCGATTGCATTTTTATGGGTTATCCTTTCCAAAGTATCGTAGGAGATATTTGTTCCCTTCAATATTTTAAGTTCTCGATCCCAGGCATATGGAATATTAGGAAAATCTGATCCATACATGATTCTGTCCGGCCTGTAATTGCCAAGGTCTACTTTCTCTTCGATCGGAAAATAGCCTGCAATGGCCATTGTCGTATCCAGCCAGAGATTGTCATACTTCTCAATGAGTTTGCGGTAGGCCGAAATTTCATCAATTCCCAAATGGGGGACACATATTTTCAAGTCAGGGTAATTCTGTAAAACACGCTCCAGTTTTTCTGCACTACATATCTCATATGGATCACAACGATAAGCAGAGCTTTTCGGTTCTCTTCCAACATGCATGACAACTGGTTTGTCATGCGCCCGGCAGCACTCATACAGGCAGTTCATTTCATCACTGTTCATGTCGAAGCATTGGACATGAGCGTGTAATTTTAGACCTATTAATCCTGCAGCAAAAGCCTTTTGCAATATACTTTGGGCATCTTTTTCTCCAGGATATACGGTGGCCAGCCCTGTAACTCTGTAATCGTATTCAATGCATTTTTCTACCATGTACCTGTTCAGCGCATTTGCAATTCCGGGTTTATGGGCGTACTGAAAAGCAACGACATGCTGGACACCGTGGGAGATCAAAAATGTAAGCACTTGTGAAGATGTCAGCTGATATCTGATATGCCAGCCATTTTGGTCAAACCATTTCCATACTGCAGAAAAAAAGTTCTGGGGAAAAATATGTACATGAGCATCTATGATAGGGGGAAGATCAGTAGGGACCTTCGCATCTTCCTGATCATTAATTGACGGCATATTAGGTTTTAACATTTCGAATCCGCTGAAAAAAATGCATATGTCTTTGTACTGACTTGTAAAAAAACAGGAGAAATATTGACTCTTCTGAGGTACAGGATGCTTGATTGACAACAACAATCAATCAAGACATGCTAGAGCACTTTCCAGATCCCTTCAGCCGTGGCAATGAGTTGCTCGCCACATCGTAATTCGCCCTGAACGAAGACCAGAGAGCGCGTTTTTCTAAGGACTTTGGCTGTGCCGAGTAGTAAATCCCCCTCTTTGGAGGCGGAGATAAATTTAACGTCAAAGGAAATTGTTGCTGCTTTTGCATTTTCACCAAGTACCCGATGAGCAGCTGTCCCCATCCCTGAATCAAGCAGGCTCATGATGAAGCCACCATGAGTAATGCCACCGGGATTCAAATGAATGTCGTGTATTCTGGCCCTGAATTGGTAATCAGTTTCAGAAATTGTCCTGAACTCCAGACCGCCATTGTGTTTCATAAAGCCAACAAGGCTTATTTGTTGAAATGTATCGTTCATATCTTTTTTGAGTTATTTTAAAATGAAGAATCTCCCGAAGACCTGTGAATATCAGAGAGATGGGGGCTGCTATTGACTTAATTGAGCTTTCTACAGAGTTTAGGTAATCCTCAAACTTCTTTCCAGGATTATAGGAGATAGTTGGACTCCTGTAAATAGATCCTCTTTTCTCCTTAATATCCTCCTCGGCCGCAGTTTTTCTAACAATATTCTTGCTCAATGTACCAGAGCCACTGCTATCAGAATTTTATTCGACATTTCATTACCATATTGTAATGCTTCTGCAAGGTCACTGTAATGACGTCTGTGTATACTGCAGACTAAGGGTTGCAATTCAATTTTTTGACAAGTTCTTTACTCGGTTTCAATGCACCAAGCATAAAGATATCCCAAATGACGGCAGCGGGATTCAATCTGAACTAAAGAGGTAAAAATGGACAAGCGACGCCACCAAAGAGCTAAAGTGGGGAGTCTAGTTGCTAAACTATCAGACGGAGTTAATTCTTTCTCGGGAACTGTAAGCAACATTTCTCGTCTCGGCGTTCTCTTTAAGGATTTTCCTCAAGCACCTGATATCCTCGGAAATATGCTCTTGATTACCATTTCTACAAAGAGTAAGGATTTCAAGCTGCAGGTCGAACCCAAATGGGTCAGTAAGAATGAATCCGGAAATCAAATGGGTTTGGCAATTATCAATCCTCCTTTTGACTGGATGGTGTTTGCAATGATTTATGAACCGGCAGATGAGGTGGATATCTGGGCCGCATCTGCACATTAATTTGATTTTAATAGTTCCAAGGTAATCTAATTACACCACTGCCCCTCACATGGAATTCCATCACCATCGCCATCCATCATAGTTCCTGGGCAGTTCTGTATATAGAACGTTGCTTCTTCGCAGGATGTCATCTGATTGCAACGGGTCTTACCTGCACAAGTGTATCGGGAAGAGTTGGAGTTGTTAGGCATCTGTGTGCCTACTGAGTCCCTTTGAAGGTTACCAGATTTAAAATAACTGAAGATGGTACCACCAGAACCTATCAATAAAGCAGTACAAAGAAGAAAAATCCTCCAGCTATTTTTCGTCCGATGGTCTTTGTAATGCGTTTTCGCTCGATAGGGGGGCTTTTGGACAATTGGTGCCACACCTTCTATGATGGCATCAACAGCCTTGGCTTTCCCTTTAGAATCAATTTGAACATAGTAAAAGATCATATCCCCAGCTTTTGGCCTTCTTGGAAGTTTTCTGTCAAAAGCAGAAATATGGACAAAGATCTCTTTCTTGCCTTTCTCTGGTGTGATGAATCCAAAACCTTTATCATCAAGCCATTTATTCAGAATGCCTTTTGATCTTATGTTTGCCAACTTTTTCCCTTTGTTTTAAAAATTCAGTTATTAACTGACTGGCCGTGAACTAATAAATTAAAAAAAATATTGTCATTGCTGACATAGCGACTGTTAGGATGACGGCACGTCGGTAACGTCGACCTAAAATTTATATTTTATCAGCAATCCCCTACACCTATTTCAGAATTATTCTGACAATCATGGTTCCTATCTATAGGAGAGATATGGACTGTTGGAAATCAGAGATTCAGTAATAGCAGTAGTCAGTGCCGCCGTTCAAAATGGAGTAATTATCTCAATTGAATTCACGGAACCATCTCCGATGTGCCCAAGGTCGAAGATGGTTGAGTGATACACCAATCCACACTCGATTTTCAGTTACTATCAACCACGTTGCCTGACGTATCTGTCGAAGTGATCAGCAAATATATTCTGAAATTATCTTCTTTTTTGCTGTCTGCAACCCCGATGACGAATGATGGAAACAAGGATTTTCTGGACTCCTATCGTTTTGTCCAATGTTTGGCTGTTTTCATGGCGGATAAGTCATTGATATTCCGATACCGAAGCTCAAATCATTAGACAAAATAATTTATTTTGTGTGCAGGGTCATAGTCGATTTGCGACAGCAATTCGCGGACTCCCGTCCATGGCGCAGGGCTCAAAATACAGGACTGGCGGAATCTCATTTTGACTGTAGAATCCGACAGCCTTTTGCCTGTAGGTGCGATAATCTCGAAGGAGGGCGACGCATTGGCCGTCCATCCTTGCTTCCAGTCCCTCCAGGCTTTCGAAGAAAACGACTTCCCTTTCGGCAAGCATTGCGTCCACATAGGCTTCGCGGTTGAACATACGGAAACTCCCTGCGGCCGACAGGGTGCGGCGGCCTATTTCATAGCGGGCATAACTTTCGAGATGATCGAGCACCTCAGGGGACGCGGCGCGGGAATGTTCTTCGTTGAGCCTGGTGATGGAGGGCCTGCCGCCCAGGGCGCGGTGTCCGCGAACGTAGTTTCGGTAATGGACGTAAGCGGGAAGGTCGCGCCGGAGAGGCTCGAAAAGCCATGGGGTATGTTGCTTGTAAAAGTCGCGCATGTCGTCGCGAAATCCCCGTTCGAGCTTCCCGTTGGTTTGGGGATGGTATACCGCCGTGTGGATCAACCGGATGCCTGCCTGCTCACAGAACGCGGAAAGAAGATTTCCTTTGAAGCCGGAGCCATTATCAAAGATGATCGCCTTCGGGAATGACTTGCCACTGACGCATGGCGGCGATGATCGCGCGGATCGTGGTACGAATGTCCGGGTTGAGAAAAAGATCACAGAACACATAACCGCGCGAATAGTCGTCCATAAGCGCCAGGTGATAGGCCGTCTGGCCGGTATCGGAGAGCGTGATTTTCTCCAAAAAATCCCCGTGCCAAAGGCTGTGGGGATGGTGTCGCTCATAAAACCGCCATGCCGGGGTGGACGGTGCGGGAGCGAAGAAATTGGCTGTTGCCTCAAGCCATTTCCTTTTGCGGCGCTTGAAGGTGGACGGGCTGACATGGATTCCCTTGCTGTTCAACAAATCCCACGCTAGGCGATCCGGACCGAGATAGAATTTCTCGTGCAGGAGATTTCGCACCTCCCTGTCAGTACGCTGAGTGAGTTTCCGCGCCGGATCAAGTGGCCGCTGGCGTTTGGTAAGTCGAGCCAGATGGTGACGCTTCCTGATCCGCTGGATCGTGCGAGGACTTGGAGCTTTGGGGCCGAGCTGCTTCGCAATTCGATAGGAGCTGAAGGAGGGCCGGACCTGGCAAAGAAAAATCGTTTCTTCTTCCAGGGCATCGCTCACGTGGTTGTGCGGTAGCTTCGGACCGCGCGGTTGGTCTTTCACCGCCTCACAAATAGCCTTAATTGCGCGGCTTCGAAACTTATACAAACTGCTGCGGTCGATCCCATAATCCACGGATACTTGCGCGGCGGGTTCGCCGCGAAGCAAGGCCAACACGGCCTGGACGCGAAGGTCTGATGGTGATGAGGAAGCGGAGGGCTGAGTCATGGAATGTTCCTCCTCATTCTGGAGGGTGTCTTGAGCCGGTCGCCCTTGTTGCGCAAACGTTCGTTTGTGCAATGATGACTGGGCTACCGTAAAATAAGGTGTTGCGTGTTGCATAAATATATTGCAATACAATATATATTGGCAATAGGTTTACGCAACAGGAGGATATCAATGTTTATAGGTTACGCACGTGTTTCAACCCAGGATCAAGATTCGGCAGCACAGATTGATGCACTTAAGACAGCGGGATGTGAGCGCATCTTTCAGGAGAAGGCTTCCGGTGGTCGGTGGAACAGGCCGGAATTGCATAGTCTGTTAGGACAATTACGCAAGGGTGATGTGCTGATTGTCTGGAAGTTGGATCGTCTATCCCGTTCTCTAAAAGACGTATTGACTCTCATGGAAAAAATTGATCAGGCGGGGGCGGGTTTTCGCAGTCTGACTGAGGTGATTGACACCACCTCGCCCGGTGGCCGCATGATGATGCAAATCGTAGGAACCTTTGCGGAGTTCGAGCGTGCGATGTTGCGTGAAAGGACGCGCACTGGTCTTGATGCGGCACGCAAGCAAGGTCGTATTGGCGGTCGTCGCCCGAAACTCAAGGCGCACCAACAGGAAGAGATTATCCATTTGGTTACTTCTGGACAGAAGACTGCGGCGGATACCGCTAGACTATTCAATGTCCACCCATCTACTGTGTCACGTTGTCTGCAACGAAACAAGGCAGTTTAACCGGAGGTGTTTCACCCCCCAAAATAATCAGTTTTGGGGGGTGCATGAAAACTATGAATACGAGCAGCTCAGGAGTTACAAGGCAGACAAGCGGATTTTACGTTCACGCAGGATACAAATTAATTACTTTTTTGACAGGCAGCAAAATGGTGAAAGTTGAACCTTCCCCTGGCTGGCTTTCCACCCGGATTTCTCCTTGATGGTATTCTATAATTTCCTTGCTGATCGACAAACCAAGTCCCGTTCCCTTTTCTTTGGGTTTGGTTGTGTAGAAGGGCTTAAAAATTTCATCCATTTTTTCAGGCGCAAAACCTACACCATTATCCTTAATTGCTACCGCAACGGACTGGTCTCCAGCACATGTGCTTATTGTAATCACCCCTCCTTTTGAACAGGCGTCTTTGGCATTGTTCAAAAGATTGAGGAAGACTTGTTTGATCTGATCGGGCACTACCTCGACTAGCGGAAACCCTTCCGCATAATTCAGTTCTGTTGCAATTTTTTTACGCTTAAAATCACTCTTGTATAACAGCAGCAGAGAATCAAGAGCTGCGTGTATATCCATTGCGTTTTTCTCGCCCGCTGATGGCTGGTTGAAGTCACGGAGACTCTTAATTAATTTTCCCATTCTTTCATTTTCGACGATAGCAAGATCCAGCAGCTCCTTATCCTCTTCGTCTAAAAGGGCTCTGCGCTTCAAGCCTTTCAGGATGGTTCTGGTACCCTGTAGAGGATTATTGAATTCATGGGCAATGGAAGCGGATAATTGGCCTATTGCGGATAATTTTACTGCATGAAGATATTGTGCTTGGGCTTTCTGCAGTTCATGGCTACGTTTCTCTACTCTTTGTTCCAATTCATTGTTCAAGGTTTGCAACTGTTCCTTGGTCATGCGTAAATTTTCTGTGATAATATTCCGTTCTGTTATATCGCGTTCCGCTACAGCTACAGCTTCAAGCTTTTTTTCATCATCCAAAACTGGCGTACAAATATATTCGTACTGTCTTTTTTCTCCAGTATCAAAAGTATACTCCATTTCACCCTTGAGGCTTTCTGCAGTCTCTATAACCTTTTTCATAGTATTATGTACTTCAGCAGCTGCAGTAAGATCAGAATGTGATTTACCAACCAACTCATTTAAAGGAAGATTGAGAAGTTTGAGCATCGGTTTGTTTGCGTAGATAAAATTGCCATTCAGGTCAAGGATATAGTTATGATCTGGTGTGGATGATAGCGCGGTATCCAATTGTCGCATTTGCATTTCATGCTCGATATGAAAGCTTTCGACCGATTCAAAAATCTGTTCATCCAAGGCTTCATTAAAACGAATCAAATCGTAGATATTAAGTGACGTAGAGGGATGCTGTTTACTCCACAAGCGGATAACAGTCGCACGCATAAACCGATATTCGGCTATTACTTCTGTAATTATAAAACCGATACGAAAACGATGCAGACCATGCTTTTCAGCGGCACTACTTATTAAAGGCTTCGGTTTATGGCCTTTGGATTTTGTAGTTTGCTCATTTTCACTCTGCGGCTTTTCAATATCATCTGCAATGTATTTGAGCAATTGTTCGGCATGGTCGCGTCGTGTTTTCTTGTCCAGATATGGTTGAATTGAGTGAGCAAACAGATCCCACTCCTGAAGAATGGTTTCGATATTATTCCTAATGAACAATGAGAGTTTCATGTTTCTATCCCTACTTAATTTTTGATTTGACCACGCTGATTATTGGATATGAATTTCTAAAGCTTTTGGAGATAAAGCCCCCCTGTGTCAGAATAGATGATTGTTCATGTTAGATAAAATAAAACATTTTGCCTCTAAAAGACATGTTTTTCCTCTCAAAGAAATGATCAGGTTGGAACTGGTTGTCATAATCAGACTGAGGTGATTGACACCACCTGGCCCGGAGCCCACATGATGATGCAGATCATAGAAACCTTCGCGGGTGTTGGAACATGCGATGTTGCGTGAAAGGACACACAATGGTCTTGATGCCCGGGCACGCAAGCAAAGTAGCTTATTAACCGGGTTCACCGTCCGGCGAATTGCTGTCGCAAACGAGCTGTGAACCTGGCACACAAAAAGACTTGTTGTTTCTAGTGAGCACGCCGAAGACGCGCAGACCGGAGCGAGGGCACTCAACAAACAACATAGTTGTCTTATGTATATTTTATGCACGATTACTTACGACGGCAAAAAACTGGTGATATATGTCATTGAAGCAAGAGGAAAATCATCTTAAATTCTTGATGGACAGGGAGCAACCATGGCCAATAAGGAACCCGAAGAACGCGAACTGCGTGAATCTCATT
Source organism: uncultured delta proteobacterium (assembly GCA_963835305.1). GTDB lineage: Bacteria > Desulfobacterota > Desulfobulbia > Desulfobulbales > Desulfocapsaceae > Desulforhopalus_A. Next base: position 664,099 of record CAWIEU010000004.1, read on the forward strand.
CTCATGTCAAACTTAAAAATGCACGTCTGAAATATAACGAATTATATTCTTTTTGCTCTTTTTCTCGGGTAGGTTATATGGCCATCGACAATGACGGCTATATAACCGAAACAAATCTGAAGGCTGCCCATCTGCTGGAAATGAACAGGTTGGATCTTCTCAACAGGAAATTTTCCCTTTTTGATCCATTTTGATGATCAGGATATTTATTACCTGCATCAACAGAGCCTGAAGGAGTCGAATAGACAGCAATCCTGCTGCCTGAGATTGAAAACCGGCAAGGGTTCTATTCTTCATGTACAGCTTGAGAGTGTTCCAGAATCCTCTGTGAAAGAGGTAACCGGAGATTTTTGCTGACAATGACCGACATCACCGAACTCGTTCGGACCAAAAATGAAGTTGAGGTCTTAAACAGGGAGCTTGAGCAGCGTGTTCAAAGGCGCACACTCAAGTTAGAGCAGGCACAGAGCCATTTGCTTCATTCAGAAAAGCTCGCCGCTATAGGTTCCTTGTCGGCGTCGATTGCCCATGAGCTCAATAATCCCCTTCAAGGTATACTCAATGTGATCAAAGGAGTCGGTAAACGGGCCATACTTACTTGAAGATACAGAGTTAATGGAGATAGCCCTCAATGAATGCCTGCGTATGCGAACCTTGCTTCAATCACTGCAAGACTTCAACCGTCCATCATCGGGAATACGTGCACCCATTAACCTGCATAAAACTTTAGACAGCGTCCTGCTGCTCTACAAAAAAAAGTTCGCCGCCAGCAATATTATTATTCAAAAAAACTATGACGATGCCGTACCTATTTTTTATGCGGTTGCCGACCAGATCAAGCAGGTCGTTATGAACATTCTCAACAATGCA
>CAWIEU010000005.1:0-442578 GCA_963835305.1 uncultured delta proteobacterium
CGGAAGTGCATGGGAATCGAACCCACCTAACGAGCTATTAACCCGCTACACCGGATTTGAAGTCCGGGAGAGCCACCAGTGCCCTATCCACTTCCCCTGATTGTCGACACAAGCGTAATAAAAAAGAAGGATTATACTAATAAGTGTTGACCTTGAAAACAACTATTTATTATATTGTGTCATTTTACCGGTGCAAACTCATGAAAATTCATGCGGTGCGCCACGCTTATTCAATATTGCCAATCCGACTAGCGGGATATGTATCTTTAGGAAATTTTCGAAATACATGGGTGAAATTTCTGGATACTAATCAAAAAAACAATTAAAACCAAAAACATGCAGTGCGAAAGACTCATCAAAATGATTAAGTCATGGTATATCCATGTCCGTGAAGAAACCATGGCCCCTGCCCGAATGGTATCTTTTATAGAAGAACATGCAGCTAACTGTGACGTCTGTCGAAAAGATCCCGACCTCCCGGAAGAAATTAAAAAAATCACCGAGTTGGTACTCCCGGAGTCCAAAATCCCCAAAGCTGTCCGAATGAAAGACAGCGAGGATGAGGAGGAAGAGGAGGACATTGATTCGGATGAAGTAACCGACGAGGAAGAGGAAGAGGAAGAAGAGGATGATTCTCCTGATGATGACATCGACGAGGAAGAGGATTTTGACCTTGACGATGACGATCTCTAAGCCGAAAGAGTTCTTGTTCGCATCTACTATTCTTACTGCCTCGACACATTGATAACCTGTCCGAGGCAGTCAAAATAGCCACTTCACAACCTCATGGTCTGGTGCCCCACTCTTTCAGTTTTTGAGTGATGAATGTATTGACGACTTCCTGTTCCGCTTCCCCTTTTCCTTCGATAACGATCGGCTCTCCGAAAGCGAAATGAGCAATCTTTGTCGTATCCAACCTACCGAAATCTTTAATTCTTTTACCGTTCTGCCAACAATCTGTCTTCAGAGCCAGCGGAATGATCGGCACGCCTGCTTTTTTGGCCAGTTTCACGCCGATAGAGCTCATCTGATTCGCATCGAAGGTATGGGATCTGGTTGTCTGGGGAAAGACAATAATTGAGATATTGTTGCTCAGCCTATCCACTCCTTGGCTCAACACTATTTTTAAATCCTGCCTCGGGTTCGTCCGCGTAACCGCAATCGGGTTACGGGAACGCAGGACATGTTGAAAAACTGGGTAGGCAAGGAGCGCTTCTTTCACGACAAAGGTGACCGGCTTTATCGGCTGCACCATTACCGGCAAAACCAACGTTTCCATCATACTCATGTGATTTCCTATGATCACAACAGGACCGCTCGTCTTCTCAAGATTCTCAATTCCCGTAATTTCTATCCGAATACCGGCCTGCTCCAGGTGCCGCATCACCGTATAGCTGCTTTCTATCCATTTCGAGCTCCCATAGCGGTTATTCCTGGCAAGCCTGCCGGCATTGAGGACTGTGCAAATCAGACGAAAATAGAAAACAAGCGAGGGAAACAGAGTCGGCTTTGTCGTCTCTTCTGTGAGGTAGCAGTAATCGGTATAGGAAATTTTATGCATGGATCAATCACCAAAAGTGTAAATGTGTAATATATTCAAGCTATCTTGCCGGTTAGCGTTTAGCAGTAGCATGAAAGACATCTTTCTATCAAGAAGTATTATAAATCTCAAAGCCTGAACTTTATTCAGTGTTTGTCCATAAATGGACTTTTTTCTTCCCCCTTTCGCCGCTCCCCGAATTCGCGCCTCCGGATATTCGACACATGCCTGCGCAATAGTTGTCAATCAGCTGGATTCAGAAACAAAATTGTTTATCCCGGGCAGGCACCTGTCAAGAGTTTTGCCGGTTCTTCAGGGTTGTTACCAGGAAATAAGTGCAGTACCTTGAGTGAGAAGTGTGTTACAATAGTTCATGGTTGAGGATCCCGAGACCGCTTTTTCTTTGCATAGAGTCCAATTTTTCTCGGAAGCTCAACAGCCTTAATTTGTCGGCTTGATTTGCATAGTTATAATATTACAGTGATAAAAACTGATAGGTAACTTACGGGACCTCACTTTTTATGACTTCTTTACCTACCAGACAGCTCGGAAATTATATTATCCTTGACCGGCTGGCTGTCGGCAGCGAGACGGAACTTTTCAGGGCGATGAACACGAATGCCCAGTCCGGCGAGCAACTGGTCACCATAAAAAAGCTCCTTCCCCACCTTACCCACAAAAAAGATCTGACCAGCTCTTTTATTGCTGAAGCCAATCTTGCCGCTCTTCTTGATCATCCAAACATCGTTCAAATCTATGAACTTGGTAAAGCGGAAGAGACTTATTTCATCGCCATGGAGTATGTTCGCGGAAAAAACTGCCGAAGGATAGGCAGCAAGGCGGAAGAGAGAAACATGCCCCTCGAACTCCGGCTGGCAATCCATATCGTTTGCCGTATCTGTGAAAGTCTTGACTATACCCATAAGTTAAAGGATTTCCAGGGAAAAGATTTAAAGATAGTCCATCAGAATATCAGCCCTCAAACTATTTTCATCACCTATGATGGAGAGGTAAAAGTCATTGATTTCGGCATTGCCGGGGCTACCAATCGGAATATCTACTCAAAGATGCGGATGGTTAAAGGCAAGATGGCCTATATGTCACCCGAGCAAGCAAAGGGCAAGGCAGTAGATCGTCGTTCCGATATTTTTTTCTGCGGCAATATTCTCTATGAGTTGATCACCGGAAAACCAATGTTTTCAGGAGCGGCTACGGATATTCTAGCTAAGGTCAAAGACGCCGAATTTGTTAAACCGGAAGTGTTGCGGAGTGATCTTCCCGGTAAACTCCTTGAGGTTCTTGATCGAGCCCTGCAGCGGAAACCGGAGGACCGCTATCAATCTTGCGCTGACATGCTCGATGATCTCGGGGAGTGCATACAGCCTGGTGCATTTTCCTCACAACAAGAGCTCTCAGAATATATGCAAAGTCTATTTGCAGAAGAGAGTGTCAAGGAACAACAACATCTTCAAAGACTTGTTGGTAATTGCGGCATGCGAAACGACCGGGTGATACCTGTACCCTCCCCGGAGGAGAATACAGCGGGACACCACATATTGATCAGCGAACAAGATAATGATCAGGATGCCGGGAATCTGCCCCGAATGCCGACCATGAAAAAATTATCTCTTGCCGCACTAGGGATCTGCTTCCTGGTCAGTATTGGTCTCGTTTTTGTCATCAACCAAATAGATGCAGAGACTTCCACCTCGCAGATCACGGATAATTTTCGGCCTGTCAAAGAAATCAAAAACCAGGATCTGTCCGGAAAAGCAAAGGAAAACGAGATATATCAAAAAGGTATGGAAGCCCTCATTGGCCGGCGTTTTAATGAGGCAATCACCATCTTTGAGGAACTCCTCCCCCTCGGCCGGACGATGAAAGAGAAAATTGCCCTTCCCTACACCGAAGCCCTGGTCGGTTTAGCAAACAACATTAAAGATACGGATCCCGGAAAAGCAATAAGTCTTTATGAACGAGCCGTTCAATTCGATCCCAATCGAGCTCAGGCTTTTTTCGAACTTGGCATGATCTTCATGAAGCAAAAGAACAATACCAAGGCAATCAGCAACTTTAAAAACGTCATTAAACTAAATCCTGATTTGCCGAACACTTATTTCAACCTGGGCTACCTTTACGCAATTACTAAAAATTATGCCGAGGCTGAAGAAATGTATAGCCGGACTGTTGAGCTCAAGCCATCCTACCTGGACGAAGCGCTCTACAATCTCGCTCTGGTTCAGCATAAGCTTCACAAGGATAAAGAATCCCTCGCTAACATTCTGAAAGCGGTGGAGATCAACCCAAACAATACGTTGGCACAGAATTACCTTAAGAAGCAGGAAGGAGTTTCCACAGAATGATGGTTCGCCGACACTTGAAACTGTTATTTATGTGTGGTTTCATGCTTTTTTTTGTCTGCCCAGGCTGTGTCTCCAAATTCGGACAAAACCTGAAAACCTCGTTGAATACCTTAGCAGATAACACAAAAGCGGCAATCCTCCAAACAAAGGATAAAAAGGATAGCGGCGGCTACTACATGCATACTGTGAAATTGCCCAATGAAAGCATTTCAATAATTGCCGAGTGGTTCACCGGTAATGCAATGAATTGGAAAGAGCTGGCAAAATGCAATCCAACAATTAAACCTGATCGCATTTTTCTGGGTGATACAATCAAGATTCCACACATTCTGATGACCCGGTGGAAACCCATCCCCCAGGAATTTGTGGCGAAATACCAAACGGAACCAAAGAAGAAACACAGAAAGAGTCTTCCCCGCGCCCAGGCCAATCCAGCTCAGGAGGAAAAAAACACACCTCCGGTCCTTCAACCAGCACCAGAACCTGAGGAGGATGAAATACCTTTACTCTTTGGTCCTAAAAACTATCCCAGGGAGTAAATATAAAACACCACTTTAATTTCAATTTCACAAGGAACGCAGGAGAACCTGCACAGGGAAGGAAAGAAAATCCTCAGCATGATAATGGAAGCCGAAACGGAAATTTGATCTACTCGATGTGGGCCTTGAGCTCGGGGTGGCTCATCAACTCTTCGTGTTCCGCAGTTTGTCGTTTCAATAAGTTTTCCGCCGGGGTTCCGGTCAAAATGATCCGGTTGGCGGCGGAAAGATTCTTCACTGCTTTAGTTTGCTTGGTGCCGGAATTTTTGATGGCTTGTGCTCATCAAGGATGACATAGTTTCAGGTATATTCCCGGAGCCATTCATACCTCTGCGCCAGGGCGTAGATGGTGATAACCAAATCCAGGCCGTCAAGCTTTTCTTTCTGAAGCAACAGAAAGTGTAAGACCTGACCACAATTCTAATGTATCCGGTGGGCAGTATCCAGAACTCCCCCCGGTTTGATCGTTCTGACTTTCGTGTCGGCAAGAGGTGCAATCCTTTCGGCATGGGGGCTCTTTTTTGAGGGCTTCCATTTTCCTTTGGATTTTATCTTATCGTGATGAATCTTGCCGGACAACGCAAAACCAAGCTGGATGTCCTCAGACAATAAAAAAACCCGCATTCCTTACGGAATGGCGGGTTTATATGTAAAGCCGGTCAAAACCGGACGATGATTTGGTGGCGATGCAGGGAATTGAACCCCGGACACTGCGGATATGAGCCGCATGCTCTAACCATCTGAGCTACATCGCCATGAGATAAGGCGAAGAAAATTACCTTATTGCTTTACCTCTGTCAATATCTTTCAGGTATTAATTATTAAAATGATCTCATCAAATACAAAAAGGTCCCAATTACGGGACCTTTTTGTGTACTGCTCAATCTTTCCAATCAATGGGGATTGGGGGATTGCTTACATCATTCCGCCCATGCCACCCATGCCGCCCATGCCGCCCATGCCCGGAGGCATTCCGCCACCTGCCGCACCGGCTTCCTCGGGAGCATCTGCAATTACGCACTCGGTAGTCAGCAACATACCGGAAACGGAGGCTGCATTCTGCAATGCGGTTCTGGTAACTTTTGCAGGATCGATTACGCCAGCGGCGATCAGGTCCTCATATTCTTCTGTGGCGGCATTGAAACCATTTGCACCTTTCAAAGTCTTGACGTGCTCAACGATTACGGAACCTTCACGGCCGGCATTGTTGGCGATCTGACGAATGGGCTCTTCAAGTGCACGAAGAAGAATATTCTTGCCGGCAATCTGCTCGCCATGCAAGTTAAGTTTTGCCAGAGCATCGAGACAACGAATGTAGGCAACACCACCACCGGGAACAACACCTTCCTCAACGGCTGCACGAGTTGCATTAAGAGCATCCTCAACACGGGCCTTCTTCTCTTTCATCTCAATTTCAGTAGCGGCGCCAACGTTAATGACGGCAACACCACCAATCAGTTTGGCAAGTCGCTCCTGAAGTTTTTCACGATCATAATCAGAAGTGGTGTCTTCAATCTGGTTACGAATCTGCTTGACGCGGGCAGCAAGCTTATCTTTATCACCGGCACCATCTATGATGGTGGTGTTATCCTTGTCGACGACAACACGCTTGCAGGTACCGAGATCATTGACCGTCACGTTCTCAAGCTTGATTCCCAGGTCTTCGGTAATAACCTGACCGCCGGTGAGTACGGCGATGTCCTCAAGCATTGCCTTACGGCGATCGCCAAAACCGGGAGCCTTGACGGCAGCTACATTCAGTGTACCACGCAGTTTATTAACAACCAGGGTAGCAAGAGCTTCACCGTCAACATCTTCGGCAATGATGAACAGGCCTTTACCCATTTTGGCAACGGACTCGAGAACCGGCAGGAGATCTTTCATGCTGGATACCTTCTTCTCAACGAGGAGAATGTAAGGATCTTCCATGCTTACTTCCATCCGATCAGGATCGGTTACGAAATAAGGTGAGAGATAGCCGCGATCAAACTGCATACCTTCAACGACATCAAGGCTGGTATCCATTGATTTTGCTTCTTCAACGGTAATAACGCCTTCTTTCCCTACCTTGTCCATGGCCTCGGCAATGATATTACCGATGGTCTCATCGCTGTTGGCAGAGATGGTTCCGACCTGAGCGATCTCTTTCTGCTCTTTGGTCGGGGTGGCGATTTTGGCTAATTCGGCAACGACAACCTCGACACCTTTATCGATACCGCGCTTGATTTCCATCGGATTTCCGCCGGCGGCCACCAGTTTGACCCCTTCTCTATAAATCGCCTGAGCAAGAACAGTTGCGGTTGTAGTGCCGTCACCGGCAACATCGGAAGTTTTTGAAGCAACTTCCTTAACCATCTGGGCGCCCATGTTTTCAAACTTGTCTTTTACCTCGATCTCTTTTGCTACGGTCACACCATCTTTGGTGATGGTGGGAGCGCCGAAGGATTTCTCGATCAACACATTACGACCTTTTGGACCGAGAGTCACCTTCACTGCATCTGCGAGTATATTTACGCCGGCGAGGATTGATTCACGGGCTTTAACTCCATATTTAAGTTCTTTTCCAGCCATTATTTTTTCTCCCTTTTTCTACGAGATATTTATTTAATCTGTGCAACTAAATCCATTTAAAACCAACTGCCTATTGAATAGAAAATATAATATTATTCAATAATTCCAAGGATATCGTCTTCTCGCATAATTAGATAATCTTCGCCTCCGATCTTTACATCGGTGCCACCATATTTTGAAAATAATACTCGATCTCCGGCTTTTACCTGTAAAGCGACTCTTTCACCTTTATCATTAGCCTTCCCGGGCCCTACAGCTATAATTTCTCCCTCTGCCGGTTTTTCCTTGGCGCTATCCGGGATAATGATACCACCTGCGGTTTTTTCTTCTTCAGCGAGTCTTTTTACTAAAAGACGATCATTCAATGGACGAATTTTCATTACTACCTCCTAACAGTACTAATTAATTGTTTCGAAAAAAAGGGCCCATCGATTATATGTTTACATGGAATCCCAATGTTTACACTGCCTGGCTATCAGGCAGGTGTATCAAACTGCGCAAGAATATATGGTTTGAATTTTAAAAATCAAGGGCGGTGGTGAAAAAAAACAGGAGGGGTTCGGCAGCCTTGACACGACGGGGCAAGTCTGCCTAATTATTGATATTTTTCTTCTCTAAGCTACGCGAACTACCCAGCGGAATGGATCTTTCTCATGACCGTACTGAATAGCCTGCAACTCATCATATAACCGCTTTGACAGCTCACCGGTTTTACCTTTATTAATGACATAACCGGTATCTTTATACAGGAACTCTCCAATCGGGGATATGACTGCGGCGGTTCCCGTGCCGAACACTTCCTGCAACCGTCCACTTTCGTTCGCCTCCAGGATTTCATCAACCGTTATCGGTCTCTCAACCACATCCACTCCCCAGCTGGAAGTGAGCTTGAGCACCGAATCCCTGGTAATCCCCCCGAGAATCGACCCTTCCAATGGCGGAGTTATCAACTGGTCGTCGATTTTAAAGAAGATATTGCTCGTGCCTACCTCTTCTATATATTTGTGCTCACAGGCATCCAACCACAATACCTGGGTACATCCCGCTTTTTTGGCAACCTCGGACATATAGAGGGAAGCTGCATAGTTGCCGGCGGTCTTTACATTACCGACGCCCCCTTTCACAGCCCGGACATACTCATCACTTATATATATCTTGGTGGGGTTGAATCCTTCCGCGTAATAGGCACCGACCGGGCACAAGATAATATAAAAATAATAGACGCCGGCCGGTCTCACCCCAAGGGCGGGTTCAGCCGCGATCATGGTAGGCCGGATATAGAGCGTCGCCCCTTCTTTTCTCGGCACCCACTCTCTTTCCAGATAAATGAGCGCCTTGAGAACTTTGACCATTTTATCGGCGGGAATGCGCGGCATGCACATCCGCAGGGCTGAACTGTTCATCCGTTCGAAATTATCTTTGGGTCGAAACAGAAATATCTGATCGTCTTTTCCCCGATATGCTTTGAGACCTTCAAATATTGCCTGGCCATAATGAAAGACCATCGAAGCGGGATCCATTGTAAAATTCTGATATGGGCAGATTTTACTGTCATGCCAGCCTGATTCGCGGTCCCATTTCATCATGAACATATGGTCGGTAAAATGAACGCCGAATCCAAGATGGTCGGGGGACGGTTTCTCCTTCAGTTTATCCGTGCTCACTTTTTCCAATGCAACTTCAAGGTCTTCCCACATTCTACCAATCTCCTCAAAACATCTTATTTTTCATTGCTTAATCCAATGAAGGATATATACTTTTTTCGCAACCTGAGAAGTCAGGCCGCTGCAATGCAGTCCTGTTGCAACTAGGCAGAATACCTCAGTTACCCGATCCATTGCAACTCTATTTGGTATATCCTGCCGACTCCGATAACCGAAAACACCAAGACTAAATACCGATGAATGACCAGCAGTCAACACTTCAATACAAAGACCAGCCACCCAGTCCGGCTGGTATTAAATATTTTCTCTTAGTCTTCGTGATCTCGATCTTTTTCTTTGGCCGCATCCTCTGGCCATTCTGGTCCATTCTGGTATTGTCATTTTTACTGACCAACCTCTTCCGGCCGATTTACAGTTTTGCCAGCAGAAAGCTTCCGGATTCGGTTGCCTCGGGCCTCACCTGTTTACTGATAATTGCCATCGTCATCATTCCTCTGGTATTTTTTGTCTTTGCCCTCACCGACGAGGCACTCAATTTGTACAGCTGGGGACGAGACAGCCGTGTCGGCTTGAAGCTGCAGACATTTCTCCAGGAGAGTCCGTTTATTCTGCAGATTCAGCAGCAATTGCAGGAAGTTGGGTTCAAGTTCTATCCTGCCCAGATAACGGAGGCATTTTCTTATCTGGTAAAAAACGGCGGGTTACTCCTCTATAATCAGGCGAGTGAATGGGCTGCGAATATCCTGCAGTTCCTGTTTCTCTTTTTGATCATGATCCTGGTTATCTTCTTTCTACTGATGGATCAGTCCAAACTCATCGATTATATGATCCGTCTCTCCCCTCTTCCCGAGGACGAAAATCATCTGCTCATCAAGAAGTTTCACGAAATAGCCAACGCGATCCTGAAAGGAAACGGTATCTGCGGGTTGATACAGGGCATATTGGGGGGTGTTCTCTTTTCCATAATGGAACTCAATTCCCCTTTGCTCTGGGGGTCTATCATGGCGATCCTGGCTTTCCTGCCGATCTTCGGAATAGGACTGGTGATGATTCCAACAGCCTTATTTTTGGCACTCAGCGACCGGTTGAATGAAGGTATTTTCCTCTTTATTTTCTATATCATTCTTTCAGGCAGCATCGAGTATATCGTCAAACCCAAAATGGTCGGCACCCAGGTAAAAATGCATACACTTCTGGTCTTTCTCTCGATCCTTGGGGGGCTGAGTGTCTACGGAATCATGGGGATCATCTACGGCCCGCTGATCATTACCGCTTTTCTCACCCTCTCGGATATCTATCTCAAACGATACGATCAGCGACTTCAGCGGCTGTAACTAATCGACGCTCTCTTAGGTGAAATCGATGGGAATGACATCCCAGCACGTTACCATTTCCCTCGATCTGGTAACAATTCTGGCTTTGGCATCCTGAGAGACGAGAATGCCCAGAACATTCTGAAGCTTGTGGCAGAGATAATACAGCGACCGATGCCGGGTGCCGACGCTTTCCACCAGCTCGACCTGCCGTCTTGTGGCTTCGGGATCTAGGGCCAGTGCGACACTTCCTCCCATTTCCATCGTGCCTTGGATGATACCTCCAAAACCGATTAATTCCAGCCCTTCCGTGGTCACTACCGCCCCATCGACCCCTGTCAACCGGGCAATAAACCTGGCAAATTTAAAAACTCGTTCATCCAGCCCGGCCAGTTCTTCTGTTTGCAGGGACACATAATCCTTCCAGCCGGCTTTGTAATCGGAACCGTAGAGTCTGCCGCAATTCCTGGCCAGAATTTCCATGATCCGCAGGACAATTTTTCTCAGCTGATTTCTGGCGCCATCCTCGGCAAACCGGTATTTCAGATCGATATACGGATTATCGTGGGCAATGAAATCTTCCATCCCGGCAGGAAAGGAAATGATCGTTCCTCCATGCCCGGACCGCCGCATCGTACTGATAAGATGTTTAAAAAACTGCAGGTACAAGGTGGGAACAAAATCGGAATCGATCTGCGCCCATTCGTTCTTAATATTCTCCCGATTTCGCTCGTGCAGCATGGCAAGTTCATCACGCACCCTGCCGAACCTTTCGGCCACCCATTGCGATTGAAAAACATTGGTCGAGGGGGAAATTATATTGCCGCCCGTTAACTGAGCCAGGATATCCAGGCCGCGGCAGACGATCAGCCGGCCGGACCCCACGATATTGATACCCAGGGCCGACGGCAGGGGGGTCGCCTGTTTGCTGCCGCCATGAATGACATGCATCCATTTGGATCCGGAATGTATCAGCCCCCAGATCTGCAACCCCTCCACCTGGTTGTAACGTATACCGATGAGTGAATTATTATAGTCCGTGGCCGGGCCAAGTTTTAATAATTCGTATTCGTTGTATGGTCTTGGTTCAGAAAAAGTCAAGATAAACAGTCCTTTGGATTCACCACGACCATCTCCGACGATATCCTCGGGTTCACAAAGCATTATCCTGAACCGGAGCCCACGGGCTTCCTCCTGCATCTGGCTAACCTGATAGCAGGTGGAAATAAGCTCTTCCAATACATCAAACTCCGGCAGCTTTTTAAAGCTTTCTCCACCGCTTTCCGCACCCGGACCACCAAGTCGCCAGAGGGCAAGCAGTTCAAGAACCAGGTCTTTTGGATACTTATGAACCATAGGGTGGACCACAAGGTAAAATAAGATGGCGTCGTAAAAACTCTTCACCTTCTTCGTTGCCACAAATTTTCGATCATTTCGAAGTACCTCTTGTACGTCGAAATGATTGAAAATTTGCGCGCCTCGAATCTGAAGTTTTTTACTTAGCCATCCCCGATTTTAAATTTTTTACGAGTTTATCAATAATATTTTCAATTTCCATTGCTGACGGAAATTACCGGAAAATCGAGGGAGGATTTTACAACCTGATCAACGCGTACTTGAAGCCTTTTTCGCTTGCTTGGTGGTGACCCAACTGCACATCTGCTCTCTATTAGAAATTATAAGGGATTACAGGGAACAAGAAAACAAATTTGTTGCAGAATTCGTAAATGTTCACCAGCATCCCGTAAAAGTTGAAGCAGACCGCCTGGTAAATAAAGGCGGATGGGGAACTCCGCCCCTATTTGAGCGGCTGCCCGTAAGTATCCTGGCCCAGCAGATGAATAGCGCCGTCACCGCCGAAAAGATCCAGAAAACTGTTATCGGCCAGATTGCATCGAAATCCCCGGCAGGTCCTGGGCCGGTAATGATACAGTTTACAATAGTATTTCTCATTGCGATGCTCCAAAAAAATGCATCCTTTGTCGTCGGGATGGATCATGTAGACCTTGCCTCTACTCCTTGCTTCGGCCGTTGCCGCTTCAAGGCCCATAACACGAATGGCCGCCATACTGACATCCACCCCGACGTGGCCCCCCATTTTTTTTATAAAATCCACCTCATTGGGTTGCAGCACTATCTTCCTGTACTTTCTGCAACAGGTCCCGCACTGGCGGCATTCATGAAAAATCGTCTTCAGGGCGTCTTCATCGACATGATTTTCCGTCATTTTTCGACCTATTGCAATGTCCAGTAATTTCGTAATGGATGATTTTTAAGAAGCTGGTTGGCGCGTTCGGAAAAAAACACCCCGATTTTGTCCTGCCGCACGGACAGAAGACTTTCTAATGTCGTCAGCACTGAGGCTTCCAGGGAAACAGGATTATATCCGCCCTCAAGGATCATAAGGAGCCGATCTCCGCAGGCTTCATGGGCATATTGCTGCAGCATGGTGGTGATCAGGCCATACCATTCCGTGGAGAGAAGCGTACCGCTGATAGTCTCGTCCTTATGGGCATCATAGCCGGCGGAAACCAGGATTATCTGAGGCAGGTATTGCTCTACCACACTCTGCAGCATCCGGCCGAGTAAAAAGGTATATTCAACATCCCCAAACTGCGGAAACACCGGAATATTAATGGTGTACCCTTCTCCTTTTCCAGCACCGACCTCCGTCATCTCTCCGGAAAACGGGAAAATTCCACGCTGATGCAGGGAAATGAACAAGACCTCGTCGGTATCGAAAAAGACTTCCTGGGTGCCGTTGCCGTGATGCGCATCAAAATCGACGATAAGAATTCGGCTCAAATGATATTTTCTGCGCAGATATTGGGCGGTTATGCTGACATTGTTAAAAACACAGAAGCCCATTCCGCGGCCCGGCTCGGCGTGGTGGCCGGGAGGCCGGACCATGGCGAAACCGGAATCGATTTCCCCGGCCATGAGCCGATCCGCGAGTTCGAGACAACCTCCTGCCGCAAGTTCGGCGATATGAAACGAGCGCTCCATCAGATAGGTATCGCAATCGTAGGAATATGGATCGGGCCGCAGGATATGCTCGCGTAACTGCTGTAAATAGAACGGTGAATGCACCGCCTCTATATCGGAAGATTGGGCGTTTCTCGCCGGATACATCAGGCAGTTGCCGGCGTATCTCTTCCTGACAATCGAGCCCAGCTTTCTGATTCGCTCAGGATTTTCCGGTGACGGCCGGGAGATTGCATGATCAAGATACCGATCGTCGAGCAACAATCCCACTCTACTCTTCATAATGATAATGATATATCGGAGTTTTTAGGAATTTCGCCGCGTCAAGCCTGTATAAATGCCCAACCCGCTGAACCCTGTAGTCATCATAGGTCAACGAATCGATAAGCTCAAAACCCAGTTTTTGCAGACATCGCTGTTGAGCCCGATTATTAATATCCGTATACATCTCCACGCACTGGAGTTTCATTCTGGTAAAAAGATGTATAATTGCATACTTTTGCGCCTCCGTACCGTATCCTCTGTTGCGCATCTCAAATTCCGATATTTTCAATGCCATTACCGCACATCCTTTCCTTTCGACACGCAGCCAATAATGCAGCGTTCCTATGGGCCTCTCGTCTCTCAGTTCTATGAAGAAGACCCGGTTTTCATCGTTCCAGTAAGTTCCCGAGAGAACATGTCCCAGAGCTTTTCTTTCCTCGATCCGATCAGGGCTAAGGTACTTGCCATGGGCCGTGTCGCTATGACTCCAGGCAAGAAAAAGCGGCAGGTCTTTTTCCTCTATTCGCCGGAGTTTCAGGCGTGGTGTCAATAACTTATCACCAAAAATGATAGGCATGTCTTCTTCCCGGCAATTTCAAATCGGCTCCTGTCCTGTGTATGATGATGTTTAGAGATTCTGAACGGCATCCTGCAGGTTTTTATTCGAGCTTACCAAACGGTCGAGGGCGCTGACCGTCTCCGACAGCGATTGGTTGACAAGCCCGATCGACTGCTGATTCTCTTTCGAGGAGACGGTGACATTTTCTATCTCGGTCATGACGTTCTGCCCATAGGCACAGAGATCTTTCGATTTCTGGCTGAGGTTATCGACAGAGCGGGAAATGGTGCCAATCCCCTTGGAAATCGTTTCCATGGAAACGAGCGCGGTATTGATGACTTTGCCGCCATCATCCAGCATGGTCATGCCGGCCTGCATGGCGTTAATGGTCTGCAGTGAATCTTTTTCCACCTGTTTGACAATATTGGAGATGTCGATCGCCGACTTGGAGCTGTTTTCGGCGAGTTTGCGCACCTCATCGGCCACGACGGCAAAGCCGCGCCCGGCATCGCCGGCTCTCGCCGCCTCGATTGCAGCGTTAAAGGCGAGGAGGTTGGTTTTCGAGGCGATATCCTTGATTATGTCAACAAAGCCTGAGATTTTCTCCAGCTCATTGACCAGGCCGCTGACCATCTCATTATTTTTCTGCATGGTGCTGTTGATCTCGACCAGTTTCTGCTCGGCATTTTTCCCGGCCGCCTTCCCGGTTTCAGCCTCCCTGGACAAGTCTGAAGCCAGTTGATTGGATTCGGAGGAAAGATTCAGCATTTCAGTGGAATCGGTGACCATATCCTTGACCATCTTCAGCGACCCGACCAGGGTTTTGGCTTCTTCGTCGATCAATGCGTTCATCTCATCGACTTTGCGGTTCGCCTGGACCATCTGGCGCTTGGATTCGTTGACCAGACTGTCGACATCATTCACCGCGTCGCTTATCAGCTTTTCCACCGCTTTTTCGGCTGTCACATCAGTAATATACTCAAGGGCGCCTTTGATATTGCCCTTGGCATCTTTTATCGGCGAAGCGGTATATTTTACCGGCATGACCCTGCCGTTCGGGTTGGCGGTTGCCTGTTCATGGACAACCGTGTCCGTCCGCATCGCCTGACTGCAGGCACATCGATCCGTCCGGCAATGGTCGGTTTTGAACAGATCAAAACACTTCCTGCCGATAGCCTCGTCCGGAGACGTTCCCAGCACCGCGGCTCCCGCCGGATTCATGAAGGTCACGTTGTAATCGATATCGATGGACATGATCGGTGTCGGGATGGTATTGAGATTTTCGATCTTCTCCTCCGCCGCCTGTTTCTGCTTCGACTCTTCGGTCATGTCGAGGACATATTCAAGCGCTCCCTTAATATTGCCCTTGGCGTCCTTAATTGGAGCACCGGTGTATTTAATTGGGATAATCACTCCTTCCGCGGGACGGGCAATGGTTGTCTCGGTCACCACGGAATCGGTTTTCATGGCTCTGGCACAGGCACATTTCTCCGTCCTGCAGTGGGGAGTCTTGAACAGGTCATAGCATTTCTTACCAATGACCTCATCGGGTGTAGAACCTACGACGGCTGCCCCTGCCGGATTCATGAAAGTTATGGTGAAATCGGTATCCACCGAGAGAATCGGGGTCGGAATGGTATTGAGGTTCTCTATTTTCTCCTCGGCTGCCTGTTTCTGCTTGTTCTCCTCAGTCATATCAAGAACGTACTCAAGCGCGCCTTTGATATTGCCCTTGGCATCCTTGATCGGCGCCCCCGTATATTTGATGGGAATGATAACCCCTTCCGCCGGGCGGGCAATGGTCTGGGCGGTCACTACGGAATCGGTTCTCATCGCCCTGCCGCAGGCACATTTTTCCGTCTTGCAATGAGGGGTCTTGAACAGGTCGAAGCATTTCTTGCCGATCACTTCATCCGGCGTGGAACCGAGCACGGAAGCGCCGGCGGGATTGATAAAAGTGATGGAGAAATCGGTGTCGATTGCCAGCACCGGCGTTGGCAGGGTGTTTAGATTTTCAATCTTCTCATCAGCCACCTGCTTCTGCTTTGTTTCCTCCGTCATATCGAGGATATATTCGAGAGCTCCCTTAACATTGCCTTTGGCATCCTTGATGGGCGCTCCGGTGTATTTAATGGGGATAATAACACCGTCCCGGGGCCGGGCAATGGTTTGTTCCGTCACCACCGAATCGGTTTTCATGGCCCTGGCGCAGGCGCATTTTTCCGTCTTGCAATGGGGGGTCTTGAACAGGTCATAACATTTTTTGCCGACCACCTCATCAACCGTCATTCCGGCTACGGCTGCTCCCGATGGATTCATGAAGGTTATCGTGAACTTGGTATCGATCTCCATAATGGGGGTGGGAATGACATCGAGATCGGTGGACAGTTGCTGCAAGCGAGCCTGGGTCTGCTTCAAGTGGTTGATATCGTCCAATTTCACGAAAGTGCTGCCGCTGCCGTTCATCGGCACGGCCTTACTGGTAAAAAAGGTCAAATTGTTTTTCCCGTTCTGATAGATCACCTCGGCGGTTACGGCCTTGTTGATTCTCCTCGATTTATCCACGGGGCAATCCTTGGTTCCGCAAAGCTGGGTGGGGCAGATTTCCTCGCAGGTCATCTGATTGATAACCGCCTCGCCTGTGAAGTTGAATCGATCGAAAAAGATTTGATTTGCCCAGGTGATAACCCTCTTCTCATCGACGATAAAACTTGGCTCCATGAGTAGATTTAAACACGTTTCATCCTGTTCACTTACCTTTACTTTTCCAGATTTCTCCATTTCTTACCTCGTTTAAAATTATTGTCGGCCACGGTTTTAGAACCTTACGGATTGTTTCCTTGTTTTTTACAAGAAAACAATCCGGCTAAAGGTTCTTATACCCACTTGTGGGTGCAGCCATGAATAAAATGAAAATTAACTTAAACCGCAGCCACGGCCAGATGGTTACGAATTAAATTTTGAATGTTGATCACCAGGACATGCTCTCTTTTGCCGACGCCGGCGTCAAAGACTATCAGCCTGTCAAGGGTATCCCTTTTTTCTGCCAGTTCCGGTTTCAGCGAAGTCGTTTTCTGATACTGTTCCTGTTTATAGATCGTCACAATACCGTCAACCTCCAGGGCCACCGTCAGGTTTTCCGATCTGCATATTATCAGCTTCTGCTCCTCCGGCTGCGATTTGCCCCTGTCAAAGCCGAAGAACGCCTGCAGATTTACGACCGGCACGACCATACCGCGCAGATTGATGACCCTGTCGCTGTAGCCGCTGCCCCCCGGAATTCCCAGAACTCCCTCTTTATCTATGATTTCCTGCACATCCTTCAACTGGACCGCCATATTCCGACCGACACTGAAAACCAGATAACAGTTTTCGGTAAGAACATGATGCGCTCCGGCTGCCGGGGAACTGTCCGCGGTGTCGGCACCTTCCACTTCACAGCTCAGTCGGCCCATTGCTTTTAGTTCTTCCATGCGATCGCAAACCAGATTTTTCATATCCAGCAGGATGATGTTATGTCCTTCCGCTTTCTGGTAGATTCCTGAAACGGCGGCATTCCGGCAGAGTCCCATCGGCATGATCGCATCTTCCCGGATTGTCTCGATCATGGTCACTTCCTCCACGACAATGCCGATTGAGCATTTTTCGTCGGTCAGAATGAGAATTCTCGACTTTTCCCCGAAATGCGCTTCGCCGGACATGCCGGTACTGCTCAGAATTCTCTTGGCATTTAATACCGGTATGGTCCGTCCCCTGAGCGTCAGGACGCCATCTATATCGCCATGTTTGAAGATATCTTCAAGAGAACCGTTAAAGGTAAGATTTTCTCTGTCGACTCGACCCTGATAGAAATGTTTTGCCGCGTCGAAAAAGGTTATTTCCCGGGTACACTCGACAGGAACCCCAAATGATTGCCCGGCAAGAGTGAAAATGACATAACGGAGGTATTTGATATCTTTGGTATTG
Organism: uncultured delta proteobacterium; assembly: GCA_963835305.1. Taxonomy (GTDB): domain Bacteria; phylum Desulfobacterota; class Desulfobulbia; order Desulfobulbales; family Desulfocapsaceae; genus Desulforhopalus_A. The sequence continues at coordinate 17,765 of CAWIEU010000005.1, forward strand.
GCATTCTGCTCTTGCCGGAATTCCCCGATTTTCTCCGGCTGAAGCGATTTTCCCAGAAATAGATTATTAATATCGAGAACTTCAACCGTTCTTCCGTCTTTTCTTGCCTGCACAAGAGCAGAGATAATTTTATCGTCGGTCTGCAGAACCTCATCGATCTCCCGGATATCAGCCGCTCCGGCTGCAAACACCTCTTTTATTTCATCAAACAGCAACCCGTACCGGCGCTGAAAGAGGTTGACGACTGCCACCATCGCACCCTCATCATAGTCATGCCGGACAAGTCCGAGCCGTTTTTTCAGATTAATGATCGGAATCGCCTCATCCCGAAGATGCATAATTCCCTCGACAAAATCCAGAGTAGCCGGAAGCTGCCGTATCCTGCCGGTTACCGGTGTTGCTTCGCTAACACTTTCCGCCCGGAGCGCAATCTCCAGGTTCTGTGACCTATCAAGTAAAAAAGATGCGAATAACTGATCCTGTGCCATGGCAATTCTCTTTAGTACCTTAGAAATTCATTTTGCTTTTTAAATGAATTTCGTGAAGGTACTTATCCCCATGCTTTGTGGGGGTTAGTACCTTAGAAATTCATTTCTTGTTTTTAAATGAATCTCGTGAAGGTATTTGCCTCCATGCTTTATGGGGGTCAGTACCTTGGAAATTCATTGCTTGTCATAAATGCATGTCGCTAGCCGGCATACTCTCTCATCCTCTCGATCACAGCTTCCAATTCATCTATATTTCTTTCGGCCTGGGTGATATACCTCGGAGCAAGTTTATGATACATTTCTCCTTTGATCCCCGCCGAATCAGCCATCACCAGTATTTTTCTCAAACCATCGAACCCGTCTCCAGTAGCAATTATCGTATTGAGTTCGCTCGAATTTTTGGCGTAAAGAATAACGATATCGCCACTTCTCGGGAAGGTATCCGACGGTGGGGAGACATAAGCTATTTCTCCGAAGATGGGCTGGATATTCTGCAGCCCGCCGATCGTTCTCAACCTGGCCAGATACCTTTGCGGGCAAACCAGCCAGTGACAATCCGAACTACAGTCTGTTTTTTGTATTGAATAGAAAAAAATTCTCGTGCTCATGCCGCTCTTGCCAAATCCTGAAAAAAATGACTGTTAACATTTTAAGACGCTGAAGATTATCTTTGGTTAGTAGAGCATCTTTCGTACCAGGTCGATACGCTTACGGCTCAACAATATTTATCTCTGTCTTTTCAGCGATCTGAAGCAAAGGAAAACCGAGGAAGCAATCGGGGTCTTACATAGATTGTAAACAAAAGTGTACACTTCAACTTTTGTGTACATACCTGGAGGAATGAAGTATTCGGAACAAAAAGTGCAATGTCGTCAGGAAAACGACATCCGGTATTTTTCAAGCAGCTGGTACAGACGAGTTCTGGAAATCCCCGAAATTCTTGCAGCCTCGGTAACATTGCCGCCGGCGGCCATCTTGAGTTCTCCAAGATAATCAAGTTCACATTTTTGTTTGTAGGCAGACCAGGTCGGCAAGGTTTTGCCGGCTGCAGCCTTGGGCGAAGGGCTTTTGGCTTTCACTCCGGCCCGAGCCTGCTGTATCCTGAATTTCTCCGGAAGGTGGATGGCAAAACAGGTTGGTCCCAGAAACGGTGAAGTGAACACCTGCTCCATAGTCTGGTACAATTCCCGGACATTACCCGGCCAGTCGTAGGCCAGGAGAGCCTCGGTAAAATCGGCTGCAATACCTTTCATCTCCAGGCCATACCGCCTACAGAGCTTTGAGGTGAAATGCACAACCAGTTCACGGATATCCTCCAGCCTGTGTTTCAGTTCCGGCAGCTCAATGATACTGGCCTGGAGCCTGAACAGAAGATCATTCCTGAACGTGCCTTTTTCTACGCAATCTTTTAGATTTCTATTAGTTGCGGCCACAACCCGAAAATCGCTATAGTGATGTTTCGTAGATCCGACCGGCCGGTATTCATGCTCCTGGAGCAGGCGCAGAAACGTCTTTTGGATGTTGAGTGGAAGTTCGCCCACCTCATCCAGGAAAAGTGTGCCGCCGTGGGCATGTTTGACAAGACCATCCTGGGTGGAATCGGCGTTGGTAAAGGCTCCCTTCACATGGCCGAAGAGCGTGCTCTCAATAAGCGTTTCAGGAAGTGAGGCACAATCGACGACAACAAAGTTTTTTACACCCCGGGCACTGTTTTCGTGAATGGCCCTGGCAAAAAGCTCCTTGCCGGTGCCTGTGGCGCCGGTCACCAGAACACTTGCATCGGAGGAAGAGGCCCTGGCTACCTGATCAAGACATTTTTTGATCGCCGGACTGCTGCCGATTATCGCGTCCCTCTTCAGGGAAACGGGAATTGCCACAACTTTCTGTTTCTCCCTTCGATACTGCAGGACACGGGTTAACTGCAAAGAGAGTTCCCTGATTACATAAGGTTTTTCGATATAACTCCAGGCACCGCTGACAATCGCCTTTTCGGCACCGTCCGCCTCACCCTGACCGGTGATGATGATTACCTCGGGTTTGGAGGCAAAATCGGTAATAGCCGGAATGTATTCCAGGCCGTTGCCATCCGGCAGCTGGACATCGAGAAGGACGATATCAAACGCTGTCTCCCGCAGGAGGCTGAGTCCGCTTGCCAGTGTGAAGGCTGTTGCGGCATCATGTCCGCTCTCCTTGAGCTGTTCAAACAACATATTCGCCAAAACACGATCATCATCAATGATCAAAACTTTCGCCATGTTCCAAAATCCTTCGAATGGTCTGATATAGTTTTTCTTTTTTAATCGGCTTCAGCAGCATCCCCTTAACGCCTAACTGTTTTAAGCGGCTTATGTCGACGTTCTGACTATGCCCGGTGAGGATGATAATGGGGATATCGGAACGTTGGCCAAGAAACTCACGGGCAAGCTCGACCCCGGTCATATTGGGCATGAGCATATCCGTGATCACCAGATCACAACAGTTCGGGTCCCTGCGGAATTGATCCACCGCGGCAATACTGTCATTGAACGTCGTTACAGCATATCCAACCTTCTTGAGCATGAGATGCAAGACCCCGGCGACAGTCGTCTCATCGTCAATTACCATTATCCTCTCGTTGCCGCCTCGCACCAACGGCTCCCGTGCTCGTTGAGGATTCACCTGCTCCCCTGCTGCAGCCAGATAGACATGCACAGTCGTCCCCACTCCAACCTTACTGGTAATGCGTATTTCCCCTTCATGTTTTTTAATGATGCCATGAACGACCGCCAGTCCCAAACCGGTACCCTGCCCTTTTTTTTTGGTGGAAAAAAAGGGATCAAAGATCTTATCCTGCATAGCCTCTTCAATACCGCAGCCGGTGTCGGATATCTCAAGGTCGAGATACCCTTCCGATCTCCTTTGCGGGAAATTTTCAGTGAGCTGATCTCTCTGCCTCAGTTCACTAAGTCTGATGGTAATACAGCCATGTTTGTCACCTATGGCCTGCCTGGCATTGGTACAGAGGTTCATCAGCACCTGGTATATCTGGCCCGAATCGGCAAAAACGGAAGGGCAGGAGTCATCAATTTCATGACGCAGCTCAATGGTTGCCGGTAACGACGGGCGAAGCAGCTTGATGACTTCCCTAATAATATACTGCAGTTTGAACGTCCGGAACTGGCCATAGCTCTCCCTCCTGCTGAAGGTGAGAATCTGCTTGACGAGATCCACCGCCCGATCGCCGCCGGCTATCACCTGATCGAGATCCTTTCTCGCAGGATGGTTTGCAGGCAGACGGCCCTTGGCGATTTCCCCATAACCTATCATCGACGAAAGAATATTATTGAAATCATGGGCTATACCTCCAGCCAGAGTACCAAGGGCCTCCATTTTCATTGCCTGGTGGAGCTGCTGTTCAAGGAGTTCTTCCCGGGTTACATCCCGTGCCACATGAACGAGCTGACGCATTTTTCCCTGCACATCATTAACAGGAAAAGAGGCTACACTGAAGGTTTTATCCAAAATCTCGTTATACATGATGCCGGTATGAGAACAGTAATCTTTTCTGGTCAGATCGACAGGGCAGTCCTCACAGGGCATTAATCTGTTATGAAAGACCTCGTAGCATTTTTTTCTCCTGAGCTCCCCCAGTTTATGTCCGAATAAATCATGGGCCGCCTTGTTTGCCCTGATTATACCCATTTCCTTATCCTGAATCGTGATAATATCCGGCAAGGCGTCGACCGTGGCCTCCCATTCACCCTTGGCCAGCAGAATTTGACTTTGATTCTTTTGCGCGATGCGCAGATCGGATATCCCTGTCAGCGTAAGAACCAATGAAGAGATGCGGCCGTTGGATTCGAACAGCGGTTGCGGCGTCGCCCGAACCCATTCTATTTCGTCCGAATGGGGAAACCGCAAGCCAAAATCAAAATGTGTGGTTTTTTTGTTCTCTGCTGTTTTGTTCAGGGGAAATCCATCTTTGGACTCTGGACAACCGTCCGCATCGAGGAGATGCAGCTCAAGCTCCGACAGTTTCCGGCCGACGAGTCCGCCGTCCGGTTGGCCAAACAGTTTATCAGATAGGCGGTTACAGGCAGTTACGACAGAATCTTTATCGAAAATAACCGTTGCCGTGCCGATACTTTCAAGAAAATTGCTTAGATTTCCATGATTACAGTTCATGCAGGATAATAACTTTCCTTTCGTTTCGTCTGAAGTGGAACACTGGAGAATTTCATATTTTTCAACATATTCGGAGTATATACCTCTGAGAATGAATATTGAAGGAATAATGTCACCAGTCCTGTATTTACAATTTGGTCATATTTTTGCTGAATAATGACAATAGTTGTTTCTGCCCCCTCCCTTTTTGTGTTAACCTTTCTTATTGTTTTGATGCCATCGCTGATTTTAGTACCTTACAGATTGTTTTCTTGTTTTTTTGCAAGCAAGCAATCTGTCTAAAAAGGTACTTATCCCCGTTCCTTGCGGGGGTTTGATTTTTTACGAGAACAACAATTAAACTATTGAAACTACTTGATTTAAAGGAATAGATATGCAAATTTTAGTTGGCTACCGGGGAACCAATGTTGGAAAAGACCTGCTCAACCTGGCAATTAAACACAACAAGGCCTTCGGAGGTAAAATTCAATTACTCACCTCTTTGCCCGGCGGGGAAAAGACAACCAAAAAAATGATCACCGAGGCGGAAGAAAATCTCGCCGAGGCAGAAAATATCCTGGATAAAGAGGGAGTGCAGCATGAAACACATCTTCTCATCAGAAATAAAACAGCAGGTGAAGACCTTGTTACTTTTGCGGCGGAGAATGGTTGTGATGAAATCATAATCGGAGTAAAAAGCCGCTCCAAAGTCGGAAAAATCCTCTTCGGCAGCACGGCTCAGCATGTGATTCTTAAAGCAACCTGTCCGGTCGTCTCCGTGAAATGATGCGCCCGCCGCAACTTTTTGGTTTGCCTGCCTAATGCTTACGTCCCTGCTCCCGGGCAATATGGGGAGGACCCTGTTTGATGGGGTTTTTACGATACAGCTCACTTGGCACACCGTCCTGGTAAATTGCTTCAAGATAGGACAATTTCCTCGGCAGTTGTGCCGGTGCTCCCCTTGCCACCAGAAAGGTAGCAATTTTGCCGGGCATAATCAGGCCAAAATCGTCGATACCCAGTAATACCGCCCCGTTACCGGTGGCACACTGGATTATTTCAACAAGAGTGTAACCGGCCTTTTTAAAAAGCTTCATTTCCTCAACCATGGATTCTCCGTGCAGGACTCCAAGACTGCCGGCATCGGTTCCCAGTGCAACTTTCACCCCCAATTCTCTTGCCAGGGCGAGCTGCTCGATTTGATGGTTCAGGGTCTTTTCGATCACCTGCCGATCGGCGCCGGCCTGGGCGAAGTTCACATTTGCGGCATAGGCCTTCATAGTAAAAAGGGTCGGCACCCAAAAGGTGCCTTTTTCGGCCATTAGCTCAATATTTTTCCGGCCCATAAAAAAACCGTGTTCGATGGAATGGCAGCCACCCTCCAGTGCAAGCCGGACAGGCTCTCTACCGTTGGCGTGAACCATTACTTTTCTGCCCTGTCGCTTGGCCATATTTACCAGCTGCGCTATCTCCTCTTTCGCGAACTGCGGCAGTGTCTCTCTGCCGAAGGTTTTCAGGCTGTTTAAACCGGAATTGACCAGCTTCACCTGATCTATAGCAGCATGCTCCCGGGCATATGCTGCAGCCAGAGTTTCTCCTTCTGCCGGATAACGGCCGATCAAACTGCCATAGCGTCCCTTTTGGTGCCAGGCCCGGCCGGTATTTTTCAGGATGATCCCTTTGTGCATTTTCTGTTCCGTGCTGTATTTCAGGGCAAATCCGCCTCGGTCCCCACCGTCACGTGCCGCAAGCACTCCATGGGAGAAAAGATAGTGAAGATGTTGACCGATAATCGGACGAAGCGCCTCATAATCCGCAACCAACTGCCACTCCCGAATCCTTGGATCGATAGTTCCGGACATGAACAGATGAACATGGCTGTCGACAAGGGGGGGTAAAAGAGTACAGTGGGATAAATCAACAATCTCAGCGGAGGCTGGGACCTTATCCGGCAGATACGGCTCAATCGCAGCGAATCTGCCATCGACGATTTCCAGCAGCATCTTCTCCTTGATCGGGCCACCGCTGCCGTCAAGCAGCCAACCGGCCAGAATATATGTCGTTTTGCTCATGGTTCACTCTCCATTGGTCGTCAAAGCACTGTCATTACCACGGGTCTCTGGAATGGTCTCCACTGCGACCGGCTGTTCAGGCAGAGTAGAGAAAACAGCAATATCACTCCTGTTCCAGGCATTTTTCCTAAGGAGTGAAATCATAGCCCAACCAGCCTCCGGGCGCACCCTGTCATTTTCACCTTCGGCAAAAACCCTGCCTTTCGCACCACTTTGCGGAATTTCTCAAAATATATGCAGCCGCGGAGCAGATAGCCGGTGGAGGGTAACGCAACCGGCAAACGGTATTACTGCCGGATTCGTAACTATTTCAACGTCTTTTCTTTTTCCGTATTGCAACTGTTGGAATTCGAAGCATATAGTATGTATATGGAACTTTGTATTTTTGCTCTGATTTCCACAAGACACTTAAAACATTATCAATGTGAAGAACTCTATGAAAAAGAAATCAGTCATCGTGCGGAACGCTGTCCAGGCTGATGTTCCCGGCATAGTTCAAGTGGCTGCCAAGGCCTATTCCAGATGGTCGGCCAGCCTTCTGGCCAATGAGCGTAATTACCAGATGCAGATCACGGCCTTTCCGGAAGGTCAGTTTGTTGCCGTCAAAGACGACAAAATAATCGGCTACTGCTCAAGTCTCATTGTCTATCTCGATGACGATTCCCCCTGGTATGCCCACGGCGAGATCACCGGCTTCGGCAGTTTCTCGACCCACGACCCTTCAGGCAATACCCTGTACGGCGCCGATATCGCCGTTGATCCCGACTACCAAAGGCAGGGCGTCTCAAAAAAACTTTATGCCGCAAGAAAGGCGCTGTTGAGGCGGCATAATCTCAAGCAGATGATCGCCGGCGGCCGGATTCCCGGCTACAGCGAATATCGCGGCAAAATGAGCGCCGAGGAGTATGTGGCAAAAGTACTCAGGGGAGAGCTATACGACAAAGCCTTGAATGCTCATATCCGGGCGGGTTACGAAATTCAGGGCGTCCACTACGGCTACATCGACGATGAGCAGTCTCTGGGTTACTCCACTCATCTGGTAATGCCCAATCCCAGGCATAGAGCCACCAAACGGGCCGTGGCCGGACAACCAATCAAGAGAACACTCAGGCGTGCCCGAATCTGTGCCGTGCAATATGAAATGAGAAAAATACGAAACTGGGAGGAAATGTGCGAACAGGTGGAGTACTTCGTCGATACGGCAGATCTATACGACAGTCATCTGGTCATTTTTCCGGAACTTTTTATCGCCCAGATGCTCTGCACCTTCGACAGGACCACGCCTCTGCCGGAGCTGGTATCGCAGCTTGCCGATCTGCATGGACAGTATGTCGAATTGTTTACCGAACTCGCTGTAACCAGACAGATTCTGATCGTCGCCGGTTCCGTCCCGGTGCACCAGCCGGATGGAACCATCAGAAACACGGCGCATCTTTTTTCCCCGATGGGCAACGTCTACACCCAGGAGAAGCTGCATCTCACTCCTGCCGAATCGACCTATTGGGGGCTTTCACAGGGGGAAGGGTTGAAAGTGTTCGAAACCCCGCTCGGCAGAATGGCTATCCTGATCTGCTATGACATCGAATTCCCGGAACTTTCGAGAATGCTTGTCGATGCCGGTGTCGATCTGATCGTGGTCCCTTTTGCAACGGATGAACGCAAATCCTATCAGCGCGTCCGCTACTGCGCTCAGGCGCGGGCCGTTGAAAACACCATCTACGTCGTACTAGCCGGCAATGTCGGCGCCCTGCCGCGAAGTCCTGCCATGTCACTTAATTTTGGTCAGGCTGCGGTTCTCACCCCATCTGACTTCGCTTTCCCGCTGAACGGCATAGCAGCCGAAGGCGTTATCAACAGCCAGACCGTAGTGATAACCGATATCGATCTCGGGGCCCTGGAAGTGGATCGGGAAGTGGCCAATGTCCGGCCGCTTATCGACAGGCGTCCGGACATTTATTTCATACAGAGCAGGATAACTATTGAAAAATGCAAGGTCAGCTGAATTGTAGTAAAAGTTCACCAGCACCCCAAATGCGCACGATCAGACTGCCGAGCATAGACCAACTATAGCCCGGCTGCCTGATTGTGCACCTCTCTGGAGCACTGTTAAACATTTACCAGGTCCAAGGCTGTAAAGGGTATTATACCATACCCGGTAAACGGGCAGGAGTTAGACCCCCGCTTTTGCCGCAGCTGCCACACCCTTGCTGAAATCGGTGGGAATCGTCGTTACCCGGGCAGAGAGTTCCCGGTCAAGCATCAACAGGGCATGAGCGTTGTCGCCGATCAGTTTCAGCTGCGTGATGATATCATTGTCATTTTCCTCCTCTTCCACCTGCTCCGTGACATACCACTCCAGAAAAATCTGGGTTGCATGATCCTTGAGGCTCGCAGCCAGTTCCATCAGCTCGTTTATCGAACTGGTTATATACTGTTCATGGGCCAGAGTCTGGGTGAACATATCAAGCTGGGATGCAAACTCGGTGGGGGGAGCTTTGATAGAGTCAAGCTTGACATCTTCCCCCTGGCGGAGGACATATTCATAGAGTTTCATGGCGTGAAACATCTCCTCGTGATATTGCACCATGAACCAATTGGCAAAACCTTTCAATCCGGTTTTATTGGAATAAGCCGACATCGACATATACAGGTATGCCGAATACATTTCTTTATTTATCTGTCCATTAAGGGCTTGTACCATCTTTTTCTTGAGCATGAAGATCTCCTCTCTAAAGTAATTTAAAATAATTGACTGACAAAAAGGGTAAGCATAAAGCAGATATGGGCAAGCCGGCGATCATCTGATGAAAGCCAGACCGAACCTGAACGCCTGGGTGCGCTCCTGATAATTCAGCAAACTCTCCGCCAATGCATTGGAATATTGGGCATAAAAATAAATATCCAGGGCATCCCTGAAGAGATTGTGCAGAGGGTAAGAGAAATCCAACTGAAAGGATGTGCCCTGGCCGGCCACACGGAGATGCGTGTCGAACATGACGCTATCCGGCAGGCCGAATTTAGCTTCCAGATTAAAATATCCTCTGTAATCATAGAGATCCGGATTGGTAGAGTTATCGTTTTCCACATACGACCAGATCTTGGATGACAGCTGCAGCCCGAGCTTACTGTCCTCGTCATAAAAGATCAAAATCGGCTTAATGTATGCGTAGTTTGTGCTTCTGGAAAACTCTTCAGCCTTGCCGTTTGATTCATGCTGGAAACCGCCCTGAAAGAAAGCTCCTTTTAAAAGCCCATGTTCCGACTTTAAAAAGTTATCGGACAACCAGAAGAATTCCGGTTTATAACTGGTGTCGGCAAAAGGCGCCGATTCCGATTTGAGATCCCAGAAAGATGTCTGGGTATAGCCGAAATGCAACCCTTTTATCCACGGATGCGACTCGGCAAAGAGGGAATCCGGATCGAAAATTCGATACTTGAAACTGATCTGGAACTTACTTTTATCCAGTTCCGTACCAAGAACGAAATAGACCGGCTCATACGCGGAAATATTTTTTTGGTAAGGCTGAGTAATAGTAAACATGGAGTCCAGGGTCGGATAGACCTTTTCCCCCGTGGCGATGTTCTCATGCCGCGGCGAAACCACGTCCAGCACCACCCGTGGTGCATCGAGGCCGATGAGGGACATGACCACCTGTCCCTGCAACTTGCTGGGCAGAGTAAAGCTATAATGTTTCCGGTTGTCCGTGATTTGATCGGTTCTCCCTGACGCTGTCTCGGGAACATCCTGATTGGCCGGCACGGCAAATTTTCTCTTACCGTTGTTCAGCTCGCAAATGACCTCACCCGGGAAATCAGCATTTTCCCGCGGAGCAGTTCCCAGAAAAACGAGTGAGACTCCGACCTTCTCCCCTGCCGTGACTTTATCGGTATCCATGGAGATGGCATACTCTCCTGCCTGACAGAATCCTGCCGATAAGAACAGCAGAAGAGAGAAAACCAGAGTGAATTGTTTCATTATGATTGGCATTTCCTTTTCAACGGGAACAATGCTTATGGAAAAAAATCTCTCAGTCCCATTTTCTTTTTGCTCCCAATTTCTCCATATCCGCGAGATATTGTTCAGACCTGTCGAGATAAAAGGCCAGGGGCTTGGAAAAATTTTTCCCGACCAGTCCATCGACAAATACCTGGCTTATCTCCCTGTTTCGCTTGAGAACCAGCTGTGAACGATAGAAAATCAACCATTCCTCCCTGGACATCTTGTGCAGAATCTTTTCCAAGGCTTTCCTGGCCCGCGGCTGGTACATCCAGAAATACATGAGATCGAGAGCATTGACAATGATGAATCTCTCCTGCTCCCTGGCTTCATAATTCAGGGTCTGCATTATCATCTTAGGCGACTGCAGCATTTCCAGTACATCTTCTTCGGGAAAATGTAAGTCCAATCTGGAAAAAACTGCAAAAAGTTGTGAGATTTTTGTCCGGTATGCGGCGAGCCGCGCCTGGATGTTAAGCTGCCGATCGGCTAGACCTTCGATAATACCGGCGACACAGTCCGAGGCAAATTTGGAGATGATTGCCGCCCATTTCTGCAGGATAGCCGAGGTAGCGGGGACGCCGCTCGACTGGAGCAGCAGGCCGATGCCCGAGTTCAAGGCGATAGCCAGGGGAATGGCCAGAACGGAGCGGAAAAAATTGCCGACCGCGGCCGTTCTCGGCAGCCCGCGGAAGATATTATGGGTGGTAATATAGATGCCGTTAGCCAGGCCCATGACCGAATAGAGGAGAATCGGATTAGTGGCTGTGGTGATGCCGAAAGCCCGGTCGAGCAGCAGGGTCTTTACCAGATAATCGAGCAGCGGCACGGAAAAACCTGTATAGAGCAAGGAATCGGCAATACGGCTCCAGCTGACCAGGGAATTCCATGGCAGCAAAGGAGAACGCCGCAAGCCCCCTCCCCCAAGCACCGACTGAATAATGTTCCTTGTTCCGGTAATGCTGAACCAGATAAAGGCGCCCAGGTAGGCCAGCAGCCACCAGTCTTTCGTCAGGCTGAAAGTGAGAAAGGCCGGAATGAAACCCAATACCACCTTCAGGGTGTTTTTCAGGTTGGTATTGAGGTATTTCCAGGGGTGGTCCAGCCGCTCCTTTACTCTTCGCTCGAGAAGCACCACGCCACCCTCTCCATTTCGGCCTGATCCCCCAAGGGTTACGATATTGCCGGGTGATTGAGGATGTACGATAAATCCGTCAAGACTCCAGTCCTGCCAACGATGACCGTCCGGGTTCCTCCAGAATACCATTTTATTCAGCCAACCGATATTCAAGTGATTTGCCGATCCATTGTGCCTGCGATTATGCGAGTTCTCCGTGAGCAGGGCGCTCACCGGGATGAGTGAACGCTTTTTTTGAGAGACTCCTTCAGCCACCGCATTTCTTGCTTTTGCAGGCAGGGTATCGAGCACTACCAGGCCCATGCCGTGCTGATGTTCAGCCTGACCGGTGGACCCTGAGCCGATACGCGAGCCAAGGGTACGTTTTTTGTAATAATTATGGAATTTTTCCAGATTAAAAAGGATATCCAGCAACTCCAGTTTTCTTTCCTCCATCCGCTCATACTCCTGCTCGAACTTTTCTGCCATCTGTTTATCAGCGGATAAATGTTCGAGATGAGTTTTCAGGCTGTGGCGCTGTTCCTCATAATCCCAGATAACGGCACGAACCACTCTCTTCAGGTGGATAACGTTATCTTCGTTCAGGGCCTTCTGCAGCTCACTTATGAGGACATAGTGTTTTTCAGGGCTCTTCAGATCGACGGCTTCACCGGCTTGACCTCCATATCCCGCACCAATGGTGAAAGTTATGCCGTGGGCGGCATTTTTCAGATTATACGCTTCAATATGGCTGATCATTCCCCCGCAGGAATAGAGCAACTGGAGAGTGTCCTGTATCGACAGGTTACTGAGGTTTAAGGTAAACTTTGAACTCGAATGCAAGGTCAACAGCCTGCTGAGCAGTTTGCCGGGACTCAGCCTGAGTAATTCGGGGAGGTCGGGGCTGTCCTGTGGATGGGTCGGATCATGGACTTCCGGATTGCTCGATGGCAGCAGAAACCGTTCGATTATGGTTTCAATCGACATTTCCCGGAGTTGTTCAAGTCGCCGGGTAGTTCGCTTTTCTTTGTCCCCTGCAGTTTCTATGCGGTTCTGCTGCAAATCACGTACTTCTTTTTGCAGATGAAGAACAATTGCATTGTGGATAAATCTGGCCAGATGCAGAACCGAAGGTTGACCGGCCCCGACAAAGCGGAGAAATTCATCCATCTGCAGCGGCTCGAGCGACAGCTCCAAAGTCTGGTTGAGGGTTTGACGGTGCCGGTTGTTAAAGACTTCAAATACTCCAAAAACATATCTTTGCTGATAATCCGAGACGCGGCGCCCTTCTTCCATCAGCTGTATCACCGCTTCTTCCTTGAGGAATTTGAGGAAGGCCTGATTGTCGTCAAATCCATGGGGTTCCCAGGTAAAACGAACATATTTATCGTGAAAACGCGAAGTCATCTCAATGCCTACCTGAACCTGGACATCGAGAATTGCACTGGCTTCAATCAGCTCTTCAATCACCTCGGGACTGACATAGTTGTAATACACCACCGTGAGAAAGCGAATGCCTTTGATCCAGGCGTCCATAACCAGGTGGGTAGGCGACTTGCGTCCTTTGGTGTTGGCGTCGTGAACACGATTATCAAATGCGTACTGATTCCACTCTTCCGGCATTTCAAGCAGATGGTATTTGGCCAGTTCCGCCCGAACCAGCCTTGGTCTGCCGGTGGAAACCATCCGGAAATCGTGGGCCAGCTTAAGCTGACGCAATTCGTTATTCCTCGCACGCAGCAGATCCTTCATTATCTGCAGCAGCACTCTGGCGGTGTTTTTTTGAAAAAAAGTGGTGGAGGTGAGAAATACCTCGTCACGGAGGGAACGCAAGGCCTTGATCCGATCACCGGCCATGCCTTTTTCGAGTGAGCCAAGCAGGCCGGCTATGTCATAGGCAATGCGGACTCCACGGGGGGCCGCCATTTCCTTGATACCGTGCGGGTGCATGTGTTCAACCAGCAGGGAACGCAGGTCTTTGGCTTCGCTGCCTCTTTCCAGCACGTCGCCCACAACACGAAGAAGCTGGTAATCGTTTTTGTCGAAGAATATCGCCGGGGGTTTCTTTTTCATCGTCTGCCGTAAAAATTCGTTATTATGTGATAAGTATATAGTCTTGCCGCGACAAAAACGTTTTCGAAAATCCCGGGGAAAGACAGGTATGCTGCTGCTATAAAGCGTATCTTGTTTTATCGTCTCAGACAATGGTATATAAAAAAAGATGTAGTGTTATCTCACATTTTAGCAATTTTCCCCGAGTCAAATATGGTATGGTAGATTCAGATAGATGGATTAAGGTAAATAAAAACAGTTTTGGTTGCTCTTGGCGTAAGCTCATGTAATCAAGGACCGGACCAACCCTGCACCCATGAACTGATACATACAGCCGTTATGCACTTTTTAAAAATAAGACCATGACGGAGATCGAAAAGTCGGCCGCAATAACGCCTTAGGGAAGGAGCAGTATGAAAGCGGAAACCAGAATATCAGGTAAAATCTGGCCGGAAAGAGACACAACCGGCGCGATAACCATCAATCCCCCAACCTACAGAGGTTCGACTGTTCTTTTCGACAATTTTGATCAGATGCAGAAAGCTGGCCGCCACGAGTATGAAGGGATCACCTATGGGACTGACAGACTGCCCACCCAGCGGCAGTTTGAAGAAGCGATGCGGGAACTGGAAGGCGGTGCCGTCACCAGAATGTTTCAATCCGGTATTGCCGCCATCCAGAGTGCGCTGATGGCCTTCAGTAAAAGCGGCGACCATATCCTGATTTGTGATAACGCCTACGGTCCGGGCCAGCGCTTCTGCAGAAAGGTCTTACAAAAATTCAATGTCGAGACCACTCCCGTTCCGCCAAACGTCGGCGCCGACATCGAGCAATACATCAGGCCCGAGACTGCTCTGATTCTCCTCGAATCTCCCGGTTCAATAACCTTTGAGATTCAGGATATCCCGGCAATCTCCGCTATCGCCCGGCAGAGAAATATCGTCACCGTGCTGGACTCCACCTGGGCGACGCCGCTCTACCTGAAACCCTTCGAGCTGGGGGTCGACGTGTCGATCCACTCAGTCACTAAATATATTTCAGGGTATTCCGATGTACTGGCCGGAACGGTGACGGTCAACGAACGGTACGGCGAAGTTTTTGCGGCATTCTATAAACAGATGGAGATCTACACCCCGGCGGAGGAATGCTATCTCGCCCTGCGCGGACTGCATTCGCTCGCCACCAGATTGCGGCAGCATGAACGATCGGCTCTCACTCTGGCCAAATGGCTGGAGACTGTCCCTCTGGTCGACAAGGTATTGCATCCCGCACTGCCCGGTCATCCGGAACATCATCTCTGGCAACGTGATTTTCAGGGATCATCCGGACTATTTTCATTTACTTTTAAAAAGGATTATAGCGACGCCGAACTGGCGGCGTTCATCGACGCCCTGCAACTGTTCCATCTTGGCTACAGCTGGGGGGGCTATAAGAGTCTGCTCACCGCCGCTAAGGTCATGCGGTCCATGCCTTCAAGATATGCCGGTAAAACCATTGTGCGGTTGAGTATCGGGCTTGAAGACTGCGAGGATCTTATCCAGGATCTTGCGCAAGGGCTTACCAAGCTCACTTAAGATTGATATATTGTACTTGATGGACTCGTAAATAGCCCGATCTACGTCGTTGTAGTATATCGATCTTTTTCCAGAGTACATCTCAGCAACTTCGATAATTTTTTACGTGATCATCGTATTTGACTATGAAACTGATTCCACATGTTCGGAGACTCTTGTGATCGCACCGCTTCAACAACAGATCGTTCCCCTGACGCCAGTCGCGCCTCCCGAAAAAACCGGCCTGTGCTGCCGGCCGCCGGCCGAAGTGCCCGAAGCCCCCTGCTGAGGCCCGAAACCACCTCCACGGTCCAGTGGATTTGCACGAGCGGGTTACAGCATCTCTCCTTTTGTCGAAGGCTTTATCGAAACCCCGGTCGGTCCGGTCCCCAGGATTTCCACTTCGCTTTCGAGGCGGGACCATCTTGGCACCTTCGGTGCCCGAACCGGCATTGCCAGGAATAATTATCGCATTACGCCCGGCCTTTACTGCACCGGTGAACCGGACAAAAACTCGGCTGTTCTGGTCACCGCCAATTATAAACTGACTTTTGACGCCCTCCGCAAGGAACTGGCCGACATCGCCCCTGTTTGGATTCTGGTGGTCGATACCCGCGGTATCAACGTCTGGTGTTCGGCCGGAAAAAAGACCTTTAACGCGGAGGAAATCGCCTACCAGGTGAGAAATGCCAAACTCGACCAGCTTGTCAGCCATCGGGAACTGATCCTGCCCCAGCTTGCCGCCAGCGGCGTCTGTGCCCGTGAGTTGCCAAAGCTCTGCGGGTTCAAAGGCCGCTTCGGTCCGATCCTCGCCTCTATGTTGCCGGCATATCTAAAAAACGGCAAGGCTGATGAAACGATGCGCACGGTGACCTTTACTCTTAAGGAACGGGCAGTACTGCTTCCCCTGGAAATATGTATGTTGTGGAAAAAACTTCTGGTAGCGGCTGCCGCATTTCTGGTGCTTTCCGGAATCTCGCCGCACCTTTATTCCTTTGAAGCAGCATACGCCAGGGGTACCATCGCCGTGCTTGCCACCTTTATGGCGATTGTTACTGGGACGGTGCTCACGCCGCTGCTGCTTCCCTGGATACCACTCCGGCAGTTCTGGTTGAAAGGGGCGGTACTGGGTGGGTTTACCGGCCTGCTTTTTCTCCTTATAGAGGGAGCGTCGATCAACGGCATTGAAAGACTTGCCCTTTTGCTGTGGATTATCGGCTGTTCCGCTTTTCTCGCCATGAACTTTACCGGCTCGACTCCTTTCACCTCACTTTCGGGAGTGGAAAAAGAGATGCGCAGGGGATTGCCGCTACAGATAGGTGCGGCAGCACTTGCCCTGGTTTTCTGGATAATCGGCCCTTTCATGTAACGGAAAATACTTATGAAAAATTTCAGATACCTCGATGAAACGGCGGTTTTACAGCTAACCGTGGAAAAATGTATCGGCTGCGGCAACTGCGAACTGGTCTGCCCGCACCGCATCTTCAGTATCCAGGACGGAAAAGCCCGGATCATCGACCAAAATGCCTGCATGGAATGCGGCGCCTGTGTAACAAACTGCCCCACCGGCGCCATTTTTGTCAATCCCGACGACGGCTGCGGCTGTGCAACCTATATCATCAACAGCTGGATAGCCCGGGTGCGCGGCAAGGCGCCGTCGGGTTGCGGCTGCTGAGCACTGATAAACATTAACAACTGCAATGACACAGACAATCGTCATCACCAGCGGAAAGGGCGGGGTCGGCAAGACCAACATCAGCGTCAATACCGCCATCGAACTCGCCCGGCGAAATTACCGGACATGTCTGTTCGATGCCGATCTGGGGCTGGCCAATGTCAACATCCTGCTGGGCATCGATCCCGACTACACCCTCGATGATTATATCTTTGGCGATAGAAGTCTCGATGACATCATCCTGAAAACGAGATTCGGCATAGACGTTATCCCCGGAAGTTCCGGAATCGAAAAAATGGCCAATCTGGAACGGGAGGAAATTACCCGTCTTATAGCCGCGTTCTCGCGAATACAAGGATACGATTATTTCCTCATCGACACTTCTTCCGGGATCTCCCGGGGAGTTATCGCCTTTTGCCTGGCGGGCAACGAAACCATCCTGGTCATCACCTCCGAAGCCACATCCCTGACCGATGCCTACGCGGTTTTGAAAGTGATGGCTTTAAATAACTACACCGGGACGGTTAAGATTCTCGTCAATAAGCGGCCAAGCATCCCTCAGGCAAGACAAACCTACCTTCGTTTCAAAGAAGTGGTCAACAGACATCTGGAGATCGATATTGCGCCCGCCGGTATAATACTGAACGATCCGAATATTGAAGCCGCGGTTACGCAACAGGAACCATTCCTTACTCTTTTTCCCGACTCGTCTGCCTCCCAGTGCATCGCGGCAATGGTGTCCAATCTTCTGGATGACACAACTACCGCGGATGACGATGACGATTTGAGCAAATTCTGGCAGCGCTATTTTGAGCATTCCCTGCCGGACAGCCCGGAAACGGCAACTCCAGCCGATCAAAGATCTACCGGTGGTTCTTGCCGGAGTGCGGAGCCCGAAGAAGACAATTCTTCAGTATCAGCCCCTCCTCTTTCCTCGTCTGCAACTTTACCGATAGAGACCCCGCCCGAGGTTCGGCCCGTGGTTCCCCCCGAGGTTCAGCCCGAAGTTCAACCTGAGGTTACACCAATAACAGCAGACGAACCACAAGCAGTCCATTTGGGACAGGACCAGGCGGAGAAGGAAATACCATCGATGGAATTGACAGCTGATTCCATAATTCCCTTTGCCGAAAACGGTGGCATTTTTGAGCTGTCAAATCTGGCCGGTCCCGTTCCGCTGTTGATAAAAGCTCTGGAACTGCAAAGCCGGGGGGAAATGACTCAGGAAACGCTCCTTGATATTTTCTCTTGCGATCCAATTCTTCTGGCCAAGGCCCTAAAAATGCTCTGCGGAAAAAAGGCCACCGCCGGCCAGACAAACCGCATTACCACGAAATCCCAGCTTGTTGAGGAACTGGGCAGGGAAGCACTGACGAATATCTTGAGTGCAACGATCATGCAGAGGGCATTAATGCAGCAGGTTCCCCCTGCCACAACCGATCTGGCCGCCGTTTTCTGGGTTCATAGCTACCAATGTGCAGTACTCTCTGAAGAGATTGCAAAAATGGTCGCCTATCCGTTTCCGGAAGAAGCTTTTATGGCAGGGCTCATCCATGACATAGGCAGGCTGGCACTTCAGTTGGCTCACCCTGAAGCGTACGCACGGTATCCTGGCACCTTCGACCATGAGCACTCACTTCTTGAGATGGAACAGCGACTCTTCGGAATGCACCATGCCGAAGCCGGCGCCAAGGCTCTATCGGCATGGAACCTGGATAGTTTTTTAATAGATGCCATCCGCTACCATACCGAACCGGTATCCAGAATAGAAACGGCCTTCAGCCTGGTGAAGATAGTATTTCTGGCCTGCCGGCTTGCCCGTTTGCCTGAAGAAAATGATGAAATCTGCAGACTGGGTGAGGAATTTTTCGAGCTTTCACCCGATCAGCTGCACAAACTGGTCGCCAAGGCAAACAGAAAAACTGGGCAACTTGCCGAACGTTACCACATTCCATTTTCCGGCAGGAGCAAGAAGGAAAACATCGAAGAAGCGGAAAACCGTTTCAGGCTGCAGGTGATGGAATATTCTATCTTGCAGGGGGTGCTGCCCTGTTCCTCTCCCGGCAGAGAACTCCAGGAAACCATTCGCTCTGTTTTTCAGGCATTCGATATTCTTTTTAATTTTCAGCCGGCTCTCTGTTTGATGCCGGATCAGCGGCAAACTGCGCTGAAGTTTGTGGAATTTCCCGGTTGTTTTGGCCTGGGAATACTGTCTGATATTGAGTTTTCCCTCACTTGGGCGCAAAGCCTGGTGGTTCAATCATTTATTTCGGGTAATCTGAGAACCACCATGGAAGGCAAAAATAGTACTCCTCTCTCTCTGGCTGACAATCAGCTGCTCAACTCCCTTGGGTCTCAAGGATTTGTTTGTGTGCCAATGATTGCTCATAAAATCTGCAGAGGCATAATCGTGTTTGGCGTCTCGGAAAGAGAGCTCGATAAAATCTCCTCTTGGCAAATTCGGCTTGAACAATTCGGGGTTCAGGCTGCGGGGAATATTTATAGTCTGTCCAATTTGGAAAATTGACGGAACAAGCATTCGGCGAGGAGTCCCGGCCAAACTGTATCCTTTGTCAAATTACCGGGATATGCCGGCAACACGCCTGACATACGTCTGCCACTACATCTCACATTGTGGCAATAAAAAGGGGTTGATAATTTCCGGAATAATGGTAACTAAGATGGGTTAATGCCGATGGTCTGCAGTATATGCCACGCGTGTTGACGGGTTGTCGTTTATCAGCAAAAAATATAAACACGAAACGGACCCTATTGATCAGGCACCCTCGGTCTTGTTTTCATTAAATTTTACCGTATCTTCAGGTCGGAAGCAATGATAAGCAAAGATAACGCCTATGCCCGCATACAGAAATCCGGCAACCTCCCGACCTTGCCTGCGATTCTTCTGAAATTACTTGCAGCATGCGACAACGAGAACACACCGCTGTCGGAAGTAGCCGATATAATAAGCAAGGATCCCGCCCTCAGTTTCAAGGTACTTCAACTGGTTAATTCTGCGTATTACGGATTCCGTTATTCCTTTAAGGGAATAGAACAGGCGGTAGTTTATCTTGGTGCAGGCACTATTAAAAATGTCACGCTCACCATGTCGGTTCACCAGGTGTTTGACTATAAGAAGCTGAAAAAGATCAGGCATTTTAATATCAATATCTTCTGGTACCATTCATTGATGTGTGCCACCCTGGCCAAGAGATTCGCCCAAAAGAGCGGTTTCAGCAACCCGGATGAAGCCTATCTCTCAGGCCTTCTTCTTGACATCGGCCAGCTGGTTCTGATTTCAACTTTCCCCGATGAGCATGAAAGGATGTTTGCCGAATCGGAGGATGAAGGGAAGTACACGTTATCGGCCGAATTGCAGCTGCTGGGTGTCACCCATTGCGAAATAGGATCCTGGCTGATGCAGGAGTGGAAACTCAGTTCCATGATGGCTGACGCCATACGCTATCACCATGAACCAGTGGAAAAAATAAACGAGGCGTTTCCCCTGGTCAAGATTGTCTATGCAGCCAATTTCCTGAATGAAAAACTAAACAATTTAAACAAATTCGAGAATATAGATGCTATATACGACCTGCTGCCGGGGTTGAATCAGGCGGATATTCAGGAAATAGTTGAAGGGGCGTCGGAAGAAGTGGAACATACGGCCAAAGATCTGGAGATCGTGATCCAAAAGCCTTCCGATGTTGAAAACCACTCTAAAAAATCGACAAAACCAGAGAAAAAAAACGATCGGGATACAGCGAAAGCCATGACAACTGAAAGCGATGCGAATTTGGATGGTAACGACAATCCGGAAAGAGACTTGCAGGAAGCTCTCAGAACCCGCATAAAAACCGTTTCTCTGTTGTCGAGCTTTCTTGAAAATCTGGTGCGGGCAGGAGATATTGAAGGTATCATCGCCGCCTGCGAGCAGACTATGAGTATTTTCTTCAATATAGAAAAAGTACTGTTTTTCCTGACGGATAACAATAACGTCCTGCTAAAGGGCCATACATCCTCGACCAACAGTTTGCAGCAAACCAGCCGGGGCCTCACTCTCACCATGCATAAGAGCACGAGCCTGATCGTGAAAACATTCCAGGATATGTCGATGACCTACCTGACTGCCGATACATCCTCGGGCAATCTTGCCGACGCACAAATCCTGACGGTGTTGAGGTGTGAGAGCGTTCTACTGGTGCCGCTTGTTACCAATAATACACCAAAAATACCGACTGGAGTCATTTTACTCGGTCTACCTCCCACCATACGAATTCTTTCTGATAGTGACAGTAAACTCATTCAAGTTGTCGCACAACAGGCAGGGCTCTGTCTCCAGATGGAGAGAATGAAGGAGCAGAAAAAGGCGGACCTGGACGCGGAAAGAACGGCAGTTGTATCCATGACGGCCAGAAAAGTGGCTCATGAAATCAATAATCCCCTGGGCATCATCAGCAACTATATTGCATCCATGAAATTGCGGCTTTCAGGTGATGAAGGGCTAAAAAATGAGCTCACCATTATTGATGAGGAAATTCAGCGGATTTCGTCTATGATCGGGCAACTGGACGTCTTCTCCCAGAAGCCGGTGTTCCGTTTTGAATTAACTGATGTCAACGCGACTATCGAAGACATTATTCAGCTAGTCAAATCGGCCCAATTCAAACGGCCTGAGCTAGGGATTACCTTTACGCCCGACGACACACTTCCCCAGATATTCACCTCAAAGGACGCCATCAAACAGGTGCTTATCAATCTTCTCAAGAATGCCGCGGAGGCAATGGTGGACGGCGGCAAGGTGGTGGTAACAACCAGAAAATCAGTCCAGGAAATGGCGGAGGGCAAGCAGGGAGTCGAGATAATCGTAGCGGATAGGGGACCCGGATTACCGGAGTCGGTAAAGGCCAATCTTTATACTCCGTTTATCACGACGAAAAAGAGTGGTCACTCAGGATTAGGCCTGTCAATAGTTCACAAAACTGTTGCGGATCTTGGTGGCACACTTTCCTGCACCAGCAGTCCAATGGATGGAACCAGTTTTTCAATTTTTATTCCCAGCTCTTCACCTGAGGAGCTGGAACAATCAAGAATGCTATAGACATGAAATCGAATATTCTTCTCGTAGATGATGAACCCCGATTTATTGACAGCCTTCATAGTATCCTTAAACATTTTGACCACAGTTGTACCATGGTCAACACCGGAAGCGAGGCTATCGATCTTCTGAAAACCAATCGATTCGACCTGGCTCTTCTCGATGTAGGACTGCCGGACATCTGCGGATGCAATATCATAAAATTCATCAAGAATTTCAACATACAAACCACCGCCATTATGCTTACCGGGATAAGTACCGTGGAAACGGCCGTAAAGGCGATGAAATTTGGAGCGTATGATTTTCTCAGAAAACCGATCAATTATGAACTTCTGATAAAAACCATAGATAAGGCTCTTGAGCATAATAAGCTCAAAAGTGAACTGCAGATCAGCGAGCAAAGATTCGCGACTCTTTCCGAGGCTGCCTGGGAAGCGATCATAATCCATGAAAATAGCAGAATTATCGAGACAAACAGCCAGTTCCTGCAACTGTTCGGATACACGAGCGAAGAACTGCAGGGTGGTATATCACTAAACGACATCTTCACGCCCTCCTCACTCCAGGCCGCCGGCAAGGTTATTGACCGGCAGGTCACCGGCAGCTGTGAAGTTGTCGGAATAAGAAAAGACGGCACGGAATTGTTTACCGAGATCAAGTCCCGGCCGATAAATTATCTAAATAAGCCACGGCTCGTCTGGGTCATAAGAGACATATCCGAGAGAGTCAGGGCCGTGGAAGAAAAGCTCAGTTTGCAGAAAAAACTGGCTAAAGCCAACAAGCTCAGCGCCTTGGGACTCATGGCCGGTTCCGTGGCTCACGACTTGAATAATATCCTGTCGGGAATCGTCAGCTATCCCGACCTCCTTCTCCTGCAAATGGATGAATCCGACAGGTATTACGAACAGATCAAAAAAATCCAGGCGGCAGGCAAAAGGGCTGCGGCAGTTGTTTCCGATCTGGTGACTATAGCCAGGGGCGGTGCGTCGACTAAAACGGTGGAGAATATCAACGACATCATCCTGAGCCATCTCAGCTCACTCGAACACCTTGAACGTCTGGCAAACTTTCCGCAGGCGATTATTCAGACCAGACTGCATAAAGATCTGCATAATACTTGCTGTTCACCGCAGCACATGCACAAGGTCCTTTTGAATCTTATCGGCAACTCGCTAGAGATTGTGCAGGAAAATGGCATGATTCATATTTCGACGGATAATTGCAAGTTTTTGCATCCCATGGCAAGAACCGAGGAGGGAAATGAAGCCGGTGATTACATCAAAATGACGATATCCGACAATGGACCGGGCATCAAACCGGAGGATGCGGAGTTCATTTTCGATCCCTTTTATACTACCAAGGTGATGGGGAAAAGCGGCACAGGCCTCGGCCTGTCAATCGTCTGGAATATTGTCCAGGACCATAACGGCTGGATCGAGATTAAGGATAATAACCCCGGCGCAATTTTTGAGATTTATTTACCGGCCACCGGAGATTCGGTCTGTCCAATCATGGATATTCAGTCAACGGACGCATTTCGGGGCAACGGAGAAACTATTCTGCTGATCGACGATCAATTGGAACAGAACGAGATTATCGGCAAAGCTCTCCAGAATATGGGCTACATCACTTATTCGGTCACCAGTGGAGAGGAAGGTATAGCCTTCATCCGATCGAAACCGGTAGACCTGGTTCTTCTCGATATGATGATGGGCAGCGGTCTCAATGGCCGGGAGACCTTTGAGAAAATTTTGAAAATTCGCCCTGAGCAGAAAGCAATCGTTATCAGTGGCTACGCCAAGAATGACGAAATTATGAAAGCCAAAGATCTCGGAGTCTCGGATTTTATTGAAAAGCCTGTGACAATTACCAAGATTGGCGCGGCAATCAGGCAGTCTCTTGCCTGCAATTGATTGGTTTTTCGGCTGAAGTCGAGGTTATGTCAATGACACGAGAGAAAAGATCCTACACCCGTATCACCCTGGATGTACCGGCCAGTCTGTCCTTGTATCAGATGGAAACCTATCATAACCAGGCAATAAAAAATATCAGTCTCGGAGGCTGTTATTTCCTCTTCGAGGATGAATTGCCCCTCAAGGAAAGGTGCGCCGTAACCATTACCATCGAGGAGGGATTACAAACCGAGAAGGTTACTATAACCGGTATCGTTGTCAGAAGTGACACACGAGGAGCAGGAATCCAATTCACCGATAATTCCCCAGAAAACATACTGAAATTGGAAAAAATAATCTCCTGCATTATGTCGAGTCGAGAGAAAGCGCAATCGGCTGACAGTCACTTCCCGTCATCGTGCCGATTATCCATCCGCCGAAAGTGCGGGGAAATATTAGCCCGGATAAATTTATTTGTGGCTGCTGCGAAGTTGGACGGAGTAATCAAAGGATATACCGACAGCTCCTGTCGGCACAGTCAGAGTTTCCTGGAAAGTATGTTCTGCCGTCCATGACCGGGACAGACGATATCCGGTAGAATAGACAATCTTTCGCTCCACCACTTTTCCGGATTGATTAAGAAATAAGAGACGCAGGTCGAGCAAATCGACCGGAAAAGAATAATCGACCTGTCCGTCCAGGTGCATTTGTCCCCCCGTCAGGCGATATCTGTAGTCTACGGTCAGCTGCCCCTGGTGGAACCTGCCCTGACCGGTTGTATTCCCGCCAAATAATATCCGATCGTCGACGGGAACTACCCCTCCAATTCCACTGCACCCCAACAATACGCATGAGAGTCCAAGTAGGAGCAAAAGATCTAAAAGTGTTGCTTTTCCAATCGGGATATCGAGTATTTTTTGCATATTCACCATCCAAAAATTCAGGTTTTTACGAGTTTGTCACCTCTGATAATCTCGTAAAAACACTTCAGATTCGAGGCCGGTTGAATTCAGCTACTGGTTATAGTAAGCATTGCCCGGCAGGAAACCAATATCGTCTCAAACGAGAAAGATCAGGATGCAACGCCACGTTAAGTGACTATTCTCTCTAAATATTGTAGATAGTCCGGGTGATCGATCAATTGTATACAATTACTTTGATGTCTATGCTACACTTGGACCAGGTGGTCAAATTTTCCGATTATGCATAGGAAGCTTCATTGATGCAGCTTTACAAAGGGAGAGTAGCAATGAAAATGATGAAAGCACTGGTCAAGGCCAAAAGCCAGGAAGGGCTCTGGCTAGAGGAAGTCCCTGTGCCGGTTCCGGGAAAGAATGAAGTACTGATCAAGATTTCCCGGACGGCCATCTGCGGCACGGACGTCCATATATTCAACTGGGACAGCTGGGCCCAGCAGACCATTCCGGTACCGATGCCCATCGGCCACGAATTTGTGGGAGTAGTCGCGGAAGTAGGTGAAAACGTCATTGATTTCAAACCCGGCGATCTCGTCTCCGGCGAGGGGCATTTAGTCTGCGGCCACTGCCGCAATTGCCTGGCCGGCAGGCGTCATCTCTGCATGAATACCAGTGGTGTCGGCGTCAATCGCCAGGGTGCCTTCGCGGAGTATCTCTCCATCCCGGTGACCAACGTCTGGTTTTGCGACACCTCGATCCCGCTCGATATCCTTGCCTGTTTTGATCCACTCGGCAACGCCGTTCATACCGCGCTTTCTTTTGATATTCTTGGTGAAGATGTCCTCATTACCGGAGCCGGGCCCATCGGCTGCATGGCTGCGGCCATTGCCAAACATGCTGGAGCGCGCAAGGTGGTGGTGAGCGATATTAATCCTTTTCGCCTGGCTCTGGCCAAAAAGGTAGGCGCCACCCGTGTGGTCGATGTGACCAGGGAAAAAATCAGCGATATCCAGAAAGAACTTGGTATGAAGGAAGGTTTCGATGTGGCCATGGAGATGTCCGGCAACCCTGCCGCCCTGGATTCGATCCTCGAAAACATATGTCATGGCGCCAAAATCGCACTTCTTGGTATCATGCCGCAGAACACCCCGGTTGACTGGAACAAGGTAGTGTTCAATGGTGTGACCATCAAGGGTATTTATGGCCGGGAGATGTTTGAAACCTGGTACAAGATGACGGCCATGCTCCAGTCGGGCCTGGATATTTCCCCGCTTATCACCCATAAATTTCACTATACCGATTATCTCGAAGGTTTTGAGGTCATGCGCTCGGGACGGTCGGGCAAGGTAATCCTCAACTGGGAAGAAAAGGAGTAAATTATGGCACTGGAACAATTAGACAAGACCCTGAAAGAGGAACTGATCGGCCTGGAGAAGGAAGGCCGGGCCAAACCTGCCGAACGGATCATTACCGGCTATATTCCGCCAGGCAATGGCCGCGGGCCCCGCTATACCCTGAAGGGTGAGAACAGGCAATTCATCCGGATGAATTCCAATTCCTACCTGTCGCTCTCCAACCATCCTCAGCTGATCAGGGCGGCCGATGAGGCTACCCATCGCTGCGGCGTCGGT
Source organism: uncultured delta proteobacterium (assembly GCA_963835305.1). Taxonomy (GTDB): domain Bacteria; phylum Desulfobacterota; class Desulfobulbia; order Desulfobulbales; family Desulfocapsaceae; genus Desulforhopalus_A. The sequence continues at coordinate 44,397 of CAWIEU010000005.1, forward strand.
CCGGGCGCGGTCCGTTTTATCGACGGGACGTTCAGCTATCATGCCGACCTTGAAGAGCGCATCGCCCGGTTCGTCGGCAAACCTGCGGCCAAAATCTTCAATTCTGCCTATACTTCCAACTGCGGTCTGGCGCTCGCCATCGGCGGCAAGACGACCCACTGGATCGGCGACCAGCTCAACCACAACTCCATCATTCGGGCCATGCGCATCGCCGGCGTTCCCAGCGCCAATAAAGGCATCTATGCCCACAACAATATGGATGAGCTGCGCAGATGTCTTGATTCGGTTGCTGAAAATATCGACCGGGTGGTGGTGATTTTTGACGGCATCTTCAGTATGCGCGGCGATTATGCACCCATTGACGCCATCCTGACCGTAACAAATGAATATAATGAAAAGTTTCGCGACGGAGTCATCACCGTCGTCGATGATTCCCACGGCATCGGCGCCTATGGCACCACAGGCCGGGGCACTGCGGAATTTTCCGGGGGCGTCCCGGACATCATCATCGGCACCTTCGGTAAGGCCTTCGGCGTCAATGGCGGGTTCATCGCCGCCAGCGAAACAGTTATCGAAACGGTAAGGCAAAAGGCGGATACCTATATTTATACCAACCCCTTAAGCGTCGCCGATTGTGCGGCCGCAGCGAAGGCTCTTGATATCTGCGACAGCGACGAAGGATTGCAGCTGCTGGACAGTCTTCGCCTGCGCACGCAGCAGTTCAGAAACGGCCTGGAGAAGCTGGGGATCGAATCCATTCCCGGACCCCATCCGGTGGTTCCCGTAATGGTCCGGGACACGGCAAAAACCCATGGACTGGTCAGACATCTTTATGACAATGGCGTACTTGTAGTGGGACTCACCTTCCCCGTAGTGCCGAGAGGCGATGAATCGATGCGTTTTCAGATCAACGCGGCCCATACGGAAGCGGATATCGAGTATGTACTGGATGTCCTGGGCAAAGGTATCTGAAAATCCAGGGTGGGTTTGGAACCCGCCCCTTCATGCCTGACGGCATTAATAGAGGGTGTACCGCCCTCTTACGATTTCAGGATCTGTATAACCTCCGCGCATTTCTTATCCGCCCGGGCGACTATCTCCTCCGCTTCCCGAAGAACTTCTTCCTTATAGGTCATATCCTGGATATCCACCATGTTGATCAGGACATTCTGGTAAGCCCCCCATATCCCAGTTTCCAGGGCTCTGGCGCCGACCAGGGTATCCGAACAGGAGGCCGGATTGCCGTACTCGGCGACCTCGCAGAAACTGTCCCAGGCCTTGTCGCCCAGCCGCATGGTGGTCAGCGGTACCTGAATGGCTTTCTTTAATCCTGCCTGCATGGCGTCATTTCGAGCCCTTTTTTCCTCTTGGGTTGACTGCGGCATCCGGACGCCCACCATATAATCGTTGAAGGCTGAGGTATCGGCATCGATCATCGGGATCAACAGCTGGGTCAATTCATGCAGCACGGGGATGGCCTTCTGCATATGAGGCTGAACCGTCTCAAATTTTCTTACCCCGTAGGTGAGTTTGGCGACCATCGCACCGAGGGCGGCGCCTACCGCGGCGATGGCTGCCGACGCTGAGCCTCCTCCCGGAGCGGAAGTGCGGGCGGCGATTTCCTCGATAAAGCCGCGGACGGTCGAGCCGGCCAGCGGTTCGACAGGTTTTTCGGCAACCCGGTATTCGATGATTTTCTCCCGAGGGATAAATTGGGCCACCGAATTGAGACCCAGCCGTTCGACGGCGAGACGGATTTTCTGGTCTTCCTCGTAGATAAAGAGCTGCTCCTCCTCGATATAGTAATCGGCCGCCAGCAGCAGCGGTTCAAGGGGCAGAAGCCCCACAACCTCCGAACCGGCCACTCCTACATTTAAGGCGGCCGCCTCCCTTTTCACCTCCTCAAAGAGGACGTGCATGGGGGTTTCCCGGTAGTCAAGCAGATTGACCGTCACCTGGGCCACATTGTACTCCTTAACGAACCAGCCCATTCCTTTCACCTGACCCAGAAGCCCCGGTTGGTCCTCCCCTCGGCCAGCCTCCCGCAGGTTAAGGGCTATGCGGTGGGCCTGGTTGGGTGTACCCAGAATGTTGACATTATAGGCGATGAGAAAATTCCGGGCGCCGACGGCAGTGATCCCCCAGGTCGGCACAAACTCCGAAGGCCCATAATCCGGCCGCCATCGCGGATCCTGTAAGCGAGCCGCCAACCCTTCATACTCGCCCTGCCGCAGATCGGGTAGTTTGCGGCGATAGTCATGCTCAGCGGCAGCTTCATACAGATAAAAGGGCACATTCAGTTCAGCCGCCGCTCTTTGGGCAAATCGCCTGGAAATCTCGGCGCACTCCTCCATCGTCACACCTGCGACCGGGATGAAAGGGCAGACATCCATGGCGCCGAAACGGGGATGTTCCCCGGAATGGTTACGCATATCAATACGTTCTGCCGCCACCCGGGCGGCGGCGAGAGCGCCCTCTACCACACTGTCCGGATCACCGACAAAGGTATACACAGTCCGGTTGGTGGAGCTGCCGGCATCTACGTCGAGCAGGGTGCAGCCTTCGGTCGCTTCAATGCCTTTCGCGATTGCCTTTATGGTTTCCTCGTTTCTTCCTTCCGAGAAATTCGGAACACACTCGACTATCTTTTTCATGACTCGCTCCTCTAAGACCAAAGGTTATTGCCAAAACCGGTTTCGGCTCTTGGGATTTCCCGGCCTTTTTTATAGACTCGGGCAACGGAGGACACTCCTGCATGGTAGGCGAGAATTGCCGGTGAATGCCCTTCCAGAAGCAGAAGATCAGCCTGCTTGCCCCGCTGGAGACTGCCCACTCTTTCGGCCATATTTATGGCGTAGGCAGAGTTCAAGGTCGCCCCAGTCAGCGCCTCGGCAGGCGACATCTGCATATTGAGCACTGCCAGGCCGATGACAAACTGCATCGATTCAGTAAAACTTGAGCCCGGGTTACAATCGGTGGCAAGCGCCACGGGAACTTGGTTTTCGATCATCAGCCTGGCTTTGGCATACTCTTTTCTCAGGCTGTAGGCGGTTGCCGGCAGCAGGGTCGCTATCACTTTGGCCTCGGCCATCGCCTGAATGTTTTTTTTGCTCGCAGCAAGCAGATGATCCGCCGAACACGCCCCGAGTTGTGCGGCCAGACCTGCACCGCCCAGATCACTTACCTCATCGGCATGAATTTTCAGCCCAAAGCCCATGGCCTGAGCGGCCTTCAGTAATCTACGGCTCTGCTCTATGGAAAAGACGCCCCTCTCGCAGAACACATCACAAAACCTGGCGATCCCCTGTTTTTGCACGACCGGAAGCATCTCGTCCACCAGCATGGTGATAAAAGCATCAGGATCCGAGGCGTACTGTTCGGGAATGGCATGAGCGCCTAGAAAGGTCGCGACGATATCGAGAGGAGTGTCTGCGCTCACTTTGCCGATGACCCGCAGCATCTTCAGTTCATTTTCCGTGTCCAGGCCGTAACCGCTTTTTATCTCCAGGGTCGTCGTGCCAAGACTAAGCGCAGTCAGGACATGGCCAAGGGTGTTCCGATAGAGTTTTTCGTCGCTGGCTTCGATTACGTCTCGTACCGAGGAAAGAATTCCGCCGCCCTGACGAAGTATCTCCAGATATGGTGTTCCCGTAAGGCGCTGGGCAAATTCCTCTTCGCGGGTTGCGGCAAAACACATGTGAGTGTGGGGATCGACAAAGCCCGGGACCATGCATCTGCCGCCGCAGTCTATTTCCTGCAGCTCACCAGCCGCGGATGCCTTAGCCAGCACCTTATTTTCTTCATCGATAGCCGTAATCAGGCCATCTTCCACCAGAAGTGCTCCATTGGGAAAATGTACGAGCTCTCCCTGCGCCCTGCCGGCCCGTGGTCCGCCCTCATCCATCGGGCTATAGATATTCGCATGGCGAAATAAAATTCCCGGCATTATCGTCTCACCTCAAGGTATTTGTTTTATTTGGCAAAAATTGCAGCCACTGCTGCGGAAATCTCGTTCTCATCCGTCTGAAAAGGGATGGTGATCTGGTCGCCGTTGGTATTTTCTTTATTGTAGGCCATCGCCACTTCCATGGCGTTCCGATTCCTTGCCCAGTTGCGGCGGGCGACACCACCCATGACATCCCAGGACATGGCGCTACGCAGAATCTCGTCCACCCGCCTGCTCCCGTCAAGCACCATGCCGAAACCGCCGTTGATCGCCTTGCCGATTCCAGTTCCGCCGCCGTTGTGCAGCGCCACCATGGACATGCCTCGGGCGGCGTTTCCGGCAAAACAGTGGGTGGCCATATCGGCACAGACGTTGCTGCCGTCGTAGATATTGGCCGTTTCTCTGAAAGGCGAGTCGGTACCGCCTGGATCGTGATGATCGCGGCCAAGCATGATCGGGCCTACTTCGCCGTTTCTCACCATCTCATTGAACCTGAGGGCAATCGCCGTGCGTCCTTTCGCATCGGAATAGAGAATGCGTGCCTGGCTGCCGACCACCAGCCGGTTGGCTTTGGCCTCTTTGATCCAGATATAATTGTCTCGATCCTCCGCTCTGCGGTTGGGGTCGATGCAGGACATGGCCGCCCGGTCGGTTTTGTCGAGATCTTCAGTCTTGCCGCTTAAACAAACCCAGCGGAATGGTCCATAGCCGTAGTCGAAGATCGGCCCCATGATATCCTCAAAGTAGGAGGGAAAAACGAAGCCGTCTTTAGCATCGACGCCGTTTTTAGCCACTTCCCTCACACCGGCATCAAAAACGGCTTTCAAGAAGGCATTGCCGTAATCAAAAAAATAGGCGCCCTGCTGGGAGAGCTTTTCTATTGCCTTATAATGGCGTCTGAGACTCTTGTCCACCAGCGTTTTGAAGAGCTTCCTGTCGGTGGCAAGCAGATGGGTCCGTTCGGCAAAGTCGATGCCCTGCGGACAGTAGCCGCCGTCGTAAACAACATGGCAGGAGGTCTGGTCGGACAGCAGATCGACCAGAAATTCTTTTGCCGCAAGAAATTCCAGCAGGTCGACCACATTGCCATGGTAGGCAATGGAGATGTTCCCTTTTTCCGCCCGGCTCTTTTCGGCTATTTTCAGGACGTCGGCCAGGTCACCGGAGACGATATCGACCCAGCCCTGCCGGCGGCGGGTTTCGATCCGCGAGATATCGACTTCAGCAGTAATCGATACGGCCCCTGCAATTTTCGCCGCCTTCGGCTGAGCCCCGCTCATACCACCAAGTCCTGAAGTGACAAAAAGCAGCCCTGCAAGATTACCCGCGGCCGGTACGCCGCACATTTTGCGGCCCCCATTTAAAAGCGTGTTATAGGTGCCATGGACAATTCCCTGGGGCCCTATGTACATCCAGCCTCCGGCCGTCATCTGGCCATAGGAGGAAACTCCCATCTGGGCGGCGATCTCCCAGTCGTCTGGGTTGTCATAGAGGCCGACCATCAGCCCGTTGGTAATAATCACCCTTGGATTGTCAGGGCTCGACTCGAAAAGTCCCAGCGGGTGTCCCGACTGCATAACCAGCGTCTGCTGTTCGGTCATGACCTGCAGATATTTCCTGATAAGCCGCAGCTGCATCCAGTTCTGGCAAACACTGCCCGTCTCCCCGTAGGTCACCAGTTCGTAGGGGTAGAGAGCGACGTCGAAATCAAGATTGTTGTCGATCATCAATTGAAAAGCCTTACCGGCCAGGCAATTCCCCTGATACTCATCAATTGGCCTGGCTTGTATTCTGCCGTGGGGACGAAAGCGGTAGCCATAGATTCGGCCCCTGCTTTGCAATTCCGCCAGGAACTCCGGAATGAGGAGCTGATGATGCTGTTCGGGCACATAGCGCAGTGCATTCTTCAAGGCGGTTTGAGTCTGGCTCCTGCTCAAGCGAAAGCCGCGGTCTGGAGCCCGCCGGACTCCCTGCTGAAATTCTTCCTGGTCGGGCAACTCATCATCCAGTCGAATTTTCATTACATCGGCTATTCGCGCATTGTTCAACATATCACTCTCCTCGGTTTGTTCAGCTGGTCCTTTGCATCAGAGATAATCATTTTGCGGCAATACTACCACCTGCAAATTGTATATACAAGTTGAATTGTCTATACAAATAATGAATTAAAGACAGTTTCGGCTTGCACTACCCCTTATTTGTATATACAATCAAGCGATGCGAATCGCAATAAATCTTATATTCCAAAAAACTCACAAAACACTTACTATTCAACTACTTAACAGGACATTAACCGATGATCCCCGAGATAGAAATCGACCCAGGCAAACTCACCCTCGCACAACTCCGCCAAATCGCCAAAACCCCGATCAGGGTGAGGTTGGCCGAAAGCTGCCTTAGCAAAATCGAGGAATCGGTAAAGACCGTTGGGGAGGTAATCAGCCAGGGCAGAGTAATCTACGGCATCAACACCGGTTTCGGCCTGCTGGCCAAGACCATCATTCCGAACGAGGAACTGGAACATCTTCAGCGGTCCATTGTCCTCTCCCATGCCGCGGGAGTGGGAAACTTCATGGAAGAATCGACTGTCCGGTTGATGATGGTACTGAAAATCAACAGCCTGGCCAGGGGTTATTCCGGCATACGGCTAAAGGTTATCGATGCCTTGATTCAGCTGGTCAACGCCGAAGTCTATCCCTGTATTCCGCGGAAAGGATCAGTGGGGGCGTCGGGCGATCTCGCGCCGCTGGCCCATATGAGTACCGTGCTGCTCGGCGAAGGGGAAGCCCTGTACAAAGGGGAAAAGCTCTCCGGACTTGCGGCCTTGGAGGTAGCCGGTTTAGCTCCCGTCACGCTCGGCCCCAAGGAAGGCCTGGCCCTGTTGAACGGCACCCAGGCCTCCACCGCTTTTGCCCTGGAAGGACTTTTTGCCGCCGAAGAGCTGTTTGCCGCGGCCATGGTGTCGGGGAGTTTGAGCGTAGATGCGGCGCTCGGGAGTCGCCGCCCCTTTGATTCGCTTATCCATGAGGTGCGCGGTCATGTGAGCCAGATCGATGTCGCGGCCTGCTACCGGCTGCTCCTCGATTCCAGCGAAATCGGCAACTCTCATAAAAACTGCGAGGCAGTTCAGGACCCTTACTCCCTGCGCTGCCAACCCCAGGTCATGGGCGCCTGCCTCACCCAGATCCGCAATGCGGCCGAAATAATCGCCACTGAAGCCAATGCCGTCTCCGATAATCCCCTGGTTTTTTCCAGGGAAAACGACATCATTTCGGGCGGCAATTTTCACGCCGAACCCATCGCCATGGCCGCCGACAACCTGGCCCTGGCCATAGCCGAAATCGGAGCTCTTTCCGAACGGAGAATGGCTCTGCTGATCGATTCCCATATGTCGAAACTCCCTCCGTTCCTGGTCGAAAAAGGCGGCCTCAACTCCGGTTTCATGATCGCTCAGGTCACTTCGGCCGCGCTGGCCAGCGAGAATAAATCCCTTGCCCATCCGGCATCCGTTGACAGCCTGCCGACCTCGGCCAACCAGGAAGACCATGTATCCATGGCCACCTTTGCCGCCAGACGGCTCTTAGAAATGGCCGACAACACAGCAGGAGTCGTGGCCATTGAACTGCTGGCAGCCTGTCAGGGTATTGATTTTCGGGCGCCCCTTAAAACCTCACCCCTGCTGCAAGAAGCAAAAGAGATTGTCCGCGGGGTTGTATCCTTTTATGATCAGGACCGCTATTTCGCTCCTGATATCAAAAAGGCGCAGGATCTTGTGCAGTCGGGAGCCTTCGATCATCTGGTCGGAGCCGGCCTGTTACCAAGTTTTACAGGATAAGGACCATGCAGAAATTTTCGGTTGAAAGCGCCCAATTGCCTCTTTATCGGCAGGTCAAGGAATACATTGTCGATAAAATCAACAGTGCGGCTTTGCAGCCCGGGATGAGAATCGAATCGGAGGCGGAACTGGTAGCAGGCCTCAATGTTTCGCGCATGACCGTCAACAGGGCACTGCGGGAACTGACGGCGGAGGGAAGGCTCAAACGTGTGCAGGGCCGCGGCACCTTTGTCGCCGACAGAAAGCCGCAGGCCGCACTGCTGCAGATCCAGTCGATCGCCGAGGAAATTCGAGGCAGGGGCGGTTCATATTCCTGCACCGTTCATTTGCTCCAGGAGGAAAAAGCCAAACCGTCGGTGGCTGCGGCAATGCAGCTGACACCTTACAGCCCGGTGTTCCATTCGATCATTGTCCACAAAGACAACAACATGCCGATACAGCTCGGCTGCAGATATGTAAATTCCGCGATCGCGCCCGACTTTCTCAAGCAGGATTTCAACAAAATGACCGTCAGTGAATACCTCCTGAGCCTTGCTCCGGTAACGGCGGTTGAGCATGTCGTTGAAGCACTGATTCCCGATCCGTGGATCCGGGATCTGCTGGAAATAAACGGCTCGGAACCCTGTCTTGCCCTCCATCGTAAAACCTGGGTCGGCGAGACAATCGCCACAAGCAGCATCTTCTATTCGCCGGGGTCGCGCTACACCCTGGGAGGCAAATTCACCCCGTCATCGCCTGGAAGCATCACGGTTTCATAAAGTTCGCCGGCTCCCATATGCGCTCAGTCAGAGCGCACAAGCAGGCAGCCGTGTATAGCAGGGCGGGATTGAAACGGGGCGAACACATAGGTTCGCCCCTACGGTCCAATTACTTCTTCTTGCCATTGGCGACTGCTTTCAGTACGCCCTTGACTTCCTGGCAGGTGGCTTCCACCTTCTTGCCTCTTACGGTCAAGGTCACTTCATCGCCGACTTTTTTACCGGTGCAGGCGACAACTGACGCCTTCTTGTGAGCGACAGGTGCGGTTTTATCGGCAGCAAAGCTGACAGCTGGAATTATAAAAAGACATGCGGTTAAAAGAATTGCTTTTTTTATGGTTAGTGCTTTCATGATTATCTCCTCAGTTTTTTCTTTTTTGAGAATGGGATATCCAACCTCAATGCGATGAAGATACCCGGATAGTGTGGAGCAAATATGGAGCAATTATGGAAAAACAGCTGTCACCTTCAAAAAAAGAATGAATTTTTAAGAGCGGGGTATTATTCCTCTCTGGGTATGCAGTCAGTCTCCAGCCAGTCTGCTAATGCTCTAACCCCGGCAGAGGTGAAATAATCCGGGCTAAGCACCTTCTTATTCTTTCACCGGTTTTTTCCCGACATGAAAAAATGGCTGCCTTCAAGGAGTGGTTTAGGCATGAAAACGAAGATGCATCAGCGTCTTTTCCTGACGATTCTCGCCGCTGCGGTTCTGGCGGTTATCTGCATGTTTTTTATAATGAAATGGACCTTCAGCCGCGGTTTTCTCGAATATGTAAACCAAACGGAACAGGATCGAATATCCACCGCTCTCGTTCGGGCCTATGAGAAAAACGGCAGCTGGGACTTTCTTCAGGAGGATGAGGACCAGTGGCCGGAAAGCCTGAAACAGATAATGCAGAGGAGCAAGGAAAAACCACAACTCCTTCTTCTGGACGAAAAACTTGAGCCCATTTTCGGCAATATCGGGGCCAAAAAAAATGACAAGCTTGCACCGCTTGACCAATAACGGCCGTGTCATCAGTTACCTGCTCATTCCTCCAAAGAAAAAACTGTCAAACGCCCATCAACTGAGTTTTGTCAGGCAACAGGAACTGGCCATGCTCCTTATCGTAGCCATTATCCTGTTTCTCTCCATTTTCTTTTCTCTCATAGTGGCGAGGCGGCTGGTCCGTCCCATCAACACCCTGGCCAAAGGCCTCCATCAACTCTCCCGGGGCGATTATACCGTGCGGGTGCCGGTTGCTTCCTCCGATGAATTGGGACAGCTGGCCAATGATTTCAATGCGCTCGCTCTCGTCCTTCTCCACAATGAAGAGAGCCGGCAGCAATGGGTGGCGGATATCTCACACGAACTGCGAACGCCGCTGGCGATATTGCGTGGAGAAATAGAAGCACTTCAGGACGGTATCCGGCCTGCCGATGGCAAAGCCCTCGACTCGCTGCACGCCGAAATTATGCGCCTAGGCCGATTGGTGGATGATCTGTATCAGCTCTCTTTGTTCGATGTCGGTGCACTAACCTGCCGAAAAGATCCGGTGGACCCGATAGCCATACTGCAGCAGGTCACAGCACTATTTCGCGACGAATTCGAGCGTAAAAAAATAGCCGTCTCAATATCCCTGCCCCCGGCTCCGAATGCCATAGTTGTTTTAGGCGATGCCGAACGTCTGCATCAGCTTTTTGCCAATCTCTTGGAAAACAGCCTGAAATATACCCATCCGGAAGGAAAACTGGAAATAGCCGGCAAATATGGCAACGGTGAGTTTCAGCTCGTATTTCAGGACAGCTGTCCCGGCGTTCCCTTGTCAGAGCACGAAAAACTCTTCGATCGACTCTATCGGGTGGAAGCCTCCCGTCATCGAAGTACCGGTGGCATGGGCCTGGGGTTAACCATCTGCCGGAACATCATCAAAGCTCACGAGGGAACAATCTCAGCTTGTGCGTCGCCTCTGGGAGGTCTGCAAATCAATATATCTCTTCCACTGATGGAGGAATGTTCATGACAGCTAGAATTCTTATTGTCGAGGATGAAGAAAAACTTGCTCTTCTGCTCAGTGACTATCTGAGTCAGGCTGGCTTTTCTCCTTACTGTTTATACAACGGCCTCGAGGCTGTTGCCTGGGTCAAGGAAAATAAACCCGATTTGATCATCCTCGATCTCATGCTGCCCGGACGGGACGGTCTTGAGGTGTGCAAGGAAATTCGCAGATCCTCAGATGTACCGATTATCATGCTTACCGCCCGGGTACAGGAAATCGACCGGGTTCTCGGACTGGAGATTGGAGCTGATGATTATGTCTGTAAACCATATAGTCCGCGGGAAGTCGTAGCGAGGGTCAAGGCGGTGCTCCGCCGTCTCCATTCTCCCCGGGTGGAGAACTGCCCGGGGCTGCTGCTGGACGAGCCCTGCTATAAAGCGACATTCAACGGTTTCGACCTGGGGTTGACTGTGGTGGAGTTTAAGCTGTTGAGCATTTTACAAAACAATTGCGGTCGTATTTTCTCCCGCGACCAGCTCATGGAAAAGATTTATCCGGACCGGCGGATAGTGAGCGACCGAACCATTGACTCACATATTAAAAATCTTAGAAAAAAGATTTCCTCTGTTTCTCCGGGCCAGGAGCTGGTAAGATCTATTTACGGGATAGGTTACAAGTTTGAAAACTGAAGATTTTCCTCTGCGGACGGATTCAGGTTGAGTTTCACTCTCTTCTCAACAAATAATCAGCCAAATAGCATTTACGACAGTCGAAAGCACAGTTCACAAGATTCCTGCGCCTGTTTGAGTCGGGATCGGTTTGTTTTGATATCCGTTGCAGTACTCGTTTAAGTACCTATAAGGAGACAACTATGGTCGAAATCATGCACAGCAATATTCTGGAGCTGTACCAGTTACGGGAACACGCCCTCGCCGGGGGCGGGGATAAGCGTGTCGAGGTCCAGCACCAGCGGGGAAAGCTCACCGCCAGGGAAAGGATCCACCTGCTCCTCGACGAGGGATCATTTGAAGAGATCGATATTCTGAAAGTTGGCCGCGGCGATCTGGCCGAGAGCCGCGAAAGTACTCCCGGTGACGGAGTTATCACCGGTCATGGCAAGATCAGCGGCCGGGAGGTGTTTGTTTTCAGCCAGGACTTCACGGTCATCGGCGGCTCACTTGGTGAAGGGCATTCGCAGAAAATCTGCAAGATCATGGATATGGCCTACCAGGTCGGCTCGCCCATCATCGGCTTGAACGATTCGGGTGGAGCCCGTATCCAGGAAGGTGTCGATTCTCTGGCCGCCTATGGTGAAATCTTTCATCGTAATGTCCATGCCAGCGGAGTGATCCCGCAGATCTCCTGCATCATGGGTCCCTGCGCCGGTGGAGCGGTGTACAGCCCGTCGATAACCGATTTTGTCTTTATGGTGGAACGGACCTCGCACATGTTCGTCACCGGTCCCAATGTGGTAAAAACGGTTATCCACAAGGACATCAGTGCGGAAGAACTGGGCGGGGCCGAGGCGCACTCCCGCAAAAGCGGAGTTGCCCAATTCGTCTACCCCAATGATATCCTGTGCCTGCGTGCCGTCCGGCAACTCATCAACTACCTGCCTTCCAATAACAAACAGAAGGCACCCATTCTGAATCTCAACGATCCGCCGGAACGTACCGACCTGGCTCTCGATTATCTGGTTCCCCCCAACCCGAATCAGAGCTATGACATGAACGTGCTCATCTACAGCATTCTCGACGGCGCCGAATTCATGGAGATCCAGCCCCATTTCGCCGGCAACATCATCTGCGGGCTCGGCCGGCTCGGCGGGCAGACCATCGGACTGGTGGCCAATCAACCGGCGGTTCTGGCCGGGGCGCTCGACAATAATGCCTCCTTCAAAGCAGCCCGTTTCGTCAGGTTCTGCGATGCCTTCAACATTCCGCTCATCTGTCTGGTCGATGTGCCGGGATTCATGCCGGGACCCGAGCAGGAGCATGGCGGCATCATCCGCCACGGCGCTAAACTTCTCTATGCCTTCACCGAGGCGACGGTTCCACGCATCACGGTGGTGGTACGCAAGGCCTATGGCGGCGCCTATGTGGTGATGAACTCCAAACACATCCACTGCGACATCAATTACGCCTGGCCGACAGCGGAGATTGCCGTAATGGGCCCCCGTGGTGCAACCGAGGTTATCCATCGCCGGGAAATCGCCAAGGCTGCTGATCCGGAAGCCTTGCTCAATGAAAAGATGGAAACCTACCGTAAGCATTACATGAACCCCTTTCTCGCTGCGAAAAGAGGTTACATCGACGACGTCATCTTTCCCCGCGACACCCGACACAGGCTTATCCGCACACTCCAGTTCCTGGAAAGCAAGAAGAGCAGTCGTCCCGATCGTAAACACGGCAATATTCCACTGTGAGGCTATCCATGTTCGAAAAAATACTCATCGCCAATCGCGGCGAAATCGCCGTCCGGATCATCCGCACCTGTAAAGCCATGGGTATCCGCACCGTAGCAGTCTATTCCGAACCTGATTTCAGAAGTACCCATGTTCTCCAGGCCGATGAGGCCGTGCTGCTCGGTGGAGCCCGCCCCTCGGATTCCTATCTCTCCATTGAAAAGATAATCGATGCGGCTCTTGCCACCGGCTGCCAGGCAATTCATCCGGGCTATGGCTTTCTTTCGGAAAACCCGATCTTTGCCGAAAAAATCGTCGCCGCAGGTCTGACCTTTATCGGCCCGCCGGCAGGTGTCATCGCCTCCATGGGCGATAAAATGGCCGCAAAAAAACTGGCCATAATCGCCGGCGTTCCCACGGTACCCGGCTTAAGCGAGCCCGTAGTCACCCTGGAAGAGGCGCTTGCGGCAACATCGGAGGTTGGATTTCCCATCCTTCTTAAACCGGCGGCAGGTGGCGGCGGCAAAGGCATGCGGATCGTTGAGCGGGCTGAAGAGATGGCTTCCGCCTTAAAACTCTGCCAGCAGGAAAGCCTCAAATCCTTTAGCGATAACCGAATCTTTGTCGAACGCTATATCCGCAAACCCCGCCATATTGAGATCCAGATCATCGCCGACCAGCACGGCCATGTGGTCCACCTGGGAGAACGTGAGTGTTCCATCCAGAGGCGTTATCAGAAAATCATCGAGGAATCTCCGTCCTGTGCTCTTGATGCAGATCTCCGGGAGAAAATGGGCTTGCTTGCCTGCAAACTGGCCGGAAAGGCCGGGTATGTCAACGCCGGCACGGTGGAGTTTATCCTCGATGAAAACGGCGAGTTCTTCTTTCTGGAAATGAACACCCGTCTGCAGGTCGAACATCCCGTAACCGAGCTGGTCAACTCCCTTGATCTGGTCGAACTGCAGCTGCACATCGCCGCAGGTGAAAAATTGCCCTTCAGTCAGCAGGAAATCAGACTGAACGGCTGGGCCATGGAGGTACGGGTCTGCGCCGAAGACCCGCAAAAGGGATTCGTCCCGTCCATCGGCCTGATTACCCGCTATGCCGCCCCCCGGGGTAAACACGTACGGGTGGATTCCGGCTTCGATGCCGGGAGCACGGTCAGCGTCTATTACGATCCGATGCTGGCCAAGGTCATCACCTGGGGAGAAAACCGTGAGGAGGCCCGGAAACGGATGGTTCAGGCGCTGAATGGCTATCATATTGAAGGGATTTTCACCAATATCGATTTCGCCAATCAGGTACTTACCCACCCCGTTTTTATCAAAGGCGAGCTCTCCACCGATTTCATTCCAACCTATTTACTGGATCCTGACAATAAAACAAAACCACCGGTTGAATCGGTAAACGCCATGGCCATGACCGCCACCCTGGTCTATCATCTGAGGGAAAACCTGGTCCTGAAGTCGCTCCTGCCATTAAAAGCCAAGGTAGGCGCCTCATTGCCCATAAAAGACCATTTTGATTATGTTGCAAAATGCGAGGAGGATGTCTTTCAAATCCGGCTTGAAAGCAAAGACGAAGACCTGCAGTGGCGGGTCCTGCTCGATGACGAGGTCTATTTGGTCACCGTACCGCCCATGGAATACTATCGGCGCAGGTTACGGCTGAATATCAACGGGGAGGAGGCCTTCTTCCGCCTCAAATACCGGGGTAATTTCATCGAAGTCGCTTTCTGCGGGATCTCGTCGACCTTCGAGATTTACAATCCACGCGAATGGGCGCTTGCCGGATACATGCCGAAACCGGTCATGCAGGTCAGCGACAACATCCTCGACTGCCCGATGCCCGGACTGGTTGTGGATGTTAAAGTCGCTGCCGGCGAGCGGGTTTTCCGAGGCCAGGAACTGATCATTCTGGAATCAATGAAAATGGAAAGCGCAGTGGCCGCTCCAGCCGATGGAATCGTGGAATCCGTCGGAGTTCAGCCGGGAGATGCCGTGGAAACCGGCACAGTGCTCGTTCAATTCAAAAGAAACTGATTTCCGACAAGCAGTAAATTTTCCTGGGCGGTTTTTCGGTGCCCTGGAAGCAGCTTACGGATTGTTTTCTTGTTTTGTGCAAGAAAACAATCCGTTCCAAGGTGTTCGATCATGTGTACGGGAGCCTCTATTAGCCCCCGCGCTCACCCGGCCATCGAGGTCAACAAGAGCGCCCGCTGAACCTGGGTCCGTGCCTCCGGATCGACGGCTGCCGCAGAGGAATTGACACAAACTATGTTCCAATTTCAGGCGTTTTGCCAATGTGGCACACATATTGCTTTAAGCATAAGAAGATGTGGAAGCGGCGCTTAATGGATGATTTTTCACACTTTACATTTATTGAGCCCTATTTTACATTCACTGCAAATGTAGCGGGAAATGTTGGGAGTTGAACTGACAGCACCGTGAAAACACTGCCACCGGCCGGATTGTGGCAGGCTCACACCCGCAAGTAGACTCAAAGGCATATTCGCAGTCTCCGTTACTCCACGGAAAGAAGGGGCGGTGGAAATTGACTTCCTTCCCTGGGATATTGGTTTACTGCGCTGCATGCCTTACATTTTTGTAGTAAAAATGGCTTACAAAAAGACAAATTTGTAGCATTTATCACCCAAAACCCCTTATGCCTTATGGAGAGTGTACTATGAGTGGAATCCAGGCCCGTCTGAACGCCATCTCGGCAATCATCAACTACAAACCACAGCACGCCCCGCTGAATTTCAATGAGACCAAACCAACGGATGTGTTCGGCAGCAACGTCTTCAATGACATAGTCATGAAGGAGCGTCTCCCCAAACATGTCTACAAGACCTTGAAAAAAACCATCGCCTTTGGTGAAAAACTGGACGACAGCGTAGCCGATGTCGTAGCCAACGCCATGAAAGACTGGGCCATCGAGAAAGGGGCAACCCATTTCTCCCATGTTTTCTACCCGTTGACCGGTTTAACCGCGGAAAAGCACGATGCCTTTCTCGTTCCCAATGGTGATGGCGCTGCAATCGCCGAGTTCTCCGGCAAGATGTTGATCCAGGGTGAGCCGGATGCCTCATCTTTCCCCTCCGGTGGACTGCGCGCCACTTTTGAGGCCCGCGGCTACACTGCCTGGGACGTTACCAGCCCGGCCTACATCCTGGAGAACCCGAACGGCACCTTCCTCTGCATCCCCACTGCCTTCGTTTCCTGGACCGGCGAGGCCCTGGACAAGAAGACCCCGCTGCTCCGTTCCCTGCAGGCACTCAACAAACAGGCCAAGCGGGTGCTGAAACTGTTCGGCGTAACTACCACGCTTCCGATTACCAGCTTTGCCGGACCCGAGCAGGAATATTTCCTCATCGACCGCAACTTCGCTTTCTCCCGTCCCGACCTGCTGTTGGCCGGCCGTTCGCTGTTTGGCGCCCCGTCCGCCAAGGGCCAGGAGTTTGAAGATCAATACTTTGGCGTTATCCCGCGCCGTGTCCTGGCCTTCATGATGGACGTTGAGCGCGAGCTGTACAAACTCGGTGTTCCGGTGAAAACCCGTCATAACGAGGTTGCGCCGAGCCAGTTTGAGATCGCCCCGATTTTCGAGCAGGGCAACCTCGCCACCGATCACAACCAGATGGTTATGACCACCCTGCGCAGCGTGGCCGAGCGTTACGGCATGACCTGTCTGCTCCATGAAAAGCCGTTTGCCGGCATCAACGGTTCCGGTAAACATCTCAACTATTCTATCGGCAACTCTGAACTCGGCAGCCTGTTCGAACCGGGCGACACCCCCCATGCCAACGCGCAATTCCTGGTGTTCTGTGCCGCCGCCCTCCGCGCTCTACATAAGTACGGGGCGATGCTGCGGGCCACGGTTGCCACCCCCTCCAACGACCATCGCCTTGGCGCCAACGAGGCTCCACCAGCCATCATGAGTGCCTACCTTGGTGAGCAGCTAACCGATGTATTCGAGCAGATCAAGAAAGGTGAAGTAAAGAGCTCCAAACAAAAAGGCATTATGCATATCGGCGTTGATACCCTGCCGCCGCTGCCGATAGATCCAGGCGACCGAAACCGTACCAGCCCCTTTGCCTTCACCGGCAATCGTTTTGAGTTCCGCGCCGTTGGCTCTTCACAGTCTATCGCCGGCTCTCAGGTTGCCCTAAACACCATGATGGCCGAATCTCTGGATTACATTGCCACCGAGCTGGAGAAGCTGGGCAAGACCAACAAAACCCAGTTTAACGAAGGTGTACAGAAGCTTCTCCAGACAATCATGAAAGAGCACGATACGATCATCTTCAACGGCGACGGCTACTCCGAAGCATGGCATAAAGAAGCCGAGAAACGCGGGCTGCCGAACCTCAAGACCACCCCTGACGCCCTGCCGATATTGACCAGCAAGGAAGTTGTGGAGCTGTTCACCACGTATGGGGTCCTCTCCGAAGCTGAACTGAAATCCCGCCAGGAGATTTATCTTGAGCAGTATGTAAAAGCCATCACTACCGAAGCCAACCTGATGATCCGAATGGCCCGAACCGTGATCTTTCCGGCCGCCATGCGCTATCAGGGTGAGCTTGCCGCAACCTGCTGCAACCTCAAGGCCATCGGACATGACACCAAGATGATCGCACTCGAGGATGTCACTGCCAAGCTTCGCTCCATGCAGACTGAGGTAGATAACCTCGAGAAGCTGATGACTCATAGCGGCGGCGACACCCTGGCACATGCTAAATTCATGTGTGACAGCGTGCTACCGACGATGAAAAAAGTTCGTGAATTCGCCGACGCCATTGAGGTCGTGGTGGCTGACGATCTGTGGCCGCTGCCTTCCTACCAGGAGATGCTGTTTATTCGTTAATTCGAAAAAGCAAACGCCCGGTTAAACAACAAGGGCCGCTCCCTCATGGAGCGGCCTTTGCCATCCGTGTACTGTAGCACACCAATTTCGGCACGCTATCGAGTAGTTTGATAATCATTTGCAAAGCCCTGCGTTAACAACCTGCTGTTTCCGGCCATACCATTTCTCTGCCAAGTCAGCCCGGCACAACTGACACAACCTGTTAAAGTGATTATTATTTCAGTACCAATTCTGAAATAAATGGTTACAGACAAAAGTGAAAACGCCTTTTTGCTTTCGTTCGATTCGGCATTTTCAGCACATATAAGATGGGAGGTCCTGCAGATTTAAACGGAGGTCTCTGATGCTTGGCTTTGTCCTCAAAATTTTTCGCAGAATTATCATTAAACCGGCACGATGCGCTCCGCCCTTCCCTCTTTTTCTGCTCCTCGCCGTCGCTATCCTCACATCCTGCTGCAATCCCCTCCAGGCTGCGGAAAAATCCTCTGAGGCCATTGTGTTGAAGATACAGGGAGCCATTAGCCCTGCCGTAAGTGATTACCTGAGGAAGGGCATGAACAAGGCGATTGCCGACAAGGCGGGCCTCATTGTCCTGGAAATGGATACCCCTGGAGGCCTTGACCGCTCGATGCGGGATATCATCCAGATGATCCTGGCTTCGCCCATTCCGGTTGCCACCTTCGTTGCACCTGAAGGGGCCAGGGCGGCCAGCGCCGGAACATATATTCTCTACGCCAGCCATATTGCGGCAATGACGCCGACATCAAATCTCGGGGCCGCCACGCCGATAAGCATCGGTGGGCTTCCCGGTTCGTCTGAACCCGGAAAAGATGAGAAGAAAAAAGACGACATGGCAATCGATGACGCCTCAACCCTGAGACGAAAAGTCATCAACGATGCCTCGGCCTATATAAAAGCACTGGCTGAGCGGAATGGCCGCAATGCAGACTGGGCCGTCCGTGCGGTTCGGGAAGCGGTAAGCCTGTCCGCGAAAGAAGCCCTTCAGAAAAAGGTTATTGATTTCGTGGCAATAGACCTGCCCGATCTGCTGCGCCAGATAGACGGTTACAAAGTAAGACTCGAATCCGGAGTTCAGGTCATATCCTCAAAGCATATGACCATTACCAGGCTGGACCCCACCTGGCGATACAAACTACTGTCGGTGATCAGCGATCCCAATGTGGCATACTTCCTCCTGCTGCTAGGATTCTATGGCCTGATTTTTGAGCTCGCTCATCCCGGCGGCTTCCTGCCGGGAGTCGCCGGAGGAATATCTCTTCTGCTCGCTTTCTATGCCTTTCAGATTTTACCGATAAACTACAGTGGGCTGGCCTTGATTATCCTCGGCATCATTTTCCTGATAAGTGAAGCTTTTATCCCGAGTTTCGGCTCTCTCGGCATAGGCGGCCTCGTCTCCTTCGCGGTTGGCTCGCTCATTCTGATAGACGATGAAAGCATGAGAATTTCCATCTCCGTGATCATAAGCACGACCGCTTTATCAGCAATTCTGCTGCTGTTTCTGGTGGGCCGTATAATTTCATTAAGACAGAAAAAGATCAGGACCGGCAGCGAAGCGCTTCTTGGAATGACCGGGGAAGCCGAACATGATTTTTCAGGAGAGGGGAAGATCTGGCTTAGGGGTGAGTTATGGCAGGCCAAAAGCTCTGAACCGATCAGAAAAGGAGAGAAGGTAAGAGTTATTTCGCGAAGTGGCCTGGAACTGAGCGTGGAAAGATTTTCCCCGAATACTGAAAAAAGGCCGGGATGAGTGGATTCCACGCAACTTTCCCCTGACAGACAAGAGAACATCCTCAAATACCAACTTACTGAAGGAGGAGCCGCAAGATGTTTATCTATCCCTACATGGATTATGTCGTACCGATAGCGCTCGTAATCGGCCTGATCGTGCTTTCGATGAAAATAGTGGCTGAGTATGAAAGACTCGTGGTCCTTTTCCTCGGGCGTTTCCAAAGTGTAAAAAAACCCGGAATGAGGATTATCGTGCCCGGAATCCAGAGAGCTTTTCGGGTCGATCTTCGTGTAGTTACCATGGATATCCCTACTCAGGACGTCATCTCGAAAGACAACGTCACCGTTCGGGTTAACGCGGTTCTTTACTTCCGGGTGGTCGACCCGGAGCGGGCCATTATCCAGGTCGAGGATTACCTGATGGCCACAAACCAGCTGGCCCAGACGACCTTACGCTCGGTACTGGGCCAGCATGAGCTGGATGAAATGCTCTCTGAGCGCGAGAAATTAAACGACAACATACAGGAAATCATCGATAAAAGGGCCGACGCCTGGGGGATCAAAGTGATCAATGTCGAAATCAAGCATATAGACTTAAACGATATCATGATCAGGGCAATCGCCAAACAGGCGGAGGCGGAACGGGAAAGAAGGGCGAAAGTCATCCATGCAGAAGGCGAATACCAGGCTTCGGAAAAACTGCTATCAGCCGCCAAAATTCTCTCCCAAAACCCCCAGGCCCTGCAACTCCGCTATCTGCAGACACTAAGTGATATCTCAACGAACCAGAACACCAACACCATTGTCTTTCCGTTTCCGGTGGACATGATGGAGACCATCAGTAAAATAGTTGATCGTGCGCAAACAGACGCAGGCGGGACAGAAAAAAGTAAATAGAAAACTGTGTGCCGGTTAATACCCTTATATTGAATCTCCTGGGGTTGTTTGAGATTTCAAGCAATAGAGATCCGTCATTTTTCAATCCCTCACCACCTCCTCCTTTCTTATAGCCATTCCTCTCCAAGTTCTGCTCTCTTGCCATTTTTGTTATGCCCTTAACCATTTTCAGGAAAAATGGCGACAATGTGGCATGGTAATTGATGTAGTCATATATACAAGAGCCCTTCCGGGCGATCAAGAGTACGAAACCTTTTAAGACCAATGAATCGAGCAGGTTCGATATATAAGGAGAATAGTCATGGAAATGAGTAACGAATACAGAGAAACCGGCAGAAGTGGCAGGACCGGAACCAACCCGGGAAGAGAGACGAGAGAACATGCCGGGGAATTCAAAGATGAGGTCTTGCGGAATGGACGTCGAGTCATCAATCAGAGCAAAGATACCGCTGCTGATGTCATCATCGATTTTGCTGATGCATTGGGATCGGCGGCTGGGGAACTGGACCGGAAGAACAGAAAAGACTCCGCCGAATACCTGCGGTCGGCATCACGACTTGCCCGTGAGTTCTCTTCCACATTGCGGGAGCAGGATATGAGCGAGCTTGTCGATCAAGCCGCATCCTACGGAAAACGTCAGCCGCTCCTGTTTCTGGGAGGTGCCGTCATAGCCGGATTCGCAGTTACCCGGCTCCTGCAGAGCGGCAACAAACATAAGGAAGAAGCGGATCGGCAGGAACACAGAGTCAAGCCGACAGAGCTGAGCGCCGAATATCGTTGGGAGAGTCCGGTGACCACTCCGCCTGAGACACAGACCTCGGACCCTCTCCCCGAAGAGCTGAATACCGGGGCCGCAGCACATCTGGGAGGACAGGCATCAGATAATCCGACTCCTCCAGTTCCTGAAGGTTCCACTGTTTCTGATAAATCTCCAGGGAACCGCTGAGAGCGGCTTTGTTTCTGAAGTACATTTTTAAGAATAATCCGAAGGAGGAGCATCATGGATACCAACAAAAACACCCACACTCCACGGGACGACAAGTCTTTGGGAACTTTGTTTTTTGACCTGACCCAAGAAGTCACCACCCTCTTTCGCCAGGAGATCGGTCTGGTAAAAACGGAAATGTCCGAGAAGGTAAGCCAGGCCCAGAGCGGCGTGATCTCGCTTTTTGTCGGAGGTGCCGTCGCCTATGCCGGTTTTTTGTTTTTACTGGGTGCCGCAGTTTTTGGTCTGGCCTTGGTCATGGATGCCTGGCTGGCTACCCTGATCGTGGCTGTCATTGTCCTGGTCATCGGCATAAGCATGATTGCCAAGGCAAAATCCAACTTGAAAGGACACAACCTCAAACCGAAGAGAACCATCGACCAATTCAAACGCAATAAAACTTTTGCCGAGCAGCACCTTCATGGGAACAAAGCTGCCGGTCACCATACCGCCTAGGAGGATGTCATGAGCGAGATAAAAACTGATCCTGCCCGCCCGGAATCAGAATACGCCGGCAGGAATGAGAGGAATTTAAGTTCTGAGGAATACGTAGAAGAAATCGAACATACCAGAGACGAAATCAACGAAACCCTCCATTCTCTGGAAGACAGGTTGTCACCCAAAGAAATGTGGAACAGGACGGTTGACGAGTGGGGAGAAGGATTCAAGGATTTTTCCGGAAATTTCGGCACGACCATTCGGAAGAATCCCATTCCCGCAGTAATGATGGGTATCAGCATGCTCTGGCTGATGTCCGGAGATGGTTCCGCCGGCACTTCATATACAGGCGGGATATCCAAAACAGCCGCCCGTATCCGCAGCAAGTACGGCACTGCCAAGCAGAGCGCCATAGAAAAACGGCAGGAAATCAGCGGCAGCGTAAAAAACTCCTCCTCTACCATGAAGGAAATGATAACAGCAACAACCGAGGAGGCGAAAGGGAAATTGAGCGGCATGACTGAAAATCTCAAGCAGAGCGGCGAACAGTTACGGCATAAGAGCCGGGAGTGGAAACAATCCGCCGCCGAAAGCGGCGAATATCTGTCGACCCACCCTCTTCTTCTTGCTGCTGCAGGTATTGCTTTTGGCTCACTCGCAGCTCTCGCCATTCCGATTACCCGCAAGGAAAAGCAATACCTTGGACCCAGCGGAAGCGACATGATCGATCGGGCAGAGGAGTACAGCAGGGAAACAGTTGAAAAAGGGAAGAAGACCGCTGCCGCCGCTACGGAAGCGGCCAGGGAAAGCATGGCCGGCAGCTCCAAAGCTGATGAACCTGCCCCTGCTCACGAGACCGTGACCGCCTCGGTGCACAAGAGTAAAGGTGGTGAAAACGCTTAATGATTCCGCTGCCGGAAGGATCGATTCGCCACCAGCCAACATGCGCCTGCGGCGTTAAGCCAGTCGAGCGTCAAGCTGTATGTAGATCATGCTCCGCCAAACCAGCCGGTGAAATTCTCCGGTTACGGCCAGACTTTAAAATCAGGGAGTTTTGCCGAGCCGGTCGGCGTGTACCGCGCCACGCTCTCCTCTGGGCTTCGGTTCTCCCGTAGTCGAGTCTTTTTTGGTTTGCCCTTCCATCTCGCTGTTAATTTCGGCCCCCAGGAGAATAAAGAAATTAGTCAGCATCAGCCACAGCAGCACGATCACCACCGCAGCTATCGAACCATATGTGGCATTATAGTTGCCGAAATGGGAAACGTATGCGGAAAAAGCCCAGGAACCGATGAGCCACAGGAAAGTGGCGATGGCCGCCCCCCAGCTCACCCATTTGAACTTAGGTCTGGCACGATCGGGGGCATATCGATAGACGAGCGAGACCGAGACAAGAATGATGAGCAGTAAAATAAGCCAGCGGCCCAACTTGGCAGCGGTTGTAATTATTGCCGGAAGGTTTAGCTGATCAATAACAACCGGAAAAGCAACGATCAGGGAGGCACAGACTATCGCCACGAAGATACCGCCAAGAGTGAATAACAGCGTAAGCAGGTTCTTTTTGATGAAACCGCGCTGATCTTCTTCGTCATAGGCTATACTTATACCGGTAAAAAGCGCTTTCATGCCTTTGTTGGCACTCCATAAGGCGAGTACGATGGAGATAAACCCACCCCAGCCCAGAGCGTCAGGGGATTGCTTGCCAATGATGCTTAACTGCTTCCCTATCAGTTCCTGTGCCTGGGACGGCAGGATATTAGTCAGCGCCTGCAATTGCTGCTCGACGCTGGCGGGATCGACCAGCAGCCCATATATCATGATAGTGGCAATCAGGGCCGGAAAGAGCGCAAGAAAACTGTAGAAGGCAATTCCTGCCGCGACGATATCGATGTTGTCCCTGCCGATCTGCTCTTTCACGCGTAAGAGGATATCACGCCACCCCGATTGGGGAATCTGCCGTGGCTTTTCCGCTTGTCGTCCCCTCTGATCCTTTGCTTGCTTTTTGTTATTTTCTTGCCGAACTTTTCCAGCATTTTTTCGTGCGGATCTGGACATTGCTCTTTTCCAGTTAAATATTGGCTGCTCTCAGGCCCTCTGAAGAACCTCTCCATGAAGCGGGACTCTGAAGAGTCATCTAATTAATAGGCCAATGCGCCTGGGAACTTTCCGCCGGCCGCTGTCGAGGCAGCTATTCTTCCTCCATCAATTATCATACCAGTTGCTCTTTTTTTATGTTCCTCCACGCAGTGCCCCGTCCCGCCGAAACGTATGTCCGCCGTCGCATAAAAAACGTATCTTGTCTTCGGCCATCGGGTGCCATACTCTGTGTAATGGTAACCACTAATACTCCTCAACATGCCATTGACTATGGCCAATCTATCGTCGTCACAGAAAACGGTATTGATTACCGGAGCAACAGGCTATGTCGGCCGACGCTTGACTCAACGACTACTCGAGACTGATTCATATCGGCTGCGGGTACTGGTTCGCAATCGGCACAAGGTACAGGTTGCCATAGCTGACCGGGTCGATATCCGGGAAGGAAATACCTTAGACAGATCTTCTCTCGATGCGGCGCTGGCGGACGTGGATACTGCCTTTTACCTGATTCACTCCATGGGATCAGGCAAGAATTATCATGAATTTGATCGGCAGAGCGCAGAGAATTTCAGATCGGCCTGTGTCGCCGCGGGAGTGCGACGAATCATCTATCTCGGCGGGCTGGGCATTCGGGAGAGCGCCAGCAAGCACCTGCTCAGCCGCATCGAAACCGGTGAGATTCTTGGAAGCGAACCGGACCGTCTCGATTTCATCTGGCTGCGCGCCGGTGCGATCATCGGCTCGGGCAGCGCCAGTTTTGAGATTATTCGCAATCTTATCCAGAAACTGCCGCTCATGATTACGCCAAGATGGGTGCGAACCCGAACCCAGCCGGTGGGTATCGAGGATGTGCTCTCCTATCTGCAGGCATCGATTGACCTGGTCCATACCGGCAATCTTATGGTTGACATCGGCACCGAACAACTCAGTTTCAGACAGATGCTCCTGCAGACCGGCAGTAATTATGGATTTAAAGCGATATCTGCTGCCGGTGCCGCTGCTTTCACCAAAACTTTCTTCGTATTGGCTGATCCTGTTCACCCCGCTCCCTTACAGCCTGACCAGAGCCCTGGTAGAGGGCTTGAAGAGCGAAACCGTGGTGCAAAATGACAACTCTTCCCGCTATTATCCTGAGATACGGCCGCGGCCATTTAAGGAAGTCGTGGCCGATGCCCTTCAGGAGCTTGAAAGTAACCAGGTGATCAGCCGCTGGTGTGACAGCAGTGCCCGGCAGGCTTGCGATACAAAAGATTTTGACGATCCGGCCGGGGCAATTTTTCGCGATGTGCGAATCATGCCTTTTTCCGCCGGGGAGAAACCGGAAGAGGTTTTTTCCACCGTCTGTACCCTGGGAGGAGAGCATGGCTGGTTCAGGTATAATTTTCTCTGGCGCCTGCGAGGCTTGCTGGACAAGATGGTAGGCGGATATGGACTCAATAGGGGACGCCGTCTTCGCGGGGAACTCCGGGTCGGCGATGCCATCGACTTCTGGAAAGTGGTCGATATCAAGGAAGGAAAACGGCTGCTTCTCTACGCCCAGATGAAGCTGCCCGGCCAGGCCTGGCTCGAGTTCGATATTCAGCCCAATCAGCTGGTTCAGACTGCCCATTATCTTCCCCGCGGCGTACTCGGCAGACTCTACTGGTATGCGGTAATGCCCTTTCACTATTTTGTCTTCGCTGATCTTGCCCGCAATGTCATCAGGAAATCACAGGTCTTGTCCGATCGGCAAAGTCGTTGATATACATTTCATTCCTAAGATCAGAGTAGTGAGGGAGAAAATCCCGAAGCACTGGACAGTGTCCATAATTTTCGGAAAAAGTAAAAATTGTTCCGGGAGCTTTTCTCGCATACATCAGATTGTGCGGTAGAATTTATTTGTTTTCGCTGCTGTTCATTTGCTTGATATTTTCAAATTGTTCATGGCGTAACGCTGCACGACAATTGACTACGGGAATGAAGACAAAACCAGCGATGAGCAGAACGCCAATGAATAAAAACATATAACCCTGCTGTTGTATGTGCCCTTCAAATGATACCGCACAAGCAATTATTGCCACTGCGATGCCAATATAATTCCAGAAGGCCGGCCTCATAAATTGTTTATTTTGTTCCTTAAAGAATCTCATCGAATAGTTCCCCTCCCTGATTGTCGGTTTTGCTCCACAGCTATAGCTGCCATGGTCTCAAATAGGCCTGTTTTTTTGATCCGTGAGAGAGAAGCGTTTCCGTTATAGGCTATCTGGCAGTATATCGTCTGACCATCTTCCGTTATTTTTCCAGCAAGCCCAACCGGTTCGAATTCCACGTGATCGATAACACTTTTATGCTCCACTGCAGAATTTCTCGGTTGAGGATCGGCGAGGTCATACAAAGTTATTTGTTGGCAGCTTGGGACATAGACCCCTTTCAGGCCATAGATCAATGGTGTAGAGCGGATGTCCATCGAGGCGATTGCCTCAACTTCAAATTCGCTTTCGTCGGCATCTATGCTGCTAATATTTTGGATATAAAGTGTGAGTTCCGCAGGATTGTGATGTGGATCAACCAGGACAGCAACACCTCGGAATACATCCCTGTATGGATCGAGGATGTATCTTTTGTTACCGATGCAGTCATTAATTCTTTATGTCCTGACGCGGGCTGGGAGAGGGTAAAATTGCTCGTGCCAATAAGCGATAGCAGCAGTCCCATAATTATTGTTTTTCGCATGGAATTGTTCTCGTATGGGTTGTTTTGATATGGTCTTTCTTAATTTCCAGATTCGATAGCACATCCCGAGCCACGTGCCTGATAAATTGATTGTTTAAAATTGTTATTGTAATTTGGCCTTCTTTGAGGGAGTCCAGGAAAATGTTTTTTTGTTGGCTATAAGTCAATATCCATATTTCAAATATTTTGATATTTGCATATCGAATATGATGATGTAATATGCTTTTCTTCTCTCCATCTTTTCCAGCGTACTAATTTATTTATGTATTGAATATAACAATGTATATTTCTAAATCTAAGCTTCATATTCTCTTGGATTCAAGGGAATCTTCTGTAACATTTGCACGGAAATATTTTAACAACTTAAATAAGTGCACATTGGGAATAGTTGAACATATAAGAAGTCATGTTTTTACCGACAGAATGCAAGCTCTCTTGGCACAATGTTCCATTACGGATGAGATTCTCATTGCAGTACATTATTTACCGCAGGACCAGTTAGCCCTTACCGCCTTCATTCTGCAGAAGCAGGAACACAAGCAGTGTAAAATCACCCTGGCAACCTACGAGTGCTTTACTTTTATGCAGGAATGGTGTGCCGAAACCGGTTGTCGCATACACCCGATACAGTTCAAAAAAAGATCTGCTGCCAAAGAGTTAACAAAGCATAAAAGTTCTGAAGAGAAAGAACAGCGTGACAGGATATGGATCCAGTTCAGGTTGATGCTGGCAATAATTTCCAGATCGGCCGGTTTGAGTGAAGTCTGCCGGCAACTTATTTTGGGTGAACCGGCAGAAGGGGACGACCTTGAAAAGGAGCGCGTTCGCGCGCTGAGATTTTTTAATCTCGGTGAACCCGACATGGCTGGCGGCACCTATCCATGCAAAGACCGGCAGATAAATAACCCAATTGATGAATTAAGATTTCGGGTGAACAAGATAGCCGCTACCGACTTCAATGTTCTTATCAAAGGAGAATCAGGAAGCGGCAAAGAGACTATAGCCTGGGCCATCCATGAATTGAGCTTAAGGCGCGATAAACCATTTCTGGCCATAAATTGTGCGGGACTGCCCGATGAATTACTTGAAAGTGAAATGTTTGGGTACCGAAAAGGGTCACACAATCAGGCACAAGACGATTCACCGGGAATTCTGGGCTCAGCCAATGGAGGAACCCTCTTTCTGGATGAATTGCCGGATATGAGCCCGAGGGTCCAGGCAAAGCTCCTGCGATTTGTGGAAAGTGGAGAGTATCGGCCATTGGGAAGTGCCGAAAATCTCTATTCAAATACCAGAATTATTGCGGCCGGACAAGCGGATCGGCTCGATGCCAACGGCGTCCGGCCTGACTTGAAAAGCAGAATCGGGCAGCTTGATCTGGAGATAGCACCACTACGGGATGTTGAAGCACAGAGTCCCGGCACTATTTATAAAATCGCCTTCATTTTATTAGAGCGATATACCTGGACCACTATTTTCCACGAGAACCGAATGCGCGAGTTAACCCCTTGCGATATCAAATCATTTCAGGACAGACTGAGGCTAAAAGAAAACCTTGATTTGCTGTCAAGCCAGGAATGGAAGGAATCAAACATCAGACAACTCAATAATTTCCTTCGCAAATGGCTCGTCTTTGGTGACGTCGAATTCAAGCAGTTGGAAAGAAATTCCTCGCCCAAAAAGGCTACAACTGCAATATCAGCGCTGCCTCCTCTCTATGACGATGAATTAAAAATTTTTCTTATGGAACCGAAGGACCGTGAAGAATTGAAATCCTTGTTTGCTCTAAGGCCGCTGCAAAACCTGAAAAAGT
Organism: uncultured delta proteobacterium; assembly: GCA_963835305.1. Taxonomy (GTDB): domain Bacteria; phylum Desulfobacterota; class Desulfobulbia; order Desulfobulbales; family Desulfocapsaceae; genus Desulforhopalus_A. The sequence continues at coordinate 72,876 of CAWIEU010000005.1, forward strand.
CATACTTACGCCATCTATTTGCTATCTACTCAAGAATTATTGACCAGGAAAATATCACACGGGATATGCCAAAGAAACCAACGCAAAAGGAATTGGCAAAATTGATGAATATAACAGAGAACACAATCAGCAGGCATTTGAATTAGCCTGGTTATGATCCTGCTTTCATTCACAGACTACCTGGTCATAGTCACCTACCTTTCTGCAATTGCAATTTTGTCATTTTTGTTTCGGGCTAAGCGCTTCAGCCATATGTTCGGCGAAGAGAAGAAACCGGGTTGGCTTTTACTGGCTGCATCATTGCTGATGATCGAATGGAGTCCGATGACGGATATGATGAGCATGGGGCTGATTTTGGACCATGGCTATTCCGGCATATGGATGCTTAAAAGTCGATTCTGGCTTGCCGGTGTCCCAGCCATTCTCTATGCGACGATGTGGTCCCAGCTTGAATTTCAGACCGACAATGAATTGATACGGCAACGTTTCTCAGGCAGGCCATGTGTTTTTCTCCATATTTTTCGGGCTATCTTCCTGGCAATCTTTGTCATTCCACTGTTTGGATCTTTCATTATTCTTGCTTTACGGAAGTTGCTTGAAGTGATGGACATGGGGACGGAGGCAAACCCTGAAGCAATATTGATTATAGGCGTTTTGCTGTTAGTGATGAAGAATTCATTTCATCAGAAAATTCGAACTGATTTTCTGAATGCGATAATTTGCTTATCAGCTCCGATCCTTATTTGCTTTTATCTGCTTAAGGCTTATGGCGGCTTTCTAAATATTTATACCAGTCTGGCAGCAAGCGATATCGAGCATGTCACCTTGATACCAAGGATCGGCACTCCCGAGCATGGCTCATTTGCCGATTTTTTCGTTTTTATTTTTATCCAGTGGTGGTCGGTTTATATCGTCGACAATTCAGACCCTAATGCTCAGAGGCATTTACAGGCAAAGAGTCAGCCTGCTGCATTCAAGACACTTTTTCTCCCGATTATTGTGACGAGTTTGATGTTTTTATTTATAAGCACAATCTGGGACTGCGGATTATTGGAATACCGGCTTAAAAGCTATGGAGCGATCGACAAGGAAGCCTTTTACTTACAGGTAGCCTTGCAGTATCTCCCGGATGGTTTCAAAGCTGTGGCACTGATTGCAATTCTTTTCAGCTTTATAACCACCCTTGAGAGCATTATTAACTGGGGCGGTGCATTACTTACAGTCGATATCATGAAAACCTATCTACTCAAAAACGGTACGGACTTGCAATATAAGTATCTCTCTTTTGCTGCTATGACAGTTGTTTCGATTCTCTCGTTATTGTTCACGTTCAATGCCGATAAGATACTAAATCTTCAGAAGTTTATATTTTCAATCAGTGCCGGGGTTGCTCCGGTCTATTTACTTCGCTGGTTCTGGTGGAGGATAAATGCCTGGACGCAGATATCGGCGATGTTGAGTTCACTTATCTACACGTTGCTGTACGATGAGCTATATCACAGCAGTTTACTGTTCAGATCGTGCATAGACTGGCTATGCAGTCAAACGACCCTTTCGCTCTATCCCTTAAAGCTGATCATTTTGACGACGCTCGTCATCAGCACCTGGCTCATAGTCATGTATTGTACCAAGCCTGATCACCGGGAACACTTAATGAAATTTGTCCGCCAGACCGGGACCGGAGGCATATGGCCCGATGGATTTCCCCAGTCAAATTATCAATTGAAGAAACGACTTTTTCTGTGCCTGGTGTTCGCGATTGCCTACATCCTGCCCTTTTTTTTCATATGGCAGTTTAAATTCGGCAGTTCCGGCCTTGGATGGAGCCTCTTCTTCATTTTCCTAGGCTTGGTTACATACGTTTATAAGTCGATGAACCTGCTGCTGACCAAGCCGCTTATTGGCCAAAATTATGGGACAACTTTGCAGAAGATGGCTGCTGGTGACGGAACGGAGGAGAATTTAGTAGATTTGTGCCCCGGAGGTGCAGATAACAAGAAAGGGGTACAGTAACAATACCTACTGTAACCCCTTGATATTTATTGGTCGGGAAGAGAGGATTTGAACCTCCGACCCCAGCGTCCCGAACGCTGTGCTCTACCAGACTGAGCCACTTCCCGACAATGTAATTAATTTTTGTTATCCTTTCGAAGTGTGATTTGTCAATTATCACAGTCAGCGTTACATGTCCAGCCATTTTTTTGCCTGTCGACTCATCTCGCTTGAAATTGATTGAATAATCATCACACTGTGACCATAAGTGGAGTTGACAGCTACAACTTGTCAATGTCAATCCACTGTCCATTGATAACTGATTCCCGGCAGGCATGGCAGATTTTTACCGCTGCAAGCCCTTGGTTTCCTGGAATTGGATTTTGGCTTTTTCCGAGAAGGTAGGCATGCCAATCAACAAGGAGCGGCAGAAGAGCGGGACCTGGAGGGTGGACAGGAAGACTGCTGATCTTTGTTCCTTCTATTTTTTGCAGGATGCCGTGCACCTGATCACCCTGCAATTGCCCTTTTTCGCAAACAAATTCATACCTGCAGGCCCGCGACGGACTGACCTTGCAGGTATCAACGATGGCCAGGGCGCCATCTGACATTACCGCCTCGGCAATGACCAGATCTTCCAGTTTAGGATTATAAATATTGCGGGCGACCGCTCGAATCCTGACCACTTCTTCACCGGTAATAAAACGGAGAGCATCAAAAAGATGCACTGCCGTATGAAAAATCACGCCGCCGCCGGCAAGCTCCGGCTGTTCAAGCCAGGACAGGGTGGAAGGTTCCAGTCGATGGCTGGCGCAAAGGGAAAATAGCTTGCCCATCGCAGGAAGATTATCCCGCAGGGCGAGTATGACGCTGTTGTATCGCAATGTTTGGGAGACTGTGAGCGGCAGGGCCAGCCGGTCAAAGAGCTGGACAATATCGCGTGCCGTATAAAAATCGGTGGTAAGTGGTTTTTCGATCAGCAGCGGCTTTCCCTGATCGGCACAAAGCCGGGCGATCTCCGGATTGAGGTTGGGAGTGGTCGCGCTAATCACCGCATCCACCGAGTCGGAGCCGACCAGGTCCCGCCAATCGCTATAAAGAATGGCGTTCCAGGCATTGGCCTGATTTTTTGCCTCAGGCGATCGTCTGCTGATAGCGGCAAGACGAAAGCGGTCACCGAGATCGTTCACTATATGATTGGCGTATCGGCTTCCGTGCTTGCCCGTCCCGATTATGCCGACACGGATTATATCCTTGACGATTTGCATGCTTTTTCGTTGGTCAAATTAAATTAATAACTAAGAAACACGCTGGTTGGGTACTGTGCGTAATTAGTCTTCAATTGTAAACAAAAACGCGTTTGCCGGTCAACTCCAACCGGCAGACGCTTCCTACCCGAATAGTGGTAAGAAATCCGGGTTCATCACTATCAGTTTTTTTTCACGGCTTCTGTACAACCTGCGGTAATTGTCGGTTTAACCAATTTTGACCAGAACCTGAGGACGTCCTGAAAAGCATCCCAGTCTTTTACCGCTAACAGAGTCTGTTTCGTGTATGCCAGTTCTCTTTTGTCCATGTACCGATCCTCCATATTAAAGAACAGATTCGATCCGGCGACAAAAAAAGGCCCCCGGACCAAAACATATTTGGTCCGGGGGCCCTGATTTCACCACAGACATATTGCCGCAGCGCCATGGCATTATAACGCTTCTTCTCCCTGATCCTCGGAGAGAACGGCTTCACATGTCAAGGCAGGTATTCTGACTTCCGGCTCAATCTACTCATCGCGCCTTCCCGAACTTCGTTCAGTGGCTTAAGCGATTTTCGTCCCCGGTTACAGCGGCGGGCCCGTCCCGGATTTACACTGGGTTCCCTCTTGCAGCTCCATGAGCTTGTTTGGTCTTGGCGACGCCCTGACAGTTTGTCTTTTTATCGCGATACCAGCCTTACGTCAAGCAGTGATTAGGCATTCCGCAGAAACATATTTTCAGGTGCTCTGCAAGCGCCTGATTTCAGCGAGCATCTCCCGGCCGCCGTTATTTAAAATATACTCCCCGACTTTTTTCCCCAGCTGTTCCGGATTCTGCGCGGAGCCTTTTTCCGTAATTCGAAGAATTTTATTGCCATCGAGACTGGCGAGCCCGGCAGTAAGGGTAAGCGAATCGTCATCGAGTACGGCATGACCAAAAGCCGGAATGCTGCAGCCGCCTTCAAGTTTTTTCAGGAAGGCGCGTTCGGCAAGAAGACAGGTCTCGCTTTTCGAATTATTCAGACAGGCCCGGATTTTCTCTTTCAACTCCGGCTCAATCGAAGTGGCCGCCTCAATGGCAATACAACCCTGGCCGACCGGCGGTACAAACTGCTGTTCGTCAAACTCCATGACAATCAAATTGTCATAACCCATCCTTTTTACGCCTGCATAGGCCAGCATAAGGGCATCGCAATCGCCGTTCTTCATCTTGCTGAGCCGGGTCTGCAGGTTGCCCCGCATCTCGACGATGGTCACATGAGGATAGTAGTGTTTGAGAAAGGCCTTTCTCCTCACCGACGAAGTCCCGACAACCAGTGGCCGGCTGCTGTCGGTTATGTCGATTGACTGATCCGTACTGAGCAGCACATCATTGACTTTTTCCCTTTCCGTAAAAGCAATAAGTACAAAGCCTTCCGGCAACTGGGACTGCATGTCTTTGGCACTGTGCACGGCGATATCTGCCTTGCCGGTTGCCAGCTGCTCTTCCAGCTCAACGGTAAACACCCCTTTACTGCCTATTTTGGCGATAGAGGTGTCCAGTGCCTTATCGCCAATGGTCTCCATGGAACTGATCTGCGTTTCCATCCCGGCGTCGTTTAGATATCGGGCAACGGTCTCCGTTTGCCACAAGGCGAGCTTACTTTTTCTTGATCCAATTGTTATCATATTATCATTCGAACGGTTTTGTGATACTGTGGGAACCGATATGTTCGCCGGTTTCACTCTATTATTGATTTTTCTTGAGAGAAAATCTCAAATTAGCAGACTACTATATAACCGGCTTTTCCGAAATCACAAGTTTGTAGCCTTTTCTATCGGCAAAGCATTGCCTAGGATTGGACAAATCAGTATCATACTGGCATGCGATTACTTCTTTACAATATACGTTATGGAACCGGCCACAGGCAGGGTTATCATTTACCATTGCCTTTCGCTGGTTTTTTTAAAAAAACCACGATCAATCTGCAACGAATAATCAGTTTTATCGCTGCTGTTAATCCCGACATCGTCGCGCTGGTCGAGGTCGATTCCGGCTCCTACCGCAGCGGATATTTCTGTCAGGCGCACACAATCGCCGAAAAACTGGGCTATAATTACATCGTTGAAAGTAAGTATAACAATAGCTCTTTCGCCCAGAAGGTTCCGGTCCTGAAACAGCAGTGCAATGCTCTGCTGACCAAGCAAAGCGTTGAGGATTTTCGTTTTCATTATTTCGAGCAGGGGGTAAAACGGCTGGTCATCCAGACTGATTTGAAGTCCATCGCTATTTTCATCGTCCATCTTTCGCTCAAGTACCGGCATCGGCAGAATCAGCTTGAACAGTTACACCACCTTACCCTGGACACCGATAAGGAAGTTATCATCGCCGGCGACTTCAACACATTCTGGGGCAGCCGGGAGTTGAATCTTTTCCTTGCCGCGACCGGCCTGAAAAATGCCAATCTCACCAATGTGCCGTCCCATCCGAGTCACGCGCCAATGCGGCAGATTGATTTCATCCTGCATAGTTCCGGCATTCAGATAGATAATTTTTATATCCCCGATATACGCCTCTCGGACCATTCCCCACTCATTTGCGATTTTTCCTGCGTACTCAGCTGAGCAGGCGGGAGACTAAGGGGCAGACGAACCATAAAATGGCTCCCCTCATGGAGTTGACTCGTCACTGAGACAACTCCATGGTGCGCCGCCACAACAGCGTGCACATAGCTGAGCCCCAGACCGAGGCCCTGCTGCGACCTGCTCCGATCCCCCCGATAGAGCCGCTCCCAGATCCTGCCCTGTTCACTTGCCGAGATTCCCATGCCGTTGTCCGAAAAGGTGGCGACCACTTCCCCGCCGATAATCTCCGCCCCGATTTTCACCCAGCCCCCTTTCTTGCCGTATTTAATGCCGTTATCAAGAAGATTAGCCCAGACCTGTGATATCCGGGTGATATCAACCCGCACCGGCAGGGGGCTGTCCACCTCCAGCAAGACAGTGATCTTCCGTTCCTCGGCCACATATTCGTACAGGGTGACTACCTGCTTTAGAATAGTGGTGAGATCACAGTCCTGCAGCTCCAGCCGCATGGTGCCCGACTCGGCCTCGGCCACGCTCATCATGATTCTCAACATGGCCAACACCCGATCGGATTCTTCGAGGCAGTCGGACAGCGCTTCCCGCAGCCGCCAGGTGTCATTTTCGGCTTGCAATCCATATTCGGCTACAGACCGCAATCTGGTCATCGGAGTGCGCAGATCGTGGGCAACGTTGTCGAGGGATTGCTGCATTTCCGACACTAGATGCCGATTCTGCCGGATGAGTTGATTTATCTGTCCGTAAAGGCTGTCCAGTTCCGGACCATTACCGTGTTCCGGCAGGAGGCCGACTTTTGAGCGTTGGATCAGATCGGCAATTTTCTCCCTGGTGGAAGTCAGCGGGAATAAACTGAGTTTTATAAAATAGAGAGACAGCGGCCAAAGCATGACAATACTGCAGACGACAATAAATAAGGTATACCGTATCAGCTGGTTAAAAAGATTATATCCTTCACGGCTATCCTTGCCGGCCTGAATACGTACTTCGTTATTATATTTCCTGGTGATGATGGTCAGGAGATGTTTGTCTCTGCCCGATCCGACAGGCAGCCATACTCCGGTCATCGCCGGGGGCAGGTTGATTATTTCCTTAAAAGCCAGTGCCCCCGACTGATCGCCAACCACCACCATCTGATCGCTCCCCTGTATTATGCGGATAAAAGCCAATCCCTGCGACAGGGTGTTTCGCTGCACGAAGGCGGACCCCGAAAAACGATTTGCCGACTGATTGGAAGCAAGAAAGGTATCAAGCAGCTTCTCGGTCTGATCACGGTCTATTGCCTGAAGATGTGTTCGAACACTGAAGAGGTACAGCAGCGCGAGCAGGATCCCGCCAACCCACAAGAGGAAAAATACCGGCAGGGCTTTTTTTGAGCGGGACCAGGAAAAATCCTCCTTACTTAGCTTTAAGAACATACCCCACGCCTCTGACGGTATGGATCAACTTGTTTTGAAAATCCTTATCGATTTTATTCCGCAGACGGCAGACGAGCACATCGACCACGTTGGTTTGCGGATCAAAAGCGTAATCATAGACCCGCTCAAGAATCGATGTCTTGGACAGGACTATCCCCGAATTATGCATCATGTATTCAAGAAGGGAATATTCCTTGGCCGGGAGTTCAATCTTTTCACCATCCCTGGAAACTTCATGCTTGAGCAGGTCCATTTCCAGATCTCCCACTGTCAAAAACATCGGCTTGGTATTTTTCTTATCCCGCCTGATCAGCGCCTGTATCCTGGCCAGGAGCTCGCTGAATGAAAAGGGTTTGACCATATAATCATCGCCCCCTTTCTGCAGTCCCTGGATTCTGTCATCCACGGATTGTTTGGCGCTGAGGATAAGAACCGGGGTATTGACATCTTCCGCACGCATCCTCTCGATAACACTTAGACCGTCCAGGCGTGGCAGCATCAGATCCACCACCGCGGCGTCATAAGGAACTGCCAGCGCATGCTCCAGTCCCGACTGACCATCGGGGCAGGTATCCATACTAAAACCTGCTTCCCTAAATCCTTTTTCAATAAAAGAGGCGATTTTCACATCGTCCTCTATAAGTAAAATACGCATGATCTATGTTAGATGAGGGTATACTTCTACCCCTTCCTTATGGGGTGTTAGAGCAATTACTGAACAATTTCTTCCAGTCAGACCATTATTCAGACGGCCGGCACGTCGATACGAAAAGTAATCATTGCTGCAGCAGGTGCAAATTTCCGCCGTAGTTATTCGCTGCTCAGACATCCCCGCACCCAAGAGCTGCTGTCTGCTGATCTGCCAGAAATCAAAATAATTGTCCCGGACCATGAACTGCTGAAATTCCGCGGGAAGCTCCTGCCGGTAATTGACGAACTCCGCACAGCATGGACCGAGGGAAGGGCTGATTACCGCCTGCATATCCGCGGCAATGCTGGCATACTTTTCCCTCATCACCGAGACCACTCGGGGGAGAATGCGTTGCACACTTCCTCGCCAGCCGCAATGCACAGCCGCGATCACTTCTTTTACCGGATCAAATAACAATACCGCCTGGCAATCCGCCTGCTGGATCATCAAGCCAACGTCTGAAATATCGGTAATGAGAGCGTCGAAACCTTCAACCTCCCGGTCTTCGGTCAACGGCTCGGTCAGATAGTATATCCCGGTGCCATGAATCTGTTTTGCCGAGAGCAGATACGAAACCGCCAGGCTCTGCTTCACCTTATTGCGGTTTTGCCAAACAGCCTCCCGCTGATCTCCGACGTGATCACCAACGTTAAGCGAGGCATATGGTGCTCTGCTTACGCCGCCATGGCGATCAAAGAAGCCGTAACTGCACTGTGTGCCGTTTAGTGCCGCAAACTCGCCTCTGTTTTTATTTTCCTCAGACAGTTCCATCATTACTGAAAATTTGTTTTTTCCACGATGTCATATCGCATTATAACGTTTCTATTCGACAATCCATTTTCAGAATAAAGCAGTCCGCCTCAGGCGGCAATAAAAAAGGCCATGGTCACTTCAGTGATGACCATGGCCTTTATGAGAGATGCAGTAAAAAGTCGCTGTTTAGAAATATGCCTCGAAGGTGAGGTAAACCTGATCGGCGCTTTCAACAGGGTCCATATGAAGCATCTGCAGTTTTGCAAGGTCAGCGGCATCGCCCAGATCATACGGATTAAGGTTCCAGTCTCCAGAACCGGAATAATCATATTCGTAGTGCTGATAACCTAACCGCATAAAGGTTTTGGCATATTTCGAGAGTGCTTCGCCGGTCGGCAGGTCCCAGATGGTATAGATTTCATAGACCTGGCCCCTGGTTGACAGCTTGGACTGGTAGATATCGTCATGTCCCGGAGCCATCGCCAGCCAGTATTTTGAACCATAGTTAAATTCGGCACCGAATTTCAGATTGGCTGGTTTAAGATCATACCTCACTCCCAGATAGCCGAATAGCCATTTTTATTTTCGGTATTGGGACCGGTGGCATTGAGGGGATTGTTGAACATGCCGCCATCACATCAGGATGCGTCTGCGACCAGCCACCGGCAAGGAAATAATTCAAATTAGCGACATTTATCCTGATAGACCGCGGAGGTATGCCAGACATCCCCAAGATTGTTCGATCGACCCATACCGCTCATGTCACCGAAATTATCATTGATCGATCGGATCCTGAAATTGGGGTAATTAAAGAGATTGAAGGCCATAAAGCTTTGGATATAGGCAAAACGGTCGCCTTTTTTCATGATATCCCAGCTGAGTCCGGCAAAATCGGTATCATCGATGGAATTCGACGAATCCTGCAGACCGGCCTCAAAGCCACGACCATAACAAAAGCGGATCCGGCTGTCACCCATTGACTCCACACCCCAATTCCAGGCATAGCCGACGGAAATCCCGTCAAACGGCCAATCCATGAAAGCCATCGGAGTCGCAAGTCTTTCATCCATATTCATTCTGATCTCGCGGGAGGTCCATCGGTGGTCGGCCTGCGGCCGATGGAAAACCACATCGGCAAGACCTGATATATTGTTCCAGTTGATAAAAGCCCGGTCAACATACAGGGCGCTGCTCTCGCCGGGAGAGTTCGGGTGACATTGCCGTCAAAAATCGGAAACATCCCTTCCGTTATCATCGGTAAAGGCCAGATTGGTCACCCCAGGTTTTATACATGGCCAGACGGCCTTTAAATTCAACGTTTTCCGTGACGCCCACCCGTATAGTTCAAACGGAATCGGTTGGTCCAGATGGTGTCATTATCTACATTTCTACCGAAAACCGTATCGGCATTATAAAAGTCCACACGACTACGAAAATCTCCGTTTAATTTAAAGCGGGAAGCCAGGTCCCAAACTTCCGACCTATCATCCATGTCGTCCATATTGCTGCCAATTTCTTCAACGTTTTCAGCCAATTCCTTGTTCTTTTTTGACTGGGCAGCCATCTCTCCCTTGAGTTCATTGAGCTGCCTGCTCAACTCTTCGATCTTTTTTTCCAGATCGGCGACATGAGTTTCATTCGCGGCTATGACAAACGACGGCATAGCGAGCATTCCGGCCAATATCGCCACGGAAATTTTTTTCACCATGTTTTCCTCCTCCCACTGTAGTTGATAACTCCATCAGAATTTTCAGGCCGATAATCCTGACATTAAAGCTTAAGTATAAAAGCATTTAATTTAATAAGCAATTAACTGAATACTACAGGCGCCTGTCTACTGTCAAGAGCGATTATCAAAAAATCTGTAATCCGGTATAAAATATTGTATCATTTTTATTTATTTTATTTAACTATTTTTTTGCTGTATGCATTTTCTTGTTATTTTTTTGACGCGCCGAGCTGCTTACGAGTATATTTTCCGGACCGAGAGGAAGCGCCACATGGTGATCCGCCCAAATATTACTCAAGAGAGGCAGTATTTCCCTATGAACCTACCGATTATCATGTGCGCCTTCGGCACGACGTCCAAGGCCATCGCCACCTACAACGAGCTTGATGCCAGGATACGGAACCATTTTCCTCAGAGGGAAATTATCTGGGCGTACTCCTCAAAGCTGATCGCCAAGGGGATGAGTGAGCGAAAGGAAGGAACAGGATTACATCCCGAAAAGATTCTTGAACAGCTGGCCGGACAGGGCATAGCCGGGGCTGTCCTGCAATCGCTTCATTTGTTTCCTGGAAGGGAATTTCATACCCTTCCGCGGGTCGCCGGCAAATCCGGGCTCGAGTGTGCCATCGGCGCTCCACTGCTGACCTCGCCCCGGGACTATGAGCAGGTCGGAGAAATTTTACGTCCCGTCATTTCAGCACGGCCGGACAAAGCCATTCTGGTCCTCGGCCACGGCACGGATCATCCGGTCTGGACAGCCTATTACTGTCTGGAAAAAATCCTCCGGCAGAAATTCGGAAAGAGAATTTATGTCGGGGTGGTGGAAAAATTTCCTGATTCAAGCAAGCTTGTCGACGAGATTGCCGCCCGCGGTTTTTCGAAGGTGTGCATTATCCCGCTTTTTCTCGTTACGGGCATGCACTACCGGAGAGATATTATGAGTGATGGCGCCGAATCATGGCGATCCCGGCTACAGAACAAAAAGATTGAGGTGGAGGCAATTGATTATGGTCTCGGGCTCTACCCCGATATCGAGAAAATTATTATCAGGCACATTATTGAAGCAGAAGCATCCATCGCTTGACCCTTAAGCCGTCTTTCTCCCAAGCCGAGGCGGTGGCATATGAATGGTCACCAGGCACATGGGTTACATTTCCGCCTTACACGGAGCCGGCAGAAAAACCTCCCTGTACTGGTCAATCCGGAAGTCAAAGGTGGTATAGGCAGGGTTTTCCGCTTTACGTTTTTTATACAGAGCGCTGCTGCCGATGGCTCTGTTGGCTGCATTGGAGGGTGAGGTCAGCGAAATGGTGGTATATATCTTGCCCTGCAGAATGAATTGATGTTTTCTTGGCACATCGCTATCAATACATTGAAGCTGCAAGCCATATGAACCTTTCAGTTGCCTGCGAAACAGGTACTCCGGTCCGTTTTTGGTATTGCCTCCCGTAAAAATCAACGTTTGGATGGAGGGATGCAATTCAAGTTGCCGGAATATATTGCGATGCCGGATGTCCAGCATGCCCAGGTCTGAGGCATCGATCTTGCTCCGTCTGCAGGACTCCACAATATCGCAGATGCCGATTTTTTCCCGGATGAGGAAATCCTGCCGTTCTTTTACTGCCTCCCGGGAATTATCATAGTGCAGACCAAGACAAAAAATTTCGTCCAGCACAGGCCAGAGCATCCCGTCGCAGCTGCCATAACAAAAGTCGACATCTCTCTCTTTCAGCCTGCCCAGGGAAAAACGTGGTGGCGGCAAGGTGCCGATGATAATTTTTTCCGCACCTTCGGGAATAAAAATTTCGTAGGGGTGTAAGTGAATAATAATAGCTTTTTTCTATTTTGATGGCGTCGTAAAAACTCTTCACCTCCTTCGTTGCCACAAAATTTCAATCATTTCGAAGTACCTCTTGTACGTCGAAATGATTGAAATTTTGTGCGCCTCGAATCTGAAGTTTTTTACTTAGCCATCGCTGATTTTAGATTTTTACGAATTCATCTGTTTATATAATACGATATCAGGAATCAGCCTGTGATTTTGCTCCGGCAAACTGACGTGCGAGATTATTATCGACAACATAAATGCAGATTTCTTTCGCTCCCTGGCGGGGATAGCGATATTTCTGCTGCAGGTTCTCGATCATATACGTGACATCACTCTGTATCTTTTTATCGTAGGTTTTGAAATCCTCCTGATTATAATCCTTGATTGCCCGTCTGAAATTTTCGTTTCTCATAAATGGCTCAAGAACCTTTTCCTTGAGGTTGTGCGTGCATTTTTCATACAGATGCGCATAGAGTGCGGTTTGGGTAATAGGTAGTCCGTCCCGCAACATCTCCTGGGGAAGAGTACTGGTGCTGTATGTCTTCTGCACGCTGTTTCTGAACGCCACACTATATTCCGGCTCGACCTGCAGCCTCGACTCCATCCGATTGAAGAACTCCTCGGTAATGTCCAGCCGATCACCTGTGAATTCACAAACTTCCACCGAACCGATCTCAAAATTCACGGCAAAAATATAATTGACAATATCTTTGGAGATCTGCTCCTCGTTGTAGTAATACAACGATTCCTTAACCTCCTGCAAGACTGTGTAGTTATACATTTTCAGCAGGGAATCAAGAAATCCCATCGGCAGGATGTCCCGGTCATTTTTGCAGAATTTCCTGAAAAACTTGCCGAGCATCGACATGTCGATAAGTTTATCGGACCGGGCATAGGTGGAATAGAACTCGTTAAACAGTTTAATCGAATCCCGGCCGGAAAGACCTTTCCATCCGTCCTGTTCCGATTCGGCAACGATCCTCAGCCTTCTCTTGGCGGTGAAATTGGCGACATCCTCCTCCGACAGCCACTCAGGAATGTGCCCCGTAAAAATCTCCATCTTTAACAACTGGAGATTGGTGTCGCAGTACATCTCATATTTCTCCGGCTCGCCGATCCATTCCTCCATTGCCTGGGATTTCGTTCGCAATCTAGTGGCGATAATGACCCGGGCAAAATTATGCAGAACCCTGGGTAGAAAACTCTCATCGATATGTTTACCGAAATTCTCCCGATATATATCAACTTCTGTCTGCAAATCAAGGACATATGGAATATTGATATATTCGACACGATCCGAGAAGGCGCGCAGGTCATCAAGCAGTTTCTTATCTTCGGGATTCATCAGGGCATAGAGCAGGGAATTGACCTTCTCCTCGATGTCCTCCACCTTATGGACTCCATCACTGATGATATTGTGTAGCTCCATCAACCTTTCGGTATTATTCGATTTGATGTCCATCAAAGCGTAAATGCCGTTATTGGTTTTTGCATAGCGGGAAAAGAGGTAACTGACCCGGTTACTGCCGGACAGCAATGCATCGAGGCTTTTCTGGATGATTTCATTGTTCATGATGGTCTGCCGAAGAGGTTTATCACCGGGATTAAAAACCGAAACCCCCTCTCCCAGACGCCGGTTAAAGATATACGGCCGGGCACAGACGCATTCCATGACCTTCTGAGGGTCACGGTATTTCTTCAGCAGCTCCTGATAAAGCGAAATGCAGATAGTGCACGGTTCTTCATGGAAGACCCACTCGTATTTCTTCCCTGTGAAAAGCTGCCATTTAAACTTATCGTTTTCGAAAAGATCATCGAAAAACTTACGGCGGATCTCTTTAGGAATGAGCAGCAGCGGATTGTCATGGCTTGGGCAGGGAACCTCGAAATAACCGCTGAGATCCGTGTTCTCCTGGCAGGCACACTTCATCTCCGTCGCCAGGTCTTTCTTGCCGTCATTTTCCAGGACCCAGGCCAGCTTCTCGGTCAAGGTATTAAAACTGTGGACGCCACCTACCAGATGATCGTGCTTCAACCGCCAGACCACCTCGTACCGCGATCCCTCCGGTGAGTTGGCATATTGTTCGAAGGATCGCAGCATATTATTGAGAAACGTGGATTTGCCGCTGCCGTGCGGACCATCGAAGATATATATCTTATTCTGTTTTGCCCCTACCTTGAAGCTTTCGATATGCCGTATCAATCGATTGGCAAAAAGCCGATCAGCAAAAAAAGGCCTGTCGGAACCTTCGACAAAGAGTCTGCGGCAGTCATATTTCAGGAATTGGATTGATTCCGGATCATCGCCATATTCATCAATACCCTTTTCCACCAGACTATCGATCATATCAGAGTAAACCTGATATATATTGCGAATCATCCGTTCCGGATTCTTGAGAACTTCCTGAAGAAAATCCGTGTACGAGAGTATGGGAGATTGGCGCCACTGCTCTTTACTTTGGTTAAGATTTTCCAGGGCTTTAGTTAGATCACGCATATACTTACCTTCCATCAGTTAATCAATCACCACCCGCGACATTTTTCTGTCTTTCATGGTATACCGACACCGTCTCCAGGTAATTTCCCCCTCGGGGCCTTCCGTTCTCGGAGATGGAGCCTGCCCCGGTTCCCTTTTCGCCAGTTCAGGTTCGTTCGTATACAGGCTCACTTTTGCCCCCCAAAGAAATTCAGCCCCGAGCAGCGTTCCCTCGATATAATCACGATACAAAGGCTTTCCTTCAAAAATGTGATTGAGGATCAGGGTGTTATCGTCCGCAACTTCGATTTTAATCGCCGGCGGATGATAGAGGGAGTCGGCAATCATCTGCTTATAGTGTTTTGCTTTTTTGGATTTCACATAATATTCCCAGGTCATCCGTTCCTTGTTCAGCCGTTTACCGGCGACAAAAAGCTTATGCAAATCAATAAAATCCTGGTCGATAAAAGTATTTATAAACATCGAGTCACAAAAGTTTTCCCGGACGGAAAAGATAAATTCCCGTCCTTTACCTGTGCCGGAATTAAATTTTTTCCGTTCCTGTCTATCAGCTATTCTCTGGTAATCGTAGGATATCTTGCCGTCTTCCGCTTGAGATTCCAGATAATAGAAGAGGCGCATGCCAAGAGCGTAGGGGTTTAAACCTACCCGGGGCATAGAGGTCACTTTGGCGTTGATAACGGCGAAATCCACCTCATGTCCGCTGATTCGATCATCATTTAAAAAGAGATTTTCATGCCAGTAGCTGGCCCAGCCTTCATTGAGAATCTTCGTTCTGATCTGCGGTTGGAAATAGAGGGAAGTGCTGCGGATAACCTCCATGACCATCAGCATCCACTTATTCTCCTCCCGATTGAGAAACTCGGAATTTTCCATGAGAAACTGGAGCAGATCCAGCCTGCTCCCCTTCGATTTTTCTTTGAGTGCCTTGCGGTAGAGCGATTCGAATTCGGCGTGTTTAAGTTTCACACTGTCTAAAAACCGCGATTCCCCATCTTTTGGAAATTCCCGTTTTAATTTGTTATATCGTTCAATTTCGGCGACATAGCCGGCAATGGTTTTATCTGGTTTATTCTGCAGAAAAACATCGAAGTAATAGTCAAGCCTCGACAGTTTTTTCTTCTCCGTTGTGAAGGAGGCGAGTAAATCAAAATAGCCGACCAGATTGTCAATCGCCCGGGAAAATTCGATAACATAGTCGACCCACCTGCCTTTTTCCGAGCGCAGCTTGACAAGTAATCGTTTATCGGCCAGCGCCTTTCCTGCAAAATCGTAGTCCCAGGTATGCCGGAAATAAAGATTATTCTGAAAGAAATCGATATGGCCGATAACATGATAGAAGATCATCACGTTCAGCCAGTCCGGATTGTTGTCGTTGTAGTAGGAAATGGGCGGACGGGTATTGATGACGGTTTCATACGGGTTGTTGGGATAGAGTTCGTACTGCCCCTGTTCCTTCAGTACCTCTACATCCTGGACCCAATAATCATAAAGGGTGGGGATCATGTTTTTGGGTGACAACTGCAGAAAGTCCCGATTGGTGACTATATATTCAAGGCTCTCATCCTGAAAGCGCAATCCTGCATCCCGGGCCCGTTCCTTGCACCCTTCCATGATTTTCTTTGCATGTTGGCTAACCAGTTCCATATTACCTCGCAATCTGGTTTAAAACGGGCTGGTTTAGAACCCGCCCTACGGCTCTGACGGCTGGTTTGACAAGGATGGACCGGCGGATCCGGCACCTGCCCACCATCCCCATCCTGTATCAGATCAGGAAATAAGCTCCCTGATGCCTTTAATCAGGCGGGCTTCGTTCGTTTCCTGAGTAATTACATCCATACGCAGCAGATCTTTTCTTTCTTCGAGCAAGCCCGATTTACGAACGTATTTTTCCACTTCCGTCTGGCCGGAGATACCATAGCCGTTTTCAGCTATGGTGATTCCCACCCGGCTGGCGTAGTTGAGCATCTTCTCCAGCTCGGGAATGGCCTTATCCCCCTTGGTATCCCAGTCATCCCCATCGGTTCCATGGAAAATGTAGATATTGTTGTCCCGTTCAAGCGACTCTTCCTCAACAATCTTATTGACCAAGGCGTAGGCACTGGCCACCTGGGTTCCGCCCGCCACGGTCGAATTATAGTAGGTCTGAAAATCTTTGACCTCCTTTGCCTCGGTATCATGCAGTACGAAACGCGTCTCCACCTGATTTTTATACTGGTAGATGAGCCAGGAATAAATGAGGACATGCTGGTTGACCACCAGTTCCGTGGGCTTGCCGCCCATAGATCCTGAATAATCACGAACGAAGAAAACTACCGCCTGGGATTCATAATCTTTTTCCTTGGAAAGGATCCGATAGACCCTATCTCTTGGAGATATCAATAACTTGCGGCTGTCAATCTGACCCTGTGCCTTAACCCGTCCCAGGGCGATGTTGGTCTGGATAATTCTTCTGAGGGTCGATTTTTTATCAAGAATCTGTCCGAATCCCCTGTTTTTATCCGTTAAATCATAGGTATACTTGGTAAGGGATTTCTTCTTTCCCTTATCCTTGAGATTCGGCAACTCAAACTGTTCGGTCAGAATTCTTCCCAGGTCATAGGCATTTGATTCCACATCATGGGCGCCGCCTTCTCCCTGGCCGGCTCCGCCCTGTCCTCCCTGTTCCGGCCGGACCGGCTGTTCACCGATGACTTCGCCTTCCTCGCCTTCGCCGGAACCGCCTTCCCCGGAGCCCTGGTCGCCCTCGCCTCCTTCCCCCTCTTCATTGATACGGATTTTATCATGAAGCAGTTTTTCCTCCACCGTCGTCGGGACTATTACCACCTTGTCGTCCCCATTCTGGCTCGGTTTGACCATCTTGCCGACTCGTATTTTCCGAGGGAAGCCGTCTTTTTCCCGCTGCTTATCCTTTTCCAGCAGATAATCCAGAGACTGAACGGTGGTGAGTGCCGTCAACTTGGGCGGAGAAGCGTCATGCAGCATTTCCGCGTCCGAATAGCTGTAAATAGCCCTGACAACCGGCGGCTTCGCAGAAGTTTTATGCCCTCCATCAAGATCGAGCAAATCCAGCTCATAGCGGATCTTTCTCTCCTGTTCGGGAGTGAGTCCCTTTTCCTTCAGGCTATCATAGAGAGTCTGGAGTTTACCTTTCATTGGTTCTACCACACACGTGTTGATTTTTTTGGGATATCATAGTCATACCTCAACTTAGTTCCCAATATTCCGGTTAATTCTCATCAACCTGCGTACAGAAATATTCAATGGTCTTCTGGGCACAGGTGGTGCAATACCCCAGTTTTTTCAGCATCGTTTCGATCATACGGTCATACAGCTTCTGATTTTCTTCATTGGTTCGATTGGCGAGTGCCCCGATCAGGCTGCCGGAACCGGCGATATCCGATTTCAACCGCACATCGGTGACAGCTTTTACCAGTTCGAGGTTATCCATGAAGTCGTAATCAGGACGAACTGATATTTTCTGACCATAGATCTTCCGAATCGATGTCCTGAAAGAATCCTTTTGTTCTTTCGTTTTCAGGCCAAGTCCGTCCTCGACCGAATTGATATACCGCTCGTCGATCTTTAAGGCCTGCAGTTCGTTCGTCTGGGGGTTTTTGTACTTCCACATCTTGTCCGCACCCAGGTTCTCGGCATCGATTCCGATGATCATATTGACATAGTTCATCACATCCTTGCGGATGGCCAGCGGTTCATCCATGTAGGCGTTGAACATCTCAGTCATAACCCTTTCCCTGTACAAGCCCTTGGCGATCTTCAGGTCATCGAGAAACTTGGCCCGGTCTTTTGCCTCCGATACATAGTCGAGGATAGCCCGTTCAATGGCCCGGAACACGTCGTAGGCGAACATGCACTTGCCTTCGTTGGTTTCTGAGCTCTCCAGCATCAGCTGGATCGAACGGCCAAGATTTCTCTGGCCCAGGCCCTTCTGACCGAAGCGCTTGGTTATGTCGTGTTCCTGGCTCAGATTGTCGATCACCTCGGAGAGTGTCTTCAGACTTTTCTCTCCGGCTACCTCCCCGGCGGCGAGTTTCATCGTCTCGATGGGGGTGAGTTTTTCCGACCTCGGCAACCGGGTCAATACCACGCCCACCGAAGCCGCGTAGTTAAGGTTGGGATCCTGATGCATCATGTCCCCGGTCAATGTGGTTTTGGATTCGTTGCCGATAGCATAAGTCGTCAGATCTTTCTGCAGGCTGTAATTGGTGTTATGGGAAACGTAGCAGATCCTGCATCGGTCGACGATCGGCGCTTCCTCTTTTTCGGCCAGGAAACGATTGAATTCCGAGTTGTTGCTGGTCGCGATGATGAGAGTGTCTATAGGCCATTTGTAGCCGTCAATCTCAATACAGCGATTTTGAATAATGCCGAGATAGACTTGAACCAGATCCTTTTTATTCTTGTAAATCTCATCACTGAAATGGATACCGCCGCCAGCTACCCGCGCCAGAGCGCCCCTTCTGAGATCGAAGCGGTATGGATTATTGGTATCGGTGATATGCAGCAGACGTTGAATGGATTCCTCTCCCAAAAGATCGACTGCGGAAGAGGTAATCTTATCCTTGGCCGGATATTTTCCGGTCACCGTACCAAGGCTCTCAATCAGAGGCACAGGAACAATCTCAATGAATTCCAGCATATCGTCGAGATTACCGTTGGTATACTCGCGAATATCGTTCCAAATGTAGGAAGAACAGGCTCCCAATGGCCGATAATTTTCATACCAGGTCTCAAGCATATCGTCGTCAACACGGTATCTCCTGGATAGGTATTTTTTTGTTTCTTCCATGGACTCATACAGGTTCATGGCGAGAATCATAGGATCTTCGTAGGTCTGGGATTCAATGGTGGATATGTTGCCGTAGGAACCAATCTTATCCATACCTTCGAAACGAAAGGTATATTTTCTGTTTTTGGGAATTGATAAAAAGTCCCTATACATTTTACAGAGATACTCAACGAGGAAGGTTTTACCATTGCCGGGCTCGCCTACCAGGACGAAAGCCATCTCCTTGGAGGAACCACCCTGAGAGGCGTCTTTGACAAACGAAACAAAGGAGTTTATTTCATCGTACATGCCGATTATGTGTTTTTTGCCTTCCCGAAATATTCTGAAGTCAAAAGTATTTTTTCCATTGACCATAACCTTATCGATATCCCCCTCCAGCACCATACGGGAGACTCCCTGGAAGGCGTTCTCAAAAACCCGTTCACCTTTTTTCACCGCGGTAAGGTGGTTATGCAGTGAATTTTTTCTTTGCTCTGTCATCGTTCCCCTCCTGACAGGTTGAGATATATATAGTTTCAATGAATTGTGATTATACTATCGCCACGCAGGTGGAGATTTTCAAGGATTAGTTGTAAATAATTCTCATATGCAACAAATTATCACTCTGTTTATCAGTGATTTTTTTAAGCTCCATAACGGCGGCAGGCAATTTAAGTATTGACACAGTTCTCGTCTGCTGCCACTATCAATTAGTGCATAAACACATAATCAACTCCGGTGTCCACAACCGAGCTCCTGATGAAAATGCGACAGACGAAATTCAGGAGAAGCGGAGGGAAAGGCAGAAAAAGGCAGCTGGAAGACAATAGCGTTGTTACAATCAAGAGGGCTATGGAAAAAGAAGCCCGGCTGATAAGCGTTACTCCGTTTACCATCTTCAAGTATTTCAAAAAAAGCGCGCAATATCAAATTAATTTTGAGAAAATGAGGAATACACATGACCAGGAAAGCCATATTCACGCAACGGGCACCCGCCGCAATCGGTCCTTACTCCCAAGCCATAGCAACCGATAACCTGCTTTTCATTTCCGGACAGTTGCCGGTAGATCCGGCAAGCGGCACGATGGTCGATGGGGATATAGGAAGCAAAACCCACCGAATTCTCCAAAATGCCCAGACTATCGCCGAAGAAGCTGGAACTGACTTGAAAAATGCTGTAAAAACGACAATTTTTCTTACCGATTTGGCCGACTTCCAGGACGTCAACACCGCCTATGGATCCTTTTTCACCAAAGCGCCTCCCGCAAGATCAACGGTACAGGTCGCTGCATTGCCTCTTGGCTCAAAAATTGAAATAGAATTCATCATTTCATTATAATCATTTTTTTCTTACCAGGAGTGCATCATTATGAGATTTTATAACTGTTCACTGAAAATAGCGAAATGCTCGCATAACTCCAGACCTGTGAACGTTCAGCAGTGCTCCGGAGGCGCACAAGCAGATGGACTGGGCCATAGTTGGACTATGCACGTCCAGCGGATCGTGTGCATACGGGGTACTGGTGAACGTTTATGAAATTTTCCGTCAAAGATATCCTGGAAATGGAGGTAATCCTCGCTCTTGGCTGCACGGAACCTGTCGCTATCGCGCTTGGAGCCGCGGCGGCAGCAACTCTTTTGCCCGGGAAGGAATTCGATTCAATTGAAATCTGGATCGATCCCAATATTTACAAGAACGGGCTGGCGGTAACCATTCCAGGGACCGAAGGCATGCAGGGACTGGATACCGCGGCGGCTCTCGGTGCCTGTGGCGGCAATCCGGGACGGGGACTTGAGGTCCTGGAAAGCCTGAATACTACAACCATAAAAAGAGCGCAATCGCTGCTCGATCATGACAAAGTGACCGTCAACCTGAGATCGGAAGTCGGCCTCTACGTACGAACAAAGATTGTCGCAGGCGAAAATATAGCGGAATCGCTGATTATCGATCTGCATAACAACATCGTCAGTCTCAAATTGAATGGAAGAGAGGTCACGGAATCTCCTCTGCTGGATAAGGCTCTTAGCAAAGGCGGGAAGCATACCCTGGCGGAATTGGAAATCTGGTTGCGGGAACTGACGTTAGAGGAAATTCTTGAGCTTACTGCGGAGCTGGATGAGGATGACCTCAACTTTCTGCAGGAAGGGGTCAAACACAATCTTGCCCTGGCTGAATATGGTCTGAAGCACGGCAGCGGGCTCGGCATAGGCAAGGCCATCGACAGGCTGATCAAGCAGAAACTGATGGTAAATGATATGTCCAATTCGGCGCGCAGGCTGACCTCTGCGGCTGCCGATGCCCGGATGGGCGGAGCCAACCTTCCCGCCATGAGTTCGGGCGGCAGTGGTAATCATGGCCTTACCGCCATCCTGCCTATCTGGGCTATCAAGGATTTCATTGATCATGACCGGGAAACATTGCTGAGAGCCATCGGCCTCAGTCATATTATCACCGCCTATGTCAAGGCCCACACGGGAAGACTCTCCGCCGTATGCGGCTGTTCCGTCGCCGCCGGAGCCGGCGCCACGGCAGGCATCACCTATCTGGTGGGCGGGGATGCGCACCATGTGGAAGGGGCGATCAAGAATATCCTGGAAGATCTTGCCGGAGTCATCTGCGACGGCGCGAAAGCAGGGTGCGCCATCAAGCTCAATACAGCCGCAGGCGCTGCCGTTCAAGCCGCCCTTTTTTCCCTGCATGGGGTCAACGTTAAGGATACCGATGGCATAATCGGCAATTCCACTCAAAAAACCATTCAGAATATGGGCGCGCTCAGCCATGATGGTATGATCCAGGCCGATCAGACCATCCTGAAAATCATGCTGGAAAAACAAATGACCAGAATCAGAAAACCGCCTATCGATGTCTGAACATCGCTTGTATGCCCTGTGCACGCTAACTAACCTAGAGACCCAAATATGAACACATCGGAAAGTTCAAAGAATATCCTGTGGTGGGGCCGATTTGATCCTGATTATTCGAGAAATCGTATTTTGCGCAATCTTCTAGGCAAGGCCGGTTATACTTTGCTGGATTTTTCGCCGCGAATTTCCTCTCTTGGGACTCTTGAAGCGTTATTCACCAAGCTTAAGGTGCCCGATGCCGTCTGGGTGCCGACTTTTCGGCAGAAAGATTTTCATTCCGCCCGCCGTTACGCCGACAAGCACAGGGTACCACTGATTTTCGATCCGTTGATCAGCGCCTGGGACAAGGCAATATTTGAACGTAACAAATTTCCGCAGACAGACCGCAGGGCACAGAGGCTGCTGAAATGGGAGCAATCGATGTTCTCTTCCGCCGATCTCGTTATTGCCGACACCAAATCCCATGCCAGGTTTTTCGGGGAATCTCTCTCAGCCCCTCGGGACAAGACCGTTGTGATTCCCGTGGGGGCTGAGGAATCGCTCTTCACCACCCAACCTGTTCATACTATGGGGACACCGCCCGAGGTTTTCTTCTATGGCAGTTTTATCAATCTGCAAGGCACTGACGTTATAGTGGAGGCTGCTCTGCAGGTGCCGGAGGCCCGCTGGACACTACTTGGTAATGGTCCTCTTCGAAAAATCTGTGAAGAGAAAAGCACCGGTCGGCAGCATATCCATTTTGAAGAGTGGCATCCGTACGAAAAATTACCGGAACGAATCGGTCAGGCCGACATTCTGCTGGGAATTTTCGGCTCCTCTCCGAAATCGGGCAGAGTGATTCCCAACAAGGTCTACCAGACTCTCGCCTGTGGCCGGCCGCTCATAACCCGAGAATCACCGGCCTATCCTCCGCAGCTTGCTGCTGACCCCGACAGCGGGATTACCTTTGTCCCAGCCGGAGATCCGGTGGCACTGGCCGGAGCCGTCAAAAAAATGATCGCAGCGCCCGGCCAATTAGCCAAAGCGGCCAGGCAGGCCAGACAAACCTATGAAAAATATTTCTGCGAAGCCCGAATCAGCGAGGCGCTGGCGACTGCGCTTGCAAAAGTAGGTGTCTAGTCCAGGAGCTAAAAGCCCGCCTGCCGTAGGCAGTAATCATAGTTCGACTTGTTATCAGTTCCATTAGCGTGAAAGAAAGGTCCTTAACACGGGAACCAGAACCAAGGTGGCTACGGTGGAAGATAGCAGCCCCCCGATAACGGTTATTGAAAATGGTTGGAATATCCGCGACCCAACGGCCGGATTTACCGCAACCGGGATCAAAGCGAAAATTGTAGCTATAGCCGTCATAAGGATAGGTCGAAGACGGATGGAAGCGGCTTCTTGGAGCGCATCGGATAACCTATGCCCGGCGCGGATCTTTTGATTGGTATAATCAAGCAGCACAATCGCGTTGTTGACAGCGATGCCTATGAGCGTGAGCGCCCCCATGCCCACAGAGATGTCCAGTCCGACCTGGGTGACGGCAAGAAGCACAATTGCTCCAACAAGAGCGACAGGAATGGTCACCAGGATGATAAATGGCTGTAAAAATGAATGAAATTGCATAGCCATGATGAGGTAAATCAATAGTACAGCCGCAAAGCCGATCAGGACGAAGTCCATTATTGTCCGCTGAAGAACCTGGTACTGGCCGGTGAAGGCGATGCTGTATCCATCCGGAAGGGAGATGGACGAGAAGCTCTGCCGAAGTCGACTTACGGCAGCGGAAATGCTCCCATCAACCTCCGCCAGGATGGTGATTTCGCGTTCCCCGTTGAGGCGTGTTACAGCCGCAGGCAAATGCGATGTTTGAATATCAGCCACACGCTCCAAAGGCACGGTTTGACCCGAAGGAGTCGGAATGGTGAGCACTCTCAGCCAATCAATCGTGCTATCTGAAGATACCTTGCTTTTAACCAGAACCTGCACCTGTTGCCGCTGGTGGAGGATGGTTGTGGCCTGAACCCCGAACCGGCCTGCCTGGATTGTTTCAAAAACATCAGCCGGAGAAAGGCCGAAGCGGGCCAACTCAACCGGATCTGGCCGCACAACGATCTGCGGGCTCTTGATTTTTGTGTTGTTCACGATGTTGGCTACCGTTGGGTCTTGAGCCATTACCTTTTCAACCTGCGCGGCCAAAGACACCAATTCATTCAGGTCGGGGCCGAAGATGGTCACGCCGAACATGGCCGGTAAACCAGAGAGGCTCTCGTCCATCTTCTCCTGGGTCGGCTGATGATACAAGAATGCCACGCCGGGTATCTTGCTATAGGAGGCACGCAAATGGTCAAAGATCTGTTCTACGGTATAGCGGCGGCTGCCGCGTGGAACAAGCTTCATGACCATCTCCCCCCTGTTTACGCCTTCGATCTGGAATCCACTCGCCGGTGAACCGGTGCGGCGGTGAATGGTTTCTATGTCAGGCTGGGGGAGGGCTATACGCTCCAGAATATCGCCGATGCGATTACTTTCCTTAAGCGATGTCCCAGGCGGCATAACGTATTCGATCAGAAGGGCCCCCTCGTCGATTGGCGGCAATACGCTGATCGGCCCCAGCCATGCGGCAAGGCCTCCCAATCCAAGCATCATAACGCCCGCCGCCACTGTCAGGCCCCGATGGGCGAAAGCAAAATGAAGCGTCTTGTGCAGGCCGGCATCGATACTGGTCAGTAGCCGTGAACCAACAGCGCGGCGCTGTCCGGTCGAGCCGATGTGACCGAACATCATCGGCACGAAAGTCAAGGAGACGATAAGCGAAGCCAGCAAGGCCACACTGACCACCAGTCCGAATGGCCGCACGAAAAGACCTGCTATCCCTCCGAGAAAAAGCAGGGGCGCAAATGCGGCTGCCGTGGTGAACGTTCCGGAGGCATCCGGTCCCGCGATTTCCGCTGCTCCATCCACGCTGGCGGACTGACGGTCTCCAGTTGCCTGAAGATGCCGCACCACGTTTTCGGCCACCACGATGGCATCGTCGACCACCATGCCGACTGCCAGTGTGAGCGCCGAGAGGGTGATCACATTGAGAGTCTGACCGAATGCCTGCATCAGCGCCAGGGTTGCCAGCAGCGTGATCGGAATGGTTGCAGTGACGATCAAGGTTGCCTGCACTGTTCCCATAAAGAAAAAAAGCACAGCGGCGGCAAGCAATGCACCGACAATCAGATCATGAAAAAGGGAATCGCGTGCCTCGGCCACGATATCGGACTGATCGTAAAACTTTCGAACTTGGCTGCCTTGAGGCAGAAGAGACCTGAAATCGTTCAGTTCACGATCAACGCCGCGAACAACATCAATTGTGCTGGCATCAGGTTGCTTGAAGACAACAAATGAAACCGCAGGCAGACCATTTCCATGAACTGTGTAATGACGCGGTATGCGCCCAGGCCCGACAGTGGCGATGTCTTTAAGAAAAACGGAGTCGGCGCCATTTTCAACTACAGGCACTGAGAGGATATCTTCAATGGTTTGCAGTCGACTATCACCACGAATAGGGTACTCCCGCGATCCTCTATTTATGAAATCGGCCGCTGCCACCCGGTTATACTTGGTCAGCGCGGTTGTAACATCACTGATGGTCAAATGTAAACGGGATAGTGCCTCGGGGCGGACATGAACGACAAACGCCGGCTCATCACCGCCCAGCACCTCCACTCGGGAAACCCCTTCCACTCCCATCAGCCGGCTGGCGAGATTCAACTGCACGGTGGTACGAAGATTAACCGGGTCTCCCGCACCGTAAACCACGTAACCGGCGACCTCTTGAAGCGTGGTCCCGATATTTTCCAGCCGTGGCGTAACATTAGCCGGTAGATCGCTTTGCACGGACGAAAGTTCCGCCTGAACAAGCTGCCGTGCGTCGGTCAACCGGATCCCCCAGGCAAACTCGGCGGTAATTTGAGAAATCCCCTCGACAGAGGTAGAGGATACGCGCCGCACACCGGGAATTGCCCGAATACGGTCCTCGATGGGGCGGGTGATGAGCAGTTCCATGTCCTCGGACGCTGTTCCCGGATCGTGGGAGATAACATTTACCACCGGCACATCCAGTCCCGGAAACAACCCCACGGGCAAATGCAGCAGGGAGAAGACTCCGCCCCAGGCGACAACAACGACAAACAGAAGGACCGCAATGGGGTTGGCGATAGTCAGTTGGAGAAACTTACGCATGCCTTAATCCTGCACCTTGAACTGTTCATTGAATTTTCGGTAGAAAAGCTCATAAGCTCCCCTGACAACAACCGACTGATCCTCTTTCAATCCGGAAAGGACCTCGATCCAGCCATCTTGCGCAATTCCTGTCTGGATGCCGAGTTGCTCATAGGCACCGTCTTTACCAACGAATAAAAACGGATGATCCTGGGCGTCATAAACGATTGCTGCTTCCGGTACCGCTAGGACGCCGGATCTCGATTGAGCCACGATATCCCCTCCGACTGTTTGACCAGGTCGCAGTTGCGCATCTATCTGCGGGCCTTCAATCCACACCGACACAGCCCCTGTGCTGGAAGCAAGGGGGAGAACCTGCCGGACAATACCAGTGATAGTTTGGCTTTCATTCAAACGAATGGCCGCCTGCCTGCCATGCAACTCGAGACCCTGTGGAGGGAAAAGCGACGCTTTGACCCGCAACCGACCCGTATCGATAACGTCGCCGACAATTTGTCCGGCAGACACATCCTGCCCCACGCTCACCCGCCGGTTGGTAAATGTCCCATTCATGGGTGCAGTTATTCGGCTTTTGCGATTTAAGGTTTTCAGGTTCAACCGCGCATCACGTAACTGCGTCTCCAGCCTGACCTTGGCTTCCTGCGCGGCAGCCACCTGATCCTTGGTCGCCAACCGGGTGTTGAAGTTCTCTTTAAGGCGAACAAGTGTTTTCCTGGCAAGCTGAACCTGTGTTTCCAGGGATTCGACCTGAGCCGTGAGTCTGGCGTGAACATCTTCGATTTGGGGGCCTCCCAGCCGCAGAACTGACTGGCCTATTTTGACAGGATCTTGATCCTCGGCCTCGATGGTCTCAACCCGTCCCGCCACGAGAGCGGTCAATTCGACGGAGGCCTGTGATTCCACTGTGCCGACCCAGTGAACCTGGAGCGTGAAAGTGCGTTTGGCAGGATGCGCGGTGCTGATCAGCGACTCGGGGGCGGGTGATGCATCGGAGACGGTTTTTCCAGCAACCGGATGGCGGGATTCGAGGAGCAACAAGACATAGGCTCCAGAGCCGATGATCGCGACCACCAGCGCCAGGGTGATATAATATTTACCCTTCATTGTTCTTTCTCCACACTGGACTTTGTCGATACCGCTTCCGACGATAGGACAGATCCCAGTTTGAGTCAGCCGAAAGTCCACACATCGGAAAGCCAGGGGGCACCCAGATAGGGTCGAAAATAGGATAATAAAGGCAAAGAGTGATGGACAGGTAAAGGCCATCCTGTTAATTTCTAAATCTCTTTGTTAAAAAATATCTTCTTCTGTCCTGAAAATAGCTTGTAAATGGCAGGCTTAAGTTATCCCAATGCTTATTTGGGTAAGACCATTCTTGACCATGTCAATGCCCGAGCAATGGAAATCTCTAGTAGCCAGTGAGCTAAGTTGCGGACATTATCCGTGCTCTAAACCGTGGTTTGTCCCGACTGCTTTTTCTTGAAAGGACGGGAAAGGAGATAGGTTGCCGGAGATTGATGTCTGAATGAAAGAAATTCGCAGATAAATTAGGACAGGTTTACGAAGCGATGTCTTATCACCTATCACCTTAACACCTTATTTTTTTCTACCAAATGAATCAAAATATGCTACAATCATCAAAGTCATCAACTTATTTCAGATACACATTTTTTCCCAAGCAACACATTAAAAAGATAATTTGCCGGTGCCATCTCTGTAATGGATTCAGTGATGCTCAAAACAATGTCTCAAGCAATACCAGGTCGTTAACAGGCAGAGGAAACAAACGATCCGGCCTCTGTTCGAAAAACCCTCTAGCATCATTAACAGCCGTTTAATGAGACTTTGCCGATAACCGTCGGTGGCGTATAACTTTTTTTAATTTCAAGAAAAACCAGGAAGAAGAAGATGAACCTTGTAACAGGCGCAAGTGGATTTATCGGTGGGAGAATAGTGTCCGCCCTTGCCGAACGTGGGGAAGACATTCGCATCCTGGTGCGTCCCGGCGCCTCTCTCAAGGGAATAGAGGGAATAAAATGCCAGATAGCCACCGGTGATGTTTTAGACCGGGAAAGCCTTAAGGCGGCTGCCGAGGGCTGTCGTCGAATTTATCATGCAGCGGCGATGTACACACTCTGGTCCCGAACGCCGGAACAGCTATACAAAGTCAACGTTGACGGGACTCGCAACGTCATTTCCGCGGGAATGGAAGCCAAGGTGGAACGGATTGTTCATACCAGTTCGGTAGCCACCATCGGCCTGTTGCCGGATGAACCGGGAACGGAAGAAACACCGGTCAGTCTGCGGGATATGGTCGGAGATTACAAGAAATCCAAATTCCTGGCTGAATCGGCCGTATTCGATCTCGTTCGTCAAGGGGCGCCGGTGGTGATCGTCAACCCGACCTTCCCGGTGGGATACGGCGACCTGAAACCGACACCTACAGGAGAGGTCATCATCCGGTTTTTGAAAAGAGAAATGCCGGCGTACCTGGATACGGGAATGAATGTGGTCGACGTGGATGATGTGGCCAAAGGGCATTTGCTGGCCGCAGACAAAGGAAAAATCGGCCAGAGGTACATATTGGGAAATCGGAACATGACGTTAAAGGAGATGCTGCAGATCTTGGCATCCGTCACCGGATTGCCCGCCCCGCGGATCCGGCTCCCATATTATCCTGTTTTTTTCTTTGCCCTGGTGGATGCCGCCATCGCAAGACGCATTCCCGGCCGAAAACCCATGGTCGTGCCTGAAGGCGTCAAACTGGCACGCAAGAAAATGTTCGTCGACTCGGCAAAGGCGGTCAGGGAACTCGGTCTTCCCCAGACCCCTCCGCGTGTGGCCTTGGAGAAATCCACCAGCTGGTTTCTCTCACATAGCTATGTATGAAGGAACCGAGGCGATAAACAATGAAAAAATTTCACACAATCAGTCTCCTGCTCGGGGGATTCCTCCTTATTCTGCTTATCTGGTCTATCAATCCAGGGGAATTGTGGCACAATCCCGGCATGTTGTGCTCAAGCCTTGCCGCCATTCTTCTGCTGGAAGGGGTAGCGGGTATCCTGGCCACTCTTGCTTGGCGGCACTGTCTGTCGAATCCCCATCGAAACCTGACGTTTTTCCACACATATAGGATTTACATAGCGGGAAACGCCATCAACTATCTCACGCCCACCGCCGCACTTGGCGGAGAGCTGACCAAGGCAACGCTGTTGTCCGACAGGCACAAGGGCCCGGAAGCCGTCACGGCCGTCATCGTGGGCAAGCTGGCCCACGCCCTTGCCCAGCTTCTCCTGGTCATCGCCGGCTCGCTGACTATTCTCTCGACCATCGCTCTTCCGTTCAACATTTGGCTCCTTATTTTTACCGGCAGCATTCTCCTCGGAGCCGGCCTTCTGCTTTTTCTTGCCGGACAAAAAACCGGCCGCCTGGGAGCCGTTATCCGCTGGATGGTGAAACGCAATTTCGGAGGAGCGAGTATAAGAAAAGCGGCCCACCATGTCACCAAGGTGGATCTGGCCCTCAAGGAATTTTATGTCAACCATCCGCGGGGGCTCACAAATGCCATTCTCTGGCATATGGCTTCCCTGCTCTGCGGATTTGCGCAATACTGGGTCTTTTTTCTTGTGTTCGCTCCGGATGCCACCACCCTCCACTCTGTTGCAGGAGTCTGGCTGCTGGGAAGCTGGATGGATCTCGTCGCCTTTGCACTCCCGAACGATATCGGGATACTTGAAGGAACCCGAATCATTGCCTTCAAGACCATCGGATTCACGGCGTCTTTCGGTTTGACATTCGGTATCATCTTCCGGCTGGCCCAGATCTTCTGGGGGGCGGCCGGACTTATCCTATATGCCACATTGATGTCGGAGAGGAAAAAATTTCTTACGCCGGAAACCCAAAAGACTCAGGAGCTTTCGTCATGATGGGACACACCCGGTTTTGGCATCTTGCACGATGTATAATTTTCCTTTTCCTCTTGACTGCCGCCTGTTGGGCGACTCTTTGCCAACCGGCGGCGCAGGCGCAGGAACCAGCTAAAGTCTCCCACCGACTTGATCTGCGGCAGCTGATTGCAAGAGCCATTGCTCAAAGTCCTGAAATGGGCAAAGCCGAAAGCGATCTACTCGAGGCCCGAAGTTCTCTTGACCAAATCGAGGCAGCCTACTATCCGCAACTCGACAGCACAGTCGTTGTGGGACCGGCTCGAGACGCCAAAGCCCCCATCATTGTCGATAACAGGATTCATGACCCCTCGCCCGGATTGAACTTCTCAAGCATCGGCATCTTCGGCCGATTGGATTTCACAATCACTCAACCCGTTTATACTTTCGGCAAGCTATCCAACAATAAAAAAGCCGCCAAATACGGCGTTGCTGCAAAGAAAATTGAGACGGACAATGTAAAGAACGATATCACCTTGCGGGTGACGCAGCTCTATTACGGCTTTACTCTTGCCCAATCTGAAATCGATGCGGTAAATGATGCCGACAGCTTCTTCAATGAGGAACGGGATCGCTTTCAGCGCCTTTTACAAGCCGGATCACCCAATGTGAGCGAGAGCGACCTTTATATGGTCGATGCGTACCGCGCGGGGATTCTGCAGTCCCGGATCCAGGCACAAAAGGGGATCAAGTTCACGAACTACGCGCTGCGTGCCATGCTCAACATCCCCTCCGACGAATCGTTGGAAATTATCTCAAGCCCCCTTGAAATGAGCGAGAAAGAGGATTTGGATACACTTGTACAGCAGGCGCTGGCAAACCGTCCGGAGATCAAACAGCTTCGGGAAGCCTTAAAGGCCCGGGAATACCAGACGGCGGCGGCCGAAAGCGATTTATACCCGTCGATCTTCCTTGCCCTTGAAGGCCGGTTTGCCGGAGCGCCCGGACGAGAACATTTCACCAACCAATATATAAACGATGAGTTCAATCACGCCGACATCGGAATGGTGGCCGGCCTGAACTGGCAGTTCGATTTCGGGATCAAAAAGGCCCGTGTCAGCGAGGCCCGGGCTCAGTACCAACAAATGCTGTACACTCGGAGAAAAGCCGAGAAATATATCCCCGTTCAAGTGGCCAAAGGGTATGAGGATATTGTCGAGTGGAAAAAAAGTGCGGAAATCTATCAGAATGCGACAGCCGCCTCAAGGAAATGGGTGGTGGCCGCCATTGCCGATTTCGATATGGGAATCGGAACCGCCGAAAATCTGTTGCGGGCGGTCGAAAAATATGGTGACAATCAAGGGAAATACGTCGAGGCCCTGTTGAATTATCATTTGGCTGCCGCGGCGCTGCACTATGCGACCGGCACCATCAGGACAAAGTCCGATAAGTAAAAACCAAGGGACGGCATTCTCCGATCGAAACAGAACGGCAGGCCTAACCTGCTTGCCTTAATCGTTCTTATTATATCAATGCAAAGGTTATTTACCAAAATACTCAATTTTCAGCTCAGCCATCCGGTTGCAATCGTGGTGACGGCGCTTCTGCTCACCCTGCTTTCTATCCTGTATACCGTCCGGAATCTCGAATTTCAAACCGGACAGATGGATCTCATTTACCCCGACAACCCACTGGTAAAACTCTCCGAAGAGATCAAAACCACCATCGATTACGACACCTTCATTGTTGTCATCGAAAACCGGGATGTTTCCCGTTCCCTCGCCTTCCTGCATGCCCTCGCCCCTATCCTGGAAAAAGACTCGAAACATTACAGCCAGGTTTTTTACCGGATAAATCCGGCGCAATTTAAACCATGGGCTCTTTTTTACATGGATCGCGAAGGCCTGCTTACCCTTCGGCAAAATCTTCGCGAACACGAGACGCTCCTCCGCTCCCTTGCGGCATCACCCGGCCTTACCACCCTATTCGAAGGGATCAACCGCGAGATGGCTTCTTCCATGGTGGACGAGCTTTTCACTGGATTCCTCGATCAACCGGCACAGGAAACGATAAAGGATCCCATGGACCTGACGTTTGTCATCAGGACGCTCACGGACATGAAGCGGTATCTCGATACCGGCAAAACGTATGTCTCGCCATGGCAATCCGTTTTCACCGGGGATGCCTGGAACCGAAGCGCATCAGATGATGGCTATTTCTGGACCAAGGAAAAGCGCTGCCTGCTGCTGTTCGTAACCCCGAAATCCACCGACAGCAGTTTCTCCGACAAGCTGGATGCCTTAAAGCAGCTGCGCGCAAATATCGCCCGACTGCAGAAGACCTCCTATCAGGATATTCAGGCTGGAGTCACGGGGCAGGAGGCACTGAATCAGGATGAGATGAGCACCGCCTTCCGGGATATCAGCATCGCCACGATCATATCACTGGTGGGCCTTGCTATATTGCTGATTGTCTTCTGGCGAGGGATACGCTATCCGTTCCTGGAGCTCACTGAACTCATTATCGCCCTTTCCTGGACCTTTGGCCTGACAACCCTTTTTATCGGCCATCTCAACATCCTTTCCATTACCTTCGCCCCGCTTCTTCTGGGGTTGGGCATCGATTACGGTATTCACTGGCTGGCTCGCTACCAGGAAGAAAAACAGCAGATGGGACTGACGCGGCAAGAAGCCCTCCGGGCCACGATGCTGCGACTCGGACCCAGCATCCTGCTCGCCGGACTGACTGCTGCCTGTTCGTTTTTTCCTTTGATCCTCACAGGGTTCAAAGGGCTGGTCGAACTGGGAGAGATCGCGTCCATGGGCATGGTTACGACCACCGTAACCACTCTCTGCCTCCTCCCGTCGTTGATAACACTCTTCGACCGGCGTCAGCCTGCTGCCACGCCACCCTCTGTCGACAGACATCCGAGAAACCTGTTCAGGATTACAAACCGTGCGGCTGTGCCGATCCTGCTGGCGGCGGTTCTGGGCTTCGGGCTTTCATTGGAAGGAGCGGGTAGAATTTCCTTCGACCTGAACATGCTGAATCTTCAATCAAAGGGCGCGGAATCGGTAACCTGGGAACACAAACTCCTCAACGGCTCCGATCAATCGAGTATGTACGGTGTCGTTTTGGCCAATTCTCTCGAAGATATTCGGGAAAAGAGCAAGGCCCTGACCGCCCTCCCCGCGGTATCGGGCGTGCAGAGTGTGCTGAGCATGCTTCCGGAAAACCAGAAGAAGAAAACGGAGATTCTGCAGGGAATGTCCCTCCTGCTCGACAATGAGACCGTTGATGTCCAGGATGATCCGGTCGATGTCGCCGAACTGAACACCATATTGGGCCGGATCCGTTTCAAGATGCTGGATACCAAGATGGTCCCAAAACAGCTGGCGGCCCAAATGGATGAGGTTCGTGACCTGATCGACGCAGTGCGGGAACGCTTCCGGACCCTGAGCGACGCGGATCTTGCCCGTTCTCTGGAAACGCTCCAGGAGCGTTTCATTAAAGACCTGCAGAACAAACTTGAAACCCTTAGGTTGAACATCAATGCCCAACCGATGCAGGCCGGCGATCTGCCCCTTTCACTTCGCGAGCGCTATATTCTGCCGGATGGACGGTATATAATCAGGGTATTTCCCACCGGCAACATCTGGAATCCGGCTGTTTTGAGCCGGTTTGTAGCCGGTCTCCGATCTGTCGACTCGAATGCCATCGGCGATCCGGTGACGCTGGACATCTTTACCCGCGCATTCCGTGACGGATGTATCAAGGCTGCAGTATATGCCGTCGTCTTTATCGTTGTGCTGCTTCTTTTGACTTTCAGGAACCTTTACCTTGCTTTTCTGGTCTTGACACCGCTCATCATGGGAACTGTCTGGACATTGGGCTTGATGGATCTTTGCGGAGTCGGCTTCAACCTGGCCAACAGTCTCTTCCTCCCGCTCATTGTGGGGGCAGGCGTGGAATACGGCATCATCATTCTGCAACGGCGGAGACAAGACGGGGTTTCCAAAGACGGGACAGCGATCCCCTTAAGTACCGCCAAAGGTGTTATCTTGGCCGGACTTACGACAGCGATGGGCTTCGGGAGTCTGATCGTCGCCCATCATCAGGGCATTGCCAGCCTGGGACTGCTTGCCATGATCGGCAGCCTCAGCATCCTGATCGCCGCCATAATTTTTCTTCCTGCTCTGATGCAGGTCACGGAAGCCCTTTTTGCAAGAAGAAAAGCAACGCTAGACGGCAGATCCACCCATAGCCATGAGCAAACCGGATTGAATGACCAGGATTCTTCGGACTCGTGATTGAATATTCAACAGCATATGCTGTAAAAAAAATTTCATAAAAAAGGAGGTTGGACGACTCAAAGGTCGGGTAGGTTGAAAGACCTATACTGGAACGAACTGGATGCACCAGGAACCGAAAACGCCAGGCTGAAGGATGCATCGCCAACCAGGAGACGTCCAAGGACAAAAATGCGCCAAAAATTCATGGATAAAATCATCGTCTTTTTATTGCCGTGTCTACTTACGGTCCTTTTTTCCCAGCGGGGTGTGGCGGCTACGGACGGCCCCGTGGATTACGTGCGTGGTATCCTGAACGAGGTCATGACCATCCAAAGTAATCCGAAATCGGAAACAGCGGCCAAGCAGCAGGAGAGGAAGACAGCCATCGGAGCGATCATCCTGAAAAATTTCGATACCGACCGCATGGCCGAAAATGCCCTCGGCGACACGTGGAAGACACTTGACGCCAAACAACGGAGCGAGTTCACTTCTGTCTTCCGGGACCTCTTTCAGGACTCCTACACCCGAATGGTTCTGAATTTTCTCAAACAGGAGAAGCTCCGCTACTCTCCTGCAAAAACGCAAGGTAAAGAATCCCTCGTCAAGACGGTCGTTCTCAGGCCCAACGAGAGTATTCCGGTTGACTACTACCTTGAAAAGAAAAACAAAGGATGGCTCGTATACGATATCGCCATCGACGGTGTCAGCATCGTCCGGACGTACCGTAACTCCTTCGAACGGGTGATCAAGGGGGCCTCCTTCCAGGTTTTGCTCGACAAGCTGCGCCTTCAACAGAAAGCCATCAGGGGACAATCCTGATCATCGCTCAAATCGGAACATCAAGGATATCAAAATCATGGAAAAACGAATTTTCTTTGTAAACCCCCCATCGTTCGAAGGGTTTGACGGCGGGGCCGGAAGTCGGTTCGCCGCCAAACGTGAAGTTCGCTCTTTCTGGTACCCGGTCTGGCTGGCCCAGGCCTCGGCCATGTGCCCGGAGAGCAAGCTCGTCGATGCGCCGGTTGAAGACATGACCGTAGACGATACGGTTGCCATGGGGAAAGATTACGACGTGGCCGTTATCTACACCAGCACTCCGGGCTTCCGCAACGATATGCTGCTGGCCCAATCCTTCAAACAGCGGTATCCCGACATGCTGATCGGCATGGTGGGCCCCCATGTCACGGTCCTTCCGGAAGACGTCCTGGCGCACGGCAGCAGCGTGGACTTCGTCGTACGGGGGGAATTCGACTATGTGACCGCCGATATCGCCAGAGGAAAAACCTATTCAGACCTCGACGGGGTCTCTTACAAACTCAATGGAAAAATAGTTCACAATCCGGACCTGGAGCCTATCGAGGACTTGGATGCCCTTCCTTCAGTGCTCGATGTCTATCGTCGCGATTTACCCATTGACAAATATTTCATCGGCTATCTCCTGCATCCCTATCTGTGTCTTTATACGGGCCGCGGCTGCTACGGACAATGTACCTTCTGTCTCTGGCCCCAGACCATTTCCGGCCGCAAGTACAGGACACGCTCGCCGCAGGTGGTTGTCGAGGAGGTCGCCCGCGCCAAGCAAATGTTTCCCGAGGTAAAAGAGTTTTTCTTCGACGACGACACCTTTACCGGCAAAATCAGCCGAATAGAAGAAATTGCCCGTGGAATCTCCCCCTTGAATATCACCTGGTCCTGCAGTGCCCGAGCCGACGTGCCCGAGAAAACGCTTCGCATCATGAAAGACAGCGGCGTACGTCTGATCATGGTAGGAATCGAATCCGGAAGCGATGCGGTTTTAGAAAACGTCAAGAAAGGCATCACCACGGAGCAGATGCGGAGATTCATGGGCAGCTGCAAGAAACTGGGCATCGTCACCCATGCCAACTTCATGATAGGTCTGCCGGGAGAAACGCCTGAGACTATCCGCAGGACAATCGACTTTGCCAAGGAACTTGACCCGGAAACGCTGCAGGTTTCCATCGCCACGCCGTTTCCCGGAACGGAATTTCACCGGCAGGCGGTGGAAAACGGCTGGCTTTTGGATGGCGGAATCGTCACCGGATCAGGTTTTCAACAGGCCGGCCATGCATTCAAGGATCTGAGCAGCAAAGAGATTTTCGAGGCCGTTGAGACGTTTTATCGCAAGTTCTATTTTCGGCCGAAACCGATCCTGCGCATTTTAAAGACCATGATATCCGACAGAGAGGTCTGCAAACGGCGGCTCCGGGAAGGACGGGAATTTTTCGGGTATATGCGCCAAAGGAAAAAGGAATCCTGACAGAATGCACTGGCAATATCTTCTCCTTCTTCCTGTCGTCCTGTCTTCCCTTTACTGGATCGCAGCCGCCGTCTGCGTGGCGCTGTTCGTACGACGCGAAAAAGCCGCCCCGGACGTTGCTCCCGATACGGCAGTTCTTCCTACCGTATCGCTGCTCAAGCCGGTCTATGGGCTGGAGAAAGATCTCAAGGCTAATTTGGAAACTGCCTGTCATCAGGACTATCCGGACTACGAACTCATTTTCGGAATCCAGCGTAAAAATGAACCGGCCCTTGCAGTAGTAGAAGAGATTGTTGGCGCCTCGCAACGAAAAAACATCCGTATCGTAGTGGACGAAACGGCCATCGGCAATAACGGGAAGGTCAACAACCTTTATAATGCAAGCAGGAACGCAACGGGAGATGTCTTTGTTTTTTCTGACAGCGATATGGTGCTGTCACCCGATTATCTCCAAACCATCGTTGCACCTCTGGCCGATGAAAAAACCGGCATCTGCTGCACTTTGTACCGGGCCGTGCGGCCGGAAAACATATTCGAGGTGCTGGAACTTCTCTCCTATAACGCCGAATTCATTGTCTCCGTAATCTTCGCCGTGGTTACCAAAACATCTATTGCCTGCCCGGGCGCCAGCCTGGCCATTAAGCGGAATGTCATGGAGGCTGTGGGCGGCCTGGAGGCGTTATGCGACTTCCTGGTGGAGGATTACGAGCTGGCAAGACGCGTGGTGGAAAAGGGCTTCCGGATTCAATTTCTCCCCGTTATGGTGAAGATGCATCTGGACCTTGCAACTCCGGCCGAATGGTGGACGCATCAGGTGGGATGGGACCAGAAAACCAAATCGGCCAATCCGGTGGGCTTTTTTCTCACCCTCCTCATCCGCGGGGTCCCGTTCGCTTTCATCTACGCCGTAACCGGTGCACCCTATGGGGAGGTGCTCTTACTTTTCACCGTCATTTTGCGGATATTGACCGGAATTTCCAATGCGCTCTACCTGCGCGACCGGGACGGGATGCAATTCATCTGGCTCCTTCCCGTGCGGGATCTTCTCGGTCTGGTCGTCTGGGCAGGAGGGCTTTTGAAACAAACCACCTCGTGGCGCGGCAGGACGTTTCATCTCAAAAACGGAAAATTGACGGAAGAAAGACAATGAAACGGCTGATCGTAACAGCGGATGATTTCGGATTAAGCACTGAGGTGAACCAAGCCGTAGTCGAAGCGCATCAAAACGGGATTCTGACCTGCGCCAGCCTTATGGTGGGCGGCAAGGCGGCCGACGAGGCCGTCGTTTTGGCCCGGAAGCACCCGTTGCTTAAAGTG
Source organism: uncultured delta proteobacterium (assembly GCA_963835305.1). Taxonomy (GTDB): domain Bacteria; phylum Desulfobacterota; class Desulfobulbia; order Desulfobulbales; family Desulfocapsaceae; genus Desulforhopalus_A. The sequence continues at coordinate 111,250 of CAWIEU010000005.1, forward strand.
GGGCTTCACCTGACGTTGGTGAATGGTTTTTCCATACTGGCGAAAGAGGAAATTCCCGATCTTGTGGATGAGAACGGCCGGTTTTCAGACGACAATGTCTTAAGCGGCATCCGCTATTTTTTCTCGCGACGTGCAAGGACCCAGATCGCCATGGAATGCGAGGCGCAGATCCGAAAATTTTTGGATACGGGTTTGAGTATGGATCACATCAACAGCCACAGGCATCTGCATATCCATCCTGTAATCCGCGATATCATCCTGCGGCTGGTATTCAAGTATCGGATCCCGGCTATACGCCTTCCCCGTCCAGTTGGGCGGGCTCCGAACCTGCAATCCACCATCATGACAGCCATCATGGCACCCTGGGTTTTGGCCCTGCAGCGCCGCTTGGCCGCAACCGGAATCCCGCATAATCGAGAGATCTTCGGGCTGCATGAAACCGGAGCCTTGGTGGAAGCCGCCTGGCTGCGCATCATTCCCCGCATCCGCGACGGCATCACAGAAATTTACTGCCATCCGGCTTACGGCAAACCGGCCTCTCTCGATCAGAAAACGCAGCACTATAAAAACGAGGAGGAGCTGGCGGCTCTGATAAGCCCTTCCATACGGGAACAACTGGATCGCCTGAATGTAGTCCGCACTGATTTCACGGCGTTAAAAGAGTAGTGCCGCGGGTGCCAAGAATGGTACAGAAGGGATATGGTTACAGATACGGGTTATGCAGTCTTATGATGTTTACCGGTGAACAAAAACAAATTTAGCTGGTATCAAAAGTTGAGATTCAAAGCAGCTGCCGCATTCCACGACCTCCATTGTTTGGATTATCATTACAATGAACATTGTAATATTGATGAGGTTGTCTGCAACAAAAATGCTCTTATAAAGCATTTTTTCAGCTGTTTTGATTCATTTGGCTGGTATCAAAAGTTGAGATCCGGAGTAGCTGCCGGCAACGTTTTTGATATCATTCTTTCCTCGATGCCGACCTGTGCCGCGCGGATCTCGCGCTGGTCCTCCTGGGGAATGGTATCATTTCGCCCTGAACTCGCTATTCTGATTCATTAGCCCAATTCTCAACTTTGAGTTTTGGAACTCCTTTGAAATGTTTGTCGTTGTTGGTTACAAGAATCATTCCTTGGCTTCTGGCATGAGCCGCAATCATTAAATCCATTGCACCAATCATATTGCCTTCAGTCCGAAGATAAACTCTAATGGATCCATAGTGTTCTGCCGCTTTTTCGTCCCAAGTAGCAATGTCGAGATGCCGAACAACATCATTTGATTGAAAAAAGGTTGGTAAATAATCAGTTAATATCAACCACGTTGCTTGACAGTCATTCAGAAGAAACTCGCAAAGATTTTCTGAAATTATCAATGTTTCAAATTGCTCCATTGATAGCTGGAAATCAGGCTGTAAATTTGAAAATTTCAAAGCGCAAGAATACTCCTTATCCGGTAAGTTTTTCCACATGATCAAACGTTAACTGCTCAGGGAAAGCTTAACCTTAAAGTTTAATTGGATGTGAACAGATTCTTTGGTAAGGTTTAATCGGTGGTTGCTCCATTTCTGCGCATTGCTATGGAAGTTGTCAGTCCCACCACCTTCAAATCTGCTCTATATGAGGTTTCATCTGGGCAACCGTAACCTCGTTGTTCATGAACGACAGCAGTGTACTTTCAGTCGTTAAGGGATTCGAAAATGGAGCGAGTTTTTAATGGTTTCTCTTTTGTATCTGTGGTCGAATTACGCATTGGAATGAAATATGTCATAGAAATCCGACCAGGGCTTTTGAGCATAACGTTTATCATAGCAGGTCATTGTGGTTTAATAAAAAAATATCATACTGAACAGGCGACCGGATTTTGAACTGAAGAATCTCGTTCAGTATAACCTTTTCCTGTCATTTTCGTTATTTTCTCACAATCCACGTTTTTGTAATACTCGCCGCCACCGGAAAAACGTTGGTTTTCTTTACTTCTACGTTCCCTCTAAAGAAGTCCCACACAACACACCGAAAAAAGCATGGCTTACGTATCAAATAGCCGAAAACGTGGAAGACAATTTAGGAGCGCTAACTATGAGTGTTTCAGGTATTCATATGGAACAGGCAGTGTACGGATTAACTCCGACACAGCAAAATTCAAACAGGCTAGCGGAACTATCATCCAGCCGCACGACAACGACCAATAAAGGCGGCGGCGGAGGCCTCAGGATTTCAGAAGGAATATCTGAACGATCCGGAAGCTGCAGTAGCAAAGTACTCTTACCTGTTTGACGACAGCCCTCTGTGTCAATGTGAGTGAGACACCTACCCCTTGAAAAATTAGTGTAGGGCGGGTAGGAAATTATTCATGCAATTTAAAACAAAATCCATTCACAGCGCAAAACATGTATCTCCAGCATCAATGACCGACAAAGAGCCAAAACGACCTGATCCGGAAGTGCTGGAAACGAAACCCCGGCGGCGGTTCACGGCAAAATACAAACTCAGTATTCTCGCAGAAGTTGATGCTTGTACCAAACCCGGCGAAATCGGTGCGCTTCTGCGAAGGGAAGGTCTGTATTATTCAAACATCCGCACCTGGCAACGGCAATTGCAAGATGGCGCACTCAAAGGACTTTCTCCAAAAAAGAGAGGGAGAAAGAAACATGAGGTTAATCCCTTGGCAAAACGCGTTGCCGAATTGGAGCGGGACAATAGCAAATTGGCCAAAAAACTCAAACAAGCCGAAACCATAATCGAAGTTCAAAAAAAAATATCGGAAATCCTGGGGATCTCACAACCCGACAGCAACGAGGAAAACTCATGAGCACTGTTGCCGACCTCAGTCGTCAGACCAATACCAAGACTGCCTGCGCTGCTTTCAACATCCCCAGAGCCACCTACTACCGCCAGACTGCAAACCTGACGGTTGCCAAACCTACGATCCGTCTGGCGTCACCACCATTGGCGCTCACTCTTACGGAGGAGCAAAAAGTGTTAGATGCTCTGCATGAGCCGAGATTCCGTGATCTTGCGCCTTCCCAGGTATATGCTACCTTGCTGGACGAAGGAATATATCATTGCTCCATCCGTACCATGTACCGAATCCTGACTAAACATGACGAGGTTCGTGAACGGCGACGGCAGGTAACTCGGCCCCATTATGAAAAACCCGAACTTTTAGCCACCGGCCCCAACCAGATCTGGTCATGGGATATCACCAAGTTGAAAGGACCGGCCAAGTGGACTTATTTCCACCTCTATGTCATTCTGGACATCTTCAGCCGGTACGTGGTCGGCTGGATGGTCGCGCACCGTGAACAGGCTGTTCTGGCTAAGCGGCTCATCAATGATTCCTGTGAGAAACAACAAATCAAACCGGACCAGCTGACGCTCCATGCCGATCGAGGCAGCAGTATGAAATCAAAGAACGTTGCTTTTCTCTTGGCGGATCTGGGCGTAACGAAGACCCACAATCGCCCCTATGTAAGTAATGACAATCCTTTTTCGGAAGCGCAGTTCAAGACGCTGAAATATTGCCCGGAATTTCCTGGAACATTCGGCTCGATACAGGATGCCCGTCGCTTTTGCCATCAATTTTTCACCTGGTATAATGGTGAACATATGCATTCCGGCATTGGTTTACTGACTCCCGAGCAGGTCCATTACTGTCTGGACAAAGAAGTCATACAAAAACGTGCCGAGGTTCTTGAAGCTGCTTTCAGAAAACACCCCAACCGTTTTAAGGGCAAGGTCCCACAACCGCTACCGGCACCGCAGGAGGTCTGGATTAATCCGCCGAAAGATATGTCTCTTGCTGAGAAAACAAAATAACATTTTGTTTTCTTAAAGATAAAAACAGGTTCAGCATATTGGATAGGTTTGTCAAGATTAACGGAGCGTAGCGGAGTTACCCGCAGGGCTTGATCTTGATAAATCTATCCAATATGCTATTCCCGGCAACAGTGATCGAGTGAGTCTAATTTACGCATAAAGGTGTCTCATTTTCATTGACATGTTCCGCAGCCGGTTGAATATGAAGTATGATGGCAAGGTTCCAAAATTATAAGATTTGGAAAATCCCCCTAATCGTTTTCCTAGCTGTAGTTGCTCGCACTTATAAATTCCCATTCTCGCGCTTATTCGGATTTCTAGTCTCACATTAAGTGCCTCTATAAATCAAAACGTTCCCACATCACTTGACCGTCCGAAAACCTGCTCACATTATTTGAAACTGAAAATGGAGCAAATTACTCTACACCTTCCTCTTTGTTTTTCTGGCGCACTGTGTTTAATTCATCAAAAGCATCAACAGCTTCAGAGGCCTGTCGCAGAGCGTCCTCTTCTTCCAGCCCTTCTTGATTTACCTGCTCCGAAAGATTGCTGATATAAGCTACCAGTAATTCGGCATCAGAATTCGGTAACTGGTTAATAAGATCAATAATCGTATTTACGTCATTGCCCAGAAAATTGGCGGCTTGCCAGAAATTGTCTTGATGACCGTCTTCCAATTTGTCTTTGGCATTTAAGAGCGCTTTGAGGTCGTTGGATTCGTGGATAACGTCAGTACGTTTAAAAAACGCCTCAAATTCCTGGTCTTTGTTTTCTATCCCGTAGTTGCTGAGAGGCTTGTCGGTTTTATTTATCAGTTGCAGTTCATCCACCAGTTCATCTCTCTGGTCGGCTTCCAGGGTTGAGAGCTTGGTGGCAAGACTAGTAACTCGACCGGGCTCTTGGCGATTAAACCAGGCGTCGGTTACTAATACTTCGATGGTTTGTTTTTGATCCAGTTTGCCTGGTGCTTCACCCTTGACTGCGTAGTACGATCGACCGTTTTCTGAATTACGCTTTTCTCCCATACGCGATTCGCTGATCAGGGTTCGGACGATATCGCTGGAGCGCAATTTATCTATAACGTCGAGTGCTTCCTGATTATTTTCCAGATTAATTGGTTGCGAGTTATCGCTGCCCAGCAAGCTTTTTAAACCTATGGTGGTAATGTCGAGATAAAAGCGCTGATTTAGGTTGTCCATCGAACCTAGGTCAGAAGCCATTTTACTGAGCTGGTCATTGCTGAATACGTAATTCTCCAGCATCGAGACAAACTGATTCATCATTTCTTGATTAACGGATTCTGCATTGGCGTCGTAGTTCAGTACAGCGCCGTGCCACTCGTCAGGACCGAGACTGTCGTTAGGCGCGGTTGCTGGGGCGCTACTAGCGTAAGGCGAGATTGATTTTATGAGGTCGGACATATAGTTTAACGCCAAGTCCTGAACTTCTTTTCCAAATTCCGACAGTTGTTCCATCAAGCGCAGTCCCAGTTCTGGCTTGTTTTCCAGAATCATCAGCAGGTTGCTTTGTTGGTCATCGCTGAATTTGCTCAAATTGTCAAATATGGCATTGGTCGTTGCATTCACATTTTCTGAGTCGAGATTACCGAGAGTTCTGACAATAAGATGAAGATCATTAGCTGATGAATGCCCTTTTATTTCTGGTGGAATTCCACCTGGCGGATAGACCGTTAGTTTTTCCCGTAGTTTCAGTGGCACTGGCATACTAAGTTGGCTGGTTTTCTCCAAAACCTTGGAAGCCGTTTTTTCATCCATCTTCTGAAGGTTCTCAATCAGGCTTTTAAATTCTATCTCCCCAGTGTTACCATAGTATCTATCACGGTCTGTTCCCTTAGTTTCTAGAGCCGCACCTGTACGGACAAGATTCTTCAGATCTTTGTCACTGAGTTGCTCCAGATATTCAATGTTACTTTCATCGTGCAAAAGTCCCAGATCTATCAAATCTAGGCCCTGCTCTGCAGAAAGGCGGCTCAAAAGATTATCTATGCGGCTAGTCAACTCTGGATCACTCATAAGGAGGGATGTTCGTCTGCCGTTAATCGTTTTATGAAACGAAATGTCTTCCTCCAATATGTTTACAGTGGGGCTTTTGTTGACTCCGAGCGAGTCCAGATGGATTATGTCTGTGGGGCTAAATCCATGTAGCGATTCGCTTTGTTGTTCTTGAGGAGTGTGTGTGGAACTACCGGACATGGACTCCTTGGAATTCCCACGTGAGTAAGAGGAACTTGAAAAAGTATTCTGGAACGCTAGTTGGTCGGGTCCTATGTTGATAGCCATATTGCAATCCCTCCCTGGATTTGACTGTATTATTAAAATGGATGTCGTACCTCCTGTATCGGATCCTATGTCAAAGTTGTTAAATAGCTCTGTGATATTTCTTTCAAATGACTAAAAACAACAAAACACGACAGTGGTTATGGGGATGTTCATCTCATGATAATTATCATGGTAATATTGAATCAGGCTGGTATGAGGTGCGGTGTGGATTTTTCCTGAGTAACTTCTTCGGGAACATCCTATAATCTTGTTTTGAAGATGTTAGGCGGGCTGCAAGATTGCATGGCATTATCCGTGAAATACAGATTTAAGATTCGCACTGGCTGAATTAAACTGCATCGAGCATGACAGAGTTAAGCTGTTTCCTGTCTAGAAAAATTCTGTTGATCCCAAAACCTAACCACAAAAAGGCAGTCTGAAATTATATCTTCTCCATGACAATCTACAGTCGAGGTGTAAGAAAATATACAAACCTGATATTGAAAAATATCAGATAGTATCGGAACTACTACATCTAAGCCATTCCCTTGTCTCGCAACTCCTGCAATGCCTGGTCCGATTTGCTAAGATCTCCAAGACCCATTGCTTTGAGAACTTCTGTTGTTTTGGTGTACTGGATGTTCTTGTACTCGACTATCTGAATATGGTTGCCCCAGGGATCCATGAAATCAAGGAACGGACCGGAGAGAATTTCTACTCCCTTTTGCTCCAAGATTTTCCTGACTTGATCCTTGTCTTCGACCACCAAACCAAAGTGACGGTGATCATCTCTGGATGTCTCGCCGGTCTCCATTAGGGCGAGAAACTGATCACCCATATCAACAAATGCAGAACTGCTGGTTTTGCCTCGCAGCTCGATTGAAAAAATACTGGAGTAGAATTCGAGAGCTTGATCGATGTCACCCACTTCCAAAGCTACATGGTTGATTCCAACAAGTTTAGGTAATTTCATCTGTTTTCCTCTATTTTCTTATCCTGTAACTACGCCTAGGAGAGAATATCTCACATACTACGTTAAGGTTCCCTTCGCGGGAGTGTCCAGCTTTTTTCGCACATCTGATTTCGAGGCAGCTGTATAATTGATTCTTTTCCTTTCTTTCAATTTTCGATCAAGAACAGCAGACGGGCAAAATACAAGGTTGTGAGCGTTAGCGAGCACCCACGGGCTTAACTTGTATTGACGCTGCTGTGCTCCCTCAGGCTACCTCTGTTTGTTTTTCCAACTCCTGCTGCCTCAGCAATTGCATATACAAATAACGCTTATTGCTCTATGTCGTTCCGGCTAAGTGGTGAACCGGACAGAATTGATCGGAAATGGAGCTGCAGCAAGGTAGACATTACCAAAGAACATTTACCTCAATCATGAAGGGGCATAGCAGAGATTCTTCCTGAGTATACGTAATCCTGAATATCAGCTCTTTATAATTCAGTTATTTGCTTTATTCGTGAAAGAATTGTCGGGATCCTGGCTTGAGTCGCCCTATCCGGCGGAAGATGGCCTGAAAGTGCCTCACGAAATTGATGGCTTTCTAAAAGCTCCCGGAAGCTCTCGGCCAGGTGCCGCCGCAGCGTGATTTGAGCATACTCAATCTCTCCCAACAATTCAGGCCTCCCGTCTAATACCGCCACTATATCCTCCATGTCGTGGCTCATCAGGTAATCACCTTCACCACGGCTTCTGAAGGCTGCCAACTTGCACGCCAGAAAATAAGGTCCCGTGATCATGTGGATGCGTTTCCCCGATGGTAGAGTCTGGAACGTTGCCGCCTCGAAGGCCTCTTGGTACCATTCATTCCCGAAACCGAGCAACTGCGGATTAGTGGGCATAACGTCCAGGAGTAGGCTGCCGGCTTTCCAGCGGCAAATCGGGCCACCCTCAATATCTTCTTGAAAACCACCTGATCGCAACTGTTCGGCCAACTGATAATATTCCGCCATGGTCGCTACTTCGGTGATGACATCCACATCTTGAGTGGCACGAATCGGCGGGGCTGCCATATCTGTGAGAAGCAGACCTGTGGCGCAACCACCCAGGAAAACCAGCCGGTCGACCAACTCGTCAAGGAGTTCGACTACCGCTTCCAAGATCTCAAGGTTGGGGTTAGATATCCGATGCATATTGCTCCAGCCGAAATTGCAGTTTTTTCGTGGCGATTTCCCTCTCTCTGGCTCGACCGCTGCGAACCGCGTCCACCAAAATCAATAGCTCGTAAAGATTTTTATCGGTACGCGCTGCCTGGGGTGCCTGCTTATGTAATGGCTGAAAGGCGATCCCACGTACCTCGCCGTCCGGATCAGGCCAGACCGGAGGAGGCTCCGACGCAGTGCTGACCAATAACTCCGCGAGTGGAGGGGCCGCATAGGCGGTCGGCATCCCCCTGGTCATCTCCCCCTGCTCAGCCCAAAAAACATATTTAAGACCATGGATGAGAAATTCCTCGAGATTTCTGAAATGAGGTACGATTTTCTCCCCCTGGCGTACGGTCAGGCTTGCAGCTAAGGTTCGCTTGAGTGCCGAATGCGTCTGGGAAGGGCTCATCCCTAGTTCTACAGCCAAAATAGCATATGACCATGGCCGTGATCCCATCACAACCAACTTGAGCAGTACAAAAATATCCTGTGGCTTTAGCATGAATCATTCTCCATTCTGGATTCTAGAATATAGAATATCATACCTGAGGCAAAATGCAATTTGAATTTATCTCTTTCTGATTTTTTTCATTCCATGAAATAGAGATTTCCAATGGAACTGTAAACCGACAAAAAAAATTCAAAATATTACATTCTTCCTGAGAGGTTAGGACCGGACCAGCGGAGAGAATTGCCCAGGAATGGAGTAACTTCAGACCGAAGATTACCAAAGCTCTAATCTCGAATAACTGTACTAAAGAGAAGACCTGGCTCCCTTTACCAATATTCAGGACGATCTCTACGTTACTAAGAAGCTGACGCTGATCGCCACCAGCCCCCCGGTGCCCTGCCCCCGTTATCCCGACTGGCGCGACAATATCCAGAGCAGTGGCTTCCTCTCTCCGCCCAGAACGAAAGACGATTGGCGGATGCCCGCGCCACTCGAGGATTTCCTCGAGGCTGGCGAGCCACCGGTATACTTCACCTTCGGTTCGCTTACGGCCTTTGACACGGAAGGTAGCGTTCGCCTCTTTTGCGAGGCGGCGAAGAAGGCCGGGGTTCGGGCGATTATACAATCGGATTGGCAGGCGATCGCCTTCCCGGAGGAGAATCCCGATATTACCGGGTGCTGTCAATACCCCATGAAGCGATTTTTCGGTCTTGCCACAGCCCGCAAATGTCGGAGAAGGCGCGGAAGGCGGGCCGGATCATGGCTCGAGAAGATGGCATCGGCACGGCAGCGGGGTTAATCGACAAGATTTTTCATTAAGGTGCCGGCCGGGGGAGGGTCTTTCTGGCGGCTGGGGTTGTCGCTCCGGGACCCGCATGGGCAGGTAACGGGTCGATCGCCGATACCCGCGTGCCCGGGTTGTAGAACGACGTTTCTCCCCTGCCATCCAGGCACTCCTGGGCGTAGCGGATCAAATGATAGCTGACTACGCCGACATGGATGATCTCTTCGATGCGGCCTTGCTTGAGCGCAGGCCGGGCCATGCGCCAGAACGTCCGCTGATGCTCGGAGCGCACCCCCGCATACCATATCACCTGCAGCATGATTTTCAGCCCGCGGGCAATGTTGCGGGCGTTGACCCTCGCCTTGGTCGCCGGCAACGGTTTGCGGTTCGGATAGGTGTGGCGCATCTGGTGGGCGAATCGGCGGTAGATCGCCTCCGGCCGATAGGCGCGGCTGATACAGCTCAGCCAGCCGTTGACAACGGTGTCGTGGGGGAGTTTGAACGCGACGTTGGAGGCCCGGCCGGCGGCGTTTTCCACCAGCCTTCCCTCCTCCTTCAGCCGATCCCACAGCGGCGTGCCCGGCAAGGCCTGGATGATGTTGATGGTCAACATCGGAATCCCGGTCGCCTCGATGAACTCGTCGATATGCCGATAGGTCCGGGGCGTGTCGGTGTCGAGGCCGACGATAATACCGGCCACCACTTCCATGCCGTAGCTGTTGAAGGTCCTGACGGTATCCCGTATCGGTTCGCGCATATTCTGGGTCTTGCCCAAGGCCATGAGTGCTTCGTTCTCCGGCGTCTCGATACCGCAAAAAATGGTGGTGAAGCAGGCCTCTCGCATCAATTCGAGCAGGTGCGGCTTCTGGCCCAGATTCAGGGTGGCCTCGCAGGCGAATTGCACAGGGTAGCCGCGCTCCCGCTGCCAGCCGACCAGTGCTTCGAGCAGCGGCACAGCGGCCTCGGGGTTGCCGATGAAGTTGTCGTCGACGAAATAGACGCAGCCGGGGTTGCCGCGGGCCAGCATCGCATCCAGTTCCGCCGTGAGTTGGACCGGTGTCTTCAGGCGCGGGGTGCGGCCGTAGAGTGCCGGAATATCGCAAAATTCGCAACAAAAAGGGCAGCCGCTGGAAAACTGCACGCTGGCAAGAAAATAATCGGTCAGCCGGATCCGATCGTAGGCCGGCACCGGGAACCGGGGCATGGGCAGGAGTTCGCGGCTGATGTAGCGTTCCTGGGCCGCCGGGCGCGAAACGTCCCGTTCGATGCGCTGCACGATCGCCTCGGTGGCGTCGCCGAGTTCGCCAATGTGCAGCATATCGACGTCGCCGTACCAGTCCGGACAAGCGGAAACGGACGGGCCGCCGAGAACGGTCAGTTTGCCGAAACTGTGCGCCCGCCTGTTGATCTCCCTTATTTGATCGCACTGCACGTGCATGCCGGTGATATAGACGGCTTCCGCCCAGCGGTACGCACCATCCGTCACCTCGCTGATGTTTTCGTCGACGAAGCGGACATCCCACCACTTCGGCAGATAGGCGGCGATCAGCAGGATACCCTGTGGCGGCATGAACGCCTTGACCGACAACAGTTTAAAGGCATGATGAAAGGTGCCAAAGGAATGGGTGTAGCGGGGAAAGACGCACAGGATCCGGCGGCGGATCGGCGGTAAACTTCGCGCCGTCGCGGGTGCGACTTCACTAATCTCGACGGGAGTACACGACATTCTCATGGCTCTGCAATCCCCGCAAAAATCCGACAGGTGACAGGTGATAAGAATTCGCTTTTTCAGGTTTCCCTAAAAAATGAATGGACCTTCCAGACCTAATCCTCTTGTCAACACAAGGTAACCCTAACCGATAAGAACCAAACTGACAACATTTTCATTCGCATTCCTGGCAATTGCCCAACGGGATCGCAGCAGGCAAGCGAATTTGGTCTGAAGCTCTTCCTTTTTGCCGTTTTCAGCGCAAATCTCCCCTGCCGCAGGTTTCATAACGAATTGACATCTACGGAGGGCTCCTCATAACCTGGCCAGCCATCATCATACGACGCATACTCCTTTATTATTTTTTCCGGCTCGGGCGCCGGAGGCGCCCGTTGTTGTTTGGGCTCCGAGTACAGATGCCCACTCTATCAATTATTGTTAGGGATTTCTTCTATTATTGACTCATTTATCTTCACATCTTTGCATGTACCTTGTTCTTTCCGTCTATGTTTCAAGGCCAAGATCCAACCGAAGGTCGTCGACACTTTCTGGTGTTCTCAATTGGGAATGGAGTTACCAGGCCAACCCTGATAAACAGAACGACCATGGCAGGCAAATCCGCCTGCCATGGTAAAAATCATCAGCAAGATTATTTCACAGCCTGGCACCATGCATAGGCATTCTGAAACATCCGCATCCAGGGTGAAACCTTAAGCTCCTTCATCTCTTCCGGAAGATAATGGGCCTGCCAGGGAAGAAAAACCCTCTCCGGATGCGGCATAAGTGCCAGATGCCTGCCGTCCGCCGAACAGAGTCCGGCAATGCCGCCGATGGAACCATTCGGATTGAAGGGATATTTCTCCGTCGCATTGCCGTCATCGTCAACAAAGACCAGCGGGCTCATGCCGCCTGCTTTGACCTGATCGAGAATGGTCATATCCGGAAAAACCAGCCGTCCCTCTCCATGGTCGACATGGATGCCGAAAACCAGTCCTTCCATGCCGGCAAGCATCATGGCTTTGCTTTTCTGCACCTTCACCGTGCTCCAGCGGGACTCGAAACGTCCCGAGGTATTGCGGACAAAGTGGGGTTGGCGTTCTGCGGGAAGACCTAATTCAGGAACCCAGCCCAGCAGTCCAAAGAGCTGGCAGCCGTTGCAGATGCCGAGAGTGAACGTATCCGGCCGCCGGTAAAAATCCTCAAACATCTTCTTTAATCTGGGATTGAACAGGATAGTTGCCGCCCAGCCTTTGGCGGATTCGGGAACATCGGCATAGGAAAACCCGCCGACTGCCGCCAGTCCCCGAAAATCATCAAGCGTTACCGTTCCGGCCAGCAGGTCGCTCATGCAGATATCCCAGGGCTCAAAACCGGCCATATAAAAAGCCGAACTCATCTCCCGATCTGAATTGGAACCCTCATCCCGCAGAATTGCCACTTTCGGCTTATCGGTAAGGGTCAGCAGGTCGGCGGAAGGCGGCTTGGGGGTAAAACTTAAATGGTAAGCCGGTCCTTTACGATCGTAGATATTGTTTTTCTCTTCATCGGCACAGGCTGGATTAATCTGCAGCCGCTCCAGCCGGTAACTGGTTTCCTCCCACCAGCTGCGCAGCACGATCATCTTCTCGTCCAAAACCTTGTTGCCGTTATAACTGACCTGTATCTGCTTTGTTGTGGTTGAGGTGCCAAGCTGGACAAAGGGTATTCCGGCTGCTGTAAGAATTTCTTCCACCCTGGAAACTTTGTCAGGCCGGATCTCGACTACCATGCCAAGTTCCTCGGCAAACAAGGTTTCAAAAACACTGCTTTCACCTTTCAGGTTCACATCAAAGCCGCAATTGCCGCTAAAAGCCATCTCCAGCAGGGTGGTAATCAACCCGCCGTCGCTGCGGTCATGGCCGGCTGAGATCAGATCCTGGGCGATCAGTTCCTGCACTGTCTGGAAACTATTCTTTAAAAGCAGGCCGTCTTCGACATCAGGGCTCGCGTCCCCAACCTGTCCCATAACCTGGGCCAGGGCACTGCCGCCCATCCTGGTTTTACCGCCACTCAGATCGATATAGAGCAGAGGTGAACCGATTTTTTTGATATCCGGAGTGATGACCTTGTCGATATCCGGCACCGCGGCGTAGGTGGAAATAACCAGTTCACGCGGGGATTTGATGGTCTCGTTACCCACCATGGTGGCCATGGACAGGCTGTCCTTGCCACCATCCACCGCCATGCCCACCTCAATCATTACATCGCGCATGGCTTTGGCGGCATCATATATGGCAGCGCCCTCTCCCGGCAACTTTGGCGCCCACATCCAGTTGGCGGAACATTTAACCTGCTCCAGCTCCTGGATTTTTACCCAGACCAGATTGGTCAGGGCCTCACCTACCGCCATCCTGGCCCCGGCTGCCGGATCAACCAGCATCTTGATCGACTGTTCTCCAATGGCCGAAGCAATACCCGTTTTGCCGAAATGGCTCTGAGCGACCACCGCCACATCGCTGACAGTCAGCTGCAGAGGACCACAGCACTGCTGCCGGGCGATAAGCCCGGTCACCGCCCGGTCAACCTTATTGGTGAGAAACCTCTTGGACCCGACCGAAACCAGCCGCAGCACATCGTGAAGGGCTCCGGCGACCGTTAAATCGGCTGGAATCCGCAGCGGTTTTGCGCCAATCGGTCTTCTGGTGTCGGTAAAGGTCTTCTGGGGAATTTCACCCAACAAAACCGGAAGATCAATGTTTACAGGGGTAGTGTCGTCGGCGGCGTCATGAAGCACAAAGCGCAGATCACCAGTCACCTCGCCCAACACCTCGCAACCGACCTTTTCCCTGGCACAGATGGATTTGAACTTTTCGATATTTTCCGGCCGGATCAGAAAGCCGCAGCGTTCCTGGTATTCGGCGACATAGATTTCCAGTACCGACATAGTGGGATCGCCAACCCGGATATTGCGAACCTCAACCCGGCCGCCGGATTTCTCCACCAGCTCTTTTAAAACATTGGCCGGCCCTCCTGCACCCTGATCGTGGATCACGTCGATGAGGGTTTTATCGCCCATCTCATTGCAGGCGCGGATCACCCGGTTCATCTTCTGCTCCATTTCCGCATCGCCGCGCTGTACCGCATTGAAATCAAGGCTTGATTCATTCTCGCCCTGCAGCATGCTGGAAGCTGCACCGCCGCCAAAGCCGACGCGATAGGCCGGACCACCCACCTGGACGATGAGCATTCCTTTTTCCGCCTGCGCTTTTTCGGTATGGCGGCTGTCGATCTGACCAATCCCGGCAGTAAACATGATCGGCTTTAAAAATCCCCAACGCTCACCGTTTTCCAGGCGCATATCAAAGGATCTGGTAAAGCCCTGAATGAGCGGTTCGCCAAACTTGTTGCCATAATCAGATGCGCCGTTACTCGCTTCAATCTCTATTTCGAGTGCAGGAGCCAGGTTATCGGGACAGGGATAGCGATTCTCCCAGGGCAGTTCATAGCCCGGAATATTCAGGTTCCCCACGCAATATCCGGCTGTTCCGGCGATGACGAAACCGCCCTTCCCTGTTCCCTGAACGTCACGGATCCGGCCACCGGTACCCGTTTCCGCGCCGGGAAAAGGTGCCACCCCGGTGGGGAAGTTATGGGTCTCCGCCGTCAGAAGAAGATGGTAGTTTACCTTGACAGGCACAAGCGGGGAAGGAACTCCGGGCTCCCCCGGTATAAGGGTATTGATTTCATACCCACTGACAACACTGGAATTATCCTTAAAGGCGATCAGTGAACCTTTGGGATTTGCCCGAAGAGTGTCGGTTACCAGCTCGAAAAGCGTCCCTTCCATCGCTTCGCCGTCGATTACCTGTTTCCCTTTAAAAAAACCATGGCGGGAATGCTCTGAATTGGCATTGTTTAGATCCATGATCTCAACGATGGTTGGATTGCGCTGCTGCTGGTTGACGAAGTAGTCGTAATAGAGAGTTCGGTCCCATTCATCCATGGAGATCCCGGGCAATTCGGTCAACCCTTCGGGTCCCTTGGTTTTGAGATCCACCTCGTATACCGCTTCAGGGATGACGCCTGTTTCAAAAGTTGACAATGGCTCCGGGTAGTGACACTCGGTCATCCGGTCATGGTGCCGATCAATAAAGTCCCGGACATCTTCCGATTCCGGTACGAGGTATCGCCTGGATCGCTCTACCCGAGTGATCATATCGAGGCCGGTAGCCTTGCAGATGGAGACCATGTTCGACGACCAGGCGGTGGCAAAGTTCAGTCTCGGACCGACCTCCACCACTCTTTCTCCCTGGAGAGCCGGAGTGTCACCGACGCTGTCCAGCAGGAAACCGTCCGCCAGAATGAGCCGCAAACAATTCATCTCCTGGTCCGTTAATTTGCGTGTCGATTCAATATTAAAACAATAGGCTCGATCGTTATCAATTTTTCTATAGAGCTGTGTAACTGCCACACCCATGATCTTTTCCTTTCTAGTATTTACATCCGGTTGAAGAACATCGAGGTTCCCGTTTTATCAGCAATGCTGCGAAACCCACAGACCATTCCATTTTTTCTCCACATTGCGTTACAAAGTCCGTGCCAGCAGGCCGGACCAAGCGGCTACGTGGGCAAAGACTAGCATTATTCACCGGAAATTTCCCCATCAATTTAATGAAAGTATGCAGGTTTTGGTAATATTACGTTATATTACCTCCATTCTAAAACCGGTAGCCGTGGGGACTTCACTTGAAGGAACCTGCTTTAAATACATCAAAGCGACAGGCAAAAAAGTTCTTCTGCTACCGCAAACCTGGTTCGGCAAACACATGACAAAGGACCACGAGTCTTATCTCCGGCAAAAGATAACCACCCTGGAAGAAGAGTGTCTCCAGCTACGGCAGGAAGTAGATAGACTGCGGGCCGAACGGCTCAAGCAGGAAGAAGATAATGCTCACAACAGGCGCCTTCTCGAGCGAATGAACGAAAAGCTGCTGCGATGCCGGGAATTGTCTCAGCAGGAAAATCTGTCAAAATCGGATTTTCTAGCCAATATGAGCCATGAGATCCGCACGCCCTTGAATATTATTCTCGGCATGGCCAATCTGCTGGCGGAAACCGAACTGGACAAGACGCAGATGCAATACCTGTGCAGTTTGCGGGTGACAGGCAGACAGCTCATGGAGATTCTCAACAATATCCTGGAATTTTCCCGTATTGACGCCGGCAAGATAACCGTTGAACCGGAGCCTTTCAGCCTGCATAAAATCATTCATCAGATCGAAGCTTCCGCCCTGCCGCTCTGCCTGCAAAAAAAGCTCGCCTTCCTGGTGGAGCATGATCCCCTTCTGGTTATGGAACGAATCGGGGACCCGCTGAAAATTTTCCAGATCCTGCTCAATCTGATCAACAACGCGGTCAAATTCACCCAGTCAGGTTCTATTCGTTTGATCATAAAAGAAAACTTTACGGAAAAAAACGGCCTTATCCTATCGGTCATAGACACCGGCATAGGCATATCGGCGGATAAGCAGAAAATTATCTTCGACCGTTTTACCCAGGTGAACGATTCGCTCAGCCAACAGCACGGCGGCGCCGGACTGGGATTGGCAATCAGCCAGAAACTGACCAATGCCATGGGAGGGCAATTAACGGTGCGAAGTGCGCTCGGCAAGGGATCGGTTTTCAGCTGTTATCTGCCGCTGCCGCCGGCGGCTCCCGCGGAGAGAGGACGGCTTCGCCTCGACGCCTCTTTAATCCTGCCGGAAAATTTTCCCTCCCTGAAAATCCTGGCGGTAGACGACATCAGGGAAAACATCGAAGTAATAAAAATGTATCTGAAGGATTACCCCGTTTTCGTCCAGGCTGCGGAAAACGGTGAAGAGGCCCTTAAATATTTTACCGGTGATATGTTTGATCTTATTTTGATGGATGTAAGAATGCCGGTCATGGACGGGCTCACGGCCACCCAGGAAATTCGCAACAGGGAAAAGCAGGGAAAACTCACTCCGCAGATCATTCTAGCCGTTACTGCCCACGCCTTTCAGGAACAAAGAAACAAATTTCTGCAAGCCGGCTTCGACGGGGTTTTGACTAAGCCTTTTTTCAAGAGGGAGCTGATACAGACCCTGTTCCGCTATTCAACAAGTGACAAAGCGCTGCCGATCCCTGAAAAAATGGGCAACAAGGCCATCGGCTACTGTATGGAAAATGAGACCCCGGAAAAGATTCCTGAAGCATTGCGCGACATGCTTCCCGACCTGCTCCAGACTATTTCCGGAGACTTGATCTCGATGAAATCGTTCCTGAAGGATGAGGATTACGAGAGCATCTATGTGAAAGCCCATGCTCTCAAGGGTGTTGCCGGGATGTTCGGTTTCCAGAAACTGGCATCCCTGATCACCGATCTTTCCCAAACCATCAAAGCGAGAGATTTTATCGTGGTAGATGAACTTTTTGCCGTTCTAGATCTGTATGTGGTCCAGCTGCAGACCTCTTTCGATTAAGCCGCCTCCTCCGATCCCGCATCGCAGGCATCAGATCTGCCTCCGGCAAAGAAGCATATGCTCAAGTTGCGGACCTACTTTTTTCCAGTCCACACATGGTCTGGCAAAACCTTTCGGCTGAATGAGCGGACAGCCGAAAGCTGAATCATCGACATAGACTTCAGCATAGGCCTTGGGACTGCTGGTCCAGGCATCCTGATCCGGATTCCTGTTGACCCCAAACAACTCAATCCCGTTTTTCTCCATATAATCCACCGCATCTTTTAAGAGGCACATATCCGCCGATCTATCGGAGCGCATCGTAAACAGGATGATCTTCGCTCCATGACGCTGCAGCCGCTGCAACCAGGTGATTGCCCCGGGCACGGGCTCGCCTATGTCGGGATAGCGGTGATCGACCATTGTTCCGTCAAAATCAATACTGATGTACATCATCTCCTCCGAAAAAATTTCCACTGGTATCAGCTGGCATATCTTAATACACCTTGAAGACATTGCAACCAGGGGACGCCAATCATTTTATCGGGTGGAGACCACTCCCGGTTCCCCCTGCCAGCAGCTGCCGCAGCGCCGTCTGGCGCTTGCTTGTATCCTGCTGGTGAACCGCCATCGCCAACGCTTTACGCGAGCCGACGACCACGGCAAGTTTTCGTGCCCGGGTCAAGCCGGTGTAGATGAGATTGCGGAAAAGCATCTTGAAATGCTGGGTCAAAACCGGCATGATTACCGCGCCGAATTCACTGCCCTGCGACTTATGAATGGTTATTGCGTAGGCAAGATCGAGTTCCAGGATATCATCTCTCTGATACAGGACTTCTCTTCCATCAGGAAAAAAACTGACCACACAACTCAGGTTCACATTGTCGATGGATTGGATTGTCCCTATATCGCCGTTGAAGACACCCAGATCGTAATTGTTTCTTCGATGGATTACCCGGTCGCCTTCGCGAAAAACCCTCTCGCCCACCAGAAGTTGCGCTTTGCCAGGACCCGGAGGATTGGCGGCCTCCTGAATAACCCGGTTGAGATTGGCCGTACCCAGACTACCCCGAGTCATCGGTGAGAGGATCTGGATTTCACAATCCCTTCCGTGATATTTCGGGATCCATTCCAGGTAGAGCCGAACCACCGCATCGACGGCGGACAGGCCATAATGCAGGGTTGACCAGGGATGCACTTTGGAGAGTACCGCTTTCAATTCATCGACACCGCTCTCCGCCTGCCGCACTTTTTCCAGATCGACATGCAGAAATTTCTGCGGAACGATAAAATCTTCTTCATAAGAGGAACGGATCTGCTCGCCGGTTCTGAATTCATAGAAATTTTCCGCAGTTGTCAATCCTTCCAGCTGAGGGAGCTGCAGATTATAATGTCGCTTGACCCGCGCTACAAAGCTGAGTTGCTCTTTGGTCGCCTCGTCCGAATCGATAAAAAGACAATCCGTTTTCTCCCGCCAGAGTTGCGGTTTTTTGAAGGGGGAATCAATGGGTGGAGTCTCACCTTTATTGATTCTATGGGCATATTCGATAATCCTGGACTCCCGTGCCTGACGAAATACCCTGGTGAGCCGGAACGAGGCAACCGACCCGGAATCGATGATATCCCGCAGGACATTGCCCGCTCCCACCGACGGCAGCTGATCGGCGTCTCCGATAAACAGCACCTGACAACCAGGGGGGACCGCTTTTAAGAGTGATGCCGTAAGAGAAATGTCCAGCATGGAACATTCATCAACAATGAGAAAATCCGCCGAGAGAGGCTGTTCTTCATTTTTCTTGAACATGCCGTTCTGCCACTCCAGCAACCGGTGCAGGGTCTTGGCCTCCCGGCCGATGACCTCGGCCATACGCTGGGCGGCCCGCCCGGTTGGGGCGGCAAGAACGACTCGTTTGCCGAGATGTTCAAGCAACCTGACGATGACCAGCGTGGTCGTGGTCTTGCCGCAGCCCGGCCCGCCGGTCAGTACTGAAAACTGATTGGCAACGACTGCCTGCACGGCAGCCGCCTGTTCTTTACTGAGCGAGATCCCCTGTTTTCGGCAATGCTGCTCGATCCACCTGGCCGCGGCCGTCTCATCAAATTCCAGCTTATGTGCCATGCTGCAGACTTTATCCGCCACATAAGCTTCATCATAATAGAGTGACTTCGAGTAGTAACAAAGCTGCTCGGATCCGTCGGCCAGCGGCAGCAGACGCACCTTCAGCTGATTTTCCATTTCCATCCTGCGCAGAATATCGGCCAGACGGTTTTTCGGATCAAAACCAAGCAAAGCAGCCACTTCGGTGGTAATCTGCGTCGATATCAGATAGCAGTGCCCCTGCTCGCGGCCGGCGGCAAGAACGTGTTTCACGGCGGCGGTCAGCCGTTGCTCACTGTCTTCCGCCAGCCCCAGGCTGAGTGCCACCCGGTCCGCGGAGAAAAAACCGATGCCGTAAAAATCGTTAGCCAGTCGATAGGGATCGTCACTGACTATCCGAATCGCCTGATCGCCATACTTTTTATAGATGCGCACCGCAAAAAGGGTCGATATGCCATGCCCCTGCAGAAACATCATCACCTCCCGCACAACCCGGTGCTCCCGCCAGGCTTCCTCGATCATGCGGAGTTTCTTTTGGGCTATACCCGGCACCTCCAGTAATCTGCCGATATCATGCTCAAAAACATCCAGGGTATTTTCCCGGAAGTTACGGACGATCTTGCCGGCGGTTTTCGGCCCGACGCCATGGATCAGGCCGGAGCCGAGATATTTTTCCAGCGCGGCGGTTGTCGCCGGTTTTTTCTCTATTGCCAGCGTCGCTTTGAATTGTCTGCCAAATTGCGGGTGCACCGTCCAGGCGCCATGAAACTCCATGGTGGCTCCGGCAAAGACCTGGGTCTGGTGCACGGTTACCGTCTCAAGGGTATTGGGGCTGTTAAAAGGGGCAACCCTGAGCACGGACCAGCCGCTCTCAGGGTTATGGTAGGTGACGCGGGAAACGATGCCGCGCAGATTTTCGGTAATATCCGGCATAGGCGGTGGAAGGATGGTCGGCTTAACCCATACTGCGAACGGAAGGCAGACGACTGCACGGCCTGCCTGTCAGTCATCCCATTGACTTAAAGACTTTGGTAGAAATGAGCCCGACGATAAAGGAATCATATTCTTGCTGTAAATCGACAAATTCCATACCGGTTCTGTATGAGCCGCTTTCCTCCCGAACGTTTCTGATGAGCGCCCGCGATATGATCTTCTGCTTGCCAAGAAAAAGGCCTATTTTCACCTGCTGGTTTTGAGCAAGCCGGGTTTTCAGAAGAACGGCCAGTCCGCTTTGAGCAATATCGATCAGGTAGCCTGTTTCCTCAAAGTCTTTCGAAACCACCTTAACCGGTATGCTTTGCACATCAAGAAGCGGATAGAGTTCGCCCTTGGCGATCCTTAACTTTTCTCTTCTGCCGAGGGGGTTTTCCGGCTCAAACTGCCAGTCGACTTCAAGCCCCTCTAGCGATGGAATATCGTCCCAGTTCGCTTTTTGCTTTGTCATGCTCGTCCCTCTTCAAATTATCTTGTGGAATGACTCCCTCTATAAACATATATCCCTACCGGAGGCAAAGAACAAGCGCTTTCCCCTGACGGAGCTCCGTCACTCATGACGCAAGGCTTCGATCGGATCGAGCCTGGCGGCTTTTCGGGCGGGAAAATATCCGAAAATGATACCGACCGCGCCGGAGAATAAAAAGGCAACCGCGACTATGCCGGGGCTGAAGATAAACGGCATATTCATTGCCTCTGCGCCAAGGGCGGCGGCACCAAGGCCAAAAGCAATGCCGAACAGGCCGCCGAAGGAGGACAATACCACCGACTCCACCAGAAACTGCATGAGAACATCCTGTTCCATGGCCCCGATAGCCAGCCGGATACCTATCTCGCGGGTTCTCTCGGTCACCGAGACCAGCATGATATTCATGATTCCTATCCCGCCGACCAACAAACTGACCGCGGCCACCGCTCCCAAAAGGGTCGTGAGTATCCGGGTTGTACCGGTCAGCGTGCTCATGATTTCCTGCATGTCGCGAACAAAAAAATCATCGTCCTGGCCATTGCCGATATGCCGCCGTTCGCGCAGCAGATTCTCAATGTCTGCTTGTATCTTTGAGGTCGAGGCGCCGTCCAGAGCTGAAACGTAAATGGTGCTGATATCGGTATTGCCGGCTATCCTCCGCTGCAAGGTATGCAAGGGGATCAGGACAAAGTCGTCCTGATCATTGCCGCCGCTTGATTGTCCTTTAGCCGCAAAGACACCGATAACCTGGCAGGTAATCCCTTTTAACCGGACTGTTCCTCCCAAGGGGTCTCGATTGCCGAACAGTTCCCTTTTCACGGTAGCTCCAAGAATGCATACCGCCTTGCCGGATCTCTGTTCATTCTCGGTAAACGATCGGCCGGCAGCAAGTGTCCAGGCCCGCACGAAAAGAAAGTCGTTGGTGCTGCCTGTGACGGTTGTCGACCAGTTGGTGTTGCCGGCAATAACCTGGGCCGAGCTTGAGCTGTTCGGGGCGACCGCCGCAATGCCGCTGATCTGTTGGGTGATTGACCTGACATCATCCTGTTTGAATGGTTTGGCGGCGGCGCTTGCCCCGCCGGGGCCTCGAAACCCCTGACCGGCCCGGACCAGCAAAAGGTTGCTGCCAAGACTGGAGATCTCCGCGGCAACCTGGGCCGTGGCCCCGCTGCCGAGAGTCACCAGGGTGATGACCGCTGCGACGCCGATGACGATGCCGAGAATGGTAAGCGAAGAACGCAGGACATTCCGGCGTATTTCCCGAAATGCCAGAATAACGGTTTCCCAAAACATCAGGTAGTCCTCCCGGTTTGCGTGGTGTCGATCAGCCCATCGAGAAAATGAATCTGGCGGCCGGCGTACTCGGCCATATCCGGTTCGTGAGTGACCATGATAATGGTCAGCCCGCGCTCACGATTAAAGGAGGTCAGCAGTTCCATGACCTCACGGCTCCGGGCCGAATCGAGATTGCCGGTCGGTTCATCGGCGAGCAGCACTTTGGGTTCCGTGACGATTGCGCGGGCAATGGCTACGCGCTGTTGCTGGCCTCCCGACAATTCCCCGGGGGTGTGATTCTCCCAGCCGGTCAGCCCGACGATGGCCAGGGCTTCCCGGGCCCGGCTGTGCCGTTCCGCCGCGGCAATTCCTCGATAAATCAGTGGCAGCTCGACATTTTCCAGCGCCGAGGTGCGATTCAACAGATTAAAGCCCTGAAAAATAAAGCCCAGACAATGTCTGCGCATCAAGGTCAGCTGGTCGCGCGACAACCCACCCACCGCGATCCCTTCGAACAGGAAGGTACCGGAGGAAGGGGTATCAAGACAGCCGAGAATGTTCATACAGGTTGACTTTCCCGAGCCGCTCGGTCCCATAACCGCCACGAACTCGCCGGCCCAAATGGACAGATCGATCCCCCGAAGGGCCTTCATTGCGGCGCTGCCGGTTCCGTATACCCTCGTCACGCCCTGAAGCTCGATCAGGGGAACGTCAGCTCTGTCCGTTACGGTTTGAATTTTCATTTTCAATATTCTCGTAAAAACCTAACCCCCGCAAGACACGGGGATAAGTACCTTTAAACAGATTGTTTTCTTGCAAAAAAATAAGAAAACAATCTGTAAGGTACTAAAATCAGCGATGGCTAAGTAAAAAACTTCAGCTTCGAGGCGCGCAAATTTTCAATCATTTCGACGTACAAGAGGTACTTCGGAATGATTGAAAATTTGCTGCAACGAAGAAGATGAAGAGTTTTTACGACGCCATCATTTTTTACTGCTCACGGCATCGATGATCAGCTTCATGCCTGGAGTAACATCCCCCTTGACGATCTGGGTCGAAAAACCATCGGTGAGACCGATGGTAACCGGAATCGCCACGGGCTGGTTGTTTACCAGGGTCCAAACATGTTGTGTTTTTTTCGGCTCTCCGATGATTTCTTTGCGTTTACCACCGGCACGAGGAGGATGCCGGGGCATGAGTTTACTGAGCAGGCTGCCGCCTCTGCTAACGGTTGTCTCCCCCTCTGCCTTGGGCGAAAAGCGCAGTGCCGCATTGGGAACGAGCAGTGTGTCGACTTCTTTTTTAACCGTGATATCAGCGGTGGCGGTCATGCCCGGGCGCAGGGATAAATCGGAATTATCCACCTTGAGAATCGTCTCATAGGTTACCACTCCACTGGTCGTTGTCGCCCCGTAGCGGATCTGGGTCAATTCCGCAGGATAACTGCGATCCGGATAGGCATCGACGGTAAAAACGGCCGGCTGGCCCACCTGGACTTTGCCGACATCGGCCTCATCAACATCAACGTGCAGGTCCATCTGGGCTAAATTTTCCGCAAGAGAAAACAATTCCGGGGCCTGAAGGGAGGCGGCCACCGTCTGTCCGGGTTCAACCGAGCGGGTCAGGACGATGCCGTTGATAGGGGAGCGAATTTCCGTCTTGGCCAGATCCGTCAGATTGAGTGTGAGGGTGGCCTCTGCCTGGGATACCGTGGCCACGGCACTGGCATAGTCGGCCTTGGCGCGATCCAGCGCGGCCTGGGCGGTATCGAGATCGCTCTTCGACAGGGCCCTGTTGTTGCTGAGTTTGCCCACCTCATGCAGACGATCAAGAGCCGCGCTGGTCTCCTTAATGGTTGCCTGGGCCTGCAGCACCTTGGCCTTGGCCGAGTCGAGGGAAGCCCTGGACTGGAGAACCTGCGCCGACAGTTTTGAAGTATCCAGCAGGGCCAGAACCTGCCCGACCTTGACCTGATCATTGTAATCGACCTTCACAGACTTGACGGTTCCCGAGAGTTCGCTGCCGATAATAACCTGATTGGTGGGCTGGAGATTGCCGGTGGCATTGACCTTGATGGTAAGGTCGCCGCGATAGGCCTGCTCGGTTCGATAGAGAACTGTGCCGGTCTTATCTCGCATTGCCAGTATCAACCCGAGAGCGACTAGCAACAGGATAAAAATTACCCAGCCCAGCAGCCGTTTCAACCTTTTTTTGGAAGCTGATCTTTTTTCCACATTCAGAATATCGCCCAGACTGCTGTTCTGATTTTGTTGTGTAGCATTTATGGTCATTGGTTTTGTGTCCATGGTATTAAGATTGTGATTCCGGAACAAAGGAAGTCCAGCCCCCACCCAGGGCTTTATAGAGCCGTATCAGATTGCCGGTCATGGTCGCCGCACTCTGCGCCAGGTCATCCTGAAAGGAAAGCAGCGAGCGCCTGGCGTCCAGGACTTCGGTAAAATTAGTGAGTCCCGCCTGATACTGAATCTCGGCAAGGGAAGCGGCCTGTCCGGCGGCATCGGCCGAATCCTGCAACGCCCGATAACGTTCCTGTTCCTGGGCATATGCAACCAGTGCATCTTCCACCTCCTGGAGCGCCGAGAGGACCGTGGCCTTGTAGCTGGCCAGAGCCTCCTGTTGCAGAGACGACTGGAGCCGGATGTTGGCCGCAATCGCCCCGGCATCGAAAATCGTCCAGCTGAAGCTTGGTCCAAAGGAATAGCTGCCGCTGCCGGACTTGAACAAACTGCCGGCTGAGAGGGCCTCAAGACCAATGGAGCCGTTGAACCTGAATGCTGGATAGAGGTCGGCGGTAGCCACTCCGATCTGGGCGGTTTGTGCCGCCAGTAACCGTTCGGCCCTGCGGATATCCGGCCTGTGCCGTAGCGTCTCCGCCGGAATACCTATGGCAACCGAGAGCGGCAGCTCGGGAAGCGCTACTCTTTCCTGAAGCTGTTCACTCAGCGAACCTGGAGGCTGACCCAGAAGCACGGCGAGCAGATTCATCGCGCCCGCAAGACCGGTTCGCAACGTGGGGATCTGGGCGCGGGTGCTTGCAACCAGATACCTTGCCTGCTGCAGGGCCAGTTCGTCGGTCAGACCGCTTTGGTACCTCGCTTCAATCAGGTTGAAGGAATCCTGCTGGGCGGCGAGGTTGTCCTTGGCAATCCGCAGCCGGGCCTGATAGGTGCGAACGTCGATATAGTTGAGCGCCACTTCCGAGAGCAGAGAAACCAGGACATCACGAAGATCTTCCCGGCTTGCGTCAAGCTCGGCCTGTGCCGCCTCCACCGCGCGTCTCGTCCCACCGAAAAGATCAAGCTCCCAGCCGGCATCAAAGCCTGTGGCATAGCTGGTTGAAGTCATGCCGCTGCCGCGATTGCCGCTGGTCCGGCTTTTTGTCACCGAGCCGCTGGCATCGAGAGCCGGAAACAGCCCGGCCGAGCTGATATCACGTCTGGCTCGGGCTTCCAGAAGGCGGGCCCGTGCCTGTTTAAGATCGAGATTACCGGCTATCGCTTTTTGAATAAAGCTGTTTAACAGAGGATCCTTGAGGAGCGTCCACCACTTGGCAAGAAGCTCTTTATCGGGAGAGCCGGAAGTCAAGCCGCCATGTAGCGGAGCCTGCCAGGTATTGGGAACCTCCGGAGCGGGCTTGAGGTAATCCGGACCGACCTTGGCACAACCGGCGAGACCCTGCCATACACAAAATATTAAAATTACCGTAAAATAGAGAGTTGTGCGACGCGTTACCATGATATTAGATTTCTGTTCCAAATATACTCCAGGTGTGGTCCTCAGTAATGATTTCAATTCAACCCGGGCTCAATTGCTCCCAATTGCTGCACCTTTTCATGATACCACTTCTTTGGTAATCAGCAGAGTGTAATTAGCCATATGGCCGGCAACATTCTTGGTACTTCCCGGACCTGTCTGAATTTCAATCTCCCGCAATCAATCAATGCCTCAAGAGCCGACTCGATCAAGAAAATTTCCACTGCCGGTCGTCGGGGAGGAAAGAGCAAAAACAGTACCAACGGCACCTTTTACTGCCAAACAGATAATTAATTCTTTAATAACAACATATTAGACCTTTATAACGCGGAATTTTCCCGACGAACTATCGTAATACTATCCGCCGGGCTGAATAAAAATTTCCCCGCCTGTATATTTTTTACCCAAACAAAAGCTTAACTATGTG
The DNA here is from genome assembly GCA_963835305.1 of uncultured delta proteobacterium. Taxonomy (GTDB): domain Bacteria; phylum Desulfobacterota; class Desulfobulbia; order Desulfobulbales; family Desulfocapsaceae; genus Desulforhopalus_A. The sequence goes on from CAWIEU010000005.1 coordinate 137,938, forward strand.
GTATTAAGCGGTAAAACACGAATACATACAAGAATCGGCATGCAGGTCCTGCAGCCTGACCAACTCTGCTTGCCGGGGCCGGATAAGATGAGGCGAATCGTTGTCATGTTAGGCGTTTCCGGCGGTCCTCGACTCCTCATTCATTGGAATTCGTGCGTGAGTGGGTTTTATAGTTATTGCAACCATTATTCCAACCAATATTGCCACCTTCGCAACTGATTACTATTATTTTTATCATACGAAACAATTCACCCTGAAATGCTTATTAAACTATGACCAGTACTATAACAGGCTCTGGTTATTACGGATTTATAAATTTGCCCTGGAGAGAACTATGAGCGATAAAGCAACACTGAGCATCGATGGTAAAAAGTATGAGTTTGATGTCATCACCGGAACTGAAAACGAAAGATGTATCGATACGCAAGATCTCCGCAAAGAAACCGGCCTCATCACCATGGACCCCGGATTCGGTAATACCGGCTCCTGCTACTCCTCTATCACCTATGTCGACGGTGCAAACGGCATCCTCAGATACAGAGGCTATCCCATTGAAGAACTGGCTGAAAAAGCCATCTTCATTGAAACCGCATATCTGATCCTCTACGGTGAGCTACCGAATAAGGAACAGCTGCACAACTTTTCGGAAAGGATCAAGGAACATGCTCCGATCCACACCAATCTTGAGCACCACTTCTCAGGCTTCCCGAAATCGGCACCCCCCATGGCGATTCTTTCAGCCATGTTGAACCTTATTGCCTGTTTTCATCCGGAGGTTCTCGAAGTGCCGACTACAGGAGCGGAGTTTGACCGGACCGCATCCCTGCTGCTTTCCAAGGTGCGAACCATTGCCGCCTTTGCCTACCGGATGGCCTCGGGCAGACCGATCAACCAACCGAACCCCCACCTTACCTACTGCGGTAATTTTCTGCATATGATGTTTTCCAATCCATTCCAGGAATACAAGGTAACTCCAACCATCGACAAGGCTCTCAACCTCTTCATGATCCTGCATGCGGATCATGAGCAGAACTGTTCAACTTCTACCGTTCGGGTAGTCGGCAGTTCCCGGGCGAATCTTTTCAGCTCGGTTGCCGCCGGGGTCTGCGCCCTCTGGGGACCATTGCACGGCGGAGCCAATGCCGCGGTGATCAAGATGCTCGAGGATATTCGGGAATCCGGCCGTCCGCCCACGTATTACCTGGAAAAGGCCAAGGATAAAAATGATCCATTCAGACTTATGGGCTTTGGCCACAGGGTATACAAAAACTTCGATCCAAGGTCGATAATCCTGAAAAAACGTGTTCATGACGTTTTACAAGAACTCAATGTGCAGGACAGCCTGCTCGATATCGCGCTGGAACTTGAGGAAACCACGCTGAGCGACGACTTTTTCATTTCCAGAAAACTCTATCCCAACGTTGACTTCTATAGCGGTATCCTGCTTCGGGCAATCGGCATTCCACTCAATATGTACACCGTCATGTTCGCCATAGGCCGAATGCCCGGCTGGATTGCCAACTGGAAAGAGATGCATGATCATAAATTGAGAATATCAAGGCCACGTCAGATTTATATCGGCGAAAAAGCCCGTCATTTCATCCCGATGTCCGAACGTTAGTGCATTAGAAATTCATTTCTTGTTGTTTAGAATGAATTTCGTGAAGGTCCTTACCCCCGTGCTTTGCGGGGGTTAGAGAAGTCCTTTCCCTCCATTCTGCCTGATTTCTGTTTTTTCAATCAGAAATCAGGCAGTTATTTACCTTGTCATTTTTCCGGTCAAATATTTCTTGTAAAGAATCCCCTGCGTGGTATTCTGCAATATAATCACAGAGTATCTTGGAAAAACAACCACTTATAAATTGAGAAGGCTTATGGATATCATCAATTGGAGAAATGAATTCAGCGTTGGGGTAAAACAAATGGATGAGCAGCATAAGAAACTGCTCGGTATGATAAACAGGCTGATTGAGGAACAGCATACCCTGACCGACCCGGAGACCATTGCCGAACTTCTGACAGAAATGACCGACTACGCCCAGACCCATTTCCGGGCGGAAGAATACCTCATGGCCGAATACGGTTATGACCAGAAAAGCAGGCAGGAAGAACAGCATCAGAAATTTATCGACAAAACCATTTCTTTCTGCTCGGCATCGGACATGGGACCGAACATCCTCTCTGTCGCCCTTTTGGATTATCTCGGCACCTGGCTGGTCGGACATATCCTGAAGGAGGATATGAAATACAAAGAATTTTTCAGAAGCAAAGGTCTACGCTGATACACTATGGAAAAGACGCACCACAACTCATTTCAGGACCACTCAAAAAATTTTCAGGAAATGGTTTCCAGGGTGGAACGGTATGGAGAACTTGAGAAACCCGACGGTTACGGCAAAAGGATAGGCGACTGCGGCGATACTATTGAAATTTTCCTGTCCATACAGGCAGGACAGATCCGCATGATCACTTTTCGGGTCGAAGGCTGCGCCAATACCGTTGCCTGCGGCAACACCGTCTCGTACCTGATGGAGGGACGAACCCTCACCGACGGCTGGAAGCTCACTCCGGAAAATGTCTCGGATTATCTGGAAACACTCTCTCCGGATCATTTCCATTGCGCCGAACTCGCGGTAGGCGCTTTTTATCATGCCCTGACCGACTATAATCGAAGACAAAGAGAACTGTGGAAAAAGGATTATCCCCGGCGGTAGAATTGATTCCGCTCTTCTTCAGGTTTTGCATATCTCTTTTCGCGTTCCGGGGTTTGCCTTGGAAGCGCTGGTAGGGCTGTTCAAGTTGGCGATAATCATCAAATCACAATTTATATTTGAAATCAGAGGCTTTCGACATGTGTGGCTTCTCCCTATGAACTGTCGGCAATAAGCCATTGCTATTCGTGCTCATATGGAGTGCTGGTGAATGATTTCAGGTTCTGAAGTTATGCGTGCGCCTTGCTATTCCCGGTGAACGGTTGTCGAACATCGGCACTTACTGCTTCCCTGGGGAAATTGGCAAGGCCTCCCAGTTATGAGTAATGTCTGCTGGCCGCTGCCCGGAGGATGGTCCTTGCCGTTGACCGGGACGTTCTGGTAATAGCAGACAGCTCTGTCTTCTTCGTTAAAAATCATAGGCTACGCGGCCTTATCCTGCTCCCGCAGTAATGGGTGATTCTCGCATATATCCTGCACTTCCTTGGGCCAGGGTTTATGTTTGTTTTTGTTCAGTGAATAGGCTTTGGCGATCGGATAGGCCAAAAAAGGCAAGATAAACAGGTTAAAAGTTATCTGGGTGAATTTCGATTCATCATCCGCCTCCCAGCCCTTCCTTGAAGCGCTCTTTTCGCGTTCCGGGGTTTGCCGCACCTCCACCTGCCCGTCCGGGCTTTCCATATAGCGGCAATAATACTCCCAGCGGCGCAAGGAACGTTCTTCGAACGGAGCATGACCACCGACACAATTCCAGAGGCGCTGCCCATCAGCGGTCGCCGAGAAGCTGAACTGCAGGTCATAATTGCAATGGGCGCCACGAGGATTGAGGCTTTTTTTGATCCGAACGGGAATCTCTCCCCAGGGGATGCGCAGCACCTGCTCTCCGTTGGTAAGCAAAACTTCCTGGGTGATTCGATTTAAGCGATAGGGGAACGGTTGAGAGGTTTTCAGGGATAGCCATAGGCCTAGAAATGCGGCAGCCAGTATTCCCAGAACAAATCTAAACCCGGAAACATCGACATGTCCTTCCGTTATGAACCACCATATCGGGACGAGAGCAGTCAACAAAGCACAATATACCCCCCCAAAAAAAGTGTACAAAAGAACATATTTGCAAAACCGACGGTAGGTATTTCCAGATATACAGCGTTTACCGTATCCGGATAGTGCTCCGGATGCATTTCGGGAAAACGCTGGTAGGGCGGTCCCAGTTGGCGATAGTCATCAAACCAAAATTTATACTTGAAATCAGAGGCTTTCGGCATGTGCGGATTCTCCTCTATGAACTGTCAGCAACAGGCCGTTGCCGGTTGGTAAAAGAGTGGTTCCATCTCCATACGGATCAAACCAGAGGCGGACATCGGCACTCACTGCTTCCCTGGGGATATCGGTAAGGCCTATTCCCCAGTTATGGGTAATGGCTTGCGGGCCGCTGCCCGGAGGATGATCCTTGCCCTTGACCGGGACATTCTCGTAATAGCTGACACCACTGCGTTCTTCGTTAAAAAAACGCTTGCCGAGTTGGGCGGTATCATAAAAAATAAGGCCTATGACCAGCTTTCCTTTGCCAAAAGGCGGGACTGTGACATTAATGTTAAATCCCTGGTTTCCTGATTTTCTCCTCCGAGGGGGCGCTGATTGCCACTTTGTCACGGTTATCCAATCACGTGGCTTCGGCGCTGTAACCGACCAACAGCCTCAGGATCGCAGCTATTTCCGCGCCTGGATTAACCTGCCAGCCGGCATAATGAATAGTCTCCTGCTCACCTTTGCGGTTGGTTATGGTGCCTTCTCCCTGATAAGCGATGCGCCCCCAGGCACAATGCAACAGCCATTCCTCGAGAGAATTATTGTCGGCATACATCAGGTAGATAACGCTCCCGACAATAAGTGCCACGCCGACCCAGCCCCAGAAGGCAAATAACGGTGCAAAGCGGGAGAACGCCGCCAGCCGGACGACCAGACCGACGCGCGCCAGCGACACGCTTGTGCCGAATACCTCCGCCGCACTTTCCGCGGCAACAATTTTAGCGGCGGCAAATGATCCGAATCAACCAAGACTATACAGCCTTGCCCTGCCCCCGCAGCAGCGGGTGATTCTCGCAGATATCCTGCACTTCCTTGGGCCAGGGTTTATGTTTGTTTTTGTTCAGTGAATAGGCTTTGGCGATCGGATAGGCCAAAAAAGGCAAGATAAACAGGTTAAAAGTTATCTGGGTGAATTTCGATTCATCATCCGCCTCCCAGCCCTTCCTTGAAGCGCTCTTTTCGCGTTCCGGGGTTTGCCGCACCTCCACCTGCCCGTCCGGGCTTTCCATATAGCGGCAATAATACTCCCAGCAACGCAAGGCATCTTCTTCGTATGGCGCATGTCCCGCCACATTATGCCAGAGGCGCTGCCCATCAGCGGTCGCCGAGAAGCTGAACTGCAGGTCATAATTGCAATGGGCGCCACGAGGATTGAGGCTTTTTTTGATCCGAACGGGAATCTCTCCCCAGGGGATGCGCAGCACCTGCTCTCCGTTGGTAAGCAGTACCTCCTGGGTGATACGGTTCAGGCGATAGGGAAAAGGCTGAGTAGTTTTCAGAGATAGCCATAGACCTAAAAATGCGACAGTCAGCATTCCCAGAACAAGGCTAAATATAAATACATCGACATGTCCGTCCTCCAAAAACCACCATACCGGGGCAATAAGAGTCAACAAAGCACAATATACCCCCCCCCCAAAAATTGTACAAAAGAACATATTGGCAAAACCCAAGGTAGGTATTTCCAAATAGACAGCATTTATCGTATCAGGATGGCGCTCCGGGTCCATATCGGGAAAGCGCTTGTAGGGCGGTCCCAGTTGGCGATAGTCATCAAACCAAAATTTATATTTAAAATCAGAGGCTTTGGGCATGTGCGGTTTCTCCCTCTTTATATGTCGTCAGCAACAATCCGTTACTGTTTGGTAAAAGAGTGGTTCCATCTCCATACGGATCAAACCAGAGACGGACTTCGGCAACGACCGCATCTTTGGGGATATCCTCCACGCCTATTCCCCAGTTATGGGTAATAGCTTGCGGGCGGCTGTCCGGAGCATAGTCCTTACTGTCTTTCGTTAAATTCTGGTAATAGCTTTCGGCACTGCGTTCTTCGTTAAAAAAACGTTTGCCGCGTTGGGTGGTATCATAAAAAATAAGGCCCATGATCAGTTTTCCTTTGCTAAAGGGCGGGACCGTGGCATTAAGATTGAATCCCTGGGGGGCTTTCCTGATTTTTTCCCAGGACGGGGCGCTGATTGCCACTTTGTCACGGTTATCCAACCACGTGGCTTCGGCGCTGTAACCGACCAACAGCCTCAGGATCGCAGCTATTTCCGCGCCTGGATTAACCTGCCAGCCGGCATAATGAATAGTCTCCTGCTCACCTTTCCGGTTGGCTACGGTCCCTTCACCATCATACGCCATATGCCCCCAGGCACAATGCAACTGCCATTCCTCGAGAGGATTGTTGTCGGCATACATCAGGTAGATAACGTTCCCGACAATCAGAGCCACGCCGACCCAACCCCAGATGGCAAATAACGGTGCAAAGCGAGACAAAGCAGCTAGCCGGACAACCAAGCCGAACCGCGCCAGCGAAGCGCTTGCACCGACCAGAGATCCCGCACTTTCCGCGGCAACAATATTGGCGGCGGCTTCACTAGCCACTCCAAGGGTACCCAGGCCGAAGAGGATTCCACCCAGCGACATACCGCTATGAGCAACGGCGGCATCCTCATCATCGCTCTGATACTCATCAATGGCCATCTTCGCCTCGAAAATAGACAGGCAAAGACCGCTAACCGTGTTCATCAGGCCAGCAACCATTGCCGCGAAATGTTTGGATACCTCTGCCCCTAAAAAGCGTGTCAGAACCTTCGAATTAGCAAAACCTTTCTCATACATCGCGGCCAGTCCCAGGGCATCGGAGATCAGGTTAGCCACGTAAGCAGCTCTTGTTGCTGTATCAGTATCCCTAAGTTGCAATAGATCCCGCAATGCCACACAGACATTCAAAGCCTGCAGTCCCCTGAGCCCCTTACGGATCTTGTAGACAGCATCCGCCTTCCGCAACCGGACCAGTAACCGCTTTTTCAGCGCCTCAAGGTTGAACAGATCCCCTGGAACTGTTTCGATGATTTCCTCCGCGCGTATAACCTCTTCGACATTGATGCGCAGGCGCCTCAAGGTAAGAGCTGCCTCGGCTGCCCTGACCGGTTTTCCGCTAAGGGCTTCGATCGCTTCACCCCAGCGGGCCTGCTCCGGAAGTTTGCCTAGATAATTTGCCGCGGGAATGGTGATCTCTTCGAATGTAACCTTAATATTCCTGTAGCCGGACAGACGGTAGCGGCGGGCGATGGGTTCGAGGACCTTTTCCTGAACATTCTCCTGCTTGGACAGGTAATTACCAAGCATGCCCACCAAATTGTCTGTATGGCCGGTAAGCCGGTCTTCCACCAACAGGGCGCTTAGCAAAAATACCTGGCCTTCGGGAGTGGGGGCGGCGACCGTACCGAGCACCTTCGTCAACCGGTCCGGCTCATCCGCTGGGGTTTCCTCTCCCGAGGCCTGCTTCTTGACCATGGGAGAAATGGCAGCCAGGATGGTGAACCAGATTTCCTCAAGATTTTCCTGATGGTCCGGCACTTTTCGGCGATCGGGTTCATAGTCATCCCAAATCGCCTGAAAAACCGGCCTGTTGTTTTGCAGAAAATTGATTAATGCGTCCTGAGCGCTGTTGTATTGATTAATATAAGAGGACAGCTCGGCGTCATAGTTTTTGCAAAATATTATCCTGTCTTCCGAGGAACGCAGATGCTTGCTGTAATCGGGATAACTCTTGAGAATATTTTCGACGATATCGGCAACGGTACGGCGGTGCCCGTCCCGGTCCTGCATCTCCTTGATTTTTTTTGAGGCCTGATGTGCCTCACCTGCCAACTCCCTGACAATGGAGTGGTAATCCTTGAGAAATACCACCGGTAAAGCACTGTTCTTATGGAGTTGCAGGCTATAGATATCGGCTCCGACGTTATCGATATGCTGGATGTTTTCCTTGTCCTGGCCGTTGCTTAGTATCCAGGCATCGAGCTCCCGGCTGATATCCTGCATGCGGTTGCGGCGCCTTTCAGCAGCTTTGGCCTTATCGACGGTGTTTGGCAGGGTGTCCGGCCTGAGGCGTACCTCGTATTCCCTATCCCGGCTAATACCGCCGAGAGCCTCGATGCGGGCCCAGCTCCATTGCACTTCGGAGTAGGCTATCTCAATGATCCGCTTCTCGTTATTGATCTTCCAGGGCACAATCACCCGGCAATCCGCTTCGCCCGTGGCCCTGCGTAAATCCTGCCCCTGATGGCGCCGAAGGTTGACATCCCTGCAAAAGCCATGCTGGTTGATCTGCAGTTCACGCCAAAGGTGACCGTCGCAGTAAATGTAGAGCCAGCCTTTACGCAGTTCCTTTGCCTTATCTTTAGCAAAATCCGGGTCGGCATAGCGTTTGATGATCAGCGGTACCGTGAAGTTCCGGAATGCCGCAGGTGCCTCCGGACGTGCCGAGTCCTTTGCGACACTATCCGTGGTTCCCAGCGGAATGACGATATATTCGCGGTCCTCATACTCCACCGGATCGAGTTCATGATCGTTCAGTACCAGGCTGAGTTTATGATCCTTGCCGGCCGGCACATGATTGACGACCAGCTCGCGGTACCGTTCCGGTTTGTCGCCGTCGATATAGCTTGACAGCCGTTTATAATTTACACTCATTATTTACTGCTCCGGTGATTTCCTTTTAAAAGCGGATTGGACTCCCCACTATGACCGATGTCGATCCGATCCGGCTGCTCGGATTCCTCGAGACCTTCAGTGTCGCTGATATCGAGCGATTTCGGCAATGGCCCATTGGGCTGCACGAGGGGCATGGGAGCGGTATTGCGGTTATTACTGACCATCAGGTCACCATTCCGGACCACCGGCACTCCTTCAATAAAAATATTGCTGGAAGCAGTGATGAATTCGGCTTTGCCGGTAATGGTACCGCTTTTTATCCCTCCTTTTGTGCCTGGCTCATCCCCTGTACTTTTGTAAAAAATGGAGTTCTTATGACAAATCGGGTTGCCGTTGACAAAAACAGTGGAGGATGTTCTGGCGGCGTCCTCGCTCCGCGCGATATTGGTATACGGGATGGGGACAACCGACTTGCCGATCTTGGTCAGACAGACATCCACAGTGACCAAGACGCCTCCACTCTCTTTATGCACGGCAGTGCGGCCATTGAAGAGTACGTTACCTTTCTTTTTCCCGGAATTATTGTTTTCGCTCATGCTTATCATCTCCTTGACATCGGATAGTTATTCCCTTGCTGAACACAGTTACTTCTGTAATTTGCATCTAAAAATTGCGTATCAATGCCGCGTTTATCCTGCAAAATTACAGCGCCCCGCCGCATACCGTCGGCTTCGCAGACCAAAATGTCGCTGACTGAAGGAAAGCGAAAGTCGAAGCGCGCACAACCGAGAATCAGGCTCAGGGGAAAGGCGGCAGCCCCGATATAACCCATAAACAACTGAGGAGTTAATTCTTCGGCAAAATTAAGCTCGGCACGGGGCCAGACATTTTCCTTAACCTGATACCATTCCACAGAGTCGGCTTCTCCGGCATTGAAGGGCTGGATGATGGTTTTTATTTTGTCTCCTGTTATTTCCACAAAATTCAGGCAATTGAGGGTAACCTGGCTAAGACCTTTCATCGGCGTGTCTAACGCCTTGCCATTATTGGGTTCGTCCTGGCTGTCAAGTGCACCAATGAGAATACCATCATTGGTGTCGCTATATCGTTGGAGCTGCACAAAGGCCGCTGCCTCACCCGGGATTATTCCGCGGTCATAGGTGCGGGTCATAACTTTCTCCTGCCTGATCAACTCGGAGCAGGTTGCGATATCGACCAGGGAGTCAACTCCTCCGTAAATGATCCGGTCCCAGGTATGCTGCTGCAAACCGGCACGGATATTTTGTAATTGCGCCACGGCGCCCCGGCTCTTTTCGATCATGCGGATTTCGCAATTGCGGACATGAGGATGACACTGCCGCAATCGTTCCTCGAACCGGGCGCGATCAAGATTGTTGCCACGAAGACTGTCCGCCTCGGGAACAAGCAACACGATGAGCTGTTTATCCGCGGAATCTGGTTCCCTCCGTGTTTCCAGCAGTTGACGCAGGGCATCTTCGGCAAGTATGCAGATGCGCTCATGGGGCGTTTCGATTTCATCGTCAATCTCGACCATGGAGGCAATGAGAATCGGTTCGGTGTTAGGTTCGGGATATTTTAGCGATAGCGCAAGAAAGGGATGTTCTTTGCTGGTATTCAAGTGTGTTCCGACCCCGCCGAATAGACCGACAGGATGATCGCCATAGGTGCAGAACAGGCTGGAAGCGGTAATACAGATCGATTCGGAGACTGCCTCATGCGGCTGTTTTTGGGTTGACATTTTCATAATCTGCCCGATGTTTGAAGGTTTGCCATGACAGGCTAATCATGGTGTGTACCCCATATCAAAAAATTACCTGGTAAATGGCAGGTAATTATGAGTTCTCAATATTGATCCTAAGCTTATCTTCAAATTCTTAAATTTTTCTTACAATCAGTTATCCCGAATGGAAAAAACAAAAAAGTGATCCCGGGTTTCAAACTCCTTCAATAATATTTCGACTTCCATTTCTTATTTGTAATGAGCAACCTGCTCAAACCAACCACGATGGCTTATGAGAAATCCTAGCTCAAACATATACCTCCTTGTAAGGTGTTTAACAGCTCATCTTGCTATATCTGAAGGAAACGGGTATTTTCAGGGCAGCTGATCCGGTTACAAAAAACTATCAATCATATCCCACTATTCTCCCTGTCATTTTAAGGACACAACATGTCTGGAAAAAAAGTTTCACTCTTTATCCAATGTCTTGTTGATACCATGTTTCCCCAAACCGGCGAAGCGATGATCACGGTTTTCGACCGGCTCGGAATTTCTTATGATTATCCTTCGGGCCAGACCTGCTGCGGCCAACCGGCATTCAACAGCGGATATCAGCGGGATGCTGCCGCCGCTGCCAGACATTTCATCGATCTTTTCGAGCCAGCGGAAGTCATAGTCTGTCCGTCCGGGTCCTGTGTTTATATGGTACGTCATCATTATCCGGAACTTTTTGCAGACGATCCTGCCATGAAGAGCAGGGCGATGGCGATCGGCGCAAAAACCTTTGAATTCACCCAATACCTGGTGGACGAACTGGATATACTTGACGTCGGGGCGGAATTTTCGGGAACAGTGACCTATCATGATTCCTGTCACTTGCATCGAGGTCTGGGAATCGCTGAACAACCCAGGAGCCTGCTTAAAAATGTTCGAGGACTGGAACTTATCGAAATGCAGGACAGCGATACCTGCTGCGGTTTCGGAGGAACCTTCAGTGTCAACTATCCCGAGATAAGCGTGGCCATGGCGGATGATAAAATCGACAACATCCTGGCGACCAAAGCTGACGCCGTAACCGGCTGTGACATTAGCTGCCTGATGAATATTCTCGGCCGTATTTCAAGACGCGGAGAAGACGTCCGGGTGCTGCATATAGCCGAAATTCTCGCCGGCGGAAAAGGAGGTAAGGTTTGAAATCACAATACCGGGAAGATGCCCAAAAAGGCATCGATTCTCCAGGGCTCCAGGCAAGCCTGCACGGCCTTCAGGACCGTTTCGGTAAAGGTGCCATGGCTCTGTGGGCCGCCATGGAGGATAAAGAGATGCGCAGGCGGGTGAAGAAAGCCCGCATGAAAAACTTCGAACATCTGGATATCGTCCTGGCCGAGCTGGCTCAAAATGTCAGAGCCCGTGGAGGGCAAGTCTATTTTGCCGAAACCGCACAGAATGCCATCGACTATACCCTGGAAGTGGCCGGCAAAAACGAGGTGAAACGGGTTGTCAAAGGCAAGTCGATGATCTCCATGGAAATAGGAATCGACTCGGCCCTGGAGGAGGCGGGAATCGAGGTGGTCGAAACTGACCTGGGAGAATACATCGTTCAGTTGGCGGGCGATACACCCTCCCATATCATCGCGCCCTGCATCCACATGAACCGCAAACAGATCGGCGAGCTATTCGCTGAAAAACTGGGGATCGAATATACCGACGATCCGCCGACCCTTACCCTGGCGGCACGCAAGGCCCTGCGTGAAAAGATGCTCAATGCCGATATGGGTCTTACGGGCTGTAACCTTGCCTGCGCCGAAACCGGCCATATCAGCCTGGTTTCCAACGAAGGCAATATCAGGATGGCCACCTCCATGCCGAAGGTTCATGTGGCCCTGATGGGCATGGAACGTATTGTGGCAACTCTTGAGGAGCATCGGGAAACCGTCCAGCTTCTCACCCGGGGGGCGGCGCTGCAGAAGTTGTCCACCTACGTCAGTTTTCTTGGAGGCCCGAGCAGCGAGAATGATCCCGACGGCCCGAAAGAATTTCATCTGGTCATTATCGACAACGGCCGTTCGAAAATCCTGGCAGACCCTGAGTTCCGCGAGGTTCTCGCCTGCATCCGCTGCGGAGCATGCCTGAATATCTGTCCGGTTTACGGAAAAATCGGGGGTCATGCCTACAATTCCCCTTATTGCGGTCCGATCGGCGCAGTGGTCACGCCCCTGCTCGATGGGATCAACAAACATGCCGATCTCTGCAAAGGGGAGACCCTCTGCGGCGCCTGCCGGGATATCTGCCCCGTCCAGATCGATCTGCCGCGGATGCTTGCCGCACTCCGTCATAAGCTGGCCTATGGCAGCGACAGATGGAATACCAGTCAACACAATCCCGCCGAGGCGTATGCCTTCAATATCTGGCGGCTGCTGGTTACCAGAAACTCTCTCTACCGGATCTTTCTGAAAATCAGCCGAATCCTTCAGCGCCCCTTTATCAATAAAAAGAGGATGATCACCAGAATGGCAGGCATTGGTTCCGGCTGGACCGTAGGACGCGACCTGCCGCCACTTGCCAAAAAAACCTTCACGGAACTCTGGGAAGAAAAATACGGCAAAAACCGGCCAGTACAGCCTGCGGTAACCGAGGAGGAAGAATAATGGATAATCAGACTGCTTTTCTGACAACCATCCGAACCGCCCTCAACGAGGTACCGGGCGTCGAGCGTTCTAAAAAGATGTTTCCCCAGGTGTTTTCCTCTCCGGATATTGCCGGAATCCTGAAAAAAATTCAAGGCAGGACCGTGACGGAGCAAAACGAGCTTGTGCAGACCTTCAGGATAAACGGCAACGCCTTGAACATCTATACCCATATGGTGGAATCGTTTCAAAAAGCCGCCGCCATAGTCGTTGAGTTGATCCGGTCAAAAGATCCGGAGTTCAATCACACAAAACATGTCATCATGCATGATCATCCGGATATCGCAGAGCTGCAGCTCTGGAACCGCTTTACCCGGGAAGCTGTCACCCTGCACACCACCTTCAGCCAGGACCCGCATATTAAGGACAAGACCATTGCTTCTTTTGTCGGTATAACAGCGCCGGACATCGGGGTCGCCGATTCGGCCACCTTGATCCAGCTGACGAAACCGGGACGTCCGCGTTCCACCTCCCTGCTTCCATCAATCCATATTGCCATTTTAAAAAGGGAAAACCTGTTTGCCGACCTGACTGAGGCCTATGCTCTACTGCGGGAAAAATCCCGCCTGGACAGCTTTGTGTTCATCTCCGGTCCATCCAAGACGGCCGATATCGAGGCGCACATGGTCCATGGAGCACACGGCCCCCGCGAACTTCACGTTATCGTTCTGTCCGAACCGCTTCCCGAAAAAATCTTCGGCGAAAATGTCGAGGAGATGCAGGATTCCATCATTTTTTCCACAGAACCGGGAGAGAAAATTTGACGATCATACAAAAGGTCTATCTCGACGAGGCCAACAGGATTAAGGTGAGCTGCCCTCAATGCAAAAAAATCAGGGATATCGATGCGACACCCTTTCTGAAGAAAAAAGGGTTAATAAGGCTGACCTTTCACTTTAAATGCAAATTCTGCGATTGCGGTCATAAGGACTGTCGTGATTGCCCGGAAAGCGATTGCCCCAACTGCAATACCGATGACAATACCAATATCATTACCATCGAAAGACGAAGATTTTTTAGAAAGAAGGTGGATTTACCAGGGGAACTTTTCGGGGAGAACAAGCAAAAATATCCGATCAGAGTGCTGGATCTCTCCCGTACCGGCATCAGGACAAAGGTCTTGAAAACCCACGATTTTAGAATAGCTCAAAAATTGCTCGTTGAATTCACCCTGGATGACGCGAAGAGTAATGTCGTTAAAAAGTTGATTGTTATCAGAAACATCGATGGCAAGATGGTGGCAGGTGAGTTCACCGAGACTGATGAATATAACAAATCTGATAAAGCGATCGGTTTTTATCTCATGAAGTAATGCTTGCCCGGCAGCGGTGTTAATCCGAAAAAGAGTATAATTTAAATGTAATGACCCTGTTATCCTGAAAAATGAAAGCCGAACTTGTCAACAGAACCACACTTCTCTGTCTGGTCTTCCTGATTTCCGCCGTCTTTCTCTCCATGATCCATCAGTTTCTGATGGCTATTTTCATGGCCGGACTCTTCTCGGCAATGGTCATGCCTGTACACAACCTGCTGACTAAAAAACTGGGCGGCAGAGAGATACTTGCATCGATCCTTACTCTGCTTGGCATCGTTCTGCTGATCCTGATTCCGCTCATCTTTCTGATTACCCTGGTGGTGACCCAGGCCATTGAGATCGGTCAGTCCATCACACCATGGGTACAAACCTTCATCAATGAACCCACCACAATCACGGCCTATCTCGAGAAGGTTCCCTATTACCAGGACATCCTGCCCTACCGGGATATTATCGTCCAGAAGGCCGGAGAACTCGTTGGCATTGTCTCCACCTTTCTCATCGATTCGCTGTCATCCGTCACCAAGATAACGATTGACGCGGTTTTTTCCTCAGTCATCATGCTTTACGTTATGTTTTATTTCCTGACCATGGGCGATATCCTGCTGCGGAAGATACTGTTCTTTTTGCCCCTGGACGACTTGAACGAACAACGGTTACTCCACCGGTTCACCTCGGTTGCCAGGGCGACCATTAAAGGTTCCCTTATAATCGGCATCCTGCAGGGTGCTATTTGTGGAATCGCCTTTGCTTTCGCCGGAATAGAAGGTCCGGTCTTCTGGGGCTTCCTGATGGCGGTGATGTCGATCATTCCCGCGTTCGGCACGGCGATTGTCTGGTTTCCCGCTCTGATCATCCTTGCCCTGTTCGGAAATTTCACCGGAGTGATCATTCTGATTATCCTCTGTGGGGTAGTCGCCGGCAATATGGATAATATCATCAGGCCGCGGCTGGTCGGTAAGGACACGGAAATGCACGACCTGTTTGTCCTCTTCGGCACCCTTGGCGGACTCTCCATGTTCGGTCTGCTCGGCATCATAATCGGGCCGATTGTCGCCGCCCTTTTCATTACCATCTGGGAGATATATGGTGTCGTTTTCCATGACTATCTGCCCGATGTCGAAATGGTCCTGAAGAGACGTTATGATGTTTCACCACCGGACAACGGGCCCGTTGAAGAATGACCACCGCGAAACCGGTTCCTGCTCCTTAAGCCCAAGAGACTCCTACCTCCTATGCCTTACCTTCTGCTGGTTCTCACCACCCTCTTCTGGTCAGGCAATTTTGTGATCAGCCGGGGGATGCATGCGGCTATCCCACCTCTCTCCCTGTCGTTCTGGCGCTGGGTGGTGGCCCTGCTGATACTCTCCTGTTTCAGCCTCCGTCATTTCCTCGCCCAACGTGAACTAGCCTTTAAGCACTGGAAATTTATTCTCATTCAGGGAGCGGTGGGGGTGGCCGGATTCAACAGTCTTATCTATATGGCCATGCAGACCACCACCGCCATCAACGCAGTGCTGGTCAATTCCTGCATTCCGGTCATCATTGTCCTGATTTCCTGGGCAATGTATAACGACCGTCTCAGTTTCAGGCAGTATTTGGGAGTGACTACATCTCTTTGCGGGGTACTGCTGATTATCTCTGGGGGCGAACTCTCAACTCTGCTGCAGCTTCATTTCAACCGGGGCGATATTCTGGTTTTTATCGCCGCGATCTGCTGGGCTCTGTATTCCGCCAATCTGAAGAAGTATCCAAATGAGTTGCACCCACTGGCCTACCAGATGGGCATAGTACTCGTCGGTCTGGTCATCCTGCTGCCGCTCTACCTTGTGGAAATACACAGCGGCAGGTCCATGATCCTGTCGGCTGGAACAATTGTCGCCATTGTTTATGTGGCGCTCTTTGCCTCTGTGCTGGCCTTCATTTTCTGGAACCGCGCGGTAACCATGCTCGGTGCGAACATCGCCGGACCATTTATCCATCTCATGCCGGTCTTCAGCACCATCCTCGCCGTGGTATTTCTGGGAGAGAAACTGACCCCAAACCATATCCAAGCCATCCTCCTCATCTTCGGAGGAATCCTCATGACAACTTTTAAGGTGAAAGGAAAAAAGAAAGAAGCTGGTTAGAAATTGAAGTGAAAATCTCTGAGTAGGGCAACAAGGAACAACTCGTCAGTGCTGCAGCTGTGTGCAAGCAGGTTGCTCAGCTATACTCTGGTATGCTGAGCAACCTGATCGTACACAGATGCGGTGCTGGCCGAGTTGTTCCCCAGTTTATTCTTTCCAGTCGGGTCTAATATGCAGCTCCGTCAACTGTTTTCTGGCGACAGCGGCGGGCGCATCAGTGAGCGGACAGGTAGCTTTCTGGGTTTTCGGGAAGGCGATAACGTTTCTGATTGAATCGCTGCCGGTAATGATCATCAACAAGCGGTCGAGTCCAAAAGCCAGGCCGCCGTGCGGAGGGGCGCCAAGCTCCAGGGCGCGAAGCAGAAAACCGAACTTCTCGTTCGCTTCTTCCTCACCGATGCCGAGAACCTCGAGAACCTTGGACTGTAGACTCTTTTGATGGATACGGATGGAGCCGCCGCCGATTTCAGTGCCGTTTAACACCAGATCATAGGCCCGGCTGTAGACCCCGGCGGGATCGGTGTCCAGTTTGGCAATATCCTCATCCCTGGGCGCGGTGAACGGATGATGCAGGGCCTGGAAACGTTTTTCCTTCTCATCATACTCCATGAGGGGGAAGTCCGTGACCCAGACGAAGTTAAAGTCGTCCTTTTTCAATAGATCCAAGCGTCGGGCCAGTTCCACTCGCAGCTCGGAGAGTACCTGAAAGACGACCTTTTTACTGTCAGCCCCGAAAAAGAGCAGATCCCCTTCCACCGCATCGGCGGCGGTGGCTATCGTCGCCCGCTCCTCTTCGGTAAAGAACTTGGCTATGGGCGACTGCCATTCTCCGTCGGCTTTCATCTTCACCCAGGCGAGCCCCTTGGCGCCGAACTGGGCAACGTAGTCGGTCAGGACATCGAGCTCCTTGCGGGTAAAATCGCCACAGCCCTTCGCGTTGATAACCCGGACAGTTCCTCCCTTGTCGGCAATAGACCGGAACACCTTAAACCCGCAGTTTGCCGCGATTTCAGTAAGATTAACCAGCTCCATGCCAAACCGGACGTCCGGCCGATCGGTACCGAACCGGTTCATCGCCTCGTCAAAGGTCAGTCTTGGAAAAGGCGGCGCAAGCTCGACTCCCAGAGTCTCTTTGAACAATTTGGAGATCATCCCTTCATTGATCGCCATGATCTGCTCTTCATCGACAAAGCTGAGCTCCATATCTATCTGGGTAAATTCAGGCTGCCGGTCGGCACGCAGATCTTCATCACGAAAACATTTGACGATCTGGTAATATCTGTCCATTCCGGCGATCATCAGCAGCTGCTTGAACAACTGGGGAGACTGGGGCAGGGCATAGAATTTCCCGCTGTTGACTCGGCTGGGCACCAGATAGTCGCGGGCACCCTCCGGGGTGGACCGGGTCAGCATGGGCGTTTCGATGTCGAGAAAGTCATGATCATTCAGGTAATTTCGAACAATCTGAACGGCTTTATGCCGCATGACCAGGTTGGCAGCCATCTCAGGGCGGCGCAAATCGAGATACCGGTACTGCAGCCTAAGATTATCAGACACCTCAACTTCCTCATCCAAGGGGAAGGGCGGGGTTTCACTGCTGTTCAGTATACGCAGTTCATCGACCAGGATCTCAATCTCCCCGGTTGCCAATTTGGGATTCGCCATATCACCGGGTCTGGCTTCAACACGGCCCTGTATTGCCAGGACCCATTCGCTGCGGATCTGGTGTGCCTTGGCATGGACTTCCGGATTGATTTCGGGATTGAATACAACCTGGGTAATTCCCCGGCGATCGCGCAGATCGACAAAAATTACTCCGCCGTGGTCACGTCTGCGCAAAACCCAGCCCATAAGCGTTACCTGCTCGCCTACATTTTCCTTGCCGAGATCATTACACGAATGTGTCCGGCACAACTTTCCCATTGATTCCATAATTTATCGATCTGTTGATTTTTTTTCTGTCACTCGCTGTCTCAACCTGAAAAATGCACCGTTGCATCAGCTTAAACTTTTATTGCCTTGGAAATTGATTGCTTGTTTTTACAATGTATTTCGTGAAGGTACTATCACCATAAGGAAGACTAAATAATGAGTCCCCCTTTGTGTTCATTCTTTACCATTTATTTATCGGAGATACACTCGGCAATTGCAGAAGCCGATAAGGAAACATCCTGCTGTTCCTCTTTAGTCATCATATTACGCAGGACCGCTTTGCCGGATTGAACCTCGGCGTCACCAACAATAAGGACGAATCGGGCCCCCGCCTTATCGGCCTGCTTCATCTGGCTTTTCAGACTTCGTCCTTCGTAATCCATGGCAACCGAAAATTTCTCCGTCCGCAGCTGGTGAGCAAGAGCAAACCCTGCCCGTAATCCTTCATCGCCAATTGCGGCAACAAAAAGTTCGATTCCGTCGTCTTCGACATAGGATTTTTCCTGCTGTTGCAACAGCAGAACCAGTCGCTCCATCCCCATCGCAAAACCAATGCCGGGGCTGTTCTTGGGCCCTCCGAGATTTTCGATAAGTCCGTCGTATCTTCCTCCTGCCGCCACGGCGGCCTGAGCCCCAAGATCGGAGGTAATGAATTCGAAGGTGGTACGACAGTAATAATCCAGCCCGCGTACCATGAATTTATTCAGCCGGTAGTCCACTCCCAGTTGCCTGAGACCATCCTGAACTTTATCGAAATGGTCTTTGCACTCCCCGCAGAGGTGCTCAAGAATGGACGGGGCATCGAGAATCTGCTCGCGGCAGGAAGGCACCTTGCAATCGAGGATCCGCAATGGATTGGTTGTGCTCCTTCTCCTGCAATCACTACAGAGAGAATCGTGCCGCTCTTTTATATAGGAGAGCAGCTCAGTCCGGTAAGCAGGCCGGCACTCGGGACAGCCGAGCGAATTCAGTTCCAGACTGACCTTTATCCCCAGCTCCGCAAACAGCATCGCTCCCATGGCCATCAGCTCGGTGTCCACCAAGGGATTTTCCGAGCCCAGAACCTCAATATCTATCTGATGAAACTGCCGGAGCCGGCCCTTCTGGGGCCGTTCATGGCGAAACATCGGACCGATGGTGAACAGACGCTGCACCGGCTTCTGCACATAGAGACCATGCTCTATATAGGCACGCAGAAGAGATGCCGTCGCCTCCGGCCGCATTGTTATTTTTTTGTCGACAAAAGTATACATCTCTTTTTCGACAATATCTGTGGCTTCCCCGATGGATCTGGCGAACAGTTCGGTTTCTTCCAGAATGGGCAGGCGAATCTCTTGGAAGTGAAACCGGTCGAAAATCTCTCGTGCCGCCTTTTCAAGATACTGCCAGAGCTCTACCTCTCCCGGTATTATATCCTTAAAGCCTTTCAGGGCCCTTATTTTCAAAACAGACTCCAATAGAATTTAAAATTTGCCAGCACCAACAGGTGCAATACAAACCAACACCCCGCAAGGGGGGTACTCTTCTCGGTCCCCATACCGTGTGGGGATAACTACCTTCAAACGGATCGTTTTCTTGCAAAAAACTAGAAAACAATAAATAAGGTACTAAAAACCGCGAATTTAACCGTAATTTTGTAGTTTTGTCAAGTTCACCCCCTGCCGATCACCTCGGAACCTGCAGGTTTATCCTATCAAAGTAGTTGTTTTATCGGCTCCTCGGGAGGATTTGGCTAACTTTCTTTGCCTACATACTACTCTTGACAAAACCAGGCAAGAAGTGCATTATCTGATTTCTCATATTTATTGTATATTAACACCCCGGAAAAAAGGGGGATAAGTACCTTCAGGAAATTCAATCATAAAAGATGGCGTCGTAAAAACTCTTCATCTTCTTCGTTGCAGCAGATTTTCAATCATTTCGAAGTACCTCTTGTACGTCGAAATGATTGAAAATCTGCACCTCGAATCTGAAGTTTTTTCTTAGCTATCGCTGATTTCAGTACCTTTGAGATTGTTTTCTAGTTTTTTGCAAGTGAACAATCTATCTAAAGGTACTTATTCCCGTGCCTTGCGGGGGTTAGGTTTTTACGAGATTATCATAAAAAACAAATAATGATTTTCTAAGGTACTAAAAGGAGTTCTCACTGCATGCAGCTACCCTCACTAAAAATTGCCAATTTCAAAGCCTCGTTTCCCTTGATTCAGGGCGGAATGTCCATACGGGTATCCACTTCAGCACTTGCTGTCCCTGTAGCCGATTGCGGCGGAATCGGAGTAATCGGCGGATCCGGCTTACCACCCGAAGAACTCCACGATGACATCAAGAAAGCAAAAGCGGCGACAGGCGGAATAATAGCCGTCAATATCATGTACGCCATGAAGGATTTCTACCAGCTTGTCATGAGTTCCATTGATGCCGGTATCGACATGGTAATCACCGGAGCCGGTTTTTCCCGCGATATCTTTAAAATCGGCAGGGAACGCAATACTCCCATAGTCATGATCGTCAGCTCACCCGCGCTCGCCAAACTTTCAGAGAAACTTGGCGCTTCTGCGGTTATCGTTGAAGCAAAAGAGGCCGGCGGCCATCTTGGTACCGACAAACCTCTGCGTGAAATTTTCCCCCCCATCCGTGATGTCGTCAAAAATATACCTCTTATTGCAGCAGGTGGCATAACCAACGGCTATGAAATGGCCGAAATGATGGACAAATACGGCGCCGACGGCGTTCAGATTGCCTCACGGTTCGTGTTGAGCGAGGAATGTGATATCTCCAACGAATTTAAACAGGCCTACCTTAATGCAAAAAAAGAGGACATCGTTCTCACCTCTTCACCGGTCGGCATGCCCGGTCGTGCCATAAACAATCCCTTCGTTCAGGCCATGAACGCGGGAGAAGATGTGAGCACCAAAAAATGCCCCCATCTCTGCCTGAAAAAGTGCGACCATCATTACTGTATTAATGAGAGGCTTATGATGGCCAAGGGCGGCAACGTACGCGAAGGCCTTATTTTTTCAGGTGAAAATACCTACAAAATGGATAAAATTCTCTCCGTGTCCGAAATCTTCAGACAATTTAAAGAACAAGCGGAATCAGTGTATTTGGAAGGGAGAGGTTTTACTCCGGCAACTTGATACTAACCAGCTCAAAAATGAGTTCCCCTACAAAAATTGATGTTTACCGGGTTACGGCCCCGGCTTGCACCGGCCGTGTTATCCCTCCCGAACAACACCCGATTACCACGGACATGATTGATCGGGACGCGCTTTACGTTCTCAGAAAACTAAATGATGCAGGATTCGCAGGCTATCTGGTAGGCGGAGGGGTACGTGACCTCTATCTCGGCAAAACCCCCAAGGATTTTGACATCAGCACCGATGCCCATCCCGGCCAGCTCCGCAAACTCTTCCCCAACAGCAATACTATCGGGCGACGATTTCGTCTGGTACAGATCTTTTTCCGGGGTGGTAAAACCATTGAGATAAGCACCCTTCGGTCTCTCAGCGAGTATGATCTCGACGGCCCCGAAGCAGTCCTGGCTCCAAACAACACCTTCGGAACGCTCAGCGAAGACGCCAGACGCCGGGACCTGACCATTAACTCGCTATTTTACGAGATCGAAAACAACACCATTATCGACTATGTAAACGGCAGCCAGGACCTGGACCACGGCATTGTCCGTATTGTCGGTGATCCGGTCAAGCGGATCGGCCGCGATCCTGTCCGAATGATGCGGGCTATCCGTCATGCCGCAAGAATTAATTTCACCATTGAGGAACAAACCTGGAAGGCCCTCTGCAACAACAGCCATAAACTCACGCTTTGTCCGCCATCCAGATTGCGGGACGAGTTTTTCAAAGATCTCTATAGCGGTGCGGCAGCGCCCTGGGTCGAGCTTGCTATGGAATCCGGACTGCTGTTTTCACTTTTTCCGATCTACAGGAAGCCTTTGAGCGGTAATTCCGCCGCTTCAGGAAAATTTCGTGAACAGCTCAAGGCTATCTGCCGCACCATCGACCGGGTCAACACCTTATCGCAGAACTTGAAAATACATCGTCAGCCCGATTTTTTTCTGATTGGACTTTTTCTTATTCCATGGGCTGAAGCCCGTTTTCAGCTGATCAGTCAGTTTCGAAAAGGGGGGCCTCTCTACCAACTGGCTAAACAGATACGGGAAGAAATCGATCAATCGATCGGCATCGACCTCAACCTCCGGCGCTCACTCCGTCAGGAAATGGTCAATCTGCTGGTCAACCTTTCCCTGCTTATCCACAACAAACAGCAAAACAGCTGGCCAAAATGGCTGAAGAAAAAAAGTTATTTCAAGAAGTCCGTTCTCTTTTACCATTTCTATATGGCTGCCCTCACAGGCGAATCCATCGACCATCTTCTCCTGAGTGATGCGCCGCCCCAACAGCCGGCGCCGGAAGAAGAAATCAACATCGACAGAATCAGCAAGTTTTCTCCCCCAAAATGCAGGCCGGCTTTTTCCAGCAAAAACAAAGGTGGCATTTTCGGTTTCAAGAAATAGTCTTCCGTCCTGCACCTTAACCATCTCCCGTCAATAGCAGCATGCCCGGATACCCCTAACCTGGAGCAGTTCAACTGCACACCAATTTATCCCCGGCTCCATCTCCTCTGACGCAGCCACTTTTTTCCCAAAAAACCGGTTCCAACGGCGACCTGTTCCGATGTCAATATTCTTTCTTACAAAAAGACAGTCTCTTTAAGCGGATTGTTCAGATTGTGCAATTAATTTTATCGCACAATTCGAACAACCAGCTTAAGTCACATGATGTGCATGTTGGGCACAACCTTGAAATTAATCAAGGCTAATTTCAACAGAATTATCGACTCTTAAAAAATGCTCTTGATTTACTAGCTCTTTGTTGTTAATTTTCATTACTTTTTCTATTCAAAAGGTAGTGTTTGTACAAGAGTCTTAGTGACCATACTAATTTTTTGACGCACTTTTTGCACAATGGCAATTCCAACTTACGCCTTTCCTCTTATGACCACTCATATCCCGTGGTCTCGTTTTTTTACATTCTTACCCTTTTTATCCCGAATTTATTCACATATACTTCTTGCGACAGGTTTGGATACAACGCAACACAGAAATATACCAAAGCCGGCCGGCTTTACTTTTGCACCCGTATTCTTTTATTTTTTCGTTTTCGGCTATCTTTATGCCGAACCATCGCGCAGTTAGCGCACAATTGTTGTCACACAGCAATAGGAGGTTGATATGGCAGACACAGTAAACAAAATGCTGGACCCGCAGCTTGATCGGCGCGGTTTCCTTAAAGGATGCACAATGGCGGCAGCCGCTTTAGGAATGTCCGAAGCTATGATTCCTAAACTGGTCGAAGCGGCTGCAACCGCGGAACGCCCACGGGTAATCTGGCTTCATTTCCAGGAATGCACAGGTTGCACAGAAAGCTTATTACGTTCTTCTCACCCGGATCTGGCCCGTTTAATTCTTGATATCATCTCACTCGATTATCATGAAACCGTCATGGCTGCGGCAGGTCATCAGGCTGAAACCAACCTCCATGACACTGTCGATAATCATCCGTTCATTCTGGTTGTCGAAGGTGCAATCCCCACTAAGGACGGCGGCATCTACTGTAAAATTGCCGGAAAGACCGCCATGGATATTCTGGCGGAAGTTGCCCCCAAGGCTTCGGCGATTATTACCATTGGCACCTGCGCGGCTTTCGGCGGCGTACAGGCAGCAGCTCCAAATCCGACAGGCGCCGTCGGGGTACAGGACCTGGTGAGCGGCGTCCCTATTGTCAACATTCCCGGTTGCCCGCCAAACCCGGTAACCTTTCTGGGAACGATTCTTCACTATTTAACCTTCAAGAGATTACCTGCTCTTGACAACCTGAAACGTCCGCTTTTTGCCTATGGCCGGAGGATACACGACCATTGCGAGCGCAGAGCCCATTTTGACGAAGGCAGATTCGTTGAACAATTCGGTGATGAATTTCATAAACTTGGCTACTGCCTCTATAAAGTTGGCTGCAAAGGTCCGGAGACCTTCTCCAACTGCCCAGCGGTGCGTTTCAATGGTGTAGGAACCTGGCCGGTAAGTGTTGGACACGGCTGTGTTGGCTGCACAGAGCCGAATTTTTGGGACACCATGACTCCATTTTACGAAAGACTGCCAATGGTTAAAATTCCCGCCGCCGGAATCGTCAAGAGCGCGGATAAGGTCGGCAAAACCGTTTTAGGCGTAACGGCAGCCGCAGTCGGTATTCATGCGGCAGTCGGCATCGGTAAACGACTGATCAAAGGTAAGGACAGCGAATAATTCAGTACCTTAGAAATTCATTTCTCGTCATTTAAAAATGAATTTCGTGAAGGAACTTATCCCCGTGCTTTGCGGGGGTTAATATTGCTGGTTGGTTTGTACACCGAGAAATGTAAAAAAAATTATGCCGGCGCTTGATATTACATAAGCTTTCAGCACCTGGTAGCTCAATATTTTATGGAGGTTTTACACATGGCTCAAAGAATCACCATTGATCCGGTAACCCGGATCGAGGGTCACCTCAGAGTAGATATCGAAGTTGACGGAGGTAAGGTCACCAAGGCGTGGTCCTCCGGTCAGATGTATCGTGGACTCGAGAACATTCTCAAAGGCAGGGATCCTCGGGATGCCTGGCTTTTTGTCCAGCGTATCTGCGGAGTTTGCACCACCGTGCATGCCCTGGCGTCAGTCCGTTGCGTTGAAAACGCGCTTGGTCTTGAGATCCCACTCAATGCCCAGCTAATTCGAAACATGGTGCAATCGATTCACTGTCTGCATGACCATATTGTTCACTTTTATGCCCTTTCCGCTCTTGATTGGGTGGATGTCGTTTCCGCCCTGGACGCTGATCCCGTTGCCACCGCCAAGTTAGCCGATAGTCTTTCGGACTGGCCGGGCAACAGCCCAAAACGCTTTGCAGCTGTCAAAGATAAACTGAAAACCCTGGTGGCAAGCGGCCAGCTCGGACCTTTCGCCAACGCCTATTGGGGCCATCCCGCCA
This sequence comes from uncultured delta proteobacterium, assembly GCA_963835305.1. Lineage (GTDB taxonomy): Bacteria > Desulfobacterota > Desulfobulbia > Desulfobulbales > Desulfocapsaceae > Desulforhopalus_A. The sequence continues at coordinate 163,247 of CAWIEU010000005.1, forward strand.
TGAAACTGCCACCCGAGGCGAATCTCATGGCCGTTTCCCATTACCTTGAAGCTCTCGATTATCAGCGTAAGGCTACCCAGGCACTCGCAATCATCGGCGGCAAGAACCCGCATGTCCAGAATCTCTCAGTCGGTGGTGTGACCACCAATATCAATCCTGAGAATGAGACCGCGGTCACCATGGAACGTCTCTACTACATTAAACAGCTGGTAAGTGAAGTGAGAGACTTCATCAAAATGGTCTATACGACCGACGTCGTTGCAGTCGGCGCTCTGTATGCCGATTGGCTTCCGTATGGCGCCGGTGTAACCAACTATCTGGCAGCCCCTGATATGTTCCTTGATGCAGCCGGAACCAAATCCGATCTGCCCGGTGGAACCGTCTTCAATGGCGATCTTGCCACCGTGAAACCCATCACCGGTCTTTCTGATCCGTACTTCAAGGAAAACGTCCAGGAATCAATTGCCAGAGCATGGTATGACGGCGACTGGTCCAAGCACCCATGGGAATCCTCTACCGATCCGAAGTTTACCGATTTCCAGGACGAAGGCCGCTATTCCTGGTTGAAGGCTCCACGGTTCCAAGGCAAACCAATGCAGGTCGGTCCGCTGGCTCAGATGATCGTCGGTTACGCCCAAGGTCATGAACTGACCGTTAAGAGCGTTGACGCTTGCCTCAGTCGAATCAGTGCGGTCGCCGGAGTAAAGCTTGGACCTGAGATCCTGCACAGCACCATCGGCCGCCATGCCGCCCGCGCAGTCCGTGCCGGAATGATGGCTGATCTGGCTCTCAAGCATTGGGAGCTGCTGGTCAATAATATTGCTTCAGGCGATTACGAAATCTTCAATCCGCCGGTATTTCCTAAGGGTGAACAACAAGGCGTCGGCGTTCATGAAGCACCACGTGGTCTGCTGTCCCACTGGATCGTGATTCAGGACGGCAAAATCAAAAATTACCAGTGCGTCGTGCCTTCTACCTGGAATGCAGGCCCACGCGATGCCAGTGGCCAACTCGGTCCCTACGAGGCATCTCTTATGGGCAATCCGATTGCTGATGCTGAAAAGCCGCTTGAAGTTCTTCGTACTGTGCATTCTTTTGATCCGTGTATTGCCTGCGCCGTTCATATGCTGGACCCTGAAGGTAAGGAAGTTATGAAAGTGAAAGCGCTGTAAGCTGGATTTCACACTACTCAAAACTTTTCTTTCCGGCACAAGCCGTAGGAGGTAACAAGAATGGCAACTTATGAGAAACATCAATGCTGGAGCGTACTGCTCCGGCTGTTCCACTGGATGTTTGCCCTGTCCATCGTTTTTCTGGTGGTCACGGGTTTTTACATCAACTTCCCGTGGACAAACACCATGATCGAGGGAAGCGCAAGCTTCCCGATGGCGACAATGCGCTATATACATTATATTGCAGCGTATGTCTTAGCGGCCGCTGCAGCGATCAGGCTCTTCCTCTATATTTTCGGTAATGCCCAGGAAAGAGTCTGGGATATCCTGCCGATTACCAAGCGGAATCTGAACAACCTGAAGATGACCTTGCTGCAGTACAGCTACATAAGCGACAAGCACGACGAACGGCTCGGCCACAACATTCTGGCCGGTTTGTCCTACCTGCTCACCTTTATCGCTGCTCTTCTTATGATCTTGAGTGGCTTTTACATGCTCTATCCGGAATCCGTTTTCTGGGCGAAGTGGGGGATGATCGTATTCGGAGGCCAGCAGTCCGCTCGTTTTCTCCACCATCTCATGATGTGGTGGTTTATCATCTTCCCGGTCATCCATATTTATCTTTGCGTATGGAATGACTGTAAGGAACCGGAGGGATTAATTTCCTCTATCTTTACCGGTGCAAAATTCAAACATAAAGCATAGTCTGCAAAGGGTCGAAATACTTGTCCGGGGCATAGTCCAGGGCGTAGGATTTCGACCCTTTATCTACAAGTTAGCCTCTCGTTTTGAGATTTCCGGCACGGTGAGCAATACCAGTGACGGCGTAGTCATCAAGGCTACCGCTCAAGACGACAGGCTACAATCATTTCTTAAGGCAATAGGTGATGAAGCACCGCCGCTGGCGAGGATCACTTCCATAGAAAACCGCCCCCTGCCGCTATCCGAACAATTTGAATCCGGCTCGTTTACCATTCTACCCAGCGTGGCCGGCGTTTCAGCCAACACCGCAATTCCACCGGATATCGCTCTTTGCGACGACTGCCTGAGCGAGCTGCTCGATCCCGGCGACCGGCGCTTTCACTACCCGTTTATCAACTGCACCAACTGCGGGCCCCGCTTTACCATTGTCGAGACCATTCCCTATGACCGGCCGCTGACGTCCATGAAGGTTTTTCCTATGTGCCAGGCCTGCACCAAGGAATACCACGATCCGGACAACAGAAGATTCCATGCTCAACCAAACGCCTGTCCCGACTGTGGCCCAAAAATTTCTTTACATGATAACGACGGCAATCGTCTACAGGCCGATTTCCCCCTGGCGCAGGCGGCATCATCATTGAAAAGCGGGCTGGTGCTGGCGATCCGGGGACTGGGTGGTTTTCACCTCTCGGCAAACGCCTGTTCTTCCCAGGCTGTATCGTTGCTTCGTGGCAGAAAGGGCCGACCGGATAAACCTTTGGCCATAATGGTTGCGGGGATTGAACCACTAAAAAAATTCTGCCGCCTCGAGGCACAAGAGGAAAAGCTGCTCAAATCTCCCGAGCATCCTATTGTTCTTCTTAAAAAACGTAAGCAGACCAGCCTCGCCGAAAATCTCGCGCCGGGAATTGATGAAATCGGCGTGATGCTCCCTTACACCCCGCTCCATCACCTGCTCTTCCAGCAGGCCGACTGCCCGGAGGCACTGGTCATGACCTCCGGCAATATCAGCGGCATGCCGATCTGCACCGCCAATGACCAGGCTTTATCGCAATTGCGTCTTCTCTCCGACCAGTTTCTTCTCCATAACCGGGATATTGTCACCCGAGTCGACGATTCGGTGATCAAAATTATAGCGAATCGGCCTGTTCTTCTGCGGCGGGCCCGGGGTTACGCGCCGGCTCCGCTGCAGGTTGCCTGGAAGCTCCCGAAAATTTTAGCCTGCGGCTCCGGCTTGAAAAATACCTTCAGCTTAGGCCGTGACCACAATGTCTTTTTAAGCCAGCATATCGGGGATCTCGATAATCTTGCGACCTACGAATTTTACCAGGAGTCAATCGAGCATTTGCAGCAGGTGTTGCAGCTCGAACCGGAAGCCGTAGCCTGTGACCTGCACCCCGACTATATGAGTAGTAGATATGCGGCAGAGTTACGGGTGCCGCTCTACAGGGTTCAGCACCATCATGCCCACGCCGTCGCCGTTATGGCCGAACATGGCATCAGGGAACCGGTTCTCGCAGTAATACTCGATGGTACAGGCCTTGGCGACGACGGCACCATCTGGGGAGGCGAGATTCTCAGAGCCGAATTGACCTCTTACCAACGCCTGGGCAGGCTCAGCCACCTTCACCTTCCCGGCGGCGATGCCGCCGCCACCGAGCCGTGGCGCATGGGGCTGGCAGCGTTGTTCAAGACCTTTGGTCCGGACGGCATCAATCCCGATTGGATCCCCAAAACACTAAGGCAACTCGACAGGGGAAACCTGGCGGTCATTTCTTCCATGCTTACCGGCAACTTCAATTCCCCACTTTCTTCGAGTTGCGGCAGGCTCTTTGACGCCATTGCTTCCCTTCTCGGCCTGCGTCAGCAAATCAGCTACGAAGGCCAGGCCGCCATGGAACTCGAAGCCCTGGCCAAGCAAGCCCGCACCCCGTCCTGGCCTGACGATATTTTGCCTAATTTGCACAGCACAATCTCATGTTCATTGCAACAAAATGACGGAAAATGGGAGATTTGTTCAGCGGAATTTGTTAAAAGAGTACTTGATGAAATGAGCAGAGGTGAGGCTACGTCCTCAATTGCCCTGCAATTTCATACAATGCTTATCGGCAGTATTGCCGGGCTTATAGAAAATCTCTCGCTCCAGACAGGCATCCGCAAGGTTGTGCTTTCTGGAGGATGTATGCAAAACAGTCTGCTGCTCGAAGGACTTATACATACCTTGCAAAATTTTCAATTAACGGTTTTTACCGGAAAATCGCTGCCGATTAATGACGGAGCAATTTCTTTCGGTCAAACAATTATAGGAGGTCTGCTCCATGTGTCTCGCAATTCCAATGCGGGTGACCAGCGTTCAGGGTGATCCGGATGATTTCACCACCAGTCAGATAGCCACGGTCGATGCCGACGGCATAAGTAAGGAGGTCCGGCTGGACATTGTCGACCATTGGCCGGCTGTCGGAGATTATGTCATCGTCCATGCAGGGTTTGCCATTCATTCTCTTATTGAGGAAGAGGCGTTAAAAAATATCGCGCTGCTTCGGGAACTCGCCGAGAACACTCCGGAAGAGTTACTATCATGACCCAGGTTCCTTATGAAATATCTTGATGAATATCGAGACAGCGGCCTGGCCAGACCGCTGGTCGAAGAGTTAAAAAAGGCCGTAACCAAACCCCTTCGGGTGATGGAAGTTTGCGGCTCCCATACCATGGCCATTTTCCGCAACGGCCTGAGAAGTATCCTGCCGGAGGGCATGGAGCTGGTTTCAGGTCCCGGGTGCCCGGTCTGCGTTACCTCCGCCTCCCATATGGATGCGTTTATTGCCATGGCTGAACGCCCCGGAGTGCGTGTAACAATTTTTGGCGATCTTTTCCGGGTACCGGGCACTCATACTTCCCTTGCCCAGGCGAGTTCCCGCGGAGCTCAAGTCGACATTGTCTACTCCCCGATGGATGCGCTGGAACTGGCTGTCCAACACCCCGAGCAGCTGGTGGTCTTTCTTGGCGTAGGTTTTGAAACGACCACTCCCGGAATTGCCGCAACGATCATGGCGGCTAAGAACAGGAATATCAAAAATTTTGTGGTCTTTTCCACCCAGAAAACCATGCCTGCTCCCATGGAGGCCCTATTGAGTGATCCGAATCTTAAGGTTGACGGCCTGCTCTGTCCCGGCCATGTTTCCTCGATCATTGGGGCGGGAGCCTGGGAACCATTGGCTCGAAAATATCACCTTGCCTGTGTGGTCGGCGGGTTTGAAACCGCGGATCTTTTAAAAAGCCTCATTCTGCTCGCCCGTCAGGTAGGCAACAATGATATCAAAGTTGAAAATGTCTATCCTCGCGCCGTGGCCTGGGAGGGCAACCAGCGGGCTCAGAAAATGGTCGAAGAGATCTTTGAGCCGGCTGACATGGATTGGCGTGGGCTTGGCCGCATTCCGGCAAGTGGATTGAAAATTCGAGCCGGATATGCCGATTTTGACGCAGAAGTCCGGCTCGATATCACTCTCCCGAAGGCCGAAGAACCCAAGGGATGCATGTGCGGAAACATCCTCAAGGGCATGAATACCCCACGGGAATGTCCGCTCTTCGACACCAGATGTACTCCAGGCAATCCGGTGGGTCCCTGCATGGTTTCGAGCGAGGGTACCTGTGCCGCCTACCATAAATACGGAAGGGATGATCTCTAGTACCTGCCAACGGCACGAAATCCTGCCGATTCAATTACTTAAAAGGATAGAACAGTTCAATGTCCGAAAAAACTATTTTACTCGACCATGGCAGTGGTGGTCTTGCCAGCCAGCAGCTGATCGGCGAACTTTTTCTCAAACACCTCGACAACCCGATACTTAGGGGCCTGGAGGACAGCGCCATCCTGGAGAACAGGCCGGGCAGGCTTGCCTTTACCACCGACAGCTACGTTGTCGACCCGCTCTTTTTTCCGGGCGGGGATATCGGCAAACTCGCCGTTCACGGCACCATTAACGATCTGGCCATGCGCGGGGCCGTCCCGTATTGTCTCAGCCTGGGACTGATTCTTGAAGAAGGCTTAAGTCTGGATGAGCTCGAGCGGGTTATCATCTCCATCAGTGTAGCGAGCAAGGAGACCGGCGTCCCTGTGGTAACCGGCGATACCAAGGTTGTTCCGAAGGGCAAGGGCGATAAAATTTTCATCAATACTTCCGGTATTGGTTTTGTCCATGAGGACGTTGACATCTCCTCGAAAAACGCCAAGGCCGGAGATGCAGTCATTCTATCAGGCACCATGGGCGATCACGGCATCACCATCATGACCCGGCGGGCAGGGATCTCCGTGCAGGGTGACCTGCGCAGCGACACCATGCCGCTGCATACACTTGTTGCCAAATTATTGCGGGAATTGCCGGGCTCCGTACATGCCCTGCGTGACCCGACCCGGGGCGGAGTGGCCTCAACGCTCTGTGAAATAGCGGAAAACAGCGGTCTGGGTATTGAACTTAGCGCTGAAGCCCTACCCGTGCGACCGATTGTTCAGGCCGCTTGCGAGCTCCTTGGCCTTGAGCCGCTTTATCTGGCAAATGAGGGCAAATGCCTGGTCATAGTCAGCGGGGAGAAGGCCGAACAGGCTTTAGCCGTCATGCAGGCGACCCCAGAAGGAAAAGAGGCGGCAATTATCGGCAGACTCTTTGCAGAAAAAGCCGGCAGGGTTATCATCAATACCCCGGTCGGCGGCGCGCGGGTGGTCACTCCGCTTCATGGCGTGCCCCTGCCCCGAATCTGTTAATTTGATGGTGTCGTAAAAACTCTTCACCTTCTTCGTTGCCACAAATTATCAATCATTTCGAAGTACCTCTTGTAAGTCGAAATGATTGATAAATGGCGCGCCTCGAATCTGAAGTTTTTTACTTAGCCATCCATGATTTTTAGGTTTTTACGAGTTTGTTAATTTTGCCAGATAGAGATTATGCAGACAGAAAAGAAAATCGGCATTGCCGGTATCGGTAACCTGATCCTGCGGGATGAGGGTTTTGGTGTCCATGTGGTCCACTATCTCCAGGAGCACTATATGTTCCCGGACAACGTTGAAATTCAGGATGTGGGAACCGCCGGGATTTACATGGCCCCCTTTCTCGAGGAATGTGATCCGGTTTTCGTTATTGACGTAGTGGATATCGCGGGGGAACCGGGTTCTTTTCATTTTTTCACCTTGGATGATGTAACCGCCGGTAATTTTCAAACCAGGATGTCGCCCCATCAACTTGGTCTACTGGAAATTCTCGAGGTATCGAAACTGCGCGACGCAGCTCCTGAACATGTTGAGTTTTATACCGTCATCCCCAAGGAGCTGGAGGAATCCATCGAGCTCTCCGAGGTGGTGGAAAAACGCAAGGTCGAGGTTGCCGAAATGATTCTTTCCCGCCTGGCCGAGCTGGGCGTCAAAGTCACCAGGAAATAACTCCATGATAATTTTTTGGAAATACGCTCATGCATGAAGTTTCACTTGTTGAAGGACTCTTTGCCCAATTACAAGAATTAGCCACGGAAAATAAGGCAACGAAGGTCATCAGTGTCACGATGGAAATCGGTCCTCATTGCGGTGTTGTGGTCGATTCCTTTCAGTTCGCTTTCGATATACTGTCCGCCGATGATCAATTACTTCGTGGCGCGAAACTGATTATCCGGGTGCCGCCGGTGAGTTATAAATGCACAAACTGCAGCCATGAGGAGGTCACCGTCGGCAGCAAACCGGAGGAGTGTCCCGCCTGTGGTGAATTACTGCTTATCCCTGATGGCGGCACCGACCTGATACTCAGCCAGGTGGAAATGGAATAATGATGGCGTCGTAAAAACTTTTCATCTGCGTCCGCGCCTCGCAGAAGAAGCTTTTTCCTTAGCCATACACAAGTAAAAATCTGATTTTATAATCATCGATATTCGAACCAACGATGACCGGAAAGGTTTCACCAGGCTCAAGGTCATCATAATTGACAAACTCGTAAAAACCTAAAAAGCAAGGATGGCTAAGTAAAAAACTTAAGATTCGAGGTGCGCAAATTTTCAATCATTTCGATGTACAAGAGGTACTTCGAAATGATTGAAAATTTGTGTCAACGAAGAAGGTGAAAAGTTTTTACGACGCCATCATAATTAAATGAGGTAAAAAAAATGTGTGATACCTGCGGCTGTCCCAGTCCTTCAGACCATAGCCACGATCATGATCATTCCCAGCCACATGATCATAACCATACTCACAGTAAAACCGTAGACGTTCATGCAAGTTTATTTGCCGCCAACGACGCTCTGGCCCGAGCCAACCGGGAGCATTTCGATGAAATAGGCGCAGTCGCCCTCAACCTGATCAGCAGCCCCGGTTCCGGCAAGACGACCCTCCTGGAACACACCATCGAAGCTCTGAAGGGAGAAATTAATATCGGTGTTATCGAGGGAGATATTGAAACCGAACGTGATGCCGAACGGATCCGGGCCAAAGGGGTTCCGGTTATCCAATTGACGACGGGCGGGGCCTGCCACCTTGACGCGGCCATGATCCATAAAGGCTTTCACCGATTGCAGAAAGAACCGGGAGGCGAGGCTATAGACCTGCTTTTTATCGAAAATGTCGGCAACCTTGTCTGTCCGGCCACTTTCGATCTTGGAGAACATGAGCGGGTAGTCCTGGTATCAGTCCCGGAAGGCCCCGATAAACCTGCCAAATATCCCAAGGCCTTTACCAGCTCCCACACCTTCCTCGTCACCAAAACAGACCTTCTCCCCTATTTTGATTTCCCCGTTCCCGAGGCAACCGGCGATGCTCTTCGACTCAATCCTCATTTGCGAACCATGGAACTCTCCTCAACCACGGGGGCAGGCATGGACAAGTGGCTCGATTATTTGCGTGAATTAGTCAAAAAGATGAATTCAGCCAAGAAGAATTAGCTCGGATTTACTGCCGGCCATCGCAGAAAAGCTGCATTTTAGATTATAATTTCATGGCGTCACGAAAATTGGGAGTTTTGCTTTACAAAGGGTCAGATCGGTGTACTGAACGTTAGCTGTTTAGACCTGCTGAGGAGTTGTAGGTAATTATTACCTCACAAGCAGAACTCTCACTTTAACCGAGGAAGTGGTTTGTCGGTGATAATGGCGCAGGGAAAGCCGGTTCCGGGCATATTCCGATCTAGTCGGACGCAGATGCTCGACGCTGCCGCGCATCTTGACCTTGCCCTCTTTCATACCGAAGGTAAGACCGGCGCTGGCCTGCAGGCTGGCCCCGGCAAACCCTGCCAGCTCCGCTGTTGCTTTAAAGCGGAATTCGCCGATGTTGCATTCGATTTTCTGTCCGGCGCGACTATTGCGCGGATTCAGCTTCTTCTTGAATTGGGTAAAATCGAAGGAGTTCCGGTTATTGACTAGTTCACTCGATTCAGCTCCGCCCCTGATCGTCGAACTTTGCATAGGCCCCGAAGTCCGGATCAATGATATATGGGGGGCCTAGTCCCGAATGGCGGCGGTATTGATTTGTAAAGGAGTTGTGGTTGATGCCTAAGCAAGACTCTCAGTTTTGCTTAGGCAATGGTCTGTCGGTATTGATAACGCAACGGAGGCCGGCATTAACATGTTTATTCAGGTAATCGCCTTTCCCGCGTGCGACAGTTGTTCCGTCGAGTTCGCTGAAAAATCCCCCCCTACTCACTTTAAAAGTGCCGGTATTTGGTCCTTGAGGATTTTTCTCCGGCGAGTGCTGATAATAATCCTTGGCGTACCAGTCCTTGATCCATTCTATGGCATTGTCACTTAAGTTATAGAATCCCATGGGACTTGGGGCATAGAGGCCGACATCTTCAGGAAATCTTTCAAAAACCGGAATTCCTTCCCTGGTAAAGTTACGTCCCGGTTCCAGCAGGCCGGTATCGGTGGCAAAAACCACATTCTGCCCACGATTTCGAGCGGCATATTCCCATTGGGCTTCCGTCGGCAGATCAAAAGGAAGACCAGTTTGCTCTCCCAACCATCGGCAGTAATCGAAAGCTCCAGTCCAGCTGATATCGACGGCTTTATTTGGACCATACATAATAGGATCATCCCGACGTTTTTTATTTGCCAACTCTTTTCTTGTAGCTCTGGTGTAGACATCGTAATCATCATAGGTTACCTCGTAAGCCCATATAGTAGCTGTCGAGGGTCACCTTATGCACCGGGCGGTTGCGTTCGCTCGACATGTATTTGCTATATCGGTCGCCATTGCGGACCGCTTCTTTGATGATATCGACAAAGGGCTGAACCGGATCACCCATCATGAAGGTGCCACCTTTGACGAAGATCATTTGACGGTAGTTCTTATCGATGAGTTGTTGGACTTCTGCTGCTGATTTAGTTTCAGCTTGGGCGCAGGCTGTTATGGTAAATATCAACAGACAAAGTATAACTTTTTTCAATTTCAACTCCTTTATCATATTTTAGGCTGTCAGGGTCAGGCCGTTGTCCTGAATGGCGGCGGTATTAATCTGTGGTTGACGCGGTAATTTATCTAACTTGTAGCGTAACATTTTAAATTGGTTTCGTTCTCTGCCATCCAATATCTTCCACAGGCGCTTTTCTCCTTCTTCTTGGGAAATTTTTTGACCGTCGGGGCTACAATGGGAGATAATCTCGACATAATCGTTCCAGGTCTGGGCGGTTTTAAGGATGGCAATAATTGCTTCTTCTTGTTTCTCTTCGAAAGAAAGCAGGAATCTTGAGGCTAGGCTGTAGAGTATCTGCCCTTTGGTTTCCGGCGGCTGACAGGTAAGGTTCTGCTTGTTGCTAACGATATGCCCAGCCAATTTTTCAAGTCTTTGTCGGATTTTTCCATTCCCCTGCTTCGCTGGCCGAACCAGTCCCTTTGATACCGGCAAAGGCTTCGCCACCGACCTCGACATAGTTTTCATCTTTATTGTCCGACTGCTTGACACTGCCGCGCATTTTGACCTTGCCCTCTTCCATACCGAAGGTCAGGCCTGCGCTGGCCTGCAGGCTGGCCCCGACGAACCCGGCCAGCTCCGCTGTTGCTTTGAAGCGGAAGACGCCGATGTTGCATTCGATCTCCTGTCCGGCGCGGCTGCCTCTGGTCGGCGTATCGGTAAAGGTAATTTTAGCGCCGTCCACGTCCGGCCAGTAGAAATTTCCTTCAATCTTTCCTTCGGCTAAGGCGAAACTGGAATCACTGTTAAAAGACAGATCGATTTCTCGTTTCGTCAGGTCGAATTTGCTTGCTATGGATGTGCCGTAGCTATAGCGCATGACTTGAGCCTGCGCTGTGTAATCGAATTTACGATCAGGGGGCAGGTTAATCTGACTGTCGAAAATATCCGCAAGGTCGCGGTTCAAGGCCTTGTCCCATTCCCCCAAGCTGCTGCTGTGCGGCTCCACCAGATCCCATTTATATTCGGCACTGGCCCTCAGGGTTTTGTCATAATTTCGCGGATTCAGTTTCTTCTTGAATTGAGCAAAATCAAAGGAGTTCCGGTTATTGACCAGTTTACTCGATTCAGCTTCACCCCTGACCGTTACATATTTATGCCAGCTGTTTTGAATGCTGTTGCGTTCCAAGTAGTAGCATTTCTTGCCGCGGAGATCGACAAACTCAACCAATTCACTGGTCCCTGTTTTTGCATCGACCAGTGGCTTGAGCTTGAACTGATGAGGAAAGGCTGCTTTTTGCCCCCATGTTGACACAGCCTTTTCCTGCACCAGCAAGACTCTCACTTATGCTCAGGCAATGGTTTGTCGGTATCGATGACGCAGCGAAAGCCGGCACCGGAAGCATCTTCATTTAAATCGTCAGATTTTCCGCGGGCAACGGTTGTACCGTCGAGTCTGCTATAAAATCCCCCCCCTCTGGTTACTTTAAATGTTCCGGTTACTGGGCCTTGTGGATTTTTTTCTGGAGAATGTTGATAGTAATCCTTGGCGTACCAGTCGCTTACCCATTCGGGGGCGTTATCGCTCAAGTTATAAAAGCCCATGGGGGTTGGAGTATAAAGACCGATATCTTCTGGATACTTATGAAAAACAGGTATCCCTAGTCTAGTAAAATTGCGCCCAGGTTCCAGTAAACCAGTGTCTGTAGCAAAAACAACATTTTGGCCACGGTTACGGGCTGCGTATTCCCACTGTGCTTCAGTAGGGAGGTCGAATGGCACACCACTTTGTTTGCCGAGCCACTTGCAATAGGCATGAGCGCCTGCCCACCCAACAGAGACTGGTTTGTTTGGTCCATATACAAATGAAAATTCCCGATTGTCTTTGTCCGCGAGTTCTTTTTTGTTCATTTTGGTGTAGATATCGTAATCGTCGTAGGTGATTTCGTATGCGCCCATATAATAACTGTCGAGGGTCACCTTATGTACCGGGCGATTACGTTCGCTCGACATGTATTCGCTGTATTTATCGCCATTTTTAACAGCTTCGTTGATAATATCGACAAAGGCCCGGACCGGATCACCCATCATAAAGGTGCCGCCTTTGACGAAGATCATCTTTTTGTAGGTTTTATCGATCAGCTGTTGGACTTCATCTGCTTGTTGTGGTTTGATTTGAGAGCAAGCAGCTATGACGAATATCAGCAGGCACAAAATGATTTTTTTCAATTTTGACTCCTTATCTGTTTATCAGGAAATAAGGCTCAGATCATTGCAAATAGCGCGGGAATTGATCAGGGGTTGACGCGGTAATTTTTTTAAATGGTAACGTAACAGTTTAAATTGGTTTCGTTCTCTGCCGTCCAAGATCTTCCAAAGGCGTTTTTCGCCTTCTTCCTGGGAAATTTTTTGACCGCCGGGGCTGCAATGGGAGACAATTTCGATATAGTCGTTCCAGGTCTGGGCGGTATTGAGAATGGCAATAATCGCTTCTTCCTGTTTCTCTTCGAAAGACAACAAGAATCTTGAGGTCAGGCTGTAGAGTATTAGTCCTTTGGTTTCCGGCGGCTGGCAGATAAGGTTTTGCTTGTTGCCGATGATATGTTCAGCCAATTTTTCAAGTCTATGCTGTTCAGCAATATTGGATTGCAAAATTTCGAGTTTATGACTGGTAGCATTTGCCATGGTTCTGAATGATTGTTTCCCTTTTTCATACATCTCCCGGATATCTTCTCCTGTTACCAAACCGTAGGTCGAAAATGCCACATAAAAATCAAATGCCTCCTCAGCAATCACTCCGACAAAATGGAAATCCTCATTCTTAAGCTGATGATAGACATAGATCAAAAAGCTGCCGATAGTTTCGACTCCGACAGTGCAGGCGAATTTCCCGCCACCACCGACTCCGGCTACCGCCTGGCCCGAAAAATGGACGACGAAACGGCCATCGACGTAATCTATGCCGAAACTACCTTCCAGTGACAGCCCCGCTGCAACAGTTGTCGAGACGCCAAGCTCAACAAGGGCGACCCAGTCTTGTTTTTTTTCCGGATTTTTCCATTCCCCTGCTCCGCTGGCCGAACCAGTCCCTTTGATACCGGCAAAGGCTTCGCCACCGACCCCGACATAGTTTTCATCTTTATTGTCCGACTGCTTGACACTGCCGCGCATTTTGACCTTGCCCTCTTCCATACCGAAGGTCAGGCCTGCGCTGGCCTGCAGGCTGGCCCCGACGAACCCGGCCAGCTCCGCTGTTGCTTTGAAGCGGAAGACGCCGATGTTGCATTCGATCTCCTGTCCGGCGCGGCTGCCTCTGGTCGGCGTATCGGTAAAGGTAATTTTAGCGCCGTCCACGTCCGGCCAGTAGAAATTTCCTTCAATCTTTCCTTCGGCTAAGGCGAAACTGGAATCACTGTTAAAAGACAGATCGATTTCTCGTTTCGTCAGGTCGAATTTGCTTGCTATGGATGTGCCGTAACTATAGCGCATGACTTGAGCCTGCGCTGTGTAATCGAATTTACGATCAGGGGGCAGGTTAATCTGACTGTCGAAAATATCCGCAAGGTCGCGGTTCAAGGCCTTGGCCCATTCCCCCAAACTGCTGCTGTGCGGCTCCACCAGATCCCATTTATATTCGGCACTGGCCCTCAGGGTTTTGTCATAATTTCGCGGATTCAGTTTCTTCTTGAATTGAGCAAAATCAAAGGAGTTCCGGTTATTGACCAGTTTACTCGATTCGGCTTCACCCCTGACCTTTACATATTTATGCCAGCTGTTTTGAATGCTGTTGCGTTCCAAGTAGTAGCATTTCTTGCCGCGGAGACCGACAAACTCAACCAATTCACTGGTCCCTGTTTTTGCATCGACTAGTGGCTTGAGTTTAGCATCCACTGCTGCTTTTGCATGGTCAACCTGCTCTTTATCCTGCGATGCATAAGATCGGGCGAGCTGCCGCATGGGAGCATCATAGGTATTGGCAAGCGCGGCGAAGGTGTCGTATTCGCTGATCGGTATCAAATAAAAGGTATTTTTATCAGGACGATAGAGAACCTCACAGATCCGAACCTGTTCCGGCTTGATGGTTATAACCACCGTTGCGGAACGACAATCGGAACTGGCAGTGACAAGGTATTTGCCTAAATCCAAGCCCTGAAGCTCGTCCTGCCAAGGAATATTCTCACCTTTTTGCACGGCACGCCTTGGAGTAGAGGCAACTATTTTATCAGTCTCAAAGTTCCTGCATGTCAGCTGACAGGTTGCACTTTGATTGATCCGTCCGGAGACGATCAGGGAATAAGGGCCTTCACCCAGGAGTTGCTTGTCTTGGCGAACGCACAGCATCTGGTGGTAATGGAGATTACCAATGGAAATACTGTCCTTGGGGGCGCGGTTTGCGAGAATCTGATCCTTGGTAAACGATTCCTCAAGATGGACAATGATGGGCACCGCTGCCGCGCCACAGCCACCTGCCGCTTTTTTGGTTGCCGGTTTACGGCGCATTACATAATGTTCCCGGCCTAATTTGATCTCGCTGATAGATTTGACCGGAACCAGATTCTTTTTCTTGCGGACAAAGACTTGCACCTGTTCTGAACCGGAGCGGTAGCGGGCATAGTCCGGATCGGCCAGGAGCCAGTTGCTCCAGTGTGGCTTGAGCTGTTTTTTAAGCTCCTGGGGCAGGCATTCGGTACTGATTCCACGCCAGGGTCTGATAGGCTCATCTTCATGGGCATGATCGCCATCGGCACGAAACGGGTCTGTGGCAATAATATTGTTCGATTCTGAAACTACTTGATATGGGGGTTGTTGTGCTAACATTCTCGTAATCTGCTGATATTTGAAGGTTCGAATTAAAATTGATCGTCTGTACATGATCAAAATTAGTCTTGACTGTACCTTCAAATTCTTAAGATTTTCTTACAATCGGTAATCAGCAATGAACCAAGGGGAGACGCATGACTGATTTAATATGATCTGCTCAGAACTGGAGATATCATAATTCCAGCTTCCGAGGTATTTTGACGGCGTAGTGGGGGAGATAGATCGATGTTTCTGCTGGTACGCTTAAAAAAAACGGCTGCTGCCACTATATGTGTGACAGCAGCTGTCGGATATATACAAGAAGAAATTGATAGTTATTTAAGCGAAAAAGCTATCAACCGATGAGGGGTTGCCCTGCGGGTGATTTGCCATATTCCTTTTCGGCATAAGCCTGGATTGCCGTAATTGCCACGGTATTGACAATATCCGGTATCAGACAACCACGGCTCAGGTCATTTACCGGTTTTCGTAATCCCTGCAGGACCGGCCCGACGGCAATGGCACCTGCTGATCTTTGCACTGCCTTATAGGTGTTGTTTCCGGTGTTGAGATCCGGGAAGACAAAGACCGTCGCCTTGCCGGCCACCTTACTATCAGGCATTTTGGCTCGGCCAACCTCTATATCGACCGCCGCATCATATTGAATCGGCCCCTCAATTTCCAGGCCGGGATAAAGTACTTGGGCTCTTTCCCTCGCTATTTCCGTGGCTTTTCGCACTTTTTCCACCTGCAGACCTTTCCCCGAACTTCCGGAAGAATAGGACAGCATCGCAACCAGTGGGTGTACACCGAACAAGGCTGCCGTCTGGGCTGAGCTGATCGCTATCTCCGCCAGCTGTTCCGCAGTCGGATCAGGATTTACAGCGCAGTCTCCGTAAGCAAGTACCCGGTCGTTCAGGCACATCAGAAAGACACTGGAAACAACCGAACAATCCGGCTTGGTCTTTATAAACTGGAAAGCCGGACGAATGGTATCGGCTGTAGTGTGAACGGCACCCGATACCATACCGTCCGCATGCTCCTTGTAGATCATCATGGTTCCGAAAAAATTTAAATCGACCATGATATCCCTGGCACTGTCCTGGGTTATCCCTTTATCTTTTCTCAGCTGATAATAGGTTTCCACATAATCATCGAGGTAATTGGAAGTCCTTGGATCAATGATATGTGCGTTCTGCAAATGTAATCCCAAACTTCTTATACGTTCGTGTATTTTGTCTTCCCGGCCAAGTAGAGTGATATCTACCACGTCACGCCGCAGCAGCACTTCCGCCGCCTTGAGAATCCGCTCGTTCTCACCTTCCGGCAGCACGATATGCTGTTTATTCGCCTTGGCCCGCTGAAGCAGCCTGGATTCAAACATCTTCGGCGTAACAATGGTGGTTCTGGTCTTGATGATCCGGTCACTGAGTTCATCCATATTCACGTGCCGTTCGAAAACCGCCAGGGCCTGGGTAATTTTTCTGGTATTGTCCGGTGTGATCGCGGCATGAATGTTTTCTACCCGGATCGCCGCCTGGAAGGTATTCTCACTCACCGAAATTATCGGAACGGTTTTCTGGAAACCTTCAATCACTTTCTGTACCGGTTCTTCCGGAACAAGCCCTCCGGTCAACATAATGCCGGAAATATTCGGCATGGTCATCGAATCCGCCGCAGCCAGGCAGGCAAGAATGACGTCCGAGCGGTCACCGGGCGTTATAACCAGCGTACCATACTCAATTCTGCCCAGCAGATTTCTCAGTTGCATGGCGGCAATGGTAAAACTGCGCACATGACGGGTAAGGCTTTCGTTTCCATAAAGCACTTCTGCGTTCAACAGCCGGGCGACCTCTCCTACGGAAGGATTACCAAGGTTTTCATCGTTTGGAATGACATAGACAAGTCTTTTCTTGGCAAAATTTTCCGCATAGAGTCTCTGTTCCATCGCTTCGGTGAGTGAACGATCGACTCTGTTGACGATAGTCGCCACCAGGTCGCATTTGCGTTCCGCCAGGGATTCATAATAGACCTTGATCGAGCAGATGAGCTCCTCGACAGTCTTGTTCTTGGCTCCGGCGACCAGCATCAATGGACAGCCGAGATTATTGCTGATGTCCACATTGATATCAAAATCAAAGGAGGCGGTTGCCCCCGCCAGTTCAATACCTTCGCACAGGACAAA
Source organism: uncultured delta proteobacterium (assembly GCA_963835305.1). GTDB lineage: Bacteria > Desulfobacterota > Desulfobulbia > Desulfobulbales > Desulfocapsaceae > Desulforhopalus_A. The sequence goes on from CAWIEU010000005.1 coordinate 180,481, forward strand.
ATCACATTTTTCGGCAAGACTGTTATATTGGGCCATTATTCCATCGTGCAGCTCGGCATTTTTACCGAGAGCGATGAGCTGGCTGGCTTCGGCAACCGTATATGCATACATCTCCTCATAATCGGTGCACAAATGGAAATGGTGCTTGATGAGATTGATGGTGTTGTCCTGCTCGCCTACCGATTGATCGACTTCTATAAGTGGTTTGAAAAACGCTACTTTTTTAATATTTCTAGTCAGGAGCTCCATCAGGCCAAGGATTATGGCCGATTTCCCGCTACGGGGTTCCGTTCCTGCTACATACAATTTATTCGCCATTAATTATCTCTTACACAAAACTCAAAAAAAGTGGAGAAAAGCGATCAGCTTTTCATCCGTACAAAACACACGTAACACTACCATAAGTTGCCTTTGTCTCCCAAACAAGGCCTTTAAAAAAAGGGACGAGTATACCCACCTCTTTCAGGAATTTCCAGCTATTAACGAAAAAAGATTGCGCTTCGATTATGTCAAAAAAAGGGTCTAATGGTAAGCCAAATTAAAGTAAGAGGTTAGTGGGAGTTACACTGGAGAAAGAGCAGAAAATATTATCCTGGATAAGCAGAGCCGGAGGTGTTTCAAGCAACGCCAAAGCATTAATTTACTGAACCACCTCCGAAATATGCAGCGAAAGAGCTCGAGACCGCAAGACACGCCGCTGATTACCGGTTTACCGCCTCCTCATTTTTTTTATTTTTGCCGCTGATGGAACGCCAGGATCCGTGTCCGCAGAACTCGACCGGCAACACCGCCTCTCCTCCCCACAGCCTGGGACGAAGCCAGTCCCTGGTATCCACGATGTCATCCGGCCCGGCGACCAGCGCATTCCGATCGACGGAGAGAACACGTATGCCGTTCGCCTCGAGTTCGGAGACCTTCACCATTGTCTGGAAATCGCGTAATCCGTTAAATTCTATAAAGCGCCCACTCCACCCTGAGATCGTCAACCCTACACCGGCGGCTGCGCCGATGATGCCGTCATCTGTCCCGCCGTGACCGGAGAGGTGAAAACCGTTTGCGGCATGGATGGCTTCTTTCTGTGTAACGATCCGGGAGGAAGCCAGACGGCCGAAATCTATCAGCCCCTGAACGGCTGAGCCGTCGGAGACCACGACACATAACCCCGGATCACTGCCCTCCATGAAGTGTTCCCTGATATGCTCCGCGCCCCGGTCAACCAGTTCCCGAACCTGCGACGTTTCAACAATATCAATAATCAGACAAGCCGAACTGTTATGAGAGGTGTAGGGAATTCCTTCCAGTGTGGGCAGTTGTTGCCGGACAATGCCATGAAGAGTGGCGCCTTCCGGCAGTTTTTCTGTAAACCAGCGGGCAAATTTGCCGGTGCCGCGATCGGCGCCGACGACATCGGTATCGTCAAATCCTACATAAACTCTCATTGCTTGCTCCCTGCCCGACCTGAGGCCGGGCAATGTGATTGTGTTTTCATCCTATTCTGCTGCTAAATTTGATTCACTTAGCCATCGCTGATTTTAGGTTTTTACGACATCATCAAATTTACTTCTCTCTCTAGATATCTGTTTTTTGCCGATTCTACAAATGATGGACTCGTAAAAAGCCCGATCTACTTCGTTGTAGGTCTGAAACGGCATTTAGCTGTACCACATGTACTACCAAATTGCCGTTTCAGACACTACGCCTCGTATATCGACCTTTTTCCAGAGCCCATCCCTACTCGCAAAGTAACTTTTTACGAGATTATCACAAATGACAAACTCGTAAAAACCTAAAAATCATGGATGGCTAAGTAAAAAACTTCAGATTCGATGTGCGCGGATTTGTAATCATTTCGGCGTACAAGAGGTACTTCGAAATGATTGATAATTTGTGGCAACGAAGAAGATGAAGAGTTTTTACGACGCCATCACAAATGATTACTGGAGAATGACCGGAGGAAACCGGTATACTACCTGTCGCAGGAAACATTTGCTCATTCGCTTTTATATTCACATTATATACATGAAGGAGTCACCAATCGATATGTTTCACGCCAATTGCCGTCCCATTCTCATAGGCAGCCTGCCTCTTCTGGACCATGAGGAAGCGATGCAGCTCATCCTCAAGTACTCACCGGAAATTCCACTCTGGCCGCAGCTGCCGAAACTGCCGAAAGAAGGCATGATACGTCAGTTCCTGACCGGTTTTCCCGGACTTATCGATGAAGACAAGAAGTACTGGATCGATGCCAGCTGCCGGGGATTTGAAGCAGAGATGGCCACCTTCTACGAAGACTATATGCGGGTGGAAGAAACTCCGGAGAGTCTGGAGGACTCAAGATTCGCTTTAGGCATGGACTCGGCAGCCGGTTTTTTTACTCTGCGGCAGACTCTTTCCAAAGCACCGTCATACTTCACTGCCAAGGGACAGGTGACCGGGCCGGTAACTACGGGGATAGGTGTTAAGGATCAGCACGGCAAGTCCATTTTTTATGATGATAGCCTGCGTGATGTACTCATCAAACTCCTGTCGATGAAGGCCAGGTGGCAGGTTGCGCAATTACGGAAATTGACGGGGAAGATGCCGCCCATTATTTTCATCGACGAACCCGGCCTGGTAAGTTTTGGCTCAAGCGGCTTCGCTGGTATTTCCCAGGAGATGGTCTCTTCAGCGGTGGCCGAGGTGATCTCTGAGATTAAACGGGCGGGCGGCCTTGCCGGAGTTCATATCTGTGCCAATGGCGACTGGGGTCCTGCCTTGTCTTCGGCTGCCGATATCATCAGCTTTGACGCCTATTTTTATTTTGATAACTTTATCCTGTTTAAGGAACAGCTGCTCACCTTCCTCAGCCGCGGCGGCATCCTGGCCTGGGGAATTGTCCCAACCGGGGACCCTCAGGTAGTTGCCAAAGAATCATCTGCGTCGCTTTTTGTGAAATGGCAAGAGCAGTTGAAGGTTCTGACAACTTTCGGTTTCAGTGAACAGCAGCTCAGGGAGCAGACTCTGATCGCCCCTTCCTGCGGTACCGGTTCTCTGACGACCGAGCTTGCGGAAAAAGTACTGGCGATGACCTCGGAATTATCGCAATTGGCCAAAAGGTCCTGACAGGTCGATAAGCCCTGAAACTGAACGGCGGACATTTTCCGCCGTTCAGTTTCAGGCTGATGCAATAGAAACTATTAATGGCCTTCCGGGAAGTATCAGTCAATTTGGACAAAGGCTTTTTTCAAGGCACCGCAGACCGGACACTTGTCAGGAGCGCTACCGAGTTCGATATAGCCGCACACCATGCAGAGATGAAAATCGGTTATATCCAAATCCACTCCCGCCTTCACCGCCTCGAGCGCTTTGGCGTAAATTTTCGCATGTACTTCCTCGGCATCGACGGCAAACTTGAACATGGTCTTGGCCTTATGCCCATCAGCCTGGGCCAGTTCCACCATTGGCGGATACATCTTGGTGAATTCATAGGTCTCGCCGTCAATGGCCGCCTGCAGATTTTCCGCGGTTGAGGCGATCAGGTCCAGTGCCTTCAGATGTCCTTCCGCATGAATCCGCTCCGCTTCGGCCGTGGTTCGAAAAAGTTTGGCGATATTGATAAATCCCTCTTTCTCCGCCTTCTTGGCAAATGCCCTGTATTTCTGATTAGCCTGACTCTCCCCGGCAAAGGCTTCCTTCAAGTTTTCATTAGTTGTCGCCATGTGTTCCTCCTCGATGGGTTTGAATGATTCAACGGCAGATATGCTGCGATTCTCGCTGATTTCTGCCGGCTTTCCCGGCATAGCTATAAACGGTTCATTGACATCGCTGCCGAGTGATGAGATAGTGACCAGTTTGAGATTTTCTTTTTGTCAGCTTTGAAGTCCGTCCCCGCAAAAATGCGAACAGAATTTATACGACAGGCTTTTTACAATATTATTTTTTTCCCGCTACGGCAAACAAAATTGTTCAACTCATGAAAGACCTGAACTCCTTACGCCTGAATCGCCATGAAGAACGCCGACTGCAAGGCGGCCATCTTTGGGTATACAGCAATGAAGTCAACAACAGGGAAACGCCCCTGAAACAGTTTCAGGCGGGGGAACAGGTCCGTGTCGAAACAGCCGATGGAAAATTTCTCGGCACGGCCTACGTCAATCCCCAATCCCTGATTTGCGCCAGGCTGTTCAGCCATAAACCCGAGGTTCTTGACCATGTTCTTTTGTTGCGGCGCCTGGAACGGGCCCTGAACTCACGTAACCGCTTATTCGACCAACCCTTTTATCGTCTGGTCTATGGCGAAAGCGACCTGCTGCCCGGCCTGGTCGTCGACCGCTTCGGACCGCACCTCAGTGTCCAGTTGAACAGCGCCGGGATGGAAGTACTCAAATCAGACATTATCGATGCCCTCCGCACCCTATTGCAGCCTGAATCCATCCTTTTGCGCAACGACAGCAGTATGCGGCAACTGGAGGGGCTGCCGTCAGAAATCGAATCGGCATACGGTACATCTCCTGCGGAAGTCGAACTGCTGGAAAACGGCGTGAAGATGCTGGCCCCGCTCCACGACGGCCAGAAGACCGGCTGGTTTTTCGATCAGAGGCCCAACAGGGCCTTACTGAAGCGGTTTGTTCGGGGAAAACGCGTGCTCGACGTCTTCAGCTATGTCGGCAGCTTCGCCATTCAGGCCGCGGCGTTTGGGGCAAAAGAGGTCATGGCCGTCGATGCTTCCGGCTTTGCTCTGGAAATAGCCGAAAAAAACGCCGTTTTAAACGGGGTGGCAAATATATTCAACGGCGCTGCAGGCGATGCCTTTGAAATCTTAAAAACACTCAGGCAGGAAAAGGAACAGTTCGACGTCATCGTGGTTGATCCGCCCGCCTTTATCAAGCGAAAGAAGGACCACAAAGAGGGTTTGAGAGCTTATCATCGAATCAACGAAGCGGCAATGCGGTTACTGAGTGATGACGGGATATTGCTTTCCGCCTCTTGCTCCATGCATCTGCATCGCGATGAGTTGCTGGATGTACTGCGCAGTTGCAGCCGAAAACTCGACCGCAACACGCAGATACTCTTTGAAGGCATGCAGGGCCCGGACCATCCGGTACATCCGGCCATTCCTGAGACCCGCTATTTAAAGGCTTTTCTGGCCCGAATTTTTAAAGAATAGCAAAGGTTCAGCAGCACACCAGAGGCGTAAAAGCAGACGGAAGGGTATAGAAGGGACAGGGCGGACACATAGGTCCGCCCCTACAGGCACCATGCCGTGATTATGTATGAAATTTCGTAGGGGCAGACCTGTGTGTCTGCCCTCAATGTGTCCCCCCATTGTCTGACGTGCCTTTATTTGCTCAGCTGAAAGGTTCCGGCGGCAACCTCGTTGTCGATTTCCTTCAGCGCCCGCCGCATCTGTTTAAGGGCCTGGTGCACCCTGTTTTCGTTTTCCACCAGAGCCAGGCGCAGATAATCGTCGCCTTCAATGCCGAACCCGGCTCCCGGAGCCACGGCGACGTTGGCCCTGTTCATCATCTCGATAGAAAATTTTATTGATCCCATCCGCACATACGGCTCGGGAATTTTTACCCAGAGAAACATACCCGCTTTCGGTGGTTCGACATCCCAGCCCATTTTCCTCAAGCCATCGCAGAGAATATCCCTGCGCTTCTGATAGACTGCCACCTGTTCGGTAATCTGGTCATCGCAGTCACGCATGGCGACGATGCCCGCCACCTGGATCGCTGAAAAAATGCCGTAGTCGTAATATCCCTTGATCTTGGACAAGCCCCCGATCATCTGGGTGTTGCCGACACAATAGCCAAGCCGCCAACCCGCCATATTGTATGATTTGGAAAAAGAGCCGAATTCCACGCCGACCTCCATCGCACCCGGCACTTCGAGCAGACTTGCCGCGACCTGCCCGTCGAAGGTTATCTTGGAATAGGCAAAATCGTTAATGACCATGAAGTTGTATTTCCTGGCCAGTTTCACCACCTCTGCAAAAAATTCTTTGGAAGCGAGGGTCCCGGTCGGATTATGGGGGTAGTTGAGCATAAGCAATTTCGGTCCGGGATACAGTGACTGACACATGGTAACGATCTGCGCCAGCATGGTATCTTCATCACTCAATTGGATACGCAGAACATTGGCCCCGGCGATAACTGCGGCATAGACATGTATCGGAAAAGCCGGTGCGGGAGTCAGCACGGTATCCCCCGGTCCGAGTAGGGCCAGGCAGAGATGGGAGATACCTTCTTTCGAGCCGATGGTACAGATAACGTCGTCTTCCCCGGTCAGATCCACACCATAATTTCGTTTGTAATAGAGAGCGATTTCCCGCTTGAGATTCTTCATGCCTCCCGCCACAGGATAGCGGTGAACCTTTGGATCTATGGCAACTTCGCAAAGTTTATCCGTAACCGGCCCGGGAGTCGGGTCAATAGGATTGCCCATGCCCAGGTCGATCACATCATCGCCCTTCCAGCGCTTTTCCATTTTCATCTTATTTATCATGCCGAACAGATAGGGCGGCAACTGATTCATGCGCTCGGCAAATCGTATTTTAAATTGTTCTTCCATGATATCTTTTCGACACTCCTTCAAGTGATTTTATTGTCAGTGGATTGAAATTTTGCGATCAGGTCCAACTATCGTACCATTTTCCAATTATCTTGCCAATCCGGCCAGATGGAATTCATCAATTATATTGCAGCCGTTCATCGGGCAGCCCGCCTGCGCGGCCAACTGCTTTGTGTACTGGAAAATATGTCGTTAAGTGCAGCGACGCAACAAGGCATGATAAGCAGAGACTATATCACACTAAAATTGATAATCTCCTAAAAACCTGAAATCAGCGATAGCTAAGTAAAAAACTTCATATGCTTGGTACACAAATTTTCAATCATTTTGCAGTACTATCGCACATCGTAATGATTGAAAATTTACAGCAATGAAATAGATGAAGGGTTTTTACGACGCCATCAAAGTTGAGTTAGGTTATTTTCTTTTACCTTTTGTAAAAACGTCTGAGGATGTTATATACTTATCCAGAAAACTGAATATGCGGTTTTCTATACCATAAACATATCCTGGGCTCTTCGACTACGTCTTATAATGCATGGATTCTTACCCTCTGCCTTCGCTTAGCAGCAACGTATCCCTGTTGCGGCAAAAAGCATCCAGGCACTCCATCACGGGTGTTAATATCGGCGTTGCAACTATTCTCATTGCGACCATGGCATCCGCCTATATGACTTGCGGGGAGATAAGTATTCATTCAATTACCACCGCCCAGAGATCGAATATGGTCCTCTGGGTTCTTGATGCAATGCCGTTCATTTTTGCCATCTGGGGCCAACACGTCAGTTTCATGCTCTCCCAGGAAGCCGGAACTCTCATTTTTAATCAGACTAATAGCCTCAGAAAGCAATCTACCTTTCTGCAGCAAAAGGCAATTTTTCATGCCACCCATGATATTCTCACCGGCCTGCCCAACCGGGCACTTTTCCTCAACCACCTGCAGCAGGTAACAACTACTGCGATCCGGGACGACACCTTTTTCGCGGTTCTCGTCCTGGACATAAACCACTTTAAGGAAGTGAACGACGCTCTTGGCCATCACAATGGCGACCGGTTGCTCAAACAGGTATGTTTGCGGCTGTCCGCGATTATGGGGGAAGCGGATTTTCTGGCTCGTATCGGCGGTGATGAGTTCGGCTTTATCCTGCCGAAGCTTAAAGGAGAAAAAGATGTAGAAAGATTCGCCGAGAAAATCAAAACTTACTTCACCGGCACTTTCGTCCTCGAAGGTCTGTTATTTGAGGTCCAGGCGATTATCGGGGTGGCGCTTTTTCCCGAACACGGAACCGACCCGGATATGCTGATCCAGAGAGCCGATATGGCAATGTACGCCGCAAAACAACACAAGCTGGGCTATGCTCTTTATGCAAAACATCTGGATCAAACCACCCCTCGCCGGCTGACGCTTTTAAGTGAGTTGCGACAGGCCATTAACAGCGATGAACTTGTCTTGCATTTTCAACCCAAGGTCAGCAGTAAAACCGGGAAGATCCGTGCAGTTGAAGCACTTGTCAGATGGGCTCACCCTATCCATGGTCTCATTCCACCCGATGAATTTATACCACTCGCGGAACATACCGGTTTGATAGAAGAACTGACTTTATGGATTTTGGAACATGCACTCCGCCAGGGAGCTATCTGGCAGGCAATGAAATTACGGCTGGGTCTTGCCGTCAATATCTCCGCGATCAACCTTCTCAACCCCGCATTCCCGGAACTGCTCGCCACGCTGTTGACGACCTCCAATTTTCCCGCGGAAGCGCTTATCCTGGAAATTACCGAAACATCCATCATGGCCAATCCCAATCTATCCTTTGCAATCCTGGACCGCATCCATCAGTTTGGAGTCAGACTGTCGATTGACGATTTCGGTACAGGATACTCTTCCCTGGCTTATCTCAAAAAACTGCCGGTCAATGAGCTGAAAATCGATAAATCCTTCATCATGGACATGCTGACAAATGAAAGCGATGCAACCATTGTCAACGCCACGATTCAACTCGGCCATAACCTGGGTTTGGAGGTTGTTGCAGAAGGCATCGAGAATCGGCAAACATTTGAGGTGTTGCGTTCGATGGGCTGCGACATGCAACAGGGATATTTTATCTGTAAACCCGTTGCCCCCGAATTCATAACCAGGCAAACCACTCGCGTTTTTCCTGGTTTCAATTAACCAACAGAATTAGAGCTCAAACTATCCTTTCGGACAGTTGCTGCAACATTTTCCGCCTTTTTTCTTTGATTTACCGCAACATTTTTTCTTCTTATTTTTGGCCATATCCCTCTCCCTGTTGTTTTTGAAGTGAAGATTGTTTGCCTCTCCTAAAATATATAAGCAATCTCAGGCATACGTCCAGTGCGGAAAAATTAAACTTCTTTGACTAATGACCGAAATGTAGAGTAAATTAAAGGTACGCAATTCCAAGAAGATGAAATCCGCACTACCCTAATATTTCTTTTCATGAAGCAATCCTTCAAGATTCATTTTAGCTCCGAACTCCTCTCCACGGTTCAGAATGAGGCAATACCCGAGACATACACTGCAGAAGTTATCCGTAAAAATCAGATACTTGTATCGAGAGAAACAGCTACTACCCCAAACGATGCCGAGTCCGGAAACTCCAGAGAAGTAGAACTCATCGCCGGTGAACACACCGCACTTTCCGACGACGGTAACGCAATATATTCTTTGATTGCCGGCTATCCTCTCCTTGAACGTAGGCAGAAGGGTGGAGCTCTCTCCCTACAGGTCAAAATGACGCCGCTTGTGCAGATTCAGGAGGACAAAATGCAGGCGTCGCTGACTCTTTATCCGGCTGTTTCCGGTAAAGATTCATTAGGCCCTGATCAATTCGAGGAAATTTTACGCGAAGAAGGAATCATTTATGGCCTGGACCGGGCCATGCTCAAGGAGAGTATCAGTCAAATTGGTTCCCTCCGGGGCCCTCTCGGCAACATACCTATCGCCAGAGGAATACTGCCAATTGACGGTCAGAATGCCTACCTGCGTTTCGAACTGGAAGCCGGTCCTATTCCCGGTACGATTTCCCGGGATGGCACAATTGATTTCCGGGAACGAAAAATTTTTACCGGGGTGGACGAAAATCAGGTAATTGCTGTCAGAATCCCGCAAACGACAGGCACTCCGGGAATAAATATTTTCGGAATATCCATTGCTCAGCAAGCCGGCAAGGACATCAACGTAAAAGTATCCGGTGATGTCCACTATTCTCCGGCGACGGGGCGAATTGTAGCCACCAGGGCAGGTGTTCTCTCTATCGTCAAAGGCAGCGAAGTCAAGGTATGCGCGAAGCAGACGATCTCCGGTGATGTCGATTTCTCCGTGGGAAATATCGAGTCGAGAGACAGTGTGGATATTCAGGGCAACGTCCATCCCGGCTTCACGGTCAAAACCAAAGGTGATCTGCGGATTGGCGGCAATGTTGAAGGCGCCAATATTCTCTGCAAAGGAAACGCGGTGATTAAAGGAGGGCTGCTGGGCACAACTTCTCGACTGGAGACCGCGGGAGACGCGGATATTAATTTTATCGAGCGGGCGGAAATAATGGCAGGCGGCGAGATCATTATACGTAAGGGCGCGTATTCCAGTAAGATATCGGGAGATGGGGCAATCCTGTGCAGCCCGGAAAGCAAAATGATTGGCTGTGTTGTTTGCTGCGCCGGTAATTTTACCGGGGGAAATGTGGGAACGCCCCGGTCTCCCGCCGCCACCATCGCGGCTGGTGTTGATGGCAAACGCTATACTAAATATAAGAACCTGAAACTACAGATCCTGGAAGTTGAGAACAAACTGGAAGTTCTCCGAACCCGGCAAGGAGAAAAAAGCAGTGGTGATGCCGTATATCAGCAATATGAAGAAGAACTGCAAGAGCTCCAGGCCACTCTCAGGAAGCTGAATCTGATCCCGGGAACACCGGTATATTCACGGAATGAATCGGCCTTTGATTACAGCAACGCCCGCATTACTCTCAATGGAACCGCCGCTGGCGCGACGAAGCTGCGTATCGGCAATTTGACCAGGATTCTGGAGGAGGAAATGGCGGCAGTAGAATTTTTCATTGATGAAAATATTGACCAAATCGCCGTCAAAAATCTCAAGGAAACCTGTTAGTACCTTATAGCTTATTTCCCTGATTTGCTTTCTGTTTATCGGGCTTGACAGAGACAAAATTCTTTACCCAAGGAGCAAAGGTATATGTTTGTAAAATCATGGATGCAGGAGAATATTTTTTCGATCCGGCCGGACAGTACCATCGCCGAGGCGGAAAACCTGATGTCGCTCCATAAAGTCAGAAGATTGCCGGTCATCGACGAGACGGGTCATCTTCTCGGCATCCTCAGCAAAGAAGACATTAAAAACGCGCTTCCTTCGATTATTGACGCCAACTTCAATGAGACATCCAGGGCTCTGGCGCATCAAGCCAAAATTGAATCGTTCATGACAAAGAATCCCATCACCGCCGATCCGATGGAACCGCTGGAAAAAGTCGCCGCCACGATGCGTAAGAATAAAATCGGAGGAATCCCCGTGGTGTCCCAGGGAAAGCTGGTGGGCATTATCACTGAATCAGATATATTTCAAGCATTTATCGAAATTCTGGGAGGCAATGACGAAGGGGTGAGGATAGAGCTGTCGATCGGCACCGAAGCGAGAGCCATTTACAAGACTCTTGATATTTTCAAACGGCATGAAATGCTGCTGCTGACCATGACCATCTGTAACGATTTCAGTTCGGACAGCCGTCTTCTGACTCTGCTCTTTCGAGGTGACGATCTTGAGGCGCTCATCGATGATCTCTGGAGTTCGGGTTCCAAGATAAACAGCATTATCAGGGAGTAGCGCAATGAGCGGGGCAGGTTGAGATCCTTCCCCTACACCTACCCTTCAAGGGTATTGCAAGGCATCCGGTTAAGCTCCGGACTCTGTCCCTGGCGTATGCCCGTTTCAGCCATCTTTTGCCGCAAAGTCTCACTTAAACTGCCTGCCAGGACATTCCATTGGGGGGCGATGAGCAAATTAGGATGCGCAGTCGCCCACAGCCTGTGAATCGTCACCTGAGCAGGAATAACGGGTAGGACTTTCAGCAGGAACTGCAGATATGTCTCAAGAGTAAACACTGCAATCTGCCCCGATTCATAGAGCTTTTGCAAAGGAGTATCCCTGATCACCTGAAGATGATGCAACTTCAGGGCATTCACCCCGAGCGCACAGACCGTCTTGACCGAACAGAGCATATCCTCCTCACTCTCTCCGGGAATACCGAAAATAAGATGCGCTCCCACCTCAAAACGACCAGCGCATTGAATTCGCCGGACAGCATCTTTAAATTCCGCAAAGCCATGATTTCGATTGAGCAGCTTTAGACTACATTCATGGACGGACTGTAAACCAAGCTCAAAAAGACACTCCTTGCCGGTCTTCTTGACCAGCTCCGCGAGCGGATCCAAAAGCTGCTCGCCTATATAATCAGGTCTGGTGGAGAGGATCAGACCAACGCAATCGGCATCGGACAGCAGGAGCTGAAAGAGCGGCAACAAGGTACCGGCAGCAAGCGATGTACAAGTCTCCTGCTGAAAATAGGCAAAATACTTGGAAAATCTCCCCTTCAGCAGGTACTTCTTGCCTGCGGCCACCTGTCTTAACAGAGTATTCCTGTCATCGGTTGGGCGTAGATAGGCGGGCGTAAAGCTTGCCGGACGGCAGAAAATGCAGCCGCCGCGAAGCCGATTGGGACATGGTTGTCCCATATCAACAGGAATCTTGCCCACTCCATGACCGAATTTTTTCCGGTAGTGATAGCTAAAAGTACGGATTAAGGGAGGGGCAGTGACAGTCCCGTCAATCATGTTGTCTTCTCAGCACTCACAATCCCCCTCCTGATTTTTGAAATAGCCGGCAAACCGCAGCGCATCGCTTCAGCTGTCTTCTTGCTATGGACTGAGCACGCTTCCTGCTTACCGGAACTCCAATTCGACCAGACAACTCTTCAGAGATCGTTTTGGTACATGATGTACTCCGTGATCATCGCGCCAGTAACGAATGTCATCTTCGTCCTTACATTCTTCGAGTATCACGGTTTCTCTCGGCTTGCCAAGGGCTATGACCAGTGAGAGCTGCAAGTGTTCGGGCAGTTTAAGAAGAGAGGCCAGTTTCGGACTGAACGCCCCGATACGGCAGCCTCCTATCCTTTTTTCCATGGCTCCGAGGAGCAAATTCTGGGTTGCCACCCCTAAATCAAACTGGGCCTCGCTTTCAGGGCCTTTAAGTCGATTTTTATTCAAGAGACAGAGCACGTAGGCACTGGGCCGCTCGCCCTCAATCGGTCCTTTCCATTCGGTCAAATAGCCCGCCCAGCCAAGATGAGGAAATATTTTTTCACAGAATTTCGGGCTATTGACAATCATATATTGCCATGGCTGACCATTACGGGCTGAGCCTCCCAACCGGGCCAGGTCAATCAATTCACAAAGAGTGTCTTTGCTAATCGGCTCTTTCTCCACAAACCGCCTGAAGGTTCGTGTTCGTGCTATAATCTCTTGCATGGGTCACCCTGATTGAAAAAAACTGCATGAATGTTTCAACATCATCGAAGTGTAAAAATACCACTTTCATCTTATTAATTTCAACTGGAATGAGACAAGAAAACCCGTGAGATGGAGCACCACCCACGGGTTTTCTTTGTACTGCCGAAATTGATTTCGCCGTCCCTGACGGCGTCACTTGTGGCAATAACCTAGACCAGGCTGGCTTTTCCCTCTGTGGTAATTCCGTACTTGCAGCGTACAGGACTATCAACCAGACCTTGCTTTTTCAAAGCGGCAATCTGGTTACTTACAACTTTTTTATCGAGTCCGGTAGCCTCGGCGATATCTTTTGGTCCGCAAGGAGCGCCGCATTTTGCCAGCGCCTCGAGCACCAGTTTGGACTCCTTCCCAACTTCTTTTGTCTTGCATGCACATCCACAGCCGCATCCACTCATAAATTTTTTCTCCTAACTGTTATTTTTTTTCTGGCAATCCGGGCATATGCCTATTATTTCCACCCGGTATCCGGTTATTGAATATCCTGCCGCTTCTCCAAGATTTTCCGAATCCACACGCTTTCGCTCGATATTGAGATTGTCAACCCTATGGCACATTATACAATAGATGTGATCATGATCCGAAACATCGAAATCAAAGCGTTTCTGTCTGCCGCTTATCTCCAGTTTACGGATCAGTCCGGCTTCCGAGAGTATCTCAAGATTTCTATATACTGTTGCCAAACTGATACGCGGCATAACTTTCTTGACTATATCGTAGAGCTCATCCGCAGTCAGATGCCGCTTACTTTTTTTCAATTCGCGCAGGATGATTTCCCGCTGGTTAGTCATTCGAAGCTGCATGCGAATCCTTTGAGAGAAATCCTGATATAAATGTTTATCAAGACATGTAATAATTAATCCTAACTGTAATTAATTATCGTTTGCTAGTCAAGGTGTTTTTATCTCTTTTGCCCGATAGAATCGCGGCACAACACCTGAATCGAAGACCGGTAATCGGCAGCTCCCACAGCATCAACTATCCGCTTGCACTTAAAACAGGAGAGGTTGAATTGACATCCATAACATCGCCATTACTTTAGATTTTGTTGTAAATTTTTCAGGTAATGGAAAAAATCGGAATGGATGTTCTTGCTAAAAGGATAAAGTGAGCATGAAGAAAGCTATTATTCTGACCATTCTCGGGCTGATTGTCATAGTCGGCCTGCTGGCTGGAATCAAAGGTCTGCAAATCAAGGCGATGATCACCAAAAACGAACAATTCACGCCTCCTCCCGAGGTTGTCACCGTCGCACCGGTAACTGCTGATTCCTGGGAAACATTATTAACTTCCGTCGGTTCGCTCGATGCAGTGCAGGGAGTGATGGTTACCGCCGAAATTACCGGCAAGGTGGAGGAGATTTCCTTTTCAGCGGGCGACCACGTCACGGCGGGGGATCTTCTGGTCCAGCAGGATGTCGAGGTTGAGAAGGCCCAGCTTCGATCTGCCGAATCCGTGGCGGAGCTTGCCCGGATCGAATTCAGGCGATCAAAGAAGCTGCTGGCCAACAATGTCGTCTCCCAGTCCAATTATGACAACGCCCAGGCCCAACTGACTCAAGCATTGGCTCAGGCTGATAATATTCGGGCAGTGATCTCCAAAAAAACCATTCGTGCGCCGTTTGCCGGCCGTCTGGGAATTCGTCAGATAAATCTTGGTCAGGTGCTCAAGGAAGGCCAGGCGATTGTTTCGCTCCAGTCTCTGGACCCGATTTTCGTCAATTTTCTTTTGCCCCAGCAACAGTTGGCCCAGCTCAGTACGGGTCTTACCGTCCGGGTAACCACCGATGCCATCCCCGGTCAGGTTTTTACCTGTGAAATCACGGCGATCAACCCCGAAGTCGATCCTGACACCCGGAATATCCAGGTGCAGGCCAAACTGGACAATCCCGAAGAACGTCTGCGTGCGGGTATGTATGTGAATGTAGCCGTGGTATTGCCGGCAAAAATGAAAGTGCTGACCATCCCGGCCACGGCCATACTCTATGCACCCTATAGTGATTCGGTTTTTGTCATAGAAGAGAAAAAAGGAAAGGATGGGGCACCCGCCGGTAAAACAGTGCGTCAACAATTTGTCCGCCTGGGAGAAAAGCGCGGCGATTTTGTCGAGGTGACCTCAGGGCTGAAGGCCGAAGACCAAGTGGTGAGCACCGGGGTGTTTAAACTTCGCAACGGACAGCGGGTCGAAATAAATAATTCCCTGGCTCCGGCCTTTAAGCTGGCCCCTCATCCTGCGGAGAGTTAACCAATGAAGTTCACCGATATTTTCATCCGCAGACCTGTTCTTGCACTGGTCATCAATCTTTTGATAATTATTGCCGGACTCCAGGCAATCCACACCCTCAATGTACGCCAGTATCCCCGTAGCGAGAATTCCGTGGTCACGGTGACCACGGTCTATGTAGGCGCCAGCGCCGATCTCGTCCGCGGTTTTATCACCACTCCCCTGGAGCGGGCCATTGCCGCCGCCGACGGTATCGACTATCTGGAATCCCAGAGTGTGCAGGGATTGTCCACCATCAATGCCCGCTTAAAACTCAACTACGATCCCATCAAGGCGTTGTCGGAAATCAGCTCAAAGGTTGACCAGGTGCGGGGAGATCTGCCGACGGAAGCGGAGGTGCCGACCATTAACGTGGAATCGGCCGATAGTCAGTTCGCCTCCGCCTATCTGAGCTTTACCTCCGATGTGCTGAAACAGAACGAAATCACCGACTATTTGGTCCGTGTCGTACAACCCAGGCTTTCCGCGCTGGAGGGTGTCCAGCGGGCCGATATCCTGGGAGCGCGCACTTTTGCCATGCGTATCTGGCTTAACCCCGATCGTATGGCCGCCTTCCATGTCAGTCCGGCGCAGGTGCGTGCAGCTCTGGCAGCCAATAATTTCCTGGCCGCCGTAGGCACCACCAAGGGGGCGCTTATTCAGGTGAATCTCACCACCAACACCAACCTACAGTCAGTGGAAGAATTCAAGAACCTGGTGGTCCGGCAACAAAACGGAGCCATCGTGCGCCTGAAGGATATCGGCAATGTCGTTCTCGGAGCCGAAAATTATGATTCCGAGGTGCGTTTTTCCGGACAGACAGCGGTCTTTATGGGAATCTGGCCCCTGCCGACAGCCAATTCCCTGGACGTTATCAAACGCGTCCGGGTGGAGATGGACGCCATTACCAAACAGCTGCCCAACGGACTGCAGGGACGCATCGCCTACGATGCCACCGCCTATATTGACAATGCCATTCACGAGGTGATCAAGACCCTGAGCGAAACCCTGCTCATCGTTATCTGTATCATTTTTCTCTTTCTTGGCTCATTACGCTCGGCATTCATTCCGGTGGTGGCGATTCCCCTGTCACTGATCGGGGGCGTTTTCCTGATGCAGGTGTTCGGATTCACCATCAACCTGCTGACCTTACTTGCCATCGTCCTTTCTGTGGGACTGGTGGTGGATGACGCCATCGTGGTAGTGGAAAACGTGGAGCGTCATTTAAGCGAGGGCCAGTCGCCAATGCAGGCGGCTATACTGGGGGCCCGGGAACTGGTGAGTCCGTTGATTTCCATGACCATCACCCTGGCGGCGGTTTATGCGCCGATCGGCCTGCAAGGCGGTCTTACCGGCTCGCTTTTTCGGGAGTTCGCCTTTACCCTGGCAGGAGCCGTGACCATTTCCGGCATCGTCGCCCTGACCCTGTCGCCCATGATGTCTTCACGATTGCTCAAAGCAGGCATGACCGAGCATGGCTTTGCCGGAAAAATCGAACGGGATTTCAAGAGACTCCGCAATTTCTATGGCAGACTGCTCGACAAGACACTCAACGCCCGGCCGGCGGTCTACACGGTCTGGATTCTGTTGAGCCTGCTGACCATCCCCATGTTTACCATGTCCGCCAAGGAGCTGGCGCCCGCCGAGGATCAAGGAGTCATTTTCGGCATTCTCGATGCAGCCGCCAACTCCACCCTTGATCAGACCAGCCATTATGCAGCGGCGGTAAACAATGCTTTTCTCAGTATTCCGGAAACCGAGTTTGTCTTCCAGATCACCAGGCCCTCATCGGGTTTCGGCGGCATGGTGACTAAACCGTGGGGGGAACGAGAACGCAATATCTTCCAGATAATGCCCGAGGTTCAACAGAAACTGCACAGCATCACCGGCATACGGATGTTCCCGGTCACTCCACCAGCATTGCCCGGCGGCGGACAGTTTCCGGTCGAGTTCGTCCTGGCCTCGACAGCCGACCTGGAACAGATCCTCACCTTCGCCAAACAGATCCAGCTGGAGGCTATAAAAAGCGGGATGTTCGCCTTTCCGCCGATGATCGACGTCAAAATCGATCAACCGCAGTCCGAGCTGGTCATCGATCGGGACAAGGTGGCAAATCTGGGCCTCAACCTGCAGCAGGTGGGGGCCGACATGTCATCCATGGTGGGCGGCAACTATGTCAATCGCTTCAACATAGGAGGCCGCAGTTATAAGGTCATTCCCCAGATCCAGCGCATTGATCGTCTCAACCCGGATCAACTGCGCGATATCTATGTCACCGGCGGCAACGGCAAGCTGGTGCCTCTCAGCACCGTCGCCACCATCAAGGACAGCACAGTGGCACGCTCCCTGAACCGCTTCCAGCAGCTGAACGCAGTGAAAATCAGCGGCGTGGCCATTCGGCCACTGGACGAAGCACTGAAGTTTCTGGAAGGCAAGGCTGCTGAAATTCTGCCCAAGGGATACGTGATGGATTATACCGGCGAGTCACGGCAGTTGCGCAAGGAAGGAAATACCTTCATCCAGGCTTTCGGACTGGCCGTTATTCTGATCTTTCTGGTGCTGGCGGCCCAGTTCAACAGTTTCCGTGACCCGTTCGTCATCCTGGCCGGCTCGGTTCCCCTGGCCATGTTCGGCGCCCTGATTTTTACCTTCCTGAAGATGCCCGACCCGAGCGTGCCGTTCTGGACTCAAGGCTGGACCAC
Source organism: uncultured delta proteobacterium (assembly GCA_963835305.1). Lineage (GTDB taxonomy): Bacteria > Desulfobacterota > Desulfobulbia > Desulfobulbales > Desulfocapsaceae > Desulforhopalus_A. The sequence continues at coordinate 198,600 of CAWIEU010000005.1, forward strand.
GACCATGAACATCTATTCGCAAGTGGGGCTGGTGACTCTGGTGGGCCTGGTATCCAAAAACGGCATTCTAATTGTGGAATTCGCCAATAAACTCCAGTTGCGGGGACTTGGCAAACGGGAAGCCGTGCACGAAGCCGCCATGACCCGTCTTCGTCCGATCCTGATGACCACTGGAGCCACCATCGCCGGACATTTTCCTTTAACACTCGTGACAGGCGCCGGAGCTGCCGCCCGTAACTCGATCGGTCTGGTATTGGTCGGCGGCATGGCTATCGGCTCGTTGTTCACGCTTTTTATCATCCCGTCCATTTACATGCTGATAGCCAAAGACCACAGCAAGGACCGGATAGCGGAGGAGGCGGGGGCCGAGGCCGGACAACTTCCCGGCCAAACGACGGCATAACCGGTTTTGCGCCTGCCGGGATTGCTGGAAAAAGAGACTGCCTGATCAGTTGACTTGCTCTTTGAGGCATTTCTTGCAGATGCCGTCGACCCGGACTTCAACCCTGTTAATTTCTCCGGCAAAGGTTTTTCGCAATCTGTCGGTATCGATATTAATGGATTCTGAGTGCAAACAATCCATTTGTCCGCACTCCGTGCAGTAAAAGTGCGGATGAGGGGCATGATTTTCATTTGGAGCCAAGCCGTAATAGGCGGCACGACTCCCGACACTCAGCTTCTCCAGAACCTTTTTTTCCACCAACAAATCGAGAATCCGGTAGACGGTGACACGATTGATTGACTGGGTGCGATCAAGAATGTTGAAAATTTCCATCGCGGTGAGAGGGTAATTGTTGTTACCGATCGCCTCCAGGATGTGCATGCGGTTAGCTGTCGCATCCAGTCCGGCAGCTCCCAGGATATTTTCATAATCGCAATTCAGACACATAGATATCTCTCTTGGTAAAGTTGATGGCGTCGTAAAAACTCTTCACCTTCTTCGTTGCCACAAATTTTCAATCATTTCGAAGTACCTCTTATACGTCGAAATGATTGAAAATTTGCGCGCCTCGAATCTGAAGTTTTTTACTTAGCCATCCTTTCTTTTTTAGGTTTTTACGAGTTTGTCAAAGTTGACGGTTATGCGTTAGTTATTTCTTTTCTTGAAGAGCAGCAGGTGGTCATACCCGAGCGAAAGAAAAAAAACAAACCCGGCCAGAAAGATGATTGCTGCTCCGGAAGTCATATCGAAGGCATAGGACAACCACAGCCCTCCCGTAGTGAAAAACATTCCCAGAAAGCAGGAGAGAATCATCATATCAATCATTGATTTGGTGTACTTCTCAGCGATAAAAGGAGGTATGGTGAGCAGGGCGATAACCAGAATCAACCCCACCACCTGAACAACCATGACCACGGTCACGGCTACTATGCCGATCAGCATAAAATAGAGACGCTTGACGGGCACGCCCCTGATCTGGGCAAATTCCTCATCATAGGACATCGCCAGCAGATCCTGGAAAAAATAGACGATTAGCCCGAGGATCAACGCCCCGGCGACAGCCATGACCACCAGGTCGGATCGCGGCACGCTTAGGATGGAACCGAACAGATAGCTCATCAGATCCACATTGTAGCCCGGCGTAATATCGAGAAGCAGAATGCCGAGGGCCATGCCCATCGCCCACATTACGCCGATAATGGTATCCGCGCGATCTTTGGATTTGAGGGAGACGGCAGCCATTATCATAGCTGAAAAAAGAGCAAACCCGATCGCGCCGACCATGTACGGCCAACCGAAGAAAAAGGCCAGCCCGATTCCTCCGTAGGCACTGTGGGCAATTCCTCCGGACAAGAAGGCTAACCTGTTGATTACGATCAGGGTGCCGATAACGCCGCAGAGAATGCTGGCCAGTATGCCCGCGGCCAGTGCATTTTGCATAAATTCAAAATGGAGGGCTTCAATCATTTTTCTTCACTCCCTCAGAAGCTCTAAGCTGAACATCCCTGACAACATGTTCAACGGGGCAGAATTCCTCTACCGAGCAGGCATAATAAGCATTCATTAGGTCTGCGGACGACCCGACCGTTTGATGGTAATGCAGCCGTTTATTGACACAGGCAATCGACTTGGCATAGGAGGAGACAATCAGAAAATCATGACTTACCACCAGGATAGTCAACTCCTGGTTGAGTTTTTTTAATAAACTGAAGAAATCTGTCTGTCCCCTCGTGTCAAGGCTTGAGGTCGGTTCATCGAGCACGAGCAGTTCGGGCTTGGTCACCAGGGCTCTGGCAATCAGCACACGCTGCCGCTGGCCGCCGGAGAGATCGGTAATTTTTCGTCCCGCATTCTCCGCCATGCCCAGTTGTTCAAGAGCGGCAAGGGCCTCCTGGCGATCTTTTCGTTTATTATGAAACCTGAATCTTTTACCGGGATCGTACTTACCCATCAGTACCACGTCCATGACACTCGCGGGAAAATTGAAATTATGATTGATATACTGGGGGACATAGCCTATCACCGTCCCATTTTTAGCCGGAGGTTTCCCCTGTATCAGAACAGTGCCTCTGGAGGGTGAGAGAAGCCCGAGGATCAGCTTGACGAGAGTCGTCTTCCCCCCGCCGTTCGGGCCGATAATCGAGACGAAATCTCTTCTGTTCACTGTGAGATTTATGTCCTTTAGCACTTCCTGCCCATGATAATCAAAATAGAGCCCATCAATTTGAACGATCGGAGTTGTCATGTCTTTTGTGTCTCACTTTGCCGCCGATTTGAATTTTTCGGCAACTTCCCTTAGATTTGCAGACCAGTCCTCGGCAAGAGGATCAACGGAGATCACCTTTCCCTTGATCTCTCTGGCCACTACTTTGGCACTTTTCTGGGAGAACTGGGGCTGCACAAAAATAATATGAATATTGTTTTCCCTGGCATGACGGATAAGTTCCTCGAGTTCGAAGGGTTTTGGCGTTTTACCCTCTATTTCGATCGGAACCTGTTCAAGCCCGTATTCTTTGGCAAAATACCCCCATGACGGATGGAAAACCATGAACCGCCTTCCCTTTGCATCACTGAGCATAGCCTTCAGCTCAGCATCAAGGGCATCGATACTCTTTAGAAAACTCCGGTAATTTCCTTTCAATTCTGCTGCATGCCCTGGAACGATTGCCGCCAAACCTTCCAGAATCACCGCCGCTTGTTTTTTTACCAGAACTGGAGACAACCAGATATGCGGATCAAGAATGATGTGGCCGGAGTGCCCGACGTCCTGGTATTCCTCTTCATGATGGTGCCGGACCATGGGGATCTTATCGACGTCCTTGTCGGTCCGGAATACCTGCATGTTCGGATTGACCGCTCTGATTCTGTCGAGCCAGGCGTTCTCAAAAGGAACACCGATGGCAAAATAGGCCGCGCAGGACGATAACCGCGCCATTTGCGAGGGTTTTGGCTCATAGGTTGCCGGGCTCGCTCCAGGTTGCACCATTACTTCCACATCAACCAGATCCTTGCCAATCTGTTGCACGAAATATTTTTGCGGAACGATACTGACAAAAACAACCGGTTTATCTGCCGCAACACAAAGGGGAATGTACATTAGAATTGATAAGAAACCGAATATAATGGTAAATTTACTCTTTCCCATGAGCATCTCCTTGTTTCACGCCCTCAATTAAATACAGTCTGCACTCTTATATTACACTCTGCATCCCAATGCAAATATATTGCATCTGCTTCATTTTGCAAATTTATCTCCCCGCTAAAGGCCTCATCACCCTACACAACGGCACTCGATTTTGTTATACTTCAATGTATCACGGATAGATACACTCATTGTCAGTCGCCTGAACGAACAACCCTACACAGACATACCTAATTTCACTATCGGGTCAATTCCTTGTTACAACTCATACATAGAATACACATCAGGTACCACCTCATGTGGTGGTTTTCGGTACTCTTTGCCTTGGCGCTGGTCATTGCCGGCTGGGTAATTTATTCCCTGGTAAGGGAGACGGTTGAAGAAAACATCCGCACCAAACTCACCACTTCCACTGATGCAATCGAAACAATGGTGCGGACCACCATTGATGTATCGATCCGTTCCCACCTGCAGGCGATCGCCGCAAACGATCTGGATATCCTGAACGGATTGGAGCAACAGGTTACTCGTGGCGAGATGACCGAAGCAGCGGCCAAAGACTTGAGCGAGAAGATCCTTTCCAGCCAGAAAATCGGCAGAACGGGATATACTTACGTTCTTACCGGCAAGGGTATCCTGGCAATTCATCCAAATAAACACCTGAAAAACAAAGACATATCATCACTTCCTCTCTCTCGGGTACAACAGGCAAAAAAAGTAGGCTATCTTGAATACCAGTGGAAAAATCCCGGGGAGAAAGAGGAGCGGGCCAAGGCACTCTACATGGCCTACTTCAAACCCTGGGATTGGATCATATCTGTCTCCTGTTATCGGGATGAATTCAAATCCCTGATCAATATCAAGGACTTCAAGGCCGGAGTGGAATCGTTCAGCTCCGGCGCAAAAGGCTATGCTTACATCCTTTCCGGAAATGGAGACATCATTCTCCATCCCCGGGCCAGCGGTAGTATTCATGACGCGCAGAATCTGCAGGATAAGCCATTTTTTTCTCAGATGCTCCAACTGAAAAACGGTCAGCTGACCTACCGCGAACAAGAACCCGATGCTACGCATTTACGAGAAAAAATTATAATTTTCAAACAAATACCCGAGCTGGACTGGATTGTGGCCTCAACCGCATACCTGGATGAAATTCACAAGCCATTGTTCAGGCTGCGGGAGATTATTCTTTCAACGATTATTGTCACCCTACTGCTGATCCTGCCGCTCAGCCTCTATCTGGGAGGCGCCATAACACGCCCGATTACCCTGCTCACCAGACGGATGAGTGCCGCGGCCAATGGGGACCACAGCGTCCGGGCGGAAGAAAAGGCACTCGGTGAGGTCGGCATCCTGGCCAGACATTTCAACAATTACATGGCGCGATTAAAGACTTCGAACGAGGAACTGGAAAGTGAGATCAATGAAAGAATCCATGTCGAACAACAGCTCAAACTGTTCGCCAAGGTGTTTGAAAATGCCCTCGAGGGAATAAGCATCACTGATGCAGATGGTAAAATCGTCGCCGTGAACAGGTCGTTTACCAACATTACCGGATATGAAGCAAGCGAAGTAATCAACAAGAACCCCCGCATATTGAAATCCGAGCGTCATGGGAGCGCTTTCTATAAAGAAATGTGGGAGAGTATCCTGAAAAAGGGCAACTGGGTAGGTGAAATCTGGAATCGTCGGGCTGATGGCGAGGCATACCCTGAAATCCTCAGTATCAGTTCCATCTGCGATGTAAACGGGAAGGTAACGCATTACGTCGCCGTCTTCCACGATATCACCGAAATGAAGTTAAAAGAGGAACAGATTACCCATCAGGCATACCATGACGCCCTGACCGGCCTGCCTAATCGCTTCCTGGCCAAGGATCGTCTGACTATGTCGATGACTACTGCAAAACGGAAAGGGACCCAGGTAGCTGTGTTCTACATGGACCTGGATAATTTTAAACACGTCAATGACAGTCTTGGCCATCCGGTAGGTGATATACTTCTGCAACAGGTAAGTCGGCGGCTGCTCTCACTGGTTCGGGAAGAAGATACGGTAGCCCGTCTGGGCGGCGATGAATTCCAGATCATCGGAGTGGATATCACCTCACCCGATGAAGTGATCGAGATGGCTGATCGCCTTCTCCAGGGTTTCTCCAGCCCATTCAGAATTGACACGCATGAACTGTTTGCAACGCTGAGCATCGGGATTGCCATGTATCCACAAGATGGTAAGTCGGCGGATGTTCTGATAAAAAATGCCGATGTCGCCATGTACCAGGCCAAGCTTCAGGGGAAAAATAACTATTACCTCTTCACCAGTGAATTAAGTGCCAGGGCGATTTTCCGGCTCAAGCTTGAAGCCGAGCTGAGGCAGGCCCTTCAGCAAAGAGAATTTATTGTCCACTACCAGCCGAAAGTAAAGCCGGAAACGGGCAAGGTAATGGGAGTCGAAGCCCTGGTTCGATGGCAGAAACCGGATGGCACCCTCATCAGCCCCGATGACTTTATCCCCCTGGCGGAAGAGACAGGGCTGATAACCAAGCTCGGCGATCTTGTGACCTCGGATGCATGCGAAGCGGTGCAGATTCTGAACAGCATAGGCTGGGGGGATATAAAAATGTCGGTGAATTTATCCTCGTTCCAGTTCGAACAGGCCAACCTGGTCGAGAATATCCTTTCCATTACCAAGGCAAATGAGATACCGGTATCGCAACTCGAATGGGAAATCACGGAAACCATCATGATGACCAACCTGAAGGACACTGTTTCCAAGCTGCATCTGCTGGTGGATGCCGGCATGTCCATCTCAATCGATGATTTCGGCACTGGCTACTCGTCGCTCTACTACCTCAAGGCCTTCCCGATCGACACCCTGAAAATAGATCGTTCTTTTATAAAGGATATAACCGTAGACTCCAACGGCGCCCAGATCGTTGAAACCATCATTCTCATGGCCCACAACCTGGGCATCAGCGTGGTCGCGGAAGGGGTTGAAACCAGGGAACAACTCGAGCTGCTTCAGACCTTCGGCTGTGATCTCATTCAGGGGTATTATTACAGCCCTCCCCTTACGCTGGAAAAACTGATCGGGTATCTGAAAACAACTTCAAGTTGATGGCCGGCCGGAAGACCGTATCCGGCCACTGGAATCAGGAGATCAGCGTTTTGATAATATCTCTTTTCCCTATGACCCCGACCAGCGTGTCGCCCCGCATCACCGGCAGAGTGTGGACATTTTTCTCCGCCATGAGCGTGGCGATTTCTTCGAGAAGTGTATCCTCGTTCACCGTGAGTGCGTCCCTGGAAAAGATATCGCCAACGGTCGAACCGGCGATTTTTTTCATCTCCTTTTCCATTCTGTCTGGATTTTCGAGGTAAAAAACCGAATCAAGGATGGTGACCACTGTTGGAATATGAATTTTTTTCTTTTGATCGATCAGGTCACTCTCCGTAACCACTCCAAGAAGAGTGCCGGAAGAATCGACGACGGGAGCACCTCCAATGCTATTGGAGGCCAGAAGCAGGGCAAGCTCTGTCACCTTGGTTTCAGGTGATACCGTAATAACATCTTTTGTCATAATATCCCGGGCGGTTTGCATGAGTCCCTCTTGTCTTTGTGTTGAGAAGCAAAACTGTATAAAGCCGGATATAATTCCGTCCTATCCCGTGCTATCCAATACAGCATCTCTTTATGATAATCATTTTTTCAGGGTTTCGGTAATCTGGTCCTGACGGAAGGAAAAATCATGAGTCCGCCTGTCGTCAAAGTAGTGTTGCAAGGTCTTTTTAATGACCGGGAAGGCAATTGCCGACCAGGGGATATCTTCTTCCACGAACAGCCTGACGTCCATACTTTCTTCGGTGGCATGAAATTCCAGCGTCTGTAGACGGGCAAGATACATCAGATAAACCTGACCGATATGGACTATATCAAAGAGACGATAGGGCCGCAGCTCAGTAACCGCTGCTCCGGTTTCTTCCAGGGTCTCGCGATACGCCCCCTTCTCGGTGGTTTCATTGCATTCAAGATATCCTGCCGGCAAGGTCCAGAATCCTCTCCTCGGCTCAATATTCCGTTTACAGAGCAAGATCCTGTCACCACAGACCGGAATACAGCCAACGACCATTTTCGGATTGCTGTAATGAATCCGGCCGCAGGAGGTGCAGACGGCACGAGGCCGGTTGTCGTCATGCGGCGTCTCGATAACAACCGGCGCAGCGCAATAGGAACAATAATTCATGTCGTATCAAGTCCCGTTAAAGTAAGAGTGTGGGCACAATCCTCGTCAAACCGGTTATAAACATGCTGAGCATATCCTGACAGCAGCCATTCAACCAAGGTTTTTCAGATACCATTTGGTGGCCTTGTCCAGCCCTTGCCTGACTGAATATTCCGGTTCATACCCCAGCAAAGTGCCGGCCTTGGAGATGTCGGCCAGAGAATGCCGAACATCTCCGGCCCTGAAATCCCGATACTGCGGCTCCGCATGGGCGGCCGCTGCGTTTGACACCATAACCCGCTCTTTAATCATCCTGTACAGTTCATTCAGGCTTGTCCTTTCACCAAAAGCCACATTGTAGACCTGATTCAGCGCCGCTTCCTCCGCAACCGTGGCAGCCAGGATATTTGCCTGTACGCAGTTTTCAATAAAGCAGAAATCCCTGCTTGTCTCGCCGTCGCCATTGATATACACAATTTCGTTTCGGACCAGGCCGGCAAACCATTTTGGAATGACAGCGGCATAGGCTCCCTCCGGATCCTGACGACGTCCGAAAATATTGAAATACCTGAGCCCGATGGTCTTGAAATTATAGGTTCGGGCAAAAACATCGGCATACAATTCATTTACCAGCTTGGTCACCGCATAGGGGGACAGGGGTTTGCCGGTTTTATCCTCCACTTTCGGCAGAGCTGGATGATCACCATAGGTGGAGCTGGAAGCAGCATAGACAAACCGCCGCACTCCGGCGTCCCTGGCTGCGACCAGCATGTTGAGAAATCCACCGATGTTGTTCCGGTTGGTCGTAAGCGGATCTTCGATAGAACGGGGAACCGATCCCAGAGCCGCCTGATGCAGAACATAATCAACACCTTCGCAAACTTGCTTACAGATTTCCGGCTGGCAGATGTCGCCTTTGACAAAAGTAAATTTCTCCCATTGCTCAGCGCCGACCAGAGACCTGACCTCGTCGAGGTTATGCTGAAAACCGGTTGAGAAATTATCGAGCCCGACAACCTTTTGCTCGAGCCTAAGAAGCGCCTCGAGCAGGTTTGAACCGATAAACCCGGCAACTCCGGTAATCAGCCAGACGTGGGGAGAAGTTTTGAGCTGTGTTTGTAACTGTTTGTATCTTGACATTGTTTTTACACCTGCGAGGATATTTTATGGACTTCGATTCACCTGCAAAAAGACATTAAACCTTATCCGTCAACCGAGGTAAATAGCATATCCACTCTTTTGAGCCTGAAACAAGGAAAGGTTTTGTTAAGCAGACGATGTTCAACTCATCTTTATCCACGAATTATTCGTTGACTTTTATGTCTCTTGGCTGAAAAGTGGCAGCACTCTTTCACAAAAATAATTTGAAGATCCGCCTCAACCCGGCTGAGGGAATAAGCAGAACAGCGCCATAACCGAAAATACCGCAGGTAAACTATGCAACCAAGTATGAAAAGCGACTCCTCTCTCGAACGTTCGGCTCTCATTGTCGCAACCCTGACCTCGTTTATCGGGCCATTCATGATTTCTTCCGTCAACGTGGCACTACCTGCGATCCAGGCCGAACTTCATATGGACGCCATACAGCTCAGCTGGATAGCTACAGCCTACTTGCTGGCGGTGGCTATCGGCCTGGTACCGGCAGGAAAAATTGCCGATATTTACGGACGTAAAAAAATTTTTGCCGCCGGTCTCGGTGTTTATACTCTCGGCGCAAGCCTGGCGGCTTTTGCCGACTCGGCAACAATGCTGATCGGCTTGAGAGTCGTTCAGGGGCTGGGGGCGGCCATGTTCGTGACGACCGGAATGGCGATCATCACTTCCATCTTTCCACCGAACAAACGGGGAAAAGTCATAGGGATATATGTCGCTGCCGTGTATATCGGGTTGTCGGTGGGACCTTTTGCCGGAGGCTTCCTTACCCATTATTTCGGCTGGCGCAGTATTTTTCTTATCATGCTGCCGTTCGGAGTGTTTTCGCTGCTATTGACGCTTTATTACCTCAAAGGCGAATGGCTGGGAGAGCCGGGACAAAAACTCGATATAGTGGGCTGCCTGCTCTATACCTCGGCCATTCTCGCGCTGGTCTATGGTGCGACCAGACTGCCGTCGACCCTTGGTACCGTGCTGCTGATTTCAGGCGTTTTGCTGCTCGGAATCTTCATCCGTCACCAGCTGGCTGCCAGATTCCCGGTCTTTGACGTGCAGCTGTTTGCCGGCAACAAGACTTTTGCCTATTCGAGCCTTGCCGCCTTTCTCAACTATTCGGCGACCTATGCGGTGACTTTCCTGTTAAGTCTTTACCTTCAGTATCTGAAGGGAATGTCACCGCAGTCCGCTGGAAGTGTGCTGATGGCCCAGCCGATAGTAATGGCTGTATTGTCGCCTATGGCCGGGAAAATCTCAGACAGGATCGAACCCCGATTGATTGCCACCACAGGCATGATCATCACGGTGGTCGGAGTCGCTCTTTTTTCGATGTTGCAGCCGGACACGGCGACGTCTCTGATCGTTGCCAATCTCATGCTGCTCGGCAGTGGCTTTGCCCTGTTCAGTTCACCCAACATGAGCGCCATTATGGGAGCTGTGGAAAAGCGATACTATGGGCTGGCGTCAGGAACAGTCGCGACCATGCGGTTACTCGGCCAGATGTTCAGTATGGCCATGGCAACCGTTGTGCTGACCCTTATCGTTGGCCGTCAGGCTATCAATCCGGCAAACTATGGCTTGTTTCTCCGCAGTCTCCATACGGTTTTTCTCATCTCCGCCGTTCTCTGTCTCTCGGGAGTCTATTTTTCCTGGTTTCGCGGCGCCCTGTTCCACTCAGGCGCTTCAGCGGATAGGCAGTAAAAAGATTGTGATGAGTTGCGCCGGGACTTTCCCATCGGCGGGAGATGCCGGCTTTAATTCCCCCAGGCGCTATTTACGTTTTTTAAAAGCCATAAACGAAAATACCGAACGCTTCGTCAAGGGAAGCGGATAGGTTTGATTGACATACCGCATATCTTCAATAGTATAAAAAGCGTTGGGGTTGTATTGCTTAATGATGGAAATGACCTTGGCGAGATTTTTTCGCTTTGTAATGCTGAAAATCAGTTTCACCGGCCCGGATTCCCCGCGGGCATCGAGACTGGTCACTCCATATCCTGCCCTCCAAAGAACCTCAACGAGCTCGTTGGCTTCTTTCTGGGTTATGATCCTGATCAACAGGTTGCCGACGGCGATTCGTTCCTCCAGGACCACACCGAAATAGTTTCCCGCAGCGAATCCGCAGGCGAATGCAACATATGTTTCCCATGAATTCAGGTGCTGCATGACCTGAGTAACCGCTATCAGCCAGATAAGAGATTCGAAAAAACCCAGGGCGGCGGCAAAATATTTCAAGCCTTTGGCAACAAAGATGATCCGCAGGGTTCCAATAGATACATCGATAATGCGAGCCAGGAAGACCAGGATCGGGAGGATAATATAAACAAAAGCTGTATTGTCGCCGACAAGTGTCATTTTGATAGTTGCCTCGAAGAATAGGGGCCGTTACGAAAGAGCACGACTATTTTCATTCATTTCCTTACGGATCCTTAGACCGTAGCGTACGAACGCGCAGGAATGGATTTCAAAAGTTCGGATACGATATGCCATAACAGTAATAACAATATGAGTTTCAGCTTGGAATATATGAAAAACAGGATGCAAAACGAAAGGACAGACGCCGGTTGTTTCCACGACATCGGGATTCTTTAACAATCGCGTTTAACCGGCTGACAAGGTAGCCGGATAATGTATCTGAAAAGACCACCGCTTTCAATCTTTTCCGAAAACCGCGGTCTTTTCCAAAGGGCTGGTACGGCTCACCCGGAATTACGGGCAAATCTCATCATGGAAGGTGAAAATACCGTTATCGATCTTTACTATAACCGCGCACTTACTCGGATCACCGGATTCATTAAAGCTCATTTTTCCGGTCGCGCCGTCAAAATTCCGAATTTTCGTCAAGGCATTTTTCACCAGTGTCCGGTCCCGCACCAGATTTCCGGAGAGCCCTCCTGTATTTTTGATGGCCTGGACCAATACCCGGATAGCATCCCAGGTAAGAGCCGCAGGTTCATCCGGATGTTCATTATGGGCTCTCATATAGGCGTCGACAAAGGTCTTATTCAATCCCTTCGCATTTCCCGGTGCATAATTGCTGACAAAATACAGTCCGTTGCAATCGGTTCCGCACTGCCCCACCAAATCGCCTCCGGCCCAGGAATTGCTGCCCATGATCGGAATGGACAGCCCCATCTTTTTCGCCTGTCGCACTATGAGGGGAACTTCATTGAAATGCTGAGGAGTAAAGAGAATATCGGCGCCGGATTCCTTGATGCGGGTCAGCTGCTTACTGAAATTCTCCTCCCCGGTTCGAAATTCCTCAAAAGAGACCACTGAGCCGGGACCATTCTTCGCTTCGAACGACTCTTTGAAACTGAGGGCCATCCCCCGTGGATAATCACTGACTATGTCATACAACACGGCGGCTTTTTTAGCGTTGAATTCCTTCATGGCAAATGTGGTCATAGCCACCCCCTGATCGGAGACCAGAAAACCGCTGCGGAAGACATACGGCCGGTCTTTGGTAGTAAGAGGAGAAGCAGACCATGGAGCAATCATCGGGGTGGAAAAAGCGTTGGCCATTTGGCCAACGATAATGGCTTGACGGCTGCTGAGCGGGCCAACGATGCCGAGTACCTTTTCTCCGGAGACCTGTTTGACCGCCAGACTCGAAGCGGTTACCGGACTGGAGGCGTTATCATCGTAAAGAAAGTCAACGGCGTATTTTTTATCACCAACCTGAATACCGCCTGCTGCCTCAATATCCTTCCTGACCAATTCCGCGGCGTTTTTAGCATGATTTCCAACAAGTTCAAACATACCCGTCAAAGGAAGATTAAACCCTATGCGAATTACTCCATCATCCGCTAAAAGATTTTGATAACAGATAATTGACGGAACAAGGATCAAAAGAATGACAGCGATTGATTTCTTCATTTTTCTCAACTCCTTTAAGATGACAAAATTGCAAGAAACAGGTTCTTGGTTTCAAAAGAAGATTGCCGGTTGCGCAACCAAAAACCACCATTTCAAATCATAAGCTTTTTTCTGTCCCTAAAGCAAATTGCAGACAAAGATAATTTAAAATTTCGTCGGAGTGGCAAAGAGTTGGAAGGATTCAGGGCAAAATCAACATTCCGGATATTAATGCCGGTGCAGGCACAATCGAATATGGAAACTGTTGGATATGTGATAAGTGCAGCATGCGGTGCAGGGTACTTCGGTACTTCCCGGCCGACTTTAATTTTTTATCCAGATCTCTTCCGATTTTTTTGTATATGATCCAGGCCATTCTTGGTAAGCTGTTCATGTTGAAATTATCTAATGAGAATAAATACCATTTATTATCTCGTAAAACGTCTCTTGGTAAGTAGGGATGGAGTCTGGAAAAGGCTCTAGATACGAGGCGTAGTGTATTTACGACGCCATCAAAAATGATGATCTCGTAAAAAGTCATCGAAGTTGCTGAGATGGGCTCTGGAAAAAGTTCGATATACTAGGCGTAGTATCTGAAACGAGGATTTGGCAGTACATGTGGTACGGCAAATCCTCGTTTCAGATCTACAACGACGTAGATCGGGCTTTTTACGAGTCCATCAAAAATAACTTCTGCTCATTAATCTGATCAATTGAATACCGTCTGTGCGAAAGGATTTACATGACAAAGCCAAAGAACAAGCAAAATTCAGAAACCAAATTTTTACGGAAATGCCCGACCGGAATCAAGGGGCTCGATGAAATAACCGGCGGAGGCCTTCCCGAGGGCCGCCCGACTCTCGTCTGCGGTGGAACCGGTTGCGGCAAGACGTTGCTTGCCATGGAATTTCTGTTCCATGGCGCGACGGATTTTGACCAGCCGGGCGTCTTCATGTCCTTTGAAGAAAATTCTGAAGAACTGGTACAAAATTTCGCATCCCTGGGTTTTAACCTGGACAAGCTGATTGCCCAAGAGAAGATCAGCTTCGACCATGTCCACGTGGACCGGACAGAGATAGAGGAAACAGGCGAGTATGATCTTGAGGGCCTTTTTATCCGAATCGGCTTTGCAATCGATGCGATCGGCGCCAAACGGGTAGTGCTCGACACCATCGAGGCTCTCTTTTCCGGTTTCAGCGACGAAGTCATATTGCGGGCGGAGTTGAAACGGCTATTCAACTTTCTGAAAAGTAAGGGAGTGTCCGCCATAATCACAGGCGAGCAGGGCGAACGCAGCCTGACGCGCTACGGACTGGAAGAATATGTGGCAGATTGTGTAATTTTCCTCAGCCACAAGGTATCCGAAGAAATTGCCACCCGGCGCATGCGAATCGTCAAGTATCGCGGTTCGGTCCACGGCACCAATGAATATCCTTTCCTGATAGACGAACAGGGTTTTTCGGTTTTGCCGGTTTCCTCTCTCGGCCTGGATCATGACGCTTCCAATGAACGTGTTTCCACGGGGGTGCCCCGCCTCGATGCCATGCTGGAGGGAAAAGGCTTCTTCCGGGGCAGCAGCATTCTGGTCACAGGAACTTCCGGTACCGGCAAATCGAGTATGGCCGCCTCTTTTATCAATGCCGCCTGCAGCCGTGGCGAACGTTGCCTTTATTTCGCCTTCGAGGAATCCAGACAACAGATAATCCGCAACATGCGTTCCATCAGCATTGACCTGGAACCCTGGGTTAAAAAGGGACAGCTTGAATTCCGCAACTCCCGTCCGACTGTCTATGGACTGGAAATGCACCTGGTAGCAATACACAAGGCGATCGATGCCTTCGATCCGACCATCGTCGTATTCGACCCCATCTCCAACCTGATAACTGCAGCTGACGAAAGAGAAGTCAGATCAATGCTCGCACGGCTGATAGACTATTTGAAGACAAAGCAAATCACCGCGCTCTGCGTTGATCTGACCGCAGTCGGCGGAAGCCTTGAACGTACCGAGGTTGGCATATCCTCACTTATGGATACCTGGATTTTATTACGGGTCATGGAAGAGAGCGGTGAGCGCAATCGCGGACTGTATATTCTCAAATCCCGCGGTATGCAGCACTCCAATCAGGTCCGGGAATTCTGTCTCTCCGGAAACGGCATCGAACTGAGAGATGTCTATGTCGGCTCCGGAGCTGTTTTTACCGGCTCCGCCAGAGTTACCCAGGAAACGAAAGAGAGAGCCATGGCCTTGCAACGTAGCCTGGAAATTGAGCGAAAACACAGGGAAATTGCTCGCAAGCAAGCATTATTCGAGGCTCAGATTACAGCGTTACGCACTCAATTCGAGATTGAAAAAGATGACCTGGAGCGGGAAATCGCCAATGAAAAACTGCACCAGGAGACCTTCGCCGATAACGCCCGGGAGATGGCCCGGATACGAAAAGCGGACGCCCCGCTGCCGAATCGGACGCGAAAAGGCGAACCACGAGGGAAAAAATGACAAAAGACCCAAAATTGGAGAAGTCCGGTAAGATAAAAAATGAAGAAACAAAATGGCAACTTCGCTTGTATGTTGCCGGTCAATCGCCAAAATCCGTCACGGCTTTTGCTAATCTTAAAAAAATCTGTGAAAAACACCTGCAGGGGAAGTACAGTATAGAGATAATTGATCTCATGCTAAGTCCTCAGTTGGCTAAAGGCGATCAAATCCTGGCGATCCCCACCCTGATACGTAAACTTCCGGAGCCAATGAAGAGGATCATTGGCGATTTGTCCAATACTGAACGCGTTTTGGTGGGGCTTGACATCAAACCGATCCACTCATCTGCAGGAAGAAGTAAAGACGATGGCCAGCGAAAAGAAACGGGATAAGCCTTCACCTTCCGTGGCCGCGACCGAGGCCCTGGAACTGGCACTCAAAGAAAGAGAAACGGGCCGCTTTGTCCTGCGCCTCTACATCGGCGGGTTGACACCGAATTCCCAACGGGCGGTCGTGAACGTCCGTAGAATTTGTGATCAGTACCTGAATGGTCGTTATTTGCTTGAAATAATAGATATTTTTCAGCAGCCTGCCCTTGCCAGGGAAAAACAGATCATAGCGGTACCCACTCTGATCAAGGAATTGCCGTTGCCGCTGCGTAGATTGATTGGCGATATGTCGAAACTCGAAAAAATTCTCATTCTTCTTGACCTCAAGACCAAAGGTGACGCTGTTGGCGCAGAAAGACAAGAGTCCTGAAGAACTCCTGCATCAGATTGAGGAATTGCGTATGCGGTTGGAAGTGGCTGAGGAAACCCTGCATGCCATCGGCAGTGGCGAAGTCGATGCCTTTGTCGTCTCCGGAGATGAGGAGTCGCGAATCTTCACCTTGAAAGGCGCGGAGCATCCCTATCGTGTTCTGGTTGAGACGATGAATGAAGGTGCTGCCACCCTGACTGCTGACGGGACGATCCTCTACTGCAATAACGGTCTGGCGAAAATGTTGGAGATGCCGCTCGAATGTCTGATCGGAACACCGCTTGCCCCACACATAGCCCCCCCGGACAGGCTCTATTTCGCGGCTCGGTTACATAAGCTCGATGTCAACTCCGACAGAGATGAAATTTCCCTGATAACCTGCAGGGGGAAAGTAGTCCCGGTGCTCATTTCCTTCTGTGCCTTCGAGGTTTCCGGTGGCCCGGGACTCGGCATTTTGATCACCGATCTCACACAGCAAAAGCACAAAGAAGAGTTCATGGCCGCGGAGAGACTTGCTCGCTCCATTATCGATCAGGCGGGAGAAGTTATTATAGTCTGCGACGAGGGCGGCAGGATTATCAGGGCCAGTAAGCTGGCCCATGAACTCTGTGGTCAAAACCCTTTGCTGAAAAGCTTTGACGATGTGTTCCAATTACGGATAACGGAGACAAGTCAGCTCATTTCTCTATTGCCTTCAGCATCGGGCGAATTGCACAAGAACGTAGAGGTTGAATTCACGCATCGCAACGACAAAGCCTCCTTTTTTCTCCTTAACCTCTCATTGCTTACCGGTGGTCGAAGCGAGACTATCGGGTATATCGTGACACTGACCGACATTACCGTACGCAAGGAGTTTAAAGAGAAACTTCTGGTACTGAATGCTTATCTTGAGCAAAGAGTTGAACAACGGACCCAGGAACTGCAGGAATCACAAGCACACTACCTGCATGCTGAAAAACTTGCGGCAATAGGCAAATTGTCCGCCTCTATCGCCCATGAATTCAATAATCCGCTCCAAGGAGTAATGTCCATACTCAAAGGCCTGAAAAGGCGTGCCATACTGGAAGAGGAAGACAAGGAGCTGCTGGAGGCGGCAATTGCCGAAAGTGAACGCATGAAAAATCTGATTCGCAGTCTTCAGGATTTCAGCAGGCCGTCTCCCGGCAAAAGAGTGGTAATGGATATTCATGCCTCCATCAATTCCCTGCTGTTGCTGTATAAGAGCGATTTCAAACGAAAAAAAATCTATACCGTCCTAAATTACGCAGAACAGCTGCCACCTATCCTGGCAATTCCCGACCAGATAAAACAGGTCTTTCTTAACCTGCTGAATAATGCCGCGGACGCCTGCCTGCAAACCGGAGGTAAAATCACCATCAGCACCTGGCACGATAAAAAGACTATCTCCGTGGCAATCAAGGACAACGGTGTCGGCATCAAACCCGAGCAGATGGATCTGATCTTTCAGCCGTTCTATACGACAAAGCCCGAAGTCAAGGGAACCGGTCTCGGATTATCGGTCTGCCATGGCATTGCCCAAAACCATCAAGGAGAGATTCTTGTTGAAAGCCGCCCCGGAGAAGGATCGACCTTCACCGTTAGGCTGCCGATCTCAATGGAGAATGACACCTACCCCGATGCGCTGGCGCAATGACCCGGTTTTACCTTAAAAAAGCGTGGAAAGATGCTCCCGCCTCTGCCAAGCCTTATTGTTTGACAAATTGCATATCACAATAATTTTTCCAGAATTTTTTAAATTCTTTCTTATACTTTGGCAGCTTGGTCAGACTTCTCCAGACCGAATTCTTATTGAATTTTTTAATTTCCTGGGCAGGTTTGAAAAATGCCATGGCATTGTCGACCGTTAAAACAAATGGTGGTTTTTTATTGACCAGGTTAATCCAGCTGGCAATGATTGAACCGCTTCTGTGGTTTCCTTCAATATAAAGCTGAGGCATGCCCAGGATGGCGATATATATCTCCGCGGCTACCTTATTCACTGATGTTTTACTCAAATTCTT
This sequence comes from uncultured delta proteobacterium, assembly GCA_963835305.1. GTDB lineage: Bacteria > Desulfobacterota > Desulfobulbia > Desulfobulbales > Desulfocapsaceae > Desulforhopalus_A. The sequence goes on from CAWIEU010000005.1 coordinate 216,666, forward strand.
TTTCCGGAAGTAAATTCTAATGGGTTCAATCCGGCTGCTGAATTTTTCAGTGGTAGCTGCAATTGCCTTTTGATATTCGTCCCTCAATTGAGTATTCATGCCGTAATGAACTCTATGGTTAATCTCCAGCATATCCTGACCGCCCCGCGTCGAAATGAGATCATAGTTCTTTTTTTTGATAAAATAATCCATGTAGTCCCAGGCAATCAGCATATTCTCCATTAAGAGTTCATCAAACGGCGTATCTTTTCTCCCGATGTTCCGGAGATCCAGTTCGTCGTCCAGGTTTTTCCACTCTTTCAGCACCATGGAATATGATTCTTCTATTCTTTTAAGATCAGGCCGGTAGGACATAAAGGACAACCTTTAAAAATTGAGGGAGAATAGTTTATAGAGAGCAATATGTTAATCATTTACAGCGGATTTTTCCTCGGTATCTTTTCAAGAATTTTACGGTGAGTTCAGGATCCGCAATTTTTGTGTAGCAATAGCCAGTTAACGGCAGTATGTCGAAAGCTTCAAATGGACGGCATCGGGAACATTTCGGAATTCCTCGGCCTATGGGTTGTCTACAAGACATCTATGCGATAAAATCTTATATGTAGCGGGCAGGATTTACAGCAGGAGATGTTACTACAAGGTTGCAATTAAATAACCGATACGGCAACCATAATTTGAGAGAAGTCTATATGTCAACAAGAAAGGAAGTATTCGATAAACTCAATGAAACAAATAAGTTACCATCACCTTCGGATACAACTCTAAAAGTTATTCAGCTCTGCCATGATGATTCGACCTCACTGAATGACATTGCCGAGGTAATCCAGCTCGATCCCGCATTCTCCGCGGAACTTCTGAAATACGCAAACGCCTTTTTTTTGTCCACCGGTTTGCAGGTTATGTCCGTCCAGAAGGCGGCAGTGAAACTGGGGATACGAACAGTCGTCAAACTGGCGCTCAGCCTTTCTCTGCTTTCCAGCAACAAGAAAGGAAAATGCGCTGTCTTTGATTATGAAAGGTTCTGGTCGATCTCGCTTCTGCAGGCTATAGCCGCCAGGAATTTTGTCGGTGCGGAAAACGAGTTCGATCCGGATGAAATATTTGTTTGTGCCTTGCTTGCTCATATGGGCCAACTTGCCCTGGCGAGTGCTTTCCCCCAGGAATACGGCGATCTCCTGAGCGAATTTAGCTTTGAATCGTATGGGCAATGTAATTTAACAGTCGATGAGAATATGATCGATGACTGCCCTTCGAACCTGCAACGAAAAGAATTGGAAAAAAAACGATTCGAAATCGATAGCTCGGAACTCACCACGGAGCTTTTTTTGAACTGGGGATTACCTGCCCAATATGCACTGGCCGCGGGATTTCATAATGATCTGAACAGCGTGGAATTGGGCACCGGTACAACGAAAAAAATTGCCCAACTCCTGAATCTTTCTCACCAACTTGCACAAATCTGCCTCCATGTCCCGCCGACCCGCTTGCAACTCGGCATAGTTGAAAAAAATGCCGAGAAATTTGGTATCCCGAGGGAACAATTCGGCGAGATCTACGATGCGATCATTGGCCAATGGCAGGAATGGGGAGAGGTGTTTGAAATTCAGACAAGCCGGAGTCAGCTCTATAATGAAATCATGACTGACCAGAATGAAGAACAGGGATGATAGTAGACCAGAAAGATATATTTCCTTAATAGCTGCCGGCTTCAGAGCCCCTTCCGTCACCGGAGCGGGCTCTGTCGATTCACCGATTTAATTTCACTGGAATCCAGGGAAACGACGAGGCCGCTCTGATCCATGAAAGTGACTGAATTATTTCCTACTACTATATTATCCACGGTTATGATTTTTCCTGATTGAAGGGTGATTTCATACCGGTTTTTTAAGTCTTTACTTTCTCTGCTTTTGGATATTACCGGCTGATCCTCCGGAATATCCTCCGCTTGTATACTCTCGGGCAGGTCGGCAACAGCATGCTCCGTACCGGCTTCTACTGCACTGGACTGCGCCACTTCGGTTTGTGCTGCCCCGGATTGTTCCGTCTCAGCTTGCGGCCGCTCGGTTTGATCTGACTCATGGGGCTTTTGTGAGGGGTCCTGTGGAGTAATAACCTCCTTGTGATTTTCAGTTAAATCCTTTTGCGCGGTCTGCCCGGTCTCAGGTGGTAACGCTGTATCCGCATCCTTTTTTTCGGTTTGATCCGTCACTTTCATGTTAGCGGGTGAGTTATCCGGACCAAGAGTCAGGCTGATTTTGAAATCTTTTTTCAAGAAAATATTTGTCAGTTGACTAGTAATTTTTTCCTTTGGATGGATGATCATCGAGATACCCAAATATGCGACCAGAGCAAAGAAACATATAACGAATACCAGTACCAGGAACTGGAATATTCTCTTTAAAATCAAGAACCTCAGGCGGCCGGGGACATTCTTTTTTTCTTTGTGTGATTCAAGCCCGCCTTTTGTGGGTTTATTTTTGGGGAGCCTATTGCCTGGTGATGGCCTGCCGGCTGCTTTGCTCTTTTTCTGTTTCTCTTTTCTGCCTTCCGGCGAAGTGCTTATAGAAATACTCGTCAAATCAGAAGCCTGCGTAGCACCACTCTTACCATTCGGCTCCACGGCTGTTGTTTTTCTTTTAAGCTCAGATTTTGGCTTAGGCGAAGAATCGCTATTCTCTGGTTCAGTTGCGGCCATTTTCCAGATATCCATATTATTTGACAAATTCGTAAGAGCCTAAAAATCAGGGATGGCTAAGTAAAAACTTCAGCTTCGAGGCGCGCAAATTATCAATCATTTCGATGTACAAGAGGTACTTCGAAATGATTGATAATTTGTGGCAACGAAGTAGGTGAAGAGTTTTTACGACGCACATCATATTTTATTTGCTGATAACTCTGATCGCAAGGAGCAAATGCCACCTTTCGGTAGACTTCAGAATACATGTTCTCCAAGATTATCATGCTAAACGGTGTCCGTCCAGAAAAGCGAAAATTTTTCCTGAAGCGAGACGCTTGATGTGTTTTGGCATGGGCTTCCGCTAATCAGAGAGAGTATTGACTGTTCCGGCAGATAACAGGGTTGCTGCGTTTATGTGATTGGTGCAACCCTTTTGCCTGGTCAATCGGTCAGTTTAGCGATTTCCTCCTCAATGTCCTCGGCAATCCGTTCCAGAATAAATGAATTCATGCTGTACGGGGTATGTTCGGCTATATATTTTAATTTCAGATAAAGTGGTTCGGATAGTCTGAGCGGCAGGCTTTTCATGACGTCTTCGCGCACATGAGGCTCATCCCAGGGGTATACTTTTTCCTCTTTCACGCTGTACCTGGCTGCACCAGCCGCAAACTTTTCCAGGTCGGTATTTTTTTTTAGCGCCGGCGTCGAGCGGAGCTGGGTTTTTTTCGTCTTCTCAGCCACCATACACCTCTTTGAAAAATTGATCCATTTCTTCAGCCGCCTTTTTATCATGCTTCCATTCGACTACTGACAAGCCATCCCGGGCTGATTTGCGGAAGGCGATACGATCGCGGAGTATCGAATTGACCAGGTCGAGGTGCTGAAACCCTTCCTCCCTGAAAAAGGCCAGGGCTTCCTGGTCCTCGCGCACGACCGGGTTGGTAGATACCCTGTTTAGTACGATAAAAGCTTTGAGCTTGTCGTTCAATCCCTGGGCGACCTCCACCAGTTCGTCCATCTGCCTGACTGTCCAGATATCAAACTGGAATGGTTGAATCGGGATGTACGCCCTGTCGCAGACTCCAAGGGAATAGCGCAGTTCCATGGAGTCCCTTCCCCCGGCATCGATGACGATTTCGTCATAGCGGCTTGCCAGATCACGCACCTGTGCGGCCAACCCCTTGCCGAACTTCTGGACACAGGCGATTCTCGGCTCGATCTCGGTTTCTTCGCGGACCGTTGCCCAGAAGGACGCCGTTCCCTGTCGGTCGGTATCGAGCAGCAGGACGTCTTTGCCCTGCATGGCCAGCATGGCGGCCATGCTTGTCGCCAGGGTGGTCTTCCCGGTTCCGCCTTTTTCTCCTCCAATCAATACGATACTCATACCATCTCCTCATATGAGATTATGTTATATCATACCATTTCAAACGAAATGATATCATATCATATTTTTGTAGCTTTGCAACAAGAGCGTAATCATTCACCGGTACACAACAAAAAGAGAGTATACGGATCTGAAACCGCGCTGCAAACGGCTTCTTATAATCAGGCTCTTGATGTTCTCTTCGATTCAATTATTCTTATCAAAAATTTCAGGATAGAGCTTTTTGGCGCAGTCTGGACAAATACCGTGGCCTCCCACTGTAGACATCCCGGTCGCAATTCGGGTAAAGGAACAGCAAGACAAACAGTTATACAGCGTCAGGTATTACTCTTCGTCAAGGGCGCTTCCGGACAAAATAGATGCCATCACGGATGGTGAGGAAGACCTTTTCGCCTCGCCTGTCCTTCTTCACCATTTCGTTGAAATCAGCCATTGCTTTGCTGTCCTCGTCGTCCGGCGCGAATATTCTGCCGTACCACAACGCATTATCCGCGAGGATAATGCCACCTGGCCGAAGTAGCCGCATCGCTTCCTGGTAATATCTGCCGTAGTTGATCTTGTCGGCATCAATGAAAACCAGATCGGTCATCGCTTCAGGAAAGGTCTTCAGAATTTCTATCGCCTCTCCTATGTGTTGGGTTATTTTATGGCCACTGGGACTTCGATGGAAGAATCCCTGCGCAATCTTTGCATGTTCGGGATCATGGTCGATCGTCACCAGCCGCCCATCCGCAGGAAGGACTTCCGCCATGGCAAGGGCGGAATACCCGGTGAAAGTGCCGATATCGACAATGTTTCTCGCGCCGGAGAGGAGCACTGCCATCTGCAGAAACCTGCCCTCGACTCTTCCTGTAAGCATACTTGGATAAGGGGTGCCGGTCAGGGTAAAATATTCGATTTCCTCAAGCAGAGAAGACATGGGGGACGTATGCTCTGCGGCATATTCTTCAGCCTCTTTCGCCACGATATCCATGAAACAGGAAGGACGGCCGGAATGTGCATTCCTGCCACCCTTTTCTTGAACTGACTCACTACTCATATGCTGTCCTCCTTCGTTACTATTGTCCTGGAGGCCGCCGGAATAGTTTTTCCCGATCAAATCATATTTGTAAATTGACCAGAACTTAATCACATCGTCGTGATGAATATTGGGAGCAAAGAGATGGGCAAAAGTGCTATCCGGCATTCTCCATAGTATAAAGTATTAAGCATCCTGGAGAATTTCGACCATGACTAAAATCCGAAGTCGCAGGCAACAAACAAAACAAGAATACCTAAACGTTCACCGGTACACATCAAAAGACTGCATAACCCGGGCCTGTAACCGTTCATCCAGTGCGCCAGGTTCGTTCAAGCAAGCCTCCGGGCTATAGTTGGAGGTCAAGGTCATCTGCCCCTGACAAATGGGGATTTTAACCGGGAGAAATACCAAAAACTAATCCGAGGATTGTTCAGGACCGGGAAAATGAAAATTCCCGGAGGCCTATTCATAAAATTTCCGACCGGCCACTTTTGAGCGGCATCGAGCATATATGCAGCAACTGAAACTCAACCAAGGAGTAAGTCAGAAAATAAGCTTATCGTAACTTTGCTGTTCTTTGTATGCTCCGGAAGGCTTATGCCATTACCTAGAACTCTGCAGAACCTCTAATTGTCGAAGCAGGTCCACCAGATAATTTTCCGTGGTCATCAGAAGAAGCCTTGCACTGTAGCTGTCGGGATTCTTGTCAAAATTTTCGCGGGACTCAGCCAAGACTGCTTCGGCTTGTTCAATCTTTTCCTTCAATAAGTCAATCTGATTCATTCTCATTCATTGCTTGAATTAATTTAAAAAACCTCTCTTTTATCACCGTAGAGAAACGAATACTCTTTAAGGTTCTTTTGCAAGGACTCTTTCTCTTTCCGGCCGATTTGAGATTCAAAGCAGTTGAGCAGGCTGCCGGCGAGTATGAGCTCACCGAGAAAACTCAACCTCTTCAATTCATATAATAATTTATCCCTGAAATTATCTTCGGCCGGGTTTATCCTGGTGGTCCGTTTTTTAGCCCGGACAAACGCTCCAGGGAAATAACGCTTCAGATACTGAATAATTTGTTTTTCTTTAAACGAATTCCCATCCATGTAATATTGCACAATACCTTTTTCAGGAAAACAAAGAGGTGATCCTGTAAAGCCCTCAGCTGTAACGATTGCATGGTGAGGTTTGAATAACTCTTCTCCGGCTAAACAATGAAGATGAATCTCAAGATACATTGACTGGACGATCCTTGTCGAAGGCCTTCCGGCAAACAATGCCGGGATGATTCGTGTCTCGTGAATAATACCGATTCGTTTTGTTTCCTTGGCAGAAACCAATAAGTAAACTCCCAAATCCTTATGAGGGTTTTTAACTCCCCAATTCAGAGGGATTACTAATTTTCTCTGCTGAAATCCTAGAAGAAATTTTGTGCCTGACTGAAACTGGCGTTTAATCTGTCTGTACAGACAAATTAAAAAGAGTATTTGGCAAAGGACATTGATTACAAAAATAAAGAGAGGTAAATGCCGAAATAGAAACAGATAGGTTATCCCGGCGATCCAGCCCCCTATAGAAATCGAGCCAATAAGTGGAGAGAACCAGGAATGCTTAACGGCTTTATCGAGCTTTATCTTGTTCGAGGTTGTTAATTCCATGTTTTCTTATCAAAACCGGTCAGCTCGTAAAAAGCCACTTTGTGAGTATTTTCCAGCGCAGCTGAAGTTATTAAAAAGACGACTTACAGATTTGACATCATTAAATCGACTGCTTCCGGGTTACGAAACCACCCAAATACATGAAATGGCATGAGCCGAGGTTGCCTTTAAATGGTGCCCCTTATGTTTTACATTTTATCGCATGAGTAACGAAAATCTGCATATCGGCACTTGCTCATGGAAATACGATTCCTGGCAGGGCCTTATCTATCCGGACGACAGGTCCTACAATTATCTGCAAGAATACAGCCGGCATTACCGGGTGGTCGAAGTCGATCAATGGTTCTGGTCCCTGTTCAAAGATGACAAAGCGGTCTTGCCAAAGCCGTCAGTCGTCCAGGAATATGCCGCTTCCGTCCCGGAAAATTTTATCTTTTCCATTAAGGTACCCAACAGTATCACCTTGACTCATCACTACAGGCAAGGAAAAAACGATCGACTGATCCGCAATCCGCATTTTCTCTCTCTTGACCTCATGCATGAGTTTCTGGAAAGTCTAAAGCCCCTTGCCCGGCATATCGGACCTTTTAATTTTCAATTTGAATATCTTAACAAAGAGAAGATGCCCGGAGCACTTACCCAGTTTATCGATCTTTTCGGCACATTTGTCGAACAACTTCCTCCTGACTATGACTACTGTGTGGAAACAAGAAACCCAAACTATCTCGAAAAGAATTACTTCAGCTTCCTTGATTCCCGAAACCTGCATCACGTTTTTTTGCAGGGATATTACATGCCGTCGATTTTCGATGTCTACCGCAAGTACCGCGAACAGATCAAAGACCGGCTGGTGATCAGGCTGCATGGACCTGACCGGAAAGACATGGAAGAACAGACCCAAAATGACTGGAGCCGGATTGTTTCCCCAAAAGACAGCGAGATCGAATTGCTCGTCGAAATGTTACTGGATCTGCAAGCGCGGAATGTTGAAACTTTCTTGTTTGTGAACAATCATTTTGAAGGTTCGGCGCCGAGAACTATTATCAGGATTGAAGAAGCCCTTAAATTAGGTGAAAGGTCTATGTGATAGTAAATGAGATCTAATTCGCGCTGATTTTCATCAATGCCATCCGGTTCCAGCTTCTATTTGAATGTCGATATATCCGTTATTTCCTTCTGGAAATAAGGATTAGCTTCCTCTCCTTAACGATTTTATTGTACCTATGTAATCTCATATTATCTGATATGATATCATATAGTATGATTTGGTACTTATTGGTGTAACATTTTGATGGGTTATGCAGTCTTTAGATGTGAGTTGGTTATGTGAGGCGGCTTGATCGGACGAAAATGGGGTGCTGGTGAACGGTTACACACTCGGTTGATTTTAATCAGTTCGTCACCTTTTTCTCCTGCTTTTAATCCGTATTTTATTTAAGCATGATGGGCCAGTATTTTAAGTGCCTCATCTCTCAAGATGTTGATCGGCACAGGTTTTGAAAGACATTTCACTCCGGCTTTTTGGAAAAAGGTTTGTCTCTTTGAAGAAACAGAACCTGAAATAAAAATGAATTTATGGCAAACACCAGGATATAACTTGACTGCTTTTTTATAGAAGGAGATTCCGTCCATAATCGGCATATCGATGTCACAAATAATTAATTTATAATATTTCTTTCTCATGCATTCTAAAGCGTCCTCTCCATTGTGGGCCACATCAATATTTCCCTCACGATTTAATAACGCCTTATAGAGATCTGTTATCATTTCGAAATCATCCACTATCAGGATGTTTTCGATCCAGACAGCGGGCAATTCTAAAATCCTTCTTAAGGTTTCCGGTCGATTTTCAACTACTTCCAAAAAATATTTAAGCTCGTTTATGTGAGACTGGATTTTTGCTGCAGGGTATTTGAATTCAATAGTTTTCTCTTTTAATACATTTACGACGTAAAGAAATATATCATTCCATTCTGAAAGTTCTGCTGCGACAATTTTTTCAATGAGATCATCTTTGGAAATCGTTTTTTGTTCTATTCCGGTTCGTATGTCTGAAAAAACACCTGTGATCTTATCGTTTGTACCTTTGTCAACTGAAATAACAGGTATCAAATCGGGTTCTTGGGCCAGATATTCCGCAGCACTGCCCATGACGTGATAGTGCCAGGCTTCATCTTCAGAAATATGCTCAAGAAAATTTTTGAATTTAGGATCATCGCTAAATTTTACGGCAGACTGCGAGTAAATTTCACTAGCTAAATGCTCAATACCTCGAAGCCAATTAATAATATCTTTCATTCCATCCATAATGACGAAAACATCCACACATTCTAAACAAGAGTCAAAGACGATTTGTATCCCTTCCCGCAAAAAACAATAATTTGGTGAGGCCACCCCAAGTTGGAGCAATCGCTAATAATATTTCCCTATCTGCCTTTATTGCCTGCTGATGAACTCTCTGGTTTCACTTTGTTTACAAAATCCAGGTGAAGAGCCTGTTAGCATTTTTAAGTCTTTTGTAAGGCTGAATAACACCAGGATACCCATGTTCATTAAGATATGGAACAAATAGTTTTTTGTTTTTACAAGTTCCGTTTCGAATAGTTGATCTGCCTGAAAACAGACTTAACATTACGCGCATCAACTCACCACTGCCGACACCAACATCAGTGAAAAGGTTGCACAAGAGACCCTGTAATTTCCGCTGGGAATCTTAGCGCATTTCCTTCACCTCTGGGAAATGATCGAAGAATTGGGTCCAGCGCTCGGTTTGACATACAGAAAAACAATAGGTGAAGGTCTTTTTGAGATCAGAGTTAAAGGAAAAGAAGGCGTTGGCAGATCGTTCTTCTGCACTGTCCAGGGCCAGGAAATAATTATCCTTCACTCATTTATCAAAAAATCACAAATAACACCGAAACGTCAATTAGCCACCGCCAGAAATAGATTGAAAAAGGTGAAATCATGAGAACAACATTTAAGGATTTCAAGAATAGGGCTTTACAAAATCCAGAGGTCAAAAGCGAATATGACAGCTTCACATCAGCTTATGACCTACGCAAGCAACTCATAAGAATTCGCAAAAATGCCGGATTTACCCAGGAAGAATTAGCCCAACTTCTGCACACAAATAAAAGCAATATCTCCAGGCTCGAAAATGTTAATTCCAAGAGCTCACCAAAACTGTCTACTATTGAGGAATACGCGCGAGCTGTTGGCTACAAACTTGAAGTCAAATTTGTGCCTCAATCGCAATAGCCTATTTTGACTCCCTACTCCCAAAGCAGGATCATTTTCTACGAACATAGCCAAAACAGGCAGTTACAGAACCATTATCTGCGAATTTTACATAAAAACTATATCTAACTAAGTAAGAACCGCCGCCGCAACCGCCACCAAATATTTTTTGCTTTAGCGACACATAACGAACTCAGGCTATGGAAATTTTGAAGCTGTTGTCATAGTAATGTCAAAGCACCGATAATGCATAGTGACGGGTTGGATCGATCGGTCCGGCACCGATTTGTTTGATCAATTCTTTGCGCAACATACTTGAAAACGTTAGTCATACAAATTATTCTATGGTACATTAAATTGTACATGTACCTTTAATTCGTCTATGGAGCGTTTAGTATGGATACTATTACATACACCTCTGCACGAGGTAACCTAGCAAAAACAATGAAAAAGGTTTGTGATGACCATTCCCCGGTTGTAATTACCCGTAAATCATCAAAACCTGTTGTAATGATGTCTCTTGAGGATTTTCAGGCTTTAGAGGAAACCGCATATCTTTTACGAAGTCCTAAAAATGCCCGTATGCTCCTTGAGTCAATTGCCGAACTTGAATCAGGTAAAGGTTCAGAAAAGGAGCTTGTTGATTGAAGCTAATATTTTCTGGAAATGCTTGGGATGATTATCTTTACTGGCAAAAGACCGATAAAAAAATTTTAAAAAGAATTAACCTCCTCATTCGAGATATTCAAAGGATTCCATACGAAGGAATCGGTAAACCAGAAGCATTAAAACATGGTCTCTCTGGTTATTGGTCTCGTCGTATTAACGATGAACATCGAATTGTCTGTAAGATTGAAAACGATTCGGTTTTAATTGCTCAACTTCGATATCATTATTAGTTCTAATAACGCAGTCCTCACTAGTCCGTCTGGTAAAACGTTTTGTTGGAAGATTGTGAACCCACTCTTTTAATTTCCTACGGCTGTCAATAATTACCAATTAAGATGCGACCCCTTTTTCCCGACCCCTTTTTCCCACTTTTCCTAAGGAGATTCGGCATGACTACTAAAGTAAAATCCGCAAGAAATTTAGCTGTTTTAGTGCTGTTTGTGATGGGAATGGTAATTCCAACCTTCACATCCGCAGACTGCAACAAAGACCAATACGGAGAGGTTTATTGTGGTGCCGGAGAGTGCATGGCTGATATTAGCGGCGTAGTTTGGTGCTCTCGGTACTATGAAGGTGATGCTGAGCGTAGTTCTGACGGCCATGTGCTATGCGGCAAGGGCCAGTGCATGAAACGTAGTGATGGTCTAATTTTCTGCTCAACAGAGCTTGGAGGTACTGTTTTATTAGACAGTAGAGGGGATGTGCGTTGTTATGGTCAGTGCGAACCAGCTACAGCAGAAATGTGTGAACATACTATCGCCGGCAATTCAAACAGTTAAAAAAATCAGCAACCTTCACTAACCAAAGAAAATCCTTCGTTCATTTGACAAAATATCTGTGATTATGTGCAAGCTTACAGCTATTCAATCTCTTGAAGGTAGATTTTCACTTAAAAAATGAAAACCGCCACCATGAGACGCCACCAAAGCAAAAAGGGTTTACGCGAAATATCACGTAAACCCTTTCTTTTGGTGGTCGGGGCGGTAGGATTCGAACCTACGGCCTCCTGCTCCCAAGGCAGGCGCGCTAACCAGGCTGCGCTACGCCCCGACTATATTGAAAAAGGCTCGATTTATTCAATCGAGCCTGGATAATTGGCTCCCCGGGACGGACTCGAACCGCCGACAAGGTGGTTAACAGCCACCTGCTCTACCAACTGAGCTACCGAGGATTATACGACTTCTCGTATGGGGTCGAAATTTCGTTGAATTTTTCTGTCGTGCAAATAGTTGGAATACGTATCAATCAGTGTCCGTAACTACTTGTTATTCCGTCCCCGTTCATATTGAACAGTGAAGGGGGAATATACAGATGTTGCCGATTGGTGTCAACCACTTTTTTACCATCTTATGCTTAAAATTTTCACTTGTCAATTATGGCCAAAACGTTTTACAGACACCGCTCGCACCAGTCGGCAATTCCAGGCCGGCAAACGATTGGAGCTATTGTGACTGCCCGGGTGAATTGCCAATACCGGCAATCCAACGACCATTATTTCAAGCACCGCCTGCCAGGTTCCGCAATACCCAACCCGTGAAAATCTTAGACCCGTGTTGCATGAAACTATATCCGGCATGCGCTGAATGTGGGGCTTCAGATATTGAGCGTAAACGCCCTTTCCAGAGTCTCGATCAAGGAACCGGAAGGAATTGGCTTGAGAAGAAATTTATAGATACCTGCCTGATTTATCGCGGTTGCCACCATTTCCGCATCGGCATAACCGGACATGGCGATACGCACCGTGGCGGGATAAAGCTCTTTTACCCGGCTGAAAAACTCAATCCCGGACATTCCCGGCATTTTTTGGTCGCAGAGGATCACGTCTACCTGATTGAGGGCAAGCTGATTGAAGCCTTCGTCGGCGCAGGTGGCCGAAAGTATCCGATAGTCCTGCGAATGTAATATTCTTGCCAGGGCTTCAATAACAATCTCCTCGTCATCTATCAGCAGGAGTGTTTTCGTGTGCGGGCTTTCCTCTTTCGGTAAGTTGAGATGTCGATCCTCCAAGAGAAGTTGCGCATACTCCTCTGCCGGAACCGGCTTGCTGAAGAAAAATCCCTGCATTTCATCACAACCCAATTTACGAAGATAGCTGAGTTGTGCTTTCGTCTCGACGCCTTCCGCGATCACCTGGAGATTGAGGTTATGGCCCAGGGAAATGATGGTTTTAGCAATTGCCGCACAGCCGGGATCATGGGTGATCTCACGAACAAAGGACATATCCATCTTTAATTTATCAAAAGGAAAGCTCCTTAAATGATTCAGGCTGGAATAGCCGGTTCCAAAATCGTCAATGGAGAGTTTTACGCCAATCCTTTTCAGCTCTTTCAGCATGGATGCCGTGCCGCTCATATCTCGCATCACCATGCTTTCTGTTATTTCAAGCTCCAGAAAGGATGGGTCCAGGCAGGTTTCCCGCAAAATTTGCGTTACAGAAGTTATGAGACCCGGATTCCAGAATTGCCGGGGGGATAGATTGACAGCCATGGTCAAGGCAGGCAGACCGGCTTGCTGCCATAGACTGTTTTGTTTGCAGGCCGTTCTTAAGACCCACTCACCAATGGGAATTATCAGACCGGTCTCCTCCGCCAGTGGAATGAAAGTGGCTGGCGGGACATCTCCCAGTTCCGGATTGTGCCATCTCAGCAACGCCTCAGCTCCTATCATCCGGCCGCTCGCCAGCTCCAATTGCGGCTGATAACAGAGAGACAACTCATGATTGATAAGCGCGCGGCGCAGGTGCTTTTCCAAGGTCATTCGCGTCGAGACCTTATCACTCAGATGATGGGTGAAAAACTGATAGGTGTTACGGCCGTACTCCTTGGCCCGAAACATGGCGACATCGGCATTTTTTAACAGGGTTTGTGAGTCTTTGCCGTCTTTTGGATACACGCTGATGCCGATGCTGCAGGTCACATGCAGATCATGGGAATCAAATTCCAGGGGCTGGTCCACGGCAGCCAAAATCTTTTGCGCTAATCTGGCGATGTCGGATTCTTCAGCCACATCGGTGATGACAAAAAGAAAATCATCGCCACCTTGCCGGCCCACGGTATCACTGGCCCGAATGCATCCGGAGAACCGTCCCGCCACGGTTTGCAGCAGCCGGTCCCCCACATCATGGCCAAGACTGTCATTGATTATTTGAAAGTGATCCAAATCGGCAAACATCACCGCCACGCTCCGATGGTAGCGTTCTGCATAGAGAAGTGCCTGATCCAGACGGTCGACAAGAAGGTTTCGGTTGGGAAGTTGCGTCAGGCAGTCATGACTTGCCTGGTGAGCAAGCTGCACTTTGTATTTTATCCGCTCACTAATATCCCATAATACGGCAATCGTCAGGAGACCGTCTGGGGTTTCAAGAGAATTTAACCCAATTTCCACAGATAAATCGCCTCCATCTCTTCGGCGAATTAAAAATTCTCTTCCCTGCACCAGATATTTTTCGGGAGCGCATGAGCCATTTTTTTCCTCGGAGCCGGAATGTTGCACATAAAGAGAGGGGACAAAGTCCTCGATGCACCTGCCGACCATTTCCGAGCCTGCGTAGCCGAACATCTTTTGCGACGACTTATTGACCAGCAATATTTCCCGATCCCGATTGAAAACTATCATGGCGCCGGGAGCAATATCCAGCAACTCGCGAAATTTCGCTTCGTACTTAGATATACCGGTATCCGAGTTCATTTTACACTTGTCCCCTTAACAGGATCGCATGGAGCATAATAGTTTCAATGCGCTGTCCGCTGTCTCTTATAAAGATCGAAATTATGCTTTATTGGTATTTGCCGATTTTCTCATTTACTGCCCGCGCTGCCGCTATAAATGAAGCTCTTAACGTTATGTGACCACCTCATTCAGCTCTTGTTCCCAGTGCAGAGCTTGACGGACCTTGGCCGCTAAATCGTTTTTTGAAAATGGCTTCTGAATGAAACACACAGTCTCATCAAGTACCCCCTGCCTAGAAATGATATCAGCAGTGTAACCTGACATGAACAGATGCTTCAGACCGGGCTTACCTGCCAATATCCGTTTCACCAGATCCCGTCCATTCATCTCAGGCATGATGACATCAGTTATAAGCAGGTCGATTCCCTCGGAAAACTCCTCTGCTATCCGGATGGCTTCGTATGGACCCGACGCCGCCAGCACCTTATAGCCCAGGCGCTGCAACATGGTTTTGGCCATGACCAGGATCGTTGGTTCATCCTCGACCAGCAAGATAATTTCATGGCCTCCTGTTACGGGTTCCGCATCCCCTGCCGCATGCGCTTTTTCAATCTCGCTCCGATAATATTTGGGCAGATAAATGGTAAATGTCGTTCCCTGTCCGAGTTCGCTGTATACATTGATAAAGCCATTATTCTGCTTCACTATTCCATAAACTGTAGCCAGGCCGAGTCCTGTTCCTGAGCCGGCTGCTTTGGTGGTAAAGAAGGGTTCGAAGATGTGGTTCATCGTCTCCTTGCTCATGCCGCAGCCGGTATCGCTCACTGTTAGCCGAACATATTCCCCGGGGACATAATTCGCATGGGAAGAGCAATATTCCTCATCAAAGATACTGTTTCCCGTTTCAACGATTATTTTACCTACTCCGCATATTGCACCGCGGGCGTTGACACAGAGATTCGCCAGTATCTGGTCGATCTGTGATGGATCAATCTTAAGCGGCCATAATTTATTGCCGGGACGCCAGGACAGGTTCACATCTTCACCGATGAGCCTTCTGAGCATCTTCAGCATGGATTCCAAGGTCTCGTTCAGATCGACCACCACTGGGGTAACCGTTTGTTTCCGGGCAAAAGCCAGCAATTGCCGGGTAATGTCGGTGGAACGATTGGCTGCGGAGCGGATTTCTGTCAGATCACTGAAGACCGGCTGATTCCGATCGATCTGTTCCATGGCCAACTCCGTATAGCCGAGGATCACTCCGAGCATGTTATTGAAATCGTGGGCCACTCCACCTGCCAGCTGACCGATCGCTTCCAATCTGTGGGCTCTTTGGAGTTGAGTTTCGAGTTTAACACGTTCCTCTTCCGCACTCTTTCGCTCCGTGATATTTCGGCCGATACCCAACACCCCGATGAGCTTCCCATTGTTGTCATACATGGGAGTTTTTATCGTTTCCAGCAGAACATGCCGGCCATCGTCCATGAAATCCACCCATTCCTCATTGCTGATTGGCTTGCCGATCTCTATCGCCTTACGGTCATGAGCTCTGAAAAAGTCGGCGAGTTCCCGGTCGACAAAATCGTAATCGGTTTTACCGACAATGTCCTCTTCCCTTGCCCCCAGCAATCGCTCAAACATCTGGTTGCAGGAAAGAAATACTCCCTCCTTATCTTTTAACCAGACAAGATCCGGTATGGCCTGCACCAACGTACGGAAACGGGCTTCACTTCTACGCAGAGCTTCCTCAGCCTGCTTGCGTTCGGTTATATCGATAAAACTGCTCCGCAAGAGCTGTTGTCCCTGGAAAGGCAGGCTGGTCAGTCTGATTTCACACTGCACCTCTCTGCCATCGTATGTTCTGATCACGCGCTCAAGGATGACTTCGCCTCCTTTCAGGGCACGAGAACAGTGGTCGTGCATGGTCTCGACACCATTTGGTTGATCAATACATTGACAGAGCCGCTCCGGATCTTCCTGCAGAATCTTTTCCGCTGCGCACCCGAACAGTTGTGCGGCTTTGGGATTGGCGTCAATTATCTTTCTCAGTTCGGGGTTAAAGACGATAATCGCCTCGGGAGCGTATTCCATCATGACTTTGAACCGAGCCTCACTATCGCTGGCGGCAAGCATTAATCGCTCCAGACGATGGTTCAACAACCACAGTACGATGATCAGGGCACCTAAGGAAAAGAAAGCGATACCGGCAGCGATGACAATTTCCCTGTACTGATTCAACAGGGTCGCCGGCCGGTTAATGATGGCGGCGTCCCCGGGCAACTCTTCGATCTTTGCTTTCCAGCGGTTGAGTTCATTCCAATCGAATATCTTCTGCGTGGAGACACTGAGGGTTGTCACCCTCTTGTCAAGCTTTAAGCGGCCCTGCAGATAGTCGATCGCTGTCTTGCCGGCCTGCCGGCCTATAGCTTCTGTCGCCAGAAGAGAGCCGCCGACTATACCATGTCCCAGATAGTTTTTGAGTGTCGCAAATACCGGGACGCCGGCTGCCTTGCTGAGTTTGACGACTACTTCCGCCGGAACAAAGGACCGGCCGGTGGTATCGGAAAAAAAAGGAGAGTAAATGATTATTGCGTCTTTCGGCAGAGTGGATACATGCTGCATCATCTGCTCGTAGGTCAGGTCATTGGTATATTCGAACTCCAGCGTATCTTTCCACGGAGCAAACGCTTTTTCAGCCGTTTCCAGAAAAGGAAGGATATCGTCATTTGCGCCTGTAACGACTAATACCTTCCTGGTTTTAGGAAAAAGGTCGAGGGCGGCTTTTAACGTTCCGGCGGGATCCACCTGCCAGGGTATATCGATTATCTTACGCGAACTTTTAACCGAGTTGCCGGCATCAGGGGTAGTCAAAGTAATCAGCGGAACATCGGGGAAGAGGCCCTTGGCTTCCTTCTCCAAAAATTCAATGGCGGGAGTTCCCTCGGCAATAACGACACCTATCCGGCTGCCGGCCAGCTTATGGCGTAACAGATCAGCCATGTTCCGACGATATTCGCCGCCTGGATCAGGAGCCAGATCAAGATGTTCGATGAATATGCCATTGATACTGCCGGCCTCGTTTAAGGCGGTCAGAATGCCGTGATCAATACTGTCGGGAATCGGCAAGCCGATCCTAAAGGTGTTAAGAAAGAGAATCTGTTTGCCGGTGGACGAGACCGATGGCAAGGAGTCGAGGGCAGTTCCTCCTTCAAAACATTGTCCGTCGCCGAACTGAAACAGCAGTAACAGGAATATATAAAGTGCCAAAAACCTCGGCCGTCGCATCAATTACCCTCTCTTCGTACTATCGGTGTCATGAATTGCCTCTGCAAAGAAGAACTGATTCGTGATGAATGAGCTCACCTACTAAGGGTTATATCATCGCGAAGGAAACA
Source organism: uncultured delta proteobacterium (assembly GCA_963835305.1). Lineage (GTDB taxonomy): Bacteria > Desulfobacterota > Desulfobulbia > Desulfobulbales > Desulfocapsaceae > Desulforhopalus_A. Next base: position 234,370 of record CAWIEU010000005.1, read on the forward strand.
CTTTCAAGGCTGGGCGAAAGATTTCTCAAGGCAGGAAACATGTCCTGACCTGCTTCTAACAACATGGCCGAATTTTTGCCGATGCACCTTTCACGCAAGGATGAAATGCACTCTATAAGCCCGTGGAAGAGGCTTGCGTAAATCAACGAAAGATGGCCAACACGATGGAAATTAGGTAAATAACAAAGAATCGGATAATGATCGGCAAATTGGAATCACTGTCGGCAAACAACGATCATAATGGGTTTTTTCGGGGCTGCTAAAGCTCTACTTGAAGAGTGGATGGAGCGGCATATTATTTATTCAAGGTAAGGGGAAGCGCTCCTACTTCTCACTTGGAGTGTTCGGTATCCGGCAGGTCAATCATAAAAGTTGTTCCTTTTCCGGCTTCGGTTTCAAAAGAGATTGCTCCCTGATGCTTGTCGACAACGGTTCTGTAGGCAATAGCCAGTCCCTGGCCGGTCCCCTTTCCGCTTGGTTTGGTTGTGAAGAATGGATCAAATACTCTGTTCCGATATTTTTCCGGAATACCTCCGCCCGTATCGCTTATTGTTATGCGAACTCCGTCGTCCAACCTGCTGGTAGTAACGGAGATGGAACCCAGACGATTCTCGTTTTTCTGTCTGGAAACCTCTTCAATTGCGTGTGCCGCATTGACGATGATATTCAGAAAGACCTGGCTGATTTCATTCTGGAAACAGGGAATAGCCGGTAGATAGGGCGCATAGTCGGTTTTAAGCTCTGCGACATACTTCCATTCATTCCTGCAGACGATTATTGTGTTTTCAATGACTTGATTAATATCAACCAGCGTCTTCTCATCAGTCCCCGGATGAGAAAATTCCTTCATTGCCCGGACAATTTTGTCAACCCGGTGAACTCCGTCCAGGCTCTGTTCGAATGTCAGAGAAATTTCTTCTTTCAGGTAATCAATGTCCGCTTCTTCCAGAACAGCAGACAAAGACTGATTCATGTTAGAAGAGATGGCTCCGGTCTGCACCAATTGGAGCCAGAAGTCTTGGTAGGTATCCAGGACCTTGGATATATCTGCAAAAGAGTTCCTCAAGAAGTTGAGATTATCGCCTATGTATTGGATCGGAGAATTGATTTCATGAGCGATACCCGCGGCCAGTTGCCCGACTGCTTCCAGTTTCTGGGCCTGGCGCAGGTCTCTTTCAAGAATCATCTTTTCGGTAACATCCTCGTATAAGGCGATACCCGCATAGATATCACCGGAACTGTCGGAAATGGCTTTTGTCACTACTCTGAATTCCATCTCACCACGCATTGTCTTGATTCGTTTTATTGACTCTTGAGTCTCGCCGGATTGAAAGGTTCCATAAAGCGGACATTGACTAAAATCCTCCTTAACCTGTTGGCAATTAAACGCATCATAACAAAAATACCCAGAACCCTGAGCAGTTTCGGGAAACCATAATTGCATCTGTCTGTTGATTTCCAGAATCTTCATGTCTGTCGTGAGCATAACCACACCGACAGTGAGGTTGTTCATGATTGCTGCCACCTTCTCCGATCTGTGTAAGACCTTCTTTTCCAACTCCTCTATGCTGGCTTGAAAAGCCTGATCAAGATGCAGATGCCTTAACGCGTTTTCCACGGTGATGAGCACAACGTTTTTCGTCATGGGTTTGACCAGATAGCCATAAACACCAATGGACATGATTTCACTGGCGATCTCCAGCGAGTCTATGCCGGTAATCATTATCCGGCCAGCCCTGGGATGGTTTTCTTTGGCATAGCGGATGAGTTCCAAGCCCGATTCTCCAGGCATTTTCATATCACAGAGCAGAAGCTCTATCTCTTGTGCAGAGAGAACCTCTTTAGCAGATGTCGCGGTATCCGCAGTGAAGCATTGATAACCGGCTTCAACGAGAAATCTGGTGATAAGTTTCAAAATCGCGGGTTCATCATCCACAATGAGAATTCTTGCATTCATCAACAACCTCCGGAAAGTGTCATCAAAATTCGATTTTGCTGTTTTATAGCAAGTGTAAGTCTTAGTCGGGAGTTTTACAAACAAAACCGCAGGCAAAGCGGGGATTAAGCTATTGAAGCGATAAAGTATCGTCGGCAATTTGACCAATCTCTGTAAATGATGGATACTGAAGTGTGATGGCGTCGTAACAAGTCCTTCATCTGCTTCGTTGTGCGCCCCCAGGAAGTTGCCCTTGGGGCAAGGTTGCTCAACAAGCCGAGTGAAGAACCTGTTTTAAAAAAACATAGCGTCCCTAAAGAGATACCATGACTCCGCAAACAGATTTGCCTACTGATAAAAGCACCAGGCCGCCGCGATTGAAGGTACGGCTGGGCATTTCCAGAAAACCAAATGCACATGAGGCGGTACGGGAGATGGCGGAACAACTTGACCAACCGGACATAAAAGTCTGCCTGGTTTTTTTTTCCGACGAGTACGATCCTGAACAACTGGGCCCGGCATTGCAAAAATATCTTCCGGGTCCGGTGATTGGTTGTACGACAGCCGGCCAGCTTTCAGCGGAAGGGTTTCAACGCGGCGGTATTGCCGGCGCCTCCCTGGCCGGGGATGAGCTTTCCGCCGTCCCGTATCTGATTCATCCTCTTTCTTCGCATCCCGAACAGATTGCCGCGATTGCCGGAAATATTCAGGAACAGATGTCCCGTACCGGTTTGCCGGCATTCGGTTTTTTGCTGGTCGATGGGCTCTCCATGAAGGAAGAGCCGCTAATTTCGGCTCTGTATATGGCCCTTGGCAATGTTCAGATTGTCGGCGGTTCGGCTGGGGACAATCTGAAATTTAAACAGACATTTGTCTATTACAATGGGGAATTGCTCGAGGACGCCGCAGTGCTCACCCTGTTTTCAACCGCGCTGCCTTTCCGGGTCTTCAAACATCAGCATTTTCTGCCTTCTTCCACGAAGCTGGTAATTACCGAAGCGGACCCGGACAATCGTTTAGTCAAGGAAATCAATGGCGGACCGGCGGCGGAAGTCTATTCCCAGTTGATAGGGACAAGCGTCGAGAAACTGGATTCCGCGATATTTTCCCAACATCCTCTGATGCTGCGTATCGGCGACGAATACTATGTTCGTTCGATTTCCAATGTTGAGCCGGACGGTAGTCTGAAATTCTTTTGCGCCATTGATTCAGGGCTGGTGCTGACAATAGGGCGGGGGGATTCCGCCCTATTGTCGTTGCAGCGAGATCTGGATAAAATAAAACAGGAGATGGGAGAGCCGGCTGTGATACTCGGTTGCGACTGCATTCTCAGACGGCTTGAACTGGAATCGTCCGGTATCGACGACGAGGTAGGCAAGCTCCTCGCCACAAGCAAAATCATAGGTTTCAGTACTTATGGCGAACAAATAAATTCAGTTCATGTCAACCAGACCTTTACCGGGGTGGCGATTTCGGGGTAGCCATGAGTAAACCAGATGATTCAGCTGTCATTGCAACGCTTGAGAACAAGCTGAAAGCACAACAGAAAACCATAGAAGTTTTAATGAATGCGGCTGAGCGGCGTACTGCCGAGGGGCCTTCCCCCATGGAACTGCTCTCTCAGAATCTTAAACTTGAACAGATAGTCGAGCAGAAAACCGACACCCTGCAGCGTCAGGGAGAAGATTTAAGGAGAGCGCTAAGAGAGCTGCAACTCACCCAGGCACGATTGCTTCAGGCTCAGAAACTGGAATCCGTAGGTCATCTTGCCGCCGGTATCGCCCACGAGATTAATTCTCCTACCCAATTTATCAGTTCAAACGTCTCGTTTCTGGAAGACTCGTTTCTCGATATCAAATCTCTGGTCGATACCTTTCGGGAGGTCATGCAGGCGATTGCCAATGGGACGGCTAATGCCGAAACGGCCAGAAAGGCCGCAAAACATCTGGAGGAGCTCGGCTGGGACTACCTGGAGCAGGAGATCCCCACAGCATTTCAGCAAACCAAAGAGGGTATCAGAAGGGTCACGACGATTGTGCAGGCGATGAAAGAATTCTCGCATCCCGGCAGTAAGGAAAAAGCGTTTCAGGATCTGAATAAAATTCTTGAAACTACCATCACCATCGCCAGAAATGAGTGGAAATACTGTGCGGAGATTGTCACCGATTATGATCCCGATCTTCCCAGGGTTTTTTGTCTCGGAGATGAAATAGGCCAGGTTTTTCTCAATATTCTGATTAATGCCACCCATGCCATTGCCGCTAAAAATACGGACACCAGCCAAAAAGGGACAATTACCATTACCACCCGTCATTTTCCGGAATATGCCGAAGTCAGTATGGAAGATACGGGGAGCGGCATTCCGGAAAATATCTGGGGAAAAATCTTTGACCCTTTTTTTACCACGAAAGGCGTCGGCAAAGGAACCGGTCAGGGTCTGGCTATCTCACACGATGTCATCAAAAATAAACACGGCGGCAATCTTTTTTTCACTTCAACACCAGGCAAGGGAACTGTGTTTACCATACAATTACCCCTTCATGAAGAATACGGTAATCGTTAGCCCACAAGAGTCCAACACGCAGCGTTCGCCCCAAGAGCTTCGCTTATTTTTTCCGGCTGATAGCGAAGTTTGCCCAGCTTTGACAGACCGGCATCACTTCGACGGAATTGATGTTTACATGGGCGGGACGACTGGCTGTCCAATAAATAATCTCGGCGATATCTTGAGGAGTAAGCGGCTCCGTTCCCTCATAAACCTTCGCTGCCTTGTCGGTATCGCCGCCGAAACGGACAATGGAGAATTCACTTTCGGCAAGACCCGGTTCGATATTGGTCACCCGGATACCTGTCCCCGCAAGGTCGGCCCGCAGATTTCGGGAAAATTGCTGAACAAAGGCTTTGGTCGCTCCATAGGTATTGCCGCCTGGATAAGGCCATGACCCCGCAATTGAACCGAGGTTGATAATATGGCCCCTGCCCCGCGCTACCATGGAAGGCAATATCTGCCTCGTCATATAGAGCAGTCCCTTGATGTTGGTATCAACCATTTTCTCCCATTCATCCAGATCCGTTTCATGGGCTGGACCAAGACCGAGAGCCAATCCCGCATTGTTGAGGAGGATGTCGATCTCCTGGAAATCCTGAGGAATTTCTTTTACCATCGCCTCGACCTGCTGTCTGTTCCGCACGTCAAAGGCAGCAATGTGGACATTTGCCTTCCCGAGCTTTTCCTGCAGCTCAAGAAGACGATTTTTACGCCTTCCGGTGATAATCAGCTTCCAGCCGTTCTTGCCGAAAAGTTCCGCACTCGCCCTGCCGAAACCTGATGTCGCGCCGGTAATCAGAATTGTTTTACTCATGGTGTCTCCCTGATTTTTTTCTTAGCCATCTGAAAATTTAGGTTTTTACGGGATTATCAGATCCGATTCAAAGATAATGTAACCGTTCACCGGGAATAGCAAGTTCACCGATACTCCGAAGACGCACGATCGGACTGACGTGCGCATATGGGATGCCGGCGAACGTTTACAAGATAAACATAACCGCACAATAGCGCACTCTCCCTGAAATCTCAAAACCAATCAGCACTGTTAAGGTGCAGAAAGAACATAATATTTGCTAATTACTACTATCAAGAATTATTGTTAAGTGAGTAATGGGAATTTCCCGGACAACCACCCCATATGAACTTGCCGCATTATCCCTGTCATAGCTGGTCACGATGGACAGTCTGGTGATCACCATGATTATCCTACAGTTCAAAGAGGTACTGATGAAAAACATCACCGATTATATTTCCCCGGCCTCCTGCAGCACTCTCGCGGATCTCTTTCTTAAGAGGGTAAAAAAAGATCCTGAGGGAACAGCTTATCGTTATTGCAATAAGATCTCCAGGAAATGGCAGACAGTTTCCTGGAAGACAATGGCCCATACCGTCAGCAGGTGGCGAAACGCACTGTTGAGAGAAAATCTGCAAAAAGGAGACAGGGTAGCAATACTGCTGCCCAATGGCCCGGAGTGGATTGCTTTTGATCAGGCCTCACTCTCGCTCGGGCTGATCGTGGTTCCGCTTTATATCAATGACAGGCCGGAGAATATAGTCTATATCCTTGAAAACACAGAAGCTAAAATTTTGCTCTGTCCGGGGAAGCAGTACTGGAAATACCTTTCGCCGATCCTGGATCGACTGACCGGTCTGCAAAGAATACTCACCATTGATTTTTGTCAAATCCGCTTTGAAGATAAAAGGGTTGTCTGTATCACCAACTGGCTCGCCGATATTAAGAGCAGCTCATCATACTCACCGGAAGTATTTGAAACCGCAACCATTGTCTACACTTCGGGAACCACCGGGATGCCGAAAGGAGTTATGCTCAGTCATCACAATATCCTTGAGAACTGCTATGCCAGTCTCCAATGTATGGATGTCTACCCGGACGACACTTTTTTATCGTTTTTACCCCTTTCCCATATGCTGGAGCGAACAGGCGGTTATTATCTCCCCCTGATGGCCGGGGCGACGGTGGCTTTTGCCAGGTCGATCCCCGATCTTGCCGAAGATCTGGTAACCATACAACCCACCATCATGGTAGCCGTTCCCCGCATCTTTGAACGTATTCATGCTCGTATAGAGAACAAAATTTCCCAAAAGCCGAAAGCCGTGGCAACCTTGTTCCACAAGGCAGTGGAAATCGGCTGGCAAAGATTTCTTTACCAGCAGGGCCGGGCCCCCTGGTCGGCGTCGCTCTTATCCCAACCTCTCTTTGATCTGCTCTTTGCCGGGCAAGTACGAAAAAAGCTCGGCGGGAAATTACGTGTCGTCATAACGGGTGGTGCCCCCTTGTCCTCGGAGATCTCCCGCTTTTTCATAGGCCTCGGACTGCCGCTTTACCAGGGATATGGACTCACCGAGACCAGCCCGGTGATCAGTGTCAACCGCCAGGAAGACAACCGGCCTGACGGTGTCGGCAAACCGTTGCCGGGCATTGAGGTAAAAATCGGCGAGGAACAGGAACTTCTTGTCCGGGGCAGTTGCGTCATGCAGGGATACTGGAAAAATAAACAGGCTACGGCCAAAGTCATTGATACCGACGGCTGGCTGCATACCGGGGATAAGGCCAGTCTTGAAGATGGCCATATTCGTATTATCGGAAGGCTGAAGGATATTATCGTGCTCAGCAATGGCGAGAAGGTTTCGCTGACTGACCTTGAGATGGCCATTAGTATGGATCCCCTGTTCGAATTCAATGCCGTTATCGGGGAGGGTCGACCGTTTCTTTCGCTGATAGTGGTACTCAACCGGCCGCTCTGGGAGGAATTGGCTAAGGAGCTTTCAGTCGCACCGGCTGAGGAATCACTGAACCTGCCGGAGGTTCACAAGGCTATCCTCACCAGAGCCGAGAAGCTCCTGGCCGGATTTCCCGGTTATGTCTTTATCAAGGATGTTTCTCTCAGCCTGGCTCCCTGGACGGTAGAAAACGGACTGTTGACCCCGACTCTCAAACTCAAGCGGGCTGCTGTTGAAAGGTATATGAAGAAGGAAATCGAGAGGATATACGATCGGCAAGTCGTCCACCGGTAAGTAATCAGGCGCCGGACTCAAAGCGGGCCACAGCCGCCATCATCTTCATAAATCCTGGATTGGCCTTCTCAAGGGGAACATCACCCGGCTGACAGTTGATTGCATAGATGGGCTCCTTCAACACTAAGCTGGCATGATCAATCCGGGCAGTCCTGGGAACAATATATGGGACAAACCGGTCTTTGCTGATCAGGTTTTGCAGTTTTTTTAATTTCCTGACATTGACTACCCGGTCATACTCGGACCACGCGGCAAAGATGCGCTTTGACTGCAATCCGTTGTCCCGCGATTTCAATAACTTGTTTACTTCAAAAATGAGCCGGGCCAGCTGGCCGGCGCTGTGCAGAGGAACCCGGTCATAGCGGTAAGGATGGTGGCCCACCAGGAGCTTCATGGATTCCGGAAACCGAACGAACGGCAGACGGAGCAGAAATTCCGGGAGACCGCCGAAAATGCCGAAACAGCCGCAATATATCCCGAGAGCCGCCGAGAAGAGATAAAGATCGCCGCTTACCTCCGGATCGGTGCAGCCGAAATATAAACTCAGCGTCCCGCCGGTGGAGAGTCCACCGAGTGAAACCCGTGCGCCATCCGCCGCGGCCGTCCGTATGGCAAAGCGTACGTTTTTTTTCCATTCCGCCAGCGAGACCCCGGCCATCTTTTCAGGATTTTTCAAGCCATGGCATTGCAGCAGCGGCAGGTAGACATTATAGCCGAGTACCTGATGAAAATACTCGGCGATGGCCAGCATATAAAAGGGCGAATCAGTCAGTCCATGCACCAGGACTATGGCTTTTCCGGTTGGAACACTGTGCAGCAATTTTCGGGGATGACATCCCCGCCGCAAGGTCTGCTCAGAAAAACAGGGGAACTCCCGGTAGTATTCCGGCCATGAACGGCAACCATCTTCTATAGCGGCAAAAGATGGTGTGCCCTTGCTGGTTTCCCTTGAAATCATGCGGAGTCAGATATTTTTAATAAACGCATTGATTTTCTTGAACACCTTTTCCGAGCCCTCCCCGTTTATCAGGATGTGCCGATCCTGGCTGAGCAGACAGATTTCCTTGTCAGGCGAACCGATACCGTCATATATCTGCATGGAACTCTTCGGATCAACAACCGGATTTTTGTCCGCCTGGATTATCAGGGCCGGTTGTTTGATCGCCGGATATTCTTTTTCCATTGATTCGAGGAAATCACCGACTTCCTTCACCCCGGATACCGGATTTTTATCGTAATTTATCCCGAGGTCGCCGAGAGCGAATTCGAAAAATTGGCTGGCCCGTTCGCCCCGCATCATTTTATTGAGAATACGGTTCCAGACGTCCCTCCCCGGCACGAATTCGGTCGTATAGCTCCGCAAGGACAGGGCAGGACTGATGGCGAAGACGCCGGACACCACGCCGACGCGGGCAGCCAGGTCCAGGGCCAGGTTGCCGCCGATTCCTGATCCTCCGACCACGACCTTATCGCAAATCATGCTCAACAATATATAACCGGTTTCCACGGCCTCAACCCACTCCCCGTATTTTCTTCCGGCCAGATCCTCGGCCGATGTACCGTGTCCCGGCAGCCTCGGGGCATACACCCATACACCGCGCCTGCACAGATATGCCGCCAGCGCTTTCACCTCTTCCGGATTCGCCAGATAACTATGGATGAGCACCACGCCCTTCCTCAACAGAAATGAGGGAAAAAGAAACGGCTTGCCTGCCTCGATTTTCTCTTTTTCTTCCGCTGGACAACTTTGCTTGCAGTCCTGCCTGTACCGCTTTATTTCCTGTCTGAGGAGATGCCGGATGAGAGACAGCCGCAGCAGAAACTCCGGCTGCCAGGTCAAGGACTTAAGGGTTGAGAGGAATTTGATCAGAGGCTCGACCTCGTTGGCCATGATTTCGATCGGATTATTGAGCCGCCCCTTATGGAAACTGAGCGGACCGGTCAGCTTGGAGGGATCGCGAAAAAGATAATGGCCCTGTTTGTCCACAACTCCCTTTTCCAGCGCAAGCTGCAGGAAATTTTCATATTTGCCGTAACGGTCATCGGTGAGTAGATGGGTCTGGCTCTCTTGCAGTGATTTGTGCAAAAAAAGTGGATTTGCGCCGCCACCTTCATCCCGGATAAGCGAAATGGCATAAAAAACCCTTCGCTTAAAATCGATTTCGTCAATGCGCTTAAACGGATACATCCGCAGAAAAGAAGCGAAAAGATGCTCCTGATTGACCGTCGTCATGGAGTAGATATCCTGCATATATCGCTGCATCAGAGCATAGGCGGTTTTGCGCATCTTCTCCTTCAACTCATCCGGAACATTAAACCCCCTGATGTCTTCCCGCTCCATATCGACACCGAACCATTCCTCGTCGAGGTAATCAGCCATCCCGATGGGTTTTCCGCAACGGATATCGAGATCAACGCCGGACAGAAGCATAGTCCCTTCGGCCATAATCTCTTCCACCATATTCTCGGGAATGTCCTTAATCAATTTCGAGACAATCCTTAAGGCTATATTCTCTGCCGCCCGGATAGGATAGTAGGTCAGGTTTATCGGCTGGATAGTGACCTCTTCCAGCTCGATATCGGCGATACTGTTCAGCTCCAGGGCGTCGAGCATCGCCTGCAGTTTCTCCGGAGATTCTTTGGCCGTCTTCAGCAAGTGGGTGCGATAGAGTTCGGCCCTAAGAGCGAGTGCCGCCGCTCCGGTATGCGGCTCGTGCATGCCACTGGAGCTGGCGATCATGAACTTGCCGCCGTCCATTATCTTTTTGGTTTTCACCATGTTCCCTTCCGGGAAGATCACCCAGTTTGCTTCTCCGGTGAGCAGGCTTTTGAGGATGAGTTTGTCGCGCCCCGGATCGCTGGTGGAGACGGCTCCGACCATATTGAGAAACTTTTCCAGGCCGCCTTTGAACAGGGAAGACGCCGCCAGGGATAATGCCGGTTTCCCGGTCAGGCTGTAGATGTAACTGGGAAGCAACAGGGTCTCAACCCGCGTGAAATGATTACCCACAAAGATAGTTGGCCCCGTTGAGATATTTTCCTTGCCATAGACATTGACGGATGCCTTGGAGAGATGGGAGAGGAGCTTTATCGCCAGACCAGTAGTGAAATATGCGGATCGGTTCATTCCCAGTCCCGAAGCTTTTTGGTGAAGAAAAATAATCCAGGTACTACCCCGAATCGATGGAAAACAAGTTCGGATAGGTTCTTTCATAAAATAATTTCTCAAGAAAACAAGAAATTATTTCTAAGGTGCTAACGTAATCGTTCGCCGGTACACATCAAAAGACTGCATAACCCGGATCTGTAACCGTTCATCCAGTGCTCCAGGTTCGTTCAAGCAGGCCTTGGAGCTATAGTCGGCTATGCGAGGCGGCCTGATCGGACGAAAATGGGGTGCTGGTGAACGGTTACGGTGCTAACAGCCTATTGTAGAAGTATTTTCAGCCAGGGTCAAGCGATCAACTGACAGCCGGGAACTAGCGTTGCTATTTGCCGGTATTCTGCCTATAATACCTAAAATTGTATACAATCCAAAAAACCCTTACATTGAGGTCGGTTATGAAGCTGAATTTCACCTACACTCCGCCGGATTTCGCTCAGCCCCATTTAAAAAACAGTCCCTCGGCCACACTTATGCCGGCTCCCGCCGACGGCATTGCTCCGACGAATTATCACGCTACATCCAACCACCCTGAATACATAAAAATAGACGGCAATCGCTGGATACTTGCCCCGGAAAGCCGCATGGATGCGGTCTTTGTCGTTGCAGACGCCAGCATTAAGGTGGTTGAAGCCCGGAATCTCAAGAAAGGGGATTTGGTCGTTACCGGACGAACCGAAAATGGTGAGGAGGGTATTCTTGTTCATGAAAAAGGATTCGAACAGCACGCCGCCAATGAGGATAAATTTTCCTTTCGTTCACGTGGTACAAGGGAGACACCCTTTTCCTATTCCTATGATTCCCTCTATGAAATACTCAAACATGACAGAAAGCACGGACATATAGTCTGGGTGCTCGGCCCGGCCGTGGCCTTTGACAAGGATTCCAGATCCTCAATGCAGGGACTCATCGAGAACGGTTTCTGCCATGCCCTGATGGCCGGTAACGCTCTGGCCACCCATGATATAGAAGCAGCTATCTACAACACCGGACTGGGACAGAATATTTACACCCAGACGCTCCAGCCCATGGGGCATTACAACCACCTCGATATTCTCAATGAAGTTCGTCAGGCCGGCTCCATCTCCAAGGCCATCGAAGCTCTTGGTATCAGAAACGGCATCATGTATGCCTGCGAAAAGAACAACATTCCCTATGTTCTGGCCGGTTCCATACGTGATGACGGCCCTCTGCCGGAAACCATCGGCAATGTCTACGAGTCGCAGGACAGGATGCGCGTTCATGCCCGCCAGGCTACCACGGTGATCACCATGGCTACCCAGCTCCACTCCATCGCCTTCGGCAATATGACTCCGGGCTATAAGGTGCTGGATGACGGATCGGTTCGGCCGGTCTACTTCTATGTGGTTGATATGTCTGAATTCAGTGCCGATAAGCTGGCCAACCGGGGTTCCGCCCAGGCCCAGGCTATCCTCACCAATGTTCAGGATTTTATTGTCAACCTGTGGAATCATCTTTCCAAGGAATGATGGCGTCGTAAAAACACTTCACCTTCTTCGTCGCAACTTTGCGTGCCTCGAACCTGAAGTTTTTTACCTAATCATCGAAGGAATAATCATATGAAAAAATCCGTCCGTATAATCGGAGTTCCCATGGATCTTGGCCAGAACCATCGGGGAGTGGATATGGGGCCCAGCGCCATCCGCTATGCAAACCTGGCCCGACGTCTCAGGGATTTAGGCTATACAACATTCGACAGCGGCGACATTGCTATCCCGGGTCATTATGCCCTGGCGGGAACCAGCCTGCAGGAACGGCTGCCTCTGATCCGCAATGCCTGTCTCAGCGCTTATCAACTAGGCAGACAGGCTGTCGAAGCAGGAGAAATTCCTATCTTTCTTGGCGGCGACCATTCCGCTTCGATTGGCACTGTGGGAGGCGTGACCCATGACGGCGAAATCGGTCTTATCTGGATCGATGCCCATGGGGATTTCAACACGCCGGAAACCTCCGACAGCCAGAACGTTCATGGCATGGCCCTGGCAGTGCTGCTTGGCCTCGGGCCTCAGGAGCTTGTGGATGTGGGCCGGCCCGGCCCTAAAGTTAAAGCGGCAAATGTGGTGCTGATAGGCATCAGGGATCTCGACGACAAGGAAAAGGTATTGATCAGAAATTCCGGCTGTACCGTCTTCACCATGCGCGAGGTGGATGAACTTGGCATCCGGGTCGTGTTGTCGCGGGCCCTGAAACAATTCAGCAATCTGGATGGGATCCATATCAGTCTCGACCTTGATGTCATGGATCCGCTGGATGCGCCCGGAGTCGGCACTCCATCCCAGGGCGGCCTGACCTATCGGGAAGGACAGCTCATCATGGAAATTCTGGCCGATACCGAAAAACTCCACTCGGTCGATATCATGGAAATCAACCCCATCCTGGATATCCAGAACCGTACCGCACAGATGGCGGTGAATCTTATTTCCTCGCTTTTCGGCAAAAAAATCCTCTAATCCGGCCCGTTTCGATACATTCGCCCTTTCAGGGCCACATGGCTGAGTAAATATCTTCAGATTCGAGGCGCGCAAATTTTCAATCATTTCGAGGTACAAGAGGTACTTGGAAATAATTGAAAATTTGCTGCAACGAAGAAGGCGTAGAGTTTTTACGGCGCCATCATCTCCTCATTTAACTTAAGTTTATAATATGTTACTGATATTCTCCAGGCAGTGTGCAATCTGCCCTATTTGTCCTTGCGGCCTATTACTGTCAGGACAGCTAAAATTCATTTAAGATTGGAGGAGAGTATGAATCGTATTGGGAAAACCGTTCTTCTGCTGGCAGCGTGCATGTTGGTGGCATCGCCTGCCTTTGCGGCGAAAAAAGTTCGCTGGAAGCTGGCAATGACCTGGTCCAGCACTTTGACTCCATTGTCCTCACCCGCCCCGAAACTTGCCAAACTGGTCAGTGAAATGACCAACGGCAACTTTGAGATCAGAGTGGAAGGCGCCGAAAAGCATAAAGCACCCCTCGGCATTCTCGACATGGTCAAGGGTGGTCAATTTGAAATGGGGCACACCGCTTCCTATTACTGGAAAGGCAAAGATATCGCCACGGTGTTTTTTACCACCGTGCCGTTCGGTATGACTGCGGACGAGCAATATGCCTGGCTCTACTATGATGAGGGGATGAAGCTGCAGCAGAAGGTCTACAAGAAATTCGGCGTCTACTCCTATCCCGGCGGCAATACCGGGGTGCAGATGGGCGGCTGGTTTCGTAAAGAAATCAAAACACTTGACGACCTCAAAGGTCTAAAAATGCGCATTCCGGGGCTGGCAGGAGAGGTATTTGCCAAACTAGGCGTCAACGTAACCAATATCGCCCCCGGCGAACTCTATACATCACTTGACCGCGGCACCATCGATGCTCTGGAATGGGTTGGTCCCGGGATGGACATCAAAATGGGCTTCCACAAAATCGCTCCCTATTATTATGCCGGCTGGCATGAACCTGCTTCGGATATGCAGTTTTTGATCAACAAAAGCGCGTATGATAAATTACCGCCTGATTACCAGACCATTCTGATTACCGCCATGCGCGCGGTCTCCGCCGATATGCTGGGCGAGAACTTTGACTCCAGCGCCCGCGCCTGGGAAGAAATGAAGAAAGAATATCCGAACATCAAGGTCATGATCTTCCCCGAGCCGGTTCTGAAAGCGATGAAAAAGGCCACGGATGAGGTTATGGAGGGCTATGCCGCGCAGAATCCCGAATTCAAAGAGATATACGAATCGCAGAAAGCGTATATGGCCAAGGCCCGGGAATGGACCAAGATGTCTACTCAGTACTATCTTGAGACAGCAGAGATGGTCACGAAATAAATAATTGGTGTCAATAAAGTAAAATAGCCGTCTATCCGAAGCATGGGAGAGGCGGCTATTTGTATTTTCTATTTTCTAATTTGCTGAATCAGGGAAAAAGAGCCATTGCCGAATGGATACTGTAGAGATCAACGGGCTTTGAAATACTCCTGAACATAATGAATATGGACGCGCATGGCTTCAAAAGCGTCCTTGGCTGATCTTCGCCGGATAGCGTCACATATTGTTCGATGATGCACGATTACGTCCTCCAGGGCGGTTCGGTCCATATACATGTGGGTCAGATTCTTTTTAATTCCGATAAAAAGAAAATCATAAAAATTGCGCATCAGGTGAATGAGAACAGGATTTTTTGTGGAAAAGGCGACCGCCATATGGAATGCGGCATCGGGTCCCGTACCTATTTTATCCGTAGTAGCCAGATCAATTTCCATTTCTTCAAGACTTTTTTGAATTGCCTTGAGATCGGCATCGGTAGCCCTCTGTGCCGCCAGCATTGCCGCATTGCACTCCAGCCCCATTCGTACTTCAAGGAGATCATCGAAGGTCGCCTCATCGGCTGCCATGGCCGCAGCCAGGGGATTTCCCGAGCGATTGTCCGGAGAACTGACAAATGTTCCCTGTCCCTGCCGGTGTTCGAGGAGACCCATGGTAACGAGTTTGTTAATGGCATTTCTCACCGAGGTCCGGCTGACAGCCATCGACATCGCCAGTTCCCTCTCGGGGAGGATCTGTTGACCGGCTACAAATTCGCCTTTATAAATCAATTCACGGATCTGCTCAAAAACCTGATCGGAGATGCGTTTAGGCTTTATAGGTTTGAGATTCATTATTGTTGTATGCAATTAAAATTATAAAATCGAACTGTCCCCACCCGTCTTATAAGGAGCTGAACCGAATAAAATCCATGCGTCGAATCAACCTACAGCATTATCCTGTATTTCCCTAATCACTGACGAACATGTCCCGACCGGCAATACGGTTAAGAAAAAACCATACAAAACCAAGGTGCAGCTTTTTTCACTCACGATTATTCATTTTTTTTCAATGACTTGCCCCGAAAACTAGAATCTGCCGCCCTGTTTTTTTACCTACCAAAAAGTACACCTTACCATAGAAAAGCAAATTTTCAGGAAAGAGGCAACAAAATCATACAAGGCGCAGCCATTTTTGGTATTACCATTACTTTTTCAAAAAGAGTTAATCCTCTCTCCTCAACACCGCTTTTTTATACGACAATACATGTAGTTAATATCTATCAGAGATAAAGCTACCGATCAAGTTTTTTCTTGACACCTCTAATTTATGTGATAAATAATTGGTACTACCAATTTGCCACATACCGGTACTTTTTCACGCCGCGGGGCAGCAGGACTGAAAACTTACGATGCGATATGTTCGAAATCACTGCTGGCAAAGAACATTTCGTTTTCCGGAAGATGCACTGCTCAAATGGCAAAAAGCGGATTATTTTATGAATCGGCTGTGGCACGACAAATGCATAAAATTCAATGATGAAGCAGCCGCTCTTTGCTTCTGAATTGGATAACCGAGCAGTTGACTGGATACAATACAGACGCTTTATTTGGGAAAAAAGCTCGGGTCTAGTCCCGGGAATGCAAAATATTTTTCCTGTTAAACCGTCTGTGCGTCAGGTGGCGACATGGAGAGGCGCAACCAGGTTGACGAAGACATACCTTTTGTCAGCCGACCGCGTTTGTTTCGCCGCATTTATTTGGTAGCATCGAAGGGGGGATAGCCCCCTGAACCACTTAACCTAAGTAGGGAGGAAAGAATGCAAAAGTTTAGATTGTTAATTGGTCTAGCGTTGATCTCGACCTTGACCATGGCGCCTAACGCCTTTTCAGCACGCGAAAAATTTGGTGCCGACAAACGACACGACGAAGTGAAAAGAGAATTGCGCACCATCAAACCCTCCACGGCGGAGTTTAAGTGGAAAATGGTTATGCCATGGTCAAAAGGATTATTATTTTACGATATTTGCCAACACTTTGCCGATTCTGTAGCTCTGGCATCCGGTGGACGTCTTGAAATCAAACTCTTTTCCGCCGGTGAACTGGTGGGCGCCATGGAAAGTTTTGACGCCGTCTCCAAAGGTCAGGCGGAAATCGGCCATGACTGGCCCGGTTACTGGAAAGGCAAGAACGAAGCTTTTGTCGCCTTTGCTTCCGTACCTTTCGGCCTGGATACCGAAGGCTACAACATCTGGCTCTATGAGCGGGGCGGCCTGGAGATGATGCAGGAACTGTATGGCCGTTACAACCTGTTTGCACTCCCGGGCGGTAACGTCGGCCAGGAGCTTGGCCTCTTTTCCAATAAGAAAGCGACCACGATGAAGGATTTCAAAGGAATGCGCATCAGAACCCCGGGCTGGTACATGGACATCATGACCAATCTTGGTGCCAGCGTCACCCCACTGCCGGGTGGTGAAGTCTATCTTGCCCTCGAGCGTGGCGTTATCGATGCCGCTGAATTCAGTACTCCCGCCATCAACTATCCGATGGGCTTTGACGAAATCACCAAGTATGTTATCGAACCCGGTGTTCATCAGCCTTCCTGCCAGAGTGCCTTCTTTATCAACAAGGATGCGTATAACAAACTTCCCGCGGACCTGAAGTGGATCGTAGATATCGCCGCCAAAGAGACACAACTCTGGTCTACCGCCTGGCAGGAAAATCTTAATGCCCAGGCTATCAAAATGTTCAAAAAGAAGGTCGAGTTCGTTCGTATGGACGACGAGACCCTGGATTCCTTTGCCAAGGCTTCTCATGATTATATCGAAGGTCTGAAGGCAAAATATCCTGATGTCAAAAAAGTCATGGATTCTCAGGATGAATTCAAGGCTGATTTCGCCGACTGGCGTCAAGAGCGCAGCGGCGTTACTCCCTGGCCCTACGATATGTACGTAAAGGGTAAGCATTTGCAATAAGATGACTTATTTTGCGGGGACCCGAGGTCCCCGCATCTTTTTTCAATCCCCGCACAAGCCACCATTAAAGTTTTTACGAGGTTTTTTATATGTTTAAGCTAGATAGTGCGATCGACACTCTCGTTGAAAAGATCGGTTTTTACTCGTCTTATCTGGTATTGCCACTCATTGGCGTGGTAGCCTGGGAGGTTATGATGCGCTATGGGTTCAATGCGCCGACATCCTGGGCCTTCGAATTGACCGTATTTCTTTACGGCATTCATTATAGTTTTGCCCTGGCGTATGCCCACAAACACAATACCCACGTTGCAATCGATGTCTTTGAATCCAGACTGTCGGAAAAATCGCGCACCATCCTGCGCATTATTACCAATACGATTTTCTTTATCCCTTCTATTGGTCTACTAACCGTCTACACATGCATCCTGGCGCTTAATTCATGGCAGGAATGGGAACATGCTTCAAGCTCCTGGTCACCGGCTATCTATCCATTCAAGACGCTCATGGCGATTGGTTTTATCCTCTTTTTTCTGCAAGGGATCGCCAAGCTGATCCAAGATATCCGTTTATTAAAAGAAATCCACTAACCCCTGTTTGACCCTGGAGAATATATACCAATGAGCGTAGAAGTCCTTACCATACTCATGTTCCTGACCCTCATGGGTTCCATTGCCATGGGACATCCATTAGCGATAACGCTTGCCGCGGTTGCTACTTTCTTCGGCCTGCTTACCAACGGTTTCGATATCCCGGGCCTGCTTGGCCTTTTCGCCAATAACGCCTGGGGAATTTTTCTGAATTATACCCTGGTTGCCATTCCACTGTTTATTTTCATGGCCCAGATCCTGGATCGATCCAAAGTCTCGGAAGGGCTCTTTGAGGCTCTGTATATTGTTTTAGGTGGGTTGCGAGGCGGTCTCGGAATGGCCGTCATCGTCGTTTCCACAGTATTTGCCGCAACAACCGGCATTGTCGGCGCTTCGGTTGTCGCCATGGGCTTGATGGCCGGCCCCGCCCTGCTCAAACGGGGATATGACAGATCACTTTCAGCCGGCATAATCTGCTCCTCCGGAACCCTGGGCATCCTTATTCCGCCATCCATCATGCTCGTCGTCTATGGCGGTCTGACGGGACAAAAGGAAACCTCCGTCGGCAATCTTTTTGCCGCCGCCATCCTGCCCGGACTGCTGTTGTCCGGCCTCTACCTGTTGTATGTCGGCGTTCGCTGTTATTTCAATCCAAAGGTTGGCCCACCAATTCCAGCGGCGGATCGAACGGCCACCGTCGCGGAAAAGGTTACCATGACCTTGAAAAATTTCGTTCCTCCCTTTGGATTGATCCTCACTGTTATGGGTACGATTCTCGCCGGAATAGCCACTCCGACTGAAGCCGCGGCTCTCGGTTGCGTTGGCGCTTTAGTTCTGGCTTTTGTCACCCGTAAGCTGAGCTGGGAGGTAATTACCCAGGCTTGTGTCTCCACCGCCCGGACGACTGCCATGATTATGGCCCTGTTCATTGGCGGCAAATTCTTCTCCGTCGTCTTTTTGAGCATGGGCGGTGGCGACGTTGTAGCTGATACTTTGCTGGGAATGAATGTCAGCCCGTATGTTGTATTTGTTATCATGATGGCAGTCGTTTTCTTCATGGGCATGTTTATTGACTGGGCCGCAATTCTACTGGTGGTTGTGCCGATTTTCACCCCGATTGCCATGGATCTCAATTTCAATCCGCTCTGGTTTGCCATGATGGTTTGTATCAACCTGCAGACCTCTTTTTTGACTCCGCCATTCGGATATTCCCTTTTCTACTTCAAGGGAGTGGCACCACCGGAATACACCATGGGCGACGTCTATAAAGGAATAGTCCCTTTCGTCGCCATTCAGGTAATCGCCCTAGCCATTCTCGTGGCTTTCCCGCAGATCATTACCTATCTGCCCGATGTTTTTTTCGGCAGATAGTCAAGCCTGCACCAAGCCAGGCATAAAAGAGAGGTATTTGTTTTTAGAACCCTACAGATTGTTTTCTTGTTTATTTGCAGGAAAACAATCTGTCTAACTTTTTTTTCGAACATCTTCTCCTGGGAAACACCCGCATTATCCGAGGTCATACCTCTCCCCCCAAATAGCCGGATTCCGAATTTTCTCGAGAATAGTTCTGCGCCTGCCCGGTAGGAAGTTGTTAATATTGCACCGGCAATAGTGAAATGACAGGCACATAAGGCATGCTGCCGGACGATTACTAAATATCATGGAATTTCAGTTGCACATTCAGACATAAAACGCCTATAGTCCTGTATCAGAAATTGTACATGTAGAATAATTGATACAACAGCCGCCATGACCAGACAAATATCCTCTCCAGCAAAGAGCCTGTTATTCCAGCAACAGCATCTCCTGACACGAAATCAGCAATTACAGGCTCTACAGCTCATCTTCGAGGAAATTCACGCGGGCGCCTGCGTAACTGACGCCAAAGGTATTATTACCCATTTCAACGAACCATATGGCCGGTTCCTTGGAGTTAACGCCAAAGAGCAGATCGGCAAGCACATCACCGAGGTTGTGGAAAACACCAGAATGCATATTGTGGCGCAGACCGGCAAAGCGGAGACCAACGCCAGTCAGTCAATTCAGGGAGAGAATATGCTGGTCCAACGGATTCCAATCAAGGAAAACGGCAAGGTGATCGCTGTCTTTGGCCAGGTTACCTTTAAAAACATCAAGGAAGTCGGCCGACTGGCAGAAAAACTCTCGGAACTTGAATCACGGGTCAGGCTGTACCAGAAACAGCTGAATTCACTCCGTTCCGCCCGCTATTGCTTTGACAGTATCATCGGCAATAGCCAGGCTCTTACCCGACTAAAAAAAGAGGCTCTGCAGGCAGCGGCGACAAACCTGTCCGTGTTGATATCAGGAGAATCCGGCACCGGCAAAGAATTGTTCGCCCAGTCTATTCACAACGCCAGTTCACGCAGGCAGCACCCATTCATTCAGCTGAATTGTGCGGCAATCCCGAAAGATCTGCTGGAAGCTGAGCTTTTCGGCTATGAAAAAGGCGCCTTTACCGGAGCTAACCCCTCGGGAAAGCCAGGGAAATTCGAACTCGCCAATACAGGCTCCCTCTTTCTCGATGAGATCGGCGACCTGCCGCTGGAGATGCAGCCCAAATTGCTGCGAGCCCTGGAAGAAAAGGAATTTGAACGGGTGGGCGGTAATACGGTAATTCATTCCGATTTCAGGCTGATCGCCGCCAGCAACCAGGATCTGGAAGGTATGGTAAAACGGGGCGAATTCAGGGCGGATCTTTTTTATCGGTTGAATGTCGTGCCGCTGCACATTCCGCCTCTCAGGGAACGCGCGGAAGACATCATCTGCCTGGCCAGGCATCTCCTGCAACTGATCGCCGGGGAAACGGAGCTGCCGCCGGTGAATTTCACACCGAGCGCCGAAGCCTTGCTGAAACAACATACCTGGCCGGGTAATGTCCGGGAACTAAACAATGTTATTGAACGGACAATGGCGACTTTTGAAGGCGATAGTATTGCAGCGGCCGACCTGCCCTTCTATCTCAACCGGAGCAAGGAGCCGCGGGGCAACGCCCAGAGTTCGCTCTTAAAAGAGGTGGTCGCCAGGGCCGAGAAAAAGGCGATTCAGGATGCCCTGAAGATGACGGAGTACAACAAGGTCCTGGCTGCGGAATTACTCGGGATTCATCGCACATTGCTCTACAAGAAAATAAAGAGATACAATATCTCCCTCATTCCCGGCTAAACAACGGACAGGCCAAAATGCAACAGGGGCGGGATGAAAACGGGATGTAGGGGCGAACCCATGTGTTCGCCCTCTGTAAATTCGCCTTTATCTAATCAGTTTTCGTCTTCGGCCGATTCAAGCCGCAAATTCATAGGTTCCAACTGAAAAATCCTGCTGTCCATAAGCCGGGGAATACCATTAATGATCGGGGTAAAGTCCATCTGGCCAAGCACATCCTCCTGCAGGTCTACTCCCGGCGCTATTTCGGTGAGTTCCAGCCCATCCGGGGTGAGGCGGAAAACACATCGCTCAGTGATATACACCACCTGCTGCCCTCTTTTAGCCGCATATTCGCCACTGAAAGTGACATGTTCGACCGTACCCTTGACAAATTTCTTCGCCGTACCCTCCTGCACTATACGCAGTTGACCGTCTTCTATGGCGACCTTCAATCCGCCTGCCGTAAAAGTACCGAGGAAGATAACCTTATGGGCATTCTGGCTGATATTGATAAAACCTCCGGCACCTGCCAGATTGGCGCCGAATTTACTGACGTTGACGTTGCCGGTCAAGTCGGCTTGAGCCATGCCGAGGAAGGTGGTATCCAGTCCGCCACCATCATAAAAATCGAACTGATAGGGTTGATCGATAATCGCATCGCTGTTGGATGCAGCGCCGAAGCTGAGTCCTCCCGTGGGGATTCCACCAATGACCCCGGGTTCCGCGGTCATGACGATCTGATCGAGCATGCCTTCTTCATTGACCACATGAGAAACACCCTCGGGCATGCCGATACCAAGATTGACTATATTGCCGCGAGCAAGTTCGAAAGCCGCCCGCCTGGCGATCACCTTGCGCGGTCCCATGGCCATGGGCAGTATTGATTTGGCCGGCACTCTGATCTCGCAGCTGTAGGCTGGATTATATTTTTCTCCGAAAGTCTGCCAGTGATTTTCCGGTTCGGCAACGACGACATAGTCAACGAAAATACCGGGAATCTTGACCTGGCGCGCATTCAGCGTTCCCTGCTCGGCAATCCGCTCTACCTGAACAATGATCTTGCCGCCCGAGTTCCGGGCAGCCATGGCGATGGCCAGCACTTCCAGGGTCAGGGCCTCTTTTTCCATGGTGATATTGCCGGCCGGATCGGCCGTGGTACCACGAAGCAGGGCAACGTCGATAGGCAGGGTTTTATAGGCAAGATACTCTTCACCGTCAAATTTTATCAGCTCCACCAGCTCCTCTGTGGTGGCCTCGTTAATCTTGCCGCCGCCATTTCTCGGATCGACAAAGGTCCCCAGGCCCACCGCGCTGATGGTCCTGGGTTTTTTGGCGGCAATATCCCTGAACATGGTGGAGATGATCCCCTGGGGAAGGTTGTAGGCAACGATCTTGTTTTCAACAGCCAGTTTTTGCAATTTGGGAACCAGCCCCCAATGCCCGCCGATAACCCGCGCCACCATGCCCTCGTGTCCGAAATGATTCAACCCCCTGATCTTGCCGTCGCCCTGACCGGCAGCATAGATCAGGCTTAAATTACGCGGCTCGCCCGTTTTAAGAAACCGCTCTTCCAGGGCAATAGTCAGCTGTTCGGCAAAGCCTATTCCCACAAAGCCGCCGGTAGCGATTGTATCTCCGCTTTGTATAGCCTCTACGGCAACCGCGGCAAAGACAACCTTATCTTTCTTCACTTTCCTGGAAAGCGGTTGGATCGGACTGGTTTTCATCATTCCACCTGTGATTATTCAAGTAATTATTCATTTATTTTCTGTTTGTGACTTGCTGCTCGCCAAGGACAGACTATATTTGAAGAGCAAAGCGAGATCTCCATCTCCACTATCATGAGCAAAAAATATGCCGTAAGCAACAAACGAACGAAAACCGGCAGTCTAAGGAAACAGCAGGATGTTTATATAGAATTGGCTTTGGGCGTCAAGGAATTGGCTTTGGCGTAATATTTGCACAGCGCGGTATCTGTACAATATGTTCACTCCCGGTCTGTAGGCAACTCTTCCGGGAAATCGATGCAGCTGTCAAAATCAACTCTTATTTACCACACACATGGAGAAAAACAATGCTGACTGTAAAAGGATCCGTAGCCGTAATAACCGGTGGCAGTGGCGGAATAGGCAGGTCTCTTGCTGAATATTGGCTGAAAGAAGGCGGTAAGGTAGTTATCGCCGATGTCCAGGAAGAGGCGCTGCGATCAACTGAAGTAGAGCTCAAGGTGATAAGTGGCGATATCGCCTCTTTTGTCTGTAACGTTACAAAAGAAGAGGATTGTTCCAGGTTGGCAAAGTTTGCAATCGAGAAATTTGGAGCCATCAACCTGGTGGCGCCGTTTGCCGGGATAACCGGCGATGCCATGATGATCAAGACCGACCGGGAAACCGGCAAGGTATCCGGCAAGATGTCCCTCGAGATATTCCAGAAAGTTCTGGATATCAACCTGACCGGAGTTTTTCTCACTGTGCGCGAGTGTGTGGAACAAATGATCAATCATAACTGCAAGGGTTTGATTTGTCTCGTTTCCTCTACCGGATCGCTGGGAACAGCCGGACAGCTCAACTACTCGTCATCCAAGGCGGCAATGTCCGTTTTTCCCAAAGTGCTGACCGCTGAGTTCTTCCGGCGTAAGCTGGCGGACAAAATCCGTTGCATGGCCATCGCCCCCGGTTATGTCGGCACGCCAATGGTTAAAAATATGGACGAGAAAATACTCGGCAAAATTCTTGAGCAGGTACCTATCGGCAGACTTATTGAACCGGAAGAGGTAACCTCGCTGGTGGCCGAACTTTATAAAAATGAAGCCATGGCCGGTGAAACCGTCTTTATCCATGGTGGCCTGCGTCTTGGCTCCAAGGGATGACGAGACGGAACTTGTATTCGAATTTATCTGAAACACGGAGGAACAATAGATGAAGGATGTAGTTATTATAAACGGCAGCAGGACGGCTATCGGCTCTTACGGTGGATCCCTCAAGTCGACCCCGGTGGTCGATCTCGGGGCGGAGGCCTTGAAGGGCGCGTTAAAGGCAGCCGGGTTGCGGCCGGTGGCCGGTGAAAAATGTATCAAATTTGCCGCAGACAGTATTCGGGATGAAGGACAGCTGGAACTTGAGCGCAAATATTACGATTATGACGGAAATACCCAGCCGGTGGAAATTGACCAGGTAATCATGGGCAATGTCCTCAGTGCAGGACAGGGCCAGAATGTCGCCCGTCAGGCAATGATTAAGGCAGGCATTCCCAAGGAGACCAGCGCCACGGCCATCAATAAACTCTGTGCTTCAGGGATGGAAGCGGTAGCCCTGGCGGCTCAGGCGATTCGTTGCGGTGATGCCGATATCGTCCTGGCCGGAGGGATGGAGAATATGAGCCTCGTGCCATATGCCCTGCCGAACGCCCGCTGGGGACAGCGCATGGGTGACGGTCAGATGATCGATCTGATGGTTTACGATGGGCTGTACGAATTTTTCTACGGTTACCATATGGGGATGACTGCGGAGAACATCGCCCGTAAATACGGAATCTCCCGCGGGGAGCAGGACCAAATCGGCGCACTCAGCCATCAGCGAGCGATCTCCGCCATCGCCAAAGGGCTCTTCAAAGAAGAGATTGTGCCAGTACTCATTCCTCAGCGCAAAGGAGAATCACTTCGTTTCGAGGTCGATGAACGTCCCATGGAAACCAGTGCCGAGAAAATGGGCAAACTGCGTCCGGCCTTCAGCAAAGAGGGTACGGTCACAGCCGGCAACGCCTCCGGTATCAATGATGCCGCCGCGGCTCTACTGATTATGTCCGCGGAAAAGGCCGAGGAGCTGGGGTTGAAGGCAAAAGTGAAGATCAAAGCGCATTCCTCGGCCGGCCTTGATCCGGCTTATATGGGTCTGGGACCTATTCCCGCGGTTCGCAAAATTCTGCATAAGCACAATCTCTCCATAAGCGATTTCGACAGTATCGAGCTCAATGAGGCCTTTGCGGCACAGGCCATCGCCTGTATTCGCGAACTGGGTTGCAGCATCGAGAAAACCAATGTTCTGGGCAGCGGAATTTCTCTCGGTCATCCCATCGGCTGTACCGGAGCGCGAATTCTGCTTACGCTGATGAACCAGATGAAACGGGAAAATCAGGCTCTTGGACTTGCCTCTCTTTGTATCGGCGGTGGCCAGGGCATGGCAATGGTGTTGGAAAATGTTGCCGGATGATGGTAATGTAATAAATCTTTAATAATTCTCCCGCGTTCTTATGAGAAGAACGCGGGGCAGCTTCAAGGAATCTCGGATGAGCGATAGACTACCTAACGTTGATAACCTGTGTACTAACCCGGAAAATCATAAATTGCATCTCTGTGAGCTGACCAAAGCCGGCAAAAACGATGAAGTAGCTGCCCTCCAGCGCGACCCCGCCTTCATCTGCGGAAACTGCGGCCGGAAATCCAACACTGAGGGTGCCCTCTGCGCCCCCGGGCCATTTCAGCCGTGATTGGAGCAATCGGAACAGACGATTTTCAATTTTTCTGCCATTTCCCTGGCCCAACCCCTCCTTCCTGACTCTTTACCCGGCATCTTGCCGGAAAGATGTCCGGTCTCTTTTTAAGGTTTTGCTTTTTGTAAAAAAGTTCATTACCATGAGAGGTTTCATTTTGCGCTAATAACTGGGTAAACGTTCAGCAGCACCCCATATGCGCACGATCAGGCCGCCGCGCAAAGCCAACTATAGCCCTTCGGCCTGCTTATGCGTCTATGGAGCATTGCTGAACATTTACAGGTCTGGGGTTATGCGAGCATTTTTCCCGGTGAACGGTTACAACAACTGATATTCCAGCAACTGCATGTCTTGTCCGGAATAGCAGCAGGATTCGAGTTAAGAAGGAAGAAAGAAGAAAATGGCCCATCTCATAGAGCTTTACGACACTACCCTCCGCGACGGAACCCAGGCAGAAAATTTCAACCTTTCCGTTGAAGACAAGATTCGTATTACTCTTGCTCTTGATGAACTAGGTATTGATTTTATTGAAGGGGGTTGGCCGGGCTCCAATCCTGTCTCTGTCGATTATTTCCAGAAAATGCAGAATATCGAGCTCAAGCACGCCAAACTTGCGGCATTCGGCTCAACACGTCATTTTCGCAACAGTCCCGAAAAAGATCCCAATCTTCTGGCGCTACTCAATGCTAAGACTCCGGCTGTAACCATTTTCGGCAAGAGCTGGGATATTCACGTAAGCGATGCGCTGCATATCGAGCTGGAAGACAATCTGCTGCTCATCCAGGATACCCTGACCTTCCTGCGGCCCCAGGTCCAACACCTCTTCTATGACGCTGAACACTTCTTTGACGGTTTTAAAAATAATGAAGAATATGCACTTGAAACCCTGATAAGGGCAATTGATGGCGGAGCAGAAACTATCATTCTCTGCGATACCAACGGTGGCACGCTTCCCCATGAGATTTCCCAGATAATCAACAGCGTCAAACAGTTTCTGGTGGAGAAAAACAGAACGGTTCATCTCGGCATTCATGCTCACAATGACTCAGAAACCGCGGTCGCCAATTCCCTTCTCGCCGTCTCCAACAACAAGATCAGACAAGTGCAGGGTACAATGAACGGTTTTGGTGAAAGATGCGGCAACGCCAATCTGACCTCCATTATCCCTGCTCTGGTGTTCAAACTCGGAGTGGAATGCGAGGTTCGTAAACATATCGAAAACCTCTATAGCACCTCGCGGCTTATCAATGAATTGGCCAACCTGCCCAACAATCGTTACCAGCCCTACGTCGGACAGTCAGCCTTTGCCCATAAGGGCGGCATCCATGTCAGCGCCGTGAAACAGAACCCGCTAACCTACGAGCATATCGCTCCGGACAAAGTCGGCAATATCCGCCGAATCCTGATCTCCGACCAGTCCGGACGGGCGAATATTCTTCATAAGGCAAAACGGTGGAACCTCAAACTCGAACCCGACGATCCGGTTCTGGCCGCCATTATCAGTGAACTGAAAGAACTCGAAAACCAGGGATTCCAGTATGAAGGGGCGGAGGCGAGTTTCGAATTGCTGATGCGGCGGGCTATGGGCCTGCAAAGGAACTACTTCAAATTTGAAAGTTTCAGGGTAATGAACCACAAATATCAGATGGACAGACCTCCCCTCACCGAGGCGACGATACGCCTTTTCGTCGGCGGTGAAGAGGTACACACCGCAGCGATGGGTGATGGTCCGGTGAACGCACTTGACTGCGCCATTCGAAAAGCCCTGAGCGGCTTCTATCCCTGCCTTCAGGAAATGGAGCTGACCGATTACAAAGTCCGTGTCCTCTCCGGGGAACATGGAACACAGGCACGGGTCCGGGTTCTGGTCGACAGCAAAGACCGGGTCTGCAACTGGGGCACGGTCGGCGTTTCCTTCAACATCATTGAAGCGAGCTGGCAGGCGCTGGTTGACAGTATTACCTATAAGCTCATGAAAGAGGACAAGAAAAAACTGGGCTGACTTGAGAATCACCACCGAATAATGAAAGCTGGCGGCAACGCCGAAGTTGAATTCAACCCAAACGATGAAACCATGAAAGATGACAAACAATTCTCGGGATTCAATCCGTTTGCTCCTATCGTCTCTTCGGAACACCTCATTTCACCTGACTCCTGGCCTCTCAGTGAATTCGAGTACGGTATGATCATTGCTCATAATGCCTTTTCCCGCTGGATGATCCGCTGTATGCACGCCGCTGGCTACGCCGATTTCAGCCCTCTGGATGTTCTGGTTCTACACAATGTCAATCACCGGAACCGGCAGAAAAGGCTGATCGACATTTGTTTCGTTCTGCATATCGAGGACCAGCACACCGTGAATTACTCCTTGAAAAAGCTGGTTAAGGCAGAACTTGTCGAACGTGAAAAACACGGCAAGGAAATTTTTTACTTTGCCACGGAACAGGGCAAAGAGGCCTGCAAACGCTACAGGGAAATACGCGAAAGATGTCTGACTTCAGCTTACCGCAGCCTTGATCAGGAGGGTCCGGAAATAAGCCAGGCAGCGGCTCTGCTGCGGCTGATGTCAGGGCTCTACGACCAGGCATCACGGGCGGCTTCCTCTCTTTAAAACCGCTTCAACTTCCCATCATTGCCGGCAATAAGGTTACAATCTCCGGAAAGGCCACGATCAAGCCCAGACCGATCAGCAGCAGGACAAAAAAAGGCGCTGCGGCTACTGCAACTTTTACAATATCCAATCCGGTTAGCCCCTGAATGACGAACAGGTTAAATCCGACCGGCGGAGTAATCTGGGCCATTTCGACAACGATGACCACGAAGATTCCGAACCAGAGTGGGTCAATTCCTGCGTGTTCGACCATCGGCATGACAATCGAGGTCGTCAGCACTACCACGGAAATGCCATCGAGGAAACAGCCCATGATAACAAAAAACAAGGTCAGCGCCCCGAGAAGTGCATGGGGGGAGAGGTTCATGCCGCTGATCCAGACCGCCAGCATCTTTGGGATGCCGGTAAATCCCATGGCTACTGTAAGATATGCCGCGCCAGCCAGGATAAAAGCGATCATGCAGGATGTTTTGGTCGCTCCCATAAGTCCTTCGAGAAAACTCTGTTTGGTGAGAGACCCGGTATATTTTGAAAGCACCAACGCCAGCAGCACACCAACTGCAGCGGCATCGGTTGGTGAAGCAATGCCGGAATAGATCGAACCGATTACCCCGACAATAAGCAGGCAGACAGGAATAAGCCTTCGGGAACGCTTCAATTTTTCCATTAAGGGCAGGGTCGGCTCACCCGCAGGGATGGCCTTGGGATGCAAAAGAGACCAGATCACCACATACCCGACAAAGAGAGTGACGAGCAAACAACCGGGCAGCACTCCGGCTATAAAGAGCCGGGCAATCGACTGTTCCGTCGCGACACCATAGACAATCAGAATAATGGAAGGTGGAATAAGCAAGCCAAGGGTTGCTGAGCCGGCCAGCGTACCGATCATCATTTTTTCCGGATAGTTCCTTCTGGCAAGCTCGGGGATGGACATCTTGCCGATCGTGGCGGCCGTGGCGGCGGAGGAGCCCGATACAGCCGCAAATATGCCACATCCGAGAATATTTACGTGGAGCAGCCGTCCCGGCAGATGAGTCAACCATGGAGAGAGTCCGGTAAACATATCTTCCGAAAGACGGGATCGAAAAAGAATCTCTCCCATCCAGACGAACAGGGGCAAAGCGGCGAGCGACCAGCCGTTGCTCGCTCCCCAGATTGTGGTAGCCATCACTTCCCCAAGAGGCGCATCGGTAAAGAGAGCCATTCCGGCCATGCCAACGCCTAAAAGGGACAATGCTACCCAAACGCCACTGCCCAAAAGAAAGAACAGAAGCAAAAGCAGAATCAGAGTCAAGGTTATTTCAGACATTTGTCTCCTCTTTCTGATCTGCAGGAAAAGGAGCCGGCTCCGACGGATCTACATCCATCAGCAGTGTTTCTCCTTTTTCTGCATAGCTGGCACCGTTTCCCCGGCAGACAGTCACCAGTTCGTCCAGAAACGCCACGGACAAAATGATCAGCCCAAGAAACATAGCAGACTGCGGTATCCAGAGGGGCACGGCAATCATCCCTGAAGAGAGATCATGATAGCTGTAGGATTCATGAATCAACTTCGCTGTATACCATGCAAAATAGAGGGATATAGCCAAGCCCAGACCAATGCACCAGATTTCAATCAGGTTGTGCAATTTCCCGGGTAACCTGCTGATGAGCAAAACAACTCGAATATGCTCACCTTCCCGAAGGGTATGGGCCAGAGATAAAAAGGAAGCGGCGGCCAGCAGAAAACCGGTGAAATCGGCATAGGAAGGAATGGTCAGCCCGATGGCACTGCCGGTGAGCAGGGTACTCAGGCGATCAACCAGATTGAGGAAGACCTGGCAGACCACCAGCAGGCAGATCATGGCGATACAGCTTGCCCCAAACCAGAAACTTACCCTGTAAAGAGAGTTCAACCACCTGCGCATTCTATCCCCTATGCCGATCGTTATTCCTGGCCCTGAATTCTCATAAGCATTGGATCAACTTTAAGAAATGGACTTCATACCAGTCGGGCTGATTCTGTTTGTGCTTGGAATCAGCCATAGACTTTAATTTGCCTGGTACGCTTCAAGGAGTGCTGCTCCTTCCGGACCGGCATTCTTTTTCCATTCTTCCAGCATAGAGGCCCCGATCTTCTTCAACCCAGCCATAAGCTCGACACTGGGAGTAACCACTATGATGCCGTTTTCTTTAAGGATAGCGGTCTTCTCGGCGGTTTCTTTCTTGCTCATCTCCCAGCCTCTTTCTTCTGCAGTTTTTGCAGCCACCAGAACGGCTTCCTGGGTTTTTTTGTCGAGTCTTCTGAATGCTTTCTTGCTGACCACCACAATATTTTTCGGCAACCAGGCCTGAATATCGGTGTAATAGGTGACATAATCCCATGCCTTGGAATTTGCCCCCGTGGACGGCGAGGTTATCATCGCCTCAACTCGGCTGGTGGCAAAAGCCTGGGGAATATCGGGTACCTCCACCTGTGTGGGTGCTGCGCCTATCTTGTTGGCAAAGAGTTCGAGCGTGGCATTGTAGGCCCTGAATTTAATGCCTTTCAGGTCATCCACTGTTCTGATCTCCTTTTTGGTATAGAGCCCCTGAGGCGGCCAGGGTACGGAAAAGAGCGGCATCAGCCCCTGCTTGTCCAGAAGTTTGGTGATAATCGGACGCTGGGCGTCCCAAAGCTTTTTGGCTTCATCGTAATTTGTGGCAAGAAAAGGCTGGGAATCTGCACCGAATACCGGCTGCTCATTGGAGAGCAGAGAAACGAAGAATTCACCGATAGGTACCTGACCACCACGCACGGCATTCTTGATTTCCGGATGTTTAAACAGGGAGCCGGCTGAATGTATCTTTATTGTAAGCGCTCCATCTGTCGCTTTCGCCACATCTGCGGCAAAGATAGCAATGTTTTGGGTATGAAAGGTTTTATCCGGATAGGGAGTCGGCATATCCCAACTGGTGGCCATCGCTGCCACTGTCATCCCCAGACCAACAACCATTCCAGTCAACGCGGCTAAAGCATTCTTGCATACATTCATTTTTCTAGGCTCCCGATGATATTTTTAATTATTAAAACTTCGACTTCGCCCCCAACATAAATACTAAAATTTAATAATATCGTAAAAAGTCACTTTGCGAGCAGAGATGGCTCTGGAAAAAGCTCGACATACGAAGCTACAACGAAGTAACTCAGGCTTTTTGCAAGTCCATCAAATTTAATTAACAGCTAACAGAGAAACGCGCTATTGCCAACAATGATATTGACTTTCCATATCATCCTTGCAATTATCACAGAATAATGACATTTTGTCGACAAATAATCACAATAAACAGCTTTTTTGTCTTATTATTCGATATATATCGATAATTTCATAAAAATTTATTTTGTAAGTAGGGATGGACTCTAAAAAAAACTCGATATACGAGGCACGCAAATTTTCAATCATTTCGACGTACAAGAGGTACTTCGAAATGATTGAAAATTTGCTGCAACGAAGAAGATGAAGAGTTTTTACGACGCCGTCATATATGACTTTTCAGTTTATTGATTTACAAGCTCAAGGAGAGGGCAATGAAGCAATGGCAGATATGGATCGATCGGGGTGGAACTTTTACCGATATTGTCGCCAGAAAGCCGGATGGGAGTCTTGTCACTCATAAACTTCTCTCGGAAAATCCGGAAAAATATCAGGATGCCGCGGTTTATGGAGTTCGCCGACTTCTTGATATAGCCGATTCAGACCCGATTCCCGAAAAAAGTATAGGCTCGGTTAAAATGGGTACTACTGTCGCCACCAATGCGCTTCTGGAGCGAAAGGGCGACCGCACCCTTTTCGTAACAACCCGGGGTCTTGGCGATGCCCTGCACATCGGCTACCAGACCCGGCCAGATCTCTTTGCCCGCCACATCGTCCTGCCGGAGATGCTCTACGAAGAAGTGCTTGAGATTGTCGAAAGGCTGTCAGCCCATGGCGAAATCATCATCCCTCTTGACGAAAAAGCGGCCAAAATCGGGCTTGAGAGAGCCTACAGGTTAGGCATCCGGGCAGTGGCCATCGTCTTCATGCACGGCTATCGCTTTCCGGAGCATGAAGAAAAAGTGGCTGAAATTGCGAGAAGAATCGGCTTTACCCAAATTTCCGTGAGTCACCGGGTCAGCCCTCTGATGAAGCTGGTCTCTCGAGGCGACACGACGGTAGTCGATGCATATCTCTCCCCCATTCTCAGGCGCTATGTCAATCAGGTCGCTGATCAACTCGGAGCCGACGGCGATACCGGTCCCAAGCTGATGTTCATGCAGTCGAACGGCGGGCTGACCGATGCCGGGTTGTTCCAAGGCAAGGATGCCATTCTCTCCGGTCCGGCGGGCGGAGTCGTCGGCATGGTCAAAACCGGGGAGATGGGCGGCTTCAGCAAGCTGATCGGTTTTGATATGGGAGGAACTTCCACTGATGTCGCCCACTACAACGGCGAATTCGAGAGGAGCTTTGAAACGATGGTGGCCGGAGTACGCATGCGCGCACCGATGATGCATATTCACACCGTAGCCGCCGGGGGTGGATCAATTCTGAATTTCGATGGCGCCAGATACCGGGTCGGACCAGAATCCGCAGGCGCCAATCCAGGTCCTGCCTGTTATCGCCGGGGCGGTCCTCTCACGGTCACCGACTGCAATATTCTCCTTGGCAAAATACAGCCGCGATATTTTCCCCAGGTTTTCGGTCCAAAAGGCAACCAGCCGCTGGATACCGCAACAGTAAGAAGCGGTTTTCAGTCTCTTGCCGAGACGATTGCCGAAGCGACCGGCCTGCCGGTGCAATCTCCCGAGAAAGTTGCCGAGGGATTTCTACGCATAGCCGTAGAAAACATGGCCAATGCCATCAAAAAAATATCCGTTCAGCGAGGCTATGATGTGACCGAGTATACGCTGAATTGTTTTGGCGGCGCCGGAGGTCAGCACGCCTGTCTGGTTGCCGATGCCCTTGGCATGAAAAGAGTCTTCCTGCACCCCTTCGCAGGAGTCTTATCTGCTTACGGCATGGGACTTGCCGACATCAGGGCCCTTCGTGAAGTCCATCTGGAGTTTCCCCTGAACGAGGACGCACCAGAGCATATCGACAATGCCTGCCGCCCACTTATCATTGAGGCCAGGACCGAGGTTGCCGCCCAGGATATAGCCGAGGAGCTTATTGACATCATCGTCAAAGCGCACCTGCGGTATGAAGGCACCGACACCGCTCTTCTGGTCGAGGTCGGCAGTCCTGAGCAGATGACCCTGGCCTTTGAAAAAGCTCACAAACAGCGATTCGGCTTCATTGCCCGGGAAAGAGGCTTAATCGTCGAAGCGATTTCTGTCGAGGCAGTTGGCGCAACGGATTCGATAATCGACGAAGAGAGAGAGGAGGTTGTAGCTGATCGGCCGCCTGTCCCGCACGATAAGGTGCAGATGTTCAGTAATGGCCGGTTCCACAGTAGTCCCCTTTTTCTTCGCGATGAGCTCATCTCCGGGCAGCAGATTATTGGCCCGGCGATCATTGCCGAACAAACCGGCACTGTAGTCGTGGAAGATGACTGGTCCGCCGAAACAAACCGGCAGGGCCATCTCATCCTCAGGCGATACAGGGACAGACCGGGACAACAGGCCATCGGCACCTCCGCCGATCCCGTCATGCTTGAAGTCTTCAACAATCTTTTTATGTCCATTGCCGAACAGATGGGGGCGACACTTGCCAATACCGCCTACTCAGTCAATATCAAGGAGCGCCTTGATTTTTCCTGTGCCCTGTTCGATCCGGAGGGCCGGCTTGTCGCCAATGCCCCCCACGTTCCCGTCCATCTGGGGTCCATGGGTGAATCAATCAAGACCATCATCAGGGAAAACCGCACCACTATGCGACCGGGCAATGCCTATATGTTGAATGCTCCCTATAACGGCGGCACCCACCTTCCCGATGTAACAGTCATTACCCCGGTTTTCGCAGAAGATGGGGCCGAAGTATTGTTTTATGTCGCTTCCAGGGGACATCACGCCGATATCGGGGGCCGGACCCCCGGTTCGTCGCCGCCGGACAGCCGACACATTGAGGAGGAAGGAGTATTGATCGACAATTTTCTCCTGGTCAAGGAGGGTGTCTTGCAGGAAGAGGAAACCAGGGCTCTGCTGGGCTCGGGAATCTACCCCTGCCGGAATATCAACCAGAATATGGCCGATCTCTCAGCTCAGATCGCCGCCAATGAGACAGGAGTAAGAGAGCTGCGAAAAATGGTGGATAATTTCGGCCTCGAAGTTGTCCATGCCTATATGCAGCACGTGCAGGACAATGCCGAAGAGTCGGTTCGCCGGGTGCTCGATGTCCTGCAGGACTGCCGCTTCGACTATCCTATGGACGGAGGCCGGCGCATCCGGGTGCGTATCTCTGTCGATCGGCAAAACCGGGAAGCCACCATCGATTTCACCGGCACGTCTCCGCAGAGCGAAGGTAACTACAATGCCCCCACCGCGGTATGCAAGGCAGCAGTACTCTATGTTTTTCGTACACTCGTTGCCGACAACATCCCTCTCAACGAAGGATGCATGAAACCGCTCCGGCTGGTAATTCCGCCGAGAACCATGATCAGCCCGGAATACCCCGCTGCTGTCATCTCCGGCAACACGGAAGTCTCCCAGGCAATCACCGATGCCCTGTTCGGCGCCCTCGGGCTGCTCGCCTCTTCCCAGGGAACGATGAACAATTTCATTTACGGCAATGCCGTTTACCAGAACTACGAGACCATCTGCGGCGGCACCGGTGCAGGACCTGACCATCCTGGCACCAGCGCGGTACACAGCCACATGACCAATACTAGAATGACCGATCCCGAGGTCGTCGAATGGCGTTTTCCTGTGCGGGTCGAGTCTTTTTCTATTCGCCACGGTTCCGGCGGGACGGGGAAATTTCCCGGCGGAGATGGCGTGGTTCGCAAAATTCGCTTTCTGGAACCCATGACCGCCACCGTCCTTTCTTCACACAGGGAGACCGAACCCTATGGTCTTTCGGGAGGCGGGCCCGGCAAAAAAGGAGAAAACAGCGTGGAACATCCGGACGGAACCACCACCTTTTTAGCCGGAAACGATGAAATTTCTCTCTCGCCTGGCGACCTCTTCATCATTAGAACGCCAGGTGGTGGCGGCTACGGAAAATCGGCAAAAAAAGAAGGTTAGGCTTTTTGATAATTGGCATCAACACTACTGATGTTAAAATCAGCGGTGATTCTCTGCTACAGCTGGATTCCTGATACACATTATGGTATCTTGCCTTCTGTTTTTGCTTAACGAGATGTTTTTGTGATACAATCCGAACCCCGAAAAGCGGGAAATAAGTCGGGCTAGGTACCCTCAGGAGATTTATACTTACTGCAAGAAATAAATTTCCCAGGCGCTAACCTCTTTTCAAAGGAGAAATCAATGAAAACCCCAGTACGTGTCGCAATTACCGGTGCAGCCGGGCAGATCAGTTATTCCCTTATTTTCCGTGTCGCAGCGGGTGATATGTTGGGAAAAGATCAACCGGTTATTCTTCAGCTTCTCGAAATTCCACCCGCAATGAACGCACTGGCCGGCGTTGTGATGGAAATCAACGACTGCGCCTTTCCTCTGGTTGCCGGTATCGTCACCACCGATGACCCTAACGTTGCCTTCAAAGATGCCGACTATGCACTTCTGGTAGGTTCCAGGCCTCGCGGTCCCGGCATGGAGCGTTCGGATCTGCTTAAGGCAAACGGCGCTATTTTTACCGTCCAGGGGAAAGCTCTTAACGATCATGCCAGCCGCAATGTTAAGGTTCTGGTCGTCGGCAACCCCGCCAACACCAATGCTCTCATTGCCATGAAAAACGCGCCGGATCTCAATCCCCGCAACTTCACCTCGATGATGCGTCTCGATCACAACCGATCCTTGTCGCAGATCGCCGCAAAAACCGGCAGCCATTCCACCAAGGTTGAAAAGATGGTGGTATGGGGCAACCATTCCGCCACCCAGTTCCCCGACATCAGCTATGCAACGGTTGACGGTGCTCCTGTTAAGAACAAAGTGGACAATGACTGGTATGTAAATGAATTTATCCCAACGGTACAGCAGCGCGGCGCAGCCATTATCAAGGCCCGCGGAGCTTCCAGCGCCGCTTCGGCAGCTTCGTCTGCCGTTGATCATATGCGTGATTGGGCACTTGGTTCCAACGGCGCATGGGTCAGCATGGGTGTTTTTAGCAAAGGCAACAGCTACGGTATCGATGAAGATATTATGTACGCTCTGCCTATCACCTGCGAAAATGGCGAGTGGAAAGAAATTAAGGGTTTGGAAGTCGGCGACTTTGCCCGAAAAATGATGACTGCTACCGAAAAAGAATTACTCACGGAAAAAGAGGCTATCGCCGATCTGCTCTAGGATGTGCAGCCGGGTCGCCGGCTTTGTGTTGCAAATCAAAGGCAGATTTCCTTTTTTAAGGGGATCTGCCTTTTTGCATTAAAAATCCGGAAGATTCGCTTCCCGCCATTGACCGGAAAAAGGTAATATAGAGGCAAGAGATGGGCAATACATGCCGGACTTGTTTGCCTATCCCTTATTGGAGTTGCCGGGATATACTATCGTGAACGGTCCCGTAAACTGATCAACCCTTTAAGGAGACAAAATAAATAATCAATACTTTCCTTTTCAATTCAGTTGCCTTAAGCTTGAAGAAGGAATACGGCAAAAGTTCACTGTGAATAACGAAAGACCGCCTAACTCAAGAGCTGAAAACTTTAACGGAATGCAGTAATTTTCCATGTGAGCCTCTTCCCGAGAGGAGATATCTGCTTCTTTTCCAGGTAACATGATAAACGAAATAAAAAAGCAGCTGCTTCGCTTCTTTCCGGGACAGTCTTTCTCTGATGCCGACTTAAAAACCGGCTTGGAAAATGGGGATATCCTTACAGAAAAGAAGCAAATTCTACCCTTTCTGCAAACGGCCTTGTTTGATGAAAAGGTGCTGGAGGTAGAACTCGACAGTATGCCGCGTATCTACTATTCACGGCTGAAAGATGATATCTCGGAATTTGTTGACGGAGGGCTGGATCCTGAATTCCTGGACGAACAGGACTATGATCAAGGCGAATACTTAACTTTGATGAGCCATATAGTTATCCTGCCGATTGAACCCGGTCTCGGCAACCTGCATCTTCGCTTCTCCCGTTGCATCATTTTAAGAATGTTCACCAATACCTATGCCGTCGAATTAGCGACAACCTTCGAGAAATTGACGACAATTGGCGATCTGCCTGTTCTCATACTCTCCTTTCCCACACTGGCGAGGAAAGTTCACAACGCCCGGGAGTTTCAAGTAAAGGTTCCGGAAAGTCTCGATTTTGTCGTCAGTGTGGGAATTGAAGAAGAACTACCCGCGCTGGTAATGACACCCGTTGAGATCAGTATCAGAGGAATTGCCTTCTCCGCAAGTAAGGCTGAGCAGCAACTGTTTATTCCTGGAGCAACCCATGCCCTAAAGCTCTATGTTAAAGACGAAATGCTGGCAATGCTCAATGGAACGGTAAGGTACCTTTCCAAGGTGCGAAAAAAAGTCGGAATTGAATATATCTGCGGGGTTGAATTCGATCTTGCGACACAAACACTGGCATCGGTGATAGAATCAATCGTGGCTGCAGTACAGAGGGCACATCTCAAGGAACTGGCTGAAAAGTCGAATGCCAGCGGCATCGAGTTGATAGCCTGATAGCACAGGTTGCCACCCAATAACAATCCACATACCTTTCAGGAGAAACTGCGATGGTCAGATTCAGCGTGCATAACCTGGGAGAACACACCATAGATAATATGGTGGTGAGCGGCCCCTTCAAGGCAGTCATCACGGAAATGACGGAGATGTTTCTCGCCGGCTATACAGGATCACCCCTGGAGGATCTCGATTATCATTTCGCCAGGTATATTATCGACAATTCTTACGGTCAGGGCAGAATACTCGAATGGATTCCAAATCCACCCGGCCAGCTGCATTAACTGCCGGATGGTGTAAGTGTTACCGGCCAAGCGTTGACATGCGTCCATACCACCGGTGTATTTTCGGCTCATCCGGTCAGGTTTTATCCATGCCGACGATCGGCTTGACGAACTGGGATTCGGTATCCCACGGAAAGAGGATCCAGGTATCCTGACTCACCTCGGTAATAAAAGTATCAACCAGAGGGCGTCCGGCAGGTTTGGCATAGACCGTGGCAAAATGCGCCTTTGGAGCAATTTCCCGAACCACTTGAGCGGTGCGTCCCGTATCGACAAGATCATCGATAATCAACCAGTCCTCTCCGTCACCATCAAATGATTTCAAGGTACTCACCTCACCCTTTCTGTCTTTCCAGTCATAGCCGGAAAGACAGATGGTATCGACAAGACGAATATCGAGTTCCCGGGCAATGATGGCTGCCGGAACCATCCCGCCTCGGGTAATAGCTATTATCCCTTTAAAATCAGCAATATTTAAAAGTCGCCAGGCAAGCGCCTTTGAATCCCTGTGCAGCTGATCCCAGGAAATAGGGTAGGTTTTTTTGTAGTTCGAATGCGCCGACATAGTACTTCCTTCCATCAAAACGTATTGGTACCGATATCCAAGTTACTTGCAGAAAAAATAGCAATCACAGAACCTGTTTCAAGAAGAGCTTTGCCCTCTCTTCCTGGGGATTGGTAAAAAAGTGTTCGGGAGTCCCCACCTCCACTACCTTGCCTTCATCCATGAAAATCACCCTGTCGGCAACTTCACGGGCGAAACCCATTTCGTGCGTAACTACCATCATGGTCATCCCTTCCCGGGCCAGCTGCTTCATGACATCGAGCACCTCCCCGACCATTTCCGGATCAAGAGCAGAGGTCGGTTCATCAAAGAGCATGACCTTCGGGTCCATCGCCAGTGCCCTAGCGATAGCCACACGTTGCTGCTGTCCTCCGGAAAGCCTCGAGGGATACTCACTGGCTTTTTCGGGAATCCCTACCTTTTTCAACAATCCCCGGGCCTTTTCCTCGGCGACTTGCTTGCTGCGTTTCCGCACCCGGCGTTGGGCTAGTGTCAGATTTTCCAGAACCGTCTTGTGGGGAAAGAGGTTGAACTGCTGGAAGACCATGCCGACCTCGGCTCGTACTTTATTGATGTTGGTCCTTTTGTCGGCAAGATCGATACCATCTATGATGATGTGGCCCTCTGTAAAAGTCTCCAGCCCGTTAATGCAGCGCAGAAAGGTCGATTTACCGGAACCGGAAGGTCCGATGATAACGACGACTTCCCCTCTGGCCACTTCAGTTGAGACCCCATCCACAGCCCGGACAACGCCCGAGCGACCAGCAAATATTTTTACAACATTCTCGGCTTTAATCACTGACAGCAAGCCTCCGTTCCATGTAGTAAACGAGTTGTGACAAAACTGAGGTCACCAGGAGATACATCGCCGCCACAACCAGCCAAACCTCGAAAGTGGCGAAGCTTGAGGTGATAATTTCCCGGCCCGATTTTGTCAGGTCGGTAATGGCAATAACCGAAACCAGCGACGAATCCTTGATCAGGCTGATGAATTGTCCGGACAAGGGCGGCAGGATCTTCTTAAAGGCCTGCGGCAGAACAATCTCCGTCATGGTCTGAAAGGCAGTCATCCCCAGCGACCTTGAAGCCTCCACCTGTCCTTTTGGAATACTCTGGACACCCGCACGAACAATCTCCGCTACATAGGCTCCTGCAAAAAGAGCCAGGGCGCCTATGCCACAGACATTACGGCTGAGATTAAATACGGTGCCAAGAAAGAAATATGCGATAAAAATCTGAACAAGCAGTGGTGTTCCACGAATACATTCAACGTAGATCATCGCCAGCCCCCTCAGGGTAACGTTTTTAGAAACCCTGGCTATTCCGGTGACTAATCCCAGAATAAGTGCAAAAACACTGGAGATGGCAGAAAGCCACAAGGTAGTCCATAAACCAACCATCAATGGACCGAGCCGCCATTTTTTTACGAAGCCGATGGTATCGCCTTCAAACAGCTCCTCACCCTCCGAAATTCTCAGACTGTCGGTTGCCACCTTAACAACTTTTTTTTGCGACGTGTCAGAAACTAAAGTAACCTTGCTGGCATCTCCATTTTTTTCAATGGAAACCACCTTGCCGTCAAAAGGAGCCTTTTTCGCATCTTCCGCGACATACATGAAATATTGGGGTACCCGATACCATCGCCACTTGTAATCTATTTTTTTGATCGCTCCCCAGGTACCGGCGGCCACCCCAAGCAGGATGACAACCAATAAGATTCTCCAGGGCCAAATCTTCTCTCCGGCTTTCAAATTTGCGATTCCTTTTGTTTATGTAACCTTTCACCGAGAATAGCAAAACGCTTGCATAACTCCAGGCCTGTAAACGTCCAGCAGTACCCTGAAGTGCACAAGCGCTCCGATGAGCAGTCGGGGCGGATTCCGAACCCGTCCCGACATGAGCGGCTGTCTAACAGCACGCACATATGAGGTGCTGAGAACGTTTAGTCGTTTACTGAATTTCTTTCAACCAGGCATCATCACGAAACCACTTATCATAAATCTTATCATAAACTCCATCATATTTGATCTGATTCATGAAATTGTTCAACCAGTTCAAGAAATTCACGTCGTCTTTTCTGATAGCCCAGGCGATCGGTTCTTTGGTGAAAGGTTGGTCGAGATGGACGAATTTTCCTTCACCCTTCTGGCTCATGGCGACTGAGTTGAACGGCAGATCGTAAACAAAGGCATCGATCTTGCCATTGAGAAGTTCCATTACGCCTTCCTGCTCCGTCTCGTAGGAAATATACTTGGCTTTGGGAATCAAACGTTTGACAGCTTGCTCACCGGTAGTACCGAGTTTGGAGGCAATGGTATATTTCGGGTTGTTGAGATCTTTGTATGATTTTACCTCTCCGGCCAAGTCTTTTTTCAGCAAGACGGACTGGCCGATAAGTATGTAGGGAGTGGCAAAATTAACGGTCAGGTTCCTTTCCTGAGTGAGAGTCATTCCTGACATAAGGATATCGAACTTATTGGTCAGCAGGGCAGGAATGATACCATCCCAGGCTGTAGAGACCAGCTCCAGCTTAACCTTCATTGCTTTAGCCATTCTTTTGGCGACATCCACGTCAAATCCTATTATTTCACCTTTCTTATTGGTCAGCTCAAAAGGCATATATCCCGGCTCCAGCCCAACTCTCAGTGTACCACGCTTCTGAATCTCCGCCAGGGTATCCGCGGCGAAGACAGTCCCGGTGGAAAAGGTTATTACAGCCAGTGCAAGAGCTACGAATACAGTCATTTTTTTCATCTTACTCTCCTTATCTAAGAAAATTAATAGAAGGGCATAACCCCAAACACCTTGTGCTGCTCTTAAAAACCAATCTGCAAGGCTCCTTTTGCGTAACAAACTCCGGAATAAAACTCAAGAATATTCTTAGGTAATGGGACAGTTACCATAACTTCCTCTGTTTCTGTGCAATAGACCGAAATAAACCACTCACTCAATGGTCAGCCTCCCCTGATTTTTTTATCGCTTCTCTCATTGATTTCGAGAAATTTCAGTTCAGATCGTTTAAGTTCATCACTTTGAGTCTTTGAAACTTCCTTTCGGCAACGTGCAGAGTTAATTTCCCGCAGGATAATATATTGATGAAAACCGATACCTCTCTTCCGACATACCTGGCGTTAACGACGGCTGTTATATTCTGGGGGCTCTCTTTTGTCGCCACCAAGATCGCTCTCCAGAGTTTTTCTCCTTTCTGTCTCATTTTTTTCCGCTTTTTTACCGCTGCCGTTTTCTTTACTGTCCTGCTTTGGCGTACCGGTTTCCCCACTCTTAGCCGGAAGGACCTCAAATGCCTCCTGATACTTGCTCTTATGGAACCGGGGCTCTATTTCCTCTTCGAAACCTTTGGCCTGCAGCGTACCTCGGCCACTAAGACGTCACTCATCATAGCCACCATTCCGATTGTGGTCCTGATGCTTTCCGCTCTTTTTCTCAAGGAACGGCTTCGTCTCATCAATATGCTCGGTGTCATTATTTCCCTGGCCGGCGTGTCAATGCTTGTTTTCGGTGGACGGGTACA
Source organism: uncultured delta proteobacterium (assembly GCA_963835305.1). Lineage (GTDB taxonomy): Bacteria > Desulfobacterota > Desulfobulbia > Desulfobulbales > Desulfocapsaceae > Desulforhopalus_A. Next base: position 276,796 of record CAWIEU010000005.1, read on the forward strand.
AACGGCTCTGCATGGTACACTGCTTGGTGATATGCTGATCTGCGGAGCGGTCCTCTCTGCCGCGGTGTATATGATCCTCACCAGGAAATTAGGCGAATCGATTTCCTCACTTCAGATAACCGGGATGCAGATCATATTAGGCGCAATCTTTTTCTTTCCTCTTTTTCTTTGGGATTTGCCGCAACTCCAGTGGTCTGCGGTATCGAAGGAATCATTTATCGCCCTGATCGTTTTGACGATCTTTGCTACAATTGCCGCATTTTTTTGCTATAATTATGCCCTGACCAAAATTCCAGCAGCTCAGGCTGCCGTCTGTATAAACGGCATTCCTCTGGTAACTGCTTGTGGTGCCTGGATATTGTTGGGAGAAACGCTTTCAGCAATGCAGCTTATGGGAGGATTACTCGTCCTTGTTGCTGTTTTTCTAGCCAACCACAAATCAGGAATCAAAGCTATACCTGAAATTGCTCATTCAACATTAGACGCCCAATAAAACAATTCATACATCAACCCCAACTCAAGGTTTACCTTATGAAAAACATAGTTATTTCCGGCTCACTCGCTTATGATCGTATCATGAATTTCCCGGAGAGTTTTTCCGATCATATCCTGCCGGACAAGATCCACAGTCTCAATGTCTGCTTTCAGGTGAATGGTGTGACGGAAAACTATGGCGGTACCGCAGGCAACATTGCCTACGCCTTAAAGCTCATGGGCGAAAATCCCACCATCACTGCCACCATCGGGAGTGACCACCATAAGTATTTTGAATGGCTTGATAAGCATTCAATATCCAGGACCGGTATTAAAGTAATCTCCGAGGAACTTACCGCCGGAGCGTATATAACTACCGACAAAAGCAACAATCAGATCACCGGCTTCAATCCCGGAGCAATGAAATATTCCTCCAACCTTGATTTCAATGCCCTTAATCCCGGGGAAACCCTTCTCCTCGTCTCACCCGGCAATCTGCATGATATGATCAACTATCCAAAACTTTGCAAAGAAAAAGGCATTGGCTATATTTTCGATCCCGGCCAGGCTCTTCCCGTGCTGCAGGCGCAGGATCTCGTAGATGTCATCACCGGCTGCACACTCCTGATTGTCAACGATTACGAATTCAACCTGATCATGGACAAAACCGGTTTGAGCAAAGAGCAACTCCTCACCCTTCCGGAATCAACTATTGTTACCCTAGGCGAGGCAGGTTCGGAACTTTATAACCAGAACCGCAAATTGACCATCCCTTCCTTTAAAGCGGCCAAAGTGGTTGATCCAACCGGGGCGGGAGATGCCTACCGGGGAGGCTTGCTCAGCGGCCTCGTCAACGGCAATGACCTGGAAACCAGCGCCATCCGGGGCAGCGTCTGCGCCTCATTTGCTGTTGAATGCAACGGAACGCAGGTTTACTCGTTCACCCCTGAGGAATTTAACAACCGCATGAGAGCCAATTGATAGTTTGTTTACTTGGGGGGCGGAAAAGCCGAAGTCTCATCTTTTCCGCCGGCCTGTAATGAGGCGACATCTTCATCCAGGACGGAATTCGTAGCCATTTCCCCCGTCCGTGAGACCGTTACGCAACGGATTCAAGCCAAAGACTTCTTTAGCCCTGATTTTCTCCCTTCATCATTTCGAAAATGACTGCTGGATTTGACTAACTTTTGAAATAAACCGATACTAAAATATATATCCGAAATTTACTTTTTTTCGAGACTCAGCAGGAGATGTAAGGATGACTGAGAAAGTCCTGTTTGTCGACGATGAAGAAAATATCCTGCATTCGATAAAGCGGGAACTTCGCAAACGTTTTGAAATTTATACAGCCGTCAGCGGAAATGACGCCATGGATATTCTCAAGAAGGAAGGGCCATTCGCGGTAATTGTTTCCGATATGCGGATGCCCGGGATGGATGGAATTCAACTCCTTGGCACGGTAAAAGATCAATATCCCGACACAGTGCGCCTGATGCTTACCGGCAACGCCGACCAGGAAACGGCGATTGAAGCAGTGAACAAAGGACAGATCTTTCGATTTTTAAATAAACCCTGCTCAACCTCGTCCCTGGTATTGGCTATTGCTCTGGCGCAGCGTCAATATCGACTTATTACCGCGGAGAAAGAACTCCTCGACAAGACACTGATGGGCAGTATTACCGTACTCTCTGAAGTTCTGAGTCTTGCAAATCCGATAGCTTTCAGCAGCGGGTTGCGGGTGAAATCCATGGTGGGTGAAATTGCCCGGAAACTGGAACTCCACAATATCTGGCAATTTGAGATAGCCGCCCTGATGTCACAAATAGGCTGTATCACTCTTCCGCCGGATACGCTCAATAAGATATATGCAGGTCAGGAGATGACTACGGAGGAAAAGGAGATGTGGCTGGACCATCCGCTGGTCGGCTCGAAACTTCTGGAGAAAATACCCAGATTGGAAACGGTTGCGGCAATTATTGCCAATCAACTCTCTTCTTATGAATCCTTCGAAAGCAAGGAACTAACGGAAGATGTCAGCCTTGGGGCTCAACTTCTCAGGATCTGTATGGATTTTGACTCGTTCATGCATCGTGGCTGGAATCGTTCCGAGGCACTTAATCGCATGCAAAAGAATTCAGCTACCTATAACCCTAAGCTGCTTAAAATTCTTATAGGCATCAAGCTGAGTCCCGAGAATGAAAAAATCGTTGCGGTTGATATCCGCGACATGTCTGCCGGGATGATCACCGAACAGGATATTATCGCGTCAAATGGCCTGTTAATTGCCCCGAAAGGACAGGAAGTAACCTTGTCCCTGATCAAAGGATTGAAAAATTTTTCTCAGCAAGTCGGCGTGAAGGAACCGATCCTGGTAAAGATTAAAAACTGAGCCAATACGCGTCTCAAGGTTCTTATCAATCAGGCCCTTGAAAGCTCAATGTAAGAGGTCAAAATGGGAAAGAAAAAAGTAATCTTTGTCGATGACGAGCCTAACATTCTGGATGCTCTCCGGCGGATGTTGAGATCATTACGCAATGAATATGATATGTATTTTGTTGCCGGTGGAAATGAAGCTTTAGATATGCTGGCAAAGGAACGTTTTGATGTGATTGTGTCGGACATGCGCATGCCGGGCATGGATGGAGCCAAACTTCTGGAGATAATACAGGATAAATATCCTCATACAATACGTATCATGCTCACGGGGCAGGCTGACCAGGAGTCTGTTTTTCGAACCGTCGGAGTCGTCCATCAGTTTCTGGCTAAACCCTGTGACCCTGAAATGCTGAAAAATATCCTGAAACAGACATCCGCGCTGCAGGATATGTTATTCGACGGTAAACTGAAGGACCTTATCTCGCAGATCGGCAAATTACCGAGTCTGCCATCGACCTACTCCAGGTTGCAGAAAGCTATAGCCACCCCAGAGGTGGAAATCCAGGAGCTCGCCGAAATTATCGCCCAGGATATCGCCATGACCGCCAAGGTTCTGCAACTTGTTAATTCCTCATTTTTCGGAATATATTCAAAAGTTGACAGCCCTGCCCGAGCCGTGGCCCTGCTGGGGCTCGACACCATCAAGGTTTTGGTTCTCAGCCTGGAACTCTTCTCCAAGATCAAGATCTCCGACGAGGTGTTTCGGATCGATCGGCTTTGGAACCACAGCCTTATGGTAGGGAAAATCGCCAAGGCTATTACGCTCAGCCGGTCGGATGACAAGGAACTGCTCAGCAATACTTTTCTTGCCGGAACCCTGCATGATTTAGGCAAACTGATTTTGATTTCTTCGCTGCCGGAGCAATATTTGCGAGTGCTTGAGACGGCCGACCAGCGAAATATCATACTTCCGGAAGCGGAACTCGCTGTTTTCGGAGCAACTCAAAGTGCGGTGGGCTCGTACTTAGTCGGTCTGTGGGGATTTTCCGGCCCAATTGTCGAGGCAATCGGTTTTCAAAACAATATAGGCAATTATCCTGCGAACAGTTTCACGCCCGCCCTGGCTGTTCATGCCGCCAATGTACTGTATTATCGAAATCGGCCTGATGAGATTATCGGTAAACCCCTGGATCTCAATGCTCAGGTTCTAGAACGTCTCGGGCTGCTGGATGAAGCTGCCGAATGGGAAAAAATTTGTGCGGAAGTCATGCAGGGTGACAGTTGACCCCAAACCCATTTGTCCGGAAATCCAGATGGGGCAAACTCGTTCATTTCTCCTGCATTAAGGCTTTATACAACGGGCAGGATGATGGAATCTCACTTCCGTCGCGATAGATTTGCAGGAGACGAAGGGACTGGGAAGCCAGCTCTCTTCGCACCTGGCGTCTTCTTCCTTTCACCCTGGCAATAGTCAGACGATCATAGCCGGTTGTCTGGTGGCGCATCCAGGCTATGACGGCACTTCGCGCGCGGTCTTCCAGAGGTATGCGCTCAGTGCGGGCCACCGTCCCGCTGCCGACGGGAGTCGCCAATGCACTAACTGATTTGGCCAACCGCGCCGCAAGCGGTGCGTATCGAGGATGAAAATTGAGAAAATCCAGCACTTCGGTATAAAATTCCTGCTCGTATTCCTTCTGTTTTTTCTCTCTTCTTGCCAGTTGCTGCCGGCGTGTCTCGGCATAGTCCGGTGCCGAGCGCTTAAGTTCCAGTTCGGCTTTAGCCTCCCGGATGTATTCACCTTTGGCCCAGATACCTTTTGAGATATACCTGTTCCTGACTTTTACCTGAACAAGCCAGCTAGGCCCTTTGGCCTTGACCATTTTAGTTAAAGGACCATCTCCGGGAAGGAGCAGCTCCCAATCATCAGGGACTATGAGCTCTTCTCCAGCATCAGTTAAGACACTTCTTTTACTTTTGCCGGGTTTTACGATACGATTTTGCAGCGGCATATCTATTATCTGCTGGGAATAATATAAAAAAATGACGAAGAGAATGCTCTGTCAGCGTCTGACCAGAGCCAGCTTTACGGCCAGACTGAGAAAAACAACGCCTGCAAGGCGATTCAAGATGGTCTGAACCTTGGCCGATTTCCTGAAATAATTGCCTATTCCACCTGCCAAGAAGCTTATTCCTCCAAATACCAGGATTGTCGACACGATAAAGAGAAAACCAAGCAGAAGAATCTGCGGCACCAGCGGCCCAGAAGCCGGATCCGTGAATTGAGGCAGAAAGGCCAGAAAGAAAAGGGAAACTTTGGGATTGGTAACGTTCATTATAATCCCGCGGCCGTAGAGTTTGCCAAAATGTAATTTTTGGGTCTGCTGCTCACCACTGCCTCCCGTACCTGCGGAGAAAGCCCGCCAGGCAAGGTAGGACAAGTAAGCCGCTCCGATATACTTCAACAGCGAAAAAGCAACAGCGGAAGCCTGGAATATTGCCGCTACTCCCAGAGCCACCGCTGATGTATGAACCAAGAGGCCGGTACACAACCCAAAGGTTACAGTGATACCGGCCAACTTACCTCGCTGGGCTGCCTGTGCCAGAACAAAAAGATTATCCGGCCCCGGGGTGAGAGCCAGCAATACCGAAGCCAAAAAAAAGACCAGCAGGGTATCGATCGGTTGCACGTGCACAGCCTCTTACTGGAGTTATCAGATGTTTTTCTCTATAGCCGCCAGAAGTTCACCTTCTTCATAGGGTTTGGTAATATAATCATCTGCGCCCTGTTTCATTCCCCAGAATTTATCACTGGGCTGGTCCTTGCTGCTGACGATGACGATTTTGATGTCCTTGGTGTCTTCATTCGTTTTTAACTGCCTGCAAACCTGGAAGCCATTCTTATTGGGTAAAATAACATCGAGCAGAATCAAATCCGGCTTTTTCTCGATTGCCGTGGATAAAACCTTGTCACCCTCTGTAACCGTTACAGTTTTATAGCCGTTATCCGCACAGACGTTTTCAGCAATCCGCATGTCCGTCTGACTGTCTTCCACTATCATAATTAATTTTGAAGCCATGTTTTTTCCTTAAGTTTTGAGAAATTTGTTAAGATCTTCCTCTTGCCACATCTTTAAAGTTTTTTCATCATCTTTTCTTATTTCATGTCCCTTTAATTGATGGCGTCGTAAAAACTCCTCATCTGCTACGTTGTACGCCCGCAGGAAGTGCCCTTGGGGTACAAATTTTCAATCATTACGGAGTCCTAAAGTATGTCGAAATGATTGAAAAATTTGCGCGCCTTGCCTATGAAGCTTTTTATTTAGCCATTTGAAAATTTAGGTTTTTACGAGTTTGTCTTCATTGTGGCAGGGACTGATTTTTTTCCCTGGAGGTTCTAATTCCCCTGCGTCTGAATCGATCGGCTCATTCCTGCTAAATCCGGGACGATGCCGACTTTATCAGGAGCAAGCGAATACATCCCCAACACATCTTTGCTGTTTTTTGGGAGCTTGGGGGAAGCTTGCAAGGAAGTGAACCCTTCTTCCACTGTTTGTATTTTCAATGGCTGCGGCGTCTGAATAATGAGTTTCACCAATTCCTTATTTTCAGTAACCGACCTGACAACAATATACTTAGGAGGTCCGTTCTTAAATTTCTCCGCCAGACCATAATATTTCTCAAGGTTAATTACGGGCAGCATAACCTCTTGATATTTGGCTGTTATGACAGAAGTCGGGGAAGAAAATAATTCCACCTCCTTAAACAGGAATTCGAGTTGATTCCTGCTGAATATCCAGTAGAGCTCACATCCCTGAAAGGTGACGTTGTTTGCTTTGATAGTCGCAATTTCGAGCTGTTTTTTCATTTTAGGTCATAAAAGTAAAATAGGTTAAGAGCGGTTATGAATTGTTTCCAACATCCGGACAAAGGTCTCATCCTGATACGGCTTGGTCAGATAGTATTCAATTCCAAGCTCTTTGGCCTTTTGCTGGTGCTTTTCCGAAGCCCGGGAGGTCAGCATCACGATTGGTATGTCCTTGTACATCGGTTGGTTGTTGAGACTCGACTTGAACTCGTAGCCGTTCATCCTCGGCATTTCGATATCGAGGATAATCACATCCGGGAAGTAGCTCTCCAGTTTAGCCAGTGCATCCAAACCGTCCACCGCCTGTTGCTGTTTCCAGGACTTACTTTCCACAAGTCGCGCCACACTATGCCGGACGCTGATGGAATCATCCACTATCAGTACCTTGAGCGGTTCATTTAACTCCATTTGCAGCAGGGGTTCAGTCTCGACTACCTCTTCCGTTCCCTTTGTCTCCACCAGCTCCCTCAGGTTAAGAATTGGAATCAAGCCTCCGGCACCGGTAAGAGTCACGCCGCTTATTCCTCGAACATTCGTCAGATGACTGCCGAGATTTTTAACTATAATCTCCCGCTGTTCAACAACCGAATCGATGGCGACCGCATGCAGCTCTTCTCCATTTTTGAACATAACAGCCATCAGGCCCTCCGCCTCTTTCGGCAGCGTGTCCATTCTTTTCTCCAGCTGCAGGTGATATCCCAAATTGTTCACCGGCACCACTCGATCTCCATACTTCAGCAATAAGCCTTCAGTCCCCCCGGTATCCAGAATTTCCCGGGTAGAGAAATGTTTCACCTGCATGATATCCTGCAGGGGGATGGCATATTCTTTCCCGGTAACTAAAACCATGGCCGCACGGTTGACGGACAGAGAAAAAGGAATGTGAATTTCAAACTCTACCCCCTGCCCCGGATTATTATGAATCTCAATCGATCCCCGCAGTTCCTGAATATTTCTTCTTACGACATCGAGCCCCACGCCGCGGCCGGAAATAGTAGTGACATTTTGGCGGGTGGTAAAACTTGAATGAAAAAGATATTCCAGCAGGCCCTTTTCGCTGATGGCTTCAGGATCTTCCGCCAGCCCTTCACGCCTTATTTTGTCCTTGATGAGAGAATAATCAATACCACCGCCATCATCGTTTATACGCAAAACAACATACCTGCTCCGCTGTTCGGCCTGCAAATGTATCGTTCCGGTTTCCGGCTTGCCGCCTGCTGCGCGAACCTCGGCGGATTCGATGCCGTGATCGACACAGTTTCTCAGAATATGCATGAGCGGATCGGTTATCTTGGCCCAGACAAAGCGATCCATAAAAACATCTTCCCCTGCTACGGTAAGAACCACTTTCTTGCCGAGTTTAACGGCTGTATCCCTGACCGTCCGGAACAAAACCCGCGAAATCGAGGACAAAGGAGTCATCCTAATGCGCATGAGCTTTTCCTGCATCAGCCGCATGGTCAACTGCTGCTTGCCTACCTGACCGCTTATATTACCGGCAAGCGAAGACAGGGTGGTATGGATAGAGTTCACATCGACGGAGATTTCGTTCAGCGAGCGTATTATCAGATTCAGTTGTGAATAGCGATCAAGCTCGATGGGATCGAAATCCGCCAGCTCGCTGTTTATCTGATCACCATCACTCTCCTGGGCGGTAAATGGATTAAAGCCGTAAAGTGACTGCACCTCGAATCCCGACTCCAGTTCCTGGGATTTTCTGCGCAGATTTTCCTTGACGGTTTCCAATTCCAGAAGCGTCTGGGAAAACTCATCCACTATTTTCTCAACAGCTCCACGGGCAACAACCAGCTCACCTTCGATGCTTACCAGTTCATCAAGATCTTCCAGGCGAACCCGCACAGTGCCGACATCGCCGGGTAAGGCAGCCATAGCATTGTCTTGAACCACCTCCTTTAGAGAAGTATCAACTCCGGCAGGCGGCGATAGATCAGCCAGATCAGCCGACTCTACTTTTACAGACTCCGGTGAGGGGATTTCAGGCGATGCATCGCCGGTGGGCTCAGCTCCGGATTTGATGGCGAGGTAATCGGTAATCGTCTTGACCAGTCTGTCGAGACCGGCTGAAGCTGTTGCCTGAGGAGATTGCGACAAAACTTCAATAATATCGATGCCCGAGGCGATTATCCGCACTTCGTCGGGTCCCACTCTCCCAGCTTCATCATGTAGCCAATCGAGCAGATCTTCAAGGGAGTGCGCCCCCTTGGCAAGCAGGTTTACACCGGTCATCGAGGCAGCACCTTTCAAGGTATGCACCGCTCTGCGCATATCGCTGACGGATTCCAGCAATTCAGGTGTCAGATCGGTTGGTTCCTTTATTTTGCTTTCCAGGATATTGAGGGACTGGTTGATGACAATCAGGTGCTCATCGCATTCCTCACGAAAAATGTCCAACAGGAGCTGCTGATCCTCGTCAATCGGCTCATCCCCAGCTTCCGCTTCTTCAGAAAGAAAAGTGAACTCTTCACCTGCTTCCGCTCCTCCAATTTCCGCTCCAAGAAAGCTTGATTCCGCTAGTTCATCCAGAAAATCTATTGATTCGTCATCGTTAACCGGCTCATCGAAAATATCCAACGAATCATCGTCCGGGTTGTTGTCCTTAAATGGCAACTCTTCCGCAAATCGCAAGAGCGAATCATTTTCCCTGAGATCGACGCCAGCGAGCAGGGTTTTGAACTTTCCAAGTTGATCATTCACCCTTTTTATCGTGATACTGCTCTCCGGGTCCTCATGGGAAAAGCTTACCTCAAGAAACTGGAGAAAATCCTGCACAAGTCCCGCTATCTCGGGCTGATGCGGAATTGCGGAGCTATGCAGTTTTTCTATAAAGACATGGCAGTCTCGCATCAGGTGACTTTGCTGTTTCATTCCTGCCGTCAGCAAAGTCGTTGCAAGAAGCGATATCGCGTGGGAAAGTTTACCATATATCAAGAGGTTGTGAGAATTATCGGAGCCGTCTTCCTTCAGACAGCCGACCAGGTCCCGCAACAAGGGAAAAATCGAACGAACATCCTGCAGGTATTCCTGCAGTTGCCTGGCGCCGTTGTCATCCGATCGGTCTCCTTCGTCTTGATCTTCGTGAATTTGTGAAAATAAAGAAACAATTTGTTCATGAAAAGACCGGCCCTGATCGACATCATGATTTTTATGTTCACTGTGCTTGACAAGAAGATCGGCTGTTTTCTTAAGAGCTTCCAGAAATCGGTCTGAGATGACCGGCTCTGCTTCAAGCAATTCGTCAAGGGCCGACTCGACAACCTTGGCACCATTACTCAAATCGGACAATTGTACCTGAGACGCCGCACCCTTGATGTTATGAAAAAGTCTATGGAGCTCCTGAATGGCGGGTAATGCGCTCCTATCCGAGGAGATTTCCTCAAGACCATGCCGTATTTCCGGAATATACGAGTTAAATTCTAGAAAAAAGAGCTCAAGAAGCTCGGAATTTGGAAATTTAGGCATTATTTCTGGTCCTTTCTTTGGCTGTTCATACCCACACCTCTGCTGCAGGATATATCTTTCGCGGCTTCCATTCCTTACTCTCCCTTACACTTTGCTGTTATAGTGAATAAGTCGAGGAGCCGACAAGAACTTCAGCACATTGAGAATATAATAAAAATTCTTTTCAACGAAGAGACCGGAGGTAAAAAGAGAGGCATCCACTGAATTCTTATCAACGGGATCGAGGATTTTTGTCTCCGACACGGTTTTGTTTACCGTCCCGATGATTCTATCGACTCGAATTCCGATTTTTCTCTTTTTATGCCTGAGAACCACCAGACGATTACCGTCGCAAGGACCACTGCCGGACACGTTAAGAAAACTGCCAAGATCAATGACCGAGACGATTTCACTTCGGATATTGACTATTCCCTGAATCCAGGGAGGCAGATTGGGCAATTGAGTAATTGGAGGCAATGGTCCGACTTCAGACAAATCATCAATGGCTATAGCCAGATGCAACGCTCCGATCCCAACAAGGATATATCGGCTAATCTCTTCCCGTTCCGCGGTGGCGAGCTGATCGACAATCGCGGCTTTATCTTTTACTTCGGCAAGCGACTCATCGATATTCAGGATGAGATTTTCTAGATCAAGCATACGTGACATGGATGCACTCTGAAAATTGGTTGGTATATTAAATATAACTGCTGATTACGGAAATCAGTTTGTCCGGGTTAAAGGGTTTGGTCAGGTAAGCCGCGGCCCCGGCCCGAATCCCTTTTTCTCTGTCTATAGCACTGTCTTTTGCGGTAAGCATGACGACAGGAATTTCTTTCAGCCGTTGATCCTGTTTCAATTTCGCGAGAATATCATAACCAGTCATATCCGGTAGCATGGCATCGAGCAGGATAAGCCTGGGCAGCTCCTCAACCTTTCTGAGTGCCTCTTCCCCTGCGGCTGCTTCGATGACTTCATACCCCTTTCTTGTCAACACCATGGTAATGACCTTCCTGGAGGTCGGACTGTCTTCCACAACGAGAACTGATTTTCCCGATCGTTTCTCCTTCGGCGCAGCCAATGGTGGTGTCGCCGGTTGCGCAACCAAAGGTGGCGTCAACATTGCCGGTTTGACTTCAGCTGGTTTAGCTACAGGGGGAGCCTCAGCCGCCGGTTGAACCGCAGCCGAAGGTATTGCGGACTCTCTCTCCACAGGGGGCAAAACCGGCTCTGTAGCCTTAACAGGTTCTGCAGCCTTCGATATATACCGCGGTTGTGCTGCCTGATCCGTCACATTCGGCTGCTCCAGATATTTACCGAGTACTTCAAGCAGCTTGGCGGGGTCAAAAGGTTTGGTCAGATACTCGTTCGAGCCGCTGACCATTCCTTTCATTCGATCAGCGGAGCTCCGTTTGCCTGTCAGCATAACCACGGGCACGTCGGACAATTCGCTTTTCTTTCTGATCGTAGACAAGACTTCATAGCCCGTCATATCCGGCAGCATCACATCGAGTAGAACGAGATCGGGATTTACTCCTTCAAGAGCCAAAAGCGCTTCGGTACCGCTTGATGCTTCGATAATATTGTATCCCTTGCGTCCAAGCACCATGGAGACGACTTTTCTGGCGGTCTTGCTGTCCTCAACTACCAGAATGGATTTACTCCCCTTTGTTTTAGTTATCTCAGATACTGCCGCAGGAACAACCGTTGCCTCTTGATGCACTCTTTTCGGTTCTCTCGCTGCTTCCGCTTCCAGCTTGTTTCGAACAGGTACCCGGTCGGGCTGCAGGAGCGCGGACGCTCTGACAAAAAGGGGTTCCGACGGGGAAAGCTTCAGGGCCTTATCGATAAACTTTCGGGCCAAATTGAATTCACCAAGCGAACAAAATCCCAGGCAAAGACAATAGGCAATACGCGAATTCCGAGGATTTTTGAGCATTTCCTCTTCATAGAGCGAAAGAGTTTGCTCCATTTCCTCGGTTACAGGCTGCGGCTTTCCGCTGCTCTTTAAGACTCGCTGCAAGCCATGGCAATTGCAACAATACTCCTCCCCCGATCTCACCAGGGACCAGCAGAAGATACACCGTCTCACCGTTTCGGATGAACCGGAAAACTGGGGCTCGATCTTCTGCACTTCCTTCTTTATTGAAGGGTCGACGTTACCCCATTTTTGCGCCTCATTCAGGGCCTTTTTAATATAATCCTCCCGGGTCATCAACCGGGAATGCCAGAGCCACGCGGGATAATAAAAACGGTTGCCGCGCAACACTTCAACCAATTTTGCGCCTGCCTCCTTGCGCCGAAACTGAAAAAAGAGCCGGACGGCTTCCTGAAGAGCCTGATCCTCATCACAGTGACTTTCATCCTGCGAGAGATTGGGAAGTTTTGTCAGAAAACGTTCTGCCTGGGTAACAGTAATGGATACGTTGTTCTTAACCGGGAGATCTGATTTTGTGTCATGAACTGATCCTGTGCCAATTGCCGCCAGCGAGAGCAACGCGCCGTTACCAAGCAAATTACCGCACCTGGCGGCCACGAGCCGGCCTTTCCTTACTTGCAGGATGCCGCTTCTTTTCACACCTTTTACCTGAATATCAAGATTTCCTTGAAGCGATCGCAAAGATTTCAGATACTCAAGAATATTTCTCTCGGTTTCAGCGAAACCAAGAGGAGATTCAATAGGAGATTCGATCATAACGAGCCTCTGGATATGAACAGAATACGGCAACCCCTATGTTGTCTGAATTGACATTCTCCAGGTGGACAGCAAGCGGAAAAGATACTGCCTCTCCGTTCCGAAAACCTTGGCTTTATAGGGAAAGATTTCGGAATCATGGGCATACCGAATCATGAAATGAAAATACACCGTCCTCGATCTTGACAATTACCGCGCACTTGTTGGGATCACCGGTCTGGTTAAAAGTCAATTTGCCGGCTGCGCCGTCAAAATTCTGAATTTTCGTCAGCGTATCTTTTACCAGAGTACGATCTTTCACCAGATTTCCGGACAGACCTCCAGTCCTGTGGATCGCTTCCATCATTACCCGCACGGCATCCCAGGTCAAAGCCGCCGGTTCATCCGGATATTCGCCATAGGCCGATTTATAGGTGTCGACGAATTGCTTGTTCAGTCCCGTTGCTTTCCCTGGAGCATAGTTGCCAGTGAAAAACAGGCCATTGCAGTCAGCCCCACATGCACCTATAAGGTCTCCACCCGCCCAGGAGTTGCTCCCTACGATAGGAATGGTCAATCCCAACCGTTTTGCCTGGCGAACAATCAAAGGAACTTCATTGTAGTGTTGCGGTGTGAAGATGAACTCCGCTCCGGATTTCTTAATGCGGGTCAGCTGTTCACTAAAATCCTGGTCGCCGGTCCGGAACTCCTCAAAGGCGACCACCGATCCTGCACCATTCTGAGCCTCAAACGCCTCTTTAAAATTCTTGGCCATCCCCCGAGGGTAGGCATTAACAATGTCGTACAACACCGCTGCCTTGGTGGCCTTAAATTCAGTGGCGGCAAATTTTGTGAGAGCCGGTCCCTGGATAGTAAAAACAAAGCAACTGCGAAAAACATACGGCCGGTTCTGAGTTGTGATCGGAGACGTGGACCAGGGAGAAATCATCGGGGTGGCAAATGCCTGGGCCATTTGTCCCATGGGAATCGCCTGGTTGCTGATGAGCCCGCCGACTATACCTAGTACTTTTTCCTTGCTGATCTGATGCACCGCAACACTGGCGGCAGTCGCCGGATTGGATTCGTTGTCTCCGTAAACGAACTCCACTTGATATTTCTTTCCGCCAATCTCAAGCCCCCCAGCCTTCTCAATGTCTTTTCTTACCAATTCCGTAGCATTTTTGGAGTGTTTGCCGACAAGTTCAAACATTCCTGTCATGGAAAAGTTAACCCCAATACGGATAATTCCGTCATCGGCCCAGAGATTCTGTACACCTGCAAGGGGCAGCAAAAGCCCCAGTAAAATAATTCCTATTCCTTTCTTCATCTCTGAACCACTCCTGTTACCTGATATATCATACTGTTACATCCTTTAAACTGATTGACTTTCCCCAATCCGGAAGGCTTCAACTGCCGCACGCAGATCTTTAGCTGTTCTACTCAAAACGTTCATGGATGTTGCAGTATCCTGGGAGGAGAGAGAAGATTCCCGACTGACCTCACCGACGCTCTCCATTGTTCTGGAAATAGTTTCCGACATCTGAACCTGACTGGTTGTAGCTGCGGTGATAGCATCAATGAGTTGGGCGAGCCGATTGGAAACGTCCTCGATCTGCTGCAGCTTGTCATGAGCACCATCCGCCAGCTTGCTCCCTTGCACAACCTTGCCGATACTCTCATCGATTCGGTTGGTAACATCTTTAATCTCAGTCTGAATACTCTTTACCAGAAGTTCAATCTGCTTCGTTGAGTTACTCGAACTATCAGCAAGGCGCTGGACCTCGTCGGCAACCACCGCGAAACCGTGACCTGCGTCACCGGCCATGGCCGCCTGAATTGATGCATTCAGAGCAAGAATAGAAGTACGATCGGCAATATCATCGATAATTTGGACGATATTACCAATTTCCAGCGAACTCTCACCCAATCGTTTGATCGACCGTGCCGTCTCGTTGATCTGTTCACGAATTTCGCCCATGGCCTTACTGGTCTCACTAACCGCCGTAGCACCCTCCTGCGCGTTTGCCCTTGATTGTTTGGAAACCGCGGCCGACTGCAAAGCATTATCAGCAACCTCGCGAATCGATTCAACCATCTCTTCAATAGCCTCAACCGCAGCGGTAACTCCCTTCACCTGCTCAATATTCTTTTCGGCAAGCCCCATAGTCTTCTGGGTAACATCCTCTGAAGTGGTACCAACAGCTTCCGTTGCGATTTTTACCTTGCGGATAATATCGGAGAACTGGTCAGCCATAGCGTTGAAGGAGTCGGCGATGGCTCCCGTCATATCCTCAGTAACCTCGGCTCGGGCGGTGAAGTCGCCGTCGGACAGAGCGCTGATTTCCTCCAGAAGTTTCATGATCGACTCCTGGATGGTATCCCGCTCTTCCTGGCTCTGGATCAGAACCGTAATATTATCGAGCATGGCATTCAGGGTAGTTGCCATGACTCCCAGCTCATCATTACTGACAACTTCAGTACGAGCCTGGAAGTTACCCATACCGATTTCATCCAAAAGCCCCATTATATGATTTACCTGATTGGTCAATCCTCTTGAAAGCCTGATAGCAATGAAAATACCCAGCAGAATGGAAAAAATACCAACACCTAAAACGACCTTCATAATCAGAGACGCGGTGTTCTCCATCTCCTTGGTAGCCGCGGTTTCATTTTCCACGGCATAATTGAGGAACGACTTGATTACCGGCTCAGCGCGCTTAGCCGCTTCCTGATATCCGGCAATCCTGGCGGCAATGATTCCATCGGTGTTGACAACCTCGGTCAACCATTTGTCGAAGTTGGTCAGTTCATCTGTCAACTTGGTTTTTGTTGCGGGAATAATGGATGGACTATCCACAAGATGCTCAAGAGTTGCCTTGTCCTGCTTGACCTTGGCCAGATTATCCTGGTTTGGAGTGATCAAATAATCCTGAAGGCTGGCTTTGAGCTGGTAAAACGCATTATTAAACGGAAAGGATTCGATTGCGATGGCCGTATTGCCAAGAACCGCAAGACTCTGCTTGAGTTTGACCAGTTCGCCAAACTCTTTATCAACCCGCAGTTCGAGAATATTTACTGTGCCGACGAAAGCGCTCAGATATTCGTTAATGGAATCCATAGCCGACTGTGCCGCATCGATATCCTGAGGGGAAGTGGCCAGTTCCTGGATTTGGTATAATGTTCGATACGCCTCTCCGCCATATTCCACGAAGGGATTAAGATACAGCTCTTTTGCTTTCCTAATTCCTATTTTCTCATGATTGAGAAAAAGGTCTTTTTCGTATCCCTGCATAATACGAAGGTTTTTTTCCGTTTGCAGGCTCAACCGGGCAATTTTACCATGAACTTCCACCAAGTCCCTAATGGTCCTTTGAGTATAATTCTGGGAAATGATCGTGATGGCAATTACCGCAAGGGTAAGAGCAATCAGGGTTGTAAATGACCATAATAGCTTGTTGCGAATCTTCCGGTGCCCAACCGTCTTGAAAACAATATCGTCATACTCACCAGGCTTTTGATTTTTACCGTCCATTACGTCTCCATAATTTCTGTTACTGTCCTCGGTGGACATTTCCTCTCCAACTCGTGTCGCCGGTTTGGGACCTGCAAAACTACACCATGTGTATATTTAAAAGTTAAAAAAATTATTTATAGGCTATCTCAAATTCGACGGTCATTGCAAATTTTTTTTACCCAAAAAAAAGGTTGTGAATAAAAAGGCAAAATCTTTTGGTTTCTAACCGACAATAAAATTACAAAGGCCCGCTTCCCAAATCGGGAAAGCGGGCCGGAATTAACAGAAAATATGGCTGCCTGTTTTTAAAAGCTGAGCGGCGTCAAGCGCGGATTGACAGGATTCTCCTCTTGATATCTTCGACGGCAAGACCCTGATGCGGTAATTGTTCAGCTATTCCGCCATGGCCTGGTTTATTTGTGCCCATAAAAGAGTACCTAGGAGACAATCCCCTTTCGAGCAGCCAGGTTCCATATCGTATCCCGAGTCCGGTCTTGGTGTTCTGACTTTCGACCACCAGGACGAAGGGACTGTTGCCCGCCTTGGTCATCATTTCCTCATCGATTACGTTTAGCGTCGGTTTATTGATCAGACCGATGTCAAATCCCTGAGCCCTTAGCTGGAGGACTGCATCCAGGCACCTGTAGGCCATCTCACCGTAGGTGACGACGTAGCCATCCTTACCTTCGCGAATGATTTCATCTTTTCCGGGCTGAAAAACGTACCCGTCACCATAGATCGTTTCTCCTTGATCATCGAGAAGAGACGGGGTGGCGGAACGGGTGGAAAAGACAAACCGCAAGCCGTTATCGTTAAATATTTTTTTCAGCATTGCCCTAAGCTGCAGGACATCCGCGGGAAAATAAAGACGCGTGGTATCGCCTTCAGCCACCGCATTATCGGCAAAGAAATTATTGATTCCGAAATGGCAGGTATTATCCGCCATATCATCGATTCCGGAATGAGAAAAATGGGCGAGGACATTGGCATGATTGAGACGGGCCATGGTAATTTCGGAAATGACCATTTCAAGAAAGGCTGAAAAGGTACCGAAAATTCCCTGGCGTCCCGGCTCGGAACCGAAGCCCGCGGCCACGGAATAATTGTTTCGCTCCATGATGCCGCCGTGGACATATACCTCGGGATGATTCTTGCGAATATGGTGCAGACCGCAGGAACCCTCGAGATCGGAATCAACGACCAACACATTATCCGCGGGGTTTTCCACGGTATCGAGGATTTCGCAGACGACTTTGCCGAAATCATCGCGAACCTTGCCCATTTCCGGGGTGCTGCCCAGATAGCTGGATTTTGTCTTGTTCACCACAAAATTCTGCAGCATCGACGCGGCTTCCATCAGTCCTTTTTCCTTGAGATAATCGACAGCCAGGTTTACCGCAATGACATCATGTCCTTTGGGAGAACCCTCGATACCGGCTACACCAACTGCCATAGGTCTTTTGTTGATAAGCGCAGCCGGGCCGTCGGCAGCAAGTGCTTTTTTGATCCGGGCAAACAGGGCGTCGATATCTTCTCCGTCGCCTATATTAGCAGGAATCCCATGCCCTTGAAGGGTTTTTGCCACATCATAGCCCTGCATATATTTGCTTGGATGGCCGGCTATTGTTACATCGTTGTCGTCGATGAAGAGTTTGACCTTGAGATTTCTGGCCACCGCATATCGCGCCGCTTCCGCGTTGTCACCTTCCATTTGAGACCCGTCACTGCCGAACATGACAACGACCTTGCCGGTATCGGCTTCGGCGACTCCATTTACATAACTCCACAGATGCCCCAGTCTTCCCGATGAAAAGAAAACTCCATTTGCTTCGTCGCGTTCAGGATGACCATAGTACCCTTTATCATATTCGCGGTAATGCAACAGCGATTCCGGCTTTTGATAGCCGTTGAGCACGGCCATCATATATTGAATTGCCACCCGATGCCCAGCCTCATCAAAATAGACAGGATGGATGGAGTCGGATCCTTTCATAAAGCCGTCAACAATCAATAATTCCGGGACGATATCAAAGGCACCGCCCGTGTGTCCCCCAAGCCCTTTCACGTTGGCAAGAGCTGTAAAAAACACCAGACTGTCGCGTACTATCCGAATATTGTCGATCAGTACCCGCCGCTGCTCCGGCGTGAGCTGTTCCTGGTGCAAATCAAATTTCTGGGGAACATACCCACTTAAGTCTATTGGAAAATCCATTACTTCCTCCAGTTGAAAACTGTCTATGTATTGTCAAAGCCACACTCTTCTTATCCCGCCAGGCTCTGGTAAAAATGGAGAAGAGTGATCCATTATGGGATATTCATCATTAACACCCTGCAAGGGGGTTTATTGCCTTCCGAGAATTATTTTTCCTGTTTTTCTGCACGGAAATATCAGTAATTCACTAATTTCCGGATAAATCAGGTGTCGCCTGATACTCCGATTCAATCAGAGACGGCTGTTCCTTCCTTTCTTTGGGTAAAATTATATTTAACAATAGTCCCAGCACTCCGGCCAGCCCAATTTTTTCGATAGCAAAGGAACCGGCGGTAAATTTCAATCCACCTATACCGCAAACCAGAATCACCGCCACTATGATAAGGTTCCTGGGAGTCATCAAATCCTCACCGGACTTCACCAGGCTATTGATCCCAACCACAGTGATCATGCCAAAGAGCAGTATCATGATTCCCCCCATTACCGGGGTGGGAATAGTCGACAGCAAGGCCCCGATTTTCCCGACAAAAGAGAGAAATATGGCCGTCAAAGCCGCCCAGGTCATGATCGCCGGGTTACAGGCTTTGGTAAGCGCCACGGCGCCGCTCACTTCCGAATAGGTCGTATTCGGCGGCCCACCGAGCATTGAAGCGACGGAGGTGGCGATTCCGTCCCCAAGCATAGTGTTTTCGATGCCGGGATCGGCGACATAGTCTTTGCCGGTAATAGAACCGATGGCCAGAATGTCGCCAAAATGTTCAATGGCCGGGGCAATGGCCACCGGAACTATGAAAAGTACCGCCTCCCACTTCCATTCGGGAAAGACAAAGGCAGGCATGGCAAACCATGCTTTTTGGGCGAGCGGTCCAAAGGAAACAAGGGCCGGCGCAGTCCAGTTCCGGAGGCTGCCCGGATCGAAAGAAGCCTGGATGGAAGCGGTATATCCCGTGATATCCAAGGCAAAGGACGTTACATAACCGGCGAATATGCCGCATAAAATCGGCAGAAGCCTCAGCCAGCCTTTGCCGAGCAAAGCAACCAGCGCAGTTGTCACCAGTGAGACACCCGAAATAATCATTGCAGTCGTATCGGGCACGAGCCAGGCGGAACCATCCCCGGTACGGCCCATGGCCATATGCACGGCGACAGGAGCCAGCACCAGGCCAATGACCATGATGACTGGTCCGGTAACCACCGGTGGAAGATATTTATGCAGTATCCCTGCGCCAAAATAGCGGATAGCCAGACTGAGTACCACATAAAGTACACCTGCTGCCGTAAGGCCGCAAAGCGTGGCCGGAATTCCCCAGGTCTGCACGCCATAAATGATGGGGGCTATAAATGCAAAGGAAGAGGCGAGGAAAACAGGGACCTTACCCTTGGTGACAACCTGGAAAATCAAGGTTCCTATACCGGCGGTAAACAGGGCGACATTCGGATCAAGTCCCGTTAAAATCGGGACCAGAACCAGAGCTCCGAAAGCGACAAACAGCATCTGAGCGCCCAGAAGACTGTCGGCTAACCGGAACTTATAGATCGAATCGGGTGGAACTTCGGGCATTACACCAACCTCCTTAACATAATTATCCTACTCTTTCATTTTGCAGGGAAATAATTCCCTTATTAATGCTTATCCCTTTGTAATCAGTTACAAAAAGATCACATTGGAGTCGTAAGTACCTTAAGTACCTCAGCCTTACTTGGTGCCGAAAATCTTATCCCCGGCATCTCCCAGACCCGGCAGGATATATCCTGACTCATTGAGTCTATCGTCGACTGCGGCAACATATATATCCACATCGGGATGGGCTTCGGTAATTCGCTTCAGTCCCTCGGGAGCCGCGACCAGGAAAAGACCTTTAATAGTCTGACACCCGGCTTTTTTCAGCGTTTCAATAGTAGCCAGCAGGGTACCCCCGGTGGCCAGCATAGGGTCGAGGATTAAAGCGACCCGCTCCTTGATGTCATTTGCCGTCTTAACGTAATATTCCACCGGTTGAAGGGTCTCTTCGTTACGATAATACCCTACCACGCTCACCTTGGCGGAAGGAATGAGATCGATGACACCGTCCATCATGCCGAGCCCCGCCCGAAGGATAGGGACGATGGTAATCTTCTTTCCCTTCAGTTCATCAACCTCGACGGAACCCGCCCATCCCTGAATGGTTTTTCTCTGTGTTTGCAGATCCTTGGTGGCTTCATATGTCAGCAGACGGGCAACCTCTGAGGAGAGATCGCGAAAATCTTTGGTTGAGATGTCATGCTGACGCATCAGGCCAAGCTTATGTTTGATGAGTGGGTGATCCGCGACGTGTACGGCCATAATTTTCTCCTCGGGATGATTAATAAAACCTTTCGGCCCAGGCTGCCATAAACACAGTACAAGCCGGTTACCTCATTGTCCTTTCAGGAAGTTACCACATTCGGGGAGCGGATTTTCTACTCACTTGCCGGCAAAATCTGCTAGTTTTCCATGAAACCTTCGTGACCTCCTGTTTTAAGAATATTTGGAAAAAAAGCAAGCAATTTTACCAGGCAGCCATGAGCAAAAAATGCCCAGGAGATGGCTATCTGACTGCATTTTATTAGATTTAACTGGTAAATCGTCACTTGTGGACAAATAATAATGGTTGATGGCATCGTAAAAACTCTTCATCTTCTTCGTTGCCACAAATTTTCAATCATTCCGAAGTACCTCTTGTACGTCGAAATGATAGAAAATATTCGCGCCTCGCGTATGAAGCTTTTTGCTTAGCCATCCGAAAATTTTGGTTTTTACGAGATTATCATGTTGATGGGCTCGTAAAAAGTCATCGAAGTTGCTGAGATGGGCTTCGGAAAAAGCTCGATATACTAGGCGTAGTATCTGAAACGAAGATTTGGCAGTACATGTAGTACGGCAAATCCTCGTTTCAGATCTACAACGACGTAGATCGGGCTTTTACGAGTCCATCATGTTTAATTTGCGCGTTTTGTTTGCGTTTCCCTCATTTTCATTTTTTTTTCGTCATCTTTGTGCTAGGTTACAGTACCATATCGGTAGATGGCCCGACCTTCAGCAACAGATTTTTATGGAGAGGTGCCATGAACATTTACTTAAGATTCAGGAGAAATAGGGCATGAAACATCTCTTCAGCATTGTCTTGTGCGTGGCTATTCTTCCGATCTTTTCACTCAACGCCCGCGGCGCTCATGCTCAGGGTGACCCTGCCGGAATTATCAAAGCCGTATCGGGCGATGTCTTCATCACCAGTGCACAAACCACCATCCGGGCGGTTTCCAATATGAAAATTATGCAGGGAGATAGCGTTAAAACCGGCAATAATGGAAAAGCCGGTTTGATCTTTGATGATGATACGGTGATAGGTCTTGGTCCCGACAGCGAAATATCCATCGATCAGTTTTTATTCGACCCTGTAAACAAGCAACTTTCCTTTATTACCAGAATGATCCATGGAACATTTTCATTTCTCAGCGGACAGATCACGAAATTAGCCCCCAAGAAGGTGATTCTTGAGACACCGGATGCAACTCTTGGAGTTCGTGGCACAAAATTTCTCGTTAAAGTCGATTGATTCGTACATAACGGTATTTCACCAGACAACTGCTTGCCCAGGATGACAAATGATCGTAAAAAAACGCTGCAACACAGTTCTGTTCTTATTTTTCCTTCCACTCCTTTTTCTTTTCTCCGGGTGTGCAAAAAAAACTACTGTCGTGTTGCTACCTGATCCCAGTGGTAAAGTAGGCCAGGTTCAGGTATCCACTGACGCAGGGTCTTTGGATATTACCAAGGCAAGAGAGGCGACGGTCGTCAAGGGACGGGAATATCTGCCTGCCCCGCCGAAAATACTCTCCGAAGATGCAATAAAGAAAGTTTTTTCCTCCGCTCTGGCAGCCCTGCCTGAACAACCGGTCCATTTCATTCTTTATTTTAGAGGGGATTCAACGGAGCTGACGGCCGATTCCAAAAAAACTCTACCAAAAATTCTCGAATCGATTCATAGCAGAAAATCACACAATATCAGCGTAGTCGGCCATACCGACACAGCCGGCAGCCGGCAATATAATTTACAACTCTCACGTAATCGAGCTTCAGCCATACGGCGCGTTCTCATACAAAAAGGCATTGATTCGGCGTATATCAAATCTACTTCCCATGGGGAGGAGAACCCGTTGATAAAAACGGGAAATAATGTCCATGAACCGAGAAACCGAAGGGTTGAGGTCATTGTCCGATAGCTTTCGCCGTCTGCGGCTCACTCTTTTATCAAGCAGTCTGCTGCTGACCATTTTTCTCTCAGGAATTTATCTGTTCCACCTGAGATCGGTCATGATTCTTAATCTCAAAATTACCGACATTATCCAGACCTCAGACAAAACGGCTGCTCCGAATCTCGGTGTCTTTACTGTAGCTATCGATGAAGGGAGCTTGCAGAAATATGGACAATGGCCATGGCCACGCTATCGTTTTGCCCAATTACTTGAAAAGATTACCGCCGCCGGAGCAAAAATTGTCGGAATAAATATTATCTTTGCAGAGCGGGACAGGACCTCGCCCCAACTCTGGCAGCGGACGTTAAAACAGGATTTCGGCTATGATATCGATACCTCAGGTATCCCATCGGAAATCCTTGATTACGATATCTATCTGGCCAATGTTCTGGCCAAAGGTTCCTATGTTTTGGGCTATACATTTCTCTTCAATAGCCAAAGCAAATCACGGAAATATAGTTTTCACGCGGTTCCCCTAAAACTGGTGGACCACCCGGGAGCCGATACCCTTGATATTCCGACTTCTCAATTTTATACGGCTACAGGAGCTGTCGGCAATTATCAAATATTGGCAGACGCAGCCTCCGGTTCCGGTTTTCTTAACGGTATACCTGATGTTGACGGGGTTTTACGCCGATTACCCCTTCTTATCAAATATGGGGGGAATCTCTATCCTTCCTTTGCCCTTTCCCTTTTGATGCAGGTTTACCCCCATGCCCGGCTCATCTTCCGGAAGGACGACCTTGGTGTGCTTCGTCTTTCCCTGACCGATATGCATATCCCATTGGATGAACAGGGAAATTTTCTAATGGGCCCTGCCAGCCTTGCAAAATCAGGACGATATTCGGCAACCGACGTTTTAGAAGGTAAGATCCCACCTGATCTCTTCAAGGACAGAATTGTCCTGGTCGGCCTGACAGCTGCCGGATTAACTCAGGAATACCGGACACTTCGGGAAAAATCAACTGCCCTGACCGATATTCACCGATATGCGCTCGAATCCCTTGCCTCCAGTCGGCATCCGATTCGAACCGGGCTGTTTCCTCTCTTAGAGACCGGACTCAGTCTGCTGCTCTGTCTTCTGCTTGCAGGTTGTGTTGCTTATTTCGCCACCGCTCCCGCTGTCCTGGTCGGCCTCCTGGCCATCTTTTGCTGTTGGTTTTCCGCAGAACAGATCTACCAGAACACTGGTTATCTCTTTTCCCCCCTCCTGCCGACTCTTTCACTGTCATTGGGATTGTGTCTGCTGCTGATGCTGAAATTCCACTTTTTCCAACAGCAGGCCAAATCAGAAACAGGTGACACCCGTCTTCAATTACAATCAAGTGAGACAACACTGAAATCCATTCTGAACACGATACCTGATGTTGTTTTTCGTCTGGATCCCGAGGGAAACATCACCTTTATCAGTCCGGCAATCTCCAAATATCTTAAAAAACCGGAAGCACTCCTCGGTCGATCTATTTTTGAATTGGTTGCCCCGGAGGATCTTGAAAAAGTCCGATACAGGTTGAACGAAAGAAGAACCGGGGACAGATCGACTCATGATCTTGAAGTTCGTTTATCACTCAAAAGCGAGGCCAATGAATCACAGGATATAAGGAAATATTTCAGTTTATCAGCTGAAGGCATCTACCATCCGGCCGACTCCGATTCGCATCGTTTTCTGGGTACCCAGGGAATACTCAGGGATATCACCAAACGAAAGAGCCTGGAACATCAGCTCATGCAGGCACAAAAGATGGAAGTAATCGGCAATCTGGCTGCGGGAATCGCCCATGACCTGAATAACATTCTCAGTGGACTTGTCAGCTATCCCGACCTCCTCCTTCTGGATATTCCAAAGAATGATCCCTTGTATAAAAAGATACAGATCATTCAAAGATCCGGGAAAAAAGCGGCAGTCATTGTCCAGGACCTTCTTTCTCTCGCCAGACTCAGTGTTACTACGAATGATCTCTGCGACCTAAATGAAATTATTTCAGAATATCTTGAATCGGTCGAATTCCAGCTTATCAAGAAAAGACACCGGCAGACGACAATCCACATCGATCTGCAGGACAACCTCCTGAACGTCAAAGGTTCCTCCGTTCATTTATCGAAAGTGATCATGAATCTCCTCAATAATGCTCTGGAAGCCATGCCCGCTGGAGGTGATATTTTCATTTCAACCAGCAACAGGTATGTAGATACGCATCTGGAAGGATTCGAGAATGTTCCCGAAGGTGAATATGTTTGTGTCTCGATTACAGATAGTGGTGTAGGCATTCCGCAAGATGCCCTCAAACAGATTTTTGAACCTTTTTATACCAAGAAATCAATGCATTTCAGTGGAACGGGCCTTGGTATGACCATCGTCTGGGCGACGATCAAGGATCACAAGGGGTATATCGACATCCAGAGCGAGGAAGGTCGGGGAACGACCTTCAAACTGTATCTGCCGACAACGCGTGAGAATATTCCTGCACACCAGCGCAGGTTGGTGCTTGACGACTATCTCGGTTCGGAAACTATTCTGATTGTTGACGACATCGTCGAACAGCTTGATTTAGCGAAAGATATGCTTACCAAGCTCGGATATACCGTCTATAGCGCAACCAGTGGTGAAAAAGCACTCGAGACCATTAAACGGCATCCCGTCGATCTTGTTATCCTCGATATGATAATGCCAGGGGGACTCGACGGCTTGGAAACCTACCAGCAAATTATTCGTCTATACCCGCGGCAAAAAGCCATAATCACCAGTGGATTCTCCGAATCCGACCGAGTTAAAAAACTTCTGCAACTCGGAGTAGGCAGCTACGTACAAAAACCCTATACTCTGGAAAAGCTGGGGATGACCGTGCGGGTCGAACTTGACAGAAACGACAAGATTTCCTAATAAAAATTGTTTATCACCCCAGCGGATTGTGTGCTTCTCGTGCTCTTGTTCTTTTTCCTTTGTAAGTCCGCGACAAACATTTACACATTAGTTCCATTGGCTTTTTTCATAAGACTTATTGATAAATACTACTTTTCCGTGGTACTATGAGATGATCAGCAATATGTGTATTTTTGACAGATTCCCGAGAAAGATACCGCGACCATAGTTAACCAGTGTCTGGCACTATTTAAGCTGGAACCGGTCGATCATTAACCTAAAAGGAGGGAAGATGAGAGTCAAAGACCTTATGGAACCAATTAAAAACTGGCTGACTCCCGACATGCCCCTGCGAGAGGCCATCCAGGTAATGAAATCAACCAAACGCGAACATGGTTTATCCGTAAATGGTATTCTGGTACTCGACGAAGCCATGAACCTCGTCGGAATCGTCTCCACCAAGGATATCCTGCGTATTCTTATTCCTTCCCATATTTACTTTGATGATCACTATGATCATATCGCCTGGGAGGACCTCAGGAAGCAAAAAACCACGGCAATCGAGTCAATTACCGTGAGCAAGATCATGACGGAGGATGTCAGGGTTATTTCAGCCGAGGAAACCTTGTTACGCTGTGCCGATATCCTGCTTACGGAACAGCTCCGACGTTTACCGGTCAAGAGAAGCGATGGCAAAATCGTAGGGGTTATCTATTTGCGGGACGTCTATAATGCCATGACCCAATTACTGCTCAATTAGTATCTTGGAAATTCATTTCTTCTTTTTTAAAATGAACTCCGTGAAGGCACTAATAATCCCCACGCATTGCGGGGGTTAAGATACGTATCCCGGCCCCGAATGTTCCGGCATCCGGGGCGGGGATAGTTTGTGGAATGAGAACTGCTCGCCGGCAGGGAAATAGACCATTTCCGGATGAGCACTATTTGATCAGGTTGCGAATCACATCATAATCCGAATCAGTTGCGGTTTTAAAGCCATCCAACCCCATAGCTTTCATGACAGGGTCATCTGTTTTCAGTTTAAGAAGCGCGGCTCTGACAATCTTTTTTTGCTCCTGCGGCATGTCCTTGTTGACTGACAAGGCCCAATTAGGCAACCAGGCTGTCTCGGCGATGGTTTTAACCGACCCGGGACTGATGAAATCATCTGCCATATGAAGTGCGGATTCACGTATAAATCCTGCGTCCACATCGCCGATGCTCACTGCAATGATGACATTTTCCTGCCTGTTGGCTGTGGCTTCCACCAGTTGACAATCCCGGTCGACGTCAAGACCCATCTGTTGGAAACTCAGTTTCTGGGACAGAAATCCGCCCGCGGACGATGTGCTCACGATCATGATCTTCCTGCCTTTTAAATCGGCAATACTTTTAAGGCCGGAATCTGGTCTCGATATTATGATTCCCCGGAACTTATCTCCGCCATTGCCCTTGATGGCTGTGGCCAGCACCTCGTGAGCGCTCGCCACATTGACATAGACCAGCGGATTTTCATATGCCACAGCGAACGAGCCTTTCAGGACCTGTGCCTCATAATTGGCAAAACTCTCGGTCAAGGTTAATACGAATTTTTTGCCGGTTTCCTGACTGAGGTAGTCCACGAGCGGCGACGTCATCGCTGTGAGTTTTTCAGGAAAGTAGCGGGGCAGCATAGAAAATTTATAATCTTCAGCGTTGACGGGGCCATTACTGCAACAGACCAGGATCAGCGCCAGAAAAAGCAGTTTTTTCATTTCATTCTCAATATGTTTGACGTAAACGTTCACCGGTACACATCAAAAGGCTGTATAACCCGGACCTTTAACCGTTCATCCAGTGCGCCAGGTTCGTTCAAGCAGGCCTCCGTGCTATAGTTGGCTATGTGAGGCGGCCTGATCGGACGAAAATGGGGTGTTGGTGAACGGTTACATGTTAGATTGCAATATTCTGAACACCCAGACAAATTAAATCTCGTTTTTATTTAAGGCCGGCGGCGATGCGCACAGGATCATACTCACTATCTTGTGCGGGCCTGAAGGCGTCGACTTTCAGAGCCTTCAGAACAGGGTTTCCTGGCTTGATATCTTGGACCGCTTGAATAATTTTTGCCTTGTCTTCCGCAGGCATGTTGCTGCTTATCGATAATGCCCAGTTCGGCAACCATTCAGTAGCCTGCAGAATATGAATTTCACTTGGCGGAACAAAGTCATCAACCTGATGCAGGGCGGATTCTCGAATAAAACCGGCATCGACATCGCCCGTGTAAACAGAGAGAATTACATTCTCCTGTTTATTTTCAGGTGCTTCCTCAACAATACAATCCTTGGCTATATCAATATTGTTTTGAATCAGCGATAATTTCTGGGAGAGAAAACCACCCGCGCTGGTGTAGCCTACTATGGAAATCCGTTTTCCTTTTAACTCTCCGATCGTTTTCAAAGGGCTGTCTGAACGAGTTATGATAATGCCTCGAAATTTATCACCATCCTTTCCTTTTTCTACCATGGCAACGACTTCATGTGCCTTGGCCGCCATCACATAAATATAGGGATTTTCAAAACCAATATTTATATTTCCGGATGAAAGTTGCTTGGAATACTGGGCAAAGCTCGCGGTCAGGGTAGGTGCAATCTGCAATCCTGTTTTTGCTGCCAGGTAGTTGGCAAGAGGAGTAATTCTCTTGTTAATTTCTTCCGTGGAATATCGGGGCAGCATGGAAAGTTTGTATTCAGCCGCGGAGCTGAAATGACCACTTGCCAGCACCCCCAAAAACACTGCTCCGACAATTCGAATAATTGAATGTTTCATAATTATTTTCAGTGAAATTTTAGTTCCTTACAGATCGTTTTCTTGTTTTTAAGCAAGAAAACGATCTGGCTAAAGGTACTTATACCCCCTCTTTGTGGGGTGTTAGCTCGTCTTTTAGGTGCAGCTTATTTGTCAAGTCGGCTCATGACATATTTCACCGATTGGTGCATACGGTCAAAAGCCAGAGACAGCTCCCGCATTTCCCTTGGGCCGCTCGGGGTGATGGTAAGATCCGTTTCTCCAAGACTTATTCGGTTGACTACATCGGTCAATCCCTCCATCGGCTTGGTGATCGACCTACTGGTCACGATAAAAATTCCAAAACCAAAGAGCAAAACAATGATCGTAAGAGAGAGTGTCAGCGGGGAAAAGACGGCACTACGAATGGCATCATCAACCTCGGAAACATAGATGCCGACATGAACCTGGCCACCTGTATCCGGAATAGGTGCAACTTCATCGAAAATTGTCTGCCCTCCCATCTGGATCCTGGCGTTGTTTCTTGCCGCACCGGCTACAAGTTTATTCTGTTTAAGGACGTCAGTAGGGAAACCTTTGGTTTTGATGCTGTTGGCGAAATTTTGATCAAACTTGGTCAGATCACTGAAGAAGCCGCCGACAACAATACCCTTTTGATTGACTACGGCCGCATAGGCCACACCCGGCAACTGACTTGTCCGCTTTGCCTCTTTATTTACCTGCAGATAGTCCCGAAGAAGCAGAGGTTTCTGGATACCCCCGCTAAAACTGCTGGTAATAGCCTGGGTACGCAATTCTATCTGGTTGCTGATGATTCCGGGAATGTAACGGAAAGCGAGAAAAGTGAAGGTGCCGATTATAACGATGAAACCAACGGCCATCGTAAAAAGAAGGTAGCTTTTTACCGGCAACCCTTTTCCCTGTTTAGAAATCTTTTTCGGGGCGGTTTTTTTCCCCTCTTCTTTTTTCCTCTCCTTTTTAGAGGGGGCGGGAGATGCTGAAGAGGGTTTCCGGCTCTGTTTTTTTGAGACCGCTATACTTTGACCGCAACCCAGACAGTTGAATTCTACCCTTGCCTGCTTGATGCGCCTTTCATCAATATTATGTGTTCTTTTACATTTTCCACAAATAACCTCCATATACAGACTCCTATAAAATTATATAAAGTAAAATTGCTTTTCGATTTTCATGAAAGGCCCCAACAAACATATCAACTCGAAAATATGTAATCGTTCACCGGTATGGTACACATCAAAAGACTGCATAATCCGGATCTGTAACCGTTCATTTTACAGTTCTTCCAAAAAAGTATAGGTTTTTGCTTATTTACATGTCAAATAAATTTATTTTTTCCGGTGGCAACTCAAACAGATACATTCAAACGAGTGGCTTGTAGAATTTATTGGATAAAAACAAGATGACGAGAATGGAAAACGCCAATTATCCTAATTGAGGTTGTCACTGAATTGTTTAATCTTCTCCGGGTCATTTATTTCATCCTTTATAAGATTGAGCAATTCGTTCAAATCATCATGATCCTGCCATCGGCGAGCGACATCTTTAAAGATCATATTGCCGACAGGCCCCATAACATAGTTGAGGACTGTTTTAATTTTGTCTAAATCAAAATTCTCATGAACGGTGATAGTCTCCACATTTTTATTTACGGCAGAAGAGCTGCCGGCTGAGTTGACAATCGCTTTCACGACATTCCCCAGTTCAGTCGCTGAATAAATATGCGCTACCCCTCTTGAATGAAGGCTTGTGAGGACATTATCGGTTTTTTCATCGACAACGACGATAATATTTTCACTTTGGAAATATTTTTCAGCCATTTGCGCAATGAACACATACCCATCACTTAATCGGGGTATTTTTAAAGCGGTGACAACTTTTTCAAAAGATATTCTCTTTAAGATTTCGGAGGCCTCTTTGCGATTCTCCACGAATATAAATTCAATGGCTTTTTGATACTCAGATAACAAGCTCTTAAGCTTTGAGGACGAATACGTTTCTGACTCAACGACAAGAATTCTACTAGGCATAGTCCCAGCTCCTTCATAAAAATCAGACGATTCCGCTTATACCTAAAGGTTCAACGCGTAAACTCTGACTCTCATTTATCATTTATAATTCCATTTAAACCTGCATCACCGGGCTTTATTTTCAGAGAATCTCATTCTCCCGGATACCAGTATGGCAAGCGATATAGGCAGCAGCATGCTCGTGCCGCAGTTGCATGAGAATGCAAAAATTCCCTCTCCTTGATTAATCCTTATTATTTTTTTCTAATGATTCCACCAGTGAATCACAAAAAACCATGGATTGTCAAGGTGAGGTCGATTATACCTGTTTTCACTTCTATTTTGGCACGTTACAGCTTGTACTCCTGCTTTTTATTGCAAGAAGACAATCAGTGCCGAGGTGTTTCAGGGAGGGTTTGGACTCTGCCCCTGCCCGGCTTATTTCCCGTTCACCGGAATCAGCGGGTCATTCGATACCAGGTTGAAACCGGCTGCAACGTAGTTACCAGTAACAGTAAAGGCATCTACGCTTCCAAGGGAGACACCATGGTGTATACTGAAGGAATCATTACTCGATTCCTGGTGATTTCTCTCACGATCCCCGGCAATATAGAGGAGGGAATTTCATCATGCCTCACAACTGTAACGGCCCGGTGTTGATTGTCGAAGACGATCCCAACACCGCCACCCTGGTTCAGACATACCTTGAACGTGATGGCTTCAGAACAATCAAGGCAGCTGATGGAGAGACCGCACTTCGGCTTGCCAGACAGCACCAGCCTGGTTTCATCGTACTCGATGTCATGCTGCCATACCTTGATGGCTGGGAGGTATGCCGGCAACTGCGGACGTTCTCCGATGTGCCCATCCTGATGCTGACTGCCCGGGAAGAAGAAATCGACCGGGTTACCGGACTCTCACTTGGTGCCGATGATTATGTGGTCAAACCATTCAGTCCGAGGGAATTGGTGGCAAGAGTGAAGGCGATTTTACGAAGAATACGACCGATCGAACCCAAATATCCCCAGCTTCTCATCAGTAACGAGCTGGTGGTGGATCCTGAAAAACACAGCGTGCGTCTGAATAATAGTCCGGTGAATCTTACCGGCTCCGAATATAAACTCCTTTGCGCCCTCATGCGTGCTCCCGGCAGGGTCTTCTCCCGGACCGAATTGCTCAGCCATTTTTACCAGGATGGAGAAATCGTCGTTGATCGGGTAATCGACGTCCATATCGGCAACCTCCGGCAGAAAATAGAACAGGACCCCGCAAAACCCCGATTTATCCTGACTGTGCGTGGATTCGGTTATAAATTTTCCGAAGGCTAAGAGCAATGAATCCCATCCGAAACCGTCTGCTCTGGAAACTGTTGCTGATTACCGTTGTGCCGGTAATCGGGGTAATCATCCTGATTATCTGGCTGGCGATCAATCAACTTTCCGCCAACTATTTTATGGCCTTGATGAAAAAATACGATGTCTCACCAACCGACATCCATCAGATGTTTCTCACTTCAATCCATTATTATCTGATCTGGGCCAGTCTTGCCGCACTGGGTGTCGCCTTCCTGCTCAGCTTCCTGCTCACCCGCCGTGTCCTCAAGCCTTTGTCCCAGATGAACAGCATCACCAAAGACATTGCCGCCGGTGATTTTCATGCCCGCGTCGATGTGGTGACCAGGGATGAAGTGGGCCAGTTGGGCCTTGCCTTTAATCGTATGGCGGACTCCCTTGAGCGCATCGAACAGCTGAGAAAGAATATGGTTTCCGATGTGGCCCACGAACTGAGAACGCCGCTGACCAATCTGCGCGGATATCTCGAAGCACTGAACGACAAGGTTATCGAACCATCTCCCCAGACCCTGAAAATGCTGCAGGAAGAAAATCTTCGCCTGGTTCACCTGGTGGACAGCCTGCAGCAGCTGGCGAGGGCCGATGCGGCGAAGGCTTTTCTGAAACGGGAGACGCTCCACCCGGCAAAAGAACTCAAACAGCTGCTCGCCCTCTATAGCGCCGGTTTTCTTGAAAAAAACATCTCGGTGACCACTCGTTTCGAAGACGGCCTTACCTTGTCCGCCGATCGGGATAAACTGCTACAGGCCCTCCGTAATCTGCTTGAAAACAGCTATAAGTATACGCCTGCGGACGGTTCGGTCGAGATTAGCAGCTCAAGGAAAAACAATGAGGTGGAGATTCGCTTCTCGAACAGCGGACCTGGAATTGACCAAGCTGACCTCCCGTTCATTTTCGAACGTTTCTTCAGAGCCGAGCGGTCCAGGTCAAGGGATGCAGGCGGTGCCGGAATCGGCTTATCCATCACCAAGGAATTGATTGAAGCTCACGGCGGCAGAGTAGGAGCGGAGAGTTCCGGAGGCACCACTTCCGTCTGGCTCACCCTGCCTGCCGGATAAGGAATTTTTACAAATCCGGCCTTAAATACCAGAGGAACCAAAAGGACACACTCATAAAACCTGAATTTTCGGACGGCTAAAAAAAAGCTTTATATGAGGCGCAAATTTTCCCCATTCTTTACACGATCTTTACCTTGCCTTTAAACTGCTTTTACATCGCAGTTTTATTGTACGGGTAAAGGAATCCATGTTGAGCTTCCTGCGGTACATTCCAGTAACTGCAACTTCGGAGGAAAAAAATGAAAAAAAGTTTACCTATAATAGTCAGTCTCATTGTTATGCTGCTCGCCGCATGTGTCATTGCAGGAAACAGCAGCGATCAGGACCAGCGGGCGCCGGCACCGGCCCAGCCGGAAGGCACTAAGAAGGCCCTTTTTGCCGGCGGCTGTTTCTGGTGTATGGAAAAACCCTTTGAATCCCTGGACGGGGTAATCTCCGTCACCTCCGGATATGCCGGCGGCACGACAAAAATGCCGACATACCAGAATTATGTGGCCGGGCATCATATCGAGGTGGTGCAGGTTATTTATGATCCAAAAAAAATAAGCTATCAAGAACTCCTCAACACTTTCTGGCACCAGATCGATCCAACCGATGCCGGCGGACAGTTTGTGGACAGGGGGCATGCTTATACCACAGGTATCTTCTATTATGATGAGAAACAAAAAGAACAGGCCGAGGCGTCAAAGCATGAGCTCGCGCAGAGCGGAATCTTCGAAAAAGCGATTGTAACTCCGATCGCCCCCGCTCCTGAGTTCTGGCCCGCCGAAGAGTATCATCAGGATTACTACAAAAAGAATCCACTCCGTTATGGCTTCTATCGGAGTCGTTCAGGCCGGGATACCTTCCTGAAAAATCATTGGCAGGGAAAAGAATTCCCGGCAATGAAAAAGGAAAGCAGCCAGGATCTGCGCAGCCGCCTGACTCCCCTTCAGTATAAAGTGACCCAGGAGGACGGCACCGAACCGGCTTTCCATAATGAATATTGGGATAACAAGAAACCGGGAATCTATGTCGATATCGTCTCGGGCGAGCCGCTTTTCAGCTCCCTTGACAAATATGATTCTGGAACCGGCTGGCCGAGTTTTACCAAGCCCCTGGTCAAAGAAAATATCGTGGAACGCTCCGATCGCAGCTGGTTTATAACCCGGACGGAAGTGCGTTCGAAAAAAGCCGACTCGCATCTCGGCCACGTGTTCAACGACGGTCCCCCGCCGACCGGTCTCAGATACTGCCTCAATTCGGCGGCGTTAAAATTCATTCCGGCGGATAAGCTTGCCGAGGAAGGTTATGGAGAGTTTGAAAAACTTTTCAAGTAAGATGGTCTCTTACTCATAAAGTGACTTTTTACGAGATCATCACGTAAGATGGCGTCGTAAAAATTCTTCATCTGCTTCGTTGCTGCAACTCACCAGGCTGATCGGCCTTAAAATTAACCCAAAACACCCTGAGAAACCGGAAAGCGCGGCATGGCTCCTGTTTCCCAGGGTG
Source organism: uncultured delta proteobacterium (assembly GCA_963835305.1). Lineage (GTDB taxonomy): Bacteria > Desulfobacterota > Desulfobulbia > Desulfobulbales > Desulfocapsaceae > Desulforhopalus_A. The sequence continues at coordinate 311,217 of CAWIEU010000005.1, forward strand.
AAGCGGTTTATCACTTCTTAACATCCGATAGCAGGTATCATACCAGATTGTGAAAAGAAGATTGGACTCCCATTTTTTTTACAACCGGAAATGATTATCTTTTCCAACTGGACCGCTTAACCGGATAATGATTATCCGAGCTTTCTTCTCCAGGAGAGTCAACTATTTATAGCCATGCCTGAACTCAAAATATTCAAGACCGAGAACAAAATATCCTTGCGGATCGCCCTACCGACGTTCCTGACCATTCTTCTTTTCATAACCACCATTTTCATCGTCCTGCTGCCGCAGCTTGAACAAAGTCTGCTGAAAAGAAAACAGGACATGATCAAGGAACTGACCATAACGGTTTCGAGCCTGCTTGAATCGTACCATGAACGTGAGCTGTCCGGCGAACTGACCAGGGACGAAGCTCAGCGGCGGGCTATTCTGCGTATCAGTAAGCTTCGCTACGGCCCGGAAAACAAGGATTACTTCTGGATCAACGACATGGGCCCCAAGATGATCATGCATCCGTATCGTCCCGATCTGGACGGCAAGGACGTTTCCAACTACCAGGATCCCCATGGCAAGAAACTCTTTATGGAGTTTGTTCGGGTAGTACGGCAACATGGTGCCGGATTTGTCGACTATATGTGGCAGTGGAAGGATAATCCCAACAAAATCGTACCGAAAATCTCGTATATCAAAGGCTTTAAACCATGGGGATGGATCGTCGGAACAGGTTTATACATCAATGACGTCCATGCCGAAATCGCCAGGATTCGCAATAGGCTTTCCGCTATTTCCGGAGGGATACTACTCATCGTCTCGCTACTCGCCTTCTACTCCATTCGCCAGAGCCTGATGGCGGATCGTGAACGGCAACGTATCTTCCTGGAGCGGGAAACCCTGATGAAAACCCTGGAGGAGAGCAAAGAAAGATTCCGTAACCTGATCGAAACGACCAGTGACTGGATCTGGGAAACTGATCAGCAGGGAAAGTACACATATGCAAGTCCCCAGGTGCAAAACCTGCTCGGCTACCAGCCGCAAGAGATTGTTCATGCCACGCTGGCAACCTTTGTCTCTCCGGATGAGGCCGAATTGTTAAGTTGCCTGTTTATGCAACAGCTCCAGCAGAAAAAAGCTTTCAGCGGTCTTGAAATTCCCTGTCTGACTAAAAACGGCCGGGTGGTGATCCTCGAATACAATGCAGTGCCGATCTTCGATGAGCAGAAAAACCTGAAAGGATACCGTGGGATAGCCCGGGATATCACGGAACGGAAATCCGCCATGGAAGATCTGAAGAAAAGTCGCGACGAGCTGCACGACAGTCTCGAAGAAACGGTTACCTCGCTGGCTTCGACTACCGAAAAGCGCGATCCCTATACCGCCGGACATCAACAGCGGGTCGAACGCCTAGCCTGTGCGATCGCCCGGGAACTGGGGTTTTCCGAGGAGCAGGTCGAGGGAATTCATATTGCGGCACTGTTGCACGACATCGGGAAGATCACCCTGCCTTCCGAATATCTTTCCAAGCCAACCAGGCTCACTAAAGAGGAAAAAGCCCTTTTCAAACATCACCCGGAAGTGGGATACGAGATACTGAAGAACATCAAATTCTCCTGGCCTGTTGCGGAGATCGTTTATCAGCATCATGAACATCTGGATGGATCGGGCTATCCGCGGGGACTAACCGATGAAGACATCCTTCTTGAAGCAAAAATTCTCTCGGTTGCCGATGTGGTTGAAGCGATGTCTTCCCACCGGCCCTATAGGCCGTCTCTGGGAATTGCCATGGCGATAGAGGAAATCCGCTCAGGCCGGGGAACCCGTTATCACATCCCGAGTGTTGACGCCTGTATTCGACTGATTCTAGAGAAGAATTTTGAGGTTTCTCCTTCCACAGGCGAAGAGGACAGGGGATCCATCTAAAATTCCCCTTTTTCGTGGCTTCTGTGTTGCCTCACCAATGAAGCAGGCAAACCCTGATCAGCACACTGCACATTTGGGAGCGCATCCCTCAGGTCGGAGTCTCGCCTGAGGGGAGATCGTTTTTATCATAACAGGTATAGGTCCGACTCTCTCTGCGATCAAAGACTTCCCTTCTCTGTTTGGCTTCGATCAATCCTTGCTCCAGGTCCAGATGGTAACGCACTACTCCACGAAGCTTCCGCCGGCCACTCTCCCCCAAAAAACAGGTATGATGGGCACACTTGGAGGTAGGCACGGACCAGGAGGTGGCAATGCCGCCATGTCCTTTGGGATAGATGGTAACTTCTGCTTCAACGTAATCCAGCGGAGCCATGGCTGTTGCCTGGGTAATCAAATCATCATTTTCGGCATAGGCAATGAGAAAATGAATATTTTTTTCCTTGATATGCTTGAAATTGAGCGTACGGCCGAAGAGAGTCACCGGCAGGTTTCCTTCCTTATCCACCGGCCGGGTATAAGAATCATAACTCATCCTGGTGATGGCCACCGGGAGATCTGTTCGATCGTAAGTCAGCCAATAATTGATTGCGGCGGCGACCTTCGGGATCGGGTGCGGTGGGCCGTTATTGCGGCCGTAAAAGGCCAGGTCCTGGAAATATCTGGTGAACGGATTCTCGTCCTCTATGGATTTCAGGCGATAGACCCAGCTCATGATCTTACCGTCAATGACGCGATTACCATTCGGCAGTGTTTTCATGGCATATTCCAGGCCCTTGCAGGAAGGCGGAATCCGGTCCATGAAGTTGACGAACGACGGGCTGCGGGTGCCATCCATAGGCGCCACGCAGGTGATCAGGCTATCGACAAGTTCATCCAGTTCGCCGGAGAGCAGAGTGCAGAGCGCAATATATCCACCCTGGCAAAATCCATTCAAAGTAACCGCATTTTCGTGTTTTGTTTTAAGGAGTTCGCAGAAACGCCTGGTGTCCAGGGCGTCATCCTCCCCGGTCATGGTTTGTACCGCGGGATGCTGGTGAATATCTTTTACGATGCGTATATAAGTCGGCACCCCCTGATCGGCAAAGGAATGTACGTAACTTCTCTGTTCGCCGGGCAGAAACGAAAGAATGTTGGGACCAAGGACATATGGCGGGATGATCAGTACCGGTTTGCCGTCCGGATTCGTCTTGACCTTCTTATCCAACGGCAGCACCTGGTACAATACGAATCGGTCTGTTTCATCGACTCTTAAATTGTTGCCGTCACCGAAATGAAATCCGTATTCCGCCCTTATGTCCCGTATTGCCTGGGGCAAACTGTTCAAGACCACCTCAACCGACTCTTTTTTGCTTTGGAAAAAGTGGGCCAGACCTTCTTTTTCATCGTTGAATATAGAGTTTTTCCAGGCGGTAAGAGCCTCACTCTGAAATTGCTGCAGGTAATCAATGGTGGTTTCCGAGGCACTTTTCATGGCCCGGAAGACAAGGTCATTGTTAAATTGCAGCAAATCGAGAAAACTTCCGTTATTGTATCTGGCAGGTTCCAGCCGGGGCTTATTCCATTCCGCCTCCAGAAATGCCCACTGGGTATCGATTGAAGGCTCCATGAAGTCATTCACGTATTTCCATAACCCTAAAGTAAGACTCGAGCTATAGGTCATTGCATCGCCGTATACCTTCAACACATTATCCATCTGCATCGTCTCGTTTCTCCACATGGCCTGGGCAGTGATCATTTGGAATCCGTTTCGCTTCATCTTCAATCTAGGAATATCCAAGAAACATGTCAATTTAATTTAAAGACGAACCCGCATATTTGCTCCTTTCAGGTTGGCTGTTTTAAATTCGGCGGCCGAGAATCACGAGATCACGTTCGATGCCGTCCAGGATGGCGACGCCAGGTAACCGTCCCCACTGGTCAAACCCAAAATTACCAAAGAGTAAGATACTCGGTTGATTGTGGCCAAAGATAAAGCCAAGAAGTGTTTTTATTTTGAAAGTAGGCGCCATGGCTATCGCCTCAGCCAATAAATATGAACCGATTCCCGTTTTTCTCGATGTCTCATGGACGTAGATACTCAACTCGGCCGTTTGGCGATAGGCAGGCCTGCCATAAAAATTGGAGAAACTCAGCCATGCCGAAACCTTCCCGTTATTCTCGACCACCCACAGAGGACGGGACGAAGGATTGTGTTCCGTAAACCAGGATACCCGGCTTTCCACAGAAACCGGGACAGTATCGGCAGTCACCATACGCGATGGAATCGTTGAGTTGTAAATCTCCACTATTTGGGGCAAATCGTCCCGTTTTGCAGTTCGATATACAAGAGCCATTAATGAGCCCCCCTGAAGAGAGTGCCTTTTAGAATTACCGGTTAATTGAGGGGACGAGGTCTGCCGAGCCGGGTCATAGGCAGCAGTTCGACGGCCAGGATGCTGGTAAGAATCAGGAGTCCGCCGGAAAGCCGCAGCAGAGACAACCGCTCACCTAAAAAGATCATCCCGCAGATTGCCGCAAAAACAGTTTCGGAACTGAGGATAATTGCCGCATCGGCGGGCGGGGTAAATCGTTGTCCGACCACCTGCAGGGTAAAGGCCGTCCCCACTGAAAAAATCCCGACATAACAGATCCCCCAACCCGCTTCTATTATCTGGCTGAGGCTTGGCGATTCGACCAGAAATCCGCCCAGAATGCCGAGGCAACCACTCACCAGAAACTGCGCGGCAGCCACCACCAGCGGAGCGCGGGTTCTGGAGGCCAGATTACCGATGAGCAGGACATGGGTGGCCCAGAAAACCGTACTCGAGAGTATCCACAAATCTCCCGCAACCAGGTCAACTTTCTGGGCGCCGCTTAATATATAGGTGCCAACGAAACAGCAAAAGGAAGCAGGCCAGATGGAAAAATGGACTTTTCTTTTTAAAACGAGAAAGCCGATAACAGGCACGAGAGGGACATAAAGTGCAGTCAAAAAACCCGAATTAGTGACGGTGGTCCGTAGAATGCCATGCTGCTGCAGGCAGGCGGCGATACAAAGCACACAACCGGTTATGACCAACCCCAGCCAGTCGCCGGCTTGAAATTTTCGCTCATTCCGGTCGACCCGCAGAAACTGCCTGACGGCAAAAGGCAGGACCACAAAAGCCCCGACCAGAAAACGCGCGCCGGTAAAGGTAATGGTGCCCAGATCACCCGTGCCGATCTGCTGCACCACAAAACTGCTGCCCCAGATCATTGCCGCCAGAGTCAGCAGCAGATTTGCCTGCAAACGATTCATCATTCACCATCGTAGATCCAATCCGTCGCCAACACCAGAAGAACGGCAGGCTTTCGGATCGGTTTTAAAAATGAACCCCTTCCTCAAATTTCGCATACAACCAGGACATGAACAATGCGTCGGCAGTATACAGACAAAGCGGAATTTTTCAAGTTTGCTTGCATTGATCTTGCCTGAAGAACAGCAAAGATGCCTGGGCAATTCTATTTTCGATTATTTCTACGTACAAGAGCTACTTCGAAAAGAATGAAAATCTTGCTACTGCGAAGAAGGAATAGGGTTTTTACGACACCATCAATCTTCATTTATACCTTTTATTCGGCCTTTTTTCTTTCATATGAAATACAAATTGACATTTTCGAATCGTAGATGAATAATGCTGAGCTTATACACCTGACGGCTCCACTCCGATTAACCAGCACCTTGCAGGAAACGGTATCATGGAAATTCTATCCGAGCGGCAGAACAAGATCCTTGGACTGGCAAGAGAAAACGGTAGAGTCGATGTTGAAAAACTGTCGCAAATCTTCAAGGTATCCGCGCAAACTATCCGCAAGGACCTGAACGAACTCTGCGATAAACAGCTCCTGCAGCGAATACATGGCGGCGCCATCGTCGGCTCGGGCATTGAGAACGTCAGTTATGAAGCCAGACGCCTGCTGGCACCCGAAGCAAAAAAAGCTATCGGACAAACTGCGGCGAAGCTGATTCCGGATAACAGCTCCCTGCTGCTCAATATCGGCACAACCACCGAACAGGTGGCCCATTCCCTGTGCAACCATCGAGGTCTACTGGTAATCACCAATAATATCAATGCTGTTGAGATCATGAAAAATTTTCTCGGCATTGAACTCATCATCGCCGGCGGGCAGGTCCGCCGTTCGGACGGAGGGATCATCGGTGTCGCCACGGTTGACTTTATCAACCAGTTCAAGGTCGATTATGCAGTCATCGGCGTTTCAGCCATCGACGAAGACGGTTCTCTTCTCGACTACGATTATCGCGAGGTACGAGTTGCCCAGGCCATAATACAAAACGCCCGGAAGGTCATTCTGGTAGCCGACAGCATGAAGCTCGAAAGAAGCGCTCCCATTCGCATCGGTCATATTTCTCAGATAAACACTCTCGTTATCGACGAAATTCTGCCTAAGAAGCTCCAGGATATCTGCCTGCAAAGCGGAGTTGAGGTCATAATTACCAAACCCTGAGCAGCACAATACCGTGAACGTATGAGACTGCTGGAACCAAAATATGCGAAGGCGTGGAATTTTCACTTGATGCGATATTTCTTTTCGGTTAAGTATCTGTTACACTTGCGTTCGAAAGTATTTATGACCGAATTTGAAAGAAACTGTGAGAATAAAGTTACCTGCCGGATAAAGTCAGCATATCAATAGGTAGCGTCGATTATGAAAACTCCTGTTTTCGATTTAGCGATTATTGGCGGTGGTATCAATGGCTGCGGTGTTGCGCGTGACGCCGCCGGACGCGGCTTATCCGTGTTTCTCTGTGAAAAGGACGACTTGGCTGAAGGCACTTCGTCCCGATCAACGAAACTGATTCACGGCGGGCTCAGATACCTGGAATATTACGAGTTCAGGCTGGTTCGTGAAGCCTTACACGAACGCGAAGTCCTTCTCAAAGCCGCTCCGCATATCATCCAGCCACTGCGCTTTATCCTTCCTCACCATAAAGGATTACGGCCTGCATGGTTGATTCGTCTCGGTCTCTACCTTTATGATCATCTCGGCGGCAGAAAAATCCTGCCGGGCACATCCAGCGTCGATCTCCTCACCGACGTTGCAGGGCAGGCACTTAAAAAAAATTTTACCACGGGTTTCGAGTACTCCGACTGCCGGGTAATAGACAGCCGTCTGGTGATACTCAACGCCATGGATGCCGCGGCAAGAGGTGCCGAGATCAGGACACGCACCGCCTTTTGTGCCGCAACCAGAACTGATAGGATCTGGCAGCTAAAATTGCTTGATAAAGCAAACAACGAAGAGTTGCAGATTGAAGCCAAAGTCCTGATCAACGCTGCCGGCCCCTGGCTGGACAAACTGCTTGAGCATATCACTCACCTTGAGACGAAAGAACACATCCGCATGGTGAAGGGCAGCCATATTATCGTCAAAAAATTGTTTGATCACGGGCGGGCCTATCTTTTTCAAAATGAGGATGGTCGAATCATCTTCGCGATTCCTTATGAAAAGCACTTCACCCTGATCGGCACCACCGATCAGGATTTCCACGGTGATCCGGACTGCGTGAGCATCTCCCCGGAGGAAACCGAATATCTGTGCAAAGCCGCATCCGAGTATTTTGTCCAAGAGATCGGCGCAGATGACGTCGTCAGCAGCTACTCCGGCGTCCGGCCCCTTTTCGATGACGGCAAGAGTGACGCGAAAGCTGCTACCCGCGATTATGTCCTACGCCTTGATACCGGCAACAACCAGGCACCACTTCTTTCCATCTACGGCGGCAAGATCACCACCTACCGGAAACTCGCCGAATCGGTACTGTCTAAGCTGGCTCCTTATCTCCCTGAAATGGGCAAAGAGTGGACCGGCATGTATCATCTTCCCGGAGGCGATTTCCCGCCCGGTGATTTCACCAAGAAGGTAGAAGAACTCCTGCTGCGCTGTCCGGTACTGAGTCGTGAACTCGCCGAACGTCTCTTCAGCACCTACGGCAGCTGCGCCTACGACATGACCGCCGGAATAAAAGGTGATGCGGATTTGGGTCAACTGTTGGGCCATGATCTATACAGTTTTGAGGTCGATTACCTTATCGCCAACGAATGGGTCAGATGTGCGGAAGACGTCCTCTGGCGGCGTACCAAACTGGGACTGTTCCTGTCTGCGGCGGAAACCGAAAATTTAGAGAGGTACATCAAAATGAATGTATCGGCGGAAAGTCCTTTTTGCCGATAACCGACGAGGAGAAGTAATGCAGCTCGAGCTACGCGATGTATGTAAAAAAGTCGGCAGGGAGTTTCATATCGCCGACGTCTCACTCACCTTTGATTCGGGGACCTTGAACATTCTTCTCGGTCCGACCCTTTCCGGCAAGACATCGCTTATGCGCCTTATGGCGGGACTCGATCAGCCGACCTCCGGCACCGTTTATTTTGCCGGACGTAACGTCACCGGGATGCCTGTGCAAAAACGCAATGTGGCCATGGTCTATCAGCAGTTCATCAACTACCCCAACCTGACCGTGTTTGAAAATATCGCCTCTCCTCTGCGCATCGCCGGAGTCGCAGCTCCGGAACTCAAAGAGCGGGTCGCAAAAGTCGCTTCGCTGCTCAAACTCGACAAGATGCTCAAGCGCTTGCCCCAGGAACTCTCCGGCGGGCAGCAGCAGCGCACCGCTCTGGCCAGGGCCCTGGTCAAACAGGCCGACCTGGTACTTCTTGATGAACCGCTGGCCAACCTCGATTACAAACTGCGCGAGGAACTCCGGGAGGAATTGCCCCGTATTTTTTCGGAAACCGGCTCAATTTTCGTCTATGCCACCACCGAACCTTCCGAGGCTCTGCTTCTCGGCGGCAATACCGCCTCTCTGCATGAAGGGAAAGTCACCCAGTTCGGACCGACCATTGAGGTTTTTTCAAGGCCGCGGGACCTCATCACGGCCAAAACCCTTTCCGATCCACCCCTCAACTGTCTGCCGGTGACCAAACTCAACAACACCATGCTGTTCAAGGGCCAGGTAGAAATTCCTCTTCTGGGGCAGTTACCGCTGTTGCCCGATGACGACTATACCATCGCCTTCAGACCGCACCATCTTTACCTGCACCGTACCTCCGACAGGGCAATCGCCGTCAAGGCGAAAGTCGCGGTAACCGAGATAACCGGCTCGGAGAGCTATGTCCACGTCGATCTGGCAGGAGTTCGCTGGGTGCTCCTCGCTCCCGGAATCCATAATTTCGATGTCGACGAAACTATCGAAATTTTTATGGACCCCGCCAAATTTTATGTATTCGACAGCAACGACTCACTGGTTGTTACTCCGGAAAACGGCGTCGAAGGATACTAGGAGAATTCCATGGCTAATATAACCTTAAAGGATATCGCGCATTCCTATACGGGAGCATCGAACAATCCGGACGATTACGCTCTGAAAAAGCTCAATCTCACCTGGCGCGACGGGGGAGCATACGCCCTGCTCGGGCCTTCCGGCTGTGGCAAGACAACTCTTCTGAACATCATCTCCGGCCTGCTGACTCCGACCAGGGGGCAGGTGCTTTTTAACGAGGAAAATGTCACGGGACTGCCCACGGAAAAACGCAATATCGCCCAGATTTTCCAGTTTCCGGTAATCTATGACACTATGACAGTATTCCAGAATCTGGCCTTTCCACTCAAGAACCGCGGCCGGACTCCGACGGAAATCGAACCGAGGGTCATCGAGCTCGCCAAAATGCTCGGGCTGGAAAATGATCTCCACACCAAGGCTCAGCACCTGACCGCCGACGCCAAACAGAAGATCTCTCTTGGCCGGGGGCTGATCCGCCAGAGCGTCAATGCCATTCTCTTTGACGAACCGCTCACCGTCATCGATCCGCAACTGAAATGGGAGCTTCGCTCACAGCTCAAACACCTGCACAAGCAGTTCGGCTTCACCATGATCTACGTTACCCATGACCAGACCGAGGCGTTGACTTTTGCCGACGAGGTGATCGTCATGTATGAAGGTAAAATAGTCCAGGTCGGCACCCCCGAGGCATTGTTTGAACGGCCGGAACACACTTTTGTGGGCTATTTTATCGGCTCTCCCGGTATGAATATCGTTCCCTGCACCCTGCAGGGCAACAAGGTCCGTATCGAAGGCCACGAGATTACGCTCGACCGCCATTATCCTGAACTGCCGTCTACAGCCAAAATCGAAGTCGGGATCCGCCCGGAATATCTGAAGTTAGCTCCGCCGAACGAGCAGGGACTGCCGGTGAAAATCATCAAGATCGACGATATCGGGCGCTACAAAATCGCTCGCGTCGCTCTGAACAGCCATGAGTTTCACGTGGTCATGCCGGAGGTTTCCGGGATGACGGATAACAAGGCGTCTCTGATTTTCGATACCGCCCATACCAATATCTATGTCAACGACCATCTCAAAGCAGGAGAGCAGCCATGATCGCCAAACAGACGAATCAAAAAGCCTGGTTTATGGTTCTGCCCGTTTTTCTGGTGGTGGCCTTCAGCGCCGTCATTCCCCTGATGACCGTGGTCAACTACTCGGTCCAGGATACCTTCGGCAGCAACCAGTTTTTCTGGGTGGGGATGGATTGGTTCCGTGATCTGGTGCATTCGGAACGCTTTCATGCCGCCTTTCTGAGACAGCTGCTCTTTTCCAGCATCATCCTGGCGATTGAAATTCCGCTCGGGATCGTTATCGCCCTGGCCATGCCGAAAAAGGGCTGGGGGGTGCCTGTCTGTCTGATCACCATGGCCCTGCCTCTGCTCATCCCCTGGAATGTAGTCGGCACCATCTGGCAGATCTTCGGCAGGGTGGATATCGGCCTACTCGGTCACAGCCTGTCATCAATTGGTGTTGACTACAACTATACCCAGGAACCGATTGCCGCCTGGCTCACCGTTATCGTCATGGATGTCTGGCACTGGACCAGTCTGGTTGTCCTGCTCTGCTATGCAGGGCTCTGCTCCATCCCCGACGCCTATTACCAGGCGGCCAAAATTGACGGTGCCTCGCGATTTTCTGTGTTCAGGTATATCCAGCTGCCCAAGATGCAGCGGGTACTGCTGATTGCTGTGCTGCTCCGCTTTATGGACAGTTTCATGATCTACACGGAGCCCTTTGTCATCACCGGCGGCGGCCCCGGCAACTCGACGACTTTCATGTCCATCGATCTGGTGAAGATGGCTATCGGCCAGTTCGATCTCGGCCCGGCAGCCGCCATGTCCCTGGTCTATTTTCTGGTTATTCTGCTGCTCAGTTATGTTTTCTATACGGTGATGAGCAATATAGGCGAAGAAAGTTCAAATGGAGGGTAAACGTTCACCAGCACACCATATGCGCACGATCAGACCGCTGTGCATAGCCAACTATAGCCCGCCGGCCTGCTTGTGCGCATATGGAGCACTGTTGAACATTTACAGGTCTGAAGTTATATGAGCATTTTGCTGTTCTCGCTTAACGATTACAATGGAGGTGCCTGATATGCGCGTAAAATGGCTTATTCCCGCCATCTATATAATCTTCCTGCTGCTGCCGATCTACTGGCTGGTGAACATGAGCCTGAAGACCAATGAAGAGATCCTGTCGATCTTCAGTCTCTGGCCGCAGAACCTGACGTTCGCCAATTACCGGGTCATCTTCACTGACCCCTCCTGGTATTCAGGTTATATCAACTCGATGATTTATGTGTCCATTAATGTGGTCATCTCAGTCACCTTCGCGCTGCCTGCAGCCTATGCCTTTTCCAGGTACACCTTCGTCGGAGACAAACATCTGTTTTTCTGGCTGCTGACCAATCGCATGGCGCCTCCAGCGGTTTTTGCCCTGCCGTTCTTTCAGCTCTATTCATCGATCGGTCTCTTTGACACGCATATCGCCGTGGCCATTGCCCATTGCCTCTTTAACCTGCCGCTGGCCGTCTGGATACTCGAGGGTTTCATGTCCGGTATCCCCAAAGAGATAGATGAGACCGCCTTTGTCGACGGCTACTCCTGGCCTCGTTTTTTCGTGAAAATCTTCATCCCCAATATCGCCTCCGGCATCGGGGTTACGGCTTTTTTCTGTTTCATGTTCTCCTGGGTGGAACTGCTCCTCGCCAGGACACTTACAGCAGTAAACGCCAAACCGATTTCAGCTATCATGACCCGTACCGTCTCCGCCTCCGGGCTCGACTGGGGTGTACTCGCCGCGGCCGGGGTTTTGACCATTGTGCCGGGAGCACTGGTTATCTGGTTTGTGCGTAATCATATTGCTAAGGGTTTTGCCCTTGGAAGGGTTTAGTGAAATAGAAATTCTTTCTGCTGTTTAGAAAGAATTTCGTGATTGAACTTATCCCGCTGCTGTCTGCGGGATGAGAGAATAGAAATTCTTTCCACTGTTTAGAAAGATCTTCGTGATTGAACTTATCCCGCTGCCGTGTGCGGGGTTAGTGAAGGAGAAATTCTTCCACTGTTTAGAAAAAATTTCACCACATAACTTATCCCACTGCATTCTACGGGAAGAGTGAAATAGAAATAATTTCAATATCTTGAAAAACCCCGACCTCCATGTCATATCGGGGACAAAAGAGGATAGAACCATGAATCTCAATTGGATGGCCTGGACCAAACCAACCGCCGCTTTCTTTATCATCATTTTCTGCCTGCTGGTCCTCATGACCATATGGGAGATGAAAAGTCCCGGCGGGGCTCCGCGTCTTGGCGTCCTTCACTTCGAGACCACCAGGGGAGACCGCCTCTTCGTTTCCCTGCTTGGGTCTGCCTTCATACATATCATCTGGCTGGCTCTGTTTCCTGGTCTGGCGCTCTGGTGGGCGTTGGCCATTTCCTTTTTCTATGCTCTCTGCGTTTTCAGGTTGGTGTAGCAAGAGTCTGTCCGGGAAAAAAGGCCGTTTCCGGACAGACACAAGTGAGTTGTTTGTACCGTTGTTTCGTTCTGTCACATGATCGGAGTGGCAGGAAAATCGCAAAACAATAGAGGAGAAAACGATGATTAAAAAGCTTGTAACAGCAACAGCCATGGTCGCGTTTCTGGCAGGAGCTGCCGGCGTCCAGGCGGGGATGGATGAAGCGAAGAAATGGGTGGAGAGTGAATTCCAACCATCAACCCTTTCAAAAGCCGACCAGATGAAAGAGATGGAATGGTTCATCAAGGCGGCGGAACCGTTCAAGGGGATGGATATCAAGGTGGTCTCGGAGACACTTACCACCCACGAATATGAATCAAAAACCCTTGCGAAAGCTTTCACGGAGATCACCGGCATCCATGTCACCCACGATCTGATCGGCGAGGGCGATGTTATCGAGAAACTGCAGACCCAAATGCAGTCGAACAAAAACATCTATGACGCCTATATCAATGATTCCGACCTGATAGGCACCCATTTCCGCTACAATCAGGTTGTACCGTTGACCGACTGGATGAACGGAGAAGGTAAAGCCGTCACCGACCCTATGCTCGATGTTGACGACTTCATCGGTAAATCTTTTACCACCGCCCCCAACGGTAAACTCTACCAAATCCCCGATCAACAGTTCGCCAACCTCTACTGGTTCCGCTATGACTGGTTTACCCGCCCCGACCTGAAGGCTAAATTCAAAGAGCTGTACGGCTATGAACTCGGCGTCCCCGTCAACTGGTCCGCCTACGAAGATATCGCCGAATTCTTCACCGATAAGGTCAAGGAGATCGACGGTAAACGGGTCTATGGCCATATGGACTATGGCAAAAAGGATCCCTCGCTCGGCTGGCGTTTCACCGATGCCTGGCTGTCGATGGCCGGTACCGGAGATGCAGGTATTCCAAACGGACTGCCGGTGGACGAATGGGGTATCCGGGTTGACGGCTGCCGGCCTGTCGGATCTACCGTAGCCCGCGGCGGCGCCACCAACGCACCAGCCGCAGTCTATGCCCTGACCAAGTATATAGACTGGCTGAAAAAATACGCTCCACCCGAGGCCGCCGGTATGACCTTTTCCGAGGCGGGTCCGGTACCCTCTCAGGGCAACATCGCCCAGCAAATTTTCTGGTACACCGCGTTTACCGCAGATATGGCCAAGCCCGGCAATCCCGTGGTTGATGAGCAGGGCAATCCCAAATGGCGTATGGCTCCGTCCCCGCACGGTCCATACTGGTCGGAAGGGATGAAGCTTGGTTATCAGGATTGTGGTTCCTGGACCCTGATGAAATCCACGCCTGTTGATCGCCGTAAGGCAGCTTGGCTCTATGCCCAGTTCGTCATTTCCAAGACAGTCAGCCTGAAAAAAACCCATGTCGGGCTCACCCCGATCCGTGAGAGTGATATCTGGGATGCCTCTTTCACCGAGCGTGCGCCTAAACTCGGCGGTCTGGTGGAATTTTATCGCAGCCCTGCCCGTGTTCAGTGGACACCGACCGGTACCAACGTACCCGATTACCCAAAACTTGCCCAACTCTGGTGGCAGAATGTGGCTGACGCGGTAACCGGCGACAAGACTCCCCAGGAGGCTATGGACTCTCTGGCCATGCAGCAGGATAAGGTTATGGCACGTATTGAGCGATCCGGTATCCAGGGCGAATGCGGACCGAAGCTGAACAAAAAGCAGGATCCGTCCTACTGGCTTAACCTGCCCGGCTCACCCAAGCCAAAGCTTGCCAACGAGAAACCGAAAGGTATAACCGTTGACTACGATGAGCTTGTTAAAAGCTGGGCCGCATCCGCCAAGAAGTAAAAGGTGGCGAACACCTCTGGGCTGACGTAAACGTTCACCAGTATCCCACCTGACACAATCGGGCCGCCGTGATAGAGGGCGGGTTTAAAACCCGCCCCTGCATGCCCGAGCCCAATTGTGCCCAGCCGGAGCACTGGTGAACGGTTACAACTCTTAGGCCATGCAAACATTTTGCTTTACCCGGTGAACAATTACGGGCACAATGCAGCAGAAAGAGAACCGAGAACAATGGTCCGGAATCCTTAGTCCCTTACAAAATGCTTTGGTGTTTTTTGCAAGATAATATTCTGTTTCAAGGTACTTATCCCGGCTTGCTTCCCGTTTACCGGGGTTAACGAAGGAGATTCGCAATGGCATCGCATATCCTTGCAATCGATCAGGGAACCACCTCCAGCAGAGCTGTTGTTTTTAACGATCAGCTCGAAATTATCGCTATCGCCCAGCAGGAGTTCGAGCAATTTTTTCCACAGTCCGGCTGGGTCGAGCACGACCCCGAGGAAATTTGGAGCTCAACCCTTGCGGTCTGCGGAAAAGTCCTGAAAAATTCAGGTATTTCGGCAACCGACATCGCGGCAATCGGCATCACCAACCAGCGGGAAACCACCATCCTCTGGGATAGAGATACCGGCAAACCAATTCACAGGGCTATAGTCTGGCAGGACAGAAGAACATCGGAATATTGCAGGCAATTGCGCGATGAGGGGCATGATCCGATGATCACCGCCAAGACCGGGCTCCTGCTCGATTCCTACTTTTCCGGCACCAAAATCAAATGGATGCTGGACAATGTGGCTGGAGCACGGGAAAAGGCCAGAGCCGGCAAGCTCCGCTTCGGTACCGTCGATACCTTTTTGCTCTGGCGTCTGACCGGCGGCAGGGAACATAGCACCGACGCCACCAATGCCTCGCGTACCATGCTCTATAATATCCATGAGAACTGCTGGGATAAGGAAATACTCGAGCTGCTCGATATTCCCGCATCTCTTCTTCCGGTGGTCAAGGATTGCTCCGCTGACTTCGGCATGACCGAGCCGTCACTTCTGGGTGCGGCTCTTCCCATAGGCGGCATTGCCGGAGACCAGCAGGCTGCGCTCGTGGGCCAGGCCTGTTTTCAGCCCGGCATGATCAAATCCACCTACGGCACCGGCTGTTTCGTGGTTCTCAATACGGGTGACCAAGCCGTGAGGTCGAAGAACAGGCTTCTGACTACCATCGGCTATCGGTTAAACGGCAAAAATACGTATGCTCTGGAAGGTTCGATCTTTGTAGCAGGCGCGGCTGTACAGTGGATGCGTGATGCCATGGGGTTAATCGAATCGGCCTCCGATACCGGAAAACTTGCCCGCCAGGCCGACATCAACCAGGATGTCTATCTGGTCCCGGCCTTCACCGGTCTGGGTGCTCCCCACTGGGACGGGGAGGCCCGCGGCGCGATTTTCGGAATCACCCGGGCCACAGGTCCGGCCGAACTCTCCAAAGCCGCTTTAGAATCAGTCTGTTTCCAGACGCGCGACCTGCTTGACGCCATGCGCGGCGACTGGCAGAGCATGGGAGAAACCGTCTTGCGGGTTGATGGCGGCATGGTCGCCTCCAACTATACCATGCAGTTCCTCGCCGATATCCTCAACGCTCCAGTGGATCGACCGGTAATTCTGGAAACCACCGCCCTTGGCGCGGCCTATCTGGCCGGCCTGCAACAAGGACTCTTCCCCCCGCCCGAGCAGTTCAGCAATGCCTGGAAGCGGGACAAACGCTTTACCCCCACCCTTGACGAAGACATTCGAATCCGAAAATATAAAGGCTGGCAGGATGCCGTACGGCGCACCCTTACAAAATAAAGCACTCCAACAGGGTATCCTTGATTTTTGCCGGGATACCCTGTCACACCTGGTTATTTATAATTTTCCTTTTTTTAGCCTGCCCGGCTTTTCCTAGTAAATTAAATTTTTCATCCGGAGCCTTGGGTGTTTTGCGGGTTTTTGTTTCATATTTTGAGTTTTTTAGTTTCGTTTGAAGCAAAATAAAATTTCACTTGAACAAATATTCAAAGCAGTTTACAACATCAGCATGACTATTCCGGTTACAGGTTTCAGACATTTCCAGCGAAAATCCTAAACAACCTATAAAATTTCCCGATGGCGAGAAATCAGATTATGACGCCGATTTTCCAACACCAGCTTTCAGAAGCGAGTGAAACAACCATAGAAACAGATGTGCTGATCATCGGCGGCGGCGTAACGGGAGCGGGAATCATGCGCGATCTGGCCCTGCGTGGGCTACACACGATCCTGATCGATAAGCGCGATCTCTGTGCCGGTGCTTCCGGCGGCAATCACGGCCTCCTGCATTCCGGTGCCCGCTACGTTTCCAATGATCTCCATTCGGCAATTGAATGCAGGCAGGAAAACGAACTGCTCAAACGACTGGCTTCTCAATGCATTGAGGAAACCGGCGGCCTTTTCGTTGCCGTGGAAGGTGATGATCCCCAGTTTGCCGAAAAATTTCCGGAACTATGCGCCCTGGCAGGTATTGAATGCAAAGAAATCAGTCCGGCTGATGCCCGTAGAGTCGAACCGCTGCTCTCCGAGGAGTTGCTAAAAGCTTACCGCGTACCCGATGCAACCATCGACCCCTTTCGGCTGGCCCTTGAAAACGTCGCGCATGCCCGGATTTTGATGGAAAGCAGATATCGTCCCCATACGGAAATTATTGAATTTGAAATGGCAGACGGCATAATCATTGCTGCAATCTGCCGGGACAACCGCACGCACTCCAACCTGCGCATCCAGGCAAAACAATATGTCAACGCCGGCGGTGCATGGGCCATGGATATAGCCCGGCTGGCCGACTGCACCGATGTCGAATTGCTCTATTCCAAGGGAACGCTTCTTGTCAGCCATGACCGCATGGCCGGTCATGTTATCAATCGCCTGCGGCCCCCGGCCGATGGCGACATCCTTGTTCCCGGCGGGACGGTATCGGTGTTGGGGACCACTTCCGTCCGTACTGGAAATCTGGAAAACGTTCGTCCGACGATCGAAGAGATCGATCGTAATATAATCGAAGGAGCGGCGATGATTCCGGCCCTGGCCACCGCCCGGTATATCAGGGCGTTTTCCAGGGTTCGGCCACTTCTGCAATCAGCTGAAAGCCTTGATGGCCGGGAGGCTACCCGAGGTTTTGCCCTTCTTGACCATAATTCGCAGGGATTGACAAATTTCTGCACCATAACCGGCGGGAAGCTGACCACCTTCCGGTTGATGGCCGAAAAAACTTCCGATCTTGTCGCGAGCAGGCTGGGTAACACCGAACCATGCAGAACGGACAGCGTTATTCTGCCGGACTCCGAGGCCTGCAGGTGGACAGAACCGGGAGCGGCACCCCGTTACTGGTACAAGGCCAATAATCCTGGGGATATGATCCTCTGTGAATGCGAAATGGTTCCGCAATCGGCAATCGATGAAATAGTCGAAAGCGCTCCGGGAGCAGAAGAACAGATGACCCTTGAGGCTATCGCCCTCAGGTCCCGTGCCGGTAAAGGGCCCTGCCAGGGATCTTTCTGCGGTATCCGTATCGCCTCCTATCTCTACGACCAGGGGTACTATGGTGATAAAACCGGTCTTATACATATGAGGAATTTTTTTAACGAACGGTTCAAGGGAATGCGCACCGTCATCTGGGGTCAGCAGGCGGCGCAAATGGAACTGGCGGAAGCGCTCCATTGCGGACTGCTCGGCCTCGATACCCTCGACGACCTCGACAATGAGCTAAAACCGTAGGAAGCAGACACCTCATGAGAGAAGAAACCCGCCATATTAAGACCGAGCTGGCAGTAATTGGTTCAGGCATTGCCGGCTTCGCCGCATCCATCTTTGCTCTTAATCGAAAAATAAACACCGCTCAGATCGGCAATACCGGAGCGGTGGCCTATACCACCGGTTATCTGGACCTGCTTGGAGCAAGCGAGGAAACATCAACCGCTATAGACAACCCCTGGAATGGTCTGGAGCAGTTGAAAAAATTCCAGCCCGATCATCCCCTCAGCCGGATATCCGAAGTTGACATCCGGGAAAGTTTCGAGCAGTTCAGCACTTTTCTGGGGAAGTCCGGTATCACCTACACCGCTCCAAACAACAGGAATATCACTGGTCTTACCCCTGCCGGCACCCTGAAGAAAACCCTCTGCGTCCCGGCCACCATGGCGGCAGGCCCGAAGGCTTTATCCGAAAAAACTCCGTGTGTGATAATTGATTTCCAAGGGCTGAAAGGTTTCAGTGCCCGCCAGCTGGTGGCCAATCTCCGGGATATATGGCCAAATCTCTGCTCGGCACGGCTCACCTTTCCGGACATGGCCATAGGCGAAATATATCCGGAAGTTATGGCGCGGGCCCTGGAAGTGCCCGCAACCAGAACTCAATTAGCCAAACTGTTAGTAGAGGCGGCCGGGGAAAAGAAAATAGTCGGTCTTCCCGCCATCCTGGGGATGCATAGACCGGATCTGGTTAAAACCGAGCTGGAACGGCTCACCGGGCTGCAGATCTTTGAGATTCCGACCATGCCGCCTTCAGTCCCTGGAATTCGCCTGCGCGAAATGTTCGAACAGGTGTTGCCGCAACAAGGGCTCACCCTCATTCCCCAGCAGAAGGTCACCTCCCTCAGTTTTGAGACGGATGGTGCCTTGCTTGACTTAAGAGATAATTACGGTCCTGTCTCCCTCCATGCCAAAACGGTTATCCTGGCCACCGGCCGATTTTTAAGTGGCGGTCTCACGGCGCATATCTCAGGGATCACCGAATCGCTGCTTGATCTGCCGGTCAGTCAGCCCCGATCCCGATCGGATTGGTACCGGGAAGACTATATTGATTCCCGGGGTCATGCGATCCACCAAGCCGGCATCGAAATAGATGCGGCATACAGGCCGCTTGCCGAAAACGGCAAACCGTACAATGCCCGCCTTTTTGCCGCGGGTATCATCCTCGCCCATCAGGACTGGATCCGGGAACGCAGCGGGGCTGGAATTGCCATAGCCACGGCCTACAAGGCAGTGGAAGCCGCTGAAAAATACTTATCCGCCCGACCTCACTAGGCGGCGAGGACAGGAACTCATGTCAAATCCGAAAATCCCCACCATAAACTTCAAGGAAAAGGCCATGGAACTGCTGCCGGAGGGCGCAAGTTTTGAGGCCTGTTTAACCTGCGGTCTCTGCTCATCCGGCTGTCCGGCTTCGGGAATCGAAAATATGGATCCGCGAAAGTTCATCCGCATGGCCATGCTGGGCATGGATGAGGAGCTGTCCACCACTCCCTGGGTCTGGTGCTGCACGCAATGCAAACGCTGCATGCATGTCTGTCCGATGAACATCGACATCTCCCAGCTCGTCTTCCTGGCCCGCGGTAACTGGCCGCAGGAGGATAAACCGTCTGGAATAGTCCGCTCCTGCCAACTCATTCGCTCAACCGATTCGACCAGCGCCATGGGTCTGCCGCCGCAGGACTTTATCTTCGTAGTCCAGGACGTGCTGGAGGAAGTTCGGCAAAATCAGCCCGCTTTTGCCCACCTGCAGGCTCCAATGGATAAAAAAGGTGCGTTCTTCTTTGTTAACCAGAATTCAAGAGAACCGATGAGCGAGCCGGACGAGATGGTGCCGCTGTGGAAGATTTTAGACCTCGTCGGCGCCGACTGGACCTATTCCTCCAAGGGCTGGGCCGCCGAAAATTTCTGCATGTTTTCGGGCGATGAAGCGGCCTGGTACGAGGTCGTCAAAAAGCGGGTCGAGGCGGTCAATGAACTGGGCTGCAGAGTCTGGTTGAATACCGAGTGCGGCCACAGTTACTACACCATGTGGAACGCCTTGAACCGGTTCGGTATGGAGGCCGATTTCAAACTGGAAAGCCTGATTACCTACTATGCCGGATGGATCCGGGAAGGAAAATTACCAGTCAATTCCAACTGGAACAAACAGGGCATTAAGTTCACCGTGCAGGATCCATGCATGATTGTCCGAAAAGCCTATGGGGAATCCATTGCCGAGGATATGCGTTTTGTGGTGAAAAGGCTGGTAGGCGAAGAAAATTTCATCGATATGCAACCCAACCGCAGCGCCAACTACTGTTGCGGCGGAGGCGGGGGGTTTCTGCAGGCCGGCATGACGGCCCATCGGCGGACCTACGGCAAACGTAAATTTGATCAGATCGCCGCAACCGGTGCCGCCTATGTGCTTACCCCCTGCCATAACTGCCATTCACAGATGGAGGACATCGGCCATCACTACGGCGGCGACTACGGCGTCATCCATTTCTGGACGCTGATCTGCCTTTCGCTTGGCATTCTCGGGGACAACGAACGGACCTATCTTGGTCCGGATCTTCTGGAGCTGCTTGGCTGAGTGCCTATACCTGCTGAAGGAGTATAATCACCGGCTTTTCGCATCTTTTTGTTCCGGATGTGAGAATCTCACTAAAAAAACATCTTTCTCCATTGACCGGGGGAGAGAGTGTACACACAATCATTTTGTGGTTCTTCTCAATTTGCTGTCCTTTAGTGCCTTATACCCCCTGGGGGGTGTTGGCATACTATCCGGGGCAGGCATCAAATCTATTCAGGTTCTACGGGGAATTCTCTATCGAAAAAACTGCCGAAGACCTAAAACCAACCCCGATGGATGGAAAATAAGTCGGGTATAAGTACCTTCACGAAATTCTTTCCCAAAAAGCCGGAAAAGAATTTCTAAGGTACTAAAAAGATTTTCACCAGTTTTCACGTATTCAAGCTTGACCGCCAAAGCTGCCAAGGGATTCAGTTCCCTGCGGAAAAGCAATACTCGTTGTCTGCAGGGAAAACCGTTATCCGCATAATCGGATAACTTCCTCTAGATAAAGGAGTATCATGCCATGAATACAGAAAATTTTATCATCCTGCGAAACAAAAGACTGGCGTCTCCTACTTTTGATAATCTTGGTCCCCGCGCAGGGATCCGCGGCATGGGAGCTCCCATGACCGCAGCACCGCCTGAAGCCATAATCCTCGAAGAGGCTGAACTGACCAAGGCCGAACGATCCGACCTGCGGCGTGATCCGGAAATACGCGCCGTCGCACCACCGATGCCGATACAGCTGGTCAAACCGGTGGATTCAGTCGCCATAGGCCCCTCCGATGCCGGCGACCTCTGGGGCTTGCGAAGTGTAAAAGCGACCGAGTCGCCCTTTGACGGCAGCGGTATCACCGTGGCTGTCCTCGATACCGGCATTGATCCCAGCCATCCGGCCTTTGCTCACTGCGAACTTGTTCAAAAGAACTTTACCTCCGAAAGCGACAACGATCAGCATGGCCATGGCACCCATTGTGCCGGTACCATTTTCGGCGGAGATGTAACCGGCACCCGGATCGGCATAGCCCGCAACATCAGGCGTGCCCTGATAGGCAAGGTGTTGGGTGCCGGCGGCGGCACTTCGGCCACCATCGCCCACGCTATCGAATGGGCGGTCGAGGGAGGGGCCAATGTCATCTCCATGTCACTGGGCATAGATTTCCCCGGCTATGTCGACTCTCTGGTCAAAGAGGGCGGCTACGACATCAATCCGGCGACCTCCCTGGCCCTGGAAGCCTACCGGGCCAATATCAACCTGTTCACCGAACTGTCCCGCTACGTTCAGATGCACGGCTCTTTCGGTCAAGGAACAATTATAGTTGCCGCATCAGGCAATGAAAGCAAGCGGCCTGAGTATGAGATCGCTGTTTCACCGCCGGCGGCAGGTACGGGCATCATCTCAGTGGGAGCGCTCCAGGAAACGAACAGCGGACTGGCGGTAGCTTTCTTCTCCAATAATCAAGTGGATATTGCAGCGCCGGGAGTCAATATCATCTCCGCTTTTCCGGGAGGAGGACTGAGATCCATGAGCGGCACCAGCATGGCCACCCCCCATGTCGCCGGAGTTGCTGCGCTGTGGGCACAGCGGCAGCTGGAACTGACCGGCAGGGTTGAAGCTCAGGCTCTGCTGGTGCGCCTCCTGGCCAGCGGAACACTTGGCTCACTGACGGCTGGCATCGAGGAAGAAGATGTGGGGACCGGCATCGTTCAGGCACCTCTCGTCTAACCCGGATAAAGATGATTGACATTCTTGATTCTTTTCCTACCCCCTCGGAGTTTATTGATACTCCGAGGGGCTCGCTTACCGCCTCGTTGGCTAACAGACATTTGCACTTTTTTCCCCCAAGTACTGGGCTTAGAAACGGCGTTATGACGAGATCGCTAAGATCTAAGACAGAACCCCTTGCAGGATTGAATGTACCGCCTGCCCTATGCGCCTGACTGTATAAGGTTTCACCACAAACTCCGAGATGCCGAGGTTCATGGCGGTCTCAATTCGATCGGAATGGGAGTACCCGCTGGCTATTATGGCTTTCTGGTCCGGCCGAAATTCGCGTATCCGCCTGAAGGTTTCCAATCCATCGATGCCCGGCGGCATGAGCATATCAAGAAGCACGAGGTCGGGAATAGTCTGTCTGAGATACTCGACCGCCGCTTCGCCGCTGTCGACCGCCGTCACTGTATAGCCGAGACGCCTCAGGATATCCGAAGCAATCTGCCGCTGGTCTCCCGAATCATCGACGACGAGCACTGTCTGGCCGTCCCCCTGAAAGTGTTCCTCGGTCCGGCCGGGCTGGGGCGGTGGCTGGTTTTGCGATACACAGGCGGGGAAAAGGAGTTGAAAAGTCGTCCCGCTCCCCTCCTTGCTGGTCACGGTGATGCAGCCTTTGTGATCCTCGACGGTTCCCCACACCACGGCCATGCCGAGTCCCGTTCCACTGCGGCGGCCCATAACCTTTCTGGTATAAAAGGGTTCAAAAATTCTGCCGAGATACTGTTCGGGTATTCCGCTTCCTGTGTCTGCAACGGTTAACCTGAGGTAGGGCCCCTGACGCCAATGCGTAAAATCCACTGGCTGAGAATTAAGATAAACCTCTTCGAGGCGAATCTCGACGATCCCTTTATCCGCAATTGCTTCGGCTGCATTCGAAACGAGGTTCATGACGGTTTTAGAGAGATGAACAGATGATCCGTTCATAATGCAGGCCCTGTCATTTTTTTCGAAATTTATTTCGACCCCTGGGTGGTTTTTTGCCAATTCATGATGTTCAGGACTTGCCAGATAATCGCTGATTATCTGGCACAGATCGACCTGTTCCGAGACCTTGACTCCTCTACGGGCAAGCGTCAGCAGATCCTGGACGATGGCCGCTGCTTTCTTGCCGGAGGAACTGATAATTGAAATCGGCTGCCGCAGTTTTGAATCTTCGGGCAGATCCAGAAGCAACAGATCGGGATAGCTGACAATGCCGGAGAGGATATTGTTGAGATCGTGCGCCACTCCGCCCGCAAGGGTGCCTATGGCCTCCATTTTCTGAGCATGGACAAGTCTGACCTGGGCCTCCCGGCGCTCCTCGATTTCATTAAGTAACAGTTCGTTGGCGGTCTTCAGTTCCCTGGTCCGCGTATCGACAAGCTGCTCGAGGTGATTCTGATGCCGGGCAAGTTCCGCGTCACGCTTGCCCATCTGAGCAAGCATTGAATTGAATCCGTCAATCAATACACCAATCTCATCATTATGCGGCTTCACCATCCGTATACCGAAATTCTGGGTGTGCTGTACTTCCTGCATGCTGTCGGCGAGTCTGGTGACAGGGTCGATAATGGTCCGGTTGAGTCGTGAGCAGATAAGCAGCCCGAGTGCAAAAAGCAGCAAACCGAAACAGGAAATGATGACGATGAAAAGTTCAATATTCTCAATCAGACCGGTCAGGTCGGTACGAAGAACTATGTAGCCGATGGTTTTTTCATCCAGATAGACCGGCCGGGTAATGTCAAAGTAACGTTTGCCGAATTGTGGGGAAAAGTCGGTTGCATCCAGATCAAGATCGAAAATCGGCGGTGGAATAGTGTTATGTTTATAAAATTCCTGGTTGAAATATGAGGTGAAAATCATCCCTTTACTATCGTAAAGATTAGCGGCGATGATGTCCTTTTCGGCACGCAGGGCGGCAAGTATCTCGGAGGCGGTTTCCGTATCCCTGAAGATCAGGGCGGCGGTGCTGTTTGCCCCGACAATTTCCGCGAGAACGCTGGAATTTTTTATCAGCTTGGTTCGATAGCTGTAGTATTTTTCACCGATTACGGCAACAGCCATGCAACCGATGAGCAACCCTGATATAAGAATGACGATACCCGATAATTTTCGTTTAATGGGCCAGTCATGGTAGCTGAAGTGAGTTTTTCCGGTATTCATGTCATTTTACAAGGTGCGCGAGGTTAAGTAGCTTGGCACTCATGGTAAGTCCTGATTTTAAAACAGCATCATGATTGATTTGTATCTGGATTGTTTGTCCATTTTTCAGAAGATTGACCATCCCCCCCTGTTCGGGAAAACCTACGCTGTCCGCGACAGTCAAAATCGGAGAGCCGGCCAGATATTGACTGAGCTGTGGCCATTCAGCAAATTTACTTGACTGAATGAAGAGAAGGTCGCAAGGGTTCAGGGCAAGCTCACTGAACCGGGAATAGCGTTTGATGGTAATCGTGCGGGAACGAACTTTTTCGCCGCTTATGACCCGGTCGAGAATGGAGCCAAAAGGATCGGGGCCGTATATGCCGATAATAAATGGCTTCTCGGTTACCATGGCCTCTGCAGGCCAATTGACAAAGTGCGTGAGGTTGAGCAGAAAGACCGCCTTGATGTGGTATTCCCCCACTTCCTGTGCTCGTGGCGAAGTGATCCCTCCGCAAAACAGGATGAGCATGAGAACCAGCAGGAATCTGCACTTTTTCATGGGAGCGCGTACTTAATAGAGAGGAGCAGCCGCCGGATATATTCGGTTCCCCTTACGACTAAAATGTGCATGTCGCTTTTATCCAGTATTGCCTTGGGATATCGGAGGCAATGATTTGCGAGCTGTCGGGAAATTCTTTATGGCCTGGGTCCAGCAGGTTCTTTATGCCGAAGTATATCTTCAAATTACCGAGAGCTTGCCAGCCAAGCTGCAGGTCAAGCCGCACATAAGAATCGATATCACGGAGACCTGGTCTGATATAGGAGCCGATCTCACTGCTGTTCAGGCCGCTGACATAATATAACTCCGTGTCGAAAAACAGGTCTTTCGTCAGGTCAAGAGACGATCGGAGCTGGAACTGGTGGTGTGGAGTCAAATACATTTCGACGATTTTATCATCGCTTCGGTCGGGATCCTTGTAGTGCAGATCGAGCTTTATCCAGCTATACGCCGCGATAAACCGCAGATTTTTCGCTGCCTGCCAGGTTCCCTGCAGTTCAAATCCATAGGCGCTGCCCTCTATGTTGTTCTCGAACACATATGGAATGACAGGCAGAGGCGGAGACGATGCCGGATCGAAAAATGGTTGGTAGGCCCGTGTACCACGAAGTTTATCATAATCGTTATAATAGGTTGCAAGATCCATGGAGACCACCTTGCTAATCTGCCGGCGATAACCTAATTCATAAGCTATCAGCTCTTCCGAATCAAAGGCGGGATTGCCCCGAAGACGCGCCGTGACAAAATCATTCGTGCTGTCCATCTTTTTAATGATGTTACTTTCCACATCCCGCTCTGATCGCGACGGAGTTCGAACCGCCCGCGATACCGCGGTCCAAATAATCTGTTGTGGCGTTGGCTGGATGCGAAAACGCACGCTTGGCTGGATCTCAAAACCTGAATAATCATTGTGCTCGAATTTGGAGCCGAGAGTTAACCAGGCGGTGTCGTCAATAATGTTGATATCGTCCTGAATGAAGGTACTCCAGAGATTATCGCTCCGGTTATCCGGGTCAAAGGAGATATACGTGGTATCGTCGATACGGTCCTTTGTCCACCTGTAGCCAGCCCCCCAGACGATGTCATGAACTCCTGCGGGGTTCCAGTGATTTTTCAACTCCAGATCAATGGTATTGCGAGCCTCCTTGACGACGATCTGATCGCGGAGCGTGTGGTCGTAGTACATCTGAAAAGTGATGTCGGAAGCAGCGGAGAACCGATGCCGCCAGTTAGTCAGGACATGGCCGCCTTCAAAGTCTTCGGTCCCCTGAACGACACTGGAGATCGGCTGCGTAGTAAAATCGTAGATGCCGAGAACGGCATCGGCCGACCCTTGATACATTTCCGCCTGGACACTCGCGGCATCACTGCCGGTTTGTTCCCGGTCCAATCGAAATCCTGCCCGGAGAGAGTCCCATGCGTCATGCGCCTCAGCGCCGCCGGGATTGTCGAAGCCGGCCCGCTCAAATCCCTTGGCAAACAGTCGATATGTCGTGCTCTCGTCGATTCGGCCACCGTAACGTGTTGAGATCATGGGTTGAATTTTGTTGCCGACCACTGTGGATACTAGGGTTCCCTGTGTCTCTGCACTATTTTTAGTGATAATGTTGATGACCCCGTTTACGGCGTTAGCTCCCCAAACGGTTGCACCGGGGCCACGGATCACTTCAATTCGGTCTATATCTTCCATGAGCGTATCCTGGGCATTCCAGTAGACTCCGGAAAAAAGCGGAGCATAGGTGGACCGGCCGTCAATGAGCACAAGCAGCTTGTTGGCGAAAAAATCATTAAATCCTCTGGCGCTGATAGCGTAGCGTGAGCTGTCGATCTGGGCTACCTGCAGCCCTGGGACGAGACGCAGGGCTTCGGGGATGGAATTGGCACCGGCTCTCTTAATGTCCTCCTGGGTGATGACGGTTATCGCTGCCGCCGCGGAGAAGAGATGTTCTGACTTTTTTGAAACGGATGTTATGCGGGTCTGCAGGAGTTCTTCTATTGATAAACTCTTGAGATAGGAGAGCGTTTCAGCTTCATTGTCGGTTGAATCCGGCTCAATTGCCCAGGAGGCATCAGGCCGGTCAATAAAGAACAGGAGCAGAGAAAAGACGACGCAGCTCAGACAACAGTGTCTGTAAAGTGAATGAGTGGACATAGATAAAGAGAGGTCGATTGAATTTCCGGTATTAAGTTGATGAGAAAAACTGCCCTGGGTTTTAAAAAAGAACCTGAAGTCAATTCAACGGCGGTTTGGCTATTCTTCTCCTCTTGGCTCAATTTTAGGCTCTATTTTTTGCAGATCGATATCATACAGATCCACCAGCAGTAATTCTCCTTTGTCATCGACTCGAAACTGCCCGTACCGTGCGGCTTGAAAGTATTTCCCCTGGCCTTCCTGAAAAAAATAGGCGTTGGTGGCAAATTTAATCGCCCCTTTTCGTACGCGGTAGCGCATAAGAACCTCTTTTGCCGAGAGAGCCTGATTGTTATAAATGCTTTTGAAAGAACCGATGTCCCTGTCGTCCAGGCTCACGACGGCATAGCCGTCCCGCGCCGCCACATCCACATCATGGCGCCATCGGCGGTACTCTTCGGTTTTTGGTAAAACCCTATACAATTCCTCAGCCACCTTGAAACGCAGGGCCATATAGTCACCCTGCATGAGAGAACGAGGGTCAATGGGCGCCAGTTCAAGGTAGACAATCTGCCCTCCGGTAAGCTGCCGTTCCTTACTGTAAATGGACCAGTTCACTAGAACCAGAATGATTACCAGGGAAGCTAGGGCAATTTTTTTAGACATGTTTTGCTCCTCCGTTCGCCGGAATGAGGGTCACCAGCAACCAGCGGACCAGGAGCAGAACCAAACCGACGGCCAGCAAAGTCTGCGACTTGGCCAGCAGGGTCATATCGAGCAGGTAATAGTAGAAAGAGATATAAGAAAGCAGCGACAGCATTCCCAATCCCAGAAGAACGCGATTAGAGCCTGCAAAACCCAGCAGCATTATCACCATCCCGACAGTGATACCCTGGACTTTTGTGGACACGGCACATAATACAACGGTTGCCAGCAGGGAGGTTATTGCAATACCTCCGGTAATGGGCTGCCGATACCATTGCAGGAGATGCCGGACCACATAAAGAACAACCATGCCGACAAGCACTTCCTCAATCCAGGGTTTGTCCCACAGTTCCGGGTGCTGCCGGACAATTTGGCCATCCAGCAAATCCATCACCTGCCGATAGCCATACAATGTCGTGCCCTGAAGTAGTATGAGCGCCAGCACCAGACCATAGCCAATCGCCTGTTTTGCTCTCATCAGTTTAGGCCGGCTGAATTCATGGAGCCAGCACAAAGCGGCCGGCAACAGGACAATCCCGGCGACTATGAAATGGTATCCCCATAAGGACAGGACCGCGTTAAAAGCCAGCGCCGCGACAAAGGAAGAAAAGACCCGGTGAACAAAATTGGGCATAACCAGGGCCAGGGCTGCCTGCAGCAGGGCCACCAGCAGCCAGGCAATTTCCTTGTCGGAACCTGTGGTGTCAAAGAAAGCGAATATGACCAAGGCCTGGCCCGTCAGACTTACCGCCAGGGCCAGGTGCTCAACGAATTCATTTTTGGGACCGTGAAGAATGGCAAACGCCACGCCGATCATCACGCTCCCGACAGCAAGAGCGACGGTACTGTTTGAAACGACCTCCTCGAAAGCCATGCCGATAAAGAAAAGGAGGAACAGGGCGGCCAGCCAGCCGGAAAAAGCCAGCAGCACCTTCACGTACCAGGGAGACTCCAGCTTTTCTGTTTCGAGTGCTGCTTCCTTGAGCAGGCCTGCCTGAAGCAGCTTGTTCCGGAACTGCGTATTTTGACTACTCATGATTGATAAACTCGTAAAAATCTGAATTTTCGGATGGCTAAGTAAAAAGTTTCATAGGCGAGACGCGCAACGAAACCGATGAAGAGTTTTTACGACTCCATCATGATTGACACTCCCGATGGACATTTTTGAGCCAGAAAGCCGCTCCGGTCCCCATACCGATTATCAGCAGGGAGAGGATGAGAAAACCGGCGGCTGAACCATCTTTCAGGAGGTGCTCGCCTATAAAGCAGATGATCACCGTCATGCCGGACAGGCAGCAGCCGGCAAGCATGAAAAGCTCCGGTTTTATCCTTCGATAGACTACGTACATCAATGCCAGCCAGACCGTCCAGACCAGGCTCGGCAAGACGCCGCCGCCATCAGAGCTGAAAATGGAATACAGGACCAGCCAGGTGAGTGGGACACCACCGGCAGTCGCCAGCAGACGAACAGCCCAGCGTTCCGATAACCAGTGCCGGGATACCGCCAGAAACTCCCAGGCAGCAAGAAGCAGCGTGTTAAGAATGAAACTCAGCCACAAAATCCCTGTTTCGGAACCTGAAATAAGCCAATATATCCCTCCGAAAGTTTGATAATACAGGATCAGGGAAACATTTAAGAGCATGATCCAGACGATCCAAAGTGTGGGGAAACGCCCTATTATAGCCCAGGGCAGCATCAAGAGAGCCCAGGTAAAAAACAATTGCCAGGGATCGGCGCCGGTCTGATAGGTCTGGCCATAGAGGGCCAGCAAAACGCCAAGGCAGATCGTCGCAACGAATAAAGACACTTTGGCTGCGGCGGAGTGAGCGGTCAACCGGCAATACCAGGCAATGGCCAGCACGATAATGCCTTCCACCAATGCAAATTTGGCAAATCGTCCGATGTTGTCCCAGTTGAAAGCGATAAAAAAGCATACTGCAAAAGCCAGGGCCAGGCCGCCAAGCCACAGCAAAAGCTGATCGATAAAAGAACGCCAGGCCTTTCCGCCGGGCGTAACTTCAGTCAGGATGAGGGCATCGCTGATTTTATCCTGCGAAATGGCTTCCTGCTCCAGAAGCTCTATTAACCGGCTGCGAGGTGAGGTCATGGTTTTGGGGCTTGTCGGGATCATTGCTTGTCAAGAATTTCGGAGGCATTCTTTAGATATAAAGCTCGCTGTCTAACAAGGGGTACCATCAGTTTATCGGCATCTGCTGCACGCATGAACGAATACATCGTGCCTTTTTTATCTTTATATCTTTTATTGAGCAATATTGAATTAAACCTGAAACTTAGATCTCGTTCCTTCAACCAGGCGATCTGGGATTGTTTGAGCACATTTTTTCCCGTGTCGTCCAATTTACCGAAGAGCTCTTTATAATAGATATTTAATTCCCGATCCCACAGTTCATAGTTGATGAGGCAGGGAATGCCACCCGAGCCCCCACCGGTAAATTCCAGGCAGGTCTGGATATATTCCTGATTATGTTGCTCGAAGGCTTCTACGTTTTTATAGTGACTTAACGGAGGAAATTCATTTTTTGATTTTATTCTGAAATCATTTGAATACGCGGAACCAATACCAAAGAGTACCAGCAATGTCGCAGCGAAAAAATGAAATTTCATGAAGTGACTCCGTGAATGAAGATAGCCGTGGTTATTTTATTTTTTTCCGATTTATCGAATACTTATAAAATTTCTTTTCCGGCAATGTCAAGAAAAATGTCGCCTGATTATATAACGTTCTGAGTCCCACTTCTTCCCTGATGTTTTTTCGGGATACGAAGCACGCTAACCGAACTGTCGTTTATCCCTGGTAACTGCCGCTTATCCCTGGTAAATAATACATCCAAAGGCAATCTTCCTGAGAAAAATGCCATCTTCTTTCAGAACAATTCAGCAAATAATCCTTGATGGACTATCGGCTCTTTTGTAATCATAATGACTGGAATTTTTTTCAAGAGTCATGTTGTGAACCCCGGAGAGTTACAGGATGATTATTGGACTCGATGTAGGCGGTACCCATACCGACGTCATTCTTCTGGACGGCAGACAACTTGTTCGCGAGATCAAGGTTCCCACCGATCCCGACAATCTTTTCCATACCATGCTCGCAGGTCTCGATGCCGTGATTGAGGGTATCGATCCGAAATCCATTCAACGGGCAGTGCTCAGTACGACCCTGGCCACCAATCTCGTTGCCCAGCAAAAACTCCCCGATGTCGGCATCATCGTCGCCGGTGGTCCGGGTATCGATCCCCGCCATTTTCGCACCAACGCCTTCTATCATGTCGTGGATGGAGCCCAGGATCACCGCGGCCGGGAAATACAGCCTCTTGATGAAGAGCGGGTGCAGGCCATCGGCCGTGAGCTCAAACAGCGCGGGATCCGCTATGCCGGTGTGGTATCCAAATTTTCCGTACGCAATTCGGAGCAGGAGGAAAAGATGGCCGCGCTGCTGCAACCCTATATGGAGCGGGTCTTCATGGGCCACCGGTTTTCCGGGAATCTCAATTTCCCGCGCCGTATCGCCACCACCTATCTCAACTGTGCCGTCTATCCCGTGCATAAGAAATTTTTCCAGGCAGTCAGAGAATCCCTGGCCGAAAAGGGTTTGACCATGCCCATCCACATTCTTAGGCCCGACGGCGGCAATATGAATATCGAATCATCGGTAGATCACCCGGCCCAAACCATTTTGTCGGGACCGTCAGCAAGTGTCATGGGGGCCATATCTTTTGCACCCTCCGAGGGCACCTGCCTGATCCTGGATATTGGCGGAACGACTACCGACATGGCAGTCTTGATCGACAAAGCCCCCCTGCTCGCGCCTCTCGGCATTGAAGTGGCTCATTTCAAGACCTTGATTCGTGCTCTGCAGACCCACTCCATAGGTATCGGCGGTGACAGCACGGTCAGGGTTATAGAGGGCGAGCTGACCATAGGTCCGGACAGGAGCGGCAAGGCCATGGCTTACGGCGGTCCGGAGCCGACCCCCACGGATGCCTTTTATGTGCTGGGCAAGGGTCAGGGCGGCGATGCGGCCAGATCGAGAGCCGGACTTATACCTGTGGCAAAAGCCCTGAACCTGACTGTTGAGGAAACGGCGAAGGTCATATTTGAAACCGCCTGTCGCATTATTTTAAAGGGTGCCGAGGAGATGATCGATGCCATCAACAGCAAGCCGGTCTATACTGTGCACGAGCTCTGGGAGGGCAGCCGGATACGCCCTAACCATCTGCTCATCCTCGGCGGGCCGGCTCCACAGTTTGCAGAACAGCTGCAAACCATGTTCGACGGGCAGGTTCGGGTGATCCCCCATTATCAGGTAGCCAATGCCATTGGTTGCGCCCTGGCCCGGACAACCTGCGAAGTCACCCTGTTCGCCGACACCGCCCGGGGCATCGCCACGGCACCGTCAGAAAGTTTCAACCAGAAGATTTCCTCGGATTTCAATCTGGAGAACGCACGGGCCCTGACTGATGAGCTCCTGCGGAAAAAGGCCATAAGAAGAGGCGCGGACCAGGAAAGCCTGACAACTGAAATTCTTGAAGAGAGTCAGTTCAACATGATCCGCGGCTTTCAAACCATCGGCAGGAATATACGGGTCCGAATGCAGCTTAAGCCCGGACTCATCGATGAAAACTGATGGCGTAGTAAAAATTCTTCATCTGCTTCGTTGCCGCCTCGCCTATGAAGCTTTTTACTTAGCCATCCAAAAATTCAGGTTTTTACGAGTCCATCAAGGCAGATATTCTCTACTAACCTCGGGAACCAGCTATGTTACACGCCAGGAACAAAACGGGTCTGGTCTTCTTTCCGGCCTTTGACTGGGCGATCTCCCCCAGCCATCCGGAAAGAGAAGAACGGTTACTTTACACGCAGGATCAGGTATTTGAAGAAGGGCTGCTGGATATTGACGGGATCTTCGAATTCAAGCCGGATCTGGTGACGATAGGGGATGTCCAGCGTGTGCACTTCTGTGTCCCAGATCCCTGGGCAGTCATGACGGAGTCCCATTTCATCAGCGCAGGAGGTGCCAAGACCATCGGCATGGCTGTTATGGACGGCAAAATAGACCGTGGTTTTGCCATGGTGCGCCCTCCCGGACACCATGCCTGCCGAGTGGTCCATGGAGCCCGCGGCTTCTGCAACATCAATATCGAAGCGATCATGATCGAATATCTGCGCAGGGTCTATGGACTGGAAAGAATCGCCATTGTCGATACCGACTGCCACCACGGTGACGGCACCCAGGACATCTACTGGCATGATCCCAATACCCTGTTTATTTCCATTCATCAGGATGGCCGAACCCTCTATCCCGGCACCGGCTTTCTGAACGAGATGGGGGGGCCAAACGCTATCGGCACCACCATCAATATCCCGTTACCACCAAACACCTCGGATGAAGGGTATCTGTATACCATTAAGGAGATGGTTCTGCCGATCCTTGCCGATTTCAAGCCGCAGCTGATCATCAACTCGGCGGGCCAGGACAATCATTATTCCGACCCGATCACCAATATGAACATCTCCGCCCGGGGCTATGCCGAGCTGACCACTCTGCTGAAAGCCGATATCGCCGTCCTGGAAGGCGGCTACTCCATTGAAGGCGCACTACCCTATATCAACACCGGGATTATCCTGGCCATGGCCGGGCTGGACTACGACCGCCTCAGAGAACCGGACTACGATTTTGAATTGTACAGACAGAGCAGAAAAACCACCGAGTACATACACGGACTGGGAGAAAAAGTGCTGGAACTCTGGCACCGGCGGGAATCACTGACGAAAAGGGCACGCTCGGGAGACAGGCCGGAGCAGCGCAGCCGTAATATCTACTATGACACCGACAATATCCATGAACATCAGGATGAGACCATCCGCATCTGTGACGATTGCGGGGGTGCTCTGCGGATCGAATCGGCAGCCAACGGACAGCAGCCGATCCTGGCTGTCCATATCCCCGTCAAGGCTTGCCCGGCCTGCCGGGAACAGGGGCATAAGTGGTTTGAGACCGCCGATCGCAACCAGTTCTCTGATATATTTCTACAGGACCGTACCTCCGATCGCTATCACTCCGTTAATAAAAAGTAGGGTTGACCGCGCGCAGGTTACACCCTACTTTTTGAAATCGATCCCTCAACGGTGGACTCTTCCTAAAAATATGCAGATTAATACTGCCTTCTTTTCGGCGAATGATTAAGGTAAGGTTATAATTTAGACTATCGTGCCGATTACTTCATATTTAAACGAGAGGAAATGACTATGTATGAAAATGCAAAACCGATTACTTTAACAGAGGCCAGACAGGAGGCCTCAACTATTTTTCTTGCCAAGGTTTTTAACTGGATGGCTCTTGGCCTGGGGCTTACGGGGATTGTAGCCTATTTTACCGCTCACACCGCCCTGGGCATGACGATTATACACAGCCCTATTTTCTTTGTTCTGATGCTCGGTGAATTGGGACTGGTTTTTTACCTTTCCGCGCGGATTCAAAAGTTGCAGGCTTCAACCGCCTCCGGTTTATTTATCGGCTATTCAATACTCAACGGTCTTACCCTGTCCGTGGTGTTTATCGCCTATACCAATGCATCCATCGCCGGAACATTCTTTATTACAGCAGGGATGTTCGGAGCGATGGCCGTCTACGGACTGGTGACGAAACGGGATCTTTCCGCCTGGGGGTCTTTTCTCTTTATGGGACTGATCGGCATCATCATCGCCTCAATCGTCAACATCTTCCTGCACAGCAGCGGGTTATACTGGGTGATATCCCTTATCGGGGTGTTCATCTTCACGGGTCTCACCGCCTATGACGTCCAGAATATAAAACAAATGGGCGAACAGGGAATAATGGCCCAGGGCGAAGAGGCTATCCGCAAAGGCGCCATTATGGGTGCCTTGAGGCTCTACCTTGATTTCATCAACCTGTTTCTTATGCTGCTGCGATTTTTTGGGGGGAGTAGAGATTAGTACCTTAGAAATTCATTTCTTTTTTAAAGTGAATTTCGTGAAGGTACTGCAATCGTTCACCGGTACACATCAAAAGACTGCACAACCTCTATAGATGGGTTAACAGGTTTCAAAGATTCAGTAACAAAAAAGCACGTCCTTTCCAGGGACGTGCTTTTTTGTTACTACTTGAGTGAAGTTACACCCGGCTGGATTACTCAGCGCTTTTTCTTACCCTTGGTTACCAAGATCGAATTGGCTCGTCTCCCGGCCGATGCTCTCGGCAATTTTGTTAAGTTCCCGGGAACTTCCCTGTAAAAGGAGGCTGCCTTCCCTGGTCTGTTTGGATACCATGCTGACATCGGCTATGTCTCTGGCTATCTCACCGGCAACCACCGAAGCCTGAGCCACATTCTCGTTAACTTGCCCGATACCGCTTGCTGCTTGGTTGACGTTGGTTGATATATCGCCTGCCGTGGCGGATTGCTGTTCAGCAGCTGCGGCGATGGTGGATACCAGATCGTTGACATTGTTGATAACCTCGCTGATTTCCGAAATTTCGACAATCGTATCGTCGGTTGAAGACTGGATGGATTCAATCTTTGCTTTAATTTCCCTGGTGGCATCCGCGGTCTGTTTGGCGAGTTCCTTGATTTCATTGGCCACCACGGCGAAGCCCTTGCCTGCGTCACCGGCTCGGGCCGCCTCAATGGTGGCATTGAGGGCCAGCAGGTTCGTCTGTTCGGAAATTTCGGTGATGACTTCCGTAACCTTGTTGATTTCCCTGGCGGCCAAGCCTAGCTGATTGACCTTGTCCGAAGAACCTTTTGCCGTATTTACCGCACCTTTCGTCATGGAATTTGCCTTTGCGGTATTATTGGCAATCTCCTGTACCACAGCGGTCATCTCTTCCATGGCGTTGGCCACCATGTTGACATTCTGGGCAGCCTGTTCGCTCGCCGCGGAAACGGTTCCCATATTCGTGCTCATTTCCTCGGTTGCCGCAGCCACCGCGTTGGCTTTGGAAGCAGACTGTTCAGCTCCGCCGGTCATATTCTCGGCAGCTAAAGCAAGCTCGGAAGAGGCAGCCTGAAGTGCCTGACCATCTTCAACGACCTTGCCGATCAGGCGGCGCAGTTTTTCGCTCATATCATGCAAGGCTGCCTGAAGACTACCATCGACATAGTGGTCACTGCTGCCTGCTGCAAGGTGCCCGTCTGCAATGCGGCGCGCCAACTGGACCATGCTTTTCGGCTCTCCCCCCAATAGTTTCAGGATGGACCGGGCGTTGAGAAAGAGGATGCCCAGAACCAGTGCAAAGCCGATGATCGCGCCTACGATAAACAGATTACGTGTCCTGCTGCTCAACCTGTCGCTCATGGCGGTAATTTCGCCTACAGTCTTGCCCGACCTCTTGAGAATCCCCTGTTGAATGGTAGTGACTATTTTCTGCAGATCGCTACTGATCTTCTCGGACTCTTTGCCAAGCACGGTTTTTATGAGTTCACCGTTTCCTGAGACCAGGGCGTTGAACTGATCACTCATCTCCTGGGCATGCTGCTTGGACACGGTCATGTCCATGGCCAGAGTTACACTGCCGATAATCTCTCCATCCGCTTTGATATCCTGAGTAAACAGCAGCACATTTGGGTCGTTCTCGCCCGCCCGGATAATTTCGGCGATATCGGGCCTGCCGCTGGGCAGATAAGATTTCAGCTTTTCGTTTTCTCGATTGAGATAGCGGGTGAGCGGTTTCTTGTCTTTATCAAGATAAAAAAGAAAGACGATATCCTTATTCTGATGCGCATTGCGGACATAGCCGTTCAAGGCGGCATAATCATGGGTGATCACTGCGTTTACGGCGGATATTGCCAGAAGCTGGACCATGTTGACGCCATTCTGCTCACGCATGGTCCGCATATTCTTCTGTACGTTGTCCGCGGTTTCCTTCAAGGCATTTGAGGATGCCTCCGCAAGCTTGCCCGAGACCTCTTCCTGCATGCTTTGCAGATTGCTGCTGAGTTGTCTGGATAATTCGCCGAAATCTTCTCCAATTGAGGTTTGTATATCGGTAAAGGAAGTCTCGACCTGCTTATTCAGTGCAATGCTGCTGCTGCTCTGGGTAAATACGGTAAAAGCGATAGCGCCGATGATCATGACCAGCAGGGCGATGGCCACCGGAACGACAAGCTGTGCTCGAAAATTGTTTCTCAGTGATTGTAGCATGACTTCCCCTGTATAAGACTGAAAACCGATCAGCCCGCATTTCTCCTAAGCATAAGGTCTTTTAGTTGCAGGCATTCATTGCAGTACTTTTCAGCATGGTAACGAATTCCCCCAAAACTGCACAGTGTTCAGCAGAGATCAGTCCAGGTCGGATAAAATCCCGAGGCTGCATCCGCCTGAACTGCCTGCATCATCCGAAGCAACAACACTCCCTTTGTTTTTTCGCCGGAACCTGAAAACAATTATTTGGCATAGGCTCCGACATGCAGCGATTTCTGCAGGGCTTCCACACCGGAGTAATCGAGCGGGTCGGTCCAGCCGACGATCTTGGCAGCTACAGCTGCTTTATCCTCCGGCTTCAGTTCCTTGAGTGCGGCAACCACCTTGGCGGCTAAAGCCTTATCAGTGGCGGCGACTTTGCCGAGCGGCCACTCGGGATATAATTTTGTTGAAAAAACAAAGGGGAAATCAGCGGATTTTTTTTCGCCGATGATTTTGAAATCTTCCATAATTATGGAGCCGGCAGCAGCCATTCGTTCCAGCGTATCGGTACGGACCGTACCGGCGTCTACCTCTTCGTTCTGTACGGCAAAAACCACGTTATCATGTTTGTTGGAGAACTCCATGGAAGCAAAATCCTTGAAGGGATCGATTCCGGCATCGACAAATTCCTTGTAGGCCATCTGCCAGCCGCCAAAGGATGATTTCGATACGGCCGCAAATTTTTTCCCTTTCAGATCGGCGAACGAATTAATCGAGTCGTTATAAGCCGAGGTAATCACTACACCGCCAAAGGAATTGAGGGCTTTCCCCTGGCGCGAGTTGACCATGGTGGCAATGGGAACCGCACCGTATTTCACCTTGGCGGTGATGAACATCGAGGAATTGACCAGGAAGAAGTCTACCTCTCCCGCCGCTACCGCTGGGAGAACCTTATCGAAACCCAAGGGCACGATTTCCACCGGCTGACCGATTTTTGCGGTGAGGTATTCACCGGTGGCAGACCATTGTTTCAGAGCTTTGGCTGGACCATCCTTGGCAAGGACACCAATTTTTACCTGCGCGCCTGCCTGGCAGACATAACCAAGCAGCAAAAACAGTCCGATTGCAACCACAAATAACTTATTTCGCATCACTCTCTCCATACTGAGGTTAATGATTGATAAACTTTGACAAAGTCAAGTGTCTCACAAGTCATAATGGCATGTCAAGGCAATGGGGCATAGAAATTTGTATGACAGCGTCGTAAAAATTCTTCACCTTCTACCTTGCCCCCGAATATGTCCGGGTGATGCTTGGTTCATATCCGGCAAGGCACGAAAGTAATTGCGAAAAAGATGAAACACGCATATGCTGTCTCCAGTTTTAACCGGTCCAGGCCTCTATGATGCACCTTTTCAAATTGGCCTGGAACCCGGCCATTCGAGTCAGCTGAAAACAAAAAAATAAATGCGCTTTGCTTTCAGCCAAGGCTTGATGATATTCTATCTGTACAAAGGTTCTAACCCGGGATTGCCTTGATTTTTTTAATTTTTTACTCAACCTCGAAGATTAGACGGACCAAGTGGATATTGCTGGGAATGTGAAATTTTTGCGAAATGCTTTCGGAACATTTCGTTTTAAAATCTTTGCCTCATTTTTGCTGGCTTTCCTGCCGGTATTGCTTTTATTGACGGTTGCGGTCGAGTGCTTTCTCATCCCGTCGATGCAAAAAAGCGTTAAACAGGATCTGACCAATTCGACCCGATTGCTGGCAAGTACAATCCGTGCCAGTGCCGCGGTTACCATTCGCAATCATCTCAAAGCGATAGCCGAAAAAAATCGTGAGATCGCCGCACAGCATATCTCTTTAGTCAAGCAGGGACTGATCTCAAAAGAGGAAGCGATCAAAAGGCTAAAAGCCATTTTCCTCAGTCAACGCATAGGGAAATCCGGGTACATCTACTGTCTTAACCATCAGGGTATAGCAGTTATTCATCCCAATGAAGCTGTTCTAAATACCGACAATACACGTTTCGCGTTCGTCCTCGAACAGCTGAAACGCAAGGAAGGATATCTGGAATATAATTGGCGCAATCCAGGGGAGAAGGCTGCTCGCCCCAAGGCACTCTATATGGTTTATTTTGAGCCTCTCGACTGGATAATCTCAGTTACCAGCTACAAATCCGAATTCAAGGAAATGCTCGATCCCAAGGATTTCCAAGAAGCTGTGTCATCGCTTCAATTCGGGGAAAGCGGCTATGCCTATGTTTTTGATCAGGAAGGGCAGGTATTGCTGCATCCGAAACTGGCTTACTTTAAGGATCGAGTCTGGAATGAACTTGCTTCCGAAATCCTCAAACCCATGCTTGCAAAGGGCTCCGGCATTATCGAATATTCCTGGCGCAATCCGGAAGAGTCCGAGCCCCGCCGAAAAATGGCAGTTTTCCAAAGCATCCCGGAATACGGCTGGATAGTGGCCTCATCCGCGTATATTAACGAAGTAATGGAGCCTGTCGATTTAACTATTAAGATGATTTATTTGTCAATGTTGACGGGCTTGCTTGCCGTCGGCATGGCAACTTACTTTCTCAGCGGGCGGCTCAGCCGTCCAATCGCGGCAATGCTCCATCAATTGGACAACAATACAAGCCGGGACTCCCTGATACCATTATCCGTCAGAACGCACGATGAGCTCGGCAGGCTGGCGCTGGAATTTAATAATTTCACAAAAAAGATCGCAACCCAGAGCGAGCAGCTCAGAAAAGAGCGGAAACGATACCAGAGCCTGTTTGAAGTGAGTCCGGATGCGGTTTTCCTCTTGCAAGGCACAACCTTGATTGACTGCAATCCTGCCACCTGTACTCTTTTCGGCTATAACAAGGAAAATCTTATAGGCAGCACTATCCTAGATATCTCACCACCTGTCCAGGCAACCAATGAGGATTCAGGAGTTTTGGCTGGAAAAATCATACGGCAGCTCTCACACTCCCTGCAAACCTTTGAGTGGGTTCATAAAACCGCGGAGGGTCGCTTGTTTGACGCCGAGGTCAGGTTGAAACCTTTTTCCGTAGAGAATGGTGAGCCGTTGCTGGTGGCCTTTGTGCGGGACATTACTGAACGAAAACGAGTGGAGGACTCACTCCGTCTCAATCAGTTTATTTTTGATAAAGCCTCCTTCGGTATTTTTCGAATCGGCATGAAGGGCCATATACTCAATGTGAACGAGCAGGTGTGCAGAAGCCTTGGCTATACCAAAGAAGAACTCTGCACCATGTCCA
The DNA here is from genome assembly GCA_963835305.1 of uncultured delta proteobacterium. Lineage (GTDB taxonomy): Bacteria > Desulfobacterota > Desulfobulbia > Desulfobulbales > Desulfocapsaceae > Desulforhopalus_A. Next base: position 351,926 of record CAWIEU010000005.1, read on the forward strand.
TTTTTGACGTTGATCCGACACTCACCCCGGAAAAATTAAACGCTCTTTTACAAATAACTTTTGAAATTCAAACTAATACCTTTGAAACTACCCATCGTGCCAAAAACGGAAGAATCTTTCCGGTGAAGATCACCTCAAATTTTCTGCAGTATAAAAACGAGCGCTATTCGGTATCTTTTGTTCGTGATATTACAGAAGATAAGCTCAGGGAAAAACAGAAAACGACGCTGGAATCACACTTCCGGCAAGCCCAACGCATGGAGGCCCTCGGCACCCTCGCCGGAGGGATCGCCCACGATTTCAATAACATTCTCTCGGCCATCATCGGTTACACGGAATTGACACAGCGGGAGTGCCCGGACGATTCCAGGGCCCAATCATATCTTATGCAACTCCACAAGGCTGGTGTACGTGCCAAAAATCTCGTGCACCAGATACTGAGCTTCAGCAGGCAGATCAACTCGGTGAAGCATCCCATCGATATCAGCAGGGTGATGCATGAAGCAATAAACATGATCAAGGTTTCGATCCCGCCTTCTATTGAAATTATCAAGAATATCACGGAAAATCCAGGAACTGTGCTGGCTAATGAAACCCAAATTCATCAGATCATGACAAACCTCTGCGCCAATGCCTGCCATGCAATGGAAGGGAACGGCGGCCTTCTCCGGATAGATCTTATTCCAATATCAATCAGTACCAGGGATTTTTCAAATTATCCGGAGTTGAATCCAGGCCGCTATCTGAAACTTGTCATATCCGACACAGGCCACGGCATGAGCCCCGACAAGCTCTTGAAAATATTTGACCCGTACTTCACCACAAAACCCGCGGGAGAGGGCACCGGTCTTGGACTTTCGACGGTTCATGGCATCGTCAAGGAGCACGGAGGGAGTATAAAAGTTTATAGTGAGGTCGACAAAGGAACCACCTTTCAGATTTTTCTGCCACTCGCTGAAAGTGAGGCTCCTCACTCGATTAAAGCGGAAAACATTCTTCCACGGGGAACCGAGACGATCCTGTTGGTCGATGATGAGAAGCTGTTGATCGATATAGGAAAAGAATTGCTGGAGGGTTTGGGATATTCCGTCGAAACGCAGGAAAATTCGCTGGATGCGTATGAAGCTTTTCGAGCGGATCCCGAAAAATTTGATCTGGTCATTACGGATATGATTATGCCGGAATTAACAGGAGAAAATCTGGCAGTCAAAATTCAGGATATTCTCCCCGGCCTGCCGATAATTCTTTGTACCGGCAACAGTGTAAATATCAGTGCGGCGAGACTACAGGAGATCGGAATCAGGAAAGTGCTTATGAAACCCGTCACCCTGGTTGATCTGGCCATGGCAGTTCGAACTCTGCTCGATGAAGCAAAAGCTAAAGTTTAACACCCCACAAGGGCTATAAGCACCTTTAGATAGATTGTTTTCTTAAAAAAGCGAGAAAACAATCTATAAGATACTAAATTTTTCCCTGAGCATTCCTGAAAGATGGTTGACCATCGAAAAGGCATTTTCCACGGTCTGTCCCTTGTCTGGATTGATCAGACAGCATGTTGCCGGTGACAACATACTGCGGTCGAGTATTTGCTCGATATCCAATCCTTTTTTGCTCAGATGCTGCCAGATGCCTTCCAGTTTCATCATGAGAAATCCAAGACTTTCCTTGGCAAACATTTCATAGCCGGTCGGCACTATTCCCCAGACCAACACCCCGCCCCGGTCGAGAAATTTCCTGATTGATTCGGCACAGGAGGAAAAAATCTCGGCATTGGTGTAGACGTCCATCGAGAGGATATCGATATCCAGATTAAGCAGAAAGTCCCAATCCGGATTGCCGCAGAGATGGATGCCGCGCGGGCCATCGACCATGGAGAGAAAATAATCCAGATCGGTTTTCGCTTTTGTTTCCCCATAGCCCGACATCGCCGAAAAGATGAATTGTAGTCCCGGTTCGTCAATGAACATGAAGGCATTGGCGTTTCGCTCTTTTAGCCGGCTGAGCTGTACATTGATTCTTCTGGCCATAAACTCCATCATAAAAGGTCTGATGGTGTCGTCGAAGAGAATGGGGCGATCATCTTGATCAAGGACATTGAAGCCGAAGCTGACCGGACCTTCCAGCTGTCCCCGTATGGCGGGTCTGTCGGTAAGGTCTCTGGTCAGAAAATCGTGGTAGACTACAGAGTATTTTTCACTGATATCAAAATAGGCGGGATCGTCAAACCGGCTCATGGTCTCTTCGAATTCGTCAATGAATTTCGGCATCGAAAAGCGCAGTTTTTTTTTCTCCATATCCAGCACAATCCCGGGAAAATGCTCTGCGGCCTGGACATACATGTCTTCGTAATAACTAAAATTCGGCAACTGCGGCCAAAAGGGAACATCCAGGGATAAGGCGAGCTCCAGTGCTTCGGTAACATTCGTCTGCGGCATTACCGCCATCGCTGTCGTCAACAGCTTTCCGGGTATCGGCATTTATGTTCTCCTCCTTGATCTAAGTCAATTACCTTCTCTAAGAGATTGTCTTTACTATAAACCACACTATCGTTTTCAGAAGATAGGAACGAAAGCGGATAATGGATAGTACCCTGTAAGGTGCTGGAGCCTTTTAATCCTTAAGATCCTGAACGATACAGAAAAGAGGAAAATCATGAAAGAACCACGGACCGGAGAGCTTACTCCGCTGGATATTTCCGAGCAGGATGTATTCGAGGCGATGAAAGCCGTTCAGGGCTATATCGATATCACACCCGGCGACTTCAATGAAGTGTACCGGGCAGCGTTCGCGTTGGCGGTAAAACGGCTCTTAACCACACTGAATGCCGGCAATATCATGAGCAAAACGGTAGTTCTGGTTGAAGAGGGGATGGCTCTCGTCCAGGCCGCAACCTTGCTTGCGGAGAAAGAAATCTCGGGTGCTCCCGTGGTGAACAGCGACGGTAAACTGGTTGGTGTCGTCTCCGAAAAAGATTTTCTTAAAGAGATGGGATTTGGCGCTACACCCTCCTTTATGCAGATCGTCACCCATTGCCTCAACCACAAAAGCTGCATGATCGGTCGCCTGCATAACCGTACCATCGGCGACATCATGACCAAACCGCCGGTCACCGGCACTCCGGAAATGACCATAGGCAGTATAGCCGCTCTCTTTGCCGACCGGCGAATCAATCGCCTGCCGATTATCGATAATAACGGGTGGCCGATCGGCATCGTCACCCGCACCGACCTGGCCCATTCCTTTAACGGTTTTGGAGAGAGGCAGACACCATGAACTACTTCCACAAGATGCGGGGTGGCGGGCAAAGCCCTCCGAAAGTCAGTTTGAGCGAAGTCCTCTGGTCCTGGATAGGCAGTTTTCTGGGTCTTGCCGCAGTTTCCGTTATCCATTTCAAGATACTCGATCAGACCGGTTTGATGATGCTCATCGGCTCGTTCGGTGCTTCCGCCGTGCTCATCTACGGCGCTATCCGCAGTCCGCTGGCCCAGCCGAGGAATTTGCTTGGCGGCCATTTTCTTTCCGCCCTTGTCGGCGTGACCGCCTTCCAATGGCTGGGACATGAACCCTGGCTGGCTGCCGCCGTGGCCGTCTCTACCTCTATCGCCTTGATGCATCTCACCAAAACCCTCCATCCACCAGGAGGTGCCACCGCCCTGATTGCGGTCATCGGCGGAGAAACGGTGCACAATCTCGGCTATCTTTATGCCTTGATCCCTGCGGCCTCAGGGGCAGGCGTCATGCTCGTCATCGCCCTTATCGTCAACAATATTTCAAAGACCCGGAAATATCCTGAATACTGGTTCTAGGCCGGATTTCTCACCTTTGCCCTTCTTAGAACGAGCTGACATAGAGAAATCCTATAATCCGTACAGGACCCATCGATGTTGTTGTATTGACGGCTTTTTTCTCTTAGATTATCATGATGTCGGGATACGGTCATCCTATAATTTAAAGAATGATTTTTATCAACCATCGAACAACAGGATACTGTATTGAACAAAATGCGCGTCGGAATTTTCGCCTGCTCCATTTTGCGGCTGGAGCTTGAGAAAATTCTGCATAAACTGCAATGGGCCCCGGAGGTGATATTTCTGGATGCAGCCCTGCACGTTAATCCCCAGAGCATGCGTGAGGCTCTCGTGGGGCAGATGAACGCAATGGCCGAGAGGGTCGATGTTATTTTCCTCGGCTATGGATTTTGTCAGTCGTTGCAGGGAATTGAAGAAGAATGCCCTGTCCCGGTCATCTTGCCGCAGGTTGATGACTGCATCTCCCTGCTGCTGAGCCCTGAGCGATATGCCGCTGAAGTAAAAAAAGAGACGGGGACCTGGTTCATGACCCCGGGTTGGGCGGACGTTGGCGCGGAAATGGTCATCAAGGAACTCCATCTTGACCGGGTGGTCAGATACGGCAAGGATCCCATGCAGATGGCCAGGCGGATCTTCACTCATTACCGGCGCGGGCTGTATATCGACACCGGGGTTGGGGACAACGATTCCTTCCTTAAAGCCGCTGCAAAGTTCTGCAGCGATTTCAATCTCACTCTTGAGCGGACCGAGGCGGAACCATTTCTGCTGGAGGAATGGCTGCGGAAGGCTCATGCTCTTGCCATCAGGGCAGAACCGGGGAACCTGATGCCGTCGCCATGACTCTGAGCTCGATCAGAACCGAATCGCCCCAGCCGGCTTCAAGCGGAGCACAGACTTCCTCCTCATATACCTCCACCTGTATATCTTTTCCCCCTCTCGCGGCGACGAGTTCTCTTGCCCGAGCTTCCGACTGTTTCCGGGCAAGCGGCAATGCATCATGCAACTGCGTCACCCGTTGCCGTAGCTCAGGGCCGATCACCATATAGCCGTCCGGGGTAACTGGTCGAATGATGCTTGAGACAGTTTCCACGACCTTGCCGGTTACGGCGCCGTAGGCGTTGGCCACCTCGGCATGGGGAGGAATTACCAGTCGGCAGGAGAGCTTTTCCGCAACTGACGGGAGATAAGCATAAACCGGCGCACCCACGGCAACCAGATCAAAATGCAGCGGAAAGAGCGCCGACACAGGTTGTCCGCCGACAGGACGAAGTAAACTGTCAAGAAAAGACTGGCAGCCGGCATTCCACATGGAGACGATAAGCGGATTTTCCTGGAGTGCTTTGGCAACGACGCCACCCGCCAGCGTGAGCTTAAGCTCAAGAATAAGCGTTTTCTGCATTTCCTCCGGCGTCTGTTTTGCCAAACGTGCGAGCAACCGCAGGCCGGCACATGCTGCTCTCCTATCCCAAATTGTACATTCACCAGTGCAGTGCAGCAGATCAGTCGGAGTGAAACCGGCTTCGATTATCAGGCCCAGCTTAAGCAGTCTCTGTATATCGAGAAACGGGCTTATTTGCTGTTGAATGGCATGCAGACTCAGCACCCGGCATTTTTTCAGTTCATCAAGCAATCTTTTTTCAATTTCCGTCAAGGGGACAACCGGTTGCTTGTGCAGTATGAGAAAGGTACAATGCTCTGCCGTCATCTGTCCGATAGGCATCTCCAGCAGCAATTCAAGCCGTGCGGCCAGATCTCCCGCTTCCGTTCCGGCAAATGCCAAGGGAATCGATCGCTTAGGTCCAAGTTTCAGTTTCCCTGCGGGATCGATTTTCACCTGGCTGTCACCGCCGAGCCCCAGGGTCCACATATCGACCGCCTGCACCCGGGTGAGCCAGCCGCCGACTCTTGCACCGTCGCGGGCAACCTTGGCCCTGCCCTCCCGGACCACTGCGATATCGGTTGTAGTGCCTCCCATATCAAGGACCAGAGCGTCCTTGATGCCGGAGAGCCGGCAGGCTCCGGATATGGAGGCTGCCGGACCCGAGAGAATTGTCTCCACCGGCCGTTTTTTACAGGAATCGCTGCTCATCATTGAGCCATCCCCTTTGACGACCATCAGCGGAGCAGTAATAGCCATCTTCCCCAGAATAACCTGCACCGCCTCGAGCAGTTCCCTGATGACAGGCAGCAGCCGGGCATTCAGCACCGCCGTGGTGGCCCTTTCCACCATGCCGACCTGGCCCGAAAGTTCGTGGGCGCAGATGGTCGGTTTCCCTGTCAGCCGGCTGATGAGCTCACGCAGGGCGATTTCGTGTTCCGCGTTATAGATACTGTAATAGCTTGAGACGGCGTAGGCGTCGATACCGGGAGCAAGGCGCTCGATGTGATCTGCGGCGTCTGCAGCCAGCGGCACGGTCATCTCGCCATGATGATTATGGCCTCCTGCTATGACAGCGACGCATTCACAGGGCAGCGTTGCCGGAAGCTGAAAGGTCCGCGGATTGGGCACTGCCATGAGCAGCCCGACCCTGGCACCTTTCCCTTCCACCACACAGTTGGTGGCAAGCGTAGTGGAAAGTGCCACCAGTTCGACCTTGCCAAACAGTTCCCGGTCGAGCCGGGAAAGCGAGTTTTCGATGCCATTGCCGAGGTTGCCGTGACTGGTCAGCGCCTTGGCTTTGGAAAGCACAGAACCGCTGCTCAGTTCAACAACGACGCTGTCGGTATATGTGCCGCCAGTATCGATGCCGATTCCATAGATTTTCCGGTGATTTTCATCATTTTGTCCTGCAATAGTCATATTCCGGCCGTTTGACCTTTTGCTAAGAAAAATCGTACCCGTTCATCAGAACCCCAGACAACCAACGAAGAGTCTTTGGAAATCCGGCTGGTTGGATAATTCCAGGATAGTAATTTTTTTGGCAACCTCAGCCATCTCTTTACGGCTTGGTGCATTGGTAAGAAATGTCTGGCCGCCGGTTTTAGAGGTATTGCCGACATATTCGACCTTATCGGCAAAGGCGGCGGGCAGAATTTTCAGGGCCAGCAGACTCTCTGTCGCCAGGTGATAGCCGAAAGCACCGGCGATCAGGACCCGGTCTACCTGTGAGGTGCCGATGCCGGTCTGACTGAGCAGAAATTCTATCCCCGCCTGGATAGCCCCTTTGGCTAGCTGCACCTGGCGTATGTCTTTCTGGCTTAACGTCACCTCAGGGGTCAGCGCAAAGGCCAATTTCCCGCTGCTTTCCAGCAGCCGCTTGCCGAGCTCGGGCGGGAGTACCTTCGCGGAAGCGAACCGGCCATTAGCTTCGATGACGCCCTGGCCGATCAGGGTCGCGATCAGGTCAATCAGGCCGCTGCCGCAAAGACCTCTCGCCGGTTGATCTGCAATTGTTCCAAACGTGAGGCAGCCATCCGAATCAGTGCCCACACTTTCAACTGCTCCCGGTCCCGCACACATGCCGCAGCTGATATTCATGCCTTCAAGAGCAGGGCCCGCCGCGGTTGAAGTGGCAGTCAGCCTGCCATTTTCGGCCAGGACAATTTCTCCGTTGGTGCCGATGTCGACAAACAGGCTGATACCCGGCCGCCTGTGCAGCTGCAGGCTCAGAATACCAGAGGTGATATCCGCACCGACGAAAGAAGAAAGGACCGGCGGCAGATAGACCCTGGCAAAAGGCGACACCTTCAGGCCAAGATCGCCTGCACTCAGGTGCTGGTGCCCCGTGATCAGCGGAGTATAGGGATATCTGCCGAGCGATTTCGGATCGGTGCCCGTTGCCAGATGCAGCATACAGGTATTGCCGCTGAAAATGAGTTCATAAATGGAACTCACTTCAATTTCAGCCTGATCTGCCAGAGAGGCGAGCATGGAATTCAGTGTTTTTATAAGCGTATGCTGCATGGTCAGCAGGCCTTCCCCGGTTTTGGCAAAGCTGATGCGCGACAGAACATCCTGGGCATACCTGCTCTGGGGATTATGCTCTGAGAGGGAACCCCTTTCCTCACCGGTAAGCAGATCGATAAGAGAGGTTACCAGGGTGGTCGTGCCGATATCCACTACCACCCCAAAAAGTATGTGTGACGTATCACCCTCTTCTTCGCCGACGCATTCTTCTCCGGCAAGTATCCGGGTTTTTTGCGCATTTTGAAAATACAGCTTGGCGAAAAGTGGTGCATGAGCCAGCACTACGCGCTCACCTTGTTGTAGAACGGCCCCGCTGTCCCGCTTGGTATCGGGAATCTCGATAATCTCGATATTGCCGTGGATTGCCGCATGACAGGCAAGAACCCAACCGTCGCCCTGAAGTTTCGGGGATAGTACCGGCTGCTCCGAGCTTGTTATGTTGCCAAGCGATTTCCTGCTCAGCCGGACCCTGCATTTGCCGCAGACTCCCGTCTGGTTGCAGGGAGTCTCGATTGCCACCCCAGATTTCCTGACCGCATCGAGAACACTGGTTCCCGGCAGAATTGCCACTTCTGTCTGTGATTGTGTCAGGAATACTTTAGGCAGGGTAAGAGCATGGTCAGCGGGAAATTGAGGGCAATGATCATTCATTTGCCGTTTGCCTCCCAACGTCCGTTATCTCTTGCAGCAACGCACTCCGCCAGGCTGCGAATATTGGCAAGAGGTGTGACCGGTGAAATACCGCAGGCCGGAGCCAGTATATCGACTCCGTGGTTCAGGCAAACTCCTGCTGCCTTGGCAACCTTAGCGGGATCTGCTTTCTCCAGAATAAAAGTGGACACATTGCCCATCGATACCTTGTCCGGTGCCAGTTGTTTCAGCAGCTTAATGGCGACAACCGAGTCCACGCTTATCACCTTTGCGGTTAGCCGGGGCAGCAACTTGCCGGTTCCTTTAATGTCTCCGCAGATATGCACAATGACACTTGTTTTTTGTAGAGTCTGAAAATGGTCTGCCAGCCGGTTCAGATACGGCAGACAGAACTCCGCAAAGGTTTGCGGTCCGAGCAGATCACCGGTAGCGCTGGGATCCGCGATGCAGATAAGATCGGCACCGGCCGCGACCATGGCGTCGCCGAAGCGGATGCCATTTTCCACGCAGATATCGTTCAGTCTATGGACACTTTCCTGATCACGGCGCAGGGCCCGATAGTACAGAAGCGGGTCCATGAGAGAGGTCGCCAGGCTGACAGGGCCGGTTATGTTGGCTACCACCGGAATGTCCGGGTATTTATGCTTCAGTATCCGGATGGCATCACAACAGACGCGAGCCCTGCCTCGCTCGGGATTTAACAGCGGGAGTTTTTGTAATTCATCGATCCGCTCCATGGCATACCGCACAACATGAGGCTCACGGGTAAGGTTGCCGAGGTCGACTTCAGCTCCCATCGCCTCGGCCTCAATGGTCATGCAGAAGGGCACTCCCAGATTTTCGATCCCCCCAAGCTCGACCATGCCGGCGGTGAGACCAGCCATAAGTGAAGCATCAGCATGAGCTTTCGGCCATTTACAGCCAAGCTGCTCCATGGCCTCCTTAACTGCCATGGTCATCATGCCGCCGGGACAGATCAGGGGAGGCCGGTCCGTGAGCTCTTTATGTACAGCTTTAAACAATCGTTCACGATAATTCATGGCAATTGATTACCAATAGGAGTTGTCTTTCCTGCACCGAGAAAGCCGCAGATCAGGGTTGTTGTTACACCTTGCATTCGTATTCAGGCGAGCCTTCCATGCCTTCCATTACGGTCACTGATCGAAACGGCCATACTTGCGGGCGGCGTTTATCAGGGCATCGATATTTTCCGGTGGAGTCTCAAGAGGGATTTCACATCCCGAGCCGAGGATGAAACCACAGCTGCTGCCCATGGCTTTACTACATATTTCCTGCGCTTCAGCATCCACCTGTTCAGGACTGCCCTTCAATAAAGTTGTGGTGCTGACATTGCCGACCAGACAGACCCGGTGACCGGCTGAATCTCTCACCTCGCCGATATCAACGGGAGAATCGATACTCCAAATATCCCAATCCGCTTCCAGCATAGGTTGCCAGTTCGGCCGTGAATTGCCGCAGATATGCAGCACTGCGGGCAGGCCGCCGCCGTTGGCATGGATATGATCGGCCATTCGTTTGAGATAGGGCGTGACGAATTCCCTGAAATGACGGGGGCTGATCAGGCTACCGGTGCCGATGGGCTCAACGATAATAGGCAATGACTTGCGTTTCAGTGTTTCATTTATGAAGGCAATGCCGGCTTCGGTACAGATCTCCAGCAGCCGATGCACCCAATCGGGATTTTTATGCAGATCACGGACAAACAGATCAATTGGCCGCAGAGCGGCAGCCGTCGTCAACGGCCCGGCAAAAACGGTGGAGACGCAGGTCTCCTCGCCTATCTCGGCTACCGCGATCTCCGTTGCTTCCAGGTAGACCGGCAGACGGCCGTCCCGGTTGAAATCCGGCAGGGAAATCTTGTTGATATCATCCAGCTGTAAAAGAGGCGGTTCAGCTATCTGGGGAGCGTCCTCCTCGAAAAAATTCATCTTCGTCCCCATCGCTTCGGCAAGCGTCGAAGTGGTGGAAAAGATCGTGACCAGATCATTGCCATAACGTCTATAGGCGGCCACATGGGCTTTGCCCATCAATTCGCCGCTACGGTTGTACTGCCCGACTGGTACTCCAAGTATGCGGGCGGCATGGTTCAGGATCAGGGGGAAGCAGGCGATCCGCTGAGGACTGGTTCCCTGCAGATAGCAGAGGACCCGCTCAAGGGAGGTCTGGTTGTCTTCGGGAAATTGCAGTTCGGTCATGGTATCTCACCTGTTTAAACTGCCGACTGCCGGACAGGGCAGAGAGCTTTAGCCATTTCAACTGCTTTGGAGGCATTGGCCGCATAACCGTCCGCGCCAATGCGGTCGGCGTAGGCCTGGGAAATCGGCCCACCACCAACGAGCACCTTGAAGCGGTCCCGGATTCCTTCTTCCCTGAGCATTTCAATAACCGTTGCCATCCCGTCCATGGTGGTTGTCATCAGGGTCGACAGGCAAATCATCGCGGCGTTCACTTCCTTGGCTTTTTCTATGAAATCGGCCAAAGGCACGTTACGCCCGAGATCGTGGATCTCAAAGCCGGCAACATCGAGCATGATTTTCACCAGATTCTTGCCGATATCGTGGGTATCCCCTTCCACAACTCCAATCACGCAGCCGATTTTATCTACTGCCGTCTCCTGCTTGAGGTGGGGTTTCAATACATCGAGCGCCAGATACAGTGCATCGGAGCAGATCAACAGTTCGGGCACGAAATATTCTTCACGGTCATACAGCTCTCCAGCCTTGTTCATCCCGGCGACAAGACCGTTATTGATGGCATCCAGGGCATCCAGTCCGGCTTCCACCGCTTCTCTTGCTGCGGCAACCGCCTGCTCTTCCTTCATATTGAGAACGCTGTCCATCAGATCTTCTAAAATATCTTCTCGTGATCTTGCCATGTACTTCTCCTGCTTTGTTTTGAAATAGTCTTTAAGGTGAATGAAAATGGGACAATCAGTATGGTTGAACCACCACCTTGGCAAATCTCGGCTCCACCATGGAGGCAACATCGAGTTTTTTATCGATGAGGCCGTATTTCATTATTATCTCGTTGGTTTTTGCCAGTCCGTATTGATAGATGGTTACAGGCAGGTCGAAATGCGGCAAAAAGAGATCCCCCTGAAAATCGGCAGGATTGAGCTTGCTGTTTTTCACCAGGATGGCAATCGCCTCCTGCCGGTGATCGCGTATGAATTCACGGCCTTTGGTCAAGCCCAGGACGAACTTTTCGATGGCGGCCGGATTGGCCTCGATGAATTCCCGTTTGAACCACCAGCCGCAGGAATTGTACAGGTACTTGCTGATGGTGCTGGTATGCACCTTCTTCAGGGAATCTTCATTGCCTGCCAGCAGATAGGGGGTAAACGTGCCCACGTCCAGCTGCCCGGTGAGAAGGGAGGCAAGCATAGAGCTGTAGGACGTCGTGTAGATGACATTCGCCTGAATATGCTGCTCGTCCAAATCGTACTGCAAGGCCAGCCAGGGACCGGACGGTTTGGGAGAAGTTGCTATTTTCTTGCCCTCGAAGTCCTTGATTGAATTGATTGGAGAATCCTTGCGGACATAGAAATCAAAAGTCTGGATGCCTATTCCGGCAACCTGGACCAGCGGGATGCCCTTATCGACACTGACCAGAGCACCGGAAGAGGCAAGAAAACAGCCATTTACCTCACCCTTATACAGAGTTGATATAATATTAGAGGTACCGCCTTGAATGGTCACCGGGGTAAGCTCCAGCCCCACCTCGGCAAAAAAATTCTTTTCCAGCGCAACCTGGAAGTCCAGAGTAAAATCAAAAACCGAATAGACAACGCGCATGGAGTCTTTCTCCGCAGATAGGGCAAGACCCGGCAAAAGACAAGAGAAGGTGAAGACGATACAACCAATGTAACCGGCAAATTTTTTCATGAATCGTGTTTCCTTGGTAAGGGATTAGTATCTTAGAAATTCATTTCTTGTTTGTTATGAATCAATTTTGTGAAAGTACTTATACCCGTGCTTTGCGGGGATTAGGAAGAAATGGTCCGCCCCTTCTGCCAGGGCATCAACCAGGTTTCGGATTTACGCACCAGCCAATCCAGAACAAAGCCGATAATCCCAAGCACAAAGAGTGTCATGTACATAGTGGACATATTGAGGCTCGAACGGGACATTTCCAACAAATAACCGAGACCGCTGTTGCCCGAGAGGATCTCAACGAAAACAAGCACGACCATGGCCGTTGCCGTTGCCAGACGGAGTCCGGCATACATGGCAGGCATGGCCGCCGGAATAACTACAGTGAGTAAAATCTGCCGGTCACCCGCACCGAGTGAGCGTGCCGCCTTGATGTAGAGTCTGTCGACATTTTTTACTCCTTCCATGGTCGGGATAAGAGTGTAAAAATACGAGGCCAAGCCTATCAGCAGGACCTTGGGCATCTCCTCGAAACCGAACCAGACGATGAACAAGGGGGCAAGCGCCGTTTTGGGAATGGCGCGGGTAAAATTGACGACGATATCGAATATTTCCTCAAGATATCTGTTCCAGCCAAGAAGAATGCCCATGCATATCCCCAGTGTCGAACCGCCAGCTAAACCAATCAGGCAACGCCGCAGGCTGATTACGGTATGTTCCAGCAATTCTCCATCGCGGACATATTGGAAAAAATCCCGGACCACCGCCTGCAGCTTGGGCAGGATGATCGGATGGATAGAACAAAAGGTGGTAGCCAGAAACCAGCAGACCAGCACCGCAATCGGCAGGGCCATTTTCCGAAGCAGCATGAAGCACACACGCTGATTAACCTGCCGATCGTTCATGCCGCGCACCTTTCAGCGGCAATAGCTTCGTCGTTAATGGCAGTTCGCGCCTGGTGCTCGAGGATGCGGAATTGATCTTCCAGTTTTGCTGCCAGTGTTCTCGGCCTGGCAAGGGAAACATCCAGCACGGAGCGAATATTTTTCGGCGGCCGCCCGAGCACGATAATCCTGTCGGAGAGCATGACTGCTTCGGTTACATCGTGGGTTACGTACAATACGGTAAGCTTCGTCTGCTGCCAGATACCGAGAAGTTCCTGGGCGCATTTTTCTTTGGTCAGGACATCCAGAGCGGCAAAAGGTTCGTCGAGAAGCAGCACATCCGGTTCGGTGGCCAGGGAGCGGGCCAGCGCCACACGCTGCTGCATGCCCCCGGACAATTCGTGGGGATAGTAGTTTCCATAGCCGTTCAGATGCACCATCTGCATATATTTTTCGCCGGCCTGACGCCGCTGCTTTTTGGAGATCCCGCGGATTTTCAGGCCGTATTCGATATTTTTGCTCACTGACAGCCAGGGAAACAGGCCGTACTGCTGAAAGACGATGGCACGGTTGCACCGGCTCTGTTCCAGAGGCAGGCCATCGATGGTAATCCGGCCCCGGCTTGGCTGCTGCAAGCCGGCCACAATTTCCAGAAGAGTCGATTTTCCACAGCCGCTTGGTCCGGCGATGGCAAGAAACTCTCCCGAACGGACCTCCATATTAAGATCAGTCAACACTTCCCGGACACCATTGCTGTTGTTTGGGAAGCTTTTATATAAACCTTCTATTTGAATTTTCATGCCTGGGCTCCAGACACGTTTCTTCCGGGCCGGCGATAGAATCCATGATCAGCGATTGCCAGCTCAATGGCTTCCACATTTCGCAGCGGTGTATATGGCGGAAATTCACAGGACGGCATGAGGATGAATCCTCCCGGATGGCGCATTCCTTCGATCAGACTTCGTTGTACATCCCGATAGACTTCTTCGGGTGTCCCGGCCTGGAGGACGGAGTTGTCCAGGTTGCCGGCCAGAATATAATCCGCTCCCAGCTGCCTGGAGGTTTTGGACATGTCCATTTCATGGCCGATAGAAAATATGGTTCGCTCCGGCAGAGGGATATCCTGCCAATGCGGGAGGTTATGAGTGTGATCGCCGCAAAGATGAATCATGACCGACGCCAACCCATTTTTCCTGTAAAAGGTAAATATTTCATGCACATAGGGCTTACAGAACCTTGCAAACATCTCGCTTGAAATGAGCTGATTGGACTCCAGAGGCAGCCCGCTGAAGACACTGCAGTTTTCAATGCCGTTGGTCTGAATTGTCTGCTGTGCCGTGGCAATAATGAAGTCGGTTGCTTTACGCTGCATGGAATGAACTGCTTCGGGGTAGCGCCTCGTCCACCTGAGAAAAAGATCGGTTCCGAGGATACAGGAAGTAATGGTGGTCGGTGTGCCGCCGGGCAGGGAGGCGGGAAAGCCGTGACGGCGCGAAAGTTGGTTGAAGCGCGTAACCAATGGGTTCATGCCGGCGGATAACGGATCAGGGGCTTCGAGGTCTTGGATCTGCTCCGGCCTGCTGATGACCGGTTCCCGCGAAATAGGCGCAGGGTAGCGATCACCATCCGGCCAGATGATATCTCCCCCGAATTCCCAGGCTCCCCGTTCGGCCCAGCCGTAAGCGGGCCGCGTATTCATCCAGGGATAGGCTTTCATCAGGCCCAGCCCTGCCTCAAAGGCCTTTTCCGGATCGCGATAGAACTGGCCCAGGTCCATTCCGGCAGTTTTTGCCGCAAAGCCAAGAGCCATTGGCGAAAACGGCACTCTATCCGGCGTCACCCCTTTAATCAGGGCCTGCATACGCTCCTGACAGGACATGGTATCAAGGGCGGCAAGTATAGCCATCACGCCGCTCCCTTTTTAGCGATGCCGGCTGGTATTGCCTTGAGCCAGGGAAAGCCCGAAATGGGATCGAGATGCTCGAATGTTCCAAGGACATTGGCATTCGCCTCACTCCAGCCGTGGGTCAACCTCAGACAGTCATGCCGTAACTCCTGAGACAATGAGACGGCAACCTCCAGGCTGCCGAACGGCGTCGAGAGCGTAACGGTATCATCGTTTCCGATGGCCAGGTCTTGTGCAGCCGCCGGATGCATCTCAACACCTGGTAGCGGGAACTGCTTACGATATGACGGGATGTTGTGAAACTGACTGTGCTGATAAACCGGAATACGATCTCCGGTGCTCAGATAAAAAGGGAAATCCTCTCCTCTATCAAGCGGCGGAACGAAACATCCGGCGGTCGGAATGCCACGCTGACCGGCTTTTTCCAGCTCTATCGAATGAAAATGAACTTTTCCATCGAAGGTCCGCCAGACACCGGGTTTAATCTCCGGCACAGCATATTTGACCGTCAGGCTTGCACTTGCTGTAAGATCATGAAATTCGATCTCGCTACCGGCCATTCGTTCGGTAAGTGCCTGCCGATTATCCTGCCAGGGGAACAAGGCGCCCAAATCCAGACGCTTAGCCAGCTCAAACACCAGTTTCCATAACGGCCAGCCCTTGCCGGAATCCTCCACCGGTTGCACCAACCCCAGATACGGTTGACCCACCGCAACATAATCATGCAGTTCGTGGAATTCCAGATGAGTGGCTGCGGGCAGGACCAGATCGGCTTCTCTGGCAGTTTCTGTCATGAACAAATCAAATACCGCCAGAAAATCAAGTCCCTGAAGAGTTTTGCCAAAGAGGGCCGGGTCAGGAAAGGTAAGCATTGGATTGGCCCCGGTGATCAACATCGTCCGCACAGGATATGGTCTATTTAGCAGTACGGCTTCCGGTAGCCGCATCGCCTGTCCCTCGGCTATTTTTCCCGAAAAGACAGGGAACTCTTTCTCGCCAACAGGAGAAACCATATCGGGATAGCTGTCGCTTCCGGGTAACGGGCGAAGTTTACCCCAGGGAGCGGCCGGTCGGCAGAGAGGGTCCAGAAGCGACTGCAGACAGGCGATGGCCCGTACTGTCTGAACGCCGCTTGGCTGCAGCTCCAATCCAAGCCCTGTTTGAATCCAGGTGGGGCCGTTATGCAGTAACAGATCTGCCGTTTTATCAAACAGGGTCAGGTCGATGTCAGCCTGGTCAAGCAGGAAGTCAAGGGACAAGGCTGACAGCTCCGCCTGCAGCTTCGGCCAGCCAACGGAAGAAGCGGTGTCGGGAAGTAAGCTCGCATTTTTCGCATGCCGCTTAAGCAGAGCCAGAGCAAGAAATCCATCGCGTCCGGGCCGGACAGGCAGGTGAAGATCGGCGATCCGGGCAGTGCTGCTCAGAGTCGGGTCGATAACAATGATTTTCGTGCCGTTCTCTTTGGCGTGTTTTAAACGCATGAAATTACGTTGAAGCGAGTTCGCCGGATTGCATCCCCAGACCAGGATACACTGCACACGCTCATAATCCGGTGCGGGAATGCCGCCATAAGTAAGGCCGTGGCCAAGCGCCATGGCATTATGGCAAATGCTGCCGACCGTATGATAATTTGACGATCCCAAACCATAACAGAGATGGCGGAGATATGCCGTGCTCTCCTGGTGCTTCAAGGATTCACCCTTGTAAATACACAGACTTTCGGCACCGCAGGTTTTTCGGCCGGACCTGATTTTATCCGTCAGGATATCGACGGCATGCTGATAGGAGATCCGTTTCCAGCCCGATTTTATTTTAAGCAACGGGGAGGTGAGCCGTACGGGAGAGTCATGAACCTCGCCAAAATGGGCACCGCGAAAACAGACGAACCCCCGGTTCACGGGATGTTCTGGATTTCCTTTGATCTTCAGGCCCGCAGCCGTTCTGGAGACGAGAAGCCCGCAGCCTTCCTTGCAAATACGGCAAATGGCCGGTTTCTGATCAAACATAGCTAAATTCCTCGATGAGCAATGCGTTGTTTTCCGCCATCAGGCACTATTTTTTGTATATTCGTTCGGCTTTTATCGACAAAGACAGAAACCACCCAAAACGCCACCGCATTCAAGGTGTTGCGTCGCGCCTGTTCATTTCAGGACAATCTCACATGCGAAGTTATCAATATTCCGGGAGGGAAAAAAAATCCAATTGTTATTATAGATAATTAATATTTCTAAAATCGGATATTCCTATTTCTGATGATAACCGTTCACCATTACACATCGATATACTGTATAACCTCGATCTGTAACCGGTCATCCAGTGCTCCAGGTTCGTTCAAGCAGGCCTCCGAGCTATAGTTTGCTATGTGAGACGGCTTGATCGGACGAAAATGGAGTGCTGGTGAACGGTTATTTCTGATGAAGGTTACAACCTGTGAAGTGAGAAGACTGAGGTATTCTGCGGAAAGAAGCAGGGGTACAATGATTTATGTTTCCACAAATCCATGGATCGATCTAAGACGTTTGTACTCAATCCAGGTAAGGATAATTACCAACAGATCCACAATAGAGAGCGCCAAGAGAGCTGGTGAACGAGTATGCGTGTACCTATAAAGTTGATAAACAAGAAAAACAAAGAACGCGACAATTGCTGCCGGGTAGGCCCAGCGGCGCTTAAGCAGAAGGGCCACCACCAATCCGAGCTTAACCACGCCGTGCCATAATAGGTACACGGCTGCGAACATCGTCACACCCTTGGTGAGCTGGTGACCGCTGTTCAGAAGATATGTGGCTATTAGATCTTTGGGATCTTCGCTCAATTCGTGCTGAGTGACAACCCGTATCACGGCATTAATGCGATCCGGAGAGACGAAAAACAGCAAAACACCGCCGATTATTTCTAGGGCGCTATCAAAGCCTTTGGCGATGATACTCAGATTGAAGAATACATGAAAACGCTGAAACTTTCTCTGAGGATTCATCGTCGATACCCCTTCAGCTCAATTTTTTAAATGCCTGCCCCGCAGACTTTTCACCAGGATACAATTCATCGACTGGTGGCAAACTATTTCAGTTTATTGGGTAAAAAAGAATAGCCCACCAACTTGGTAGTGTCCAGAATTTTTCCTGCTGGAAAAGGAGCATACACACCATCATAATTATAGAAACAGAACCGGATGGTTGCATATGACGTCCTAAGAATTATAACATATTCAGGAGGTGACATATGAACACAACAACAGATCGAATTAAAAAAGAGATTCTGCTTAAGGCGCCGCCTTCGCGAGTCTGGCATGCGCTATCGAATGCAGAGAGATTCGGTGAATGGTTCGGAGTAGCACTCAAAGGAAAATCCTTTTCAGCCGGCAGTAGAGTTCGGGGACAAATCACCTCGCCCGGTTACGAACACATCATCTTTGATGTGCTGATCGAAGACGTCGAGCCGGAGCGACTGCTTTCCTTCTGGTGGCATCCCTACGCAGTTGATCCGGAGGT
The DNA here is from genome assembly GCA_963835305.1 of uncultured delta proteobacterium. GTDB lineage: Bacteria > Desulfobacterota > Desulfobulbia > Desulfobulbales > Desulfocapsaceae > Desulforhopalus_A. Next base: position 370,467 of record CAWIEU010000005.1, read on the forward strand.
TGACTACTCCAATGAACCGACCACTCTGGTCGTGTTTGGACTAAAAGAATTCGATGGCGGCACTTTGTTGAGTATCGTTGAATCCGGATTTGACAAAATTTCACCGTCTCGTGGCGTGGAAGCATTTCACATGAATAGTGCTGGTTGGGATAAACAGATGAAGAATCTTGAAAAATACATCACCGCTTCATAAACTGCCTTCTGAAGAGGTCCCGACAGAGGGTGTATAGGATGTTCTGATACCTCAGGTCAGGCCATCAATATCAAAATAATATTATACAAGGTACAAAGAGGTATCAATCATGCGCGTTTTCCAAGATATTTGGACATATTTTGGGCTATCCCAGTCCGTTTTTATCCGGATGCTGCATTTTCTGGTAATCCTGCTGGTTATCAGCCAATTGATAACCAGCAATTTTGTGAAGCTCGGCCAGGTCGGTCATGGCGGCCACTTCAGCGCTTTTTCCTTAGGTACCTGGACCCATGTTCTGCCCGGGTTGGTGCTTGCAGTCATCGCAACGATTTTTATACTAAGAGAACTCTATACTCACGGACTGAAGTATTTTTTCCCCTATGCATGGGGGGATTTTTCACAACTGAAGTCCGATTTACAAATGCTGGCCGACCGTAAGTTGCCACCTTTGGCACCTGCCGGGCTGCCGGCCATTGTTCAGGGAATGGGACTCGGAGCGCTGGGGCTGACCCTTTTGTCAGGCATAATGTGGCTATTCTTTGTTCTGATCGGTTCCAACCTGGCCCATACGGCCATCGGTATACATGAAGTCTTGACCGGGGTGGTTATCGCCTATCTTATAGGCCACGGCGGCATGGGTGCACTGCACATTTTTCTGTGGCTCCGTTCGAGATCGCGGTAAACACAAACCCCCAGCAATTACAGAGCGGGTGTGTCCCGCCTGCCAACTGCCGTGACCGCTGTGCTCCGAGGCAAGCAATTTTATTTTGTCCCCTGCTATCTTGCCATATCGACGACGATGTTCTTTGCTTCTCCTATATAGGGATCCTGTTTAATCCGCTCTTCCAGATTGGCGGAGCTATCCTCGTTCTGGTTATTTTCATCAGGTTCCAATTCTTCATCGGTATATAAGCCTATATTGTAATTTCGGAACTGGGCACTGAGTTTTTTCCGTTCTACACGCGCTTCTTCAATTTTCTGACGCATATCGGTCAGGTTTAACGAGACTGTGGTGATTTTGCTTCGTTTAGCAGCCTTGGCCGCCTCCTGGGCAATAACCTGCAGCCCCGGTTCATGTTCGACCCTTTGCTGACTCCTTTTCTTAATCATCTTGAGGTCTATAGGCTTACCGCTGAACGGGGTGTACTCGGCAGGCCCGATTTCATCCCAGGGAAGAGAATAATCCAGGTGTCTTTCACCTGAGTTCAATTGCTGGAACAAGCTCGGCAGGACGATATCGGGTATGACCCCTTTATATTGGGTGGAACCGCCGGTGATCCGGTAGAACTTCTGGATAGTTACCTTTAAGGCTCCAAGATCACCAAGCTCTTTCGCTTTTGAAGCCTGTATAATTTCATTCATATCTAAAATGGTCTGGACCGTGCCCTTGCCATATGTATGTTCGCCGTCGACAATGACGGCCCTTTTATAGTCCTGCAGGGCAGCCGCCACAATTTCCGATGCCGACGCGGAAAGCTGGTTCACCAGAACGACAAGCGGACCGCTGTATTCGATGCTGTCATCGTCATCCTGAAGAGCCATAATCGATCCATCGCTGTCCTTGACCTGAACTATAGGACCGGACTTGATAAACAGCCCGGCGATATCAACCGCATCGTCCAGCGAACCGCCGCCATCGTTGCGCAGATCCAGGATGATACCCTCAAGATTGGTTCTTTTCAGATCTTCTATGGCCTTCCGCGTATCATCCGTTGCATTTCTGGCCTCATCATCGTTATTGTTCTCTTCAAAATCCCGGTAGAAGCTTGGGATCAGGATATATCCGATCTTCCCGCCATTTGGAGCGTCCAGCACGGAATGTTTGACCAAGAGATCCTCCATCTGAACCACATCTCTTACTATCGGAATTACCTCCATGGTCCCATCGGGTTTCTTTACTGTCAGACGAACCTCGGTTCCCTTGGGGCCCCGAATCAAATTCACGGCATCACTGAGACGCATGTGGGTGATATCAACAGGGTCGGCGCCTTTCTCCGCCACCTGCAGGAGAGTATCTTCCGCCTGGAGCATGCCCTGTTTGGCGGCGGGACTTCCAGGGATGATACTGACGACCTTGATATAACCGTTCTCTTCACGAAGTATGGCCCCGATTCCTTCCAGATTCCCGCGCAATTCAATATCCAGCTGTTCCTTCTGGTTTGGAGCGAGATAATTGGTATGCGGATCGAAGGCCATGGCGATCGCATTAAAAAACCGGTCATAATAATCCTGGAGGGTCTCCTGATGCAGGCGGAAAAAGAAATCTTTTACGATCTTCGTCGCTTCTTCTTTCGCCTTCTTCCACATCTCGGCATCAGACAGCTTCTCCTTGGTCTTTTTCTGATCTTCCACAAGATTGAGATACTTATAAATAACCTGAAGCTTCATAAACTTTCGCCACCTGTCTTTCAAATCGTTCAGATCATAGACGTAGGTGATTTTTTCCGGATCGGTTTCAAAAATTTCATGTTTCTTCACATCAAAACCGGCAGCTAAAACCTGTTCCACCATCTTTTCAACCTGGTCGATCCTCTCCTTCATGATATCGTATCCGGTTTCCGGCAGGACATTGGTCAGATGTTCCAGATCCTCCGCTATATGAGGGGCAAAGGACCGCAGTATGGTCACATCGCTGTTCAGCAGAAATCTCTTCTGGTAATCGGTCTGCTTCAGATATAGGTCGAAAGCCGCCATAGACAGGGATTTATCCATCTTCTTGTGACTGAAATGGATGACAGGAAGCTCTTTATCCAGCACATAGCCGATCAGCTGATTTCGCTCCTTCTCGACTTGCTGAAGATCTTTCGCAGTTCCACAACTGGTAGTGAAGAGAAGAAAAACCAGAAAAACCGGCAGAAAACTCTGGAGAAGTCTTTTCATAATTTTTCAACCTGAAGAAGCATGGTTTCAGCTTATGGTGTACCGATCTAAAAGCACTAGCCACAAGCCATAAGAGTTCTATTTCCTTTTACAATGGTCCGTAAATAAAGCATTTCCCGACAATAGCCTCCTTTGGCAAGCTGGCGCAAGACTTATCATGTCGGCCTGCCAAGCACGGCAAAGCGAAGAAACAAAGGCATGGGCTACGCTTCCGAACCCAGGAATACCGGGGGCGATCCTTTTCTATTGCATAATTGAATGAGTTCTGAAAAAGAATATTATATCGCATTTACCAAAGAACCACTAACATGGAAATTAATCATTCGTTTTTTTCATGCTTTCTCATCTGAAAAAGTGGTATCCGGTATACCGATAATGTTGGAGAATTCGAAAAGTAGTATTACCATGGCAGACTCACTCTGCATTATTGCTTAACCAAAATAAGATTGCACATTGGACAACGGTTAATGATGAACCTCGCAAATGGAATTATCGGGCTGATGATCTTAACACTGGGTCGTAAACTGTTTTGGCTGTTCGTAGGATGCGTTGGCTTCATTGCCGGCTTGCAAATGGCGAATCAGTATTTAGGTGGACAACCGGCATGGATGGCATGGGCGGTTGCATTACTATTCGGAGTGGCAGGCGCCGTTCTCGGAGTATTTTTCCAAACCCTGGCGATCGGCTTGGCCGGTTTTGTGGCTGGGACCACTATAACGGCATACCTCACTCTCCTGCTTGGTTTTACAGCCGCTCCGATTATCAATATTTTAGGTGGAATTCTAGGCGTAATCACCTTGTTTGCACTCTTCGACTGGGCTCTTATTGGATTATCGTCACTGGTTGGCGCCACTCTCGTCGTTCAATCCTTAAACTGGAAATCTCAATTCGAGATGATTCTTTATGTAGTATTGATTGTTATCGGAATTGTGTTTCAGACTGTATTATGGCGTCCTCAAAACTCCAGGATGGATTAAACCCTGTTGTAAAACAGTGCCGAATATAAAAATTTATCTACACTCCGGATAAATTGGATTATATTCTTAACGCTAGTTTTCTTGCAAAATACAATATCTACGGATCCCGCTCACATTTTTTGATTTTTTAAATAGTAAATCCTGACAATTTAACATATTTACATGAAAGCGTCAGACAAGCGTTTTTTCAATTTGCAGCGGCTCAATCCCGTGATTGCCCTGATACTATTCGCGGCGGCACTCTGGGTGCTGCATGATGCCCTGCATCAGGTCCACTACCACCATCTCCTCACACAGATCCGCAATATCCCGGCCGCACATATCCTGAGCGCCCTCGGACTGACTGCCATAAGCTACACAGTCATGACCGGTTACGATCTGCTGGGCATCAAATATATCCGTCACTCACTGGACAAGCGTAAAGTGATCCTGGCGTCCTTCATCAGCTATGCCTTCAGCAATACCATTGGCTTGTCCCTGCTGACGTCCACTTCAATCCGCTACCGGCTCTATTCAACGTGGGGATTGTCGGCTGAGGAGATAGCTCGATTGGTCGCCTTCACCGTATTGACCTTTTGGATGGGGATAGTCACGGTCGCTGGTCTGGTTTTTATTATCGAGCCAGCGGCCATCCCGGTTATGGGACCTCTTGCAGCCTATACTGTTCGGCCTATCGGAATCATTCTTACCGTGATGGTTTTTACCTATATCCTTGCCGTTTTTTTTCGCAAAGAACCATTAACATTCAAAAATTGGGAGATCCAACTTCCATCGGTCCCTCTGGCCTTTACCCAGCTGCTGGTGGGTACTATTGACTGGGCACTGGCCGGCTGCGTGCTCTTTGTCCTCCTGCCGGAACAGGTGGAGTTCTCTTTTGTGCAGTTCCTCGGCATTTTTATGCTTGCTCAAATTGTGGCCCTGATCAGCCATGTCCCCGGAGGTCTTGGCGTCTTCGAGTCGATGATGCTGCTTTCAGCCCCTGATATCCCGGCGGATCAGTTGCTCAGTTCCATGGTAATCTATCGCGGAATCTACTACCTGTCACCCCTGGCTCTGGCTGTACTGCTTTTAGCGGCGAATGAACTCCTGGAAAGAAAGGTCCTGGTCCGGAAGGCGTGGCACCAAGTGGATCGCTGGTGGGGTATTATGATCCCTCCTCTGCTGGCGGCCACCACCCTTGTCAGCGGCGCAATTCTGCTGTTTTCCGGAGCCACCCCGACGATTCCCGGTCGCCTGCACTGGCTCTATGAGATTCTCCCCTTACCGGTGATTGAAATATCCCACTTTCTCGGGAGTCTCATCGGGGTCTGCCTGCTGCTGCTGGCGAGAGGATTGCAACGGCGAATCGATGCCGCCTACGTCCTCACCGTTGTTTTTCTAGGCATCGGCAGCATACTCTCACTGCTGAAAGGAGTGGATTACGAGGAGGCTATAATACTGGCCATCATGCTGCTGGCTTTACTTCCCTGCCGGGAGCACTTTTACCGGCGGGCATCCTTATTTCATGATTCACTGAGCCTCGGCTGGAGTATCATGATTGTGCTGGTGCTGGCCGGTTCCATCTGGCTGGGAATTTTCGCATACAAACATGTCGATTACTCCAATAGACTCTGGTGGCAGTTCGCCCTGGAAGGAGACGCCCCCAGGTTTCTTCGAGCAGCAGTCGGTAGTACCGTTTTACTCTTGATCCTGACCTTGACGAGATTACTGGGACCGCCTCCCAAAAATCCGGGCCGACCGGGACAAGATGAGCTGGAACGGGCTCGACGGATTATCGGCAAGTCATCCGCAACCTTGGCTAACCTTGCTCTGGTAGGTGATAAATCACTGCTGTTTGACGACGAGCACAGCGGTTTTGTCATGTATGGAGTGGAAGGTCTCACCTGGGTTGCCCTGGGCAATCCTATCGGATCTCCTGCGGTGGCCAGAGAGTTGGCCTGGAAATTTCGAGAACTGGTCGAACGGCATAGTGGGCAGACCGTTTTCTATGAAGTCGATACCTCCATGCTGGATGTGTATCTGGATATGGGAATGACTCTGTTGAAACTTGGAGAAAATGCGAGTGTCCCACTGACAGACTTCTCCCTGGAAGGTTCAAAGCGCAAAGGTCTGCGCTATACTCACCGCCGTTTTACCAAGGAGGGGTGCGTATTCGAGGTGCTCCCCGCCTCAAGTGTGGCTGAACTGATGCCTGAATTACGGAGAATATCGGATGACTGGCTTAAGGCAAAGCATACCCGAGAGAAAGGATTCTCTCTTGGCTACTTTAATGAGAAGTACCTTCTGAACTTCCCAGTCGCTGTTATTAAACAGCACGGCCAGATAGTCGCTTTTGCCAATCTCTGGCTGGGAGCGAACAAGGAAGAGCTGTCACTCGATCTTATGCGGTTTGGCTCGCAGGCTCCACACGGAATCATGGAATTCCTCTTTATCAGCCTCATGCTGTGGGGAAAAGATCAAGGTTATTCATCCATGGATCTCGGCATGGCCCCTCTTTCCGGCATGGAAAGCCGCTCCTTTGCCCATCTCTGGAACCGGATCGGTGCGATCATATACCAGCATGGTGAGCATTTTTACAATTTCGAGGGCTTACGCGAGTACAAACAAAAATTTGATCCGCTCTGGGAGCCCCGCTACCTTGTCTGCCCAGGCGGCTTTCTGACTTTACCATATATATTAATACGAACCGCCGCCCTGATCAGTGGCGGCATAAAAGGAGTGATCGCCAAATGAAAAAAATTCGATTTCTGGCATTTGCCATCGTTTTGCTTCTCGCTTCTTCAGCTCTTGCCGCGGAGGAAACTCTTCTTTACGGACGCTTCGGAAAACTCACTCTTTACCGCAATACCCAGCATCCAACCAATGTCGTGCTGTTTGTCTCCGGCGACGGCGGCTGGAACCTTGGAGTAATCGATATGGCACGGAGCCTGGCCGGCCTCGATGCGTTAGTAGTCGGTATCGACATCACTCATTATCTCAAAATGCTCCGCAGCACAACCGAGAAGTGTTCGTATCCGGCAGCCGACTTCGAGAACCTGTCCAAGTATATCCAGAAAAAATTAGCTTTTGAACATTACCATACACCGATACTGGTTGGTTACTCTTCCGGAGCGACCCTGGTCTATACCCTCCTGGCCCAGGCGCCGCCAAACACCTTTGGCGGTGGTATTTCCATGGGGTTCTGCCCTGATCTCCCACTCAATAAGCCTTTTTGTCCGGGCTATGCCTTGAAAAGCGATCCGGCTCCCCGGGAAAAAGGCTATGTATTCCGCCCTACCCATCACCTTAAGAACCAGTGGATAGCCTTCCAGGGTGAGATCGACGAGGTCTGCGACACAAAATCGACCGTTGAATTTGTGAAAAAGGTTGATACCGCCAAACTGGTCCTGCTTCCCAAGGTCGGACATGGTTTCTCTGTGCAGAAAAACTGGCTCCCCCAGCTGCGCGAATCGTTTGCAAGCCTTGTCCGGGAAGAGGAACCTGCGGGGAAAACCGGTAATCCGGATTCCAGGATCAAAGATCTGCCCCTGGTGGAAGTTCCGGCTCAGGGACCGGCCAACGACCTTCTGGCCGTCATTCTGACTGGAGATGGCGGCTGGGCTGCAATCGACCGCGAAGTTGGCGATCGCCTGGCAAGTAAAGGTATTGCCGTGGTGGGTCTCAATACTCTGAAATATTTCTGGACGGATCGAACCCCGGACCTCGCCGGAAAGGATCTCGAACTGATCCTGCGTCATTATCTGAAAGTCTGGAATCGCCAGCGAGTGGTCCTGATAGGCTATTCGCTGGGAGCAGATGTGCTGCCTTTCATGGCCGGACGCTTACCGGAGGATCTGCTGCAGCAGGTCACCGCGGTAGCCCTTCTTGGTCCCTCGAAAACGGTTAACTTTGAATTTCATCTCAGTGACTGGTTGGGCGGGAACAGCCGGCCTGGATTACCTGTCGAACCCGAACTATCCAAAATTAAGGGGATAAAAGTGCTGTGTCTCTATGGCAAGGAGGAGCACGACAGTCTCTGCCCGATGCTCCCCAAAGATGACCGGCAATTCAAAATCATTTCCTTGAGCGGGGGGCACCACTTCGGAGGGGACTATGATAAGTTAGCCCAACTTATTTTTTCCGAAATAATGGGCGATAAATAAGAAAAGGCTGTTCAGGGCACGACGGCTTGCCTAACATCATGGACCATCATCTTGCCTGCATCAGGGTGATGAATTTTTCAGCTTCCTCTGCCGCCTGCTGCATGCTGGTCAAACGCACATCCATCTGCCTGGTCGCCGCAAGCAGCAGGCCAAGCCGTTTAAGAGCGAGTTTCGTTTCAGCTAAGGAAGCCCGGGCAAAACTCGCATCAAGCATCGCCTCCTTACAGGAGACTTCGAAACCGAAGGCGGTGAGTGTGAGATGAATGAACCGGAGGCGGAACAGCTGTTGCCGGTGTGCGGCGCCGCCGCCCTTGAAACGAAAATTTACATAGTTTGCACTGCTCTGTTGGCCACAGAGAGCGTCAACGATGGAGAAATGATAACCAAATCGGATATTGAGATGCAGGTATTCCCTGGACACAAGGGCATAGCTGGCCAGCAGTTGCGAGTCAAGGGAAAATAATCCCCCGCTGACCTGGTCAAACTCCTGCCAGTCGATATGGCGCTGACTGGTATCCCAGGCTATTCTCGGATCCGACATTCCCTCCCACCAGGCCTGCATCGGCAGACTTGACAGTTCCGTTAAGGTAATGGAATCATCTGCTCCTTTTGCAGTCTCGCGATCGAGATCAAGGACATATATAACCAGGGGCAGATCGGTGACAAGTTTTCGAGCTCTACCCAGCCCCCGGCTTTTTCGTCCGACCAGACCGAACATTTCCCGCACACTCTTTTCGTGACAGAATCTGACTATATCATGTAGCGAAGAGCACTGGGCCGGAGTGAAAGTTTCTCCACTCGGGTCAATGAGACTGAGGTGGGTTGTACGGGCAACCAGTTCCGCATATTTTTTCGTTGGGAATTCTTTACTGACACTGGCTTTGCCCTTTTGCAGAACTGCATTGACACAACCTTTGAAAATTCTTCCGGATGCAGCGTCGATAGTTACAACCTGGCCTGCAAACAGTTCGATTTCTCCTCCGACCAGAACCGGAATGCCTCTTTCTCTTGCCACAGAAGAAAAATGGCTGGCCCTGCTGCCGTTTACAGCAACGACACCTGAGATCCTGTCCAAAAACTGGGAGAGGGCCGGGCGAAGCGTCGGGGTAAAGATAACCGAACCAGGCGGAATGTCGCGAAATGTCTTACCGGTCGTCGCTAAAAACACCGGTCCGCAGGAAATTCCTGCCGAGGCGCAATGGAGATCGCTGTAGAGCAAATTATTCAGATCCGCGTCCCGGACAAGCGCCGGAGGCGGATCTTTCTTCTGGTGCAAGCGCCGACTCTGGAGGATTGTGATTCCTTGTTTATCTATTGCCCACTCAATATCCTGCGGACTACCAAAAAAGGTTTCCAGCTGCATTCCCCAGTTCTTTAGCTGAACCAACTCGGACTCATTTAACAGGCCACTGAATGGAGGATGAGCTTCCTGTTCCGAAATGACGCCTTCTCCGCGGGGCAGACGATATCTTTCCGGGGTTCGTGATCCATCTACCAGACCTTCCGCCAATCCTTGCACAGCGTAAACCCCAAGGGAACCGCTTCCGGTTGAAGAAGCCGGGGAACTCGGGTCGAGGGTGTAGACAACTCCCGAAATACTTGGTTGGACCATAGGCAGGACCAGTACCGCCATGGCGGTTTCCGTGTCGCTTAAGCCGTGGTGGATACGGTAGGAGATGGCGCGAGGGCAATATTTTCCGGCGATGACCCGTTTATAAGCGGCAATGACTTCTTCAGCGGGTACATCGAGCTCACTGGCATACTGACCCGCAAAAGATATATCACCATCTTCCGCTAGAGCACTGGAACGTACAGCCAGTAGCGGTGCAGGCTGCAAGTGCTGGACGGCAAGATTGATCTGATCGGCGATTTCCGTCGCCACCTCCCCATTTAAAATGAGTTCCTGTAATTCTCCGGTGACGCGAATGATCGTATCCTTATCATCGGCATGAACCAGTTGGAAACGATTGACCATCTCCTTTTCTAACTTGTTGTCACGAATAAAACGATGAAAGGCGTTGGCGGTGACGACAAATCCCTTCGGAATGACAACTCCGGCCCGCCCAGCGGCGGAGAGGTTTGCTGCTTTGCCCCCTGCAAGCTCCGGACAGTCTGCAACCTGGTCCAGCGGCAATACATAAGGCGGCCCGGAATCGGGCACCGCCAGGTCGGTCAATGTCTCTATTTTCGTTGATATTTCCGCAAATTTATCAAGTAACTGGTGATATACCGGGTTCATTTCCCGGAGATGAACTACCATGGAGCCGACCGTGGCTGCTATCTGGTCACAGAGCCACCTGATCCGCCAGTGATCGGCCGGGTCACGGCCGAACAGATGAGCTTCCAGGTCAACCAGAAGATCGAGGGCATAACCATCCAGACGAAGTATTTCCCTAAAAGACGAATACTTATGATGTATCAGGCGGTCTGGTGCGAAAAAGCCCATCAGCCAATGCCGGCAGAGCGGCCAGGTGATATTTTTCCCGGCAGAGAAATTCTTTAGAAGATTCTCCAGGGTTTTCACCTTATTTGTCCGACAACTCTTGCCTTCATCCCGGTATACCAGGCAAAATTCTTCATCACCATGGAGTAGACCATGCGGATAGCAACGTAGAGTAATAAAAATGAGGGGAAATAGCCTACGGCGCCTCCAAGCAAAGGCAGGCCTACAGACAGCTGCAGTGGTGCATCGGCAAAACGTGAGTGCAGCCAGGCGAGCGCAAAGGGCATTGGCCAGATGGAGACACAGAAGATTGCCGCACCAAGTGAGAAAGAATGGCCGAAAGCATCGAGTGCCAGACTGTTGACGGCTTTATAACTCTCTTTGTCGCCCTGCATCAGAGCTCTTTCCGAGAGATCGTGATGCCGTTCCATATCGTCCTGTATCTTTCTGATATATTGCCGGTTGAACAGGGTAACCAGCGTGGCCGAAAGATCGCCGAGGATAATACATTGCAGGGCAAGAACTCCCGCCCCTAAAAGATAACCTGCCGTTGGAGAGGACAGCCAGCGGAAAGGGGCAATGAACCATGGATCTAAAAAGAGCAGATAGGCAGTCATCATTTTCACAGGAAAAGGCTCCGGCGGTTATGCCGGAGCCTGTATAAGGCCCAGGACCGGATCTGTTTAACCGAACATTCTGTAGTTAAAGAAGCCTCTCAGTACATAGTCAATCCCTACATACAGGGCCAATACTATAAACAGCCTCTTTAACCAGATGTCGGAGAAATACTTCGAAGTTCTGGGGCCAATCACCGAACCAACGGCGATACCCACCAGTTCGAGACCGATCAGCATCCAGTCAAACTGAACACCTTTGGAAATAAGAGTAATGATACTGGTAATCATGCTGATAAGTACTGCCAGCGCCGAAGTTCCGGCGGCCAGATACATTGGCAGTTCGGCAACGCTTGTCAAAAACGGCACCAAAAGAAAGCCGCCGCCAACTCCAAGAAATGCTGCTACCGCAGAAATTATTATTCCACCGATCAAGGGTATCAGGGGGTTGAATCTGAATTCAACTCCATAAAAAGTGAAGAGAACTTCCGTGAGGGAGAACTTGGTCACTTTGACCCCCAGGCCCGATGTGTCAACCTGCTCGCCGCTTTTTTGTTTTTTAACCGTTGATTCAAAAGCCTGCGCCGCAGCCTTGGCCTTCTTTTTACTGGCCTGACCCGCGGAGGATGTTTCGTAAAGAAGATAGACACCGAGGGCCAGAACAAAAAGCCCAAAATACCCCTGATACTGGGAAAAGGAGATTTTGCCAGCGGAAAGCGTTACCGAGCCCCAGGCGCCGAGGATGGAGCCGAGCCCAAGGGAAACTGCCAGCGGTACAACAAGCCGGCCCATACGATAATAATTGAAAGAGGAGATGAGCGCCGACAAACCAACCAGATACTGGTTCGAACCTCGGATGGAATCGGTAATAGCCTTGTTAAGAGTCGGCGCTGTCTCTTTGAATGATTTGGCATAACCGCCAAGGCCAAAGATACTCATATGCCCGACACCGGCCATAACACCGCCGAAAGCACCTACTGTTGAAAAAATCCAGCCTACCCATACCGCCCAGCAAAAAGCGACAATCAGGTTTACCTGCGGCCCCCCCGGGATACCGAGAAAGCCGGCAGGCTTACCGGGATCAATCTGGCCCGGGCCTGTACCCTTGGGAACAGAAGCTATAGCGTCCTGCAATTTACCTGCCCAGGCAGGTTCCAACCACATGCCAATGGCCAAAACCACAAACGCTGCCAACAAAAAATTACGATTATTCTTTGTCATAACAACCCTCATAAATTTAGATAAATGATACCGAGCAGTTAACTGGAAAATAAAATTTTAGTTTCTTTTTTTACCATCCTCCCTGTTAAAAAATATTCCGGATTGCCTCCTTTTTTCACGTTGAGTTCTGATTTCTAAAGCAACCTCTGTGCCAGATAATTTGTATATATGTCCTCATGCCACAAGATTTCTCTTGAACAAAACGGATTTGCTTTATTGCCTGCGTAACCTCTGAAACTACAGGAGATACAATTATTGCCGGAATATAAAGAGAGCTTTGCCAAAAATCGGTAAAACAGATGCTCGCCAGATGGTGATGGTGGAAGTCTTTTTCCCTGGCGGGAGCTGCAACAGTTTTACTGCAGTTGGTTGCCAAATGTTTATTGTTTGCAGGCCTCAGGGCAAATTTCACCTGTGCACCAATAAAGTTGCAGAGCAACAATTTAACTGCACCAACCCACTGCCCGAAAAGTGCAGCTTCCCGGCCATGCAGCACCAGCTACCTGGCAGCACCGGCAGCACCGGCAACACCACCCGAATGACCAAATGAGGCAAAAAAGTTGGAACCTATTCCTTCGATTCAGATTGTATATCCTGACAAATGCCATTATCCTGCCTGAAGAAATGACCGGCATCCCGAACTTACCTTTTTTAACAAATTCCTGTAATCCCTGTTCTGGAGAAAAACGATGACGACAAAATTGACCATTCTTTGCGAAAACTCGGTCGGTATCCCTTTTGGGGTTATCGGTGAGCACGGTTTTGCCTGCTTTATTGAGACACCCGACGGCAATTACCTTTTCGATACCGGACAAGGATTCGGCATCGTACAGAATGCCCTGGCGCTCGGCAAGGATCTGCGCAGCATAGATGCAATCATGATCAGCCACGGGCATTACGACCATACCGGCGGTCTCCCGGCGGTTCTCCAACTAAGAGGCTCGATCGATGTCTACGCTCATCCGGATATCTTTGCAGAGCGGATTTGGTCAGCCGGAGACAAGAGCAGATTTGTCGGCATTCCCTACCGCCGAGCTTATCTGGAATCGCTTGGAGCAAATTTTCGGCTGGAAAGCGGCTTGATTACGGTCGCTCCCAATATCTTTCTGACCGGGGAAATTCCGCGGCGCAACACCTTTGAAAAAGGCGATGCCAACATGACGGCAATCCTTCCCAATGGTGAGACAATGCACCCCGATCCCCTGAAGGACGATTTATCACTCATAGTTGATTCACCTTCTGGTCTGATCCTGGTTCTTGGCTGTGCCCACGCCGGTATAATCAACATTATCGAATACGTCCTGGAACAGACAGGGCGTGATCGTATTCATGCAATCGTTGGTGGAACCCACCTTGGTTTCTCCAGTGAGGAACAGTTCGAGGAAACACTGAAAGTGATCGATCGTTATCAAATCGAACGAATTGGCGTTTCTCATTGTACCGGACTGCCACGTGCCGCAATGCTGCATGCCCGGCTGGGAAACAAATTCTTCTTTGGTTGTGTCGGCGCCACGCTGGAAGCTTAAGATGGAATCTCTGCATACATGAAAATGAGGTTGAAATGGCAGCTGAGCGAAAGAGAATCTGGATTGCGTTAGGGCTGGTCGGCACTGTTTGCCTGGCCGTGGTTATCGGTGCCATGCTTTTTGGTGGAAAACCTCCTCCGGATCTCAAGGATGCGGGAGCAAATGCCCTGTCACCGCCTCTTGAAATTCCCCAATTCAGCTTAATCGATCAACAGGGGCAGCCCTTCAACAACGATCGCCTGAGGGGAAATTGGACAGTCGCCTTTATCGGCTTTACGTACTGCCCGGATGTCTGTCCGACCGCCCTGGCAAAAATGGCAGAGGCCCTCAACCGGCTCAAGGCCACACCGAGTGATAATAAGCCGCCTGTGTTCCTGTTCATCAGTGTGGATCCTTTTCGAGATACCCCTGAGATTCTGGATAACTATGTCAAGTACTTCAATAAAAGTTTTATCGGCCTCACCGGGGCACCGGAACATATCAGCAAACTGGTGAGCGGGCTTGGGCTCTATTATGTCTACACCGATCCTGACGACGATCATTTCCTGGACGATGTCCTGCACAAACCGACCAAGGAAGATTACGGTGTGGTTCATTCGTCGAGGGTCCTGTTTATCTCTCCACGGGCCCAGCTGGTGGCAATGCTGCCGCAACCATTCGAAGCCGACGATATTCTTAAGGTGATTAAAAAATTGCGTTCTTATTATGGGGGTTGATGATGAAGCAAAGCAAACTGATCCCGATCCTGTTCTGCCTCTCTTTGCTGTTCGCTTATCGTCTTCCGGCGGATGCGATTTCGGTGACCGGCCCGTGGATTCGCGAAGCTCCAGCCGGGGCACGGGCACTCGGCGCCTTTATGACGATCAGTAACCACTCAAGCCATGCGCTGACGCTGGAATCAATCTCAAGTCCCGATTTTACAATGATCCAAATACACCTCACCAGGATGCATGAAGGGATGGCGCATATGTTCAAACAATCCAACCTGCTGATTCCGTCAGGAAAAAGCGTCACTCTTGAGCCGGGCGGTTATCACCTTATGCTGATGCACCCGGTGAGAGCCCTGAAAAGCGGTGATCCGGTCAAGCTGCAGCTTCATTTTGATAATGGAGAAGTTATTGATATATCGGCAGATGTGCGAAAAGAGCAGCCATGAAAAGTTCACTCTGACCAGCACGCCGGGTCATTTCCTGCGCAGCTCGCGGATTTGACCTTTTTGACCATTACCTCTATCATCAAATACAACAGCAACTTTTCCAGACAATACTTCTATCTGAAAAAATATATTCTTTATGTTGGCATTATTGAAAGGACCGTTATGAACTCATTTGTTGCGCGCCAGCCCATCTTCAACACGAACAAGAAAATTTTTGGTTACGAACTGCTTTTTCGTACAGGCATGTCCAATGCCTTTCCGGATATCGATGGTGAAACCGCCACCTCAAGTCTTCTCTCATCCTCTTTTTTTACAGTCGGAATTGAAAATATTTCTAACGGAAAACAAGTATTTATTAATTTTACTGAAGAGTTACTCCTTCGCGGCATCCCCATGATGTTTCCGGAGGAGAAGGTTATTGTCGAAATCCTTGAGAGTGTTCCCCCAACCGATGCAGTCATATCTGCGTGTCAGAACCTGCAGGAGAAAGGCTATGCCCTGGCTCTTGATGACTTTATCTATGATAGGAATCTTGTTCCGTTAATTGAAATCGCCAAATTTATTAAGGTGGATTTCCGTCTCACGCCTATGGAGGAAATTGCCACTCTCGTGTCCGCCCTGAAAAAATATCCATGCCGTTTGCTTGCCGAGAAAATAGAGACCCACCAGGAATTTAATCAGGCCAAAGAGATGGGGTTCGAATTTTTTCAGGGCTATTTTTTCGCTCGTCCGGAAGTCCTTAGGAACAAGGAAATTTCTTCCTCTCAGCTGGTTCTGATCAAGCTTATTTGTGAAATCAATAAGGCTGAATTTGATATCAATAACCTGGAAACATTAATCAATCAGGATATTTCCATTTCATACAAGCTGCTTAAGTATTTAAATTCATCTTATTTTTCCAGAGTGCAGCCAATCTCTTCGATCAAACAGGCGATCACCTTCCTGGGGGAATACGGCATCCGTATGTTTGTTTCACTGATAGTTGCCAGCAAACTGTCAGAACAAAAACCAAGCGAATTAATCCGGGTTTCCATGATACGGGCTAATGTCCTTTTCCGGATAGGAGAAGAATTGAATCTCCCGAGCACCGAATTATTCATTCTTGGGATGTTTTCTCTCATCGACGCCATGCTCGATAACAGTATGGAAAACCTCGTGGGGCAACTTCCTTTGACTCCGGATGTACAGGAAGCCCTGGTGGGACGGACCGGAAAGCTTTTTCCATTTCTGCATCTGATCGAAAGCTACGAAACATGCAACTGGGATTGTCTTGAGGATGATGTTGCTAAAATATCTATAGCTGCCGACAAACTCATTGATTTTTACGTAGATGCGGTGAAACAGGCCGATCAACTGCAAACCTTGTGACATCAAAAGGTATGAATGACCTAAACCTGTTTGATTTCTTTAGTCCGCCGCCTGCATAAAAAATTTTTACTAACGGCCCGAAACAGACATGACCACTGAGAATGACCAAACCACGCTGACATACGATTCCGCCGATGAGGTCTTTGAGAGCTTCGGATATCAGATGCGCAGCAGCACGAATAAGCTATCAAAAGCCAATAAGCGGCTGAAACATGAAATTAGCGAGCGAAATCGTGCGGAGCAAATAAACCGGGTTCTCTTTCGTATATCGAATGCCGTCAATACCACGAAGGATCTCAATGAGCTGTATGGTTCAATCCATCGTATCCTTGGAGAAGTAATCGATCTGACTAATTTTTTTATCTGTATCTACCACAAACAGTCCAATAGGGTGTCTTTTCCCTATTTTGTCGATCAGTATGATTCAGGATATGTCTATGCAGAGCGAATAAACATCGAAAATTCTCTTACCGGTGAAGTGCTGCTTGCTCAAAAAACCCTCCTGCATAAAAGAGCGGATTTGTTACTCCGGGAGGCGGAAAACAGACTGGTTGGTACCGCTCCTGAAATCTGGATCGGTGTCCCTTTGAAAATTGAGGGCGAAGTCATCGGCATCATGTCGACCCAATGCTATGAGGATGAGAACCGTTTCGATTCGATTGATCTGGACATACTCAATTCCGTTTCCGAACAGGTTGCCCTGGCCATCGAGCGCAAAAGAAACGAACAGGCCCTTGTTGCCAGCGAGAAAAAGTACCGAACCATCATCGAAAGCATTGAGGACGGATACTACGAGATAGACCTTGAAGGAAACTTTACTCTCGTAAACCGGGCGTTGGCCAAAATGCTGGGATACTCCCGCCATGATCTCCCGGGAATGAACACCGCTGACTATATGAGCGAAAATTCGGTGCGGCAGATCAGTGCATCATTTGCTTCCGTGCTTGCCACAAATCAACCGGGAAAAACACTTGAACTTGAACTCATCAAGAGAGATGGAGAGACTTGTTACGCGGAAACCGTGGTTACAATCGTTTGCAATGATGGTGGTGAACCCATCGGTTTCCGGGGCATATCACGTGATATTACTGAGCGCAAGCTTGCCGAGGAGGAAAAAACGCACCTCGAAACGTTGAACCGGCATTTGCAAAAAACGGAAAGTCTGAGTCGCATGGCCGGAGCCATCGCCCATCATTTCAATAACCAGCTC
Source organism: uncultured delta proteobacterium (assembly GCA_963835305.1). Taxonomy (GTDB): domain Bacteria; phylum Desulfobacterota; class Desulfobulbia; order Desulfobulbales; family Desulfocapsaceae; genus Desulforhopalus_A. Next base: position 388,197 of record CAWIEU010000005.1, read on the forward strand.
GGCGCTGTGATAGGAAATTTAGAGATGGCCATCCTTGATCTGCCGGAGGATTCGGACAAGGAAAAGTTCCTTGCCAACGCCATGAAGGCCAGCCGAAAAGCCGCGGAAATAAGTGGTCTGATGCTGACCTATCTTGGACAAACAGCCGGAAAATTTGTGCCGTTGGATTTATCCGAAGTCTGCCGTCAAAACCTGGTTTTACTTCAGGCTGCCGTTCCTAAAAACATTACCTTTGCGGTCGATTTATCAAGCCCTGGTCCTGTTATCCGGGCTGATACGAACCAGATACAGCAAGTCCTGGCAAATCTTGTCAGCAATGCCTGGGAAGCTGTCGAAAAGAACCGGGGAAGCATTGGCCTGGCCGTAAAGGTAGTGCCTGCCGCCGACCTGGCTGCAACACGGTGCTTCCCCATCGACTGGCAACCACAAAAATCACATTACGCCTGTCTGGAGGTAAAAGACGGGGGTTTAGGGATTGCGGAAAAAGATATCGACAAGCTCTTTGATCCCTTTTATTCCAGCAAAGTTACGGGTCGTGGTCTTGGCCTGGCGATAGTACAGGGGATCGCAAAGGCGCATAACGGCGCGGTCACAGTGCACAGTCAAAAGGGGAATGGGAGTATCTTTAGAGTATTTTTCCCTCTCTTAAAGGAAAAGGTCGCCTATCAACCGGACAAGGCGGTCCGGCCCTGCCTGCTGCCGGGAGGCGAGACAGTGCTGCTGGTTGACGACGATGAGATGATGCGCAACATGGCGGAAGCCTTGCTTACCCGTCTTGGATTCAAGGTACTTTCGGCGGTGGACGGATGTGAGGCGGTTGAAGTATACGAGCAATTCATGAATGAAATCAGTCTCGTTCTTTGCGATTTGACTATGCCGCGTATGGATGGCTGGCAGACCCTGTCGGCTTTACGGCAGAGGAATCCGAACCTTCCGGCGGTTTTAGTCAGCGGCCATGATGAGTCTAAGGCTTCCGCAGGAAAACGTTCTGACCTCCTTTATCAGGTCTTCTTACATAAACCGTATCTGAAAGCGGAGCTGGTGGATGCTTTAGCCAAGGCCATGGCGGCATTTCGTCATTAATTTGCAGATGCTGGAAAAGGTATCATACTCAACGCAGCGCCTTCTCCTGCCGAAGAGGGACATTTTTCAGTTTCGACGGCCCCGTTAACAGAGCTTTGTCAATACTTCCTACTGCTTGCAGTTGTATACTTGCAGCAAATCCGTTTTGGTTCAGCAGTATACTCAGTCACAGAGCTGGTTGGGTATCCCCAACTAACCAGATCTTCTCTGGAAAAATATTTTCAAGACCATATTGTATCAAACGAGCCCTGTATTATTACATACGAGAGAAATTCATCACATACCGCTAACGACCCTGTTCTACCTTTTCTCGTAGTCTCATGGGAGTTCTATGAACACTTCACTCAGGCTCAAGCTCGTTGCTGTCTTTTTTCTTGTCTTTTTCTCAATCTTGACAATTTTCCCGTCATTTTACTCCGGGACTCCGAATTGGTGGAAAAAATACCTGGCACCCGGCGGGTTGCATCTCGGCCTGGATCTGCAAGGGGGCATGCATCTTGTCCTGAAAGTGGATCTTGACCGTGCCGTTCAGAATTCGCTGGAACTTGCGGCAAATGATTTAAAAGATCGTCTCGCTGAACAATCTATCAGTACCGTGCAAAGCAAAGCGCAGCAGCCCGGATCAATTACGCTCACCTTGCCTAACTCATCAGCTATAAATGAGGTTACCACCCTTGCCAAGGACAATCCGGATATCACCGTGCGCGTCGATACCAGAGAAGGGAGTTTCCCAAGGGTTTTGCTCAGTCTGTCCAAAGCCAAGATTGATTATATCAGGGCAAATGCAGTTGATCAGTCATTGGAAATTCTACGCAACCGGATTGATCAGTTTGGTGTTGCCGAACCTGTCATTATTCGACAGGGAGAAGATGAAATCGTTATCCAGCTCCCTGGTGTCAAAGATCCTAAACGCGCATTGAAACTTCTTGGTGAGACGGCCCAACTCGAGTTCAAACTTGTGGCCGATACAGAAGGGATTAATATTTCAGAACTTGTCGCACAAACCATACAGGAAGGAGAGTGGCATTATGGAGAGGACGTAAAAAAACTTAACCGGATCCTGGGCAATCGCCTACCGGCAGATACTTCAATTTATTTTGAAAAAATTGTTGATCCGATAACCAAGAGAGAAACCAATCAACCGTTACTTCTCCAAAACAAAATCCTGATGACCGGAGACATGATAAAAGATGCTCAGGTCAGGATAGGTGGAACTTTCAATGAGCCCTATGTCAGTCTTGATATGACCGGCAGCGGAGCCAGGGTATTTGCCAATATTACCGAACAGAATGTCGGCAGGAGACTCGCTATTGTGCTGGATGGCGTTGTCCGGTCCGCTCCGGTGATCCGCGAAAAGATACTCGGTGGATCGGCTCAGATTTCGGGAAACTTCACCCATGAAGAAGCGAGCGATCTTGCCATCGTCTTGCGGGTCGGAGCTCTTCCGGCCCCAGTCTCAATTATCCAGAACATGACTGTTGGAGCCAGTCTCGGCCAGGACTCCATTCAGAAGGGAATGTTCTCCGGCATCCTTGGATCTATTCTGGTTATCAGCTTTATGCTCCTGTATTACCGACTGTCCGGGGTGATCGCCAATACGGCGCTGGTTCTTAATATTCTTTTTCTTTTTGCAGGCCTTGCAATCCTCAGTGCTACTCTCACCATGCCCGGCATTGCCGGAATTGTCCTTTCTATCGGCATGGCGGTCGATTCGAACGTTCTTATTTTTGAGAGAATGAGAGAGGAAGCCGCTCTCGGAAAATCCATCAAATCAAGTATCGATGGTGGTTTCAGCAAGGCGTTTCTGACCATTATCGATGCCCACGTTACAACCCTTATCACGGCCCTGGCTCTATTTCTGTTTGGCACCGGGCCAATCAAAGGTTTTGCTGTCACCTTATCTCTTGGCATAATTTTTAATCTGTTCACCTCTATTAATTATTCGCACTGGATTTTTAACACTCTGACTTCCTACAAGCTTATTAAACGAATCAACTACCTGCATTTAATAGAAAAACCAAATCTCGACTACATGAAGTTACGCAAGTTCGCCTTTGCGTTTTCCGGGGTACTCGTTGTGCTGGGAATCATCGCTTTTGGGGAAATCCTTCTTGGTAACGCCAACATGGGGGTTGATTTTACCGGCGGCTCTCTCCTGCAATATAAAGCCAGCCAGGATTTTTCGATGAACGAAGTTCGCTCAGCCTTTGATAAAAGTCATATGGAAGACGTAGATCTGCAGCGAGTCGAAAACGAGAAACGCTTAATGGTCAAAATTAAGAAATCTACCAAGGTGGTTGCGTCAGAGTTGAGCGAGAAGGTCACGGCAGTGCTGAATAACCAGCTCCCGGACAAAAAATTCTCTTTAGAAAGCCAAACGGAAATCGGTTCATCGGTGAGCGCTGTTCTTCGAAACAAAGCTATGCTGGCTATCGCCTTGTCTATGGGCGGGGTCATTGTCTATTTAGGCTTTCGTTTCAATCTCAGTTTTGGTATCGGGGCGGCTGTCGCCACCTTCCATGATGTTCTTGCCGTCCTGGGCATATGCTGGATTCTCAACGTCGAAATAACCCTTCTGATAGTCACTGCTTTGCTTACCCTCGCTGGTTATTCCTTGAATGATACGGTGGTTATCTTCGATCGTATTCGCGAAAATATGAAAAAATCCAAATCGCCATCTTTATTGAACGTGATCAACACCAGCGTAAATGAGGTTCTTTCCCGTTCCATCGTCACCTCGTTTACAGCTTTTTTGAGTGTGCTGGCTCTCTATATGTTTGGCGGTTCGGTTATCCATGACTTCTCCTTCGCCCTGCTTCTTGGGATAATCATAGGCACCTATTCCTCAATTTTTGTCGCCAGTCCGATCCTGACACTCTGGGAGAAAAAATGAAAAGATCCTTCACCACAAATGTGGTTTGTGAATGAAAGAACCTATACGAGACGTATCAAAATTGTAGGTATTGATGATGCCTTCTCCTACTCTTTTTTGATCTCCTGCATCTGCTTTTTCATCTTGCTCTCGATATCACTGAACAGGTCCTGCTTTTTCTTTTTCAGGGCAGCCTGAATCTCTTCGACCTTTTTATCCATGTTTTTTTTCTTGGCCATAAACTGCTCGATATCTTTGGCCAATCCCCCTTCATCCTTGATTTCACGGGGCAGGTTTTCGATCTCGAGATAGTTGGCGACAGTAAGCCGATTGGAAAAGGGATCCTCGATGACTTCCAGGATGCCGCGCTGTTTCAGCTTTCGGCAAACGGCCATTCCTAACTCTACCGTCACATCGAGCATGCTGCAGACATCCTCGACCGAGGGAGCGGTGTGTTTCTGATGCTGAAGAATTCTGACAGCCGCGACAAAAAGGTGTGCTTCACTATATTGGTCCATGATGAGGCCTCGTGGTGGTTGTGGTTACAGCTGGCAAAAGAGAGAGCATACGTAAATTCGGAAGACATTTTACCAGATTACCACGAGAACATGTACTTCTAAGTGCAACCGTCCACGAGTTCACCGCATAAGCCTTTCGCCATGAATTGTCACGGCGTGGTGCATATCCCATCCGCCTCGAACCAACCCGGTCCATAACCAAAACTTCCAGATGAAACCGGAAGCCACCACTTTATCAGAGAACCCCCATGCCTTACTCTGTACTGAAAGCTGTTCGTTTCACCAATCAACTACACAGGAGAAAATCATGACAACCTCAGATAAAAAGGTGGCAATCATTACCGGCTCCTCACGCGGCATCGGAGCCGCTATCGCGGCACGGCTCGCCTCTGACGGGTATGCGGTGGTTATAAATTATTCAGGCAACGCCGAACCCGCCGAAGCTTTGGCGGGCAGAATCAAGGAGGATGGAGGGCAGGCGCTGACGGTGAAGGCTGATGTCAGCGATCCCGCCGCAGTGCGGCGTATGTTTGACAGTACGGAGGAAACGTTTGGCGGGGTTGATGTGCTGGTCAATAACGCGGGCATCATGGCACTCTCGTCCATCGCCAAGACCAATGACGCAAACTTTGATCGTCATATCGCGGTCAACCTGAAGGGTGCATTCAACGCCATGCGTGAAGCGGCGAAACGATTACGGGATGGCGGACGCATCATTAATCTGTCATCAACCGTCGTTGGCCTGCTTTATCCGAACTACGGAATTTACGCGGCCACCAAGGCCGCGGTAGAAGCAATGACCAGTGTACTCGCCAAGGAAATGCGCGGCAGAAACATCACGGTAAACGCGGTAGCGCCGGGACCGACCGCAACCGATTTATTTTTTCACGGTAAATCAGAGGAAACTATCAACCATCTCGCCAAACTTTCACCGTTTGAGCGCCTCGGAAAACCCGAAGATATCGCTGCGGTGGTTGCTTTTCTTGCTGGTCCCGACGGCTTATGGATCAACGGACAAACACTGCGCGCAAACGGCGGAATCCTCTGATGCGGCGTTACTTACCAACCATTTCGTCAAAACCCGCCTTTCTGGGAGGCGGCGCCATAAATTCCGGGCCGACCGGCTCCGGGATGCATCTGTCAAGGATCTTCTCCACTTCCTTCAGATCATCTGAGCCGAGGGACCAGCCGAAAACCTGTTCCACCCGGTCCAACTGGCTTGGCCGGCGGGCTCCCCACAGGGCGATGGCTCCCTGATCGAGCACCCAGCGGACAGCCAGTTCAAGAACATGCCGGCCGTGGCGCTTGTCTGCCAGCTCATCGAGTTCCGAAACCGCCTTCAGGTATCCGGAATATCTTGGTTTCTTAAATTTAGGATCGTTGAGCCGCAGGTCGTCTCCATGAAACTGGCTGTCCGGTTTCATTTTCCCGGACAGGAGTCCCCTACAGATTGAGCCATATGCAAGCACTGCGAGGCCATGTTTTAGGGCGTAGGGAAGGACATCCCGTTCAATCTGCCGTTCAAAGAGATTATAGGGCGGCTGCACCGCATGCAGAGGAGCGGTTGCCAGAAAAATATCCATCTGCTCCGGCGAAAAATTGCTGACCCCTATTGCCCGGATCTTGCCTGCTCCAAGGAGTTCCGCCATCGCCTGCGCAGTCTCTTCCATGGGTACCAGGGTATCCGGCCAATGCACCTGGTAGAGATCGATGTAATCCGTCTGCAGCCTGCGCAGGGAGTCTTCGATCTCTTTGAAGATCCGCTTACGAGTGGCGTTGCGGAAAACTTTACCTTTTTCGTCCCATTCAAGTCCGGCCTTGGTGGCGATCACCACCTTATCCCGGGGCACGTAGTCCTTGATGGCCTTGCCGACTATCTCTTCTGAGTGCCCGAAACCATAGACCGGTGCCGTATCGATGAAATTTATGCCCCTGTCGAGCGCCGACTGAATGGTACGAATCGAGGTGTCATCATCGGTGCCGCCCCACATCCAGCCGCCGATAGCCCAGGTCCCCAGGCAAACTTTACTAACAGAAATTCCGCTGCCGCCTAATTGTGTAAATTCGATATTTTTGGTAGTCATTTCATTTATCCTCTTTAATGTCAGCCCGAAAGCCGGCCCATATCGATTACGGTAATAGATATCGCCTTTTACCAGGCGCGCAAAGGCTGCGTTGATAGATTTGTTATGAAGTGTAAAAGATAGGTGTGAAGAAACCGAAAGTAAAGAAACCCGGCAAAGAGGCGCAATTAATTCGTCTCTCGCAAACCACTGAAGCATTTGGTACCTTTACGTCTGCTGTCGGACTTGAAAAAAAACTATCGCGAGAAGATGGTCATTTTTCGATAGAACCAGAAAGATAAGCAAGGAGAGTTTATGCAAACAGATGATCTACCAGGTTGTGCCTTATGTCCCTACGATTGGTCGGAGCGATATTGTCGCGGTCGCGGCGGTAAAGGCCCGGCAAACTGCCCGTCCCTGCTCCGCGACCTGGCAAAAGAGGCCCTGACTCTGGTCGGAGACCCGCAGATTCTGGAGTTTTCAAGAAACTGCTCTATCCAGGAGGCCCAGGCATACGGCGGCCGCGAGCTGGGCTATGAACATATTCATCCGGTAAAGCCCAGAATCCAGGAGATCGTCGAATTCGCCAGGCGCATGGAATATAAGCGGTTGGCCCTGATCTTCTGTATCGGACTGCGCCGGGAGGCGGCCATCGTTCACAAGATGATGGAAGATCACGGCTTTGAAACCGTCTCGGTAGCCTGCAAAGTGGGCCGGATACCGAAGAGTGAGCTGGGGCTGGCTCGGAAGGACCACGTCGATCCCGGCGTTGCCGCCGAGACCATGTGCAATCCGGTCATGCAGGCCCTGGTGGCCAATCACAGCGGTGCCGAACTGAATGTGCTGCTCGGCCTTTGTGTCGGCCATGATTCTCTGTTCATTCGGCATGCCGAGGCACCGGTCACCGTTCTGGCGGTTAAAGACCGGCTTCTCGGCCATAATCCGCTGGCCGCGGTCTACACCTGCGACAGTTATTACCGCAGCCTCAAGACACCAAGGAAGGAGTGAGTTTTTATGAGCATACAAGCCACAATCAGCTCTTCCAGGCTGGTTCTCACAGAATGCGCGATTGCTGAAAGGCTTCGCCGCGCAGGTGATGTCGAGCTTCATCCGACCCTTTTCAATACGCCGCTTATTTACCAGAAGAAAGGACGGGAAAAGCTCGCGGCAATCTATCAACAATATAGAAAAATAGCCGCCGATGACTTTTTGCCGATCCTTCTCTGCGCTCCCACCTGGCGAGTGGATAAGGTGCGGCTCGCCGCTGCGGGGTTTGACCAGTCGCTGCTCTTTGATGCGGTCAGCTTTATGCGCGATTTGCAAAAACGCCTGCGGGCTCCGGACTCGGAAATTTTCATAGGCGGATTGATCGGCCCCAAGAACGACTGTTATAAAGCGGAACAGGCTCTGGAAGCAGCCGCCGCTTATGATTTTCATCAATGGCAGATAGAGCAGCTTGCCCTGGCCGAAGTGGACTGCATTGTCGCCCAAACCATACCCGCCGTCTCTGAAGGATTGGGCATGGCGCGCGCCCTCTCCAGTTCCGGCATCCCAGCGATCATCAGTTTTGTCACGGATCGTGAGTCCCGGGTTCTGGATGGAACGCCTCTGGTGGAGGCCATCGCGGCCATAGACGACAAGCTCGCCACCCCGCCGCTTGGATATATGGTTAACTGCGTTTATCCGACCTTTCTCTGCGCTGAAAAACAGCCCGCAACGCTTTTTGATCGGCTCATCGGCATCCAGGCCAACAGCTCGTCGCTGGACCATAGCCGGCTCGATGGGGCCGCTGTCCTGCATCAGGACGACCTGCAGCATTGGGGCGAGCAGATGCTGCGGCTCAACTCCGAGTTCGGCGTCAAGATTCTCGGCGGCTGCTGTGGTACCGACGACAGTTACCTGCGGTACCTGGTAGATCACAGGACGAAACGGAGCAGGTCTGCCTGAAATTGCAATTTTGGTGCGGAAAGGGTTGAATAGACGAGTTGTATTCGTTGACACACTCGTAAAAACCTGAAATTTTGGATGGTTAAGTAAAAAACCCCATATGCGAGGCGCGCAAATTTTCAATCATTTCGGCGTACTAAAGTACGTCGTAATGATTGAAAATTTGCAGCAACGAAGCAGATGAAGAGTTTTTACGACGCCATCTTCGTTGATGAAGTCGTACGAATCTACAATCAGTGCTGGATAAGAATGCTCGACTGATTGAGAGGATGTTCTATTTAAAGTCCAACAGGGAGAAAGTCAGATGCGGTGTCATGAAGTAGATTATGAAATTATTGGCCACGATATGCAGATCGTCGAGGTGGAGCTCGACCCAAACGAAACCGTGGTGGCCGAAGCTGGTGCCATGAATTACATGGAAGACGGCATTGAGTTTGAAACCAAGATGGGCGATGGATCGGATCCCAACCAGGGGTTCATGGGAAAACTTTTTTCCGCCGGAAAAAGGGTTATTTCCGGAGAATCACTGTTTATGACCCATTTTACCAACCGCAGCGCCGGGAAAAAAAGGGTTTCCTTTGCCGCACCCTTTCCAGGCTCAGTTATCCCTGTCAATATGGCCGAAATAGGCGAAGTGCTGTTCTGCCAGAAGGACTCATTTCTCTGTGCGGCTCTCGGCACCAACATCGGCATAGCTTTTCAGCGCAAGTTGGGTACCGGATTCTTTGGAGGAGAAGGCTTTATCCTCGAAAAACTCCAGGGCGACGGAATGGCTTTTATCCATGCAGGAGGTACGATAGTCAAAAAGCAGCTGCGGGGTGAAACGCTACGAGTCGATACCGGTTGCATTGCCGCTTTCACCGGAAACATCGATTATGACATCAGGATGGTATCAGGACTGAAGAGTATGTTTTTTGGCGGCGAAGGTCTCTTTCTCGCCACCCTTTCAGGCCACGGCACCGTCTGGCTGCAGAGCCTGCCCTTCTCCCGGCTGGCAGACAGAATCATAGCCCACGCACCTGCTTCAGGAGGGAAATCGCAGGGCGAAGGAAGCCTCCTGGGCGGTCTTGGCCGGATGATTGACGGTAATTAGTCCGGTTCTCCGCGATTACATGGCAAAAGAAGAAACGGACGACAGGGACAGAATACGAAACTACCGGCCCGTGTGCTGGAAATGACTCGTAAAGTTGCATCCCCGCCGTCCGCTCTTTTTTATCGAAGATTGCGTTACAAACTCCTCAACCTCTAAGCTGCGGAAATCTTGATGGTTCGAGGTTTGGCAGCTTCGGTTTTTGGTAAATGAAGTATGAGTACCCCATCTTTTAGTTCCGCATTAACCTTATCGATTTGTATGGACTGAGGAACGGAAAAAACTCTCCGGTATTCGACATCCCCGAATTCCTGCCAACGGCTGGTGCCCTTTGTCTGCAGGTGGCGTGTGCCTGAAAGGTCCATCTTTCCGTTATCCACATTTACCGAGATGCTCTCTTTGGTAACGCCGGGCATGTCGGCAAACAGCAATATCTCATCGTCGTTTTCATAAATATCCACCACCGGTGAGATCTTTGATAAACTCTGACTTTTTTGTACCATATCTTCTTTTTTTGGCATAAGACTGGTTTTTTCATTCATGGCTCAACCTCCGGAAACAAAGATTACAACTCAATGTTTAAAAGGGTTTTCGGACAATTCAGCTGATGCTGATCTGCTTCGGCTTGACGGCCTCCGCTTTCGGGAGAACAAGAGATAACAGACCATCTTTCAGGACAGCTTCAACCTTGTCGGCATCCACCTCGGTGGGCAGGGTGAAACTTCGGGTAAAGGAGGTGATATCCCGCTCAACGCGATGAGATTTATAGCCTAGCGGGGCATCGGATTTGCGGGTACCGCTTAATTCCAAATAGTTTCCCTGAATTCTGATCTTAAGCTCTCCCTTTGAAAAACCCGGAACCTCCGCAATCACCTGCAGGGTGTCCCCGCTCTCATAAAGATTTGTCCTTGGCGAACCATCCATTATCCTCCAGCCATATTCTTCGCCATATGGCAGTTCAAAATCGGTGAATACCCTGTTTAATTTGGAACGAAGCAGATCCATGGCATCGAACATCCGGTCAATATCATTAACTCTTGTCCACATAACCGTTCCTCCTGTACTTTTGTTTTTGCTTGGGCGATTCTCACTGAGAGATACCGCCATACGACAACCCTCAACTCTTTTCTTTACCTGGATTTCAAGCGGTAGGCAGCAGAACCGTAAAGGTTGCTCCTTCCCCGGGACTGCTCGCAACCCGAATTTCTCCAGAGTGGTTCTGAATGATTCCCTGACAGATAGACAAACCGAGGCCGGTCCCCCTGCCATCTGCCTTGGTTGTGTAAAACGGCTGAAAGATACGCTCGAGTTCCTCAGGCTTGATGCCTATGCCCGAATCCTTGATGGCTATGGCAATTTGTCCCTTTTCAGTCGAGGTTGTTATCTCGATCAGTCCGCCATTCTGCAGGCAGGCGTCCGAGGCATTGTTCAGCAGATTCAGAAGGACTTGTTTGATCTGGTCCGGAACAGCCTGGATCCTGGGCAGGTTTTCGGCATAATTCAGCACGGTGGAAATCCCTTTATGCTTGAAATCGCTCTTGAACAGCAACAGCAGGGCATTGATGGAGGCATGCACATCCATCATCACCTTCTTGCCCGACGAGGGCCGAGTAAAATCCTGGAGACTGCGGATCAGATTTTTCATCCGTTCACTTTCAATAATGGCGACTTCAAGTAATTCCCTGTCCTCTTCCTCGAGAATAGCTCTTCGCCTCAAGCCTTTTAATATGGTCATTACGCCTTGCAGAGGATTATTGAACTCGTGAGCGATAGAAGCGGACAGCTTACCGATTGCCGAGAGCTTCTCAACGTGCAGATACTGAATTTCTATTTCCCTCAGCTCACGCGTTCGCTGCTCGATTTTTCGTTGCAGTTCCTCGTTGAGTTTTTGCAGCTGTTCCTCAGCCGATTTACGTCCGGTGATATCTTCGATGGAGATGAAGAGTTCCCCAACATCTCCCGACAGAGTGGAACAGGGACCAATTTCCCAGCGGCCCCATTGAATCGCCCCGTCAGCAAGCTCCAGTGACATGATGTTGTTCTCGTGAACGTTCATCCGCAGAAACACCTCAGGGGTCCGACCATAAAGCTGCCTGATCGCATTGTAGTCAACCACATGGCCTCTCCCTGCATGAAGCACAGGCATCATTGCGGATCCTTGATCCAATGGTTTTCGGATGGGGCCAGGGGCGTTGTCAGAAACATTCATGGTCATTTCCTCCAGAGCTTGTGGATTTTCATCCAGCACATATGCTTGTTTATTAAGAAGGAATAAGATTGAGCTCAAGGAGATTGCCGCCGCGGTCCGTACGCGACAAGCCTGGGATATCCTGTGCTCAGTGTCTCAAATACGGATAACCGGCATACAAAAACAATAACTCACCGGTCATGTCGCCTGTTCAGCTCTTTGACAGTTTCTCGTCATTCTTATTGAGCAATTATTGTGCCAGGCATTGGACCAAAGCGTCAAGCCGCCTGAGAAGCGAGTGAGATGAAGAAAAAGAAAACAGAAGGCGGCTCCTGGTAGCCGATAATTTTCAGAGGAGAAACGATCGTGGCCTCCGATTCTTTGTCAAGGTGTCCGAATTGTTATCACGGTGTAAAACAACCTGACGGCGCAGAACGTTGCCAACGATCAGAGCAACGTCTCCTATTTTTCTCCAGCATTTACCTGTTTAGTAAGGTCGAAATTTCCAGGGTGCCACTGGTCAAATTGGATTGATTAATGCAATGAAGACGAAAAGCACGACCTTTTTCCATCCATGAAGAAGTCAGAAGGAAATACTATGCCGGATACTCATCGTATTGACATGTTGATCCCTCCGGAAATGGCAGCCAAGGCAGAAGATACCGGAGTTGTCAAGGCAACCATGGGATGGCGGAATATGTTCCTTCTGGCCGTCCTGGCAGGGGCATTTATAGCTTTAGGCGCAATTTTCAGTACTGTGGTGACGACCGGAGCCTCACAACAGCTGCCTTACGGACTGGCACGGCTGGCCGGCGGCATCGCTTTCTGCCTAGGACTTATCCTGGTCATTATAGCGGGCGCGGAACTTTTCACCGGCAATAATCTGATTATCATGGCCTGGTCGAGCAGAAAAATTACTACTTTTCAGCTCATCCGAAATTGGCTCATAGTCTACTTCGGAAATTTTGCCGGAGCACTGCTGACCGCGCTACTCATGCTCTTCTCAAAGCAATATATGTTTAACAACGGCTCGGTCGGCCAGAATATCCTGAATATTGCCAAGACAAAATGTGAATTGGGCTTTGTCGAAGCCCTCATCCTCGGCATCCTGTGCAATACTCTGGTCTGTCTGGCAGTCTGGCTTTGTTTCAGCGCCCGAACCGCAACCGATAAAATCCTTTCCATCATCTTTCCGATAACCGCTTTTGTCGCCGCCGGTTTTGAACACTGCGTTGCCAATATGTACTTTATTCCCATCGGTATCCTGGTGAAAATCTCCGCCCCCGCCGACTTTTGGGCAACCATAGGCAAAACGGCAAACGTGTATTCCACCCTGACCTGGAAAAACTTTTTCCTGGTCAATTTAGCACCAGTCTCCCTTGGCAATATTATTGGCGGCGCCGTACTTGTAGGTCTGGTCTATTGGTTCATCTACATCAGGCGTCCGCGTGTGCCGCTCTTTTCAAAAGATTAGCCGCGCGGTTGCAGAGATTATTTTTGTATTTAACAATACACTTCCTACAACTCTCTGCGATTATGCAGGACGTTTTCCACCACATGAGTTCCAATTCCGTCTATTTCTTCAGCGTATGCATTTTAAGCTGAGACATTTTCTCAGCGTGTGCCGCGATCCCAATCTGCTCGATCTGGCCGATACAGGCGGCGCGGTCGGATTTAAAGAGCAGACCAAATATCTTCGAGATAAAATTATTGAATTTCCGACACTCATTCGGATTGTCAAAGGCGGTACATTCGGCACACGAAGAATAACTATTTTCCAGACAACATGATCTGATTTTACACCACGATGCTTTGACATTATCGTGGCATCCAGAACATTTTTCGTTGAGATATCGTTTACAGGCCCCGCAGTATAATCCGCAAAACGCCACCATCTGCGGATCAGACACAATCTCTTTCATTTAGCCCTCGTTTTTTTTATGGTGAGTTCATCAGTCAATGATTCAATTGCCCCATGAGCGGCAAAATTCCCACTGAACGGCTGACTTCCTGCGCCTTCATACCACTCATGAAGCCCTCTTGTTTTGACAATTATGTGCTGGGAAGAATTTATCGTCAAACCTGTAAATACAACGGCTCAACAGCAATTACAAGTTCGACCTGCAGTCGACAAAATGTCAGGCAGCTGCGTTGATAACGACCTGCATGACTCCCGAGATCCGCGCCGCTATTCCGGAAAGAGTATCGCAGATACAAGAAATCCATCCGAAGGGTTTGAAATACGCCGGCCGCGTAATTATTTCTTTTACATGGCCATTGATGGCGCGGATAGATTCTCTGCTTTCTGACAGCATCTGAAACTCAGGGAGGAAAACCATGAATTTACCATCCGGAAACGGCATGCCGATACAGAGCCTGCACCAATCCCGGTGGGAAAAGTTGCCCACCAGTTACAGAAAGAGGCTGGTCTGGAGCTTATGGTTCGTTACCTGGCTGGGTTTGCTTGCCGGTTTGCTTGACCGCACCTTTTACAATTACGTAGTCGTCTTCTCAGCCGCACATGCATTGCTGGTCCTGTTTCTGCTCGGATTCAATCTTTTTGCCTTTCCGGCACAGGTTCGCATCGCCTATTTTCTCTGGGTCGCAGTTGGCACCTACGTCCCCGCCATGGAAATATTAATGTATATCACCATGGTCGGCCTCGCCACCAACCTGTTCTGGGGCTATTGTCCCCTGGCCCGCATGCTCTATCTCCTCCCCTGGAACAGAGAGGAACGGCTTTCCATCAATCTTCTTCGGCGTGTTTTTCTCTCCCCTCCTGTTGCCGGGAAATTCAGGCCGCCTCCGCCCGCAGGGTGATCTGGGAGTTATCGAACTTTCTGTTAACACGCAGAGCTACTTCGTCCACCAACCAATTAATCGAGGATAGGCTGTCGATTATCCGGGCCGGTCTCCTGCTCATAGGAACCGAGTGGCCGGTGGAAAGTGTATTGTGCCGGGGCAACCACCAGATTGTCCCAGGCTTCCGGGATATTGCCTCCGGTGGCGGAGAACGGTAAGGAGATCACGAAAGCCACTGAGCCGATTATGGTGGCCGCCAGGCCTATCGGTCTTGCCAGAACAAGATCAATGGTCATAGCCTCCGGGCTATTGTGTAATTTTTCCGAGATTTGAGCCGATTCAGCCAACGCAGCCAGCGGAGACATCAGCAGAGAAAATATGAAGAGATAAGTCATGAGTATTTTTCTATAACTGAGCATTAAAAATCTCCTTTTCATGAGGTCAACCAAAAGACCCGGTTTATTATCAGGGAGCCCTGGACTTCCCCCCTGTCTTGCACAATAACACTGTGGCACCGTATTCTCTCAGTCTGAAATTTCATCACCCTGTTATTTCGTTTCTCTACCTCCAAAGATAATTCCTAAAAATCTTCCCGCCAGGGGATCCAGGCAAACATGACAAGAAAGGGGATCCGGTTTCCTCGCCGAAGGGCCAGAAGCCCCTGTTTGCTGCCGAAGTAATGGTAGAGTGTGGGCTTTGTTATCCGGGCGGCCTCGACTATGCGCTGTATTCCCATGGCGTCGTAGCCATTTGCCTTTTTTGCACCCGACATGCACCCGACATGCCTCAGACATAAGGCTATGCGGGACCCTATCTCACCTGATGTCTTCTATTATTCCTCCGCTTTCGGGATTACAAAGAGAGCAAAGGAAGTATCTCTCATGCAATTTAACCAAAACGGAGGAACCGTAATGAGATCACTGAAAATCGCCCTTATTACTTTGATGCTTATCGGATTTTTAGGAACCCAGGCTAATGCCCGAAATAACGTGGCCAAAGGACTCGTTATAGGAACTGCTGTCGGTAGCGTAGTGGGATTGATAGTAGGCAGTGAAATAGCGAACCACAATCCCGAAAGAGAACGGCAAGTCTATCATAAGTCCGTGGTCTATGCACCCCCGCCTCCACCGGCAAGGCATTATGAAGGACGGGGTTATTACGGTCCCGCATACTACCGCCATGAACATCGTCGCCATGAGGCAGTGAGCTGCCGTGATATCGTGGTCGTCAAAGAGCAACACGGGCGATATTCAAAAACAGTCAAAACGATTTGCCGGACAGACAGGTAGGCGATAGTCCGGTAACCGGATTATCAAGAAAAGTATCCGGATAGCGGAGACAGCAAGATGCCTGGATGACTTCAGGCCTGTAAACATATTTTGGAGGCACGTTAAATATGAAAAAGATACTTGCAGTTGGAACTCTTATTCTCTGTATGGCAAGCTTTACTCCGTCATTTGCCTTTGCCAGGGGTTATGGTCACGGCGGTCATGGTGGACATAATTATGGGTATCACAGCGGAGGCCACTATCATGATGGTTTTGGACTCGGAATTGCCGCGGGCATAGCCGGAGGACTTCTTGGATCAGCCTTGATCTATTCGGCGGCTCCACCTCCCCCGGCAGTTGTCTATGGGGCTCCATATTCCGCATATCCCCCGGCGGTTGTCGTCCAGCCGCCTAAGATCTGTTTTGAAGACCGACTGGTCAACGGCGAATGGCAGATCAGCAGGTATGACGGCAGGCAGGTGTGGGTACCGTTCCAGTATCCGGCAACTCAGCGGGTCCAGATTCCATGTTATTGAAAAATGGTCGAATTTTCGTGATTCAAGAGCTGTCTTGAAGCAGTATCGTCACTGAAAAAATTCATCCGCCGGCCGGCACACGGCCGGCGGATGGAATACATTCAGGCTTTAGCCCGCATTTCTCCACTAAGAAGGCTTGTCACTCCCTGGAAATACAATCTACCGGACATGCACCTATCGCTTCCTCCACGCAATCTTCGCCGGTATCGGCATCTTCAATGACTTTGGCTTTACCGATAGCATCATCAAAGGCAAATACCGAAGGGCAGATCTCCACGCAGGTTTCGCAGCCAATACATTCATCCTGATCAATTTTTACTTTACCTGACATAATATACTCCTCATTTTTATTGTTACTGTTTGTATATTTAGTACCTTAGAAATTCCTTCTTTCCGACATCAGATTGGAGGTGCTATCGTAACCAGAATTCTCATTTGAGTCTTTGCCCTTACTCCGTGAGGTTCGCGGATCTGTGAGATGAGAATATCGCCCTGCCCGGCGGGTAATTCGGTATCCCCATCTCCCAGGAAATACCCTTCACCTTCCAGCACCTGTATAGAAAGCTCCCCATCCAGATCATGGGAATGAACCGGGAAGATAACGCCTTCATCCAGGTTGAAGTTGACGATCTTGAAGTTTGGCGAATCTTCCACCAGGAAGAATCGTTTCATGGCTCCAGGGTTGAATTCCCGCGTATTTTCCAGTTGTAAAATCTTCATGATATCTCCTTACAGCGTATTTTTTATTCTTTGCTCAGCAATAACCCCACGTTACGGTAGCTGTTGAAGTGGAACCATCCGGCCGCTGACGCTTTTCTTGTAGGACCAGCCGGTGACAAGACCCGTGACAAAATATGCCAGCATAAACACCCCAAAGAGAAAAACGGTATCGCCGATCATCCGTAGCCAGCGCAGGGTTTCCAGAACAGGCAGCTGGAGAAAATCGGCGCTGCGCGCATACCAGAGGCCGTGCTCGATGGAAGCCCAGGTCTGCGCCAGGCCGATGGGCAACAGGCTCAGCACGATCATCAGGGCAAGTCCGCCGTTCATCGACCAGAAGGCCAGCGCCAGCGGCCTGTCATTCCAGACCCCTTCAGGGTAGAGGCGCCGTAAGACCACCAGAACCAGCCCCAGGGAAAGCAGGCCGTAAACTCCGAACAGCGCGGCATGGGCGTGAACCGGAGTGGTATTGAGTCCCTGCATGTAATAGAGGGCAATGGGCGGATTGATCAGAAAGCCGAATAATCCCGCGCCAACCAGATTCCAGAAGGCGACTCCCATGAAAAAGCGGATAGGCCATCTGTATTTTTCCATCCAGTCCACGGCAAATGACTTCCGGTAGGTTTCCCAGGCCTCGTAGCCGATGAGTGCCAACGGCACGACCTCAAGAGCGGAGAAAGTTGCGCCGATTGCGGTGATCGAGATCGGGGTACCGCTGAAATAGAGGTGGTGAAATGTTCCGGGAATCCCGCCGAACAGGTAGATGGCCGAAGAAAAGAGCACGGCTTTTGTCGCACTCATCGCCCGAATCAAGCCGAGCTGGGTGAAGATGAAAGCCAGGGCGACTGTGGCAAAGACTTCAAAGAAACCTTCCACCCAAAGATGTACGACCCACCATCGCCAGTATTCCATGATGGTCAGATGAGTCCGCGCGCCGTAAAAGAATCCCGCGCCGTAAAAGAGGCCGATTGCTGTGGAAGCCCCGGCAAACAGCAGGACGAGTTGCCTGCGGTGTCCCTTTTCCTTGAGGGCGGGCCATAATCCGCGCAGCATCAGAACCAGCCAGAGCACCAGGCCGATGAACAGCAAAATCTGCCAGAATCTGCCGAGATCGATGTATTCATAGCCCTGGTGGCCAAACAGGAAACCGGTATTGAGACTGAAAAACTGTTTGATCGACAGCCATTCTCCGGCAAGTGAGCCGGTGACGACCAGGAGCAGGGCGCCGAACAGCACGTTCACTCCCAGTTTCTGGAAACGTGGTTCCCGCCCACCCACCGCCGGTGCCAGAAAGAGGCCTGTCGCTAAAAATGCCGTGGCTATCCAGAAGACCGCCAGTTGAATATGCCAGGTTCTGACGACCGAATACGGCAGGTACTCGGACAGGGGAATACCGTAAAATGAGTTCCCGTCGACCGTATAATGTGCCAGCACGCCACCCAGCAGGGTTTGAGCGAGAAAGAGGGCGATGACGATCAGAACATATTTGCCGACAGCGCGCATTGATGGGGTAAGGATTATTTTATCCATCGGATCAGTAGCAGCCGGCACAGGCAGATCTTCCTCGCGGTCGGTAAAGACCTTATACCAGATGAGCGCACCGATACCGGCCAGCAGGACGACCACCGAGACGATCGACCACATGAGATTGGCAGTGGTGGGCTGGTTATCAATTAAAGGTTCATGCGGCCAGTTATTGGTATAGGTGGCATGTATATCGGGTCGTTCCGTGGAGGCTGCCCAGGATGTCCAGAAGAAAAACGAGGTCAATGCCCGCCGCCGTTCGATGTCCGGAACAGCCCCGTCCTGCAGGGCGTACGACTCCCGCAGATCCGCCAAGCGGGGATCATTGCCGAACAACTCGAAGTAATGCTCCGCCGTCCGGGCAATCGCTTCCGCGCGTGCCGGCGATATGGTTACCGTTTCACTTTGCCGGTCATACGTATTGGTACGCATTTCCAACTTCAATTGTGCCTTGATCCCTGCCTGATCTGCCGGAGTAAGAGCGGAAAATGGTTGCCGATATTTTATCCGGCTGAGAATGTCCAAGAGCGCGGTTGCCTCCCGGTGCAGCCAGTCCGCCGACCAGTCCGGTGCCTGGTAGGCGCCGTGGCCCCAGATAGAACCTAACTGCTGACCCCCGATGGATTGCCAGACCTGCTGACCGCGAAGAATGTTTTCCCGATCCATTATTTTGGTGCCATCGGTGAGTTCCACGCGAAGCGGTATCGGTGGAACTTTGTGGTAGAGCTCTTTACCAAACCAGCCGAGAATAAACATCGTTAGGAACACGACCGCTCCCAGCAAAATCCATAAACGTTTTGTACTCTCCATTTTTCGCCTCCTGAGCAATGATTCATATGTGAGAGATACTGCCTCTCTTACTCGGAGGAAGAGCAAAAGATGTGCCAAATGTTTTATATAATTATTTCAGTTGCTTACAATATTTGTTTACATTTTCACAACATAAAAATGTTGCTATTTCCACAACAATGTTACTATATTGACAACATGGACAAACTCGAAACGCTTACTGCTATGGCCGTCGACCTTACGGCCATGCTGAGCGCTGAAGATCGATATCAGCGATTACTGGACGCCTTGCACCGCGCCATTCCCTACGATGCGGCGACTCTCCTGCGGGTGCAGGGGGACAGGCTCACCCCGATCGCCTCCAAAGGTTTGACTCCGGATGCCATGGGACGGGTGTATGTTCGCCGGGAACATCCACGCCTGGACATCATCTGCGGTGCAACGGAACCGGTTCATTTTCCAGCCGACAGTTCCCTGCCGGATCCGTTCGACGGCATGCTGGTGTCGGATCCCGAAGCCCTGCATCATATCCATGCCTGCCTTGGCTGTCCGCTTTATATCAATGAACAATTAGTCGGCGTACTCACCGCCGACTCTCTCAATATCGGCGCCTTTGATAATCTTCCCAGGCAGTTCCTGAAAATGGTCGGTTCCATGGCCGGAGCGCAGATGCAGATCGCCGACCTCTTGAAAGCTCTGGAGGAGAAAGCGGAACGTCAGGGCCTGATCGCCTCGGACCTGATGCAGGCCGTCGCCCTGCAAAGAGGCTGGGAGATAATCGGCAGAAGTGCGGTTATAGAAAAATTACGCCGGGAAATTGAACTGGTCGCCAAGTCGGATTTTACCATCCTGGTTCTCGGCGAGACCGGTGTCGGCAAGGAGTTGGTGACCAGGGCCATACATCGTCATTCCTACCGGCGGGACAAGGCCATGCTGTACCTCAACTGTGCGGCGCTGCCGGATTCCCTGGCCGAAAGTGAACTTTTTGGGCATGTGAAAGGTGCATTTACCGGTGCCGGCAACGACCGCGCCGGTAAATTTGAACTGGCCGATGGCGGTACGCTGTTCCTCGACGAAATCGGTGAACTGTCGCTGGAAATCCAGGCCAAGTTTTTGCGGGTTATTCAGGAAGGGGAGATCCAGCGAATCGGCTCGGAGAAAATGATCCACACCGACGTCCGACTGCTCACCGCAACCAACAGAAATCTGGAGGCCGAGGTCCGCGCAGGCAGATTTCGAGCCGATCTGTATCATAGACTGAATGTCTATCCGATACGGGTTCCGGCACTGCGTGAGCGAAAGGAGGATATTCCGATTCTCGCGGGTTTTTTTGTCGAACGAGCCAAAAAACAGCTCGGACTCGGGGAGGTTCGCATCAGTGAAGGCGCCCTGCAGCTTCTAGGCCGCTACAGCTGGCCGGGCAATGTCCGTGAACTGGAAAATATCCTCTCACGGGCACTGCTCAAGGCTTCGCAAGCCGGGCGCCATGAAGAATTTTTGAAAATACTGCCGGAACATCTGGCCGGGGACCTCGGTTCCGCCCTTTACGTCAGCCCTGCCCCCTCTTATGAAACTGCGGTCGCTTCTTTGGCAACGCGTTCGTTTCGCGAGGAAGTCAAAGCTTTTCAGAGACGGCTCATTCAATCTGCCCTCGATCAAAATGACGGCAGCTGGGCCGCTGCGGCCCGCCGGCTCAATATGCATCGCAGCAATCTCCATAATCTGGCGACCCGCCTGGGAATACGGGGTTAAACCTGTCTGCCGAGGAAACAGGAAAGATTCCGGTACTATACTAAATCAACCGCCGTACCTCCGATACCAGCGTGGTCGCCGAAAATGGTTTGACCACTGCTCCCTTAAAGCCGAATTGTTGAAAATCGGCAATGACAGGATCGTTGGAATAGCCGCTGGCAACGAGCATTACCGCATTCGGATCTATCTCCAGGATTCGTTTTGCAGCCTCTTTTCCTCCCATTCCTCCGGGAACTGTCAGGTCCATGATTACCAGATCAAAGGCTTCACCGGTCCCGAACAGTTGCCGGTATCGATCCACCGCTTTAGTACCATCGTTGCAGTTTTCCACTTGAAAGCCCGCGGTCTCAAGAATCATTGTCGCGATGTCCCGAACAATCTGTTCGTCATCCATGAGAAGTATCCTGCCGGCGCCGATAAGCTCATTTTTCCTCGTAACCCCGGCTTTTTTGGGCCGTTCCCTCGGGGCAGCCGGGAGAAAAAGTGTGAATATGCTGCCAACACCTACCGTTGAAGAAACGTCTATAGCTCCGCCATGCCTTTTGATTACCGAATAGACCGATGCCAGCCCCAGACCTGTCCCTTCGGGTTTCGTGGAGAAATAGGGGTCAAAGATTTTCGGCAGGTTTTCCGGGGCAATACCGCAGCCCTGATCTTTTATCTCGAGATGCAGGTAGTCACCTGCAGGCAGATTCAGCACATTTCCTGTTCGCACCTGCTCGTTAAAGCCGGCAATGGTGATCACTCCGCCATTGGGCATGGCCTGCATCGCGTTGATCAGGATATTATGCAAAACCTGACTGATCTGTCCGGCATCTGCCCTGATGCTCCAGAGGTCTTCAGCCAGGTCGATTTCGCAGCCGATCTGCGACCCGCGCAGAACAAAGGTGGCACTTTCCCTGATAAGACTGCTTGGATCCATCAGCTTTCTGACCGGTGCGCCGCCTCGGGCAAAGGTTAGAAGCTGATGGGTCAGTTCACTTGCCCGAATGGCCGCTTTTTCACAACTTGCAAGTCGAGAGGCCAAAGGGCCGGCCGGATCGATCTGATACAACATCAGAGAAATATTACCCAGTATACCGGTCAGGATATTGTTGAAATCGTGGGCGATGCCTCCCGCCAGCACCCCAAGCGACTCAAGCCTCTGAGCCTTGACCAGTTCATCCTGCATTCTCTTTCTTTCACTGATATCGCGTGCTACAGCCAGGACAAAATTGGCATTCCGGTGGTGAAAATGCACGGAAACCATTTCTACCGGCACCGTCGTTTTGTCCGTGCGAAGCAGCACCAGTTCAACCGGCGGGTTTTTGCTCTGCGGCGGTGCAGGCAAGATACGCTTTCTGACCTCCTCATGATAATCGGGGTGCACGAAATCCAGTACTTCTCTACCGTACAGGTCTTCGGGCCGTTCGGCACCCAGAAGCAAGGCCCCGGTTACATTCATGTAAACGAACCGGCCTTTCCTGTGGATAAAAATCGAGTCCGGCGAGAGTTCCACCAGCATCCTGTACCGTTCCTCGCTTTCCTTCAGTTCCTGTTCAATCAGTTTTCGTTCGGTAATATCCCAATTACAGCCGACAGTACCGATCACCCGCCCATCTATGGTGACGGGGGATTGGTAGACCTCAAACCAGCGAAGCTCACCCCGAACCGGGAACTGTTCCTCAGCATATGTTGTCCGTCCGCCCATCAACACTCGGCGGTCTTTCTCCGCTATGCGATTGGCAAGTTCGGTCTCAAGAAAATCGTAGCTGCTCTGCCCTACCATATCTTCCGGCCGCTTCACCCCCTGGTATTCCGCCAATTTCCGATTAACCGCCAGATACTGTCCAACTTCGTTTTTCATCCAGACGGCGTAGGGAAAATTGTCAAGAAGCGCCCTTTGATAGTGTTCCCGGATTTGCATTTCCGCATGAAGCCGGACGCGTTCGGTAATATCAATCCAAAATCCGAGAAAGTACTGTCTCTCCCTGATCCGGACGGTTTTCAGGCTGATTCTCATGTTCCGCAGAGAACCATCCTTACAGCGGTGCAAAGTCTCAAAAACCGCCTTTCCCCGAGCAAGGATCTTCTCCCTTTTCGTATAATGCTGTTCCCTGGAAAATTCGGTATTTATGTCGGGAACAGTCAGGCCGGCAAACTCTTCACGGCTATAACCAAGCGATTCACAGGCCACATCGTTGAATTCCTGGAAGCCAAGTGTCTCGACATCTACCAGGACAATGCCGTCCGGGGCATGGTCGACCATGGACCTGTACAATTCCTCCTGTTCCTTTAGTTGCTGTTCCGCCTTCTTCCGTTCGGTAATGTCTTTTTCAAAACTATAAAAAAACTCCTTTCCCCGATACTCCAGCCAAGACGCCAGAACTTCCATGGGAACCTTTATGCCGTTTTTGCCATGGTGGATCGTTTCAAAGCTCAGCGTTCCGATTTTCTTGATTCTCCGGATCCGTTCGGACCAATCATCGACCGGAATTTCCGGATTAAAATCGACGATCGACATGGAACACAGTTCCTCATGGGAATAACCAAGGCTTCTACAGATATGGTCGTTCGCTTCGACCACTCGTCCTTCCGGGGAAAATCTCAGAAACCCGAGCGGAGCCTGATCTAGACAGGCTTTAGCAAAAAAGAGTTCCTCCTCCGCCTGTCTCAGGGAGGTGAGGTCCACATGCGTTCCCACCAGATGCATTGCTTGCTCCCCTTCCTTCCTGGCAAGAAACGCCCGTGAGAGCACGGTAAGATAATGACCATCCTTATGCCGGATCCGAAACTCCGTCTCAAACTTGCCGATACGCCCCTCTATATAATCCCGCACCAGGGCCAGCACTCTGTCACGATCCGCTGGATGTACCAGGCCTGACCAGGTATCAAGTTGATTTTTCAGTTCATTTTCAGCATAGCCGAGCATGGATTTCCAGCGGGGGGAATAATAGATTTCATCTGTAGCAAGATCCCAGTCCCAAATGCCATCGTTTGCTCCCTGCATGGCCAGCCGGAACCGTTCCTCTCCCGTGTGAAGCTTCAACTCGATAAGTTTGGCTTCGGTGATATCGATCATTATCCCCCGGAGCCTTAC
The DNA here is from genome assembly GCA_963835305.1 of uncultured delta proteobacterium. GTDB lineage: Bacteria > Desulfobacterota > Desulfobulbia > Desulfobulbales > Desulfocapsaceae > Desulforhopalus_A. The sequence goes on from CAWIEU010000005.1 coordinate 412,428, forward strand.
ATCCCCATCTTCAGTCTCGATCACCGTGACGATATCATGCAGCCAGACGACTCTGCCATCGGCCGCAATCATGCGGTATTCGAATTCGTGATCTTCCCTTTTTTGAGTAGCCTTCAGACAATACTCAGTGCACCACCCAACGTCTTCCGGATGAATATGCGATCTCCAGAAGTCGGCTTCACTGAGCCATTGCTGCGTCGGATAGCCAAGAATCAATTCAGCCTGCGGACTCACATAATAAAAGCGGAAGTCCAAGGCATCGGCTTCCCAAACGATTCCCCGAATCGAATTAACCAGGGTATTACAGAGCTTTTCATCAAGGCGAAGTGTGAATCCGGTGGGACGTTGCATCATTGACGTCTCTCCCTATTCAACAGCTTGAAGGCCGGCATGCCTGTTCAGGAAATATAAGCGTGCGAGGCCGGAGTTTAATTTGTGCGGAGGTTAAGGCTAGAAATTAAACCATGAACGGCGACAAATCAACATATCCGGCCCGAAATCCTAACAAAAATGAAGGTTCGCAGAAGTCGAGCTATTGCGCAACGCCTGCACTCTGACTAATTTTTTATTCGTAAGCAAAATCCTGCAACGAAGCAGATCGGGCTTTTTTACCAGTCCAGAAAATTTTTCAGATGGGAGTCAGAATAATTTACAAGTGTAAAAAAATTCTTTTTCTTAAACGACTATCGGCCTCAGTGCCCGCCTGCACTTTCTGGAATGGGTAAAACACGCCAGGCTTCAGCATGTCTGGAGATCCTGTCCGTATGAATTTTCAAGAACCGGTTCCTGACTGGAGGATACAGTCCGGCATAATCTATGCAACTATAACGGAGGAGATTCTCTGATTTCAAGAAGGTGCTGTTCCCGGAGGGCGGTTACAATCAGCAGGAAAGACAGGTTACGTTGAGCTGGAGCACAAAAAATCAAACTGCGAGGGTTGAAAAATGAAAAAGATCAATACCATTGTGGTTCCGGTAGACTTTCTCAAATCGGCAGACAAACTGATTACCTACGCAACATCCATGGCAGCGGAACTGTCGGCAAACGTTCATTTCATCCACGTTGTCGAATTGTATTCCGGCGATGGCATGACAGGCGCACCCTATACTTATGAGTACCGAGAGTTGTTCCTGTCCGATGCAAAATTGCGGATGAGCAAGCTGTATGAGGATTACAAAGACAAATTCCCCGAGTGTACGGGAGAGGTGCTGTTTGGAGATCCGGTTGATAAAATTGTTGAATACGCCAAGGGAAAGAAGGCCGATCTGATCATCATCAGCACCCATGGAGCCAAAGGACTGGAAAAAATTCTGCTGGGCAGCGTGGCTGAAAGGGTTTTGAAGAGAGCCCATTGCCCGGTACTGATCATGAATCCTTTCAAAAAATAATTATTGCCTGAAGTGCCGTGAACATCAGGAAAAAGCAGGTTTATTGCCACTTATTGCCAACAGTACCTATAGTTATAGTAGGAATAGGTATGGAGAGAGAAAAAAGCCACACCCGGCTCCAACCTGGTTAGATTTACAGCTGTCGAACCCGTTCAACGGATGGGAGAAATTCTATGACTCAGAAAAAAATTTTGGTTGCGATAGACGGTTCCGAACATTCCGAGAGGGTCATTAACACAGCGATAGAATATGCAAAACTCTTAAAGGCAAAGGTGCTGCTTATTCATTGTCACAAAAAATTTCCCACTCTCTTGGGAGAACCCCTGCGCCACGATGCCATCCTTGCCACCATGAACAAAGCCGAAGCGACCATCGCTCCTTTTACGAAGCGCTTACGGGAAATGCAGATTGATTTTGAAGAACGGCTGATGGAGGAACCAGCGGAAGAGGTAATCCCCGATGTAGCCAGGATTCAGCAATGCGAGTTGATAATCATGGGCTGCCGGGGACGCAGCAACCTTGAAGGGCTTTTTCTCGGCAGTGTGACAAACAGAGTATTGCATACAACTCCCTGCTCAGTGCTGGTAGTGAAGTAGGGATACGTGGCATCGCGTATATGCAGCAAATCGGAGTACCGGTTGATTCGCGGGATCAAATAGCCGAGCCTGCAGAGGAGCCGGACGGTTAGCTGTTGTTGATATAAGCTATTGCGGGCGTGACTATGGCGTCTGCTTCGTCGCCGACCCCGCACAGCAGGGCGGAGGCGCGGTTATTCTGCCAGCTTCGTCCCACATAAAACAAACCGGGGACCGGGGAGATGCCTCTATCCTCCAGGATGCGGCCGTAAACATCCGTTGCGCCGGGAACCACCAGCCAGGAGGTATCGTCTTCGTAGCCGGTAGCCCAGATTATGGTCCTGAATATACCTGTTGCGCCGTCGGCAAATTGCAACCGGTCGCCGTCGGCATAGACGATGCGCTTCACCACGTGGATACCTGCTCGCTTCAGTGCCCTGCTGCGCAGGTTCCATCCGGGGTATGCATCCCGGAGACGGACGAGGCGTCCGAAAAGAGAAGCTTTGTCGGCACGCAGGGCTCCTAGATGATTGAACCACCAGATAACGTCCCTGCCGGCGATGCGTTGCGGCACAATAAACTGTAGGCGGCCGGTCGACAACCACACTTTATGCGAGGCCACGATCTCCACTGCGAGCTGTCGGCCGGTTGCGCCCCCGCCGATCACCGCAACGCGGCCTAAAGGAAGTTGATCCGGACGGCGGTAGCCGGCCGCATCAAACTGGATAACGTTCCCTGCCAGCCTATGGGCCAAATCCGGAATTTTCGGTTTCTGGAAGGCACCGGCTGCAACAATGACGGCCTTGGCCTCAACCAAAGTTCCACGCTCCGTGCGGGCAACAAAGAGACCGTTTTTATTTTCAAGGTGGACAATACCCTCGCCCGTCACTATGGGAAGGGCAAATGTCTGCGAGTAGAGTTCGAGGTAATCGGCTATTTCATCCTTGGTCGGATAGCCGTCAGGATCGCCGGACATGGCGAGGTCCGGCAGATTGTCCAGACAACGGGGAGAAAAGAGAACCAGAGAGTCGTACCGCTCCCGCCAGGAATCGCCTACGCGATTGTGCCTCTCGTAGGCGATGCAGCCAACACCTTTTTTAAGCAGGGCCCGGGCAGTGCCGAGTCCGGCCTGTCCGGCGCCAATTATCAGTACATCTACCATCAGCTTGCTCCAAAGGACCACCCCTCGAATAGATTTTATGAAGCACCCCGAGCAGAGTCAAGCGATGGCGAAAGTATCGCTATGGTCAAGTGAAAAGACTATTCTGAATCAAGCATAAGTTTTGTGGGACGCATCTTGGCAATTTCGACCATCGTTTCCAGTCGAATGAGCCGGTCATTGATTTTTCGAACATCCTGATCGACACGCTCAACCTTGTCTATAAGTGTCGTCACCCTTTCGTTCAAAAGGATACCCGACCTGAGAGCATCCATGACTTTCTCGCTAATACCCATTATTGCGCCTCCAGAAGGGTATGAGTTTCATCGAGCCTTTTTTCAATCAGATCCATTTTTTCGATCAACTCCCGGGTTGTCTGAATCATGGTCTCCGCCAGCGCCTCGAGTATGACCTCATCTTCCGAGGTTGGTTTTTCACCAAACGCATTCACTGCCTCTCTTACCACTTCCGCAAAGGAGACATGTCTGCTCTTGGCGATGCTGTCTACTCGCTTAATCATACTGGGCGGCATCATGATAGGCTTTCTCTGCATTGTTTCCTGATGTGATATTGCGCTCATAACGACCTCTTCGAGATAGATGTGACATTTGAATCATATAAACACACTGTAGTGCATGTGCCACACATGCACAAGTTATTTTTCCGTTGTCCCCCATTTCTGCAAGCCTCTCACCTGACCTATAAATAGCTTGACAAAGATGCCCGGGCAATAAATTTTAGACTATACTTGATTGTTGGGCATGCAGATGAGCATGTCCGTAACTGTAGTCATTCTTTTACAAGGGGGGTAAGGAAATGGAAAAAGGTAATAGATGGTTGCATTTTGCTTTAATTTCGGTGATTGCATTGACTATGACGGTGACGGTTTCCGCATTATCCAAAGCTGGAGAAGTCAAAGGCGGAAAGACTCTGGAAAACCTTCAAGCCGCTTTCAATGGTGAAAGTAATGCCCACGCCAAGTACCTGGCTTACGCCAAAAAAGCCGACGAAGAAGGATATCTCAAGGTAGCTGCATTATTCCGGGCGGCTGCATACGCTGAAAACGTTCATCTTAACAACCATGCGAAGGTAATAAAAAGCATGGGAGCCACTCCAAAGGCTGAGATAAAACTGCCTGAGATCAACTCGACCGCGGAAAATCTTGCCGATGCCATCAAAGGAGAAAGCTACGAAAAGACAGTGATGTACCCCGCTTTTCTCGCCCAGGCCGAAGATGAACAAAATCTTGCCGCAGTGGAAACCTTCAGCTTCGCGCAAGAAGCTGAAGGCGAACATGCAAAACTTTACCAGAAAGCGTTAGACAACTTAAACGACTGGAAAGTCGCGGACGCGGGTTTCAGTGTCTGCCCGACTTGCGGGTATACCGTTGAAGGAAAACCGGCATTTGTAAATTGTCCGGTCTGTGGCAAACCTTCCGAAGAGTATAAGCTTATATCCTGAAAGCTGTACTCTCTTGGCCACGGTTAAAAATCAATGCTTGATCCCCGGAATGAGTTGACTTTTCTGGAGAAAAAATACACGCAGTGCAGTGACATCGACCGCTTTATGGCACTTAAATCCATCGGCGACGCAGGTACGCCGGAAGCGATCCAGTTCCTGAAGAATGCACAACAGGATCCACAATACCACGAGGAAAACGGATTCAAGTTTGGAACAGATCTTTATATTGAAGCGGCTAAGTAACCAAGCAGCAGAATAACAATTAAATCGGTTACAAGCACAGACAGGCACCTGCTCGGCTTACGCCGCCTGGTTGAGATTTCCTCATCACCCAACCCTTCCCCGCCGGGAAGGGTTGGGTGATTTTAATGTTTCAGGCCTGAGCGCTGAGCCGGCCTTATCAGCTTGCCGCCATGGCCTTCCGCAGATTCTCATCGAGTTTTTCCAGAAAGCCGGAGGTGGTCAGATAGCCCTGCCCCCCTTCAATCAGAATGGCCAGGTCCTTGGTCATGAAACCTGCTTCGACGGTATATATACAGACCTTCTCCAGAGTCTCGGCAAATTTTACCACCTCCGGGGTTTCGTCGAATTTTCCCCGGAAGGCAAGGCCTCTGGTCCAGGCGAAGATCGAGGCAATGGGATTGGTTGAGGTTTCCCTGCCTTTCTGGTGCTCACGGTAGTGACGGGTTACCGTGCCGTGGGCCGCTTCGGCCTCCACGGTTTTGCCGTCTTCGGTTATCAGCACAGAGGTCATGAGACCCAGCGAGCCAAAACCTTGGGCAACAATATCCGACAGCACGTCGCCGTCATAGTTTTTACAGGCCCAGACAAAGCCTCCCTCCCACTTCAGGGCCGAGGCGACCATGTCATCGATCAGCCGATGCTCGTAGGTGATGCCTGCCGCGGTAAATTTTTCGGCAAACTCCGTCTCGTAGACCTCCTGGAAAATATCCTTGAAGCGGCCGTCATATTTTTTGAGGATGGTGTTCTTGGTGGACAGATAAACAGGCCAGCCGAGATCCAGAGCATAGTTCATGCATGCCCGGGCAAAACCGCGGATCGGAGCATCCACATTGTACATCCCCATGGCACAGCCGCTCTCGGTGAATTCGAACACTTCGTACTCGGTAGATGGTCCGCCGTCTTTCGGGGTAAATTTCATAGTCAGCTTGCCTGGCCCCGACACACAAAAATCGGTGGCTCGATACTGGTCGCCGAAAGCATGCCGGCCAATCACGATTGGTTTCTTCCAGCCGGGAACCAGCCTCGGAATATTATTGCAGATAATCGGTTGGCGGAAAACAGTGCCGCCGATAATATTCCTAATAGTCCCATTGGGAGATTTCCACATCTCCTTCAAACCAAATTCCTTTACCCGTGCCTCATCGGGAGTAATAGTCGCACACTTGACTCCTACCCCATATTTCTTGATGGCATTGGCAGCCTCGACGGTAATCTGGTCATTAGTCTCGTCCCGTTTCTGGATGCTCAGGTCATAATATTTCAGGTCCACATCCAGGTAAGGAAGGATCAGCTTTTTCTTAATGAAATCCCAGATAATTCTGGTCATTTCATCGCCGTCCAGTTCTACGATGGGGTTTTTTACTTTAATCTTGCTCATTTCTTTATCCTTCCATTGCAGCTTATTTCCCTGTCTTTCTGCTGGGTAAAAGAGCAGGTATTGTATGCATATCCAGTGCGTCCAGGGCCAACCCGATGTCAAGCGCCCGGTTTTTTGTTGATGCTCAATAACTCCTTGCAATATCCCTTATCCAATACTTTAAACACCAACTCGGGATCCGGCAGTTCCGTAACCAAGTTCGCAGAACTATTATAGCTATCCCGCGTCAACGTCAACAAAATATTGGGTCGGACCGCCTCCGGACAGCGAATTTTTTCTGCAGAAACAATAATATCGGAGCGGATAGCGTCACCTTGTGCGGCGGCACCACGGATCTGGATTCAGTGGCAGATATAGCAAGTCCACTGCACCATAACGGAGCTGCCCGGGCCGGAAAGCCACCAGGCCGCAAGGATAAGGTTGCAAGACATAACCAGTACCTTAATTGACGAAATCCAGCTTATTGAGTATGAAGGGGGCACTGAAGACAATATTATTATTCAGAGCTCCTCCTCTGCTTTTTAAGAGGGCTAAACAATATATTTTTTATTCTTCAACAAACCTCATCGACGTTATGAGCAAAAGACAATCGATTCAATCAATTATATGGAACCTGACACTGATCAGCATAGGATCCCTGATATATGCAGTAGGTGCAAAAGCAATTCTGGTCCACCACAAATTCATTATTGGCGGATTATACGGTACCGGACTTTTTATCTATTATAAAACCGAGCTGTTATCTCCTGGTATCTGGTATCTCCTGCTCAACATCCCGCTGCTGATTGTTGGCTGGATATTTCTCAGCAGACGTTTCTTTTTTTATAGTCTTTACGGGATTTGCGCCCTGTCTTTTTTCAGCGATATCGTGACGTTGAACTTTGCCGTCCATGATCAGCTCTACGCTGCAATTGCAGGTGGAGCCATATGTGGAGTCGGGACCGGCATCGTTTTAAGATCGCGGGGGTCGGGCGGAGGTTTGGACATCATCGCCATTCTTCTCTTCCAGAAATTTAATTTTGGTGTAGGCCGGTTCTACATGCTCTTTAATGTTATGCTCTTCACCTTTGTGTTGACGCAGTATCAACCGGACCTCGTTATCGCCTCAATCATCCTGACCTTTATCTCGACGATCACCCTGGAACAGGTCCTTGCCCTGTTTAATCAGAGAAAGATAGTTTACATATTGAGTGACAAACATGCGGAAATTGTCGATGTTATCGGCAAGGATCTCCATCAGGGGGCTACTCTCCTGGATGCTACCGGCGCATACACCGGAAAACCAAAAAAGATGGTAATGGCTATTACTACCAATCTGCAGTTGAAACGACTGGAGGAGAAGGTATTCGAGATCGATCCTCATGCACTGTTTATTGTCGAGAACAGCTTCAATGTCATCGGATCGACTTTTGGAAAACGAAAGATTTATTAACAGGGGTATTTTCAGAGAAAGGGGATGGTGAGATTTTCTAGAGCGTCTCACCATTCTTTGCCATATTTAGTATTTCTAGTGAAATTTCCTGATTTCCGAAAATTTTTTTCGGAAATACCTATGGAATTTATGAAATTGCCTGGAGCTGTTTGGCCAACGCTGATTTTATTTTTTACAAGATTATCAAATAGAGCGCTTTCCGGGGCTTTCAAACGAATTTCTCTCAGAGCAGCAAGGCATTCTCCTGCCGAACAGGGCTGTAGCCTTAAACGACTCCTCCAGGCACTCGCAGGTTATTGAAGTCCGTAAAATAACTCCCTATCAGATGACCGTACCTGGCCGCCTGGCCCGGACCATTATAGAATGAGGCAAACGATTCAAAATTATTGCGCTGCAACGCCTCGACGATGGGTGACGTCACACCCGGCCCTTTGATGAAATCAAATAATCCCAGGATCTGGTAGCGGATGTCCGATTGAAATGCGTCAAACATTGACCTGGCCGAGTCATAGCCGATTCTGGAGTGGTTAAAACCCATGATCTGTGGCCCGCCCATGCTGATTGATCGCATGGCCGCCGGTTCATCCAGTCTTCTGGCGAAGTCAAAAACCAGCCATTCCAGGTTCTGTTTGCCATGGAAAGGAATCCATGGATCATGGAGATTGAGTCGAAAGGCATGATTCTGCCAGGGTTTCTGAGAGCTATAGCGAAAATGTGCGTTGAATTCCTCCGGATGATTTTTGCCCCACTGGCCCCAGAATATATGATTCTCAAAGCGGATGATCATGCGATTGTCCGATCCAAACCCCTTGCCACCTGATTCCACACATAAAACGGAGACAGCTGCGCCTTCGACGATTTCTGTGAGGTTGCACAGAGCCGCAAGCAGTCCACCCTGCAGATTCCAGGCACGGGCCACTGTTTTTTGCCGGCTGCTGAAGTTCGGTCGCAGTTCGATGAGATCAGCCGCAGGCGGTTCAAGGAGAACAGTTCGCAAATCCCCATGCTCGAATAAAAATCCGCCTACAGAGCTGGGGGCGTCGATAACAACATAATCTCCCGAGACATAACCGACCCCATCACCGAATTTTATTTTGTACCAGTTGCCGCTACGATCGAGGATATGCACGGCGGCGCCTCGTTCGAGTTGCCCCAGAGGTGCGTTGCGGGTCGATGGATCAGCTCTCACATTGAGTACGGATGCGGTAACCTTACCTTCTTTTGGGCTAAACTTTGCTTGAGTCGCAGGCATTTTGTTTCCCCCCTTTATGAAATGAGTCTATTCTGCCGAATCCTTTGTCATTGGTCAGGCTGCACCGTCTGCTGTCAAAAAACTGCAGATGCCACGGGAAATTGCCCTGTTATCTTTGCATAAAATGAAGCAAACAATATGCCACATTGCCTAACGTACATTTAAATCTACTTTTCTCCGCGTTTATGCAGAGTCGTCACAACTCTCCCAACGATCGACAAGATTCCTGTAGCAAAACCTTGGCACGCGATTTGCTTCAACATTTCAAGGAGGATGTAATGTCTCCCCGGCAGCCTGCACTATTTCGCTTACCTGAACTATAAATCAGGCGAGCCCTGCGCGCCCGCACTGCAACTACCTCTTCTTTCCTGAAAGGGAGTATTTCATGCACACATTAAAAACGCCGAAACGAATCAGCCTACCGGCACTGGCCGCTACAATTCTTGTTCTGGCGCTCATGGCCTGCAGTTATATTGCCCCCTACAGTCAAGTTGCCTATCAACAGGCGACATCGCTGAAGGTGGACGCGCTAGAGCTGATGGACAAAGCCACTGAACCGTACGCGTCCCATGCAGATGAAGTTCAGAAACTGCAGACCGAGATGCAAAAAGCCTACGAATACGCCAGGGGGCGGCCCAACAACGAACTGTCCGCCAGACAGTGGCAGCTTCTCATGAATCCGGATGGCCATCTTCTGGGCGGCTTTTTAAAACGGTGGAAGGAGCAGTCCACCTTGTCTGAACCCTTCATAAGAGAAGCCAAGGGTGTGATAAGCGATGCCTTCGACACCATCAGCGGCCTGGAAAGCGGGAAAATCAAAGCCACCGACATCCAATCATGAGGGCCTGATAGCATACCGTCCATATAAATAAGCAAGCTAAGAGGCACAAGGAGGACAATATGGCGAAATTTGATGATTTTTGGCAAGCTCTCTCAAAAGGCCTGGAAGATCTCGCGCTGAAAAACTGGAAAGAGGTAAAAGACGCCGCCGTGAGCGATGGACAGGCATTTCTCCTGAAAACCCAGGCAGACCTGGAACGATGGACCCTGTTATTGAACACCGGCGCACTGACCAGGGAAGATTTTGAGTGGCTGGTTTCCGGCAAAAAAGACCTTGCCGAGATGCACGCTTTAGAGGCTGCAGGATTAACGGCGGTCCGGGCCGAGAAGTTCCAAAACGCCCTGATCTCCCTGGTGATCGATACGGCTTTTAAAACTTTTGTTTAAGATTATACAGCGTCAACCGTGGGTGCATCACTGTAAAACATCTCTTTCACCATCAAGCTGAGATGGCCAATCAGAGTTCCGCGTGTCTCTAGCGACAACTCCGGCTAAGTTCGCTACTTCATCCACAATAACCAATGCACATTTGGTAGGTCCTTCAATTAAACTTGAAGCGTTGCGTTGACTGAAGCAGGCAGAGCTATGGGAGCTTCTGTTGTTCATAGAATTTGATTATATCCCAGTTACAACTCCATGTTTTAGACCTAATTCACAACAAAGACTCAACTTTCCTGTTCAGAACGGCAGATCGAGTGCCTTGCAGAGAAAACGCATATATGGCACAGCCTGATGGAAGCGCTGGATCATCAGCGGCAGCAACCCTGCCGCAGTCACCTGTTCCGAGGTTAAGGGTGCCAACGCGATAAAGTCCTTGCGTCGTAAGTCTTCGATCAGGGGATGGTCCTTGAAAAAACCTCGCGGCGGCCTGACAAGAGAATCGCCTACGAGAGTAAAATGACGCCGGAAGTCCTTATCGTCACGGGCTGCAAGCCAGGCGGCGCTCTGCTCTACAAGATTCTCGCGTATTTTCGCCAGGGTTTGGGTGTCCGGATGCCACAGACCGACACCGAGAAAACAATCGTCCGGCGCAATGTGCAGGTAGAAACCCGGCGCGTGGATGTCTTTGCCCCGCTCGTGGCGAAACTGGATACCGATATTGGTCTTGTAGGGCATTTTGTCCCTGCTGAAACGGGTGTCTCGTTGAACACGCATTAGAGACCCACCCACCTTGCTTGGCTGCGCCGTAAAATGCCGCGAAATGGCGGGCAGCTCATTCGCCATGTCGCCGATCAGTTGTATCGCCGGCATGCGGACGATTTCCTCATACTCCTGCTGATGCGTCTTGAACCATTCGCGGGTGTTGTTTTCTGCCAGAGTCATCAGAAATGTAAACGTACGAGCTGTGAAATACTGCCGTTCTTCAGGATGTTTCATAAACTTGTTCCTACTCTTTACCAAGGTGAGGTAGTGGTGGCTTGCGGCCCCACGGTTTCGCAAAAACGTACCCCGATCGAATGTCGTTGTGCTCATCGGCCACTATCTCAATTCGGTCCTGCAAGTAAATGGCTCCATCGTCATAGTTTTTCAACTTTTTATTCACCTCAAAATCCATGTGCTTCAATTTGCTGGGAATTATGTGGAACGCACCTAATTCCCCCGTCTTCTCCGTAGATCCAGACGGAAACCTGATTGAAGTATCGAATTATGAAAAAACATAGCTGCTCTCTCAAAACCACAGCTTCTCAATATTACGCCTGAGTCAGCCCCCTTCACTGTCCAAAGAGCATCAGGAATTATCTTCCAATAGGTGCTTTAGTGCCAGTTTGACATCACCAGCGCAAATCTCCGATGCGGAAGAGAACAAAGCGATGAGTATCAGCCATTCCAACGGATCGATTCGGTGCGAATATTCTGAAGATGTGGTGATTGAAAAGAAAATATTATCAGTCACGCCGATTGGAAGAAATGGAGCAACTTTCCAGAGTCAAATGCCAGAACCTTTACATGTAAAAGATCAACCAGGAGTGAGTTCAGCCAATGCCTCTGTTTGTGGAAATCAAATCTATTTTAACTGGCTATCTTTACTGCCTCGCCTATTGATACCGGATGAAAAGGTCTGATGTTTCTCTTTCTCAGATTGACATAGGATGCAGAGACGAACGCCTGGAATAGCTTCCCTTCTGGCCGCCGGGATCGGCTCGTCGCATTCCTCACAGTGGCTTAAGCTTTTGCCTTTAGGGATGCGGCTCCTGGCTAATTTTACAGCATCTTCCACACTTGCATCAATTTGTTCCTGTACAGCTCCGTCGCTGGTCCACCCACCTGCCATTTTTTTCCTCAGTCTCTCGGTTGCTTGCAAAGTAACCGTTCATCCAGTGCTCCAGGTTCGTTCAAGCAGGCCTCCGAGATATAGTTGGCTATGCGAGGTGGCCTGATTGGACGAAAATGGGGTGCTGGTGAACGGTTACAGATCTGGGTTATGCAGGCTTTTGATGTGGACCGGAGAACGATTACCTTGCAAAAAGGTCCGATTTCATCAAAACGCACCGCGTTTCTCTATGTACCGCTCCTGTCTTTCCATTTTAGTCATCCTTCGGTTTCTCTGCTAGTCTGATATCAAGTATGTATTCAGATCATCAGTTCATTTCATATCGCCCACCGACACAAACGAGCCGAACCGAATAAAAATCTTCAGATGGTCAGACAAGGTCTCTGCGTTATTTCATCCATTGACATGGGCAAACGCTTTCAAGAATTAGTCTCATCTCATGCGACTTGCCAACGCATTCTTATTGGCAATGAAAAGTATGACGCTTCTTCAGGTCACAGCTTCACCAGGCGCGATAATTAAAGCGGATCTGCCTTCACCAGGCCCGATTAAAAGGGCGATAAGGTGCTGCTGGTCGAAGATGAAGAGATGATGCGTAACATGGCTGAAATAATGCTCACGCGGCTGGGTTTCGAGGTGCTTTCAGCAAAAGACGGGATTGAGGCTATAGATATTTTCCAGCAATATAAAGATGCGGGCCGAAGACAAACTGTTTCACCCGGACACGTGATTCCGGGAATGCACCCCTGGCAATGATATTGCGAAGCTTTCTCTTGAGCGTATCGCGAGCTGCCGGGCCATCGGCAACAACGACGATTTCCGCATAGGCCGGGTTGGGCAGTTCGGTTTTCAACGACAAGATGAAGCCGGGCATTCCCTGGCCGATGTAGCTGGTGACGGCTCGGGCCTCCGGTTCGGCCATGATGGTTTTTTCGATGTTTTTGACCTAGCTGTCGGTCGCCGCAAAGGCACTGCCGGGTGGAAGATTCACTTCAATCGTTAATTCGGGGCGATCCGAGTTGTGAAAAAACTGTTTCTCCACCGATCCCATTCCGATAACAGACAGGATAAAAAGAACAATTGTTACCACGGCGGCAAGCCATTTATGATCGACGACTCTTTGCACCATGGTGCCAAACCGTTGGTAGTTTGGCGTTGCATAGATGGAGTTTGTGCCCTTTTCGCCCACATCTTCGTTAAACTTGAAAACATTATCATCGGAATATTGACTAATCAGACAGTTGCTCTTCCGTTTTTGTCCTCAACCATCCCATTGTCCGGCTGAATGGAAAGGCTCCGGAACCGATTGTTTCGTTTTTGACGGGACAGGCAAAGAAAAGTTTCATGCCGTTATCTGCAATGCTGTGTCATTTGTCTGCCCTATTACCGCCCGGCCAAGATGCAGTTCGCAAGAGTGTGCAATTGCCAAGAAGAAAGACCGCGGCAAGGATGCAGTTCAAACGGAAAAAACTGAAACCGTGCAGAAAAAATCCCTCCTTCAAAGTAGATGCCGGGATGACCAGTAAGGCATCCGGGTCAAATCCAAAGACAAAAAGAATCAGGATGACCAGGAAAATCTCCAGGCAGATGGCGACCCTTGCCGGAGCCCGCCATTTCAGCAAGGTACCGGCAAAAACGGTGAGGACCGTCGTAAGAGGCAGGAAAAGCCCGGTATTAATCCGCATTTCTAGCCAGATTGATCTGCCGGCAAAAATCGACAGGATAAAACCGATCAACAGACCGATGAAGGCAAGGCGCAGAATTTTCATGCTATCCGGGCTCCATTTGTTGAGTGAAACGTGGGCACTGGATAATGTCTGTCCAGGAACAGACATTAAATAAGGTGCAGGGTAACGATTACCTTGGTTCCATCGGCGGGCAGTACATCTTTATTGCCCTTCATCGAGACCTCTTTTCGTTTTTCAATGGCCCCATAGGTATACTGGGCGTTGCTGACGATGCCCACCGGACAGCTGTCGAAACAGAGCAGGCAACCTGTTTTCTTGCTGTTGGCAGTAGCCAGGTTGCCGCCGAATCTCATATCGATCGGCTTTTTGTTGGATTCAATCACAACTTCGTCAATACCGTAGGATTTTCCGGCTCCTTCCCAAGTTACGCTTACAGTAAAGGCGGAACCCTCAACCTTGGTCACTTCCTTGTTTTCCAGGGTCATGTTTTCACCGGCCTTTGCCTCGATGGCAAGCAGGGCATTGTAGAAATCAGCCACGGGGACCAGACCGCGCAGCAGGGATTTCTCGCCGTTACTGCCTTCTGCGTAGACCGCGAAGTGGCGGGTCGGCTGATAGAAATATTTGCCGTTCACCTCAGCCAGAAAAGAGACCGATTTAGCCGCCTTATCAATAACGAGCGGGTGCTCTTTGGTCAAGGCGGGGACGGTACCGGAAAAAGCCGACTGGAGAGGCAATAAAAGCAAAACGGTCAGCATGCAGAGTAGTTTGTTCATCATGGATTCTCCTAGGAAAATAAAAAGGTTATTTGGTTTCCGATCGTTCGGCCCCGGTGCTTTTTTGCCGGAGCTTCCTGTAACCCAGGGGGGCCAGAGACACGAACAGAATAAGCATTAAGCCGATGGTAAACTCATAAGTGATCTTTCCTTTGAACAGATCGAGCAGCGAACTTGAAAAGACGATATAGGCGATGCAGGCGGGCAGCATGCATAGGGCCGTGGCCAGAGCATAAGGCATGAATTTAATGCGGGTCAGACCAAAGGCATAGTTCAGCAGATTAAAGGGAAAAAGCGGAATCAGACGGGTGAAGGCAACGATCTTCCAGCCGTGGTCCTCGACGTTCTGGTGCAGCGCGCGCCACTTAGGGCCGGACAGTTTGGTGTTGATCAGGTTGCCGGCCATATATCGGGAGATAAGAAAGGCCAGGCAGGCGCCTGCCGTTGCCCCGATAATGGTGTAGACAACTCCCCAGACAGGGCCGAAGAGGATGCCCCCTGCGATAGTCAGCGGAAGGCCCGGCAGAAAAAGAGAAGGAGCTACGCTATAGATCAGCATATAGAACAGAGGGCCAAGAATCCCCAGGCTGTCGATAAAGGTACGGAATGCGTCCTGGTCCAGATATCCGCTTATGCTGGTTGTTCGTATCCCCCAGATTGCAGCGACAATGGTAATCAGCACAAGAAGTCGGGGAAGCTGCCGTTTTTTCTGATTTCCGGCAGTGGCCGGCGCGAAGGTGCGCTCTCTGGTCATTGCTCCCTCACTTTTTTGCTGCAGCTTTTTCTTCAGCCGCAGCCTGTTAAGATAGGTGAAGGGGGCTTTTGATACCGGCGTCTTGCCGGCAAGCGTCATTGCCGGTGCAAAGAGCAGGTCAAGGACATGCACTGCCGGGGTAAGCCCGTTGAGCATCCCGGCGCAACCGGCACAGTAGGTGACGATGGGGGCGCCGTTGGCTTCCTGCCTGCGCAGCAGGCCCCATTGTCGGGAGAGGTGCCCGGCCACGCAGCCGACAGCACCTCCTTCGCCGCAGCAAAGCGTGCGATCTCCGGCATGATCCATTTCGCGGATTGTCAGACCATGGGCGAGGATGACCGATCTTGCGGCCTGGTGGATTGCACTTTCCGTGCGGATGACACAGGGATCATGAACCGTCACCGTGCCGTCGATTTTCTCCTTTACGGTTAATCCGCCTGCTGAGAGCTGTTGGTATACCGTTTCGACGGTAAGACCCCGACCATATCGGGCAAAGACCTTATAGCAGTTGGGGCAGGCCACGATCACCTTTTTTACGCCCGCCTCAGTCAGAAATCGGCACATTTCAAAAAACATCGACTCGAACTGCTCTTGTCTGCCCAGGTCGTGGGAGGGCTTGGAACAGCAGTCGAGCACGATGCCTAGCTTTGTATCGTTTGCCTGGAGATGCTCATATATCCTGAGAGTGGTTTTCGGTCTGGTGCCCGGCAGGGTACAGCCGGGAAAAAAGACGGCATCACAGCCTGCGGGCAGGGCATACCAGGTATAGCGTTTCGAGGTACCTCTCTTTTCGTAATTGAGCAGTCGGCTGTGTTTGGCAATGTTTCCACTGCCGGCGCGAAAAGCCTCTCTCCTCAGTTCGAGAAACATTGCCGCAGGATCAAGACCAACGGGGCATACAGCCGTGCAGAGACCGCAGAGACTACAGGCAAAAGCAGCCGCTCCGTTTGCTTTGGGGGCGCTCTCATACCCCGCTGCTATATCTACGGGCAACCCGTACTCCTGCAGGAAGCGGCAGTCCTTGCGGCAAAGTCCGCAGCTCGTACATTGTTCTGCTATTGTCCGCAGCGCAGCCGGTTGGGCTTGAGGAGGAGTGGAGAGGGGACTTTTACGGAGATGCTCTGTCGATGCCATGTTTATACAACAAATACCCCCAAGGGGGATAAGTACCTTGAGAAAGATTGTTTTCCTGTAAGAAAAACAAAAAGATCTAAGCTATTAAAGGGTTGAAGAAGGTAATACTCACTGAGTGAAGTCACGATATAGCAGGAGTAGGCCAATAAATCAAATCGGAAAAAACTATATACGATGAGTAACGCATCAGGCTTGGCGATCCTGATAGTCAAAAGATTGATTTCCGATGGATCCAAGACGTATTATCCGCTTCGTGCGGAGGAATGATCTCATTCTCCCGTTTATGCAGGCCTTTACTCTTCTTTTAAATAGAAATTTCCGATTTTATAAATCATACCAATCTATAATGACGATTGGATTTTTTTCTGAGGGCGGAATATTGATTCCTTTGCGTAGGAAAACCATTCACCGGGTAGAGCAAAATGCTCGAATAACCCCAGGCCTGGAAACGTTCAGCAGTGCTCCGGAGGCGCATAAGACGGCTATGAGCTCGTAGGGGCGGGTCCCTGAACCCATCCTTCTATGCACGATGACCTAATCGTGCGCATATGGATGGTCGAGCTAACGTTTACGTAAGTTTTTAAAAGACTATGTCAAAAAAGCAGGAGAAGTAAATGACAAGATCATGGGAAGAAAACAAGTGCAAGGCGTAAAAACAACTCTGATCTGCGGTTTTCTCGGTGCGGGAAAGACCACTTTTATCCGTAATCAGTTGCACGGCAATCGCCGGAGGACGGTGGTCCTGGTCAACGAATTCGGGTCGCTTGCCCTCGATGGGGCGGTGATGCAGGAGATTGACGGTTTGCAGGTGGTGGAAATGGCCGGCGGCTGCATCTGCTGCAGTCAAAAACTACAGCTTGCAGACGAAATCACCTCCATCGTCCACCGCCTTCAGCCGCAACGCCTCCTGCTCGAACCGAGCGGCGTTGCAGAAGCCTCTGAAATTATCGACATTCTCACAGGCCTTGTGAATAATAAGATGATCCGCCTTGAAGGCGTTGTGACCATTGTCGATGCGGAAACGTTTACGGAATACAGTGAGCCGGACGCCTTCGGCTCCTTTTTCCTCAATCAGCTCAGCAACGCCGATATGGTGCTTATCAACAAAGAGGATCTAGTCCCGCCAGACCATCTGCAGCTGATAATCGGCCGGATTAAGGCGCTGAACGGCGGCGCCCTGATCATTCCCACTTCCTATGGCCGGTTGTCCGTCCAGCTTTCAGACGGATTTAATTATCGGGATCGTCCTATCTATCCCTCAGGCGGGCAGCCTCTGCCATGGCAATATGTCTGCCTGAAACCGGCTGCACGGTTTTCTGAGCAAAAGCTTGGTCAGATCATGGACCTGATGAAACAGGGCGTCTTCGGCAGAATCCTGCGGGCCAAGGGAATCGTGCAAATGATGGAGGATAAGGCGGGAAAATGTCTTCACCTGCAACTCGTCGGCAACCGGTGGACCATTGAAGCACAGCAAAAAGTTATCTCTCCCCGGCTGACCTGTATCGGCTTCAACCTTGACCGCAATCGTCTTGAATCCTGCTTTTCCAGTGCGGACTTTTCAACTGCTCTTCCAAAGCTCATCTCTGATACTCATTGAATCATGCATTATCATGAACGACTGTTTAATGCTGTTAACAAGGAGCCCACGGATCGGCCTCCCCTGATCTGCCCCGGCGGCATGATGACCATGGCAGTCCGGGAGGCTATGGAGCTATAGAGCTACTGGGCTGTGCGTGGCCTGCAGCGCGTTTCGACGCCTCACTCATGGCCGGTCTTACCGCCGGTATGGTCGAACACAGGGTGATCGAAAATCTGGGGGGTGCTGTTCTGCATGACAATCGAGGCCGAGGTGATGAGAGCCGGAGTCGACCTCGGCAATCTTACCCGTGAGCCTCAAGTGGTGCGCTATGCCATGGAGCGGATTGATGAATTAGAAAAACTCTCACTGCTGGATCCCAAGTACAGCAGGGCACGTGTCCACTATTTTTCAGGATAATCGTCTCCCAATTAGAATAGGATTTACAAAAAAATGCGGCAACTATCCTGAAAAATAGCGCCATCTTTCTTTATTGCAGTGGTTTTATCCCAACACAGCAACCAATTCAGCAATCACCCGCAGATCATCAGTGTCTTGCTCCTGTAGTACAATATCCTCATATCCTGGTAAGGTAGTATCGGGTCGAAGTATAATTGAGGTATGATTCCAAGTGCCATCCGAAAGCTGCACTTTCTTACTTTCGTATACTTTGATCGTATAATGCCCACCAGTATCGCTGTCAGCGATTTCTCTATGCTGAACGAGCACCACCTTGCCTTGGCGAGTACCTACAGGATTCATTTTGAAGAGACACCATGAACCATTGGGTATTCGCCGATTCATTGATTCGCCGACCACTTTTGAAACGAATAGTCCTTGTTGCGGACGAAATACATCAGGTAGTTCAATCCATTCCACATTTTCAACTGATTGTTCTTCATCGCTGAATGATCCTGCGGCAATCTTCAAGTCATAGAGAGGAACACAATTTATGTAAGGTTGGACCTCTGCGTTAGATAATCGTCGGAAAGGTAAAGGAACAATAGGCTTTTGTTTTTTTAATTTTGGCAACGCCCCTTCAGTTGCATATGGCTTCTCTATACTACTCTCGAAAAATCGACGGGTTTCTTCATCAACAAAATACACATAACAACCCTTTTGCCCACGTGTCATGAGAGTGCGATATGTGTTTTTGATAATAGCATTAAGCCGTTTGGCAGTATCAAATGGGTCTTTTTTAGCTAACGATTTCCTACCGTGCACAGATCTGTCAGTACTGGCCCGTTCATCTGGTTGGGTGATTATTGTTCGGTCTCGGACAATAAGGTCAGGACCTACAATCACCCCAATATAGTCAACTTCCAGGCCTTGAGACGTGTGGATACAGCCTACCTCGCTAACGGAATCGGGCTTAATGATCCATGCTTGACCATCCGAGTCGAGATTCCACGTTGCCTTGTAATCGCCTATTGAAATATCTGGAAGGTGCGGATTTTTCTTGCTGATCCAGTTCCAACAGTAACCAGCCACCATGCGAGCCTTGTTCTTTTCATTATTTTTGCGGATGATCAAATCATGCAGGTCTTTCGGATTGTCCAAAATGCGAAAATCATAGTCCTTGGTGTCTAATATTTCATTCGCAGTTTCACGAATCTGCAGGGTATTCTCAAGCCATGCTAAGTAACCATTGGAGCCGTTACAGCGGAATTGTGACTCAAGACTAAGCTCGGTAACAGTTGTATTCAGCTTTTTCGCCCAGCGACGTATTTCTGTTTTATCTCCGATATCCTTGAGGGTTACTTTCTGGTCTTCATCAATGAAAAATATACTTAGCTTGCTGGATTTGATGATCTCTTTGATCTGGTTTTCGCCAAAGTTGTTGTACATTCCAGACTTCTCATTGAGCCGGTGTGCTTCATCGACAATTAGGCAATCATAGGTGTTCTCTTTGGTATTGTGGTAAGAGCCGGAGCTCGAAAACATGTTTGAAATATGTGACTTTTTAAAAGCCCCCGTTAGTTTTGCCTCATAGACTAATCTAGGAGCAGAGTTGCGAGTTATGTATTTTGCGACGAGTTGAAGTGCTGTTAAAGCGACAAGCAGATTTATGGCTACAACTGATTTGCCAGTTCCTGGTCCCCCTTCGACGATTAGTACATGTTTGCATTTCCCTGAAGACACTTTTGCCAATCGAACAGCAGTCTCGTAAACAACCTTCTGGTCATCGATCATTACAAATTCTTGATTGCCTTTGAGCATTGATACTAGCTGATCGGCAAGGTTTTTAGAGGGTTTAATCTTTCCTTGATCTATCCGATACATGAGACGATTTTTATCGCCATATTTCACATTGGATTTTATAAACTCTTGCAGTTTACGTGCATCAGATTTAAGGAAAAGTGGGGCTTTATTGATATATTCTGCATAAAAATCATTTGATATAACAGCATCTTCTTCATAGTTATGCAAATATGCGCAAGGGAACAGTTGGATATGCTCCTCTTGTACGGTAGCGTTAAAATCCTCGAGAAGGCGCTTGTAAGACCACGCTTGATAGGAGGGATGGGGAGTCTCCCTTTCTCCGTTCTTGAACTGTGTGGTTACTATAGCATCACTCGTTGTTAGCCCGGCCTTCTGCCATTGTTTGAGCTCGACCAAGATAGCAGTATCGCGATTATGATGATCAACCCCGGTAAGAATGAAGTCGATCCGCTTGCTGGATTGTGGAAGGTGGTATTCTATTGAGACCCCTGCATCGCTTGGGATTTTTCTGTCATTAAGAATTCGATCCATGTATTGCAGTGAATGAACCCAAGAATCGATTTCAGATTTGCTCGTTTTTCGATTA
Source organism: uncultured delta proteobacterium (assembly GCA_963835305.1). Taxonomy (GTDB): domain Bacteria; phylum Desulfobacterota; class Desulfobulbia; order Desulfobulbales; family Desulfocapsaceae; genus Desulforhopalus_A. The sequence continues at coordinate 433,165 of CAWIEU010000005.1, forward strand.
GTTGCGGCTTGGTAAGCATTATAAATGATATTACCGATATCATTTGTCATGACATCTTCTTGAAACTTCGCCTTTGTGGATGAATAAACGATCAAAGCTTTGTTCCTATTTGACAAGCCAATGTTGGCTGATTCTTATAGTTGCGTATACTTTTGGTTGCTTCCTTTTGCTTTTTCAACCGGATACTTTTTTTCACTCTTGTTGACTTTTTTGACTAGAGCTTGCCCAAGATCAACGTCAAACCTTTGAGAAAATCGAAGTAAGAAAAAGAATACATCAGCAAGTTCGTCTTCTATTTCTTCTTTATGCTGATCATTCTTAAAGAGAGCTAAAGCTTCTTCGTCAGACAAAAAACGGAAGTGCTCAAGTAGCTCGGATGCCTCTGTAATGACACCAATGGCAAGATCCTTCGGTCCATGATATTGATCCCAATCTCTTGCTTCACAGAAGTTTTTCACCAGTAAGGTCAATTCTTCTATTGATTTGGACAATTGCTCCTCTCCTTTGCTTCGCAAATATGGTTTAAAAAAAATGTAGCTAACAGTTACATACTTCTTTTTGTTCAACCTGAGTAGGCTTTTAATGTTAGGAATTATTCTCATCATCCATATGCTTCATTCCGCCATGATGTGAGGTGGTTCTTATCGTGCTATCAAGGCAGCTGCAAATACCATAGTGGGATACATCCTTAACCTAAATCTCCTTCTCTTCATCTTAAGCCCTCGGTAGTTCTTCAATGCATCTTGTAACTTCGGACGAGTGCCAAGCAATAGTCCTGCTAGACACCTTCACAGGTTTTGGAAAGGTGCCAGATTTAACACGAGCGTAAATTGTTGATTTTTTAAGACCTGTGACTTCAAGTACAGCCGGAAGTCGTAATAATTTGCTGTCTTCCATGTTTCCTCCAAACGAGCTATTTGATGAAAGTAAGGCAATAAAAAAACCCAACCTCCAGTTATGAAACTCACTGGATATTGGGCTAGGATTAGCGCATTTTCGATTTCGAGCGAGTTTACACTTAAAAAAGATTAAATAACCTCACTCGGATACAACTATGAGACACTCCTAAATTGAGTTGTCAAATTTACGGAATGAAAACTTTTTTTATCTTATCAAGACCTTTCCAGACCTATCCAGACCTTTAATTTCCACAATTATACGGTTGGCAAATATGATCCCAGAGTCATCTGACTTTTCGTACGCTGCTGATGAGAACGAAGAACGAAAACCATGGGGAGTTGCTTTCCCTCTATATCCCATATCGCGCAGCACCTTTGACATTGCATTATCAGACATAGGCTTATTCTCGTCAAGGGCACTAGGAAAGACAAGACCATCAATTCCCCAAAGTTTACCTGCTCGATTTAATACTGCTACAGCTTGCTTGGATAATGGCACAATATGAGCCCGTCTCATTTTCATCCGCTCAGCGGGGATATGCCATTCATTTATGTCTAGATCTATCTCAGACCAATGAGCTTTTCTTACTTCACCATGAGATAAACGGCATGGTCCTTTTGCATTTCGAATGTCTAAGACCATTAACTTAGCCATAACGTAGTCATTTTGGGGCGTATTTTAAACTCAAAGTTCGTGTTTAATTTTAAATAACCCTTCGGTACACCCCTTTTAGCAATGAATTTCTTTGGACGAAAACGGAAGGAGATGGAACAAAAAGGCAACAAAAAAGCCCCAAACCTTTACAGGCTGGGGCTTTAACGAACTTCTATGATCTACTACGTACTAGGCATTGGTGCGGAGGTCTTAATCGAATTGATTTGTTAATTTATTTATATTACATGATATTTACTTCGGATCTAATGCGAATATACCCCCAAAAATACCCCCAAAATTTTCTCGCATATGGAATGGTCTTGCATGAAAAATACGATAAATTTATCAATGATTTCGAATTAATAATTCTGCTTACGCAACACATAGGAGCAATTTTCAAAGAACGAGACACTGAACCGCTCTAGTGAAAGAGAAGAAGGTCCTCCGACGAGCAATCTCGAAGGGCCCATTCTCGGACAGTTTTCTCTTTAACTTCCGCTCTCTTCAAGCTATCCGAACCATTCGATGTCGCTTCTAGTCAATTCTATTCTGCCAATTTGGCTATTTATTCGCGATATTGAGCTTCAAGATTATTCCACACCCCCGTAGGCACTTGAGTTACCAGTTCCAGACGATTAGCGGTTTCTTGGGAAATCGGTTGTTCACCTTTAACTATTCGGATCAATGTCTGCTCGGTTAAACTCGACCTTTCCGCAAGTTCCTTCTGGTTCATCTTCAGAGAGACCATAACCTCCACCAGGGTAACCCCGGGCGGTATGGCATAGTCAGGATCAAACTCGTATTTCTTCAGTGCTTTGACCATGCCACCCTCCTTACTTTTCATGGGGAGCGGCAATCTGTGATTTCCACAGAGGCAACTCTTGCCAATTTTTCTGAAAGCCCATGGCAGCCGCTTGGATGGTCGGTGATCCCTCAATCAACTGCCGCATTCTCTCCGGCCAGCTGGTGCCGGGACTGATCAGTTTGAGAAGATAGCCTAAAACGATTACAGTGTTCCCCACATATCGCTCAGCCTTCGGGTTGAGCATGGCGGCAAGTGTGGCCGGTCTTTTAGGGATGGTCATTGTAATAGTCATCCGCCGGTTCCACAACCGACCATGATGAGCAGTAATATTGCGGATGAAGGTCAGGTGATGCATGAAGGACTGCAGAACTGTTTCATCAATGCCATAAATTTTGGCAATCAAATTTCGATCACTGCGAGCCTTGATATTCTTGAACCAGGTGGAGAGCTGTCCAAACGACATCACCTCACTGGCTGCCCAGATCGGCGGCAGCGGGGGCTGATCGTAGGTTTTGCGATAGTGTTCGATAAAAGTTTCCTTGCTTCTATCTATCTCTACCCGAAGGCTTTCGATAAGTCGATTATGGATAGAAACGTTACGAAGAAAAGCAGCGTCAAGGTAAAAATGGCTGCCATAGCGAATACCCAGCTCATTAGCAAAATATGCCCGGAAAGATACCTCTACCCGCTCGATGGCTTCGAGCACGAGAAGGCGGAATTTACGATCAAAGACATAGAGATCAAGCACTGCATCAAAGCTGGTACCGTCCCGAAAGGCATGGTCAAATCCTTTGCCTTGCTTTTCAAACGGGATCCAGTAGCCTCGCAGCCGAAAGTAACTTATGTGGGAAAGGTAGCGAGCAGCTCTGGCGGGGTCGGGAACGACCATTCCACGGGAAACAAGCAAATCAATTTGCTCATTGATGGAGAGAGGGGGTTTGGTGTATTTCACGCAATACCCCTAAAAAAAGTAACCCGCCGGGGTGCGCATGCAGGGACGAAACCCAGAGAGGCGTGGCGGGTGTTATTCGAAATTGATGTTATGCAATATAATAGCATCAACACTTTCCAATGTCACCTTTTTTATGAAGCTCATATTATCACGGTTTCCGGTTTGAGCAAATGAAGACTCTACCCTTCCAAATCATCAAGAAATTCTGAAGGAACATCGCCGCTGGTGACCAACAAATGATCTCTTGCCCTGGTACAGGCCACATAGAGGAGGTGTCGTTCGGTATTATAAACTTCTGCCAGGTCAGCGTCGTCAGCCACTGTTTCTATGCGCTCCTGTGAAGGAATTACTTCATCATCACAGGCCATCACCACCACAGCGCGAAATTCCAGCCCTTTTGCAAGATGCATCGTTACAATGGGAACGTGGTCAATTTTGGTTTCCATCTGCTGATCAAGAACCGTATAGGGCAGGCCTGCATCTTCAGCCGCCGCACCAGCTCGCTCAATTTCCCTTGCCGATCGAACGAATATGCCTATTTCATTGGGATTGATGCCTTCTTCCACTCGGGCGGTCAGCCATCTGCCAACGGTTCTGATCTCCTCTTCCTGGTTCTTAAGTTTGCTGATCTCAGGACTCGGACCGTTGAATACTGAGACTGTTCCTCGGCGATCTTCCTTAATGCCGTCAACATCCGACAGTTCGGGTCCCAATAGTCGATCGGCCTGCATTCTGATCTGGTGAGAGGTACGATAATTGATACGCAAGCTTTTTGATCGGCCACGAATATCTACCCCGAGGGATTTCCAGGAAAACGGTAGCTGAAATATTCTCTGCCCTAAGTCTCCGGCAAAAAAGAGTGCATCAGGGCGTCTTCGGCCGAACGTGGCAAGAAATCGTAATTGCTGGACATTGATATCTTGCGCCTCATCAATAACACAGAAATCAAACGGGAGATGTTGACCTTCGCTAAACTTCTCTGCCAGAGCGGCAAACATTCCTGAAGAGGTCATGAGATTTTCCGCCTGCAATATGGATTGTACCTGGGCAAATATGGTCCAAAGTATCTGCCTCTGCTGCTCTGGCAAACGTATTTTCCTGCCTAAACGAACAACATCGCGATATGCCTTCCAGCCTCTCAATTGCCAGGCATCAACAACCTGCAACCACTCGGTTTCGAGAAAATGCAGGTTGAACCGATGGCCCTCCACCATCGTTGCAGCTTCGCTCAGAAGTTGACGAATTTTTTCAGCATCGGCAAGATGAGGACGACCGCAATGCAAAGCGTATATACGCGAAGCCAGAGCATCCATGGCGTATACATCTATTTGCTCGGCGAGTCGAGGTTCAGAGCGAAGCAGCCGATGTAACTTTGTGCGTAATACACTTGCCAGAGTCTCGGAAAAGGTTGTCAACAGTATCCGACAATCTGGATAGGTGCGGGCCAAAAAAGCCGCTCTGTGCATGGCAACAATGGTTTTTCCGGTCCCGGCCGAACCAGATACCCTTGACGGGCCGCTATAGTCCCGCTCAACCAGCTCACGCTGAGCCGGATGAAGAAAGATGGTCCACTTCTCCCAGGGATAATCCAGGGCCTGCTGCAATTCTTCGATGTCCTGCATCATCCGGAAACGACGCTGAGCATCGGGATGATTAAACGGATCGATTTTCCCTGGAATAGGTTGCGGTTTCTGCGGTTCGACGCCAACAGCGAGATTCAGCAGCGCCTCAGCCGCCTCGGCAGGCAGATGATCTACCAGATCAAGAAGTGAATCCTCATCGGCAGCCTGCACATCCGGCAGCCATTCTTCCGGCACCCCATAGTTTGAAAGCACTTCCGCTGTATAGCCGGCAAAAAGAGGCGGGCGTGCCGTTCGAGTTTGTTCCTCTTCTACATATCTGCGCACCACGACTTCCTCGACCCGCTCCCGGATCTCCACCAACTGTGCAGCTCCGGTCTTAGGGTGCGTTTCGAGCTTACGCCTTTCCGCCCACTGATAGGCCTTATCATGGTGATCCACATAGCACAGTAACAGACTCGATTCCGTTTTATGGACAATCAAACGCAGGTCTGCACTGACCCTAACTGACCAAAAATTCCTGTCCTTGACATTCTCCAGGCGATGAAAGCTCATCCCTGGGTTGGCTGGGTTTAGCTGCAAATCAAAGGCTGTGGTCTTGGTTGCCTTCTGCTCGTCACCGGTGAGTTTAATGAGACTGTCGGTGAAAGTGTCGGCTATGCGGAAATCCATCAAAATTCACCTAATTAAGAATTATATAAAACGACCAATGACATATCGATGTATCAAACAAGAATTAGCTTTCGATCCACCCCAATAAAATCTGCCAGGACACCGAGCAATGATTGAGCAGAGACTGATAAGGATGAAGGGGTAACGATTAGTGGTTTAAACGCAGCATTTTCTAACTCACGAGCAACGTCAAAAAGCCCAATTTGTATCGAACTATCGGAAAAAAACTCCGCCAGAATTTCCGCTTTAACACGAGCTGCTTGTTGGCTAAGCTCATGTTCAACTGTGTCTGCGTATCCTTGTTGGGCAACAACGCTACCTGCTAACGCAGCTGCCAATTGGCCAACTTTTTCTGTAAATAGCTTCCCAGCTGCCCCATATCTGAACCCGCCATCCAAAATTACCCGCTTTTGTTCTCTCTCAACCGCCACATGTTCACTTAAAATAAAATCTAGTGAGATAAGAAAATGAGCAATTGACGCATAAAACATTCGCCAAGCAGGAGAATCGTTTGACGGTGATGTTTGTAATTGCTGAAGAAAATATCCTATATCATCAAGCCATGCATTGCAGCCATCAAATGTCAATGATATTAAAACCCGAGATTTACTATCCTCATAACGTCCTTTCCAGTCCCCGCCAATCTTTCCCAATGAAGATTGATTGATCTGATCAAATAGCTGCTCTTCAGAAATTCGCTGCAATTGACTTCTGTTACTCTTTGTAAGACGGCCCATGAAACGACCGTCAAGTACCGTGACATGGTGTTGAAGACCAAACTCGCGCACATCTGGCCTTATATCGTTTGTGGCAACAACACATCCATCCAAACTCAAAACAGATTGAAGCCCCTTCGCCCAAAATATTCTTTCTAAAGCTTGGGGCGTTCTTTTATTTTTAATATCAACATTCAGTCTTTCCCTACTAAATAATGAACATTTCCCATATAGCCATAAATCAATATCAGTAACATCAAATCGATTAAATTTAAATTTACATCCTCTAATTACGAAATAACCTAATTTGAGAAAATAATTTCTGAGTGCCTCCTCAGCGGCAGGCCCTTTTAATAGTTGTTCACTCATCTTGTTAGCCCACCTGTTCTGATTTCATTCAAAAGGTTTCTAGCATTTAATTTTATGGCATCCGTAGAATTCTTTCGTTGCACTTCTCTAGTCAACTCTGGATTTATGTACTCTGTTATCTTTGCACCTGGTAGTTGAGAAATGGTTTCAGCCGTTATATCACCATCTTCAATAACAGATAGCGCCAATCTTCCGACCTCTGGCTTCAAAAGGGACATAGTAAACATACCACCGGATGCTGGAGTAACCCTCACGACACCTTTATACTCGAGGGCTTGGTAATCGTTACCTATCGCAGTTGCTGGTCCAACTGTCCCACCTGCAATAAGCTTATTCATCAAGGCAGATACCATCTGAATTCTACCCCTATAGTAGCTGCTAACTGTCATGCCATATGTTAATGACGCAACCAACGCTTTCGCCAAATCTAAGGCATCGTCTGCTATTGAATTCGTGAATTTCGAAAAAGCTGCGGGGCGTGTCACAAAATAGTTTTTACCACTTTCATTGCCAACAATGCTAACATCAAACATACCAATGGAATGCAATTTAGAAAACAAGTCGCTACCTAACATGCCAGAAACTGCAGAAAGGGGCAAACAACCGGAGGTTTGAAGCTTATCATTAAGTTCAGTTAATAGTTTTGATTCATGTGGTTTTATGGAAGCTAAAACTGCATTTACTTTTTTTGCCTCATCACGCCTAAATAGGTTTCCGTTAAAAATTAAATTTTCTTTGGGAGAAATTTTTTCAGAATCGAAGAAACCAATTTTACCTCCAAGCAATATAGTGCCTTTAGCCTCTTTAGTTGGTAGCTTATAAATGTCTGATAAATATTCGCTAGCAAATTTATCCGTTATGGGTAACTCGGAAGCCATCTCCGAGACATCAAGAACAGCGTCCTCGTAATTTTCATGATATGATTCTTCAAAGATCGTAGCCGTTTTTTCTAATACAGATCGACCCGTAAGTCCCAGCACTTCAATTCCACCTGAGCCACAAATAATAAGTTTTTGTCTCTCTAACTCATTTAATATAGCTGGAGCCTCAGTTAATGGACTTATGCTGTTTGCCTTTGCTAAAGCATTCAGCTTTTTCTTGCTTATTTTAGATTGATTTGCCGCAGAAATTGCGGATAACAATTTTCCGCATCTGCCTGCAAAAGCAATAGCATCAAAGTCTTGATTTGTTGTCGCTTGGATCTTCTGACAATGGTGAATAAGCCATGCACCTTTAATTTTTTTTTCCACTTTTTCACCTTCATGTAATGAAAATATATAACAATCTTAAAGTACTTTGAAAACTTTCATCACTTCATCTCCGAGGTGATTGATCACCTTTACTGCGATCCGGCCAGTTGTGGGTTTATTGAAGGATCGAGAGATGTCGCTGTTGAGGGTTGCCCAGGCTTCTTCGTCGATCTCGGCTTTCAAGGTGGTTTTAAGGGCCTTGTACGGGTCGTTTGCGCCTAGGAAATAGGCGTGGCGGACGAAGAAGCTTTCCATATTGTAGTCAGTATCGATAAACCAGCAGGCAATGCCTTCGGGGCCGTCGCTGCGGACCTCGCCGGTATTGGGGTGGAAGACATCGACGCCGTTGACCTTGACCCGGATCTGGTTATCTTCGGCCGGAATGATATCGATATCCGGCTCGCCGAAGATGACGAAGAGGTTGCCCTTCCCGGTATTTTTCAGATCATCGGCCATATGCAGGTCGGCATTCATTCGGGCCTTGAGCACCGGGATGCGCCCGAGATGGTCGAATTCTGATGAATGGGCGTCGTAGTTGAAGGCACAGGCAATCAGCACATCGAAACCGGCATCGCCCGCCTCCCGGGCAGCGGCGACCAGATCGGGGCGGGAGACGGTGCCGAATTCGGGGCCGATAAAAATGGCTGCACGTTTTTCGATACCTGCGCCGTCACCACCTTCCTTATACTGTCCTTCGGCGCAGACCATGTCACCCGGCCAGGGGGTAAGAGAGTAAAGGTAATTTTGTCTTCCTTATGCGCCTGTTGGACACCGGCTGTCTTGAGATTTTCCAGGATCATTGAAACAAAATCCCGGCCCTCGCCAAAGCCTATTTCCGGCTCCGCCAGAGGATCGAGCAGCTCGTCATCGATGCCCACATGCAGAACCCGATGCGGGGAGAGGCTTTCAACGGTAAAGGGGCCTGCTACCCGAACCTTCTTTTTATCCTCGTAAGGTTTGTCATAGAGGTATTCGAACTCGGCCTTGGCGGCGATTGAGGCATCGATTTCCTGTGCCGGGCAATCCGCGCCTGCCACCATTTTTCATGCAGCGTCTGCACCTTGTCCGGCCATTTGCCATCGACCTCGCGAGGGATCTCCCATTCCTGCCATTTCTTTTTCAGGGCATTGTTCAAAGATGCGCGCAAGGGTTCTAGTTTTTCCTGCCACTCCTCCCAAATGACATCGATCTCGGCGTTGTTGGCAATGGATTTCAGTGTGATATGCGGCACCCGCTCATAGACAAAACCATGGGCAATATTTCCACGGGTAGGTTGGCTGGAAGGTATGGTGCGGGTGACTTCTGCCTCTTTTTCTTGCCCTTCGGGGGAGTCGGCCAGGAGATAGTAGGGATAGCGGGCACCCATTATCCGAGCACGGGCCAGGGCTAGGGCGACACGCGAGGTATCAATAGTAATCCAGCGACGCCCCCATTGCTCGGCAACATAAGCGGTTGTACCAGATCCGCAGGTAGGATCAAGGACGAGGTCACCAGGGTCCGTGGCCATGAGTATGCA
>CAWIEU010000006.1:0-270000 GCA_963835305.1 uncultured delta proteobacterium
AGCCGCGATGGTGTTAAAAAAAATAACAACTGGGCCAGAGGGTCAGATTGGTGATGAGTTTTTAAAGACGGCAGTCTGCAGAACCCAATGTGCCTTTTGAAAAAAGTCCATACCAATGGCAAAATGCAGCAACACCTTTGCGTGATTTAATTCTTGTGCCTGTCAGCCATTCCTGAAAGTTCAATATGTTTTTATTGTTTCTGCAAAAGGTTAAAACCCCTACCTTTCAGGCGGGTAGTTATTCTGCTAGCAGTTGGTGTATAGCGCGCAAACATCGATTATTGCCAAGGGAGCCCTACAAGATTCAAGATTGAGTATCATTTCGTTTGGGTGACCAAGTATCGTTACCATGTACTTCAGGGAGATCTTGCCCGCAGGGTGCGTGAGTTGGTTTGGCAAACCTGCGGACAATTTGAAATTCAGATATTGCTAGGTGTTGTTAACACGGATCATGTGCATATCCTTGTTTCTGCACCACCCGATATCTCTGCCGCAGATATCATGCGTCGAGTCAAGGGGAGGGTTTCTCGAAAAATTTTCGAGAAACCCTCCTCATAAAAAAGCGATACTTGGGAAGCCATTTTTGGGCGAGAAGGTATTTCTGTGTCACACTTCCGGTGAGCTCACAATAGAAATGATTCAGAAATAATTGGCTCATCACTTGAAAAAGATCCCAATGATAGATTTGACATCAAACAAAAAAACCTCTTAATGCTGGTGTCGCTGGACTTTTAGTCCCAATCTCAAACTTACCAACTTCTAATCGGCGGTTGTTTAATCACTATTATCGAAAAGTTTCAGCGGGCAGGATGTTGTTTGCATCATGTGCAATCACTTGCTTGTTAGGTATAATCATAGCAAAAATTATAATAAATGTAAATACATATTTTTGGATCTGCTCCCGGTTATACAATTTTATTTTAAAAGGTGGAAATTTATAGGTGAAGGTAATGAGTTATTGTTCCTGCCTGTTGAATCGAAGCCCATAATGGTTGCCCAATTTGATTCGACCTGCTTAGATGTGTATGATGGGTTTACTGGCGACCCATCTAGCTCAGTGAATCGTCCTGTTTTTGTATAGGGTGGAGTTGCTGTTGTGATACACGCTGACTGAGTGTCACTTTCAGGATGACTGGCCCCCAAGTTACCCCATAATAAATACAACCAGTGTTCCTATATGGATCGCAATTAACAAAATCTTCCCTGCTGTCAGGGGTTACACATGGATCACCAGTAGACAATGTTCCATGCATTTCAACCCTCCTCACATAATCGATTAGCAAATCATAATTGATAATTTCACGTATTTTCGGCATTAGAAGCATCGTTGCGACCATTGCCCTCTGTGCTCCTAGAGATGACGCCATGTAACCTGTCCCTGGTTTGTTTGGAGGACCGTCAATGTAGCCATAGGGGTCAAGCATATTTTTTGGTCCAATGGCTGCTTTGCAAGTGCCTGGTGCCTCATCGTAGCACTGTGAGTTCAAGAGGTTGCCCCAATACGACCCCTGAAAATTGGCCCCGCTAAGCGCTCGTGTATCCCCCCAGACAGGGCCATTTTTTCCGGGCCACACCTGCGCTAATTCATGAGGGCCATTGTAAATGTGATCGTGGATTAAGGATGAGGCTCCCCGTAGGTTATTTGCGTATTCTTGATTTCATCAGTGCAGCAAGCAAAACCGGGGGCATAAATTTGCCTGGATGCTGAGTAGCGCCTGAACCCCATCTACGTACAAGTCCCTGAGGTGCATCATACATTGCGTGGTAGAGATCTAAACCAAATGATAACATTGCTGATAAAGCTGGTTTTTTGTTTTCAATAGTTAAATCACTTGAGAATAATGTCATCAAATCATTATACCATGATGCAGCCATACCAGCCCCATAGTCATCGATCAGAGTGTGCGCCCGGAAAGCCCTACCACCTTCAGAACAAAAGCCTTTTGTCGTTCCAACTGAGTTGTTGAGAGAAAAAATTTCTATACTATGCGACCATCTACGTCTTATATTTTCCAGTCCTGCACTGTCTGTACCGATTAGAAAAGATTCACTTGGAAGGAGTGAAAAATCTAGCTCAGTAAAATCAATAATTGCTTTTGATTTACCGGTGATATTTGGTCTAATAACAGTTGCTCCAGCATTTGCAGGAACTGACGGCAGAACAGTAACAACATCATACGAATCAACGCAGTTACCTTCTATAGCGTGTGTTCCACAAATACCCTCAGTTGCTTCGTTCCTCTGAATAGCAGCAACTAACGAAGTTACTGTTGAATAAGAGATTGGCAGGTTTGGTATTATGTTTTCACTTGCGTTATAGTTGCCGTATGTTTTTGTACTGCTAAGTAATCCCATGCTTTCTATCGTTGGATCAGCATCTGCAGATACATTACCATTGCTTGTGATTCCTGTTATTGTCACCGACGTTTGACCTGTGGCGGGAGCAACCCAATAATCGCCATTAGCAAACTGTCCACAGCGGGCATCGCCTCCGCCAGAGTTAAATGTCCATGTATATTCAGAGTTTATGGCTGTTCCACCATTTGGAGTTCCGGCTGTTACTGAAACGAATATTGATTGCCCAGTGCATGGGGTTGCATCGGTTGCCCCGCAATTGCAAGCAGCTTCGGTTTTAACTGAAACTGCCAATAACGCGGAGATTATTATAAGAATTTTATATATAGCCATGTCGTAAGAAATGAGTTGAATTGTATTGATTAGTTTGGAGAGAATTACCTGCTCTCGAAACCATACATATATGAGTTATTACGCCTTATTACTCCACCGGCAAAACCCTTGCTTTGAAAGGTTGTATCTTGACTTTTTAAAGATGTTATTACCATACCAGACGTATCTTTGAGAGTAGCAATGATATTTGTACCAGATGCATTTATTGATATGAGATAAGGCGTTGTTTGTGGCAAGCTCTTACCTGCATCGCTAGCTAACTTTGTGCCATAAACAGATCCGTTTGAATGTTTAGCTAAAACAAATATACCATTGCCTGTCAAATAACCGCAATATCCACCTCCTTGCGGATTTAATCTTAGGCAAGGGCCAGCTATACGATCATAGTTTGTATTATTGATAAACACATAGGCGCTAACAGAATAGTCAGCACTGTTAGGGGAGGCGTCATTGTAGAATAACGTGCCATCAGTGTTTAAGTTTTTCATAAGTATTTCAGTAGTCACTACCAATTGCTGGCTTCCGTTAAGAATTCGCCATATCCCTCCCACGTCTGGAGAATGACTCGCCAATGGAACTTGTGATTCCTCCGAGAATGAATCTTTGAGCACTATGGAAGTATTTTGAATTTGTGTTTGTGTCAATGTGGCAGCTCCGGAGTTATCTTCCACTGTGAGTTGAACTGAAAAGGAAGTGTCCGGCTGGGACTTATATTCAAAGGTTTGACCTTTACCAGAAGAACCATCGCCAAAATCCCATTTATAAGAAACAATATTTCCATCAGGAGTCTGAGGACTGGGAAGCGTCGAATGTAAATATATCCCCTTGTTTAGTGTATTTGATTACTGCGGTAGGCGGTGCATTGGTGCCGGCGGCATCGGTAATGGCAACTGATTTAAGATAACTGGTGTTAGCTGTTGCTGCATTTCCGGTTATTACTGTACTGCATAAAAAAAGAAGCGAGAGCCCAAGTGTGAGCTTGGCGATGCGATTTGTTGTGTTATTTTCTTTCTAGTGCTGTAAAAATGGTATTGCCTTGATTCATCTTCATTCTCCACTTGGTTTCTTGTAATTCTAGTCTCTTCTGCATGAAGGGATTTCCAGATCAAAAAATTAAATACGTTAGTTCCGTAGTACGTAAGTGTTAGTAAATACGTTACCCTTATCAGGGAGTATAAGTTAACGAGTTGGAGGGGCCGCTTGCGGTTCCGTCCAGGGATTTTGTCCGTACTGTAAATGCATTGTTGTTAGCATCAAGCGGCACTTTACAGATTAGTTGCCTGTCACTGGGATTCGTTGTTTCGCAGACAAGATTGTCATTATTGTAGACGGCAAACCCGCTGATGTTGTTTTCCTGCGTACTATCGTATACCCAGTTAAAGGTGACCAAACGTATGCCGAACAGGTCCGGATAGTTTTCCGGACTTATGCTCAGTAAACCGGTGGGTTCAGTCTCCGAACCGTCCTGCAATACCGAGGTCATGGTGAAAACCATGGTTTGTTCAGCAGTGCAGTCTGGCAAGTATGTTGTCGCTCTGCGGGGTTGGTGCTTTCACACAAGAAGGTTGTTGTTAAGGTAGAATCTGTAGCCAGTTACATTATCGGTATTGGCAATTTCCCAGCTAAAGGTGAATTGCTTTATCCATGATGATGGGCTGCTGGTTACGGGAGCAGGATTTCCAGCCCCAATGGCGAGATAACCTACTACTTCAGCAACGTGGGTGGTCTCCTGGTCTGCAGATTGTTCTTCCTCGACCTTCACCTGGATGGAATTTTTAGCAGGACTTTGACTGCGCATTGCAGCTGTGTCACTTCCTGCGTAGGTTTGTATTCCGGCGAGAAAAAGCGGCAGGTCAGAGAAAGCCGTCTGGTAGGTGAGAGAATACCAGCCATCGGTGACACTCTTGGCAGTACTGCCAACTTCATAAGGAAGACCCAAGACTGTACCGGTTCCCGGTTCCCAGGCGATGTAGTCGATTGTTTCCGCGCCATGAGCAGTGGCAGTCAGTTCACGTTCCTGCATCATGTATTCAAATGAGGTGGTGCTGGTGTTGCGCAGCCGGCTGGTTACCGCATCCGTTTCGTTGACGGTGACTACCTGGGGCAGAATGACAGGAGCAGTGCTATAGGTCTGTTGCAGGTTGATTTTTTGGAAAGAGGTTGATCCTGTGAATGATCCAGCTTCAATCTTACTGCCATTTTCCAAGGTGATACTTCCCTCGTTCCATGACAATGAAGCTGAGGGTCTCTTGAGCATGAACGTCATCTAGGTATTCCCACTCCTGAATGCGGACTTCGCAGCCGGTGGAGTCAATATTTCTGATTCTAATTGTGGCCGGATCGGAACCATTAAAGCTGGGGGGGCCTGCTACTACTACCGGATCGACAAACGGTTGCGTAAAGTTAAATCTGGTCCAGTTGTTATCAACCTGGACTTCTTGAAGTTCGAAATTAAATGGTGGGGTGTCCGTTGTATTAACCGATACTGTCTGGCTGGAAACCGCAGACACACCTTTGTCATCCGTCACTTGGAGTGTCACGGTGTAATTGGCGATTCCCGTAAATGTATGCTGTGCTGAAACACCTGTTGAGGTTGTTCCGTCTCCAAAATTCCACAGATAGCTTATGATCGAACCATCGGCATCACTCGATGCTGAACCATCGAAGGTAACAGCAAGAGGTGCTGCTCCGTATGGAGGCGCTACGGTGAAGGATGACTTTGGTGGCAGATTGGTCTGCCCTGAGCCGAGTGTAATTATTACCGGCGTGGTGATCTGGTCGGTTCTTCCCGCACTGTCACGAACAGTAAGTCCGGAAGTATAGGTGCCGGGGACAGTATATAAATGGTCTACGGTAACACCTTCACCAGTGGCGCCATCACCAAAATCCCACATGTATGAGGTAATAGGCGGTTGCGAAGTAGTTGAGCCGCTGCCGTCAAAACTGACAGTGAAAGGTGCGTCACCTACAGCGGTTGAGGAGGAAATGACGGCTTTTGGACCACTGTCGCTAACCGGGGGCGAAGTGACTGCTATGGCAAGAGCGGTTTGCTGTGACTGACCGTTTGTATCTTTTACTGTAAGTGTGGCTGTATAGGTTCCGGCAGATTGATAGCTGTGCGATGCAGTCACTCCGGTCGCTGAAGCTCCGTCACCAAAAGACCATGTATAGCTGCTGATCGGGCCTGTGGAAGCGCCGGCATCGAAATTAATGGTAAGTGGCGCTTCGCCAGTCTGGCTATTAGAAATAATTACCGCGGCCAAGCTTCCACTGCTTGAGCTTGTCGGATCGCTTGTATAACTTATAGTACTGGTGAGTTTGGTTTCTGAACCGTTAGAGTCATATGCTGTCACTTCAAATACATTAGTTGAGGTGAGGGGGGTATCGGTTGTGTACTCATGCACGCTTGGATCGGTAATTTCACCGATCAGGGTGCCATTTTGATAGATTTTATAGCCGACAACAGCAGTATTGGCTGGATTTCCCCATGTCAATAGAGCAGAAGGGGTGAATGGCGCAGTTTGCTCGGAGGGGCTAAATGTCAGGATGTTTGATTTAGGGCTTTCATTGCCAAGGCTGTCGACTGTAGTCATGGAGAATGACATTACATCATTCAGCAAATCTGCATAACAGGTAAGGGATGTCTCGGCAGTGTTTGTTGACTGACAGAGAAATTGATCGTTTAGGTAAAAGCGATGAGCGGTTACATCAGATCCGGAGCTGTCTTCCCAGTTGAATATAAAAGCATTGGTTGGTGGGGGTGGCTCATATGTCAGGATATTTGTTTTGGCACTTTCGGTTCCCTGGCTGTCAACGGCGGTCATGGAAAAATGCATTGTTCCATTAAGCAGATCCCCCTTGCAGGTCAAGGATGATTCTGCCGGGTTGGTCGATTCGCAAAGGAATTGATCATTTATATAAAATCGATGGGCAGTGATTCCTGTTTCCTGGCTGGGATCCCAGCTGAAAATAAACTCCTTACTTCCAGTGGTAACAGGAGAAGAAGAGGAACCGCTTTGAGGAAAAACGGTAATAGCTGAAGTGAAATCGCTCTCATCACTCCCATTGTAAGCGGTAAGAGCAAAATGGTAGGTTGTATTATCTTCAAGTCCGGAAATTGTAAATGTGGTTTGTTTGCCAATGTCAATTGGTGAAGGACCGGATAGGGAGTCCGTTCCATCAAATGGAGGTCCGGCATTGCCACCTTTTTTATAATAGAGTTTATAGCCTTCAACTGGTTCAGGATTTGCTGACCAACCGAAGGTGTAGTCTTTGGCAAAAGCGAAAGTAGTCGTAAATAAACACCCAATCAATATGGAACATAAGATTATAAAGCAAGTGAGAGGAGGCCTGCTTGCTTCATTTTGGTTTTGTAGTTTAGTCATGAGTATTTTCCTTAAGCTACATAGATCATTGGTGTTGTGAATTTGAAATGCAGGCTGCCTTAATTTATAAAGTTGAGCTCGATTATTAAACGGGATGGCATGTTCTATTTGAATAGTTCGGATTTTCGGAGATGAAATAATTTCCTAACCTATTCTTGGTTGTCATGATTCAATCTCAATAAAATTATAGAATTGAATGCATAATAGGATTCTATCCAATGCTTTCTGATTGAAAACTATTGAATTCATTAAATACCGTCAGTGTCATCCAAATTACATGTTCGAAATTTCCGTTTTGCACTTGTAAAAGGGCAAAATATGTAATCGAGTGCAAAAATGTGCCATATTGGTTGCTAAGGAGTGGCTGACAAAACGTAACTTACAGTTGTTATTGCCTATTTTTCCTGATGCCAGGCTTCCTATATTTGAATTACATATTGGGAAATTTTGATTCCTGGGGTGGTGTTATGCAAAGATGAGGCCAGTCATTAGGTAGAATTCTACAATAATATTTTTAAGGGTATGGTTGTGCTCGATGGAAAACAGCTATAGGTGCATCTGCATAGTAATTATGGTCAATCGCTGTTTTGAAATGGTGTAATCCGTTAACTGCATATTCAAATAAAAAACTGAAAATGTGTTAATACGAATACATTCAAATATGGACGGCTATCGCCTTATAAGATAATTTGATACTATCCCATGTACCGCATGGGCGGTGATTAAATCCAGGAGGGAATGCCTAACTTGAACCAAGAGATGTTTGCGGGAAGTGGTATGGGAGAATAGGATATTAAAAAACCCCTGAGGGTGAATATCGCCATCAGGGGTCGTAGCTCTATCAAGAAGAATTATTATTTTTTCATCTTCCTTCGTTTGGTAACACCAAAAAGGCCGGCAATGCCGGTACCGAAAAGTAACATGGTTGCTGGTTCGGGAGCCGGCGATACTGATTCGACCATGACGACAAAATCTGTATAATCTTTGTCACCACCGTTTACCAAGTCCTCCCATGCAAGTATGTATTCACCTTTGTTCCAATTCCGGCAGCATAGGGAAGAATCTGAACCTAAGTCACCGACACCTTCATATGCAGCCATATGATCAACGTCATCAGTATTCAGAGAGGTGTCGCTATAAAAGTAAAGGTCGCTCTGAGCCATTACCAGGGGTATTAAGAAAATACCCAAAGCTATTACCGGTAAAAAGTGCCTGCTTGTGCTAAAATTGACTTTTACAGTTCCATCCGCCAAAATTGAAAGTAAAGATTGATCACCCTTAGAGTCTCCACCGCTCAAACAAAGTAATCTTGTTGTCTTTATTGGAGGTATCATAGATACCAAAAGAATTAGTGTCTTTGAATCCGGCAAGTTCAATAATAAGCGTTGATACACTTCCACCTGAAGCGTTAACGGACCAGTATGAATCTTTAGTATCAGATAGCATATCTGTTTTGACGTTGATGGAACTGTCACCATTAACTGTTATGCTATTCAATACACCTTGCAGTTCGTGAACCTCCATCTGCTCCAAAAGAAATGCCTGCCATAGCATTGCAAGCTAAAGCTAATGTTCCAATACTTCCAAGTACCACACCTTTAAAAATCGATTTCTTCACACAAACCTCCCCTTTTATTTCTGTTACAAATGACTTGAACGACCCAGTTTGGTGCTTACCGGTTCGTCTGTTACATTAAAACTTTGAATGGTTTAGCATTTATCATGCCAACTCTTGTGTGTTAGGGGGGTGGCTCTTGGTCTGGAAAAGAAGATGGGTAAATTGTTCTTATATTACGCTAGGATATCGCAATATATGAGGCAAACAAATTTTTATGATTGGGATAACTTTGATGAAAAGACAGTGGAAAAGTAACAATCGCGGTAACGTGTTGATTGTACATTGTTTATCTTTGAAAATGTCCTGAAATGCGGGTGGTGAAAAATCCATACGATACAGATGGGTAATTCTGGAATTACAGAATAGAGGACTTGGTAATATAGGGAGCGAAAGGATCACTGACTGTACCAAAAGGAACCGAAAGTAAAAATGCGCCTAACTTACTTCTCTGAAAGGTTGCTCTTAGGAATATTTCAATAATTACAGTAGATTTTCAGGTAGAATTCTGTGCAGAAAAGAGGTGAGTGCTATCTTCATAATTGAAGTAAGACACTCACCAACTGTTTGTAACAGGCCTTCACGATTTATTTCGAATAATCCTGCTGACCTATTCTGGATTTTAACTGTCTAAGTTAATCACCTACATGCTTTCTATTCTTTTCCCGAGGGCCTCTTGATGGCGTTAGTAACAATATCATGCCACATAAAGCATTTGCCGGCAGGACTTATGAAAATTCTTCATGAATTAAGATACTACTTAATATGAAATGAAGTATGCTTTAGTCAGGTGATCCAGATTTCCTGCGTTTGATTAAACCTAGCCCAGCTAATCCAGTAGCCAACAGGAGGATAGTGGAAGGTTCGGGCGCAGGAGAAACAGGAATTGATTTGTGGGATGAAATATCGCATATACAACCCGCTCGAACTTGGAGAATCTGAAGGTTCCCACTTCGCCAAAGAGACTGAGTTGATATTTATGGCTGGAGTCGATAAGTAGGTCTTCAGCAAGATTGAAAGTGTCAACAGGATGGGATGAATAATCCGAGTCTGGAGACATGTAAGATTGAAAGGTATAAGTGAAAATAGATATGTCTGTTGTGAGATCGTATAAATCGAGAGATACTTCATCAAGCATACATGTATCATAGGTGTATCCACTTGCAGTCAGAGATAAGGATAATCAAAATCGGAGGTAAATTCATAATATGATTCACCGGATGCCCAGGCACTCCAGCGACCACCTTCAGCATAAATTTACAAAATTACCTGCAGTGGCACTCGAATGACTTGACTCTAAAACATCGCGTAAAATAGTAAGAACCATCAGACTGATGCGCTCACTGGTTGGTCGGAAACAAGGTCGTATTCATTATAAACCACGTCTTTTGATCCAGCATAGCCCCAAATATGGGTGGGATTCGGATATAATGTTTATCCCTGTGGCATTTCCTACCGAACATGAAAATATAATTATGGAAAATCCCATCACAATTTTTTTCATGGCTCCCTCCTAAAGTTGTTGAAGCTGGTGGTAATTAGACTCTGGCAGACCCTGAACTAAGATATCTGCTTGGCGACCTTGTCAATTTTCTTGAAAAGGTGCTGAAAAAGGCTATGCTCTGAACCGTTACTTTACATGTCTATCTTGAAGATGAGTATCTATTGTCTAATGTATGCGTGATAAGTCGGTTATTTTAGCTATCATACTTATTCGATTTTGCTGAAAAATAAAGAAATTTAAAAGCTCAAATGCAAAAATGGATATTCAGATAATTTGCAGTTCATCGCATGTTAGGGTTATTGAAATGCGAATGCAAGTTTTATTTGTCAGAGCTGGAAAAAAACAAATTTCTAAAAGTACGGAAAACTAGTCAACGCTGAATGGTTAAATTTAGTTAAAGAAATAAATATGTTAGCTTCTGGAAATGATCCATAGGGGTATTTGCTCCCTGATTTACAGTACCAAAGACTTTGGCTGAAAAGCAGAGACCTTTAACAGGCTTAAAACGAAGCTAGCTTAACTCGATCAAAAAGTATGTGGGCTCTATGCCAACTTTACTTGAAACCCTTTATTATGAAAAATAACGACGAAAACAACCCCAGTTTGCAGGAAGCTCACCGGATAATAGCTGAAAATATTGAAAAGTTACCCAATGAATTTCTTACTCTGCATGACGCAAAGCAACGAATAGCTTCAAGTGATGTAGTCGCCGCCATCCCCCAGCCATCTTTTGATGAGGCAACGCGCGATGGTTACGTCATAGCTCTTCATGCCGGTTCTGGGGTAAAAACAAATCAGTTTAAAATTATCGATGAAATTCCTGCCGGAAAACCTTATCTGCATGCTTTGGCACCCGGCACCGCCTGCAGAATAATGACCGGAGGCTGTGTGCCGGAAGGGAGTTCCCGGGTTGTTTGCTATGAGGATTGTATTGAGCAAAATGGTATTGTCATTGTTGCTGCAGCGATCTCTTCTTGCTGGCGATACTTTTATCAAAAAAACGGGAAGTGAAATTGCCATGGGAGAACTCCTGGTACCTGGCGGGGCGGTGTTGCAGACAGGACTATCTTGCCTTGCTCGCCTCATGCGGCATGCATTCCGTTGAGGTTGCGCGCAGGCCTCTGGTCGGTCACGTCTGTACCGGTAGTGAGCTTTCTGCTACCTCGGAAGGGCTTGAGCTTGGGCAGAAAGTTTCCTCAAATTCCTTTCTTATCGAGGGGCTGCTTGCTTCCGTTGGTGCTCGTCCTGTGAATATGGGTATAGTTAAGGATTCCAGAAAAGATCTTCGGGAGCTTTTCGCCAAAGTGAGCAGCGGGAATCTGGACGTAATGATCACGACCGGTGGGATGGGGCCTGGCAAATATGATCTGGTGGAAAGTATGTTTGTTGAAGCCGGCGGCGAGGTGATTTTTAATACTCTTGCCGTGCGGCCCGGCAAGTCTATTCTCTTTGGAATTCTGAATGGAACCGTTTTTTTTGGTTTGCCGGGGCCGCCTTATGCCGTTCGTACCCTTTTAAACGAGCTGGTAAGTCCGGCGATTCTGGCTATGCAGGGAGCAAAAGGCTCGTGGCCAAAATCGGTTGAAGCGCATCTGCAGCATCAGATTAATATAAAACGAAATGATATATTGCGCTTAAAAGATGGAGTGCTGACTCTTTCGAAAGGCAAATGTCTGGTGCGCTTTGCAGAGAGGCGGGAGATTCCTAATTGTTCTATTTTGCTGCCGCCTGGACAATTGCATTATAGCGAAGATGCGCTGGTCGAGGTTCACCTTGCAGATACGCTTTAAAAAGTGTTTGGGGTTTAAGGCTTGATATGCCGTTCGTAAAAGCGTACGTTGTTGCTGTGGAGCTATTATTATGACTATTTTAAATGCAACAGAAGCTAGAGCAAAATTATATGCCCTCATAGATGAAACTGCAGCTTCCCATCAGCCAATCGTAATCACCGGCAAAAGAGGCAATGCTGTACTCGTGTCTGAAGAAGACTGGAATGCGATGTCTGAAACACTCTACCTGCTTTCAATTCCAGGAATGCGAGAAACTATCAAAGAGGGAATGGAACAGGATCTATCGGAATGCTCAAAGGAGCTTGATTGGTGACTTGGGACATCGTTTTCACAAAACAAGCTCAGAAAGATGCAAAAAAGCTGTTAAGTGCGGGATTAAAACCCAAAGCACAAAAACTTCTTGAAGTAATCCGAGAAAACCCTTTCCAGCAACCACCACCTTACGAGAAGTTGATTGGTGATCTTGCCGGAAGTTATTCCCGTAGAATAAATATTCAACACAGGCTCGTTTACCAGGTTTATCAACAGGAGCGCATCATTAAGGTGCTTCGATTATGGACGCGCTACGAATAGCCGATGTCGCGTTGGTTTTGTTGCGTTTGGGGCCGGGGTAATTCATCTCTACCCTAGTGTATTAAAAGGGCGGACACATAGGTCCGCCCCTACCGGGTTATAACGTCTGAGATTATACGAGCATTTTTCTATCTTTGGCAGTTCGGACAGAAATAACAGGCCCTGCCGCCGATTTTTATTTTTTGAATTTTTGCGGAACATACACTGCACTCTTGCCCCTCTCTGCCGTATACCTTGAAATTGATTTGAAAATAACCAGGTTTTTGACCGGCGTTGAGAAAGTCGCTGATGGTTGAGCCGCCGCATTCTATTGCATAAGCGAGGACCCGGCGAATCTCGGTCACCAGGCGATCCCATTCTTTTATGGTGAGTGTCTGCGCCATTCTGGCGGGCTGGATTCCTGCTGCAAATAAACTTTCGTTGGCGTAGATATTGCCAACACCTGCCACTGTCTGATTGGTCATGATAAACAGTTTTACGGCAAGGGTTTTGTCGTGTGCGAGTTTATGGAGATATTCGGCTGAAAAATCACTGCTGAATGGCTCGGGCCCGGTTGTCTGGAAGATCGTTTCCTCCCTGGTGGCTACCTCACCTGCGGAGAGAAACCGGATAGAGCCGAAGCGGCGGATGTCATTATAGCGAAGTTCGGTGTCGTTATCGAGGCACCAGAAAACGTGATCATGCTTTGCGCGTAATGCCGAGGGATGAAATATCCCAAGGTTGCCGGTCATGCCCAAATGGATGACGAGCATTTCACCTGTCGCTAGACTTATCAGCAGAAATTTCGCCCTGCGTTCCACCCCGGTGATGGCCTGATTGAGCATCTCCCGCTGCATGGTTTCTAAGGGGACAGGATGGCGCAGTCTTTTGCCGCTGCAGTGGATGGCGGTAACGGTCCGGCCGACCAGAAAAGAACGTATACCGCGGCAGATAACTTCAACTTCGGGTAATTCAGGCATTGCCGCTATCCTCATTGATAAGACAAACGGCCAGTGCGTAGTTTTCAAACTTGCCGGCTGCGACCGTCACATTTTTAGGCATTGGTTGGCGCATAGCATCGGGTAGTCGCAAAGTAAGGGCAAAATAGCCGGAAACATGCGTTACCCTCTTTAGTTCCAGCTCCAGAAAGCCGGGCATTTGCCGGTGACTCAAGGCTTTTTTGGCCGCTTCCTTGGCGGCCCAGAGAAATGCCAGCCTGGTCAGCGGATCACTCTCAGTTACAGATTGGGTGAGCAGGTTATATTCACTCTCACTGCAAAATTTTTCCTGCACCCGCAGAAGGCTCGTCCGCTGGAGTTGCAGGTCGACGCCGCAATTTGATTTTGCAGCGAGGGCGACACCATACTCACCGCTATGGGATATTGAAATATCCATCTGGAGCTCACCGGTATCGGGACAATCCACCCGAACACTCGGCCGGCCGTCTGCCGTGGGAGTAATCTCGATTTCGGACAGTTTCGCGGGCCTTGCCTGCATTCCGTTCCAGTTTAACAGTTCCTCGATTGCCAGTTTTGCGCAGACTCTGCCGGTAAGATATTCCGCACGTCTTTTGGCAAACCTGTAACCGGCAAGCACGGCAATTTCTCCCGGATGAAGCAGGTCGGCATAGTGCAAATCAATCTGGGTATCCTGCGGGGCAGTTGATGCCGGTGCCGATAGCAAGCCGAGAAGATAGGGATGTATTGCTTGTTCTCCGAATATTTCCACGACAACTTTGTGCATTGCCGCAGGAAAAAGATTTTTTAACCGTGGGTCTTGACTATCCATGAAATTCGTTGAACCTGAGAAAAAACTTGCAGTTTCGACCGTTCCTGCTAATTTTTGCCCGTATGAGTTGGTCCCCTCCAAGGATTTTCTTGTAGGGGCAGAATCAGGCGAAGGTGCAGGAATCAATTGGAGTACATCAGATAAATTTGAGCAGAGGTCTAATATGACAGAGTTTTCCGGTATGACAGCTTATGATCTGGTCATCGTTGGCTTGTTCGTTTTGCTGATCGGTCGGGGTATATGGCTCGGGCTGCTCAAGCAGGTAACCGGCTTTATCGCTCTCTATCTGGGCTATTTTGCCGCCAGCCATTATAATGACAGAATCCTGCCTTTTTTGCGAGATATATCAGAAAATCCCAAGGTAATCTTCCTTGCCAGCTATGTTATTCTTTTTGTTGTTACCTACATAGTGGTCATGCTATTGGGCAAGGCATTGGGGTATGTCCTGCATCTGACTATTACCGGCTGGTTTGATCGTCTGCTCGGGGCCGTGGTTGGTTTCGGCAAGGCGATGATTCTGGTGGTGCTGATACATATGGTTCTGGGTACGATTCTCGCGCCGGAAAACCAGATGCTCAAAGTCTGTACCACTTGCGGCGCCTTGAATGCGGCTTCAGCGTTTACCAGGGAACTGATCAGCAATGAAGAAACCCGGAAATCACTCCTGCAGCATCAACCGGCAATCGCCCTTGATGCGGTGAAGAATATCCTTTCTCCCGGCAAAGTTGAGGCATCAAAAGTTGGAACTGTAAAACCTCTCCCGAAATGATTGATGGCGGATGGAGCGCCTGTAAAACCTCCGTCTGCGGCAAACTTTATTTTGCATCCATTTGGTGAAGTCGACATTGCTACTGACAGATTCCTGCCGGCTTACCTTGTTCCGATACCAGCTCATTCTTACTATATACCTATGCTTCGCCGGTTCGAGCGAAAGAAATAGAGTCACGGATAATTGTTGATGAAGCGAGCCAAGACCAGAAAACCTGAGTCGTACAGAGAGCGGGTGTATCGCGCTATTCCGGATCCTGGTGAGCTTGTTTCTTCTTATGCCAGAATAAAAGATACCGATCTGCATATTCTGGCCGACCGCGAGGTGTCGGATCAGGCTCAGGAGCTGGCACTGCAATTTCGATTGCAGATTGAAAAGTATATAGAGAAATACCCTGTATTTGCCCGGAGTTTATCGCCGCTTCCACCTGATGCCCTGGCGCCGCCGATCGTAAAGGAGATGCTGGCCGCCGGAAGCAGTGCCGGAGTAGGGCCCATGGCAGCCGTGGCCGGAGTGATTGCCGAATATGTGGGCAAAGGTCTGCTGCGCCAGGGATGTCTTGAGGTGATGGTGGAAAACGGCGGAGATATTTATATAGACAGGAGGCGGGACTGCACAGTGGCCATATTTGCCGGACAATCTCCACTTAGCCTGAGGGTTGGGGTGAAATTGACAAAAGAGAGCCTGCCGCTGGCTGTCTGTACCTCGTCGGGAACGGTCGGCCATTCCTTGAGTTTTGGCCTGGCTGATTCGGTCACTGTCATCGCTGGATCAACAGCTCTCGCCGATGCAGCGGCAACCCGTCTTGGCAATGAGATCGGCCGAAGCTCCGGCGGAGATGGCGGCATTAAGCGGGCCCTGGAAAAAAGCCGGGAGATCCCCGGTGTTCTTGGCGTTGTAGCAATTTGCGGAGAAAAGATTGGCGCCGTGGGAGATGTTGAATTAGTTGGTATACCCCACAGCCATCGCTGATTTTAAGTATATACGAGATTATCATGATTGACGGCGAACTGATAAATGAGAGGAGAAATTTGCGACAGGTAGACCGTTGGTACCTCGTCTATTATCTCCGGGTTTTTGACGGAATGAGCCGGAAGATTCTCGGCCATTTGGTCGATATTTCAGAACAGGGAATTATGCTGATCTGTGAAAATCCGGTCGAGGCGAATGAGGATTATCGGCTGCGGATGCGGCTGCCCAGCCAGATGAGGGACAGGGAGGAGATTATTTTTTCCGCAACCAGCAGATGGTGTAAGAGCGATGTCAATCCTGACTTTTACCTGGTAGGTTTCCAGATACATGATCTCGCACCGGCCATTAAGGAGATAATTGTTAGATTGATTAAGGATTTCAGCTATAATACTAAATGATGGCGTCGTAAAAACTCTTCACCTTCTTCGTTGCAGCAAATTTTCAATCATTTCGAAGTACCTTTTGTACGTCGAAATGATTGAAAATTTGCGCGCCTCGAATCTGAAGTTTTTTACTTAGCCATCTCTGATTTTTAAGTTTTACGAGATTAACAAAAATGCTGAATGTTATGTAAACATTCAGCGGCATCCATATGCCCAAAAGGCGACTGGCATATATAAAAGGGCGGGTTTGGAACCCGCCCCTGCGTGCGGTCTGCCTGCTTGGCTTGTGCGCTTTTCTACAATAAAGGAATAGGACATTGGATACAATTGCTCTTCCCTGTTTCAAGGCTTACGACATAAGGGGTAAAGTGCCTGATGAACTGAACCCTCAGTTAGCCGGGAAAATAGGACGAAGTTTCGCCTCGGTGTACAAATTGAAAAAAGTGGCCGTCGGCTGTGATATCCGGCTCTCCAGCGCTGAGCTGGTTCAGGCTCTTATCGCGGGATTGCAGGACATGGGAGCCGATGTCCTGGATCTTGGTCTCTGCGGGACGGAAGAAATTTATCACGCCGCCTTCAGTATGGAGTCTGAAGGGGTGGATGGCGGGGTAATCGTTACTGCCAGCCATAACCCGGCTGATTATAACGGCATGAAATTTGTGATTAAGGGCGCCCGGCCGGTAACGGGTGAATCCGGCTTAAAGGAGATGTCGAAACTGATAGTCACAGGCAGTCTGCCTGAACCTGAAAAAGTGCGGGGAAGGGTGGAGCTGCATCATGACAAGGAGAGGTATATCCGGCATCTGCTGGGCTATGTCGATAGCAAAAAACTGAAAGCCCTGAAGATTGTCGTCAACAGCGGCAATGGCTGCGCCGGTCCGATCGTCGACCTGTTGGAAGAGCATCTGCCGTTTCAGTTTGTCAAAGTGCATCACGATCCCGACGGTACGTTTCCCCACGGCGTTCCCAATCCGCTGCTCCCGGAAAACAGGGCCGAAACGGCACGGATGGTTCGGGAAACAGGAGCTGATTTCGGAGTTGCCTGGGACGGTGATTTTGACCGTTGTTTTCTCTGGGATGAAAAGGGTAATTTCATCGAGGGCTATTATATTGTCGGCCTGCTGGCAAAAGAGATGTTGAAGAAGGAACCCGGAGGGAAAATTCTTTACGATCCACGGCTGACCTGGAGCACCGAGGAAGAGGTGCTCCAGGCCGGAGGTATACCGGTGATGACCCGAACCGGACACGCTTTCATCAAAGAACGGATGCGCCGGGAAAACGCCATCTACGGTGGTGAAATGTCCGCCCACCACTACTTCAGGAATTTCGGATATTGCGATTCCGGCATGATTCCCTGGCTGCTGGTCGCTTCGCTGCTCAGCGAGGAAGGGAAGAATCTCTCTGAGCTGGTGGCCGATCGGATGACTGCTTTTCCGGTATCCGGTGAGATTAACAGCCGGGTGGATGATCCGGATGCGGTTATCGCCAGGATAGAGGAGATATACGGCGATGGGGAAAGGGATTATACTGATGGCCTTTCTATTGCCTTTCCTGAATTTCGTTTTAATATTCGGAAATCGAACACGGAGCCGCTACTTCGCCTGAATGTCGAAAGCAGGCAAAAAGTGGAACTTATGCAAGAGAAAACCAAGGAGCTGCTCGCACTTATCCGGTGATAATCTCATATGCATTTTATCATTCCCTTGTAACGCGCAGCATCCGCTGAAAAACCGGCCGGATAGGCATCATAAAAAAATAAGGAGAAACAGGTGGCAAAGATACAACCGATTATTTTGGCAGGAGGAACTGGATCGAGACTTTGGCCGTTATCAAGAGAATTGTATCCCAAGCAGCTGTTGAGGCTGATAGATCATACCTCACTGTTGCAGACAACCCTGCTCCGGGTTCATAACTTACCAAATGTTTTGCCGCCTGTTATCGTGGTTGGAGAAAAGCATCGGTTTATCACTCAGATTCAGGTGGAAGAGCTGGAATGTTTTGACGACTTCACAATTCTTCTTGAGCCGGACGGGAAAAATACGGCTCCGGCCATCTGCGGAGCGACGGAATTTTGCCGAAAGCAGGGAGACGATGTTGTTCTCCTAATTCTTCCTGCGGATCATGTGGTAATGCAGGACGACAAGTTTGTGGAAGTTGTCCGGCAGGCAGCTGAACTTGCCGTCGAAGGTGCAATTGTAACCTTCGGCATAAAGCCCACAGGACCGGAGACCGGCTATGGGTACATCGAGCAGGGCAAGGACAACCGGGTAACTTCCTTTAAGGAAAAACCAGATCTGGCTGTTGCCAGAGAGTACCTTGCCAAAGGGAATTACTTCTGGAACAGCGGCATGTTTGCTTTTACGGCCAAGACGTTCGAGCAGGAAATGGAGAAATTTGCGCCGGAGATGCTCTCCAGCATGGCTGAAGCGGTTGAAAAAGGTGCAAGAGACGGACGATTCTATCGGTTTGAGAAAGAGGCAATGAGCAGATGTCCAAGTAATTCGATCGATTACGTCCTGATGGAAAAAACGGCCATTGCCGCCGTTGTGGCCGCGGATCTGGATTGGAGCGATATCGGTTCCTGGAAGGCGTTATGGGATGTGTTGGAGAAAGATGACCAGGGGAATGTCACAAGAGGAGATGTCCTGCTTGAGGATACCCGCAATTGCCTTATTAAATCAGAGAAAAGCCTGGTTGCCACTGTCGGCATGGAAGATACACTCGTGGTTGAAACCGCCGACGCTGTCCTGGTCGCTCCGTTGTCGAGGTCGCAGGACGTAAAAAAGGTGGTTACCCGTTTGAAAAAGGAGAAGAGGAAGGAGTTCAGCCTGCATACTACCGTGTACAGGCCCTGGGGCAGTTACACCGTCCTGGAAGAGCAACCGCGATTTCAGATTAAACGTATAACGGTTACTCCGGGAGCGAAACTCTCTTTGCAGATGCACCACCACCGCCACGAGCATTGGGTCGTTGTTTCCGGAACAGCGCTGATTGTCAATGGTGAACAGGAAATCCTGCTCCACGAAAACCAGTCAACCTACATCCCGGCCGGTACTGTGCATAGACTGGAGAATCCGGGGGTGATCGCCCTGGAACTCATTGAAGTCCAGAACGGCAGTTATCTCGGGGAAGACGATATCGTGCGCTTTGACGACGTCTACGGCCGCAAAGGCCAGAAAAATTGATGGCGTGAGGATTGTGAGGGCGGGTTTGCAACCCGCCCCTACGAGGAGGAAGAGGTCATAACGGCAATTGTAACTAGCAAGTAACTAGCTGCTATGCAGTGGCTCCGTTTGGCTTTTCCTGCGGTCCTTTCATGCGCTGTCGAAATGCTTCGACGTTTCTGGCAAAAACGCGTCTGCCTTCTTTGCTGATTTTCAGAAAGTTCAGGCCGGAGAGGTACCGGTCCTCATGAGAATGCGCATGAGTTGTGCGTCCCTCCAGATCGACGAGGTCATCCTCTATGCCGACGGTAATGAGCAGCCGGGTGCCTGGTTGTAGCGGGTTCGTTGTTTCCAGCTTAAGCCCGTCAATGCTGACATCAAGTGTTCTGCCCATCGAATGGATGCCGGGATTGCCATCATCGTCCAAGACAACATAATCCAGGAGGTACTGGGAATCATAACGATTGAACTTTCTTTGTTCGTGTTTTGTTTTCATAAACCCTCCTGAAATTTGATGGCCTCGAATTAATTTTTTTACTTAGCCATCGTTGATTTAGGTTCTTACGAGTCCAGCAAATTTAATTGTTCTCTCCACAGTCCGGGAAGAGTTGGTGGATTTCCTTCTTGTCGGCCTTTCGTCACCCCACGTTCAGTGATGAGACCTGTTACGAGCCTGGCCGGGGTTACATCAAAACTGTAATTTACCGCTTGAGTACCGTCTGCGGCCAGGGAAACTGTAGAAATTCCGCCGTCTTCGTCCTTTCCCCAGATGGTGGTAATTTCCGCCCCTGATCTTTTTTCTATAGGTATTTTCAAGCCGTTGTCAAGCTCCCAGTCGAAAGTCGATGAGGGCAGGGCGACGTAAAAGGGGATATTGTTGTCCCGGGCGGCCAGTGCCTTGAGGTAGGTGCCGATCTTGTTGGCCACATCGCCCGTGTGTGTTGTCCTGTCGCTGCCGACGATGACCAGATCCACCATGCCATGCTGCATCAGGTGGCCGCCGCAGTTGTCGCAAATAAGGGTGTTGGCGATGTTTTCCTGCTGCAGCTCCCAGGCGGTGAGTCGAGTACCCTGATTCCATGGCCGGGTTTCATCGACCCAGACATGCAAGGGGATACCGGCGTCGCGTGCTGCGTAAATCGGAGCTGTCGCACTGCCGTGGTCAACAAAGGCCAGCCAGCCTGCGTTGCAATGGGTGAGAATATTTACGGGAGCTCCCTGTTTTCTGTCGCTGATCTCTTGTATGATTTTCAGGCCATGCTCCCCGATCTGCTTGCAGAAACGGGCGTCCTCATCAGCAATTTCGCAGGCGGTGGTAAAAGCGATTGCTCTTTTTTGGGCAATATCCCGGGTGGCGGCCATCGCTCGCAGAATCCTTTCGATGGCCCAAATCAGGTTTCTTGCGGTCGGCCTGCTGTTGCCTAGAGTTTCGGCAAAGCTTGCCATGTAGGAATCAAAGTCCTGTTCCGGCGCCTCCTGTGATGCCAGATACATGCCAAAACCTGCGGTCGCCCCTATAAGTCCCGCGCCGCGCACATGCATATCCCTGATGGCCGTAACCACCTGCTCCGAGGCAGTGAGAGTTTCAATAACAAATTCATGGGGAAGCTGTCTCTGATCGATGATACAGATATGCCGGTTGTTCTGAGGGTCCGGCCAAATCGTACGATAATGTCTGTTATTAACTCTCATGTTTAAAAGAGGTCGTTATGCTTGATGGCTTAGCCATCGCTGATTTTGGGTTTTTACGAGATTATTATCACGCTTGATAGTTTGGGTTTTCTGTTTTTCGGATTGCCCTCGATAAAACAGCTACTCATCGGGAGATGATTTTGCCGAAGTATAAACCATATCGGTGCAATTCTAAACGTAAATCTGAGCAGTGACGACCAATCATTGCTGCCAATCATTGCTACCATTTCTGTCATAAACTTCGTTCCATCCCACACAAATGTAAGAGAAAAGCAAAATTTTAACAAAAATGTAATTATTTTCATAAACCATTTTTGGTCGTTTTCTGCTTGAAAAAAACGCAATAATAGGTCGATAGCAGGTATTTGGAAAATTGGCATGTTCATTGATATATCATGAGATCAGAAAATCAAATGAACGCCGGTCTTCGTGCCTCTCATTGAGGTCGATCGGTCTTTAACATGTGTGCCGGGGGAGGGAATATTGCTCACGTCGACAGGTACAACAGCACATTGCATGGGAGGAGAAAAGAATGAATAAAGCGGATACCGCTTTTGTCCTGGCGGCAGCAGGATTGGTGTTATTGATGACTCCGGGGTTGGCACTTTTTTATGGGGGAATGGTTCGGAGTAAAAATGTTCTCGGAACCATCATGCAGAGCCTCATCCTGATCTCACTTATATCTATTGAATGGGTGTATTTTGGATATTCCATGTCCTTTGGGCCGGATGTCGCAGGTTTTGTTGGTAATTTGTCCTGGTTTGCGCTTAATGGCGTGACCAATGCACCCAGTCCCGATTACGCCACGACCATTCCCCAGACCGTATTCATGATTTATCAATGCATGTTTGCAATTATTACCCCGGCGTTGATTACCGGTGCTTTTGCCGAACGGGTACGATTTGTTCCCTTCCTTGTTTTCTCGCTGCTCTGGGCCATACTGGTGTACAACCCCGTGTGCCACTGGATCTGGGGCAAAGGTGGCTGGCTCGCCAATCTGGGAGTTCTGGATTTCGCCGGAGGGCTGGTGGTCCATGCGACCTGTGGCGCAGCCGCACTGGCGGGCGTGCTGGTGCTTGGTTCCCGCAAAGGCTATGGAAAAACGAGTTTTATGCCTCACAACCTTCCCATGACCATGCTGGGAACAGGTATACTCTGGTTCGGCTGGTTTGGATTTAATGGCGGCTCCGCTCTTGCTGCCAATGATATAGCTGCCACTGCCTTTGTGGCTACGCATCTCGGCGGGATGGCGGGGATGCTGACCTGGGTGATTATGGAGTGGTTCTTCCAGAAAAGGGCAACGACCCTGGGTGCCGCTTCGGGCGCCATTGCCGGACTGGCTACCATTACCCCCGCAGCGGGCTTTGTCGGACCAAATTCGGCCATCATAATCGGCTGCATTGCCGGAATAGTCTGTTATCTGGCCGTAAACCTCAAAACAAGACTTAAGCTGGATGATGCTCTGGATGTGGTGGGCATTCATGGGGTGGGAGGTATCGTAGGAACCATCTGTCTGGGTTTCTTTGCCTCTACTGCCGTAAATCCAGGCGGTGTTGACGGCCTCTTCTTCGGGAATTCTCTGCAGCTAGGCAAGCAGTTGCTTGGGGTCGTAGTTGTTGCCGTCTATGCCTTTGTCATCAGCTGGATCCTTTTTAAGGTTATCCATAGTGTCATGGGTATGCGACTGGCTGAAGATGCCGAGGTGGAGGGCATGGATTATACTGAGCATTCCGAGACCGCCTACAACTGATGGACTTGGCGCCGTAAAAATTCTTCACCTTCTTCGTTGCAGCAAATTTGCAATCATTTCGAAGTACTTCTTGTACGTCGAAATAATTGTAAATTTGCGTGCCTCGAATCTGAAGCTTTTTTCTTAGCCATCTGGAATTCCGGTAAAATCTGTTTTTGAAGTATGAAGAGGAACTTGCCGGTATACAGATATGTATATAATATGTTACCTTTACCAGAAATTGAGCAGGCGGCCGAATGCGTAACCGGGGTTGATTGTCGATTGATCGACGGAAAATCACTTGCGGTTTTCTTCGGATTCTTCGGTTGATTTTGTGAACACGAGGCATCCTGATTTTTTTACAGATGCCTTAACGAGGGAAAGGTTATGAAAAAGATAGAAGCGATCGTAAAACCGTTTAAGCTGGACGATGTAAAGGATGCCTTGAATGGTATCGGAATCACCGGCATGACTATCTCCGAGGTAAAAGGTTACGGCCGGCAGAAAGGGCACACGGAAATCTATCGCGGCGCAGAGTATGTTGTCGATTTTATACCAAAAATAAAAATTGAGATTGTTGTGCCCGCCGACCAGGTCAATAAGGTGGTAGAGACGGTCAGGGCCGCTGCGAACACCGGTAAGATAGGTGATGGTAAAATTTTCGTTCTACCGATCGAACGTGTGGTGCGCGTGCGTACAGGCGAAGAAGATCGAGATGCGGTGTGATGAATGATTGCAGCATTTCGTGCCCAACGGAAAGTCCTTGAGGAGAGTTGGGCGAAAGGCGGTGTCGGAGAAGAGCTTCTGGCTGAACATTGCCGGATGGTCGATGAGTATATCGTCAATAGCTATAGGCGCATCGAGCTCCCGGAATGTGAGGGAAGGATAGCTCTTCTGGCACTGGGAGGATTCGGAAGGCAGGAACTGTTTCCTTATTCGGATGTTGACCTGATGATCCTCTATCACCCCAAGGTCAAGAAGCAGATAGCCAAAATCACCGATGCAGTGCTCTATCCGCTCTGGGATACCGGCCTGGAAATTGGGCATGGAGTCCGCACTGTCGCCGAGTCGATGAGTCACGCGCGGGAAGATTATTTTTTTCTTGTCGCTCTGCTCGACGCCCGATTGATCTACGGATCTCAAGCTTTATTTGATGACCTTCTGAAAGCGTATCGGAAAGCCTATGTTGATGGCCATCGGGAGAAGTTTGTCGAGAAAATGAAGGCCCATCGTCAGGCGCGCCGGGAGAGGTTCGGCAGCCACAGCTATCTTCTGGAGCCCCATATCAAAGAGGGGCGGGGCGGCATGCGCGATATTCAGGCCATGATGTGGACGGCGCGGGTTGTTTTCGGCCTCAACAGCCTGAGCGACATTCAGGG
This sequence comes from uncultured delta proteobacterium, assembly GCA_963835305.1. Classification (GTDB taxonomy): domain Bacteria; phylum Desulfobacterota; class Desulfobulbia; order Desulfobulbales; family Desulfocapsaceae; genus Desulforhopalus_A. The sequence continues at coordinate 24,411 of CAWIEU010000006.1, forward strand.
TGCAGGTCTGTTGCTTGAGGAAGAAACGAAAGAGTTTATTCAAGCCAGGAACACGCTTGTCCGCCTGCGTTGCCATTTGCACTTTATCAGTAATCGTAAAAACGATCAGCTCTATTTTGAGCAGCAGGAAGAGGTGGCCGGCGCTTTCAAATACCTGACAACCAAAGGGGTGCGGGGAGTCGAGTTGTTCATGCGCGATGTTTACAGCGCTCTGCAGACCATCAGTCTGACCAGCGATCTTTTCTTCGATCATGTCGACGAGGTATTGGGGCTGGCCGGCAAGAACAAGGTGGTTCCCGATAAGGTTGTGGAGAGCGGTATAGAGATCAGGACCGGACGAGTGCATCTTACGGCCACCAGATCGCAGCTCATTGCCAAACCCCAGACGATCATCCGGGTGTTTCTGGCCATGGCCCGCACGGGGCTGCCGATGCACCACCGGACCCGCAAGGCGATTTTGGGGTTTGTGGACCTGCTCACGGACAAGGAACGAACCTCCCCGAGATTTGCAAAAACCTTTTTTACCTTGCTCCTTGAAGCAAAAGATATCGCCATGGTTCTTGAAACCATGCTGGAAACGGGAGTATTGACTGCCTGCATCCCTGAATTTTCCAGGATCACCAGTCTGGCCCAGCATGATCTGTACCATATTTATACCGTCGATCGCCACTCCCTGCAGGCAGTGGCTGAGCTTCATGCCCTGATAGCATCCGGCGCCGGTGCTGCACAGAACATCAAGGATATGAAGGTGTTGTATCTCGCCGCTCTGTTGCATGATATCGGTAAGGGGTCCGGCCGGGATCACTCCATTGAAGGTGCGTCACTGGCCGGGAAGATAGGTGAACGGTTCTGTTTTACCGAAAAAGAGTGCGACACTCTCTGTTTTCTTATTCGCTACCATCTCTTTATTCCGGAAAATGCATTGCGCCGTGACTTAAACGATGCGATTTTTATTAAAAGATGTGCCGAAAAAATCGGCGATCTCAATCGCCTCTCCATGCTGTATCTCCTTTCCGTCGCGGATTCGAAAGCAACAGGACCGTCGGCCTGGAGCGACTGGAAGGCCTCTCTGATGGAGGAGTTGTACCTGAAAGTTTATCCGTATCTTGATCATGGCCGCCATGATATCCATGACGTCACCGCCCATGAAGAACAGGGAGTAGAGTGGTTGCGGGAGCAGATCCGTGTGCTGTTGAAGGGCAAGGGGGAACTCCGAATCGATCCGGAGATACTAAGTACCGATTATATCCTTTCCTTTTCTCCACAAATGATCGCCGAACATGTGCTGACTCTGGGGGAAAATTTTCAGCGAATTCGCCAGAAATCGTTAATTGTTGCCCATGAAAATGAAGAAAATTGGTCGTTGCTTATTATGACCAAGGATCGCCCCGGTCTGCTGGCCAAGATTTGTGGAGTCATGGCGCTGAACAACCTTTCTGTGGCCAAGGCCCAGATTTTCACCTGGTCGGATAGTACCGTTGTTGACGTGATAGATGTTCGTTCGACAGATGGCCTGAGTTTTGCCGAGAGAAACTGGCAGGCACTTAACGATCAGCTTGATCTGGCTATAGAGCATAGAATGGGGCTCAGCCATCGGCTGTATAGTAAATTGTCCTCAACTTACGGTCGACGGGCACAGATGGTGGGGGATGTAGCCTCCAAAATTGTCATCGACAATGACAGTTCAGAGAAATATTCGGTAATCGAAGTGTATGCGGCGGATTTGCCGGGACAACTCTACCACATTACCCAGGCGATGGCGGATTTTGGGCTGAATATCCATAAGGCATATATAGCAACGGAGGTGGAACAGTTGATAGATGTATTCTATGTGCTTGATTCCAGAGGACAAAAACTGGTTGATGAAGGGTTTGTCAAAGAGATCACAGAGGGCATTCTGCACTTTATCAGCCATTCATCTAAATAACCTCGAATCTGAAGCTTTTTACTTAGCCATCCTTACTTTTTAGGTTTTTACGAGTTTGTCTTGATTGATGGACTCGTAAAAATCCAAAATCAGCGATGGCTTTTACGACGCTATCAATCAACCGCTGTAGGTATTTTTTACCGTTCGATTGAGAGGGTGGTCCTGCTGTAAAAAAATGACAAACATGTAATGAATTTTCATTTGTTTGGTGCAAATACCGTCAGAAATGTTATGAGGAACTGAACGACTTCTGAGTAATAAAGCTGGCAATAAAAAAAAATTACTGATTAGAAAGGAGATTACTGAAATGACTAGAGAAGAAATATTACAAATCATTGAGGATGGGAATATTCAATTTTTTCGCCTCCAGTTTGTCGATATCTTTGGTTTTATGAAAAATGTTGCGATTCCGAAAAGCCAGATTGAAAAAGCTCTGGACGGGGATATGATGTTCGATGGTTCTTCCATTGATGGTTTTGTTCGTATCAACGAATCCGACATGTATCTCAAACCCGATTATGATACCTTCACCGTTCTTCCCTGGAGAAACAAGGATGGCGTCGCCGCCGCCCGTATCATCTGTGATGTCTATAAATCAGATGGTACCCCTTTTGCCGGTTGTCCTCGTGTAAATCTCAAACGTGTGCTGGCCGAAGCAAAGAAACTCGGTTTTACCATGAATGTCGGAACCGAAGCGGAATTTTTCCTGTTTGAAAAAGATCAGGACGGATTGGCCACAACTATCACCAATGACGTTGCCGGCTATTTTTCTCTCGATCCGGAGGATACCGGCAATAACTGCCGTCGTGAGATCATTGAAACTCTCGAAAAAATGGGTTTTGAGATCGAGGCTTCTCACCACGAGGTGGCTGAAGGACAGCATGAGATTAACTTTAAATATGCCGATGCCCTGGCCGCGGCCGACAATACGGTAACCTTTAAGTGGGTCGTCAAGTCAATAGCTGCCAAATACGGCCTGCATGCGACCTTTATGCCCAAGCCGATTTTCGGTATTAACGGTTCCGGTATGCACACCAACCAGTCTTTATTCAATCTGGACGGCACCAACGCTTTCTTTGATGAGAGCGATCCGCTGAAGCTGTCGAAAGTCGCTTACTCCTACATCGCCGGTGCACTGAAAAATGCCCGCGCCTTTGCAGCGGTAACCAACCCTCTGGTCAACTCCTACAAACGCCTGGTTCCGGGCTATGAGGCTCCTGTATATTGCGCCTGGTCAGCCTCTAACCGCTCCGCTCTTATTCGTATTCCTGCAGCCCGCGGCCTCTCCACCAGAACCGAGATTCGTTGCCCCGATCCAACCTGCAACCCCTATCTCGCATTTGCCATGATGTTGAATGCCGGTCTTGACGGGGTGAAAAATAACCTGACTCCGCCTGCCGAGGTTAAGCGTGACATTTTCAAGATGACCAGTGCGGAAATGAAAGAGCATAAAATTGCAATTATGCCTGCCAATCTCCAGGAAGCCATTGCTGAATTGAAAGCTAATCCGCTGGGCAAACAAACCCTCGGTGAGCATATTTATGAGAAATACATTGAAGCAAAAGACAAAGAATGGGATAGCTTCAGAACAGCGGTAACTGATTGGGAAATCGATCAATATCTGACCATATATTAATCACTCCCCAGCCCATACGATGGTAGCCGGCCCGCACTCCTCGCTTGAGGAGTGCGGGTTTTTTGTTTTCTGATGCGGCTTGCAATTCTTCCAGAGCTTGCGGATTACGCTTTTTCTAGGTAAAGAGTGGTGATGATTTTTAGGTTTTTATAAGTTTGTCATTATTGGTAAATGATCGCCAACGCTCCGGATGTGTGCGCCGTGCATGTTTGGGCGATTTCGGAGCACTGGTGAACATTTACAGGACCAAGGTTATGCGGGCGTTTGGCTATTCCCGGTGAACGGTTACAAAAGGCGGTAACGGCAATGGCCGGAAGGGAAAAAAACATTCAAAACAGTATATCCAGGTTACTTCCCGACCTTCTTCACGATAAAGGCTGGGAGATACAGCTTGATCTGCATTCCATTTTTCCCAGATGGAAGGAAATCGTCGGGGAAGAGATGCACAAGCACGCACAGCCATTAAAAATAGAACGTGGCGTGCTCTGGCTGGAAGTTTCGAACTCATCCTGGATGCAGCAGTTTCAATACGGCAAACTGGAACTGCTGGAGACCTTGAATAGTCATTTGCAACTTTCCAGACTAAAGGATATTAAGATGCTTTTGCCTAAAGGAAAGAAGGGCGAGGCCAGGTCGCTTAATCGGAAATCCGGTCCTGAGGTAAGATTCGTCAGGCCAAGCGAAGAAAAAATAGCAGCGTTTCAACGACAGGTTGATTGTATTGCAGATGAGAAATGCCGGGAAGCACTTATGCAGTTTTGGTACCTTGCCGAGGCATGTAAAAGAAAAACGGAGTAAAAGAATTTTCCGTGGGTACCTTAGAAATTCATTTATTGTTTTTTGGTGAATGAATATTCTGAAGGTACTTATACCCACATTTGGTGAGGGGTAGTTATATCTTTGTCTTTATGAGCAATAAAATGGTACACGACAACATATTAAGCGCTATCGGCAATACTCCGATTATCCGGATTAATAGACTGTTTCAGAGCCCTTCTGTTTCGATATACGGCAAATTGGAATCCTGCAACCCCGGCGGTTCAATTAAGGAGCGCATTGCCCTTTCCATGATCGAGGCGGGCGAAGCGAGCGGAGCACTAACCGGGGACAAGATTGTTCTTGAGGCAACCAGCGGCAATACCGGAATAGGTCTGGCCATGGTGTGTGCTGCCAAAGGGTATCGCTGCGTTCTGGTCATGCCGGAATCGGCCAGTATCGAGCGGCGGAAAATCATGCAGGCCTATGGCGCCGAGATTTTGCTTACTCCCGCCAATAAAGCAACGGATGGGGCCATTGAAAAGTCTTACGCCATGGTCAGAGAGTTTCCGAATCGCTATTTCCTGACTGACCAATATAATAACGAGGCAAACTGGCGGGCGCATTACAACCATACCGCTCCCGAGATCTGGCAACAAACGGAGGGAAAAGTTACCCATCTGGTGGCCACGCTCGGAACCTCGGGAACTATCATGGGGTTGTGCGCCTGGTTTCATGAATTTCAGCCCCATGTCAAGGTTATCGCCGTCGAGCCGCACCTGGATCATAAAATCCAGGGTTTGAAAAACATGAAGGAGTCGTATAAGCCGGGTATCTTCGACAAATCGGTTCCGGATGAAATCGTCGTGGTTGACGATGAAGATGCTTTCAGCATGGCCAGAAAACTCGCCAGCAACGAAGGAATGCTGGTGGGCATGAGCAGCGGCGGTGCCATGGCGGCTGCCCTTAAATATGCTGAAGAACTTGAGAGCGGCATGGTTGTTGTCATCCTGCCCGATGGCGGCGAACGCTATCTCAGTACGCCTCTTTTTACACCTCCCAAGAAAGCGGATGGCAAGAAGAAGCTATGCTTCTTCAATACCATGACTAAGCGAAAGGAGGAATTCGTTCCCCAAAAGGAGGGGCACGCCACCTTTTATTCCTGCGGGCCTACGGCTTATGAACTGGCCAATCTCTCCCTCTGCCGCAGATTCATAGTTTCGGACCTGATTACCCGCACCCTGGAGTCCAGGGGTCTGCAGGTCGATGCCTATATGAATTTCACCGATATCGACGATAATACCATCGCCGGAGCGGAAAAAGCCGAAAAACCGTTGCAGGAGTATACCAAAGAATACATCGCCGGCTTTATGGAGGATATGGATGCGCTCGGAGTCAAGCGGGCCAAGGGATATCCCATGGCATCCGAACATGTGGCCGACATGATAGAGATTGCGCATGAGCTTATCCATAAAGGATATGCCTATGAAAAACATGGCTCTATCTACTTTGATATCTCCAAATTCAAAAAGTACGGACGGCTTTCGGGCATTGACTTAAGCAAGATTCAGCTCGGTAAAACGGTTGATCTGGATAACTATGAAAAGGATAACCCAAGGGACTTCACCCTGCTCAAGCGCTCGACGTTGAGTGAATTGAAGAAGGGTATCTTCTTTGAAACGGATTGGGGAAATGTGCGGCCCAGCTGGCATGTGGAATGTTCAGCCATGGCAACCAGGAATCTTGGGCCCACCATGGACATTCATACCTCCAGCAGGAACCTGATTTTCCCGCATCATGAAAATGAAATCGCCATTGCCGAAGCCCTCACCGGTAAGCCACTGGCCAATTATTGGCTGCATTCCGAACTGGTGCTGGTCGACGGCAAGAACATGTCCGTTGACGTAGGCAATAACGTGACGCTCAGGGAACTTATGCAGCGTGGTTATACGGGGCGCGAAGTGAGATTTATGCTGCTTTCCGTGCACTACCGCAAGCCCCTGAATTTTTCCTTTAAAAGACTGGATAATGTTCGCACCGCTCTCAGGCGGCTTGATGAATTTACCTGCAAACTGAATTGCCTGCCCTCCGGCAAACCTCATCCCGAGGTCACCGCTTTTGTCTCGGCTATGGAGAACCAGTTTTTCGAGGCGATGGACGATGACCTGAATGTCTCAAAGGGGATGGGGGCAATATATCATTTTATAAGAAAAGTTTATCCTATCCTCCAGGTGAATCACCTCGATAAGGATCAGAAAACGTATATTCTGGAGAGCCTTGGCAGGTTAAATCAGATTTTAAATGTGTTTCGGCTGCAGGGCTGTCCCCTGGCACCCGATGTGAATGCCCTTATCCAGCGCAGGGAACAGGCCAGGTTGTTAAAGGACTGGAAAGCCGCCGACGAGGCCAGAGAAGAACTCGCCAGAAAAGGAATCGTCGTCATCGATACCGAGAACGGCCCGGTCTGGAAAAGAGCAAGAGATCTGGAGTAACAACAAGAATGGAGTTGCTTTTTGACGAACTTTGAGTATTATGTCGTCGCTGATTATGCAAGATCGCAGCAACTCATATAACATTACCAACCATAGGCGCCAGTAGCTCAGCTGGATAGAGCAACGGACTTCTAATCCGTAGGTCACAGGTTCGAATCCTGTCTGGCGTACCAATAAAATAAAGGGATTAACCGGGAAATACAACTGGTTAATCCCTTTTCTTTTTGGATTTGTTCCAAAAACAGACAAATTCCTTTATTATGTCAAGACCTCCCGCCGAAACTGACTAAGAGTGTCGAAAACAGATGCGGAAGTAAGGTGATCTTAACATGGTGATTGAATCTCTCCGGAGGATATCACCCCGATTGCTCAATGGTTTTGAGATAGCGTCAATCGGTCCATATAGAGCTGCGCCTCGTTTCGAGGCGATATCAGCCGCAGGCGGTCAGTTTTCTTATACAGTGCCTCATGGACATTCACCTTCCGCTGGACATTCAGAGATAACATCTTACCGGGTAACCAGGTGGCAATTGAGGGAAAAGCCGCCACGCAACCGATAGCCAGGATGCTGAGTACCACAAAAGGTGCTACCCCCCGATAAATATCCTGCATTCGAAGTGACGGTGGAGCGGACCCCTTAAGAAAGAACAGGGCATAACCGAACGGAGGTGTGAGAAACGAAATTTGCAACGTCATGGTAATCAAAACAGTAATCCAACTGTAGCGAAGAATCGGGTTTTGGATAATGGCAGAAAAGTCAAGGTCTTCTAAGGCGGGACGGAAAAGCGCGAAAGAAACCATCACCAGTTCGATCCAATCTACAAAAAAACCCAAAATGAAAAGGGTTAAAAGAATCACTCCCAGAATACCCCAACTGCTGAACGGCAAGTGAGCCAGAAAACCTGCGACTGCGTCGAAACCTCCAACCAGACGAAATATGAGGTTAAAGATAGATGCCCCGATATAAATAAAAAAGACCATTGCAGTAATAGAGGCGGTTTTCATCACCGCCTGCCGCAGCATTACGCGACTGCATTTACCGGTGAAGACGCTGAGCAGTAATACACCGGTTGCGCCCACAGCGGCCGATTCGGAGATAGGAAAATATCCTATGGTAACGCTCAGAACCATAACGACTACAAGGGCAATCGGCAGAAAAAAGCTGCGCAAAAACATCAACGGCGTAGCAATACTGTCATTTTTGGCAAGGGATGGAGCCAGATCAGGATGCCATAAGGCTCTTAATATGCAATAACCGCCAAATAATATCAGCAAGAGTATTGAAGGTCCCAGCATTGCCAGGAAAATGAATTGAGCATAAACTCCCATCGCGTCGGCCACAAAAACCAGCATGACTCCGGGGGGGAAAGCTACGCCGAGCGTTCCCGCCGCGGCTACGACTCCAGAGGAAAAAGCCGGTAGATAGCCGCGTTCAACCATCTTGGGCAGACATATCAGCGATAAGGTCACTACCGATGCACCAATCATCCCTGCGGCCGGAGCCAATATTGTTCCGATGAAGAGGGTGCCGATAGCCAACCCAGCGGGTATTCTACGAAGAAGGCGTTCGATACACATCTGCATCTCATCGGCAATTCCGCTGTAATGAAGCACAATACCCATGAACAACAGCAGGGGGACGGCGCTCCAGAAAATGTCTTCGCTGTTAAACAAGCTTCCGAAAATGCGATAGTAAATGATGCCAAAATCTTGCCATCGTACGAGATCGAAAGCACAGCCAATTGCCCCGAACCCAAGCCCAATACCGGTAAGCACCACCGCAACCGGAAGGCCGCTGAACAACATGATAGCCAGCGTCAGCAACATCAATTGCCATAGATGTTGCTGCAAAAAAAAGGTCATATCGTTTCCTCACGATAGAGGGTGTTCGGCTTGGACGCATGACCGAGGAGAAAGAGGACTGTCCGAATGGAGGTACTGATACTCGCCATTAAAAGCAAGAGGAAACCCGCAGGAATTGAAGCTTCGAATAACCACATCAAGGGCAGGTCGCCAAAACCGCCAACGGATTCTCCCTGTTGAAAGGCCGACAGGGCTTGTGAACCACCGTACTTTATGATGATAACACTGACGGGGACAATCACTGCCAAGTTGCCGAACAGTTCAATCCAGGCAGTCATGCGTCCAGACATTTTTTCACGAATTATGTCGATTCGCACATGGACATCCTGTAGATAGGCCGAACCGATAAAAAGAACCGCCAGATTCAAAAAGAGGGCCGCCATGCACGTGTTGATCGATTCACCGCTCACATGGAAGATCTGTCGCTCCAGCACATCGATCCCGCTGACAGTGACAAGCGCCATAACGAGGATCCACGCAAGCGCAGAGCTTAACCGCAGAACCAACTGTTCCAGCACGTCGCTTAGCCAAAACCAGTCGCTCTTTTTTGTCATGTTCATTTTGAAACTCCAACAGACTCTGCTTTATCTTGCCGATTGAGTGGCACTCCGCCATGCCAGGCCACTCTGCGCTCCCGTTTTCGAGGATGATCTCCCTATCCTTGCGGTTTTGGTTTCATAGCGAATCGTCCTGGATGTACGGCCTCAATGTATTATACGGCGACAGTTGGTGATTGTCTTCACTGTTGGACCTTGAGCGCTCCATACATCCACACGACACAGAGAGTGGCCATCAGTATCCAGATTGCGACAATGATTGCAGCTGAAGCCCTGCTGATGGGTATTCCATTTTGTAAGGTTTCCTTAGCCCTCTCCCGGCATTCGGTCAAGACTGAGTGAGGGATCAATTTGATGGCCAAAGCAATACTCAATGGTATCAGGATAAGATCGTCCAGGGAACCAAGAATCGGCACAAAATCAGGGATTAGGTCAATGGGACTCAATGCATACGCGACTATACCGGCCACAAGAAGTTTGGCATACCAGGTCGTCCTGGGATCGCGAGCGCACTGGTCGCCAGCTTGGTCAATTTGCCGAATAAAATAGTAGCAAGCCTACTACAAAGCTAATTTAGTAGCGTCATTGGTGATCGCGTGAGTGTTTTATACAACTTCTTGAACTTAGCCACTCCAAAGCCACTAGGAAAATGTTATGAAAATTAGCCAACTGCCTGCGGGACTTTGCACCCCAGCTATAGGTCTTGGTTGCTGGGGCATGTCGAACGCCTACGGGCCAGTGGATGAAAAGGAATCCATCGCCACGATAGAGGAGGCTCTGACCATCGGTCTCCACCATTTTGATACTGCTGACGTGTATGGCGACGGTCACAATGAAATCCTGCTGGGTAGGGCTTTGGCTGGTCGTCGGCAGGACGTTTTTTTAGCGACCAAGTTTGGTTTTGTCGGGGATGAACATGGGCAGGTATGTGTTGATGGTCGCCCGGAACGAATAAAGATCGCCTGCGAAGGCAGTTTACGGAGGCTTGGCACGGAAGTGATCGATCTTTACTACCTGCATAGACGTGACAAAAATGTGGAAATAGAAGACACAGTAGGCGCCATGGCAGATCTCGTCCGTGAAGGGAAGGTACGATATCTCGGCCTTTCCGAAGTGTCAGCCAAAACTCTTCGCTTACACCCGATGAAGTGGCCCAGCTTTCCACCCTGAGTGAGGCTGTGCAGGGGCAAAGACATAACCCCCATCACTTGAAGTTCATTGAGGATTCCTGAGAAGAGCGAAGCTAATGCTCTTAACCTCTTCGTTTAATTTAATTCACGACAGCAGCCGAGATCTTTTGGTACGCATACGCACGAGGGACTATTCTAGGCAATATAACGCGAATGCTTAACATATCAATTGGATATGTTTCCTGACAGGTCGTTAGAGACGATCAGCAGTTCTTATTTAAACACCAGACAAGAAATTTTGGAGGTTGAGGTTGGCTTCTTGCCACCTTCATAATGAATTAAGGACCACGATTCTTAGTAGTCTCTATTTTTACTACTCCAGCTCTTTTTCAACAGGGCAGTGTAAGGACTCTTCCATGAAAAGAGTCGAAAAGCATTTGTTACAGGAAATGCAAGATGCTTTTCTCGTATCTCCACTTGCCCACCTTGCAATAAGTTGTGGTTCCCTTATAAGAGGCCGTGAAAGTGCCACGTAATCGGCAAGTCCTGAAGCTACGACCTCCTCTGCAATATTAAACGACAGAAAACCCCCGACGAGAATAAGTGGAATCTTTATTTCATTTTTGAACGCTTCAGCCGCCTTCTTGTAGTAGACTTCTCGCTTTTCTGATTTTGATGTGCCAACCCTTGATGGAATGTACTTGCCGGATTCAAAGGTCCCACCACTCATTTCAATTGCGTCTATTCCGCGATCCTCAAGCATATGGGCGACCTTAATCACCTCCTGTATGGTGATACCGCCATCGAGGAAATCCTCTGAGTTAATCTTGACCATCACTGGAAATGCTGTTCCAACTCTGGTCCTGATTTCTTCATACACTTCGAGAAGCAACTTCGCACGATTCTCAAGGCTTCCACCGTAACCATCATCCCTCCTGTTATAATACGGAGATAAAAACTGGCTCAGCAAATAACCATGGGCCGAGTGGATCTGAACGGCATCAAATCCGGATTTAACAGATCTTTCAGCCGCCTCACCAAAAGCCTTTACCGTTCTTTTGATGTCATCAACTGTCATTGCGGAAGCTTTTTTGATGCCATCTATAAACAGATCTGAAGGTCCAAGGGCTGCATATTCATTTTTCCCTTTTCCCTTATTTCCCGCGTGGGCAAGTTGTATGGCAACAATTCCATTATTTTCATGAACAACCGACGAAATTCGTTTCAAGCCATCGATCATTGCATCGGAATACACCCCCATCTGTCGAACACCTGCCTGACCCTCCTTAATCACATGAGCATGCCCGGTAATCACGAGTCCTACCTCTCCACCGACAAGTTCGGCCATACAGTCCAACAACTGATCTTTTACCGTTCCATCGAGTTCTGCCATTGCCTCATGGGTTGCAGATCTCACAAAACGGTTTTTGAGTTTCATTCCATTTATCTCTGTTGATTCGAATAGTCTTGGCATGTTTCCCTTTCGTTGAGTAAGGCACATTGAAAATTTTCAGACCAGAGCACTTGTTCTTTGCCTCTGCTGCGTGATTATGTGTCATTCAGAGAGTAACATTGGTAGCAGATTTTGTACGCAATCGCTAGGTCAATCATCAGGAGATGGAGCTCCGTTAAATTGAACAAGCCTACAAGATTTGCATTGGCAATGTTAAATCATGTGCAAGCACTGGCAACATAATTCCTGCCTTCCTATATTTGGGTAGGAGGAATTCTCAGTTCAAAAAGGAGAAAGAGGGCTAGACTTTGCAGCTGGCAACCGAATCGCCATAACTCATCAATATAAAAAATAATTAAAGACAATCTGACAGTTACCAGTTTTTTGGCGTCTATCACAGATTATTTTGGCAGATGAAGATTCGGCCAGACAGTGAAAAGATCTAATATGTCTCGGTGAACGAATACTAATCTCCTGTTTTCCTATGGATTAGAAGGGTATTATGAGCAATCCGGAGACTGCCCGCCTTCGCCACGCAAGTCCTGTCTTAAATTTCCCTGATCTGCGGAAATCTTATTCAGATTGTACCTCGTCTACTCGTCTCCATCTTTGTCATCTATCTGATTGTATAAGCACCATAGGGTTGACAGGAAGACGCAGTCTGCATATTTGAAAGGAAGGTGTAATTATCTATCCTCTTTGAGATGCAACTCAGTGATGCCGATGAAAAAGAAGCATCAGAAATATCCTATTAATTTTATAACCAAAAGGAGAGGACAAATGGAACGAATGATGAAACATACTCTATTATTCATGTCGATAATCACCTTAGCCTTCACCTTGGGGTGCGGCAAAAAAGGCCGCGATTTACCATCTGATTTCAAAAATGCAGAAGCAGCAATTCAGGCCGCGCAAAGTGCAGAAGCCGTAAGCTATGCCCCACTTGATCTGAGAATTGCCGAAGACAAGCTGTCGGCTGCAAAAACTGCCGGCGATGATAAAGAATATGATAAGGCAAGAAGGCTGGCCGACGAGGCTCGGATAACTGCCGAGTTGGCCGAAAAAAAAGCTGAAGCGGAAAAGGCTAAACGCGCTACCAAAGAGGTACGTGACAGTATCGAAGGGCTCAATCCGGTGGTTCAGTAATTACTGATGGCGTCGTAAAAACGCTTCGTATGCTTCGTTGCTATAAAATTCTTCTAATCACGACGGGCTTAAATAAGCCGAAGTGATAATTATTTTGCTCGCCTCGCAATATGAAGCTTTTTATTTAGCTATAGTTGATTGGACTTTTTATGAGTTTATCCTTGCTGACGACCTTAAAATTCTTCCTTTACGGAGGTGGAGAATGACCCAGAATAATACAAGCAAATCGATGACCTATTTGACAAATACCTTCCTTATTGCAATTCTGGCTCTGCTGTCATATGGCTGCGCCGGACCTTCAGAAAATGCGGCCTTGATGAGTGCCAGGGATTCCTATCAGCAGGCCAAAGCAGACCCGAATGTAAGGGAAAATGCCGCCGTTCCGCTGTATGAGGCAGAAAAATTACTTAACCAGGCTGCAGATGCCGAAAACGATGCCGAAATGACCCATCTCGCTTTTATGGCCGAAAAGCAGACGGCTATCGCGGTGGCCACTGCTGAGAAGAAGGCAGCAGAAATGGAGCGAGAGAAATTAGCCGGAGATGCCAACAAGATGCTGCTTCGCAAGAAAGACCAGCAGGCGGCTGCACTTGAGCAGGAACTCGCTGCCCTCAAGGCCAAAAAAACCGATCGCGGCTATGTTCTCACCCTTGGCAATGTTCTTTTTAAGACGGGTAAAGCCGATCTGATGCCCGGCGCCCAGAGAACCATTGACAAACTGGTGGGCTTTCTCAAGAATCATCCGGAAAAGAAAATCAGTGTGGAAGGTTACACCGACAGCACCGGCAGCGAGAGTTTCAACATGATGCTGTCGCAAAGACGGGCGGAATCAGTCGCATCGGCCATAATAGCCGGGGGGATCAGTCCCGATCGAATTACCACCAAAGGTTTTGGCGAAATGTATCCGGTAGCTGACAACGACAGTGCCTCGGGACGGCAGCAGAATCGGCGGGTGGAGATTGTCTTTCTGTCAAATAAGTAGTCTCTGATTATAAAGAAAAGAACCAAATTTTGAAAAATCCATCCATGTACGGCCGGGACTTCATGATGGAAAAGTCCCGGCGCTTTTCAGAGGATTACGTAATCCGATTGCATGAAGGGAAGAAACTTGTCACTCGGTGCCCTGCTATTGCTTATTATGATCACTGTGAAAATGCGCCGATGACAGTTCTAAGGGAAAGACTCCTCGCGCTATTTCAAGTAGTACCGCCAGTCGAAAGACATACGCAAGCCAAACGAATAAACGGGATTCAGTTCTACAGGAGGCACACCCGGCGGATTCCGGAAAGTCTCACCGAAGGGAAAGTCCACTGCGTCAAACAGCTGGAACACTACCTCTGAACTCTGATTATTGGAGACTGCTCGGTACGGGCGGTAATCCACGATCGGAAAATCGAGAAAGATCGAATGGTAATTCTCCACCTTTCCCGGATTGCCAGGCGCGGCGGCTGGTGCAGCCAGTTGGATTTCTCCGGTCCATCCATACTAGGCAATTCTAAGCTCGCGGCCAAGTATGAACTGGAAGTGGCCAAAGCCTTGTATTATAGCCTTGCTGCCAAGGAATAAGACCGTTGTCGGCAGCGATGATAGCCATCTGTTCGAAGTCGATTTGCAAGGGCGAGTTTCTAAACATTTCCAGACGGAATCTTGAATTTTAGCTTCTTCCTGATTTTCATCTGTCTGCTGACCAATTGTGGACTACTCGGGCTATTTTCATTTATCGCAAACAATCCTGACGATTGATGCAAAAGGTGGAAGAACGTTTTAGGCCTTAATATAAAAAATGCCTTAAAAAGTTCTCACCTTTGACTCGGTAAAAAAGGCTTCTTTGATTTTTTTGTTTTCTTCATCGGTTGTTTCATTTATTTGGATTACGCTTCCCCCTCGAAGATGAAATTTAAAAACCTTTACGCCTAAATCTTCAACAGCAACCACATCATCTGTTGAAATACTTTTTTTTCCTTTCTCAAAAATCATGAATCCCATAAGACCCCCTTTTTGAAAGTTAGATTTCTACAGCACTATTACATCGCCTATCACTTTTATTTTTAATATTATATTAGTGAAAATACATTTGGTTCATACAAAAATAATTATCAATAGTTGAAATACACGGTCTATATATTTCAATCGATCATAACTAAAGAAAGGGGTAACTGGAAGCAAAAACATCCCATGCTAGGGGCCTCCTAATTGTTGCTCAGAGTGCTATTGCCAGGTGACCGAGGGTAGTGATTGAATAGGTTCTATTTCTTCTTTCCCGATTGCTAATCCTGCTTTTTAAAAAATATTTGAGTCTGTTGAACCCTCCTCACCATCACCAAGACACTGTTTGAAGATATGTGCAAGCTCCTGGTGAGAAAAAGGTTTCTTCAGATATGCTGCAGGTTGTAATGGTGCCAGTTTTTCAAGATTTTCTTTGCTCAGGTAACCTGTTGAAATTATAACCTGGATGTTTTCACCCATTTCACGCAAGTGTTGCAAGGTTTCTATACCATTCATGCGCGGCATTTTGATATCGAGCATTATGCAAACGATTTTTTCCTGGTGTTCCTTGAAAACCTCTAAAGCTTCTATCCCATCATGAGCCTTCAAAACGGAAAAACCACTCATCTCGACCATTGCTTCGGCAACGGTCAAAAATATTTCATCATCATCCGTTATCAAGACTGTTGACTTTTGTGCCATTACTTCCTCATTATTACCGAAACAAAATGTTTGCCACTCGAAAGGTATTCGAGCGCAGAGTGAATTTCAGCGAATGTAAAAGTTCGATCAATTATGGGATGAAGCTTGTGTTGTGCAATGGCTTTGGCCATAGTGGAAGTCCTCGCGGCTTCCGACAATGATACCCTGCATTCGAACATGTCGAGTAACAACAGGCCCGAGAGGAATATCCATCTTCCCCCCTGCAAGCATGCCGATCAGACTTATCGTTCCCCCAGTCCGGATAGCGCGAAGGGATTGAGGCAAGGTACCCTGATCACCGACCTCGATAATATGGTCAACGCCATCTCCTCCCGCAATTTCGCGAACTCGTTTGCCCCATTCTGGAATGCTTCGATAGTTGAAGACTTCATCGGCGCCCATTAACCGCACCTTTGATAACTTATCATCACCGGACGAAATTAAAATCACATTAGCTCCTGGCATTTTCGCGCATTCTCCTTGGACCAGCTTGATTCGACTTGAAACACTCTCGCTTTATCCTCCTGTTTTACCAGATGTTTTAGTAATAGAGGCAAGTAACTGAAAAATCATAGCGATAAGTATAGTATCTATAAAGGGATATGCTACAAAAAAATGCAAGGCAAGACGAGACTAAAGCCGTATTCACAGACTGTGATGGTATTGTTTTGTTGGGTTGGTAGCTAAAAGGTTTTGAAGAATATCCAACTGTGAAGATGCATCGCAGGAGTGTTCAGGATGAAGATCAACTTTGCCTAGCCATTGGAGAAATCTTCACTCCGCTTATTCTTGCACTACTAACTGTGAAAGGAAAGTGGCAACTAGAGGTTCTAGACTCTGCTATAATTGAATAAAAATGGAACAAAGAAATTGTTCATGTGAAGTAACTCTTCTTAAGTTATGCCAACTTATTACGAAACACAATAACAGGATTGATAGTCCAGGGACAAGGGACGAGTTCATCTATCTGCTCCCCGTAGTAATTGCTCACCGGCTGTCCGCTGGAAGCGTCCGCGAGGCTCTCATAAGACTTGCAAGAATCACTGCAATGATCCCGGTCAGAAAGACCCCGTCGAAGGTCCCGGCTCCCCCGATTGAAGCAACTGGGGCGCCCAGTCCACGGATTTTATCAAGGTTGGAGATGTCTGCACCCATCAGGGTTCCCATGCTTCCGGAGATATAAGCCAAGGCTGGAGCGTATTTTCTGGAAAGCACAAGCGCCACAATCGTAGCTGCAAGAGGGGGAGTAAAGAAGGGTATGGCGATCCCCACGCCTCTGACGGGTTGAGCCATCATATGGGTGAGAAACATCACGATGGTGATTCCCAGAAGAGCCTGAGCATAGAACCTATTTTTAAATATCAGATAGAGAGAAAGAGCAAATGGAACGAGGGCTCCCCCGACATTGACCGCGATGATTGTTGCCGGCCAGTCTGTCACTACAGGGATTACGTGGCGTATTCCGAAAAAATCCGCATAAACTCCGGAGACAACTTCCTCAGGGGGAAGCTGGAAGACGGGAATATTGATATAGCTTCCCAACAGAGAAAGTAGCAGCAAGGAAAACACATACCGTTTGCCGATTCCGATTCTTTGATATGCATAACTGAGAATCCCGATCTCAGTGGCGATCAGCAGAAAGATGAAAAGAAAGAATAAAAGCAACAAGAATGGCCAGGATAAGGGAAAATAGTTCATGTATCTTTCCTCCTTCTAAGACGTGAACCTGGTGCTCGGTGAGGTGATGGGTGATGGCAAAAAGTAATAAGTCATCGCTTTCGGGCTTCCTCAAAAAATGCCTTTCCAACGCAGAACTATCTGAACCGATGCTTTACTTTGTTAGTTCTACTCTTTCAAGACAAGTTTTACAATAATTTTGATTCAACCAAGAAATCGGCAATAGACAACAGCAAAACAAGACATTCTCCATCGAAAATTTCGCATTGATCACCATTTTTTAACAACGGCTGTCCGTCACAGGGCATTTTCTCCCTGGATAGATTTTGAAAACGAAGAAATTTACAAGGTGTTCCACGAAGAATTAGACTCGATCAGCATTGGATATTGAGAGATATCCATTGGTAAGCCTCAACTGAAAAATACACCTAAAAGGTTGACCTTCTTCCTGAGAGGGTGAGACCGCCTGCCTCCATAGAATTGCTCAGAAATAGAGCAACAGCCGGGTAGACCTTATCAAAGACAATCTCTATTACTAACAAAAGAGAATGAATTATCTCGAAAAGGAATATTCAAAGCAGATGCTACAACATCAACATTAAGGTATAGATCAATATCTAAGTTAATATTTTTGCCACATGTCTCCCCGATACCTGAACCTATCTCTAGGGAAAACTCATTTTCGATGGTTTTCGACGTTAGGCGGAACTTCCTGGTTCAGCGTCATTGAAGGCTTAAAATTGTTAGGTGGTAGCACCTATATTTATGTCAATTCAGTTCTAGAACCTTTATTTGTGCCCTTAAGCGTTTGTTCCTTGCTGTTCGCCGGCCTCCATATGCGAGTGCCGGCAAGCAGCAAGGGGTAGAACTTAATAAATATGAGACATCACGGAGAGGTTTTCCACCGCCAAATTCGGTCGGTGCGGTACAGTAAGTGTTCGACCAATCCTTCCAAAGTGATGTGTTCAAGGCTGGCCGTTTATAAATAGACCTTAAGGCCTATATCCGTCTGACAGGGTCTTCAAAAACGCAACAATAGCATCCTCCTCCGGGTTTAGCTTAAGGTCTCCCAACTCATCTGTGTTTACAGTGTAAGAAACCTCCGGTACTGGCCAGCACCCCATGGATAGCGCATCTGCTTCGGTGGTGAAGGGATCGGGGCATGTGGGTTTTACATCCCTGGTATTAATGAACCCAGCATGCTTTCCCCGTTTCTCTACTGCAAGAAGAACGGGTTTCTTCCCAGCAGCTCCTCTGCCTCTTTTACCGGCTCTTTTCCCGCCGACAAGGGCGTCATCACATTCAATCAAATTCTCAAGGCGGTATATACTATCGCGATGTGCCATGACCATACGAATTTTCCGCAGCATGCGGTGGGCGGTTACCCAAGAGACACCAATATGTTTGCTGAGACGAAGCGCCGAAATCCCGCCTTTGTCTGCAGCGACCAGGTAAATAGCCCAGAACCATTTGACCAAAGGCAGATTTATCGAGTGGAAAATCGTTCCCGAGGTTGCGCTTGTTTGATGATGACAATGGCTGCATTGGTAGGAGTTCCTTGTGACTATATAACTGCAATTTTTACTCGCGCATTCAGGACGGAAAAAACCATCCGGCCATCGCACTTTGATCAAAGTTTCTATACAGGCATTTTCGGTTTCAAATCGTTTTTGCCATTCTAATAGGGACACTGTAGGCATTCTCATAACGAGACTCCGTTTTTCCCTTATGTGTTTGGTCTTGTTATAACGAGTACCTTTTCCGGTCCACCAAAGGGCCGTTTGGCATACGTGATCCACTGTTTGTCACGCAACGTTTCGATGAACGTCAGAAATTGTTTTTCACCTTGCAGCCCTGCATTTCTGCCAGGGAAGACAAGGAGGTTTTTCTTGTATGCCCTTTCCAGCTTTGCCAGATAACGTCTTTTGAACTCCTTCGCCAGTGACTGAACCCGGAACAGATATTTTCTTATGGTGCCAGTCCATCTTTTTCTGTCAAACGAAAGTGCTCCTGCCGGGATGATGCAGTGCAGGTGGAAGTGGTCCATGAGTTTCTGATTCCCTGTGTGAAGCACGGAGATGAACCCGAGTTGACCGTCAAGACGCCACTGCGGATCACGGGCGAGGACCTGTAATATTTCCTTTACAGTTGTAAACAGCAGAGCCAGCATGATCTTTTTATTGCCTATGACCAGGGGATTGAGCTTGTGCGGTAAAGTGAAAACGTTATGAAAATAGGGACAGGGCAGCAGTTCTGTCCTCCTGTCGCTGCGCCATTTTTCCTTTACCATAGTCTGGCATTTGGGGCAGTGTCTGTCCCGGCAGGTGTTATAGGCGTTACGGCTATAACCACAATGATCACAGGCTTCGACATGGCCTCCAAGGACTGCGGTCCGACATACGTGAGATTGACCATCGGGCCAAGAACGCCCTGGCTGTCGTCCAATCGGTCGTCCAGTTGACCAAAGCAGACACCATTGAGGAGTTCGCCGCCGCCGTCCACGGGTGGCGGCATTGGCACGGACACATTCACTGCTGGCACAGCGTCACTGGAGCGGCGCCGATCTAGAACCGGTGATCAGCGAGGAGCCGGCGCCTTATCTCAAGGGAGACAGCACGCGAGTTTCCCTGTCGGGACCACCTGTGGTAATCGCCCCCGAGGCAGTGCAGTCCCTGGGCATGGTGTTTCACGAGCTTGCCACAAACGCCGCTAAATACGGAGCGCTCTCGGTTGTGCTAGGCAAGGTCGAGGTGCTTTGGGAAATCCAGCCCAATGGTGATTTGCGGATACTGTGGAAGGAAACAGACGGGCCACCAGTCCTAAAACCGAGCAAGCGAGGTTTCGGTTCGACGCTGATTGGCGGCGCCGTTGAGAGCCAGTTTGGTGGCTCCGTCAATTACCAATGGCATGCCGAGGGACTTTGTTGCCGACGTCTGCATCCCTAAAGATCTGATAGGTCGGGCCAAACAACTACAGCCGATTATTTCGGAAGAATTAGTCCACGAGAAGCCGCCAAACATCTTTTCTCTCTCTGGCAGCCGCATCCTCATTGTCGAGGAAGATATGCTAATTGCCGCTGGGGTCGAACAGGGTTTGCGCAGTTTCTGCTGCGAGCCCGTTGGTCCGGCAGGGACCGTCAGTACCGCGATTCAACTCGTAAAATCCACACCGGATCTGCATGCCGCCGTAGTCGATCTAAATTTGCACGGCCACAAATCATGGCCGGTAGTCGAGGCACTTCGCGAGCGAGGCGTGCCATTCGCGCTTGCCACTGGATATGGAGATCTTGCCGAAGTCTAAGGCAATCCGCCGATCTTCGAAAAACCTTTCTCGACAGAGAGACTGGTGGAAGTTCTACGGGACTTGCTGGAAGTTGAACGCGACTGCCCCTCTAACTGGTCTTGGAGAAAAGGTGGCCTATCGGCCGACGGTCGCACGGAACTCCCGACATTGAGGATAAAAACGGTATCATAAAACGAAATTCGGATCAGTTTCCGGTAATCAATGATACCACCTCCTTGCATCGAAGCCAGAACCTGATCGCATAATTGACATCGAAAAAGAATCAAAACTATGATGTGGTTGATCACACTCCCATGGCCAGGTTTCCTATCCGCTTGGCGCTGGTAGGCATCGAGAAAATCCAAACAACCGGGAAAAACATTGAAACGCTCCCTTCT
This sequence comes from uncultured delta proteobacterium, assembly GCA_963835305.1. Taxonomy (GTDB): domain Bacteria; phylum Desulfobacterota; class Desulfobulbia; order Desulfobulbales; family Desulfocapsaceae; genus Desulforhopalus_A. The sequence goes on from CAWIEU010000006.1 coordinate 45,416, forward strand.
TATCATTATAATGTATATTATAATATTGATTATGAATCAGGAGGGTATCTATGTCGGTACAATCAGAAAGGATAACAATCTTGGGGACTCCCGCATTCAAGGCGTTTTTGGTCAAGGAAGCCAAGAAGGAAGGGGTTAGTATGTCTGAACTTGTTCGCAAGAGATGTACTATGCGCGAGACAAGTCAGGATGAAGAATTATTGGTGGCCTTGGTCGGGGAGGTCAGCAAGGCAACGAAAAAAGCTCAACAAGCCTTGGAAAAGGGTTTGGCTGATGCTGAAAACGTTCTGACGGAGATTAGGGGGAAGCGGTGAGTACATTAAAAGATGTTATAGCAGCAATGAAAGAGGTTTTGCTTCTAACTGATAAGGTCGAGCGTGCCGGCACCATGCTTTCGGATCTCTCTCAGGAGATACGTGAACATGACCGTCGTTTGGTACGACTGGAAACGATGGTGGAGATGGCTCAATCGCGAACAAATCAGATCGAATCGAATTGAGTATCACGTTTGTTGCCGATGCCAGCCTCCAGATCTCGTTTTATGCTGACCACGAAGATAGATTACCGAGCAGCGTTTGACGATCACTTCTCATGAGAAAACAGAAAACTCCGGTATCTGAAGTCGAGCCAAAAAGGTCCGTGGGAATTCAGCGTAGACTGGTCATGCTTCTGCTTGCCGTGCTCATACCCATCCTGGGTATTCAGGCTCTTATCTATTGCGACAGATTTCAGTCAAGAAGGGCCGAAGTGCTCAAGGCAAATTTGGAGGTGGCCCATGCAGTGGCTAGCGCGTTCGAGGCCTTTGTTCAGGATATTCTCCACCAGGAGGTCGCCATAGGCCTTACAGCCACCTCCTCACCGTCTCTTTCTGCAATGGATTTCACACGGCTTCTTCAAGAGAGCGCACGGAATATTCCCGCCGTGCGTGATTTCTTTTGGTTCAGCCCCCAGGGACGGATCCTTGCATCCAGCACTCCTGGGGCCATCGGCATGGACGGGTCGGACAGGAAATGGTATCAGGATATTGCGGGCGGCAAGGAGTGGGTGGTAAGTGACCTCCTGAAGTCCAAGCTGACCGGTAAACCTACCTTTGCCATATGCCGCGGCATCCGTAACGAAAATGGCGTACTCCTCGGCCTGGTCGTAGCCGTGATTGTTCCGGAAAAGTTGGACAGCATATTGGGCTTCAAGCGCCTTGGAGATGCGGGGGTAAGCATACTCGACAGTAAGGGCATGAACATTTTTCGCCATCCACACATCGCATACACCTGGGAGCAGCGCAACTGGCTCAAGCACTACCCAGTGCTGGAAGGAGCCCTTAAGGGAAGCGATATTGTTACAACCGTTATTTCTCAAAGAAACGGAATTGAACGACTGGGTGCCTTTGCTCCCATCCCTCTCATAGGTTGGGTGAGCGCATCAAGCCGGGCACTCGATGAGGCCATGGAATCTCTAGAATCAGATCTTATCCGGCATGGAGTTATGTTCTTTGGGGTAGCGTTCGCATCCGTGTTCTTTGCCCTTTGGATATCCCGTACGATTGCCCGGCCGATGGAGAAAATCCATAAGCATGTGCTTTCGCTCGGTCGCGGCAAATGGGATTCTGGTTTCGAGGTTACGGGCCCACGGGAAGTGCAGGCTCTGGCCGATGCGTTGAACTGGATGTCGCTGAAACACAAACACGCCGAAGAGGCGTTGCGCCAGAAGGAAGAAGAATTCAGAGCCCTTGTTGAAAATGCACCCGACGTCATTTCGCTTTTTGATCGACAACTTCGCCGCGTCTACGTTAACTCAGAGATCAGAGAAAATACTGGTCAGAAGGCCTCCTTCATGGTGGGAAAGTCTCTCTTAGAGGCCGGCTATCCTGACAGTTTCGCACTGACCTTTAATACCACCCTGCAGAACGTGTTTACCACAGGCCGCGAAGAGACTGTCGAGCTGTATTGGGAGGGTCCTAAGGGTCCAATTTGGCTTCAGATCCGCTGTGCTCCCCTCCGGGCTGCGGACGGTTCGGTTGAACAAGTCATGTCGATTGGTCGCGATATTACTGCCCTCAAGACTGCTGAAAATACCCTCAAAGCTTCGCTGGCCGAAAAAGAGGTCCTGCTCAAGGAAATCCACCACCGGGTGAAGAACAACCTGCAGGTCATATCCAGCTTGGTGGATCTGCAAAGCAACGAGGTTAACAACGAAGCTATGCGGGATGTTTTTAGAGACGTGGTTTTTCGTGTGCGCTCCATGGCAATGGTCCATGAGAAGCTTTACCAGTCGGGTGATTTCGCCCACGTGGATTTTGCCGATTATGCTAATAGTTTTATCAGTTACTTATGGCGGGCCCAGGGGGTAGCCACACCTGGAGTACAATTAAATTTGAATCTGGAGCCCGTGCTGTTGCCGGTTAATAAAGCCATACCCTGTGGCCTGATGCTTAATGAGTTGTTCATCAATGCCCTGAAACATGCATTTGTAAATCGTAAGAAGGGGACAGTAACGGTTTCACTGCACATCATCGAACAGGAGAAAGTAGTTCTGACGGTAAAAGACGACGGAATCGGCCTGCCCCCGGAGATGGATATTAAAAAAGCACACTCCCTGGGGCTTCGCCTGGTGCAAATGCTTGCCAGACAAGTGCAAGCTTCAGTTGAGACGATAATTGATAATGGCACGACATTCACCATTATGTTCAAGATGAATGAACAATAAGGTCGAATGATAGCATACAATCGTAGAGATGAAGTCAGTTTCCTGACCAGCTTATGCGAGATCATGCCTAAAAAAATGCAGGGATGGAGCATTCTGGCAATTTAAAATCTTTTCGTAAGGCACAAAACTGAGTGTTTGCAGGAAAAGACCAAGATGCGAAGCGATGGGTTGATAGACGCGAATGGCAATCTGGTTTTGCACATTCAGACGCTATACAACCGACAATGTAAAATCCGGGCTAGGAGCCGACAACCGCAATCATCCGGGCGATGTTTTCCCCTACACCATGGAACGTATGTGGTTTCGAGGCGTCAATATAGGCACTGTCGCCTTGGTTGAGCGTGTGTGTTCTATCGTCATAGAAGAGCTCTATAGTGCCTTCGAGGATGTAAACGAATTCCTGGCCCTCATGATTGATTGGCGGTCCCGCAGGAGTTTTTGGGTCAAAGCTCAGCAGGAATGGTGCCATTATGTGACTGCCGGTGCCTGGACGGGTGAGAGAGGCATAGCCATAGCTCTGGTCGGTACTTCCCTGGTCGCCTGACAATGATTCTCCTGCTCGGCAGATGGTGATCGACTCAGAAATCACTGCCCCTCCGTGGAGCATCCCCTCAACCTTTGAGCCAAGAACCCGGGAAATTTTGATAACAACACCGATGGAAGGTACAGCACGTCCCTGCTCATAATCCTCGATACTCTCTACTGGAATACCTGCCAGGTGACTCACCCGCTCACGGCTAAGCCCCTGTGCCTCACGCAATTTCTGAATTCGCTCGCCGACATATTTTCGCATAGTGTCACCTCAATAGTTTTTTCCTGCTCTCTCTTATTATCAAAACCTGCGGGCGGGAATTATCCTGCCGCTGAGAGACCTCAGCCCATGCCAGTATTTCTCGATACCCGGTCGCAGACTGGCCTCGGTTACACCTGACTTTCTGAACCTGCGCTGTAGGGAAAGATACATAGCCAGAGCCTCATCTGAAAAGTCTGGTTCGATATTGATCACATACCGTTCTCCATGAAAAATTTCATATACCGGAAAAAGGCCCGAACGGACCGCAAGCCGTATCAATTCTATGCCCATGGCTGGTTCCGACTTCCAGCCGGTGGGGCAAGGCGAAAGAATATGCAGAAAGCGGAAACCATTGGTGTCAAGTGCAGTGCGCATTTTGTTAACCGCGTCATCGGGGTTGGCTATGGAGATTGTCGCCGCATATGGTATCCGATGGGCGGCCATAATGGCCATGATGTCCTTCTTGGCCTCTGTCTTACCTCCTGGGGTACTTGAAGTTGATGCCCCCGCCGGGGTGGAAGAAGAACGCTGTCCTCCGGTATTCCCATATATTTCGTTATCATAACAAATATACAGAATACTTTCATTGCGTTCCGCAGCAGCAGAAAGTGTTGCCAGGCCAATATCGTAGGTACCGCCGTCTCCGGCCAGGCAGATCACGCGGGTGTCTTCATTGTTGAGTCTAGCGACTGAAGCAATTCCTGTTGCCACTGAAGCAGCCGAAGCGAAGGTGGTCAGGATGGCTGGTACATCGAAGGCGGATTGGGGATAAACGGCAGCGGTAATTGCCCCGCAGCAGGCCGGGATAACAAGCTTAATTTCCCGCCCGGCAATGGCATGGCTTAGGAGTTGCAAGATGTTCGACATCCCGCAGCCACCGCAGTTCATATTGCCTGCCCGCAGCAAAGGGCGGCTTCGGCCCTGCTCAGTCTGGGCTATTCCGCCGAGTATAGGCTCTCTCATTGCAGATCCTCCATGATTATAGGAGTTCCGGCCTCTTCGCGGCCTCTGATATCGGTGATAATCTCTTTGATATGCTGCGGTCGTACGTCCCCGCCGCCGATACCGGCCATATAATTCTGTACCAGTTTATCACGGCCGGCAATACTGCTTACTTCGCCCCAAAGCACCCCGCCATAGCCGAGACTGATATCACGGTCGATCACCACGACCCGGCTGGCCGAAGCGAGGCCCTGCCTGATCAACTCCACCGGAAATGGGCGGAACATGCGGATCCGCAGGGACCCAACCTTTTCACCGACCTGACGTAGTTCATCGACTACCATTTCTGCGGTTGCACCGATGGTACCCATGGAGATAATTACCGTCTCTGCATCCTGTGTCTTGTAAGATACTACCGGATCGGGGAGGCTTCGCCCCAACCTGCTGGAAAAACTCTGCTGTATCTGACCATAGACCTCGAAGGTCTTGAACATTGCCTCATGGTGCTGGCGGCGATGGGATGTGACCTGATGTGCCACCTCAATCTGGCCAAGGGTGTGGGGAGTTGTACCAAGTTGATGGGGGATGTTCGAGCAAGGCAGGAAAGCATCGACCTCATCCTGCTCCGGAACATTGATCTGAGCGATGGTGTGCGAGAGTGTAAAACCATCCATGCATACCATCACCGGCATCATCACCCGGGAATCCTCACCGAGTCGGAAACTGGCCAACACCGTGTCGAAAACCTCCTGGTTGTCGGCACAGTAGAATTGTATCCAGCCAAGATCGCGGAGCATGAGCGAATCCCCATGGTCGGCCCAAATATTCCAAGGTGGCCCCATGGTGCGATTGGCAACAACCATCACTACAGGTAGCCTGAGGCTGGCAGCAGTGATACAGTTTTCCGCCATATAGGCTAAGCCATTGGAAGAAGTAGTGGTAAAACTCCTCGCCCCTGCAGCAGAGGCACCGATGCAGACCCCCATAGCGCTGTGTTCGCTTTCCACCCGGACCACCTTGCTCTTGTCAATGGCCTGACCGCAGAGATACTCCATACAGTCGGTGGCTGGGGTAATAGGATAGACGCCGCAGCAAAAACCACGCCCCCTTCTATTCGCCCGGCCGGCAATTGTCGCGGCTAGGCCTGCCGCATGGTTGGCGCTGATCAGTTCAACTCCCATAAATTTTCCCCTTGTAATCCCGCCTAAAAGCTTCGCGGGGCTCAGTTCAGAACCCCCTTGAGCAAGGGGTGCTCTGTTTAGTCCTCGTGCTTTGCGGGGATAAGTTCCTTTACGAAATAATTTTCTTGTAAAAAACACAAGAAGAAAAATTATTTCTAAGTCACTAAAATACGCCGACCGTCCGGATCGACGGATTGTAGGCCAGTCGGCAGATAACCGCTTACTCGTCGATCATCTCCATAGCTCTGCGAGGACACTCAGCAACGCATATCCCGCAACCCTTGCAGTAGGCCCGGTCGATGACATAATTTACACCATCCCTGAAAATGATGCCGTCAGGACAAAAGACCAGGCAGGTGTCGCAGTGGGTGCAGCGACCGCAGGAGAAACAGCGGTCTGCCTCACCAGGCCCAGACAGGCCGAGGTTAACCTCCTCGAAATTATTGCGCAGAACTCCGGCCGGTCGATGGCGGTCCCGGTGCGGCGGGATGACCGGAAAATGTGAAAAACGAATATGCGCCGGAGCGACGGTTGATTTATACGTCTTCTCTGCCGGAGCAGCTTCACCTTTCAGACTTGCGAGCGCCTCAAGTGCAGTTCTGCGGCCATTGCCGATGGCGTGGGCCACGGTGCCGTCCCCGGTCAGACAATCACCCGAAAACCAGAGAGGCAAGGCTGAATCGCCTGCCCAGGCCCGGTTTTCCCTCAGTTCTGTCGCTTTGGGGAGGAGGTCTAACCGTTTTTCCTGACCAAGGGCTAGCAGAACCATATCACAGGCTAGTTCCACAGTGCGGTTACTGACGATGGGTCGGCTGCGCCCGTCTTCTTCAGTTGGCCCAAGATCGACCTCTGCCAGGACCATCCCGGTCACCCTGGAATCTCCGATATAGGCAATCGGCTGACGTTGGGTGAAGATCTGTACTCCCTCGTGAACCGCCTCTTCTATCTCCTCAGCAATAGCGGGCATCTCCTCGCGGGATCTGCGGTACACCAACTTCACCGGCTGGGCACCTGAACGTAGGGCGCTACGGGCACAGTCAATGGCGGTATTGCCGCCGCCGATAACCATCACCGAACCGCTCAGCTTTGTTTGGGCTACTTTGCTTTCCGCAAGAAAATCAAGCCCCTGTTTCACTCCTTCAAGCTGACTGCCCGCGGCCTCCAGGGCAAAGGGCAAACCCAGCCCCTTGCAGACGATCACCCCATCGAACTCTTTGAGCAACTCGGCGATCCCCTCTCTATCGACTGTAACTCCGCATCTGGACTGGACACCAAGACCGAGGATCCTCTCTATATCACGGTTGAGGATGTCATCAGGTAATCGATAGGCAGGGATACCATTACGAAGGACGCCGCCCAGCTGCTCACCTTTTTCATAGAGTGTCACCTTCTGGCCAACCATAGCAAGATGAAAGGCAGCGCTAAGACCCGCCGGACCGCTACCCACCACGGCGAAGCGGCATGGTTGGGTATCCTGTTCCGGGATGATTTCTCCGCTGTAATTATCGGCTATCCACCTCTCGATGCTGCGGATATTAACAGGACCATCGTAGAATTCGCGGTTGCAGGCCCTCATACAGGGAGCGGGACAGACACGCCCGCAAACAGACGGCAAGGCCTGGGTTTGCATAAGCAGCTTACCTGCGGCGACTACTCCTTGCTTTTTCAGGGTCTGGATGAAGCCTACTACGTCATTTCCTGCAGGGCAGGCCATGGAACATGGGGCCGCATATTCCTGGTAATTTGGAGTCTGGGTCGACCAGGCGCCAGTCTTCAGTTCAGTGGGGATGTCCTGCAGATGCTGGGTGAGAGGCAGAACCTGCGATAGGGCGGAGGTTACGCTCACCTCTTTGTTCTCTTCCTCTGGGATTATCGAGGCTTCAAAGATATGCACCGACTCACTGGCGGACAACGCTGCGCTGAAATCATCACCAAGCCCAAAAAACTCATAGGCTAGCCGAACTGACTCCATAGGCAACCCAACAAAGGCGGCGTAGGCTCCAACGATAGTGGTATTGATGATGACTACCGCACTGGTACCGATACCATGCTCTCTGGCTATCGAGGTGGCATCAACCACTGCGAGACGATAAAGGGGAAAACGTTGCCTGAGCAACTCCGGGTCTTCACTAGAGTTAATAAGCATACTCGCTCCTGCAGCAACGCCGTCAAGCAGGCTTGGCCCAAGCAGTCCTGTATCGAGAACCAATAGATGATCCGGCCGATAGACTTTATTGCGGTTCCTTATTGACATACGATCAACCCTGGTGAAAGCCCGAATCGGGGCACCTGAACGTTCCGCTCCGTAGTCTCCGAAGGTCTGCACATTAAGGCCAAGTTGGGCGTAGGTGGCGGCAATGAGCTTGGCACAGGTCACTCCCCCCTGTCCACCTCGTCCATGGACTCGAATCTCCAGCGGCAGCGTAATTGTTTCAGGGAGCACCCCGGATGCCGATGTCGTTGAATGGTGCTGGGTGGCAATCCGATTATCCATATGCTCTCCTCTAGATTTTATTGTAGTTGTTGCAGTATGACCGACCAATCAATACAGGAAAAGTTCTCTACGGATATGATGGGGGATGTCTTTAGTGAAGAAAGAAACGGCAGAGTTGTCGAAATAAGAGGCATGAAAGCGAGTGAGATAGTCCGGAAGTAACAGGGCAAAGCTCTCTTTGCTTTTTGGGGCTGTGTACGTGTAAGCCAACTCTTGCTATAATTCCAATATCTTTTCATCGGCTTGGCGTCTTTGCCGGGGGACAAAAATAGATCCGGTGATTTTCGTCAGACGAAATTATGTTCATTTATATGATACAACTGATGCGCACCTTGCGCAAGTCGTTTTCCTTGCCGCGATCACTCAACATATTCCGGAAATGTCGTTTCAAATTGTGCTCTTTATGGTTGGCGTTCGAGACTTCTAAAAAACATTCTTTCATTTGATGTTCTTCTCTCTTCTTTTAGTGGCAGTCCCTAACTTGAGCAAGGAAATGTCGCTAATATCTAGTCTTTTTACAGATATACGATGGAATTTCCATCTTTTTCCAGCTTTTGAACCCACATTTCTTCGAGAACATGCAGTTCTTCATCGGGGGTTGTGTGAGGTTCTTCGCCGTGGTCCAACACATCGAGTATTTCAAACTCGAAAGACTCCTCACCAACTGAATTCCATATTTCCTGTAATTCTCTGTTCCGATGACTCCCAAATTTTAATTCAGCTTTGTGTCTATTGAATCTACCCGGCAAGTCGGTCGCAATTCCTATAAATATTTTATCATTTTGTGAAATTCTGATCCTATATACTCCCATTAATCGCTTCGTGTGCTTGTAAGCCTTTTTCATTTCTGACTTGTCCATATTTGTTTCTTCTTCCTCTTATATCAACATAAGGCTAAAGCTGAGACGCGGAAACCTATCAAGCGTTGGCATAGTATCATTTTCGATTCTGAAATGCAGCCTCTGCAAGCTTTCGAGCATGGTCTTGGATATCGACAGGCCATGAAGCCATCAAACTATTGAAACGTTCGGAATCGCCTGCAAACAAAGCTCTCGTCGTCTCCTCAAATCCAGGGAAGTTACCGGCCATGGCGGAAATGAATCTGTATGTCACCTCTTGTGAATGCCGAATCTTGTCCTTGCCGCTGCTTACTCGTCTCGCTTCTTCAATAAGCTTGCGAAGCGTTACAGAAGCACTTCCTGGCTGACTATTAAGCCAGTCCCAATGCCGCGGCAGTAAGGTGACTTCCCGGGAAACAACACCGAGCTTAGGACGTCCTGGCCCGCGGGGTGAATGTTGGTCTGAACCTGACAATGCATTGGCTGACTCCACCCCCACTGTTTGTTTTTCCAGCTTCTCAAGGACATCTTCCAGAGTACCGCGAAAATCCACCTCAACAAGCTCACTGGTAACATCGTCAAAAATGAGGATAGATACGTCTTCATCTTGATCAAGGATTTCTTTAACTTTTTTGGCAACCTTCGATAATCTTCCTGATGCAACACGCTTGTCGTCTTTAAATGCTGTACAGGTTTTTATATTTTGTTCGCCCATTTCTCCATGTCTCCTTGTCGAAGTTTTAATAGACGAATTGTACCCGGGTAAAAACATGATGTCAACATTAATATTACCCGGGCAAAATAGGTTATCTTTAATGGGTCAAGAAGTGATTGTGCGATTTTCGTATATCTTGGCTAAATATAGAATATCAACAACTTGAAGTCGTCCGATATTGCCGGAGCATCTTCGGTGGATTTTAATTCAATCAGCTTGTAGCTAGGGAAGATTTTTCCTGAGTATATGTAAGAAAACCTTCACGGAAAAACCGACAGGAGATATCTGGTCTTGGGAGCGACATAAATTGTATTGTCTCCATTTTAATTTCCTGAAATTTCGTTGGCTTCTGCTTAATCCCCCAAATGAGACATAAGAGAAGACGGGTTGACGCAATCAAAGTTAATCATTAAGATTGGTCTTGAATCACTAGTGCACAAAGGAGTAATTACTATGGCTCGAACAGAAACTAAAGTATTAACCGCGCACATCCCCCTACCTCTTGCCGAAAAGATTGATCAAATGGCCGCTCGACTTGAACGGTCGCGCGGGTGGATAATGAAGCAGGCGCTTTCAGCTTGGATTGAGCAAGAAGAAGAGCGTAATAGGCTGACACGGGAAGCGCTCGCTGACGTAGACGCAGGCCTTGTCATCGAGCATCAGGCGGTACAAGCGTGGGCCGATAGCCTCAGTACTGATGATCCGTTGCCTGTGCCCCGCTAATGGGACTGAAGTGGACCAGTAAGGCACTATCTGATTTGGTGCGTCTGTATGAGTTTTTGGCATCAGTAAATCAGCCTGCTGCCGCGCGTGCGGTGCAGTCAATTACTAAGGCGACGACGTCTCTGTTAATGAATCCACGCATTGGTGAACAATTGTTTGAGTTCGAGCCTCGCGAGGTACGGAGGATTCTTGCAGGAAATTATGAAGTGCGATATGAAATCCAGGATTCCACTATCTATGTGCTGCGATTGTGGCACACGCATGAACAGAGGTAGCTTAAATTTTCAATAGCCGGTCCGGCACCCGGTTTGTACCACTTAACTTGCTCATGTCTGCATGGATCTTTGAGATCACCCAGTAAGCGATGCAGGGTTGTGAATGATCTTCTGTCTAAATCTTAAGAAAAGTCTCTTCTTTGCCTCAGAAATATTGCACGCAATATTTTATGTCACCAGCGGCGGGGCGAAGAACTGATTAATGTCGAACAGTCGAAATACGATTCTTACCGTTGAAAAGAAAGCATCGAAATCCCAAGGGAGAAAATTATGTTTAATCCTTTTGTAGACGCTTATTTTCAGTACTGGAAGATGGCTTTGGATACTACGGCAGTACTCAACTACCGCCTTCCGATGCTGCACGGTATGGCGACTGAACCAGCTATGTTATGGAGTCCGGCAAAATGGTTTGAAGTCAACCGCATGTTCAGCGAGAAAATGTTTGCGTTTGGCCAGGCCTATGTGCTTCTGGCGATGAACTTAGCACAGTTACCGTTTGGCAAATATCCGTCGGCAGAAAAAATAATGCAACTTCAGCGCAAGACGCTACGGCCGGTAAAAACTACTCTGTCGGCCAATGCTCGCCGGATCAAGAAGAAAAAGAAATAAGAATATCGAGTTCCTGCTCCATCCTGCCCTAAAAATCCTCCCAAAGACGTAACTGGATAAATAAAACGTCCGGACTTCAAATCAATCATCAGGTCCTCAATGTTGCTAAAACTATTCCGTGTGCAGTTCCTCATTTTCGTTCCAGCCGAATAATAGCCAATAATAGCCTGTAAATTAATCACTAGGGTGTTTTCGGATGTCGAATACATGATTGGATGTATTGTTGATTCCAGCTGCCATCTCTATTTTCTCGCATATGCTGGTTCGTAGCTTCTACGGACATCCAGCCAACAAATATTGGAGGGTGCAGATATGACTTGGGATCAGATTAAAAGCAGGATGAAACAAGCCAAAGGACAAACGCGACAGAAATGGGGCATACTCACTGATGACGACCTTGATATTATAGCCGATAAGCGTGAAGAATTGATTGGTGGAGTTCGGAAATACTACGGCATGGAAAAGAAAAAGGCTAAAAGGTCCGCTTCAGACTTTGAATCCAACTATCGATAACAAATATCGATAACAGACGCCCCTGTACGGTAGCTCCAGACCATGAGTTGCCGTCACAGGGTTGAATTCTTTTTCGTGATTATTTTTTAAAAAACAAAATTGTGATTTGTGCGATAGCCGTTTCCAGATACCAATTAATTTTAAGATTCTGAGGAAGTGACCCGGCGACCTATTATAGCCTGTTATCACTATAGATCTCAGTAATCGGGCGCAGGTGGACACAATGGACGAGAGAAAACTCCAACTCCTGTATATTCCTCTCTGGGGAATTTTTATTTTCAGCTTGGCAGCTATATTGTATTTCGCCAAAGCTATTTTTATCCCTATTTTCCTGGCGGTACTCACCTCATTTCTGTTAAGTCCGGTCGTTGCTTTTATCGACCAAAAACTTCGGATTCCCCGACCCATAGGAGCGGCCGTTGTACTTGTCTCACTCAGTGTCGTTGTCGCTACCGCCTTCAACTATCTGGCGGAACCGGCTGGTATGTGGCTTGATCGACTCCCCAGTGAACTTAAACAGACAGAAAGCAAGCTGGCTATTTTTAAGAAATCTATTGAGAATGTCAAGGAGACCACGGAGAGTCTCGGTAAGATAGCCGTGGTCGGTGAGAATCCGCCCGAGGCTCCTGCTGTCGTTGTCCGGGGACCCAATTTATTTGACAGAGTATTGGACAGTACGCAATCCTTTATCATCGGGTTGGTTTCATATTTTGTTTTACTCTATTTGCTTTTAGCTTTCGGTAAAGCCCTTGGTCGAGATGTTGGTGTCTGGCTGGAGAATAAGAGCTATTACAAAGCGCTGATAACGATCGCCAGAAAAGCCCAAAAACGGATTAGCTATTATCTGCTGGTAATAACATTGATCAACATCGCGTTAGGCTGTTTTGTCGCCTTGGCCACATGGGTGACAGGATTACCTAATCCGATGGTCTGGGGCGCTTCAGCAGCCTTGCTCAATTACATACCTTATGTCGGTCCGGCAATTAACCTTGGCATCATTGCCCTGGTATCTTTATTAACCTTTGATACTATTTCTCAGGTTTTGATGCCGCCCATGATTATACTGGGGCTCAATTTGATTGAGGGACAGTTTATTCAGCCAATGACGGTTGGAAAGGTTTTTACCATCAATCCGGTTATGGTTTTTGGGGCCATAATTATCTGGGGCTGGTTATGGGGAACTGCTGGTGTGCTAATGGCGGTGCCGATACTGATGGTTGTTGCTATTACCCTGGAACAGATTCGTAAATTTCGGCGAGAAGAAATTGACGAGCCGGCAGATGAGGCCTCTCCCGCAATAACGCCGGTTTCCGTTTCCTAGACTTTGAGCTGCAGGGCATATGATTCAGATGAGACTCCTTCTAAAGATAAAAGCATTTAAAATCGTGAGCAGATGCCGGAGGTCTGTATGGTGGTAACAGAGATCCATGACCTCAGCATTTGAAAATATGGGGAGGATGGATAGTGGCAAAATATCGATTGGTTGTGGCAGAGGATCATGTCATCATGCGTGAAGGGTTGTGTTCAATGCTTGAATCAACAGGTATTTATGAAATTGTCGGGCAGGCTGAAAATGGTTTGGAGGCGATCCAGGCAGTAGAAAAGCAACAGCCGGATTTGTTAATCCAGGATATTTCTATGCCGAAATTCAACGGGTTGTCAGTAATTCGAGACCTTAAAAGCAGGTATCCTCAAACAAAGATAATTGTACTGACAGTGCACGATAGTGAAGAATATCTGAGAGAGGTTTTTCAAGCCGGAGCAAATGGGTATTGTGTGAAAAAAGGTGATTTTAAAGAGCTCCTGACTGCTATTGACACTGTAATGAAAGGTAAACCCTATGTAAGTCCGCATATTACTCAGCCACTTCTGGATAATTTTCTTAAAATTCATCCCGGCGAAGAAACATTATCCACTGGCTGGAATGCTCTGACCAACCGAGAGAAGGACATTCTAAAACTTGTTGGTGAAGGATACCAAAATAAGCAAATAGCCGGATTTCTTTGCATAAGTCCAAAGACAGTTGAGAAGCACCGAGCCAATCTTATGACAAAGCTCAATCTGCACAACTCCTCGGAATTGACCGCCTATGCCATAAAAATGGGATTAGTCATCCCGCCGCCGTGACAGGGTGCCGATTTGTTGAACGGATTCCCATTCTACATGTATCGTGGTCCCTTTATTCGGCGCCGTGGCTACTAATAGTCGCCCATTGGTTAACTCAGCGCGTTTAGTCATATTCCGAAGACCCAAACCTAAATCTTCATCAACCTGATCCAAAATTGCAGGGTCGAATCCTTTACCATCATCGGTTATGTTCATCAGAATTTTCTCGTCGATTCTTTCCAAACTGATCTCGATTCGCTTTCCCAGACTATGATTGGCAGCATTGTTAAGCGCTTCCTGCGCGATTCGAAATATCACAATTTTAATGGCCTTTGGTATGGCCGCCTCGTCGATGTCGATTCTCAGGGTTGTGTCAATGTTTGTGTATATCTCATTATGTTTGCGCACCAGCCATCGAAGAGTCGCAATTATCCCCAGGTCATCGAGCATGGGGGGGCGTAGCGAGGATGACATTCTCTCTATCTCATCAAGCGTGTCGACCACCAGTTTGTCTATTTGGCTGAGCAGGCCGGCACAGCTTTTATCTATCTTTCCCTGCTTTAATTTTATCTGCTCAAGCAAATACTTTACTGCTCCAAGATTTCCGCCGACAACATCATGGAGTTCCAGCACAATATTTCTTCGTTCCTTTTCCTGGGCTGAAATGAGGTCTCGAGATAAACAGCTCATTTTAATGATAGAATCTTCCAGGGCAAGCTGAGCATTTTTTTTCTCGGTGACGTCTTCTATCAGGCCGATAACGAATTGCGGCTCCATGCCGGTTTCACTGAAAGCCGAAAAGGTTAAATCAACCCAGATCCATTCGCCGTTTCTTTTCTGGAAGCGGGTTTGCGCCTTCGCATACGGTCGTTTGTTCCGCGCCACTTGAGAAAATTTTTGGCGGATTTTCTCAACATCGTCAGGATCGGCAAAGTCGTCGGCTATATCCATTGCGCACAGCTCTTCAGCAGTGAAGCCTATAATATTGCTAAATGCCGGATTGGATTGGACGATCAGGCGTTCTAAATCAAAAAGCACTATACCTATCGACGACCAAATGAAGATGCCACGCATACGCGACTCGCTCCTTCGGACCGCATTAAGTGCCTGGGAGCGCTCAATCGCTTTAAGGAGAGCAACTTTTAGTTGTCCCGGGTTGTCCAGACTTTTCTCCAGGTAGGTTTCTGCGCCGGCTCTGATTGATTCAATCTCTGCCTGATGATCAAATTTATCTGTCAGCAAGAGGACCGGTTTAACACAATTTCTTTTCCGGATTTCTGACATGAAATCCAACCCGTTATATTTACTGAGTTTATAGTCGATGAGGATCAGATCGGGGTCTTTTCTTTGAGCACATTCAATGCCCTCGTCAAAATTTTGAATCCAGGCAATATCGATATTGGCTATAGCTAATTCTGAGAGAATATTTTGTATAAGTCGATAATCCCTTTCTTCTTCACCAACGAAAAGGGCTGTCAAATTCTTCGGATCCATAACCTTGCTCCTCTTGTTGTTTTACTGAGGTAAAATACCTACTTTATTTACCAGGTATGGGGGCAATTGTGTATTTACCTTTTTGGGTATGTGCATGACATTTAAAGGACGAGAGATATTGATGGTCGATGGTCCATAGACGATTAATGATTCTCTTAACCGGTGTCTATCCATAGATGGCACAATTGTTCCAGCCTATTATTCCTCTCAAAATTTTATCCATGGAAAATCAACTGGAAGCCTGAGATAAAATCTGGAGCACTTCGATTTTTAAAAGAAATCCTCGTTTCAGGTTGGGTGTTGAACCCTGACAACAAAACCTATATTTGAACATTTAAGGAGGCAATCATGCTCACATGGTCAATAATATTTCTTATCATCGCCATAATAGCGGGAGTATTGGGATTTACAGGGATAGCAGGAACAGCAGTGGGCATTGCAAAAATTCTATTCGTTGTATTTTTGGTCATGTTTGTAATCTCTCTGGTGCTCGGCCGTAGGCCAAAGGTTTAACGCTTAATGATTTCATATACACTCTTTTGGTGCATCGCTGTTCCCGAACTGTCATCTGTCATGCCTATTCTGATAAGGTTTCTCATATGATATTGCTTGCTTCGGCAGTGTCTACCCGTTTCATGAGAATGATTCAGTTGAGGAGCAGTACGATAACAGTTAGCCTGGAGCTCATGACCAATATAATCAAGGTGTTATCGGTTTTTCGCCGGTAACGCCTTTTTACGTAGCCATCGCTGATTTTAGGTTGTTAGTACGCCTGATTACCGTTTCGGATCTACAACGAAATAGCTCGGGTTTTTTACAGAGTCCATCATTATTGACATGCCGGGTTTCTTGCTTATAAGCTCTATATACGTGGCAGTTTCTCACTGATTGTGTGATTTTTGCACGGTGTTCCGGCAGAAATTACATATTTATCCTGTTGTATTTCCCTGCTTTTTTATAACATTCATCGCTGCGGCCATATCAAGGCTGCTGGTCTTTTGTTTGTTCGCCAGTATTCCAAAAAGAGGAGATTGGATAATTATCCTTATTGGAAGTCATTCGGGGAGGAAAACCATGAACAAGCCAATGAAGGAAAATCTTGATCATATAGATGGACGTACGCTCATGGGAGGGAATCTGCTCGCTACGGGGAAAGGAGCAACCTTTCGAGTGTGGGCGCCTGCCGCCCGGGAAGTAAAAATTTTCTGGGAATATTCCAGGACTGCCGAAGGGAATTGGACCAATAACCAGTCTGCTGATCTTTTGCGGACAGGAGGTGGTTTTTGGGCCTGTTTCGTTCCAGGTTTAATGGCCGGTGAGAAATATATGTATTACGTAGTGGGGCCTGAGGGCGGTACGGAAGGGCTGAAGCGCGATCCCTATGCCCGTGATCTCACCGATGATCCGATGTGGCCAGAGTGCCAGTGTCTCCTGATCGACCCGGGGGCCTTCCCGTGGCACGACCGAGAATTCAGGCCGCCTCCTTTTCATGAACTGGTGATCTACCAATTTCATATCGGTGTCTGGTATATTCCGGCAGGCAGGAATAACGGGACTTTTCTTGATGTCATTGAGAAACTGCCTTACCTGAAAAGTCTCGGGATAAATGCCATCCAGCCTTTGCCGATAGTCGAGTTTCCCGGCATGTTCAGTCTCGGCTACAACGGTGTGGATTATTACTCGCCGGAAACGGATTACGGTGTCAGGAATAATGATCCCGATTTGCCTACCTATCTGGTATCAATCAATCAAAAGCTACAGTCAATAAATCCCGATTTCACACCATATCGCCTGGAAGACATCCAAACTCCTGCCAATCAGTTGAAAATAATGGTCGATATGTGCCATATCTACGGAATCGCAGTACTTTTCGATGTCGTCTATAACCATGCCGGCGGTGATTTCGGGGAGAAGAGCATATATTTCTTCGACCGTGAGCCATACGGCAATCAAAATGACAGCCTCTATTTTACAGACCACGGCTGGGCCGGCGGACTGGTGTTCGCTTACTGGAAAGATCAGGTCAAACAATTCCTTATCGATAACGCCAGGTTCTATCTGACGGAATACCACTGTGACGGTTTTCGCTACGACGAGGTAAGCGTTATCAAAAACGAGGGCGGCGAGCATGGATGGCTGTTCTGTAAGTACATTACCGATACCTGTCATTTCCTCAAACCCGAGGCGATCCATATCGCGGAATGCTGGCCCGTAGAGCAGGCAATCGTCAGTCCCACCGACCGGAATGGAGCCGGGTTTGATGCCACCTTAAATGACGGGCTGCGGGAAGCTCTGCGCAGCGCAATCGGCCAGGCTGCCCAAGGCGCCTCGGCCTTTGTCGATATGGAACGTCTGGGCCGGGAGATAGCGTCTCCGGTACTAAACGATAAATGGCGTGCCGTTCAATGTGCTGAAAATCATGACATCGTGAGAACTGACCGTGGGGCGCGTATTCCCAGGATCGCCGATAGTACCGACAGTCATTCCTGGTACGCCCGTAGCCGGTCGCGGGTTGCCATGGGCCTCGTCCTGACGGCAGCCGGTATTCCGCATCTCTTTATGGGGCAGGAATTTCTCGAGGACAAACAATGGAGCGACCAGCCTCATAGCCCTTACCAGGTCTGGTGGGACGGACTAGTCCAGGGCGTCAGGCCCATGGTGGATTTTCTGCATTTTACCCAGGATATGATCGGGGTCCGTAATCGCCTGCGAGGACTGAAGGGCAGCGGAATCAATGTCTTTCATGTGCATAACGGCAACCGGGTACTGGCGTTTCATCGTTGGCTTGCTGGTGAAGGTCACGATGTGGTGGTCGTTGTCAGTCTTAAGGAGTCAACCTTTTTCAACTATCAGCTCGGCTTTCCCCTGAACGGCTTCTGGCGGGAGGAAATCAACAGTGACGTCTACGATAACTGGGTCAATCCATTGGTGGCCGGAAACGGTGGAGGTATCGTGGCACGCGGCGGCGGAATGCACGGTCTTCCATTCTCTGCACCAATCACCATTCCGGCAAACAGCATCCTTGTCTTTGCCAGGTAAAGCATAATATCCTCGGGCCTTGCCGTATATCATTTCCAAGGGCCGGGACCAATCTCTAGAGAAGCTGACTACCTGTTGGGCCGTTAATATGCCGCGTTTTTTGTCCATGTTGAATTGCAGGAATGGTTCCTATGTTGGCACAAGACTTGCTATCATAAGGTTAAGGTCAATAAAGGCTTGACCGACGGCTGAAAAGACAGATTTAACCCGAATTTCTCACCAGCCGAGGTTGCCTTGTGTTCGCAACGGTAAAGACACGGTAAGATCGGCTGGCCTGAGGTGAACATTGTGCGTAATTTCAAGTGAGAGAAAAATGAGACCAACCTGTGTGAATATAGGCTATTTTCTGGAAATCGACACGATGTTCATGAGAAATCCGGGCTAACCTTGATTCAACATAAGGAGGTATCATATGTGGCAAGCATGGATAAATATAATTGTAGGAGCCTGGGTATTTCTATCGTCATTCGTTCATAACGCCAATGTGGCCGTCAACTTTTTTATAGTTGGCATCATCATTGCCATATTCGGTTTCTGGACACCTCGGAAGAAGTGGCAGGGGTACATCAATGGTTTTATTGGATTATGGCTAATATTGTCAGGTTTTTTCCTGGCTCTTCAAGCCTCGACGAATCTCTGGATTACCGGACTGATTGTCGTCATTCTCGCGTCCTGGAGAGCATATGACGTGAGCCATAATAACCCGTCGGTAACTGCTTGATGTTATGGACTAATGCAATCAAGAAGGATGAAGGACGTTTCTAAGGGGCCACTGAAATGAGCCTAAAGGATACTGAAGACTGTCTTCCCAGACAGGATTTTTCCGGTCTGATGGGATCACGGACATCTTCAGTATCAGTTTTATTCAGAAAATCCGCATCCTGCTGAATTCCGGCGTTGTTCACCAGAATGTCGAGCGTGCCGAAGGTACTGCAAGTGAAGGAAAACATTTTCTTGACCTGATCTTCGCAGCTCACGTCAGCCTGGAAGGAAACGGCAGTGCCTCCCTTTTGGCTGATGCATTGCACCACCTGTTCAGCTTCCTCGCGGTTGGAAAGATAGTTGACCACAACCTTGGCCCCGGCTTCCGCCATGGCCAACGCAATCCCCCTGCCTATCCCTGAATTTGCTCCCGTAACCAGGGCAATTTGATCCTGTAGAAGTTTGTCGATATCCAAAATATACCTCCTGGGAAATGGGCATAGGTATCAACAATGATCCGGATTCAGACTAACGGCCGACGGATGACTGGCCGTCGGCAGTCATGTTACTGTGTATTTGCCGATCGGCTGCCCGGGTTCTTTGTCGGAGCCCTGAACCATCGGCTGTCATGGCTTTACTCTTGACCAGGAATAGTTGTATACATGATAGGGCTTCACAAGGTGAAATCAAGTTTGATGGACTCGTAAAAAGCCCGATCTACGTCGTTGTAGATCTGAAACGAGGATTTGACAGTACCGCATGTACTGCCAAATCCTCGTTTCAGAAACTACGCCTAGTATATCGAACTTTTTCCAGAACCCATCTCAGCGACTTCGATGACCTTTTACGAGTTTGTCAGAGAATGACAAACTCGTAAAAACCTTAAAATCAGGGATGGCGTCGTAAAAACTCTTCACCTTCTTCGTTGCCACAAATTTCATTTCGAAGTACCTCTTGTACGTCGAAATGATTGAGAATTTGCGCGCCTCGAATCTGAAGAGTTTTTACGACGCCATCAGAGAATAAAAATATTCAACAAAATGTGATGATAAAAAAATGAAGACAAAAAAGATCAAGACCGTCGCCATTGTCGGTGCAGGGGCCATGGGAGCGGCATATGCCGCAATGTTTTCCGATGCAGGGAGTTTTTCTCCTTTTTTTCTTGCTGAAGGCGAGAGGTATCTAAAGTTGAAGCAGGAACCGCTAATGGTTAATGGGAAGTCGTATGCCATACCGGTTGTGCAGCCGGAAGAGGTTAAGGAACCGGTCGATCTCGTTCTTGTCTCCTTAAAACACCATCATCTCCCCCAGGCGCTGCACCTTATCAAGGCGGTGACAAGTGGTGAAACCACGATCCTCTCGGTTATGAACGGCTTGGAAAGCGAGCAGATAATCGGCTCGGTTTGCGGGATGGACAAAATGGTCTATGCAATCGCGGTTGGTATCGATGCAGTACGGGAAGGAAACCATTTTTCCTATGCCAGACCCGGCCGGATCATTTTCGGGGAAGGCCCGGAGAAAGACGAGTACGGGAGGGTGGCGCGGCTGCGGGAGGCCCTGCAACGGGCAGCCATACCTCATGAGGTTCCACCTGACATAATGTTTACCATGTGGTGGAAATTCATGATTAATGTCGGAGTTAATCAGGCATCGGCGGTATTGCGCGCTCCATACGGCGTCTTCCAGTCCTCGCCGGACGCCCGGGCTTTGATGCAGTTGCTGATGCAGGAGGTCGTTACCCTTGCCGGTAAAGTGTCCGTCAACCTGACCAGACAAGATCTGGACGAATGGTTTGCCGTGCTCGCGACCCTGGCGCCCGAGGGAAAAACCTCCATGCTTCAGGATATCGAGGCGCAAAGAAAAACCGAGGTGGAGATATTCGCGGGTAAAGTCGTTGCTCTGGGAAGCCAATATGGAGTCGCAACTCCGGTCAACCAGACAATTTTGCATATTATCAAGGTGATGGAACAAGGTGAGACGGCAATATAAGCCGAAGATGAAAGTATCGAAAAGGAAATACTTCTTTGATCCGCTCCTAACTCGAATGCGGAGAGGAAAGAGACATGGATCATGCGATACTGGATAGAGTCCGGCAATTGTTGCATAGCAACTTTGATGACTTTCACAAGTCATCAAAGTTGCTGAGATGGACTCTGGAAAAAGCTCGATATGCTAGGCGTAGTATCTGAAACGACGGAGATCGGGCTTTTTACGAGTCCATCAAAACTTTACAGGTGGATTCATACATCCTATATTATTCTAAATATACAAGATTTCCAGAGGATGAGAACAGATTACACAATAATTTTTACCCGAATAATTGTTGGTGACCGCCGGCAGTTGGAGACCTGCATGCGCCGATAGACTAAGTCTTATATAAAGATGATCGAGCAGTACTCAACCTGATCAGTCAATGGGTTATCCATATGGGCGAGCAAAGCGATAGTGTAATCGATGCACAAGAGCGTGATTTCATATTGCGGGAACAGGTACGCCGATTGCTGCAGAATTCGACGACTGCTGTCGCCGTCAATCTCAGTATTGCATTTTTGACGTTTCTGGCAATCCCGTCGCATCGGCATTTCTGGTTATGGCTGATCATCGGTGTCTCTGGTCTGCGTCTTTTCTACTATTTCTGGTATGCGGCAGACCCAAAGCGATCCCTGAAGATTAAAACCCTGTATATCATCCTGCTTGCCCTGATCTTGCTCCAGGGAGCGAGCTGGGGATTTGCGTCGATACAATTGTATAGATATGCTTCCGATCTGCATAGGCTCTACCTCCTGGCAATAGTCTGTGGCATGAGCGCTGGATCCGTTCTGACTCTGTCGTCCTCATTTTTGGCCTTTACCTGTTTTACCTTTCCCGCGGTTTCACCTTTAGTTCTTGTCCTTTTGATGGAGTCCGACAAAGCTTTCCAATACTCGGGATATATGGGTATTGTTTTTATAATAGCTATACATGCCCTGGCGAGAAGCATTTATCTTGCCGGTTTTGAACTTCTGCAATCGAACAAACGCCTGGAAACAACCAGTCGGGAATTAGCCCAACATAAAAATCGTCTGGAAGTGCTGGTTGCAGCCCGAACAAAAGACCTGACGGAGTCTCGGGAAAAATATCGGCAGCTCACCGAAGAAATCAATGACGTCATTTTCGAACTCGACTCAACCGGCAGAGTCACCTACATAAGTCCGGTGATCGTGTCGATTTTGGGATATCGGCCTGAAGACCTGGATGGAATTCTTTTTTCAGAACTGGTTTATCCGGAAGACAGGCCGAAAGTGCAGGCACTTTTTCCTGAAATCATAAAGGAAGACCCGCTACCTGCGGATTGTCGCATGGTTGACAGGAGCGGAAGCCCGCATTGGGTCAGAATTTCAATTCGGCCGTTCGTAAGAGGGAACCAGACAGTTGGCGTTCGGGGTGTGCTTGCGGATGTTGAGAGTGAAGTACGAGCCAAAGCTGAAAAAGAGATACTTCTCCAACGATTCTACGAAAATCAGAAATTTGAGGCGATTGGCACCTTAGCTGCAGGTATTGCTCATGATTTCAATAATCTATTAATGGGAATCCAGGGGCGTGCCTCATTGATAGCCATGCACCTCGAATCTTCCGATCCTAGCCTGGAACATGCCAAGGCGATTGAGGAACATGTCCGGAGCGCAACCAATCTCACGGGGCAGTTGCTTGGTATCGCGCATGGCGGCAAATATGACCCTAAGCCTACGGATTTGAATGCCTTGGTCGTACGCACCTCAACCATGTTTAATCGAACCAGAAAAGGGATTCAGCTACATACCAACATGTCGCCTGCGCCGGTTGTCGCAGAGGTCGACAGGCAGCAGATTGAGCAGGTGTTGTTGAATATCTATGTCAATTCCTGGCAGGCTATGCCGGAAGGTGGAGAAATGCACCTGGAATCATCGATCGTAAATCTGGACGATTCCGAAAGCGGACTTTATGGAGTAGCACCCGGAGGTTATGCAAAAATTTCCATAATTGATTCGGGGATCGGGATGGATGAATCGATCCGGTTGCGGGTGTTCGACCCTTTTTTTACCACCAAGGATAAAGGGCGCGGAACCGGCTTGGGACTGGCCTCGGCTTACGGAATTGTCAATAACCACGGTGGCTTCATCACAGTGGAGAGCGAACTTGGCAAAGGAACGGACGTCAGCATTTATCTTCCGGTAACGGATAAAGCTCCCAGTGATGTTCCCTTGAAAGAGCCGGAGACACTCCGTGGTTGCGAAACGATTCTGCTGGTGGATGATGAGGAGCTGGTCCTCGACGTCGGGAAGGCATTGCTCAAAGCACTGGGATACAAGGCAATTGCTGCACAAAGTGGTGAGGAGGCAGTTGAATACATGAAGGAAAAAGGCAACGAAATCGATCTCGTCATCCTGGATATGGTCATGCCGAAAATGGATGGTGGTGTGACTTTTGACAAAATCCGGGAGTTGCAGCCGGTTGTGCCTGTAATTCTGGCCAGTGGTTATTCTCTCAACGGTCAGGCAATGCAAATCATACAAAAAGGGTGTCAAGGTTTCCTGCAGAAACCTTTTGGCTTGTCGGAGCTCTCCCAAAAAATCAGAAACACACTTGATGGAAAAGGAAATTTCAGCACAGAATGATTTGCCCGAGGCAACTTCACTAATCGGAGTCTGAGGTTACCCGACTGGAGCCGAACTCCTTTTTTCTATTTCGAATGATCTGCTGGCATTGATTCTCGGCATCCATGGCATCTTTTGCAACTATCGTGTGCGTCGATGAATTATCTTTTTGGGAAAATTCATACTTGTCGTCCCCGATATATTCCAAGAGCCAATTTCTCCACTCATGAATAATTCTTCTCTTCAAACCTCACCCCCACCCCAGAGATTGTAATGAAAATTGCTGTAAATGATTCAGGCAAATTTCAATACTGGTATGTATATACTCGCTACAGGAATCGAACAGATACGCTCTATTAAAGAATGTCAAATCAGGATAGTTGCTCCGAGATCAGCTAGTCGTGAAGGACCATCCGTACAACTCCTAGTCAGGGTCACCACCCTACTTTCTCACGGAGAATTACAATACGGTCTGAACCTTGTCCCTAAAAAGGTCTTCGGGCTTCATCGGAGCAACCTGAATTTATATTAATTCGTTGATGTAATTTAATCAAGCAAAGTTATGTAAGAGTTTGGCCTGGGGGGCGATAATGATTCCGGCGGCAAATAGCATTTTCCGGCCTTTTCATATTTCAATCGAGGCGAAGAGGAAGCCGGAAACAAAATGGGACGTTGGAAGTCCCTTTTTGTTTCCGGGAAAGAGGCAATTGTGGGCGCCAGCAAGTTGCTTCTTTGGCGAAGAATCCGGTAAATGGCGCGACCGAAACCGCCTGGTTCACTTCGTGTATGCCGATGGGTTCGAAAATCTGTCCGATTGATTTGCCGGCATAAGCAAAAATGGTGTGCTGAGAGTTCTCGCTGCCAAAGGAAATCCTGCCCTTATCAATACCTATAGAGGTCAATGCGCTCAGGACAAATACCGCAATGACCACAATCTGTGAACGATTCCGAAAAAACACAGGATCGGCGGTAAGTAGGGTGATTAGCAAAAGAAATGGAATTGATAACAAAAGGGGGAATTCGTTAGATACCGCTAGACAAAAGTTTTGCCATAAGTAGAATTTTAAGAGAAGCTTAACCGAATTCTAACCTTAAGTTACCGAGTCTGACTCAGGTGTAATCATTCAGCATCTGAAAAATTGGCGCGAAATCCTGCTCCTAGAGGACTATCAGGAGGTCTGAATGAGTAAAATCAACACGAAATCCATTTCTTTCAAGCTTGTACTAGGTGGTTGCCTGGCTGCACTTATTCCGCTTGTTATCGTGGCAAGCATTGCTATTCCCAAAGCTACCGATGCCTTGCTTAAAATCGGCAGGGCCAATGCTCAGGGGAAAGCGCATGAGCTTGCCACAACAGTAGAGAAAACTCTTGAGCTGCAGGCGCATATGGCATCGGCTTTTGCTTCCGGATCCAGGGTTATTGAAGTTGGACAGAAAATCAAGGAATCAGGAATTGAGGCTGCCGCAGCCGATATAGCTTCTCTTCGTCTGGAGATGAAAAGGAAATACAAGGTTCTGGATGATTCTTATCTTGGCATTTTCGTAACCGACGAAAAGGGTCTGCTCTATACCGGAGAGCTGGCCAATGGAGAAGAATACAAAGGTTCAAATGTTGCAAGCCGTGATTATTTTCAGGAAGCTAAAAAAACGGGAAAGGCTGTTGTCGGCGGCATGGTAAAGTCCAAATCCACAGGGCAGTTGATCTACGTTGTTTGCGCACCCGTGCTTAGCAACTCAGGAGAGTTCCTGGGAATTTTCGGAATATCGGTTAAGGCGAGCGCATTAGTTGAACTCATTTCAGGTACGAAAGTCGGAGAGACCGGCTATGCCTTTATGACCGACAAGTCAGGAGTTATTATTGCTCATCCGAAGACAGAGTACATCCTCAGTCTCGATCTGAAAACCTTAAAAGGCATGGAGAACATTACCAACGCCATGCTGGCGGGTAAAGAGGGAGTGGAGGATTACGTATTTAAAGGCATTCATAAAATTGCCGGCTTTGCGCCGGTACCACTCAAAGGATGGAGCATAAGTTTAACTCAAAATAAAGATGAGTTTCTGCAGCAGCCTCGGGCTATCAGAAACAGTATTATCCTGGTTGCTTTCTGTGCACTTCTCATTGTTGGGATTTTAGTATTTATTGCTTCCGGAAAAATCACCCGGCCTCTCAGAAATGCTGTCGTGGGACTTAAGGATATAGCCGAAGGGGAGGGGGACCTTACCATGAGGCTCAAGGTGGATTCAAAGGATGAGGTCGGCGAAGTAGCAATCTGGTTTAATATTTTTATCGAAAAGCTGCAGAAAATCATCGGCCAGCTCGCCGAGAGTTCTACGAGTATCGAGAACAGTTCTACCGGACTGGCCACCATTTCCGAAGAGTTGCTGTCGAATGTTGAAGCTACTTCGCAAAGAGCGAATAATGTTGCGGCAGCGTCCGAGGAAATGAGTACAAACCTGAACAATGTTGCCGCCGCCATGGAGCAATCGTCAACAAACGCCGACATGGTCGCGACCGCCGCAGATCAGATGAGCGCTACCATCAATGAAATCGCTGAAAATGCAGAAAAAGCCAGAAAGATATCGGGTAATGCCGTTACCCAGGCGGGCAGCGCGTCCGAGAAGATGACCCAGCTCGGACATGCCGCAGATAAAATCGGCAAGGTGACGGAAACAATTACCGAGATTTCAGAGCAAACGAATCTGCTGGCGCTCAACGCGACAATAGAAGCAGCCAGGGCAGGCGAGGCGGGAAAAGGGTTCGCGGTGGTTGCCAACGAGATAAAAGAATTGGCAAAACAGACAGCAGGGGCCACGCACGATATTAAAACATTGATCGACGATGTCCAGGGTACCAGCAGAGCAACCAGCGAAGAAATCAGTCAAATTTCAACAATCATTATCGGAGTGAACGATATCGTCTCGACAATCGCGACGGCGGTTGAAGAACAGACGGCCGCCACTCGGGAAATCGCTGAAAGTATTTCTCAGGTAAGTCAGGGTATTCAGGAAGTTAATGAAAATGTCAGCCAGAGTTCCGTTGTTGCAACAGATATCAGCAAGGATATTGCAGAAGTATCCTCTTCTTCCCGGAGGATATCCGATGGCAGCAATGAAGTTAAGGATAGTGCCTTGAATCTCTCCTCGCACTCGAAGGAGTTACATACCATCGTAGGAAGCTTCAAAATATGATGGACTCGTAAAAAGTCCGATCTACGTCGTTGTAGGTCTGAAACAGCGATTTGCCGTACCACATGTACTGCCAAATCGCCGTTTCAGACGCTACGCCTCGTATATCGAGCTTTTTCCGGAGCCCATCTCCGCTCACAAAGTGATTATTTACTTAGCCATCTGAAAATTCAGGTTTTACGAGGTTATGATGGACTCGTAAAAAGCCCGATCTGCAGCGTTTCCGGTCTGAAACGGAGATTTGCCGTGCCATATGTACTGCCATATTTCAGTTTCAGGCACTCCGCCTGAAACTGAAAAGCGCAGCTTTCTTAGCCAATTCTTTCACAATTTTTCACATATTTTTACATTCATAAAACAAACAAAAACTTGCATACATGCGTGCATGTATGTATAGTGCCTCTTCTTTATATACGGTCGGTTGATTCTTTTTTTCTTACTCAATTCATCACAAAATACTAACGGTATTGCTATGCTGAAATCACAGTTCAGGTCATGGATTTTTCTGCTTATCTTCGTTGCAGGATCCCTGCTGGGAGGTTGCCGTGAGCAAGCCCCGAAAAATATGGCCAAACAAGCTCCGGTTGAGGTTGATGTTGTCACTCTCAAAACTCAACCGGTCAATCTCGAGGCGGAATTGCCTGGAAGAACAGCCGCCTACCGGATCGCCGAGGTACGTCCGCAGGTTAACGGCATTGTCAAAAAGAGGTTGTTCAAAGAGGGGAGTGAGGTCAAGGCAGGAGAAATCCTCTACCAGATAGATCCCGCTATCTATCAGGCCAAGGTTGACAGTGCCAAGGCGGCACTTGCCAAGGCGAGGGCCGTTGAACAATCGGCGCAATTGAAAGCGGAAAGGTATAGGACTCTCGTCCATACCAAAGCGGTTAGCGAGCTGGATCAGGTGGAGATCGAGGCGACCTGGAAACAAGCCGTTGCCGATGTGGCTTCCGCCGAAGCGGCATTGAACAGCGCACGGATAGATCTCGAGTACACGAAGGTTGCCGCGCCGATCAGTGGCCGAATCGGCAAGTCGATGATCACCGAAGGCGCGCTGGTCACGGCCCAGCAGAGCACACCTCTGGCCATTGTCCAGCAGCTCGATCCATTATATGTCGATATAACGCAGTCGAGCACCGAACTGCTCAGGCTGAAAAAAAATATGTCCTCGGGGCTGGTGCAAAACAGCGACAAAACACATTCCAATGTGACTATCCTGCTCGAGGATGGTTCAGTGTATGAACGAACCGGATCTCTCGAATTTTCCGACGTGTCGGTCGATCAATCGACTGGAGCCGTGACCTTGCGTGCCATTGTTGCCAATCCCGACGAGGATTTACTGCCCGGCATGTTTGTGCGGACTCGGCTTTCAACGGGAGTGAGACAGAATGGTATTCTCATACCGGCGGAGAGTGTCAGCCGGAACAGCAAGGGACAGGCTGTGGTTATGTTGGTGAATAAAGAGTCAACTGTTGAAAGCCGCATCATTGGGAGTGGACAGAATTTGGGAGACAAGGTCCTGGTCGATGAAGGATTGGCGGCCGGAGACCAGCTGATTGTCGCAGGATTCCAGAAAATCAGACCGGGTGTTCCCGTCAGTGCCGTAGAGCGACAGGAAACGATTACAGGACAAGTTGCCCTGAAAACAAAATCCTCAGCCCCAGTAACTCAAGCGGAGTAAGTCATGGCCAGGTTTTTTATAGATCGTCCCATCTTCGCGTGGGTTATAGCTATTGTTATCATGCTGGCGGGTGCCTTATCTATCCTGCGTCTGCCGATTTCCCAGTATCCCGAGATAGCTCCCCCGGCGGTAACCATTACCGCCAAATACCCGGGTGCTTCAGCCAAGACCATTGAAGACAGCGTAACGCAGGTCATCGAGCAGAATATGAACGGGCTCGATAATCTGCTGTATATGAGTTCTCAGAGTTCATCCGCCGGATCCGTAACCGTCACCCTGACCTTTCAGGCCGGGACCGATCCGGATATCGCCCAGGTGCAGGTTCAGAACAAGCTGCAACAGGCAACCAGCCAGATCCCTCAGGAAGTGCAGCAGCAGGGACTGCAGGTGGCGAAGTCCAACTCGACCTTTTTGATGGTTATCGGTCTTATCTCGTCAGATGGCAGCATGGATAAGAACGACCTTACGGATTTCATGGTATCCACCCTCAAGGACCCTCTGAGCCGGACCGATGGGGTTGGCAGTATCAGGATTTTCGGCGGACAATATGCGATGCGTATCTGGCTTAACCCGGATAAGCTCAACAGCTACCAGCTGACACCGGGGGACGTCAGCGCGGCAATCAAGGCACAGAATAACCAGGTGGCCGTCGGTGATCTGGGCGGAACCCCCTCCGTCGCGGGTCAGCAGGTAAGCGCCGGTATGATAGCGCAGACCAAGATGAGCTCGCCCGAGCAATTTGCCAATATTCTGCTCAAGGTAAATTCCGACGGTTCGCAGATCCGCATAAAGGATGTGGCGAGGGTCGAGATCGGCGGAGAAAGCTATGATTCGGTAACCACGTTCAACGGCCAGCCGGCCGCCGGTATGGCCATAATGCTTGCCACCGGTGCCAACGCCCTTGATACCGCCGATGCGGTCCGGGCCAAACTCGCCGATCTGCAGCCGTATTTTCCTGCGGGCGTCAAGGTCGTTTATCCTTATGATACCACCACCTTCATTAGAATATCCATCGAAGAGGTGGCCAATACCCTGGTTGAGGCGATTATCCTGGTTTTCCTGGTCATGTTTCTGTTTCTGCAGAACTTTCGGGCCACACTTATCCCGACGATCGCCGTGCCCGTCGTCCTGCTCGGCACCTTTGGAGTTATGGCGGCCTTCGGGTTTTCCATCAATACCCTGACCATGTTTGGACTGGTGCTTGCCATCGGCCTTCTGGTCGACGACGCCATCGTCGTGGTTGAAAATGTTGAACGAATCATGGCCCAGGAGGGGCTGTCGCCTCTGGAGGCTACCAGAAAATCGATGGACCAGATTACCAGCGCTCTTATCGGGATAGCTCTGGTGCTCTCCGCCGTCTTCGTACCCATGGCCTTTTTTGGTGGCTCCACGGGAGCGATCTATCGCCAGTTCTCCTTGACGATTGTCTCGGCAATGGCCCTTTCGGTTCTGGTTGCGTTAGTTCTGACTCCGGCTCTCTGCGCCACCATGCTGAAACCGATAAAACCCGGTAAGCATGAAGAAAAACGAGGCTTTTTCGGCTGGTTTAATCGCATGTTTACCAGGAACACCCGGCGTTATAGCACCGGGGTCGGCTACATTGTCAGAAGAACAGGCCGCTTTGGGCTGGTGTATGTGCTTCTCATAGCCGGCATGGTCTTCTTGTTCACCAAGTTGCCGACGTCGTTTCTCCCCAATGAGGACCAGGGTGTCTTTCTCACCATGGTGCAGCTGCCGACCGGTGCCACCCAGCAGCGCACGCAAGCGGTGCTCGATAAGGTGCGGGAGTATTACCTGACCCAGGAACATGGAAATGTCGTCTCGGCTTTTACGGTTGCCGGTTTCAGTTTTGCCGGGACCGGTCAGAATATGGGCCTGGTTTTTGCGCAGATGCGAGACTGGAGTGAGCGAAAAGGCCGGGATCAGTCGGTCAATGCAATACTCGGAAGGGCGATGAGGTATTTTTTCACGATCAAGGAGGCGCAGATATACGCCTTCAATCTGCCTTCCATCCCGGCGCTCGGCACGTCAACCGGTTTTGATTTTTATCTGCAGGATCGTGCCGGTCTTGGTCATGAAAAACTGATCGCAGCGAGAAACCAGCTGCTGGGCATGGCCGCGCAGAATCCCAATCTCACCCGTGTACGGCCCAACGGAATGGAAGATACACCAGAGTATAACGTGGATGTCGATTATGAGAAAGCCATGGCTCTGGGTATTACCGTCCAGGACATCAATAAGACGCTTTCCACGGCCTGGGGGTCGAACTATGTAAATGATTTTGTGCATCAAGGCAGAATCAAAAAAGTGTACCTTCAAGCCGATGCGCCTTTCAGGATGCAGCCTGAAGACCTTAAAAAATGGTATGTCCGCAATAGCAGCGGGGCAATGGTTCCCTTTTCGACCTTCACCAGCGGCCATTGGACCTATGGCTCTCCACGTCTGGAAAGGTTTAACGGCAATCCGGCGGTCGAGGTCATGGGGGAAGCTGCTCCAGGCAAGTCCAGCGGCGACGCCATGGCGACGATAGATAAGCTGGTGTCGCAGCTTCCCAGTGGTATCGGTTATGAATGGACCGGAACGTCCTATCAGGAACAACAGTCCGGTTCCCAGGCTCCGGCACTCTATGCCATCTCTATCCTGGTCGTTTTTCTCTGTCTTGCCGCTTTGTATGAAAGCTGGTCCGTGCCGTTTTCGGTTATGCTGGCGGTGCCTCTTGGTGTGCTTGGCGCCCTGGCTGCGGCCTACTGGCGCGGCATGGAAAACGATGTCTACTTCCAGGTGGGACTTTTGACGACCATAGGTCTGTCGGCAAAGAATGCCATTTTGATAGTTGAGTTCGCCAAATCGCTCTATGATCAGGGGACGGACCTGATCACGGCGACTATAGAGGCCTGCAAAATGCGGCTTCGGCCAATCCTTATGACATCATTAGCCTTCATGCTGGGGGTTTTTCCTCTGGTAGTAAGTACCGGCGCCGGTGCCAACAGCAGGCATGCAATTGGTACGGGGGTATTCGGCGGTATGCTGTCGGCGACGATTCTGGCCATCTTTTTTATCCCGCTCTTTTTTGTCGCGGTCATGCAGCTGTTTAGAAAACGCCAGGCAAAGCAGAATGCCGTTGCTTCGGTGCAGGAGTCTTAATGTCATGAAAGTACGAGCAAATATCCTTATAGCAGGCTTACTGTTACTCGTTGTGAACGGTTGTACCCTGGCGCCGGAGTATCAGCGGCCGGCGCTGCCGGTTGCCGATACATTGCCGGAGTATGATGTCCGGCAGGCGAAACCACAGGAGGAAGGGCAGAAAATCCGGAAGGTTTCCGAGTTGGGGTGGCGTGACGTTTTTACCGATCCCGTTCTCCAGCAGCTCATTGAAACGGCACTCCTGAATAATCGCGATCTTCGTGAGACTATTCTTAATGTCGAGGAATACCAGGCCTTTTACCGTATTCAGCGTTCGGTTTTGCTGCCGACCATAACGGTTGAGGGAGTTGGGTCGAAAAGCCGCACACTTGCCGGTACAAGCCATTCCACTAACGAGGTGTATTCCCTGGATATTGGCACTACCGCTTACGAGCTTGATCTTTACGGCCGAATCCGAAATCTCAGGGACCAGGCACTCGAGCAGTACCTCGCCCTGCAGGAGACCCGGAAAAGCGCAACTATCAGCCTGATTGCGGAAGTTGCCAGGTCTTATTTCACCTGGCTGGCGGACCGGGAGCTGCTGCAGATTTCCGAGGATACCAGAAGAATTGAAGAGGAATCCTACGCGCTCGTTAAACAACGGTCAAATGCGGGCATCTCCAGCGATCTCGAGCTGGCCCAGGCGCGGACCAGTCTGGAAACGGTAAAAGCCAATCTAGCCCTATATCAGAGGCAGGTCGCGCAGGATCTGCATTATCTGACGCTGCTCACCGGCACCTCTCTGCCGAAAACGCTGGTGGGCGGATCAGGCCTGTTGAGCGATCAGGAGTCGCTCACTGTTACACCGTCGACCCTTTCTTCCACTATCTTGTTGGAAAGGCCGGACATTATGGCCGCGGAACATCAGTTGAAAGGGGCCAATGCCAATATCGGAGCGGCTAGAGCCGCCTTTTTCCCAACGGTAAGCCTCACTGCCAGTGCCGGAGTTATCAGCTCCGATCTGGCCAACCTCTTTGACAGTGGCTCGGGGTCCTGGTTATTTTCTCCGGCTATACGCCTGCCGATCTTTACCGCCGGCAGATTGAAAGCCGAACTTGATGTGGCGAAAATCGAAAAGGAAATATCGATAGTCCAGTATGAAAGAACCATACAGACCGCCTTTCGTGAAGTGTCCGACGCCCTGGTGGCCAGCAAGACCTACCGGGAGCAATTGCGGGCCCAAAGAGCCAATCTGGCGGCGAATGAGGATTATTATTCACTTGCCAAAGATCGCTATCAGCAGGGCGTAGACAGTTTTCTTGTTCTGCTGGATGCCCAGCGTTCGCTTTACAGCTCCCGGCAGAATTTTCTTACGCTGAATCTGGCCCAGCTGGATAATCAGGTAAATCTCTACAAGGTTCTCGGCGGCGGCCGGAAGGAAAGGACGGAATAAGCAGGCTGCGGCATAACGTTTATCACGTCCCAGAGGCGCACAAACGGGCCAATGGGTATGTTGTAGGGGCGGTTCTAAACCCGCCGGGCAGCCAGCTTGCGCGCCTCCGGAGCACTGCTGAACGTCTACCGCTCCGTAATTATGCGGGCGTTTTTGCTATTCTCTGTGAATGGTTACGGAATTAGTAAAGGAAGTATTATGGCAAGAAGAACGAAGGAAGATGCCCTGAAGACCCGGGAAGCTATTTTGGATGCTGCTATCCAGGTCTTCTCGGTTCGAGGGGTCTCCCGTACTACATTGGCAAATATTGCCAAAAAAGCCGGAGTCACCAGAGGCGCAATTTACTGGCATTTCAAGAATAAAGAGGATCTGCTCGCCGCCCTGTGGGAGCAGCTCCTTCTTCCCTTTGAACCAATTAACCGGGCTATTGAAAATCCGGATGAGCCGGATCCGCTCGGCAAGCTGCAGCAAACGCACATCGATTTTTTTAAAAGCCTGAAGGAGGATCCCCGGCTTCTGCAGCTCTCCCAGATTCTCTTCAGCAAATGTGAGGCTGTAGAGGATACCGGTACGCTTCATCTCCACCGGGTGAATTGTCATCTTGAAGGACAGCGAAAGATCGAACAGATTCTGCGCAATGCGATTATCCAGGGACAATTACCGGAAAACCTCGATGTCAGAATGGGCAGTATCGTCACTATCGCCTTTATGGACGGCTTGATAAACAATTGGATTATGTTTCCTGATCTTTTAGATGTTCACCACGAAATTCCCGCCATTCTCGATGGGCTGATACATATGCTGCGCTCCGGTTTTCTACGTTGATGGACTCGTAAAAAGCCCGATCTACGTCGTTGTAGATCTGAAACGGTGATTTGCCGTACTCAATGTACTGCCAAATCACCGTTTCAGATACTACGCCTCGTATATCGAGCATTTTCCAGAGTCCATCCCTGTTTACAAAGAGACTATTTACGAGATTATCATCGTTGATGGACTCGTAAAAAGCCCGATCTACGTCGTTGTAGATCTGAAACGAGGATTTGCCGTACTCAATGTACTGTCAAATCCTCGTTTCAGATACTACGTCTAGTATATCGACCTTTTTCCAGAGCCCATCTCAGCAACTTCGATGACTTTTTACGAGATTATCATCGTTAACAAGCTAGTAAAAACCTGAATTTTCGAATAGTTAAGTAAAAATCTTCATATGCGAGGCGCGCAAATTTTCAATTATTTCGGCGTACTAAGGTACGTCGTAATGATTGAAAATTTGCAGCAACGAAGCAGATGAAGAGTCTTTACGACGCCATCATCGTTGATTTTAGGTTTTTGCGAGATTACCATCTCGTTACAGCAGCTCATTTTTCTTGAAATATCCACAGCGAATCATCTCTGTAGCGAATTTTACCCGGTTCGCAGTTACAACTGCATCGCCAAAGTTCAACAAAGGTTTCCAGAAACCTGGGAGGTGTACCATGCTCAAGAAAATATCGTTTTTATTGTTAGGATCGGCCATGGCAGTTTTGCTGGCTGCCTGCGCCACCAAACAAGCTCCAATCGCTATTGATTACAACTCCGCAACCCCCGGAACCCAGGTTGCCAAGAAAGGTGAGAACCTGCCTCTGGCAGGCAAGGGAATTCGGGTAGGCGACAGACTGCCGGATACCAGTCTCATCGATGCCTCAACAATGCAGCCGGTTAATCTGAACGATTACCGTGGCAGCGTTCTTTTCCTCAGTATCGTGCCGTCGATCGACACAAAGGTATGTGAAGCGCAGACCCATTACCTCGGAGAGGAAGGTGATAGAATGCCGGCGACAGTCAGGCGGATTACCATAAGCCGTGATACTCCGTTCGCCCAGACACGTTTTGCCAAAGAAGCAAAACTGGAAGACATTCAGTTTCTTTCCGATTACAAGGAAGGATCTTTTGGCCGCTCGATCGGTTTACTTATGGAAGGGCCGAGGCTGCTCGCGCGATCGGTCATCCTGGTCGATAAAGAGGGCATCGTCCGTTATATCCAGGTAGTTCCGGATATAACCCATTTGCCGGATATGGAAAAAGCTTTCGATAAGGCAAGCGCCCTGGCCAGGCAGCCCTGAGTTTAGCTCAGTAAAGAAAATATTCCGGAGAGTGGCAGCTTAGAAGGACAGTTTGTATCTTTTGATTTTTTTGTCCAAGCCCTGGCGGGTTATTGCGAGAAGTTTCGCGGCGTTGGTTTTATTGCCGTTGGTTCGCCGCATGGCTTTTTTGATCAGGATGATTTCCAGCCGCCTGGTCTGTTCGGGCAGGGCGAGATAGCCTTCGGCCGACTCGTCCTCGTTGCTCATTTGACTTGAATAGAGGGAATGCAGGTCTCTGGACAGTTGATCCGATTGGATGAGGTGCCCATCTTCGGTCAGGGCGACCAGCCTTTCAATTTCCTTCTGCAACTGTCTGACGTTTCCCGGCCAGCCATAGGACTCGAATAAATTGAGCACCTCGGAAGAAAATCCCGGGATATCTTTGCCGAAACGCTCATTCGTCAGCTTCAGAAAATGCAGGGAGAGGGGGAGAATATCCTCCTTCCGGTCCCTCAGTGGTGGTATCATGATTTCCACGGAGAAGAGACGAAAAAAAAGATCCTCCCTGAAACGTCCCTGAGTCATCTCCTCAGACAGATCACGGTTGGTGGCGCTGATGAGCCGCAGATCATACTTGATGCAGACGTTGCTGCCCACGCGTTGTCCTTCCTCCTCCTGCACCGCCCGAAGAACTTTGGGTTGTATGACGAGGGGCATCTCGCCGATTTCATCCAGAAACAGGGTTCCGCCACTTGCCTCCTCGAACAAGCCTTTCCTGGTAAAGTCGGCCCCTGTGAAAGCCCCTTTTTCGTGTCCAAAGAACTGGCTTTCCATCAAATCCTCCGGGATGCTGGCGCAGTTCACCGGCAGGAAGATTTGCTTTTGGCGGTCGCCATGCTGGTGAATCATCCGGGCGATAAGCTCTTTGCCAGTCCCGTTTTCGCCCTGAATCAAAACATTGACCGGTGTCTTGCTGATGATCCGGACCATGTTCAGTACTTCGCGCATGGCCGGACTTTCGGCTATCAAGGTGACTCCGTTGATCGATTCCTTCTCCAGCCGCTCCGCTTCTTTGCCAAGAGATGTGGCAATTCTCATTATTTCTTTGTTGAGGACCACGGACTCAATCGAAAGTGACAGGAAATGGGAAATCTCCTCAAGCCGGGTGAGGTCGTCTTCCGTGAAGAGCTGATCGTCGAGTTTGTTAAGGAGTTGCACCGCACCGGTAACGTTGTTTCCAGTAGTACTTTTTATCGGCACACATACCAGGTTGCGGGTTGTGAAGCCGGTTTGTTCCTCAATTAAGGAGTGAAAACCCGAATGCTCCCGGAAATCATTTATCAGTCGTCCCTTGCCGGACTCGATGACACTCCCGACAATGCTCCCTTTGAGCGGCGGTGTTATTTTTTGATGTTCCAGGCCTGTGCCGAAGATGGAACAGATTTCATTGCTCCCCAGTTCCATGATAAAGACAGTACAGCGCTGTACCTTCATCAAGGAAGGTACGAAGGAGGAATAGAAGGTAATCAGGCTGTGATAGTCATCGATGGTCCAGGCTCCCGCCAGTTTGGAAAGCTTTTGTTTTAACAGTGTAAGATATGATTTCGCTGTGGTCGGGTGATGAATTATATTTGTCATTGATGTAAACAAAGTTTGCGGTATTGCGGCGGGCGGAAGATTTGAGTGTATATTTGTAAATATATATTTAAAGTCAGATAGTTATATATGGTAAAAGACGGAAGTCATGAAATACGTTTTTAGTGTGGGAAATGGACTGGCGACCTTCGTTTGCTCCGCCTAATCGCATGATTTGTTAATATTTTATTGCCTCTTAATGGGCAAATACCCTGTATTGCAAATATTGTCAAGAAGTAGTCGTGTGTAAACAAAGTTGCCGATTCGCCTCCTGCTCAGTAACACATCAAGCATTTTCTTTCTGTGCGGGGCAGGCCGCAGCCGGGAAAATTTACGTGTTAAGGTATAAAGAACACTGCATATCAAGAAGATACCCGGAATTTACTACAATGTTTGGTGCAAAGGATAATCTGAAATATGCACATGGCATGCTTGTTGCTTTTTATGTTGTAAAGAGAACAAGTCCTGCGATAAGTGGGGGAACTCAAAATTATAACAAGGTATTGACATTATGAATGATAAACAGGATAACCTTCAACTTCGTCCGATAGGGAAAGGCTTCATACTTAATCAGATGGATGGTATAGTTGGTCGGATTTTGACTCAGACATATATGGACAAACATAAGCAAACCTATGTGAAAATTAACGGCGAGTACGTTCCACTCACCGAGCAGCACGGTTTTCTCGCAGCAAATTAATTCAGGTGTTCGCCAAGACGTTTTCTTGGCGAACCAGCATTTCTGCCAGGCCGACCCGTTCCAGCTCCCATTCGTACCTTAAAGATTGTTTTCTTGGTTTTTTACAAAAAAACAATCATGAGGTGTTAGTTCAGTCTTAGGAATTTTCTCCTGATTTCTAAGTGAGCGTTTCACCGCTCATGGGCAGATAATATTCACCTATTATCTGCCCGCCTCTTTTTTCGTACTCCAAAGCATTGCCTGACCTGCAAACAGATGTTCCGTTTTTAGGGACGATGATGTATTCTCCAATTCCTGGTTTTCAGGTGAAGCCCTCGCGTGATATCGACGTGCAGGGTATTCGCTGATTGCGGAACAGTGTTTTTCTCAAAAGGATAGCTCAATGTCGAAAAATCTCTATATTACTGCGCTGGAACCTAAAAGTGGCATATCTCTGGTTGCTTTGGGAATGATGGAGTGCCTGGTTCGAAATCTGGTTCGGGTGGCTGTTTTTCGCCCCATCGTCAACACAAAACACGACGCGGATGGAAAGGATGAAATAATTCATTTGATTTCAACTCATTACAATCTGGATATTCCCTACCGCCGGATGTATGCGTTCACCTTTGAAGAAGCAAGAGACCTCATCGCCGAAAAAAAGTATGACAAACTTCTTGAAGGTATTCTGGACCGCTATAAGGATCTCGAAGCGGAATACGACTTTGTGCTCTGTCTGGGGACGGATTTTGAGAGTGATTCGGCGGCGTTCGAATTTGAGCTCAATGTGGAAATTGCCAACAATCTCGGCTGCCCGGTTTTGATGATCGCCAGTGCCCACGAAGGTTCTATTGAAGGGGTGGTCCGGTCGTGCCAGTTTGCCATAGAGTCTTTTGACGAGAAGGGATCGCAAATTCTCGCGATCATCGTCAACCGGACCCCGCCCGCTTTGCAGTGGGACATGCTGCAGGCGCTCAAGGAAAAACTTTCGCAAAAGATAGAGCTTATTTACTCGATTCCCTTCGAGGCTGCTCTTGATCGTCCGACAATGGCGGAAATCGCCAAGGCGCTGAATGCAAAGGTTATCTATGGCAAGGAGCAGCTCAACAGACCGGTGTCCCGTTTTGTGATCGCCGCAATGAATCTGAAAAATTTATTGCCCAGGCTTGAAGATGATAATCTCATTATCACTCCGGTTGACAGGATCGACATCATCCTCGGCATGCTTGCTGCTTACAGATCATCGAATCTGCCCAAAATAGGAGGGATAGTCCTCAGCGGTTATTTAAAGCCAGACGATGTCCTGCGCAATCTTCTTCAGGGGATGGAAGATCTCGTGCCGATTGTCAAAGTGGAAGAGGATACCTTTACCACTGCGGTGAAAATAAAAGCTCTGCATAATTGTATCACTCCGGATTCTGCGCTGAAGATTGCTTCGGGACTCGGCTTGTTTGAATCTCATGTGATGACTTCCGAGTTGCGGAAAAAAATTATCGGCTACAGCATGCTGTGTATGACCCCTAAAATGTTTGAATTCGGTCTGGTTAAACGTGCCCGGGCGTATAAGCAGACCATCGTTTTGCCCGAGGGGGAAGATGAGCGTATATTACGGGCAGCAGAAATACTTATTCACCGGGATGTGGTCGATATCATCCTGCTCGGTAAAGTCCCGGCCATTCAGAGCAAGATTCTCAGACTCGGCCTGTCTCTTGGCCGTGTCAAGATGATAGATCCCTTAAAATCCGAACTTTTCGAAGAGTATGCTGAAACTTATTTTGAGCTGAGAAAACATAAAGGGATTACACCGGACAACGCGAGAGATGTGATGTCCGCCGTCAATTATTTCGGTACAATGATGGTCTATAAAGGCCATGCGGACGGCATGGTGTCGGGAGCGGCCCATTCCACCCTGAACACGGTGAGGCCCTCGCTTGAGTTCGTCAAAACCAAGCCCGGAAGCACAATCATGTCCTCGGTATTTTTCATGTGTCTTGAGGACAGGGTTCTTGCCTATGGCGACTGTGCGGTCAATCCCAGGCCAACGGCGGAACAGCTTGCGGAAATAGCGATAGAATCCGCAAGAACCGCGGAATTGTTCGGCATAAAGCCATTGGTGGCCATGCTTTCCTATTCTTCCGGTACGTCCGGGATCGGTGAGGAAGTCGACAAGGTGAAAAAGGCTACGGAGATTGCCCACCGCCTGGCGCCCGGATTGCTGATTGAAGGGCCGATCCAGTATGACGCTGCCGTGGATCCGGTTGTAGCCGCAACGAAAATGCCTGACAGTAAAGTTGCCGGCCAGGCGACAGTTTTTATATTTCCGGATCTCAATACGGGGAATAACACTTACAAGGCTGTTCAGCGTTCCGCGGGGGCGGTTGCCATCGGCCCGATTATGCAGGGGTTGAATAAGCCGGTAAACGACCTCAGCCGAGGCTGTAATGTGACGGATATCGTGAATACGGTGGCTATTACGGCTATCCAGGCTCAAGCTAAAAAAGGACTGATCTGATAAATGATGGACTCGTAAAAAGCTCAATCTACATCGTTGTAGACACTACGCCTTGTATATCGAACTTTTTCCAGAGTCCATCCCTGCTCACCAAGTGACTTTATACGAGATCATCATAAAGGATGAGCTCTATGCATGAGGACGTTTCTGATCTTGGCCAATATGAAGAGTATAAAAGGCAGGATCGGAAATGCATGATTTATCACCTGACGTCCTCCTGAAATCACCGGTATTTCCTGAGCTCCCGGCCTTTCCAGTAATTCCGGGGAATCTATGAACGGAATCGCCTTTCCCATTCGTATTCCCTGCCGGTAACCTTGTCTTCCATGTTGCGGATTCGCCTCTCCAGATCCTCGAATTTTTTCTTCAGACGCTGGGCGGCCGTTTTCGGAGAATGGACGTAGCTGTCATAAAATTCCTGTTCCTCCTCGCTTTCGATGGGTTTTACCGGTTTGGGCTTCATGAAGAAGGCCGCGACCAGATAAATCCCAATAACCGGCCAGAAGCCGCTAAAAATAAAGACGACTATCAGCGCCATCCGTACCCAGAAGACGGAGAAATCAAAATATTCTGCAATCCCTTTGCATACTCCCAGGAAAACGCCGTTCCGCGAACGGTAGATGCCACCTTGTCTCGGGCTGTGTTTTGTCATTTCTTGTACCTGTCCTTTTCCTGATCTGCCGTCAGGATCGTTTCAAGGGAATCGATTCTTTCCTCGAGTTTTTCCAGTCCCTGATAAATTTCCTGGATCATCCTGGCTTCTTCACTATCGGCCGCTCCTCTGGAACATCTGTTGGTCCGGGTTTTGACGATGATCAGGATAGTCCCGCAGATGAGCATTGCCAAGGCTACGATAGAGCCAAAGACAATGGCTACGATGATGATATTGAGCATGGTGTTTCAACTCCGGTCAGTAGTTCTGGGTTCTATCGGCTGTCTTGCCTGGCCAGGAAAGACGCGACGTGAGACGCATCTTGTCCGGCGGGATATGAGGAACTTAAACGGTTTCACCCTTGTTGCCGTATTGCGCAGCTTTGATCCTGGCTAGTTCCTTCTCAATCTCGTCATCCGAGGCGAGGTTGTCAAATTCTTCTTCGATGGTGGGTTTTTTGGCCACATTTACCAAATCCGCCTCAGCTTCCATCTGCTCGATCCGGCTTTCAAGTTTGTCGAACCGGGCCATGGTATCACTGCTGTTGCTGCGCCGGATTTCCTCCTGGGCCCTTTTCTTGCCGCTGGCTCTTTTATGACGTTGCAGCAGCACTCTCTTTTTTTCCTTGGCGTTGTTGAGTTTACCCTCCAGTTCGGAAATATCTTCATGGTATTGGGTGATGAGCCCGGCATATTCATCCAGTTCATTTTCAAGGGCATCGGCTATTTCGGAAAAGCGCCGTTTCTCCATCAGAGCTTCTCTGGCGAGGTTGTCCCGGCCTTTGGCTACGGCCATATTCGCTCTTTCGGCCCAGAGATCTCTTTTTCCGCGAATTTCGTCCAGTTTTCTCTCAACTTTTTTGCGACCGGCGATGACTCCGGCGCAGGACGATTTCAATTCTATGAGGGTGTCCTCCATCTCGTGAATCATCAACTTGATCATTTTTTCAGGATCTTCCGCTTTGTCGAGCATGGAGTTGATGTTTGAGCTTATTATGTCACTGAATCGTGTGAAAATTCCCATTTTTTCCTCCAAGAGTATTATTGTGGTTTACCCTTCAAGAAGCAGGATTTGTGCCTGGAGTCGGAAAAAATAAAATGCACGGAAAATCGTGATGTTGAAGACTTGTATATTTTTATAGGAAGTTTATCTTAGCCAATATGTGGTCAATTACACCAAAAACAGGTAAATAAAGCCGTATAAAAAATGGGAATACCTAAAGAATCCGTTTTTACCTCCTCTCGTGGTGAAGCTTTGGGACAGTCGGAGGCTTTCCTTGATTTTCAGGAGCGTCTTTCTCGCGTCGCACCCGTGGACAGGCCGGTATTGCTGATCGGAGAGAGGGGGACCGGAAAGGAGCTGGCCGCCAGCAGATTGCATTTTCTCTCAAAGAGATGGCAGGGGCCATTTGTGACCTTGAACTGTGCGACGCTTTCACCGTCGCTGATCGAGGCTGAGCTGTTTGGCTTTGAAAAAGGGGCATTTACCGGGGCGGAAAGCCGACGGACCGGACGATTCGAGGCGGCGGACGGCGGTACGCTTTTCCTCGATGAAATTGGCTCGATTCCAATGGAAGCCCAGGAAAAGATTCTCCGGGTAGTTGAGTACGGATCATTCGAGCGGGTGGGTAGCGCCAGCCCGGTGGAAGTGGATGTACGTATTGTAGGCGCAACCAACGTGGATCTCAGGGAGATGGCTGAACGCAAAGATTTCAAAAGGGATCTTCTCGACCGGCTCTCTTTTGAAGTGTTGTTTTTGCCGCCTCTTCGCTACCGGGGTGAAGATATCATGCTCCTGGCCAACCATTTTGCCACGCGGATGTCATTTGAACTGGGCAGGAGTGAAATCCCCACCTTTACCGAGCGGGTGGTCAGGCAGTTGGAAGCCAATAGCTGGAAGGGTAATATCCGGGAGCTGAAAAATGTGGTGGAGCGGGCAGTGCACCGCTCGGACAGTGGTCGTATCGATGCGGTAGTTTTCGATCCCTTCATCTCTCCTTATGAGACCCTTCCGTCAGCGGCCGGGGAAGAGCGTCATGGAAAAAGTACGATGCATCCTTCAGTCGTGAATACAGAGGCTTCTTCTATTAAGCAGGCCGTGGAAGAACTGGAGAAAAACATGATACGTAAGGCCCTGGCCATCTGCCGTCACAATCAGAAGAAGGCCGCGGAACATCTCGGCCTCAGCTATGATCAACTTCGGGGAAAAATACGAAAATACGGCATGGAAGTCCTGGCACAGGACGAGATAGCCTGATGTGCAATGGCTTCGTGAGGCAACAGCAAAAAAATATCGTCTTTTCATGCAGATATTCCGGACTATTTCAAATCGGCAGAAAATTTCTGGAAAAATCAGTCAAAACAAGATAGCCTACAATCAGCCTTTGTTAAACAGGGAGGATGTTCACGCATTTTTTTCAGGAAGGCTGAAGCGTTTTAAGTACAAATCTGGTAATTAGGTGGGGCGAGCCCATTCGGTATAAGCGAGTTCGCTTTTCCCCGATGTAGCAGTCTATTTTTTCCTTGCCTGATAAATGCCGGGCTTTCGTAGCTTTGCACGCGTCTGTACCCTGTATTCCGAACTGATTGGGCTGAAACAGTGTCCGGCCCTGACGTTCGGATTCTCTAGACAATATTTTCCAGAGGTGCGGGCGTTTCGAAATCCGTTGGCCTGCAAAAAGTATCAGGGGAAAAACTTCACGACTGTCATCTCAAATTCCGGAGTCTATCTATAATGCGTTTTACCAAAAAGAACTGCGTTTTTGCCTTGAACTTGTGCGCGGCATCTTTCATCATGTTGTTTTCTTTTTCCTGTTCAGCGATAGTCAAAGATAGTCGGCAGCCTTTCAACAACAAGCTTATGGCTGAGAGCAGCATGATGAAAAAGCGCCTGCCGTTGATCGAAAGAGAGTGTGCTGTTCTGGAAAAAGAGAATCAGCTGCACAAGATAAAGATTCAGGAACTGGAAGCACGGAATGCACAGTTGGACGAGGTGCTGGCTTCCCAGAAAGAAACATACGCTAATGATATGGCTGCGGGTGAAGCACAAATCAGCAGTCTGCAGGAGACTATACAGCAGCAGGAACTGGAAAATAGCCGGAAGGTCGAAGAGCTCATTGCTCGCAACAAAGACCTCGAAGAAAAAATGATGAAAGAGAATCTTGCACTTCACGAGCAGATAACAAAGCAAAAAAAGGCATTCGCTCAGGAGCGCGAGCAGATGATGCAGGATGGCGCCAAAAAGGAATTGGCCCTGACCACCGAAGTCGATCATCTCGAGCAGCAATTAGCGCCAAAAGAAAGGGAGATAGCCTCACTTAAACTGGCCATCAATGAAATTTCAATCCAACTGGGTGCGGCAACCACCTTGTCCGAAACCTTGAAAAAGTCCAGGGATGAGTCCCTCGCGGAGATTGCCTCTGTAAAGGCCGCCAACCTCAAAGCCAGGGAGAAGTTATTGGCGGAACTCGAATCGGTAAAGGCCGCGAACAAGAAAGCCGGTGCGGAATCCATGGCTGAACTTGAATCGGTAAAGGCTGCCAACGCCGATCTGAATAAAAAAGTGGCTGAGCTCTCCTATCGATTGGCGAGCAAGAACAACCCAACCGCAACAAACAACTGAACGCGCGATCCTGCCTGAAATTGCGATGCTGACCATGGTATTTTCGATTTGTCGAAAGTCCTGTTTACTGGGACTTTTGGCGTTCTTGCCGGGGTTCCTGTTTTCAGTGTCGGCCCGGGCCGAGACGCAAGTTTCCTTACTGATCACCTCAAACCTGCAGGGCAAATTTTCCCTCGATATCGAAAATCAGGACAACACGGATCCTCTGCTCTTATTGGGTCAGGATATCCTTTACGATCGCAGCAATGGCATCGATCTTTACCTCGATCTGGGAAATGCTCTTTATCCCGGAATTCTCTCGAAGTATAGCTCTGGATCT
This sequence comes from uncultured delta proteobacterium, assembly GCA_963835305.1. Lineage (GTDB taxonomy): Bacteria > Desulfobacterota > Desulfobulbia > Desulfobulbales > Desulfocapsaceae > Desulforhopalus_A. The sequence goes on from CAWIEU010000006.1 coordinate 90,078, forward strand.
ATCATGCTGGATTTCCTGAATTATTTCTCATGTGCGGCTATGCTTGTTTCGTCCAAGGATTTGCAGGTCGGTACCAGAAACCTGGAGCTCATGCAGAAAAACAAGAAGGTACGCCTGTTGTCGGCAAATATCGTGCAGAGCGGCAAACCTGTTTTCACTTCCTGGTTTGCCGCCGACTTTGCCGGAACACGGGTCGCCTTCCTGGGGGTATCTTCCCAAAAAGTCAGATTCGATGTGGCTGAAAAGGATCTTTATGGCTACAGCCTGGCTGATATCAAGACTGCCGTTGCGCCGCAGTTGAAGGATATTCAGGCTGCCGGGATCAAGCATATCATTCTGCTTTCCGGCCGCACCCTCAAGGATACGGTCGATATCCTCGAAAGCTATCCCGATATCAGCATGGCTCTGTGCGGGGGAGACTATACCGGCCGGTTCTTAGGCGGCATGGCATCGCGGGTGGATCTGGTGGACGGAAGATCCATCGTCATGGCGAGTGAAAATGCAGATTATTATCATCTTAACCTAGTCATCGACGATACCCTGAAAGTCCGGAGCTTCGAACCCAGACGGGCCAGGCCCATAGCCACGGGGAGTTTTTTGTATCAGGAATTTAAAAATCGGCTGACTCTCTGGAAAGAGAAATTCCAGGAGGACGAAGAACGTCTTGTGGCCAAGCTGCGCGAGACGGAAAACCGGGTGAATGACCTGCGTCTCGGACAGCTTCTGCGTGACCGTTTTCATTGTGAGCTTGGCATCGTCGAGGCAAAAACCATCAACCAGATACCGATTGGGCAAACTATCAGACACGCCGATTTTTTGAATATGGTCAATCGGGATTACAATATTTTTCTCATTACCCTAACCGGAGACGAGCTAAAGAGTGTGCTGAAATCGGAAGAAGATCTGGTTATAGCGGGTATCAACCCCGACGGCACGCAAATCCAGGGAACTCCCCTGCTTGAAAACAGGCCCTATCATATAGCCGCTTCTCAACCGGCCGTGCAGAAAATTCAACGCCTGCTTGGAAAGCATATTGCCTACAGCAATACCTGGATGACGGTAACGGATCTTTTGCTGGAAGATCTGAAAAACAAACAAATTGTTCTGCGCGGGGATTATGATTACCTGGACCGGCGTTTCCGGACGACAATCGATGCCACGTTATCCAATTTTATTGACAACAGCAGCGTCAAACGAGGCGATAACATAGATACTCCGCCGGGCCAGCCTTCTAAGAGCTATAACAAGTGGGGGCTTGAAGACACAATCGATATCACCGTCTATAATAAATACCACCGCTTTATATTTACGCCGTATTTGTTCTATACCCGTCAGGATGAGGATAAGCTGAACAATATATTGAGAGGCACTTTTTCCTATGACTACAATTTAACCGATACCTATAAACCATATAACAAGTTTCGCTATGATACGGTGGTTGAAGACGAAAACGGCCTGCGGCCCACTGTAGTTCGAGAAACTCTTGGTATCTCGGCAGTCTATAAATATGTCAACGGAAAGCTTGGTGTCGGTTTTGAAAAAGAAGTCCAGGATCCGTCGGAAGCGGCACTTTACGGTATCGAATTTATTTTAGGTGCACGGATTCCTTTTCTCTCCTATTTTACCTACGCATTCGATATCGACACCTTCACCGGTATCCTCGACCAGGATGGTGGCCTGTGGCAGACCAGAAGTGAAATCAACAATGGGATCTCCGCCAGGATAAACAGCTATCTGAGCGTGTCTTTCAGGCATAAATATTTCTACTACAGTGAGGATACAACCGGTGATACCTACCAGAACTCCGAATTCATCACATCGTTGGATCTGAGAAGCGACTGGAAATTCTGGTAAAAAAGCGCGGTCGTCCTGAAGTTGTCCGTATTTCTATTTGCCGGTATTTCGATGGGACATCAGTGAATAGACAACGTCAGACATCTCCGCAGTGACCGGTTCCACTCCCGTCCATAGTTTGAACGCCGCAGCCCCTTGATAGATCAGCATACCCAGGCCAGGAAGGGTGGTGCAGCCCAGTTCTTTCGCTGACATGAGAAGTCGGGTATTAAAAGGATTGTAGACGATATCGGCAACTGTCAGGTGCGGTTGCAGCAAAGTTTTGTCGATCGGCAGCACGTCTTCTCTTGGGTGCATGCCAAGGCTCGTGCAATTAATGAGAACATCGCTGTCGCGTATCGCCTGTGCCTGAGAGGCCGCAGTCTGTTCCGCTATTTCGGCGCAGTCACGAATTTTCCCGTTGATTTCCGCAGCGAGGGCCTGCGCCTTTTCCGCGGTGCGATTGCAGATGATAACCTTTTCGGCCCCATGAAAGGCGAGAGTCATGGCAATGGCGCGGGCCGCACCGCCGCATCCAAGGAGGAAAAAACGTTTGCCTTCCGCCGATATGCCTGTCTCTTCTTCCAGGGATCGTCTGAATCCTTCGCCGTCGGTGTTGTATCCTTTGGTTCTGCCATCTTTTATACAGATGGTATTGACTGCACCTATCGTCGCCGCAAGCGGATCGAGCTCATCGAGATATTGTATAATCCGGATCTTATGGGGGATGGTAACGTTGAAGCCGGCGACATTCATTCTGACCAGGCCGGAAAACACTTTTTCGAGATTTTCTTCGTTGACTTCTACCGGCATATAGCAATAATCCATTCCGAGTGTTTCAAATGCACGATTATGCATCGGGGGCGATACGGAATGTCCCAGAGGGTTGCCGAGGAGTATGACCAGTTTTGTCTTGACTGTGGGGTAATTCATTCTTTTGACTTCCCTGTTTCTCTGCCTCCCGGAAGAAGGGAGTGAATAATTTACACTGATGGTATACTGGTATTATTGTTGCTGCTGCGTTGAAGTTCTCGATGTCAGCAAAAAACAGCATACACCAGTTTAGCCGATAAAAGGATATATGTATGTCGATTTTCTCCATATTCATGGCGTTCCTTGTTCTTTTTGGTGTTGGGCTTACCTGGTTTGTTATCTACTATTTCGGCAATCCCGTCCTGGAAAATCCCGACGGTATCGCCAAGGTGGTCGGCAACTGCGGAGACACCATGGAAATCGGTCTGAAGTTCAGCAACGGCAGGGTTAAGGAAACGCACCATTGGACCAATGGTTGTTCATTCAGCAAGCATTGTGTGGAGACGGCAGCCAACCTTGCCCGGGCCAAATCCATTGAGGAGCTGAAGAAAATTAACATGATCTCCATCATGGAAGAGATCGGACAATTACCGGACACCCATCTGCATTGCGCACAACTGGCCGAGATCACCCTGCAGCGAAGTGTCGAAAACTACCTGGCCCGGCAGCAGGAGATATGAAGTAACTCAACTCTAATGGACTCGTAAAAATGTCGATTACGCAATTGATCGGACCCTGTCTGTGTACGAGATGAAAAAAACTGTTGTTCTGACATCGATTCAGGCGCCGACGGCTGCCATTCGCCTCTTTGCCGGCTTAAAAAACTGGGAGGTGCTGGTAGTAGGCGATGCCAGGACTCCCCGGGACTGGCACTGTCCGGGAGTGCAATTCATTTCCGCAGCGCAGCAGAAATCCATGTCCTGCAAGATTGCCCGGCTCCTGCCATGGAACCATTATGCCCGAAAGATGCTCGGCTATCTACTTGCCGCCCGGGACGGCGCGGAGTTGCTGGCCGAAAGTGACGACGACAATTTTCCGGAAGTCAACTGGACATTTCCGGCATTTACCGGCAGCTATGAACACATCACAGGAAGCAGGGAAGTCGTCAACGTTTACAGTCTATTCAGTAACCAGTCGATCTGGCCCCGGGGCTTTCCGCTGAGCCGCATCACCGCTGGAGATTCGGTAATCGATCCGTCTGTCCTGAAGAACCGACACGCACACATCGGTGTCTGGCAGGCTCTGGTCGACGACGACCCGGACGTGGATGCCATCTACCGGCTCACCTCCAACAGGCCCTGTCTATTTGCAAGGCGGGCGCCCGTCGTGCTTCCTCAGGGCACCTTTTCTCCCTTCAACTCGCAAAATACCGCTTTCAGGCGGGAACTGCTGGCTCTGATGTACCTGCCGGCTCTGGTGAACTTTCGTGTCACCGACATCCTGCGGGGGTATGTGGCCCAACCCATTATGTGGGCTGCCGGTTACCGGCTGGGCTTTTCGGGGCCCAATGCCCATCAGGAACGCAATCCGCATGATCTGCACGCGGATTTCATTTCGGAACTGCCCCTGTACATGAATGCCGAACGCATCCTGCCTCTGGCACGAGAGGGTATGCGGCCGGAAGCGTCCATCAGCGACAATCTTTACCATGTTTACCGGCAACTGGCCGGGGAGGGGATCGTTCCGGAGGCTGAACTCGACCTCCTTTCCGCCTGGCTGGACGATGTGGCTGCCTTGGGGCAGCTGTGACAAGATGAAACCGTTCATCTATCTCATTCAGGCGGATTCAGCCAATCCTTATCCGGAAATGAATCATCCGTCCTGCGATCGGATTATACTGGCCCGGCGGGAAGGTAATCCTCCTGAGGAGCTGAACAGCGGCACCATCTTTGCCCCGCAGGCGAGCTGGACTGAAGGGCGCAACCGGTTGCTATGGCAAGCTCTGGAGCAGGCACGGACCAGCGGCCACGACTATCTCTACTATATTTTTCTGGATGATAACTGCATCCTTTCCGAGGACGAACAGGTTGCCAGGGAGCTGGGAGTTACCCTGACAGGCAATCCTTTTCGTACTTTCGAACGCTTTCTGCTGGAATGGGAACCTGCCGTCGGCTCTACGAGCAATAAGCGAGAGAGAGACAACGGCAGGCATCAGAAGGCAAAAGAGCAAGCCGACATCCTTAGTCAGGCAATTGATGGCCTTCCCGTTGCCTATCACCGGGAAACCCTGTCGTTTCTGCTTCCTTACTATACCGGTTTTGATAGCGAGTCCCGGCTTTATTCCCAATATATTATCGACCGAATGACGAGTTTGCTCTATCCCTCGCATGGGATTCAGTGCAACCTCGTCAACACCACCATCGGCCGCGATAAAGATTACGGTCCACGTAAAAAATACTGGGAAATCCCCGCTACCTTTCTCGCCGCCGCTCTCAGGCCCGCACTGCGAAAGGTTTTGGGCAGGCAAGTGTCCAGCGGAACGATGTCGGCATCCGGACTTCCCTGCAAAAAAAACCACTCTTATCATCTATCGCGGTCATATATCGCCAGTCAGTGGCATACCGGTCATCCGCTCCTGAAATATCGGCGGCTCGATGCCATCATGCCGCGGCCGATGCGGTCATTGACACTGCAGCAACCTACCCGGATAGCGGTATGTCTGTCCGGGAGCTGCCGAGGGCTCGATCGGACTAATCGCAACCTTCAGGAAAACCTGTTCAACGAATTAGGCCGGTATGGGCAGTACGATATTTTCATGTATGTGCCGGAGGACGCCGAAGCCGGACATGCGGCACTCTTAAACCCGACGGTGCTCCGGGTGGTGCCGGATCATCATTTGGCTGAAGACGGCCTGCGCAATGGCCGCGACTGTCTGCTCAAGGTGGGGCTTCAGCGTTACCTGCAGCAGCTGTATGGTCTTAAGATGTGCGATCAGTTGCGGCAGGCGTATGAAAAGGACAATGAAATCAACTATGATGCTGTACTGCGCTGCCGTCCTGACCTCCTTTTCGAGAGCCCGCTGCCCGACCTGAAGACACTTGATTTGAATTACATTCATGTTCCCGATTTCCATATGTTCGAGGGTTGCAACGACCGCTTTGCCATCGGCAATCCTGAAGATATGGCTCGCTATATGAATAAATATGATGACTGGCCTGCCTATGTCAGAAGCTGGATCGGCTCCGGGCCCCAAGCGCCTCCGGTCACCGCCGAAATGTTCACCGCGGGACAACTTCGCCGGTACGGCATCCCTGTTCGCTTGATGCCGGTTCGTTTCAATCGGGTGCGCGTCCACAAGATCGAAAGCGATTGGCAGGATCATTACCGCAAGATGCAGCGCCGGCGGAAAAATTCCTGACCGGCCTGACCTCTTTTGGCGGGATTTACAATTTTTGTGAGCTTGGGGCTGGAACTGTGATGGGAAAGAGGGTAATACAGGGTTGATGTATACGATAAGAGAGCAGATAGAATCGTGGTTGGCCAACCGGGACAACAATGCCATTGAACCGGGCTCGGATGTACCGGCTTTTGCCAAGCCTCTGGTGGGATTCGCCCACGGGGAGGATGGGCTGTTTACCTTTTTGAAGGGCGATATCGGTCCAGAGTTCTACTGGACTCCGGAAGAGGCGTTTTCTCTGGCATTTCCGAGCGAGGCGGTCCGGGCGGATGAGTTGACCGTTATTGCCTGGATTCTGCCGCAGACGGAGCAAACCCGCCGGGCTCACGGAAAGGCCAAGGATATGCCGAGCATTGAATGGAGCAAGGTGCGGCACTTTGGTGAGAAGGTAAATGAAAACCTGCGGCTTCATGTAGTGGATCTTTTTACGGCCTATGGATTTCAAGCCTGCGCTCCTGTCCTGCTTCCGCAATGGACAAAGGCTCTCTCCAACCGGTACGGCTACGCCTCATGCTGGTCTGAGCGGCATGCCGCCCATGTCTGCGGCCTTGGCACTTTCGGTTTGTCCGACGGATTGATCACTCCCGTCGGCAAAGCAGTCAGGGTGGGCTCGGTAATCGTGCGCAAGAGGTATGAGCCTACTCCCAGGCCGTACACGAGTCATAATGAATGGTGTTTATCCAAGTCCGGCGGCAAGTGCCTTGCCTGCAGCAGGCGTTGTCCTGCCGGAGCAATCTCTAGCGCTGGCCATGATAAGCACAAATGCCGCGAGTACATCCGTAATGTGACGGCGCGGCATGTAGAGCGAAATCAGCTGGGGTTTAGGGTGAATAGTTGCGGCTTGTGCCAGACTAAAGTGCCGTGTGAAAATTGCAATCCTCTGGTGAAAAAGAAACGGCAATGATCCGCGGTGTCAACTGTCTTCTTCATCGGGAAAGTCTTCCCGATTCGTGGTGCCGCCATAGGAATAGGACAGTTTAATGTCTTTTAAAATCTCTCTGGCGCGCCGTGCCTGGTCCTTTCGCACCATGAGCCGCATCGGCAACGCATTGAAAACGTAAGGGGCGACATATTCACCTTGGATAAAATAGGTAATTCCTTCAGCATCCAGGATAGATTTGAGAAAGACCCGGTCGCCTGCATTGTGAGTTTCTAAAATCGGCACATATTCTATGAATTCATTTTTCATTATTTTAAACCACTCTCCCGCTGAAGAATCATGAAAGATGACAAAAACACCAACTCCACCAACTCCACCGACTCCAACCCGCAGGATGAGTTAGAGTTCGATTTTGTAAAAGTGCCCTGGTGGAAAAGCTGGAAGGTCATGCTGCCGATTTGGGGCCTGATTATCGCCATCATTTGGTGTGGTATGTATTTTCATATAGATGCGGCGATAATCGCCGGCGGCGTATTTCTTATCGGCTTGATATCCAATGCTTTTGCCTGGCTGCTTGGTATTATTGCAATTGTTCCGATCATCGGACCACTAATTGTCAAAATCTTGTCTGTTGGTCTCATCTGGCTGCTTAACGCGATAGGTTACCTGGTTTCATTTGTCGCCATCCGGCGGGGTTATTCCAAGGATGTGCTGACTTACCGAGGCCTTACAATAGCACTGATCACCGGTATAGTTATCGGTTATGTGCTGGCGAAATTGATATAAATTGACTCGTGAGCACTTTCGACTGCTAATTGACTTGTTCAATATTTTCCCACTAAACGATTACAGATCCGGGTTATGCATTCTGTTGATGTGTACCGGTGAACGATTACCGGATCAGCGGCAACTGTCGCATTACCGGTCTCAGCCGTTTCTTCTCATACCTCACAAGAGCGTACCCTTAGTCCCCATGCTTTGCGGGGATAAGTATCTCCACGAAATTCATTGTAACAAAGTACCACAAAATATCACATTGACTTCATAATTTTTTTATGAAATCCTGAATGGAGGTGTTTCTTGGAAAAAGGTTGTGTCTACCCAGCGCAATGTTCTTGCCGTAGTGAAAGTATCCGAAAAAACTTTTATTGGTATTGGAGAAGAAAGCAAATGACGATTGGCAAAAAACTTACAGCAATTTTATTGATCGTGGCAGTGTTATTGCCGCTCTCCATCCTGATAAACTGGTACTTGGGCGAAAAATCAGTGGAGCTGGTCAACAGGACCCGTTCCGAATCATTTGTGTTTGTGGTAAAAGCCGAAGAAATGCAGAAGGCTGTCATAGAAGTCCAGCAGTATCTCTCAGATATCTCTGCGACCAGAGGGGCTGCAGGTTATGATGACGGTTTTGCCAAGGCTGGGGAGCAGGCGGAAAAATTCAATGGCTTACTGGATGATTTCCAGCGATTTTTCAGTCGTGAAAACGACTCACAAAACATTGGCTTGATAGAAAAGATAAGAAACAATTTTACTACGTACTACGAGATGGGCAGGAAGATGGCCGCCGTCTATATCAAGGATGGTCCGGAACAAGGTAACAAATTAATGGAGAAGTTTGATCCTCTTGCCGAACAGCTTGCAAAGGAGATAGGCGTGTTCTCCGGAAGCCAGACACAAGAGCTGGCTGACAATTTGCAGGAAATCTCCTCGAAAATCCGGGAGGCGAGAACTCTGAATTTTATTCTGGGTGCTGTCATTCTGGGCATCATTATGGTGATGTTTACCCTTATCGCCTCTGGAATCAGGAAAAACGTGGCTAAAATCTCCGGCTATGTCGATGCCATGGCCAAGGGAGATTTTACCTCCGCTTTAGCTGTGGACAGTAGTGATGAACTCGGACAGATCGCCCGGCAGCTCTCAGTCATGAAGACTCAGATCAGTGCTATGCTCAAGGAGGTCCTGACCGGCAATGATATGCTGGCTGCTTCTTCTCTGGAACTTTCAGCAATATCCAGGCAGATGTCGACCGGAGCAGCGGAAACCTCCAGTAGGTCAAATGCCGTGGCAACCGCTGCCCAGGAAATGAGCACCAACATGTCCTCGGTAGCTTCGGCAGCTGAGCAGGCATCAGCCAATGTCAACATGGTCGCTTCGGCCGCCGAGGAGATGAGTGCTACCATTAATGAAATATCACATAGCACTGAGAAGACCCGTTCCATCAGCGAAAATGCGGTAGCAAGGTCAAAGACCGCCTCGGAAATGATCGACCGTCTTGGCAAGGCTGCTCAGGATATCGGGAAGGTAACCGAGGTCATCACAGAGATCTCCGAACAGACCAATCTTCTGGCGTTGAATGCGACCATAGAGGCGGCTCGGGCCGGAGAAGCCGGGAAGGGATTTGCTGTTGTCGCCAATGAAATAAAAGAATTGGCCAGACAGACGGCGGCTGCGACTCTGGAGATTAAACACAAGATCGATACCATACAGGATTCCACCAGCGGATCAGTTCGGGAGATAGAAGAGACTACAAAAATCATCGCCGATGTCAACGACATGGTTTCAATGATTGCCGCTGCGGTTGAAGAACAATCGGTTACTACCCAGGAAATTTCCGAGAATGTTAATCAGGCATCCACTGGGATTCAGGAAGTTACCGAAAATGTGGCACAGAGCTCAACTGTGACCGAAGAGATAGCCCGTGATATCAATGAAGTTAATCAGGCAGCAGGAGACATGTCCGCCGGCAGCGCCAATGTCGATAGGAGTGTGGTAAAAATTAACGATCTCGTGGCCAGATTGACCAATATTGTCTCTAAGTTCAAAATTTGATGGACTCATAAAAAGCCCGATCTACGTCGTTGTAGATCTGAAACGAGGATTTGTCGTACCACATGTACTGCCAAATCCTCGTTTCGGATACTACGCCTAGTATATCGAACTTTTTCCAGAGCCCATCTCAGCAACTTCGATGACTTTTTACGAGATTATCAAATTGATGGACTCGTAAAAACTCTTCATCTTCTTCGTTTGCGGTCCGAAACGGCAATTTTGTACATGTGGCACAGCTAATTGCCGTCTCAGCCACTACGTCTCGTATATCGAGTTTTTTCCAGAGCCCATTCCTGCTTTTTTGTCTTGACAGAAGAGACTTCCCCTGTACCTGAAGGGGCAAGAGCAATTGTCTTGACAAAGCTCATGCCGGGTGAGAATATCAGCGGCAGTGAATATCTCCCCCGCTTGAGTCGTGGCGGATTCCAATCTTCACCTCCCTCCCCGGTAGCGTTCATGTCATATATATGCAAAAATCAAGAGTCGTAATCTCAGGAGTTCTCTTCTGCATCTGTCTACAGGTTAGTGCGGCATTGACTCAAAAGAGCTATGGCAGATCTTTGGCGGAAATCAGAACTTCCGGGGAAATACGGATTTGTCTGGCTGGCTCTTCGCAGGATTTCTATCAGAAGAATGCCATGGTTCTGGTTGAATATCTCGGAGGAGGAATCCGGCCGACTTTTATTCGATTCAAGAAATGGGATGACCAATTCGTCAATCGGCAGAACATGGTACGGCAGGAAGAGGGGTACACGCCGGAACCGCTGGCTGCCGGAAGGTGCGACCTCTATCCTAATGACCTGGCCGGGCTTGACTGGCTGGAGAAAAAAATGGCTTTCGTGCCATTATTTATTTCCCGCCGTACCATCATCGTCAACAAGGCTCAGAAAAATATCTGCCGGGAAATAAAGGATCTTGCCGGAAAGACGGCCACGACTACTGAAGGCACGGCCTCTCATCATTGGATTCAGGCGCAGAATCAAGGAAATTTGCAGGAGAATCCGATAAACTTGATTTTTATGCCTCAAGAAGAGGCGATCAAAGCTGTTCAGTCAGGAAAGGCCGATTTTACAATAGCCAGGGTAGACGTTGCATTACGGGCCATCAAAAATTTTGCTCCGAACGTTCGTGTCGCTTTTGCAGTGGGGGAGCTCAAGGAATATGGCTGGTATTTTGATAAGAAGGATACTGATCTTCAGGAATTCGTCCGGCAGTTTTTCAAGATGCAGAGAAGCGCTCCGGATTCACAGATAAATAAAAACTGGAAAGAGCATATTGGCCTGAGTTTGGATGAATTCATCCTGTTTGTCACTTCAACTCTTGGGTCCGCTCATAACTAAGTATGAAATCATTCAGCAGCGTGAAGGGTGGAAGATCGATCAGAACTCATCTTGTTCTTTTTACAATCTTTTTGGTTTTCTCGATAATCTGTATACTGACGTCCCTTACAACTTGGAATTCCATACGTCTTTTGAAGGAACGATCGCATGGCGAGTTGTCCCGGACACTGAAGCAAAGCGCGGACGAGCTGGCAGATTTCATTGAACTCCGGCAGGCTAACCTCGATTTATGGGCTGCCCAGCCTATTTTCGAGGTCTTATTCAGCAGTCCGGAACTTGCGGAGCTTTCAGCGCCCGGTGTTCGGAATTTTTTCTCCGGGATAAGAACCAATAAGCCCTGGCTTGTGAGTATTCTGCTCACTGATCAGGGCAAAATCCTCTACGATGACTCACACATGTTTACGGGGCTGGGGAATTGGTCCGGAGCCGCAAATCTCAAACAACTTCTCAAAGATCCGGACCAGACCTCTTTTGTTTTCGAGTTGCCCGCTGTTTCTCAAACTGTTCAGACTCTCTTTTTTATTAAACGGCCGTTTGTTGAGAACAAACAACCCGTTCCCGGAAAATACCTCGTAGCCCTGGTCAATCTTGAAGAATTGCAGAGATCATTGTTTGCTGATGCCAGGGTGGGAGAGCATGGCTTTGTCGTCCTCTCCGCGCAAAGAAAGGCTAAGCCGGCCTGGATTTCAGGCGTTCACGGAGGGACGACCGAAGCCCTGGATTTCAGTGAATTGACTCGGCATCGGCTGGAGGTGGCCGATATCCCTTCGTCGTACGGATCCCTGATCCTGGAAGTTCGACGGCTTGGCGAATATCCTCTGGCTTTGGTTGGGGCAGCTTCCAGACGAGATATCCTGAAAACAGCATACGCTCTTGTGCGGGTTCCGGTGATAGCCGGAATTCTCGTGCTGCTGGGGGGGATCGGGGGCACGGTCCTCTTGTCGAAGAAGATAGCCCGGCCGCTTGTTGAACTCCTCGATGATGTCAATCAAATCCATTTTGATAAACTGGAACAGTTCAAGAGGAGTTCCAAAGAATCACCTTATACGGAAGTTCGAATTCTGCACAAGGCCTTTGCCGCAATGGTGCAAAATCTGATTGTTTCAAGAAAGGAGCTGCACCGGAAACATGAAGAGCTTTTGGAGCTGGACCAATCTCTTCGAATGCAAAGAAATTTTTTACACACCACGTTGTCCAGCATCGGTGAGGGCGTCATTACCACGGATACGGAAGCGAATATCACCTTCATGAATTCGGTGGCCGAACAGATCCTCGAATGCGGGAATGAGGCGGCGATCGGTAAACCGCTCAGTTCGGTCTTTCGGATCATAGCAGAGGAGACGAGAGCAGAAATTGAAAATCCTGTTGAGAAGGTGATAACGTCCGGAAAAATCGTGGGGGTGGCCGATCATTTGCTTCTGATTAGTAAAAACGGCCGGGAGTTATCAATCGACAGTAGCGGCGCCCCCATCCGGAACGAAGAGGGGCAGCTGTATGGCGTCGTCCTGGTATTCAGAGATGTCGGAGAACGAAGAATCTATGAAAAACAGGTACTGGCAAATCAGGAACACTTCCGGATCCTGTTTGAAAATAATCCGGTTTCCATCTGGCTGGAGGATTTTTCCGGTATCAGAAAGCTGTTTGACGAGTTGAGGGAATCGGGAGTCAGCGATCTTGAGAGCTATTTACAGGCCCATCCCGAGACGGTCGACCACTGTGTCGAGCTGGTACGAATCATCGATGTGAATCGGGCGACACTTACTCTCCATGAAGCTGAAACCAAGGAGGAGTTGTTCGCAAAACTGCGGGGAACCATTACTCCTGAATCGCATAAGGCTTTCCAGGAGGAACTGGTCGACCTGTGGCGGGGAAAAACCCGTATAACCCAGGATTCCATCATTAAAACCCTGGCAGGGAAACCGCGGTATGTCACACTCAGCTGCACTGTCGTCTCCGGTTATGAAGAGTCGTTTGGTCAGGTGCTGGTTTCGATCACCGATGTCACGGAACGGCAAAGATTGGAGGAGCAGCTTTTCCAGGCTCAAAAAATGGAGACAGTCGGAACCTTGGCTGGAGGAATAGCACACGATTTCAATAACATGCTTAGTGTTATCATCGGCTATTCCGAGTTGGCGCTCAAGAAGGGCGGCGACGAGCATTCTCTCCGTGACGAGCTACAGGAGATTCTGGCGGCGGCCAGGCGCTCGGCGGAGATCACGCGGCAGTTGCTCGGTTTCGCCCGAAAGCAGACAATCAGTCCGCAGGTTCTCAGCCTTAACGACACTGTGGAAGGCATGCTGAAAATGTTGAGGCGGCTGCTTGGGGAAAACATCGACCTGGCCTGGTGTCCAAAGAAAGATATCTGGCCGGTATATATGGATCCAAACCAGATAGATCAGATCCTGGTGAATCTTTGTGTCAATGCTCGAGATGCTATCTCTGATGTCGGCAAAATCACTATTGAAACAGGGATGAAAACCTTCGACAGAGCATACTGTCTGGAGCACGCGGGTTTTAGTCCCGGCGATTTTGTAATGCTGGCTGTAAGCGACGACGGTATCGGCATGGACAAACGAACCATGGAAAGGATTTTTGATCCATTTTTTACGACCAAAAAAGTCGGCCAGGGAACAGGCTTGGGACTTGCCACCATTTACGGCATCGTCAAACAGAATGAGGGGTTCATAAACGTGTACAGTGAGCCTGGCAAAGGCACAACTTTCAGGATTTACTTTGCCGGATATGCCGGGGAACTCATTCAGCAGTTCAAGCACGTTCAGGAAGGAATACCGGATGGTCAGGGCGAACTCGTTCTTGTGGTAGAGGACGAAGCCTCGACCAGGAAAATAATCGAAAGAATGCTGCGGGATCTGGGATATCGTGTGCTGACGGCAAAGTCTCCCTCTGAGGCAATGCAATTGGCCAGGGTGAAGGGGCCGGATATTTCCCTTTTGCTCACGGATGTTATTCTGCCCGAGATGAACGGCCGGGAATTGGCCATAAATATTCAGAACTTACGTCCGGGGCTGACCTGCCTGTTTATGTCCGGGTATACTGCCAACGTGATTGCGCATCGAGCCATATTGGACAAAGGCATACATTTTATTCAGAAACCGTTTGCCCAGGCGGACCTTGCACACAAAATCAGGGAGGCTCTGGATACCGGGCGGGTCACCTCTCATGAAGGTAGTAACTTCCAGAAGAAGGGGGAGCTTGCATAAAATTAAGGATCAAACGGCAATTAAATGGTATAGAAGTGTTTTTAAAATCCGTCGGTTCAAAATTTTCTCTGCAACTGTCTCTTTTTTCTCGTAAGGTAAGGATAATACAATGTTAAGAGTATATAAGCTTAAGGATAACCGCCTTGCCCTCTCGGAAACATTGGACCAGCAGGATCTGGAAAATGCTGCCTGGATTGATTTGGTCAACCCGGTCCCCGCCGAAATTAAGGCAGTGGAGCGGGTGAGTAAATTGGCTTTGCCGAATATCAAGGAAACCGAGGAAATTGAGGCAAGTTCACATTATGAGGTCTATCCGGATGGTCTGCAGATAAACTGTTCGTTCCTGCATCAGGTAAACGGTTATTATTCCATTACCAACGTGGCATTTTTGTTTAACAAGAAATGTCTGATTAGTCTTTGTGCGCGCGAGGTTTCTATTCTTCGCAACCTTCAGGAACGGGCTCAGGTAAGCAATAATCTGGTAACTGATCCACTTTCAACCGTAATCGCCCTGAGCGAAGATAAGATTGAAAAATTGGCGGATCTGTCGGAAGAGGCTCATCTGGCCATAGATAAAATCAGCCGGCAGATTTTCAATCGGCAAAACGTCGATCTGGAAAAAATCATCGATAATCTTTCCCGGCAGGATGACCTGAACGGAAAAATCCGGCTGTGTCTGATGGACGGTCAGCGGGATTTGAATTTTCTGCTTCGCCGGGGGAGCCTGACCGAAGAGAATATCAATACCGCCAACGATATCCTCGAAGATATCAAAACCCTTTTGTCTCACAATGTGTTTCTTTCCGAGCGTCTGGACTTCCTTTTGAATGCAGCTCTCGGTTTCATCAATATCGAACAGAACCAGATCATAAAAATATTTTCAATCGCGGCAGTCGTCTTTATGCCGCCGACCGTTATTGCCAGCATCTTCGGGATGAATTTCAAATATATGCCCGAATTGACCTGGTCGTGGGGGTATCCTCTTTCGCTGTTGACCATGATCATCGCGGGGTTGGCCCCTTACGTCTATTTCAAAAGAAAGGGCTGGTTGTAAGATACCGAGCCGGAATTTACAGCTTACCTAATTTCTGTTCCAGAACATTTTTGGCCACAGCCCCGGTGACCTGATCGATCAGGCTTCCATTCTTGAAGAACATGAAGCTGGGCACTCCCCGAATGTTGAAGAATGAAGCTATCTGCCGGCTTTTGCTGGTGTCGACCTTGGCGACAATATACCTGTTGATATATTCCCGGGCCATTGAATCGACAATCGGCAGCATGCTCCGGCAGGGACCGCAGGTAGGGGAAAAAAAATCGACCATGACCGGCAGGGAAGCCTGTTTCACAAAATCATGGAAGTCCTGATCGCCAAGTTCAACCGGTACCGCCTGGTCGGCCATGCTGATCGGGGATTTGCAATGTCCGCATTTTGGCCGAAGGTGTTGCTTATTGGCCGGGATTCTATTTTTCTTGCTGCATGACGGGCAGGGGACAGTGACGGTATTCACGAATCTACCTCTTGGAATTGTTTGATCTTCATCTGCAACGCTTGAGTGTAATTGTTAATCGGTACACATCGAAAGACTGCATAACCCGGAGTCGTCTTGAGTGGAAAGATACATCTACAAAATGTTATAACGTCTCCCTGAGATATTCGGTAAATCGTTTCCACGACTTCCTGTCAGCATCTTCGCGGTAGGATTTTGAGCCAAATACCGTAAAAGCATGGGGAGCACCGCTGTAGGTGATCATTTCATGCTCGACATGATTTGCCTCAAGCTCCTTGATCAGGGAGGCAAACTGGTCGATGGTGATGATTGTGTCGGCGCTGCCGTGTAAAATAAGAAATTTACCTTTGGCTAAGGAATAATCCTGGCCTTCGGGTGTGGCAAGACCTCCGTGAAAAGTGACGAAACCTTTCAGCTCCCTTCCTGATCGGGCAAGCTCGAGTACCGCGGCTCCGCCAAAACAGTAACCGACAGCTACTGCATTTCCGGTATTGAGCCCCTGGGCTTTTGCCGTATCCAGGGCGCCGTTGAGCAGCCTCCGCAGTTTCTGCCGGTCTTTATACAGTTCCCCGGTATGCTGCCGCTTATCTTCATCCTTGGTCGGACGAACTCCTGCTCCGAAAAGGTCGGCCGCAAAAACACTATACCCGAGTTCGGCCAGCATTTGTGCCCTTTTGACCTCGTAATCCGTCAGGCCGTCCCAGTCGTGGACGAGAAGGATCATAGGCGCACCGGGCTTCGCCTTGGATATATAGCCCTCATAGGGCCGGCCATCTATCTCATATAGGATTTTTTCGCCGGCAAGGGCGCTTGAGCCAAAAAGCATGACAAAGAGCAGAGAAAATAGATAACGCATACTATGCCTCCTTCTGTTATGCCTCCATTCGTCGTTTCTTGGCAACTAAGTCTTCACGAAAATCGCAGGGAAGCAGACAAGGCTTCGTCGCTGCTGTATCGCCTACAAAAATATGTATGATGGTCAGGAAATCAATGTCGGCCGGGGCCGGGGACTTGAATGAACGATTAATTTTTCTTTCGCCGGTGTCTTCGATCCCGGTACTTTGGTTCATTTTCCAGGCCTTCCACCTCCCCCAGCATCTGCAGGTAAATCGTATAACGGTCGTTGTCGATCTGATTCTGTTCGACGAGCTCTCTTACCTTACAGTCCGGCTCTTCCCGATGTTTGCAATCCCTGAATCTGCAGCTCTCCAGGCCCGCCTTTTCAAAGCCGGGGAAATAGGTGGAGAGTTGCTGGACCGAGATGTCAACCATGCCGAAGTCGTTGAATCCGGGAGAGTCTACGAGTTCACCGCCATCGCGGAGAAAATGGAGCGTGGAGACGGTAGTGGTGTTGCGGCCTCGTTTTTTGGTCTCACTTATCTCGCCGGTCGTAAGATTAATTTCCGGCAGGAGAGTGTTGAGGATGGAACTTTTGCCGACACCGGTCGGGCCGACGAATACTCCCCTGTGCCCTTCACTGAAAAAGGCGCTGAGAGAATCAAGACCCGTGCCGTTTTCGGCGCTCAGGGTAAAAATCTGCACCGATTCGCGGTAAACCGGCTGGACCGTCGCGAGATACCCGGCAAAACAGGGGAGATCGGCTTTATTTATGACCAATACGGGAAGAAGGTTGACAGAACGGGCGGCGACGATTGCCCGGTCGATGAAGCCGGGAGGGGGCATTGGTTCACAGGACACCACAATACACAGTATATCAAGGTTGGCTCCGACAACGTGGATTCCTCCCTTGGCATCCCTCCGGGAAAGTTCGGAACTCCGCTCACGTCTTGTCAGCACCTCATCCTTTATGACGACCCGGTCGCCGACGACGTGTCCTGAATTCCTCTTGACCCGAATCATGCTGCGTACATTATCTTCCGCGAAGAAAACGTCGACGGCAACGCCATAATGGGCGACGATTATCCCTTCCTTATTCCGTGTTGCCGGGTGCTCCTTTCTCAAGGTTCTCCTTTCTCAATGATTATGCTGGGGTTTTCGTAGTAAGCTATTTGTCGGTGGCCAGCTTTAAGCCGATAAACAGCAGAATTGAGCCGGTAAAGCCGTCGAAGACTCGATTTACCATGGGGCGTTGCAGCCAAACTCGGGCTTTGTCGACCATGGCGGCAAGGGCACATTGATACAACATCGCTATGGAGAAATGGATGCAGGCCACCATCAGGGATTGTGCCAGGGGAGGTTCGGAGGGGGTAATGAACTGGGGCAAAAAGGCCATGTAAAAAACCACAGTCTTGGGGTTGAGCACATTTGACAGGAATCCTTCCCTGAAAGATCGAGAAAACAAAAAGATGTCCTGCTTCGAGCATACATTTCCGGCGAATAATGTTTGTTGCCTGCCCGCGGCCCTTTTCCAGCTGCCGACTCCAAGCCATACCAGATAGGCAGCACCGGCTAATTTGAGAGCACTGAAGGCCCATGCCGTCTGTAATAAAATGATCGAAATACCGAGTGCTGAAACCGATGCATGGACAAACAAACCGCTGCAGATGCCGAGCGAGCTCACCGCACCGTCCAGCCAGCCGCCACGGGCACTGTTTCTGATGACGAGCATGGTGTCCACTCCCGGAGTCAGGGTGAGGAGGGTAACGGCGATGAGGCAGGTGATAAAGGTCTGGGTGTCCATGGTCTCTCTGATTGTCCATTGATAGAATTTTAAATCACGGTATTATACAGGGTTTTCTTCTATAAATAAGTATATTTGTGAGAGTCCTCTCTTTTTTGAGCAGAGTGGACGGACGCTGCAGACTTACTGACTAGTGTCAGTGCTGCGTTTTTATGTTATGCTTTGCTGCGACGAAAAAAGCGATGAGTTTTCCAGAGTCCACCCCGCTCACAAAGTTACTTGTTACGAGATTATCAAAGTTGACAAACTCGTAAAAACCTAAAAAGCAAGGATAGCTAAGTAAAAAACTTCAGATTCGAGGCGCGCAAATTTTCAATCATTTCGATGTACAAGAGGTACTTCGAAATGATTGAAAATTTGTGGCAACGAAGAAGGTGAAGAGTTTTTACGACGCCATCAAAGTTGATGTGATTTACCAAATGATATGGAGCGATCATGTTTATAGATCTTTTACGCACAAGAAGAAGTGTCAGACAATTTCAGCAAAAGCCGGTAGAGAAAGAAAAAATCGATATTCTTGTCGAGGCGATGCTGCGTTCACCTTCTTCGAGGGGGTTTAATCCCTGGGAATTTGTGGTGGTTCGCGATCCCCAAATTCTCGGTGATCTCGCCAAAGCCAAAACCCATGGGTCTTCATTTATTAAAAATGCGCCTCTCGCCATTGTGGTGTGCGGGGATCCCGCCAAATGTGACGTCTGGATCGAGGATTGTTCGATTGCCGCGCTTATTGGGCACCTGGCTGCAACCGATCTGGGATTGGGCAGCTGTTGGGTACAGATCCGCATGCGTGAACATGACGGACAGACTTCATCAGAAGAATACGTCAAAAAACTTCTGGGACTAGAGTCGAACATGGTGGTGGAAGCGATAGTTGCCATAGGCTATGGCAAGGAAGATAAACCAGGACATCCCCATTCTTCGCTGCTCTATGAAAAAATAAGCTATGAGAAATACGGGATGAAAAAAGCTGATCGGCAGGAGTGAAAGAAAACCGTCAATCTTAAGGCGGATATCGTTGCCTTATACTTATTGAGAGGTACTCTATGAGCTCGTACTATAAAGACCCGGATCCCCAGGAAACACAGGACTGGATTGACTCTCTTAAAGGGGTGATACAGCAGGAAGGCGGTGAAAAAGCCGATTATCTTCTCTGTCGTTTGACTGAAATTGCCAGGGCTCTTGAGGTGTCCACCTCTCCCGGCCTGCTGACTCCCTACTCCAATACCATATTGCCGGAGCATGAAGAACCCATGCCCGGCGATTCCTTGATCGCCAGAAACGTTGCTGCCTATGTACGCTGGAACGCCATGGCTATGGTGGCAAAGGCCAATAAGGACGGCAAAGGGCTTGGTGGACACATCTCCACCTATTCCTCGGTTTCGGCCATGTATGAAGTCGGCTTCAACTGGTTCTTTCGGGGGCCCGATGCTGCCGATGGTGCCGATATGGTCTACTTCCAGGGACACAGCTCACCCGGAATCTATGCCCGCGCCTTTGTCGAAGGCCGCTTTGATGAGGAGCATTTGAACAATTTCCGTCAGGAGGTCGGAGGTCATGGGCTTTCCTCCTATCCACATCCCTGGCTTATGCCCGATTTCTGGCAATTCCCCACCGTTTCCATGGGGCTTGGCCCAATAGAAGCAATTTACCAGGCTCGTTTCATGAAATATATGGACAGCCGCGGTCTCAAGAAGGCCGGAGACAGAAAGGTCTGGGTCTTTATGGGGGACGGGGAAGCCGATGAACCGGAAGCTTTGGGGGCTATTTCCCTTGCCTCCAGGGAAAATCTCGACAACCTCATCTTTGTCGTTAACTGTAACCTGCAGCGTCTCGACGGACCGGTGCGCGGCAACGGCAAGATTATTCAGGAGCTGGAGGGGCGTTTCCGCGGGTCGGGCTGGCATGTTATCAAGTTGATCTGGGGCAGTGAGTGGGATGTTATCTTGCAGCGGGACCCCGAAGGCCTGCTGATCAGAAAATTCGGCAAAATGGTCGATGGTGATTTCCAGACCATCCGGGCGCGCGGACCCAAATATCTGCGGGAAAAGGTATTCGGGGACGATCCGCGTCTGCTGGCCCTGGTGGAAGATATCAGCGACAAAGAGCTCTGGCAGATGACCCGCGGCGGACACGATCCCCGTAAGGTATATGCCGCCTATGCCGCGGCTATGCAGGTGAAGGACCAACCCACCGTTATTTTGGCCAAGACCATCAAGGGGTTTGGTATGGGGCAGGCCGGCGAGTCGGTCATGGTTGCCCATAATGTGAAAAAGATGGACGTTGACTCCCTGAAGATATTCCGGGACAGATTTCATGTGCCCCTCGAGGATGATCAACTGGCGGACCTGCCTTTTATCCGGCCACCGGAGGATAGCCCGGAAGCGGCTTTTCTCAAGGAACGGCGGAAGGCGATGGGAGGACCGGTTCCCTATCGGCACATTGAGCATAATACTTTGCCGGCTCCGTCATCAGACCTTTTTAAAGGGTTGCTCAAATCCTCGAAAGAGCGGGAGTTGTCGACAACCATGGCTTTTGTCCGTTTGCTCGGCAACCTGATAAAGGATAAAAATGTCGGCAGGCATATTGTGCCGATTATTCCCGATGAGGCCCGAACCTTCGGCATGGAAGGCTTGTTTCGGCAACTGGGCATATATGCACCCTCCGGGCAACTTTATGAGCCACAGGATTCAGAGGCGATTTCCTGGTATAAAGAGGATCCGCAGGGACAGATCCTGGAAGAAGGCATTACCGAGGCGGGCGCCCTTTCTTCATGGATCGCCGCGGCGACTGCTCACGTTAATTACGGCGTGCCGATGATCCCCTTTTATGCCTTCTATTCCATGTTCGGATTTCAGCGGGTCGGCGACCTGTTCTGGGCCGCAGGCGACAGCCGGGCTAAGGGTTTCCTCCTGGGCGCCACCTCCGGACGAACCACCTTGAACGGGGAGGGCCTGCAGCACCAGGATGGGCAGGGTCTGCTTTTTGCCTCCGCTTATCCGACATGCCGTGCCTATGATCCGACTTTCAGTTATGAAGTCGCGGTACTCATCCAGAAGGGTATTGAACAGATGTTTGAAAAGGGTGATGAGGTTTTCTACTACATTACCCTGCAAAACGAGAATTATCCTCATCCGGAGATGCCTGAAGGCGTCGAGGAAGGAATCAGCCGTGGCATGTACCTCTTTCAGGAAGGTAAATCGGAGGGACCCAAAGTCCAGTTAATGGGTTCCGGCACCATTTTTCGCGAGGTGATCGCGGCGGCTGACTTACTGGAAAACGATTTTGGCGTCTCTGCGGATGTCTGGTCGATTCTAGGGCTTAATCAGCTGCACAGGGAAGGAGTGATCACGGAAACCTGGAACAGAAATCATCCCGAACAGACCGCAAAAAGGAACTATGTCGAGGAACAGCTGGAGGGCCACGAAGGGCCGGTGGTGATCAGTACTGATTATGTCCAGGCTTACTGCGAACAACTGCGCCGTTTTATCAACCGACCGCTTACCATTCTCGGAACGGACGGCTACGGCAGATCTGATTTTCGGGAAGTGTTGCGCCACTTTTTCCAGGTGGATCGATATCATGTGGTCATTGCGGCATTAAAGAGCCTGGCTGATGAAGGGAAGCTGCCAAAAAGCAAGGTAAGCGAAGCCTTGAAAAAATATGAGATAAATCCGGAAGAACCACACGCACTTAACAGTTAACACCCCGAAAGGGGCAAGAACCTTGAGGCAGATTGTTTTCATGCAAAAATCAAGAAACAATTTGCAGGGTACTATGAGGAGAAACGAAGATGGCAATTGAGAAAATTACCATTCCCGATTTCGGTGACGTGAAGGAAATAACGGTTGTTGAGGTGTTCGTCGCCCCCGGCGACAGGATAGAAAAGGAGGCGTCTCTTATCGCTATGGAAAGCGAAAAGGCGGTTATGGATCTTCCTTCGCCTTTTTCCGGGGTTATCAAGGAGGTTTCGGTCAAGGAAGAGGATGTGGTGACAACCGGCGATGTCGTCGCCCTTATCGAAACGGATGCAGAAGCTTCCGAGCAACCTGAGGAACAGGCGAAAGAGGCTGAAAAAAAAGCCGAGCCGACGGAGGTTGAGGAAGAATCGGGAAAAGAGGCTGCCCAAAAAGCCGGTGGTAAACAGGAGAAAAAGGAGCAAGCGGCCTCGGAAAAACCCGAGACCGGAAAAAAGGAAACCGAGAAGCCGGAAAAAAAAGAAGCTGCAGCCGAAAAGGAAAAAGCCCCGGCCCCTGAAAAAGCGGTAGAGGGGAAACCGGCGAAGGGCGGGCCTTCCGGGCCGGTACCCCATGCGACTCCTTCCGTGCGGGCCTTTGCCAGAGAACAGCAGATTGATCTTACTAAAATTTCCGGCACCGGTCCCAAAAGCCGCATCCTGAAAGAAGATGTTCTTGCTGCCCAGCGGCCCACTGGTCCTGTTTCGGCCGAAGAACCTCCCTTGGAGGATTTCTCTAAATACGGGGAAATTGAAGAGGTGGGACTGGGGCGCATTAAGAAAATATCCGGGCCCTATCTGCATAGAAGCTGGGTCACCATTCCCCATGTCACCCATTTCGACGAAGCGGATATAGAAGAACTGGAACGGTTCAGGAAAGAGTTGAACGGTGCATTAAAGGAAGACGAACCGTCCTATAGTCCATTAGTTTTCGTCATCAGGGCGGTGACCGCGACTCTTAAGCAATTCCCTCTTGTTAACTGTTCCCTTATCCCGGGCAGTGACAAGGTCGTCGTAAAAAAATATTATCATCTGGGTATTGCCGTCGATACTCCCCATGGCCTGATGGTCCCCGTACTAAAAGATGCCGACCGGAGAGGATTCAAGGATATTGCCATTGAGCTGCAGCGACTGAGCAGCAGCGCCCGGGCGGGCAAACTGGCCATCCCCGACACCCAGGGCGCCGGTTTTACCATATCGAGCCTCGGCGGTATCGGCGGCACCGGTTTTACTCCTATAATCAATGGCCCCCAGGTTGCAATACTCGGTCTTTCCCGCAGCTATCTCAAGCCGGTCTGGGATGGGGATAAACAGAAGTTTGAGCCGCGGTTGACCCTGCCTTTTTCCCTGTCCTACGATCACAGGGTCATTGACGGGGCGGAGGCGGCCAGGTTCTGCAAGGCGCTGCGCATGAATATTGAAGATCTGAAACGAACCCTAGTCGAATGTTAGGAGAAGGAGTTGTCAATGAATGACGCGAAAATATATGACGTGGTTGTTCTCGGAGGTGGTCCCGGAGGCTATACAGCCGCATTTCGTGCGGCAGATTTGGGACTGTCCGTTTGCCTGGTTGAAAAACAAAAGCGTCTGGGCGGTGTCTGCCTCAATGTGGGCTGCATTCCCTCAAAGACCTTACTGCATGCAGCCATGGTAATCGAGGAGTCGGCGGAGATAGCCGACTTCGGTGTGAATTTTGCCGAGCCGAAGGTGGATCTGGAAAGGATGGCGGCCAAAAAAGATGAGATAATCAAGCAACTGACCAGCGGCCTTGACGGCCTGTGCAAGGCCCGCAAAATAACGAGGCTGACGGGCGAGGGGGTGTTCAAGGACAAGACCACTCTCCTGGTAAAGGGCCCGGAGGGAGAAGAGGAGGTGCAGTACAGCAATGTTATCATAGCCACCGGTTCCCGTCCCTTCATCCTGCCGAATGTTCCGGAGGATTCACGCATCTGGGATTCATCGGCGGCTCTTGAGCTGCGGATGGTGCCCAAACGGTTCTTGATTATCGGCGGCGGCATTATCGGTCTGGAAATGGCCCAGATCTACAGCGCCCTGGGTTCGGAGATCACCATTGTCGAGATGATGGAACAGATCATTCCGCCTGCCGATAAAGACCTTGTTCAGCCGCTTTTTTTGAAACTGAAAAAGAAATATACTATTATGACCAATACCAAGGTGACAGAGGTCACTCCGGCCGAAAGCGGGATTACTATCCGGATGGAAGGGAAGAATGTTCCGGATCAGGCCGAATTTGACGCGGTGCTGGTGGCGGTGGGCAGAAGACCGAACAGTTCCGGTATGGGGTTTGACAAGATAGGCCTCCACGTCGATCAGCGAGGCTTTATTCAGGTAAATGAGCGGCAGGAAACCAATGTGCCGCACATATATGCCATAGGCGATGTAGTGGGTGAACCGATGCTGGCCCATAAAGCAACCCATGAGGGCAAAGTTGCGGCTGAGGTCATTGCCGGCCACAAATCAGCCTTTACGGCGATGACCATTCCCTCGGTTGCCTATACGAATCCGGAGGTCGCCTGGATGGGGCTCACGGAAAAAGAGGCTAAAGCCCAAAATATTGATTTTGCCAAAGGGAAATTTCCCTGGGGGGCCAGCGGCCGGGCACTCAGCGCCGGGGCCGCCAACGGGGTCAGCAAGGCACTTTTTGATAAAAAGAGCGGCCGGATCATCGGTGCCGGAATCTGCGGCCTGAATGCCGGAGAATTGATCCATGAAGCGGTGTTGGCACTTGAAATGGGAGCTAATGCCGAAGACATCAGTCTGACCATTCACGCGCATCCTACCCTGGCTGAAACCTTTGCCTTTGCAGCTGAAATAGTCGATGGTTCCATCACCGATGTGCTGCCACCCAAAAAATGATGGCGTCGCAAAAACTCTTCACCTTCTTCGTTGCAGCAAATTGCGCGTCTCGAATCTGAAGTTTTTGACGCAACCATCGCTGATTTTTGGTTTTTAGGACGCCATCAAAATAAATAACCTCTTTTAAAACCAGCAGAGCCGCTGAAAATAAGCGGCTCTCTTTTCTTTTTTTCATGAATCTGACAGACGAACAACTGCGTATCATTACCCATAGTGGAGGGCATGCCCGAATCAGCGCAGTAGCCGGGTCGGGCAAGACCACAACCATGGTCGCCAGAGTCGGGGAGTTGCTGAAGAAGGGTGTGAACGCAAACCAGATCATGATCCTGATGTTCAACAAATCGGCGCGGGACGGTTTTGCCGATGCAATGCAGAGCCGGCTGTCGTCTGTTGCTCCGCAATTACCGGAGGTGCGAACCTTCCATTCTCTGGGAATGCGGCTGGTATCCAGTTTTACCAGGAGGGGGGGTTTACCTGCCTACAACCTTGTCACCGAGGAATATGTCCAGGAGAAGCTGGCCCGGCAGGTGGCAAATGAAGTGTACCGGCAGGACCAGGACAAGGACGGATGGCTGTCGGGAGATGAAATAGAGGAATTTCTCGCCTTCATCGACCAGGTGAAATCGACGGTCACCGGCGCCGCCGAGGTCTTTAAAAAGCTGGAGTTCTCCTCGCGATACAGCTATTTCATCGAGGCATACGAGCTTTTTGAAAAGGTGCGGCGAGAGCGGAAAATCCGTTTTTATCCGGATCTTATTCATGAACCCCTCATGGCACTGCTGGCTGACAGCGGACTCACCTCCTGGGTGACCGACCGGGTGGAGCATATCATCGTCGATGAGTATCAGGATATCAACGAGTCCCAGCAGCAACTCTTGAAAATCATTGCCGGGAGCAGGGCCAAAGTCATGGTCGTCGGGGATGTGGATCAGTGTATTTATGAATGGCGGGGGGCGCGGCCGGAATATATTACCACCAGGTTTCAGATTGATTTCCCCAAGCCTGATAATTACCGGCTCTCCTATACTTTTCGATATGGACATCAACTCTCGCTTGCTGCAAATCATCTCATTTCGGGGAACAGAAAGCGGGATCGCAAGCTCTGCATCTCCCACCGGACAACGGGAACGACCACATTCACCTGTCTGGAAGAACAGACCAGGCATCCGGTCCTTGCTCTTCTCTCCGCCTGGCAGGGGCAGGGCCGTTCCCTGCGGGAAACGGTCGTCCTGGTGAGGCTCTTTGCCCAGAGTGTGCCTGTTGAACTGGCGCTTCTGGAGGCTGGGATTCCCTACCGATTGGAGGGAAATGCCCAGGTATTTGACTGTTCGGAGGTTTTGGCTCTTACCGGTTATATAAAACTTGCATTGGGTATCGTGGACGATGGCGATCAACAAAGCCGGGAAAAGATGTTCACCGCCATGCTCTCCCAGCCGCATCTGGGCATTAAGCGGGAAGAGATGGCACTCCTGGTGCAGCATATTGCCGAAAATCCCCATTCAGCAGCCGATATCCTGCAGAACTGGACAAACTCGGATCTGCCTCCTTTTCTACGCAAAAGATTTGAAGAAACAGCAGCCAACTGGCGATGGCTTACCAGCTGTTCGTCTTCCGACCGTGCCGATGCCCTGTTGAAACAGATCGTCCAAAAACTGAAACTTTATGATTTTTATCATAATTTTTCGGCAAGATCGACGACTGCCGAAAACCGGATAAAAACTTGTCAGGCCTTTATTGATTTTGCTGCCGCCCAGAATCTTTCAGTGCGGGAATTGCTGGATAAGATATCGGAATTTAAGATGAGCGGCGAAGAAGTCCTAACGGATAGCCTGCTGATCACTTCAGTCCATCGGGCAAAGGGGCTGGAATGGCCATTGGTCATCCTGCCGGGACTTGAGGAAGGTGCTTTTCCTTTTTACCGGGAACGCGAGAGCGGGGTGGAGGATCTTGAGGATGAACGCCGGCTGTTTTATGTGGCAATGACCAGAGCTATCGAACAGGTGGTCTGCATTCATCCGCCGGATGCTGAGCTGAAGCGCTGTATCACGAAATGTTGCGGGAAAATTCCTGGTGAGTTTGTGCGGGCCAGCCGCTTTCTTTATGAGTCCAATCCGGGACTCTCGGTATCTCTTGGTGAGATGCTTGTACAGGATGCCGTCGATCGGACGATTACCGCCGCAGACACAACCATTGCCAGACAATACCTTGAAGCCATAGGCGCGAAAGTGAATCTTGCCGAAACCGCTAAAGATGAAAAAGAGCTGGAAAAAACCGCCCGAAAGGTTCTGGAGATCCATGAGATTGCCGAAGGCCTGCGGGTTCGGCATCGGGTTTTTGGCGTGGGAACGGTACTGGCGGTTAAAGACAGGAGACAAGGTCGACTCACGGTCTTCTTCGAAGAGCACGGTGAAATGATTCTCCTGGCTTCCTACGCCCGATTACAGCCATTATAAAAAACCGGAGCAATGACCGGCCGATTACCGAAAGTCCGGCTCAGCCTCTATAGGCGTTGGTGTACTCCCTGAAAAGTTTCATGATTTTTTTGGTTCGGACGCCAGGTTGTCCATCGCCGATCTTGATGGAATCAATGGCTACGACAGGCACGATCTCCCGTATCGACGAGGCTATAAAAGCTTCATCGATTAGCCGGATCTCATCTTTATGCAGCTCGCGTTCGACGATCGTGAATTCTTTTTCTGCCAGCCCCAGGAGCACCTGACGGGTTATACCGGGCAGCACCCGGTTGCAGGGCGCGGTAATCAGGGTGTCATCGATAAGTGCGAAAAAGTTTGCCGTCGTTCCCTCCAGAATATAGCCGTTTCTATCCACATAGACAGCTTCAATAGCCTGTTGATTTCGGGCTTCCCGCTGACAGAGGATTGCCGGGATATAATTGATGCTTTTGGCACCCGGCATGAAGCGTTCCACATGGCTGGTAATGACTTTTGCTCCGGCCGAATACCATTCCGGAGGCAGTTCCTTAACCTTGCTGATCATAACCAAAAGCTGAGCAGAGTTGCCCGGAGTAATCCCGTCGGAACTCAATCCTCCGGTTGCAACCAGACGGATATTGCTTTCCGGATGGTTGTTTCGCCTGAGTGCCTCCAGGGTGATCTCTTTGATTTCGGCCGAGATATAAGGCAGGTCAAGGCCAATGAGACGAGCTGAACGCTCAAGACGGGAGATGTGTTCGTCAAGGTGGAAGGGAAAACCGCTATAGGTCCGTAAAAAATCAAAGACCCCGAAACCCCTGATTACCGACAGATCGTTGACTGATATTTTGGCCTCTTGCTCTTTAACATATTGGCCGTTCACATAATAGATATCCATTGCTGACTCTCCCCTTCGGGTCCCTGGTAAGTTTTCAGTATCGTACGTTTATTCCGAAAAAGGCGGATCCTGGCCGTTTTCCTTGCAGAGTTGGATATGATTTTCAACGGCTTTTCGGAAATTTTCGTCGAGTTCGGCAAAAGTCTGCCCGCTATAAGTAATTTCTTCATCAATAAAAAGAATCGAGCCAAAGAGAGAATAATCTTCGGTGTTTACCTTAATCGTACCATGATACCCTTTATGCATTACGGTTTTTTGTGCCAACGATTCGCTCCTGTATGATCTGTTAATGATTCTGTTAGTAATGAGGTGGCGGCGGATTTTCAATACTGCCCGGACTGTTTTCCATGGCGGCAAGCAGCGCCTCAAGTCGGCGGATCTTGTCCTCAAGAGAGTTGAGCTGTGTCTGTTGCTCAATGATGACATCATTCAAGGCGTCAATTGTCCTGTCCTGAAATGCAAACTTTTCTTCGAGGATCCGGATTCGATGAGTGACATCATCAGGACTGACGATGTCGTTTTGGAGGTCTTTTCCTTTCATAGACCAATATAGTAAAGTGGTCGGTGAAAAACGCAAGATTTTTATAATTCTTCGGCAGTTATCTTCCTGGGTAACAAGCCGTTGTGAATTTTCTTCAAAAGAGGTAAATGGTCATGATGGTTGGATATTATCTATGTATTATTTGTAGCCATAGGCCATGACTCGCAAAATGCCCGTATAATCCCAGCAATTCGGAGAAGTCTGTGATCGTACTCAACTCATTGTTTCCCATCTTTGTCCTTCTGCTTCTCGGCTGGTTCCTGAAACAGCGGGGGCTGACCAATGCAGCTTTTCTCAATAACGCCGATAGACTGATCTATTATTTTTTCTTTCCGGTCATGTTGTTCTGGAAAATCGGCGGGGCCTCCTTTGGAGATGGGCTGGACTGGAATTTCTGTTTCGCCGCGCTCTGCGCTTTGCTTTCCATGTTCGCGATCAGCACGCTCGTTATCAAACTGTTTCGAATCTCCACTTTTCAGGCGGGCTCTTTTTCCCAGAGTTGCTACCGTTTTAATACCTATATTGGTGTGGCAGTCATTCTCAATAGTCTTGGCGCTGAAGGGGTAAAATATTTCGGCGTACTCATCGGTTTTGCCATTCCTCTCATTAATGTCTTTGCCGTTACGATACTGATCTGGTATTCCGGCCGGGAAATCGAGCTTGGTAAGCGTTTGTCCATAGCCGGAAAAGCCCTGGTCTCAAATCCGTTGATACTTGGCTGCCTGGCCGGCATGGCTTACTCCAGGATGGTGGGCTGGTTCCCTGTTTTTATAAATAATTCGCTTAGCCTTATCTCGATGGTATCCCTGCCGCTTGCCCTTATTTCCATTGGTGGCAGCCTGACTTTCGCCGGAGTCAGAGGTAATTTAGGCCTCTCTTTTCTCTCTGCGGCACTGAAACTGTTACTGCTGCCGGCAATCGGCTGGCTGTTCTTTTATATCTTCAATGTTACGGAGATTCCATTAAAGGTCGGGTTGATCTTCTTCGCCCTACCAGCCTCTACTGCGATCTACGTGCTCTCGTCTCAAATGAACAGTGACACAAATCTTGCGTCGTCGGCCATCGTTATCTCCACCTTTTTATCTTTTTTCTCCTTATCTTTTATTCTTCTTCTCTAACGTATCCGGCAAACAGAAATTTTTGAGTAAATCCCGAGCCGGATCCGCCTGTAGCTAGCCGGTTGGATATTGAGATGATTCTCCAGCCGGGCAAAGAAATTTAGATAAAGAGCATTTATTGCTGGTTCTTGGCAATATGCTGACATATACTAAACTTAGTACTTCGAAAAAAGTAGTACTTTGGCCAGGGGGGGTATGTGTGAATGTGTAAGGGAATTGAGCGAGACCGAATTCAGGCGCCCAAGGAGGGGGTGAAAGTTACTCCAATGTTAGCGTAATCCTTGGTGCCGTGAACGGTTCTACCTTTTCGTATTTTCTGAAGGTCGGGAGATGACGGACTGGTAAAAAGAATTTCAGACAACATAAAGGAGTACATCATGAGAGGCACATACGAAGCGTTTATACTGGTGAAAGTGAAAGATGGGAAGAAGTACGTCTGTGCCTTAAACCGGCAGAAGGGAGACAAAGGGGAGCTAGGTCAGCTCAACCCGAAAGAAAGACAGGACTTCCTGGAAAACCATGTGATCTGGAACTGACACAACGAGTATCGATTTCAAAAAGGCTTCTCCTCAGTCGAAGTGGACTGGAGAGAAGCCTTTTCTGTTTTGTCATCTGCAACATGTTGAGGCAGGGATCTCAGAACCTGCTCGAATTCCTTGATACTATACGGTTATCGTCCATCACTAGAATTGATCCTCCCCTATGGGGACTGTGTTGGGGAGGTGCTGTCTTCAGGTCATTATAGGCCCCGCCGATTTTTGTGCGGCAGCAGGCTATGAACTGCAGGAAAGCATCGAACATCCCGGGCGATTGCGTGCCCATTCCGGACGTTTCGCCGCAAAATGTTCTTTGGCCGGTTGTTCGTCGTACGGTTTTCGAAGCAGCTCAAGCAGTTCATCCACCAGCGAGAAATCCCCGGCTTCCGCCCGGTCGATGGCAAGCTGGGCAAGATAGTTACGCAGGACATATTTCGGATTGACGCTGTTCATTTTTTGTTGCCTCTGCTCATTTTGCAGGTTGTCCTGCCGCAGTCTGGCAATATAGGCTCGCAGCCAGCTGTTCAGACGATGTTGGTACTCTTCGGTTATTTCTTCAGCAGAATAGCAGGCTTCCTTGAGAGCCGCCGGTAGATCCAGCCTGTTCCGCAGATCGGTCGTTGTGCTGACCGATGCAAGGTTTCTGAAAAAAAGGGTCATATCTGTTTCTACGAGCTGCAGGATTGCCAGGAGTTCATCGATAAGGGGGTCATCGGTTTCCGGAGTAAAATGGGCCAGGCCGATTTTATCAGCCATCATCTTATTCCAGCCACTCATAAAATGCGTGTTGTAGCTGGCGAGGGCTTCCTGCAAAGGTTGCACATCTTGCACCAGGGGATAGATGGCGTTGGCCAGTTGAAGAAGGTTCCACTGCCCGATATGCGGCTGATTACTATAGCAGTAACGGCGGCCAGGGGCATCGGTGGTGTTAGGTGTCCATTTTGCTTCATAACCTTCAAGCCAGCCATAAGGGCCGTAGTCGATGGTTAATCCGAGAATGGACATGTTGTCGGTATTCATAACCCCATGGACAAAACCTACCCGCATCCAGCCAACGATCATTGCCGCAGTTGTGCGGCATATCTCTTCAAACCATTCAATATAGGTGGAAACCGATGGTTGTCCGAGATGGGGAAAATCCGTTCGGATGGTATAGTCCACCAGTTTTCGCAGGAGGGCCGTGTCTCCTCTTGCCGCAAGAATCTCGTAATTGCCAAACCTGAGAAAAGAGGGGGCCAACCGGCAAACCACGGCTCCCGGTTCATCCTTGGGGTGGCCATCATAAAACATATCCCGCTCAACCAGTTCGCCGGTGGTAACAATACTGAGTGCTCTGGTCGTGGGTATTCCAAGGTGGTACATTGCCTCACTGCAGAGAAATTCCCTGATTGACGATCGAAGCACCGCCAGGCCGTCCGCCTGCCGGGAATAAGGAGTAGGGCCCGCTCCCTTGAGCTGAAGCATCCAGCGCTGTTGCTGTTTATTGATGACCTCACCGAGGTTTATCGCCCTGCCGTCACCCAGTTGTCCCGCCCAGGTACCGAACTGATGCCCGCCGTAACACATGGCAAAAGGATCCATTCCCGGAAGCAGGCTGTTGCCGGCAAAGATTTCCGTAAAAAGAGAAGATTTGCAGGCATCCTCGGATAGACCGAGCATCGCGGCCGCTTCACGGCTGTAGGCCACCAGCTTAGGCGCGGAAACCTTCGTCGGATTGACCCGAGAGTAACAGGCGCCGTTGACCTGGCGACGGTAATTATCCGGCAACGGGTCGGACGGCAGTTCCCGTACGAAGCGGTTGTCGAAGGTGAGCGATTCGAGCGCGGTTCTCAGCGGCATATTCATATTGTTCTAGGCCTTTCGCGGAATTAAGGTTTTTACGACGTCATCTTAAGCGGATATGGAAAACATTGTCCTTTACATTAAGCATGCCACAATGTGGCGGCAAGAGCCTTTCCGCCGGTAAAAAATCTCTTAGACAGTGATTGAGCTTTTTGTGGATTTCAGGGCCTCAATAAGGCATGATAGGCTGAACATGAATATCAAAAAAGCGAACCGGAGACCGGAGCATATGAAAAGTGAAAAATTTTTTAAAGATCCCCGGCTACCCTTTGTCGAATGCCGCTATTCCAGGAGCAGTGTCCGTCATTTCAAACTCCATTTACACCGATCATTCAGTATTGGTGCGGTTGACCAGGGGCGGGTCCGGTACAGTGTGGGCGACCGGCAGGCCGTCTTATCGGTTGGCGCTCTTGCGGTAATTAACCCAGAGAGTCTGCATTCCTGCAATGCCTTGAGTGCAGAGGGACGGAGCTACTCCATGCTCTATCTCGATGTGGCCTGGTGCCTTCGAGTGCAGAAATCGTTATGGAATGTTGAGTCGCTCTTACCGGCCGAGAAAATCCTGCTCGATGACCCGGATCTCTACGGCCGTTACTATAACGTTGTTAATCAGTTGATGGATTCGACAGTACATCTGCTGGAAAAAGAGCAATCGCTGGTCGAGCTGAGCTGCGCCGTTTTCAGCCGCGCTTGCCGGATGCAGGTTGAGCGGCGGAATGTGCCTGAAAATATAGAGGAGTTGAAAACCCTGCTTGGGGAAAACCTCAGAGACGATCTCACCCTGGAGTCTCTGGCCGGCAGGCTTGGAGCAAACCCATATACTCTGTTGCGCCGGTTCAAGGCAGTAACCGGCATCACGCCCCATGCCTATCGCATGAACTGCAGGGTTGAGCAGGCCAGAAAATATCTGCAAGCCGGTATGGATATAACCGAAACCGCACTGGAATGCGGTTTTTTTGACCAAAGCCATCTCCACCGCCACTTCAAGGCGATGACGACTGTTACACCGCAGGAATACCGCGTCAATTTTATACAATAATTCTTTGCATAAATTTTCTATCATTCTCGAAAAAAAGGAGAATGATATGGAATTTATACTCATTGCGTCAGCCCATTTTCTTGCCTTAATCAGCCCCGGCCCGGACTTTTTTCTTATAATGCAGGCTTCCCTCAGGCTTCCCCTGCGCTACGCCCTTGGAGTGTGCTCAGGTATTACAGCAGCCAATGCACTGTATCTGCTTTGTTCGATCTTTAGTCTTGAAGTTATTCGAAAAATGGTCTGGCTGATGACCGGACTTAAATATCTTGGTGCAATTTACCTGATTTTTCTGGGCATCATGTTACTTAAAACGCCATTGCGGTCCCTCAAGGAAGAAAGGCCTGCAAGCCTTCTGCAGGTGCATGATTTCGGCAAACAGTTTTTTATTGGATTTATGTCCGGCATTCTCAACCCCAAAAATATCATTTTTTATCTGGCGCTCTTTACCGTCATGGTTTCTGACAAAACCGGATTCACGATCCGCTGCCTTTACGCCCTCTGGATGACTACGGTTGTATTTCTCTGGGACAGCGGGGTAGCTCTTGTGATCGGACGGGACAGGATCAGGGAACGGCTGGGCAGATCCATCTTTGTGATCGAAAAAATATCGGGAGTGATGCTGACTCTCTTTGGCCTGCTGCTGCCATTCACCTGAAATGCGTATTAAACTCAGGTGCCTTCCTTTTGTATCGGAATAAGTTGCAACATTTCGGGACAATAGTTATCAGTTAATGCACTTCGGTTTTTTAGAACCTTACAGATTGCATCAACTTCAAGGGAGATTGGCGGCGGATGGTGGTACGGGTTTTTATTGCGGTTTTCGCATCTCTGGTGGCCGGGATGAGCTACCTTACCGGTCTGGGGAGATTAATGACCGGACTGCTGGTTGGATTTGGGGCGCTATGCTCTTTTTTTTTCGGAATCCTCTTTATTCTGCCTATTGACCCACAGCGGCCTTTTTTCCCGCTTTATGAAAAGGTTCCTGCATGGCCCTATTTTGTTATGGGACTGATCCTTACCGGTATGACGGTGGCGCTCTTTCTGGTGAAAACCAAACCGGCAAAGGGGGAGCAGGTTTCCGCCGTTCATTTTAAATATCTGCTCGGCGGGATTGGCGGCTACCTTGCCAGTCTCTTCCTTTCATCTATCTACTGGTTTCCATCCGATGCCGAAAAGCTGTCCGCGGAGCCCTCGTCCCTGGCGACGGAAGTCTTGATAGGAACCTGTATGTTCCTGCTGGGTATCTCTTTATCCTGTTATTTATTCTATCGGGCTTCCAAGGGAACGTCCGATCGTCATCCGGATCTTATGCGGCGATTTGTCCTGGGCCTTTTTGCCTTCTTCCAACTTGACAAGGTGCCGCTTCTGGTCGCCTATCTGCTCATATATTCCCCCGAGACCAAAGTTATTTTTCCTAATATTGCCGCTCTTGCTCTTGCCTCCTACATTCCGGTAGGAATTTTCCTGGTGAAGACGACCTGGGATACCAAAGAGCTGTAGACACCAGGCTGCCTGCCGGGGTGCTAAACCAGAATTACTCATTCCCGGACAGACCCTAGTTGGAATTGTTGTAGTGGGTAAACAGCTCGACAAGCCGGACAGTTTTTTCCGCTATCGCTTCCAGAGCTTGCGATGCAGGAGAATCCGGATACAATTCCGCAACCGGCATGAAGGTCTTGAGAGCCTTGTTGATTGCTTCGTCATCCGGAATCTCACCTAGTTCAGGCATGTCGATCCCAAGATATTTGGTGACCATTTTCCTGAGCTTGGTTTTGTTGACCAGACAATTCGGATTGTCTCTGTTGATAATGAGAAGCGGATGGAAATATTTCAGAGCCTCCTGACCTTTTTCCTTTGAGCCCTCGCTGGTTTTTTCCGCCAGTTCGAAGACTTCCTGAAGCGATTTGAAATTGTGATTTTTCAGTGCATTTGCCACATCGCTCTGGGAGAGAAAACCGCCAAGCACCTTTCTGATTGTCGCCAGCTGCAGAAAGTTATAGAGATCCATGATTGCGGTGGGGTCAGGCAATGTCGCACAGATCTGAATATCGGATTGCATAAAAAAATCAAGGGCGTGATAGCTGGTGCCTGCCCCGATATCTATTAGCAGAATATCCGCATCAATATCCTGCAGACCGCGGAGAAGACGCTGCTTTTCCTGGTAGGTTATGTTGGAAGTCTGCAGAGTATACCCTGTTCCGGGAACAATCCGCAGACCGTTGTAGGAATAGAGAGTATGTGCAACTTCATTGATTGACTGCACCTTTTTATTGAGAAAATCGGTCAGAGTCCGTTTCGGTTCAAATTGTCCGAACAGCAGATGCACATCGGCGCCGCCGAGATCGAGGTCAACAAGACAGACCTTTTTGCCGGTTTTTGCCAGAAGTACTGCCAGATTGGCTATAATCGTGGTTTTTCCGGTGCCGCCTTTACCCGATCCTATGGAAATTGTTACTGTCATCTTATTGTGAAGAGCACCGGCCGGCTGGATTGATGTGAGGTTGCTGGCTTAATTTTTTTTCCTTCGTAAACGGATTTGATAAATCTGCTTCGCCCTGGCAAGTATCGTTTTCAGTTCTGCTTCTGTGTCGAAGGGACTACTCCAGAGTTCCCATCCTTCTTTTGAGCGCAACACAATTTTATTATTTTCGCAGGACAATACAGCGTCGCCGAACAGTGCATACTGCTCTTCTATTGGTGGTGTCACCGCCGGAAGTGGTACAGGAGCAGGAAGCGGATCGGCCGGTTCCACCCTTTTTTCGGGCTGCATGCAGGATGAACACAGATCTTTCTCATTATTGCCGAAGATATTGAGCACGGCTCCGCAGTCTTTACAAAATTTCATGCATCTCCATACAGTAAAAAAACGATAGTTGCACAAACATCCGGCGGACGGATTGTGCCGCTGCACTTCAGTCTATCAAAGAAAAATAACTTCGTCACGTATTCCACTAAAAATAGCACGACGGAGCGATATCCCCGTTGATTCGTTTCTTTTCGGCATTGGTCCTTGGAATATTTAAGAAAGAATTCCTATCGCGCCAAAACACACTGCCTGAACAGAGACAAGGTGGCGACCACATCGCCCTGGAAAAAATAATCGGAAATAGGGTTCGTGTATGCGTATCCGGAAGTGGAGAGTTCGGATTCCCGGTTGAATTCAAAGACGAGACCGCCATGCTCCTTTACCAATAGCGGCAGACCCGCGGCCGGATATACCGAGGCGGAGGTACCGATGACCAGCAGCAGGTCACAGTTGTCGATAAGCTCTTCTATTCTTTCCATGCTTCTGACTGTTTCCCCGAACAGGACGACGTTTGGTTTGAGGGGAGAGTTGCAGCGTGTACATGCGGGGATCTCCTGCATGGTGTAGTGGTCGGCGGTTACCGGGAAAACCAGATTGCAGCGCAGACACTGTAGATGTTGATGGTCACCGTGGATTTCCAGCACATTTTTGCTGCCTGCGGCCTGATGCAGGCTGTCGACGTTTTGAGTAATCAGTCCCTTCAGTAACCCGAATTCTTCAAATTCCGCCAGTACCTCATGTGCCGGATTAGGTTTTTTGCCGAGCAATCCTTTACCCAGCTCCCGGTAAAGCTTCCAGGCCTTTTCGGGAGCATTGAGAAAAACCTCCAGCGTTGCATACTCTTCCGGCGCAAAAATGGTCCAGACTCCACCGGGACTGCGGAAATCGGCGATGCCGCTGTTGACGGAAATACCGGCTCCGGTCAGTGCCGCCGCACAGGAAGCGGCCTTGAATTTTTCTGCCGCTTCAGCGAGATGCTCGTTGTTTTTATGTGGAATGATAGTTTTCATACCCATTTACGTTCAGCTGCATTCATTTGTCAGCAATCGTTACCGCCTGGCGGCAATGATTGCTTCCGGGGATTACTTTGAACCGTTATCTTTCGCCTTGGAATGCAGGGTTATTTTTTCCACCACCTTGCGGTAATAGTCATGCTGACTGGTGATGTTGGAGGAAACCGGACGTCGCGCATCTATTTTCATAAGCAGAACATTGAGCTTTTTCATCTGCTTGAGGCGTTCGTGTTCATCGACTGTCTTTACAATCAGGTCCTCCAGTCTTTTGACTTCCTTACGCTCCTCTACTTCCGGAGGCAGATAGCCACTATTCTTCAGTATTTTATAGGCCATTTTCAAATCATCGGGAACAAACCGGTCATCTTCCAGGGGAAGTGGCTTGTTTTTCCATTTTGGGGAATTCAAATCCCTTTCCCGCATGGCCTCAGCAATTTTCTGTTCAGCAATAAAAGCCAGGGAATCCATAAGACCTCCTTAAAACCTGCACCCCACAAAGGGCTGCTCTCTTTGGTCCCCCTGTTTGGAGGGGAGAGATAACTTCACAAAATTCATTTTTGATGGCGTCCATCACTGATTTTTTAGGTTTTTGCGAGATTATCTTTTAAAAAAATAAAATGAAATTCAAAGGTGCTAATGTCGGCGCAGGATAGCTTGCAGCCACAGTGAAATATCACCAATCTGCTCGGGACAGACTGCGTGTTCCATGGGGTAGTTCTGGTAGCTGACATTGTATCCTTTTTTGCTAAGCAGGTTATACGCCTTGCGGCCAAGAATTTCCGGGACCACCGGATCAAAGTCGCCGTGTTGAATCATGATGGGAATCATTTTGTTCATTTCGCTGGTTTTAATGATATCGGCGGTGGCAAAATAGCTTGACATGGCAAGTAATCCGGCCAGCGGTTTTTCATGGCTGAGTGCCACCTGATACGCGACCGCACCTCCTTGAGAAAAACCGGCAATGACAATCCTTTCGCCTGCGACGCCTCTTTCCTGTTCCCGGTCGATAAACGCGTTGATCTCAGCTGCGGAAACCATGAGACCGGCTGTATCTACATTTCTATCAATAGCCATTTCCCGAATGTCATACCAGGCTGGCATGATGAAACCACCGTTAATGGTCACCGGCATAGTTGGTGCATGAGGAAAAATAAACCGGACAGCCATA
Source organism: uncultured delta proteobacterium (assembly GCA_963835305.1). Taxonomy (GTDB): domain Bacteria; phylum Desulfobacterota; class Desulfobulbia; order Desulfobulbales; family Desulfocapsaceae; genus Desulforhopalus_A. The sequence continues at coordinate 128,543 of CAWIEU010000006.1, forward strand.
TCTCCCGGCAGATTCAAGGCGGGGACGATGGGAGCAAAATCGTTGCCGTCGGCACCGAGTCCATGCAGCCAGATTACCGAACTGTCGGGATTGGAACCGGTTTCCATTTCAATAGCGGGGAGAAGTGTCATTGTTTGTTCCTGGTTGAGGAGCGAGGAGATATCCATCTCGATGAATTGATAGTTTCATATACGTTCAATGCAAGATCCTGAGCTGTTCCGGCAGGACATGAGCGTATAGTAGGAAATATCAGAAAAAATAGCCATTAAAACCCGCCAGACTTTTTGCAGGGCTTCTTTAGGATGTTGGTAAGACGAATTTTTCAAAAATTGCGCGGATGCCCTGTTCTTGTTTGATAGCTCAGACAATAATTTATTTTTTTTCTGTATCAACCCTGGTAACGATCCGCCAGTATATAAAAGAGCGAATAATCCGGATAAGATCGGTCTCTCTATCTGCCTGGCATAGCTTAGTTCGATAAAGTTCTTACTGTTTTTGGGGACGAGCTGCCACGAGTATTCAAGGGAATCCGCCCGTAGAATAACCCCGAGGATAAGCAGCGTGAGATAAGAGTATCAAAAATTATCTTTTAGCCGCACGGCTCTGCATTTCTCGATTCGAGGTAATGATTTTTATTAACATCGGCAAGGAGGTAGGTAATGGCAAAAATTCTTGTACTTTATTACAGTATGTATGGTCATGTCGAAACACTGGCGCAGGCAGTGGTTGAAGGGGCACGAAGCGTTGAAGGGACCGAGGTTACACTTAAGCGTGTGTCTGAGCTGGTACCGGAAGACATAGCGAGAAAGGCCGGTGCCAAACTGGATCAGGAGGCGCCGGTTGCGACCCCCGACGAACTGCCGGGCTATGATGCCATAATTTTTGGTACGCCGACGCGTTTTGGAAATATGTGCTCACAAATGCGTAATTTTCTCGACCAGACCGGCCGGTTGTGGTTGCACGGTGACTTGATTGGCAAAGTGGGCAGCGTATTCACCTCGACTGCCACGCAGCATGGCGGACAGGAAACAACGATTACCTCGTTTCATTCCACCTTGTTGCACCAGGGCATGATCATTGTAGGCGTTCCCTATTCGTGCCAGGAATTGATGAATATGAACGAAATCACCGGCGGATCACCCTATGGTGCGGGAACCCTCGCGGCAGCGGATGGTCTTAGGCAACCTTCCGAGAACGAACTGAAAATCGCTCGATTTCAGGGAGCTCATGTGGCCAGGATAGCCAGGAAACAGTCGGCGCGAGAGGATTAATCATTCCCGGAATGAATAATCAGTGCCGTGCCCCTATTCAACGCCCTGTTGCTACGATTTGGCACCGGGCTGAGGTGAAGGGGCTTTAATGGCACTTTTCCGATACTCCTCCTGTAATTTTTCCACAAGGGGAACGTCCGCGGGAGCCCACATAAGAGTATGCAGCTGATCGATCGGCAGCCAAACTATCCGATCATGGTCCCGGCACTGAAAGGCGCCGCTTTTATGTATAACCCGGTAACCGAGCAGCCTGATGGTTTTTATCCCATAATCATAGATGGATTCGGCAAAAAAATTGCCGACGGTACATTCAACGGCAAACTCTTCCCGCAGTTCTCTGGCAAGACATTTCGTCTCTGTTTCTTTTGGCTCAACCTTTCCGCCGGGAAATTCCCAGTAACCTGCCAGGTGGCTGCCGGATTTTCGCCGGGCGGCCAGTATGAGGCCGTTTTTTTCAATGATTGCCGCAGTGACCGTTATCATAGCGTTTTTAATCCTGTTTTGAATCCTGTTTTTTTTACTGAATGAAGATGGTATCGTATCGCTCGCCTTGCCGGTGGAACGGTACAATCAAATCATGAAATAATAATCAATTCTATAAGATAACAACACTAATTTCAGGAGAATATTATGAGTATGCAGGAATCGTTAAAAGAGGATCTGAAAGCTGCCATGAAGGCGAGAGACACTGATCGGACCGGTGCAATCCGTATCCTGATGGGAGAATTCGCCCGTCAGCCGGGGAAGGTACTGAGTGATGAACAAGTTATCGCCATCATTAAAAAACTGATAAAATCAGAACGGGAACTGCTGGCGGCGCAAAAAGAAGAAAGCTCACCTTTTTTGCTAATCATGGAGGAATATCTGCCTAAGCAGGCCAGCGAGCAGGAGATTTACGACTGGGTAAAACAGAATATAGATATTTCCGCCTTTGGCAACAAAATGCAGGCAATGAAACCGATCATGCAGCATTTCGGCAGTAGTGCCGATGGGAACATGGTGAAAAAAGTGCTGCAGCAATTCGACTAAGCCATGCACAGTGAAATATTCAGCAATGAGCATGTAGGGGCGGACCTATGTGTCCGCCCTCACCAAAACCAGCACTTTTATGCTTCTATGCACGGCAGCCATATCGTTTGTAAATGGGGTGCTGTGAAAAGCCTCCTGAAAATACGACACGAAGTAATCGATGAATTCTTGTGACAGGTAAAAGGATGTTTATCTTTATCCTGATTTCATTTGAGCTGTTGCGTATAATCGTCGAGTTTTGGCATTTGCAGAGAAAAATGGTCACAAAATTGGAGGGATAACGTGTTACGAATCGTTCTGTTTTTAGCAACCAACATGGCAATTCTCATTTTGCTCGGAATTGTCATGAGTCTTCTGGGGGTTGATTCGCGGTCCACTTCGGGGTTGCTGGTGATGGCGGCGATGTTTGGGATGGGAGGCTCGTTTATTTCGCTGGCCATGTCCAAATGGATTGCCAAAAAATCCACCGGTGCAAAAGTTATCGTCAGCCCGGGTAATCCGACGGAGAAATGGCTCTATGATACCGTTCGGAGCATGGCTGATAAGGCGGAAATCGGTATGCCCGAGGTGGCGATGTATAACTCTCCCGACATGAACGCCTTTGCCACGGGAATGAATAAGAATTCTGCCTTGGTTGCGGTTTCGACGGGGCTCTTGCAAAACATGAACAAGGATGAAGTCGAGGCGGTGCTCGGTCATGAAATAACTCATGTGGCTTGTGGTGACATGGTGACACTTTCCCTGATTCAAGGTGTTTTAAATACGTTTGTCATCTTTTTATCCCGTGTGGCGGCTAATATTATCAGCAGTTTTCTCAGCCGGGATGACGAGGGCGAAGGGTTGGGATTTTTAGGATACATGGCGGTGACCATTATTCTCGAGATGGTTCTCGGACTGTTCGCCTCGATCATCGTCATGTGGTTTTCCAGAAAGAGGGAATATACTGCCGACAAGGGTGCTGCCTATCTGACAAACAAGGAGAAGATGGTCAGTGCATTGCGGCGATTGCAGGCACATCACGAGCCGTCGCGTCTGCCTGATCAAATGGCGGCTTTCGGTATCCGGGGCAAAAAGGGAGGCATCTCGGCACTGTTCAGAAGCCATCCGTCTCTGGAGGATAGGATTGCAGCACTTCAGCAGCTGTAAAGAATGCTGGAGGAAAGACAGGATCGAAAAGGCGGACAAATAAACTGTCCGCCTTTTTTTGTGCGGCTCATTTCGGTTTGACAACGACCTGCAACGAAGTAGATTGAGCTTTTTACGAGTCCATCAAACTTGTTTCAGGGCCATTCTCGCCGCAATCACCAGGGGATCCCATACTCCGGCAAAGGGTGGGGCGTAGCTGAGATCAAGATAGAGCAGGTCCTCAAGGGTGAAACCGGCATGGAGTGCGGTTACCGCGGTATCAATGCGTTTGGCCGATCCCGGGCCACCGACTATCTGGGCTCCGAGGAGTCGTCCTGAACCTTTCTCTGCCAGTATCTTGGCACATATCGGAGCCGATCCCGGATAGTAGCGGGGTAGGGTGCGTCCATCTATCTTGCCCACCGCATACTGCCAGCCCATCGATTTGATTTGTGCTTCGTTTAAACCGGTCCTGGAGCATTCGATATCCATGAATTTGGTGATCGCTGTACCCACTAATCCGGGAAAGGTGGCATATTTTCCCCCAAGGTTCATGCCGGCAACCCTTCCCTGTTTGTTGGCGACAGTCCCCAAGGCTATATGCACGGGCCTGCGGCTGACCAGATGGTAAGCCTGGGCGCAATCTCCTGCGGCCCAGATATTCACCGTCTCCGTCTGCTGGAGTTCGTTTACTTTGATACTGCCTTTTATTCCGAGCGGGATGCCTGCATCTTTGGCCAGCTTGGTATTGGGAGCGATGCCCAGCGCAAGGATGATGAGATCGGCAGGAATGGTCCGTTGATCCGTGATAACACCAGTGGCCGGTCCAGCTAGTCCTTTTTTTTGGGCAAAACCCAGAACTGTTTCGTTGCGATACAAAAGGATGCCTCTTTCCAGCAGGGAGCTGCCTATCCTTTCTCCCATATCCGGATCGAAAGTGGGCATTACCTGTGCTCTGCGCTGGACCATGGCAACCTTCAAGCCCCGCAGCTGCAAGGCCTCGGCTATTTCCAGCCCGATATAGCCGCCACCGACTATAGCTGCCGTCCGCGGTTTTTCCTCGTCGAGGACCTGCCGCAAGCGAAAACCGCCCAGCAAACTGTTTACATCATGGATATTTCGACTGTCGATTCCTGAAAGTTTCTGTTTTACGGGACTTGTGCCGGTAGCTATGAGAAGCTGATCGTATCCTTCCCAACGTTCCCTGGCGTTATCGAGATCTCTCACCAGCACCTTCTGGTTTTCTGGAGAAATGGCCATTACCTCGTGGCGGACATGTGCAGCAATATTATATTTTTCGCGAAAGATCCGTGGTGTTCTGACAATAAGCGCATCCTGGGTGTCGACCAGTCCGGCGACATAGTAAGGAATGCCTCAGGCCGAAAAAGAGGTGTGCGGTCCCCGCTCAAATACGCTGATTTCCATATCCGGCTGAAGCCTGCGAACCATGGAAGCGGCGCTCATGCCCGCTGCATCGCCACCAATCACTATGAGCCTTGCCATTATTGCCTCCTGCGTTACTCCGTTTCAGAGGTTTCCTTACAGATTGTTTTTGGTTTTTTTAAGAAGATAATCTCGTAAAAACCTAAAATCAGCGATGGCTAAGTAAAAAACTTCAGATTCAAGGCGCGCAAATTTTCAAATTTTTAAACTTATCCCCGCAAAGCAAGGGGAATAAAAGAGTACCCTCTAGTGGGGGTTGGTTATCCCTAAAATAGTATGCCAGATATCGTCCTGACTCCACTGTTTCAGGATAAGAACAGGCTGGGAATTGAGAAATTCAAGGATTTTTCCGGCCTCACTGCGCAATAGTCCGGACAGAATAAACCATTTTTGTTTGAGAAAGCCCTCCGTTCTTACCAGATCCTTCATCACATCATAATGGATGTTGGCAACCAGCAAGTCTGTGGCAACGCTTGTATGGTCTTCCGCTCTGCCGTTTACCACCAGAATGTGGTCGTCAAGATTATTTAAAGATACGTTAATACAGGCAGTTCGGGTAGCCAGATAATTATAATCGAGAGCGAGGATTTTTTCACAACCCAGCTTGGCGGCTGCCAGTGCCAGAATACCGGTGCCCGAACCAAGATCGAGCATGGTCCTGACCCTCTTGCCGGCACAGGCAATTTCAATGGCTTCCAGGCAGGCCTGGGTTGTCGGATGGTTGCCGTTTCCGAACACCACGCCCGAATCGAGAGTGATAGCTATGTCGTTTTCGCCGGGAGACGCTTTGATCCAGGTGGGGTTGAGCAGGAAACGCCCGATGCGAACAGGTTCGATATTGCCGCCCTGCCATTGCGCATAGGTCATTTCATAATCGTCGAGGAGCTTGAACTCCGGAAAGTCTGCTAAGATTTCCCGCACCAGTTTTTTTGCCGGCTGAGTAAAAAAGAGAAAACTGAAATCATCTTCCACCCAGTTACCAATGAAGCCTTCGGCATTAATCGTATACAGGGCGGGTATAGTGCCTTCTATATAATAGATAAACAGGAGAGTATCTGGCCGTAACAGTGGTGGTGGATGCATGATAAACAAGCCCTCTAATATTTGATGGCGCCGTAAAAACTCTTCATCTTCTTCGTTGCCACAAATTTTCAATCATTTCGAAGTACCTCTTGTACGTCGAAATGATTGAAAATTTGCGTGCCTCGAATCTGAAGTTTTTTACTTAGCCATCCCGATTTTAAGGTTTTTACGAGTCCATCAATATTTGATTTTTACCAGAAAAGCCATCATTTCATTGAGCATATTCTTTACCCGAGCCGGATCGACAGCCTCGTGTTTTCCGGCGGCTGCCGCATCGCAGAGCTCAATCCAGCCAATTACGGTTTTGTTCATCTGTCTGTCGTACAGTTTTTTCTTGTACGCTTCTCCCGTCAGCTGAAGTCCTCTTTTCGGAACTGCTTTGCCCTGGATTTCATTGTGCATTGCCAGGCCTCTTGCCAGACAGAGATTGCGCAGGTGCTTTTCGAGGATGGCACCGCTGATAACTGCGGCCGCCCAATGATTGCCCTGGTCAAACTGTAATCTGGCGAGGCGAAGCATGTCGGTCAAGATATCCCGGGCAACCGCGCCGCTGGTTGTTTCCAGCCAGTCTCCCTGGAGCTCTCTTCTGGCAGCGGTAAGCACTCCGATTCCTCTTCTGGTACGGCTCGCCGTATGGTGGGTGACTTCGGTCTTGAAGCTTTGGTAGTGAGTGCTGAGTTCTCCAAAGACCCGGCTGAGATAGGAAAGGGCGCTAATCCTGAAATCGTGGAATTTTAATTCGTTTACAAGGGATTTTGACTGGCTGTCAGTGGTTTCCGTGGCGAGAACATTTTCTCCCATAGTTATTATTGCCGCAGCTTGGGCAATAAGCTCGTCCTGGTTTTTCATCATTTTTGTCTCTGTTCAGATTAGCAGATAAAATTAGCCGATCAGATGAGCTGATCAGATTTGCTGAGAAAGGAATAGTAGCCACCTTGGGAATTCTCCTTCTGTTGCGATGAAAGGATATCCTCCAGGTATAAATTTCATTTATGGGTTCTGAAAAATGCATCCCTTGATTAGGTCCCGTTTATTGGCCGGGGATGGCTTATTTCATTTACCATGCCATATACCCTGTAATGGGAATTTTATCATCCCTGGATTCGGTCCGATTAGAGATAATTTTCCGGGGGGAATATGCTACGTATCGGGCAGGAGCTTGAGAGCAGTGCTGTTTTTCAGTGTTTCCAGGATAAATGATGTTTTAACATTCTGGATGCCTGGTATTCCCGAGAGCTTGTTGTTGACGAAGTCCGTATAGCTGGCCATGTCTTTGACCGCGACTTTCAAGAGAAAATCGACCTCGCCTGTCAGTTGATGACATTCGAGCACCTCGTCCATCCGGGTCAGTCGTTCCTTGACGTTCTGGAGAGATGAAATCTGATGGTGACTCAGGCAAACCATGACGATGGTCTGGATAGCGAATCCGGCCTGCTCCCGGTTCAGGATGGCAACATACTTTTCGATAATCCCCGATGACTCCAGCCGTCTTACCCGCTCCAGAACGGCAGGTGGTGACAAGCCGATCTTCTGCGCCAGTCCGGCATTGGTGATCCGGCCGTTTTCCTGGAGGATGGTTAAAATTTTTTTATCTGTCAGATCAAGCATGTGTCGATTGGATAGGTGGGTAAAAAAATCTGAAAAGGAGATCTGCGCCTTGAATCTGAAGTTTTTTACTTAGTCATCGCTGATTTTAGGTTTTTACGAGATTGTCATATAACGAATTATCTTCAAAAACAAAAGATAATGCTTAATTATCTTAAGAATTGCCATTCTATGCGGTAAAAATGCGCATGCACCGGAACACCGTTCAGGTATTATCGCTGGAAGCGCCCGGTACTTACCAGAACATCCAGTTGTCGGTGGCCAGAATATAGATACCCAGCCCGCAATTAGTGACTCCATGAGCCAGGATGACTCCCTTGAGATTTTTCTGATGAACCAGCAGGAGCCCGTAAATCAGTCCGGCTATGATCCCAACCACTACACGGTGATGCTCCAGCCCAAACAGAACTGAAATGCCTATAAAGGAAAACCAGGTAAAAGTCCCAACGGAAACAGAACGAAAATCCGAGCTAATAAGATAACGCATTAAAAAGGAACGCCAGAACAATTCTTCCATGACCGGAACAACCACTGAAGAGCCGACCAGCCGCACACCTATAAGTCCGATTGCCGCGGTCATCGACTCACTCAAGGCATAGGGATTGAAGCCGGAGCTTTGGCCTATTTGAAAGAGGTGCTTTTCGGGGACAATCCAGATAACAAGCACCAGGAGGCCACTGCAAAAAGCTGTCAGTACTTCACGAAGCGAGAGGCCCGAAGTAAAGTCCGCGGCATACCTGTGTCGCCAGAACCAGAGCAAAGCTCCGACCAGAACAGTCTTGGAGATATAGAGGTGCGGAATCAAGGCTGGATAGAAGCGGGCGGGCTCGGTCAAAAATAAAAAGAGTGTGAATGGGACTACGTAGGGAATCCATGGATTTTGTAAAATCTGTCTCAAGCGATCACTCTGTATTTTCATTAAACAGTGTTAACCTCAAGTTTTTTTCAGAATGTCATTTTAAACGGGACGACTGATTTCGAGAAGTTTGACGGTCCGGCAAATGTTATTAAAGCTAAGAGCGAAAGTCTGATTAATAACATTTCTTTTATCTTATTTCCAGGCGTCGTTTCAATACAGAGAGTTTCCGCCTCTTTCCGTTACCAGGCATAAAGATACCAGATTTTCCCATGAATAAAAGAGGAATAGACGGTTTCCGTAACAAATAGAAAGTGTCAGGCGGCCATGAGCGGCGATTACCAGGCCGCGCTGTTATTTATCAGGGTTCTCGTCCTCTTCTTCCTCGGGCGCATCTTCGTTGTCCCCGGCATCCTCGGCAGCATCTATATCATAGAGTTGCTTTGCCGCCAGCAGCAAAAAGAGAATGGTTATAATTGGGGCGAAGGTTGGCGCCGCCTGAGCTAATTTTTGCAAGGCAGGGTTCGTCGGATGGAGTCCGGGGATCACAAATTTCAAGCTGCAATAGCTGCCGATCGCAAACATGACGCTTACCCACCAGGGGAAATGGTTACGTCGTGAGCCGGCACCCGGGGGCTTAGCGTTTTTCCTGTTATTCATGGTTGGTCTTCCAAAACAAGCTGGACCATTTCCCGGACCTGCGGACTTGGGTCTTCCTGAAGACGACGAATCTGCGCCAGGGCTTCCGCCGTGCCGATGATCCCCAGGATGGAAACAGCTTCTCCTCGAATAAGCGGTTCTTCGGCATGAAGCAGTTCGACCAGCGAGGGAAGGGCGAATTTGAGTTTGCCGGGTTGGATTTTCTGCAATTCCTCGAATAGTACTGTGACTCCCAGGCGAACGCTTAAACGTTCATCCCTCAGGAGCTCTCCGGCCCATTGGTAATATTTGGGTTCCCGGCGGAACATTGCCACGATGTTTTCCACATGGCCCAGATCGAGAAAATCAGCAATAACTTTTTTTAATTCCTGATCGCTGACTTCATTTGTCGGCTGCTTCATGATTTTGTATGATAGGATGAACTTTACTTTAAATAATGACTACTGTGACTAAATCTTCCGGTTTGGTTTGCAGTCGAGTAGGTTGCCGGAAAACTGCGTTAGTACCTTACAGTATGTTTTCTTCTTTTTGCAAGAAACATACTGTCTTCAAGAGCAGGTATTCCGGGTTATTCGCCGTTTTTACAGCGATTGGTTTTTCCCACGAGGAAAACCAACAGCCGTGTCCTCTAAGGGGGCATGTATGAACAAAAAGACAATATGGAGTAAGCTATGAAAAAAGAATGGAACCTCGGCATGTTGCTTGGTGTGTCAAGCGGGTACTGGCTGGGATGTACCGTGCAGGCGGGAGTGCGGCTGAAGATATTTACCGTGCTGGGGGATGCAGGCTACGATGCAGACACATTGGCTGAAAGTATCGGTTCAGATAGCCGGGCGACCGGACTGCTCCTTGACGCGTTGGCGGCAACTGGCCTGCTGAATAAAAAAGGCGGGAAATATGAAAATACCGAATTTTCCAGGAATTTTCTGGTTCTCGATTCTCCAGAGTATATGGGACATATTATTCTTCATCACCACCATATTCTTGATGGCTGGGCGCAACTCGATCAGGCGGTGCTGTCGGGCGGACCTGTCGATCGCCGTTCTTACGGTGCGGAGGCCGAACGCGAGAGTTTTCTCATGGGCATGTTCAACCTGGCTATGATGATCGCGCCGCAAATGGCTGAAAAATTCAAGCTATCCGATCGCAGACGGCTGCTCGACCTGGGTGGTGGACCAGGTACCTATGCCATTCATTTTTGTCTCGCCAACCCTGAACTGAAGGCCGTGATCCTTGATCGTCCGACAACGGAACCCTTTGCCCAAAAGACAGTGGCGCGGTTCAATCTTTCTGATCGAATTGATTTTTTAGGCGGGGATTTCAATGTCGACCCGATAATCGGAGGTCCTTATGATGTCGCCTGGCTCTCGCAGATACTGCATAGCAACAATGAGTTGGAGTGTCAGACCTGCCTGGAGAAAACCGTCGCGGCACTTGAGCCTGGGGGCTTGATATTGATTCATGAATTCATGCTGAATGACAGCAAGGACGGGCCGGAGTTCCCTGCGCTTTTTGCTCTCAACATGCTGGTCGGCACCAAAGGGGGACGCTCTTATTCCAAAGCCGAAATCAGCACCATGCTCGAACGGGCCGGAGTCGCCGATATTGCCCACCATCAGCTGGGCCTGCCGAATGAGTCTTCCGTTCTCTCCGGTATAAAGAAATAAGAGTGAGCAACATCAGGGTAATGGAAGTGGCCGACGCCTGGAACAACCAATAAATACTTACGGAATTTCATTATGATAGAGGTAGATATTCCTGGTGCTGGGGTTCTGCGCCTTGCACATCTTGTTTTCGACTATAACGGTACTCTGGCACGGGATGGGGAATTGCTTGGCGGAGTAGCCGAGAAGATAGCAGAGCTCTCGGACAATATTCAGATACATATAATTACCGCGGATACCCATGGAACGGTTGGACAGAAGCTGTCTGGTCTCCCCTGTTCTCTGCAAATTATCGGTCCGTCAGGGCAAGACCGACAGAAAGAGGCCTATATTTGTGCTCTTGGCGCAGAAAATGTTGCAGCCATCGGCAATGGCAGAAATGACAGTCTTATGCTGAAATCAGCCGCTTTGGGGGTTGCCCTCATCCAGGAAGAAGGAGCCTGTATTGCCGCGATCCTTCAGGCGGACATTATTTGCACTGATATCCTCGATGCTCTTGATCTCCTCTTGAAGCCGGACAGGCTTAAGGCGACGCTTCGCATCTGAGGTATTTCTCAATACAATCCAATTATCAAAAATTCCCAGGGCCCCGAGTCCATCTCAGCAACCTTGATGATTTTTTACGATGCCATCCGAAATTTCAGGTTTTTACGAATTTATCAATTGTGGCAAACTCGTAAAAACCTAAAAAGCAAGGATGGCTAAGTAAAAAACTTCAGATTCGAGGCGTGCAAATTTTCAATCATTTCGACGTACAAGAGGTGCTTCGAAATGATTGAAAATTTGTGGCAACGAAGAAGGTGAAGAGTTTTTACGACGCCATCAATTGTGATGCTCTTTTCTCTGCCGAGCTGTTCCTGGCAAATACATGACTGCAAAAGGTCCGACCAGATACCAGGCGATTTGCTTTTGCCGAATTATTTCACAAAATTGCAAAATTAGGACAAATGAGCTACTCTTTTGTAGGATATCGGAAAAAATCAACATCAAGCTGCTAAAACCGCTAATTTTGTTGCGCCGGTAGAGCTAATCAGCTAGCATGATGACCAAAATAAAAAGAAGGAATATTGGGATTACTTCAAATGTATTCAATTTGGGTATACTTCCTTCTTTTTATTCGCGTGAACGCTGAATGGTCAATGAGGATACCATTGAAAGATGCTTTTGCGATGAAACTAACTGCAAAAGAATGGAAATGGTAAACCGAACAAAAACGCTGTTTACAAGGGAGGAGAAAAGTATGTCAGTACGTAGGCTTTCGATCTTTAAAGTGATGGTCGCCGCAGGTATGTCGCTTGCACTTTGCAGTTTAGCCGGTGCCGCCGATAAATCGATCAAAATTGCTACCCAGTCGCCATTATCCGGAGACCAGTCTGTAATCGGTGTAGACATTAAGCGGGGCGCTGAATTGGCTCTAGAGCAGTTGGGGGGCCCTTTGACCGCTATGGGGTTTAAGATTGATCTTGCACCTTTTGATGATCAGGCAAATCCGGATACAGGCGTTGCCAATGCCAAACGAATCGTATCGGACCCGGCGATACTCGCGGTTGTCGGCCATTACAACTCAGGCGTGCAGATTCCTTCTTCCGAGGTATATCACACCTCTGGGCTCGTCAATGTTTCTCCGGCTAACACCAATCCAAAAGTAACCACCCGCGGTTATCTGGAAGTGAATCGTATCGTGGGACGAGATGATGTGCAGGGTGTGGTTGGTGCAGACTTTGCCGCTAAAAAAGGTGTAAAAACCGTATTTGTTGTTCATGATAAGACCGCATATGGTCAAGGAATTGCCGAATTCTTCAAACAAAAAGCCACGGAAAACGGCATAAAAGTTCTTGGTTTTGAAGGCACGGAAGAAAAAGCCAACTTTGATGCCTTGTTGTCCCCTGTTGTCGCGGGCAATCCTGATCTTGTTTACTTCGGCGGTATGGCATTCCAGGCTGCCGTTCTTTTCAAACAGGCTCGCGAGAGAGGGTATGAAGGTATCTTCCTCAGTGACGATGGTTTTGATTCCTCCGACGCAGCCAAAATCGGCGCCGGCAACCTGATTTCCGGCGGCGGAACTTTTTATTCGACTGTTTCCGGTCCCGCCTCCGTATATCAAGGAACCGCCAAGTTTATCAAGGATTTCACGGCAAAATACAATGCAACACCCCAGCCGTTCGCCGCTCAAGCCTATGATTCAATGGCTATCTGCCTGAAGGCTATCGAAAATGCTGCAAAAGCAAATGATAACAAAGTTCCTTCCCGTAAAGCTGTCGCCGAGGCAGTTCGCGATCTGAAAGATTTCCAAGGTATTACCGGAACCTTCACTTTCAACAAGATCGGCGATCCCGAAAAAGCTCTTTATTTTGTAATTCAGGTGGAGTCTGCAAATCCTGCCAAATGGAGCGATAACAAAGTCGTTGAGACTCTTGAAATTGCCCCCCCGAAATAAGACTTCCTAAGTTCCTGCCCCGGCCCTTTTCCGTTTAAAGGGCCGGTTTTTTTTAAATTTAGGGAGTAATTATGAAACGATTCCTCAAACGCATAAATGTATATGAACTGGTGCGCCCAATTGGTCAATTGCTGGCCTTTTCCTGCGGCAGTGCTGTTTGCATGTCTGTTATCGCTATTGCTCTTGCCTTAGCCCTGGACAAGACAGCCGTGGGGGCAAGCCTGATGGACAAGTATAATGTAAGCCTGTTTACTTACACTATGCTTAATCTGCCCCAAGTGGTAATTGACGGCCTGACAATTGGCTTTGTCTATGCAGCCATTGCTCTTGGCTATACCATGGTTTACGGGGTTCTTGAATTCATTAACTTTGCCCATAGCGAAATTTTCGCGGTAGGTGCATTTGTCGGCGTGGAGTTTCTCATCGCCCTCGATGGCATGGGTGTATTGTCCGGCGCGTCCCTCATTATGGCCTATGCCTATCTTATTCTTGCAATCATCTTAGGGATGCTGGCAGCCGGTGGTCTGGCAGTCGCGGTGGAGCGGATAGCCTACCGGCCACTTCGGGGTATGTCTCGTCTTGTACCGCTCATTTCCGCGATTGGTGTCTCTTTTCTTCTGCAGGACGTCATTCGTCTGGTTGAAAGCTTGACCACCGGTCAGTTCAACCGAATTATGCCGACCTTCGGGAATTTTGACAGCCGCATCATCTTCGGTAAAATCGCCATGGGTACCTCAAAGCTCACGCTGGGGATCTCGGTTAAATCAATTATTGTTATTGTTTCCGCCGTCTTGATGCTGGTGGGTCTCAACTATCTGGTCAACGCTACCAAGGTCGGAAAGGCGATGCGGGCGGTTGCCCAGGATCGGCCCACCGCGAGTCTTATGGGCATCAACGTGAACCGAATTATCTCCCTGACCTTTTTGGTTGGTGGACTACTGGGAGGCGCTGCCGGTGTTCTCTTTGCCTTGAAATTCACCCGAATTGATCCCTTTGTCGGTTTTTTCCCGGGCTTGAAAGCATTCACCGCCGCTGTCCTTGGTGGTATCGGTAATATGACGGGCGCCTTGCTTGGAGGGATTGTACTGGGCATGCTTGAAACCTTCGCCGGATCATATATGGGAGTGTTCACCATGGGTGCGGCGGGCTCTGAATATAAGGATATTTTTGCCTTTAGTATTCTTATACTTGTGCTCATATTCCGGCCTCAGGGGCTGATGGGCAAAAACGTCGGTCAGAAAGCATAGGAGAGTCTCATGATTTCGTTGTTCTTAAAGGAATTGTTCGACAAATTAAATCAGGGGCGATGGCCGTATCTGATCATTATTGGACACATACTTGCTGGTAGTCTGCTGGTTTATACCCAACCACGATCAAATCTTGCTTTTCTGGTTTTGATGACCTCGTTTTTATCGCTTTATTTTTTCAAGGCCGGCGTCCGGTTTAAGATAATTGCGGGGGCTGTACTTGCCTTGATAATCATTCCGGTCATTGGGGTCAGGAATATCTTTTACCTGGAAGTCATCTTTCAGATCAGTGTCTTCTCGGCCCTTGCTCTCGGGTTGAATATCGTGGTCGGCTTTGCCGGACTGCTTGATCTGGGCTATGTGGCGTTTTATGCAGTGGGTGCATATCTCTGGGCTTTCTTCGGGTCGCAGCAGTTTTATGTGCTGCACTATGCACCCGGAACTCAACCGTCGGATCTGGCATTCCTGCTGCCCGGCGATGCTTTTTATCTGTTTCTCCTGGTTGGAGTCATCGTCGCCGGCCTCACTGGGATTCTGTTAGGTTTGCCGGTATTGCGTCTGCGTGGTGACTATCTGGCGATTGTTACCCTCGGCTTTGGTGAGGTTATCCGGGTGCTGGCCAATAACCTCGATAAACCGCTCAATTTCACCAACGGCCCCCAGGGCATCACCCCGATTCAGCGACCGACCATGCCGAATGTCGTGGTCGACTGGTTCAATTCGATTTTCGGCAAGGTAGTCGGGCACCATGTGAGTGCCGCGGATATGTATAACCTGATGTTCTATATCTTCGCCCTCATTGTGATTATCGTGATCATTTTTGTTACTCGGCGCCTCGACGACTCGAAAATCGGTCGTGCCTGGACGGCGATACGCGAAGATGAAACCGCGGCAATCGCCCAGGGAATCCCACTGGTTCGGATGAAGCTTACAGCTTTTGCCGTCGGGGCATCTTTTGCCGGGGTCATGGGCGTGTTGCTGGCCGCCAGCAGAACCTTTATCAGTCCGGAATCTTTTTCCTTCATGCAGTCCATCGGTGTGCTTGCCATGGTTATTTTAGGGGGGGCGGGGAGTATCCCAGGGGTTATTCTGGGAGCTGCGACGGTTACCATTCTTAATCTGCAGGTGCTGCAGGGCTTTTCCCTGTACCTGAATGAACTGCGCCAGAGTGATGCCGTGATTCCCATTATTAATTTTGCCTGGAAAAATTTGTCGACCCAGCTCGATCCTGCAAAATATCAACGCATGCTTTTTGGTCTTATCCTCGTCTTGATGATGATCTTCCGGCCGGCGGGATTGATTCCTGCCACCCGGCGTAAGCGAGAAATCGAGATGGAAGAAAACAATTAAGGAGAGAGTGTGACCATGGCATTACTTGAAATTGCAAATATGACCAAAACGTTTGGCGGCTTAAAAGCCATCAGCGATGTCACCTTCTCTCTTGAAAAAGGACGGATCGTTTCGATCATCGGACCAAACGGCGCAGGAAAAACGACATTCTTCAATACCTTGACCGGGATCTATAAACCGGACGGTGGAACGATCAATTTCAACGGCAGATCCCTGGTCGGGCTCAGGCCGGATCAGATTGCCGCCCGGGGTATCGCCCGTACCTTCCAGAATATCCGGCTTTTTCCGGATATGACAGTCATTGAAAATATTCTGGTCGGCATGCATATCCATTTCAAACAGTCTCCTCTGCAGACGCTTTTCCGGCTGCCCGGTTTTAAGAAGGAGGAAGCGGAAGCCGAAAAAAAAGCGGCGCAACTGATGCAGTATGTCGGTTTGAAGCGGGTTGAAAATGAACTGGCCAAAAACCTGCCTTACGGCGCCCAGCGCAGGCTGGAGATTGCCCGTGCTCTGGCTGCCGATCCACTCCTGCTGCTGCTCGATGAACCTGCCGCCGGAATGAACCCCCAGGAGACCGAGGATATCGTACGCCTGTTCCGTGAAATCAAATCGGACATGGGGATAACTATCCTGTTGATTGAACATGACATGCGAGTTGTCATGAATATTTCCGAAGATATCTGTGTAATGGATTACGGGGAAAAAATCGCTCAGGGTACTCCGCAGGAAATCCGGGCCAATAAACGGGTTATCGAAGCGTATCTTGGCCGTGGGGCTGTGGCCGGACAGCATGAGGAGAAAATGAAATGAGTCTGTTGGAAATTGACAATATTCATAGCTATTACGGGCATATTCATGCGTTGAAAGGTATCTCCCTGAAAGTAAACGAGGGAGAGATCGTTACCCTTATCGGCTCCAACGGTGCAGGCAAGAGTACCGCTTTACGGACAATTTCCGGAATGATGCATCCAAAAAAAGGAAAGATCATCCTGGAGGGCAAGGACATCTCCAGAAAAGAGCCCCACGAAATCGTCCACAGCGGCATGGTACATGTGCCCGAGGGACGCGGCATCTTCCCGACACTGACGGTGAAAGAAAACCTGGAAATGGGAGCTTTTATCGTCAGTGATTCGCAGCTGGTTGAAGAGCGGATGGAGTATGGTTTTTCACTTTTCCCCAGGTTAAAGGAGCGGATCGATCAATTCGGCGGAACCTTGTCCGGGGGAGAGCAGCAGATGCTGGCTATCGCCCGCGGTCTGATGATGGATCCGCATCTTTTGATGCTCGATGAACCTTCCATGGGACTTGCGCCGATTCTGGTCGAGTTGATTTTTGATATCATCAAGGAGTTAAACCAGCGGGGCACAACTATCCTACTGGTCGAACAGAATGCCTTGATGGCGCTTTCCATCGCCCATCGCGGCTATGTCCTGCAAACCGGAGAGATAACAGTCAGTGATACCGCAGCCAATCTCCGCGACAACGAAGAGGTGCAGAAAGCCTATCTAGGGGTTTCCTGACGCACAGCCAAAAGAGAAAGAGAAAGCACAAGGAGAGAAAAGGTGGGCAAGTAGAGGGCGGGTTCCAAACCCGCCCTCTACGTTCCTGCTGTGAGCATTGGATCATTTTGCAGATCCATAGCCACTAGTAGTGCATAGTGGCCGTTGCGGCTGAGCAGTTCTTCATGGCTTCCCTGTTCAACGATCTTCCCATGAGCCATGACTATGATATGATCGGCTCTTCTGATTGTTGATAATCGATGGGCGATGACCAGTGACGTTCTGCCTCTGAAACTGTCGGCTATAGCCTGTTCAAGTATGTTTTCGGATTCTGTGTCTATTGCCGCCGTGGCTTCATCGAGAACCAGGATGGATGGATCCCGGCAGAGAACCCTGGCGAATGAGAGCAACTGCTTTTCTCCGGTCGACAACTCCATTCCTCCCTCGCCGATAATGGTATCAAGACCTGCCGGAAGTTTGTCGACAAAACGGTTCATGCCCGTCTGGTCCAGAATAGCCTGAATTTTTTCTCTTGAACTGCCGGTATCCATGACGATGTTGGCAAAAAGAGTGTCCTGCAGAATAAATACATCCTGAAGAATGACACCGACGATGGTGCGAAGTTCTTGCAGATCCATGGTAGCAATGTCTCGGCCGTCAATCCGGATCGTTCCTTTCTGGGGGTCGTAAAAGCGAAGCAGCAGATTGACGAGTGTGGTTTTGCCCGAGCCCGTCGTGCCGACCAGGGCAACGGTTTGACCGGGATACAAGGCAAGCGAGACGTCATGCAGGATAGGGTTGCCGGGATCATAACCGAACCGAAGATTATCGAATTCCAGCATACCCGTCACTTTTGGTAAGCGTACCGGTTCCGGCAGTTGGTGAATATCGCTCTTGGTGTCAAGCAACTGAAAAATACGCTCAGCGGAAGCCATCGCCGACTGGACGATGGAATACTGCTGGGCAAGTTCTCTGAGCGGCTGAAAGAAAAGCCGCATATAGGAGATAAAGGCGACCAGCTCACCTAAGGTCAGCCGCTTTTGCAAGACTTCGCCACCGCCAAACCAGAGGATAATGGCAATCGCAGCGGAACTCATGAATTCGGTGAGAGGCATGAAGATGCCAAAGAGTTTGATCTGCCGCATGGTTCTGTGGAGAAAACCTTCGCTGAGATTTTCAAAGGTTTCCCTGCTGGATTCCTGGCAGGCGAACAGCTGAATGATGGCGATACCTGAAAGAGTCTCCGACAGAAAACTGTTCAGTTTGGCCAACTGAGAACGTATTGCTCTAAACCTTTCCCTTGCCAGCCGGGCAAAAAGAACGGTAACCAGAAGGGCCAGCGGTACAAAAAGAATCATCAGGGCAGCCAATCGCGGATTCATCCAGAAGAGAATAATGAGAATTCCGGATAAGCGCAGGAAGTCGTTGAAGAGCGTGACAATGACCGAGGTAAACATCTCGTTCATGTTCTGGATGTCGTTGGTCAGCCGGGTGACCAGTCTGCCTATCGGATTATTATTGAAAAACCGGAGATCCAGTTGCAGAAAATGATGGAAAAGATGTTGTCGAACTGTATGCATGACGGATTGGCCCACCCATTCCAGCACCAGAATCTGGCAAAAAGTGGCGAGGAAGACCCCAACCACGAGAAAACCATATTTGATGGCAATTCCGGCAAGACCCGCAATCCGGTCGTCGGTTGACAGGTGCGAAGTGGTAATATAATTGTCGATCGCGGTCTGGACCAGATGGGGAAGGGTGAGCGTTGCCCCGGTGATCAGGAGGGAAATGAACACAGCAAAAGCAACGCCTGTCCAATACGGGGTAGTAAACCGAAGAATCCTTTTCCAGAGATGGAGGTCGCCGAGGGAGACCTGCTCTCCTTTTTCACTGTAGCCGTAATCCATCATGGCAGTGCGGACTCCTTGGTACCATTCTGGGTCATCTGTTTCTCAAACATTGATCGATATAAAGAATTCTGCTCCAGCAGCTGTTCGTGGCTTCCCTCGCTCTCAATTGATCCGTCGGCAAGTATAATGATTCGATCGGTCATAGACAGCAGCTTGATTCGATTGGAAACGATGAGAACTGTTTTTCCCTCGAAATGACGTTTGAGACCAGCGAAGACCTCATGTTCGGTAGCAACATCAACCGCGGAAAGCCCATCGTCGATAAGCAAAACTGGCCGATTACAAAGAAGCGCCCGCGCCAGGGCCAGTCTCTGCCGTTGTCCCCCGGAAAGTTTGACCCCGCGTTCACCTATCATGGTATCATAACCGTCCTTAAGTCCCAGAATATCCTCATGGATGGCGGCGTTGACGGCCGCTTGAATAATTTTTTCCCGGCTTGCATCGGCACGGCCCAAAGCAATATTTGCGGCGATAGTGTCGGAAAACAGCACGGGCTCCTGACCGACATATCCTATATGTGAGCGGATGAACTGCAGTGGGAGCTTGTTCACATCGATTCCGCCAAAAAATACCATTCCGTCCTCGATCGGATAAAGACGGGCCAGAAGTTTACAGAGCGTTGACTTGCCGGAGCCGGTGCGTCCTGTCACTCCATGAATGCCAGGGCCGACTGTCAGTGTCAGGTGGTTGATGACGGGAGAGTAGGCGGTGGAGTAGCTAAAGCTCAAATTATCAATCTTGAATTCCGGATGGCTGAACATTTCCGGCTCTTCCGGTAAAATCGGGTCCGGCAGAATCGTCCGGCTGGTGACAAGATCGTGAATGCGGCTCAGGGAGGTCAGCCCCCGCTGCACCAGGTTGGCCACCCAGCCGATTGCCATCATCGGCCAGATCAGCATATACAGATAGGTGATAAAGGCGACAAAATCACCCAGGGTGATAGCACCGGTTATGACGAAGCGGCCGCCGAAATAGAGGACCATCAACATGCCGATACTGCCAACCAGGGTCGCAAGCGGACTGATCAGCCCCTGGATTGACGCCACTCGAAGATTGCTGCGGAGATATTCCTTGCCGAGCCTGCCAAACCGTTCAGTTTGGAAATCCTCCATGGTATAGGCTTTGATGAGGCCGATGGAGATCAGGGTCGAACGTGAGAATTCAGTCAGGGCAGAGAACTGTTCCTGCACTGTGGAAAATCGCTTATGCAGTTTACTTGAAAGGATGCGGGTGGAAATTGCCAGTAAAGGCATGGGCAGCAGGGCAAGTAGAGTAAGGAGCGGATGAATTGCCACCATAAAACCGATCGCCGCAAGAGACATAACCAGGGAATCGATCGCCGCGACCATTCCCATGCCGCAGGCCATCTGCACGGCGGCAAGGTCATTGCTGGAATGAGCCATCAGGTCGCCGGTGGTGTGTTTTTCAAAAAACGGCATGTCCATTTTCAGGATATGGGAAAAAATCCGGTTCCTGACAGCACGCTCAAGGAGTCTGGAGAAGCCTATGATGAGGTATCTCCAGGCAAAGCGTAAGACGATCACGGCACCGGCAATGAGAATAATAAGTCCGCCGAGACGAAGCAGTTCTGCCGTGGAGATAGTCATGGTCTCCAGGCCGTCAACTCCGTGCTTAATAATTCTTGGGATTGTCAGCTGACAAAAATCAACCAGCACAAGAGATATAAATCCTGCTGCAAGGCGCAGGCGGTGGTTCCGGAAGGTGGGCAGGAGGAGTTCACGAAGCTGTGAGAATGGCACTCGTCGGCCGGATTCGGGTTTATTTGAGGAATTAACGTCTTTCTTGCTCAAGGTTCAGCCTGATAATTTTTGGTAAACGTGGCACGCGCACAAAAACCGCACAATCGCAGATAATAATGATCGAATGAATGAATGTCACCCTAAAACCGGTACAACGTCCAATTCTTCAGCTGAGGAGCTTTGTTATTCAGCTGCGACGCGCCCAGCCTTTTGATGGAGGAATTATGTCTCCCCTTGCAAATAATAGAGGCAAGCGATACAGTAGCCTGTCCTTATGACGGACAGTAAACCTGTGCCATTAATGGGATAAGCCGGGCAAACCTGGATTTTTTTATTGTACTCTTCTATCTTCACTTAATGAGAAAATGATGATCACAACACTTCTGACCTATTGCGCAGTCGGTGCCATTGCCGGAATTCTGGCCGGGCTTCTTGGAATTGGAGGGGGACTGGTCATTGTGCCCATGCTGGTCTATGTTTTCGGTCTCAATAATATCCCTCCGGAGCTGACTATGCACATTGCCCTGGCTACGTCCATGGCAAGCATTATGTTTACTTCGGTTTCAAGCTTCATGGCCCATCACCGGCGAGGGGCGGTACATTGGGATGTGGTGAAAAGAATTGCCGTTGGTATCCTTATCGGTACTTTTCTTGGTTCCTGTTTTGCCTCGGCAATGTCGAACAGCTTTTTAAAACTTTTTTTTGTTATTTTTCTTTATTTCGTCTCTGCTCAATTGCTTCTCAATAAAAAGCCAAAGGGAGGACGCGAACTGCCGGGTAAAGTAGGGATGTTTGGTGTGGGAAGCGGGATTGGTGTAATATCAAGTCTTGTCGGTATCGGCGGAGGAACACTGTCCGTGCCGTTCATGCTCTGGTGCAATCTCCCTGTCCACCATGCAATCGGCACCTCAGCCGCTATCGGATTGCCGATCGCCATAGCCGGCACCATTGGCTATATCATCAACGGCTGGAATGTTTCCACGCTTCCTCAGTATTCCATCGGTTATGTATATCTTCCTGCACTCGTTGGTATTGCCGCCGTCAGCGTCCTGACGGCTCCTTTGGGTGCCAGGCTGGCCCATAGTCTGCCGGTTGATCGCCTGAAACGGATATTTGCTCTGCTGCTTATCGGAGTTGCCACAAAGATGCTGGTGGGAGTTCTGTAGTATTTCTGTCAATTAAGAGCTTGATATCTCTTCTTCATCGCGGCAGACTTAAAGATCAGCGGCGAAAGCGCGGTGAAGAGGCTGACACCGCTGAGGATTACTGCCAGCCGCGTCCAGCTGATACCCGCCCCCTGATAGTCTCCGATAAAAATCAGCATCGTTCGCAGCCATTCAGCCGCGGACAGCAGAAGAAATACGGTGATCAGCCGGGGAATCCAACGATTGCCGCTTATCAGCAGCAGGGGCAAAAAAAGGCAAAGAGCGGAGACGAGCGGGTAGCCTGCCCGAAAACAGTGTGCCGCAATCAATAAGCTACTGAAGATTATCGGCAGAATATTCAAAATGATCATGGTCTCTCCTCACAACGCCATCAAACATATTCGTTTTGCATAAACGGTAGCTGCCACACAACCAACTGTAACCGTTCACCAGCTACCCATTTTCGCCCGATTAGGCCGCCTCGCATAGCCAACTATAGCTCCGAGACCTGCTTGAACGAATCTGGAGCGCTGGATGACGACGGCCAGGGATGGTCTAGTGTCGCGGGTGCCAAGGATGGCTCAGAAGCGACTCGGTTACAGATCCGGGTTATGCAGTCTTTTGATATGTATCGGTGATACGATTACACAGACAATAATCCAAACAAAGTAGATTTCTTTGATTTAAGTCAAGGAACGCCCGCCAAATTTCCATGAGATTATCGCCAATAACTGGGTGAGTTGGGATTTTGTCAGAAAGCATGTCTCGTTTTAAAAGGGCAAAACCAATATCGGCTAAATTGCGGAAGATCATTTTGCTCTTACCGACCTGTCTTTTATGGATTTTGCTTTGCCTGCCGAACCTGCGCCATATAAGCATCAACTTCAGCAAGAAACTTGTCGCGCTGTGAGGCCTCAAGAAACGCTGCGCGGAAACTGTTTCCGGCTAATTGCGCCAGTTTCTCGATATTATTGTCGAAAAGAGAACTGATCGCCTGGTAATTTTCGTTCAGATATCCTCCGAAATAGGCCGGATCATCAGAGTTAACAGTGACTATGATGCCGGCATCAAGCATCCCTGGCAGTGGGTGGTTCGGCATCTCGTCTACAACACATAATCTGATGTTTGACAGGGGGCAGACGGTCAGGGCCATCTGTTCATCGACCAGACGTTTTATCAGGGCCGGATCTTCCATGGCCCGGTTGCCATGGTCGATTCGCTCTACCTTCAGGATGTCGAGGGCTTCATAGATATATTCAGGCGGACCTTCTTCTCCGGCATGGGCCACCAGCCGAAAACCTTCTTGCCGGGCCCTGGCAAAGACCTGCTGAAATTTGGCAGGCGGATTGCCCTGTTCGGAAGAATCCAACCCCACTCCAATGATTTTATCTTTATGGGGCAAAGCCAGCCTCAGTGTTGCAAGCGCATCGTCTTCATCGAGATGCCGCAAAAAACACATGATCAGGCCAAAACTGATGTCGTAATCTTTCCGACCTTTTACCAGCGCGGCGTGGATGCCGTTGATGACGGTTTCAAAAGATATACCTCTGGCAAGATGGGCCTGGGGATCGAAAAACACTTCTACATGACGAACGGCCTGGCCGCTGATTTTTTGCAGATAAGCCCAGGCAAGATCAAAAAAATCCTGCTGCGTGCACAGTACGTCCATCCCCTGGTAATAAATATCGAGAAAATCCTGCAGCCGGCTGAAATTATAGGCTGCTTGGAGAGCCGTGATATCCTGGTATGGCAGGTGGATACTGTTTCGCTTCGCCATTTGAAACATCAGCTCCGGCTCAAAAGTACCCTCGATATGCACATGCAGTTCCGCTTTGGGTAGACCGGCGATAAAGGATTTCATGAGGTTTCGTTTAGCCTTCGGTTTTCTTTCTCAATGGTTGTATGCTGCTTTGGCTGACTATCGGAGGCAGCCGGAAACGCACAATATGAGATTATCTTATGTGCGTTTCCGAAAGAGAATAGATTGGCAAAAAATATGATCTATTATTGGGGGATGCTGCCCTCGACGCCTTCAACGTACCAGTTGAGGCCAAGTAAATCCTTGTCGGATATCACTTCACCTGCCTTAACCACCAACTCACCCTTCTGATTCTTGATAGGACCCTGGAACGGATGAAGGGTACCATCTATAATGGACTGTTTCACTTCATCGGCTGCTTTACGCACATCAGCCGGTACGGCATCTCCATAGGGAGCCAGCTTGACCATTCCCTGTTTGAGACCATACCAGACGTCAGTCGATTTCCAGGTGCCATCCATTACAGCTTTGACCCTTTCAATGTAATAATTGCTCCAGTTATCGACAATGGCTGTCAACTGAGCTTTTGGTGCGAATGATCTCATGTCGGATGCCTGGCCGAAACCATATACACCGCGGCTTTCGGCAACCTGTAAAGGAGCAGGAGAGTCGGTGTGCTGGGTGATGATATCTGCTCCCTGATCAATGAGCGCTTTGGCGGCATCGCCTTCTTTACCCGGATCAAACCAGGAGTTCACCCAGACGACTTTCACTATCGCCTTCGGATTTACCTTACGCAAGGCCAGGGTGAAGGCATCGATTCCACGAATTACTTCCGGGATTGGAAAGGAACCGATATAGCCGACCACATTTGATTTGGTCATCATGCCGGCGATGGTCCCCAATACCG
Organism: uncultured delta proteobacterium; assembly: GCA_963835305.1. Taxonomy (GTDB): domain Bacteria; phylum Desulfobacterota; class Desulfobulbia; order Desulfobulbales; family Desulfocapsaceae; genus Desulforhopalus_A. The sequence continues at coordinate 153,296 of CAWIEU010000006.1, forward strand.
TCCGCCCTTCATAAAACCGGGCAGAGTAGGTGCTGACATTGGCCGCTCGTTTGTAGCCCGTTGCATGTTCGAACTTGACGTTTTTAAAACTCTTGGCCACCTTTACAGTCGCATTCATAAAGCCAAAAGAGGTGGTAAAGATTATATTGTGCCCCGAGCTCGCCAGTTGACGAATGACACGTTCCGCATCTGCTCCCTCCTGCACACTCTCGACATAGGTGGTTTTGACGCCAAGTTCTTTTTCTACGGCTTTGCGACCCTGATCATGTTGATAACTGTAACCATGATCACCGACCGGACCAACATAGACAAAACCAACTTTCGTTTCCGCGGATGCTCCGCCGGCAAAGGCAACACCAGCGACCAGCAACAACGACAACAATGACTTTCTCAGCATGTTTTTTTCTCCTTTTTTAATGAATCCTAATGTTAATGAAGAAATCTCAACCCCGATCAGGGGGAAGTAAGGCGCTATCACGTATCTCCCGAAATTCTCCTGCAAGAGTAAGGCAGAAAGGAGATTCCAGGAAACTAACGACTTGGGTGAAACGGTTTGCCCAGGCTTGCCGGAGCGTTTAATTTAATCTTGGATACATCCCTTGAAATAATTACCAGCACCACGACGGTTGCCAGATACGGTAACATAGACATCACCTGGGATGGTATCCCGATGCCCAGCGCCTGGGCATGTAATTGTAAAATCGAGATGCCGCCGAACAGGTAGGCGCCCAGCAGAACTCGAAAAGTTCGCCAGCAGGCGAATACGACCAGGGCAAGTGCGATCCAGCCCCGGCCCGCGGTCATCTCCTCCACCCACATTGGAGAGTAGGCCAGCGACAGGTAGGCGCCTCCCACTCCGGCCATCGCTCCGCCGAATAAAATTGCCATGAATCTGATCCTGACCACGGAATATCCCATCGCATGGGCGGCATCATGGGAATCGCCGACCGCACGCAGAATGAGTCCCGCCCTGGTCTTGTTCAGAAAATAATAGACCGCGACAACCATGAAGAGTGACAGGTAAACGAGGAAATCCTGCCGGAACACAGCGCCGATAACCGGGACAGCCGAGAGCAGAGGGATGGAAATTTTCGGCATGCCTTCATAGGCGATGCCGACCATGCTCTGACCTATCAGGGCACTCAGGCCAATTCCGAAAATAGTCAAGGCCAGGCCGGTCGGTACCTGGCTCGCGTGAAAGGTCAGCACAAAAAGCGCGAAAATTGCAGCCATCAAGGCTCCGGCCAGGATACTGGCGAAAATCGCCATGGCAGCACTGCCGGAGTAGTGTACCGTAACAAAGCCGATTATAGCTCCCATCACCATCATACCTTCAACACCCAGGTTCAAGACCCCGGATTTTTCAGTGACCATTTCTCCCAGCGCTGCGAATAAGAGGGGAGTCGCGGCGGTTATAATCGTTAATATTGCCGGAATAAATAAATCCATCAGCTTTTCTCCACTGCCGCGGCAGGCTTGCCGAATTGAACACGATACTTGATCAATACATCACTGGCCAACAAAAAGAACAGGAGCAGGCCCTGAAACACTCCCGTCACCGCCACGGGAAGATTTAACTGGATCTGCGCGGTTTCTCCTCCAAGATATGTTAAAGCCAGCAATAATCCGGCAAACAGAATACCCAACGGGTGAAGACGTCCGACATAGGCTACGATAATGGCCGTGAAACCGTAGCCTGGCGAAATATTTGGCAGCAATTGGCCGATCGGTCCCGCAACCTCGATGATTCCTGCCAGACCCGCCACGCCTCCTCCCATCAGAAGAGTCGTCCAGATAATCGAAGAGTGGCTGAAGCCGGCGTGCTCGCAGGCTTCGGGAGCGGACCCGGCAACTTTTATCTGATAACCGAGCAGGGTGCGGGAGAGGATCAGCCAACCCAGAGCCACAACGATCAGGGCCAGGATGAAACCGATGTGCAATCGTGTGCCGTCATAGATGATCGGCAGGAGTGCCGACTCACTGAATTGTCTGGATTCCGGGAAATTGAAGCCTTCCGGATCTTTCAAGGGGCCGTGCATCAGAAGGTTGAGGAGCAGACCGGCCACGTAGCTCAGCATTAAGCTGGTAAGAATTTCATTGGCATTAAACTTTACCCGTAAAAATGCCACAATGGCCGCCCAGGCGACTCCGCCGAGTATTCCTGCAAGCAGCATGAGCGGGAGGATATAAAAGCCTTCCTGGCCATAAAAATAAAGGGCCACTACGCCGCCGCATAAGCCGCCCATGGTCAACTGGCCTTCAGCGCCGATATTCCATACTCCTGCCTTGAAACCAAGGGCCAAGGCAACCCCGATCAAAATAAGCGGCGTTGCCTTAACACCTAATTCAGCAACTCCATAAGCGGTTGACAGAGGTTCGATAAAATATGCATGCAACGCGGCAACGGGAGAAACCCCCATGATGACAAACAGGACAATCCCGGCGAGCAATGACAGGGCCAGTGCTAAAACGGGTGACAGATAGACCATCGCTCTGGAAGGAATCCGCCGTCTAACTAAGTGCGGCCACATTGGCTCCTCCTTCTTCCAGCAATACACCTGCCATGAGCAGCCCGACTTTTTCCACCGTCATCTCACCGGTCGGATAAAAGCGCGAAAGTCGACCGCCGCAGATTGCCCCAATTCTATCCGACATCTCCATTAACTCATCCAAGTCCTGAGAAATAACCAGCACCGCGGCGCCTCCGTCGGCAAGTTTTCGCAAAGACTGCCGTATTGTCTGTGCGGCGCCGGCATCCACGCCCCAGGTAGGCTGGGAGACGATGAGGATCTCCGGTCGCTGGGTCAATTCCCTGCCGATAATGAATTTTTGGAGATTGCCTCCGGATAAGCTGTTTGCAGGAACACTCGAGCCCAGAGTCTTGACCCCATAATCGGTAATTACCTTGTGGGCAAAAGTTCTGGTTTTGGAATAATTGATCAAACCCCTGGCCAGTAACCCCATCCTCAGGAATCCGGTCATAAAGGCATTGTCCACCAGATCCATATCCGGAATTGCGCCGTGTCCAAGTCTTTTCTCGGGTACACTTGCCAGGCCTGCCTTACGGCGGTCATTGGGGCCGAGTTTGCCGGCATGCTGGTTTTCGATAATGATACTCCCTGCAGTCCGGCAGCTTTCTTCACCATTAAGCGCTTTCAGCAGTTCGTCCTGGCCATTGCCGGCGACTCCGGCGATGCCGACGATTTCTCCGGCCCTCACTTCAAGATGGATATCGGTAAGTGAGATGCCGGTACCGTCAATTGCGGGCATTGTCAGATTGTCAACTTTCAGGCGAACTTCTCCGGTGGCGACCTTCTGCCTCTTTTTGACTGTTTCCAGTTCCTCCCCCATCATCATCATTGCCAGGGAAGAGGTGCTCTCATTGACAATATTCACGGTTTCGACACGTTTTCCGAGTCTGAGGATAGTCGCCTTATGACAAAGCGATTTTATCTCGTCGAGTTTATGGCTGATGTAAAGGATTGCCAACCCCTCCTCGGCAAGACGATTGAGTGTCAGGAAAAGCTTTTGAACTTCCTGGGGGGTCAATACCGAGGTCGGTTCATCCATTACCAATAACTGGGGATCCTGCAGGAGACAGCGGATGATCTCAATCCGTTGCCGTTCTCCTACGGATAAGGTGTAAACATGTCGATGTGGATTCAGCGGCAGGCCGTACCGGTCGGATATCTCGGTAATTTCCCCGGCCAGCTTTTTCAGGTCCGCCACCCTTTTCATGCCAAGAGAAATATTTTCTACCACGGACAATGAATCAAACAGGGAAAAGTGCTGAAAGACCATGGCAATGCCAAGTTCCCTGGCGCGGGCCGGAGAATCGATTTCTACCCGTTTGCCGCGATAAAAAATAGTACCGGCATCCGGTTTAAGGATGCCGTATATCATCTTTACTAAGGTCGATTTCCCGGCGCCATTTTCACCGAGCAATGCATGTATTTCACCTGGCTTTATTTTTAAATCGACCGCATCATTTGCAAGCACGCCTGGAAAAGCTTTGGTCATGCCCTGTAATTCAATTAAATAAGGGGAATTGTCTTTCATTAATCAGTTACTGAGAAGTAATCGTTATTTGAAAAGTGACCTTGGAAATGAGCGCATTGACTAAGTGGGAATGCAGCTTTTAGTACCTTATAGATTGTTTTCTTGTTTTTTTGCAAGAAACAATCTGTCCCAACGTACTTATCCCGGCTTATTTTCCGTTTGCCGGGGCTGGAACAAAGTAACTCATTTTATCACCTATTATTATCAGGTTTTTGCTAATGCCTCGCATGTATCGTTGGTTCAGAGTGTTCTGCCGTCACGCGGCAAACGAAGAAGGTATTGTAAAACGTTGGAAAAATATAACCATCATCATTAAAAAATAGGTCGATTATACTAAAAATTGACCGAGATTACTCATTTTAATAACTCTATTGACCGCTGTAGAGAAATAAATAGGTGAAATTTTCCGCATGTTCCCCGAACTTCAGTCCTTTAGTATGAAAAATCGGCAAGATGGCTATTCCAGGCAATTTTGTCGAGAAGGCAAATTCTGCAGTCCGAGACGCAGCTTAAGAATGAGAAAATGACAGATTGAGGAGAATCTGCTCCTTTGGCATGGTTTTTTTAATGCTTGTTTCTTTTATGCCGAAAAATCCTACTTCGAGAGACTTTCTGATAGAAGACTTTCTTGGATTTGATCTGATGCAGATGAGCCGGAAGTGTGTGGCTTTCTATTTTTTAAGGTCAGTGCACAATCGTTCTGTTTAAACAATTCAAGGAAATAATTCGCTATTACAAGAAGATAAATATTATAACGGAATAGAGCGCAAAAAGGATCACACAAAAGGAAACGTGTTATTGAGCAAAAAACCACTCTTTAATAAAAATGGCCGTCATGTTCTGCATATTGACGAATCTTATGTGTTAGGTAAAAATACGCAAATTTGAAACATGAATTATTATGAGGTCGTAAAGAAAAGAGCTGGGGACGATCAAAAGAAAATTTGAATTAATTTTTATCCGAACCTTGAAAAAAAGAGTCGACATTATTATTATTGCAACTGAATTTATAAGAAGTAAATTATAAATACATCAACACTATATTTTAAGAGGACTATACATGAATGATTTCTTGAGAATTATTACTCACGCTCGTCGTTTTAAAAGCGCTATAAAAGAATTAGGCGTTGAACAATTAGAAGAAGTTAAAAGCAAGCTTCAAAAAATTATTGACGATCGAATTGCGGAAGAAGAAGCTGCCAAGATTGAGAACGCAGAACGATTTGAAAAAATTCGTAAGTATCGTGAATTACTTGCCGCGGATGGAATCGACCCGGATGAGCTGCAGGAAGGAACTACCGAGAAACTAGGCAAGAGGGCGCCTCGCCAGCCCAAATATGAAATTTGGAATGAAGCAGGAGAACATATTACCTGGACGGGTCAAGGACGCATGCCTAACGTCTTTAAAGTACGTATAGACGCAGGAGAGTCTCTCGACACCTTTTTGATTGATCAGTAAGATCAAACTGCAAATTAATAAAGTCTTTTCATATCAAGCGAAAAGACTTTACTCCTTTCTCGTTTCTCCACTCCAGCCCGAAAAATATTGTTTGATTCCACTCCACTTTCAGACAACTGAAGTTTGCTTTGTACGAGTTTTTTCCTTCCCATCCAGTGAGATTACAATAGAGAATAAGTAGAACTCCTGTCTCCAGAAGAAGTATGCCGAGATGGAAAACGTAATCCATCCTTGCTGATTTTCTGCGAAAACCAGACCTTGGTGTACATCTAGGCGCGACAGCAGGTCCGCACCGGAAGTTATGGTTGGTAACCAGTTGCCCGGAAGAAAGTCGTATTGTTCTCTCGAATTTTTATTCGAAGTGGTTATGATAAGCAGGATGTAATTAATAATGGATTGCCAGACTCGCTAATTTGAGAAAAAATATGCAACATACTATTCTCCGGGCGGAAGCTCTCTCAAAACACCATTATCTGGGCAGCCAGAAAATAACGGTGCTGAAGGATATTTCCCTAACTATCGAAACGGGAGAATTCGTCGTCATATCCGGCAGCAGCGGAAGCGGCAAAACAACCCTGTTGAGTATGCTGTCCGGACTTGACAGGCCGAGTAGCGGGCGAATCAGTGTGGACGGCAATGATATAACCGATCTGAGTGAGGATCAACTGGCCCCACTTCGCAACGAGCTGACTGGCTTCGTATTTCAGGCCTTTCATCTCATTCCCTCGCTCAACAGCCTTGAAAACGTCATGTTTCCCGCCGAACTGAAAAAAGACCCTGAAGCCGAAAGAAAGGCAAAGGCACTTCTTGACCGGGTGGGGCTAGGTCACCGAAGCAAAAATTTTCCCGAACAACTTTCCGGAGGAGAGCAGCAGCGCGTCGCCATTTGCCGGGCTGTCATCAACAACCCGAAAATTGTATTCGCTGATGAACCGACGGGTAATCTCGATTCGGCCAATAGTGAAAGTATAATTAAGTTACTCCTCGACCTGCATGAAGCCAGGCAGGCAACTCTGGTTATGGCGACCCATAGCCGGTCCCTGGCCGGCCGTGCAGACAGAGTAATTCATCTCCATGATGGCAGGATTCAGGGGAATGGTTGAGCCCGGTTATGAATGTTCGTTTTATTATCAGGGAGATATTGCACAGTAAAAGTCAGGCGGTAGTTTTCGTTTTATGTGTGATCCTGTCGCTTGTAAGCATAGTAGCCATAAACAGTTTCCGACGTGATGTTAGGCAATCGATCGCCGGAGATGCCAGAGCACTGCATGGCGGAGATATTATTGTCCGCTCACATTATGATTTTTCGCAACCCCTGCAACAAGAACTCGCAGCACTTCATCAAGAGAAAGGAATTCAGATCGTTCGGACCTGGGAATTCTATTCGGTCGCCAGACGGCAGGACGGCCGGGATTCATTATTCTGTAATATTAAAGTGGTGCAAAACGGGTATCCTCTCTACGGAGTTGTGGAGTTGGCCTCGGGGCATGATTTTTCCAAGGTCCTGCAACCGGGTAAGGTGATTGTTGCCCCCGAGCTTCTACAGCGCCTGGGGCTTGGCATCGGTGACAGGTTGCTGCTTGGCGAAAGTTCCCTGGAAATTGTCGATGTAGTCCGGCGGGAATCACTTCGGCCCATTGATTTTTTTAATTTCGGACCGAGAATATTTGCCTCGGCCGCCGATCTTCAGCGGATGGATCTGGTTAACAAGGGCAGTAGGGTGCACTATGAGGCCCTTCTGAAAATTGCTGATCAAAGCCGGATCGGCATCATCGCCGGCCGATTGAAGGCAAAAACGGTCTTTGGGCAGGAACGCGTCGATACCTATGCCACCGCCGGTTCCAGAGTCAAACGATTTTTTGATAACCTGCTGTTTTTTCTCTCTCTCATCTCGGTCTTTACCCTGTTGCTTGCAGGTATCGGAATGCAGAGTTCTCTTGCGGCGCTGTTACGCCAGAAGGAGAAGAGTTTTGCAATCCTTCGTTCACTCGGGGCGACCAGCTTTTTTTTATTACGCCATTATCTGCTGATAGTTTTTATTCTGAGCGGAATTGGCTGTAGTTTGGGAATAGTATCCGGACTGTTGCTTGAAAAGAGCTTCTCCTATATTTTTGCCGGTCTGTTGCCGGATAAGGTGATTCTCGGGGGAACCCTGCTTGACGTGTTGGAAGGCATGGGCCTGGGGATAATAGTGGTCGCTTTGTTCACTTTTTTGCCGCTCAGCAGAATAAAAAACGTCAAACCCACGGCTATTTTCCGAAAAGAAATCAACAATGGATCCAAAAACCGAACCGTTTACATCCTGACCGGCTGTTGCGTCGTCCTTCTTGCCTGGCTCGTTATCAGGCAGCTGGAAGATGTTGGTATCGGACTCTATTTTATTGGTGGGGTCCTGGCGCTCATTGCCGTAATCACTGCGTTGATCGGGGTACTATTGAGGCTGCTTCGCCGATTAAAAGTTCTTTCCCTGCCTTTACGGCAGGCCATCAGAAGTCTGTTGAGGCCGGGAAACGCCACGCGAACCATAGTTGTAACGCTTTCATCCGCACTCTCGGTATTACTGGCAATTTATCTGGTGGAGAGTAATCTCCAGCGCACCTATATTTCATCATATCCGGCCGACGCTCCCAATCTTTTCTGTCTGGATATCCAGAAGAATCAACGGCAGGCTTTTCTGGATCTTGTCGGTAAGGACGTAGAACTCTTTCCTGTCGTACGCGCCCGTCTCAACGCGATAAATGGAGAAAAGGTCAACAGAAAGGAAGAATCGAGAAAAAGAGGCGATAGTCTTGCCCGTGAATTCAGCCTCACCTACCGCGATAAACTTCTTCAAGATGAAAAAATTATCGAGGGCAACTCACTCTTTGCTCAAAAGAGTAAAAAAAGTGATGCGGTTCCGGTCTCCATCCTCGATACGGTGGCGGACATGGGTGAGATGAAGATTGGCGACAGGTTACTTTTCAATATTCAGGGAGTACCTCTACAGGCCGAAGTGAGTTCCATACGCAGCCGCACCAAGTCAAAACTCTATCCGTTTTTTTACTTTGTCTTTCCCGAAAAAGTGCTGAGGGCGGCGCCACAAACTTTCTTTGGTGCCTTAAAGGTGAAGAAAGGAGATATCTCGCGTCTGGAAAACGCCATTGTCAACCGCTTTCCGAATATCAGTACCATCAATGTCAGTGAGACCGCGGCGGAACTGGGAAAAATTATCCGGAAGCTGACGACGATCATTAATTTTTTCGCCTCGTTTTCGATTCTGGCGGGCGCTTTTATTTTAGTCGGTTCGGTTCTGGCCACAAGAATGGCCAGAATGAAGGAAGCCGTCTACTACAAAATTCTCGGTGCGAAAACCAGCTTTGTCCTGCAGGTGTTTCTTCTTGAAAATTTTATCCTGGCGCTGCTTAGCGGTGGGTGCGCCATTCTTGTCGCCCAGGCCGGCAGTTGGGGGCTTTGCCATTTCCTCTTGGATATCGATTATCACCCTTATATTCCCATGAGTCTTGGCATGCTGGGATTAACGGTCTGTCTGGTGGTCTCGCTGGGGCTTTTGAGCTCGCTGTCAATTTTACACAGAAAACCGATACGCTTCCTGAGAGAGCAGGTTTGAGGGGATCTGCTTTGCAAAAAGATATTGTAGGGAATCGGTTAAAGATTCAGGATATCGGTGAGCGGAAAGGAGAGAAATATGGTAAACAAGCTTTATGTGATTATGTTCATAACCTGTCTGGCCTGTCTGTCAGTCAGCGGCTGCAAACAGGAGCAGAGTGAAAAAACAGGGACGCAGCAGCAGAATGAATCAATGAAAATAATTGTCGCGCTGGGAGATAGCCTTACAGCGGGATATGGCCTTGATGAAAATCAGGCTTATCCGGCATTGCTCGAAAAAAAACTCCAGGCGGCCGGTTACAATTATAAGGTTATTAACGCTGGAGTCAGCGGGGAAACCAGCAGTGGCATGCTTTCCCGTATGGAATGGATTCTCACTCTCAACCCGGATATCGCCATCGTCGAAACAGGGGCAAACGATGGGCTTCGGGGGATTGAGCCGCAGGTGGCTGAAAAAAATATTCGGCAAATCCTGCAGCTCCTCAAGAAAAGGCAGGTGGTGGTCGTTCTGGCCGGAATGAAAATGGTCTGGAATATGGGGCCGATATATGTCGCAAAATTCAACCACATCTATCCGAAACTGGCTGAAGATTTTGATGTTATCTTCTTTCCGTTCTTTTTAGAAGGTGTGGCTATGCAAAGCCGGTTGAACCAAAGAGACGGTATTCATCCCAATGTGCAGGGGTATCAAATAATTGCGGATAATATCTATCCGTATGTCCTGGAAGCGATAAAAAAGAGGGAAGGGCGATGAACGATTCCCCGTCGATAGCCAAAGCTGCCAATGAGGTAATCCTCGAATCGATTTCCGATGGAGTATTCACTGTCGATCATAACTGGCGGATCACCAGCTTTAACAGGGCCGCCGAAGTTATTACCGGTACTCCTCGCAGTGAAGCTATCGGTCGCTTTTGCTGGGAAGTTTTCCGCTCTAACATGTGCGAGGGAAACTGTGCCTTAAAGCGCACAATGAAGGAAGGAAAATCCTTTGTCTCCAGTTCCACCTATATCATCAATAACCGCCAGCAGCGCGTGCCCATCGGGGTATCGACATCTCCACTTAAAAACGAGAAAGGCGAGATTCTGGGCGGTGTCGAAACCTTTCGTGACCACAGTCTGGTCGAGGAGCTGCGCCGCGAGCTTACCGGTAATTTCCAGATTGGTGATATGGTGAGCCGAAGCAAGGAGATGAAAAAAATCTTCAATATTCTCCAGCAGGTGGCAGAAAGCGACAGTACCGTACTTATCGAAGGGGATACCGGGACCGGCAAGGAATTGATGGCCTCGGCCCTGCATAATCTTTCATTGCGCAAAGATGAGCCGTTCATCTCCATTAATTGTGGCGCTCTACCCGACACCCTGTTGGAATCGGAACTTTTTGGGTATAAAGCGGGGGCTTTTACCAATGCGACAAAGGATAAACCCGGCTTGTTCCAGGCTGCGGGCAAGGGGACGATTCTGCTTGATGAAATAGGGGATACCAGCGCTGCCTTTCAGGTCAGACTGCTTCGGGTGCTTGAGGAAAAGGAATTCCAGCCGCTTGGCAGTGTGAAAAAAATCAAAACAGATACCAGGATAGTCGCCGCCACCAATCGTGATCTTGCCGGGATGGTGGAAGATGGCGAATTTCGAAGGGATCTCTACTATCGGATCAATATCATCCGTTTCCGGCTGCCGCCTCTTCGCGAACGAATGGAGGATATCCCCCTGCTCATTGACCGGTTTATCAAAAAAATGAATCGCATCAAAGGCCGGGCCGTATCGAAGGTGAGCAAGGAAGCTATGTCTTTACTGCTATCCCATGATTTTCCAGGGAATATCCGGGAGTTGGAGAATATCATTGAGCATGGATTCGTCCTTTGTCCTGAAGGGGAAATAGAGGTGTCTCATTTACCTGGATATCTGGCGCAGCGAGGCGGCGGACAACCAGCGCAAATGTCCATACACGAGAGCGTTGGGTTGAGTGAAAAAGAAACACTCGTTCAGGCACTAAAGAAAAATAACTATAACCGACTCGCGACAGCCAAAGATCTCGGCATACACAAAAGCACTCTCTTCCGTAAAGTAAAGAAATACCAAATATCCCTCCCGGAAATCGATGGCCGCTCCAGCCGGAAAACGACCCGGTAGAGTTGCAGGAATGCGACTCTCTATAGTTGCAAAGAGTCGCTGAATGGCGACCCTACAACACTTTTTTTATTCCTCCCCCTATCTCGTTGTTCTGAATAAGTTTCTGAAACTCCATATATTTTAAATTAATCAGAGGTTGGTCCGTTGTTTGCTTAACTCCATGTGAATATGGAAAAGGAGCACCGGATATGAATGTCGCCATTACCGTATGGGGTAATCGAATTTCACCAGTGTTTGACTCGGCTCAAACCTTGTTGGTTGTGAAAATCCGGGATGAGCAGGTGATTGACAAACAAATACAATTGTTTCAGGCGGCCTTGTTTACCAAGTGTCTCAACCTGCTGGAAAAGCTCGATGTTCGGGTATTGATCTGCGGCGCTCTGTGTGAAGGACCGGCAAAAGTACTCGAATCCCGCAATATTGAGGTCATCCCTTTCATTGCAGGAGAAGTGGAGGAAATATTGGAATGGTATGTTCAGGGAAACGATCTGGGCAGGTTTGCCATGCCGGGCTGTCGTCATGGGAGATGTTGCCGGACGCGAGTCGGCAGGCGGCAGATGCGAAAAGTGAAGAATGGAATTAACAATGAAGCGTAAGGCCACTGCCGGGATCTGGAAACTACACAATATCAAGGAGGATGGCGTCGTAAAAACTCTTCACCTTCTTCGTTGCCACAAAATATCAATCATTTTGAAGTACCTCTTGTACGTCGAAATGATTGATAATTCGCGCGCCTCGAAGCTGAAGTTTTTTACTTAGCCATCCATGATTTTCAAGTTTTTACGAGTTTGTCAAGGAGGTTAAATTATGCCGGGATTAAATAGAAAAGGACCTGAAGGGGAGGGTGCAATGACGGGAAGGCAACAAGGGAGATGCCGGAGAACGCAAGAACAGGCCATTGAAGGTAATGGTCCAGGCCTGGGAAGAGGAACCGGCAACCGCTGCGGGCAGGGCCGTGGGGGAAACAGACGCAATAGTGATGAGAACATGCTGCGGAATCCACCAGATAACGGCGCAAATGAGTTGCAAACAATAAAAGAAAAATATCAGGCGGCGCAAAAAACGCTCAGGGCGCTCGAGCAGAAAATAGCTTCGTTGGAAAGTGGTAAGTGACCTTCGCTGTGGTGAAGCAATGGATGAATTGGAGAAGAGCATGTTGAGTTTATTGCTGATTGGTAAAGATGTTACCTCACTGGCGGATTTTTCCGCTGAATTGTCAAAGCATGAAGAGATCAGGGTGGTCAGGGCCGTATCGGGAAAAGGGGCGTGGACAATTCTGGCAAGCGATAAAATCGATGTCGTTGTCATCGACGAAGACTTGGCAGATGGGGATTCCCTGTCTTTTGTAAAGGAGCTGACCAGGAAACAACCGCAAACCAATTGTGCCGTGGTAAGCAGCCTCTCTCCTGAAGAATTCCACGAGGTGACCGAAGGGCTCGGCGTTTTTATGCAGTTGCCGGTTAAGCCGGGAGCCGAAGCAGCTGTGAAAATGATGCAGTTGCTCGAATCGATAAATGTCCTGATGGGTATGTAGCGTGCTCCGACGGCAGATACCAGGAGAAGTAAGGCAATGATCATAAGTGTTGCAAGCGGAAAAGGCGGGACAGGTAAAACCACCGTGGCCACCAACCTGGCACTCTCTTTAGGAGCAGGTGCCAGGCTTTTGGACTGTGATGTTGAAGAGCCGAACGCCCATCTCTTTCTCTATCCGGAAATTACCGAGACTGAAGAGGTGAGCACTACCATTCCAGTTGTCGATGATCGATTATGTACAGCGTGTAAAAAATGTGTGGATATCTGCAGATTCCGGGCTCTGACGGTAGTCAGAGATAAGGTGCTGGTTTTCCCGGAATTGTGTCATAGCTGCGGCGGCTGCATGGAAGTCTGTCCCGAACAGGCTATCAGTGAAGGGCAACGTCGGTTGGGCGTGATGGAATCGGGATTCTGTGGCGAATTGGCTTTCACTCAGGGGCGGCTGCGGGTCGGTGAGGCTATGGTGCCGCCGTTGATTAAAAAGGTTCGAATGCACCATAACCTGGCCCAGACCGTCATCATCGATGCTCCTCCGGGGACGTCATGCCCGGTAATCGCCGCTATGAAAGGCAGTGATTTCGTTTTGATGGTTACCGAGCCCACGCCCTTTGGGCTGCACGATCTTAAACTTGCAGTGGAGGCAGTAAGAATTCTCGGAATTCCAAGCGGGCTGATCATTAATCGTTCGGATATAGGCGATGATCGGGTGAGCGAATATGCAGCTGCGGAAAAACTGCCTATTCTCCTGGAAATCCCGTTTGACCGAAAGATTGCTGAGGCCTACTCCTCGGGAAAACCGATTGTAGAGATCATGCCCGAATGGAGAAACACGTTTCGTACGCTCTATCGCAGGATTGAAAAGCTGGTTGATGCTGGAGGGCAGGCTCAATGATCAGAGAATTAGTTATTGTAAGCGGCAAAGGCGGTACAGGAAAAACCAGCATTACCGCGGCCTTTGCGACCCTGGCCAAAAACAGTGTGCTCTGTGACGCCGACGTTGATGCCGCCGATCTCCATTTATTGATGGCACCGGTGATCCGGAAGAGGACGGATTTTATGGGCGGTTGCCAGGCGGAGATCAGGGAAAATGACTGTGTGGAATGTGGCAGGTGCAGGGAATTGTGCCGTTTTGCCGCTATCTCACAGGACTATGTGGTCGATCCGATCGACTGTGAAGGATGCGGAGTGTGCGTTGACTTCTGTCCGGAACAGGCTATCGATTTTCCCATAAAAAAGTGTGGCGAATGGTTTATCTCCAAAACCCGTTTCGGGCCTATGGTCCATGCACGCCTCGGAATAGCTGAAGAAAATTCAGGCAAACTGGTCAGCCTCGTGCGTCGGGAAGCAAGGGACCTCGCAGAGGAAAAAGGCCATGATTTCATCCTCACCGATGGTCCTCCAGGTATTGGTTGCCCGGTTATTGCAGCGATAGGGGGAGCCACGGCTTTGGCAATCATAGTCGAACCAAGCGTTTCCGGAATGCACGATATGCAGCGGGTTGCTGAACTGGCCAGGCATTTCAAGGTGCCGGGACTGGTTTGTGTCAATAAATATGATCTCAATAAGGAAATGACCAAAAAAATAGAAGATTTTGCTTTAACCCATAACATGACTCTGTTGGGGCGTATTCCGTTTGATCCGGTTTTTACTAAAGCAATGATTGCCGGACAAAATGTTTTGGAGTATGCGCCGGGCTCACAGTCAGCTGCATCAATAAGAGAGGTTTGGGACGGAATTCGATCAGTTCCGTCAATGAATATATTAGGAATAAAGGATTATTCGGCAGTAATTTTGTAATCAAAGATAATTTTAAGGAGAGTTTAGAATGGCACTCATACGTATTGCGGTACCCTCTGAAGGACAGGGCGGACTTGACGGGTTGCGCGCAGGACATTTCGGACATTGTGATGTTTTTACCCTGATTGATTTTGAAGACGGCGAAATTAAGGATGTTTCAATTCTGGCCAACAAAGAACATGTGCAGGGAGGATGCATGGTCCCTGTACAGTTGCTGGCGGAAAATAAAGTTCAAAGACTTGTGGTTGGCGGCATTGGCATGCGGCCTCTGATGGGGTTCAGGCAGGTGGGCATCGATGTCTATTATGATGGTGAACGCCGGGAAATTCGTCCTGTTGTTGAAGACATGATCATGGGAGTTCTGCCGATGATCGGTGAGCATCAGGTATGCGGTGGCGGCGGTCACTGATTTTCTTCTTCAGTCATCTGAAATTTTAGTTTTTATGAGATTATCAAAAAAGATGGACTCCTAAAAACCTTAAAACATGGATGGCTAAGTAAAGGACTTCAGATTCGAGGCGCGCAAATTTTCAATCATTTCGACGTACAAGAGGTACTTCGAAATGATTGAAAATTTGTGGCAACGAAGAAGGTGAAGAGTTTTTACGACGCCATCAAAAAAGGAGATGTCATGATTGTTGCGGTAACTGCAAAAGGAACGCGCCTCTCGGATGAAGTGGATCCAAGATTCGGCAGAGCGCCTTATATCCTGATCGTGGATACAAAAACCATGGAATGCCAGGCCCTGGACAACAGTGTAAATGTCAATGCCTTTAAAGGGGCTGGTATTCAGGCTGCCACCATGGTTGCGGAAAAAGGAGCCGAAGTTTTGTTGACCGGCTACTGTGGGCCAAATGCGTTCAGAACTGTTCAGGCGGCTGGCCTCAAGGTGGTCAGTGATGTCACCGGAACAGTTTCGCAGGCTATCGAATCCTTGTTGGCTGGTAAGGTGCAATATAGTGAGGGTGCCAATGTTGAGGGGCATTGGTAGGCTGCATTTGCAGCGATTAGTTCACATTGTGGCAGCGGTTACTATGCTGGGGCTGCAATAGCCGATTTCAAGGAAAGAGTTATGATGGATGACCTGGAATTTGATGCTCTTGTCGATAAGATGCAGAATGATATTTTTAACGAGGCAAAAGACGTACTCGGTGTAAAAGGTTTTGACCGGTGGCGGAATCCCAAATATCGGGGACCAATGGAAGCCGCCGACAGTCATGCGCGCATGAAAGGGAGTTGCGGCGATACCATGGAAATGTATGTCCGGGTAAAAAATGACAGGCTTGAACAGGTCAGTTATGTCACCGACGGATGCAGCTCCAGCTCCATTGCCGGTTCTTTTACCGCCGAACTGGCAATGGGCAAGACTTTTGAAGAGGTGCTCGATATGACCGGGGCGGATGTCCTTCAGGTCATCGGCACTTTTCCGGCAGCTGAGGAACATTGTGCTCATCTGGCGGTGACTACTCTGAAGGAAGCGGTAAACAGTTTTCTCATAAGACAGGTCAAAGAAGAATAACAAAACATTGTTCCCATTGCTGACAAAACTCAACCTCCATGTTCAGCATGAGGAACGGGAAACCGGAATTGCCCTTTGCACAATTCCGGTTTTTTCATTCTGTCTTTTCCTATTCCTTTTTCTCCCATTGACAAAGGGGGGAAACCTGCCCATTTTTCAGGAATGCCCATGCAATTCCAAACAATCCTGATTTGTCCGTGCCAAGGCACTGCGGCACACTGAGCTATAAAGCCTCTACACAATCAGCATGTTACGTCGTACCTGCCAATTCAGGCAATTACCGCAGCATCAATAGAAGTAGTGAAGTAACCTCTTAATCTCAAATGAGGAGAATTGTAATTATGCCAAGATACGTCATAGAACGAGATATTGCAGGAGCAGGGAAAATGTCCGCGGAAGAATTAAATGCCATCTCCCGTAAATCCTGCGATGTATTACAGGCAATGGGGTCGCGGATTCAATGGGATCACAGCTACGTCACGGATGACAAGGTGTACTGCGTATATATTGCGGCGAATGAGGAACTGATCCGGGAACATGCTCAAAAAGGAGGTTTTCCGGCGGACCGCATCTCAGAAGTTAAGGCCGTGATCGATCCTACATCTTCCGAAGGCTGAGCAGCAGCATCGGTTTTCCGGAAACATGGATGATACAGTAAAAAAGCGGAAGAACCAGCCGGCATTTTAGTACCTTACAGATTGTTTTCTTGTTTCTTCCCGAGTAAACAATCTGTCCCAAGGTTCTTATCCCCGCACAGCACGGGGAGTAAAAAAGAGTCCCGGCATATTTCCCATGTGCCGGGTTTCGTCCGGACCATCCCGCTCTTTCGTGCCTGATCAGAAGTTGAAAACTTTTGCTTCAGCGGCCATGTCGATAAGGTGTGGACCGCCATCGAGCACCATATTTGAGTGAAAATTCGCTTCGTCAAGTTTTCTGCTTTTGGCGCAGGGCGTACACACTCCGGTAGGAATTTCATGCTCAACCAGATACGGCAGGTAGTCGTTTACGCAGTCTCCGGTTAGAGTTTTAGTGGAACCGTCTTTATCCTTGCCGGCCCAATCAACACCGCTGTCGATCAGAAAAATGTTGACCTTGTGGTTTTTGGAATGGGCAATTTTTGCGAACTGAAAGCAGCGGGTAGCTTTCTCGTAATCGTTTGACCGCAATACAAAAAGAAAATTCGCCATGGCAACCTCATAAGTTTGATATGATCTGAAAAGGCCTATCGACGCCTGTTTTTGTCCGTTAGGAAGAGTGAAATTACTATACTTCAATATCCGGTATTCTTAAAGCATTTAATAACAGCTTTGTCTTTGATTATACGTGAAAACACCTGTATTTTCGGCAGAAGATGTATCGCTCGGAAATGTTGTTATTACATTGTGGTGTTGATGCCCGTTTAAACACGTCTTTTCACCTTGGATCGGCTGCCGGAAGCAGGTAAATATGCTTGAGAAGATTTTAAGAAGATGAAAAAAGCTGTTCGACACCGGCATACCGAGTAAAATGGAGCTTACATAATATAAGGCTTGGAACGAAATAACA
The DNA here is from genome assembly GCA_963835305.1 of uncultured delta proteobacterium. GTDB lineage: Bacteria > Desulfobacterota > Desulfobulbia > Desulfobulbales > Desulfocapsaceae > Desulforhopalus_A. Next base: position 170,944 of record CAWIEU010000006.1, read on the forward strand.
TGGGATTTTGGGATATTCCGGAACGACATCGCGAGTTAATGCTCGAACAGTAAGGAACAGCGTCTGCGCACTCTATGAAAATTCAGAACTTTAGGACTGCCTCCGTCGCCTCCCGGCAAGTCGTCGGATGGCTTGCGGTATTTGGTTCCGCCTTCTTCTTCTATCTGGCTACCCTCATAATCCGTTGGTCTTCGGCTTATGTCGATATTACACCGGCTTATTTTGTTTTCAGCCGGTTCCTCCTTGGTTTTATCGTTGTTTCCACCACTATGCTTCTTCAGGGGCAGCGGTTGCAGCCCAAAAGGTATCATTATCTTATAGGCCGTACTGTGGCCAACACGGTTGCGGTGTTTTGCTTTTACAAGGCTGTTGAGGTGGGGTCGGTCGCCGAGGCCAATATACTCAACATGACGTACCCGCTCTTTGTGGCCTTGTTTTCCTGGTTTTTTCTGCGCAACCAGCGGGATGGCCTTTCCCTTGTCATTCTCGGGGTGGCTTTCGCGGGAATATGGCTGGTGCTGTCGCCGGGAGACATCAAGTTGAGACTGGAGAACCTCTGGGGACTCAGCTCGGGCATTACGGCTGCGGCAGCGATTATTTATCTCAATATCAGCCGGCGTTATCACGATTCGCAGACCATCCTGTTTTTTATGTTTGGTCTGGGGGGCATTCTTATGTTGATTTTTTTCCATGGCGTCATTTTCCTCCCTGATTCCGTGGAACTTTTTTTTCTTCTGAGCTGTTCTGCCGCCGGTGTTTTAGGACAGTATTTGCTTACCTACGGCTTTTTATATGTTACCGCGGTCAATGGTTCGATAATTTCCTCCAGCAGGATATTGCTGGCCGCTCTCCTGGGGCCTCTGCTGGTTGCCGATCCGCATTTGACACTGGGCGGCTGGTGCGGTGCCTTGCTTATTTTCACAGCGAACGCTGTGCTGGCCTTGAGGCGTTCGTAACCCATTATTTCCTTGATAAATTCCGAATTCCGAATTAATTGGGGTCAAAAAGGCAGGCATTGCCGCGGTAATCCGGCCCGCTTTCCTCCAACAATTAATCCCGGATGAAAAAGAGACTGTACCTTGATGAGCAATCATGAATGAGAAGACATTATTTGAGCATCTCCTGAAACTGATCGAGCAATATCGTGCTTCCCAGAGAACCGGAAAATTCCTCGATTATCATAGTCCTGTCGAACTGAGCAAAATCCTGGACCTCGATCGCCCCGGAAAAACCGGGGACTGGCAGGAGATTCTTCACTGGGTCGAAACCTATCTCGCCTACTCTGTAAAGACCAGTCACCCAGGATTCGTCAATCGCATGTGGGTGGGAGCTAATCTTCCTTCCGTTGTCGGAGAGATTGTCGCGGCAATTTCCAATGTTTCCGCCTGTACCTACGAATCGGCTCCGGTTTCGACCCTGATTGAAAAATATATGATCCGGCAAATGCTGCAGTTGGTGGGATTTGCAAACGGCGAAGGGCAAATGACCACCGGCTCAAGCAATGCCAATATGATCGCCATGATGGTTGCCCGCAATCTCAGCAACGATACAGTGAAGCAGACGGGATTGTTCGGCCAGAAGAAACTCTTCGCCTTTGTTGGGGCGGACGCTCACTATTCTATGGACAAGGCCGCCAATATTCTTGGTATCGGCACTGATCAGTTGATCAAAGTGCCGCTTAACCGCTTCGGTGCCATGGAACCGGAGAAACTGGAACAGGCGATCGACAGGGTGCAGGTCAATGGCGGCCTGCCTTTTTTTGTGGCTGCGACAGCGGGTACGACGGTTCGCGGGGCATATGATCCTATAGAATCATTATTGAAACTTCGGGACAAATACGGTTTCTGGTTTCATGTGGACGGCGCATGGGGTGGAGCGACGGTGCTCAGTCCGACGCTGAGGAAAAAATTCCTTGAAGGACTTCAGGACGCTGATTCTTTTACCTGTGATTTTCACAAGATGCTGGGTTCGGCTTTGATGTGCAACATCCTCTTGATAAATAAAAACAACCATACTCTTGGTAATGTGCTGAGCGCGGGTGATGGAAGTTATCTGTTCCGCGATGAATATACCAGTGAAGTCGAAGATCTGGGCGCCTTTTCGCTGCAGTGCGGCCGCCGGGTTGACAGCCTCAAATGGTTTCTGGATTGGAAATTCTTCGGTAGGGAAGGTTTGGCCGCCAGGGTGGAAAAATACCTCGAACTCTGTGAATACGCTGAAAATTGGGTAAATCAAAGCACAGAGCTGGAGATGGTGGTTCCCCGGACGTCGTTTAACGTCTGTTTCCGTTTCAAGGTCCCCGAGGAAGAGAGCAATGCGTTTAACCTGGAACTCCGCACCCGACTCTACCAGGAAGGAAAAAGCCTGATCGGGATCGCCTATATTGATGGCCGTCTGGTCATGCGCCTGCTGGTTTCCAATCCGGCCTCTGAAAAGATGGATATCGATAATTTTTTCAACACGGTGGTTGAAACCGGGAAGGCTTTGCTTGGCGGGAGATAATCTCAGCCGGATACAGAGTTAAGCCCCTTCTTGACTTTGCAAACGAAAAGAAAGTCAGTTACAATAGTTGGATTACAGTCGGTAAAAAGGGATCGCTCTCCAGATCCCTTTTTTGAGTTTAACAGTATCGGTGAGAGCTTCATGAAAAAATCATTTCAGGAACAATTGCTGCAGTTGGGGCTGGTAGATAAGAAGAAGGCAAGCGAGGTAAAAAAGCAGCAACATCAAAGTAAAAAACAGCATGCCAAGGCTGGGAAAAATCATGTTGTGGTCGACGAAAATGTACTTCTCGCGCAACAGGCGGAAGAAAAAAAGAAAGCTCGTGCCCGAAAACTGAATATGCAGAGGGAGGCAAAGCTGCAAAAAAGAGCGGAAGATGCGCAAATCAAGCAGCTGGTCGAACAGCATCGGCTGGAAAAAGATGACCGTGGCATTACCTATCGATTCACTGTTGCCGGTAAGATCCAGCGTGTTTTTGTTACCAGGGAAATAGCCGATCAGCTAAGTGACGGTCGCCTCGGCATTGTCGAACTCGCTGAGCAATACGAGGTTGTTCCCCGAGCGATTATAGAGAAAATCCAATCGATCAGCGATCGGAATTTTATTGCCGTCAATTCACCATCTACCAACAAAGAAGTCGATCCCGATGATCCTTATGCCGGGTACGAGGTGCCGGATGATCTGGTATGGTAAGGCGGTCTAGGTTAAGCGGAGTCGATTATTCCATGTTCAGGCCTGTTTACAGGTCACTTTAACGAGTTGTGACTGAAGGGAGCAGGCTGAGTCTGATAGCTTGTGGTTTCGCCTCGATGTTGGCAATTGTCGTGTTAATAGTGATCGTTTCCGAGCCGGCTCTTGCAATGAGAGGATCCAGCTCCTGTATTTTTACAGGAAACTCCCTGCCGTTCAACACTGCGATCAGCACCTGACCTATGTCGGCACCGGCTCCGGTACTGCCGGCTGAAATGTTTTTTACTCTCGGTTTGATGAAAAGAGTCTGTTTTTTTGCATCAAAGCGAATGGCTGCATCGGTTTTAAAATCTATTTCCACCGTTCCGACCTTCAGTTTTATTTCGTGTCCGGCAAATTCCGTGAGCAGCACCAGTTTGTTGCCTACTAAATGGAGGCGGCAGGCGAGATTATTGTCGGTCAACTTCAACTCGCTGATTTTGATAATGTCTATATCTCCTTCAATGGATTTTGAGTGGGCATCGATGCGCAATGGAAGAATGGCCATCGTTGCTTTGGCGATGACGTTCTCCGGCAGGTTGAGGGTGATCAATTCCTCGGGCCCTGCCGCTGCTGCAACCGGACCTGATATCGCCGCGGAAGAGAGCAGGATAGACAAAAAAAAGAAAAAGAATTTACGCATTGTTCTTACATGGGATGTGTTGAATTCATCGGAGGATAGGCCGCGCGTAAACGTTCACCGGCCAGCTTTTTTGCTATTCCCGGAGCGCGGTTACGACTGCGCTAGTATTAACGATTGCAGGAGGAAACTGCAAGCCATAATAACCTGGAAATGGGCAACAGTCGAAAATGTAAATCATTTCCGAAAGATTCCTGATTTCCGGCTGAACAGCTAACAGACAAATCTTATGGTAAAAAAGAATCAATAATGTCAAAGTGCCGCAATAAAAGTCGCAGGTATGGCCCGGAAATCGAGTGTGACGGGCATCACGTAATACCCCGCAAAGAGGGGGCGTGATTCCCTGCTGTTGAACCCGGAACCCGCCATTCTCATCCTGTACCTGCCATGGAACCGACATTTATCGTAACTTCAGACTGTCTTGCAACGGGTATTGACTTTGAGCTTGAACAGGAGTTGAAGAAGAGACTGACCATTGACAATCCGCAGTATTTGGCCGCCAAAAAATATGGCCGGTGGATAGGAAAAAAACTGAAGCCTCAGCTGAAATACTATGATCCCGTGCCCGGTGGACTTCGATTTCCCCGTGGTTATGCCAATCAGGCAGTGCTGCTCTGCCGGCAATTCACCAGTCAAAATCCAACAATAATAGACCGAAGAAGACTGCTGCCTGAAACCGATTTTCATTTTATCGGTGCGTTACGCCCCTATCAAAAGGAGGCGGTGGGTATCGCGGAAAAGAGATCATTTGGGGTGATCGAGGCGGGGACCGGCAGCGGCAAGACCATCATGGCGCTTGCCCTTATCGCAAAACGCCGCCAGCCGACCTTCGTAGTGGTGCATACTAAAGAGCTGTTGTATCAATGGCAGGAGCGTGCCCGTGAGTTTCTCGGCGTGGAGCCGGGGCTGGTGGGGGATGGTAAATTTGCTCCGGCGCCACTTACCATAGGTATCGTCAACAGCGCCAGAAAAAGGGTCGGGGAGCTTGTTCCGCATTTCGGCCAACTGATTGTCGATGAATGCCACCGGGTTCCGGCGCATCTGTTTACTGACGTGGTTTCCAGGTTTGACTGCCATTATCTGTTGGGACTCTCGGCCACTGCCTATCGCAGCGATGATGAAATGACCAAGCTGATTTATTTCTATATGGGAGATCGGCTGCATCAGGTAGATCAGGATGAACTGAAGGCAACCGGAGCAATCCTGGCCCCTGAGGTTGTTCGGGCCGTCACTCCCTTTACCTACAAATATCGCGGAGATTACCAGGCGCTGATCAAAGCCCTGGTTCACCATGAGGGGAGAAACCGGCAAATCCTGGAGGATATTCTCAGGGTAATCCGGGAGCCGGACAGCGGGACCGTTCTGGTGGTTTCCGACAGAGTGAGCCATTGCCGGTTTTTTGAGGAAAAATTACAACAAAAGGGGGTAAGGGTGAAGCTGCTCCATGGACAGCTTGCCCCCGAGAACAGACATGAAATTGTAGAGGCGGTCCGGTCGGGGGAGGTCGAAGTGCTTGTCGCCACTCTGCAGCTGATCAGTGAAGGATTCGACTGTCCTGGGCTCTCTACTCTTTTTTTGACGACTCCGATCAGCTTTGAAGGAAGGTTGCTTCAGGTTATCGGACGCATTATGCGGCCGGCGGAAAATAAACGTCCGAAGGTCTTCGACTATATCGATGAGAATGTTCCCGCCCTTTCCCGTTCGGCCAAAGCGCGCAGTCTTGTTTTATCGCAACTTTAATGGCTTATGTGCAATTCGTGGTTATTGTAAAGCCCGAATGTCCTCCTTGCTTTTAAAGCAGTTGTCGGGTATGCTGTGTAGTTTTCAACTTGGAAATTGTGTATCGAAAGCACTGCTTGTTGGAGCAAGTGCTTTTTTTTGTTTATATAATCAGGCTGTTACCTTCTCGATGGGAGAAAAGGAAACTGCGGTATTCGGAGGCCTTACAGGCACAAGATGGAACAGAGTAAAATTCGTAACGTGGCAATTATCGCCCATGTTGATCATGGTAAGACAACGCTGGTAGATCAGCTTTTCAAACAATCCGGAATGTTCCGGGACAACCAGGAGATATCCGAGCGGTTGATGGACTCCATGGATCTGGAGCGTGAACGCGGCATCACCATCACCGCCAAAAATGGTTCCTACACCTTTAAGGATTACTGGATCAATATCATCGATACTCCCGGACATGCCGATTTTGGTGGCCAGGTGGAACGAGTGCTGCGAATGGCTGATGGTGCACTGTTGCTGGTTGACGCCCAGGAAGGTCCAATGCCCCAGACCTATTTTGTGTTGAAAAAGGCCCTGGAAAATAATCTGCCGGTCATCGTCGTTATCAATAAGATCGATAAACCGGCCGCCCGCTGCGACTGGGTTGTCGATCAGGTCTTTGATCTGTTCGTAAAACTCAATGCTCCAGATGATATCCTTGATTTTCCCGTTGTCTATGCTTCGGCCAAAAACGGCTATTCTCTGCTCGACCCGGAAGATCCTGTGGAAAACGGCGGCAGTATGGTCCATATTTCCCAGATGATTGTCGATCATACCCCGGCTCCTTCCGGTTCGAGTGACGAGCCGTTGCAGATGCAGGTCGGCACCATCGATTATTCACCGTATCTGGGTCGGCTTGGTATCGGCAAGGTACTGAACGGCGCCATGCATCTCAATCAGCCGATCGTTGTGGCCCGCCGTGACGGGTCTGTCAAGCCGGTGAGAATTTCGAAAATCTTCAAATTTGAATGTGATGGGAAAATTGCCGTCGATTCGGCAGGGGTCGGAGAAATCGTCGCAGTCGCCGGTATGGATGACGTGACGGTCGGAGTAACCTTTACCGATCCGGACGATCCCCGGCCTTTACCGCTGGTTAACATCGATCCGCCGACCATCTCAATGAACTTTATTCCCAATGACTCACCCTTTGCAGGCAAAGAAGGCAAATTTGTCACCTCTCGCCATATCAATGACCGGTTGCAGCGTGAAATCCTCGCCGATGTGGCCTTGCAGTGTGAGCCGTTGGTGGACGCCGTTGGCTTCAAGGTTTCCGGCCGCGGTGAATTGCATCTTTCCATCCTCATAGAGAAGATGAGACGGGAAGGGTATGAGTTCCAGGTTACCAGGCCCCAGGTCATTTACCGGGAAGTGGAAGGAAAGATATTTGAACCCTATGAAAAACTGACCGTCGATGTCGATGAGCTGTACCAGGGGGCGGTTATCGAAAAACTTGGTAAACTGAAAGGTCAGCTCGAGGAAATGAACAGCGCCAACGGCATGGTCCGGATGGTGTTCAATATCCCGACCCGCGGTTTGCTCGGCTATCGTTCCCAATTCATGACCGACACTAAAGGCATGGGTATGATGGCCTATGTCTTTTCCGAATATGGGCCGTACGCAGGAGATATCATCAATCGTGTCAATGGCGTACTGATAGTGAAGGAACCCTGTACAGCGGTGGCATTTGCCTTGTTTAATCTGCAGGAGCGCGGGAAACTGTTTATCAATCCCGGAGCGCCACTCTACCCCGGTCAGATTATCGGGGAACACAGCCGGTCGACCGATTTGGTCGTTAATCCGGCAAAGGGCAAGAAATTGACCAATATGCGGGCTTCCGGAACAGATGATGCGGTTGTGCTGACTCCTCCGGTTACTATGTCATTAGAGGAATGCATCGCCTATATCAACGACGACGAGCTGGTCGAAGTAACACCCGCCTCGATCCGTCTGCGCAAGAGGGCTGTTTCGAAAATAAGGGGATAAATCCTGATGAAAGAGTTGTTGATTCCGGTGGCGGCCGGGTTGATCGGACTTGCCGCCTTTGGTATCATAGCCAGAAAATTCGGCAGCAGCTGTACGCCCTGACTAATGCTTTACGGATCCATAGGTGTGGGTCTCTTCAGCTATTGGGTGCTGCGGACAGTATTTTAGAATGAATGCTCAGGGCGAAAAGGATTCGCCCTGAGCATTCAGTGATTCTTGCGCTGTCACTTGTTACTTTTGCTGTTGAAATAGTCCGCCAGTATCCTGGCGTGATCAAACGCCAGGGTGGGCAGCTGGTCTTTGCTGAAAAGCTGCACGTGGGCGGCATCGTCACCTGCTTTGGGAATACCATCCGCCTTACCGATAAACACGGTTGACGCGGTGTGCAGGCGCGGGTCACGGTCGGGCTCCGAATAGGTGTGAAACTGGCGAAGATCCATCACCTTAAGGCTCGTTTCCTCTTCTGCTTCCCGCAGGGCAGCCGTCTCAAAAGATTCACCATAATCGACAAAGCCTCCGGGCAGGGCCCAGCCAAAAGGCGGATTCTTCCTTTCGATGAGTACTATCCGATCTCCGATCTCAATGATGATATCAACCGTTGGAGTCGGATTTCGATGATTTTCTATCTCGCCGTTGCAGTGAGGACATTTCATGGTGTTTCACCTTAGTATACAAGAGCCCGGATTTCCTCCCAGTTGGCAACCATCTGCAGGCTATGGCGGTCTCTATTCCAGGGTTGGGTGAAAACAAAGGGGATGATGTTTTCACCGACCAGTTGTTGGCAGGTTTCAGCCCGATCGTCGATAAAATATTTCAGGCCGTATTGATGGATATGGCGAACTTTGTCATTATGGTCGCCGGTTGCGATAACCTGAATGTTCTTTCTGGCCGATGCGCCGAGATGCCAGTCGAGCCAGTCAAAAACCGGATTTTGCAAAGGACGGGCGGTAATAATGCTTACCTTGCCGGTCACGGCAAACTGTTCCAGGCATTCCAGTGCCCCGGAAATCGGCAGTAAACCGGTGGCGAGAGAGTCGGTAAGGATATCGGTAAAAATTTTCTCAACCAGGTCACCAGGAATATCCAGACAATTTTCCAATTCGAAATTGGTAATATCTTCAAGGGTAAATGAGCAGTAGCCATATTGGCCACAGGCCAGCCGAATAAACGCTTCGGCGGTATCGGCGATTACCCCGTCAAAATCAAAGCCTATCTCCTCTATCGGAATAGTCGCTTTGGGAGAATGTGTGTAATTAGTTTCAAAGATAATCGGCTTCAAGTTTTTTTACCTGGGAATAAAGGAGACTGTTTTCCGGGGTATCGATCCCAAATTTTTGGCCTAGTACAACAACAGCACCGTTAATGGCATCGATTTCGGTACGCCGTTTTTTTCTTACATCCTGCAGCATGGAAGAAACGTTTTTTGCTGTTTTCCTGCAAACTAGCCGGGTGACCTCATATGGTTCATCCATGATCGGAATATTATTATTTTCGGCAAGCAGCATTGCTTCCTCGATCGCCGACTTCATGCGTTTTTCAATCCCCGGCAGCGTGAGGAGATCGCCATTGTTGCAGTCAAGGATGGCGGTCAGCGCATTGATCCCGACATTAACAAAAAGTTTCGCCCAGAGTCGCTCCAGAATATTATCGGAAAAGTGAACATCCAGGCCTCCGGCAGCAAAAACAGCGCAGGTCTTTTGTAAGAGCATGGCCGCCCGCTGCTCCGGCGTTTCCAGAAAGCCAAGGTAAGTAACCCCGCTGCCGGCATGCCGGACTTGTCCGGCTCCCAGCAGGGTAGCGCCTTCGGTGGTGGTACCAAAAGCCGCGGTAGCCTGGTGCAGATGATCCCGCAGATCCAGATGGCTGATCCCGTTCTGCAGGAAAATAAGCAACACTTTTTTAGATAAGATCGGTTGGCAGAACTCCAGACTGTTGAGGACATCATAGGATTTCACGCAAAGAAACACGACATCCACGGCATCGAGCAATTGAGGATCCGAAACCACCTTGACCGGTACCTGTACCAGTTCATTATCGAGGTGGTAGCCGATGCCGTTTCTGTTCAGGTGATTGGCCCGATCGTCATTATAATCGAGAATCGTCAATTGATCGGCGTCGGTCATTCCTTTTGAGACAACAGAACTGAGCAGACAACCCAGCGCGCCTGGTCCAACCAGTAGAAAGTGCATATTACGTCCGCCTTTATTTGATGATGACGGCATCCTCTACGATTGCGGCATATTTGTAGCCTGCCCCAAAATCCTTGTTGGCTGCCACTACGCCTTCAATGGTTACGATACTGCCTACATCGACTGTTTCCTGGGTGGTGACCACCAGATCATGGCTGTTTTGCATGGGATTGCCGGTTCCATCCTGCAGGTGTACCCAGTTTTTACCCATGATCATTGGGTTGAATTTCACAACCTTGCCTCGCACCCGCACTTTTTTGCCGGCAAGCTGATCGGCTTTCTCAAAGATTTCTCCCACGCTGTAGCCGTTTGCGCCTTTGGCTTTTTCGATGGAAATATCTTTGAGAGGAACAACCGCGCCATTACTTCCTCCGGACATGGCCATCGAAGGTTCGGGTTTGGAGGTTGCTTTTTCGGCCTTGACCGCTGCGGTGAAGGAGTCATCTGTTGCCGCCGGCCGGCTGGCTTTCCCTTTCTTGTCGACCAGACCGGGGCTGAAAACAATTGACTCAAAGGTGCGGTCGAGGGTTTTGCTGGTGAAATTATTCATTACCATTCCCTGATAGTATTCAACCGTTTCTCCTTTTTTAACGCTTGTCTCCGGGATGGCAAGCCAGGTTTTTCCGGTTCCGTTCTCAACGAGCAGGTAGGTGTAGCCGGAGGAATTCATCGTCTCTATGACGGTTCCGCCGGCAGTCGGATTGTCGGCAGACGTCGCCGCTTTGGGCATAGCCGTACTCTGTTGCGGCAGAAAAACCGGAGTGAGAGAAAAAAATATGCTAAAAATGAAGAGTGTAAATTTGCGATGCATTGATAAAGCTCCTTGGTGAAAATCTTGTTATTGAAATTTGACGGTCATGCGCAAGTTAGTCATTTTCAATAAGGAAGGCAATGTGCTCCAGCAAGGCTCGTGTCCATATTTCATAAGCTGCTTCGGTAAGGTGTACTCCATCCTCCTGGAAAATTGGTTGATCCGAGTTGCTCAGTCGCGTGTAGCTGTCCAGAAAACAACAACCGGTCTGCATGGTGAAAGCCTCGATCTGGCAGTTGAGATTGGAGATTGTATAATCCGGTGTGTCGGAAAGCTGCATGGGAAAGAGGCTGTTGACCACGATTTCAGCCGTCGGAAAATCGTGATTCAGCTGAACGAATATTTTTTTCAGCGTATTGATGAATTCGAAATCACCGGCGAGTAGATCGTTTGTGCCCACTACTACCATGATAACATCCGTATATTGCACCCGATTCCTGATGTCCGGCAGGGTTGCCAGCAGGTCCGCAGCCGTAATTCCGGGAACGCCGAGATTGGTAACTTTGTAGGATGGCATCCTTGATTGCCAGTCATGGTCGGCAACGAGTGAATCACCCAAGAGTAAGAGTTGTGTCATGGTATTTCGCCATAGTGGTAAAGAATCCCCTCAATGAAAATCGCCAACTTCCCCGGTTTTTCGAGGGCGGAAAAAAATGCTGAATGCCTTTTGCCATTATCATCATATTATAACAGCAACCTATCAATTACATTAGCATAAGAAGATTACACTGCCAAAGAATTTCTTAGCCCGAGAGATTTGAGGCTGTTCTCCGTACCCGAATTTTTCGACGCCATTAAAAATCCGATTGCAAAACAACACAGCCGAAAGGAGGGACGCCGATGCAGTTTTTCGTGGAATGGGGAGGCGCGCTGACCAGAGGGAAAATGTCTCCCGGAGATTCAGCCGAGGTGTCAATGATGCGATACCAGGTCCTTCCCTTTTTCTGTGGCTCAGGAGCTTTGAAATAGAGGGTCTGACCCTTGTTGCCATTAAACATGACAAAGAAATCGCTCGATCTTTCTTCCTCGGTTGCCGTACCCAGCAGAAAAGCAAGGCCATGGCAGTCTGCTGTCCAGTTCTGTTCTCCCGGGATGAGGTACTGCCAGGTTATCGTAGGTGTTGGCTGATCTCCCGGGATAATATCCACGGGTTGGAAAAAGTCCTCTCTTCTGAAGAGGGCGTGAGCCTTGCGAAGTGCTATGCATCCCTTGAAAAAACGGTGGAATCCCTGGTTGGCATCAAGCAGTGACCAGTCCAGCCAGCTGGTTTTGTTATCCTGGCACCAGGCATTGTTGTTGCCTTTTTGCGTGCGGCCGAATTCATCTCCCGCGCAGATCATCGGCACACCCTGGGAGAGGAACAACAGGACTACGAAAGTTTTCGACCGGCGCAGGCGGAGCCGCTGAATCAGGGCCGGACAGACCAGGCCTTCCCTGCCGCTGTTCCAGCTCAGGTTATGGTTATCCCCATCCTTGTTGTCTTCTCCGTTTGCCCGGTTATGTTTCTGGTTGAAGCTGACCAGATCCCGAAGGGTAAAGCCGTCATGACTGGTCAGAAAATTGATGGAACATAAGGGACCCCTGCCGCTCGATTGATACAGGTCGGAACTGCCGGCGATTCGGGTCGCCAGGTAGGCGACCGTGTTATTATTACCGATCATGAAGGAGCGCACATCGTCTCTGAAGCGTCCATTCCATTCCGCCCAGCGGGAGTCGGCGGAGAAGGAACCAACCTGATACAAGCCGGCTGCATCCCAGGCCTCGGCGATCATCTTGGTGTCACGCAGAACCGGATCTTCTGCGATTGCCTCGATCATCGGTGGGTTTGCCAGAACATGCCCCTGCTGATCCCGGCCGAGGATGGAGGCAAGATCGAAGCGAAAACCGTCGATGTGCATCTCGGTTACCCAGTAACGCAGGGAATCGCGAATGAGATGGCGAACGACAGGGTGATTACAGTTCACGGTGTTGCCGCAGCCGGAAAAATTCAGGTAATTATTATCCTTATCCAGGAGGTAGTATATCGGGTTGTCTATTCCTCTGAAACTGCTGGTTGTTCCGTTGACCCCTCCCTCTCCCGTATGGTTGTAGACCATATCGAGAAAAACCTCTATCCCGGCCTCATGCAGCGCCAGAACCATGGTTTTGAATTCCCTGATCGCCTCCGCGGCATTGTGGGCGTACCCTGAATTCACGGCAAAAAAGGATATCGGGTTATAGCCCCAGAAGTTTTTCAGAAGCTCGTTGGTATCGGGATTCCGAAAAACGTTATCGTTTTCATCGAATTCAGTGACCGGCATAAGCTCGACCGCGGTTATGCCGAGACTTTTCAGGTAGGGAATTTTTTCAATAATCCCCAGATAAGTACCGGGTGCGGCAACTCCGGAACTGCTGTCCTTGGTAAAGCCGCGGATGTGGAGTTCATAGATGATGGTTTCGGATAATGGTGTTTTCAGCGGCCGGTCCTTTTTCCAGTCGAAATCCTGATGCACTATCCTGCAGCAGGGTTTCTTGCCGTATTCTGCTGCGTCCCCCCATTTTCTCGGGAGAAGCGCCTTGCTGTATGGATCTATCAGGATCCTTGTATAATCATAGAGCAAAAACTGTCCCGACCGTTTTGAGGGTCCGTCTATTCGATAGCCGTAGCAGAAGTTTTGCTGGTGGGTCGTTAAAAGAATGTGCCACATATCGCCGGTGCGGTTCTCGGTGGGATCGAGCTCAAATTCGAGACGCTTGGGCGTTGCGGCATCTTTCGGCCAGTGATCGATGACGAGAGTTACGCGGCTGGCATGACGGGAAAAGACTGCAAAATTGGTTCCCTCCTCGAGTCTTGTGACGCCGCCGGGAAGAGGATACCCTCTTTTTCGTATGTTGACTTTTTTATGGGCAGACATGATGGTAATGATTACTATTATTTTTTAATTAAAACTCAGCAGTGGTATACCGTCTTCCTCGAGGGGTTCCCGGAACCTTCAGGGAATTCTTTCTCATAACCTTAAAACAAGTGAAAAAATTTTTAAGGACTCAAAATTCAATTCAGACTGAACGGACGGCAATAATACACAGGCATAGATATTGATGGACTCGAAAAAAGCCCGATTGACGGCATGGAAGCAGATGAAGAGTTTTTATAACGCCATCAATGTTCATCGGGTGAATAATGTTACCCCAGCCATGATCATAAAGGAATTGTTATGTGGCGGGAGGTGATAAAATAGCCATGCACATTGGCGCAGATGGAGAAAATTATGGGCATGTTTCACAATGTACAGGTAGGCGACCAGGTAATTAGTCCTATTGATTGGGAGATGACTCCGGATATGTCCTTCGGGACCTTTGAATCCTGGGGCGGTCGAGAAAGAGTAAGAAACAATGATGAATGCGTCTACTACTTTTTTGTGGATAATTGGGGGGAGGAACCGAAGCTTTGTCTGATGGAAAGGGCAGTGAAACATGCCAAGGTGATGGCGGAGATAAAAGCACCTGCCGAGATTATCCGGCAATGTGTAAAAAGCCAGGGCAGCTCTTCGGTTTTTGAGAAAAGTTATGCCATTAATGAGCAGATCAAACAGTGGCTGATAGATAACGTGCTGGATGGTGGTGACGCGCGACTGGTGGTGCCGAGACTTGAGGTTATTATCAAGGAGGACATGGGAACACCACTCCCGGATGTAACCGGAAATCCGTTTGCCGGGGAGGGTATTCTTCTGCCGTCTGAGCCGGACTATATCAATGATGAGCAGATTGCCGAAGTAATAAAGAAATGGAACTTCTTTGATTCCGAATACAACCCGTCCGGGAGGTTTGACAATTCTTTCGTCTCTTGCTCCAGCCCCGAAGTAGTCATCGATCAGCGAACTTCGCTCATGTGGCAAAGAGCGGGGCTCGATATCGGCTCCATTCGTATGATTCAAAGAAATATTGAAGAGTTGAATAAACAACAGTATGCCGGTTTTTCCGATTGGCGGCTTCCGACAATGGAAGAAGCTATGTCGCTGATGGAACCGGAGAAAAACAATAAAGGAGTTTATTTAACACGCTGTTTTTCCAAGGAACAGCCATTCATTTTTGTAGCAGCTCAGCGAAAACCCGGAGGCTACTGGTTTGTAGATTTTAAACAGGGGCGGGCATTCTGGTCCTCTGGTACTATTCCGGGAGGTTTCGCTCGGTTGGTGCGGTCTATTGGCTGACAAGCTCGTAAAAACCTGAATTTTCGGTCCTTCGACAGCTTCAAGTGCTCGAACAGCTGCTTAAGAAGGTCGAAGGACACACATCCGGGGGCTAGGCAAGTATGTGGCACGCGTCTTGCCGCTCTGTCAAGTTCCCAGACTAACCCGGTAGAAATGAAGCCTGATGGGAAAAGATAACAGAACGCAGACACCTAAAGAATTGTCAATACTTGCTCGCGGTGCCGTTTGGATTCTCTACTTTACCAACAAAACCGGATTGGCAATTTCTTCGACAAGTGCGCATAAATGTTCGCCGGTGACACGCTGCTGATCGCAGGGGAGAACGACCGGGCCTGCATCTTCGCTTTTAAGCATCCAGGAAAGATTCTTGAAATCCGGACGAACCAGGGTCCGAAAAGTAGCGTGAGTGCCCAATTCCTCAAGTTTTGCAGAAACTTCAAGGTGCAGTGTATCAGCCTTTTCCCGGCTGTCGGCCACCAGGTAAACTATAAGCTCTCTGTCCTGTACTTCCTGAAGAGAAATGGCAACCGCCAAGGCTTTATCCGCGCTTTCGCTGCCATCGTAAGCGAGAACCACCGGTCTGGTCTCGGTTCCAGAGGCATGCCAGACCAGGGTCATTCCCATTCGCTGGACCACTACACTGCGGACAATAGAACCGGATCGGCCAAAACCGGGAAATGAGCGGCCGGTTTTACCTAGAATCAAGAGATCCGCGTTTTCGCCGGCGTTGAGAATTTCTTCGGCGACCGATCCCCGGGCAACCCGGAAGATGGCCGACAGGTCTTTTGTGCGGGTGATCCGATCCATAATTCTTCGCACCCGCTCCGCCTGAATGCGGAGCTGGCGCTCCAGCTCCGGTTCCTCCAGACGACGAAATCCCGAACTGAAACGGGAAATTTCCCGGGTAAACGGCAACTGTGTGGCTCGCAATAAATTGATGTCCTCGACAAAAAGTCCCACCAGTTCGGCGTTTAGGCGGACCGCGAGTGCAACGCCATTTTCCAGTGCCGACATACTCGCCGGAGAACCATCCAGTGCAACCAGAATCTGTTTAATCGGGCTTTTCTGTGCAGCCATCTCAATCCTCCTTGGCAGAAGCTGCCGAGTGGATGTATTTCAGTCTCTTTTCAGCCAGTTCGGCAAGAACTGCGAAGACTTTACCATTGACGCTGTCCTCTGGATATTTACCCGCCTGATCCGGCTCTCCAGCCTTTATTCCGGTGAGCAGTTCAATTCCCTGGTCGATATTTTGCACAGGATAGATATGAAATTTGCCCTCCCTGACACTGTCGATGACATCCTGCCGGAGCATAAGGTGCTTGATGTTGGCCTGCGGAATCAACACTCCGTGTTCACCATTCAGGCCGCGCGACCTGCAGATGTCGAAAAAACCTTCAATTTTTTCGTTGACGCCGCCGATGGCCTGTACCCGTCCACCCTGATCGACGGAGCCGGTAACCGCAAAACTTTGTTTGAGCGGTATTCGGGAAATTGCGGACAGCAGGGCGTACAGTTCGGCCGAGGAGGCACTGTCGCCTTCGATGCCGCCGTAGGATTGCTCGAAGACCAGGCTGGCCGACAAGGACAGGGGAGATTCCATGGCGTAGCGGCCGCCAAGAAAACCCGAGAGAATGAGTACGCCCTTGGAATGAATCGGCCCTCCCATCGCCACCTCCCGCTCTATATCAACCACATCTCCTTTACCGAGTCGTACCCTGGCCGTAATGCGGCTGGGCCGGCCGAAGGCGAAGTCGCCAAGCTGCAGCACCGAAAGACCGTTAATCTGGCCAACCCGGCTGCCCTCGGTATCGATGATGACAATTTTGCGCTCGATCTGTTCCTGCATGCGCTCCCGGATACCGTCGGAGCGGTAGATCCAGGAATCGATCGCCTTCTGCACATCTGCCCGTTCGACGTTGCCGCTGCCGTTTTGTGAAGCCCAATAGTCCGATTCCCGCAGCAGGTTGGTGAGACTTTCCATGTGCAGTGACAGTTTTTCGCGATCCCCCGCGATGCGTGAGCTGTGCTCGATCACACGGGCGACCGCATCACGCCCGAACGGCCGCAATTGTTCATTTTGAACCGCGGAGGCGATCATCCGGGAATACTCTTGCTGATTTTCACTGTCGCGGTCAATTTCGTAGGCAAAGTCTGCTGCCACCTTGAAAAGCTCGCCGAATTCAGGATCACCATTTCTGAGAAGGTAATAGATCATGGGGCTGCCGGTGAGAATCACCTTCACATTCAGGGGCAGCGGTTCCGGCTCCAGCGAAACCGTACTGATGGCGCTGTACCTCTGCCCGAGAGATTCGATCTTCAGCTTCTCCGAGCGCAGAATTCGTTTCAACCCTTCCCAGGTAAAAGGCTCCATCAGCACTTTGAGGGCGTCCAGGATCAGGTAGCCGCCGTTAGCCCGATGCAAAGCGCCGCTGCGAATCATATCAAAATCAGTGATTAATGCCCCCATCTGTGCCATATGTTCAACGCGGCCGAAGAGGTTCTGGTAGGTTGGATTTTCTTCATGAATTACCGGTGCACCTTTGCTTTCACTATGATCGATTATCCGGTTGACCTTGTAACGCCTCAAGGCCTGAGATTCCCCGCCTTGGCCACCGGCCGGGGATGTCATCAGTTGCTGCATTTGCTGCATCTGCTGTGCTTGTTGCCCCTGTTGTGCCTCATCCTGGAAAAACAAATGAACGTTTTCGATGATGTCCATTTCTACAGCCTTCAGATATTCCAGGACTTTGTTGTTGTCATGAAAATTTTCCCGTAGATCCTGGAGCAGGGGGCTGACGGTATACTGGATGACCTCCCTGTTGAATTCCTTCTGTTTTTCCTTGATCTCACGCTGCCATTTCGGCATTTTTTGAAAGAGTCTCTGTGCTTCTTTTTGCAGGTCACCGGCTTTGTCTTCCAACTCTTTTCGTTCGTCTTTCGAGAGCTTCTCCAGCTCGTCAGGCGGTACGACCTCGCCGTCTCTGACCGGAGCAAAGACCAGCCCGGCGGGAGTTCGCAGCGGCGCCATCTTGTATTCCCGGGCCTTGTTCTGGATGGTTTCGAAAATTTTCTGCTGTTTTTCCTTCAGTTCCGTTTCGATACTCTGCAATCTGTTTTGGTAATCCTCACTTTCAAAGGTGGCCCGCAGCCCACTGCGGATATCATCTTCCAGGTTTTTCATGCCTTCTACGAGTTCGCGGCCTTTGCCCGCAGTCATAGTGAGCAGGCGGGGCTTATGCTGTTCCTTGAAATTATAAACATAACAGAGATCTTCAGGTACCCGGTCATCTTTGGCATAGCCGTCCAAAATGTGCCGAACCAGAGAATATTTTCCCGTACCCGGCTGACCGAGCGCGAAGATATTGTAGCCTTTCTTCTGGATACCGATACCGAATCGCAGTGCCTCCACTGCCCGAGGTTGTCCGATAATCTTGTCCAGCGGGCTTACTTCATCGGTACTGTCAAAGGAAATACTCTCAGGGTTACATTTGTTATAAAGCTGGTCTACAGTCAATTCTCTAGCGCTCATACGCCGCCTCCCTCAGTATTTTAAAAATAAAAAGGATTGTGTCGGATATTTGCCTGCTTTTCGTGCGTCTGATATGTTTTTCCGGAATGCGCTTGCACAAACTCTAACCATTGCCCAACAAAAAATAACGTACTGTCTGCGTAATTTCCGTAAAGGAAATGCTCAAGACTATCCTTTGTTTGCTTGCTATATGGCTGCGTCGGGGAGATAAAACCAGAAATGGAGGAACCATTTTAGGCGGTTGCCGGTCAAGTCATCTATGACGGATGAGCACCGGCGACAATAGCCTGGAGTATGCAGGAGGATCCTCTATGCCGATTTTTATCACGAAATGATTTCTTTGTTCTTTTTTTGTAAATGGGGGCGTATATATTATCATGCTCTGAGATTTTGTTTCATGTCGACTCCGGTCAAGGATATGAAACTTTTTACTTAGCCATTCCTGGATTTTAAGTTTTTACGAGTCCCATCAAAATTGAAACAAGCGCAAAGTTGCAATAAGCGCAAAGAGTCCGATGAAATACATCACCCCGGCATTTTTCTGTGTACTCTGGTTGGTATTCTCCGTATCTTCAGGACTCGCGAAAGATGTCGTCCTGCCCCTGACCCTCGATCATAAACTTTTACAAACCCTTCTGCTGGAAAACGGTTTCTCTGAAACGGACCACAGCGCATCAGTAGTCGGGACTGCCGAGGACTGCACTTATATCAAAATTTCGGAACCTCGGTTCTCTGAAGCAGAGAAACTGTTGAATCTGGAGGTGCGACTGGATATTCGGGCCGGCACACAACTTGGTGATAACTGTATCACTCCTCTTGAGTGGCACGGCTATCTTGAGTTGCTGCAGCAGCCGATTTTTGATGGGAAGACTTTTTCCCTCTCCTTTCGTACCGTAGATTCGAAACTCCTCACCCTATCCCGGGAACCTGCGACAATAGCCGGCTTTCTCTGGAACTTTGCCAAACCGAGGGTGTATGAGCGTCTTGACCAGATACATTTCGATCTCGCTCCGCCGGTAGCAGAGTTGCGTTCTTTTCTTTTGCCGGTTTTTCCGGAAAGCACCCGCCAGGCGACCCAGGCCATGCTCGATAGCCTGCGGGGAGGACAGGTCGAAGTTCGGGAAGACGCCGTGGTAGTGGAATTGATTGCCGAGGTGGAGGAAGTCGTCAAACCGGAAGCCAAGCAGCAGAACCTGGAGCTGACTGCAGAGGAACGCGAACAACTGATAAAACTCTGGGAAAGCTGGGACGTTCTCCTGGTCCGGTTGCTTGAGACCATGGCCAACGAGTCGATTCGTCCGGAGGACAGGCAGGTCCTTATCGATGTTTTGCTCGATACCCGTTATGTTTTTTCCGCCGCCCTTGACCAGCAGGATCTGCGGAAGGATTTTGTCAGGTCACAGTTTCTTTCAGCCTGGCAGCAGCTGGCACCTGTTTTTCGAAGGCAGTTGTATACCCAACCTTCGCAGAACAGCCTCGGTTATCTGGCTTTTTTTACCGCCGCCGACGCCCTGGCTGTTCTGGACCGGATGGGGCCGACTCTTGGGATCGAAATCAGTCAGCAGGGCTTGCTACGCCTGGCTGAGATGCTGGACAGGCAAAACGCTGCCTTGCCTTACGGCCCCCAGTTGGATAAGAAGCTGAGAGAGCTGCTGCAGTTGCCGCCGGAAAACGAGGAAGCACCTTCGCCGGACAATTTCGAAGATATTGAAATTCCAGAAAAAAATTCCAAGGAAGGACCACTTTCCCAGGTTTTTGATTTTTTTCTCAAACCGGCATTTGGTGCGGAACGGCCTGATCTTGCCGAGATTCTTCGCTGGAAAGTGCCGGACGATAACCTGGACGAATACCTTGCGCGAGTGAGAGAGGTGCTTGCCGACAGTTCCGAGGCACTGCTCGCCAGAGGTGACATTCCCAAACAGTTCCATGGGATGTTTAAAAACCTTATTCCCGCAATGGCCTGGCAGGAGAGCTGCTTCAAGCAGTTTGTCATAAAAGACAAAAAACTCACCTATCTCCTCTCCTACAACCAAAGCTCGGTTGGACTGATGCAGATCAATGAACGAGTTTGGCGAGGTGTCTATGACCGCAACCGGCTGCGTTGGGATATTCACTATAATGCCCTGGCCGGCTGTGAGATTGCCGATCTGTATCTGCGGGATTATGCGCTGAAGCACTCGGAGTGGAAAAAAAAGCAGGACATGGAGCTCCTGTCCAGGGTGGTTTATGCCATGTATAATGGCGGACCCGCCGAATATGGAAGATTCCTGGCCAGGGAACGTTCAGGCAAACATTACCGGAGCGATCTGCTGTTTCTGGAAAAGCTCCAGTGGAGTATCAAGAAGAAGTGGGAACACATCCAGGATTGTCTCTAGGAAAAGCCACAAGCCACTGCACCGGACTCACCATCTAGGCATGCTCCTCGCGAGCTTTTCGCCTGAGGATGAGGAGCAGGGGCATTGAGGCGACGGTGATCCACATGATCAGTTTGAAGTCATTGAGATAGGCGATGGTCAGCGCCTGGCGGGTGACCTCTCCGTTTAAAGCTACGGTTCCACTGGTGGTGGTCCAGTTCCAGATGGACGGCAGGTTGTCCGGAGCCAGTGCTGCACGAAACGGCTGCATCAGTTCCGCGAGAGTAGCATGATTCACCTGGGTGTTTCGGGCAAGAAGGGTGACGACGATGGAAATACCGATACTGCTGCCGATATTGCGCATAAGGCTGTACATCGCCGTCCCTTCAGTACGGAAATGGGCAGGAAGAGTGGCAAAGGTGCTGGTGCTGAGGGGCACGAAAACGAAACCAAAGCCAAGCCCCTGAATGATTCCGGTCCAGACTATGACCGGGATGGATACCTCGGCGGTAAATTGCCCCATCATAAAAAGGGCCAGGACCGTAAGGCTCAGGCCGGTGAATATGAGCAGCCGGGTATCCACCTTGCCGACAAGCCTGCCCACCACCATCATGGCAACCATGGTCCCCATACCCCGGGGAGCCAGAACAAAACCTGTAGTTACGACGGGAAATCCCATCAGTTGCTGCATAAAGGGCGGCAACAGGGCGAGGGTGGCATAGAGGGTGGTGCCGATTATGAAAATAAAGATAAGGCCGACCACAAAATTTGGATCAGCGAACATGGACGGCTGGATAAAAGGATTGTCCGAAGTGAAGGTGTGCACCAGGAACATATAGAGAAACAGGACGGTTGCCACCGTTTCAATGATGATCTCCCGGCTGGAAAACCAGTCAAGCGACTGGCCGCGGTCAAGCAGCAACTGCAATGCGCCGATGGCGAGACTGAGCAGGACAAAACCGAAATAATCAAAGCCGCGGCCGCTGTTGAGCTTGCTTTCCGGCACCGATGCCAGAATTCCGGTAAAGGCAATAATACCGATTGGAAAGTTGATATAGAACACCCAGCGCCAATTGTAGTACTCGGTCAGGTATCCGCCCAGAGAGGGCCCGATTATCGGCCCGACCATTACTCCCAGCCCCCATATCGCCATAGCTGAGCCATGCCTTTCCCGGGGATAGGTATCCAGGAGGACCGCCTGGGAAAGCGGTACGAGACCTGCGCCGAAGGCACCCTGCAACAAGCGGAAGAGGACGATCTGGGTAAGTGAGGTGGAGGCGCCGCACAGCATAGAGGCCAGGGTAAATCCCACCACGGAGGCAAGAAAAACCTTTTTTCGCCCTACTCTGGCTGCAAGCACACCCGTTACCGGGGTCATGATCGCCGCCGCGACGATATACGAGGTCAGCACCCAGGAAATCTGGTCCTGGGTCGCCGACATTCCACCCTGCATGCTCGGCAGGGCCACGTTGGCGATGGTGGTGTCGATTGCCTGCATGATCGTGGCAAGCATAATCGATATGGTGATCAGGCCGCGGGAAGGCTCCTGATCAGCAAGCTGGGTCCCGAATCCGGACATGCTATTGCTTGTCGCTCTGAGCGGCCAGAGCCTCGCCACTTATGCCGATTTTAGCCAGAAGATTTTGGACGAAAAGAGGCAATTGTCTGTGATATCCGGTGTCTATTCGAACTGTGCTGCTCATTCCGGAGCGTAGAACCAGTTCCTTTAGAGGATCGTCGACGCTGATTCGCACCGGTATCCGCTGCACGACCTTAACCCAGTTCCCTGTGGCATTCTGGGCCGGAATAATGGAAAATTCGCTGCCGGTACCGGGACTGATACTTTTGACCGTGCCGGAAAATTTATGGTCCGGATAGGTGTCGACCTCAATGCGTACCTGTTGTCCAGGATGGACACGGGTCAGTTCCGTTTCTTTCAGGTTAGCCTCAATCCAGAAGCTGGTATCGGCTATGAGACTCATGACCGGTGTCCCCGGTTGCACATGCTTGCCGGCCTGGGGGATCTTGCTGACCCGCCCGCTAAAAGGTGCCAGAACTACGGTTCGCTGCAGATCAAGGGCCGCTTTTTCCACCACGGATTGTGCCAGCCGGTAACTGGCCAGCTGATCGGCGGAAATTTCCGGGTTGCCCTCCAGGCTCGCCAGTATTTCTTCCATTTCATTTTTTATTATCTCAAGCTGGTACTGACTAACATCCAAATTGTGCCGGGCGCTATCAAGCTGAGCTTTTGCCACCGCATGATTGGTGTCGAGGGCTGATTGCCGGGTGTATTCTTTTTGGGCAAAATCGATGTTGCTCTGGGCCAGCTGCAGTTCATTTATCTTTTGCCGGTAACTCACCTTTTGAATCCGTATCTTGGTCAAGGCGTCCTGAAGGTGGGCTTTCGCCTGTTCAAGCGCAATGGCATAAGAGCGGTCGTCGATTTTAAAAAGAGGCGCACCTTTTTCTATATGCTCATTTTCTCTCACCATTACGGCTACTATCGACCCGGAAACCTCCGCACTCACCGCGACCTTGTCCGCTTGAAGATAGGCGTTGTCGGTGCTGACAAATCTGCCGCCGGTCCAGTAAATGTAGGCAGCGGCAATGGCGATTACGACGGGCCCGAGAGTGAGGAAGAATCGGCGCTTAAAATGTTTTTTTCTGCCGAGAGAGTGTGGCAGGTCGAGTTGTTCTATATTTTCCGGTTGCGTAGACATAAGCTGTACTCAATATGGTTTGCTGAAGTTGGCTTTCATTTTTTTCAGGGTGGCAAAAAGAACCGCAAATTCGTCCTCGCTCACTCCTTGTAATGCCGTCGCTCTTGTTTCCAGGGATTTTTCCTGCATAATTTTAAGGAGCGGTCTCGATTTTTCCGTAAGATGCAGCTGTACGGCCCGCCGGTCTTTAGGGTCTGGCTGCCGCACGACCCATCCCGATTCCACCAGCCGGTCAACCAATCTTGTCAGAGTTATCGGTTTTACTTCCAGCTGGTCGGCAAGAGACACCTGGTTGCACCCTTCCTGCCGGGCAATATGGACAATCGCCCGCCATTGAATCTGCGTGAGGCCAAGAGATTGGACGCGTGCATCAAAATCACGCCGCATCAATCGGGAAACTTCGTAGATAAGAAAGCCGATGCTTTTTTCGGGGTCCAAATATTTCATGACGGATATGATATATCCTATGCTTATAATAAGCAAGACTTACTAGTTTTGGCAGTTTCAGGAAAACAATGTATATTGACAAAAAAATATGTATATATACAATTAAGGAAAATGTACATATACATTCGGAGGTGATATGGAACTTACGGATAAGCAGAGGCAGTTGCTGGACTATTTGACACAACGGATGGATGAGGAGGGGCGTATACCGACCTTGCGGCAGGCCGCAGCCGATCTGGGGGTCAGTCATACGGCGGTTGCTCAGCTGATGAATCAACTGGAAAAGAAAAACGTCCTCGAGCGGGAAGGCTACTATGGCCGGACTATCCGTCTTTATCCCGCCTCCCGGGAGAACCGCAGTGCCGGAACCGGCCGGGATCTGCCTGTTGTCGGTAGAATTACGGCCGGACTGCCCATGTATGCCCAGCAGGAGTGGGAGGGAACTGTGGTGGTTGACGGTTCGATCTTTCCCGGCGACAACTTGTTTTGTCTGCGCATCAAGGGTCGGTCGATGAGGGATGCCGGTATTTTCGACGGGGATTTGGTGGTCTGTGAACCGCGGCAGTATGCCGAAAATGGAGAAATCGTCGCCGTCCTGATCAAAGGGGAGGAGGCGACTGTTAAACGTTTTTTTCTCTATTCCGACCATATTGAACTCCGGCCCGCCAACGACGAGTTTCAGGTGATGTGTTATCCGTTCGGCGAAGTGCTGGTTCAGGGAAAGGTGGTTGGAGTGATCAGAGGTAAGCATGCGGAGTTCGATGGGAAACGGAAATAATGGTTACTGTCCGGCAAGCGTGGAACTCTCCTTTATTTCGGAGAAGACGGGAGTTAGCCGGAGCTGTCCCGTTTATGTCGGCACCTGTGGCTATTCGTATGCCGAATGGGTGGATAGCGGATTCTACCCGGAGGGGACCAAAAGCGCGGAGATGCTTGGACTCTATGGCCGCTGTTTTTCGGTGGTCGAACTCAACTATACCTGGTATCAGATGGCCCGGGCCGACGCCCTGGCCCGCATGGTGGAAAAGGCACCCGCGCACCTGCTGTTTGCCGCCAAGCTGACCCGGACCATGACCCATGAGCGGGACGATAACTGGCGGGAACAGCTGCATCTTTACCGGCAGGGAATCGAACCGCTGAAAGACCGTCTTGTCGCGGTGCTGCTCCAGTTGCCTCCGGATTTTGACCGTTCCATTGCCAACAGGAATTATCTGGCCGCTCTGCTTGAAGGATTACAGGGCTTACCGGTGGCGGTGGAATTTCGTCACCGTTCCTGGGCGGTTGACCCGGTGTTTGCCGAGCTGGAACGGCGGCGGGTAACTCTTGTCGCGGTTGATGAGCCGTCGCTGCCAGATCTTTTTCCAGCCCTTGACGTGGTGACCAATCCGGCGCTTTTCTATGTTCGTTTTCACGGCCGGAACATCGAGGGCTGGCGCTCGGGTAATATGCAGAAAAAGTTCAATTATGACTATTCCGAGGACGAATTGCGTGTCTGGTGCGACAGGTATCTTCCGCCCATGGCCGCCCGCGCCGAACGGGGCATACTGCTTTTTAACAACCATGTCCGGGCCCAGGCTCCGAGAAACGGCAGGAAACTGGCCGGGATACTTGCCGGCCTGCAGCAGGGGAAACACTGATGTCTTCACCAGGGTTCAGATTTCGGGAGCGGACGGTGCTTCATTTTAATGTCGCCGATTTTGCGGTTGCCGTCGAGCGGGTGACGGACAGCAGTCTGCGCAGGCGGCCGCTCATTATTGCCCCGTTGCAGGCCGCGCGGGCGGTGGTCTACGACATGAGTGAAGAGGCGTACGGGGAGGGGGTGCGCAAGGGGATGCCGCTCAGGCAGGCAACCCGAATCTGTCGGAGCGCAGAGCTCCTTGCACCCCGAGTCGGTCTGTATCAGAAGGCAATGCAGGCTTTTTTGAAGGAATTGCAGGGCTATTCTCCCCTTATCGAATATGGCCGGGCGGACGGTCATTTTTTTGTCGACGTTACCGGCACCCACCGGTTGTATGGACCGGCTCCCGATGTCGGCTGGCGGGTGCGACGCCACGTTCGCACCAGTCTCGGAATCAATCCGATCTGGACCCTCAGTACCAGTAAGCTGGTATCGAAGGTCGCCTCCAGACTGGTAAAACCGGTAGGAGAATATATCGTTACCGCCGGAGACGAGGCAATTTTTCTCGCGCCGCTGCCTGTTCACCTTCTGCCCGGCCTTTCGGAAAAGGAGCTGCAGAAGTTACAGGAGTTCCAGCTGACCACTATCGGAGCGCTGGCCGGGCTGAACCGCCATCAGCTTATGGTGCCCTTTGGCAGCCGCTGCGACTATCTTCATGCCGCGAGCCGCGGTGTCGATGACAGCAGGGTCTGCAGACCAGAAGCAGGCATGGAAAGTGTTGACTATGAACACTCGTTTGCAGACGATACCAACGATCAGCGGCAGCTGGAGGGGGTGGTTGCCACGCTTGCCGGCCGGGCAGGCTTTAAGCTGCGCGCGCAGCAGCAGGTTGCCCGCCGGGTAGGCATCTGGCTGAGATATTCGGACGGCGGACATGTCGTACGCCAGGCCTCTTGCCGGCCCGGCACCTCCAGTGATTTTCTTTTGCAGAAACTAGCCCTGGCCGCACTGCAGCGGGCTTTGACCAGGCGGACGAGAATCCGCGGCTGTCGTCTGGTTTGTGACCGGTTGCAGCGCCGGTCGCCTCAACTGTCTCTTTTCCCCGAGCAGGAGCAAACACAGCTGCATCAGAAAAAAATGTTGGGAGCCATGGATAGCCTTCGCCGCCGGTTTGGTCAGGACATTATCAATATTGGCCGACAGGTTCCGCTTAATACTTCTGCCGATGATTTCGGCGGGGTATCGGTTCATTGAGCCGGCCGGGAATTTTGTAAGCGTTGTAGGGGCGGGTTCTAAACCCGCCCTTCTTGATCGTGAACAGTTACGCGGTTTTCAACTTTTTCGGAATGCATTGCCATGTTTCCTCTTCGGGTCCGCTCGTATTATTCCCTTATGCAGGGAACCACGTCTCCCGCGGCTCTCTGCCGCCGGGCAAAGCAACTGGGCTATGCCGGGCTGGCCATGACCGACCGGGATAATCTTTACGGCCTTTGGGATTTTCTGAAAGGATGCCGGCGGGAGGACGTACGGCCGATCATCGGGGCGGAGATTTCCGAGCCCGGCTCGGGCAGAATCATCACCTGCCTGGTGCGGAATAAAGATGGTTTTGCCAATTTGTGCACTTTACTGACCAGACGGCATATGACCAAGAATTTCAATTTTCAGGATGATGTGGTGCCCCTGGCGGCCGGCCTGATTGTTCTTGGCCGTGACACCAGTTTGCTCCGGAAATATAAGGAGCAGGGCGTATGGGCGGTGGCCGACCTCGGTGCCCGGCCCGACGCCGTTGCCCGTTCCCTGCGTTCTTTTGCCGGAGAACATGGACTTGCAGCCGTTGCCACAGTCGATAGTGATTTAGGAGAAAAAAGCGACAGGCAACTCTCCTGTCTTCTGCAGGCGATCCGTGAAAAAAGTACCATAAGCCGGGTGCTGCAGCAGGAGACGGGGGCCACCCTCAACCCGCTGGAGGGGGAGGCGCTGTACCGCCAAGGATTTGCCGTCTGGCCGGAGGTGGTTGATGCAACAGAAAAACTGGCTGCTGCCTGCACTTTTACCGGCCCCCGGTTCGGGGTCGTCATGCCGCCCTGGCGGGGCGGAGGCAGCCTTCGACCGGCCCAGGTGCTGCGGGAAAAAGCCTATCTGGGAGCAAGGCGCAGATACGGCGATGACCTGGGGGAAGCGGTAGTCGAACGGCTTGAGCATGAACTGAAAGTGATTGAGGCGATGGGGTTTTCCTCCTATTTCCTGGTAGTTCGGGACATTGTCCACAGAAAGGGCGGGGACGGCAAACGAAAAAAACGGCGGATCTGCGGCCGGGGTTCGGGCGCGGCTTCGCTGGTTGCCTACTGCCTTGAAATCACCAATGTCTGTCCGATCAAATACAACCTCTATTTTGAGCGCTTTCTCAATCCGGACCGGACCGATCCGCCGGATATCGATATCGATTTTTCCTGGGACGAGCGGGATGAAGTGCTCACTGATGTATTGCAGGATTATAAAGAGCATGCGGCCCTGGTCTGCAACCATGTCTTTTTTCAACCGCGGATGGCCATCCGGGAAACGGCCAAAACCTTCGGTCTACCGGGGGGCGAGATCTCCCGGTTGACCAGGCGCATCCCCTGGATGCATGCGGGCGGGGCGGGGAGCCTTGAACAGAATCTGGCCGCTCTGCCGTCTCTAAGAGACCAGGATCTGACTCCTCCCTGGCCGGAAATCCTGCGGCTTGCCGAAAAACTGATCGGGCTGCCGCGTCATCTCTCTGTTCACCCGGGAGGGGTGGTGATTACTCCGGAGCCGATCTGTCATTATGTGCCGGTAGAGCGCGCATCGAAAGGCGTGCCGATCATCCAGTGGGAAAAAGACGGCGCCGAGGAGGCAGGACTGGTCAAGATCGACCTGCTGGGCAACAGGAGTCTCGGGGTTATTCGTGACACCGTTGCGGCGGTTAATAAAACCGGCGATTGTCTTGACGAGGGAAACTGGCAGCCGGAAGACGACCCCGCGACTAAGATGTCGGTTGCCCAAGGGGCGACCATGGGCTGTTTCTATATAGAGAGTCCGGCCATGCGCTTGCTGCAGAAAAAAGCCGGGACCGGCGATTTTGAACAGCTGGTGATCCAATCTTCCATCATTCGTCCGGCAGCCAATGAGTTCGTCCGGGAATATGTGCGGCGACTGCATGGCGGCACCTGGCAGCCGCTTTGTCCGGAAATCGGCGATGTGCTCGATGAAACCTTCGGGCTGATGGTCTATCAGGAAGATGTGTCGAAAGTTGCCGTTGCCCTGGCCGGATTCAGCCACGGAGAGGCCGATGGGTTGCGGAAGATACTCTCCAAAAAAGACAAGATACTCAGGCTGAAGCATTACCAGGCCATGTTTTTTGAAGGCTGTTGCCGCCGCAATATCGATTCTGACGAAGTGGAACGAATGTGGCGGATGATGATGAGCTTTGACGGCTATTCATTTTGTAAGCCGCATTCCGCTTCCTATGCCAGGGTCTCGTTTCAGGCCGCATACCTTAAAAAGCACTATCCGGCTGAATTCATGGCCGCGGTGATTTCCAATCAGGGAGGCTACTATTCGACCTTTGCCTACGTTTCCGAGGCAAAAAGACTGGGACTGAAAATTCTGCATCCGGATGTCTTAAAAAGCGGGGTGCATTGGTCGGGAGAAAACAGGCAGGTGCGTGTCGGATTGCAGTCGGTACAAGGTTTATCTGTCGATTTTTTGGACCGGCTGCTTGACGAACGAGGAAAAAAACAATTCCGGGATATAGGTGATTTTTTCAGGCGGACGCAGCCGGCGGATAATGAGGCCCGGGCGCTTATCCATGCCGGAGCCCTGGATAGCCTCGATCCAGAGGGCAATCGCACCGTCCTTTTGTGGCAATGGGCGAGTTTTGAGCGAATACTGCATGACAAACGGCGTCTTTCGCTGTTTGAGGTACAACTTCCGCCGGCACCTCCGCTGCTCCCGCCGGATATAAAGAGTAAATTGCGCAGGGAGTACGAAATCCTCGGTTTTCTCTGCGATTATCATCCCCTGCAATGTTGTCGTTATCAGGGCAAGGCACTGCTGAAAATTTGTGCCCTGCCGGAGCGTGTCGGGCAACGGATACAAGTAAGGGCGTGGCTGCTGACCGGCAAGCTGGTGTCGACAAGAACGGGGGAGGCCATGGAATTTCTCACTTTCGAAGATGAGACCGGACAACTGGAGACGACTTTTTTCCCTGAAGTGTATCGAGCCTATGCACATATGCTGCGCAGCGGCAGAGGATATCTTCTGACGGGCATGGTAGAGGCGGATTTTGGTGCCCTGACCTTCACTGTGGATACACTTCAACCAATATGTTGATAAAAATTCAGGAATTCTCCTGAGGTGCACAAACAGGCGAACGGCGGGTGGCTAAACCCGCCCTGACGATGTCCGGCTGTTAACGGCAAATATATGGAGTACTGCTCAAGGTTTACAGGACGGCAGTCATGCAGTATTTTGCGTGAACGGCTCCATGTCTTTTAGTATTAATTTTGTTTTGAAAAAATATGAAAGTAGCGTATAAAGTCAGAATGATATTTTTTGACAGAAAATTTATATGATATTAAAAATGAGCAATTCAAAACACATCCTCGTTATAGATGATGAACCGACAACCCTCGACCTGCTTCGCAAGATCCTGGAAATGCACGGTTACAAAGTGACGGAGGCGACAAATGGTCAGGAGGGAATTGAAAAATTTCTGCTGAATCCCTGCGATTTAGTCATAACCGATATGGTTATGCCGATCAAAGACGGACTACAGACTATCCTCGACCTGCGTAGTGAAGCTCCTGAACTTCCGGTTATCGCGATTTCCGGGGGTGGTACAATCTCCAAGGAGCGATATCTCGCCGTTGCCGGATATCTGGACAGAGTAATCACCATTGCCAAACCTTTTGCCATAGAGGAAATCACCGAGGCAGTGGAGAAGCTTTTGCGGAACCCGGAAAACCCCGAAGAAGGCTGAGCCTCTCGAATTTGTCGGTTCCATGCCCTCCCGGCTGGGAGACAGAGCGGCGAATCCCGGCCTGCACACTCCTGTATCAATTGCTCTCTAATAAAAATTTCCTTTGAAATTCCATTTACGCAGGTCCTTCCTTAATTCCACAATCCTGGCGATTGACTGCCAAAGTCCTATTGTGTACAATCCACCGGGTTGTCCATATATAACGCAGACGATAATTTTGTAACCGTTCACCGGAAATAGCAAAATGCTCGTATAACTCCAAGCCTGTAAACGGTTCACCAGTGTTCCAGAGGCGTACAAGCAGGCTGACGGGCAATAAGTTAGCCTATGCACGGTGGCCTGATCGTGCGCATATGGGGTGCTGGTGAACGTTTACGATAATTTTGTATTGCCGCGAGAGCAAAGTGCCGGGGCGAAAGATAGGGGTAAGCTATGAATTCTGTAGTAGAAGTCGGCATGACTCTCAATTATGTCATCGATTCCAGCTGTTCGAAATACCATGACAACCCTGCCATTGGCATGGCAATGGAAAAACCGCTTCTTTATGGCGATTTTCATGAAAGAATTCTCGCCCTCGCCACACGCTTACATAACGAGGGGATTGCCAAGGGTGATCGTATCGCCATTCTCGGCGAAAATTCCCACAAATGGGGCATTGCCTATCTGGCCATAGTCCGTCTTGGGGCCATCGCCGTCCCTATCCTTCCTGATCTGCCCGAAAGCGATGTGCATCACATTCTGAATGAGATGCAGGTGAAAGCACTGTTCACCACACAAAAGCAGATCGAAAAAATATATGAACTGCGCAAGAAACTTCAGGGGCCGATCATCACCCTGGATGACCATAATGCCGAGGTCAATGTCTTTACCGTTACGCCGTTTTCAGCTTACCTCGAAGAAGCCCTGGTTTCGTTCAGGGAAAATCCGGAAAATCCTGTTTTTTCGCCGGTTGGTGAAAATGATCTCGCTGCCATTCTCTATACCTCGGGAACATCGGGATATTCCAAGGCGGTCATGCTGACCCATAAGAACCTGACGGCGAACGCCTATGCGGCATCCTCGCTGAAAGAGATTGCGCCGGGCTCCGTTTGGCTGTCTATTCTTCCCATGTCGCACACCTATGAATTTACCTGCGGCTTTATCCTGCCGCTTTTGTGCGGTGCTCGTATTGCTTATGCCGGAAAAACTCCAACTCCCGCCATTCTGCAGAAGCTATGCGCCTACGAAAAACCTTTTGCGATCTTTGCCGTCCCTTTGGTCCTTGAAAAAATATACAAAAAGCGGGTCCTGCCGCAGATCGATAAGAGCAGCCTGCTAAAAGGGGTGTGTAGATTCGGCATGGGCAGAAAGTTTGTCTATCGCAGGATCGGCAGGAAACTGCTCGATTTTTTTGGCGGTAACCTCCAGTTGATGGGAGTTGGTGGCGCAGCACTTAATCCTGATGTAGAGAAGTTCCTTCACGAAGCCGGGTTCCCGTATCTTATCGGCTACGGCATGACCGAGACGGCACCTTTGATCGCCGGTGGCCCGGCAGGGGATAAAACAATCGCCATCGGTTCAACGGGAAAACCGATTCCCGGATTGCAGGTGAAGATTGTCAACCCGGATCCGGAAACCGGTTTGGGGGAAATTTCCGTATGTGGCCCTAACGTAATGCACGGGTATTTCAATGACAAAGAAGCCACTGAAGCTGCTTTGTCGACCGATGGATGGCTTCTCACCGGAGATCTTGGCTTTATTGATAAAGAGGGGAACCTTCACGTCCGCGGCAGATCGAAAAACGTCATCGTTCTTGCCAGCGGCGAGAACGTGTACCCGGAGGCAATAGAGCATAAAATGAATACCTACCATTGGGTGGTTGAAAGTCTGCTTATTGAGAATAACGGTAAGATCGAAGCCTGGGTGTATCCCGATTATGAATTTATCGATGAGCAGACTGCCGGCAGTTCCCGCGCCGAACGACGTGCATACATAGAAAACCTACTTGAGTCGATGCGGGTGGAAATGAACGGACAACTGCCGAAGGCTTCCAGGCTGGCCCAAATATTTGAGCGCAGGGAACCCTTTATCAAAACGGCTACCCACAAAATCAAACGCTACCTCTACAGTGGGCACGCCATCCTGGGGTAGTCGGTTTTCGTTCCGGCAGCTGGAATAGATAGCATCAGCTTCGCTCGGATTCGCTTAAGGAATCAATATCTATGAATATTCAGAAAAAGACCATCTGTCCATTGGACTGTCCTGACAGCTGCGGCATGATCGCCACCATTGTTGACGGCAGAATCAGTGCCCTGCAGGGAGACAGGGACCATCCTTATACCAACGGGTTTATCTGTCGAAAAATGCATCGCTACCCGGAACGGGTCAACTCCCCGGAGAGAATCCTGCATCCGCAGCTCAGGGTGGGAAAAAAAGGCACAGGAGAGTTCCGCCGGATCGACTGGGACCAGGCGCTGGATATCCTTGCAACCCGTTTAGACGAGATACGGCAACAGCATGGCGGCGAGGCGATACTTCCCTATTCCTATGCCGGGAATATGGGGGCGGTGAACCGATTCGCAGGTTATCCTCTCTTTCACCGGCTGGGAACCACACAACTCGATCAGACTATTTGCTCAGCCGCGGCCGGGGCAGGATGGGAAAAACAGTGTGTCAACGTTCCCGGATGTCCGCCGGAAAATGCCGCAGATGCCGAATTGATAGTGGCCTGGGGCATTAATATCAAAGTGACGAATGTCCATTTCTGGCAATTTGTCGCTCAAGCCCGAAAACAGGGAGCCAGGCTGCTGGTTATCGATCCCTACTGTAACCAGACCGGAAAATCGGCGGACAGCTATTTGCAGGTAAAACCCGGAGGAGACAGCGCTCTGGCCCTTGGGGTGATGAAATCGCTCGTCGAAAGAGACCTGATCGACCATCGATTTATTGAGAGGGAAACAGTTGGCTTCGAGCAGCAGGCAGCTTATCTGAAATCCCGCGATTGGCAGGAATTTGTCCGGGAGAGCGGAGTTTCAAAAAATGAAATGGAGGAACTTGCAACCCAGCTCGCCAGATCTTCCAAAACCTTTTTCAGAATAGGTATCGGAATTTCCCGCAACAGCAGGGGAGGGATGGCGGTACGGTCGATTTCTTCGCTTGCTGCCTGCCTCGGGCTTTTTGGCGGAGGAAAGGGAAACGGCGTGCTGCTGACCTCGGGGGCCTTCAAAGGGGATAAAGCCAGGCTGACCTATCCCTCTCTGGCGGAGAATGAAACCCGAACTGTCAATATGATCCAGCTCGGTCATGCCTTAACCGCGCTTGAGCCTCCGGTGAAAGCGCTGATTGTCTATAATTCCAACCCATTAAGTGTTAACCCGGATGGGGAGACGGTGCGCCGCGGCCTGGCCAGAAAGGATCTGTTTACTGTCGTGCACGAGCAGGTTATGACTCCCACCGCGAGGTATGCCGATCTGCTTCTACCTGCTACGACCTTTCTTGAAAATCTCGATATTTATACGGGATACGGCCATTTTTATCTCGGAGTGGCACAACCGGTAATCGAGCCGGTGGGGGAAGCGTGGAGCAACTTTAAACTCTTTCAGCGTCTGGCGCTTAAAATGGGTTTTGATGAACCACCGTTTCACCAAAGCTGTGAAGAAAGAATTCTCGATTACTTAAAAAATATGCAGGGCTTACCGGAGGAATGCGATCCTCATGAGGTCTTGTCCGGCAAGCTGGTCCATTCTACCAGCAGTTTTGACGACGGACGGGTTTTGCAGGGAGAAAAGAGCAGCTTTAGATTCGTTTCTCCGGACCAGGCCCCTCAGTCGGCTATTTCCTGCCTGACTCCGGCTGGTGAATTCGCCGATCCCGATCTGCAGTCAAGATTTCCCTTCCGGTTGATCACTCCGCCCCATCCTGATCTTTTAAACAGCACCTTTGGTGAATTGTATCCAAATAATTATGGAACGGTGCTGGTCCATCCGGAGGATGCCGCTGCCTGCCGGATCCGGGATGGCGAAGAAGTTGTCCTGCAAAACGGCAGGGGCGGAACGACTCGGATTGCCAGGCTGACAACAGATACCCAACGAGGGTTGCTGGTTGCTGAAGGAATATTCTGGCCGGTCGAATCAATTGGCGCAGATGAAGAGTTTTCCGGTGGAATTAATGTGCTTACCTCTCAAAAACTTACCGACATGGGCCATGGGGCGACCTTTCATGAGTCACTGGTGGCACTCATCCATAAGTAGTTTCATCTGCTTATGAGAGCAGCAGGGCATTGGCAAAGCTGATGATTGGTACTATCGCCCTGGACAGGATTCCGCTGAAGGCCAGAACCAGAAGGATGATAAAGCCGAAACGCTCTACCTTCATATAAGATAAAGCCAGATTATCCGGGAGAAGACCGGTAAGGATACGGCTACCGTCGAGGGGAGGAATCGGTAGAAAGTTAAAGATACATAACACCAGATTAATCCAGACACTGGCGATCAGCATCGAGCTGAGCGGTACAAAGATGGCTTCAGCGGTAGTCGAATATGGGAGTTTGGTGGCGAACGCCAGGACACCTTTAGTGAGGAGTGCGCTGCCGATCGCCAGAATCAAGTTGGTTGCAGGCCCGGCCAGGGCCACCCACAGCATATCCTTTTTGGGGTTTCGAAAGTAGTTGGGATTGACGGGTACCGGTTTGGCCCAGCCTAATTTTATGAAAAAGAAGGCCAGTGTTCCCAGGGGATCAAGGTGCTTCAGCGGATTGAGGGTCAATCTTCCTGCATTTCTTGCGGTCGGGTCGCCAAGAAGATTAGCGATGAAGCCATGGGCAAATTCGTGGAAGGTGAGGGCAAAAAGTAATGGGGGCGCGAGGATGATCAGCTGCGTAATATAATGATTCATTGTTTCGTTCTGTCTAAATTTTTTTGGGCCTTAGCCTGAATTTCTCATCGGTTCAGGGGCAGGCGCTGTCATAACAGCACTCACACCCTAAGCATGTTTTTCTTCTGGACAAGCGATTACCGGGGAAACTTCTTTTTAACGAGCTCGGTAGCTTCT
Organism: uncultured delta proteobacterium; assembly: GCA_963835305.1. Taxonomy (GTDB): domain Bacteria; phylum Desulfobacterota; class Desulfobulbia; order Desulfobulbales; family Desulfocapsaceae; genus Desulforhopalus_A. The sequence goes on from CAWIEU010000006.1 coordinate 206,459, forward strand.
TCCGGCTCCATGTCCAGATTGTCGAGCCGAAGGTTTTTCAGGTACATGAGAATTTTTTTGAATCGTGGTCCCGGCTTATAGCCCATTTCCATAAGATCTTTGCCCGAGAGAGGGGCCTCAATATGTCTTAGCGAGGTCACATAAAGGGATACGGCTTTTTTGACATGGTTCTTTCTGGCAATGGCCATAATGTAGAGCAGGCCCTCGATTGTCACCTCTTCGAAGCTGGCGACTATCTCGCTGTTTTTGCGGTGATTGTCGCGTGATAACTGGTTTATGGCATTATCCGCTCGCTCTTTTTGTTCCAGGAGATATTCCGCAACCTTGGCTGTTTCCCCGAATCTTCTGCAGAAGGCCTCTAATTCGCCTTTCCCGGATCTCGACATGATGGCCAGCAGATAGACGACCCAATTTCGGCAAGGTTCCTCAAGGTAGAGTAAGCGGAACCAGGAGATAGCCAGCTGGGCCTGGGTGAGTATGTGGATGAACCTGCGGTCAATTTCGTGATGGGGACGAAGATCCGGCCAGAGAAATTGGAAGAGATCGAATTCGGCCAGCCGTTGCACGGCGGGAAGCGGATTTTCTTCGGAGAAAATGATTTTCAGCTCCGTCAGGAAGCGCGGATCCTCACTTTTGCCGAAAAGCTTCATATTGACGGCGTTGATAATCAGTCGTCTGGTATGTGGGGAAATCTGGAAGCCCATGCGTTTCTCAAACCGCACCGCCCGAAAAATCCTGCTGGGATCTTCAACGAAACTCAGGTTATGCAGTACCTTGATGGACTTTTGTTTCAGGTCGTTCTGACTGTTGAAAAAATCGATCAGGGTGCCGAAATGCTCGTGGTTAAGCTGGATAGCCATGGCATTGATGGTGAAATCCCGTCTATAAAGATCAAGCTTTATTGACGACAGCTCAACGGTCGGCATTGCCGCCGGATACTCATAATACTCAAGCCTTGCCGTGGCGATGTCGATCTTGAAGCCGTCCGGCATAAGGACAACGGCGGTTTTGAACCGTTCATGGGTGCGGTATCTGCCGCCCAGATGTGCTGCCAGCGATTTGGCGTACGCGATGCCGTCGCCCTCGATGACTATATCAAGATCAAGATTTTGTTTTTTCAGCAGCAGGTCGCGGACGAAGCCACCGACGGCATATGCGTTATAGTCGAGTTTGTCGGCCACTTCGCCGATTTTCTGCAGCAGCTGGATCATTTCTCTGCTGAGACAGTCGACAATAATGGCGTTCAGATTTCTCTTTCTTTCCAGGGAAGGATGGTCCGCTTCATGCAATAAATTTTTAGGCAGATGAGCCGGATCGTTTACCAGCCTGTTGAGCAGATCGGTGCGGGTGATGACTCCCATGAGCGCCTTGTTCTGGACGATCGGTACCAGACGTTGCCGGTTTTCGATGATCAGTTCCTGAATATCGGCCAGGGTTGCTTTCAGGGGAAGGCATTTCACATCGCTGGTCATATACTCACTGACCGGCCGGTCTCCCAGTGTATGATGATACGCTTTTTCGACTATTTGACGAGTGATTATCCCCAGGATGGAATGGCTGTCGCCGGTCCCGGTTCGAATATCCTCCCGGACGGGTGCAGCCGTTATATTGTATCTGGTGAGCAGCGCTCTGGCTTCGGCAATGGTGGAATCCGGGGTTATGGTGATGGCCGGTTTCGACATCATTTCACTGGCAATGGGTTGCGGATGGATATGCCGGTGCAGAGTGTGGATTAGTTTTTCCTGCGCCTCTATCAGGGTCATATCCTTCAGTGTCGCGGATGCTGCCGTGGCATGGCCGCCGCCTCCGAGATCCCTGGCAATCATGCCGACGTTGACATCTGCAATCCGGCTGCGGGCGATCAGATAGGTGCGTCCCCCCATCGAGATGAGGGCGAAGAGGACATTGAGGTTTTCCATGGCCATGAACCGCCGGACGATCAGGGCGAATTCATCGACATAGCTGGCAATGGAATGGGTTACCACAACAACGGGAATGTCCTGGATGGTATACTGCTTGGCGTTCTTCATCAACTCATGCAGAATGGTGATCTGTTCGGTCGTCAGCTCATGGGTGATAAACTGCGCAACCTGGTCCAGTTTCGCACCTTTTTCAACCAGCCATGACGCAGCGATAAGGTCCTCGGGAGTGGTGGTCAAATGAGTGAGAGATCCGGTATCTTCATAGATGCCCAGAGCAAATATCGTCGCCTCCTTGGGGCTTATATCCATCTTTTTTTCCCGGAGAATATTTACCAGAAGCGTCGTGGTGGAACCAAAGTCCTCGATTACCTCGAGTTCGCCATGCAGATCACCGCTATTTTGCAGATGGTGATCGTACAAGTGGAGCTTGATGCCGGGGTTCGTCAAGCACTCGGCAAAAGGTCCTATTCTATCGGAGGATCGGGTATCCACCAGAATAAGGGTGTCGACGGCCTGTAGATCGATATCCTTAATCTTTGAAAAATCATAAGCATAAAGCAGGCTCTGGGAGATGAACTCACGGACGTTTCTCTCCTGGGAACCAGGGAAGGCCATGACTGCGTCAGGATATATTTTCCGTGCGGCAATCATCGCGGCGAGTCCGTCAAAATCGGCGTTTATATGGGTGGTAATGAGGCGCATCGCTGTCTGCTGTCAAGTCTGAATGGAAAAATGCCGTGATAATAATGTATTGTAGAGCATTTGCCGGAATTTCGCCATAATCAGGCAAAAAACAACCTGCTTACCCCCGGGGGTGGAATTTTTTGTGGATGCTTTTTAATCTGTCCTGATCAATATGGGTATATATCTGGGTGGTTGCGACATCTGTGTGGCCAAGCATCATTTGTACTGCGCGCAGGTCGGCTCCGTGACTGAGCAGATGCGTGGCGAAAGAATGCCTGATCATATGGGGAGAGATATCTTTATCGATACCGGCGGCCAGTGCCGTCTTGCGGACAATCTGCCAGAATCTCAGCCGTGTCATGCAACCGCCGCGGCCGGTAATGAAAAGATAATTGCTTCTTTTTCCTTTAAGAATAAGGGGCCGGGCTGTTTTGAGATATGTGTCGATTTTTTCTTTTGCCTGGTCGCCGAAGGGGATGAGCCGTTCCTTATTGCCTTTGCCTATGACCCGGACAAAACCAGCGGCAAGATTGCAGGCGGCAAGGGGAAGCTGGACGAGTTCGGTCACCCTGAGCCCGGTAGAATAAAGCAGAAAGAGCATAGCGTTGTCTCTTACGGCAATCGGGGTTGTGCTGTTTGGCGGCGCCAATAAGTTTTTCACGTCCTGCTGGGAAAGTGCTTTGGGCAGACTTCTGCCGCTCCGTGGCAGATCGATGGCCTGAAAGGGGTTATGCTTGACCAGATTTTCCCTGAGCAGGAAAGAAAAAAAAGATTTTAGCGCGGAAATCCGGCGGGCATTGCTGCGATCGCCTACTTGTTTGACCTCCCGGCAGTGCTCAAGAAAGCCGTAAATCTCAGCCAGATCGACTGAACCCAGTGTCCGTTTTTTAAGAGATGTGAGAAACGTGAGGAAAAATGTAATGTCAGAGGCATACGCTTCAACGCTGTTTTCAGCCAACCTTCGTTCCGAAATGAGGTAGTGCAGATACAGTTCGTGAGCTGCCGCAAATTGTGTGGGAAGTTGTGCAGTTTTGATGGTGCCTCGGCTGTCAGGCATTGGCTGCTTTGCCGGGATACTGAAAGATTTTAACACCCCGCAATGAGATGTAAGTACCTCTGCGAAATCCCTTTATAAAAACCAAGAAATGAATTTCCAAGGCACTAAAAGCCTGATCGCCATCAGGCTTTTAATTAGGCAGCCTGTTAGAATGATTTTTTCATTCGGTTGAACTTACGGAGTTTTCTGCGGGCTTCCGCCTGCTTCCGGCGCTTTTTCACACTCGGCTTCTCGTAGTACTCACGACGTTTCAGCTCTCTTTTAATACCGTCTATCTGCAGCTTTTTTTTCAGCTGACGAATTGCGTACTCGAGATCTCCTCGGACTTCAACTTCTATCATTTGTGGCTCCGTTTAGGGAATTAGTCATAAAAATCATAAAAAGATCAATAAGTTATATGCCTTTTTAGTAAATTGCTATGGTTTCAGGAAAACAATCTCGTTTATATACTAAACACAGGAGGCGTTTGTCAATGGATTTTTAAAATCGGATTGAGTCCGTTAACTCCTGGCAATAGGTACATATACCGGTCATTGCGGAAGAAACGGAAGTACGCCTTGGCTCTGTCATTTCTTCTTTTAACCCGATTTTTTTATTGGGCATTAAAGTGGAAGGAATTACATGAACGGTTCACTATGTACAGCAGGTTTGGCAAGGATGGCAGCGAGAATTTCAGCGCCGCGGAGTACTTCGGCTTCGTTTTTCGGGGGGCCGATGCAGATGCGCACCCCTTCGATCAATTGCTGGCCATTGGTACGGAAATTGGCGGATGGAATTACCAGTACTCCTTGCGAAGCTGCCTGGCGGGCAAAGGTCTCACCGGTCCAGGGTGGTGGAAGTTCCAGCCAGCCATGGAGACCGCCCGGACGAAAATTCAGGCTCAGGCCGGCAAGTTTTTTCGCAAGGATAGCCATGCGCTTTTCCGCGACAAGACGTTTGCGTATAATGACTTGATCAGCAGTGCCGTCATCGATCCATCTGCTGCCGATTTCGGCCGTGAGCGGTGGATTCATCCAGATAGAGGCAGCCATGATTCGTTCAACCGCCGAGATCCGTCCTTCGGGCATCGCGAGAAAGCCGAGGCGCAGTCCCGGGGCCAGAGTTTTGGAGAGATTGGTCAGATAATAGCTCCGTTCCGGAATCGCGGCGGCAACGGGCGTACAGGCTTCCTGCTCAAGGCCGCCGTAGACATCGTCCTCGATCAGCGACAGATCCAGCCGGCGCATAACCTCAGCTAACTCCAGTCGTCTCTTGGGATTCATAGTGACAGTTGTCGGATTGTGCATGGTCGGGATCAGATAAACTCCCTTCAGACGATGACTGGCTGCCGCTTTTTCCAGGGCGTCCGGCCGCATTCCTTCTGCATCGCTCTCAATCGGGACAAGTCGGATATGCAGAAAACCGGCGAGATTAATGACACCCGGATAGGTATAGCAGTCGACTGCCAGGGCGTCGCCTGGAGCAAACTGGCTGCCGACCGCAACCAACAGGGCGTGCTGGGCTCCGGTGGTAATGGCGATATGCTCCGGGCTGACAGGCAGATTGAGGCGGGCCAGCCAGCGCGATGCTGTATGGCGATGCCGGGCGAGCCCTGCTGTCGGCTGGTAATAGAGCATCTCATTCATTGCCGGCCGGCGTGCCAGTTCAGCCAGCATTCCGGCAAGGTCGGGTGTTGCTTCCGGTACCGGAAAGTTCAGATCGAAACGGATACAATCGACCGTATTCAGGTCGGTCCGGTTGTGCAGCGCATGCAGGGTGAATTCTTCCTCCTCGCGCCGTGCAACAAAAGTGCCCCTGCCGATTTCTCCGTTGACCAGACCGAGTTTTTCGATTTCCCGATATGCCCTGGTCACGGTTCCCAAGGTGACTCCGAGGGCATCGGCCAGTTCTCTCTGGGGAGGCAGCCGGTCGCCCGGTTTGAGACTGCCGTCAGTGAGAGCTTCCCTGATGCCGCCGCTGATCTGCCGGTATTTTCGGCCGGCGGTAAGATCAATATGGTTTCGCAAAATTGTTATCATGACAATATACCGATTGACTGGGATAATTTAGTTGGATTATGACATTAATTTAAGACAATGTCATCGGAAAAGGAGACAATCGACATGAAAGAATTGATAAAAGGTATGCAGGCCAATATTCCACTGGCGATAAGCGCGATGACCTATGGTGGAGTTTTCGGTGTGTTGAGTGGGAACCATGGAGTGAGTTGGGCCGAGATGCTGGCCATGGATCTGCTGTTGTTCGCCGGCTCGGCCCAGCTGGTCATGATCGAGATGTGGTCGTCGCCCATTCCGGTATTGGCCATTGGGCTGGCGGTACTGATCGTCAATATGCGCTACCTCCTGATCGGCGCGTCACTGCAACCGGTCTTCGACGGCCGGCCTCTCTGGCAGAAAATTCTGGGCATGCATCTGGTGGCCGACGAGAACTGGGCGGTAACTATTGCCGCCCACAGGAGCGGGGGCACCTGTCCGGCTTTTCTGTTCGGCGGCGGCCTTTTGCTGGTGGCGGCCTGGACTGTGGCGACCATCTGCGGCAATCTCCTCGGCGGACAAATTCCGAAACCCGAGCGTTTTGGCCTCGACTTTGCCTTTGTTGCAGTCTTCGCCGCCCTGTCACTCAGCCTCTGGCAGGGACGGGACGACCTGCTGCCCTGGTTGGTTGCGGCAGGTTTGGCCATTGTCGGAGAACATGTATTACCCGGCAAACTCTACATTGCTCTTGGTGGTGTCGGCGGTGCCCTGACAGCGATGTTTCTTGAAATGATAAGAAACAGAAAACAAATTCCGGCGACGCAGGTGTACCACGATGAAATGACCGAATTGAAAAAGGAGGAAAAGCTATGAACGATTTGTTTCAGCTTGGAGCAGTACCGGCCATCCTCCTTGCGTCAGGCCTCACCTACGGCCTTCGCCTGGGTGGCTTGCTGCTGGCCGACCGGCTGCCCAAATCCGGCCCTGCCCGGCGTTTTCTCGACTGTCTGCCGGGAACGATCCTGCTGTCACTCACCGTGCCGGGGGCCCTGCACGCAGGGGTCGAGGGAATAATTGGCCTTGGCGCCTGTCTCCTGGTGTTTTTGCGCACCAGAAACCTGCTGCTGACCATGGCGGCGGGCATGGCCGGGGTGTGTCTTCTTCGCTCTGTATTACAAATTTGATGGCTTTTTACTCAGCCATCCAAAAATTCAGATTTTTACGAGTCCATCAAGGAAAACCAATAAGCTCTTTGCGTTCTTCATCCCATAGCTTCAGGTGAATACCGGATAGACTCTTGCTGATTGTCAGGGGGGATTTGGCCCGAAGGGCTGGAATAGCATCGAAGCATTCTTGGATACGGTAATTTGGAATTCTGGGATTCAGGTGATGCACGTGGTGCAGTCCGATGTTAGCCGAAAACCAGCATAAGACCAACGGCAATTTGTAATAGGAGCTCCCTTCCATGGCGGCTCGTATGGGGTCCCAATCCCCTTTTCGCGCCCAATATCCTCCCTCAAACTGATGTTGCACATAAAAAAGCCAGATTCCCATTGCGCCGGCCAACCAAATCACGGGCAGCTGGATGAGAAGATAGGTGCGCCAGCCCATTGTCTTTACAGCAATCAGGATAATAACGAAGATGACCAGATCCGTGAACACCACGCTCATCCGCTCTTTCCTCTTGGATTTTCGTGCCGGAAGCCTGTAGCGGAGCAGAAAGCTGAAAAGTGCACCCAAACCAATCAGCACCAGAGGATTACGGTAAAGACGATAGGCCAACCGTTTCGACGCTGATGCTTCTTCATATTCCGTTAGGGTCATGGTCCAAATATCGCCGAAACCACGCGCATCGAGGTTGGCATAGGTTGTATGGTGCCGCAGATGGCTGAAACGCCAGTCGTCAAAGGGAGTAAACAACAACAACCCCAAAGCGTGTCCGAAAAAAGTGTTGCCGCCGCTTCTCGGAAAGAGTGAGCCATGTACGCAATCATGAAACAAGATAAACAGTCGAACGAGAAAAAGGGCGGCAACTGCCGACAATATCAGAGTAATCGAGTATGGGTAACCATTTTGGATGGATAGTACCATGAGAACCCACAAACTCAAATATGGCAGAAGCGTGTTTATCAGCTGTTGGCAGGCCGTCAATGTGCTGGATTTTCGGTAATCCTGCAAGGCCGGGTGCCATGCGGGCCACTTGCGGCCCGGCTTCTCCTCCCGTTGGGGTCCGGTTGAAGGTACTGCACCACTCTTCTTCATCTTCAAACCTCCTCATCATCAGAGCTCTTTCTGGTTTCTACCTCCCTGAAGGGGTTGCCGGTTCGCCGTATCTGGATGCAAGTTTGCAAAGCAGCGCATGGGACTTAAAAAGCTGGTTTAATTTCAGTGATTCTAAAATCATAACAACGAAGGAGTGTTCTATCAAGGTTTTCGGGGACGAGTTTCAGGGGCAGCGATTGAAACGCCATTTATTGCCAAACCAGGGACCAAGTAGGCTGACTCCGGTCATCTTTTCGACGGTAAACGTGCCTTTACATCCTTCCCGATCGGAAAATGGAGATGATGAGCCACAGACCCAGAAATGTGGCTATACTGTAGCCGGTGATGCCGAGCAGGGCGGTAAGGGAAACGGAGAAACCGGCCAGCGGGATCTCCATAACCTTGATCGGGGAATTGAGCAGCAGGGATCCGGCAATGGTCGAAGCGGAGATGATCATCCCGATTACGGCCCGGTTGAGACCCCGTTCAAATCTGCCGATCACGGGATCCAGGCCTTCGTGCCGAATTTCAAGGCGGTGTCTGCCCTCGGCGGTCCGCTTGAAAATGGCGTGGGTAAGCCGTGGCATCATTTTTAAATAGGTGCCCATGGCTCGGGCGTCCCTGCCCAGGTTCTTCATGAGACTTTGGGCATCATAGCCTCGCTGCACCAGTTTTTTCGCATAGGGACGGGTTACCTCAAGGATGCTGGCATCGCTGCCTAATATCTTACCTAAGCCTTCCGTCTGGACAAAGGTTTTGAGAAGAAGGAGCAGGTTGCGGGGGAAGCGGATACGGTATTTGTAAGCCAGGCGCATCGCCTGCTCGTAGACATCCTTTACTGCGATAGTCTGCAGTGACCGGCCGTAGAAGGGTTCACTTATATCCTTGAGATCTGTCCGGAACCGCTTCATGTCGATGTGTTCATCGTTGATCAGGCCGGCGTCCCGGAAGGCGTCCATGACCATGTCATAATCGTGCTCGGCGTAACCGAGGAATATATTGGCTACATGCATCATGGTTTCCTCGTCGAGGTAACCTATTATACCAAAATCAACCAGGCTGACGCGCCCGTCGTACATAACAATGGTGTTGCCGGGATGGGGGTCTGCGTGGAAAAAGCCAAAATCCATCAGCTGGCGGGAGAATGAGCGCAGGCCGATCATGGCCACTTCTTTCGGGTCGATACCGGCCTCCCGGATCTTGTCCACCTGGTCCATCTTAATGCCGTCGATATACTCCATGACCAGGATCGATCTGGCTGTATATTCCCAATAGACCCGAGCGGTATAAATCTCTGCACTGTCCTTGAAATTTGCGGCGAATTTCTCGATATTGCCGCCTTCTATATACATATCAAGTTCCCGGAAAATCGTCCGTTCGAATTCCTTCACCAGATTGATCGTGCCGATAACGCGGGCGAACTCGAACATCTTTTCCAGCTTCTCCGCGAAAAAGATCATCACGTGGATATCATCGCTGATTTTTCTCTCGATCCCGGGTCGAATGACCTTGACGGCCACCCGGTCGCCGTTTTTCAACCTGGCTTCATGGACCTGGGCGACGGAGGCGGCGGCTATGGATTCATGGGAAAATTCGGTGAAAATCTCTTCGATGGGTGCGCCCAGTTCGTCTTCCACTACCGCCTTGATCGAGGCGAAAGGCACCGGCGGGACGCTGTCCTGGAGTTTTTTGAATTCCTCGGTATATTCAGGAGGAAAAAGATCGGCGCGGACGCTCATCAACTGCCCCAGCTTGATGAAACTGGGCCCCAGCTCCTCAAGCATCCGGCGGATGCGAACGGGTGAGTGAAATGCCGATCGGACAGCCGGGGCAGTCTCGCTACCGGCGTTGGCTGCCGGCTGGTCTCGTTTTACCAGCAAATCGAGCAGATTTCCGAAACCATGCCTGGCCAGAACCCGGCTGATGGTCCCGAAGCGGCGTTTTCCTCTCATATGGACAGTTTCCCTTTCCTTAGTTCCGGTTAGTTTCCAGCAATCAAGCAGCTCTTCACCGCGAAGAGCAACTGTAAGTCAACTCAATTGATATACCTAGTTTGACGCTGTTTTGGCAAGTTGTTAGTTTTGTGCTCCCGGTTAGTTTCGGTTTTACCGGAATCTTCAATTGACCATCGATTTTTCCAACTGATGTTGATGGGCAGGTTTCATCCAGAGAAAGAGGAGCGCCGCGGCCAGTATCGCACAGCCGCCCGAGAAGGCAAAAGCGGTAAGGGGCGAATATCGCTGATAGAGCCAGCCAAACAAAACGGAGGCGGGAAGCAGCATGAGACCTACAATCAGATTAAACCAGCCGAAGGCCGTGCCTTGCAGCCCCTCCGGGGCAAGGTCGGCCACCAGAGCCTTTTCCACACCCTCCGTTGCGGCCATAAACAAACCATAGAAAGCAAAAAGAGTGAACAGTGTCATGCTGTTATGGGACATACCGCCCATAAGGAAATAGAACAGCCCGTAAGACAGATATCCCACGGTCAGCAGATGGATCCTGCCCCAACGGTCGGACATGGCTGACAGCGGTGTTGAAAACAGCATCGCCACGACAGACACCAAGGCCCATAACAGTGGGATCTGTGCCTGGGGTACGCCCAGTTCCCGGGCCCGGAGCAGCAGAAACATGTTGGAGGAATTACCCATGGTAAAAATAGCCACGACGATCAGATAACGTTTGAAAACCGTAGGCATATCTTCCAGCCGCCAGTTGAAGTGTTTGGCGGCCGAATGTGAATGTTGCTGTGGCTCTCGGAGGGCAAGAGCCAAGCTCAGACATATGCCGGCGGGCAGGAGAGACCAGAGAAAAATTCTTTTTAGATCCATATTGGCTGTGAGCAGCAATGCAGCAATCAGAGGACCGATTACCGCTCCGGCATTGTCCATCGCCCGGTGCAGGCCGAAGGCCAATCCACGCATGTCAGGCCCGGCGCCGGCTGCCAGCAGGGCGTCGCGGGGGGAGGTTCGCAGGCCTTTACCCACCCGGTCTGCAAATCGGATCACCAGTAAAAAGGGCCAGCTGGTGACGAAGGCTATCAGCGGCCGCCCAAAGCCGGCCAACCCGTAGCCAAAGGTGATCCAGGGTTTGGTCTGCTTGGAGCGATCCACGATAACTCCGGAAAACAATTTGAGTAAACTGGCAGTGGCCTCGGCAATTCCCTCGATAAGACCAAGCGCTCTCGGTCCGGCCATGAGTATCGATGAAAGATAGAGGGGAACCAGTGGATAGAGCATCTCCGAGGCGGCATCGTTGACCAGGCTGATCAGACCGACCAGCCAAACTGTCCGGGGGAGCCTGGATAGTGCGCTTAGCATGCGCGCCCTCTCATCATCCCGCCCATCTCCTTTATGATGAATTTGAGGGTAATTTCTGGCAATTGTCCGTCCGGGAATTTGGCACAATGCTTTCGAAGCAACTTTCCTGGCGAAATACCTCGACTTATATTTGAATTACAGTGCAACATTATGCTGTCCTTTATTTTGTTTTGCCGATATGGATTTTTTTTTGGCTGACACCGAAATGGGCAAAGGATAATCATTCTCTCCCGTTCCGAGACTCTAGTAATGGGTAAGGCGGAAAGCAAGATCGGCTTCTGCTAAAGAAGGTTGGGAAGGTAGCTGAAATAGTGTGAATTCAACCGAAAAATGCAGGGCGGTAGGACAGCTGAATTACAGTTGTATACGTTTTTGCGTGATCTTGACCGCAGAGAGGAGTAATTTGAAAGTTGTGTCAGCTATTGGCTGATTTTTAGCAGCTCGTACCAAGAGAAAAGTGTCGAGGCGGATACTAACCATAAGGAATAGAAAAAGATGCAGAAAGAAAAACTACATATTGCTTTAGTGGCCGGTGGGATATCAGGAGAAAGGGATGTTTCTCTCAGTGGAGCCGCGAGCGTGGAAAAAGCCCTTGATCCGGATAAATTTATGGTGCGGCGTTACGACCCCGCCACCGATCTGGCCAAGCTGGCGGCTGATGCGCCGGAAATAGATTTTGCCTTCATTCTACTCCATGGCTTGTACGGTGAAGATGGTACCATGCAGGGGTTTCTCGAACTTCTGGGTGTGCCGTATCAGGGTGCGGGGGTGCTCGGCAGCGCAATTGCCATGGATAAACAGCTGGCCAAGGAGCTGTATATAATGAATGGCCTGCCGGTGGCGGATTCACAGATCATTACGGCAGACGAAATAGTCGATGGCGAAGAAATGGTGAATCGATTCAGCTTACCCGTGGTGGTAAAACCGGTGCATGAAGGGTCGAGCCTTGGTCTTACCCTGGCCAGATCGGAGGAGGAACTGCTGGCGGGAATCGACAGAGCGCTCCGTCACGATTCCCATGTCATGGTGGAAAAATACATTAAAGGCCGGGAGTTGACCGTTGGCGTGCTGGGAAACAGGCAGCTGGAAGCGTTGCCGGTTATAGAAATCGTCCCTGGACATGAATTCACCTTTTTTGATTACAATGCCAAGTACAAGCCTGGAGCCACGGAGGAAATATGTCCTGCCCGGATCAGTGAGGATATCACCCGGCTGGCCCAGAAGTATGCCGTGGAAGCGCACAATGCCTTGCGGTTGAGAGGCTACTCCCGGACGGACATGATAATGGCCGCTGACGATTCCTTATATCTGCTTGAAACCAACACCATCCCCGGAATGACGGCCACCAGCCTCATGCCGCAGGCGGCCGCTGTGCATGGTTTGTCTTTTCCCAGGTTTCTTGAGCGGCTTATCGAGCTGGGGTTGGAAGACCGGCCGAAAAAAAGAGCGGGCCGGAACGACTGCTGAGAATAGCTTTCAAAAAACGATACGCTGTGGTGCATTGAAAACATTTACTCTGTCCGGTCTTGCATAGGCGGCCAGGGTTGCTCCCGCCCTTCGGGCAATAGCCAGTCCCAATGAGGAAGGCGCCGTCCTGGACATGATTATCGGGATGCCGATGCGGGCACATTTCAGCACCATGTCGGAGGTAAGGCGGCCGGTGGTGTAGATTGCACCTCTCGGAGTTGCCCGACCGAGCAGAATCGCACCCAACACCTTGTCCACCGCGTTATGCCGTCCGACATCCTCGTAAAATACCTGCAGCTTTCCATCCTGCCATAAACCGCAGCCATGGATGCAGTGAGTTTGCGGGCCTAACGGAGAGCTTTGCAGGGATTCACGGATAAAGGAACTGATCTCCTGAAAAGTGATGGTGCATTCATGCAACGGCTCGAAGGCACCCTCCAGCATTTCTTTGGAAATTTTGCCTGTACCGCCGCAGCCTGAAGTAATGATAACCTCTTTTGGTTCCGTCCGTTCCACATCGGCATATACGGCGATACGGCCTTCCGGGCAGACAATAATTTCTTTAATTTCTTCCGGTTCTTTAATATAGCCTTGACCAAAAAGAAATCCGGCGCCGAATTCCTCAAGACCAATCGGCAACACCATCGAGGAACCGATGGTTTCATCATTGAGGGCAATGGAATAGGGGGTTTCTATGGCCAGCTGCTCTACCTGCTCGCTTGAACCGTTCGGGGTGAGAACGGTTGTTGTATGACTCATGGTAAGGCGGGTACTGCGTGAACGTGATGTATTCATGTGTATTTATGTCTGCCGTATCTGTTATACTGTGAGGTACTTATACCCACACAGCATGGGCACTGAAAAGAGTCCCCGTGCTTTGCCGGGTTGGTGAATGGAAATTATAAGTATTGCCGTGGTTCTGATATCCCCGATACCCTATAGGGAGTTCCGGGGAAATTCAAGTATGATTTTATCCGGAGCTTTGAAGAGATTACTTAAGAGGTAGACCGGAAATGCCGGTCTGTCAACCGATGTCTCAAGGTCTAATAGAAATCAACAATCTTGCAATTCAGATGATTTTTCCCTATCCTCGGTAATCCGGCCTTCTGGTGGATGCTCACACATAAGTAAATTTGGAGTAATTGCATGAAATTCAGGTCCGTCCTTCTTTTTATTCCTGTGTTGATCATTTTCTGTGCCACGGGCCGAGGGGCGGCACAGGAATTTGCCGGTCCTCTTGTGCTCGGCCAATCCTGCGCGCTCAGCGGACCTGCCCAAAATCTCGGTCTTGAAATGCGGGCGGGACTGCTTGCGGCCTTTTCTTCAATAAACGACAATGGTGGAATTCACGGCCGGGAGATATTCCTGCTCAGCCGTGACGATGGATACGAACCGGACAAGGCGGTCAGAAATACCAAGGCATTAATCTACGATGATCAGGTGTTCGCACTGATCGGCGCCGTCGGCACCCCGACATCGAAGGCGGTGGCGCCTATCGTCAGTGAAGCCGGGATACCATTTTTCGCACCCTTTACCGGAGCCGAGTTCCTCCGAACTCCCTTTGATAAGTACGTCATCAATGTTCGGGCAAGCTATTTCCAGGAAATGGAAAAACTGGCTGCCTATCTCGTTGATAAAAAAAAGATCAGCAGGGTGGCCTGCTTTTTTCAGAATGACAGCTATGGCTTTGCGGGCCTGCGCGGCATAGAAATTGCTCTGGCTAAAAGGGGCATGACGCTGGTGTCCAAGGGGAGTTATGATCGAAATACCATTGCAGTTTTGGGTGCCATGCGGGATATCTACAAGGAAAAACCTGAGGCGGTCGTTCTTGTGGGCGCTTATTCCGCCTGCTCCGAATTTATTAAACTGAGCAAAAACAAGATTGCCGATGATGTGGTCTTCTGTAGTATATCTTTTGTGGGGACGGAAAGCTTAAGAGAGTCCCTTGATGGTTATGGGGAGGGGGTAATCGTCTCCCAGGTCGTGCCTTCCCCGCATGACAGGGATATCCCATTAATCGGCGATTTCAAGAAAGCCATGACCAAATACCAGCATGACGCGCCACTTAGTTTTACTTCTCTTGAAGGTTATATCGCCGGTACCTTGTTCGGCAGGATCGCCATGGCGGTGCAGGGCGAACTAACAAGGGAAAATTTTATATCGACCATGGAGCAAGTGGGCAAGTTCGATCTGGGTGGACTCCTGCTGGAATTCGGTCCTCGGGACCATCAGGGCCTGGATACCATTTATCTTACCCAGATCTATCCGGTTGTGGAAAAACTGAAGGATGACAAGTGAATTGTCGAAAGAGATACTTTCCATGCGCAAACCCTCGATCAGTGTATTCAGAAAAATTACCCTTTCTTCGGCGCCCTTCT
Organism: uncultured delta proteobacterium; assembly: GCA_963835305.1. GTDB lineage: Bacteria > Desulfobacterota > Desulfobulbia > Desulfobulbales > Desulfocapsaceae > Desulforhopalus_A. The sequence goes on from CAWIEU010000006.1 coordinate 221,519, forward strand.
ACGCGTCGCTGGTGGTCATAACTTCGCTTGCAATTTTCATCGGAATTTTCTGGGCGATTAACGAGTATCAGGCGTATCAGGAGAGTATCGACAATATTCGAAAGACCTACCGGCATCAATATGAAGTCAGGGTAAAGGAGGAGCTGAACAATGTCGTCAAGCTGATAAATTTCCGGCGGCAGCAGGACGACTTGCGAGTTGAGTTGGACATTCGTGAGCGGGTGCAGGCGGCCTACACTCTTGCCTCGCACATTTACCGACTATACAAGGATGAGAAAAACATCGATGATCTGCGCTCCATGGTTATCGAGCTATTACGTCCGATTCGCTGGGATAACGGCCGTGGCTACTATTTTACGGGCAGGGTGAGGAGCGGCATAATCGATCTTTTCGCCGATGAACCGTATTTTGAAGGAAAATCAGCGGCGGAGTTCCGGCGGATAACCGGGCAGGATGTGATCGGCGATATCATTTCAATTATTCGTGATAAAGAAGCCGGGTTGTATCGTTACAATCTCATCAAGCCCAAGTTTCCCGGGAAAAGCTATCCAAAGATTGCTTTCGTCAAATATTTTCCGCCGCTTGACTGGTTTATCGGCGCGGGCATTTATACCAAAGAGCTTGAAGAGACCGTGCAGCAGGAGGTTTTAGCCAGAATCCGGAATATCCAGTTTGGTAAAGCCGGTGAGGTTTTTTGTTATCGTGCCGACGGCACCATCCTAAGCAGCCGGGATGAGAGGCTGATTGGCCGATCGGCGAAAGATTTGATTGATGCCGAGGGCTTGAGATATGGAGAAGCGTTTCTTGAGGCTGCGCAAAATAATAAAAACGAGGGGGGCTATATCCACTATTCCGTGCGGAGACCGTCAACCGGAAAATCTCATCAGAAGCTTGCTTTTGTCCAGTCCTATCAGGACTGGGGCTGGGTTTTGGGAACGACGATGTTCATGGATGCGATGGATCAGACCATTGCCGCTGAAACTGAAACCTACCGAAGTATTTCTTTCAAAAACGTTTTTACCTTCATCATCCTCTTTGCCACCGCGGTCATTTTTCTGCTTCTGAGTGCCTTCTTTTATTCTCTCAAAATCAAACAGGGGATCAGCCATTTCACAAATTTCTTTCGGCAAGCGGCCGACACAAATGTTACAATCAGCAATGAAGATCTAGTCTTTCGGGAATTCGAGGACCTTGGCCGATTGGCAAACAGGATGGTGGATGAGCGATTAAAGAACGAGCTCCTCCTGCATCGGGATGAATTACGACTCGACACCCTGTTGCGACTTGGCATGATGGAAAAATATTCTCTGCAGGAAAAGTACGATTTCATTCTTCGCCGTATTGTCCAGATAACCAGAAGTGAAGAGGGATATCTGGCGTTGGTCGATCCTACCCAGACCCAGATTACCATCTGCTCCCATTTCGTCTTTAATGAACAAAATGGAAAAGTCGGGGCAGACGAACCAGGCCTGGCCAGATCCTTGGAGTCAGGCGGCCTTCCCGGCAGGGCCGTGATCAAAAAATCCGCGATTATCACCAACTCCACCGATCTCGGACAAACCGATGATATCTACCCCTATTCAACGGCAATTACCCGACATCTCGATGTCCCTATCTATAATGACGGAAAAATTGTGGTTGTTGCCGGGGTCTGCAATAATAAGGAAAACTACGATAATTCGGATATCCGGCAGATGACCATGCTGTTGGAGGGTATGTGGCTGCATGTTCTGAACAAGTGTGCGGAAGAAGAGCTTGCCCGGCTGGAGCGGCAGATCATAGCCATTAGCGAGGAAGAAAGGTCAAAAATAGGCAGAGACCTGCATGACGATCTCGGTTCGCACCTTACCGGAGTAGAACTGTTGAGCAAGGTGCTGCAGCAACAACTCGGGGAAGAGGCGCCGGAGCGTGAAAAACAGCTTGGAACAATCCGCAATCTGATAAGGGATGCCATTGAAAAGACGCGTCGGCTATCCCATGGGCTTTATCCGGTTCACGTCGTTGAATACGGGCTTGAATCGGCAATCGAGGAACTGGTTGTCGAAGTGGAAAAATTTTTTCAGGTCGGTTTCGACCTTTCCTGGGAAGACGGCGATATGGTCCTCGGTAAAAATTCCTCCATGCATTTGTATTATATTATTAGGGAAGCTGTATTTAATGCAGCCCGTCATGGCAAACCGAAAAAAATCGGGGTATATATGCGGCTGGAAGAGGAGGGTTTTGTGCTGAAGATTGTTGATGACGGAATTGGCTATGATGGCAGCCCGGCCGCGACCGGATTAGGTTTTCATACCATGAAATATCGGGCTAAGGCGATTGGTGCGGTACTGACCATCAATGCCGGTAAAGAAGGCGGTACAGTTATATCAGTAACAGGCGAGGGGCTGGAATGAAATTGAAGGTGATAATCGTGGACGACCATCCCATATTCAGGATGGGAATGGCGGAACTTCTCAATCAAGAGCATGACTTTGTTGTCTGCGGCTTGGCGGAAGATATCGGCAGTGCCAGGAAATTGATTCAGGAACATGCTCCCGATCTGGCGATTATTGATATCACCCTTGGCGGCAATAATGGTCTCGATCTAGTGAAAGAACTCTCGACCCAGAAAAAGCTCTTTCCCATTTTAGTCCTTTCCATGCACGACGAACAGGTTTGGGCGGAAAGAGCCATCAGAGCCGGCGCCCGCGGTTATATCATGAAAAAGGAGGCCAGTGAAAATGTCATCTCGGCGCTGCGAAATATTCGTGCCGGCAAGATTCATGTCAGCGCGAGAGTTATGGATCGGCTGCTTGACAGATTGCAGATGAAGTGGGAAAACCCGGCAGGTTCCACTGTAGATTTACTCACCGATCGGGAACTTGAAGTATTCAGGTTGCTGGGAACCGGTCTGTCAACCCGGGAAATTGCCGATCAAATGAAGCTTGGCGTTAAGACGATCGGTACCTATAGGGACCGCGTCAAACAGAAACTGGGAATTAAAACGGCAGCGGAACTTATCCGCCGGGCCGTCCTCTGGACCGAACAGGAGTTTCTCAACTCGGTCGAACCTGACATGTAGGTCAATTGTTTACAAATGCAGCCGTTTTTGCCTTACAAAACAAAAGGGGCTGTGCCGATACTCTTTTTCGTTAAACTTTCCTATATTAACCGTAGCTTACAGGGAGCCATTTCGTCACCGACGGTGTGGAGCTCTGTTGCCGTGGTCAACCTCCACCCCGGCAACAGTTTTTCTCCTGATCAGGGAAAAACTATTTTCTTGCCGGGGTTTTTTCTCCATCACCTAGGAAAGAGGGTTCCTCCTGCCGCTCAACCTGCAGCCCAGTTACGATCCGGGTCGGTTCATTGCGATGGTGTTTTTTTTCAGCGGGTGGCATTATGACCTATACGGGCTATAGTATCCGGAGAATAAGATTTTGCATACGAGGAAACGTCCGGAAAAATGTGCTGCCTGCCGGGAACTGCCGGCAACAAAAGCTGTGAGAAAAAGATGAATAAACTTGTCGCGATATGGAGTCTGTTCTTGTTATGTCTGAGCTGGGCCGGCCAGGCTGCAGGCAGTGATGCCAAAAATACAACTGAATATCTGCCACGTCTGGAGCTGACTGTGCCGAAGGACGAATCCGCCAGGAAATACCTCGGATTACAGGCTAAACCCGGGGAAAAATTTACTCCGGCCGACATCAAAGCAGACATCCTGCTCATCGAATTGTTTAGTATGTACTGTCCGTATTGCCAGAATGCAGCTCCGTCAGTGAACAAACTCTTCCAGGATATGGAGGAGGTTTCGAAAAATGGACCCGTCGTCAAAATAATCGGCATCGGCGCAACAAATTCCCAGTTTGAAGTAGAGCATTTCAAGGAAACCTATGATATTGCTTTTCCCCTGTTTCCCGATCGGGACAGCTCGAAATATACCGCTCTTGGCGGTGCCGGTACCCCCACTTTTATCGGCTGCCGGTTAAACAACGGTAAACAGGCAACCATTGTCCTGCGAAAAGCCGGCAGTTTTCATGATGCAGATGAGTTCCTTCAGCAATTGATCAAAAGTGCCGGATTATAAAAAAGTGAACAAGTCAATCTCTGCTGTTCGCCCGTTGTTTTTTATCGCCAAGAGTTGCGCAGAAACAGACACCTTAAAGTTACCGGGGGAGAGTTTATGAAAGCTACTCTATTTCTTTTTGTTATAAGCTTACTGTGGAGTTTTACCGCGGACTCCGGGTATGCCGAAAATATCAGCCTGCGGGATTCTATCTACAATCCGGGCCTCTTAAAACCCGTGGACAGCAAACTGAAGGTAAAAGTCGGTCAGATGGCTCCGGATTTTACTCTCAAGGCCATATCAAGGAAGAAAGTGACCCTCAGCCAGTTTCGCGGCAAAAAGAAGGTGGTGCTCTCTTTTGTTCCGGCGGCTTTTACTCCTGTGTGTTCGGATCAATGGCCGGGGTATAATATCAGCAGGGATATATTTGAAAAAAATAATGCGACGTTGTTGGGGATAAGCGTTGATAATACGCCGTCCCAATATGCCTGGGTGCAGCAGATGGGAGGCCTTTGGTTTGAGGTGTTGTCGGATTTCTGGCCGCATGGGCAGGTCGCCGATACCTACGGAGTATTGCGAACCGATGGGACCGCGGAGAGAGCTTTAATCTTTATTGATACAGCCGGCATAATCAGACGGATCGAGGTGTCCGACATCAATGTTCGGCCGCCGCTTGAACTCGTGGTAAAAGCATTGGAGGAAATGGAATGATCGCCGGCGGAAAAGAGACGGATGTTTTGCATAATACCCGGCGAAATCAGGAGTAGTTTTTTCAAAGAAACAGGGAGAATTATGTCATCTATCGTATCATTCATCGGCTGGCATGACAGCGGGAAGACCACACTGGTAAGGCAGGTCGTGGTTGAGTTGAAAAAGCTGGGGTATAAAGTTGCCGTCATTAAATCAAGCAACGACTCAGGCATCCAGTTTGATACTCCGGGAACCGATACTTACCTGCATAAACAGGCAGGGGCGGATAGTGTGATGCTGGTCGCTCCTGATCAGATGGTGCTCCAGACTGGAAACAGTGGACTTTCACTGAGAACGCTTGCCCATAGATACTTCCCTGATGTTGATATCGTTATCGGCGAAGGATTCAAGACCGAAAAAAAAATCCCCAAAATTGAAGTCTTCAAGGATCGAGACCAGAAAATCCGGGACGAAGTTCACGGGGTAATCGCCGTTGCTACCAATCTTGAAGGAGTTGCGGGGAACTACGTCTTTGGTCTGGATGAGGCGGCAGAGATCGCTCACTTTATCGAAAAAAGATACATTACCAGAAAAGAAGGCCAAGAAATCCTGTCATTGTTGGTCAATGGGAATAAAATTCCCTTAAAGGAGTTTGTCCAGAGGGCTCTGGCTGAAACCGTTCATGGTTTCGTCAAGACTCTCAAATGCAATGGAGATATTAAACAACTTGAACTGCGCATAAATGTTGATGAACGGGAGAATTAATTTTCTTTCCCAGCTACCTGTGGTAAATAGAGTGAAATCAATATAAAGTCTTCGCCCGCTTTAAAAAAGGTTTGTGCTTTCGACCAGGCCGAAGACGAGAGTACTTGGCTTTTCCAACGTCTTAGATAAAGACGAGGGCAAGAGATTTGGCAACAATCTTTTGCCTGGCAGGGAACCCGGTGAAATTTCGGGGCGGACCCGCCGCTGTAAGTGAGGACGAACGCCGCATGATGCCACTGTGCCATCTGCTTGAGGACGAAGCAGTGCATGGGAAGGCGCGGTCAGTAGGGTGATCCACGAGCCAGAATATCTGCAGGAACAGCCACAGCCCTGATTTTTTACGAACATTGGGTGATTTTTTTACTATTACGTAAGACATTGGCTCAGCCCTAAACTTTCGTAATTCACACAATGGCCGTGAGAGAAATTCGGGCTATAACTTCCCGGAGAGATGGTAAATCCCCGGGCCGACTTTTTGTCGGCCTGGAGATTTACGCAGGTCGGCATCTTCTAAAAAACGGGAGGGTTCATGACTGCGTATCAACTGTTTCTTGTTTGTCTCACCATCTATATCGGCGTGCTGATTGCCACCGGACTGTATTTCAGCAAAAGACAAAAGACCCTTACCGACTTTTGGCTGGCCGGTAAAGAGGTCGGCTGCCTGTCTCTTGGTTTTTCCGCCGCGGCTTCCTGGCTTACCGCGGGAGCCCTGCTGGCGGTTATCGGCTTTTTCCTGCTTCAGGGAATGGGTTCGATCTGGGGATTTGTCGCGCCCAATATCCTGGCTCTTCTGCTTATCGGCTTTCTGGTAAAGAAGATCAAAAAACTCCCGGCCATTACTCAGCCGGAACTTCTCGAACTGAGATACGGCAGTTTTCTGCGTCTGCCGGTCGCCCTGATCATAACCGTGGTCATGATTCTATTCGCGGTGGCCGACATCAAAGGTTTTGCCATGGTTCTGCAGATCTTTTACGGCGTCAGTCCGGTCCATGCCGCACTCATCGTCGGTCTGGCCGTTGCCGTCTATGTGACGCTCGGCGGCCTGTCGGCCGTGATCGCCACCGATGTCATCCAGTTTCTCTGTCTGGCTGTATTCATATTGTTTATGGCCGTAGTCGTTATGTCCGGCGCCTCGGGAGTATCGGCGCACTCGGCGGCCCAGCTCTTCACCTCGATGCCGGATTCGTGGTGGAATCCCCTCTCCATAGGCATGCCGATGGTTTTGATCTTTGTGTTCGCCATCGTTCCAGGCTGGATCAGTGAGCAGGATCCCTGGCAGCGGGTATGGGCGGCGAAAAATGAGAAATCGGCTAGAAACGGCATGTTTTTCGGGGCGCTGCTGGTGGCGCTCGTCTTCGGCGGCTGTGCCGTCATTGCCGTTGGGCTGAATAGCATCTATCCGGATATAGCTGGTCTGGGATTTCCCATGGGGATGGTCAGGGCGGAACCGGCACTTCTACGCTTTATCATGGAACACGGATTTTCAGATGTGGCCGTGGCTCTTTGCGCCGTGGCCCTTGCCACAGCAGCGATGTCCTGTACCGACACTTTTGCCGCCTCCGGGGCCTCGTGCATTGCCAGGGACATTTATCAGCGATATGTCAAACCGGAAGCTACCATGAAGGAAATGCGTGTCGTCAATCGTCTTTCCATCCTGGTTATCATTGCGCTGGCGACCTGCGGCTCATTTTTTATCGACAGTATTATCGATGCCATTCATATTGCCACCTTTATTGCCAGTGCCTCGTACTTTTTTGTTCTTATGGGCGGTCTGTACTGGAAGCGAGCCACCAGCGGCGGCGCCGCAGCCTCTCTCTGCACGGGTTTTGGTCTGCAGACCGGGCTGGTGATACTGGACCTTATCAAGACTGCGCCCATGGCGCCACCTTTTCTGGAAAGTCTTCATCCTCTTCTTATGGGACATGGGGTGATTCTTGCCATGGCGGTTTCCGGCGTTGTTTTTGTCGGAGTCTCCCTGGCAACTGAGCCAACCGAACAAGTCAAGCTGATTGCTTTCTTCCCGGACGAAGAACTGGCCTTTGCCGCCGCCATAAAAGGCGGAAGTTATGTTCCTCTGCCGCAGGGAGCCGGAGTGTCTGATATGATTCGTGTCAGGCGTTACGGGGAAACAGTTCGCCTGCATCTTTCCGCCGAACTTCCCGGGGAGGTTCTCTGGAAGCAATTGATCAAAGCATTGGCGGGCTCTCTCGAACATTGGCTGTGCCTGGCCGGAGCGGAATCCATTCAGCGATTCGGCCAGGGAAGAGCAGGAGAGGCCGGCTTTCATTCCTGTATCACTGTCTGCCGGGGAGACGGTCCATCAACGCTGTGGTTTGAGACGGAGGGGAAATACACCTATCTGGAACAGCTGAAAGAGGAAATATGCCGGGCACTCGTCGACACGGAGACGGCATTTGCATCATGCTGTAAATATCAGTTCGAACAACACGTTGCGCCGAGGTTGCAGACGATAACCGACAACCTCGGCGCCGAGTAAGCTCGGGCTGAGCGGACAGCTTTTCTGCTGTGCAGAGCTTCTTATTGCAAAACCATCCGGGCGTTTATCGGCTGGACCGGACGATTGTTCGGATGGTGCATCGCGGACGTGAACTTTTCGATCTGATCCTTCGACACGGTATTGATCGACTTCATGACCAACCACCAGACGCCTTCAGTACAAGGCGGGGTTGTAAGCGATCCATTGAATCGATAGTAATCCTGTTGCCGGGGAAGGAGAAGATTGGCGTCAATGTTCTCCGGCAGAGAGGTTTGCTCCTCTGGCTTGACCGGCATATGGGCCCACGCTTTGGCCAGTTCGGCATTCTCCTTTCCTTCGTTGTATAGAACTGCAAGGACGGCGATATTGCCTTTGGTATCGGTGTGTACGAAATGTGCCTCCAATGGAAACGATCGTCCCTCTATGGTGTTTTCACTGGGAGAATGAAAATGAAACTGCTTAAGTTCAAATGTCCGGCCATCGACACTGAGAGTGCTCCCCGGTTGGTAGTTAATTTGTATGGAATGTCCGTTGTTGAGGATTTCGTTTCCTTCCGCCTTGTAGTTGATGGCAATCGGCGCAAGATCGCTTTCGATCATGGCGCTCAGATCGATGGGAGATTGATTCTTTCCCGAGGAACACGCTGAAAAACTCTCGTCCAGCTGCCCCCAATGCTCCGGGCCTATTGGTCCCATGTAGCCCCAATGCGCTTTATCCGTTGCAAATGAATTGGCAGTACAAAATAATCCGGTCACAATAATCGATAAACAAATGTTGCCGATCTTCATAAGGAGTCCTCTCTTGTGAATGTGCTGGGAATATATGGTCAGCCGGTCCAAGTCCGGTGGCCCTGTGGCAAAGGTTGGGAATATTTTGTCACAGTAACTGAGGAAGAGATCGATCGCAAGATGAAAATGTTAGGCAGACTCATGGTAAGGCAAGAGGGAGAAGGAATTATCCGGCGGCAAAACTGCGCTGGATAATTCCTCAAGGATACAGAATCACTAAACCGCTACGGCGGCAACAGCCGCCATAATCACCTTGATGTCCACTTTTCAGGATAAAATCAAGGTAATTTACAGCAATACAGTTATCGCTTAGAAACGGCTCGTAAAATAGGGCTTAAGGACCTCGGGCAAGGCGATCGAGCCGTCTTCCTGCTGATAATTTTCCAGAATTGCCAGGAGCGTTCGTCCCACAGCCAGGCCGGATCCGTTCAAAGTATGCACCAATCTGCTTTTCTTCTGGCCTTCCGGACGATACCGGATACCGCCTCGACGAGCCTGGAAATCAAGAAAATTGGAACAGGAGGAAATTTCCCGATAGGTATTCTGGCCCGGCAGCCAGACCTCGATGTCATAGGTTTTTGTGGCGGAAAAACCGAGATCTCCGCTGCAAAGGATTACAACCCGGTAATGCAGATCGAGCAGCTGCAGGACCGCTTCGGCGTTGGCAAGCAGTTCTTCCAGTTCCTGTTCCGAAGTTTCCGGAGTGGTTAATTTTACCAGCTCCACCTTGTCGAACTGATGCTGTCTGATCAACCCCCGGGTATCCCGGCCGTGGCTGCCGGCTTCGGACCGGAAACACGGAGTATAGGCGGTATATTTGATCGGCAGCTCCTTTTCCGAGAGGGTCTCGTCCCGATGGATGTTGGTCACCGGCACCTCGGCGGTGGGGATGAGATAAAGGTCCCAGTTCTGAATCTTGAAGAGATCCTCCTCAAATTTCGGTAACTGACCGGTCGCTGTCATTGACGGTGTATTGACCAGAAAGGGCGGAAGAACTTCGGTATAACCATGTCTTTGCGTATGCAGATCGAGCATGAAATTGGTCAGTGCCCGTTCCAGACGTGAAGCAAAACCCTTAAGCAGAGCAAATCTTGCACCGGAGATTTTTGCGGCACGTTCAAAATCGATGATATCCTGCTGCTCGCCAAGCTCCCAGTGTGGCTTTGGGGTAAAGGAAAAAACCGGCTTATCACCCCATTTTTTTATCTCGATATTATCGGCATCATCCTGGCCGATCGGCACGCTGTCATGGCAGAGGTTGGGGATGGCCATGACGATTTCCTGCAGAGCATGCTCAATATTGTTCAGTTCGGTATCCAGCTCCTTTATTTTCCGGCTGGTTTCCCGCATTTCCAAGACCAGGGGTTCCGCTTTCTCTTTGTCAGCCTCAGAGCCCCGCTTCAGCACGGCAATTTGATCGGAAACGGTATTACGTGTATTTTTCAGTCCTTCAACCTCAGAGAGGAGCTGCAACCTCTTCTGGTCGGTGACGGCAAAGTTATCGATAAGAGTGGTTTCCATACCCCGACGAAGGCATTTCTCCTTCACAAGGTCCAGGTTTTCCCGTATGAATCGTAGCTCTAGCATAATGTTTTATCTGGTTTATTATGAATGATGGCTTCGCATACAAAGCGTTTTACTTAGCCATCGCTAAAATTTAGGTTTTTACGAGTTTATTATGAATAGTCAGTACCCATCCGGAAAGGCTTTTTGCCACTACTTCTCGTTGCTCTCAAAACTTTGATTCAGGTCGTTTCCGGAGGTGCATTCATTAAAATCTGAAGAAGTACTGTTTATCACGGCTGATTCATGAAATCAACCTCTATCAAATTGCATTTTTACCATGCTTCTGCTACGTTGTCCTGCAGACGACAAACCGACCGACGTATTCCTCACGGCGACCGATACCGCAATTACCGTAAATCTGAAATATCCCATGGCCGCACATACAAAAATAATTAGCTTTATTGTTGAATTGCGAAAATCCCTGCGTAATTTGGCCCTGGCTCTTTCTTGCTGCACTTTGGGAGTCTTTTTTCTGTCGCCGCATCTATTGCATTTTGTTCAGGAACATCTGGCCGATAAACTCTATTTCTTCTCTGTAGCCGGGCCGTTTCTGGCGCATGTGAAGCTGTCGTTATTCGCTGCTTTGTATGTATTGATGCCGTGGTTTACCATAGTTATCTGGCGGTCTCTGGGAAAACCGTTCGGCTTATCCGGCGGGCAGCTGTTTTTCTTTGTATTTTTTACCTGCCTGCTTTTTTATGCCGGTACTATTTTCTGCTATTACATCACCCTGCCGTTCGGAATCAAATTTTTGCTGGGTTACAGTTCGGAAGAATTGCGGCCGGTAATTTCCGTCAGTAGGTTCGTGAATTTTGTCACAATTTTCATTCTTGCCTTCGGCCTCATTTTTGAGTTACCGATCTTCATGGTATTTCTCGCCAAAGTCGGGGTGTTCAAACGAAAGTTTTATGAGAAAAACAGGCGATATGCTGTTTTACTCATCGCCATAATTGCCGCCTTGTTGACCCCTACGCCGGATGTTGTCAATATGGCACTTATGGGTGTGCCGCTTTATCTGTTATATGAATCCGGTATACTCATACTTATGGTGTTGAAGATCGGCCTGTAAGAGAAAATGACGCAGACAAAAGAACCGGATCGCATGTCTTCTCACGGATTAAGTAGACAGCTTTTATCTTTTGGGTACTCCCCTTAGGAGAGAACCATATATAATATTTATTTCCTGTGAGAGGTTCTAAAATTCGGTCAATGTGATGCCGCTTGACTCAAGCAATGCCGCGGTAACACCGATTTTTCCAAGCACGGCACAGGATGGACTGCGAGCTTTAAGAAAAGCCGTGGTGATATTTTGTAACCGGGCAATATGCAGTATCTGTTCCGCGCCCCGGATGAATGAGGCAGTAACATCGATGCCCCTCCCGGTAACGACTTTGGCCTTCCCGGCAAGGACGTCTCTTCCGTCGCCGCCTACAATATCGGCGGCTTCCCGGGGCGTGGGCAAACCCCCGAGCTGTTCGGGACAGATAGGAATCCAGCTAAATGGTTGAAGTTGGATCAGACAGCCGGAATGAGCTTTGGTTATTCCGTCATAACGGGTGCAAAGACCGACCAGGCAGGCACTGACCAGACAGGTTAAATGTTGGTTTCGCATTGTCAAAAACAAGAGTAATTATGCGGTTTATAAAAAAGAAACCAAACCCGGAGTCAATGATCAGACCGAAGCCAAGACTGAGTCTATCCAGTGTTCAGGAAGGCCGGGTAATAAAAATCGTCTGCGCTCTGGTGATAATAGCTTTGTTGTGGATATTTTTTGCTCCCGGTGCTGGAATCGTAACGCTCATAAGCAAACGAGCTGAATTAAAAAAACTGCAAAAACAGACAGCTCAGATCGAACAGCAGATTGATGTCCTCCAAAAAAAAATCGACCGGTTAAATAATGATCCTTCCTATCTTGAGGATGTCGCCCGAAAAGAGTTTGGTCTTCTCAAAAGGAATGAGAAGGTATACGATTTTTCCAAACCTCAAACGGAAAAAAAACAGTAAGACCGCTGGATTCGTAACCGTTCACCGGCAATAACAAAATGGCCGCATACCTCCGGGCTTGTAAACGATCATCAGGACTCTCACGGAATCCCTTGTCATGAGGCTCAGGTAAATCCTGATTTGCCCCCGCATCCCGCTGATGACAGCGGAGGAGCTGAAGGCAGGGAAGTGCCCGATTTGCTTCTGATACTCCCGGCGGAAATGATTTTCGTCACCTTGTCGCTTTTACACTTGTTACACCGGATTGTTTCCGAGTCGTTGCTCGAGGTGGTTAAAATCTCGAATATATTGGCGCAATCGTTGCATTTATATTCATATATAGGCATGGTAATATCTCCATACACCTTTCCCATAGCCCTGTTTTTCACGAAGATACAGTGGCCGTTGCCTTTGGGCGATTGGGCGGAAAAGGTTCTTCTCGGAATAAGGTATGTTGCTATCCGTATAGATATAAGACTTGGAACCCTATTTCAGCAACATAGTGAAAATGTCACATGACTTACAAATATCCAACTTGTCTTTCTGCGAGGTGTCCGCGGTACATTCACACAAGGTACCGGAGAGAAACCAACAGAGATGGCCGCTCTGGAATTCCCAGGCGGGACATTGTTCTTTTACTGTGCAAAATTTCTGTTCCCAACACGGTATCAGACTATTCTCTCTGCCTCGCTGATTGATAAGCAAAAAGTAGAGATGTCTCTCAATGTGAGTCGGAATCGTTCTCCATCCCTGTTCATAACTATGAATAGTTTTAAGCGACATCCCGAGTAGTTCCGCCAGTTTTTTCTGCGTCTTACCAAGTTTTTTCCTGGCTAGACTGAATTCTTCTTTGGTCAAGAGCTATACCTCGTGGTGATGTAATTATTGAGCTTTTCCAACAGGAGCTATATTTGAATGTGCCAAGCTACGGTGACAACATAATTTGTTAATAATAATCATATGTTCAATAACTACCAAATTTTCGCAAAAATGGCTTTGCTTTTTCGTGAAAGTCCTGAGAAAAAAATGTTTCATCCTTTCTACTAATGGTTAATATACACACATAACATGTCAAGGGAAGTGCAAACCTTCACCAGCACCTAAACATGCTCAGTCTGCCGTACAAAGACGGGTTGGGTGCGGAGTTCGCTCTTACCCAGCTGTCTACCTGCTCGTGGGCTTGTTGCTGCATTGCTGAATAGCTGGGGGACAGGGGAGGCAGCATTCTGGTCCAGTCGGTGCACGATGAGAGTGAAGGTAATTCATCGTTTTTAATATTCATTTTTATTCTAACAGGTTAGGGGGATTATGCATATTCGTCAGGTCATGAGAGCTTTGTCCATAATCATAGGGCTCAGTGTTGTAATGCTATCGGGCTGCACAAATTTTTTAAAACCGGAGACCGGGGCGATAGCTCAGAAAAACGCTAGAATCGCGCTGACCGACCAAAGCGTTCAGGAAGGTATGTTCAAAACGAAAGATCTGCAAATGAAGTATTCCATTGCGGAAACCGGTAAAACTTTCAATCTCGCAGGTAAGCTTTCTTTTGCCCAAAGCCTGACCTACTCTTTTGGGTCGATTGAAAAATTCACTCTCAAATTAAACTTTCTCGACGAGCAGGGCAAAGTTCTTGAAACGACGGATATAACACCGATATACACGGCTTTTGGTGATGTGCCTGACCATCTGGATGTCAATCTTTCATGTACCAAACCGGCTGGTACAGAGGCAATCGCCTTCAATTATTATGGTGACTTCAGAGGAGATGTCCAGGAAACGGGTGGCTCTAAATGGGAGATTTATTATTTTCCATTCGAGTAGGGTCGGGTTCTCAACCTATCCCACATCCGATAGTTACTTTTCATGTGTAGAGGAGTTAAGGCTTTGGTGAGTTGTGAAGAGTGAAAGTGAGAATTTTCCGATTGGTCTGCAATCTTTGCTGCAGTATCATGCGCTAATAGGTATCCGCCACTATCCACGTAATGCAAGTGTCGAGTCGTTTCTGCGTGTTGTGCCGCGGCTGACCGGCAAAACGGCAAGAGCACGGGAAAAATCCCTAGGCAGGGCTGTACCTGGAGTCCCTGGGAAAAGAAGAGATGCTCCTCTTGAGTCGCCGGCAAGACTAGCGGATATCGAAGCGGAAGTAGTAAGCTGCCACGCTTGTGATCTCCATAAACAGCGCCTTTATCCGGTCCCGGGCCGGGGCTCCGACAAGATTCGTCTGTTGCTTGTCGGTGATTGGCTGGCTGCGAATACGCAGGATGTTCTTCCACCGGGACATCTTTTTGGGGTTGCGCAGGATCAGATGCTGAGCAAAATGCTTACGGCCATCAATTTATCAGCCGACGATGTATTTATCACAAATGTCATTAAATGCGCGGTTCCGGATACCTGTCAACCTCAAGCCGTGCATGTGCAAAGTTGTTCATCTTTTTTGCGACGCCAGATAGTTGCTTTGCTCCCAGAGGTTATATGCGCCATGGGAACTGTTGCCGCTCGAGCAGTACTGCGGAAATCTCAGCCTTTGTCACGGTTGCGGGGGCAGTTTCATGAGTATGAGGTGGAACAAGGTAAAACCATTCCGGTGATTGCCACCTATCATCCCTCCTATCTCCTGCAGAATCCTGAAATGAAACAGGCAACCTGGACTGATCTGCAGATGTTGGCTAAACGACTTGGGCTAAGCTAAGTAAGGTCATCGTTTCCGCAGGCAGGAGCAGACGGGCTAATGGATGACAATGAGTCCGCGCCGACCAAGATTACGAAGAAAAGTGGTGACCGATATTTCCGCTTCCTGAAGGGATAGTCCGCTTAGATCGGCTACCTCCCTGATAATCGTCTTGATGTCTCTTTTTCCGTCGAACAGCTGCCAGACTTTACTGCCCATACCGTCCAGTTGCAGTTTTTTGGTAAGTCTTACATCCTGCCCATCGGTAAAGCGAGTAAAGCGACCTACCAGCTGAATAAAAAACGGTTTTATCTGTAACGGATATTCAATAAGAACGGTTCCATCTTCAAGAAATTTCCATGCCGCCGACGGTGCTCTCCTCGGAATACCGGCTAGTGCTTCGGCTCTGGTTGGCCCTTTAATATTGGCCTTACTTGATGTTTTCTTCCGGAATAATTTCATATTGTCCGCAGATTTTATAAAGTGTCTTCAAGGCAATGGGACGGTTGGAAGAGAGCATTACGGCGAGCAGCCGGTTGTTTACTGCGTCATGCCATAACTTTGACCGGATAAATGGTTTTTCCCGGCGAAGCCGAAACAGCAGTTGTCCGGAAATGCTTGGATTCCTATGCGCTTCGCAGCAAACGTTCCCCTTTGCCGTGACCGGCTCCAGACCCGAGCTGCCGGCCAGGGTGATGAGGATTTTTTCCAGGGACTGGCGGCTCAGCCGGCTGTCTGCCGGGCCAAGTTTACAGGTCTGCAGCAAGAGTGTGGAGTTGCTGAATGATATCCGGGTAAGACCGGCTCCAAAGGTGTAATCGTTTAAGATATACGATCCCGGAAGGGAAAGCGAAAGATCCTGAATTCGCCAAAGGGTTTCCCTATCATCATCGCAGCAGGCAAAGGTTGTGAGGCAGTTGCTCACCTCAGCCACGAGTGCCGGATTTGGTAAGGAGAGCTGGAAAAAGACCGGGGTGCGATGATCATTGCAGCAGAAGACTCCACCTTCAAGCAAACCGCTTTCTCCTCTGTAACAGGTAACCGGACCGAAAACATCATGTAATTTCTGCAATTCCAGCGGAAGTTGCTCGGCCTGGATAATTGAGCCCAGCTGTTCAGCAATGCGCTTCGAACGTTCTTGAAATGAACTGGGGATGACTCTGGAGGGCTTTTCCCAGCGGATCTGCAGTTGCAGTTGAAAATCTTTTTCAAATACAAGATGTCTTTTCCCGGCGACACGGGCGTCCCAGTCGGTTGGAATTTGCAGACGAACACCGTTCCAGGCGATGAGTCTCTTGTTTTTTACAGGCTTTGCCTGCATTGATTCTGTGGGTTTACCTGGGAACAAGATCTGACCAGTCGTATTTTTTTAAATCTTCTCTTTGCTTTTTGTCGAATTTATCTTTGCTGTGATGACACATGTTCGAGAAACATTGCCGTTCTTCGTTAATTTTATCAGGGTAGGAGAGTCTCATTACATTACCGATGGTTTCCTCGGAATTTTTTCCGTTGTATTGCAGCACCAGGCTCACCTGATTCTTTTCCCGGTCTACAAACTGCCATTTCCAGATGCGCACCACTCCGAAGGAATCACCATTCCATGAACCCGGTTCGCCGAACTTTTCGCGAAATTTTTTTAATAATTTTTCAAAAAATTCCTCACTCTTGTCCTCGTATTTCATGTCGATTTTCAGGATTCGATCGACGTATTTGCATGTACCGTAGGAAATAATGCCTTTTCTGAAACCATGCCAGTCGGTTATAACCACCTCCTTGAGAAAATTATTCCTGATTAGATCGGGGTAAGCATTAACATCGGATCCGAGTGCTATGCCGGCAATCTCATGGGGAGCGTTCTTCGCGACGGCGACAAAGGGGAGCAGGAAGACTGAGAGGCTGAAAATTACCATTCCTCGTAATATATAATTCATCATTGTCATCGGCCTTCCTTTTTTATTAGCTTAATCAAGAATCAATTACCCTTTGTAACAAGATAACGGCTCGATTCAAGAATTGTCAAGTAGGGGCGGGTCCCAAACCCGCCCGGTTTTAGCAAAACCCTAATATAGCAATCCCGCTAATACGCCATATGCCCAAGCGACTTCATAATGAGGGCAAAGCCCATGGCGAACATTCCGCTGAGGCCCATGCCGCAGGAAAAACCGGCAAGAAGAACCGGGGCGTATTGGCGCCACATCGAACCGTATTTTTTCAGGAAATAATATCGTCCAAGCAATGCTCCCGCGACTTCTAATACCAGACCATGGGGCGTGGACTGTCCTAGTCCGCGTACCACACCATAGATGAGCAGCACCGGCAAACCGAATATGCTGAGCACCATATACATCAGAAGACCAAAGCCCAGACCGGTAAAGACGATCGTGCCGTTTAATGCCTGATAGAACATTGAATTGCCTTCCAGGGTGGAGGTCTGCATGAGCAGGGTGTTTAAGGCCTGAAGATGCCAGAGCTCCTGGGCAAAAGGATAGCTGGCTGAAGGAATCGGCGCCAGCCGCCAGATGAATTGCGAGAACAGGAGGCTGGCGGTCATCACAATAGGAAAAACCAGCAGCTCCGCCTTGATGATACCCCGAAGCGAGGTGCCGGTCAGTTCGATCTGCCGGAATTGAACGGTAGCCTCGCCATAGTTATGCACGGGAATCGGAGCATACCAGATCTCGATGCCCTGATAACCAAAGAAGCGGGCGCCGGCAATGAAGCTTGCTTCCCGGACCATGGGGAGACTAACGAATTGTCCGGCGATTCCTTCCATCCTGGCGGTGATATAGGAGATGATCGGGGTATAGATAAAACCATAGGCAAGAAAGAAGACCCATGGAAAAGTCGGTACCAGCCAGATACACAACAGAACATAAGACAGCGTTGAAAAAAAATAGATGCCGATGGCGATCCAGAAATTAAAATCACCCCGGCCTGCAGGTGGGTTGAACAAATCGTGGAGAGTTCCTCTGTCGCCGTCTTTGTCCCAAAAGGAACGAATCACAGACCAGACACCTATCAGACCGATCGCCAGGCCAAGGCCGATGCCAAAACTCATATAAAAATCAAAATTGTTCGCAAAAATCGTGTCGACGGTAGCCATGCCCGGGTGCCATCTGGTCAGGATACCATGAGAATAGAGCAGGGGATTGAGTATGAAGGTAATAATCAGGCCGATAAAACCGCCGATCACCGCCCAGAACGGCAGAACCATGCCGATAAACAGGAGGCCGAGATCAAGTTGCAGGCCTGTGGCTACGGCGGGCAGGATGTCTTCCGTGTAGCCGGTCAGTTCGATCCAGGGGATGGGGATGAGCCGAATCTGTTCGGTAAAGATCAGGCCGGAGATTATCGGCAGTACGACATAAATAAAGCCGAAGGCCAGGCCGATGACCCCGCCGATGGAAAAAACCCGCCATTTCCAGCTCACTTTTTTCTCTTCCGCGGATTCCGCCAGTGCCATGGTGCCGAGGGCTGCAACCGGAGCCATGGGGAACGGCAGTTTTTCCACATCCGAAGTGATCCGGTAAAGGGCGTAGCCAAGGCCGAAATGATCGATACGCTGAATGATCTGTGAACCTACCAGCAAAAGAATCGGAATCAGCCAGTCCCGGTGAAAGAAGCTTCTTTCCACCATCGAGGCGGACTCCGGTCCGGGGGCAACCCAGGAAGGGATAAATTCCGTGACTCCCAGCATCCGAGCCGCATCGGACTGGACCAGATATTGATTCCATAATAAACCGGAAAAAGGCGAAGCCAGCGCGGCGCCAGCCATGTAATACAGGAGGAAAATTTCCTGTTGTTTTAGATCGGAATGAGCCCGTTTGGCGATTTCGGCAAAGAGAATAATGGTAACCCAACGCGCCGCGGGGCCGATACCCTGGCCGATCACCAGCTGGAGATACATCGAGCCGGGCATCATGAGAAAGCCGATAAAGATCGCACCTGTGATGGTCTTCCAGTCAAACCCTTCCTCAAAGTGTTTGGGCGTCGGCAGCAGATCGCGATATTCTTTTAATTCTTTATCGTCATACATATTTCACATCCCGTAAGGGAACTTGCTTGCAAAAGACAAGAAAACAATCTGTAAGGTACTAATCCGGTAAAACCATATAACTCACACCTGTAAAAAGTCCCACCAGCGCCCAAATGCCACCCATGAGAAAATCGCCAATGATCAGGCCGATAAAAAAATACTGCAGTTTCTTGAAAAGCGGTATGCCGCCATAGCGCATACACAAGGCATTGCAAGCCCATCCAATGAAAAAACTGACCCAGAGGATACGCATAGCGGAACTGTAAGCGGTTAGATAGCCGATTGGATGAATGGGCCACCAGTAGAATCGATGATAACAGGTGACCAGAATCAGCATCAGCAATGCTCCTGCCACAGCAAACAGGAAAATCCAGGTGCCGGTGGTGGTATGCATTTCAATCAGCCGGTAAATATTTTCATAAACGGCCGTGGTGGACTGGCTGGCCCAGTCCAGCTGCAGCTCCCGTATGCCGTAACGATAGCAAAGAGTCATCATGGCCAGTATGGACACGGTCATGGAAGCAACGATAGTGACGGCCAGTCCCGAGAAAAGCAGCAGGCCGGGGGTTTTGTTCTGTTGCAGTTGCCGGGCGTGCAGAAGTGAGGGTAACAGTGATTCCCGCAGATCGACAAAGAGGACTTTCTGGCTCATTCCGGCCAGCAGACCGCTCACCCCGGCAAACAATTTGGTACCGAAAAGGGCGATCATGCCATCGGTAGGGGCCGCCGTCAGGGTGAAATAGGCAAGTCCTCCCTGGCAGATGATGCGCGTTGCCACCAGCATGATCATAAAAAAAGCACAGACGATCAGAACGGCAGTGACCGGAGCCATACCAAGCCGGATATACCACCAGATGATCAATAAAAAACCCGTGACTGCGCCCCAGAATGAGATTCGCACATCAAACCATTCAGATCTTCCCGGCGTTGGTTTTTTGAGAAAGAAAGACTGCTTGCACACATCCAGAAGGTGAAGCCGTGCCAGCCAGACCAGGAAGAGGAAAAAGACGCCGTACGCTCCAATCATCTGCATCTCTTCCGGTCGGGCCAGGGTGGGCCCAAAGGTGACACCCAGTTCCGAAGCCGGGATGGAATACCCCAGTAGATTGAGGATGCCGTATAAAAGACAGCCGGCCAGGAAGAAGAACCAGAAAGAAAAGGAAATCTGCCGGGAAGTCAAAAAAGCAAAACCGATAAAAGATGGGTACAGATAGATCTTGAGTTTCTGGAAACCGGTAAATAAGCCACTCTCGGAAAAATACGGGCCGGCCAGAAACAGAGTCGGGATCGTCGGAATAGAGGGATAGTAAAGGTTTAACCCGTTGATCAAATGGAGAAAAACCGGTATGGCCAAGCCGGTAAGCAGGAAACGATTGAGGAAAAAACTTCCTGTCTTTTCTTCACTTACCGCCTTGCCGATCATCTCCGGAACCTTGAGCAGGGGAAAGTTCATGCGCTCATTATGGATCCATTGCCGGGAAAGAATATTAATAAGAAAAAGCATGACCAGATAAGAGAGCAGGACAAAGATGCTCCAATGCAACAGCGGAGAGAGCCAGGCATCCCAGGGAATGGCACCCGCCACTTCGAACCAGCTCATCTTCCGGCCGCCGGGAAGGCCGTTATAAAGAAGTGAAATGGCTTGGTGATCGGTTGGAGTGAGGGCTGGAGGGATAAGAGGATTCAGAACCTCTTTCCAGCGATTTCCGGCTGTGGCAAAATGTTGCGAAGCGGTCAGATTAAGGAGAAAAGTGCGGGCAAAGCCGGTGTAGGCTATTCCCGATCCGATGACCATCTCGATCCAGATAACAAGCAGCTCTGGTCCGGTCAGCAGGAGCGATGAACGGAATATTGCAGAAATCAGGCTGATAAAGACAGCGAGGATCAGAAAAATAACAAAAGGAGCGAGCGGAAAATGCCCTCCCCCCAGGGGAGTGGCCCGGAGATAAATATTGTTATATGGGGTAAGAAGGCATATCGCTATGGCCAGGAAAAGGCCAAGCAACGGTGCCCGGACACGAATTCGCCTAATTTCCGGAGTTTCTGAGGATACCTGCATCTCAGATCACCTCCGGAGTTGGGCTGTCGGCAGCGATAATCTTGCGAAAAGAATCCTGCAACTGTTCATGGGTCTCGTTGTCGTAGGATCGCCAGACCAACAATTGTTTCCGCACTTCATGGAGAAAAAAAATATTAATACGCTGCCAAACGCCCGACTCACCTGATTGTCTCCGCAAGGTGAGTTTGATTTCCAGAAATTCCTGACCCTGCTGGGCCGGACAGAACTGGATGTCCACTGTTTGCATGATGCCGAAATCAAAAGGAGCAAGCCAGACGTTTGCCCGAAGGTGCAGGCATCTTAGATCGCTCGGGGTCTCTGATACGGCAACCATCTGTCGAATTTCATCCACTGTGGAACAGCTGAATACCACTTCGACCGGGCCTGTCGAAAAAATTCCATGGGAAATATCCTGGTGACTGACCAGGTAATTGTAGACAAATCCTCCGATGCTTTCATGTTCCCTGTATTTCATGAGAAAGGGCAGGGTGACTTCTATCTGATTGTCAACGGGAGGAGGAAGTTTAAAGGTCCGGTTGACATCGGGGATGGCGATACGGGCGGCAACCTTGGCTGGATAGAGTACCGAAATAAGAACGACCGCCATGACGAGTATCATGGCGGCAATCCCGGCCATGGAGGAATAATTGACCGTAATGCCTGCCCAAAGTGGTGTCGCCGACAAAAAAGCCGCGGAAACCTGGGCGACCAGATAGCCGATTACCACGGATATTACGGCAAGAGCCATTGCCTCGGCGACAAAGAGGAAACCGACATGGGATGGCGCCAGACCAACGGAGGTATACACAGCAATCTCGCCTTTTCGTTCGTAAACGGAACTGATCATGGTGTTCAGGACGATGAGAACCGAAATCAGCAGGGGAATGATGATGTTTGGCACTCCGCTGTAATTCATGGTGTCACTGATGTTGTAGATCCAGACCCCATCTTTTTCTCCTGTAAAAATTGCCAGACTGAATCTATCGGTCAAGTTTGTGGCGATTTCGCTTATCTTACTTGTATCAAGGGGCTTGAAGGCGATATCTTTCAGGCTGCCCCCAGCGGCAAGAAGAGTTGCCGCCGGAATGACAGCCGTCTGTCCCGCGGGAATATGCTGATATCTACTCTGGAAGGAACGCACATCGTCGCCCGACTCAAGTGCCTCCATCTCTTCCTCGGTCATTTCGGTTCCGGCTTCTTCAGGGAAAATTACCGGAGTGAGCGGTTCTCCATCGAGATCAAGAGTTTTTTCAAAATCCTTGGCCTTGAAGGTGCCGATGACTGTAAACGGAGTGCCCCATAACAGCACGGTCTGGTCCGTACCCCCTGTTACGCCCAGCCGCGCAGCCATCCGTTCTTCTAGAATGATGGCCGTCTGGTCGTTTTTAGTAAACCATCTGCCCGTTGTCAGGAGCGAATTAAGCCCGGTGACATATGCTTCGTTCGGACTCAGGCCGATGAGGCCCTGAATTTCGATTTCCGAACTGCCTCGCCGCAGTGGGATACTGAGCGGACGGGAAGGATCGTTGCCTTCAAGCCATACCCTTGGCGCAGGACGGCTGATGGAAGACATGCTTCTGACGAGAATATCGGTCGCCTGAGGTGGCAGGCTCTGCTGATTGACTCTTTTCAACAGAAGACCCTGATAGGGAGCCTGGGACTGAAACGGCAGCCGGACTTCCCGGCTGCTGGATTTGATGGTTGTAAAACTCATTATGGTGAAGGTGAGAATAATGAGCGTCGTGCAGGTTAAAATTGTACGCAGCCGCCGCCTTCTGAGATTGGAAACCCCAAGGAAAAATGCCGCCACAAAGGCCTTCCAGCGACTGATCTCTTCAGGTCGTTTGTGGGTCGAGCGCTGCTGGAGGAGAATCATCTCATCCTCAAAGCGGAAAAATATGATGAGGGTCACCATGAAGGAAAGCCCGATGATGAAGAAAGCCAAAATCACCACCATGGGGCTATAGGCCAGCTGAAAGGCGGGATGAACGTTATAGATGACAGCTATAAGCAATAAAAGGATAAGGGTAAAGCCGGCGATCCGCTTGTAAATGGTGGCAAAATTGAAGATGAAACGTTCCATGACAAAGGCAAAGGGAACAAAGAGGGCGATGTAAAAAAGGACGCCGAAGAGTACATCCTTCTGGGTTTTTTCCACCTGCACATAGACTCTGGTCGAAAGAGCGAGCGCATCCGCCGCCGCTTTGCGGGCCAGGGAGTAGGTAAAGGTGGCGAAGTTGTCGCTGCTTTTGCTAAGCGCCGCGAGTCCCCTTTCTTTTAGGGAGTTGATTCGTTCGTCATAGATGCCATGGGATTCCAGATTGTTAATCCGTGGGACGAGCAGGGTCCAGGTATCTTTTGCCGCATGGTAGATAGTGTTGGGGATGATGGGATTCTGATCGACCAGATAGCCGACGCCGAGAGGATTCTCTTTGGAGCCGTTGGTGAGGATCATCTTATTGGTAAGCACGGTATCCGAGAGGGTCAGTTTCAGGCGTGTGCCGGGTTCGGTATAGATGGAGGAAATGATCGATTCCCTGGTATCGATCCTGCTGTACCAGTAATGCTCGGGAGGAGCGTCACGCCTGCCGTCAAAGAGATGGATCTTGGTCATGTAGGTGAGGCTGCGGGGTTCAAGCAGATTGAATAAAGTGGTTTGCCTACAGTTGAACATCACCAGGTCGGTCTGCATCGACTTGCGTAAAAGTTTCAAACGGTAGTTGGACTTTCCGGTTTCCTTTTTATCAATAGCCCAGAGCACCCTGCCGGTATTCTCGTCGAAGCGGTATCCTTCGATAATCAGCTTATCGAGTACATTCTTTTTGTCGGCCAGCCCCTTAATCCTGAAATAACCTGTCTCATCCACCATGGCATAATATTTTCTGTTGCCCTGATAGGCAAGAATGGCGGTATCGCGGGCAGGGAAGTTGGCGAAAAGCTCTCCCTGCAACAGAAGATTGGTACGGGCGGTCACCTCGACAAAACCATCCCGGGGTAAATTATCGGACTGGAGCTTTGCGGTTCGACTGAGGCCCCGGATAAGCCGTTCCACCAGTCGAGCCTGATCGTACAGATAGGGCCAGTCGATTTTCTCCACCGTGTCCGCCGGTGTTCCCCATAGCGCCCTGCCATCGCCTGTCGTCACCAGGCTAAAGCCAAGGTATCCGGCCATGGCGCTGACCTCTCCACCAAGATTCGGTTCGTCGAAGAACCAGGAATCCCATGAGCGCAGCTGGCTCGGACGGAGGCTGTCCTGGTAGCGGGCCCTGCCTATCGCCGGCATGCCGAATTTTTCGAGCAGGTCGGCAACCTGACTATACACCTGCGTTCTGTTGACTGTCTGTTTGAGATTGTAGAGCCATCCCCGATGAAAAGCCCCCACTCCGTCGCCGTGGCTGGAGAGATGGAGACTGACAATAGCTGCAACATCATAGTCCCTGACCAGATTGCGGAAGGTTAGGGCCGACCGCAATTCGTTGAGCCGCCGCTTGCTGCCGCTGATGATCCGTTCGTGTCTCGCGATGGCCTTGCCGATTATCTGCTGGAGAAGTTTGGTTTGTTCCGCCGGGAGATCGTGATAATTTTCAGCCCAACCCAGCCTTCTGTAAAAAAGACGTTTGTCCGCGGCCTCGACTGCCAGCCGCTTTTTTTCATCTGTCTGGTCACTGAGTCTTAGACGCATCAGCTCCCGTGAGACCTGGTCAACAGTCTCATCCAGGCTGAACTTGATGGCATCGGCAATAATTGCGTCTCTTTTTTTGTCTTCGCTCAGGGGGAAATTAAGATTTTTCAAGGTTTCCAGATTAAACTTGCCCTTGTTTATATCCTGCTGCAACTGGCGTTTTTCATGGCGCAAGTCTTTTGATCTGGCATCGGTACTCCAGATCATATCCCGCCATCCCGCAAGAGTCTGCGCTTGTCCGCTGGTGGCTACCAGAAGGACTGATCGTTGCGGAGCATCCTTTACAAGTGAGTCGGCAATCTTCAGGAAAGTGGCGATTGAGGCGGCGGCGTCAGCTCCTGGAGAGTTTCCCGTCACAAACTCTTCGTCATCAAAAAACGCCTCGATGATCAACAGCTCTTTTTTCAGCTGCGGATCGGTTCCTTTTATGAGCGAGTAGAGGTTTTTCGCCTGATAATTCTCCCAGATACACCGTGAGCGCAGTTCAACTCTCGGTATAAGCGGCTTCTGCTGGATTACAAGTGGCCCGAATACCTGTAGAGCCCGCTCTCTTTTCATCCAGAAGCAGGGGAACTGCAGGGGGGTAAGCTCCTCTTTTTCAGTGTAAAAAAATCGTTCTTCGCTATTTTTTCCCTGAAGAAAGATAGCCGCCTTTGCTCCAAGCGAAGCCAGAGTTTGCCAGTTTCTGCCGGAATCGAAGTCGATCAGGACGATGCTGCCCCGTATGACTTTGCCATCAAGCTCAGTGAGGTCGCCTTTACCGACATAATAGAGCGGTGCCGAAAGCGTCCCATCCGTCGCCTCCGGAGTAACTGCGTTATTGGTGAAGGCAGCTAGAGGGATTTCGGTACCGTTAAAAGCGAGTTGCGCGCCGAGAAAGCGGCGCAGAGGAAGGTCGTAGAGATAGGATTGCGGATCAAGACCGAGGTCCTTCATTCTTTTCTCTACGAATGCCGCCGTCTTTTCATAGCCCGGGGATCCTGTAGTTCTGCTGTCAAAACCGCTGAGGGTTGCAATCGTTTGCCGCAGGGAATGATCTTCAACCGCAGTCTCTGCCGTGCCGGCATGTGCCGGAGTAAAGAGATGCATAACCGGAAAGAGGAGGAAGCTAAGAAAAAATAGAACTTTTTTCATTGCCTGAACACCTGGTTTCTTGGTTGAGGTTGAAGTTAAAAAGAGAAGTGGTATGGGTGTCAGGTTATTGCACTTTCCAGTCCGCCTGTACTTATTTCCAGTTCGTCTCTTTGTTGAATTTTCTCTACATGGCCGTCTCGTATCCAGACAACCTGGTCCGATACGTTGAGCATTTTATAATCATGGGTTGCGGAAATGACTGTAACTCCTCTTTTGAGACTCAAATCCTTCAGGAGCCGAATAATATCTTCTCCGGTCGTCAGATCGAGATTTCCTGTCGGTTCATCGGCCAGAATGATGGCAGGACTGTTGGCCAGCGCCCTGGCGACCGCTACCCGTTGTTGTTGACCGCCGGAGAGCTCGGAGGGGCGATGGGCGTGTCTGCCGGTCAGTCCCACCTGGTCGAGCAGTTCCATGCCCCGCCGCAGAGCTGCATCGTTTGAGACCCCGGCAAAGGTCATGGGAATGGTAATATTTTCGAGAGCCGTCATCACCGGGATAAGGTTGAAAGTCTGAAAAATATAGCCGATTTTTCGACAGCGCAGCCAGGCGAGTTCATAGGCATCGAGTTGAGCGATATCCACTTCGTCGATAAACACCTTGCCCTTCGTTGGTTTGTCGAGACCGCCGATCATGTTGAAGAGCGTCGATTTCCCCGACCCGGAAGGCCCCATGATGGAAATGTATTTTCCTTCCTCGATCTCCAGGTCGATGCCTTTCAGCACATGAACGACAATTTTACCAAGATCGAAATCCTTGGTTACCCCGGTAACCCGAACTATCTTTTTTTTAGGGGTCATAGGTGCAGAGATACCTCTTGTAAAATTTTATAGTGCGGGCCTTTTATTGCTCGACCCGCATCGCCTCAACGGGCTGCATCCGTGCGGCGACAATAGCCGGATACAAGACTCCGAGCAGGCTGAGTCCGGTCCCCGTACAGACGCCGTAAAGGATGGTTGTGCCAAGATCGCTCCAGGGAATAAAAGATACGGAAGACAGCCCAAACCTGATTGTCGAGGTTGTAAGAGCAACAAAAGCTCCAAAGAGTGCGCCGACTATACTGCCCGCCAATCCCTGCATTGCCGCTTCGATGACAAATAACCTGACAATGAACCGGTCAAGAGCTCCTAGGCATTTCAGTGTGCCGATTTCCCGAAATCTTTCCGTAACGGACATTAGTTGGGCGTTCACAATTCCCACAACACAGACCAGCAACGAAAGAAAGACGATCCACCGCTGTTTGGCGGAGCTGCTTATCCTGCTAACTCCGGGAGTTACGTCATAGCCGACTTTGGTAAGGATCTGAATAAATGCAGGATTTTGCGTTGAGAGCAAGCCTTGGGCAATGTTGTTGCCGGCCTGGGTGAAGGTGAGAAAAGCCACCGCCAGCACCAGACTGGTGGTGGTGACCAGCGAGCGGAAAAAACGGACCCGGATCGATTGATAGGCTATCTGGAACGATTTGGAGAGCGGCAGTGCGACAAGACGTCTCATAGCTTTTAGTACCTTACAGATTTTTTTTTGTTAGAAAACAATCTGTCTAAAGGTTCTTCTGCCCCCTTGTGGGGTCAATTCCGGTAATTGTTTGAATCGGACCTGTAATTGGTTCGCGTCAACACAGGGATTAATCGAACATGGTCAAGTAAATCCCCGTACTTGCAAATCTAGTTTTCAATCAATAGGTTGTCAATGCATTTGATCCTGGATCCCAAATGCATGGGAACCAGTGAAACCAGTGTAGTACGTTTTTTGCTCAGCAGGTTTCGTCAAGATACCGTTCCCTGATGTGGCGGAGAAAATAATCGGGATTTGTCGACTCTCCGGTTGCCAGGCGAATAATCTCCTGCGAATCCATGGTTGAGCCCTTACTCCAGATTGTCTGCTTCAGCCATTGCCGGATAAACCGGACATCACCGCCTGCCAGCCTCTCCTGCCAGTCCGGATATGTCCGGCGAATAGCGAAAAAGAGTTGGGCGGCATTGAGTGCCCCAATGGTGTAGGCAGGAAAATACCCGAAAGAACCGTCTGTCCAGTGCATATCCTGCATGCAGCCGTCCCTGTAGTCTCCGGTAGTGGAGAGACCGAGGTACTCCTGCATTTTTTCATCCCAGAGCTCAGGAATATCCTCAACCTTGATATGGTCATTGATCAGGCTGCTTTCAATTTCGTAGCGGAGAATGACATGCAGCGGATAGGTGACTTCATCGGCTTCCACACGAATGAGGCTTGGTCTGACCCTGGTTGCCGCTGCAAAAAGCCCGGAGCCGTCGATTGCCGATGTGGCCGGCAGATGGCTATGGATTTTGCCGACGAAATAGGACATAAATGGACAGGACAAAAAGAGCTGTTTTTCAAACAGCAGACTCTGGCTTTCATGGAGACACATGTTGCGGGCTCTTCCCGCAGGCAATTCATCAAATTCCATCGGCAGTCCGCTTTCATAACCGGCATGCCCGGTTTCATGGGCCGTGGCCAGCAGCGCTTCAAGAAATTCCGTCTGCCGGAACCTGGTGGTGATCCGCTGATCCCCCCGGCAACCGGTACTGAAAGGATGGGAGCTGACATCGAGTCGTCCCTGCTCAAAATTAAAATCCAGACATTTCATGAGTTCCAGGTTAAGCAATTGCTGCTGATCGATGGGGTAATGCCCCCGAAGGTCGGGAGTGAAATCTCCTCTTTGTTTCTCAACAACCTCCTGAACGAGTCCCGGCAGGACCTTTTTCAGAGTAGCAAAGACATCTGCGATAAAACTGTTGCTGTCACCGGTGCAGTGTAGATCAAGAAGTGCATCGTACGCTGTCTGGAAACGGCCGGGCGCAAAATCAAAACGTGCCTGTGCTTCCTCTTTCGCCAGGGCGGCCACCTCTCTGAAATTTGTCAGGAAGCCGGACCAATCGTTATTCTTGCGCTGGCTGCGCCAGTCATGCTCGCACTTTGAGCCGGCGAGTGACTTCGCTTTTACCAGGTCCGGCGGGATGCAGACGGCATGCTGGTATTCTCGCTCCATTTCCTGAAGGCTTCGCCGTCGGCTGGGGGAAGTAGCCTCTTCGGCGGCCTCTTTCAGCAGATCTTCAGTTTTCGCCGACGTCAGGAGTTCGTGGTGCATTGCAGTCAGTTCTGCGATCGCCTTCGCCCTGGGTTCACTGCCGCCCGGCGGCATCATTACCATGTGGTCCCATTGGAGGAAGGTTACGGCGTGATCCAACCGGGCAAGTTTGCGAAAATGTTCTTCCAGTAAAAAATAGGCGTCGGACATCGGTTTTCTCGTTGGTTTATTTATGAGTATATTAACTGGTAAAGTGTAATGATAATTATTCTCGAATGAGTTGTATCTTGGCACAGGAAACGCCAAATTGCAAGACTATGTTTAAAAATTGAAAAGATACGAAAGCGAAGCGTCTGTCGAGGAATGGAGCTGTTGCGACGACAGGGTGGGTCCCAAACCCGCCCACTCCAAATATAACCAAAAAACAATCGGTTGAAGCGGGTTATTTGGCATCCAGCAGATCGCCGAAATGAACTGGAATGAGATGTCGATTGCTTTTGATCATTTCCAGCAGGGCGTCCAGAAAATCAAGCGCCACACCATTCATTCTCTGATGGTGGATCATTATGCCGCATACTCCCGATCCTATACCCTGCTCAATTTCCAGCAACAAATTGGCCATGGCCTGCTGGGGCAACTTTTCCTTTCGGGTGTGCAGATCGACGTTAATCTGAAAATCCGGCAGCTTATGCGGTGTGTCCGGAAGCGCTCCTTTACTCCTTGAAACTGCCTTGAAATCGAGGTGGACCAGTGACTGAAGAGTGTCTTCACTGCATCTGTTCCAGGGAGGTGTAAAAACGGGAAGGAAATCATCACCGAGAAACCCTTTCAGCCTTTCCCGCCCTTTTATGAGGCTGGTTTGAATGTCGCTTTTGGAGCGGGAGGGGCCGAATTCCTGTTTTTTTCCGGTTTTTTCGAAATTTCGATGGACCCTCCCATGCTGATGCCAGCACCACTGGCTGCTGTCTGTTCCGGTCAATCCTCGAAGCGCCCTCAATCTTTGGTCAGTGAGCCAGGCGGGAACGGCTGCCAGGCAGAGAGGAAGCCGGTGCTTACGAAAACATTCTACGAGTTGTTGAAATTGGCGGGAGGGAATGCCGATATCGTCGGCCCGGAAAAAGACCAGCGGCCGATTAGCTGTCTGGCGGCAGCCTTTGTCGATACAGGTGCTGAGAGTAAAGCGGAGATCCGGGACGGGGCCGAATTGTTTGCTTAAATAAAGAGAAGACGCAGGCTTAGTCATAAATAAAGTGCTCCCCGCGCCATTTTTCTATTTGCCTGACCGTCTCTTCGGCGCCATCGAGTTTTATGTCCGCGGATATTCTTGATTTGGTCAGTTGTTCCGCCATCCTCTTGACTAAAAGTTGCGGAGCAAGCTCGGTTTCTTCCAGGATCGTCAACGGAACTTTCCTGCCCAGCCGCACTGCCCGGAGTCGCTGTTCCCGGTTTTGTTTAAATGGGTAGACGAGTGCGGGAATTCCGGCCTTGACCAGGTTCATACAGGTGTTGTAGCCGGCCATTGAAATTGACAGGTCGGCAGCTTCCAGCCACTGCGGAAAGTGTTTGGTAAAACGATCGATGGTAAGATTGTGCCGCCTTTCGTTTAGTAGGGTTTTATACATTTCTTCGTCACAGTAAGGGCCGCAAAAAAGCTGGAGATGAGCGGAGATGGAATTTTGCAGGAGGGTAAAAGCCCTTATGGCAGCAAGAAGCAATTCACTGCCGACGTTGCCGCCTCCGATACTGGCGACGATCAATTTGTCGGGAGCCGTTAGCCCCAATGTGCTTCTTATTTGCTCTCTGGCCTCACCATTGCTGTTTTCAGTGACAGTGACAAAACCGGTATAGTGCCGGGGAATATGAATGTCCCCCATTCTGTTGAAGGTTTCGTCAAGGGTAATGATCCCGGGGTCGGCATGAATGAGAATGCCGTCAAAATATGCATTGAGCGTTTGAACAACCCGTTGTTCAAACTTTTCCCGTCCGGTAATTTTTTCCACAAGAATGTCGCGCACACTGCAGTAGCAGGAGCAAGCGGCCAACGAACCATCGCGGATGGCGGTAAGAAGCGGGTCTAGTTCGAACCTGAAAGCCTTACGGCCAAATGGGTAGAGTTCGGTAATGAAAATATCCGGTCTGGTTGCTTGAAAATGAGCGAAAAGCTGCTTTTGCCTGGTTGCTTTGACTTCAGCAAGGGATTGCTCCGGACGGCAGGGAACCATCTCGTTGAACTCGCTATCCATCTGCAGGCCCGGTAGTCTGAGCACATTAATATCCGGTTGGTCCACTTCGACCGGGGGGCCGCCAAGAATAAGGGTTGTGGAATGGCGCCGGGCGATTGCCCTGCAGATCTCCATGCTGCGATGGAAATGACCAATGCCCAGAACATGTTGACAATAATACGAAACCTTCATTGTCTCTGCAGCCTGGAAATATTGAGTTGCAGGGCAGAAAACCGTTGCCCGGTGCAACTGATGAGATGGAGCCGGTTGTGTTGCAGGAGAGGATCTTCGTCCGGCATAAATTTCTTTTTGGTTATAAAATAGAGCACTGATTTCACCACGCCCTGATGACAGATCACCAGGATTTTCTCGCCGGGCCATTTTCTTGCGCTCTCGAGAAATGCTGCCAGCACGCGATCCTTCACTGCCAGTCGGGTTTCACCACCGGGGGCAGAGAATTGCCAGCCCATCGCCACTCGGCGGGTAAGGTCATCCTGAAAATTTTCCTTGATAAATGGGATGGTGAGCCCCTCCCAGTTACCCCAATGTTGTTCACGCAGCCTCGCATCGAAAGTGACGGGGAGTTGAAGTTTTCGGTTGAGGATATCGACGGTTGCCCTCGATCTGCCCTGATCACTGGCGATAATCCGGTTCCATCCGAAGGTTTTTAGGGTCTTGGTCCATTCGTTGGTTTCCTTCACACCTTTAAGGGTTAAAGGGGAGTCTCCGGAGCCCTGAATTTTTTTCAGGGTGTTCCACTTTGTCTGGCCATGACGCAACAGTCCGAAAATTGTTGTGGCTGCTGTGCTACCTGCTGAGTGTTCCATATAGATAGCCTTTGATTATATTGACAAAAAAATTATCTGAGGAGTGCATTGTGTTTGCGGAATATTTCAGCCAGCTTGCGTATCCATTGGCTATTGTCGAAAGTTTCCCTGACATGCTTTTTTCCACAGGCAATCAAGCGATCCCGCAGCTGTTGATCAGTGAGCAGACGGATCATCGCCTTTTCAAGCTGGTCAGGTTGCGATGGCGCAACGGTCATTCCGGTCCGGCCGTCCAGTAGAATTTCCGGGATGGCTGAAACATTGGTGGAAAGAGCCGGAACACCCATTGCGAGGCTCTCTACCAGAACATTGGGGATACCGTCGCGGTCGCCGTTTTCAGCAATTTCGCAGCCGAGAACAAAGAGATCGCTGGTTTTGAAATGCGCTAGCACCTCCTCGTGAGTTTGGGTGCCGATCCACCGGCAATGTTCCGTCAGTCCAAGAGAGGCTATCAAGGCAAGGATTTTTTCCCTGTCGTCACCATCGCCTATCAGGGTGTGTTGAAAGTCGATACCTCTTTTCTGCAAACCTGCCAGTGCCCGATAAATGGTCGGCAGACCCTTCTTTTGGGTTATTCTTGCGACGGTGAGGATTTTGTAGGGATTATGAGTTTCGGCCCGTTGTCCGGTGTGCTGGAAAAGTTCCAGATCGATGCCGTGATAGATGCAATAAATCGGGGTGGAACATTCTCCGGCGATTGCCTGCAAATATTCTTTATTGTGCTGGGTACAGGTTACCACGAATTGCGCTCGAGCAATTTTTTTTCGAATTTTTTCTTTGTCGGAGGTATAGATGTCCTTGGCGTGAGCTGTGAAACTGAATGGTATCCCGGAAAGAAGAGAGGCAAACAAAGTTACCGAAGTGGGGGAATGGGCGAAGTGGCCATGGAGCTGGACAATGTCTTTCTCTTTTATGAGATGATTGTTGGCCAGATAGCTTGCCTGCAGCAGATGTTTGAGTGTGGCCGGCTTATTGTCCGGATTGACACCTTGTGTGGCTGTCAACAGTGCTTCTTTAAATTGTTTTGGCCTCTTGAAGGCAAGAAAAATAGTGGGCCGGAGCAGACGATAAAAGTCGGGGAGCAGTTCGGTGGGGAGATAGTCGACCCTGGCCCGAATCTCTTTCACTGAAGCGTGAGTGAAAGTTTCACGCGGCCGGCGCATCGGGAATAGGCGCATTGTGAAACCCATTTTCTCCAGCAGCAGGATCTCGTTGGATATGAAACTCTCGGAGATCCGTGGATAGCCTTTGAGGATATAGCCGAGAGCCGGTATCGCAGGTTGTTGTATCATTTCGAAAAGGAATTGGAGAAGGAGAAATACTATAAGGCCATGTCAATAGGTGCCTCGGTATTTCCGGCAGCGAAATCATGTTCCTTGAAATACGTCATCCTCTCCCGAATCGTGTCCAGTCCGGACAACCTAAAGGAATGCATTGCTTTTTTGTATTGGTTTTGGTTGCGCAAGAGCGAAAAAATTTTCTCTCGCAGAAGTTGGGGAGTGACACCGGTCCAGGGAATAAAATCGAGAAGTCCTTCTTCTTTGAACCTTGTTGCCCGGATCAATTGTTCCTTCCTGGGAGTTTCCCTTGGGATGATCAGCGCGGGGGTCTGCTGGGTCAGTATCTCGCAGATGGTGTTATATCCTCCCATGCAAACCACCAGGTCTGCCGCGGATATCAATTCCTCAAGTTTTGCATGAAAGGGCAGGGTTTTTATGCCAAATTTTTGAGCGCGATGAGTGAAATCTTCCCTGACTTTTTTCGGCATGAACGGACCGGTGATAATGATCGATTTAAAAGGAAGTGAAGTAGGAAAATAATCATGCATGTCCAGGTAATGCTCAATAACCTCTAGACCATCTCCACCACCGCCGGTGGTGACGAGGATGAATTTATCTTGGTCCAGAATTCTGTATCTTTTTCTGACAGCGGTCCTGGTTTCCTCTGAGATTGTCCTGCGCGGAATATATCCTGTAAATTGAATCCTGCTGTGAATTTCCTGGGGAATTCTGTACATCTCGATTGGGTCGTAAATTTCACGATTGCCATACACCCATATCTCGTCATACAGTTGATCCAGGCAGTTGTAGATGTTCTTTTCGCGCCAGTCGTTCAGGATGACCTCGGCTTCATCAAGAATGTCACGCAAGCCCAGAACCGCCATAGTGGATGGACTCTTTTCCTTGAGCCATTCGAGGGTAGGCAACACCTCGCGTTTTAGACCCATCGGCTCTTTATCAACGATAAAAAGATTAGGCTGGAAGGTTTTGGCTGTAGCCAGAATGATGTTGGTTCTGATAGACAGCGCCTTTTCCTGATCAATCCGAATAGAGAAAGACTGATAGTCATCATTACTCTTCTTGATCATTCCGGGGATACGGACAAAATCGACATGCTGAGGAAATCGAAAACGTCCGGCGATGGGGGATCCCGTAAGAATGAGCACGTTGGTATTGCTATCGCGCAAATGGTTGGCTATGGCCATGGTTCTGCGAATGTGACCCAGGCCATAGGTATCATGTGAATACATGAGAATATTGTACGTGAGGGATTCATTTGGAGAATGCATGGCTGGGATTTCGGAAATGTTGTACCGGCAAAATTGCGCTGTCTATATCAATTCTGATGGTGTCGTAAAAACTCTTCCCCTTCTTCGTTGCCACAAATTTTCAATCATTTCGAAGTACCTCTTGTACGTCGAAATGATTGAAAATTTGCGCGCCTCAAATCTGAAGTTTTTTACTTAGCCATCCTTGCTCTTTAGGTTTTTACGAGTTTGTCAATTCTGATAATTTCGTAAAAAACTAAAATCAGCGATGGACGCCATCAATTCCATGAAACAATATGATCTCATAGTTCGGGGTGGGGGACTTGTCAAGCAGACCCCTGCGCTGCAATCTGTTTCGACTTTTTTCATTTACCTGTTTTTAATATAAAAAAAACCCCATAGAAAGCTATTTCTACGGGGCAAGTGAAGTAAGTAACGCCCGAGTACACCTAACCTGTTATCAGATGCGCAACGTGAAAGTGTCTCGGTTACCAGCTCAGGGTCAGTTTATTGCTTACCATTATAATACTTTCCACATCGGAATAACTGCTCTGGTTGGTAAAGAGATCGCCGGTTTCCATATAACCGAAATGCAATTCGTATGAAATATTGTCCAGCAATTTGTAGACTATCCCGAGATTGGCCTCCCAACTTGAGCCTTTCATGTTATCGAATAAATCCGGCGTATAGAGATTGCGCGTCAGGCCAAAAGCTCCTTGAACCGAAATTTTACTTGTGGCATCGTATTGGGCGGACAGGGCTATACTGTTAAGATTAAGTGTGTTGACTGAAGGCGTTTCACCGGGGGTGGCGGATTTTAGCTGCCCGCTATTCAAGGCCTCAGCTGCAGCGTCGGTTACAAAAAGCGGTCTCGAGTCAGTTGCCGGATTCGATACTCCATTTTTTTGAAAATTCTGAATGGCGCCCAAATTATAAGAAGTAATTTTGTAGGCACTATGGCTGGTTAGATCAGCACCGTAAAGCATACCACTCCAACAGGTAAGAAGGAGGGTAATTATTGTTGGGAATACAATATTTTTCATCATGTTTGATCTGAAAAATTAGGTGCTTTCATGGTGGAATCAAATAAAGTTCAAATTCTTTTACCTATATTTTCTACCGTAGTGAGGGAAAAGTCAAGAGAAAAGTTGTTGGCAGAATCGCTTGCCATTCAAAGTAAATTGTTGATAATTACTGAATTATAAGGTACTTACGATTTCGTTAAGCAAGAAAATGGAGTTACAACAGCAATGAAAATTATTCTCATTTAAAGAGCGGGTCGATGGCTGAGATACTTATCTTGCTTGTGGTGGCAATTTGCGATATAGATAGCTTTTTGTCATCTTAAGAGAGGTTCGGTTGATCAAGTGCAATGCACTGAATGGTTAGTGCCTCGGAAATTCATTTTTTTTCGTTGTTAAAGTGAATTTCGTGAAGGTACTTGTCCCCGTGCTTTTCGGGGGTTAGAGCATTAATGATTGGGAGAAGTTATGCGAGTTACGGTAATAGCAGTCACTCTTTTTTGCCTTACGCTGAATGTTGTCGGCTTGGCGGCCGGCGAGGAATCGAAAGGACAGTTTCAAGCCGATAAAGAATATCAGATTGTTTTTTCTACATTTGAGAAAAATTCCGCAGGTAAGTATTCATATCTTCGTGACAGTATCCAGGCAATGCTGGCCAGTCGGCTGGCGGCACGTGAAAGAGTCAATGTGCTGGAAAAAACCTTCAGCGGGGACGAGCTGAGTTCCCTGAAGAAAAAGGGAGAACAGAAGGGCCTGTCGATCGGCGGCAAAAAAGCGGATTATCTGATCACGGGAGAGCTCTTTGCTCTTACCAGCGGTTTGGAAATTCAGGTGGAGTTATATCCACTTGTTCCTGATAAGAAGGTCTTGCAATTTACTGTACTCTCACAAACGCCTGATAGTCTTATAGCCAAGGTTGACGAACTCTCTCAGGACATTGCCCAGACTGCCTTAGGGGAAAAAATTACTCGGGTTGAAAGAAAGGCAAAGCAGGGCGATGTCGAAGGCACGAAAGGATTTGTTACGGCCAATCCCGAGGCAGCTTATAAAAGGAGCCTTCATGCGGGGGTGACTCCCGGGGTCGCAGGCAGCAGTGTAACGGCCATAGGCAGAGGAGTTCAGATAAAGACCACAGTGCCTTTTGATATGAAAGCCATGGACGTTGGCGACATCGATGGGGATGGAGAAAGAGAA
This sequence comes from uncultured delta proteobacterium, assembly GCA_963835305.1. Lineage (GTDB taxonomy): Bacteria > Desulfobacterota > Desulfobulbia > Desulfobulbales > Desulfocapsaceae > Desulforhopalus_A. The sequence goes on from CAWIEU010000006.1 coordinate 258,288, forward strand.
ATTCTTGTTCTGGCAGGGCAGAATCTCAGGCTGTTTAAAATCAAGGATAAGGCCATTGTCCAGGTCGCTGAGACCTCCTTGCCTTCCATGTTGACTGCCCATGCACTCAATCTGGCCGATCTTGATGGCGATGGAAAAGACGAAATATATATTAGTGGGACAGATGGTCTGTACGTCTCATCAATGATAATGAAGTACGATACAACTGGCGGTTTTCATGTTGTATCTCGAAATATACCCTGGTATCTGCGACCAATCATGGTTCCGAAAAAAGGCTGGCAACTCGCCGGACAACAGAGGGGGCTGGGAAGAACTGATCTGGTAAAACCCGGAGTTTATCTCTTAAGCCTGGATGATAAAAATGAGATTATTCAAGGTAAACGGCTGGCTCTGCCGGATTCATTGAATCTTTTTGATTTTGTCTATGCGGATCTCGATGGAGATGGTTTCTACGAAATAGTTGCTGTCGATCAAAAAGAAAAATTAAGAGTCTATAATCCGGCAAATGAGTTGAAGTGGGTCAGCCGGAAAAATTATGCCACCAGCAAAATTTATCTTGGCCCAAGTCGTGGAGGAGCAATGTCAAAAACTAATACACGAAATTTCACACCGGAAGAGGACCAAGAGCGTGACCTAATTTTTGTACCAGACAGAATCGTGGTGACTGATATAGACAAAGACGGTAAAGAAGAAATTGTAACCACTGAAGGTGATAAAGCGGGGTTAAGTATTTTAACAGATTGCGGTTCTATAGCAGTGGTGCCGTTGTCAGCATGGCTTGGAACGGTTCAGCTTTGGTTGAATCGTGGCGGACGGGTAATTTTACAGGGCTATGTTGCAGGATATGGTTTTACCTTGCTTGATGGAAAACAACGGTCGGATATACAAATAATGATATGACAAAGCCTGCAGGCAGGTTATTTGTTGGGTATCTGCCGAAAAGCGGCTCGTTGGCAGATTTGATACCGGGTGGAGCTGAGACGGATTTGACAGTTTATGATCTTGAATTTTCTCGCAAAAAAATTAAAAACTGAAAGACCTATTTGAGGGAGTATAAAAAATTATACTACCGGGTAAAAAAATCTTGACAAGGATAGGCGCCAAGGATATATTCCTAGCCAAATTTCAAGATCTTTGCCGAATCACTTCTTGTTGGAAGAAGTGACAGCTGCGTAGTCAGGTTGTCGATCGTGCAAAGAAAAAATGACCCTCCCCAAAAAGGGTTAAAACAGTTTTCAGGAGAGAGAGAAAATGAAGAAAATAATTGCTACGACTGTTGGTCTTATGCTGGCTGGTGGTGTTGCAGCCACCAGCGCCATGGCAGTGGAGAGTCAGTTTGGTGGTTACTGGCGTACCAGAGCTTTTTTTATGGATAATTATTCACACGCTGCAGAGATTCTGCCGAAAACTCATTCGACACTCGTACCCGTTTGTATTACACCGCAAAATTCAGTGATGATTTGAAATTCGTCAATAAATTCGAATTCAACACCATGTGGGGTGATAATAACGGTGGTGATCTCGCGGCTGATGGTAAAGGCAACTTTAGAATCAAAAATTCTTATGTCGATTTCACTCTTGGCAAAGTTAACACCAAAGTCGGTATACAGGGTGCAACTATTGCCCGCGGTTTCGTCTTTGCCGACGATTTTTCCGGCGCCGTTGTAACTGCGGATTTCGGAATGGTAAAAGTGCCTGTTCTTTATGCCTTAGCTTCAAATAAAGATCCGGAAGGTTGGGATGGCGTTACAAGTTCCGGCAACTGTGAGATTTACTACCAATGATGTAGCGACTACCGTTGCTGTTGGTGGCGGAGAGGGAGATGTGCATATTCTTTCAGTAATGCCGCAAGTTAAAATTAGCGATTCTCTGACACTCACACCGAATGCTACCTGGGCAACTGTAACCAGCCAAAGCACTGATATTTACTGGTTAGGTGTTGACGCTGACCTGAAGATCGATGCTGTCTCCGCATGGGGTACTTTCCTTTACAATGGCGGTACTATAGACAAGAACACCGTTGGTACTACTAAGGAGCTGGATGTAAGTGCATTCTTGGTGGCTGCCGGTGCCGATGCAGGTATCGTTCATGGTCAGGCTTTTTATGCTACCGGCGATGACGATAGCACTGATAGTGACATCAATTCCTATCGTTACTATCGGCTCTGGTAATGGAACTTATGGAACTTCATACTACTGGTCAGAGATTCTGGGCGACGGTATCTTTGATTATAAAGTTCCAGACGGCACTTTGGGCGATCATATCTCCAATATCTGGGCTGCAAACGTTGGTGTAACTCTTAAGCCAATGGATAAAATGACTGTTAGTTTTGATGCATGGTATGCTCAGTTGGTTGAGGCGATCGCAAAACCAACAGTTGCTGATCCAAACAATACAGAAGATAACCTTGGTCTTGAATTTGATGGCAAATTGTCCTATGAACTCATGGACAACTTAAATGCTGACCTCGTATTTGCTTACCTCTTCGCAGGTGATGCAATCGGTTCCGATGATATTATGGAAGGTGGCGTACAGCTTTCCCTCAAGTTCTAATTTGAGAACAACAACTTAGAATGGAATCATAAAAGCCCGGTGGAGAATCTCCACCGGGCTTTTTCATTTCTACTTCCGGGACAATCTTTTGCCAAAAAGAGCCGAAAATTCTCCCACCCGCTGGCTTGTCCTGGCACTGGTAATGACGGGAGTTTTCCTGTCAACCATGGACAGCGGCATGATCAACGTCGCTCTGCCGACGATAATGCGCGCTTTTGACCTCAGCCTGGAATATGCTGAGTTTGTCGTCACTTTTTATCTCCTCACTATAACAATTACCCTGGTTTTCTGGGGAAGGCTGGCTGACCGGTTGGGTAGAGGTAACATCTATTTATCGGGGATGGCAACCTTCACCTGCGGTGCTTTATCCTGTTATCTTTCCCCACGATATGATGTGCTTTTGATAAGCAGGTTTGTTCAGGCGCTGGGAGCTTCCATGATGATGTCCTCCGGGCCAGCCATAATCAAAATGGTTTTCCCGGCCAAGCATCTTGGACGCAGCCTCGGACTGGTTGGCGTTGCGACGGCAGCCGGACTGCTGACCGGCCCGTTTGTAAGCGGGCTGTTGCTGAGTATCTTCTCCTGGAGGGCAATTTTTCTCATTACCGTACCTGTCAGTATTCCAACCGTGCTGCTTGGCAGATTTTTCCTGCTGGAACAATTGCATCAGAAAACGGGTGCCACAGAACTATTTGACTGGAAGGGGAGCTGCTGCTGGGTAATCTTGGTAATCCTCGGGGTTATTATTTTTCACAGGTTTGATAGATTTTTTAGTCCAGTCAATGTCTCACTTATTCTTTGCTTTATAGTGCTTTTGTATTTTTTCCTTCGGATCGAAAAAAAGGTGCCCAATCAAATTTTGCCGATCTCTCTGTTCAAGGAAAGATACTATTGGATCGCGGTGTTGACCGCTGCTATATCCTTTGCCGCCTTATTCACAGTGCTGGCACTCATTCCGTTTTATCTGGAATACATTTTTTCCCTCCCGGTTGAGCAGGTTGGGAGACTGATGATGGCCGTTCCGGCAACGCTGGTTGTATTATCGCCATGTTCAGGCTGGCTCTACGATAAAATCGGGGCAAGATATCTCACCACTTTCGGTTTGTGTCTCAGTGGTTTCGCCCTGTTAAGCCTGGCCTGGCTTTCCTCTCAAAGCTCGATGACGGAAATTGCCGTAAAGCTGGCCCTGCTCGGAGCGGGGCAATCCATATTTCTTTCTCCCAACAGTGCCTCGGTCTTATCCAGGGTACACGAGAATTCCCTTGGCATCAGCGCAGGAATACTCGCCACTGCCAGAAATCTGGGTATGGTAACCGGCGCCACTCTTGCCGCAGCTCTTTTTTCCTGGTGGTATGGTTTTTATAGTGGTGGTCAAACCCTTGCGCAGTATACTGCAGTGGAAAGTCTAAAATTTATGCTGGCATTGCGAGCCACTTTTATTATGACTGCTGGACTGGCATTTGTGGGATGTTTGATTTCAGTTGGCCGCCGGTGAAATAATTGGGGTAATTGTTCACCAGGAATTGCAAAATTCGTATAACTCAGGCCTGTAAACGTTCAGCAGTGTCCCCGAGGCGTACAAGCAGGCGGACGGGCTATAGTTTTTGTCTATGTACGGCCGTCTGATCGTACGCATATGGGGTGTTGCTGGACGCTTACATTTTTACATTTTAGGCAGGGAAACCATTGCCAGGGTCCCCCCTGCCGGTGCATCGTGAATGGAAAATTTCCCGCCATGTGCCTGGACGGTTTGTTCAACCAGGGCGAGGCCTATTCCATTGCCATACGTTTTGGTGGTGAAGAAAGGATCTTTGACATGCGGCAGGTTTTCCGGTGGTATTCCCTGGCCGGAATCGGTTATGGAAACAGTGACGAATTGGTCATCTTCCGTTGCCTCGATATGGAGATGACCGCCGTCGGGCATGGCTTCCAGACTGTTTCTGATGAGATGAAGAAACACCTGGCGGATTTTGTTTTCATCAATGGTAAGAACAGGTCCCGGTCCTTCGAGGGACAGAACATAATCAATATTCGAATTTTTCATTGTGGTATAGAAAATCATCACACTTTTTCGAACAAGTGGAAAGAGCGGATGTTTTCCAAGTGTCAATTCAGTATCTTCAACAAAATTGAACAGATCTTCGAGAATTATTTCAATCTTCGAAGATTCTTGGGTAATAATATGCAGAAAGCTTGAAATATAGGGATCTTGTATTTTCTTTACCAGCAGTCTTGAAGTTCCACCTATTGAGGTCAGAGGATTTCTGATGGCATGCAGAAGTTGGGCGGACATCTGGCCGATCGCTGTTGCCCGCTCGGCCTCCACGAGAAGATCCTTACTCTTTTCGAGCTCCTGGGTTACAAGTTCAAGTTCGGCTATCTTTTCAGCCATATCGGCATAAAGATGGCTGTGTTCGATAGCGAGACTCGCCTGGCTGGCAAAAATTTCCAGGCCATTTATATCTTCGGCCGAGATAGGTGCCCCTGTGACAAAATTATCGACGATCATTACTCCAAGTGCTTTACTGGGGGAATAAAGCGGCACTACGACAAAAGTCGATTCTCCGAGGATGCGGATGAGCTCTTCCGGAACCCTACAGCCTTCTGCTTTGCCGTTTTGCACCAGGATCGATTTTTTCTTGCAACTTGCCTGCAACAATACATGCTCTTCGTCATCGGTGGGAACCTGCAATGTTTGAATAATTTTATTTACTTCGATGTCGGCGGAGATGGTATTGCCCTGGATGGTTGACAGTATCTCGTCGAGATGCAGGCCCTTTTCTTTTATCGAGTTCCAGACTTGTACGGCGTGCTCAGGGGAGGCTGGGCCGATTGCGAGTTTTCCTTCAAGATAATTGCCGTCTTCACTGAACATTGCCAGAAATGCTCTGTTAAATCGAAGTCCGTCATCAGAGGTGATACCAACGAGGATGGCCTGAAGAATACCCTCCAGTTCGACGGTATTCAGGTAAGCGGTGTTCATTTTCAGGTTGAGATGATGGAGAAAACGCATCCTGGCATTGGTAATTTCCAATTCCTGTTGGAAAATACGATTGTTGATCGCCATTCGGCGTTTTTTCAGGATATTCCGAACAGTGTAATTGAATCGCTCAAATCCAATCGGTTTGGTTAGATAATCATCTGCACCCTGGCGTAAACAATCAAGGGCTACTTCAATATCCGTTGTTCCGGTCACCATAATAATACCGAGATCAGGATGCGCCGGCACAATATCTTTGAGTATTTCATTGCCGTATTGGTCGGGAAGTCCTATGTCAAGAAGCACTAGGGCAATCTTTTCCGTGGCCATAAGATGGTAAAACTCGCCGGCACTGCCGGCGCTGACAACATTGAATCCTTGGTTCTTGAGATAATGTGTAAGTAAAAGAACAATTTCGGCTGAATCATCGACGACCGCAACTACCTCGTCCGGCAAAAGAAGTTCGGTAACAGGTAGCGACGAAATTGAGCTATGAGGTGAGTAGATTTCAACCATGTCAATAATTCAAAAAAAGTAGTCGCACATTCGAAAGGTATTGGATTGCTCATAGTTTTAGCATAAAAGACGGTATGTCTGCAAAAGTAATCATCTGTTACTTTGGTTTTTTCCAATTTCCGCAGAACAATAGATATAAATCGTATTACAGCGCAGATAATTCTATTGTATAGTGGGGAACCGTTCTTCAACACAAGAGGCAATATCACACAATGATGCATTTGGCAGATATCTTCGGACAAGGCGGCAGACTTTCATCTTGTCTGACAAATTACGAATCCAGAGCAGGCCAATATGCAATGGCTGAGGAGGTTGCCGCGGTTTTGCAAGGAAAACCTGAGGCAGATGGCCGCTGCGAACACGAGTCTCGAGTTTTGTTAGTGGAAGCCGAAACCGGAATAGGAAAGACTCTTGCTTACCTGATACCGGCCGTTTTGTCTGGAAAAAGAGTTGTAATATCCACAGCCACTCTTAATCTGCAGGACCAGATTATCAATAAAGATCTTCCCCTCGTTCAAAAAGTTGTAGATCAAAAAATTTCGGCACTTTGTATAAAGGGCAGAGAAAATTATCTTTGTCACTATCGATGGTATCAGTATTGTTCTAATCCCCAACTTTCTCTTATTGATGACCCTTGGGTTGAGCAAATAGAAAATTGGTTAAAAACTACTTCTACCGGAGATAGAGCCGAATTGGATTGGTTGAGTAAAAAATCCGGACTTTGGTCGAAGATATCATGCCAATCCAACCATTGCTTAGGTGGAGATTGCCCTGAAGGCACCATTTGTTTTATTAATCAGCTCAGAAAAAAGGCCGGATCGGCAAGATTACTTATCGTCAATCATCATCTCTTTTTTTCCGACCTGGCACTCCGTAAAGAAGGATTTGGAGAATTAATGCCGCGCTATGAGTCGGTTATCTTCGATGAGGCACATCATCTGGAAAATGTTGCCTCTGCTTTTTTCGGTAAAAGTTTTAGTCATTATCAGGTAATTGATCTTCTTGCTGATATCGAAAGGCAGGCGCAGATGGACCTGACACCCGAAATTCAGGATGCTCTGTTGCCGTCCCTCAGTCTGCTGAAAATGCGGCTCGATGCTTTTTCCAGAATATTTCCTCTGAAAGCAGGTCGATTTTTTCTGCAATCTCTGATAAATGAACGAAGTGAAAATCTATGGAGAGAAGATGTGGAACTTCTCTCTTCTGATATTTCCGGACTGACGAGTAAGCTGAGAGGATATGAACATTATGGTGAAAACTGGCATTTACTCGTCAAAAGGGGAGAGGACCTAAATCATAATTTGCGTGACATTGCGCTCTATTTCGACAACAATGATCATAATTTCGTCCACTGGTTTGAGAAAAGGGAGCGGGCTGTTATTCTTTCTGCAACACCCATTGAAGTGTCGGGAGAGCTCCAGGAAAATCTTTATTCCGCCGTCGGTTCATGTGTCTTGACTTCGGCGACGCTCTCCTCCGGTGGCTCCTTTTCTTATATAAAAGAGCGTTTGGGGCTGGATGAAGGTGTTAAAGTCCTGCAGTTCAGCTCACCCTTTGATTATCACGAGAGAACGCTTCTCTATGTTCCGGAGACGAGCTTTCCCGAACCAACCGCCCCTGAGTTCCTGCCACTTGTGGGTGATCGTGTTCTGGAGATATTACGATTAAGTGAGGGAAGAGCTCTCGTTCTTTGCACCAGTTTTAAGGGAATGGATTCACTGGCTGCAATTCTTGAGGGCACCTTGGATTATCCGGTATTAGTTCAGGGAAGGGCGTCCCGTAATGCGCTGTTGCGTAGTTTCAGAGAGGAAACTCATTCTGTCCTGTTGGCAGTAGCGAGTTTCTGGGAAGGAGTCGATGTCGTAGGAGAGTCGCTGAGTTGCGTTATTATCGAAAAATTGCCGTTTGAGGTGCCCAGTGATCCTGTAATTCAGGCACGTATTGAACGTATCAAAGAGGAAGGGGGAAAACCTTTTTTTGATTTTCAGGTGCCTCGGGCAATTCTGACTTTGCGCCAGGGCGTTGGGCGGTTGATGCGTTCGGTCACCGACCGGGGAGTAATTGCCATTATGGATGTGCGCCTTTATAAAAAAGGGTATGGGCGAGTTTTTCTTAAAAGTCTGCCTCCATCACCGGTTACCAGGAATATGATTGATATTGAAAAATTTTATGCTGAGTCAGTTCATGCCGAAAGAAACTAAGGTGCTGGAAAAAATACAGAGTACTGTCCATATGGAATCGATTCTCGCTGCTATACTAGCAGAGTCTGAAAAAATAAATGTATATATGCGGGCTGATCTTGCTCGCCTGAAATCCAAATTTGATAATCAGCTTCTTGATGTTTTGGATTATGGCCTTTTTAACGGAGGAAAACGTATTCGTCCGCTTCTTGTCGTTCTTGCTTCCAGGCTTTGTGGAAAGAATGACGATAATGCATACAGACTTGGTGTCGCTTTTGAATATTTGCATGCAGCGACTCTCTTTCATGATGATATTATAGATAAATCCGATACCCGTCGTGGAAAACCCTCGGTGTACCGGAAATTTGGAGCAACCGCGGCAATCCTTGCGGGAGACTTCCTGCATGCACAGTCGATGTCAATAGTCGGAAAATTTTCAGGTCAGGCAGGGTTGGAGGTTTTTTGTAAGGCAACGACCGGGATGGTGGATGGCGAATTTATGCAGCTTAGAAACGTCCAGAATCATACCTTGTCCGAGTTGGATTATTATGACGCAATAATGGGAAAGACCGGTTTGCTTATCGCTGCCGCTTGTGAAATTGGAGCAATATTCGGGGGAGGAGATGCAGTAAGTGTCAAGGCTCTGCGCAGATACGGCGAGCATTTAGGTTGTGCTTACCAAATTATTGATGATCTGCTGGATTATCTGGGTGATCCCGAAAAAACTGGAAAGGCTGTCGGCAACGATATCGCGGAAGGTAAAATGACGCTACCGTTGATCCTGACAATTAACGTGGCGAATCGCACGGATCGGGTACGCTTGATGAAAATCCTTGAAAATCGTGATGAGCGAATTCTCTGTATTGATGAAGTCTGCACAATTATCTGCAAATATGGGGGCTTTGCCGATGCCCGGAAAAGAGCAGAGCACGAGGTTGAAAATGCTTTACTGATGTTAGACGTTTTCTCGGGGGAAACTAACGGCTTTGAGCAAAAGGTTCTCGAAGGTCTCGCACGCTACGTGCTCCATAGAGAAAAATAATTGCTCGCCTTCCTAAAGAAAAATCAACGCATTCAGCACTAAATACTTTGATAGATTAGGTATGGTTCAGAAAAGAAAAAAAATAACTCGAAAAAGAACATCGAAAAAGAAGAGATCAATGTCAAAGAGCATAATTCGGTTGTGCTCTTTTTTATTTATACTCTTTATTCTGATCTTTTCTGTTGGCACCTTGGGCTATGTTATCTTCTTTCAGACGGCGTTCGCCAGGTAACAATCAAATGGGAGTAGTTGAGATTGGAACTTGAGGTGTTGAAAACGTTGTTTGGAACTGTATAGGATGGCTCAACAAAGCTAGAAAAAATGAAGATTGGCACTTTAGTGGATTGTTCGAGGTTCTGTGGAATTTTCTAAGACACTAATCCCCGCAAAGTACGAGGCACTCTTTTGAGTGCCTATGCTTTGTGGGGATAATTACCTTCACGAAAGCCATTAAAAAAACAGAAAATTAATTTCTAAAGGGCTTATAATTATTCCGTTCAACGGAATCAGTGTTTGAAGGATCTCTGCCCTGTGAACATCATGGCGACTTTGGGGTCCGCCTCATTACAGGCCTGAATTGTTTCGAAATCCCGTAAAGAACCGCCGGCTTGAAGGATTGCTGAAATACCCTGGGCAATACCTACATCCGCTCCGTCCCTGAAGGGAAAGAACGCATCTGAAATCATTACGGAACCAGTTAAATCTGCACGGGATTTTAGCACCTGGGCGTCAATGGCCTCTTTTTCAACGGTATCTCTTTCGCCTTTTTTAATGGCTAGCTCCAGATCCGCATACCCAATGCCATGGGTATCAAAGCAGAGAATATCAGCATACTTTATATAGGCTTTATGAACGGCGATTTCCGCAACCCCCACTCTGTCCTGTTCTCCTGTGCCTATGCCGACTGTCCGACCGTTTTTTACGTACAAGACAGAATTAGAGGTGACTCCATGTTCAACCGCCCAACCGAAAATCATGTCATCGATTTCTCCTGGGGTGGGTTGCCGTTCACATTTATAAATCTGACCCTTCCAGGTGGCAGTTGCCTCGGTAAGATCATCGATACTGCGGATGGAATTGACTGCGGACTGCTGGACTATAATTCCGCCATCGATTAAGCTCTTAAAATCAACAAAGCGATATTTTTCAAAATCGGCCAGACGGGTAATATCGGAGATTTTGATAACTCGCAGGTTCTTCAGTTTCTTTAAAATTTCAAGACTCCCAGCCTCAAATTCAGGAGCACAGACCACCTCGAGATAATTGTTGGCAAGCAGTCCAGCGGTATCGACGTCGCAGGCCCGGTTGAGCACGACAGCTCCCCCAAAAGCGGCTATACGGTCAGCGCGTAAAGCCCGGTTAAAGGAGTCGGCCAGACTTTCTCCCCAAGCCGCACCACAAGGATTATTATGCTTGAGGATGATCGAAGCGGGTTTATCCATCAGATATTTGATGATATTGAGACCATTGTCAATATCGGTCAGATTGATTTTTCCAGGATGTTTGCCAACCTGCAGCATGTCTTCCACATTAATCGCCGATACCAGTCCGTTTCCAGCATCGATGAATTTACAGTTTCCCAGGGTCAGATTTCCATTAATGAGCTGGTAGAGCGCTGCCTCCTGATCGGGATTCTCCCCATATCGAAGTCCCCGTTCATCGACGGTTCCGTCTTCTTGGCGAATCTTCCAGGTTTTCTTTCGATAGATGAGTTTCTGGTCCCCAAAAGAAATAGTCATTTCCAGCGGAAAACTATCCCCTAAAATATTGGTATACATTTTCTTGAGATCGGTCATGGTTTATCCCCTTGAATTTTATAGAGTCTTGGCTGACGAAGCAGGCCGAGTGCAGAAAAAATATGAATTAATGACAGATGATGCTGCATGTAGTTGTGTGGTATAGTTTAACGCAGCCCTAGAAGCTAAGATTTATAACCCCTTTTTAGGATTAATCAATTTCATAAAGTTTCCTTTAATAGATTTGAGACTAAGCCTGACCTGCTAAGCGCTTCTACTGAATGGAGCCAGGATGGTATCAGAAGCCACGGTACATTCAGCCAAATAGCTGTACGGACCGATGGTTACGCTATTGCCTATTTGACAGTTCCTTAAAATTGCCCCTTGTCCGATAGTACAAGCTTGACCTATTCGGCAGCCTTGAGAAATACTGACACCATGGTTGAGAATTGTGTCTTTTCCAATGGAAGAATCCGGCGATACAGAGATCGTCTCGGGATTATTCATGGAAACACCTTCCAACATCAGTGTTCTGTTTCTCCGCATTTGCAATTCAGTCTGAGCATTGGCTAGCTCGATTCGGGAATTCACCCCAAGGACGTCCAAGGGGGACTGAATCATATATTTTTCGACTGAGACGCCTCTTTCAACTGCTAGTTTGACAATATCCGTCAGGTAAACCTCACCCTGGCTGTTGTCGGTGCC
>CAWIEU010000006.1:277500-617500 GCA_963835305.1 uncultured delta proteobacterium
AAGTCGGGAGGAGTGTAAAGGCTAAGGTTCACCCAAAATAACTCTCCCGACTATGGTTGCAACATGATTATCAGGATTTAGTTTGACGGGAAAAATGTAATCCGGTCGAAGAAGCTTCAACAATAACATGGTCTTTCTCGGAGAATTCTCCTTCCAGCAATTTTATGGCCAACACATCCTCCAGGTACCTTTGGATCGCCCGTTTTAACGGACGTGCACCGTATGCAGGATCGTAGCCATTTTCCACAAGAAATTCCTTGGCACTGCCGCGAACATGGAGAGTGATGTCTTTTGCTGCCAGGCGCGCGATGAGCTTTTTCAATTGAATATCTACGATTGCTACCAAATCTTCACGCTGTAACCTGTCAAAAATAATAGTTTCATCAATTCGATTGAGAAATTCCGGTTTGAACTGGTTGTGCAGAAGTTCGTCTATTTGTAGGCGGATACTCGATTTATCCGCACCTTCAGTAGACATATTCATAATTAGCTGGCTGCCGAGGTTAGAGGTCATTATCAGGATAGTATTTTTAAAGTCGACGGTTCTTCCCTTGCCGTCGGTCATCCTGCCATCATCCAATACCTGAAGGAGGACGTTGAAGATATCCGGATGTGCTTTTTCGATCTCATCCAATAAAATGACCGAATATGGCCTTCGGCGAACGGTTTCCGTCAAATATCCCCCCTCTTCGTAGCCGACATAGCCTGGAGGGGCGCCAATGAGCCGGGCAACGGAATGTTTTTCCATGAATTCCGACATGTCGATACGTACCATCGCCGCTTCATCATCGAATAGAAAATCGGCAAGCGATCGGGCCAGTTCTGTTTTTCCAACACCCGTCGGACCTAAAAAGATAAACGAACCAAGCGGACGATTCGGGTCCTGGAGACCTGCCCGCGCACGTCGTACCGCGTTGGCGACTGCATGTATCGCCTGTCGCTGGCCTACTACTCTTTTGGCCAGCATTTCCTCTGCATGAACAAGTTTGTCCTTTTCTCCCTCAAGCAGTTTTGACACTGGTATCCCCGTCCACTTGGCAACCACGGTAGCTATATCTTCGGCGTCGACCTCTTCTTTGAGCATCATCTTTTCAGCCTGTATTTCCTGAAGTTTATGGTTTGCAGCTTGAAGTTCCTTTTCCAGCTGTACCTTCTGGCCGTATCTTATTTCCGCCACCCGACTGAGATTTCCGGCTCTTTCGGCTTTCTGTTCTTCTATCTGCGCCGCATCAATTCGCTCTTTGGTGTTTTGGATATTGCGGATAATATCACGCTCCATCAACCACTGAGCTTTCATTGAGTTGAGGGTATCGTTCAGATCTGCGAGTTTCTTTGTTAAATCCTCTAGACGTTCTTTGGATACTTGGTCTTTCTCCTTTTTGAGCGCTTCCTGTTCGATCTCGAATTTGATTTTTTGCCGTTGAAGCTCGTCGATTTCCGCCGGCATCGAATCGATTTCAATGCGTAACTGCGATGCGGCTTCGTCGATAAGGTCTATTGCTTTATCCGGTAGAAATCTGTCAGTAATATAGCGAGCCGATAGGGTAACGGCGGCCACGGTCGCGTTATCCTGTATGCGCACCCCATGATGAATTTCGTATTTTTCTTTTATTCCCCGCAGAATGGCAATGGTGTCCTCTTCGGATGGTTCCTGGACAAGTACGGGTTGAAAACGTCTTTCCAGGGCACTGTCTTTTTCTATGTATTTACGATATTCATCTATGGTGGTTGCTCCGACACAGTGCAGTTCACCTCTAGCCAAAGCAGGTTTGAGCATGTTCGAGGCGTCCATTGATCCTTCCGCTGCTCCGGCACCGACCAGGGTATGAATTTCGTCGATAAAGAGAACAATCTCGCCGGCTTTTTCCTCTACCTCCTTCAAGACAGCTTTCAGTCTATCCTCAAATTCTCCCCGGTATTTGGCACCGGCTACAAGGGAGCCGAGGTCGAGAGTGACTACCTGCTTATCTTTGAGTGTGGCAGGAATATCGCCATTTACTATACGTTGGGCCAGTCCTTCGACAATAGCGGTTTTACCGACGCCGGGCTCGCCAATGAGAATGGGGTTATTCTTGGTTCTGCGTGACAGGACTTGAATAATTCGGCGGATCTCTTCATCTCGGCCTATAACAGGATCGATCTTACCCAGTTTCGCCAATTGGGTGAGATTTCGTCCGTATTTTTCAAGTGCCTGATATTTTTGTTCAGGATATTGGTCTGTTACCCGATGACTTCCTCGAATAACGGAGAGAGCCTGCAGGAAACGCTTTTCATCTATTCCTCTATTTTTCAGAGCCTTGCAGACACTGCTGTCGGTTTTACGCAGGACTGCCAGGAAAAGATGCTCCTGGCTGACAAATTGGTCCTGCATCTGTTTGGCGATACCAAAAGATGCATCGAGTATTTGCTGCAACTCGCGGGAAACATAATTCTGGCCTACACCTTGCCCGGAAACCCGGGGGAAATTTTCAATGATCTGGTTGATGTCACTAAGTGTCAGGGAAGGATCAACTCCCATTTTCTGCAACACCGGAACGACGACACCTTCAGGCTGTGTCATAATCGCCTTGACCAGGTGAGCGGTCTGGATTTCCTGGTTGTCGTTATCCTTGGCAAGTTGCTGTGCTGACTGAATAGCTTCCTGAGATTTCAGGGTGAATTTATCAAATTGCATTATCTCTCCTCTGGACACCCATTAAGGTGTGGTTCCTCCATACAGATTATCTTGAATGAATATGAGTTACGCAGAGAGAATAAGAATGGTAATTTGCAGCGTCAAGTTTTTGACATAAAGGTGAAATGAAAAAAGCGAGCCTCATGAGAGACTCGCTTTTTCATTTTTATATCAAAAAAATCCGTTACTTCGGGGAAGGATAAAGCAACATCATTTTTCTTGAAAGACGTGGAGATCTCAACTGGATCAACCGCAACTTCCAGATCCGCAGGAGCCGGAACTGCATCCTCCGCCGGAGCTGATCGGATTAACCGAGGTAATTCCAAAACCGGACCGGGGACCAGCATCCACATAATCAACGGTAATGCCGCCACAAGTATTCATTAAGCTGTCTTCGACCAGAAACTTAAGGGAATCATTTTCGAAAACTTTATCGGTGTCCTTTGGCTCGTCCAGAGCCAATCCCAATGAGGGACCTGCTCAACCACCCTGCATCAAAGCAACACGCAATGCCGACTCGATATTGTTAGCCTGCATGTATTCTTTTAATTTTGCAACAGCCAGATCTGTTACATTTAAATCGGACATGAAACTCCTCCTTGAAGTTTTGTTTCTTGCTCATCTTCTCCTCTTCATACATATTCCAAGAATACATATTGATTGTCAGAGAAGCCATTGCTATTACTTTACACCTTAAGGTGAGATGATAGACTGTCAATCATCCTTGAAGGGTAAAATAGTAGTTGTGGCAAAGCATGCAAGTATTTTCTTAATTGTATTTCCATGAAGAAATTTACTCCAGACAAAAATGAGCTGAATCTTTATTTAATTTTTTTCTGAATAATCATATAGTAAAAGATGCTTGGAGGATTAAGTCGAGCACTCTTTCCACACTATTGGATAATTTGTTTTTTTGTTTATAGTTCAAAAAAGAAGGATTGAATTCATTATCCGCCGGCATAATGACATGAATTCATCATTCATGTCGGTGAGGTATAATTATGCAGAGGAATATTATGATATGAAAAAAATTGTCATTTCGACAGGCGGCGGTGATGCTCCCGGTCTGAATGCCGTTATCTATTCAGTGGTTCACAGTTGTTACCGTAAAGGGTGGGAGGTATATGGCAGCAGGGATGGATACGGCGGTTTTATGGATATCGATGACATGGTACGACTTTTTCCAAGAGATGTAGAAGGAATATATTCTACCGGTGGTACTATTCTGGGTTCAACAAACAAAGGAAATCCATTTTCAAGACCTGTTAAAAATCTTGCGGGAGAAATTCAGGTTGTTGATGTGTCTGATAAAATACTTCGAAATTTTAATAGGATGGGTTTTGATTGTCATATCGCGATTGGAGGTGATGGCAGTCTGGACATTGCCCATCGTTTTGCCCAGAAAGGTATGCCGGTCATAGGCGTTCCCAAAACTATTGATAACGATCTGGAACAAACAAATAGAACGTTCGGTTTTGATACTGCAGTCTCCACGGCAACGGAGGCTCTGGATAAATTGCATTCAACGGCCAAATCACACAACCGAGTTATGGTTGTCGAGGTTATGGGGCGGGATTCCGGTTGGATAGCTCTGTATTCAGGTATATCCGGCGGTGCCGATGTAATATTGATACCTGAAATTCCGTTTGATATCGAGGAGGTTTGTGACAAGATATCCGATAATGAATTGCATGATAAGTTGTATTCTATCGTGGTCGTAGCGGAAGGAGCAATAACCCTGGATGGTCGTAGATTCAATAAAGGAAAAGGCGAGCTGGGACGTGATGAAATGATATTAGGCGGAGTGGGAGAGTGGGTTGCGTCGGAAATCAGAACCAGAACGGAAAAAGATACCCGTTCCCTGGTGCTCGGACATTTGCAGCGTGGCGGTTCCCCGACGAATTTCGACAGACTGCTCGCTCTGCGTTTTGGTGCGGCGGCCGTGCGGCTGGTGGAAGGAAAAGTCTTCGATCATATGGTAGCGTTGAAAGACTCGCAAATGGTGGCGGTGCCAATAGCCGAGGCGATAAAAATGCGTAAGAAGGTTGACCTTACCAGCGATAAAGTTTTGACCGCAAGAGACATAGGTATTTGTTTCGGAGACAAGGATATTCGCAATGCAGTGGAATAAATTTGAGAGCGTGACGGTTTGAATAAAAAAAAAATTAGTGAAACAAAAACAGATAATTACAGGGAAGCGTATCGGTTGTTGTATGATTATTTCGGTCCGCAGACCTGGTGGCCGGGGGACACTCCATTTGAAATAATGGTTGGCGCAATTTTGACCCAGAATACCAACTGGAAAAATGTGCAGAAAGCTCTCGATAATTTAAAGGCTGATAACCTGCTGAGCTATCAAGCTCTCTCCCTTTTGAAAACCGACGAAATAGCTCAATTGATCCGTCCTGCGGGATATTACAATCTCAAAGCGCGACGTCTGAGAAATTTCCTGGATATGGTGGAGAATATATATAATGGAGAGCTGGATTCTTTTATTGAGGATGATTTGGATTCAGCGCGGGAAAATCTGCTCGCGGTCAACGGTATAGGGCCGGAAACGGCTGATTCGATTTTGTTATATGCCTGCGGACAACCGATCTTTGTCGTGGATCTCTATACCCACAGAGTTTTCAGTCGGCATAATATGGTTTCGGAAGAGACCGATTACGCAACCATGCAGAATACATTCGTGGACCATTTGCCCCGGGATGTCCAACTGTATAATGAATTTCATGCCCTTATCGTACGTGTCGCCCACACGTTCTGTAAAAAGACGAAACCCCTGTGCGAGCAATGTCCGCTTCAGGGGTTGAATCTATGACCGGCTCATAGATGCCTGTTTGCCGTAACGTTACGATTTTATTTTTAGAAGTGTCCCGGTCATATCATCGACAGTTTCAATAGTTTTCAAGTTGGCCTTATACATCATGCTGTTCAGATTCATATCCACCAGTTCTTTTGCCGGATCAACATTTGACAGTTCAACCTGTTTCATCCCCGCACTGGTTTCCAGAAAAACTTGGGGACCGGGGTTGGAGACCGTGGTGACCTGTGCTTTCACACCCTGAGGGCTGATGCTGGTATTAGTGACCATTGTTTTCTTGAAGCCATTGGTGTTGGCGTTGGCAATATTGTTGCCGTCGGATTGCAGTCTGGTGCTGAATGCCTGTAATCCGGAAAGGGCAGCCTGGTATGCTGAGATCATTGTATGCTCCCTTTAAGAAAAATCTTTCGTTAATTTATGGTTTGATAATTATCTGCTCGTTAAGACATCGTTGCAATAACCTGATCAATGAATGAATCGGTTTCTTCAGCGGTATAATCCGCTTTTAACAGTGCCTTTCGATATCGTTCCAAAACCTCGCGTGCCCTGAGATAATTGTTATTCCGGCAATGCAACTTGTACAGGAGTATGGTCAGTTCTTCATCGAGATAGTTTATCAGCAGAATTCTTTCCAAGATGGCAATTGCTTCTTCTGTTTTGCCGGCTTCCGCTAAATTTCCGGCCCAGGTTGAACCCATCTCGGCCATGAGATTGGCCAGAATGTCGTTAAAAGTTAGCACTTGCTCACTCCGGAAGGTGTCCTCGGGCATTGCGCCTTTCCAGAGCGAAATCGCAGTTTGAAAAGCGTTATGTGCTTTCCAGAAATCGCTGTTTTTGCAGTGAGATATGCCTGTTCTTGCGGCTTCGAGGAATTGAAGCGCGTCTATTTCATAGTTTGTCAGGCAAAGTATGCCTTTTTGAATATAAAGATAGTTTTTTACCGGTATCGGCAGATGAGGCGCCAGGAGTTGTCGCAACCTGGTAAGCAGGGTATCGAAACTTTTTCTGGCATTATCAGGTGTGCTTTCCGGCCAGAGTTCCAGCTGGATTCTTTCCTGTGGAATGCGCTGGCCTTTAGCTGTAATCAACAAGCCCAACAATTCGCGTTGAAAAGGTGTGAAGTCTTTGGATTGCAGGATAACCTTTCCGGAAATGCTCAGCTCAAAACTATCCATGAGCTTGAATTTCAGGAGAGGAAATGGCTCACCGTCCTCAGAAAAATTCAGGTGTAGTCGGGTCTTTGCCAGACTTTGAGAAAAACTCTTTTCAATATCTCTTGTTACTGCCACGGAAAGAAGGCTGGTCATCATCACCGGCTCCCAGCTCCAGAAATGATTGTAGCCATTGATTTTCATAAGAGAAAGGCCGGCCTCAAGGTCATCGAGGGCTGCTTCGGGATTCTCTGATTCATACTTGAAATAACTGAGATTAAAGAGCGCACAAATCGTCAGGTAAGTGGATGAGATTGTCCGGGAGATGGCCAAACCATTTTCCAGGCAGATGCGGGCTTTTTCGAAATTTTTAATCCGGGTATATACCGCCCCTGCTAAAATATTGTGGAACGCGGTAAAGAACGGGCCCCCGGCCTTTTCCCGTAATCGTGTCGCCTTGGCAATCGTTTCATCTGCTCTTTGTACATTCCCGGTAAGGACAAGACCAAAAGCCTTCCATTGCAATAGTTGGCTGTACATGTGGTCGGTTCCAGCTGTCGAACTGATTTCCAGACCTTTTTCCAGCAGGCCAAGGGCCTGTTGGTATTGCCCGAGGGAAAACAAATTGCTGCTGCCCCACACATAAAGATAGGGGGCGGCAATCGTTTGCTCGACGACAGTCTGATCGATGAACTTTTGTAGGGCGAGGTGTTGAACGGAGAAGTTTTGATGGTCACCGATCATCGAAAGATAACAGATGTTCAGAATGCGCATGGTCAGTCTATTGGATTCACCGACAAGTGGATCATTCAACAGAGAAAAACAGACTTCCGCCTCGCGGAGATACTTGGCTCGATTGCCGCTGAGCAATTCGATGTACCCCTGGACGAACCTAGCTGAAGCTATAAAGTTATGGATATCATGTCTGCAGGCCAGCGCGGTCGCAATCTGGATGTAGTGGCGGGCATTTTCCATTTCGCCGGTAAAAAAGCAGTAACCGGAGGCCAGGTTGCGGGCAGCCATAATAACTATGGGCACTGGCAGTGTCGGCATGTTCTTCTCCAGCAGGGACTGGACCCGCGGGAGCAATTGAGCTCCTCTGTTATATTCTCCAGATATTACGAAATGAAAATAAATAGTTTGTGACAGAGCGATAAGTTCGCCAATCTCTTCTTTGGCTTCAATAAATTGCGCCCGGGCGGAATCCCAGAAGGGCAGAGTGGTCTGAGGAATAAAATCTATCCGGAGAAGCCCTGCATACAGAGTCAGCCATCTGTGACTAAAGAGAATTTCATCCGGAATGCTTTGCAGAAGACTAA
The DNA here is from genome assembly GCA_963835305.1 of uncultured delta proteobacterium. Classification (GTDB taxonomy): domain Bacteria; phylum Desulfobacterota; class Desulfobulbia; order Desulfobulbales; family Desulfocapsaceae; genus Desulforhopalus_A. Next base: position 285,469 of record CAWIEU010000006.1, read on the forward strand.
GTATGGTAAAGGTCCTGTTTCTGATAATCAGATCCATGCCTTTTTCCCGAAGGATCTCTTCCATTGCCTTGAAATCCCGGCCGTTTTTATAACAAGTGAGAGCCTTTTCCGTGAGATCCTGTTGCAGATAGTACCGGGCTTCCAGCTTGTAAATTTCACTGATTTCCGGCTCTGAAAAATATGCTCTTGCGCGCTGCTGAAGAAATTCCTGGAAAAAATGATGAAAACGAAAAACGCGCTCCCGATCATCAAGGTTATAAATAAAATAATTCTCCCTGGTCATCTGAGTGAGTATTTTGCCGAAATTTTCGATGCCTGAAATTTCCGTTGCCAGGTCAGCGGGAATTTCTTGAAGAAAGGAAAATTTCAGAAAATTCTCATGGAGCTGTTCAGGGATCTGAGCAAAGATTTCATCCTGGAAATAATCCAGCATGTGCCCGGTATGGGGAGTAGCTGAGATTGTATCCGGAGATGTTTCAACCCAGAACCTGTTTCTGCCGGAGATGGGATGACTCGCCAGGATGATTCCCATGATCCAGCCATTGGTAACTTTCTGGATTTTCATGACATCCTGCTTGCTGATCTCTTTCTTTAGAATTGTCTTGTACAGATCTTCTATCTCCAGATTGCCGAGTGCCAGGTCAGCCGTGCTGATGTAGGCGATCAGTGAACCGTTTCGAATTGTCTTTCCCTTTATTTCAACAGGTTGTCTGCTGATAAAAATAAAGTGAACCTGCGGGGGAGAAGTATCTAAGAGATATTCGAAAAGTTTGTAGGTCAGGGCGCCGAATTCGATGCGATGAAGATCGTCAAAAACGAGATAAATATCCTGCTTCAGATAATTATCCAGATCCTGCAGCAGGATATTCGCACAGCGGGTCAGGTCGAATGGTCCGACGCTTCCCTGATTGAGAATATTGGTCAACTGGAGTGAGGTGAATCCCGGGAGATTGGCACAAAGATTAGTGAGCAGGGCAGAAAGGAGAAGTACCGGATCGGAGTCTTCCGGACCTATTTGATACCAGATATAGGTATTGTCATGAAATCTGAGGAACTGATATGCAAGAGTGGTTTTTCCCTGGCCTGCCTGCGCTTCGATAATAATGGCTTTTTTACTGTGGTCCTGCCCGGGGAACTTATTTTGCAGTAAGCCTGATCTGAGCAGAGATTGAGATTGATCGCTATGCGGTGGATAAAACTTATTGGAAGGAATGAGGTGGTGGGTTAAATTTTCGTCCTGGTTCATAAATCACCGTCAATCTAAGCTCTTGGATCTTTCCTGCTGCAACAGAAATTTCTTGCTGATGCCTCTGATAATATTTGCGTCTTTTGAAGTGAGCATCATCCTGCCGAAAAAATTTCGAATATTGCCCATCCAATAGGTATGGCTTACTTTTTCAAGAAAATCAATAGCGAGCAGTGATTTTTCCAGATAAGAGTACATGCTTTCGAGTTCAAAGGTTGTTGCCAGTTGAGGTGCCGGGGCCATATCCTTTGCGGCGTGAATGATGCCGTAATGCAACTCATAACAGTGAATGGCCACTGCCTGAGCGAGGTTGAGTGAGGAAAAATCTGCTGTAGGAATAGCGGAAGTCAGTTGGCAGAATTTCAGATCCTCATTGGTCAGGCCTGTATCTTCGGGGCCGAAAAGGATGGCTGCCTGGTTGTTATGCAGCCGGGGCAGCAATGCGTCTACCATTTCTCGTGGTGTCTGGCTGACGAATCGCAGTTTGCCTCTTCTGGCTGTTGTTCCGACCACCACCGCAAAATCGGCGAGCGCCTCTTCTACATTGCCGTATATTTCCAGATTATCGATCAGATGCGCAGCCTTGTGGGTTGCCATTTTCGCCATCGGTTCCCGCTCCGGTATACTGTCTCTGACGAGAATAAGGCGGGTGATGCCCATGTTCCAGGCAATACGGGCAGCGGCACCGATGTTTTCGGGAATCTTCGGACGGACGAGTACAATCGCAATTCGGGATAGCAGAGTGGTATTGTTGACCATTGGACGAGTACTTGCAGTTCTGGCAAAAGTTGGACGAATTTTTGGTTACAGAAATAAAGGATAAAGTTAATCCGCCTTTATTAGGCGAAATGGTAACGCAAGTCAAGCAAGGTAAGAGAACCCTTGCCTGCCGCCGGAGGAGGAGGGCAGCAGATCCTGTCTGTCTTTAGGGGTTGGAGGCTAACTTGAACCGGATGCTTTTGTTTAGAATATTCACATCCGTAACAGTTACCCGAATGAGGTCGCCGATCTGATACGTTCTGGCTGAAATTTCACCGAATAAGCGATAGTTTTTTTTGTCCAGAAGGTAATAGTCGTCATCGAGAAACTCTATAGGGATAGAGCCGCTGATGCAGAATTCCTGGATTTCCACATAGAGTCCATTTTCGGTCACGCCGGAGATGATGGCTTCGAATGTATCTCCTATTCTATCTTTCATATAGCCGATTTTTAAACGATCATTCATGTCTCTTTCGGCCATGATGGCTACCCTTTCACGTGAGGAGAGGAATTCGCCCGCGTCTTTTAGTGACGGTTGGCCTTGTGGCCGCTTTGGATTTTTATTTTCCGGGAGCAGCCGGAGAAGTTCCCGGTGAACCATGAGATCGGGATACCGTCTGATGGGAGAGGTGAAGTGGGTGTAGTCACTGGTCGCCAGACCGAAATGGCCAACATTTTTTGCTGAATATTTGGCTTGTTGCATGCTCCGCAACAGAAGATTATTAATGATGTATTCATATTTGGTATCTTTACATTTATCAAGAGTTTCAGCGAACCAGGCTGCGTCGTTTTCAAAGGGAGCCAGCGGGAGATTAAGAGTCTTGGCAAAAGCGATAAACTCTTCCGCTTTCAAGGGTTCTGGCGGTTCATGGATCCGGAATAATGCAGGAGTCTGCTGTTGCGTGAACAATTCAGCAACCGCTTCATTGGCTACCAGCATGAACTCTTCGATAAGCTGGTGGGCAAAGGTCCTTTCGGTAATCCTGATCGAGGCGATTTTTCCTGAATCCGTCAAAGTAAATTCCGGTTCAGGGAGGTTGAAATCAATCGCCCCTCGCTTCTTCCGATTTTTTTGTAAAACTGTTGCCAGCTCTCCCGCCCACTTGATACCGGTAAGAAATGGTTTGTGTTCTTTGCGAACGGCCGGGTCTTTATCGATAAGTATCTTCTGTACCGTCGTGTAGGTAAATCGATACCGGCTGCGGATTATCGATCTGCAGAAGCGTTTTTTTTGAAGGTTTCCCGAACGGTCAAAATCCAGGATAGCCGAGACGGTGAATCTGTCTTTGTCCGGAACGAGGCTGCAAAGGTTGTTGGAAAGTTTCTCCGGCAACATGGGAATAACTCTGCCCGGAAAATATATTGACGTGCCCCTGCTATATGCTTCCCGGTCGATGGCCGAACCCGGCGTTACAAAATGACTGACATCGGCGATTGAGACGAAGAGTCGAAAACCTTGACGGGTTTTAAGCACACATATGGCATCGTCAAAATCCTTGGCGCTTTCCCCATCGATAGTCACATGAGCCGTTGTTCGCAAGTCCTCACGGTACTCAGCCGGGAATGATTCAACGAGCTTTGCTGCTTCCTGTAGCACTTCTTCGCTGAATCGATAAGGAAGGTTGAATTGCTCGATTACCAGGCGCATCTGAGTGTCGACATCGTCGCCGGGTCCGAGAATTTCAGCTATTTTTCCCTCTAAAACCTTAGCAGGGCGAGTCATCCTTTCAAACTCGGCTATGACGCCATCGCCATGTTTTGGCTGGAGGTGGCCGGTATCCTTGATTCTGATGGTGAATGGAAATCTCCTGTCATCAGGATAGACCAGCCTGTCTCGGCCGTTGACAATGTAAATACCGCCGATTCTATTGGTGCCGTGAGTAAGTATTCTTACAATAGCGCCCTCCGGACGTCCATCGCTCCGAAGACGCAACACTCGAACTAATACCGTATCGCCGTGATGGGCACCCCCCATTTGCGCTGGGGATATGTAGGGGTCTCTTGTAAATGCTCGATTGTTATCATCTGATTCGGGGATATTTACAAATCCGAACCCTTTTGGATGCTGTACTAATTTTCCTTCATAGAGTTGGGCATTCTTATGGAGTTTGAAATGTTTTTTACTGTTTTTAATTACCAATCCGGCTTGAATAAGCGAATCAAGTGCACCATTTATAGCCTCCGATCCCTGATAGTCTCTGGGATAACGATCTTGCAAATCGGCATATGACAGCGAACCACCGGCCGTGTGCAGGATGGAAAGCGCTATGTTCTCTGCCGTGCTGATTTTGTTGTTTCTGGTTTTTGTTTGAGAGAGATGCTTTTGTTCATAATGCTTATATTCTCGGAACGATTTTCTTTTTTTAGACATTTCTGGATTTTTGATTTCTCCGTCAGGAGAATTTTGTTAAGCTGAATAAAAGGTTACCATTTATACCTGGTTCCGTGTAATGCTGCATATGGCCGGTAGCTGTTTAGCACCTTGGAAGTTCATTTGTTGTTTTTTTAATGAATTTCATGAGGGTACTTATCCCGGCTTGTTTTCCGTTTGCCGGGTTTTCTGTTTGCCGGGGTTTGGACCTTTAATCTAAAGCACTTGTGGATTCTGTCCACAAACAAGTGTTGTTTTTAATAAAGTTGAGAAAGTATGCGTCGTATTTCATTTGATCTCGAACTCTATCGCAACCAAATGCAGGTGTTTCTTGCCGACAAACCCGGAGCGGAAACTTTCTGGGAAGCTCTTGATTTTTCCGTGGAGGCTCATGCTGATCAATGGCGCAAATCTGGAGATGCCTATATTCTGCATCCCTGTTCCGTAGCAAAAATTCTTGCCGAGGAAATGGATATAACCGATCCTGAAATCCTGGCAGCGGCACTCCTGCACGATACCGTCGAAGACGTTGAGGAAATTACCGGCGAATTGGTTGGGCAAAAGTTTGGAAGTTATGTCCAGGCGATCGTTGAGGGTTGCACAAAAGTAACCCACGTTTCCGGGGACAAGCAGCAGGACAGCCGAAATACCCACAGGAAGATTTTTACCGGGGCGGCATTGAGGCCGGAGGTCATGCTGGTGAAACTTGCCGATCGACTGCATAATCTTCGCACCTTGCGTGCCATGCCCAAAGCCAAGCGCCAGCGAATCGCCGACGAGACGATCGATATTTATGCTCCGCTGGCAACGGTTTTCGGTCTTTTTAATCTCAAACGCGAAATGTATAACCTTGCTCTTCTCTACAAATATCCGAAGCAAGGCGCCAGAATCAACAGTCACATCCGACAGTTGCAACAATCCTCGATCGGTCGGACGATTGTCGAAAAGGTTCAGGAAAATGCCGAATTGAACAACTTTTCCTGCAAAGTAACCATTCGCACAAAAAAATTATGGGCCTACTACGATATCGCCAATCGAATCCTGGTACAGCGCATAGACACCCCTCTGGAGGTCCTCATTGTAGTCGATGATGTGCAATCCTGCTATAGAGCTATGGGGATTGCCAATCAGACATTCCCGCCTATTCCTCGAACCATCCGCGATTTTATCGCCAATCCCAAACCAACCGGCTATCAGGGACTGCATGCGAGAGCGATCTTCGAAGGTTTGAAGTTTCTCTTTAAGATCAGAACCGATGAGATGGAGCGCAAAGCGCAGAGGGGATTGTTCAGGAACTGGAATTCAAAGGCGGGCAAACAAGGAAAGTTCATTCGGGAAATTCAGGAAATGTTTGATGTCATCAGTTCCGAGGATTCTTTTTCCTATCGCGACGTCATAGCTGCCAGGGGTGTTAAGGAGATATACACTTACACTCCTCAGGGCGATTTGATTTGTCTGCCTGTCAACTCCACTGTTCTCGATTTCGCCTTCAGGGTGCACACTGAAATCGGCCAGACATGCCTTGGCGCGATGATAAGAAATAAGCGGGTCTCTTCTTCCCATATTTTAAAAGACGGGGATATGGTACGAATTGTCCGCGCTGACCAGCCGATCCGTTTTGAACAGCACATGTTGACCTTGTGCAAAACCCCGCGCGCACGGGGAGAGCTGGCGAAAAACTTTAAAGCCAGATGTAAAAAAGTAACCAGGGAAGTGGGCATTTCCATGCTACGTCAGGAAATGTTACACTATGGTATTCCATTTGAGGTAATGGAAGGAAAAGATGTTCCCAAACTGCTGGCTCATGAGTCCATTGCAACACTGGATGAATTGTACATTCGAATTGGCGAGGGAAGGCTGCATCTCAAAGAGGTTATGGGAGACATAAAAGACATACTCTTTGGCGGTGTTTCACCCCTGGTGACGCCGACCGGGGCTTTCAACAAGATTGAGTTAACAACGCTGGACCCCGTTTCGGTTAAACTTTCTTCCTGCTGTAAACCAAACCCCGCCGCGAAGGACAATTGTGCTCTGCTCACTCCTAAGGGGTTGTCCGTCCATCATAAAAACTGTGAAAAATTTCGGCAATTGAATTTCCAGCGTGAAGAAGCGGTAGACATATCCTGGGATATCAGGGAAACCAACGTCAGAAAAAAACAAACCCTCCATATCCTGAGAGCGACCAGAAAAAACATCATGCAGGTGATCGGTTCAGGGCCGCCGGAGCTGGAAATGCTAAGCCTTGAAATTCTTTCCAGCTACTCTTCTCTTTACCCCGCCTGGGAGTTGAACTTCAGAGTCGTTAACCTGTATGCACTGCAAAAAGTCCTGAGACACTTTGACAAGTCTGATATAGCTTATGAATTTGACCTCAATTGTTAAAAAAAGCCGCGGGTACCTTTTCAAGGGATAATGCTTGCATCGTTAACCTCCTCCTGATACTCAGGTCGCGTTTCCTCCGGTATCGATTTCTTCTTATGGTAATTGGCGAGAACTTTACCAAGCATGTCCGGCAAATCGTTGGGTTGCCTGGAACTTCTTTCGAGTTGGGTCAGCGTTTTTTCCAGAGTGAGTCTTTCACTCAGGAAAATATGGCGTAAAATAAGAGAGATCAGCCTGGTAATCGTGGTCAGGTTCGAAATACGGGACTGGAGATGATGATCTCTATCAAAGGCGGTTGAGGCAAATATTTCCACCGGATTGCCGTCAAGTTCACTGATTGACACATACCAGGTATTTCTTTCCCTGTCGGTTGTTCTGTAACGGACACCATCGAGTACATCAGGAAGTTCCTGTTCTGTTTGGGAGGAGAAAGTGGTCGAAACGCCGGCGAGTTGAGAGAGTTGCTGTAATGCTTCAGGCTTGGTCTTCAACAAGTCAACTATACCCATACAGGTCTGGCATAGTCCACCTTCCGTACTTGCCGACTGCTTATTTATTTTTGCGCAGACGGAACAGGTTTCATTTGTTCTCTTTATCTTCGTTTTTCCAGTTGTCATAGGGGATGATCTTTTTAATATTATTTTTGAGGTGAGTTTGAAATTGGCGACCGCTTATTTCCCTTGCCCCGAAACGTAATAAGTGCTTGGTGGTCATCTGGCAATCAATGAGTTGATAATTTTTGCTTTTTAAATAGTTGACCAAAGAAATCAGGGCAAATTGCGAACCGCATTTTATCCTGGAAAACATTGACTCACCAAAAAATACTTTATCCAGTGCAACTCCGTATAAACCGCCTACCAGACGGTTATCCTGCCAGCATTCGATTGAATGGGCAAAACCAAGCCGGTGCAAAGTGGTATAGGCCTTGCGCATTTCAGGGGAGATCCAGGTTCCTTCCGCCAGTTCGGTACGTACTTTTGCGCATTCACTGATTACCTGCGAAAATGCGGTGTCACGGGTCAGGTAAACCGAGGCGGCTCTGGCGTACCGGCCCACTCGCTTTGGCACTCTGAACTCATCCGGGAAAATGACCAGGCGAGGGCTGGTGAACCACCAGAGAATCGGATCTCCCTGAGAATACCAGGGGAATATTCCTTGGCTATAGGCCATCAGAAGACGTTCCGGGCTGAGGTCTCCGCCAATGGCCAGCAGGCCGTTTTCTTCCGCATAATCAGGATGGGGGAATTGAATGTGTTCGTTCAGCTGGAAAATCGGCATGATTTCTCCCAGGGCTTTTCTAATGTATGCGCGAAGGTTTAACAGTTTTAAAAAAGTGTAGTTTACCATTGAACTCAAGAGAAGAAAAGAACCGCCGTACTACCCTGCTGTGGGACAGGTCGGATTTTTGCAAAGTTGCAGGTGAACGAATAGTCTATTTATTTATTCCGGGAGTATAGTATTATTGTTTTACTCTTCTTCGGTAAGAGAGCATTTTTTTACCGGTTGGGGTGAGATCATTCTCGTAAGAGTAAAATCAAACTATTTCCGCACAGTCATGATAGAGATCCACAGAGATTTAGAGAGCATCGGAATATCGCCTTTCCAGGAAAAAATTGCTCTGGAGAATTATTTCGCTGGGGCTAACCGGGACGATGTATTGTTTCAAATGAAAGAGGCGATGCAGGAAAGAGCAGTCCTCATGGTGCTTACAGGAGAGGAGGGGAGTGGTAAAACGATGGTGTGCCATATGCTTAAGCATGAGGCATCACCCCTATATAAGACCGTCTTATTTCCCCGGGCCGTTGATTCTTTTGAAGAGGTGGTGGAGATTATCTGCCATGAGTTGGGGCTTGATGTAAATGAGCCGCATGGTGGGGACATCGAATCGGCATTGGACGAGATAGCAACCTTCCTGTTGACTGAGTCCTCCGACCTCCTGGTAGTCTTTGATGAGGCTGAAAATTTATTTCTGGCCACACTGGAGAGAATTTGTAAGATGCGGGAGCAAATCAATGAATCCGGTGCAAGGATGCATGTCTTGTTCTCCGCTCGGGAATCGTTTCTTGAAAATTGTGACCAGCTCTCCGTCTGCGACTTTCAGCGCCCCGATGAACATCACTTCACCCTGGTCCCCCTATCTCAAGCCGAAACAGGGGATTATCTCAGGGATTGTGCTGCCCGCCTGAAGGGTATAGATGCAGCGAAAGTATTTACTGATGAAGTTATACAAAACATTTATGAGCTGGCGAAAGGCAATTTCAGGATGACCAACATACTAGGTGAAGAGTCGGCTAAAACCCAAAGCGATGACACCTCTTTTATGGTGCTTTTGGACAGCGTCGAAGAAAGCGCGGAGGTCAGGGAACAGATTCCCGGCAAAAAATACCCTGAGTTATTGAGGAGTTCTACCGGATATCTTCCCTGGATTGGAGGTGCGGTATTTTGCCTTCTATTATTCTTCTTTTTGTTTGGACAGAGGCACGACAAAAAATATGTCGAACAGGAAACTCACCAGCCCGGGCAGGTTACATCCGCGCCGGAGATGAAAAAGGTCAATGCGCTCCCTGATACTCCCGAGAGCAAAGAATCGATGCCCGTGGAAACAGCAGTGAAACCGCCGGAAAAAAATGCACCCGAAGCGCGGGCTGTCGAGGTGGCAGGTAAAAACACTGAACAAGGTATTGGTGAGTCGGCGGGTGACATCAAAGATAATTCGATCGAGACAACCGATACAGTTGAGCCTGCGGCACAGAAAACAGCGCCTGAAACAGCAGAACAAGTGGTTGAGAATGCTAAGGAAATAGAAATAACAGCTCCTCATAAAACCATGACGGACACAGCGGAGACTGTCGTTCAGAAGCATTCTGCCGGAACTTCTGAAAACCTGACCTACCGGCCGAAATCCTCAAAGGAGTCGCCCGTCTTACCTTCAAAAGCCCCACTTCGAGTCAAGGGACGGAAGGTCCTTGCTCAAAATCCGGTTACCCATTATAACCCTGCTGTTGATAAACTGTACAATGAAAGATTGCTGGCAGGTCGTGAATGGGAGAGAAATGAAAAGCAAGGTTTGTATACTGTGCAGATTATGGCTCTAGCTTCCCAGGACGCGGAACAGAATCTCAAGAAGATGCTGGCCAAGGTGAACTATCGGCAGGAGGCAGGCAACTTCTATATTTTGAAGAAATCACCAAAATCCGGGAAGTTATTTGTGTTTTACGGTGAATATCCGAGTCTTGAAATAGCTCGTCTCGTCACCATCAGTCTCCCGACATTTCTTCGGGATCATAATCCCTATCCTCTTTCGATAAAAGGAGCGATCGCCAAAGTGAGAAAGTAGCTGTTGTTTTTAAACGGTTTTGATGAGGGGTGGTGGAGATAAAAAAAAGGACTTATGTCAAGATTGCCATAAGTCCTTTCTATATATGGTGGAGCTAGTCGGGATCGAACCGACGACCTCTTGACTGCCAGTCAAGCGCTCTCCCAGCTGAGCTATAGCCCCTCGATTATCGATAAGTCGATTTGGTCGTAAAGTCCGGATATCAATAACAGGGTTTAAATTTCGTGTCAATAAAAAACAGTACAATATTTATCCGGATATGCCATATTTCTTGCTAATGAAAATTAGGTTTGTTATGATTTAAAATTTTGTGAGAAGTGATCTATTTTTTTGTCCAATCAAACAATTTTGACGGATCTCCGGCCCTTTACTCAACTAAGCAGATATATTGAGAAGCTCGTGACGGGGCATCTGTTACCGTAAGGAATAATGTATGTATTCACCTTTTAATTTTCTTTTTGGCTGGTTATCAAATGATCTCGCCATTGATCTTGGAACGGCAAACACAGTCTTATATGTCAAAGGCAAGGGTATTGTATTGCGGGAACCATCCGTCGTTGCGGTCCGGCAGGACAGTAGGGTAAGTAAGGTATTGGCTGTCGGACAGGAAGCGAAAATGATGCTTGGAAAAACTCCGGGCAACATTACCGCCATCCGGCCCATTAAGGACGGAGTCATCGCCGATTTTGAAGTGACCGAAGCAATGCTTAGATATTTTATCAATAAGGTTCACAACAGAAGAACTTTGGTGCATCCCCGTATCATTATTTCCGTTCCTTCCGGGATAACTCAGGTGGAAAAGCGAGCGGTGAAGGAATCCGCGGAATCAGCAGGGGCAAGGGAGGTGTATCTGATCGAAGAGCCAATGGCGGCAGCAATAGGGGCAGGTCTTCCCATTACCGAGCCAACTGCCAACATGATAATTGACATTGGTGGCGGAACTACGGAAGTAGCCGTTATTTCACTGTCCGGTATCGTCTATGCAAAATCGGTCAGGGTAGCCGGAGATAAAATGGACGAATCCATCCTCCAATACATCAAACGCAAACATAACCTGGCGATCGGTGAACGCACCGCGGAGTTGATAAAAACGACCATCGGCAATGTCATGCCGGAGGAACCGTATGAAACGATGGACATTAAAGGACGGGATTTGGTCTCCGGCGTACCGAAAACTCTGAAAATTACTGCCGAAGAAATTCAATCGGCAATAGCTGAACAGGTAGATGTGATTGTCGAAGCGGTGAGGGTTGCGCTTGAGTTGACACCACCTGAACTGGCGGCCGATATTGTTGACAATGGTATAGTTCTCACCGGTGGTGGGGCCTTATTGAAAAATTTGGATAAATGTTTGCGAGAAGCAACCGGCATGCCGATAATTGTTGCTGAAGACCCTCTCTCTTCCGTTGTCCTTGGCTCTGGTAAAGCGCTTGATAATCTGGATATTCTGCGTGAAGTGACAATCGAATAGTTCACCGATCTTCTTACCAATGAGGTATTTGTACCGGTACATCCGGGCCGGTACTCCATCCATGTGCTGCTCTGACGTGTTGTGATCTGTGCGAAAGAAAAATAAAGCTATACAGGGGCGATCAATATTTGCCACCATGCGGGTTTTGCTCCTGATAACGATATTGTTTGTTGTTGGTCTGTTGCTGCTTGCCTCGATGTTTGGCGGGCGTTTCGGCACACTTCATCAACTTACTCTTGATTTCATCGGCCCCATGCAGAGTGTCGTAACAAAAACTGTAGCCGGGGTTGGCGCCGTTAAGGATGATTATATTGCCTTGTGGAATGTGCGGGAGGAGAATAAACGTCTGCAGGCCCTTGTCGATAAGTACTTAAAAGAACTCGGTGAATATAGGGAAGGATACAATACCAATCTGTATCTGGAAGAGCTACTGGGCTTTAAGGAAAAGTTGAATTTTCAACCTCTGGCTGCAAGGGTCGTTGGTAAAGAGCCTGCCTACTGGTACCAGACCATCGTGGTTGATCGCGGCAAAAAAGATGACGTCCTGGAAGGAATGATAGTTCTTGCACCAGGCGGAGTAGTCGGACAGGTTATTCATACGGGTGAACATTATTCCAAAGTTCTGCTTGCCAATGCTCCAAGTAGTGCTATTGACGCCATGATCCAGAAAAATCGGGTGCGGGGTATTTTGAAAGGGGCCGGTGAACGGGGATATGTTCTGCATTATGTGCTGAAAAATGTCGATGTGGAAGTAGGTGATTACATAGTTACCGCCGGTATCGGCGGTGTTTTTCCGGCCGGAATTCCACTTGGCAGGGTGTCGAACATACATAAAAAGAAGCGGGGTATGTTCCAGGAAATTGAGGTACACCCCCTGGTTGATTTCCAGAAACTGGAATTCGTGTTTATCGATCCGACCGATCGTCGGAGAATTCTCGATTCGGCGAACCTTTCGACAGGGAGATAAGATCGGGTAATGCATGTATTCATATTCTGGTTGCTGGGGATTGCATTAATTGTTATTCAGACGACCTTGTTGCAGTCGCTGCCCCTGTGGCTTGGCCGCCCGGATTTTCTCTTTATTCTTGTAGCTTTCATCGCCTATCGTTTCGCCTGGATACCCGGCATTGTCCTGGTATTTACCCTCTCGTGGATTATGGACGTTGAAGCCGGAATATTTCTCGGCTTATATCCTCTGATGTGTCTTATCGCGTTTATCGTTCTTAAACTTCTCACGAATAAAAGCCCGGTGAAAGAATCAACCTATCAGATCCCGCTTGTGGGGGTAAGTTATTTTCTTGTGCAGATGTTCCTCTATTTTATCTATTCGCTTGCCTTGCCGGAGGACTTGCAAGAATGGTCATGGGGAATTACTCTGCAGAGGACTGCCTTGTTAGTGGTGGCAGCCATTCCATTATTTCTTCTGTTCAGTAGTCTTTATGAATATCTGCAGAAGCGCCGTCTGCGCGCTAAAACTCTCCGCCGCCATCCTCGTAAACCATTGTAATCGAGACAGCATTGTATTCAAGAAAGGGAAGAAGGAGCTTGAAGTTAATATTTAAAGATATCGCAGATATTGCCGAGCGCGATGAAGGAGCCCTCGATCTCTTGAAAAAGAGATTGCTGGCGGTATCCGGTATTGTAATCTTTTTTCTGGTCGTCCTTATACTGCGGCTCTGGGTTCTGCAAATAAGTAACGGAGACGAATACAAGGACCGAGCCTATGGCAATAGAGTCAGAATCAGGCAATTGGTTCCGCCTCGGGGCCACATTCTAGACCGAAATTACAAGGAAATTGTCACTAACCGGCCATCGTTCAACGTGGCTTTGACCCAGGAAGATTCCCATGATCTTGGTGATGTTCTGAAAAGACTTGCACCGGTCCTCCATATGGATGTCTCGGAACTTTGGCAAAAAATTCGGGAAGCATCCGATACTCCAAAATATATTCCAGTAGTACTGAAGGAAGATATTGATTGGCGGACCCTTGCTTATCTCGAAAATCATAATCATGAGTTTTCCGGGATTCGCACTGAAGTGCAACCTGTTCGAGTGTATCATTATGGAGATCTAGCCGCTAATATCATCGGTTACCTTGGCTCAATTTCCAAGCAAGAACTGGAAGCTGCTGATAGCGATATCTATAGAGGCGGAGATATCGTGGGTAAGAAAGGCCTTGAGAAGACACGGGAAGAGGACCTGCGTGGTGAAAAGGGGCACAGCTATTCCGAGGTTGATGCCCGGGGTTTTGAGCAGCAGCTGCTCAAAACCGTGGAACCGCTCCCCGGAAGGGAAATTCGTCTGACCATTGATGTCGATTTGCAGCAGATTGCCGAGAGTTACATGTTGGCCGGAGAAAAGTCCGGGGCGGTAGTGGCCATGGAAGTGAAAACCGGCAGAGTACTCGCCGCGGTTTCGGCGCCCTCTATCCACATAAATGATTTTGTCGGAGGAATCTCCACGGAGAAATGGAAGGCTTTGCTTGATAATCCAAAGCATCCGCTCATCAATAAGGTGGTTCAGGCGACCTATCCTCCCGGTTCGACATACAAAATGGTAACAGCTCTGGCAGGTCTTGCCAAGGGAGTTATTGACGAAGATACAGTCATGTACTGTCCAGGATACTATTCTTTTGGCAATAGAACCTACAGGTGCTGGAAACATTCAGGGCACGGACCGGTCAATTTGTTGAAAGCCATCGCAGAGTCTTGCGATGTATTCTTCTATCAAGTCGGCCAGAAGGTCGGTGTTGATGCATTGTCGGAGTTTGCAGAAAAACTCGGTTTAGGCCAAAAAACCGGGATCGAGATGGAGTATGAAAAGGCCGGTCTCGCCCCTACCAAACAATGGAAGGAAAAATATCGCAAAGCCAAGTGGCAGGATGGCGAAACTCTCTCTGTCGCCATTGGACAGGGTTTTAACCTGGTCAGCCCGTTACAGCTGTGTGTTATGACCTCAACCATCGCCAATAAAGGGAAATTATTTCGTCCGCAGATTGTCGAAGAAGTCGTTGATCCGGAGGGCAAGACAGTCGAATCCTTTTCTCCCGAGCTGGTAAGTGAAATTACCGGATTTGACCACTATTTCGATCTCATAAAACGTGGAATGGAGGAAGTGGTTCAAGGCAAGCACGGTACCGCCCGTGCTGTTGCAATCGATGGGTTGAGAATCGGCGGTAAAACCGGGACCGCTCAGGTGGTTAGAGTTGCCCAATACCGCGGCCTCAAGGATGAAGATATTCCATATAAATACCGGGATCATGGTTGGTTTACCTGCTATGCTCCGGCGGAAGATCCGGAAATCGCCGTTACGGTTTTAGTTGAACACGGTCTCCATGGAGGTTCGGGTGCAGGCCCTATCGCCAGGGCCGTATTGAATCAATATTTCAGTGGCAGACTGAACCAGCCGGTTCAATAGCCTGTGAACTATCTGATTATACGTGATTTATAAATGGTGCTCAAAAATGTTTCGGATAGACAGACGATTGTTTGAACATTTCGATATGGTAATGATGCTGCTTATTTTTTTGGTATGCATTATGGCTTTTTTTAATCTCTATAGTGCATCGTTTCCACCAAAAGCCGGCACTCCGCCGTATATCAAGCAGGCTTACTTTTTTCTCATGGGGTTTGCGGCGTTTATCTTTGTCATCAGCTTTGATTATCAGGAGCTGCATTCCTGGAATTATCCCTGTTATGCCGTGACCATTGTTCTTCTGCTTGTTGCCTTCGTGGCCGGGCATGAAGCCGGTGGTGCCCAGCGCTGGGTCAATTTGGGATTTTTTAAATTGCAGCCGTCGGAACCCGCCAAGCTGATGCTCGTTGTCACCCTGGCCAGTTATTATTCAAGAAAAGAAATAAATGACGGATACACTATAAAAGATCTCGTGATGCCGGTGGTGCTGACGGGGATTCCTTTTTTGCTGATCCTCCTGGAACCGGATCTGGGAACAGCCCTGATGCTCGGCATAATTTTTGTTTCCATGACGGTCTTCGTTAAGCTCAGGATGTCTACTTATGCCATCCTCGTAAGTCTTGGGCTGGGTGCCGGGCTGGTTGCCTGGGAAGAATTGTTGAAACCGTACCAGAAACAGAGGATCCGGACTTTTCTGGATCCGGAAAATGACCCAATGGGACATGGTTATCAGATTCTGCAGTCTAAAATTGCCGTTGGCAGCGGCGGCAAATTTGGCAAGGGATACATGGAAGGAACTCAAGGACATCTACATTTTTTGCCGGAAAGACATACCGACTTTGCCTTTTCCGTTTGGGGGGAGGAATGGGGATTTGTAGGCAGCGTAATCTTTATCGGAATCTACTTTCTCCTCCTGCTTTGGGGGTTGTACGTGGCCATGTATGCCAAGGATCGATTCGGGGTGTTGCTGGCCTTCGGTGTAGTGATGCTTATTTTCTGGCAGGCGGTGATCAATTTATTCATGATTATGGGTTTCTTGCCGGTCGTAGGGATACCGCTGCCGCTTGTCTCCTATGGCGGATCTTCGCTTCTCACCACTATGCTTGGTTTGGGGCTGCTCATGAATGTAAGAATGCGGCGATTTCAAAACACTATGCCCAGGGAATAATTTCAGCGTGAAAATATTCGGGAGTGCACCAGAGAACTCCAGCAGCCGGCCATGCCAAGAGGCACAGGCCGGGTTAGAACGTCCCTACAGATTCGTCCGGCGCACTGCCGAACGCTTACGGTTTTTCCTGCAGAACCAATGACCTGAGGCTTTGTATAAAAAGCGGATTGGTGTTGAGAGAGGCGCATGCCTGCAGGTTCATACCCAGCTGTGCAGCCTGCTCCCGATAAAGAATTTCTATCTCGTAGAGAGTCTCTACATGGTCGGAGACAAAACTAATCGGTACCATAAGAATATTCTTACACCCTTCTTCCGCAAGACTTTCCAGCATTTCCGGTGTGGAGGGAGACAGCCATTCTACCGGTCCGCTTCTGCTCTGGTAGCAGATCCTGCCCCTTTTATGTAGAGACCTTTCAATTGCAGCGACGGTTTGCTCAAGGTGTTCCACATAAGGGTCACCGGTTCGGATAAAGGAAACCGGAAGGCTGTGTGCACTGTAGACGATTTCCACAGACTGCGTCCCGAAGGATCGCAATCCCATTGCTATATTTTCAACTAATGCCTTGATGTAATGGTCTTGGCTCGGCCAGGAAGAAATACTGGTAAAAGGGAGATCCGGAGCGAGACGCTGAAGATTTTGTCCCAGGTGAGAAAGCGAAGAGCCTGAAGTCGCTCTTGAATAATGCGGGTATAAAGGAAGTGCGATAAGACGATCGATTCCGGCCGTCAACAGTTCTCGGATTGCGTCATCTGCAAACGGCGGCCAGTAACGCATGGCAATGGTAACAATATACTCACCATCTTGACGGAGTGCCTCCTGCAGGGCTTTTGCCTGTCGTAAAGTGATATCCTTAAGAGGAGAACCGCCTCCGATTTTGGCATAGATAGCCCTACTTTTGGGTGTCCGCCTGCGGGATATTATCCAGGCCAGAAACCTTTGGAGAAAAGCAGGTCCAAGCCTGATGATTTCCCGGTCGGAGAAAAGATTGTACAGAAATGGCCTGACATCCTCTAAGGTGTCCGGTCCCCCCATGTTAAGAAGGATAACGCCGTTCTTTTTACTTTGCAATATACCACCCTTACGGTTGTTTCTGTGGGAATAAAGGTTGATAATTATACAAGGAAATTGTGGGAATAGCCATATTTCTCATTCCTGGGGAGTTAAAAAGTTAGCAGCGCCTGATTTCCCGTTTTAAAACGGTCGACAACCTTGATTCTCGAAGAGAGGAGAATATAATAAGACTAAGAGCGGATCTTCCCCGGCCAGGATGTTTGAGATGTTCCCTCTGTCTGGTCCGGCGATGACCTGCATGGGATGCATCCATGGTGATGCATGAGCAAAACAGGTGGGTAACCACTGTTTGGAACAGAGCTGGAGGAACTATATGGAACTGAAGATCGAAGCCAGAAATGTTGAGCTACGTAAAGGTTGGCAGACGAAAATTGAGGAAGAACAGGAAAAACTAATTCGTCACTACCCAAATTTCGTTCTTCATTTACGTGTCAGCATTGAAGCAACTACCCATTATAAAGAGGGTGGGTATGAGATTAAACTGGTAGCGTCAGTGCCAAATGATACCGCTGTTGTCACCAGAAGAGCCGAGACCGTGCGTGTCGCCCTTACCGAATCTTTTGATGTATTGACCTTACAATTAAAAGAGATGCAGAGAAAGAAACGAAAAAGCAAAAAACAGCCAAGTCTGGTGACCCCTATGGAAGGGTTGGGGATCATTAGAAAGATTTCTCCGTATGAGTCCTATGGTTTTATCACTTCAGCAGACAAAAGAGATATTTATTTTCATGAAAATGCTCTGAAAAATTTAAATATGGATGAGCTGGCAGAAGGAGACAGTGTAAGCTTTGGTGAAACGATGGGTGACAATGGTCCACAGGCTTCCTGGGTGAGACCACTGAGATAAAAGTAAGAAAAATAGCAAAACCGGCCCCGGACAATCCCTTGTCCGGGGCCTTTTTTATATGCGGTATCGATGCAGGCGGAAGGAAAAAGAGATTCTTCGATACAAACGTGGAAAAACCCGCTATATTTCCCAATTCGTGCCTTGCAATGGACCGAATGATCCTGTTTATGAAAGTTGAAACAATATCGGCATTTCAAGAATTCGGGAACAGCCCGGTACTGATGAATCCTCAAACTATATGGAGCAGCTGGTTGTGAAAGAAGAAATTTATATCATAGATGGGAGTTCGTACATCTACCGGGCATACCATGCTATAGCCCCGTTGTCGAACAGCAAGGGAATGCCGACTCATGCGATTCTTGGGTTTGTTAATATGGTAAAGCGACTGATCCGGGAGAAAAATCCAAAATATCTGCTCATTGCCTTTGACAGCCGGGGGCCGGTTTTCCGCAATCGACTCTACGATCAGTACAAGGCCAATCGTCCCGCAATGCCCGAGGATCTGAGTGTACAAATTCCTTTCATTAAACAGTTCGTTAGGGCGGCGAACATCTCGATGCTGGAAGAACAGGATGTCGAGGCCGATGATATTATTGCTTCCATGGTAAAAAAATTTACAGCCCAAGGTCAGGATATAGTGATTGTCTCAGGAGATAAAGATCTTCTGCAGCTTGTGTCTGAAAAGGTGGTCATGTGGGATCCCATGAAAGACAAAGTGATGGATCAGGAAGCGGTCAAAAAGAAATACGGGGTTTCGGCGGATCGACTTCTCGATCTTTTTGCCTTGATTGGGGATAGTTCCGACAATGTTCCGGGAGTGCCTGGAGTCGGCCCAAAGACCGCGGAAAAACTGCTCGGTGATTACGGCACGCTTGACGGGTTGTATGCGCATGTCGAGGAGATGAAAAATTCCAAGTTGAAAGAAAGAATTCTTGAACATCGGGATCTGGCCTATCTCTCGCGTGAATTAATCAAGCTCAAATCGGATGTAGCGATTCCGGAACTTGAGAATTACTTGGTGCAGCCGACTGACGACCAACAACTGGCGGAGATATATACAGAGCTGGAATTTTTAAATCTGCTGAAGGGAATAGACACTTCGACCGCGGTACCCGTTGAAGGTTTCGTAACCGTACGGGAGAGAGGGCAGCTGGCCGAGGTTGTCGATGACTTGCGGAATGCCGACATCCTTGCCATCGATACGGAAACTACCTCTTTGAATGCGAGAAACGCACGGCTCGTTGGCATCTCCCTCTGCACCAGACTTGAGAAAGCCTGGTATATTCCCATTGGCCATGTGGATCACAACGGCAAGCTTGTTGAAGGACAAATAAATCAACAGGAAGTCGTCGCCGCTCTTGAACCGTTCCTGGTGTCCCCAGAGCTGAAGAAGGTTGGCCATAATCTGAAATACGATTTTACAGTGCTTAAACAACAGTGGGGGATTGCACTGGGGGGACCGCTCGCCGATACCCTCATTGCCGCATATCTCCTCGAGAGTGAGGGACCTTCATTGAAACTTGACGCGCTCTGTCTGCAGCGCGGCCTGAAGATGACATCTTTTGCCGAAGTCGTCGGAGAAGATAAAAGCGATGGTTGCTTCGCTCGTGTGGATATTGAAAAAGCGGGCATCTATAGTTGCGAGGACGTCTATGGCGCCCTGTTGCTCTGGCAGGAGTTTGAACCCTTGCTGAGTGAAAAAGGGGTAATGGATCTCTTTTGCCAGGTTGAGATGCCGATTCTGACCATCCTTGCCGAAATGGAGGTGACCGGTATTTGCATCGATCCATCCAGGCTGGCAGTGCTGTCGGCTGAATTTTCCAGTAAACTCAAAGAGCTGGAGGAAAATATCTACGCCTTGGCCGGACATTCATTCAACATTAACTCTACACAACAGCTGGCCCAGATATTGTTCGAAGAACAGGGGTTACTTCAAGGCAGAAAAACCAAGACCGGCTATTCAACCGATGTAAAAGTGCTGGAAAAACTTGCAAAAAATCACGAACTGCCTGCGCTGGTTCTTCGGTATAGAACGGTGGCGAAATTACTCTCCACCTATGTGGATAAACTCGCCCAATTACAGGATCCGCGAACCGGAAGAATACATTCATCCTTCAATCAGGCTGTGGCTGCGACCGGTCGTCTGTCCAGCAGTGATCCAAATCTGCAGAATATTCCGATTCGGACCGAGGAAGGGAATCGAATACGAGAGGCTTTTGTACCGGGTGAAGGTCTGGTGTTTCTCTCGGCGGATTATTCCCAGATAGATTTGCGGGTTCTTGCCCACTATTCCAATGATCGGGCACTACTCGCAGCTTTTCGGTCAGGAGAAGATATCCATGCCAGAACGGCAGCCGAGATCTTCGGCGTTTCACCGCTCCTGATCACACCGGAGATGCGCAGGGTGGCAAAAAGCATAAACTTCGGTATCGTGTACGGGATGAGCAGTTTCGGGCTGGCAAGCCAGCTTGATATCGGCAGAAAGGAAGCTCAGCGTTTCATCGACAGCTACTTTCATCTCTACACCGGCGTGCAAAAATTTATGGAGGCTATTGTTGTTCAGGCTCGGGAAAACGGCTATGTGACAACACTCTTGGGACGAAGAAGAAACGTTCCGGAAATCCATGCCAAAAACAAGTCTCGAAGGGAATTCGCAGAAAGAATGGCGATCAATACGCCTATCCAGGGAACTGCGGCCGATATCATAAAGCTGGCCATGATCAGATGTGACAATATCATCAAAGAAAGCCGGTTGTCTGCCCGAATGTTGCTGCAGATTCATGACGAACTGGTTTTTGAACTGCCGGAAACGGAACTGGAGCAGACCAAGCCGCTCATTAAAACGGCCATGGAAAATGCCCTGCCCCTGGATGTCCCGCTAGTCGTAAACTTTGAAGTGGGCAACAGTCTTGCGAAATAAGCGGATTTAGGTGTTGTATTAAGTGTAACTGTAAGCACAAACGGAAAATTGGAGCAGGAGCATGTCAGGAACATGACTCCTGTCGCAAATTGTCCAACACGTCCGCACCGATTATGATCGGTTCTTCATAGGAACGAAAGTTCTGCGCCGCCGGCCGGAGTATACTTGCCGGGGCCGTCCGATTCTGGCGTTCTCGCGATCTTCCTTCATCTCGGTCCATTGAGCTATCCAGCCGGGCAGCCGGCCAAGGGCAAACATCACAGTAAACATATTGGTTGGGATCCCCATGGCGCGATAGATGATTCCGCTGTAAAAATCGACATTGGGATAGAGATTCCGCTCGATGAAATATTCATCGGTTTTGGCATGCTCTTCCATCTCCAGGGCAATATCAAGCAAGGGGTCATGGATTTCGAGCTCATTCATTATCTCATTGCAGGCCTCTTTAATTATTTTAGCCCGGGGATCAAAGGTTTTGTATACCCGATGGCCGAAGCCAGTGAGTCGAAAGGGGTCGTTTTTGTCTTTGGCTTTTTCTATATATTTCTTGTAATTGTTGCCGTCTTTGTGGATCGCCAGCAACATTTCGATCACCGCCTGATTGGCTCCTCCATGCAACGGTCCCCAAAGAGCGCAGATTCCCGCAGAAATTGAAGCATACAGGTTGGCGCCGGCACTGCCGACCAACCGAACAGTCGAAGTGGAGCAGTTCTGTTCATGATCAGCATGCAGAATGAGCAGTTTGTTCAGGGCAGAGACGAATTCGGGCTTAATTTTATAGGGAAGGTTCGGCCGATCAAACATCATATTGAGAAAATTTTCACAATAATTCAACCGGGGGCTCGGATAGACGAGAGGATGGCCTATACTCTTTTTATAGGAAAAGGCTGCTATGGTTCGAGTCTTAGCAAGCAGCCGGGCAGTTGTCACCGTATAACCACCGTAGGGATCATCTTCCTTGTCCATCTCAGGATAGTAGTTATGCAGGGCGTTCACGGTGGTCGAGAGAATGGACATAGGTGATGCGTTGGGAGGAAAATGATCGAAAAAATGGATCATATCTTCGTGGAGCAAAGCAAAACGGCGCATGTCGTGTTTAAATGCCTCAAGGGCATCAAAAGTCGGTAATTCACCGTGAAGAATCAGATAGGCAACTTCAGTAAAAGAACAGTTTTTCGCTAAATCTTCGATAGCATAACCGCGATAATCAAGAATTCCCTGGGTCCCATCAAGGTAGGTGATCGCTGAAGTACAGGCCCCGGTATTCATATAGCCACTGTCAAGAGTCGTATAGCCGGTTTTTTTCAGCAGACCTCGAATATCAATGGCTTTATCTCCTCTTGTTCCCTCGATGATAGGCAGTTTATACAATTTATCTTCCAGAGAGAGTGTTGCAAATTGTTGTGGCATAGTAATTCCTCGATGTTGGCGAAACGGTGAACCCGGATCGGAACACACACTTCTGCTTTTATAATTGCCCCGGCAGTCCAAATGGGAAATAGAAGTACCCTGCACAACGGCAACATGGTTTAAAGCTACAGCTTTGCGGGGCAGACTGGAGATATGGCCGGAAAGAAGGACTAGCTAACGCAAAATAGTAAGCCCGGGTGAAATCACTGGGCTTTAATTGATGCTGGAATGATCTTCAGGAAATTACTATAGTATATTTTTGACTTTTCGGCAAATGATCTTAAAATTGCGGTCCTTGGCGTATACATTTCAGCATGGTACGCCGGACCGGTGATCCAATTTAAAATGCTTAATTTAGAAGGGCCATTATGCCAATCAAGAATAGGATGCAGCAATTAATCGAGGAGATCGAACTCTTCATACAATATGCAGTTCCGGAAACGGACATAGAAGAGGCCGTCGCCCTCGTTGACCGGTACAGAAATAATGGACTGGTCATACGATTGTTTCGGGAATATTATTCATCTTTGCCTGAAGCGCGCGAAGAGGCTGTAGTTCGGATCGCCAGACTCCTTGATCGCCAGGGTGTGCATCTTTTTGTCCTTTCTACCGCTGCCTATTCATATCTGTATGCCGTGTCTCCGGAGCATGTTCTGTTACTGGGCGAGTATCGACAAGAGCTGGACCCGGAAGTATTGTCATTCTTTGGTTTTAAAAACCAGAAAGCGTTTCTGAAAGTGTGCCCGGCTGTTGAGGATTTAGTAGAATACTCAGCAGCTAAAGGAAAAGAAAAGGAAATCTGTCCCGTATGCGGGGTACCGGAAGGTCAGTATCATCTGCTGGGATGTACCGTGGAGATTTGTCCCTGGTGCGAAGGGCAATTGAGCCATTGTAATTGTCGTTATGAGCAACTTGAGACAGATATCATTGAAGATGATGAACAACTGGAAACTTTTCTCGGCATGCTCGAAGACAAAGGAAGGATTCCCTACCAAAAAGATCACGCTCCGGCATATCCGGGAACAAGCAGCGGGCTGGATGGCAATCAGACCGGCAAATAGTCGCACCGGTCATCTGCTGGATGAGCGACGAAACACTGCCGTGATACATGCGGGAACATGACTGCATGTATCACGGTAAAAAAAGAGTACCCCCGTGTGGGGTGGTGTTATTTTCCTTTTACAGACTTTAAGAAACGATACAGATCGGAATCGGAGGAAAGCACCAGTGAGGTGTTTTTCCCGATAATTGACGAGTAGCTTTCCAGCGTTTTCTGGAAGCTATAAAAATCGGGATCCTGAGAGTAGGCCTCACCGTAAATCTTACTAGCTTCAGCATCCGCCTTCCCTTTTATTGTTACGGCTTCCAGGTTGGCGCCTGAAATAACTTCCTTGAGTTTACGGTCGACGGTACCAAGGATTTCTGCTTTCTGCCCCTCACCTTTTGATCGTTTTTCCGCGGCAATCCTTTTTCTCTCGGAAATCATTCTGTCGTATACTTTCAGGCGAACCGAATCTATATAATTTACTCTTTTTATAATTACATCAATAAGTTCAATCCCATATTGCGGCGTTATCTTCGAGGCTACCTCAAGAATCTGGTTGGCAATTTTATCCCGGCCGTTTTTGGGCTTGGTACCAATTGCCGATGCCGCTGTAGTTTCCGACATGGTATCGATGGACCAGTCGGAACTTCGTATGATTTCGATCAGATCATTCTTGTTGACCATATCGCGGACAGTTCCGTCTATGATGTCGCTTAACAGTGACTGTGCCCTGTCCTGATTGTTGGCAGCCTGGAGAAACTTCAGTGCGTTTGATATACGCCATCTGGCGGTAACATCCAGGTAAACATAGGTTTTATCGTTGGTCGGAATCTGGTTAGGGGCTCCATCCCAGATCAGGATCTTCTTTTCAAAAATTTCGGCTTGCTGCACATAAGGTATTTTGAAATGAATGCCTGCATCAGTAACCGGCTCACCAACCGGGGCACCAAACTGGGTGATTACTGCTTGTTTTCCTTCCTCAAGGATAAAAAAGCCGTCATAGACTATTACAATCGCCAGAAGGACAAGGCCGACAAGTAAAAATTGGGCTATCTGTTTCATATCTATTTCCTTTTGGTAGAACCGGTCTGTTGAGGGTTGGCTATCGACATGCCTTTTTCTGACGTGAGGTTCAGGAGGGGAATAGGCGCTTGCTGGTTTTTATCGATAACATAGACAGATTCTACGGAAGGCAGTATGTCTTTCATGGTTTCCAGATACATCCGTTGACGTGTTACCTCGGGGGCATTTTTGTATTCCTTGAGGATGTCAATAAATCTCAGGGTCTCACCTTTTGCATTATTGATGCGCTGGGCTTGATAGCCATAGGCTTCTTCAACAATTTTTTTAGCATCGCCATACGCTTTGGGAATCACCTTATTGTAGGTCTCCTGAGCTTCATTAACCAAGCGTTCCATGTCCTGATCAGCCTCATTGACTTCATTAAACGCTGGTTTTACGGGATCGGGCGGGTTTATGTCCTGAAATTGCACCGTGCCGATAGTGACGCCGGGCATTCCTTTGGGAAAGAGTCTGTTGAGCTGCTCCTGCAGTTCTCTTTTTACGGATGCCGCGAGTAGGTCACGGTTACCCAGGACATAGTCAAAATCCATATTGCCTACAATCCGCCTGGTCACACTCTCGGAATTATCCCGAATTGCCTGACGGACATTTGCGACTTTGAACAGAAAGGTATAGGGATCGGCAACTTTGTATTGCACAATCCAGGCAACATTAATGACGTTTTTATCCGCAGTAAGCATGAGCGATTCGTTATCATACGTACGATGTTCGTAAGCTGTTTGTTGCCCGCCTGAGCGGTTTCGAAAACCGAATTCTTCTTTCCGGATGGTTTCTACATCAACTTTAAAGAGTTTGTCGATATACGGAATTTTAAAATGCAGGCCTGAAGGTACAGTACGTGAGTACTTGCCAAGTCGAAGTACTACTCCAACTTCACCGGGAGTTATTTTAAAAAAGGAGGTGTAGACGCCTTGGATAACAACGAGGATGAGTACAATAGCCAGAAGTTTTCCCAAGTTGGTAAAAGGGGAAGAGGATGGACGAGGTGGTTCCTGGTTATTTCCTGAAGGAGGTGGTCTTTTTTTATCTGAAAAAAAATCCTGTAGTTTGTTAATCAGCTGTGCCACAATCTCTTCCGGGGTTTGGGGCTTATTCTTTTTCCCCCATGGAGGTTGTTGATCCTGATTGGACATAAAAATCTCCTGAATGTTAATAGTATGAAAATTGTATCCTCGATGTTAAAACTCAATGATAATAGCGTTCTAATATATAGGGATCCCTTAAAATAGTACATTAAATTCATAAGGGTAATAATTCAGAACACCGATTGCAATCTCAATTGTGAATTAATTACCTGCCGGGAATGGTTTTTACTCTCTTTAAGAATTGAGGGCAAAAATCCAGCAGACAAAAAAAGTTCCGATGGCAAAAGCCCCAAAAAAGGTTTGCATGAGAAATGAGGAACGTAATGCGGTAAAAATCGGCAACCGTACGAAGTTGCCGGTGGTGAGTCCGCACAAAAAACCAAAAAGGTGCGCTCCGAGATCTGTTCTTTCTCCACCGGTACCGAGAAAGGCGAGAAGAGCCAGGCCTGACATCATGGGCATGAAAAAATGTAGAGCGAAACGTTTAGTTTGCATGGCGAAGCTGATGGTGCAGAGCATGCCGATAATGCTAAAAATCGCTGTGGAAAAACCGACAAACAAATGGCCCGGACCATGAACCATGACATTGATAAAGGTAGCCAGAGTTGCTGTGAACAACAGAGCGAAGAGGCCGATGCCGTTGCCGGTAAGATGGAAAAAAAAATGTAAAATTATGGCTCCGAGAAAACAATTGCCGAGGAGATGCACGATATCCGCGTGCAGGGTAAGAGAGGTAACCAGCCGATAGAACTGATGATCGTTCAGAATAGCTGAGGAGTCGCCGGCACCTTTTTGAAACCAGTAAGAATGAAGGCGCCAGTCGCCGCTAAGACCATACATGAAAACCAGCCCGCCTACGACTGCTGAACTCATGGCCCGAAAGGTTGGAACGAAGGCATCCGGCCGGGACGAGGGAGGCCAGTTCCTGTTTTCCCTGTCATAGGAAGCGAGTTCGTACAGTGCTCTCTCACGTTGTCCGGCTGCGACATAGATTTCAATATGATCAGCGGAAATAAACTGAATACGGTGGGTGATTCCTGCAGCGGAAAGGACCAGGGAATAGGTGTTGAGAAGTTTAGGATCCGAAACCTGCAAGATCTTGCTTTCGGTGGATAATTCCGAGGGAGGTTTCATGTCTTCAGGATTTCGGAAACCGTTGGCATTTGCTTTTCTTTAGAGAGCAGTTTCGCGGAAACCCTCGGAGAAATTGAATTTCACCGGACAGCCCGATGATCAGATCGGGCTATCCGGCTGAAGAGAATCAGGAAAGTTTCTCCATGAGAATGACAGACCCGAATTTTCCTTTCAGTTGCAGAAGTTCTTTTTTCTGCTTTTCATAGATATCGAAAAACAGTTGTGGAATATCAGCTTCCTTGCTGTACGCTTCCCGCTGGAGGTCAATCCTGGCCACAATCTT
This sequence comes from uncultured delta proteobacterium, assembly GCA_963835305.1. Lineage (GTDB taxonomy): Bacteria > Desulfobacterota > Desulfobulbia > Desulfobulbales > Desulfocapsaceae > Desulforhopalus_A. Next base: position 312,496 of record CAWIEU010000006.1, read on the forward strand.
ATCCACATAGAGGGCGAACTGCATATCGTATAAAGACCTCGGATACTCCTTGTTAATGGTTTGAAACAAGGGGAGCAGATCCTCATACTTCGGCAGGTTGCCGATCGGAGTGGTGATTGCTTCTATATCGCCATTGGCGAACATTTCCAACCAGCCGAGCCAGACTCTGACATCCTTTTTTTCACCAAGAAGTTTACTGCCGGTCCCACCCCTGTTTTCGTGGGTAAGGAAATAGTTCAAGCCCGCCATGATCGGCCGGGTGGCGTCGGAGAACTTCGCCGAGTTGAAAAAAGTGAATTGAGCCCGCATATAATCAGCCAGCGAACCTGGAATAAAAGGGGCATTGGCCCAAGGCTGCCTGTTCACGCCAGTGGCGCCTACCTCAGTGGCGGTGGCTCTGGAAACGATTGACGCCCCGATTACAACACCCTCGTCGGCGTTTCTGGCAACCCATACCGGGGGCATGGTGTCCGCGTCCCTGCCGGAATACGTTATGACTTTTACGGGTGCGCCTTTCGGATCTTCGGACAAGGCCGTGGCGTGATTGGCAATTGCCGAAGCAAGAAGAGTGCAGCGGGAATTCTTGTGGGACATCGGGATTGGAGAGCCATCCGGTCCGGTTTTTCCTTTGTACCATTCTCCCTGAAAATTGACGCCCTTTTCAGGAGCAGCCTCGCCATTGCCGACCCAGTACGGAACGCCGTCGGCAACGAGAACATTCGACCAGATAACTTCCGTTCCATCCCCGCGCAGGCAGTCCATTAAGAAGGGATCACCTTCGCGGTTAACGTCTTCAACGATGCCGAAAATACCTTTTTCAGGGTTGATGGCACGGAGTATGCCGTCCTTGTCGATCCAGAACTGTGCCAGGTCGTCGCCGATGAAATCAGATCCTACCATGGCAGTGGTGGTTTTACCGCATCCGGATGGGGCAGCTCCGGCGAAGAAGGTTTTTCTGCCGCCCGGACCGGTCATACCGGTGATAAACATGTGTTCTGAGAGTTGTTCTTCCAGCTTGTAGTATGTGGCGTAATCTACGCTGAAACGATGATTGCCTTTTTTAAGCAGCAAGGTGTTGCCGGCATAGGTGCAGAAGGTGGAAAAAGTTGTCATCCAGCTTCTGTCCATGAAGATGCGGGCATTAGGTACATCGGCGGAGGTGTTGCTTCCTTGGGCGTGAACGTTCGTGAAAAAGAGGCCGGTTCGTTTGGCTTCCGCATCAAAGTCACTGAAACAATTCCGATATAACAATTCAGCGGAATGCAGAACATAGCCGGAAGAAGATATTTCAATCGCCGGTATAGCCGCCTCAGCACCAACCGGACCACGACTGTAAAAGCCAACTATCATAGTCATGCCGGTCATAATTCCGGGCATGAACTTTTTCACGTAATCGATGGCCTCACTGCGTAAAACTGATTTGGCCAGGGAGCTCATCTTCTCCCCTTCATTGATGATATAAAAAGTCTGATTCACTAAGCGGGCCTGATCTTCAGGCAGGTCAAAATGAATCGTATGCCCGGCTTTGGCCAGTTTCTTTTCCTCACCTTTTTCGAGGGAGTACTCCCGGATCCATTGAACATCCTCCGGCGTGCCGGTATTAATAAAGACGTTATCGGGTCGGCACATGTTTATGGTGTTGGCAATTTTAATCAACGCTTCGTCGTTTTTGATCTTTGCCAGCTTATTGTTATTAATCTCATCGAGATTATTGGCAAACACTTTTTTGGCGTCTGCTATGTTGGTGATGCCACCAACAATCGCTAGAATTTCATCGCCCTTTTTCAGTTCCAGCATTCTTAACTCCTTCGGTTATGATAGCCTGCTACGCACCATTGATATAAATATTAATCGACTTTTGAATAAGTCAGTCGTGCTATAATAGGAGCTTATCCAAAAGTCGTCAAGCTCAGATACTAGCGTAAGGAGAAAAATAAAATGAGAAAATATGTTGATTTCAATGGTAAATTTCCTGTGTCAGCCGAGCGGGAATAAGAAAACGAAGTTCATAATGGGTTGAGATATGTATAAGGAATTGTGATAAATATATCAAGTGTGCCTGACAACATTTGAGGACTGTTTTGAGATTCGGTTGGTCTTGGTTAAGATGGCCTCCCTGATTAATGATTTCTTTCGGGCAATAGATTAGTTGACTATCGTATTATCACTGTTCGGTAAAAAATATCCCAAAATCCGGAAAAATTATTATATTCATGATTCATGTTTGTGCGGGTTATGCGCAGGTGTAGAGGGAGTTGCGGATCTCCTTCCTTGACTCGTATTTCACCCGCAATCTTGATGGACTCGTAAAAACCTAAATATCAGATGGCTAGGTAAAAAACTTCATATGCGAGGCGCGCAAGATTTCTATCATTACGACGTACTAGAGTACGTCGTAATGATAGAAATCTTGCAGCAACGAAGCAGATGAAGAGTTTTTACGACGCCAGCAATCTTGACAATTCCTTGACAAGAGACATTGGCTTATTACGTATGAATTGATCGACCCCTTTCAGTGATAATTAAATTGGCCACATGGTAAACTTTAGAGATTTAACACAGACACTCTCGGTTCGATCAGTGCAATTATCGGCTGCGGAAAGCCAACTGTTGATCCAAAGAGCAGTGCGCGAACTGGCTGAGAGATCGGTTCTTGGTTCAGTCATTGTACCTCTCTGTTTTGCCATAGTGAACCTTACCTCGGGATATCTCTTTAATTCTCCTTTTACCTGTATCAGCCTGGCCCTGATAATGTTGGGGGGGGCTCTGACCCGTTATCTGGCAATCACCCGCATAGAAAAATACACCGGAGAATCCCTGACCAGGTGGGCAGGGATCTTTTTTTGGGCTTGTCTGGCGATGGCTCTCGGTTGGGGATTGACAACCGCCATTTTTATTTATGCCAATTTTCAAGGCTTCCAGGTGTTGCTCATTCTTATTCTTACGGCGGGGATAGGGGCTGGATCCATGATGAATTTTTGTATCTGGCGGGCACTTGCCGTAAATTATCTTCTTCTTTCTGTAGTTCCCTGTATTTTTGCCGGTTTGCTCATTCGACAAGCCGAGCTTTTATCGGCCATTCTGGCAATAGCATTTTTTGTTTTCTACCTCGTGGTTCAAACCAAACACTGGAATTTTCATTTCTGGGACTCGCTCATTACTGCTTATCTTTTCGAGAGGCAGGCCGAAAAGCTGTCGGATACCAATAGTAAGTTGTCGGAGACTATCGAAAAAGAACGAAAACTACGAGAGGAAGTGGAAAATGGAAGAAAAAAGCTGCTCGAACTATTCAACCTTACTCATGAAGCCATCATAATTTGCGCGCTGGATGGCAAGGTGTTGGATGTTAACAGGGCAGCATTACAGTTGTTTCCCGGGGTTAGGGAAGAAATTGTGAACACCCAGGTTTGGCAATTTTTCACCATGCCGAACAAAAGTAATCTGACTATTCAGGACCACTGGGCAAAAGCCGTTAATGAACAAGAGGATGATTTCGAGTGCAAGGTAATACGACGGGAAGAACATAGCCTTCTGCTGGTCCACGCCAATCTGCGCCGGGTAACATGGCAGGAAGAACAAATCATTTTTGTAACCCTGAGAGATATCACGGTGCGGAAGCAGATGGAGGAAACGCTAGAAAAAACTAGAAAATTCCTTTCGGAAAGCGAAGGATATCTGCAGGCGATACTGCGTAATATCGAGTTGCCCATTTATTGTAAAGATCTTGAAGGACGATACCTCACCGTCAACAAGCCGTTTGAACATCTCTGCTGCCGTACCCTTGAAGAGTTGCGGGGGAAGACGGATCTGGACGTCTTTGTGGAGAATGTGGGCCGTTTTTTCAGTTTCAGAGATTCAGAAATTATCGAGACCGGTGAGTCGATAGAGCTTGAAGGAACTTTTACCTTTGGTGGCCAGGAAAAAAACCTGCTCGTTCATAAATTTCCATTAAAGGAAAATAACGGACGCATCTACGCCACCGCCGGAATCTGTACCGATGTCACAATCATGAAGGAGGCTCTGCATACCGCACAACTCGCCAACGAGGCAAAATCGGAGTTCCTTGCCGGCATGTCTCACGAACTGCGTACCCCTATGCATAGTATTCTAAGTGTGGCAAGACTGGGCTTGAAAAAGGTCAACTGTGCATCGCGAGAAAAGTTGGAGACATATTTTAATATGATTGTCACAAGTGGTGATCAATTGCTGCAGTTGCTCAGCGAGCTTCTTGATCTTGGCACCCTGGAATCCGCCAAAGCCAGTTATAATTTCGGTGAATATGATTTGTCGCGGGATCTGGAGAAGGTGGTGGCCGAATTTACCGTGATGATGGACGAAAGGGGGATATCGATGAGGTATGAACCTCCTGGATATCCGGCTCCGGCACGTTACGATAAGACCAAACTATACCAGGTTCTTAGGAATCTCCTGGCCAATGCCATGAAATTCACAGCCCCCCAGAAAGAGGTGCGGATTTTTCTGAAAAAAGGGTACCTGGAGAGAGACGGGGAACGTCAGTCGGCTTGGAAAGTCATGGTTATCGACCAGGGGATAGGCGTTGAGAAAAATGAGCTGGAATCGGTATTCGGCAAATTTGTTCGCGGCAGCAAAACCAGTAAAGGCACTGGCGGAGTAGGATTAGGGCTCTCCATATGTAAACGTATAATTGAAGATCATCAAGGCATGATCTGGGCGGAGCAGAACGAACCGGAGGGAGCGATTTTCTCATTTTTGCTGCCCGCATTGGAATAGCAATTCCGGGATGGATTCGATGCAATCCGGACAGGATTTCCGGGTAGCTTGTCGGGATTGCTGCTGAAAGGGAGATTGCAAGTCTGCCGGAATCATGCTATACGGCTTCAATCCCTGATGCACTCGTTGCGGAAAGAACTGGCCAGGGAAAGGAGGCATCCAGGAAGGATCGGGGACATGAAACAGCAAGAAACAAGCAAAGAATGCAAAAAGGGCTGCAATCAGAAGAAGATTGCAGCCCTTGAAATTTTAAATGGTGCCGAAGAGAAGACTCGAACTTCCACGAGGATACCCCCACTAGACCCTGAACCTAGCGCGTCTACCAATTCCGCCACTTCGGCAACGCGCATGAATATGCTTCCTGCGCGGGATTTTGTCAAGACATTCTTCGTGTGAACAATAAAAAAATTACCCAATGTACTAAATATGAAAATTTTTAGAAAGATTGAAGATATTACCCAGCCGTTAACGAATGCCTGCGTTACGATCGGCAACTTTGACGGTGTTCATCGTGGACACCAACAGCTTTTTGCAACGGTTGTCAATAAGGCCCGAGCCATCGGGGGCACAAGCGTGGCCATTACTTTTGATCCGCATCCCCTGCAGGTATTGCTGCCTGGCGGAATCAAGCTGATTTCAACCTGTGCCCAGAAGGAAGAGCTGATTGGGCTATCGGGTATTGATATACTTCTGGTTATTCCCTTCACCAAGGAATTTGCCAAAACGACAGCTGACTCCTTTGTCGCAGATCTGCTGGTTAAAAAGCTTGGCGTAAAAGAGCTGGTGGTAGGCTATGACTACGCCTTTGGTAAGGGGCGCAGCGGAAATATCGGCTTTTTAAAACAGCAGGGGAGTATCTATGGTTTTCCGGTAACGATAGTGGAAGCCTATTATATGGGCGATCAACTTGTCAGTTCGACAAGGATTCGTGAACTGGTACGGGAGGGCAAAATGGCGGCGGCACGAGAACTTCTTGGGCGTAGCTATCAAATCCGGGGGACAGTACAGGTAGGTAAACAGCGTGGCGGCAAGGTAATTGGTTTTCCTACGGCGAATCTGAAATTCAATGAGGAGGATCTGGTGCCGAAGCATGGGGTTTATGTAACTCAGGTCTACTGTGAAGGTCGAGGCTACGGCGGCATTCTCAATATCGGTTACAACCCGACCTTTGGTGAAGAACAGCTTGTGGCGGAAACCCATATTTTTGATTTCAACGAAGATATTTACGGCAAACCAATCAAGGTGAATCTTCTGAAATTTTTGCGTAGTGAGAGGAAGTTTTCCGGCCCGAAGGAATTGGCGGAACAAATAAGCAAGGACGTATTGTTGGCTAAAAAAATTCTGGCTGAACAATAACGAACAATAAAAACTGATGGGGATTCTGTTTTGCCGGGTTTACCAATAAACAGCTGCAGCCGATTCATCGCGTATTTTATTGTTGCAAGTATACTCAAGGTGTCTATAGTGTATGCGCTCATTGCGGACGGATTCTACCCCGTCATATACGAGGAAAAAGTGTACACGTCTCATGAATTTTCAATATCATAATCTGCTGAAAATACATTGAAATATTAGAATTTGTTACTCGTTAAAATATAGAGGACTACTATGTCAGAACAGTTGCGGGAAGATCTGCCGAAGGTGATCGAGGAACTCGAGAAAAAATGCAAGGAACATCCCAAATCGGTAATGGCCTTCCATCACCTTGGCCTCGTCTATATGAAGGCCGGTCGCATTCCGGAAGCTATTGCAGCGTTGGAAAGAGCTATTGAGATCGACGATCTCGGCAGCGAGAGCATGATCAATCTTGGAGCGATATACTTCGGACAGGGAAATCTGGATAAAGCTCAGGAGCTGAATGAAAAGGCGCTTTCGGTAAATCCGGAAAGCGCTCAGGCCCATGCAAACCTGGGCCTTATCTGGCAGCAACGCAGTGATTTCGATAAGGCGATTGCCTCTTACGAGAAAGCAATCCAATATGACCCCAAATTAGCCAGCAGCTGGATAAACCTCACCGCTGTACTCACAATGAAAGGCGAGGATGATCGGGCAGTGACGGCGGCCAGGAAAGGGCTTGAATTAGATCCCGATTCAGCACTTGGCCACAACAATTTGGCGGTAGCATTATATTTTAAAGGAAATTTTTCTGAAGCCAAAATTCATTTGGATAAAGCAAAAGAACTCGGCTATTCGGTCGATCCGAATTTTGTATCGAGCCTTCAGCAAAAGCTGGCGTGAGGAAAAAAACGCAGCTAGGAATATGAGCGATATAGATGCCTAAAGAACAAATTATTGTACGTCCCTGGTGCCCGTTCTGTGGACAGAAAGTTGGCCGGGCAACCCACGGCCCTGTTAGAAAGATGACGGAATTTCCCGTTGGCCGTTGTCAGTGCGGTGCTGTATATTCCTCAGATGCAACAGGACACAATGTAGGCGCGGCAATAGTGGAAACCCTGGTCTATGCTTGCAATGACAATGCTGACTTGGCTTGGGAATTAATGCCGGAAGATGACTATTTAACCGGCCGTATTGAAAATTACGACGAAAGGTTGCACCAGGTCGTTGCCACGAAAAATGTAGATGGCCGCGCGGTGCGTGGAGTCCTCTATTTTGTCCGTCTGCATACTGATATTCAGGATATTGCCCAGCGAGTAAAGGATAAAAAAGCTGAAGCTGTCCAGAGATCGCCGGGGAAACCTCCGGCAATGAAGCCGGTGCCAATTGAACCTGCTCCCGATGAAAAACGAATACGCAGAAAAGCCAACAAAAAGCTTGTCAGGGAACTGGTAGATCAGGAAGATATCGATACTCTGGTCGCTCTCTGTTTTGACGACAAAAAAACCCTGCGTCTGATGCAGCGTCTACTGTACGATCCCATCGAAGAGAATCGCTGGCGAATTGCCTGGATAATCGGCAGGGTTGTTGCGCGATCATCCACCCGTGAGCCGGGTCCCGTCTCGGAACTGCTGCACCGATTATTTGAGGCCTGTTCCGATTCGGCGGCAACGCCCTGGGGAATGGTTGAAACGATTGGCTATGTCATCTCGCAGCGCTCGGATATATTTGGAGCTTTCACGAGACATCTTTTAAATTACATAGGCGAGCCTTCCACACAAAATCAGACGTTGTGGGCATTGGCCGAAATCGCCGGCAAGCGCCCCGACCTGATTCGTGATACCCCGTTTTACAATCTATTCCATTTCCTGCAACATCCGAAACCACAGGTGAGAGGGCAAGTAGTCAGACTTATGGGACGCATTAAAGCGACAGAAGTGGCGATTAAGCTCATGGAGCTTAGTGCGGATCAGGAGGAATTCTGGTATTGTAAAGATGGCAAACTCGTTTCTTCAACGATCGCTGAGGCGGCGAGTTCAGCATTACAGATGATACAGGGAGTAAGCAGCAATGACAGATAATTTGCAATCAATTGATGCCATAGGACCAATGGCTGGCGCGCAGCCGACCAAATCGGCGGACCCGGTGCAGGCGGATTATGAAGAGGGAAAAAGATTCTTAGCAAATAAGTCCTATGGTCAGGCGGCAGTAGCACTTCACAATGCACTCATCGGCTTCAAGGAAAAGAATGACCAGGCCGGCATAGCCAATGCGAGTAACCAGTTAGGGCAGGTCTGTTATGGCCGCGGCGAGTATGAAAGTGCTTTGAACCATTATCAGCTGGCCTTGAAAATATGCGAAGAATCCAATGATCGGATGAGTGTGCTGCTGGTACTTAAAAGCATAGTGGAAGTGCGGAAAGCGCTGCAACAATATGATCTGGCAATCCAATCCTGTCTTGAAATCCTCGATCACTATCATGACAACAGGGATCCGCAGGGAACGGTAACGACGCTGGAGCAAATAGCGGAACTTTATCTGCAGCTTGAGGAAAATGACAAAGCCGCTGATACCTATCGGACCATTGCGTCGATCCATAATAACTTCCGGCACAATAATATTGCCGCAGGTTTTTTGAAAAAAGCTGAGCAATTATCAAAGCAACCCTGAGTGGGGATTAGATAGGCCATGTTCACCGGGATTATTGAAGGCACAGGAAAAATTAGAGGCAAGCGAACGGTTGGCGGTGGAATAGCCTATGACTTTCAAGCATCTTTTGACCTGGCTGAACCTGAGGAAGGAGAATCTATTGCGGTCAGTGGAGCATGTCTTACGGCTTACAATATTCGGGGACGTAATTTCACAGCCGATGTTTCTCCGGAAACTCTGTCGCGAACAAAGCTTGGGTTGCTAGGCCCTGGATCAACAGTTAATCTTGAGCGGGCTCTTAAGCTTTCCGACAGACTGGGCGGACATATCGTCTCCGGCCACGTCGATTGTATGGCTACCGTTGCAAGCAGGAAAGAAATCGGCACTTTCACCATTTTTTCTTTTTCCCACCCGGTCGAACAGGGACGGTATATCATAGAGAAGGGGTCGATTGCCATTGACGGGGTAAGTCTTACCGTGAATAGTTGTGATCAGGGGCACTTTTCTGTGTCAATTATCCCTCACACTCTGAAGGTGACGACACTTGGTACCCTGAAAATTGGCAGTAAAGTTAATATTGAGGTTGATATAATCGGCAAGTATGTTGAAAAGCTGCTTGTCCCCAGACCGGCAAAAGTCGATTCCGTGGAGAGTGAGGGTATTAATCCAGGATTTCTTGCCCAGCACGGCTTTATATGATCCCGCCGACGGGATGTGGTTAACCATTACAATTACGAGTGTGAATTATTATGGCAGTAAGTTCAATTGAAGCAGTAATCAAAGATATCAAAGATGGCAAGATGATCATTCTGGTTGATGACGAGGATCGGGAGAATGAAGGGGACCTCTACATGGCAGCCGAGAAAGTTACTGCGGAAGACATTAACTTTATGGCGAAATATGGCAGAGGCCTGATTTGTCTGACCCTGAATGGAGAACTGACCGATAGGCTTGGGTTGCCGATGATGGTTTCCAACAACACCTCCCCCTATGGAACCGGCTTCACCGTGAGTATTGAGGCGCGAACCGGAGTCTCGACCGGTATATCGGCTGCTGACAGAGCGAGAACCGTTCAGGTGGCTGTCGATCCGAACACCAAGCCGATCGATCTCGTCAGCCCCGGTCATATCTTTCCACTCAGGGCCAGGGATGGAGGAGTACTGGTTCGGGCCGGGCAGACCGAGGGATCTGTCGATCTCTCACGGCTTGCCGGCATGACTCCCGCCGGAGTGATCTGCGAGATCATGAACGAAGACGGGACCATGGCACGCATGAATGACCTGGAGAAATTTGCCGAAAAACATAATTTGAAAATTGCCACTATTGCTGATCTCGTCGCTTACCGATTGCGTCAGGACACCCTCGTACAACGAGCCGTGGAAGCGCGTGTCCCAACAGAACATGCTGGTGAATTCAAGGCGGTTGTCTATTCCAATTCTGTTGACAATCTTGATCATCTTGCCCTTGTCAAGGGTGACATTTCCAAGGTGGATCGGGTTCTTGTCCGGGTACACTCCGAATGCCTGACCGGAGATGTCTTCGGATCATCCCGTTGTGACTGCGGACTCCAACTGAACGCGGCAATGAAGATGATTGATGAGGAAGGATGCGGTATCCTCCTCTACATGCGCCAGGAGGGCCGCGGTATCGGTCTGGTCAATAAATTGAAAGCCTATTGTCTTCAGGATGAAGAAGGGGTAGATACTGTCGAAGCCAATCATATGCTCGGTTTTAAGAGCGATCTGCGCGAATATGGAATTGGCGCCCAGATTCTTCGGGATCTCGGGGTGAAAAAAATGGCGATTTTGACCAACAACCCAAAAAAAATTGTAGGTCTTGAAGGATATGGCATAGAAGTTGTCGAACGGTTGCCGCTGGAGATGCCGGCCAGTAAAGAGAATAAAGAGTATCTGATGTGCAAGCGCGACCGGATGGGGCATCTTATTGCCGTCAATGATTAAAAAGGTATGTTCTGCGTGGGCAAATTAAACAATTTCAGGTGAGAGGGTATGGCAAAGTTTATTGAAGGAAATCTCAATGCAGATGGCAAGAAATTTGCGATCGTTGTGGCAAGATTCAATTCGTTTCTCAGTGAGAGACTGTTGGAAGGTGCCTTGGATAGTCTGGTTCGTTCCGGTGCCGCCTCTGATGATATAGACGTGGTGAGGGTGCCCGGGGCTTTTGAGATTCCACTTATTGCAAAAAAATTGGCCGGCGCACAGAAATATAACGCTATTATCGCTCTCGGAGTGGTTATTCGAGGGGCGACTCCGCACTTTGACGTCGTTGTTAACGAAGTATCAAAAGGAACGGCTCAAGCGGGCCTGGAAACCGGAGTACCTGTGCTTTTTGGAGTTCTGACTACGGAAACAATCGAGCAGGCTATTGAGCGCAGTGGTACGAAAGCCGGCAATAAAGGTGCTGAAGTTGCAGTTGCCGCCATAGAAATGGCTAATATAATTGATCAGTTGCACTGAGATCGGATTCTGAGATGAAAAAACTGCGGACTGACTTGTCCGCAGAAAGTTGAGGGGCAGAAGATAGGGACAACCTGTTGGTATCTGCCCCTTTTGTATTTTTAATCATAGGTATTGTGAAAATATGGGTACACGCCGAAATTCAAGGGAAGCCGCACTCCAGTTTCTCTATCAGGAAGATTTTACCATCGGTCCTGATCAACAATTTGGCTATGATCTTGTAGAACGGTTTGATTTGTTTTGTTCTCTCTTTCAGGTAAACAAAAAGGCCAGAAGGTATTCGCTTGTTCTGCTGCAGGGGATTACAGATAATCTTGAACGGATTGATCGCCTGATAGCAGATGCTGCCAGCAACTGGCGCCTGGTTCGAATTGCCGCAACTGATAGGAATCTGCTGCGTATAGCCACCTTCGAAATGATGGAGATGGCGGATGTCCCTCCGCAAGTTGCAATCAATGAAGCCGTAGAGATCGCCAAACGATTTGCCGGAGAGGATTCGCCCAAGTTCATCAATGGGGTACTGGATGCGGTACGAGCAATACTGGCTAAGAAGTGATCCCTGGCTTTTGGGCCTCGTCTTGCAATTTTAGTGAATTCCGGGTACATCTTTGGCCCGGAATAATCAAAAAAATGCTAATTCGTGTTTGTCGGTAAACGGCTTTTTTATGAGTTTTCGTTGCGCTGAGAATTTAATCCTGGGATATGAGGCAGATGTCGGAGGATAAATTTATCAAGCGCTCCGATTCATGAAAAAAACTCTTTTCCGGATGAACACTATTTCAGGAATGGCTCAGGCACATGGCGCAAAAAAACAATATACCCAAACCAGGGCTTAAACAGGAGGCCCTGGCTGTCCTTGGAATATTTATATCTCTTTTTCTCTATCTCAGTCTTTTCTCCCACTCATTAAAAATTCAAGGGAACTGGTGTGGTCAAATAGGCGCATTGATAGCCCGTGTACTTATTGGTTTTCTTGGTTGGGGGGCATATCTACTTCCCGCCCTGTTGTTGTTATCATCCTTTCTCTTCTTTAGTTCCAGGATGTCTTTTAATCGTTTACCCCAGGTAGTTGCCGGCTTAACAGGCGCGATCATTTCCTTTTGCGGGCTGCTTTCCTCGCTTAAAATCAAGAATCCAGAGTATTTCAATGCAGGAGGCTTTTTAGGTAAAACGGGCTTCACTTTATTAGATTCGGTTGTTGGTCATGGTGGAACTATATTGTTTTTCATAATGATCTTTTTGATTGCTCTGATGCTGTCCACCCAATTTTCACCCTATCAACTTATGGCAGCCTTATGGCGCTTGATAAAACGCTTGGTTGTTCTCTTTGAGAAAAATCCTGAAAAATCCACGGACAGAAAACTGAAAATTGCTGATAGATTATCGGATAGTATTTCGGAAAAAAGGGAAAAACCTACGCTTGCTCCCCAGGTTTTACAAACAGTTACAGTTCCATTGGTGAAAGAGTCTGCCCGTGCTGCCAAAAGTGCCGAAGCGGATGACGAATTCGCTGCCAAGCCTATTGCCAGAGGCGACTGGAAGCTGCCGCCACTCTCTCTTCTGAGTAAGAGTGATCAGGTTCAGGAAAAGATTGATAATGAAGTATATTATAAGCTATCGAAACTGCTTGAACAAAAATTAAAAAATTTCGGGGTATCTGGCAAAGTTATCGGTATCTCCCCAGGGCCGGTGGTAACTACTTATGAATATTCTCCAGCTCCCGGCGTAAAAATCAATAAAATTGCCGGACTAGCCGATGACCTGGCCCTTGGCCTGAAAGCGCAATCGGTACGCGTGGTTGGTTCTGTTCCCGGGAAAGCGGCACTAGGTATTGAAATACCAAACGAAACAAGGCAGATCGTCTATATTCGTGAGCTGATCGGGGCAGAGAAATATAGAGCGAACTCTCACAAGCTCACCATCGCTCTGGGGCTCGACGTGGTAGGCAATCTCGCTATGGCGAATCTGGCCAAAATGCCTCATCTCCTTATCGCAGGTGCCACGGGTGCCGGCAAGAGTGTGGGAATTAATACGATTATTGCTTCCATTTTATATAATGCAACTCCTCAGGAAGTACGCTTTCTCATGGTCGATCCCAAGCGAATCGAGCTTTCCGGTTATGAAGGCATCCCCCATCTGCTGCATCCTGTAGTTGTTGACCCCAAACTTGCCTCAAGAGCTCTTAATTGGGCTGTCAGAGAGATGGAGCGACGTTATCTGCTCCTCGAAGAAGCCCGGGTAAAAAGTTTCGACTCCTACAATGAGGTCAATGAGGAGAAGCTTCCGTATATTGTGGTGATTGTAGACGAGTTGGCTGATTTGATGATGGTGGCTTCAAAGGATGTTGAAGCGGCGATTGCCCGGCTGGCTCAAATGGCCAGGGCCGCCGGTATACATTTGATACTGGCCACTCAGAGACCGTCCGTCGATGTCCTTACCGGCTTGATCAAGGCAAATTTTCCGACGAGAATTTCTTTCAAAGTCTCTTCAAAAATCGATTCAAGAACCATTCTTGATGCTTCAGGTGCCGAACATCTTCTAGGTGCGGGAGACATGCTTTTCCTTGCTCCGGGTACCGCTGATATAAAGCGAATTCATGGGGCTTATATTTCCGAAAAGGAGACGGGGGATATCGTTGAATTTTGGAAACGGCAGGGGAGCTCCGGCTATGATGAGGCGGTGATGCAGGAAATCGAAAAAGAACAGAGTGGCTCCGGAGTTGATAGCGAAGACGAATTTGACGATCGTTACGATGAAGCGGTTGCCCTTGTTACCGAGGCTGGACAGGCTTCGATTTCGATGGTGCAGAGAAGGCTTCGGGTTGGCTATAACAGAGCCGCAAGAATGATAGAAACCATGGAGAAAGAGGGGATCGTAGGACCGGCTGATGGAGCCAAACCTCGCGAGGTTATCGTTCGCAACAACTACACCTGAGCATAATTAGCTGAATGTTGAATTTTCTTGACAATTACCAGGCAACCTAATATAAAAAGTGCTTGAGAAAAATGAGCAGTCATTCAGTTAACGCCAAGTTTATTGTTTAGAGATAAAAAGATTTTGTTTGTAGTGTTACTTGGTTACCCGTTGCGCAGTTGAATACGGGCAACTAAGGGATTTTTTAGTTGTATATAGTTTAAGTGGGCCCTGTCGGTTCAGGGTCACAACAGTTAATACAAAACTGAGGAGGTAGTTGAATGCCAAGTTATGTAGATCCTGCCAAATGTGATGGCTGCAAAGGTGGAGATAAAACGGCGTGCATGTACATCTGTCCCAACGACTTGATGGTTTTGAACGTTGAGGAGATGAAGGCTTACAATCAAGAGCCTGATGCATGTTGGGAATGTTATTCCTGCGTTAAGATCTGTCCCCAGGGTGCTATCTTTGTTCGCGGTTATGATGACTTCGTACCAATGGGCGGGCAGGTTCATCCAATGAGATCTTCTGATTCCATTATGTGGACGGTGAAGTTTCGTAATGGCAACATGAAGCGTTTCAAGTTTCCTATCCGCACTACCGCTGAGGGTGCTGCCAATGCTTATGCAGGCCAGAAAGGCGCCAGTCTCGATGACGAATGTCTGTTCCTCGAGGCTAGTGTTCCCAGCCCCAAATAAGCTGAGTTAGAAAACTTTTTAACTACAAAATCTTTATTTTAAGGAGATTTGAAATGGCATTACCAAACAAACCAAAAGGTGAGCTCAAAGCAGTAGTGAACCCAGAGGTAGTCGAGCATGATGTCGACATCCTCATCGTCGGCGGTGGTATGGCAGCATGTGGAGCCGCTTTCGAGATCAAAAAATGGGCTCCGGAAGGCATGAAAATCATGCTCGTTGATAAAGCTTCTCTGGAGCGCTCCGGTGCTGTTGCTCAGGGCCTGTCAGCTATCAACACCTACATCGGTGAAAATCCGATCGAAAGCTATGTGAAAATGGTTCGTAACGACCTGATGGGCGTTGTTCGTGAAGATCTTATCTACGACTGCGGTCGTCACGTTGACGAGTCAGTTAAGCTCTTTGAGGAATGGGGACTCCCGGTTTGGAAAAAAGATGCAGACGGCGAGAACCTCGACGGCGCCAAGCCTGCGCCAACCCTTCGTGAAGGTGGTCAGCCTGTACGTACTGGTAAATGGCAGATCATGATCAATGGTGAGTCTTACAAGTGTATCGTCGCCGAGCCTGCTGCTACCGCTCTTGGCTCAGACAATATCCTGGAGCGTGTTTTCATCGTTAAGCTTCTTCTTGACAAAAACAAGCCGAACCAGATTGCCGGTGCTGCTGGCTTCTCGACTCGTGAGAATAAAGTACATGTTTTCCGTTGCAAAGCAGCCATGGTTGCTTGCGGTGGCGCTGTTAATATTTTCCGTCCTCGTTCTACCGGTGAAGGAAAAGGCCGTGCTTGGTATCCGGTCTGGAATGCAGGTTCTACGTACACCATGTGTGCCCAGGTTGGCGCAACCTTGACCATGATGGAAAATCGTTTCACTCCCGCTCGTTTTAAAGATGGTTATGGACCTGTTGGTGCATGGTTCCTTCTGTTCAAAGCCAAAGTTCAGAATGGTCTTGGTGAGTTTTATGCAAACAGTGATGCAGTTAAAGAAGAACTTGAGAAGTTCATGCCTTATGGGGCTTCTGCGGTTACTCCTACCTGTCTGCGTAATCACCTGATGATCAACGAGTTGAGAGAAGGCCGTGGTCCGATTTACATGGCTACCGATGTTGCTCTCAATGCTTTTCTCGATGATCGTAAAGCAAAAGGAATGGACGACAAGTCCCTGAAGAAATTCTGGAAACATCTTGAGTCTGAAGCCTGGGAAGATTTTCTTGATATGTCCGTCGGTCAGGCCGGTCTGTGGGCCGGTGCAAACGTTGAGCCTGAGAAAGTAGGTTCTGAAATAATGCCGACCGAACCATACATGCTCGGTTCTCACTCGGGCTGTTGTGGTATCTGGACCTCCGGTCCGGATGAAGCTTGGGTTCCGGATGTACAAAATGAGTCCCGTTCTCATAAGTACAAGTGGGGCTACAACCGTATGACTACGGTTGACGGTCTATTTACTGCTGGTGACGGTGTTGGTGCTTCCGGTCATAAGTTCTCCTCCGGTTCTCATGCAGAAGGTCGTATCGCTGCTAAGCAGATGGTTAAATTCTGCCGTGATAACGATTTCAAACCTGAGCTGAAGCAGACTGCACAGGAAATCGCCGATGAGATTTATGCACCAGTCAGGCGTTATGAAGAATTCAAAGGCGCTTCTACCGCAGCTGATGTCAATCCTAACTACTGCAAGCCTGCAGGCCTCATGATGCGTCTCATGAAAGCCACCGACGAATATGGCGGTGGTGTTGCGACCTACTACATGACCTCTGGTAAGCTGCTCAATATCTGTCTGGATCTCCTCCGTCTTCTCCGCGAAGACGCTGAGAAGATGGCTGCCGGCGACTTGCATGAACTGCTCCGTTGCTGGGAGAACTACCATCGTATCTGGTGTGTTGAAACGCATATTCGCCACATCGAGTTCAGAAAAGAATCCCGTTATCCGGGTTTCTATTACAGATCTGATTTTCCGACCTGTGATGACGAAAACTGGAAATGCTTCGTCAACTCTACCTTCAATCCTGAGACCCAGGAATGGAAGTGTGAGAAGGTTGAATGTCTCAACATCTTCTCAACTGATCCTTGGCTGTAATAGCTAAGAATGTTGTTGATGTGATGTGAAAAATAAATCTCCAGGGGTCTTTGACTCCTGGAGATTTTTTTGGTATTTGGGGGTTTTAGTAAATAAGGAATGATTTTCTAGTTCTTTATGAAAAAATCATTTCGTGCAGGAACTTATCCCGCACTTTTTCGCGGGGTTGGTTTATGTTGACAAGAGATTATTGCAACTCTTACCAACATAAGCTAAAAAGTTCATCAAGAGCTTTTTTCGTTAATTCTTCTGTGTTCAATAGTTGTTATGTATTGTACCTGTTCTTGTGGACGGGTAACTATTATACGTGACGATAGTACAATATTTTAAGAGCAATTATGGAGGTTTGGTATGACTGACGAGCAAGGCACCTCTGGTGCGGTTTTGGTCGTAGGCGGAGGCATCAGCGGGCTGACTGCTGCTCTGGAAACCGCTGAAGTCGGAAATGATGTGTTTCTCGTTGAGAAAGGCGCATCTTTTGGCGGAAGAGTGGCGCAGTTAAACGAGTATTTTCCTAAACTGTGTCCGCCAAGTTGCGGTTTGGAGATAAATTTTCGCAGAGTGAAAGATAATCGCAAAATCAGAACCTACACAATGACCACTGTGAAATCTGTGAGCGGTTCCGCTGGAAACTACGAAGTCACTCTTGAGACTTCACCACGTTATGTGAACAGCAACTGTACAGCTTGTGGTGACTGCGAAGCTGCCTGTCCTGATGAAATTGATAATGAATTTAATTTTGGGATGAACAAGTGCAAAGCAGCTTACTTACCGCACGAAATGGCTTTTCCGCGCAGGTATGTAATTAAAAAAGAGGCACTGAGCCCAGCCGGGGCCGAGGCGGTGAAGGCTGCATGTAAATACAATGCGGTCGACCTGGATATGAAAGGTGAGACCTTCACTATTAATGTAGGTTCTATAGTTTGGGCAACAGGCTGGACTCCTTATGAACCGACAAAAATGGAAAACCTGAAATTCGGGCAATCAAAGGCAATTGTTACCAACATGATGATTGAACGAATGGCAGCTCCCAATGGCCCAACCGGCGGAAAGATTGTCAGACCGGGCGACGAAAAAGAAATAGAATCTATTGCTTTTGTACAATGTGCCGGTTCTCGTGATGAAAATTATCTGGAATATTGCTCACATATCTGTTGTATGGCGACATTTAAGCAGATGTCCTATGTTCGTGAACAATATCCCGACGCTAAAATCTACGTATTCTATATCGATCTGAGAACACCTGGAAAATATGAAAAATTCCGCGAGGTTCGCATGGCCGATAAGAATGCTGTGTTTATTAAAGGAAAAGTTGCAGATATCATCCCGGAAGCTGATGGTGGTGTATCAGTAGTGGCCGAAAATGCTATTACTGCCGAGAAAATTACTCAAAAAGTTGACATTGCTGTCCTGGCGACAGGAATGCAGCCATCACTTGCCCTGCAAGACGTTCCTGCCAATCTGCTGATGGATAAGAGTGGCTTTGTCATTTCAGAATTTGATAAGGCAATGATAGCAGCAGGTTGTGCAAAGAAAGCCGCGGATGTTGTCACTTGTACTCAATCTTCAACTGCAGCTGCCTTAAAGGCAATTCAGGTTTCCAGGAGGTAATAATCGATGGATAAGAAATATTGCGCCTATATTTGTGCCGGGTGTGGCATTGGTGACGCACTCGACCTTGAAGGCCTCGCAGAGGTTGTGACCGGTGAGATGTCCATGGAGTGCAAAACGTTTGATTGCCTCTGTGGAGCCGAAGGTCGTGCGCTGATTGAAAAAGATATTGCCGGAGGTGTGAATACCGTTGTTATTGGTGCATGTTCACCCCGTGTATTGACCCAAGAGTTCAATTTCGGCAAAGATAAAATAACCGTTCGGGCAAATTTGCGTGAGCAGGTAGTGTGGTCACAGGTCAAACCCGCTGAGGGTGAGGAGCCTCATAGCGAAGCAGCAGAATTCCTGCAGGAAGCAGCAGCGGATTACATGCGGATGGCTTGTACCCGGGCCAAAAAAACTGAGCTTCCGAATCCTTATCAGCTCGAAGCAATCAATAAAACGATTCTCGTAATGGGCGGGGGACTTGCTGGTCTGACCGCGGCCAAAGAAGCTGCAGATGCAGGGTATAATGTCATTCTTGCCGAAAAAGAAGATAAGCTCGGTGGAAAGGCATTAGGATGGCGAAAAAGTTTTCCAACCAAGACGCCGTGGACCCAACTGGAAGAAAATCCTATCTACAATCTCGTTTCAGCTGTCGAAAGTAATAATAAGATAACAGTTAAGACCGGAGTTGAAGTGGCACGTATTACCGGAGCTCCGGGAGATTTCGGTATAAGCTTTAAAGCGGCTGGGTCCACGTCTGAATGGGACGCTCCTGCTAAAGTCACTGTTGATGAGTTGGATCTTATTGAAAAAGGGCAGATGGTAAATCCCAATGAGGGATTAAAAAAATATACCACGGTCAATCCGGAGGCAGTGAAGGTAGGTGCGGTTGTGCTTGCAACCGGCTGGAAGCCTGCCGATGTCTCGCAATTTGAACACCTCGGATACGGTAAAGTAAAAAATGTAGTAACCAACGCTGAATTCGAAAAACTTGCCAAGGAAGGAAAGGTTCCGGCTAACGTTGCCTTTGTTCAGAGCCCTGGCGGAAAAGAAAATGATAAAGATTTCCCATATTGTAACTCGGTTACCTCTATGGTTGCCCTCAAGCAAGCGCAATATGTCCTTGAGGATAATACCGAAGGAAAAGCGTATATCCTTTATCAGCACATGAGAACTCCTGGTCATATGGAGCTTTTTTATAAAAATGCTCAAAACAATGACGGCATTTTTATGACCAAAGGCAATGTTATGAAAGTTGAAGAGAATGGTGGTTCTCTCGCCGTATCAGTGGAAGACACCCTTCTTGGAGAAGATTTAACTATTTCAGTTGATATGGTCGTTCTGGCAGCTGGGATGGAACCTACAACTCTACATGAAAAGAGCATAAATCTAGCTTATCGTCAGGGGCCGGGCTTTAATGATCTTGATCTCTTCGATGGCTATGCCGATTCCCATTTTATCTGCTTTCCTTATGAAACACGGCGAACAGGTGTTTATGCCTGTGGTGGTGTTCGAAAAGCGGAGACCATGGAAGAAGCCGTGGATGATGCTACTGGAGCTGCACTCAAAGCAATTCAGTGTATTGAGTCTGTAGATCGTGGGGTTTCGGTGCATCCCCGGTCAGGGGATGCTACCTACCCCGAATTCTTCATGCAGAGATGTACTCAATGTAAACGTTGTACTGAGGAATGTCCTTTTGGGGCATTGGATGATGACGAAAAAGGTACTCCATTGCCGAATCCAACCAGATGTCGTCGTTGTGGTACCTGTATGGGTGCTTGCCCTGAAAGAATTATCGGTTTCAAGGATTACAACATTGATCTCATCGGCTCGATGATTAAAGCGATCGAAGTCCCGGAAGATGATGAAGATCGTTTGAGAATTCTGGTTCTGGTCTGTGAGAACGATGCCTATCCTGCACTGGACATGGCAGGTATGAGACGCAATGGCATCAGTCATATGGTGCGGTTTATCCCGGTACGCTGTCTGGGTTCGGTAAACATGGCTTGGATCAGGGATGCTCTTTCCGCTGGTTTGGATGGCGCGATGTTGTTGGGATGTACCTACGGTGATGATTACCAGTGCCACTTTGTCAAAGGCTCGGAAATCGCCAACAAACGAATGGAAAATATTGGTGACACTTTATCGACACTTGGGCTTGAATCAGAGAGATGCGCTGCTAATCAGGTAGCTATCACTGATTATGATAAAATCCCGCAGATCATTAATGATTTCGTTGAGGAAATTGTCGAGATGGGACCGAATCCGTTTAAAGGTTTCTAATCATTTTTATCCCGTCCGTGCAGATGTATCAGCTCATCTGCACGGACAACGCCTGATGAAGAACGAAATTGATTGAATGATTTGCATGGATATATGCAGGAGGAACAAATGAATGTTCAACCCGATTTAGAATTTATAAAATCCTTGAAGGAGGCAGGGGGGGATACGCTGAAAAAATGTTATCAGTGTGCAACCTGTTCCGTCGCTTGTCCTCTTTCAAAAGAGGGAAAACCGTTCCCTAGAAAGGAAATGATCTGGTCCCAGTGGGGGATGAGAGAAAAATTAGTGAGTGATCCGGATGTATTTCTCTGCCATCAGTGTGGCGACTGTACGGCAAAGTGCCCGCGAGGTGCTAAACCCGGTGATGTCCTGAGTGCGATTCGAGCCTACGCATATACCTTTTACGGTTGGCCCGCGCCGCTGGCAAAATTAGCCTCAAGTGCAAAAGGTCTTCCTATTTTGATAGGTATTCCTGTTGTCGTAATTTTTATAATGTGGATGATTTCCGGCGCAATGCACATCCCTACAAATGAGGAATTCGCAAGCCACGGTTATCAGCGTTTTTTTGGCACCTGGGATTTTTACTGGTATGCCAAGAATATCTTTTTTATTGTCTTGATCATGGTTCCTTCTTTAGCGCTTGGCCTGTTTGCCGGATTTAAAGGCGTCAGGAAAATGTGGAAGAGCATGAGTAAGGATGCCGGGTTTAATAAAGAATACCGACCTTCGGTAATCGAGTTCACTAAGGAATTTCTTTGGCCTTCCGCCGTAGAGATCGTCAAGCATTCCAGATTTCGCGAGTGTACTGTCAATATTGACAGGGTACGTGGTCATTTACCCTTGATGCTGGCATTTATTGGGTTATTTATTGTAACCTGCTGGTCTCTTTTGAAAAATGATGTTCTTGGGCTCTTCTGGCCATCGTTGCACGGACCTCTGCCTATGAGTGATCCGTTCAAGATTCTTGCCAACGTTTCTGCTATTGCCTTTATGTTTGGTATTGTCGTGCTTTGGGCTAATAGAAGAAAGGCAGAAAATGAGCAGGATGCTCAACCCACATTTTATGATTGGTTTCTCATCTGGGAAATTACCGCCGTTGGTGTCACCGGTCTTGGTGCAGAGCTTTTACGCTGGGCGGGTATGCCTGTGTTGGGTTATATAGTCTACTTTTTGCATCTCGTTTCCATTATGATGCTGTTTTTGTATCTGCCTTATACGAAGTTTGCTCACCTGATTTATCGGACAGCTGCTTATACTTTTGAAAAATATCGAGAAAGTATTTACGGCAGAAACTAAAGGTAAAAGTGAGGAGTTGATCGCGCAGGTTACTTCTCGCTGAACTACTTTTAAAAGTCGAGTCCTTAGTGGCTCGACTTTTTTTTTCTGTTTCCAAGTACGGTTATAAATGTAAAACAAGTCTTTTGAACTATTGCTTCATGCGATTATGCAGCAAACCTGTTCTGGGAAACGAGAATATGCAGTACTTTAAAGCGAAGCAAAAAATCACAAAAATAAAAAATAGAGCTTGCTTTCACAATTTGAAGGTAGTATATTCTCCGGTCTTGTAAGCTGGCGTAGCTCAATGGTAGAGCTCCTCACTTGTAATGAGGTTGTTGTGGGTTCAAGTCCTATCGCCAGCTCCAGAAAAATATTACTTTACAAAAATATTGTTAGAGTATAAAGAACGTCTGTCTATTTCAGACGTTTCCCCTGGAGGGGTTCCCGAGCGGCCAAAGGGAACAGACTGTAAATCTGTCGGCTCAGCCTTCGGAGGTTCGAATCCTCCCCCCTCCACCAAGCTTATACTATGTAAAGTAGAAAATATACTGAGCGGGAATAGCTCAATTGGTAGAGCATCAGCCTTCCAAGCTGAGGGTTGCGAGTTCGAGTCTCGTTTCCCGCTCCATAGTTGTTTTTTGTGTGTAACAAGCTGCCCACGTAGCTCAGTTGGTAGAGCGCATCCTTGGTAAGGATGAGGTCACCGGTTCGACTCCGGTCGTGGGCTCCATGCATACACCATTTGTAATCTGAAAACCTTTTCAACGGCCTGAGGAGACAAGGAAATGTCAAAGAAAAAATTTGAAAGGACTAAGCCGCATGTCAATGTTGGTACCGTAGGACATATCGATCATGGTAAGACCACATTGACCGCCGCAATTACTCGTGTCTTATCTACCAAGGGTCAGGCCACTTTTACTGACTTCAGCGAGATCGATAAGGCACCGGAAGAAAAAGAGCGCGGAATCACCATTGCCACCGCCCATGTGGAATACGAAACCGTCAATCGCCACTATGCCCATGTAGACTGTCCTGGGCATGCTGACTATATCAAGAACATGATTACCGGTGCTGCCCAGATGGACGGTGCAATCCTGGTTGTTGCAGCAACCGATGGTGCTATGCCCCAGACCAGAGAGCATATCCTTCTTGCGCGTCAGGTCGGTGTTCCGGCGATAGTTGTTTTCTTGAACAAGTGCGATATGGTCGATGACGAGGAGTTGATCGAACTGGTCGAGATGGAACTTCGTGAACTGCTGGATAAATATGAATTTCCGGGAGACGACGTTCCTTTCGTCAAAGGTTCAGCCCTGCAGGCCCTCGAGAATCCTGATGATGAGGAGAAGACCAAATGCATCTGGGAACTGATGGAAGCGATCGACTCCTATATTCCCGAGCCAAAGCGTGATGTTGATCAGCCTTTTCTCATGCCGGTTGAAGATGTATTTTCTATCTCCGGGCGTGGAACTGTGGCGACCGGTCGTATTGAGCGCGGTGTTGTACATGTTGGTGACGAACTTGAAATCGTCGGTATTCGCGCGACTCAGAAGACTACCTGTACCGGGGTTGAGATGTTTCGAAAGCTGCTCGACGAGGGGCAGGCCGGTGACAATATCGGAGCGCTGCTTCGTGGTGTGAAGCGTGAAGAGATCGAGCGCGGCCAGGTGCTTGCCGCTCCTAAATCCATCACACCCCATACCAAGTTCAAGTGTGAGTGCTACATTCTCGGCAAGGACGAGGGTGGTCGTCATACGCCGTTTTTTAACGGATATCGGCCTCAGTTTTATTTCAGAACAACCGACGTTACCGGAGTTGTGACCCTCGCTGAGGGAGTTGAGATGGTAATGCCGGGCGACAACATCAGTGCTACAGTAGAATTGATCACCCCGATTGCCATGGACGTCGGTCTGCGTTTTGCTATCCGCGAGGGTGGACGTACTGTTGGTGCCGGCGTCATCAGTGAAATTATTGCTTAATCTGATTAATTAATGATATTGCCCTGATGCCTTGGAAAAGGAACCAGGGCGATTTTTCATATGGGAAGAGTCAATGAGAGATATCGTAACTCTTGCATGTGGTACATGTAAGCGTCGAAATTATACGACGACCAAAAACAAAAAAAATACTCCCAATAAACTGGAGTTCAGTAAATTTTGTCCATTTTGCAGGACCCACACTCCGCATAAAGAAACAAAGTAGAAATTTGCAGGCCAGTAGCTCTAATTGGTAGAGCGCCGGACTCCAAATCCGGATGTTGGGGGTTCGAGTCCCTCCTGGCCTGCCATGTATATTGCTGTAGTAGGTGAAATTTTTAATATTACTCGTATCTTTGAGTAAAGTGAGTGAAGTAACGGCATGGAGGTCAAGTTGCTATGGCAGCAAATACAAAATCAAAAAAAACTAGTGCTGTGAAGTCTGAAAAGCCTTCACCTTTCTCACCTGCTCAAATCAAGAAATTTATTGAAGAGGTAAAAGTAGAATTTTCAAAAATTGTCTGGCCGGATAAGAAAATGACCCTTGGGCTTACAGGTGTCGTGGTGGTTTTGACGGTTGTTTTATCAATTTACCTCGGGTCGGTAGACTTGCTGCTAGGAAAGGCTGTCGCGTCGTTTTTGCGATGACTTGGGAGAGAAAATCCTTATATTTTTCAGCAGGTTTATTTGATACTGCAAACTGGTATTTCCATAATTCATAATATCTGGATCACATGGCAAGACAATGGTACATACTCCAGGTCCATTCGGGATTTGAAGACAAGGTAAAAGCAACTCTGGAAGAAAGAATCCGTAAAGATGGCTTGGAGGAATTCTTCGGAGAGATTCTTGTTCCAACGGAACAGGTAGTCGAGATGATAAAGGGTTCACGTAAAACTTCTTCTCGACGTTTTTTCCCAGGTTACATGCTGGTTAGCATGGATCTTAACGACGAAACTTGGCATACTATTCATGACAACATGCCCCGTGTCGTCGGCTTCGTTGGGGATGATCGTGACCCAATTCCATTATCTGATAGTGATGCAGCAAAAATAATCGGCAGAATCCAGGATGGATCAGAACGTCCCAGACCTAAAGTCGTTTTCGATGTGGGTGAGGTCGTTCGGGTAGTCGATGGTCCTTTCGCCAACTTTCAGGGTGTGGTTGATGAGGTTTTTCCTGAAAAAGGGCGTGTTCGGGTTATGGTATCGATTTTTGGAAGAGAAACTCCGGTCGAGCTGGAATTCGTCCAGGTTACAAATACTTAAATCTGTATTAATGATTGTTGTAACTTCCCGGTCTAGTACTCGGATGTTCAATTTACTTGGAAGTAATTGAAAAATAGTTAGTGGAGTAAAACAATGGCCAAAAAAGAAACGGCTTATATAAAACTGCAAATTCCCGCAGGAAAAGCCAACCCCTCACCACCTGTTGGACCCGCGCTAGGACAGCATGGTGTCAACATTATGGAGTTTTGTAAAAACTTCAATGCCAAAACGCAATCAATGGGAGATACCATTGTTCCCGTTGTGATTACCGTCTATCAGGACCGATCGTTCAGTTATATCACTAAGACTCCACCTGCATCTGTGCTGTTGCTGAAAGCCGCAGGACTGAAAAAAGGATCCGGTAATCCCAAGGTTGACCGTGTCGCTGAGATAGGTCGTGATAAAATTCGGGAAATTGCTGAGTTGAAGATGCCTGATCTCAATGCTTACGATGTCGAAAGTGCCATGCGCATTATTGAAGGCACAGCTCGTAGCGCAGGTATCACCGTAATTGATTAATTGATTAATTAAGATCATCTTTTGAAACACTGCTGACAGGATGATGGCTATATCCTGTACGAGTAGGAGGCTGACATGCCGAAACACGGAAAAACATACAGAAATAAAATTGAGGGACTCGACCGAACAACTCTGCGGGATATGGACGAAGGCATCGAACTGGTGCTTAAATCCACTTTTGCAAAATTTGATGAGACCTTTGATGTTGCTATGAAACTTGGGGTTGATCCCCGTCATGCAGATCAGATGATTCGTTCCTCTGTCACCCTGCCACACGGAACAGGCAAAGTGACGAGGGTTTTGGTATTTGCAAAAGGACCAAAAGAAGCTGAAGCCCTGGAAGCAGGAGCTGATTATGTTGGTGGAGATGATTTAGTCGATAAGATTAAGGATGGCTGGCTCGAATTCGACAAAACTGTAGCAACCCCCGACATGATGGGAGTTGTCGGAAAGATCGGTCGAATTCTAGGACCACGTAACCTCATGCCGAACGCTAAACTTGGTACCGTAACAATGGATGTCGGAAATATTGTTAGGGATATCAAGGCCGGTAAGGTTGACTTTAGGGTTGATAAAGCTGGAATTGTTCATGCCGGCATTGGCAAATTATCTTTTGGTAAGGAAAAACTGAGTGATAACCTTATCGCATTTATTCAAAGGATTATCCAACTCAAGCCGTCTACAAGTAAAGGAATTTATCTTCGCTCCATAACTATCTCTTCGACCATGGGGCCTGGTATAAAACTGGATCCTATTGCAGTAAGAGCGTTAGTCAAATAATATTTTTCATAAATTGCCTGCCATCTAATACCTTGGCATTTTTGGCGATTTATTAGTCGAAGACAGCGGGCACAATCTGTTTAATCGTGTCGATCACGACCTGCCGAGACGAATAAGACCGGATATGTATGTATTTTGAAAAGAAATTTTAGTTTCTGCCAGTCTTGAAACGTTGTAACTGCTGTTTCGAATGTCGTTCACCTTAACCTAGGAGGAGTACTTTGAATCGTGATGAAAAGTTAGCAGTTGTTTCGGATTTGAACGGATTGTTCAACCGATCCAAATTGACTGTCGTCGCTGACTATTGTGGTTTGAAGGTTTCCGAATTCGAAAAAATTCGTATTGAATTGAAGAATTGTGATTCGGAAATCCGTGTGGCTAAAAATACTCTCCTGAAAAGAGCAGTTACGGATACTGGCAATGCTGCGTTAAGTAATGAGTTTTCCGGTACCACTGCGGTAGTTATGAGTTTCGCAGATCCGGTTGCACCAGCAAAGGTGGTTACTAAATTTGCAGATGATCATAGCAAGTTCATAATTCGCAGCGCAGCTCTTGATGGGGAAAAAATCGGAGTGAAGGAGCTGGTTGCTCTTTCCAAACTTCCTACCAAGGAGGTAATGCTTGGACAGTTGTTATCTACCTGGAAAAACGTGCCGACAGGTCTCGTTCAGGTATTGTCCGGTGTACCGCGTACCTTCGTTTATGCTTTACAAGCCATCAAAGATCAAAAAGAAGCGTCTACTAATTAATAAATTTTAATTCAAAATACTATCATTCAATAAAAAGAGGTAATTCACCATGGCTGTTACTAAAGAAGATGTCATCGATTTTATCGCCAATATGTCTGTTCTCGAACTTTCTGAGCTCATAAAAGATTTTGAAGAAAAATTCGGGGTATCCGCTGCGGCACCGGTAGCTGTTGCAGCAGCAGGGGCAGTTGAAGCTGCAGCCCCGGCTGAAGAAAAAACTGAATTTGATGTTATATTGGCAAGTGTCGGAAGTGAAAAAATAAAAGTTATTAAAGAAGTTCGCGCAGTAACCGGACTTGGATTGAAAGAAGCTAAGACTCTCGTTGAGTCCGCCCCGGCTCCTTTGAAGGAAGGTACTACCAAAGAAGACGCGGCTGATATCAAAGCGAAAATCGAAGCTGTTGGAGCGACCGTTGAGATTAAGTAATTGATGTTTCAGCAAGTTGCTCATTTTTTAGCAACACAGCTTGATATAGGCACGCTACGAGCTTTGCATCGTGGCGTGTTGTGTTTTATAGATAACAGTTTTTTTGACAAAAATTGAGATATCAGGTGGTTCTGCTGCAGGCGTGTTTGTTTTATATCATTTACATGAAAAATGCATATAGGAGATGCTGCTATGCTTGAAAAAAATGCTTATGTTTTTCTTCACCATGCTCTCTACACCGACTTTCAATCTTTACCTGTGTTTTTTGATTGCAGTGGCATCATATTAGGATCCAACCAGCCCAACTAGCAGCCTGCAGAATGGCGTGTCTGAGCAGTAATTTCAAATTATATAGTTAGATTCATAGGCAATTTCGAGGAAAATTATGGAAAGAGTGAGAAAGAACTTTGCCACGGCAGCTGCCATTCTGGAGCCGCCCCATCTGATATCAATGCAACGTCTCTCTTATGAGAAATTTCTGCAGATGGATTGCGATCCAGACGAAAGGGAAGACTATGGGTTGCAGGGGATTCTGCAGGACGTTTTCCCGATAAATGATTTTAACGGCCTCTGCTCTCTAGAGTTTGTCAGATATAAATTCGGCGAGCCTAAGTATACGATTAATGAATGTCTTCAAAGAGGCATGACTTATGAGATCCCGCTGAAAATCGTGGTACGTCTCATTACTTTCGATGTAGACGAGGAGACGGGAGTACAATCTATTCGTGACATCAAGGAGCAGGAAGTTTTTCTCGGTTCTTTACCTTTGATGACCGGTGATGGGGTTTTTGTAATCAATGGAACGGAAAGAGTAATCGTTTCACAGCTGCAACGTTCACCTGGTCTCTTTTATACGCACGATAATGGTAAGAGTCATTCCAGCGGGAAGTTGTTGTATTCTGCCCGAATTATTCCGGTACGTGGCTCATGGATCGACCTGGAATTTGATATTAAGGATATACTTCATGTCCGTATAGACAGAAGACGGAAATTCCCTGTCACCACTTTGCTGAAGGCCTTAGGCTACAACAGTGAGGAATTGCTGGATGAATTTTATCCGACCTCAACCGTAATTAAAGATGGTGAAAATTATAAAATGAGTTTCGACTCCGACCTGGTGAAAGGTCAGAGACTGGAATTCGATATAATCAGCCCGGTAGACGGTGAGGTTCTGGCTAAAAAAGGTAAAAAAGTCTCCAAAGTACTTTGCAAAAAGCTCGATACTATAGGCATAAAACATCTGCCGGTATCAAGAGAATCTCTGTTTGGAGAAATATTGGCTAAGACCATAGTCAATAAGGATACCGACGCAGTTATTGCTCTCTGTAATTCCGAACTTACCGAAACGGTGCTTGATACTCTTGAAGCCGAGGGTATTAATGAGTTTCAGGTCCTGCATATTGACGGGGTGAAATATTCTCAGTCTTTTAGCAAAACCCTTGCCTTAGATAAGGCTAAGTCAACTGAAGACGCCCTTATAGAAATCTATCGAAGATTAAGACCCTCCAGTCCTCCTACACGGGAAATTGCCGAGTCTTTTTTTCACAACCTGTTTTTTAACCAGGATCTCTATGACCTTTCCGAGGTGGGCCGTTACAAAATTAACGCCAAACTCCATTTGGATATTGATATTTCCAACCGCGCTCTGACCAAAGAAGATATCATTTTCGCAGTCCGTCATCTGGTCCGTTTGAAAGATACTCAGGGCGGAGTGGATGACATAGATCATCTTGGTAACCGGCGTGTTAGAACTGTTGGAGAACTTGTCGAAAATCAATATCGCATGGGACTTGTTCGGATGGAAAGAGCCATCAAAGAAAGGATGACTCTGCAGGACGTAGAAACTCTGATGCCCCATGATCTCGTGAATCCCAAGCCTATCTCGGCTGCTATAAAAGAGTTCTTCGGAACAAGCCAGCTGTCACAATTTATGGACCAGACTAATCCACTTTCAGAGGTTACGCATAAGCGACGTCTGAGTGCTCTTGGACCCGGCGGATTATCCAGGGAAAGAGCAGGATTTGAAGTCCGGGACGTTCATCCGACCCATTATGGCCGTATATGTCCTGTAGAGACTCCGGAGGGCCCGAATATCGGCTTGATTGTCTCTTTAGCCACCTTTGCGAGGATTAATCCATATGGATTCATCGAAACCCCGTACAGGAAAGTCGAGGACAGGATTATTGTTGATGAGGTGAAATATTTGAGTGCATTGCAGGAACAGAATCAGTTTATAGCTCCTGCTCTCATTCAAACGGATGATAATAATTGTATTGTACCAGATAATCTCATCGTTCGTGAAGATGGTGAGGTTATTACAACGACCGCCGAGAGCGTCACCTATATGGATATCGCGCCTAACCAGATGATCAGCGTTGCCGCTTCACTGGTACCTTTTCTGGAAAATGATGACGCGAACCGGGCTTTGATGGGATCGAACATGCAGCGTCAGGCAGTACCACTGCTCGTCACTTCTGCACCTTTGGTTGGTACAGGAATGGAGAGGTACGTTGCCAGAGATTCAGGCGCCTGTCTGCTCAGTGCCGGAGATGGGGTTGTTGAAGAGGCTGATTCAAATCGAATAGTTGTCAGATATGATGAACCTGGTACAGATGGTTTCGATACAGGAATAGCCGTATATAGACTCGAAAAAAACAAAAAATCAAATCAGAATACTTGTTTTAACCAACGCCCCATTACATTGCCTGGAACCAGGGTTAGAAAGGGAATGGTGCTTGCTGATGGGCCTTCATGTGAAGCCGGTGAGCTGGCAATCGGTAAAAATGTGACCATTGCGTTCATGCCATGGCGCGGCTTCAACTTTGAGGATTCTATCCTGATTAATGAAAGACTGCTCAAGGCTGATACATTTACCTCCGTTCATATTGAGGTTTTTGAGACCATGGCCAGGGATACTAAACTAGGTAAAGAAGAGATTACCAGGGACATCCCTAATGTGAGTGAGGAAACTCTGAGAAACCTAGACGATTCAGGTATCGTTAGAATAGGAGCTGAAATTAAGGCGGGGGATACACTGGTTGGCAAGGTAACGCCTAAAGGTGAGACGGTTCTGTCTCCCGAAGAGAAGCTGCTACGTGCGATTTTTGGTGAAAAGGCACAAGATGTAAAAGATTCTTCGTTGAGAGTACCTCCAGGCGTTAGTGGTGTTGTCATCGATGCCAAGGTCTTTTCTCGTAAGGGTGTTGATAAGGATGAACGCTCCCTGTTAATTGAAGATCTGGAGATTGAAAAACTCAATCAGGATAAGGTCGACGAATTACGCAGTCTCAAACGGGGAGTTTGCAGGGAAATCGGTAAAACTCTTGAAGGCCGGACTGCCAAGACGGATATCGTCAATAAGCATGGCGAGGTTATCGTCAAGCTGGGGAAAAAGATTGCTGCCGAACATGCAGAGCTAATCGGTTTTTCTCATCTTCGTGATATAGATTTTTCAGAAAAGGCCAAATATTTAGAGCAGATTGATGCAATATATGAGCGATACGAAAAACAGGCCCGACTGATTACCGAAAGATATGATGGAATTATCGAGAGGTTGAAAAAGGGAGATGATCTGCCTCCAGGTGTAGTGAAGATGGTCAAGGTTTATGTGGCCACCAAGCGTAAGCTCTCGGTTGGCGATAAAATGGCTGGTCGGCACGGAAATAAAGGTGTTGTGTCAAGATTGTTGCCTGAGGAGGATATGCCGTTTTTCGAAGACGGAACTGCTGTGGATATCGTCCTGAATCCACTCGGTGTTCCATCACGTATGAACGTAGGCCAGGTACTTGAAGTACACTTGGGATTCGCTGCCAAAAAACTTGGGGAACAGCTGGAAATCCTCGCTCGTCGTGAGGCGGTTTCAGAAATCAAAACTAAATTAAAGGTTATTTATTCAGAAACTGAACTAGAGGCACTCACCGAAGGAAAGACGGACCAGGAAATTATTGAGTGGGCCAGAAAGCATCAGAGTGGTTTGCACATGGCTACCCCCGTTTTTGACGGCGCACCCGAAGCTGCTATAAGGAAGCTTCTTGTAGAGGCCGGAATAGATGAGGTTGGTCAGGTTCGCCTGTATGATGGTCTCACCGGGGAACCTTTTTCAAATAAGGTGACAGTCGGTGTTATGTATATGCTGAAACTCCATCACCTGGTGGATAATAAAATCCATGCGAGGTCGACTGGACCCTATTCTCTGGTTACCCAGCAGCCACTTGGTGGTAAAGCTCAGTTCGGAGGTCAGAGACTCGGGGAGATGGAAGTCTGGGCTATGGAAGCTTATGGAGCCGCGTATACGCTCAAAGAATTTTTAACGGCTAAGTCGGATGATGTCGAAGGTCGTACCTTGATGTATGAGCGGATTGTAAAAGGTAATAACTTTCTGACAACAGGATTGCCTGAATCTTTCAACGTTCTTGTCAAGGAACTGCAGGCCCTTTGTTTGAATATGGAACTTATTGAAGAATAAAGGAAAAGACGTAAGTCGACTGGTTGACGTTATGGAGCATTTGCTCCCCTTCGCAGGGAGCAATATTCAGTACAGTGCCGGAAAATCCTTTAATATAAGGGAGAGGTGATTTCGTGGAAGAGTTATTCAATTTTTTTCAAAAACCGAAAGCTCCAGTAAAATTTGAAAGTGTCAAGATATCTCTGGCTTCTCCTGAGAAGATCATGGACTGGTCCCACGGTGAGGTTAAAAAGCCGGAGACCATCAATTACAGGACCTTCAAACCAGAAAGAGATGGTTTGTTTTGCGCCAAGATTTTCGGTCCGGTAAAAGACTTCGAGTGCAACTGCGGTAAATATAAACGGATGAAACACCGGGGGGTCGTCTGTGAAAAATGCGGTGTTGAAGTAATCCAGTCCAAAGTTCGACGTGAACGTTTAGGCCATATAAAATTGGCAGCACCTGTAGCTCATATCTGGTTTTTAAAAAGTCTGCCCAGTAAAATCGGAGCGGTCCTCGATATGACGCTCAAGCAGCTCGAGAAAATTCTTTACTTTGAGCAATATGCGGTAGTGAGTTCCGAGATCGACGCGCTTCCCGTCGGAACCCTCTTAACCGAAGAAAAATATCGGCAGGCACGTGATGAGTATGCAGGTCAGTTTTCTGTTGGTATCGGCGCCGAAGCCATTCGTGATCTCCTTGCTTCGCAGGATCTGGTGGCGCTTTCCAAACAGTTACGCGAAGAAATGCTGGCGACGAACTCTCAAACCAAGCGGCAAAAGCTCGGTAAAAGATTGTTCGTTATAGAGGCATTTCGAGATTCCGGTAACAAGCCCGAATGGATGATCTTAGAAGTGATCCCGGTATTGCCTCCGGATCTCCGGCCTCTGGTACCTCTGGAAGGAGGAAGGTTCGCAACGTCGGATCTCAACGATCTTTATCGGAGAGTAATCAACAGAAACAATCGTTTGAAGCGGCTTCTGGAGCTCGATGCTCCGGATATTATCATTCGAAATGAAAAAAGGATGCTGCAGGAAGCTGTTGATGTTCTTTTTGATAATGGCCGCAGAGGGAGGGTCATAACAGGCGGAAATAAACGTCCACTCAAATCCCTTTCTGATATGCTCAAAGGAAAACAGGGACGCTTCCGGCAGAATCTTTTGGGAAAACGCGTCGATTATTCTGGTCGTTCCGTTATTGTTGTCGGACCTCATCTTCGTTTGCATCAGTGCGGTATTCCTAAAAAAATGGCGCTTGAACTGTTTAAACCCTTTATTTACAACAAGCTTGAGCGGAAAGGTTTTGTAACCACCATTAAAAGCGCCAGGAAAATGGTGGAAAAAGAGGTTAAAGAGGTATGGGATGTACTCGATGAGGTGGTCACTGAATATCCAGTGATACTAAACCGCGCACCAACCCTGCACAGGCTTGGCATGCAGGCATTTGAAGCCGTTTTGATCGAAGGAAAAGCAATTCAGTTGCATCCTTTGGTCTGTATGGCTTTTAACGCCGACTTTGATGGTGACCAGATGGCGGTGCATGTACCTCTCTCTGTTGAGGCCCAGGTTGAAGCCAGGGTTCTTATGATGTCCACCAATAATATCCTTTCTCCGGCCAATGGTGAGCCGGTGATTATTCCTTCCCAGGACATAGTACTCGGTCTCTATTATATGAGTCGGGAACGCCTTAATGTTCCGGGCGAAGGCAAGGTTTTCAGTAACGTCGAGGAAGCAATCATCGCCTATGATTACGGGGAAATTCATCTGCAGGCCAAAGTAAAGGTACGCAAAAACGGTGAACTGGTTGATACCACAATGGGCCGTATACTGCTTGGTGAACTTTTGCCGCCTTCCGTCAAATTCGAGGAAGTAAATAGAGTCCTTACCAAGAAAGCGCTGGCCAAGCTCATTGATCATACCTATCGGCATGCTGGAACCAAGGACACAGTCATCCTGGCCGATAGATTGAAGGATACCGGTTACGAATATGCCACCCGCGCAGGAATCTCAATCTGCATCAATGATATGAAGATTCCTCTTGAAAAAGAAAATTATGTTGAAAAGGCTGAAAAGGATGTCCTTGATGTCGATCAACAATATACTGACGGTTTGATAACCTCCGGAGAAAAATACAACAAAGTCGTCGATATCTGGTCGAAGGTTACCGAGGATGTCGCCAACGCCATGATGGATGAAATTAAGGTTGACTATGTCAGGGATAAAGACGGAAAACTCGTCGAAACACCCAGTTTTAATTCAATCTTTATCATGGCTGACTCAGGCGCACGTGGATCAAGGGATCAGATTCGACAGTTGGCCGGGATGCGTGGTTTGATGGCTAAACCGAGTGGTGCGATCATTGAAACTCCGATCAAAGCTAACTTCAGAGAAGGATTGGGTGTGCTGGAGTATTTCATTTCCACCCATGGTGCTCGAAAAGGACTTGCAGATACCGCACTGAAGACAGCAAACTCAGGGTATCTTACCAGAAGACTTGTTGATGTCGCCCAGGAAGCAACTATTGTTGAAGCTGACTGCTTGACCCTCGATGGAATCATTGCTGAACCCCTCATGGATGGCGGTGAAATAATTGTTCCGCTTGGCGACAGGATATTGGGCAGAGTTGCACTGGATGATGTGGAAGATCCCTTTAGTGAGGCCATCATTGTTGAAGCGGGTCAGGAAATTACCGAAGATATCGTCGAAAAGATTACTGCCGCGGGCATTGACAGGGTCGCTATTCGTTCCGTACTCAGCTGTCGCTCGAAAAGGGGAGTATGTGCCGCATGTTACGGACGTGATCTTGGACGCGGACATCTGGTGAATAGAGGTGAAGCTATTGGGGTCATCGCTGCTCAATCGATTGGAGAGCCGGGAACCCAGCTGACCATGCGTACTTTCCATGTCGGTGGTACGGCGAGCAGATCCGTTGAACAAGCAGAACTGAAAACAAATATTGGTGGTACGGTTTCCTTCACAAACCTGCACTCGGTAACTAATGCCGAGGGAACCAAGATCGTTATGAACCGCAATGCGGTGATTTCAATCAAAGACGACCTTGGACGCGAACGTGAGAGGTTTAAGGTCAATTATGGTGCCCAGCTGTTAGTCAAAGAAGAGGAGAAAGTAGCAAGAGATACTATCCTTGCCGACTGGGATGCCTATACCATACCGATCGTTGCAGAGGTGGGCGGGACCATCAAATATGGAGATGTTATCGAAGGCATTACCATGCAGGAAAAGGTCGACCCTGTAACGGGGCGCTCCTCCCTGGTAATCATTCATACTGCCGGCGGTGCTCAGTTGAGCCCACGGATCACCGTAAAGAATGAGCGGGGAAAAACTGTGAAGATGGCCGACTCGGAAACCTATGCGAGGTATAGTCTGCCCGTTGGCTCCATTATTTCAGTCAACGAGGGTGACCTTATCCAGCCAGGGACGATAGTCGGTAAGATTCCCCGCGAAACCACCAAGACCAAGGATATTACCGGTGGCCTTCCCCGGGTTGCCGAACTATTTGAGGTGCGTAAGCCAAAAGACCCGGCGATTATTGCCAAGATTGATGGAAAGATTAGTTTTGGTAAGGAATTGAAAGGCAAGCGCAGGGTAATTGTTACTCCCGAATATGGCGAGCCGCAGGAATATCTTGTACCTAAAGCCAAACACATCATTGTACACGAAGGTGATTACGTTCAGGCCGGTGAGCCGATCATGGAAGGGACTATTGTCCCCAATGATATCCTTGCCGTACTCGGTGTGAAAGAACTTGCCAAGTTTCTGGTGAATGAAATCCAGGAGGTTTATCGGCTGCAAGGTGTTAAGATCAACGATAAACATATCGAAGTCATTGTTCGCCAAATGCTCAAACGGGTAATGATTACCTCATCGGGGGACTCTCGCTTTATGATCGGGGAGCAGGTTGAATGGTGGAAGTTCGAGGAAGAAAGAGACAAACTTTTGGCTGAAGGAAAAAGACCAGCTGAGGCTGAACCGTTGTTACTTGGTGTTACCAAAGCATCGTTGTCTACTGAAAGTTTTATTTCTGCCGCATCTTTCCAGGAAACGACAAAGGTCCTCACCAACGCCGCTGTAGCCGGGAAGATAGATGAACTTGCCGGCTTAAAGGAAAATGTTATCATGGGCCGGCTGATTTCAGCGGGTACCGGATTGTCCACGAAAGGATAGGAAGGAAAAGACATACAATCGATTTTTTTCCTTGACACTATAGTGCCGTTAGGGTAATTATCACCACTTTCGTGTTTAGAAATGAGTCTCCGGTTTGGCAGGTGGAAACTGGAATTCTAATAATGGGTATGTAAACAGGAGTAGTTAACATAATGCCAACTATTAACCAACTGGTAAGATTGGGCCGTAAAAAGTCTGTGAAAAAGACCAATACTCCAGCTTTGAAAGGATCACCCCAGAAAAGAGGCGTGTGTGTAAGAGTTTACACTACAACGCCGAAGAAGCCGAATTCCGCTCTAAGGAAAGTTGCCAGGGTGAGGCTGACAAATGGTATTGAAGTTACATCATATATTCCCGGTATTGGCCACAATCTTCAGGAGCACTCGGTGGTGATGATACGAGGCGGCAGGGTGAAGGATCTTCCCGGTGTACGATATCACATTATACGTGGTACGCTGGACACCTTGGGTGTCTCTAATCGGCGTAAAGGTCGTTCCAAATATGGTGCAAAGAAGCCATCTTGATTGGTTGCTGCTTGATGCGAGGTTAAAAAAATGTCACGAAGAAGAACTATAGAAAAACGACCAATCGATCCGGATGCACGTTTTAACAGCGTGTTGGTATCTAAATTCACCAATGGATTGATGGAAAGGGGCAAGAAGAGTCTCGCTCAAAGAATTTTTTATGGAGCGATGGATATCGTTGAAGAGCGCATCAAAGATACTGATCCTCTGACGATTTTTGAAGAGGCCATGGAGAAGGTTCGACCACGTGTCGAAGTTAAGTCCCGCCGCGTTGGTGGTGCCACGTATCAGGTCCCTATGGAAGTTCGCCAGACCCGAAGGAACGCGCTTGCGATTCGGTGGCTTATTACCTTTGCTAAAGCCAGATCTGGGAAATCTATGTCGGAAAAGCTGGCGGCTGAGTTGATGGATGCCTATAATAATCGAGGTGCCGCTGTTAAGAAAAGAGATGACACCCATCGCATGGCAGAGGCGAATAAAGCCTTCGCTCATTATCGCTGGTAACTGGATTCAGGGGTCTGTAACAGGTTGCCGCAACAAGAGGCTGGCGAAACTACTATTTTAAGAGCTAAGCAATTGTTATGGCAGCACTGAAAGATTTACCTGATGTGCGCAATATCGGCATTATGGCCCATATTGACGCTGGAAAAACAACCACGACTGAAAGAATACTCTTTTATACAGGGCGTTCTTACAAACTGGGTGAGGTTCATGATGGTACAGCCGTCATGGATTGGATGGAACAGGAGCAGGAAAGGGGAATTACTATTACTTCCGCTGCAACAACCTGCTACTGGAAAGATAAAAAAATCAACATAATAGACACGCCTGGACACGTTGACTTCACAATCGAGGTCGAGCGGTCATTGCGGGTCCTGGACGGGGCGGTCGCAGTTTTCTGTTCCGTCGGCGGGGTTGAGCCTCAGTCTGAAACAGTATGGCGTCAGGCTGACAAGTATCACATTCCCCGGATAGCGTTTGTAAATAAGATGGATAGGATCGGAGCGAACTTTGAACGTTGCGTTTCGATGATAGCCGACAGGCTTGGTGCGAACCCTCTGCCAATTCAGTTGCCGGTAGGAAAAGAAGCTGAATTCGAGGGAATCATCGATCTTATTGAAGAGAGAATGCTGGTATTTGATGAGCAATCTCTTGGACAGGAAGTAACTGAAAGAGAAGTTCCTGCCGAATATAAAGAAAAATTCACGGCCGCACGTTTGATGCTCCTCGAGAAGTTGGCCGACTTCGATGAGGACATCATGGAAAAATACTTGAATGATGTAACAGTATCTGCTCCTGAGATATATAAAGCTCTCAGGAAGGCGACTCTTTCGCTGGACCTTGTACCCGTGCTTTGTGGGAGTGCTTTTAAGAATAAAGGCGTACAACCACTACTTGACGGCGTGGTTAATTTCCTTCCTTCACCGCTCGACGTTAAAAACGTTGAAGGAGAAGGTCCGAATGGTGAAATAATTAGCCGGAAAACCGATCCAAAAGAAAAACTTGCAGGGTTGGTTTTTAAACTGATGAGTGATCTGTTTGTGGAAAATCTGGCATTCATCAGGGTGTATTCCGGTACAATCGCCGTAGGAGACAAGGTATATAATCCTGTTAAGAAAAAACAGGAAAAAATATCTAAGCTGATGAAACTACACGCAAACAAACGTGAAGAGGTACAGGAGATTTCAGCTGGAGATATTGGTGCCATAGTCGGATTGAAATTTACCACCACCGGCGATACGCTGTGTGAAAAGGGCGACGACATAATTCTTGAAAGCATGGATTTTCCAGATCCTGTAATCGGAGTTGCAATCGAGCCAAAGAGCAAGGCAGAGGAAAAAAAGCTCGCAGAGACCTTGGCTAAAATTGCTTTGGAAGATCCTTCTTTCACCGTGTCGACTGATGCAGATTCAGGGCAGACAATTATCTCAGGTATGGGTGAGCTCCACCTGGAAATTATTGTCGACAGATTACTCAACGAATTTAAAGTGTCTGCAAAAGTTGGTAAACCGCAGGTCGCTTATAAAGAAACCATTGATATCAGTCATGAGGCTGAGGCGAAATTCGATCAGTTGACAGGCGCCAAAGGGCAATATGGCCATGTTGTTATCAAGATCGAACCATTGGGACGTGGTGGTGGAATAGAATTTGTCAGCTGCGTGGACAAAGAGTTGATCCCGGATCAGTTTTTAGGATCAATTAAAAAGGGGATAATTGATAGTCTCGACTCCGGTCCGCTTATTGGTTATCCGTTGACGGATATTAAGGTGAGTCTCATAGGTGGTTCGTATCACGAGGAAGAATCGAGTGAAATGGCTTTTGGGATTGCGGCAGCTATGGCAATCAGAAGAGCGGCTTCCGAGGCGCAACCAAAACTTCTGGAACCGGTAATGAAGCTTGAAGTCATTACCCCTGAAGAATATATCGGTGATGTGATCGCAGATCTAAACAGTAAACGAGGTAAAATTGTAGGTGTTTCTGCTGAAACAAATCTGCAGGTGGTAAGAGCCCATGTTCCGCTGGCAGAAATGTTCGGCTATTCAACATCACTCAGGTCGGCGACTCAAGGCAGAGCAAATTTTACCATGCAATTCTTAGAATACGATGTGGTACCTGCTCAGAAAGCAGAGATAATTATAAAAAAAATTAGAGGGATCTAAGTCCAAGCATATTGAGGAACCATTATGTCAAAGAAAAAATTTGAAAGGACTAAGCCGCATGTCAATGTTGGTACCGTAGGACATATCGATCATGGTAAGACCACATTGACCGCCGCAATTACTCGTGTCTTATCTACCAAGGGTCAGGCCACTTTTACTGACTTCAGCGAGATCGATAAGGCACCGGAAGAAAAAGAGCGCGGAATCACCATTGCCACCGCCCATGTGGAATACGAAACCGTCAATCGCCACTATGCCCATGTAGACTGTCCTGGGCATGCTGACTATATCAAGAACATGATTACCGGTGCTGCCCAGATGGACGGTGCAATCCTGGTTGTTGCAGCAACCGATGGTGCTATGCCCCAGACCAGAGAGCATATCCTTCTTGCGCGTCAGGTCGGTGTTCCGGCGATAGTTGTTTTCTTGAACAAGTGCGATATGGTCGATGACGAGGAGTTGATCGAACTGGTCGAGATGGAACTTCGTGAACTGCTGGATAAATATGAATTTCCGGGAGACGACGTTCCTTTCGTCAAAGGTTCAGCCCTGCAGGCCCTCGAGAATCCTGATGATGAGGAGAAGACCAAATGCATCTGGGAACTGATGGAAGCGATCGATTCCTATATTCCCGAGCCAAAGCGTGATGTTGATCAGCCTTTTCTCATGCCGGTTGAAGATGTATTTTCTATCTCCGGGCGTGGAACTGTGGCGACCGGTCGTATTGAGCGCGGTGTTGTACATGTTGGTGACGAACTTGAAATCGTCGGTATTCGCGCGACTCAGAAGACTACCTGTACCGGGGTTGAGATGTTTCGAAAGCTGCTCGACGAGGGGCAGGCCGGTGACAATATCGGAGCGCTGCTTCGTGGTGTGAAGCGTGAAGAGATCGAGCGCGGCCAGGTGCTTGCCGCTCCTAAATCCATCACACCCCATACCAAGTTCAAGTGTGAGTGCTACATTCTCGGCAAGGACGAGGGTGGTCGTCATACGCCGTTTTTTAACGGATATCGGCCTCAGTTTTATTTCAGAACAACCGACGTTACCGGAGTTGTGACCCTCGCTGAGGGAGTTGAGATGGTAATGCCGGGCGACAACATCAGTGCTACAGTAGAATTGATCACCCCGATTGCCATGGACGTCGGTCTGCGTTTTGCTATCCGCGAGGGTGGACGTACTGTTGGTGCCGGCGTCATCAGTGAAATTATTGCTTAAAGGTGTGTAATGATACCAACAGAAAAAATTCGTATCCGGCTGAAGGCATATGATCATAAATTGCTTGATCAATCCACTACCGAGATAGTTGAAACGGCCAGAAGAACAGGTTCAGCAGTTGCCGGACCGATACCTTTGCCTACGACAATCAACAAGTTTTGTGTTCTTCGTTCACCTCATGTGGATAAAAAATCTCGAGAACACTTTGAAATGAGAACACATCGCCGGTTATTAGACATTCTTGAGCCTACACAGCAGACGATTGATCTGCTCATGAAGCTGGAACTGTCCGCAGGCGTCGATGTCGAAATCAAGCTGCCGTAGTAGGCACGACGTAAAAGTAAATTGAAGTATCGGGTAATATCATGCCAAAGTCAATGGGTATACTAGGTAAAAAGGTAGGGATGACTCGTGTATATGACGAGGTGGGTCAGGCAGTTCCAGTCACTGTTATAGAAGCTGGTCCGTGTAAAATCCTTCAGGTAAAAACCGAAGCAACTGATGGATACAATGCCATTCAGGTTGGTTTTGGTGATAAGAAAGCCAGCAGAGTAAACAAAGCAATCGGCGGTCACTTAAAAAAATCAAATTCAGATGGTTTCTATTTCATTCGTGAATTTAGGGTCGAGGCCGACTCCGCTTATGAAGTTGGCCAGGAAGTGGCCTTGGATTCAGTCGTGAAGGTTGGTGACAAAGTAGACGTACAAGGAACCAGCAAAGGTCGAGGATTCCAGGGTGTCATA
Organism: uncultured delta proteobacterium; assembly: GCA_963835305.1. Taxonomy (GTDB): domain Bacteria; phylum Desulfobacterota; class Desulfobulbia; order Desulfobulbales; family Desulfocapsaceae; genus Desulforhopalus_A. The sequence continues at coordinate 354,032 of CAWIEU010000006.1, forward strand.
AAGCGTCATGGTTTCAGCGGTGGTGGTTCCGGACACGGTTCCATGTTCCACAGGGCACCGGGTTCCATTGGCTGCAGTGCTTATCCGTCCAGGGTTGTGAAAGGTAAAAAACTGCCGGGGCGAATGGGTAATGATACTGTGCTGCGAAAGAACGTGGTCGTGGTTGACGTCAGGTCCGAGGAAAATGTTGTACTCTTGAAAGGACCGCTTCCCGGAGCAAAAAACGGCCTGTTAAAGATTTTTAAGAAATAATCGAAATTTGCTCTGACAGGTTCGAGGAGATTGATATGTCTACTGTAAATATAGTTAACACTAAGAATGAAAGTGTTGGCGAGATCGAGCTGAACGATGATGTGTTCAACCGTGAGGTAAAGGAATACATCCTCCATGAAGTTGTACGAATGCAGCGTGCGGCAAAACGTGCCGGTAATGCCTGCACCAAAACTAGAGTTGAAGTAAGTGGTGGTGGTAAGAAGCCATGGCGACAGAAAGGAACAGGTCGGGCGAGGGCGGGTACCACGAGATCGCCTTTATGGCGTGGAGGTGGAGTCACCTTCGGTCCAAAACCAAGAAGTTACAGTTTCAAAATTAACCGCAAAGTGAGACAACAGGCTGTTTCAATGGCCCTTAGTGCCAGGTTCCAGGAAGGTAATCTTGTGGTGCTTGACGATTTCTCAATGGATCAAATAAAGACAAAGGATTTTGTTAACATAATGCAAGTCCTTAATGTGGATAACGGGATCATAGTAGTAGATAATGCCTCTGAGAATTTGACCAAGTCTTCCCGTAATGTCAACGGCTACAAAGTTATGTCTTCGGAAGGCCTCAATGTATATGACCTGCTTTTACACAAGAAGGTGATTTTATTACAACCGGTAATCGAAAGCCTTGAAAAGAGGTTAATGGCATGAAAAACATCTACAGCGTACTACAGGGCCCCTGCCTCACAGAGAAGGCTGCCTTGATTCAGGAAAAAGACAATAAGATCGTTTTCAAAGTACATCCCAAGGCGAACAAGATAGAAGTAAAGAACGCGGTCGAATTGATGTTCAATGTGAAGGTTAAAGATGTTAAAACAGTTAACCTCCACGGTAAAAAGAAGCGGGTTGGAAAGACGATTGGCTTTACCAATGATTGGAAAAAGGCCTATGTAACCTTGTCGGAAGGAACTATCAACTTTGCGGATGAACTGTAGATAGTGTCTTTTCATATAAATACGATCATCTACCTTCTACATTGAAAGATTCTATCTAATCTAATAATGATGGAGCGATTGGGAAATCATGGCTATTAAAGTATATAAACCAACATCACCTGGTAAACGACAGCATGTGTCGTCTAAAAATCCGGATTTATCAACCAAGCGACCTGAAAAGAGTCTCGTTTGCAGTCTCAGTAAATCCGGCGGTAGGAATAATTATGGTCGAATTACTGCAAGATATATTGGCGGTGGACATAAAAGAAAGTACCGTATTATAGATTTTAAGCGTAACAAGATTGATATTGATGCAGAAGTAATAGCAATCGAGTATGATCCGAACCGCTCTGCAAATATTGCCCTGCTGAATTACAAAGACGGTGAAAAGAGATACATCCTTTCTCCGGACGGGATTTCTGTGGGCGACATCGTCGTTGCCGGCGATGCGGTTGATATTCAACCGGGGAATTGTCTTCCTCTGGTTAACATCCCGCTCGGAACAATAATCCACAATATTGAAATGAAAATCGGGAAAGGCGCTCAGATGGTCAGGAGTGCCGGCACTTCCGCTCAGTTGATGGCCAAGGAAGGTGGCTACGTACTGGTTAGACTGCCATCCGGAGAAGTAAGGAAATTTAATAACTATTGCAGGGCATGTATTGGTCAGGTAGGCAACCGTGAACACGAAAGTCAAAAACTCGGTAAAGCAGGCCGTGCCAGATGGAAAGGAAATCGGCCTCATGTTCGTGGCGTCGCCATGAACCCTGTTGATCATCCAATGGGTGGTGGTGAAGGAAAGAGTTCTGGCGGTCGGCATCCATGTAGCCCTTGGGGTATACCATCTAAAGGTTACAAGACCAGGAAAAAGAAGGCTTCTGACAGAATGATTGTCAAGAAGAGATCATAAGTTACGAGGAGTTAAGTATGTCACGCTCAATCAAAAAGGGTCCTTTCATCGACGATCATCTTCAGAAGAAAGTGATCGAAGCGTTTGAAAGCGGATCCAGAAAAGTTATCAAGACATGGTCAAGGCGATCCGATATTAGTCCCGAAATGGTTGGACTTACATTCGCTGTTCATAACGGAAAAAAATTTATTCCAGTTTTTGTTACAGAGAATATGGTCGGTCACAAGCTCGGTGAGTTTTCACCGACGAGAACCTATTATGGCCATGCCTCGGACAAAAAAGGCAAAAGATAGTTTGAAATATTTCGTTTCCGGCAGGAATCATCAGGAGCATTAACTATGGAAGCAAGAGCCGTAGGAAAATATATTAGGATCTCACCACAAAAGGCCAGATTGGTCGCCGATGTGGTAAGGGGGATGGGGGTTGATCAGGCAATAACTACCCTGCGTTTCATGCCCAAAAAAGGTGCCGGTATAATTCAAAAGGTTATTGAGTCTGCGGTGGCCAACGCTACTCAGGATGATCAGGCAGATGTAGATAATCTGTATGTGAAAAAAATAGTAATTGACGGTGGACCTTCCCTGAAAAGGATTCGTCCAAGAGCGCAAGGTAGAGCTACAGGTATCATTAAGAGAACAAGTCACATCACCGTTGTTTTGGATGAGAATTAGTCTGTTAAGAGCGATTACTGATACTTTGGAAATTCTAAACATTAATAGAACAATGGATTTGTTGGAGGACTGTTTTGGGGCAGAAGGTTAATCCACTCGGACTAAGACTGAATATTACCCGGACTTGGGATTCAATCTGGTATGCTGATAAGGAATATTCCACTTATCTGATTGAAGACCAAAAAGTTAAGAAGTTTCTCAAGAACCGTCTGCAGCATGCGGGGCTGTCTAAGGTGAAAATCGAACGGACAGGCGAGCAGGTGCGGATCAAGCTTTTTACTGCCAGGCCAGGGATAGTTATCGGCAAAAAAGGTGCGGAAATTGAGATTCTTAAAAAAGAGCTGGAAAAGCTCATTAATCGCAAAGTAACACTCGATATTCAGGAGGTTCGTCGACCTGAAGCCGATGCACAGCTTGTTGCGGAAAATATTGCTCAGCAGCTTATTCGGCGTATCGCATTTCGCCGGGCAATGAAAAAAGCTGTAAGTTCTGCATTACGATTTGGTGTACAAGGTATTAAAATATCTTGCTCCGGTCGTCTTGGCGGTGCCGAGATGTCACGATGTGAGTGGGTACGTGAAGGTAGGGTTCCCCTTCATACTTTGCGGGCCGATGTAGACTACGCTTTAGCTGAAGCCAATACTACCTACGGAATAATAGGAGTAAAGGTGTGGATATTCAATGGCGAAGTCCTAAGCGAAACTGATAAAGGGACTGTGCAGTAAGCATGCTGTTCAAGGAATTCCATAAATTATTTGGAGTAAAAGATGTTAAGTCCTAAGAAGGTTAAACATAGAAAAGTATTTAAAGGAAGATCTAGAGGAGTTGCTTCGCGTGGCTCCTCGATTTCCTTCGGCGATTATGCCCTTAAAGCTACTATATGCGGCTTTATGTCCGCACAACAGATAGAAGCTGCGCGTATCACTATAAACAGGACAATGAAACGTGGTGGAAAGGTGTGGATCCGTGTTTTTCCTGATAAACCATTGACAAAAAAGCCTGCTGAAACCCGTATGGGTAAAGGTAAGGGAAGTCCTGAGTCATGGGTAGCCAGAATACAACCTGGTACAATTCTCTACGAAATTACCGGGGTTAGCGAAGAAGTCGCAATAAAAGCATTGACTCTCGCTGGAAACAAATTGCCCTTTTCGACCAAGGTCGTAACAAAGAGAGGTACGTTATGAAATCGGAAGAAATTCGTAAAATGTCCGCAGAAGAACTCGAGAAAAATTTAAAGGACCTGCGTGAAGAATTAGGAAATCTCTCTTTTAAACATCGCATAAGACCTCTCGAAGATACATCTCGACTGAAGAAAATTAGAAAAGACATTGCTAGAATCGAAACCATAAAAATGCAGGTTGTCGACTGACAAATCGTTTGGAAATTTAGTGCGGTATGGTCGGGTTCTAAAACACATCACTAATTGACTAAATTATGAGTGAAATAAACAAATCGAGAAAAACAAGAACCGGTTCTGTTGTCAGCAACAGAATGGAAAAGAGTGTTGTCGTTCGTGTAGAACGCAAGGTTCGCCATAAACTCTATGGTAAATTTATGAAAACAAGCGTCAAGTATTTGGCAGACGATCCTGAGAACCGTTGCAACATCGGAGACACCGTTCTTATTGAAGAATGTCGACCGCTGAGTAAACGTAAAAGATGGCGGGTCAAGACAATACTGGAACAGGCGGTGTAAAAACCGGCCTTGCGTGGTAAGTCGATAAAAACGACTTGTTTCGGATGAGATATCAGGTGAAATTATGATACAGACAGAAACAGTACTAAACGTTGCTGACAATTCGGGCGCCAAAAAAGTACTCTGTATAAGAGTACTTGGTGGTTCAGGGAAGCGTTACGCAACAATTGGCGATGTAATCGTTGTGACAGTAAAGGAAGCTATTCCTAACGCCAAGGTTAAAAAAGGCGACGTCATGAAAGCCGTAATCGTTCGTACCGTGAAAGAAATGAAGCGAATGGACGATACCTGGGTCAGATTTGATGATAATGCCGCAGTTATGCTGGCAGCCTCGGGTGAACCGGTTGGGACTCGTATATTTGGACCGGTCGCTCGAGAATTACGAAATCAAGGGTTCATGAAAATTATATCTTTGGCACCGGAAGCACTGTAAGCTCCCGTGCTAGCATGGGGAAAGATACATTGATTGAATAAAGGTACAGCAATGAGACAGGGTAGAACATACCTGAAAAAAAATGATCAGGTGGAAGTGATTACCGGTAAAGATAAGGGCAGAGTTGGAAAAGTTCTTCGGGTCCTTCGCGATAAAGATAAGGCTGTGGTCGAGCGCATTAATATGATAAAGCGTCATACCAAACCGAAAGAGATGAATCAACAAGGCCAGATTGTGGAAAAAGAAGCAGCAATCCATGTTTCCAATCTTCAGCTCATTTGTCCTGAGTGCACCAAGACCGGTCGCATAGGAAGGAAGGTCCTCGATGATGGTACCAAGGTACGCTATTGCAAGAGTTGTGGCGAATCCATCGAGAGTAAATCATAGTTATCAATAACGGTACGCTAGGAGTTATACATGGGTGCGCTTAGAGATATGTATATAAATGAGTGTGTTCCTGCACTCAAGGAGGAATTCGGTTATAAAAATGCCATGGAAATTCCTCAGATGAAAAAGATTGTTATCAATATGGGGTTGGGCGAGGCTGTACAGAACCCCAAAATTGTGGATGGAGCTGTAGAAGAACTGAGCAGGATCGCCGGCCAAAAAGCTGTAGTTACCAAGGCGAAGAAATCCATCGCCACTTTTAAACTGCGTGCAGGAATGCCCATCGGCTGCTGTGTTACCCTGCGGGGGGAAAAAATGTATGATTTCTTCAGCAAGCTGGTGAACATCGCATTACCCCGGGTACGTGACTTCCGCGGGTTGTCTCCTAAAGGTTTCGACAAACGGGGCAACTATTCGATGGGAATTACTGAGCAAATAATTTTTCCGGAAATTGACTACGATAAGATTGATAAAATTAAGGGGCTGAATATCACCATTGTGACCTCTGCAAATACCGACGAAGAGGGTTTTTCTCTTCTCAAGATGCTGGGAATGCCTTTTAAGAAATAACCTTTTTCATTTTCAGAAGAAAATATTATCAGAGATAATTTGGAGGTCGGTTTGGCTAAGAAATCCATAATAGCAAAAGCACAACGTAAACCTAAATTTAGTGTGCGAAAGTATAATAGATGTCCACTTTGTGGACGTCCAAGAGCGTTCATTCGGAAATTTGGTGTGTGTCGAATTTGCTTCCGTAAACTGGCGTCCAGTGGTGAGATTACCGGTATTACTAAATCCAGCTGGTAGTGTTTGCTATCACTGAGCGCGTTTACAATTTTGAAAAATAAGGAGTGTTCGCTATGTCAATGAGCGATCCCCTGGCAGATATGCTGACCAGGATTAGAAATGCAGTAATGGCTAAGTTTGAATCGGTTGAGATGCCTACCTCCACAGTCAAAGTTGATGTTGCGAAGGTACTCAAGTCTGAAGGATTCATCGGAGATTACCGGATTATTCCGGGTGATATCCAGAATATTTTGAAAATTGATCTGAAATATGGGCCTTCCAATGAGTGTGCCATCACCGGAATAAAAAGAGTGAGTAAACCAGGGCTTCGTAAATATGCCAAGGTTGACGCTCTTCCAAAGGTGTTGAATGGACTTGGGGTCGCCATTATATCCACTTCCAAAGGTGTCGTGACTGATAAAACAGCCAGGGCACTGAATGCAGGTGGAGAGATAATTTGCGAGGTCTGGTAGGCCAGCGGATAACGGAGGAATTTATGTCTCGTATTGGTAAGCAACCAATTCCGGTACCCGCAGGGGTAAAGATTGACCTGGTAGGTCAGCAACTTACGGTTACCGGTGCAAAAGGTACATTAAAGCGCGAAATCATCCAGGATATAGACGTTCAGATCCAGGATAATGTAATACGATTGAACAATCGTGTTGAAAATACTCGGGTAAACGCTTTCAGGGGCCTTACTAGAAGTTTGATAAACAACATGATAACCGGGGTAGTGGAAGGGTTCAAAAAAGTTCTGATTATTGAAGGCGTCGGCTACAAGGCTAATGTCAGCGGAACGACTCTGACGCTCAATGTCGGATACTCAAATCCTGTCAATTTTCAATTGCCAAAGGAAGTTTCGGCCTCAGTTGAAGGGAACACCAAGATCGTTGTTGAGTGCATTGATAAGGAACTGCTTGGACTTGTTGCTTCAAAAATACGCCAGGTAAGAAAACCTGAACCTTACAAAGGCAAAGGTATTCGGTACGAAGACGAAAAGATCGTACGAAAAGTTGGTAAGGCAGGTGCTAAGTAAACGAAATGGTTGAACAAGTCAATAATAATCTGAATGGTACAGTGTAATGACTAAGACGAACCCCAAGACCATAGCCAGGGCCAAACGCGTCCGCAGGATCAGGAAGAAGATTTCCGGCACCAGCGAGCGTCCACGGCTTAGAGTCTTTAAAAGTAACAAACATATGTATGCTCAAATTATCGATGATACAATTGGGCATACGCTGGTATCTATGTCCACCGTTGATAAAGAGTTTGAGCAGGGTGAAGAAAAAGGAAAAACGGCTGTAGCGAAAAAGATCGGCGTTTTACTTGCTAGTCGTGCCAAGGCCGCCGGTATCAGTAAAGTGATCTTTGATCGTGGTGGATCCGTTTATCACGGTCGGGTTAAAGCCCTTTCTGAAGGTGCTCGTGAAGGTGGGCTTGAATTTTAATGATTTCTAAAATAACGGGGGTGTCCCTTGTCTGATTTCAAACGTTCCAAAAGCGCCGCTACTGAGGAACTGATCGAGAAAATCGTTTTTATCAACCGGGTTGCAAAAGTTGTAAAAGGTGGTCGTAGATTCAGTTTCAGCGCTATTGTCGTCGTCGGAGACGGAAATGGTAAAGTTGGTTATGGTCTCGGTAAAGCAAACCAGGTTCCAGAGGCTATCCGAAAAGGTGTGGAGAAGGCTCGAAAGAGTATGTTTGCTGTATCTTTGACAGAAAATTCCATTCCGCATCAGGTTGTTGGTAAATTCGGCGCCGGAAAAGTTTTACTGAAACCGGCATCCGCCGGTACCGGACTTATCGCAGGTGGTCCCGTGAGAGCGGTGCTTGAGGCAGCCGGTGTTTCAAATATTCTTACCAAATGCCTCGGATCACATAATCCGCATAATATGGTTAAAGCTACTTTAGCAGGATTACAAGAACTGCGTTCAGCTCAAAATATTGCAGACTTGCGTGGCAAAACAGTAGAAGAAATAACTGCTTAATTACAACGTTGGCGGAGTCGGGGTAGTATACGACGGCTTTTGTTGTGTAATAATTGATTAAAAGAAGGTAGTCAAATGGCCGAGACAATTACATTTACTCTGGTTAAAAGTGGCATTGGGAGCACAAAAAAAATCAATGCGACTTTAACAGGGCTGGGGCTCACCAAAATGAATAAAACTATTACAAGAAAAGATACACCTGAGATACGGGGAATGTTGAAAAAGGTATCTCATCTTGTTCGTATGGAGGAGGTATAGCATGTTGAGTTTAGCGAATCTTTCTCCCAAAGCCGGTTCTACCAAACAACCTAAGCGAGTGGGTAGAGGTCCCGGCAGCGGGCATGGCAAAACCGCAGGGCGCGGTCATAAGGGTTTTAAATCGCGGTCCGGTTCCGGGGTAAAACCCGGTTTTGAGGGTGGCCAAATGCCTTTGCAACGACGGATACCAAAACGCGGGTTCAATAACATTTTCAAAAAAGAGTATGCTCTTGTTTCCTTAAGTCAGCTTAACGGGTTGGGCAACGAATTGATTACCGTTGATACTCTTATAGCAGCAGGTATTGTAAAGAAAGGTATGTCTGTCAAGGTTCTTGCTAACGGTGAAGTGACGAACGCCTTAAAAGTACAGGTGGATAAAATCAGTAAAGCCGCACAAAGCAAAATTGAAAGTGCAGGTGGAACTGTAATTGCCGCAAACCAGACGGAAGCGATATAGCTTTTATCTCTTTTGGCAGAAAGACATCTGAAAAATTTTATACAGTAGTATCGTAAATAGGTATTGATAATGAGCGGATTGCAGAGTGCTGCAAATATACCAGAGCTGAGAAGGCGAGTTTTATTTACGCTTATCATGCTTGCTGTCTACAGGATAGGCGTCCAAATTCCTACTCCTGGAATAAATGGCGAAGCTCTGTCGGCTTTTTTTAACCAGAATGCCGGGACATTGTTTGGCATGTTTAACATGTTTTCCGGTGGTGCCTTGAAGAATTTTTCTATATTCGCTCTGGGTATTATGCCTTATATCAGTGCTTCAATCATCATCCAGTTATTGACTGTGGTGATACCTCAGTTGGAGGCATTGAAAAAAGAAGGGCAGGCGGGGAATAGGAAAATTACGCAATATACCCGATACGGAACAGTATTGTTGAGCGTGATTCAGGGAACCTTCATTGCCGTTGGTCTTGAAGGAATGACTGGTCCGGGCGGACAGGCGATTGTACTTTTTCCCGGAATTCAGTTCAAGCTTATGACCGTGCTGACTTTGACATCTGGAACAGCCTTTATAATGTGGCTTGGTGAGCAGATGACGGAGCGTGGGATTGGCAATGGAATCTCGCTGATAATTTTCGCCGGTATCGTGGCTCGTGGTCCCTCTGCGATTGTCAATTCGATTCAGTTAGTTAAGGCTGGTGAAATTTCACTCTTTTTCATTCCTTTTCTTATACTGTTCATGTTTGCCGTTGTTGCAATTATCGTCTTCTTTGAGACCTCTCAGAGAAGAATTCCGATACAATATGCAAAAAGGGTAGTAGGTAGAAAAGTGTATGGTGGGCAAAGTTCTCACCTTCCTCTGAAAATAAATATTTCAGGCGTTATTCCACCAATTTTCGCCTCTTCGATTATGATGTTTCCCGCAACAATCGGGAGCTTTATAAAGGTCGATTGGGTGCAGCGGGCCTCTGCAGCCATGCATCCAGGAACGGTGTATTATTATATCTGTTACGTTGGAATGATAGTATTTTTCTGTTTCTTTTATACGGCTGTAACGTTCAAACCGGATGATGTTGCCGAAAATCTGAAAAAGAATGGAGGGTTCATACCAGGAATTCGACCAGGCAAGAAGACGGCGGAATTCATCGATAAAGTGCTCACAAGACTCACTGTTGTGGGAGCAATTTACCTGAGTGCAGTATGTGTTTTACCGACGATTCTGATTTCGCAATTTAACATCCCTTTCTTTTTTGGTGGAACGGCATTATTAATTGTAGTTGGCGTAAGTATTGATACTATTTCTCAGGTGGAATCGCATTTACACATGCGTAATTACGAAGGCTTTATGAAACAGGGTCGGATCAAGGGACGCAGGTAGGTGTCGATAACTGATGAAAGAAGTCGGAGTAGGAATATCGTCCTGAAGACCGGCGAGCAAATTCTGCTCATGCGAGAAGCGAATCAGATTGTCGCAGAGACTCTGAAGATGCTGCAAAGTGTTGTAGAGACCGGTATATCCACCTGGGAATTGGATAAACTCGCTGAAGAATTATGCCTTAAAAGAAAAGCCAAACCGGCTTTTAAGGGCTATAGAGGTTTTCCCGGCAGTTTGTGTGTTTCGATAAATGAAGAAGTTGTACATGGAATACCTTCAAGGAAAAGAAAGCTAAAAACTGGAGATATTATCTCTATTGATTTTGGCGTTCAATACAGAGGGTATTATGGGGACTCTGCAATAACGTTGCCTGTTGGTAAAATTTCCGAGGAAGTTCAAAGATTGCTGGATACTACCCGGTCAGGCCTTGATAGGGGCATTCAACAGGCGGTCGTGGGCAATAGGATTGGGGACATCTCCAAAGCAATACAGGAATACGTTGAGGGTAATGGCTTTTCTGTCGTTAGACAATTTGTTGGACACGGCATAGGGACCGACCTGCATGAAGCTCCCGAAATTCCCAATTTTTATCAGGGAGAGCGAACTTCAAGACTATTACCCGGTATGGTATTGGCCATTGAACCGATGGTCAACATGGGAACTCATAAAGTTAAAGTCATGAGAGATGGATGGACGGTTATTACTGCTGATAAGCAACCATCTGCTCATTTTGAACACTCCATTGCCGTAACTGAAAATGGGCCGTTTATTCTGAGTTCTCAGGAAAAATAGCGGCTTGGCGAAATATTTCTTCTCTTTTGTTAGAAGTTGTATTATACTGTTCCGTTTTTAACTGAACTATGAATTTTCAGGATATTCCATGTCAAAAGAAGAAGCAATTGAAGTAGAAGGCACAATTATAGAGCCGTTGCCAAATGCGATGTTTCGTGTGGAACTCGATAACGGTCATAAGGTGCTGGCTCATATTTCCGGAAAAATGCGAATGCATTTTATTAAAATTTTGCCCGGAGATCGGGTTACAATAGAACTTTCTCCTTATGATCTAAATCGGGGAAGAGTTACGTTTCGGGCAAAGAATGCCAAAAAGAAAAAATAGAGAGTTTGTTTATCATGAAAGTACGCGCGTCTGTAAAAAAAATGTGCAGCGATTGTAAGATATTTAAGCGCAACGGTATTGTTCGCGTTTCCTGTAAGATAAAAAAACATAAACAGAGGCAGGGATAAACAGGGATTGCCGCTTTTAATTACCTACTTCTTTTAAGGAGATGTACCTTGGCACGCATAGCAGGAATTGATCTTCCAAAAAATAAGCATATGGACCGAGCGTTAACTTACATACATGGTATTGGGTTGACCTCTGCTCGAAAGATTCTAGAAAAAGTAGATCTTCCATTCACCATGAATAGTGATGATCTGGATGGTGATGACGTAAACCGGATCCGGAAGGTGCTCGAAGAAGAGTATGTCGTTGAGGGTGACCGTAGACGCGAAGTCTCCATGGATATTAAGAGATTGACTGACCTGGGATGTTACCGTGGGCGTCGTCATCGCATGAGTTTACCTTGTCGTGGGCAGAATACAAAAACTAATGCTCGTACCCGGAAAGGACCGCGCCGTGGCGCAGGCCGTCGGAAATAATTGAACTTAATACAGGTGTAAGTTATGGCTGTAGCTAAAAAGAGAAAAATAAAAAAGAACATACCAGAGGGTATAGTTTTTATTTATTCTACTTTCAATAATACCATTGTTACTATTTCCGATAAACAAGGAAACGTTGTATCTTGGTGCAGCGCCGGTGTGCTTGGTTTTAAAGGTTCACGCAAAAGCACTCCCTTTGCAGCGCAGAACGCGCTGGCCGATGCTGCAAAAAAAGCAGCTGATGTAGGGATGCGCAAGGTTGAAGTCAAGGTGAAAGGTCCTGGTCCCGGTAGGGAAGCGGCATTACGTGCTCTCATAAATACCGGTTTTGAGGTAAGTCGTATTTATGATGTTACCCCTATTCCTCACAATGGATGTAAACCTCCAAAACGCCGTAGAGTATAACGGCAGTATAAACCTGTTATAGAATCTAACCCCCGCAAAGCACGGGGATAAGTACCTTCAGGAAATTCATTCTAAAAGCAAGAAATGAATTTCTAAGATACTAATGAAAATGGAGGCCTAAGTTGGCTAGAAATATTGGTGCTGCATGCCGTCGATGCAGGAGAGAAGGTTTAAAATTGTACCTCAAGGGTGACCGATGCTACTCTGATAAATGTTCTTTTGAAAGAAGAGCATTTGGGCCGGGGCAGCACGGTCAGGCCAGATTCAAAAAGTTGTCAGACTATGCAATTCAGTTGAGAGAAAAACAGAAAGTAAAAAGCATATATGGCATGCTTGAGGGTCAATTTCGTTTGAGCTTTGAAAAAGCTGAAAGACAAAAAGGGGTAACGGGTGAAAATCTGCTTGTCTTAATTGAACGACGTTTAGACAATACGATATTTCGCGTTGGTTTTGCATCTTCGAGGAAACAGGCGCGACAAATTGTGCGCCATAATCATATTCAGATCAATGGGCAAAAGGTCAATATTCCTTCATTCCTGGTATCGCCCGGGGACGTAATCACCCTGAAGGAAAAAAGTCGCGCCAATACCGTAATCAATGAAAATCTTGAAGCGGTAGTGAGACGTGGAGTTCCGACTTGGCTTGAACTGGATAAAGATAATTATAAAGCCACAGTTAAAGCTCTTCCAAACCGAGAAGAACTTACCCTGCCAATTCAGGAACAGCTGATCGTAGAACTCTACTCCAAATAATTGAGTTCATTGAAGCAGGTTTAATGGTTATCCGTATAACCTGTTTCTACGACAGAAACCTTTTGAAAAAGAAGAAAGTAGCCCTGGCAAGCTGGATAAGTAACTTTGAAATTCTTTGTTAATAACCAAAAAGAATTGGTAAGTTACTAATAAGGTATATACTACTAAGCTAGTAGAAACGAAGAGAAGGAAATCTATGACTCAAGCCGCCGACGAAAAAATACCGTTTCACCGAAACTGGCACGAGCTGATAAAACCTGAAAAATTAGAGGTTGACAGAGAAAAATATACCGATGTCTACGGCAAATTTATATGCCAGCCCCTTGAGAGAGGATTCGCAACCACTATTGGAAACAGCTTGCGGCGTATTCTGCTGTCATCTATCCAGGGTGCAGCTATTACCTCGGTCAAAATAGATGGTGCTTTGCATGAGTTCACCTCCATGAAAGATATTATGGAGGATGTAAGTGAGATAATTCTTAATCTCAAGCAGGTACGCATTAAGCTTCTTTCAGCAGACTCCCATAAAGTTACCATTGACAAGATTGGTCCTGGAGTTGTAACTGCCGGTGATATTATTGAATCCGGATATGTGGAAGTAATGAACAAGGATCAGGTTATTTGTACGCTGACTGGATCAACCACCTTTCATGCTGAAATGACAGTTGAGTGGGGAAAGGGGTATCAGCCTGCCGAAAAGATGGATAAAGAGAATCTCTCTATCGGTCAGATACCAATTGATGCGATCTTTACTCCTGTAAAAAAAATTCAGTACAGTACTTCCCAGGCTCGAGTTGGACAACAGACGGACTATGATAAACTGATCATCGAGATTGAAACAGATGGCAGTCTAAGACCGGAGAATGCACTTGCATATGCCGCAAAGATCCTGAAAGAACAATTGACAATTTTCATAAATTTTGACGAGGAAGAAGCTGAACCGGAGGTTCAACTGGATTCGAGTAAAGATTCTGAGCCGTTGAATCCTTATCTTGACAAGCCGGTTGAAGATCTGGAATTATCCGTTCGATCAGCTAACTGTCTTAAAAACGCGGATATTAATTACATTGGTGATCTTGCTCAGAAAACCGATCAGGAGATGCTGAAAACCAAGAATTTTGGCCGTAAGTCACTCAACGAAATAAAGGCTCTTCTTTCAGAGATGGATCTGACGCTGGGAATGAAATTTGAAAATTGGGTTCCCCCCCATCAGAGAGCAGAGAAGGATGAAGCGTAGCGAACTGAATATTCGTGAGCAATGACACTAGAGAGAAAGTTACCTATCAGGATTTTGTGCAGTAGCTGAGGATATAGAAATGAGACATAAATTGACTGGCAGAAGATTAGGACGTACTACTTCACACAGAATGGCGATGTTCAGAAATATGGCCACCTCTCTGTTTGAACATGAACGCATTGTCACTACCGCCGAAAAGGCAAAAGAACTTCGGCCTATAGCTGAAAAAATGATTACTTTGGCCAAGAGAGGCGACCTCCATGCAAGAAGGCAGGCGCTCTCATTCATACGAAGTAAGAGTGTGGTTGATAAACTTTTTACCGATATAAAAAACAAGTTTACTGATCGGAAAGGCGGGTACACCAGGATCTTGAAAACTGGGATCAGACAGGGTGATGCTGCGAATATGGCCATTATTGAACTTGTTGGCTATGAAGAACTTATCGAGACTCCAGAAGCTGAAAGTTAAGGTGGTCTGATTACATTATATAAGCTGGCTGGAGCAATCGTTCCAGCCAGCTTTTTTTTTGCACAACGTTATTTCAACGAGAGAGGTTTTCATTGGATAAACGTGAAAAAACATTTCCAGAGGGCATGGTGCCTCTCGGCAATTCCGAATTTCAATTCTCCTGTCATCCAGAGGTCTCATGTTTTACATTGTGTTGTCGAAACGTGAACATGACTCTCTACCCATATGATATCTTAAGGCTGAAGTGTGCCCTCGGCATGGACTCTGAGGATTTTATGAGAGCTCACACGTTTCTTGAATCAGGAGATAATCAGCATTTTCCAACCGTAAAACTCAAATTGAAAGAAGAAGATGGTAAGGCCTGCCCTTTCCTGACGGATTCAGGCTGTTCTGTATATAATGACCGGCCTTCAGCGTGTAGAACATATCCCCTTGAAAGAGCAGTTGATCGATTTGATGTTGCTGGCACCACTGATGAATATTATTTTTTAACAGACCATCCATATTGTTTAGGTCATAAGGAAGATGTCCGTCAAACTGTCAGCAGTTGGGTCCGAAATCAGAGGCTGATCCATTATAATGTCATGAATGACTTATGGGCGGAAATGGATACTATTTTCAGACAGAATCCATGGAGGGGTGAAGTGGTTGCGGGTGAGAGACAACAACTCGCATTTATGGTCTGTTTTAATATCGATGGATTCCGGCGCTTTGTTGTGCAACACAACCTACTCAAACAATTTGACCTTGATAAAGATTTTAAAAAGAGGATAGCGAAAGAGGACGGCGAACTGCTCAAGTTTGGTTTTCAATGGCTGCAGCTCATCCTGACCGGAAAGGGGCAGTTGTTGAGAAAGTAAATTTAGCCACATAACTTTATAACCATGAGTTGCAAAACGTCGATACTCATGGTAAACAGTGACGTTGTCCTTTATACAAGGTAGATTAAAGTGATCTACAATTTATTACACACATCTTCGCTCACAGCTGGTGTCGTGAAACATCGAAAAGATATTCACGATTACAGAAGGTGGAGGAAAAACCAGAAACGGAGAAAATTATGGCAGGTGCTACAGTAAGAGACATGCTCAAGGCCGGTGTGCATTTCGGTCATCAAACAAGGCGCTGGAATCCCAAAATGAAGCCTTATATTTATGGGCCTCGTAATGGAATTTATATTATCAACCTCGACGTCACAAAACGACTTTTCGACAAAGCCTGTGATTTTATAACAGGGGAAATAAAGAGTGGAGGTTCGATCCTTTTTGTTGGAACGAAGCGGCAGGCACAGTCCATCATCAGCGAGGAAGCCAAACGGGCCGGCATGTTTTATGTAGATCATCGTTGGCTTGGTGGGATGCTTACCAACTTTCAGACTATCAAAAATAGTATAGATAGACTCAAATCCATTGAATCCATGCAGGCTGACGGTTCCATAAACCGTTTCCCGAAAAAAGAGATTCTTCTCATGGAGAAAGAGCGCGTCAAACTTGAAAGAAATGTCGGTGGCATTAAAAATATGCGTTCTCTACCTTCAGTTTTGTTTGTGGTAGATCCGAAAAAAGAAGCTATTGCAGTAAGCGAAGCCAAAAAGCTTGGTATTCCGGTGGTGGCTATGGCTGATACAAACTGTGACCCCGATGATATCGATTTCGTCATCCCCGGCAATGATGATGCAATCCGGTCTATCCGTCTTATTAGCTATCATGTCGCTGAAGCGGTTCTTACCGGACAGGCAATGCGTGACGGTGAAGAGGCTTCCGAAGAAGCAGTTGCTGCTGCTATGAGCGATGTTGAAGTTGAAATTGAAGGTGGTTCAGCAGAAGTCGAAGCATAATTTTATCCGAGCAAGCGCTGTTAGGCTCCGATAAAAGTAAGTGTTGTTGGTTTGAAGGGGCTGT
Source organism: uncultured delta proteobacterium (assembly GCA_963835305.1). Taxonomy (GTDB): domain Bacteria; phylum Desulfobacterota; class Desulfobulbia; order Desulfobulbales; family Desulfocapsaceae; genus Desulforhopalus_A. The sequence continues at coordinate 370,606 of CAWIEU010000006.1, forward strand.
CTTTTGACCGCCCCTTTTTCGTATGGTTGCGTCTTGAATCTTTTCTCACAATGACCATTTTCGTCAGTTGTGAAAAATAAAATATTATTCAAAGAAAGACAAAGGAGATTTACCATGGCAATTACAAGTAAGATGGTAAAAGACCTGAGAGATAAAACTCAAGCAGGCATGATGGACTGTAAAAAAGCTCTTGAAAAAACAGACGGCGATATGGAGAAAGCTGTCGATCTGCTTCGCCAAAAGGGTTTGGCTGTTGCTGCTAAAAGAGCCGGTCGGGCCACAAGTGAAGGCGTTATTGAAACGTATATCCATGCAGGCGGTAAACTTGGTGTAATGGTCGAACTCGGTTGTGAAACTGATTTTGTTGCAAAGAATGACGATTTCAAGGAATTCGCCCGTGATATCGCCATGCATATCGCCGCAGCCAATCCCGTTGCCATTACCAGGGAAGAGGTTCCTGAAGCTGTTATCGCTAGGGAAAAAGAGATTTACGTCCAGCAGGCTCTTGATTCAGGAAAACCTGAAGCGATAGTTGAGAAAATGGTAACCGGTAAAATCGAAAAATATCTGGCGGAAATAGTTTTGCTTGAACAGAAATTCGTTAAAAATCCCGACTTGTCCATCCAGGATCTTCTGAATGAACTTGTAGGACGGATCGGAGAAAATATCTCAATTAAGAGGTTTGCCCGTTTCCAAGTTGGGGTAGAATAGTACTCTTAAAAAAAAGCAGGCGGACTTCGACCAGTCCGCTTGCTTTAGAATCCAGCCGTCTCTCGAAAATATTTCTATTGTGGAAAAAACTACTATGACCGAAAAGTTACAGTACAAGAGAATACTGCTGAAACTCAGCGGTGAGGCTCTTATGGGGAATGATGTCTACGGTATCAATACCCAAGTTCTCGAGTTTGTTGCTGGTGAAGTGAAGGATGTCGTAGAAACGGGTGTTGAGCTTGGCCTGGTTATCGGGGCCGGCAATATTTTTCGCGGAGTTGCCGGAGCCAGCAAGGGTATGGACCGCACCACTGCCGACAATATGGGGATGCTTGCAACTGTAATGAACAGCCTGGCGATGCAGGATGCCCTGGAAAGGGTAGGCGTCATTACCAGGGTGATGTCCGCTATCCCCATGCAATCGGTTTCGGAACCGTACATTCGACGAAGAGCGACCAGGCATCTCGAAAAAGGGCGGGTGGTGATATTTGCCGCGGGAACCGGAAATCCTTATTTTACTACTGATTCCGCTGGAGTGCTACGAGCACTGGAAATTGATGCCGATCTCGTAATAAAGGCTACCAAGGTGGATGGAGTTTATGACATGGATCCGGTTGTCTACTCCGATGCTGTGAAATTTGATCGGCTCACCTATGATGATGTCCTGAAGAAGGGATTGCGGGTAATGGATGCTGCCGGAATTGCACTGGCCAAAGAAGACAAGCTGCCTATCATGGTATTGAACATGTCGGTAGCCGGGAATGTAAGGCGTGCCGCCATGGGCGAGAATGTCGGTACGCTGATAACATCATAAAACCTGATCGAGCAACTGATCTGAAAGCAGAGGTGAAATCATGAATGAAGTGATCCTAGAGACATCCGATAAGATGGAAAAGAGTGTTATGGCTTTTAAGAAGGAACTGGCCAAGTTTCGTACCGGCAGGGCTTCTTTGGCTATCCTTGACGGCATCATGGTTGACGCCTATGGAAGTTCCATGCCGCTTAATCAAGTTGGCTCGATCACCATTCCAGAGAGCAGGCTGATTGTCATTCAGCCATGGGATCCTCAAATGCTGCCGGCCATAGAGAAAGCCATTCTCAAATCTGATATAGGTCTTAATCCGATCGGAGACGGAAAGGTTATTCGGCTGAATATTCCTCAGCTGACGGAAGAACGCCGCATGGAGCTGGTAAAATCCGTGAGGAAGGTTGCCGAGGAATTTCGAGTGGCTATTCGTAATATCCGCAGAGATTCCATTGAAATCCTGAAAAAGCAGAAAAAAGATAAGGAAATTTCTGAGGATGAACTGTTTAAATTGCAGGAAGAAGCTCAGAATGAAACAGATCTGTATATTAAACAAATTGACGAAGTTACGGCTAATAAAGAAAAAGAAGTAATGGAGGTTTGATCCTAACCTCCATCGATTTTCTTCCATTTTTCCAAACCATATTTTCGCGGGTTTCGTATGTTCGGCATCTCCACAATTGATTTGAATCGTCTACCGCGTCACGTTGCAATTATTATGGACGGAAATGGCAGATGGGCCCTGCAAAGACGAAAACCGCGACTGGTGGGGCATAAGGTCGGAGCGGAATCTGTCCGGGAGATTGTAGAAACCTGTCGGGAAATAGGTATTGAGTTTCTCACGCTCTATGCGTTCTCGTCGGAAAACTGGCGTCGACCTAAACAGGAAGTGAGCGGGTTAATGGCTATTCTAAAAAAATTTCTCAAATCTGAATTGCCCCGCATGCAAAAAAATGATGTCCGCCTCGTGTCTATCGGCGACAGGCAACGGTTGCCTGAAGAGGTGCGGCAATCATTGGAAGAGGTGATAGAGGCAACTTCCGGAAATTCCAAACTCACTCTGAATCTTGCGCTCAGCTATGGAAGCCGTGATGAAATTGTCCGTGCTGTAAGAAGAATAAGTACCCTCTGTCTACGGGGGGAAATGGATCCCGAACAGATATCCGACCAGACCATAGCCGAAAATCTCGATACCTGCCGGATGCCTGATCCTGATCTGTTAATCCGGACCGGAGGTGAGGCCAGGTTGTCTAATTTTCTCTTGTGGCAAGCATCCTACGCCGAAATCTATTTTACTGATACTATGTGGCCGGAATTTCGAAAAGAGGTGTTTTTGCAGGCACTTTCAGAATATCAGTCTCGGGAGAGGCGGTTCGGGCGTACAGGCGAACAACTGCTTTCTAAATAGACTATGCAACGTATTGTCCCCGGGCTGCTAATCGCTGGTTTTTGGTTCCTTTTGCTGCTAAAGGGGTCAGTACAACTGTATTGCTTCATAATTGCACTGCTAGTTCTGGCAGCTGCCAATGAGTACGTGAAGATGGTTGATGAGCGGAAGACGCCGCTGATAGATCGTTGGCTCCTCAACTGTATCTTGGCCGCACCGGTCGTCGTTACCTGTATACGACCCAGCGCCGGTGCTCTTCTTCCTGCAATACTCGGATCTTTTCTGGCTTTGATCTGTTATTTCCTCTATCGCTATAAAGATATTATCGACAGTTACAACCTTTTTTGTCGGCTGGTATTCGGTGAGGTTTATGTTGGTGTGCTTGGAGCGCATCTCGTGCTTCTGCGCTCTATTCCTGATGGTGCAAGCTGGTTGCTGATAGCCTCTGCCATTACCGCCTGTTCCGACAGTGGTGCGTATTTTGTCGGCAAGGCGATCGGCAACAGGAAGCTTTGTCCGAACATCAGCCCGAACAAAACAGTGGAGGGCGCAATAGGGGGCATAATCCTCGGTTTGGCGGGAGCAGTGTTTTCCGCCTTGTTATTTCTTCCAGAGATCAATTGGATTTTTCTCATTGGGGCAGCGGTTTTTTTAACTGTGGCAGGCATTGTCGGCGATCTCACTGAATCGATAATTAAACGAGGGACGGCCACTAAAGATTCCGGACATTGCCTGGCAGGTCATGGCGGCATTCTGGATCGAGTTGATTCACTGCTTCTGGTTTGCCCCATACTCTATTACCTTCTTATTTTTCCGGTGTGGCAATGAGACGGATTTCTCTTTTGGGTGCGACCGGTTCAATTGGTGTCAATGTTCTGGATGTGGTCAGAAAGTTTCCAGAACGATACAAAATTGTGGCAATGGCAGCCGGCACCAATGTTCAACAACTCGCCGAACAGGTCAAGGAATTCAAGCCTGAATTGATATCCGTCTGCGATGTAACAAGGGCTGATGCCCTGCGTACTCTGTTGCCCCCACTATTTCATGATAGAATCGTTCATGGTGAAGATGGCAATGTTCTCGTAGCAGCCTTTCCTGCCGCAGATCTAACTCTTTCTGCAATAGTCGGTGCGGCCGGCCTCCTGCCGACTCTGGCAGCCATTGAAGCGGGTAAAGATATCGGCCTTGCTAATAAAGAGACGTTGGTTATGGCCGGCAGGATAGTTATGGAGGCGGTTCAAAAGAAGGGAATCAAGCTGCTTCCGGTTGATTCGGAACATTCAGCAATTTTTCAGGCGTTAGAGGCCGGCCGGAGAAAAGATTTGAGAAAAATCATTCTCACCGCCTCCGGTGGACCATTTCGTGGCATGGACTCACAGCAGTTGCAGCACGTCACCCGGGAACAGGCACTGAATCATCCCAATTGGAGTATGGGAAGGAAGATTTCCATAGACTCCGCAACGTTGATGAACAAAGGGCTGGAAGTTATCGAGGCTAGATGGCTTTTTGGGGTGGAGGGTGAAGATATCGAGGTGTTGGTGCATCCCCAGTCGATAGTTCACTCTCTGGTCGAGTATCAGGATGGTTCTGTTCTTGCACAGCTGGGAATTCCTGACATGCGTATTCCAATATCCTATGCTCTTTCTTATCCGGCCAGACGTCCTCTTCAGTTGCAGCCACTCAATTTGTCGGAATGCGGCAAGCTTGAGTTTTTCAAGCCCGATTATTTGAGTTTTCCCGCCCTGAAGTTAGCTTTTTCTGCTCTGGACTGCGGTGGCGTGTTGCCGGCGGTACTCAACAGCGCGAACGAAGTGGCCGTGGAGGCCTTCCTGCAATCGAAGATAACTTTTCCACAAATAGCTGAGACAGTTGCCAGAACAATGGATATTGTACATGAAGGCAGAGAAGATAAGCTGGAGGATATTCTCGGAGCAGATAAGACTGCCAGACGAGAGGCTTACAGAATTATTGAGAAGTACAGATAATTTTTTTATTCTACGTTTCCGGCTTGCCGGGACGGGTACCTATAATCGTTTCTAACTATGAATACTCTATTTTCGTTTATCCTGGTTCTTGGTTTGCTTATTTTTGTCCACGAATTTGGACACTTCACCTTTGCCAAGCTCTTTGGCGTTCGTGTTCTGAAATTTTCACTGGGATTCGGCCCAAAAGTTGTCGGCAAAGTATTCGGTGAAACAGAATACGTTATTTCCGCTTTCCCACTCGGTGGCTTTGTCAAGATGTTCGGAGAAAATCCGGACGAGCAGCAGGTGGCAAGTGAGGAGAGAAATGTTTCCTTTGCTCATAAACCCGTATGGCAGAGATTTCTGATAGTATTGGCCGGACCACTCTTTAATTTGCTGTTTGCCTTTGTGGTATTCTTTTTGGTGTTCACCTTTGTCGGCATTCCCACTTCGGTCGATACCACTCGAATCGGCAAGGTCAATGAAAATTCCCCTGCAGCACTTGCGGGAGTGCGGGCGAATGATGTCATTAAACAGATTGATGACCGTAAAACCACCAGTTGGCAGGATGTGCTGGAGTCTGTAAAGAACAGTCAGGGAAAACCGATCAATGTGACAGTTCAACGAGGCGACAAGCAACTCACTCTTGAGATAGTACCCACCATTGATGAGGTAAAAAATATTTTCGGAGAAAAAGTTGAAAAACGGTATATGATCGGAATCATGAAGGCTGATGAGCTCACCTATGAAGATAGCAATATCGTTGGTGCTTTCAAGGATGCCTGTCTGCAAACCTGGATGTATATTTCGCTCACTGTGATGGGCTTTGTGAAAATAATCCAGCGGGTTGTACCTGCTTCGGAGATAGGCGGACCAATCCTCATCGCCCAGATTGCCGGGCAACAGATGAAAGCCGGATGGATAAATCTCGTCTATTTCATGAGTCTGCTCAGCGTAAATCTGGGCCTGCTGAACCTCTTGCCGATTCCTGTGCTCGATGGTGGTCACTTGATGTTCCTGACCATAGAGGGAATCCGGCGAAAGCCGCTGAATGAACGGGCCCAGATCGTTGCCCAGCAGGTGGGCATTGGCCTTCTTGGTACGCTCATGGTCTTTGTTTTCTATAATGATATCGTCAGGCTTTTTCATTGATGGTTAGTCGGCAACCGTTAATACTGTCGATGGACACTGCTACTCCCTGCAGTGCGGTAGCCCTTACTTACGGAACCAGAAGAAATGGCCGGGTGCTGGCTTCTCTTTCTCTTACTGGTAACGTGACGCATTCAAGGCGTCTGTTTGTCGCTATTGACCATCTGATGAAGGAAACCGAGGTGGACTGGGCGGCGATTGCCGGGATTGGGGTAAGTTTAGGACCTGGCAGTTTTACAGGCCTCAGAATCGGCATGGCCACGGCTAAAGGTCTGGCGGCAGCCGCAAAAAAGGTCTTGCTCGGTGTTTCCACTCTTGACTCACTAGCTGCAAAAATGGTCACTTCGCGACTTGTATGCGCTGTTCTTGACGCCAGAAAAAAAGAGGTTTACGCAGCCTTTTATCGCTGCAACGACGAGGGCTTCTCCTATCGGGTGGGAGACATGGCCGTTATGGCACCCGAAAAGCTGGCCAAGATTATAGAGGAACCGGTTGTCATGGTTGGAGACGGAGCGATGGTCTATGGCGATCTGTTCAGGAAACTAATGGGAGAAAAAGTTATATTCGCCCCCTCCCTGTTACATGAACCGTCGGCTCCTTCGCTTGGCATGCTCGCAGGAGAGATGTTCGAGACCGGGGAACAACTCGATGTGGCGGAAGCTGTACCGGTTTACATACGAAGCTCGGATGCGGAGCTTAATCTCTTGAAAAAAAATGCCAAGTTGCGGAATAATCCGCCAGCCAATGATTATCAGACGTAAAACTCGACAAATAGAGGTCGGCAAGGTAGCCGTCGGTGGAGACAGTCCGATCAGCGTCCAGTCAATGACCAACACCGACACTAAAAATGTGGAACAAACCGTCGGCCAGATTGGTCGACTGCAGGCCGCCGGCTGTGATATCGTACGTGTCGCGGTGCTGGATCTTGAGGCTGCCCAGGCTATCCGGGCTATTCAGGATGAGATCCGCATTCCCTTGATTGCGGATATTCATTTTGACTATCGGCTGGCTATTGCGGCAATGGAAAATGGCGCGGACGGTATCCGGATCAATCCAGGCAATCTCGGCGGAGAAGAGAAAATTGCCATGGTTGTCGATGCGGCCAAGCAGTACAAGGTACCCATTCGGGTAGGGGTAAACAGTGGATCCATTGAAAAAGATCTACTGAAAAAATTTGGATATCCCACTCCCGACAATACCGAGGCGCTGATCGAAAGTGCCATGCGTAATGTCAGGCTTGTTGAAAAACATGGCTACAGGAACATCAAAATTTCCATCAAATCGGCTGATGTTTTAACCACGATAAACAGTTATAGACAACTCTCAAAAGTCACCGATTATCCTCTGCATCTCGGAGTTACCGAAGCGGGCGGGCTTATCGCCGGGACCGTTAAATCCAGCGTTGCCCTTGGCATTCTCCTCAATAACGGCATTGGCGATACCTTTCGCATTTCCCTCACCCGCGATCCGGTAGAGGAGGTTCGGGTGGGGTTTGAGCTGTTGCGTGCCCTGAAAATCAGGGAACGGGGGCCTGAGCTGATTTCCTGTCCGACCTGTGGACGTACCCGGATCGATCTGTTTAAGCTGGCGGAAGAGGTTGAGCGGGTCGTTCAGACCATGGAGAGACCGCTGAAAGTCGCCGTTATGGGTTGTGTCGTCAATGGGCCGGGTGAGGCCCGACAGGCGGACATTGGTGTGGCGGGGGGCAATGGCGTAGGTATTATCTTCAAGAAAGGTGAAATTTGGAAGAAGGTTCCCGAAGAAGACCTTCTTGAAACCTTCATGGCCGAGTTGAAAAGGATGGAAGCGGAGGGACTCGATGAACGTAACACCGCTCAATCGGATAAATGAGAATCAATTCGGGACCTCTTTAAAAAAAGATAGACCTTCCAAGGTAATAAAAGGTAGTCTAAGGTAATCTGCATTGCCTGTATTTCCCCGATTTACCGGTAGTAACAAATTCAGTTCGGTTTTATAAGATTAATTCTGCATCAAAAAGACGAAATATGCGTTATTCACAGACATTGTTGCCGACTCTTAAAGAAACACCGGCCGAAGCCGAGATAGTAAGTCATATTCTCATGCTGAGGGCCGGCTGCATTCGCAAGCTTACTGCCGGTATCTATACCTATCTGCCGTTTGGCCTTGCCGCTATCCGTAAAGTTGAAAATATTGTGCGGGAGGAGATGAACCGGGCCGGAGCACTGGAACTGCTCATGCCTATGGTGCAACCTGCCGATCTTTGGGTCGAAACCGGAAGATACGAAAAATACGGCCCGGAATTATTGAGATTCCATGATCGTCATGACAGGGAATCTTGTCTGGGACCGACTCATGAGGAAGTGATCACCGATATTGCCCGCAAGGAACTGCATTCCTATAGAAATCTTCCCATAAACCTGTACCAGATTCAAACCAAGTTTCGCGATGAAATCAGGCCGAGGTTTGGACTCATGAGAGGGCGGGAGTTCGTGATGAAGGATGCCTATTCCTTTGATGTGGATGACGAGGCCGCCGGTGTTTCCTACATGAAAATGTATGAAGCGTATAAACGGATTTTTACCCGTTGCGGCTTGTCGTTTCGAGCTGTCCAGGCGGATTCCGGGGCTATAGGCGGAAATTTTTCCCACGAATTTATGGTGCTTGCCGAAACCGGGGAAGACACAATCGTCGTATGCAAGGATTGCGAGTACGCCGCTAATATGGAAAAAGCGGTAGTGAAACTTGTAAAAAGCGGCCCGGTTCAACCTTTAGCCGAAATGGAAAGAGTTGAAACTCCCGGCAAGAGAAAGATCGAAACGGTTTGCGACTTTTTAGGCATCAAACCGCAGCAATTGATCAAGACTCTGGTTTTTAAAGCCGATGGAAAACCGGTAGCGGTTCTTGTACGCGGTGATCGTGAAGTCGAGGAAGTGAAGCTGAAGAATCTGCTCGGTGCAGCCGAAGTGGAAATAGCAGACGAGCAGGTAGTCTTTGATGCAACCGGTGTGCCGACTGGTTATCTTGGGCCCGTAGGCATAAAAATCCGTATCGTGGCCGATCAGGAAGTAGAGGCCATACAGAATTTTTATACCGGAGCAAATGAGAAGAACTATCACCTGAAAAACGTCAATTTCGGCCGGGATTTTCAAGTGGAAGCCGTAGGCGATCTGCGGCAGATCACCACCGCTGATCCCTGCCCTGAATGCGGGGGGCGACTTGAGACCAAGGAAGGCATCGAAGTAGGCCATGTCTTCAAGCTGGGCACTGGCTATTCCGAGTCGATGAACGCAACCTTTCAGGATAAAGACGGGCAGGAGAAACATTTTGTCATGGGATGCTACGGTATTGGCGTCAGTCGTATCGTGGCCGCCGCCATTGAACAGAATCATGATGACAAAGGCATCATTTTTCCCGTTCCGCTTGCGCCGTTTACTGTCATCATAGTAAATCTCGGGGTAAACGATGAGGTACTCAACGGTGTTGCCGAAAAACTCTACCAGGATCTGCAGAAGGCGGGACTGGAAGTACTGCTTGACGATCGGGATGAACGTCCTGGATTCAAGTTCAAGGATGCCGATCTATTGGGGATTCCATACCGCGTCACGGTCGGGAAGAATTTTGTAAAGAATGGCATGCTGGAAATAAAGTACCGCAAGGATGGAACGGTTGAAGAGATGACGCCTGAAGCGACCGTCAAGAGCCTGCAATCGAGAATTCTAGCCGAACTCAGTAAATAACCGGAAAAGCAGTTCATGACACATTTATCCACGATTAACCCCAATGGACTGAAAGTACTTGCGTCGAACTATCTGCACGGTGTTGATCTTTCCCGGATAGACAGGGCATGGGAGGTGGTTGTCCAGGTCCATAAGGGAAAACAGCATTTTTCCGGAGAGCCCTACGTTATCCATTCGCTGGAAGTTGCTTCCACCCTTGCCTCCATGCATCTGGACCTTGATACGATCCTGGCCGGTTTGCTGCATGGGGTTTTGAAGGAAGGCATGGATCTCAAGGAGCTCGTCGAAAAATTTGGTAAGGATGTCGCAAATATCGTCGAGGGTTCAACCAAGATCACCAATGTCTCGTATAACAGCAAACTGACCAGTCAAGCAGAAAACCTGCGGAAGATGTTGCTGGCTATCGCCACCGATATCAGGGTATTGCTGGTAAAGTTGATAGATCGGCTTCTTGATATGTTTCTGCTCGATATGGTTGACAGGGAAACGCAGCTGGACATGGCCAGGGAAACCATGGACGTGTACGCTCCTCTGGCAAGCCGCCTCGGTATAGACTGGCTCAAGCGCGAGCTTGAGGATAACGCCTTCAAATTTTTGCATCCGGCAGAGCATTATGAACTCGCGCATACGCTTGAGAGTTCTCTCGACGAACGGCAGCGATATGTCGATGAGGTCATTAAAATACTCCATGAAAAGCTCGCGGAGAGTAATATTATTCCCATTCGCATCATCGGCAGGCCGAAGCATCTCTATTCCATCTACAAGAAACTGGTTGCCCAGAATATTCCACTTGAGCGAGTTTATGACAAAGTCGCTTTCCGGATAATCGTCAATACCGTCAACGAATGCTATGAGGCTCTGGGCATCATCCATGCCAACTGGGCGCCGGTTCCCGGTCGTATCAAGGATTTTATCTCTGTCCCCAAGGCGAACAACTACCAGTCCATGCATACAACGGTTGTCGGTCCCCGTGAGCATTTTATAGAAATTCAGATTCGCACAGACCAGATGGACAGGGTGGCCCAGGAAGGTGTTGCTGCACACTGGGCCTATAAAGAGGGGCAGAAGGTTAACCAGAAGGACGTAAAACTTTTCCGTGAACTGAAAAAGCTTGTCACCTCCTTGCAGGAAGTAGAGGACCCGAGAGAGTTTCTCGATAGTCTTATCGGCGAACTGTACGATCCCGAAATCTATGCACTTACACCAAGAGGCGAAGTCAAAGAATTTCCCACGGGCAGCTGCCCCATTGATTTTGCCTATTCGATTCACACGGAGGTGGGAGATCACTGCGTTTCCGCCAAGGTGAACGGCCGGCAAGTACCGCTTAAATATCAGTTGAAGACCGGGGATATCGTTGAGATAGCCACCTCACCCACCCAGGTTCCCAGAAGAGGCTGGCTCAATCTGGTGAAAACCAGCCGGGCCAGAACGAGGATACGGTCCTGGCTGCGGCGTGAAGAGAAGGAAAAAGCCCTGAAGCTTGGTCGGGAAATCTGCGAAAGAGAGATCAAAAAATATGACACCTCACTCAAGAAAATCATTAAGAGCGGTCATATCCGGTTGATATTGAAGCAGTTACGCTGCAACTCTCTTGATGACCTGCTCGTTAAGGTTGGAAGCGGAGTGATTACCGTACAGAACCTCATCAAGGGGCTCCAACCGGCCGAATTGCGCAAGGAAAACGAGAAGCTGTCGGTTAGCCTGCCGCCGGAAGAGCTGGCCAGTTTAATGGTCAGCCAGCATGTAACTGAGGACGAAAAAGACAAAAGCGGCGTTAAAATCGACGGAATTGACGGCATGCTTGTCAAAGTGAGTCAATGCTGCCGTCCATTGCCGGGAGACCCCATTGTCGGATTTGTCACCATGGGGCGTGGTGTCTCCGTGCATAAGGCAAATTGCCACAACTTACTCAGTTCTGATCCCAAACGATGGATCGATGTGTCCTGGTCCGGTATCGCTGAAAAAACCTACAAGGCGGGCATACATGTCAGTGCTGAAAACAAACGGGGAATATTCTCGGAAATCAGTGGCACTATCAGCCTTGACAATGCTAATATTGTGGACATTTCCGCCCATACAACCCCAACTGATCAAGCGGATATGACCATTTCTCTGGAGGTGGAGAATCTCAATCATCTCAACTCGTTGATACAGCATCTCCGGCAGCTGCCGGCGGTCATCAATGTTCGCAGACTATAGTGATTCATAGATGTGACGAGGTGATGGGGTGAAGAGCGTCTGTGATGTCTGCGGAAATCAAAGTGAATCATCTCATGTTTTATGCCCATTCTGTGGGAGCAGGATAGATAAGACCCGGCTCAAGAGTCATACCGAATATGTGCATAAAACTGTCAATCTGGAAGCAGGCAGACCTGTCTTGGACATTGCCTTAAACCGAATGAACGAGATGATTGAAGATTCGCTAAGAAACAACGTCAATGTGCTGACTCTGATTCATGGCTACGGTTCAAGCGGGAAAGGCGGCGTGATTCGGCTGGAATGCAGAAAAGTTCTTGAATTTCTGAAAAACAAGGGAATTATCAGTGATTTTATTCCCGGAGAGGATTTTAATAAACGGTCGGGGGCGGTGAAAGCACTTTTGCGGCGCTATCCTCAACTTGGTCAAGATAAACATCTGAACAGGGGAAATCGGGGAATCACTCTGGTGATACTCTCTTATGGCTTATTGCTCATGTTCGCCCTGGCTTCAACTACAAACTTAAACGCGACTCTTTTGTCGTAATTGCGGTAAAAATAAACTTCTGAGGAGGAGTTTCTTATGAAAAAATATTTTGTATCGGTTTTGCTCGGTTGCTGTATTGCAGTGCCGGCGGTTTCCCATTCCGCAGCACCGGCGAGCTTTGAAGATAAGATAAGCTATAGCATGGGCTATGAAGTGGGAAATTATTTTAAGGGCGCCGGAGGTGACATTCAGGAGAATTTCCTGATTAAGGGAATACAGGACGCATATAAAGGAGCAACACCTTTACTTACTGCCGAGGAAATGCTGGCTATCAAAAAAGAGTTTGCCCAGAAAATGCAGGTAAAACAGCAGACCAAGCTGGCGGAAATGAAAGCAAAAAATAAAGCTGCCGGAGCTAAATTCCTTGAAGAGAATAAAAAGAAAGAAGGTGTGATTGTTACCAAAAGCGGTCTGCAATACCAGGTTCTCAAAGAGGGCAAAGGTGAAAAAGCGAAATTAACCGACACGGTTGAGGTTCAGTATGTCGGAACCTTGATCGATGGGACTGAATTTGACAGCTCAATCAAACGTGGCAAACCTGCGGAGTTTCAAGTTAATCAGGTAATTCCCGGATGGGGGGAAGCACTTCAGTTAATGAATCCGGGAACGAAACTGCATCTGGTTATTCCATCAGAGCTGGCCTACGGAGAAAATGGAGCTGCTCCACAAATCCAACCGAATTCCGTGCTCATCTTTGACGTGGAGCTGTTATCCATTAAGGGATAGTGCTGTTTTTCAAGAGCGGCTTAGAAAAATACGAAAAAACGGTCGAGCGGAATATTTCCGAACGACCGTTTTTTATTTATGAGATGCGGGTTAAGCGTCGTTTTTGATGAGCAGGACGATTCCCGCACAGGAAAAGATGAGATGAATGGAAGTAGCTGCAATAACCGGAGAAATATATCCGGCAATAGCCAGGGATTGTAACGCTCCCCAAATTCCCCAGGCAAAAAAGGCCAGACCACAGCTAATCGGTATCGCCACGGAGAGATCCCGCCCCCATTTCCGGTAGGTATAGAGCAGGATGGGGAGTCCGAGCAGCAGCAGAGGAATACCAAGGAAAATATAGGAAATGCGCCCTAGAAAATTGGTCGAAGCAGCTCGCTTTTCGTAGTCCACTCTCGAATGGGCAATTTCCTGATACAGGTCGGTCAGGGAAAGCTCGGCTGATTTGTTGACCGGGATAAGAAAATCCTCCGGCCGTTCGGGAAGTTTGACGTGGCTGGTCTTGAAATTGGAGATCTGGTAATCTTCTGCATTCTTCTGCTGTTGGATCTGCCCATCAGTTAGTATCCAACTGTCGTCCTTTTCGTTCCATGTCGCGGAAGCGGCAGTCGTCAGTGTCTTGATATTATATTTTTCGTTCCAGCTCGAGTAGGAAAAATTTTTAAAGATATAATGTTTGGTGTCGGGCCAGCCAAAAGAATAGAAACCGCTTTTCCCTCTGTAATAGTATCGGTTGTTGCGCAAAATTCCCAGAGGTACCTTTCCCTTAAGTTGTTCAAACCAGATGTTGTTGGTTTTGGCAACGGTTACCGGGAGTAACCACTGGGCTGCGGCGATAAAGAGAAAAGTAAAAAATACCGATCCTAAGAGCAAAGGTCTGATGATCAGCCGAAGAGGAACGCCTCCAGCCTTCAAGGCGGTGAGCTCGTTGGTATGACTTAAAATCCCGAGGGATATTACCCCGGAAAGCAGGATAAAAACAGGGCCTAGCTGGTCAACCACAAAGGGAATGCTTAGGAAAAAATATTGAATAGCCAGGGACATTGACTTGCCTGCATTGGTGAAATCGTCGATCTTCTCAAAAAAATCGACCAGCAGATAGATTGCCACAAATCCCGCGTTGACGGTGAAGAAATATTTAAAAAACTGGCTGAGGAGATAGCGGTTAAGGAGATTCACGTAAAGACTCCGATAATGTATTAGGAGATGGCAGAGTAAAAACCCATTCCAAAAGCAAACAACCGGGAGGGGAGGCGGCCGGTATCCCGAAAAGGAGAAACGACGGAGGTTGCTGTTGTAGCGTAGACTCCGATTGAGTGGACGTCAATAGTAGCAGAACTATCTGTTATGTCAATGGCTACCAATGTCACCATGGTTGATATTCTCGGTTTTAATGGAAACTAGTACAGAACATGATTATCAGGTTGTAGGTAACATTATCAATTCCGTGCGTCAAGAACGGCCTTATCAGGTGGAGCTCCTAAACAGCAGGCCCTTGCAATTCTCTTGATCACTGTGGTATACTCAAAAATTGTCGCGGTGTTGCCAAAGCCCGGAAGTATAAGGAATATTTGTTATTCGGCAATGTCGAACTGTTCTGCTCACGTGATATCCGGGAAATTCAGCAGAAATTTTTCAACAGGAGGTGGCTGGCTCTTTGGTGCAATCGGTGTGATTCCCTTTTTCTACTCTGATGAGTAAAAGAAAGACATTTTTAAGGGAAGGTGATTGCAGCATGGAATGTGATATGTTGGTCGTTCGAAAAAACTGCCCTGCCAGGTAGCCTGACCAATAAAGTTCCTGTACTAAATATGCCACGGTTACCATTTATGGCTCACAAACAAAAGAAAAGCGATCCTTTTCCTTGCAAACAAACCTATAAAAACACAGCAAAGGATCGTTTACATGCCTTCTGGAGTATATTTGAAAAAGACGACGAAGTGCTGGTCGTCATTAATGCAGATCCTGACGCTTTGGCGACTGCAATGGCTGTCAAAAGGCTACTCCGTTACAAAGTTAAAAGCGTTACTATAACTCATCCGAATGAGAT
Source organism: uncultured delta proteobacterium (assembly GCA_963835305.1). Taxonomy (GTDB): domain Bacteria; phylum Desulfobacterota; class Desulfobulbia; order Desulfobulbales; family Desulfocapsaceae; genus Desulforhopalus_A. Next base: position 385,860 of record CAWIEU010000006.1, read on the forward strand.
TCGCCGCCTGAACAATCAGGCGATGGTCAAGAGGCTGAGAATTCCTATAGAACGACTGAAGGATGTAAAAGTCGATCAATACAGTAAAAAGGTTATGGTTGATTCTCAGCCGAACCATTTACCCTGCTTCGAAAAAATCAAATTTGATGCAGTCATAGATCACCATCCAATCAGCGGTGAATATTCCTGCGATTTCCTCGATGTGCGGCCGGAATACGGTGCTACTTCGACTATGGCCGTCGAATATCTTCGCGCTGCAGGCATGAAACCTTCGGTGGCTCTCGCCACTGCACTCTTTTATGGCATTAAAGTCGATACTCAGGATTTCGAACAGAAGTCGGTACTGGCTGACGGAATCTCCTTCCGGTATCTCTTCAACATCGCCAATCGGGATTTGGTCCGCAAGTTTGAGCTTACAGACCTGAGGCGCTCGGAGTTGAAATATTTTGGTATTGCACTGGCAGAGCTGAAATATTCCAAGGGGCGGTACTACAGTCATTTAGGCAGGGTAAGAAGTCCGGACGTTTTGGTAATCGTCGCCGATTTTCTTAATCATGTCGGTGAAATAGACTGGGTTTTCGTTTCAGGTATTCACGGTGAAAAACTGGTTGTCATCTTCCGGTGTGACGGTTATCGCAAAAGTGCAGGGAAACTGGCAGACAGGATTTTCAGCTCCATTGGATCAGCCGGCGGTCATAAAGGTGCCGCAAGGGCGGAAGTTCCATTGAAGAATCTCCAGCTGGGGGAAAAGGAGTTCACCTCCGATACTTTGAAGCGTTTGATTATGCGCCATATTTAAAATATTTTACCTGGATTTGTTTCTCCGGGGGTTGCGCATGGGCCGGCCATTATTTACCGTAAAAAGAAGTATTCGGAGAAAAGTGCTTAAAAATTCTTGAAATTTTTTTGCATTTTTGTGTTGGTTTACTCTTTAAGAGGTGTTCCATGCTAAAACCTTCCACACTGGCAATGATCCTGGCTGGCAGTCGTGTCGATGAATTAAACGTCCTGACCTACTATCGTCCCAAATCTGCAGTTCCTTTCGGCGGAGTCGGTCGGGTTATAGATTTTTCTCTAAGTAATCTGCTGAACTCCGGTATCGAGCAGGTCGCTCTCCTCAGTCAGTATCACAGCTACTCTCTGATTAATCATATCGGTACGGGAGCGGCCTGGGATATGATTGGGCGATACCGCCACGTTTCCATTCTTCCCCCTTTCCTCGGCAGCGATGCCACTGACTGCTACCGGGGACCGGCTGATGCCATTTACAAGAATCTCGATTTTATTCAGTATCACACTCCTGAAGAGATACTGATCCTGTCCGGAGATCATATTTATAAAATGGATTATCAGGACCTGATCGATTATCACACCGAAAGGGACGCCGACCTGACAATAGCCTTCACCAAGGTGCCAAAAGCCGAAGCGAGCAGGTTCGGTATCGCCTGTATTGACGATGAAGATGGAGATCGCGGCGGAAGGGTCGTCAAATATTGGGAAAAACCGAGCAAGCCCGAGTCGGACTGGGCCTCAATGACGGTACTGTGTTTTAAGCCGGAGGTGTTGTATCGGGCCCTGGAAAAAAACCAGGAGAGTGATTCGTATCACTTCGGCAAGGACATCATTCCCTTGCTGCTCGAACAAAACTTCAAGGTATATGGCTATAAATTCTGCGGGTACTGGGGTTATACCAGGACGATCAATGAATACTGGCAGTCAAATATGGACCTGCTCGGGCCGAAGCCTCTTATCGATCTGGAAAAATGGGTATTCCGAACCAACCTTGAGCATCGGCATATTCGGGATAATGAGCCGGCCCTGATGGGTGAACAGGCGGTTGTTCAGAACAGCATGATATACAATGGTTGCAAGATAGGCGGAACGGTAAAAAATTCGATACTCTTCCCTGGAGTCCATGTCAAAAAGGGCGCTGTAGTTGAAAATTCAGTAATTTTCTTTAGTAATATCATCGGTGAAAATTGCAGGCTGAATAAGGTTGTCTCCGATGTGAACAATAACTTCGGCAGGAATGTTACCGTGGGACCGCCGGTTTGCGAGGACAAGTCCCAGGTGACCATGATCGGCTGGAACAACAAAGTACCTGATAACGCAACTATTGAGGAAGGAGCGACGATCTACCCTCAAATTCCAAACAGAAACTGGCCGGCTATAGTCAAATCAGGGGAGGTGCTGCGATGAGAAAAGTTAAAGAAGCACTGGTGCTGATCCTTGCAGGTGGAGTCGGCAGCCGCTTGAATATTCTCGTTCAAAAACGCGCCAAACCTGCGGTGCCATTTGCGGGAATCTATCGAATTATCGATTTCAGCCTGAGTAACGTGATGAATTCCGGGATGAAAAAGGTCGGGGTGCTGACCCAGTACAAACCGCTCTCTCTTATGAGTCATCTGGGAACGGGCGAAGCCTGGGATTTTACCGGAAGAAGCAGAGGGGTGACCATTCTGCCCCCCCGTACCGGTGAAAAGGAATCAGACTGGTATCAGGGGACGGCTGACGCGGTACGCAGAAATCTCGATTTTATAGCTTCCAACCCAGCCGACGAAGTGGTGATTCTTTGTGGTGATCATATTTACCACATGGATTTTGATGCCATGATCGAATATCATCGCTCGAAAAAAGCCGATGTGACTGTCGGCATGATGGTTGTGCCTAAAAGCGAAATGCATCAATTCGGTTCAGGAATAGTCGACAAGCACGACAGGATTATTGAGTGGGAGGAGAAACCGAAGAATCCACGCACCAATTTAGCCTCGATGGGAATTTATGTTTTTGATTATAAATACCTTCGCGACGCTCTTATCCGCGATAAATCGGAAATTGACTTTGGTATGCATATTTTGCCGCGTGCGATTACCGAGGATAATGTCTTTGCTTATCCCTTTTATGGGTATTGGCGTGATGTCGGGACGGTTCAGGCCTATTGGGAAGCCAATATGGATGTCTTAAAGAAAGAGAGCGGCATCTCCCCCCAACGGTGGCAGATACGAACCAACATCGAGACGGAAGGCCGCGCCGCGGATCGCGCTCCTGCCCGCTTTGGATCAGACTGTCACCTGGAAAACTGCATGATTTCAGCTGGGAGCAATATCCAGGGTTCGGTCTTCAACTCGGTGCTGTCTCCGGGTGTCGTGGTAGAGAAAGGAGCCATTGTAAGGAACTCCATCCTGTTCGAAGACTGCGTGGTTAGAAAGGGGGCGACTGTTGATCTCGCCATTCTTGATAAGAGGGTGCGGGTCGGAGAGAATGCAATTGTCGGTTTTGGTGAAAATTATACCGTGGTCAATCAACTCAAACCAAGCCATCTCTATACAGGAATCACCCTGATAGGCAAGGGAGCCGCTGTTCCTGCCGAACAGAAAATTGGCAGAAATTGCGTAATTAACTCGAATACTGTAGAAACATCATATCCAGGCAATACGATTGAAGATGGAGAATCATTGTTCGCTGACAGCGAAGTTTCCTGAACTTCCAATTGTCCTGTAATACCACAAGGTAAGTCCGGTACATTCTCATATGCGAGAATGGAAAAATCATTGCGCTTTGCAAAATCTTGAGTATTATTCCGCCTTATTCAACAAAGTTCCATCAGCCCTCGTAGCTCAGGGGATAGAGCACAGGATTCCTAATCCTGGTGTCGCGCGTTCGATTCGCGCCGAGGGTACCAGTAAATGCAGGGGTTAACCAGCGATAATAGCTGGCTAACCCCTTTTTTGTTGGCAAAGACCTGCCCTTGTTTTTGCTGTTTTTTGCTATATTAAGACATGCATTGATATCGATTTGGAGTAAAAATGAAGTAAAAACTCAAGCTGAATATCAAGGGAATCCAATCTCATGGCGCGAATTCTGTGAAAAATGAGCAAACAGAAACACCTCAAAAAGGATGCTCTCTTCAGGTCCCTGTTTTTGAGATTAGTGCTTTATGCAGATTATTTTAGTGTTTGTATGCACGAAAATAATCTGTAAAGCACTAAAACTAGAGCGTAGCCATCTCTCCCTCAACCGTCGGAAGGGCTCTTCTTAATTTGGATCTGGACTGTTTAAGTGTGAACTGTCAGGGGACAGAATTATTATATAAGTCGCTTCCTTATCATTTCAGAATCAGGTCTCTTTAGGCTTTTTATACAGTTGGATTACATACAGCAGTGCCACTGCCCCTGCGCCGGCTGTTACCATTGACCCGATCAAACCGCCCGCAGCAAACACCAAAAGCCTGAACAGATACCCGCCTGCCACCCCACCAGCTATGCCGATAAGAATGTTTTCTGGGGTACTGAAGGCCCTCAGTTTCATGCCTTTTCCAGCCAGCCAACCCGTAATCGCGCCAATCGCCAGAAAAACTATTAAAATTGTAAAACTCATCGTGTCTCCTTAATTACAAAGAAATTTTGTGGCTTTATGCAGGAATACCCGCGCAGGTGCAGAGACTTGTCTCCGGTTGCCACAAGAATGACAAGTCCAAATAACAGTTACAAAGAATTGCTAGGACCCTAAGATAGCAAGCAACCCGTGAGCAGTTTCTCCATGTGAAATATCTTGTGATTCCGGCAGGGACAGAAGGCGGGCAATCGGCTGTTCCGGCAGCAGATAAAATGTTATATCGGTCCTCCCTCCGCTTGATTCTGGAAAAAAATCATCCAGCACTACTTCCCATTGTTCAGCCCAATCGGTGCCATAAGGAAGGAGCGACTCTTGCAACTCGCGAACGTACGGGACGGTTGTCACGATTCGTTCAAAATCAGCGACAAGACCTTGATGAATATGCATTGTCGCCTGCTGGAATTCTTCTATCAGCTCGACTACATAGTTTCCACTTGCATCAATATGCTCAGGAAGGGCAAGCTTGAGCAAGGGAACGGCTTGGGCGTTGCTGGTAAATTCGTACCTTTCAAATACCTGATCTGCACTCTCACGTGTTGAGGCCAGCCAGACTTTTACCGACGGTATCGGGTGATTTTGCAGGAGGCGGAGCCAGGCATCAAACCGTTTTGTGATGCCACCCAGTCGAGATTTTTCCAGTTCCGCCTTGATATTTTCCAGCTGACTGAAAACGTCTTCTTCATTTGAGTCGTAACCACCCTGCATGGAACGAAACGTTTCAATTTCATCCTCGTTGAAGAAAAAAAGCTGCTCACGCAGGGATTCTTGATTGCTATCGAGTATCTCACCTATGGCGAGAACCAAACGAGCCTGCCAGAGTTGGAGATTCGTCCCGGAGATTGCATGTTGCACACCATACTCATCGAGCAGAGAAGACACAATTCTATGCTTAAAATTAAGGGGCTCGCTGCCTGTCAGGGTAGGACTTGCGTTTGTCTTCAGGCCGTTCGGCTGGGCAACTGAAGGTTCTCTTCGCTCGCCGATATCACGGATCAACCGTAAAAATTGCTCGCGATTGTCTGCAAGAGGAGCTGGAACATGTGCCACACACAAGCCCCGCTTTATGAAAAGATCGGCTTCGTAATTAATGACAGGGCCGGGGCCAGGTTCTACCACCTGCAAAAAGTGCAGGGGAGTGAAGAATAGCAACAGCGGATAACGTCTCTCATTGAAGATATTTGTTTCCGGGAAGAATAGCGTGTCAAAAGAGTTCATAATCTCATCCTTAAAGGGAAATAAATTACGATAAGCGGGTGCTGAACAGAGTGTGAACGAAAATAATCCGTAACGAGCTAATACTGCTGTCCGGCAATGTTCTTTCTGAGCTGATCGATTTCAAGGCCGAGGGAGACACATTGCTTATTGGCCATGCAGGCATCGGCATCCGGTATTTCCAGATGATGCTTCAGTTCGTGGTCACCTTTCTTCAGGTCAATCAGCCATATTTTCTTGATTGGGTCATACTCAACTGTGAGATCGATGCCGCACTGACCAATGTCGGGATAAAGCTCGGTAATTTTCTTACATAATTCTTCTTTTGAATACATGATCCACCTCTCTGTTTTTCTGAAATGCCATCTAATAGGCCTGCTTCCAAGCCGCCACACTCGCCGCCTATACCATGTCCACGAGAAAATCCTCTTTCCTCCCTGGCGATGATATTAGCGTGTTGAATTAAGGCGGGTCATCTTTGCCGCCGGGTTGCCTCGGTTGACATTGCGGGACCGGTGATCATCGGACTGACGGTTAGATTGACCGAAATAAAAGCTCCATTGCTGTTAACCCGCAGACCGGTGCGATGCGAGGTTTCCTGCGATGTCATATCAGGCATGAGACCTCCCTGAAATGATGCTATCTGATGCCTGGATTGATTCGCAGTGCAGACGTCACAGTTGAGGCAGGTCGCTCCTTCTCTCTCTCTTAAAAGCAATGATTATGCCAGGGGGAGGAGTGCTACGTTGAATCACATATCTTGTTTATTTTTCAACATTATTGCCTGCGTATGATGGAAGTATCAGTTGTAATCTGGCCAATAATTCAGGTCATATTTACCCAAATGGTCATTTATGACCATTTCTTGTGACCAGTATGGCGATTGCGACTTCCTCAGCCCTGACCGATTTCCCCATCAAAACAACGACCCGGTGTCTCAACAATTTTCCCGGCAGTTGTCCAAATAAGCAACTACAGCCGGCGCAGATAAAGGCAGATAATGGCGCCACCCCCCCCTGAACGATATGGCCGCCAATACTGCCTTGTAACACGACGCCGCAAAAACGGATCCGCTGTCTAAGCGATTCCGTCCACGCTTTTTTGTATCAGGACAGGACGGCCGCTGAAAATCCTTTTTTCGGTCAATTTCAGAAGGGCTTTGCGAGCTTGATCCTGTTTCGCATAGTAGCCTGTAATAATGGAGAAGCTTAATTTTTTTGTACTTGCTTTTGTCGAGCTATTTGGATTACAGGTCAGACGCTACGCGTCAATCTCCCGATCATTAATTACGTCCTCGACCGGAACCCATACCGCCGCCACGGCCCATACCACTGCCCTGATTCATCATTCCCCCACCTTGCCCCATACCGCCCATATCGGCAGGGGACTGATCGGGCAGCGTCAAGCCTCGGGATTCGGCTCGTTCCTGCATGGCCCGATGATTTTCATTGCGGATCTGTTCCCGCTCTTCAGCAGTTTTGGCTGCGGACATTTTGGCGCGAAATGCAGCACGTTCCTGCGGGGTCATAAGTTGGACGCCATAGATTTGTTCCTGATCTGCTGCCTGGACGGTGGCCGCAAACGTAAATTTATCCATGGAGGTGCCCACCGGTATTAAGCCGAATTGCAGAGTGAGGGCAGTGGCCAGGGCGGAGACCATCAATAGTCGCTTTTTCATAAAAACTCCTTGTCAATGTAGGTGGTTTAATCGGCAATCTTAATTATCTTCATCTAAAAAATGACAGGGGCCGGCTCCTGCTCTATGCCGATTTTTGCAGGCCGGTCTTGTTGCGTTACAGGTTGGCCGTCAGAGATTTGTTGCTGATCACCCATTTGGATTCTTTCCTGGACAGGGTTGGCCCGGTGTTGTCCGCAGACGCTAAACAGGTTTACAGAGACAGGGCGGACATCAGGGCGGAGATCGTCAATAGCCGCTTTTCCATGAGAAATTCCTGGTCGATGAAGTTTGGGCAAGTCTCACCTGTAACCTCTTAATTCCGGGTGTGGTCATGTGGTCCTCGCTTATCAAGAGACTAGCAAGCTCTGTGCCAGATTCTTTTTTTGCTTGCGGCGGTGCATTATCTTTTTGATATTTCGAGATTATACTTTTAAGAAACATGAGTCCTGGATTTGGTTTTCGCCCCGGCGTACCGGTTATAGGTAACCGATGGTCAAATATGACCTACTTCCGATTGTTCAGCCGCGATTGGCCCGAATTTCTCATCAACCGGTATGCCTGCTTCATCGGCGGTTTTGCGGAGCATACCCTGCTATTCCGATCAGGATTCGTGTCAGCACGTAGCTGAGCCAGCTGAGCAGCCGCAGCATGAGCGGTTGTGATCGCCAATGATGCTCAGAGAGCCGCCTCGCTCCCATCGCAATTGCCTGCACCAGGCTGTCCTTTAACCCTGCAGCAAAGTCCTGGTCGTCGACAACGACATTTGCCTCAAGAGCAAGCAGCAGACTGAAAGGGTCAAGATTTGAAGATCCCACCGTCGCCCAATGATTATCGATCACCGCGACCTTGGCGTGCAGCATGCTATTGTGGTATTCATAGATTTCAATTCCCGCGTCGAGGAAGCTGCCAAAGAGGGCACGAGTTGCATAATAGGCTAATCGATGATCGATTGTTCCTTGCAGGAGCAAAACGACCCTGACTCCACGGAGTACTGCAGCTAAAAGTGCATGGCGAAAATTCAAGCCGGGCAAAAAATAGGCATTTGCCAGAATAATTTCGTTTCTCGCCTGGTCAATCGCCTGCAGGTAGGCAACTTCAATATCGCGCCGATGGCGCAAATTATCGCGAACCAGGAAGGCAGAGCGCATGTGCCCCGCGGCTTTCGGCAGAGGAGCGTGTCTTGCGTGGTCCAGGTTCCAGACAAAACTCAGATGGTGGGACCAGGCTACTCGCAACCACAGCCGACGGCAGGAATTATAGATCGCCTGGACCAACGGCCCTTCGACGCTCACCGCATAGTCAAATCGCGGCGATTCCCTGCCGGATATGTCTACATCGCCGATAATGTTCATACCACCGACAAATGCCAGCTGACGGTCGATGACGACAATTTTCCGGTGCAGGCGGCGCAGCCTCCGGCGCCGGAACGTCCACGGAGATATCTTCGGCCGGAATTTAAGCACCGATACTCCGGCTTCCTCGAGATATTCAATCATGGTTTTCGGCAGACTGCTCGAGCCGAATCCATCAATCAACACATGGGTTTTTACCCCACGCAAGGCGGCTCGCTTAAGCGCTTCGGCAATACGTCGTCCAGTCCGGTCATTTTCAAAAATATAGCTTTCCAGGTATATATGATGTTCGGCTCGGTCCAGGGCCGCTTCGAGCATCGGAAAATAAGCCTCGCCATTCTGCAACAGGGTAATTTGATTGTCTGGATTCATTGCGGTAGAAGCAGGGAAGTCCTGATCCTCCGGGTTTGAGGATAATTGTTCGCTTGCAAGGAGTATTTTACTTACAAAAATAGCCAGTTATGCACTAACTGGCAAATGGCGAATGTATTAGTATGGCAGTGAAGCTTAAAGGCTTTTGAATTTTGAGCTTGCGCATGTGAGCCCTTCAACTGATTCCGGGGTTTTTGAACTGACAAGAAGGCTATTGATGGGCTTTTGAAGTTCATCAACCAGATGGAGTTTAGGGCCCGACGAGTTGATTATCGCCCGTTCGAGCACATTTTCCAGTTCCTTGATGTTTCCCGGTCAGTGATAATTTTCTCTCGATACGGCAACCATTCAGATGCATTATCTTTCGGCCGATGGTCGCAAAGGTGTGTTCAACCTCGAAATCATCAAATATTGCATTATCAGGGAGGATTTTCTCCAGCAATTCCTTCAGTCGGGGATTGTTCCATTGCCGATTGCCAAGATCGTAAACACTTATTCCCTCTGTTTTGTCCGGTTCGACTTTAAAAGTCCTTTAAAAAAAACGATTAGCCTTTATAACCTTTAAATCGGCATCAAGAAACAGGATAGGCTCTCGAATGGAATCCAGAATATCAACAACATCTTCAATGGAGGATTCTGCCACTTTGATAATGTGGACATCGTTTTCGTGGCGGGTTGATACATTTTTGTGTAAAAATTCTCGATTCATACACTAATCCGCTTTCCTTGCTGGTTATCGTATTCGGGCTTTATTAAAAAAACCCATTAAATAAAGGAGAAGTATACCGGTCAAAATAGCTATTACTATCGAACTTATCAAGCCACCTGTGGTGACCGTCAGAAAACAGAATAACAAGCCGCCTGCAGCTGCGCCGAGTACTCCGATGATGCTAGGCAGCACCGCTGTGCCGTCACCTTTCATAAAGGTCCCTGTCCGCCAACCGGCCCAAGCACCGATTACTGCAAATATGATCAATCCTATGATTTCCATAGTATTTCCTCTTCAAAGGTTTTGGCGGATCAAAAGGAGCTGTTAATCCGGCAGAACCGGTGCCGGTTTATCTTTTGTCTTTTTTGCCGCGTTAGTCGCCGATGACCCTGCTCCTTTCGACATTCGCATCGGACACCAGATCACAACCCCTTGGCGGCGACCGGTTCTATTCTTTATATCGCAAGCATTGTGCCAGCAGACACTCTCTCAGCATGCTTCTTCTATCTCTTTGCTTTGTTGTGCAAAATTTTCCGAAAAACGGAGTCTAGACCATCACTCTTGGCGATCTACCGCAGGTCATATGTGACCATGTGGTTAAATATGACCTGTGATGGGTGCCTGGCTGCTTCCGGGGAAGATGGTGGGAGAGAATTTGTACCCTCAGTGTATGTTTCTCCATTGCGCAACTAGATTTTTCTCCTCAGCAGTCAAACTTTGCGGCAGAAATGCTGTTTCTCCGGAACAGTTGCAGGATAATTGATAGGCAAGTGATGTTGCTCTTCCGGGTGTGGCTGCTGCCAGCATTCGTCTCAATTGCTCCCCTGAACGCTTTCGTTTTCGGCGAGGAGTTGGGCAAGTTCATCCAGGACACCCCGGCGTTCCGAGAGAATCTTCCGTACCCGGAGGTGAACTTCGTCAACCAGCCGGGCAACTTCTACGTCAATTTCTGCGGCTTTTGCCTCACTGTAATTTCTGCCGGGAGAAAAACCTTCCGGTAGAAACATCGTATGGCGAGGCCATTCATGACTCACCAATCCCAGGCGATCACTCATACCGTACTCCGTGACCATGGAACGGGCTATATCCGAGGCCCGCTGTAAATCATTCTGAGCTCCGCTGGATATTTCTTGAAGAACCAGCTCTTCAGCGACTCTGCCACCCAAAAGAACAGCCAGGCGAACCGGCAGCTCGGAACGGGTCATGAGGTAGCGATCCTCCGTAGGCTGCTGGGTATAACCGAGGGCGGCGATGCCACGCGGAATGATGGAGATTTTATGCACCGGGTCGGCATATTCTACAGACTCGGCGAAAATCGCATGGCCCGACTCATGGAAGGTGACGATTTTCTTTTCCTGCGGATTCATCACCCGGTTCTTTTTTTACAAACCGGCAACCACCCGGTCGACAGCCTCGTCGAAATCCATGTGCGGTGATTGCGACCAAAGTTAAAGAGGTCATATCCGACCTTTGGTCATATCTGACCCTTGTCGAAAAAAGGTCATTTCAACTCTGCTGCCTCTGTTCTTTAGTAAATTAACTTAAATATCAGAATGATGGGTTCCGTGAAATGGATATTCGAAGCCTGGCGCAGTAATTGCTTTACTAATATGAAAGGAATATGAGAGTTGCAGGAGGAAGTGTACAGTTAAGAGCCAATGCAGCGGTTATTGCAAACAGGAAGAGTGGATGAACAAATTCATCATTTAGCAAAACATCAATTAAGGGGGAAACAAAATGAAGAAATTTACTAATATTATCGCCGGCGTGTCAATGATGGTCATGGCAAGCCCGCTTTATGCAGCAGGGGACTCCGGCAAAACAACCATTGGTAAAGGCATGAACGGGTCAGCTCAAGTTCAGTCTGCCGAAGAAATCAAAAGTATGCATGTCTTTTCTAAAACAGGAAAGGATTTGGCTCGAGTCAAAAGTGTAAATACAGATCCAGTGTCCGGCCTTATTAAGTTTATCATCATTTCCAAGGGTGGATTTGCTGGTGTGGGCGGTGAGGAAATAGCCGTTCCAATGGAAGGCTTCCAGATTGACAAAACATATCGTCGGGTTACCCTCACGTTTGAGGATATCAAACTCGATGAGGCTCCGCACCAGGGCAAAATGTCCGATGATGAATTCCAGCGTAATCTGGAACAATACTATGGCGTAGCTCCGGTCTGGAAGGGAGATTCCCCGCAAATGGGAACCGACCCATCGCGGATGATGGATCAGCATCAACCGGGCATGAAGACAACATCCCAGTCCAATTAGCTGTTCGCTCTTGATTCTTCATTTTTAAAAACAGCAGTATGTTTGAGATATGCTGCTGTTTTTATTCATTCTTGCCGAAAAAAGCTGCCCGGTGCACCATCCTTTTTTCATTTTCCCGAATGCCTTTATCCAATCCACGACCCCAATAAATAGCTGCTAACTCATGGTCATTCTCGAGCGAGTGTGACTCCATCTTCAGATTGGCATTCTCCATATCCTCCTGGGATTTTACTGATACATACTCGCCGGCAGATATCACGGAACATACGAAATCCGTCCTCGTCGGAATTGAAAATCGACTGCATCTGCTGGGCAGATTTAAGCGCGGGTGGAATTAGTTGCGTATGCTGCTGAACGTTGGTGTTAAGATTCCGAACATGGCTTCAATGACCTCATGGGTGGGAGTAATGTGTTTCGCTGTAACGAAGCCCCAGCAAGGTCTGTGTTTCGGACCTTTTGATAGGAAACCGGAAATTTCCCCCGCATTCTTGACATTGTCTTTCCGCTGCTTACTCTGAATTTTATATTATCTGATGTTATAACAATTACCAATAGTATGATTGATTGAGGTGGAATGGGAGAAGCTGATCTTTCGTTATAATCTGCATACTTAACATTGAAAGAACGATACAAGCCCCTGTGAAACGTCAAATTATAATGATTCATGATTCTTTTAAAAGAGCATATAAATTCTTGAGCATAATTGTTTAATTATCGCCTTGCCTTTCCAAGTAGTGTCTACACGCGTGCATTTTGCCATGCTCAGTAGTTGTAGCGGATAATCTTTATGCACCTTGCGTGTAAACGTATTTTCAAGAGATAGTCTAACGTTATTGAATTTTTCCAACTCGTCGATTCCGACTGTCTGAGATTCATGCTGAGGATTATGTCAAATCTTGAATCAGTCGGATAATCGGTTGTTCTATTTCTGCTGCAGGTTTCAAATCCACCCAGCGCATATCGCTCGCATGCGTGGTTCTGCTTTTTTAAATTTCGCTGGATGTAATACTTCTTCAATTTGTCGAGTCCAAACAGTATGGACATCAACTGGAAGGAGACTCTGCGTGAAAGACATAAAAGAGCTTGAGTTTACGAAAAAAAATGTCACTTCCCTGAACACCAATATCACCAAAATCAACACAGGCAAACCGGCAGTTGCTTACCGGCGCAACCTGTTTGCTTTAAACCACCGGGTACTGACCATGCCGAACGGATCGTTGCCACTACACCGAGCCATGTGTGAGTTCTAGCACCCTTTCTCCACACGCCATGAGGAGGCACCACTAATAGGATACTCTGCCGGCAGGTGGATGCCGGCTGAGCCTTCCGAATACATTGTCTATTGAATTGCGTCTGTAGCCCGGCGACGAAAGGAGCTTAATGCAATGAAAAAGATCATTTTAATTACAATGAGCATTTTCCTTGGCGCAGCATTGGTTGGATGGATGCCGGCCAAGGGAGCGGCCCAGGAAGTGTCGACCAACACCAGGCCCTGGCTGGAAGAAGCAGAATTCTCATTAAATGCGGCGTTGTACGCCACGCTGGACCAAACCATAATCCTTCACCTGGAACCGGTGGAGGCCTTGGACGAATTCCACAATATACACGGGAAGAACCACGGCAAGAATCGAGAACACGAGCCTTTTTACCGCCACAAAGCACTCAAACTGAATACCGTTCGTTTCCTGATTTCCAAAGCTGTCAAGGTCAGCTTCTGTATCCCATCAGACGAACCCTTTATGCGAGAGTTTACGCTGGCAAACGCGTCGGGAAAGGTCGTGCTGCATTCAAGGCAGGGCAATCATTGCCGCACCAGAACTCTCAGACCCGGGCTTTATACCTTGAACGTGTGGCATGATCCGAGCAATATTCCCCCTTCTGGAAAAGATGTATTTCTGCACCGTCCGCGAGCACGGCTGTTTCGCCCCAGCCTGGGTGTGGAGGCGGGTGTGGACGTAACGCCTTTGCCGGGCATACCCGACTTCATCTCCTTTACAGGGCCCAATGGATTATTCGTCAGTGATGCTTCCTCCCCTGACTATGCGCTGACCTGCGACTCCGAAACTGTCCACCCCACGGAAGTGTGGCGTCTGGCGTCAGTTCCCAACACTCCATCTTACACCTTTACGGATGGGCCTGGTTACCTGGTGACTGAAAAGCTCTTTACCGTTCCGGCCGAGTTCTACGGTTCTTATGAGGGTGTCAGTGGGTATGTTACCCCACGGTTCCAATTCAACGATAAAGGAAACTGGAAATTCACTCTTACAGCCTGGTGGGATCCCAAACCGAGTATTACCTCCTCCGCGGGCGTCGTGATTGATGAGGCTAAAACATTCGTGGGTGATGACTCGGTTTCCCCAACCGTATTCACGGCCAGGTACCAGGGTTTTACCTGTCCCTCGACCTGCGATAACAAAACCTTGCCCCTCCAGGAAGGCGAGATTGCACTCTTTTCCAAAAGCAATTATCAAGGCGATGCTGTCGTCGCCCTGTCGGATGTCAACGAATTCGCCAATTACAACGCCACCGGTTCGGCGCAAACTAAAATGGAGTCCGTGCGGGTCGGGCCCAACACCTTTGTGATTTTATACGACGGTGGCAATATGCAGGGAGATCAGGTGCCCATCAGCGTCGATACACCCTCGCTAAGCGGAACCGCTGTCGGCAGTCAGGGGATAATGTCCTGGCAGATTTTTACCAGTGCCAAGCAATTTATCTTGAAGACCGATACCTGCGTGAGCTGCAATCTTGAAGGAATCGATCTCAGCAACCATGATCTGTCGGAAGGCGTGTTTACCGGTTCCGACTTTACCAACGCCAACCTTACAGGCACCAATTTCAGCCATGCAGACTTCGAGCAGACGCTCCTGACGGGCGCCAACCTTAGCAATGCCAATTTCACCCAAGCCGTGTTGACCAACGCGAATCTGGAAAAATCCGATCTCAATGCCACGGAACTCACCTCGGCGAATCTGACAGGGGCTACCCTGAGTGCGCCCACGCTGACAAGCACGAATTTCCAGTCGGCGAATCTGACCCATGCCATCTTTCTTGGAACCACTGCCTACCAGGACACCAATTTTAGCGATGCAAATTTAGCATGCACCTCTTTTAGCGGAACCGATGAAAACACGACCTGGAATCTCACCGGCGCGGTCTATAACAAGGATCCTTCCGTTACGACGGATTTTTCCTGTCGCTTGATCCTGAAAAATGTCGAACTCAATGCAAGTACTTTTGCAACGGATTTCTGGCATTATTTCGATCTGACCGGCACCACGATCAACAACGATACCGGCATCACGCCACTGACGCTTTCCACCCTGAACGATCCGCTGGATCTCTCCGGGGCAATTTTAAGCAGCGTCACCGGACTTTCCGGGGCTGTTCTCGACGGTGCCAACCTCGGCTGCGCTACGCCAAACGCGACGGTCAAGAACTGCTCCCAGTTGATCGATACCGATCTGAGTGAGGCCAGCATGCGCAAAGCGACCCTGACCAATGTCGCATTGAACGGCGCCAACCTGACCAATGCCAACCTCACCGAGGCGAACCTGCAGGGCGCACAGCTGCTCAAATCTCCGATCACGCAATCTTCCGCCACCTTGCAAGGCGCGGCGTTGAAAAATGCCAATCTATCCGGAGCTGATCTCAGCGGGGCCAACCTGACCAACGCCAACTGGTACAGTACCACCAGCGAGGTGTGTCCAGGTTCCTCCTGGAAAGGGACCTGTGCCAGCGGCGAAGGGGCCGCACTCAATAGCGCCAATTTCGAGGCTGCCTATCTCGTTGGACTTGACCTAAGTGGCGCCATTCCCCAAGGGACCAATTTTTCCGGTGCGATCCTTGTGGGTGCCTACTTCACGGGGGCGAATCTGAGTCGTGACCCCACCACGGGGGTGGCCACGACCTTTGCCAACGCGTTTTTGCAGGGGGTCGACTTTACCGATGCGATCACGACAGGGGTCAATTTCTACAGTGCCTATGTTGATTTGTCGGCCGGGGAAACCCGTCTTTTCCAACTTCCAACCAGCAACCTGGAGTTTGCG
Source organism: uncultured delta proteobacterium (assembly GCA_963835305.1). GTDB lineage: Bacteria > Desulfobacterota > Desulfobulbia > Desulfobulbales > Desulfocapsaceae > Desulforhopalus_A. Next base: position 401,892 of record CAWIEU010000006.1, read on the forward strand.
GGATTTGCTCCCTTTGCCGGCAGCATACCTGGGTGTGTGGAGTTCAGCTTTTCATCTATGACCACGGTACCGCCGACGGATAGCGATAACATATGTCCGGATGGCGGCAAAGGCGCCTGTACGGATGCCCGGTGGTTATCACCCATCACGCCGATCGGCGGAGCCTTACCGCCATCGACCACGGATACAACAAATGGACTATCGAATGGGTGCAACAGCAGCACCCTGGACATTAACTGGATCCTTTTCTAATGAAAAGAAGTCCATCCTTAGGAGATCATCACAGGCAAATTGGTATTTCCTTAATAAAAGGAGAATATGCGCTACTGGTCGATCTGCACCGCCGTCTACGCACGGCCGTATCCTGCAATCGGCAACATCCTGCCTGCGAATCGTTTCCGGGAAAACACCGGCTGTATGCCTGACTCGGACAGCATACAGACCTGGGCAGATGGAACACCCGATCCCCAAGGCGGATGGTTCACGGTGGTAGTCTCCACCGAGGAGAACAAACCGGACATCTTCAAAGAGGAGAACGGCGGGGTAGGCAACACGACGGTGGGGGCGAACTGGATTGAAGGCTTGGCCGGTGTGAAGATGCTGATTAATCTGCGCAACATGTTCGCCAACGATAATTTTCCGTTCGCCGACACGCGCAGTCCTATCGGTGTCCCGGGTGTAGCCTCGCCGTCTCAGTAATAACAGGAAACTTTGATAATTCGCAGACAGGATAGGAGGAAGACATGAAAAAACGAAATGAATCATCGCCGGATGACAAACTTCCCAACAAAAAACTCTCCCCGGATGACCATGCCGGTGACCCGCCCAAATCCCCATCGTTGCCTGCCGCGGGGATCTCCCGGCGAAACTTTCTCACATATGCCGCCGGAGCCGGGATCCTGGCCGGACTACCCGAAAACCCGCTGGCCGGTGAGAACCGGCATCGTAAAAAATACCATGGACACAAGCGTAATAGAGACATGGAACTCCGCACCTACGTGTTCAACCTGTCACATATGGACACCAGCTTCCATAATCTGACATTGGTTGCCGGGACGCAGCGCGTGCAATTGGAAAGTGTCACCCCGCGCCACTTGCAAAGGCTGCGGCGCTTACACCCCATACTCAGGGTGGTGCCGGATCTGCATATGACACACATTATTACCCTCAGAATGCCGGCAGATGCCGTTCAACTCTGTTACATCCAGCGAACTTCGCGTTTTGACACCGGTACCAGTTGGGATATGGCCTTGATGTTTCATCATCTACCGACAAGTGCTCTGCACCATGCAGCGCTCCGCAGACGGCGCATCATTGCGGATGGTGAAGGGCAGACAGGCCCCCGGCCGGGCCGGTACGGGACCCGACGCGGCAGGTCCTGGAGAGAAAGAGATCCGCGCTGGGATACCCTGGCGCCGGTTCCGGTTAAATGGGCCCGATATGGTATCACTCCGAAGTACCGGGCCACGCTGTCGGATCCGGTGGGTGAAGATCTGCTGAAGGATACCACGGACCAGGCGACATCACTGGTGGCGGGCTATCCCGAACTTACCTCGACGGAACCGGACAGTGCCGCCCATATAAATACCAATATTATCGGCACCCAATCCCAAACCCAACTTCTGGGAGAAATTATCGCGAGCCAGGGACCGGCAACGACGACAGGCGGCTGGGCCACACAGACCCCCTTGATCGATCCGGACACCAACCAACCCTTTAAAAACAGTTCAGGGGACGATCAGTTAATGCCTGTGTGGTCGGACGAAACCCAGCAGTTTGCGGGACAGGCAATCGCTCCTGCCCTGCAAACCACCAAAAACGACACGACCCTTGGCGCGAATATTACCAATGTCGATCCGGAGACGGTGTCCGACGTCCTAACCGACGACCCCACTACAGGCGCTGTCTGGACCCTGCATGACGGCATGCCCACAGTGGATCAATCCGGTCCTGACTTTGTGCCCCAGCAGGGCGCTTTCTCTTTTCAGTTTAACAACCAGTCCCCGGAAAAAGGGTATCGCGTGGAAATTGTTTCGGTAGATGACAGCCGCACTATCACGATCCAGGTCAAGAACTGGTATGTACGTTACCTCGGGCTGTATGTGCGCTACCTCGATGGTAACAATCAACCCATTGCCGTAAGCAGTATCGCCGATACCCTTCAGGCGAGCGGCAATTTTCCGCTCTGGGACCTGGGTTTAAATGGTGAATTCGATGTCTTTCTCAGTCTGATCAATCCAGAGTTTTTGGTCTACGGAATACCAGTTCAGTCCACGACGATCAAGCGCACCTTTCCCATGCCTGAGACGGCCGTCTCCGTTCAAATTCTATCAGGAGGGTTAGGTGGCGGCAACAATCCGTTTCCCGACACGCTCATCCCGGGCAAAGTTATGACTCTCGTGGTCGACATCGCCCTGCCAACCCTGTTTCTTGCATTGGCGGCGGGCGCGGGACTCACCCGTTATACGCAGCAGCTGCAAATCACGTCACTGCTGATTTCGACGTTGCAGATATTAGTGAATCTCTTTCAAGGCACGTTTCTGGCTGCCACCTATGATAGTCCCACAGCCCTTATTCGCCAGGGTGTGGTCATCGGGCAATTAATCCTGACCGCAGCGGCCCAGCCCGTAAGACAGTCGGTTGCTGAGGCGATTTCCGAGGGCGAAGCGGTGGAAGCGGTGGAGGACAGCGTTCCCTTTCTTGGCACCGCCCTGGCCGGAATTACCGCCTTGGGATTGGTCTCTCAACTCACTCAATCCTCGGCCGAGGTCGCACAATCTCCCCAAACCTACGCCGGATTACTCACTTTCACCCACGACATCGAGGTGACCATCAACAAGGATCCAGACGATCCGGCCGGCTTTCCGGCCACCGCCACCACCTACACCCTCACCGCGACTTTCGACAGCGGGACTCCTTTTACCATCAGCGGGACCCTGTCGGGCACGGTCACAGGGCCGATTATAGAGACATTTATCAACGTGCCCTTTGGCGGCAATGTCACCGTCAGTGTTGGTTTCTACTCCGATTCAGGCTGGCTTGCCGGCCAGGGCTCGGTGGGGCCGCAGGAGAACACCTCTGCCGATGAAGCGCTGATGCTCTCGATAACCATAAAGGAAAACCTGGTACCGCTGCAACCCGACACCGGCTACAGCCATAAAGAAATCATTGCATTGAATGACAATGGTAACCATGTCTGGGACGCCACCACCGCCCCGCCAACCGCCCCGACTACCCCGGAAGGCCAGTGCGAAAGTGGTGACGGTCAACTGTGCGAGTGGACCGGGATTACCGTCAGCACGATCAGTGCGGCGGTGGGCTATGCCTGGCAGGCCTATAACTCGGCCGTCACCAATTGCAGCACCGGCGCGGTCAGCCAGTTGCATCAGTTCGCCAATCTCTCGATCACCGAAAATCCCCAAAGCGAGTATCTCTTTTCCGGCTGCGGTTTTTCCGGGACCGCCCGCATTGTTTACGATCTGTTAGGTAAAAAAGATCTGAACTTTTATCTTGACCCTACCGACAATAACAACTTTGTTCGACAAATCCGGTTGAGCGGGGCGACGGCCGACTTTGATGGTCCTGATTCGAATAAGGCCTGGGGGCGCTTTCGATTTCCCTCCGACGCCATGTTGCTCCATCCGGCCGGCCGCGTCATCAGCATCAATGAGGCACTCAATAAGATCGAAATCACGACGCTCCCCGATGCGGCAACAACCGATGCCGATGCCCCGGTGAGCGAGGTCTACTCGGGAACCGGCATCCGGGAAGGACTGCTCGGCGGTCCGACGCACGCCGCACTCGATCCGGACGGTACCATCTTGATCCTGGAGACCAAGAATAACCGCATCCAGGCCTTTGACCTGGGGGCCAATCCTGTGCCGAAATTCAGCGAGGGCGCCTATTTTGTGAATTTGGTTGATGTGCCCACGGCCTACCTGGATCTGGCGGTGGAATATACCGGATATCTGTACGTGCTCTCCTATATCGGCCAGCCTGGGTCATTGTTGTTCCGGCTAGATATCTACACTCCGGAAGGAGAGTTCCTGGCCCGAACCGAAAAATTCAATGCCGCCAAACTGGCAGTGAACTATTGGCGCGATGTCTTTGCCCTCAATTATCAGGTACTGAAGCTGCCGGACGGATCCCTGCCGGCTCGGACCGAACCCTCGGTGAGCCACTGGATCCCTTCCACGCCGTCGTAGCAGAAGGAGAATACAGAACCGAGGGACTCCGCCGCCATGCAGATGACACGACGGCGTCCCTCCACCTTAGAGTTGAAAACCGTGGCATAGAAACAAGGACTCTTTCTCGGGGAGTTCTAAGATAGCCATGAAACTAAAGCTTCTCATAAGTGTTTTTAAGCAATAAAGCATCCTTTTCAACCATGGGGCCTTCCGAAATTAGGCAGATCTCACAAAGAGTAATTCCATTGCATCTAATCCTATGGATTTTGAATAACTAATTCCAGAGGCATAGTCTAATTTAACGGAATCATTACCAATAGGTAACCCCGATATTCCAAATAAGAGTTTTTTCATAGTACTTACCGCTGGAGAATTACAATAAGTGCAACAAATTGAAGTTTGAAAAGTGAGAGAGTTGAAGTTACCTATAATCTTATAGGCGATAAATGGAAAGCTTCTTATTGTGAGAAAGAATTCGGTGAGGTTGGAAGTCGCACATTTGGCAAGGAGAAACTCATGGTGACAATCCGGACAGCGAGTTTGGGCGAAGCCCTGATGAAGGCAGATATTGATATCTTCAGATAACGCGTTGTCGATTGTTTGATTTTAAATCGCCCATTGCGAGCTGGTGATGAAAACTTGCACTTCTTGACAGAGTCTTCGCATCGCCTTAATCTTAAAATCGAGCGTGCGAATTGATCGAAAGCGATCTCATTCGTGCTCCAGATTCTGCAGATGAAATGGAGGCAGTATGACGTCCGGCTCATCTTGTGACCATATCAAAGCAATTACCTCCGTCAAACGTGCTCAGCGCCAGGTGTGCGAGAAGTGCACCAAAACCAGTGACAGTTGGGTACATTTGCGCACTTGCCAGACCTGTGGCATTACGCTTTGTTGTGACAATTCTCCTAACCATCACGCCACCAGGCACGCACAGGCCAGCGGTCATCCCATGATCGCCTCTGCAGAACCCGGTGAGTGTTGGCTTTATTGCTATACGGACGAAGCCACGGCTGCCTATTGAGGTTGCTTGCGTGTCAAGAAACGGGACGTTCCACTTGCAGGCTGGTCAGAGTAATTGCCCCGGAGGTGCCGGCGTCCTGCGAATCGATGGTGGAACATATTGTCAAATAGAGAGGATAACGAATGGCGAGGCGAGCCAATTGTCTGGTTACCGAGACTCCATCGCCGGTCGTGTCGACCAATCGTCTGGCCCGCCCGGTTGACGAAAAATTGGATCACGCTCTTGGGCCAGAGAATGCGCCGATCACCTTGGTGGAATATGGCAGTTATGACTGTCCGCACTGCCGTGCCGCCAACGAGCGCATCACCGAAGTCCGCAGTCAGCTGGGTGATCGCCTGCGTTACGTATTTCGTCATAGACCCCTGATCGACAGCGATATTGCACGCCCCGCGGCCGAATTGGCTGAATCTGCTGCAAGCCATAAGTTGTTCTGGGACTCGCATGTCGCGCTCATGACGCGTTCGAACAAGCTGACCGAGGACGATTTGCACGCCGTCAGGGAGATGCTCGGACTGTCACAGCTGGATGCGGAAATGGCACGGGCAATCGGCGAACGGGCTCGCGAGCGAGTGGATCTCGACATCGAAAGTGCGCATGCCAGCGGTGCGCAATTCACGCCTACGTTTTTTATCAATGGGCGCCGTTATGAAGGGCCGTGGGACGAGAGTTCTTTCATGGATGCGATGCTCGGCTCGCTGGGGCATCGTGTACGTACGGCTGCTTTAAGCTTCGCGAGTTGGGCCCCTTCCGCCGGGATATCGCTGCTGCTGGCTACCTTTCTGGCCGTCGTGCTGACAAATTCAAGCTTTGGCAATGCCTTTGTGGCCTTTTGGGAAACGGAATTAGGAATTGCGCTCGGCAGGAATGTTTTCCAGATGTCGTTGCTGCATTGGGTGAACGACGCATTGTTGACGATTTTCTTCCTTGTTGTAGGACTGGAGATCAAACGCGAATTCACTGTCGGCCATTTGGCCAGTCGGCGTACTGCAATGTTGCCGATTGCAGCGGCCCTGGGTGGCATGGCGCTGCCGGCATTGCTGTATCTGGCTTGTATCCCGCATGGACCGTGGGCAGCGGGATGGGGTGTTCCGATGGCGACTGATACCGCCTTTGCTGTCGCCTTGATCGCGATGATGGGCGCGCGTGTACCGGTTGACTTGCGGATCTTTTTGACTGCTGTGGCTATAGTCGACGATATTGGTTCGATTGTCGTCGGTGCGATATTCTATTCCGGAGCGGTACATTATGTGTACCTCACGGCAGCAGCGGCAATGACGGTTTTGTTGGTATTGCTGAACCGAGCCGGGATATACAGGGTTTCGCCCTATATCCTGGCGGGAGTAGTACTTTGGGCTTGCGTCCATGCAAGTGGACTGCACGCCACTTTGGCCGGCATCCTCCTGGCTGCAATCATTCCTACGCGTCCGCCGCCTGACTTCAAAACCCTGGCGCTTCAAGCCGACGCGATCCTGTCCACGGAAGCGCAACGTGGCAAGGAACATTTCCATCGCGGACCCTCGACATCAGCACTCGATGCGCTGGATGCCATTCGTGACCGTCTCGAATCCCCGGCGGACCACGTGCTGCGTAGTATAGCGCCGCATTCAAGCTATGTGGTGTTGCCGATCTTTGCGTTGGCGAATGCGGGTGTCGCAATCAGCACCAATGTTTTCAGCCATCACCGCATGCTCGTATTGGCCATCATGACAGGTCTGGTCATTGGCAAGCCGTTGGGGTTCATTCTCGCGTCCTTTATTGCCGTCAGACTCGGCTTTGCGTCCAAACCAGAGAGCTATACATGGCGACAACTCTGCGGCGCTGGCGCACTGGCCGGTATCGGATTCACTATGTCGCTCTTTGTCGCAAGACAGGTATTTCCCGGGCCCGGCGATTTTGCCGTAGCCAAGATCGCGATTTTTGCCGCTTCGGTAATATCAGCAGTGAGCGGGGTGGCAGTGCTATGGAGCGCAAAAGTGCGCGCTACCGGCTAAGGGAATGTACTAGCTGGCGAATTTGCACCAGGCAATGCATGCAGTGGTCCGGCCATCGTTTCAATTGCAGTGGGGTGACATTTGGCACGAACTTGAATGGAGAACACATGAATGCTCCGTAACCGTTCACCAGCACCTCATTTTCGTCCGATCAGGCCACCTTACAGAGCAAACTATAGCTCGGAGGCCTGCTTGAACGAACCTGGAGCACTGGATGAACGGTTACAGGTTCGAGTTATACGGACTTTTGGAGTGTACTGGTGAACGTTTACAATGCTCCTACGGGATCCCGCGGCGAAAGCTGGCCCAGTCTGCCGCTTGAGGCGTAGAACGACACGTGTGCCACCCTGCACCTTGCGCGGTAAGCGGGTTAGCAACACCATCTTCCCATTCAATTACTGACATGTTCAGTTATGCCAAAAAAATACAGGAGGCATATCATGTCAGCAGTGAATAAGGAAAGACGGTCAGTGTCAAGACGGACATTTTGGCGGCAACATTTTGAGAACTGTGAGCGCAGCTCTTTGAATCAAAAACGTAATAGACAAAATTGGATTAATACGTTACGCGACTGTATTGCCGAATTTCAGACAAAAGCAAAAATCGCTCTTGTTGAAGCTGATCTCGCTAATCACGATCAAACTTCTTTTGTGGTTAATGCGGATAATCACGACGAAGCAATGAGGACGATGGGTCTTCTCTTCTCTGTTTGTTTTTCATCACCGCTACTGCAGTTCTTTTATTTTTGTCTCTTCTTTATCCTTTTTCTTTGACTCTGGCCCCTCTTCTTGACCGATCAGTACTGGGAAAGTACTCATAAATAACGAAAGGCACGAAGCAGCCACTTCGTGCCTTTCTACGGACATCCCTTAAATACGGAAGCCCAACAAGCACCTTCATAAGTACTCTCCTTCGCACAAATTCCTGTTTTTCAAATTTTTATTTCCGCAATTTTGGAAAAAACACTCACTGTTACAACGTGGTATGATGTTAATCGACTGATATAACTTAATAAAATTAATAATATTTGGGGCTGGATTTTGCAACTATTGATGTACCTGTGCGTCTTGGCTTGCGTAGCAGGTGTTCAACTCTAACAGATAAAAGTATTATGGGCCACAGCAATGTTGCTATAGAAATAATATTTAAATAGTAAACCACTCTCATAGGCAGTTTATAAGTTCTGTAATGGAACGGTGAGAAACCATTTAATTAGTGCCTGGCAGAAAACAAAAAAACATTCACAAATCAAAGTGATGCCATCATAACCGACAATCGAAGAGAATGAGAGCGTAGATAGCGACGGATGCTGATTGATAATGTAACTTATTGATTATTATGGTATATATTTTCCGAAGAACCATTTAGCAGGATCTCTGGACGGATAACACGACAGCAAACGCCAAATCTTCGTCGGGTGAAAAACAGATGCGTAGAGTAATCGAACCACAAATGAAATTGGGCGAGCTGGCTATCGCCGATATAAAGCTGGATCCTAAATCACGCGATGATATCCTGCAAATTCTATGCGGACTCCAGCACATATACACCACGCCTGAACTGCGCGGAGAGATATTTGCCATCCTGGAAGAGGTGTTGGCGGAGCGTCAAATTGAAGGAAAGACCGTCAAGGCCGACCCCAACAACGGTCGTCCCGGCATGACACAATGGCAGATTCTGGTGCTGGGGGTACTCAGATTGGGGCTCAACGCCGATTATGATCGTATCCAGGAGTTGGCCAACGAACATAAGTCCCTTCGGCAAATGCTCGGCCATAGTGGTTGGGCAGACGAGAAGTATTATAATTTGCAGACCCTCAAAGATAATCTGCGGCTGTTTACTCCGGAAATTCTGGATCGGCTCAACCGGGTGATAGTCCAAGCGGGACACCGAGCATTAAAAAAAAACCGGAAGAGGGAGTCGTAGGCCGTTGTGATTCCTTTGTGGTGGAGACTGACGTGCATTTTCCCACTGATATCAACCTGCTATTGGACGCCATGCGCAAAGTAATCGAAATCAGTGCTGAACTGTCCAGAACCCATAACCTGCCGGGTTGGCGGCAATACCACTACCACCAGCGTCTGTTCAAAAAGCAGTATCGCCTGGTACAGCGGCTCAAGCACTCCACGTCTAAAGACGAAAGCAGACAGCAGCGGAAAGAGTTGGAGATTAAAGAGGCCCATCGTGCCTACCTGGGCCTGGCGGAGGATTATCTGACACGAGCCGACCAAACCCGCCGGCAGGTCATCCCGCACGACCCTCTCTCCGTGGCCCGGCTCAGCGTATTGCATGATTTCATGGAACATGCCCGTCGGCAGATCGACCAGATTGACAGGCGCGTGCTCCGGGGGGAACGTATTCCTCACGACGAGAAGGTGTTTTCCCTGTTTCAGCCGCATACCGAATGGATCAGCAAGGGGAAGGCCGGCGTTCCGGTGGAGTTGGGGCTGCGTGTGTGCATTATGGAAGACCAGGATCGCTTTATTCTGCATCACCGAGTGATGGTGAAGAGCACCGATGACCAGGTGGCCTTTGCCATGGTGGGCGAAACTAAACAAAGGTTCCCCTCCTTACGTGCGGTCAGCATGGATAAAGGCTTCTATAGCCCAGCCAATCAGGAAGTACTGAAATCGCGTCTTGAGTGTGTGGTGCTGCCTAAAAAGGGTAGGCTTTCGCAAGCCGACAAGGAGCGCGAAAGCGAGCCTGAATTTGTCAATCTGCGCAAACAACACTCGGCGGTGGAATCGGCCATCAACGCCCTTGAAGTCCACGGACTGGACAAATGTCCCGATCACGGAATCAAAGGATTTAAGCGTTACATCGCCATGGCGGTGGTGGCCCGTAACATACAGCGCCTGGGTGCGATGTTGCGTCAGCAGGAACAAGAGGCTGCTCAACGAAAACGGGGACTTTATAAGAAAGCAGCCTGAGAAAAACAGACTGATCCGGCTGCAAAATTAATGGCGGAACTATACCCAGTCAGCGCCCTAGATGAGAATATTTCTCATCATCAATCACTGTGAAGACAAATGATGCTGTCGGAAAGAAAGCCATCCGCCTTGATGTTGTCGTCGTTGGTATGATTTTTTGAAAATTTGGGGTTTTCTGTCAGGCACTAATTACCCCACCAGAACTAATAACCCCACCAGAACCTTGGCTCTTCTAATGGATCTAAAGACTCCTGGGAATCGGACATCGCGACTGCGTAATTGATAGATGATCCGCTGCACAGTTCTTCAGGAGTCAAAAAATCCATGTGTTACGATCATCTGAAATACGATGAACAAAATATGATACATCTAGCGAAAGGAGGTGATAGGGTAGTGTTTTGAGTGGTCTGAGTTTGATCTGTCGCAAAAAGAATTAATCAAAGAATCATTAAGAAAAGGAGGCACTAAAATGAAGCTTTTTCTAAGAGTGATGATTTATACCCTTTTATTATTTATCATGATTATTCCCGAAGTTTTTGCGGCAAATGGTTCTGGAGGCTCTGGAAATGGAAGTGGAAGTGGTGGTGGAAATGGAAGTGGAAGTGGTGGTGCTGGTGGTGGAATGGAAAACCCGGATTATGGCGATCTCATTGTGATAGAAAGAGATAAAAACGGTGTACCTGTGTTGGATACGGATGGCTGTCTGCAGCCGCTGGACATTAACGGAGATCTTATTCCTCTTGGGGCAGACTGTGAAGTATCTGACGAAAGTGCTGTAGTCGAAGCGGACTTCGGAAGACTCAGCCTTGCCAGATCTCCTGAACAAGTAAGACAGCAAGCTTTGGACGAGGTGATTCAGGCCATCAAAGATTGTTTGAAAGTCTCACTTGACCCAGCTGGTCGTCTAACCTTGAAATACAGGATCGTGAATCCGGATACTGGATTAAACGCAGTTGTTTGGAAGACGATTGACTCTCCTCGGGAAAACCTGGCACTTTATACGCAACTGATGCAGTTCGGTCACCTTCAAACCACATGTGGAGAGATAGCGAGCGATCACGGTGATGAAATCACATATCGACCATGTCTCAGCAAAGTGGTCGATTACCCAAAATTCAAGGCTATAGTAAAGCACGTTTTACCAGCCGATGGTAACACCACCGCTGCGCATGAATCATTGTCTAATCGAGATCTAACACTGGCTAGTTTCTTTCTGGCAGGTGCTGGTGACAAAACTGGTGTCATGACGGTAGACCTTGTTCAGTATATTAATACCATCTTGGATATCCCAAACTCTACTAACGCATTGGTCAGTAATCCAGATTTTGTTGACTTCAGTGGTTTCGTTTATAATCGGAGCAATAAGTTTAGTGGATCCGTTTCGGTTATTCAACCTGTCGAAAATGATCCTGGTTTCTGGGTAGAAACAGAGGTCGATCTTCTCAGATGGCTGACTTATCTGGATGAGAACGATAAAGATCGTTGGAGAAATATCAAAGGCTTTGTTCAGGCAGCCAACGATAGTCTTCAAACGATCCTTTTTCTACACAATTATGAAATACCGGCTCCGCTCTGGACTGAAACATTTCCAGGAATGAGCACTACTTCTGTTGTTGTTGAGTAAGCGTATTCTAGGCTGACAAAAATGGTGTCCCATCGGTGATCACTGATGGGACAGTTCCGCTTTTTAATAAATCTCATTTTAAATATAGAAATTATAAAGCGCGACTTATCGCTTCTAAACCCTATCGATTAACAGCCACAACACTAGACTCTATAGTTCCAGGAGTGCATAGCCAGGTGAAAGCTGGAATGGGAACTTGGTCATATTAACCAAAAATTACTATTGAAAAGCTGCTCCATTTTTGGACTTCATGGTGGTTGATAGTACTTTCTATCAAGCATTGATATTTGGTGGTATGGATCTCTTGAGAGTCCATTTTCAAATGATGTATGCATATGTCCTGTAAGGACATCAACAAGGTGTCTCAGTAACCTTTAAAGATCTTTATGAGCCCTTTGGAAAGCAAGGTTTTCCTGACATTAAAAAATAATCGAGTATCCAAAAGACTTCCAGAAGATAGGGAGTTATGTTTTTTCATTTTCCTAATAATAAAAGTGGACTTGGGAGATAAGATTATCCATGAAGATATTCTTTGGTAATGTTTAGTGACCAGTTACTCCATTTGTGATCTTTTATCTGTGTTTCAGCAATCGAGACCTGGTTCAATCTACAAACCAAGATCGCTTGTTAAACCCAGTAATCGGCGGCCATCACTCGAAGGAATTCCCCTTCACCGGGTACAATAATTGGGATAGCCCAATGCACAGACCGCCCCGCATCATCCTTTATCTTCCTCGATGTCTTATCTATAAGAAATGCGATATTTTCTCTTCAGCAATGGTGGCCATGGACCATTTCTGAAAAAAAGTCTGGATGAGTAGCACTCTGTGGGATACTATGCTGCGCAACATCTGAAAAAGGTGGTTTGAGGAATCGTCCAGCGACTCCGGCAACGAATTTGATATTTGGTTGTCTGATTGCCGGTTGTTCCTCTTATTCAGGAACAGCGCAAAAGTGCCATAAATTCGTATTATTTTCAAATAGTAAGAAAACAATTGAAGCTTTGCATAGTCATTCAAAAGGCGTACTTATCGTGAAATTAACCATCGGCAAACAACTAGGGGTAGGATTTGCCCTTCTGATATTTTTTTCCATCGTACTGGGCTTATGGTCGGTCTTGAAAATTCACAGCATCTTTCATTCCACGACCGATCTGTACCTCCATCCGCTGGTGGTCAGCAATGCCGTCCGGGATATCCAGGCCAATATCTTCGCCATGGAAACTGCCATGAAAGAGGTGGTCATCGCCGGCAACAGCCGGCAGATACAAGCCGCCTCGGAGAAGATCAGCCGCTTGGAGCAAGAGGTGCTGCGGAGCCTGGAAGTGGTGGCTCAGCAGTTTCTGGGCGACAAAGCCAGGGTCGATGCCCTGCAGAAACGCTTCCTCGGTTGGCGGGAATATCGTAACAAAGTGATGGCTGCGGCACTAAAAGGTGATCATCAAACCGCCGGGCAAATCGATACGACCAGTGAGGCTGAATACCTGGATATCATGAATGCGGATATTCGCTATCTGATCAACTTTGCCAACGAAAAGGCCAAGACCTTCTATAAGAATGCCGAAGACGCGCAAACAGAGGCGGCTGACACCACCTTCCTCATTCTGGCCCTGTTTACCATCATCGGCGGGGCAGTCTCGTATCTGGTTATAAAAAATATAACCTCGCCCCTTGCCATACTGGTCACGAACATCAAAAGGATCGCCACCGGCAATCTGGAGGAGACAATCGAGGTCAAGCGCTACGACGAGATCGGCGAAGTGGCAAACTCATTAAGAGACCTGACGGCAACAATGCGGGATACCGCCCGGCAGGCGCACCGGATAGCGGACGGCGACTATTCCGCCGATATTGTCCCGCTCTCCGATTACGACGAACTCGGAACGGCCATGCGGACGATGACCCGGCGGCTTCAGGAGTTGTCGGAGGAAAACAGGCAAAAGGACTGGCTGATTAAAGGTAAGGTGGCGCTGAATGACCAGGTGCGCGGCGAGCTCCCACTGGAAGACCTGGCCGGCCGGATCATCAATTTTCTGGCCAAATATCTCGATGCTCAGATCGGCGCCTTGTATGTCCAAAAAGATCAGGTCCTCCATCTTCAGGCAAGCTACGCCTGCTCCTCGCCCAAAAAGCTCTCCACTTCATACTCTTTCGGCGAAGGGTTGGTGGGACAAGCGGCCCTGGACAGAAAGCATATCCTCGCTTCCCCCTGCCCACAGGACTATTTCCGCATCGCATCCGGTCTCGGCGAGGCGTTGCCCGCCAGCGTCCTGGTCTATCCGCTGGTGTTGAATAACCAGGTAAAAGGAGTGGTTGAACTGGGGGCGTTCAGAATTTTTTCCGAAGCGGAGCTGTCCCTGCTGCACCGGGTGGCGGAAAGTCTGGCCATCGCCTTAAATTCGGTGGAGTCCCGCGCCCGTCAAACGGATCTCCTCAACCAGACCCAGCAGCAGGCGGAAGAGTTGCAGGCCCAGGAAGAAGAACTCAAACAGACCAATGAGGAACTGGAGCAGCAGGCCGAGGAACTCCGGCTCACCAACGAAGAATTGGAGGAAAAATCCGAGGTCCTGGAAAGACAGGCTGCCGATCTCCACCAGGCCAAGAGCGAGATCGAGGAACAGGCCAAGGCCGTGGAACTGGCCAGCAAATACAAGTCGGAATTCCTGGCCAACATGAGCCACGAACTGCGCAGTCCGCTCAACAGCCTGTTGATTCTCGCCAAGTCCCTGGCCGACAACGAGGACGGCAACCTCACCGAAGAGCAGACCGAAGCGGCCAGGATTATTCACGGCAGCGGCCTTGACCTTCTCAACCTGATCAACGATATCCTCGACCTCTCCAAAGCGGAAGCGGGTCGCCTGCAAATCGAGGACAGGGAGGTACGTTTTCCCTCGCTGGTACACGATCTGCAAAACCAATTCAAGGCCCTGGCCGAGGATAAGGGTTTGCAGCTAACCATCAAGCTGGACCCCGAGCTGCCTGAAGCCATGGTTATCGACGAACAACGGCTCAAGCAGATCCTGAAAAATCTGCTGGCCAACGGGATTAAATTCACCAGTGAAGGCTCGGTGGCCCTGACCATCAGGCAGGTAGCCGCCTCGCTTTACGAATCGGGGCAAACGGCCGCAGGTGGCGACGGCGAAGGCGGCGTCATCAGTTTCGCGGTCAGCGATACCGGCATCGGCATCCCGCTGGACAAGCAACAGGCCATCTTCGAGGCCTTCCAACAGGCCGACGGCAGTACCAGCAGGCGGTTCGGCGGCACCGGCCTGGGGCTGACCATTTCCCGGCGGCTGGCCGGTCTCCTCGGCGGCGAGATCACCCTTGCCAGCACAGAGGGAAAAGGTGCCACCTTTACGCTCCTTTTACCGGGCAAATCGGCAAAAGAGGTTTCTTCCCCGACTCCGGCCAACCAGGGGGAAATCCCGGTTTCCGGGCCGAAAACCTCGCAAACCCCACCGCCCCAGGCGGAATTTCTCTTTGAGGCAACCGAGCCACCGGCGTTTGTTGCCGATGACCGAGCGGAAGTTGCAGAGGGCGACAAGACCGTCCTGATTATCGAGGATGACCCGGAGTTCGCCAGGATACTGGTCAAGATGGCCCGGGAAAAGGGCTATAAGGCGCTGGCCGTCGGCGACGGCCGGAGCGGAATGTTCATGGCCCACAGCTATCTGCCGCAAGCGGTCATCCTCGATCTCGGCCTGCCCGATGTCGCCGGGGAGACGGTGCTCGACAACCTCAAGGGGCATCTCGCCACCAGGCATATCCCCGTCCATGTCGTTTCCGCCCATCGCCCTACCCTGGAGATTCGCCGGAAAGGAGCCCTCGGCTATTTGAACAAACCTGTCTCCGCCAAGGAATTATCCCAGGTGTTCAGCCAGTTCGACAGCTTCTTCGTCAGGGGCGGTAAAAAACTGCTGGTGGTTGAGGACGATCCGGTCAGTCGCAGTCAGATCACCAAGCTGCTGGGTCGTCCGGGAGTTGAGATCGCCGCCGTCGCCACCGGTCAGGAAGCCAAAGCCATGCTCACCAGCCAAACCTTTGATTGCGTCATCCTCGATCTCGCCTTGCCGGACATGACCGGTTTTGAGCTCCTGCGCCAACTTGAGCGAACCGGCCATCCGAACCAGGAGATTCCGGTAATCATCTATACCGGCCGTGACATGACCGAAGAGGAAAACGATCTGCTGCGGCAATACGCTCGAACCGTGGTGGTCAAGGGGGCGGAATCGCAGGATCGGCTGGTGGACGAGGTCTCCCTCTTCCTGCATAGCGTGACCTCGGCCCTGCCACCGGAGCAGCAGAAGATCATCCGCATGATCCATGACAAGGATGAGGTGCTGCGGGGCAGGAAGATTCTCCTGGTCGATGACGATATGCGCAATATTTTTGCCCTATCAGGCCTCATGGGCAAAATCGGCATGCAGGTGATCATGGCGGCTAATGGCGAGCAGGCCCTGGAGAAATTGAAGACCGAAAAGGACGTCGATCTCGTCCTGATGGACATCATGATGCCGGTCATGGACGGCTATGAGACCATGCGCAGAATCCGGGCTCAAGCCGATTTCCGCAAGCTGCCGATCATCGCCCTGACCGCAAAGGCCATGCCGGAAGACCGGATACTCTGCATGGATGCCGGGGCCAGCGATTACATCACCAAGCCGGTTGATCAGGACAAGCTGTTCTCGCTCATGCGGGTGTGGCTCTTTAAATAGGAACATGACGTGACCGAACGCTCCCGGACCGAACAGCATGAGCTTGATCTCCTGTTGGAGGCAATTTACCTGGAAAAGGGCTATGACTTTCGGCAGTACGCCCGCGCCTCGTTGCTGAGACGCATCCACTCGCAGCTCAACCGGCATGGTCTGGTCCACATCTCGGAACTGATTCCCCTCTATCTCCATTCCGAGGCGGCCTTTGACTCCTTTTTGAAAGAGATGTCGATCACCGTGACGGATATGTTCAGGGATCCGCCTTTTTATAAACGATTCCGGGAACTGGTTATTCCGAAATTGAAGACCTGGCCGTTTGTGAAAATCTGGTGCGCGGGCTGCGCAACCGGGGAGGAGGTGTACTCGTTGGCCATCGTCCTCAAGGAAGAGAACTTTTATGACCGTTGCCAGATTTATGCCACCGACTACAACAACCACTCGTTGCACAAGGCCAGGGAGGGAATCTACCCGTTGGCTAAACTGCAGCAGTATAGTGCCAACTACAACAATTCGGGGGCCAAGTCGTCCTTTTCCGACTATTACCATGCCGATTATAATGGCGGCAAGATCCTTGAAAACCTGAAAAAGAAGATTGTTTTCTCCCATCACAACCTGGTGGTTGACACCATCTTTGGCGAGATGAACGTTATCATCTGCCGCAATGTTTTGATTTATTTTAACAGGCAATTGCAAAACCGCGTCCTCTCTCTTTTTGATGAGAGCCTCTGCCACGGCGGCTTCCTCTGTCTGGGCACAAAGGAGACGCTCAAGTTCTCCTGTAATGCCAAGACCTTCGAGCTGGTAGCCGACCAGGAAAAGATCTACCGTAAGACCTATCAAGCGGAGGGCTATTGATGCAATGCCGGGCAGTAGTGATCGGCGGTTCAGCCGGCGCGATGCAGGCACTTGCGGCTATCCTGCCGGCGCTACCGGCCGACTTCTCCCTGCCGGTCGCCATCGTCATCCATGTCAAGGAAGGCACAACCGGGTATTTGTCCACCTATTTGAACGGTCTATGCACCCTGCCCGTGGTGGAGGGTCTCGACAAGGAGCCTTTCAAGGCCGGGACAGTCTATGTCGCTCCGGCCGGCTATCATCTGTTGATCGAAGGTGACGAGTCGCTCGCCCTGTCGGTGGATGAGCCGGTCAGCTTTGCCAGGCCCGCCATCGACGTCCTGTTTGAAAGCGCTGCCGAGGTTTACCAGGACGGCCTGATCGGCATAGTTATGACAGGCGCCAACCGCGACGGCAGCCAGGGGCTTAAACGTATCAGGGAACGGGGAGGATTGACCATCGTCCAGGACCCCGCCGATGCCGAGGCTAGCTTGATGCCCCGGGCGGCTATTGAGGCAACGGCAGTGGATCATGTCCTGCCGCTCATTGAAATTGGCCCCTTCCTGGCGCGGGTATGCCGGCCGGAGGATAAGAACTTGAAATTAGAACATTAACCCCCGAACGGGACTCGGAAACTCTCTATCCATGACAAACTCCCTTCTCAAAATCCTCGTCGTTGATGACGTGCAGAAAAATCTGGTGGCCATGCAGCAAATTCTCAAACCGCTGCCCATTACCCCCTTCTTCTGCCAATCGGGCAACGAAGCCTTGGCGCTTACCCTGGAACATTCCTTTGCCTTGGTTCTGCTCGATGTCATGATGCCGGAAATGAACGGCTTTGAAGTAGCCGAACTGCTGCGTCAGAACGAGCCGACCAAACGGATTCCGATAATTTTCGTCACGGCCCTTGGCAGAGAGGAAACCCATGCCTTCCGGGGTTATGAAGCCGGCGCGGTGGATTACCTGTTAAAGCCGGTCAATCCGCAGATCCTGATCAGCAAGGTCAGGGTTTTCATTGATCTCGCGCGGTACCAGCGGGAGCTCAAGGTAAGAGAGGAGCGGTATCGGCTCCTGGTCGAACGGGCGCCCGACATCATTTACACCTTTTCGAACCAACGGGGAGGAATCTACTACTCCGCCAGGGTGGAGGCGATCCTCGGTCACTCTCCACAGCACTTATGCAACAATCCCTGGTTGTGGAACAAATCCATCCACCCCGATGACGCGGCCAAGGTGCAACACGCCTTGCAGGCGCTTGCTCTTGCGAGCGATTTCGATCTCGAATATCGCATCAGTGATGCCCACGGCGAGTGGGTCTGGCTGCATGATCGGCTGATCAGCCACCGCACCGAAGGTGCGGAACTCATCATTGAAGGCATCGCAACCGACATCACCGAGCGGAAACGTGCGGAAAACTCGATCAGGCGGCAGAATGACCTGTTGAAAGGCATCAATCGAATTTTTGAAACGATAGTGACCAGCGCCAGTGATGAGGAATTTGGTACCGCCTGCCTGGCGGTGGCGGAGAACCTTACCGGCAGCACCATTTCTTTCATCGGCGAAATCGGCAGAGATGGCTTGCTGCATGATATCGCCATCTCAAATCCGGCCTGGCAGGTTTGCGATATGAACGACAGCCAGGGTCGGCGCAAGCCACCGGGCAACTTTCATATCCATGGTCTCTATGAAAGCGTTCTCAGCAACGGAACGCCTGTTTTGACCAACGCCCCAGACGCACATCCGGATAGCATCGGACTACCTTCCGGGCATCCGCTATTGACATCCTTTTTAGGGGTGCCTCTTAAGCAGCAAGGCAAAACGATCGGTATGGTTGCCGTGGGCAATCGTGAGGGCGGCTACGGCGCTCACGAAAAGGACGCTTTGGAGTCCATCGCACCG
This sequence comes from uncultured delta proteobacterium, assembly GCA_963835305.1. Taxonomy (GTDB): domain Bacteria; phylum Desulfobacterota; class Desulfobulbia; order Desulfobulbales; family Desulfocapsaceae; genus Desulforhopalus_A. The sequence continues at coordinate 421,092 of CAWIEU010000006.1, forward strand.
GTCATTTGCGAGGCTATGGCCCGTCGCCGTGCCGAAGTGGCGCTGATGGCATCGCTGGCCGAAAAGGAAGTGTTGCTCAAGGAGATCCACCACCGAGTCAAGAACAATATGCAGGTCATCTCAAGCCTGGTGGATCTTCAGGCCGACCAAATTATTGATGAGACTATGCGCGAGGTCTTCAAGGATGTAAATTTCCGCGTGCGCTCAATGGCTCTTGTTCATGAAAAGCTCTACCAGTCAACCGATTTCTCCCGAGTGGATTTTGCCGACTATATCCACAGCCTTGTGAGTTATCTGTGGCGTGCTCAGGGAACGGCGCTACACGGTGTGAATTTGAAAATGGACCTGAAATCGGTATTTTTACCAGTTAATGAGGCAGTGCCCTGCGGGCTCATGCTGAATGAGTTATTTACCAATGCCCTCAAGCACGCCTTTCTAGGCCGTGAAATCGGCGAGGTGACTATTTCCCTGAACAGCGATGGTCAGGGAAGTGTAATTTTGTCAGTGGCGGATGACGGAGTCGGCCTTCCGCAGGAGATGGACATAAAAAAGGCTCGTTCCCTTGGGCTTAGACTGGTGCAGATGCTCGCCGGGCAAATCAATGCGCATATCGAGGTCGTCACTGAGAAGGGCACCCGGTTTACCATCCAGTTTGAAAGGGAGATTGGAAAATGAACACAACGTCAATTCTCATTGTTGAAGACGAAAGCATTGTCGCGGAAAGTCTGCGTATAAAGCTCGAACAGCAGAGTTACGAGGTCGTCGGGATTGCGGCAACCGGATTGGAAGCCCAGGAAATGATCGTTAAGCAACGCCCCACGCTTATCCTGATGGATATCCAGCTCAAAGGAGCGTTGGATGGGATTCAGACCGCCGAGGCAATTCAAGGCCTTTACGATGTTCCGGTAGTCTACCTCACCGCCTATTCAGACCAGGCCACTTTGGCCCGTGCCAAACTGTCCGGCCCTCTTGGCTATATTCTCAAACCATATGACGATCGTGAACTGGTAACTCAGATAGAATTGGCATTGTACAGGCATCAGACCAATAAGAAACTGCACGAACAGAGCGAATGGCTTCGTGTCATCCTTTCGAGCATGGGAGAGGCCGTGATCGCTGCGGACAGAGCTGGAACCGTCACATTTATCAATTCGGTGGCCGAGACACTGACCGGCTGGACTAGCGCCGTAGCAACAGGAGGATCGCTCAACAAAATTTTTCCAGTTATCAACGAACGCACCAGGTACCCATTGACGAACCCAATGGAAGATCTACTGGATAGCGGCAAAATATCAATCCCGGATAATCATTGGCTACTTGTTGACAAGACGGGAGCTGAGATATCGATATGGAGCAGCGGAACTCTTATCCATGACGAGCATGGTCATATCCAGGGGATAGTCATTGTCTTTCGCGATATCAGTCTGCAAAGACAGGTAGAAAAAGAAAAAGACGCTCTCATTGCCGCACTTACGAAGGCCATGAACAAAGTCAAGCTCTTATCGGGATTGGTGCCGATTTGCGCCTCATGCAAAAACATCCGCGATGATAACGGATATTGGATGCAGGTAGAAAAATATATCCAGGAACATTCCGAAGCCAAATTCAGCCACGGTATCTGCCCCATATGTGCGAAAAAGCTCTATCCGGATTTATTTCCATGACGACTACAGCGAAGCTATCCTCCAGTTCAAGAGAAACATGCTCCGGTTTTGATATCGAGACCCATATCGGTATGAAGATAGCTCCTCTCTACGGAAACACCCTCCAAACCTTGCCCAAGAGCGCGGATGATGCAGTGTACCCGATCAAAGTTATAGTCAAGAAAACCACACTTTCCACAACCCTCAACTGATTGAGGTCAGTCGTCAATCGTGGATATTAAAGTTCACACCCCTCGGTCCTTCGAAGAAAAATTCGATCTGTCTCCGGATTGCAGAGCCATAGCTGAAATTCATATGTAATCAGATTTTTTTTACTGAAAAACCCCTTTATTGACTGCTGACTCAATTATAGCTCGATTATTATTGTCACATTGAGGTCAAAGGTCTTGCTTTTTCCCAATTCCCGGATCAAGTATGTCTGCTCTTGTGGAAACGGGAATCGGGAGAAAGCTCAATTTGCGTATGTCGTACATTCACGTTATATTGCCTCGCAGAATTAATCGTTTTCAGAAAACCTAAAAACTGAAGACTACTACTGTTATACACAATTATTTCCTCCCCAAACCCTAACAACAAAAAAACAATTTCAGATTAGAGCTTATCCATGAAAACCTTTACATCAGCCGGGAGAGATCATAGCTGAGCTTATTTTTGAGTCTATTTATCTGCCCAGAAAGATAAGAGATATCTGAACTTTCAACAAAGTCTTCAACAGTTCATATGGCGGAAGGCTTTAGCGAAAAATTTGTGAGCCCTCTGTATTTGCATTCCGATGACTTGCATCTCAGCAATAATTAATAATTAAGATGCGAACCCGATATTTTTTGGATCATTGAGGCAGCCGGCCGCCGCAACCCAAACCGCAGAGGAAGCCTGCCCGCTCACCTCGCCAGCGGCACCATTGCTCGAGATGTTGTGTTCAATCGTTTTTAAAAGTCCTTCAGGAGAGATGTTGACTCCGACAACGGCTTCGCTTCAATATAGATATCATAGCCTAAAGGTCTAGTCCTTGGTGTTCCGAAGGGGAGGATAAAAACCGATCCAATTGATTGGCAAACGATAGTCTATCGCTTTGGCTGAACGACGCTGGGCCGTCCGTTTCTGAAGATCAATCGGGGCCATGGATAAATAGATAAACAATAAGCAATGCACTTAAGCGGTAACAATCAAGTTTAACAGCACAGCCGGATTTATTCGATAGCTCTTTGGGATTTCAAATGGATTAAGGGTCTTTAGAAATGCACGGTATTGGGTAGTTGCAGCTACCGCAGCAACTACCCAATACTATGAACGTAAGGCCGATCCAGAATGAGGAGTTCCTTTGCACTGCACCGCCCATTTGGGAAGAGAGCATATGGACAAATAGGCCAAATCGTTCGATCAAGGTGCTGCGATTGACTCATGTGGTTGCTCGGATTCGAGACGCAATAATTGCCCGTCAATATCCGCAAGCAATTTTTCAAGGACAGACTGACCGAGAATGCCGTTTCTAAAGGCCTCCATTACCTTGTCCTTTTCAACAAGCAGCAAGTGCCGATGCGCCCACTGTAATTCCTCCGAATGCAGGTGCTCCTTTTCCAGATGCAGTTCGTCGAGGGCAGCTTTGTTCAGTTCAATCTTTTGTTCATACTCATGCCGAAGAGTGGTCAGCACCTCCTTATTGGTGAAATGGACCTGCGACATCTGGTCGAGTTCCGCTAAAGCAGCATAGGACGCCTGCAACTTACCGCGCGTCAGCTCGTAGGCTGCCCTATCCTGGCGGCCACGCACAATTCCCAGCCATTGTAGTAATGGAGACATCGTCAACCCGTGGACCAGGATCGACAAAATGACGACCCCGAAGGTCATGGATACCAGCAGTTCCCGGTGCGGAAAATTCTTCGACAGACTGAGGACCAACACCATGGACAGCCCGCCGCGCAGGCCGCCCCAGGTAAGGACCGTACTCCAGGCCCAGGGGATTCGTTCCCGTGTCCTGCGCAAAAGAGACGAGGCGCCGAAGATGATCAGCGCCCTGCCTCCGGTCACTACCAGATAGGCGACCACGATTGCCTGCCAGGAGTCCAGCAAGGCCTGGAAATGCACTTCGAGACCGATCAGCAGAAAAATGATCGAGTTCAGCGCGAAGGCGAGGTATTCCCAGAAGGACTCCACCGCGATCCTGGTCGATGGCGACATGCCGACACGGGCGCCATAATTACCGCAGAGCATACCCGCTGCCACTGTTGCGATTACCCCGGAGTAATGGAAGTGCTCGGCGGCAAGGAAAGCGCCGTAGGCGGCAATAGTCGTCAGGGTGATCTCAATCATCGGGTCATCCACCTGCCTGAGTACCTGCGAGACGGCCAGGCCTACGCCAACTCCAATGAAGGCGCCCAGGCCTACAATCTTGAGGAAATCCAAGGCCAAACCACCGGGAGTCACCGCTGTACCCGTTACCAGGGCGATGCTGAGCGTAAAAAAGACGATGGCAGTGCCGTCGTTAAGCAGGCTCTCCCCCTCAAGCAATACAGACAGACGTTTCGGCACTCCCAGGCTCTTGAAAATCGACACGACGGCGATAGGGTCGGTGGCGGAGATAATCGTGCCGAAAACCAGTGCGTGTTTCCAGGTAAACCCCTGCACGAAATGCAACGCATCGGCAACCGGTGTCAAAATCAGCGAGGTGAGGGCGATTGCCGCCACCACGCCGGGGATTGCCAGCGAATGAATGGTAAGCCGGTTGCGCCAGAACTGTTTGAATTCGATGTGAAAGGCGGCCTCGAAGATCAGCCCGGGCAGGAAGACGTTGAACATCAGCGCCTTGGTCAGGTGCGGGGTTTCGAAGGCATGCAGCAGCCCCATCACCAGGCCGGTGATGACCAGGGCCACCGTGTACGGAATGGCCAACCGTTGAACCGCGATCGCCACGGTTGTGGCCACAATAAAAAGCAAGATCAGAATAGTCCCGGTTTCCATCCTAGCAGTTCCCTCTGTTCATCCTTGTTTCAGACGCGCCGGCGATCCCCGAACTACCGAGGTGACTCCGCATCCCTTGTAGATGCCGAACCTTCCTGTTGCTGCTTCGGTTGCCAGCGCTCCCGGAGGGCCGGTAAATTTTTGCCGTGCGTTAAAATCACCACCTCGTCGGCTTCACGAAAGGTCGTTTCCTCATCTGCATGGCAAAACTTTTCATCACGATAATAACAGATTAACAGATAACCACCAGGCGATTATTTTCAGCCTCCCCATCAAACATGTCAACGCCCAAAACCCCTTTGAGCAGTGGGGACCTTGTCGTAATCGTGCCTGCCTGCAATCGCCTTCTCAAAGATGGCGGGATTTGAGGTCATTCCCCATATTCCATCTTCCTCGATCAGGCCCGGAACTCGCCGCTTACGATCAGGTCGCGCCGGATGCAGTCATCCAGATAGATTGGCCAAGCGTTGCAAACCGTTTTAATGGATTTTCCTTGTTCATGGTTTTCACCTCCAGGGTGGTTTTTCAAATATCGCCATTGGAAGCTTATTTGGCGATCTGTGCAGCTAAATCGGTTGACACCTTGGGTTTGGCCTCGCGTTTCGAATCGGCTTTGTTGATCGGATCAAAAGCTTTATACGCCAGCAGTTTCAAGCGGTCGTTCACCAGGAACCAGACCAGCGCATAGCCCCAGACAAACAGCGCCCAGCCCCAGCCCAGCGGCGTCATGAACAGCCCGTAAACGGCAATCAAGGTGGCGAGGATCTGGGTGCCGACTACGGCCATCCATAAAACAGGGGCGGGGCGGATTGACCAGAAGGGGCCACGGGTACGGGTCAGAAAAATCGTCAAGTGTCCGGCCACGGACAACATCAGGTACATCAGCGTCTGGATGTGCGGCCGGTCAAGGTGATAGACACGTTCCCCGAGATAAAACAATCCAAAAGCGGCCACGGGCCCGATGACGCCCAGGACGGTTGCGACCCCCAGCACCATGCGCATGTTCCAGGCTTCAGGCTGATCCTTGTAATGCACATTGTCATAGGCAATTGACAAGATGGCTCCGTCGTTGAGCAGGGCCAGCATCACGATCATCACCGCCGTTAACGGATAAAAGTTGAAGATCAGGATCGCGAGTGTCATGAACAAGAGCACTCGCAGAGTCTCGGCAATACGGTAGATGGCATAGCTGTTCATCCGCTGGAAGATGCGGCGGCTCTCCTTGATGGCGTCGATGATAACCGACAGGCCGGGCGTCATCAGGACGATGTCGGCTGCCGCCCGCGCCGCGTCGGTTGCGTCGGAAACGGCGATGCCGCAGTCGGCCTTCTTCAGTGCGGGAGCGTCGTTCACCCCGTCTCCGGTCATGCCGACAATATGCCCGCGTTTTTGCAAAACATCGACGATATGGAACTTATGCTCAGGGAACACCTGGGCAAAACCGTCCGCTTTTTCGATAGACTCGGCAACCTCGGCAGTCTCATCATGCTTGACGTCGCCTAAGCCGGAGGCGTCGAGGATGTCAGCACCCATGCCGAGCTTCTTGGCGGTTTCCCGGGCGATTGCCAGGGCATCGCCGGTCACCATCTTGATCTTCACGCCCATCGCAAGCGCCGTGGCGATGGTATCCTTGGCATCTTCTCGCGGCGGGTCGAACAGGGGCAGCACGCCCAGAAACTGCCAACCGCCGTCCACCTCGGCTCGTGCCACACCCAGCGAGCGGAAGCCGCGCGCCGCAAAATCGCCTACCGCCTCGTCAACTTCAGCCTGTATCTGCTCGGTATCGGCTGATAAATCCAGGATCACCTGCGGCGCGCCCTTGGTCACCCTGAACTCCCTGCCGTCCTTGGTCCTGACGGTGGCCTCGGTGCGCTTATGGACCGGATCGAAGGGCTGAAAATGAATTACTTTAAAATCCTTTAATGCGTCTTTGTCCTTGAGACCGCCGAGGACGGCCAGATCAATGGTATCGTTATTTTCCGCCCTCGAGGCCAGTGCGCCGTTTAAGATAATTTTCTCGGCTGCGAAATCGCCCAGGCAAAACGGATCGCCCAGTGTCAGCTTGTTCTGGGTCAGGGTGCCGGTCTTGTCCGAACAGAGCATATCCACTCCTGCCAGCTCCTCGATTGCCACCAGCTTGCTGACAATGGCCTTTTTCCTGGCGAGCAGCCGGGCACCCACAGCCATGGTCACGGACAACACTGTCGGCATGGCCACCGGAATCGCTGCTACAGTTAATACCAGGGCGAACTGCAGGGTGGTGAGGATCGGGTCGCCGCGATAGATCGCAAAACCGATGATCACGGCGACCAGGGCCACTGCCAGGATGATCAGGTAATTGCCGATCTTCAGAACCGCTTTTTGAAAGTGGCTGACCGAGTGTACCTCCTGCACCAGCTGCGCTGTCTTGCCGAAGTAGGTTTTCGTGCCCGTGGCATAAACGAGCGCGCTGATTTCCCCCCGGCGAATGATCGAACCCGAGAACACAGCCTCGCCTGATTTGCGCGTCGCCGGCAGGGATTCTCCGGTCAGCGCCGACTGATCCACTTCAACCTCATCGCCTTCCAGCAGGCGCGCATCGGCCGGGACAATGTCGCCCAGCCGCAGGCGGATCACATCTCCCGGCACCAGCTCCCGCGCCGGCGGCGTTACCCAATTGCCATCCCGTTTGACCCGGGCCTTGATCGCCAGCTTGGCCTTCAGGGCCTCAATGGCATTGCCTGCCTCGTGTTCTTCAAAGAAGCCGACCGCCGCGTTGGCCAGTAGTAAAAGAAGGATGATGAAAAAATCCGGCCAATGCCGGACCACCCCGGAGAGAATCACTGCCACCTCGATCATCCACGGGATTGGCCCCCAGAAATACGACAGGAACTTCAGCAGGGCATTGGTCTTCTTCTCTTCGATCTCGTTCGGCCCGTACCGGCTCAACCGCTTTTCAGCCTCGGCCTGAGTGAGGCCTTCCGGCGAGGTATCTAATTTTTTCTCCACTTCCGGTAGAGGCATAGATTTCAGATCGTCCTCTGCGCCCGGCTTCGATCGCGTCATTGATTCAGGTTTATTTGCAGTACCTTGTTCTTTCATCGGGAACTCCTTTTATTTCTCACCAGTATGTGGTTACATGATCTCCCCAGCCTCATTTTCCCATTGTTTAAGCGTTCGCTTATGTTGCGTTTGCATCCCCCGCGGGTTAGGAAGACATTTTGGTGAATATATTGCGAAGGTTTGCATTCCACAAAGCGATGACGGGTACTTCGGGATGATGGGGGTTGAAGCGGAAAATGCTGAGTGATGCGGTGTCGAGCTGAAAATGCTCTGCTTCGATCAAAGGTAATCCGATCCACCTTGCGGCCAGGACGGCGCCGAACTGGCCGTGCGAAAAAAGTGCGATCTTTCCATCCAGCGCGTGAAGGCGAGCGATGAGTCTATCAGCCCGCTCGGAAACCTGTTCGGGCATTTCACCGCGAGGACAACCGTCTCGATAAACATTCCACTCCGGCTGCTTCTTGCGGATATCCTCGGACCGTTTTCCTTCATAGTCTCCATAGTCCCATTCTGCAAGGTCCGGCTCAATCGCGCAAACGCTCTCCAGACCGACCAACTCGCATGTACGACGGGCACGTTGGAGCGGACTGGACAGCACCTTGACAAAACGGATATCCCGAAGGTTTTTGCCCAGTTCCCGTGCTTCGTTCTCGCCGTTCGCGGTTAGCGGAATGTCCGTGAGACCTGTATGTTGCCCGGTGAGCGCCCACTCAGTTTCACCGTGGCGGATGAGGTAAATATGCAGGGCGGGGGGAATATTTTTTTTCATGGTCGCTCCAGAAACGGGATGGCCCAAATAAATGGAAAGAAAAGCCAACCTCTTCCTCCCAGATGAGGTTTTCTTGTTCCCTCACGCTTTACTGGTGTCGCCGGAGCATCGGCTTGTCCCTGTATCAACATATTCCCCGATTTTCAATTTCTGCCACTTTGGTTAGACGACGCCGATGGCGTTCCGCACCACTGAACTGAGACTTGAGAAAGGTATTGACCAAATCCTAAGCAAGTGCATGGCCAACCACCTGTCCGCCGCTCAAACCCGCCGTGATCGGCGGCAATTCCGATACGCATCACCTCGCCTCCCTTTGCGTATTTACAAGCTCCAGGGCACGTTTGCAGACATGATCAACAGTGAAGCCATATTTCTGCATAATGACTCCGCCTGGGGCCGATGCGCCGAATCGATCCACTCCAATCACCTCGCCCTCGCCCCCCACATATTTGCACCATCCTTGAGTGACGCCCGCTTCAACCGCGAGCTTCGCGCACCTTGACGGAGGAAGAACCGAGTCGCGATAGCTTTGCGGCTGGGCATCAAACAACTCCCAGCTCGGCATGGACACTATCCGAACGCTCATTTTCTTTTCAGTCAGTTTTTGGCCGGCCTCAACGATCAGACTGACTTCCGATCCGGTGGCGATCAGGATAATGTCCGGTTTGCCGTGGACAGCGTCGGCCAGAATATACGCGCCGCGCCGCAGCCCGTCTGCTGGGGCAAACCTGGTACGATCAAGTGTCGGAGTATTCTGCCGTGTGAAGATCAGCGCAACAGGTCGGTCCCGTGTCTCAATAGCGACGCGCCAGGCCACGGCCGTCTCGTTTGCATCGCATGGGCGGATGACCAGCAAGTTTGGAACGGCGCGGAGTGATGCCAATTGCTCAACCGGTTGATGGGTGGAGCCATCTTCGCCGAGTGCGATGCTATCGTGGGTGAAAACGAAAATAACTCCCTGTTTCATCAGCGCCGCCAGTCGAATGGGCGGCCGCATGTAGTCCGAGAAAATGAGGAAGGTCGCTGTGTACGGAATGACGCCGCCATGCACCGCCAAACCGTTCGCGATAGATCCCATCGCATGCTCGCGAACACCAAAGTGCAGGTTGCGTCCGGCATAACTCCAGCCGCCGCCCGTCGATCCCTGCAGGTTTCCTGTCTCGTTCTGCGGATTTTCGAAATCACCCATCGCTGTGAGTGCTGTCTTGGTGGACGGATCCAAATCTGCGGAGCCGCCGATCAACCGGGAAAGGTTTTGTCCGATCGCCTGTAATACTTTGCCCGACGCGGCGCGGGTTGCCATGCCTTTCGGATCGGCAGGAAAGTCCGGGATAGCCGAGTCCCAGCCTTGAGGCAATTTGCCGGCTACCCGCTGTTCCAGTTGTTTGGCGAGGTCGGGGAAAGCTTTCGAGTACTCCGAGAATTTTGCGACCCATTCCGCTTCCACCTGTTTGCCTTTTTCCAGGGCCCGGCGAAAATGGGCGAGCGCATTATCCGGCAGGTAAAATGGCGGATCGAGAGGCCAGCCCGAGGCCTGTTTGGTCAATTGCACTTCTTCCGGGCCGAGCGGCGAGCCGTGTGCTTCAAAAGTGTCCTGCTTGTGCGGTGAGCCATAGCCGATATGCGTGCGCACGAGGACTAGCGACGGACGTTCTTCCTCGGCTTGCGCAGCATGCAGCGCGCGATCGATCGCGTCGAGATCGTTGCCGTTCTCAACCGTTTGGGTGTGCCAGCCATATGCTTGGAAACGCCCGGCGATATCTTCCGTGAAGGTGATGTGGGTCGAGCCGGAAAGCGTGATGTGGTTGTCGTCGAACATACAAATCAGTTTGCCGAGCCGAAGATGGCCGGCCAGCGACGCAGCCTCCGACGCAACACCTTCCATCAAATCGCCGTCACTGGCCAGTACATAAGTAGAGTGATTGACAACCTCGAACCCCGGCCGGTTAAAGTGAGCGGCAAGATGAGCTTCGGCCATGGCTATTCCCACCCCATTGGCAAATCCCTGGCCAAGCGGTCCCGTGGTGGTCTCGACACCCGGCGCTAAACCACGCTCGGGATGGCCGGGCGTGATGCTGCCCCACTGGCGGAATTGTTTGATCTGAGCAAGCGGCACATCATAACCGGTCAGGTGCAGCAGCCCGTACAATAACATTGAACCGTGTCCTGCGGATAAAACGAACCGGTCCCGATCAAACCACTCAGGATTGGCCGGATTATGCCGGAGGAATCGCGTCCACAGCACATAGGCCATAGGTGCCGCGCCAAGCGGCAGGCCCGGGTGGCCGCTATTGGCCTTTTGCACAGCGTCCACGGCGAGAAATCGAAGAGTATCGATGCACAATTTATCGAGCGGTGAGACCATGATATTTCCTCATGAATAGTTTGTTGAAAGTCGCATTGCTTTTATCCATTGCCGCCGTAACCTTATTGTCGGCGCAGTCATTGGGAGAGCGGCCACTTCCAGTTCAATATTTCCGGCATGTCTTTACCGTGCTTGTCGATATACGCTTTATGTTCAATGAGTTTGTCCTTTATAACCTTTTTCAGCGTGATGCCGGCGCCCTCCTGCGGCAGACGATGGAGTACGTCGAGGACCAGGTGAAAGCGATCCAGATCGTTTAAGACAGTCATGTCGAAGGTCGTGGTGATGGTGCCTTCTTCCTTGTAGCCCCGGACATGCAGGTTTTCATGGTTGGTGCGGCGGTAGGTCAACCGGTGAATCAGCCAGGGATAGCCGTGGAAGGCAAAGACGATCGGCTTGTCTTTGGTGAACAGCGCATCAAAATCATGATCGGAGAGCCCGTGCGGATGTTCCATCTGCGGCTGCAGTTTCATCAGGTCAACGACATTTATCACCCGAATTTTCAGATGTGGTAAATGGGTGCGGAGAATGGAAACAGCAGCGAGCGTTTCGAGCGTCGGCACATCGCCGCAGCAGGCCATCACCACATCCGGTTCCTCTCCGTGGTCGTTGCCGGCCCAGTGCCAGACGCCTATGCCCTGTGTGCAGTGTTCGACGGCCTCATCCATGGTTAGCCACTGCGGCGCCTGGTATTTGCCTGCGACCACGACATTGACGTAATCCCGGCTCCTCAGACAATGGTCCCAGACCGACAACAGACAATTGGCGTCAGGCGGCAAATACACACGCACGATAGAGGCCTTCTTATTGACGACATGATCGATAAAACCCGGATCCTGATGGGTAAAACCATTATGAGCCTGCTGCCAGACATGGGAGGCGAGCAGATAATTGAGCGAGGCGATTTTCCGCCGCCATGGTAATTGGGCGGTGACCTTCAACCATTTGGCGTGCTGGTTGAACATTGAATCTATGATATGGACAAAGGCCTCATAGCAGTTGAACAGACCGTGCCGTCCAGTGAGAAGATACCCTTCGAGCCACCCTTGACACTGATGCTCAGAGAGCATTTCCATGACCCTGCCTTCTGCTGCCAGAAATTCATCGTTGTCCCGGGTCCCGGCTTCCCACTGCCGATCGGTGACCTCAAAAACGGCGTTTAAGCGGTTGGAGAGCGTTTCGTCCGGGCCGAAGATCCGAAAATTTCGCGCCTCTTTATTGAGTTTAACCACATCGCGCAGGAATTCTCCCAGCACGTGGGTGTCGGCGGCCTGAACCGAGCCCGGCGTCGGAACCTGGACCGCATAGTCCCGAAAGTCGGGCATAATCAGATCGCGCAGCAGGATGCCGCCATTGGCATGTGGATTGGCGCCCATCCTTCGGTTGCCCTTGGGGGCCAGCTCAGCCAGTTCCGGCATCAGTCGGCCATTGTCGTCGAACAATTCTTCCGGCCTGTAGCTTTTCATCCAGCTTTCCAGTTGTCTCAGATGTTCGGGGTGCTGCGCATCCGCCAAGAGGGGCACCTGGTGCGCCCGGAAGGTACCCTCAATCTGCCGATCATCGACGACTTTCGGTCCCGTCCAGCCCTTGGGTGACTTGAGGACGATCATCGGCCAGCGCGGTCGGGAGGCATCGTTGTTCTCTCTGGCATTGGATTGAATTTGCCTGATCTCGGCAATGGCTCTCTCCAGCACCTCGGACATGCGTTGATGCATCTTTTCCGGCTCATGGCCTTCGACAAAGTGTGGTGCCCAGCCATAACCGCGCAGCAACTGGTCCAGTTCCTCGTGCTCGATGCGGGCCAGGACGGTCGGGTTGGCAATTTTATAGCCGTTCAGGTGCAGAATGGGTAGCACGGCGCCATCGGTGATCGGATTCAGGAATTTATTGGAATGCCATGCAGTGGCTAAAGGGCCGGTCTCCGCCTCGCCGTCACCGATAACGCAGGCGACGATCAGCTCCGGATTGTCGAATACGGCCCCGAAGGCATGGCTAAGTGAATATCCCAGTTCGCCTCCCTCGTGAATCGACCCCGGACACTCCGGGGAGACATGGCTGGGGATTCCGCCGGGGAAGGAAAACTGGGTGAACAGTTTTTTTAGTCCGGCTGCATCCTGGCTGATATTCGGATAAACCTCGCTGTAGGTGCCTTCGAGATAGGTATTGGCGACCAGCGCCGGGCCACCGTGGCCGGGACCGGATATATAGATCATATCCAAGTCATATTTATTGATGACCCGGTTCAGATGCACATAGATAAAATTCTGGCCGGGGGTCGTGCCCCAGTGCCCGAGCAGCGTCGGCTTTACATGCGAGAGGTGCAAGGGTTCCCGGAGCAACGGATTATCGTAGAGGTAAATCTGGCCGACAGATAGATAGTTGGCGGCACGCCAGTAGGCATCCATCCTGTTGAGCAGTTCAGGTGTAAGGGTTTGGGGCTGCATGGTTCACTTCTCCTTTTTTGCTGCCAAGCTCGAGAATTCGGCAAGTCTACAGCTTTGGCGATCTTCAATTCTTCATCCGTATGGATGGCGGGCAAATTCTCCGGTCGCTACGATGGAATTGTTAGTTTTTCATGTGCCTCTTAATCCTGTTATTAAGTTAATCATGTTTGATGGACTCGTAAAAACCAGAATTTTCGGATGGCTAAGTAAAAAGCTTCATATGCGTGGCGCGCTAAAGTACGTCGCAATGATTGTAAATTTGCAGCAACGAAGCAGATGAAGAGTTTTTACGACGCCATCATGTTGATTAGATGCTTGTTTACATATTGGTTAGATTCTTAAAGCAATCTTTGTGCCAGTTGTTAGACACTCGGATTATGTTAGCCATAATTTTGCTATTCATGAAAAAATTAATGGAAAATGATATGGGGCAAGGTCGCTGGCGACCATGGGGAGTGGTCACATTTGCCCAAGTGGTGATATGTAATCATTTCTGGTTTTCTTTAGTGACGATGCAGGGCGGATCGACGAGGCAGCCGGAAGTCCTTCGATTGCAGCAGGCATTTAGCGTATTACCCTTGAAATTGGTTAGATGACCTCGGAGAAAGTGCTTATCGTATTTGTGCATGTGATGAAAAATCAGGAATGTCAAGATTCAGACGTTGGTAGTAACCATCTGAAAAATCAATGCGATTCTTGGAACAAATATCAGCAGACAACGCTTCTGCGTCATCCGGAGCGCTATAAGTATGACTTCAATCTTTCCGAAGTCTGGCGGCGGGGAAGCGTGATATCTGCATGGCTGCTCGACTTTGCTGCAGGCGAGCTGCCGGCGAATCCCAACTTAGATACTTTCGAAGGGCGGGTATCCGATTCGGGTGAAAGGTGATGGACGGTTATCGCCGCCATTGAAGAAGGAGTGCCTGCTTAAGTACTGAGAGCGGCATCGTATGGACGTTTCAGTTCACGAGGTGAGGCTGATTTTGCCGGCCGGGTCCTGTCAGTGATGCGTTATGGTTTTGGCGGCCATCTGGAAAAGGCCGCCGCTAAAAAAGGAGGTATCTGATGACCAACATCCAATCGGACGCGCTGGTGCTTTTCGGCGTGACGGGCGATCTTGCCCATAAGAAGATATTCCCGGCGCTTTATGCAATGGCCAAAAGAGAAACTTTGGGCTTCCCTGTCGTCGGCGTTGCCCGCCCGGAGTGGAGTCCGGAACGTTTGCGTAACCACGTGACGGAGAGCATTCAAAAGTCGGGTGGCATCGATAACCAGCAAGCTTTTGATCTGCTTCTCTCCAAGCTCAAATACGTAAGTGGTGATTATAACGACTCCGACACGTTCGCGAAGCTTAAGGCAGCTCTGGGAAACGCCGGGCGACCTGCGCATTACCTTGCGATTCCTCCTTCGCTCTTCAGAACTGTTATTCAAGGCTTGGGCACAGCAGAGTTGGCCAATCAGGCACGCGTCATTGTTGAAAAGCCATTCGGCCGCGACCTGGCCTCAGCACGTGAGCTGAATCGTGTGGCAAGGTCGGTGTTCCCTGAAGACTCGATTTTCCGCATCGATCACTTTCTCGGGAAAGAGGCTATCATGAATATCCTCTATTTCCGCTTTGCCAATTCATTTCTTGAACCTATCTGGAACCGCAACCACGTGGGCAGCGTTCAGCTGACCCTCTCAGAGAATTTCGGTATCGAGAAACGCGGCGCATTCTACGAAACTGCGGGCTGCTTGCGAGATGTAATCCAGAACCATATGTTCCAAGTAGTTGCCCTGCTTGCCATGGAGCCACCGGCATATAGGGGCTTTGGCGCCGTGCATTCCGAGAAAGCCAAGGTTTTCCAAGCCATGCGTCCCCTGCATCCCGACGATGTGGTGCGCGGTCAGTACAGCGGCTACCGCACAGAGTCAAATGTGGCGAAAAATTCCGATGTGGAAACTTTCTGTGCGCTGCGGCTATTTATCGATTCATGGCGCTGGGAGGGGGTGCCTTGGTACCTGCGTTCCGGCAAATGTCTTGCTGAAACTGCGCACGAGGTCCTGGTGGAACTGAAGCCTCCGCCCCAGAGGCTTTTTGCCGACTCGGCGCCGGCGGCTGGTCGGGCCAACTATCTGCGCATCCGACTTTCCCCTCGTCCCGCCATAGCTTTGGCTGCCCGCGTCAAGCGTGCAGGGAAGGAGTTTGTGGGCGATCAACAGGAACTCTATCTATTCGAAGGCGAACAGCCGGGAGAGGAGACACCTTACGAGCGGCTTCTGGAAGACGCCATGGCAGGGGACGGTGCACTCTTCACCCGTGAGGATGCGGTTGAGGCTGCCTGGGCGGTGGTCGATCCGGTCCTTGATACCCATCAACGGTCTATCATCTATCAGCCGGGCAGCTGGGGGCCTAAAGAGGCCGACCTGTTGATTGCCCGGGAGGGCTACAGCTGGCTGCAGCCCTCGATCGATGGTGAAAAGGTGTGTGTATGAGTATGAGTTCTATGGTCACGGTCTGCAAAGACCCGGAGAACCGGGGCAGGGCACAGTCTTCACAATTTTCCTCCCGGTTGTTGAAATCCGAACGGAAATTGGAAGCAAACCTGTCGAATTTATGCCCTTTGGGACTGAGCGAATTCTCTTCGTTTTATAAATCATGACACGAATAAAATGGAATTGGCAAAAAGATGACTGGAGAAATTTCACCTATGATACCAGCGAGATCGAGAAACTGGAAAGAGATTTACCTCCTTTTATAGATCACCACGCATGGTATTGTGATCTATAGAAACATGTTTTTTAACTCACGAAGAACGATCAAAAGAGGGTAGTGGGCTTGAGAGCAAGCAGCGAGGTCATGGGCAGATGGTAATCGTAGACCGGTACACATCAAAAGATAGTTTAACAAAAGATAGCTCCACCCGGAATCCGCCAGTTTTGTCCATGATTTGGATATTCAAAGTGCCTATCCCGCCTATCTTACCCCGTGCTGTTTGAGGAAAGGCACATATTTCTTATCCGTCCCTTTTATATGACTGACAAGCCAGTCTTTAAGAAAATCCATCAATTCCATCGAAATCGTCGCATCTCCTTGCTCGACCTTGGTCTTGAAATCCATAACTTTTGCTACCAACTTCTCATGAACCTTTTTATGCTCACTATATTCGGGATAGTTATGTTTCCGAAAGAGCTTTTCCTCGACATCGAAATGAAAAACGGTATAAGAAACCAAACGTTCAAGGATGCCACCGGTCACAGCCATGGTCTGCCGTTGTTTCATGGCCCGATGCAGATCATTTATCATTCCGACGAGCTGTTTATGCTGGTCATCGATCTGGGAAATTCCCAGTTGTAGACTGCTGTCCCAGCGCATCAGCTCAGAGACCTTAGCCGAGGAAGTTTCCGTTGCGGCAGCGCTGACCATGTATGCCTTGTCAATTTTGAACTGAGTTGAAAGTGATTTGAGATAATCGGCAATCTTCTCGATGTCCATTGCGCTGCTCTCAACATCGCTGCCACTTCCTGCAAGTTCGGTTGCAGTCTGACTAACTCTGGCGATATCCTGGGCGACCTCAGAGGAGACTATCGAACTCTGGGCGACATTCCCGTTAACCTCCCCGATCCCCTGTGCTGCCTGAAGCACATTTTCCGAGATCTCGTTGGTCGTAGCACTCTGCTCCTGCACCGAAATAGCAATACCGGCCACTATGGCATCGACTTTATTGATAACCTCGGTGATCTGGCGGATCTCGTTGACTGTTTCATCGGTAGAATCCTGGATGGATTCGATACTTGTCCGGATCTCACCGGTCGCAGCAGCAGTTTGTTTTGCCAATTCCTTGATTTCATTGGCGACAACCGCAAATCCTTTGCCTGCATCGCCAGCCCTGGCGGCCTCAATGGTGGCGTTGAGGGCCAGAAGATTGGTTTGATCGGAAATCTCAGTTATAGCTTGGGTAACCTTGCTGATTTCCGCAGCTGCCTTGCCTAAAGCATCGACTTTCTCGGAAGAACTGCGAGCGAGCTTAACCGCATCACCGGTGATACCCCTGGCCTCTTTGGTCTTTTCGGCAACTGCGGCTATCGAGGACGATACCTCCTCGGTCGCCGTTGCAACGATATTGACATTAGTCGAGGCCTGTTCACTGGCAGCTGCCACGGAATTCATGTTGGAGCTCATCTCCTCCGTGGCCGCCGCAACATTGGTTGCCATCTCGGAAACCGACGTCGCCCCTTCGGCCATCCGATGCGAAAGACTCGTCAGTTCATTCGAGGCCGAGGCCAGTCCTACCACCTCGCCACTCATCTTGCCGATCATCCGGCTGAGACCCTGAGAGATCGTAGTCAGAGCAATTGAAAGAGTTCCAAGTTCATCTTTGCGATCAATCACGAACTTGCCGGTCAAATCGCCTTTGGCAATATCGCTGGCGAACAGTACTGCCTTCATCAATACCCTGGTAATGTCCCTGCCGATAACAAAACTTAGCATGAAACCCAAAAATATGGCTGCCAGGGAGGCGAAAAGAATAATCATCTTCACCAGATTCACTGTTTTTTGCAGTTTTTCCTTACTAGTTGCCAGGTTTTGGTCGACAACCGCTGTAACACCATGAAGACCGTCGAGTACCTGATCGAGGGCGGGTACTGTCTTTTGTTGGAAAATCTGCATGGTTTCCGGCAAAAATTCCGTCCTTCTGCCGCCATTCCGGGCAATCACCGCCTGCATGGCCATGATTGATTCGTGCAGTTCACGGTGGGGGGATTCCAGCTGTTGCAGGAGCGCTGCTATCTCAGGTAACTTAGTCTCAGCCTTTTTACGTTCTTCGCCAAGGAGCCAGATTCCTAGTTTGCACTTATGGCTGTCTGTCTGGGCGTCAAGGGAAGTTTTCTGAACATCGGTAAAAAGAGTCGTTACAGAGTCCCGCCATTGCAGGTGTTCAATTTCCTTTTGTAATAAGAGGTCTTTTACACCAGACAAAAATTTGGTGTTATCTATCTCAGCATTGACAATTCCGAAGCTCAACCAGCCGGAAACACTGATTATCGCCAACAGTAGCAATATTGAGCCAAAACCTGCCGCGAGTTTTCCGCCTATTGAAAGATTCTTCCAGCCCATGCCATTTTCCTTGAATGAGTAAATTTACAAGTTTCCATCTCTGATTTGTTATGCACCTGAGAGAGGATATCACTTTCGAAAATCCATATCAAATATGGGAGCGAAAAAAGTTCCTGCCTTGAAGTGATTTTCAGTATTACTGAGATCAGTCGTCGATGCGTGTTGTTATTCCGGGACCGCCGACACCACGTACCAACCGGTTCGTTCCGTCCTCGTCGCCAGTACTTCCCTGCCATCCTGGGCAAAACGGATAACGGAAGAAGCAGTAACCTTCGCTTCCCGTGCGAGCAGCGACTCTGTAATCTGGTTTATCCATGCGAAGGCAGACGCCTTTGCCGGTTTGTTGCCAAGGTGCTTCAAACCTTCCTTCGTACGATAATGGAGAACAGCTGCCGCCGCCTTGGAATTGACCAGGGCCAGTTCCTGTGAAAGCCCGGGATCGCTTACGCCGATCACCAGGCCTGATGGATCAACAATGAACGCGACCGCCCCCTCTCCAACAACCAGATGGCTGAGAACCTGACTCGACAGCTCAGTCAGGGTGATGTCACGGGAAACCACACCGAGAAGGGTATCGCCTTTATAAACCGGGTACGAGGCCGTGATCATCATGCCCGCTCCGACCAGATCCAGATAGGGCAGCGTCCAGCCAACATCGCGTTTTTTGAAATCGGCGCTGGTGTAATACACCTGCTTTGTCGGCGGCGCATTGTTCACTGCCTCGTTAAGAGGCAGATAGGGATAAATCATCATCTTGCCCTGGGCAGTGGTGACATACACCCAGGAGAAATCAAAGCTTTTGTATGCCGCTCGGAATACCGGGGTCAGTCGTTTAAAGATCTCAAGTTGACGAAAGGTCTCGTCGGTGAACGTTGTTCCTTTATAATCATAAAAGGACGGATATGGTGCCTGAAATGATGGCGGAGAGTGCAGATCGCCCTGCCAGCTCTGAAAGCCTACGGTTTCGCCCTTTGCCTGATAACTTTTCTCCCAGGCGTTGCGCTCGGCCAGGGTTGCCGGAGGGATGCTGTCGTATAGGAGCAAATATTCGCCGGCGATGGCACGGGTACTTGCCGCTATATCGCCGAAGACACGATCGATTTGCGCGGCAGCGAGTCTGATCAAGGAATCCAAGGGTTTGGCGCAGTCAGCGGCAAACGCCGGTTTTGGAATCGACACAACCAATACCAATATAGCTATGAGAGCCCACGGTGTGCCGGTTTGATCTGTAGGTGTAGAGAACATATTTTTCATATCTTATCTCCTTGGGTTGATGGATTCAGCTATCTCAGGTTTTAGCTCGAAATCGTTCACTTCCGGCTAATTGTCCTCTTTGTAAAGCATCTCTTATGATCAACTCAGGTGAACATGATTTGTCATCAGGCAATAAGCGTAAATCCTGCAATTATATTCGTGTTTGAATACAATGAGATTCTCCCGATAGTAGTTGTAATCGTCATCGGAAACGAAAACTGTCTGCCGGTTATGCTCACGCTGACCTATATGATGAGGGGTATTAGAAAGAATTATTCGGGACCGTGGCATAGACTGAATTTAGGAATGTTTCTCTCAAATTTCAATTTCAACAAGAAAAATAAATCTGTACCTTTTCGGTTCTCCTGTCGGAAAGGACAATTCCAATTTTATCGGACAGGGTTAGCCTAACCCGAATTCTCATGGACATTGTGTTGTTTGGCAAATTTCTTTTTAATCTCATATATTAAATTAGATCGTCTTGTGACTAGGCAGATCCTGTCATAACCCTACAAACCTGGGTGCCGCCAGCTGTGGCCACAAGCTTCTCGCCCAGCATATGGGCCAACCTCAGGTAGATAATAGGAAAAGTCCGTTGCAATTTCTTTTCATAGTCCCCGTCTTTGCAGTATCTGCTGCACCATCATGTTTGGTACAAAATTTGCTATTCGCCTAACAGCATTCGAGGAAAATTAAATTGTACAGAATTGCCGTGGGGGTCTAAAAGACGGGAATTTGAGCAAGAGGAATGTTACTCACAACGGGAACGGTACCGTCAGGAGGAGATCCATGAGCTGTCCGATCCGGAGCACGTTGCGGTTGAAAGTGATCTTGTTGGTTCTTTGTGGGATACTTTTGGGAGGGATGCCGGCGGCCGGCGCCGAGGAGAACGAACAACCGCAGTTGCCCCTGCTGCAATCGCCACATGCACCCTACCATACGCCTCTGTCCGGCGAGGGGTTCCACACCGAGGTTTTCGGACACGAAGTCGACGTGGAGCCTTGGAATCGCCGGTCGGTTTCTTCTTGGGATTTGGGGGTGGCCGTTTATGAACCAAAACCGGAGGATTCAGAATTCCTTCCGGTCGGCTCCCTTTACTTCTGGCGTCACCCAGATGCCGGACACCTGCTGCGAGCTAGGATTTCCGTGGTTGACAACAGCATCTTCTGGTCGCGCTCACCAGAGCCGGGACCTTTTGAATGGGTCCTCACCTTCACCAACTATACCGTTCCGATAGCCCAGGCCGAATTGGTGGACGGCAAGACCCTCGACTCCCACGAACTGCTTTGGGGGTATGTGCGGCCGGGCTTCGGTTTTGGATACCGACGGCAGGTGTCACCCGGTCACCAGGACAATATGCTGGCTGTAGACCTGACTCTCGAGCCCGGATACCAGTTCTTCGACAAGGGGGATAAGACCGCAGATAATTTCGTAGTCCCCCAAGATACCTTTGACCTGCGGGCTCACCTGGAGGTGCGCTGGGACGCTCTCGTGCGTAATCTCCTCAGTCTGCCTCATCTCGGTTTCGCCGCCGGCGGAGATCTTGTCTGGGGATATCGTCCCGAGTGGAAGGACTGGGGAGTGAATGGAGCCAACGAGGCTGGCGACGGTCGCGACTATCTTTTATCTACCGCCTACGCCCTGGCAGTCGGCGGTGTGCCGGGGGTGGACAGTGAACGCCATCGGTTGATCGGTTCACTGCACGGCGGTATCGGTCGGCATCTCGACCGCTTCACCGCTCCGCGCATCGGTGGCGGTCCGCGTCCAGCAGGAGAGGAGTACGGTTCTTCCTGGCGGCCAATTTTGCCAGGGACCGCCATCCAGGAATTCTACCCCGACCACTATCTTGTGGCAGTGGGTGAATATCGATATGAACCGATCTTTTTCACCTACCTGAGCCTGGTCGGTTCCATCGGTTGGCTGGATCGCTTACGGTCGAGCGGCAATGATATTTACAGTCAGAACGACGTCTTAACCTCTGTGGGTGCGCGTATAACCACCGGCTTCTTTTTCGATACCCGATTGCAACTCGACTACAACTATAACTTCGAGGCGATCCGGGAAGGCCATTACGGCGGCAGCGAAATCGTCCTGCATATTTCGGGGGATTTCTGAGTCGATGACGGTCCATACTTTATGGAACCGATAGGCGACAGTAATTTCGCATTTTCCACCAGCCTTGTCAGGCATTGTCCGATTTTGTTGGAACACTCAAAGGAAATTCGTCTCATAGAGTCATGTCTATTTCAGATAGGCTCCACATACAAGTTTCGCAGGTGTAGTGGTAAGAAATGGGTGAAAGCCCTGTCAGGATTATCGCGCAGTGCGTGGACCTCGATTCCCGCCAGCTTATCGGAGTATATCCTTTTTCATGGACTCGAATTCATCGCGGGAGATTTCGCCCCTGGCATAGCGTTCCTTTAAAATATCCAATGCCCGTGATTCAGTATCGGTTCTGAAATTTCCTTTGCTTCCCGGGCCCTGAACCAACCAGCGAATCAAAGAGACGATGCCGAAAATGATCAGAACCCAAAATAATATCATGAAAAGCATACCAAACCACCCCATACCCCAGCCGCCCATCATCCATCTTCCCATCTGCCAGTCTTGATATCCACCGGACTGAGCGTATGCGGAGTTTATCAGAAGAACGTTAAAAGTGAGAAGTGCGAGGAATCCTGTCAAAAATTTCCTGTATATCTGTCTGATTAGCATATCTTTTACCTCGGAGATTATCACTTCGTCGTCTGTTATCTCGGCTCGTGGTAAGAGAATTAGCAAGTTGCATGCCACCCGATATCAGGGCTGGAGGTTTGGATGGAAGAGAAGGGAATTCCTAAAGGTTACAGGGTGATAAAAAGAATTCTGCTGTTATTGATTGCCTGTGCTGAAGAGGGTAGACTGGGTTTTTCCAAAGGGAAAATATCTGAAGCGGTGTCCGGGCAAAAAAAATTTATCCGATCGTACAAGACAGATAATGGATTGTCTGTGTTTGGGTTTAAACGACGTACGATAGTCCTGCCGGGCCACAATTTAAAAAAGGCATCACCGGTTATTTTCGGTAACGCCTTGTTTTTAACATTGGTACATTTTTTTTTTGAGGCGCAGATTCTGCCTATAAACCGGGAAAATTTACAATTTACTTTTTCTTACCCCGCAGTTTTGCACCTGCCAGGCCGGCTAAGCCCGCACCGAGCAGAAATATAGTGGCTGGTTCCGGTACCGGTGGGGATTGCGGGGGTGTAGGGCATTGCCAATTTATACCACCATCAACTACTATTTGCTGATCATCTTGGGGCGGGTTTATAAGATCCTCAGCAGGGACATTAGTGGTAATTTGACTTTGGGCAGAGAATACGAAGGCGCTGTCATCCGATTTGCTGGAATCTGCAACGGTAAAGAGTCCAAATAATGATCGTACTCTCTCTCCCAATGCCTCTTTTCCTGAATTAAGGTTAAGAAAATTGATTGGGGCAGCAGATGCGACGATTGGCATGTAGTTGACTGTTATTGCAAGAATAAGACTTAAGATAAATTTCATTTTCCTTCCTCCTTTTATCTGTTTTTCAGATCATTTCCTTGCTAGTGTCAGATGCACTTAAATGTTATATGCAAAATATACTCCTTCTTCTTGTTAAAATTGAAAAGTGTGTAAAAACTAATGGTTAATCATTTGGTAGAGTTATATGTGTTTCAATCCATTTAAAAAGGCACGATTCTGTTCCAGAATTTCGGTATCGTTTCCGAAATTCCGAAATTCTCATAAGAAGTCACTTAACAAAATATTGGCTTCTGGAAAAAGCTCGACATACGAGCCGCCGGCTTCCAGACGTATCTGTGCAGGTATACGCAAAATGAGAGCAATATGATATTATGTGGGGCGATCGATGCGAGCTGCGAACAGTTTCCGTTTCCAGCGGGCTTGCTTATGCGTCTTGGACTACGAAAAATAAAAATACTCTTATGATAATCAGTGCGAGCAGAAGAACTGATATCCCGGCGTTCTATTCGACATGGTTTATCAACCGCCTGCGAGAGAAATATGTTCTGGTCAGGAACCCCATGAATAGAAAGCAGGTCAGTAAAATCCCCCTGTTGCCGGAATTGACGGACTGTATAGTTTTCTGGACCAAGAACCCCTTGCCTTTGCTGGAAAAACTAAGAGAAATTGATGACCTCGGGTATACCTATTATTTTCAATTCACCCTGACATCGTACAGTAGCTCGATAGAATGCAATGTTCCCCAAAAGTCACTTTTAATTGATATCTTCAGGAGACTAGCCGAACGGATAGGCAGGGAGAAAGTGATTTGGCGGTATGATCCAATACTGATTTCAGATAAAATTTCCTTCGATTACCATCTGAAGTGGTTTGAATATATCGCAGGCAGACTCGAAGGCTATACGGATAAATGCAAGATAAGTTTTCTGGATTTATATAAAAAATGTGAACGTAATATGAAAGATATTGTGCTTCCTGCTTTTGACACTTCCGAAAAGCTCTCCATAGCGGAAAAGCTCTTCCTGATTGCGAGGGCATATAATATTACAGTCGAATCGTGTGCCGAGGATAGAGATCTTGCCCGGGGCGGAGTTCTACCCGGAAAATGTATTGACGAGACGCTCATATCACAGCTCACCGGAAAAAGGCTTATCGGTAATAAGGATAAAGGTCAGCGCCAGGACTGCGGCTGCGTTGAGAGCATAGATATAGGCTCGTATAATTGCTGTAATCATAATTGCCTGTATTGTTACGCAAATGAAAATAGGGGGCTCGTTGAGAAAAACGTCCGGTTGCACGATCCGGCAGCACCTCTTATCTACGGCAAGCTCCTCGGAGACGAAAATATTACCAGGAAAAACAGCAGGTCATTGAGCGACCCTCAACTGGACCTGTTCCCCAAAAGATGACCTTTCCGCAAGTTGCTTTGAATTGCGAGGCCGTAAAATAAAATGAAAACCCGGGTGAATGCGATGACGGAATGTGTTGACGTGTATTGGCGTAATAGAGTCGGGAAATGCAAGATAGCCTTGGAAAAAAATAACTTTGAGGTATTTCTTGCCGAGACGCCGGCAGACGCCAACAGAGTGATCTTGAATGAAATACTGCCTGGTATTTCTTATAGCAGCGTTTCCTGGGGTGATTCGATGACCCTCCAGGCAACCAAAGTTCTCGATAAGATAGCTGAAAAAGATGGTATTCAACTTATCAGGACCTTTGAACCAGGTATTCCAAGAAAGGAAATTATTGAGCGCCGCAGGCAAGCCTTACTCGTGGATCTGTTTTTCACCGGCAGTAATGCGCTGACCGAATCCGGCAAACTGGTCAATCTCGATATGGTTGGCAATCGAGTCGCAGGAATTACCTTTGGCCCCAGACACGTCATCATTACGGTCGGCAGAAATAAAATTGTTTCAGAAGTCGAGGAAGCAGTGCACCGGATCAAAAATTACGCTGCGCCACTGAATGCCATCAGGCATCCCGCTTTTAAAACGCCCTGCATGAAAACTTCATACTGCTCCGATTGCAGCAGCCCTGACCGAATATGCAACACCTGGGTTATTACGGAAAAATCCTATCCAAAAGGGAGAATAAAAGTGGTCATAATCAATCAGGATCTCGGTCTTTAAAAAACGACCCATTTCCGAAAGTGAATGGGCGGGAGGTCAGGAAAGAAAATTTACCCTTCGTTATGGGGGATAACTAGTGAAATTTCCCTGAATTCATTTCCTGTGTCCAGCTGGCCATGCAATTAAAGAATGCTCCAACCTTGTCTTCCATTTGCTGATATTGTACAATCTTTTCGGATCGTATCTCCCCCGGTAAAATTTTCATCTCGAATAAAGTCATGGATCTGCAAACAAAAATTGTCTTTTTCACCTGTGCGTTCACTCTCTATGTAGCCATATATATTTTCAGGATCGTTCCTCTCTTGCAGGCGCATGACGAATTCAACGAAAGTAAATTCTGGTTCAACCCGTTCTATATTTTTCAGTCTGCCGCCAGGTATTATGAAATCTGCAGGGACAGGAAAATGCCTTTAGCCTGGTTTCATATCTACAATTTGAATTTTGTGCTCTGGTGTGTGCTGTTGCTTTTTTGATCGAAACCTCCCTGAACTTGCCGGTCATCTTCTTATTAAATCCAAAATCTTAGGTGCTGTTTCCGCCGGTATCCCCAGATTGCAGCCGTGATGCAACCATGGCAGTGCCACAGGCAAATATGTCCTTCATGGCCTATTCTGCTGGCATTGTCGATCTTCACTCTTATATTTTTCTGGAACTAATAATTCTTAGATTCTCGGAGAATATCCAACGAAAGAAATCGGTCAAAAATCCCATAGCCATCCATGCGTAAAAAGCGATCAGCTCAGGCTGAATCGCTTGTGGAGGATATATGAGAAAGTTAGATACCGCAGAATTATTATCCGAAATTACCAAGCCTGATGTAAGGCTGATCGATGTTCGTTCCGTGGAAGCCTATAACGGCTGGACTTTTCATAATGAACCTCGTGGCGGCCACATCTCCGGCGCGCGCAGTCTGCCGTTCAAATGGCTGAATTACCTGGACTGGCCGGATATCGTCCAGGCAAAGGAGCTGCTGCCAAGCCATGAAATAATAGTTTATGGTGACGAGGCGCAGCAGGCGGAAATGGTGGCTCAGCGATTGTCACGGGCCGGATTCACGAGAGTCGGCGTTTATCATGAACTGGTAGATAGATGGATGCCGGATCGCAGCCTGCCCATGGACCATCTGGCCAATTACCGGCAGCTGGTCTCTGCCGGATGGCTGAACGAACTGCTGACAACCGGTCGGGCCCGGGAATACGACAATGACCGTTACGTCCTCTGTCACGCCTATTATCATGATCGAAAAGGCTATGCTTCCGGGCATATTCCCGGGGCGGTTGAGCTCGACACCAATTTTTTGGAATCGCCGGAAACATGGAATCGCCGCTCACCAGCCGAATTAGAACAGGCCCTGAAGTCTCTCGGGATCACCCACGAAACGACGGTTATTCTCTATGGCCGTTTTTCCTTTCCTGAAAATAAAGATCCATTTCCGGGTGCAGCCGCCGGACATCTTGGAGCCATTCGCTGTGCCTTTATTATGATGTATGCGGGCGTAAAAGATGTGCGCATCTTAAACGGAGGCTTACAGGCCTGGCTTGATGCCGGCTTCGAAACCACTACGGCCGACACTGCCAGCCACCCGGTGTCCGATTTCGGGGCACCGATTCCCGGACGTCCGGAATTTGCCGTGGATACTCCGGAAGCCAGGGAGATCCTGAAGGCTGCTGACAAAAACCTTGTCAGTGTGCGCAGTTGGCCTGAGTATATCGGGAAAGTCAGCGGATATCACTATATAGAAAAGAAGGGTCGCATTCCAGGATCCGTTTTCGGCAATTGCGGCACCGACGCATACCATATGGAGAATTATCGCAATCTGGATCATACGACACGGGAGTATCACGAAATCGAAAAAATGTGGGCTGCCGTCGGTATCACCCCGGATAAACATAATGCCTTCTACTGTGGCACCGGATGGCGGGGAAGTGAGGCCTTCTTCAACGCCTGGCTGATGGGCTGGCCACGAATCAGTGTGTACGATGGCGGGTGGTTCGAGTGGAGCAGCGATGACACCAATCCTTGTGAAACGGGGGTACCACAAAATGTTGAAAATGCCGAATCATCGAAGTGCATACTATAGGGATGCGAGGAAATTTCGCCCATCCTTTACGATGCACAATCACTTAATCGAAATTAAGCGCGAGGAAGTGGTCCGTTCGCTCATCGATGGGTTGAACGCACCGCGCAAACGCATACCGAGCATATATTTCTACGATGCCAGCGGCTCCAAACTGTTTGAGCAGATCACACAGCTGCCCGAATATTATCTGTCCCGGACGGAAAAGAGATTGCTCCACCAACTGGCGCCGCACCTTTTTGACAAACCCGGCCAACTCAACATCATTGAAATCGGCAGCGGCGATTGCTCGAAGATCTCGATTCTTCTCAGTGCCATTCCCAAAAGCCGGCGCCGAGATATCTGTTATCTGCCGGTCGATGTGAGCGGTGATGCCATCCATGAGTCGGCTAAAAAGCTGCAGCGACTTTTCCCGGAGATCAGGATCCATGGACTGGTAGCGGATTTTACCCGCCAGATGCATCTTATTCCCCGGGGCAAAAATATGTTCTGTTTTCTGGGCAGTACGATCGGCAATCTCTCCAGGGAACAGCGATCACGGTTTTTCCATGATTTGGGCAGGATTATGTCATCAGGCGATGTACTGCTTCTCGGTGTTGATCTGATCAAACCGGTGGACATCCTGGAAAAAGCCTACAATGATGAGCAGGGGATAACGGCCGCATTTAATCGTAATATCCTGAACGTGGTCAATGATCTGACGGGAACAGATTTCGATCCCGAGGCCTTTGATCACCTGGCCTTTTACAATCCTCGCCGGTACCGCATTGAGATGCATTTACAAGCCAATAAGGCGATGCGAATTGTTAATCCGGTAATGAACTGCCGGATCAGGATAGAAAAGGGGGAAACCATCCATACCGAAAACTCCCGGAAATTTACCCTGGCCGATATCCGGGAATCAGCCGCGACCGCAGGTTTGTTTATCAAGGATCATATAACAGATAACAAAGGCTGGTATTCTCTGATGCGTCTGCTGAAAGAGTGATCTATAATTTTAAGGTTTTTACGAGTCCATCATGTTTGATCTAGCGAAAATTCGGGCGGATTTTCCAATTCTGCTCCAGACCGTCTATGGCCGGCCGCTGGTCTATCTTGATAATGCTGCCACTACCCAGAAACCGCAAATGGTGCTGGACAGTATCTTCGATTATTATTCGGGCTGTAACGGCAATATCCATCGCGGTGTCCACTTTCTGAGCGAACAGGCCAGCGGTCTCTATGAAGCGACGCGTGGTCGCGTACAGCAGTTTATCAATGCTGCCCAGCCTGCCGAAATCATCTTTACCCGCGGCACCACCGAGTCCATCAATCTGGTGGCGGCCAGCTTCGGAGAAGCCTTTGTCGGCGAGGGGGACGAGATCATGGTGACGGAAATGGAGCATCATTCCAACCTTGTTCCCTGGCAATGCCTGTGCCGGCGAAAAGGCGCCAGGCTGAAAATCGTCCCTTTCAATGACGAAGGCTCCTTGCCGATAGAAAGGATGGCTGACCTCTTTTCGGCTCGAACGAAGCTGTTGTCGCTGACCTACGTCTCAAATGTGCTGGGCCGGATTAATCCGGTCCGGGAGATAATCAAGCTCGCTCACAGTCATGGGGTGCCTGTCCTGATCGACGGGGCCCAGATTCTTGCTCACCTGCCGGTAGATGTGCAGGAGATGGACTGCGATTTTCTGGCCTTTTCCGGCCATAAAATGTACGCCGAAACCGGTATCGGCGTGCTCTATGGCAAAAGAGAATGGCTGGAAAAGATGCCGCCGTATCAAAGCGGCGGCGGCATGATCAGCAGCGTTGCCGTCGATGAGACTACCTATGGCGATCTTCCCCTGAAATTTGAGGCGGGAACGCCGCACATCTCGGGTGTGGTGACTCTCTCCTCGGCGATCGACTACATTCAGACAGTTGGAATGAAGAATATCATAGAGCACGAAGCGGAGCTGATGAGCTATGCACTCGAACAGCTGCAAACCGTTGAGGGGATCACTCTCTATGGCGGCACAGCCCAGCGGTGTGGTGCAGTCTCCTTCAACCTGGACGGCATGCACCCCTTCGATGTGGGCTCGATTCTGGACAAATCCGGAATTGCCGTGCGCACCGGTGCGCTCTGCGCCGAGCCCGTGATGAAACACTACGGGATCAGCGGCGCTTTGCGAGTGAGTCTCGCCATGTACAATACCCGTGAGGAAATTGATCGGTTGATCGCCGGCCTGCAGAAAGCCAGGCTGCTGTTGGGAGGCGGCTGAAATGAACCTGAACGAGACCCAGGACCGGATCATTTATGACTTGAATGGCATCGAAGACTGGCTTGACAAGTATGAATACCTGCTCGAACAGGGCAGGAAACTGGAAGCGCTGGAGAACTGTTTTAAAGTTGAAAGCAATCAGGTCAGGGGCTGCCAGTCCAGTGTCTGGCTGCACCCCGAATGTATCGATGGCAAAATGCACTATACCGCCGACAGCGATACTCTCATTACCAAAGGTATGATCGCCCTGCTATTGGATGTACTGAATCATCGTCAGCCCCGCGATATCGTCGATGCCGATCTGTATTTCATCCGCAAGACCGGTCTTAGCACCCACCTCTCACCCTCACGTGCCAATGGCCTGGCTGCTATTGTCAATGAGATGAAACGCTATGCTGGCGATTATCTCGACCTGGATGGAAAAGAATCTCCCTTTGCCGGACAATGAGTGGCGCAACTTGCACCTGAGACCGGGTCTGCTTAAACTGTGAACTGCTTCATCAAGTTCTCAAGCTGGTCGGATAGGTCGGATAAACCTTGGGCGCTGGTTTGAACCTGGCTGCTGCCGGCTCGAACCTGGTTGGCCTCCTCGGTGATCTCTGCAATATTTCTGGTAATGTCATCGACAACCACCGTGCTCTGTGCCACACTTTCATTCACCTCGGCTATGCCCTGGGAAGCCTGGGATAAATTGCCGGCGATCTCACTGGTTGCAGCCGACTGTTCTTCAACAGCAGTGGCGATCCCGTTGATGACGGTATTGATCTCGGCGATAACCTTGGATATTTTCTCGATGTCTTCAACGGTAGAGGAGGTGGTATTCTGCATTTCATCGATCTGGCTCTTTATCTCCACCGTAGCTGCTGCCGTTTGACGGGCCAGTTCCTTGATCTCGTTGGCCACGACTGCAAATCCTTTTCCGGCTTCTCCGGCCCTGGCCGCCTCTATAGTGGCATTCAAAGCGAGCAGATTGGTTTGTTCGGAAATTTCCGTGATCGTTTCCGTGACCCGGCCGACCTTGCCTGCCGATTCTCCCAGGGCGGCCATTTTCTTCTGCGTAATATGCGACTGGGTCACGGCACTTTCGGTAACCGCCCTTGCTTTTTCTGCATTCTGGCCGATTTCATTGATGGTGGCGGTCATTTCTTCGGTGGCGGCGGCTACCATGCCGACGTTGTTGGCCGACTGTTCCATGGCGGTGGAGACGGACTGAATGTTCGAGCTCATCTCTTCGGCGGCGGTCGCCACCGTGTTGGATTTTTCGGCGGTATCTTTGGCTGAACCCGATAATTGCTTGGAGATGGCAGCAAGACCGGTTGATGAGGAGGACAGTTCGGTGACTCCCTGAATGACTTCTCCGATCATGGTCCGTAACTTAGCGACCATGCCGTTCATGGCATTGGCCATTTTGCCTATTTCATCCTGTTGATCAACTTCGAGCTTGACTGTCAGGTCGCCCTTCACCATGCTCTCCGCCAACTGCATGGTCTTGTCCACCGGCCCGGTGATCGACCGGATGATCAAAAAGGCGAAAAAGCCGCTGACAAGAAAGGCTGAGGCGGTCAAAATGATCAGTAATATCCTGGAACGTGATGCATCGACCTTTGCCGCTTTTGCAACACTATTAGCTGAATCCTGCTGATAGTCGATGAATTTATCAGTTGCGGCAAAATATTGCTGTTGTGCAGCTCGGAAGCTGGTGAGCAGCATATCTTTTGACAGGTCGGGCTGATGATCGGTAATATGGCCCATGTAGACATCCATCTGTTCGGCATAAACGGCCCGTGCGGTTGTCAGGTCACTCAGAAATTGCTTTCCTTCCTTATCCTGGATTTTTCCCTGCAAGACCTCAAGAAGAGTGCTGATGGTTTCCCTGGCTTTGGCGATGCGATTGAATTCGGTTGCTATGTTTTCCTGACTGGGATTTATAAGAGCATTTCTCAAAGCCCGGGAAATCAGGTTGATATCTTTAATGATGGAGGTGGCTATTGCGACTTTGGGCATCCGGTCTCCAGCCAATTCCTCTACACGGTCGTCCAGCGACCTGATGGCTTTTATCGAGATTGCTCCATTGATCAGCAACAAAACCATTACCAAGCCGAAGGCCAGCAACAGCCTGGTTCCAATTTTCATATTCTTCAACATCGCTCCTCTCCTCTTCTTTTGTTAGCCCTCTTTATGTAAGCGCACGCTTTTCCGGTTGATATTAAGTATGAAGGCAGAATTTATTGGAGTCAAACTTTTGTTATAAATATTGATTTTCTCGTAAAGACCTAAAACCAGCGATGGCTAAATAAAAAACTTCGAATTCGAGAGGCGAGGTGAAAAGTTACTTAAGTCATCGTTGCTCTCAAAATTTAATCTATGCCGGTTTTCAGCTTCTTCTTTTTGCCAATTTCTTGAGTCAGCTTTTGTGAATGACAAGGTTCATGAACAATGCGCATTAGCTATCAAGTTTATATTCCTTGATCTTGTTAATAAGCGTCTGCCGGGCGATACCGAGATTTTTCGCGGCAAGACTTTTGTTGTTGTCCGTATCCCGTAACGTTGCCCGGATCATCTCCCGCTCCATATCGCGAAGCGTCCATCCCCCTGAAGAAAAGGCATCGGGTACGGCGATACCGGTGTCGGGCAAGAGTTTCTGGGGAAGTTCTCTTGGGGTAATCAATTCCCCGGGGCAGAGAATGACCGCCCGCTCAATGGTATTTTCCAGTTCCCGAATGTTGCCGACCCAGTTGTAGCGCATGAAAATATTCAGTGTTTCCGGGTGAAAGCTTTTGATGGCCTTGTTGTTTTTTTTATTTTTTTTCTCCAGGAAATGATTAGCCAGCTCGGGGATATCCTCCTGACGTTCTCTTAACGGCGGGAGAACAAGCGGTACCACAGCCAGACGAAAATAGAGATCCTGCCGGAATGTTTCCTCTTCGATCATCTTTTCGAGATCTTTGTGTGTTGCCGCCACTAAGCGGACGTCGACGCTGATAGTGTCGTTGCCGCCGACCCTCTCGAATTCGCCTTCCTGCAGCACTCGAAGGATTTTGGCCTGGGTGGGCAAACTCATATCGCCGATTTCATCGAGAAAGAGCGTGCCGCCGTTGGCCAGTTCGAACCGGCCTTTTCTTCTTGCGGTGGCTCCGGTGAAAGCCCCAGCTTCATGGCCGAATAGTTCACTTTCCAGAAGATTTTCATGGAGAGCGGAGCAATTCAATTTGATGAACGGGCCTTTTTTACGGAGGCTGTTTTCGTGCAGGGCATTGGCTACAAGTTCCTTGCCGGTTCCCGACTCACCCTGGATCAGCACGGTTGCATCGCTCTCCGCCACCAGAGCCAGGGTTGAGAAGAGTTCCTGCATCACCGGGCTCGAGCCGATAATGTTGCCGAACGAATAGTTTTCGGCCAGCCTGTTTTTTAAATAGGCGTTTTCCGATTTGAGGGAAGAATGATCCAGGGCCCTTGCCAGGATATGGGCCAGGTTGTCAATGTCGACAGGTTTGGTGATATAATCGTATGCCCCTTTTTTCATGGCCGTTACCACACTTTCTATGGAAGAAAAGGCGGTTATCACTATGGTTGGGATATGGATGCCTGCCTCGCCGAGCGCCTCGAGGGTTTCGATGCCGCCCATCCTCTCCATTTTCAGGTCGAGGAGGATGAGATCAAAGGTATCCTGTGCCAAAACGGCCAGGACTTCATCGCCGTCACAAGCCTCTGTAATGCTGTAGCCCAGCCTTTCCAGATTGAGCTTGAGCATTGTTCTGTGTCCGATATCGTCATCTACCAGCAGCAAATGATTTTTTCGTTGTGTATCAATCATGTTGTCTCTCTTGTTGAATGTCGATCAGATTGTTTCTCTTTATGAGGGAAGACCATAGTGATAGTCGTCCCTGCATCGACCACCGACTGAATCTCGAAATGGCCGTGATGACGTTCTACAATCCGGTGGCTGACCGCAAGCCCCAAACCGGTGCCCTTTTTCTTCGTCGTATAGAACGGATCGAACATTTTTCTTCTGGTCTCCTCGGTCATTCCCACCCCGGAATCGCTTACCGCTATCCGGCTGGACTCGCCATTTTTCCCAATATCAAGAGAAATTTCACCGCCACTTGGAGTCGCCTGGATACTGTTTTTCAATAAATTCAGCAGGGCCTGCAGCAGCAGATCAGGGTCGCCGTAGAGGTCGGTGTCTTCGTCACACCGATGCACAAAGCGAATACCTTGTTCCTTAAAGTCCTTTTCAAGCAGAGCAACTACTTTTTCCACCAGGGTTTTCACTTCGATCTTGTCGTGCTTAAGCTCCCGGGGGGCCCCAAACTGAAGCAGTTCGGTAACGAGCAGGTTGAGCCTGTCAACCTCACTTATCATAAACTTTGAGTATTTTTTACAGGCGTCCGAGGCACCTTCCTCCGAGCCGAAGAAATGGGCCAGGCCACGCAAGGTGCCGAGAGGATTCCGAACTTCATGGGCAATGCCCGCAGCCATCGAGCCAAGGGCGGCAAGTCTTCTGGAGTTTTCCAGTTGCTGTTCCATCGAACGTATTTCGCCGACATCCCGCATGACCAGAACTCTGCCGATTTTTTTGCCCTGATGATCCAGCAATTGGGCACTGCCCATCTTAACCGGTAACAGATTGCCGTCCTTGAGCGGAAGCTCGACATCTTTTTCAACGATGATCTTTTGTGCAGTCAGCATTTCCTGCGGGCAGGCGGGAAAAATCTCCAAAAATTTTTTTCCGATCAATTCAGAGGAACTCCGTTCAAGTAACTGCTCGGCATTCCTGTTGCAGGAGATGAGAAGTCCCTCCTTATCGAGCGTTATGAGTGCATCCGGTATGCTCTCCAATACATCCTTTGCATAGAGTTGCGTATTCAGCAATGTGGCGTGGGTAACCCGCATTCTCTGGTAGAGAAAAAGAAAGTATAAGCCGGCAAAGAAGAGCAGAAGAAGCATGACAAGCATGAAAATGGTGTGATACATGTCCTGGAGTCTGGTCTTTTCATAGCCTTTGGTGAACAATCCAACGGAGATGTACATCTGTCCTTTAGGTTTAAAAGAAAAGTTCCACTGTTCCCAGCGCATTTCCATCATCGACCTGCCGCGCGGGGTGCCGCCGAGGGGATGAAATCTCTTGGCTATTTCGAAGATATTGTCGTCCCAGTTTATGGAAAAGACAGGTTCATCCCCGATCTCCTTCAGGTTGGCCCGTTTGTTCAAGGTCGAATGGGAAACAGCTCCCTCGGACACAATGACGGAGTTATCTTCGTCAACAATCCGGATAAAGGCGATTCCTTTGTCTTTTAGAACTTCAGTCGCCAGATCGACAAGGGGATTATGTCCGGCAGACCTGCGAAAGAGCATCGATGTCCGGGTGCCGGCCTCAAAGGCGTGGATCAAGGTCATCCCCTGTCTCAAAAAAGAAAGTTCCATGAGCTTTTGACTGCGATCGATGTTGCGCACGGTCGCAACGGCAAGAAGAGCCGTAAGCAAGACACTGATCCCCAGAATGATGGAAGCCGGTTTCGATACGGCAAATTTCTTTTCGGCTTTTAATATCAGGTTATCCTGCATCTAGCTACTCCATGAATCAAAGATGACTCCAATACAAGATGTGTCCGGCGGCTCACACCTGCAGTTAACAATGGAAGAAGTAAAAAATACGCATAAAAGAGGAGTTATGTCGACTGTGCGAAAATGTAAGCAATATCTTTGCCAATTTAAATAGAAATGTCTAAGCACCAAAATATGATGCGTAACTGGCAGATAATCGGCGATTAATCTATCCGGTTGGAAGCTCTCTAAAAGACGCGGGTGTTGCGGAGTCGGTGTGAAGCCGACAAAACCGTCATTCCAGAAAAGTTTCTGTCCAATAATAGTACAGTTGCCGTGGATCGCTGTCAATTAATTGGACGGCTCTTGCCCCCGGTTTCTCTGGTGACGCTGGCTTAAAACGAATCTTACCCGCGGAGAGTCATGAAATTGTTAGCAATTTGTCCCATTGCATTTTTTGGCATACCTGTTGCACTTCAAGGTGATCATGAGCCCCCATCCAGCTCGGATATTGCGAAGACAGCATATTGCTACCGAGGTGAGATTATTAGGTATGATTCCGCAAAGGCTCACCGCTAAAACACAAAAGTTACAAAAGGAGAATTCGATGAAGAGAGTTTTTTTATTGCTTGCGGCAATCAGCTTACTGTTTGCAGGTAACTCGATGGCCATGGAAGGCATGAACCACGGCGATAGCAGTGAAGATGGAACATTTACGCACACAGTCATGGCGGGCGACATCCATGCCGAGTTCAAAATTATGGATCTGGCCAGCATGAATATGAAGGATCCGGACGGCAAGACGCATCATGTCATGGTTACCTTTACCCGTGATGGGCAGAAGCTCGACAAGGTGATCGGCAAGATCAAGATCATCTCTCCCAGCGGAAAAGCGCAGCTCGCTGATCTGAAAGCCTTCGGCAGCGGTGTTTTTGCATCGGTTTTTACCATTGACGAGCCCGGCAAGTGGGGTATCATCTGTGTATTCAAGGATGAAAAAGGCCCGCATACCGTCAAGTTCTGGTATCCGCATATGACTATGTGATCAGGCTATATACTTATTTTCTTGGTAAACGTTCACCAGTATCCCATATGCGCACGATCAGACCGCCGTGCATAGCCCCAACTATAGCCCGTCGGCCTGCTTATGCGCCTCTGGAGCACTGCTGAACGTTTACCGGTCTGAGGTTATGCGAGCATTTTGCTATTCCCGGTGAACGGTTACATTCTCTTGAACAGCAGCCGGTTGTTGCCTCATGGTGTATGACCGGCTTGCGACCGTCCCCACAGTCAATCGAAGATTTTCAGGTCCGTTTTGAAAGAGGAGAAGCCCGTAATGTCCGTGTTAAGACGCTGTAAAATTGTAGTCCCGGTTCGCCTTGTCGGCCAGACCGT
The DNA here is from genome assembly GCA_963835305.1 of uncultured delta proteobacterium. GTDB lineage: Bacteria > Desulfobacterota > Desulfobulbia > Desulfobulbales > Desulfocapsaceae > Desulforhopalus_A. Next base: position 457,576 of record CAWIEU010000006.1, read on the forward strand.
CTGCCTCCTGGGGCTGTTGACCGCCTTTATCACCAGCGCGCAAGCCGCCGACAGCGCTCTCACTCTTAAAAATGCTGTCAGCGCGGCGCAACGAAATGACCCCTGGCTGGCAGGCAACCGCCATTCTCAGAACGCGGTTGAAGCCATGAGCGTTGCGGCGGGAACACTTCCGGACCCGCAGGTATCCCTGGGACTGGCCAACGAGCCGATAGATACTTTCGATTTTAATCAGGAACCCATGACGCAGGCCAAGGTCGGGGTTACCCAGATGTTTCCCCGCGGCAACAGCCTGGCTATTAAAAGAAGGCAGTTGGAGACGGAGAGCCGTAAATTCCCTTTTCAGCGTCAGGACCGCAAAGCCAAGGTAGTGGTGATGGTCGGCAAGCTGTGGCTCGATGCTTACAACATTCAGGAGAGCATATCCTTAATTGAAAAGGATCGGCCATTGTTCGAACAATTGACGGATGTCGTCGAGGCCGGCTATTCCGCGGCATTTGGAAAAAGCAGGCAGCAGGACTTTATCCGGGCGCAGCTGGAAGTAACCCGGCTGGATGATCGACTTACCATGCTCAGGCAGAAGCAAGAGATGTTGATGGAAAAACTCTCGCAATGGGTCAGCGATTCCTTTCGCCAGGAATATAGTGACAATCCGGCCTCGGGAACGGCACTCGCCTGGTCGAAGCTGGAGTTGGCAAGGCCGCTTCCCGACATCAAAATGTTACGGAAATCGCTGTATCTGACCAAGGAAAACATCAAGCCCCAGAGACTCTTTGAATACTTCTCCGATCATCCCGCCTTTAAGGCCCTCGATAAAGAGATCGAGGCCAGTGAAGTCGCGGTGGATCTGGCTAGGCAAAGCTATAAGCCTGCCTGGGGAGTCAATGCCAGCTATGGCTATCGTGGCTCAGACCAGACCGGCAAGGATCGGGCGGATTTCGTCTCCGTCGGCGTGAGTTTTGATCTGCCTATTTTTACGGCCAATCGCCAGGATAAAGAGGTCCAGTCCTCGCTCTCCCAGTCTGAAGCGGTGAAAACGAAAAAATGGCTGCTGGCGCGCGAGATGATCGCCGGCTTTGAGAAAAACAGGGCGCAGCTTATACGCCTCAACGAGCGGCAACATCTCTACAACAGCCAGCTTCTGCCGCAAATACACGAACAGGCCGAGGCATCGCTAACCGCGTATACCAACGATGAAAGTGATTTTGCCGAAGTTGTCCGATCGCGCATAGCCGAGCTGAATGCACAAATCGACGCCCTGAATATTGCCGTGGAGAGACAGAAGGCCATCATCGAGCTCAACTATTATTTTATGGAAAACACCGATGAGATCATCGCAAACTAGGTAGATGTTCATCAGTTACCCACTAATTATGATCGAACGTTCGCGCAGAGAAGGGCGGGTGTAGAATCCGCCCCTACCTGCCCATTGGCCTTCCTGTCTGCCTCTGGATTGCAAAATTAGCCCCCCTCGCGGGAGAAATGAAATGAAGAGAGTATTTAGCATATTTGCCTTGCTTGTTGTTGGTGCCGCCATTGGCGCCCTGATCGTCATTGCCGGTTATCCCAGTTTGAAAAGCTATTTTCCCTCACTTCTTTCTAAAGAGAAGGGCCAAGAGGCGGCTGCTCCGGCCGCCACCGAAAAAAAGCCGTTGTACTGGGTTGCCCCGATGGATCCCAACTACCGCAGGGATAAGCCTGGAAAATCGCCGATGGGCATGGATCTGATACCCTTTTACGGAGAGGAGGGAGGCGGACCGGACGAAGGTCCGGGAACGGTGAAAATTTCTCCTGATGTGGTGAATAATCTGGGGGTCAGGACTGCGAAAGTAAAATTCGGCAGCCTGAAACCGATAATCCAGACAGTCGGCTACGTCAAATATAATGAAGACCAGCTGGTGCATATCCATCCCAGGGTAAGCGGCTGGATAGAAGAGCTTTATGTCAAGGCCGAGGGTGATCCCGTCAAGAAAGGGCAGCCGTTATACAATCTATATTCGCCGGAACTGGTCAATGCCCAGGAAGAGTTGCTTTTGGCTTTGGAGCGCAATAGGCCCCGTCTCATAACCGCGGCAGAAGATCGCCTGGCTTCTCTGCGGGTTTCGGCGGGGGCTATCAGTCTGCTGAAAAGCTCAAAGCAGGTAAAGCAGACCATTGTTTTTTATGCTCCTCAGAGTGGAGTGGTCGACAACCTGCAGATCCGGCAGGGATTTTATGTCAAGCCGGGTTCCACTATCATGTCGATAGGTTCCTTGGCGCAGGTTTGGGTGGAAGCTGAGGTATTCGAACGGCAGGCCGGGGAAGTGAAGGTCGGCCAGCCGGTGACCATGACGCTCGATTACCTGCCCGGCAGGGAGTGGTATGGTGTGGTCGATTATGTCTATCCCACGCTTGACAGCAAAACCCGGACCCTGGGAGTTCGGCTGCGCTTTGCCAATGAGGAGAGGTTGCTGAAACCCGGCATGTTCGCCCAGGTGTTCATTCACCTGGATTCCTCGCATAAGTCCCTGATCGTGCCAAAGGAAGCGGTCATCCGAACCGGCCGTTCCAATCGGGTGGTTCTGGCTCTTGGCGACGGTCATTTTAAGTCGGTCGATGTCGAGGTGGGACGCTTCGATGAACAGTCGGCGGAAATCCTAGGCGGGTTGGATGAAGGTGAAAAAATTGTTACCTCTGCCCAATTTCTCATCGATTCCGAATCGAGCAAGACCTCGGATTTCAAGCGAATGCATCACCAGGAGGATGCTGTTCCCCAAAGTGTCTGGGTTGAGGCCACGATTAACCGCCTGATTGCTGATCAGCGGATGGTCAATGTGACGCACAAACCGATCAGCGCCTGGAAATGGCCGGAGATGAAGATGGATTTCCCTGTGGCCGAAGATGTTGATCTCTCCGCCCTTAAGCCGGGCATGACTGTGCAGGTAGAGATAAGCAAGGTCGGTGATAACCAATACCGGATCACAGGGGTTCATATTCCCGGCAAAGAGGACAACAGGAGCCTGGAAGACTTGAATATGGGCGACATGGGCCTCGACGATATGAGCCTTGATACCAAGAAACAAGACGACCATAAACAATAGGCACCAGGGGAAATAGAATGATTGCAGCTATTATAAAATGGTCGGTAGGCAACCGTTTCTTCGTTTTGCTGGCAACAGTTTTACTGATAGGTATCGGCCTCTATTCACTGAAACATACTCCGGTTGACGCCATACCGGACCTGTCGGACGTGCAGGTGATAATAAAAACCACCTATCCGGGGCAGGCTCCGCAGGTGGTGGAAGACCAGGTGACCTATCCGCTGACGACCGCCATGCTTTCCGTGCCAGGAGCGGTAACCGTACGAGGATACTCATTTTTTGGGGATTCCTACGTCTATGTTATTTTCAACGACAAGACCGATCTCTACTGGGCCAGGAGCCGCGTTCTGGAATATCTCAGCCAGGTCGCACCCTCTCTGCCTGCCGAAGCCCGTCCCCAGCTGGGTCCGGATGCCACCGGAGTAGGCTGGGTCTATCTTTACTCCCTGGTGGACCGCACCGGTAAACATGATATCAGCCAGCTGCGTTCACTGCAGGACTGGTTCCTGAAATACGAGCTGCAGACCGTGCCCGGCGTTTCGGAGGTTGCGACTGTGGGCGGGATGGTCAAGCAATATCAGGTCAAGGTGAATCCTGAGAAATTGCGGGCTTTCGATATTCCTCTGTCGAAAATTCAGATGGCTATCAAGGCGGGCAACCAGGAAATCGGCGCTTCGGTGGTGGAGATGGCCGAAGCTGAGTATATGGTCAGGGCCACCGGCTACCTGCAGAGCGAAAAAAACCTTGGCAACATTCCCATCGGTTTCACCAAGAACGGCGTCCCGCTGCTGTTAAAAGATATTGCCGAAATCAGCCTCGGACCGCAGATGCGCCGCGGAGTCGCGGATCTGAACGGGGAGGGGGAAACCGTGGGTGGTATTATCATCATGCGTTTCGGGGAAAACGCGCAGAAGACCATCGAAGGAGTCAAGGCCAAACTGGAGAAATTGAAATCGGGCCTGCCGGAAGGAGTGGAGATCGTTCCCGTTTATGACCGAAGTGGCCTGATCGGCCGGGCAGTCAATAATCTCTGGCATAAGCTGCTGGAAGAATTCGGCGTGGTCGCCCTGGTCTGCGTGGTTTTTCTTATCCATATCCGCTCTTCCCTGGTGGCGATAGTTAGCCTGCCGGTGGGAATCCTGACCGCTTTTATCGTTATGCACCTGCAGGGACTGAACGCCAATATCATGTCGCTCGGCGGCATTGCTATCGCAATCGGGGCCATGATTGACGGGGCTATCGTCATGATAGAAAATCTGCACAAACATATGGAGCGGACTCAGATTACCAATGCAAATCGCTGGCAGATCATCGCAGAGTCGGCAAGCGAAGTGGGGCCTGCCTTGTTCTTCAGTCTGCTGATCATCACCGTCAGCTTTGTCCCCGTCTTTACCCTGGAAGCCCAGGAGGGCCGGATGTTTTCTCCCCTGGCCTTTACCAAAACCTATGCCATGGCGGCTTCGGCCGCGCTTTCCATAACGCTGGTGCCGGTGCTGATGGGCTATTTCATTCGGGGCAAGGTCCTGCCGGAACATAAAAACCCTATCAACCGTTTATTGATAGCCATCTACATGCCGGCGCTGAAAGTGGTTTTGCGCTTTCCCAGAACTGTCCTGATCGGCGCCCTGCTGGTGATGGCTATCGGTTTCTGGCCGCTCGACAAGATCGGCAGTGAGTTTATTCCGCCCCTCGATGAAGGGGATCTCATGTATATGCCGACCACCTATCCGGGAATCTCCATTGGTCTTGCCAGGGAGCTGCTGCAGCAGACCGACAAACTTATTCGAACCGTGCCCGAGGTGAAGACGGTATTCGGCAAGGTGGGCAGGGCGGAAACGGCCACCGATCCCGCGCCGCTCACCATGATCGAAACTTTTATTCAACTGAAACCAAGAGATGAATGGCGTCCCGGGTTGACGACAGACGGCTTGATCAAGGAATTGAATAATCTGGTCAAAATACCCGGGCTGACCAACGCCTGGGTAATGCCCATTAAGACACGCATCGATATGCTGGCAACCGGTATAAAAACTCCGGTCGGCATCAAGGTGGCAGGACCTGATTTGAAGGTAATCCAGGGAATCGGCCGGCAGATTGAAAAGATACTGAAAGATGTACCGGGCACCACTTCGGTCTACTCGGAACGTGTGGCGGGCGGCCGCTATATCAAGGTGGATATCCAACGGGAGAAGGCAGCCAGGTACGGTCTGAACATTGCCGATATCCAACAGGTGGTCGCCTCGGCCATCGGGGGTGTGAATGTTACCCAGACAGTTGAAGGATTGGAGCGATATCCGGTGAACCTGCGCTATCCCCAGGACTATCGAAACTCGCCGGAACAGCTCGCCCAGTTGCCGATTGTGACCATGGCCGGGCAGCGAATCGCTCTGGCCGATGTCGCCAATATCCATGTGGAGGACGGTCCGCCGGCGATCAAGAGTGAAAACGCCAGATTGAACGGCTGGACCTTCATCGACATCGAAGGGGTTGATATAGGCAGCTATGTTGCCGAGGCCCAGAAGGTGGTTGCTGAAAAAATTCATCTTCCCACCGGCTATTCCCTCAGCTGGGCCGGGCAGTATGAGTATATGCTTCGAGCCAAGGAAAAACTCACCTATGTGGTCCCGGCCACTCTGATCATTATATTCATTCTGCTTTACCTCAATTTCAGGGATGTCACCGAAAGCCTCATTGTTATGCTGTCAGTGCCCTTCGCCCTGACCGGAGGAGTATGGCTGCTGTACTTGCTGGGTTATAACATGAGTGTGGCGGTGGCTGTCGGTTTTATAGCCCTTGCCGGAGTGGCTGCTGAAACCGGGGTGGTAATGCTTCTCTATCTTGACATTTCCTATGAGAAATACAGGGCGAAGTACGGCCTGTCCTTTTCGAAACGTCATCTGGGCGAAGCGATCGAAGAGGGGGCCGCTCTCAGGGTCAGGCCGAAAATGATGACGGTGGTTGCCATCCTAGCCGGCCTTGCCCCGATCATGTGGAGCTCCGGCACCGGCTCCGAGGTCATGAAGCGGATCGCGGCCCCTATGGTAGGAGGAATGCTCAGCGCGATGGTCCTGACCCTGTTGGTGGTTCCTGCCATCTATGCCATCTGGAAAGGATTCGGCCTGCCGAAAGAAAGCAAAGGTGGGGAAGACAAAGGCATTGGCTGAAGCAGGAATGGATCTGCATGATGAATCCGTTCGGATAGTTCAGGATAAAGGAATGTTGCTTTCCGATTCGGGAGAGGTTGGCTCTGAATAAGCGGTGCCGTCTGCTGTCTTGGTATCCAGGCTCTCCCGGGGGATTTTCATGCTGAAAACTGAGCCGCCGGTTTCATTAGCTCGATAAACAATATCTCCTCCGAGATCGCGCAGAACTTTGCGTCCGGAGGAGAGGGAGAGTCCGTAGCCATCGGGTTTGGTCGTGAAAAATGCGCTGAATAATTTGTCTTCGTTTTCTTTTGCGACTCCGGGGCCGGAATCGGTAACTTCAAAGATGCAAAAATCCCCTTCACGCTTCGACCTTAGGATTATTGACTGTCCTTTCTCCGAAAAATCAATTGCGTTATCGACCAGGGAATCCAGAACTCTGGGCAGAGATGCGGCCATCACCATGTACGGACAACCCTCTTCAGCAGGCTCGACGATAATCTTCACCCCTTTATCCGCAGCACGTTGATTATAAATTGGTAATCTCTTGTGGATTAAATCGTTGAGATCGTCGGATAACGTCAAATCGGCCAGAGGTTTGCTGAATTTGCTCAAAGCCTCGAGAAACCTCTTTAAGCGGTCTATTTCAGAGCCCATCTCCTCGTGTATCGGCCTGACCTGCTGCTCCGTTGCCCGCTGATGTATCCGCTCGATCCTTCTGACAATATCCTGGATTTCAAAGCTTAGCGCCGAGGCCGCTTTTCCTAGTGCGTTGATTCTTTCGTTTTGAAACAGTTTTTGTTGTTGATTTCGTTCTCTGTCCGACAACCAGCCGATGAGCAGCGCTATGATAAAATAAAGAAAAATTTGGGTGATGACAATGAGATGACTGCTGGCTTCATGATCACGCAGAACCATGGGGATACCGTAAAGCAGGCTTATCGTTACCGCCACGATGATGCCGGTTCTCAAGCCGAACCAGAAACTGGCGAGAATAAGGGGAATGAAAAACAGTTGTTGATGAAAGATATGAAAGCCCATGTCAGAGCCATGGTACATAAAATGCACTGCCGAAATGGATCCGAGCAGAAGGGCAATCGTCACTGTTTTTATGAACATAGCGATCCTCCTCCCCATAGTGCCCTCGACTTTTTCGAGGACTATAAGCACACGAGCCTGTCAGTATCACCTTGACAATGATTACATTAACCATTTGCCGATTGATAACAAAGCCTGTACGGCATAGATTCCAGAAAAGAGGGAAAAACGGGAATGACCATATCCTGGACACCTTGGAACTTTCTCTATTGTCAGCTATTCTTCTGCTGGAAACTGAACAGTTTCTTGAAAAGATTTTCCTTTTCGGTAATTTTGGTAAAATGATTCCATAACTGTTTTGTCACCTTCCTGAACCTGGATAATACCCATGCCTGAACGATTCGCCAGTGAACCTCTCAAACCGATCGTGGAAACTTGTGATCCCGGCCGTATGGCCATCGGCGAACCGGGTCTGCCGCAACAATTTATTTGGCGCGGACGGACTGTAGAAATCGTCGCCGTCCTGCGTACATGGAAAGAGACTGGTCAGTGCAGTCACGGGAGTCCTGAACGATACGTTCGCAAACACTGGTACGAGGTCAAAACAGCAGACGATGGAATCATGAAAATTTATTTTGAGCGCCAGGCACGCCGGGGACACGGCTCGGCCGCACGGTGGTGGCTCTTCAGTATTAGGGATTCTTGACTACGCCTCGCATATCGGAGCTTTTTCCAGGTCCATCCCTGTTCACAAAGTGATTTTTTTTTACTTAGCTCTCACTGATTTTAGGTTTTTACGAGTCCATCAATGATAAATAAGAAGAAAATTCTCCCACTCATGGTTGTTGGCATCATGACTGTAAGTTCGGTCTTGTTCTACCAGTGCAGTCATTCTGTTGAGCTCGGTAGCTATCTGAATTATAAAGACAATCTATCCGTTGAAGATGTCGTTACTCTCTATGGCCAAAATGCGGTCGACAGATTGGCCAAGAACTTTTCACAAGCCAAAATCAACTATCCTCCCGAAAAGGTAACATTAATTGCGTTTAAGGACAAAAAGGTACTTAATCTCTGGTGTTCAAGTGGACAAAGAGACTTCACTTTAGTGAAATCATATAAAATCAAGGGTGCCAGTGGAGTTTTGGGGCCTAAGTTAAAAGAAGGTGATCGTCAGGTTCCCGAGGGTGTATACAAGATTGAGGGGCTCAATCCAAACAGTAACTATCATCTTTCAATGAAATTGAATTATCCGAACCTGTTCGATTTAAAATACGCTAAGCTTGAGGGGAGGAAAAACCCTGGTACCAATATTTTCATACATGGAGATTCCCGTTCCATTGGCTGTCTGGCAATGGGAGATAAGGCGATTGAGGAACTCTTTATATTATCTGAGCAGGTTGGATTAGATAATATTGAAGTAATCATCGCTCCCACCAATCTGGCTAAATTCAAAAATATGAGGAAGCTTCTAAAAAATAAACCGGCCTGGGTTACGGAACTTTATCGAAGTATCAAGTTATCTCTTGGAAAATATTATAAAGTTTCAAAGAACTAGATCGTTGGCATGGAATCGCAAAGCGGTGAGATTGGAGAGATTCGGAGTGCAATGGCTGAAGTATATTTATTTGATTGGGGCGATACGCTTATGGTCGACTTCCCCGGTATGCCAGGGAAAATGTGCGAATGGGAAGCTGTCGAAGCAGTAGAAGGAGCAGAAGAAGCTTTAAAATTTCTTACTGAAAAGGCACAAATTTATGTAGCCACCGGGGCCGCCAAATCAACTGAGTCAGATATCAGAAAAGCATTCAATCGTGTTGGCCTTGATAAATATATTACTGCCTATTTTTGTAAAGCTAACCTCGGAGTCGAAAAAGGCAGTCCTGAGTTTTTATCAAGCATTCTTGCCAAACTTGGCCTGGACCCAACCCAGGTGACAATGGTGGGAGACAGTTTTGAGAAAGATATTGAACCTGCTCTAAAGCTTGGTATCAAGACCATCTGGTTATGCCAAGGAAGCAAATCGAAGGCAAGAGGAGCGTTTAAGACAATAAGTTCATTAAAAGAACTGTGTCCTGTCAAAGTGCTCGGGTATTCCGAACAAAGCAAATAGTAGGTTCTGAAAATCCGTGTTGTCGATTTGGTGATAGATGGTATTGCTATTTACCGTCTGGTCCAAGTTAACGTAGTCCCGGATTATCGATGGTTTTTATTTGAGAACAATATAAATCTCGACTACGCGGTTTTTGCCCTTCAAACAAATGGATATGACATAAAAAATGTAGGCGCATTGAGTCATGGTGTCCAGGTTGGAGGCGGTTCCCGTTCCTGAGCCTGCCACCTTGGTACTTTTCGGCACCGGTCTTGTGGGGTTGGCTGGGCTTATGCGCAGGAAGAAAAAAGTCTGATCAGGATCATAATGATACTTAGTGATACTTAGCGGAAGATGTATTCAAAAGGCGACAGCGAGATTCCCGATGCTGCCGGGAATCTCGCTGTTCGTTACGCAGGATGAGGAGGTTATAAAAACAGACCATGCTCATCTGGTATGAGAGGAGGTGAATTAATGGAAGTGCATTTCATCATTTCCTTGCTGGACTTTGACCATTTTGCCAGACTTCATGGAAAGCAAGGTGATCATCAGCGCGATAACGAATGTTGCGATAAGATAGCCTGAACCTGCGCCCATGGCCTTTGTAGCTGCCGCGGCACCTTCACCAACCTTATGAATGGCTACCGGAACAACATCCGCGGCTGCATGCCAGGTGGGAATCATCCACTTGAAGACATAGGCCTGCAGCGTAACGATAATTCCAACAACAGTGGTCAGAATGAGCGAGTGCTTCAGGGAGAAGCGGAAGATATCTCCTTCCTTGCCGACCAGGTTGGTGGCTGAAGTCGCTACTGCGATGGACTGCGGGGAAATCATTTTACCGCAGACGCCGCCTGAAGAGTTAGCTGCGACCAGAACTACCGGGTCTACGCCGATCTGCTGTGCTGCGGTAACATGAAGCTTGGCGAAGAAGGCATTAGAGGAGGTATCTGAGCCGGTCATAAAGACACCGAGCCAGCCGAGGAACGGAGCAAAGAATGGCAGGAAGACACCCGTTGCGGCAAAGGCATGGCCCATGGTTATAACCATTCCTGAAAAGTTGAAGATAAAGGCAAAGCCAAGAATCAGAGCGATAGTGACGATCGGCCATTTCAGTTTGTGAACGGTATCAACTGCAACCGACACGGCAGTTCCCACACCGGCACCCATAACCGGGATTGAGAACAGCGAGGCGAAAAGGATGGCTGTGCCCGCGGCACTTAACAAATTTACGGAGAAGACGGCAGGAATTGGTGCGCCGTCACGTAAAACCATGTTGTGAAGTCCTGAAATTTCGAATTTGGTCAGGAAAATCTGATCAAGGGCGCCTTTAATTGCCGGAATACCCCAGGCTGCGACGAAAATCGAAAGAATGATGAAAGGAGCCCAGGCCCGGAAGACCTGACCGCCGGTAAAACGTAGTTTTTCCCTGCCCGTACTGGCCTTTTCCTCGGCAAATCGCCAGCTCTCCTTCGGATGCCACACGCGCAGGAATACAACAAGGCAGATGATGGAAGCGATAGAAGCAAGGATATCCGGAAGAAGCGGTCCCATGAAATTAGAGGTCAGGTACTGGACAATAGCAAAGGAGGCACCACTGACCAGACATGCGGGCCATACTTGCCAGCCTTTTTTCCAGCCGGACATCATGATGGTGAGGTACAGTGGAATTATAATGCTGAGAAACGGCAAGGTACGTCCAACCATCTGGCTGATAGCCATATCCGGAATACCGGAAACCTTTCCTGCAACGACAATTGGAATACCAATGGCGCCAAAAGCGACTGGTGCAGTGTTGGCAATCAGGCAGACACCAGCTGCGTAGAGCGGATTGAAACCGAGGCCGGTGAGCATGGCGGCGGTAATGGCAACCGGCGTACCGAAGCCGGCGGCACCCTCAAGAAAAGCACCAAAAGAGAAAGCGATCAACAACGCCTGCATACGCCGGTCGTCGGTGATGGAGGCCAGTGAATTCTTGATGATTTCAAACTGTCCGGTTTTTACCGACATATTATAGATGAACAGGGCGGTGATTATGATCCAGCAGACTGGGAAAAGACCGAATATCGCACCGTTGAAAGTAGCAAGCAGAGCCAGTTTTGTCGGCATTCCATAACCAAAAACGGCAACCAGCAGGGCCATGATGACAGCTCCTAAGGCGGCCACATGACCGGTCATTCTTTTCCAGGCCAGAGCCCAGAAAAGAAAAATAATTGGCAGAGCGGCAACAAGGGCGGAAACCCAGATGTTACCGAATGGATCAACAACTTGTGTCCAAGGCATAATGTCCCTCAATAAAAATGATTTTAGCGAACCTTGAATAATAGACTTCCCTGAATCTCCGCTTTAGGCGAGCAGAAACGAAAAGTCTCTTTACTCAATATTGTCTTCAGTAGCAGTGGATATGGTCTTTCCTGATTGGTTATCCTGTAGGTATTGGCGCTGACATAATTCCCTCATTTGCGTGTTTTTGTTGTACCGGGACGAAAACGGCGCTGATTAGTTCACCAATGCGGTTCTGTCATTCATTCGAGTGGCAACGGGTTGGACGATGCCTTGTCTTCTCCTGCGTTTTCCCAGTGGCCAATCTGTGCTCCAACCTGTTCTATGAAAAATATGGTGCGGCAATTTCATAAAGACTTCGGCTGTAATTGCCGGTTGACAGTTCCGCGCTTTCGATCCCTCCATGAAAAATATTGGTTTCAACCACCGGCCCCCGATTAAGATTGCTTGTCATGTAATAAGGTCACGCAATATGCAACCTGGGATGACGCCCAGCTTTGAGGAACCGAATGTACCTTATCGTCGGCATTAATTCATTGGTCCGACCAATTTTCGTATGTTGGTTTAGATAGTGGAAAATCTAAATCGAGCGGATGATATTCTATTCACTTCCATCTTGTCAAGTGGATGATTTTAAAAATATTCGCTGTAAGAGTAAGGGATGCGAGTGGAATTGATGGTAAAATTGTGCAATGATATGGTTTTTTTGTGGCAGATAAAAACTATGGTATCAATAAAAACCAATAGGAGGTTTTGGTTGGTTTGTTGAGACCAATCTTGCTTTTGGTCTTTGGTGAGACCTAACATTTTGGCTTTTTTATGCTGCTGTATCTTCATGAAAATTTTTATTGGTACCTTAAAATTTCATCTCTTTGTTTTATGCATGAATTTCGTGAAGATACTTATCCCCACAATGCCCTGGACAAAAAGGATCCTCCATTATGGGGTGTTGGAAGGAGAGGGAGATTTTCAACGCATAGGTGACAGGACAAATTGACAACGGTAAAATAATGAAGACCTCCAGGGGAGAAAGAAGAAGAACGCTCGTGCCGGTGGCTTGATAACCGGTAAGGAAAAGCGGTTACATAAGAGATGGTTTTTAATGATTATCGCAGTTGATGTTGATTATCGGGATCCTGAAGCGGAAAACACAGAATCCCCACTTTACTGAAGCTGGCCGACCGTGAGAGCAGAACGTCATTTGCCCGTCTGCGGAAGGGTGCATAATGCCATCTGCACAGATACGGAGAGATCCCCTTGCTCCACCCATCGAAAAGAGTGCGCCGGGCATTGGCCTGATTCAAGGGATGAGGTGGAAAGGGAGGCGATCACCGACGGCTCAATTTCCATGAGAGATATTCACCAGAGAATGTAGCTTAAGCTCAACCACAAAATAACTGCAGTACCTGTTATTAAAAGAACATCAATAAGCTGCGGGGCTTTTACCGCATAAAGGAGATCGTCAATTTTCGCCAGGAAGGTTATGTATCCAGGCAAAAGCTGATCGAGCACCACTACTCGCTGATCAATGGCTTTTGCAGCTCTTCTACCGCTCTCTACAGCCCCCTCGATACTCCAGACATGTGCCTGGGTTCTGGTATGTGCACCCGCTAAAAAAAGGTTGGCAACCGGTGTTGTTTGGGGAGGCATATGCTCATAGGTAGCAGTGGTATTTACCCATTTTGGCTGCAGAGGCTTAATTCCACTGTTGGAAAATTCCCATTCATGCCACACCTCGACTTCGGCCAGTTGAAATTCTTTCAGGGTCTTGCCGTTATTGGCTTCTCGGATCAATTCATCTAGAGCTCCGCAATCAAAGATCTGTGCTTTGATCTCTTCGATAAACTCCTCTTTCGTGCAATACCGTACCGGCTTTCCGTAAACCCTTCCCGGTTCGGTACTGATACAGGACGTGCCGGTCCATAATGAATTTATGCCGTCTCCCAGATTGATTCTTTTATCCCATACTTGTTCAGTAGCAAAAAGAGTCAGGTTGAATTCCGAATCACTTACTACCACTGCCACTCGCTCGCGAGGAAACTTGATCTCGTCTTTGAATGCAAGCCTGAAAGACACCTGCGTATGGGGTCCGCCGGAGACAAGAGGTTTGAATTGACGCAACACCTCCAGCTTCTCCAAATCCGGTGTCTTAGCCAGGATCTCAGCAAAGCGGAAAGGATTGATCGCCAAGAGGTAGCAATCAGCTGAAACCGTCTCATCGTGGATGACTGCAGCAGAAATCGCCTTTCCATCAAACTGCAGTTCAGTCAGAGGTCTTTGCCAGAAAAATTTCACTCCTTTTTCTTCCAAATAGCCAACCCAGGGCTGAAACCAGTATTCGCTGCTCGGTCCCTTAAACAACAGCCAGCCATCTCCGGCACCATGCTGCCACCACGAACGCGCTTTTCTGCCAGTATGCAGATGTGTTCGTCTGGTCAGCAATTGTTTCCTGAAAAAATCTCCGGTTGTATGTAAACAGACCTTGGACCAATCCGAGCCGATCCAAGGACCGAAACATGAGCGCCAGGTTGTATACGCCTTCGGTTTAAGTAAAGGCCGCCATGCCTCGGCAGCATGCTGACCACTATACTCTCTTTCGCTCCGCAGCTTTGAAGTCCATATTTTCAGCATTAAATAGGACCACTTGCAAAAGTCCCACCTGCTCATCCGAAACATCTGCGGAATGCTTTTTAAGCCCTTGTCGTAAAAATGCGCCGGGGCATCATCGGGAAATATTCCGAAATCAATAGGTAGAGAGAGGGCTGAATTGAAGATATTCCCCTGTTTGAAAGGAATTTTCCGCATGAGGTCAAAAGCGTTGTTATACCAGGGACCCATACCGTGCCAAGAGTATTCCGAAGGTATGTTGCTCTGTTGAAGGCGGGCGCTTCGAAAGAAACCTCCCGGCTCATCTAGTGCTTCATAAACAGAGACATCATGTCCAAGTTCAATAAGTTCATGGGCGGCACTTAATCCTGATATGCCGGCTCCGAAAATTATCACTTTCATAGCATTAGTGAGGCAAAATCAACGCCATATTTTAAGTTAGTCTATCAGCCTTTCTATGTTCAACATGTTGATCACGTGAGTATTTAGGTCAACTGACGGGCAAACGACCATTACTTGCCATCCGGAACGACGATGGTTTATGAACAGTCTCCATGCATTTTAGGTAGCCTCGCGCTTTTGCGCTCAATTTATTTTAATAATATATATCATAAAGAGGATTTATTGAGAATTTAATACAGTTCTCCCAGGTCATTGCCAGAGGCGCGGTCACGGTATGGAGAATGTTGTCCGGGTCTGTGGCGCAGTCAAGGTGAACTGGCATGAATATTGCTGAATTGGCTTAAAGCCAGATGCCGTTTAGTCAAGTAGGCAAGGCAGTATAGAGCCACGCTTAATGTAGCTCACAAATTTCGAAGCGATATGGTTAAACCATGTCAGTACAATCCATTTTACAACAAGCTCCAGGACTATTCGCGGACAAACCATTCGCAGACGCGGATGCGACACCGTCTCCTGATCTTGAAGGCATTGGGTTCGTGTTGTTGGCGGCGTCGGCATATAAGACCGGGGGGCCGGAACATTTTCAATGACCGGCACCTGGTTTGAGTCCGTGTGGTTTAAAGAGCTTAGGTAACAAAAAGGAGAAATATCATGCAACTCAATAACCTGAAAGAACTTTACGTGCATGAATTGCAGGATCTGTATTCGGCCGAGAATCAAATCATTGACGCGCTGCCCAAAATGGCCGATGTCACCAAAGATCAGCGGTTAAAAGATGCCTTCTTGCACCATTTAGAAGTTACCCGTCACCAGAAAGATCGCTTAGAGCAGATCTTCAGTGAACTTAACGAGAAACCCTCCAACTCAAAATGCGAGGGCATGAATGGTATCATCAAGGAAGGAGAGACCTTTGTCAAAAAGGAAAAAAGCTGGTTTCGTGGTGATATCGAGGACAATGTCCTGGATGCGGCGCTGATCTCCAGCGCGCAACGAGTGGAGCATTACGAGATGGCCGGTTATGGCACGGTTGTCGCGTATGCCAATCAGCTCGGATTCACCGATCAGGCTTCACTCCTTAATCAGACCCTCAAAGAAGAGGAAGAAACAGATCATGAACTGACTCACCTGGCTGAAACAACTATCAATGTCCAAGCCGTCTAAGCGTCGGCGTCAAAACGGGCTAACCAACGGCCGGCCTTAGTGGCCGGCCATTTTTCTCTTTAAATTTTACCTAAGAAGGGTCAATCCTTTCAACATCAGCTGCGGAATTTGTTTCATGTGTAGGAAACTTTTATATTCGCAGTGTGAAACAACGCAAATTCAGGAGCGTGATTCCTGCGCTACGATCTTCGGCTACTCCAGGCTGTATAGACAAATACCGGGTGGACAGGCGGAATACCCGCACGTCCCGCAAGCGCATTTCGGGCCGATCAAAGTCCCGGAAGGTCCGCCGGATGAAAAATTGCGCCGAGCGGGTCGCTCTCATCTACCACCAAGGGCAGGCGGGAGTGGATAGACTGAGTCGTTTGGCGACTGAAAATCGATCTCATAGCGGACCAGAAAACGCTAAACCCGGCTTCCAGAAGTCTTTCGTTAATAAAAGCGAAACGTGCTTCCTCAAAACCAGATGGCCAAGTTACATCGGACTGATTACTGAAATAGTGTCTCTTACCTCAATTACTCCCGACGTATTGGATGCATCATTCCAGGCAGCAAGGCGGGCTGCCGCATCCCGGACTCTGCCGGAAAGCGTGACAACACCGTTTTTCACCTCAATGGTGATCTCCTCGGGATCGACAAGGGAATCCCGGTCAATGGCACGCACTATTTCTCTGGCAATATTTTCATCTGTGGCTTCCTTGGTTGGGACTACCGAAAGTCTGTTCTCTATGCCGATTATGCCGAACAAGGCGTTAATTTTTTCCTCAACATAGAATTTTTTCCAGTGGGCATCCACTGTCCCTTCCAGGGTGACGACGGCGCCGTTGACCACTGCTTTGACGTGCGCTTCATCGATAGCCCGGTCATAAATGAGAATATTGTTGGCTCGGTCTTCCAGCTCCAGGTCACTGGGCAGTTCCGGAACGGCCATCAGCGAAACCTGCATCTCGTCAACCAGTTCGACCACTCCCTTGATTCTTCCCGCTGCCGCCCGGGCCGCTGTCAAATCACCATAGGTGGGGACTTCGCCGCCCAGAGTGACGGTGCCTTTTTCTACGGTGACGGTGATTTTTGAGGCATCCACTCGATCGTCCCAGTAAAGTTCGTCAACAACGTCCTTTTTTAGCTGCTCATCGCGACTTTGCATAGTTGCACCCCTTGGTAATTTTTAGCCCTGTCCCATGGCGCGACAAGAACAACGAAGGTGGTTAGGGCCTATTCCCCTTCCCCCGTGAACGCTTCCAGCCTGTGCAGCAGCCCTTCGAGTTCTTCGAGTTCCCCGGCGGAGATTGCCTGGCGCAACGCTGTCAATACTGCGGAAATTCCTTGGGTTGTTTCGGTATGGTTCAACTCAGCCCTGGCCTGTATCCGGTTGATGATTTTTTCATCCATAATTCCGGCAACCATCTTTTCCGCCTGCAGGGTGTGGTCCCAGGCGTGGACGTATTCCTTAATTTCTTTAGGCAGCTGCGCGTCCAGATGGTGGCGGCCGGAGGCGCTGAGCAATTCGCCAAGCGTCCCCAGAACCGCCTTGCTGATCTTTTCGGCTTTGTGCTGGTCTTCCCATCCGGCACTCTCTTTGACTTTATCTATGAATTCGGTAATTTTCATTTTTTCTTAATGACCTTTGCTTCCGGCCATCCTCCGTGCATGTTACAGGACCTGTAAAAGATAAATTGGTATTTATGCTGGTTGTTTCAAAATAGATACCAGCTGGTCACTATTTGATTGTTTGAAAAGATGAGTGTGAAATTGCAGCACAAAGTTTTCTGACAAATACGGTGAATCTCAGCAAGGAAACAGAGAATGGGACCGGTGGCAGGGCTGTGTTCTGCCAAATCGATATGACTGTTCCGCAAGGGATACTAATGGAACCATGATCGCTAATCCGCTAAGGCAAGAATAATTCCTGTGAAATCGGATTATGATCTGTCCCCGATTAAACAAGAAAAATCAAAATTTGCGCGCCTCGAATCTGAAGTTTTTTACTTAGCCATCCTTGCTTTTTAGGTTTTTACGAGTTTGTCAAAATTAATACCCTGGCTCCTTGAAAATCGCGAAACTCCAATCTTCAGTCACAGGGGGGGCAGGCGCGTTTCAATCAATATTTAAGGGAAAGATCGGTATCACGATAGAGTCGAGTTCTTTTTTTCTCGGCCACCCTCATTATAGTCTTTTCTGATACGCCGACTGTATCGAAAAAATCGCAGGCAATCGTACTGTAATGTCAGAAATTTCCCGGATGATTAACTCATGAACAAACGTATCGTCATTGTCGGTGGCGGTTTCGGCGGACTTAACGTCGCCAAAACCTTGAGCACCACACCTGGTATAGATATCCTTCTCCTCGACCGCCGCAATCATCATCTCTTTCAGCCCCTGCTTTATCAGGTGGCCATGGCTGCTTTATCGCCCGCCGATATCGCCGTTCCGATCCGCGGTATCCTCTCGCGACAACGTAACGTGCGGGTGTTGCAGGCCGAGGTTGTGCAGGTGGATTTAGAAGGGCAAAGAGTGCTGACGACATCAGGAGAAAGCCACCCCTTCGACTATCTGGTGCTGGCCTGCGGGGTCGAAGACAGTTATTTCGGACATGAGGAGTGGGAAGAATATGCTCCGGCCCTGAAGTCCATCGAACAGGCGACCGAGATCCGTCGCCGGATGCTGACGGCTTTCGAACAGGCGGAACAGTGTGAGGATCTCGATTTGCAGAAGCGGTTGCAGACCTTCGTGGTCATTGGTGGCGGGCCCACGGGGGTTGAACTGGCTGGGGCGATCGGTGAGATGAGCCGCTATACTCTGACCCGTGATTTCCGCCGCATTGATCCGGGCCTGACACGAATCATTCTGATCGAAGCAGGGCCGACCATTTTGCCAAGTTTCAGTAAATCCTTGAGCCGACAGGCGGTGCATGATCTCGAAAAGCTCGGGGTGCAGGTCTGGGTCAACAGCCGGGTGAGCCGCATTGCCGCAGGCGAGGTTGAAGTGGGGGATGAACGTATTCGGGCAGCTACGGTATTGTGGGCGGCCGGGGTCCGGGCGCCGGCGCTCAATGATAGGCTGCCCGGCGAAAAGGACCGCATGGGCCGAATCAAAGTCGCAGCCGATCTGTCGCTGCCGGGCTATTCCAATATGTTTGTGATCGGCGATCAGGCCCATGTCGTCCAAGAGGGTCGTCCGCTGCCCGGTATCGCCCCCGTCGCCCTGCAAGAAGGGCGATACCTCGGAGGGCTGCTGCGGGATGAACTGCAGGGCAAGCCACGCAAGCCCTTTAGCTATTTTGATAAAGGACAGATGGCAACGATCGGCAAGAGCCGGGCGGTGACCGAGACCCATGGTCTGCGCCTGAGCGGCATGCTGGCCTGGTGGGCGTGGCTGGCGGTCCATATCTACTACCTCTCCGGTTTTCGCAACCGCCTGCTGGTGCTGTTTCAGTGGGCCTGGTCCTACCTTACCTACAGCCGTGGCGCCCGTTTGATTATCGGCAAGGAATGGCGCCGCTTTCCACCGAAAGAACAGGGATGAAAAACTTTCATTTATGGCAGGGTGTTATGATGATGATTACGTGTTTTCTTTGTTAAATCATCACAAAAATACCTGCGCGTATTGCAATAATCGGCCAGGAAGAACGAGCGGAACAATGCTCTTCCATGGTAGATTTACCTCTGATAGACAAACAAGATGTTCTCGCTGACAGTTTTTATCCGCCAAGATTTCACAAAGGAAAGCTCGCTATGGAAAACATTCTTCCTGTCAAACGGATACACCATGTTGAATTTATTGTCGGCAACGCCCTGCAGGCAGCATACTTTTATCAAAAAATTCTTGGCTTTAACCGGATAGCTTATCTCGGACCCGAAACCGGCCATAGGAACAGTGCGTCATATGTGCTGCAACAGGACCGTATCCGCTTGGTCTTCACCTCGCCGCTTAAAAATGACGATCCGAGGAATGTATTTCTGCTGCTGCATGGCGACAGTGTCAAGGATATCAGTTTTGAAGTGGATGATGTCGATGTCGTCTACGAGGAGGCGGTGCGACGAGGCGCCGTCTCCGCAATGGTACCCGAAACCCTTGAGGATAAAACCGGCAAGGTTTGCCGGGCGGCTGTCCGCACCTACGGCGATGTAATCCACTCCTTTGTCGCCGCAAACGATTATTCCGGCGTTTTTCTGCCCGGATACCAGCCTGACCCGATCAAGGGGGAACCAGCGGGATTTACCCGGATAGACCATATCGTAGCCAACACCGAAGACAAACAGATGGACAGATGGTGCGACTACTACACCAGGGTCTTCGGCTTTCATCAGTTTGTCTCCTATGACGATAAGGACATCTCGACCGAATATACCGCCTTGCGGTCCAAAGTCATGGCCAACCATACCCGGAACATCAAGTTTCCCATCAACGAACCGGCCGCCGGCAAGAAAAAGAGTCAGATCCAGGAGTATATCGACTTCAACTATTCCGCTGGGGTACAGCATATCGCCCTCTATTCTCCGAATATTCTGGATACCGTGGAAAAACTCAGAAAGAACGGGCTCAAGTTTCTTACAATTCCCGACAGCTACTACGATATCGTCTGGGACCGGGTTGGAGAGATCAAGGAAGACCGGGAACTGATACGTAAAAATAATATCCTGGTAGACAGGGATGAAAAAGGCTACCTGTTGCAGATTTTCACCAAGCCGGTGCAGGACAGGCCGACCTTGTTTCTGGAAGTCATCCAGCGTGCGGGCTGTGAGAGCTTTGGTAAAGGCAACTTCAAGGCACTGTTCGAATCCATCGAGCTGGAGCAGGCGCGCAGAGGCAACCTCTAATTCAGAATCAGCGATGGATGCTATCCATTAATGACAAAATCAGGAGCGCACTATGGTCTTTTATCGGCAGTTGGGAAAAATTCCCCATAAGAGGCATACAGCCTTTCGTAAGGAGGGCGGTGGCATCTATCAGGAACATCTGATGGGCAATCTCGGTTTTAGCGGCATCAAATCGTTGCTCTACACTTTGCGCCCGCCCACCCAGCTCAAAAGCGTAGAGCGCATCAAGGAAATTCGCTGGGAACCCGACCCCGATCCCACTCTGCATTTGCGGCACCTGAGAACTCACAGGCTGCCGCCCGCAGGCCCGAGTGCGGTACTGGACAGGATACCGCTGTTGTTCAACGATGATGTTGGGCTATCTCTTGCGTACCCGTCAGCCGACGATGACTTTTTCTATCGTAACGGTCAGGGGGATGAAATTATTTTTGTCACCGAAGGCGAAGGGGTACTCGAATCCCAGATGGGGGAAATTGACTTCCGGCAGGGGGACTATCTGGTCATTCCCCGGGGGATAATCCACCGCTATCGATTTACAGCCGCCAAAAATATTTTCTTTATCATCGAGAGCAGGGGATACGTGCGCACCCCCAGCCGCTACAGAAATATGCACGGACAGCTGCTGGAACACGCTCCCTACTGCGAGCGGGACATCCGGCCGCCTTCGCGGCTCATCACCCGGGATGAAGCGGGTGAATTTCCGATCCTGGTCAAAAGCAGAAGCGCCTTTCAACGCATGACCCTTAGCCATCATCCCTTCGATACGGTGGGCTGGGACGGTTTTTATTATCCCTGGGCCTTCAATATAGAGGATTTCGAGCCGATCACCGGCCGAATCCATCAGCCTCCGCCGGTGCATCAGACTTTTGAAGGAGATGGTTTTGTGGTCTGTTCCTTTGTGCCCAGACTCTTTGACTATCACCCTGATTCAATTCCGGTTCCCTACAACCACTCGAACATCGGTTCCGACGAGGTCCTCTATTATTGCAGCGATGAGTTTATGAGCAGAAAAGGAATTGAATTCGGGTCGATAACGCACCATCCGGACGGTTTGCCCCATGGCCCGCATCCCGGCAAGGCAGAGGCTTCCATCGGCATGAAGGAGACAAAGGAGACGGCGGTGATGGTGGATTCCTTCAGGCCTCTCTATGTAGCCAAAAGCGCGCTGGCCTGCGAAGATACGGGATATCAGACTTCCTGGCTGGAAGAAGAGTGATGAAATCGTCTTTCAGAAATTTCATGACCGGGCTCATCGATTATGCGGGATTCTTTCCGCCTGCCGGTCTCGATATCAAGACGGCCGTAGACAATTATCTCCGATATCTGGTGGACAAAGAGGGCTGGATGCTTGGCAGGTGCATCGTTCCGGCTGCTGAGCTTCACCATATTATGCCGCCTCCGGGTCTTCGCTGCTCGGTTATTCTGAGCCCCGGCATCCCTCAGGAGGAACTTCATCAGCTCAGCAGATTCATGAATTTGAGCTCTTCAGGAAATCAGGTGGAAATGGTGGAAACCCGCCTCCCTGAAACAGTCCGGTCTTCTGAGAGTTGTTCGGATTATTTGCTGCAGGTAAAGTCCGGACTTCTCCAGGCCGGACTTCGGGATGTGCACGTGTTCATAGAAGCGGGCAGTATTGCTTCCGCTGCTTCTGTCGCTCCTGTTATTGCTGCCTTTAACAGCAGTCGGAGTGGCGGTAAGATCATTGCGGACGTCGGTTATAAGCTTCGCTGCGGCGGCCTTAATATACAGGCTTTTTCAACACCTGCAGAAGTGGCTGAAGTGATCAGTATTTGCCGCGGCCAGGAGATACCAATAAAATTTACCGCCGGAATGCATAATCCTTTTTATAACTACTCTTCCGATATGGAGGTCATGCAGCACGGCTTTATCAACATTTTTAGCGCTGCCCTGCTGAGTTGGAGCTGTAATCTTTCCATCCCTGAAATAGCGGAATGTCTCGGTGATAAAACCGCCAACCACTTTCATTTTGCGGAGCAGCAATTATCCTGGAAAGAAAACTTAATTTTGGCAAGCGAGATCAAACGACTGCGCCAAAGAAAGGTGGTCAGTTTTGGCAGCTGTTCTTTTACCGAGCCGGTTGAAGGACTTCGCTCGCTTGGCGTATTGGGAGCTTAGTGTATGCAATCAACCACAGATCCGCATCTCAAATCCTTTGTTGAATATAAAAAAGATTCTCATTTTCCGATACAAAATCTTCCCTTCGGTGTTTTCGAGGAGCAGGGACATACCAGAGTCGGAGTACGTATCGGCGATATGGTACTCGATTTGGCGCTTCTGGAAAAACGGAGATTTTTCTTCGCACTGCCCAACCTCTTTGATGCAGAGACCCTCAATCCATTTCTTGCCGCGGGCCGTCCAGTCTGGACCGAAGTGAGAGCAACTATTTCCCGCCTGCTGCGGGAAGACGAAGCCCGACTCCGCGATGATACCGAGCTGAGAAGCCAAGCCTTGATCCCAGTGAAGAATGTCACCATGCGCATGCCTGTTGCCATAGGTGATTACACCGATTTCTATTCCTCGAAAGAGCATGCGACCAATGTCGGCACCATGTTCAGGGGAAAGGATAATGCCCTCATGCCAAACTGGCTGCATCTGCCGGTTGCCTATCATGGCCGCGCAAGCTCGGTGGTTCTCAGTGGAACTCCGATACGAAGACCAAAAGGCCAGATAATGGCAGACGGTCAGGAAAAGCCGGTCCTCGCAGCCAGCAGACTTCTCGATTTTGAGTTGGAAATGGGTTTTTTCATCGGTCCCGGCTCCGATCTTGGCCACCCTGTTTCCGTACAAACCGCATCCGAACATATTTTCGGGATGGTGCTCGTCAATGACTGGTCGGCCCGGGATATCCAGAAATGGGAATATCAGCCGCTTGGTCCGTTTACCGCCAAGAATTTTGCCACCTCCATTTCCCCTTGGGTCGTGCCGCTTGACGCTTTGGCACCTTTTCGCTGCAAAGGTCCGGAGCAGATGCCGTCTCCATTGCCGTATCTGCAGTCCCAAGGTGACTCGGCCTACGATATTACGCTTGAGGTTTACCTGCAGAACAGCTGTATCTCCCGCAGCAATTTCAAACACCTGTACTGGAATATCCAGCAGCAGTTGGCCCATCACACCATTACGGGCTGCAATGTCCGGCCTGGGGATATGATGGCCTCGGGCACCATCAGCGCACCTGATGCAGGTGGCTACGGCAGCCTGCTGGAACTGTCTTGGAAAGGAACAAAATCAGTCATGCTCGAAAGCGGGGAGCAGCGAAAATTCCTTGAGGACAACGATACCGTCACTTTTACCGGCTGGTGCCAGGGTGAGGGATACCGGGTCGGTTTTGGCGAGGTGACCGGCAAGATCCTTCCCGCCCTGAGATAGAGTCTTTAAACGTAGCTGATATATTCAGGAGCCATTTGTCCAACCTACATAAACATGATATTATCGTTTCTGTTCATGTGCTGGTCTCTCTATCGCAGGAGACAAGCACAGGCAGCACGTGGTAACCGTTCACCAGCACCCCATTTTCGTCCGATCAGGCCACCTTACATAGCAAACTATTGCTCGGGGGCCTGCTTGAACGAACCTGTAGCACTGGATGAACGGTTACAGGTCCGAGTTATACGGACTTTTGGAGTGTAACTGGTGAACGGTTACCAGCACGTGGAGCCGGCAATCCCGCAGGGAACACGAATGAGATTTTAATTTGGAGAGAGTATGAAGAAGAGAGCTATGAACAAAGGTATTCTGAAGAACAACCATATCCTGGTTTTTGCTATGGCTTTGCTGTTTGCCGTCGCCAGTCCCATGCTGACCATGAATTTCTCCTGGGCCGGCGGCAAGGATAAGGGTCACAATCACGAACAAAAGGAAAAACATAACAAGCATCATCATGAAGCCTATTCGGAGGAACAGCACCATTCTAGTGGCGATGTGAGCCTGAATGTCTTCTTTGGCGACCAGCAAAAAAACGTAATTAGAAACTATTATTCGGAACAATCTCGATCCGGCCATTGCCCACCCGGCCTGGCCAAGAAAAACAACGGCTGCATGGCCCCGGGACTAGCCAAAAAGTGGCGGCGTGGTCACCCGCTTCCCCATGACGTCGTCTTCTATGATCTGCCTCCGCAGGTCGTTGTGCAACTTGGACCGCCACCCTCGGGACATCGTTTCGTTCGCGTCGCTTCAGATATCCTCCTGATTGCCGAAGGAACCGGCATGATTGTTGATGCCATTCAGGACTTGGGCCGAAACTAGCAACTTCTTGCAGAGGTGGAAGAAGTAAGAGGTAGAAACCGGAGCAGGAGAATTACTTGATTGCCGCAATTCTCCTGCTCCAGTCAGTGACTTTGGGTTTGCACTCGGTTTCTGTCCAGATGCCCTGCTTGAGCGGCAACCTGCGGAGTTGCTCCTGGTCATCCCGATTTTTCACGTTGAAATTCAGAAACCGTTCACCGGGCAGCAAAATGCCTGCATAACCCAAATAACCCAAGACTTATAAATTTTCAGCAGTGCTTCATATAAGTATGCGGCAGAAAGCTGCGCTTGGCCCTTTTCTTTTTTTCGATAATCGCCTATTTTGTTGTTTACTAAGAAAAGGTCAAACTTCTCTATGCCTTAAGCGAACATTTTTTATGTTAGGATAGTGCACCTCTTCTGGCCAACCCCTTATTTCCCCAAAAAATACCGAAGGATAGATCTTGGCGACGATTCGATTGAAAGGAACACTTGTCATATGGGAGGATGACAACGGATTTGGATACATCACCCCGGAGAACACTACAGAGAATATTTTTGTCCACATTTTTGCTTTTGGTAAAAATTTATCCAGAAGACCGAAAATAGGGGACACTGTTTATTTTACCGTTCATACCGACAAAAATGGAAAGAACAAAGCTATCGATGTCCTCATCGAAGGGGTTCCGGCTCTTAAGAAAACGTCTATTCCCCGAACGAAAAAATACTTCGATAAGCGTGAATCGAAGAGCAGTTGGCGAACCATCGGCCGCATTTTGATTTTTATTGCAGTATTACTGGCGGGTTTCGGCAGCTCCTTCTCCGGTCGACTGCAATATGATCTTGATCGACTGTTCTCCACAGGTAGACATCTTTTAGATGATTCCGGAATTATTCCGGATAGGGGATCTCAAATAATAATTCATAGAAATCAGTGAGACGATAAGATGCTTTGTAAATCAACTTGTTAGCTCTGATCATTTAGTTTATTGTCGAAGCTGTAAGCAATTTGCCATTTAAGCGCGAAGCGCGTTATACCCCGTGTATAGAGCGCAAACGTGCTTTTGTTGTTTTTACAAGCAAACCATTCAATCTCAGCCGGTCGATTTGCAGAAGCAGCAATACGTATTTAAAAACGCTTGCCCGATCGAGCCATAACCTTTGTAAATTCATGATGAACAACCCGAAACGTCGTCTTGCCGTTTTTGTTTTTTGTCTGCTTCCGGTCGCACTCTTTATCTGGCTTGGCCAAAGCCACCGAAAGCAACTTTTCAAGGAAACACGTACCTCGCTGTATACCCTTGTATCTATTACTACTGTCGCTCAATCTGAAGATCAGGCAAGAAAAGCCATGAATAAGGCTTATGCGGAGCTTGATCGACTTGGCAGACTCCTTAATTTCTACGCTGACGACAGCGAGCTCTCCGCCATCAATCGAAATGCGGGGATCAAGCCGGTCCGGGTATCGCCCGACACTCTGGAGATCATTCAGGCCGCCGTCTATACCGGGGAGCAGACAGAAGGAGGTTTTGATGTGACGGTCGGCCCGATCGTCAAGCTGTGGGACTTCAATAAGAAGATTCTCCCGACTGCGGCAAGTGTAGCAAAACGATTACCTTTTGTCGGCTATCGGAACATCGTTGTCGATGCCGCCGCTTCCACCGTATTTCTCAAAAAAGCCGGGGTGCAGATGGATCTTGGCGGCATAATCAAGGGGTTTGCCGCCGACAAGGCCGCTGCCGTGCTGCAGAAAAACGGCATAGAGGGAGGAATTGTCGCAGTCGCGGGAGATATCAGGGCTTTTGGCCGGCAGCCGGACGGCAGGCCGTGGCGTGTCGGAGTTCAGAATCCAAGGCAGAAAGGTGAAGATGACATGCTGATCGCGACCCTGAATCTGGAGGATAAAGGGATTTCGACCTCGGGTGATTATCAGCGCTATTTTATTCGGGACGGGGTTCGTTATCATCATTTACTCAACCCGAAAACGGGATTTCCGGAAAGTCTCTGCCGAAGCGTCACGGTTATCGCCCCGGCAGCGACGCTGACCGACCCCTTTGCCACAGGTATTTTTATTATGGGTCCTAAAAAAGGACTGGCGGTTCTCGAAAAGCTGGGATTGGAAGGTATCATTGTCGATCAAAATGGTAAGGTCCTGATGACAAAAGGACTAGAGAAACAAGTCCATCTGGTCCGGACTGAGAGAAACAATCTAAAGTCAAGCGTACCTCGAATCTGAAGTTTTTGACTTAGCCATCCAGGATTCTTAGGAGTTTATGAGTCCATCAAGCAGTAGGAAAATTAAACAAGAGGCATAGGGTGTCCAAGTCTAATGAAGTTACTGCAACAAAGGATGTAAAGAAATCGCAACATACAGACCAGCCGGCCAAAAGCCGTCTGGCCGGATTATCACTGGCCGCGCTGGGTGTGGTTTTCGGGGATATCGGTACCAGTCCTATCTATGCCATACGCGAGTGTTTTTACGGTGAATACGGTATCCCCGTAAATTACGACAACATTATGGGGATTCTCTCTTTAATGTTTTGGGCATTGGCCATGATTGTCGGCCTGAAATACCTGATCTTTGTCTTTCGGGCGGATAACAAGGGAGAAGGAGGGGTCATCGCTCTGACAGCCCTGCTTCACGAACCAAATGCCGTCACCGGAAATCGTCGGACAGGCGGTATTATTGCTCTTGGCCTTTTTGCAGCTTGTCTGCTCTATGGCGATGGGATGATCACTCCTGCCATTTCTGTTATGAGTGCGGTGGAAGGCATTGGGATGATAACACCTCATTTCGCCCCTTATGTGGTTCCCCTCACCATTACCATCCTCGTTGCCCTGTTTTTGATCCAGCGTCGTGGTACGGCGCAGGTGGGCAGTCTTTTCGGACCGGTGATTCTGATATGGATGTGCTTTCTGGCCGTAACCGGAGCGGCACAGATTTTTCGTGTGCCACATGTTCTGGCGGCGGTATTTCCCTGGTATGCCCTCCATTTTCTGATTCTCAACAAGCTGCAGGGGCTGGTCGTATTAGGAGCGGTCTTTCTGGTGGTAACCGGAACCGAAGCGTTGTATGCCGATATGGGGCACTTCGGTACCCGGCCGATTCGGCTGACCTGGTTCGTCCTGGTTTTTCCTGCGCTGACCTTGAATTATTTCGGCCAGGGGGCATTGTTGCTGGGAAGTCCCGAAGCGACACATCATCCGTTTTATGCCATGGTTCCATCCTGGGCCTTAGTTCCGACCGTCATCCTGACCACTCTGGCCACCATCATCGCTTCCCAGGCGGTGATCAGCGGTGCTTTTTCCATGACCCGGCAGGCGATTCAGCTGGGTTACCTGCCTCGTCTGACTATTCGTCACACCGCGGTAACACAGATGGGCCAAATATACGTGGCCCCGATCAACTGGCTGCTCATGATCTGCACCATCGCCCTGGTGCTGGGATTCGAGTCCTCAAGCAACCTGGCCGCCGCCTATGGAGTCGCCGTCACCTCAACAATGCTGATCACCACGACGCTTTTCTTTATGGTGGCTCGAAAGAGATGGCATTGGCCTCTGATTTGGGCTGCGCCGTTGGCCGGGTTGTTTTTCCTGGTAGATTTGCCGTTTTTTATAGCCAATATCAGCAAAATCCTGCATGGCGCCTGGTTTCCGCTGGCTATCGGAGCACTGTTTTTTATCCTGATGCTCACCTGGGCTAAAGGTCGCCAGATTCTCGCTGCCCAGTTGCACCGGGACATGTTGTCGGTTCATCAATTGATTGTTGATCTAGCCAACCATCCACCGCATAAAATAGAAGGAGACGCGGTCTTTTTGACGAGCAGCCCGGGCATCGTGCCGGTAGCTCTGGCAAAAAATATCAAACATAACCGGGGAGTGCACGAAAGGACTATATTGCTCAATTTTCAGGTACAAGACGTCCCCAGGGTCCCTAACCTTGAGAAGATCCAAACCGAAAAACTGGGAAGCGGTTTTTATCTGCTGGTAGCCCGCTATGGATTCATGGAAGATCCGAAACTGGATAATATGCTGTCTTTGGCAAGAGAACATGGTCTGGATCTGGATCCGGAAAACACCAGCTTTTATATCGGCCACGAAAACCTCGTTATTGCTGAAGAAAGCGCAATGGCAAGGTGGCGTGCGTCTCTTTTCATCTTCATGACCCGCAATGCGGCAAATGCCACCTCGTTTTTCAGTCTGCCTCCGGAACGGGTGATTGAAGTCGGGGTTCGGCTGGTGCTTTGACGGTCATGTCTTGCTATACCCGGGTCTGC
Source organism: uncultured delta proteobacterium (assembly GCA_963835305.1). Taxonomy (GTDB): domain Bacteria; phylum Desulfobacterota; class Desulfobulbia; order Desulfobulbales; family Desulfocapsaceae; genus Desulforhopalus_A. Next base: position 486,715 of record CAWIEU010000006.1, read on the forward strand.
CTGGCTAGAGTGAAGTGAGCTTGATTTCGATACGCCGATTCTTGCGGTATGCTTCCTCGGTATTGGCCGGATCAATGGGGTGAAATTTGCTGAATCCGGCGGCTGCCATCCTCTTTTCAGGTATTCCTTGTTCTGCGAGAAAGCGGACAACCGACACAGCCCGAGCCGTGGAGAGCTCCCAGTTTGAAGCAAATTTCGCCGTATGGATCGGTATTCGGTCGGTATGGCCATCCACCCGAAGAATCCATTGCAGGTCGTTGGGAATTGATGGAATCAGCTTGAGCAATACCGCGGCGACCTGTTTCAACTGTTCCCGGCCCTGTTCACCGAGTTCCGCGGTTCCTGAAGCAAAAAGCAGTTCGGATTGCAGGACAAATCGGTCGCCTTCGATGCGGATCAAAGGATTATCTCCGATAATTTTCCTCAGCCTGCCGAAGAATTCAGAGCGATAGCGTTCCAGTTCATTTACCCGCCTGGCGAGCTCGATATTGAGGCGATTGCCGAGATTGCGGATTTCTTCCTTTTGTTCGGCACGCTTTGCTTCGGAAGCACTCAGGGCATTGTTAATTTCGCTGAGCTGGCTGTGCAGCATCGCCAACTGTTCCTTGAGCAGCGCCACTTCGGCCCTGGCGTCGGCGGTCAGATGCTGCTCTTTATCGAGATTTTGCTGTTGTTCATTTACCAATGCTGATAGAGCCTGGATCCGGATATCATTTTGTTTAAGGTCCTTCTGGGCCAGCAGGGTTTTTTCCCGCTCATCAGCCAGGCGCGCCTCGAGCGCTTTACTCCGGTCTCTCAGTGACACGGTCAGCTGGTGCTCCTGCTCCAGCTGGGCCGCCTTTTCCGCGACCTTTGCTTCAAGCTCGCGACGCAGGTTCTGCAGGGCGTTTATATCCTGCTGCAGACTGGCAATGGTTTGCAGCTGCCGCATTCTTTCTTCTTTTTCCGTGGCATTCCGGGTTGTAAGATCTGCAACCTGTTCCTGCAATTTGCCGCGGTCAAGAGTCAACATCTCAACCTGAGAGGAGAGGGTGGCGATCTGTTGCCCCATCTCCTCATTCCTGGTTCTTTCAAGTCCCAGTAATTTCGATATTTCGGCGATTCGGGCATGCAGGGATTCCAGCTCGCGGTTCTGACCGGTAAGAATATAGCTCAGGATGAACTGGGCGAAGGTAAAAATCATGAGGACAAATATTACCACCATCAGCAGGGAAGATAAGGCATCAACATACCCCGGCCAAATACTCGGTGACTGCTGTGATGATCGGTCTCTGGACCCCATATTTGCTCCTAGCGACTATTCTCCTGATCGGAGACGTCGGTAGCCGGCGTGGAAGGTTCCACTTTGAACCTTGCCTCCAGATGATTGTTCGTGCGGCGCAGCTCCCGGATCAGCGCTTCGAATTGAGCCTGAGCAGGCCCAACGGAGGCCAGGACATCAGGATCGATAATTTTTGTTTTCGTCGTTCGGTCAACGAGTTGGGTCACGCTGGACAGCCATTCTTCCAGTTCGTTGAAGAAGCGGTTTTGCGCGTGGTTGGCCTGGATATCGAGAAAGCCCAGGACCAGTGATCCACCCAGGCCAAACAAGGAGGAGCTGAAGGCAGTCCCCATGCCCTGGAGTGGTTCCTGCAGACCGGCTTTCATAGCTTTGAACATCAAATCGAAATTACCATTGCCGACCTCCAGCCCACCGATTACCGAACTTACAGCACCAATGGTGCCGAGCAGTCCCCAGAAGGTCCCCAACAGACCAAGAAAGACCAGCAGGCTGATCACATATCGCGAGATTTCCCGTGACTCGTCCAGTCGTCCCTGTATCCCTTCCAGAACCGTCCGCAGGGAAAGTGCCGACAGGCTGAAACGGTCCCGGTGCATCCCCTCAAGATGCCTGGCCAAGGGTCTTAACAGCTCCGGACTTTCGGCCACCGATAGCCCTGAAGTTCCGGATCGAAAGATTTCAATCCAGTTTATTTCGGGACCCAGCACCACTACCCTGCGGAAGTTCAGAAAAATACCTATTACAAGAGCCCCAAAGATGACTGCATTGAATCCCCAGTTGGTAAGAAAAGCCTTTCGAAGCGGAAGGTAGAGAATGGTGCATATTCCGGCGACAAGACCGAGAAAACAGACCATTATCACGAGGTAATAACGTGGTTTGCTCATGTGTTGATCCTCTTGAGACGGTCGATATCAACGATTTATACGACGCCATCATTATTCATGGTCGGCAATTTCCTGAGCGTTGATCCGCGGTAACAAAAATACAGGCAGGAACTACAATGGCCATAAAAACTGCATCGGCTGATCTAACTGCTAATAATTACAGGTATGCATGACATTTTTAAACATCAAGCCCGAACTTTTAGGAGTTGTGTCGAGGCGCCGATTTGTGTAAGAATTTCCTTTGGATCTCCCCTATATTGGTCGGTATAGTCTTTTGCAGTGAAAGTTGTTTTCGGCCGGATATTTTGCTGACAAACCGGTTAAAAGATAATCCGGCCACTTGCCGACTTCGTCATTTTCTTCCGTCGGTTCGTTCGATAGCATACGAAACCTCTCAAAAGGGAGGCTACCAACAACTCAACAAAGGAGGAAACAATGAAACTGGCGTTCCGTATCACAACTGCAGTAATCGCCCTCATCCTGGTCACTTCTCCGGCCATGGCTGGACAAAAGGTACGTTGGAAACTGGCCATGTCCTGGTCGTCAACCCTTACCCCGTTCGCAACTGCACCGATCAATCTGGCCAAGATCGTAAATGAGATGAGTGGCGGTGATTTTACTATTCGGGTAGAAGGCGCGGAAAAACATAAAGCAGCGCTTGGTATCCTCGATATGGTCAAAGGCGGTCAATTCGAAATGGGGCATTCCGCCTCCTACTACTGGAAAGGCAAGGACATCTCCACCGTCTTTTTCTGTACCGTTCCTTTCGGTATGAATGCCGATGAACAATATGCCTGGTTCTATCATGGCGGCGGTATGGACTTGATGGAGAAGACCTATGCCAAGTTTGGTGTCCTCAGTTTTCCCGGCGGCAATACCGGCGTACAGATGGGCGGTTGGTTTCAGAAGGAAATAAATTCAGTGGACGACCTGAAGGGCCTGAAAATGCGCATCCCGGGACTTGCAGGCGAGGTTTTTGCCAAACTGGGTGTCAATGTGACCAATATTCCTCCGGGAGAACTGTACACCGCCCTCGATCGCGGAACCATAGACGCCTTGGAGTGGGTCGGTCCGGCGATGGACATCAAGATGGGCTTTCACAAGATAGCGCCTTACTACTATACCGGCTGGCATGAGCCCGCTACGGAATTGCAGTTTCTCGTAAACAAGCAAGCCTTCGACAAGCTGCCGCAGGAGTATAAAACCATGCTGGTAACTGCGATGAAAGCGGTTGCCGCCGATATGTTCATCGACAATTTTGCCGGCAGTGCCGAAGCCTGGAAACAGATGAAAACGGAATACCCGAATATCAAGGTCGAGACTTTTCCGAAAGAGGTCATGCGGGCGATGAAAAAAGCTTCCGATGAGATTATGGCTGACTACGCCTCTCAGGATCCAAACTTCAAAGAGGTGCTCGAATCTCAGCAGGCCTATATGAAAAAAGCCAGGGCCTGGACAGATATTTCTGAATTCAACTATATTGAAATGATGCATAATCTGTAAGCCTGTCGGCGCAGCAGGTTGCCGATATCGTTTCCGTGTCATTCCTTTGGCGCAAAGGAATGACACGTATGCTGGATTTTTATCAATGCTAGAGGGGGATTCCCGCAAAAATGAAAAATCATCACATTAATTTTGTAACGACCCTGGAAGGTAAGGAACCATTTTCATGCTTCTGAAATTAGAAAAAATAATCAGCCGTCTCGTTGACGGTGTAGGAAAAATCCTGGCGGTCATCCTGCTCATGCTGGTCTTGAATGTCTCATTCGATGTTATGATGCGCTATGCATTTCATGCCAGTTCGGTTGGTATGCAGGAGATGGAATGGCATCTGTTCTCCGTCATCATACTCTACGGGGTTGGTTTTGCCCTGCAGCATGAAGCACATGTGCGGGTGGATTTTCTCTATGACAGGATGAAACCGAAGAGCAAAGCGATCATCAATATCTGCGGGACTCTCCTGTTTCTGGTGCCTCTTTCGCTGCTCATCCTGTTCGGTTCGTTCCACTTTGTCTATGACGCCTATACCATCAATGAAATCTCGGAAGATCCCGGCGGCTTGCCCTATCGGTGGATAATAAAGGGCATGATTCCACTGGCTTTTCTGTTTCTTTTGATAAGCGCGACTGGCTATGTGTGCAAAAATATTCAGCTGATCAGGAGTGAAAAATGACAGGTATTATCATGTTCTTCGCCGCCCTGGTGCTTCTGGTTGTTGGATATCCGGTGGCTTTCACCTTTGGTGCTGTGGCACTCTTTTTCGGTGCGATCGCAGCATTTGTCGAATTGATGCCGGACCCAAGCTTTGCTATGGTTGCCAACGAGTTTTTCAGTATGTTTTCAATGATGCCTTTCCGCATCTATTCAATTATGACCAATACCATCCTCATGGCGGTGCCTCTCTTTATTCTGATGGGAATCATCCTGCAGAAATCGGAACTGGCCGAGCGGTTGCTGGAATCGATGGGGATTCTGTTCGGTAAGGTACGGGGCGGTCTGGCCATCAGCACGGTGATGGTCGGGACCCTGCTCGCCGCCTCAACGGGAGTGGTTGGAGCGTCGGTGGTGGCCATGGGCGTTATCTCGCTGCCGGTCATGCTGAAGTACGGTTATTCCAAAAAATTAGCCACCGGTACCATATGCGCCGCCGGAACCCTGGGCCAGATCATTCCGCCTTCGATCGTTCTCATTATTCTCGGCGATGTTTTTCAGCTGCCGGTCGGCGATCTCTTCCGGACTGCGCTTGGACCGGGACTGGTGCTGGTAGGTTGTTACATCCTTTATATTGTGATAATCGCCCTGTTTGACAAGAAGGTCGCCCCGGAAATTATCGTGGCCGAGGAAGATAAAAAAGGTTCGGTAATGAGAGCTTTGAAAGCGATCGTACCGCCGATGACCTTGATCGTCCTGGTGCTGGGATCGATTTTTATCGGTGTCGCCACCCCCACCGAATCCGCCGCGGTAGGCGCTCTCGGCGCGATGGTTCTGGCGGCACTGTATCGTAAACTCAGCTGGAGGATCGTCATCGACTCCTGTGAGCAGACGGTGATGATCTCTGCCATGGTATTTGCCATCCTCATTGGTGCCACGGCGTTTTCCATGGTTTTTATCTACACCGGAGCCGATCTCCTTGTCGAGCAGTTCATGACCGGATTGCCGGGGGAAAAATGGGGTTTTATCATCCTTGCCATGGGTTCGATAATGCTGCTCGGCTTTTTCATCGACTTTATCGAGATTTCTTACATCGTCGTGCCGATCCTGCTGCCGATTGCCCATACTATCGGACTTGACCCGATGTGGTTTGCCATCCTGATAGCCATGAACCTGCAGACTTCCTTTCTGACTCCGCCTTTCGGGTTTTCGCTTTTTTATCTCAAGGGGGTCTGCCCACCGGAGGTACAGACACTCGATATATATCGGGGTGTCGTGCCTTTTATCCTGATTCAGATACTGGTTCTTGCCTCAATCGTGATCTTTCCCCATCTCTATGGTTTTTCCGGATGACGATGGGCCGCCGGCAAACAATACCCTCCCGCGGCCTCTCAGCGGGAGGGTGGGTTCCCACTGCGAAATGACTGCGGCAGCGGTAGAAAAGGGATAGACAATGGATCTTTTGACTTTCTCGCTGCATAATGTTTTTGCGCTTCTGCAACAAATGTCGGTGTTCCTTGTTATAGCTTACCTCTTTACCAAGTCTCCTTTTTTCAGGTCATTTCAAGTCGATACCCTGCATCCGAGGCAGATAGTGGTCCTCTATTTCGTTTTCTCGATCTTTTCGATTCTCGGCACCTATTTCGGCCTGCAGGTAAGTGGTGCTATCGCCAATACCAGGGCAATCGGAGCAGTGCTCGCAGGAATCATCGGAGGACCACTGCTCGGTGGGGCGGTCGGACTTACCGCCGGACTCCACCGCTATTTTCTTGGCGGTTTCACCGCGCTTTCCTGTGGTGTCTCCACGATCATCGAAGGAGTTATCGGTGGCCTCGTGCATATTTTTCTGATGCGACGATATCGGCAACACCGCCTGCTTTGTCCGACCGTCGCCTTTCTGACGACACTGATTGCGGAGGTCAGCCAGATGGTCATCATCCTCGTTCTGTCAAAGCCGTTTGCCCAGGCGGTTGCCCTGGTCCGGATCATCGCGTTGCCGATGATCCTTGCCAACAGTTGCGGAGCTGCGATTTTTGTCAGCATTATCCGTGATCAGCGCAAAATGTATGATGAGTTGAGTGTGACCTTTTCCGCCAAGGCCTTAAAAATGGCGGAACGAACCGTTGCCATCCTGGGCAGGGGGCTGGATAATGAAACGGCCCGGGAGGTTGCTTCGGTGATCCGGGAGGAAACCGGGGTAGGGGCCGTAGCCATAACCGACAGGGAAAAGGTTCTGGCCTTTGTCGGACAGGGTGCCGATCACCACCATATAGGTACGCTCATCAGTTCCTCCCAGGTCAAAAAAGCCATTCAGGAGGACCGGATCATCTATGCTGACGGCGGAGAAAAGAAATGGAGCTGCAGTCTATCTGAGAGCTGCCCTCTCGGCTCGATCCTCTCGGTGCCGCTGAGAGTAGATAACGAGCTGGTTGGGACAATCAACCTTTTTGAACCAAAGAACAAACTCTTTCTCGTGACCAACCGGACTCTGGGGGAGGGTATAACCGCGCTGCTCTCCGATCAACTCCTCTATGGCCGGTATATCGAACAGAAAAACCTGCTAACGAGTGTAGAGCTGAAGCTGGCCCAGGCACAAGTCAGTCCGCATTTTCTTTTCAACGCCTTAAATACCATTCGCGCTATCGTCCGTAATGACGCAGATCGGGCCAGAGACCTGCTCCTGCATCTTTCCAATTTTTTCCGGAAAAACCTGAAACACTGCGGCGATCTCGCCACCCTTGAAGAGGAGTTGAACCATGTTCAGTCGTACCTGGTGATCGAGAAAGCCAGATTCGAGGATCGACTGCAGCTGGAGATGGATATCGATCCTCAGCTTATGGCAATCAAATTACCGGTCTTTACATTGCAGCCAATCGTCGAAAATGCTATTAAGCACGGTATCTCCGCCATGCTCGGTCAGGGCATTATCCGCCTGGCCGTCGTTCGGCTCCCGGATAAGGTCCGTATCAGCGTGGAGGATAACGCCGGTAACTTTATCGAGAGGGGAAAAAAGGGATTGGGACTCAATATTGTCGAAAAGCGGATAAAAAATCTCTGCGGCAAGGACCACGGCCTGGAAATCACCTGCATCCCGCAGGAGCGGACGGAGATAGCCATAACAGTGCCGGTGGGGGGATGTGCCTGATGATTCGTGCCCTGATTGTCGATGATGAGCTGCACGCCCGGGAAGAGATGGCGGCCCTGGTACAGGAAACAGAAGCTATCGAGGTGGTCGGTTCCTGCGGCAACAGCATCGAAGCCCTGAAGCTGATCAATAAACTCCGTCCGGAAGTTCTCTTTCTCGACATCGAGATGCCGGTTGTAGATGGTTTCGAGCTGCTCAACATGATAACCAGGGAGATTATGCCTCACGTGGTCTTTGTTACTGCCTACGACCAGTATTCCCTCAAAGCTTACGAAGAAAAGACGCTTGATTATTTATTGAAGCCGGTCGATCCCGGGAGGTTGGCCAAAACCATTATTAAATTGCAGCAAACCATTGGAGCAAACCGCAGGCCGCAATATCAGACCGAAGAAATCCGTCGTATTCCCTGTTTTCTCGGCAATCGTATCAAGCTCATTGATCTCGGTGAAGTGGAATTCATCGCCACCACAATTGCCGGAGTTCACACTGCAACCGCCGATGCCGAATATTTCACGGAGGTCACCCTTAAAGTCCTGGAAGAGCGAACCCGGCTCTTCCGGTGTCATAAACAGTATCTTGTTAATCTCGACCATATAGGCGAGATAATTCTCCTTGATGGCGGACTGGCCAGAATCGTCACTCGTTCCGGCAAGAGAATTCCCGTCAGCCGGCGCTATCTCAAACTTATCAAGAAGAAATTGTTTATCTGAGGGCGGGATTGGCTCCAGCCCTACAAACCCCCTGCGCCAATAGTTCTGTATGGGCAGGTCCCAAACCTGCCCGGTGCTAAATCCTGATGGACCTGAAATTGTCTTCCGGCATACTTGACTAGCCGGGTATCTGAAATACCGTTCATAATATACTCTTTTGTCTATCCTGCGGTTTGCTCTGACAAACAGACAAATAATGGAAGGAAGAAGCGACTCCTTCTCAAAAGGAGGCACGATGAGCACGGAAGCGATTCGCCGGGCAGTGGATCTCGGAAGTAGGGTGAAGCATATCTTTGTATCCACCTCAAACAGCAGCGGATTGCCGCATTTGGCAGCCGCCGGTGCCATACACAGGGTTTCGGAAAGCCACATTGCCGTTGAAGAGTGGTTTTGTCCGGGCACGATTCAAAACCTTCTTGATAACCCGATGATCTCCGTGGTTGCCTGGGACCCGAAGACCGATGTAGGACATCAGATACTCGGGGAGGTGGAAAAGGTGGAGGAGATCGCCATGATGAATGGCTTCTCCCCCGAAATCGAAACCTCAGCGCAGCTGCCCCAAGCCGAGCGTAAACTGATCATACGCGTTGACAAGGTGCTGGCTTTCAGTCATGCCCCCCATAGCGATGCAGTGGAATAGTGTCTCTTTGAACCTGGAGAAGCATGGAGGATGCGAATGAAAGATCTCGGAAAAGCACGCGGAATCATGATGGAAAATCATCTGAAAGCCCGGGGTATAAGAAACAAGGATGTGTTGCGGGCAATGGAAGAGGTGCCGCGGCATGCATTTCTGCCCGATGACATGGCCGAGTTCGCCTATGAGGACTCGCCGCTGCCGATCGGCGAAGGGCAGACTATTTCACAACCTTATATCGTCGCAGCGATGACGGAAATGCTAGAGCTTAATAAGGGCGACAGGGTCCTTGATATCGGCACCGGCTCGGGTTACGCTGCAGCCATCCTGAGCCGCATCGTGGATGAGGTGTACAGCATCGAAAGACACGGTTTTCTCGCCGAATCGGCCAAAGAGATTTTACGCCGCCTGGGCTACAACAATATTTATGTGCGTCATGGTGACGGCACCCTGGGGTGGCCTGAATACGCGCCTTATGATGCCATCGTGGTGGCTGCCTGGACACCTGGAATTCCGCCGGCCTTGAAAGATCAGCTGAGCATAGGAGGCCGGCTGGTAATCCCAACCGGGCCGAGCCAGATTCAGAGATTAGTCCGAATCCGCCGAACCGGGGAAACCGACTTCGAGCGGGAAGATCTGCTCGGTGTCCGATTTGTTCCCCTGGTGGCGGATGATGAATAGGAAGATACCGGGCCGGCATTTCAGCCGGGAGACGCCCGTCAAACCTGTCCCGGCCGATATCCTCCGGATTAGAGATCCTCTTCCTGGTAACCTTTAGGAATTTTAACTACAAGGACTGGTTGGTCCGCCCTGTGCAGGACCTTCCGGGTCGTGCTGCCCATAACGACTTCACCGACCAGGGTATGACTGTAAGCACCCATGACAATCAGATCCGCGGAACTTTCATTAGCCATCTTGACAATAACCTGATCGGGATATCCTTCAACGACATGGATTGAAGCAACGGGATTCTCGCAGTTTGGAGCATTGTTACATTCCTTGCTGCAAAGTTGCTCCATCCGTTTCTTCAGTTGCGCCTTAACCGATTCCCGTGCCTTGCCGTGTAGTTCTTCCGAACTGTCATGAGAAATATACTGCTCAACCAGGCTTTGGCCAAAAGCGGAGAGGGGTTCCATTCCATGGACAGCGACTATCTTGGCATTATGCTGACGGGCAAGAGCCAGGGCATATCTGAATACGTAAGGAGCACCCGCGCCGAGGCCGGTAGTGTAGAGGATTGTCTTAATTTGGGGCAGCATGTGTTCTCTCCTGACTGAAAAATGGCAGTATCTACCCGATCCCCGGAAGTGGAGACCGGGTAAACGATGAAATGCTTAGGATCTAGGTAATTTATGCGGCTTACAGACGTTTTCGGCCTTTGCGGCACTCCGGCCACAATTCTCACAATAGTGGGTCGCCGGTTGAATCAGAGACACATAGGCCTTGGGGTCTTTGATCTGAAGCTCTTCCTCGACATATCCACATAAAGTCTTTTGTTTCTCTTCACTCATGATATACCTCCATTGTCAGTCATAGAATATGTTTTTCATTCTATTTTCTTCACAGGTATCGCGTCAGTCGAACACTGCATAACAATCATCCGGATGTCCGTCGACTTGCTTTAAAAAGATTAGACACGGGGGGATCGATGTCAAGCGACCCGTTTTTTCTGGACCTGCTGCCATAGGCTTCGCTCGTACCCTATCCTGATGAAGGCATAATTGAAACCATCAGCTGTTGGCTGCCGCTGATAACTCGGTCAATTTTTCGGCGCCATGGACTTCGACTGCCACATGGACGAGCCTTAAGTGCTTGGGAATCCGTTCCTTATATTCCGCTGGTGTAACCGGTTCATGGGCGACCACCGTGATGAGGGCAGAATAAATTCCCGGGCCGATTGACCAGACATGCAGGTCGGTGACCAGGGTGTCACCGTCCACTTCCATCTTTTCTTTGATTTCGTATCTAAGCTTTTTCGGTGCCTGGCGATCCAGTAATACGCCACTCGAAGAACGCATCAGACCAACTGACCAGCGCGCCACCAGAAGGGAGCCGATTATACCCATTACCGGGTCCATCCAGACGAGCCCGAAATATTTTGCCGTGAACAAGGCAACAATCGCCAGAATGGAGGTCAATGCATCAGCCATGACATGCAGGTAGGCCGATTTCAGATTATGATCATGACCATGATCATGATCGTCGTGGTGGACGTCCTGATGCTCATGGTGGTGACTGTGCAGCGTGTCATGACTGTGGTCGTGATCGCCGCCACCGAGGATAAACACACAAATTCCGTTGACCAGTAACCCCAGGACCGCAACGAAAATGGCTTGATTAAAAATGATTTCAACCGGATGAAATAACCGATCTAAACTTTGAACCGCCATTATCAGGGCAAATACCGCCAGTAGAACGGCTCCGGTGAAGCCCCCGAGTGCATTTACTTTTCCGGTTCCAAAGCTGTACTGAGCGTTACCGGCATTGCGCCTTGCATAAATGTAGGCAAAAGCGTTGATAGCAAGAGCAACAGCGTGCGAAGCCATATGCAGGCCATCCGCCAGCAGTGCCATGGAACCGAAAATGACGCCTGCGAACAGTTCTATGGCCATCATGGCGGCGGTAATCCCGATGACGATCAGCGTACGGGATTCTCCGTGGCGTTTTAAATCCTGACCAAATGTATGGTCATGGTACATCGTGTGACTATTTTCGATTTGCATACTTGATATCCGACACCTGAAAAATACGGGGCTCAGGTGTTTGCTCCATTATTTGTTATGTGTATCATCATCCATATGATCATCATGTCTATATTGCGGTTCATGATGCTGTTTTCCACCTGACTGCCCCCGATAACGGTCAGCGTCCTGATCGGGTCGTTCCTGCCTTTCCCGGGATTGAAAGACTTCATGAGGAATTCTCGTTTGCTCACGAGACTTGTCATACCGGCTGTCTGGATATTTTTCCCGGGGCTTTGAGAAAACCGGGGTCAATTCGCGGTTTCTTCGCTCTTCCCCGAGTTCTTGCGATCTCCGATCCTGCGCATGGAATTCCTTTTGGTTATCGGATTGCAGATGGTTATACCTTGTCGGCTGGTCTTGTCTTTTGACAACTTCAGTGAGGCTTCTGCCGATTGCAGGGTAGGATGGACCGTGGGAGGGACTATAAGTATGGCTCGTCTGTCGCCTGAATATTTGTGGCGGTCGCGCTTCTTTATGATCCCGGCGATATTCAAACTGGTGGCGGTAATTGGTTTCCCAATCCCGATCATGATGCAACTGATGCAGGCGGTAACTCCTGTAGCAGGGATCGTAGCCATATCTGGTGGCATGCGCCGAATACCATGGATGAAAACCGCGTGCTTTGTATCTGGGGGCAAAATAGTCTCCGAAATAGTAATGATGGGAATCTGTCCGGATGAACAGCGATAAAAACACGGCGTCGATGTTCAAAACAATGCTGGGTGAATAATAGTAACCGCGGTTTCTGTAGATCGGATGGGTATAATAGACCGGCGCAAACATCACCCCACGGTGGGCGAGTTGATAATCCCAATACCCTTGGATGAAAATGAATCCTCTCGGTGTCCACAGATAGTGTGCCGGAATCCAGATCATCTCCGGCCGGAGCTGCAGCCAATACCCTGCCTGCCAGACGTATCGACCGTGATACCAGACCCAGTTCCCATCCATCCAAATATATTCAGGAGTCGGAGGAGGTGAACTCGGCTGGACTGTCAGCGGTTGCGGAGGGGGCGGTAAATACACCGTTTCCGTTCGTTCTGTGCTCTTCCAGTAGCCGGAGACATATTGGCTGCCGTTCTCGACCGACCTCCAGTAACCCGGAACCCATTCACGTCCGGGAGGTATATCTCTCCAGATTCCACTCACCCAGATAAAATCATTCTTATCTTCATCCCAGCTCCAATAGCCTGGAATCCAAACGACATGTTCCCCCTCGGGGCGAAAGTCAGGGGGGATTTCATCGATGGGTTCAGGTACTTTGCGCGGGAGTACAGCGTTTGGCTGCCTCTCATCGACATTAACACTGGCAAAAGCTTCGTGGATTGGCCCACGCAACAGTACATCCACTCCCTCACCAGTTTCCCCGGCTCCATATGCACCTGTTATCAGCCCACCCTGAATCAGCAGTGCTACTCCAATTAATAAACTACTCATAGTAATTTTTCCAAAAAGCGGTCTGCTTAACATGATAACTCCTTGAACTTCCAAGTCCGCTGGTCATTTGCGGCTGTGGCGGTAAATTTATTACTGAACGAATATTCCCGAATCGGGATGTTGCTGTCTATCGAATGATAATGGAAACTGCGTGTTCACGAATCCCGTTATTGCCATACCCGAGCACATTCCAACTGGCGGTTTCCGGTTGAACCTGCTGATTCTTATCCGTAGCCCGTGCCAGAATCGTATGTTTTCCCGCTGTGTCAATCTGCCATTTATATTCCCATCGACGCCAGGCATACCGTTCATACGGCCCGATAAATTCAGCTTGATGCCAGGTCTTGCCATCATCCATACTCACTTCGACCTTTGCTACTTCAGTTTCGCCACCATAAGCCGCGCCTCTTAACAAAACCGTCCCCGCCGGGAGTATGGCTTCGTTTTCCGGTGTAGTAATGATAGCTTTAAGCGGTATGGAGGTAACCACTTTACCGGATGCGGGATCTTCCCCTTTCTGGAAGATGCGATACACCTTATCCATGAAATGACCAGTCGCGGGTCGATCCATGAGTGTTATTCTGCTCAGCCATTTAACACAATTTGCTCCCGTCCAACCGAGAGCCAGGGCTCGCAATGGAAAACCGTGCTCAAGAGGTAACGGTTCCCCATTCATTTCATAAGCCAGAATTGTCGAATCCATGGCCTTTTCCACGGGGATGCTGCGGATAAATTTTATTTTGGCCGGCGAAGCCGGATTGTCCAGTCCTTCAAAGCTGACATGTCTTGCATCTGCGGTGATCCCGGCTTTATTAAGCACCTCACTAAGGCGGACTCCTCCCCAGATGGCGTTTCCTACCCCGCCGATGGTCCAGGGGTTGCCGGAGGCCTTTTCCTTGAGCAGTGAACGGCCATTTCCCGAGCATTCCAGCGTATTGGCAATTTCAATTTTCGGCATCGCCAGGATATCGGCAAAATTCAGCTCGATTGTTTTTTTCACCTGTCCTCCGACGGACAACCTCCAGTTTTCCAGGTCGACAGGTGTGGACATGATCTGTTCCTGATTGCGCTTGAAGAATATTGCATTCCCGGTAAGCCAGGACTGCAGGTGAGCTACCGGTGTTTCTGCGTTCAAAGGTTTTTCGGTCATAACTCGCATTCTATCGTTCATAATACAACCTCCCATAAAAGTTGTAATACCGATTGATTGGGGCGTCCAATCCGCTATGTCCTTCTTACAATAAACCTTTTATGGTTAGAGTACAGACCCAAAAGATACCGGCTTTCGGACTCTTGTTTTGATCCATTACACGCAGGATAGGTGCTGATATATTCAACTGATGATTAATCAACCACCATGATTTCCACCTTGGTAAATCCTTTGTCGAGACTTTCAATTTTTGAAAATGCTGCCTTGGTGAGATCAATAATTCTCCGCGCAATAAATGGACCTCTGTCGTTTATTTTAACGGTAACCGATTTGCCGTTATGTAAATTCCTGACCAGCACATTTGTACCGAAGGGTAATGTCTGGTGTGCCGCAGTCATAAGATTATTGTCAAAGATCTCTCCGCTGGCTGTTTTTTGGGACTGAAATTGCTGAGCGTAATATGAGGCTAGTCCTGTTTTTGGATAGGTAAATGTTGTCGATTGCGGAGTTGGATTTTTCAGGATGGAACAACCGTCCACGAACGAGAGCGAAGTTATAAGGAGAGTCGTGACCAGAAGAACCCGTAAACATGTTATAAATGTCTTTAAATAGGTATGGAGAAATTCCAAGGGATTATTCCTTTTTTATCTGACATGGGGAGAAACCGGTATTCAAGATATAACCGGAAGGAAAATTTTTAAATACATTATCCGGGGGAATCTCAAAGATATGCAGCCTGTTGGAAGGTTCAATTATTATTGTAATTTACCTGAATATACTTCGCAGGCATAGCGAAACTCGACTATACCCTGGTCCGATTCGCTTTCATATGCGGCCCTTAGCAGTTTCTCCAATATTCTGTTTTCTTTCGTATTCTTTTTAGGAACGTACGAGGAGGAATTGACCCGTCCAAGCAGACTTTCCCAGTCCAGAATCTGAACGTGTGGGAAGTTCTCTTTCCGGAATTCCCCTCCATAGAATGATCGTATTTCATTTTCCGACATTTTCGTGTGATTTACCAGCTCATATTCCGGAGCGTTATTCCTGAGGATTGTCTCATATTTCTGAAGAAATGGGGTGTCGATGAGGCGATGGTTCCAGATCAGTACAACCAGTCCATCGGGGCGCAGAATTCTCTGGAATTCCTGTTTGGTCAATACGGGTTCAAACCAGTGAAAAGATTGGGCGGCGGTAATAAAATCAACCGTGCCGTCATCAAGTTTGGTCGCTTCAGAACTGCCGTCGACTGCTTGAAAATTGTCGAAGCCCCGGAGAAAATTGCAGCTTGCTTCCCGCATTTCCCTGTTGGGCTCAATACCATAAACTTTTGCTACTATTGCCGCCAATAATTTCGAGAAAATTCCAGTACCTGCGCCCACATCTGCAACAATGCTCTCAGAGTTGACTTGTAAATCGCCTGTCAGATGATTCATGAGTGCTTCCGGATAGGATGGTCTATATTTCACATAGTCCGCTACCCTGTCTGAAAAACGAATTTTGCTGTCTCTCATATTATGCCTCGTCAGAAGGGGCAACACTGCCCGTCATACTTTAAGCCTGGCGCCTGATAACTCGAGCGGAGAGTTCATTAAAGCCTGCTTTTTTTCGTCTTTAACTCTCTATTTTAAGGTTGTAGTACAAGAAAGGGAACAGGATTTCAAGATATAAGGTGCACAAATGGTCAGGCAAATGGTGTCCCTGCACTTTCGGCCTACTTGAGGACTGCGGCAGCCCCTGAAAGAGTACATGTGCTCAGCAAATTGCGGTTCCAGAGCGCAAACGTTGTAGATCGGGCATTTTACGAGTTCAACAAAAAAAGAAAGCTTATATCGTATAATATCTTTTCGGGGATAGATTTTTATTGTCCTTGTCCCACGAAGTTTTCTTTACAGGAAACAATATAGGGTGTATTTATAAGTTAGGTAGACTCTGGACAGCTTTCTGTTTCAGAATACTTTGAGTTTACTATAATAAATTTATAAAATCCAAGATCTTCCGGCAACAAAGAAAGAATCTTTATCTCATATTTCTGCATTGACTCTTGTTCATCAACTCATAAATTATATTAAAAATAGGTTGCTAAGATAAATGCTGTATTGATTTCTTAAAAAGTCTTTTTAACGTTTGATAGAGTGGCATCGCATCTTGTTTAGCGAGGCCATCTCAGGAATGTAGTTAAACTCTTTTTTAATAGAAGAGAGAAATTGATACACACAAGTAACAGGAGGTAAATTATGGTTGATTCAACGGGACATTATACGGGTCACAGCATTTCCGAATCCAAAGAAAAAGGAGCATTCGGCGCTAGTGCCGCAGAAGGAATCGTCGGCCTGGGAGCGGTTGTCCTGACCATCATCGGGTTAGCCGGCGTTTATCCAGGCTTGTTGGTGTCGATTGCGGTAATTGCAATTGGGGTGGCTCTGGCCTTTGAGGGAGGATCTATCGCAGCTCGCTATTCAGCTTTGATCGGTGAAGAAAATACCAAAAAAAATACGCCTGCCCGCTGGGGAGGGGTTTCAACCCTCTTTTTGGCAGGTGCGGCCGGTATAGCACTGGGAATTCTGTCGCTCATCAATGTTGTGCCATCCATTTTAGTTCCGGTTTCAGCAATCGTATTCGGAGCTGCACTGGTCTTGGATAGCGGCGCCAATGAACGTCTGAGCACACTGGAGGCACGTCATTCGGAAGAGTTCAGTGGCAGTGAAAGTGTGGTGAAAGAGACTGCCCAAGGAGCAGCCGGGATTCAGGTACTGGTAGGAGTAGGCAGCATTGCCTTAGGTATTTTGGCACTGCTTGGAATCAGTACTACCATACTTAGTCTGGTTGCCATGTTGAGCATTGGGACAGCCAATCTGCTCACTAGCTCGATAGTTGGCGGTCGAATCGCAAAAATCTTCAGCTGATCGAAAGGGTAAGATGCAAATCTTTGGAGAAAAGCCAAAGAGTCGCATCAGCTGGAAGAGCCTGATTATCCAGGGGATTACTTTTTGCTTCAGTAAAAGCCGAGGAAGGACATGGACGAGAAAATGTGAGTTCCACAACGTCCGTTGCTCAGGCCTTAAGCCACTTTCCAATTTCACAACGAGCAATCCGACCTTAGCTGGATAATCGGGCTGCCATTCGATAGCACGAAGAGGATATCCTTCCTGACTTCAAATTCTTTCGAATAGGGAATGGAAATCTTCATCTCTACTTAAGAAATCGCGTCACTATTTCCCTCTCATGATCGCAAACTCGGTAAAATCTTTTTGGCCGATCGATGACAGAAACTTCTCTCCTATCGCCAGTGGATTTTTGCGGGAAAACAGAGTATAACTCTTATTAGTTTATGATCGATCGATCACCTATAATGTAATTCTCTTGTCGTTGTGACTCCTTCCTATTTGGTGATCTAGATCAAGTAATTATAAAATGAGTAATTGCTCTCAACTTCCGGTTGATGCTCCGCTTAAGCCTAATAATAAAGGAGAAAGTTTCTGAATGGAATTAGCAAAAAAAATTGGTTATCTGTTGTCAATATTGGGAATAATACTTTTCTTTCCGCCTATTTCACATCAACTGACCGCTCGTTTCGGTCAGCCGGGGTACTTGAGCGGCCCTGTAACTTTTGCCGTAGGGTGGGGTCTGCTGGCTGCCTATCTTGCCTTTCAGTCCGGTCTCGTGTACAGGCAACGCGAGACATTGGGAGATGATTTGGGAAATTAAAGGAACAGAAAAACCGGGTGTCGCCTCAATGGCTCGACACCCGGTTTTATGCGTTGCCTTTAAAACCCATTTCGAATTCCTTTATCAATTCCTAAGGAGATATTCTTTCTCTTGAGGGTTTCAGCCTTGATATGTACCGGTGAACTGTTACTCCTCTGCTTACCTTTGATTTATACGATAAAGCTTATAGATATCGGGAAGGTCTTCACGCCGGCCGGCTCCTTCCATTAATCTTTTGTAACCGTTCACCGGGAATAGCAAAATGCTCGTATAACCTCAGACCTGTAAACGTTCAGCAGTGCTTCAGAGGTGCATAAGCAGGCCAACGGGCTATAGTTTGCTATGCACGGCGGTCTGATCGTGCGCATATGGGGTACTGGTGAACGTTTACAATCTTTTTAAAGGAATAATTAACAACTCTCCCAGCAGTTGGTTCGGGCTAAGGCCGGACGACTTATGTCTTTTTTTAACAGGAGGATATTAGTTGGTCTTTTGTTGGGGAGCGCTATATACTTGTGTTGTGCAGTACTGTCATCAGTGACAGCACATCTGGAAGTTACGTAAATTGTCATTTGATGAGAGATAGATAATCGCCCTATACCATGTCCCTTTCCAAAACCAGAAATTTCAGCATAGTTACCAAAACAGCTTGCTTGATTTACGCGTTGATCTGCTTGCTTATTGCGATCCTGACTATTACTTCAAGAGAATTGGTCCTCAGCCGGTTCGAAACCCTGGAAAGGGAAGATGGAAAAATTCAGATCCAGCGTGTCGTTGACGAAATTGCCAGTCGCACCAATAAATTGAAGGCTTTTTGCACCGATTGGGCATATTGGGATGACACCTATCGGTTTGTCGCGGGTGAGAACAGCTCGTATATTGCAAATAATCTCATGGATGAGACTTTTGCAGATCAAAAATTAAATTTTATGCTGTTCTATGATGCACAGAATAACTTGGTTTACCAACGTTTTTATGATTTTACCCGGAAAGAGGGGAAAGAACCCGATAAGTCAACGATACAGGCGATTCAGTCATTGCCCCAACTGTTTGCCCGTCGCTCTGAACCTGGAGCCAAGTCTGATATTATAATAACGTCTTCGGCCCCGGCTCTGGTAATCTCGGCGCCTATCCTGTCCAGTACCAGAAAAGGCCCCCTTCATGGCACGTTGTTCGTCGGACGATATCTTGATAGCGATGAAGTTAAACGAATGGCCGAATTAACCCACCTGAATATTACCCTCAAACCATATATTGGCGGAACCAAGCAATCCCCGGCCGGCAATCCGGGTAAAGCTCAGCAGGGATATACCCGATTTGAGGTAGTGAATAAAAACACCCTTGTTGCTTCTAGTACTTTGACCGATATTTCCGGGCTTCCTGAGGTTGAGATTATCGTAACCTTGGGACGAGCCATGTATCAGCACGGATATGCGATGTGGGAAAAGCACGTACTTTCGCTGCTGCTGGTGGGCTTTTGCGTTACTGCCTTTCTCGTCTTTCTCCTGAATCGGCTGATTTTACGCAAGCTCGTGTTTCTTGCGGAGGAAGTCGCTCGAATAACCAACACGGAAGATGCTTCCTTGCGCATCAAGGTTGAAGGGGGCGACGAAATCTCCGATCTCGGAGCACGGATCAACTCTATGCTTGATACCATGCAGGGGTTGCAGACGGCGCAGTTGGACCATGAGAAGTATTTGCAGAACCTTCTCGATACCGTCAATTGCGGTATTATGGTCGTGGCCGCTACCGGTAAGCAAGAGGTCGTCGCCATAAACAAGGTTGGGGCAACGATGCTTGGCAAATCAACGGAGGAGATAATCGGTAAAAAGTGTACGCAGTTTATAGCGAACAATACATCAGATAGCGATTCGGCAGCCGAAGCGACAAACCGGATTGGTACAAGAGAGGTACTGCTGGTCCGTAATGATTCCACGCAAATTCCAGTGTGGAAAAGCATCGCCGAGATAGAACACGGCCATGAGCAATATTTGATCCACAGCTTTATCGATATCAGTCAATTGAAAGAGGTGGAATCCGGGTTGCGGTCCAGTAGAGAACGTTATCGTCAATTCTTCGAGGAAGATCTCACCGGTGACTATATTGTCTCCGTCGATGGCGGGATCATTGATTGCAATCTCGCCTATGCCAAAATGTTCGGTTATGACTCGATAGAGGAAATCAAGCAAACCAACGTCGTTAGCCAGTACCCGGTCGCTTCGGATCGTGACCTTTTTGTCGATAAAATTCGCAGGAACGGTAAACTTGAGCGCTATAAGTCCGAGCTCCGCCGAAGGGACGGCAGCCCGCTCTTCTGCGTCAGCAACGAGATCGGCAGGTTTGACGAGGACGGTAACCTGATTCATATCTGGGGGTATCTTTTCGATGAAACCAAACGGGTTTTGTTGGAAAGGGATATCCGTCAAAATCAGAAGCTTGAAGCCATCGGCACGTTGGCAGGGGGAATTGCCCACGACTTCAACAATATTCTTACGGGGATTATCGGCTATACTGAACTGATAATGCTCAAAGAGTCGACGGACGGTACCGTCAAGGACTACCTGCACAAGATCCTTGCGGCCGGGGGCAAGGCTCGTGCGCTGGTCCTGAAGATTCTCGCCTTCAGCCGAGAAACGAAAGCGGTCGTCCAGCCGGTCAGCCTGCCGCCCGTAGTGCAGGAGGTGATGGGGCTGCTGCGTGCCAGCCTGCCGGCCACCATTGTCATTGAGGAAAATCTTGATTTTCCGGCTATGGTTCTGGCCGACCCGGTACAGATCCATCAGATCATCCTTAATCTATGTACCAATGCCGGCCATGCCATGCGGGATAACGGCGGTTCCTTGACTATTGCCCTTACGGAGGGCTCTCCTGATAAGGAGTTGCTGGAGCTGGAGCCGCTATCGGCGGAAAAAGACTATGTACGTATCCGGATTGCCGACACCGGTCACGGCATCCCAGAAGAGATTATCAACCGTATTTTCGATCCTTTTTTCACCACCAAGACAAAGGATGAGGGGACTGGATTGGGGCTATCCGTGGTGCATGGCATCATCACCGGCATGCAGGGGCATATCGCGGTCAATTCGAAAGTAGGTGAAGGAACGGTTTTTGACGTTTATCTCCCTCTGGCAGAAAACGTATCGGTCCCAACCAAGTCTGAAGAACCGAAAATAGTTTTGGGGAAAGAGCATATAGTCTATATCGATGACGAATCGCAGGTGCTAGAGATAGGCCGAGAGATTCTAAGGTCTCTGGGTTATCAGGTAACTGAATTCAACGATGGTTTGCAAGCCCTGGCTTTTTTGTCCGAGCATCATGAAGAGACGGATCTGATAATCAGCGATCTGACCATGCCGGCAATCACTGGCATTGAGCTGGCCCGGAGCCTCCGCAACAATAATATCGAGGTGCCCATGATCATTTACACCGGATACGAAGAACATCTGCTCACGTGTGATTTGACAAAGCTTGGCATTGAGGAAGTTTTGCTAAAACCGGTCACCTACCAACAGATGTCGGAAAAGGTGCGTGAGGTGCTGGAGCGGGTGAAAGAGTCCCCAAACCTGAATTGAAGTATTGCCGTTGTAACCGTTCACCAACACCCCATTTTCGTCCGATCAGGCCGCCTCACATAGCCAACTATAGCTCGGAGGCCTGCTTGAACGAACCTGGCGCACTGGATGACGACGGCCAGGGATGGCCTAGTGTCGCGGGTGCCAAGGATGGCACAGGAGCGACGCGGTTAAAGGTTCGGGTTATACAGCCTTTTGATGTGTACGGTGAACGTTTACTTGCCGTTTAAAAATTTACGTGCCTTACATTTGAAGCTTTTTACTTATTTATCTGGAAATTCAGGTTCTTACGAGTTTGTCAAATTCAACTCTTGAAATAGGACCGGCACCCTAGATGCTTACGATTAAACCGCAGTGCATCGACGGGCGGCTTTGAAACCCGCCCCCTTGCAATGATCATCGCCTGCCAATTGGCTTCTCCGGGTGCCGCCTTATGCGCTTTGTAACCGGAAGAAAATCAGCTTCCTAACTCTTTTCGCACCTTGGCCAGGTAGTCGGCACCAATTTTCTTACTCCATTCCTGCACTACCGGTTCCGCCATTTTCTTCAGCTGTTTCATGTCATCGTCTGAAAGGTCGATGAATTGAACCCCTGCCTCCTTGGCTTTGGCTACTTCTGTGTCATATTGCTTGCGGGTCAGGGCACGGGTGTTCTTGCTTTCTTCAGCGATCACGGACAGCAGAATTTCCTGCAGATCCTTGGGCAATTTGTTCAGCCAGCGTTTGTTGATCAGGTGCACGAACAGTCCCTGGGCATAGTTGAGCTCGGTAAAATTTTTGGCGATGGTGAATTTTTTAGTGATGTTGCAGACGATGGCAGTGTGGTCAAGGCCGGTAATAACGCCTGTTTGCAGCGCCTGTGGTACATCCGGCCAGGGCATTGCAGTGAACTTCAATCCCCATGCCTTGTAGATATCGGCATTGACCGGCGCCTCGGCGATCCGGAAATTAATGTTCTTTGCATCTTCGATGGTCCTGACCGGAGTAGTTGTGGCCCAGCCATAGGGTCCGTAGCCGGTTATATCCGCAACGAGGATTCCCTGTTTCCGGGCACCATCGGCGAAAGGTTGCCACAGTTCCGGGGTGTTTCTGAATTTATCGAGTTTGTCAAAAGTATCGACTATATAAGGAAGGTTGACGATACCAAGGACATCGGACACATTGGCAGCGGCAACTGAAGAGCTCATCATTCCCTGAATGGCTCCCAGCTTGAGCTTGCTGATAACATCTTTTTCGCCGCCGAGCTGGCTCAACGGACGAAAATCGACGTAGAGGCGACCGCCTGATTTTTCCCAGACCTTGTCTCTAATGCGGTAGCCAACGCCGACGCCTTCAATAACCGGATGAGAAACATTCGACAGAATATAGGTGTATTGGGCTCCACTCGGATCAAATTTCGGCTGCCAGGCCTCAAGTGGATTTTTCTGTGCTTCTGCGGCTAAAACTATGCCCGGCCAGCTGAATGCAAGCAATAAAACGATAAACAACTTCTTCATGTTGGAGCCTCCTTTTGTAGATGTAATCAGAACTGAGAAAGGTCTTTCAGGTAATGCTTGAGCAAACGATTTGTCCTGTATTAATGCCTTGTTCAATACCATGAACAATCATTGTTAGTAAACTGTTTTGTTGAATCAAATGCGCAGAAAACAATAAAACGAAGAATAGCCTTAAGGGATGTCAGAAAATTGATTAATTTAATTAGGACTATTTTCGTTTTAGCTGAATATTCGTGAGTTGGTAACGGCGTCGATATGTCATATTCTCAGGCAGTTATGATGGTGTGAAGTAGGATTTTAGTTGCAAATTTCCGCTATTCTCCGGTACTACTTTTCTCCTGGCGAATTAATTCTGTACCTATAAACCAAGGAGTTGAGCCATGAGAACACTGAAAATTGCCGCTTTGAGTATCAAGATCCTTTGTGTGCTGGGAACTCTGATAACCGTGTCCGTATCTGCCTGGGGTGCGGATGATCCTTTACAGAAATGGCAGCCGTCTTTTGATCCCTCGGGAGCGCAGTATGTGTATCTCCTTTCCTGTGTGGGACATCCGGCTATCGAGGGCGTGGCTGTCGGTTTTCGTATTCGGGACCGGGTCTGGCAGGAATCGAACGGCAGGCTGTATGTCGATTTTCGTCCGTTGAGCCAGCTCGGCGGCGAAAAAGATGTCATCAATAAACTTTCATTCGGCGCAATCAATGGCATGATGAGTTCCTCGGTTGCAGCCGCCAATATTGCCCCGGAACTTGGCATTGTAAATCTTCCTTATATCGTTGATACTTTTGATAAACTTGATAAATTCAGGAATACTCCGGAACTCTGGGATCCGTTCCGCGATGCCCCTCTGGCCAAGGGGCTTCAGGTCATTGATTTTACTGGGTACGGTAGCTACGGATGGGCTACCACCCGGCCTGTTACCACCTTGGAAGAGGCAAAAGGCGTGAATTTCCGCATCGCCGAGGCGCCTGTAAATATTGATGCATATAAAGCCTGGAACCTCAAATTCGCGGTTCTTCCCTGGCCTGACGTACCTCAGGCTCTGCAGACAGGCGTCATCGATGGCCTTGACCATACTCCAATCGTCTGCAATATCTCAAAGAAGTTTACCGTCGCCAGATACTATACCGAACTGGATTATGCCCAGGGACTGTATGTCCATATAATCAACAGGAAATGGCTCAAACGACTGCCCGAGGATCTGCAGCAGCTCCTCTTGAGGATAGTAAAAGAGGAGAGCGCAATCGCCAGGGCACGAACTAAACAACAGCAGCTGGAGCAGATCGCGGCGGCCAAGGCCGACGGTGTAACTTTCCTGGAGCTGAAACCCGCGGATAAAGAAAAGATGATTGCCGAATGCAGGACAGTTTATGACAAATGGGGAGAAAAAATCGGCCGGGAGTATCTGGATAAAGTAAGGAAAATATTACAGAAATAGCTAATTTAGAACTTTACGGATTGTTTTCTTATTTTTTCTGCAGGAAAATAATCTGTTTGAAGGTTTTTATACCCCTGCTTTGTGGGGTGCCAGACTCTTCATCGCAATTTTCTCGGGCCTGGTGTGCCTTGCCTGCACACCGGGCCTGAGTTGCGTTTAACAGACAGAAAGCATACAATAACTTTCAATTTGAAAAATCTACGGAAATTCCACCTTTTCACACAGGAGAAGTATGCGAAGTAATAATAGAAAACCCGACAGCCTCAGACCCGTCACTCTGGAAAGAGGAGTACAGCCTCAAGCCGAAGGCTCGGTGCTGATTCGTATGGGTAATACCCATGTTATTTGTGGTGTTACAGTGGAGGAGAATGTGCCTCCGTTTCTCAAAGACAGCGGGCAGGGATGGATAACCGCCGAATACGGCATACTTCCCTGTGCGACCAATAGCCGATATAAACGCGAGACCCGGGGGCAGTCAGGCAGAACCATGGAAATTCAGCGTCTGATCGGCAGGAGTCTCAGGATGATGGTCGACCTCGCGGCGATCGGCGAGCGTACCATTCGGGTAGACTGCGATGTACTCAATGCCGACGGAGGAACACGCACGGCTTCCATTACAGGCGGGGCTCTGGCGCTAAGGGATGCACTGAAAAAGCTCGTAGCCGAAGGCCGGCTGGATAAATTGCCGGATATTATGCCCGTCGCAGCGATCTCTGCCGGAATCCTTAACGGAGACGCAATCCTTGATCTTGATTATTCTGAGGATTCGTCGGCAGAAACGGATGCCAACTTCGTGATGGCGGGTGATGGCCGGTGGATTGAGATCCAGGCGACTGCGGAGGGGCAGCCATTTGCCGATGAAGCATATTTAGCCATGGCTGGATATGCCCGGAAAGGTATTCAAGAACTCTTTCTGCTCTGGCGGGAGAATGAGTAAGCCCAACTCACTGCAGCAGTGGTGCGTATGACAAGATAACTATTACAGAAAAAAAATTCAGGGAAAAAAATGAGAAGAAAACAATCCGAGATTACGGACAAAGAGGAGATCGAGAGCATTTTGAATAAGGCGAGGGTCGGCAGACTCGCCACTCTCGGCGCTGACGGGTATCCTTATATCACTCCGGTCAACTATGTCTATTGGCGGGGGGCTATTTATTTTCACTGCAGCCTGCAAGGAGAAAAGCTCGATAACATCAGGAGGGATGCAAGAGTCTGTTTTGAGGTGGATATCCCTCTTGCCTATCTTGACCTAGGTTACGACAAGTCCATGCCTGCCTGCGAAGTCGGGCAATTTTATCAGTGTGTGATCATGCGTGGCAGGGCGGAAATCGTCGAACAGGCCGATGAAAAAATAGCTGCGCTTAACGCCTTGATGGCCAGCCATGAAAATGTTTCGCAATTCTCCGGCATTACAACAGAAACGCCCGCAGTGAAATCCTGCACGGTTGTGGCTGTGCGGATTGAATCCCTGTCTGCCAAAGCCAATCTGGCCCAGAAAAAATCGGAGGCGGAAAGAGACAAAATCCGCCAGTATCTGCGGCTGAGAAATCTGCCCGGAGACAGGGAAGCGGCGGCACTTATCCGTTAAAAGAAAAAAATTTTATACTGTACTATATTGGAGAAATGATGCATCTGATCCTTGGGGTGGTGGTTGGTATTTTGGGCGCATCGCTATCAGGTGTGAACGGCGGAATACTTGGTTGTCTGCTTGGCGTTCTGGCCGCGGAAGTGCTGGCTCTCCGTAAAAGAATAGACCGTCTGGAAAAAATCCGGGTACTGAAAAAATCTGAAGTAACGCCAAAAGAAACTACTGAAGAAACTGAAGAAGAGGTGGTATTTCGGCCAGTTCAACCGCTCTCGGCTCAACCGGCAACTCTTGACCGAAAACCTCGCAGGCAAACCACTGAAGCCATCTATGTTACTTCACCTGCTTCCGGGGGCAAGGTAGCCGAGCCGGTCGGGCAAGGCTCATTTCTAGATCCTTTTTTCGACAGACTTGGCGTCAATGCGGCAAATCTTACAACAAGGATTGTTAATTTTTTTACCACCGGCAACCTGGTACTGAAAATTGGCATCATTATCCTCTTTTTCGGTGTGGCCTTCCTCCTGAAATACGCGGCTCAGCGCAATATGATACCTATTGAGCTGCGTCTTGCCGGAGTCTCCCTTGCCGGCATGGCGCTGCTGGGAGTAGGCTGGCGGCTGAGACTGAGCAGAACCGCCTATGGCCTTACCCTTCAGGGCGGCGGAGTGGGTATTCTCTATCTGGTAATATTCGCCGCGGCCAGGCTGTATGATTTTTTGCCGCTAACCTTGTCGCTGGTGGTGATGATCGGGCTCGTTGTCCTGTCTTGTATGCTGGCAGTTTTGCAGGAGTCCAGAGCCCTGGCCGTTTTCGGCATTGCCGGTGGTTTTCTCGCGCCGGTCCTGATGTCCACAGACGGCGGCAGTCATGTCTTGCTCTTTTCGTATTATGCACTGCTCAACGCGGGCATCCTGGGAATCGCCTGGTTTAAATCCTGGCGGGAGCTGAATCTGGTTGGTTTCGTTTTTACCTTTGCCATCGGCACACTCTGGGGGAGTACGGGGTATCGACCGGAATTCTTCTCTTCGACGGAACCCTTTCTTGTGCTCTTTTTTGTTTTTTATGTTCTGATTTCAATACTCTTTGCCCAACGTCAACCGGTCAATCTTCGCGGTTTTATCGATGGTCCGCTGGTTTTCGGCCTGCCTCTGATAGTGTCGGGACTTCAATATTGTCTGGTTAAGGATTTTCAGTATGGCATGGCCTTATCGGCCCTGGCACTTGGTCTCTTCTATCTGGCCCTGGCGACCCTTCTCTGGCGCAGACTGGTCAGTTCCATGCACCTTTTGTGCGAGGCGTTTTTCGCACTGGGTGTGGTTTTTGGCAGTCTCGCTATTCCCCTGGCTCTTGACGGACATTGGTCGGCAACGATTTGGGCCCTCGAGGGTGCCGGAATGGTTTGGGTCGGAGGACGGCAAAAGCGGGTGCTTGCCAGGCTTTTCGGCCTGTTGCTGCAACTGGCGGCCGGATATATTTTTCTTGGATCGGTCTGGTATCCGTTTGTCTCCACGGCCTTTATCAATCGCTATTTTCTGGGATGCCTGTTTCTCTCTCTTGCCGCACTTTCATCAAGCTATTTTCTGGACAGATATCGCGGTGAACTAAAACATTGGGAACGATACTTATCGATGCCGTTCATGATCCTGGGGCTCATCTGGTGGTATATAGGAGGGCTGCGTGAAGTACATAAGCACATGCCGTACTCCGATGTGGAAAACGGTTTTCTGTTGTATTGCAGCCTCAGTTCCGTTCTCGTGGCAGCGGTTGTAAAAAAACTGCTCTGGCCGCGTTTTGGCTTGGCCCTCTACCTGCAACTGCCGGTCATGATTATTATTTTGCCTGTAATTCTTCTCGGGTCTTCTCTCGGTTTCCATCTTTTCAGTAACTGGGGGGCCGAAGCATGGATAACTGCCTTTGTTGTTCAGTACCGGATTTTGTATCTTTTTGATGGAGATTGGCCCAGGCGCAACAGAATTACCTGGCACTTAGGCACCCTGTGGTTATTGCTCTTTGTCCTGAGTCACGAGTCGAGTTGGGCTGTTGACCAGTTGTTCGGGCTTGGGAAAATCTGGACGATTATCTGCTGGGCTCTTGTGCCAAGTGGTGCCCTTCTGCTGATTCTGCGTTTGGGCAGAGGGTTATCCTGGCCGGTCGGCAGATATGCCTCCGACTATCTAGGCGCTGGTGGCGTTTTTCCTGCATTTGGTCTTCTTCTCTGGACGTTGATTTCTTTTGGCTTGGCCGGAAATCCACAGCCTCTCCCTTATATCCCGGTGTTAAATCCGGTGGAACTCTCCGGCCTTTTTGCAATCGGCACGCTTGTACTATGGCTGTTCAATCGGAAAAATAATGGATACGCGCTTAAGTTTCTTCCTGAAAAGCAATCCTTTTTGGGACTGGCTGTTCTGTTTTTTTTCTGGCTGAACAGCGTGGTCGCCCGGTCGGTGCATTTTTATGCCGGTATTCCGTATCATCCCCATTCCTTGTATAGATCAGTGATTTTTGAAGCAGCTCTTGCAGCACTCTGGGGATTCGGCGCACTGGCGATTACCGTCTGGGCCGCAAAAAAGGGGAGTAGAACGCTTTGGGGAGCAGGAGCCGCGTTACTTGTCATGGTGGTGCTGAAACTTTTCATCGTCGACCTCTCCGGCACAGGAACCATTGCCCGTATAGTTTCCTTTCTGGTTGTCGGTGTCCTGATGCTCATCATCGGCTATTTTTCACCATTACCTCCAAAAATTGAGGTAACATCTCCATGAGATATTATCTACTGGTAGCAATTTGGCTTTTTTCGGCCGGACAATCGAGCGCCGGAGATATTTCAACCGGTGATTTTGCTGTGGGATACCAGCTCGAAGTCGAAGAGAAAGGTGCCGTGTATTCTCTCGAATTGCCCGAGGAAGTGTATAAAACGGTGCAGAACTCGGATCTTAGAGATATTGGGGTGTTTAATGGTAATGAAGAGATTGTTCCGCATGAGTTACGTAACGTTGCCGTGGAGCAGACAACCCTGTCTGAAAAAGAGACCATCCCATATTTTCCGCTTTTTCAAGAGATCGGATCGAAAGACCCTGCGGGATTCTTGCTTCAAGTTTCCAGGAATACGGCAGGGACGATTGTCAATATTCAACCCGATTCGACAAATGCTTCGGGTGATCGGAAGATTACCGGTTATCTTATTGATCTCAGCCGCACAAAAAATCTGTCCGAGCTTGAATTTCACTGGCACAAGAATCTCGATTCTTCTGTTTTTACTGTAAATATTGAGCAGAGCGATGACCTTGTCCACTGGAAACCACTCGTGCAAAAAGCGACCCTTGCCGATTTGCGGTTCGGCGGGCAGCAGGTGGAAAAAAGGACTATCGAGCTGTCCCCGACAACTCTGCAATACTTGAGACTAACCTGGCAGGAAACAGATTGGCGCTTTGGCTTGACGGAAATATACGGGCTTACCAAGGTTGGTGAACCGCGCGTTCAGCAGCGCTGGACCTCGCTTGGCAATGGGCAAGTCCAAATGAATGATGAGCGGATGACGATTACTTTTGCAACCAGCTTTCATTTCCCGACCGGTAGCGTGCAAATCCGTTTTCCTGAAACAAATTCCATCGCAAGGTTATCAGTTCAATCCCGGTCCGGGGCCGATGGAGGGTGGAAAACCCGGTGCAACCAGGTGTTTTACGATCTGCGCATTCAAGATACCGTCGTGCGGAATGAATCCTGTGACTTTCCACCGACCGCCGATCCTCAGTGGAGAGTGGTGGTTGAACAGGATGGCGCCGGCTTGCGGTCGGGGAGAAATAATCTTTCCCTGCAACTTGGCTGGCAACCAAGTGAATTACTCTTTATCGGCCGGGGAACTCCACCCTACTTGTTGGCCTTTGGCAGTGGAAAATTGGCGCATACAGAGACACATCATGATAATGGAATGATTCTGCAGGCGATACGGATGAACTCATCAACACAGGTTGTACGTCCGGTTAAGCTCGGCAAAAGGGTTCGTCTCGGCGGGGAGTCAGCATTGCAAAGTCCGGCTGCGCCGCTGCCGTGGGCAAAAATATTGCTTTGGACCGTTCTACTGCTCGGGGTGGGTTTACTGGCGTTTATGGTACGTTGCCTCACAAAAGAAATGAAGGCGGCTGAAGAAAAAAAGGTGTCTGATGAGAAATAACTGGTTATTGTCTCCAGCTCATATATACAGATGATCTGCACTCCTCCGAACTCCCAATAAAGCATAAACGACCGGATTTTTCATACTGCTCCCTGGGGACTTTTAATACTCAGTAAATACTGTGCAGACGGTAATCTGTAGAATTTTCAAAAAGGAATAATAATGTTTCGATCGTTTTATAAAAGCAAAAGATGGTCCCTCTGGGCTTATGGCGGGGGCTTGGTCTTACTGGTGGCCCTCTTTGTTCAGGTGGAGTTGACCGTTCAAATTAACGAATGGTACGGCAGTTTTTATAATATTCTGCAAAAGGCCACGGAACATAAAATAAGCGAATTTTGGGATCAGATGCTGATCTTTGCCAGAATCGCCTTTCCTTATGTCCTGATCGCCACGGTGACTGCCTACTTCACTCGAATTTATGCCTTCAAATGGCGGGAAGCCATGACCTTTTCCTATCTGGATAAATGGCGGCTTGTGGAAGAGGAAGTGGAGGGTTCCAGCCAGCGTATCCAGGAGGATATCTATCGCTTTGCCCGGATATTTGAAAGTCTGGGGTTACAGGTTATCAGGGCGCTCATGACACTCATGGCCTTTCTGCCTATTCTCTGGGGATTGAGCAAGGGGGTCGATATTAAATTTATCAAGGATGTTCCCGGCAGCCTGGTCTGGGTGGCTCTGCTGGTTTCGGTGGGCGGTTTGATTATTTCCTGGTTTGTGGGCATAAAGCTGCCGGGCCTGGAATATAATAACCAGAAAGTGGAAGCGGCCTTTCGCAAAGAGTTGGTCTATGCCGAGGATAATAAAATAAATTACGGTAAACCGGAGACCGTCAGCGAACTTTTTTTTGGTTTGAGATTCAACTATAACCGGTTGTTTCTCCACTATGGATATTTTGATGTCTGGGTGAACTTTTTTGAACAGCTCATGGTCATCGTACCCTATCTGATTATGGGGCCCGGTCTGTTTACCGGCGTTATCACTTTGGGCGTATTGGTGCAGGTTTCCAATGCCTTCAGCAAGGTGCGCGAATCTTTTTCCATCTTCATCGCCAACTGGACGACTATCACCGAACTTCGCTCGATCCACAAGCGTTTGAAGGAGTTCGAGATTAATATCAACTATTAGACTATAAAAAGTGTTCCTTCACTTGTTTAGATGGACTTTAAAGAAGGGAGTGCTCTCGGTGAAAAGCCAGCGAAGAGAGATAGCTTTATCATGCCACTGGATTTTGGTGTATGCTGCGATTATTCGAAAAGAGTGATCTTTGAAAAACGATTATGTAAATAAAGTGCTGATTTCCAATAAAACGAATTGACTGTAAAGAGGAAGTGATATGGAACAAGTAAATGTTGTTTGTATTAAATGGGGAACCAAATTTAGTCCAGATTATGTGAACAATTTATATCATATGGTGCAGCGCAATATTACCTTGCCGTTTCGTTTTATTTGTTTGACTGAGATATCAACAGGTTTCCACGATGCCATCGATGTGATGCCTTTGCCAAACTTTAAAGAACCACCGCCTGAATATTTGAGAAAATGTTTGTGTTGGCGGAAGTTGGCGTTGTTTGGTAAGCAATATGCTGATATAAAAGGAAAAATATTGTTGCTCGACCTTGATGTTGTTATTGTGGACAATATTGATTGTTTTTTCACTTACTCCGACAAGTTATGTATGGCTGAAAATTGGTCTAAGCCTAATCAAATGATAGGGCAGGGATCTGTGATTTGCTTTGAAATGGGAAGACACAGTCAATTGTTGGAAAGATGGGAAGAAAACGCCGCTTCAGTTTATGAAAATTATCGAACGGAACAGGTCTATTTGCCACAAGCCCTTGGAAAGGAAGAGTCCGAGTGGTATCCGGTTGAATGGATCCGAAGCTTCAAAGCTCACTGCATGCCTGGTGGTATTTTAAATAGCTTTATAACTCCAAAAAAAGAACACATTCCTAAAGGCGCAAAAATTATTGCTTTTCATGGTAATCCAAATCCACATGATGCGATAGCGGGTGTGTGGGGAAAATATGTACCGTGGTATAAGAAGTGGTATAAGACAGTGAAACCCACAAAATGGATAGCTGAATATTGGTGTGATTAGGTTGAGGTCTGGGCATTCTTAATTGATTTTCTACCTCTATGCAAATTATCGACAAACAGGCGATCGGGTATGTTGATTTCTAATGCAACCTCTCATCGCTTGTTATGCAGATCTGAATCTACTAGATACCGGCTAAAGATTTATCCCGGATCATCAAGATTTTCCCAACAGTGCAAAATATGTATGTCGATAAGAATGAGCTGTAAGCTCAGGCTGCGATTGGCATGACATAATACAAAATGGCAAAAAAATGCGCCATGCTGCCGGCCATAACAAAAAGGTGCCAGATTGCATGGTGATAGGAGAGATTTTTCCAGACATAGAAAATTAGACCAAAAGTGTACAGGAAACCTCCGGTGAGAAGAAGAATAAAACCGCCCGGTGCAAGGGCAACCACTAGAGGTTTTAAGGCAATCAATGCCAGCCATCCCATCCCGACATAGAGTGTGAGTGAGAACCATTGCACACGCTTCTTCACCATCAGTTCAAGTATCAGACCGCAGAGAGCCATCCCCCACACCAGGCCAAATAGAGTCCAGCCCCATATGCCCTTCAGGGCAATCAGAGTAAGCGGTGTATAGGTGCCGGCAATCAGGATATAAATCATAGTATGATCGAGTTTTTGGAAAAATCTTTTAACTCTGCTGGAAGAGAACAGGTGATAAAGAGTTGAGGCCAGATAAAGCAAGATAAGAGAAGTCCCATAGGTTGCGGCACTGACGATATGCCAGATAGTCCCATGCCGAACGGCTATGACAAGCAGGATAACCAGCCCGGCAATGGACAGTGCTGTTCCCATGGCGTGAGAAATTCCATGGACAAGCTCTTCTCTAAGCGAGTAGTTCTCTGGTGGCGGGGAGTTCTGCATAAGATATTTCTAGTTATCCATCCGAAAATTCAGGTTTTTACGATTTTGTCGTGCTTAAAAACAAGAAATGAATTTCTAAGTGGATGGTTGAGTTCTATTTCGGTAGTAACTTATATTGACTATCAGCAGGATTAATCGAGCTGTCAATATGGACTTGAGCTTTGCATCATAAAGATGTAGGCGAAAATTCGTAAACGTTCAGCAGTACCCCATATGCGCATGATCAGACCGCCGTGCATAGCCAACTATAGCCCGTCGGCCTGCTGATGCGCCTCTGGAGCACTGCTGAACGTTTACAGGTCTGTGGTTATGCGAGCATTTTGCTATTCCCGGTGAACGGTTACGAAAATTCATGCAGCGCTTATCGGGATGACACCTTCCGGAGACTGTTACAAATCCGTTACAAAACAAACACTGGAAAATTCCTGACGGTCTCGGGATGTCAACTCATGGTAGGGCGATTGTGCTTGTTTTGCTTCAAAATTTTGCTGAGATCTTATTGACACGCCCAATTTTCTGGTTAATATTCGAAATTAAATCAGAGGATAAGAATTATTTATTATTAATGTAACAGGACCTTTTAGGAATAATAGGGTGGGTGGTATGATCGGTTGTTTTTAAAATTATAGTTTCGCTGATTAATTATCATACCGATTGTAAACATAAACGTGGCCATGTCCATAAAATTCTATATGAAATTCCTTGTTAATGAGGTAAATATCAGAAAGAGAAGGAGTAATTTATATTTAAAACAGGTACCTCCGATTGTTTGCATAGCAGGATTTAAACGAATACATCTCAACAGTGATTTCTTGCTCCTGCAAAGAAGTTTAAGGTATTAAACATGTTTCTGGCTGAGCATTTGCCGGAACCATTTGTTTATATTGTCAAACATGGCTGGATTTTCGGATGAACACTGCTTAATTTATGCACTAAAAGCAGGTTGACTATATTTTTTTCTTAAAAAACCAAGAGTGAACATCTTAAAAAGGAGGTGAGCGCGAAAAAGGATTCTTAAAGAGAGTGCTACAATAAAAATTAGAAATCTGTAGTATCTCGGTAGTTAGATCTCCCTGCTTTTATCATTTGCTGGTCTTTATAGCTTCCGTTTTTGGACTTATTCAGAGATGGGCATGTTTGGTTAGAAATTAGGGAGAAACTGGGGGAAGAAAAAATGGGGGGAAATCATGCTTGTATTCAGGAATTTATTCTTTGAGTACTATCTAGTCTTTTGTCTATTGATTTTACCTGAATGATCTGTGATCTGCTTATTATTGTTAGAAAATTTTTTTATTGGTTTTCTTAAAATCAAATGAGGACATAATTATGCTGAAAAAAACACTGTTTGTTTTACTGGCTATGCTCATTACCAGTATTCCTGCGCTGGCCATAGAGCTGCCTGCCGATGTCGCCCAGAGAGAGGGGACTCCGCTTTTTGAAAAATCGCCAACTGCGTATTCGTCATCCTATAAATTCAATGGAATTCTGGAAGCATATGGCTTGAAATTGGAACCACAAGCTGTGCCGACCGTCCCATCATCCTATGCCAAAGTTGCAGGTGATCAAGTTGTTTTCAATGATGATTCAATTGCCTATTCCCCAGCCCAGTATCACTCTATCCTTACAGCTTATGGTCTTGAGCTCAAACCGGAAGCGGTGAGGGAAAAGTTGAGTGGTCTGTCATATGCCTCAGTGAAAGGCGATCAAATTGTCTTCTCCGATGACTCCACAGCCTATGGTGGAGAAGAGTGGAAAACCATATTGAGCGCTTATTCCCTGCCTGAAGTGGCTGCTGTTGCTCCTATCCCCGTTGCGGCACCGCCTAGACCCGGCGACAGTGATGGTGACGGTGTGACTGACGATATAGATGCTTGCCCGGGTACTCCCAAGGGTGCAGTAGTCGACCAGAGAGGTTGCTGGGCTATGTCGAGTGCTTTGCTGTTTGATTTTGACAAAGCTGTCATAAAAAAACAATTTTATCCTCTTTTAGATCAAACCAAAGAAGTTTTTGATGCCTATCCAACGATGACGGTGCAGATCGATGGTTATGCAGATAGTACAGGACCTGCAGCATATAATCAGAGACTTTCTGAACGGCGTGCAAACGCTGTGATGAGCTACCTGATTAACTCAGTCGGAATCAGCAAAGACCGTCTTTCGGCGGTGGGATATGGTGAATCAAAACCTGCATATCCTAATGACACGGACGAACATCGGGCCCTCAATAGAAGGGTAGAGTTTACACCTACCATGCATTAATCCTTGAGGATTTCATTTCTGCTTCTTAGGTGAAAAGATTAGCCCATGGAATGACGTTTGGCATTCCATGGGCTTTGTGCTGTAAGAAGGTGCCGAAGGCTTTAACCTGCCATGCATCAATCATTTTTTGTAACCGTTCACCAGCACCCCATTTTCGTCCGATCAGGCCGCCTCGCAGAGCCAACTATAGCTCCGAGGCCTGCTTGAACGAACCTGGAATACTAAGAGAATGCTCTAGATGCAGTTGCGGAAATTCGGAGAACTTTCTCAAAAGTGCAGAAGACCCGCCTCCTCGGCGGTTGTCGCATAACAGTCAACGTGCAGCAGCCAGTAATGCCGAGGATTTTCCTGAACAGCCTCCGCGGTTTTCCGGGGCAGCCAGTGGCTGTCATCGAGAAGATTATAGAAATAGGAATCTATGCCTATAAAACCATCAAGGAAGTGACTGAGAATGTGGAGTGTCTTGCTCACATAGCCTTGCTCTACGTTTTGCAAATCCCTGGTTGTCAGAATGTCGGCTTTGACAAGTTCATCGATAAGGTTCCGCACCATCTGGTAATTACGCTTTTCCGCTTCAGTAATACGATCGACAAAAACTGTATCGAGACCGGAAAAGGATTTATCCTCGATAGTTTCGATACAGTCATATATCACTAGTGAGGTAAGATCGAAAAATTTATGAACCTGATCGCTGCAGTGATCAAATGATTCACCCGCGACAAGCACTTTATGCTGGGAAATGAGATTCATAGTGTGCAATGGTTAAAGGTTGGAGCTCTCGAGAACACGCTTGCCGATTCGTCGGCCCATTTCCACGCACTCTTCCAGTTGTTCAGGATCAGGGACATATTTCAGGCGAAGCCCATCTTCAATGACCTCAATCTTCATATCTTTCAGGGCCGCGTTTATCAGGCCGACCGCCTCACCACTCCAGCCGAATGAACCAAAAGCGGCACCGAATTTATTTGTTGGTTTTAAGCCTCGCATGTACATAAGAAAACCGGCCATGCGCGGCAGCAGCCCGTTATTCAAGGTCGAGCTACCGATAATGACCGCCTTGGCGCCAAGGACCTGGGTCATGACATCGCTGCGATGATGAACCTTGAGGTTAATCATGCTGGTACCGACGCCGGCTTCTTTCAGACCGGCGCCAATGGCATGGGCCATTTTTTCTGTTGAGTGCCACATTGAATCATAAATTATCAGGGCTTTCCGGGCTGACTCGTTACGGCTCCACTTTTCATATGCTTCAAGAATTGTTCTTGGATTGGTCCGCCAGATTACGCCATGATCCGGAGCAATCATCTTTATATTGAGGTTGAGTTCATTGACCGTTGCGAGCAGCTTTCTCAGAAGAGGGGAATAGAGGTAAAGGATGTTGGCGTAGTATTTGGCACTTTCGTGCATTATTTCCGAGAGATCAACTTCGTCATCGTATCTTTCTGAAGATGCATAATGCTGTCCGAAGGCGTCGCTTGAAAAAAGAATTCCTTCTTCCTTGATAAAACTGAACATGGAATCCGGCCAGTGCAACATTCTGGTTTCGAGGAACTGGATGGTTCGCTTGCCCAGACTGATTTCGCTGCCGGATTTCACCACTTCAAAGGGCCAGTCCTCTCTGTGGAAATGCTCAAGAATTGCTTTCTGCCCCATCGGCGAGCAGAAAAGTCTCTCCGGTTTGACAATGTCCATGATTTCCGGCAGACTCCCGGAATGGTCCAATTCAACATGGTTTACTACCAGGTAATCGATTTTGGCAGGATCTATGATTGCCCGGATGTTCCGCAATAGTTCGTCTAGATGGGAACGTTTGACGG
Source organism: uncultured delta proteobacterium (assembly GCA_963835305.1). GTDB lineage: Bacteria > Desulfobacterota > Desulfobulbia > Desulfobulbales > Desulfocapsaceae > Desulforhopalus_A. The sequence goes on from CAWIEU010000006.1 coordinate 523,855, forward strand.
TGTCAAAAAGGGTTACTTTTTTATCTACAATGAGAAAGGCATTGTAGGTCGTCCCTTTATATGTTGAATAGCCGTGAAAATCACGCACATCCCAGTCAATGGCTCCTACCCAGTAAATTCCTTTTGCAAGTTCGGTGTTACTCATCGTAGCTCCAATGATATGTTGTGTAATCTGTTGGTTAAGGCTCGTATAAACCGTTGATCAGCATAACAATCAACTTCAGGCGATCAACCGGTTTGAGGGTGTCTTTTGGTATATCGGTATTTACAGACAGGCTTGTCTTCATCAGCGGATTTTTGTCTTCTGTAAATAAATAATAATGATTACTATAAAAGGATGATGTTGCAAATGCTACTAATAAATTGAAGGCAAATCCCGTCCACGAATAACAATCTGCAAAATTTACTCGTTTTGACTAAAGGAACATCCGGAGATGAAAAGACGTCCCATTATAGACCTGGGCCTTTGCAGTGATTGCAGGGGCTGCATCGAAATTGCACCTCGGGTCTTTAGATATAATTCCGCCACAGGTATGATGGAAGTCGTTGAACTCGCAGAATATCCTGTCGATCTCGTGAATGAAGCGATTAAGAATTGTCCGGAAGACTGTATTTTCTGGGAAACGGATAAGTAAGTCTCTTTTGTTCCGCGTATTTCCAGAGAGAGCCGCTCTTATCGCTGAGGAGTGGATAAAACCAGTTGGTTCGGGTAATATGCTGCATTCTTGTATGATTAAATCAGGTTGCATAATTTTATGGATATACCTTTTCAGCTTATAACTCAGTTCCAACCTTCCGGAGATCAGCCGGATGCCATCAATTCCCTGGCGGATGGGGTTCTGGCCGGTAAAAAAGATCAGGTCCTGCTCGGGGTGACCGGATCGGGAAAAACTTTTACCATGGCTAATGTCATTAGCCGGATACAGCGGCCAACGCTGGTTATCGCCCCCAACAAGACACTTGCCGCACAACTTTTCGGCGAGTTTAAAGAACTCTTTCCTTATAATGCAGTCGAGTATTTCGTTTCCTATTATGATTATTATCAGCCGGAAGCCTATATTCCTCAATCAGACAGTTACATTGAAAAGGATTCGTCCATCAATGACGCCATAGACAAAATGCGGCACTCGGCCACCAGATCTCTCCTCACCCGCAGGGATGTACTTATTGTCGCCTCGGTTTCCTGCATTTATGGTCTTGGCTCCCCGGATGAGTATAAAAATATGCATCTGTTTCTTCGGGTAGGAGAGGAGTATCCGGTGGAGGAAGTTCAGCGTCGTCTGGTCTACATGCAATACGAACGCAATGATATCTCCTTTCACCGCGGGACGTTTCGAACCCGGGGAGATGTGGTGGATATTTTTCCCGTCCACGAAGAGGAAAAATCGGTCCGGGTGGAGTTTTTTGGAGAAATTATCGACTCGATCACCATCATCGATCCGCTCCGGGGAGTGGTGCTGGAGCAGCTTGAAGAGTACACGGTTTTTCCCGGCAGCCACTTCGTTACCTCAAAAGACCGATTGCAGCGTGCCTGTGAGACAATCAAAACTGAACTCGGAGAAAGGTTGGAGGCTCTACACCGGGAGAATAGACTCGTGGAGGCTCAGCGCCTTGACCAGCGCACCATGTTCGATCTTGAAATGATTCAGGAGTTAGGGTACTGCAACGGGATCGAGAATTACAGCCGTCATCTGACCGGGAAAAAACCGGGCGCGCCGCCTCCCAACCTGTTGGACTATTTTCCTGAAGATTATCTGATGATTATCGATGAAAGTCATATAGCCATCGGCCAGCTGAACGGCATGTATAATGGGGATAGATCAAGAAAGACCACGCTGGTTGAATATGGCTTCAGGCTGCCGTCCGCACTCGATAACAGGCCTTTGAGGTTTGATGAATTTGTCAAGCGCGTCAATCAGGTAATCTATGTTTCAGCCACGCCGGGACCCTATGAACTGGAACAGGCGGAAGGCAGGGTCGTCGAACAGGTTATCCGGCCGACGGGACTCCTCGATCCGAGAATTGAAGTCCGGCCGGCGACCAGCCAGGTCGATGACCTTCTCGAAGAAATCCGTTTGCGAACGGATAGGGGCGAAGCTGTACTGGTGACGACGCTGACCAAAAGAATGGCTGAAGATCTCACGGAATATTATGAAAAAATAGGTATTCGGGTCCGGTATCTGCATTCGGATATTAAGACCCTTGAGCGTATCGAGATTATCAGGTCTTTGCGAAAAGGGGAATTCGACGTACTGATCGGCATAAATCTTTTGCGGGAGGGGCTGGACATTCCCGAAGTGTCTTTGGTCGCCATACTCGATGCCGATAAGGAGGGCTTCCTCAGATCGGAAAGATCTCTGATTCAAACCTGTGGCCGTGCCGCCCGAAACGCCGGAGGGCTCGTGATTATGTACGCCGACACCATCACAGGTTCCATGCAGTACACCATCGATGAAACCGAACGCAGACGAAAAATACAGAAGGAGTATAACCGGAAAAATGGTATCATCCCTCGAACCATCATTTCCACGGTAAAAGATACAATGCAGCAGCATCTGCAGGCATCCGGATATATTTCGGAAGAGTTTGATGAGAACATTCTGGAAGCTGCCGAAGAGTTGCCCACCTTTACAACGGTGAAAGAACTGGAGAAGGAAATACACAAACTGGAGAAAGAGATGCATCAGGCCGCAAAGGAACTGGCATTTGAAAAGGCTGCGGAGTTACGGGATCGTATCAAAAAAATTCGTTTGCTGGAGATAGAAATAGGATGACCGAAGGGAGGTTCAACAGGCTGCTGCTTCGCATAGCACCACCTATGGCTGCCTGGTTGATGCGGATATGGTTCGGCAGCTGCAGAGTGATCAGGCATAATCAGGAGAATTGTTTTCAGGCGGAAGAAAAAGATAAAACGGCTATAGCTTCCTTCTGGCACTATTCCATAGTTTATATTCTCTATCATATGCGGAAATATTCCGCGACGGCCATGGTCAGTTCCAGCAAAGACGGAGAATACCTTGCCCGGCTGGCTGAAGAGTTCGGTTTTGATACGGTTCGGGGATCCAGGAATAAAAAAGGAGTCGAAGGCCTGAAGGCTATGTTGCGGGCAATTCGCAACGGCAGCAGCGCCGCGATTGTGGCTGATGGATCGCAGGGCCCGCCCAGGGTCGTGCAGGCAGGGACCATTCTTCTTGCCTCGAAAACGGGTGTTCCGATTATTCCAATGGTTTACTCAGCCTCGAGGTATTTTACTATCAGATCCTGGGACAGAACAGTAATTCCCCAACCTTTCTCCCGTATAGATTTCTATTACGGGGAGCCATTTTTCATCCCGGCAAAAGTCACTGCGGAGGAATTGGAGCAATATCGCTTGCAGTTGGAAAAACGGCTCAATGGAATGTATGATAAGGCTTGGGAAGGATATGAAAAAAATGCCCATTGACAGGAGTATTGTCTGAGGGCAACCTTCGATAGTTGCAGGAATTAAGATGTACCACAAAAACAGCGAAGTCGGGAGCAAGCCGGCGATAGACAGGTAAAAAAGGGTAGTAGGCATGAAAAAGAAAGGGCTGGTGATTGCGGGACTTGCCGGAGGATCAGGTAAAAGTGTTGTATCCGTGGGCATTGCTGCCGCGCTTGCCGGGCAGGGCCGAGCGGTGGTGCCGTTTAAGAAGGGACCGGATTATATCGATGCGGGGTGGCTGCAACTTGCCGCAGGCAGAAGATGCTATAATCTCGATCCGTTTCTCATGACCAAAGAAGCTATTCTTCGATCCTTTGCAGGTCATTCCGCTGATGCCGAGCTGGTTATTGTTGAAGGCAACCGGGGACTTTACGATGGAGTCGATGCCGAAGGAGGCTATTCTACCGCTGAGCTGGCAATTACTTTGGGATTGCCGGTTCTGCTGGTGGTCAATTGCACCAAGACAACCAGGACCGTGGCGGCGATGATTATGGGCTGTCAACAGTTTGATAAGAGGATCGATATCCAGGGCATCATTCTCAATCAGGTGGCGACGGAACGTCAGCGGCTGCTTGTTACCGAAGCTGTCGAGAAATATACGGGGATTCCGGTTCTCGGCTCGATTCCAAGGCTGAAAAGAGATATCTTCCCCATGCGGCATTTGGGAATGATCCCTCATCAGGAATATACCGATAGCCCCGGGGCTCTCGACTTTCTGATTGACCTCATGACGAAAAATGTCGATCTTGAACGGGTCGAAGCGATTATGGGACCTGTTCCCGAGAGGATAAGTGTTGCGAAGAAACAGGATACACCGTCAGTCGCAACTCTGCCTAATGTGAAAATCGGGATTCTGCAGGATGCGGCTTTCCAGTTTTATTATTCCGAGAACCTGGAGGCGCTGGAAAAAGCCGGCGGACAACTGGTCTCAATAAATGCACTGCAAGATAGTGCGCTGCCCGAGCTGGATGGTCTTTATATCGGAGGCGGTTTTCCCGAGACCAGCGCCGGTGCACTGGCCGGCAATACGACCTTTCGTCAATCAGTTAAAGAGGCCGCTGAAAACGGTCTACCCATATACGCCGAATGTGGCGGCTTGATTTATCTCGGCACTTCTATTTTGCTGGGTGAGGAAGAGTTCCCTTTAGTCGGAATCATTCCGGTACGTTTCGGCATGTCGGCAAAGCCACAGGCCCATGGCTACACGGTTTTTCAGGTAGAAAAGGACAATGTATTTTACAGACGGGGCACAGAGGTGAAAGGCCATGAGTTTCGCTATTCGAAAATTCTTGACTGGCAAGGGACAGCGGATCAGCTGGTGCTGAAAATGGTTCGAGGCCATGGCTTTAAAGATGGCAGGGATGGCTTGACCTACAAGAATGTCCTGGCGTTATACACCCACGTTCACGCTGATGGTACTCCCGAATGGGCCGGTAATTTCGTAGAACGATGCCGTTTGGTAAAGGCTGGAGGGAAGTGATCCTTTGCCTTGAGAAGATTTAAGCAACAATTAATGGCAGGTGGTCGAACCCAGCACCTTCAGGTTGATCTCTTTTTGCCGTTCCTCGCTTGGTGCCGGTTCAATCCAGTGAATAAATGATTCTTTTGTGCGCATAAAGCTGCCGTTATCTTCCTTGCATTTATCGCAGATGCTTTGCGCCTGATCCCGATACATGATTATTTTTGAAGCCGGATCGCCATCTTTCGATACTGCCGCCATTTTTCTGCAGCCGCATTCCAGACGAACCACCACCACGCCGATTGCATCCGGGCTGCCTTCAATAATTCCTTCTATCATGGCCTGCTCGCGCTTTTCCGCCTGCAGTTTCTTTTTGCTTATTTTTTCTTTCATGGGATATATAGGGTAGTAGACGAAGTTATTGACATTTCGGGGCACCCGCAATTTGATTGGACGCCCTTGCATCCTCTTTCTAAGTGAGGTGGAGAAAGAGTATGTACTATATTAAAAAAATCATGCGGGTCAATAGTTTTTAAAGCATTATGGTCATCCATTGAAGAAAGTTTGTAGCGGAATTAATTGGAATAATAATATATTATTCGAAAATCGGCGAAAAGCCCCCGGGAAAATCGCCAGCCGTTTTTGCTTGACAAAAAACTGGCCGTGAATTAATGCAATATGACGTGTAGCAATGGGGGCAAATGATGTTCTGCTAACCAATTTAGTATTAGTATATAAGTATGATGAATACTTGTTTTTCACTCACATTTTATGGAGGTACCGCATGTTTGAAGTAATAGTTGATAAAGATAAGTGCATTGGCGACGAAGAATGTGTAGCAGCATGCCCTGCTCAGGTTTTCGAAATGATTGATGGTAAAGCAGAACCGGTAGAGATGGATGAATGTCTCGGTTGTGAGACTTGTGTTGAAGTCTGTCCGGAAGGCGCTATCACCGTAAACGAAGTCTGATACTCGCAGCATTCGGTTTTAAAAGAACAAGCCCATCTCCTCGAAAGGAGATGGGCTTGTTCTATTTCTACAAGGTAAGTTGCAAATGGATAAAGATGTGTCTCGATTCAAACCAGGAGTCAGGAGGCGTACCCATCTGCTTATGTCGGCAGTTCTCTGGACTGTTATCGGTTTAATGTTAACGGCCAAGGGGATTTATCGGCTCAGTCAGCTGAAAGACTGGCAAGCTTCGATACTGGCGGTCGCAATTCTGGCCGGTAGCCTTAAGGCCCGGTTCATTCTTGACAAATCCGCCCGAAGGGTAATCAGCAGAATTTCTACATTTGAGGATGGGACCTGCCTTGGGGCGGTCTACTCCATAAAAACCTGGATAATGGTATTGTGCATGATGGGTATGGGTGTTATCTTGAGGAATTCTTCTCTTCCCATTGCTTTGCTCTCTTTTCTGTATCTCACTATCGGCTTGGCGCTGTTATTGTCCAGCAGGCTCGCCTGGGCAGCATGGCTGGCAGGCAAATAACCTTTCTCCATTCATAGATATGTACGATACCTCATTTAATATTGTTAAAATCAACGGGACGGCATTACAGAAAAATTATTCCATCATTCAAAAACGCGCAGGCGCCGGGACTCCCGTCATGGCCATGGTAAAAGCGGATGCTTACGGACATGGCATGGTCTTGGCGGCAAAGGCTTTCGAAAAGGCCGGTTGCAGGATTTTCGGAGTCGCGGAACTCCGTGAGGCGGTTTTGCTGAGGCAGGCCGGAATACAGGGAGACGTTTATGTGACTATCGGTTTTGCGGGAGAAGATGCCGGGCTCATTTTTCAATACAACCTCATACCGGTCATTTACGGCTATGAAGCAGCTCAGGCACTCTCGGCCAAAGCCGTCGAACTGGGACGGGAAATAGCTGTCCATATCAAAGTCGACTCCGGAATGAGCCGTCTGGGAATTTTCCCGGCCGACATTTCAACCTTCCTGGATACCGTTTCCAATTTGCAGGGCATTAAAATTGCCGGATTGATGAGCCACTTTCCGGAAGCTGATAATCCCGCTTCTCCCAGTACACTCAAAAATTTTGAATCTTTTGCTGCTGCCTGTAAGGTATTGAAAGATAAGTTCGGTGGTATTTGTCATATTGCCAATTCCGGAGCAGTGCTTAATTTTCCGGACACTCACTGTGATATGGTACGGGCCGGAATCGCTCTCTATGGTTACCATCCCGCAGGCCGGGTCGAGCCGGACAATTCTCCTGCAGGAAGTCTTATTCCGGCAATGTCCTTTTCTTCAAGAATTCTGCAGGTAAAGACCCTTCCCGCCGGCACGGGGATCAGTTATGGCCATATCTTCCGGACACAGCGGCAAACCAGACTTGCCGTGGTGCCGGTTGGCTACGAAGACGGCTATTCAAGATCCCTGTCGAACAAGGGCCAGGTGTTGGTGCATGGGCATCGGGTGCCTATCCGGGGCCGGATCTGTATGAATATGTGTATGGTGGAGGTGAGTGGTCTGGATGAAGTCCGAGCGGGAGATGAAGTGGTATTGCTCGGCCGCCAGGGGCGGGAAAACATCACGGCCGACGATATAGCGGAAGGAATGGGTAGTATCAGCTATGAAGTCCTCTGTCTGCTGGGAAATAATAATCAACGAGAATATATTGAGTAAAAACGAATGATCCGTTCACAATTAAAAGAGGTACTTGACGATTGTTTCGCTCAAGGAGCTGCCGAAGGTTTATGGTCAAACGGTGCCGCCGGTAAATTTACCGTCGAATTACCCAAACATGAAGGACAGGGTGACTTCTCCACAAATTTTGCCTTGGTTCTGGCTGGCATTGACAAGAAAAATCCCAGAGAAATTGCCAAAACCATAGCCGAAAAACTATCAAACAGGACTAACCTCATCGAGCGGGTGGAAATAGCCGGACCAGGTTTCGTCAATATTTTTATCAACCACGATGTATGGCGAAATCTGATTCCTGAAATTATCAATGAGGGCGCCTCATTCGGTAAAAGCACGATCGGCAGCGGCCGGAAAGTCATGGTCGAGTTTGTCAGCGCCAACCCCACCGGTCCGCTCAGTATCGGACATGGCCGTCAGGCGATACTTGGCGATTCCATCGCCAGGTTGCTGGAGGCAACCGGTCATAATGTGTATAGGGAATATTATTATAATGACGCAGGCAGGCAGATGCGGGTCCTTGGTGAGTCAACCCGCGCCAGATATCTTGAATTGCTTGGAGAAAAATTTACCTTTCCGGAAGATGGCTATCAGGGGGAATACATAATTGACATAGGCCGGTCACTGCTTGAAGAATATGGGGATTCCCTGAAAGACCATCAGGATGTAACCCCCTTTAAGGAGCAGGCTGAGAAACATATTTTTAAAGATATTTCCTCCACTCTCGAGCGGATGGGGATTGTTTTCGACAATTACTATAATGAGCAATCTTTGTATAAAAACGGTCACATCGATGATGTGGTTGCCGAGCTGAAAGCCAAGGGCTATGTCTATGAAAAGGATAACGCGGTGTGGTTCAAGACCACGGCTTTCGGTCAGGAGCAGGACAGGGTTATTATCAAGAGCAGCGGCGAGCCGACCTATCGTCTGCCGGATATGGCCTATCACCGCGAGAAATTCCGGAGAAACTTTGACTGGCTGGTAGATATTTTCGGCTCCGACCATATCGCTACGGTACCGGACGTTCTCGCCGGGGTCAAGGCTCTGGGATACGATCCGGACAAAGTGACTGTTGTCCTGCATCAATTTGTCACACTTACCCGGGAAGGCAAACAGGTGAAAATGTCGACTCGAAAGGCCAACTTTATCACTGTCGATGAACTGATTGATGAGGTCGGAGTCGATCCCGTCAGATTCTTTTTTATGATGCGCAAGGCTGACAGTCAGCTTGAGTTTGACCTGGATTTGGCAAAAAAACAGAGTCAGGAAAATCCTGTTTATTATGTCCAGTATGGTCATGCCCGGCTCTGCGCAATTCTGCGTCAGGCCGCGGAAAAAGGATTTGCCGAACCGGAATTTGATGCAGCCGATTCCCTGCTGCTCAAAGAGCCGGAAGAACTCAAGCTGCTCAAGACCATGTCAACTTTTCCAGCGACCATTGAAGGGAGCGCATTGGAATTGGCACCGCATAAAATGATCTTTTATCTCATGGAACTTGCAGGACAATTGCATAGCTACTATAACAAACATAAAGTAGTTTCAGAGGATATTCCCCTCAGTCGGGCCAGACTCTGTCTGATAAAGGCACTCCAGGTGGTGTTGAAAAATGGTCTGGATATATTGGGCCTCTCAGCTCCGATTAGAATGTAACGTGGACACAACAGATGGCAGAGAGGCGAAAAACCCAGGCAAAGAAACTCAAATTTGAGCTGACGAAAAGCGCGATCGCCGGCATCGCTGTAATAACTTTTTGTCTTTTTCTCTGGATGTTTCTACTTGGTGTCTGGACCGGGCAGTCGATTTTGCTCCCTTCCTATGAAAAAAACGAGGCGGTTACCCAGAAGGCTGTAACAAAAATCGGACCTCTGGTTATTCGCGCGGAAAAGAAGATTGTCAAAAAGGTAGAATAGGAGACAATATATTTTCGAGGCGCGAATTCAGGCTGACACAACATCAGGGTATTAGCTCCTGCTACCTGCCTGAATAATTTTAATCGCCTATAATATATATCTGATAGACATTTTGAAGACGGTTTCACGGACCATAACCAACGACTGGATACGATGATAGAAAAAATACTTACCAAGGTTTTTGGCAGCAGTAACGAAAGGTATCTGAAGCAGCTACGGCCTATAATTACCAGGATTAATGAGCTGGAAAACGATATCCAACCCCTCGATGATGCAAGCCTGGCTGCAAAATCCATTGAATTCAAACAGAGAGTTGAAAAAGGCGAGCCGCTGGACGATATCTTACCGGAAGCTTTTGCCGTGGTTCGTGAGGCTGCGAAACGGGTTCTTGGCGAGAGGCATTACGATGTTCAGCTGGTAGGTGGCATCGTGTTGCATCAAGGTAAAATTGCCGAGATGAAAACCGGTGAGGGAAAAACCTTAACCTCGACTTTGCCCGTTTATCTCAATGCATTGACGGGAAAAGGCGTTCATGTGGTTACCGTCAACGACTATCTCGCCGCCCGTGACAGTGCCTGGATGGGGCAGGTGTATACTTTTCTAGGGATGAGCTTTGGTAAAATCGTCCACGGCATGAACGACGATGAGCGCAGGATCGCCTATGCCGCGGATATTACCTACGGAACCAATAACGAATTCGGTTTTGACTATCTCCGAGACAATATGAAATTTGATCTCGCTGATTTTTGTCAGCGGGATTTTAATTACGCGATTGTCGACGAGGTGGATTCCATCCTTATCGATGAAGCCAGGACCCCGCTTATTATCTCCGGCCCGGCGGATATTTCCACGGATATGTATAAAAATGTCGACCGGCTTATTTCTAGATTCAAAAAAGATGAGCATTATACGGTAGATGAGAAAGCAAGGCAGGTATCCCTCACAGAGGAAGGGGTAGCTCTGGGGGAAAAGCTGCTTGAGGTCGATAACCTTTACGATCCCTCAAGCATCGAAAAACTGCATCATCTCAATCAGGCATTAAAAGCCCATGTCCTTTTTAAAAATGATGTTGATTACCTCGTCAGGGATAATCAGGTTATCATTGTTGACGAATTTACCGGCAGAACCATGGAAGGCAGGCGCTACAGCGATGGACTGCATCAGGCTCTGGAAGCCAAGGAAGGGGTGAAAATTGAGCAGGAAAACCAGACCCTGGCCTCGATTACCTTTCAGAACTACTTCAGGATGTATGACAAACTTGCCGGCATGACCGGTACTGCGGATACGGAAGGTCCGGAGTTCAAGAAAATCTATAATCTCGATGTAGTGGTCATGCCGACCAACAAGCCGATGGTGCGTGTGGATTACGCCGATGTTATCTACAAGAATGAAGCGGCGAAATATCGGGCTGTCGTTAAAGAAATCAACGAAATGCACGAACTGGGGCGCCCTGTGCTGGTTGGTACCATTTCTATCGATGTCTCCGAGAAGATTTCCGCTATGCTGAAGAAAAGCAAAGTGGAGCACGAGGTATTGAATGCCAAGCATCATGAACGTGAAGCGGAAATCATTGCCGGTGCGGGACAACTTGGCAAGGTGACCATTGCCACCAACATGGCCGGCCGGGGAACAGATATCAAACTGGGATCGGGAGTCGTCGAGGTTGGCGGCCTGCATATTCTTGGAACTTCACGTCATGAATCCCGCCGTATCGACAACCAGTTACGTGGCCGTTCCGGCCGTCAGGGAGATCCAGGATCTTCACGATTCTTCCTCTCTCTTGAAGATGATTTGTTACGTATATTTGGATCCGGTCGCATTTCCGGCATCATGGATAAGCTCGGAATGGAGGAAGATGAACCCATCGAGCATAATATGATATCCCGGGCGATTGAGAATGCCCAGCGCAAGGTCGAAGGCCATAACTTTGATATTCGTAAACATCTGCTTGAGTATGACGATGTTATGAACAAGCAGAGGGAGGTCATTTATCAACAACGCCGGGATGTCCTGGAAAAAGATGACATGAGCCAGGTCATCCAGGATATGATCGAGGATCTTGTTGATGGTGTTACCGCTGAATTCTATCAGGACAGGGTCGATTCCACAGAATGGGATTGGCCTGAATTTAAAATCCGCATGGGCGAAATGTTTCATCATGTACCGGAATGGCCTGAGGAGGAACTCGAAGGACTGAAACTGGAAACCTTTAAAGAGAAGACCCTTGATTTCGTGCAAAAGGCTTATAAAACCCAGGATGAAGTGAATGGGTTTGAAACACAGCGCCAGCTGGAAAAAATCATACTTCTGCAGATAGTCGATAGTCACTGGAAAGACCATCTCTTGTCAATGGATCACCTGAAAGAGGGGATTGGCTTACGTGGTTATGGCCAAAAGGATCCTCTCAATGAATACAAACGTGAGGGCTTTGATCTATTTGGCCGCATGGTCGAGGCGGTAAAATTGCAAGTGGTTTCAAGTCTCATGCGGGTGCGGATTGTTCGGGAGGACGATGTGGAGCGTCTGGAAGAGGAAAGAAGAAGACGTCAGGAACAGGAACAGCTGCGCATGAACAGGATCTCGGGAGGGGACGAAGCTCGGGTTGCGCAGCCGGTCCGGCGCGATGGGGAAAAGATTGGCAGAAATGCCCTCTGTCCCTGTGGTTCAGGTAAAAAATATAAAAAATGCTGCGGTAAAGAAGCCTAGCCCCGATACTCATGAATTGAGGCTGCACTTACGAGCAGGCCGCTCGATCAGTAAGAAAAAGGCCGACGGAAGAGTTCCGTCGGCCTTTTGGTTTCTTGTCAGCCGTGGAGTTGATCCGGCTGCATCAGGTTTTCTTCCATATGCTTGAGTTCGTCAATACCGGAAACAACGATTTCCGGATCCGGGGCAAGTTCATCCATGGGGAGTTTTTCATCATATTCCATCATGCTGAGCAGGTATCTGATGCAGTTCAGTCGAGCTTTTTTCTTGTTGTTGGAACGGATAATTGTCCAGGGAGATATTGTTCGGTTAGTTTCTGAAAGCATCTGGAATTTGCGAATGGAGTATTGATCCCAATACTCCTGGGCTAAATTGTCGACAGGGGAGAGTTTATAATGTTTTAAAGGATCTGTTTTTCGGGATTCGAAACGTTCATACTGAATTTGTTTCGATACTGAAAAGTAGAATTTAAATAGTTTGATGCCGTCTTTTACCAGCATTTCCTCAAACATCGGCACATCTTTCAGAAAACGTTTATTCTGCTCGTCGGTGCAAAAGCCCATTACCGGCTCAACCATCGCCCGATTATACCAGCTGCGGTCAAACAGCACTATTTCACTGGCTGCCGGCAGATGGGCGACGTAGCGTTGAAAATACCACTGGCTCATTTCCGTCTCATTGGGTTTCACCAGGGCGACAACTCTGGTGTGGCGGGGATTGAGATGGGCGCTGATCCGCTTGATCGTCCCGCCTTTGCCTGCCGCATCCCGGCCTTCGAAGATAGCCAGGACTCGCTGTCCGTTCGCCTGCATCGAACGTTGCAGTTTCATGAGTTCAATCTGTAATTTCTTTAACTCCAGCTCGTAAAGCAGCTGTGAATTTTTCACCTGAATTGCAGTGGTGTCATCAGCCTTTGCAGTAGTGAGATTTTTTGAAGCTGTCTCTTCCTGAAGCCTGATCTCCTCCAATTTGGTTAATTTTTTTTTAGTTGTTTTGGGTTTTGCCATATTGGGATTCCTTGTTGCAGTGGCTTTATTCAGTTGAAGGGATTGGCACGTGCACCTTCCCAGTGACTATCCAAGACTGTTTCGACTCCTTCACCGTTAGAGATTGACTCTCGGTCACGATAACCAGAAAAACGGGTAAAATGCAAAGTTCAATTCATCTTCTTGCCGGTCAGGAACATGGTAGCATATATTTCGGGAAGATTGTTTTCCCTGATTTTTGCGACAACTTCGGCTATGTCATAGGCGATCCTGAAGTGTTGAACCGTGATGGTTTCACCCGAACATTCCAGGATGGCGCAGGATGCTTCCGGGTTACCGTCAAACATCCTGCCTACGGAACCGGGATTCATGAAGTGGACGTTTGATAAAAATTTGTGATACGGCGTGTGGGAATGTCCTGTTACCACAAGATGACAATTGGTCAGACCAGCCAGTTCGTGGAACCTGGCATCAGGAGTATCGGCAAAAAGAAATTCGTCATGAACGGCAGGGCTGCCATGATAGATCCCTAAATATTTCCCGTGGCTTTTTATCACATTTTCCGAAGGGAAAAGATCCAGTATGGCTGTCGTGGAAAGTGAGAGAAGATATTGACGGCTCGATTCGCTCAAAGCTTCGGCGGTACTGGTATACATGATACGTTTTTCAGGGTTCTTCGGTTTCTTGAATGACTTGCCCTGTATGAGCCTAGTTACTTTCTGGTCGGTGTTGCCAAGGATGGAGATACTCCGGTGGCTGGATAACCACCCAATGGTTTCGTTTGGAAACGGTGCATAAACAAGGGAATCACCGGAGTTTATAATATAATCGAAGGATGATGCATCCAGTTGCCGGTCTATTGCCCGCAGAGCCGGAAAATTGCCGTGGATATCGGAAATTAGCAGAATTCGTAAAGTCATCAGAGGAGTGGGGAGACAAGTAATACGGTGTTCTCTTTAAACATTTCCCAGGCGCCTCTTCGCGAGAAGAGATCAATATCAAGTTCGATTGACTGAGAAAAGTATTCCTGTTGAATGGCGAACAGCTCCTCCGTGAATGGTTTACTGTAAATTAACAGGGTCGCTTCAAAATTCAGCCAGAAACTTCGCATATCCAGATTCACCGAACCGAACAGGGAAAAATCCCGATCGACGGTAATGGTCTTTGAGTGAAGAAGTCCCCCATGAAAAAGAAAAATCTGCACACCTGCATCGGCGAGTTCCTGGTACCGTGCGCGGCTGGCGTACTTAACCAAGAGCGAATCATTGTATCGCGGAATGATGATTTTAACTGAGACACCCCGTTGCGCGGCGGCCTTCAGTGCAGCCAGCAACGGCTCGTCGGGGATAAAGTATGGTGTGGTCAATATCAGTTCCTGTCTGGCGGCGTAGATGGTGGTGAGAAGAAGGTTGTGAATTGCGTCCGGGACAAGACCGGGTCCGGAGGGCACGAACTGGATTGCCGATTTGCCGGAGGGTGTATGGGATTCTGAACCGTTGATTTCACTGACCGTCTTGATGTCCCTCAGCAGGGATTCAGAGTGAAACTGTTCAGCGTCCGTATCCAGAAACCAGTCGCTGATAAAGGTGCCGGCGATGCACTCAACCACCGGTCCTGTCACTTTCACCATCAGATCTATCCATTTCCCGACTCCGACATCTTTTTTAAACACCTCGGGGTCGACCATGTTCTGGCTGCCGGTAAAGGCAATCCGACCATCTATCACTACCAGTTTCCTGTGGTTGCGGATATCGATTCTGGAAAACAAGGCTGTGATAATTCCGGCAGGCAGTGATTCCTGAATCTCGATCCCCGCCTTCTGCATTTCAGCTGCGGTGGCACTTTTTAAAAAATCCCGGCTACCAATGGAATCCAGCAACAATCTGCAGGTTACGCCTCTGGCTGCGGCTTGCCGTAATGCGTTGATAACCTTATTCACCCGTCCTCCTTCCTGCCAGATATAAAATTGCAGGTAACAGGTGGAAGTCGAGTTGAGAATAGCCTCGGTTATGGAATTGATGATATCTTCCGGATTGGTAATAAGTGTCAGTTGGTTCCCGGCCATCGCCGGTATTCCCACTAAGGTTTCAGCCTGGCGATGGAGGGGAAAACATTCCGGATTAATATCACTCCAGGACACCGGAGCCCTGTTCTGTAGGGTTTTCTGCCAGCGCAGATAGGTTTTGTAGGAAACCTTACCCCGTTCTTTGCGTCTTTCAGGAAGCCTGTTTTCACCAAAAAGCAGGTAAAAGATGCCTCCCAGAAAAGGGATGACGAGGACTACCACCAGCCAAGCCAGCGATACGCCATAGGGGCGTTTACGCATAATAACCCTGATGGACAATCCTATACGGATAAAAAAATCTGCGAGTAATAAGAGTGATGAAAAAAAACTATAACTCCAGGAGAGTCCTTGAGCATTCATGACTTTAGACCAGCTAATTCCGTTAAGTCAGATATGGTTGGATCGATTGTCGATGTGTGCATTTTTTTACAATATGCGCTGGTTATATATGATGGCGTCGTAATAACTGTTCATCTGCTTCGTTGTACGCCCGCAGGAGAAGTGCCCATGGGGTACCAATTTTCAATCATTCCGACGCATCTTAGTACACCGGAATGATTGAAGATTTGCTCGGCTTGCATATGAAGCTTTTTGCTTTGCCATCCGAAAATTTAGGTTTTCACGAGACCATCATATATCCATTCCTGTAAAATCAGTTCGTTACCCGTTCCCATCCTGTATTCGAGCAATTTTAAAGTAGCATAATCAGGCGGATAAGTGGTAGATGTATTTTCATCATCTCTTTGAATGTTGACGGCGAAATGTGTACAATTCAGGTTGATATCGGAGTAATAAAGGAATCACCAGGTAGGACCAAAGCAGGAAAAATTGTTTAGAGGGTTGGAATTTTTATGGAAATTAAAGGTTTTTTGTTCTCTGCCGTCGAGGCGGGAATACGTTATGCCGACAGATTGGATCTCGGTCTGATTTATAGTGAAACTCCATGTGTGACGGCAGGATTATTCACCACCAATCAAGTCAAGGCCGCACCTGTACTCATTGACAAGGAACGACTGAAAAGCGGACATGCTCAGGCTATTCTGGTCAACAGCGGCTGTGCCAATGCCTGCACCGGCGCCAAGGGCATGGAGACAGCAAAGGCAACGAGTGCTTTAGTCGCCGGGGCACTCGGGATTGCAGATGACTTGATTCAGCTGGCTTCCACTGGTGTAATCGGGGAACAGTTGAGGCTGGAACCTTTTAAGCAGAGTGTGCCAAGACTTGTTCAGGAATTGTCCGCAGATAATTTTGAACGGGTCGCCCAGGCGATAATGACCACCGACACCGTGCAGAAAGTAGCAAAAACCACGATAGACATCGGTGGTAAAAAGGTCAAAATCATGGGCATGGCCAAAGGGGCGGGAATGATTATGCCCAATATGGCCACCATGTTGGCTTTCGTTTTTACCGATGCCCGGATCAATTTTCCGGAACTCCATAAATCTCTTGTCAAAGGAGCCGACCGAACCTTCAACAGGATAACCATTGATGGCGATACCAGCACCAATGATATGGTACTGGTCATGGCTAACGGGACGGCGGAAAATCCATGGATAGATGGCGATTCTCCACAGGAGCGACAACTTTTTCAGGACGGACTCGAAAGTGTCCTGAAGGATCTGGCCCTGCAGATCGTCAGTGACGGCGAAGGAGCAACCAAGACCATCACTATCAGGGTCTCAGGAGCCAAAGAGAATGCGGAAGCAGAGAAAATAGCCAGAACTATCGCAAATTCCAATCTGGTTAAAACCGCCTTTTTTGGAGAGGATGCCAACTGGGGGAGAATTTTTGCTGCCATGGGGCGGTCCGGCGTGCGATTCTCGCCCGATCATGTTGATCTGTCATTCGGTGATGTGCTGCTGGTCAAGAATGGTCTCTCGCTGGGAGCCGAAGCGGAAACCGCTGCCACTCAGGTCCTGAAGGATAAAAATATCACGGTCAGTATAGATCTCAAGGATGGACCGGGCTGCGAAGAGTTTTACACCTGTGACTTTTCGATCGACTATGTGAAAATTAATGCAGACTATCGTTCCTGAAGCCGCGTGTGCAGGAGCTTCGTTTATTTCGATAAACAGGCCTTGGGCCGAAGATTAGAGATGTGACAGAGTTTAATTCGGAACGATTGCTGCTGAACGATAAATGAGCTTCGGCAGACAAGGTTAGATAAAGGAAACGCACCGTGAAAAGACTCTACCTTATTCGTCACGCCAAATCCAGCTGGTCCAAGCCTGATCTCGATGATTTTGCCAGACCTCTCAGTAAGCGTGGAAATGAGGATTGCCCCGAAATGGCAGCACGCCTTGCAGAAGCGGGTATCACTCCGGATCTGATTGTTGCCAGCCCGGCGAAAAGAGCGAAAAAAACGGCCATCTTCATGGCCGAGGGAACCGGATATGCAAAAGAGG
The DNA here is from genome assembly GCA_963835305.1 of uncultured delta proteobacterium. GTDB lineage: Bacteria > Desulfobacterota > Desulfobulbia > Desulfobulbales > Desulfocapsaceae > Desulforhopalus_A. The sequence continues at coordinate 541,501 of CAWIEU010000006.1, forward strand.
CAATTCGCTACGACAATGAATTGTATCTCGGCTCTCTTATGTATCACCTGCAGGTAATCGATGAACTGCTCGCCCGGGTTGATGTATTATTTCTGGTGGGCCATAATAACACCATAACCGAGTTGGCCGAGTATCTGACCGGCAATACTTTTGGTAATATCCCGACCTGCGGTATTGTTGCCGTTGAGTATGCCTATCGGGATGGGTTCTCTACCGAAGCCGGGGCGGGAAAATTGCTGTTTTTTGATTTTCCTAAAAATAAAGCACAGCCGGTAATGCGAAAATGATAAATGTTCACCGGTACACATCAAAAGGCTGCATAACCCGGATCTGTAACCGTTCACCCAGTGCTCCAGGTTCGTTCAAGCAGGTCTCGGAGCTATAGTTGGCTATGCGAGGCGGCCTGCTTGAACGAAAATGGGGTGCTGGTGAACGGTTACCGAAAATGAATGATGAGGATGCCGGTAGGGCGGAATAGCCGGGAGTTATTTCGTCAAATCTTTCCGGCTGCTTTGCCGCTGCAAACGGCTTTTCCTTGTGCTGACAAGCGGTGCCGGCCGTGCCGGTGGGATTTTACTTTATCGGTTTCAGGTTCTGGTTCTCAACTCTCTTGTCCGGCAGCGTATTTTCCCGTCTTAGTCATATAACGATCTTTGGGCAGCCAGTGTCAGTGGTTACAACGATACCAGGTGCCGATCATTGCATTATGGATCGGACAGGCGAGTATTGCTGTTCTAATATGAAGAAAATTATATATTGAGAAGTGCTACACGGAAACAGATGGTTGAAACTATTCCTTATTGCTTGAAATGTAAGCATTATTACATTACCCACGATTCTCGTAGACCATACGGCTGTCGGGCCATGGCCTTTAAATGCCAGGCGAGTCCTGCCCGCCTGGTATACGAAAGCTCGGGGATTCTTTGTCAGTTATTTACTCCGAAGAAAGGAGAGTTGCATGGACTGCAATCTAAAAAAACGGCCTGAACCATATTGAGCGGTAGATTCGACTCCTTGATGAATACTAAAACTAGTATAAAAAACAATATCTTGATGGAACAATTGCTGTCGCTTATCCATGAAGCATGGGTAACGAGCTGGGAATTGATCCGAATTACCGTTCCGGTCGCCATAATCACCAAGATTCTTCAGGAATTCGGGTTGATCCATTATTTTAGTATGGCTCTTCAACCGGTAATGAATATCATAGGTCTGCCAGGCGAGCTTGGGTTGGTGTGGGCCACTGCCATGCTCACCAATCTCTATGGAGGAATCGCGGTGTTTGCTGCGCTCGCTCCCGGGCTTGATTTGAACTCCGCCCAGATTACGGTGCTCTGCTCGACCATGCTTATCGCGCATTCTCTGCCGATTGAATTGAGCGTAAGCAAGCGGGCAGGAGCGAATCTCATCCCGATTGGTCTCCTGCGGCTGGTTGGCGCTGTGACCTATGCTTTTCTTCTCAATCGGATATGTCTGGTTCTGCATATCTGGCAGGAGACGGCCACTCTGTTTTTCAAAGCCGTGGATAAATCCGAGGATCTTTTCCAGTGGGGATTGGCATTACTGCAGAACCAGGGAATGATAATTTTAATTATTTTTTGTATAGTCTTCTTTATGCGGATTTTCAGGAAGATCGGTCTTCTTGCCCTGCTGGAGAGAATTCTGGCACCGGTCTTGCCGTTTTTTGGAATGGGGCGGCAGGCAGCACCCATCACCGTGGTGGGCATGGTCATGGGTATAGGGTATGGTGGAGCGCTGATAATCAGAGAAACCGATAAGGGCAAGATGGCAAAAGAGGAAGTCTTCAATTCCATGGCGCTGATGGGGCTTTGTCACGGTTTGGTGGAAGACACCTTGGTAATGGCCGCCATTGGTGGAAAACTCGCCGGAATCTTCTGGGGAAGAATCCTGTTTTCCCTTATCGTCACCTTTCTCCTGGTACGCTTTCTTCAGGCTCTTACTGCAAAGCGGATGAGACAGCAGATTTAAAAATATATAAAGAAATTTACAGCTCATAACAGATATGGATTTTACTAAATTTGGCGAAAAAATGACGTCTAATGCCGGAATTCTTTCCCTGATGGATGATCTGGGTAAGGTCAAGGTTTCCGGTGGCGAGGGCATGATTATGATGGGAGGCGGCAATCCCGGACTCGTGCCGGAATTTCAGGAAATAATGCGCAATCAGCTCCTGGCGATATGTAATGACAGCAAAAGCTTTCAACAGTTGGTCGGCAGTTATGCACCTCCTCAGGGAGACCAAATATTCCGCGAGAGTTTAGCCTCTCTCCTTAAAAAAGAGCAGGGATGGGATATCGGGCCGGAGAATATTTGTTTAACAAATGGAAGCCAGACTGCCTTTTTCATGCTTTTCAATCTGTTCGCCGGTATCTTGCCCGATGGCAGAGTAAAAAAGATTTGTCTGCCCATGGCTCCCGAATATATAGGCTATGCCGATCTTGGGCTGACGGATGATCTTTTTGTATCCGTGAAACCCCGCATAGAACTTCTTGAGAAGAGGTTTTTTAAATATCATATCGATTTCGAAAAACTGCGGATCGACGACAGCGTCGGCGCTCTCTGCATCTCCAGACCAACTAACCCCACCGGCAATGTAGTAACCGATGAGGAACTGGCAAAGCTCGTTGACCTGGCTGCAGAGCACAAGATTCCGTTAATTGTCGATAGTGCCTATGGCCTGCCTTTTCCGGGAATGATGTTCACAGAGGCCAAACCGATCTGGAACGAGAACCTGATCGTCTGTCTTTCTCTTTCCAAGTTGGGTTTGCCTGCTGTTCGGACGGGGATTGTCGTGGCCGAAAAGGAGATCATTCAGGCTCTTACCAGTATGAATGCCATTATGTCGCTTTCACCAAACAACTTTGGTGCGGTGTTGTCTCAGCGTCTTGTTGCCAGCGGTGAAATTACCGCCGTCAGCAGGGAACTCATGTTGCCTTTCTACCGAGGAAAAATGGAGAAAGCCGTAGCCGTGGTTGAGGAGAAATTTGCCGATATCCCGTGTCGTATCCATAAACCCGAGGGTGCCATGTTTCTCTGGTTGTGGTTTGAGGGTCTGCCCATAACCAGCTTGGAACTTTATCAAAGACTAAAGGAAAATGGGGTCCTGGTGGTTTCCGGCCACTATTTCTATCCGGGATTGACTGAACACTGGCAGCATAAGAATGAATGTCTCAGAGTGACCTATTCTCAAAACGATGATGATGTTCACCAGGGACTTGAAATTATCGCTCAGGTGGTAAGAAGGGCTTATGAAAAGGATACAGTGCAATAGGATGTAATCTCAGGGAGGTTAAAAAGCGCCTGCGATCAAAATACAAGTCTCGACTACTGTTGATGTATATGATTGCCGGCAGTGGCGTGGTTTCCGTCAAATAATCGAGAGAAAAATATCGAACCAAGTAAAATTTATAATTGGCTATTGTTGCATGAGCCAAGGCTACGCAATCTAAAAACAGGATTATTGGTATGCGCTGGAGTTATAAAACCGTACATTATGATCTGAAAAAAGAAGGTATTCTGGGAAGCGCTTTCCTCGATGAATCAGAAATTGAATTGTCGTTGAATCAGTACGGCAAGGCGGGCTGGGAACTGGTTTCTCTGCTGGAAACCATGGATGGGCTGATCGCCGTTTTTAAACAACCATTGGGCCTGGATACCAGGTCTTTTTCATCCCTTGACGCTTTGCCTGAAAGGATTGACAGGTTGTCGATAAAGGGAGAAACGAAAACAAAGCGACTGCAAACAACAGGTTTGGAGCATAAAAACAGCAGTGCTGCCGCGACTGAAGACGTGGCCGAAGCCATCCTGCTTGATGAGTTCGAGGCCGAGGAGAACGACATCAAGGAAGAGAGAGACAGGGTTGAGCAAGCTGTCGATAAAACCGTGGCACCACCTGTCGATGTCGGGATGATCCGAATAGAGTAGGGAGAGCATGAAATCCGCAAAGATACCGGTGGTTGACAGGAAGTTGTTCGAATGGATTCGTAATATTCGTAGAACTCTCCATCAATACCCGGAGCTCAGTTATCGGGAGCATCGTACTTCCGCGTTAATTCAGGAAAAACTTACCGAGCTCGGTATTGGTTACCGTAGTGGTTGGGGAGGAACCGGCGTAATAGCAACCATCGGCAACAATTCCAATTCTTCCGGTCATGTAGGATTACGGGCGGATATGGATGCTTTGCCGATACAGGACAAAAAAACTGTAGCCTACGCTTCAAAAATCCCGGGAGTCATGCATGCCTGTGGTCATGATGGCCATGTCGCGATGTTACTTGGAGCTGCGGCGATTTTGGCAAAAAGGCACCTGGAAGGCCGCGTTTCCCTCATCTTTCAACCGGCCGAAGAACACGGCAACGGCGCAGAGAAAATTATTAAGGAGGGTGCACTTAAAAACGGGATAGAAGCGGTTTTTGCAGGACACATTGATACTCACTACCCAACGGGGACAATAACGGTCGACGATGGAGTGATCTGTTCCTCAGCCGATCCTTTTTGCGTTCATATTGCCGGCAAAAGTGCTCATGCCGCCCGTCCGCATGAAGCAAGAGACGCGATCGTGGCCGGGGCATATCTTGTAACCGCACTGCAGACCCTGATTTCACGGGAGACCGATCCGAATAAATCGGCAGTTGTAACAGTAGGTCGTTTTCAGGCCGGGGAGACCAACAATGTCATCGCTGAAGAGGCCCGGATCGAGGGGACAATCCGTTCAAACGATAAAGAAGTGCGTAGTCGGATTCTTGATGGGATCCAGCATATTTGTGATGGGGCTGCCCTGCAGTATGGCGTTAAAATAACACTTCATTTCCATGACCGTCTACCGGTCGTTGCCAATTCATTGAGAGCTACCAAAATTGCCCGGTATGCCGCCAGGCAGGTAATCGGCAAAGAACTGGTGATCTCGCAGGGACGGCCGAGTCTTGGCGGCGAGGATTTTGCCTTTTACCAACAGACCGTTGAGGGCTGTCTGGTTCGGTTCGGAGCAGACAGACTTTCAGGCGATGGACCCGCCCACAGTGGCAGCTTTGATTTTGATGAAGATGTTTTGCCTGTAGGCACAGCTTGGCTGGCCTGTGTTGCCTTGCAATGGCTCAAGGCCGTCCAAAAATTACCTAGCCCAGATTAAAGAACATGCCTACCTGATAAACAACAACGGCCATGGCGAAGGCAAAAACTGTGTTGAAACTCATGGAAAATATCGCCCACTTCCATGAGGATTCCTTGGCGATACAGATGACAGTGACAAAACAAGGCGCATAAAACATGATGAATACCAGCGCTGCAATAGCGACCACCTTGTTCCAGTTGCTGTCATTCCTCAGTCTTTTTCCCAGAGGTTCAGATGCTTCGGTATCAACCTTCCCCATTGAATAGGCAGTTCCCAGAGTTGAGACAATAACTTCCTTGGCGGCAAATCCACCGATCAGGGCGATGTTCGTTCGCCAGTCAAAGCCGGCCCATTTGGTAAAAGACTCCAGAGACTTACCGAATTTACCTGCAATGGAATTCTGGAGTTTCGCTTCGGTCTCCCGGTTATCGATCCGGCTGATCCGTTCTTTGAGTGCTGTAGCCTGCGAGGATAATTTATCGGTTCCAGCCTTAATCTCGGCTACGACTTGCGCCGGAGCAGCAGTCAAAAGGGCTTGACGTTGCTGTTCAAATACCCCCGCCTTCTCAGGCGATAATCCTGGAAAGGTCATGAGGGCCCAGAGCAGGATGGATATACCGAGTATAACTGTTCCGGCCTTTTTGACATATTGAAACGTCCTCTCCCAGGTGTGGATGAGAAGTCCGCGGAAAGTCGGGAAGCGATATGGAGGAAGCTCCATGACAAAAGGCGTGGGCGCGCCTTTTAGTACAGTTGCCCGCAGGAATTTGGCGGCAATCAGTGCAACTGCCCAGGCCAGCATGGTGAAAAGGAACATGTACCTGGCCTTATTTTCGCTGAAAAATGCGCCGATCAGCAGGGCGAGGACCGGCAGTTTCGCCCCGCAATTCATAAAGGGAACGGTGAGCAAAGTTGCCATTCGTTCTTTCGGAGACCGGAGAGTACGGGTGGCCATGACTCCTGGAACAGCACAGCCGCCGGCGATCCCGCCGGAAACTATAAAGGGCATGACCGAGGAACCATGGAGACCGAATATTCTGAAAATACGGTCCATCATGAAAGCTACCCGGGCGAGATAGCCGGAATCTTCCAGTATCGCGATACTGAAAAACATGAACATGATGAGAGGGACAAAGCCGAGCACTCCGCCTACTCCATCAATTACTCCCGAGATAATCATTGATTTGAGAAGTCCGTCCGGCAGCGTGTTATCAATTTGAGTGCCGAGCCAGCCGAAAATGTTTTCAAGCCAGGTTACCGGGGCCTCGCTCCAACTGAAGGTAAACTGGTAAACAGCGAAAAGGATCAGCAGCATTATGGCAGGACCTACCAGGCGGTTGGTGAGCACCTTGTCTATCTTGTCGGAGGTGTAGAGCCTATCGGCATCAAATTTATGGGTGATAACCCCTTGCCTGAGCACTGATTTAATATACCCATAACGATGATCGGCTATTATGGCCTCCGGGAAGACATCAAGAGTCCTTTGGGTATGCTCGGTGGTTTTGTTGACGATCTCTTCGAGCATGCCGGCTACGGCCGGATTTCTCTTTTTTCCCTTGTCCAGAATCTGATCATCATTTTCCAGATATTTAATTGCCGTATATCGGGCAGGATAGTTGTCACAAAGAAGAGAAGAATCTTGTATTTTGGCAATGAGTTCGGTCAGGGTGTTATCAAGGTCTTCACCATAAGAAATATCGCGGGGATTCCATCGCGATTTTTCGGTTGTTATGAGCAGACAGGCATCGAGAAGCTCTTTTTTTCCAAAACCTGATCGGGCGATAATAGGTATTACCGGAACCTGGAGCAGTTTTTCCAGGACCTCCGGCTTTATCTCGATCCCTCGGTCTTTGGCGACATCCATCATGTTGAGAGCGATAACCAAAGGAACTCCAAGCTCAAGCAGCTGACAGGTAAGATAAAGATTCCTTTCAAGATTAGAGGCATCAACAATGTTAATAACCACCTGCGGACGTTCATTTACCAGGTAGTCCCGAGTGACCAGTTCTTCCGCCGAATAGGCGGTCATCGAATAGGTGCCGGGAAGATCAGTCAAAGTGATTTTCTTATCTTTGTGCTGGAGCGTGCCCTCTTTATGGTCAACAGTGATACCGGGATAATTGCCGACATGTTGCCTGGCACCGGTTAACTGATTGAAAAGGGTGGTTTTTCCTGCGTTGGGATTGCCCGCAAGGGCCATTAATAGAGGCATTGGTTAAATAATAGTTTCAGTGATGGGAGGAGGTATGGAAATAAAAAGTAAAACTGAGTTGAGATACTTGGGTTATTCGGCTGTTTTTCGCGATTTCCGACTGCCGCAGGATGAATCCGAACAGCACGAACAGCCATCACCGCAGGAGATACCGGCATCCTTGCTGGTGGCTGCTTTCAATTGACGATAAAACCTTCGACAGGTAAAAAATGCACAAACGGCAATAATAGCCCAAATAATAATGGTTTGAATCATGATACATTTAACTCCAGTTAGCCACTCCTAACTCTTGAAGCAAAAAATAAGTCCGATAATACTCGGACGGAAATTGCGAATAAATTTTATAAACCTGTTACGAAAATGTTCTCGGATACATCCGAATCCAGGCTGATGGTTCCACCGTTGACTTTCAGAAGACATTGGCTCCCTGTTTCCGAACAGATCACATCCGCCTCGACACCCGGATAAAGGCCCATGGAAGCCATACGGGCACAGATTTTTCTGTCTCCCGAAACTTTGCACACTTTCACCCGGCCTGTCTTCGCTCTTTTGGAAAGGGGCGTAATCGAATCGACGCATCGTCTCCGGCCAAAACAGTTTCTGACCCTGTCGGTAAAACAGCAGCCATTATTTTTTCCATGTTTCTGGTGCATGATATTCTCCAGTTAATTACAACCTTTAGGTACACCAAACAAAAGCGGTAGTCAACAGGTATTTCAAGAAGATGCAATATTTTTAGGGGCAGCTAAGAGATGAAGCAGTGAGTTGAAGAAAGAGCTCTTTAATCGCGGAGGAGTTTCCCGGGTTTTGGAGGTTTCTCCGCAAAAAGAGCCGGAAAGGACCTGGCGGATGAGTAAGGCGGCAAAACTAACCAGAACAGCCGGAGGGCAGTCCGGGAGAGGGGGACTGCCGTGAAGAGCATAGCTTAGTCGGAGGTTCCTGTTTCCACCATTATGTAATCGGCTTCATTGTTGCGCAGGGTCAAGGTGCCGCCCATTACTCTGAGAGCCACAGGATCATTGAGCGGGGCTCTCCCCTGGATAGTGATTTCGGTTCCGGGAACCAGGCCCATTTCCCGTATTCTTCTGCCCAGTTCCCCACCTACTTTGACAGATTTGATGGTTCCTGACTGATTTTTGGCCATCCGGCGTAAATTGATGAGCGTCATTTTCTGCTCCTCTGAAAACAAATAAATAAGGTGAAAAATTAATCCGTGCTTACACCTGGTTTTTGGACTCCCAGGAATCTCGCAAGGTTACGGTTCTATTAAATACCGGACTCCCAGGTTTTGACTCTATCGGATCGGCACAGAAATAACCTTGACGTTCGAACTGTACTGTTTCTCCAGGCGGGAGATCCACCAGGCTGGGTTCTGCCATAGCGCATGAGATGACCACTTTCGACTGGGGATTGAGCTGTTCGAGGAAATCAACGTCCTTATCCCCTTCAGGATTTTCCACCTTGAATAGTCTGTCGTACATCCGAACTGTCACCGGAATTCCCTTTACCGCGGATACCCAGTGAATCGTCCCTTTCACTTTCCTGCCGTCAGGGGCGGTGCCACCTTTCGTTTCCGGGTCGTAGGTGCAGTGAATTTCGGTGATCTCTCCGGTGGTTTCATCTTTAGTATGGGAACTGTAGCGGATCAGGTAACCATATCGCAACCGCACCTCCCGGCCCGGGCCAAGACGATGGTACTTTTTTGAAGGATTCTCCATGAAATCATCCCGTTCGATATAAAGTTCCCTGGAGAAGGGGAGAGGTCGCTCACCCATTGCCGGGTCTTGTGGATGGTTTTTGCCTATCATTTCCTCAACAAGATCCTCGGGATAGTTATCGATTATCACCTTAACCGGGTCGAGGACGCACATTCGCCGTTGCGCCTGCACGTTAAGGTCGTTTCTGATCTCATTTTCCAGTACTCCCATGTCGATTCGGCTTTCACTCTTGCCGATGCCGATGGCCTTGCAGAAATTACGGATTGAGGCAGGAGTGTACCCGCGACGCCGCAAACCCGAGATGGTCAGCATTCGGGGATCGTCCCAGCCTTCCACATAATTGCCCTCGACCATTTTCAGCAGTTTCCGCTTGCTCATGACCGTGTAGGTGAGATTGAGCCGGGCAAACTCGATCTGCCGCGGATGGCATGGAGTCTGCAAGGTGTCCAGCACCCAATCGTACAGGGGACGATGATCTTCAAACTCCAGGGTGCAAAGGGAATGAGTGATACCTTCCAGCATGTCGGAAAGACAGTGGGTGTAGTCGTACATCGGATAAATCTTCCAGGTGGCTCCTGTACGGTGATGATGCGCCTTCAGGATCCTGTAGATCACCGGATCTCGCATGTTCAGATTGGGTGAAGCCATATCGATTTTCGCGCGAAGCACATGGCTGCCTTCTTCGAACTCACCGTTTCCCATCTGTTCAAAAAGTTTGAGGTTTTCTTCTATCGACCGATTGCGGTAAGGGCTCTCCTTTCCCGGTTCAGTCAGGGTACCTCGGTATTCCCGTATCTCATCGGGAGAGAGTTGGCAGACATATGCTTTACCCATGTTGATGAGCTGAATGGCGTAAGCATGGAGTTGCGGGAAATAATCCGAGGCATAGAGTACTTTCTCTCCCCAGCCGAAACCAAGCCATTTGACATCTTCCTGGATGGATTCCACGTAAGTGACGTCTTCCTTGCTTGGGTTGGTATCGTCGAAGCGGAGGTTGCAGACTCCGTTCATTTCCTCGGCAATGCCGAAATTCAGGCAGATCGATTTTGCGTGACCGATATGGAGAAAACCGTTTGGCTCCGGTGGAAACCTGGTTATACACCTCTGGTGTTTTCCGGAATGCAGATCGTCAGCGACAATCTGGCGAATGAAATCTAGTGGTCTGCTTTCTGAATTTTCTAGTATTTCCATAGCTGGCGACTCGTAAAATGAAGGTAAGCGATTTAATCTAAGCAAAAAGTTTTCCAACGGATCGGAGTCGTTGCACGACTTTTTCCCGGCCGATAGTAACCAAAATATCAAACATTGAAGGACCTGCCAGTTGTCCCGTGACGACGGTACGCATAGCATTTATGATGATACCCGGCTTAATCGACAGCTCCTCGGCATACTCTCTGGCAACCCGTTCGGTTTCTTCCAGCGTGAACTCCGCAAGTTTTTCGTACCTGTCGGCGAGTTCCGGAAGCCACTGCTGTAATTCATTATATTTTAAAACATTTTTAGCAAGCGGTTTTGGATCTATGGTGAAGTCGTCGGCGAAGTATGCCCGGCCAAGTGTGGTAAAATCCTTCAGGGTATGAAAACGATCACGGATGAGATCGAGGGTCTTGAGGTACCAGTCTTTTTTGTCGGTATCATAGGCTTCTCTCCAGAGACCTTCGGCTTCCAGTTCTTTTCTGACCATTTTCCCAAGCTCTGCAACTTCCATGGTTCTAAGGTAATGTTCATTTATGAAAATAGCTTTTGGGTCGGTAAAGAATTTAGGGTCGTTTTTCTGGAAATTGAATATAGCACTCGATTTATTGATCCGTTCGAGTGAAAATTCCCTGATGAGTTCTTCTTTTGAGTAGAATTCCCTGTCATCTCCCGCAGACCAGCCGAGAAGAGCCAGGAAATTGTTGAAAGCCCAGGGAATAAACCCATGGTCCCGATAAAATTGAACAGCCACTATTTCTCCATGGCTGCGCTTGGAAATTTTGGCTTTTTTCGTATCAAGGGTGAGCGGCATATGAGCAAACACCGGCAACGGAGCTTCCAGAGCTTCGTATAACAGAACCTGTTTGAGAGTGTTGGTCATATGATCCTGACCCCGGATTATATGCGTGATCCGGTCTCGGATATCATCGACGACATTGCAGAGCAGATAGAGTGGTTTACCATTGGATCGGACAATGACAAAGTCGTCTATTTCAGAATAATTAGATTCGATACGACCGAGGATTTTATCGTCATAACCGAGAACGCCTACTCGTTTGGGGACCTTAAAACGAACCACGAAAGGAAGGCCTGCCGCTTCTTTCTCGGCTATCTCCTCGGCTGACAGGTTTCGGCAGGTTTGGTCATATCCCAGCGGCTTCTTGGCTGCCAGAGCAGCCTCGCGTTTTGTATCCAGTTCTTCCTTGGTACAAAAACATTTATAGGCGGCACCCTTCACCAGGAGCTTTTGGGCTGCGGTAATATGATCATTCTCAAACTCCGTCTGGAAATAGGGTCCTTCGTCGTAATCGATTCCCAGCCACTCGAGACCTTCAATGATCCCCTTTATCGATTCCTCGGTGGACCGGCCGACATCGGTGTCCTCGATTCGAAGAATGAGCTTGCCGCCTGTCTGTCTGGCATAGAGCCAATTATAGAGAGCCGTCCTTGCTCCCCCGATATGAAGATAGCCGGTGGGGCTCGGCGGAAAACGTAATCGTGTTTCAGACATAAAAGAACTCCTTGAACCAGCTCATACCGCTGGTAATGACATTATAAGCTTAAATGTTTCGATGGGTTGTCAGCTTGTATATTTTTTTTCCGATATGGCTGCACACCGAACAGAACATCAGGCTGCTATATATCTTTTTCGTGATGAATGTTCAACATTATTACGGATCCATGCTCCGGCTCCCTGAAATGAATATCCATTTCAGGGGTAAATCCCGGCTGGGAAAATTCCAGTTTTTTTGTTGTTCTCCACAGGGGAACTTTGTATAGTTTTTCCCTTATTACCACGGCGTTGTTACCTCTTGTTCTTTTGTTCGTTAAGGCATATCGGAATTATTTCAGGCAATGGAGATTAATGGTGCTTTTCCTGGTTACAGGACAGGGAAAGTGAAGACGGGTTCTTATCGAGGAATTAAGAGAATGAAGGTACTGATCAGTGACAATTTATCCCAGGTTGGCGTAGATGTCCTCAGGAACGCAGGTCTTAATGTCGATATCAATACAGGACTTTCGCCGGAGGAACTGAAAGAAATAATTGGCGATTATGATGCGCTAATTATACGCAGTGCCACCAGGGTCACTGCTGACCTGCTGGAGATGGCGCATAAGCTGAAAGTCATCGGCCGTGCAGGAATCGGGCTTGATAATGTCGATATTCCCGCTGCAAGCCAGAAAGGTATTGTAGTCATGAATGCACCGGACGGCAACGCGACAACCGCGGCAGAACATGCTATTTCCATGATGATGGCTCTTTCCCGAAATATTCCTCAGGCCTGTCGGTCGATGAAGGAAGGAAAATGGGAAAAAAAGAAATTTATGGGCCGGGAGGTTACAGGGAAGACTTTCGGAGTTATAGGCATCGGCCGGATTGGTGGAATTGCCGCCGGTAGGGCTCAGGGGCTGAAGATGAAAACCATTGCCTATGATCCGCATATGCCGAAAGAGATGGCTGAAAAAATAGGCGTGGATTTGGTCAGTCTGGAGGATTTAGCTCGCAGATCCGACTATATTTCCGTCCATGTGCCGCTGACTCAGGAAACCAAGCACCTGGTTTCCACCAAATTTTTTGAGATGATGAAGAGCGATGCCATGTTCATTGATTGCGCCCGCGGGGGGATCTGTGATGAAGAAGCTCTATACGACGCCCTGGTGAATAATAAAATAGCCGGCGCGGCCCTTGACGTTTTTGTCAAAGAGCCTACCAGTTTTGAAAACTGCCCCCTTCTCGGGTTGGATAATTTTATCTGTACGCCTCATCTTGGAGCATCGACCAACGAGGCCCAGGAGAGTGTGGCGTTTATAATCGCCGAGCAAGTTGCCGATTATCTCCTGAAAGGCTCGGTAACGAACGCAGTCAACGTCCCTTCGGTCAGTGACGAGGTCCTGGCTCAGGTGGGACCTTACATAAAGCTTGGTGAGATGCTTGGTTGTCTGCATATGCAGATAGCTCAAGGCGGAGTGGCTGAAGTAAATATCGAATTCAGTGGTGAACTGGCTGAACAGAATACCAGCCCGATCACCGTCGCATTCCTTAAAGGGCTCTTTACCCCGATTCTGAAAGATGCAGTGAACTATGTCAATGCACCGATTATTGCGAAAGAGAGGGGAATTCGCATCATTGAATCGAAGAGTGAAAAATCCGACGATTTTGTCAATACGCTGTCGATCAAAGTAATAACCAATGAAGGGGAAAACATTCTGGTTGGGACTGTTTTCGGCCGCAATGAACCACGCCTCGTCCGTTTGAATTCTTTCAGGCTGGAAGCACTACCATCCGGCCCCATGCTGCTTGTATTCAACAATGATGTGCCTGGAGTGATCGGCGCCCTGGGAACTACCCTCGGTCTTGCAGAAGTGAATATTTCACGAATGACTGTTGGACGTGAGGAAAAGAGTAAACAGAATATCATTCTTCTCAGTACCGATGAGCTGGTCTCTAAAGAATTGCTCGCCAAGGTCGAAGATCTGAAAAATATCACTAAAGCGCAGGTGCTGGACCTGACTTCCGTATAAATCAATAAAATTGTTTTTAGAGGAGTAAAATGATGGTTGACATTGGGAATAAAAAAGACGGCGAGTGTGGATGCGGTGAGGGTAAGGTACCCGATAAGCAGGGCAGGTGTGTTATGCCGGAGGTGACTTTTCCAGCATTTGTCATGTCTTTGAATACTTCAGCCCTCTATCATCTTGGTGAAATATCCGATCCGAAAACCGGAGAAAAGATAGTAGATCTGGATCTGGCCAAACATGCCATAGATACTTTGGCCTTGATTCAGACGAAGACAAAAGGCAACCTGTCTAGAGATGAAGAAGAGCTTTTAAAAAATATCCTCTATGATATCAAAATCCGTTTTGTCAAAGCGGTAAGAAAGTAATTTTTTAGACAATGGCTCTGAGTCGAAAGATAACCGTTCAGGCACCGGCAAAAGTAAATATGTTTCTGGCTGTTCTTGGCAAACGTTCCGATGGCTATCATGACCTGGAAACCTGGATGCAGAAAATTGATCTCTATGACATCCTCGAACTGGAGCTGCTTTCCAGCGATCGCCTAGAGTTTTCCACCGATGATGCATCCCTTCCGGCAGGTGCTGCTAATCTTGCAGTCAGGGCAGCAAGGGCTTTCTTTGCTGCGAGTACAAAAGGAAAGGGGACAGGGCTGAGTATAAAACTTCAGAAAAAAATACCGGTTGCCGCGGGTCTCGGAGGAGGAAGCAGTGATGCGGGCGCTGTGCTTCGCGGATTGAACGAACTCTTTGACCGGGAATTTTCTGAAAATCAACTCATTGATTTGGCAAGGCCTTTGGGTGCCGATGTGCCGTTTTTTGCCGTTGACCACAATGCCGTCTTCGCCACAGGTATCGGTGATGTCATGCACCCGGTCGATTCGATAACCGATTGTTCGTTTGTGATAGTGAACCCATCTTTTTTTGTTTCAACAGCGTGGGTTTTCCAAAATTTAACATTGACAAGTCCGTCGAAAAACTCTAAATTGTCATGCTTTCAAAAGTACGAGTCAGATTTTCTCTCTCTGGAGGATATGCATAACGACCTCGAGCAGGTCACTTGTGCGAAGCATCCTGAAATAGAACAGATAAAGAGATCATTGCTGGCTGTAGGGGCATCGCAGGTTTTGATGTCTGGTAGTGGGCCGACTGTTTTTGGAGTATTTCCAGACCTTGAAAAGTCGGTTGGTATCGATTTAAAACGTATTGTTGGTGGATTGCGTCAGGAATACGGTAAAAAGGTTTTCTTATCAAGAGCATGTACTGGGGCGTCGCCAAGCGGTAAGGCACCGGGTTTTGATCCCGGCATCCGTAGGTTCGAATCCTGCCGCCCCAGCCATCATTAATACGTTTTCAAGTTCACCCGAATACATCAAAAAGCGATGCGAGATCTAAAAGTTTTTTCAGGCAATGCTCACAAAAAAATGGCCTGTGAGATTGCCGCTCATCTGGCAATACCTCTCAGTCAAGCCGATGTCAGAAAGTTCAGTGACGGGGAAATCTTTGTAGAAATCAAGGAGAACGTCCGGGGCACTGATGTCTTTGTCGTGCAGCCAACATGCACGCCGGTCAACGATCATCTTATGGAGCTGGTCATCATGGTGGATGCTCTCAGGCGAGCGTCAGCCAGAAGAATTACCGCAGTGCTCCCCTATTATGGTTACGCCCGGCAGGATAGAAAAAATGCTCCGCGAGTTCCTATAACCGCTAAAGTGGTGGCGGAAATGTTGATGGCGGTAGGGGTGCGGAGAGTACTCTGCATGGATCTGCATGCCGGACAGATCGGAGGGTTTTTTAATATACCCGTGGATCATCTGTATGCAGCACCCGTGATTTTGAAATATATTCAGGAATCCTTCGGCGATAACGTGATTATGGTTTCTCCGGACGCGGGCGGCGTGGAAAGAACCCGGGCCTTTGCCAAAAGGTTGAATTCCGGGCTGGCAATCATTGACAAGCGCCGAGATAAGCCGAATGAGTGCGAGGCAATGCATGTTATCGGAGATGTTAGAGGCAAAACGGCCATTCTGATGGATGATATGGTCGATACGGCCGGTACGTTGTGCGCAGGCGCTACGACATTGTTGGAAAATGGGGCCAAGGAGGTGCATGCCTGCTGTTCGCACCCGGTACTGTCCGGTCCCGCAATAGAGCGATTGCAGAAATCTGTCCTGAAATCTCTTGTGGTTACCAATACTATTCCGCTGCGAAGCGATGCCCTGCTATGCGAAAAAATTAAAGTCTTGTCAGTCTCAGAATTGCTCGGTGAGGCGATAAAGAGAATACATAATGAAGATTCCGTTAGTTCGCTTTTCGTGTAACTGACGATTGTACTTAAGTATAATTATAAAACAATATTAACAACGCCCGATAAACGGGATTCGTACCTTCCGGAATTCTTTCCGCAAAGATATAAGAGTAATTTCTAAGGTACTAAATTAGTTAAAAATTATCACATTCTGCTCAGTCGTTGTAAATTATGCAGGAACGACTGTTTGGCAAAGGAGGAAAAATGCTTCAGGTTGAGATATCCGCTTCTGTTAGAAATACTTCCGGTAAGGGACCCATGCGGCAGTTACGTATGCAAGGAATGACTCCGGCGGTGGTATATGGTAGTGGTGCTGAGGCACAAATGCTCCAGCTTGACACGAAGACGCTTATGGCGAAGCTTCTCGAATTTTACCGGAAAAATACCGTTGTTACATTGAAGGTTGACGACAGCATGGAAAAGAGCGTGATGGTCGGAGAAGTACAGACGGATCCGGTTCGGGACACCCTTATTCATGTTGATTTCTGTGAAATCGATCTACAGAAGGAGCGTGCTTTTACCGTGCCGGTTGTTCTGAAAGGAAAAGCCAAGGGTGTGGATCTCGGTGGTAACATGACCGTCGGCTGCAATCAAGTGGTCCTGAAAGGAAAACCTCTTGATATTCCTGACGAATGCGTCGTTGATGTTACCCCGATGGCAATTGGTGATCAGTTCAAATGCGCGGCAATCGATATTCCTGCTAATATTAAGATGATTAGCGATCCTCAAACCGTGGTTGTGTCGATAGTCAAACCTGGTGAGAAGGCTGAAGAATCTGACGCTAAACCAACAAAGAGCGGAAAAAAATAAACCTGATCAGGCAACTACATAACCTGAGTTTAAAAGCTCAGGAAGCGTTATCGATGGTGGGAGTTTATAGAGGTCCGGAAAGTTTAAATTTTCCGGACCTCTTTTTTATTTCGAAAATTGACACATCCTGCCATTAAGTATCTGACTTGCCTCGTTGGTTTGCTTCTCTCGGTTGGAAGATTTCAGGGGCACATATTTCTATTTACCACTCATTTGCACCTCGGGAACTATCGCACTCATGGAAAAATCGGATTATGTAATTGTAGGATTAGGCAATCCCGGTGAGCAGTATTGTTCCACTCGGCATAATATCGGTTTTTTTGTCCTGGATGAATTGGCGAAAAGATGGAGTTCGCCCATCATTTGTGAAAAATGGCATGCCCGATATGTCTCATTGACAATCGGAGGAAATAAAGTACATCTTGTAAAGCCGGATACTTACATGAACCTTAGCGGCAAGGCCGTTGTCCATTTTTTCAGGTTCTTTAAAGTGAAACCTGACCAACTACTGGTTATTCATGATGATCTTGATATGGCGCCGGGTAGAGTGAAGCTTGTCAAGGGGGGAGGTGCCGGTGGTCATAATGGTATAAAATCCTTAGTGGAAGCACTTGGAGTCAAGGATTTTTATCGTCTGAAAATAGGCATCGGACGGCCTGGAACCGGAACAGTCCATCCGAGTTTCCCGATCGAGAAATATGTATTAAGCGATATTACCGCAGACGATTTTGCAATTCTACAGTCTCGATATGATGATCTGGAAGATGGAATTCGTCTCTTTCTGAAAGGTGATCCCGCAAAAGCCATGAATCTCCTTAATAGCTTGAAATAGCAGTAGCCCTTTTGAAGCACCGGCACCGTCGCCCGGTGGATTATCCTGCCAAAATGAAAAAGGTACGGCATTTAGGCGGAAATTGTGTTATATTGTATTATGTAGATTCGAATTTGGTTGATTACTGTAATACACCCGCTGCAGCAAAATATCAAAATGCCGGATAAAAAGAAAATACTTTTTTTATTATCCGACGCTTTCCTTGTATGGCAAATTACTGCGTTGTGTCTTGTGCTTTTCTTGTTAGTCTAATATACCCTGTGCAAGGCGTTGTATTAAAAGGAGATATCCGTGTTTACCGAAGGTGATATGGCAGTTTATCCGGCCCATGGCGTTGGAGTTATCAAAGCTGTTGAAACAAAGACTATTGGAGGGATTGATCAATCATTTTATATTCTGGAGATTCTGGATAATAGTATGAGGATTATGATTCCTACCGCCAGCAGTAAGAATGTTGGTTTGCGGGCAATTGTAGGCAAAAATGAAGTGGGAACGGTCTTGGATATCCTTGCCGATCGGTCAGTGGCCATAGGAGCGCAGACCTGGAATCGCCGCTACCGTGATTATATGGAAAAGATTAAGACCGGTTCCGTTCATGAGGTGGCAATTGTGCTTCGTGATCTTTTCCTCCTCAGCATCGACAAGGACCTTAGTTATGGCGAGAGAAAGATGCTGGATACCGCGAAAAACCTTATTGTCAAGGAACTGTCTCTGGCTCAGAATACGGAAGAGGCAAACGTCAGCAAAACTATTGAGGCTATTTTTTCCTAACGCGAAGGCGCTTGCTGCGTTTTTCTCACCTTAGTTGCAGAAGAAGTTATTCGTATGGAATCGAAAGGAGCAACTCCGGGCAGATCTGGCGGATCAGACCTGTATTTTCAGGTGAGGATCGAAGCCGGACTGAAGGGGATGCGTCTTGATCAGTTTCTTTCCCGCTATCTTCCTTCGGTTTCCAGAAGCCTCATTATTTCTTCTATTAGAAAAGGATTGATCTTAGTCGACGATGTGCAGCGAAAGAGCAGTTATCGTCTCAAAGAGTTCGAATTGTTGAAGGGGTCTGTAGAGGGCAAACCCGAGATTGAAGTTCTTCCTGAAAAAATTGATTTTCCTATCCTCTTTGAGGATGATTCGATAATACTCCTTTCCAAACCACCAGGAATTGTTGTACACCCCGGCAGTGGCAATCACAACGGAACTCTTGTCAATGGTCTGGTATACCATTGTGAGTCGATAGCCGAAGCCGGAGACACGATGCGGCCCGGTATTGTTCACAGGCTTGACAAGGACACCAGCGGCATTATGCTTATTGCCAAAACCGACAGCGCGCATCGCCTGCTGGTGGATAGTTTTAAAAACCATAGGTTACAAAAAGAATATCTGGCGCTGGTCCATGGTATACTCAAGGAAAAAAAGGGGAGAATAGTAGCTCCAATCGGCCGTCATCCGATACAGCGTCAAAAGATGGCAATCAGACAGGCTGGAGGAAAACATGCCGCCAGTTGCTGGGAGGTGCTTCAGGAGTTTGATAATAAATTCAGTCTGGTAAAAGTTGCAATTGAAACCGGCCGAACGCATCAGATTCGGCTGCACATGGCGCATCTCGGTTATCCTGTTGCAGGAGATAGAGTGTACGGCTCCGGAAAAGATAATAGCCGATTTCCCAGACAACTCCTGCATGCCTTTAGACTTGTTTTCCAACATCCGGTTACGGACGCTCCTGTCGACAAAACCGCGGCTATCTGGCCGGACTTCTATGAAGTTTTGAAAAGTCTGGGTTGGTCGGGAAGTCTAGAGGAGAAAAAGTGAATATTGCAGTGACCGGAGGCTTAGGAACCGGGAAATCGACCGTTTCCAAAATTCTTGCCTCAACGCTCCAGACCGATCTGATCGATACGGATCAATTATGCCGCCTTCAAATGTATCCGGGAGCTGAGGGATATAAAGAATTTACTCGGGTTTTTGGTCACGAGTTTCTGCAGGATGACGGAAATATCGACCGAATCCTTTTGCGGCAGGCGGTATTTGAGGAGCGCGAGGTGCGGATAAAGCTGGAAAATATCCTTCATCCGCTGGTGCGCCGGCGGGTATCATCCCTAAGTTACAGCTGTGCATTGCGAGGTGAAATCCTGGTAGTTGAGGTTCCGCTCCTCTACGAGGTCGGGTGGCAGGATGACTTTGATGCCTGTGTCGTTGTCTACGTTCCTGAAAACCTTTGCATACAAAGAGTTATGGCGCGTGATGGATTGACCGACGAAGAAATACAGCAGATTCTGAACGCTCAAATTCCCATCAAGAAAAAACTTGATTCTGCCCATTTTATAGTCGATAATTCCGGTACATTTGTGAGTACGGTGCAACAGATCGCCTGGCTATCGAGAAAGCTTGTCAGAAAGTGAAAAGTGCAGGGATACAATAATTTTCGACCTAAAAAGCTTGACAGCATAAGTCCGAAAACGTATAAGAGAAACGATGATTTTGATATTCAAAATGCCTGTCATTGCTAAATCGTTTCTTTAGATCCTGTTAATATCACTTTGGAATACATAATTCCAATGATGGTTTCCTGAAGATCTGCTGATTTCAATAATGTGATTCTCCACAGATCTGGCCATTTTTCCACTCTGTTTTTTTAATCTAAGCGACGAAAAAGCCCAAAAAAGTCTCTTTAAAACCAGCTTTGTTTTCAATTGCTGTTAACTGTGCTCCGGTATTTCGCCAGATGCATGGATATAACAGACAAAATATAAACTACACCGGCAATAGTGTACGGTTTGTCCGTGGGGTAAGAATTAAAAGTGGTATTTTTCTACAATCCTGCCAATAAATCCAGAAAGGAGAAGAAGATTAAATGAATCTGGCGGAACTGAAACTGATGAAAATCGGTGAATTGGTACAGCTTGCACGTTCGTTAAAAGTCGAGGGGTACAGTTCATTACGGAAACAGGAACTGATCTTTGCGATATTGAAAGCTCAGTCTGTAAAAGACGGAAAAATGCGTGGCAACGGTGTCCTTGAAATCCTACCAGATGGTTTCGGTTTTCTTCGAGCGCCGGATTACAACTATCTGCCGGGTCCCGATGATATTTATGTTTCGCCATCGCAAATACGCAGACTGAATCTTCGAACCGGTGACACCATCGAAGGCCTTGTCCGGGCACCAAAAGAGGGAGAGAGGTATTTTGCACTTCTCAAAGTCGATAGTGTCAATTTTGATCCGCCCGATGCTGCCAAGCAGAAAACGCTTTTTGGAAATCTGACTCCTCTTCATCCAAACGAACCCTTCAATCTGGAATGGCAACCGGACAACATGTCCATGAGAATTATGGATCTGTTCGCTCCTATAGGCAAGGGACAAAGAGGACTCATTGTCGCTCCTCCCCGAACCGGCAAGACCGTACTTATGCAGAAAATTGCCAATTCAATTGTGAGAAATCACAAAGAGGTCTATCTCATCGTTTTGCTGATTGATGAACGTCCCGAAGAGGTCACCGAGATGGCGCGATCCGTTAAAACCGCTGAAGTGGTTAGTTCGACCTTCGATGAACCGCCCCAGCGTCATATTCAGGTCGCCGAGATGGTCATTGAAAAGGCAAAAAGACTGGTTGAACACAAAAAGGATGTGGTGATTCTCCTTGATAGCATAACCCGATTGGCCAGAGCGTATAATACGGTGACTCCGGCCAGTGGTAAAATTCTTTCCGGTGGTGTCGAAGCCAACGCTCTGCATCGTCCCAAGCGTTTCTTTGGCGCGGCGAGGAACATTGAAGAGGGTGGCAGCCTAACCATTCTGGCAACTGCACTTATCGAAACAGGAAGTCGCATGGACGAAGTGATTTTCGAGGAGTTCAAGGGAACCGGTAACATGGAACTCATTCTGGATCGGAAAATGGCTGATAAGCGTATTTTCCCTGCGATCGATCTTAAGAGGTCCGGAACCAGAAAAGAGGATCTGTTAATGAAAGCTGAAACACTCAACAGGATCTGGATACTTCGAAAACTTTTGAACTCCATGAATCAGGCCGATTGCATGGATTTTCTGATAGATAAGCTCAAACACCAAAAAACGAACGCAGATTTTCTGGACTCTATGAATGCATGATCTTAAGCCTGGGTAATAACAGCACTCTGCCAATTTGTGTTGAAAAAATCCGCTGTTTGGGTATTATGACACTCTTGTGTCTTGGAAAAATCATAACAATACTACTAATAGATCATCATATATTTTGGTGAGTTGGAGGAATAGTCGCTATGAAAGAAGGTATACATCCGGAATATAATAAAATTACTGCAACCTGTGCGTGCGGCAATGAAGTAGAACTGGGATCTGTGATGGATGAAATGAAAGTGGAGATTTGTTCCGCCTGTCATCCGTTCTTTACCGGAAAGCAGAAACTGGTCGATTCTGCAGGTCGCATCGAAAAATTCAAGCAGCGTTATGCACAGCATTATGCGAATCTGGACAAAGGTAAGTCTTAATTCCAATGCACTTCTTGTAAAAAACAAGAAATCGATCTGTAAGGTACTACCCCCCGAAAAGCATGGGGACTCTCTTTAGTGCCCGTGTTTTGCGGGTATAAGTACCTTCACGAAATTCATTGTTAAAAAAACAAGAAATGAATTTCTAAGGTATCAAACTGTCCACAACGATGCTCGCGGCATGGTTGTGGACTTTTTTCTTTTTCTTCTTCCTGTTGAACGTTATGTTTGAAAAATTTGCTGATCTCGAGGACAAAATATCTCATCTGGAAGGAAAGTTATCCGATCCCCAACTGGTAAATGACCAGAAGGAATATCAGAGAGTCGTCCGGGAGCATTCCAATCTCACCAAACTTAATGCCAAGTATTCAGAATATCAGAAAGTTCAGAAACAGATTGAAGAAAATAGAATGATCCTTCATGATGAAGACGAAGATCAGGATATGAAGGAGCTCGCCAAAGCAGAGCTTGAGGAACTTTTTGTCAAGGAAAAGAAACTTGATCAGGAAATGAAGATCATACTTCTGCCAAAAGATCCCAACGACGACAGAAATATTTTTTTGGAAATCAGAGCCGGCACGGGAGGAGATGAAGCCGCCTTGTTTGCCGGTGATCTTTTCCGTATGTACAGCCGTTTTGCTGAAGACATGGGTTGGCGGGTAGAGGTTATGAGTTCCAATCCACTGGGGATAGGGGGATTCAAGGAGATTATTGCTCTTATCAGCGGCGATCAGGTGTATTCGAAGCTCAAGTACGAAAGCGGGGTTCATCGGGTGCAAAGAGTACCCGAAACGGAAACCCAGGGACGAATACACACTTCAGCGGTAACTGTGGCAATTTTGCCCGAAGCCGATGAGGTGGATTTAAAAATTGACATGCATGAGTTGAAATTTGATGTCTTCCGTTCTTCCGGACCCGGCGGTCAGTCGGTAAACACCACGGATTCGGCTGTCCGTGTAACGCATCTGCCCACAGGATTGGTGGTTATCTGTCAGGATGAGAAATCGCAGCATAAGAATAAAGCCAAGGCGCTGACTGTCCTTCGGGCAAGATTGCTTGATAAGATGGAACAGGAACGCCACGATAAAATTTCTCAGAACAGAAAGAGTCAGATCGGTAGCGGTGACAGAAGCGAACGAATTCGAACCTATAACTTTCCTCAGGGACGAATGACGGATCATCGGATAAACCTCACTCTTTATAAACTCGATTCAATCATCAGTGGTAAACTCGAAGATGTCATTTACCCCCTCATTACTCACGATCAGGCGGAAAAACTAAAGGCGATCCAGTAAGTGTCATGACACTATTGTCCGTTTTTCGTCCGATCCCACCCCTGCAATTCCATTATCTGCCGTCGACATGCGACTGATTGAACTTCTCCGCTTTGGTGAGTCCGAATTATCCGGAGCCGGAGTGCCGGAAGCGGATCTGGATGCGCGACTTCTCCTTGAGCATTGTACGGCAAAGAGCAGAACGGAGATATATCTGTGTGGTCAATCCGAAGTTCATCCGGAAATTCAAGCGAGTTACCTGCATCTGCTGGAACGAAGAAAAAAACGAGAACCCATTGGATATATCCTTGGAGAACAGGAATTCTGGTCCTTACCATTTTATGTAACTCCGGATGTGCTTATTCCCCGGCCCGAAACTGAATTCCTGCTCGACCGGGTATTTGCACTCACCGAGGCGGAAAATTTTCATAACCGAAAAATCCTCGATCTCTGTTGCGGCAGCGGAGTGATAGCAACTGTGCTGGGTAAGGAGACCGGCAGAACTATTTTCGCATCCGACATCTCTTATAAGGCTCTTGAAATCACCAGGAAGAATTCGAGAAGGCACAATGTCAATTCACTCGTGGTGCTTGTTCAGGGGCATCTTCTCTCTGCTTTTAGATTTAAGCGGGATTTTTCTCTTATAGTCTCCAATCCACCATACGTCAGCAGCTTGGATGTAGCGAAAAATCTTATGCCCGATGTAGCAGCCTATGAACCGCATCTGGCACTTGATGGGGGAGAGAGGGGGCTTGAACGTATCCAAGAGATTCGTGATAAATTACCGCTGGTTCTCTGTCCGGGCGGCCAATGCTTCATGGAGATCGGCGCAGATCAGGGAGAGGCGGTCCGAAAAATGTTTCAGGAAAATTCTACAGGTCGACCAGGTTTTCAACAAGTTGAAATACTTCTAGATTATGCTGGGCGTGACCGGGTTGTACATGCCAGGCTGGAAAAATAAAGGAGACACAGCTAACAATGGAAAAACTCATTATCGAAGGTGGCAGAGCATTGTCCGGTGAAGTACGAATCAGCGGTGCCAAAAATGCGGCTTTGCCCCTGATGGCAGCGACCTTGCTCGCTCCGGGAAAGCATGTTCTGAGAAATATGCCGTATTTGCGCGATACCCGGACCTTTGTTCGTCTTCTGGAGAATCTCGGAGTACAGAGTACGTGGTCTGGGAATATACTCACTTTGGACACGACCAATATTCTCCATACTGAGGCTCCATACGATCTGGTTAAAACAATGCGGGCTTCGGTTCTTGTTTTAGGACCCCTGCTGGCAAGGTTCGGCAAAGCCAAAGTCTCTCTGCCCGGTGGTTGTGCGATTGGCGCAAGGCCTATCAATTTTCATATCATGGGGCTGGAACGTTTAGGTGTGACCTGCAGGCTGGAAGGCGGTTATGTCGATGCCGTTATCAACGAACCGATGCGCGGTAATGTCATCTATTTCGATATTCCTTCAGTAACCGGGACGGAAAACCTTCTCATGGCATCGGTTATGGCTGAAGGGACAACGATTTTGAAGAATGCGGCAAGAGAACCTGAAATAGGTAATCTTGTTGATATGCTAAATGGCATGGGCGCAAGGATTGAAGGAAAAGACACCGATAGATTGACTGTACATGGAGTAAAGCAATTGTCTCCTGCGGATTGCTGCATAATTCCCGACCGAATTGAGACAGGTACCTACCTCATTGCCATAGCGGCAACGGGAGGTAGCGGAACCGTTACTCATTGTGATCCTTCCCATTTGCCCTCATTGCTTGAAAAGCTTCGTAATGTCGGACTTCAGATCACAGAGACCAAATCTTCCATAAGCCTCGGCTGGCTGGAAGGTGAAGAAAAACCTTTACGGCAGGTAGGAAATGTAGATATCAAGACGATGCCGTATCCCGGCTATCCAACTGATTTACAGGCACAGTTTATGGCTTTGATGACACTGGGTTCTGCCTCCAGCGTTATTAATGAAACTATTTTTGAGAATCGTTTCATGCACGTGGCCGAGTTGCATCGAATGGGTGCAAAAATTAAAATTGACGGCCATTTCGCCGTTGTCACCGGGCAGGGAATGAAAGGTCTGAGTGGTGCTCCGGTGATGGCGACGGACCTTCGCGCCAGTTCTTCCCTGGTGATTGCCGGCCTTGCCGCCTCCGGTCGAACCGAAATCTCCCGGATCTATCATCTGGAACGGGGATATGAAAATCTTGTCGATAAACTGACCGGATTAGGGGCAAAAGTCTGGAAAGAACAGGAATGACAAGGTACACTATAGTAGTCTTCGATTTACTATTAAATATCTTGATAACGGAAAATGCAGGAAAAACCTATTTCAGCGATTGAATTTCTAAAAAAGCATAAGGAGAGAGTAGCTCTTCTCGGGGTGCTGCTTGCTTTCGCTCTTTTCATCGCAGGTGGAATCTATCTGCAGAAGAATAATAGACATGAAAAGGAGCCGCTTCCGGACCCTACCTTAAAAACAGTGAAACTTAAGGCCGAACAAAAAGCGACAGTACCGACTGGACAAAATTCGAAGGGACAAGTCTCTGCAAACACTTCCTATCTTCTCAAACCATCTCCCGATGAACTCCTAAAACAGTTGGCCTCGATGCAAAATCTCAACGAGGGTGCAGTCTCGGCAAAACTCTTACAAATGCCGGTACTGTGGCCGGGATACTTTTTCAGCCTTCGCCAAACAGAGGACGGGAAGACTAACCTTTTGCTGGATGTGTCGGAAGACGGCTTCGGGGTAATGATTGAGAGTGAGGTTGATCTCAGTGTGTATCCGGAACTTCGTGAGCTGAAAAGTGGCGATAAAATATGGATCGGTGGCAAGATATTGGCGGTCGATCCGTCAGGTACCGGCAGAATTTATCTTCAAACCGAACAACTCAGGTTTGGCGAGGAAGCCCCTTATCTGCAAAAAACGCAAAAGCCCGATAAGTAAACTTTCAGCCCAGGCAGTGAATCAAAATTGTTAGGGCAGTGGGAGAGTTATCGTGAATTTTCCTCCGCCTGTTTCACCATTTCCAACTGCTATAGTGCCATGATGGGCTTCTATTGTCTGTTTGACGATAGCCAAGCCCAATCCCGTTCCATCGGTTCGGGTTGTGAAAAATGGTTCGAAAATCTGTTCCTTCTTGCTCTCCTCGATTCCAGGTCCGTTGTCGCGAAATGAAATTTCAATTGCGTCCCCATCAACCGCTGTTTTGGTCTCTTGGGCTGTGATAGTGATACATTCATTACCCGCCGGACAAAAGGCCAGGCCATTTTGAATGAAATGGTTGAAAACCGTAAACATTTGCTTTTCATCCGCCCAGATATCAATGGCTCCTTTGATGTCGTAGGTGATCCGCGCCGTTGTCGGCCAGGAAGGATCTGCTTTTAATACCTGAAGCACTTCATCCAGACAGCTGTGTAACGAAAACCAATTGCAATGACAATGTTCCGGCCGTGAAAATCTTAAAAAATCACCAATAGTTGCAATCAATCGGTTCGATTCCCGCTGGATGATATTGGTTAACTCAAAATTAGCGTAGCCTTTTTTGCCTTCCGCGGAAAATTCCCTGGCCAAGACCTGGGCACAACCTGATATGGCCGTAAGCGGATTTCGAAAATCATGGGCGATACTGGCACTCATCATCCCTATGGCTGCAAGTTTTTCAGCTTGCCTGACTTGCTGTTCAAGCTTTTCAATCTCACTAATATCCCGGAGCGTGATGATCTTGTGCGGAGGTTCCGGCTTCCGTCGTTCACTCTCCGAATTCTGGATGATCATATGGGAATAGCCAATGCGGATATAAGTGCCGTCATCTTTTAAAAAATCGATGGCTAATCTGTGGTTAGCCTCTGAAAGATCGATGTTTGGAAAAATATCGGATAATTTTTTACCAAGCATCAACCTTTTGTCCATACCGACAATTTTTTCGGTGGCGGCATTGGCTGAACTGATAATATCCTGGCCGTCTATTGTCACTATCCCGGTAGAGATGTTATCGAATATCTGCTTATAAAGAACCGCCAGACGATCAAAATTCTTGAGTGAATCATTGAGGGCGTTCTCTGTCTTCAGGAGGCGTTTGCTGAAGAGGGCACTCAGTACCGCAGCGAGAAAAAATGTCAGCCCGTGTACGGCGAAATTGTTGATGTTCACCATAAAAGAGTGGGAGGGATATACTATATATTCTCGTATATACGATGGATATAATCCATAGGTCTCCAGAAAAAGAATTATTCCATAAAAAAGAGTAGCGGCAGCCGCGGCAACCAAGCCGCCTTTCCTGGGAAGTATGAGCCCTCCGGCGATGATTGGGAAAAAGAATACCGAGCTGAAGATGGAACTGGAGGAACCGGAAAAGAAGACAAGAAATGCAGCAAAACAGGAATCGATGAAAGTCTGGGTATATCCGAAATTTCGCAAACTTCCTTGGTATATCAATAACCAGAATGCGGAGAAAATAGTTGTCAGGTAAACTATCAGGAGCAGCAGGGTGAACAAGCTTTCAGGAAGCACAAGTACATTAAGATCCGAGCTCTTGAAAATATAGCTGACAGCCAACAGTAAAGTATACAAAATGATTCGCAACAGCAGCATCCAGAGCAGTTGGTTTCTGAGCAGCTGATCGGCAGTTACCGTGTTTCTGGCGCGGTCTAAAAGAGTGGATACATCCATGAGAATCAGTCTAAATCGTATTTTTTTACTTTGTAACGCAGAGATCGAAAACTGATCTGCAGGAGTTCCGCCGCCTTCATTTTCGAATTGTTGGTTTTCGCCAGGGTATGGGAAATGAGTCGTTTCTCAAGATTGGCTATTACTTTCTCGATGCCGAGATCATAGAGCTCCTCTTCGCTTTCGGCTGCCTGCATGAGAGGATTGGCTGAAATAACAGGAGGCTCCGGCTGGGATGTTTTAATGCCACCTGCAAAAGTGAGGCTTTCAGGGAGAATGATATTAGAGTTCTCCAAGGCGACCCCACGCTCGATTATATTCTCCAGCTCCCGAACGTTGCCCGGAAAATTATAGTTCATCAGCACCTGCAAGGCATAGGAAGATATCTCTTGGATCTCCTTGCCAAGCCGCTCTGAATATTTTTTTAGAAAATGATCGACCAGCAGCGGGACATCATCTTTTCTTTCCCTGAGCGAGGGCACTCGCAGTGGGACAACCGCCAACCGGTAAAAGAGGTCTTCCCTGAATCTTCCGGCTCGGATTTCATCCTCAAGCACTTTGTTGGTTGCGGCAATAATACGAACATTGATCCTTTTTGTTCGAGTGCCCCCGACCGGCTTTATCTCTCTTTCCTGGAGAACCCGAAGGAGCTTTGTCTGGATTATTGGTGTCAACTCTCCAATCTCGTCGAGAAACGCCGTGCCGTTATCCGCCTCGTCAAAGAGCCCGTATTTATCGCAGATGGCACCTGTAAACGATCCTTTTATGTGACCAAACAGTTCACTTTCCATCAGATCTTCAGGGATCGCACTGCAGGTGATGGGGACGAAATTTTGGGAAGAGACGTTGCTGTGATCATGAATCGCCCTGGCAACCAGCTCTTTGCCGGTACCCGACTCTCCATAGATAAGAACGTTTGCGGGAGTAGGGGCGACACGCCTGATCATGTCGAATATTTTTACCATTTCCCGGCTCTTACCAATGAGCTCCGGAAAGGTGGAGCTGAGTTCCTGAAACTTGTCGGTGTGGATATTTTTATTTGTGGCCGATTCTATGACCGATTTAATTTCATCGACATTAAAAGGTTTGCTTATATAATCAAAAGCTCCGTTTTTCATAGCCAGAACGGCATCGTCGGGTGAGGCAAAGGCTGTAATCAGGATGATGGGAAGTTTGGGGAATTGCTCTTTCACTGTTTCCAGAAGTTCAATCCCCGTCATCCCCGGCATTCGGATATCACTGACTATAACATCGATCGACTGGTTGGCGAGATAATCCAGGGCGTTTGCACCGCTTTTTGCTGTAGTTACTTCATGACCCTCCTTTTCCAGAAGAATTTTCAGAAAATCCCGCATACTGCGTTCATCGTCAACGACTAATACTGAGGCCATGGCCACCTTTAACAAATGAGATAAAAATATTCAGATACTTCCGGAGAGCCAACCTCTTCCGAATGATTAAACAAAGTATGAAATGATAATATCTTAAATAAAGGCAAGAGACAAGGCGAGGGAGTAGAAAGAAGCGGCTTTGGAAAATAGATGTGAGTTCGAATGTTTCTTGAAAGCGATCGCACTCAAAATTTTAAAGGTTACGATACTCGGTCCGTAAAATCATGCAGCCTGAGTGACGAAAAGCCGCCTGCAGTCGTTGACTGCCGCTGACGGAATTATGACAAGAGGGCAAGAGCTATGGTTCGCGACGATTCTGTAAAAAGTTGTTGTTCTATGCGTTGTTTAGCCGTTTCTTTTTCAATTCGTTTCTCTTTGAGATCGTCCTGCAGTTGTCTGAGCATCAGAGCATCATGAATCACTTTTGCCTCTAAGGAAGCCTTTGGTGAAATATCAGTGCAGCTTTCAAGAAGTTCACAAATTTCAAGAATCATCTGTTCACTCGCTCCGACTTTCTGCAGAATCGATCTTGCACCATCCGGTCCTGGGCCATGGAGATAGGTGGAGCAGAGAATGAAAGCCAGGTTTCCTCCCTCCTTCTTGCCGATATTTTCTGCATGGCCGGCAGCAGCAGTGGCTTGTCGAATGCTTTTGAAATCAGACTTGAAGTAGCGCTTCATTTCAACTGCTACCTTGTCTTTTAACAAGTCCTCCCTGGTTCCTATAAACTCTTCCGGCAGGGTTCCCATACATTGTTCGGCAAACTGGCAATATGACGCACAACCAAAATCCATATTGGGATTGACCAGGCGATGCCCGCAATTATTACATCTACGCGTTGTGTCATCTTTGTAGAATTCTATAGGCGTGCCGCATTTTGGACAATCCACGTCAAAGATTGCATCATTTTTCCAGTATTTCGAATCTTGTCCGGGGCATTTCATATGAATTCTCCTGAAATTGTGGTTCGCGGCATCACTCATCTAATCGGGCTCTTGAAGTCCGGAGTTTACCATGAACCATAGTAATGCCCTTGATGTAGGTCAAAAAAATGCATTTTATTTGCCTGAAACAAAAAAAGGGAAATACGGTATGAACCGCATTTCCCTTAATAAAAACTATGAAGACATCAAAAAACGGGACATTGTTCCTCCATGAGTTTTTGAACTGCGACAACCGAGGGTGCATCATCGGGCAATTCCAACAGGGATCGGCGTTCCATGTCGAATTCGAGTAATGCCGGATCGTTGGGGATGATGCCGCCTATCGGCAGGCCGATTTCTTCAACTTCGGCAAGAAAGGCATCACTCAGTTTTTCCGGACCCCTGGTGACCACAATCGCCATATTCTTGACATCGAGCTTTAAGCCCTGCAGCATTGTATTAATCCGGCGAACAGCTCTCAAACCGCGCAGGGAATAGTCGGTGATCAGATAGAGCATATCTACCCGGCCGCTGGTACGTCGACTCAAATGTTCCATTCCGGCTTCATTATCAACGACCATATATTTATAGTGAGCACTGAGTTTTTCAGTGAAATTATTGAGAATATTGTTGACCATACAATAGCATCCCTGTCCTTCCTGTCTGCCCATGACGAGAAGATCGAAAGTTGGTCGCTCAATCAGGGCCTGTTCTATAAGCAGTTCCAGGTAATTTATCTTATCCATGCCGGAAGGGATACCCTGGGGATCTTTCATGAAGTTTTCTCGAATATCACCAATAGTGGCCGGCACTTCCAGCCCGATAGTCTCTCCGAGATTGCTGTTAGGATCGGCATCTACCGCCAAGACAGGAGAACGTCCTGACGCACCCATGTAACGGATGACCAGTGATGCTACCGTTGTTTTTCCTACACCGCCTTTTCCGGCAAACGCTATTACTTTACTCATATCATCTCCGATAGAAGGTCCCAGGCAAATGATGGAATTCATTAGCCTTCTGCCATAGTACGGCACTCTGTTGAGTACCTTACAGATCATTATTAGGTCTCTTGCAAAAAAATAATTTGTCCCAAGGCACTTATCTCAGCTGATTTCCCGTTTACCGGGGTTAGCTCCAGTTGCACAGTAAACATTTTCATGGGAAAAAAAAGAAAAAACCACCTCATAGGACACATATGGAGAGGTGGTTTCAGTTTATGAAGGTATATCTCCAGACATTTCCTGAGTCCGGCATTTCCAAAATTGTAACTCTGTGTCGACTTCTCAGGTGGCAGCCGCTGCTCTCTTTTTTTTCTTTTCCACTACCGGCGGGCCGAGCAGGGATTTGATGCGTCCAATATCATCGACGGTAATGGTGTTATTCCGTTGGATGGCCAATAGTTTATCATCAATCCCGAGGCAGAGACCGAGAAGTTGGGGGTAGAGGATTACCGGCAGCAGTTTTGCCGCTGGATCTTTCTTGCTCATATTTTTCTGAGTAGTATCAAATTGCAGATGGCAGTAGGCACAGATAGGGACGATATAATCGGCTCCTGCCTCCTGTGCGCCGTTTATCTTTTCTTGTAACAGCCTTTGGGAGAGCTCATCATTTATTCCTGCCAGGGCAGCGCCGCAACACTCAAGTCTTCCACGCCAATCGAGGCTTGTTACTCCGGTGAGCTGGAGGAGTTCCTCGGTAATCTTCGGCACGAAGGAATCATCGAAGGTGGTGATTTCTCTCGGTCGCAGTATATGACAACCGTGAATTACCGAGACGTTAAGATCCTTAAATTTATAGACCAAACGGCTGCTGATTTGTTCCTTTCCTACCTCCTCAAAGAGTGCCGTCAGATAGTGTTTAATCTGTACGTGTCCCTGGTACTTCAGTCCCTCCTTGGCAAGATACCCATTAAATTCGTCTTTTAACCGACTGTCTTTGGCCAGCATATTTTTTGCCTTTTGCAGGCTGGCAAAACAGCAGTTACAAATTACCAGAATATCAAGATTCATTTTCTCGGCAATGGCCAGGTTTCGAACCGAAGGCAGAAGATAGGCCTTCTCGTCGACATTACGTGCCGGATAGCCGCAGCAGTTGAAATCAGGAACAACTTTCAGTTCGATCCCGAAGGCATTGAACACAGCTACGGTGGATGATGCATATTGCTCGATACGTATGGGGATATTGCATCCTTGAAAAAAAGCGTATTTCATGCGCTCGCTCCTGCCTCGATTTTGTCTATGGCACCATTTTTTAGACTATAAAAAATATCGCAGAGTTCTACCTGGTTAGGGCAGTGTTCTTGGCAGAGATAACAGGTAGAGCAGCTCCAGATCATCTGGGAACCCATGGCCAGATCCACATTACCGATACTTAAACTGAACATGATCTGATGAGGCAGCATACCTAAAGCTTCCAAGGGATTGTCATAACTTCGTACCACCGGGCAGATATTGGTGCAGCGTTGGCATGAATAACATCCTTTATAGCTCTTGTTGGCAAATCCCGTCGTCTTATCGAGTACTACGGGAGAAACAACATCAGTCAGATGAGGAAAATTCTCTTTAAAAAGATCGGTCACCTTTTTCAGAGCTTTCTTGTGATCGTCGACAAAATTTTGTGCCAGAGCCAGGGGAAAGGAAAAATGACTGAGCATAGAGGTTTCCGGAGCACCTGTGTCGAGCAGACTATATCTTGAGCTGATAAACAATTCTTTCAAATTGATACCGGAAGGGCAAACATTTGTACAACGATCACAGCTGGTGCAGATATACAGACCTTGTTGCATGCGTTTTGTTATTTCCGGGTCGTGCTCCTTATTTGCTGCAAATTTTTTAAGATACTGAACTTTTTCCGAAGGCAGGATGAAATCATTGCCGAAGGTTTCGTAAAACATTCCCGATGAACATTCAATCGAGCAGCTTCCACAATGGGTGCAGGCGGACAGGCCAATCATCTGACGATTGAGAATGTTAGCAGGTTCACTCAGTTCGTCTCCTGTGATCCGCTTAATAATGAGGCTGACAGGTGCGGCAAGGATATGAAACATTTTACTGAATGGCAGCCAGGCTAAAAAGGACAGGAAGGCGATAATATGCAGATACCAGAAAATGGTTACCGCATGGGAATCCCCGACAAGCGCAGAAAATGGCCGGCTGATTTTCGACATGGCAAATCCTGCAAAAGCCATTCTGTTTGAAGCATGGCATTCTATGCAACTCTCACTGTTTACCTCGCGCCCTCGGGCGACAAGCTCTGCATCAACAGGTTTTGCAATATTGGGAGATACTACCCCATTTTCCTGTACCCAGAAGGCTTCGAGGGCTTTTTCGTCCCCTTCATCGGAAAAGGCTGCATACTCATCGACCATGGACTGGTACTTGGTGAAGGATGACATCTTCGAGCCTTCAAGCAGCATTCCGGAGAGTATGATGATACCGATAAAAAACAGTGCCGCCCAGTCGCCGGAAGAGGTCTTCAGTCGCTGGGGTTTGAGTGAGATTCTCCTGAAGACTGCAATGCCGATCCCCAGAAGCACCATCACGCCAAAGAGATTTCGTAAGAAAAGAAATGGGCTTAATGTCGGTAAATAATTATTGAAAAGCGACTCAGAAACTGTAGATCCGAGGGCATGCAGAAAAAAGAGCAGGATGAAGCCGAAAAAAATGAGGGAATGCGCAACCCAACGAAGAATGCTCTTGTCAAAGATGCGTTTTTGAAAAACTAAATCAACGAAAAGAGATTTTAAAAAGAGTAGAATTTTGCGGCTGAATGTCACTTCAAGAATGCCTTGCAGGGCAGCCTTCATTCTGTTGCCGATATTGAGCGCTGGTGTGGAGGATGATCCGGCAGGTTGTATACCTTGAGAAAACCAGATTGACAATCGCAAAGTCAACCCAATCAGACAGATAATGCCGGCTAAACCCAGTAGTATATTAAAATTCATGGTCAATTTTCTATACCCTCAGTTTTTTCGTAACCATTCAGTGGGATTAACCGGGATAACAAAATCCTCGCATAACCCAAGACTTGTAAAAGTACAGCGGAACTCCAGAGGTGCACAAGCAGGCTGACGGGCTAAAATCGGCCACTGCGATGGGATGATCGTGCGCGTATGGAGTGCTGAGGAACGATTACGTTATTTTCCAATAAGTGGAATTATTTTCGGTTTATCATCTTTGATGATTGCGCATCGGGCGAACCCGAATTTTGATAATCAAAAATGGATAATTGTCGCCTCCTCCCTTTATCAACCTTGTTTTAATTTTCCCCGATAGCAAGAAAGCTAATTTTTGTGCTTCTTTTATAATTGAATCCAACGAAAAGGAATGTTTCCCCTTACCGCAGGTTGTTCTGTTGTTTACTCTGAAATGGTAAAGAGTACCAATAAGAAAATATACCGTCTTTTATTGCACGAGTCGAGCTGTCATTTAGTGCCTTTTGGATTATTTTCGCTCACCAAAAACAAGAAAAACAATCCGCGAAAGGCATTTGCACCACCTTGCTGGCGTTAGGCCCCTGGAAAGGAAATTGATCATCGATATTGTCAGATTCTCTGCTATTCCAAGCAGTTGCCTCAATTAATAATCAACCAATCGACATGAATTGGAACTCGTTCGATACCGGCTCTTCCGGCAGTTCCAGGAGAATTGTCGTGCCGTCAGGACCCGTATGTTTGATGGATATTTTACCATGGTTTTCTTCCAATATACCATAGGCCATGCTGAGACCAAGCCCGGTGCCTTTCCCGACCTCTTTTGTAGTAAAAAAAGGATCGAATACCTTGGAAAGGTTTTCCTGCGGTATACCGCTTCCCGTATCGGATATTTCAATAAATGCCTTGTGCTCCTTACGGTCGCGATAAGTCCTGAGAGTGAGGGTGCCACTGCCTTCCATGGCATCAAAAGCATTGATTATCAGATTGATCAATACCTGACAGAGCTGGTTTTTGTCTGCATTGACAAGGATCTGGCAGTTGTCCAGGTCCTTGATGATTTTGACGTTCATGAAAAGCTTTTGATCGCGTATCAGCCGCAAACTTTCGCCGATAAGATTGTTGAGATAAAAGACTCCCTTGGCCGGGCGGGTCTGGCGGCTGTAGGCCAGGAGGTTTTTTACTATATCCTTACATCGTTCGGCATCTTCGAGGATATAGTCGAGGTTGTTTGCCAGGGAATGGTTCTCTTCCAGCTTTTCCTTCATGAGATTTCCGTAGAGCAGAATGCTAGTCAGGGGATTGTTGATCTCATGAGCCACGCCTGCCGCCAATCGGCCAAGCGAGGCGAGTTTTTCTGATTGAAAGAGCTGACTTTCTGTTTCTTCCAGCTTTTTCTGGACGGCCTGTTTTTCCCGCAGGTCGTTAAAAATTGCCGCGGTCGCCGCCTCCCGGCCCTCTTCGTAAATGATGGCGGCGGTCATTTCAACAGGAATCAATTGGCCGGTTTTAGTTATGATATTGACCTGGGTACTGGGAAGTTTGCCTTTTTCGCCTATTTTTTCATCGCGAAGTTTTTTCATAATTTCGCGAGCTACTCCAGATGGATAGAAGTCTTCTATATTTACCAGGTTAGCGTCATGAACCGAATAGCCAAACAGCTCTTCAGCCGCCTTATTCATCAGGATTATTTCACCTTTGCGATCGGCAGCCATGATAGCGCTTACGGAACTTTGAACGACTTTGTCGATCAATTCACGAACGTCACTATATTTTTTCTCAAGGTGCTTTACTTTGGTAATATCCCGAAGGCTTTCAATTACATATTTAACCTCTCCATTTTCTCCCAGGATTGGCGAGAAAAAACGTTCCTCCCAAACTATCTCACCACTAACATCAATATTTTTGTGAACATCGGATTGGTTCTGTTTTGATCTTAACACCCGTTGCAGAGGGCAATTGGCTCCCGTACATGAGAGATGTTTGAGTGTTTTCCCTTCAGAAAAAAGTTCATCACAGGTTCTGCCGACGATATTCTCCCCGGTTCTATTTCGTTCGTAAAACTTTTTGTTGGCGGCAAGTATAGTGTGATCCGGTTTTAAAATAAGAGTCGGAAAGGAAAGGGCGTCAAATACCCGAAGCCGCCAGTCGGCTTCGCTTTTGTCAAAACCAGGTGAGTCTGTCATGGAGTTCATACTGCAGAGTTTCTCAAGCAAAGGATCACGATGTGAGAGCGCGGAAAATTGAGCTCTTCTTCAACTGCCGATTTCCGGCAGTTAGGTTGAGCTTGGTATGAGAAAGGTGTCGGCGAGAATTTTTCTGCTGGATCGGCCCAGCTTTTCCGGAGTCACCAGATACATACTGGTGCCGGCACAACCGGAGACCAGAATTTCAATGTTGTTTTGTTGCAGAGTTTGAAAAGCTATCTCTGCTATGCCAAATCTATCCTGAAAATGTGGTCCATGCAAATATAATATATCCACCGGTTGTTTTAGTTTGATTCCTGCCTCCTCATGATTAGATAGCCATTTTTCCACTATTTCCCGCAGTGGTTCGCTCTTCTTTTGCTCAATCAGCAGATGTAGTTCCGTCATGGTTTTATTGGTGGCATGATAGGTCACTAACTCGAATTGTTTTATGTGGTTTTCAAGAAGAATGATTTGCTCTCCCCAGTGTTCCAGCTGGTGTACCGGAAAATGGAGAATGACCAGAACGAGATCGACCTTTAGTGTGATACCATAAACCTTAACCCGTTCTTCCTTGTACACCGCAATAGTTTCCACTGGTGTTCCTCCAGAAGTGGACAGATCACAGTGTGATCTGGGATATCCGAAAATCCTGCCGAAAGGGAGCATGGTTTTCAGGGAGTTCGAGAACAGTTTGTAATTTTTCCGCAATCTCATCCAATAAGCTATAGTCCGTGTTAAGAGCTATAGTGGAAATCGAGGTGCTGAGAGAATGAATGGGAAATTGGTTTTTGCCGAAGAAATGCATAATCGTGCCCAACAGCCTGAAACTGTTCCTGTGCGGGAAGAAGGTCATTGTACCGACAGATGGAATGATCTTGCTGTGTCTGTATTGAAAAGGAGAAAAATTAAGAATTTGCTGAATCCTGTAAAGCTCGAAACGCTCAACACAAAAACTGCTCTCAGGGAAATTGGTGACTACGGAATGACAAAGAAAAGAGATGTTGATACTTTTTCCTGCGATCAGTTGCAGTAAGTGAGGAAGAGAAGACTTGTCGGATGTGTTGTAGGCAATAGTAACCTGCGCCAGTTCTTCACTGAATTTGATACCACCAATGCGAACCATTTGACCATCTTCCATTGCTCGCCGATAAGAAAAAAATGTTATCCCCGGCCGTCGCTTACGGCCGGGGATAACAGGAGAAAAACCAGGAACTACAGATTGTCTTGAACTATTTCCATGAGTTTGTCGAGATCAATGGGCTTGGGTACAAAATCATCAGCAAGAGTCGTTTTCCCACCCATGTGGGTATAATTCGTCGACTTTATTGCTTCGGTAACGGCAGTGAGCAATACAATGACAATGTCTTTGTAGGCATCGGAATTTTTAAGTTCGTCGCACAAAGTATAGCCGTCTTTTCGCGGCATCATGACATCGAGAATGATCAGATCAGGGCGTGCTTCCTTGATACGGTCCATAGCCTCGATTCCATCATATGCTTTAGCCACGCGAAAGTTGGCATTTTCCAGCTTCATGGAGACCATTTCCACGAGATCCGTATCGTCATCTACTACAAGAATTAGTTTACCATCGCTCATGTTTTATTCTCCTCCCATCTGCTTATTGGTTGAAAAACCTGATTCATTATTTATACCTGAGGTCGGGGAAGAAGTCCTGCTCTTTCACAAATTTCTTCAACTTTTTCTTCCCACTCGATCGCCATGATATGAATACCGGCGACGCCTTCAATTTTTTTGAGTTTTTCGATGGTTTCCACGCAGATGGTTACACCTTCCTCCGCTTGTTTCTCCTTTGGTACAGAGGCCATTCGCTCGACAATTTCTTTCGGCACATCCATACCCGGCACCCGGTTTGCCATATATTTAGCAGCTCCGAGTGATTTGCAGGGAGTTACGCCGGCAAGAATGTAACATTTTTTATGGAGTCCTCTGGCCCGGACTCCTTCCATCCACTGCTCAAATTTTGGTACGTTGAAAATACATTGTGTCTGAATAAAATCAGCACCGGCTTCGATCTTTTTGGCAAGTCGCATAACCCGCAGTTCAAATGGATCGGCAAAGGGATTGGCCGCGGCGCCAATAAACATTTTTGGGGGGCCTTTAATTTCCGCACCACCCTGGAATATGCCCTTTTCCCGCATATCCTTCACCATCTGAATCATCTGAATGGAGTCTATATCGTGAACGTTCATGGCCATTGCATGATCGCCGAATTTGGTATGGTCACCAGACAGACAGAGCATGGTGTTGATACCAAATGAATAGGCGCCGATAATATCGGCCTGCATAGCCAATCTGTTGCGGTCCCTGCAGGTCACCTGAAACAGGGGATTCAAACCCTGCTGCTTAATGAGAATGGATGCGGCCAGACTCGACATCCGCACCATTGCCGTTTGATTATCGGTTACGTTGACCGCATCCACAATGCCGGCGAGATATTTTGATTTTGCAATGACCTCCTCCGGCTTAGCTCCACGTGGAGGTCCACACTCCGAGGTAACTGCCAGATGACCAGCCGCCAAAACTTTTTCTAATCTGCTTTCAGTTTTCATTCTGCCAAATCCTCTCTAATAATCTTTCTTGGACCACTGCCGCCGCCGGTTCTCCAGTCTTTTGCCGGAACAATATCTAAATATCTATCCTGCAGGCCCAGAGCTTTGAGTCGGTCCCAAATGAGTT
Organism: uncultured delta proteobacterium; assembly: GCA_963835305.1. GTDB lineage: Bacteria > Desulfobacterota > Desulfobulbia > Desulfobulbales > Desulfocapsaceae > Desulforhopalus_A. Next base: position 580,773 of record CAWIEU010000006.1, read on the forward strand.
GCCAGGCACAATCTACATCTTCGCTAATTTCACAGTGGCCGCCGGTAGAGCCACCGCATGGACCATTCATCAGTTGTTTTGCACATCTGGCGATCGGGCAGATGCCGCCGGTAATTCCCAGAAGACAGTTGCCGCAGCCCTGGCATCTTTCCGCCCATACGCCCTGGCGTTCGGATGCACCCATAAATTTGGTATTAACGGCGGGGAAAACCGGTTTGTCCTTAAAGCGCATAGCAAGTTGCTGCACCCCGCAACCGCAGGCCATGGACATCACGGCTTCGGCGCCGTCGATCATCGGCACCAGCTCTTCCACATACTCCGGATCGCATTGTCTCTCAAGGGTATGCTGACGGATTTCGATGGTGTTGCCACTTTTCAGCATGGCCATCTGAAGTCCCGAGGCGAGAAGTCCTACTTCCTTTCTGCCGCCGGCGGCACAGACGGTTACGCACTCATTACAGCCAAGCAGCAGAATACGCTTGAAAGGCTTAATGTATTCAATAAGTTCTTCTAAAGGTTTTCGTTCAGCAGTGATCATGGTGGTTTACTCTCCTTGGTACCTTAGAAAGTCATTTCTGGTTTATTAAAATGAGTTTCGTCTAGGTACTTATGCTCCGCGAAGCCTGGGCACTAAAATGAGTCCCCGTGCTTTGCGGGAGTTTTTTGTTATGCCGTCAACTAATAAAACGCTGCCGGTTACTGAGCTATAGCCGTCTTTATGGGGCTGGGGCCAAGTTTGCGGATTTTTTCGGTAATCTCCGTTGCCACCTGGGCGAAACGATGTCCCATTCCTGCCGACATATTGACCATTTCAAGTCGTTCACTTTCGATGCCGATTTCCGTCAGATACTTTTTGACATAGTCGACGCGCCGTGCCGCTCTCGTGTTGCCTCTTTTGAAGTGACAATCTCCTTCCAGACAACCCGCCACATAAACACCATCCGCTCCTTTTTCAAAAGCGGTGACGATATGCAGGGCATCAACCTTGCCGGTACAGGGCACCTGAATGATTTTAACATTTGGAGGGTAGGGCAAGCGTTGACTGCCTGCCATATCCGCAGCAGTATAAGCACAGTAGTGGCAGCAAAAAGCTACAATTACCGGTTCAAATTTTTCCATTATGCATTTATCCTTTCAAATAGTTGTTCCACCTTTGCAAGAATCCTGTCGTCTTCAAACTGCATCAGTTGAATGGCTTTGGCCGGACATTCCGAGACGCAGACACCGCAGCCATGACACTTGGCCGGATCTATTTCCGAATAGCCGTCTGCATTGATGAAGGGAATGCCGAACGGGCATGACCTGACACAGATCAGACAGGCGGCACATAAATTGCCGTCAACTCGGGCAGAAGCTGCTCCCAGGTTAATCACATCTCTGGCGAGCATGGTTTGTGCCCTTGCTGCTACCGCATTGGCCTGAGTAACACTCTCTCTTAGTAACTTGGGAGAATGCGCCGTGCCGGCGACAAAAAAGCCGGGAACAGCCATATCCACGGGCCTGAGTTTAACGTGGTCCTCAAGGAAATAGCCATCACTGGTGCGCGGCAGTTTGAAAATCATGGAAAGTTCCTCGGTGGAATCGAGATCGGCTACCATGCCGGTACTGAGACTGAGATTGTCGGCAGTAACGGTTACATTCATTCCCAGAATGGAATCGAAATAGGTTACGTCCACCTGTTCACCAGCCGCTTCTGCAACGGGTGGGGTGTCCACATCATAGCGGACGAAGATAACACCTTTACTTCTTGCCTTCTGATAGTATTCTTCCTGGAAACCGTATGTTCTCATATCACGATAGAGGACAAAAATGCGGGCCTCAGGGTTGATTTCAAGAATCGCCAGGGCATTTTTAATGGCATTCTGGCAACAGATGCGGGAGCAATTGGGATTTTCAGCCGTACGGGATCCGACGCATTGTATCATCACCACGTTTTCCCATTTTTTTACGGCTTCGGGATTGCTGTAGATATATTTCTGGGTTTCCAGCTGGGTCCTGACTGCAGGGGATTGATCGAGCAGGTACTGGGACGGACGGTTGGAGAGGGCGCCGGTCGCCAGAATTGTGACGCCATGTTCAATCTGCCTGTAGAACATCTGAGGTCCACTCTGCATTCCGGTCTTGAACATGCCGGGCATGCCGCTGTGGTCAACTATCAGGGCCCGGGTGAAAATCTGAATTTTAGGATGACTTTCAACCTTGGTAATGAGGTCGCCAAGATAGGCCTGGACATCATTGCCTTCCAGCGTTTTTACCAGCTCTTTGGCCAAGCCGCCAAGTTTCTCACTCTTTTCCGCCAGATAAATCTGGAAGCCCTGATCGGCAAGCTTCAGTGCTGCGGTCATACCGGTAACACCGCCTCCTATGACCAGAACATTTTTATTCATAGGCAGGCTTTGATCCGTGAGAGGTTGTGCTTTGACAGCACTTCCTACCGCCATTTGTATCAGTTCCTTGGCCTTTGCGGTAGCCTTGTCCTTATTGCCTGAATGGACCCAGGTAGCCTGATCCCTGATATTGGCGATTTCCACCAGATATTTATTGAGACCGGACTTGCCGAGCAGCTCCTGAAATTTGGTCAGATGAGTGCGGGGAGAACAACCTCCGATAACGACACGATTGAGTTGTTCCTCTTCAATGGTCTGCCGAATATTTTGCATGGACACTCGGCTGCAGCCATGACTTTCTGATTTAACAACGGCCACGTGGGGAAGAGTGCCGACATGTGCCAGGACGCTCTCCATGTCAATGACACCGCCGATATCTTCGCCACATTCACAGATGAATACACCAACCTTGGGCTCTTCATTGGTGATGTCCCGTTCTTTGACTCCCGCGGCTTTTTCATCTGATTTTTTCTCCAGCTTGGGGAGATCGGCCCCGGCCATACATGCCGCGGCGCTGGCCTGAGCCATAGTTTCAGGTATGTCCTTGGGGCCTCCGAAGGTGCCGGCTACATATACGCCGGCTTTGCTGGTGGCAACGGGGTTGAAGCCGTCGGTTACCGGGAAGAAGTCACTGTTGAGCTCAAGCCCCATCTTGGCGGCAAGATCCCGGGTCTCATCCGAGGTTTTAAAACCGGTTGACAGAACTACCATGTCGAATTTTTCTTCGAACTGCTTGGTACTGTCATCCTTGGTGTAAGTAATGGTCAGGTCGGTCTGCCCTTCCGTCTGCAGAATGGAGTGTGGACGGCTGCGCAGGAAGCGCACTCCATATTCGTTTTTAGCTCTATTGAGGTAAAGCTCGTAGTCTTTGCCGAACGTACGCATATCCATATAGAATATAGTGGTTTCTATATCTTCATGGAAACGTTCTTTGGTCACGATTGCCTCTTTTAAGGCGAACATACAGCAGGCATTGGAACAGTAGGCGCCAGCGCCTTTTTGCAGCCCTCTGGAACCTATACATTGAATCCAGGCAACTTTTTTAGGCCGTTCTCCGTTTGACGGACAGACCAGCTTACCGGAAGTCGGACCCGAAGCGGAAAGTATACGTTCATATTCGAGACTGGTGACCACATCGGGGAGCTTGGCGTAGCCAAGATAATCAAGAGGACTCGGGTCAAAAAGAGCTGCGCCGGGAGACAAAACGATGGATGCACATTTGATTTCACGGTTTATCGGCATGTCGTCGGGATTTATTGCCCCGGCCGGACAACAATTGACCAGAGCATTGACATCAGGACAGTTGTCCAGGTCGATTGAAAATGCCTGAGGGGTCGCCTGGGGATAACGCATACACGTGGGCGCCCGGTGATCGAGGCCGGGATTGAAACGCACGCATTTCGGGAATTGCTTATGGCATTCTCCGCAGGCAGTACACTTTTCAAGATTAATATATCTTGGTCTGGTTTTAAGAGTTACTGAAAAGTTTCCTTTTGTGCCGGTTACCTTCTCGACGCTCGTCATTGTCATGAGCTCGATGTGTTCCCGGCGGTTACTTTCCGAAAGATGGGGAGCAATGGTACAGAGATCACAGTTATTGGTTGGAAAAGTTCTATCCAGCTGGGTCATCAGACCCCCAATAGTGAAGTCCTTATCGACGAGAACGACATCTTTTTCTGCTTCAGCCAAATCCAGAGCCGTTCGTATCCCACCGAGACCACCGCCGACAACAAGTACTTTGTTATTTTGGGTTTCGATTGTATTTGAGTTCTGCATTGTTACCTTTTTCTTGTCACAGGTTTAGCAGGGTTAAACGAATTATTCGGTCAATCCTTGGATAAATTGCTATTTTGTTGAAAAAATCAAACTTTGGCAACATCGAGAATTGCCGGCAACTTGTGCTCCCAGCCGAGCGTTTGTATCAGGACACCCTGGGTATGCTCTTTGAGTGCATGGACTGTTTCGCCGGCAATTTTAATTCCTTCCTGTTCTCTGTTGGCGGATTTCCGGATGCGTCGTATCAGGTCGCTGCTTATGTTCGCGCCAGGGTCACTGTTGGTAATATACTGCGCGATAGCCAGTGATTTCAGGAGAAAAACGGTCGCAATAACCGGCACACCCAGTTCTTTTACCCTGGAGAGGAAATCAAGGCTGCCGGGCACATCGTAAATGGGAGGAATAATGATATAACTCGCTCCGGCTTTAACTTTTGCCTGGGCTGAAAGCAGAGCGGCATTCCTGCCGGTATCATCGGCAAAAGGCTCAATTGTGCAGCCGATTGAAAAATCAGGGGCGCCATCCAGGTCAAAGCCGCTCATATCCTTTCCGGTTTGCAGGGTCATGAGGGCTTCAATAAGCTGAACTTCATTAAGGTCATTGACCGTTTTGGCTTCACTGTGATCGCTTTCACTCATATCTTCACTGCCGGTCACAATGATATTCTGGATGCCGAGAACATGAGCGGCGAGTGCATCTCCCTGCAATGCCATTCTGTTACGATCCCGACAATACATGTGCATGATAGTTTCAACACCCTGCTGCTGCATCAAAACCCCACCGGCCAGGGCGCTCATTCGCATAATGCCGTTATCCATATCGGGTACGACGACCGCATCAACCCTGCCTTTAAGACGGCGAGCATCATTTACCAGCCGGGAAATATTGATTCCTTTAGGGGTGTGCATTTCGGCCAGTACCGCAAATTCTTTCGCCGCTAATCTTTTTTGAAAACTCATAGGCTTCTTTCCCTCCTAATCAGAACAGACCAGTTTATTATTGTTCCTCGGTACCTTTGACAGCTTTAATACAGGGAACTTTCCGGGTGAAATACGTTTACTTCTTTCAGGTCGTCTCCGAGATAAGCTCGTTCATTGGGGCCAAGGATTCCTAGAGACAGGCAAATCAAGGTCCAGATGTGAACAGTGCCGTAACTGGCACCATAATGATGGCCGATGTCGTGTACCTGGGCATGGCAGTTGTGACAGCCGGTAATGCAATAATCCGCACCGGTCGCCATAATCTGGTTGAATTTGACCTTGCCGTAGGCCCGGCGTTCATCGGTGAAGCCTGATTGCAGAAATCCACCGCCGCCGCCACAACAGTAATTGTTCGACTTATTCGGAGTCATCTCGATTAGATTTTCTTCCCCGACCACCGACTTGATGACGAACCGCAGGTCATCGGCGATTTTGTCGCCTTCGCCTTTGCGGACAATCTGGCAGGGATCCTGGACCGTGAATTTGACCTTGAGGTCCTTGTTCCAGTCGGAATTGACTTTCAACCTTCCTTCCCTGATCCATTTCGCGTAGTAAGTATAGATAGAAGCTACTTCGAATTTATGCTCGATATTGAATTTTTTCAGTCCAGCCCGGACTGAGAATGTTATGTGTCCTCACTCCGTGTTGAGAAAGACCTTACAGCCAAGTTCGTCGGCTTGCTTAGCCGATACCCTCGTAACTCTTTCCCAGCAATCATTGTCTGCCAGAAACAAGCAGTAGTTTTCAGCAGCCCAGCCTTTACTGCCGTATGTCCAGTCAACACCCGCGAGATGGAGGATTTTCCAGAGCGGCACCATTTCATCAGGTTCAGTGACCGGCTCTCTTGAATTCTGATTGAGGAAGAAAAAGGCACCTTCTTTATCTATGGGTGCTTCCATATCCTTAAATTCCGGCTGTGCTTCCCGGTATTCCTCGAGAACGTCCTGAACAACGAAGATAAAATCATCCGGAGCCGTACCCATGGCGCTGTTGGAATCATTGCGAAGAGCCATGTCGCAGGATTTCATGATGCCTGACGGCCGATTTTCACGGGGCCACTCCGCCCTGGCATTGAAAACGAGTTGAGGAATATCAATCTTCATGGGGCAGACGTATATACAGCGCTGACACATGGTACACATCCAGACCCATGGGTGGGTGGTTACTTCTTCGTCCATTCCCATGGCACACATGCGCAGGAATTTACGTGGATCCATATCCGCCAGTCCTGTTGCAGGGCAGCCTGAAGCGCAGGCTCCGCAAGTGAGGCAGAGGTTCAGATTTCCACCGTCCGGGATGATCTCCTTAACCTTGTCCAGAAAGGAGCTTTGCTTTTTTCCTTTGATTTTGATGGTGCTTTCTGACATTGAGTTATTCCTTTTTTCCTATCCAATTTCACATTGTCGGTGACGCAGCAAATCGCCTCGCCAACACTATTCGACTGTGGTTTGAAAATGATTTTTGGACCAATATGTTTGTAATGGACCTCCTTCCTTGGCGTTTGTTGACTTTTGCATTTAGATAGCTATTGTCGGTTCATAAAAGACTCAAAGAAATTTAACTATTTTTCTACTGAATAATCGATTTCCCGCGATTCTGCTGGGTGCATAAATATCTTTCCCCATCACGTAACAGCAGCAGCATAAGTGGTGGTGAAAAGAGTTTTATGTATCCAAGGTGCAGGTATTATTGGAGTTGTATTTGTTGCATTTTCATGAAGTTCAGGTGTTGCAGACGGATTTGCTGTGCTGTGCTTAGTAAGATGCTTCATTTTGAGAGAAGAGAACACTGAACCGAGGAAACACATGATGGGGTAAAAAAGGGTCAGGAATAAAATCAGACAACGTATGTTCAGGTAATCACTGCGTTGATTGCCTGCACCCTTAGATGAAGTGGCACTATTGGGTGAACTCGGGTATCGCATGTTTCTATGCTCTCCGATTGGTCAAGTGAAACGCGATAGCGGACGAACGTCTTTATAAACGGCCATCTCCTGTTTAATCCCCACTTGCGAAACTCTAATAAAAAACGAATCTACAAATAGGAAAATTAAAAGTCAATCCCTATGCAATAGTCGGGAAACCTGCGATGGATCGTTGTTTTTTAGGAAAACAGGAAAAAATCATAGTGCCATTGTCCTGGAACCTTTGTCTGTTAAGCGATACAGAGATTATCCGTATCTTTTCCGGCAACGGGTAATGGTGGTTAATATCGTTTATCAATAATAGTTTACACAATGTATAAAATATTTGAAGAGTAAAAAGACAGTCGAAATTATTCTTCTGAGATGGTACTTTCGTGGCCTGGTCAGATGAAGTGTTAATGAATATTATATCTTTGTTTTATGTTGAAATTTCGAAGAGTTGAAGCAATATATGCTCTGCTTTTAACAAAGTGGCTGTAGCCGCTTGGCGGATCTCTTTACGAAATGCTTTCCAGGAAAATTGATTTAGTTTTTATGTGGCTGAATTTAAACATTTATTAGGATTAATATGGATCGTAATCCCTTTATCGGATCGTCAAGGTATGTTCTGGACCATGAGCTGGCTAAAATTGTAAATATTTCAATGACGCTTGAAATGCCGTTGTTGCTCAAGGGGGAACCAGGCACAGGCAAGACCATGCTAGCCCATGCTATTGCCGAATCACTTGGGATGCAGCTGATCATTCTCAATGTGAAATCCAGCATGAAGCTTGTTGAGGCATTATATCAATACGATACTTTGACGCGCCTCAATGATAGCCGGTTCGGTGATTCAAATCGGGACGTCAGTAATATCAACGAATATATTAAGATGGGTAAAATTGGTCAGGCTTTTGTCGCGGAGAAACGGTGTGTTTTGCTGATTGATGAGATAGACAAGGCTGAAACCGAGTTCCAGGACGATATGCTCGATGTGCTCGATCAGATGCAGTTCGACATCATTGAGACAGACGAAACGGTACGGGCCAAGAAGAGACCTGTGATAGTTATTACCTCCAATGCCAAGAAGGATCTTTCGGATCCCTTCCTCGGAAGGTGTAATTTCCATCATATTGCCTTTCCGGAACCAAAAATGATGCGAAACATACTCAATGTTCACTTTCCTGAAATCGATGGGAAATTAGCTGAAAATGCGATCAATGCCTTTTATGATTTAAGAAATATTGAAGGCATTGAAAAAAAGCCCGCCACCCGGGAACTGATAAATTGGGTACGGGCACTGACTGCAGATCCGGATTTTCATGATGGCGAGCGGCTGAAAAAAGAGATTCCGTATCTTGGTGTTCTCTTCAAAAAAAGCGGAGACTATCAGAGATCCGCGGGCAGTCTGTTGAAGAAAAGATTTTTCTGATGTAACTACAGGAAAATGTTTATAAAATTTTTCTATACATTAAGAGAGGCGGGGGTCCCGGTCAGTCCGACCTCCTTTCTTACTCTCCATAAAGCCATGTCCGGTGGATTGGTGAGCTCAATAGATGACTTATATACTGCTGCCAGAACAATCCTTATCAAGAGCGAGAAATTTTTCGATCTCTATGATCAGGTTTTTGCCCACATCTTTGACGGCGTGGAATTACCCAATGTAGATGAACTTGCTTTAGAGCTGCTTGCGGAGAGCATGTTGCATGAATGGCTGAAAGACCCCAAAAGTCTGGCCGACGCTTTAGGGATCGATGAACGGAAGATCAATCAAATGACGCCTGCTGAATTGCTCGAATATTTTAAACAGCGGCTGAAAGATCAGGAGGGCAGGCACGATGGAGGATCCAAGTGGATCGGTACCGGGGGGACTTCCCCGGTTGGACATTCTGGAGTGCATCCCGGAGGTTTACGGGTCGGTGGAGAATCGAGAAATAAATCAGCCGTCAAGGTCGCGAATGAGCGAAGGTACAAAGAATATTCCATCCATGGAGTATTGACGAAAAACTCTCTCGGAGAAGCATTGAAAAGATTGCGCAATCTGGTTCCCCAGGGTGCGAAAGACCGATTGAATGTAGATGCGACGGTGTACGAGACCATGAGAAACGGTGGTGAAATCGAGCTGGTTTTTGAGCGGGGGATAGTTGATCGTTTAAGGATTATTTTAGCGATAGACAATGGCGGTTGGTCCATGGAACCCTATGTCGATCTCGTCCAGACGTTATTCAGCCATGCGAACTCTCAATTCAAAGATCTTAAAACGTATTTTTTTCATAATACCATCTACGATCTTTTATGGGAGGATCCGGCCAGATTTAAGCGACCTGTTCCGATTAAACATTTCGATAAACTTGATCCGGAGACCAGGTTGATTATAGTCGGGGATGCCAGCATGGCGCCTTATGAGCTGATGTCTACCGACGGCTCGATTTATGCTTTTGAAAGAAGCGGCAGACCATCCGTTGAACAGCTGAAATTTCTTGCCGGATATTTTCGCCGGGCCATTTGGCTCAATCCGATTCCCGATAATCAGTGGCAGTACACCCATTCCATCAATGTTATCCGGTCAATTTTCCCAATGTTTGAGTTGTCCTTGGACGGACTCGAAAAAGGTGTGGAACACCTGATGAGCCGATAAATCGAGTTTGACTGATAATGCCTCAGGCAAAAGTGCCCGGATGTTTTCCTGGGGACATTTTTAATTATAGAATTACTCTCTACGTGGTGTTTGTAACCATTATTTAAAGATCTATCAAAGGTACCAGCTAATGTCTCAATTTTTACCCGAATGTCTTCCTCTTTTGATCGGTAGTTTACCGCTGCAGGATCATGCAGAGGCAACTGAACTGATTTTTAACTATACTCCCCAGATTCCTCTGTGGCCGCAACTGCCGGTATATAAGAACGAGGGGATGATACTCCAGTACGTGCCGGGTTTGCCGGGATTGACCAATATAAACGGGAAAATATATATTGATACGGAAAGCCCCGACTTCGAAATGGAATTGCTCGCTTTCTATGAAGAGTATCTCATGGTCACCGAGGGAGGCGCTCTTCTGTCCGAATCGCGTTTCCTGCTTTCCCCTGAAGTCGCCAGAGGATTTTATACTTTTCTGGCAAAAGCCGAGAAAAACAGGAAACAGCTGGTCGGCCTCAAAGGACAGACTACAGGACCGATCACGTTCTGTACCGGCTTGGTCGATCAGGCGGGACGGGCTATATATTATAACGACCAGCTTCGTGATGCGGCAGTGAAGCACCTGGCTTTGAAGGCACGGTGGCAGACCGGCAAAATGGCCGAAATCGGTAGGGGACAGCCGATAATGTTCTTTGATGAACCTGGCTTGGCCGGACTCGGTTCCTCTGCTTTCATAACCATTACCAATGAAGATATTATCGCCTGTTTCAATGAAGTTTTTGAAGCAGTCCGGGCTGAGAATGGACTAACCGGCGTGCATGTCTGTGCCAATACTGAATGGCCGGTTCTTTTTGATTCAGGTGTCGATATCGTCAGTTATGACGCTTATTCTTATTTTGATAAATTGATTCTCTATGCAGATGGGTTGAAAAAGTTTTTCGCTCGCGGTGGGATTCTGGCCAGCGGCATCATTCCGACGTCTCCGGATTTCATCGACATTGAAACAGTCGATTCCCTGGTTGAAAAATGGTTTGAACAGTCTCGGCAGCTGCAGGAAATAGGAATCGAGGAGAAAACCGTTTATCAACAGACGCTGATCACCCCGAGCTGCGGTACCGGCGCGGTTACTGTCGCTCAGGCACAGAAAGTATTGGAATTGACCAGGGCGGTTTCCGAGAAGATTCGGGCGTCATTTTCCTGATTTGAGAGTAGATCACCTACGGGCCATCAGCTTTTATTGATGGCCCGATACAATCTCGTTGGTTGGCAGGTTGCGGTCAGCCTTTTTTTGCCGGCGGGAGTCAACTGTTTAATCTGATACTCTCTTCTGGCCGCTATCGCTCTGGATGCTGCATTTTCAAAGTAAACCAGTTCAACAGGCCGTCGAGTCCGGGTGTAGCGCGCACCCTTTTTTGGGGAATTATGTTCATCGAGGCGGCGAACCAGATCCGTGGTGATACCGGTATAATAAGATTTGTCGCTACAGCAAACGATGTAAACATACCAGGTAAGCGAATCTTCGTGCTTTACTGTCCTTTCTTGTTCATTCATTAAAATTTTTCGCGTTTTTGCCTCAAGACGGCGTGATTGATATATAAAAGAGCAGGTTCCGCGTGGTCCATCTTGCCAAATTGAAGTGTAGATGGTATTCAGATCACTTTAGTACCTTACGAATGGTTTCTGGTATTTTTCGCAAGAAAACATTCAGTTTAACGGTTCTTATCTCCTCAAGGCACGGGCACTGAAAAGAGTGTCCCCCTTTTGGGGTGGTGGACCGATCATTGTTCAATAGTAAATTTTCAGGATTAATGACACATGAATCAGCAAGATGATAATGAAAATTTCCAGAAGCAGGCGCTTACGGAACATCTCCGGGAACTGCGTTCCTGCCTGATTATTTCTCTCATCGCAGTATTTATCGGTTTTTGCCTCTCCTACGCCGTCATTCGTCCGATTGGAACCTGGTTTTTCAAACCGCTAACCGACGTCCTGCCGAAAGGCACATCTCTTATCTTTACTTCATACCAGGAAGGGTTTTTTTTTATCTAAAGCTCGCTGTGGTCTGCGGCGTACTGCTGGCTTGCCCGGTGATTTTCTCGCAGATCTGGCGCTTCGTGGCTCCCGGCTTGTTCAGTCATGAAAAACGTGTGGTTATCCCATTTTCGATTCTTTCCGCGGTTTGTTTCATCAGTGGTGCCGCTTTCGGCTATTTCGTGGTCTTTCCTCCCGCCTTTCGATTTCTTGTTGGATATAACAACGAATTTTTGACATCTCTACCCGCGGTGAGTGAGTATTTTTCTCTGGCAACCAGACTGCTGTTTGCGTTCGGTGTTATTTTTGAAATGCCGATTTTCATGGTCTTTCTGGCCAAGGTCGGGCTGGTCAATGTCGCCTTTTTGAATCGTAATAGAAAATATGCCATTCTGATCAATTTCATCATTGCCGCTATTCTCACTCCCACTCCGGATGTGGTGAACCAGATGATGATGGGTATTCCCCTCATGGTTCTGTATGAAATCAGTGTCCTGGCAGTCTGGGCTTTTGGTAAAAAAGGATTTGCCGGATTTAGTAATTCCACGCAGCCACCTGAAAACATTTCAGAATAAATGGTTTTCCTAAGTGGATTTCTTTCTCGGCCTGCATTATAAATGAGAGGAGTTTTCTGGACTGGCTATATTCATTTATCCTTTTTCCCAGCGACAGGTTCACGGTAAAAGATCAATGAAAACTATTAGTGGAGGTATTTGATGGGAACGAATACAGACTTTGAAAAATTGATACAGATCGGCAGACCGCCCAACATCGCCAAACGTTTTCCCCACTCACAGGCGCTGCTGGTCAGCGGCAAGGTGATTGATCAGGCGTTGGTGGCTAAAGGGAAGGCCATGGCCATCGCCGCGAACGGCCGGAACAGCTTTGTCATACGGGGAGCACTCATGGCTGCCCAGCGAGCCGATGCCGCATTGATCGTCGAGATTGCCAGATCGGAATCGAACTATTGCCCGACTAATTTCTATAATATCGCCCTGCATGTCGATTCCATTTGCAATGAACTCGGCATAACTGTTCCTGTGGCAATCCATGCCGATCATTACGGGATCAAAAGTGAAGCGGACATAGCGTTTGCAAAAAAGGAGATACCCTCCATGTTTGATGCGGGGATTACCTCGATCGCTGTTGACGCTTCACATATGCCGGACGCCGAGAATCTGCTGGCCAACCTCGAACTCACCCCGTGTATACCTAAATGGGCCGGGCTTGAAACAGAAGTGGGTGAAATAAAAGGGGAGCAAGGCCTATCTACTGTCGAAGACGCTTCGTTTTTGATTAAAGGTCTCAATGCCCACGGAATTTTTCCCGACTGGATCGCCTTAAATAACGGCTCCACTCATGGACTTGAGGCAAGCGGGCAGGGCATTCAGGTGGAACTGACCGCCAAAATTCACCAGGCCATTGAGCAATATGGTGTTTCCGGTGCTCAGCACGGTACTTCGGGAAATAACTCCGATAAGTTGAGAGCTATAGCGACCAAGACACATACTACCAAGGCCAATGTGGCTACCGCTCTACAGATGGTTTCCTGGGGCGTTGAGGTAAACGATTATGGAAATGCCATTCAGGACGAGGCCGGTAACTTTATCAAAGTCGCCGGGGAGGGGGTCTCTGAGGAGGTGTGGCAGCGGATGACCAAGTATGCCGCTGAGAAGGGCTGGAAAGGCGGCAACTATAAAAATCTCAATCTGCCTTTTGAAAATCTCCTTCTTGCTCAAGAGCGGGCAGTACGGGAGAGGATGAGCAAAAGAGTGGAAGAGTTCGTCTACAATATGCTCACCAAGGTTTTTAATGCAGAAGGTACTGCCGGCCTGGCCAAGGAACTGATTTTGAAGGCGGGCACCTTCGATTTGGGGGCAAAAGGCAAGCAACTCGAAAATCCGGGAGAATGGACAAGAGAGTTAATCATTGAACGTGCCAAATCGCTGGATGTAGAGAAAGGGCCTGAAGGCGACTTCGATGATTGAGAATAGTTGCTCAAAGAGGATTATAGCCGTTTAAATACTAGCCAATGGAATATATGAAAAAAATTCTTATTACGGGCAGTGCCGGATTTATCGGAGCACATCTTGCCCGAAAACTGATAGCCGACGGGGCTGACGTTGTAGGGCTGGATAATCTAAACGGCTATTACGATCCGCAATTAAAAAAAGACCGCATGGCAGCCCTGGCTGAAGGTCCCCGGTTTAGCCATGTACCCTTAGATCTTTCCGACAGAAAATCGGTTGAGAAACTTTTTCAGGAACACAGTTTTGACGCGGTGGTAAATCTGGCGGCTCAAGCCGGAGTCCGGTATTCTCTAATAAACCCTCATTCCTATGTGGACACCAATATAGTTGGATTTGTCAATATCCTCGAGGGATGCAGGCACTCGGGGGTGAAACATCTGGTCTATGCCTCATCGAGCTCAGTGTATGGCGCAAATACCAAAATGCCTTTTTCGGTCCATGATAACGTGGACCATCCGGTATCACTTTACGCAGCTTCCAAAAAGGCGAACGAATTAATGGCCCATACCTATAGCCATCTCTTTAACCTGCCAACTACCGGATTGAGATTTTTCACGGTGTATGGGCCTTGGGGGCGGCCGGATATGGCCCTGTTTCTCTTTACCAGGGCGATTATGGAAAACAGGCCGATCGACGTGTTCAACAATGGCCATATGGAACGCGATTTCACTTATATTGATGATATCGTGGAAGGGGTATGCCGGGTTATTCAACGAATACCTGAAAGCTCGCCAGGCTGGAACAGAGATGTTCCTGATCCGGCAACATCCTATTGTCCATACCGGGTGTATAACATAGGAAACAACAAAAAGGAAAAGCTGTTACGCTATATAGAAGTTCTTGAAGATTGCCTTGGCCGAAAAGCTGAGAAAAATTTTCTGCCGATGCAACCTGGAGATGTCCCCGCAACATTTGCAGATGTCGATGATCTGGTCAAGGACTTTGATTATAAACCGGGAACGACTCTTGAATACGGTATAGGTAAGTTTATCGACTGGTACAGGGAATACTACAACATCTGAGGTAGTTTCTGGCGCTGAAATAAATTTTGAAAAGGCCCGCTTGTCAGTAAAGCGGGCCTTTTTTATAAAGACGATTCTTTTTCTTCTCTTCCTAAAAGCTTAATTGCAGCCCTTATTATCGCCGGCGTATCTATCATGCTGTTTTTCCACAATGTCTGCTGGGGACCATGTTCAATAAAATGGTCCGGGTGACCCAGTAAACAGGTTTGTACCGAGTATAAACCGCGACGGCTGAAGAGCTCCAGCACCGAGCTGCCGAATCCACCCAGCCGGGCATTGTCTTCAATGGTGACCACCCTTTTGGTGTGGTTGGCCCAATGGCAGATAAGGTCGGCATCCAGTGGTTTGATAAAGCGCGGATTAATAACGGCGGCTTTGACACCTACTTTTTCAAGTCCCTTGGCTGCTTCCAGGGCGGGATGCACTCTGTTGCCTACCGGCAGCAGAAGAATGTCGTCGCCAGCCTGCAGCAGTTCACCTTTACCCAGCTCCAACTTGTGCAAGCAGGCGGCGAGTGGCACGTTGTAGCCCGCTCCCCGGGGATACCGCACAACTGAAGGGCCATCATGGTAAATGGAGGTATAGAGCATATGCTGCATTTCTTCTTCATCTTTGGGGGACATGATCAGTATGTTGGGGATGAAGCGGAGAAAGGATAAATCGAATACTCCATGGTGGGTGGGACCATCATCCCCGACGACCCCCGCCCTGTCAATGGCCAGGGTAATTGGCAAATTGGGAATGCAGATGTCGTGGATTATCTGGTCCATGGCCCGTTGAAAAAAGGTCGAATAAATAGCCACCACCGGGCGTAATCCTTCTACTGCCAACCCCGCCGCAAACGTTACCGCATGCTGTTCGGCGATTCCCACATCGAAAAAACGATCAGGAAATTCTGTGGCAAATCTTTTCAGTCCGGTTCCTGATACCATAGCAGCTGATATTGCGACAATTTTCTCATCTTTTGCAGCGAGTTCGGTAATCGTGTCGCCGAATATTTTGGTATATGTAGGAGCACCTTCAGATGAATGCGGTCTGCCGCTGACGATGTCAAAAGGGCCGATACCATGGAAGATATCAGGATTTTTCTCGGCCGGTTCATATCCTTTACCCTTCTTGGTCAGGACATGAATGAGCATGGGACCACGTGAAGTATCGCGAACTGTTTCCAGTGTCTCAATCAGATCTTCCAGGTTATGACCGTCAATAGGGCCGACATAGTCAAACTTAAATGCTTCGAAAAGCATGCCTGGAGTAAAAAAACTCTTGAAGCTCTCTTCGCTCTTTCTGAGGATGTTGAGTATATTTTCTCCGACATCCGAGATCTGCAGCTTCTCTACCAGATGGGCCTTCACACGGCTCATGGTTTTACCGGTGAGTTTGCGGCTTAAAAAACTGGAGAGTGCGCCGACGTTAGGAGAAATGGACATCTCGTTATCATTCAGTATGACTATCAGGTCTTTATCGAGATGCCCAGCATGGTTCAGAGCTTCGAAGGCTAAACCGGCGGTCATTGAACCATCGCCGATTACCGCGATCGCCCGCCGGGTATCATTTTTCAGGTCTTTGGCCAGGGTTATCCCCAGGGCCGCGGAGATGGAGGTAGAACTGTGTCCGGTCTCAAAGGCGTCATAGATGCTTTCCTTCAGTTTAGGGAAACCGCTCAAACCTTTGTATTGGCGGAGCGTGGCAAACTGCTCTTGCCTGCCGGTCAGGATTTTATGGGCATAAGATTGATGGCCTACGTCCCAGATAAGTTTGTCATTGGGAGTGTCGAAGATATAATGGAGAGCCAAGGTCAGCTCGACTACTCCGAGACTAGGCGCCAGGTGACCGCCCGTTCGTGAAACTGTCTGAACAATACTATTACGGATATCCTGGGCCAACACTTTCAGTTCCGGCAGGGAAAGGGTTCGAATGTCGGCAGGTGAATGGATCCGTTCAAGCAAGGTTGTCGGGGTTTTTGGTTGTGGTTTCGACATAGCTTTTTTTTATTAAGTCCGTGACCGGAGAGGTTTTACAAGCGAGCTTGGTACTCTCTAACGGGCATTGACTTAGAAATATTTGCCTGTTTTGATATTAAACAGTTTTCGGCCACTTCATACACAATGAAGTGACTCGTCCGAATAAGTCGCGCATATCCTGAATAAGAAAATGGTGAAAGACCCGTTAATGACTCCTGGTATACACATATTCAGCGATGGCTCGGAGTGGGTCGGCATTTTCGTTGAAACCTGACAAGGCTTCAATGGCTCTTTCGACGGCTTCTTTTGCTTTTACTCGTGTTTTCTCAATACCGAAAAATGCGGGATAGGTTGCTTTTCCCCGGTTGGCATCTGATCCTGCGGCTTTTCCAAGCTGCTCGGTGGTGGATGTTGCATTAAGCAGATCATCGACGATCTGGAAGGCCAGACCGATATTGTTGCCAAAGTCTATGAGTTTTTCCGTCTGTTGTTCGGAGGCCCCGGCTCCAATTGCCCCGGCATGCACGGCACTGGTGATCAACACCCCGGTTTTATTTTTATGGATGGTTTGGAGCGTTTCAAAAGGAAAGTCAGTATGTTCATTTGCAATATCCAGTGCCTGTCCGCCAACCATTCCCAGCGGACCTGCTGCCCTGGCTATAACGTGAATTATCGACAGCCGCTGCAGGGGCGGTAGAGTGGTGAGATCCGGGGCACTCAATAAATCAAAGGCCCAGGTCAGTAAGCTGTCACCGGCCAGGATAGCACCGGCTTCACCATAGAGGGTATGATTGGTTGGCTTCCCGCGGCGAAGATCGTCATCGTCCATTGCCGGAAGATCATCATGGATTAGGGAATATGTATGGATACACTCTAATGCGCAGGCAATCGGTAATAGGTTGTTTTCAGTAACCGAAGATTTGGCAACAGCCTCGCCGGCAGCAAGGCAGAGTATTGGCCTAACGCGTTTGCCACCGACGAAAAGACTGTAACGCATCGCCTGAATGTGGTTTTCAAAAGGAGCGACTGCCGGCAGCAATAACTTCTCAAGCGCGTCTTCTATAACTTTTCGTTTTTCACTCAGATAGGTCTGTATGTTCAATGTCCTGTCCGTCAAAAGGGATGGCTTCAAGTTTACCGTCTTTTTCAAGCAATAATTCTACCTTTGCCCGAGCTTCAGAAAGTTGTTCAGTGCAAAACCCGGCTAGCTTGATACCTTCATCGAATTTTTTCAAGCTGTTTTCAAGACTCAACTCCCCGTCTTCAAGCTCTTCGGTGATTTGTTCAAGCCGGGCCAGGGCACTTTCAAAGGTTTTTTTTGCCATGATTCATCGCTAATTTTCCAAAAAAAAAGAAAGTTGCCTCACTGTATCATTCGGACTAGAAATACAACGATGCAGATTACATTATAATTCTATAAACAAAGCATAAAATCTAGAAAAAAACATTGTATATATTCCATGAATGAAGTCGAACAGCAAAAAAATCCTGATCCATTGCGTAGGTTGGAATACTCGAATTCTTTGTGGAGAACTTTTTCCGGCACTAGGATGAAATGATAAAAACTATTGAAATGTTCACAAGATGGCTGGCAACAGAGAAAGGATATTCAGAGCATACGGTTAGTGGATATCAGCGGGATTTACTGGAATTTTTCAGGCAAATGACCGCAGCGGATGAATGGAGAAAAGGCAAGAAACCTGACAGAGAGGAAAAGAAAATTTCCCCCGGTGAAGTTACCTCCAGTCATGTGCGTAAATTTATTGTCAGTCTGCACGGGCGTAACAGTGCTGCTTCCGTCGCCAGAAAAATCTCGGCACTCAGGTCATTTTTTCGATTTGCAGAGCGACGCAAGCTACTGAAAACCGACCCGCTTTCCGGTGTTACCGGGCCTAAAATCGGCAGGTATATTCCTGTTTTTCTCACGGTGGATGAAACTTTTGCTCTGCTGGAGGCTCCAGGCGAAAAAGACACTTATCCACTAAGAGACCGGGCCATTCTTGAACTACTCTATTCAACCGGAATGCGAGTGTCCGAGCTGGTTTCGAGGAACATCGCCGATCTTGATTTCGCAGAGGAAGTGCTTAGGGTACGGGGCAAAGGAAAGAAGGAGCGGCTGGTGCCTGTCGGGCGCCCCGCTGTGGAGGCTGTGCGTGTATGGTTGCCGAAACGCTTGCGGTTATTAGAGCAGCGGGCCGGCCGAGGTCGGGAGGTTGAAAAAGAAGCGCTGTTCCTAAACGGCAGGGGAAGTCGTCTGACTACCCGAAGTGTCGAGCGATTGGTTAAGGTTTATGGAGAACGGGCGGGGATTACCCAAACCGTCACTCCCCATGCTCTGCGCCATTCTTTTGCCACCCATCTCCTGGAAATGGGTGCGGACCTCCGGTCAGTTCAGGAGTTGCTGGGTCATGCCAGTCTGTCAACAACCCAGCGCTATACTCATTTGACGCTTGATCATCTGGCGGATGTGTATGACAAATCTCATCCTTTATCAATTGAGGATATAAAAGATCAGGTTTGAATGAAATAGAGCCGGGACCAAGATCGCCGGGTTGAAATCAGGACTCCAACGAGAGGCGGTAACTTGCTAGACGCCTGCGGTTTCCTTTAAAAATGCTAAAACAATCACCAATTTAAATCCGACACCCCATAATGGGCAAGAAAAACCCTTGGACGGATGGATTTTTGTAAAAAACAAGAAAACTATCTGTAAGGTACTCAACTATTTACCTAAAAAGTGTAAGAATGAAAATACGATCAACTACAATTCTGGCAGTCCGCCATAAAGGTCATGTCGCGCTGGCGGGAGATGGACAGGTTTCGCTAGGGAATACCGTAATGAAACATCAGGCCCGCAAAGTACGGCGCCTCTATCATGACAAGGTCATAACCGGGTTTGCCGGCGCCACTGCCGATGCTTTTACGCTCTATGACAAACTGGAACAGAAACTTGAGCAATATAACGGGAACCTGATGCGTGCGTCGGTGGAGTTGGCCAAAGACTGGCGGACAGATAAATTCTTGCGAAAGTTGGAAGCCATGTTGATAGCTGTTGATGAAGAACATTCGCTGCTGCTTTCCGGGACCGGTGATGTCATTGAAGCCGACAAGGGGGTACTGGCAATAGGTTCGGGCGGGCCCTATGCCCAGGCAGCGGCCCTCGCGCTTGTTGAACATAGTAATCTCGATGCCGAGTCGATCTGCCGGGTAGCAATGGAGATTGCAGCTAATATCTGTGTTTTTACCAATAATTCAATAATCGTTGAAACAATATGATCCCTAATCAGTCCCTGACTCCAAGAGAAATTCTGAAAGAACTTGATAAATATATAGTTGGCCAGTCCGATGCCAAACGCTCGGTGGCGATTGCTCTACGCAATAGGTGGCGACGCCGTCAGGTCGAGTCCCCCTTACGAGAAGAGATTGCGCCAAAAAATATCATTATGATTGGTCCGACCGGAGTTGGCAAAACGGAAATTGCCCGTCGGCTGGCCACGCTGGCACAATCTCCTTTTATCAAAGTTGAAGCGTCGAAGTATACCGAGGTTGGTTACGTTGGCCGGGATGTCGAGTCCATGGTGCGCGATCTCGTCGATCTGGCTATAAACATGGTAAAAGATGAGGAAAGAATACGCATTGAAGGAGTTGCTGAAGCAAACGCAGAAGACCGGATCCTCGATCTGCTTTTGCCACCAAGACCCGGTTCTGTAGCTACATCCGGTCCCGACCAGTCCAATTCCTTCACAATACAGGATCCTGATCTGCCGATACGCAAAGAAACACCTGAATCGAGTTCGACCAGAGAAAAATTCCGGCAGATGTTGCGAGATGGCAAATTGGATGATCGCGAACTGGAAGTGGCTCTCAGTCAATCGAAGTCGATGCCTATGGTCGAGATCATGACAACTTCGGGTATGGAAGATATGCAATCCAATCTGCAGGATGCCTTCAGTAAACTTTTTCCGAGAAAGAAAAAAAACCGGAAAATGAAGGTGCCGGAAGCTCTGGATGCAACAAAAAAAGAAGAGATGGAAAAATTGATCGATATGGACAAGGTCATTAAGGAGGCGCTTCGGCGTACCGAAGAATCGGGCATTATTTTTCTCGATGAAATCGACAAAGTCGCCTCCCGCGGAGGAAGCACTCATGGACCGGAGGTGTCAAGAGAGGGTGTGCAGCGTGATCTTCTGCCGATAGTGGAAGGTGCTACGGTCAGCACCAAACACGGCATGGTCAAAACCGACCATATCCTGTTTATCGCCAGCGGCGCTTTCCATATGAGCAAGCCATCGGATCTTATTCCCGAATTGCAGGGACGGTTTCCTATCCGGGTCGAATTGCATTCCCTCGGCAAGGAAGAATTTGTCCGTATCCTTACAGAACCGGAAAATGCCCTGATCAAGCAGTATGTGGCTCTTATGAAAACCGAGGGAGTTGATTTGGTGTTCGAAGATGATGCAATCGACACAATTGCTGCGATCGCCGTTGAAGTGAACGAGAGAACGGAGGAAATTGGTGCGAGGCGGCTGCATACGGTTATGGAGAGAGTGCTCGATATCCTGTCTTTTGATGCTTCCGAACGGCAGAATGAAACCTTTGTGGTGACCTCCGAGTACGTCAAAGAGCGGCTTTCAGAGATAGTAAAAGATCAGGATTTGAGCCGTTACATTCTGTAGCGGTTATTTTGGGTTTGGAGTAGAACGGATGTTTCTGAAATTTTTCGGCAAGAAGACCGGAAAGGCTGATCAATCTCCAGCCGACCGGGCGACAAAAGTTCACGGGATTGACTACGAGATGAACTATTGTCCCTCATGTAAGGACGAGTACCGGGCCGACGTCAGGTATTGCGGTGCTTGTAATGTGCCGCTTATCACCGGTAGGGAACAACTGGAAAGAATCAAAGCGAAACAGCGGGCCTTGTCTGAACGTTCCATGGAAATTGCCGATACGGATGAACTTGTTACTATTCGTAAAGGGTCGGTGACGGATATGAAAACCTTACAAAAGTTGCTTGCCGAAGAGAGAATACCGGCGATTTTGTTTGGTGAAAAGGCAGGGTGCGGCAAAGGATGTTGTGGACCCGAATTATATCTGCAGATCAAAAAAGAGGATATTCCCCTCGCCGATGAAGTTCTTACCAGGGAATTCATCAGAAGCACAGCTTTGGACAGCGAAGACCTGCTCAACGCTACTGTAGTGTTTGACCACCAAGCCGCAGAGACCGTCTGTCCGGCCTGCGGCTGCCGCTTTTCCCCGACGGTCGGGGCCTGTCCTGAATGTGGTCTCTGCTTCGAGTAGGTTCAGTCTGAAAGAAAATTCAGTTCGGTGGATTGGATTTTTGATTGTCCCAGCGCTTTTTCCTTGGTGTCAAGGCGATCGGTTTTTTGGAAAACGTGATCGCCTTATATCCGAGGATTTCTTCAAGCTGATCGGTGAGCTGTCGACATGGCCTGATAGTCAGATCCTTGAGGACTTCGATATCAACCTCGCCACGACCTTGAAAATGCAAGGTCAACATGATCGGACAGGAGCCATGGAACTGATACAGCGCCTTCTTGATTTTTTCCAGCTGTTGCCTGGACAGTTTGTCCGACTGGAGCAGGATTTTTGCTGATTCGGTATACTTTTCTCTCGCTTCCTGAAGAGAATCAATGGAGTCCGCGATGATTTTAGGTCCCCGTTCATCCTTTTGCACCGTTCCCTGCACTATAATCGGATCAGTTGAAGAGAGAACCTCTTCGCAGCGGCTGTACGTATCGGGAAAAACAACAACTTCCACTGATTCATAGATATCTTCAAGGGCCAGGAAGGCCATTGGATCGCCCCGTTTGCTTTTTAATTTTTTGCACGAGCGGATAAGCCCGCCGATGCGAACCGGCTGGTCATCACCCCATTCCGGCAAACCCTGAATAGCGCAGTCGGTCACCGTGTTGATATCATGGATGGCATTATCAAGTGGGTGGCCGGTTATATAGAACCCTACCGTCTCTTTCTCGTGGACAAGTCTTTTTCGTTCGTCCCATTCGGCAATGTCGGGCATCGGCAGTGCCGAGATTTTTGGTTGACTCTGTGTCTCCGGAGCAACCGAGAAGAGAGACATCTGACCGCTTTGCAGATCGCGCTGAACCGCCTTTGCCTGTTCCATCGCCTGATCGAGGATAGCGAAATATTGCGAACGCTTGTAACCAAGGGAGTCAAATGACCCTGATTTGATAAGGCTTTCGATCACTCTGCTGTTAACCCGCCGGGAATCGACCCGATTGCAGAAATCGCTGAGCGAAACATATTTGCCGTTTTTCTCCCGTTCTTCGATTATGGAGTCGAGGGCCGATTCCCCGACATTTTTAACGGCTGCCAGACCAAAGCGAATCCGATCGTTGATAACACTGAAATCTTTTATGCTCTCATTGATATCAGGAGGTAATACCTCGATATTATGTTCCTTGCATTCATTGATATAGAGAACAACCTTATCGGTGTTGGTCATATCGCAGGAGAGCAGGGCGGCCATGAACTGGGGCATGTAGTGTGCCTTCAGATACGCAGTCTGGTAGGAGACCAGAGCATATGCCGCGGAATGTGATTTGTTGAATCCATAGCCGGCAAATTTAGCCATGAGATCAAAAATATATTCCGCTTTGTCCTCCGGATGGCCGTTTTTCAATGCCCCGGCCATAAATTTCACTTTTTCCTCATCCATTACCGCGGCAATTTTCTTTCCCATGGCGCGGCGCAGAATATCGGCGTCACCGAGAGAGTAACTTGCCAGGATATTGGCAATTTTCATAACCTGTTCCTGATAGACGATTACGCCGTAAGTCTCTTCAAGAACATGTTTGATGTCCGGCAGCGGATAGTTCGGGACCCTTCTCCCGTGTTTGGTTTCAACAAAATCGTCAACCATTCCGGAGTCGAGCGGACCGGGACGATAGAGGGCAACCAGGGCGATAAGGTCGCTGAACTGTTCCGGGGCCAGTTTGACCAGCAGTTCACGCATACCGGAACTCTCCAGCTGAAACACACCCTGGGCATCGCCGCTGCAGAGAAGAGCGAAGGTCTTGGCGTCATCCATCGGAATGGTATCGATATCAAAATCAATACCTATATCCTTTTTGATGTGTTTGACCGCCTTATCGATCACTGTGAGGGTTTTCAGGCCGAGAAAATCGAACTTAATCAGGCCGGTCATCTCGGTATGCTTCATGTCGTACTGGGTCAGAGTCTCCTCATTGCTGCCTCTGCAGGTCGGGAGATACTGCGTCATCGGCCCGGGGGAGACGACGACTCCGGCCGCATGCGTTGAAGTGTGCCGGGCCAGTCCCTCCAGTGTTTTCGAGACGGTCAGCAGTTCGGCAATTCTCGGATCGTGATCAGCTGCTTCCTGCAGCTTCGGTTCCTCCGCGAGCGCTTTTTTGATGGTCATTTTCAGCTGTTCGGGAACAAGCTTAGCCACTTTGTCGACCTCGCCAAACGGAATATCCAGAGCGCGGCCGACATCACGGATAACTCCCCGTGCCTTCATGGATCCGTAGGTTACAATCTGGGCAACATGGGTGGCACCGCCGTATTTCTGCCGAACGTAGTCGATGACTTCCCCGCGTCTTTCCTGGCAGAAATCGATATCGAAATCGGGCATTGATTTCCGCTCGATGTTGAGAAATCGTTCGAAGATGAGGCCATAGCGGATGGGGTCGATATTGGTAATGAGCATACAATAGGCGGCCAAACTCCCGGCTCCCGATCCTCGGCCGGGACCAACAGGGATTTCATGGTCTTTGGCCCAGTTGATAAAATCGGCCACGATGAGAAAGTATGCGGGAAAACCCATGGTCGTGATGACATCTATTTCCGTGGTCAGCCGGTCGGTGTAGATTTTTTCAACTTCGGCGTTGAAGGTGCCAGCTTTGCGCATCTGGTTGAAACGGAATTTCAGCCCCTTCCAGCAGGCATCCTTAAACATGGATTCGGCGCTTTCTCCCTCCGGGATCGGGAAATTCGGGAAATAGTAGTCTCCGAAGGGTATATCTAGATTGCAGCGTTCCGCTATTTCCTGGGTAGTAGCGATCGATTCGGGACAATGGCTGAAGCTTTTCTTCATAGTCTCCGGGGACTTGAAGTAAAACTCGTCTGTTGAAAACCTGAATCTCTTGGGATCGTTTATGGTTTTGCCCGTCTGGATGCAGAGCAGCAGTTCATGGGCATGCGCTTCTTCTCTGTTGAGATAGTGGCAATCGTTGGTGGCAACCAGTTTGATGCCCATTTTCGCCCCCAATTTCTTCAGCCCGTCGTTGACAACCTGCTGCTCGGGGATGCCGTTTTCCTGGATCTCGAAGTAGAGGCGATCGCCGAAAATCTCATACAGCTCCCGGGCCTTTTTTTCGGCGCCGGACATATTGTTTTTTCCGATGAGATAAGGAACCTCTCCATGCAAGCAGGCGGTCATGGCGATGATGCCTTCACTGTTTTCCCGAAGAACGGCCATATCTATTCTCGGTTTGTAATAAAATCCTTCAAACTGGGCTATGCTCGCCAGCTTCATCAGGTTCTGATAACCGGTATGATTCATGGCCAGAAGGACAATGTGGTAGGCGATGTTCCCCTCAATTGCCTTTTTAACCCGCATATCGCCTGGCGCGATATAGAGTTCGCAGCCGACTATTGGTTTTATTCCGGCTTTTTTAGCCTTGGAATAGAACTCCAGCGCGCCGAACATCGCGCCGTGATCGGTGAGGGCGACGCTGTCCATGCCGTACTCTTTGCATTTTTCCAGAAGATCGGAGATCCGGATAGCTCCGTCCAAAAGACTGTATTGGGAATGAACGTGGAGATGGGTAAATCCTGCACTCATGATTATTTCTTTAACCCTTGTATGCTTTCGAGATGTGCTCCTGTAAAAAGAGCGTCGTCAAGTTTTGCTCCTGTCACATTTGCGCGAATGAGGTTGCTGCCGGTGAAATCCGCATCCGAGAGATCGGAATTGGTAAGGTCGGCTCCTGCAAGATTGGTTCGAACGAGGTTTGCCCCGGAAAGATTTGCTCCGGCTAAATTTGCCCGTCGAAGATTGGCATCACTGAGGTCGACTCGCGACAAATTGGCACCGGCGAGATTTGCTCCGGCCAGTTGAGCGCCTTGAAGATCGGCACCTGTAAAATTACATCCGGGACAATTGCGGGCGAGGTGCCTAAGCGCCTCTTTTTTTTCAGCTTCCGATAACGAGACGGTGGATTCATTATCGGTATCGTTATCGGAAACATTGCCCTTGTTTTGTCCTTGCCCGAAGTGATTGCCGTTTTCGTTACCTTGGTAGTTTTCAGGTGTTGCCGTTGCAGTGTAATACCTGGCACCGTTTGGAGTAAAAAAAACAAAATCACCTTTCTCCTCAAAAAGTATGTAACATTTTTGATCACCGAAATACCAGCGGGAAAATTTCATGCAAAGCTGGTTGTCGGATGTAATACTCCATTTCCCGGTATCTTTTTCTTCCTGTAGACTTGTCGCGGTAAGGTGGCCATTCGGCAGATATTTCACTTTCGCATCGAAATCAATTGCCTGGAGATGCAGGGTCTTTCCTTTTACCAGATTCTGGATTTGTTTCTCGACGAGGGGTTTCTTGCCTTTAGCTATAAATTGATTCATAGTGACAGGCGCACAGGCGCAGAACAACGCGAGAGTCACTAATGAAAAGCACCAGCGAATTTGAAATTTCACCCTGTTTCTCCTTAGAATCTTACAGATTGGTTTCTTGTTTTTTGGAAACTGTTCACCAGTACCCCATTTTTGTCCGATCATGCCGCCTCGCATAGCCAATATAGCTCCGAGGCCTGCTTGAACGAACCTGGAGCACTGGATGAACGGTTACAAATCGGGATTATGCAGTCTTATGATGTGTACCGGTAACGATTACATTTTTTGCAAGAAAATAATCCGTCTAAAGAATCTTATACCCCTGCTTTGTGGAGTGTTAGTATGGATATGTGAGAAAAATTCTCATCTAATGACGGCAAGCAAATTAATAGCACAGAAGATATCTTTTTGCACAGGAATTCGTCAGGACCGATCCCAGCAAAATATATCCAGTAAATCCAGCCTGGTGGAGAATAAAAAGACTCATCATTTCAAGCGAAATTTCAGGTAGGCTATCCGGTAGGAAATCGGTCTCAATTCCTGTTGCATGAATCCATGTTATTAATGGTATCTTACCATGAATGATGATGTATAGTACCTTCTCTTCAATTTGCCTGCTGATTATTTGAGTACCAAGCAGTTTTTTAGCTCCAGTAGGCAAATGTTGAAGAGATTGATTAAATGTGGTTGAATTCACCATTGCTGGAACTATTCGATATCAGCTCTCGCAGCTTCATGATAAAACAACTTATCATTTTTAGTATTTTTAGATTCAATTCAACCATAGAGAGCCTGCCTGTCAGAGCTTATTATAGATGAAAAGAGATCCACATTCCAATACCGCTGTTTCTCTTCAGGGAAATGTCGCCGACTTCGAGTTGAACTATATTTTTCAGTTTTTAGATTTCGCTTCTGCTTCCGGGGAAATGCGAATCGTTGAGGAGCAAAACAGTGCCAGTTTCTTTTTCCAGAATGGGATGCTGATTTTTGGCACCTTGCGTGTTAATCAGAAAAAAATAGGAGATTTACTGCTCGAGTCGAAACTCATTACCGCAGATCAACTGGCACTCTGTCTGGATATCCATGCACAACACGGAGGCCGGAGAAGACTGGGGGAGATTCTGGTAAGAAAAGGTTTTCTCAAGTTCGAGAGCCTGGCGGGTATGCTAAAATCTCAAGCTAAGGAAGCTTTTTTTACAACCCTTTCCTGGAAAAAAGGCATATTCTATTTTTATTCTGAACACTATCCATCAAAAGAAGAGATCTTGATCAATGAACGGATTGATCACCTTATCTTAGAAGGAATCGTCAGAATGGATAATGCCTCTGCTACCGGTGGCTTGCCAAAGTCGTAATCCTAGCTTTTTCCACAGTTTCATTATTTTTCTCTTCCTTAAGTTCCCGTTCAATATTAAACCGTTCTTTAATCTTTGCATAGGAAACAAGCTCAGTCTCGCGTTCTGAAGGGGTGAGAAAAGATTCGAGTTTAGTCTTCAGAATTACCGGATTGAGTTCAGACTTGATAGAGATAACTCCCTCCATAATGATCTTTTGCAGCAGGAGTTCCTGGTTGGTTCTCTCTTTTATGTTCGAGGCGAAAGGGAGAAAGAAAAAATTTGAAAAGATGAGTCCGTATAGAGTCGAAGTGAGAGCAATAGGGATAGCCCGCAGTATAACTGAGGTGTCACCAATTCCTCCAAGCATGGTGATCAAGCCAATGACCGAGCCGACAATTCCGAAAGCGGGCAGATAATCCGCGATAGCTCTCAATACTCGTTCCGAATCTTCTCTTCTCAAACGAAAAAAGTACATCTCGGTGTTCAGTATATCTCGAATCTGGTCAATTTTGTAGCCATCAACCAGGCAGCCCAGAGCTCTCCTGAGAAAAAGTATTGTTGTTTCGTTTTCCTTGTCCTGTAGAGAGAGAACCCCCTGCATACGGGAGCGTATGGATAAGTCTATGAGAATGTTGATTATCTCCGTCTCTTTCATGATCGGTTTCCGGTAAGAGGCGCGGAGCACCTTTGTCACGATCTGCAGTTGTTCAAATCTGAAGCTGATAAGTGCGGCGGCAAGGGTACCACCGCAGACTACCAGGAGTCCGGAAACATTAAAATAGAGGCTCACATTGCCATGGATGGTAAAACCGATGACGAAGAGTGCGCAACTGAAGATAAGTCCGAGTATGTTTTTATTTTTCATAAAAAGAGATAAAAATTGTTATTTCAGGTTTTGAGTTGTAGCCGGAAGTGGATTGGGTAATCTTTTGGAGATAATGATTTCCACCCTCCGGTTTCTGGCACGATTTTCGGCAGTGGTATTTGGTACTATAGGACGATAGGAGGAGTAGCCGCTGACGACAAACTGATTCGGGTTCATGCCTATTTCTTCAATAAGAAAACGGGCGACAGTACTGGCTCGTGCAACCGAAAGTTCCCAGTTGCTGGTAAATCGATCGGAATGCATCGGCAGATTGTCGGTATGACCGACGACATTTATCATGTAGGGTGTATGCTGCAGGACTCCTACAACTTTCTGCAACAATGATTTTGCATCTTCAGATAACTCACTTTCGCCAAGGGCAAACAAGAGATCACCTGTAAGAATAATGCGCATGGTTTTGTCAGGGACGATATCGATAGCCGCAAACTTGCTCAGGTTATTACTTTTTAGTGATTCTTTGCTGAGCGTATAGATTTCCTGAAACTGATCGACCTTTGCTGGTTGTGATTCTTCAATCCCGGATGGCGGAGGCGAAAGGATGCCGGCGGATGTTACGGAAGGCTCGGCAATGATGTCCTGGGGGGTTGTAGTGCTTTCCATTTTCAGGGGTAGAGAAGATTGATCGGCTTCAATGGAGGTTGATTCCGCGGATATTTTTTTCTCCGTCTTTCCTGACTCTTGTATCTCCGGCTGCTGCGCTTCTGTTGGATAGACGGCATCAGGATCTTGCGGATCAAGCTGGATCTGTTTGACTTTCTTAACAGTTCCCCCGGTCATAAGAGGTAATCCGGGATGTATCGGAACAAAGGGAAATGTGGCTCCACTCGAATCCAGAGTCTGCATGGCCTCGGTCGTGTCTCCCCCAATTATTTCAGGAGCTTTCTTGGCGAGAAACCTCTCGTTTGCCGCCTGATAGGCGTACATGCTGAGGAAGAGCACAAACATGGTCATCATCAGATCGGACCAGGCTATCGACCAATGGGACGCTCG
Organism: uncultured delta proteobacterium; assembly: GCA_963835305.1. Classification (GTDB taxonomy): domain Bacteria; phylum Desulfobacterota; class Desulfobulbia; order Desulfobulbales; family Desulfocapsaceae; genus Desulforhopalus_A. Next base: position 610,341 of record CAWIEU010000006.1, read on the forward strand.
CGGCAAGGACGAAACAAAGGCATCTTCGTCGAAATGAAAAACGGTATTGCCGGGTGATCGTCTTTCTACATTGACTGCATGTAGGGTATATCTGTTTTTAGCAGCACGGGTGGGCAGGCCAGTGGTTTTCAAAAAACCTTCCTGGGAGGAGTCCGAGTATGCCTGATTAGGATCAAAGTCCGGTTGTAAACGTGGTTTAATCATTAAATTATTCAGTTGTTGCCATGACGGGCCGGATGAACGATTCGCTTACGGCAGTATTGATACGCCGGTTTTGCGATTAGAGTAGCCAGATATCTACCTATCTTATCGTCATAATCAGGCAACAACTAAAGGGCAATTTTTAGAAATACGTGTAGAGATAACTATATCTTGAGCTATGTGCCGGAAACCAGTTATCTTTCAGAGCACATTTTTTTTAAATTCCTCCAAGCCGATTCGTTCCATGAATCGTGACGTTCTTTCTTTTTTTTTCGCGTTGTTTTTATAAAATTCCAGACAATTATTGATGAGTGCCGTTGCTTCATCATCAGACAAGTCGGTGGCCAGAATATCTCCAATTCTTGGGCGATTTCCCGCATGTCCGCCAAATGAGACCGTCCAGCCATTTTTCTTGCCGAGGACTCCGATATCACGAACAAAATTTTCGGCACAGCAAAATTGACAACCTGATACTCCGATCTTCAGTTTGGCCGGCAGATGCTTCTCGGCCAACAGAGTCTCAATACTTATTCCAAAGCCAAGGGAGTCCCGTATTCCGAATTTACAAACCTCGGTTCCCGGACACGCCTGAACGTAATGCAGACAGAGTTCCGTTGCTCTTCCCGGATCCATACCAAGATCCCGATAGACATTTTCAAGATCTTCTTCTTTCAGGCCGACAAGAGCAATCCGCTGACCGGAGGTTAATTTGACAAGAGGGATATCGTATTTTTCGACCACTTCGGCTATGGCAAGTAAGTGACAGCGTTTGAGCAGGCCTCCGGGGATACGGGGGACTATCGCATAGGTTTTTTTATCCCTTTGCAAAATGGCATATTCGGGTTGGCTGAGTTGTTGCATGGCATTTCTCCGGAATGAATGAGAAAAATTATAAATTGTCAGTGAATAAATTTGGACTAGAAGCAGGCATTTGCCGCCTGAGATACAGAAACGGCTGGAGAATTGTACAGTCTGATCTCCGGAAGCAAAAGGATTTTTTGTAGCGAAAACATAGTACCGAGAAGCACCGTTTAGTGCGCCTAGTGGGTGGGGGAGCGTTAATAGACAGGTTTGAAATCAAAGAAATGTCTGGTCTCAAGCCTTCTATAGGTGTGGGTTTCTCCACGGGCTACAAATGACCTGGTAATAGCACCATTGGGGGTAAATCTGACCCCTTCAAGAAATTCACCATCGGTTATACCTGTTGCCGCAATAGCCACTTCTTTGCTTCGAATAAGGTCGTGAGCGCGGAATATTTTCTCGAAATCGGTAATTCCGTGTTTAGTGGCTTCTTTCCTGTCTCGATCATTTTCGTAAAAAATTTTCCCTTCAAAATATCCACCGAGGCAGCTTATGGCAGCAGCGACCAGCACTGCCTCGGGAGCATAGCCATAACCGATATAAATATCGGCTTTTTCACCGGTAATAGCGGCGAGGCAACCCGAAACCTCGCCCTCGTCGATAAGTTTGATCCGGGCGCCGCAACTCCGGACCTCGTGAATGAGCTGCTTATGCCGGGTTTGATTGAGGATGCAGACAGTCACATTTTCTGTATACTTTTTAAGGGCTCTGGCGACTCGCTTCACATTGAGAATGGGCGGTTGGTGTATGTCTATTACTTCGCCAACCTGCGGACCGACCGCGATTTTGTACATGTTGAGATTGGGTACCGATTGGATTGAGCCGGCCTTGGCAATCACCGCGTATGAGGTCGAGTTGTTTTTTCCGTCAGCCGCCGAGCGGTATGCTTCAAGAGCTATCGCCATAAGATCGGTTTTTTCGCCGCCTTTTCCGAGTATTGCCGGTAACTGAAAGGTTTCAGAACGGTTCAGAAAACGATCGTTCATAAGAACGCCTTCGATAGGGAGACGGTTCAGCGTTTTGGTAATCGCCTTTCTGGTCTGGTTCAGGATATCAATGTGGTCGCCAAGCCCCTGAAGGCGTGCAGCGGTCAACGCTGCGATTTCGGTAGCCCGAACAATTTCCATCCCGTAGTTTGTATCCATGGCAGTTTCTCAAAAGAGTTTTATAGGGCAGGAGAATGAAATCCATTTTGTTCCCCGCATTCCAGTAAACGCTGCATGATTGCATCTCGTTTCTTGATAAGTTGTTTTCCGGCGATCGTGTCTTTAATTTTCATAGGCCGCCGGAACTCATCAATTAGTTCGATATCCAGGGGGGCGGATTCAAGTTTCTTTTCCGCTTCCCTGATTTCATCGGGAGTGGGTAGAATAATACCGTACAATTGATTAGGGGTATGAACCAGAGAATGACCTCTATTGTAGTATGCGGCGGCAAAACCTCCATCGACGTTAATTGCCACCCCGTCTTCGCTGGCCATTTGAATCCCTTTCTTATAATTCACCGGGGTATGGCCAAAGATAACCCGTTGAACTCCGAATTCCTGTTGCATTTTTTTCTTGAAGGAACCGGTCTGCATATTATCCTTCCAGTAAAGACTTCTCTCTTCGTGAGTAGCCTTATCTGTAAGAAAATATCTCTCAAAGGTTTTCATTGCATGTTTACCGAAAAACGGCGATTTAGGACCACACCACAAATAGAAAAAGAGAGCTTGATCTTCTTCCTGCTGTTTATTGCTCTTCAGGTAATTTTCTCCAACACGGGCAATGGTATCCTGGATAAAATTGAGTAGATTTTTTCCCTTGTGACCAAGAAATTCTTCGAATTCACCGTCGGATGTAGAGGGCACCAGTGCATGAATGTTGAGAAAATTGTTCTGGATATGATAAGTCTTTCCTTTGGTGAAAAGAAACCGGAGGAGACGTTTCAGATGTTTATTGGAAGTGAACTGTCTTGCCAGATCTTCAATGATCGATGTTTCTTCTTCGGTTAATTTGCCGGGGGCGTTGATAGCAAGGGTCGGAAAATGGATGTCGTTCAAGCCTTTAGTCTGATCATTGTGCAGCATTTGGGCTAAGCGATCAAGCCAGAGCCGGGAACTCATCTCATATTGGGGAAAATTGCGTATCGTCTGTTCTTCAAGTTTAAATTGAATGATCGCCAGCGCCTTCTCCATGGAACGGCCCTTGCTGGTTTTAGCCTTGAAATTTCCAGTAACTTTGTCATTCGGATAAGTCCGTTCGGCAAATTCAGCCAGGCGTGACGTATCAAATCGCAATCGATGGAGAAACTCAAAGTGATCATATCGACAAGTAATGCGCAAAGCTTCGGCGACTAGAGAACGATTTCCGGATGCTGCTCCCATCCAAAGAATATCATGGTTGCCATAAACATAGTCGACGCCATTTCGATAAAAAGGGGAGGCTAATATTCTGATAATTTTGTCGGGCTGAGGACCTCGGTCGAATACGTCACCTAATACCTGAATACGATCGAGCAAAACCTGGCGGACCGCATGGGAAAGGTGTGAAATCAGGCGGTCGGCGATTATCTTCTCCTCAAAAATCGGATCCGGTACAGGTAAGCCGGATAAAAGTCGATTGATGACATCCCGAAATTCAGGACGAAATATTTCACGTTCCTGCGACCGTATATTGATAAGCTTGTATTTCAATATCTCAACCAGGCAGAGTATTACATCCTGCATATCCATCTGAATACTATCATCCTGAAAATATAATTGTTTTCGAATTATTTTGGTGAGATACTGAATTTTTTCGGAGCTGAAGGTAGTGGGTAAGGCTTCTTTGCAGGTCTGGTACAACATACCAAACCTGCCCCTCAGTATGGACTTGAAGCGATCGCCTTCTCCATGGAGATCACTGATCCACATTGTGGTAGGGATGTTCGAATTCAGTTTCAGGTCGAGGTCAAGAAGTTGATTGGAAAGTTTATCGATTTCACTGGCCCTGACTCTGGCGACTCGATTATTGACATCATCTTGTTTCGTAAGAGGGGACATATTTTCACCAATATGGCAGGAATGAAAAAGATGGAAAATACAAATCAAAAACTCCAATGAGGCAGTTTTATGTATGTATTCGCTTAACCCCAATAGAAGAATTTCATTGTAACAAAAGATTAATGAATTAGCTAGAAAATCAAATCATTAATAACGATCACGGAAAGCGGTAGTTCAGAGTTCAACGCATTTTCAGAGATGGGTGGTGAGAGCATATGGGACATGCCATAAACGGCAAAAGCCCCGGAGCAGCGTAGAGCTGTCCGGGGCTTTTGTGCGCAAAGAAACGGCGGTGACCTACTCTCCCACACAGTCGCCCGTGCAGTACCATCGGCGCTAAAGAGCTTAACTTCCGTGTTCGGAATGGGAACGGGTGGATCCTCTTTGCTATGACCGCCGCAAAATAGAAATTGAATGTCAGAGGACAGATCAGTTAGTGCCTGCGGCAAATTTCTAGATAAGCCAAGGAACTTTGTCTTTGTCCTTTGTTATAATTTACTTTAATCCCCGCAAAGCATGGGGATAAGCTTCTCTAAAGTAATCCTTCAAAGGACGAAGGATTACTAAGAGTCGCTAAATAATCGAATAGTAGGGTAGTCAGTAGGTTGTTAATCAAAAAATATGGATAAGCCGCACGGCTGATTAGTATCGGTAAGCTCCATGTGTTGCCACACTTCCACACCCGACCTATCGACGTGGTGGTCTACCACGAGCCTTCAGATGGCTTTACGCCATGGGATATCTTATCTTGAAGTGGGCTTCCCGCTTAGATGCTTTCAGCGGTTATCCCTGCCGAACTTAGCTACCCAGCAATGCCCCTGGCGGAACAACTGGTGCACCATAGGTTCGTCCATCCCGGTCCTCTCGTACTAGGGAAAGATCTCCTCAAATATCCTGCGCCCGCAACAGATAAGGACCAAACTGTCTCACGACGTTTTAAACCCAGCTCACGTACCACTTTAATTGGCGAACAGCCAAACCCTTGGGACCTGCTTCAGCCCCAGGATGTGATGAGCCGACATCGAGGTGCCAAACCTCCCCGTCGATATGGACTCTTGGGGGAGATAAGCCTGTTATCCCCGGAGTACCTTTTATCCGTTGAGCGACGACCCTTCCATGCGGAATCGCCGGATCACTAAGACCTACTTTCGTACCTGCTCGAGATGTCTCTCTCGCAGTCAAGCTCCCTTATGCCTTTACACTCTACGGCTGGTTTCCAATCAGCCTGAGGGAACCATCGCGCGCCTCCGTTACTCTTTAGGAGGCGACCGCCCCAGTCAAACTACCCACCAGACAATGTCCTGGATCCGGATCACGGACCGCAGTTAGATTCCTAAGATAACAAGGGTGGTATTTCAAGGTTGACTCCATCGACACTGGCGTGCCGACTTCAAAGTCTCCCACCTATCCTACACATGTTATCTCAAAAACCAATGCCAAGCTATAGTAAAGGTTCACGGGGTCTTTCTGTCTAGTTGCGGGTAACCGGCATCTTCACCGGTACTACAGTTTCGCTGAGCCCCTGGTTGAGACAGTGGGGAAATCGTTACGCCATTCGTGCAGGTCGGAACTTACCCGACAAGGAATTTCGCTACCTTAGGACCGTTATAGTTACGGCCGCCGTTTACCGGGGCTTCGGTTCAATGCTTTACCTTGCGGCTGACATGTCCCCTTAACCTTCCGGCACCGGGCAGGCGTCAGACCCTATACTTCGTCTTTCGACTTCGCAGAGTCCTATGTTTTTAGTAAACAGTCGCTCCCCCCATTTCACTGCAACCTGACTAGGCTCCGTTAGTAAATAACTTCACCATGCAGGCACACCTTCTCCCGAAGTTACGGTGCTATTTTGCCGAGTTCCTTAACCAGAGTTCTCTCAAGCGCCTTGGTATCTTCTACCTGCCTACCTGTGTCGGTTTACGGTACGGTCACATTCATAACTAGATACGAGGATTTTCCTGGAAGCATGGAACCAGCCGCTTTATTGTCCAAAGGACATCGTCATCACGCCTCAGTGTTAACAAGGACCCGGATTTGCCTAAGTCCTCCACCTACACGCTTAAACCGGGACTACCAACGCCCGGCCGGCCTTACCTTCTCCGTCCCCCCTTACCGTAACATTATGAAAATGGTACAGGAATATTAACCTGTTTCCCATCGACTACGCCTCTCGGCCTCGCCTTAGGGGCCGACTAACCCTGAGCAGATTAACTTGACTACAGGAAACCTTAGGCTTTCGGCGACAAGGTTTCTCACCTTGTTTTTCGCTACTCGTGTCAACATAAGCTCTTGTGGAACCTCCAGCACTCCTTACGGTGTACCTTCGCAGGCGGCCACAATGTTCTCCTACCGTTATCAGAAGACAGAGGACAGGGGACAGAGGTCAGAATAGTCAGGCGCGTAGCGCCATGTTAAACTATTTCCAATTTCTGTATATTCCTTGAAGCATTTTGGAGATTTCTTGATATTCATCTCGCCATTTACTCCAATGTCCTTCTGGTATTAGCGACAGATCAAAACAGTATCGAAGCCAGACTCTCATTTCATCACTTGAACCAATCGCCATAACAAGATAGCGTTTGAATTCGGCTTTGGAGTGGTGTTGCTTGGCAAATCCCTCTGCAATATTAGCACAAATCGATTTGCTTGCTCTTCGTACCTGATCAGCCAACCCATATTGTTCTCTATTCGGAAATTCCATACTTATTCGATGGATTTCCAAAGAGAGCTTGTAAGCTCGCTGAAACACCTCCAAATCCTCAAATGACTTAATCATCTGTCTTCTGCCCTCTGTACTCTGTCTTCTGTAACCCGTAGCTTCGGTACTATGCTTAGCCCCGTTAAATTTTCGGCGCGGTACCATTAGACCAGTGAGCTATTACGCTTTCTTTAAAGGGTTGCTGCTTCTAAGCCAACCTCCTGGTTGTCTAAACAATTCCACATCCTTTTCCACTTAGCATAGATTTAGGGACCTTAGCTGACGGTCTGGGTTCTTTCCCTCTCGACCACGGAACTTATCTCCCGTAGTCTGACTCCCGCACTGGAACTTGACGGTATTCGGAGTTTGAAAAGGGTTGGT
>CAWIEU010000006.1:622500-732251 GCA_963835305.1 uncultured delta proteobacterium
TTCCGATTATTGGCAGGATAGAAAGCGAGAGATTCCTCCTTGACGTTCGTACGATACAGGAGCGGGAAATATCCGTGCTGGTGTCTTTGTTCACTGATTTCTTTATCTCTTCAGGCAAAGATACAGGTGAAGGTGCAGGCAATGCTTGAATTATTTCCGTCTTTACCTGAGGTCAATCTATTAGCGGTCGAGGATTTTTCCAGATTTTCAAGCAGTTATGCAGAGATTGTACGGGAATATATTCCTGCTGCGGAGCAGGTGATTTTTATTCTCTCTGCCGCTGAAGCCGAGAGATATTTTAAGGAGAATGAATTCATTGCAGAGCTTCTGCCTCTTTTAGAGCAAATCAACAATGGTGAGGTGGCTCCCTGTGGCATTTATGGGAACTATCTGATGCTTTCTTTTGCTGTAAAGGGTGACGTCGGAAGTGTTGCAATTATCTCCGCTGATCCTCTTTTTTTGCGAAGGGTCGATGAAGATTGGCTGCTTAAGACAAGGGCGAAGGTTGAGCGGGAATTCCTCCTTTTTAAGCAGGCCCGTGTGGACAGCCAGACCGGCTTGCTTAACGTATCCAATCTCAATTCTCTGCTGGATACCTATGGAACCGGTGACGGCTTTCATCTTATTCTTTTGGAACTGGCTCCGAAGCGAACTTCTTTTCAGAATTTTTTACGTTACTCACAAAAGTGTGCCGCTCTGCTTCAGAATTTTGTCCAGACAGATTCTATTCTGCACTCTCTTGGACATTCAGTCTTTGCTCTCGTTCTCCAGCATGAACATGATGGAGCTAGACTCGAAATAGAAAGTGCTCTTGTTTCCTATTTAAAAAGAGAGGGTTGTCACAGGGTTCATATAGGGTCCAGTTCTTCGCCAAAATCATCTGGTAGCGAGAAGCAAATGCCCAGTGGCAGACAGCTCCTGGATGAAGCCTGGACGGCCCTGCGTCAGGCTGCAAAACGAGGTCCTTTCAGTTTCTGTGAATTTGCTTCGCTTGCCCACCCGGAGAACCACCCGCTGGCGCCGCCTGGTCGTAACCTTGTACGTAGATTTAACAGGTTGTGGTCCAATTCCGATTCTTTCTGCCTGGTCCAATTTTCTGGTGACAATATCAATTGCACCGCCAAGGATTTGGTTCCACCGTATATTGATCGAGGGATAATTCTGCCCTCTGACAAGGATATCTATGTTTATCTGGATGGGCTAAAGACGGGAGAAGCTCTGGAATGGGCAAATAAAGTTATTGGCCGAATCACCAATCCTGAAAAAAACACCCATGTGTCCGCCGGTGTGAGCGGCTACCCTTATTGTGATTTTAAGAAATCGGAAGTAGTAGCCAATTGTCGGAAGGCGCTACATCATGCCGCATTTTATGGTGAATCAAGTGCGGCGGTTTTTGATGCTGTTACTTTGAATATCAGCGGTGATATTTATTTCGGCGAAGGTGATCTGGCAAAAGCTGTAAGAGAATATAAAAGGGGATTGAAGTGTGATAGCCGCGACATCAACCTGCATAACAGTCTTGGTGTCGCCCTCGCCATGATGAATAATCTTTCAGCCGCCCTGCAGAGTTTTCAGAATGGATTGTCAATCGACAACAGCAACTTCATGGCCCTGTATAATCTTGGCTTGGGTGAACAGAGTCGCAACAGGAAGGCCGAAGCTTTGGAGTACTTGGAAAAAGCGTGGCAATATTACAGCCAGGACGAAGACGGGGAGGAATTGGTCAGCGATCTTGCTCTGCAGCTTGGCATACTTTCCTGCGAGCTTGGCAAGTATGATGCTGCGCTTTCCTATCTCCTTCGATGGCAGCAGGAAAATAACAATCCTCAACGCGTCGGCCGCATTCACTATTATCTCGGAGAAGCTTACCATGGCCTGAAAAACAATCGAAAAGCGATGGAAGCCTTACAGCGGGCATTGCGTTTTGATGAATTGGATGACAGGGCCATGAATCTACTCGGGCGGGTCTATCTTGAAGAGGGCGAGGGAAATGAAATCGCGCTGTCTCTTTGCCGGAAAAGTGTTGAGCTGGAGCCGTCTAACTATCGTTATAAGTTGTACCTTGCCGAAGTTCTGCTACGATGCGGTTTCTTTGCTGAAGCACGAAAAAATCTCTATCGTTGTCTGAAAAGCCGGGAATGCAAAATAAAAGCTCAACTTCTTCTTGGCGGGAGTTATTCGCAGGAAGGCCGGCATCGCAGAGCCAAAAGCTGGTTTGACAAGGTACCGGGAGAGAAGAACGGCTGACAGGATTATGCAGGTCCTGGTCAAAAAGAGATGTAATAAATCGAAGCAAAAGCAAGGCGATATGAATAGAAAATCCAAGAGCATCATTCACAACGGCAGAATAATAAGAGAACCTAAATATGTCCTCGACAACACGGTAATCGGGGATTCATGGCGCATGTTCCGGATCATGTCCGAATTCGTCGATGGTTTCGATGCAATGTCTGCAATCGACGTTCCGGCGGTGACGATTTACGGCTCTGCTCGATTACCGATGGATCACAAATACTACCATCTTGCGGAAAAGATCGCGGCCGGACTGGCAAAAGCGGGCTACTGCGTCATTACAGGCGGCGGTCCCGGCATAATGGAGGCTGCAAACAAAGGAGCCGCTGAGGCAGGCGGGGTGTCGGTCGGCTTGAATATCGATCTGCCGCATGAACAGGCACCGAACCCTTATTCCAATTTTCCTTTGGATTTTAAATATTTTTTCGTACGAAAAGTAATGTTCATGAAATATTCCATGGGCTTTATCTGCATGCCCGGCGGATTTGGGTCCCTCGATGAACTTTTTGAAGCCCTTACTCTTATTCAAACCGAAAGAATTAAACCATTTCCGATAGTTTTGGTGGGCAGTGAGTTTTGGACTGGACTTGTTGACTGGATTAAAGATAAACTTCTTGGGAGTGGCAACATTAGTCCTGAAGATATGACCTTATTCAGGGTGCTCGATGATGCCGATGAAGTGGTGAAATTCCTGGAAGATACAATCCAGGCCTAATAAGATTCAAAACATCTGTGTTATTTTTTAAGGAAATCGGAGTGGGATATGGCGCAAATTGATGGTTTTTTCAAACTAATGAATGATGAGGGGGCATCTGATCTACACATGGTGTCGGGGCAACAGCCATTGCTTCGAATCCGTGGTGAAATGGAGCGGGTAAAATTTAAGAAGCTGGAGAATGACGAACTTCGAGCCATGCTCTATGAAATCTGTCCCGAGGAGAAAATTAAACTTTTTGAAGAAACCGGAGATATCGATTTTGGCTACGAGATCCCTGGTCTTGCCAGATATCGTTGTAACTATTTTCAGCAGAAATATGGTATCGGCTCGGTATTTCGTGAAATTCCCAGCGAGATAATGACTGTTGAACAGCTCGGTTTACCGTCGGTAATCTCCCGTCTGGCCTATTTGCCGAAAGGGCTTGTTCTGGTAACGGGACCAACCGGTTCAGGAAAGTCCACCACGCTGGCAGCTATAGTCGATGAGTGCAACAAATCACGCAAAGATCATATTCTGACTATTGAAGATCCTATCGAATTTGTGCATAAGAGCCAGAAGTGTATTGTCAACCATCGGGAGGTGGGCACACATACCAAAACCTTCTCGGCCGCACTTAGAGGGGCTTTGCGTGAAGATCCCGATATAATCATGGTAGGTGAGATGCGCGATCTGGAAACAATTGCCCTGGCCATGGAAGCTGCCATGACCGGACATCTGGTCTTTGGGACGCTGCATACAATCAATGCAATGAAAACGGTTGATCGTATTATTGAAATTTTCCCGGCCAATCAACAGGGACAGGTGCGATCAACCCTGGCCGATGCGCTGAAAGCGGTTGTGTCACAAACTCTTTTTAAACGAATAGACGTAAAGGGCCGATGTGCTGCTCTGGAGATTCTCATTGCAACCCCTGCCGTCAGAAATCTGATCCGGGACGGAAAAACCTTCCAGATTCTTTCCACCATGCAGACCGGGAAGAAATACGGGATGCAAACGCTTGATGACGCAATCATGATATTGCTCGAAAAGAAGATGATCAGTCCTGATGATGCCTATTCCAATGCAGTGGAAAAGGCAAAGTTCGTTAAATTCCTCAAGAAAGCACCATCTGATTTCACCGAAGTGTGATAGGTTTTTCGCTGAGCAATACGCGATGGTAAGAAGAGAGAGGATTGTCGTTCTCTCTCTTGTAACCATAAAGTTGATAGCGATTTTGCTTAACCATGATTTCCACAGTACCTTGATCGGAAGTAGTAAAAAGATTGATCTGTTGTTCTGCGCAATCATTTGCCAGACCTTTATGAGGGAAATAGCCCCTGGAGGAACGGCCCGCGGAAACCAGCAGATATTCCGGGGAAACAGCCGCCAGGAATTCAGGCGAATTTGAAGTGATCGACCCATGATGTGCGGCAAGCAGCGCGTCGGCTTGCAGATCGAAACCCTGAAGTACCAGAGCCCTTTCACTGCCCCTGCCGATATCTCCGGGAAAAAGGGCACAAAACCTTGCAGAGCAGGCTTTGAGAATAAGACCCTTATTCCCCCTGTTCCGGAACTCGCTGTCATCCTCCCAATCCGAGATATTGGCAACACACTGCAGAGAGCCGGACTTCTCTTCAAAAAGATCTCCCGTTCTGGGGACATGGATTGACATCCGTGTATTTTTTGCCAATTCTATCAACCGCCTGAAATCGTTGTCATGTCCTTGTTTGTCTCTTATCCATAATATTTTCGGAGAGAAATGTTTGATAATAAATCCCAGACCATTGTAATGGTCCGCGTCGGGATGGGTGATAGCGATTGCATCAATCTTCAGTATTCCTTTGGACCATAAGAATGGGGCAATGATTCGCTCACCGACGGTCGTTTTGGCAAAAGAAGATCCTCCACCATCGATAAGCAGATGAAATCCTGATGGATATTCCAGAAGAGTGGCGCTTCCCTGTCCCACATCCAGATAAGTGACCTGCAAAGAATCTCCGCTTTTCTCCCATAACTGGTTCGGCGGAAATACAAAGAGCAGAATACACACAGACAGGGCGAGCACGGAAATTGACAAGCGCCATCTATTTTTCCAACCGGCATGTACAAAAACTATCAGGATAATGAAGTAGGTCGCAATCAACCACAGAGCCGGGGTGGCAAGCCAGATGGTGGAATAAGGTAAAGAGGAAAAAAACGCTGAAACATGCAGTGCCGCGTTCAACCCCATCTCGCCGAATTGAAGTAAAAAAGCAGCGATTTCAGGACGGAGGAAGATAAATGGGATAGACAGGAAACCCGCGGTAAGACTCCAGAGGCAGATCAGCGGTTCAATAATCAAGTTGGCAAAAGGGCCGACAGTGGACAAACGATTGAAGGAGTAGAGCAAGATGGGGGCTGTAACCAGGTTGGCCACCAGGGAGACCAGAAGGCAGGCAGCCGTCCATTTGCAAATTTTTGCCGTGATCGAGGCAAAAGATGATGACGGAGTCCCTGGAAAAAGCAATTTTTTAAGAACCGGCAGCAAAAACAGAATTCCTGTAATTGCTGAAAATGACAAAAGAAAGGATACGGTAAACAACTGTAAGGGAGCTATAATGAGGATCAGCAACGCCGCAAACGCCAGGAGAGCTCCGGGCGATTTCCGTCTGTTCGTGCAGATGGAGAGAATGACTATGAAACTCATGAGCAGCGCTCGGAAAACAGGAGTGTTCATCCCAGCCAACAGACCATAACCAAGAAGTACGGGAAGACTGAAGAAAGCGGTCCATTTCTTCAGGGTAAAGCGCAGAAGAAGTTTTTCCGATCGACTGAGGATCCAGAAGATAACCGCATAGAGCAGCGTACCGATAACCGCCATATGCAGACCGGAAATAGCCAGAATGTGCATGATCCCACTCCCCTTGAAACTTTCAAGAGTTTTATCATCCACATGGCTGCGATCTCCTATCAGGATGGCGCGATAAACACCGCTTAATTCGGGGGACACTACAGCATCGAGCTGTTTGCCTATTGTCGTTCGTAGTCTTTCCGGCAGATAACGCAGGGTATGGCGCAGGGATTGTCTCTCAACTATTTTGTGCACAAAAAGCGGTGAACTGATAAAACCGGTTATCCAAATGTCTTTTCTTGCCAGATATCGGGCATAGTCAAAAGCACCGGGTGTCCTGAAGCTGTCCGGTCGTTTCAGGACAGTTCGAATCGCCAGGGTGTCTCCCGGACAAAATTCCTCCGGCCAGGGCCCCTGTAAGCGAAGCAGTATCTTGCCGTCTGTCGGCAGCAGCGCGGAACTTTCCTTGCGTCGAATGGCTTTGGCTTCAATAGTCACTTGGCTTATCCTGCCATCAAAAGCCGCCATGGCGGACATGGTTCCGATCAGGACGACATCGTTCCGGGTGACGATCCTGTTGTAGATATGATTTTCATCAGCCGGCACCTGAAGATGAGAATATCCATGATAGGCACCGATGCCCGAGACTACCGGGAGGAGGAGAAGGAGAAGTGTTTTTGATCTTCCTGAATAATGGAGACCAGCAAGAATGGTCAGGGCAAGGAGGAGGGCGGCAATCAATACGACAAGGTTTCGCTCCGACAATTGCAGAAGGGGGGAAAGCGCAATACCTCCAATGAAGGCCAAGGTGATGGCCACCAGAAGGTGTTCTGAAATATATGCTGCCGGATCTTTCACAAAAGCCCGCGAATAAGAGCCAGATGTTTGTCTATTACACCACGCTGACTTTTTACGCACTGCTGTGCGGCCCTGCCCTGTTCGGTCCTCAATTCCGGCAAGGAGAGCAGACTTGAGAGATGGTCGACCAATTCAAGACGGCTCGTTACCATTGTCGCTCCGCCGGAACGGAGGAGAGCATCGGCTATTTCACTGAAATCCTGCATGTTCGGACCAAAAATTACAGGAAGTCCCATGGCTGCGGGCTCTATGGGATTATGACCGCCTCTTTTGACCAGGCTCCCCCCGACAAAGCCAATATCCGCAAGTGCGTAAAAATGAATGAGTTCGCCTATGGTATCGAGGATGAACATATCCGCCGGAGCTGAATCGTTTTCCGATCGTAAGGCAACGCGTAACCGAGATTCCTCGGCCAATGCCCGGATCTCAGCTGAACGACTGGTATCTCTCGGCGCGATAATCAGGAAAAGTTCCGGATATGTTTTTCTTACCTGACAGTAGCAGTCAATAAGAATTTTTTCTTCCCCCGGATGCGTTGAGCCGCAGATGAAAAGAATACGGTTTTCGGGAAGCAAACCGGCAGCGGAAGTAAAGGAAGGATTTTCTTTCGCCGCCTCGGTGTCGAATTTCAGATTTCCAAGGGTCTTAAGCTTTGAAGATGGAAGTCCGATGCCTTCCATGTTGTCTCTATCATGTTTAGTTTGCATGCACAGAAACGAAAAACTCCGAAACATAGGGTCGAAGAAAAAACGCAGCCTCCGATATCCAGCCATGGATTCTTGCGATACACGTCCGTTTACCAGAATCGTCGGTATATTTTTGTTTTTCAGAAAAAGAAGGGTGTTGGGCCAGAGATCGGTCTCAACCAGAATAAAAAGGTCCGGTTGGATATATTTCACAAAACAGGAGACAACCGGCAGGATATCCAATGGGCCGTCGATGACATGATCGGCTATCGGCCCAAGCAGGTTGTCCGCTACTTTTTTGCCGGTACGGGTCGTCACCGAGACAATAATTCGGCTCTCCGGATAGCTCTTGCGCAATCCTGCCAGCAGGGGGACGGCCGAAGTCACTTCTCCTACTGAAAGAGCATGCAGCCAGAGTGTCTTGCCCGGGGGAGATTCCGGAGTACGTTCATGACCGGAGATTTTTTTTCTCAAACCAATCCCCAAACGAGCGGGAATTCGATCCCGATATTTCGGGCTAAGCAGAACAAAGATGGTGATGAACGGAAAAAAAACAGGTAGAAAGACCAGCTGCAAAATATTATAGAGTACGAACATGTTGTATTGATTAATCCTGATGGCGTCGTAAAAACTCTTCACCTTCTTCGTTGCAGCAAATTTTCAATCATTTCGAAGTACCTCTTGTACATCGAAATGATTGAAAATTTGCGCGCCGCGAATCTGAAGTTTTTTACTTAGCCATCGTTGATTTTAGTTTTTAATAAATTATCAAACCTTATCGTTTGGTCAACGTCACTTGCATTTTACATGTTAATAATCAAACCACTGTGCATAAAAGGGCGGATTTAGAATCCGCCCCTAAGTCCTGATTCCGGTTGAAAAAAATGAATATTATTCTGGCAGAGGCTGGGGAGGTTGATGTCAGTCAATTGACACTCACTGACCACCGCGCGCAGCATATCGTTAAGGTTCTTCGCGCCGAAATCGGTGATCGTGTTCGTGTCGGCTTGATCGACGGGGCGATGGGGTCCGGCACAATTACGGCGATCAGAAAAAAATTCCCCTTCTTCGTGCAAATGGACCTGGAACTCGGCGAGCCGCCGAAAGCACAGCCTGCTCTTGATCTCATCCTTGCTCTGCCGCGACCGATTATGTTGAAACGTATCCTCAGCCAGGTTACATCTCTCGGGGTGGGAACAATCCACCTTGTCAACGCCAACCGGGTCGAAAAAAGTTTCTGGGAGGCAAGCGTGCTGCAGCCGGAAGAGTACCGCGGCCATCTTCTTCACGGGCTGGAGCAGGCGGTGGATACACGACTGCCGGAGATCAGGTTCCATCCTCGATTCAAACCTTTCATAGAAGATTGTTTTCCATCCCTTGCCGGTGATTACCGCCACCTGCTCCTGGCTCACCCCACGGGGGGCCGGCGGCTTAGTGATGTCATTGACGGTGAAAACGGCCGGATACTTCTCGCTGTAGGGCCGGAAGGGGGATGGGTGGATTACGAGGTGAAAAAATTCCAGGAACAGGGCTTTTGCTGCTGCACCATCGGCGAGAGAATCCTCAAGGTCGATACCGCGGTTATTGCCCTGCATGCCCGAATTTCCGCCTTGCAGGAACTAAGACGGACCCTGGATTAGTTCCTTTTATCGCATCAACTCCATCTCACCTATATGCGGCGATTCCCGTCACTTTTTCACCGATGATCAAGGTGTGCATATCATGGGTGCCCTCATAGGTGTAGACAGATTCGAGATTATTGGCATGTCTCATGATCGGATATTCTCCCATTATGCCGTTTGCTCCGAGCATGGTTCTTGCCGTTCTGGCTATCTCCATGGCAATTTTGACATTATTCATTTTTGCCATGGAAACCTGAGCCGGGGTAAAAGTGCCCTTATCTTTTAATCTGCCCAACTGCAGGGCGAGCAACTGACCTTTGGTCAGTTCGGTCACCATCTCGGCCAGTTTTTTCTGTTGCAGCTGAAAACCGGCAATTGGTTTATCGAATTGAATCCTTTGTAAAGCGTAGGCCAGGGCAGTCTGGTAGCAGTTGTCGGCTGCTCCGAGAGCGCCCCAGGCAATACCATAGCGGGCCTGGGTCAGGCAGCCGAGCGGCGCTTTCAATCCCTTGCCTTCCGGCAGCAGACTCGTTTTCTCATCAACAACGACATTCTCCAGGATAAGCTCGGAAGTGACGGAAGCTCGAAGACTCCATTTGCCTTTCATGCGCACTGTAGTAAAGCCGGGGGTGTCTTTTTCGACCAGAAAGCCGCGGACACCATCATCAGTTTTTGCCCAAACCACAGCGACATCGGCGATACTGCCGTTGGTTATCCACATCTTAGTGCCGTTCAGGGTCCAGGTGCCGTCGTTATTTCGGGTTGCCCGGGTGCGCATGCCGGATGGATTCGAGCCGAAATCGGGTTCGGTAAGTCCAAAACAGCCGATCGCTTCTCCGGCGGCCATCTTCGGCAGCCAGTATTCTTTCTGCTCTTTACTGCCGTAGGCAAAAATAGGATACATGACCAGTGAACCCTGGACCGAGGCAAAGCTGCGAATTGCAGAATCCCCCCGCTCAAGTTCGTACATTAAAATGCCGTAAGCAACGTTCGAGAGTCCTGCACAGTTGTATTCCTCCGGCAGGGTCGGGCCCAAAAAGCCAAGGTTGCCCATGATTTTGACCAGATGTGCAGGAAATTTTTCTTCCTGTGCATAGCTGTCGATGATGGGGATAACTTCCTTGTTGACAAATTCTCTTGCAGTCTGCTGCACGAGTTTTTCCTCATCGCTGAACTGTTCGCGCAGGCCCATGTAATCGGTAATCTCAGTTGTCGTTATCATCTCTCTTCCGGTTAATAATTGGGAATTGGAATGCTGGAGGCTGCCTCTCAGACGGCAGTATCATGCTTGTTGAGCAACTTTGTTTATGATCTGCAGAATATGCTGGATTTCTTCCGGAGTAATGATGAGGTGTGGTCTCAACCTGATGCTTTTTTCACCACAACCGACGACGAGTAACTTTTCGGCAAGCAGTTTTTTGCGGAACGCATCCCGGGTTGGCCCATCCTGCAGGTCAAAAGCGCACATCAAGCCTCGTCCTCTGGCATTACTCAAAATTGTTGGAAATTCCTTCTGCAGATTCTCGAATCCCTGTAGCAGTTCTTTGCCGCGCTCGCAAGCATTATCGACAAGCTTTTCCCGTTCAATAATTTTAAGGATGG
Source organism: uncultured delta proteobacterium (assembly GCA_963835305.1). Classification (GTDB taxonomy): domain Bacteria; phylum Desulfobacterota; class Desulfobulbia; order Desulfobulbales; family Desulfocapsaceae; genus Desulforhopalus_A. The sequence continues at coordinate 633,088 of CAWIEU010000006.1, forward strand.
CGGAACAGCGGACCATGTCGATGAGGTTGCCGCCAAAGGTCGAATTGATGCGGCTGGGTTCGGTAAAAACATTGTTTTCGATTTCATCGAGTCTTTTGGAGGCGAGAACGCCGCAGACCTGGGTTTTTTTGCCGAAGCTGATAAGGTCCGGAAGAGCGTCGAAGTGCTGGTATGCCCAGAATTTTCCGGTGAGGCCCACTCCCGTCTGCACCTCATCAAAGATGAGCAGAATCTCATGTTCATCGCAGATTGCCCGTAAACTCTTGAAGAATTCATTACGAAAATGATTGTCGCCGCCCTCCCCCTGGATCGGTTCAATGATCAAAGCGGCAATATCGTCACCTTCTCTTACCAGATGTTGTTTTATCTCGGCGATCGCCTGTTGCTCCGAACCTTCCACTGCGGCAAGATTTTCCGCGGTGAGTGGAAAGGTGATTTTCGGATTGGTGATGCGCGGCCAGTCGAATTTGGGGAAGTATCTGGTTTTACGGGGATCGGCAGTATTGGTAAGCGAGAGTGTATAGCCTGATCGGCCATGAAAGGCCTGGCGAAAATGGATGATTTTCGAACCGGTTTCCTTCTTGATGCCTTTTGCGAAATTTTTTTTCACCTTCCAGTCAAAGGCGGCCTTAAGCGCATTTTCGACAGCCAGCGCTCCGCCCTCAATGAAAAAGAGGTGGGGGAGGGAAGAAGGCATGGCGCACTGTTCGAAGGTCTGCAGGAATTCAGCGAATGGCTCGGAATAGGAGTCCGAATTGGCCGGTTTTTGAACCGCCAGCTCTCCGAACCTATCCTTCATTGCCAGCAGGGCATCGTGATTATATCCAACAGCCATGGAAGCGAACATGGAAAAACAATCCAGATACCTGTCGCCGTTGCGCTGGTCGATTATCCAGCTCCCCTTGGACTTTTTGAGATCGACGATGATATCCATTCCATCGGTGAGCAGGTGTCTGCCGATTGTTTTTTTTACATCGCTGGCTGCTATCATAGAATCCTCCGAATGCTAATCGATTTCAAAGCGGATGCCCTGGGCAAGTGGCAGTTTTGAGCCGTAATTGATGGTTACAGTCTGTCTGCGCATATAGTTTTTCCAGGCATCCGAGCCGCATTCCCGGCCGCCGCCCGTATCTTTTTCTCCGCCGAAAGCTCCGCCTATTTCGGCTCCTGAAGTTCCTATGTTGACATTGGCAATGCCACAATCGGATCCTCTTGCGGAAAGAAATGTTTCAATCTGGTTATGGTTGGTACTGAAAATGGCAGAGGAGAGCCCCTGAGAAACCTCGTTGTGCATGGCGATTGCGTTTTCCACCGGACCCTCATACTTAATCAGATAAAGAATGGGGGCAAAAGTTTCCTCCCAGACAATAGGCAAATGATGTTCCACTTCCGCAAGCGTCGGTTCCACATAACACTGTGATACATATTCCTCATCTTTCAAGGCGTTGCCGCCGAAGATGATCGTTCCTCCCTGTTTGGTGATGGCCTTTACCGCTTTGAGATAGTCTTTCACCGCACTTTTGTCGATGAGCGGGCCCATATGATTTGCTTCAAGCAGGGGATTGCCGATTTTCAGACTGGCATAGGCCCGGCAGAGATGATCTTTCACCTCGTCATAACGGGATTCATGGATGAACAGCCTTCGTGTTGTCGTGCAGCGCTGTCCGCTGGTGCCGACTGCTCCGAAGACAACCGCCGGGATCGCCAGTTTCAGATCGGCGAATTCGGTAATGATAATGCCGTTATTGCCGCCGAGTTCCAGGATTGTTCTGCCCAGCCGCTGGCCGACTTTCTGGGCGGTTACCCTACCGGTGGCAACAGATCCGGTAAAAGAGACGAGGGGAATCCTGCTATCGTTGAGAATTCCTTCTCCTATAGTTTCCCTATCACCGATCATCAGGGAAAAGATGCCTTCGGGCAGGTCATTCTGCTCAAGGACCCTGGCAATAATCTTCTGCAGGGCGATAGCTGAAACCGGGGCTTTGGAGGAGGGCTTCCATATTGTGACATCACCACAGATGGCGGCAATCATGGCGTTCCATCCCCAAACCGCCATCGGAAAATTAAAGGCGGTGATAATGGCGACGATGCCCAGCGGATGATACTGTTCAAACAATCGATGCTCCGGCCGTTCCGATACCGTGGTCATGCCATAAAGCATGCGGGACTGGCCGACGCAGTAGTCACAGATGTCGATCACCTCCTGCACTTCGCCAAGGCCTTCCTGGAGAGATTTGCCGGTTTCGTAGGCGATGAGGGTACCTAGGGGAAGCTTGAAATCCCTTAGCCGATGTCCGATCTGCCGGACAATCTCTCCGCGTCTTGGAGCAGGAATTGCGCGCCATACGGGAAACGCCTGTTGGGCCTGCTCTAAAACCTCTTCGTATTCTTTTGCGGTAGCTTTGGTGATCTGGGCGATAGTCTCCCCATCCACCGGGGAAGTGACTACGAGCTGTTTTCTGCTTTTACCGTTAAGCCATGTCGTCCCGGTGGAAGTACCGGGCATCTGTTTTTCCAGGTAGAGTTCGTCGAGAAAGTTCATACTACCCCCTTCGGCTTTGTATTGAAAAAGAGCAAGGTATCTTCTTATCTTATCCCACTTCTAAACGTAACTTACTTACTGCCGCTGAGTCAAGTCAGCCGTCTCAGGAACGGCTGCCTTCATGAAATGACGGTAGCTGTATTCAGTGAATTTTTAACGCAGATAACGGCACCGCCGGCTTTGAGTCGATGAAATGCAGATCGGCCGGATTTTTCGAGATCCGGCTATATTTAAGATATGGAACGATTTTGTCATTTTTGAAACCTCCCGTACCGTCATAGGTAACTGAAACGACGGGAATGCCGGTCTGTTCCTCAATTTTTGCCTTCATTGCTTCCGTGATGAGCGAGGCGCAACAAAGTGCCGGACTGGCCTGGACCAGCAATGACAGATCGGAATGGTGTTTTTTGAGGTAATGGATCTTCAGAATATTATCCATCGACTCCCCGGTATTTTCCGGGGCAATGTGGTACCGGGCAAGGATTACCGCCGGATCGTCATCGTAGGAGGTTTCCGGTTCATTAAGTATCCTGTTGAAAATTTTCATATAGCTTTTTTCCAGGGTACTCATGGCGGCAAGCAGGGCCCGGTAGGTGATGAGATCGTAATAATTACCTTCTTTAAACCACTTACGGAAATAGCTCCCGGCGATCATCTTGGCGTATTCGCTATAGGGAGTGGTGACGACCTCTCCGCCGTTGGCCTCGATAAACCGGGTAAGATCCTGATTCATCACCCGATTGTCACGGGAATAAAGATCTCCGAAAATCGCCACCTTCGGTTTGGGTTCAACAGCGGTTTCGATCCATTCGAAATGAGAGATTACCTCATCCAGACTTTTTTCGATTGGTCGTTTACCTGCGAAGGCATCAGCAAGCACTTTGATGCTCTTGTTCAGCACCTTGTCGGTTTCACCCTTGACAATTTCATAGGGGCGGATCTTACAGGCGACCTTGCGCAGCATCCCACCAAACAAAAAGGCGAAATACCCATTTTTAGCGGCCCTGAGGGAGATGTCTGAAAAAGAGAGTTCTCCCTGGAAGACGGAAGCCTTTTCCAGTCCTCCTCCCTGCTCTCTGAGTATTTGCTTGATGTGATGAGGGTAAAGTCTGATATTACAGGCAAGGGTGGATTTGTTGAGCCAGAGGACACAATCCTCCGGGTTGAGCTGGTTCTTGCGAATATGATGGATAAAGCCTTGAGCAATGGCATTTAAGGGAATGCATTGCCCTGAATTGTGTTTCAGGCTTTCGCGGATCGTCTGGTCGGTCTCTTCAAGCAGTTGGGCATCATATCCCTCACGCTGCAGGACGGCGGTGAGCAGGCTGCAGGTGAGCCGGTCCCAGTTGGGAAACAGGACATGCTTATTTTCAAGACTTGTGGCACCGCAGGGATTCAGGGTGCGGTAATCCACCGGCAGGAGTGCCGGCTGCTGCTCCCTATGGTTTCTAAAGGATCGTATGGCCGCTTCTATTCTGGTTTCATAGCCGACGCTCGAATCATGACCGTCGAGTTCCAGGATAAGATACGGCTTGGCGTGGCGATCCATAATCGATTTAAAATATTCAACCGCAAAGGAATCGGGAGAGCATTTGAAGGAGGTGACAAAGACAGGATAAGCATCTTTTGTCTTGGCGATGACCTCGGTCGTCTCAAGTATTCTGGCGGCATGCTCCCAATGGATCTCCTTGAGCAGGGGAGAAATGGCGGCTATGTCGTCGGCATCATAACTCACCATATCCTGGTAATAGCTGTCGACGCCAAGATTGTAAAATATTTTTGGAATGTTGCAGTTTAGTGACGGGGAGAGCAGGGTGTAAGGGCGGCCAACAAAGACCACACTGATATCCGTACTTTGCTTTTCCGCCATTCGTGCGGTGTACAGTTTTTTGAGCTTATCGCGGTAATGATGGTCGAACAGCACGGCACGATCATAAGCCAGGGACACATCGAGAAAATTCCAGGTGCCTGGAGCAATTCGTTGCAGCATTCGGTACAACTGCATTTTGGTATGAAAGGAGGTGTAGAGATATTTAATCACCGGTCTTAGGAACCGTTCTTTTTTGTCTGACGCAATTCCGGTAACCAGCGCCGGCAGAAACTGGGTGTAATAACAGTATTGCCGCCGAGCGTCTTTGGCCTTGTTCTCCAGATAAATCGGCATAAAAACATAATCGGCATGGTCGAGCAGCCAGTCGGCATGCCCGTGCATGGCGCTGATCGGAGAACAAAATTCAGCCTGGCTGAGCTTTTTGCCGGTTTTGGCCGCCTGCTGGTATGTTTCGCTGGAGAGCGTGGCTATCCCCAGGAGATCGAAAAATTTTTTCCAGAGATGCAGATCATCGACCATATGGACGGCAGCGGGAAGACCGATGACAAAGTCGCGTTTTCTCGTTTCCTGGGTGGTCTGTTTTGGGAACCGGCTCAACTTTTTTCTCTCCTGCAGCAGGTCGATTGCTCCGTAATCCTTGTGGACGTACGTATGGGTGTCGTAGTCACGACCGCAGAGAAATCCATAGGCGACCTTCTGCCCGCCAATCTCTGCAACGCTTATCTTGCAGTGATTGGTGCAGAATTCACAAACCTCGCTGGTAATGGGAATTGATTTTTTATAGAGATCAATACCGATAAATGAGGTGACGGGTTGCTTTTCATCACGAAGTATCAGGGCTGTACCGAGTGCTCCGGTAAGGTGGCAGTATTTTGAAACGAGAATTGGTTTTTGCAGACGCTGTTCAAACGCGGCCACCAGGGCTTTGTTTTTGGCCGTTGCCCCCTGGAAAAAGATGGTCTTGCCGATATTTTTTTCGGATGCCACCTTCAGAAGATAGTTTTCCCGGACTGAATGGAGGGCTGAGGCTAATACCTCATCGATCGAATAACCTTCACTCAAGAAGTGGTTCATGTCCCGTTCCATAAAAACAGTGCATCTGTCACTGGTCATGGGCGCCTGAAGATTCTCGGCTCTTGCCGAATACTCTTCCACGGGACAGCCTAGTTTTGCCGCCTGTTCCTCAATAAAGGAACCGGTACCGGCCGCACAGACGTTATTCATGGTCGAAAAAGTGACCCGGCCGTTTTTTAGGGTAGTGAATTTCGCATCCTGACCACCTATCTCGATAATGGTATCGACGGCTGGATTCAGTTGGTAGGCTGCGCGGGCGTGGGCGGTGATTTCATCGACGATATTGTCGGCGCCTATCAGTTTGCCGATAAATTTCCTGCCGGAACCGGTAGTTCCGGCCTGGATTATTGAAAAGGAGATATTCTTCTTCTGTTTAATTTCATCGATGGCATAAAAAATATTCTGCACGGCTATGAGCGGCCTGCCGGCGGTTCTGGTGTAAAAACCGGCGAGAACCCCGCACTGCTCATCCATCAGTACGGCTTTGGTGCTGGTTGAACCAATATCGATACCAAGGTATGCCTCCAGTTGTTGTCCTTCCTGAAAAACCTGGTAGATATCGACCTCAACCCTGGGCTCATCTGCGGTCCGTCCGGTTTTGTATTGCTCTTCCCCTGTGAAATCGGGGTAATCGGAAAGATTCAGTCGCAAGGGTGGGTAATAGTACTGTTTTACCTTTTCGGTATGGTCGTCGAACAGGTCGTCAAAATTGTGAAGATCGGCAGGTATCATACCGATACTACTATCTTCAGCGTCTATCTCCTCAAGAAGGCAGAGGCAGGCCCCAAAAGCACCATACAGATGGCCGTTCTCCGGAATGGTCAGCTTCAAGCCGGTCAGTTCCTCAATATGGCCTGCAACAGCGTTGTTTTTGGCTACTCCTCCGCAAAAGATGATTTCACCTCCGGGAAAATTGCCTGTAGAGAAGAGAGTGTCAACAATATTTTTTGCCAGGCCGCGGCAAAGGCCGTTACTGATCTGGCCAAGCTGATAGCCTTCTTGTTGGGCATGAATCAAGTCTGTTTTGGCAAAGACGGCACATCTTGAGGCTATTTGCGGACAGGTGCCGGTGCTGCCGCAGGCGATCTCCGTCAGTTGCTCGATTCCCTGGAGGTTCAGCCTGCCGGCCTGCTGATCAAGAAAGCTGCCGGTCCCAGCGGCGCAAGAGGTATTGGCCTTGCTGCCGAGGTAGCCGCCTTGCTCATCGAAGGTGGCGAGGTTGAATTTTTCGCCGCCTACTGTGAGGAGTGCCCTCATTTTCGGGTAATAATGTCTGGCGGCGCTGGTAACGGTAATTTCATTATTATATCTTTGCTGGGCACGAATGGAAAGTGGTGTCGAAGCGGTAGCGGCTATATACTGAATCCGTGCGGGACTGAGCCCTTCGAACAGTTGGCAGAGGGTTGTTCGAACATCGCCGTGATGAAATGCATACCCCTCGTGCAGAATCTGCCTGTCTCTGTTCACCAGTACAATTCCGGCGGCTACTGAGCCGATATCGATTCCCAGGACAGAATCTTTTATGTTCATGTGCAGTACCTCGTTTACGTTTGTCTATGTTGAGGATTGTCAGTGAAAGGAACTAAAGCTTTTCTCTGACTTCTTCCCATAATTGTTCAATTCCCTGTTTCCACCCCTGGAGGTAGCTGAGAAAGTATTCCGCATTACAGTACGTCTTCGAATTCAAAAGATGATTTGAGATAGGGATACGGCTGAAATAATCGCCAAGGACGTGGTCTTTTGTCGCATTTTCCAGGTCATTCCAATGTAAGGCATATTGCAGATGGTCATAGTGGGCTGTTTTTGCCCATTGAATGCCATCTTTTTTTCCGGATTCAAAATAGTTGCCTTCGGATTGCATTTTTTCCCTGCGTAAACGTTCGACCACCTGTCCCAAGTCTAAATCTTCACGAATACGCTTCTGGAATTCCTCTTTTTTTTGAATGGCTTCCGATACCGCATCCTGAAACATTTTTGAGAGATTGAATGATTCCCGCCATTTTTCCAGTTTTTCATGCAGCATATCGGGGATACTTATAGTCACCTTTTTCGCCATTTCACTCTCCTTGCTGGTTCCATTACGTATTCAACAGGGATATACGTATAACGTTATGTTGTACGTGTCAAGGCGGTGATTGAGCCGGTGACGCAAGTAACCAGAAAATTTTATTATGGATTGACAGCTGGAGTATTGATAGGCAGAAAGCTGATGGCCTTATGCCGGATGAAAGAAATTGATGATTTCCTGGGCAAGGTCCCTGCCAATACCCCGCACTTCCATCAGTTCCGGAAGAGTCGCCGATTTGATGCGTTTCAAGCTTCCCATATGCTGGAGAAGCTGTTTCTTTTTTTCGGCGCCGATACCGGAAATCTTATCCAGGTCGGAGGCGAGGGTGGCTTTATTGCGCAGTTTGCGATGAAAGGTCACCCCATACCGGTGGGATTCGTCACGTATCCGCATGAGGTAGAGCAGGATCGGATTATGGGCGGGAAGAATGATCGGATTTTTTCTTTCGGGCTTGTAGAGCTTTTCTCCCTCGTCCTGCCGTTCCTTGGCTATACCGATCCAGTCGATCTGCTCGGTGATTCCAAGCTCTCCGGCAACCGCCAGAGCCATACTCAGTTGTCCCTTTCCGCCGTCGACGACAAAGAGGTCGGGCAGATTGTCTTCCTCCATCCCGCGGCTGAGCCTGCGGCCGAGAACTTCCTTCATCATTGCGTAGTCGTTCGGCCCCTCGACCGTCCTGATCTTATAATGACGAAAATTACTTTTATCCGGTTCTCCATCGGTAAAACAGACCAGGGCTCCAACCGCCTGTTGGCCGCTGATATTGGAAATATCGAGGCATTCAACCCGCTTGGGCGGGCGGTGCAGGCGAAGTGTTTTTTCCATCGCCTGACAGAAATCCTGCCAGGAGCGACTCTTTTGCTCTTTTTCTTCAAAGAGCTGCAGGGCATTGGTGTTTGCCATGGAAACCAGTTGCTGATTGTCCCCGCGCTGAGGTACTTTCAGATGCACTTTTACGCCGGCACTGTCGGAGAGATTTTCCTCGTGCAATTCCAGATCGGCCGGTTCAAAAGGCAGCAGGATTTCCTTCGGGATAACACTGTCGGTATCGTAGAACTGGCTGAGCGCCTGGGAAAGGATAGTGCCGTCTTCCCCATAGGGATCGCTTAAGTAAAAAGTTCGACTGCCGTTGATCAGGCCATTCCTGATGAACAGAATGGCGATGGTTACAGCCGTGTCTTTCCTGGCAAAGCCGAATACATCCTGATCCTTGCTATGACTGGCTGAAATTACCTGTTTTTCAAGTGTCCGGGTCAGGGCCGAAATCTGGTCCCGAATCGTTGCAGCCCTTTCAAAATCGAGTGTTGCCGAAGCGGCCTGCATCTGTTCCTTGAGCGTGCCGACCAGGTCTTGATTGCGGCCCTCCAGCACCATTATGATTTTAGCGACGTGTTCAAGATACAGTTTTCTGTTCGCATTGCCCGCGCAGGGAGCGAGGCATTTGCCTATCTGGTTGTTGAGGCATGGACGTTCTCTTTTTTTCAGTTTGCTTCCTTTGCAGTTACGCAAAGGGAACAGCGACGAGATCAGCCGCAGGGTCGACCACATGGCGCCGGAAGAGGAGTATGGACCGAAATATCGAGCCTTGTCCCGGCTTTTTCTTCTGGTCATCAACACCCTCGGCCATTCTTCCTGAACGGTAACTTTAATATAGGGGTAACTTTTATCATCGCGGAGGATGATATTATACTTCGGTTTATGTTTCTTGATCAGGGATGACTCAAGGATGAGAGCTTCTTTTTCGGTATTGGTGATGATGGTGTCGACCTTCTGGACTTTTTCCAGCATCACGGCGGTCTTGTTATATTCCGCTCCTGAAAAATGGGCATAGGAAGAGAGCCGCTTAAACAGGTCTTTTGCCTTTCCCACGTAGAGCACCGCTGATTTGGCATCGAGCATCATGTATACGCCGGGGGCATGGGGGGCTGACGAGAGTGTTGCTTGTGGAAACATAGAAAAATACACCGAAATGAATGAAAATGTGCAGGTTATTTGGTTACGGTTCCAATGAGAAAAAGTGCATCCAAAAGAATGTATATCATCTCGTCGCTGCCGTCATCAGTCGATTAAATGAGCTGTCCTAAAAATTCTGTAATTTACTTTTTGGTATTTCTTCGGTAGTGTAAACCCCGCAGTTCAAATATCTTTCAGGTGCCGCCGGACGGTGTTCCGGGGGTGAAAAGGGAATACGGTGAAATTCCGTAACGTAGGGCCAGCGCTGTAAGCGGGGACGACGGCTGTTGTTAACCACTGTCTTGTTTCATCGGGCGGGAAGGTGCAGCCGGAGGAAGATCCGCAAGTCAGAAGACCTGCCTGAAAGAAAAGACTTTCTTGTCCATAACGAGTCCGTGCAGCGGTGATAACCGTGGCACGGACTTTTTTTTTGCCCGACCGACAAGATCATGAGAACAGGAGACAGTGCGATGAAAACACAGATTGAATTGGCAAGGGAAGGGGTCACTACCAGCCAAATGGAGCAGGTGGCAAAAATGGAAGGAATCGATGCCGTGGTGATAAGGAATCGCGTGGCGGCGGGCCATATTGTTATCCCTTGCAACCCAAACCGTCCTCAACAGAAGGTATGCGGTATAGGCAAGGGCCTGCGCACAAAAGTCAATGCCTCCATCGGGACATCTTCAGATATTTCTGATGTCGGTTTGGAAATTCGCAAGGCAAAAATCGCTGAACAGGAACAGGCCGATACCCTGATGGAACTGTCGACAGGCGGTGACCTGGATGCTATTCGCCGGGCAGTGCTGGACAGCTGCAGCCTGCCGGTCGGCAACGTGCCGCTCTATCAGGCCTTCGCCGAGGCAGGCAGAAAATATCATAATCCCAATAAACTTGATCCTGAGTATCTGTTCGAACTGATCGAACGGCAACTGGCTGATGGAATGTCCTTTATGGCTATCCATTGCGGGATTAACCAATTTTCTATCGAGAGATTGCGCAAGCAGGGGTTTCGTTACGGCGGGCTGGTGTCAAAAGGCGGGACCTTCATGGTCTCCTGGATGGAATACCACAATCGGGAAAACCCGCTGTACGAGCAGTTCGACCGGGTTTGTGCCCTGATGAAAAAGTATGATGCAGTGCTGTCGCTTGGCAACGGCATTCGAGCTGGGGCTATTCATGACAGCCATGACAGGGCGCAGATGGCGGAAATGATCATTAATTGTGAACTGGCTGAACTCGGCCGGGAAATGGGCTGCCAGATGATGGTGGAAGGGCCGGGGCATGTGCCTCTTGATGAAATAGCCGGCAACATTATGCTGGAAAAAAGAATGAGCGGGGACGCCCCCTACTATGTGCTCGGACCGCTGCCCGCCGATACGGGAGCAGGCTACGACCACATAACCTCAGCCATCGGGGCGGCGCAGTCCGCCTGGCACGGCGCGGATCTTATCTGTTATATAACTCCGGCGGAACACTTGGCGCTCCCCAATGAAGATGATGTGCGGGAAGGACTGAGGGCAACGAGGCTTGCGGCTAGAATCGGAGATATTGCCAAATACCCCGAAAGACGGGACCTGGAAAAAAGGGCGGCTCTTGCCAGGCGGGATAGCGATTTTGAAGAATATTTCCGGCTGTCCATGTTTCCCGAGAAAATGAACGAGGTACGAAACAGCAGAAAGCCGGATAACGACGCTACCTGCACCATGTGTGGTGATTTTTGCGCAATGGAACGGGGATATTCACTTTTTAAGGACGACATCGCCGGTGATAAATGCCGCCATGCCAAGCAGCCGGTGCCGGTAGAAGAAAACGCCTAAATTCCGACCGTAATTGAGGCGTAGTGTCTGAAACGGCAATTTGTTGGTACATGTGGTACTGCTATGCCGTTTCAGACTGCAAACGTTGTGAATCGGGCTTATTATAAGTCCATTAAGGTACTAATATCGCACCTCAAAAGTACTGTAATCTTCCTCTGATGTAACGTCCTGAGAACGGACTTTTTCAACTCTGGACGCCGGAGACCCTTGCCTGAGCCATTCGAGTATTGATCTGATATCGCTGTCGTCTCCGCTGAAGATTGCCTCAACCGTTCCATCCCGCCTGTTGCGAATCCAGCCGGATAAGTTAAGATGCCGAGCCTGCTGTTGGGTATAATCCCTGAAACAGACACCCTGCACCCGCCCTTCCACAATCACATGAATCGTTTTCATGGCTTAACTCCTGTCGTATCAATTTTGGGTTGAATCGTCGGGGAAGCAACGACAATATGGGAGTGTTAGAACTTGCTATGAGATACTTTTATGGTAAAGAACAGTACCTGGTTTGTTATCCCTGGCAGGTATCAGGTTACCGCATTGCCTGAGCAAGATACAAGTCAAATAACCGGCATGGTACTTGGTTTTCGGCAATCTCCTGGATTCTCAGACCGGAACAGATATGGTCATTAAGGAAAAACGCCTGGGAAATCCATTGCCTTTAGAGCAGGATGCAGTAAACTGTTCTGGTTTTTTTGGGTACCTGGAAGGCTGTAAAAAATGGTTTGTGTTAAAGAGGCGAGTGGCTCTCCGGTTGGTGATTATTTTACTGTTGCTGCATCGATGTTGATGGAACCGACCGTTTTTGGTGAACGTTTTCTACCTATAATGATGAAGTAAGGAGTTATGAGCATGGCTGACTTTACCTATCAGGAGCCCTTTCCGCTGGGAAAGGATCAGACGAAGTACCGGAAGATTGAAGGATCTGAAACCTATGTGAGCACTGACAGATTTGACGGTCAGGAAATTCTGAAAGTTGATCCCGAGGGGCTGACGGTCCTCGCCAAAGAGGCTATAAAAAACGTCTCTTTCATGCTGCGGGCTGCCCACAACGAAAAGGTTGCAAAAATCCTGGATGATCCGGAATCTTCAGCAAACGAAAGAGGGGTGGCGCTCGCTTTCTTGAAAAATGCCGAGGTCGCTTCCAGATTTGAGCTCCCTCTTTGCCAGGATACGGGAACGGCGATCATCATGGGGAAAAAGGGCGAGAATGTCCGGACGGGAGCAGACGACGCCGAAGCGCTGTCCAAAGGGGTCTTTTTGACCTACACCGAAGAAAACCTGCGCTATTCCCAGACGGTCGCTCTTGATATGTACAAGGAGAAAAATACCGGCACAAACCTGCCGGCCCAGATCGATCTGTACGCGACTCCCGGCTCGGAATATAAGTTTCTCTTCATAGCCAAAGGAGGCGGGAGCGCCAATAAAACGTATCTCTATCAGGAAACCAAGGCTCTTCTCAATCCAAAAACCCTCGAGGCTTTTCTGATCGCGAAAATGAAAACCCTCGGTACTGCTGCCTGTCCTCCCTACCATTTGGCCTTTGTCATCGGCGGAACCAGTGCGGAAACGAATCTAAAAACCGTTAAACTTGCATCTGCCAAATATTATGACGAGCTGCCGACTTCCGGAAATGATCATGGCCGTGCCTTCCGGGATATCGAGCTTGAGGAGAAGTTGCAGAAGGCTGCACAAAATCTCGGTATCGGCGCACAGTTCGGTGGCAAATATTTCACCCATGATATCCGCGTGATCCGTTTACCCCGCCATGGCGCTTCCTGCCCTGTCGGAATGGGTGTCTCCTGTTCGGCCGACAGGAATATGAAGGCAAAGATCAATAAGGATGGACTGTGGCTCGAAGAGCTCGATGCAGCTCCGGGTCGCCTGATACCTGAAAAGTACCGCACCAAGCATGAACATGGCGTGCGGATCGACCTGAATCAACCGATGCCGGAGGTATTGGCCGAACTGACTAAACACCCGATCGGTACTTCCTTGCTGCTTACCGGCACCATCGTGGTCGGCAGGGATATCGCCCATGCCAAATTCAAGGAAATTCTCGACAGCGGGGCGCCGTTGCCCGAATATTTGAAAAAGCATCCGATCTATTATGCCGGACCCGCTAAAACTCCTCCCGGTAAGCCGTCCGGTTCCTTCGGGCCGACTACGGCCGGCCGTATGGACAGCTATGTGGATTTACTTCAGTCGCATGGCGGCTCGATGGTGATGATTGCCAAAGGAAACCGGTCGCAGCAGGTGACTGATGCCTGCAAAAAGCACGGTGGTTTCTATCTCGGCTCCATTGGGGGGCCCGCAGCCATTCTAGCCGAGGAGAATATCAAAAAAGTCGAATGCATCGATTATCCCGAGCTTGGTATGGAAGCGGTATGGCAGATCGAGGTCGTCGACTTCCCGGCTTTCATTCTGGTCGATGACAAAGGGAATGATTTTTTCAGCGGCTTGATGTAAAGGGTATGGCTGGTTATGAGCGGTCATAACCGGTAATACGAGATGGACGAAAGGCAGCCTCGGAGTGCAATGAGGCTGCCTTTCCTTTTCAAAAGCGGTCAGGGTAATTTTGGGAGTATTGCGATGAAGAAGAGATGTGCGTGGTGTGGTGCCGATCCACTCTACATAACATATCACGATGAGGATTGGGGTGTGCCTGTCCACGATGACCGTCTGCTTTTTGAAATGCTCATTCTGGAAGGAGCGCAGGCAGGGTTGAGTTGGTTGACTATTTTGCGGAAAAGGCAGAATTACCGCACAGCCTTCGATAATTTTGATGCCGCAAAAGTAGCGGACTATTCCCAAGCCGATCTGGATCGTCTGCTGGCGAATCCTGGTATCATCCGCAATCGTCTCAAAATTGAATCGGCCATAAAAAACGCCCGGGGAGTTCTGGCAATATTGGAAGAGTTCGGCACACTGGATTCATTTCTTTGGCGATATGTTGAGGGGATACCACTGCAGAATGCCCGGAAGTCAATTGCCGATATTCCGGCCCGAACGAAAATTTCCGACCTGATGAGCAGGGATTTGAAACGACGTGGCTTTAATTTTGTCGGGCCGACAATCTGTTATGCCTTCATGCAGTCAGTCGGTATGGTCAACGACCACACGATCGACTGTTTCCGCCATGACCAGGTAAGACAGATTGCTCGGTAAAAGACGATATCGGCCGCTCTTTTTTCAGTAAACGATTGTTGGATAAAAGATAGACGCCGCGGATTATTTTTCGGTCTTGCCCGCCGCTTACTTGGTGGTTAATGAATAGAGGAAAAGCGGAACGTGCACGCAGGCCCGCCGGTGAACAATGCCCACTTTCTCGGCATTGTCGTTTGACGCACAACATCAGAAACGGAATGTACAGGATGCTCCTTCGTTATATTTTCATAGTTTGCTTACTCTTGGGAACCACTACCCCTGTTTTGGGGAATGACCAGCAGACGGTTCCCGATACTGTATATCCCGGCCTGGAATACGCGATTTCCCTTTCCCACTCCTCGGCAAAACTCGATCCGAAGCAATTATCGGGGCTGATAGATTTTGTTGGTTCGATACCGCCGGAATCCAATATGGAGCTTAAGGAGCGTCAGGGTGCATCCGGCGCGTTCTATGCCTTTTCGATCCGGGCCGATATCGCTCATGTTCTTGATTATGCCTACAATCCCGATATTCCTCTCTACGTGACCATGCCGTCTTCGGTGCGGCAACATACGTGGTTGACTCCGCAAGTAAATAATGAGCTCAGAAAATTACCCCGCGAGGTGGATTCGGCTGATGACATCCGGCTGCTTCGTGGCCGGGACCGCGAAGTAATCACCCCGGAAACCAATACAGGCGGATATTACACATATGACCAGGATCGCATCGTGACAATCCTGCCGGGGCCGACCGGACCGGTCCTTATTTCCGTTTCAAGCCAGAACGATCTCTCCGATGTCGGCCGAAAAGGGTGCGTTGTCGGTGACGACAAGGATTGGAACTATCTCTATTCAGGAGAAAAGGGCGTAAACAAGTTTGGGCTGGGCTGGGCGGATACCTATATGTATCATGCCCAATCCGTTCTCGTTTATGTCGCGGATTCCTCAGCGCATACTATACATATCGGTTCGTTCAAATGGCTTGATGCAGGCTGGGCCGGGATGAACATGGTCAAATCGAGCCATATTCTGAATGGCATCAGGCGCTTTGCCTCGGCTTTCAAGACAGTGCTGGAGGCCCCGGGATTGCCTGGAGTGCAGGTGCTGGAGAACAAGTACCGGAAGCTGCGGCAAACCGGGGAGAAGGACCTGCGCCGGAAGGTTTCACTCTATCTGCAGGCTCTGACCAGAACCGGGACTGAAGAAGTACAATCCGATCCCTTCGAGGCGCTTTTATCTTCCGGAAAATACCTGAAGCAGATGAGTCATGAGGAGTTGGTCCGGGTGTTGATGCTCGAATATGTGAAAAAATGCATTGGTAAAAAAACTCTGCTTCATCTTGCTTCATGACCAAGGGCGGTTCCGTGAGCGGTTGCTCCGTGGTCAGATCGGTTTCAAACCACCGGAATTAGGAGACCAGGCGCCGGATTGTTTCCATAAAGGCTTCCACAGCCGGAGAGAGCCATCTGTTTTTATGATGGATCATCAGAACCCCGGTTTCCAGATTTTCCATCCAGCAGACTCTGGTTATTTCCCCTGTTGACAATTCCAGCCGGATCGCCGGTTCCGGAATAATGGTTATCCCAATACCGGCCTTTATTGTCTGTTTTATTGCCTCGATACTGTTCATTTCAATTACGGTTGCCGGTGTAACCTCTTCCAACGTCAAGGCCTGTTCGAAGGCCATCCGATACCCGCAATCACTTTTCGGAATAAGAATGATCTGGCCATTCAGGTCGCCGAAATATACCGATTTCTTGGCGGCTAAGGGATGATTGGGGTGGGTGACGATTGCCAGGGGCTCGGTACGCAACAATTCGCCTTCAAGATTTTCCGTTCCGATACCGTCGGCAAATAAAAAAGCGAGATCCACCATACCGATTCGCAGCTCATGTTCCAGTGAATGCATGGCGCAGGTGGTGATATCCATCCGCATCCCTGGGAAACGTGGCTGATAATCACAGAGGATGCGAGGCAGGTAACATGTCGCCATAGTCTGCGGCATTCGGAGGGTCATCAGACCAGAGACTATATTCCTGCCGGTTAGAGCCGCCATGGCTTCCTCCTTGATGGCGAGCATTTTGTCAGCATAGACGAGCATTTTTGCCCCGGCTTCCGTCAGGCGGATGGATTTTCCGATTCGCTGAAACAGGAGTATACCGATTTCATTTTCCAGGGTCTTGATCTGGGCTGATACGGTTGATTGTGAGTAGTGCAGGATTTCAGCCGCCTGATTGAAGTTCATCAGCGTGGCTACTGTGCGAAAAGTCGTCAGGCGTTGCAGGTCCATTATCATTATTCCTTTTCAATCGAATATTTCGATAAGTTTAGCGAAACTATTCGTTGGACGAGTCTTGGATTGTTCTGTACACCTTGTTTGCTAGGAAGTGTCTCGGTAATAAAGCTTAATTTAAAAATAAGATCAATCAACTTTTACCATTCAGGGAGACGACTATGAAGACCGCGGAAAAATGTACTGAGAGCAGAACAGAAGTCATTCACGTTACCACAAAACTGGTTGCAGGCATCAATCGCCGGATTGTAGCGACAACACGCGGGCATGAAACGGTAACTGGTTTTCGTAAAGAGTGGGGTGGTGACGACGCAGGTCCAACTCCACCGGAATATCTGGCCATGGCCCTTGGTGGCTGCGTCTTTAATATCTGCCGAATTCTGGCGGAGGAACAGCGGCTTGAGTTGAAGGATCTCCTTGTATCCGTTCGCGGAGACGTGGATCCTTCCCGGGCTTTTGGCTTAGACACCGACGTCAGGGCCGGATTTTCACACATGTCGGTTGAGGTGGCGCTTTCCTCGGATCTTTCTCAAAGCAGCAAAGAAGAATTTCACCGCGAGCTTCTCAATAGATGTCCGCTTTGTGACACCATCAGCAATCCGACGCCGCTACAGATCAACTTCGTCTAGGGGGACCGCCTGTATGCTTGGTGGTAAACGTTCATCGGTACACATCAAAAAACTGCATAACCCAGCTTGGTGAGTGGAACGCGCTACACGTAAGACCGTATCGGGCAGTCCCGGTCTTCGGAGTGTTCCACTCACCAGGTTTCAGGACACTCGACCGGCTTCTGTCCCGAATCCGCAATTCATGCATGACAGACACAATGAGCCATCCGGAAGCTATTTTGAATCAGCACGCATTTTCAACGAGATGGCCTCTGATGGGCAAGATGTTATACAAAGTCCGCAGCCAAGACATGCGGTAGCATCATATTCCATTTTTTCATCTTGAAAGATTCGGGCCCCAAAGAAACATCGCTCAACGCAATTGCCGCAATGAATGCAATTTTCAGGCATAAGGTCAGCTATATACTCTGAATGGATCAGGAGATCTCTGCGGTTATAATTTTTAACGAGCTGCAGCTCGTGGCAGCAACACGGACAACAGCTGCACAAGGCAAATATTTCATGATCGGGCATGTAGAGACTGAGATGGACAAGACCACTCTCATTCGCCCTTCTTAAAATCTCAGCGGCCTCTGCCATATCAACCTGTCGAGCTTTTCCTTTTTTGACGAACCGTTCTCCGACTTCATTGAGCAGGAAGCAGACCTCTAAAGGATTATCACATCTTTTATAATGGCTTCGGCATTCGCAGTTCTGAACCGCTGCCAATTTTGCCCGGCGAAGTATTCCCAGTGCCTGTTCCGTGGGCAGCACCCATTGTTTCGGGGCAAACGATTCTGCAACGGGGATCACCTTTGATGAATAAGAAATTTGCTCCTTTCTTATCCATTCGTCATATTTACTAAGTCTTTTCTCAAGAAACGGGTCG
Source organism: uncultured delta proteobacterium (assembly GCA_963835305.1). Classification (GTDB taxonomy): domain Bacteria; phylum Desulfobacterota; class Desulfobulbia; order Desulfobulbales; family Desulfocapsaceae; genus Desulforhopalus_A. The sequence continues at coordinate 651,306 of CAWIEU010000006.1, forward strand.
AGATAGCGTTCCTTATTCATTTGATATGTCCTCCCGTAAGGGAACTAAGCAGCCATTGTTGGTCGCTGTTCCGGTAATAAGGTCCAACTTTTTGTAGTCAATTTTTATTAAGCCTTACCTGCGGACTTTATCGAGCCTGAAGACGATGGGCCAGGATCGATCCGATCATGGCCAGACATTCCATGTCCAGGTATTCAGCGGCGTTTTTCTGAAAGAGCAGGGTCGCCTGGGCTGGGAAATCCTCATCGGCATCATTGAACAATAAAATAATGGGCACTTTCGGCAGGGCTGAAAATTTAAAGGCCAGATCGCAGGATACCTCGGTATCGAATGGCTGCCCGGCCAACTCCAGGCATCTCTTCTTAAGTTCAGGTCCTGCGTTTTCGAAGCATCCCGCAATCGGCTGTTCCACGGTATTATGAAAACCACCGATATAGGGCAGCGCGTCTAGAAAATCTTTGTAGGTCACCAGATTGGTGTCATTCGACGGTGCCTGGGGACAAAGAAGCAAATACTTGCAAAGGATGACCGATACGCTGTGCGAAGCGGTTTTTCCGTCTACATCATAAATCCTGTCGGTTGTAATCATCATGGTCTTATTGAAAAAAGGTATCCTGTATCGGCAGTCTCTTGCCGTTATCCCCAAGGAAGCCTCAACCTCCCTCGTCGCCTTGATGGAGGCGACCTGGTGCAGGTAATCTGTGATGATTTTCTCAAAAACAGGTGCTTTTTCAGGCATTGTTTTCCTCCCATGCTTGTTTTCGGCAATAAGGTATCTTGCATATTGCTGTTGAACTCAACCGGATTATGAGGAATTATAACGGAGCTCCAGGCATTTGAAATCGCCCATTTGGGGGATAAGGGAGGAGAAATGGGGCTGTTTTTTTTCCGAGCTGAAGGCAGGGTACTTTACATGAACCGGATCGATTTTCTGGAAAAAATGGATTTTACAAAGTCTTTTGAGACCCTGGTGCTTTCTCCATCCGGTCCCATCTCGGATAAACCGGCGGAGATGGCCTGCAGTGCCTATGCTGCCAAATTTGATTTAGACGATGACCTGTCGCCGCTTTTTCCCTATATCAATGCGGTGGCGGACCGAGCTCGATTTTATGAAAAGCCGGTTTATATACAGTTCGTCTACAAGAACCGACTTTGTGCCTTTTATCCCTGGGAAGGCGCTTTCATGCCGATTGGCGGTATGGCGGAAGCTTTGGAGTTTTTGCAGAATCTTCTTGATTTTATAGGAAATATTTTCAAGGAAAGCTCGACTGTTATTCCCAGCCACAAGAAATTCAATCCCTGTTCCGCGCTGGCTATTTTTCGGCTGCTGCCCGGCTCCAACTGTGGCGATTGTGGATATAAAACCTGCATGGCTTTTGCGGCGGCCCTCTCCCGTCAATATACTTCCATCGTCAATTGCCCTTATTTGAGCAGGCCGCTGGAAGAGAAGGTGACCTTTCCAGTCTTTGACCGGGAGGGAAATGTTGCCGAATCAATATCCTTTGCTACTGATTCCGGCCGGCTGCATCAAAAATACCTTAAGAACGAGGCTCGAATACAAGTCTTGCAGAGGCGGTTGCTATCTCTTGAAAAAGAACGAGTTGCAAATTTTGATGCCGCCAACTCCATACTGCCCGCCCCCCTGACCAAACGGGAAATCGAGGTGCTGCGGCTGATCGGCAGGGGAGCCACAAACAAAGAAATCTCAGCAGCTCTGCAGATCTCTCAACATACGGTGAAAAGTCATGTCATCCATATTTTTGATAAAATAGGAGTAAATGACCGGGCTCAAGCCTCGGCCTGGGGCGCATTGCATGGGGTACTTTAACTGTCCTGAAAAAAAGCGGATCCACAAGGAGACGACCCTACTGGCCCGGGATTCCCAGAGTTTGAATTGACATGGCGTTTTTTCCTTCTTCATAAGGCAGCAGCCGACCAATTTTCCGATTTATGCGGAATGCCAGAGCATAAGAGAGGACACGGATAGGGTAGTCGCGGGGAAGGCGCAGCAGATAAGGTTGGATAGTGGCAAAGTCTGTCGCGCCGTATTGCCGCATGATAAATTGCAGACCGCCATTGGCCGGACCGATATTATACGCGAGAAGGCCGAGAAAAAGATCATCGTTCATCTCTGTGAGATAATATCTCAGGGTCGCCGCACCTAGAAAAGCATTGTATCGGGGGTCGTTTAATTCGCGGCTGTTTTGCGGAAATAGCTCATTGACATCATCGGACACCGATCTCGGCACTCTGGTTATCTGAAAGAATCCATGACCACCATCCGTGCTTTTTCGTGGCAGATACGATGATTCTGCTGCGGCGAGACCCTTGAGCAGGTCGATATCGAGTGCATACGTTTCCGCGGCCTCTTCAATTTCCTGTGATATCTGCCCGGCCCGGTCGATCATTTTTGCTAATTGTGCAGTGTCCAGACGACGATAGGCGGCATAGACCTGATGGGCGAGGGCAACGCGGCTTGCCTCATCCTTGCCGCCAACCAGAGTGCGGTAATAACCAAAGGCACGGGTGAAGTGTCCCTGCGGAATAAAACAGCAAACCAGAAGGGTCAGGCTAAGCACAATGGTTGGGGGGAGTTTGGGGGATTTGCCCTGCAGCCAGCTCCGAAGTCGTATCCAGCAGCCCAGCAGAAGTGAGAAGACTATGAGGAAGCAGAGGATTCCTCCGGCAAAGGGTAAAAGATTGTTGACAATATCGGTGCCGGAAAACCGATTGGCAAAATATCCGAGAAGTACAATTATGGCAACCATGCCGATGGCAGCAAAACCGAGACATTCAAGGCTGAGTAACAAAAATACGCTCAGCAGGTTGGTTTGTGTTTTTTTCTTTTTCCTCCCGCCCCTTTTATTTTTTTTTCCGGAACGAGTATTCTTGGCGCCATTCCGAGTGCTTCGCTGTTTTGTTTGCGGCTGCTTTGATGAAAATATTCGGGTCATTTGATAAATGAAATTGAGATTATCTCCTTTAGGCATTTCGGTATCACCTGCAAAAGGTCTTTTAACAAGAAAAAGAATACAGCTGGCAACGGGCTCAGTTATTTTTGATATCCGGACCGGGTGGGCTGAAGGCAATGCACCATATTCGACGATGGTCTGATGGTCAAATATATTGATAGTGTATAACAAATGTTCATGACCTGTAGAAATGTATTTTTCTATGCATCCAACATACAGTTTTTCTTACCCGCCAGGCAAATGCAGTCGAAAATTTGTGGAGGTGCGGAAAAGCTTGCGGGAAAGCTGGAGAGAAGCTAAACTTTTTCAGTGGTGTCGGGGATATCGGCTCACCTTTAGACAGATTGTTTTCTTGCAAAAAATCAAGAAAACAATTTGTAAGGTACTAAAATCACAGATGAATAAGTGAAAAATCTCAGATTCGAGTCTTGACGGAAAGTCATTTTTTTATAGCAGGTTCATCGATCAGCAGACAGGACAACATTTTGTCCGCCCATAATCCTTCAACGTAAGGAGTACCTATGAAGACGAAGCTTATCGCTCCAACTCCCGAGGCATATTCCTATCCGCTTCTCATCAAAAACCTCCTTCTCACCCCTTTGATCTCCTACCCGGACCAGAAAATCTTATATCGGGATCAGCGGGAGTATACCTACGCGCAGTTCGGCAGAAGGGTGGCGCAACTTGCTAATGCCCTGAAAACGCTTGGTGTCGAGGCGGGAGATACCGTGGCGGTCATGGACTGGGATTCACATCGTTACCTTGAATGCTATTTCGCGGTGCCGATGATCGGTGCCGTGCTGCATACGGTGAACGTTCGCCTATCAAATGAACAATTGTTGTATACCATCAACCATGCTGAAGATGATGTCCTGCTGGTAAACGCTGAATTCCTGCCGATGCTCGAACTCATCAAAGATAAGCTGTTGACGGTTAAGAAAATCGTATTGCTTGCAGATTCTAAAGAGCAAGGTGCAACCAGCCTGGTTCTTGATCAGGAATATGAGGCAATGCTGGAGAATCAGCCGGACTCCTATGATTTCCAGGATTTCGATGAAAACAGCATCGCCACCACATTTTATACCACCGGGACCACGGGTTTGCCAAAAGGTGTATTCTTCAGTCACCGGCAGCTGGTGTTGCATACCTATGGTGTGCTCTCCGCCACCAGCAGCTTTGATTCCCGGTCTCGACTGAGTTCGGCCGATGTCTATATGCCCATGACTCCGATGTTCCATGTCCATGCCTGGGGAATGCCCTACATTATGACCTTGCTTGGAGCAAAGCAGATCTATCCCGGCAAGTATGAGCCTGCTACGCTGCTCAGGTTCGTCTCCGACTATGAGGTGACGTTTTCCCACTGTGTGCCGACTATTCTTCATATGCTGCTTTCCCATCCTGACGCTGCCGGTTACGATCTGACGGGCTGGAAGATCATAATCGGCGGTTCCGCTCTTTCAAAAGGATTGTGTAAGCAGGCCCTTGGGCATGGAATAAATGTTTTTACGGGATATGGCATGTCGGAGACCTGTCCCATTCTCACCCTGGCAAATCTCAAACCGCATATGCTGGCATGGCCGGAGGAAGAACAGATAAAAATTCGCTGCCGTACCGGATTGCCTATCAATAATGTTATGCTGGAGTTGCTTGATGCCGATGGAAATCCGGTTCCTCATAACGGCAACACTACCGGAGAGGTTGTGGTTCGTGCACCGTGGTTGACCCAGGGCTATTTTAAAGATGAAGAAAAGAGCAGGGAACTCTGGGCGGGAGGTTGGCTGCACACCGGTGATATCGGGTATATTGACCGGGAAGGGTATCTGCAGATTACCGACCGGTTGAAAGATGTGATCAAAACCGGCGGAGAATGGATCTCCTCCCTTGAGTTGGAGGACCTTATCAGCCAGCATCCGGGGGTAAGTGAGGTGGCGGTGATCGGGGTAAAAGACAGTAGATGGGGAGAGCGGCCCCTGGTGTTAGTGGTGCCGAAACAGAACCAAAATAGGCCTCTCACCGAGGACGATGTCAAGGCTGTGATCCAGAGCAGTATCGATAAAGGCAATCTGCCGAAATATGCCAGGCCGGAGAAGGTGATCCTGGTCGAGCAGCTAGCCAAAACGAGTGTCGGAAAAGTTAATAAGAAACAGATGCGACAGGAGTTCAATAGTCAATTATTTTAAAGTAGAGCTCTCCTATCCATCAGGTTCAGCCTGTTCCGCGAAAGAAGGGGCAGGCTGAACCTGCAAAGATGAAAAAATAATCTTCGCAGCTGAGGGATATTTGCTTATCCTCGGCGGCCTAAGGTTATTACTAATTTTTGTCCTGTGATGTAATGATGAAAAAGATCAATTGAAATGAGAGCAAACTCAAAACTGTTCTCATGATTGGCACGAGCCATCGCGGCTCCGATCATGATCCTGATCCCCTGAGCCTTCACCGTTTCCAGCAAGAATAAGGTCGGTGGGGCTGGTGGTTGCCGGCACATTATCCAGACATGAACCATCCCTGTCTCTGTCCTGATCCTGATCTCCATTGCCGCCGCCGGAATTTGAATTTCCTCCTCCATTCCCATTGCCACCACGAGTCAGAAGCAGGGTGCCGCTGAAATTTATTCCAGTGTCGGTAGCAATATCCGATTGAGCAGATCCGGAAGATGAGGCAATGGTCATTGCCGGTATTGCTAACATTGCACAGATTGCAGTCGCGCCGATTGTTGATGTAATTTTTCTTGAAAGTTTCATGTTGGTAACCTCCTGAAGTTTGGATTAACATCTCATCACTCAGTATGAGACGCATATACAGAGAAAACGCTTCAGTCTGAAAAAGGTTACGCAGGAATTTCAATAAATCGTTAGGCAGAAACGCTCCTTCTGCCTTTTTTGTTTGTAGTAAGTACAGCTTTTTCGGTTAATAACCAACCACTCATATTTCAGGACTAAACGGTTTTTTAAGTGATATTGACAACAAAGAATCCCTCAAATTCCTCAGGTGAGATAAATATATCATGACTCGCTGCTCTACCAATCCTATTGTTAGCTCTTTGTATATTTTCAAATACTCCTACCGTCTGGCCATCTTTTACCGGCTTTAAGCGATCATTGACGCGATCATCGATAAATTGATTAAATGCCTTTTTAACTATCGGAGCGAATTGGCTTAATGTTTGTTGTGTTTTATGTCGTGAATATACTTGATCCGCGAAAAAACCAACCATTTGCAGAGAAGGTGTTGAAGTTTCTTCAAGCAGCTTATTCTTAATTTTTTGGATGTATTTCAGCTCACCGGCCGTAATAAGAAATAGAGTATGGTCGAATGAACCCTTTGAAAGCATGGTTAAGGCTGAAATGATCTGTTCATCGAGATTGAACAGATCCACATGCAGCAACGGCTTCTCATCCATGATGTTCTGCTCGTCAAAATCGGTATAGATATAATATGATTTTCCATTGGTCAAAATACCAATAGAGGCGGAGGCGTTCTGGAAACTCCTTCTTAATTGAGCGGTATCCGCTTCATTTAAATTACAATTACAAGACGTACAAGCGAAGAGTAAAGCAGGTTTGGCATTGATGAAAATTGCATAATCAACTTCTCCATCTTTAACGTTACTGCCGCTGGCAGCAAACCTCGGACAGACTTCCGATTGATCAGAAATATCATATCCCAATGCCTGTATGAAGGGGAGAACATATGCATTCCTGGTTGTTTCGTTCGATGAAATTCCGTCAGGTTGTTGGCTAACTTGGTGAGTGAGTGCTTGCAACCGATCTGTGAAGTCCATGAAGATACCTCCTACTTGCTTGTTCAATTGAAAAAGTCCAAACAATCCAGAAAATCTTGCTAAACCGTTATTAAAAAATGATTTGTCGGAAAGAAATTTAACTCAAAAGTGAAAGCATTGAAAGTCTAATCTATTGCTAGGATGCTGTCGGAATTTTCCAAACAATGTAGTATAGTACCGAACTATCAGAGACCATTGCCTTTCCCCGGATCGTTGAATTTTGATGGACTCGCAAATACCTGATCTCCTTCGTTGCAGAACCATTCGGGAGAAATCGGGCGTTTCACCCTTATCTTACTGTTTTTTAACCGGTAATCCTTGAAAAGGAGACAGCAATGAACATCGGCGGCCTGTTACCTCACCATGCTCAATATCGTCCCGGCCATACGGCATTTGTCTGCGGCGAAGAACGATATACCTATAAAATGTTCAATGCCTATGTAAATAAACTGGCGAACGCCCTTACGGCCGCCGGTCTTGTTAAAGGAGATAAATTCGCCACAGTGCTGCCCAATTGTACACAACTGATGGCCGCCTATTGGGCTGCCGCGAAAACGGGACTAGTTATCGTTCCAGGCAGTACCATGCTCAATGAAAACGGACTCGTCACTCTGCTGAAGAACTCCGATTCGGTTTTGGTCATAGCCGATGCCGCTTTTACAGGAGTCTTGCAGAAAATCCGGCAGGAATTACCGGCGATAGCGGATGATCGATATATAGTGGTAGGTTTGGAAGAGGAATCTCCGGGATTTTGCAGCTATGAGCAATTTGTTGAGGCCGCGGGGGAAGATAATCCGCCCGAAATTTTCATTGACGATCATGATATGTATAACATCATGTATTCCAGCGGAACGACCGGTGCGCCGAAAGGAATCATGCACTCGCATTACGTGCGGGCCATGTACTGCACCATTTTTGCATCCTCATGGCGAATGACGCCCGAAAGCGTAGCTTTGCACGCAGGGGCCATCGTCTTTAACGGCGCCATGCTGGATCTTATGCCCTGGATGTTCTTGGGCGCAAAATATATTCTCCACAAAAGTTTCAACGCCGAAGCTGTAATTGCCGACATCGAACGGGAAAAGGTAACCCATGTGGTGATGGTGCCTGCACAAATTATCGCTCTCCTGAATAGCCCGGCTTTTGATCCTAAAAAACTTGCCTCGCTGGAGATGATACACAATGTAGGCGCTCCCTTGCTGCTGGAATACAAGCATCGCCTGAATGAAACCCTGCCCGGCCGTTTTTATGAATTGTACGGCTTGACGGAAGGGTTCATGACCGTGCTGGACAAGCACGACGCCATCAGGAAAGTCGGCTCCGTCGGTGTTCCCGCCCCATTCATGGAACTTCGGATTATGGATGTCGCTGGAAAGGAGTGCGCACCCGGGGAAATCGGCGAAATCTGCGGCAAGAGTCCCATGCTGATGCAGGGATATTACAAGCAGCCGGAGTTGACCGAAAAAGCGATTGTAGACGGTTGGTTGCACACTGGAGATGCCGGATATGTCGACGAGGACGGTTACCTGTTTCTGGTGGATCGCATTAAAGATATGATTATCTCCGGAGGTGTAAACGTCTATCCGAAAGACATTGAGGAAGTCGTCATACAACATCCCGATGTCCAGGATGTCGCGGTAATCGGCATACCTGATAAGAAATGGGGAGAAGTACCGGTCGCCGCCGTGATTCTGGCGCCGGGGGCGACGGCGACCCCTGAACAATTGATCGCCTGGACGAATAGCAAGGTCGATGCCAAATTCCAACGGATTCATGACCTGGTTATCATGGAATCCTTTCCCTGCAATGTTGCCGGCAAGATGCTCAAACGCAAAATGCGCGATGATTTCAAGATGACCCGAATTCAGCGCGATTAAAGAAGTAACCCTAAAAAACGCCGCAAGCCGGATGAGGAGAAAATGCCTGCAGAGATGATTGACCGAACCGACCGTTCTACCGGTCACTTATACCTCGGCAGGCTCGCTTCGGACCTCAAACGAGTTCTGCACTTGTCTGAGAGAGCATTTTCCTGCGCTTTACCACCCTTGAGCCGAGAAATCCAATGAGACCCGTCCCCAAAAGCAGTATTGTCGCTGGTTCGGGTATGGGATCGGTTTTGGCAATAACCGCCTCATAAATTCTTTCATGCCCAATTGAAGACGGATGAAAACCGTCAACCCAGAATAATGCCATCCATTCGGGAGAACCTACCGGGTACTGGGAAAAACTGGTAAAAACATCGATAAAAAAAAGATTCGCATCGGTATGAAGGGTATCGAAACTCTGAAGAGCATCTTCAAGTGAAGTATTAAAGGCGGCAGTCCAGAGAGTTGCCGCTTCCGATGCCAGAGGATCGGTGACAACAGCCGGGGTGTCGCCTATGTTCGGCAGATTGGGGACGACAAAATTCCGCCCCCCTGCAGTGTATAAATTGTCAAGTGCAAGGTTGATATTGGATACCGCATCAAGTGGGGACCGGAGCTGGAGCTCATCATTGACGCCTGCCCAGAGAGTAATCAGGCTGTCGGCAGGCAACGATGGCAACTGTTCGACCTGCCATTGCAAGCCGGTGTAGGGCAATCCTGCAGCCGGATTGTCGTAGCCGGTGGTGGCGCCGGCATAGGCTATATCGACCAAAGGTACAGAATAATGGTTCGCCAGCAGTTCGACCCACAATGGGCCGTCGGTATATCTTCCGATATTGCCGTTGTCCGAGAGGCTGTCCCCAAGACTGACTACAGAGCTATACGCCAGGGCTAGTCCGGCCGATCCGACATACAGCACAAGGACGATTGCAGCAAATAGAAAACGATCTTTCCTTTTCATTTCTTCCCCCCCTAAATGAATAAAGTTATGAACTCGATTTCTTGATTATTCGCTTGCTACAGATACTTCATTTTCTTGAAATGTAAGCAGGGATGGTTTGTGATGCAATCCCTTGGAAAAGGACAATGCAAGGCAAGTCTTTACCGCTTATGAGGGCACAGCAAATGCCTGCGGAAATTTATGGACGCCGACAAGACATACACACTAAGAATCCTCGAATTTTGGAAAAGAGCTGTATCGTCGGAATATGCAATATACCAACTTGCTCCTTTTCTAATAATGGCTATTCCTTAGAGTAACGAATCACCTCTTGCAAAGAGGTAATTCAGTAAAACCACCGCAGAAGCAGGCGGCATACTGCTGGGAAGTAAAATCCATCCGGTAATTGCTCATTTATCAAATACAGAGAAGAGTTAAACATTGAAATCCATTCTGAAAGAACAACTGGAACAACTGGCGGCAAACGGCATCGATTCACTTCTGGAAGGAGCCTTGCATGGTGTTGAAAAAGAGGGCTTGCGGGTCGATTCCTCCGGCAGGTTGTCTCAAAAAAGACATCCCGGAGCGCTCGGTTCCGCATTGACCAATGAATTTATTACCACTGATTATTCCGAAGCCCTGCTTGAACTTATCACCCCGGTTTTTAAAGATCCGGAGGAGACTATACGGTTTCTTGAAACTCTCCATCGTTTTACCTACGCACAACTGGATGACGAACTTATCTGGGCGGGGAGCATGCCTTGCAATATCCCGGAATCTGCGTCGATTCCCATTGCTGAGTTTGGTTCATCCAATATCGGACAACTGAAATATATCTACCGGGTGGGCCTTGAACATCGTTACGGCAAGATGATGCAGACCATCGCCGGGATTCACTACAATTTTTCGCTGCCCGATGTCTTCTGGCGAGCCTTTCAGGAGCAGCAGCGAAATACCGACACGTTGCAGGCCTTTCGTTCGTCCTGTTATTTTAAGATGATTCGTAACTTTCGCCGCCACTCCTGGCTGCTCCTGTATCTCTTTGGAGCCTCGCCGGCTCTGGATGAATCCTTCCTGAACGGTAAATCCCACAAGCTTGAAACACTTCAAGATCATACACTCTATCTGCCATACGCCACCTCATTGCGTATGAGCGATCTTGGTTATTCGACCAAAGCGCAGGCTATCCTGAATATCTGCTTTAATCACTTGAGTACCTATACCGATTCGCTTGACCGGGCCATCCATACACCCTATCCGCCCTATGAGAAAATCGGGGTAAAGGTTGATGGCCGTTATCGCCAGCTCAACAACAACATTCTGCAGATAGAAAATGAGTATTACAGCGATATCCGCCCGAAACGCGTTACCAAATCCGGTGAGAAGCCTCTTCATGCGCTCAGGAAAAATGGCGTAGAGTATATTGAAGTACGAAATCTTGATATAAATCCTTTCCTGCCGGTGGGCATTGACAATTCACAGGCGGAGTTCATGGATGCTTTCCTGATCAGCTGTCTGCTGTTGCGCGATGAAGATATCTGTCCGGAGGAATGCGGGATTGTGACGAACAATCTTCAAAAAGTCATAGCCAGGGGACGTGAACCGGGACTATTGCTGGACAGCAATAACGGGCAAGTCCCACTGGCCGAAGCAGGCGAAATGCTGCTGGAACGGTTTGCTCTGACGGCTGAACTCCTGGATCGGCTGCATAAAACAACTGCCTTCGGCAAGGCGGTCAACGTTCAAAGGGGAAAATTAACAGATCCCTCCCTGACTCCCTCCGCCCGGGTACTGGCTGCTTTGCAGAAAACCGGCTTGAACTATACTGAGTGGATATTGCTAAAGAGCAGGGAGCACAAAGAAAAATGTTTGCATTCGTCTTTATCTGAGAGCGCGGTATTGGAGAAGCTGGAGCGAAGAGCCAAGGAATCTCTGCAAGAGCAGCAGCACCTTGAGGCAGCTGATACGCTTGATTTCGATCAATTTCTTGCTCAGTATCTGGCGCGTTAAGTTCCCCCTGACTTTCAGTGTCAGCCGTTGCAGTGTGTTCTGGGGAAAAAGGCGATTACCGCGACGGCAAATAAGGGTACGCAGGCAATTAGGGTAAGGACGGGCCGGATGGTATATGTGTCCGCCAGTTTTCCGACAATCGGGGTGATAGCTCCTCCAAGGCCATAGGCGAAGCCCATCATCAGGCTTGCCACCATGGAGCGTCCTTTTGGTGCCAGGGTCTGGGCCATGGTGACGCCAAGAGGCAGGGGGGCGAGAACGAAACTGCCGGCCAGTGCGGCCCCGGCATAGACCCAGTTGCCGTTGAGCTGCATCAAAAGCCAGAGAGTTGGGGCCATGAACAGAAAGGAGAAAATAAAAACCGGTTTAAAGCCGATACGGTCTGAGATGTGGCCCGACAGCAGGCCGCTGATGGTACCCGAAACAATAAAAACCGCGTAGATTCCGCCCGCGGCGACAACGCTAAAACCCTCACGCACATAGAGCACCGGCATGAAGGTCAAAAACGACTGCCCCACCACTGCCCGCATAAACATAACCAGCCAGATCAAAGCTATAACCTTCCAGGCGCTACCCAGACTTTCCTTGAGGGCTCCAAAAAAACCGGCGCGTTTCAGGCCTTCGCTCTGCGGTATGGGTAGGACGGTTACCAGATAAGCAAGGAGCAGAAGGCCTGCTATCATGGTCAAAGGCATAGCTGTCAATCCGAAATTGGCGACATACCAGGTAATGAAGAGGGGACCAAGGCCGAAAGCCAGAGTTCCGCCGGTATTGAAGAGCGACATGGAAAAGCCGGCTTTCGAGCCGGCATACACTGGTACCATTCCGGTCACTGAAGGATGGAACATCGAGGAACCAACTGAACCGAGAGCTATACAGAACAGCAGAACCCAGAAATTGGGAGCGATGCCGGTAAGTGGTATAAAGACAAGGGTCAGCGACAGGCCGAGGAAGATGAAAATACGTGTCTGATACCTGTCCGCCAGATAGCCCACGGTCGGCTGAATGATAAAAGCCAGCAAACGCATTGTACCGGCAATAATGCCTACCTGGGCAAGAGAGAGATCAAGTTTTTCTACAAATACCGGAAAAAGCGGGCTTATAAAGGAGGTGTAAAAATCGCCGGTAAAATGAATAAGACTCAGGGCAAAAAGAATTTTCAGATTGGCGGACATATTGCGAAAACCAGGAATATATTGAGGTTCGACGTTCTGAATGCCGGCAGTTGTTGTCTCCGGATTTTCTGAAAAACAAATGAAAGAGCAGGTGATACCCTAAAAACGGCAAAATTGAAAGTCCGCAGTTACAATTTGCAGTTGATATTTTGAGCCCCGCAAAAAAATAAAAAGATCCGGATACCTATGGTCTCCGGATCTTTTTAGGGAAGGCTTGAAAACTGATAATCAGCCTGGGAAATTATCCGCCGCCGACTACCGGGAAAATGGCGAGTACATCGCTTTCGACGGGTTGAATGTCAAAGTCCGTATGCCGGGAATTGATCATCAGCACCCCGACTTCTTCCCTGTCAATGTCAAGCGAGTCGACAATATCGCCAACCGTTGTGCCTTCACCTATCTCTCTTTGCTCAATCTTGAACCGATTGTCCCGAAAGTAGGCGAAGAGTTTGACTGTAATTTTCATGCAAATATAATCCTGTAATCCTGTCCCCCCAAAATGCGAGAACAATATTTTCGCCGTACGAGTTCCGCTCAACGGGACTGTAGGGGCGGGTTCCAAACCCGCCCGGTTCTAAACCCGCCCTATATCTTAGAAATTCCAGAACGTATCGATTTCCTCACCGGTAAAATCAAAGACGACATTGTGCGGCGGCAACTCTTCATTATAGAAGAACTCCGGCAGCCTGTCATCCACTTCGGAAAAGCCCGCTGCAGTGTTGAATGCTCTTTCGGTTTTGAGGATATATTTCCCGAGATTGACCACATCATCCCCGGTGAGCGAAAGACCGAAACGGGCATTGATAAGATCGATCAGTGCCGGCAGGCATTCCTTGTTGTCAAGTGCCGCAAAGGCGATAAACAGACACATGCCGGTCGAGTCGATGGCGGCAGTGGCAATCTGCAGGTTCCTGGACAACTCCACCTGACCCTCTTTGGTGAGCGGGTCAACCTTGCCGCCGACATTAAGAATGTTGGTGGCGATGGTATAGCCCATGGTATGGTCCGCCCCTTGAGTAGAGGTGGCATAGGTGATGCCGATACCTTTAATGGCCCGGGGATCGTAGGCAGGAATCGCCTGATTTTTAACAACCGGCACCCTGGTAACACCATAGGAACGTCCGACCGATCCCGCGCCATTGCCGATAATTCGACCCAGCCCGGTTCCTTTGGCAACCTCTTCCTTTAGAATACGGCAGACGCCTGCGCCGTCGCCAAAGGGAAGAACTCCCGCCTCCATGGCGACTCCCATAGCAACCGAGGTTTCAATGGAATCGATGCCGATATCGTCCATGATATGGTCGGCTTCGGCGATCCGATCGAGATCGTCCACGCAACAGTCGGCGCCCATGGCCCAGACCGACTCGTATTCGATACCGGAAGTTATTTTTTCGCCGTGGATGTCATTATAGACCTGGGAGCATTGAATGACACAACCGGCATGGCAGCCATGTTTTACCTGACCACCACGTGCGACAATTGTGTCGTGCATGGTTTCGCCGGAAATAGCTTCATGGCCCTCGAATTGTCCCTTGGTAAAGTTTTTGGTGGGTAAACCTCCGGATTCGTTGATGATATTAACCAGCACGTTGGTGCCGTACTGGCCAAGGGCCTGGCTTACCGGATGGTCTACCAGTGCTTTGGCAAAAGCCCTGTTCGCAGCTTTGAACTTCTCCGGATCCGCCAGGGTCACTTTCCCATCTTTTGGGTCGACTGTGATAAATTTGACCTTTTTCGAACCCATCACCGCACCGAGGCCGCCACGGCCATTGGAGCGTATGTTTCCGTCCGGATCCTTGATCGAGACGTTGGCGCTGGACATTTTCATCTCACCGGCCTGACCTATGGTGATTATTCCTTGTTTGCCATCGAGCCGTTTGGTCAGGGTTTCGATAACCTCGAAATTACCTTTGCCTATCAGTTCCGTCTCCTCGTTGATAGTCACCCCTTCCGGTGTTAAGGCCAGGCTGTACCATTTATCTTCTTTCGGAAGGCCTTCGATGATCAAGGCCTTGCAACCCGCTCTGGCCAGAAACTGAGCCGATGTTCCACCTGCATTGGATTCCTTGATGGTACCCGTAAGTGGACTTTTGGCGCCGATGGATAGACGGCCTGAGTTGGCGGCGACCGTACCGGACAGCAGCCCAGGTGCCAAAACGAGTTTGTTTTTTGGTCCCAGCGGATGGCAGGTTGGTGGTACCTCTGCTGCGACGATTGTTGAAGTAAGACCACGACCCCCGTACGCCGCCCATTCCGCCGGTACGTCTTCAATGGAAGTGGTCAGATCCGTCATGTTCACCCGAAAAATTTTATCAGCCATGATAATCTCCTTGTTTTGTTATATGTTGAAAGTTTTGACAAATTGAAGAGATGGTGTGCATACGGCCGGAGACAAGTCCCCGTTATTGTCTCCTTTACTGTTCATGCATTACTTTGCCGCAGTCGCGCAGGTCGTAGCCGCCAAGAGCCAGAATAGCCTCATGGAACACCGTATTTGTCCGGATCAGTTCCAGGACGGTGACAACTTTACTGTCCTGAAGATGTCGGCCGGGTACAATGAGGTCGTAGCGTTCCAGGGTAATGGGCACAAAATCAAGATCCAGTGCGTTAGCGGCGGCCCGGATACCAAGCCCAGCATCGACACTGCCATTGGCAACAGACGCTGCGACACTCATATGGGTATACTCTTCGTGGTCGTAACCCACGATCTCCGAGGGGGCTATCCCCTCATCCTGTAATACTTTATCCGTCAGCAGCCGGGTACCTGCACCGTTCTGCCGATTGATAAAGATATGTTTTTCCTTGGCAATATCCCTGAAGCCATTGATGTTTTTTGGATTCCCTTTGGGGACTATCAATCCCTGTTCTCGATAGCAGAGGTTAATCAGCTGGAGGGGAATATTTTTCAGAAAACGCTGAATAAAGCTAATGTTGTACTCGCCGGTTTCTTCATCGAGGAGATGGGTGCCGGCAATATGTGCTTCGCCCCGTTTTATGGCCATAATGCCGCCCATCGACCCGACGTGGGCGGATGAGATGCGGACAATGGGTCTTTGTTTGTGCAAATGGTTGGCCAGCAGGTCGAGAATGTTATCGTGGCTGCCGATACAGACAAGGGTGGCGTCAACTTCAGTCTGCGGTCTCAGTAATTCTATCTGGACCTTTTCGCCGGCTCCGATCCCTTCGCTCCTTGTGGGGACGGTGAGCAGCCCATCTGCGCGAACCAGGGACATTACAGCACCGGCTCCTTTGCCGGAAGGAGTGGCCATCAGGTTGTCGCCAACCCTGCCCAGGGTGATGCGGACAAATTGATCCACGCCCATCGCCGAGTGCAGAGGTCTGGAGAGGGTGGCTTCGACATATTGGGACTCCGGCAGCCCCTTGCCGAGAAAGAGGGAAATCATCTCCCGGACAAAGACCCGCATGGTCAGAAGAGCCGATACCGGGTACCCCGGCAGGCCGATAACCGGAGTATCTTCAATCATGGCCAGGATGACCGGTTTTCCGGGTTTGATGGCAACACCATGGACGATTACTTTTCCCACCTCGGCAAGCACCATGGCACTGTAATCCCGGGTGCCGGCTGAGGCTCCTGCGTTCATGATAACCAGGTCATTTTCGGCAGCGGCATCAAGGAGTGCTCTTCTTAAAAGATCAGGATTGTCGATAACCGGCAGCCCACGGCTGGCTTCCGCTCCCCATTCATTTAAATATCCGGCCAAAATGCGGGAGTTGAACTCGATGATTTGTCCGGGTTTTGGTTGCTGGTGCGGTTGAATTAATTCACTGCCGGTAGGAATGACATGGACTCTTGGCGGCCGCCGCACCTTGACTTCAGTGACTCCGGTCGCCAGCATGGCTCCCTGATCAATGGCCCGTATTGTATGACCTTCGGGAAGAATAAGTTCCGTCGCCACGATATCTTCGCCAATAGTGCGCACATGCTGCCAGGGAGTGGCCGGCATGGTCAGCTCGACTTCCGTTTCGCTGAGGTAGTGCACGTCTTCGATCATGACCACTGCATTGCAGCCTTCGGGAATTGCGTTGCCGGTATTGACCGGGGTAAACTTATCATTGCCCAGACGAATCGGTTTCGCCTCCGTGGCTCCGACGAGATCTTTAAAATGGACGGCGATTCCGTCCATGGCCGCCGCATTATAGGAAGGAGATGACCTCAGGGCAAAAACCGGTTCGGCAGTGATTCTGCCGCGGCTGTCATCAACATCGATGGTTTCCAGGGGATCCCTGGAATAAAATCCATGTTGTTTAAGAGCCGCCTGCCAGATCTCTTTTGCTTCAGAGAGCGGCTTGTTGCTTAAATAGACGTTACGTTTACTCATCTTGCTCATTGGTAGAGATAAACTTTGATAATCGATTGTTCTGTAACTCCCTGGCTGTCTTCATCAATGAGAAAGTAGCCGTCGGACCTGGAAAGTGTTGATATGGAGCCCGATTTGCCGAGGACAGGTACGGCAATCCAGGAATCACCTTCCTGGAGTAATTGTACCCGCACTACATCGCGTCTGCCCGGTGCAGAGTTAATGTTTCTGGCTAAATTCGCCATAATATATGGCGTCGGGATTTTCCGGCTGTTACCGCAGCCGGCAAGTTGTTTCATTGCCGGTTTTACGAAAATATCAAAACAGACCAGCGCGGAGACCGGATGGCCGGGAAGACCGAAAACCGGCGTGGTGCCGCTTAAGCCTATGACAATTGGTTTGCCGGGTTTTAAGGTGACTCCGTGGACCAGAATACCCGGTGGGCCCAGGGCTTCAATCACCTGCTCTCCCAGATCCCTCACCCCGACGGAACTTCCGCCGGAAAAGAGGACCAGGTCATTTTCAGCAACAGCTTTCTTAACCGCCGACAGAAAAATATCTTGTTGATCCGAGACAATGCCGTAGTCGTTGAAGACTCCGCCTGCCCGAAGAACCTGGCCCGCCAGGGCAAGGGCATTGATATTGCGTATCTGGCCGGGGCTGGGGATTTCCGTATGGGCGATAATCTCGTCCCCGGTTGAGAGAATACCGACCCTGACCTTTTTCCTAACCTTTACCTCGGCGATGCCCAATCCAGCCAGCAAGCCTATGTCCTGGGGCCGGAGCAGGTGGCCTTCGGGCAGCGCCTGCACGTCTTTGGCAATATCCTCGCCTTTCTGGATGAGGTTGGTGCCGGAACCGACGCCTTTGATGATTTCGATCATGGTTTCATCGACGGGGACACTATGTTCAAGCATTACCACACTGTCGGCGCCCGCGGGCAGCAGCCCGCCTGTGGGGATTTTATAGCAGCAGCCTTTTTTCACCTCGCCGGCGGGCGCTGCGCCCATCTGCACTTCCCCGGTGATGTTGAGGTAACAGGGCATGGACTCACTCGCCCCAAAGGTGTCGGCGGCTCGAACGGCATAACCATCCATGGTTGATCTTGCCTGGGCGGGAAGATCTTCCGGGGAGAGTATCGGTTCCGCCATAACCCGGTCAAAGGCCTCGGTCAGGGGAATGCTTTGGGGAACGGTTTCGATGCCTTCCAAATGGTTCAGGAGAATGTGCAGAGCCTCGTCCACCGGCAGCAAACCACTGCGTCCGAGCATGTCTTTTGTCTGTTTCTTTTCAACCATCTGCGCCGACAATGTTGAGGTTGATCTTTGCCAATCCGGGGAGCACATCAAGGAGTTCCAGATAATCCAGCTCTTTTCCGGCTAATTGAACCTTGACTATGTTCCGGGCAAGGTGCGGTCGTTTATCAAGAAAATTTGCTAGCAGCCCGCCACCGATACGGAATCCTCTTTTCAGAAATTCCTCACCGCGTTCTTTGGCTATGCTGTTAAACAGTTTCAGGGTGACTGAAATAGACTCGTCCTGTTCACCTCCGCCTTGTGACAATTTGGTTTCGGTTCGCAAGGCGGAATGGAAACTGTTTTTACGGAAAATCGCTCCGGCCAGACCGGGCATCGCAGCCGAAAGTGCGAGAGTTGGATTGCTTCCGCTCAGAGGCAGCGAAAGATTATCAACCGCCGTTCCGTTGAGAAAAATGGTCTGAACGGTATCCGCCAGGTATTCGGCGGTAAAGCCCGGAAAACGGTTTAAAAATCCGGCCAATGTCTCTCCTCGCTTTGTCTTTATCTCTATACCTGACTGTAAAACAGTGGTAAATAAGGACAAACTTTCGGAAGTGACCGTTAAACAGAGACTGGGTGGCGAGAGTTGATCTTCCATATAATGGGTTTACATTGTAGTTGTTTTAAAGTGAATTTGCCGGAGTCTCATTCCCAATCTCCCAATTTTGATCAAGGATTGCCAATGGACTGCTATAATTACCAACTATAACAAATTTTCACGTCCATGAGAGAAAAAAGTACTCTTTTTATACTTATAATTCCCTGAAAGGATAAAAAATGACAACGAAAGCATTAAGGCCTCTGGCTGGGTATAAAAGCTGTGCAGGTCCTCTGGTAACTATCGTGATGGATGGAATCGGCCTAGGTTCAAGAGATGAAAGCGATGGCGTTTATGTCGCATATACTCCTGTTCTCGATCTGCTTTTTCTGGAAAAGCTCATGGTTAAGCTGAAAGCTCACGGCACGGCGGTTGGTCTGCCGACCGATGATGACATGGGCAATTCGGAGGTCGGCCATAACGCTCTTGGAGCGGGCCGGGTCATTTCCCAGGGGGCGCGGCTGGTCAATGAGGCGCTTGAGTCGGGTGCCGTTTTCAGAGGGGAATCCTGGCAAGCCTTAAAAAGTCGAGCTCTTGCCGGCGGTACAATCCATTTCATAGGACTGACTTCCGACGGGAATGTGCATAGCCATATCGACCAGCTGAATAGTTTGCTCGACCGGTGTGTGAAGGATGGATTTGAGCGGGTCAGGGTGCATACCCTGCTGGATGGCCGTGATGTCGACCAGAGAAGTGCCTTGCGATATCTTCAGCCCCTTGAGAAAAAGCTGGAGAAACTCTCGGAAAATGGCCGGGACTACCGTATCGCCTCGGGAGGCGGACGGATGGTGACCACCATGGATAGATACGGCGCCGACTGGCAGGTCGTCGAAAACGGCTGGAAAGCTCATGTCCTGGGGATCGGACGCACCTTCTCGGGTGCGTCGGAGGCGGTACGCACCTACTACGAGGAAGAACCGGAAATGACTGACCAGTATATGGACAGCTTTGTGGTTGTTGACGCTAAAGGTCCCGTCGGTACTATTGAAGATGGAGACGGCGTGGTATTTTTTAACTTTCGTGGTGATCGGGCGATTGAAATCTCCAGAGCTTTTGAAGAGCAGGATTTTCAGGAATTTGATAGAGTCCGGTTACCGGACATATTTTATGCCGGTATGATGCGCTACGACGGCGATGCGATGATCCCAAAAAATTATCTGGTTGAGCCGCCGGTTATCGGCAATACTCTAGGCCAATATTTGTGCAGCACGAAAATTTCCTCATATGCGGTTTCCGAAACCCAGAAATTTGGCCATGTTACCTATTTCTGGAATGGCAACAGATCCGGCTATATTGATAAAAGTTTGGAAAAATACGAGGAGATCTCCTCCGACAAGGTGGCCTTTGACCTCAAACCGTGGATGAAAGCCGGCGAAATCACGGATAAAGTCGTAAACGCGATCGAGAGCGGCAAATATAAATTCATTCGCCTCAATTATCCCAATGGAGACATGGTCGGCCACACCGGCATGGTGCCGGCCATTCGAATTGCCGTCGAAACAGTCGATCTCTGCCTGAAAAGGATTTTGAGGGCGGTGGAAAAAGCCGGTGGAAT
Organism: uncultured delta proteobacterium; assembly: GCA_963835305.1. Lineage (GTDB taxonomy): Bacteria > Desulfobacterota > Desulfobulbia > Desulfobulbales > Desulfocapsaceae > Desulforhopalus_A. Next base: position 671,819 of record CAWIEU010000006.1, read on the forward strand.
CGCTGCCATTACAGCCGACCATGGTAATGCCGACTGCATGTGGACCAGAAAAAACGGCAAGGTTACCCCGATGGTGGCTCATACACTTAACCCGGTACCTTTTATTATCAAAGATTACAGCAAAGCCAACTCGTTCGAATTGAGCGGAGTGGAGAATCCGGGACTGTCCAATGTGGCGGCTACCCTCTGCGTTCTTTTGGGTTTTGAACCGCCTGAAGAATATGATGCTTCGCTGGTCAGACTTTCAGAATAACGTAACAAATGAAATTTTATGATCCTGCAATGGTGTGAACTCTTGAAGATGAGTGAGAAATGACGGAAAGAATAAGTAAATCCGCCCAAAAAAGACGTTTTAAGGATGAGGAGAGCGCTGCCGCTGAAGTGGCGCTACTGTCAGATAAAGACATCAAAAAACTGCCGGTTGGCCAGGCAGTAAAAGATGAAATTGTCAATTGCCGAGGCCTGAAAGGCGGAGCATTGAAAAGGCAGATTAAATATCTGGCAAAGGTCATGCGGGAAGATTCCGTGGGAGAGATTTTAGAATTTCTCGCCGACCGCAAGGGTTCCAAGTTGAAAGAAAATAAATTACACCGAGAAGCTGAGCGGATGCGCGATGTGATCATCAACGAGGCTATCGAGGATCAGCAATCCTGTCTGCAAGCGGGAATAGTCTGGGAGCCGAATTGGCATGGGGAGGCGATCGATTCGTTTGTGCGGCAATATCCGGTTGATGGGGGAGATCTGCGAAAAGTAGTGTTTCAATACGTCAAGACCAGGATTCACAACCAGAACCGGGAAGTGTTCCGGATAGTCAAGGCAGCGCTTGAAAAAGAAGAACAGCTGCGCAGGATGGACTAGCCGGAATACAAGGAAGAACGAAACATTGGAGTAGATAATGTCGATACGAGCAATGGCCAGGGAACTTTATAGGGCGCAGCGGCAGGTTGATGCGTTGCAAAATAAACACGATAGTGCGACACAGGCTGAAAAGAATGCTCTTGTTCAGGAGCTGAACCTCGCCCGGAAGGAGCTGCAGATGCTGCGCAGAATGCTCGATGGCGAGAAAGAATCCGGCGATTTTCGCCGTCGTTTCACAGGCTTTGGCAGTTCGAAGAAATGACCCCTGCCGTTGAACCATACGACGGAAAATTGTATTCGATACAATTATTTGATATACGCCGGAGCCGGAGAGTGATAAGGTAGATCATCAATTTGCCTGTCCGACACAATCGCTTTTTCCTGACCAGATAAGGGGTTTATATAATGGAAGATATTTTTGCCACGCGCATGCAGGGAGTGCCTCGTTCTTTTATCCGGGAAATTCTGAAAGCATCTCTTGATCCCTCCGTTATATCCTTTGCCGGAGGCTTGCCCAATCCGGCTTTTTTCCCGGTTGAGGAGATCCGGCGAGCCACGGAGAGGGTTTTTGCAAGGCATGGCGCGGAGGTGCTGCAGTACAGCAACTCGGAAGGCGATATCAAGCTTCGTGAACAGATCAGCGCGAGATATCTGCTCAAGCAGGGAATCTCGATTCCAGCCGAAAATATCTTCATTACCAATGGTTCACAACAGGGGATCGATCTGCTCGGTAAGGTGTTTTTAAACGACGGCGATAGCGTGCTCATGGAAGAACCCGGTTATCTCGGAACTATCCAGTCGCTCTCTCTTTTTAAGGTGCGGTTTTTGCCCGTTCCGGTAAGTGATGCAGGGATGAATGCCGATGCCCTGGAGGAGGTGAGTCACGGCAGTTCGGCCAAGTTGCTCTATACCGTGCCGACCTTTCAGAATCCCTCGGGGATAACCTACAGCAATGAGAACCGGGAAAAGATCGCCTCCATCGCCAAACGGAACAGATTTATACTGGTGGAAGATAATCCGTATGGCGAGCTGCGGTTTTCCGGGCAACCCGCCAGATCGTTTTTTCATTATGCTCCGGAGCAGACCGTGCTCCTCGGCTCCTTTTCCAAGGTAGTGGCCCCCGGCTTTCGTCTTGGCTGGATTGCCGCGCCCGCCTGGATTTGTGAAAAGCTGATTATCGCCAAGCAAGCCGCTGACCTGCATACTTCCAGTTTTTCCCAGAAAATTTTATACGAATTTCTGCTGGAAAATGATCTCGACGAACATATCGGGAAAATTACAGATGCGTATGGAACGCAGTGCCGTGCCATGCAGGATGCCCTTGTCCGGCACTTTCCGGCCAGCATCAGTTATACCCGTCCCGAAGGCGGCATGTTTTTATGGGGACGTTTGCCGAACAATATGAATTCCATGGAGCTTTTCCAGGAAGCGGTGAAAGAGAATGTGGTTTTTGTTCCCGGCGATCCGTTCTACACCAGAAACACTAATGTTTCCGCTTTCAGGCTGAATTTTTCCTGCGTCGATCCCGAACATGTCGAAGAAGGCGTCAAGAGAATGTCGCGGGCGCTGGAGCCGTTTGAAACCTATCTCTGATGGGGTGGTAAAAAATCTTCACCACCTTCTTCGATTGAAAATCACTTTGTAAGAAAGAATGGACTTGCATAACTCGGGGACCGTAAACCTTCAGCAGTGCCTCAGAGGCGCACAAGCAAGCGGCCGGCTATAGTTTCTCCTATGCCCGGCCGCCTGCTTGTGCGCATACGGGGTGCTGCTAAGGGTTTACTAACTTACCTGATCTCGTCGCTGTCCACGTAGGCATAGGCGCTGTGCTTGTGGATCGATTCGAAACTTTCCACCCCGGCGGAGAACCAGGTGATATTCGGATCGGCCAGGGCCTTAAGTGCGACTTTTCGTACCACGTCTTCAACAAACATTGGATTGTTGAAGGCTTTCTCCGTCACGTACTTTTCATCGGGCCGTTTGAGAAGCGCGTACAGTTCGCAGGATGCGGACTGTTCCACCATCGAAATGAGATCTTCCACCCAGATGAAATCCTTGAACTTGACATTGAGAGTCACTTCCGCCCTCTGGTTATGGGCACCTCCGCTGCTGATTTCCTTAGAGCATGGGCAAAGGGTAGTCACCGGTACGGAAACGGAGAGGATAAAGCCTTCGTCGTCGCCGATGCCGCCGGAAAAGCAACAGTCGTATTCCATGAGACTGTGGGTGTCGCTGACGGGTGCTTTCTTGTCGATGAAGTAGGGAAAGGACATCTCAAGGCGAACGCTTTTAGCCTGTAGATCTTTCTTGAGTCTGGCCAGGATCGAGGAAAAGCTGGTAACGGAAAGTTCTCCCAGGTAGTCGTTGAGAACGGAGGTAAAAGTCTCGACACAGTTATCTCTGTGCCCTTCGGCAAGACGCGCCCGCATGGAAATGGTGGCAATCGTGTTTTGCAGGTTACCCGCTTTTTCTTTTACCCGAACCGGAGTCTTAAGGCCTTTCAGGCCAACCGTCTGAATATGCATAGGCTTGCTCATGTGTTCTTTACTTCGCCAAAGGAAGAACGTTAATATGCAATCTTGATACGCAGTATTTCGTCGTGTAATTTGGATTGCGTTAAGACGTTAGTTACTTACTCTTTTTGGTTCTCTTCGACAATAGTCTTTTCGTCCGGGGCTCCCGCCTTTCCTAATTTTTCATGCGCTTAGATAAAAATCAGTGTATTCTATGCGTTTTCTCATCCGTGAGGATGGATAATGACTCAGGAAGGTGCAGTATCGATGGACACCAGGATCGAAGCCGTCAGACTGGATAAATGGTTGTGGGCTGCCCGTTTTTTTAAAACACGTTCCATGGCCGCTCAGGCGATAAACGGCGGAAAAGTGCATGTAAACGGCAATCGGGTGAAAGCTGCGCGGATAGTCTCCGTAGGTGATCAGCTACGGATTACTATCGGATTCATGGAGTTTCAGGTTACAGTCCTCTCAATTGCCAAGGTCAGACGTTCTGCAAAGGAAGCCGCCCTCTTGTATGTCGAATCGGAAGCGAGCATAAAAGCGCGGGAGGAACAACGGGAACTCCGGCAGATGGCCAAGGTTGGCTATCAGGCTCCCGCCAAAAGGCCGAGTAAGCGAGATCGAAGGAAAATTAAATCTTTTACCAGAAAAGATGATCAGGAGTAATGTATGAAGAAAATAGCAAGAGCATTGATCAGTCTCACCGATAAGGCCGGCATCGAGGGGTTCGCTGGAGAATTATCAGCCTTGGGGATAGAATTGCTTTCCACAGGCGGGACAGCAAAAAAACTCCGGGACGCAGGACTTTCCGTCATGGATGTGTCCGAGTTTACAGGTTTTCCTGAAATGCTCGATGGCCGGGTGAAAACCCTGCATCCAAAGGTTCATGGCGGAATTCTAAACCAGCGGGCGAACAGGGATCACCAGGAGCAATGCGCAGCACATGGCTTGAAGAACATTGATCTTATCGCGGTGAATCTCTATGCTTTCGAGAAAACGATCGCTGACCCGAACTGCAGCCTGGCCGACGCCATAGAAAATATCGATATCGGCGGTCCGACCATGTTGCGGGCGGCTGCCAAGAATTTCCACGATGTGACCGTCATCGTCGATCCCGCCGACTATCCGCAGGTGCTGAAAGAGATTAAAAACTCCGGCAATACGACGTTAAAGACCCGGTTCAGGCTGATGAAAAAAGTCTTTGCCCTCACTTCGGCTTATGATACGGCAATTTCCAATTGGCTTGAGAAGGTTGATATGGAGAATAACAGCTATTTTTCTGGGGAATAGACGATGCTCAAAATGGCGGTTTTGTTGTCCGGAAGCGGACGCACTCTTGATAACTTTCATGAACGCATCAACAAGGGGAGTCTGGCCGGAGAGATCCAGGTGGTTGTCTCCAATGTGAAGGAAGTGCTGGGGCTCAGTAAAGCTGAGAAATATGGTTATCCGGCTTTTTATGCCGCGGATAACCAGCAGATAAACAAGATCCTGGAAGACTATGATATCGATATCGTCTGCCTTGCCGGTTACCTGAAACTCTACACGCCTCCACCCGGGCTGGCCAGGGCGGTAATCAATATACATCCTTCGCTCATCCCCAGTTTTTGCGGGGCTGGTTACTATGGGCATCATGTGCATGAAGCAGTCAGGAAAAGAGGTTGTACAGTCAGTGGCTGCACGGTCCATTTTGCCAATGAAAATTACGATGAAGGGCCCATTATCCTGCAAAAATGTATTGATCTCTCTTACGAGGATGATGCGGACACCATTGCGGATAAGGTATTTGCCATCGAATGCGAAGCCTTTCCCGAGGCTATCAACAGGGTTGACCGGTTTGGTATAGAATTTTTCTGGAAGAGGTTGGGATTGTGAGTGTGAATAAACGAGTCATCATGTCATCTCTGGATATTGATCTGGCTATTCAGAGAATTTCTTTGCAGATCCTTGAAAAAAACCATGGCGGCGATACCATGGCCATAGTCGGTATTCACACCTGCGGCGTTTATGTGGCCCGGAGAATTCATGCGTATATAGAACGGCAGAACGGGAAATCGATTCCGTTCGGTTCTCTTGATATCAATTTGTACCGCGATGACTGGAGTCTGATCAGCCAGAACCCGATAGTAAAAACTTCCGATATTTCCTTTGACGTCGACAATACCAACCTGGTCCTGGTCGATGATGTCATCTTTACCGGACGAACCATTCGAGCCGCCATGGATGCCATTATGGATTATGGCCGGCCGACTACCATTCAGCTCGCCGCCCTGGTCGACAGGGGAGGGCGGGAGCTGCCCATACAACCCGATTATACCGGCATGCAGACTGCTATTCTCCAGAATGAACGAATCTCGGTTCTTCTCGATGCAGACGGCACAAGCGGCGAAGTGGTTATCGAAAGCTGATGGCTGCCATGGAACTGCTCGCCCCTGCGGGAACTGTTGAAACTTTTGGTGCCGCACTGGACGGCGGTGCCGATGCTATCTATGTCGGCGCGCCCGGCTTCAACGCGCGAAATCTTGCCAGGGATTTGCGGATCGAAGAGATAGGGGCCATGATCCGGCACTGCCACAGCCTGAATAAAAAAATCTATATCGCCGCCAACAGTCTGATTCTTGAAAGAGAACTTCCGCTGCTTATAGAAAATCTGGCAATGTTACAGGAGTTGGGACCCGATGCGCTTATAGTCCAGGATCTTGGACTTATCCGCTTGGTGAAACATCATTTTCCAAAGTTGAAACTGCACGGCTCGACCCTGATGACCGTTCATAATTCGGATGGGGTGCGTCTTCAGGCAGAGCTAGGTTGTGAACGGGTGGTCCTGGCCAGGGAACTTACACTGAAGGAAATCGCCTCTATCGCTGCCGGAAGGGGAAATACCGAGCTCGAGGTTTTTATCCACGGTGCCATGTGTTTTTCCTATTCAGGACTCTGCCTGTTTTCATCGTATCTCGGCGGAAAAAGCGGCCTGCGGGGACGATGTGTCCAGCCATGCCGCCGAGCCTATAGCTCAGGAGGCAAAGAGGGCGGCGCAAAAGGCGATTCCGGCCGGTATCTTTTTTCCATGAATGATTTAACCGGTCTTGAAGCCGTGCCCTTTTTGAAGGAAGCCGGTATCGTCTCACTGAAGATCGAAGGCCGTCTGCGCTCGGCCCACTATGTGCATTCCGTTGTAGGAGCTTATCGCAAAGTTCTCGATGCCGTGCCGGAGGAATGGGAAAAAGTGCTGGTCGAGGCAAAGGCTATGGTGGATCAGGCAATGAGCCGGAAAACTTCCAGCGGCTATTTCTTTTCCCCGCAGCCGCCTGAGGCGATAACTCCGCAGCATTCCGGCAATATGGGCATCCATCTCGGCCGCTTTGCCGTAACCCGTAAGGCAGGCGATCAGTTGACCTGTAAATTCGTCACTAAGGCCGCTCTGGCCGTGGGAGACAGGCTTCGGCTGCATGCCGAGCCATCCGGGGACCGTACACCATTTCGCCTAAAATCTCTCTATGTACTTGGCCGGCAGGAAGAGAGTGCCGTTCCGGGCAGTAAAGTCTCTATCGAATTGCCTCGGGACTTTCAGGTCGGGGTCGCGAGACATGTTGAGGTATATAAAACGGACAGCGGTTCATCGAGGCCGGCTTCGTTGACTCAGGAGGATCTGCAGACAGAACAGATTGGCAGGGAGCTGGCCGGCAAAAAAAGAAAACTGGCCGCAACGATCGGGCGGATCGTAAACCAGGAGTGCAATACCGGCAGTCCGGAAGAGACGTCCAGCCCGTCCGGAAAAGAACCAGCAAGGCTTGCCGTCAAGGGTGCTGCAAAGAAAAGACTAGCACATCTTCGGCCTCTGAGAAAAAAACTGCCGCTGGAATGGTGGCTGAAAACCGATTCACTGAAACTGTTGCTGGGAGATATGCCGTTTTCTCCGGATCGGTATCTGCTTAGTTTCAACAAACAGACGGTGAGCCAGGCCGGAAAGATGAAAGGGGATCTCGGCAGCAGGGCAAGAATGGTCACCTGGGCGCTTCCTCCCCTGATAATGGAAAACGAGTTGCCGAGAATTCGCAAACAAATTCAGCTGTTGTTGCGTACAGGTTTTCGGAGTTTCCAGTTAAGTAATCTCAGCCAACGGCTATTATTTGAAGGGGAAAAAGCCCATCTTTTCCTGGATTACACAGCAAACCTGTTCAACAGTCAAGCGGTGGCCATGGTAAGTGAGACCGGTATCGGCGCGGCTCAGGCTGGTATTGAGATGGATCGTACTTCCCTGCAGGAACTGTTCGGCGGTTGGCGGGGGGGGACCGGCTTAATGGCCAGGACTGGACAGGCAATGAGAAATATACCGCTTGGCCTTACGGTGTACGGTGCTCCAGCCTTGTATACCGCAAGGCTTGCCCCGAATCATTTTCAATACGAACGGCAGATTCAGAGTCCCAGGAATGAACCCTACATCATCAGGAAAAAGGAAGGATATACGCAAACCTTTCCGGAGAAACCTTTCTCGCTTCTTCCCTACCTGGATGAACTGAAAGAAATGGGGGTAAAGTACGTCGTGGTTGACATCTCCGGCGGCACCAGCTCAAAACGGGAACTCCTCGAATTAAACGACAGGCTGCACAACTCGGGCCGTTACGGCAAGCTTTCTACTTTTAACTATTTAGGAAAGCTGGAGTAGCAGCTAGCACTGCCGACATTCCTGAGAGAAATCAAGGCACATCCGAAGTACTGGAAAAAAGGTCAATTGATGGCATAACATCAATTGACCTTTTGATGTTTCCCCTCGTCCAGCCTGCGCATTCCTTCCATCAACAGTTTCATGAAAAAACCGATTTCCGGAGTGCTGAAATCCTCCGGCGCGATGCCCGGTGTGAAACGGAAACGACCGGAATGTTCCTTTAGTATCTGGTAGAATGCCATATCCCCGGCGTATTCATCGTATTTGGCCTTGATCAGCGCCCCCTGACGGAAGGAGAACCGGGCTGTGCCTTTGCTGAGATCGGAGATGGTAAGGATGCCGGTCTTGTTGTTCATGTTCAGCGTTTGGAACAGGGCCTCCGGCGGTATTTCCGAGAGATTGCCGTTTATTCCGGAAGTGAGGTCCTCGGCGCGAATTGTGTTCGATTTATTGAGCCTTTCAGCCATCAGCCGGGAGAAATAGAGCTGAATTGCCGGATAAATATCCAGGATTTTGTGAAAACTAGGCTGATCTATATAAAGGATCGAACTTTCTTCTTTTACCTGGATGGTTGCATTGACAATATCGTTGCAGATGAGGCTCATCTCTCCGAAGACCTCGCCTGTGTCAAGGGTCGAGATGACTATGCCGGCTCTGTTTAATACATTGACGCTGCCGGAGACGATGACGAAGAATCTGCCGCCCGGATCGCCTTTACGGATAACAATATCACCGGCCTTATATTTGTTCAGTTTGAAATAACTGATGACTGTGTCAAGATTTTTCGGGTCGATATTCTTGAAAAAGGGAAAGCTGCTCAGCAGATGCATCATTGAGCCGAGTTCATCGGAGAGAGTATTCTGATCGAGCCTCTGGAGGTTGTCCTGTTTGCTGTGTTCGAGCTTAATCGAACCAGTGCAGCCACTGCAGCTGATCATGCATACGGGAATTTTGTCGCCTCTTTCATACTGGATCACCAGTTTGGAGAGGTCGCCGTTCAGGATTTTACAGATCTTCTTCCGGGCAGGATAAGTGACAGTCGATGTCGTGATGAAACTGTTCTCAGTGTCGTTCGTTAAGGGGATGGCTATCCCGGAAAGAGTAAAGCTGTCACTGTATTCATAGAGCGGACAGTTGCGATTTTCAACTATTCTGAATGATACCTTTGGAAAACCCATTAAAACCGGCCTTAATTGTGCATACGCGCACATTGTGTATTTTCAAGCAGAGAATAATCACTGCCGACAGTCATTCTTGACAAACTCGTAAAAACCTGCCCCCGCAAGGCACGGGGTTGAGTACCTTTAGACAGATTGTTTACTTGCAAAAAAACAAGAAAACAATCTGTAAGGTACTAAAATCAGAGATAGCTAAGTAAAAAACTTCAGATTCGAGGCGCGCAAATTTTCAATCATTTCGACTTGCAAGAGGTACTTTGAAATGATTGAAAATTTGTGGCAACGAAAAAGGTGAAGAGTTTTTACGACGCCATCATTCCTGAACAAGAAATAAACAAGTATTAACTGCACCTTGTTAAAACTAAAGCATATCGCAAAATTCCAGTTCATGTCAAATAGCACAAGCTGTAAATCCACCTTGAGATTGTCGATTCTTATCTGATGATATCTGTTGACAATGTCCTTTCCTTGCATTATAAATTACACGCTTCACAATATGGAATATTCAAGATCAGTGCACCTCTTGACAATCACGGGCACTGAGGAATGAAAAATATATTTAGCTCGCTTATTCGAAGAGATACGACAATTACAGGAGGAACACCTACGTGGCAAATCATAAATCCGCTGAAAAAAGAAACCGTCAAGCCCAGGAAAGCCGTTTGCGTAATAAGATGAATCGAACAAAAATGAAATCAGCCATCCGCAAACTCGATGAGGCTCTGGTTGCCGGAACAGCAGATGTCGCAAAGGAAAATTTGAGAGAGGCGACTTCAGTAATTGCCAGAACAGCAAGCAAGGGAACCATTCATAAACGTAATGCTGCCCGTAAAATTTCCCGACTTGCCAAACGGGTAAACAAGATGATCAGCGTTGCATGATTAGTATTTGATTTATGCAGTTCTGTGACCGTTCGTTAGAAAACGGTTGAAAGACTGTAAAAAAGAGCCATGGAATCTTACGATTTCATGGCTCTTTTTTTATTCCCTCGCCAGTAAGAAGCTGGACAAGAATGGCAATCAGCTGGTATGTTGCTGTACATACAGTCAATCAGCGCTTCATTACCTATACTTCTGACCTTGCCGATGAGAATGGTTCTACCGGACTTACAGAGATTTAAAAGTGATATGGCCGTGGCCGGATTGATTCCGGTCTGCAGGGAAATAGTGGCGGATCTTGATACCCCGCTCACTCTTTTTGCCAAAGTTGCCGAGGGAAAGACGCATACTTTTCTTTTTGAGAGCATGGAAGGCGGCGAGAAATGGGGCCGTTTCTCTTTTATTGGCTATGATCCCCTGGTAACATTTACCTCCAAAGCCGATACCATTAACCTGGAAGAGGTAAAAAAGGGCATTAAAGGAAACAGCAGCTTTTCCTCCGACCCTCTGCTTGCTCTAAAAACCTTAATAGAGGAACTTAACGCCGCCGAATACGACCATCTTCCCAAATTTTGCGGCGGTGCCGTGGGTTTTCTTGGTTACGATATGGTCAGGTTCATGGAAGATCTTCCTGACAGCCGTCCGGCAACCGAATTTCCTGATTCCTCTTTCATGGTACCAAAAATCGTCCTGGTGCATGACAGTTTCAAGCAGACTGTGACGATTGTCTGCTGGGTCCAGGTCGAGGGCAATGATGGAGACGGCCTCTATGCTGAGGCGGTGGCCTTGATTGATGAGGTGGTCGAAAAAATCAAGCGTCCGGTATCGGCAGAATATTTCAAGGCGAGCAGCAGCAACGGCTTGGTTTTCCACGAATTTTCCTCCAATATGGCCAAGGAACAGTTTGAGGCCATGGTGGAGAGAGCCAAAGAATATATTCGGGCGGGAGATATAATTCAGGTCGTGCTCTCCCAGCGATTTCAAACGGTGACGGATCTCTCCCCGATGGTCCTGTACAGAGCGCTCAGGCATATCAATCCCAGTCCGTATCTGTTTTTCCTGCAGTTGGGCGATATTATTCAAATTGGCTCATCACCAGAGATCCTGGTGCGAAAAGAAGGATCAACCATTGAGTTGCGGCCTATAGCCGGAACAAGAAAACGAGGCGCAACTCCGGAAGAGGATCTGGCATTGGAACGGGAGTTGCTGGCCGACCCGAAAGAGACTGCTGAACATCTGATGCTCGTCGATCTTGGCCGCAATGACGTGGGCAGAGTGGCCAAAGGCGGTCATGTCCATGTGCAGGATCTGCTGGTTATTGAACGATACAGCCATGTCATGCATATTGTCTCGGGGGTTCATGGCGAGATTGCGGATGGTAAGGATCAATTTGATGTGATGTCGGCATGTTTTCCGGCGGGCACCGTGAGCGGCGCCCCGAAAATCCGGGCTATGCAGATCATTGATGAACTCGAACCCGAAAAACGCGGCCCTTATGCCGGAGCCGTGGGCTATTTTGGTTTCTCCGGCAACATGGATTTCTGCATTACCATCAGGACGTTTGTTATGAAAGGCAGGGATTTATGGATCCAGGCTGGGGCAGGAATCGTCGCCGATTCCCAGCCGGAGAAGGAGTATGAGGAAACGGTAAATAAATCAATGGGCTTGCGCCGCGCTGTAGAGCTTGCGGAAAAGGGTTTTTAGTACCTTGGAAATTCATTTTTTTGAATGAATTTCGTGAAGGTACTTATATCCATGTTTGTGGGGTATTAAAATGCTTGTCATAATAGATAATTACGATTCTTTCACGTACAACATCGTCCAGACTGTGGCGGCAAATGGACTGGAAAAAGGCCAAACCGAAGATATCAGGGTTTTTCGAAACGATAAGATCACTGTGCGGGAAATTGAGGCATTGCAGCCGGACCGGCTGTTGATCTCACCCGGCCCCTGTACTCCGAAAGAAGCCGGAATTTCCATCGAAGCCATCAAGCATTTTGCAGGAAAGGTGCCGATTCTCGGCGTCTGTCTGGGGCATCAGGCAATCGGCGAAGCGTTTGGCGGAACGGTCGTGCGGGCAGGCCGGATTATGCACGGTAAGACCAGCCCCATGGAGCATGACGGCAAGGGGGTATTCACCGGGCTGCCAAACCCGTTTGACGGCATGCGGTATCATTCCCTGGTTGTCCAGGAAAGTGATTTTCCCGCCTGTCTCGAAGTGACCTGCCGGAGTGATCAGAATGAATTGATGGGGCTGCGGCATAGAGAACTCGCGATTGAGGGTGTTCAGTTTCATCCGGAGTCTATCATGACCCCTGCTGGAATAACTCTTCTGAAAAATTTTCTGGCGGCCGATTATCAGAAAATGTTACGGCCGTAAAATGGTTGCTCAAAAAACAACAACTTAAGTTATCATGAATATTAAAGACGCTATCGGCAAAGTTGTTATCGGTCAGGATCTGACAGAATCAGAAATGGTCTCCGTCATGGACGACGTCATGAGTGGCGCAGCTACCGATTCCCAGATCGGCTCGTTTATTACAGCCTTGAGAATGAAGGGTGAAACCATAGATGAAATTGTCGGTGCGGTCCGGGTAATGAGGGAGAAGGCTACCCATGTCGATTCGGGTGTCAATACCGCATGTGGTGAAGTTTTGATGGATATTGTCGGTACCGGCGGTGATTGTTCGGGAACTTTCAACGTGTCGACGACGACGGCATTTGTCGTGGCGGCTGCCGGAATTCCCGTGGCCAAACACGGCAACAGGGCTGTATCCTCGAAGTGCGGCAGCGCCGACGTGCTTGAAGCCTTAGGTGTTGACTTGAGTCTTACAGCAGATGCCGTTTCCCATTGTGTCCAAACGGTGGGGATCGGTTTTCTTTTTGCTCCCATGCTCCATGGGGCGATGAAATATGCTATCGGCCCGCGGCGGGAAATCGGTATTCGCTCCATTTTCAATATCCTCGGACCAATGACCAATCCGGCAGGGGCAAACGTCCAGCTCACCGGAGTCTTTTCCAGGGAATTGACTACGATCCTGGCCGAAGTGCTGGTCCGACTGGGCATGAAACGAACACTTGTGGTCTGGGGTGAGGGAAATATGGACGAGATGACCGTTACCGGAACCTCGCATGTAGCGGATGGTTTCAACGGCAAGGTGACCTCATATACAATTGAACCGGAGGATGTTGGTCTTACCCGCGCCTCAATTGCGGACATACGGGGCGGCGCCACGATTGCTGAAGCTGCGGAACAAGTTCGCTCGGTTCTGAGAGGGGATGCCGGCGCCCGGCTTGATATGGTACTGCTCAATGCCGGAGCTTCACTTCTTGCCGCAGGAAAGGCGGACAACATGAAGGATGGTATTGGCCAGGCCCGGAAGATCATTGGCTCGGGGGCCGCCTTACACAAACTTGAACAACTGGTCAGCTTTTCGAAAATGGCTGCAAAAGCGTAGAGGTGGTGAGCAGAAGAAGGTGAAGTTTTTTGCTTAGCCATCGCTGATTTAGGTTTTTACGAAATTATCATGATTTTAGATACCATAGTTGCCAAAAAGAGAATCGAAGTTGCACAACTGCGTAACAGGGGCATGCAACTGCCCCCTGAATTCCGGGAGAAATCGATTGCTCCGCCGCGCGGGTTTATTAATGCGCTCACCAGTCATCCTGAAGTTTCGATAATTGCGGAGGTGAAAAAAGCTTCACCTTCAAAAGGTGTCATCTGCGCAGATTTTCGGCCGGTTGATATCGCCGTTAATTATCAAAAAAATGGTGCACAGGCAATTTCCGTTCTGACCGATGTCGATTTTTTTCAAGGGGCGCTTGTCTATCTGATGCAGGTCAGAGAAGCTGTCTCCCTGCCGGTTCTGCGCAAAGATTTTATCATCGATGAATTGCAGATTGAAGAGGCTCATCTGCACGGAGCCGACGCCATTTTGCTGATTGCGGCCATCCTCGATCTTGCCCGGTTACGGGACTATCAGGCCTGTGCCGGAGAATATGGCATGGACGTTCTGGTCGAAGTGCATGACGAGTGGGAAACGGAACGGGCCTTAGAGGCAGGCAGCAGTCTTATCGGTATCAATAATCGTAATCTGAAAGATTTCTCGATGGATCTCGAAACGACTTTCCGCTTGAAAAAACTCATCCCGGATAATATTCCGGTGGTCAGTGAATCGGGTTTAAAAACAGTGGACGATTTCAAGCGACTGCGTGATGAAGGGGTAAGCGCGGCCCTGGTTGGGGAAGCACTCATGCGAGCCGGCGCCGACAGTGAGCTGCTTCGCTCCCTGCTCCCCTAAGGGAACTCAGTCGCATGGACAGCAACAACAAGAGAGTGCAGAGAACGCGGATCAAGATGTGCGGTACCACCCGGTGGGAGGACGCCCTGGCTGCTGTTCACTACGGTGTTGATGCCCTGGGCTTTATTTTCTATGCCAAAAGTCCACGCTACATTTCCTTTACAAAAGCGGCGGAAATAATAAAGAAGCTACCCCCGCTTATCGACAGAGTCGGCGTCTTCGTCAATGCTCCGCTCGAGGATGTGGCGGCGGCCGCTGCAGCAGGGCTTTCCTATTTGCAACTCCATGGCAATGAATCTGCCGAATACTGCAGCATCCTGCGACAGCAGCTGCCTTGCTGCGGTATAATCAAGGCTTTTAGAGTAAGTGACAAGAGTCGTCCCGTGGATTTTACTCCCTACAATAAATGCGCCGACGCGTTTTTGCTGGACACCTTCATGCAGGGTGCGAGCGGTGGGACTGGTGTGGCCTTTGATTGGTCGATCATCAAGAAGTTGCAGCTGCAACGGCCTATTTTTCTGGCTGGAGGGCTGTCGCCTGAAAATGTGCTCCGGGCAATTTCCGAGGTTAAACCATTTGCAGTCGATATAAATTCCGGGGTGGAGTCACATCCCGGGGTTAAAGATCACCTTCGCCTGAAAAACCTGGTGCAGCTGGTATATAAGACATCGGTCGAATAGGCCGACGGGGATCTCGGGTCAGGTTCTATACCCGCCCTCATTGCATGGGGTCTACCCATCCGAAAATTCAGGTTTTTACGAGTTTGTCATTGTTGATAACTTTGTAAAAAGTAACTTTGTCCGCAGGGATGGACTCTGGAAAAAGCTCGATATACGAGGCGTAGTGTCTGAAACGGCAATTAGGTAGTACATGTGGTACAGCTAATTTCCGTTTCAGACCTACAACGACGTAGATCGGGCTTTTTACAAGTCCATCAACCTTCACACTATCTGGCGATAATAAATGCCCCAACCCAGCCGCGCTCAAGCAGGGCCTGTTCCGACCTTTTGGCGTCTTGCAGGGTTGTGCCGACATACACCTGAACCCTGTAGAGCGGGGACGATTCCGGTTCCGAATACTCCTGAATGACTGTCCTGTGGCCGGCATCCGTGAACCGTTTCTGTAATCTGTCGGCATTGGTTTTTTGGGTGAAAGCGCCGATTTGAACATAAAATTCCCCAACAGAGAGATTCCGGTAAACCAAAACCGGTGCTCCCCCCGCTTTATTGATCGTCTCTTCTCCGAGAGCGGTGACATGCACCCTGGTTATTCCCTGTTCTGCGACACCTATAGCCTTGGCGGCGCTAAAACTCAAATCAACAATTCTCCCCCGCACAAAAGGTCCACGATCATTGATTCGGACGACAGTTTCCCTGCCGTTCTCCAGGTTTTGGACCAGCAGCATGGTGTTCATCGGCAGGGTCTTATGAGCCGCTGTCATCGCATGCATATCGTAAATCTCGCCGTTTGAAGTTTTCCGGCCGTGAAATTTGCCGCCATACCAGGAGGCAATTCCATCTTCACTATACCCATCAGCCGAGGGAATCGGATAATATGTTCTGTTGTCGATCACATAGGGCAGTTGGGTTCGAGGCGGCCTGGAGCCTGACGCCTGGCAGGACGTGATAAAAAAGAGGGGGCTCAAGATCAGAAAAATTAGTGCGGCGGCAAATGGCACACAGGAAAACGGTAGGTTAAGCTTTTTCTTTTCGTCGGTGCCTGGAGTCGAATTTTTCATGGTTCAATCTTTTCTTGATTGCTCGGGCTATCGCTACGCCGAGGTCTTCCCGATTCTGAACTGGCGGAGCCTTCCCCGGCCAAAAATTGCGCAATACGTTCTTGATAAAAAATACCGGCGTGTCCGATAGTATGGGGAACATAGGGACGCATACCCGAATCGGCAGCCTGTGAATGCACGGAATCGAAGTGGACGGTTTCCTCTTCATCTATCCATGAAAGGAAATAATCGAGCAGCGGACGCATAGTGGTGATTCGTCCTTGCTCATCGCGCCCAAGGAGAGGGTATTCCCAGCGCCGCATGGTATAACCCTTCAGCCAGAGACCCGTTTCAGCTTTTCCTGTCAGTTTGTCGGTCATCGTGCCCGGAAGTTCGGATTTATTGAAATCGTTATTGTTGTCGATAATGGTTTCGACTTCAAAATCTCCCTGAACCGAGAGATTTGCCCATTCAGCAAAATCATCAGTATCGGATCTGAGGAAATGTTTGCCAAAATCGTTGAAAGTCCATTGGGCATGGCATGCTTGGCAGGTGATTTTTCCTGCTTGCTCCTTGTGGGCTGGATGCTGCATCAGGGGAATGATATGATCTTTTCCGTCATGGCCATGGAGAAGGAACAGGCCCTGTTTCTTTATAACATTCGCAGGCAATGAACGTCGGAGTTCCTCGCCGCTGTGGCATTTTTTACATGAGGGTTTTTTCCCCTCGCCACTCTTTTTCATCAGTTCTGCGCCTGTGTGGCAGTCGATGCAGAGCAGCCCCCGTAGTTGATGAATATCCGGTTTCAACTGATGGTATTCGATTCCATACGGCCGGAAAAATTTATTTTTTGTGGTAAAGGGAGTTCTGTATTCGTAGTTAAAATCATGTTCAAAACGACCATAGTAATCAAAACCGACATAATTACCGTAATGACATGACAAACATTGCGCGTCCCCGGGTTCCCGGATAATGTGGTTTTCGATTTTTCCTTCAATGAACGCCATATGGCAGGAGGCACAGCCGGTTCCGTGGAAAACGGCAGGGTAGTTATCACCGGAAATATAGGGATGACAGCGGAAACATCGGCGTCTTAAAAGATCATCGGCCAGTTCGAGTACAGTTTTTGGTGAACTGTTTTTCGGCGTTTCAAGAAAACTCATCAAATTGGTTTTCGCGCCGAAAGCCTTTCTGAAAAGATTGACACTCTTGTGCAGGGTAAAATGCTCGGATTCGGTAATGTGGCTGGTGATTTCTGCATGACAGGGACCGCAGGATTCGACAAGATGATCGGGGTGGGCAGGGGAGAAAATCAAACCAGCATGAGCATCGTCTCTGTTTTTTGCCTTATTATTGCCTTTATGGCAGGATACACAGGGCTGTTGATGATTACTGTCTATGTGGACGGTATGGCAGTCGATGCATTGGAAAAGAGGCACTGCTTTCTTCTCCCTACCTGTACAGCCGGAGAGAATAAAGAGAAAAAGCATGAGGTAAGCAGCGTAATTCATATTCCCAGAGGTTATTACTACCTTTAATAAAAGCGTTTGCTTGCTGATCGAGTCCACCATACCCGGAATACATGGCTCGTTGTGATATACTTATAAAAAAGTATGATTTGCTTATATTTCATAATAGTTGAATTTTCAATGATTACCTGATATATAGGCGTACTGGAATTGGCCGAGACGCCCGTTCCAAGCCATCCAGCTGTATTTTGTCATAATTGCCAGCATAGCTCAGTTGGTAGAGCGGCGCTCTCGTAAAGCGCAGGCCAGCGGTTCGATCCCGCTTGCTGGCTCCAATTATATTAAGGACTTACGGTTTGTTCCGTAAGTCCTTTTTTGTTTTCAGGACAGTTATAGGACAGTAATTTCGATCACTTTATACTGAATTTTGAGAGGATGTAAGCTTGCATGTAATTGCAGAATTTTTGTCAATTGAACGTAGAATTTTCTTTGGTTGGTGAAAGTTGAAATCGAAAGTCGAAATCTATAAGAGAGATGTGGCTTTCAACGTTTGGGATAACCGACCCATGCGGGAGATGTGCAGCGCCAACTGCATGGGTCCATGTTGACCGAGAGATAAGGTTTCTTCATCGGGGTTTACCGGCTACCTCAAAAGCCTTCAGGATTTGGCGAGCACGATCGAGCAGTTGATCGTAAGTAAGGATCGTCACTTTAGGCTGAAGGATCGAATTCCTTCGCCTTAGACGCTCCACGCCCTGTTCGCCGAGGTCATCGCCGCGACCAATGATTACAAACCCCATAGGATTGGTCAGGTTGGGCAATCCACGACGAGCATATGGATTGTTGTCTTCTATCCACGCCAGCCAATCAATAACCTGTTGTTCCGCGTGGATCAGATAACTAGACGGATCACCCTTCTTGTTAAACAACGGAAACGATGACGATTCAATTTCTACAAGGTCAACCAAACCGGAGTACTTCTCAAGGGCATAATCCATTTCGTACTCGGCGCCAAGCTTATGCTTTGGAATGACGCGGAAGTACTGGGGTCCAAAAAGAACCGGGTTGGCCGTTAGGCATCGCTGGATCGCGTTTTCGTTTCGCTTTTTGGCTGCCAAGAGCTCTTCTAGTTCAGTGATGGCCTGGCGTATTATTCAGAAAACGATCGCGCTCCCTGGAGTCAACATACAAACGTTGTCCGAGCTTCGGATCGAACAACCGCATTTCATTTTCATATTGCATATCGTTATGTAACCTTATCCAATAATGTTTCAGAAAAGACATAAAAATAACCGGAATTGGCTCAAATTTCGATGCGAATTTGCAGGGAGGTTGAGCAAAATTCCGGTCTTTTGCAACACTATTGGCTATTGTGTGTCAGTTGAACCTTTACCAGGACAATCAAGAAAAATCACCTATCCGCAGCAACTTATTTTTGTTATGATCTATTGGAATTATATGTACTTTGGAGTCAACTTTAAAAATCAAAAGTAAACCATTTTCCCCTTGTTATTTTATGCGAATCATTATGATTACCAGAAGAAGGTGACATGTGACAGGGAAAGCGAAATACATACTTAAGAAAGATGTTATTCATAGCGTCCCGATTGTTGATATTACACGAACTGAATTTGATGCATTGCAAAATGCTCGGTTGATTCTGACTGCTGCTTTTGAAATTGAAGAAACATATGAAGTAATGATCACGAACTACGTTGACTTAGAAAAACAGGCGCTTAACACATCTGCGACGTATATGGTTCGCGCTCTAATGGAGTATTCTGAGATTTTTCTTGAGCGAGTGGCTTTGAATGCGCGATTCATAAATTTGTTCACGGCGACAAAGATGTACGTCGACCAGATTCCACGATATGCCCGTGATTGTATCGGTGGTGGTGAGGCAGAGTTAGCTAAATTTCAGAAAATGTTCTCGATCACATACGACGAAGTGGCAGAATACCGTTTTATAGAAGCGCTTCGAAATCATGTTCAGCACTATGGGCTTCCAGTACATTCTCTTATGTTCGATAGCAGTTGGACTTCACTCGGCGAGGATGGCTTAATGGAATATTCAACAAGACCATTCTGTATGCGACAATATTTTGAACAAAATGCGAAATTCAAAAAAAATGTATTGAATGAATGTGAAGAAAAAATCGACTTACTTTATATGACACGCCGTTACATAGAGGCTTTAAGTGAAATACAGTGCAAAGTACGCGAATGTCTAGAAAGAACGGTTAATGCTGCCCGTCTTTGCATTGAGAATGAGATTGACCGTTATTCAAAATTCCATACTGGCGCGTTAGTTGGACTTTGCGCAATGAAGCTTCAAGATGAAGCGGTTGTTGAGAAAGCGTATTTAACGCTTGAGTGGGATAATATTCGGCAAAAATTGCAGAAAAGGAATCCGAAAATCGTAAATTTAAAAAAGCGCTTTGTAAGCAGTAGTACTAAAAGTGAGAGCAGCAGAATTACTAGCTAACACAAAAGCGAACCGCAAAAAAGAATTCGTCGTCTGCCAGAGACCTACGTTACATAAGGCAATATATTTCCTGATATGGTTAACACTGTCAATATAAAACAAGAATCCATTGCCTCAAATTTCATTGGTGTACCAATGCTTGCAACGAGGATAGCTGTCATTTTCCAGTTCATAACCAGAGGCGGGATCATAGTGTAACGACGGTTGATCAATCTGATATGCGCGGGTTGGGTACCGAATGAATTGGTTTCGTCGTGAAGCTGCCTCTATCTATAGGCGGGAGTTTCAGCTGTTGTGCTTATTCCTGTAGGAGAGTCGAGGATTCTCCATTCCGTGACCGCGCCTCTGGCAATGAACTGGAAAGACTGTGTTAGTTTCTCAATAGTCCTCCTTGTGACATATCTTGTTAAAGATTTAATGAGTTACGTTTGTTAGCTCTTTTGTTTGAGCCCTGCCGGAGGCGCTCCTCCGCATCGCCACTTTCAGGTTGAGCATTGAGTGAGTGGGGTGTCAAGGTTGCGAGGAACGAGCACCCGCAGGGCTTGACCTTGACACCCCACTCACTCAATGCTAGCTCTGATCAAGAGTCAGATAGCCTTGGATAGTTCTCTTGCGATTGCCCAGGAAAAACCCGCGATCTCTCTGGCAATAGCTGTTTTGGTAACATTCACTTTTTTCCCTTTAGCCATAAAATACTGGTAACGGGCACAAAGACGGCATTGGGCTTTCCACGATATATCTATCACTTTCTTAGGTAAATCTTCTTGCCGTTTACGAATAGTTCTGCTCTTTCTGGCGGAAAAACGATAAGCATGGGCTGCTTCTACCAAAGCATTACGCACATGCCTGTTCCCTGTTTTTGTAATGGATCCTTTCTTGACTTGATCACCACTTGAATGTTCAGAAGGTATAAGTCCAAGAAAAGCCATGAGTTTTCCAGGTGTTTCAAAGCGCGTGAGGTCTCCAAGTTCAGAAGCTATCGTTGCAGCGACAATTAGAGAAATTCCACGCATAGACTGCAGAGCTTTGATCAATTCATGTCGGCCACTTTTGCGAGATTGCAGACGAATCTGTTCTGTCAATCGATGAACACGATCAATACAGCCTGTTACTGTGTCGATATATTCTTGAAGCACGATCAGCTGAGCGGAATGTGGCATCGTTACAGCAGACAACCAGGTGAAATACGTCTTTGTCCACTTTGTTTTTCCTGAAAATATCATATCATGTCGAAGCAGGAAGGCCTGTAGTTGCTGTTTGGCTACTCGAAGTGCACGGGTCGCATCTATCCGGGCCCGCACTAAATCCCGCAAAGCTTCATCTTCTTGAGTCGGTACATACACAGCGGTGAGTTCACCTGCCCTATGTAGCCTGGCTAAAGAGAGGCAATCTCGTCTGTCATTTTTTAGACGGTTACCACTTTGCTGTGGAATTTTTGAAGGGGCAACGACAACACAATCCATATTGTTGTTGGTCAGATAACGATATATGCCATATCCACAAGGGCCAGCTTCGTAGACAAATCGGAGCACAGCCCCTTTTGAGATAAGTTTACGAATAACTTTATCAAGTTGATTCATATCGTTATCGATCTTACCATAAAATCTAACTTCGCCGTCACGCCCATCTTCAGCTATTCCAATTGATATCGAGTTTTTGTGGACATCTAAGCCTATATTCTTTATCGTTTTCTCCATGACCTGCCTCCTTGGTTTTGGCTCTGGGTTGATTGATGTTTCATTCAACTTAATCCACGCTGACAAGGTCGGCAGGTCTTATTTGCCTAGGTGTTAACCATGATATCTATGGATCTTTACTCAAGGGCTAACAAAAAATTCTTTCTGAAATCCTTGCGGATTACTCCAAGATGAATGTTAGGCAACGTGATTGATAATATGACCCTCAACCAGGCTCATTTGAATCAAAACTACTGAAATAAGCCTAATAGTCGGTGTAATGGGTGTTGTCACGGTTGTTCTCGGCTATAAAAAGATAAGACCGACAATCCAAAAGCTGCAACGGATTTACGCACTGTGGCGCCCTTGTTCTCCCCAATGACCCTCTTTCTTGGCTGCACATGTTTAACATATGCTTGACACATGGTATGCGCGACCGTATATTGAACATATGTTAAACATATGCTTTGAAGGAGGTGAGAAATGAGAACAGTTTCAATATTCACAAACGGCAAGAATCAGGCTGTACGATTGCCTAAAGACATGGAGTACCAATCGGTTGGCGAGTTAGAAATCAATAAAGACGGGGATGTAATCACTTTGCGGCCTATTCGCCCAGATTGGCCATCTTTTGCAAATGTAGAAAAAGCTGATAGTGATTTCCTTACCCAACGAACTGACGTTATCCAAGACGAAGGGCGGTTTAATTTTGAAGAAGAAAATTGATTACATGCTGGATACTTGCATTTGCTCTTTTATTATGAGAGAGCTGCCCCTTTCTGTACTTGAAAAACTTCAATCCGTGGTAAGCAAACAACATCGAATCGTTATTTCGGCTATTACATATCAAGAAATGCAATTTGGTTTGCTTGGCAAAAAGGCTTCACTCAAACATGCTGTATTGGTGACTGAATTTCTTAAACGGGTTGATGAAATACTTCCTTGGGATAAGGAAGCGGTTGACGCGACAACTGAAGTGAAAAAGCAGCTTATGGCGAAGGGTACACCAATCGGCAATAATGATACGGCTATTGCTGGTCACGCGATTGCTGCAGGCTGTGTATTGGTAACAAACAACACACGCGAATTTTCACGAGTTGACGGACTTAAACTTGAAGATTGGGCTCAAGTTTAAAATTGAATCAAAACAGCTGAGGTTGATCCCATCACTCAGGACCACGGGCGGCAGATCCCACTGCCACCGGTCGGCATCGAGAGAACAACGATACCAAAAGTATCGCCATCTTGTTCGGGATCTCAACTTTTGATACCAGATCTAGGAGCCTGGTCGATCCGTGCCGAGATAAAGTGTATGTAAAAATTATGACTCTATCTGACAAATTTCATTTTGGATTTTCGAAAAAATCGTACATTGTCCTGTAGAACTGTCGGGAAATTCGGTAATATAAACGGTCATCGGCGACAGCTGCAATGTAGCAGTTCGCAGTAGTTGGCATGCTTAAATCGGAGAGAATCCGTATCTCAGACTTGCTGGAATAAGCTCAGGAGGTCACCACATGCTCCATCGCGAACACGTTTTCGGATCATAGCAAAGTCCGATTTGCTCAGGAATAAGCTTAAGCTGACGGTGTGGCTTGGCAGTTGAGATTGGCAGTGCTAGTGTACATCTTAATCTGCTCCCAAGATTATTCAAAAATCTGGACCACTCCTTGAATTCTTGTATGCCCCGTATGGACGTGAGCGACCTTCTCGATTAATGACAGAAGGCATCAGATATTATAAATTAATTGCCAGAAAGAAATATACTGCCTCTTGAATGGAAAATACAAAATGTCACTTTACAGTTATCATCCGACAGTTTGCTTTGAAAACAAACTTAAGAAAATAGAAAAACACGACACTGTGGGCTACAAGAGAATTCAAAAGGTAATCGAACGAATATTGAGCAATCCCGAAGATGCAGATGGTCGAATGCGAGGTCAACATCACAGCAGATTCAAGAAGTATGTGGGACGCCGTGATTACCGGCTTATTTATGAATGGTGTTCAATATGTGAAAAAACCAGTATGAAACTCGAAGATCGGTGTGAAAAGTGTGGTAAAATCAGCGATGACAGTGTTGTGTTCTTTGATGTTTTCCATAAAAATGAAGTATAACATGTAGAAACCGGAATCTGAGCTTACAAGATAATTATCAAGTGTCAGTATTACCTGACACTTCGATGATAGATTCTTTGGAAATCTTCGGTTTGGATTTACTCCATTTCTGACCAAGTTTTAACGGTTAGCTCGTCTTACCCTGTCAGGAAACATCTCACACCAGCGTGTGTCTAAAACTGGTTAACCTTGCCCCCTCACATCTTTGACCGTATGAATTGGAAGGATCGAGGGAGACAGTCAATTTGCACACAGGATACTTATTCACCCTCTCATGGATAAGGTCAAATTTGAATTTAATTTTATGTTGTTAGGTTTGAGGAGTGATCCAAGTTCCTGGAAACAGCACGCGCTTTAAACTCTTTGTCATTTGGTGTTTTGATGAATATTCAATGTGGCAATCATAATTGAATTGATTCTGATTTCCCCTGAAACTCACCTTGTGAAAAAAATGACTAGGGTGTCAATATATATGATACTTCGGCTGTGTCATACCCCTTTTGTCTAAAACATTAACCCTAAACCTTTTTTGAAAGCCTATGAAACTGACCATCCAAATTAATTGCCAAACCGAATCTTAACCTTCCTCCGTAGTGCGAAGGCTGCCCTCAGCAAGGACATACCCAACTGAGGGCTTTGAAAGATTGCCCAATCACTAAATGAAACAACGGATTTTCCATTTCCAAGAGGAGCATTACTAATCAAAAATTGGTCTTAAACTCTAAAACCCGCAACAATAATATTGAGTTCAGAAGCCATCCGTTTGAGTTCATCGGCACTACGCATTACCTGGTCACTGCTGCTGGCTATTTCTCTGGCACTATTGTTGACCACAGTAATATCCTGAGTAATTTCTGCGGCAACTGTTGAACTTTGATTAACATTCTCATTGACCTCCTGGATACCTTGAGAAGTTTGAGCTATATTGTTGGCTATCTCCTTTGTGGCTGCAGTTTGTTCCTCAACGGCCGTGGCGATGGCTCCTACAATTTCGTTGACGCTGTGAATGACTTGTGAAATTTCATTGATACCGCTTACTGTACCCTCAGTGCTGCCTTGAATATTTTCGATTTTCTCTTTGATCTCCAAGGTTGCGGCCGAAGTTTGCTTGGCAAGTTCCTTGATCTCATTAGCTACGACGGCAAAGCCCTTACCAGCTTCGCCTGCTCTTGCAGCCTCAATGGTGGCATTCAAAGCTAAAAGATTAACCTGTTCAGATATCTCAGTAATGGTTTCTACTACCTTACTGATACCCACGGCCGCCTGCCCAAGGCTTTCCATTTGAGAGGAAGCTTCACTGGACTTCTGCACAGCCTGACTGGAGACACTTCTTGCTTTTTCGGCATTTTGAGCAATCTCGTTTATGGTAGCAGTCATTTCTTCAGCAG
Source organism: uncultured delta proteobacterium (assembly GCA_963835305.1). Taxonomy (GTDB): domain Bacteria; phylum Desulfobacterota; class Desulfobulbia; order Desulfobulbales; family Desulfocapsaceae; genus Desulforhopalus_A. The sequence continues at coordinate 697,069 of CAWIEU010000006.1, forward strand.
CGGTTGCTACCATGGAAGCGTTGGTAGAGGACTGTTCCATAGCTGCGGCCACATTATTCAAATTTGCGCTCATTTCCTCGGCAGCAGTGGAGACATTGTTAGCTCGGCTGGAGGTTTCACTAGTCCCCTTAGACAATTGTTCTGCGATTTCTAAAAATTCGCCGGATGAACGATTTATGATGCTTGAGTTGTCAGCGATCTTTTTAATCAGCCCCTGCAGCTTATCAAGAAATGTATTGAACCATCCTGCCAATTCACCTAATTCATCTCGCTTGATTATCTCCAAACGTTTTGTTAGATCTCCCTCCCCTTCGGCTATGTCTCTCAGCATAGCCACTGTACGATTGATGGGAACAGTGACTGACCGAACACTAAAAAACAGAGGAATAATGATGGCGCACAAAAGCACAACGCACAATAAGGTTATACCCAATTGCAAATCATACAGCGCTGCATAAAGGCTCTCGGCATTGTATACATATGCCATGACCCCTATCTGTTTACCGCTAAAATCTTTAATTGGAAATACAGTAGTAAAATAATCGTCAATTCGTACCGACTTTGTTCCTGTCTGCCCCTTTGCTAAAAGATTGGGGGTCAGGATAGTATCTGTGACCTGCTTGTCAGTCGACGACACATACACAAATTTATCGCCAATGACAGGATTTCTTGAAGCATTTTGTAATTGGGTTGCGATCGAAAGGAACTCCTTGTTCATATATACTGCAATATATTCCTTATCATTACTAATGCTGTATTTTACCACAGGATCAAAACTGGATAGTGATTCTACAGATCCCAAGAATTTGCCGCTGACAGATAGAATGGAGGCTATTCCACGGATTGAAAATCCCCCTCGACCGATTTCAATTCCTGTGATCGGATTATGGTTGCCGCCATTGATGGTCTTCACAGTATTTCGAAAATTACTCAGGTCGTCGCTCTGATTCTGGTCCTTCTTCCACAAGCGTAAAAGACTTCTTGCCGGTGGGATATGGAAATGAATGCGAAGAGGCTTGCCCGCAAACGTTTCCCGGTAGCCCTTTTCAATAGATGAAAAATACTCACGCAGCTGTTGACGAGCCAATTCCATCTGGGAGTCATTGGGATTGTTCAGATTACCTTTGTATGCCGTCTCATATGCATCCTGTACGTTTTTATCCCGGCTAAATAGCGCAGCATTAGCGAGCATTGTTTCTGAGATGCGCTTCTCGCTTGTTGCGATATCAGCCACTTTTGATTGGGAAATATGGTCAAGATTTTGTTCGACCATACTGCTAATGGTTGAAATTGCGATAAAATAGAGAGTAATAGAAAATATCACAGTAACGCTAACAGCAGGAATCAGTATGCGTGGCCCAATTTTTTGCAGTTTTTTCATCATATCAACATCCTATAAAAATCATTCAAACAAAGATATAGTAAAGGGTACGTTGATCGCCGAACATAAATGTTTAGGAAAAACATCTATATCTAACAGATTATATTATTTTTATGATATAATCTGTGTCCGCCAATTGACGTACGAATTAATAGTAAGAAAATCAGCTGCTTTTCTTTTTGCAACTGAAGTAGTTTATTTTCATATTCTCTCTGTCTCCCTTGAGTAATAACACCTGATACGCCAATATAAGAAAATAACAGTTGATGTTTAATTTTCAGGATTTTCCAAGTGTCTACGACTCCAAATTTGTTATATACCATACGAAATTAAAATTCCAGGCCGAGTGGGTATACTTATATTAATATGTTTTGTAAATTCTTTTTTACCCTACGATACTGCCTTGAGGTACATGATAAATGCGACTTAGAGAATGATTCACTTCATGGTAGTTGTTACGGATGTGGTCGAATTTCTTCCATTATGTTCCCTGAGCTGTTATTCGAAAATCAATTATTATTTGCTGTCATACTTCCACTGCTTCATCAAAAACTTGCAATGATAGAAGAACAAGAAAAGTGAGCCATATTGATTCAAACACTTTTTAACATAATTACCTTAACATTTTGAACGCCTATATCGGCAGACACTTCAGGTTCATTACTAACGGTGACCGTTCAGAACTTTCTCTCTGGAGAGTATATTCAAAAAACCATTACAGATGGTAATTATGCCATGGCTATAAAAGCAAAAAGAATACCTGCCTCAAAAATTCTTATGATCAATTGATATCTTTGCAAAAGGACGAAGATAATGGATTGATGCAGGTATTAAAAATATGAGCAACAAACTTGGCGCTAAGTGAGGATATTAAGGATAAATTCATAAATTTACAAAGGGTTATGATTCTCTGTTACAAAATGGACGGTGTCACATTTTTTGACACCCCCTTTATCTCTTTTTTAAGAATCTAATTACGACCAATCCTCAGCCAACCTTAACTGATACTGAGGAATTAGATTTGATTGCGAAGTCAGTAATATCCGGATAGAAAATTGCATGTGAAATATTAATAAATATTAACTGCTTAGATCGTTTTTTACTTGACAATGAAATAAAAAATTTCGGTCAGCTCCCTTAAAAGAAAAATCTTTTAAGGGGGCTGATATGAAATTTGTGAAATTTTATTCACAGCAGCATGCTGTACCATCGCAAAGGCAATTACTCAAACCGTTAAAATATATAATGCCCAAAATACCACCACTTAGGTCAAGATCGAACAAGCCACTGGCAATGAATACCGAAGAACTGCTTGATATTTTGACATATTACCACCTGCAAGAGTTCTCATCGGGCAGTGAGTTGATTCAAGCTCTGCAGGAAGACGATTACGCCAGGAATTTAGTTGCTCCTGCTGGAGGCATTATAAACACTCAACCTTCTTTGATACCTGTTAATGACCGAGGCGTTGAACAACTTCTTGCTATGTTTACCGAGCTACAAAAGCAGACAACAGGGGTTTTGCCGTCGCAGTATTCCGAGCTTGGCGATCTTGTTGCCATCGATGGATCTCTGATCGATTCAGTCCTTTCCATGCACTGGGCCGAATACCGAACAAATTCCAAAAAAGCAAAACTGCAACTTGGCTTCGACCTCAATCACGGCGTCCCGCGTAAATTGTTTTTGACAGAGGGTAATGGTGCCGAAAGACCCTTTGTCAGCAGGATCATCGACCCTGGCCAAACAGGTGTGCTGGACCGAGGATATCAGGCACATCATTTGTTTGATCAATGGCAGCAGGATGGATGTCATTTTGTTTGCCGCATTAAGGAAGATACTCATATAGAAATTATTGAAGAATTTCCTGTACATGAAAATTCTCATGTGTTCTCTGATGCAATGGTTTTGCTTGGGAGCCCTGGATGTTAATCAAACCAGAAAGCCTGTTCACCTTGTTGGATATAATATTGAGGGCAAATCTTACTGGGAAGCCACCAATCGTTTTGATTTATTAGCTGAGCAGGTAGCACTGGTATACAAACTCCGATGGGACATAGAAAGTTTTTTTGCATGGTGGAAACGGCACCTCAATGTCTATCACCTTTTTGCTAGAAGTAAGAATGGCCTGATGGTGCAAATTCTCTCTGGTCTTATCACCTATCTTCTTTTAGCTATCTACTGCCAAGAGCAATACGGGGAACCTGTTTCTATTCACCGTGTTCGCCAGCTCCGCAATCAAATCCGAAATGAAGTGACACAACAGGCCGCGGAGAAAGCAGTGATGCAAAATCGTAAACGAAGAAAAAACCTAAAACGGTTAAAAAAACCCCATGCAATTTCCTAACCGGACATCACTGTTGCGAAGTAAATGTTATCAATGAAGAAATTATTAGTTCCAGGCGAAATCTTCTTTTGAAACGAAAATTAAACTTAGCCAGATAACGAGATAAATGTTTTTTACTGCCGCCATGATAGGTTCCAGTCCCATTCGGCGTATAAACCAAGTAGAATGTCTGATGTATAGTGTAAAAAAGTATTTTTTTCTCATATATTGAACCCCTTTTCCACCCTGGAAATTTACAAAAAAAAGGAGCAACTGCAAAGAAGAGATTTCCAAAGAAACACCTTTGACAAGTGCATCATGCATCAACACTCCTACCTGAGGTGCCAACTGCGAAGGCTTCAGAACTATACACGTAATCAACTGAACACAGGCTATCAATTCTTGTTTATGCATGACTATAGTAACCATTCAAAGGAACTATATGGACTTCTTTAATATAACTTTTTCCTCTTTCTTCTGACGATATATCTTCTCGGTAGCTTAGCCAGGCTAAAGCTCTTGACACAATAAGGTAAGAAAATGCATAATACAAATTAGTGCCGCGAAGGAAAAAATGAACCCAGATATATTTTTGATTGCCGTTACAACATAATGTAACGGATAAACTAATGATCGATGTTATGCGAACAGAAAAAAATATGGATGTAGATAAATTAAAAAAAAAGTACATCGAAGTATTATCTAAGATTTCTTCAAATCATTTTATTGTTGGAACTGACCTCTATTCGGGTGTATTTCTATCTTATCCGTTTGATGATTATTTTGAATCAAGAAAAAAAGTAATGGTAGTAGGACGAGAAACATCAGGGTGGAATACCGATAATGGTAAAAACAAAATAAGCAGAGTCGTACAGTTTAATAATAACAAGCAGTTAGATATAATAATTGAAGAATCTTTTGCCAGATATTCATGGCACCTCCTCGACCAAAAAGGTGGTAATTACAAAAAGAAAAGTAAGAGTCACTTTCAACGTTTTTATAGGAGGGTTGCAAACGAGTTAGAACTTAGTCCTTTTTCACTTATATACGCAAATTTATATTCATGGGACTACAATAGAAAAACACCAACAAAAAGAGAAAAATGTGAATTTGAAATTATTCGTCGTATGTCGGTTGAATTATTGTATGAGAGCATAAATTATTCAAAACCTAATGTAATTATTTTTGCTGTAGGTTGCAATAAAGTGAACGATGACACTATTAAAATGCTTTTTAATGATTATTTAGGAGGCTATCAAACAAAACAATTGATCAGGAAAAATTACTGGCATTTTGTCAATGGGGATATTGATTGCATAAGAATAGCACATCCAAGAGCCAACCGTGGTGAGCATCATAATTATAGATCTAAGGCAATCAAAACCATTAAGCAAAAATTTGTTTAACTATGACTCTATACGTAAAAATCTTGCCTTACGCTTACCCCGCTAATCAAAGCAAATATAATCTGAAAATCTCACCGAAAAAATGTTCTCAAGATAAAGGCATTGGCAACGTCTAGTGCTTAAGCAAAACTGCAAATTGATTACTGAGAGGGTGGTAACGCCTGTTTTCCTGAAAATGTTTAGAAATGGAGCAAAAGCCGATTGTAGATATCCAAAGACTACTCAGACGACCCTGCTCTAAAAAATTGACAGAGAAAGCCTCAGACGAGGCTGGTAATCTATTGACCTTGCCAGTGCATCTCTTTATCGAGTCAGTGCCTACCTATACTTGACACTACTACGATGCATCGAAGACCAAAAATAGGCCGATTTCCTAGCAAATTCGAAACAGCATCCGCTTTTATATTGTTCCAGAGTATACAAACCACGGTTGATGTACAGAAAAAGCTCACTGACTTCTATCGATGCTGTGAGGTTCCTCGTACAATAATCAGCATGCAGAGGGCATCCCTGTCAGCGGTAATCCGAGCTCGAGTCTGAAAGTGTCAGGTCAAATCCAGATTTCTACAAGTGATACCAGGTTTTAAAATTCATCTTGAAACAAGACATCATAATTCGATGCAATGCATCGGGTCTGGATGTGGTTTGCCAACATAAGTCATGACTATCTTCGTTAACCTGATGTGATTAAAAAGTCAGATGAAGCACTTGTTTTTCAGGTTGTAATTAGACCAAACATCTTCGCGCTAGTTCCGCTGCAGCTCTTTTTTTACCGCATTAATGATGTCTTGTGCGATGTCCTTTCGGATTTTATCAAGATTAATTTCTTCATCGGGGAAAATCATCCAATAAGCGAGCTGCCTTGGTATTGAGAAGGTTTCAAACTTTTCACCGTCAGGTGAACAGGCTGTCACGCATGGGCGGATTTTTTGCAGATGAACTTTACAGATCACCCAGCTCTTGGGGATTCTGGTTATTGGCCGGAGTTTTACCTCTGTGCTTTTGGGTATTAGGTCGATGAATCGATAGAGAGGAATATCTTCTCTATCCCTCTCTATTAGCAGTGCCTCACAGGTCCTCACACAACTGTTGCAGATTAAGGTTCCATCCTGACCCTTGATCATGAGCTCCGTCACTCCGTCATTATCCGTTGCACCGCAAAAATTGCAAGTGTGAACGATGTTACTTTTATCGGCTTCACTCATGTTTTCCAGACCTTATAAATAGTTGACCGTCGTATATTTATTCAGGGCAAATTAGCCCTCAATCTCTTCGACTAAACCGCTGCTTGGTGTAATCGGTCATCTGGATCGGCGAAAGAGAAGCCGAAGATGCTTCTGCCCGCACATAGAATTCTTCAGTATTACCATTTTTAAGATAAAAGTTTCCATGGTGTGAAAAGGTTTCGCTTATATGAAAGGGAAGGGTGAATCGTTCCGTCTTCGCTGACTTTGGGTAAGATTACGTTATTTCAGTGATAAGTTCGGTACTCTACTTTAATTAATTGTCGTTTACTGTTAAATTTTCGTCGACCGGAGGGCTGTTATCTTCGTGATGTTTTTTGAGTCATTCTTTGAAATCCGGAAACTCCAATGCCATCTTTGATTTGGCTACCTCCCAGTAGTTAATTCCATCGTTTTGCTCATTTCTCCATAACGCCAGCTCCTTCATGCTCGGGTTTGGGAAATGCTGAAGGATAGGTGGGTCTTTTTTGATCTGATCTTCTTCACCGTAAATGAACCAATCAATTGAAACACCACCAGCCTTTGCAAGGGCGATTAGTTGAGGGCGAGTTGGTTCGCCACCGTCAAAATATCTTCGAATTCCGCCACTGAGCCAGAGTGTCGACTGTAATATCAGTTATTCTTTTTTTACCAAGAAATGGACGTATATACAAATCGCAGCGATTGACATATCGTTCCCATCGCCTATTCTTTTCTTTGGCGTAAGTCTCAACCCAGACCTCGAATAATTCGTTAAGTGTCTTTTCAGATCGTTGGCTTTGCACCATTTCTGATATATCCAACCCTCTTGTCATGTTGGATATATGATCAGCGACAACCTCCCTGGCAACAAGAATCGAAACTGAAGGGTAGTTGCCAATGACAATCTGCTCAGTTTTCTTTCTTCTCTTATTCCAAGCTCTTAAACGAAAAATTTTGGTATTGTTCCTAGTGAGTCGTAAAATTAAACCTTTTTGAAATGTATCTTTATATTCTTCGTCTTTTCCGGTAGTGTTTATTAAATTACGTAATTTTGTGTTGGTAAAGTTGAAAGCATTCATAGGCATTAGGCAGGTTGTCGCAGGACAGTTTTAGGACAGTAAATTGTCTAAAATTGGGTCAACTGTCCTCATGTTAACATATCTAAAGATCTTTGGCGAGTGAGATAACGTGTTGAAATAATAACATATATATATGTTGATGGAAGTGTATTAAACTCCATTGAGATGCTCTTGTAAAGCGCAGGCCAGCCGTTCGATCCCGCTTGCTGGCTCCAATTATATCAATGGGTTAAAGCGGTTACGCTTTAACCCATTTTTTTTGGCCGACAGGCACAAAAATATCGAAAGACGAAATCCGTGATGCAGCTTGAAAAAAATGATACCAAAATAGGGTGAGAAAAACTGACGGTAACTGAGCACCTTTCTGGAAGGTGGCAGTGGAATGAATCCAAGAAAAAACGTTCATTGATGGTGTGGGCTTTATGAATCTTAAGGACATCGACTTGAATCTACTGGTAATATTGGACGCCATCTATCAGGAAAAAAACCTCACCCATGCAGGGAAGAAACTGCATTTGACTCAGTCGGGCATGAGCCATGCACTCAATCGATTGCGCGCCATTTTCGACGATCAACTGTTTATCCGTCAGGGAAATCTGATGTATCCAACTAAACTAGCGGATTATCTGGCAACCGAAATCCAGCCGGTTCTGCGAACCCTGAAAAATACTTTAGCGGGCAAAGGACAATTTGATCCGGAGAAGTCCGATGCGGTCTTCCGGCTCGGTGCCAATGATTATGTAGTCTATATTTTGCTTCCTAAGCTCATTGCAAGGCTGAAGCAAGTTGCGCCGAACGTTTCAATACAGGTCGTCCATTTGAATTATGAGCAGAGACAAATCGCTTTTGAAAGAGATGGCGTCGACCATATTATTGGCTCTCCAACTCAGCTCGGGAGTAATGTTTTTCAACAGAAGCTCTTTAGGGACAAGGAGGTTTGTATCGTTCGTCACGGTCATCCGGGTATCGGCGATACACTGAGTTTGGAGCAATACATCAAAGCGGAATTCGTGCACCTGTCGCTGGCGGAATACGAGCAGGACGCTATTGATATCCTTTTGAACGAGAAAGGATTAAAACGCAATATTCGGATTCGGGTAGAACACGAACTCCTTTTACCGAAACTGGTTAGTGAAACTGATTATATAGCAAATATTTCCGAGCGGCTGGCTTTGGAATACGCCAAGTATTATCCTATTCAAGCACTTCCCATTCCTATAGAAGAAACAGAATTTTTCGTTTGTCATTATTGGCACACCCGCACACAGAATCATCCGGCTCATAAATGGTTCAGACAGTTGTTGAAGCAATTATGTTGTGAATTTTAATCCGGTCCAGGTTCTTGTCCTAACCGAATATAGTATTTTTTTCTTTTCGGTATCAGCTGTAAACATTACGGTATTATTCTGTTATTGCCCTGTCCTGTCCATTCCTGTTACTCATAGCCATAATGAATACTTTTCATTTGGATTACCTCTGCATGTAGGTTAGTTTACTGTTTAATGTGATGGTTTTGTCAGAACTCTTCACCTTCTTCGTTGCAGTGCGCTCCGAATCTGAAGTCTTTCACTTAGTCATCGCTGATTGCAGGTTCTTACGAGATTATCGGGAATGGAAATGTTCAATTTTAATATCTTACTGATGTTTGTAGTTTCGTCATTCTTCTTGTGCGTCACTCCCGGGCCTGCAACCCTTTATGTCCTGTCGAGAAGTGTCGGGCAGGGCCGTGCTGCCGGAGTTTACTCTGCCTTAGGACTGGCTATGGGGAATTTGTTCCATGCGGCTGCTGCCGGGCTGGGTTTGTCCATTGTGTTGGTATATTCACCGGTCGCTTTTTTTTGCGTTAAAATTTTTGGGGCTTGCTATTTGCTCTACCTTGGAATTCTCATGCTTTTTTCTGAGGAAAATGCACTCAGGCCGGCAACAGTCTCCAAGAATTCCATCGCTGGGGAAATTTTCAGACAAGGATTTATGATAGAAATTTTGAATCCTAATGCTGCTTTGTTCTTTCTCTCTTTTCTGCCGCAGTTTGTAGACTCCTCAAAGGGCTCTCCAGCCCTGCAACTCTTTGTTTTAGGTTGTATTTTCTTATTTACAGCGTTGCCGGTTGATCTTTTCATCGCTTTCATGGGCGGGAGGGTCGCAACATATCTAATGCATTATCCGATGATGGGAAGAGTGCAGCATTGGCTCACCAGTACAGTTTTGATCGGTCTCGGTCTTAGGCTTGCATTTTCCAAACTGGGATGAGAGCGAACGGCGGTCCAGTGCCGCTTGAATTCTAGACTGGTTGATATGTCAGAAGCTGAACAAATCGACTGGAGGATAAGATGGAAAAGAAAAGATCCTTAGAAGAGCAAATCATTCGGATCCTTAAAGATGGGGATACGGTAGGGAATATGCTGGAAATGTGTCGTCAGCAGAGTGTGTCCGAGCAAATATTCCATCTCTGGCGTAAGAAATACAGCAGGAAGATGGATTCCGACTTCAGAAAACTCCGGGAACTTGAAAAAGAAAATGCCAAGCTGAAAAAAATCGTAGCTGAGTTGACACTAGATAAACAGATGTTTCAGAATATTCTCTCAAGGTGGTGGTGAGCCGCTTCAGAGCTGGTGAAGTAGCTGAAAAAGGGAATTCTGGAGCCGGAATCGGTTGAGGAGAAAACTAGCGGGCATCCTCACTGATCCTGAATCTTGTCCCCTTTGACAGCTGGGGCATTTCAGCGTATCCACTCCTCAACTTCACTTTGTTTCGGAACGCGCCCCACACACTTGACCTCGTTGCCGATAACTACGGCTGGAGTAGAAAAAATACCCAGCTTAGCCATTTCCTGAAAATCGGTAACCTTGGTAACATCGGCCTTAATCCCTGTTGCAGCAACCGCGGCTTCGACCGTTTTCCGAGCTTTTTCGCAGGCGGCACATCCCGGTCCACATACTTTAATCTCCATACTGTTCCTCGTTGTGTTGAGTTGAAAAATACTCATCTGAAAACAGATCTTCCGGGCAGGACCGAAGACCTGTTCAGAAAGATAATCAGATAATCAGATTGAATAAAAATCCGGTAAATAAAATCCCGCTGCCAACCACCCCTAAAAAGACGGCTATTAATTTTGGTTTGAGTACCTTGCGGAGAATGACCATTTCCGGCAGTGACAGAGCGATAACGCTCATCATGAAAGCGAGCACCGTCCCCAATGCCGCCCCTTTGCCAAGGAGTGCTTCCACCACCGGCACAATACCCGCAGCATTGGAGTACATAGGGATGCCGACTACAACCGCAGCCGGTACCGACCACCAGGCGTCCTTACCCATGATCGAAGCCATGAGGGTTTCCGGCACATAGCCGTGAATTGCTGCACCGACCCCGATTCCGGCGACCACATAAATCCAGACCTTGCCAACGATATCACGTACCGCTTCCCGTCCTCGATCGATGCGCTCGGACCAGGTCAACTTTTCTTCGAGGACCAGTGCCTCTCCGGCCCGCATTTCCTGCACCCAGTCTTCAATCCAATGTTCCAGCTTGAAGCGTCCGATGACCCAGCCGGAAATCATGGCGATGAACAGGCCGGTTACCAGATAGATTGCGGCTACCTTCCAGCCCAGCAGGCCATAGAGCAGAACGACGGCAATCTCGTTTACCATCGGGGCTGCTATCAGAAAAGAGAAAGTTACGCCGAGAGGGATTCCCGCCTGGACAAAACCAAGAAAGAGCGGTACCGCCGAGCAGGAACAAAAAGGGGTGACCGTGCCAAGCAAGGCAGCCATGACGTTGCCTGCCGTCTCGCGCTTTCCGGCCAGATATCTGCGGGTTCGAGCCTGGGTAAAAAAAGATCGAATCATGCCGATGATGAAAACAATGAGCGTCAGCAGCATCATCACTTTTGGGGTGTCATAGACAAAAAACTGGACTGATGCTCCCAAGTGCCCCCCCTGCTTAAGACCGAGCAGGGAGTAGGTGAGGAAACGGGAAAACGGTTCGAGCTGTTTGTAAATCACAAACCAGGCAAGCAAACCGAGCAGTCCAAAGGTGATAGTCTTACCCATCTTGAAAATTGTTGCCGCCGGCAAGTCGCGAACCGGCTTTTCGCAGCCGCTTTCGCTATTGGTATTGAGGGATTGAATCGATTTCATGAGGGATTCTCTAAGTGGTCTGCCCACAAGTTCGTTTGATGGCTGCAGCGGCGGGCAAGGCCTTTCGCAACCTGTTTAGTTCGTCGTCATTATCCAGCCAGTCGCGCAGCCTGGTCAGCATCGCGGCCGCATACGCTGACTCGCTGCCGTCGGCCAGATTGTAGATCATCCAGGTTCCCTGCCTGTTCTTATTTACCAGCCCGGCATCTTCCAGGATTTTCATATGCTTGGAGACCGTGGACTGGGCAAGACCCAACACTTCCGTAATCTCACAGACACAGAGTTCTCCGTTCTGCAGAAGTTTTACCACCCGAACCCTGTTCGGATCGGACAAGGCTTTCATCACCCGAATAAATGTTTTCACTGTTTTCACCTCTATATTCATATATCGCTATTTAACGATTAATGTAGCTCAATATCTATATTTGTCAACGGTTTTTATAACGAAGAATTCGTGAACATAAGGGTCTATGCTCTAAATCTTTGCCGATTTTAGCTGTAGCCCCCCTGTTTTTGTGGCATGGTAGGGGATGTGAGATGCACCGGCTTCAGTAGGTGGCGAGATTTGACAGGCTTGGCTCAGCTGGTGAGCTATCAAGAGTTTCCCTAACCTTGGAAGCCAGTTCCTGTTTGGTAAATGGCTTTGAAATAAATGAAACGCCTTCTTCAAGGACTCCGTGATGAGCAATGACATTGGCTGTATAGCCGGACATGTAAATGGTTTTGATCTGTGGACAAAGAAGCTGCAATTGAACGGAGAGTTCCCGGCCATTCATTTCAGGCATGACCACATCCGTCAACAACAGGCTGATTTCGTCGGCGCGCTCTTCAGCCAACGTAATCGCCTCGTTTGGACTGTTTGCGGCCAATACGTCATAGCCCATTTCTTCAAGTATCTTTTGCTGGAGATTCAGGATAGAAATGTCGTCCTCGACCAGGAGTATTGTTTCGCCATGTCCTGAAGGTATTGTCGAGGTACTCTTGGAAAGTATCTCAACCGACTGACCTTTATATCTCGGCAGGTAAATCTTAAATGTCGTCCCTTTCGCGGGTTCGCTATAAACATTAATAACTCCGTTGTTCTGCTTGACGATACCATGAACCGTGGCCAATCCCAACCCCGTGCCCTGGTTGAGGGCTTTAGTAGTAAAAAACGGCTCGAAAATCTTTTTCATGGTTTCCGCTGTCATGCCGCTGCCATCGTCACTTATTGCCAGTAAGACATATTCACCGGGAGCAAATTCAGCGTGGTCGGCACAATATGATTTATCGAAACTCAGGTTTTTCGTTTCGATGGAGATTTTTCCCACGTTTTCTATAGCATCCCGGGCGTTGACACAGAGATTGGCCAATATTTGATCGATCTGGTATGGATCTATTTTGATAGACCACACATCAGTCCCCGGCATCCAGGAGAGATCAATGCCTTCCCCGATCAGCCTTTTGAGCATTTTCAGCATATTGGCTATGGTAGCATTCAAGTCGAGTACCTTGGGCGCAACGGTTTGTTTGCGGGCAAAAGCCAATAATTGCCGGGTGATATCCGCGGAACGATGTGCGGCGGAGAGAACTTCCTTGAGATGGCCGTATCTTTCCTCGATCGGATCTAAATCCTCCATAGCCAATTCGGTGAAGCCGATGATCACACTCAGCTCGTTGTTATAATCATGGGCCACGCCTCCAGCCAATTGACCAACTGCTTCGATTTTCTGGGCCTGCTGCAACTGGGCCTGCAGTTTTTGCCGTTCCTCCTCGGCTTTTTTGCTTTCGGAAATGTCGGTCAATAAAAGGAGCAGTTGTTCTTCACCCGCATGGCTGAAAGGAATAAAGAGGCAGGATACCCGGCATTCCTTATTGAAGCATGAAACATAATGTAATTCGAGACTCTTTTCGATTCCGCTGCGTAACACCTCTTCGGCGGCATTGAGCATCCCAGAATTCCGCCATGAATCGAGATCATAAATGTTCCGGTTCTTAATTTCAGCAACGGTGCCGCCTATTATATTTGCCAGGGACTGGTTGGCGGTAATTATCTGGCCATCCGCCTTGAATGTGGCAATACCTATGGATGATTTCTCAATAATCGTTTGAATGTAATTGAGTGCGTGGGTGAGTTGGATCTGGATATTATGACGCTCGGTAATATCCACCATCGTCGCGATAAAATGTAAAGGCCGGCCGTCTGAATCATGTCTGATTGCCACACTGACATCCGCCCAGACATGGGAACCGTTTTTGTGAATATACCTTTTAGTGAATCTTGCTGAATTCTTTTTTCCCTCAAGGATCAATGTAAGTATGCCTTGAACGGTTTTAATCTCATCCTGCGGGGTTAATTCCTGCCAGGTTTTGTTCGAAATTTCTTCCTTACTGTAGCCCAGCATTCTGGCAAATGCCTTATTGCTGATCATCTCACCCGTCGGTAGGGTGATGGATTTCCCGACGTTCGCTGACTCGAAAATATACTTGAATTTATTCTCGCTCTCCCGCAGGACGTTTTCCCCAGCCTTCTGTGCCGCCTGAGATTTTGCCAGGGTGGATCTTATGGATTCGATTTCTGAAATACAAGGAAGATCTGTAGGCGATCGTAAGGGGGATTCTACCAAAACCTCCAGCGATTTCGTCAAGTATCGTCCGGATCTTCTCGCCACATTCACACTGATCAAGGAGACGAGCAGAATCGCCGAGAGCAAAAAGACTATAGTTATGATGATAGGTTCACTGTAAATTTTGTCGGGAATGACAAGTTTAACCGACCAGGGCGTAACCGAAGAACGGATAACCAGGCTTCTCGCCATGGAAGTATCCTCCTCATGCCCCGCCTCCCGGGTTGAACGGTGCGCCATCACTGCATTGTTGCCGTCAATGACTGATATTGACAGTTCGGAAGGAAGTGCAACAAGGTCTAGACTTTGTAGAAATTTGCCTGTCTCGATGATGCTGAGCAGCAGGTAGCGGATCTGACCGGAACGGATGACCGGGACCGCCACAGCTACCAGCTGCTCTTTGGCAAATGGCCCAATAAACATATCGCCTGCCGCAGGTTTGCCCGTTTTGAGAACAGTCAGTGCGGCTGCGTGGCCTTTGGGTTGCGGTAGTTCCGGCAGATGGGTACCGAAGGGCAGCCGGGTATTGATTATCATCTGCATCGATACATCGGCCAAAATTACATGACCACCGAAACTGTTATGAAACCCGAGTGCTTCCTTATAAAACAGGCGCAATTCAGCTTTATCATCAAGTAAAGGGGAAGTCGCCAGCATCTGCAAGCCGGCAATCTGCGTCTCGATTTGTCGATCGATTGCAGCCATTGCATTGTGTGCGACACTCAAGGCTGCATCATCGTTCATCCTTTCAAGGTGGCGGATGTGGTAAGTTGCCAGAAAAACCGATATTAATAACAGTGGCAAAACACTCCAGCAGACGAACCGGAAAAAGAATGTGGAAAGAGATATGGGGCGTCTTCTTTTCCTGAATAGAGTGGAGAAATTGTCTATAAACGTTGTCAGCATTATTTTATTATATTATTTCAATGTCTTACTGTGTAAAACTGGAAATTTTTGTACTGAAAGAGGCTTCTGTATACTTGGCGTCGGACTGACTAAAATTTTTATAGGCTGGAGTATATCATAGATCTCTGAATAGCAGATGGCTATATCAGATAAAATTTGGAGATTTTGCAGGTAAGCTGTAAAAAACTAAAAAGAAATATTTTTTCTGCGAGAGAGAAATCAGGGGCACGGCAGATCCATTTTTGTGGCAGAAGTCCCAACTGTTTCGTCAAACGTCCTGCCGTTGCATGGTGTAGGACAGTCGGCTGGATCTCATTCCGGCTATTCTTTCGTTGGCATGATCACGGCTTCGATCCTCGAAACTTCGATGAAAGCATCGAAGAATTCACGACCTCTCAATTCCTTGAGCTGGAGCATTTGCCTGCTGATAAATTTCACTTTGCCGGTCAATTCTTCGCCACAATCAAGTCGAACAGTGACTTGCTGATCCAAGGACGCTTCCAGTATACTCAGAACCGTGTCTCCCGATCTGACCACCGGTGGCTCAGCAAAAACAAGCGTCGTTGCTCCGATCTGCAGAACGATTGCACAAAGGATTACAAAAAGTTTCATTTCAAGCCCTCCTTAACGTAATATCTGAATTTCGGTCGGGTGAAGAATAACCGTTCACCGGGACCGGTGAAATGCTCATATAATCGTGGATCTCTAGACGTTCACCAGCATTCCGGAGTCGTATCATCAAACCATCATTCAAAAATTTGATACGGTAAATCGACAACTTAGATCTGCAACGATGCAGATCGGCTTCTGTACGACTACATCATTAATAGTAATT
This sequence comes from uncultured delta proteobacterium, assembly GCA_963835305.1. Classification (GTDB taxonomy): domain Bacteria; phylum Desulfobacterota; class Desulfobulbia; order Desulfobulbales; family Desulfocapsaceae; genus Desulforhopalus_A. The sequence continues at coordinate 712,946 of CAWIEU010000006.1, forward strand.
CAGGACCGGAAACTATCAAGAACCTTGGTTATATTAACCGTTAGTTTGACGACCTGAGGCACCAGGCGTTGGCGTGGCGTTCTACAATCAGCGCTGGCGTCAGACTTGCCATAACTTTCTCTTCCGGGAGAATTTATTCAGAAAGAGAGGTACAATAAAAACGATTGGCTGCCTGTTCGCCTTTAGACCACTCTACAAAAAGGCCAACGGTATCAGAACAAAGCTGGGCGCCTGACGCTTCTCTGATAATCTCAAGAGCCTGGTCATGACACATACCTTGCCTGTAAGGCCTATCACTCGTCAGAGCGTCATAAGTATCCGCAACCGCGGTCATCCGTGCCCAAAGCGGAATCGAAGCTCCTGGTAAGCCGAGGGGATAGCCATTCCCATCCATGCGCTCGTGATGGGAATAGACCACGGGAAGGATATCGGAGATACTCGGAATGGTTTGCAGGATGGAGGCACCGACAGAGGGATGCTCCTTTATATGTTCGAATTCTTCGAAGCTCAAGCGACCGGGTTTTAACAGTACATCATCTCTTATGCCTATTTTCCCGATATCATGAAGTTTTCCGGCAATACGGGCGCGTTCGACCTCAAGTTTCGTCCCCCCGAGTATTCCACCAGACCGGCCAAGATCCAGGATACTCTCTCTGAATGACCGCGAGTGTATTGATCTTTGGCCTCAAGAGCTCTGACCAGACTGGTTATGCCTGCAAGCAACAGTTCCTGTTCACCGGTAAGTCGTTCTTTTTCCTTGAGGAGAATGGTGAATTCATAGGAAAGAATATTATTCAAGGTAATGATGAGCTGTTCAATGCTAAAGGGCTTGATGATAAAGGCAGCCGCACCGTATTTCATCATCTGTCTCATGTTTCCGGCATCATTCTCAGTGCTCATGACCACAAAGGGAATGCCGGCAAAGAGAGGATCTCCGTGCAGAACTGCACAGAGTTCTATGCCATTCATCTCCGGCATGTATACATCCGAGAGAATCACATCGGGTGAGGTTTTCTTGATAACGTCGAGTGCAATTCTGCCGTTTTCCGCAACGAGAACCTGATGACCTATTTTTTCCAGCTCTTTTTTCAGGAATAGACGGACCGACTTCGAGTCGTCCACCACAAGGATCTTGACCCGCACGGATAAATGTTCAGAGGGGGCCCTGGAAAATTTCTCCGCGGTATGGCCGGTTATCTTCTCTTCCTCCCTTTTACCAACCTCAGTAAAATTAAGGGCAGGTACATCTTTGCTTCCAACATTATTGTTCATTTTTTTTTAGCCTTTTTGCGATTATCCGCAAGCCTCAGCTCCTGTCTCCCCAACAGGCACAAAACAGAAATCCAGCTCTTTCCTGTTTGGCGATTCGTCTATTGTTTCATTGTCTATGTAGAACCGGTTGATTTACCAGGATATCTGACTTGCGAAAAACATGCCAAATAAGAGTCAGGTATATCATTAACAATTAATACCGCTGGTTATGCTGGATGCTGGCGATGAGTATTGCCGAAAGAGAACAATACTTGAGGAAGAATTTGCCATTCGGCGTTAAAAAGGAGGTGTTTTTACCACCTGCGCTGTGGGGCAGGCAATCAGCCTTCCTGAGTGGATGTTTTGCCACGCCGGAACCTTCGGCAAAATAGGCAAGGATACTGGAGATACGGCGGGAACATGATATCATGAGAAAGTAGGGAAGAGGGCAACCCGACAGAAGAAAGGGTGGTCAAGATGCCTCCTTATTTCAGGTAATTTTTCACATCATAATCAGGAAAAGTTACCCTCTTTACCGGCTTCAGCTTTTCAATCCCTGCTTTTACGGCAGGCTATTGCTGTCATGGATGGATTTGTAAAAGCTCCATCTACGTTACTGTAGATGGCAGCGGGCGATTCGACGTAGCATATGTACCGCCGGATCGCCCATTCAGATACTACGCCTGGTATAGCGAACTTTTTCCAGAGTCCACGCGGCAACTCCCATGGCTATTTACAAAAGCAGCTGCGGTAACAGGAGGTATATCTACCTCCCGCTGATTTTAGGTTCTTACGACGCCATCAAAGGCAGCGTGCGATAACCCGCCAATGAATCGATGCAAAATAACCCTATTTCAATCATGAACACGGTCTCGTCCATGGGCTAGCGATCGATTCCACCGAGGCAGAGATATTTGATCTCGAGGTAATCGTCCATTCCGTACTTTGAGCCTTCGCGGCCGTTCCCCGATTCCTTGACCCCGCCGAATGGCGCCATTTCGTTGGAAATTAAACCTTCATTCACTCCGATGATTCCATACTCCAGAGCTTCGCTGACACGCCAGATGCGTCCTATATCGCGGGAATAGAAATAGGCTGCAAGGCCACAATTGGTGTCGTTGCCCATGGCAATGGCCTCTTCTTCGGTTTTGAAACTGAAGATCGGTGCAACCGGTCCGAAAATCTCCTCATGAAAGACCCGCATGGTATCATTTACCCGGCTGAGAACCGTGGGTTTGATAAAAGATCCACCAAGCGGTGACCGACTGCCGCCGATTAGGACTTTCGCGCCTTTAGTCACAGCGTCATCAATTATATCCAAGACATCATTGGCAGCTTTCTCATTGATCAAGGGGCCGGTGGTAACACCTTCGTCCATACCATTGCCAAGAACCAGGCTGGACTTTACCGCCTCTGTAAGTTTTCGGCAGAATTCATCGTACACCTTTTCCTGCACCAGGATTCGGTTACTGCAGACGCAGGTCTGTCCGGCGTTACGAAATTTAGAGACCATGGCTCCATGGACAGCGGCCTCGATGTCGGCATCATTGAAAACTATGAATGGTGCATTGCCGCCCAATTCCATTGAAGTTTTCTTCACGGTAGCCGCACACTCGGCCATCAACTGCTTACCTACTTCGGTTGATCCCGTAAAAGTCAACTTGCGTACTTTAGGGTTGGAGGTGAGCTCTGAACCGATTTGCTGAGTTATGCCGGTGACGATATTTATCACCCCTCTGGGAATGCCGGCCCGGCAGGCAAGTTCCGCTATAGCCAGAGCGGAAAGCGGTGTGGCGTTGGCGGGCTTGCAGACCACTGTGCAGCCGGCGGCAAGAGCCGGTCCTATCTTACGGGTCAGCATGGCATTGGGAAAATTCCAGGGGGTAATACAGGCAACAACACCCACAGGCTGCTTAATGCATACCAGACGCTTGCTGTTGTCAGGTGCGGGGATCGTGTCTCCATAAACCCGCTTGGCTTCTTCTGCAAACCACTCGATATAGTTGGCGCCATAGGCAATTTCACCTTTCGCTTCCGCCAGTGGTTTGCCCATTTCCGCAGTGAGGATTCGGGCCAGATCTTCCTGATGCTCCATCATCAAATCAAACCATCGGCGCAAGAGGTTGGAGCGAACTTTTGCAGATTTGCTGCGCCAGTCAAGAAAGGCTTTTTGGGCGGCATCGATTGCCCGGCGCGTCTCCATGGTGCCGCATTTAGGAACTGTGCCAACGCATTCTCCCGTCGCAGGATTGTAAACCTCCTGGGTTTCACCGCTGTCGGCATCAACCCATTCTCCATTGATAAATACCTGGCTCCGCAACAGAGCGGTATCTTGTATCTTCAGCATAGCCAAACCCTCCAGTATTAATTGATTGTAAGTGGAAAATTAAATTTCCATAACCTATGATCAGCCGATGATGCCGGCAAATAAAAAACCTCCAATGCGGGGACCGTACAAGGTCACGGAAAAGGAGGCTTCATGCATTAATTAATAAATAACAAGAAATGAAATTCTAACGTACTCACACCATACGAAAAAGCACTTAAAGAAGAGATTAATAGGATCAATCCGGCATGAGGACAATAAATTTCGCAGCAATAACAAATAACAACCTTATTTGACCTCGAAAGAGAAGCCTCAATAAAACAATATGGACGAAGGTGGTAACCGTCCAGCGACAGGTGAGGTGGTCATACAGTGCGGGCTGTTTTAGAAGAAGGAGGCAGCCGGTGTCTCCCGTTGCAAGGATGGGAATATTTTTATGTGGGATGAAGAACAGACCGGCAAGCTTCCGTCTGGTGCCTCTTCATATGCATTGCATGGAGTAATCCAGGCAAAAATACCTGCTTTTTTTATCGATAGACTCTTAAGAATCTAAAATTAGAGATGGCTAACCCGGAATTCTCATGAACATCGTGTCGATTTTCAGAAATTTACTGAAATTCAATCATGTTGGGATCTTTTTGTTTTTGCTTGAAATCATACACAAGGCTCATGAGAAATCCAGGCTAAGTAAAAAATTTCAGATTCCAGGCGCGCAGGTTTTCTCTCATTTCGACGTACAAGAGGTACTCCGAAATGAGAGAAAATTTGCTGCAACGAAGAAGGCGAAGAGTTTTAACGCCGCCATCTTTATTGTTTTTGTTTGCCGAGATACGCTTCCTGAATTCGTTTCGAGCTCAAAAGCTCCTCGGAAGAGCCGGAATGGACGATCTTGCCGACTTCAAGGACATACCCCCGATTCGCAAGTTTCAGGGCGGCTCTGGCATTCTGCTCGACCAAAAGGACGGTCAGTCCGGTTGAGGCAATCTTTTTGATCTGGGCGAAAATCGCCTTGACCAGAATTGGGGCAATGCCGAGACTTGGCTCATCGAGCAGCAGCAACTCAGGCTTGCTCATGAGCGCCCGTCCGATAGCGAGCATCTGCTGTTCCCCGCCGGAGAGGGTGCCCGCCAATTGAGACTTCCTTTCCTTGAGTCTCGGGAAAAGATCATATACCCAGGCAAGAATCTCCTTATCCACACTCTTTCTGGTATAGGAGCCGAGAAACAGGTTTTCTTCAACAGTGAGGATATTAAATACCCTTCTGCCCTCGGGAGAATGGCTTATGCCGAGGGAAACCACCTTATGTGCCGGCAACCTGGTGATCTCTTTCCCTTTAAAGACAATGGAACCGCTATTGGATTTGATCAAACGGCTGATTGCCCGCATGGTCGTCGTCTTGCCCGCCCCGTTGGAGCCAAGGATGGTAACGATTTCACCTCTTTTCACCTCAAGTGAAATTCCCTTGATAGCAGCAATGCTGCCATAGGAAACTTCGAGATCAGAGATCTTAAACAACATTTCATTAGAAGTCATCGTCATCGCTCCCTAAGTATGCCTCAATTACCGCCGGATTTGCCTGTATTTCCGCAGGAGTTCCTTCGGCAATCTTACTGCCGAAATTGATTACCGTGAGATATTCCGTCACCTCCATGACCAGGTCCATGTCATGCTCGATGAGGAGGATGGTAATGCCCTGTTTCTGGATTCGGTAAATGGTTTCAATGAGCGCAAGGGTTTCCTTGTCATTGAGCCCGGCCGCAGGCTCATCGAGAATCAGCAGTTGAGGATTGACTGCCATGGCTCTGGCAATCTCGACCCGGCGCTGAATACCGTAGGCCAGGGAGCCCACGGGCTGCTTGGCAAATCTGGTCAAATCGAAGAAATCAAGCAGGTCAAAGACGACCTGCCAGTTTTCGGTTTCATCGCGCTTCGAAGCCGGGGTATGGAAGATGCCGTTCCAGAGTTTCTGCGTACTCTTGATGTGTCTGCCGCTCATGACATTTTCCGCGACACTCATCTGGCTGAACAGACGGATGGTCTGAAAGGTTCGCACAATGCCCATGCGCACGATTTTATGAGTCGGCAGCAGACGAATTTCTTCTCCCCCCATTTGATCGAGCCCACTTCACACGGGTGAATTCCGGTAATACAATTGAAAACCGTGGTCTTGCCGGCCCCGTTTGGACCTATCAAGCCATAGATCTGTCCTTCACGGACATGGAAGCTCAGATCATCAACTGCGACAAGACCTCCAAAGCGTTTGGTAACATTGGTTAAAAGCAAATCTTTGCCGGCCATATCATATCCCCTTATCAGTAAAAGCTTTAGGAATTCGACCAAATTTTGCCGGCCAGAGACCACGTGGACGCAGGATCATGGTGAAAATCATGGCAAACCCGAAAATGAAGTAACGCCAGGTTGCGAACTCCCTGAAGATTTCCGGCAACACAAACATGACAAACACTCCGAGCAGGATTCCCGGTACCGAAGATCCGCCAACAATGACTATGCTGAAAAACAGCACCGACTGAATAAAATCGAATGCCTCGGGGCTTACCGCGGAGTACTGGTTGGCATAGACGGTTCCAGCCATGCCCGCAATGCCTGCCCCCAAGGAAAAGGCGAAAATCTTGTAGATGCGGGTATTGATGCCAATACTTCCGGCAGCCAGGTCGTCCTCGCGAAGATAGTGGAGCGCTCTGCCTATTTTGCTCGTTTCGAGGTTGCGGAGGACAAACAGGGTCAGCAGCAGCGCCGCGAGAGCGGCATAGTAGGGTATAAACTCCTGGAAAGATGTAATGCCGGGAATATTCAGCATCTCCAAGCCGAAGATGCCGTTTGGTCCTCCGGTTATTCCGAACAGATTGTTCTGCACGGCCTGAACAAAGACAATATTAAAACCGATGGTGACGACCAGCAGGTAATCGCCTCGAAGATGAATGATCGGCCCGGCGAGTATTATCCCGAACAGTGCGGGAATGAGTATAGCAAGAGGAAGTGTCGCCAAGAGCGGCCAGCCATATACTGAATTGAGCACAGCGGTAGTATATGCGCCCAGGCCAAAAAAAAGGGCCTGTCCCATATTGAACATACCTGCCTTTCCCAGGACTATATCCTGGCTTAGGGCAACAATGGTAAAGATTACAAAGGTAGTCGCGACTGCCAGCCATCTTGAATCAAGCAGAGCGGGCAGGGCGATCATCACAACGAAAAAGAGCGGGTATCCGACTTGCTGTAGTTTTTTCATCATACTTTCTCCGCTACCCTCTCACCAAGGATTCCCGTAGGACGTACAATCAGAATGAGAATAAGTAATATAAAGGTAAACGCATCCGACCAGGTACTGGATACATATCCGGCTATAAAGGCATTGAAGAGCCCGAGAAGAATACCTCCAAGCATTGCCCCCGGAATATTGCCGATTCCTCCCATAATGGCGGCGACGAAGGCATACAGGCCATACTGCCAGCCCATGTTGAAGGTTATGCCTCGATAGTAGAGTCCGATAAAAAGTCCACCGACCGCCCCGAGGGACGAACCGATAAGAAAGATGGTGACGATGATATTGTTGACATTGATCCCCATCAACCGGGCTGCGTCCTGATCGATGGCGCTTGCTCTGATCGCCGTACCGATTTTGGTTTTTTCCACGAAAAAGTAGAGACCGACCATCAGCAACATGGACAAGACCATTATCAATACCTGCATCAAACTGATGACCACACCTCCGACATCCCAGATTATCGAGGGAATCAGATCGGGAAAGATGCGCATCTGGGGACCCCAGAGCAACATGATCCCATTCTGGATCACCATACTTGCGCCAAGTGCTGAAACAACCGCGGACAGTCTGGGCGCAGAGCGAAGGGGACGGTAGGCCAGCCTTTCCACGGTAAATCCCAGCAAAGCGATTGTAATAATTGTGAGTAAAAATACACCGATAACAACGGGCAGGGAAACCTGTCCGCCAAGGAGCTGCGAGAAAACGAAGAGACCAACAAAGGCAGAACCCGCGACAAGATCACCATGGGCGAAATTGATCAGCTTCATTACGCCGTAGACCATAGTATAGCCAAGAGCAATCAAGGCAAACATGGACCCGATGGTAAGCCCGTTTACAAGTTGCTGCAAAAAAATATCCATAGGACACATACCTGGCAAGAATGGATCAAAGCAGTGAGCCGGCATGCTGCGGCTCACTGCACTTTCTTGAGATTACTGCTGTCTGTAGGCTATTTTGTAGCTGCCGTCTTCCTGAATTTCGTAGGCCATGTAACCGCTGCCTACCCGATTTCCATTAGGAGCGAATGAGATCGGCCCGGTGATGCCGGGATAATCTTTCATGTTATGGAGAAAATCAGCAGCTTTCTTGGTATCAAAGCTTTTGTTTTCTTCCATCGCATGGATGAATGCCCGCATTCCATCAACATTGAGCAGGGTCCAGATGGACGGCGGCATCATATGATATTTTGCTTTATAATCTTTCAGAAAATTCTTTGCCAGATCGTAGGGAAGAAGCTCAGGAGTAGGAACGTTGATAATGTAAGCGCCTGCAGCAGCATTACCGGCAAGTTTTACAAAATCGGTATTGTCGTTGGCGTCACCACCGATGAAATCGGCCTTTATGCCGAGAGCTACCTGCTGAGAACGGATGAGGCCGCCATCGGAATAATAGCCGGCATAAAAGATAACATCAGGTTTTTTGGACTTGAGTTGGGTCAGGACGGGAGTAAAATTCTGCGAACCCGCTTTGACTTTTTCCCGGGCTACGATATTTCCGCCGATAGCTTTGATCGAGTTTGCAACTTCCGTGGCAAGACCGTCAGCATAGCTGGAGAAATCAGACATTATGGCAATTCTTTGGTATTTTTTTACCTTAACCATGTAGTGGGCGGCAAAATTTGCTTCAGCACTGTTTGGAAACGAATTCCGGAAAAATGTCCAGTATCCATGCTCGGTCAAAGTGTCGCTGGTGCCATCACTCGTCTGTAAAACCTTGGCCCTGAAATAGGTTGCCTGAGCTGCCTCGGCACAAGTAGAGGTGTATGAACCGATGACCATTGAGACGCCTTTGTTCACCAGGTCTTTGGCACAGATTGCCGCTTTCATGGCAGTCCCTTCATCATCACAGGAGATAACTTCTATCTGTTTCCCCAGGACTCCGCCTTTGGCATTGATCTGTTCCGCGAGCAGACGAACAGACTGATCGATTCCCTGCCCTTCGTTTGCATAGGCACCGGTGATCGGCGCCTGTACCCCCACCTTCAACGTGTCTTCGGCAAAGACCGGGGTGCCGATAAGAAGTGCAACCGCTAATGACATACATACTACTTTGGACTTATTCATTTTTTTTCTCCCAGATAGAGTGTCCGCTATGTTTGCAGAGCAGGTGAACAGAGCCGGGATTACCCAAATGTCTGTTCATCAGCCTCGCAAACTCTTCCATGGTGCCTGATCTCCAATTTGTGCAAGCGCAGGAGATAAAAGCCCACATCGCCCATCCAACCTATTATATTGTCATATATATTGTCATATTGCCGCGAAAATTTACTGGTATCCAATATTGTATACTATATCGGTATACTAATATCAATATGGCTTTTGAAAAACCTCAGAGATACTAGAATGCACAAGGAAGCAAAGGAAGTAATTGATTACCAATATTAAGCTCTTTTTCTCAAAAATGTGGAACAATGTACGTTATCTCTGATTTTTATGAAACCCCATTTCCTCGAAAGAGCAGTATTCGGGTGGTCAGCTGCCTGCTCTTGATAACATATGTTCTTTACCAGCAACGAGTGGGGAAAATTCTTGTGCACGAGGTGATACCTGTATGCAAAGAGATTGCAGAGAGAACGTTCCTAAGTTATAATAAAATAAGGCTTTTCATGATATCAGGGTGATGTTTATCCGCTCTTGAAGCAAGCCGGATTACAATGCCGCAAAAGAATTGTCCACTCGGGATGTTCGATTGGTTGTAATCAATTAGATGGAGCCGGAATGGGTAGCAGTACGACTCGATATCTCCTTTTGATCATCATTCTTTTCATTGCCTCACTTCGGCCTGCCTTTTCTGCGTCGGCGAAAAAAGTTCTCATTTTGAATTCCTATCATCACGGGTTTAAATGGACGGATGATCTGTCCGATGGCGTCATCGGGGAACTGAACAAGAAAAGCGACCATATAAGGTTTTTTCTTGAATACATGGGTACCAAGTGGACCTATGATAAAGAGTATCTTGATCGGCTTCCCGAAATTTATCGCTTAAAATTCAAAAATATTGTTTTCGATCTCATTGTCGCAACAGATGACGATGCCTTCACCTTCCTGCTTAACCATCGCGACTCAGTTTTCGGCGAGATACCCGTCGTTTTCTGCGGAGTCAACTGGTTTAACAAACAGCGGTTGAAAGGGCGCCATGGCTATACCGGGGTCAACGAGGCACCGGATATCACCGATAACCTCGACCTCATGCTGCGTCTGCATCCGGGAGTCAAAGATATTTACATTGTTGTCGATCAAACCACTACCGGTCGGATTATTCATCGAAAGCTCCAGGAAATCATTCCGGCCTATAGGGACAGGCTTAGCATCCATCTCCTCGATGACCTTGATCTCGACCAGCTCTATGACCGCGTGGGCCAGCTCCCCAAAGACAGTCTGGTCTTACTCACTATCTTCCAGCGGGATCTTGCCGGAGAGTTTATCCAGTTCAGTGAAATTGCCCATCAATTGTCGGAACACAGTCGGGTCCCTGTCTATGGTATGTGGGATTTCTATCTCGGTTACGGCATCGTCGGAGGCAAGTTGACCAGTGGGGAGGCTCAGGGGCAGAGTGCCGGAATCCTGGCTGGTCGAATCCTTGCCGGTGAGTCTCCCGATACCATACCGGTCATCATGCAGAGTCCCAATCGTTATAGCTTCGATTTTCAACAACTCAAACGCTTTGGCATCAAACGTGCTGATCTGCCTGATCACTCGTTGATAATAAATCAGCCATCCTCATCCTATACCTTTGCAAAAAGGACAGTGTGGGTCACGGTGATCGGCAGTTGTCTAATAATACTTGTGACTCTTCTTCTGGCAATCAATATACACAGACGCGCCAAAGCCGAATTGGCCCTGCGGCAAAGCGATGAGAAATACAAAACCCTGGTAGACAATATCGGCTTGGGAATTTACAGAACCAGCGCCACGGAAGATGGCAAGATTGTTCAGGCCAATCCGGCCATGGTGAGGATTTTCGGCTATGACTCGGTAGAAGACCTCGAACAGACTGATTTTTCGGACCTCTACGTGGTTCCTGACGAGAGGATCCTGTTCCTGAACGAATTGCGGCGACTGGGAAATATCGCGAATCGCGAACGGTTGATGAAAAAAAAGGATGGTACGCCAATCTGGGTGCTCTCCAATGCTACGGCAGTATATGAAGCCGGCCGTCTTACCTGGATTGATGGGGTCAGTGAGGATATTACGGAGAAAAAACACCTGGAGGAGCAATTGCGGCAGGCCCAGAAAATGGAGGCGATAGGCACTCTCGCCGGCGGGGTGGCTCACGATTTCAACAATATTCTCACAGCTATTCTCGGCTTCGGAGAACTTCTGAAAATGAAGTCGGCGGATAATCAGGAAATCATGCAATACCTTACCCCCATGATGGTTTCTGCCGAGAAGGCAGTCCAGCTGACCCGTAGCCTGCTCGCTTTCAGCCGAAGACAGATCATGGATTTGAAACCTGTCGATCTCAATGAAGTTGTCGAGGAAATGGGTAAGCTGCTGCTGCGGGTAATCGGTGAGGATATCGACCTGCAGATCGAAAAAAGTAAGGGGACTCTCCTTGCTCTTGCCGATCGAGGGCAGGTGGAACAGGTTCTCATGAACCTTGTTACCAACGCGCGCGATGCGATGCCCGACGGAGGCACGATATTCATGGAAACCGATCGCATGCACCTGACCCGGGAACTCCTCTTCCGGCACGAATTCATGCGTCCCGGTAATTATGCTGTCCTGTGTGTTTCAGATACCGGGGAGGGCATCGATGGGGAAGCGCGGGTGCGGATCTTTGAACCTTTTTTCAGTACCAAGGATGTAGGTAAGGGCACAGGTCTTGGGCTTTCCATCGTTTATGGCATCATCAAGCAGCATAACGGTGATATCAGCGTTTACAGCGAACCCGGCAAGGGAACCACCTTCAAAATTTACCTGCCTCTGGTGGAAGAAAATCTCAGGGAAGAAGAAGAAACAGTTTCGGAGATACCGGTAGAAGGCGGGAGAGAAACGATTCTTGTCGGCGAGGACAATGATGAGGTCAGGTCTCTTGCTGCACATATCCTGTCTTTGGCCGGTTATACAGTCATTTCGGCGGGCAATGGAGACGAGGTGCTGGAAAAATTCCATACCTGCAACGAGATCGATCTTCTGCTCCTTGATGTGGTCATGCCGAAGAAAAACGGCAAGGAGGTGTTTGACGAGATTCGCCGGATTCGACCGGATATCAAGGTGCTCTTCATGAGCGGCTACACTGCCAACATCATTCACCAGAAAGGAGTTCTGCACGATGGGCTCAATTATATCGCCAAACCTCTCTTGCCGGACCGTCTTCTGGCAAAGATCCGCGAGGTTATTTCCTGTTAGGTAGGATGAGGGGTTACGAAATTCTAGCTCTCGATCTCCCGCGGCGGAATTTGAGGTGCCTTAAGACCGAGCGGCAATAAAATCTGATTATTAAAAAGTTCTCGAACATGATCGTCAGGTGTCTGGCCAATATCTTCCGAGATTGCGGCAATCTTTTCTGCATACTGCAGAACTTTGTCTCTGCATATTTTCCTGGCCTGTTCGATCCTATCCCAGTTCCGGTCATCCAGAAATTTTTGGTGGGCATCGATTATCTCGGGAAAAAGCACCTTGCGCAAGCCATCGAGGAAACCAACATAGAAACTCAGTGAAGATTCCAAATTCTCACTGGCGAGATGAGACAAAAGCCCCCTGGGGTGAGTATCGGCCAGGAGGTCTTTGATCGAGCGACTGACCAGTTCATACACCGAGCCTGGAAATTGGGTAACAATTTTCTGTAGCATCGAACTGTCAAAACTTTTTTGCAGTATTTCACCCACTTCGTGATAAATAAAAAGATCAAGTTCCGCTTCAACAATGTTGTCGAGAGTATCCTGCAGTTTCTGCTGAACCAACTTACCATCATGCAGTAATCCATGCAGCTGAAGCGCATGGCGCAAAGAGCTTCGGCAGGAGGAACGTAATTCCTGAATATAATCCCATAAGAAAAATCGCAGGGATTCCTTCCTGATGAAGATTACGCCATCTTGTGCCATGGCAAATGGACTCGCCATTTCTCTTGCTGTTTCTTTTCCCAGAATCAATACCGGCAAATCGGCAGCAGTGCGTTGCTCTATTTTCTCAGCAAGAAAAAATATCGCCTTCATCGATCTGCCGTACCCGGCCCCGTAGACCATCTGTTTCTTCCTGAAGTAGGCATTTATGGCAGGAGAATCATCGGGTGATAATGCACAACCGTTGAATTTGAGTTGACGATAGGGGGCTTCCGCTATCGTTTTCCAGTAATTTTCCTTGGCCTCGATCCAATCCAACAGATCCGCGGTTATCGGCTCTTGCCAAGGTTCCAAATCATTTTCCCATTTATAGAGATTCCGGAGCCTGAGGACCATCGTGCACATGGTATAGATGCCATGGCCCTTGGCGTCTGAGATATCACAGTTATATTCTATGTCTTTGATTATTGAGCTGTCCTGGTGCGAGGTATTCATGCTTCCCTCTATGACGGTGAATTGTTCATTACAACCGGGCCATTAATAATGGAACTGGAGATGGTGGCGCCGATGAGCAGGCTGAGGGTAAAAATAGGTCGTTGCTGTCTTTACTGTAACCATGCTGGAGAATTATGCCCATCTTCACCGTTGAAGACAATCACCAAACCGGCAGAACTCTCCGGAGTATTGTCTTCAGCGGTAGGGCGCATAATCTTGACTGCTCTTTGGCTGTTAGAACCAGTAGTCTGCAACGCAACGGCCGTCACGCGGCAGATCCTCAAAGGAGTGCAGCCCGTCGAAGTGATCGATTGGAATCAGTGCCACAGCCTCCGGTTCAGCGAGACGGAGATTGACTGCAATGCGGCGGCGGCCATCCTCATCCTTCTTCTGCGCCCGCCAGAAGGCAACACAACCGCAAACAGGGCAGAAATGAAACTCAATGGTTTTACCACGAATGTATGATTGCGTCCTGCCTGATACCTTGATGTCTTCATCCTCGTAATTGTAGGCCCAGAGTACGCCGTATCGGCGACATACCGTACAGTTGCAAGCGGTGGCTCCGGTAGGCTCTCCCCTAAATTCCCATTGAACAGCACCGCAGTGGCAGGATCCATGAATCATTTCAGCGTCCTTAAAGGTGAGGGGTTCACGGCGGAAGATATCGATTTTTACCATTGCCTAATAATATTTGACTATCATTTCTGCAATATTAATTATTATTTTCATTTGTCAATGGCATAGAAAAACAACCAGGTTGCCGACGATTGTGTCTGTGTTCAAGTGCGCTTGATATTGTGGGATATTCTTGCCAGGAAGTAATTTTCTTCAATCTCAAGGAGCTTTTCACATAAAAAACCATGAAAGATGCAGATGGTGTGCAATAGCTCGAAATCCACATAAAGCCAGCTGAACGGATCCGACCGCAGTCCTTTGTAGATCATGACAAATTCTGTTTCTCCGCAATATTCTCCAGTCTCATCGTAGACGGCTTCGCCGTTTTCCAGGAATTTTCCGGTCAGATCGGTTGAATCGACCAGCAGTTGTCCGCCTGGTGCAAGCAAGGAGTCCAGCTGTTGGATAAAGAGGTTCAAACCGTCCAGGGAGCCGCATATGCCTATCCCGTTCATCAGCATGAGAACTGTGTCGAAACGTGAATTCTGAAGATCCAGGATATTGCAGAGATGTGGTTGTTTGATTCCTCGCCGGACCATTATTTCCACGCAACCGGGAGAGATATCAATGGCATTGACATCAAGCCCCCTTGCCTGCAGTTCCAGACTATGACAACCTGCCCCCGCACCGACATCGAGAATCCGTCCGCGGCAGGTTGCCAGGGCACATTTTTCCAGGTCATTCATTTGGTCAAATCCACGAAACATGGTGGCCCCTTCCAAGGTTGACATTTCCAGAGTCGAGGACCAGACATTAAGAAAGGCCTCTGAATAGCCGCAATAAAAGTCATTCACCATTTTGCCGAGAGGGTCTTTCTCCTTGTTCAAAATACGTCCTGCCATTTTCTCACCTTTTTTTGCCTTCCCTCGTCTTTCCTCTATTTCAGGAATGATTCCTATAGAGATGGACTTATTCAAATATCTATCTGACCTCTTTATTTCCGATTATTGAGATGCCACAATTTTTCTATTACTTTTCATTAAGTTATCCTTTCCTCCCACTTTTGTTCCTCCTGGTATAATAATTGCGACTCTTTCTGAAACCACGATAAACAGTGCGCCATTTCAGTATCGTTTGATTTGGTCGCATGTGGAACACGCGGGAAATAAATCTAAACCAAACATTATTGGGAGAATAAAATGAAGAAATTAATTACTACTTTTTTCGCCCTCATGGCAATGTTGGCGCTGGTCAGTCCGCTTTATGCGGGAGAGTATGCAAGATCACATAAAGCCGGAACAGCGAAATTGTCTGCCGGGGAACTGAAAGGAATGAAGGTTGTCTCACAGAATGGAGATAAAATTGGGACAATTAAGAGTGCCAATATAGATGAAAGGAATGGTGAAATTCGATTTGTTACCGTTTCAAAGGACAAAGCTGGCAGCTCTGGGGAAAACGACATAGCCATACCGGGTGAAGCACTTCGCTTTGACCGTCAAGATGATCGTGCTACATTGACTGTTAATGAGAACAAGCTCAACAATGTTCCTCAACAATCCGATATGTCCAATGATGAGTTTCAACGGAATCTGGAAAGGCACTATGGTGTAGCTCCTGCCTGGCAGGGAGGCGCGCAAGAAACGGCCCCCACAGTAAAGCCGGATAAAAAGGACCGATTTGAAAACCCGACAGCACCATCCGGTCTCAGTAAACCTGGAAGGTACTATTAATTTCCAGAACTCTCTATATTGATGGAATTTAACCCTACCCGTAAAAAGGGGTGCCCAGTGGACACCCCTTTTATAGTCATATGAGCAATAAAGTAACCGGCTGCTATTTCCAGCAGCCGGTTACTTTATTCTTACCTTCACCTGACCTTTTATTCGGGACAGGCTTTTTGCCGGTCTGATAAGACGATTGGTTCAGAGATTTCTCTCATGCAACTCTGCCATTTGTTTTTTATAGCAATCGGGACAGGCTCCATGGCTGAATTCAGCATCGGAATGCAAATGGATATAAGCTTCTAATTGATTCCATATACCTTCATCGTCGCGAATTTTTTTACAATAACTGCAAATGGGGATTATTCCCCGTAATGTTTTTACCTCTTCCAGTGATTTATTTAGTTTGCTGTTCAATTCAGTAAGTTTTTCAGACTTCACATACAGTTCTTGTTCCGCAAGTTGCCCAACTTCCCTTGCTATTATCCCAATTTCATTGTCCGGATAAATGTAGTCGGAATCGGTCTTCCCATTCCCGCGCACGATATTATTGACTCTTTTCTTGAGTTCAATAAGTGGAATGGAAAAACGTCGGCTCAAGAAAGAACTTTGTGCAATCCCCAATAAAACGGCGATGAAGCTTGTCAGCAGAATACTGAAAACTATTTGCCGGATTATTGGTTTTATTATTTCGTTTTTTTCTACCACCGTCATTATGATCCAATCGGCTTCATTGCTCCGGCTATAATAGGCAATTTTTTCAGTACCATCTACCCTGTAGATCAACTGCCCTTCATTCTTGTCGAGGGTGACAGGATAACCAAGTATTTCCGATAATGATCTTTTTAAGTAGGAAGGATCGTGGTGGAGGATTATTTCCCCATCCGGTTTTGTCACAAAACTATAAGATGATTTATAGACATCGCCCCTTTGCTTCAATAAGTCGGAGATTATCGTAATGGAACTGTCTATTGATACTACGCCGCTGTATCCATACTTCTTGCTGTTCAAGGCTTTGCCGGTGGCGAACAGTACTTCTTTGTTGTTTATGTCGAGATAGGGTTTCCCGGTTGACATCTTATTCTTAGCCGCCATTGCTTCCTGATACCAAGGCCTGGATGTTGTGTCATAACTTTGAGGCGGGACATAATTATTAATTAAGAGTTCTCCGTTTTTATACCCTGAATAAATATAGGTGATATTGTGATTGGCGGCAGAAAAGGATTTATACAAATCCAGGACTCGTTGCCGAGCAGCTGAATCGAGCCATGGCGCATCCTGAACGTCTTTATTCGCTGCCAGGATTTCTATTGTATGATTTATCTCGGAGAAATAGCCTTCAATATAAAAATTGATGGCATAGTTTCTTTGCTTGATAATAGCATGGGCTTTCGACATTCCCAGGTTATAGAGGATATTTATTAATAACAGGCCGAAAATTACCAGGATTATTAATGAAAATATCAAGCTGCTATTAAATATTTCTTTTCTGATTGATAAATTTCCAGCTTTAGACATAAAAAAATACCCTACTGTCATCCAATTCTATTAATCGTAACTCAGATATCTAATCAGAGTAAATTAAGCATACCCTTTAAAGCTCACGATTAAAATTAATTTCGATAATTCCGGGAAATGATTAAGGGGAAGAGCCAGGTGGGTATTGATCTTATTTGTTCTTTTTTGATGGCTTGTACGGCCGGAGACCAGTCCTACGCTTGTTTTCCCTGCTGAAACAGACTGAAACGTAAGGCAAAATTACTGAAGGTAAGGAGTGATAGCGCATTCGTCCTGCATAACAGGATAGTTTTCTCTGGCAGGACATCGTGGACCGGGGCCGTGGCGGGAAAGTGATGTTTCTATAAATATTATGCGCAATGTCCATGCCTTGAGCCATGTCGAGTAGTTTCGCCATCTGGTATATTATCTGCGAAGAGCTGAGAGTAAAGAATAAAATTGACGCCTTTACGGTGGATCGTCCGAGTTGGCAGTTGCCCGAAGAAAATACGCCCCAACGACAGGAATCCCAGTCGCCGTCACAGTGGCAACTGGCTGAATAGCAGTAACAGCTACGGATGCAGAGGCGGCCGGCTACTTTCCGTCCAGATGATTTTTAAGGTTGCCGGAGGTCGCTGAACGAGCCGTCCGTCTCCAGTACAACAGCCTCAACCTCCGCCAGGGAAACCAACCCGGCCCCGCGAACTGCCGCCCGTATTTCATCTTTTGTAACTCGCGCCCGCAGAAGGGCCGACGGTAGATAGCTGCCGCGGTGCAGCAGCATCTGCGGCTCTCCTGTGGCCATTTGCCGCACCCAACGCGCCCGCACACTGGACCAGGTGACCGCGAACTGCAGCCCGATGAGCAGGGCGAAGGCGAGTACTCCATCGACCAGCGTCACGTTTTTGTTCAGTAAAACGGTTGCCAGCGTCGATCCCAGGGCGACAGTCACAATCAGGTCAAAAGCATTCATTTTCGACAGGGTGCGCTTCCCAGAGATCCGCAGGAAGACGATTAAAGTGACATACGCCAGTACTCCGATGACAAATATGCGGATCAAGCTCTGCCATCCGCCAAAGAACATCTGATCCATACTCGCCTCCTTTGCCTGATGCCCATACTCATTTTTGTGAATAGGTAGTCTGCCCCTGGTCCGGATTATATTGCACAGGGACTAAAATCAGCGACGGCGAAGGAAAAACTTCAGATTCGAATTTTTACGCCGTCATCAAGTTCGAAACCGGTAATAATCCCGTGACATTTACAGGCCGTACAGAGCAGAAAACGATTTTGCGTAAGGTCGCGTACCGTATCGAGCAGGTTCCACAAATCAGTTGCGTAAAAACCTCCAACCCCAGCTGCAAACTGACGGCTTGGAAGGGTGAGGACGGCGACGTCATCATTCGTTAACGCAGCCAGGAGATCATAAAGCGGGGTCGGCCGAGGTTGACCGGTTGCGGTACAAAAATCTTCAGGTTCATCACAATCCGATGGGCAAATAAAATCTGCATGGGAGACGGCATACGTATCAGCACTGAGCCGACAGGGATTAGGCAGATTTGGGAGGATCTTGCGGGGGATCTCCATCTCCCGGACTGATCCTTTTTCTGAGATCAGTTTACGTTTTATCCATTGAGCTGCAATATGGACGGGAAGAGCAGGAATTATACGGCTGACCCTGTGCGTTTGATGGAAATGGTCGGTAAACCATCGAATACCTTCCGCCTGGATGTAGGCAATCCCCTCCTGAAATTTATCCTGAGGCTTTTGATCAATCACGGTGAAGCTCGGCTTAAGGTGGTTTTCTGCCCTGATTAACTCAACCGCCCGTCGACCGGACTTGCCATAGCCGAGAACCCAAATCAACTCAGATGAATCATGCATCGTCAAAGTCTCCTTTCTGCTCTTTCCATCCCTAAATTTTTGGTTTGACAGTCTGCAATTGATTGCGAAAAAACAATTTATACAGCAGGTCGTCCGTAGCCTGGAGCGGCCGAACTAAAGTCAGGTGCAGATAAAAGTCATATACTCTTCTTTTATGGCGGTTATGCAGGAAAAATGCCACCAGGATTTTCATCGGCAGAAAGATAGTCAGGCATATCTTGAAGTGCCGC
>CAWIEU010000007.1:0-568793 GCA_963835305.1 uncultured delta proteobacterium
GAAATAGATTTTCAAATGCAGAATTGCTGGAATACCACAGAGTAACTAAACGAACCATACCAGAAACCATCCCTAACCATATTAAATATTCATTCACTTAGAAATAGAACTCAATTAGCTGAATTCAAAGCATTCAGTTACTATAGCCACACTGAAACTATATATGTAACTTGCTGTTATAGATAATATTATTAAATAGCCAAAATCCTTTGTTTCTTTTTTTACTTTATCAAAAAACACCTATTGACAGTTAATATATTTTTTCATATATATGAAACGAAGTCATATTATACTCGCTTAACAGGTAAAAATTTGCGCAAAATTAGATTTTTACAGTATTATTTAAATAATATAACTAGATACAACCATAAATGGATTCTTTCCAGCTATTAGAGTTTCCTAGCACCTCTATTACTGGTTCTAGGTTTTGCTCTTCTTTGCACAGCCATAAGTTCAAGCTCGCTGAGAATTTTGTAATTTCTACTCTATACCACGTGCTTTGTCAGATGATACATTTCCACCTTACATTGAGCAATGTAACGTTTTGCTGCTATCAATCCAGCAGCTGGCATGAAGGCGCTATCAGCTCTGTCGCAGAGGGATAGCATAAATCACAGGCCACAAAAGGTCAGTGGCTAAAGGGATCGTTCACATTTATTTGGGGGTAAAAAAAATGAGGGAGAAATTATTAAAACTGACGTTGACGGCAATTGCGGGAATTGGGTTGTGTGCTGGAAGTGCTTTGGCGTCTACCAGCTTTGAATTGGGGAGTGGATCTACCGTAACGGGTCCTGCAGTCGATCCATCTTATCAAATCTTGGTCTAAGTTATGAATTATGCGATAAATCCCCTTCTTGATGACGTGAATTTTGTTCTGACTGAAGGTCAAACATCAGCTCAATTTCTTTTTGCATCCTTCTGGACAAATGAGGGCGATAGATTCGGAGTGATGACTTAAATCCACGATCAATTAATGCAAATATTGATTTTGACTTACCGCCGGGTGTAAATACAGTTCCTGGTCAATCAGTTGGAACTGCTAGTGGATTTTTTAAAATATAACCAAGGCTGGGAGATTACATGGAACGATCCTGTCTATGTTAATTTTGGACAAGGCGGCAAATATTCAATCGATCTCACAGATGCATCTTTCAGTCAAGTTTTGGTGGTTAGGTCCAGACGGCAACAAATGTAATGGGGGCAAGGTATATGGCACCATTAATCTCAACACAGACCCTGTCCCGGAACCCACCACCATGTTGTTGTTCGGTGCCGGAGTGGCTGGTCTTGTTGGAGTAACTCGTCGCAAGAGAAATAAAATTTCTTGATATATTTACTTTTCCTCTAGCCCGGCTGCCTCCTGAGCCGGGCTATTCTATATTCGTTTGCGCTCGCCCCTAAGTTCTGTATAAATTTCAGCTTCCATTCCGTTCTTTGGGCATCTCAGCAATCCTTGAAATCTTTATAATTACCTACGCTATTAAAATCCCATATACTTCAACGAGTTTTCTCCTCTTTTAGGATGACACCTGCTTGACGCTTGTTCACTAATAGTAGTATTTTTGTGACCGTTCACCAGCACTCCATTTTCGTCCGATCAGGCCACCTCGCACATATCCAACTATAGATCGGAAGGCCTGCTTGAACGAACCTCAAGCACTGGTAAACGGTTACAGCTCCTGGTTATGCAGTCTTTTGATATGTACTGATGAACGATTACGTATTTTTATAAGCTTAATCAGAAATCATCTTTGGTTGTGGGACGAGACTTGAAAAAAACCGCCAGACAGACAAGATACACTTTACCAATACTGGTTCTGATAATCGTCGTAATAATTCTTTTTTTTGGTTTACGGCCCAAGATCCTATCCAACGCAAACGATACCCATTGGCTCTCCGGCAAGAAGGCGCTCAGTTTCCATAACCACGGCATCGCCTACGTGGACGCTCTGCATATATCGCAGGGAAAACAACATTCAGATGACTTTACCCTCCAGTTGAGTATAGCCCCGGAGAGCATCCGCAACCCAGGTTTCAATGCTATATTTATGTTGCATGGAGGAGATGATCGCCGTCAACTGGGCATTTGGCAGTGGGAAAATTCTATTGTTGCAATGAATGGGGACGACTATGACTATTCAAAAAAATGGCCCAGAATTTCCGCGATAGCTGCACTGATCCCGGGAAAGGCATGTTTTATAACTATTACCTCCAGCAAGCTTGGAACTCGCTTATTTATCGATGGTCAGCTGGTTGAAGAGAATAAAAACTGGAGCCTGACAGTACCAAATGACCACCATGAGTTACGACTTGTTCTCGGTAATTCAGTTTTTGGAAAACACGGTTGGGAAGGTGAAATTTACGGCGTAGAGTTTCATGGCGAGGCTTACTCTCCAGAAAGAGTGAAACAGGATTACAACGAATGGCGTAATCAGGGCTTTCTCACGCCAGTCTTAGCCCACGACCTGCAATTTCGGTACTCATTCGATGAATGCGGGGGATGCTTGCTGCACGACCGCACGGGCCACAATCCACCGTTGCAATTGCCCTCACGGCTAGTAATACTCAAGAAAATATTTCTCTCTTCACCAGTAAACAACTTCAAGCCCAACAAATCCTTTTTTATCGATGTATTCCTGAACCTTTTTGGCTTTATTCCCTTGGGGGCAGTAGCCTATTGTTGGTTGAAGCGATCGAAATTGGTTCAAGCGAAGTATTCGGCCCTGGTTATCGTCAGCTTTGGTTGTGCACTCAGCTTAACCATAGAGATTGTGCAGGCATGGATGCCCAGCAGAACATCAAGCGCCCTGGATCTCATGTTAAACACATTGGGTGCCTGGCTGGGAGTAGTATTAATAAATTTAATCCAGAGAGTCAGTAAAGATAAATCGTTAACTTAACACATATCCATTAATTTCATTACTTTTCTAACTAGTTGATAATGTCGTTGAGGATCTTTTGTCCATTAGGCGAATGAGCGAAAATTAACCAGATTCTGTTTCAGGCAGATTTTTTTTGAAAACTGGGTATAGCCCAATGTCTTGATTTTTTAAGGCAGAGATTCTTATGGCTAGGGCAAATATTTACCTGACTGCCCAGTTTTAATCCTAGCAAGAATCCTCGGAGTTGTCGCAAATGATTCAGTTCTGGCAAAATAGACAGATTTGATGGTTTTGCTTTAAATAACAAGTGATTCGATAATAGACAAATAAAAGGCAGGACCAGAACACCCTTCCTTTTAAATTTGTGAATCCTTAAAATTTTTTCTGCAAAAGTGGATGAAATTCCACCCGGATGGAATTTTCGACAAACAAAAATTTCTTTAGAATCAATTGTTCTTATTATAACTAATTGATTCGTTATGATTTTTATTTTACTTTGATATAAGGATTGCAAGGAACAAGTATTGCAACCAATAACTCTTGTAAATTATTTATATTGAATACTTATTTTATAGATAGGAAAAGAAATCTACATTTTTGAGGAATAAAATGAAAAGAAAGTTGCTCTTGTTTTTGGTCGGACTGGGAATGGTTGGTTTTGTTCCAATTGCAAATGCCGCCGTCATACTCAATTTGGGAGGGTGCGATTATACAGCTGACCAAGGGGGAAGTGGGGCATGTGGAGGTTCTGGGGCTGATATTGCCTATAATTCCATGATCATGACCTTTGTTAATAATGGTAATGATACAGTGAGGATGACTCTTGATACAACCAATATGAGTGAGGGTCTAGGTAAAATATCTGACGTGTGGTTCAATGCTGATGGATTCGACATCAATGATTTGACTTTTAACCATGTCTCAGGAGTCGAAGCTCAAGATATTACAACTGCCGGCAACGTTGGAAATATGGGAATATTTGATTTTGATACTGAGTTTTCAACTAGTGGATCATTAGGTTCCTTTCATTATGGCATGACCAGTATTTACGATATTACTGGTAATAATCTTACTGAAGATGCATTTGAATCTCTAAGCACGAAAAATTTCGCAGCAGCATTCCACCTGAATATTACTGGAAACGGAGAGAGTGGGCACTATACTACCGCTACTGCCCCGGTCCCAGAACCAACCACACTCTTTTTGTTTGGCGTCGGACTTGCTGGTCTCGTCGGGGTTGCAAGAAAAAAAAGAATGTGATTCAGGTTACTTCTGAAGTATCAAGGCAAAGTCGACAATGACTTTGCCTTTTCTTTTGGAATCAATCTCAGCGAATTAATCGCGCTACTTCAAAATCACCTACCCCCGGCATTTTTATTACGGCTATAACCAAACCGCTGTTACTGAATCCGGAGGGAATTCTTGTTGTCATTATCTACTAGTGGATATATTTTTATAAAAGCTCGAAAATATCCTTCCTGGATGAGCAGATACCATGCACAGAAGAGAGGCAGGTTCAAAACCTGCCCCTACATGCACTCTTGCTTGTACTCTTCTGGTGCACTGGTAAATGTTTACAGGTTTTGCGCTGTACCGGCATTTTGCCACTAGATCTGTAACACAAAATGAAAATCAGACCACACACTGCATCTTTGATGCCCTTCGTTTACTGAGGAATTATACATTATGTACAAAACGATTCTGTTTACATCAAATCTATCCAAGGCCAGTCGTGTTGCCTTCAAACAGGCTGCCATGTTGGCGACTAAGTTTAACGCAAAGCTTGTTTTGCTTCATGTAATGGAGGGGCCTTCCAGTAGTTATGAAGGCTATATATCTAGTGTTTTTGGTCAGGATAAATGGCAGCAAGTCTTAAAAAACAACAGAGAAGAGGCCAAGCACGCCCTGGTCGGCAAAGTGACTCCCAAACAGATTGTGCGCACTGCCCTCAGTGAATTCTGCAAGGAAAGCCAAAGAGAGGATGAAAACCAAACAATCTCCAACTATGAGATTGTGGTGAAAGATGGAGATGTGGTCGATGTAATTCTGAAGACCGCGGCCGAATTCAAGAGCGATGTGATTGTCATGGGGGCGGGTGAAGGATTGCTTTCCGGAATTTCCGTTGGCAATAATATAAAATCTGTTCTGAAAAAATCCAAAGTTCCGGTTCTGGTTGTGCCTGCAAGTCTGGGTTAAGGAGCATCAAATAGGCTTAACCCGGCAACGGCATCGCCTCAAGAGAGACAGGGCTGAATTCAAGTAATAAGTGCAACAGGCCATTTTCGTCCGATCAGGCCACTTCGCATAGCCAACTATAGCTCCGAGGCCTGCTTGAAGGAACCTGGAGTACTTGATGAACGGTTACAGATCCGGGTTATGCAGTCTTTTGATATGTACCGTGAACGTTTAAGAAAAAAGTAACAACAAAAGATATGTAAACAACAAAAAAGCCCTTAGCTCAAAAAGAGCTAAGGGCTTGTATTTGCAAAATCATAATTGGTGCCGGGACCAGGAATCGAACCAGGGACACACGGATTTTCAGTCCGTTGCTCTACCGACTGAGCTATCCCGGCACCTCATATGGAGAAGGTTATTTACTCCACTTCCAGGGTAGTGTCAACAAATTTTCGAGTCTTTTTTTATCTTTCCTGAAGTGCTAAACATCTTTGTGAATTGACAGCCCATCGAGATCCAGGTCGAAATCCAGATCATCATCCATGCTCCCGCCTTTTTTTGAAGCGTCTACCCTACTTTCGTTCAGAGCTTCGGAGAAATCGATGTCATCCAGCGATAATAACTCTTCCTCGGGATTCTCCGGTTGTTTTGCCGGCTCTTCCTTTAGTTCATCGAGCCCTAAATCAATGTAAAGATCTTCCAGTTCCAGATCGGACAGCGTGGCGTCCGTGGATCTTTCCGCAGGTTTATCTTCCATCCGGAGCTCTTTTGCGGGGGGAGCGAGATCAGAGATATCGGACAACTCATTTGGTATGTCAATTGGAGGCATGGGACGCGCCTCCTCTTCCTCATCGGTATCTATGTCAAAGAGGTTTACCTCCGGTTCTTCAGCCGATTCGAACTGATTGAAATCGATTTCAATCTCCCTGTCTTCCTCCTGTTCATCATCTTCTGCCAACTCCGGACCGGTTTTCTCGTCGTCGGCGAAACGGATTTCACCTCCATCATCGGATGCATCATCGATCAAAATATCGAGATCTTCATCCACATACTCTTCCGTATCACCGACGGCATGCGATTGATCATCAAGTAGTTCATCCAGCTCGGAGGACTCTTCGTCCTGTTGTCGATGGACTTTAAGATAATTCGGCGCCTGGAGATTGTAGGTGGAACCAAAAAGACTATTCGATGTCGCCGTTATATCCTTGCTGCATTTTCGACATTTTTCCAGATGATCAAAGGAGATATATCCACATTTTGGGCAACGCATGTACTGATACCTCTTAGTATAAATTGCCGGTCGGTGCATTCGGGATCCTGATTTTGTCAGCAATCCCGTGAAGGTATTCGACCCTTCCGAAGGGTCGCTTAAAGGAGACCGGCTAATTTTCCGTTTATCGGAGTTAGATTTTTCAAATAAAATTCTTTAAGATCGCGATGATCAGTATTACACATGCTTCGAGTATCGCATATTTCGATTAGAATAATCAAGAAATATACATCTGGAAATTCAACATACTTCCGCCGCGCAATTTCAAATTCCTAAGGATTTGATCTTTTTCCTGCCGCTGAAGAAGAGGTCTTTAAAACGACCAATCCATCCCTATATCACAGGAAGGGGCGGAATGGGTTAAGGCTCCGATGGAAATGATATCAACGCCACTCATGGCAATGGCTTCAACCGTCTCAAGATTCACGCCGCCGGATGCTTCCACCAGGGCGCGGCCGCTTATGAGCCGGACGGCCTTGGCCATCAGCTCGGGGCTCATATTGTCAAGCATTATGATATCCACACCGCAAGCCAGACACTCTTCCACCTGTTCAAGGTTGTCGGTTTCCACCTCTATGCGAATGGTGTGCGGTATTTTTTTTCGGACCTTTTCGACCGCTTCCCGGATCGAGCCGCATGCCGCAATATGATTATCCTTGATTAAAACGCCATCAGCCAGATTGAAACGGTGGTTTGCTCCCCCGCCGACCCGCACTGCATATTTTTCCAGGACCCGCAACCCCGGGGTGGTTTTGCGCGTGTCGGTAATTCTTACCGCATAGACTTTTACCTTTTCAACGTACTGCGCAGTAAGTGTTGCTATCCCCGATAGCCGCTGCAGCAGATTGAGCGCCACCCGCTCGGCCTTAAGCAGATCGATCACCGGACCGCTGACCGTAAGCAGGCCCATTTTCGGCCTGGCCAGGGTTCCGTCAGGAACCGCGTCCACCGTTATTATTGCAGGATTCTGGACCTTGAAGACCTCTGCCACTACGGTTTCCACTCCTGCGACGATGAAGGAATCCCGTGCCACCAGTCTGGCACTGCCTATCTCATGATCGGAGAAGATCGATTCGCTGGTGAGATCCCCCCTGCCCACATCCTCACGGAGAAAATTACGAATCATGCCGTGTAAAAGATTTTTATCCATTGCCCTGGATGTCCCCTTGGTTAAGCTTATTTAAGCCAGATTTTTCAGTCGTTCTTCAGCTTCCATTATCTTGGCCATCTTGCCGTCAAGAACCGCCTTTTTCTCCTGCTCTCCGGCGACCACTTCCTCGGGAGCATTGGCAAGAAATTTCTTGTTGGACAATTTGCCGTTTACCTGAGCGAGCTTGGCTTCAACTTTTTTGCGCTCCCGCGTCAGCTTGGCGAGTTCATTCTCGACATCAACCAACCCTTTCAGGGGAACGAAAATCTCGATCTCATTATAAATATAGGTTGCGGCATCGGTCGGTTTTTCGGCATCCTGCAGGATGGTCAGCTTGCTGAGCCGGGTCATGTCCGAGATAGCCGCGGTAAACCGGGCAATAAGATCCGCCTTCTGCTTGTCGCCACAGATAACCAGCGCCTCAATTTTCGTTGAGGGATGCACTTCGGCCTCGGAACGGATATTCCGGATTCCGGTAATTATCCCCATCAACATTTCCATATGGGAAACAACCTCGGCATTCAGCCAGTTTTCCTGCTTCTCCGGAAACCGGCTGGTGGCCAGGAGCGGTCGATTGCCGGGCAGAACCGACCATATTTCTTCCGAGACAAAGGGGGTAATCGGATGAATAAGTTTCAGAATTGTTTCGAGTACAACAAGTAAAACTCCTTGTGCCTGCTGTTTGGCCAGCGGATCATCGCTGAACAGATCGGCTTTTATCCATTCAAGATACCAATCGCAGAACTCGTGCCAAATGAACTGGTAGTTGGCCGAGGCAACATCATTAAACCGGTATTCCTCAAGGGCCAGCCGTACATCGTTTATCGTTGTGGCGGTTTTGCTGAGAATCCACTGATGAACAAGCGGCAGTTCCTCCGGCTTTGCCACGACATCTTTTATCGACGCATCACAGTCACTGACATGCATCAGGGCGAAGCGGGCTGCATTCCAGATTTTATTGATGAAGTGCCGGTATCCCTCGATCCGCTCCTCATCAAGTTTGATTTCCCTTCCCTGGGCGGCAAAGGCGGTCAGGGTGAAACGCATGGCATCCGTTCCGTACTCACGCATCACAACCAGCGGATCGATGACATTTCCCGTCGATTTCGACATTTTTTTGCCGAATTTATCCCGGACCAAGGCATGCAGGTAGACATCCTTGAAAGGCACCTCATCCATAAAATGCAGGCCCATCATCATCATTCTGGCTACCCAGAAAAAGAGGATATCAAAACTGGTAATGAGTACCGAGGTTGGATAAAAGGTAGCCAGCTCTTTGGTCTCTTCGGGCCAGCCCAAGGTGGAAAAAGGCCAGAGCGCCGAGGAGAACCAGGTATCGAGGACATCGGTCTCCCGGGTGATTTTCTCAGATGCGCATTTGGGACAGACAGTCGGATCTTCCGACTCGACAATCAATTCTCCGCATTCCTCGCAGGTCCAGGCCGGAATGCGATGCCCCCACCATATCTGCCTGGAAATACACCAGTCGCGAATATTATCCATCCAGCTGTAAAAGGTGTTGTACCAGGTTTTCGGATAGATATTTATGCGTCCATCCCGAACCGCCGCCACCGCCTTATCGGCCAGAGGCCTCACCGCCACGAACCACTGAATGGAGGTTGTCGGCTCGCTTACCGTCTTGCAGCGATAACAGTGCCCTACCGCATGATCGTAATCCTCAACTCTATCAAGAAAACCGAGCCGGTCCAGATCCTCGACTACCTTCTTGCGGGCGGCGAAGCGGTCGAGGCCGCAATACTCACCGGCAGCCGCATTCATTACGCCCCTGTCGTCCATAACCTTTAGCCGGGCAAGGGAATGACGCAGGCCGATTTCATAGTCGTCCCGATCATGGGACGGGGTAACTTTCAAGGCGCCCGTACCAAATTCGCGGTCCACGTGCTCGTCGAAAACCACCGGAATGATCCTGTTGGTTAAAGGCAGTTTAATGCCCACCTCTGCCAGATGCTTATACCGCTCATCCTCGGGATGCACGGCCACACCCGTATCACCCAGCATCGTTTCCGGTCTGGTGGTGGCAACAACGACCGAGCCGGAGCCGTCGGCGTAAGGGTAGCGAATATGGTAAAGCTTGCCTTTCGTGTCCTCGTGCTCCACTTCATCGTCCGCCAGAGCGGTCCGGCAGCGCGGACACCAGTTGACGATATAATCGCCTTTATAGATGAGCCCTTCCTTGAAGAGCCGGACAAAGACCTCCCGAACTGCCTTGGAGAGCCCGTCATCCATAGTAAACCGTTCGCGGTCCCAGTCACAGGAGGCGCCGAGCTTTTTCAGCTGATTGATGATGGTGCCGCCTTTTTCCTGACGCCACTCCCAGACCTTCTCGATAAAGGCATCGCGGCCGAGATCATCGCGGCTCTTGCCCTCGGTTGCCAGTTGACGCTCGACGACGTTCTGGGTGGCGATACCGGCATGGTCCGTACCCGGCACCCACAAGGTGTTGTCGCCGAGCATGCGGTGATAACGGGTCAGGATATCCTGCAGGGTATTGTTGAGCGCATGGCCGACATGCAAAACCCCGGTGACATTCGGGGGCGGAATTACTATTGAAAAGGCCGGCTTGCCTGGTTCCATTTTAGCGGCAAAAGAAGCCGATTCCTGCCATTTGCGTAGCCATTTTTCTTCCACTTCCGCAAACTCATACCCTTTACTCAATAGTTCTTCTTTATTATTCATACCTTACAATTTACTTAGCTATCGCTGATTTCAGTTGAGTTACTTATTTTGCCTACTCCGCCACGAAGGCGCAGATTAACTGCGAAAGAGCCAGAATTCAATAGTTTTCCCAATAGTCTGTTAAAAAGGCTGCAACGGTGAGATAGTCCTGGAGATAGCCCAGCAGGAGAAAGTTAACCGGACGGTTTTGGAACCCGCCCCTACTGCCAATCCGCAAACGAAAACAGTTACTTGGCAGACCAGGGTTCAGGCAGAAAAATATGTTTGTAAATGGACAGGGCATAACGATCCGTCATGCCGGCTACATAGTCGCAGACTTTACGATGCGCCTTTTTTTCGTCGGCCCAGCTCTCTTCATCGACACAGCACACCCATTCGTTATTCCTGAGCCGCACTATGCCTCGCTCCAGGAAATAGTTGTAAAGGTCCGAGATTATTCTCTGCGCCTTGATAAATTCATTATGTACCTTGTAATAGGTATAGACATTTTCATAGAGAAATGAACGCATGTTGGTTATTGCTTCCAGCATGCCGTCGCTGATGTGCAGATTGCCATCATCTGCCGCCAGTGTCTCAACGATCAGGTCACGAACCATTGAACCTATTCGTTTTGAATGCCGTTCCCCCACGACCTTTCTGATTTTAACCGGGAGGTCGGCCTCGATCAGGATACCTGCGCGCAGAGCATCATCGAGATCGTGATTGACATAGGCGATTATATCCGCCAGGCGGACGACCTGCCCCTCAAGAGTTATGGCACTCTCCGACTTATCTTTCGGCAGGATATCGGAGCGTCCCTTGGAGTGACGAATTATACCGTTGCGCACTTCAAAGCTAAGATTCAGGCCCCTGCCGTCATTTTCCAGAAAATCGACAACCCGAAGACTGTGGACATAGTGGCGGAAACCACTTGGATGCAATTCATTGAGGGTGACCTCTCCGGCATGGCCGAAAGGGGTGTGGCCAAGATCATGCCCGAGGGCAATGGCTTCGGTCAACGGTTCATTCAAACAGAGGGCTGAAGCGATGGTCCTGGCGATCTGGGAAACCTCGAGGACATGGGTGAGCCTCGTTCTGTAATGATCACCGGTGGGCGCAAGAAAAACCTGGGTTTTATGCTTGAGCCGTCGAAAGGTCTTCGAGTGCGTTATTCGATCCCGATCACGTTGAAAAGGCAGGCGGATGTCGGATATTTCCTCTTCCTCCTGTCTTTGCCGGCCCAAGGAGTTTTTATTGAGAGTTGCAAACGGTGAGAGAATTTCCTCCTCTCTGTCTTCAAGTTGTTTTTTGATCGATTCCCCGATGACTGGTATGAAAGACATAAGCTCACTCTGGTGGCTGTGTTCAACCACCCTACGCTGAATTCCATGTTCTTTGACAGACGGCCCGAAAAATATATTTCTCCTAGTTAAACCACTATCGGCTCATGATTTCAACACCTTGCATCCAGAGCAACGCGGTGCTCCCAAATTATATATTTTTTGCAACGCAACGGCCAATACCGGCTCCTTGAATATTCCGATAGTATTTCATACTCTTACCTCTCTCACCAAGCGGGGAAAACTCGACGAACTGCGTTTTTTCCGGTTCCGGAACAAAGGATATGTGCCGTACCACAATCCTGGCAATTATTTTCCACCGAAGGTTGACAACCGTCTAAAAAGTAAGAACTTTTATCATGTACTTTCAAATCGGCGCCGGTTACTGAGCTAACGAACAGCTTGCATATTGCAAAAATACCGAGCAAAATTAATGAAAACCCAAGGAGACCAAATGGCCAAAATCACCCTTAAAGGCAATGAAATCGAAACAATAGGATCACTTCCGGCAGTTAATTCCGTGGCTCCTGAATTCACCCTGGTCAAATCTGATCTTTCCGAGATCAGCCTGAAGGATTACCGTGGAAAAAATGTGGTGCTCAACATCTTTCCTTCTGTAGACACCAATGTTTGTGCAGCTTCAGTACGCAAATTCAACAGCGAGGCGGGAAGCCATCCCAACTCCGTAGTACTCTGTATCTCAGCCGATCTCCCATTTGCCCACGGCAGATTCTGTGAAGCGGAGGGATTAAAGAACGTGATCCCCGCCTCAGTTTTCAGAGCGGCCGACTTTGGGAAGAATTATGGCCAGACCATAACCACCGGTCCATTGGCCGGACTTCTCGCCAGGGCAGTTGTGATCGTCGATCCGGAAGGCAAGGTAAAATACACCGAACAGGTTCCGGAAATAACCCAGGAACCGGACTACGCAGCCGCGCTCAAATCCCTGGCTGCATAACCAAAAGCAGCTAAACCGGAGCAGAGCGGGCCGGACTCGTTGCAGAAGCTTTAAAAGTAAAAGGAGAGAATCGTCATTGTGAAACACTACTGCTACTATCACAGCCCCATCGGAAAACTTCTCTTAACAGGAAAGGACGGCATTCTGGAAGCGCTCTACTTTCCCAACACCTCGGAAGAAAAGCACATTGCCGATGACTGGGTATACGATGAATCATGTTTTACTGAAGCGCTTCTGCAGCTTTCCGAATATTTTTCCGGCAAGCGGCAGGCATTTGATCTGAGAATCGCTCCCAAAGGTACCGACTTCCAAAAACGCGTCTGGCAGGAATTGCAAAAGATTCCCTTCGGCCGGACGGCAAGCTACGGAGAGATTGCCGAACGGGTGGGAAACTCCAAAGCCTGCCGGGCAGTCGGTATGGCCAACAGCAAAAACCCGATTCCCATCATTGTGCCCTGCCACCGCGTCATCGGCAAGGATGGCTCCCTTACCGGCTTCGGCGGCGGCCTGGATATAAAAAAACAACTCCTGAAGCTGGAAAGGGAGGATTGACATAGGGCGGGTTTAGAATTCCCAAGATCTTTCTCCACAATCGAAAAGGAGGCTGCCATGTCCGGAAATGAAGTTCTCATCACCCCCGGTATGCAGGAATATATCGACAGGAATAATAAATATCTTGCTGAAAGGGCGGATTACATCAAGAACACCGTCAAAAACTGGAAATTCGACACCATTGCCGTTCATGGTCTCTACTCGGTGACCGATGCCTTAAAGGATTATCAGGGCTCGATCATCGAGCCGATTTTCATGAGCACTTCCCAGGCCTACACCGACTCGGACGAGATGGCCGCAGCGCTCGCCTACAAAATCCCCACCTGGTGCTATTCCCGCATCGCCAACCCATCGACCTATTATTACGAATGGACTCTTGCCCTGCTGGAAGGCTACGGCTTCGACGGCACCACCTCCTGCTGTTCGACTTCTTCCGGCATGGCCGCCATCATGACCGCGGTGCAGCCTTTTCTGAAGGTTATGACCAAGGCCGGCGAACCGCGCAATTTCGTGGCAACGGCTCAGTGCTACGGCGGAACTTTTCAGCAGTTCAGCGTGCGGCTCATGCAGGAGCGCGATATCGAGTGCCGCTGGGTCAAGGATGCCACCAATCTCGATGAGTGGGCTTCGAAAATCGACAAGAACACCAGGTTTCTTTACGGTGAGCTGCCCAGCAACCCCCAACTGGGCTTTTTCGATATAGCGGCGGTGGCCGATCTGGCCCATAGCCATAACCTGCCGCTTATCTGCGATTCCACGGTGGCCACCCCCGCCCTCCTGCGGCCCATCTGTCATGGAGCCGATATCGTGGTTCAATCGGTGACCAAGAGTCTTACCAGCAGCGGCTTCGGCATCTGCGGCGCGGTTATCGCCCGGAAGAATCTGGTTACCAATATAGACGACGACATGCTCAAGGAGGATTTTTCCCTCGCCGTAAAATACCTGCAAAACAGGGACTTCGGCCCGAACCTGCATCCGTTGCAGGCGGTCATGACCTTAAACGACATGCGGACCATTCGCTCAAAAATGGACCTGATGAGTAGAAATACCGAAAAAGTCGCGGAATATCTGGTAGCCCAGCCCGGCATAGAGAGCGTCCAGTATCTCGGGCTGAAAGATCATCCGCTCCATGATCTGGCGGCGCGGTACATGTGGCTGGTCGATGCCGAATTTGACGACCAGTACCAGAGGCCGATCAACCGTTATGGGCATCTCATGTCGTTTTGCATCAAGGGCGGCGTGGAAAAAACCAGGAAGTTCTTTGACAGCCTGCAGCGGATCTGGCGAGCCACCGACCTTGGCCGCATCAAAAGCGTTGCCACTATTCCGGCGATCTCCACCCATCAGCAACAGGGCGAGGAAGGACGGGCCCTGGCCGGTATTCCGGCCAATATGGTTCGCCTCTGTGTAGGAGCGGAGCATCCCACGGACATCATCGCCGATCTCGACCAGGCCCTGCATGCAGCGAAAAACTCCTGAGGCTATAATCTTAAAGGATTAAATCGGTTAAGGGGCTAGCCATCACTCTGGATCCCATGCGTCGCATGGGATCCTTTTTTAGATGCGTTGCATCCTGCCGTATATCAATTCTTACCGCTTCAGCCCTAGAAGACTGCGGCGCAGTCATGGGTAGGTCACCATGCAACGCATGGGGACCAGACTCCGAAGGTTCAAACCGGGGAAAAGCCCAGGATTTTTTGTTGCCTGGTGCCAGCCATTTCTGTTAAATAGGGGCTTTTGCGTCACCCCTAACAGAAATTGGACCATTCAGCCCATGCATATACTTACAACCCTGGGAATTGCCGTGGCCCTGGCGATGGATGCTTTCGCCGTGGCCATCGCCACCGGGGTCAGCCTCAAGCAGGTTAGTTTTCGGCAGACATTCCGGCTCTCCTGGCATTTTGGCCTCTTTCAGGCCATGATGCCGGTTATCGGCTGGGCAGTCGGTGCCTCCATCGAAAATTATGTTGCGGCCTATGCCCATTGGGTGGCCTTCATCATGCTTGCGCTGGTCGGCTCCAATATGCTGAAAGAAGCCATCCTGGCAGATGAAGAAGAAGGCTTTACGCCCATCCGCAAGGATTCCACCAAGGGCATGACCATGGTCATGCTTTCCATAGCCACCAGCATTGACGCTCTGGCCGTCGGTCTTTCCATGTCGATGCTGCAGGTCTCGATCGTCTATCCCGCGACGATCATCGGCATTGTTGCCGGTCTTTTCACTATTGCCGGGCTGCACCTGGGCAAACGGGTTGCCCGGCTCACCAGTCTTTCCACCTGGGCGGAAATAATCGGCGGGCTGGTACTTTGGCTTATCGGCTTGAATATCCTGCGGGAGCGAGGCGTTTTCAGTGCTCTTTTTTAAGGAAGGACCGAGCAGCGGCAGCAGGTACCGGACCTCTTCCTAACACTTTGATTTTGAAGTTTTTACGAGTCCATCGATATTGCAGCTAACATACGTTTGACCTGCCCCCCGAAGTGGTTATTATTTCACTCATTAAACCTGATGGCGTCGTAAAAACTCTTCATCTGCTTCGTTGCTGCAAATTTTCAATCATTACGACGTACTTTAGTACGCCGAAATAATTGAAAATTTACGCGCCTCGCATATGAAGCTTTTTACTTAGCCATCCGAAAATTCAGGTTTTTACGATTTCATTAAACCTGATAGACTTGCAAAAAGCCCGATCTTCGTCGTTTCAGACGCTACGCCTCGTATATCGAGCTTTTTCTAAAGTCCATCCCGGTTCACAAAGGGATTTTTTACCAGATTAGCAAAAATCCGGCAGGACAGAGCGGGTGCCGCTCCGGCATCGACTTCTTTCACCCATCAATCAAATTACAACGGGGGGCAAGGCATGAAGGATACAATCACAGCTGTACGGGGAATGGAGATACTCGATTCCAGGGGGAATCCTACAGTGCGGGTATTTGTCGAACTGAACGACGGCACCAGCGTCTCCGCCTCAGTCCCCTCAGGTGCCAGCACCGGCGAAAATGAGGCGATCGAACTGCGGGACGGGGATAAGGGCCGGTATCTCGGCAAAGGCGTGCTGAAAGCCGTGGATAATGTCAACACCATAATCAGCCCGGCAATTATCGGCATGCCGGCATCCGAACAACTGGCCGTTGACAACAGAATGCTGCAGCTTGACGACACCGATAACAAATCACAACTGGGGGCCAACGCCATCCTCGGCGTATCGATGGCCGTTGCCCGAGCCGCCGCGGCATCCCACCACATTCCTCTCTACCGGTACCTTGGCGGTACAGGCGCCAGAAGAATTCCGGTTCCGGCCATGAATATCATCAACGGCGGCGCCCACGCCGACAACAGTGTCGATATTCAGGAGTTTATGGCTGTGCCGATCGGCGCGCCGTCTTTTGGTGAAGGACTGCGGTATATATCAGAGACCTTTCATATCCTTAAAAAATTATTGAAAGACCGTGGCCTGGCAACCAGCGTCGGGGATGAAGGCGGCTTTGCCCCCAATCTTGCCAGTAATGAGGCGGTCATGGATATTATCATCGAGGCTATCGAAAAAGCCGGGTATGTGCCGGGGCAGGATATTTCCATTTCTCTCGACAGCGCGGCAAGTTCTTTTTCCACCGACCTCACCACTTCGTATGATCTCACCCGCTCAGGTGCAGGCAAGATGAAATCAGCCGATCTTATCGAAATGGGGGTCAAATGGGTTGAGAAGTATCCTATAGTCTCCTGGGAAGATCCTCTGGCGGAAAACGATTGGGAAGGTTTCAAGAAATTCACCGAACGAGTCGGAGATAAAATCGACATCGTTGGCGACGACATCTTCGTTACCAATACCCGCTATATCGCCAGGGGCATTGAGGAGAAAACAGCCAATTCGGTCCTCATCAAGCTCAACCAGATAGGCACGGTTTCCGAGAGTATCGATGCCGTGCGGATGTGCCGCGATGCCGGCTGGCACTACTTCATCTCCCACCGTTCCGGCGAGACGGAAGATACCTTCCTGGCCGACTTCGCCGTGGCCATGGACGGTGGTCAACTGAAAACCGGCTCAGCCTCCCGGAGCGAGCGGATTGCCAAATACAACAGATTGCTGGAAATTGAATATGAGCTTGGAGATTCAGCACTTTATTACTGGTAAACTTTGATGGCGTCGTAAAAACTCTTCACCTTCTTCGTTGCAGCAAATTTTCAATCATTTCGAAGTACCTCTTGTACGTCGAAATAACTGAAAATTTGCGCGCCTCGAATCTGAAGTTTTTTACTTAGCCATCTCTTATTGCGCGACTGCACACCCGCCTGCTTTTGGTAACAATTCCAGACAGGCGGGTGCATCTATTTCTTCAAAACATAAGTGAATTTTTATGAAACCGATTGGAACTATCCACACCCCCTTTGACAAGCTGGAAGATATGCCGATTCAACCCAAAGGTGCCGCCGAGGTAATCGGTACCGTGGAACTGGACGAACAGTACCAGGAAGGGCTGGCCGACCTGGACGGATTCAGCCATATCTATCTCCTGTACGAATTTCACAAGGCGCAGCGAACCGCCCTGACGGTGACGCCATTTATGGACACCGTTCCCCGCGGCGTCTTCGCCACCAGATCACCGCTACGGCCCAATCATATAGGCATCT
Organism: uncultured delta proteobacterium; assembly: GCA_963835305.1. GTDB lineage: Bacteria > Desulfobacterota > Desulfobulbia > Desulfobulbales > Desulfocapsaceae > Desulforhopalus_A. The sequence goes on from CAWIEU010000007.1 coordinate 17,631, forward strand.
CTATCGTACAGCTTGTCGGGGTCGAAAAAAATATTCTCACGGTAAGGGGGATCGATATTCTCAACGGATCACCGCTACTGGATATCAAACCATATATTGCCGCCTTTGACGCCGTGCAGCAGAGCCGGTCGGGCTGGATGAAGGGATCCGAAGAGGATGTTTCGGCTATGCGGTCTGATCTGCGCTTTGTGCAGGATAAACCCTGATGGACTCGTAAAAAGCCCGATCTACTTCGTTGTAGGTCTGAAACGGCAATTTGCTGTACCACATGTACTACCAAATTGCCGTTTCAGACACTGCGCCTCGTATATCGAGCTTTTTCCGGAGTCCATCGCTACTTACAAAGTGACTTTTAAAAGTTTTCAATCTTAATGGACTCGCAAAAAGCTAAAAAGCAAGGACGGCTAAGTAAAACTCTTCACCTTTTCAACACGCTGATAATTATTATTACTAAATTTTGCCGCAGGTATTGACAGAATCGACAATCACCTCCAATTTATAGCATTATTGGATTGCCTTAAACCGGATGACGTTATCTTACCGGTACCGGCAAGACTTTAACCCCGGTAAACGGGAAATAAGCCGGGATAAGTACCTTGAGGACAGCATGTTTATTGCAAAAAACAAGAAAACATCCTGTAAGGTACTAATAAGGAGCTAAATTGATGAAGGAAGATAAAAAAGAAAAACCGGATCCGCATCGTGTGGCAATATTACGCGCATTGCCTATCGAAGTGAAAGAACAAATAACCGGAGAGGAAGCGGAGGCGTTCATGTACAAGCGTGAACTTCCCGATTCGCTTCTGGAAAAGCTTAAAGATTACCTCGTAGAAGAATAGCCACGGTATTTTTATTTACAGATTTCAATTTAAGAAGAGATTGTTTAAGGAGATATTTATGCCTGATGAAAAACGTACTCCATGTCCAACCTGCCAAGGCAAGAAGATAATCGAAGGTGTCTGTGAAACGTCCTCGGAATGGAGCGGAACCCAGAAAGAAGACGGTATGCAATGCACCCCCGATAATGTTTGTCCGACCTGCAACGGTAAGGGATACGAAGAATAATTCCCTCAATGCCCTGCCCGCCCGTTCTATCGGCAGATAGACGGGCGGAAGTGCAGGCGGATATCCCGCCTTTTCTCGCCATACTCCTTGTTTATCCACCTCGGCACAAACAACAATCTTACCTGCTCCCAAAAGCGGAAGATCAAGCTTTCGCCTGCCTGCCATATATATTAATAATACAAATCAATGTGTTGGATAGATTACTGAAGGACCAGCATTGTTCCACTTGCCGGTAATGTATATTGTATGGTAATCATCAGAAAACTCCTCTATCAATGAATAATCGCCAGATAAAAATGGAATAATTTCTATTACAGGAGATTTACATGCGTGCCCACTACCTGCAACATGTTTCCTTCGAAGGGCTTGGCAGTATCGGTACCTGGCTCGATTCCGCCGGATTTGAGACGACTGTGACAAAATTTTACAAGTCGACAACGTTGCCAAACCCCAACGAAATCGACCTGCTCATCATCATGGGCGGCCCCATGAGTGTAAACGACGAAGAACACTTCCCCTGGCTGCGGTCGGAAAAACGGTTTATCAGACAGACTATTGAATCCGGCAAACCGGTGCTGGGCATTTGTCTTGGTGCCCAACTCATTGCCAGTGCATTGGGTGAATCGGTATACCCCAATCGTCGCAAGGAAATCGGCTGGTTTCCGATAGAAGGAATTGCCATGGACGATGATACCGTTTTTCATTTTCCACCTTCAATTGAAGTTTTTCACTGGCATGGCGATACTTTTGACTTGCCCGAAGGCGCAGTTCACCTTGCCAGGAGCGAAGCCTGCGAAAACCAGGCATTTCAATACGGAGAATCGGTGATCGGAATGCAATTCCACCTGGAGACCACTCAGGAAACGGCCAGGGCGATTGTAAAGAACTGCAATGCCGACCTTCTGCCGTCTCTTTACATCCAGCCTGAAACCGTGATACTGGATCAATCACCTGAAAAGTATCAGATAATCAATGAGCTGATGGACGAAATACTTTCGTTTTTAACAAATAAATCGGTCGATTTTCAGGCATGATAAACCAGGTACGGATTACAGCCGGAACTTGCGCCGGATTCAGGACACAGCTCTCACCGATAGTGAGAGCAATACAATCCGCCAGAATTCCGGCAAGTTAACTGAACTTAACAGAGGATGATTGGACCATGGAACTGGAGATCTTTTCCGACTATATCTGACCCTACTGCTACTTCATTACCGGGCGTATAGAGAGATTACAGAAAGAATATGATGTGACTGTCCGCTGGCGAGCCTTTCCCCTCCACCCGGAGACGCCGGAGGAGGGTCGGCTGCTGGAGGAACTTTTCAGGACCACCCCCGAAAAGATCGCGGAAATGATGGCACGTTTACGCCTTACGGCCGAAGAGCTGCACTTGCCTTTCGGCGCAAGAAATAAAACTTATAACAGCCGGCTGGCTCAGGAACTCGGGCTATGGGCGGAGGACCAGGGAAGAGGGGAACAATTCCATCTTGCTGCTTTTCATGCATATTTCGCCGAAGGTCTCAACCTGGCTAAAACTCCTGTCCTTCTCCGACTCGCCAGACAAGCAGGTTTACCAGAAAAGGAAGCGGAACAGATCCTGACAAACCGTACCTATAGGGAAAAAGTAGATAGAGACTGGGCGGAGTCCCGCTTCAAATCCATCAACGCAGTGCCGACTTTTGTAATGGGACAGCATAAACTGGTCGGTGCCCAAAGTTATCAGGCTATCACGGAACTGGTTGCCTATTATGGAGTAACCGCCAGGAAATAGCCCAAAAATCCACGCCAACACAAATATAGAGGACAGATGAAGACAGTTGAAGGAGACCTTATCACGCTTGCCCTGGATGGCCGGTTCGATGTCATTGTCCATGGCTGCAATTGCTTCTGCACCATGGGCGCCGGGATAGCCCGGGTTATTCAGGATGAATTTCCCGAAGCCTATGCCGCGGACCTGGTCACCACCAAAGGCGACGGGAACAAACTTGGCAGTTTCAGTTCCGCCACCGTTAAACGCGGCAAGCACGAGATTACCATCATCAACGGCTATACCCAGTATCATTATCGCGGCAAAGCCGTACTGGTTGACTACGAGGCCGTCCAAAGCTTATTCAGAAAGATAAAACAACAGTTTTCCGGCAAGCGGATCGGTTATCCCAAGATCGGCGCGGGTCTTGCCGGTGGCGACTGGAAACGGATTTCCGCAATCATTGACCAGGAGCTGGCAGAAGAAGATCATACCCTCGTCATCTACGCTCCTTCGTGATTATTGCTCAACTCCTGAGCAACAGGCTCACTTGCCTCATCCACCAGATAAAGAATTGACCGGTAGGGAATGCCGCTATGCAGCGACAAACCGATTTCACAGGTCTTGCTGGTGGAGTATCCTGCCTCGCAGGTACAGACATGCTCCTTCAGGTCTTTCAGGGCCGATTCATTGAGTTCAGGGAAATTAAAACCACGGTCGCCGGCAAAACCGCAACAATAGACATCCGCAGGCATAATCACCTCCCTGGCGCAGGCCCTGGCCAACTGTTCGAGCTTTGCTTCCAGTCCCAGCTTTCTGGTCGAGCAGGTCGGGTGGACCGCTACTTTCACATCCAGTTGGGTAAAATTCAGCCGGTCCATCAGATAGGTAAGGACGAATTCGATCGGTTCATAGAGCTGCAGACGTTTATCCAGGGTTGACTGCATCCGGTAAAAGCAGGGGCTGGTATCACAGAGCACGGGAATCCTGCCGTTGTCCGATGCCGCCAGAAGCGCATCCGACAGTTCCCGGGACTTTCGGTCGGCCTGAGCCATGAACCCTTTGCTCTCAAAGGCCTGACCACAGCAAAGTGCGTCCAGGTTTTCCGGATAGATAATGGCATATCCGGCCTTTTTCAGAAGCGACCCGGTTTTCTGCGGCAATGCATCTCTTTGCTCATCTTCCCGTGCCGGACCACCCATTGCTCTTGCGGCACAGCTCGGAAAGTAAACAACTTGCAAAGGATTGGCTGCATCGCCGGGCGCGACCTCTATTTTCGGCGCTGCCGTCGGCATCTCCTTGTTCCAGAGAGGCAATTTGTTCATGGTCACTTTCCTGGCCAGAAGAGAAGACTTCTCCAGAAAGGGAGTTCCCGTTCTCTTGTGGACGGAATCGACAACATTCAGGGTGCGGCCGATCGTTCCGGCAGTTCCGGCAAAATGATCCGCCACCCAGTTGGCGATAGTGTTGCCGAGCCTGCCGTTGTCTTCCTCCCGCAATGCCTTGATCATCTTGCCGGTATCGATGCCGACCGGGCAACGGGTGGAACAGAGACTGTCAGCCGCGCAGGTATCTTTGCCGGGATACTGATAGGCTTTGACTAATTCTTTTAATTTTGTGCTATTTGTGGGAGTATCGGCCGCCGCCATCCGCCTGCTGATCTCTCGCCGTCCGACAATGCGCTGTCTCGGGGTGAAGGTCAGATCCCTGGAAGGGCAGATCGGCTCGCAGAAGCCACACTCGATACATTTGTCGACTATCTCATGGGTTGCAGGCAGGGGTTTCAAATCTTTAATATGGGCCTCGGCATCCTCATTGAGGATGACTCCCGGGTTTAAAAGATTAAGGGGATCGAAGATATTTTTGATCTCTCGCATCAGGTTATAGGCTGCCTCACCCCACTCCTTCTGGACAAAGGGAGCCATATTACGGCCGGTGCCGTGCTCCGCCTTCAGGGAGCCGTCGTACTTTTCGACCACCATTGCCACCACTTCCGCCATGAAGTCCCGGTATCGCACAACCTCCGATTCGATGGAAAAATCCTGGGTGAAGACAAAATGCAGATTGCCGTCAAGGGCATGGCCGAAAATAATTGCTTCATCATAGCCATATTTTTTAAACAATTCCTGCAGATCAAGCGCGGCATCGGCCAGATGTTCTCCCGGAAAAGCAACATCTTCTATAATCACGGTGGTTCCGGTCCTGCGGACCGCGCCTACTGCCGGGAACAAGCCTTTTCTGATCTTCCATAGCGCGGTGAATTCGGCCGGAACATCGGTAAAGGACACGGGCCGAACTGTCGGCAGCTGCAGCAATGCCTCCTGAATTCCGGCGATCTGGGACTGAAGTGTATCCGCCGACTCCGCCCTGGTTTCAACCAGAAGGGCCGTCACCGTGGCCGACAAATCTTTCAGGAAATCCGGCATGCCCTCCTTGTTTTCCACGGAGCGCAAGCCTGCCCGGTCTATCAGCTCAGCAGCAGCCACCGGTTGTTTTCTGAGGATGGGGATCGCCTGACAGGCGGTTTTCACATCCTGATAGAAGATCAGGGCGCTCGCTTTATGCCGGTGCTCCACAACAGTTCGATAGACGACATCTGAGATAAATCCCAGCGTTCCTTCGCTGCCGATCATCAGATGGATCATGATATCATAAGGATCTTCGAAATCGATAAGAGCGTTCAGGCTATAGCCCATAGTGTTCTTGATCTTGAATTTATACCTAATGCGTTCGGCAAGCTCCCTATCCGCCAACACCCGTGCCCGAAGCTGCTTAAGCCTTTCCAGTACGGTTGCATGGCTCCGTTCGAAATCGGCGCGGCTTTTGTCTTCAGCGGTATCAACCGCAGTTCCGTCGGCCAGCACAAGCCGCATGCTCTCGAGGGTTTGATAGCTGTTCTGCTCGACACCGCAGCACATTCCGCTGGCATTGTTAGCCAAGATGCCGCCTATTTTGGCGGTATCTATCGAAGCCGGATCCGGTCCGATTTTTTTGTCGAATTCGGCTAGAATTGCATTGGCCTGACTGCCGATAATTCCAGGTTCCAGCTGTATTTTGCCTGCGTTGTCAAAAACCCGGTATTTGCGCCAGCCCTGGCCCAATCGCACCAGAATCGAATCGGTGATCGACTGTCCGGATAAACTGGTACCCGCCGCCCGGAAAGTAACGGGAAGCCGCAGCTTATTTGCCTCCCGGAGAATCAGCCGCACCTCTTTTTCGTTTTCCACATTGATGATGATTTTAGGAACCAATCGGTAGAACCCGGCATCGGTACCGATGGTAAGAGTTCTGAGCGGATCCGTAATGATATTTTCTTGCGGGATATCCCGGACAATCCCACGATAAAATTTCAGATATTTTTCCGGAAGCATGGACGACCTCGTTTAGAGAGTTATTTTTAGCTGAAAACTATATCCATAATCATGGTTATTTTCAGGGTAAAATCTTATAGGCATTGCTGAATTTAGTACCTTACAGATTGTTTTTTTGTTTTTAGCAAGGAATATAATTTGTCTAAAGGTACTTATCCCCGTGCTTTGCGGGGTTAGGTTTTTACTTAGCTGTCCAAAAATTCAGGTTTCTACGAGTTTGTCATCTGTGATAATCTCGTAAAAACATAAAATTTGTAGTATTTACCCAAAGATGCTACAATCGGCCCGAATCATTCAGTGGCTATTTTGCCGGCAAATGGTGCAGGCAGACAAATGTTGTTTCAAGGAATAAAGTACATATTCTGGAGGCCCCCATGGTTACATCTATCATCCTGATGAACGTAGAACGGACAAAAATTAATGAAGTGGCGGAAAAACTGGAAGGCATCCCCGGAATATCCGAGGTGTATTCCGTAAGCGGCAATTATGACCTGGTCGCGATAGTCCGTGTTGCCACCAACGAAGAATTGGCAAATCTTGTGACAAAAAGGATGCTTACGATAAAAGAAATCCTGAAAACCGAAACAATGCTGGCTTTTAAGGCGTATTCCCGGCACGACCTGGAAGCCATGTTCTCCGTAGGAATGTAAGACGGCAGAGATTCCCGGACTTTTTACCGTCGACATACCATCAGGCTTGGGATAAATTTGACCGGCCAAATTTATCCCGGGTTATTTCCCCGCGCATTGCGGGCAGGTATCAAAAATGAAATGGGGGTTGTTCCTATATTTCACAAGATCCTCAAAGCTGTACCATTCCCCATCATACCTGTTGAGTATTTTCCGGCAGCTCCCGCAAACTGCAACTTCGGACTCCAGCAGTTCCAGTTGATTTAAAGCGGCACGCAATTCAGTAACGGACTCCGAAAGCGAGGACTGAGTTCGCACGAGCCTTTCGGCTACCCGGGTTCTGGCCCGAAGTTCATCATCGTTGAAGGGCTTCGTCATGTAATCGTCCGCACCCGCATCAAAACCCCGGACAATATCCATTTTGCTGTCCCGACTGGTCAATAGGATGATATACGGAGGGTTTTCAACCTCCATTTCCTTCACCCGGCGACAGACCTCAACCCCATCGATGCCGGGCATTTCCCAATCGAGGATGGCAATATGCGGGGCGTCCTGCTTTTGCAGCTTCGCCCAGGCTTCTTCGCCGTTAGTCACACTGTCAACGCGATATCCCCAGTTCTCCAGGCATACCTGAACCATCATTCGAGTGGTAAATTCGTCTTCAGCTATCAGTATTTTCACATTTACCTCTTACACATTATCTCTGAACCCATTTCCCATCGGGGGACGGCTTATTTCTGCAATTATCATGTACCTTATCCACATCGTGCAATCTGGATATCGGAAGAATTTACCGCTCTAATTGACAAAACGCACCTTCCTCTACATATTCCTTCACACCTTGACTTTTTACTGTCGGAATGTCAATAGATCAACGGAGAAATGCTGTGCATTTCAGCCCTTGGTGTATGGGGAGTATGATTTATAATTTCTATAGTCCAATATCACATAGTGTCATGTCAAGCAAGATCAATCAGCCGGTCTCAAGGCAGATCTTGACGGGACGACTGTGTCAATAAATACATCGGCATGGATGATGGGCTTTTTCCGGAGCCCATTTCAGTGACTTGGATGACTTTTTTATGAGATCATCATGGATGACAACTCTTATTTTTCCTTGAAAGCCCGGTTTATTCCCGCCTTCAGATCCGATGAATCAGCAGTTCTGCCCGAGTTCTGGTTTATTTTCCAGGGTGAAAAGCTGCTGGTCAACATACCGGACAACGCTCAGGACACCATTTGCACACAGTCTCCCGAGCAACTTGGCTTGGTGCCGGTGTTCAGTCAATTTCTCGGCAGATATGGCAACACCAACTGTTTTACGGCAGAAGTCCGGGATATCACTTCCCTGCCGCCTTTTTTGGAATTCAAGGGTCTCAGAAGCCTTTTCGGCACCGTGCATGACGATCTTTTCATTCTGGCAGGCCGGGCAATACAGATCCTGCACTGGCACCGGGAACATCAGTTCTGCGGCAAATGCGGCACCCCTATGGAAAATCGAAAAACCGAACTGGCCAAGATCTGTCCGGCCTGCGGTTTTGTCAGCTTTCCCCGCCTGTCGCCGGCTGTGATCATGTCGGTTATCAGGGAAAATCGCATTCTTCTGGCCCGCTCGCCCAGATTCCAGACTGGGATGTTCAGCACGCTGGCCGGCTTCGTCGAACCGGGGGAAACCCTGGAGGAGGCGGTCAAGCGGGAAGTGCAGGAAGAGGTAAACATCCGGATCGGCAATATCAGGTATGTGGCCAGCCAGCCCTGGCCGTTCCCGCATTCGATCATGATCGGATTCACCGCCGCCTATATCGACGGAGAAATCGAGATCGACGGCGATGAGATTGAAGACGCCCGGTGGTTTACCATACACGACCTGCCGGTCCTGCCTTCGAAAATCACCATTGCCCGCCTGCTGATCGATAAATTCATCGACAGCTGCTCATGAGGGAACATATGCCAACTCATTCAGACAATTCCAATTATCCCAAAGCCTTGCCGCCTCCTGAGTCAGACACCACCTTGATAGGTGAAAAGCTCATAGCCAGGGCTGTGGAAGCTTCAAGACGCAGTCCGAGAAAAAGGATGATACTCCCTTTCCATAAAGGACCGGAGGCGTCCATGCACAGGATGCTCAACGCCCTGCAGCCATACAGCTATATCCGTCCCCATCGCCACCTGCATCCTCCTAAAGCCGAAACAGTCATACTTTTGCAGGGTGCTCTTCTCAGTTTCCTGTTCAGTCCGTCCGGCGAAGTGATGGAGGTGCACAGACTGGCCGCAGGTTCAGCCGACGTTGGCGTCGATAGCGAACCGGGTCAGTTCCACACCTTTTTGGCACTCACGGAAGACACTGTCATCTTCGAGGTAAAACCCGGTCCTTATGAACCGGCCTCCGATAAGGATTTTGCATCGTGGGCACCAGCCGAGGGAACTCCGGAGGCCGATGAGTATATGAAATATCTCTATGGTTTTTTGTGATGGCGTCGTAAAAACTCTTCATCTGCTTCGTTGCAGGTGGGGCGTTTTGGCGGCTGGGGGGCAAGGAACTACGGGCGGGTTTTGAACCCGCCCTTAATTATTCAAAGCCTGCTCCTCCCTAGAAACCATCGATCATTCGGGTCAATTGAAAGTTGTTGGCGAAGGCTGTTCGCATGGACGCCACAAGGTTGTACTTGGCTCGGGACAGGTTGGCAATTGCATCGAGCAGATCCGAATCCCGCTGCAGGCCCTCTTTGTATTTCAGTTGAGTTATCCGCAGGTTTTCTTCGGCCTGCTCAATGGAACGTCTGGCCACTACAACATTTTCAAGACTTACCTTGAAGTCGATATGAAGATTGTTCAAATCCGTGACCAGAGTGTGCTTCAACTCAGCCAGTTCGTATTGCATGGAGCGGGTTTCAAGCTTGGCCCGGGCCACTGTCGCCTCGGTGGTGAAGCCCTGGAACAGATTCATTGAAAGGACCAACTGGGCCCGCAGTTCGTCTTCTCCCGCCGAGCCGGCACCATTAATAATGCTGTCATCGTAGTTGCGATAGCTGCCCACCACATCAACCCGGGGATAATAGCCGCTCACCTCTGCCTTGGTTCTGGCGGAATCCGCGGCAATGACCGCTTCCAGGGCCCTGATTTCACTTCTCTCGGCCAGCATCTTTTTGGTGTATTCGTTTTTGTTCATAGGTAAAGGGAGCTTCTTGAAATCGGCAAAATCCAGATCTTTCAAGGTGATCTGATACCCCACCTGCTGAGAAAGATTATTGACGCTCTTTTTCAAATCGGCGTCCGCGGCCTTCAAGGTGATATCCGCGTTATCGTAATCGACACGGAATTTCAGAAGTTCGTTCTTACCGATGAGACCGACATTGTACCTGCTTTCTCCATCCTTGTAGACCCTCTCAAGGGTCTGAAAGGCGGCCTCGGCCACCTGGCGATTGGCCTGCCGCTCGAATACCCCCAGATAGGCCAGCGCGACATTGAGCTGAACATCCTGTTTAACTCCCTCCAGCTGATACTGCTCAAACTCCCGCTGTTTTTTGGCGGACAGCAGTGTGTACTTGTCTCGAAAGCCCGAAAATATATTCCAGCTGACACTGCCGATTGCCACTGAATTCTCCTTGTCTTCGAAGGGAGTGGATTTATTGAGGAAATTGGAGGTGTAACCGATGTCGACCGATGGATAAAATCCTCCCCTGGCCCGCACGATATCCTTCTCACTCTGCTCAAGAATGGTCATGTACTGGCGGATCAACTCCCTGTTATTCAGAGCCATGGTCTGCATTTCCGTGAGATCCATGGCATGAACGGTCGGGGCGCAAAGTATCAGAGCAACAAGCAGACTATACAGCTTCATTTATTCTACTCCTTTAAAATCATGGCAAAAACGAACAGGGAGGCATAACGGGAATTCCACACAAAATTTCGCCCTCTTCCTTTAATTTTACGACATTTTTCCTATATTATTTCTGATTGCCTTGAGTACTTCGGCGGCGACCAGTTGCTTCTCAACCTCAATACCGGCAACCAGCTCGGAACGTAAGCCTTCAAACAAATTGATAACTTCATGGCGCAGCCTTTCCCCTTCTTTTGTCAGAAAAACCAGAATTGATCTCCTGTCATGCGGATTTAGTTTGCGGACAATTTTATTTTTTTTCTCCAAACGATCCAGAATCCTGGTCATATTGGCTGGGCTCTTTCCGGTAAGTGAACTTAATTCCCGCTGGGGCAGTCCCTCGTCCATATCGGTTTCCTTCAGAACCTGGAGCTGCTCCACCGTCAGGTCGTAACTTTTCAGCCGCTGATCGGCATAACTGCGCATTGCCTGACTGGTAAGAGCAATCAGCCGCCAGAACGATTCTTCACAGCCTGGGTTCATTGTTTGCCTCCCTGATAGTTGATGGCGTCGTAAAAACTCTTCACCTTCTTCGTTGCCACAAATTATCAATCATTTCGAAGTACCTCTTGTACGTCGAAATGATTGATAATTCGCGCGCCTCGAATCTGAAGTTTTTTACTTAGCCATCCATGATTTTCAGGTTTTTACGAGATCATCATAGTTAACGAGGCAACAATTTACGCGGTATCAATCATACTGTCAAGCAATGGTAAATACATAAACTTTCTCACCATGGATATAGACACCGCCGTGAAGAAGTACTACTGTAACTCTTAAAAAATTAAGGAAAAGCTCTTATGAAAACTTCCGGGAAAATTGACGGATCCACTTTACCAATTGGAGACCTTATGCAATATCTCGCGCGTATCGCCTTTCTCTTTCTTACCCTTTTTCTGTTGAGCGGTTGCGGTTACAACTCCTTGCAGGTTAAAGAAGAAGGAGTTTTTAAAGCCTGGGCGGATGTTGAATCCACCATCCAACGGCGAAACGATCTCATTCCTAACCTCGTTGAAACGGTGAAGGGTTATGCAAAACACGAGGCTGATACCCTGGAAGCGGTAATCAAGGCCAGATCAAAGGCCACATCCGTCCAGCTTTCCCCGGAGGACTTGAGTAATCCGGCAGCCATGGTTCAGTTCCAGCAGGCCCAGGGCGGGCTCAACTCGGCGCTCAGCAGACTTATGCTGGTGGTTGAGAGGTATCCCGAACTCAAAGCCAACCAGAACTTTCTTGATCTCCAGAGCCAACTCGAAGGCACCGAAAATCGCATAAATGTGGCTCGACAGCGCTACAACCAGGCAGTAGAGGATTTTAACAGTTCCCTGCGCAAGTTCCCGGCAAGTCTTACCAACAGCCTCCTGCTCCACCTGGAGAGGAAGGAATACTTCAAAGCGGAAGAAGGGGCAAAGGCTGTCCCCAAAGTCAAATTCTGAACGATGATGCAAATGACCAAAGACAAAAGTACTATCCGGGCTCGACTGAAAGGTCCGAACTTGGTTCATGTTGTTGCCGCAGTTCTCTATGCCCTGATTTTTCTGCTCATGACCGGAATAAGGCCGGCTCTTGCGGTGCAGGTACCGAAACTCACGGCCAGGGTCAACGACTATGCCGACATGCTTTCCCCTGCCACCAGACAGCAGCTTGAAAGTGTGCTGGCCTCGCTGGAACAGCAGGATTCAACCCAACTGGTAGTGCTCACCATCGATTCCCTTGAGGGCGAAAATATCGAGGACTATTCCATGAAGGTCGTGGAAAATTGGAAGCTTGGCCAGAAGGGACTCGATAATGGCGTCCTGCTGCTCATAGTTAAAAATGACCATAAAATCCGCATCGAGGTCGGATACGGATTGGAAGGCGTCCTGACCGACTTGATAAGTGGACGGATAATCCGCGACATCATCACGCCGCAGTTTCGCCATGGAAATTTCAACCAGGGAGTCATTGACGGTGTTTCCGCAATTATCGCTGTCGTTCGTGGAGAATTCAGCGGTAAAGATGTAGTCTCCCACAGTGGGACGCATAATGACATGGGTGGTTTTCTGGTATTTCTTTTTTTCGTGCTCTTTGCTTTAGGAAGAGTGTTTGGCCGTCACAGGCTGCTTGCTGCTTCAATCGGTGCCGTACTCACACCTCTTCTTGGCAGCTTATTTCTCGGTTTTCAGTGGCTGGCTCTTCCGGCACTTATTCCAGGCGGCTTTCTGGCAGGCTTTCTGGCCAGTTTCTTTTTTGGCTCCATGGGCGGCTCATCCGGAGGACGAACGGGCGGCTTCGGCGGCTTTTCGTCCGGAGGCTTTGGCGGCGGTGGTTTCGGCGGAGGAGGCGGATTTAGCGGGGGCGGGGGCGGCTTTGGTGGCGGCGGCGCTTCGGGAGGATGGTAATGCAAAAGACAAAGACACCGGCGGAAAGATTTTTAACGAATGCCGAACAGCAACAAGTGACCGAAGTTGTGCAGGCGGCAGAACGCATCACCTCCGGCGAGATTGTGCCGATGGTGGTTTCCCGCAGCCATGACTATCCGATGGCGGCTGTCACCTGCGCTGTCTCTCTGGTTCTCCCGTCGGCCCTGCTGCTGACCAACATCATCGGCGGTCGATTCTGGATCGGTGCCCAGAACATGTGGCTTTTTCTCGGCCTCTTTGCCGCGTTGTACATTTTGGTGTATCGATTGGCTCTTCGTTCAGACAAACTGAAAAAGCATTTCCTGAACCCAAGACACGTCGAACAGGAAGTGAAGAAAAGCGCGCTGGCAGCTTTTTATTCAGAACAGCTGCACAAAACGAAAGATGCCAACGGCATTCTGCTCTATGTCTCGGTCATGGAACAAAAGGTCTGGTTACTGGCCGACAGCAACATCAACGCCCAGATTGACCAACAGGAATGGGAAACGACGATAACCGACCTCACCAGCGGAATCAAAGCGGGAAAACCCGCGGAGGCCATCTGTGAGGCGGTACGCAGGATTGGTGAAATCCTACGCACCCATTTCCCTTACCAAAAAGATGATGTGGACGAGTTGCACAATCTCATCATCAAATAGTACCCTTCCGCAAACACCGTCCCTGGATGGGTACCAGGTAACTATTCCCCTCCCTCACCCTCCAGAATATCGCGACACCAGGAGATGGCGGCCATAGTCTGAGGAAAGCCGATGGTCGAGATGAGCAGCAACAGGGTGTGGTACAGTTCCTCCCGTGTAGCTCCGGCTTGTTTGGCCCGGCGGGTATGGGAATGAACCGAACCCTCGGACTGGGCGGCCGCGGCAGCGGCGAGTTGAATGAGCTGACCGGTTTTCTCATCGAGCGGACCTATCCCCCTTACGGTTGTCCCAAGGTCTTCCAGCGCTTTGATTACTTCAGGATAGCGCTTGGAAATGTCGTGATAGGCTCTGCTCGGAATATGATCGTCTGTCATGATGGATCCCGTGGTATTCAAAATCTCATTGGTAATTTTCGCCCCCTGATCAAGATAGGGTGACGAACTCCTAACTTCACCGCACTACCTTCCTGTACTACATCATATTGTGGCAAAAAAGAAAACCAATTAATTGATTTTTATTTGCTTGCTTCATTGGGCGGGGTGGCCGACCGCCTGCCGATCAACGGCAGCTGGAAAGGTCCAAACCGCCTTGTCACCTGGCGGCCGGTTGGTTTTTCCGATCGGGGGCAACACCTGCCAATGAAAGCACATGCCGATCAAGCCAATGGGTATATTTGTGTTTTGCGAAAATATTTTTTATTTTATTTCTTTTTTCCGCAATATATTGTATTAATTGTTCACTATTCACAAATTAATTACCAACTCCAAGGATGATATCCAAACAGAGCGAGCGACAGCATGGAAGTAGATGAGACCAATATCGAAATACTACGCCATCTGAAGGATGGGAGAAAATCATACAAATTGATAGCCGAAGCCTTGTCGCTTACCGAAAATACCATCCGGAGCAGAGTCAACAAACTGATCGAGGAAGGCATTCTGAAGTTTTCCGGCAGCGTGCAGATAGACGCCCTTTCAGGGCATAATCTGCTCTACCTGGGGATCAAGTTGAAGACCATGGAATTGCAGAATAAAGCCCAAGAATTCAGCAGACTGAAAGGAGTGGTGTCGGCGGGAATAGTTACCGGTAGATATGACATTATTCTTCAGGTTCTGCTTGGCCGTGATTACAGTCTTCTTGAGTTCATAACGGAACAGGTGGCCAAGGTTGAGGATGTACAGACGGTCGAAAGTTTTATCGTATACAAAGGCTATAACCTGAAAGTACCATACATACTTTAGTACCTTAGAAATTCTTTTCCGGTCTTTTGGAAAAGAATTTCGTGAAGGTACTTATCCCCGTGCTGTGCGGGGGTTAGTACCTTAGAAAATCTTTTCGTCTTTTTGGAAAAGATTTTCGTGAAGGTATTTATACCCGCAAAGCATGGGCACTAAAGAGAGTCCCCGTGCTGTGTGGGGGGCAGTACCTTAGAAATTCTTTTCCAGTTTTTCGGGAAAGATTAATGAAGGTCTTTATACCCCCTAACGGGGTGTTAAACCCCGATAACGGGATTTTTTCAGTCCCCTTGAGGGATACAGGTGTCTTTACCAAATAAATCTCAAGACACTCACCGCTTAATACAGGAGAACAAAAATGATCGTCGGAATTCTGAAAGAAATCAAAATTGCAGAAAACAGAGTCTGTATGACGCCGGCGGGCGTCGAGGTAATGATCCACAACAACCACCAGGTGCTGGTTGAAAAAAATGCGGGTAAAGGCAGCGGTTTTTCTGACGCCGAATACCAGCAGGCCGGTGCTCAGATTGTTGAAACACCTGCGGAAATCTTCAAGAAAGCCGACATGGTCATGCATGTCAAGGAGCCCCAGCCACAGGAATACGAGCTTATCCGGAAAGATCAGATTGTCTTCACCTACCTTCACCTTGCAGCCGACGAACAACAAACCAAAGCCCTGGTCAAGGCAAATTCAATTAATATTGCCTACGAAACTATTCAAAAAGATGATGGTTCCCTGCCCCTGCTTACCCCGATGAGTGAAGTCGCCGGAAGAATGGCAGCCCAGGAAGGCGCCAATTACCTGCAGATGACCAAGGGTGGCCGCGGTATTCTGCTTGGCGGTGTTCCCGGCGTCGAACCCGGAACGGTGGTAGTCATCGGTGGTGGCGTCGTTGGTGTCAATGCCGCCCTTATGGCCTGCGGCCTTGGTGGCAAAGTATATCTGCTCGACACCAATCTCGACCGTCTGCGTTATCTGCGGGAAGTTATGCCGAGCAACTGTTTTCCGATCATGAGCAGCGTGCCGAAGCTGCGCGAACTGCTGGCCCAGGCCGACCTGGTGATCGGTGCCGTTCTCATTCCCGGAGCCAAAGCACCTAAACTGGTTACCCGGGATATGCTGAAAGTCATGAAAGAAGGTTCCGTAATGGTGGATGTGGCCATCGACCAGGGCGGTTGTTTTGAAACCTCAAAACCGACCAGCCATGACAATCCGGTCTTCACCGTTGATGGCGTGGTTCACTACTGTGTTGCCAATATGCCAGGTGCCGTTGCCAAGACCTCAACCCTGGCCTTGACCAACGCAACCCTCCCCTATGCCCTGCAGATAGCCAATAAAGGCTGGAAGAAGAGCTGTATTGACAACGTGGAAATAGCCCGCGGTCTGAATGTTGTTAACGGCAAGGTAACCTTTAAGGCGGTTGCCGAAGCATTCGGTCTGGAGTACACCCCTGTTGCGGAAGTGTTGAAATAAACCGCGCAATCGGGAAAGGTTACAAACCAGTAAAGAAAAAAGGCCGACTCGCAAGGGAGTCGGCCTTTTTTTCGCACTTTTTTCACGGGAACAGTATCATTTTCCCAAAAGCAGATATGCTTTGATAAAAGGATCGAGGTTCCCATCGAGAACCGCATCGACATTGCCGGTCTCATGGTCGGTTCGATGATCCTTGATCAGGCGATAGGGTTGCAGAACATAGGAACGGATCTGACTCCCCCAGGAAATACCTTTCTTGTCGCCCGTCAGCCCCTCACTCTGTTCCGCCTGCTTCTGCCTTTCCAGTTCATACAGTTGGGCGGTCAGCATTTTCATTGCCGTAGCTTTGTTGCTATGCTGGGAACGCTCATTCTGGCATTGAACGACAATTCCCGTCGGCAGGTGCGTTATACGGATAGCGGAATCCGTTTTATTGACGTGCTGTCCACCGGCGCCGCTGGAACGGTAGGTGTCGATACGCAGATCCTTATCATCGATGTCCACGGTAATGGAGTCGTCCAGCTCCGGCAGCACCATGACCGAGGCAAACGAAGTATGCCGGCGGCCGCTGGCATCGAACGGAGAAATGCGCACCAACCGGTGAATTCCCAGTTCGGATCGAAGATAGCCGTAGCAGTTCCTGCCCTTGAACATGATGGTGACACTTTTGGTACCGGCCTCGTCTCCGGCCAGATAGTCCAGGATGTCGGTCTTAAAACCACGTATTTCCGCCCAGCGCAGGTACATCCTCATAAGGATTTCCACCCAATCCTGAGCCTCGGTCCCACCAGCCCCGGCGTGGATGGACATGATGGCGTTGCAGTTGTCATGCTCGCCGTTGAACATGCATTCCAGTTCGGCCAGGGCCAGTCCTTTCTCCATGCCGACGATTTTTTCGGCTATTTCCTGCTCTAACTCGGCATCCTTTTCCTCCATGACCATTTCGAGGAACATCTCAGTTTCTTCCAGATCCTCCCACCGGGCTTCCCAGTCTTTTATGACCTCCTGAAGCTGGCCGTGTTCTTTCTGGATAACCGTTGCCCTTTCCGCATCATTCCAGAATCCGGGCTCCAGGGTCTGGCGCTCCAACTCCGCCAGACGGTCTTTCTTAGCGGCTAAGTCAAAGATGCTCCTTGAGAGTCAGCAAGCGAACTTTTAAATCAGCAAGTTTTTGTTTGGATACTGCCGCACCGGTTTCTATAGCCATGTTATCTACCTTAACTATTTAATATTTATCCATAATTATCAAGTGTGCCCTCAAGAGCTCACCTTTTTTCAATATACGACTAGTATAATCAATTTTTCCCGATCGGTGAACCGCTCATCGCCAGCGCCTGCGCATCCCCGCGATCAATCCGCCGAAAAGACCGATTATCAGGCAAATGGGAGCAAACAGATGACCATATCGTGCCCAAATCGTCAGATCCTGACGAAGGACCATATCCTCGGTTTTTGCCCAGGGCACAAACAGATCCGACTGTTTGACGATCGTTCCGAGGGGGGTTACAAAGGCGGATATTCCCGTGTTTGCCGATCGGACCAGACTGCGTCTGGTTTCCACCGCCCGCAGCACCGACATGGCGAGGCTCTGGTGTGGGGCACTGGATTTACCATACCAGGCGTCGTTCGTCAAATTAACCAGTATATTAGCGCCTGCCAACACCCATTTTCGGGATAATTCAGGAAAAACCGATTCAAAGCAGATAAGCACTCCTACCTTTGCCTGCTGCCATACCAGCGGATGCTCAATAGTCCCGAAACTGAAATCGCCTACCGCTTCGACCAGCGGGGCCAGAAAGGGCAGATATTTTTTGAGCGGGATATATTCGCCGAAGGGAACAAGGTGCGACTTGTAGTATTTTCCACCAATCCGACCATCAGGTTTAAGGAGAAGCGCACTGTTGAAAAAATTGATCTTTCTTGTGCTCCGGTCAATGATTTCGTACCAGGGAGCACCGACAAGAAGAGCAAAATCCTTTTCAGCCACCAATCGCTTGAGCGGTAGCATATGACCATCGGAAGGCAGATAGAAAGGCAGAGCAGTCTCAGGCCAGACGACCAGCGATGGATGCGTGAGAGCAAAAAGAGACGATGTCTGTGTCAGGTAGTTTTCCACCGTTTCCTGCTGCTGTGCCGGCGACCATTTGATGCTTTGATCGATATTGCCCTGAACAATTCCCACGTCAATGCGGGATGCCCCGGTGGAGGTTATCGCCTGTTGGACATCGGCATAGCGGTATCCTGAATAGACACCGGCCATGCCAAGCGTACAGAGAGCCGGAATAAGGAGCCAAAGATAATCGGAGACACTCTGCTTTTTTCTTACGAGCAGGAACAGAGCGGTATTGACGAATACAATCAGAAATGTCACGCCATAATGTCCGGCGAGATCGGCTATCTGAATGAGATAGGGTTCGTTGTACACGGCATAGCCCAGATCCATCCATGGGAAACCGGTAAACAACACCGCCCGAAGCCAATCGATGCCGACCCAGAGAACGGGTAGCAGCCACAGGCTGACGCCCGCCGGAAAACTCAGCAATACATAGCGCGCGAGCAAGGCAAAGAGGACAAAATACAGGCTCATGTAGAAGGCCAGTAACAGCAGCGCGGCCACGGCAATGAACCAGGGCAGCCCTCCATATTTGCCAAGGACGATTACTATCCAGTAAAGAAGCAGGATGAAATGAACAAGTCCGCAGCAGAGTCCGGCGAATAGTGCCCTTCTAGCATTTACGGCACCTACGGCAAAAAGCAGGGGCACTAGAGCTACGAGAAGCAGTGGCCAGACCTCTCCTCCACCGGGAAAAGACGACCAGAGAAGCAGGCTGGTCAGAATAGCTAAAAAAAAAGTACTGGTCCGGGATAATGACACGATCGCTACTCGCCCTTGATGATTCTGCTGACTCGTATCATCTTGATTTGTCGGGTGGTGGCACTCTGCACCTCAAACCGGAACCCGGAGGTTTCAACAATGTCTCCGGTTACCGCCAACCGTCCCAGCAGGTGAATCACCAGTCCGCCCACAGATTCGTAGGGACCTTCGGGCAGTTCCACATCGAAATGATCCTCGATTTTTTCTATGTCGACCCAGGCATGCACCTGAATGGTCTGCTCGTCTATCACCTCGATGATATGTTCATCCTCATCGTATTCGTCGTCAATCTCCCCGACGATCTCTTCGAGGATGTCTTCAAGGGTTATCAGACCGCGCACCGTGCCGAACTCATCGGTAACCATGGCCATATGCACTTTGCGTTTCTGGAATTCCCTCAAGAGATCGACAATCGGTTTTTTTTCCGAAATAAAATAGACCGGCCGCAGATAGCCTTCAAGATTGCCCGGTTCGGCACTTGGCCGGGCGCAAAGCTTGAGGAGATCTTTAGCATGAATCGCCCCGATAATCCGGTCAGGATTTTCCCGATAGACCGGAATCCGCGTGAAACCGCTTTCAATTACTATTTCAATGAGTTCCGACATTGGCGCCGACTCGTCAAAGGAGACGACTTCCGCTGCCGGGGTCATGATTTCCGAGGCGTAGGTTTCCCGAAACTCAAGAATGGAATTGATCATTCTCTCTTCAAGCTGGGAGATAAGACCATGCTCTTCCCCTTCTTCGAGGAGTTCCTGGATGTCGTGTTCTAAATCTTCTTTTGTGGCTAGTTTCCTGAAATTAATAGTCGCTATTAATTTCTTTAAAAAACCCTTTTCCTGATCCGAGTCCTGTTCTTCTGATGTTGTATCGTCGTTCATCGTACGGGTGATAGTGCGGCGTCCTTCCGGCCTGCAACAGTTGTGAGGAAATTTTTTCCAATAATAGAGGTAAACTCTCTTTTAACAAATTGTTCTTTCTTATAAATAACATTACATGAGGAAAATGCAATCTTCTCATTGCCAATCTTGATGATCTCGTAAAAAGTCATCGAAGTTGCTGAGATGGGCTCTGGAAAAAGCTCGATATACTAGGCGTAGTATCTGAAACGAGGATTTGGCAGTACATGTGGTACGGCAAATCCTCGTTTCAGATCTACAACGACGTAGATCGGGCTTTTTACGAGTCCATCAATCTTCAGTATATATGCCCTCAGCGGAGGAACCGCTGTCAAGAAGAAAAAGAAGATCCTCATCCGATGTGAATTGGTTCAGCGTAAAACCTCTTTTGCATGTATGATTTTACTTTTCTAATCGTCGTTGCACGACTATAGTACCGTCGGCTTGCAGATTAACAGACCGGAATCTGTGGGCATACGCAAGAAATATTAGAAGAAAAACAGCTGATAAGCCATCTTTTTCAGTACCTTAGCAATTCTTTTCGTTGTTTTTTAAAAAAATCGCGAAATAGTGGCATCCCTTCACGGAAAGCACCGATGCTGAGTGCCCATACGGTGCTTTAGGTGGTGTCCGTCGAGAAATGAGTTTTTTTATGAATCCAGGCACTAGTTGTTTTTTCCGCAGGTATATACTTAATATTCCGCGGAATAAATTCTAAGTGCAACGCAGGGTCAAGGGAAAAAAGTCGTTTCAGGACAGACGCCAGGTAAACGAAAGATTCCAAGGTTTTTTGAAAAATACCGCTTATCGGAATTAAACTTTACGAGGAACAGTTTGGAAGGAAAAGTTCTCATAGCCAATCGTGGTGAAATAGCTATTCGGATCATGAATGCCTGCAAAGATCTGGATCTCGATTATATAGTTATCTACACCGACGCAGACAAAGATTCAGAGCATGTGCGGCGAAATATCACCAGCGGCCCAGAGCAAAACGCTTGGCGCGTCACCAGTTACACGGAGCCCAATGACATTTTTGCCATAGCCGATCATACCGGCTGCACGGCCATCCATCCCGGATACGGATTTTTCTCGGAAGATTTTCGTTTTGCCAGACGCGCGACCATCCGCGATCGGGCCCTGACCTTTATCGGGCCGAACTGGGAAGTAATCAGGGATCTGGGCGATAAAATCAACACCAAGCGCATTGCCAACAAACTGGGGATCCCCACCATTCCCGGAACCGACGCCCCCATCTATAACGAGATGGAAGCGGAAGAAATCGCTGCCCGGCTCCTCGATGATCAGCGGCAGGCCGGAATTGACAATCCGTCCATCCTGGTCAAAGCTGCCGCCGGCGGCGGCGGCATGGGCATTGAAGAAGTGTTGGAAATCGAGCAATTTCGTCGAATATACAGGCAGCTACAGAATTACGCCAAGAGACAGTTCGGCGATGGCGGAGTACTGATCGAGCAATGTCTGCGCGATTACAATCACCTTGAAGTTCAGCTCGTCTGTTCAAAATATGGCGAGCGCATCCATTTCAGCTCAAGAAATTGTACGATCCAGTCCACCGGCCGGCAGAAACGCGTTGAGGCGGCGCCCGGTTTCCACGAGTCCTGTTTCGAATACGATTTCGATGAGAAAAAACTGCTCGATCAGATAGTCAAATACTCCCTCAAGCTGGCGGATTATGTAAAATATGACAATGTCGGTACCTGGGAATGGATCGTCAGCAGAACCGGCCAGCCCTATCTCCTTGAGGTAAACACCCGTATCCAGGTGGAAAATGACATCTCCGCAAGGATCAGCTATATCAACGGCGAACAGCCGAATCTCATCCGGGAGCAAATTCGTCTCGGTCTCGGCAACAGGATCGGTTACAAGCAGAGTGCGATAAAATTCAAGGGCGCCGCGATTGAACTTCGTATCGTCGCCGAGGATACCCGACGCGGTTTTGCCCCATGGATCGGGACGATTACCGAATTCAAATTTCCTGATTATCCCTGGTCGGTGGTTTACTCCCATGTCCCCGGAGACAGACCGTATACCATTCCGAGTGATTTTGATCCGAACCTGGCACTGGCTCTCGTTTGGGGGGATTCCATGGACGACGCCAAAGCCAAAGCCGCCCGCTTTATAGATGAAACGGTTATTCGCGGCAACGATTCACACAATAAGCCGATCATTACCAATCTCGATTACCTTAAAAACAATCTGGATCGCCTGCTGGCCTTCTAAGGACGCGACCTGACAAAAATAGTTTCCACATGAAAGAATTATTCAAGCAGCTTCTGAAAATTGAAGAACGAATCAATTACCTGCTTCAGGTAAAAGATTACTCTAACTGGGGCAATCTGGACGGGTTCAAACAAACCTGCGACCAGCTCAAATCGACCATTTACGACTATACCGAGGAAAACCTCGCGGCAGAGATCCGTAAGCTCAATGAATCGATCAGTTTCCTCGAAGAACGAGCGGAAGAACATCTCACTCCGATGGAGAGAGTTCGGATTGTTCGCTCCATCCAGCGATTCAGCCTGAAGGATATTCTGGAAAATGTCTATGAGGATTACACCGAGCTTGGCGGAGAAGACGATGCCAATGTCGATCCGGCAATGATCTGTGCCAAGGCAACGATTACCAGGCGGATCAAAAAGAAGCCCTATACCGCCTCGGTTATGGTTATCGGCCAGGAAACCGGCCACGGCGAAGAGTTCCGTAACGGTGGGTCCTGTAAACCCCAGGGCAACGAAAAGGCTCTGCGTTACATGAAAGTGGCGGAAACCGAGGGTATTCCCATCCATTTTTATATTTTCACCCCCGGCTCCTACCCGGTTGAGGAGGGTTCCGGCGCGGCCCAGCAGATTGCCAGAAATATCTATGCCATGACCAAGCTCAGGGTACCGATGATTTCCATGATTTCAGAAGGTGGTTCGGGAGGCGCCGAAGCCATCGGACTCACCGACTACAGGTTGATGGCCTCCCACGGCTATTATTCGGTAATATCTCCGGAAGGCGCCGCTGCAATTGAAGGGAAGATTCGCGAGGGGGCCAAAGTTCCCAAGGAATTGATCGAGGTCTGTGCCGACCGGCTCAAGCTGACGGCAAGTGACAATCTCGGCAGGGGAACCATCGACCGGATTATCTATGAGCCGCTGCTTGGCGCACGAAGAGACGACTTTGCCTTTTTTGCCAAACTCCGGGCCGAGATGCTGCGGGCAACTGACAAAGTTGTTCTTTCCACCAAGAGTTTCAGTACGCTGCGCAGTTACGAAATCAGACGAAAGAAGCATCAGCCTGCCAAGGAAGAAGAACTCCAGATGGAGGTTGCCTGGGATCTGAACAAAGAAGAAATCAAACGACTGTTAAACCTGCGCTCCAAAAAATATTTGGAGATGGGGAAAAACGGTTTCATCGGACAGGCCGAAGCCGAAGAAGGTATTTACAATCTGGCCAAAGTGAGAACCGAGAAGGTCTACTACACCCTGCGCTATGATATCATGAAAAATCATAAGCGCCAGGTCAGTAAAGTCTTAAAAGACGTATCGGGTGAAGGTTCCGTGATGCTGAAACGCATAACCGAACCCATAACCGCCTTTATCGATCTTTTCGGCAAGAAAAAGACGGAGAAACCGCAACGGCTGCTGACCTATACCGGAAACGGAACCCAGGAAAACCAGGCACGCCGGGTTGATCCGCTGGAACTCACCGATACCTATACCAGCCCTCTAGCCAATGCGGATCGCACTGTAAGCTGCCCCAATGCTGACAAATACGGCTGCAAAGACCTCTGGATCCCCGATTTGTACGGCGAATTTGCAGGGGTCTGCGAGACTTGCGGGCATCATTTCCCGCTGGAGCATCAATGGTACCTGAAAAATATCTTCGACCCCAACTCGATCAAGCCGTTCAATACTGAAATCTCCTCCGGAAATCCGCTCAATTACACAGGATTTACCGAAAGATTGCAGTCGGCAAAGGATAAAACGGGCAGACGGTCAGGCAATATGACCTTTCATGCCAAGGTTAACGGTATCCAAATCATCGTCTCCATGCTCTATTCCGATTTTCGGAACGGCACGGTGGGATCGGCGGAGGGTGAAAAGTTTGTCCAGGCCTGCGCTCTGGCCAAACGCAAGAAACGGCCATTTCTCGCCTATATCCATACCACCGGCGGCATTCGAATCCAGGAAGGCACCCTGGGCGTTACCCAGATGCCCAAATGTACCATGGCGGTTCGCGAATATATAGATGCGGGTGGTCTATACCTGGTAGTCTACGACAACAACTCCTACGCCGGGCCGGTCGCCTCCTTTCTCGGCTGCTCTCCATACCAGTTCGCCATCAGATCCAGCCGGGTAGGTTTTGCCGGGCCCCGGGTTATCCGGGAAACTACCGGCTCAGACATACCGCCTGATTACCATTCTGCAAGAAATGCTTTAAAACGCGGGCATATTCAGGGAATATGGGATCGCCGGGATTTCAGGAGAAATCTGAACAAGGCCCTACTTACCATGGGCAGCCCAAGCCTCTATTACCGGTAGTCGCCGCAGTAGCCGTTCATCTCGGTACCGCTGTTGTCACAAACAGCGGTACCGAGAGTTTTTCCCAATGCCGGACCGCCTTGACCTATTCGTCTTCTGCCTCCTTCGGCAACCGGTCAATCTGTCTCCCGAATTACAAAACCACCGCTTACCCGGCAAAAATTATAACCTTTTCTACATTCCCTCTTTCCAGCAGAGCTGCCTCCCCAATTGTACCTGTCTCCTCGGTATTGAATTTTCTCCGATCGTATAAATAATAAAGGGTAAAAAGTCAGCAGTAGAAGAGCCGTGCTGAAAATCGGAAGACGGAGGGGTTATGCACTCATCGGTAAAGGTTTTCCAAAAACAAACGATTACTTGTCACCTTTTCCGGCTGGTTATACTGGTCGTAATTCTTGTTACCTGCCTGCCGGCGAACTGTTTCAGTTATGACACCTACGGGGAAGGACATGATGATTACCCGAGATGGTATGGCGGATACGGAGAGAGGCATGATGAGTACGCTATAGGTATCAAGGATGCCATAGAAATCAATCCAACTGCTAAAGGAGTAGTGGCCTTAAAAGCCGGCTCTCAACCCCGTGAGATTGAATTGTCCCTGGATGAACAGATCAGGTCGATACGCACGAACGGACTCGTAGGCGATGTAATCACTACCGATCGAATATTGGCCATCTCGTCCCAAGACTTTACTTGGTATTCAATGCCATTGGAACTGGATGAAGAATGGACTGAAAGTTATCTGTCTTCAAACCTTGTTCTGTTTATCAGCCATAGTCGAGCTATAACATTCGACAGCACCTTGAATCGCTTTATAACCTACGATTTTCCTTTAGGCGAAAAAGCCGTCGACCAAAGGGTCCAACCGGATATAGCAGTGTTCGTCACCCTTGATCGAGCAGTGGGATATGCGGCAGGCAGTGGGGAATTTAAAGAGAAATCCTTTTCGGCAGGAGAAATCTTCCGTGATATAGAAATCTCCACCGATCTTATCGCGGTAGTAACCTCGGAGCGTATCCTGAACTTTCAGGCCTCACAGGGCGACTGGGTGGAACAGGAGCGGCAATAGAGCTTTTCGTTTCCTTTCGGCAGGGAAAACAACTCCTTAAGATGTGCGCATTCTGCAACAATATCAGAGGTCCGTTGAGCAACAGGTTCACCCCAGCGAAAGGAACTTCTCCGGCATACTGTCCGTAAAGGTCCATTGGCAAACCTGCATAGCTGGTTAAATGATGGCGTGAGCGGCGGTTTTGAGCAGATCGAGAAGGTCAAACACCCTTGCCAGATATTTTCCCCTAAGTTTCAAATCTGAATCCGCTTTTTCCAGTAGAGTTTTTTCCAGGCTGTCAATCAGCCGGTTGAGTCGTTTCTCATGGATGCCCAATCGAGCTTGAATAGGATCGGTGATTATACCGGAAAAGGCAGAGAAAATAGCCAGTGTCGCCAGCACTGAACTGGTGGATGCCACCGCCAGTCCCATTGAAGCCGAGGCTGGAAACATCCCATAGTATAAGCCTCCAAGGGTAGGACCCATGAAAAAACCGGAGATGGCGCTCTGTTGGGCAATGGTCGCGGCCAGTACCGAACCGAAACTGATCCCCCCGGGCGTTATTTTCCCCATGATGCCCGCCCCCGTGGCAAGGGCGATAATATTCCCGGCGAGCTCGGATACGGCAGTTCGGCTCAGGGAATATTCCCTGAGTCGTTTTTCCAGAGCCGCCCTGAATCCCTCCTGTTGAGATTGGCTTACTATCAAGGCGAGTTGATCCTGGAAAAGGCTCTTTACTTCTGGTTGGTCGAGGATTTCCGCGAGTAATGCATCGGTAACGTCTTCTCCCCGGTGTTTTCCATCGGGCAGTTCCAGTAGTCGCGTAATTATGAGAGAATTGATCTCCTCCTGAACCGAGGTTTTCAATCCAGCCGGCACTTTTCGCATCAACTTATCAATCTTTTTCAATCCCGCCTTTTTCAACAGTCCCGATGTTACCTGGATTGCTGTGTACGGTAATGCCCAAGCTATGTTCACAGGAGCCTTGAAAAGATCTTTGCCAAATGCCTTTCTGTTGATTTTTACTGCCCCGGAGAATGAAAAATAGGTTTGCACGAATTCCGGGACCTTTTTCCTCCTGGCATCGATATAATTTCGAACCGCTCTATTGAATGCTGTTTCGACAGCGGCTTGTGTGTCGTCTTTTATCCACGTTTCCATATAATCATATTACCTGCCTCCTGCCCTGCTGCCAAGCGAATCTGAATCCGCAAGAACAGGCAAGCTTATGGCAGCAATCCGGGCAGGGCATTGGGCTATTCCAGGCATATGATTACGATAATTTGGTGATGAATCGGAGCCGGCCAAACTAGCGTTTATCCTTGGCCGTTAATGCATCCTCAAATTCCTCCGGCACCTTCCTCGTTTTTAATTCGACTTTTCAGCGCATACATGGTTGTTGAGCCGGAAGACCAAAACATCAGTTTTCCTTCTTTCACGAGGTCATTGGCTAGATTTTTCAAGTCACGGGGTTTTGTCTCCGGATCACAGGCATAGAAGTCTTTGATGTATAACTGAGGCTTCGGTGATGTCTCCGCTTTTTCAAGAATTGCTGCTTTAAGTGCGTCTTTCGATAATTGCATCGAGTCTCCTCCAGGATTTTAAATATGCGATTTTAAATAAGCAGAACATCTGCTCACTTGTGAAGTGTGGTGAAAGTTGGCAAATTGTGCAAAAAAGAAGTCAGCAGTTAAGTGTCCAAGCTTTCATCGGCTTTTATCCATTTACAAGCATTCTTTATGCCCGATTCCGGATATTTCTTTAGCTGTTTCCCATCATCCTGTTTTCCTGGAACAATCAGCCTAAAAGAGCGTTCAGAACCGCCCAATAATAGTCGACAAATACCGGACAATTTGAGGTCATATTTAACCTATGGTCATATGTGACCACATGGTCCTTTTTGAGGTGGATTGCAAAACAGCGCAAAGCGTGAAGAAAATAAAATCGAGTAATCGTTTACAGGTCCGGGAGGAACGCAATTTTCCCAAAAAATCAACATGTATCCAGCGATATGGAATAAATTTGCTTTTTGCATTACCTTACCTAAAAGATGCGGCAAAATGAAGGTGCAGCACCAGGATCATTTTAGGCTGGATGCTGTCTGACTTCTTAAACCCGCTACTTTTTGTTGCTCCATCACCATTGAACATGGTTATGTTACGCAAATGAACAAAAACAATCGAAATTGCACCCGCGGGTTATATCCAGGAGATAATCTTGATCCGGAAACTGAAGGTGGAGAGCGCCCCATGACGAGTGATCGATCCCCTGCCATACCAGACGCAAACAAAGTGAAGCCCCCGAAGAAGGACCAACGGATAACGCAGTCAATGCCCGCTGTTCTGGAGGTCATCCTGACCTCTATCCACGAACCTGCCCTGGTGCTTGATGCCGATTTGAGGGTGCTGCGGACCAATCATGCTTTCTGCCGAACTTTCCAGGTCAAAGCCGATGAAGTCGAAGGAGAAAACATATATAAATTCGGCAACCGGCAATGGGATTTTCCTAGAATGAAAGAGCTGCTGGAAAATATCCTCCCTGAAAATTCGAAATTCGATGATTTCCTGGTGGAACATACCTTTGCGGCCATCGGCCCTAAGATACTCCACTTGAAAGCCAGAAGGATCTTCAGCAAGAACATCCAGTCCGAGCTTATTTTCCTGGCGATTGCCGATGTAACGGATCACGAATATAACCGCATAGTTCTTGAGCAGTTGGTCGAAGAGCGGTTAATCGACCACATCAAGGCAAGGGAGGAAGCGGAGAAAAGAAAACAACTGTCTGAATCTTCCCTGCTGGAAATCAAAAAACTAAAAGACCAGCTGGAGGCGGAAAGGGCTTATCTGCAGGATGAGATAAAACTGGAATTCCACCATGAAAATATCCTCGGACAAAGCGAAGGGCTAAAAAACCTGCTCTATAAAATAGAACAAATTTCACGCAGCAATACCACCGTCCTGATACTCGGTGAAACGGGAACAGGAAAAGAGCTGGTTGCCCGGGCCCTGCACGGCTCAAGTCTGCGTAAAAATCGAGCCCTGATAAAAGTTAATTGCGCTACCCTGCCGGCAAACCTTATCGAAAGCGAGCTGTTCGGCCATGAGAAAGGAGCTTTCACCGGGTCCCAGGCCAGACAGCTCGGGCGATTTGAGGTTGCCGACGGTGGCACCCTGTTTCTCGATGAAATCGGAGAATTGCCCCTGGAGCTGCAGGCGAAACTGTTACGTGTTATCCAGGATGGCGAGTTTGAAAGGCTCGGCAGCTCCCATACCATCAAAGTCGACACGCGGATTCTGGCCGCCACCAATCGAAACCTGGAAGCAGAGGTCCGTAACGGCAGGTTCAGGGAGGACCTCTGGTACCGCTTGAATGTCTTTCCGATTACAGTACCGCCGCTCCGGGACCGGCTGGATGACATTCCCCTTCTGGTCGATTTTTATGTCAAGAAAATTGCCAAGCGGATCGGCAAAAACATTGCCATCATTCCAACGGTCGTCATGAATACCTTACAGGACTACCACTGGCCCGGCAATATACGGGAACTTGAGAATGTCCTCGAACGCGCGGTGATCAACTCGCCCGGCCCAAAACTTCGGCTGGTCGATGAACTGCGGCAGCCATGCAGAGATCTCGAAGCAAACCGGAAAACACTAGAGACTATAGAGAAGGAACACATCCTGCGGATTTTGGAGCAAACCAAATGGAAAATAAGCGGCAAGGACAGCGCAGCGGAAATCCTTGGTCTTGATCGCAGCACCTTGCGCGCTCGGATGCGCAAGCTCAATATCGAAAAATAGCAGGCTTCCCTCACCATGACTGAGCCGGCAATATCGCCGGCAATGCTCTTCCGTAAACCCACCTCATCTTTCCCATCTTCCCAAACCTCGCAGGTCATATATGACCATGTGGTTATATATGACCTGCAAGCTTTGGCCATGTTTAACTATCGGGTCTCTGCCTTTCAGGCAATTTGTACAACAAAACAGAGTGATAGAAGAAGCGTATCGCGATCGTGCCTCCTGGCACAATGCTTGCGTTATAAAGAATTGAACCGGCCGCCGCCAAGAGGTGATGTTGGAGGTGTTCGATGAGAATACCGGAATATTCCGGAAACGTTTTTAATCATCCCTGAACAGAGGAGTACATATGAGTACCAAAACAGAGTTTAAACAGAAGATGGAAGCCGAAGTTGCTCGTGCCCAAACCGAGCTGGCCAGGTTTCGGACCCGGGGGATGGCGTTTACTGCCGAGGCGAAAGACAGACATGATGAGCATGTTGCAGAACTTGAGAGAAAGCTTGACGCCACGAAAGCCAGATTGAGAGATCTTGACGAGGCGGAAGAGCACGTTTGGGAAAGTCTCAAGGATGGCGTGGAGAATACCTGGGGAGCACTGCAATCCGCTCTTCAGGATGCTGTCGAAAACTTTAAAACCGAGCCCCCCATTGCCGGTCTGCATGGCTCGGAGGAAGATGCTTATCCCTATGGTGAAGGCTTGAAAGAGCGTTCAACTACAAAAGTAAAATAAGAACAGGAGCATGATTATGGGTGATAAAGGTGGCAAGAAAGACAAAAGGAAAAGTCAGAAACAAAGCAGCGATAAACAGGATCAAAAACAAAAAACTAAGTTAGAAAAACAGCAAAAAGATAAACCGGCATTGATCTCTTCGAATTAAGTGCTCTATCTGACTTTTAATTTTTGCGGCGTAAGACCATGCGCTCTCCTATACCCAGGTTAGATCGAGGATTAAAACCTTGTCCACATTAGCGAAAGAACCAGAGGAAAACAGGCAGATGACTGAACCGTCCATTGAAAATCTTGTTGATATTCTGGACTCCATTCGAGAGCCTATCCTGATGCTTACTGCCGATTTCCTGGTGGTAAAAGCCAATCGTTCCTTTTACCGGACTTTTCAAGCCGAACCGGATCTGACGGAGGGAAGCAGCATTTACGATCTTGGCAAGGGGCAATGGAACATTCCCGAACTGAGAGAGCTCCTGGAAAACATCCTCCCTGAGATTTCGAAATTCGATGACTTCGAGGTGGAACATACCTTCGCGAATATCGGTCGAAAAATACTGCATCTGAATGCTTGTCGGATCGAGGAAGAGGCTCCGGAGAACCGGCTGATCTTTCTGGCCATCGAGGACGTAACCGACCGGGTGACTCACAAAAAACATCTTGAGGAGCTGGTCAAGAGACGAACCGCCGAACTTGTCATCGCCAGAGAAGGAGCGGAAAAAGGCAGACAGGTTGCGGAAAACTCCCTTGCTGAAATACAAAAGCTGAAGGTCTTACTGGAAGCGGAACGGGCCTATCTGCAGGAAGAGATCAAACTGGAATACAACCATGAAGCCATTGTCGGACACAGCGACGGATTGAAATATGTGCTCTACAAGATCGAACAGATTGCCGGCAGCAATACCACCGTCCTGGTTTTAGGGGAAACCGGAACCGGAAAAGAGTTGGCTGCCCGTGCCATTCACAACCTCAGCCTGCGGAAAAATAGGGCGTTGATTAAAGTTAACTGCGCCACTCTACCGGCAGATCTCATCGAAAGTGAGCTGTTTGGTCATGAAAAGGGTGCCTTCACAGGTTCACAGGCCAGACACCTTGGACGGTTCGAGATTGCCGATGGGGCGACCATCTTTCTCGATGAAATCGGTGAATTGCCGCTGGAACTGCAGGCCAAGCTGTTGAGAGTGGTCCAGGATGGCGAATTTGAAAGGTTAGGCGGCTCCCCCACCATCAAAGTCGATGTCCGGATTATTGCCGCCACCAATCGCAAGCTGGAGGAAGAGGTCCGGAAGGGCAATTTTCGCGAGGATCTCTGGTACCGGCTCAATGTCTTCCCGATTACGATGCCCCCGCTTCGGGACCGCCGGGATGATATCCCGCTCCTCGTCGCTTTCTACCTCCAAAAAATCGGCAAAAGATTAGGCAAGTCTTTTGAAATAGTACCAAAAACAGTCATGCGCGAGCTGCGGAATTACCACTGGCCGGGAAATATCAGGGAACTGGAAAATGTGCTTGAACGGGCGATAATCAACTCGCCGGGTCCTAAACTTCAGCTGGCTGATGAACTTAAGAAGCCGGCAAAAAGCATCTCAAGCGGACCAAAAACCCTGGAAACGGTTGAGCGCGAGCATATTATCCAGGTGCTGGAACATACAAATTGGAAAGTAAGCGGCAAAGACAGTGCGGCGGAAATCCTCGACCTCGATCGCAGCACCCTGCGGGCCCGCATGCGCAAGCTCAAAATCCAGCAGCCTTAATGGTCGCTGCAGGGTCGCTGCCGCCAGTCACGGCTGAAGAACCGGATAAACAGTCAAATATGATGGCGTCGTAATATCTTCACCTTCCTCGTTGCCATAAATTTTCAATCATTTCGAAGTACCTTTGTACGTTGAAATGATTGGAAATTTGCGCGCCTCGAATCTGAATAATTGAGCCCAAACCGACCGGGCACTCCTGTCCGGCACCTAAAGAGGAAAAAAAAATGAGAACAAATATACTTATAGGTATCGTCCTTATAACACTGGGGATTATGGCATTCATTTATCAAGGAATCACCTACACGACGAATGAAAAGGTAGTCGATATCGGTCCGCTGCAAGTGACGGCTGAAAAAACCAAGACACTGCCGCTGCCGCCGGTTTTTGGTGCTCTTGCACTCGCTGGAGGTATTGCGCTCCTGGTTATTGGCAGGAAAAAAGGCTGAACAAAGCGGGCTAGCTCCCAGCACTCACCGATTACCGGCGATCTCCGCCTCAACCATTCTCCATCCACTGAAAATATCTCATGTTGCCCAAAGAGCCGGGAAACGCAAGCTAAGCAAGGACAAAAATTTGAGCCCCACCATCATCACAGGTTATTATGCAAAACAGGATGAAGCCCGAAAAGCCCTTCTGGAATTGACCGGAAAAGGATTCGCGGCCGCCGTCCTGATACAAAAAGGCGTGGACGGAACCACCCAGACAGTAGATCCGTTTTCACGGCGTCTGGCAGTGAGGGCAGGTTCCGCAGCCCTGCTGTTTGCGGGAATCGGCGCCATTATCTGGTTTTGCCTGCATTGGCTGCCGGTACTTCCTGCCGGGGAAATTGTCACCTTCCCGGCAATTGTCCTGCTCTGTGCCGCCATCGGCGGACTTGCGGTTCTCGCCCTGTTCCGGCGCGATAAATTTGGTATCAGGCAGAGCATTGTGGGCAATCACACCCGCTGGCTGGTATCCGGAGAATCCGTCCTTATTCTCAACGTGCCGGTTGATCTGTTACCGGCTGCGATGGCCTTATTGCGGGAAAGCGGTGACACCCCTCCGGCGCTTTTTGTCCTGCATGCCAACCGCGAGCGCCGCCTGGAGGCCCGGGGCCAGACGGAAAAACTCTCCCAGTCACAAATCCTGGAACACGCCAGGCGCCATGCCGGCGAGCAGGAGGTGGACCGGAATCCTACACCCAACACCAGTTTGCTCAAACGTATCAAGGAGACTCGGAAATGGCTTCGTCAGGTATGCGTGGATCTCGGTGCGGCAAGCCGTCTGGAACAAAAAGCAACCCCGGCTGCCGATTGGATTCTCGATAATGAGTACATTCTGGAGGAGAATGCCCGCGATGTGCTGCTCAATCTGCCCCGGTGCTTTTTCCAGCAACTGCCGAGCCTGGCCTCCGATCCCTATCGGGGCTTGCCGTGCATCTACGGTCTTGCCAAGAATCTGGTCAGCCATCTGGAGCTGCACCTGGACCGGGAAAATATCTCCGCCTTTCTCGAGGCCCATCAATCGGTGCGGACACTGAGCATCGGAGAACTCTGGGCGATCCCCCAGATGTTGCGCATCGCCCTGATCGAAAGTATTCAGAACCTGGCGGTGACCGCCCTGGCCGATCTTCGCGATCGGCAGCTGGCCGACTTCTGGGCGAACCGGCTGATCGCTGCCAATCGCCGCGATTCCAACCAGCTCTTTGCCTTTCTCTCCGAGCTCACGGTATCGGAGACCAAGCCCAGTCCCTATTTCGCCGTGCAGCTGATCAGCCTGCTCTATGACGAGGCCGCCGCTTTGTCGCCGGTACAAAGCTGGCTGGAGCGTACGTTGAAATCACCCATGCCTGAGCTGCAGCAGCGGGAACTGAACCGCCAGACCAGGGACCAGTTGACCTGCGGCAATGCCTTCACCAGTCTTCGCCATCTGGCTCTGCTTGACTGGCGGGAGATCTTCGAAAAGCTCAGCCGGGTTGAACAGGTCCTGCGATTCGATCCATCCGGTATCTATCCCAGCATGGATTTCGCCACCCGCGACCGCTGCCGCAGGGCAGTTGAAGAGATCGCCCTTGCCGCCTGCCGGCCCGAGGCAGAGATTGCCGAACATGTCCTCAAGCTGGCAAAAGCGGAGATGGGCACCAATGCGGGCGATGAACGCCGCCGCCACGTCGGAACCTGGCTGATCGGCGAGGGCCGTGCCGAACTGGCCCAACTGATCTCTTATCGCGAAGCTTTCCGCCATCGTTATTTAGCCTGGATCCATGCCCATCACTCCGCCGTCTATTTTCTCGCCATTGGCGGCTTCTTTACCCTCTTTCTGGTCCTGGTCTCCCTTTTCGCCCTGCCCCCCGTCTCCGGTCCGGCCGGACGATCAGCCGCCATCTTTTTCGGTTTGCTGCTGCTCCTGGCCATTCCCCTGAGCCAGTTGGCAATCGAGGTGGTGAATTACCTGATCACCCGCCTGCTGCCGCCCCGGCCATTAGCCAAAATGGATTTCGAAGGTTCCGGCATTCCCGACAGTTTCCGCACCCTGGTAGTCGTACCGATGATGCTGGCCGACAGGCAAACGATCAAAGCCGAGGCGGAGAAGCTGGAGATCCGCTATCTGGCCAATAAAGAAAGCAATCTTCTCTTCAGTCTCTTTTCTGATTATATCGATGCCGACACACTTTCCCTTGAGGATGACGGCCTCCTGCTTCAGGATGCCAGAGAGCACCTTGAAGCCCTCAACCAGCGTCACGGCGGCGAGCGATTCTTGCTTTTTCACCGCGAACGCCGCTGGAGCGAGTCCGAACAGCAATTCATCGGCTGGGAACGCAAACGGGGCAAGCTGGAGGAGCTGAACCGCCTGATCGACGGGACACGGCCCGAGAACGCACCTCCCCTGGTCTATGTGGGAAATCCGGATCACCTGGCAAACGTCCGTTTCGTCATCACCCTGGACAGCGACACCCAATTGCCGCACGCGACCGCCCGCAGGATGATCGAAACCCTGGCCCACCCCCTCAATCAGCCTCGCTTCGACGAGTCCGGGCGGATCGTTACCGGTTCCTACACCATCATCCAGCCGAGGGTGAGCCCGACCCTGACCAGCACGAGTGTCTCGGCCTTCAGCCGTCTATTCGCCGATGCCGTGGGAATCGACCCCTACACCGAGGCTATCTCCGATGTCTATCAGGATCTCAGCGGCGAGGGATCGTATCAGGGAAAAGGGATCTACGATGTACGCGCCTTCAGCCGGATGTTATCGGGGCGATTCCCGGAAAACCGGGTTCTGAGCCACGATCTGATCGAAGGCGCTTATGTCCGGGTTGGCCTGGCCAGCGATATCGAGCTGTTCGATGACTTTCCCCAAGGGTATCAAAGCTATACCAAGAGGGCGCATCGCTGGATTCGCGGCGACTGGCAGATCGCCGGCTGGATATTCCCCAGCGTGCCTCTGGCTGACGGCGGCCGGGAGCGAAATCCACTCTCGCCACTTAGTCGCTGGAAGATCATCGACAACCTGCGCCGCAGCCTGCTGCCGGTCGCAAGTGTTTTGCTGCTGTTGGCCTCCTGGCTTATTTCACCGCGAATGGGGGCGTGTGCCACGCTGGTGGTCGGCTTACAACTGGTCTTCCATCCTTTGGTCCAGCCCTTTACCATGGCTACCACCATCAAGGGATTGAAGTATTTTGACCTCCGGAAAGTGGTCCATGACATCCTGCGGGCAATGACCGACGCCGCCCTGCTGCCGCATCAGGCGGCGATAACTCTGGATGCCATCGCCAGGGTCGGCTACCGGCGGTTTATTTCCGGGCGCCGGCTGCTGCAGTGGACGGCCCAGGCGGCCAGGTTGAGCGGGCGTGGTGGACGACGGAGGTCGCTCTTCGTGGCCGGTCTCACTTTCGGCAGCTTCTTCAGCGTCATAGCCGCCTTGATCCTCTTTTTCATTACACCAAAGAGCCTGCCGGTTGCCGCTCCCTGGCTCGGCCTGTGGTTTTTCTCTCCGCTGGTCGGCTGGTTTTTAAATCGGCGATCAGTCGAAAAGACCCCGAATTCCCCTCTGCCGGAGACGGACCGCCGTCTGCTCAGGCAGGTCGCCAGGCGGACCTGGCACTTTTTCTCGGCATTTGTCGGCGACAACACCTCGTGGCTGCCGCCCGACAACTATCAGGCTGCCCATCAGGATCGCCTGGCCATGCGGACAAGTCCGACCAATATCGGCCTCTGGATGGCCGGCACCCTCGGAGCCTATGATTCCGGCTACCTGACCATTGACCAGGTTTTGCGTAAATTGACCGGCACCATGGCGACAATCGGCCGTCTCAATCGATATCAGGGGCATCTGCTCAATTGGTACGAGCTAGAGACACTTACCCCCTTGGAACCTCGTTACGTCTCCACCGTCGACAGCGGCAATCTGCTGGGCGCCCTGTGGGCCTTGCGCCAAGGTCTTGACGAACTGATTCACGAACCGCTTATTGACGGCAAGGCATTTGCCGGATTGGCCGACACCGGCGAAATACTGAAACAGGTTGTGAACGGGAAAGGGTTGGTCGATTTCAATCACCAGCCCCTTGATGCACTTCTGGCTGACTGGAATGCTCCTCCGTCCTCCT
This sequence comes from uncultured delta proteobacterium, assembly GCA_963835305.1. Taxonomy (GTDB): domain Bacteria; phylum Desulfobacterota; class Desulfobulbia; order Desulfobulbales; family Desulfocapsaceae; genus Desulforhopalus_A. Next base: position 54,292 of record CAWIEU010000007.1, read on the forward strand.
TTCATGACTTGCTGCATCGCCAGGAGCAAATGATAATCGAGGTCGAGTCGGTGGTGAGCTCTGCGGCGGCAACCACAGTCTGGGCGAAAGAGCTGTCTGACCAGGCAACCGCCTGGCAGACCCTTGCAGAGCGCTATTTTGCCTGGGCTCCGATCCTTGCCGAAAAATCGGCGGCAGAACTTGCCCCGCTGGGTGATCCTGCCCTATCGGCCATCCGCCACGATCTATCCCGGGCGCCGTCGCTCATCGCACTGGCCCAGGGAAAAATCGAGTCGATCCGGCTTCTGAAAAAAATCCGGCAAAAGTCTTTCGAGACCTGTCCGCACCTCACCGTCTGGCTCGACCGTGTCATCGATGCCTTTGCCACCGCGAAATGGCTGGCCGGAGAAACCCTGGCGGTGGCAGAACGATTGATGACGGATATTGAAACTTTTTCAGCTGAGATAGACATGCGTTTTCTCTACGACCCCAAACGCAAACTGTTTGCTATCGGCTACAATGTTTCCACCAACCGCCTCGACGGCTCCAGCTATGACCTTCTGGCCAGCGAGTCGCGTTTCGGCAGTTTTGTAGCCATCGCCCGTGGCGACGTCCCGCTGGAACATTGGTTCACCCTCAGCAGGCCATATGGTGCGGTCGGCCGGCAGCGGGTGTTGCTCAGCTGGACCGGGACCATGTTCGAATATCTGATGCCGCTTCTTTTCCAGCGCTCCTACCCCAATTCACTTCTCGACAAGGCGGCTGAAGATGCGGTGGCAATCCAGATCGCCTACGGCAAAATCCATGGGGTGCCATGGGGTATTTCCGAATCGGCCTATGCCGATCTGGATCTGGACAAGACCTATCAATACAAAGCGTTTGGCGTACCGGCCCTCGGCCTGAAGCGCGGGACGGAGGAACAACCGGTCGTCGCGCCTTACGCCTCTCTGCTGGCACTGAACCTGGCACCAGGTGCGGTGGTGCGGAACATGAAACGCCTGAACGGCCTCAATCTGCTCGGCGATTACGGCTACTTCGAGTCGATGGATTTCAACCGGCAACCGCAGCGCGATCTTACCGGCAAAATCCTGAAACACGGTATAATTATCGAGGCCTATATGGCCCATCACCAGGGCATGGCCTTCCTGGCTCTTACCAATTTTCTCCATGACAACCCGTTCCCGCGTCGTTTTCATAGCGATCCGAGGGTCCGTGCCTTTGAGGCTCTTCTCCAGGAACGTATCCCGACCCTGCCGCCGATTCATCTTATCTCGACCCGGCAGAGTGAGCCACAGCTCCTGGCTATCGATCCGGTCGCTCCGTCGGGAACCACCATTACCACTCCCCATACCACCCTGCCCCGGACACTGCTGCTCGGCAACGGCCGTTATGGGCTGATGATCACCAACAGCGGCGGTGGATACAGCCAGTGGGGCAACCGGCAACTCACCCGCTGGCGGTCCGATCCTACCTGCGATACCCAGGGAAATTTCTGCTATATCCATGAGGTCGATACCGATCGCCTCTGGTCGACGACCTATCATCCGGTCGGCGGCAGGATCGATGGCTACTCGGTCGACTTTGCCCTCGACCGGGCGGTATTTAAGCGGATCGACAACTCCATTTCCAGTGAAACCGAGATCATCGTCTCACCGGAAGACGATGTGGAGATCCGACGGATAACCTTGGTCAACCATTCCGCTCAAGCCCGACGACTCAACCTGACCAGCTATGTTGAACTGGCCATGGCCGCGCATAACGCCGACCTCCAGCACCCGGCCTTCAACAAGCTCTTCATAGAGACCGAAGCACTCCCGCGGCATGAAGCCTTGCTGGCCTGGCGGCGGGCACGGAGCGAAAACGATCCGCCCTTCTATGTCGCCCATTGCCTGATGCTGCAGGAAAATGAAAGTGCCGACCCTGAGGCAAAAGGATGGCAGTTTGAGACCGACCGGGCCCGTTTCATCGGCCGCGGACGGACACTGGCGCGGCCCATGGGGGCGATGCAGGATCTCGGCGGCAGTCAGGGCTTTGTGCTCGATCCTATTCTCAGCCTGCGAAAAAACATTGCTCTTGCGCCGGGTGGGCGCGTCCAGATCCGCCTGATGCTCGCCGCCGGGACAAGCCGGGAACAGGTGCTGCTGCTGCTTGACAAGTACGGCGATCCCCATGACACCGAGCGGGCCATGGATTTTGCCTGGCACTCGGCGCAACAGCAGTTGCAGATATTGCGCATCCAGTCCGACGATGCCCGCCGCTTTCAGCAACTGGCAAGTCATCTGCTCTTCCCCAATTCGCTGTTGCGCGCTTCCGCCAAACATCTTGCTGAAAATTACAAAGGTCAGGCCGGCTTATGGCCCTACGGTATCTCGGGAGATCGGCCGATGATCCTCATCACCATTGCCGAAGCGCGGGAAATCAGTCTGGTACGGCAGATGCTCCAGGCCCACACCTACCTCCGGATGCATGGTTTATCGTCCGATCTGATCATCCTCAACGAAGAGGCGGGGAGTTATCAGAGACCGCTCCAGGAACGGCTGGAACAGCTGATTCAGAGCCATACTCTTTCGACAACGATGGAGCAGCCGGGGGAGATTTTTCTCAGAAGCCTGGCGCAAATCCCGGAAGGAGATCAGAAGCTCCTGAAAGCGGCGGCATCTGTTGTGCTGGTGGCGGCCCGCGGCCCCCTTCCCCAGCAATTGGGAGTGCCGGTGGAAATGCCTGAGCCGCTGGAGAAACTCACAAAAAAACAGAGCCGGCCTCAACCTTCAGCCCCACTGCCCTTCATGGAGCTGAACTATTTCAACAGTCTCGGCGGCTTTACCCCGGACGGCCGGGAATATGCGATCTATCTCGGCCCCGGCACCAACACTCCGGCCCCCTGGGTCAACGTTATCGCCAACCCGACCTTCGGCACCATGGTCAGCGAAACAGGGTCCGGCTTCACCTGGTATGGCAACAGCCAGCGCAACCGGTTGACCGGCTGGTCCAACGACCCGGTGCTGGATCCTGCTACCGAAGCACTTTATCTCCGCGACGAGGAGAGTGGCGTCTACTGGTCACCGACCGCGGCACCGATCCGTGAACAAGCTGCCTACAGGGCTCGGCATGGTGCCGGCTATACGGTTTTCGAGCATAACAGCAACGGGATAGAGCAGGAACTGAGCGTTTTCGTTCCGGTGGATGCGAGCGGCGGCAATCCCGTCAAACTCCAGCGCCTGCGGCTCATCAACGCCTCCCCGGTCAAGCGCAGACTGTCGATTACCTATTATGTGGAGCTAACCCTCGGCGAAAACCGCGAAACCTCTCAAATGCATATCTCTACTCACTGGGATGACGAGACCTGTGCGATGCTGGCCAGAAATCGCTATCATCCCGAATACGGTGACCGGGTTGCTTTTGTGGCCATCACCCCGGAGGCCGAATCATACGGCGGCGACCGCACCGCCTTTCTTGGCCGCAATCGTTCGCCCGCCACACCTCTTGCCCTCGAACTGACCAAGCTTTCCGGACGGGTCGGAGCCGGACTGGACCCCTGTGCGGCACTCCGGGTCACCCTCAACCTGGCACCGGGTGAACGCCGGCATATTACCTGCATGCTGGGTCAGGCCGAATCGACTGTTCAGGCCAAAGAACTGGTACTCCGCTACCGCGAGGATCATGCCGTGACGGACGCTCTGCATCAGACCAAAGCCTGGTGGGATGAACTGCTCGGTACCATTGAAGTGCACACCCCGGAATTGGCCGCCGACCTCCTCATCAACCGCTGGCTGCAGTACCAGTCGCTCAGCTGCCGGCTCTGGGGACGCTCCGCTTTTTATCAGTCGGGCGGCGCTTACGGTTTTCGCGATCAGCTGCAGGATGTCATGGCCTTTCTTTACGTCAGGCCCGAAATTGCCCGCGACCAGATCCTGCGGGCTGCGAGCCGGCAGTTCCCTGAAGGCGATGTCCAGCATTGGTGGCATGAACCTGCCGGGGCCGGGATTCGCTCGCGTATTTCCGACGACCTGCTCTGGCTGCCCTATGTGGTCGCGAACTATGTCCGCACCACCGGGGATTCGGATATCCTGCTGACGGAGATCCCTTTTCTGCGAGGTCCCTTGCTGGCAGACGACCAACATGAGCTTTTTTCCGTGCCTGAAATCACCCTTGAACATGCCACACTTTTTGAACACTGCAAGCGGGCGATGAGCCATGGCCTGACGGCCGGGCCCAACGGCCTGCCGTTGATTGGAACGGGAGACTGGAACGACGGCCTGAACCTGGTAGGCGCGAAAGGAACAGGAGAGAGTGTCTGGCTCGCCTGGTTCGTCTGTGAATGTTTACGGGGAATGGCTGAACTGGCAGCAACGATGCAACAACCGGAACTGAGCCAGTCTTATCTTGAGAAGAGAGCCATCCTTGCAGGACGGGTTGAGCAGTTCGCCTGGGACGGTGAGTGGTATCTGCGGGGAACCTTCGATAACGGCGCGCCGCTCGGCTCGAATAAAAACCTTGAGGCCAAAATCGATTCCCTGCCTCAATCCTGGGCATGGCTGTCGGGCGTTGCCGATCCGCAGCGGGCCGGGGAGGCCATGGAGTCTGCCTGGCACCATCTCGTGCAGGAGGATGAGGGACTGGCGCTGCTCTTCACCCCTCCTTTTGATCACTCGGAACCCTCGCCCGGCTACATTAGAGGATATCCGCCGGGGGTTCGGGAAAACGGCGGCCAGTACACCCATGCCGCCCTGTGGATGGCCATGGCCATGGCCCGTCAAGGCAATGGGGAGCGAGCTGTGCAACTGCTGCGCCTGCTCAACCCGATCGAGCACGCCCGCGATGCACAGACAGCCTGGGACTATGCGGTCGAGCCTTATGTGGTTGCCGCCGATGTCTACCGCCTGCCCGGGCGAATCGGCCGGGGCGGCTGGTCGTGGTATACCGGGGCGGCGGCATGGATGTACCGGGCTTGGACCGAAGAGGTTCTTGGCCTGAAAGTGCAGGGGGATCGAATGGAAATCGATCCGGTTATCCCGGCAAACTGGCCGCGGTTCAGCCTCAATTATCGCCATGATGAGGCGACCTATGCGATCGAGGTGGAAAATCCTTCCGGCTGCCGGCGCGGTGTCCTTTCGGTGGAGATGGATGGAAAGCGCATAGCTGGTGGGGTGATTCTGCTGGAACGGGAACTGGTGAAACACCGGGTCGTCGTCATAATGGGGCAGCTGACCAAACCCGTGGAGATCAGCACCTCCCAAACGGGCGACGAGCAAAGGTCATATATGACCACATGAGCAAATATGACCTGACTCCTTGGCCTGGCTGACAATCTTTTCCCCCATCATATTCAGCAAATCTTGTTGAAAAATAGAGCTGATAGAGGATGCGGCGGATACCTCAAACCATGGCATAAAGATTGCTATATAAGGAGGAAGGGAGCCCCATCTCGCCTGAGACCGCTTGCCCCGTCAAACATTTACGCAACGGATAGTATTATCCGGGAGAGCCTCATGGCCATTAAGAAAAAAAATCCTCAAAAAAAGAACACCACGACGCCATCCACCAGGTCTTTACGATTGGTGCCTTCCAGGCAAACAGGTGATATATCGGCCCCGAAAGCCGAACAGACTAAAACCTTTCCCATCGTCGGCATCGGCGCCTCGGCCGGGGGACTGGCAGCCTTCGAAGCCTTCTTCTCGGGTATGCCCGCGGAAACCGAACCGGACATGGCCTTTGTCCTGGTGCAGCACCTGGCCCCGGACCATAAAAGTATCCTCACCGGTCTTATCCAGCGCTATACCCGCATGCAGGTCTTCGAGGTCGAGGATGGAATGGAAGTGCGGCCGAACTGTGCCTATATCATTCCGCCCGGCCGGGATATGTCCTTTCTGAACGGCAACTTGCAGTTGCTCGAACCCTCCGCCCCTCGCGGCCAGCGCATGCCGATCGATTTTTTCTTCAGATCGCTGGCCAGAGATCAGGGGGAAAGGGCCATCTGTGTCGTTCTTTCCGGTACCGGCCACGACGGCACCCTTGGCGTTCGGGCAGTTAAAGGCGGAGGTGGCATGGCCATGGCGCAAGCTCCCTATTCCACTGAATATGACGGTATGCCGAAGAGTGCCATCGCCACCGGCCTGATCGACTACGAGCTGCCTCCGGCTGAGATGGCCATGCGGCTCATGACCTATGCAGCTCACCCCTCCACCGGGTTACCCGGATCCGCTTCTTCCATGCCGGCGCAGGATGAAGAGACCAGGAAAACGATCTTCAATATACTGCAGCAGGAAACCGGACACGATTTTTCCCAATACAAACCAAGCACTGTTAATCGCCGCTTTGCACGACGGATGGCCGTCCATCAGATCGAAACGACGGAGGACTATGCCAAGTACCTGCGGCAGACTCCTGTCGAGGTGAAAGCTCTCTTCTCGGATCTGTTGATCGGCGTGACCAATTTCTTCCGTGATCCTGAATCATTCAAGGTTCTGGAAAAAAAGATCATCCCCAAGATCTTTGCCGGCAGATCCGTAGGCGATACGGTCCGCGTCTGGTCGCAGGGTTGCTCGACAGGCGAGGAGGCTTATTCCCTTGCCATCCTGCTGCAGGAGCATTTGAATAAACTCAAACAAAGCTATATGGTGCAGATTTTCGCGACCGATATCGACAGCAGGGCAATCGCCACGGCCCGTGCCGGTCTCTATCCGGCCGGCATCGCCGCCGATGTCTCACCTGAACGGCTGGCGCACTTTTTTTCCATCGAAGCCGATAATACCACCTACCGCATAAACAAAAACCTACGGGATATGGTGATCTTTTCCGAGCAGGATGTCATTAAAGATCCGCCGTTTTCCAAACTCGACCTTATCAGTTGCCGCAATCTCCTCATTTATATGACTTCCAGCCTGCAAAAAAGAATTATCCCGCTCTTCCACTACGCCTTAAAACCGGACGGGTTTCTTTTCCTGGGCTCTTCGGAAACCACAGGGGGTTTTACTGATATGTTTGCCTTGTTCGATAAAAAAGCCAAACTCTATCGTCGCAAGCTGGCCATGAACAGCGTTTATCGGGCTCCCCTGAACCACAATTTTTCCACCATGGCGGTTGCAGGCAGCATTCGGCCGCTGCCGGCCTGGAAGAACACAGGGACCGGAAAATTGTCGTTGCGTGAGCTGACCGAACAGGCACTCCTGCAGCAGGTGGCCCCCACCGGTGCACTCGTCAACGATTGCGGCGACATCATTTATCTTCATGGCCGGACCGGAATGTACCTGGAACCGACCCCCGGGGAAGCTGCGGTCAATAATATCCTGGAGATGGCTCGCGAAGGGTTGCAGCATGAAATGGCTTCGGCGCTGCACAAGGCCTCGACATTCCAGGAAACTGCACGTCGTACCGGTCTGCGGGTCAACAGCAATGGAGCCGTCATCACGGTCAATCTAACCATCAGCCCGATGATTACCGGCCCTGCGACAGCAGCCGACACGCCTCTCTACCTGGTTATTCTGGAGGAAGTGGTGCCCGCGGAAGGTGACAAGTCTGCAGACGAAGATGGAATCGCCTCCTCGGCGGAACTCGATGCAAATGCATACATTGCCTCACTCAGGCAGGAACTGCGAACCAAGGAACAATTCCTGCAAATAGCCAACGAAGAGCTTAAATCCTCCATTGAGGAGATGCAATCGATCAATGAAGAACTCCAGTCCACCAATGAAGAGCTGGAGACTTCCAAGGAAGAACTCCAGTCGATGAACGAGGAATTGACCACGGTCAATGCCGAATTGCAGAGCAATGTCACGGATCTGACCAGAGTGAACAATGACATGAACAATATGGTGGCCGGCACCGGCATCGGTACGGTTTTTGTCGACCACCTGCTGCATATTCTCCGCTTCACCCCTGATATTACCCGAATTATCAACCTCATCCAGACGGATATAGGGCGGCCAATCGGTCATATTGTCTCCAATCTGGCGGGGTGTGGCAAACTGGTGGCCGATGTGCAGGCCGTGCTGGCTAGCTTAGTCCCCACGGAGAAAGACGTGCAGACGATCGATGGACTGTGGTACACGATGCGCATTCACCCCTATCGCACCACCGACAACAGGATCGAAGGGGCGGTCATCAGCTTCATCGACATTACCGAACGTAAACGGGCGGAAGATGCCCTGAAAAAAGCATTTGATGAAATCCGCACCCTGCGTGGCATCATCCCGATCTGCGCAAAATGCAAACAGATTCGAGACGACAAGGGCTTCTGGAGGCAGGTGGAAGATTACGTCCGGGATCACACCGAAGCCGAGTTCAGTCATGGCCTCTGCCCGGAATGCGCAATAGAACTTTATCCTGAATTCGACCTGAAACCGGGAAGGGCAAGTGATCCGCTACAACTCAAAACGTTAAAATCATCTCCAAGGAGGAAACACGAACATGAATAATCTGCACTTAAGCCTCGCGCCACTGGTCGCACTGATCGCCGGTATTCTTATACTGGTCGCACCTCGTCTGCTGAACTACATCGTTGCAATATATTTAATTGTAATCGGCCTGATCGGACTGATGGGTGGGAGCAGTTTTCATCTGCGGTAAGGACATACTTCAATTTTGAAAGGAGAATTAACATGTTCGAAACAATTGCAATCATCCTCGTTGTCCTCTGGCTTCTTGGGCTTGTCTCTTCGTACACCATGGGAGGGTTTATCCATATCCTTCTGGTTCTCGCGATCATCATGATTCTGGTTCGGGTCATTCAGGGCCGCCGTATCTGAAGGCTAAGGCCGGAACTTTCACTTACCAGATTATCAGAAATGAATACTTTCAACTCTCGCCGGACTTTGAACGTCCCGGCAATGCAGCATTCACCCAAGAAGGAGATACTTCATGAATGTAACACAATTTCTCAAACGTTTTCTTGTAGGCCTGGCTCTTGTAACTTTTATTGCGGGCTGTGCGGGGACTTCAAAACGGGAAAGTACCGGCGAGTATATCGATGATTCCACCATCACAACTAAGGTTAAGACCGAGATTTTTAAGGATCCGATGCTCAAGGTGCTCCAGATTAACGTAGAGTCTTACAAGGGAGAGGTGCAACTGAGCGGTTTCGTCGATTCCAGGCAGGCTGCCGAAAAAGCAGAATACGTTGCAGCAGAAGTGGATGGTGTCAAAGCTGTGAAAAACAATCTTGTCGTTAAATAGACCCTTTGAGTCTATCTGTTTGGGTTGCCTGGGTTTAACCCATCAATATTTAGAAGAGGATGAAAAATTTCAATGGGTACTATTCTACTCATAATTTTGATACTGGTGCTTCTGGGCTTGATCCCGGTTTGGCCGCATAGCCGATCATGGGGATACAGGCCCAGCGGCGGAGTCGGCCTGATAGTTCTTATTATTGTGATTCTGCTCTTAATGGGCAGACTCTGATCGACCGAAGAAAGGCCGGGTTTAACGCTATTGAGTCTACACACCATGATTTTTAGGTTATAACGAGTTCATCATTCCTAAAAAAACAAGAAATGAATTTCCAAGGTACTAAACAGGGAATTTAAGACTGCATGGCGTTATTCAATCCGTCATGGAATATCAATGATATGAGGAGCCGACCATGGCCTCTTTGGATTTCGAACAGGAAAAACAAGCCTTTAAAATTTATTACGAAAACAACCGGAAGCATTTTATCGCTGCCAAAAACATCTATATCCGACTCGTCACTTCATCAATCAAACGCCTGGGCATTGATGAGGTGACAAAAATCGAAGGCCGAATCAAGGCTGAAGAGGAGTGCATCAAGAAGTTTCACCGCAAATACCAGAACAGACTCGAAGCCGACGAACAACCTTATGAGATCAGATTTTTCATCTCGGATTTAATCGGCATCCGGATCGTATGCCTCTATGAGGACCAGGTTGCCTTGTTGTCGGAAATGTTGCAGCAACACTTCAAGATCCTCGGCATTACCGACAAGATATCCTCAGTGGAAAGTACCGAAGAGTTTTTCGGTTACAAAGGCCTGCATATGGACCTCGCCCTAAACGATGACATGGCGTCCCTGCCCAAGTACCTTCCGTATGCGGATATGTTCTTCGAAATTCAGATCAGATCCCTGATTCAGGATGCCTGGAGTGTGCTGGATCATAAGATCAAATACAAAAAATCGATTCCCATTGACCTGAAGCGCAGAATCAATATTCTCTCTGCTCTTTTTGAGCTTGCCGACCGGGAATTCAAGGAAATACGCAATGCCACAATTGAACTGATGCAACAGGAAACGGTGGCGCCGATAATCGAGCAACTCGACGATACCCCTAAAACCGCAGTTCAGGGAGCGACACCTGCCGGCAGAAGACCCTTAAATGCTTTTAATTTCCTGCGGATCGCCGGCCATTTTTTCAAAGATTTTGCATTCGATGACTTCAAAGTTGACAGCTTTGTGAACGATATCCTGAAACTGCACAACGGCTTTGAAAAGTCGGATTTTCACCAATGTTTGAACGATACTCTTAACATCGTCAAAGAGTATCACGAACATCTCCTCGCAGAGAACCCTACCAAGGTTTTCAGCCCATTCACCTTGATCAGGCACTGTCTCTTCCTCTATGATCGGGAGGTTTTTGAGCGGATTTTGTTCAAGAAAACCAGAGGAAGATTTGTCGACTGGCTTAATGAAACTCAACGGAGTTTTCATTAGGGTCAGGTCTCAACTCTTGACATATCGAGTTTTTTTGATAAGTTTCGGCAAAGTTCATACGATCAAGGAGGAGGCCCATGGCACGACCGTTAAGAATCGAATATCCCGGCGCATTTTATCATGTCACGTCGCGGGGCAACGAACAGAAGGATTTATTCAAGAGTCAAAAGGACCGAGAGAAGTTTCTGGCCTATCTGGAATCCGCGGTAACGCGTTACGGGGCTGTAATTCATGTGTATTGCTTGATGAGCAACCATTATCACTTGCTCCTGGAAACGCCTGATGGAAACCTTTCCCAGATCATGAGACATGTAAACGGAGCCTACACGACCTATTTCAACATCAAGCGCAAACGTGCCGGTCACCTGTTCCAGGGGAGATACAAGGCAATCCTTGTCGAGGCGGATGAATACGCAGCAGAACTATCACGTTACATCCACTTGAATCCTGTAAGGGCGGGAATGACCTCCAAGCCCGAGGAATACCAATGGTCCAGCTACTGTGGTTACATTGGTCTCAACAAGGCGCTTGAGTGGCTGAAAGAGGACTTTATCCTTGGCTATTTCGGTGGGAACAGTCTGGAAGCGAGAAACGGCTATCGAAAATTTGCAGAAGACCTGCTCGAGAGGGAATACGACAGCCCTCTGAAAGAAGTGATAGCCTCGACGATATTGGGGCGCCAGGAGTTCGTCAATGAAGTATCGGAACGAAAACTTGCCGGAACACGAGACACGCGAAACATCCCAGCCTTGAAAAAGCTAGCGTTGCATCCCTCCCTCGAGGAAATCATTATAAGAATCAAAGAAGAGCCAGTCGATGAGAAACTTTTGAGAAATATAAGCATCTATTGCTGCCAGAATTTCAGTGGAGCAAAGCTCAAGGAAATAGGGGAGTATTTTGGGATAAGTGACGCGGCAGTTTCCCAGGCAAGCCGGAGATTGGCTTTGAAAGCCGAAAAAGACCAGGTGCTGAAGATATTGATCAGGCGGATCGAGGCAAAGCTAGCTGGTGTCAGGAGTTGAGACCTGACCCCTTGGATGTGCTCCAGGAAGCAACGAAGGAAGAGATTAAGCGCCGAAAGAAGTTGTCGGTCATTCACTGGCTAAATTTTCACTCGAGGACGACTCAATTAAAATCCTAACAAGAGTAACTAAATTGAAAAACAAGATGGCGGAGGAGCAGGGATTCGAACCCTGGGTGGAGTTTCCCCCACAACGGTTTTCGAGACCGTCCCGTTCGGCCGCTCCGGCACTCCTCCGTGAGACGACATTGATACCAATATTTTTTTTGTTCTTCAAGATGTTAAATCGCATAAACATCTCTGAACGTAGAAATATTTGGCGGTATGATCGTCCAGGCACTATATTTTGTCAGAAAAACCATGGTCCTTAATATAATCGGACAGACCAAAAGGTTGGACAAACAACGGTCGCTCCCTCAAACAACCGGAAAAAGTGCAAGGTGACTTCATGAAATATTATTTTATCGCTCTTTTTGTATTGGTATTTTCCGTCCATCCATCCTTTGCCGAATCAGTTCCGGACGTGCCGCATATTGTCGTTACCGGGGAATATGAAGTCCGCGCCACGCCTGACATTCTCACCATGTCACTCAGTATTGCGGAAACCGGTTTTGAGGTAGCTGCGGCCAGGGACAATGTTGAATCCCGGTCAAAAAAGCTGCTCCGCTCTCTTACCTCTCTTGGCATAGCCAAAGAAGATATCAATTCGGCCCAGCTGCAGATAACTCCTCATTACAACTGGAACAACAATGCTCAAATCTATGCCGGCACCGAGGTTTCAAGAAATATCGAGGTAACGCTGAGGGATCTTAGCCAATATGATAAGCTTATCCGGGCTATTCTGGACGCCGGAGTGGCCCAGATACATTCAACCCGCCTCAGCTCCTCCCACGAGAAAGAACTTCGGGAGGACGCTCTTCGCGGGGCCATCGCCGACGGCATGGAGAAAGCGCAGATCATGGTGGCTCATCTGCCCCAAAAAGTCGGTCCCGTATATTCCATATCGTCACAAGCTTCCGGAGTACCTTTTCAGACCGTTCGATACCGGATGGCTGAAATGGCCGACCAGAGCGCGTTTGAACCGGGCACCATAACTTTTAAGGAATCGCTCCAGATAGTTTTTTATCTGGTGAAGGACAAATAACGGGTGGGAATCGTGCAAGAGATCACATTCCCTGTCTTCCCGCCAGGAAGGTCCTGATCACTTGCTCGGTCGCCTGAGTGAGCAGATGAAAACTATCCTGCATCGCTGATTCGAGGTTTTGCGGTCCCCTGCACAAGGAAAAGACCGCATTGAGCCCGATATCATATAACTCTTCCAGCCCCTCCCCCACTCCACCGCAAATTGCGATACAAGGTATTCCAGCCTCTTTGGCCGCACGTGCCACTCCGGCTGGAGCCTTATCGTATTTGGTCTGATAGTCAATCTTGCCCTCGGCTGTCAGCACAAGATCCGCACCGCGTATTTTTTCTTTCAGCTTTACCATATCGATGACAAGATCAACACCCTTGCCCAGCTCCGCCCCCAGAAAGGCATGCAGACCTCCACCGAGGCCTCCCGCTGCGCCGGCGCCTGGCATCCGGCGAAGGTCAACCCCCATTTCCTTAAGGATAACTCCGGCTAAATTTTCCAGCCCTTCATCGAGAGACTTAACTTGTTCGGCGGTAGCTCCTTTCTGTGGCGAATAGACATAGGAAGCGCCACCAGGACCTGTCAGGGGATTGGTAACATCACACATTCCTTCAATTGCCACGGTTTTCAGCCGCTTATCGATTTCACTGCAGTCCATGGAATAAATACGTTGCAAGGAACTGCCGATCGGCTCAAGTTCCTTGCCACTTTTATCCAGAAATTTGTAACCCAGGGCTGAAGCCATACCGATACCGCCGTCGCAGGTGGCACTCCCGCCAAGACCGACGACTATCCTTTTCACGCCCTTATCGAGGGCGGCTGAAATAAGCTGGCCGGTACCGTAGGTAGATGTTTTCGTTGGATCCTGTTTATCTTTGGGCAGAAGGGCAAGACCGCTGGCCCTGGCCATCTCAATTACCGCTAGTTCCCGTTTCTCGGCGAAACAAAAACGTGAAGAAAGTTGTTCCATCCTGGGTCCCCTTACCGAAACCTCGACGAGTCTTCCCGAAAGCGCCTGAGCCATAACTTCCGTCAGACCATCTCCGCCATCCGCTACCGGAACACAAATCACAGCACACGCCGGAGCCGCAGCGAGGATTCCGGTTTTCATAGCCTTGGCCGCGTCCACGGCGGATAAGCTTCCCTTGAAGGCATTCGGTGCGGCAATAATTCGCATACTTTCTCCTGAATCTGTATTATTTGTTGAGAAATCAATCAAGATGGCGTCGTAAAAAATCATCGAGCTTGCTGGAAACCATAAGGAGCTGTCGGCATAACAGCAACCCGTCACGTCCTGCATCTCTTGAGATACTGAAATTATTTGCATATTTCGTCAACAGAGATATGATTAGTACCAGCCGACCGCTAAAGCCGAAAATTCCAAAAGATCCAGTGCAAACTTTCTGCAACAAAGGGACAAAATGAAAAATCAAATTGCTGTCTTATCCCGATGTTTTTTCTATATTTTGCTCAACCTGATAGTCATGGCTCCTGTGCTTGCCCGGGCAGAAACCAACCAAAAGGTCCTCACCTGGGATGAGGCGGTGAAGGCTGCCCGCGGCCAGACCGTCGACTGGTATATGTGGGGCGGCTCCCCGGCAGTCAACCGGTATGTCAACGGCTATCTGGCCACGGAACTTAAACGGCAGTACGGCATAACCCTGCGGCAGGTTCCGGTGAAAGATATCGCCGAAGTGGTCAGTAAACTGGTCGTCGAAAAACAGGCGGGAAAAGACAGCGAGGGCAGTGTCGATCTGATGTGGATCAATGGCGAAAATTTTCGCACCTGTAAAGAACGAAAGCTGCTCTACGGCCCTTTTGCCGAGATACTCCCAAACCAGCAGTATGTCGACTGGTCAAACCCGACTATAAAAAACGATTTCGGCACTCCTGTAGACGGCCTCGAATCGCCATGGGGCAGCGCCCAGATGGTCATGATCTATGATACGGCAAGAACGCCCGAGCCACCCAGAACGATCTCCGCTCTCATAGAATGGATCAAAGCCCATCCCGGCCGATTCACCTACCCCGCACCGCCGGATTTCACCGGCTCGGTCTTTGTCCGGCATATCTTTTATCACGCTGCCGGAACGGTCGATATTTGGCAACGGGATTATGCGGATGCCGAATTCAACAAGGCGGCGGACGCCACTTATGCCATCCTGGCTGATTTGAAAAAATCCCTATGGCGGGATGGATCCACCTACCCGGAATCTCCTGTCAGGATGAATTCCCTTTTTGCCGATGGGGAAATTGACTTCTCCTTTTCCTATCACCAGGGAGAAGCATCACGGAACATTCTGGACGGACTTTTTCCGGAGACGGTGCGGACCTTCGTCTTTGATGAGGGCACCATCACCAACACCCACTTTGTAGCCATCCCTTATAACGCTAAAGATACTGCTGGTGCGATGGTTGTGGCCAATTTCCTTCTTTCTCCGGAAGCGCAGCTCGAAAAGGCAAAACCGGGGGTATGGGGTGATTTTTCAACGCTCTCGCCGTCCAGACTGCCTGCTGCCTGGCAAGAAAAATTCAGAAATCTCCCCCGTGGGGCTGCCACCCTTGACGATGCGGAACTTCAGGCCCATCAGTTGCCTGAACCACCGAGCCGGATCCTGGTTCAGCTGGAGAAAGGTTGGACGGAACACGTCCTGAAAGACAGGAAATGAAAGCTTGCAAATCCTCCGCCTCACCGCCAACCGGTACAGGACGGAAGACATCTGCATGGCGGTTGCTGGTCCTGCTCGGCCCCGCCTTGTGCACCATCATTTTGCTCTTCGGGGGTGGACTTACGCTCGGCCTGCTGCAGGCCCTCGGGTATTCGGCTTCGCAAGGCTTCGCGGCCATCGGCCTGGAACATTTCCTTAATGTTCTCCGGGATCCGGATTTCACCAAGAGCCTGCTGCTCACCCTGCATATTTCCATAACCTCCACCCTGATTGCGGCCGCGGTTAGTGTGGCGCTCGCTCTCGCCCTTACACGGTGGGCGGCCGACAGCAAGGCCATCAGTTTTATACTGCAGATCCCGCTGACAGTCCCCCATCTGGTCATTGCCATCTCCGTGCTGCTGTTGCTGGCTCCCGCCGGACTTTTTTCAAGACTGTTGTCCAGTCTTGCAATAATCCCCGGCTCCGGTGCGTTTCCGCTCCTGATCAATGATCGTTGGGGGATCGGCATACTTGCGGTTTACATCTGGAAAGAGATCCCGTTTATCACCTTCATGCTGCTATCCGTCCTGAAAAATATGGGAACGGAATTACTGGAGGCGGGGGCGACCCTGAATGCGTCCAGGTTCCAGCGCTTTTCCTTCATCACTCTACCCATAATCGCCCCAAGCCTTGGTTCCGCCTGCCTGATTGTCTTTGCTTTCACCTTCGGCGCCTTTGAAGTACCCTACCTGCTTGGCCGCACCTATCCTCTTGTCCTTCCGGTCTGGGCCTATAAGAACTATAGTGATATCGACCTGCTGTCCCGGCCTGAAGGAATTGCCATAGGCCTGATTATCGCCATGATCGTTACCCTTTCGATCATCTTTTCCCAGCTTATGCTGCACCTTGGCCGTAAAAGAGGTCTGGCGATATGAAATCGCCAAGCCGGATCCTGCTCTACTCCGTGCTCTGCACCGTCTTGGTGCCTTTTTTGCCTCTGGTGCTCTGGTCCTTCAGTGAAAAATGGTTTTACCCTTCTCTGTTGCCGCAGACCTTGGGACTTCGTGCCTGGAGCTATGTATTCGGAACGGCAGGCAGCCAAATTGTCGCAGGTCTTGCGAATAGTTTTTTTCTGGCGCTGGCGACAACCATGGTCTCGCTCATCCTCGGCATCCCGGCGGGACGAGCGCTGGGGCTTTATGATTTTACCGGTAAAAAGCTGGTCTTCGTTATTACTCATTTTACCGATTATCGTCCCTCCCCTTTCGGTCTCCATGGGACTCCATCTCTGGTTCATCCGGCTGGGACTGGCCGAAACCTTCATCGGCGTAGTGCTTATCCATCTCACCTTCTGTCTGCCCTATACTATTTTTGTGATCTGGGGCGTATTCACGGATTATAACCCGGAATTTGAAGAACAGGCCCGGTCTCTTGGAGCCTCTCCTGCAACTGTCGTCCTGCGGATAGTACTTCCCATGATTCTTCCGGGAATTACCGTGGCTGCTTTATTTTCTTTTCTTCTTTCCTGGTCGCAATATCTCAGCACCCTCATCATAGGTGGAGGGAAAATGCTTACCCTGCCGATCCTCCTTTTCTCCTTGATGAACAGCGGTGATCGGCCGGTGGCGGCGGCGGTCAGCCTGGTGTTTATCATGCCGGCCTTTCTCGCCCTGATGGGCAGCGCCTATAACCTTGGCCGCAGTGGTCTAAAAGGAGTACGCTGATGGGCCGGCTGGAACTGCGGAACCTGACGATCGACTACGATGCCAAACCGGTCATTCGCAACCTCTCCCTGCAAATCAATGACGGCGAAATCGTTTCCCTGCTCGGTCCCAGCGGTGTCGGCAAGACGACGCTTCTGAAAGCAATCGCCGGTTTATTGCAGCCCGCTTCCGGCACAATTACCATAAACGGGCAACGCGTGGAGCATTTGCCTGCGGAAAAACGCGATGCGGTGCTGATTTTCCAGAAACCACTGCTTTTTCCCTTTCTCGATGTGGGCGAAAATATCGGCTTTGGCCTGAAGATGGCCAAGATCAGAAAATCGGCCGCGGCAAAACAGATCGACAGGATCCTGGCGATCACCGGACTTGAAGGACTGAAAAACCGGAAAATCCATCAGCTCTCGGGAGGTCAGCAGCAGCGGGTGGCTCTTGCCCGGGGCCTGGTGCTCGAGCCCTCGGTTTTACTTCTGGACGAACCGCTAAGTAACCTCGACGCGGAACTCCGTCAGCAGATGCGCGAACTCATCTGCCGCGTGCAGGCCCAGACAGGAACGACCATGCTCTTTGTCACCCACGACCAGAGTGAAGCCTTTGCCATCAGCCACAGGATCAGTATCTTGCTCGGCGGCAGCCTGCGGCAGACCGGCACCCCGGTAGAGCTCTTCTATAAGCCGCATGATCCTGATGTCGCGCGCTTTTTCGGCTGCATGAATTTCATTTCCGGAAAAATCGCCAAGGGAGAGTTTGCTGGAGGCTTTGCCCGCTGTTCCACATCCCTTGACGACTCAGCCGAGGCTACCGCCATGATACGCCCTGAGGATATTGTGCTCTCTTCTGTAGAAGAGGAGACCGGGATCGCCGGAAAAATAACTGAGATTCAGTTCGAAGGCTCCACGACCAGATTAACCATCAACGTCGATAACAAAACATTTATAATCCTTTCCCTGCATCCGGAATTTCGGCTAGGACAAACCGTCTGGCTGTATTTCCCCCCGGAGCGGCTGCATATTTTTCCCAATCTCCCAAAACCATGACTTCCATCCCGAACCCTTTTGAGCATTACCGCGTCCAGGTAGAACGTTATCTCCAGCAACAGCGCTGGAACAATGTGCCCATAATGGCCGGCCGCACATTTACCGTCGCCCCTCTGGCAAAAGGCGAATATAACCTCAATTATCTGCTAAAGTCCGAAAAGACCCGATTAGTGTTCCGGGTCAATATAGGGACCCAGATCAATCGTGATGACCAGATCGTCTATGAATACAAGGCGTTGCAGCTCTTGGAGCAATCAGGAGTCACTCCGCTGCCTTTTTTTGTAGATGACAGCCGCAGCAGCATCGATCGGGGCATCTCGATCATGGAATACCTGCCGGGGCATCCACTTGATTACCGATTCGACGCCGATCTCGCCGGTGCCGCGAAAACCCTGTCCATTATCCATCAACTGGCGGTCTCTCCCCGGCAAAATCACCTGATAGTTGAACAACGGCCATTATCCTTAATTTTTAATGAATGTGCCGGTCTGCTGCAAAGCTATTTCAGCTCTGATCTCGCCGATCCAAATATCAGCAGTTTTCTTGGCGAGGTAATCTCCTGGGCGGAAACGGCGAGAGAAAATGAGAGGTATTATCTGGAGGATCCCTGGTTCAGCATCGTCAATACCGAGGTTAATTCGGGAAATTTTATCGTCAATCGGCAACGGCGGACCACGCATCTTGTCGATTGGGAGATGCCGCGCTGGGGAGATCCTTCAACAGACCTCTGCCATTTCTGCTCTCCCCTTACGACACTTTGGAAAACCAGCTTCCGTTTCTCTCCTGAATCAGTCAATATGTTTATCCGGGAGTATAAACATAACCTCCATTCGGCCCATCTGCGAGACACTTTGGAGGATCGGATGCGCCTCAAATTTCCCTTTGTTCTCTTGCGGGGCATCTCCTGGTCGGCCATGGCCTGGGTCGCCTATCAGACCGACTATACGGGAATACATAACGAGGACACCCGGCTGAAACTCAATCAGTATATGGATGCCGGTTTCATTCGCTCCCTGTTTGAACCTTTTATGAACAGCTGACTCTTTTGTGCGATTATGTGGACCAACTGCCGCCTGCTGCTTTTCACCAGATTTCCCAAAGCCGGAGATACCAAAACCAGACTCATTGCCGAACTTGGCGCAGAGGGCGCGGCACTGCTGCAAAAGCGGCTTACGGAAAGGGTCGTTAAGCAGGCAAGGCTGTTTCAGCAGCGTTCGGGCATTGCAACCACTGTGCATTATACCGGAGGCAACAATAAGGAGATGACCGGCTGGCTAGGCCCGGTCGACTGCGTCGAACAAACGTCCGGAGACCTCGGCCGCAGAATGAGCGCCGCCTTTGAACATGCCTTTGCAGGCGGAGCCGAAAAGGCGGTGCTCATCGGCAGCGATATCCCGGACCTCAGCGCAGATCTCCTGCAACAGGCGTTTTGCTCCCTCTTGAACAAAAGAGTGGTCATCGGGCCAAGCCGGGATGGCGGCTATTATCTGATCGGTCTTGTCCGGCAGGCGCCGCAACTCCTTCCTCTGCTTTTTGAAAATATAAGCTGGTCTACCGGAGAAGTGCTGGCAACCACCATGGATCGCCTGACCCAAGCCGGTTTTGCTGCCGCCATCCTGCCGTCCCTTAGAGACATCGACCTTCCTGCCGACCTTCCTTTTGCGCGCGAAAGAGGTCTTTTATGACTATCGCTCTCTCAATCATCATTCCCACCCTGAATGAGGAACAGGTTCTCGGCAGAACCCTTGCCCGTCTGCGCCATCGAAAAAATTGCGAGGTGATTATCGTCGATGGAGGCAGCAAGGATGCTACCTTATCGATAGCCAGGCAAGCGAATTGCAGAATTTTTTCCAGCGCCAGAGGGCGCGGCAGGCAGATGAATACGGGCGCGGCCGGAGCTCAAGGCGAGATACTGCTTTTCCTCCATGCCGACACTCTGCTGCCTGATAATTTTCCACAACTCATCCATGAAGCCATCAATCGGCCGGCTTTCGCGGCAGGCGCCTTTTCCCTGGCCATCGACAGTCCCTCGAAAATCCTCGCCGCCATCGCTCATCTGGCCAATCTACGTTCCCGCCGGCTGCACCTTCCCTATGGTGACCAGGCCTATTTTGTTACCCGCGGCATGTTTATGGCAACGGGAGGCTTTCCGGAAATTGATATAATGGAAGATTTTGTTTTCATACAAAAAATTAATAAAATGGGTAAAGTCATTATTCTTCCCGAGCATGTTACAACCTCCGCCCGCCGCTGGCGGAATATGGGTATTGTGCGAACAACTCTCACCAACCAGCTCATGGTTTGCGGTTATAAGCTCGGGGTGCCTCCGGCCAAACTCGCCGTATGGTATCGACGCATGCGCGGAGTGGGCAAACAACCCTCGTAGATGCCAGAGATCGCCACCCTCCTGAAGAACCGGTATCAGCATTGTCGAAACAGAGCAACATGATATTAAGGTATCGATATTAAAGGTATTTAACCTTTCTCATTTCGACCTATCACTCTTTTATTGCAAATGATATACTTCTTTCATTTAGATTTAGTTTATTGTGATTCACCGAATCGTAACACGCCAGGGGAGACGTAATGTTTAAAAGATTCAACAACATAAAATTCACCACCAAACTCTTTATAGCAGTAATGATTATCTCTGCCGTTTCCATCCTGATAACTTCCGGAAATGCAATCAGGATGGCGGACAATGGCCTTTATGCAATGGGGGAAGGTGGCATGAAGGACATCCATCAGAGTGCCTATAATTCTCTATTGATGTACGATAAGAACGTACGAAAGAAACTGGACGGTGATCTGCTCCTCCTGGAACAACAGCTGAAATCCAAAGGCGCCGTCTATCTCGATGAAGGGAGGCTGCTCAAAGAGACACTTGTCAATCAAGTAACCAAGGAAGCGATAACCAAAGAAATCCCGCAACTTCAGGTGGGAGTCGCTTATATTAACGGCTACTATGATATCGTCGACAATATTGCAGCCGTATCCGGCTCTTCCGCCACTATATTTCAGCTGGTGGACGATAAGCTCCTGCGTATTTCCACCACTGTAAAGAAGCTGGATGGCCAGCGTGCGGTGGGCACCTATATTCCTTCGGACAGCCCCGTGTATAAGACCATTATGCGCGGAGAAACCTTCCGGGGCAAGGCATACGTCGTCAATGACTGGTATCTCACCGCCTATGCGCCTCTTCGCGATATGGACAACAATATCATCGGCGCAATCTATGTCGGACAGTTAATGATCAATCCTCAGGTAAAGGACTATATTTTACAGACTAAAATTGGCACCGGCTATTTCTTTCTTTATGAAGAATCCGGTAAAGTTCTGGTCCACCCGACCCTAGACGGCACGGCAAATCTCTATGATTTGGTTCCGCAGTTTAAAGGCTTTGAGGACGGATTCCTGAGATATACCTTCAAAGGCAAGGAAAAAGTGGCCTATATCAAGCATCTGAAGAACTGGGGAGCCTACCTTGCTGTCGGCTTGAACAAAGAGGATCTCGTCGGCGGCCTGGATATAACAATGCTTCGCAATAACCTGCTGGTTGGCCTTGTCGTTATGGCGGCAGGCATTATGGTAACTATTTTTCTGGTCCGGTCGATCAACCGGCCACTCCGGGACTTGGCGGAAAAAAGCAGGAAGGTCGGAGATGGCGACTACACCATGGATTTTTCTTCGGAGAATAAAGACGCAATCGGCCGACTGACCAATTCGCTGGGGGTCATGGTCGGCAAATCGAAGGAGATGCTGCAGGATATCGTCGAGTCCTCCCAGGCACTGGCTGCGGCTTCAAAGCAATTGGCCGATATTTCCGAGCATATGGTCGGCAATGCCGACTCCACGACCACTATCGCCGATGAAGCTGCGGTAAGCGCCGGGCAGGTCTCTGATAACATGAACTCCATTTCGGCTGCGATGGAGGAATCCACGATCAATCTGGACATGATAGCTTCCGCTTCGGAAGAAATGGGCAATACCATCAAAGAGATCGCCGAAAACAGCTCCAAAGCCCGCCTCACCACTGAAGAAGCAGTCGTCGTTGCCAAAAAATCCCACGAAGGAGTGCAGGAGCTCGGTGAAGCCGCCAGGTCAATCGGTACGGTGACGGAAACGATCACGGAAATTTCCGAGCAGACCAATCTGCTGGCCTTAAACGCCACCATCGAAGCGGCAAGAGCCGGAGAAGCGGGCAAGGGCTTTGCGGTAGTAGCCAACGAGATTAAGGAACTGGCTAAAGAGACCGCTTCGGCAACAAGCAAAATAAAAGCTGCCATTGATGAAATCCAGCAGCAAACCGGCACGACCGTCAAGGATATCGAAGCCATTACCACGGTCATCAGCGATGTAAACGACATTGTCTCCTCGATAGTGACCGCAGTGGAAGAACAGTCGATCACCACCAATGAAATTGTCAGCAATGTCACACAGGCTTCCGCCGGTATTACCGAAATCAATCAAAATGTGGCCGGCAGCAGCAAGATGACCTCCATGATGTCGGAAGGTGTCGATCAGGTTAAAGCGCAATCGATTGAAGTTAAAGAGAACAGCCGGCAGATTCGCACTTCTGCCGATGAGTTGGCCACGCTTTCGGATAAGCTCATCCAGCTGGTATCAAAATTTAAAATTTGATGGACTCGTAAAAAGCCCGATCTACGTCGTTGTAGATCTGAAACGAGGATTTGCCGTACCGCATGTACTGCCAAATCCTCATTTCAGATACTACGCCTAGTATATCGAACTTTTTCCAGAGCCCATCTCAGCAACTTCGATGACTTTTTACGAGATTATCAAATTTGATGGCGTCGTAAAAACTCTTCATCCGCGTCGTTGCTGCAAAATTTCTATCATTACGACGTACTCTACTACGCCGAAATGATAGATTTTTTGCGCGCCTAGCATATGAAACTTTTTATTTAGCCATGTGAAATTTGACGCTTTTCCAGAGTCCATCCCTACTTAGCTCCAAACATACCATTATGACAAATCTTCGGGCCTATTTTGCCTGCATCAGCATCATTTTTATCTGGTCCGGCTGGATAACCATTTCAAGATATGGGGTTCATACCGCTCTCCAACCGGCCGACATAACTCTGATCCGCTATGTAACCGCCCTGCTTTGTGTGTCGCCTCTGGTATTTCGCCATAATTGGTCTAAGTATCGGCTGCACCAATACCTGATGGTGGGCCTCGGTATAGGTTTTCCCTACACCATGTCCTCTTTTTACGGCTTAAAGGAGTTAAAAGCCGCTCATGTCGGCGTCCTGGTGAACGGGATGTTGCCGGTATTCGGTGCCATTGCCGCCTGGTTTATCCTGCGGCAGCGGATATCTCTTATTCGCTACGGGGCAATCGGACTGATTTTTCTGTCAAATTTTATCATGGCCGGAGGCGATACGTTTTCGGCCGGGCACACAACCGGAATTTTCCTGCTGCTTTGTGCCGCCGCTTACTATACTGTTCATATGATCGGGGTAAAACACTGGAGTTTTGAGTGGCGGGACGTTCTTGTTGCCGTGTCAGTGGTCAACACAGTACTTTTTCTGCCACTCTGGTTTTGCTTTCCGACTGCTCTTTTTCAGGCCGATATCAAAGACATCATCAGCCAAGCAATTTATCAGGGAATAGTGGTGAACATTGTCGCACTGATGTTTTCTACCTATGCCATTAAGCACCTCGGCACAATTACCGTTTCAATTTTCATGTCCGTTGTGCCGATCAGCACAGCAATTCTCGCCTGGCTTCTTCTCGATGAAAGCTTGAACAGCTTTGAATTAGCCGGTATTATCGGATGTTCGATTGGTCTCTTTATTTACGCGCGAGGTCAATCGCTGGAATCACAGAAGCATATTCTGCGTTAATATGTAGTATTTTGTCATCATGCACAAAGTAACAGACAAAATGCCGAGTCATTATAGGTGGATTTCCTGGAATCCAATCAGAGTAAATATATCACTGACCGCCTCGGAACAGCACATAATTGAGAGGAGAATTATTCATGTCGAGCAGTTTCGGTACACTCTTTCGTATCAGCACTTTTGGTGAGTCCCATTGTAAAGCCGTGGGAGTGGTAATTGACGGCTGCCCTCCGGGGCTGTCGCTCTCGGCGGAGGACATTCAACCTCAACTCAATCGGAGACGGCCGGGGCAGAGCGCTTTATCCACGGACAGACAGGAAGCCGACCAGGTGGTTATCCTGTCCGGAACCGAAGACGGAAAAACGCTGGGAACACCCATTGCTCTGCAGGTGGCCAACAAGGATCATCGCCCGAAAGACTACGGTAATATGCAGGACATTCCGCGTCCGTCACATGCCGATTTCACCTATCAGATGAAATATGGCATCAGGGCGTCTTCAGGCGGCGGAAGAGCAAGCGCCAGGGAAACCATCGGCGCCGTCGCAGCGGGAGCCGTCGCCACAAAAATTCTGCAGGAGAAATTCAATATCGAGATCGTCGCCTGGGTCAGCAGTGTCGGAGAAATCGGTTCAGGCCCAATCGACAGCAACGCGCTTACCCGGGAGGATGTCGACAGCACCATCATCCGTTGTCCCGACCATGAAGCTGCGGCAAAAATGGAGAAACTGGTGGCGGAGCTGAAAGAAAAAGGCGACTCGGTGGGCGGTATCGTCTCCTGCGTTATCCGCAATGTTCCGATCGGACTGGGAGAGCCGACCTTTGAAAAGCTGGAAGCCAAGCTGGCTCAGGCAATGCTGGCCATTCCAGCCACTAAAGGTTTCGAAATAGGCTCAGGTTTTGCCGGCACGAGAATGCGAGGATCCGAACATAACGATCCGTTCATTCAGAAAGGTAGTAAATTGGGGACCACTACTAACAATTCCGGAGGGATTCAGGGCGGGATCTCCAATGGGGAACCAATACAATTACGGATAGCCTTCAAACCGCCGGCAACTATCTCTCTACCCCAGGAAACCGTCGATTTTTCTGGAAAAGCAGCAACGCTTGAAGCGAAAGGCCGTCATGATCCATGTGTTGTGGCCCGAGCCGTACCCATCGTTGAGAGCATGGCCGCCCTGGTCATTTTTGATATGCTTCTTCGCCAGGAGGCACGCAAGGCGCTGCAATTCTGACAGGATAGTACATTGTTTGCGTTTGTATTCAGTTCAACTGAACCAGCCGGGCTAAGCAGAAATTAGAAAAATACTTATTGAATCTCTTACCTGAAAGCAGTATTTATGCTAGGTTCTGGAGAGCGAATAAGTAAGTTTTTTTGCTTTATTTGCGCAATTTGTTAATCGTAATAATATTTGTTGTCGTGTTTGAGCACTCACCCGGAAATGACTTCCCATAACAACCTCAAGCGGCAAAGGTTTTCTCAGGCGGAACTTTAAATGACTCCCAAACGCTCGGCTCTCAGTTTGTATCTTGATCGATTTTCTCCTCCTGAAGGACTGCTGCTTCTCATCCTCTCGGTAGTTGTCGGGGCAAGTACCGGGCTGGCTGCTGTTTTATTTGTAAAACTCATCTATGCCATTCAGGATCTCTCCTATGGCTCGATCTCCGGCCTGCTCCCCTTTGTCGGCAAATGGATTTATCTGATAGTACCAACGCTGGGTGGTTTACTCGTTGGTCCGCTCATCCTCATGGCCCAGGAGGCAAAAGGGCACGGTGTTCCGGAAGTTATGCAGGCTCTTATCCTGCGGGGTGGCCGCATCCGGGCCAGGGTTGCCGCTGCCAAAATTACCGCTTCCGCACTTTGTATCGGCACAGGCGGATCTGCCGGCCGTGAAGGCCCGATTATTCAGGTCGGCGCCGCACTCGGCTCCACTCTTGGTCAGGTTCTGCGGCTCTCCGACGAACGTATCCGCAACCTGGTTGCCTGTGGAGCTGCGGCAGGAATTGCCGCAACCTTTAATGCTCCCATTGCCGGTGTGGCCTTTGCCATAGAGGTACTTATGTGCGGCTTGCAGATGCGGGCCTTCGGCAATGTTGTCATTGCTGCTGTTTCCGCCTCGGTGGTCAGCCGTTCCATGATTGGCAACAAATTTGCCTTCGAGGTCCCGAGTTACAGCCTGCACAGTTCCCTTGAGATCGTTTTCTATCTGCTCCTGGGACTCACCGCAGCTCTGGTGGGCATCATGTTCATGAAGATGCTGGATTATCTCGAAGACGTTTTTGACAACTGGAAATTCCCCCAGCTTTTCAAACCTGCAACCGGCGGCCTGCTCCTTGGAATAGTTGGCCTGCTCTACATGAACCTGCCCAATCTTACCTTTCCGGCCGGCTCTGCCGCCCACGGTCCCGGATTGGAAGTACCTATTCCTCATATGTACGGTGCCGGATTTCCATTCATCGAGGCTGCGATTCAAGGCAATGCGTCTCTATGGCTTTTGGTCATCCTCATTTTCCTTAAACCTCTGGCGACCTGCTTCACCCTTGGTTCCGGAAATTCCGGTGGTGTTTTTGCGCCGTCACTCTTTACCGGCGCTATGCTGGGTGGTGCCATGGGTCATTTTTTCGTTACCTGGTTTCCATCTATAGGTCATAATACCGGAGCCTTTGCCCTGGTCGGCATGGCAGCCCTCTTCTCCGCTACCGCGAGGGCGCCGCTGACTGCGATGCTGATCGTCTTTGAGATGAGCAACGATTATTTAATGATCCTGCCGCTGATGGTGGCCGGTGTTACCGCCAGTTACTTTTCCCAATGGCTGCATCCGGAATCCATTTACACCATGAAACTTGCCAAACGTGGAGTCCGTTTCGTGGAAGGCCGGGATATGGATATCATGCAGGGTGTCAAAGTCAGCGAGGTCATGAAGAGCAAACCGGTCACCGTCCACAAGGATACTTCAATCTCCGAGGCCATGGCTCTTTTTCAGGAAACCAACATCCTCGGTTTTCCGGTTCTTGGCGACGAC
Organism: uncultured delta proteobacterium; assembly: GCA_963835305.1. Classification (GTDB taxonomy): domain Bacteria; phylum Desulfobacterota; class Desulfobulbia; order Desulfobulbales; family Desulfocapsaceae; genus Desulforhopalus_A. Next base: position 81,377 of record CAWIEU010000007.1, read on the forward strand.
GACAAACTCTGTGGAATCATAACGCTGCAGGATGTACACAGGGCGCAATCGCAGGAAAATTTCAGCTCTAGGGGCATGAAGGTCTCTGATCTGGCGGTTGATGATCCGATTACGGTCTTTCCGGATGAACCTATCTGGATAGCTATTCAAAAGATGTCTCCCCGTGATCTGGCGAGTTTGCCGGTTATCGCCAGAGGCAGGTCAGGGAGACTTTGCGGCATGATCAGCAGAAGCGATATACTTCGCGCCTACGATGTCGGAGTCGTGCGCAAACAACGCGGCTTAATTGTCGAGCATCAGGTCGAGCTTCGAAAATCCAAAGAAAACGGCTACGTGGAATTTGTCCTCAAAGAAGAAGACGCCTGCAACAATGCTATGGTCAAAGACCTGAAGCTACCCGATACCATCAACATGGTTTCCATTAAACGCGGTGGCCAGATCATCATTCCCCGCGGCCATACACAGCTGAATGTGGGCGACGTGATCACTGTCTATGGCCGTCTCAAGGATATAGACAGCATCCATGATTTCCTGAATACCTGCCAGATACCTTCTCAACCGGCTGACGCATCCTGATTTACCAACTGCTCGGCAGGGTCCTTCACCCTGTCGAGCAGGATGCATCCCACAACAAACAGAAGCAGAATACTTAAAACGCCCCATCGTGTTTCTCCGGTCAGACGGCCGACCATTCCCATAAGAAGCGGACCGCAGATTGCCGCAAATTTCCCGAACACATTATAAAAACCAAAAAATTCAGCACTCTTCTCTGCCGGAATCAATCTTCCGTAGTAGCTCCTGCTCAGTGCCTGTATGCCGCCCATGGAAGAAGCCACCAGAAAAGCGATAAACCAGAATGCCATGTTTTTTTGAGCCTGACCGTCAAGGGCAGGCAGATAGAAGGCAACAAGAGTTACCAGGCAGTACACCCCTATCCCGGCCATGAGCATACGCCTCGTTGAAAAAATGCCGGCGAGCCTGCCAAACAAGAGGGCAAACGGAAAAGCAACCAATTGGATAAAGAGCAGGACCACAATAAGCATGGTGACGCCAAAGCCGAGGTCGCGGCCATAGGCGGTTGACATAGTGATTATCGTCCCGACCCCGTCAATGTAAAAAAAGTAAGCTGCTAAAAAGAGGAAGACCTGTTTATGTCGCCGAACCTCCCTTACGGTACGCCAAAGTCTTTTAAAGCTTCCGCTAATTCGGGAAGGATCCGCTGGTAAATAGTGAATCTGTTGAAGATTTTTAATAGCCGGCAACGAGAAAAGCAACCACCAGAAAGCGACTATAACAAACGAAATCCTGATGGCTCCGACAGGTAAGCCATCTGCCATTCCACTCCATAATATCAGACCGATTACCAGCAGAAATGGGACAACGCTGCCGATATAACCATAGCCATAACCCAGAGTGGAAACATGATCCATACGTTTTATGCTCGTGATGTCAACCAGAAAGGAATCATAAAAAATGTTGGCACCTGCCCACCCTACTCTGGCCACGACAAATAAAATGAGGCAGGGCAGCCATTGTCCTTTATCGATCGACAGCAACAAAACAGTGAAACCGAGACCGAGGGCGAGGAAGAAGAGGAAAAATCGTTTTTTCATCCCTTCATAATCGGCCATCGCACCAAGAATTGGCGAGAGAATGGCGAGAATAAATGAGGCTGCTGAATTAGCAAAACCCCAGTTCGCTGTAGATTCAGCCCCGCTCATGCCGGCTGCCGCGACATCCTTAAAATAAATCGGCATGAGGGCGGTCACCATGATTAATACAAAGGCGGAATTTCCTACATCATAGAGTACCCAGCTTATTTCTTCCCTGGTCATTTTCAATTTCTCTCGCATCGAATATCACCATGTCCCTGTTCTTAATCGGGTAGTTTCCCGAATATCTCTGGTATGTCCGCAAAAATCATGGAAGATCATGAAAAAGTTGACAGCTGAACTGTCGGAAAGTATATGCTTTCTGACGGATGCGGGAAACTATTAAAGATTTTATTTTACCAAAAGAAGCTTATGCCTCTTCTCACCTACATTTCTCTGATATTCACCATGCTTCTTTGGGGGGGGACCTTCATTGCAGGAAGGCTGCTGGCCGAATCGGTTGAACCTGCAAGCGCCGCTTTTTTACGATTTCTGATCGCCTCCGCCGCAATGCTTCTGGTAACGCGAATAGTTGAAAAGAAACTGGTTATGCCCTCGAAAAAGTTGTGGCTGCCTCTCATCCTGCTTGGGATGACCGGTGTGTTTGCCTACAATGTCTTTTTTTTTAGAGGACTGCAACAAATCAGTGCAGGCCGAGCCTCACTCATAATATCCTGCACCCCGCTGGTCATTACCATATTCGCGGCGGTTTTTTTGCGCGAACGGCTTACCGTGCTCAAGGCATGCGGCGTTCTTCTGTCGCTCACCGGAGCAATAACGGTTATCAGCAACGGCCATCCCGGTTCACTTCTCTCCGGCGGCTTCGGTCCAGGGGAACAGGCTTTGGTCGGCTGCGTTCTCAGCTGGTCCGCCTACTCGCTTATAGGCAGATCTGTTCTCAGCTCTCTTTCTCCGCTTTGTGCAGTCTGCTATTCCTCGATGATAGGAACGATTTTGCTGTCGATTCCGGCTGCCCGTGAAGGACTGTTCGGTCGCCTGGCAACAATTACCACTCTTGATTGGGCCAGCCTCGCCTATCTGGGCGTTGGTGGAACAGCCATTGGTTTTTCCCTGTATTATCAGGGAATAAAAAAAATTGGCGCTTCAAGAGCGGGCATTTTTATCAATCTCGTGCCCTTATTTTCCATCCTTCTCTCCTGGCTCATTCTAGACGAATCGGTTAAACCCGCCGTCCTGGGAGGCGGCATGCTGGTGCTCGCCGGCGTGTCTCTCACCAATTACAGAAAATCCGGCAAACTCTCGTCCTGAGACGATAGCATTTTGTTCAGGCAGCCTCCAATGACAATGACTTTGTCCAGTCGGACACTTTTTTTGGCAAGAGGTGAAGAACAGGAACCTGAGCAGCCATAGGCTTTTAAAGAGGTGACAGAAATGTCAGGCCCGTATTGAGCCGGGAGGAACGCATTGAGGCTACATCCGGGAAAGTTTTATCAGAGCCAGGCCGGCTTCAAAGAACGAAAGAGAAAGAGCCTGAGATGAGGAAATAGTTTCCGGATTCTTTTTAGGTGCCTTCCGCAACACAGACAACACCCGCATCCAGCAGCTCGGCCAGTACTTCAGTAAGGGAGGAAGGATTAACCGCACGGGTGCCCTGAAGCAGCACACGTGTTTTAAAACCAAGGGATGCCGCGTCGAGAGCCGTATATTTTACGCAGTAGTCCAATGCCAGACCAACAATATCCACTTCTTTAATGTCATGTTCATCTAGTATCGTCCGCAGACCGGTGTCATGGCGGTTGGCATTGTCGAAAAATCCTGAATAGGAATCGACATTGTGGTCCATCCCTTTTTTGACGAAATGGATCCGGCGGCCTGTTTGAGCAGCATCCGAAAGTGCTTCCTGAATTTTATCAGCAAGTTCCGCACCGCTGGTTCCCTCAATACAATGGTCGGGCCAAAGCATCTGCGATTCCCCATCAAGTTTTCCGAGTTGAAACGGCTCGGCGCCGGGATGGGATGAGGCAAACGAGCCGTGTCCTCTCGGATGCCAATCCTGCGTAAAGACAAAAAGATCATAGTGCTGCTCGTCCCGCACAAGTTTTATGACAAAGGGCAGAATCGCGTCTCCTTCAGGAACAGCCAGCGCACCGCCGGGAAGGAAATCATTCTGAATATCAACCACAATAAGTGCCCTCTTCATGCTTTTACCCTCCATTTTTTGAAGAATCGATCCCCTGGCCTTTCTTATTTGCAGCCGACAACCGCATTTTGATCTTTTCAAATTCGTGATCCCTCATCCTCTGCCGGCGCTCAAAGAGGGCCGGTGACAAACCCGCGGCATACGAGTGAGGGTTCTCGAAGCGAAAAATAGCCCGATCGAAGGTGGCCAGGCTCCGCTGGGCGCGACGACGCATCACAGTCAGGTTCTCTTCCCTGCTCACTCGGGTTCCATCTTCAAAGAGTGGCTTTAACAGTGTCACGATTTCAATGTCCTTGGCTGAAATTGCTTTGCGCTTCCAGGGATCCTCGGGCGAGATGATGGTAATTATTTTGTCGTCCTGCCCCGGCGGTAATTCGCTGAGCGTGTCGAAAATAACATCGCCCTCGCTGTGCGAGTTTCGCGACAGTCTTGCTACATCAAGGCATCCCGGAATGCTGGTTTTCGCGGACTGCTCGGAGAGTTTCATCCGGGCAACCATCTTGCCTTCGGTATTTTCGACCGCGGCAAGCTTGTACACCCCACCTAATGCTGGTTCATCAAAGGCTGTGGCCAATTTTGTGCCGACTCCCCAAATATCGATGGGAGCCCCCTGGTTTTTCAGACTGGTGATGAGTTTTTCGTCGAGTTCGTTGGAAGCCACAATTTTAGTTGCCTGAAATCCACTCTCATCAAGAAGCCGCCTGGATTCGATCGCCAGGTAGGCAAGATCCCCTGAATCGAGCCGGATCCCCATCAGATCCGCCCCCTTCTTACGCAGACGGAGTCCGGCGTCAATAGCCTTTTTTACTCCTTCCAGGGTGTCGTAGGTATCTACCAGCAGGACTGAATTATGAGGAAATACATCGACATAAGCCGTGAACGCGTCGATTTCATTGTCAAAGGCCATGACCCAGCTGTGGGCATGGGTGCCACGCACCGGAATACCATAGCGAGCTCCTGCCAGAACGTTGGAGGTGGCATCGGCGCCGCCGATATAAGCCGCCCGGCTTGACGACAAGCCGCCATCCAGACCATGCGAGCGTCTCAGGCCGAATTCCAGCACCTGGTCGTCCCCGGCCGCCAGGCGAACCCGCGACGCCTTGGTGGCGATCAGGGATTGATGGTTGACGATTGCCAGAAGCGCCGCCTCGATAATCTGTGCATCGAGAAGAGGAGCCCGCACCCGCACCATCGGTTCGTGGGGAAAGAGGATGGTGCCTTCCGGTACAGCCTCGATAGAACCTCGAAATCTCCACTCCCGCAGGAACTGCAGAAACGATGCCTCAAAGATCGGCTTGCCGCCTTTTCCGGGAACTGACCGAAGATATTTGATGTCCTCATCGGTAAAGGACATGTTCTCCAGCCAATCGGCGAAAGGACCAATGCCCGCCACCACAATATATTTTCCCTGAAATGGTGGATGCCGGTAAAACATGTGAAAAATACTCGATCGACTCTCCATGCCGGACAGGAAATAGCCCTGCGCCATGGTGAGCAGGTAGAGGTCGGTTGTCAAAGCCAACGATGCTTTGGGAAAGACCGGCAGGGCTGAGGCAGAAGGTTCCTGCTCGGACGGCGCCAGGTTAATTTTACCCTTTGATTCCATTGTATTCATTGGACATTTTCCTGTTTTTCAAAACACGTTTTCATCTCTCGGCATGTTCCAAAACCAAGATTGATATTCTCGTAGAAACCTGATTTTTTGGATGGCTAAGTAAAAAACTTCATATGCGTGGCGCGAAATTTTTCAATCATTTCGACATACTAAAGTACGTCGTAATGATTGAAAATTTGCTGCAACGAAGCAGATGAAGAGTTTTTACGACACCATCAAGATTTACCGTGTTGAAACACTATGACTTCCTTGCTTGTATAGCAAGCGAACCAGTCAGGCGCCTGCTCCTTTTCCCCTTTTCGGTCAATACGCTATAGCGAGTCTACGCTCAGTCTACATCATTGATGTACTTTTCCAAAATAGGAGCCATCCCTTTCAGTACTTGAAGAGGCAGAGCCGAGGTGAAGCTGAAGGCGTTGGCCGATTGCCCGCTGACAAAGGCAGTCAAGGTACCGAAATGATTGTTGCCGAGATAGAAAACAAAGGTAGCCGTCCGGTTCAGAGCCCTGGATGAGGTTTTATACCCGGCAGCGGATGAGGTAAAAATACGATTGTCACCCGTTCCCGTTTTTCCGCCGACAGCAAACGGCCTGCCGTCTGCCCGCTGAAAAGCAGTCGATACACGTTTGGCTGTCCCCTCACTAACTACTTTTCCCATGGTTTCTTTTAAAATGCTGGCGATTTCCGGGCGAAATACCTGGACCGAGGAAGCAGCAGACCGTTCAACAATAGTCTCGTAGGGGGTGTCTTTGGCAAATTCGACCTTGGTAAACCGATAAGTCGGAAATCGCTTTCCATCGTTCAGGATTATGCCTATCAACTCCGCCAGCGCCGCCGGTCTGTCGCCGGAACTTCCGAGGGCTGTGCCCAGAGACGGCACCAGATGATCAAAGGGATAGCCCATGTTTTTCCAGCGGCGGTGGATATCCGAGAAGGCGTCTATTTCCAGCATGGTTCTTATCCGGGAGTCCCTGGCATTTTTGGCTTTAGTCCGCATCAACCAGCCATATACCTCGCGCCGTACACCCTCACTTTTTTTGATTGCGTCGTGCAGGGATTTTTCTTCCGGTTGCTGGAGATAGTCAAGCAGCCACAATTCCAGGGGATGAACCCCTGCAAGATACCCCTTGTCCTGCAGATTATAGGCGCCCGGCCTGTATTTGTCATACATGACCGCCAGCTGCTTGTCCGTGAGTTTTGTCGTGGGCAACTGTTCGCGGATGAAGCGGATGTAGGTTGCAAGATCAGCGTCCGGGAAAAGATGACGATGGACGATGGTCAGCCTCAAGGCACCGGGTTTCATGGTTTCCAAGAGTGTTGCCAGTCGATCTTCGCTATTCATGTTCCGGTATTTTCCCCAGAAGCGGGCTAGAAAAACCCGGCTTTCCCGATCGACAAAGTCATCCAGGATATCCTTTCGCCTGGGATCGGAGTCATCGATCACGATCTGCCGTTTATTTTCCCATTGACTGGCCTCGGTATAACGAACGATATCCTCCATAATCCTGACAAAGGCGAGGTTTATTGAATTTTGCAGCGCCTCGGTTACAGTGACCATCCTGTTATTGTCATCCCTGCTGAAATTACCGAAAATTTGTATTCCTCCGCCGGTAAAAAATCGCTCTCTCGGATTTGCCGAATATTGTCGCGACATCGCGGCATCGAGCAGCGGCCGTATCTCAATTGTGGGATTGTCCACCAGTTGACTGCCGACCCAGTAGGTGAGAGGATCGATTTTCTGCTGTATCAGCTTCTTAAGTTCCCCCTGCGATTGCTGAGATAGATCAGTATATAGTTCGGCTATAATTTCAAGGTAGGTAGCCAGAGTGCGCAACTTGGCAGTAGACCCCAGTTCAAGTTTGCTCCCCTCGTTGATATCAAACGGCAGCTCGGTGGTATCGGTCTGTACTCGTACCATATTGCCCTTCGGGGTGCGCTCAAACAAGGTGAAACTGTAGCTGAGATCGTCTGTCTGATCCGGCGTCAGCAGATATTTGCCTATGATCCCATACTTTTCCGCAATAGCCGGGTCCGCCAGGTTTTTAAGATAAAGGCTGACCTGCTCCTGCAGCCGGCTGTTTAAAGTCGTAGTAACGATAAGATCCATTCGGTCCAGCGAATAGAGCGAGGTTCCAAAAAGTGGCCCTAACCGGTTGCGGACCACATTGACCCCTTTGTTATTGGCAACCTGCGGTGCAGCACCATTTTTACTGAAATCTCTGAAAGTCAGCGGCTGGGCCTGGGCCGCCCCGCTGAGCGCCGGGGAGATAATGCCGTTATGCGACAGAAGCCTGATATAGCTGTTACACAGAACGGCCAATTCGCCGCGTCCGTCGACAAGATAGAAGGATGGCCGCCTGTGGGCGATCATCAGACTGACTACCTGCTTGAGGACCCGGGCTTGCGCTTCGAGCTCCGGACCTTTCGGATCCCTGAGATTCAGCAGACGGTTCATTTCATTGAAGGTATTTCCATACCAGACATACATACCGTCTCCCAGGCCATTGACCTCTCCAAAACCCGGAGCGGCGGAAAGAGGGACGGAGTTGATATAGTTGAGCACCAGCTGCCTTCGGAACAAAGAGGTGTCCTCACCATTCTGATATGCCAGTATGCTCCCCGATGCCATCTGTATAAGTTTTTCTTTGGCAGAAGAGGTTATGCCGTTGTCCGAATGCCGGAACTTTTCCATCTGAGTCGCCAGCGTACTTCCTCCCATCGGCGGCAGGTCAAGGTTGACCATTTCTCCGGCCTGCACAACCAGTGCCCTGCCGAAACGTTTCCAGTCAATGGCGGGATTCACTTTGGGAAATTCCTCGGACAGTAACTCCCTGTTTTCGATAAAGAGAAGCGTTTGGATGACGCTATAGGGGATGTCAAAAAAATCGCGATAAAAGCGCCGCGGATTCAGCTTCCGGTACATCAAATCCTGATTGGAGTCCAGAATCTGCAAGCCGACCTGGCTTTTCTCCTTATAGGGAATATACAAGCCTTTTTTCGCATAGTTCAGGAGGGGTTCGCTGAAGCGGGCCTGCCTGCCGATGACCATGCCCTTTTGTTCCAGTATTTTCAGGAAAGCCGGCAGCTGCACATAACCAAGACGAGTATCGTAAGGGCCTTTTTGGGGATAAATTATTGCATCGCTTGGTCCATCGGCCAGCCGATACCGCAACTTGGCCGCGTATTTGCTGATATATTTTGCCTGCAGGGATGACGTCTGTATTTCATAGTATCCGCCTGCCGAAAAGGCTACGATGATGACGACCAGCAATAACAGCAGGGATGACCGGATTTTCCGGGATTTTTTGGGGATCATCTTGACGCGTACGGCGGCACGAGGGGATGAAATTCTTTCTATTATGTCAATGTTGGGCATGGGATGAGAATGTCTTAAAACGAATTGAGTTCTTGTGGGCAGGATCTGGAAATATTGTACATATGCTACTGACTGCTTTCAATCTGACCGCAGCTCTTGTTCTGAATTACCAGGAGATTTAACGTCAATCATGATCTTGTCACAGGTCCGGCGAAAGAAAGTTAACTAGCAAGGTCAGGGATTATGTTTGTCGTGATAAGCTGAAGTGATAAATAAGCGTATACGAATCTCTTTCTTTCGTCAAGTTACCCACAAAATTATCGGCAATTATTTATTGTCAGGATGTTTTTGCGTTCCTGCCGGGGTGCGCGGAATATTTTTTACCACAATTTAATGATGATCACTGATTTTAGGTTCTTATGAGATTTTCAAAAAATGAGTATCTCTTTTTGAATTCTCATGGAAATATATAGAGATACCACGCTGAAGGACTCGTTTTTATCTGATTGCCTGGATCGGGTATTGCAATACCGTAAACCGGCATCCCGCCCCGCTGAAACGAGAAACCGGAACGTAACCGTTCTTTTTGTTCATAGACTCGTAAAAAGCAGGGACTCTAAAAAGAGTACCTCCTTGAGGGGCATTGGTTTAGAGTAACGGCTATATATAATGAGCAAATGAGCATTATCACAAGAATCCATCAGCTTGACGCATCGGTAAGATATGAATCTCTTGACTAAAAAGCGCATCATAGCCCTGGCGGTCATCGCGGCGGTAATATTCATTGTTGCCGGAATCAACTATAGAATCACTCAGCACATAGTCGAAAAAACCATCGCTGCGCAACAGGAAGACTTGGCCATCAAGGCTGCGGATACGGTCGAAATGTGGCTCGAACAGCAGATGAAAATTCTGACCGCGACCGCTGATTCCGTGGCACTCGATGCTCTGGGGCAAACCGATGAGACTTTGAAACCGCTGAAAATGGCCATGAAAGCAGGCCACTTCACCGATGTGTATATCGGCAGAGACAATGGCGAGCTGATCGATGGTGCCGACTGGCTGCCGCCCAAGGGATATGATCCCCGAAATCGTCCCTGGTACCGTCGTGCCATTGAGGTCGGCAATATAAGTTTTACCACTCCCTATATAGATTTGGTCATCAACAAACTGGTGATCGCCCTAGTAAAACCCCTGGTTGTTGGTGGCAAAACGGTCGGAGTAATGGGGGCGGATACGGTACTCGACAGTCTGGTGCAAAATGTCTTGAATCTAAAGGTCGGGGAAACCGGTTATGGGTTTATTGTCGAAAGAAACGGCACCATTCTGGTTCATCCGAATCAGGATTACGTCATGCAGGCAAAATTACAGAACATCGAGCCGGATCTGGGCAATAAACTGGACCGCTTCGCCGCCGGTAAAATCGGCACAGTCACCTATTTCGGCAAGGACCTGCGCAACCATGTGCTTTCATTCAGCCTGATTGCCAATTCCGACTGGTTCATGTGTGTGACCGCGCCCCGTGATGAGGCATATTCCCTGACCCGCAAGACCACCATGATCTTTGCCACGGAAATCGCCCTCAGGGTTCTGGGCATCCTGGCGCTTATTGCGCTGGTGGTGATCGGCGGCAGCGGCCTGGTGCTGTTCTTTTTCAGCAAGAGGTACAGTTCGGCGATTCAGCAGCACCAGGAAGAATTGACGGGCATCAACAAGGATCTGGAATGGAACATAATTAAGCGAAAAGAGGTCGAAACCTATTATGAGACTCTCTTCAATGTGGCAAATGACGCCATATTGATCAGCAAGGATACCCGCATTACGGAATGTAACCACAAGACATTGGACGTATTCGGCTTCAGCAAACCTGTAATGCTTGGAAAAAGTATGCTGGACATTTCTCCCGAGTATCAGCCGGACGGGACGCTGAGCAAAGACAAGCTCGAGGAGATAACGCAGGCCTCCCATAAAGGTGAACAACAGATATTCAGGTGGTCGTTTATGAGAGCCGATCGCACAGAATTTCCCGCTTCGATCAGCCTGAAGATCTTCAGCTTGAACGATGAGGAGCTGACCTTGTCCAGCATCCGGGATATCTCCAAAAGAGTCGATGCCGAGGGGCAACTCATGCAGGCCCAGAAAATGGCGGCGGTCGGTGAGATGCTGGCGATTATCGCCCATCAGTGGCGGCAACCCCTCAACACACTCTCCACCTACATTTCCAGCCTACAGGCGGCTCATTACAACGGTATGCTGGATAAATCCTTCGTGGAAAAGCTGGTTTCCGGCGCCGGCGGCCAGATTCATTTCATGTCGAAAACCATCGATGACTTCAGAAATTTTTTCAAACCATCGAAATCAAAGGGCCCAGTAGATGTACTGGAAGTGGTTATCAGCGCGGTAAAGCTTATGGAAGCACAAATGAAGCATGGAGGCATCTCTCTCACGGTTAAAAATAAAACCGGCTCAACCTCCTTGATTGTCTTCGGCTACCGGGGCGAATTCGTCCATGTGCTGGTAAATATTATTGCCAACGCCAAAGATGCGATCCTCCAGTTTAGCGGTGAAGCGCATAGTCAACCGTCGCCCAAAAAAATTGAAATCACTGTGGCTACCGATGAACAGACGGTTTTGATAATGATCACAGACAGCGGTGGCGGAATACCCGAGCACCTGCTGCTGCAGATATTCAATCCATACTTTACCACCAAGGGAGCCTCTTCAGGCACCGGTATGGGGTTATATATGTCCAAAATGATAGTGGAAAAGGAAATGAACGGAGAACTACTGGCTGAAAATACAGAAGGTGGGGCGAGATTTACCATCAGACTGAAAAAAATGATGACGGATTGCAAGGCATGATTACCTCGAAGATGAAAAATTGCCGGATTCTACTAGTTGATGACGAGCCGGCCGAGCTGGAAGCATATAGCCTGCTGCTGACCTCCATGGGCATGAAGAATGTCCGGACTCTCAGCGACAGCCGCAAGGTTCTGGCCACGCTGGAAAACATGCAGTCACCCGTGGTGTTTCTTGACCTGAACATGCCTCATATGAGCGGGCAGGAGGTTCTGCGCGAATTGAAACTCAAGAAACCGCAGATTCCGGTCATCATTATTACCGCCGATTCGGAGATCGAAACCGCCGTCGAATGCCTGAAACTTGGGGCCCAGGATTATCTCGTCAAACCGATCGACTTGAAAATGTTTGGCTCAGCCCTGCGCAATGCCCTGGAAATAGGGCTACTTCGCAATGAAGTAATGTCCCTCAAAGGCATTTCTTTCAGCCGTCAGTATACCGACAAGGCTTTTGATAAAATTGTGACCAAGAGCCCCCTCATGTTCGGGATTTTTCAGTATATCGAGTCGATCGCAACGAGTGGACTGCCGACCTTGATCCTCGGAGAAACCGGCTCGGGCAAGGAACTCATCGCCAAAGCGATTCATCAGGTAAGCGGCCTGCCCGGTGAATTTGTGGCGGTGGACATATCCGGCCTCGACGATACTCTGTTCTCCGACACCCTGTTCGGCCATGCCAGAGGTGCCTATACCGGCGCGGAGAACGTGCGGGCCGGAATGATCGAAAAGGCGGCGGATGGCACGATCTTTTTGGACGAAATCGGCGATCTCAGCGAAATTTCGCAAGTAAAACTCTTACGCCTGCTCCAGGAGAAGATTTATTATCCGCTTGGTTCGGACCAGCCCAAGCAATGCCAGGCTCGCATCATCACCGCCGCCAATAAGGATTTAACCAGGCTCGCGGGTCAGGATGGCGAGTTCAGAATGGACCTGTACTATCGGCTCAGCACGCACTTGATCAAGGTTCCGCCGTTGCGGGACCGAAAAGAAGACATCCCGCTGCTGGTCGAGCATTTGATCGCAAGCGGGGCTGCTGCCATGAAAAAAGAAATTCCCACCATCAGTCCCCAGGCGATGAACCTGCTGATGCACCACCCCTTCTGGGGCAATATCCGGGAGTTGAAAGCCTATATTTCCGATGCCGTAGCCCGCTGCACCCATGGCCATATCCAGGAAAACCTGATAGCCGAAAGGCTCGCCGGCACGTCAACCCTGACAATAAATCATGACTCGGCCAATCCACTCGAATCTCTGTTCGGGCACTTTCCTACCCTGGAAGAGCTGGTCGACTATGCCGTTGAAATGGCCTTACAGTCTTCTGAGAACAATCAGAGCCAGGCCTCCCGATTGCTGGGTGTGTCCAGACAGGCCCTGAACAAGCGATTAAAAAAAAGAATGGCGGCCGGCCCTGATGACATCTCTTAATAGATAGGAACATTCGGTAATATTGCCCTCCCGACCAGCAAAAAACCACGCGTCAACCATGGTTTACAATGTCAACCATGGTTGACGCGAGTGGTTGACAGCCAATTTTTCTAAGCCGCTCAAACCGCTGGTTCTGCCTTCCCAATGCCGTAAAACTGTCTTTCCTGTTAGTACAAAGACCGTGGCACATTATTTGCGTTGCCATCCTCTCAGAAGCATCTGTATCGATGAAAAATTGAGGATTTATTTTATTATCCCATATCTTTTTTCGGCACAGAAAACTCCATTCAGCAACAGTGAGTGGAGAACATCCCCACGCCGTTCAGGGCGGAAATTTTAACAACCGAGAGGAACCCATGCACATTTTACGCACAATTGCTATCCCGGCCCTTGCGATGTCCCTGCTTGCAGGCTCCTACGCCACAGGTCAAGCCGAAAATGTCAAGATCGGCAACATCATTCCCCTTTCCGGCCCGTCTGCGACACTCGGCCAGCAGGGTAAAGCTGCACGTGAAATGGCGGTAGAGGAAATAAATGCCGCCGGTGGTATTAAGTCACTGAACGGCGCCAAACTGGAACTGATCTTCGCCGACTCCGAATCCAAACCGGAAAAAGGCGTGGCAGAAGCCGAACGTCTCATCAATACCGAGAAGGTAAACGTCCTCACCGGCTGCTGGAACAGCGCGGTAACCTATCCGACTACGGCTGTTGCCGAACGGTACGGCATTCCTTTTGTCGTCCCGGTCTCGGTTTCCGACAAAATTACCGACCAGGGCTTTAAAACGGTTTTCAGGATTGCCGCCAAAGACAGCTGGTGGACCCGCGATCAGTTCTCTTTCCTGAAGGATATGGAAAAAGAGTTCGGTACGAAGGTGGAGCGTCTCGCTTTTGTCTACGAGAATGGCGATTGGGGCAAAGGCTTTGCCGGGCAGTGGAAAGATCTGGCTGAAAAAGGCGGTTACAAGGTTGTTCTGGATGAACCGTATCCCTCAACCGCAACCGATTTGAGCCCCGTGGTCCAGAAGATTCGCCGGGCCAGACCCGATGTGCTGATGCTGGTTTCCAATGCCGCGGATGCAATTCTGCTCACCAACACGCTGGCCGATTATAAGGTGAAGCTGAAAGCGATCATCGCCAGCGGCGGAGGCCATGCCGACCCGTCCTTTCTGACCTCCACCGGCAAAAACGCCCAATATCTCTTTGACATTGTTGAGTGGGAAACCGATGTCAACAAAGCCGGCGCCAAAGAAGCCAATGAAAAATACAAAGCGAAATACGGCCAGAACCTGACCGGCGAAGCTGTAGATGCCTATGTTGCCATGTATGTGTTAAAAGACGCCCTGGAACGTGCCGGTTCCCTGGAACCCGAAAAGATCAGGGAAGCGCTTGCCGCCACCAATCTGTCTTCCGGCCCCGGCATGATCGTCGGCTATGATTCCGTAAAGTTTGACAAAACCGGCCAGAATGAAAACGCCTCCCTGGTGATGGTACAGATCAACGATACCGGCAAAGGTCTGGAGAGGATCACCATCTGGCCCAAGGCTGCCCGTCGAGCCGGTTACACTCCCGTGTTCCCAATGCCTGCAAAATAAGCAGTAACTTTTTGTTGTAGATTTCGTACCGGAGCAGGAGGTCAACCACCTCCTGCTCCGGATGCTTCCTATTTTGTATTTTCCGGGAGACTGTCATGCTCTATATCATCGAGGATGCCATCAACGGTATCCTTATGGGATCAATCTATGGATTGACGGCCATGGGGCTGACCATCATTTTCGGCGTACTGAAGGTGGTGAATTTTGCCCATGGTTCAATATTAATGGTGGGAATGTACCTGGCTTATTGGGCTGTGACCCTTTCCGGCGTTCATCCCTATCTGGCAATTGTCCTCGTTGCCCCGGCAATGTTTCTGTTTGGCTACTCTCTGCAGAATATTGTCATAAAACCAATTTTCATTGCCGAAAAGAATGTCCGTGAACCCCTAACCGTCATAATTGTGACGACGGGGATCTGGTATATTCTGGATAACCTGACACTGTTGATTTTTGGACCGCAATATCGCTCCCTCGCCAATAATCCACTCAATGGCAAGATGCTCGAATTCGGAGATATGTTCATTTCGGTTCCCAAACTGTATGGCTGCATCACCGCGTTTATCACGGCTCTTGGTGTCTACTGGTTCTTTCAGAAAACCGATATGGGCCGGGCCATCCGGGCGACCAGCATGGACAGGGAAGCAGCTAGTCTCATGGGCATCAACCAGTATAAAATCTATAATGTGGCCTTTGGCATCGGTGCGGCAACTACCGGGATTGCAGCCGTCACCTTGATTCCCTTTTACAATGTCTTTCCCACGGTAGGCGTCCTATTCGATATAAAAGGCTTTATCATTGTAGTCCTCGGCGGACTTGGCTCCATTGGCGGCGCCCTGGCCGGCGGTATTATCATAGGTCTGATAGAATCAGTCGGACCTGAATTTATGACAGCTACCTGGACTGAGGCAATTGTGTACGGACTGTTTCTGCTCGTTCTGTTCGTCAAACCATCAGGGCTGTTTGGCCAGAAACATGACTGGTAACCGATTAGCGAGGACAATTATCAATGAATCTCAAACAAATCAATAAAGCAGCCCTGGTGGTTATCCTGCTCATCGCCTTCGGCCTGCCGCTTGTAATACGAAGTGCCACCTATCTGCACATCCTGGTGCTGCTGTTCTTTTACGCCTATCTGACGACCAGCTGGAATCTGGTGGGCGGTTTCGCCGGCGTTCTGCCGCTCGGCCATGCCGCTTTTGTCGGAATTGGTGCCTATACCTCGACCATCCTTTTTCTGCAATACGGCATCAGCCCCTGGCTCGGTATGCTCGTCGGCGGCGTACTCGCCACCATTGCTGGAGTGTTGATCGGTCTGCCGACCTTTAAAATGAGAGGAGCCTACTTTGCGCTGGCCACCATTGCCTTTGCCGAAGGGTTCAGGGTGATTGTAGAAAATATCGATTTTCTCGGCCCCTTCAATGTCAACGGTCCAAGGGGGCTGCAGATACCGCCGCTGAATACCGGGCTCTCAAATTTTCTGTTCAACGGCAAGGAACCCTACTATTACATCATTCTCATTATGCTGATTGTGGTGTTGTTTCTGACCTGGGTGATTTCCCGTTCCAAACTGGGATACTACCTGAATGCCGGTGGCGAAGAGCCCGAGGCGGCGATGGCTCTCGGGGTAAACGTTGCCAGGGCCAAACTGATCGCCATGGCGATGAGCTCGTTTCTGACCGCCCTGGCCGGAACCTTCTATGCCCAATTCACCCTGTATATCCACCCCAAGAGCATTATCTCCCTGGACCTGTCTTTTGAGATTGCTTTTATCGCCCTGATCGGCGGACGCGGCTCGATCGCCGGTCCCATTCTGGGTGCCCTGCTGCTCAGGCCGGTCGGAGATTTCTCCCGCATCTATTTCGGTGACACTCTGCCGGGGCTGCATCTGATCATCTTCGGCCTGGTGCTTATTCTGGTGATGCATTACCAGCCGCGAGGCCTGCAGGAACCGCTGACACGGCTCTATACGAACCTGGTGCGGCGAATAACCTCAAAACCTACGTATATCCCCAAAAATCAGGAGATAGGATAATGGTTCTTCTTGAAGTAAGAGGCATGACAAAAGAGTTTGGAGGATTACGTGCGGTCGACTCCCTGGATCTTACCATCGAAAAGGGCCAGATCCTCGGACTGATAGGGCCGAACGGCGCCGGCAAATCCACGGCCTTCAACTGTATCGCCGGGGTCTTTCCGCCAACTGCCGGGGAAATCACCTTCAACAATGAAAAGATCAACGGCCGGAAACCCTGGAACCTCTGTAAAAAGGGATTGGCCCGCACCTTTCAGATCGTGAAACCCTTTGCTTCCAAGAGCGTATTGTACAACGTCATGGTAGCCAGTTTTGTGAACACCAATAATCGGGCTGTTGCCGAAGAAAAAGCGATCGAAGTACTGGAATCGCTCAATTTTGCTGATAAAAAAGATGTCATTTCCGGCAACCTGACAATCGCCGACCGGAAAAGGCTGGAGATTGCCAGAGCGCTAGCCACCGAACCGCAACTCCTGCTGCTCGACGAGGTCATGGCCGGGCTCAGGCCGGCCGAGGTGGACGAGATGGTGGAAGTCTTGAAAACCATTCGTGATCAGGGTACCACTATTTTTGTTATCGAACACATCATGCGGGCGATCATGGCCCTGTCCGACCGAATAGTCGTTATTCAGTTCGGCAAAAAAATTGCCGAAGGGACACCAAAAGAGATCGCCAACAACGAAAATGTTATCAAGGCTTACCTGGGAGAAGATTATGCCGTTGCTTGAAGTGAATAATATCGATGTTTCCTATGGTGATGTTCAGGTTATCTTCGATCTTTCACTCAAGGTCGAAAAAGGAGAAGTTGTTAGTATCATCGGCGGCAATGGAGCGGGAAAATCGACGCTGCTGCGAACGATTTCCGGTCTTATGCCGACCACTTCGGGCAGCATGACCTTCAATGGCATGCCAATCCATAAAGAGACCCCCGAAAGTATCGTAAACAGCGGTATTATCCATGTTCCGGAAGGCCGGCGCCTGTTTCCCCTGATGAGTGTCAAAGACAATCTGTTCGTAGGTGCTTACAACAAACGGGCCAAAAAGGAAGCGCAACAGACATTGGCAAAGGTATACCAGTTGCTGCCCCGGCTGCAGGAGAGGGAAAATCAAATCGCCATGACTCTCTCGGGCGGCGAGCAGCAGATGGTCGCCATCGGCCGCGGCCTTATGGCCCAGCCCCATCTGCTCATGCTCGACGAACCGTCGCTGGGACTGGCCCCCATTCTGATCAAGGATATTTTCGACACCGTCCGCAAAATTGCCGATCAGGGGACGACCGTCCTCATGGTGGAGCAGGACGTGAAACATTCTCTCAGCTTAAGTGACCGTGGCTATGTGCTGGAGCACGGCCGGGTGGCCATGGAGGGAAAAGCTAAAGATCTGATCGCTGATCCGCATGTCAAGGAAGCCTATCTTGGCATTTAGTATCTTAGTACTTTAGCACCTTAAAGATAAAGTTCAGCAGTGCTCGGGAGATGCTCGGGCAGATGGTATGGCGGTAGGGGCGGGTTGTAAACCCGCCCTTTATGCCGGAGGTCTGCCAGGCATGTCAAACGGCCCGCTTCGCTTCCGAGGGCCTGAACTTTTGGATCAGGCAATGCAGTCCTTCCCTGGTGATCAGTGATTTCAGCCCATCGATATCGCTGATGACCATGCCGGTTTCGTTCATCACCTTGATCAACTGGCAGGTATCCTTCATGCTCATATTCAGCCTTTCTGCTATATGCTTCGACTCTACTACCTGAGGCTGCGAATTCTGTAAATTTTCAACCAGGATTTCAAGAACTTGTTGTTTATTTGTGAGTATTGACATGATGTACCCCTTCATATGACCCTGCCGGCAGTTAAAAAACGACCGGAGCTTAATTATTCGTGGTATTTCTTACCCGGTAACACTCGTTTGACCTGCTGATAAAAGTGTTATTACAGTCCATTACTCTTTCTCCTTTGGTTGCTGCAGCGCTTTATAGAGCAGCGCCGGGAAATCCTTCCGCAGTTTTTTCAGATAACTCTCCCAGCTTGCACTGTTGCCGCCGAACCGGTAATAGGCCATTGAGGCGAGTTTTTTGGTCACAATGGCGTTACGGTAGGCCTGCAGGGATGGAGTATTAAAAATCGCCATGATATTATCATGCCCCAGTTTGCTGATGAGCACGGAAGGAACATAGTGCTCCATTACCAAACCGACCAGCTCTTCTTCCTCCAGTATCCTGTCAAGCCTAGCCGTAAGGAAGTTCTGCAGACTGAAGATTTGTTCACTGGTTCTCTCGGATAGATCAAACAGCGGCACTGCGGGCTCCTCGGCATGCAGCTGCAGCAACAGCTCCGTTTCCATGCGGGAATACCGGTCAACCAGATGAATGATATCTTTAATCAGCGCACACCTGGTTTCCGAGTCGTTCAGTAACTGCTCTTCATACTGTTCCTGGAAAAGAAAACCGGTAAGAACCTCGGCTATCGAGCTGCTGAAAACCCCACCCTTATTGGCCGTTGAATCCTTCACCTGCAGGATATCGGTTGCGGTGGCGATATAACGTCTTGCGACATCGTCGAAAAAGACGTTTGCCCCCTCGACGATAAATCGAAGCTCTTGAAAATTATCGACAAACTGTTTTACATTCCGTTGGTTGACGGTATCCTTAAAACCTCCACAGGGGATGAAAGCCTGGATATTCGCCTTGCCGATATGCTTTCTGTTCCGGCTGTCTGCGAGAAAAGTGCGGTGAAAGAGCGCCCCGTCTTCGATTTTCGTGCCGTCCGGCAGGGTGATGTTCTTTGCCGTTACCGGCACCATAAAACCTTGCGCACTCAATTTCTCCAGGGGAAAACTTAAAGAATTCTCCCTGGGCGATGAATTTCTCCTGAAAGCGATTTTCATCAGCTCTTTTTTATCGAGCCCTGCGGGATCGAAAAGAACCGATCCCCCATCTATCACCAGGCAGATCTTCCCTTTGTAGCACTGTATTTCGTTGGCCCCGAGGTCTCCGTCCGGCCCCCCGGTAATCATCAGGTTCAGCTCTTCTTCCCTGGCGTTACAGGAAGAGATGAGCGTCCGGAACGAACGCATGATACAGGTGGTTGTCATACCGCTGGACTCAATACGTCCGCCGATCCGGTCGTAGATTTCATCCATATCGCAGGTAGTAATAACCGACTTGCCGTCCAGCTGCAGCTCCACCCCCTGCGGACCTCGATTATAGAGGCCGAAGAGCTCTCCGGAGTCGAGAAGGCCATAGGTATCGTGGGGAATGCCGAAACTCTTTCCCGTGGTAATGGTGCGCCAGTGCGGATAGCCGCGTTCCCTGGCGCGCAGGGCCACCGCATCCATCATTGAGGCGGTTCCCTCATCCGGCCCGAAGAAGATGAGTTCGGGTTTGCCGTAATAATCGACGATAGAGGCATCGGGCAACATGAGGTCCATAATGCCCTCGGTGTAATCATACAGCGCCTGCATAGCGTAACAGCCATACTGCGGATGGGGAACGATCACTCCTTTGGAGCCGCTTTCACAGATGTCCTTATGCTTCAGCCGCTGCGCCTTTGGGCCGAGGGCGTAATTGAGCAGGACCGCATTATCCAGCTCGGTTTCGTGATTGGCCGGGGAAATGCGGAGCAGCCGCAGGCCGCCTCTGGCTATGTCGTCGGCCCGCATATGCGTACCGCAGGCATAGTGGCCGTTGACATAAAAGATACCATGGACGTGCTGGCTGAAAACCAGAGGATCGAGGATGGTATTATCAAAACGAAAGCCGAAGGAGCGCTTTTCTGCTTTGTAGAAGTTGGTCTTCAGGGTGCTGGTGATAATTTTAAACATGAAGGCAAAAATGTCATAGCCCAGACTGAAGTCTATAAAACGGGAAGAGATGATTTTCTCGAATTCCCGCCATTTTTCCTCAAGCTGATCCGGGGTGATCCCAACCGGCGATGCCGGATCGAATTTTTGGGCAAATATTGCATAGAGAAACTTGATCAGATCGAGGTTCTTTCTCACCGTACCTTCAATCAGCGAACTCCCGTACGTTGATTTATTGGAACTCTGCAACCGTTTGGCAAAGGCATCCCGATGATCCTTGCCGGTGAGGCTTTCAAGAATCTCCCGGTCGGTCGCATTTTCACTTTCGTTAAAAATGAACAGATGGGTGAAGTCAATGGCGTTGCCGGCAAAGAGCATCTCTGCAAAGGTAAGTTCACCCGCCAGATAACACTCTTTTGCGCCATTGATGGAAAATGCCAGAAATGATCGCAGATCCGCGAGCATCGAGGCTTCTTTCGTTCTGGACAGTTCACCCAGGATATAGAAAGCGCAAACGGATGAAGGCACCGAGGATTGCACCAGATAAGGTTCCCAATAGGCCCGTACCAGGGTCAGCCCGTGGTCTGCCAGCAGTTTTCGCAACAAGGGAAGCTGGGGCACCTGGAAATCGCTGTTGAACATCACCCTGGTCTCTCCCGTTTCCGGCAGGTTGAATACCTCGATCAAAGGAGTGACCATGTCCTCGCAGCGGGCCAGGAAATGTTCATATCTTTTCCTGGTCGGCTCGGGTGTTGCCTCATAATCTCCGGCCAGGGCAAAGAGATATCTCGAGTGGATGAACTCCTCCCTCGCAAAATCCGCCACTGTTTCAGGACGAATGATATAGGTGTAATAGTTGCTTTCAGGGCTGTAGTAATACTCCCGCCTGTGGCCGGAAATAAGCTCCTCGAGTACCGATTCCATGTTATCACGGGTTTCTTCGGTCGCTATCCGGACCCGCTGCACATCACCGCCATAGGAAAGGTCGAAATCTATATGGGCCACCCGTCCATAAAGAATAACCTTACCGTTTACCAACTTGATGCTGGTCGCAATCGACTGCAGGAGATTGACCAGCGAGTCTTGCTGGATGTGCTGGAAAAAGTAGCGTGGCAGGCCCAGGTCATCCAGAAGAATCCCCGCGGCCAAATTGATACAGTTGGCGGTGATAAGCCCTTTTGAGGAGAGATCGATGACCGCTTCATACAGGAGCCGGGGATCCAGGCCAACGCCTTCTGCTTTATTTATGATATCGGCTCCATTAGCTATGGAGCCTGAAATACTTAACGGTTTATTCATGGCAGGTACCCTCCTTTGGAGTACAGACCAAACCAATACATTGACCCGGCATTGACTCAGCGAGCCGCTACAACTTGCCTGTTTGTTGGTTGATTAACTGTAACCGTTCACCGGGAACAGCAAAATGCTCGCATAACTCTAGACCTGTAAACGTTTAGCAGTGCGTAAGAAGGCGCACAAGCAGGCGGACGAGCAATAGTTAGTCTATGCTCGGCGGCCTGATCGTGCGCATATGGGGTGCTGGTGGACGTTTACGATTAACTCATCAGGATTCCTGCCTCATTCCAGCCCCGCAACCGGTAGTAATCCTGCAGCATATATTCCATTTCCGACTCGGTCAGCGATTTTCCCGAAGGCAAAGCTTCCTTGTGAATGCGTTGTGGCAAGCGGTCGTCTTCTGCCTGCAGCCCCTCCTGCAGGTTGAAGGCCCGGGTCATATTGACGATATTTTGGGCCACCTTCTGCAGATCCGCTTTGGCACCCGGTTGTCCGGTAACAAGAGGGAGGATTTTCTCCAGTTCTTCCCAGCTGTACAGGTCGCGGTAAAACCGGCAGAGCACCAGGGTATCGAAAATGTTCAACCGGTCTTCATAGTCTATCAACATTTTGGCCTTGTCTTCTATCTGCTCCGGCGGAATAAGGCCGGAAAGCTCCGGCTTATAGAAGGTGGTCCGCAGGTGGCAGGCTCCTCGCGGCGAGGTACCGAAGGTGAGTCCCATTCCTTTTAAAGCGCGAGGGTCGTATCCTGCCGGCTCAAGCCCTTTGACATGGACTGCGATGTCCTCCAAATCCCATGCGCGGGAAGCGGGGATGATACCGTCGGCAAGAATTGCGCCGATGCCTTCACGGGCGGACATCATGCGGATAAGTGAGGCTATCTGGTCCGCGTTGCCGTACTCAATCTGAAAATCGATCTTGCCGCGTATGCAGGCCTCGATCGCCAGGCCACACAGATTTCCGGCGGTAATCGTATCCATGCCCAGCCGGTCGCAAAGGTCATTAAGGTGGGCGATTTCCGCCATATCGTCAACCATACAGAGACCGCCGAAGGAGTAAATGGTCTCATACTCGGGGCCCTCTAATTCCAGGCCGGCATGACGCCCCGATCTGATCGTGGCCTTGCGGCCGCAAGCCATGAAACACTTGGCGCAGGCATGCGGCTGTATGTTATGATCCTGATGGTACTGTTCGCCGCTGATTTTCTCCGAGTGTTCGCAGGAGCCCTGACTCCAGTATTTGGCGGGAAAGGCGCCCGCGGTGTTCATCAGGGTCACCATCATCGTCGTGCCCATGGCTTTATAAGCTTTTACTCCGGGGTGCTTGCTGTTTTTAGCGGCGAACTCGTTGGCATACTGCGCCACGCCGACAGTGTCGAAATAGGACCGTTTCCGGTCTCCCTGGAAGACAATGGCCTTGACAAGCTTGGAACCCATCACGGCTCCAGCCCCCGTCCTGCCCGCGCAGCGCCATTTATCATTGGCGATCAGGGCGAACTTCACCAGGTTCTCGCCGGCAGGACCTATGGTGACTGCCCCGGTTTTCTGATAACCGGCGGTGTTTGTTGCAAATTTTTCGACGGCCACGGCCTCTGCCGTAATGGAATCCATACCCCACAGCTGGCCTGCATCATGGAACTCCGCACCGTCGGGGGTGATGGAAAGAACCACCGGACCCGACGCCCTGCCGGTGAGCAGAATTGCATCAAAGCCCGTGGAATCGATGGCTTCAGGAACTTTGCCGCCGGAATATGATTCCGCATAAAAACCGGTAAGCGGCGATTTGGTGTACACTCCGTAACGGCTGCCGCCCCAGAGTCTGCCACCGCAGAAACTTCCCGTTGCAAAAATCAGGTGATTGCCCGGGGAGAGCGGGTCGACGCCCGGTTCATTGCGCTCAAGAAGAAGATAGGTTGCCAGACCCTTACCGCCAAAACATTCGGCAAGAACCTGATCCGGCACCTGCTCTATGGTCGTCAGCCTGGTTGTGAGATCAATTGTCAAAATCCGCTTGTAAAAGCCAAACATCTGTTACCTCGCTGGTTTAAATGGCGTCACTGCCTCTCCCAATGCCCAACCAAGCCGCCCGGTTTGTCCAACTTTCCGGGCGGGTTGATTAGATCGAAAGCAGGTTTTACCTGATGGCAGTCAGGCCGTTTTCGATAATCTGCATTCCCTGATTGAGTTGTTCGTCGGTTATCACCAGCGGCATCAGGAAGCGAATGACATTGCCATAGGTGCCGCAGGCAAGAATGATAAGATTCCTGTCCAGACAATACTTGACCAGCGCCTTGGTTTTGTCCGGGGCGGGTGTTTTCTTCTCTCTGTCATGCACCAGCTCCATGGCGATCATCGGCCCGACTCCACGCACATCGCCGATGAGAGAATGTTTTTCCTTAAAACCGTTCAGAGTCGTCCGGAGTTTTTCACCCAGCAGTTTGGCGCGGCCCAGGAGATCCTCCGTTTCGAAAATATCGAATACGGCAAGTGCCGCCTCACAGGCAATCGGATTGCCGTTGTAGGTGCCGCCGATTCCTGAAGGATGAACCGAGTCCATGATTTCCTTCTTGCCAATAACTGCACTGAGAGGAGTGCCGGCGGCAAGACTTTTGGCAACGGTAGTGAGGTCAGCCTCAATGCCATAATACTCCATGGCGAACATATGGCCGGTTCGCCCCATACCTGTCTGTACTTCGTCGGCAATCATGAGCACGCCGTTTTTCTCGCAGATTTCCTTCAGTCTCTTAAAATACTCCTTGGGAGGAGCGATAAAACCACCTTCACCCTGAACCGGCTCAATGACAATGGCAGCAGTCTGCTCGGCAGCCACGTGATTGATAAAAAAATCCTCGAGGTGATCTGCACAGGACACATTGCATCCTGGATATTGTTTCCCGAATGGACAGCGGTAACAGTTTGCGTAGGGCATACGGTAGACTTCGGGAGCAAAAGGTCCGAGACCGTATTTGTAGGGCTTTACCTTGGAGGTGAGGGTCATACCCATTAAGGTGCGGCCGTGGAAGCCGTTTTCAAAGGCGATGATACCCGTTTTCTGTGTGTAGTATCTGGCAATTTTAACTGCATTTTCAACTGCTTCCGCCCCGCTATTGGCAAACATCACCGCTTTCATCGAATTACCGGGGGCGGCGTCGCAAAGTTTTTTCGCTAATTTGACCGGTGAAGCGTAGGGCGTCACCATGAAACAGGTATGGGTAAATTTTTCGGCCTGATCCTTGATCGCCTGCACAACCTTGGGGTGTGAGTGACCAACGTTCATTACCGCTATTCCGCCGGCGAAATCGATATACTCCTGACCTTCAACATCGGTAATGATTGCTCCGCGGGCATGAGAGATATATCTGTCCGTGCCGCTGGCGTTGCCTTTGGCGATGACTTTGTTGCGAAGTTCGTGCAGTTCTTTGTTTGTCTGTAAATTGTCCATTATTCGTTCCTTTGCGTAATAGTTGACTGAATTTGCATGGCGTACATTCCTTTGCTATTGAACAGAAGCAAAAGAAATGCCATATCAGAAAATTTCAACAAACCATGTAAAAACAATGAGATAGTCAAAATCTTCATTCTCTAACATTCTGCACAATGATACATTTATGAATCATACAATGCTAAGGTATGGATATTATTTACGGTATTATGATTCAATTGTGAATCATAATACCGGCAAACCAAATCAGCGAAAATATTTGAAGAAGAAATACATCAATAACTAAAGGATAAACAAGAGACTTCCGGGTGACGCATTGATTGAATTACCGGAAAAGGAAGGTGAGCTGGCGAGAGCCTCAACCAGTTTACAGCGTGAGAAAACCTTTTGATTCAAATTTGAATCACATAAAAAGTGTCAGAAAAAATCAGAGACCATGTTTTTTCAGTTTTCGCACTATGGAGGGTTGGCTGATATTGAGGAAATCGGCCATTTCCCGGGTAGTTCGGCAATGGCGCCTGCATGCAGCAAGAAGCTGTTTTTCCAAATCATTCATGGTTTCGGTGAAGTCAACCGGAGAAGAAAATGAGTTGAACTGACCGGTCGAAAGCAATGGACCACAATTTTTCCTGATACTCGCCAGCAAAAAGCCATCAATGTAGGTCTCGTCGCTCAACACGACCGCACTCTCAATGGTATTCTTTAACTCACGGACGTTTCCGGGAAAGGAATACTCTTGCAGGGAAGCGATCGTCGCGGGACTGAGCTGCATCGATTTATCGTATTGCCTGTTGAATTTCCCGAGGTAAAAGCGGACCAGGCCGGGAATATCTTCCCTACGTTCACAAAGTGACGGTATTTCCAGGGTAAAGCTGCTGAGCCTGTAAAACAGATCCTCCCGGAACAGCTTGTTCCTGGTGCGTTCCTGCAGATCCCTGTTCGTTGCAGAGATTGTCGCGCATTCGACGGTAATCGCCTTCGTTCCTCCCAGGCGCCGGAACTGCTTGTCGTCCAGATACTTGAGAAGCTTGGTCTGGAGATTGAGCGGCATGTCACCTATTTCATCAAGAAAGAGAGTGCCTCCCTGAGCAAGCTCGAACAAACCTACTTTGCCCAGTTCCGAGGCCCCGGTAAACGCTCCCTTTTCATAACCGAACAATTCCGCCTCCAGGAGGCTCTCCGGCAGCGCCGCACAGTTTATTTCGATAAACGGATTATTCCTTCTGTTGCTGTTTTTATGAATCGACCTGGCGAGCAGCCCTTTTCCGGTACCGGATGCCCCCAGAATAAGGATATTGGATGCCCCGATATTAGCCAATTTCAAGGACTTCCGGAGAATATTTTTCATGGCATCACTCTCGGCAATGATCGTATTCTGTTCCAGTTCCCGGAGGGTGAGTTCCGAGAGTTCCTCCTTGAACTTCTCCGTGATTTTCTTGTTCTGCTCAAATTTTCTGCGCAGGGTTTCCAGCTCCGTCATATCTCTTTCATTGACGACAATGAGCGTGATATTTCCGCCATCGTCACGTGCGGGAGTGCCGGTACAGAGCAAAAAACGGTTGGTTTTTTCAATATGCTGGACGATGGTTTCCCGCTGGCCGCTTATGAGGACTTTGGTGGTGACGGATTGATCGAAGGTATTGTTCTCGAGGAGTTGTCTGATATTCCGGCCGATGACATCTTCCGCCCGTATTCCGTTCAGCGTTTCGGAAGCCGCGTTGATGGCAACGATGACTCCTTGGCCGTCACAGACCCATATCCCATCGGAAGAGGCCGAGATAATGGTCTGGAGCCTGCGATTCAACTCCTGATACGACTCGGATTTTCTGGCTGATATTTCAAAGGTGTCCGGTTCCTGGAAATTACAAACCGCACCAATGATTTCATTCTGCCGCAATATCGGGTTGACATCAATTACCAAAGAGCCCTGCTCTACGGTTATCTGCCGGCCGGCGACAGCCTTACCGCTTTTGAGACATTCCATTACCGCAGCATGGAACAGAGGATGAATTTCTGTAATATTCCTGCCGAGATAGTCCCTTGCAAAAATGCCAAGTTTCTTTTCACTCCGGACATTAACGAGCGTGACAAGACCAAAAGTATCGGTTGCGATAATGCCGCTGTTTATACAATCAAGGATATCCCGATCATCAATGGCGCTGGGGCGTTTAGTTATCATCCTTGGCCTGATTCTGGTTATAAGAGATGATCCAAAGGAGCTGCGGCCGCAGCTCCTTCACCTTCTTTCTACCGGTCCGTCTAAAACACCACCACCTGGCCATTCAGGTACAGTTTGTGGTCCTTGGTCTCTGCCTTATGACTAAGTTTGTCACCGTTTTGCACGAACAAACCGGTCGGCATTCCCTTATACATCGGGGACAAGAGCATAGTATTGCCGCCAACGAGCTTTGCAGGAAGATTCAGCTCCGATTGCAGGGAAAAGATGTCCAGCATCAGCTCGGGTTGCTGCAGGACAGGAAAAAAATCTGTAAAAGTCATGTCCTTATTCAAGCTCAATACGACATCCCCAGTGATCTCTCCCTCAGGTAACTGGGCGTGCAGCTCCGAGATCTGGAACTCCAGTCCTTTCTTCAACAACTTTTCGTATGCCGCCATTATCTGATACTGGGTCTTCTCCACCTTTTCTTCCAGGATCGATGTCATATTTTCAGGATTTTCTTCCACCGCCGGTATTTCTTTTACAATAGTGTTTGCCAGTTCAGAATACACCTTCATGAATTCCTCGAATCCCTGCACATCCATATTGACCAAGCCCAGTCGAACAAAACCGTTGTCCACCTGCTCAGAGCCGGCCAGCAGATGATCGGCTCCAATTGTCGTGACAACGGAAATTGTTTTTTCATCGTCGTCAACATCCAGAGAGTATTCGACTTTTGCATTGTTAAGTTCGATTTTTTCCAGATTTTCCGTAATCTCACCTTTATCAATACCGAAAGAGAAGACTCCATCCCAAAGGTAGGTGGAAAGTCTTTTGAGATCGGAAGAAAAGGTGATACCTTCCACATTCAGTTTATTCGAAGCGGAGATCCCTCCCCAGGACATTTCAGAAGAAAAATTGGTCAATTCCTTATTGCAGGTAAAAGTGGATTTTCCCGCCTTAACCTGAACGCCCCCATCCTTCACCGGCAATGAAAAAGCATCTAAAACAACCGATGACGTAATCTGCCCGGAAAGGTTATACTCCGTGCTGATATCGAGAGGATTTTTGCCGGCAAGCTTGTTGTTTACAAAATCGGTGAACCATTTATTTTTTTCCAGACTGGTCTTCGAAACGATGCCGGTCATTCCATGCTTGGCCCGTTCAACCAATACTATATCATTGACGCCATATACTGAAGAATATGCTCCCAGATTTATCTTCCATTCGATTTCCGTCGAGAAAAAGTTCCGGTCGTATCGCAATATTTCAGCGGAGACGCCGGACCCCATATCGGAATACATGGTATTCAGGTTGCCAAGGGACTGTTTGACCATTTTCTCCATCATCAGTCCATTTACGAATGGCGCTCCCACTGCCGCAATACCTATGAGCAAGAGGACGCCGATAATAACTTTTTTCATACTTTCTCCCTTCAATCCCATTACGAAATGCCTACTGCCTCGCAGTCTGTTCGACAGGACTCCTTTTGCCTATTACGGCGGTTTAGTGTTTTGGCTATTTTTGACGACGGTCCGGCTAAGCCTGCTTATTTCCGCCGCAAATCCGCCGATTACACTAGCGGGTATCTCGATTGCACACAACTAATTTTTTCGATAAGTGTTTTAAATATTTATGGATGAGGATGCATGTAAATTTGCATCATGCAGGGCGGACTCCAATCCCGCCCCGCATGCACGCCGGTCTGAACACATACATATGGGGCACGGGTGGTGGTTTACCAAAAATCTACACGCCAAGATAATCAAGAATAGATTCTGCCGCATTACGGCCTTCGGCAATGGCGGTGACGACCAGGTCCGAACCGCGAACCGCATCGCCTCCGGCAAAAACCTTCTCGTTCGTGGTTTGAAAGGGAAATGTACTGGAGGAGCCGGCAGAGATGAGCTGCCGGTCATTGAGGGAAATGTTGTTTTGCGTAAGCCAGTCGGACGGACTGGGCTGAAAGCCGAAAGCCATGATAACGCTGTCCGCGTCCAGGACGGCTTCGGTGCCTTCAATGGGTTCCGGTTTTCTCCTGCCGCGCTGATCGGCTGCACCGAGCCGGGTATTGACGACCCTGACTCCGCGGACATGTCCGTCATCTCCCGCGACGAGGCCCAGGGGCTGTAGATTAAAGAGAAAGCGCACGCCCTCGTCTTCCGCATTTTGCACTTCCCTGGGCGAGCCGGGCATATTCTGCCTGTCCCGGCGATAGACGCAGACAACATCTATTGCTCCCTGGCGAATGGCCGTGCGCAGACAATCCATGGCCGTATCGCCCCCGCCGAGAACCACCACCCTCTTCCCTTGCTGATCCACGTAAGGGTAACGTGCTCGATGCAGGCCCAGGTGACGGTCGGCATTGCCGATGAGATAGTCAAGCGCATCGTAGACCCCGGCGGCGTCTTCATTTAGAAGACCTGCCCGCATGGAAGTGTAGGTGCCGGTGCCGATGAAAACCGCATCATATTCGTTGAGAAGCATGGTAAAGGGTAGATCACGGCCGATCTCCAGATTCAGGCGAAACTCGATTCCCATATCCGTGAACACCTGACGGCGCAGTTTCATCACCTGCTTGTCAAGTTTGAAGGCGGGAATACCAAAGGTCAGCAACCCGCCGATCTCCGGATGTCTGTCGAAGACCACCGGCTGCACGCCATTGCGGATAAGCACATCGGCGCAGCCAAGGCTGGCTGGTCCGGCACCGACCACCGCCACCCTTTTCCCGGTCGGTACCACTTTGGAAAGATCCGGACGCCAGCCCATCTGGAAAGCGGTATCGACAATATATTTCTCAATGCTGCCGATGGTCACCGCCCCGTAATCGTCATTCAGCGTGCAGGCCTCCTCACAGAGCCGGTCCTGGGGGCAGACCCGTCCGCAGACTTCCGGCAGGCTGTTGGTTTGGTGGCAGAGCTCGGCCGCCTCGATAATCCGTCCCTCGTTGGCCAGCTTCAACCAGTCGGGAATGTAGTTATGTACGGGACATTTCCATTCGCAGTAGGGATTGCCGCAGTCAAGACAGCGGTCCGCCTGCATCTGCACCTGCGGCTGCTGAAACGGATTGTAGATTTCCACAAATTCATGGCGCCGCCGTTCGATCCTCTTCTTTTGGGGATCGACACGCTCAACCTCGATAAATTGAAAAAGATTCTGATTCATCCAAACTCCTTAAGAAACCACTGCCAGGATTTCTTCCGGTGAATTTCCCCGATGTCCAAGCAGGTTCGCCACATCGGATGTTTTTGGCTTGACCAGTTTGAATTGCCCCATGTATTGGCCATCAAAGCCGGTCAACAGTCGTTCCGCCCACTCGCTGCCCGTTTCCAGAAAGTGCGCATTGATCATTCCCCGTAGGTGTTCCTGCAGGACTGCGCTGCCTTCCAGGGTCATGATCTCAACCAGTTCGGGGTTAACCCTGGACTTAAGAGCTCCGGCTTCATCAAGGACAAAGGCGAAGCCGCCGGTCATGCCTGCACCGAAGTTGACTCCTGTTTCTCCAAGGATTGTCACCACGCCGCCGGTCATATATTCACAACCGTTATCACCGATCCCCTCAACCACAGCTTTCGCTCCGGAATTCCGCACGGCAAATCTCTCCCCGGCCCGGCCGGCTGCGAACAGCCAACCACCGGTGGCCCCGTAAAGGCAGGTATTGCCGATAATGACCGCCTGGTGGCTTTTATAGGAAACACCCAAGGGGGGGCGGATAACCAGTTTTCCGCCGGCCATCCCCTTTCCGACATAGTCATTGGCATCGCCGGTCAACACCATATTCAGGCCTCCGGCATTCCAGGCGCCGAAACTCTGTCCGGCAGTACCGCTGAACAACAGGTGAATGGGTGCATCCTTCATGCCGTTGTTACCGTGCAGGGCGGCAATTGTGCCGGAGAGCCGCGCACCAACCGTCCGGTCGGTATTACGGATCGTAAAACTTCCGCCCCCGCCTGTCATGGCTGCAACCGTCTCGCGGTATCGCTCTTCGATCCGGCTGTTGAGTCTGCCCGGGTCATCGGGGACATTGGCCTCCTGAAAGAAAAGACTGCTGGTAGCCGGAGGCTGAATGGTTTCGAGAAGATGGTTCAGCTTCAGTTTCTGCTGTTTTGCCGTGATGCCCGGCAGTTCTTCCAGCAGATCCGTCCGGCCGATCAGATCGGTGAGTCTGGTAATTCCCAGCTCGGCCATATGCATCCGGGTCTCCTGCACCATGAATCGAAAATAGTTCATCACCATCTGCGGGACTCCGGCGAAATATTCCTTGCGCAAGGTCTCATCCTGGGTTGCGACTCCGGTTGCGCAGTTATTCAAGTGACAGATCCGTAAAAATTTGCAGCCAAGGGCAATGAGCGGCCCTGTGCCAAAGCCGAAACTCTCCGCCCCGAGGATGGCTGCCTTGATGATATCGAGGCCGGTCTTCAGCCCGCCATCAACCTGCAGCTGCACCTTGTGCCGCAGGCCATTGGCCACCAGAGCCTGCTGGGTCTCGGCCAGGCCCAATTCCCAGGGACTGCCCGCGTATTTTACCGAAGTGAGCGGGCTGGCCCCGGTACCGCCGTCGTAGCCGGAAATAGTGATAAGGTCGGCATAGGCTTTGACCACTCCCGTGGCGATAGTGCCGACTCCGGGCTCGGCGACCAGCTTGACGCTGACCCTCGCTCTTGGGATTGACCTGTTTGAGGTCAAAAATGAGCTGGGCAAGATCTTCAATCGAGTAGATATCATGATGCGGCGGCGGGGAAATAAGGGTTACCCCTGGAATCGAGTAACGCAGGGCGGCGATCTGGGTTGTTACTTTATGGCCGGGGAGCTGTCCGCCTTCACCCGGTTTTGCCCCTTGAGCCATTTTGATCTGGATCACCTCGGCATTGACCAGATAATGGGGAGTTACGCCGAAGCGGCCGGAGGCGACCTGCTTGATCTTTGACACCCGTTCGGTACCGAACCGGTTGGGATCTTCGCCCCCTTCCCCGCAGTTGGAAAAACCACCCAGCCGGTTCATGCCGATGGACAGTGCCTCATGAGCCTCCTGACTGAGGGCGCCGATGGACATGGCAGCGGAGTCAAAACGACTATAGAAATTTTCGGCCGGCTCAACTTCCTCAAGGGCAATTGGCGCCCTGTCATTCTTCAAACGCAGCAGATCCCGCAGACAGGCGACCGGCCGGTTGTTGACATAACCGGAATAGCGTTGATAATCGGTAAATTCCCCTGAACGTACCGCTTTCTGCAACGCCTTGACGACATCGGGATTGTAGGCGTGATATTCTTCGCCGTGGATATATTTAAACAGCCCGCCCCTGGTCAGCGGTTTGTGTTTCCGTTTCCAGGCAAAATGCGACCGCTTTTCCTGGTCCCGCTGAAAATCGGCAAATCCGGCACCTTCAATGCGGCTGGCGACACCGTTGAAACAGAGCTCGGTCACCTCTAAGGCAAGGCCGACTGCCTCGAAAAGCTGCGAACATCTGTAGGAAGCGATGGTGGAAATTCCCATTTTGGAGAGGATCTTGAGTAAACCTTTATCAATTCCCTTTCGATAGTTGCTGATCGCCTGCCCAAGACTGACCTTCACCGAGCCGCTCTCCACCGCCTGGGCGAGGGATTCGTAAACCAGATAGGGATAGACCGCGGTGGCTCCCATCCCGACGAGAACTGCGAAATGATGCGGATCGCGGCTGCCGGCGGTTTCCACTATGATATTGGCGTCACAGCGCAGGCTGTTTTCCACCAGCGTCCGTTGCACCGCGCCAACCGCCATCGCCGCCGGAATGGGCAGAGTTTCGGGGCTGATATTCCGATCCGAGAGGACCAGCAGTACGCCGCCCTGTTCCACTTCTTTTTGCGCTGTCCGGCAGAGTTCTTCAAGAGCGCTTTTCAGTCCGAGCTCTTGTGCATAATTGAGGTCAAGGATCACATGACGATAATAAAGCTGATCTAGCTGTAAAAGCTGCTGGAAGTCACTGTAAACCAGCACCGGCGAGTCAAATTTTACCCGGTGGGCGTGGCCTTCCGCTTCGTCGAACACGTTCTGCTCGGCTCCGATGCAGGTGGCAAGCGACATGACATGTTTTTCCCGCAGAGAATCTATCGGCGGGTTGGTGACCTGGGCAAACATCTGCCGGAAATAGTCGTAGAGATTTCTCTCTTTGGTGGACAGCACCGCCATCGGGGCATCGTCGCCCATCGAGGATACCGGCTCCTGTCCGGTCTCTCCAAGGACCTTGACGATCTGCTCCAGCTCTTCATTGGTATAGCCGAACAGCTTCTGATAAAGAAGCAGGCGGTCATCGTCAAACGATCTAATGCCGACCGACTGCATGTCTTCCTGATTAAATGCGGGGAGCTGATGACAGCATTTTTCCATCCATTTTTTATAGGGATGACGACTCTTCAGTTCCCTGTCGATATCCCAGGAAGTCCAACGCTTACCGGTTAGTGTATCGATCACCAGCAGCTCTCCCGGTCCTACCCGCCCTTTCTCCAGCACCTCGTCCGGTTCATAATCCCAGATACCTACTTCCGAGGCGAGGGTAATGAGTTTATCCTTGGTCACCACATACCGGGCGGGTCTGAGCCCGTTGCGGTCAAGCCCGCAGGCGGCAAAGCGGCCATCACTCATGACGATTCCGGCAGGTCCGTCCCATGGCTCCATATGCATGGAGTTGAAATCGTAAAAAGCCCGAAGGTCCGGGTCCATATTCGGATGATTCTGCCAGGCGGGAGGAATAAGCAATCTGAAAGCGCGAAACAGATCCATTCCGCCGGCCAGAAAAAGCTCGAGCATATTGTCAAGAGATGACGAGTCCGAACCGGTTGTATTGACGAAGGGCGCTGCTTCCGCCATATCCGGGAGCAAGGGCGATCTGAATTTATAGGATCGAGCTTTCGACCACTGCCGGTTGCCGGTTATGGTGTTTATCTCTCCATTGTGGGCCAGATACCTGAAAGGCTGGGCAAGCGACCACTTCGGCAGGGTATTGGTGGAAAAACGCTGGTGGAAGAGGCAGATTGCCGATTGCATCCTGATATCGGCCAGATCGGGATAGAAGAGAGGCAGATCAACAGGGCGACACAACCCTTTATAGACAATGACCAGATTGGACAGGCTGGCGATATAAAAATCATCGTCACCGGTCAACCGTTTTTCCACGCGGCGGCGGACCATATAGAGACGCCGCTCGAGGTCCTTGGAACCCCAGCCGAATGGTCCGTTAAAAATGACCTGGACAATCCGAGGCATGGTTTTTTCTGCAAAATTGCCAAGTACGGTCGAATCAACGGGCACATCACGCCAGGCGACCACGGTGAGGGTTTCCCGCTCGAGTTCCTCTTCGACAGCCCATTTCGCGACCGCCGCTCTGCCGCTGTCGGGACTGAGAAAAATCATGCCGGCGCCATACCTGCCGCCCAGATTCCAGCCTTCTTCTTCGGCCAGGGAGCGAAAAAAACTGTCAGGCTTTTGCAACAGCACGCCGCATCCGTCCCCGGTTTTTCCGTCGGCCGCTATGCCGCCCCGGTGGGCCATTCTGGCAAGGGAGGAAATTGCTGTGCGAACCAGCTTATGACTGGCCTCGCCTTCCAGATGGGCCATCAGGCCAAAACCACAATTGTCTTTTTCCAGATTCCGATCGTACAGAGCCATGCCGTCCCCTTGAAGCCCAGGAAGAACTTTATGTTTTTAGTCGCGGTACCAACTTTGTTCTGCCTATTAATGAACCATATCGACCGGCACAAGTCACCCTTCTTTTAGCAATGGTTCTCATTGACTTACTTGATGGACTCGTAAAAAGTCCATCTATTTATAAATTGATTTTTTATTAATGGATAATCTCAATTCAGCGATGGCTAAGTAAAAATCTTCAGATTCGAGGCGCGCAAATTTTCAATCATTTCGACGTACAAGAAGTACTTCGAAATGATTGAAAATTTGCTGCAACGAAGAAGGTGAAGTGTTTTTACGACGCCATCAGATGAAACGTTTCATGAGTTCGTCAATGGTCTGCTCAACATTGTCCGGCCTGATACCTGCCCGGGAGCAGGCATTCTCGACATGGCGCCGCGCCGTTGCGTTCCGCAAATCCTCCAGGGTTCGAAACAACCCCATTCGCCGGCCGACCTGATAGAGCATTCTTTCCGTTGCATCCATCGCCAGAAACCGTTGAATCACCCCAACCATCTTCTCCTTGTCCTCAGGATACTTTCCCTCGAGATTCTCAAAGAGGTTGAGGATGTGATCGCTCTTGACGGTGCTGGTGATCCCCTCCAGGCTCTGCAGAAATGCGAGGAGCTCCTGTGCCGTTTCCACATCGCCGAGCTTTTGAAATTCGCCCTTTTGATATGCTTCAAACAGCTCGACATGGTCGGGAATGGCCAGAGTCCGCAAACGGATGAAATCCGGATTGATCCGGTTGAGCGCATCGGCGCTTTCCTTGGCATGCTCCTCGGAAAGATCCCTGCCGCCCAGCCCGGGCATAATATATTCCGAAAGCTCCATTCCCGCTTTTTTAACCTTCTTGCCCGCAACAATATGGGTTTGCTTGTCCACTCCTTTTTTGATCCGGGCAAGGACCTTGTCCGAGCCCGACTCCATCCCGATATGGATCCGGGACAAACCGGCTGCCGCCATAAGCTGAAGGTTCTCATCGCTGATTCTGGCAATGGTATGCGATCTAGCGTAGGAAGTTATTCGCTCGACCCAGGGGAAACAGATTTTCAGATGCTGCAGGATGGTAAGAAGACGCTCGGGTTTGATGACCAGACTGTTGGCATCCTGGAGAAAAATGGAACGCATTCCGGAGGAAGCCCATTGCAGTGCCGCATTGAGTGCCGCCCGGTCGTTTTCTCCTTCAAGCGAGCGGAGCCGTTCAATATCAGCAGAATACATCCTGCCGTCTTTAGCCGCACCGGCCCGTATTTCCCGAACATAGCGATGGACACGATTGATATCCTCGAGCACGTGGTCCACAGGCCGCAGGGAAAAACGGCTGCCTTTATATACCGGACAGAAGGTGCATCGGTTCCAGGGACAATTGCGGGTTATTCGAATAAGCAGGCTGCCGGCCTCGCTCGGCGGCCGGATCGGACCCTGCTCAAAGCCTCGGTATGTGTCTTCTTTTTTGGTTGATCTGCTCACGTTCCATTCTCCACATGCAGGTGTACCGGTTGCAGCCAAGATAACAGGCCAACCATAAGTCATAATTAGCAGAAAAACAATAAACGGACCAGGAACCTCCGTGTGCAACCGAGCGCCGGGCCGGGATGCCAATGTAACTCCCGGCACATTCGACAAAACCTCAGCACACAAGGACGTTCTTTTATTTGTCAGGATTAAACAGATTTACATATTCTTTCTGGCTTTTACCGTCAGTCTCGTTATAGAATAAAGAGAAAATCAAAAAGCCGGCAACCAAGAGGTTCATTATGGCTGATGCAAGCACTCGATTCCCGCCTCTTTTCATAATCGCCTGCACTATTTTCGGCGCCGGTGTCACGGGTCTTGGCTGTATTCTGGAAGTGCAGCCGACCTCCCGCATATTCGAAGGTTTTCTCTATATCTTTATTGGCTGTATTGCCTTTGGTACGGGTGAAATACTCAACCACCCTAAAACAGTGCTGCTCGCTCCGAAAGATGACCGCGTCGATTCCGCGCATTTTTATCGTAAGCGCAACCCGTGCAGTCTTGGAAATTTATGCGATATCGGAGCGTTGCTCCTTCTTTTCACAGGCCTTTCAGTTCTATTGTATCCTCACTGACTCCGGATTTCCGGCAGACGCAAAATCCCGCGTAAAGACCAGGGCCAAGGCCACGCTCAAGTCCTAAGACAACATCCCAAAGGGATGTACTTTAAAAAACCCCAGTGCCTGGCGTGGATAAGAACCTTCACGAAATTCATGTTTAACAACAAGAAATGAATTTCTAAGGTACCAGGCTGTGAGACGACCGGCTACTCTGCACATTATATTTGAAGTAGGCAGAGCAGATTCCCTCATCGGAAATCATACATGGCCCTATAGGGGATTGTGGCGTACAGACCATTCCGAAGGCCGGACAGTCGGGGGGGAGGCCGCGGCCGGAAATAATCGCGTTACACTGACACATACAGGATTCCTGGCCTTCCTTGAATCTGACGTTGAATCTTTTGGTGGCATCGTAGAGCGAGAGTTCATCACGAATGACAAACCCGCTCCGTTCGATGGTGCCGAGACCGCGCCAATCGGTGTCAACGGCAAAAAACACCTCCGAAACCATCTTCCGGGCTTTTCTATTTTCGTCGGAAGAGTAGATGAAAGCGGAAGTGTCATCAAAAATCGACTCCCCGTTACGTATCTGCTTGACCAGGCTCAGAATTCCTTCCAGAATCTCAACTGCTTCGAACCCAGCGATATAACAGGAGAGATTATGCTTTTTAGCAAGATCGGTGTACGCTTCCGTATCGGAGATAGTGTTGATATGATCAGAACAGAGGAGCCCCTGGATATTGAGATCCGGGTCCATCATCAGCACGTCGATGGTGGGGGGCAGGAGTCTGATGGAGGGAATGACACAAAAATTTTCGATCCCTAATCGCGCCGCCTCTAGAATAGTCTCGGCGACACCGGGAGCAGTCGCCTCAAAGCCGACTGCGGGATAAACCACGGTAAAGTCCGGTTCCCGGCGGGCAATATCCAGGGCATCCATAGGTGAGGAAATAACCTCCACCCGCGCACCCTTTTCCCAAATCGAGCCGAGACACTCATTGCTTCCCGGGACGCGAAGCAGGTCATCACAGGCGGCGGTAATGACATTTGGCTGCAAACCGACTTTGACGAACGCATCGATATGGCCAGCCGGCATCACACAGACACTGCAACCTGGTCCGGCAACAAGTTCAAGATTGTCCGGTAGAAGCTGGCGCAGGCCATGTTTGAGAATGGCTCTGTTCTGCGTTCCGCAGGCCACCATTAAGCGTATAGGGCGGTCTACCAGCTGATGTATTTCCTCAAGCAGAGCCTTTTGGAGATCAATATTTTTAATTCCTTTCCCGGTTTCCATTCGGTGTACCTCCAACCCCAAGTGAAATTGCTGTAACTCTCACCTGACCCCCCTAATTGCTCTTTGGAGAAAGGGCTGTTTTCCCAAAAAAACAACTGAGCTATTTCGAGGCTTCCGCCTCACTCTTCATTGCTTTATAGCTTTCAGAGTCGATTATTCTCTCGCCTTCGATTTTTTCGATCTCAGTGCGAGTCAAATGAAACTTTCCACATGCAGGACAAGTGCCATCGAAATCATCTCCAACGGCTCGCGCTTTCAACTCATCAATAGTCATATGATCCAGTTTGCCGCATGCACCACTGGGATTTTCCGCCCGAACCTGCACTCTTGTTGTGTGTGGCATCGCTACCTCCTGTACAATTATCGGTGTCCACTCCGGAGCACATAAATATGTACGATGTTTATACTACATTATCGGCCAAAAAAAACAATAAAGGCTATTCAGATAATTCTTTTCATCTGCTACCTGATACCAACCCCGAACAACGATTTTCTCTTCATAAAGCCCACGTTGCGGGACTATTACTTTAACCGGATGATTTCCAAGCGGAAAACGAGGAAACCATCTCGAGACAAAATAGTGTCACCCGCTGCCATGAACGCAGACGGGTGACAACGGCAAGGTCAGCTGACTATCTTGCCAACCTCTTTTCCCTTGGAATCTACAATACTTACAGATACTGGTATGCCGCCATCCAGGCGGTGAGTTGCGCAAGACATTCAGGGGTCGTAGGCGCGCACCGCCATCTCCACCTGATTCAGCAGTCCTTCATTATATATCCCGTCCTTAATGAGTGTCGTCGCTGCCTGCTTGACGCTCATATTCATCGGGGCAATGTTGTGGGTGGTACCGACGATGAGATTTGCCTTGGTGATACAGCCGTTTTTATCGGTGGTGTAATCATGGATCAAGGTTCCCCGCGGAGCCTCGACAATCCCGACTCCCCTGCCGGCCTTCGGCTCTACCTTTGCCCTCACCTTCGGATCGGTAATTCCTTCCCATTCGAGCAGTTCAATAGTCCGCTCACAGGCATAGACCATCTCGATCAGCCGGGCGTAGTGGTACAGCAGAGTCTGCTGGGCCGGACGGCCAAACGAACTCCTGAACGCCTCGAGTGCCGCCTGCGCCTTGGGAGTTGAAATCTTGTCACAGACGTTGATTCTCGCCAAGGTGTTGGAGCGGTATATGCCTTTCGGAGCGGCGAGACTCATGTCAAATCCCTCGTTCCAGGACTTGGCATACGGCATCTTGGAATAACCCCAGGGCTCGACATGCTCCCCGAGAAAGTCCGTATACTCGGCGCCTTCGAAATCGACATAGCTGCCGTCCGCTTTCATCAGCCGCTGTTTGCCGTCATAGAGCCTCAAGGCGCCATCTTCACGATCTACGGTGCCGAGAAAACCGGTATTGATGACCCCAAGTTCACCGATTACGTCCATATACTTGCTGAACACATTATGAATGGCGTAATCAAGGGCATAGAGGGAAAAATCGAGCAGGGTCCTGGTACCTTCCAGCAGCTCCTTTCTTTCCTCTTCGAGCATCGGTTTGGCAAACCCGCCGACCACTCCGGCGATCGGATGAATGGCTTTACCGGCAAATTTGTCGAGCATCATCTGCCCGAGCTGACGCATCTTGACCACCTTGGTGGCGAGCTCCGGTGCCGCTTTTACCACGCCGATAACGTTGCGGACCGAATAGTCCGCATCCGGTCCGAGCACGAAATCCGGAGCCGCAAGAAAGAAAAAATGCAGAATCTTGTCGTTAATGTGAGCCATTACCTGGCACATTTCGCGGAGTTTATTACCGGTTTCGGTTGGAGTCACGCCGAAGGCGCCATCAACGGCCTTGTTGGAGGCGAGATGATGCATCCATGGACAGATACCGCAGATACGATTGACGATACGGGGCACTTCTTCTGCCGGCCTGCCCTCAATAAATTTTTCAAATCCGCGTAAGGACTGGATGTGCAGGAATGCGTCCTGTACGTTGCCGTCATCGCCCAAATGGATGGCGATCTTGGCATGTCCTTCAATGCGGGAAACCGGCGCAATATTTAATACCTTTCCCATCTTAATCCTCCTCCACGGCCTGTTTCTTTACC
Organism: uncultured delta proteobacterium; assembly: GCA_963835305.1. Classification (GTDB taxonomy): domain Bacteria; phylum Desulfobacterota; class Desulfobulbia; order Desulfobulbales; family Desulfocapsaceae; genus Desulforhopalus_A. Next base: position 121,850 of record CAWIEU010000007.1, read on the forward strand.
GGCCGAAGTTTTCCATGGGCTCCTGAAAATCTCAGTATCGACCTGCGGTCGACAACCGATTTATAGTCAATTCCGTTACTGGCAAGAGCGTTCATCATATCGAGCAGTTGATTGCCGTCTTTGCGGACGGGTCCGAAACATCCCCGGCAGGGAACCCTGGCGCTGATGCAGGCCGGCGCACCGCGTTTGGCGCAACCGGCAGCAGTTACCGGGCCCAGACACAGATACCCCTGCTCAAGCAGGCAGCGCATCTCGTCGATCGGCTCTCCAGGTTTAAAATCGACATTGGTTATAAAACGTTTCACCTTGTCGACGGAACCCTTTCCTTCCCGTTTGGTCGGACAGGTATCGCAGACGCTTTTGCCGGGAAGGACAGGTTCCCTTCCTTCAACAAGCGAGACAATAACCTCGGCGATCAAGGCAGGATTCGGCGGACAACCGGGCAGCTGCATGTCTATCTTCACCTTCTCATCACAGGCATAGACACGATCAAGCGGTGCCGGAACTTCAACCGTAGGTATCTTCGCCCCCGGATCGGTCGTAACCGTATTGAAAATCCCTTCCCAGCTTTCCGCGCGATCCTGCCCGTTCATCAGGGCCGGGATACCACCGTGGGTCGCGCATGTGCCAAGAGCGATCAGTACGGAACATTTCTCACGCATCTCTTCCAGGATCTCAAGATGTTCGTGATTGCTCACTCCGCCGGTGACGATACCGACAACAGCCTGCGGAATCGTCAGTGTCACCCCTTCCCCGCATTGCCCGAAGTATTTATGATCCATCAGGACCGGGGCATGAACGATGTCCAGGGCCTCAGTTATTATTGGAACGAGATCTTCACCGATGTTCAGGATGGCGATTTCACATCCCGAGCAGGATCCCAACCACTCCAAAGCAGTAGTTACACCCATATCTCTCTCCTTTTATGCCACTGAGGCGTCCTGACCACTTACAGGGCCTAATTTCTTGATGCGGGCGGTCATCTCTGTCACCGCGGCAACAAATTTATCAGGCTCCGCCGACGAAACCCAGGTCAGGTTGAACCTTTCGGGCTCGTATCCAAAATCTTCCAACAGTTCGACCACCATATTGGAACGGGTCATAGCTTTATAATTACCATCCAGGTAATGACATTCACCGAGGTGTCAGCCAAGTACCATCACCCCGTCCGCCCCCTGAGACAAGGCGTCCATGATGAATTCCGGATGCACCATCCCCGAGCACATTACCCGGATTATCCGCACGTTATGTGGATACTGCATCCTGGCGGTTCCCGCGAGATCAGCGGCGGCATAGGAGCACCAGTTGCAGCAGAAGGCAACAATTTTAGGCTCAAAACTCATGTGATCTACTCCTTCTCACTTTAAAGTTCATTTCGAAATACTCCCCCGGACCGCACCAGGAGAACGGTCGATACGACCGGAGGAGTTTCGATTGTATTCAAGTATCCGGTCACCGGGAATAACAGAAACTCCTGTATAACCCCGGTTCTATAAACGTTTAGCAGTGCCCCGGAGGCGTGCAAGCAGACGGACGGGCTATAGATTGGCTATGCCCGGCCGGCTGATCGTGCGCATATGGGGTGCTGATGAAACGTTTCTGTATTCAAGACATTCAGACGGCCAGCGCTGCCTGAATCTGGGCGCTGATCTGCTTCATAGTAAAGCCGGATACGTACACACCTCGTTTGGGACAGGTTCCCTGACACAAGCCGCAGCCCTTACATTGAGCCTTATTCACTGTGATGGCCTTGCCTGAGCCCTCACCATCGGGCCTGTCGACCAGGGTAATGGCATTATACGGGCAGACATCGACGCACAGCGCGCAACCGTCGCAGTATTTCTCATCAACGGCGGCTTTAACGGCATCAAGCGAAATATGACTCTTCGACAGCAGCGTCGCCGCTCTGGCGGACGCAGCCAGCGCCTGAGCCACGGATTCCTCAACCGGCTTCGGATAATGGGCAAGGCCGGCGACAAACATCCCGTCGGTGGAAAAATCGACAGGTTTCAGTTTAGCATGCGCTTCCTGAAAGAAACCCTGTCCATCCACCGGCACCTTGTAGAGTTTGCCTATATCCGCGGCATCAGCCTTGGGCCGGATAGCCGTGGCCAGGATGACCATGTCCACTTCAATCTTCAACGGCCGATGCAGGACATGATCCCAGACCTCGACATCTATTGCCGAACCGTTCTGGGTAACCTTCGGTTTGCCGTGCAGCTCGTAATTGATAAAGATTACTCCGAGCTTGCGCGCCTGTTTGTAGAGCGCTTCCCTCTGCGCATAGGTCCGCATATCCCGGTAAAGGATATAGACGTTGCGCTCCGGATTTTCCTTTTTCAGGGCGATGGCCGACTGCACCGAATGGGTACAGCAGACCTTGGAGCAATACATATGCCCCTCTTCCCGGGAGCCGACACACTGAATAAAGGCAAACCGTTTCGCCTTCTTCACATGCTTTTCTTTTAATTCAAAAAGCTTATCAAACTGCACCGAGGTGACGACTCCGGTTATGGAATCGTAGTTATATTCTGTTGGAACATAGGCATCCCCGCCGGTAGCGACAATTCCGGCTCCATGTTCGATAACCTTGGTTGCCCCGTCCTTGCCGGTTATCGTCGACTTGAAATTGCCGACGAATCCTTCCACCGCGGTCACCACATTCTCTTTATGGATGGTGATTTTCTCGTTCCGGATCACCCTTTCAATGAGCTTAGCCGCTTTGGAAGGTACATGCTCACCGGCCCAGGTGTGTTTGAGGTTGAGAGCGTTGCCGCCCAGGGTATCCGTCTTTTCAACCAGATGGACCTCAAACCCCTGTTCGGCCAGATTGAGGGCGGCGGTCATGCCGGCGACTCCGCCGCCGATAACCAGAGCCTTCTGAGTGATTGGCACTGAAATAGGTTTCAGAGAATCGCCGAAGGTTACCTTGGCCGCCGCCATGCGCACCAGATCCTTGGCCTTGGCTGTCGCCGCTGCTGGATTAGCCGAATGCACCCAGGAGTTGTGATTCCTGATATTGGCCATCTCCACCAGGTACTCATTGAGACCTGCGGATTTCAAGGTTTCCCGGAACAGGGGTTCATGGGTACGGGGCGTACAGGCGGCAATGACAATGCGGTTCAATTTCTGTTCCTGAATACGCTTGGTGATCATTTCCTGGGTATCCTGGGAACAGGAAAACAGGTTGCGTTCCACATAAACTACATCCGGAAGGGTGGCGGCATACTCCTCTACCGCCTTGACATCGACCGTTCCGGCAATGTTCGAGCCGCAATGGCAGACAAAGACACCGATTCGCGGCTCTTCGCGAGTGACATCTTTTTCCGTAGGAAAGCTCGGCTCGGAAGTCAGTTCATACCTCGCCGGAGCCAGCAAATCGGCGACCGCCGCAGCCGCGGCCGATCCCTCAACGACAGACTGCGGGATATCCTTCGGTCCGGAAATGGCACCACAGGTAAATATTCCTTCCCGTGAAGTCTGCACCGGAGCAAAGTCGGAGGTGGCGGCAAAATTATCGGCCGTCAATTTGATATCGGCTGTTTTCGCCAGTTCAAGAACATGTTTTGGAGTCTGCAGGCCGACGGACAAAACAACCATGTCATAAAACTCTTCCAGCTGACGGCCTTCCTCGTTGACATACCTGAGACGCAGGTCCCCGCCCGAACCATCGGGTTCCACACCGTTGACGCGGCAACGGACGAAACGAACGCCGGAATCCTCTTTTGCCCTCTCCAGGTATTGATCAAATTCCTTGCCGTGGGTGCGCATGTCCATATAAAAGATGGAAGTCTGCAGTCCGGGCACGTGATCCTTGGCAATGACCGCCTCTTTAATCGCATACATACAACAGACCGAGGAGCAGTAGCCGTTGTTGCAGAGGTTTTCATCCCTTGAGCCGATACATTGCAGAAAGGCGACCTTGTTCACCGGCTTGCCGTCCGAGGGACGGATCAAATGTCCTTCGGTAGGGCCCGATGCGGAAAGATATCTCTCGAGCTGCAGCGAAGTAATGACATTGGGATAAACGCCATATCCCCAGACGCCGGCATCCGTTGGATCATAGGCTTCAAAACCCGGAGCCAGAACCACGGCACCGACGTTGAGCTGGTGGATTTTTTCCGTATCGGCAAAATTAATCGCCCCCGCATCACAAACCTTCTCGCAAAAACCACAGGCACCGGGTTTCTGCAGCCGGATGCAGGCACCCGCATCTATCTGATACTTTAGGGGAACGGCCTGGGCGTATTTGACATAAATAGCCTTGCGCTTGCCGGTTGCCGCATCGTATTCGCTATCCACCTTTTTCGGACATTTCTCGGCGCATGCCCCACAGGCGATGCACTTCTCCATGTCTACATAGCGGGGGGATTCCTTAACGGTTATGTTAAAATTCCCTGCGTTGCCTTCAATTTTGACGACTTCGCTGAGGGTCATCAATTTAATATTTAAGTGCCGACCGCACTCAACCAATTTTGGCGCGATAATTCACATCGAGCAATCGTTGGTCGGGAAGGTCTTGTCCAGCTGAGCCATGGCACCGCCGATGGCGCCGGTTTTTTCGACCAGGTATACGTAATATCCGGAATCAGCGAGATCCAGGGCAGCCTGCATCCCTGTCACTCCACCTCCCACAATCATTACCGACCCAACTTTTTTTGTGTCCAGCATGATAGGTGTCTCCTCTCCATTTTTTATATTATTCCCCGCAAAGCACGGGGACTCTCTTTAGTGCCCGTGCTTTGCGGGTATAAGAACCTTCACGAAATTCACTCATTAAATAACAGAAGTGAATTTCTAAGGTTCTAACCCCCGCAAAACACGGGGATAAGAACCTTCACGAAATTCACTCATTAATACAGAAGTGAATTTCTAAGGTTCTAATATTTCTTCGGCATGATCAGGGCGTCGGCAACGAGCTCCCAAATATACTTCACCTCGATCCCCAGCTCATATTCCTTATTCAGGGATTTCATGATCTGATCGCGGCAGTTGTGGCAGGGAGCGACGACCAGCTCCGCCCCGGATTCTGCAATCTGGCGGGCCTTGATACGGCCATAGAACACCCTCTCGTCCGAATACGGCATAGCCCAGGCACCACCACCGGCGCCACAACAGTATGCGCCGTTGCGGTTCGGATTCAATTCCCGCACATCGTCGCAACAGGATTTGGTCACCGCCCGACCTTCCTCGAAATATGCCTGACCGAAGGCTTTCAGAGACTTACGGCCATAGTTGCACGGATCATGGTAGGCCACCGCCATGGGGTGGACAGACTTATCAAGCTGGATCTTTCCTTCCTCGATATATTCAAGCAGTAAATCAAAAACGGTAACAATTTTAAATTCTTTGAGTGCTTCAGGATACCATCTGTTCAACCCGGACCGGGTTGCGAAGTAGGCGTGGCCTCACTCGGGGAGGAGGAGAACCTGACAGTTCAGCCTCCGCATGTTATCGACTATACGGCCGACAACCGTTCTCATTGCCTCATCGTCTCCGGAGAAGAGTCCCCAGTTCACACCCTCCCAGTTTTCGGAAGAGAGGGTCCAGGATTCGCCGGCGGCATAAAATATTTTCCACCACCATTTCATATCGTCCGGCTCGGCAAAAGGCTCTTTCGAGTTAACCGTAACCAGAACCCGTGCGCCATGGACATCGATCGGAGTCTTGAAACCCGGACAGCAGTCTGCCGCCAGCTCTTCCCCAAGATCTTCACAGAGGAAAACAAAATCGTCTTTGGGGATGCCGAGATTGTTGCCTCGCTCGAGGCACATGGTGACACCTTTATGAATAGGACCGGGAACTTCGGAACGCTTTCTGGTTCCCCTGATCTTGCGCATCAGGGCAGTGATCTGGATGTTTGCCGGACAGGACTCTTCACACTTGCCGCACATGGTACATTTCCACGGCCAGCTCGAGGCGACCAGCTCGTCATCCATGCCGAGGACCGCCATCCGGACAATTTTACGCGGATCAAGACCATCTACCCCGGAGATGGGGCAGGCGCTGGCGCAAGTCCCGCAGGTAAGGCAGGCGTCTCCCCAGGATGGGTCAACGGCTATGTCGCTTTTCGAACCGGAGACTATCAGCGGTTCCCTGTCTGTTTCTTCAAGGGCTCCGAGGGCCTTTGGACTGACGTGATTGGATGGATGGACGTGCGGCTCGCGCCCGAACTTTTCACAGAGTTTCTGGTAATCATGAAATTTCATAAGATACTTTCGTCCCGGACCTTCCTTGGCAGGAAGGGTCCCGGCATTAATCCAGTTCCTTATGGTGTTTCTATGAACCCCAAATTCTTCTGCAAGTTCGCTGACTTTAAATTCATACATCATAAAAGGTCACCTCATTTGGCATTAAGAGAAAGAATTTGTGATATTTCTTCACACGCGTGTGTAACAGCTTTTGACATAGCGGGCGAAAGGCCCGGAGCAATCTCTTCAGGGATATATTCGATCTGAGCCGCCAGGATCAAAATCTCTATTCCCGTGTTCTGCTCCAGCTCCTGCAGTAGATTTACCGTAGGAAACTGGTGAAGAGAAAAATCATGAATTTTTTTGGCGGGAATCTCGTTCGGCAGGATATGGAAAACTTCGCCGGGGGTACGATCCGGAAAATCGACCGCATCCAGAATGATAATTTTTTTCGGCCGTCCTTCCTCAGTCAGGAGATAATCAAACAAATACTCGCGGACACAGGTGCCCACATCCACAGCCTGAATATCCGCAGGCAAGTCAAAACAGGAATTCAGCTGGTCGACCACGGCCGGACCAAACCCGTCATCACCCATTATGACATTCCCGCAACCGAAAACCATTGTTGAGTATTCATTTAGTCGCATTGTGCAAACAGTGCCTCGCTTTTTGAGTTTGACAGAAAATACCATTCAGGTTAGGGAAGCGCAAGGCTGTTTTTGGCTTTTATTAGAGTATTAATAGCATATTAGCGAAACCATTAGCATAATATGCACATTTTTTTCTGCGAAGGACTCGAAAAAACCAGAAACTCCCACATTGTCACATAAGTTGTTGCCATAATGACAATTAGCAGGAATAAGGAGGAGTGGAATACTGACAGGCTGCTATTGAGATTGGATTGAATTCAGTAATCGTTCACCGATACACATCAAAAAGACTGCATACCTCGGATCTGCAACCGTTCTTTTATGATCAAAAACCATTGGGATTATTAACCTGCCAGCGCCAGGTATCTTCGCACATTTCGCGCAAGCCATACCTGGCCTGCCAGCCGAGTTCGCGAAGAGCCTTGCCGGGATCGGCATAGCAGGTTGCAATATCGCCGGCTCTACGGCCGACTATCTGGTAAGGCACCTCCCGGCCACTTGCCTCAACAAAATTTCTGACCATCTCCAGAACGCTGTAGCCTTTGCCGGTACCGAGATTATAGACCACCACCCCCGGCCGCTGGACTATTTTATCGAGGGCTTTTACATGGCCCTGTGCCAGGTCGACCACATGGATATAATCCCTCACTCCCGTTCCATCGGGAGTTGGGTAGTCATTGCCAAAGACCGAGAGTTGTGCAAGTTTACCGACAGCTACCTGAGCAATATACGGCATCAGGTTATTGGGAATGCCGTTGGGGTCTTCTCCAATTCTTCCACTGACGTGGGCACCGACAGGATTGAAATAGCGGAGCAGGCAGACATTCCAGTCGTTGTCAGCCGTGTGGATGTCCCGCAGGATTTCCTCGATCATCAGTTTGGTCCGGCCATAGGGGTTGGTGCAGGAGAGCGGAAAATCCTCGGTGATAGGCACTGTTGCCGGATCCCCGTATACTGTTGCCGAAGAACTGAAGATAATGTCTTTTACGCCATGGGCGGCCATTACTTCACAGAGGGTAAGACTACCTGTAATATTATTATGATAGTAGAGCAACGGCTTTTCGACCGACTCCCCCACCGCTTTTTTTCCGGCAAAATGGATCACCGCATCGATTTTTTTATCGCACCCGGAGAAAACCTCACGCAAACCGGCGCGGTCAAGCAGATCAACTTCAAAAAAGCGTATCTTCTTGCTGGTCAGTTCCTCAACCCGCCTCAACGACTCACGGCTTGAGTTCGAAAGATTATCAACTACTGTTACCTGATAGCCGCTATTTAGTAATTCAAGACAGGTATGACTGCCGATATATCCAGCACCTCCGGTTACCAAAATATGCATGTGCGCCTCTTAAAAGAAGTTAAACAAATCAAATAAGTTAGGTATGTTTTTTATTACCGTGTTTCTGACTATCTGATAAAAGTGAATTTCTAAGGTACTAACCCCCGCAAAGCACGGGGATAAGTATCTTCACGAAATTCATCTTAAAATACAGGAAATGAATTTCTAAGGTACTAATTAATTACTTTTTTCCAAATGCGAAAGTGAGTACATTTGCTTTGGCAATCAGTAACATCTTCATTTGAACGAGTGCAAAGAATCGCAACCATTCACCGGGAATAGCAAAAGCTTGCAAACCCCAAAAAACATACTTCAAGGAGTAATCATGCCATATGTAAATATCAGGGTCGCAGGAACTCTTACCAAAGAACAGAAGCAGAAGATCAGCAAAGGCGTTACCGAGGTTATCAGCAAGGAAGCCAACAAACCACCGGAAGCTATTATCATCTTTATTGATGAAGTTCCCCATGAAAACATTGCCAAAGCCGGAAATCTTCTCCAACCACCGAAGTAGTTCACATTGGGCGATAGACGGCACGGGAGATCTCCGCGCCGTCTTTACTGAATAAGCTCCAGATATTCGACCTCCGACAGGAGCTGCACACCGAGAGCCTTTGCTTTATTGAGCTTGGCGGCCCCGACCTTTTCTCCACAGATCAGCATATCTGTTTTGCCGGTAATCGCATCTCCAACTCTGGCCCCAAGCAGCTTGGCCTGTTTTTTCATCTCTTCCCGGCTGCCTTTCTGCATGGCGCCGGTAAAAACGATCAGCTTGCCGGCCAATGGACCATCGGTGGCTGCGTCCACAACAGCACCGACTGGTGTTCTCACCAGATTAAAACCCATGGCAAACATCTGCCGGAAAAGTTCTGTGGATGCCGCCAGGCCGGAAAGCATTGCTTCGGCAATTTTTTCGCTGAAGCCCTTGATGGCGACAATGTTTTCCCTGCCAAGGGTAAAAACCTGTTCCAGCGGAAAAAAAGTGAGCAGCTTCTCGCAGTTGCCCATACCCATCCTGTAAATGCCGAAAGCAGCCAGAAAGCGCCAGTCTTCTATCGGCTCGGCAAGACTCCTCGCCAGCTGGCCCATCATATTTTCGGCTTGTTTCGGCCCAAAGCCAAAGCTGACAAAATCTTCTTCCTTTAAGACATAGATTTCGGGAATGCTCCGAATTCCGCCCTCGTAGAGCTTTTTGATGGAGGATGGCCCGAAACCATCGACATTTCCCAGGACCTTGAAAAAATGTTCTATGGCATGAGTGATCTGGGCCGGACAATTCATATTATTGATGCAGAGCAGATAATCGTTTTCCCAGATCAGAGAGGAGCCGCAACTTGGACAGTTTTCAGGAAGCTGCGGCTCTACCGCAAGCAGGACCTCTTCAATTTTGGGAATCACTTCGCCGCTGCGCGACAATCTGATCATGGCTCCCGGGCCAACACCATTTTGCCGGACCATATTATAATGGTGCGCCGTAGCCCGCCTGATCAGGGCGCCACTCAGCCTGGTCGGCTCGACCTCGGCTACCGGATTCACCCGGCCGGACCTGGAAGTCTGGGCGAGGACCTGGAGGACCTTCACCTCTGCGGTTTCGGTATTTCTCTTAAAAGCAATCTGCCAGCGGTGATGATGCCTGGTGGCACCCATGAATTCTTTGATTTTCTCATCGGTTATTTCGATGACTATCCCGTCCACATCGTAATCCATCTTTTGCCACAGCCGATCGATGATAGGGTTGAATTCCGTCGAAAGCTCCATCCAGCTCCCCTGCCAGTCCGGCAGCAGGCTGAATGGATAGAAAACCGCTTTTTTGAGCCTGATTGCTTCAGCGGCTGGAAACTCGAGTTCTTTCTCCTTGATCAGACTCGCCTGGAAATTTCTTGAGTTATCGAACAAATCGGCCAGATGAGCCATAAAATAGCTGCGGCTGACGACAATCTCGCCAGCACCAAGCCCCCGTGGTCCACCTTCTGCCACCTGCAGGCCGCGCTCGAAAGCCCGGCTGATATCGGTTCCGCGCCGCCCATCTCCCCTGGTATACAAGACCTGGCCGTCATCATAGGCGGCAAAGCCATCCAGCTTGGGAGTTGCCCGGAAAACAAGCGTGGCAAAATCGGTCTCGCATTGCTCCGCCGCCTTTTCTATCCGCTTTGCCCAGCGTTCGACCGCTTCGAATTCATAGGCTTTCTCCGTGGAAAGCATCCGGGCCGGCAGCTCTACGGTTTTCGCTTCCGCCAGCGGTTCCGGCTCCACTGTATGCAGATACGGATGATCGGGAACCCTGTTCTTTAGCTCCTCAAGGAAGACAAAGTCATACCGGTCATCCGGAATCAGTTGCTCCCCTGCCCTATATAAGATATTGGCAAGTTCCAGAAACTCGAGGAGCTTATCATCGTCCACTTCAGACAAATCAATTTTCGAGCCGATAAATGCCGACAAGTCAGTTTCGGAAAGATGGCTGAGGGCAAACTGCGCCTCTGCCAGAATCTCTTTTTGTGAGTCACTGAAACCCATATTTTTTCCCATCGCTTTTTCACTCCGTCTCTTGTACATATTTATTGTCGGATGCGACCAATGCGGGTTACCGTCAACACCGCCAACGAGGTATTAATACTTTTTAACTCAAGTCACAACTTTCCAAAATTCATCATGAAAATAATCGACCTGCGAAGCGATACAGTTACCCAACCTTCGGAACCAATGCGCCAGGCAATGGCCCAAGCGGAGGTAGGCGATGATGTCTACCGCGATGATCCGACGGTAATCAGGCTGGAGAGGTATACCGCCAACCTCCTCGGCTTTGAATCGGCCATTTTCACCACCAGCGGCACCCAGGCTAACCTGATCGGCATCATGTCCCATTGCGGGCGGGGTGACGAATATATCGTCGGCCAACAGGCCCATACCTACAGATATGAAGCCGGAGGAGCCGCTGTTCTCGGTTCCATCCAGCCTCAGCCCATTGAGTTCGAGCCGGATTCCACTCTGTCTCTTGCTAAAATCGAAGAAAAGATCAAGCCGGACGACATTCATTTTGCCAGAACCCGTCTTCTCTGCCTGGAAAATACCCGAAACGGCAAAACGCTTCCTCTTGATTACCTTAAAGAAGCTGCCGCTTTCGCCCGTGAGAAACACCTCAAACTTCATCTCGACGGGGCAAGACTTTTTAACGCCGTCGTCAAGCAAAATGCCCAGGCCCAGGACATTACCAGCCATTTCGATTCCGTTTCTCTCTGCCTCTCCAAAGGATTGGGGGCGCCGGTCGGCTCAGTACTCTGCGGCACCTCGGAATTCATCGAGGAAGCGAGAAAATGGCGAAAAATGGTGGGAGGCGGTCTGCGACAGGCTGGGATCCTGGCTGCGGCAGGGTTGTATGCCCTGGAAAACAATATACCGAGACTGGCGCTTGACCATGAACATGCAGAGCTTCTGGCCAAAGGACTGTCCCGCTTTGATCAGCTGGAGGTGGAACGAGATCCCGCCCAGACCAATATGGTCTATTTCACCATGGAGCTGGGAATGGCCAAAAAACTGGCTGATTTCCTGAGGAAAAACAACATCCTTATCAGCCCCGGCAGGACCACGAGGCTGGTCACCCATCTGGACATCAGCCATGAGGATGTCACTTATACGCTGGAAAAAATAGATGAATTTCTCATATCCGGGGTCCATTGACCGGACCCGATTTATTCAACCGAACTGACAGCACAGACGGAGGCGACTCCGTCTCTGTCGAGCCTGTCAAAAAAACTTTCCACTACATCAACCATCCAGGCTTGTTTTTTGGTGCAATGATCGGCTGTCCACAGCCAATGAACAGTACCATCAAACAGTGGCCAGCTGGAGCAGGACTCTTCGTGCAGCGGCGGGCTGAGAATGGTTACCGCCTCTTCAAGGGTTGGCAGCCGCCAGCTGCTCCTGCCCTGCCAGCGGATACTGTTGAGATGAGCTATATATTCACCAGCCTGCTGCCGGTCGAGGGTGAACCCGGAGCCACGTCTTTGCCAGTAGAGACCGCTGTTTTCCTCAAAGGCAATGAGCGGTCCGATTACCTTGAAATCCTGCCTGGCATACTGTACAGGCCGCAATAACTCATCCAGGCCGAGTTGTCGGCGGATATCCTTGAACATTACCCGGCACGGTTCCTTCCTGATTCTTTCCGGCATGGCATACCTGTCTCTTGCCAGGCGGATATCCCGTTCGTCACAACTCTGCGGGACGGGAAGCGGCAGTGATTCAACAGCCAGCCTCATTTCCAGGGCGTTCGTGTAGCGGTGAGCGGGATTTACGGCAATACTTTTCAAAATACACTCATCCCATTCGAAACCAAGAGTTGGATTGAAGGAACTGGGTGGTTGGATTTCACTTTGTCTATGGTCCACAAGGTGGCCGGTCAACATCCTGTAACCCAGAACTCCCAGACTGAACAGGTCGGCGCGGCCGTCCGTCTGCTTTGGGTCTTTCCCCTGTTCAGGTGCTGCATAGTAGGGGGAACCGATCTGCATACCGGGTATGGCCATTTTTTCTTCACCTCGCACCCGGGACAGGCCAAAATCAATAATTTTGATCCGGTCATCACTGGTCAGCATCAAATTGAAGGGCTTTATATCCCGATGAATAATTCCGGCGAAATGCAATCGCTCCAGGCCTTTTAGCGCCTGCACCAGGTAGGCCCTGGTTTTAGCGGCGGAAATAATCCGGGAAAGAGCTTCCACCCGGTAAGATTCACCGATAAAGGCGCCTATCGAATGGGCAAAATATTCCAGCACGATGAAGGGCTCTCCCTCATGCTCGTCGCAGTCAATAATCTTGGCGACATGATCATGGGACAGTTTTCCCATGATCCTTGCCTCCTCTATGAAAATCTCTTTCAGCCTGGTTTCGCCCATCAGATCAACGAAGATTTCATTACGCGGCTGCAGAATTTTCAAGGCCACCAGACGTCCCGTGACCGGAGCCTTAGCCTTGTACACGGTGCTCATACTACCGCGGCCAAGACGGCCGATGATCTCATATCTGCCTATGCATTTCATTGGTCAACCCAAACGTTGCGCATAGCTTTCCGGAAAGCCCCTGTCCCTGATTTTTTGCATGGTCTTCCGGTAATCGTATTCGACGAATCGAACTTCCACCTGCCGATTTTCACAGTCCCACAGGATATATTTCGCCCGGTTGTCTCCATCTCTTGGCTGCCCGACGCTGCCGCAATTGATGATATAGTGGTGATCCGGCAAGAGCGGCACCGTTTCCTGTCCCGGAACTTTATGGCTGATCACGCCGGCTTGTCCGCTCACAATCTCTAGCTTGTGGGTGTGGCCGAGGAAAAAGAGAGAGGCCGATGCCGAGTCAAAGAGGGCGGCTATTCTTGCATCCGGCAGCCGGTTCAGATACAAAAAAACCGATGCCGGCGGAAAGCCATGGACAAAATAGGCATTTTCACAGGCAAGGAAAACAGACAAAGCGCTGCAATAGGCCTTGCTGCTCTCGGATAAGAGTTTCTCGGTCTGGATATTGTTCTCCGCCGCCTGAAAATTGAACCACCTTCTTCCCTTAACATGGAAAAGAGCATATTCATGATTGCCGAGCACGGATTGATAGCCAAGCCGGCGCAGTTGGCAGACCACTTCTTCCGGATCCGGGCCATAGCCAATGTTATCGCCAAGGCAGATTACCCTCCGAGCTCCATGGACCTCCAGATCGGCCCGCACCGCCTCGAACGCTTCCAGGTTGCCATGGATATCGGAAAGAACAGCTGTCTTCACACGAATCTCATCCGTTTTTCTTCGCTTCCAGCTCATCCCAGCGATCGTATAACCGCTCGACCTCCGCCTGCGCCGCCTCAAGTTCCCGCCAGCAACGGGCGAGTTCATCAGGATTGGAGACTATTTCGGGGAGCTCCATTTGCTTTTGCAGCTGCTCGACCCGTTCGTCCTCGGCTGCGATAATTTCTTCAATCTGATCATACTCCCGCTGATCGAGATAGGATAATCGGCCCGGACCGATATTTCTGCCGGAAGATTTTGCAGCCTCAACTGTTTTACCATTTTTTTTCCTGGAACTACCCTCCGATTTCGCGTTCTCCGGCAGATCATTCAACCATTGTTCATAATCTGCATAATATGTCACCCCGCTCTGCCCCCCGAAGCCCAAAAGCCGGTCACAGACGCTGTCAAGCAGGTAACGATCATGAGTCACCAGGACAAGCGCCCCGGGAAAATCCAGCAAACTCGCCTCAAGTACATCAAGTGAAGCGATGTCGAGATCATTAGTCGGCTCATCGAGCAGCAGGATATCCGCCGGCTGCCGCATCAGCCCTGCAATGAGAATGCGCGCCTGTTCTCCTCCGGAAAGTTGGCCAACCGGAGTCTCCAGTTGGTCCGGGCGGAAAAGAAACTTCTTCCCCCAGGAGACCACATGAAGCGATCTGCCGTTATAGACAACGGAATCACCATCCGGGGCCAGTGCCCGGCGCAGGGTCAAGGTCGGATCGATAGATTCCCTGTTCTGATCAAAAGAGACGATCTGCACATTTTCGGCCGCCCTGACAGTACCGGAATCGGCAACAACTCCCGAGGCATCGGTGGCCCCGGCCAGAATTTTCATGAGAGTCGATTTTCCGCAGCCATTTCTTCCCAACAACCCGAGTCTGCTGCCCGGAGAGAGGATAATATCCAAATTGCTGAAAAGAATCCTGTCTCCATAACTTTTGGATATACCCTCAACTTCGAGCAGTTTTTTGGTCTTCCTCCCGGTGGCTTCAAAATCGATCTGCACATTCGACAAGGAACGATTTCGAGCTTTAACCTCTGCCAGCTCATCCGTCAGCTTATGGGCTTCATCAATACGGTATTTGGCTTTCGTGGCTCTTGCTTTCGGACCGCGCCGCAACCACTCAATTTCCCGCCGGGCTTTGTTGGCGAGTCGCTCTTCCTCTTCCATCTGGCCGGCCAGAAACTCATCCCGTTTTTCCAGAAATTGGGAATAACGACCCTCGACCTGAAATGTCCCTTCGGGATATACCGCCGACAGTTCGACAATTCTGTTGCTGCAGTTTTCAAGAAAGCGCCGGTCATGGCTGACCAGCAGAAAGGCTGATGGCGCCGCACTTCCGGTAAGCATTTTTTCCAGCCAGAGAATTCCTTCGATATCGAGATGGTTGGTGGGCTCATCCATTACCAGCACATCGGGAGCAAGCAGCATCGCCCGGCAGATAGACAACCTTTTCCGCCATCCTCCGGATAGATGTTTTACAGCCACGTTGCCGTCGGGAAATTCAGCGCGGCTGAGAAGAGTATCGACGCGGTAGTATTTTTCCGTATCTTCGATATCTGCATCAGCCAACGCCGTCAGGAGATTCTCTCTTATACTTTTATCCTCGGCAAAGGTATCCATCTGGGCCAAGTAACTGAGATGGACAAATTTGCGGCAGACTATTTGACCGAGGTCGGGTTCCTCCAACCCGCAGAGTATTTTCAACAGAGTGGATTTTCCTGAGCCGTTCGGCCCTATGACACCAATCCTGTCGCCTTTATTGACCGTCAGGCTGATGTTCTGAAAAAGAGTCTGGGCTCCAAATGATTTTGAAACCGATTTACAGGTAATAAGATTCGACATAGTTAACCGAAAAACGAAAAAAAGGCACGACAACGGACTCTAACTGATAGTGGTGTCCATTGCGTATGGCAGAAAAGCTCAGAAGATACAGCCGGTTGGCATTTGGATCAACTTCAGCAAAACACTTTTGTTCTTGATTAATTTAGTGTGCCCTTGTATACAAAAAAAAATTTTAATCATTGCTTCTAAGGAACTTTTTCATATAGACTAGGACATGATACTTTTTGTTTTAAGGATTAACAACTCTTTTGGATTTGTGTAATGGATGAAAAGCTTCATATAATTATCGCCGGGGACAAGGGAAAAGTTTTCAAGTTGCCCTGTTCAAGGAAAAAACTTTATATCTTCGCATCCGCATCAGTACTTTCCATCCTAATTCTCACTGTTACCAGCATTTTCTCCTTTTCTCTTTATACACGAAACCGCACAATTTCAAACCAACTTGAAAGCCTGAAAGCAAAACTGCACGACAGCACCGAGCAAATTGCCCAATACAATAAATTAACAGAAGAACAGCGACTCAAGCTCGACCTGAAAGTTGCGCGTCTGGAACTGAATAATATCAAGCAGGCAACCGCCTTCAAACAGGAAAAAGAAGCTCTTATTTCCAATGCCGTAGACGAACTCAATGAACGTAGCGACCTCATTGAAAAAATTATTGGCAGTATCGGCATCAAAATACCGCTGGAAAAGGATAACGATGATTCCAAACACAGCGGTGGTCTGTTTATCCAGGAACCCAATACCGACAGGGATGTAATTCTCTTTAAAGCGGATAAATATTTAAATGCCATTCGCTACCTCCCTTTCGGCAGACCTGTCAAAGGCACCATTACCTCAAGGTTCGGCAAACGCGAAGATCCCATAAATCATAGAACCGCCTATCATTCCGGGATGGACTTTCGGGGCAAGGTTGGTGATCCGATTTACGCTACAGCCGACGGTGTGGTTAAAAATGCTTTTCGCAATGGAGGCTACGGCAATTTTGTAATCATTGACCATGGCAACGGGTATTCAACCGCCTTTGGCCATATGTTAAAATATCTGGTCCACAAAGGTGACAGAGTGGAAAGAGGTCAGTTGATAGGTCTCATCGGTAATACAGGTAGATCGACCGGCCCGCATCTGCACTATGAGGTACGCTTGGATGATAAAGCTATCAACCCTTATAAGTTCTTAAAAATCGCCGGCATATCCGGCAAATTGTCCTCTTCGCGGGAGAAAAAGTAATCATGGGAATGTTTGGAAAATCGATGAACGTTGAACAGGAAATGAAAAAAGTTGAAAGTGAAGCAATTTCGTCAATCATAGATAAGAGTATGACGGTCAAAGGTGAAATTCTATTTAAAGGTAAAACCAGGATTGATGGAACGATACATGGCAATATCGACGGAGAGCATTTAATTCTCAGCGAAACCGGAAAAATATTTGGAGACATTAGTGTATCTTCTTTCAACTGCTACGGATCACACGAAGGCAATGTCAAAGCCGGCATGCTGACTGCGAGAAAGAATTGTTCCATTCATGGTAAAATAGAGGCAGGTAGCCTGACCGTCGAGCCTGGTGCATCCATCCAGGGTGAAATTAAAGCGACACCAAAAGAATTAAATACTGTTGAAAAAGACCTAAAACCAGTGGTAAAAGACAATCCAGCTATTGTCACTCCGAAGTTATCTGCGTTAAAATAGGTATTACTTCAGAAAAATATTGTGAGAGCGAGCTGCATTTATGCCAATTGACCAACCTACAGTCGGGAACCTGCTCAGATGCCCCTACTGTGGCAACGAATCAGAGTTTTTCGAGATCACCGACGACGTCATAACCACGACACATTATATCCAGAACAAAGATGGCAGCTTTACTATTGAAAACAAAAGTTCCCAATCTCTGGGCGATGTAAAGCTTTTTTGCGGTAACTGTGAGGAAGATCTCTCCTCGTTCCATCAACGGTTCTCGGAAATGATCTTCTAAAGGTCCCCGACTCTTCAACCGACCTTCCCAAACCTGCCATTCCAGTCGGCAGGGAGTCAATATTTTTCCGTGTCAGGGTATTCCGCCGGTCCACCATGCTGAAAACCGTGCGGAGTTACAACACATACGTTTGACAGAGCGCCTTTACAAACCACTCGCAGCAATACCTCACTGAACATGACGCACATTCATGGTTCACCGCCATGTCAAAGGAAGTGCTGCGCTCTGCAAACTTATAGAGAGTGGGGAGAAGTGGCAAATTGTCAGATCGGGAAAAAACAAAGGGGAGAATACCAACTTGGTATTCTCCCCTTATCAACCTAAAAGAACAGTGTACAGTGATTATACACAACCTGTCGGTTTTGGCAGACCAGCCATTTTACAGGCTCCCTTGCCAGGTCCGGACGGGAACAGCTCGTAGATTCTTTTCAGCGGGAAGCCGGTGGTTTTGGAGAGAATACGAACCATCGGAGCGATTCCGTTTTTCTTGTAGTATTCCTGAAGGGCATCAATTACTTTCTGATGCTCATCGGTCATTTCAGTGATACCTTCAACACCTTTTACATAATCAACCCAGTCCTGGTTGAAATCGTCACCTTTGAGCAGGAATCCGTCTTCATCCACTTCAAAGGTACTTCCGTTGTGTTCGAGAGTTGGCATTTACAAACCTCCTTAGAATATTATTTTTATAGCTTACGCCGTTTTATAATTTAGTACTAATTAGGGCTTATTACTATAGCCTAAACAATTTGTCAAGTGAATGACGAATCATTTGTTCCACCACCGGGGAAACGCAATACCCGCTGGAAATTACATTATATTTCAACGACCTGCAACAAAGAATACCACGCAAGGCGCAATTGTGTTCCCGGGATTTTGTGGGTGAAATCGTCATGGTGTCAAAACACTTGCAAATTCATCATTACCAACAACAATTCTCCGGCCTTCACCTCAGCGATTTACTCAGATAAGCAAAGTTATTGCATATGCCCATTCTCTTATCATTTTCCAGTTCTCTTTATAACATATACCGATCGTTTTGTACACTGCACAGCCATTTTGGTGGATTGATAAAATGGATTTTTGCTTGCACAGGATACAAAGAAAGAGTAAATCGAACAGACTGTTAAATCTTTGGCTTGTATTCCCGGAATATTGTAGTTTTACAAAAAGAATCACGTATATCGGGATCAGTAAAACACCGGTTGCCCAAGCCTCCATAAATATTAACTTATCCCCCAAAGCACGGGGATAAGTACCTTTACGAAATTCTTTCTAAATAAACAAGAAATGAATTTTTAAGGTACTAAAAGCTCTTAACGTATATTCATGCTGCAAATACTTCGCAAGAAAGCCCAATCGACTTTCATCCAGATCATTGTCGTTATCATCGCCCTAGTCTTCATATTCTGGGGTGTCGGCACCAAACTCAATGGAGACCGACAGTCCGCACTGGTTGTAAACGGTGAATCCATCTCCTTTCCCCAGTTCCAGCAAGCTTACGACAGGGCATACCAAAGGCTCAGTGAGCAGTTTGGCGGAAATATTCCAAAAGGGTTCGCTGAAACCTTCGGCCTGAAGCAACAGGTAATAAGACAACTCATTCAGACTACGCTGCTGAGGCAAGGTGCCCAAAAAATGGGCCTACAGGTAAGCGCCCAGGAGGTGAGGAAGATAATTGAAGGGATGGCCCCTTTCCAGGAAAACGGCGCGTTCAATATGGAGAAATACAAAGCCGTGTTGGCTGCGAATAGGATGGTACCAACCAAATTTGAAGACTCCATACGACTTGACCGCATGTCTGAGGTAGCTGTCCGGGAAATCGGCAATTTCGCCGATGTTGTGACGAAGTTTGAGATTCAAGAAGCCTACAGCCGGCAAAATGAAAAAATTGCCGTCAAATATGTCAAAATCTCACCCGAAAAGTATGTCGATCAAGTGAAGACAGATGACAAGGCCCTCAAAGCATGGTTTGAAACCGTCAAGGATAACTACAAATCCGAACCGAAGTTAAAACTGAAGTATCTGACGTTTACCTATGACGCTGTCGGGCGCAAGATAGAAATCGACCAAAGCAAAATCGAGCAATATTACCAGGATAACCTGAAAGAATTTCAAGTGCCTGAACAAAGACACGCTCGCCATATCCTTTTAAAAGTAAGTGACAGCGATACCGCGGAACAACGCCAGAAACAAGCCAAGAAAGCAGAAGAAATCAAGAAGGAGGCTGAGCGGGGTGAAGACTTCAGCGCCCTTGCCAAGAAATATTCGGAAGGGCCTTCCAGGGATTCAGGAGGCGATCTTGGATTTTTTTCTGCAGGGCAGATGGTACCGGCTTTCGACAAGGCCGTCTTTTCAATGCAACCTGGGGATATCCGGGTGGTACAAACCCAGTTCGGCTATCACGTTATCAAGCTCGAAGAAATCAAGCCGGCGGAAACCAAACCTCTTGAAAAGGTCGCCGCTGATATACGAGCCACACTTCAACGGAAAGAGGCGGAAAACCTGGCATTCCAGCTCGCCAATGATGCCTATGAAGGTATAATCGGCGCAGGCAGCCTTACGAAATATGCCGAGGCCAATCCGAATGCACCTATTGAAGAAACCGGCTTCTTTACCAAAGACGATGCTCCAGCTGACTTAAAAAAAGATCCCCAATTTCTCGATAAGGCATTTGAACTGAAAAAAGGCGAATTGAGTTCACTTATCAAGGGAAAGACAGGCTATGCAATTCTTTTTGCCGAAGACGTCAAGGAGCCTGAAATTCCTGCATTCGAGACAAAAAAAGAGGCCATCGTCAAAGATTACCGAAAGGCAAAATCAGAGGAAATGGCGGAATCTGCAGCAAATGAGCTGTTAACAAGCCTTCGAAATGGAAAAAAACTGGCCGATATGGCGAAGAAGATGGATCTTCCGGTCTCAGAGTCCGGCTTTCTCGACAAAAGCGGCCAAACCACCAAAACTGATTTTCCTTCTTCCCTGACAGGGGAGGTTTTTCAGCTGTCTGCATCTTCTCCGTTGCCCGAAAAACCAGGTAAAGCCGGGGATGATTTTTACGTCTACACTTTTCTTGACAGGCAGGTCCCCACTCTTCCGGATAAGAGCGAAGTGATTGAGAAGTATCGACAGCAGCTGGTGCAGATGAAGCAGCAACAGCTGCTTTCAGCCTGGTTGCATAATCAGGAAATCAATGCGGAGATCACCAAAAGCCCGAATCTGTAGAATCATACAAGGTGAGGCGCCGCAGGAGCAGAGAACCTGTCGCGCCTCATCCGGCCTCTTTTTCACCAGCAATTTCTTCTTTCTTTTTTTTATCACTCTCCAGAATCCTCCTGACACCTGCATGGGAGAGCTGGATGTCGAACTCGTTTTTCAACTTCTTTGAGATATCCCGATAGGACCAACGATCCTCCCGCATGAGAACTATCTGCTGAATTACTTTCTGCTGAGCTTTATTCTCGATAAGAACTTTATCGTCATTTACTTCCCAACCAAAAGGCACCGGACCTCCGAGATATTTCCCCTGGTTTCTACGACTTTTTCTAGTCGCGGAAACTGCGCCCCCGCCCCTGCTGCTCTCGCAGACAGCCAACGCGGATAAAATTTTCTGAACAATCCCTGCACATCCCTCGGAAACGATCAGCCTTCGCTTCTCATCCACAGAAATGTTTTGTCCCAAGTCCATGCAGTACAAGGCAATATTTTTATTCCTGAGCATGAGCAGCAATTCGGCACCAGCAGATGCTGAACTCAGAATCCACTCCGCTTTCATGGTTATGATTCTATCTCCGACAAGACATCTATCAACAAGCTTATTTCCTGCAACTCGCTCTTTCAGGGGCAAGCTCAAGCCGGTATCCTTTTCCACAAGGATTTCAGCATAGTCAAAACCGCTTGTCCGCGCATAATCGTGAAGCGCGGACCGCTGCTCTTCTTCAGTAACCAGATTCTCTCTCTTCTGAGCTAAAAAAATATATCCATAGACACTCATTGTTCCATCCTGTTCTTTCCTGCTCTTCTCTAATTTTTATAAAAAAAATTCAGCACCCTTATGGGGTGTTGAATTGACACGCGCTTTCCGTCAGATTTTGCAAACAGCGATTGCATGGGCTTGGATATGCTTGGATAGGCACACTATAACGCGACGATCCAATGATTTCCAGCTACTAGCCTGGAAAAATGTTCAGTTTTTGGTTCTCATTGAGGTCAGACAGTGATATACTAACCCCTTCACTTTTCGCCCTGCGCGAAAAATATCGACGTTATTTTCAGGAAAATATTTCCGCCAAGACTACCCGGGCGTTTATGCAAACTCATGTGACCCTTTTTGAACAGTACCGAAAACTTTCGCCTTTTGAACAGGCACTACTCCAGTTACTCTCAATTGTCTATGAGCCAGCGCATTCAACACTCATTGTTAACTGCCTGCGCAAGCTCGACCTGAAAAATCCGCGGGGAAACAAACCGACAGCCGCGAATCTCGGTCACTACTTTAATAAATTCGAGCAGCTCGGACTCCTCACCAAGGATCGTCAGTGTGTTGACGAAATAGTTGAAGTTCTAAGCAAAATTGCTGTCAAGGAACAGACTTTCGGCATTTTTGCCAAAACTATCCAAGAGGAGGCGCCCGTCTCCTACTATTATGGCAAATGGACGATCAGATGCTGGCGTGGCATTCGCGAGATGCGAATCGGCGTCTACACTCAACAATTTGATCTTATAGAAGACGCTGCTGATTTTATCGAAAACCAATGCAGCAGTCTCGTCACCGAACCGCCCCCCACTGTGCGGATTATGACGCGCCCATTTGACCTGGAATGGTTTAGAACACTGCCCACTTCTTTCCAATTTTATCTGCTCAACAACGTCCTTCAGTATGGCCAGGCAACTCTGAGCGATTTCCCCGAACTGGTTGATTTTTTGAGCAGTGATGAAGAGCTGGCAGGTCTGTCTCCGGACGAACAGCTGCCTTTTAAACGGCTGCTCTTCAATGAATTGGTGTTTCGGGGCAGATTCCAGGAAGCGCAGGAGCTGATATCCCGTTGCCGTGAATCATTTTACGGCACCGGCGCTCGCGGCACCCTCTTATTCCTTACCGGACACAGTAAAGAAGCACTCAGCGCCTTCGAAGAGGACCTGCTGTTTCTCCAGAAATTCAGTCATGATGAAAAGGTCGCGTTTTTTGGACCTACCGGAATTTTCTATATCCTGACTCAGCTCGATGTATGTAAAAGTGAGGAGTATTACAAGATAGCCGACAGTATCAGCGTCGCACTTTCGCTGTTTCAGGGGGCAAGAGAAAATGCCGCCTATAATTTCCTCGCCACCGTCATCAACTCTCATATCAATAAAGGCTTACAGGGTGAAGATATCCACCTTCCCGAAGGAGCGCAACAAAGTGTTTTGACCGTGACGATTGCGGCTATCTGCCAATATTGGCTCAACAGCACCATTGAACCGGACCTGGAATCGGAGATGCTCTCTTTTTACGAACGTGCCTGCAGCCAGGGCTATGCCTTTTTTACCATCGTACTGGGTGAAATTCTGGCCGCCATCAATCGTGATGACAGTGATTATCTTACCGTTCCCCAGAAGTTACGCGAAAAAACATCAATCGTCCCCCTGCTGCCTATTCTCGAGCCGGAAGAACCCTGGAAACGAAGCCTTCAAGCCCTCATTTATGCCACCAGCCAGGAAACAGAGACGCCGCAGCAGACCACTCGAATGATCTGGATGGTTTCGTTTGAGGGAAATATCATCAATATCTCGCCAAAGGAGCAGAAGATGACTCCTGATGGAGAGTGGAGCAAAGGGAGGCCGATCGCCTTATCCCGGCTGTATAAAACCAATCGATTGAACTATCTTACCTCACAGGACCGCCGTATCTGCGCCGCTATCAAAAAAACCAACAACCCCGAAACCCACGGCGTAAACTTTTACTTCGACATGGATAAGGCGCTGCCCGCCATGATAGGTCATCCTAGCCTGTACCTGGCTGATTCACCGCTCACGCCTGTTGAATTTGTTGCCGGGGAACCCGAGCTGTTTGTCGAGGAGCGGGGCGATAACCTGCATATTTGCTTTGCTCATCCGCTCACTGCCGATAATGTCAATTATTTTTGTGAAACTCCCACGCGCGTAAAAATTATCAACATCAATGATAACCATCGCCGTATCGCTCAAATTACCGGGAAGGACGGGATTACGGTACCAAGGTCCGCAAGCGAACAGGTGTTGACCGCCATCGGCAACATTTCCTCCTTCATGACAGTCCATTCAGCCATTGCTGCAGACAGTACCGAAAGAATAACCGGCAACATTACCTTTGTTGAGGCGGATTCGACTATTTACATGCACCTGATTCCGTACGGCACAGGCTTTCGGCTGGAAATGTTCGTCAAACCTTTTGTCGAAGGCGGCCATTATCTCAAACCTGGACAGGGAGTTGAAAATATCATGGCCGAAGTAAACGGCAAACGGCTGCAGACCCGACGCAACCTCGCTCTCGAAGAAGAAAAGGCCAGGGACATAGAAGAGCTCTGTCCGATACTTGATCTGGCTATCGACATGGAGCAGGAAAACGACCGGGAATGGCATCTCTACGATCCCGACGATTGTCTCCAGGCCCTGATGGAATTGCAGACAATAAGGGATAAGGTGGTTATTGAGTGGCCTGAGGGCGAAAAACTCTCGATCACCCATAAAGTTTCGCTGGATAATCTCAACCTGAAAATTCGAACCAACCGCCAGAACTGGTTCGCCATGAGCGGACATCTCACCCTTGATCAGGGGCAGGTTGTAGAACTGAAAGAACTGCTGGCGAAAGTGAGAGCTGCATCCGGCCGCTTCGTGGAAATCGGCGATGGACAATTCATCGCCTTGACCCAGGAATTTAAAAAGCGCCTTGAGGACATAAATCTCTATTCCGAGGGACTGAGTGACGATGGAAGCGATGAAGTCCTTGTGCACCCCCTGGCCGCCTTGCAACTTGAAAAAGTGGCGAATCTGGCCAATACCAATGCCGACGAGGGGTGGTTGCGCCAGATTGAAAAAATTCGAGCCTCCCAGAATTTCAAACCTGAACTTCCTTCAACCCTTCAGGCTGAACTTCGAGTATATCAGAGAGAAGGATTTGAATGGCTGGCCCGGCTTGCCCATTGGGGTGTTGGTGGTTGTCTCGCCGATGATATGGGCCTTGGCAAGACGCTCCAGTCTCTGGCGATTATTCTCAAACTCGCGGCCAATGGACCATCTCTGGTCGTCGCCCCGACTTCGGTTTCAACCAACTGGCAATCGGAAGTTAAACGATTTACACCAACCATTAATATCAAATTCCTTTCCAATAAAGATCGAGAAAAAAACATTGCGGAACTGGGAAAATTTGACTTGCTGATAACTACCTATACTCTTCTTCAGCAGGAAAGTGAATTACTCTCCAAGGTAAAATGGCAGACCGTTATTTTAGATGAGGCGCAAGCCATTAAAAACTCAGCCACCAAACGTTCTCAGGCAGCGATGTCCCTGCAGGCCGAGTTTAAACTGATCACCACTGGCACCCCGATCGAAAACCACCTGGGTGAACTCTGGAATCTTTTTCATTTCATCAACCCGGGGCTACTCGGCAACCTCAATAGTTTCAATGAGCGTTTTGCCGTACCCATCGAACGTTATCAGGACAGGGAAGCCAAACTCAAGCTCAAAAAGCTGATCAGACCGTTCATCCTCCGAAGAATTAAATCACAGGTCCTGGAAGAACTGCCATCACGTACCGAAGTCACTCTGGATGTGGAAATGAGCCCGGAAGAAGCCCTTTTTTATGAGGCGCTACGCCAAAATGCCCTTGATTTACTGGAGAATTCCAAAGATAAAAAAGGCCGGCACCTGCAGATCCTGACTGAAATCATGAAGCTGCGTCAAGCCTGCTGCAATCCTCGTCTGCTCGATGCAAACAGCAGAGTGGAAAGTTCCAAGCTGAAAGTATTTGCCTCAGTCATAGAAGAGCTGCTCTCCAGCCGCCATAAGGCCCTGATATTCAGCCAATTCATCGGGCACCTCACTATCATCCGCGAATATCTCGACAAACAGGGCATCAGCTACCAATATCTGGACGGGAGCACAAGCAGCAAACAGAGAAAAATACGAGTTGATGCCTTTCAGGCCGGACAGGGCGATTTATTCCTCATCAGTCTCAAGGCTGGCGGCCTTGGGCTCAATCTTACCGCGGCAGACTACGTCCTTCATATGGACCCGTGGTGGAACCCCGCCATAGAAGATCAAGCCTCGGACAGGGCCCATAGAATCGGTCAGACCCGTCCGGTCACCATCTATCGGCTGGTCTGCAAAAACACTATTGAAGAGAAGATAGTGAAACTCCATCAGGAAAAGCGCGATCTGGCGGGGAGTCTCCTGGAAGGAAGTGATATTAGCGCTAAAATGACCTCGGAAGATCTGCTCGACCTTATTAAAAATAAATAACCAAAGCCCACCTAAAAGCGTGGGTATTTTTCACGGGAAAGCGATGGTCATTGCTCTTTGAGATTGGCAAGAATCAGCCCCAAAAAAGAGTGTTCCCCTTTTTCGAAATACCAGCCAAGGTGATTATTGCACTTCCTGCAGAGGGCGAAACGCCAGACATATCCTGCAAACCAGGTGAAGTGGGAAGTAGCCCTCCCGGCGCTATGACATCCGGGAGCGGAGCTGAAACAGCCCACTTCGAAAACTATACCTGAAGGATTAAAAAAGGTATGGGTGTGAGAACCCTGCACCACGATCTTCTTATCCCTGCCCGTCACCGTACCACCGCAAGCCTTGCAATAAATCGCATCCATCGGCTGAATCGCTTCCCGCTCTTCATCCTTCTCTGTCGGTACAATCAGCGCACCGGTTCCTTGCCTGCCGTCGCTGCGAAAACAATAGATGCTGTTATTTGCCGTCTCCACTATAATAATCCACAATAGATTGAATCAATCCCGGGATGGTGAATTCTTTCGGCTGAACATCAACCTCCAAGCCATTATCGGTGACCGTTTTGGCTGTTATCGGTCCGATTGCGGCGATTTTGATACCTGCCAGGATTTTTTGCAGTTCGTCCTGGTTCTCTGCATCGATCATTGCAAGAAAATTACGCACGGTGGAAGAACTTGTAAAGGTAATCATCTCTACCCCTCCGTTCCTCAGCTCTTCCCTGAGACTCTCTTTATCGCCTTCGGCGGGGCAATTCTCGTATACCGGTGCGACCGTCACCTGGGCGCCGGCTCCCCGCAGGGTTTCGGGTAATATTTCTCGCCCGTGCAGAGCTCTTGGAATAAGTATATTGCGTCCCTCTATGCCTTGATCAAGAAGACTTTCGGCCAGCCCTTCCCCGGTAAAGATGCTGGGGATTAAATCTGCATTAAGACCGTAGCGAAGCAGATAATCGGCAGTACTTTTTCCAACCACGGCCAGATCAACTCCCTTCAGATCCCGTGCATCCATACCCTTGGAATAGAGGTGTTCAAAGAAATATTTGACACCATTGAGAGAAGTGAAAATGATCCAATGATATTCGTCAAGCCGCTCCAGTTCACCATCCAGAATATCGTAAGACGCAACAGGCTTAATATGGATCGTTGAGTATTCCAGGCAGTTGGCACCGTATTCTTCGAGTCCCGCCACCAATTCGCTTGCTTGCCCGCGGGTCCGGGTTACGATGATCTTTTTACCGAAAAGCGGTCGTTTCTCGAACCAGTCCATGGTATCGCGCAACTTGACCACTTCACCGACAATGATCAGCGATGGCGGCTTGATTCCGGAATCAGTCACCACCTGGGTGATCGTTTCCAGGGTACCGACAACCGAGCGCTGGTTTGGGGTCGACGCCCAGCGTACCACCGCCACCGGCGTCTTGGGATCACGACCGTGTTTGATCAGATTCGCGACAATTATCGGCAGGTTCTTAATGCCCATGTAAATGACCAGAGTTCCGGCACCGGTCGATAATTTGGCCCAATCGATGTTGGAATTTTCCTTGGTCGGATCCTCGTGGCCGGTAATAAAGGCAACGGATGCGGTATAATTTCTATGGGTTATGGGAATTCCCGCGTAGGTTGCGGCAGCAGAAGCGGAGGTCACCCCCGGTACCACCTCAAAGGAGACTCCGTTCTTATAGAGTTGCTCCACCTCTTCCCCACCGCGTCCGAATATGAAAGGATCTCCACCCTTCAGGCGCACGACCGTTTTTCCGGCCAAAGCGTAATCAACCAGCATCTGGCTGATTTCTTCCTGGGCGAAGGTATGCTTCACCCCTCCTTTTTTACCGACATAGATCAGCTCGGCACCTGCAGGTGCATGGTTGAGCAATTTTTTGGAAGCAAGGTAGTCATAGATCACGACCTCTGCCTTTTCGAGCAGACTTTTTCCGCGCACGGTAATGAGAGCGGGATCTCCGGGACCGGCTCCAACCAGATACACCTTTCCGAGTTTCTTCATTTTTGTTTTCTTTTCCATAATCAAAACGAACAGATATCTCCCCGTCCCAAAAACGGGAGATAATTGGAAGGGACAGATTTACCCTGCAAAAAACCTTTACAAAGCCATATCGATACAATAAACAACTTTTATCTTGATCCCCGCAAAGCACGGGGACTCTTTATAGTACCCATGCTTTGCGGGTATAAGTACCTTCACGAAATTCATTCTAAAAGCAAGGAAGAATTTCTAAGGTACTAAAGACAAAAAGGGCATTCCCGAAGAACGGAAAAGCCCTTTAACACGAAAAACACTGAAGAATCAGCTGGTTTCCTGTGTCATAATGATGACTACAGCTGACTCATAATGGCTTCGGTAACTTCCTTAATCGAACGGGAACCGTCGACTGAAATAACTTTAGGGCCATCGATATTTTTAAAGTAATTCACTGCAGCCATGGTACCCGTCTTATCGTCATAATAAATGTTATGACGCTTGCTGATCGCCTCTTCGTCCTGATCATCGGGACGAGTTTTTAATTCGCCGCCGCAAACACGGCAAACGAGTTTGCCATCTTTTTCCACCGGCTTGATTGCCTCAAAAGCGATATGATTAGGATGATTGTTGTCATTCACGCAGAGACGGCGTCCCATGATACGTTCTTTAGCGATCTGACGATCAAGGACGATTTCAATGACGTAATCAAGAGCCAGGCCCTCTTTTTTCAAGGTCTCGTCCAGGGTAATTGCCTGGTCTTTGGAACGTGGGAACCCGTCAAGGATCCAGCCTTCTTTGCAGTCATTCTTCTGCAGCCTGGCAACCATCATGGGGATGGTGATATCATCGGGAACCAGATCACCTCTATCAATATATTCCTTAGCTTTTTTACCAAGCTCGGTTCCGCCACCGATATGTTCTCTGAAAATGGCACCGGACTCGATGTGGGGAATATTATATTTTTTTTGTACGATAGAACCCTGAGTACCTTTACCACTGCCGTTCGGTCCAAAAACCAGAATATTCTTGCCCATAGTTTCAGTCTCCTTTTAAACTTTACAATTAGTACCTTAGAAATTCATTTCTTGTTTTTTAGAATGAATATCGTGAAGGAACTTATACCCGTGCTTTGCGGGAGTTAGTAATACGCTATCTGCAAAAAACCGTGTTTGACTAAGCAGTTTAACGGAGGCGGCCCCGATATCAGAGTATGTGCTGTCTGGAGCGGTAAAGTTGCCTTCCGAATCGCAACAAGCTGAATACTATAGACCAAAATCTTCAAACGAGCCATAAAAATATCTCCGCATAGATTTTGACTTTCATCCGGAAAACGGTTATTTTCTGGAACATTGCAGGCTACCATGCGCCATCTCGGTGCTGAAAAACCTGACAGCACCAGCGTAAAGGTTCACAGGTCCCAGGTTATGCAAGCGCTTTGCCATTCCCGGTGAATGGTTTCGCACCGGGAATTCCTACGTTATCTCCGCATACGCGATAATATTAACAAAAAACAGTCAGTGGAAATCATGAGAGAAATACGTATTGGCCTTATCGGTTTTGGTACGGTTGGAAAAGGGTTGGCAAATGCTCTGCTTGCCCATAAGGAAATGCTCCTCCAGAAAACCGGGATAGTTTTTGTACTGTCAAAGGTTGCCGATATCGCCCTGCAAACCTTACCGGAGGAATTCAACGGGGTCACCCTGACCAGGGACGCAAACGAAATCTTCACCGATCCTGAGATCGATATCGTCGTTGAACTTATCGGCGGTATGGAACCGGCCAAGACTTTTCTTAAAAAAGCGATAGAGAACGGCAAACATGTGGTTACCGCCAACAAGGCTCTCCTTTCCGTTCACGGTGGAGAAATCTTTCAGGCCGCCGCCAAAAACAATGTGGAAGTCGGCTTCGAAGCAAGCGTCGGCGGCGGTATTCCGGTCATCAAGGCCCTCAAGGAAGGGCTGGTCGCCAACAGGATCAACTCCATCAAAGGCATCATGAACGGCACCGCCAACTATATTCTCTCCCAAATGACCGACCATGGCACGCCTTTCAAGGAAGTCCTGAAAGAGGCGCAAAAACTCGGCTTTGCCGAGGCGGATCCGACCTACGATGTCGAAGGCATCGATACCGCGCATAAGCTGGCGATCCTGATGACTATTGCCTATGGGCTCGACGTGCATCTGGACGATATTACCGTGGAAGGTATATCCGATATCGAACCTATCGATATTCAATTTGCCAAAAGATTCGGCTACCGGATCAAACTCCTGGCAATCAGCCGCAATCATGGAGATCATATCGAGGCGAGAGTGCATCCGACCATGGTCCCTGAAAATCATATGCTGGCAACCATCAACGGCGCTTTTAACGGCATCCAGTTTCAGGGAGATACTGTCGGCGACGTGCTGCTCTACGGTCAGGGGGCCGGCATGATGCCCACGGGCAGCGCCGTCGCGGCGGATGTTGTTGATATCGGCAGAAATATTGCCAACGGCTGCATCAATAGAGTCCCCGCACTCGCCTATCTGCCGGAAAATATCGGCAAGCCGTCCATTACGCCAATGCAGCAACTGGTCTGCCCTTACTATTTTCGGATTACCGCTCTGGATAAACCGGGAGTACTTGCCATGATAACCGGTATCTTCGGCAAACACGGCATTTCCATCCGGTCGATGATTCAGCAGGAACGCGATGCCAACGAGCCCGTTTTCATTGTTTTCCGGACCCACCGGGCAACTGAAGGCGCCGTTGTCAAGGCCATTGCCGAGATAGATGCCCTCGATGTCTGCACTGTCCCAACCGTTAAAATCCGGGTACTGATTCCGGAATAAGCTTTCTCCAGGCAATTTTATGAAATATTTGATTCTTGTCGGCGATGGTATGGGAGATTACCCGATTGCCCAGTTAGGGGGTAAGACTCCGCTTGAAACCGCGCATACTCCCATGATGGACGAACTTTGCCGAAAGGGCGATTTTTTCCTGAACTATACCGTACCTAACGGATACCCACCGGGCAGCGACGTAGCCAACATGTCTCTGCTGGGTTATGACCCAGCCGGCTATTATACCGGAAGGGCTCCGCTGGAAGCAGCCGCAATGGGTATCCGCCTTAATCCCGACGAAATCGCTTATCGCTGCAACATGGTTACTCTCGATCACGGTCCGGATAATCAGGTCTCCATGCGGGATTTTTGTGCAGGCCATATTACCAATGAAGAATCGCATGCACTCATTGCCGATCTGCAGGCGGAATGCGCCAACGAGCAATTTCAATTCAAGGCCGGGGTCAGTTATCGCCATCTGGTTATTTTCAAGGGAGAACATCCAGGTTTTACCACGGTGCCGCCCCATGATTACATAGAACAGGATGTCACCACCCATTTCGGGAAATACCTCGCCCGCCCGCAGTGGAAGGAACTCCTGGAGAGGGTAAACAAGGTACTGTCTGATCATCCGATCAATCGGAAAAGAATTGCCGCGGGTAAAAATCCGGCTACCATGGTCTGGCTCTGGGGAGAAGGCAAGATGCCAAGCGTGCCGACGCTCACCAAGCGATTCAATATCACCGGAACCATGATCAGTGCTGTTGACCTATTGAAAGGCCTGGGCGTCCTTGGCGGGCTGTCAGTCGTCAACATACCGGGGACAACCGGTTATATTGATACCAATTACCAGGGAAAAGCGCAGGCGGCGATAGATGCACTGAAAACGCAGGACTTCGTTTTCGTCCATTTGGAGGCTCCGGACGAGGCCGGTCACCAGGGTAGCCTGCCGGATAAAATCATGGCTATTGAAGATTTCGATGCCCGTATCGTTCGCCCGATTATCGAAGACCTTAAGAATCGCCACCAGGATTTTCGGGTAGTGGTGACCATGGATCATTTTACCCCTCTGTCGCTCAGGACCCATGTTTCCGATCCGGTCCCCACCCTGCTCTACGACTCCCGCGAATTGACTCCGGGATCAGGGCGAGAGTTTAGTGAAAAGAGTTGTACGGAATATGACGCCATCGAAAAGAACAGTATCAAAGCCGGTCATGAAATGATCGAAAAGCTCATTCTCCAACAGTAACCAAGCATTAACCAGCCAAAATCATGCCGGAACACATTTTTAAAACCACTGTCAGAGTACTTTATGGAGATACCGACGCCGGGGGTGTAGTTTACAACGCCAATTTTCTCCGCTATTTTGAAATAGGCAGAACGGAACTGATGCGAGCGTGGGTCTGTTCCTACAACGATATCGAAAAACTCGGGTTCATCCTGCCAGTCACCGAATGCTGGACCCGTTACAAGGCACCCGCTTTTTATGATGATCTATTGATTATTGAAACCAGGATTGCCGAAATCAGCAAACTGAAGTGTAAGTTCAGCTACCGCATCTGCCGAAAAGGGGAAGACCTTGAGCAGCCCAAGCTGCTGGTAAAAGGCTATACCATACATGCCGCGGTCACAAGAGAAGGCAAGCTTACGCGCCTGCCAGAAGATATCATTCGAAAAATTTCAAAATTTTCCTGTGATACCAAAATGGTAGAGAACGTTTCCAAATAACGGTTGACAATATTTTTAGTGGGTGTATATTGATCAATCTCAGCGCGGGGTGGAGCAGTCTGGTAGCTCGTCGGGCTCATAACCCGAAGGTCATAGGTTCAAATCCTATCCCCGCTACCAAGTTTATCCAAGGCCTTACAGCTTAATTGCTGTAAGGCCTTTTTCGTTGGTTCTATGGCGGTTCTAGGTTGGGTGAAATAGTTACCATTATTGCTTTAGAAGATTTGGCATGGAGTATTTGTTCTTATAATATTTTCGCAGGAAAGGGATATACATCTTCAAAAAAATTTGCGAGACCAGATTATGCCCTTTTATGTACAAATACAAATTTTCTAATTGGCAGCCTCTTCTCAATTTTGTCTGATAGACGCCTGGCCGAAAGTAAATTGTGTTCCATTTCTCTTCTATTCCCCGAATGATGGGCTCATAGTAGCATGTATTAAAATAGGAAGAGGAATGATCTGTTGTCTCATAATCTCTACCGGTCATGAAAGCATGGGCTTTTCCTCTGGAAAGTCGCAATAGAAGAAAAGCAACAATCTTTTTTTCTAGCCTGGTAATACATAATCTCAGGTTTTGTTTATCCATTTGCCACAGGTTAGGCAAGAACGCATCATCCAGAAGTACTTCTTTCTGTGTATGTTTCAGGTGGGTGGCACGGTAGAGATCCATCATTACTAGATAAAGCGGGCGACCTGAAACAGGCATATTGAGATCGTCTTCTTCATACCACTCAAACGACAAACTCTTTGCCTTTTTTCTTTCTTTACGAATTCGCTGGCGATTTTTTCCATTAGGAATTGCCTCAACATATTCATCAAAGCTGTTCCATTTTAATTCGAGATAAGTTGTAGGACACAAAGGGACTGATTTATATTGATGGGTTTGCAGCTGTTGGCGTAATTCATGGGATGATTCAGGAACAAAAATGAAACCACTGACACTCAGTTTTCTGGTGCAAGCGATTTGCTCGATATGTTTTAAAAAAGGACCATACACAGTACTTCTATCTTTTTCGCAGCATTCTATGCTGCTGTTAAATCCCCAGGGAGAGGAACATACGATAGAATTTCGAGTGCCCCAGTTTTTACAGATCGGCAATGTGCACAAACGTCCAAACAATCTCTCTCTGAGTGTATTGCACACACTTTCATGTTCAATATAAGCCGGTAAAAAACCAATTGGTACCCCATTATTGGTCATCAGTTGATGGCAGGGCTGCAGATCAATCCCTGAATAATTTTCAAAGACGCTTGTAACCGTTCACCGGGAATAGCAAAATGCTCGCATAACCTCAGACCTGTAAACGTTCAGCAGTGCTCCAGAGGCGCATAAGCTGGCCGACGGGCTATAGTTGGCTATGCACAGCGGTCTGATCGTGCGCATATGGGGTACTGGTGAACGTTTACAGACGCTTAACCAGTTCAGGTCGTTAAAACAGTGATTGATCAAATCTGGTAACTGATCCGGAATATTCTGGGATAAACAACAGGATGAAATTTCGAGAGTCATTGGATATAATTTCTCCTTTATTTGTACATGATAATTCATGCCTGTTGAAGGCAGTCGAGTATACGTCGCTCCAATGCATATTGCTGGGTCAGCAGCATGCCGGTCAATTGTTCCATCTTCCTTAACTCTACTGCTGTGCTGCTCTCTGCGATATGGCCGCAGATGTAGTTGAGGCAGAATATGGGTTTAAAAACAAAAATACAGCCTGTCTTTCCAAGATAGATGCAATCTGTTTCCATGGTGTTAACCTGGCAGACGTCAACGCCGGCCAGAAGGTTAAGACAGATCTGTATCGCATCCGTTTCACCTGCCATGGCGAGACTACAGCAGCCACCGGTTTGCTTGGTTGCACAACGGCAGCAGCATGAATGAAGACCCATACGTTTCATGTGCTCGCTGACATCCGCAGCATATTGGGTCAGGGTTAGAAAATGCTGTTGAAATTCGCTTATCTGCAGAAGTTGCGCGCCAAAACGCCAAAAGATGTCCCTGCCTATTTCACGTCGAGTATGAAGGTGACTATGGTATAGCTGATGGAGCGGCAATGGCATACTATTCCCTTGCACGAGGGAGGCCAGGCATTGCCCCCGTAAATGTTTTTATTGTGAATTGAGCAGTCATCCTGAAGAAAGAGGTAAAACGTCTCCGACCATAAGAGACTTGAGGAACGATGCACATATACCACTACACCGGCTTTGTATGCAGCATATATTTTGGCAGACGAGCCGTACTGTAGAAGGACTCTACACTTTCAAATTTTAAAACACATCAATCAACTTTATCCAAACTTTCGCAGATAAACCTGATTTAGCTCGACTAGACCAGAAAGGAACTAAGCCCCACCGGAGCATGGCATAATGCGGCTTACCTGATTCCGGCGAATTCCGAATTGTCAGAATATCTCTGGACGGAGGAATATTGTAGTCCTCAATGATCGGTGGATCTGCGGCACATGCCTCTTATCTCACCGAGCATGGAGTATTAACAGTCTTCAGCAATACGTCACCATTGTCGAGAATGCATGTTTTTTAATACCGCCAAAGTCACGATGTACTTCACCTCTTTGCGCTCTCTTTCGTAGTCATTCATTTTCGTGCTCCTTCTTCTTCCAAAATGATTTTTATTCATAAATATGCTCTATTGAGTTTGTAGAAAAGCCGGGTCCCTGCCTCTCATGATGAACAGGCATGAGAGGCAGGGTTTGCAGCAGCAGGAACGGGTCGAACCAAATCAATATGTTGTTTTCATTGAAAATACTTCTAGAACCAATGGTCCGGATAAACCGATGATCATCGTTAATCAAGCCGCCAGGCGCCTTGATTAACATCCGGAGCGTGAATTGAAAACTATAATTCTTGGATAAACAGACCGCGGATCTTTTGATAATTGTTCCTTGCTTTGCGCCATTTGGCCTGTATGAACTCAGTTCTTCAACCATCGATCCTTCAGTATTAATCTGTACTCGTAGATCCGTTCACATTCGTCCTTCCTGCCAGGGGGAAGTGACACATAATATTCACCGAATCCTGCCTGTGGAACAAATTCCTGCCTTCGTCTTGAATTTTCCAGAATGTCTCGATACGATGAGAAAAAAGGCAAATTTGCTTTTCAAATCGCCGCTGACGCCTCCGCGCATGAGAAGGAACCATCTATAAATGAACCATTCAAGCATACTGGGATTAATCAATAATGCTGCTCTTCTGCTCGCCCTATGTCTGCTTTATGACATGCTGGGCTTCAGTTTGCGGAAAAGAAAAAATTGGATACAGCAGGTTGTCACGGCAGTGATGCTGGGTGCCATCGGTTTAGCGATAATGTCAAACCCCTGGGATTTTGGGCAGGGGGTTATATTTGATACACGGTCGGTGCTGCTGGTGGTTTCCGGATTTTTCTTCGGAGCCATTCCTATAACCGTGGCTATGCTTTTTACAGGCATTTATCGCTTCCTCTCCGGCGGGGCCGGAATGTGGACCGGAATAGCAGTCATTCTGACCTCCGGAATTATTGGTCTGCTGTGGCGGTATTTGCGGCCCGGAAAGGATCAAAAGCCGTCCTCGGGTGAATTATACCTGCTCGGCATCGTTGTCCATCTCGTCATGCTTGCCTGGTTTTTCCTCCTGCCATGGTCGCTGGCGATCAATGTCTTAGGCAAAATCAGTCTCCCGGTGATGCTCATCTATCCCCTCGCCACAGTGATCCTTGGCAAACTCCTGGTGATGAGTGAACAACGCCGGCAGTCGGAAGAGGAGTTGAAGAAAAGTGAAGAGCGTTACCGCGAGTTGGTGGAGAACGCCAACAGCATTATCCTGCGTTGGGACAGAGACGGTCGTATCTCATTTTTTAACGAATACGCACAACACTTTTTCGGGTATTCGGCGGAGGAAATTGTCGGCAAAAATGTCGTTGGGACTATTGTACCTGAGTCCGATTCGGACGGGATTGATTTAGGCAAAATGGTCGGGGAAATCGCCCTCCACCCCGAGAATTTCGTAGCGAATGAAAACGAGAATATGCTCCGCGACGGAAGACGGGTACGGATCTTCTGGACGAATAAACCGATTTTCAATGCAGCCGGTGAGATGGTTGAGATACTCTGCGTCGGCAACGACGTGACCCGACAGAGACAGGCGGAGGAATCAGCCCGTGAAGCCACCTTAAGAATGCAGGAAGTGGTACGGGCGACCAACGTCGGCTTCTGGGAATGGGATCTCGCGACGAATCAGACCAGATTTTCTGCTCAGTGGAAGCGGCAGATAGGTTACGAGGAGCACGAAATCGTCGATAGTTTTGCAGAATGGGAAAGCCGCGTCCACCCCGACGATCTGCCCACTACAATTGCCCGGATACAAGCCGCGATCCAGGCCAGGGAACCGGAATATAAGGTGGAATTCCGTTTTCGGCACAGGGATGGTTCCTATCGCTGGATCCTGGCTTTGAGTTCCGTCATCGTCGGTAAAAATGGCGAAGCTGTCCAGGTGATGGGCTCGCATATCGATATCACCGAGCGCAGGCATTGGGAGGACAAACTTAAGGAGAGCGAGGAGAGATTCAAGGCCTTGCACAATGCCTCGTTCGGCGGGATCGCCATTCATGATGATGGAGTAATTCTTGAATGCAACCAGGGCCTGTCGGAGATATCCGGCTTTACACAGGAAGAACTCATCGGCATGGACAGTCTTCTGCTGATTGCGCCACATTCCCGGGAGCTGGTACTGGAGAACATTAAGACAGGCTATGAAAAGGCGTACGAGGTGCCTGGATTACGGAAAAATGGCGAGGAGTACCCTCTCCGACTGGAATCGAGGAACATCCCATACAAAGGCAAGATGATGCGCTGTGTCGAATTAAGGGATATTTCCGAGCAGAAACGGTACGAGGAGGAACGAGACCGGCTGCAGGCGCAACTTCTTCAGTCACAGAAGATCGAATCGGTCGGTCGCCTGGCGGGCGGGGTAGCTCATGACTTCAACAATATGCTCGGGGTGATCATGGGACATGCTGAGCTAGGACAGGAAAGTCTCGACCCATCCGCGCCGGCATATGCGGACCTCGAGGAGATCCGCAAGGCCGCAGAGCGTTCGGCAAACCTGACTCGGCAGCTGCTGGCCTTCGCCAGAAAGCAGACCATCGCCCCACGAGTCCTTGATCTGAATGATGCAGTCGCAGGCATGTTAAAGATGGTTCGGCGATTGATCGGAGAAGACATCGACCTTACCTGGCTGCCCGGATCCAGGTTGTGGCCGGTCAAGGTCGATCCTTCGCAACTCGATCAGATCCTGGCCAATCTTTGCGTTAACGCCAGGGATGCCATCGCTGACGTTGGGAAAATCTCCATCGAGACAGCAGACGTCAGATTCGACAAGGCCTACTGCGACGACCATCCGGGTTTTCTTCCCGGCGAGTACGTGCTCCTCACAGTCAGCGACAACGGCTGCGGCATGTCTCGAGAGACCATCCCGCATATCTACGAGCCATTCTTCAC
The DNA here is from genome assembly GCA_963835305.1 of uncultured delta proteobacterium. GTDB lineage: Bacteria > Desulfobacterota > Desulfobulbia > Desulfobulbales > Desulfocapsaceae > Desulforhopalus_A. The sequence goes on from CAWIEU010000007.1 coordinate 160,102, forward strand.
CACCAAGGAACAGGGCAAGGGGACCGGACTCGGGCTTGCCACCGTCTATGGAATCGTCAAGCAGAACTGTGGTTTCATCAATGTCTACAGCGAGTTGGGCGTGGGCACCTCTTTTAAGATCTATCTTCCGAAGTACGAGAACTCGGCCGAAGAGGGTAACGAGATTACTCCGCCGGACGCTGTCATGGGGGGGGGCGAAACCATTCTGCTCGTCGAGGATGAGCCGGCAATTATGAATATGACTCGGGTTATGCTCGAGCGTCTGGGCTACACAGTCTTGACGGCCGGTACTCCGAGCGATGCTATCCATCTAGCGGAATGCTTTTCCGACCGTATCGATTTACTGCTCACAGACGTAATCATGCCTGAGATGAACGGCCGTGACCTTGCCCGGAACCTGTTGGCCCTCCATCCGCAAATGAGCCCGTTGTTCATGTCCGGTTACACGGCCAACGTCATTGCTCATCATGGCGTGCTGGATAAGGGGGTACAGTTTATCGAGAAACCATTTTCAAAGAAGGACCTGTCAATGAAGATTCGGGAAGTCTTGAATATAAATAGCCACCGGCAGGATTTGTCAAATTGACATTATTGTGAAAATTGATCGAGCACTCGTCGTACTATGGTGCGGCGTCACCTTACACAGCGTCTTTTTTCCATAGTGTTTCAATAGCAAATGGAAGCCTGTTGAAGGCAGTCGAGTATACGTCGCTCCATCAAATTTACTCAACCTTCGCAGATAATCTGGATTTAAGGTGATCACCGCTCATTGGATACTGTTTTGTCCAGCGGTCCTCTCTTTTTGGTTAAATATGCTTTTTTGTTGGTCCCACTTACGGTATGTTGGTATCCGAATTTAACGAGTCCAAATCCAACACCATGGAAAATCAACTCAAACAATATAAAATTGCAGCGTAAAAAATGAGAAACAATAAAATGCAGGAGCGGCAGGAGAGAATTCTTCTTGAGGCTTTAAAACTATTTACCGAAAAAGGTTACTTCAACACTTCAGTTGGTGACATTCAGCTTGCTTGCGATTGCAGTGTTGGTACACTTTATAACTATTTCAACAGTAAAGAAGCCATAGCCATTACACTTTTCAGTAATATCGAAAATTGTCTGTATGAGGCGCTTTGCGAAATAGAAAAGAAATATGACAACAGTCATGACTGCTGCAAAGCCGTTTTTCGCCATCTATTTGAGGCAACGGAAAGAAATTCCGGTGGAATGCAGTACTTGTTGTACACAAAACACAGGGAGTTCATGCCTGTTGAAAAGTCTGTTTTCTCATCACTGCCCTTTTTGAAGATGAAGGACTTGGTGATTAAGGGCCAGAAAAACGGCGAAATCAGAAAAATTGATCCAAATGTTGCAGTAGTTGCAATCTTTGGTCCTCCAATCCGAATGATTCATTTGCGCATCGACGGAGCTCTTGAAAACGCTCTGCCGGCGTATTTGGAAGAATGCTGGGAATGCTCCTGGCGCAGCGTCAAAATATAACCACACTCCTTGCTTGACATAGAGGACCTTTTTTCTGTCCCCTTCTTCAGATTGTTTTGCAGATCAGTCTATTGTTCCAGGCTATGAAGGTGAGACCCTCAGCTCCCCACTTTCAATTGCGGCTCTCAACCAATTGAAAGGCTTTTCCGCAATTCCGAAAAAATCGGCACCGAAACCTTGACCGGTTTCCCGGTCCTATCTTCCGTGGTATTGGCAAAGTGATGCCGGGCATCCTGGTAAACGTTCACCGGTACACATCAAAAGGCTGTATAATCCGGACCTGTATCCTACTTACTGCGGCATGGAGTAAAATCCCACAATATGATATATAATAAGAGAGAAATAGAGAATAAAAACTGCGAAAATCACTTCGTGGATAGGAAAAAAATCTTTACATAAATAAAGAATAAAGAGTCCAATAGCGGTAATGAGATATTTAACCAGAAAAAAATAATTGTCACCCATGTTAATCGCCATTGCCATAAGAGGGTTTAATTCAACAGCACCTCTGTTCAAGTGAACAAGAGTGAATCCATAATCCAGGATACACATGACAATTATGAAAATTATGAGGGCTGACAGACCAGGTCTGCGGCGATCAGTATAATATTTACCATTAAAATCTGATGCCCGACGCACTGTTTTCCTTCTTCCCGAAATAAGATACTTGGGGGGCGGAAAGGATTTTATCCTTCTTCTTTCCTTTTGATCACGTGCCTCAAACGTTAAGTCGTGTCGTATGCTCATACGAATATTCTTTCAATTATTGATGATCGTATTGGTTCATTTTATGCCAATGGCGTTGCCTGAGCAAGCTATTGGCCATGAAGACATATTTGCCGAGAAGACCTATCACGAGAGCATGCTGCTTCTTGACAAAGAGGATAAATTTTTAAGCTATAACGACCTGTTAAAAATTTATGGAACCATTACTGCCTCGGAAGGTTATATCCCCGGTCTGGAAAAAATACTTCTTCGCCTTATGGAAAAGAGAAACGACAATCCTAGAGTAGACCAAATGATTTTGATTTTCACTGCAAAATTGATTGGAGAATCAAAACAGGAAATTTCCCATGTCACCGATTTCCTGGAAGCCCTTCTTCTGAGTGAGCGGGCAAATCTATGGACGGTTAGTTTTGTGGCCGGGGCCCTGGGGGATTACTACATTGATCTAAAGGATGGTGACCATTTAGCTGATATGATCGACAGGAAGATCGAAAGGCTAACTGAAAAGCAAAAAATCTCTCCCGATGAATTTTATGGATATCATTTCCTGCCTCCGCCTACTACTCAATATATCAGAAACATCATCTCATCTCCCAAGGAACGTCAAAGACGAGAAGCCACCAGGCTGTATTACTATTCGCTACTCTTGCATAATAACGAAGAGCAAATCAAAAATTATTTAGTGTTTTTGGACGAGCACGGTCACATCGATACCCATGGCAAAATAGAATTTAGCATGAAATACCTTTTCTACAATATTGAGTTAATACAAGCCGCCATGGCTAAGGAACAAATAAGCGAACTCCCTTGAGGCGATTTCTCTCCGGGTTACCTGCTCAATACCTTGTATTCCTTTCCATCATCATCCAGGTCGGCCTGTACATGCAAATCTTCACAGGCACAATCTTTAACGTCCTGGCAGACATAAGTGCAGGCCTTATTGAATTCAACTCCGTCCACTTCAGCTACCCATTCTCCAGAATTTGTCTGATATGTTTTGCTGGCTTTTACCTTTGTTTTTCTGCCGAGGCTATCTTCTCTAACTACCATTGTTTTCATAATATCACTCCTCTTTTGGTCTATTTCTCTTTTCTCAGTTAATAAAATATGCTCTAACCGTATAATCGTTAAGGGGCATGAAGAAAAACATCTGATCTGTGCGCCTTACCCCCCAGAATTACAACGAATAAACATTTCATAAAAGAAGAGGTGATTGAGGATTCTTGCCGGCATTCCTCATTTTGACTGATGGCGTTAGACAACTCCAATATAAAAAAGCTCTACATCTTCTCCTTTCTCAAGATGAGTCTTTTTCCAATGGCCATTATCACTTTGTTCTGGAAGGATCATATCGGTCTGAGCCTGACTAGAATATTGCTGCTGCAGGGGATTTATTCTATCGCCATGGCAATTATGGAGTACCCCTCCGGCTACCTGAGTGACAGGATCGGCTACCGCGCCGCACTTAACGTTGCTTCCCTGTTGGGCATCGTCGGCTGGGGCCTCTATTGTTTTGCCGATTCTTTCACTCTCGTCCTGATTGCCGAGATTGTCCTGGGAATATCCTTTTCTTTCATCAGCGGCTCCGACAGTGCTCTTTTGTACGAAAGCTTGAAAGCGAGCAAAGCAGAACACCACTATGCCCTGCATGAAGGCCGGATGAACGGATTGGGACAGATGGGGGAAGCCTGCGGTGCAATCTTTGCCGGGCTGCTCTATGCTACGGCGCCGTTGCTTCCGTTCCTGATTCAGGTGATTGTCTGGATCCTGGCTTTTATGCTGACACGCACCCTCATCGAACCTCGGCGGCAACTCGAAGCACCAACCAGCCACCTGGCCGAGGCCCTGCAATCAGCCCGTTATGCCCTGCTGGAAAACCGGCGGCTGCGCTATACTATCTTACTGAACCTGATATTAGGAATGGCTTCCTTCTATCCGGTCTGGCTGATACAGCCGTACATGCAGCAAGGTGGTGTTCCCCTCGCCTGGTTCGGACCCGTCTGGGCTGTAGCCAATCTCAGTGTTGCAATTGCTGCCCTGGCCAGCTATCGCAGCCATCTGAAACTGGGCGACCGACATATGGTACTTCTGTTCATACTCCTGATAATCGCCGGCTATCTGGGACTTGGTGTAGTTGGTGGGGTTTGGGGATTTCTGTTTTACTATCTGCTGACCAGCATGCGAGGTCTGCGCGGTCCTATGCTGCTGAACCACGCTCAGCAGGAAATTCCCTCCGCCAATCGAGCCGGCACCCTCTCTCTGCAGTCCCTGGTCTTTCGCATCAGCTTCGTCTGTACAGGCCCATTGGTCGGCATGCTCGCCGATAAAGTCGGTGTGCAGCAGACATTTCTATTCCTCTGCTATGCTTTTGCCGTGATGTTACCGCCAGTGGCCTGGTTGTTTCTCCGGCAGTTCAGCAAAAAAACCCGCTGAAATATGAAGATGGCCCGGCTCAAGAGGGCTCAAGAGGAAACAAACTGACACATTCGTAATTTTTATAATAATGCCTGGTTGTGCAGGCTGCGAAAGTCGAATCCGCTGGGATTCTGGAATATCCGGAGACCGAATTCCGGGATGGCGGCGAGGAGATGATCGAAAATATCGGCCTGCAGCTCTTCATACCGGGCCCACACCGTATCTTTTGAAAACACATAAATTTCCAGGGGGAGGCCGCGCTCGGTGGGGGTGAGCTGGCGGACCAGGAAGGTCATCTGGTCATGGATCTTCGGATTGTTTTTCAGGTAGGCAATTACATAGGCACGGAAAACCCCAATATTGGTCTGTCTGCGACCATTGATGAGCAGCATCTCATCGCCGTATTGCCCGTTATGCTCCTCAATCTCCCGCTGTTTTTCCTGAACATACGATCTGATCAGTGACATTTTCTTGAATTTATTGAGCATTTCATCATTGCAAAAACGGATTGAATGCATGTCTATGACCATGGCCCTCTTGATCCGCCTGCCGCCCGACTCGGACATGCCGCGCCAGTTTTTAAAAGAGTTGGTAACCAGGGCATAGGGAGGAACTGTGGTAATGGTTTTGTCAAAATTCTGAATGCGAACACTGTGTATGGAAATATCGATGACATCACCGTCGGCACCATATTGCGGCATCTCTACCCAGTCACCGAGGCGTACCATATCAGTTGAAGTGAGCAGCACGGACGCGACGAATCCAAGGATGGAATCCTTAAATACCAGAAGGGTGACGGCAGTCAGACCACCGAGGACGGAAAGAATGCCCCATGGTGATTTGCCGGTAAAAATAGAGACGAGAAAAATCGTTCCGAAAGCATAACTCAGGATTTTGCCTGCATCGGTATATCCGCGCAGGCTGGTACCTTTATTTTTTCGGATCAGGCGATGAATGTCGTTTATGGATGAAAATAAAGAGGACAGACTGAGCACGACGACAATTACAAAACAACTGCTTATTATCCGTTTGGTGAGAATATACACGGTCGACGCCGGATCGAGAAAAGAATCAATAGCAAGAGAAAAAATAATCACCGGTACAAACCAGCAAATCTTGTTCAGGAGCTGGTTGGCGGCCAGGGAATCATCCCACTTAAATCTGTTGTTCCGGATCCAGAAGATGAGAGCCGAGAGCAAGGTTCGGCGGACAAGAACGGTGGCCAATGCGGCGACCAGGCCAATGGCGAAAAATACCAGGAGAATCGCGACCAGCTCAGACAGAGGAGGAGAAAGTTGCAGTTTGTCCAGGAGTGGATCGAACAGATTGTTATTTAACATTTTTTCCGTGCAGTTCTGGTTTACGTTGATATCGGCGATAAAGTCTCAGGCAGGAGCGATGTCGGCAAACCGACCTTATGTCGAGGAGGATTTTTTACGGTTGCAGCACTATAGCCAATATAGCTAAAAATCGAAAGGTCTCTGCGGGCATGGTCTTGAGGCATCATTTCCTGCTGCCCCCGGAAGGAGATTTAGAAATATATGAAATTACTGCGAAGGTAATTCGTACGTACTGAGATGAAGCTTTTTACTTAGCCATAGCTGGTTTTAGTTTTTTACGAGATTATCACAACCGTTCACCAACACCCCAATTCCGTCCGATCAGGCCGCCTGCATAGCCAACTATAGCTTGGAGGCCTGCATATAATTTCTCCAAAAAGCGTAATAACTCCTCCCCCTCGCCTTGCTGAAAATCATTTCGTTATTTGCCGAACAGTCCTTTAAGCAAGCCTTTGGTCTGTTCAATATCCTTTTTCAGCTTTTCTTTACGTTCTGTCGGAACTTTTCCCGATTTAATCATTTCGTTGAGTTCCTTCTCGGTCGGCAACTGCTCCTTTACCAGAGATTCCACATCAGGACGAAATTTAGGGGCATTAAAGGTTCCGGTGACCACAATAGGAACCGTCAAACCGCTCCGCTCCTTCTCGTCTCCCTGCCCCTTAATCGTACCAACCAAGGTTGGTTTGATTTTCATATCCAACGCCTCACTGGCCAGGTTGGCCGTGCCTGTGACGTTTGCCCTAATAAAGGGTGACTGCAGGGTCGTCCCGGAGGTATCCACCAGGCCGTTGGTGATGGTAAAGGGGGCATGCAGCTCGGCGAAATCGGTTTTCGGCCTTTCTCCCTGCTGTTCCAGGGTAAATCCCTGTTTAATGGTTCTGACCAATTGCGCAAGATCAAGGCCGATCAAGGCGCCATCCCGAAAAAGCAGATCCCCCTTTCCGTTCAGGGATTGCTTAATAAGATCGGCACTGTCGCCCTGCATGTTGACATTAACCTCTGCCTTGAGACGGCCTTCGATAATGTCTTTTTGCGCGAAATCCTTGAGCAGCGGGCCGATTTGGACGTTTTGCATGGTCACATCCAGGGCGGTTACGGGTGTATTTTTCTGGACATTCAGTTTTCCTGTTCCGGCGATATTGCCTTCGTACAGGTCCATTCCGAGGGAGTTGAGGGTAAAGATGCCGTTTCGGCCAGCAACATCAAGAGCCAGATTGCTGAAATTGCCGCCATGCACCTTCATTTTCCCAACCTTCATATTTCCTTTCAGGACCAGCTTTCTCAATGGTTCATAATTGACAGCCGCGGCAGCCTTGGGGGGCTGGGAAGCTGTGGAGGCCTTTCCGGTGGTTGCTCCCCCTGCCGCTTGTGAGGTCTGTTCCGGAGCCGTTTGTCCGGACGTCTCAGGTTTACCGGCTTTATGCTGACCGGAAGCTGAGGTGTCTTTCGCCTGAGAGGGAGGGAGATATCGATCGAGATCAATCGTGTCCACTGCAACATTGAATGCCACATCGGGCCGGGCAAAATCCTTGGCGGTCAGATTCAGATTGACTGTCGTGTCATCGAGTTTGACAGTCGAATCGGACAGCGCCACCTGGTTCGCATCACCTGTGGCGGTAGCTTTTACAGCGATTTTTTCAAGAGCTTTCGGGTCAGCCGTCGTGACAGGCAGCTTGAGATCAAGAGATGAAAACAACTCCTTGAGGTTGAATGGCTCGACATTTACGGCAAGCATATATTTCTTCTGCCCCTTGAGGTCATCCAGATAACCGCTGGTCTGAATTTTCAGGGTATCCAGAGCCTGAACAGCGAAGTCCAGGTTAATCTTGTCGGCGCCCGGATCGGATCCCAGCGGGCCTACAGTGCCTTTCAGACTGAGTGGTTTTCCATCGAGCCGAGCATCCATTGCCAGCTTGACCGGCTTATCGAGGGATACATTGTCCAGGTTCAAATTAAAATTCGAAACTTCATGCTTCATCTTGCTGGTCTGATCATCTATACCGATTCTACCGTCAGTGATGGCAAATTCTCCGACATTAAGCGACTGCAGAACAAAACCATTGTTCTGCCCTTCGCTCTCGGAAGAAGGCTGCTTATTGGTTTTTCCACCCGCTGTGGCTGGGGGCTTGGTCTTCTGGGGAGATTGAGCAGGCGCGGGGGTCGTCGGTTTGGCCTTGCTCCCTTCCGTCAATTTCTGCCAATTCCAGACGCCCTGCGGATTCCTCACCAGAAGGATCTCAGGTTTATTGACAATAAACTTGCTTATTTCAATTTTTCGGGACAATAGGGGAAGCACCTTGACCCGAGCCTGGAAGGTATCGATATGGACAAAATTTTTATTGGCGAATCCTTTGGGATTATCCAGGCGCAAATCAGTTAAACGAAGGCCGATCCAGGGAAAAAATGACAGGTCGATATCCCCGCCAAGGGTCAGCGGATACCCGGTTTTCTCGGTAACGAGTTGTTCGATTTTGGGTTTATAACTTTGAACGTCGACAAGCATTGTAACTGCGACTATACCTATGATGATCAGTACGCCTAAAGAGGCGGCAGCTATCAGGATGTACTTTACGAATTTGCTCATGTCTGGCACCTGTCTGCGGTTTATTTGGTGGACGTTGGCTCGGCCTGCTCCGAACAACGGATTTAAAGCCGTTACAAATAAAATTGAGACCTGAATATTCAGCCGTAAAAAATTACGGAAAACATCTGCAAGGTACTAATCCCTGCAAAGCACACGGATAAGTACCTTCACGAAATACATTTCTAAGGTACTAATCCCTGCAAAGCACACGGATAAGTACCTTCACGAAATACATTTCTAAGGTACTAAACATCTATAAGACAAGTCATCAATATAGCAATGGAGAGAAAGACTTGTTCGATCGATTAAGAATAATCAATACCCACACATACCATGTCCCACAAGGTAGATATCTTGTTAGTTCCCGTGCTCTTTAGGGATGAAAAACTTCACCGAATTCGTTCAGGCAAATAGAAATATTTTCCAAGGATTAAAGTCTAATATAAAATTAAGGCAAAATCTTCAAGGACCTTACTGTTTAAAATTCCTCACCTTCAGATGCAATACCGTTGTTTTCTTGCTTTACACTCCGGAAATCGACATGCTAAGCTGGCTGGGATAATCTATAAGAAAATTAAGGAAATGCCCCCTTTCTCGGGAAGGGAGAAACTATTCCTCACTTTTGGGAAAAATCATACGCATGAACAAAGATGATAAAGAAATTGCCCGGAAATCTGCAGGATCGCTGCTCACAAGGTTCAGCAAGTTGATATGGCTCCTGATCGCCATTGTCGTTCTGGCAGGTATCGGCCGCTACCTCGGCTTAAAAGAAATGAAAGAGACAGTTCCGCGCCAGGTTCGGGAAAAACCTCTCGTCCAGCCCATTCCCTGGACAGAAATAGACCAGTCGGTCGTCACCGCGATGCAGGATGCGCGGCAGGCGACGGAAGTCTACGCAGCCGAAAAGCTCGATCAATGGATTGACGAGCTCATGGTGCGTGTGGATAACGATTTTCTGGAATGGTATTTCAGTTACTGGACTCAGCAGGTGCTTGGCCTTGAGGGACTGTGGCAGTACGGCGTGAACAGTTTTTTTGAAAAACAGCCCACGGCTGCCGAGCGGTTGACGGAAGAGATTCAGGAGGAGTTTGCCAAACGGGTCCTGCGTCCGCAAATTGCCGAACTTACTCTTGAACGTATAGTTCGGGAGACGGCTGAATATTATGCCGCTCAGCTCCGCAAAAATCTTGATGTGGTACCGACCAGATATAAAATCCCGCATGCCGACTGGGAGAGGTACATGGAAGGAATAGCACTGACGACTTATGGAGCCGAAGGAAACCGCGAAACCGACCTCACTTTGAAGACCCTGACGCTGACGACCGCCGGAGGAACGGTTTTTCTCGTTAGCAAAATGAAGTTCCTCGTCGGGAAACTCTCGAGCAAGATCATGGTAAAATCCACAGGAAAAGCCGCGGCAAAGATAGCAACCAAGACCGGCGCAAAAGTTGCCGCCAAAGGGGGCGGAAAGTTCCTCGGCCCGATTGTCGGCATGGGAGTGCTTATCTGGGATGTCTGGGACCACTATCAGACCAAAAAAGAAAACCGTCCTCTTTTGCGCCAATCGATCATCGAATATTTTGCGGAACTAAAGGATATCCTGCTTCATGATAACGAATCAGGAATCATGGCCGTTTTCAATGATCTCGAGCGACAGGTTTATACTGCCCTGGCACCCCGCAAGGGGAAATAGGTACCTTCACAAAATTCATTCTAAAAAACCGGAAATGAATTCCTTGGTATCCAAAAACATCCCGCAACGTTGCAACACAGCAGGTGACAGCTCCGGCATCTTGCCGGCCGCTCTGGTTTCATGTCGGAAATAGTACCGTGTCCAGTGGACAATGCCTGTCATTATCATTATGATGGATCAAAAACAGACATAATTGCCGAAGCACGATTTTTGCGTGAAAGCAACACAGCAGCTAAATTACTAATTGGAGTCATCATGAAGAACACAGTTTTTCACCTCATTCTCTGTGCAACCTTGCTTGCATTTCTTACCTCCTGCGCCAGCCTTGACACCAAGCAAAAACAAGGGACCGCCGTTGGAGCGGGAGTAGGAGCAGGATTAGGCGCCGCTCTTGGTCAGGCCATCGGACGAAACACAAAATCAACTCTGATAGGGGCAGGCATCGGTGCCGCGTTGGGAGGTTTGACGGGAAACCAGGTTGGCCGGTATATGGATAATCAAGAGCAGGAACTTCGAAATGCCGTCGCCAATTCTGACGCGGCAAGCATTCGACGCAGCCAGGACGTTCTGGTCGCTACCTTCAAGGGCCAGACGTTTTTCAACTACGATTCGGACAAGCTTCTTCCCGGAGGCTATTCGGAAATTTCCAGGATTGCCGGTATCTTGAGAAAATACAATCAAACCCAGATCGAAGTTGGTGGTCACACTGATACCAGCGGATCAGCAGAATATAATCAACAGCTTTCATTGCGCCGGGCGGAATCCGTTAAAAACGCCCTGGTGGAGCAAGGCATTGATCCCTCGAGAATACGAACCTACGGATATGGAGAGAGCAGACCTATTTCTTCCGATCCGGCCATGAATCGAAGGGTGGAAATCACCATCATACCCATTACCGGTTGATTGGCTGCAAGAACAGCTCGCCAGACCCAACATTCTCCTGCTTCGGCTGGGACGATAATTCGTCCCGGCCGGAGTTGTTTCTCCCTGGAGTCTGTGGGATTACAGATCCTTGTCCAATCTGATGCGGAGAAAGGAAGGAAACCTGGGAATCCCTGAGGAATGGTAGCCGAAATATTTGAAGGTGATAACTTCCCCGATGGGTGGAGGATTTTGTCTTTCTTCATCGCTGAAACCGGTACCGATTTTAAAACGGATGCCGTCCGGCAATTCCACCAGCAAGGCCCCCATCCTCCCGAGATTTCTGCCCTTTCCCGGCAGGTGCCCCACCACCACCGCCTCGGCATCCTGAAAAGCCTTGACCTTGAGGATCCGGGCGCTACGTCCTCCAGTGTACAGCACGTCAGGATCCCTGACAATCAGTCCTTCGCCTCCCAGGTTCTGCACACGCCGCAATTCTTCTTGAAGTTGCCCTGCTGAATGTATCGGCATCTGGGGAATGACCAAGGCATAGGGTGAAGGATGTCGGGCAAACCAGTCCCTGGCTTTTTTCAGCCGAATGCTGAAGCTCCCGGTTGGCTCCGGGACGTCAAAAATGGCGAACTTGAGTTGCAGCCAGCCGTCATGGGGCTCCTCCTTTAAGACAATCGATGCGGTTTTCTCAAAGGCGCCTCTTCCGCCCCAGAGTTCCCCTTCCAAGGCGAAATCAGGCAATCCCTGAACAAAATCCGTGGGAGGATGAAAAACTTTACCGTTTTTTGACCATAGCTGTTTCCCGTCCCAATAGCCTCGTACACCATCAAGCTTCTCACTGACAAGCCAGCCGGCGATATCGCATCCTTCGGCATAAACCTCGGGAAGCATCATCTCCTTAGGCGGGTCGGCGCGGGAGACAGCGGGTAAAAAACAGCAGATCAGGAGCAGAACTGTAAAGATTCCTGACAAGCCAATATTGGAAGAAGTTTTTATTGTTGGCATAGGCTTGTTATGCCACACTCTTTTCTGATGATCAACAAAGAAATCCATTACTTCCATGACCTTTGATTACGACTTGTCCTTGAATACACGGCATCATTGCCAACATTTTTGGCTATCCTGTCAATACACTTTGTCGCATATTGATACATAACAGTACATCAATACAATACGTTACACTCCGGCCTCCAAGGCAAAACCATCTGCAACTCGTCAATATTACAACAACTTATAAAAATGTTTTTATTGGCACGAAAGGTGCTAATTAAAAGTCAAGACTTCATACACGGCTTATAACCCCAGCTCAACATAACCGCTTCAGCAGGGAGGACTCAACATGTCATCAATCGCATTGTTTCCGTGTTTACCAACACTCGAATCCGGTATCATCGGCGAGTTATCACGCACCCTCACCCTTAAAGTTTACACCGACGAAAACCTTATCAGGGAGGCAGCCGTCCGATTTGACGGCAATCCGGAACGATTAAGAAAAATGATATATGGCAAAACATCGGTTTTCAACCAGTTCACCCTGGAGCGGGAGAAAGCCATCACCATGTTTCGCCTGCTCTTGGCCGACAAGCTCAGCTCGTCGGAGGAATTTCTGTTTTACGGTTTCCTCACTTCGCTTATTCCGGTGAAGGTAACCGAGGTTTTAAAGGTACTGATTGTTGACAAAAAAGAGCGGCGCATAGAACGCGATATGGCGGAAGGCCTGTCGAAAAGAGACGCGCAGAAAAATGTCCGCAACCATGATATCAAAGCCTATGGCTGGACTGACTTTCTTTTCCAGAAAGAGGCTTATGACAGTTCCCTCTATGACCTGGTCGTGCCGGTGGAAGACCTCAATCACCGTCAGATTACCAAGGAAATTCTCAATTACTTCCACAAAACCTCGGTTCTGCGTACAGCCGAGTCCCAAAAAGCCGTCCAGGACATGAAAACGGTGGCGCAAGTAGAACAATTATTGCTGGCAAACGGTCACAAAACCGAAGTGAGTGCGGATGGCGGCAACATTACCCTGGTCATCCACAACACCGCCCTGAATTTCAGCGGCCTCAAAAGAGACCTCACGCAACTTATCCGGCAATTGCCGGATGTTCAGGAAGTTACGGTGGAGAGCCGGAAAACCTATGCCGACAATGTCTATCGGCAACAGAAGTTTGAACTGCCCTCCAAAGTGCTGTTCGTGGACGATGAAAAAGATTTTGTCCAGACTGTCTCACAACGGCTTATCAGCCGTGACGTCGGTACCTATGGAGTATACGACGGCAAAGAGGCTCTCGAACTGATCGCGGAAGACCAGCCGGAAGTCATGGTCCTCGATCTGAAAATGCCCGGTATGCACGGCGTCGAGGTCTTGCGCAAAACCAAGGAACTGGCGCCGGAGATCGAGGTAATAATTCTCACCGGTCATGGCACCACCAAGGATATGGAGCAATGCATGGAGCTTGGCGCATTCGCCTACATGAACAAGCCGGTCAATATCGAAGAGCTCTCGGCTACGATTAAAGCGGCGAACGACAAGGTACATTCACAAAAATTACAAACAGTTAAAGCGTAAGTTCACCTTCTATTAAAGGAGCTATTCAACATGGAAAAAAATCTGCACGCCAAAGTTTTACTGGTGGATGATGAGGACGATTTCCTCAAGACCCTCACCCACCGGCTGGAGATGCGGGGCCTCAAGGTCACGGGAGCGGCACGTGGGGAGGAGGCGGTCGAGCTGGTGGACAAACAGGAATTCGATGCTATTATCGTCGATCTGGCCATGCCCGGCATGGATGGACTTGAGACCCTAAAGCACATCAAGGAGAACCATCCAGATGCCGAAATCATTATGTTGAGCGGCCAGGGAACCGTCAAGAAAACCACAGAAGCCATGAAGCTCGGAGCGGAGGATTTTCTTGAGAAACCGGTCGACATCCAGGAGCTTCTCAAGAAAATCGCCGAAGCAAAAGACAAACGAATCCTGATCCTGCAAAAGCAGTCCAGGGAGGAAATCGAGAACATCCTTAAAAGCAAGCCCTGGTAACCGCCCGGCACCGGGCGTTACCTTCCGGGCAAACACAATGTAGAGGTCAAAAGAGAACGAGTGTTCTTCTCTTCAAGTTTGACCAAGGGAGCTGCAGGCAGGTTTTGCAGATAACGGATTCTTGCGCCTTTTTTCCGCACCGACAGCGTGAAAAACAGGAAAGGTGGTGAACATCATGTCTATCATAAAAGATATAGCTCAGGATTCCAGCCTTGTTGATATAAAAGAAGTTGGTCGAAGACGAGGCTTGCAGATTGACTGGAAACGTATTTTCTTTATTCTCCTGGGGATAGGGCTGTTTCTCGGGGTCTATTACTCTCCTCCCTGGCAGGCGGCCATCGATCCACTGGGAGTGAGCTTTGAACTCAGTAAACAGGCCAAAGGCGCCCTGGCTGTTTTCTGTCTTGCCGCCGTCTGGTGGGTTTTTGAAGTCGTTCCCATCGGCGTCACCAGCCTGGCAATCGGCACCCTCCAGGCGTTATTTCTGATCAGGGATCCGAAGGTCGCTTTCAAGGATTTCATGGATCCTTCAGTGTTGTTCATTTTCGGATCACTGATCATCGGGATGGTGTTTACCAAATCGGGGCTGACAAAACGGCTTGCCTACAAGATGCTTTCCATCATCGGCGAACGCACCAGCATGATCTATCTGGGGTGCTTCGTCATGACGGCACTGCTTACCCATCTCATGGCTCACACCGCCGTAGCGGCGACTATGTTCCCTCTTCTCATGACCATTAACGCACTGTATTCCGAAGATGACGGTCCGACCCGCTTTGGCCGGGGTCTTTTTATCGGCATGGCCTATGTCGCGGGAGCCGCCAGCATCATCACCCTGCTGGGCGCGGCCCGCGGGGCGGTAGCTCTTGGATTCTACAAGGACATCATGCATGTGGACATCTCCTTTTTCCAACTCTCCATGTATATGTTTCCCATCGGCTGGCTGATGGTATTTCTGCTCTGGGGCTTTTTCATGCTGGTCTGCAAACCTGAAAAAAGCCGGATCGTGGGACTGAAAGACCGGGCCAGAGTGATGTACAAGGAACTTGGCGGCTGGACCAGAAATGAAATTCTGGTAGTCATCATCGTTTTTTCCGTGATCCTGGTCATTGCCCTGAAAAATTTTATGCCTGCGCTCAAAGGATTGGACAAAACCGGTATCCTGCTGCTGTCGACTATCTCCTTCTTTCTCCTGAACATCCTGACCCTCAAGGACCTGGAGGATATTCCCTGGAACATCATTCTGCTCTTTTCCGGGGCGATGTCCATCGGCTTCTGTCTCTGGGATACCGGCGCAGCCAAATGGCTGGCTGTCAACTGGCTGCAGCTGTTCAAGGATTCGTCCGGCATCGTCTTTATCCTCGGCATGGCCTTCTTCGTCATGATCATGACTAACTTCATTATGAACGTGGCGGCCATTGCGATTTCCCTGCCGGTTGCTCTGGTCATTGCTCCCTACCTGGGAGTTTCCGGCGAGGTCATCCTTTTTGCCTCGCTGATTACCGCCGGGATGCCCTTTATACTCCTGGTCGGCGCCGCACCAAACGCCATCGCCTACAGCTCCAAGCAGTTCACCACCGCCCAGTTTTTCCTCTACGGCATACCCGCAAGTATACTGCTGATGGCCGTGGTCTGGCTCGCGGTCAAGATTATCTGGCCGTTGATGGGAATGACGGTGTCAGTAGCAGCAGGCGGTTAATAATGATAGTTAGGAGCAGTGAGGATATGGTACATATGCTGACAGAGAGAAAACAGATGAGGTGCAGTGCTCTTTTAACCGGTGTCCATCCACATTGAGGCGACGTTTACTCCGATGAATCTTCCTCTCAACCTCGATATCCATGTCCTGCTGGAAGGAATCCCCCATCCGGCGATGATCCTGAACGATTCGTTCAGGATCATCACCATGAATCGCCTGATGGAAGCCATGACCGGTTATTCCTCGAACAGAGTAACCGGCATCCATGGCGAGCTTGTTATCCGCAGCAATACCGGGAACAACAAGGGTCAGTTGTACAATAAGGTAATGCAGACGGGAAAGGCCATTTCGGTCACGGGAGATATCATCAATTGCTACCGGCGGAAAATCGCCGTGCAATACAACATTGCAATTCTTGAACAGAAGGGCGGCAGCCATTGCGGTCTGCTGGTCATACTCGAGGATCTTTCGGCCCGGCAGATGGAACTCAAGACGGGGACCGAAAATTTAGGTCCCACGGAGCTGATCGGCTACAGCCCGAAGATGCAGAAAGTACTCGACATGATTCCTCTTCTGGCCCAGACCGATGCATCGGTCATGATCACCGGGGAAACCGGCACCGGCAAGGATAAGATCGCCGAAATCATCCACCGGAAATCTGCACGGGCCAGATTTCCGTTCATCAAAATCAACTGCGGCGCCCTGCCGCCGGGTTTACTGGAATCCGAACTGTTCGGCCATGTGAAAGGAGCCTTTACGGGGGCCACCCGCAATAAGCCCGGCATGTTTAATCTGGCCGACAAAGGGACACTTTTTCTCACGGAAATCGGAGATATGCCACTGCCCCTGCAGGTCAAGCTCCTCTCCGTGCTCGACGATCGCGAGTTCATTCCGGTGGGCGGCGAGCAGAAAATCACCGTCGATGTCCGAATGATTGCCGCAACCCATCGGCCGCTCCGGGAGCAGGTACGCAACGGCACCTTTCGCGAAGATCTTTTCTACCGCCTCAACGTGCTGCATATCCACTTGCCGCCTCTTCGGGAACGTGAGGGTGATGTGCGTTATCTCCTCGATTATTTTCTGCAGAAATTCACCAAAGCCCTGAATAAGAGCATTGTCGGCTTTGCACCGAACGCCATGCAACTTTTGCTGCCGTACAGCTATCCCGGCAATATACGCGAACTGAGCAACATTATGGAATATGCGGTAAACATTTGTAACCGCAAAAAAATCAACACGGATCATTTACCGCCTTACCTTCTTGAGCAACCAACACAGATGGACATCCCGGCTTCGGAATCAGCCTTTGAAGCCGAACGTCCTCAAGAACCCAAGGATCCACCCGGATCAAGCGACAAAGAGAAAGCGGCAGGCAATCAGGAGAGCTGGACGGATATTGAACGCCAGCTCATCGTCGAGTCCCTGAAGGAACACCAGGGAAGCAGAACCAAGGTCGCCGAGAGCCTGGGCTGGGGACGGATGAAGCTCTGGCGGAAGATGAAAAAATACGGTTTACAGGAATAACAGGCAACCATGCGAAAGCTCTTAATTCCGATACAGGGTGATTTTATCGCTCCCCGATTTGATCTGGCCACCGAAATCCTCATCGTTCGCTTCAAGAATGGTGAGACCACGAGTGAACCGAAAATAATCATCCTTGAACGGCCTTCAGACGAATCACTCTGTCAGATGGCAGTCGAGGAGAACATCACCGATGTCATCTGCGGCGGAATAGAGGATGTCCATTACAGGTTTCTGGTCTGGAAAAAGGTTACCGTACTCGACGGGGTCATCGGCAGCTGGCAGAAAGCTATGGAAAAACTTGTTTCCGGCAACCTGCGGCAGGGAGAAATTCTAGTCAGCGACAAGGATGAAAGACTGGCCTTATGAAAAAAATATCCGATTTTATTCATAAAATTTTCCCATACGTATTCGAGTCCTCGATCCAGACAGGAATGAACAGGCGGAGTTACAGCCAGTTCCGCCTCATTTTGTTCCTGGTGATGATCGCCATTGCCATGGGTCCGGTAATCATGACCGCCGGACTCGGCTACAACAACTACAAAGACCTGCTGCAAAAAGAAGAACGGGGCCAGCTGGAGTCACGGCTCGAGGGATCGATCAGATCCATCGAGGCCATGGTCGACAGCCTGAAATCCGTAGTTCTTTTCGTGGCAAGACCTGACCGTTATATCGAACTCACGACCGGCAACAGCCTCGAGCAGCTTTTCATCAGACTCAAGCGCCAGTATGCATTTTTCGCCGATCTCGGAGTGATTGATGATGCCGGGATACAACAGTCATACTGGGGACCTTACGATCTCCAGGGCCAGGATTATTCCGGGGAAACTTGGTTTAAAGCAGTCGTTGCCAAAGGACTCTATATTAGCAGGGTCTACCCGGGCTATCGCCAGGTTCCTCATTTTGCTATCGCCGTCTCCCATGTTGACCCCAAAACCAAGAAAAACTGGGTGTTACGGGCCACCATCGATGCCATTACCCTGCAACAGTTCGTCAACACCATCAAGACCAATATGTCGGACGATCTTTTCCTGGTAGATGACGCTGGTACTCCCCAGACCCAATCCGGCGCTTACGGACAGCATTTATCCGCAACCGGAATAGAGATGTCTCCAGGTATCCGGCATGGATTCTCCGAGGAGGGGGAAAATATTTTTTATGCAATCGGTAAGATAAAAAATACTCCATGGTCGCTTGTTCTGGTGGAAAAACAATATGTTCACCATGAGGATTGGACCACCTTCAGAACCAGGCTTTTTGCCATCGTCCTGGCCTGCCTGGCCCTCAACCTGCTGATCGTCTACGGACTGGTCACCATGCTCACCAACCTCATCCGCAAGGCCGACGAGTTGCAGATTACCATGCTGAAAGAAGCGGAACATACCGACAGGCTGGTTTCCATCGGCCGCCTGGCAGCCGGTGTCGGTCATGAGATCAACAATCCGCTGGCTATCATCAACCAGAAGACCGGCCTGGTCGTGGACCTTTTACAGATATCTCCTGAGTTCGAGCATAAGGAAACCATCCTTGGCTGCCTGAAAAGTATTGATACGAGTGTCGAAAGATGCAAGGCAATCACCCACCGGCTGCTCGGTTTCGCCCGGCGGGCCGACGTCCATAATGAAACTCTTCAGGTTAACGATATCTTAAAAGAAGTCCTGGTTTTTCTCGAAAACTCGATGATGCACAGCAGGATCAAGGTAGAGCTGCAGCTTCAGGAAGATCTGCCGCTGATCGCCAGCGACCATCTCCAGCTGCAGCAGATATTTTTAAATATCATCAATAACGGCATTGACGCCATCGGCAAAGACGGAACCATATCAATTATTACCCACACGGCCGCGGGAGAAGTCCGGGTGGTAATCCAGGACAACGGTCACGGTATCGACAAAGAAATTCTCCCCCATATTTTTGAACCCTTCTTTACCACTAAAGAGACCGGCAAAGGTACCGGTCTCGGCTTATCCATTACTTATGGACTCATAAAAAAACTTGGCGGCGACATCACCGTACGATCGCAGGTTGATAAAGGAACGGCCTTCACCATAACCCTACCTACACAGAGCGACGAACATGACACAGACTGAGCAAAACAATCTCACAGTACTGATAGCCGATGATGAAATCGAATTCGCGTCGACCCTGGTCGCCCGCTTGAAGCTTCGAAATTACCAGGCCACCATGACCAATTCGGGCAAAGAGACGCTGGCTGCTATTGAACAACAGCAACCCGATGTACTCGTTTTGGATCTGAAAATGCCCGACCTCGATGGCCTTGAGGTGCTTGCCAGCCTGCAGGAGAGATATCCTACCCTGGCAGTAATCATTCTCACCGGGCACGGATCTTTTGAAGCCGGTCGAAGGGGCATGGAACTTGGCGCCTACGACTATATCATGAAGCCGGTTAACCTTAACCTTTTGCTGGAAAAAATCGAAGGCGCCTTTCACTCGAAAAAAACCGGGCAGTAAAAAGCCCGGGAGCCGGCTGCCCCCGCATAATAGCGGTGGGAGTTAAACTTCAATTCTTCAGGGAATCAAAAAAATACCATGGAAAAATCAAACTCCGATAGAATCTGCGTCCAGGTCTTTGCCAAAATTTCGGCGGCTATCTCCCATGAGATTAAAAATACCCTGTCGATTATCAACGAGAATGCCGGGCTACTGAATGACTATACTCAAATGGCCCAAGAGACGGGAAGCATACCTCTCGATCGCATCCAATCCATTACAGAGGCCATTGAAAAACAGGTCGACAGATCCAATAAGATCATGAAAAACCTCAATCGCTATGCCCATAGCGGCGATACCATCCTGGCCCAGGCTACCCTGAAGGAAACCCTCTCCCTTGTCGCGGAACTCTCCAGCCGCCAGGCCGCGATGAAAGAGATCGGCATAACCGTAATATGCCCTGTGGATATTGCCGTCCAGACAGACCTCATCAGCCTAGAATCACTCCTCTATCTGACTTTGCTGACTCTCTACGATGATTGTGAGGCCGGAAGCTCCCTGACAGTCCAGGGATCGGAGAAAGATGCGCATATCCGGATCTGCTTCAGGATGGAAGGAAAGAAATTCTTGTCGGCCGGCACATTTCCTGATGCCGATCAGTTGTTTCTTGCAGAACGGTTGTCCGCCGCCTGTCATCAGGAAAAAAATCAGCTTTGCATTTCATTTCCCGCCAATGTTGACTGATTCTCCGTCCCTGTAATTAAGAGGATTGAGCTGGACTCGAAATTCCAGCCTTGCCGTTTTTCTGTACAGAGTATTATTTGGCCGATCTCCAAGCCGAAAATATTCTTCCCATGCCATCACCGAAATCGCAACCTTTCTGTTGCAGTTTATCAAACAAAAGATCCGCAAATAGTTTCTAATCTTTTGGAATCATATGCTTTCACGTAACTGCATCATGCATGTTGCACTTCCCCGAACTCTTCTTTGGCCGCCGGTAACTCGTCAAAAGCATCTATATGCCCGATAAATGCTATTTTCCCGGGCAAACTGCCACTTATGTGCAACTTTTATGTTGCGATAACATTTTAGAAAAGAGCTGCGTTGATCTATGATCACCTTCCAAAAAGCGCACTAAACCTACATATCTTTTCGATATAACAGCAATATTTAAGATTATGACAGTGCAGCTGCCTTAACAGGCATAAAAACTGCAATCAAGAATGGGATACCATGAAAAAGACTCTATTTATACAAAGCGCAGGCTTAATTTTGCTGCTCCTGCTCGGACCCGCCAAGAGCGCATGGGCACTCCAGGCACATAGTGCACCTGAGGGAATGTATGTCCACCAGATGGCTCATGTCCTTTTTATGGGAGCTTTGGCTTATCTCTACTGGCACACCAGACGCTTTCCCGCCTTGGTCAGCAGGGGTTGGAAATACCTACAGATTTTCTGCATACTTCTTTTCTGCTGGAATTTACTTGCCTTTGCCGGACACGAAGCTTTTGAGCATCTTTCCCCGGCCGACTTCATAAATAATAATAGCTGGCAGGAAAGAATCAGCCTTCCCCTCACTTTCACCAAGACACTCTATTTCATCTCCAAGATGGATCACCTCCTCAATATTCCTGCGCTTCTGGCGCTGGTAATCAGTCTTCGGACGTTTTACCTGGAAGTTCTCGAGGAGAATAAAGAATGAACGGTCTTCTTCTGCTGCCGACGGTAACCATTGAATTTTTTGGTTCCGGTATCGTCATCCTGCTCTCCTTCATGGCTCTCAGATATGCTTGGGCTCTTGTCAGACGGCAACCCAATAATTTCATCTGGGGTTTTCTTTTCTATTTCTGTTTTGCCATGGCCGCCTTCTCCCTTTCCCGAGGAGTAGGTCATATCGTGCGGATCATCTTAACTTACAGCAACCACAACGCCTTATGGGAACGGCTCTCTCCGATTTCAGGTGGTTTCAATACCATGCTGATGATTTCCGCCGCTGCCGTTACCATCTACTATCATAAAGGACTTGCCGCGTATAAGGCAATCAGGGCGAAAGCCGAGATGCTGACCGAAGTGAACACCAAACTGGCGACGAGTGCCGGGCAACTCCAGCAACTCAATACCCGTCTTGAGGAAATGGTTGATGAACGGACCCGCAATCTCTCGGAGTCCGAGAAAAAATTCCGTAACTTTTTCGAGAATTCAAAAGATATTATCTATTTCAGTGATATCAACGGCACCATTACCAATATCAACCCCAGTGGCATGCGTCTTTTGGGGCTTGATGCGCTGCAAAACGGAGTCAATTTTCATGATCTCTTCAATAACCAGGATGATCTCAAGCATTATCTGAGAGAGCTGTGCGAAAATGGTTATGTCAATGACCTGGAAATGGAGTGCACAGGAAAAGACGGCATTACCCGAGATATCCTGCTCTCAGCCAATGCACTTTATGACCAGGACGGCAACATAACGGGCTGCGAGGGTATCGGCAAGGACATGACCCGGATCAAGACCATTACCGCACAGCTTATCAACCACGAGAAGATGGCCTCAGTCGGTCAGATCGCCGCCGGTGTTGCTCACGAAATCAACACTCCCCTCGGCATAATCCTCGGCTACACCCAACTGATGCTGGACGACTTTGCGCCGGATACCGAGACAGCCGCCAATCTTCAGGTCGTGGAAAGGCAGACCAGGGCCTGCCGCCGCATCGTTGCCGACCTGCTGAAATTCTCCCGGCAGGCCGAAAGCGTCAAGGCACCCATCGATTTGAACAAGATCATCCAGGAAGTGTTGTCAGTCACGGAACACTCCCTGAAAATTCACGGAGTCACGGTTATACGCAAATTTGCTGACGATTTGCCTCCGGTTTATGGAGATTCGGAAAAACTCCATCAGGTCTTCATCAACCTTTTCAACAATGCCCAGTACGCCATGGAAGACGGTGGCGAGATCACAATCCGAACCGGCAAATCCTCAACGCAGGTACTGGTTTCGGTGCAGGATACCGGCACCGGTATTGCCTACGATATCAAAAATAAAATATTCGATCCTTTCTTCACAACCAAGGAGGTAGGTAAAGGCACCGGTCTTGGTTTGTCGGTCACCTACGGGATCATTCAGGAGCATTGCGGAGAAATTGAAGTTGAAAGTCCTATAATCGACCCGAAAACTCACCAACAGAAGCAGGGAACAGCATTTCATCTTCGGTTTCCTGCAACCGATAAGCATAACCCGAGTGATGAGGAGCACCAGTAATATGGCCCAGATACTTGTTTTGGATGATGTACAGGACGCAGTCGTTCTGATCAAAAAAATACTTACCAAGCAGGGACATACAGTTCACACCTTCACCGAAGAGGAAGAGGCTATCGGCTACATCGGCAGTAATCATGTCGACCTTGCCATCCTCGACATCAAGCTCAAAAAGATGAGCGGAATCCAGGTGCTGGAACAAATGAAAAAACAAAGTCCTGCGATGAAGGTGATTATGCTCACCGGCTATCCAACCATTGAGACAGCTCGGGAAGCAATTGAGCTCGGAGCCGGGGAATATTGTGTAAAACCAATTGATAAAAGGGAATTGGAAGAGAAAGTGGCGGAAATTCTTGCCCGCTAATTAACAGGAACAGAAACCGAGGAGAGTAGTATGAAGAAATCAGTCTATTCCATGTGCGGCATGTGCACAGTTCGCTGTCCCATCCGCGTGGAGTCCGAGAACAACCGGATCACCTGGATTGAGGGGAATCCGCATTTACTCGGCGGAGCCCTCTGCGCCAAGGGAACTGCAGGTCTTGCCCTGCTGGAAGATAATGAACGGCCGCAGCAGCCATTAATCCGGGTCGGAGCCCGGGGTGCCGGTCGCTGGCGCAAGGCAAGCTGGGACGAGGCACTCGATTACGTGGCAGGTAAGCTGGCTGCGATCAAGGAACAATATGGCCCGGAATCGGCGGTGCTTTCTTCCCGCGGTGGTCCGTGGCAGGCAATGTACAAGGCTTTTATCCATGCCTTTGGCTCCCCCAACTACACCAATCATGACTGTACCTGCGGCCGAAATACCCATCACGCCAGTCTCTCCATCAACGGTGTGGGGCGCAAGGACTTTGCCTATGATATCAAAAACGCCAAACACCTGGTGCTTTTTGGCCGCGACATGTTTTCGGCACTGCGTATCGCGGAAAACCATCAGACCCTGGATATGCTCGATAACGGCGGCAGGCTGACCTATGTCGACGTGCGCCAGACCATGACCGGCACCAAAGCCACCCGTTTTTTCCAGGTTCGTCCCGGAACCGACTACGCACTCGCCCTCGGCGTAATCCATCAGGTTATTAAAAAAGGCTATTATGACCAGCAGTTCCTGGACCGCTATGTAACCGGTTTCGCCGAGCTCTGCACCTTCGTCGAACAATATACCCCGGCCTGGGCCGCCAAGGAATGCGGCGTCAAAGAGAAAGATATCCTGGCCTTCGTGGAAGAGATCGGGGAAGACCGGCCCAAGATTATTTTTCATCCGGGCTGGAACCTCGCCCGTTATAAAGACTCTTTTTACGCAAGCCGCGCCATGCACATCCTCAATGTGCTGATGGGCAACATCGAAATGAAGGGCGGGCTGTTCATCCCCAAAGGAGCCGGGGACTGCGGCAAGAAGGGCATCCGCTCCATCGACTGCGGCAAACCGGATATCAAGCGCGGAGACGGTGTCGGCTGGCAGTACAATCATTTCGACAAGGGCCCCGGACTTGCCCATCTGTTCTTCAACCATATGCTGTCCGAAGATCCCTATCCGATCAAGGCCTGGATCGCCATGCGCCACGACCCGTTCAGCGGCCTGCCGGATCCCCAGCAGCAGAAACTGGCCATGGACAAATGCGACCTGCTGGTCTCTATCGACACCAACTACAGTGAATTCGGCTGGTACAGCGATGTGATTCTGCCCGAATCCACCTACCTTGAGCGCGACACCCCGATCGTTCAGCAAAAAGGTCTCAAACCGCGCCTTACCCTGCGCAGAAAAGCGGTTGAGCCAAAGTACGACACCAAGTCTTCCTTTGAGATTTTCACCGGCCTTGCCGACCGTCTGGGCCTGCAGGAGACCTTTCCCTTTAAAACCATCGAGGAACTCTGGGCCTGGCAGCTGGAGCCCACAGGGTACACCATGGCCGACTTCGAGGAAAAAGGATTCGTCGAGATGGCCAGCAGCCCGATCTTCTTTGACCGCGACAAGCTCGACGGCAAGTTCAAGACCCCGAGCGGCAAACTGGAGATCATCAGCGAAAAGCTCACCAAGGCCGGCCTGCCTTCACTCAAGCCTTTCGAGTCCCCGAAAGCACCGGAAAAAGGCATGTTCCGCCTGATTTATGGCAAGGTGGCTGTCCACACCCAGGGGCACACCACCAACAATCCGCTGCTCTCCGAACTGATGCCGACCAACACGGCCTGGATACACACCAAGATGGCCAAAAAGCTCGGCATCCAGACCGGAGACCTGGTGGAACTGTCCTCCGCAGATAAATCCTACAACGCCACGGTGGCAGCCCATGTGACCGATCACGTTCATCCGGAAGCTGTTTTTACCGTCCATGGCTTCGGCAAGGAAATTCCGGTCCAGACCCGCAGTTTCCTGGCCGGACTGAGTGACCAGAAATTGATGATCGGCAAACTCGACGACTGGGATCAGGCCGGAGGCGGCGTCAACCTCTGTGAAGTTTTTGTCCATGTGAAAAAGAGTATCCGTAACACCAAGAGGAGAGTCGAACTGTGAAAAAATATATGATCCACCTCAATTCCCGCCGCTGCATAGCCTGTCACGGCTGCGAGGTACATTGCAAGGTCAACAAAAATCTGCCGGTCGGTCCGTTCCTCTGTGACATCAGCGCTACACCGCTGAAGATGATTGGCGGCGTGCCGAAAACGGAAATCACCTTTACCACCTGCCGCCATTGCGACGAGCCGTTGTGTGTGCCCGTCTGTCCGACCCAGGCGATGGTGCAGCGTGAAGACGGTATCGTCTATATCGATCAGGAAAAATGCATCGGCTGTATGGCCTGCAAAACCGCCTGTCCCTGGAGTATTCCCGTACAGAATCCCGATGACGGCAAGGCAGTGAAATGTGATTTTTGTATGGACCGGCTCGATGCTGGACTGAAACCGGCATGCATCGCCAAATGCACCACCCATGCGCTGAAACTGGTAGCGCTGGAAACGGTATAGAGGTCCAGGGGTTGCTCTGATCTGACGATACTATGAATACTGAAAACAGACATAAGGAAGGTGATTTCCTGGAGGTCTTCCAGCAGGTCACCCGTCTCATCAGTATGGTCCATGACCCGCAGCAGGTCATGGATCTGGTGGTCAGGCGTCTACCCGAACTGCTCGAGGTTGATGCCGCCACCATCAGGCTTCTCGACAGCGGCACCAACACTTTTGTGCTCGGTGCCGCCTGTGGGGTTTCTGAAGAATATCTGTCCAGGGCAACCATCGATTCCGACGAAGTCATGTCGGCACTGCTGAAGGGACAGCCCATGGCCAGAACGGATATCGACCGATTCTGCGACCATGATAGCTGCGCCTATATCTCCCGGGAAGGAGTGAAAAGCGCCATGTCCCTGCCGATCCTCTTCAAAGGACAGGTCATCGGGCTGCTGCGGCTTTTGACGAAGGACTCCAGAGAGTTTACCGAACCTGAGATCTCCTTTGCCATGTCGCTGGCAGAACAGGTCGGGGTTGCCATCTCCAACGGCCGGATGTTTCAGGAAATGGAAACCCAGGTGAACTTTTTCCGCACCCTGCGGGAAATCTCCAGGCTGGTCAATTCCACCCTGGATCTGGAGAAGATCTTAAAGACCATTGTGGACAAACTTCCCGCCATCATGGGGGTGAAGGGCTGCACCATCCGGCTGCTGCATCCGGCGACCAACCGGCTCGAACTCGCTGCGGCTTCCGGCGTCTCTCAGGAATATCTCGATCGAGGCAGCATCAGCCGGGAGGATTCGATCTTCAAGGTATTAAAGGGAGAACCGGTATCCATTTACGATGCGCCAAACGATTCGAGGGTGGACTATCACGAGGCGATAGGCAAGGAAGGCATAAAATCAATTCTTGCCATCCCCATCAGAAATGAGCGGGAGATTATTGGAGTTTTGCGGCTGCTCACCAGTGAACATCACTCCTTTACCGCCGTGGAAACCAATTTTGCCGTAACCGTGGCGGAAGAAGGCGGTAACGCCATACAAAAAGCCCGCACCTACCGGAAAATCACCCTGCTCTTTAATCAGATCGAGGAACACGAACGGTTTTTACAGACTATTTTGGATTCCCTGTGGATGCAGCTGCTGGTGGTTAGTCCGGATAAACGGGTGATCATGGTGAACAAGCATTTTCTGGAAACCACCGGATGTACCGAGGCGGAAACGCTCGGCCGAAGCTACCAATCGGTTTCCTGCTGGCAGGCTGAGGATAACTCCATCTGCCCGGTCGACAGAGTTATTGAGCGGGAAGAGCCGATCACTCTTTTGGCCCGGTTGAACACCGAAGACGGACAAAAGTGGTTCGAGCGGCATCTGGCGCCGATTCTGGACAAAGACGGCGGGATCAGCTTCGTGGTTGAAGCGGTGCGGGATATTACCGATCAGAAGCTGCTCGAAAAGGAAAAAATGGAGCGGATGAAACTCCAGGGTGTCATCGAGATGGCGGGGACTGCCGCACATGAGTTGAACAGTCCTCTTTTTGCCGCTCTCGGCACCGCGCAACTGATGCGGGACGACCTGCCCTCACAGGAAATGATTGAAGATATGGATATGATCATCCGCAACATGAAAACCATGTCTGAACTCACCCGGAAAATGACGGCTGTAACAGGTTTTGAGAGTCAGGAATATGTTGGAAAAACAAAGATCGTCTCTCTGAAAACCGACGAAATAGAGCAGGACTTATAGAAGTTCAGGGATTTCTCAGACAGTCTGAGACGTAACAAGCAGTAGTATAATTTTTATTCAACGGAGGAAAGAATGAAGAAAATCAACATGTTGATTAGCCTGACGGCACTCTGTATTCTCGCCATGGCGTCTACATCCTGGGCGATCGACGCTCAGCTGTCCAGCCAGAAGGTCAAAGCGGGTAATGCAATTACCGTTACCGGTTCGATTGACCCGGGGCAGGAACTCTATGTTGTCGTCGCGATGGAGAAGATGTTCAAACCGGCCGACGCTATCGGTCCTAAAGAGAGAAAAGAACTAAAAGATGGAAAAGGGGGCAAAAACGCCTTCGGCGATACGGCTATCCCGCCTGTGTACTATGTCGTGACCAGTAATCCAACCACTCTGGCCACCCCAAAAACCTCGACAAAAGGCCAGGTTAGCGGTATTTTTGCTTTCCCGCCTTTCAAATACGAGGTCAAAGTCAATAAACTGAAAGGCTGGACCGAAATCCCCGAGGGCGTTAAAAACTACCTCGGACCGGTTAACAGCGAGGCACAATGGAAGTTTATTGCCTTTACCCATGAAAACAAATTCGGTATTAACACCATCTCCAAAGAGGCACCGATCGGCGGTGGTAATGCCCGTTGTGTCATGACCGACTACAATGCCCAGCCCGAAGCCTGGAATAAAGGGACTTCCATCACCCTGGATAAAGCCACCGGCAAGTTCTCGGTGACCATGGCTCCCTATAAAAATCTGGCACCTGATACCAAGATGAAGGTCTATGTCAATGGCCAGGCTGTAGGTGATTTCGCCATTGAAAAATCCACTTTCTTCTTCAGTACCGCGAATATCTACATGAATCCGCTGGTTGTTTTCCTTGGTGCATTCATTATCGGCTGCCTCTTTGTTATCATGGGTGCTGCAGGTGGTCTTTTCACCGCAGCCTTCCAGGTCACCGTTCTCGGCACCAAGGCGCCGATTGGTATCAACGCCGCCAACACCATTAAACCAACCAACCTTTTCCTTACCCTCTGTTCTCCGATCACCGGGTTGATGAACTACTTCAAGGAAAAACGTTTTGCCTGGCCGGTAGCCATCTTCTTTGCCATTGGTATCGTCATAGGTGCCTTCTTCCTCGGGCCCAATTTCTCGGCTAAGTACCTGCCGCTCAAAGCCTATAAATTCTATCTTGGTATTATCTGTCTGGTTATCGGAATCAAACTCTTCATGGAAAGTCTGCCGAGCTCCATCGAGAAGAAGAAAGCGATGAAGGCCATTATTCAGAAGTTCAATGCGGCAGTCAAAGAAGCCAAGGCTTCCGGCAAGGCCATGGAGCTTGGTAAAGTTGAGTTCGAGAAATTCAATCTTATCAAGTTCGATATGAAATTCTGGGGTGAAACCTTTGTAGCCAGACCATTGACTATGCTCATCTCGGGTATTCTGATGGGTATGATCGCCTCATCCTTCGGCGTCGGCGGCGGTTTTATGTTCATGCCGTTCATGACCACCATTATGGGTTATCCGATGTACCTTGCCGTGCCGATCGCCCTGGCAGGAACCTTCGCCACCTCGGTTGGCGGTATTGCCAAATTCTCCCTGATGGGCTATCAACCAGACTGGATCATGGCTGCTGCGATAGCCGCGGGTGCCATCGTTGGTGGTATGGTCGGACCGAAAATCCAGAAGCATCTCCCTGAGATATTCTTAAAGAGAATGCTGGCTCTGGCACTGGTCATAGTCTTCTTAAACTATACGGATGCGCTGTTTTTCCTCCGCTAATTCGTCACATCGGGACTGATAGATATGGAACAGATGTTAAATATAATCTCAAACGTATTGAATTTGCTGTATTTTGAGATCATCAGTCCCGTTTTTGTTTTTATTGCCGGGGCGCTGGATACTGCTGTTATCCAGCCCCTGCAGTTCCTGCATATCCCAGCGGTGCTGCAGATAATGTTCATCGCCCTGCTGACCGGCATGCTGTCCATGCTCATTCGCCACTTGCTTGGTGCCGAGCAAAAAGACGCGGCCTTTAAAGAGCTCTTCGCCGTTAAAAAGGAAGCCCAGAATGACCTGAAGCTGATCAGCGACTGGAAGAGCAGAGAGACCTTTGCCAAGTCCATCGATGACGATATAGACAACGACTTCAACAGTTACCTGGCCGAGCGTTTCGCCAGGCACGGTATGGTCTATTTATTGCCAATCTTTCTCAGCTTGTTCTGGCTGGAGAATTCCCCCCTGCCAAATGGAATTCTTTATTATTTCCCGGAGAACCGGTTCGGCCTGCAGGGAATATATCCCCAATTTGTTTTCCTGCTGACATATTGTCTTGTTCTGTTTACATTTTTTAAAATACGCGGAAAAAAACGAAGAACATCCAGCTAACACCAGAGGGCACTCTTTTTCCCACATCCTCCAGCTGACAGGGATAATGAATCATGCTGAATATTCTTAAACAGTTCTCTGAGCAGCTCATCTCTCCCGATCTCTTCATCCGGAAGCGGTACGCAACCTTTCAGGAATTGCTCGAATGCGACAGGAGATGCCATAACCTGCTGGCAGAGCTGGAAACCATTTACTACAGCGCAACAGCGGTTGACATCAACCGGATACGCGAACTTTTCGCCGACTTTTCCGCAGGTGTCCGGGAAATGCTGGCAGGCCTCCATCAACTTGCTCCCGGCCGATATAAGAATCTGATAGACTATTATAAAAAATTCGACTTTTACGCCAGGTTTGCCCTTGCACCACCTAAGTGCGAAACTACACCGCCTTATATCCTGCCCCTGGACGCAGCCTACACAGACGACCGCGGGACAGGCGGCAAAGGGTTGCATTTATCCCAGCTGGTGCACGAACTGCACCTGCCGGTCCCCGCGGGATTTATCATTTCCACCTCGGCCTGGAACGCTGTTTTAGAAAAAAATGGCCTCCGTCCGAAAATCGACCGATTGCTTGCCCGGACTGACATTCATTCCCACAGCTCCCTGAAAGAAACCTCGGCAACTCTCAGCGAGTCTATCCGGCAGGCTGAATTGCCGGAGGAAGTGGCAGATGAGATTGCTGCCGCCGTCACCTCCCTGGCTGCAAAATTTCCGGATCAGGTTTTTGCTGTTCGTTCCAGTGCCGTTGGCGAGGATTCCTTTCTCAGCTTTGCCGGACAGTACAGCTCTTTTTTAAATATTGAAAAGAACGAAATAATTGAAGCATACAGGCAGGTTCTGGCGTCCAAGTATAGCCCCGAGGCCATCATGTACCGGATAATCAAGGGTCTTGATGACGAGGAAACTCCCATGGCGGTTATCGTACTGATCATGGTCGATGCCAGGATCAGCGGAGTCATTACCACCGGCAACCCTGCCCTGCCGGATGAAAGCACCTTTCTGGTGCATTCTGTGTATGGCCTGGGCGACGAGCTCATGGCAGGCCGGGCGACGCCGTCAACCCAGGAAATTCATCAAGGAAGAGGCAGCGCCATCATCCGGCATTCCCCGGACAAAGCGGAAGAAGAACTCTCGGACGATAAGCTTCGCCTGCTAGCGGGATGGGCTGAAAAAATTGCCGGCTTCTATAACGAGCCCCAGGAAATAGAATGGAGCTGCGACATGGGTGGCAAGCTCTTTCTCCTCCAGGCCCGCCGTCTGAAACTGGAACGCAATAGAGCAGAAAAACGAAATCCCGATCTTGAACATCTCTTCCTGCTGTTTGAAGGCGGTGCGACCGCTTCTCCCGGTATTTGCTGCGGCCCTGCATACAAGCCGGAGACTATCTCCGACCGATCGACCATTCCCCACGGTTCGATTCTGGTCTGCGAGGTGACGCCTCCGTCGCTGGTGACTATTCTTCCCCAATTGTCCGGAGTTATTGCCAGGTACGGCAGCACTGCCGATCATTTTTCCTCGGTGGCCAGGGAATTCGGTATTCCGGTGCTGGTCCAGACAGGTGAAAACTGTCTGTGCCTGCAAGACGGAGAATCTCTGACCCTGTGGGCTGATAAGCGGTCTGTTTTTCGGGGATCCGTGCCGCTTGCCGATGACAGCCTGGACAAACTGCAACAGACGCAGGGCAACCCTTTTTTCCGAACCTTGAAAATGGTGATCGATTTCACCTCCCCGCTGGCTCTGGTTGATCCGTCAAGCCCCGCCTTTCGTCCTGAGAATTGCCGGTCCCTGCACGATATTCTCAGATTTATCCACGAAAAGTCGGTGCAGGCCATGTTTATTCATTCAACCGACAGTCTTTTTAGAAAACCTAAGGGAAAGCGACTGCAGACCAATGTTCCCCTGCAGATGTACATTATCGATGTCGATGACGGTCTGTCGCGGGAGGCTGCCGGCAAGGAAGATGTATCAGTTGCCGATCTGCGTTCTCTGCCTCTTCAGGCCCTCTGGCGTGGGCTCACCCATCCGGGAGTGAAATGGCGTAACCGCTCCCATTTTGACTGGCAGAGCTACGATTCGATCGCTCTTGCCGGGGGAGTAGCCACAAAAAGCGATTCGGCCCTGGCCAGCTTTTGTCTTATTTCGTCGGAATATCTCAATGTCAATATTCGCTTTGGTTACCATTTCACCTTACTCGATTGTCTTTGCGGTGATGATCCGGAAGAAAATTATATTCTGATGCGTTTTGCCGGAGGAGGAGGCGACAGCCGCGGCAGGGAGCTCCGTCTCAACTTCATTGTAAAAGTTCTGGAAAAACTTGATTTTACCTGTGAACAAACTGGTGAGTTGCTGGATGCCAGGCTGATGCGGTATGATAAAAGGATTACAGCCGATCGTCTCGATCAGGTTGGCCGCTTGCTCGGTGCCGTCCGGCTGCTCGATATGGTGTTGAACGACGAAAGTATGCTCAAGGAAATGATCGAGAATTTTTTTCGGGGAAACTATGATTTTTCCAATGAATAGGTATTGGTGATGTCCGACTACCCTCTCACCTGGATTACCAAAAATCTGGCCGTCGGCCATGCTCCCATGTCGTATCAGGAACTGGACAGCATCAGAAAGCAGGGTATCGACGCTATTGTCAACCTCTGCGGAGAATTTACCGATCTGCATGAAATAGAAAAGGATTCCGGATTCGAAGTTTATTTCCTGCCTATCCCTGACGAGAACGCGCCCAAAATGTCGGAGATGGAAAAGGGCCTGGAGTGGCTCGATGAGGCCATTTATCTGGGCAAAAAAGTTCTGGTCCACTGCCATCACGGCATCGGCAGAACCGGCACCTTCGTCACGGCCTATCTGCTTCGCCGCGGTTTTGGCTTAAAGAAAGCCGGCAAAATGTTAAAATCTACCAGGGCAAATCCAACGAATTTTTCCCAATGGTGGCTGCTTCGAAGATTTGATAAAAAAGAAGGCAGGCTTACTCTTGCCGAACCCACCCCGGAAAACAGAAACAGTGTTGATCTGAGTGAGTTTTACAGACGCTATGAACATCTGCTGGAAAAAATAGATGCCCGGATCGCCCCGCCCTCCGCCAAATGCTGCTCCAATGGTGGCCTGCAACCCTGCAATAGAACATTTACACTTGAACTTATCGAGGCCCTCTATTTAAACAACAAGGTGAACATCAGCCTGTCTGCCGAACAGAGAAGGGCCGTCATCAAATTGGCCAACCGGCTGGACAAGGCCCCACCCCAAGAATCGAGAAACTCCGAAGCAATAGACCATACTCCGGCAGGTGCGGGATCTGGCAAGGGATGCCCACTGCACCAGGACAATACCTGTCTGCTCCATAAGGCAAGACCTATCCACTGTCGTCTCAAAGGCCTTACCGCGGATGCAGCGAACATTGAGGAGATCAATGAAGAACTCAACCAACTTTCTCAGGATGTTTTTCAGGCGCTCTTTGGCCGGCAGAATGGCCAGCCACTCCCCGCAGTGAGTTTTTCCGACAGTATCTCCGGAAAATTTATCCAGCGATATTTCCAATATCTCACCACCCGACCAAAGACCGATGAATGATCATAGTTTCCTGGAAAACGAAACAGCACGAAAGCAGATGATGATTGTCGATGACGAGCCCGACATGCTTTCCATGCTTCGCATAATCGCTGAAAAAAGCTGTAGCTGTGAGGTCATTACCGCCTCTTCCGGACAGGTTGCCTTGGATAAATTAAGCCACTGCCGGCCTGACGTGATTTTGAGCGACATCAAGATGCCTGACCTGGACGGTCTGGAACTGCTGCAGAAAATCCGGGAATATGACCAAACCATCTCCGTGATCATCATGACCGGATACGGCACCATCGACATGGCCGTCCAGGCCTTGAAGATCGGGGCCTATGATTTTCTGCAAAAGCCTTTCGATAAAGATCATCTCGTCAGGGTCATCAAAAACGGCATGGAACGAACCGCTTTGTTGCGGGCAAATTATCAACTCCGGGAAAGGCTGAGCGATCTTGCCCAACCGGAAGGCTTTGTCGGCCAGAGTCCTGCCCTCAAAAGAGTGCTGGATCTGCTGGCCAAGGTTGCCGACACCGATGCCACGGTGCTTATTCGAGGTGAGAGCGGCACCGGTAAAGAACTCGCCGCGCGGGCGCTGCATAATCTCAGTAACCGCAAACAACGGCCGATGATTACCGTCAATTGTCCGGCCCTGCCTGAAAACGTGCTGGAGAGCGAACTTTTCGGCTACAGCAAGGGCGCTTTTACCGGCGCCACCCAAGAAAAAAAGGGGCTTTTCCTGGAAGCCCATGGATCGACCATCCTTCTTGATGAGATCGCCGACATCCCGGTTTCCGTCCAGACCAAGCTGTTGCGGGTCTTACAGGAGAAGGAAATCCAGCCCCTGGGACAAAACAAAACGATTAAGGTGGATGTCCGGGTGGTCGCCTCCACCAACCAGGATCTGGAAGCCAAAATCAGAGTGGGCGAATTCAGGGAAGACCTTTTTTACCGCCTCAATGTCGTGACCGCGGTAATGCCCAGCCTGGAGCAGATGAAGGAAGATGTGCCCCTGTTGATTCATCATTTTTTGTCTCAGTTCAAACGGCAATATAACCGGGACAATCTGGTTCTTTCCCCTGAGGTTCTTCAGCACCTTTATTTGCGGAAATGGCCCGGTAATGTTCGTGAACTGCAAAATACCGTTAAACGTATTGTACTTCTTGCCGTCCGTGGTCAGGTAAATCTTGCCGATATCAGCATCTCGGAAGAGAGTACCAGACAGAACCCGGAAAACCCGTTCGAGGACCTTTACACCTCTGGATACAATGAGGCAAAAACGGAAATAGTCAGAAGATTTTCGGTGAGTTATCTTCGCAATCTGCTAACGAGGCATGGCGGAAATGTAACAAAAGCATCGTCTGATTGCGGCCTCGAACGGCAGGCATTGCAACGCATCATGCGGCGTAACGGCATTGTTTCTTCCGACTTCAAAGAGAAATAGTGATCAAGGGCGGGTTTAGAACCCGCCCGCTTCCAAACCCGGCCCCCTTAATAACTCCCCTAAGATGTCTTAACGACTACCAGAGTTATATCGTCATTCTGACCGTTTTTACCCCGGAACTCGGCAATTGCTTCAGTGATGCTCTTTAATATTTCTTCTGGTTGTAAGCTGCTGTTTTCAGAAAATACCTGTTTCAGACGATCCTTGCCGAACTGTTCACCTTCCTCGTTTTCGACCTCCCAGGCTCCGTCACTGCCGATCAAAATCAATTGTTCCTCTGCAGGAATAGGCAACTGGTAATGTTCAAAACTCCAGTCCGCATCAACTCCTAAGGCTATCCCATTTCCTTTCAACTCCGAAAAGGTACGACTGGCAGGACAATAAACCATAGCAGGCTCGTGCCCGCCCCGCGCCCAGCGCATGGTGTTTTGTGCGCGATCAACCTCCAGGTAAAACAGGGTGACAAAATTTCCTGATTTACTCGTATCCAGCCAAAGCAGCTTGTTAACATCATTCATTATTTCATCAAGACGGCCGGGAAGAAAGATCCGGCAGCGCAGCAGAGCACGCACCGTGGTCATCAACAAAGCCGCGCCAATGCCATGCCCCACCACATCACCGACAACCACACTTACCTTTCTTTCATTATCGGAGAATTTGATAATATCAAAATAGTCGCCACCTGTTTCATCGCAATAGAGGCTTATACCGGCGGCAACAATTCCTTCAGCGGAAAAACTGTCATTCGGCAAGAGGTTCTGCTGGACTTCTCTGGCTATACCGATTGCCTCCTTCATGGCAAGCCGGTGCTTAAGCTGCCCACTCATTTTATTGAAACTTTCAGTCAATTCAGCAACTTCATCCCGACTGGTTACAGCGAGTGGCGGGCCGAAGTTTCCCCGGGCCAGATTATTGGCTGCCATGGAAACCTCTCTTATTCTTGACGTTACCGTATTTGTCGCCTGCCTGATGAAAAAAAGAATGAGAAAAATGCAAAGAGTCAGCGTAAGGATATAAAAAATTTTAAATCGGATGATGGGTTGCAATACTTTTTTACCAGGAGCCATGATCACCATGGTCCAGGGAGCTTCAGTCAGACGATAAAATCCGCTTATCTCTTCAGGTGGAGAACCGGCCCCAAAAACCGTGCCGAAATTCTTTTGCCGCATGGCCGCCAGAGTTTTTCTTTCGAGATTGTCCTCGGTGCCGAACGGCCGCATGGGAAAAGATTTGTCCGGTTCCAATTCAGAATCAGTACTCGCCAGTACGTTGTCTGCACTGTCGACAAGATATGCCTTGTTGCTTTTCCACCAGGGGGCATTGATAATCCGTTTGATCAAGGTATCGAAGGAAATGAGAACTACCACCCGTCCAAGCGCCTTATCGTCTGTGTCTTTAAATTCACATATCAAGGAAACTGTTCGATTACTCAGTTGACTGTCGTATCTTGGTGAGCCGACCTCAAATCCTTCCATCCGATATCCATGCATCATCATCGGCATTTTATTCATGCCCATATTGGGCATATTATCTGCGGGAAGATCTTCCTTAGGCCATGCGACATGCACATCGACAACATCGTCGAGCCCTTCTATCTGCTTGATAATTCGTGTGAATACTATTTGATTCTCCTCAGGATCGCCGGAGTTCTGTAGTAGAAGAAGCAAATCTTTCGGTTTTCTCAGCTCCATATCTATCAGATGGGCCGTTCTCTGCAATCTTACGACTGCCGTCTCACCCCATTGCGCGAGCAACATATTCCGGACAAAAATAAATCCGCCGACAGATAGACTTATCAGGAGCAGCAAGGTCGGAGCCAGAATAAAGGCTAACGTCCGTTGCCGTAAACTTCTGGGCTGAAAAAACATGTGCTAATTAACCTTTGTTTTTTGGGTAAATGAGACCAGGTTAGGTGTCTTTAACTGAGATGACAAGACTTTAAGGATTCTTGCCGATCAGGCAACCGTTGATTATTCTTCAGGATAGCTTGCCGTCCTGTCAACGGGTTTCAATGTGGGGGGAGGTGCGCGTGAGATTAACGAAGACTATGGAGATTTACCGCTTCTACTTTTAATTCTCTTGAGTTACAACTGAGAACATTTATTCCACAATAATCTTGCGGAATATCAAACAACAGCTGTAATGGCCTTTGTTGCAGACGCGAAAGGAGCACGCGGTTGACTCCGGCATGGGCAACCACGAGCAGAGGACCTGTCTGTGCTTTAGCCAGAGAGAGCAGAGGTGGATAACAGCGCACCAGGAGATCGGCAAAACTCTCTCCACCCTCTCCCTCAGGTCGAAAGAATTCGAGATCGCGACCTCGTTGTTCATAATCTCCGGGAAAACGTTTTCGCACCTCGTCGACCGTCAAGCCTTCCCAGGCGCCCAGATTAATTTCCTTGAATGCCTCGATTTTCTGCAGGGAATCAGTTGGTATACCGCTGACCAGAGCCGCCGTCTGCACAGCCCGCTGCAGAGGCGAGGTAAAAACCTGCCTGAAAGATATTTCTTTCAACTGTTCTCGCAGGTCCAAAGCCTGACGGATACCGTTATCATTCAGGGGCAGATCGGTCTGACCGAGAAAGGTACGGGACGGCGATCGGTCAACTTCTCCGTGACGAATAAGATAGATAATTGATTTCATGGAATATTTATTCTAAAATAAAGTTATGATAATCTCGTAAAAACCTAAAATCAGCAATGGCTAAGTAAAAAACTTCAGATGCGAGGCGCGCAAATTTTCAATTATTTAGACGTACAAAAGGTACTTCGCAAAAATTAAAAATTTGCTGCAACGAAGAATGTGAAGAGTTTTTACGACGCCGTCAATTCTGAAACAATGTCGGCCAGCCGTTGACCTGCCTCAGTCTCAACTGCCGCGGCGAGTCGCCTGGCCGTTTCGTAGCGTTTGTTGATGGCCCGGACCGCTTCGGGATCGTCACGGTAGATAGCCAGCTTCTCCTCAAAGCGTTCTTGTATGTCGACCAGTCTGTTGCCATGAGCCAGCTTGTCCGCCAGATGCACTATTTCTTTTTCGGTGAGTGGTGCTCCGGGCTGCCAATCCAAATCTTTGTGGGCGGCAACAATTTCCGCGGCCTGGTCAAAACCGAGTTGTCGCAACCACTCAGCTCCCACCAGTTCATGATCAGGATTTCCCTTGGCTATATCATGCAATAAGCCGCAAGCCCGGCACAGGTTCTGATCAAGTATCCATCGGCCATTTGCTCCCACGGCCCGGCAGATTGCCACTGCTATTGCCGCGACCAGGCGGCCGTGAACCAGCCCCTTCTCCGGCATGGGATGGAGCTTAAGGATTATTGCACCTTCCTCTGCAGTAGGGTAGCCCAGCCGACTGAAACGGCGGAGGCCATTAGCATAGTCGTTCGGAGTATCCATGTCAAAGTGGATATTGGCATCAGGCACACTAACCTCTGCAACCTGCCGGGCCGACTTCTTTTCAAGCTCCGCCAATAAAGATCGCAATCCACCTTCCACGTGCTCATTTTTGACAATGGCAGGCACCAGACCAGCGGCGATAAGCGGCGGATGCCCGCGTTTTCCGTCAAAAACCGGATAGGTGATCTGCGAGGGTGCGGCGGTAAATGACAGGATCAGTAAACGTATCGTTCCCGGGCGTATCAGAGCGATATCCACGGGCAGTAGAAAAAATCCGTCGCTCCAGGCTGCAAGCTGACCAACACCCGCGCGTATAGAACTGTACATCCCCAAGGCGAAGTCGGCATTGTGAACCGGCCGTGCTCCAGCCTGTTTGGCTATCGCTTCAATTACTTCACTTCGATGGCCGGTAACCACAACAAGATCCTTAATACCGCAATCCCGGAATAATCCAAGGCATCGGCTAAGTATCGTGCCGGTTCCCAGAGGCAGGACGGCCTTGAGGTCACCCATGCGGGAAGAGAGTCCTGCCGCGAGGATTACCGCGCTTAAGCGAGGCGCCATTTCTTCCTGCCGGTTGCCCGTTGATAAATGAGTTCGCCGACGATGCTGACGGCGATTTCCTCGGGAGTGTCGGCTTCGATGGTCATTCCGATCGGACAATGGACCTGCTCCAGTTGCGCCTCCTTGACGCCTTTGTCCATCAGCCTGGCATAAAGGGCATTGCGTTTTTTCCGGCTGCCGATCATACCGATATACCCGGCCCTGGTCTGCAGGGCCTGTTCGAGAACTTCCAGATCATGCATATGGCCGCGGGTAACAATCACCAGATAGCAATCGTTGTCGATTGCGTACTCCCCGAAGCAATCGGCAAAGGAAGGCAGCACCTTGACCTCCTCGGCCAGGGGAAAGCGCTCCCTATTGGCAAATTCGCTGCGATCGTCCATGACGATAACCCGAAAGCCTACCCTGGCAGCAGCCTCGGCTGTGCAGGCGGCGACATGACCTGCCCCGATCAGAAAGAGATTGCCTCCGAGAGCGAAATACGAAACCAGATACTCCCGGCCCTCGTACTCGATTAACGTGGCGGACGAGGTGGACGAACGTATCTGCTTAATTGCAGCCATCAGGTTTTCCGGCACACCGGGATGGTTGGTCCAGCCTGTATGATCGATCACAAAACGCTGATCGCCGTCGGCAACGTCAAGCGGGCAAACCAGCGTAACCCGGCGTCCCGAGGCCATCGCCGCGCGCAGGGCCTGGAAAACCTGTCGGTTCCCCTCGTCCGACCGGATAAATTCAAGGAAGATTTCCATCTTCCCCCCGCAGATCATGTCGGTTACCGCAGCATCACTGTTGGAGAGATCGAAGGAACGGCGCATAGAGTGGCCATGAGCAAAGCAGCTCTTTGCCTCTTTTATGGCTTGGGCTTCAACCAATCCGCCCCCGATAGTCCCGGCAATTTGGCCGTCACGGTAGATGATCATTTTAGCACCGGCCAGCCTCGGGGTCGAACCTGATTGACTGGCGATAGTTACGAGGACGAGATCTTCCCCATCATTTAAGGATGTGCATATTTGTTGAATAAGCTTTTTCATGATCTTGTTTCCTTACGTTTGTCTTCGAGAATCCGTTTGCTTCGCTGAATCCTGCTTGATAAATCCATAATGAGGACCAACTCCAATCCCCGGCTCTGGTGCAGATCCGTCAATACGGCTGCTGCCTGACGCAACACCGCTCCCTCCTTGCCGGGGATAGCGGTCAAATAGAGATTGAGTCTGTCGTGCTGTTCCTCTGTGCTCAGTACTGCCCTGAAATCCAGCAATCCCGACACGGAGAAAAGTATTTCGTCCAGGGTGTGCAGAGCCAGTCGGTCGCCATTTTGCAGAGTTCGTCCCTGGTTCATCCGGCCGAGCACCCTGTCCAGTCTTCGAATATGGCTGCCGCAGGGACATGGGCCCGGCAGTAAACGTCCTTGATCGCCAGTGCGGTAGCGGATTAGCGGCATGCCGCGGCGACTGAGGGTGGTGAAGACGATCTCGCCCCACTCGCCGTCCGTCAGCGGTTCGGCGGTATGTGGGTCAATGATTTCAAACAGCAGGTCGGCCTCACGCAGATGCGTTCCAGCATGTCCGGTGCAGTCTACCCCACCACCTAGCCCGGTTTCCACCGTGCCGTAATGGAGAAAGATTTCACAAGCCAGCAGATCGGTCAACTGGTCGCTGAGACTCTCTGGAATGTAATCCGAACAGAGAAGCACCGAACGGATAACACCAAGAGGAATGGCCCGATCCGCTGCCATCCTGGCAATAGCAAGGATCTGCACCGGAAAGCCAACCAGGAGATCGGGTCGAATTTCACTCAGCTGACGCGCCGCAAGCTCTGGATCTTCAACAAGGCCAAGGATGTGACTGGATACGTTCATCCTGCGCAGGGCCTGGGCCAGCAGGTGTCCGGTGGAATCCGGCGTGGCGCCCGGCAGTAAAATCGCTACTGTCTGCCCGGGATCGACCATTGACTGGATGCCCAGGTGAAAGAATTCCAGGGTCCGTTCCAGATCCTCATCGGTGAAGAAAAGTCTTTTGGGAGTCCCGGTAGTACCAGAACTCTGGATAGTGATGACACGAGCCACCTCATCCTGACTGACACAAACCATATCCAGGCCATGGTTACGCAGTTCTTCCTCACTGGTCAACGGCAGACCGGAAAGATCTTCCAGTCCCGTGATCTCTGTAAGCCCGGCATCAGTGAATTTTTTCCGGTAAAACGAGGAATGCTGCCGGCAGTAAGCGACCATCTTGCGCAACCGGTCTCCCTGGTAGCTCTCTATCGTTTCACGCGAGAGGGGGAAGTTGCCCTGTTCGGCGGGAACACCAATACTATTCCCTATCAAAGCTTCCAGAGGAGTAATGGTCATAATCTATTCAGTCCTCGATAAAGTGATTTTCCCATATTGGAAGTCAGGTTGTAGGCACAAAATGGCACAAGATCTCCATCGGGGGAAACTACATGGATACAACAGCCCTTGAGGCGTTCCAGATCGAGGTTCCAGACATCCTGAAAGGCCATGGCCGAAATGGAGAAAGTGTGGGTGCGAGCCCGCGCCAGAAAGCGATCCAGATCATCTTCGATCGGCGCCGGCTTGTCACTTGTGCAGGTGCAGGGCACGCTTGTCAAGACTTGCGGCAAGGACCACTGCCGGGCGGTGAAGGCCACACTTTTCTCCCGCCCTTCCAGGGCCGAAGGAATATCAACCTGAGGTTCACCTGTCGAACAACAGGCGGCCTGCCGATCGCCAAGTGGCCTGAGAGCACCGCTTTCTTCTACCATGAACTTGCCGTGAAAGGAGCAGAGTGCGTGCTCACAGGCAGGAGGCGCGAAATGTTCGGCCGAAATCTTCCCGCCGCTTTGCTCCTCGATCAGCTGCAGGAGTTCCGGTAGGGTAAGTCTGTCCTCGTCCGCCGGCGCTTCGGGAAAACGCCCGAAATAGCTGACCGGCTGAAAGTGAACTCCACGAACCGTTGGTGCGAATCGGCGGGCATAGTCAATGATCGCGCCGACCTCGTGGGTATTGATTCCCGGCACCAGGGTGGGAACCAGGACCACTGCCAGTCCGGCCGCTTCACAATGGCATAGGGCCTGTTCCTTGATGTCGGTAAGGTCGAGACCACGCAAGGCCTTATGGGTGGTGCCGGCCAGACCGTCGAACTGGAGGAAGACCGAGCTGAGTCCGGCATTTTTCAGAGTCAGACTGTAGTTGGGATCGGTTGCCAGGCGAATACCATTGGTGTTCAACTGAAGAAAGGAAAAGCCTTTGCTTCTGCCAAGGCGGATAATCTCCGGCAGATCGTTCCGCACCGTGGGTTCCCCGCCGGACAGTTGAATATTACAGGGACCGGAAGCTTCCATGATCCTCTCATAAAAATAGCCTATCCTGGACAATGAAGGTTCCTTCTCTTTGCGGGAATCGCTTCCGGCGCCTGCATCGGCGAAACA
Source organism: uncultured delta proteobacterium (assembly GCA_963835305.1). Taxonomy (GTDB): domain Bacteria; phylum Desulfobacterota; class Desulfobulbia; order Desulfobulbales; family Desulfocapsaceae; genus Desulforhopalus_A. The sequence continues at coordinate 202,637 of CAWIEU010000007.1, forward strand.
GACCGGACAGTGAAGATTGCAGCGCTGGGTTACTTCAATCAGGGCTGTGCAGGTGTGCTGCCCATGCTCCGGACAGAGTCCGCAGTCAAAAGGGCAACCCCGATCGGGAACTGTGTAGGTCCGGTGTGGTGCGGAAGGTTTTTTCGGTCGAAGCCAGCTGGAAAAAGGTATCGATTCGCGCCAGATCACCGTGCGCAGAACGCCATGCTCCGGACATTCCTTGACGAGAAAAACAGACTCCCCCTGCAGCTCACGTCTGGCCGGAATACGGCGAAGGCAGACAGGACAAAGGCTTGCAGTTGATGACAGCACTTCAAGAGAATGATCAATAATCACCGGCTTGTTCTCTCGGCAGGCTTGGATCGATATTGTTTTCCGTGAGAATCTGTAAAATCATCTCGCGGGCTCGCACCATTATATTACCGCAGACCTCCGGCTTCACTCCACCGTGGTAGGCGGTAATGTCGTCACAGGTAATACCTCCTCCCCAAGACTCAGCATTCGCCTTGAACCAGTCCATAAACTCGGACAGCAGTAAAGGGTAGCAGTCAAGAGCCGTTTCTTCGGCGCTTCCTTTGGCTGCATACAGGGCCATAATACAGGCTGCGCCACTGGCTATGCCGCAAATGTCTCCGGTATCCGATCCTTCGCATAGCCCGGCCATGGCCCGCACCAGTGGAGTGTTCTCTTCTCCCATGTCCGCAAGCGTCAGTTTCATCATGATCTGGCTGCAGCAGAAGCCCTGAGCGGACAACTGCATGATCTGTAATGATATATTATCCATGATTCACACCTTTTCGGCAATAAGCATATAGTAACCCAAAGGGCTTGTGGACAAAGCTCGACAGGTCTGTTGAGCTTCTTCCGCTCCCAAGAACAGCTGCCAGAATTTTTCCAGGCTGCCATAACTGAAGATTATCTGGCCGGCCAACTGTTTAAGCAGGTCAGTCCGGTCACAGAGGACCCGCAAGGAGAATCCCGCATCGAACAACGCATCTTTGATGATTTCCAGAGGCAGGGCATGAGTGATGCAGCTCCGCAGCTTGGGCAGAGCCGGTTGCATTCCTGCTTGCTTGCGATAGATATCAGTGAGGATCAGCAGACCGGATGGCTGAAGTACGCGATTCATTTCCCGCAGGCTAGTATCAATATCATCGGTGAGAGAGAGAACACACTCCGATATAACCATCTCGAAAGTTTTTGATCGGCAGGGGATGGCGGTTGCCTCCCCCTGAAGAAAAGTTGCACCCGGCACAAGTTCTGCCGCCTTGGCAAGCATGGTGGGAGATGGGTCAAGTCCCGTGCTCTCCAGGTGAAATACCAAGGACATCAGTTCCACCGTATGGCCAGGTCCGCAGCCGACATCGAGAACTTTTGCACCATCTCTCAGCTTGCAGCAATCGAGGATTTCAGTAGTCAGGGCAAGGCCACCGGGCCGCAATGTTCCGCCGGTCGCCAATGACAACTCGTTCTGTTCATAAAGAGACTTCACTTGAGAAAGGCTGCAGGAGCAGGTCGTATCCATCTTACTTGTCTTCTAAAAGTTTTTCCACTTCCAGCATCTTGCCCATAGCGAGGTTTTCGGGAACCAGGATAATGCCGCATTCCGGACAGGCCATAAGTTCCACATTAAAAACCGAATTCAGGTAGGTGACATTGACCTTGGTCGGCTGCAGGGGCTTGTTACATCCGGCGCATTGCCAGGAGGTCGCTTCAATGAAGGAAAAGTTGCTCATGAAAGTACCTCCGCCACCTGCATCCGATGGCTGTACCCATTATGGATCAGATAACCATTGTCTGTGGGTTCATACTCCACCCAATAGGTCACCCGCACAGGCATAAATCCTGCTAGACGGTGATTATTATCCTGATTAATCAGGTTCTTGCCGGTTTGTTCAGCGTGAAAAATCACTTTCTGAACATCCTCTTCCAGGATATGACGGCTGTTCAATAACGCCAGCATCTCCTCACTTATAATGAGTCGGACTTTTTTATGGTCGGGTTCGGGACCGGCAGCTTCGCCCCAGAGACTGGTAAGCAGTTGCTCCTTCAACCTGGCCCGGTTCTCATGACGTCCGGAAAAACCGGGATTTTTTCGCATTAAAGGCTCGAATCCGGCTTCGGGAAAAATATAATCCAGAAGATGGGCGACGGGCAAGCCCGTAACGGCGAGATTGTCACGGCACATTGCACAGTAAGCCAGCCCGTTATGTTCGCTTCGTTCCGCCTTGACCAGAGCCGCCTTGCGTCCCAGAGGCTGATTGGCGAACTGCATCAGACCGCCATAACCGCAGCAATCGGTGAGTTCACCGTTATACTCATGCTCGATGACATCCAGGCCCAGCTTGCCGCAGATGCTGCGGACAGCCCCACGCAAGGCTGCGTTGTGACGTGCGGTGCAGGGATCATGGATGGTCAGTGACTGACTTTTACCGGTCGAGCCGATACCTGCCGTATTCATAGCTCCGGGCAGCTGTAAAGTATCTAGAATTTCCCAGAGAGAGACCGTTTCTATTTCATCGGCGAATTCTCTGAAAATCGATAAACAGCTCGAACAGGCGGTAATAACCGTCGGATTGCCCAACTGTTCAATCTCTTGTTTAAAGCGGTTCATTGTCTCGGTAAACAAGGCATCCTGTCCGGCCCAGTGAGCTGGAATACCGCAGCAGCCGAGCATGAGAGCAACACCGCCCGTTAATTGGCCGCAGAGCAATCGGTAACTGTTTTTAACCGCTTCGGGCAGGGAACCTGAAAGCTGGCAACCGGGGTAGAATACAAATCGGCTGGCTGAAGTGCCTGGCTGATGGCGATTGAGGGTGCAGAATTCGCTGAGGCTGAAACGCATGTCTTCCAGGGCGAAATCGTGAGCCGAAGGCGGCATATGGTTAGTTTCAACCATATGCCGCCTGGTGTTGCGGCAGACTTCGGCCACCGGGAAATCATTGGGGCAGATCATTGTGCATTGGCTACAGAGACTGCACGAATTGATCATTTTATTAGCACCTCTGGTGCCTTGAACAATGGCTTGGTTATTATAGATCTTCCGAGTGAGAGTTTTTGGATATTCTTTAAATTCACGGAGGTAGACGCATTGTTTCACACATTCCAGACATTCGCAATGAATGCACCTGCCGGCCTCCCGCTGAGCCTCGTCACCGGTATAATCTCTTTGCGGATCGGCTGGAACGATTTCGGAGGCGGGTGCTATGCCGGCCGTTGATGTGTACATCCGGGTTGCCCTGGTCCCTTCCATCTCCCGATTGGCGGTGAGCGAAACCTTCTGCAGGAATCGTTCGATGCTCAGACCGGCACGGCGGCCATCCTCCACCTGTTTGATCACTGAAAAAGAGGAAGTGGCAGGACTAATGCCACCCCCGGCAAAAACACCGGCGATGCCAAGGGCCAAGGTTATTGTATCGGGCTGACCAGCGTTTTTGGGCAATTGGTCCGGTGTAATTTCGTCCAGGTCGAAATAAACGGCATCATATTCCTCCAGCAGCCAGGCAATAATATCTTCAGTCAAGGTTGTGCCGGCCTGCAGCCGCACTCCATAACTCTCAAGCATGACCGCAGCCTGGACCAGGGTCTCATGAGGAAGAAGAGTTCTATCATAATTGCGCAAGGTGCCGCCGAGACCGGGATTTTGGGTAATTAGAGATATATTGCGTCCCTTACGGGCCAGATCGAGTGCCGCGGTCATGCCGGAAAGACCACCGCCGACTAGTGCGACTCGACCGTCTTTCGTGGGTAATTTTGGTAGCTTAAGCACAGCCGAACTGTTGCTGACGCAGAAGCGCTCCAATCTTGCCGTGCAGAGCGGATCGCCGATCTCGCCCCGCTTACAGAAGGGGTAACATGGCTGGTCGCACAGACGGCCGACAATTTCAGGAAACGGCATGGTCCGGTCCAAAATCTTTCTTGCCCCGTTGACATCACCCTTGGCGAGACTGGCCATAAAAGCACGGACATCAACATGGATTGGGCAGGATGCCGTACAGAAAGGCTGCTCTTCTTGTATACAACGGTATTCAATTTCCCTAAGCTGTTGTTGATCCATCTTTTTGATACCAGGTTGAAGAAGAAAATGGCTCCTTTGAAAAACAATAAAGCAGTATAAAGACAATCAGGCTGGAAACCGAAGGGGCGGTGCATTGCACCGCCCCTGTATAGTTCATAGTTTAAAGGTGCTGCCGCCCCTCGCAAAGCATGGGTAGAAGAACCTTTAGACAGATTGCTTTCTTGCAAAAAACAAGAAAACAATCTGTAAGGTACTAAAAGTGCAGGCCTTATTTCGGCATTGCAGCCAATACTTTCTCCGGCAGAGCCGGGAGATTTCTTACCCGTGCACCACAGGCGTTATAAATGCCGTTAATGACCGCTGCATGCGGAGAAGTAAGCGGCAATTCACCGACACCGGATGCTCCGAATGGACCATCCTTGCGTGGGCTTTCAACATAGATGAGCTCCATATCATCCGGGATCTGTTTAATATACGGGAATCCTGCACCCGCGAGAGTTGAATGCTTTTTGATGTCCTCAAAATCCTCGGTGAGGGCTAAGCCGATGGATTGAGCGATACCGCCGTAAAGCTGCCCGTCAACAACCAGTTTGTTGGCGACTTTACCGACGTCGGCGACACAGGTGATTTTCTCAACTGTTGTTTTACCGGTGGCGACTTCGACGGCCACCTCGGCCATGAACAAACCATACATATAGTTACAGAAGGGGTTGCCTTGACCGTTCTCATCGCAGTTACCGGCAGGAGCACTCCACTTGCCGTTTACCTTGGTTGGCATACCTGCCTCCACCATTTCGGCATGGGTACGGAAGGAACCATCATCCTTCTTCATGGCTTTGACCAGTTCTTCACAGCCGACACGGATGGAATTACCGACCACTACCTGACAACGACTACCACCGGCAGGACCTGAATTGGGGCATTTGCCGGTATCGTTCATCACCAGTTTGATATTATCGGCTGTGATGCCGAGGGGACGCAGAGCCTCATGAGCCGTAGCAACCGTTCCCATATCGGCGCCCTGGCCATGATCCTCCCAGCAGTTGTATACGGTGACTGTACCGTCAGCGTTCAGTTCGACGTCGGTCTCCGCGGTGTCGGGGCCGTCCAGACCGCAACCATAGATACCAAGGGAGATTCCTACACCCCGCTTGATCGCAGAGGTTGAATTGGCGGCCACCCGTTTTTTGGCTTCTTCATATTTCGGACGGAGCTTGTCAAGCATTTCAGGCAGAGAATACACCTCGGGGTCCTGACCTGTCGGGGTAGTAGCTCCTTTGCGATAACAGTTTTTATAACGAAGTTCCAGCGGATCCATGCCCAGTTTTTGGGCTAGTTCATCCATCAGTACCTCAGAGGCGAATTCCGATTGTGGAGAGCCATAACCACGGAATGCAGAACCCCAGGCGTGGTTGGTGCACACGGTACGGCCCTCACCACGGATGTTCTTGATATCGTAGCCGGCGCCGATGAACTGCGCGCCACGAAGTGTCAACAAGTCACCGAATTCGGAATAAGGACCGTGGTCAACCGACCAGTCGGTCTCCATAGCCTTGAGCATGCCTTCTTTATCCGCAGCCATCTTCACGTTCATGAAGAAAGGTGAACGTTTTCCGGTGTAGGTCTGCTGCTGGGCGTAATCATAGCAGAGGTAAACGGGGCGGCCTGTAGCGATGGCAGCGGCACCAACCAGTGCTTCCATGGTCGGGCTGAATTTATAACCAAAAGTACCACCGGTATTGTTCTGTACCAGTACCAGATTTTCAGGTTCCACTCCGAGACCTGGAGCAATCATGTAGAGGTGGAGATGCACACCGATCGATTTGGAATGGATCACCAGTTTACCGTTTTCGTCATGATAGGCAAAACCGACATCAGGCTCGATGGGCATATGCGGTTGACGACCAACATAGTAATCACCTTCAATAACCACATCCGCCTTGTCGAAGATCGGTTTGGTCTCTTCGCCCTTGGCGATTTTCTGAGTGTAATACACATTGGGAGTACCTGGATGGATCTCGATGGCATCGTCTTCCATGGCAGCCGGAGCACTCATATAAGCAGGCAGATTTTCGAGCTCGACATGAACCTTCTCAGCTGCGGCCTTGGCATTTTTCTCGGTATCGGCACAAACAATCGCCATTGCGTCACCATATTGAAAGACTTTGGTATCGCAAAGAATCGGACGATCCCAGCCGTCCCCTTTGTTGGTCGGGAAGGTGATAAGGCCGGTGATGCGGTTTTTGCCCTTGATGTCCTTGGCGGTAACGACCTTGACCACACCAGGCATTTTTTCGGCTTCGCTGGTATCGATTTTGACGATGTTGGCATGGGAAACCTTGGCCTGGACCAGCGCCATATGCAGGGTGTTCTCCGGCAGGGCGAGCCCGGCATCGGCCCCAAAGTCCCAGGTTCCGGTAACTTTGGCGGCAGCGCTTGGCCTTGGCATATTGGTGCCGAATACCTTGCCGTCCGCAGGGATTTTATATGCCAGGTCTTTGAGACTCATCTCACCTTTCAGAACCTTGGCTGCATCCCGGACTGCATCGACCAGTTGCTTGTAACCAGTACAACGGCAGGCGTTACGGTGTTTTTGAAACCATTCTCGGATTTCATCGCGGGACGGATCCGCATTGGTGTCGAGCAGGGCTTTGGCGGAAACGATGAAACCAGGGGTACAAAAGCCGCACTGAGCTCCGCCATGTACCATCCAGGCCATCTGCAAGGCATGAAGATCACTGGGGGTACCGATACCTTCAATAGTGGTGATGGCTGCACCTTCTACGACTCTCTCCATCTTGGTAATACAGGAACGGAGCAGTTTACCGTCCATGATGACGTTACAGGCACCGCATTGTCCCTGGCCGCAACCAACCTTGGTGCCGGTCAGACGCAGGGTCTTGCGGATAACATCGGACAAGAGCTCGGATCCTTGCGTGACTATCGTCCGAGCGACCCCATTGATGTACAGTTTTTTTCTCTGCATTCTTATCTCCCAATAAAGTGGTAGTGAAGTGGTGGTGAGCCATTCAACCTACGGTGATTTTAATAACACAAAGACAGGACACGAAAAATTCGCGTCCTGTATCGCCGACCATAGCTAAATATGTTATTTTTGCACATTTACATATACTGTTAAAACCCGCAAGGAGAATGTTAGGAACTCCCAACAGATTTCAACAGTATATTTTCTTACAGGGCAGCGGTATAGATTGCCTTGACATCAACATCCTTAGGACATCGTGGATTGGTCAAGCCGCAGGCATCCTTCTGTGCGTTGCCGGTCATGATTTCAATATCTTCCGCCTTGACTTCCTTGCCGTAGCGTTTACCAAGCTCAATCAAACCGCCTGGAATACCAATATCCGCGGAGAGTTTCTTGATAGCGACCAGTGCCAGTTCTGCTGCATCACGAGGAGCCAGACCAGCGGTATTCTCGCCCATCAACTCGGCGATCTTGACGAAACGGTCCATTTTGGCGATGAGATTGAATCTTTCGACATGCGGCAACAGAATAGCGTTACATTCACCATGGGGTAGATCATAGAAACCACCCAACTGATGCGCCATAGCATGGACATGCCCAAGGCTGGCGTTATTGAATGCCATACCTGCGAGATACTGGGCATAACACATTCCTTCTCTGGCAACTATATCATTGCCATTGGCAACTGCCGGACGAAGGTGCTTGGCGATCAGTTCGATGGCTTTTTCAGCTGCGGAATCGGTCATAGGAGTAGCAATGGTGGAAACGTAGGCCTCTACGGCGTGGGTCAAGGCATCCATACCGGTTGCCGCAGTGAGAGCAGGAGGCATTCCCATCATCAGGAGCGGATCATCCAGGGCAATACCAGGGGTAACACGCCAGTCAACGATAGCCATTTTCACGTGTCTCGAAGTGTCGGTAATGATGCAGAAGCGGGTCATCTCGGAAGCGGTTCCCGCAGTGGTGTTTACAGCTAGGTATGGAGGCATGGGCTTGGAAGATTTGTCCACACCTTCGAAATCTTGAATTTTACCGCCGTTAGCTATAACCAGACCAACGCCCTTACCGCAGTCATGCGAAGAACCACCGCCCAGGGTGATCAAGCTGTCACATTTATTTTTTTTATAGACTTCAACGCCGTCATGAACGTTTTTATCGGTAGGATTGGGAATTGTTTCGTCGTAAACAACATACTGCATCTCGGCTTTTTCCATAAGATCGGTGATCTGCTTGGTGATGCCTGCAGCGGTGATGCCCTTATCGGTTACAATGAGAGGCTTGGAGCCGCCAAGATCTCTGATCTTGGCAGGAATTTGTTTTGCGGCACCGATACCTATGAGTGTTACACTTGGAATAAAGTAACCATACACTTCTTCACGAATTGCCATAATGTCACCATCCTTTTCTGATTTTTAGTTCCTGTAACTGTCTATTTTCTCTCTTTGGATCCAAGATATGCGCGACCATTTATGAGCAAATAACGTGCCATAAAAAAATCAAACATTGCATTGCGACAAAAGTTCTTCATTTTTAAATTAAACTTACCGAAACAAACCAAAAGCAACTGGGATTAAACACGATAGACAAAAATGCACCGGACCTGAACCAAAATGCCGACTTAACAAAAGCACAAGAAATGTGGCATTATGTCTCAGAAAAAGAAAAACAGGATCAGGCAGGGGGAGATAGGCGGTGGTTATTCACAAATAAAACACATTTAAAAACAACGAATTACAACATATCAGGACAAAAGGAAACACAATAATGAAAATTGGGACAAAATGTCCAGTACGATTATCAGGAACAGAATTCAAACTGTTCCTGGCTGCCCGGAAAGGACTCCGGCACCATCAGGCGCCTCACTTATGGCAGCCCCGGAGTCCTGACAATAATCTCCGTCACGGCATAGGCCGGCTGCTCCGCTTCGAAATCTTCAGCTCTTACGACAACCTGCTCTTAAAATCTTCATAACCAAACGACCGGACGCACTCATAGCTGTCGTCGTCAGGTTCGTACAGCCAGATGGACGGCAGACCGACTCCGTTAAAGGTATTGTTTTTGACCATGGTATATATCGCCATATCACTGAAAACCAGACGATCCCCGACTGCCAGAGGCTTCTCAAAAGAATAGGTGCCGGCCACATCACCGGCCAGGCAGGAGAGTCCCCCGATCCGGTAGGAGTAGGTTTTTTCATTAGGAGCCCCGGAGCCGATGATATGCGGCCGGTAAGGCATTTCCAGGACATCCGGCATATGGGCGGGAACCGAGGAATCCATGATGGCTATGTCCATATCCGCCCGGATAACATCGAGAACAGTACTGACCAGATAGCCGCAGTTGAGCGCTACCGCCTCCCCCGGCTCCAGATAAACCTGAACTCCCCATCTGTCCTTAAACGCGTTGACAACGCTGATCAGCCGTTCCAAGTCATAGCCGGAGCGAGTGATATGATGGCCGCCGCCGAAATTGACATAGTTCATTTGCGGAATCAGATCACCAAACCGCTCTTCCACGGCGCTCACTGTCCGTTCGAGGCAATCGGCATCCTGTTCACACAGGTTATGCCAGTGTAAACCGGTCACGCCATCCAGCAATTCTTTCTGCAGCTGATCCCGCCGGATGCCCAGCCTGGATCCCGGCGCACAGGGATCATACATCGGGACAGCCCCCTCACTATGCTCAGGGTTGATGCGAATTCCGAGTTCAATCTTTTTGCCCGAACGGGCGACATGATCCATGATGATTGGCCGGAATCGCTCAAGCTGAGAGCTGGAGTTAAAAAGAAGATGGTCTGAAGTCCGGCACAGTTCCTCAATGTCTGATAGAGAATAAGCGGCACCAAAGGTATGCACCTCCTTGCCGAATTCCTCGAAACCCAGTCGAGCCTCGTGGGGAGAACTGGCGCAGACCCCATCCAGAGTTCCAGCTAGCAGCGGAAACAGCCGGAACATGGAAAAACATTTCAAAGCCAGCAGGATTTTGCAGCCGGTTCGTGCCTTGACATCAGCGAGTATCTGGAGATTCTGCCGCAGCAACCCGGCATCGACCAGATAGCAGGGAGTATTCGGCCGCCGGGGATCAAAACGATATTCAGAGTAGCCGTTCATTAAAGCTCAACAGCCGTCCAGGGCAGGCCGTAGCGGTTCAGGGCGTCCATGAAGGGATCGGGATCGAACTGCTCCATATGCCAGACGCCCGGCCTGTGCCAGGTTTTCTCCAGCATCAGCTTGGCACCGATCATGGCAGGCACTCCGGTGGTGTAGCTGATCGCCTGGGAGCCGACCTCACGATACGCCTCCTCATGGCTGCAGATGTTATACACGTAGAGTTTTTTCTCCTTGCCGTCCTTGATGCCTTTCAGGACGCAGCCGATACAGGTTTTGCCTTTGGTCAGCGGACCAAGAGACGACGGCTCGGGCAGCACCTTTTTCAAAAACTGAATAGGGACAATCTGCTGACCGCCGAATTCCACCGGATCGATGCGGGTCATGCCCACATTTTCCAACACCCGCAGATGCGTGAGATACTGCTCGCCGAAGGTCATCCAGAACCGGGCCCTTTTCAGTCCCCGCAAATGCATGACCAGCGACTCCAGCTCTTCGTGGTACATCAAAAAACATTTTTTCGGACCGATACCATCCGGAAAGGTATAATTCATCGACCAGGAAAGCGGATCGGTCTCCACCCATTCGCCATGTTCCCAATACCGGCCGCGCTGGGTGATCTCCCGAATATTTATCTCCGGATTGAAATTGGTGGCGAAATGCTGGCCGTGATCGCCGGCGTTACAGTCGATGATATCCAGTTCATGGATTTCATCGAAATGATGTTTCTGCGCCCAGGCACAGAAAACATTGGTCACTCCCGGATCAAAACCGGAGCCGAGCAGGGCCATGAGCCCGGCTTGTTCAAATCGCTCCCGGTAAGCCCACTGCCATTTATATTCAAACTTTGCTACTTCCGGCGGTTCGTAGTTGGCCGTATCAAGATAGTCAACGCCGGTTTTAAGACAGGCATCCATCAGCACCAAATCCTGATACGGCAGGGCCAGATTGACCAGCAGATCCGGTTGTACCTCTTTGATCAGGGCCACGGTATCGGCTACCTTATCGGCATCGAGCTGACGAATTTCGATAGTTCTGCCGCAACGTTCCTTGATGCTTGCGGCAATAGCCTCACATTTGGCTAGCGTCCTGCTGGCGAGCACAATTTCCGAAAAACTGTCCGCGAGAAAAGCACATTTGTGCGCTGTCACGCCGGCCACCCCGCCCGCTCCGATAATCAATACCTTCGCCATCACTACCTCCACAAAGTTTTACAGACATCCGTCATTTTAGAACCTGGCATTACCGTTCAAAGTAGGTATACCCGCGCAATCCCGCCTCATAGGCCTGCATAACCTCTTTACGTTCAAGGGGTGAGATCAACCCTTCCTTCACTGCCGTTTCCGCGGTTTTTCGAAACTTCATCAGCAGCCGTTTCGGATCATACTCCACATACGAAAGGATATCCGCGACGGTATCTCCTTCAAGTTCCCCGGAAAAATCATACTTTCCATCCTGATGCAGACTGACGGTCACCACATTGGTATCACCCAGGAGATTATGCAGATCGCCGAGGGTTTCCTGATAGGCTCCAACGAGAAAAACTCCGAGATAATATTCTTCGGAATCATTCATCTCATGCAGCGGCAGGAAACGTTTGGAACCGAAACGATCAACGAAACGATCGATCTTCCCATCACAATCGCAGGTGATATCGGCAATGATGGCATTTCGGGTCGGTTTTTCATTCAAGCGATGAATGGGCATAACCGGAAAGAGCTGGTCGATGGCCCAGCTGTCCGGCAGCGACTGGAACAGACTGAAGTTGCAATAATAAATATCGGACAGCAGCCGTTCAATCTCATTGATTTCCGCCGGCACGTTTTTCAGCTCTTTTGCCGTCTTGAGGATCCTGTTCAAAATGGTCCAGAACAGGTTTTCCGCAAGCGATCTTTCCCGCAGGGTAATCTGGCCCCGGTTGAACAACTGGCGAACCTCGTCACGATAGTAGATGGCATCGTTCAGCGTCTCCTGAAGATTGCGGATCGAGAGATTGTTCAGCGAATCCAGCATGTTTACCAACTGGGGAGGGCCATCCTCAGGCAGCTTCTCCGGCAGGGATTCCGGTTCAAAAACGGTCTTATCCAGAACATTGAAGAGCAGAACGGAATAGTAGGCGACAAGAGCCCGCCCGGTCTCCGTGATGATGGTCGGATGGGGGATCTCCTCCTCATCGAGGGTGGTCATGACCGCCTCGATTATATCCGTGCAATATTCATTGAGGCTATAGTTCCGGCTGCTCAGAAAATTTGACTGTGAGCCGTCATAGTCAACGGCAAGTCCGCCACCCAGGTCGATATATTGCATCCTCGCCCCTTCCTTCACCAGCCCGGTATAGACCCGGCAGGCCTCGCCCACAGCTGTCCTTATCTCCCGGATATTGGAGATCTGCGAGCCAAGGTGGTAATGAACCATCTGCAGACAGTCGAGCATCCCCTCTTCTTTCAACAGATCGACTGCGTTGATCAGCTGGGTGGTATTCAAGCCGAAAATGGACCGTTCCCCGCCTGATTCCGCCCAGTGGCCTCCGCCCTGCATTGCCAGCTTAATCCGCACCCCCAGCACCGGTTTTGCCCCCAGTGCCCGGGAACGGTCGATGATAAGCGGAAGTTCACTGGGCATTTCCAGGACCAGAATACAGCGAAAACCCAGTTTTACGGCGTGCAGGGCAAGATCAACGAACTCTTCATCCTTATAGCCGTTGCAGATGAGAGGTGCCTGCTTATCTACCATCATTCCCATGGCAGCGATCAGCTCGGCCTTGCTGCCGGCCTCCAGACCGTGATGATACGGTGCGCCATAGTGGACCATCGCATCGATTACCTGTTTTTGTTGATTGACCTTTATCGGATACGCCCCCATGAAAGCGCCGCGATATCCAAGGTTCTTCATGGCCGCGATAAACGTTTCATTGAGTTCGGAGATCTGAGCGTCGAGAATATTTTCTATCCGCAACAGGACCGGCATATCCAGGCCACGATCTTTCAGACCTTCTACGATCTCCGGGATCGAGACCGCACGATCAGTGGCTTTCGGTGAAGGCTGGACAAGCATATCCCCGTTTTCCGAGACTCTGAAATATCCGCCGCCCCATTCGGCTACCCTGTACAGCTCTGACGATTTGTCGACCGTCCATCGTTCAAAAAAATCAGTCAATTTTTTCCACCCTTCAACAAAAACGCCGGATGATACTCCGGCGAAAAATTCATAAAAAAACAGTACGCTGTCCAACAGTTACCGTACTGTTACTCCCTAACTTCCAAAATCCCCTGAAAGAATACCATCTGCTCCTCTTTTGCCAGGAGACAAACTGATTAAAATACAAGAATCAACTCATGTCCGTCAACAGATTCATGGAAGGATTTACCGAAAACCCGCAACCATTCACCAGGAAGAGCATATTTCTCGTAATATCAAATAGCTGCAAATGATCGGCAGTGTGCAGGAGATTCACAAACAGCCCGCCTGGCATAGGCAGCCGAGTTTAGAACCCGCCCTTATGTACCCATCGGCCTGCTTGCGCACCTTGTTACGGACTGCCGAACATTTACAAAATTTCAAGAACAACGAAGAGTTAGAAGCAGCGGACCGTTTCGGTAAAGCTTTACATCCCAAGGCCGATGGTTATAATTGATGCCTGTAATCACAACCATAATTCACATTCGGGGCAATTGCCCGCACACTCATCATAAAAAATGTAAGGTAAACGGAATGGTAAAGAAGAAAGCACAAAGTGGATCAGGCAAGACCGTGGCCAGATTGAAAAATAAATCACTCGAAAAGCAGGAAGAAAAGCAGGCAACAACCAGCCCGCCAATGATCCAGGCCATGGTTTGGTACAAGGAAGAACATTATGCCCAACTGCTCACCCTGTTCGATGACGCCGAGTTATTGCCACGCACATACCAGGACTGGCTTGTCCGTGCCGAAGAAAAAAAAGCGGAGATCGAGGCAGGCGGGGATCAGGTCATCAAGGTTTTCATCGATCCCGAGACTTTTCCTGAATGGTGCAAGGAAAAGAACCTGCCATTGGATGCCGACTCCCGTTCGACCCTGGCTCTCGAAGTTGCCAAAGCTCAGACTTTTATGCTGTAATCACTCGCTCTGCAGCCGTGAAAACAGTAGGGGCGGGTTTGGAACCCGCCCCTACTGTTGCCCACATAATCTCGTAAAAACAAATCAGCGATTGCGACGCCATCAACCTTAATCCTTGACAAAAGCTGCATAGAGAGATCGCACGGCTCTTTCATAATCATCAGAGCAGACGCCGATAATGATATTCATCTCCGAGGCCCCCTGGTTGATGATTCGAACGTTGATTCCCGCATCCTTTAAAGCGCCAAACACTTTGGCTGCAATACCTACAGTACGCACCATCCCTTCTCCGACCATGGCGATCAGCGCCAGATTTTTTTCAACATAGAGCTTATCCGGTTCGAGTTGACGGCGAATCTCCTCGAGAATAATTTCCTCGACACCATCAAGTCGGGCCTGTTCGATAATTACACTGATGGTATCGATGCTGGAGGGGCACTGCTCAAAACTAATGCGCTGCTCGCTGAAGATACCGAGCAGACGATGGGCGAAACCCACCTCTTTATTCATCAGGGTCTTCTCAAGACAGATCATGGAAAAATCTTTTTTTCCCGCAATTCCGGCAATTTCCGTTGAAGAGATGGTCTGTTCGCTTAACCTCGTAGTGATAAGAGTGCCCGCATCATCGGGACGGTTGGTGTTCTTGATTCGAATCGGAATATTGGCTTCCCGTATCGGCAGCATAGCTTCGTCATGAAAGACCGACGCCCCCATATAGGACATCTCGCGAATCTCCCGAAAGGTAATTTCTTCAATGGTTTTTGGATTATCGACGATTCGGGGATCGGCCATGAGAATACCCGAGGTATCCGTCCAATTCTCATAGAGCACGGCAGCTGCAGCCCTTGCGGCAATGGCTCCGGAAATGTCCGAACCGCCACGGGAAAACGTTTTTACTTCGCCATTGCCGCCACGACCGTAAAATCCGGCCATAACATAGCGCGCCGACGGATCGGACAGCCGGTTTCCAAGGGACTGGTAGCTGGCCGGATCGATTGTTCCGTTGGCCTTGACCATGATATAATCGGCAGGATCGATAAACACAGCATCAAGATACTCAGCTATGAGTTTTGCTGAAAAGTATTCCCCACGCGAAGCGGCATAATCCCGGCCGCATGCGCCGATAAGTTCTCCGCCGAAACGATCTATCTCGTCAGGTACCGTAGAACTGAGCCGCAGGTCGTCCGCAATTTCTGCAAACCGGTCACGAATAAGACCAAAAGGTTCACAAATGTCGGTGGACATGGTCACCATCTCATGACAGAGATAGAGGAGGTCGGTAATTTTTGCTTCCGCGGATTGCCGCTTGCCGGGCGCCGAAACAACCACTATTTTCCGCCTGGAATCGGCTTCGAGTATCGCTTTTACTTTTCTGATCTGTTTGCTGTCAGCCACACTTGAGCCACCGAATTTTGCAACAATCCTCTCCATTCCTTTCTCCTTGAGGCGTAATTGATTTTGATGGACGTGTAAAAAGCCCGATCTACGTCGTTGTAGTCATTTTTGATAATTTCATGAAAACCCAAAATCAGCGAGGGCTAAGTAAAAAACTTCAGATTCGAGGCGCGCAACCAGGAAGGCGAAGAGTATTTACGAGTCCATCAAAAATTAAAAGCTAGTATTCCCGCCTGATACAACGAATTCAGGCCGATGGCAAATCCAAGGACCATGATAATCCCGGCGGTAAAGATCGGCAAACGCCTGATCCAGCTCTTCCCGGAGCCGAATCTTTCAAGACGGCTGGAAGTGGTGACCGTCAGGATACCCACCAGAATAAGCACAGTGGCAAGACCGAGACTAAAGGTCAGGATCAGCAGAATCCCGGTGACGACACGATTGGCAGTGACGGCGAAGAGCAGAATGACGATGGCACTGGGGGATGGCACTATGCCTTCCGCCACCCCCAGGGAGATGATATCCTGGAGGGAATGCATGCTCTCAACTTCCCCATTGCGCCCTTCCGGATGAAGACCGGAACCTAAAACAATTCCGTGGCCGGGGTCATGTACAGGCTCATGAATGAACTCGCGACCTGAAACCGATTGTTCACGAACCTTATGGCCATTGGTATTCAGGGCTATTCTCGCCATCATGAAATATCCGGTCAAAAAAATCAGAACACCCGAAGCGACTCCCAGCCAGGGATAGATATTCTCCGACATGGTAAAGTGGGACAACATCAGTGCCAGGATACCCAGAACAACCACGGAAGTGAGGTGGGTAGCGGTTACCACGGCCCCTAGCTGAATCGCCTCGATTGCACGTCCTCTGATGCCGACCAGATATGCGGCCATCATCGCCTTACTGGGATCCAGGGCGTGCAGTGCCCCAAGCACAAAGGCGGTGAAAAATCCGATGAGATAGAGTTTAACTCCCCAGGATTCGTCTCCTAAAAGTGAGATGAGCGAATTGGTCTCCGATTCATGGGTATTCCCGCCCAGAACCGAAAAAGATCCAGAGGAAAGTTGAGCATCGGTTGGGGTTTCTTCGGCAGGAGTACTCGCCCTGTTTTTGGCGGACAAATCCAGTACAAGCTGCCGGCCGCCATCCTCCAGGGTCATTGGACCCGTCTTACCGAGGATGTTGACGACATAGCTGAGTTTATTGACCTCGTCGGCCTTGAAGTTATTGTCGGTTATCCTCAGCAGCTTATAAGATGCTCCTCTCACGTTCATAAGTGAGACAAGCCAGACGAAGGTGGTATTCAGCCCTTTTTGGAAATTGCGTTCATCCTCCAGGTTCAAGCGCCGGTCGATCTCCTGAATATCGAGTATTCTGTTTCCCAGTTTACAACTTACGTTGGGGGAGAGGAGCTGACGGACACGCGTGAAAAATTTAATCCGTTCAGCCGCATCCAGGACCCCGTTGCCATCCGTATCCGGATGCAGGCTAAATACGATTTCCGGCCCGAAGTGAGTATTGTATTCAATAAGAATAGCGTTCGTCAGATCTGATACAACCGTCTGCTGCACCACTCCGCCGAAAGGGTGGGCACTGACAGAAATCGTGCTGGAACCGCAAAAAATGAGGGCAAAAAACAGTGTTGACGGGAAAAAAATTTGTTTCTTCAAGATAGTGGCAGTACCGGCCTCAAGAATCAGCGGCCTCTGGTTAATCGATTATGAGGCGGCTCCGGTCACAATCACTGTGCTCAGTACAACCATTCCGACTCCGGCTATATCCTAGCCTGTTTTTGTTTCTTTATCAATTTCATTTCGTGTCCGGAAAAATTAGTACCTTAGAAATTCATTTCTTGTTTTTTAAGAGTGAATTTCGTGAAGGTACTTATCCCCGTGCTTTGCGGGGGTTAGTACGTTACAGCTTTTTTCACTCGCAAAATCATGAAAAATAATAATCTGCAATATAGTCGTACTACTTTGCGGGACATTAGTTACTGCTGGAAATTGGCAGGTCGTTTTTCGCAATTTTTTTACATCCAGGACCATTGATAGCGCTTCTCCCTCCGGATAAAGGCGAAATTTCAATTTGCGTGCTGATTCTCTCTTTCAAGCCCGGCACATGGGAGATTACGCCGATTAGTTTACCATCCTGCTGTAAGCCTGCTAGGGACTCCAGGGCGGTTTCCAGCGTCTCTTCATCCAAGGGCGCCAAATCCTTCGTCGAGAAACAGGGAATCTACCCGAACCTTGCGGCTGGCCATTTTCGAGAGACCGAGCGCTAAGGCGAGGCTGGCGATAAAACTCTCACCACCGGACAGGTTTTTGGTGGACCGGATTTCGCCGGCCTGGTAGTTATCGACAACATTAAGTTCCAGCGGCTGAGCCTCATCGCGAATCAGGAGATAGCGATCAGTCATTTTTATCAGCTGTCGGTTGGCGTGGGCTACCATCAACTCGAAGGTAAGACCCTGGGCAAAATTTCTATACTTTTTCCCATCAGACGAGCCTATCATGGCATGCAGCTTGTCCCAGCGAAGGCACTCTTTCATCTGAACTTCAATCAAGGTTCGCTTGGCACTGAGCTTGGCTTTGGCGTTCCTGTTATCCTCTATCTTCTGGTTTAAGGCGCCGATCTTCCCGGCCATCTCCTTTAACGATTCCGCCAGACCTGCCTGCAGCTTCTCGAGGTCTTCAAGGGAGGATTCCGTCATTTGCCTGTGCAGTTCTTCTGCCAGACGGCTTTCCCGGTCTTTTTTCCGAGAGAGGATATCGACCTGTTTGTCATCAATTTCCTGGGCGCATAGGCTCAGCCTGTTTCTTTCAGCAGGTAAGAGCCGCCCGGCTGCGAATGCTTGCTCATCCGCGAACCCGGCTTCATTGCAGGCAGTAATAAACTTCAGTTGAGCGGACTCCAGCACCGGTTTTCGTTTGGCAATACTCTCCTGCAGGGCGTTGATTCGTGTTTTTGTTTCATTCACCCGTTGCCTGGCCAGATCACAAGCATCCCTTGCCGATTTTTCGAAATTTTCCGCCTCGGCGACCTTTTTTCGTAACCGGGCCTCCTCTTCGTCAGGATTTTTTGAGCCGTAGATAGTTTTGCGGTCGTTCACCAGCTCTTCTCCTTCTTTTGTCTGAAGAGCGAGAATATCCTGTTTTTCCTTGAGCGACTGCGTAAGAGTATCCAGGATGCCATCGAACCGGGTCATTTCCGCGCTGAAACCGGTATTGCCTGTTTCCAGCCTGGTTTTATTTTTCTGGTACTCCTGCCATCGCTTAAGACGCTCGTTTAATGCCGCAAGAACGGCAGAGATATTTTTTTCCGGAAACTGTTCTATGCCAAAAGGCTGAAGCCTGGCCAAAGCCACCTCCTGAAGTCCGGCGAGGCGCTCGGCCGTAAGTTTCAGGTCGTCCGCCACTCGCTGTACATGTCTTTCAGCCTCCTTTTTTTTATATTCGGCCTGCAGAAGCTGCTTTTCAGCGGCCGTCAACTGAACGGCACTTTCGTTTTCTCTGCCCTCAAGCTCTTTAATGCCACTTTCCAGCTGCTCCGCCTTTTTGATAAAATCAGACAGCTCCGCCAACCGTTTTTCGGTTGCATCGATTTCGGGAACATTGCCTTCAGCGAAAGGATGTCCGGTTGCACCGCATAAGGGACAGGGCTTGCCATCCTCCAGCAACTTTCTCTCTGCTTCAAGACTGCAAATCTTCCTGAGAAAGAACATTTCCCGCAGTAAAGAATCCTTTTCGGCCCGATACTCGCGGAGCAGACGATTTCCCAGATGGTTCCTCAATTGTTCTTTGGCCTGGACTACTGCCTGCTGTGCCGAAGCATGATCCTTTTTTCTGGAGGTGAAAAGCACTTCTTCCGCCTTATGCAGCTTGGCATTTTCCTCCATCTGCTTTTGTCCGGCCGCCAGGAGATTTTTCTGGTTGGCAAGATCCTCGGAGACCGACTGCAGAGTGTTCACCTGCTCGGTTATTCCGGCAAGCCGGCTAAGGAGTAATTCATCCCGGCTGTTGCCGGCCAGATATTCCTGAACCTGCCGCAGGTTTTTCAGATTGTCTTCGAGCTGTTCATAAATTCTGCCACGTTGCCCCTTAATCTGCGCAATCCGCGTCTCGATTTTTTTAATCTCGGCCAGATTGGTTTGCGCCTCTTTTCTCTTTTCCAAGAGTTGAAAATCAAGAGCCCTGACCTTGGTGATCAATGGCCCTTCAGCCTGCTGTTCCTCTTTGGTGTTGCCGATGAGCATAGCAGCTTTTCGCAGCATTTCTTCATTTTCAGTAAGCGCAAGGACTCTCGGCGGCAGCTGCTCTTCATAGATACCGAGCTCTTGCCGATCATCATGCTGTTGTTTGCGAAGAGCTGACAGGGCGGCAAAGTCCCCGTCCAGCTCCGCTGCTTTTCCGGCGCGTCGCAGTCTCTCCCGGTCCGGCTTGAAGGATTCAATAGTTTCTGAAAGGCTGGAAAACTCCTTGGCTATTCCAGTCAGTTCAACCCGCAAAGCCTCGATACCCGTGAGCCAGCTGATTGCCTTGCCGACTTCCTGATATTTTTTTGAGAGGATCTGTTCCGAACAGATTGTTTCCTTGAGATCGTTTGCCAACAGAGCCTCTTCCTCTTCACTCAGAATGGTGATTCCAGCAGTTTCCGCCTGCAGCAGACCTAGCTTTTCCCGCTCTTCCCGCTGCCGTTCATGTACCTTTTTTGATATTTCGCTGTAGATTTCCGTTCCGGTGATCTGTTCGAGAATGGGCGCCCGTTCATCGGCCGAAGCCTGGAGAAACGCTGCGAAGCCACCCTGGGCAAGCAGGATCGACCGGGTAAACCGGTCAAAGTCCATGCCGGTCTTCTCCTCGATCACCGAAGCTACATCCCTTTTTTTTGATTCCAGAATCCGCCCGCTGACGGCTTCGGCTATCTCATGTTTTGCATCAGCCAGTTTGCCGTCGGCTTTCCGGTACGCTCTGTGCTGGCTCCAATGACAGCGGAATCTGTGGCTCTGCGTCTCGAAAGTGACTTCGGCGTAGCATTCGCCCGTCTGCCTGGACATTATTTCATTACCGCTCTGGGTGATTTTGCCAAGACGCGGCGTCGCACCGTACAGCGCCAGGCAGATAGCATCCAGTATCGTCGACTTTCCTGCACCCGTCGGCCCGGTGATGGCAAAGATCCCACTGGAAATGTACTCGGGTGCGGTAAGGTCGATCAGCCATTCGCCATAGAGAGAATTCAAGTTCTTGAATCGCAGCTGCAATATTTTCATGAGGAGTTTTTATCCTCATGCAGGAGGTCATCGATCACCTCGTTATAGGTGCGGATCATCTCGGCACGTTCTTCCGGCGGAACATCGTATACCTCGAGACAACGGGAAAAAACATCATGGAGGTCGAGGTCGTCCAGCGACTCATCGTCATGCAAGGCGCTTAGGACACGGTCGGTGAGCAGTTTATTTTTAATGCGCCGTATCTCCAGGGAAGAATCGCTCAAAGCCTCTTCGATCCTCTGCCTCAGATCGCCGATGATTTCCGGGCCGGTATAGACTATTTCCAGCCAGGCGTCGCTCTCCTGACTTTTAAGCTCATCGATTCGGGCTATTATCACCTCCAGCGAACCGGTTATCCTCTCCAACACTTGAAAACAGGGTACGGGCAGCTCTTCAATTGTCCGGTTCCTTGATGTCAATTCAACGAATACAACTTTTTTCCCCCGGCCTGCCTCTCCAAAGGCCATGGGCAGGGGTGATCCTGAATAGCGCATATGATCCGCTTTACCCACACACTGAGCGACATGAAGGTGGCCAAGCGCTAGGTAATCGATGCAGGAAGGAAAAACATCCTCATGCACCTGGGCCAGGGAACCGACATACAGTTCCCGCACACCATCTCCCTCAACTGTTTTTCCCCCCGCCGTAAAAAGATGGCCCATGGCGATTATGGGTATGCCGCCGAATTGTTTCTGTTTATCTTCGGCAATACCGCAAACGGCCGCATAATGACTGCGGAGTCCCTCCACCAGTTTGAGACTTTTCTCCGCCGGAGTTTCTCCCGGCTCCACGGTTCGAAGATCCTTGTCCCTCAGGTAGGGAACCGCACAAACGATGGCCTCGGGTTTATCCTCTCTATCCGTCAGCACGAAGACTTCATCCTCTGGACGTTCAGTCATTGCCCCGATCACATAGACGCGCAAGGCACGGAGCAGCTCTTTGGGTGCATTCAGAAAGGTGGGCGAGTCGTGGTTTCCCGCCGTAACTATGATATTTCGGCAGCAGGAGTTGGCGACCCTGCATAGAAAGCGATAGTATAATGCCTGCGCGCTATTGCTCGGTGTGCTGGTATCGAAGATATCGCCGGCGACAAGCAGTGCATCAATACCCTGCCGTTCTATCAGGTCTGCCAGCCAGTCAAGAAAGGCGGCAAATTCTTCATAGCGCCTGCGGCCATACAGAGAGCGGCCAAGATGCCAGTCTGACGTATGAAGGAATTTCATGGGGCGGATACTATCGAATTGAACTGACTACGTTATAAAAGGATTTATAATATCACAAAAAAAGATGACCATCTTCTGGAAGACAAGCCATATTTACCAGGAATAAGATCAACATTCAAGAAATTGGCAAAGAAAGGCCAAGACGGACCAAATTGCTTCATTTTCGGACTTGCCCCGCGAATCCGTGGCAAAAATCCGGTAATTGCACAATTACTGCGAAGACGACTTAAAATTATATAAGAAACTTATGACAGAAAGGGATTCCAGCCCGATGGCAAATTCCAGCTTGTCCGGACACCCCTTCTTTGTTATGAATAGGCAGGCTGCCGGAAACAGTTTACTCACCCGGCAGAAAAGGAGTATGCGATGAGTGAGATGCCAGACTTAATCAACCTGGAACACCAGGGATGGAAGGCCCTCTCGTCGGCGCCGGATGAGGCCTTGAAGTTTTACAGCAATATTCTCGCCGAAGATGCGGAAATGATCTTTCCCGGCGGGATACGCCTTATCGGCAGGGAACAGATTCTCGCCACGATGGGCGGGCCGCCCTGGCAATCCTTCGAAATCTCGGAGGAACGGCTTGCAGTCCTCTCCGATACCGCGGGTGCGGTAACCTACAAAGTCATAGCCCGGCGTGAAGGGGCAGAACCATATCAGGCCCTTATCTGCAGCACCTACGCCTTGCATGCCGGAGAGTGGCGCTTAGTCATTCACCAGCAAACGCCGGTATAGATTCTGTCGCCGGTATCATACCCGCTTTACGGAGTATCCCGGGTAAGGCGGTTCTATGGATGGAAAAGAGTGAAAAAGACCCGCCATGACCCAATATATCTCAATGTAACTACAGCAAAAAAGAAGGAAAATGAAGAATATTAACAGCAGCAAATTTAAGACAATAGCTTTCCAGGGAATGGCCGGTGCCTACTCAGACCTGGCCTGCCGGGCGGCCTATCCCGAACTGACAACCCTTCCATGCGTCTCTTTTGAGGCCGCTTTCAGAGCAGTGAGTGATGGCGCGGCCGATCTGGCAATGATCCCGGTGGACAACTCCCTGGCCGGCCGGGTCGCTGATGTCCATAACCTTATTCCCAATGAAAATCTGCATATCATCGGTGAGCACTTTCAACTCATTCGCCATTGCCTGCTTGGGCTACCCGATGCCGACCTGGAGGATTTCACCGATGTGCACAGCCATGTGCATGCTATCCCGCAATGCAAAAAAATCATCGACGAGCTCAGGCTCACCAGGCATGTCGTCGCCGATACCGCCAAAGGAGCCTTCGATGTCAAAAAATGGAACGACAAATCCCAGGCGGTGATCGCTTCGGAACTCGCCGCGGACATCTACGGACTTAAGATCTTCAAGAGAGATATTCAGGATGCCGCACATAATACCACCAGGTTTCTGGTCTTTTCCAGGGAGCATATCATCCCTGTTTTGCAGCGGGGAGCGACTTATAAAACAAGCTTTATTTTCGAAGTGCGCAATATCCCGGCGGCCCTTTATAAAGCGCTCGGCGGTTTTGCCACCAACGGTATCCAGATGAGCAAACTGGAGAGCTATGTAGACAAGGATTTCAATATCGCCCGCTTCTATGCCGACGTGGAAGGTCACGTGGAGGAGCCTTCGCTGCAGCTAGCCCTGGAAGAATTGCACTTTTTCGCCAAACTGGTTGTAATGCTCGGCACCTATCCGGTACAGGAGATAAGGGACGCTGCCCGGAGCGACGGTGACTGGCAAGCCGTCAACTGATGGCTGCCGGCGTCTGTATTGTGTCGCAATGACAGTCTGAACCAGAGAGAGAAAAAGCTGACGTAAATATGTTATGAGTTCATCCGGACCAAGCAAAAATTCCCACTGTTCTTATTGCGGCCACGCCTTCACCATCCATCAGCCCTGGCCCCGCACCTGCAGCCTCTGCGGCTGTACAAGCTACCTCAATCCCCTGCCGGTGGTGGTCATGCTGGTGCCGGTCGATAACGGGCTGCTGCAGATTCGGCGTGGAATCGAGCCGGGACGCGGGCTGTGGGCCTTCCCCGGCGGTTTCATCAATCTTGGCGAAACGTGGCAGGAGGCCGGTGCCCGCGAAGTTCTGGAAGAAACATATGTCCGGATCGACCCGGCCGAAATTCGTGAATTCCAGGTGCGAAGCGCCCCTGACGGAACCCTGCTGATCTTCGGACTGGCGCGGCCCTGCACGGCTGCCCAACTTCCCCCATTTTCGCTTACCGATGAAACCACGGAACGGTTAGTGCGCCGGGAATTGACCGACATGGCCTTTACCCTTCATTCCCTCGCAGGCCTGGCTTTTTTCAATGGATAGCTCAACTGAGTCTTAAAAAATTTTGTATCCCGGTAAAAATTATCTGGGCGGCAATGGCCGAGACGAAAAGTCCGGTAATCTTCGGCAGGATAACCAATCCCTGCTCGCCGATCAGGCGTTTTATGCTCGCTGAAAGATAGAGGATGATTCCCAGGCTGATTACCGCAAGAAAAAGAGCTGCGCCGATGATAAGCCTCTCGATAAAGGAACCGGATTCGGCACCCATAACCAGAAGAACACCGATTACTCCGGGTCCAACAGTCATGGGCATTGCCAGGGGAACTACGGCAATATTCCGGTTGCTCTCCCGGTTTGTAGTGTTGCTGTTGTCCGAAATCATAGAGAGGGCGGAGAGAAACAGGATGGTGCCCGCGCCTATCCTGAAGGCATCAAGAGTGATGCCGAACAATTCAAATATGTATTTCCCGAACAGATAAATGACAAACGAACTGACCATCACGGCGATGGTCACCTTTATCGCCAGCCGCTTCTTCTCGACATTCTGAAAATCCCGGGTAAGAGAGATAAAGGCTGAAAGAACAAAGAACGGGGTGAGAATAAAGAAAATCTTGAGGTAAAAATTTACAAATGTCTGTATTTCCAAATTATTATACCGAAATTATTGACTAAATCGGCAACCGGGACCTATCCGGCAGGTTATGCAACCTCTGCCATACGAGAACCGGAAATACCTGGAAGCCGGCCATTACGCTATGTTGCTGGTCGAGGCGATATCCTACCAGAAACGAACGGGACCGGTGTCCAGATGAACGAAATCCGAATTCCTGTAGTAGCCGACGCCCCCGGCTCGTAAGTCCAGGGCAATTTCGCGAAGGTGCCGGGTGCGGAGGTCGCTGAGACGAATATCGATTGCTTTCCCCTGCATGTGAAAGCTATGCTTGGCAACACCTTTTGACCTTGAGCGTAAGTAGGCGTTGGTTTGGGGGGAGCGATAACCGGATATCACTTCAAAGACACCTTTGCTGCCTGAAATCTGCTGAATCTTCTGGAGGATGGCGAAGAGTCTGGTATCTATCGGATGAATAGCCCCTGTCCGAAAATCGCGGAGGAAAGTGGTTACTCCTTTTATGTTTCGAGGACTGCAATGGCCGTTCACCAGACAAAGCTCAAATTGTTCGCCGGTATGGGTGTGATAAAAAGAAAGATTTTTTGATTTATCCAGGCTTGCAAGAACGTCCAGTGGAGCCATCAGCGCCAGACCGATGGCTGTTCCAGCGACGGCGCGCAGAAACGTCCGTCTGGTTGTTTTAGTTGGAATTTCTGTTTTTTCAATCATTTGTCAGAAAATTGGGTAGAAAATGAAGAGTTGGTTTATTCGTTCAAAGCTCGCTGTAATTTTTCGTCACGAGCATATGTATCATTATTAAAGTTGATTGCGCCATCTTTGTCAACCCAACTGGTTTGATAGGTGATATGAACCGGGATCGGATGAGACAAAAGAACCACTTTTCTGATGTCCTGATTGTATATCTCCGCAATTTTTTCATCCGTCCAATGTCCGTCCTGATCCGCCAGAATGAATTCGGCCAGAGCCGAAGGATTGCTGACCCGTATGCAACCGTGGCTGAACCCCCGATCCTTTCGTTGAAAATAGCCCTGCTCAGGAGTTCCGTGCATGTATACGGAATACTTGTTGGGAAAGACAAATTTCAGTTTGCCGAGAGCATTCCAGGCACCAGGGTCCTGACGCATTCTAAATGCCACAACCTGGCGGGGGGTAATCTGGAGCCAGTCTACCGCCGTGGAATCAAGCTCAATTGCATCTTTATCCCATCCGGAAAAAAGGCGGACATGGCGTTCGACGAGGGAATATGGATTTTTTTGCAGTTTTGGAAGCTCTTCATTTTTAACTATGCTGTCGGGGATATTCCAAAATGGATTGAAATCAAGATATTTGACCCTGGCACTGAAAACCGGGGTCTGATGTTGACGTTTGCCGACAATTACCGGCATTTCCAGTTCAACTTTATTGTCCTTGATCCCTTCAAGGGTAAAATCCGCAATATTGACAATGACATATTTTTCTCCGAGGTCATGGGCCTGCCATCTCCAGCGGTCCATGTTGAGACGAATGGTTTCAATGCGCTCACTTACCGGAACATTCATTGCTGCCAGTGTCTTCGGACCTATGACCCCATCGGTTTCCAGATGATGCCGGACTTGAAACCTCAGGACGGCGGTTTTCAACATGTCATCATACAACAAAGAGGTGGGCGGCGACGCAGGCAGCCCCGCCTGATCGGATTTCAGCAGACGAAGCCATACCGTTCGAATTCGGGGATCGGTATCACCAGGCCTGAGAGTGGGGCCTGTTGGTATAATGGGCCAGCCCCCGGCGGCTTCCACCTGACGATAATGTGCCAGGGCCGCCATGAGGCCTTTATATTGCAGATGCTGAGGAGCAATACCGGCCAGATAGGCGTCCAGATCGTTGGCCGCCAGACAATTTTGAATAGCTTTAAGGGGGTCGAAATCACCCGAACCAGCTTCTGCAAACAGCTGCGGGTCGGATTGATGGGGCTCCAGTTGACCATGGTCAAGGTCATGTATATAGAGGACAAGACCGTAACTGAGCAGGGTTTCCAGCTTGGCTAAGTCGCTGATCTTCTTTGAAGGGACGAGACTCAGGATGGTATCGATATTATATTTTTGGGGATTGAGTCCATGAATATCGGCATGTTGCAGGTTGCGGACAATTATCCTGCCCTTTTCCGACAAACCGTCGCCGGTGACCCAGAGAGGATAGTTTTTTACACCGTTGTAAATAGTCGACAGGCATAAGGATTTTCTGACTATGATGGGTTGCTGTCTGTTAAAGCTAACCGTCTCTACCGGAGAACACACGAGATACTCCGACATCGCTTTTTTAATTTCTTCAATATCAACGCCGGCATGTACCTGGGCGGAAAAGGAGAACACGGCATAAAGCAAGGCCAGAAATCCCAGAGATAGAGTGGGGCGTTTTTCAGTAGTGGCAAGGAATCTGGTGATCATGAAAAAAACAGAAGAGGCGAAAGAAAAATATTTGGCTCGGAATAACCTGATAACAAAAATCGTAATCGTTCACCGGTACGCATCCAAAGGTCGCATAACCCGGATATGTAACCGTTCACTAGTGCTCCAGGTTCGTCCAAGCAGGTCTCCGAGCTATAGTTAGCTATGTGAGGTGGCCTGATCGGACGAAAATGGGGTGCTGGTGAACGGTTACCAAAAATCAATTTCAATTACCCTCTTTTATCATGTATTCTGGCGAATAGCAACGATGTTGCAAGCTGAACCGTTCAGACGATTAAGCAAATTATTCATAATAATGGCGACACCCATGAAACTCATCGACCTGACACATCCAATAACCCCGGACATGCCTGTATATCCGGGAACGGAACCCCCGATAATCGTAACCGGCTGTTCAATTGACGAGGCAGGGTTCCTCGAAAAGAAGATAACCTTCTTTTCCCACACGGGAACGCATATTGACGCCCCCGCCCATTTGATCAAAAATCATAATACCTTGGATAAGCTGGGTATCGAGCACTTTTATGGACCGGCTTTGGTGTTGGATTGCAATGAGACCACAGCGCCGGACCGGACAATCGGGTTGAAAACACTGGAAATACATCAGGATGAGATCCGGAAAGTCGATTTTTTGCTTCTGCATACGGGTTGGAGCCGGTATTGGGGTTCAGAGAAATATTTTACCGGCTTTCCCACGCTGTCCCCTGCGGCGGCAACCTGGTTAAGCGACTTCAGGATAAAGGGATTAGGACTTGATACTATTTCCGCCGATAGAATTGACTCGGCAGATTATCCGATCCACAAGATCCTGCTTCGGAAAAATATTATCATTATTGAAAATCTGGCAAATCTGGCAGCTCTTCCTTACAATCAGCTTGAATTTTCCTGTTTTCCCCTGAGCCTTACAGATGCCGACGGCTCACCGGTGCGGGCGGTTGCCTCTATTCGCTAGTTGGTGCCCATCCGGAAATGGTCTTTTCCACCTATATTCCTTAACCCACTGAAACTTAATACAAATTATTTCCAGCTTCCAGGCTAAACCTCGCTGGTTTTACTTTTACCTCAAGGCTGCTTATTTTTACATGAATCAGATAAATAAGGTTATGTATGTTCACTGGTCGCCTTAAATGACGATCATATTAACAGTTTTGCCGATTGTTACGCAGCAGCTGTCCTGACGGACATTGTCCATTCGGATCTTTGACTTTTCTACCGGGTATCTTGGAAGCTTGGTATAGTCAAACGTAAATTTGGAGGAAGATCATGGTAAAAGTAGCATTATTTGTCCGCCTGGAAATAAAACCCGGAAAAGAAAAAGAAGTGGAAGACTTTCTTATAGGAAGTCTGCCATTTGTCATGGAGGAACCCGGCACGACCACCTGGTTCGGCATGCGTCTGGGACCAACCACTTTCGGAATATTCGATGCTTTCCCCGATGAACTCGGTCGACAAGCCCATCTCTCAAATAAAGTTGCGGAAGCGCTTATGACAAACGTTGGTGAACTTTTTTCCAAACCACCGTCAATTGAAAAGGCTGATATCCTTGCGGCAAAACTACCGAAGTAACTCCATCAAGCAGCGCAATACCATACAGCCGGTATCTTGACGCTTTCCCGGCTTCGCCTTAGCGTTCCCTGTTAGAGGAAGCGAGGGAACACTTCCGGACTACTCCCGGGATTGGTTATAACCTTTAATTTCACATGGGTAAGAGGTAAATCAGCCCCAACACGGGAAGCTGAAGAGGTACTTTATGAGTAAATTGATTCCCTCATGGGAAACGCTCAGCCAACTGATCGCTGCACAAGACAGCCTTGAGTTGACAAAATTTATTGAAGCCCTCACTCCATCGGAGACGGCAAGAGCCATTTCCCGTCTCGATGCGGAAGAGCAGCAAATACTTCTCAGCCTTCTCAGCCCCGAGGATGCGGCCGACATTCTTGAGGACATTCCGGATACCCAGGCTGCTGATCTGGTGGAAGATCTGCCGTCGGAAAAAGCAGCGGCGATCATGGAAGAGCTTTCCAGCGATCATCTTGTCGATGTGCTCGGTGAAATGGATGAGCAGGCCAGCCGGGCAATTCTTGCCAAGATGGGCAAGGAAGACGCCGAAGAAGCGAGAATGCTGCTGGAATACAGTGAAAGCTGTGCCGGCGGTCTGATGATTTCCGAGTTTCTTATGTACAGAACAGATCAGACAATCAAGGATGTGCTCATTGATCTGCAAATCAATAGGGAGGAATACGCCGATTACCACGTCCAGTATTTTTATGTCGTGGACCAGGAAGAAAAACTGGTCGGCGTGCTCCGGGTTCATGATCTGCTCTACCCTCCCCGCGGAACCCGGCTTGACCAGATTATGCTGTCCTCCCCTCTCCGCGTCTCTGATAAGGCAACACTCAGGGAACTGGAAGATTTTTTCGAGGAACACCATCTCCTAGGGGTACCCGTGGTTGACGATGAGGAACGACTGGTCGGCCTGGTGCTGCCGAACGCAGTTGAAGAGGCGATCGGCAAACGCAAGACCAAGACTTTTCTGCGGTTGAGCGGTATTATCGGCGGTGAGGAGTTCCGGACCATGCCGCTCTTCAGCCGCTCCGGACGCAGACTCTCCTGGCTGACTATAAATATCGTCCTCAATATCATCGCCGCCAGCGTCATTGCCCTCTACCAGGATACTCTCGCCTCGGCCATCACTTTGGCCGTTTTTCTGCCGATGGTCAGCGACATGAGCGGTTGTTCCGGAAATCAGGCGGTGGCGGTTTCCATGCGCGAACTCGCTCTCGGACTGGTCCGGCCGGGAGAATTATTCTGGGTGCTGGCCAAGGAGGTGAGAGTCGGCCTGATCAATGGAGTGATCCTTGGCTTACTGCTCGGCGGCATCGCCTATTGGTGGAAGGGAAATCCGTGGCTCGGCCTGGTAGTCGGCGGTGCACTGGCGGCCAACACCCTGGTTTCCGTTCTCCTGGGAGGAACGCTTCCACTGCTGCTGAAAAAGCTGAAGCTGGACCCGGCACTGGTGTCCAGCCCTCTACTGACAACGGTTACCGATATGTGCGGCTTCTTTTTTGTCCTGAGTTTTGCCGCCACAATCCTGCCAAAACTTGGGGGGATGTGAACTCTCAAGTTGACAATTCCCAGCCATTTTTTCTTGCGAATTCATCTAGTAATACGGAGATACCTTTGCTGGTACGTTCTTTTGGAGTTTGTCCATCTCCGATGCCGCTCTTCCATTCCGTGGTAATTGCACCACCTAAAATACCCGTTGCTAAAGCATTATCGTGGCCGGCAGAACTTGAGACAATCTTCAAGGTGCAGGAACGGATCAGGTTTTGCCTGCAACCGGAAAAAATATTCGCCAACATTTCCAGGGCTTGAATAAGACGATCGGCAGAAATTCCGTCAGTGTCATCAAATGACCGAATTGAACCATCCACGGCAATGACGATATCGTTCCAAATTATGTCGACACCCTTTTTCCCGAACAATCTATACAGGATTATTCCTTTTGAAATAACAACTAGTTTTTCAAAAAAAACGAGTTTTGCGGCATCGTCTCTTATTCTCAGAACAAACAAAAGTTCAAGAGCATCATTACTGATGGTTCTTTCCCGTTGCCAATCGTCTATAGCAATATTATCGAATTTTGCATCCTGCCACGCTGTTCCGGGTTTACCTGAATCAACGTGTAGAGTGAGTGTGCCAACCTCCAGGTTCGTCTTCCTGATTCTAATACCTCGAAGATACAGCCCAGGCTTTTGTCGTATTTTGACTCCCCCGGCTATGACCACGGAAGCTGGTAAGAAAACCGTAAGAAGCAAAGCCAGGGCAAGCACCGGAACCCGAAATTTTGTGTTGTGATCGAGATCATAAAGATTAACAACAAGAGCCCAGATCCCGAATATGACGACCGCGCTACAAAATAGAGTCAAGAGTGACCACAGGAATCTGGTGGATCGTGTATGTAAATCAATCCAGAAAAGGCCATTGAAGTCATGTTGGCTCGTTGTCATATTGTTGTGGAAAGAACACTCTGGATTTCAGGTTTTTAAGTTAGTCGGCGTCTAGGGCAATGTATCATTGGTGGTTCTCTTCCAATTAAAACCGTCCATCGAATTCCTTAAGCTGGTTGGCCGGTTTACCTGGAGCGTGGGTGTTGTTGTTAACGTGAACACAGCTGTGACATATTAGACGACACCTGGTTCATATGGTCCAGGTTCCGGGTCACCTGACCAAAGGCCGCGGAGCTGTCGACCACTTTCCACGGCGGCGTCAATGGAGGTGATATTTCATATCACCTCAGTCATGACTTTGCCTCTCGGGGATGATTTGCTTTTCAATATCAAGCTTCATGCTGTTTATTCTTGAGTCGCCTTGCATTGTGCTTGACGATTGCCGGCTCATTTGTCCTCCCGCGGAAGCTCCATTCAATACATAGTCGAGCAGCTTGTTCTTAGGTTTACGAATACAGTTATCAAAGAACTGAGCAAAACCGCCCGGGTAATAGATCATCACCAGAATCAAAAGCAGTCCGTACAGAACCAGATTGATCCCCGGCAGGTTGGAAAGTGAAGAACGGATCAACTCCATGGCGAAGATGAAGGGAAATGCAACCGCTGCTCCTCCCCAAAGACTGCCCCGGCCACCGATGTACGCTACAGCCAGCACCTCGACTGTTTTGGAGGTGTGCATAATATCCGGAGTCAGGATCCCATAGTAATGGGCGTAAAAACCACCGAGCACCCCGCCGATTGCACACGACAGGACAAAATTGGTCAGCCGGTAAAACACCGGATTTATGCCTGAAGTACGCGCCGCTTCCATGTTCTGCCCAATGGCTTTGAAGGCTACCCCTATGCGGGTTCTCGTCACCCACTTACACATGGTGTAGGTAGCTACCATCATTGACAGGATCAGGTAGTAATAGGGAATATTGGACTGGGTATCGAACAATCGCTCAACTTGCAACCCCATCGGACCACGTGTCAGCCAAACCAGTTTGGTGGCAAGACCCATGAGTGCCAGTCCGAAAAACCAGGCCAGACACGCGGCAAAAATGCCGCGAAGACGAAGGGTTATCATACCGATGACCATCCCCATGACTGCTGCAGCCAATCCTCCGGCCAGCATTCCGAGCCACGGGGTCAGGCCGATGCGTTCTGCAAGAATTGCGGAGGTGTAGGCGCCAAGCCCCATAATCGCCGCGTAACCGAAATTGACGATATTGATAAGCCCGGCGGTAAAATCGAAAGCAATGGCTAGAGAGGCTATCAAAGCGGCACTGATCAGCCAGCGGATCAGGTACTCCTGATTAAACGGTGGAATCAGAGGCAAGACAGCCAGAACCACAAGAGAAAGCAGGCCCAGCGGAGTAAAACATAAAAAATTCAAAAACTTATCAAAAGGATTAAGAGTCGATGCTGTATTTTTCATGAAATCTCCATTACTTGTCTAGTACACCACGCACTTCGGAACCGAATATGCCACTGGGTTTGAAAATCAGAATAATAATAATAAGGACGGAAGGAACCACAAAATCCCAACCCGATCCTATGTATTCAATGGTCAGGACCTTGAGAAGAGCCACCATGAAAGAGCACATAACCGCACCGAGCACATTGCCGAGGCCGGCAAGAATCACCACGAACCAAGCCATATACAGCGGCTCCAATCCCACGGAAGGATACGAAGGATACATGAAAAGCAGAGCCGCACCGGCAATTGCCGCCAAGGCGCAGGAGAGCGACATGGTTAACAGCAGGATTCCATTGAGGCCGATTCCCACCATCAGTGCTCCGGTCTCGTCCTGGGACACAGCCCGTATTGCACGACCTGTTCGGGTATAAGCCATGAAATACCAGAAGACAGCCACGACTACGGCCGCAATAATCATAGCAAATCCACGGTCCCTGGAAATATACACATCCATTACGGTAAAGGGTGCACCGCTGTAATAACCGACTATGCCCTTGAAATCCGCTCCAAAAAAGAGCTGATGACAGTTTACCAGCACCACCGACAACCCAACT
Organism: uncultured delta proteobacterium; assembly: GCA_963835305.1. Classification (GTDB taxonomy): domain Bacteria; phylum Desulfobacterota; class Desulfobulbia; order Desulfobulbales; family Desulfocapsaceae; genus Desulforhopalus_A. Next base: position 236,119 of record CAWIEU010000007.1, read on the forward strand.
GTGAGCAGAAATGAGTTCATTACCCAGTTTTCACGGCTACGCTTTCTTAACTGTCTGAAAATCAGTAATTCAGTGAATACTCCAGCGATGCCACCCATAATCATCGCAGCTAATACGGTGATCACCGGTCCGAAGAAAACCAGGAAGCTTTCGGGATGACTGCCGGTATAGGCGCTTATGGGGGTAAAAACATAGTAGGCCACCAGAGTCCCGATCATGAAGTACTCTCCGTGGGCAAACATGGGAATGTTAAGTACCCCCAGAGTTAAGGCCAGTCCCATTGCGGTAAGAGCTATCATGCCGCCGTTGACTATGGTGTTGACCAACAAGTAACCGCCCCTGTCCATGGTGGCCAGAAGAGCGATCACAATGGTTGCGATGACGGAGACTTTGGCAAGGGTCATGCTTTGGCTGAGCTTTACCCAGTAACCGTTTTTTTGTTCTTGAGTCATTATATTTTCCTCTCCGATTATACGCCTAAAAAGACCTTACGCACATGGGCGTTACTAGCCAGTTCACTGCTTCTGCCGGACAACTCGGTGCGGCCGTTTTCCAGTACGTAACCCCGATCGGTAACTGCCAGAGTTTTTGTCACATTTTGCTCGACAAGCAGAATGGTAAGTCCCTGCTTAACGAGTATATCCAATGACTGGAACACGGTTGCCGTGAGGAGCGGCGCCAGTCCGAAGGATGGTTCGTCAACCAGCAGCAGTGTAGGGCTAGGCATCAGTCCCCTGCCTATGGCCAGCATCTTGCGTTCTCCTCCGCTCATGGTGCCGGCCAGTTGGTTACGTCGCTCAGCCAGGCGCGGAAAGAGGTCATAGACAAAATTAAGCTGTTCCTTTTTTCTTTTTTTGTCACGAATGGTGTAAGCGCCCATGGCCAGGTTCTCGTCCACTGTCATGTTAACGAACAGGTTCATCGCTTCCGACACAAGAGAGATGCCTTTTTGGGTAACCTTGTTGCCCGGCAGGCCGCTAATGGATTTCCCCCTGAAGAGAATCTCTCCACTCATCGGGGTTACAAGCCCGGCAATTGTCTTGAGAGTCGTGCTCTTGCCTGCCCCGTTAGGACCTACCAAACAGACGTATTCACCAGTATCCACGGTCAGTGATACGTCGCGGAGGATTTGTAGATAGCCGTAGCCGGCGTTAAGATTTTTTACTTCCAATAACATCGTGTCAATCTCCCTTGGAAAAGCGCTAATCTGGTTGGCTAGGCTTTGGCGCCCTCGGCTTCCCCGGCGTCGCCTAGATACGCCTTGGCCACCTTCGGGTCGTTGGCAACCTCTTGAGTGGGGCCCTCGGCAATCTTTGTTCCGAACTGGATGCATAACAATCGATTGCAAAGGTTCATGATCAGATGCATGATGTGTTCAATCATCAAGATTGTGATTCCCCGATCACGAATCTTCAGGATGAGTTGCATCATATCATTGAGCTCACCTTCACTGAGACCCGAGGCCAGCTCATCGAGAAAGAGCAGCTTTGGTTGACTGGCAAGGGCCCGGGCCAAGTCCAATCTCTTTAACTGCACGGTATTCAACTGCTCGCTGATGGTGTTTTCGTCGATTGGAAAATCGACGAATTTCAGAATATTGCGGCTATGGCCGGCCGGATCTTTTATGCTGCCGGGCTTGTTGCCGAAGATGGCGGCGGTCATTACATTTTCCAGCACGGTCATTTTGGGAAATGGTATGGGGATCTGGAAGGTCCGGGACAATCCCAAACGACACATCTTTTCCGGGGCCAGACCTGTCGTATTCTTACCGAACATTAGCACCTGACCGGAAGTAGGCGGATTCAGCCCGGCCAGCGCATTGACCAGAGTAGTCTTGCCTGCTCCGTTAGGACCTATAAGACCAACGATATCTCCTTCGTTGATATGCATCGATACCGCATTGACCGCCGTTAGGCCGCCGAACCGCTTAGTTAACTCCTTGGTTTCCAGTACAATCATGGGTGTCTTACCTGTTTGGGGAGTTGAGTTTTCCGCCGAGCTCCTTTCCTGGCAAGCCCGGCGGAACAATTAAAGTTAACTAACCCCGCTAAAAAGCGCGGGATAAGAACCTTCACGAAAATCTTTCCTAAAGAGCAAGAAAAGATTTTCTAAGGTAATAAAGAGAAATCACGGTGCAACAAACTTGGCTTCCGCCCATTCCTCAGGATAAACAATAGAACCCTTACCGCCCTTGTATTGGATGACCGGGAAGAAATAGGCATCTTTAGCGACTACCGGATCAGGCATGGTATCCATAGTATAGCGATACTCATTCATAATGATTGCACCGTCCGCCTTGCTGTAGGTGAGCTTGCCGGTATAGACTTCTTCGGACATCACTTTATAGATGCTTTCTTTGTCGAGCTGGCCGTATTTCTCAAGGGTTCGCTTCAGAATCTTTATAAAAAAGTTGGTGCCGTCATAGGAGAGCCCGCCGGATGAGGGGCTGGGTTTCATGCCGAAGCGCTTCTCGAAATCCACGGCCCAATCCTTTGCTGCTTGGGTAGTCAGTTGGGGAATCATATCCAAGACACCGTCCGATGCTGCGCCGGCCATTTTATACCAGTCACCCGACCAGCCCAAACCATCGATTATGATCAACGATTTCAAGCCAACCTCTCGGGTCTGTTTGATAAAAGCAGAGGTTACCGGCGCGGCGGTGCTGGTGCTGAAGATAACCGCCACGTTTTTTTTCTTGTAGGAACCCAACATCGGGTAAAAATCGGTCTGGGTGATGGGGAAATAATCTTTTGACGCAACCGTCCAGCCTTTTTTCTCAAACTCGGAGGCCATAGCATCGCCGGCGCTGTGTCCCCAGTCTGTATCTTCACAGGCGATGGCCATCACTTTCGCCTTGGGTTTGAAGCTGCCGTTTTTCACGGCATTGTCGATAGTCTCGGCATATCCGGCCATCAGCTTGCCGGGAACCGGCCAACCCTTGCCACCCCAGTAACCATATTTTTCCGGATCGCTTCTCCATTTGGTATTGACCACCTCCGTGGCGCCGAAACCAAACATGTGAGGTACCTTGTATTTGGCGACTACGTCCATGACGGCAACAGAGACAGAGCTGTGCCAGTTGAGAATACCTGCCTGGATACCAAGTCGTTCGGCTGCTTCGGCATAAGCGCTGACCGCCTTTGCCGGGTCGCTCTGGCTGTCAACCCAGATCGGTTCAAGTTTATAGTCGCCGATCATGTTGTTGATCTTGTCAAAGGCCATTGTCACTGATCCTTTAAATTCCGCACCGGTCTTTGCCGATGGACCGGTGAAAGGTCCGAGAACTCCGATCTTGAGGACTTTTTCAGCAGCGGCAATTCCAACAAACGTCGACAGGACAAAGCAGGTCGTTACAACACTTAAGATGAACTTCTTTCTGATCATGGGACCCTCCGTTAAGGTTGTGTTTTTAAGGATGTTCAGGACGATTTATTACAAAAGAGAACCCCAAACAATCACTTACCAGCATCTCTTTGAGCAAATACCATGCCGTAGTACATCCATATCCTCCTTCAGGTAAACGGCCAACCTGACAGTTCCTAACTTTCAACTCCCCGGCATTACACTGAAAATACCGGAAATTGTCTCTACCATCGCCTATACCAGGAAATCTTCCCGGCAGATGCTGTATTTCCGCATCTTATAATTGAACAACTGCCTCGAAATCCCCAATTCATTCGCCGCACGGGTAATATGTCCCTGACAAGTAGTCAGATGTGACTGCAGGTACCGTATCTCGATGGTCCGGCTGGAAACCACCATATTGATGGCTCCCTCGATAACATGTTCCAGTTCCCGCACATTGCCCGGCCAATTATATTGGTGGAACAGGTCGAAGTCATTTTCTGAAATATCGGTAAGTTCTTTATTAACCGCCTGACTGTGCTTGTTCAGCTGTTTGGAGCGGGGAATGGAGATAGAGGAGATGGTCTCTTCGAGCACATTGTATTCCCGGACCAGGCAGATGGCGCCTTCCAGGCGACCACGTTTGAACAAGGGAAAAACCGTGTGAATAGTGTTTGCCACCTTGCCCCGCCTTGTGCGGTAGAGAAGAAATCGGTCGATAATAGATTCTTTTCTCTTCAGACACTGCATGATCAGGCTTTCTCCACAGGTCAAATCGTACACATCGACAATTTTTTTCCCAAGTACATCAGCTGGTTCGAGCTCATCGATCTTGGCCATGGCAGGATTGTAATAGATGATGGTACCGCTTCGATCGACAAAGATTACTCCCTCGCTGAATCCTTTGAAAAAAGGAAGCAGGTCTTCGTATCGAATATCTAACGTCCTGTGGATAGAGTGGTGCTCTGAAGTTTTCATAACCATCTATTACTTAGTTGTGTTTAGGCTTGCTTAGTTCTGTAATGCTCAGTAATTAAACAAGAAAGGGCAAAACGGCCAATCACTTGCTGGTAACTCTTGGGCAGTACCTTATTTGTTCAGATCAACTCTCCTTTTTCTTTTTGGTTCTCTATGCTCTGATCTCGTGCCCGCCCCGAGCCGAGTCGAGAAAATATCCCGCAATATCGACGATGGTCAGACACTTACGTCGTTCTGGTCCACGGACCGGCAGGGGATCAACCGCCGGTCTCCCCCATGGCTTCAACAACCAATTCCGCGATATCTTTGTCTATCATCGTTGTCTCAGCCGCCGCCAGACCATCTTCAATCATGGTCAAGCAGAACGGACAGGAAGTGACTATCAAGCTGGATTTGTCACTGTTGCAGCCTGCGACGGCTTGAGTTGCCTGTTGTATGCGACGGTCATTCACCCGCTTGTCGGTATCCTCTTCGAACCAGCTCAAACCACCGCCGCCACCGCAGCACATGGCCATCTCCCTGCTTCTCTCCATTTCCACGGTCTGAATGCCCGGAATCTTCGCCAAAATACCCCTCGGCGCATCAAATATCCGGTTGTGCCGACCCAGGTAGCAGGAATCATGAAAGGTTGCGACTGCATCGACAGCCTTGGTGAGCGACAGACGTCCGGTGTTAATCAGTTCCTCTATCAGCTCGGTGTGATGGATGACCGAATAGTTGCCGCCAAAATCGGGATAATCCTTGGCAAAGGAATTATAGCAATGCGGGCAGATGGTAAGCAGATGGTCAAATTTGTACTCGGCCAGAAGCTCTACGTTCGACTCAGCCTGAACGCTGAACAGGTACTCCTGCCCCATTCGCCTGGCCGGATCGCCGGTGCATCGCTCCTCTTCACCCAAGACGGCGAAGTTGATGCCGGCGGCTTGAAGAATCCTGACCATACTTTGGGCGATCTTGGTGTTTCTTGGATCATAGGCGGCCGAACAGCCAACCCAGAACAGGTATTCAACGCCCTTGCCCTGCTCTGCGACATCAGCCATGATCGGGACATCGAGCCCCTTGGCCCACTCCATCCTGGCGGTGGGATGCTCATTCCATGGATTGCCGCGTTTTTCCATACCCATCAGGACATCGGCATAGGTTTCCGGGAACCGGTCATGGATCATCATTTCATTTCGCCGTATTTCCAGGATCTTGGCTAATGGATCGATATATACCGGACAGCTTTCCACACAGGCCATACAGGTAGTGCAGTATTGAATAGCTTCAGGAGCGATCTCCGCGTCCAGAATTCGTTTGGCTTGCACGGCAGCGCCTGCTATCGGCTGCTCGGCGTTAAGCTGCCTGCGCAATCCGAGAATTATCTCGCGGGGCGAGAGACTCTTGCCGGAAATGTTGGCCGGGCAGTTCATTTCACATCTGCCGCACTCGGTACAGGAGACGACATCAAGCAGGTCTTTGCGGGTCAGGTGGGATAAATTTTCGTAGCCGAGATTCTCGTCCCGTTCAAAAGCTCCTTCAACATCGAGTTTAGCCAGGCGTCCCTTACTGCGAAGGTCTTCGAAGAAGATGTTGAATCCCGCGGCTGCCAGGTGCATTGCCTTGGGAACGAAAGGCAGTACGGCAATGGCCCCCATGGCGAGCAGAACATGTATCCACCAGAAAATGACGTGGGCGCTTTTCAGGGAATCCGGACCGGCCCCGCCGACCAGGCCGGCGAAAAGAGCTCCGGCGGGGGACCATCCCGGTGCATAGCCCAGATCAGCACCGCTTGCAGCCAATCGCAAGCCTTCCACGACAAAACCGGTGAGGCCGATGATCAACAGCAGGACCGGCAGAATCCAGTCTACGGATTGGTGTTTGAGTTGAGGGCGAGGCAGGATATATCTTCTGATCAGGGCAACGGCCAGCCCTACAACCAGCAGGACACCGAAGATGTCGGTAACCAGTTCGAACCCCAGAAAAAACCAGCCCTGCAGCATGAGATGTTCCATTCCCATAATCTTGTGGAACAGATCGTACTCAACAGCAACGATGGTCGTTCCCACGAAAAGAACGATAAAACCCCACATGATCAGCAGATGCATACCTCCGCCCAGCTTATGGCGGTTGAGCACCGTACGGTTGGATAAGACGGCAACGAGGGTACGGCCGAGCCGGCCGGCCGGTATGGGCTTGGGAAAGGTGATGGGCTGTCCGTTCAGCACCCGGCGTACATGCCTGTAGATGCCCCAGCCGAGCACTGCCAATGTAATGGCTGCCAGCGTATATAAAACCACCTCACCTGCGCCAGAAATATTCCATAAAATCTCACGTGTAGCCATTGGACCAGCCTCATTACATTGTTCGGGTTTCAAGATTGAATTCGTTAAGTTGTTACCTCTTGTGGGGTTTTGCGCTTGCTCTGTCGGCCCGGTTCTTTTTAGCAGTTATTTTGTCTGGCAGAGTTTTTTCAGATCTCTTGGTGTCACCTTAAAAGATTTATGATGAACACCGGGATTGAAATAGACGAAACGCTGGTGCATCAGCTCACCATCCAGATAAATGGGCAAATCCGTCACATGGCCGAAGGGTGGAACGCAACCTACTTCACAGCCCACAAACTCACTCACTTCTTCAGGTTTGGCGAAACCGACTTTTTTGGTGCCGGCGGTTTTCGCGGCTGCTTTCCAGTCGACCTTCTTGTTGCCCGGCATGACAAAAACCACCATTTTCTTTTCCTTGGTAGTAAGCACCAGCGACTTGACCGTTTCCGACTCGCTCACTCCGAGAGCCTCTGCCATGGCCGGATTGGTGTATACAGGTTCATGCTCCCGAATTTCGTAGTCGACGCTCTGTTTTTCAAGCATCTGGACAATTTTTTCTTCTAAGTTCATTTGGCGTTCCTCGATCCTGATTCCTACTGCCTGTCGATTTTCATCGTGGTCCGGTGCTGCCCAGTCCTACCGATCTATCGATAATTTGCAAAATTTGGTAAATCTACTGCTTCTGAAACTTTTGGTAACCACCGGGCCTGTCTGCACCCAAAGAGGCCCGGTGGAAAAATATGGGTTTATAGCGCTACGGTTCTTTGCCAATCGAGAATTATGCTCTCTTCTTCAATTCTTCGATGACGGCCGGAAGTATTTCATGAAGATCGCCGAGCACTCCGTAGTCTGCCTTGCCGAAAAAAGCCGCTTCCGGGTCCTTGTTGATGACCATCACCTTATCCGCACCCTTGCAGCCAACCAGATGCTGGATTGCCCCGCTGATACCACAGGCAACATAAAGTTTAGGAGAGATACGAGTCCCGGTGAGCCCTACCTGATCCGAATGCGGACGCCAGCCATTGTTGGTGGCAACCCGCGAACAACCGACCGCGCCATTGAGCATGCCTGCCAGTTCCTCCAGCAGTGAGTATGCCTCGGGACTGCCGACACCACGGCCGCCACCGATAACAACGTCGGCGTTTTTCAGGGTTACACCCTCGGTAACATCCGCTTCCCGTCTCACCAGACGAACCCGGAAATCTTTTTCGGAAAGGCTCGGTTCAAAGGACTGCACTTCAGTTGCAACCGGCGCGGCAACCTCTTCTGCCTGGATAATATCCTGGGCTACCGTGAGCAGTTTGCAATCGCCTTGAAGAACGGCTTCCTCCAGAAGGCTGCTGCCCCATCTGAGCCTGGTGATCTTAAACGGATCTCCAGGGGTAACCGCGGAACAGTTCGTTGCCATGGGCAGATCGGCTATTGCAGCAAGATTCGCCATTACTTCGTTGCCCTTGTCGGTACCCGCAGCCATGACCATCGTCGGAGATTTCTCCGCAATAACCTGGGAGACGATTTTTGCCCAGGCAACGGGAGCATAGTCAGTCAATTGGGCGTGCCCTGCTTTTATGACTTTTGCAAGGCCATAGCTGCCAAGCTGTCCGGTAAGGCTTGCGCTATCCTTGCAGCCGATGAGCAGGCCAACCAGTTCATCACCGTTTGCGGCGGCTACTCCGCGGGCGAAGGTAATCATCTGAAGTGACGCTTCCGTCACCATGTTTTCTTCGTATTCTATGACTCCAAGTATCATGGCTATATCACCTCCAGGGATTTCAAAACCTCGACGATCTTTGCCGCAGCCGCCGGCCCTTCACCGAGCATATTCACCTCTTTTTTCTGCTCGGGCGGATGGACGAGCTGCTGCAGCTGCAGGCCTGCCCCGATCTTTGCGGCCGACATTTTGTCAATCGGTTTCTTTTTGGCTTTCATGGTTCCGCGCAGACTCGGATATCGAGGCAGATTGATACCTTCCTTAACGGTCACCACGGCCGGCATCGGCAGATCGTAGATCTCCCAGCCGGTGTCGACTTCCCTTGAGGCCGTAGCCGCACCGTCAGCAAATTCGAGTTTTTTGACGCTGGAGATGCAGGGCAGATCAAGACTCTGGGCTACCCTGATTCCCACCTGACAGCCGCCACTGTCGGCGGATTCTGTACCAAAGAGAACCAAGTCGATCGCTTGTTTTTGCGATTCGGCAATAATCACCGACTTGATAGCCTCGGCGGTTTCTTTTGAATCCCATTCACCACCGTCGGTTTCAATCAGGATACCCCGGTCAATGCCGCGGGCCAGACAGTCACGAATCTGTTCCTCCGCCTCGGCAGGTCCCAGAGTGAGCACTGTCGACTGTCCTCCATGGTCTTCAACCAGCTTGATGGCTTCTTCTACCGCACATTCTTCATGGGGGCTGATGCAAAATCCAAGATTTTTCGTACTAATCGTCTGTCGGTCTTCGTTCAGATCGATCCGGGAGCCGATATCCGGAACCCGTTTTACACAGACAAGAATATTCATGATGTCTCTCCTGATCCCTGTTCCTTCAAACTCGTCGGGATTCTTTATGATACCCCCTGGGAGACCTTGCTATCGGAGGCTCCCAGAAGATTTAGTGGTTTGACAACCTCTTCCTTGGAAATGCCGGGAAGAGGCCCACCAGCCAGATTTTATCCTTTCAGACGATCGTGCTTCGGATCGTAGAGCGGTGCTGCACCAACGACTTCGACTGTTACGGGAAAATGTTCGCAGAAGTATTCAACCTGGAGTTTATTGCCGGCTTTGGCATACTCAGGCGGCAGGTAAGCCATGAGGATATATTTTCCGACAACCGCGCCGTAACCGGCACTTGAAACATAGGCCGGCCGGCCTTTAGCATCTACAATGGAAGCACCGTCTTTAGTTAATACGGGAACGACACCGACCATATACCGCTTTTCACCCTTGGAGTCGGTGTGATCATCCACCGTCAGGGTGCAGAGCTTCGTTACCGGTTCTTCAGCTCTGGCCTTCAGGTATGCTTCCTTGCCGACAAAATCCTGAGCTTTTACTTTTGGCAGAGCCATTCCGGCTTCAACCGGATTGTAGTCGGAATCAAACTCATTACCGAAAAGACGGAAGCTTTTCTCCAGACGGGCGTTTGTTCCATAAACTCCGATACCTACAGGAACTACGCGGTGTTTTTGACCCGCTTCCCAAAGAATATCCCAGAGTTTCGGACCATGCTCGGCCGCGGTATAGAGCTCCCAGCCGTATTCACCGACATAGGACATTCTCAGTGCCCATACAGGGATATCCTTAATTCTGAAATTTTTGACGGTGGCATAGGGAAAGGCTTCGTTGGAGATGTCATCTTCAGTGACGGATTCAAGCAGTGCTCTGGCCGACGGCCCCCAGACACCAACCGTACCAAGAGCGGAAGTCTGATCATGGAGCTGGGCAGTACCATCTGCGGGGAGGTGATCAGTGAACCATTTTTTATCTACGCCGCCATGGCCGCCACCGGTGATGACACGGAAAGAATTTTTGCCGGTTCGGGCAATGATAAGGTCACTGCGGATACCTGCCTTGTTATTGAGCAATAGAGTATAGACTGCCTTACCAACCTTATTATCCATCTGGGAAACGGCTACCTTCTGCACCACATCCAGTGCGCCCGGGCCAACGATGTCAAAGATGGCAAAAGCACTCAGATCAGTCATGGCGACCCTTTCACGCAGGGCTATATTTTCTGCGTCGATGATTGGAGACCACCAGCGGGTATCCCATTCATTTTTCCGCTCAACCATTCTATCCGCATATTCTTTCAGCAGGCCTTTATTGCTCTCATACCATTGTGGGCGCTCCCATCCCGCGGTTTCAAAATAGACCGCTCCCAATTCTTTGGTCCGGGAATGAAAGGGACTCAATCGAATATTTCTTGAATCCAGGTACTGCTCATTTGGATGGACGATATCGTAGAGTTTTGGAAATCCTTCAATCGCGCGATCCCAGACAAATTTTTTGGTGCCTGCATAAGGATAAAAACGAGCGATATCGACATGGCTTGGATCTAACTCGGGAGCACCATCTGTCATCCATTCAGCCAGCATTCGTGCCGCCCCCGGCCCTTCCTTGATCCAGATTGCAGCCGCAACCCAGAGGTTTTTAACTTCTGGGGTTTCACCTATGAGAGGCTCCCCGTCAGGGGTAAGAGAGATAAGACCATTGATTGCGTATTGAATTTCAACCTTATCGTTATCAAGCAGTTCGGGCATGAGATCCATCGCGTCTTCCAGCTGCGGCTCAAAATCTTCCTTGGTGAAGGGCAGCTCAGTCGGTGAGAGTTTTGCCTGCTCATTTGATGGGATATCATTCGGATCGATTAAAATTGAGCGGTGGGCATATGATCCAACTTCCATGGTACCTGAGGTCTGACGCTCATACATCTTCACACTCATATCCCTGATAATCGGATACCCAATCTCTCCTTTCACATGGGCCAACTGAGGGATAGGACCGGCGTCAATCATTTGGTGAACAACCGGTGCCAGTGGAATTGCCGCGCCGGCCATTGCACCTATGCGGGGGCTCCAGACACCACAGCAGATGATTACATACTCAGCCTCAACATCACCGCGGTCGGTCTTCACCCCTTTAATTTTTCCATCTTCAACTTCAATATCCAATACTTCGGTATTGGCAAAGACAGAGAGGGCCCCCATATTCTGAGCCTTTTCCCTCATTATCGTGCCTGCACGCAGGGAATCGACAACACTTACTGAAGGTGTATAAAAGCCACCTTTAATTTTTTCTCTGTTCAACCACGGAAAGAGTTTAACACACCCATCTACGTCAAGAAGCTCAGCCTCAATTCCCCAGCATTTGGCAGAGGCTATTCTACGTTTCGTGTCAGCCACGCTCGCTTCTGTTCTGGCGACCTCTATGCCACCACAGATACGCTCGACACCAAGCTCAGCATATTGCCTTTTACTGTCCATGGTAAGTTGGGCCAACGGCTTGCCGTTATCCACTGGAAAGATAAAGTTGGATGCGTGTCCGGTCGATCCTCCAGGATTAGGGAGTGGCCCTTTGTCAATTAACAGCATGTCTTTCCAGCCTCTTTCTGCAAGGTGACCGACGACACAATTACCAACAATACCGGCACCTATGATGACTACCTTCGCTTTTTTTGGAAAATCACTCATAACAGACCTCACTGCTTGTTTTGATGGGTTAGGTGAATAAAGACTAAAATGTTAACTGACTTCTGACATGTTCCACGAAAAGATTCGTGTGTTTCTCTAAAAGACGTGCGGTCATCTCCTCGTCATGCTGCTCCAGAGCCGCCGCAATCTCGTCGAATTCCTTTTCCAGATTTTTCCAGTAACCGCCTTTGGCCCCGGTGAATGTCCAAATTCTCACCGCTTGGTCGTGCAGCCCATTGAGCATTTTTACCAGAAGCTCATTTCTCGTCGCGCTATTGATGATCTGGTGGATCTCGCCATCGAGCCGCATCAGCTCTTTGGTTTCCTGAGTCGACCTCATCTCGTCGATCCGCTGACGAATTTCGATAATTTCTTCCTGGGAGATGCGTGCTGCGGCAAGATGACCTGCCAGCAGCACCAGGTTTGCCCGAATCTCGAAAATATCCTTCAGCTGCTGAAAGCTCACCTCTTCAACAAAAGTTCCCACATTGGGAATAATCCGGACCAGGCCATCCATTTCCAAACGCATCAGCGCTTCGCGAACCGGCGTACGACTGACCTCTAACGCCTCCATCACCTCTTTCTCGCGGATAACCGCCCCAGGCTTTTGCTCCAGCAGGATGATCTGCCTCTTTAACTCCTGGTATACGTTTGTTTCACTCATGGTCTTAGTAAGAGAAGATACAAATTTATTTACGGCCGCTCACACACCGATATTTAACCAATATGCAACCGATATACATTCAATATACATTGGTATAATTTGTTGCATATTGAATGTCAAGACAAAATATCACAATTTATTTTCTTTGTTTTTTGCGGAGCAGTTCGCTATGAGGTAAGCGGTCGGATGCGCGATGAGGTCAACTGCCATCGCTGGAAATACAGACGGTTCCATGGCCGTTACAGCGCATATACCGGAGTCAGGTTGCAGGATTTGAATTTTGTTGAGCAACGGGGCCCGAAGCGGAACAACTCAATAACGGATGAGACACTGAACGTTTACAGTGGCTTTGTAAATGACAAACGAAAATTGACCACCCTGAATCGGCGATAGCCAAGTATAAAATTTCAGATTTGAGGGGGCAGCAAATTTCCCATCATTTCGACGTACAAGAGATACTTCGAAATGATGGGAAATTTGCTGCAACGAAGAAGGTGAAGAGTTTTTACAACGCCATCAAGTTATAAAAAAGAAAGGTGTAGAGTACTGCCTCAATGAGGTTGACTCGGATATCGGTGACCCGACGCTTGACGATGCCATCCTCGACATGCTGGTGCACAGCACCCATAAAATAAATTTAATGCGAGGTGAACTGGATGCCCTCCTCCTCCTCATTCATTTCATTCCTACCTGTTCAATTGCCAATGATTCGTCTCATCCAGTTTCTTAATTTCGTTTTTGATGATGACTTGATGGGATTCTTCAAATTTTATCAATGTCTTGAGGATATCTCGATCCTCTGGGTCATCGGCAGCCTTCAGAAGGCTCCGATAAAAGTTAGCGGAGTCTATTTCTGCGCTCAGCGCAATTCTTAAAGCTTCGCTGGCTTGGGTATACTCGAAAACACTGCCCCTCAAAAAAGAAATATCTGGACCGGCATGCAATTCAGGATCGTATTCATAATCTTTGCCGACCAATGACCTATACCTAGCTGCCAAGGTGGCTCTATGCTTTTCTTCCGCCTTGGAAAGCTCATGCATAATATCCTTACCCTCTTTCACAACGATCTTTTCTGCCAACATCGCATAAATATCTCTGGCGATGATTTCACTATGAATCGCTTCTAACAGGTGTTGTTCACTAATCGATCCCATATTAAGTTGCTCCTAGTGTTATGTTTAATTCGCCAAAATAATAACCTTGACACCAGGTTATCCTTGACCGTCGTTATCCAGTAATCCAGGTTTTCCAGCAGGCCGGAAGTAAAGTAGGAGAGGGTTCCAAACCTGTCCATCCATTCACGGCGGCCTGATCAGATGAAAATGGGGTAAGGGTGAACGGTTATATAATTTATGCCATGTATGGGTTCATCATTTTACTGAAATCACAGGACAATTGGCCTTAAGAATAATATATTGAGCTGTACTGCCGAAAAGAATCTTGCCGACTTTTGAGCGACTTTTCACTCCGAAAATAATTTCATCGCAAGCGTTTTTCGCTGCAAATTCAACAATATCTTCACCGGCAATCCTGTCCCTGACGAGGAGATGGGATTCATTTTGAATTCCTTGTTCATCCAGGTACTTACTTGCTTCAGCAAGGTTCCCTTCTGCCTCGGCTACTATCTCTGCAGACGATTTCTCTCCCCCCGGTAGAGAAGTAACCAGGTGAACCTTACCCCCAAATGCCCTGGCGTGTTGTATCGCCAGGTTGAGTAGATCTTTTCCAACTTTAGCACCTCGGTAAGCTACCAAAATTTGCATGGTTGTTCCTCTACAGGTATAGGTTTTTATAACTCATGGTCTCAGTAGAGAACATACAAAATTCGACCATTCGCATACAGATATTTATCCAATATACAACCAGTATACATTCAATATACATTGGTATAATTAGATGCATATTGAATGTCAAGACAAAAAATATTACCTTAGGTTTTCTCTGGCTTTCACTTAACCTTGCCGTGCGAAGAGCTGAACACTACAAATATCGACGACCGTTATATCATCAAAATGGATCAGCACTTATTAAAAATATACTGTTTTATTTTAGAGAGATAGGCTCGTTAGCACAAGAATCAGACGGTTCCATGGCCATTACGGCGTATATACCGGAGCAAGGTTGCAGAATTTGAAATTTGTTGAGCAACGGGGCCTGAAGTGGTACCACTCAATAACGGATGAGACGCCGAATGTTTACAGAAAAAAAGGATGGAGGAAGGAGAACGGCAGCAAAAGTGCTTGAGGCAACTGCCGATAAAACTGGTTCATACCATCAATAGCCATAATCTTGCGGGAATCGAAGTTCATGGGTTCGTCCGGACACCAGGCGCATATCGTTCCCATCTTAATCAATCAACAGATAAATTTGCCAAGAGTGCCAGTATGCCAATAGATCGATTGCTCCACGCGAAAAGGATAGTTGTAAAATTAGGCAGTAATGTCATCACCGCAGAAGACGGTTTGAATCTGCAGGTGATAGAGACGATATCCACTCAGATAAGCAGCCTCATGGGCCGGGGAATAGAGGTAATCCTGGTTTCATCCGGGGCCATGGCTGCCGGGATGCGAAAAATGGCAATGGCTCGCCGCCCGGATGAGATCCCTAAACGCCAGGCGATCTCTGCTATCGGCCAGAGCGGAGTTATGAATGCCTACGAAAAATGTTTTTCCGCGCATGGCATAAAAATCGCCCAGCTTCTATTAACCGGAGATGACCTCAACAACAGGAAGCGATATCTCAACTCAAGAAATACCCTGCACACCCTGATTGACTGGAAAATCGTCCCCATCATCAATGAGAACGATACCATTATGGTAGAAGAGATAAAACTGGGCGACAATGATAATCTGGCAGCCATGATCTCGTTACTGATGGATGCGGATTTCCTGTTCATTCTGACTGATATTGATGGCCTGTATGATAAAGACCCTCGGCAATTTGCCGATGCCAAATTGATTCCAAAAGTGCGGCAGATCAAAAAGGAGATCAAAGATTACGCAAGCGGTATTCCCGGCTCTCTGGGCACAGGAGGGATGCTCAGTAAAATTCATGCCGCGCAGAAGGTTACTTCAGCAGGAATCCCCATGATAGTCGCCAGAGGCAATGTGGAAAATGTGTTACTGAAACTCTTTGACGGCCAGGAGATCGGCACCTATTTTGAGCCAAAAGAAGGCAAAATGGCCAGCCGAAAATGCTGGATCGCGCACACATTATCACCCAAGGGCAGTATTATCATTGACGATGGAGCGGTTCGCGCTGTCCGCCAGAACGGCCGGAGTCTGCTCCCCATAGGAGTTATCGCGGTAGAAGGAGATTTTGAAGAAGGGGCGGCAGTTGAATTCAAAACTTCAGAGAATGTAGTCATCGGCATTGGCCTGGTTAATTACCGGTCTACAGACATTAATTTAATCAAGGGCCTCAAAACATTTCAAATCAAGAGTTGTCTTGGGGGTAAACACTACGATGAGATCATTCACCGCGACAATCTTGTGTTGAAAGATTTCTGACAAGAAATATGCCCTTCCTTACCGTCCTTTAGTTAAACCGGGAGTCAGCTGGAGAAAATCCTCTTCTCCAGCCGGACTCCTGACTTATTTAACAGCAAACGGACAGGCAATATCGATGGCGTCGAAACAAATATTACCGAAGGTCATCACTCGAAGGTGACATCCACATTCAATTGATCGCCTATCTGCGCCAGCCCGTCCTCAATGGCTTGAAGGGATAATTGCGAAGGGAGTTCAACGGTAATCGTCATGGCATAAATCGCGGCTCCGCTCTCGGGAGATAATCTCATTTCCGTGTGCAGCGTGGCGATATTAATACCATTGTCGGCGAGAAAGCTGCTTACCTTGTAAACGATTCCCGCCTGATCAATCCCTTCCACATGTATCGTTCTGGTGAGTAATTTCGCTTTTTGTTCCCGCGCCTCCAAATCAATCGGCCGGATAAAAGCCGTAATACCCTTTTCTCTCTCCAGCCTGCGGCATTCCGTGGAGAGTTTTTCTTCTGCGTCCTCAAGGTTTCCTGCCGGCACGGATAACAACAATAGAATAGCAAACTCTCCGGCGAGATTGGTCATGGAGGATTCTTCCAGATTGCAGCCATTCTCATAGATGACGCGGGAAAGATCCGCAACGATACCGGGCCGATCCTTACTAAAAGCGGTGAGCAAAAATTTCTTGGACATGATTCTCCTTCCAATGATCTGACTTGGGATCACTGCTGTCTCATGGACTTACAAGACATATCAAGTAATTGAAGTACCGGAGAGCTCCCCGCATTATTTGGAAATGACTAAATAAGGCATAAATACAGGGAGATCCGAGCCAAGTGTACTGTACCATGTAAGAGCTTAAAGACAAAGCTATAGTGTCTTACCTCATAAAAACATAAAATTTGGAATGGCTAAGTACGAAAAACCCTAGAAAACGCCTTCGACCTTACCGGTTTCGACATCAACATCGATCCGCTTGAAGGCAGGATTCGAGCTGGTTCCAGGCATCAGGCTGATGGTACCTGCCACGGGCACGATAAATCCCGCTCCACCGTAGGTCAATACTTCCCTGATGGTCAGGCGCCAGTTTTTCGGCACGCCTTTCAGAGACGGATTATCGGACAGGGACAAGTGGGTCTTGACCATGCACATTCCCAGTTTGGCAAGTTCCGGGTCGGCTTGAATACGTTCGATCGACTTGTTGGCAGCCGGGGAATAATCAACACCGTCGGCGCCGTAGACTTCTTTAGCGATAAGTTCGATCCGCTGTTTGATCGGCATATCAAGCTCATAGAGCAATTTGAATTCGGTTTTGTCTTCACAGGCCTCGACCACGGTCTTGGCGAATTCAATGGCGCCGTCGCCACCTTTCTCCCAATGACGGGACAGGGCCACGCGCGCGCCTTCAGCTTCGCACAGCTCACGAACCTTGGCGATTTCGGCATCGGTATCGGTGTAGAAGGCGTTGATGCAGACAACCGGAGCAATACCGGCCTTGCGGACTGTGCGGATATGATGAATCAGGTTGTCGCAGCCCTTGGCCACCCACTCAACGTTTTCTGATTTGTACTCTTCCGGCATGGGCTTGCCGGGGACCGGAACAGGAGCACCTCCATGACACTTGAGGGCGCGGATGGTGGCAACGATAACCGCACAATCCGGTTTCAGGCCGGAGTAACGGCACTTGAGATTCCAGAATTTCTCAAAACCGATATCGGCGCCGAAACCTGACTCGGTGACATGGTAGTCAGCAAGTTTGAGGCCGATGCGGTCGGCAATAATGGAACTCTGGCCGATTGCTATATTGGCGAAAGGTCCGGCATGAACGATTACCGGCTGACCCTCCAGGGTCTGCATCAGAGATGGATTGAGGGCGTCGACCATCCAGGCGGTCATTGCTCCGGCAACCTGGAGATCCTCGGTGGTGACAGGCTTGCCTTTCTTGGTATAGGCGACAACGATCTTGCCCATTCTCTCGCGCATATCTTTGAGATCGGTGGCGATGGCAAGAATGGCCATAACCTCTGAAGAAACAGCAATGCCGAACTTGGACTTCATCATGAAACCATCGGCTTTGCCGTTGACGCCATCGATGCCGATGATGATGTTCCTAAGCGCCTGGCAGCAGAAATCCATAATCCAGCCCATCTCGATGTTGGTCGGATCGATATCCAGACGTTTCATGCCGGACAGTCTTTCCAGCTGCTCGTCATCGTAATTTCTTTCATGCTGCAGGCGCGAGGTCAAGGCAACCATGGCCAGGTTATGGGCGTTCATGATGGCGTTAATGTCGCCGGTGAAACCCAGGGAAAACGGGGTGAGCGGAATACACTGAGCCAGGCCGCCGCCCGCTGCCGACCCCTTGATATTCATGGTCGGACCGCCGGAAGGCTGGCGAATAGCGGCGCAGACACTTTTGCCTATCTTACCGAGACCTTGAACCAGACCCATGGAAGAGGTGGATTTACCTTCGCCAAGCGGGGTCGGGGTAATTGCCGTAACATCGATATATTTGCCGTCCGGCTGGTCTTTTAAGCGTTCGAGGACCTTGCGAAAATCGATTTTGGCGATGTAATGACCCTGGGGAAGAAGTTCTTCTTTAGTCAGTCCAAGCTTTTCGCCGATCTCATAGATCGTCAGCATCGTTTTTTCCGCATCCTGGGCGATTTCCCAATCTGCGTGTTTCGTTGGATCTAAAGTCATTTGCAAGCTCCTTTTTGATGTTATTGTTGGGTGTATCCTGTTGCCAAGACGTTTACTCTTCTGGTTCTCTGTAAGACGGTTATTGGTTTCTTACAACCCGGATCTCGTTCGGTCGTTTCACTTTGTCCGTCGGGTGCGCGGCTTTCTTCGTTCTATACGCATGCTGACGAATGGCTCTCCCAAAAACCTGCGGATCGTTGGTTTTTTACGGCATTACCCCGTCTCCTCTCAAGGGACGGATCATGGGAATTGTAATGTTGTTAAAGATTCTTTTAGCGTAATATTACGATATAGGCAATATATTCTTTATATATTGATGATGTTGTCAATATTAATATTGCTTTTTTGCGTTATTCGTATTTTTCTTCTGTAGATATTCAAGTCGTTCGACTTTAGGCAAACTACTATTAGGGAGAACAGCATGGCTAAAAAGATAGCAATCATTGGTGCCGGTCCAGGTGGATACGTTGCCGCGATCCGGGCAGCGCAACTGGGAGGCGAAGTCACTCTCGTTGAAAAATCCAGTATTGGCGGGACCTGCTTGAATTATGGCTGCATACCTTCAAAAATTCTTAAAAGGACCGCCGATCTGTTGGACGAAATTAAAAATGCCGGTGAATTCGGGATTGACAATGCTGCCACTCCCATATGCAACATGGCCATCCTGGCCAAACGAAAAAAAGGTGTCATTTCAACCCAGGCTCAAGGCATACACGCCCTCATGAAGAAACATGGCATAACCTACGTCACCGGCCGGGCATATATCCCCGGAATGAACCAACTGGAGATAGCGGGCAATGAGGGTAACACCACATCCCTCATATGGGACAGGCTGATACTCGCCACAGGAAGCCGGCCGACAACAATTCCGGCACTGCCCTTCAATAATAAGACCATTCTCTCCAGTGATGATGTACTCGATCTTGAAAGTGTACCTGAATCAATAACCATAGTCGGTGCTGGAGTGATTGGCTGTGAATTCGCATTTATCTGGAATAGCCTCGGTGCAGCGGTGACCCTCGTCGAGGCCATGGACCGGCCTCTCCCCCTTGCATCGATCGATGAAGACTGCAGCAAGCTTATTGCCCGAGAAATGAAAAAGCGAAAAATAAACCTGCTGGTCAACCGCACAGTGCAAGCTGCAGAGGAAGCAGACGGGAAACTGACAGTCACCTTTGGCCCCTCTCCCTTTGCCGCCAGGCTCAGCGATAAAGAGCGCCAAATCAGCAGAGCACAAACAAGCAAACTGGCTGTCTGTATCGGCCGAAAACCCAATAGCGACAAGCTCGGGCTTGACAATCTAGGTATTGCAACGGACAAGGCAGGCTGGGTAATAGTCGATGAGAAAATGCGCACCTCAACAGAAAACGTCTATGCAATAGGCGATCTCCTTGGACCAGGCAAGGTCATGCTGGCCCATGTTGCTTCCACCGAGGGTGAGATTGCCGTTGAAAACTGTTTCGATGGCGACAAGATTATGCGGTATAACCATATTCCAGGAGCAATTTTCACCTCGCCCGAGATCGGTAACATAGGACTTTCAGAAAAAGAAGCCAGGGAAAAATTCGACAACGTGCGGGGAGATTCGGTCCTGTTCAGAACATCCGGCAAAGCTCAGGTTTTGGGTGAAATTGTCGGACAGGCAAAAATTGTTTCGGATGGAGAAACCGGCAAAATTCTTGGGGTGCATATCGCCGGACCTCATGCAACTGATATATTGGGAGAAGCAAGCCTTGCCATGCAAATGGGCGCTACAGTCAAGGACCTGGCACGAACCATTCATGCTCACCCAACACTGGCCGAGATCCTTCTTGAGACATCCTTTAAAGCTCTTGATTGCCCCTTGCATAGCTGAGCGGCTGTTGGACTGCAAAAAGCCGCGTCGATAAAACATCACCGAGGAATCTCTGGGTCACCGACATGTGGCCCAGAGAGAATTTGAACGTTCATCGGGAGCACAACACCGCTCTGCTGTCTAATTTTTTTTTACATCCCCCTTTTCGATACCAGAACCCTGCCTGCTGATTTGTGCTGATTTTCAGATTGCTATTGCAGTTTGTGAAAAAGTCCGGCATGGTTTGCAGTTTTCTAAAAAAGCATAGCACAGCTAAACAAAAAACAAGCATAACAGCAGTTGTTTTGGGTATAGTCACACATCCTCTCTATCCGTACATGAACGGGCAGACTACAACTGATATCATGGCACCAGATCTTCTCACGAATATCCGAGGAAGGGTTAGCCGGCATTACCGCAATATCTTGCCTAATCTGCAAAATACCCATATTTGTGCTCTCAGGTAAAGCAAAGAAAAGGCCAGCTGCCCAAGAAGGCAATATACATAAAACAGACAACAGTCCAAACATCATGAGTGATAACAATATATACAATGAATTAAGGAAGCAGATCATCTCGCTGGAGCAAAAACCGGGCGCAATAATCCGCGAAAAAGAGATAATGGAAGCATTTAATGTCAGCCGCACACCAGTCCGGGAAGCACTTATGCGGCTCGAAATAGATGGCTTAGTGCGCATTATCCCCAATGCCGGCACGTTCGTGGAAGAGATAAGCTTTCAAAAACTCAGAGATGTCTTTGAGGTTCGGGCGCACTTAGTACGATTGGCTGGTAAGTTAGCCGCGACCCGAATCTCCAACGAGGAAATCAAAGAAGTCCGGCGCCTGATAGAAGATATGAAGTCGACAAAGGACACAAAGACTTTGATGAAACTTGACAATGAGATTCACGAAGTCATCAGAAAGTCGACTAAAAACGAGCTGCTGGTCAAAACGTTAAGTGGCCTCCATGATCAAGCGGTGAGGATTTGGAACTCTGTCGGAATCGAAAGTGGCTATTGGGAGAAACTTCATTTGGAATTTGAAGGTATTGCCGCGGCTCTGGAGCAACGTGACGAAGAGGCATCCGCCCGACTTTTAGAAAAACATGCCAACGATTTTTCAGAACAACTCAAAAACCAGTTAACGTTTCGAACCCCTTAAAAAGGATCTTGGGCTGTGACGTGATGAACAGCTTGGCATCAGGTGATTTTTAATACGCTGATTTGTCGACGCTACAAAGGTACCTCGGCAAGGTTGATGGACTCGTAAAAAGCCCGATCTACGTCGTTGTAGATCTGAAACGAGGATTTGCCGTACCACATGTACTGCCAAATCCTCGTTTCAGATACTACGCCTAGTATATCGAACTTTTTCCAGAGCCCATCTCAGCAGCTTCGATGACTTTTTAGGAGATCATCAAGGTTGACAAACTCGAAAAACCTAAATTTTCGAATGGCTAAGTAAACAATCATCAAAGCTCCGGTATTTTTGCATTCATCTTTTTGGTTTTTTCGGTCCTTCCACATATGGGTAATCCCGGGTTGAAGGAGCTAAATCCCGTCCGGCAGAGCATTTGCCTCGATACGGCAGGGCACAAATCTGTGCAGCGGGGTGCCGAACCGATCGCGATGCGTGTTTTTGGTGAGTCGATTGACGTTCATTCCATAAATCTTGCCGTCATACAGAAGCCCAAAGCCGTGCGGAATCATGACCGTCCCAGGTCTTACCTGCTCCGTGATTTCGAGCTCTCCCACTTCGCTGCCGGCTTCTGTTGTTATGCGCACCTGCTGCCCATCAACAAGATCCAGCTTCCTTGCGTCTTCAGGGTGAACGGCAATGGTGCAGGCTCGTTTTCCTTCATTCCATTTCGGATCTCTCATGAGGGTATTGGCATTGTACTGCGTATGACGCCCTGCCATGAGAACAAAAGGGAATTCATCTGGTAATGCTATTGCCTCCTGTTCCTGCCGTGGGGATAGGGCGAGTACTGCTGCGGCCATTTCTTCGATATATATTTCCAGTTTTCGCGACCTTGTCCGCAGACCGGCCATCGGTTCAGCTGTCTCCGCGAGTCCAAGCCAGATTCCCTGCGGATTATCGAGAACAGAGCGATACATGCGGTCTCCCTGGTCCGGCCCTGCGGCAAAATTTGCCCGTATGCCATTTTCCCTGACATCTCGCGGCAAGGTCATCAGCATCCCCCATAATGCTGCTTTGTTTGCGCTGTCCCATTCCACACCAAGGGTTTTCGCAAGAATAAATGGCATAGCCCTGCGGATAGATGGCGCCTTGGCAGCCCACTGCATGAGTTTTGCGCCAAAGACGAGACGACTGCTTCCCGCTGCCTGACGAATGTCCTCCGGGATGTCAGGAACAAGACCCATTTGATCTGCAAGGAGGGTAAAGATCCGTTCGGGCTCCAGGCATTCACCGGGAGGATCCAGGGCGGGTTGTCTCATCTGGAAATACACTTCCGGATAGGTCCAGGGAAAGAAGGTCCCATCCCAACATTCATAAAGAGAACATGAAGGCAGCACGTAATGGGCAAATCGGGCTGTTTCGTTCATGACGATATCAGTAACGACCAATAAATCGAGGGCGGCGAACGCCTTTTCATAGGCTGTAGTGTCGGGGTAGGATCTCAGGGGATTACAGCCATTGACGAGAATTGCCCGTAAATGCTCCGGGTGATCATTCAGTATCTCTTCCGGTACAACTGCAGGCGGATAAAAGCCTGCCGCGGCAGGAAACATCCCGGTGGCAACCGTGCGCCAGACTTTTGCGGACCTTTCATCGGCATGTCCACCCAGCGGCCGGATCATTCCCGGAATGACATTACCACCCCGAACTCCGAAAACTCCGCACAATGCTGCCAGGATCGTGAGAAGGTAGTAAGCGAGTCCACTTTGCCTGTTCATATAGATGCCGAGATCAGGATGCATGCACCAACGCTTAGTCGTGTTGCTTCAAAATATAGAAAGGGGAATTTATGACAAATATCGCGCAATAAGAGACATGGGCGAAACTGCTAACATTGCAAACCTCAGCGAAATTTACATGAAGTTTTGTTGTCCCCTATTTTTGTTCTATTATTGTTCTTTCCAGGCCTATCCCCGGTAGCGTCAGTCGGTCCCGCAGGTTCGCCTCGATGCGCAGGAAACCGCCGTCCAGTCCTTTCGGACCCGGTCCCGCTGTTCAGGACGGAAAAATGGCAAAACGCTTGATAGTTCCCCATCTGTCCATAGCTTTGTATCGCGGCACGGTTGTGCCCGCATCTCATTTTTATCTATCCCCTGGCATCCTTGCGGCGGTATGAGCTGGAGCAAAGAGGAGCTTTTCCGCAGTGGCATGACGTTTGCTTATTCCTTTTCGACACCAGGAGGGTACAACGTAAAAACAGGCCGACCTATCGCTCGATTATCCTGGGTTCGGCCGTTGCCCTGACCATTTTCTGCCTGAGCAGCAGAAATATTTTCTGTTAGGCAAAATGCGCACCTGGATCCCTTTTGCATATTCGTTAAGTATCTCACGGCATAAACTCAGATAACCAATGCTCTTATCTTAGAGGAATTATAATGATATCTGATATTGGTCTCTTTGGCCCTGCTGTCATGGGCGACAACCTTATCCTTAACAAGGAACGGAAGAGCTTTAGGGTCCCAACGTTTATAAAAGGTGCAAAAGCGCTCTCCCGATTGGCGACCGCCGCGCTGGTGTTGTCGCTCGCCGGCTGTTCCTACAGCGACATCACCTTTCTTGTGCCTCACGGACCCGTCGCGGCACAGCAGCGCGGCTATTTCATCGACATCATTCTGGCTCTTCTTATCGTCGTGCTGCCTGTTTTCCTCCTGACGCCGTTCTTTGCTTGGCGCTATCGCTACGGGAACAGATCGTCGAAATACCAACCCGGATGGGAGTTCGTCTGGTCGATTGAGATCCTCGCCTGGGGCGTTCCCTTCTGCGTTGTCATCTGGATGTCCGTCTGGTTGTGGCGCGGTACGCACCTCCTCGATCCCTACAAGCCGCTGACAAGCAATCGGGAGGCCTTGACGGTCGACGTCGTCGGCTATGACTGGAAGTGGCTGTTCATCTATCCGACACTCGGTGTTGCCAGTATCGGCCGGTTCCCGCTCCCCGTCGACAGACCGGTGGCGATCAAGCTCACCTCCGATTCCGTGATGCAGTCATTCTTCATTCCGTCGCTAGGCAGCCAGATCTACGCCATGGCCGGCATGACGACGCAGCTGCACCTGAAGGCCGACCACAGCGGCAGCTACCTGGGAGAGAATACGCAGTACAATGGCGAGGGCTTTCAGGAGCAGCACTTCCGCGCCGTGGCGATGACCGCGGCGGACTTCGAGGCGTGGGTTGACAAGGTGCGGAGGACCGGTATCGCGCTGACGCCAGATGTCTACGGCGTGCTCAGCGGGCGCAGTACGGCCTCGGATCTGCACCATGATCTTCGGGCAGAAAATATGCCGGAAGGTGTCGTCTATTTCCGCGATGTTCCGGCCGATCTCTTCAAGAACATCGTGGCCTACTTTCACGGCGGGCCGAAAGTCCGGACCGTATTAACCGGCGCTCCCGCCACCGCCAAACCGGACTGATCGCCATGTCATTGATGCATATTATCCTGGGCCGGCTCAGCCTCGACTCACTCCCATTCTGGAAGATGATCGAGCATCCAACGGTCGAGAACATTGTCAACGGCACCATCGCCACTTTCGCGGCTTTGCTTGTCATCCTCGGCGCGGTGGTCACGATTGCTCTCATCACCTGGTTCGGCAAATGGAAGGTGCTGTGGTCGGAATGGCTGACCAGCGTCGATCACAAGCGGATCGGCATCATGTACATCGTGCTGGCCTTCGTGATGCTGTCGCGGGCGCTGATCGAAGCCTTCTTCATGCGTACGCAGCAGGCCTTCGCGCTGAACGGCGGCTTCCTCTCGGCGGAACATTTCGGTGAGTTCTTCACCACCCACGGCACCATCATGATCTTCTTCATGGCGATGCCGTTCCTGATCGGCGTCATCAACTACGTAATGCCGCTGCAGATCGGCGCACGCGACGTCGCCTTCCCGGTCATGAACTCGATCAGTCTGGGATTGACCGCCGCCGGCGCCGCGATCGTCATGATCTCGCTCGACATCGGCAAGTTCTCCACCGGCGGCTGGAGCGGCTATCCGCCCTACACGGAGCCTGCCTTCAACGGCGGGGTCGGCCCGGACTACTGGATCTGGAGCGTCACGCTCTCCACTATCGCCACGACCATGACCGGCATCAATTTCGCCGTAACCATCTACAAAAAGCGGGCGCCGGGCTTGAGCTTCCTCCGCCTTCCGTTGTTCTGCTGGACGGCGCTGTGCACCAGCATCCTGATGATCTTCGGCATGCCGCCACTCACTGTTGCCACCGCGCTCCTGGCGATGGACCGCTATCTCGACTGCCACTTTTTCACCAACAATCTCGGCGGGAATATGATGAACTATGCCAATCTGTTCTGGTTGTTCGGGCATCCGGAGGTCTACATCCTAATCCTGCCCGCCTTCGGGGTCTATTCGGAAGTGTTCTCGACGTATTCCGGCAAGACGCTCTATGGCTACAGATCTCTCGTCCTGGCCACAATAACGATCACCGTCCTCTCCTTCACGGTCTGGGTGCACCATTTTTTCACCATGGGGCAAAGCGCAAACATCAATGCCGTCTTCGGCATCGCCACCATGCTGATCGGCATTCCGACCGGCGTGAAGGTCTATGATTGGATGCTCACCATGTTTCGCGGACGGGTGCGCTTCAAGACGCCATTAATCTATGCGCTCGGCTTCATGATGCTTTTTGTGATCGGCGGCATGACCGGCATTCTGCTTGCCAACCCGCAGGTCGATTATCAGGTTCACAACAGCTTGTTTCTGGTGGCGCACTTCCACAACATGCTGATCCCCGGCCTGCTCTTCGGCATGCTCGCCGCCTATCACTTCTGGTTCCCCAAGGCGTTCGGTTTCCGTCTCGATGAAACCTGGGGGAGAGCCTCGGCCTTCTTCTGGATCATCGGCTTCATCCTCGCCTTCTCCCCGCTCTATGCGCTCGGCATACTTGGCTTTCCACGCCGCACCCTCGCCTTCTCCAATCCGGTCTATCTCCCCTACATGATTGTCGCCCTGGCCGGCGCGGTTTGCGTCCTCGCCGCGTTCGGTTGTCTGATCGTACAGTTCGTCATCTCGGTGAAGAGACGGACAGCCTATGCCGTGCCGGTAGGCGACCCATGGGATGGCCGAAGCCTGGAATGGGCGACACCTGCACCTGCGCCCGAATACAATTTCCCGACCATCCCCGAGGTATCGGCGCGGGACAATTTCACGGTCGCCAAGAACAATGGCGTAGCCTATCAAGAACCGGAGGAATACACCGACATCAGTATGCCGAAGAACAGTGCCATGGGCGTCGTCTTCTGCATCGCCGGCGTCCTCACCGCCTTCGGCCTTGTCTGGCATCTGTGGTGGATGGCCTCGGCCGGAGCACTCATCTTTTTCGTGGCGACCATCGCTCGCGGTTTCGTCCGCGACGACGAAAAAATCATCCCGGCAGAGGAAGTGAAGCAAATGCATAGACGCTGGCTCGCCACCGTTGCCGCCACGCGGCCGGTATCGCGGCTCGAGGAGGCGGAGCCCACTAACGAAGGGCTTGCAGCGCATGCTCTTCCGGAGGCGAGCCAATGACCCCTGACACCATACGCTACCCCGGCCTGAATCTCGGTTCCGCCCATCCGGATGTCGACAGCCGCTGCGAAGAGATGATCTTCGGCTTCTGGGTTTTCATGATGAGCGATGCGATCGTCTTCGGGATGCTGTTTGCCATCTACGCCACTTCACTTCACGCGCAGGCAGGCGGCCCCGGCCCGGAACGACTCTACGACATCACCAGCGCGTTCATAGAGACCATGCTGCTTCTGACCAGTAGCTTCACCTTCGGCATGGTCTCTCTGTCGCTGAAACACAGCCACTCGGTGCGAAAGATCGTCCTGTGGCTCATTGTAACAATGTGTCTCGGGCTTGCCTTCCTCGGCTTCGAGATCCACGACTTCATCTCCATGTTCGACAAGGGCGGCGGCCCGACCCGCGATGGTTTCTCGTCGGCATTCTTCGCCCTGGTGCCTCTGCACGGGCTGCATGTAACGACCGGCATTATCTGGATTTTCGCCCTGCTCCTGCAGCTGGCGGTTTACGGCATCGACAAGCACGTCAAACTCGGGCTGCTCAGGCTTGGGCTGTTCTGGCATTTCCTGGACATTGTGTGGATAGCAATTTTCTCGGTGGTCTATCTTGGAGGGCTCATATGAGCAATGCGCGCAAGCGACACCGCAATACATCGCTCGGATCTGTGCTGAAGACGCTGGCGACCGCGTTTCTCGTCGTGATCGGGCTGTCGTGGCTCTACAGAGTCATCTGCGGGGCACCGCCCGGACCGTCCCGGATAGTGGCAGACGAACCGTCCAGCGGCAAGGCAGAGGAATCATCCGGCTACGAGGCAGGCGAACCGTCCAGCCACGGGACAGATGCAGGCGGATACTCGCAGGAGCTTCGATCCTACGTCTATGGCTTCGCGTTCGCCCTGATTCTGACCGGCCTGGCTTTTGGGATGGTACATTGGTCAGTGTTCCCGCAATTCTGGCTGTTCTGTGCCATCGGCGCTCTCGCCCTCCTGCAGATGATCGTCCACTTCCGCTTCTTCCTGCATATCGGTTTCTCCGAGCAGAAGCGGGAGGATCTGCAGCTGATCCTGTTCTCCACTCTCCTTTTGATACTCATGGTCGGTGGAACGCTCTGGGTTCTATATAATCTCTCCTCTCGAATGTGACGGCGCCGAGGAGGAAATCACGGACGGTTCTCATTTCCGGTGAGCCGTTCTTTAAACGCTTTTTTGAGATCTTACACCAAAACCGTTTTGAATGCTTTTTTGCCTTTGATGCGATAAATGGAAAAGTCACGATCTGCAAATCCAGTTTCAGCCAATAGCGGACTCAACTTCGATAACTTTTGAAAGTCATACATCGACTAAGATAATGTATTTCATTTCAATATTGGCCTAAGATCCGACAATTTGTCAAAAAGTTGCCAAATATAGTTGCTTGTTCCGTTGATTCTATGTGGGTGGAGGTCTTTGAGATCCGGATCATTGCAATATCTCTCAAATGCTTCCCGAGACTCCCACTCAACTATTATTAGAACCGACCTGGGTTCCAAGTCGCCAACGATAATTTCTCTAAATTTGCCAAGGGCGACCACATGCCCTCCATATCTTTGAACCTCCTTGACCGATCTTCGCGAATATGCCAAATATTCTTCTTTATTTGAGACATCAAACAAGTTTAGCGCATAAACAGGTTCACCCATCCTCACCTCCTATTCGTTCTCAATCCACAACAACGCGCTGTGAGGCGCGCGCTCTTTTGTACGTCCTCACAAGCAAATGGTTATAATTTTTTATATTTTCTTTTCCATACAAACGCTATTTTCAATGCCGATATATGGCCCATAATTTTCTGCAACTTTATATCCAGTTTTCTCATATAAGCCGATTGCTTCAGGTTGACCTTTTCCTGTTTCAATACGCGCAATTGAGTAACCCAAATCTTTTGCCCAGTTTTCAAGAGCTGATAAAATTTTTTTAGAAAAACCTTTTCTCCTTTGAGCAGGAGTTACGAACATTCTTTTAATTTCAATCGAATCCTGATCATTCTCTTTAAAGCAACCACTTGCAACAGGAATATCGTGAATATAACCGACAATTACAGTTCGGTTATATTCAATGACATTATGTTTGTCATACTTTGACTGTTCCTTTCCATATCTTTTGTTAAGCTCATTATCTAATTGAAAACAAAGCTCTTTGAAGTCTGAGTTGGAGCTGTTTGTTCGCAATAGTTTCATTGTTGCGCCTCAATTGTTACGTAGAAGGAACCGGTGTTACGCGGATTTATCGCGCAATTGGGCAAGCCAGCGAGCGCGGAATAGACGCCAAGAATGCCTGCGCCCGTGAGCAACAGCAGTACCACAAAGGCGAAGCGCTCGTAGCCTTTGAAGTAGTTCTGCATTCAATGTGTCCGACAGAACGCCAGCCTCCAACGCCCAAAGCAGCGAGCGCCGCTTTTTGGCGTCCGCTGCCTTTGTTTTTTTAACTGCCGATGCTTGATTCACGTTCAAGTACCCAGCAGCGTGGATTGTGGCTAAAACCAATATGCTCGTAATACTGATTGGCCGCAGGGGCAGCAATTAGTATAAGTTTACATTTTGGACCAAGTTGCTCTTGAGTGAGAATTTGAAGCCGTTTTCCTATACCAGATTTTTGATGCTCCAGACTTACAGCCAGGTCTGATAGATAACAGGCATAATGAAAATCTGTGACACTTCTGGCAATGCCGACAAGCTGACCATTATGCCAAGCACTCACGATAAGGTTGCTATTTGAAAGCATGCCCTCCATGCACTCCCTATCTTCTATTGGACGACGCTCCCCTAAAGTAGACGATTTCAATAAAGCCACAAACTGATCAGTGCTTACAGGTTCATTGATCTTGTATTCAATGCTCATATCTTCCTTGGGCAGTTAACTATTTAATTTCCCGCATGACCATTTCGGGACAATGGAAGATCAAATCACGCCATTTATCCAATGCCGCAATCGTCAACGTGCAAAGTTTTTGCTGCTTTTCTTCTTTGCAGTCCAATATTCTTGATCTGCATCTTATAGAAATTCAAGATCTTGCATGTATACTAAGTGAGAATTTTCTGACATACAAGGAAAAACTGTTAGGGATGGTGTATGCGGCATTTTGGGAAATAAGCCTTATTATCACGCATGCTGATAACAGGATGAGTTTGTTTGTTTCCGGTGGTAATTTACTTTGAAATGCTGTTTTTTGACTGGGCGATTTTCAGCTTTTGAGAGAATTTCACCTGTTATACAGATGAGAGAATAAATCATAAATAACTAATTATTTTAAAATTTCATTTGATCAGTATCCAGGAAAATTGGACAAGGGAAGTTGCGCAAGATATTTCCGTCTAATTTAGGCCGTGGTGATCCCGTCCAGCCTGCGGATCCCTGCCTTGCGGGCGATTGAGACCGCCTTTTCGAATTCATCCGTGGTTATCGATCTGTCCATGGGCGGATATCCTGCTGCCTGAAAGCAGGGATGGTATTGGTACATGATGTTGACGTAGGTATTGGTCGATATCTCGCGGGCAATAAACTCCATAACCTTGCGGGTGTCTGCAAGTCCGCCCGGCAGGACCAGATGCCGAACCAATAGCCCGCGTAGTGCGATACCCCGCTTATCGGTAACGAGGTCGCCTGCCTGGCGGAACATTGCCTTCATGACGTCTTTGGCGGTTTCAAAATAATGGGGGATACCGGACAGGCGACGCGCCGACTCGCTGTTTCCGTATTTAAAGTCGGGCATGTAGATGTCGAATATGCCATCCAGAAGTCGCAGGGTTGTAAGCTCTTCATATCCGCTGCAGTTATAGACTAAAGGAACGTCGAGACCTCCTTCAATTGCGTAGGGAAGAGCTTCAAGGATCTGGCCTGCCTGATGGGTGGGTGAGACGAAATTGATATTGTGGCATCCCTGGCGCCAGAGAGACAGCATCATTTCCCCCAATTCCTCAAAACTGATTTCCTTTCCAGCTCCCAGATGGCTGATGTCGTAGTTCTGGCAAAAGACGCACTTGAGATTACAATAGGAAAGAAAAATCGTGCCGCTGCCGCGCGATCCCACCAACGGCCTCTCTTCGCCAAAGTGAGCGCCATAGTCGGCGATCATGGGCAGCGCCCCCGTCTGGCAGACGCCTTTTTCGCCCTTGTGCCGGTTAACATGACAATGCCACGGGCACAGAGTGCAGTCGGCCAGGATCTTCCGGACTGCCTCGATCCTCTTGCCCAATTCCCCGTTTTTATGGAGGGCAATATAGCCCGGAGAGAATTTTCCCATGTTCCGTCTCCCTGCAGTTTTCCCAATCCGCTATTCGCCGTCTTTTCCGATCCCTTGGTTATGCCTGTCTTCCGGTTATGTTTGCTAAAGCCTTGATTTTCTACGCCTTTGACTCGCATAGAAACGCGGCAGTAGGATCAGGGATTTTTTCCATCTCGTCAAAATCAATGCGCAGTTCATACTCTCCGGAATCCTCTCCTCTGTTAATCGCAAAGCCCATCTTTCTGCCAAGGGCCAGCATGTTTTTGTTTTCCTGCAGGACAATGCCGTGGATTTTTTTAAATCCTCGTTTTTCCGCAATCATCAAGCACTTTTCCAACAGGCAGGCGCCGATGCCTTTGCCCTGCCAGGCATCGCCGACCAATACGGCAAACTCGCCTTCACTGGCATCGGGATTGCCGATTATCCTGGCCACGCCGAGTATTCGCTCAACGTCCGAATCCTCATCGATGGCCACCAGGGCGATCTCCCGGTCATAGTCAATCTGGGTAAAGCGTGAGAGCATCTCCGGCGATAATTCCTTGATGATACCGAAAAATCTGAAATAGATGCTTGTGGGCGACAACACCTTGAAGAGATTGACAAAGAGCGGGGAGTCCTCCGGTTTTACCGGGCGGACAAAAATATGAATGCCGCTCTGGGTTAGCAGGTGATACTCGTTTTCCCCGGGATACGGACTGATCACCAGATGCATGGGAGACGTCACCTCCGTGTGGGAAACCAGCAGCCGGGCATCGACGACAAGAGGCCGGCCATCCTTGATCATTACCGGATTGAGGTCCAGCTCGGCCAGGTTTGGAAAATCGATGAGAAGCTGAGAGAGACGGACGATCATCTCTTCCAGCAGCTCAAAATCGGCAGGCGGCCGGTTTCGATATCCCTGGAGCAAGGTATAGGCTTTCGTCTCCTGCATCAAGCGCCTGGCGAGCAGCCTGTTCATCGGCGGCAAACCGAGTGCCTTATCCCGCAGTATTTCCGTAAAAATCCCCCCCAGACCAAACAGGATCACCGGACCAAAATCGGGATCCTTTTTGGCCCCCAGTAAAATCTCGAAATCCGGATTGGCCAGATACGGCTGGATCGTTACTCCATCTATGCGGGCATTAGGTTTGAACTGCCGGGCGGAAGCGGTAATTTCCCGGAAGGCGAGACGGACATCGGAATCGTTACGCAGATCCAGCCGAACGCCTCCCGCATCGGTTTTGTGGGTTATGTCCGGAGAGCTGAGTTTCATTACCACCGGATAGCCCAACTCCTGGCTGAGCAGCGCCGCCGACTCCTCGGTAGTCGCCCTGAGCGTCTTGATTATCGGCAATCCATAGGCAGCAAGAAGAGCCAGGACTTTGGCTTCGGGCAGAAATCCATCCGGGTGGGTTCCGGTCAGAATTTTATCTGCTTCCATCTGATCAATAATTACGTTGCGAGCCAGTTTTGGCGGTACCTCCCGAAGCATTTCCTGGTTTCTGATAAAGGTAACCATATACAAAAAGGCGCGGATGGCCCGTTCCGGTGTTTCAAAAGTGGGTATATTGAACTCATTCAGATATTCCACAGCCCGATCAATACTTTTGCCTCCCATCCAACAGCAGAACATGGGTAATCGAACGCTTTTCATCCCCTCAACCAGAGCCTTTGCGACCGTCATCGGGTCCGTCAGGGCCTGGGGGGCGAGTATAACCAGAATCGCATCGAAATTCCGGCTTCGGATACAGATATCCAAAACCTGCTGAAATCTCCCGGCGGGGGCATCGCCAAGAATATCTATGGGATTGCCCTTACTCCAGCATTGCGGCAGGACCGCATCCAGTTCCGTCAAGGTTCTTGCCTCCAGGGGAGCAGGCTCATGGCCCTGGCCGGAAAGATAATCAGCTGCCATAACTCCCGGCCCGCCGCCGTTGGTAACGACAGCCAGCCGTGAACCGCTGGGACGCGCCTGTTTAGCCATCAACTCCGCGCAATCGAACAGCTCCTCGATGGTATCCACCCGTACGACGCCCGCCCGCTTGAACGCGGCATCATAGACGGCATCCTCTCCGACCATTGCCCCGGTATGAGACGCAGCGGCCTTGGCCCCCGCCGAACTCCTGCCCGATTTCAGGACAATAATCGGTTTCACCCGCGACACGGCGCGTGCCGCACTCATGAATTTCCTGAAATTCGTGATACTTTCGATATAGAGCAGGATGCTCTTGACTGATGAATCATTACCGAAGTAATTGATAACATCTCCGAAATCCACATCCACCATGGAGCCGATACTGACAAAATGGCTAAAACCGATATGCTCCTTAAAGGCCAGGTCGAGGATGGCGGAACAGATCGCCCCGCTCTGGGAGACGAATCCCAGACTGCCCACCGGCGGCATTCCAGCGACAAAGGAAGCGTTGAAATTTCCAGCCGGCCAGATCACTCCCAGACAATTCGGGCCGATTACACGAAACCCGGAAGCACGGACCAGGCCACTGATTTTATCTTCAATCTCAATCCCGGTTTCCCCGACCTCTTTTCCACCCGCGGAAATGACAATGGCTCCGCCGACCTGTCTCTCCACACAATGCTCGATGACCTTCGGCACGGTATGAATCGGGGTGGCAATGATCGCCAGATCGACTCCAGGCTCAAGTTCTAAAACCGATCCATATGTCGGATAGCCGTGTACTTTGGTATATTTGAGATTCACGGGCAGAATCCGCCCGGGGAACCCCCCATCGAGAAGATTTCTCATCAAGGCGTTGCCGATCGAGCCTTGTTTCTCACTCGCTCCCACTACTGCCACCTGCCGTGGTCTCATGATACGATCCAGATTGTGCTGTCCCATGTGGCGACTCCTTTTCATCTAAATATCATTTTCAGACGTCAATTCCCGCTCAAACAAGCATCAGTATGCAATGCAGTATAACGCTGATCCTGCAAAAAAATAGTTTTACAGTCTGTAAACTATCCTGACACCTGTCACAGGCTCTGCTCTTGCCTGAATGTCGGCGAAGGCGGGAGCATCCTGTTCATTTCCTGAAGTTGAATGCATTCAAGCAACACATGCATCGGAAAAGGCTTGAGAAAATAATAATCCGCTCCCCGACGCAACGCTTCGATTCTGCATTGATCGTCGTAACATCCCGTTATCATGATAACTGCGATTTTATTCGTGTCCTTTTCAGCATTTATTTCCTGTACCTTTCGAAGGACAGCAAATCCGCTTGTCCGTCCCATCTGCAGGTCGGTTATAACCAGGTCAAAATCCTGATCATCCAATATCCTGACTGCCTGACGGCCATCTATTGCCCTGGTAATATTATGCCCGCCTTCGCTAAGGGTTATAACCAGTAAATCGAGCATCATTGCATCATCATCAACCACGAGAATTTTCAAAAACATTACTCCTCCTTTTGCCTATGAAACTCTAAGTGCAACATTGTCTTTTGTGTCTGCTAAGTATTTTGCACAAAGTGTTCCAACTACGACTGGCTCAAAATATTCGATTAGAAAACGCCGGATTTTTCCTGCCCAACAGTATTTCCGCTTTCTTTAAGGCAGATAATTACAATATTGATTTCCAGGAATTATCGACTGGCACAGTCTATGCTTTCTTAAGAGTGCAAGCTCTCGTACACAGGGTAATATGGGAGGGAGTGGTGCTCCCGGAAAATCCTGAACCGGAATCATATTGTCTGAAGCCAACAAGAAGGAGAACCGAAAATGGAAAAAGTCAATACCATCGTTGTCCCTGTAGATTTTTCAAACTCGACTGACAAACTGGTTGAATATGCCATGTATATGGCATCGCAGCTGGCGGCTACCCCTCACTTTGTCCATGTTGTGGATTACTATAGAGGGGATGCCATGCTTGGTGTTCCTTATGTTCTTGAGGTTAATGAAAAGCTCTTGAGCGATGCCAAGACTCGAATGTCGAATCTCATCACCGACAATAAAGAGAAATGCCCGGAATGTACCGGAGAAGTTGCGACCGGGGACCCGGTGGACAAGATTGTGGCAATTGCCGAAGAGAAGAAAGGCGACTTGATCATTATTAGTACGCATGGAGCCAAAGGACTGGAAAAGATCCTGCTGGGCAGCGTGGCGGAACGTGTGCTGAAAAGAGCGCACTGTCCGGTCCTGATCATGAATCCGTTCAAGAAATAACCGCACCGGCACCCGATCTCGCCATCATTGCCGGGGGTCCTATCCCCCCGGCTTTATAAGAGCGGCAACTGCCAATCTCTCCTTACCTGCCTCCCGCAAGGCAGAGCAGATACATCTCCATCATCTTGTTTTTGAAAGTAAATTCAATATAGTATAGGAAAAGGAAGGCCGTAAGGCGCTTCTGGCACGCTACTGATTGTTTACGGGCCCGGGAGCGAGGCCTTCCTCTCTTCCCGGTGAGTTATTATGTCCAATCTGTTTGGTGGGGGAAAAAATTATGACGCAGAAAAAAATTGTGGTTGCAGTCGATGGGTCCAAACATTCCGACAAGGTGATTGACACAGCTATCGACTACGCCAGACTCCTGGAAGCAAAGGTGATACTGGTTCATTGCCATAAAAAGTTCCCGACAATCCTGGGGGAACCTCATCGAAATGACATGGTGGTAGCCACCCTGCGCAAGGCCGAAAAGCTCATCGCACCTTTTACCAAACGTCTGCGCGATGCCCAGGTCGACGTTGAAGAAAGGCTGATGGAGGAGCCCGCCGGAGCAGTCATTCCCGATATTGCCAGAATTGAAAAATGCGACCTGGTTATTGTCGGCTCGAGAGGACTCACCACTCTTGAAGGACTATTTCTCGGCAGCGTGGCCAACAGGGTACTTCATACATCTCCCTGCTCGGTTCTGGTGGTGAAATAATTCATCCGGAAACCATGACAGGACCACACCCGGAGATAGGGTGGTCTGGGTTGGGCGGACACATAGGTCCGCCCCTACGGGGCACAGGTAGTCTCGATGGGCATGTAGGGGCGGACCTATGTGTCCGCCCAACCTCTGTCCGTCCGATCTCTATGGACTCCCGTCCTAGGCGTCTACCCTGACCTTTGGTTCCTGTGGAACGATTTCATTGCCAGTGGTCTCCGGCTGAACAACAACCTTCTTCCGGTGCTTCAGCCACTGCTGCAGTTTTTCCATATACAGGTAAAAGACCGGAGTGACATAGAGCGTCAGCGTCTGGGAAAACAGCAGACCGCCCACAACCGCAAGACCAAGTGGTCTGCGGGATTCGCCCCCGGCGCCAAGGCCGAGCGCGATCGGCAGTCCGGCCATCAACGCGGCCATGGTGGTCATCATGATCGGACGGAATCGGATGACGCAGGCTTCCAGGATCGCATCCTGGGGCGACTTGCCTTTCTGCTGCGCCACAACCGCGAAGTCGATCATCATGATGCCGTTTTTCTTGACCAGCCCAATCAGCATGATGATACCGACGAAAGCATAAATCGAGAGATCCGTCTTGAAGAACAGCAGCGTCAGCAAGGCGCCGAAGCCGGCGAAGGGCAGAGCGGTGAGGATCGTCAGCGGGTGGATATAGCTTTCATAAAGAATACCGAGAACGATGTAGATGACTATGATGGCCAGCGCCAGCAGCCAGCCCATACTGGCCTGGGAGCTCTGGAATTGCTGGGCGTTGCCCTGGAAGGAAGCATGGACCCCGTCCGGCAGAACCGAAGCGGTGAGTTTCTCCAGATCCCTGACAATATCGCCAAGAGCGACGTCGGGAGTGGTATTGAACGAAAGAGTCACGGAAGGCAGCTGGCCGGTGTGGTTGATGGACAGCGGCCCCACTCCTTCGTGCAATCTGGCCAGGGAAGCAAGCGGCACCAGTTTTCCCTGGCTGGAGCGGATATTGAGCAGATTGAGCACAGAGGCATCAGCTCGATACCGGGGCTGAAACTCCAGGATTACGTTGTACTGGTCGGTGGCGCCGTCAATGGTGGACACGGTTCTGTTGCCAAAGGCGCTGTAGAGGGTCTCTTCTATCCGTTGCGGCGAGATGCCGAGAAGCAGGGCCCGGTCCCGGTCGATATCGACGTTGAGTTCAGGATTTTCCAACTGTAGGTCGCTTGAAACATCAAGAAGTTCAGGACGCTCCTTCATGGCCTTTTCCAACACCTTTGAGGCCGCATAAAGCTGGTCGATGTCCAGCCCCTGAAGAGTTATCTGGTACAGGCTGCGGGTTCGGCGGCCACCTATATTTATCGGCGGCCGGTTGATCGGCATGGCTCTGATGCCGGGCACCGCATTGAGTTTGGGACGAAGTTCGGCGATTACCTGCTCAATATTCAGGATCCGCTCTCTGCGGGGTTTGAGAACTATCACCATAAACGCAGAGGTGTCCACATCCAGCATTATCCGGTCGACATTGGGGTCCTGCCGGGCGATTTCGGCAAGCTTCGTGCCGTGTTCCACCAGGGAAGGCCAGGAGATGTCCTGAGCGGTTTCGGTGGAAACCAGTATCATATCGCGATCTTCAGCAGGGATAAAACCCTTGGGGACGATGTTGAAAAGATAGACCGTGGCACCCAGCACCAGACAGGAAAGAAGTAGAGTGGGCAGCCGATGGTGAAGAACGAAAACCAGGCTGCGCTCATAGAAGCCGACCACCTTCTGATACCAGGCCTCGGTGGCCCGATAGACCCGACCGTGATGGAGCAGATGGGGTTCGCGCAGAAAACGGCTGCAGAGCATCGGCGTGAGACTGAGGCTGATCACACAGCTAACCAGCACAGCTACCCCGATCGTCACCGAGAACTCCCGGAAAAGGCGCCCCATGATGCCCCCGAGGAAAAACAGCGGAATGAAGATGGCCACCAGTGATAAGGTCATCGAGATGATCGTGAATCCCACTTCTTTTGCTCCGTCAAAAGCCGCCTGCATCCGGCTCTTGCCCATTTCCATATGACGGACGATATTTTCCAGCATGACGATCGAGTCATCAACCACGAAACCGACCGACAGGGTCAAGGCCATCAGTGACATGTTATCAAGGCTGTAGCCGAGCAGATACATGATGGCGAAGGTGCCCACTATCGACATCGGCAGAGACATGCTGGGAATAGCGGTAGCCGAGATATTGCGGATAAAAAGAAAGATCACCATCACCACCAGAACCAGGGTCAGGAGCATGGTAAACTGAATATCATCAACGGATTCCTTGATCGGCACACTGCCGTCGCGCAGGATAGACAGCTTGACCGAGGCGGGCATGCTTTCTTCCAGCTCCGGCAGGATCTTCTTCACTGCGCCCGCCACTTCCAGGGTGTTCGTGCCCGGCTGTTTATAGACCGCAAGAAAGATTGACTGCGCTTTGGTTGTCTTGGTAAAAAACCAGGCGCCATCCTGATCATCCTCAACGCTGTCAAGCACCGTGGCGATCTCGGCAAGGCGTACCGGCCTGCCGTTACGAACAGCGACGATGATATTTCTGTATTGAGCCGCCTCGGTGAGCTGGCCGTTGGCCTGCAAGGTTACGGTCCTGCGGGCGCCGGTCAGCCTGCCCATCGGGCTGTTGGAGTTCTGGGTGTCGATGGCGTCGGCCACTTCGTTGACGTCCAGGTCAAGCGATTTCAGTGCCTTGGGATCGAGCTGCACGCGAACGGCGTATTTCTGGGTTCCCCGCAACTGGACCTGGGCCACGCCGAGGACGGTGGAAAGCCGCTGGCTCATGGTCTGCCCGTATTGATCCAGAACGGGCAGCGGCAAAGTCGGGCTGCTCAGGGAAATATAGAGAATCGGGAAGGCGGCGGGATTAACCTTACGAAAAGACGGCGGTGACGGCATGCCGTCGGGCAGGCTGCGCGCGGCATGGCCCAGTGCTGCCTGAACATCCTGGGCAGCGGAATCGATATCGCGATCCAGGGAAAATTGCAGAGTGATCCTGGTATCCCCGGAGGTACTTACCGAACTCATAGAATCGATGCCCGCAATAGTCGAAAATTCCTTTTCCAGAACGGTGGCAACCGAGGAAGCCATGGTTTGAGGGCTCGCTCCGGGCATGGAGGCACTGATGTTTATCGTCGGAAAGTCCACATCTGGCAGATCACTGACCGGCAGCTGCTTATAGCCGATAAGGCCGAAGAGCAGGATGGACAGCATTACCAGCACGGTCATTACCGGCCGGCGGATGAAAAGACCGGACATGGAGTTCATGATTTTCCCTGCCCCTCGCCTTTGTCGGCTTCAGTTGCCGGTGGCTGCCCCGACAGTTGTTTCTTTCCCTTATTTTCGGCTTGTTCCGCTGCCCGTTCTCCAGACTTATTTGCAGCAGGACCATTTCGATCCTCCACCTTCACGCCGTCGCCGAGCTGCAGCTGGCCGTTGGTGACGACCCTTTCGCCGCCGGCAATTCCGCTATACACCACGGTCTCACCGTCTACCATCATGCCGGTCTTAACCAGCCTGTCTGCCACCGTCTGATCATCCTTCACGACATAGATATGAGCACCATCCTGCCTCACCTGGATGGCCGGGGTGGGAACGACAATGGTATCCGGCAGTGAAGTGAGGATCAGGTGAACATCGACAAACTGGCCTGGCCAGAGACTTCGCTCCTCGTTAGTAAAAATCGCCTTTAAGAGGATCGTCCCGGTGGTTGTATCCACCCGGTTGTCGAGAAAGGCAAAGGCACCCGCCAACGGCTGGTCGCCGATACCGGGAAGCTGCACCTCAAGGCTCCCTGCCGCTCGATATTTTTTTATCTCCGGAAGATATTTGCCGGGAACGGTAAAAGAGACTTTTATGGGAGTTATCTGCTTGATGGTCACCATGGCATCGTCGGCGTTGGCCTTGATCAAATTTCCCGCATTGACCAGCAGTTCTCCGGTACGGCCATCGATAGGTGAGAGAATCGAACAGAATTCGAGCTGTAGACGGGCATTCACCACGGTGGCTTCATCCGCCTTGACCGTAGCCGCCATGGTTGCAACCCGGGTTGCGGCCGTATCCGCCTGTTCGCTTGAGACATATCCCTTGCCGGCCGCGAGCGTATAGCGTCGCAGTTCTTTTTCGGCGTTTGCCAGCTCCGCCTTGTCCCTGGCCAAAGAGCCCTGGGCCTGATTGAGCATGGCGGTAAAGGGGCGTTCGTCGATGGTAAAAAGGAGATCTCCTTTTTTAACGTCATCACCCTCCTTGAAATGGACGCTTTTCAAGGTGCCGGTAATCTGCGATTTAATCGCCACGGTTGCAAAGGCTTCGACAGTGCCGATAGCGTTCAGGGCCAGGGGAACGGTCTTTACTTCACTGAGGCCGATAGTGACAGGCACGACTTTTTTCCGGCGCTCCACCGTTTTTTCTTTCTTGTCTGCGCTGCCGGAGCATCCGTTCAGAATGAGAAGACAAACCAGAACAAGGGCTGTGAGGAATCCGGAGCGGGCACCAGCTGCCCTGTACGTAAATGTATGATTGCGCATATCGGCTATCGGGTAAAAGGAGTTTTTGGCGGTACCTGAGAAGAGTTCGGCCCGGCAGCGGGAATCGGTTCGCCGGGATTCAGCTCCTGTCCGCCGCCGCCAAGGGCCTTGAATAATGAGACCATGGCAAGAGCCAGACGTTGATTGCTTTGAACCAGCCGATCCTGGGATTGATACAGAGCCAGTTCACTCTGCAGGACGTTAAGGAAATCGGCAAGTCCTGTTTCATAGAGACCATTGGCAATTGTCACCGCCCTTTCCCCGGAGGTGACCGCTTCATGGAGGATCTGCAGCGTCGTCTGTTCATTCCTGAAAGCGACGAGGGCATCTTCCACCTCCACGAAGGCAGAGAGCACAGTCTGTTGATAGGTGGCCAGGGCAGCGTCACGGCGGGCCTCGCTGATCTCGATTCCGGCGCGGGCTTTTCCCTGATCAAATAGCCTCAGGTTGACAACGGGACCAATGGACCAATAGCGACTGCCCGAGGTAAAAAGTTCGGACAGACTGCTGCTTTGCAAACCCAGCAGACCGGCCAGGGAAAACTTCGGAAAGAGTTCGGCGGTGGATACGCCGATCTCTGCGGTGGCCGCGGCCAGACGCTGCTCGGCAGCCTGAATATCGGGGCGTTGCCTGAGCAGGTCGGAGGGAAGATCGATTGGTATTTCCGCCGGGATACGCGGAATATCCTCCGGTGGAGTGAGTTCGGCCAACAGTTTTTCCGGGGTTTGCCCGAGGAGCAGTGCCAGCTGGTGCATGGACTGACGGACCGTATTTTCCAGGGAAGGAATCTGTGATTTGGTCAGAGAGAGTTGAGTTTGAGCTTGGACCAGATCAAGCTCGTTGCCGAATCCTACCTGGTAACGCCCCCTGACCAGATCGACGGTCTTCTGCTGACCGGCAATGCTGCTCCGGGTGGTGGCCAGCCGCATCTGGGCTCCGCGCAGCTCAATATAGACTCTTACCACTTCGGCCTGCAGGGAGACCAGGACATTTTGCAGATCTTCCCGGCTTGCGGCAAGATTCGCTTCGGCGGCCTCTTTAGCCCTGCGGACTCCGCCAAAAACATCGAGCTCCCAGTTAGCATCGAAACCAAGTTGAAAAAGGTCCCTGTTGCCGCTGGAAGAAGAGGAGACATTGGCACTACGCTTACTTTTGGTGGCTTCCCCTGTTGCAGCTACAGATCCGGTGGCGGCGGCAATTATACGCTGCGCCCTTGCCTCTCTGATCCGGGCCTCCGCGATTTTCAAGTCATTATTGAAATAAGTAGCCCTTACTACCAGCGAGTCAAGAAGAGGATCACCGAGCAATGTCCACCATCGCCCTGGCTGCCGGTTGGCACGAGGGGTAATATCACGACTGAGCTCCTGCCATTGCTTTGGTGTCTGCGTCGCCGGAGGCTCATAATCGGGTCCGACCGGTGCACAGGCGCACAGGAAAACACTTATCAACATAATCCCGGCGTATTTGAGCAGGTTCTGATGACAGCTTCTCCCGCGCTTTGGCCGCAATAAAAAAATCTGAATATTCAAAAGACCCAGCACGTGAAAACAATTAAAATTGAATATATACGCAGTTGCCGGCGTACCGTACGTAATCGTTCACCGGTACACATCAAAAGACTGCATAACCCGGATCTGTAGCTGTTCATTCGCGGAGCTTGACGAAGTCAGCTATGCGAGGCGGCCTGATCGGACGAAAATGGGGTACTGGTGAACGGTTACGTACCGTACCTTTATGCATCGCTAATATACTCGGTAACTCACGCCACCACACATACTGATTTTAAGCCAGGTCATTTTTTTCCAGGACCCCGCAAAAGAGTACCTACCTTCAGTAAATATTCTAAAAAACTAAAAATGAATTCCTGAGATACTAATTACTGGTGGTACCTTCTTTTTCTCCACCAAATGTCGCGGACAGCCCCTGAATAAAGTCGGTTTTTTCATTGGCGGATAATTTTGCTTCAGGATGGCCCAACAGGTAGATCCAGGGCGGCATCTCTCCGCTTCTGAGTTCTTCCGCAGCCTCACTGCCTTTATTGACTCTTTGCGCATTCCACATCGAGACATTGAAATGTTTTCGTCCTTCATCCACATCATGGCGGACAAGCCAGGACACCGGAGCAAACGAGCTGTACCATGGCCAGGTGGTACTGTTGCTGTGGCAATTGGCACAACTACGGTAAAATAATTCCTTTGTTCGTGGACTGTCCCACGCCGGTTCGGCAACACCCGGCGGATTTGTATGTTCTTTGCCATAGGGAATAAATTGAATGCCGATTACAACCAAGATAAGGAAACCCAACAGTTTTAATTTCATCGACTTACCTTGTTCCTGTTAATTTTGATCATTTCGTAAAAACCTAAAAATAGTGATGGCTAAGTAAAAACTTCACCTTCTTTGTTACACCAGCTAAATGTCGAAGAAAAAGGCTGATCGTGTGCAAACCCCCCGCTGTCGACATTGTATCCAAATACCAAGGGTTCACAGTACCACTAAGATTATTCAGGTCAAATTATTATTTTATTTAAATGCCACCAACATCCCGAAAGTGCGAATAAAATTAAATGATTTACCTGCACGGGATGGTAGCCGGCGCCTTTCTTGAAGATTACCGGACGAGAATTTTTACTCGAGTTTAAGGCGGCCGAAATGGTTCATCTGCCCTTCGATCCAGCCAATCCGGCTTCGGATATAAGGGCTCGGAGGGTTCGCGCTGTATTCACGCGGATTGGGCAAAACCGCGGCAATGGCTGCCGCCTGCGATCGCGAGAGATTTTTGGCGTTCTTTTTGAAATAATACCGCGAGGCCGCTTCAGCCCCGTAAATTCCGTTGCCCATTTCAATGCTGTTCAGATACACCTCCAGGATGCGTTCCTTGCTCCAGGCAATTTCGATAAGAAAAGTGAAATATACTTCCAGACCCTTGCGGATCCAGCTTCGGTGCGGCCAAAGAAAAACGTTTTTAGCGGTTTGCTGGGAAATGGTGCTGGCGCCCCGCAGCTGTTTTACACCTTTGCGGGAATTGAGCGAAGCTTCGACCGAACGTTCGATAGCCTTAAAATCAAAGCCGAAATGATCGAAAAAGTTCTGATCTTCGCTGCAGATTACAGCCAGGGACAAATTGTTGGAGATCGCCTCAATCGGTACCCAGTGGTGCCGTATTTTGGGTTTCTTTCCATCGGCCAACTGCTCTACGGAACGAATCACCATCAGCGGGGTAAAGTATACCGGAACAAAACGAAAGAGCAGGACAAAAAAGATGGATAAGCCGATAATTACGCCGGCACATTTTCCTAAAAATCGGTATACTTTCCGGCTCGCTTTGCCTGCCATCGGATTTCGGATATCGGTATCGGTTATGAAAATAAAAGACATGAGAAGACTCGCCGGGTGCGATCGCGACTCAGGCAACGCCTCCCTGTTATGGCAACTTTCAAACCATGTACACTTCCTTGAGATTATTGCTCTGTTCCTGATTCTTTAGCAGCCAGTCAAACCAGCGCACTATCGCCTTGTTTTCCAGAGTCAGGCCGAAACCAAGCCAACGCAATCGTATATCGGGAAAAGCTTCATGAACTGCCTGGAGAATATCGGCGTCCCCAAGGGAATTCGGGTTGCAGCAATAAAACGACAAAATGTCGGCAAGCTGAACAATATGGGCAAAGGCTTTCTCCCTGATTGCTTCCATAGGCCGATGGTGGTAGGCAACCGCCGTGATCAGGTTTTCCGGAAACAGCCATTTCCGCAATAATTGGCCGCCTAATATGTCATGGGTGAAGGCGAACATCTGTAACTCCTGATGAAGCCCCTGCTCGTTGCTGAAGGTGGTCATCCAGCGATCCGGTTCATAATCGTCGGCGAAGGTTTCCAGCATGATCAGTTTGCCGATATCGTGAATGATGCCGCTCATGAATGCTATCTCAGGGATAATACGCTGATCCCGGGCAATGATTCTGGCAGCCATGCCGCACACAAAAGAATGCTTCCAGAATCTGTCAACAAACGGTTTATGCCGTGTTGCCAGCCTGCTGAAAGAATTGATAAGCGCTTTGGCCAGGGC
Source organism: uncultured delta proteobacterium (assembly GCA_963835305.1). Classification (GTDB taxonomy): domain Bacteria; phylum Desulfobacterota; class Desulfobulbia; order Desulfobulbales; family Desulfocapsaceae; genus Desulforhopalus_A. The sequence goes on from CAWIEU010000007.1 coordinate 281,073, forward strand.
GATTCTCTGTACTTCATTGAAGCCCAGGGTCACCACGGCCATTTTTATGGAATCAACCTTGCGGGGGCGTCCGAACAGGACGGAATTGGCTATTTTCAGGATCGTGACGCATAGAGACTGATCAGAATGAATGGTGTCTACGACATCCTGCACGGTGCACTCGGGGTCGCTGGTAACCTGCATCAACTTCGTCACCGTCACCGGAAGAACCGGAAAAGAATCGATATGTTGTATGATCTGTTCAGATCTTGAGGGTTTCATGAGCTTGTTCCTAGAAGAGGTTCCCCTGTAATTCGGGGTTATTGGCACAGGCGTTACCTTTCCGGATTCATAATACCTACATACTTGTTCACCAGCACCTGCTGCTTATAGCTTAAAAGAATCAACTCTCATTTGCCAGACATAACATCCGAGTCCGGGAAAAAATCCGAACTTCCGGCTCAATTCGAAACCAGAGAGTGGTCAGGCTGCCCGGCGGCCCAAGGTAGGGCATGGGAACATCGGCTTGTCCGGCGGGTCTTCGTTATCTCCCGTCTGAGCGTTCGCTTGCGGAGCCATCAAATCCAGCAGCATGCCAACCTTCAGCAAGGCTTCCCGTAACGCCTTGTTTATGGGCAGGCGCATTGTTCCCAAACCCGGATGCAGGCTGGTAATGCGCAGGCCTGCATCATTGAAGAGCGGCATGGGATAATCCGGATCATCAAGAGGAATGACAGCCTCATTCGCACCGGTCTTCTCCTTCATCACCCGGCACATGGCCAGCCGAGGAATACCTTGGCGATCAGGGTTGCCGGCAAAACCGAACAGCCTGCAGACCACCGCCCTGTGCCGATATTGAGTGCAGCCCCAGAGGCCGGCCTCGGTGAAATCGGGACGGTAGAGAACGCAACGCTTTTCCTCCTCATTTTTCAGAAGCCGTTTCAGGATCAACTCGGCCTGCAGGGAGCGAAACAACTCGAAAGCCAGGGGAATACACTCCAGTACCGTTGCCTCAACCTTTTCCGATGAACAGCAACGGCCGCAACCCTCGGGACAGGAAAGCCCCGTACGGAAAGCAAATTTCGCCACCGCCTCATCAAAAATCCTATACACTTCCAGAACCTGGGACTCCAACTCCTGCAGCATAATTACCTAGCCGTCGCCTGATAAATAAAGAAAGAATACCCGAAGACAATCGGGAAAAGAAAAAGAATGGATACTTTGTGTCGATTAAGAGTAATCCTTCACCGGTACACAGCAAAAGACTGCATAACCCTGATCTGTAACGGTTACGAATAAGACAGCGAGGAGTAAATGATTTCAGTGAAAAAGGCAAGAGCGATTTTCAGCGCTTAATCGTTTTCCTGCAACCTTTTGCCGGGATGGGAAAACGCAGGGCATAACCCCGGATCTGTGCCCATATTTATTCGGCTGACTCTTTCCGCACTCCTGCCCGGAAAAGATCCTCAGGCAAGAGTGCACGTTGTTCATCCGTCTGATTCGATTTGTAAATTATACCAGTAAGGTATGCTCTTGCCCTGCGAATTGGATACCATTGCTGATTTTAGGTTTTGACGAAAATTTCTTTACCATTTACAGGTTATTGCAGGGTCTGAATGTTCCTCGAATCATGAGGTTCGGAATAGGTCGGCTGTAACCGCACCGCACTGACGTAAGTCAAGCAGGTAACTGAGGTTTCAATCCTGGTTTAGCAGGTTGAATGGAAAAGTCCGCCAACCGGCAACCCTCTTTTCACATAGTCGTTATAAAGCTCTATGCCTTTTTTCGTATCAGTGACAACCACTTCGATTGATCGAGCCTTCAGGGAATTGACGGTTGCCTGCGGCACACTGAGCCTCGACATTCTGCCTGTGGTCAGAACTACAATCTTGCAGCCTTTTTTTATTAGTTCCTCGACATCACCCTGCTGAATTCCTCTACTGTGCCCGGTTCCAAATTCCGTCCAGTCCCAGGATCTGCCGCCGCCGGGCCAAAGCTTGAAATCCTTGCTTATACCGAGAGCCTCGACCTCCATCTCTCCCCAGCCGGAGGAGAGGATCCGGGGTGATGTATCATTAAAATGTGCCATGTTATCCTCCTTCCATAATGATGGTGATATGAAATTTTAAGGGGTTTTCTTCCGGAACTCATCTTTTTAATATAAAAATCCTTAACGCTCCCGGCAAGCGGCGCGCCCTGACGATCCGAAAATTTTACACGAATCATTGTTACCTAAGGTTGCATAAATCCTGATCTCTATCCCTTGAATATTACTCTCCCGGCTTTTCTTTAACCTTGCTTCCAACAGACATATGCCTACATTGTAGGTAGGTGACTCTCACCGCTATAACGAGAGAAAAATAGGAGGTGTGTTATGGCATCAAAAGAAGATCTATGTAGAAAAATAGAAGAAATCATGCCGGAAGCTGGACAGTGCGGGATCGATTTCAAAGTGGAATATGACGATTCAAACAACTGCTGGGCAGTAGATCTGCAGGAAAGCGGACATCATCTGAAAACTTTTATCGAAGATGTCGAGGCGACGGATTGTCTCGGCAAGGAGAAGTGCATCTCAGTTGGCCTGCAGGTCGGACAGTTAAAGGAAAATCTGAAAAAATATCACGAGAGCGCTACCTCGAAGGTTCTTTAAATTAGAAGTCGAATTTCTGCCTCAGGCAGAAGAACAGAGCATGTGACAGACGGTAAGCGATGCACAAGCCGGAAAAAATTTCATAGGTGATTCTCCTGCTTATCGGCGGTTAGCTTATCCGGGTCAGAGTGAAATAACAGCGATGAATGTTTTGCTCTGACCTTTTTCGTTCATGCGTCTCTCAGGGGCTTGCCACCTTATCTCCCTTATTCCTTCATCACTATGCCGAAAATTACCGGCACATCGGCAATGTTAAAAATTCCGGCATTGGCCTCAACCGAGTGGGGTGGCGTTGTTATATTACGAAACGGTCCCTTTTTCCGTGGCATTCCGGGCAGTGATCGATGTTGATTGATGAGCTAACCTATACTGCAGAAAGGTACCCGCCGGAGAAGAACAAATGCATATGAACTGATTCACCGTCAATGCCAACCAATGGACAGGAGCGCATTTGAAATCGGGGAAATTACAAAAGGCAGGGATCAACCGCGAGATTCTCGCACTTTCCCTGGGACGATTTGGGGATGGAATCGGCAACAGCATCCTGTTCATTGTTATCCCGTTGTATGTCGCCGAGCTGCCGGCGCCGGTCTTTACCCTTCCGGAAACGGTGCGGGCGGGAATTCTTATTTCGATATTCGGACTGGTGGCGGGGTTGTCTCAGCCATTGATCGGAATGTTGATAGATCGTCTGGATCGTCGCAAACCGTTCATCGTGGGCGGCTTGCTCTTATTGAGCTGCGCGACCCTCTCCTATAATTTTATACATGAGTACTATCTTGCCCTCATGGTCCGGGCTCTTCAGGGTCTTGGACTAGCCCTGACCATTCCACCCACCCTGGCTTTACTCAATAGAAACAGTGAGCAGGCCTCGAGGGGCGGCAGCATGGGGATATTCAGCACCTTCCGGGTCGCCAGCCTGGCTCTGGGCCCCTTGCTTGGAGGGGTGCTACACGACCACTTCGGATTTTCTGCCGTTTTCTATACAGCCGCGGGATTGATCCTGCTGGGATCGCTGCTGGTTCTGTGGTGGGTTAAGGAGATGCGGGGAGGCGGGCAGATACAATCGTTCAAAATTTGGGATCGGGCCCTCTACGCCAACGGCATACCGGCACTTGGATTTGCCACCTTTGTCATGGCAGGTTCATTTGCCATGATCGCTCCTTTGGAGCAGCGCATGAACGCCCACCTGCAAGAAACTCCAACAATTTTCGGAGTGGCCTTCAGTGCCCTGATGGTAGCCCGGATTATCGTTCAGTTTCCCCTCGGACGCCTTTCCGACCGGAGGGGACGCAAATTTCTCATCCTGGCCGGCCTTGTGCTGCTCGCCGTCTCCACCCTGTTCATTGGGTTTGCCAACGCTCCCTGGCAATTCATTACCCTGCGCGTATTGCAGGGAATAGCTTCGGGCGGTATCGCCGCACCGGTATTCGCACTGGCCGGCGATCTCTCCCGAACCGGCAGTGAAGGGCGCCAGATGAGTATCGTCACCACCGGTTTTGCTTTGGGTATCTCCATGAGCACATTGCTCGCGGGCATCCTGGCCGTCTATTCGCTGGCCCTGCCGTTTCTGGTGGTCAGCTTTCTGGGTCTGATAGCGGTTCTGCTGGTTTATCGCATGGTGCCGGAAACTGTGCAACAAAATAAAAACAGGGGTTAGTCTTGCTGTCGTCGGTGGAGACTTCCCCCCGGCCGTTCTGGATGGGCACTATCTAACAAATCTGGAGTTATGTGGTCTCGCCCGAAGCGTATCGGGTATATCCTCTGAGTTTGTGACACAAATATTCAGATCTTTTAGTACGCCGTCTTCAATACTGTAAATCCAGCCATGGACCGCTAATTCCTGTTTTGCTTTCCATGCGCTCTGGACAACCGTGGTTTGACATACGTTTACCACCTGCTCGATAACGTTTAGCTCGCACAGACGGTTCACTTTCTCCTTCTCACTCTCGAGACTATCAATCTCAATTTGGTGAAATCGTTGAACATCTTTAATATTTCTCAGCCAATTGTCGATCAGCCCGTTTTCTTTATCCTCCCAGGCTGCCTTTATGCCACCGCAACCATAATGCCCACAGACAATAATATTTTTTATTTTCAACACCTCTACGCCATATTGAATAACTGAGAGGCAATTTAGATCCGTATGCGATACGATATTGGCAATATTACGATGAACGAACACTTGCCCTGGCTGCATATCGATAATTTGATTTGCAGGCACACGGCTGTCAGCGCAACCGATCCATAAATATTCGGGATTTTGTTGTATTGAGAGGTTTTTAAAAAAATCTGGATCGGATTTTTTTACCCTTTCTGCCCATTCCTTGTTTTGATCAAAAATTTTTTTTAATATTTTCATAATCGCTACCTACTTAAATTTCTATTTTTGAAAATAATTGCCGCTAAGTAAAGGTGACAAACTCGTAAAAACCTAAATTTTCGAGTGTACGCCTGTCCATCGTATACTTTTTTGATGCCGACGAACTTATTTCTGAAATTTCAACACAATATCATCAACTTCATGCTTTAGCCAGGCCTTTTGCCTCTTTTCACAGGTTCAGCGACCAAACTCAACAGGAGCCGGGGCGACTTCGAAGAGGGTCAGATTCGCTTTAAATCGCTTACCTACGGCAGTTTATCTACAAGGAGAAAGAATCCTTTAGAATCATGAGATGGTGGCGGGAAGAATCAGGATGCTTGTTATCACAAAGCATTCTGAATAAAAATTGCGATGAGCTGCTGCGGCAATCCATTGATGAGCAGTTCATGATTTATTGCCGCAGCTGTGTCGATGATACCGGCGATTACAACAAACCTTCTTCTGTTAACCACGCTTGAGCGACACTTTTGACATCCTTATGTTCGACATCGACTTCGGCATTAAGCCGCTGAATTGTCGCAGTATCCAGTTTTTCAGACAATGGTTTCAGGATACCCGGCAGCTCCGGATATTTGTCGAGAACCTCCTGGCGTACTACCGGTACCGGATTGTAGACCGGGAAAAATCTTTTGTCGTCCTTGAGGCTTACCAGGTTAAAAGCGGATATTCGACCGTCCGTCGCAAAACCCATGGCCGCGCTGACCTGGCCATTGCGAAGCGCCAGGTAAGTTAAGCCCATATCCATACGCTTGACGGCCTGAACCGGCATGGTGAAATTATATTTTTTCATGAGTGCTTTCAATCCATCCGGTCGTTCCCAAAATTCAGCTTCAAGAGCAAAAACTATATCCTGCGGATTCTTTTCTACATAGCGCCCGAAATCGCTGATGCTTTTCACTCCTTTTTTTTCCGCATCCTCCTGCCGCATCATAATAGTGTAGGTGTTGTTGAAAGACACCGGGGCCAGCCAGACAAGACCCTTGTCCGCATCTTTGATTTTCACCCATTCATAGACCTTTTGCGGATCAGTCATGATATCTTTGTCCTTTTGCCTGTAAAAGACGGTGTAGGCTGTACCGGTGTATTCATAATAAAAATCGATCTGGCCCGTCTCCAGTGATTCACGGGCGATGGCTGTGCCGACGCCGGTACGGGCAGTGACGGTGAATCCTGCTTTTTCCAGGAGAAGTCCGGCCAATTCTGGCAATAGGTACTGTTCGGTAAAGTTTTTTCCTCCCACTGTAATAGTTTTGTCCTGAGCGAAGAGATTGCCTGCAGTCAGGAGACAAGTCAACATCAAGACAAGGACTGGTAATTTTCTACTGAAAAAGGTGTTCATGAAAAATCCTCCTTAAAATTTGAGAGGCCGTGCTAACCTCTGGTAATAATGACAAGAACATACCGAAGCTACTCAACCAGTCGAATCCCTTTGGGAATGACGACAATGGCAAATATCTCGACCAGATAATCAGCGGCCAGGGCCATGGCGATGACCGGCAGAACGCCGGCAAGCAGCTTTTCCGGTTGCATGAGACTGATACCGGTAAATATTAAATCCCCCAGCCCGCCGGCCCCAATCAGATAACCGAGAGCAGCAGTACCTATATTGACAACCAACGCCACTCGAACACCGGTAAGAATTACCTGCAGGGCATTCGGCAATTCTATCTGCCAGAGGATTCGGCCCCTGCTCATACCGATGCCTTTGGCCGCGTCAATAATGGCAGGAGACACCGACAGGATACCGGCCAGTGTATTTCTGGCGATGGGCAGGGTGGAATATATGAACAGGGCAAATATTGCCGGTTTGGTGCCAATGCCAAGAAAACTCATGGTCAGCGCCAGTACGGCCAGCGAAGGTATGGTCTGGCCCAGTCCGACGAAATACATGACAGGTCCCGAGTATCGCCGAAAAGACTTACGGGATACAACTATTCCCACGCCAAGTCCGGCCACGATGGCCATGGCCATGCTCAAGGAGACAAGGTAGAGGTGTTGTTTAATCAGATAAAGAACATAAGCCTGTTCCCACGAATCGGAGTAGTACTCGATTAAACCAATCCTCTCCGCGCCTATACCCAGCAGAAAAAGAACGGAAAACAGTAAGACCCGGTAACCTTTCATCAAAGTAGTATTCATTTTCAGGTTCCTAAAGTTTAAGCCCTTTCGGCGTTACCAATTTTTCCAGTAAATTCATTGCCAATTCGACAAAGACAGCAAGCAGCGAGACTACCAGCGCTCCGGCCAGGACCATGGTTTCATGTGAACGGGCAATTCCCTGCTGGATAAAAACTCCCAGCCCGCCCGCACCAACATAGGCGGCAATGGCGGCAATGCCGATATTCATAACCGCCGCGGTTTTCAATCCGGCCAGAATTACCGGAATAGCCAGGGGGATTTCCAGTTCAAGTAGAAGTTGCCATTTATTCATGCCCATGCCCCGTCCCGCATCAACCAGGGCGGGATCGACATTTTTAATGGCTATGTAGGTATTCCGGATGATCGGCAGCAATGAGTAGAGGACCAGAGCGATAACCGCCGGAACCTTGCCGAGGCCATGGCCGAATACCGCCAGGACAGGCAGCAGCAAACCAAACAACGCGATTGAAGGAATAGTCATGATTACATTGGCGACGGCAAGTATCTTATTGGCCAGATCTTTATTCTTAGTGATTACAATTCCAAGGGGAATGCCCGTGCACATGGCGATCAACAGTGAACTTCCCACCATCCAGATGTGTTCCATGGTGAGGAAAAGTGTTTGATCAAGGTTATCTTGCAGGAAGGTATATAAATTCATCGAAGTTTTTCCTCAGGTTCAATGTTTTGCTGATTCTGTCGGCAAAAAAGTCTGGCTTGTCTGAAACGCGACCTAGCTGTCGTTATAAATAACCTGACTGATGGAATATCCTGAAGCGCAGAAGCACCTCCATCGAAAGGGCCGGCAAAGGCCGCAGGTCCTGTTTCGGTCGTCTATTCGCCCTATTCGTCCTGTTCGTCCTGTTCGTCGGAGAACAGTTCAAGAATTGATTTCTGGATATGTTTATAGCTGATGGTTCCGGCCAGATCACCATTGTCGTCCAGAACCGGAAAGTAGCTGATATCGTGGATCAGCATGGCCGATAATGCATCCCGCAAAGGCTCCCTGGTCCCAAGTGTTTCCGGAAAACTTTCCGCCAGCTCCCCAACCCGGCCCTGCTCAAACTTCAATAACTTTGGTGAGATATAACCGACGGGTTTATTATTCTTGATAACAAAGGCGAAACTCCAGCGACGCTCTTCCATTGTCTTTAATGCCTGTTCTGCAGCTCCGTCGGCAGGGATCAGGTTTTTGGGGCTGGGATTCATCGCATCTTTTATTCGCAGCAGCCCCAATACCTTGAGTGCCCTGTCGGCGCCGACGAAGTCCGAAACGAACTTGTTGGCCGGCCTCATAAGAATACCTTCCGGGCTGTCGTACTGCACCAATTTGCCATCCTTAAAAATGGCAATTTTATCTGCAATTTTAATAGCCTCGTGAATATCATGCGAGACAAAGGCGATAGTCTTTTTCAGTTTGCCCTGCAGGCGGAGAAACTCATCCTGGATCTGACCTCTATTTATGGGATCGATGGCGCCAAAAGGTTCGTCCATAAGCAGAATATCCGGATTGGCCGCTAATCCGCGCGCCACCCCAACCCGCTGCTGCTGACCTCCTGAGAGTTCAACAGGATATCGATCCCGGTACATGTCGGGGTCCAAATTGACCAGACTGAGCAATTCATCGACCCGTGCTCTGATCCTTGCTTTTTCCCAGCCCAGCATCTTCGGCACTACAGCGATATTGCCGGCAATTGTTTTATTGGGAAACAGGCCAATCTGCTGAATCACATAGCCCATGCTCAGCCTGAGCTTTTGCGGATCCATGTGCATAATGTCCTTGTCCTTTACTTTTATTGTTCCTCGAGTGATTGATTCCAATCGGTTGGTCATACGCAGCAAAGTGGTTTTCCCGCACCCTGAAGGTCCTAAAAATACGGTGGTTTCTCCGTCTTCGATGGTAAAAGTGACATTACTGGTGGCAGTCACCGCCTTTTTCCCGACGCCATAAATTTTGGCGACCGAATCATATTCAATCATGAGCTATTCCGTTTAACAGGTGAGACATCTGAGAAGAAGTCCCTTGACAGATGTATCATTCAAAGATGGGGAGTAAAAGAGCACCCCTTTATGGGGTAGTAGAGGAGACTTAGCTTCCTATCATCTTGTTTTGAAAGGTCGTCATTACAGACCCGAATAATTCTAAGGCCAGATCCTTTCCACTCCATTTTCCATGTTTTTTTTGTATACCTTAGCAAACAACCACTAAATTTCAAGTGAAATTTCGACATGTTTTCTGATCAACACTCTTCACAACCATGTGCAATTCCTATCATTATTTCAATTACCATCATTCGTGAACGAATAATAATGGGGCACAAAGCCTGCCGATTTGGGGAAATATCTTGAAGAGTAAACAGAAACTGCGAAAGAAGAAACCAATCAGCAAGGTACTCAAAACGGTATCCCTAAAGAGAGGTTTGTTTTTTTTCCGGGACTATCGAACAGATTTCCTGCATCAGCACCTGCCCCATTCGTGAATTTACTCCCAGACAATTCAGGCGCCTTCCTCGGTCATTAGCGTTTTTTGCAACTACCCCCGGCATACGCCGAGACACCCCGGCAAAAACTATGATACTGTCTCGATTTTTGTCTAGAGACGACAAAATCATCTTGACTTTTGCTCTTATTGTCGTGTTAATTCCAAAGCTTCAACCATCCTCGCATATGGGAATTGGTGAGAAACGGTCTTACAAATACGTTCCGACCATCCTGGCAGCATGAAGTGGTACACGGGCGAGTATTCGCCTATGCTGCTCCTGCGAAATCAACCGTATACCTTTTCAGGAAACAGTTATGGCATTCTGGCGACAACCTCTGGATACCCAAGAGATTCACATTACCAAAGGACAGGTGACCATCATTGAAGACCGGTGCAAGGGCTGTGGATACTGCATTGAATTTTGCCCGATGCATATGCTCGCCTTCGCCGATCATTTTAACGCCAAAGGATACCATCCCCCGAAGACCACCAAGGCCGAGGAGTGTGTCAACTGCCATTACTGCGAGATTATCTGTCCGGAATTTGCCATCTACTCTGTGGAAGTTTCCTGAACTCGCGCGAAACGAACTTTGACCTTACTTTTTCCCCCTAGCTAAAGGTTACTTATGAAACCAGCTATACGAACAGGAAGCCATTATATTACCGGCGATGTTGCCTGCGCCGAGGGAGCGATTGCCGCCGGCTGCCGTTTTTTTGGCGCCTACCCGATCACGCCCGCGACCGAAGTTGCGGAGCACATGGCGGAACGGCTGCCCGACGTGGGCGGCACCTTTATCCAGATGGAAGACGAAATCGCCGCCATCGCCTCGATCCTCGGAGCTTCCTGGACTGGCGTTAAAACCATGACCGCCACCTCCGGCCCCGGATTCAGCCTGATGATGGAGAATATCGGCCTGGGTGTCTGCACGGAAACTCCCTGCGTCATCGTTAATGTGCAGCGAACCGGACCATCCACCGGCCTTCCCACCCAGACGGGTCAGGGGGACATGATGCAGGCCCGCTGGGGCTCCCACGGTGACTATGAGCTCATCGCTCTTGCACCGTCTTCTCCACAGGACTGCTTTTACCACACCATCCTCGCTTTTAATCTCAGCGAGAAATATCGGGTTCCGGTACTGGTCATGGCCGATGAGATTGTCGGCCATATGAGCGAGAAGGTCGTCATCCCCGACGAGAAGGATATCACTCTGGTTTCGCGGCCCAGGCCCAAAGGCAGGAAAGATCGCTTCAAGTTATATGAACCGGGGCCTAACGGCGTTGCCCCCATGCCTGCCATCGGCGAGGGATACAATGTCCATGTCACCGGCCTGACCCACGATGAACGCGGCTATCCGGATATGACGGTGGAAGGCCAGGAGCAGATGATGGCCAGGCTCAAGGGCAAGATCAGGAACAATCTCGACGACATTATCCACACCGAAGAATACAAGATGGACGACGCCGATATCGTCATAGTTTCCTACGGCATCTCGGTGCGTACAGGGCTCACCGCTGTCGATGAAGCGCGCAGGCTGGGCTACAAGGCAGGTCTTCTCAGGCTGATTACGGTCTGGCCCTTTCCCGAACAGATGATCCACAATATCGCGGCCCGCGTGAGAGGACTCATCACCGTGGAGATCAACCTGGGGCAGGTTCATTACGAGGTTGAGCGCTGTGCCCATGGGCAGGCCGCCACCTACCTGGTTGGTTCCGCCGGCGGTAAAATAATCCACCCGGATGAGGTGGTGTCCCTGATCCAGGAGGTTTTCCAGCCATGAGCAAAAATCTGCAACCCTTGCATGACAAACATTCCGCCCATCCACTGGATGACCTGATTCGCACCGATCGCATCCCGCATATCTGGTGTCCGGGCTGCGGCATCGGCACGGTCTTTTCCTCCTGCCTGACTGCAATCAAGGCGACCGGGATTCCTTACAACGAATTCGCCATGGTCTCCGGTATCGGCTGCTCCGGCAGGGGTGCGGGATACATCAAGCTGGACTCGTTCCACACCACCCACGGCCGTGCCATCCCCTTTGCCAGCGGTATCAAGATGGCCAAACCGGACGTCAACGTCATTGTTTTCAGCGGCGATGGCGACCTGTTCGCTATCGGCGGCAACCACTTCATCCATGCCGCAAGGCGCAACATGGATATGACCGTCATCTGCGTCAACAACCTCATCTACGGTATGACCGGCGGCCAGGTTGCAGCGACCACACCTGTGAAAGCCAGGACGACGACCACCCCGTACGGCAATCCCGATGCCCCGTTCAACCTGCCGCTTATGGCCTATGCCTCCGGCGCTTCGTATGTTGCGCGCTGGACTATTCTTCATGTGCGCGATCTGACCAATGCCATTAACGAGGCGATCCTCAAGAAGGGATTTTCCTTCATCGAGGTCCTGGCGCCCTGCCCCATCAACTACGGCCGCAGAAACAAACAGAAATCCCTGGACACCCTGAAACTGTACCAGGAAAAAACCATCATCCGGAATGGCGCGGACCCGGCCCGGGCAGACATTGATTTTGACCGTGGCGTTATCCTGGGAACCTTCGTTGACACCGATCGCAGCACCTGCGACGACCGGTACGATGCCACCTGTCGCGAGGCTAAAGAGGCCTAACCTCACCTTACTGATCGATAGAGGAAAACTATGAGTACAACCAAACAGATCGTTGCCGGACAAAAAGAGATAGTGGTCACCGGTTTTGGCGGGCAGGGCATCATTCTCGCTGGCCGTATCATCGGCATGGCGGCGTCTCTTGGAGACAACAAGGAGTCGACCCTAACCCAGGCCTACGGACCTGAATCCCGTGGGGGTGCCTGCAACGCCCAGGTCATCATCTCCGATCGCCCTATCCACTATCCGTACGTGAAAACGCCGCATATCCTGGTGGCCATGTCCCAGGCCGGCTACGACAAATTTGCCGATCTGCTGACCGAGGACTCCATCCTGCTCACTGATCAGGATCTGGTCCCCACCGTCTCCGCCGCCTGTCCCCACTACGATATTCCCGCCACCCGGATGGCGGAAAACCTTGGGCACAAGATGATGGCGAACATTATCATGATCGGTTTTTTTACGGCCATAACCGGCGCAGTCTCCAAACAGGCCGCCCAGAAAACGGTAAGCCAGTCCGTTCCCAGGGGAACGGAAGAGAAAAACATCAAGGCCTTCAACAAGGGTTTCGATTACGGCCTTTCCACTCTTAAAGGCAAGGAAAAAAGGGCCGCGGGAAAGACAGGAGCCATCGCATAATGACACGACAGAAAGAACGACTGCACCGGGTTATTGTTCTCGGGGCAACCCCGGAAGGAATTGCCGCCACCAACAAATTGGGGGAACTGGGTGTACCTGTGACCCTTATCGATTCAGCTCCGGACTTGAACGTCAAGCTGGCGGATGAGGCCTATCGCCTGCAGTCTGGCCTGACCTTTAATTTTGCCCACCGTCCGGGCCTGATCAGGATTCTGCGTAACAGCCGTATCCGCACCATCCTGCCTGCCAGGGTTTCGACCATCAAGCACACGCCCCAGGGCTTTTCCGTCAGAGTGCAAAAGGAACAAACCTATGTCGATCAGTCCAGATGCGTGCTCTGCGGCAAATGTGTCGATGCCTGTCCGGTTATCGCAGGCGATACAAAAAAAGCCATTACCTTTCATTCCAGAAAGAGCCTGCCAGGTCGCCCAACTATCGATAAAAGGCAGCAGCCGCTCTGTCAGGCGGGCTGCCCGCTGGGAGTCAATGTCCAGGGTTACATTGCCCTGGCCGCCAAAGGCAAATACCAGCAGGCCCTGCAACTCATCCGTCAAAAGAACGTGCTGCCCGGCATCTGCGGCAGGATCTGCACCCATCCCTGCGAGGAGAACTGCCGCAGGGGAGAACTCGACGAATCGGTCTCCATCCGGGCGATCAAGCGGTTCCTGGCCGATTACCTTGAAGGGCATGAGCAAAGTGGTGAATGGCAGAAGACCTGCTTGCAGCCCGGCGAGGCCGAACCATCCCGCAAGGAAAAGATAGCTGTCATCGGTTCCGGCCCCGCGGGATTGGCCGCAGCGGCCGATCTGGCCCGTAGAGGATATTGCGTAACAGTCTTCGAAGGTCAGGAAAAGCCCGGCGGCCTGCTTCGCTACGGCATCGGTTTCCACCGGCTGCCGGAAGCGGTACTTGACCGGGAACTGCTCGCGCTCGAAGAACTTGGGGTGAAGTTCACCTGCGGCCGGATTATTGATCTGTCCACTGATCTCACTGGTCTGGCTGCCGACCATGAAGCCATCCTGCTTACCATCGGCAGCTGGATGGATCGCAAGCTCGGGGTGCCCGGAGAAGAACTTCAAGGAGTAGAAGGGTGTCTTTCCTTTCTCACCCGCAGCCGCTGGCAGGAGATCAACAAGCTGAAGAAGAAGGTAGCAGTTATCGGCGACGGCAATTCCGCTTTTGACCTGGCCAGGTGCCTCACCCGTCTGGGCGCGGGAGTGACCATGCTGTCCTGGTTCAGCGAAGAAGAGATTCCTGCAGATAAGGAAGAGATCCGGGAAGCCGTCCAGGAAGGTATAACCATCAAAAACCGGCACCAGGTCACGGCATTTCGCGGCCGGGACGGCCGCTTTGAGTCCTTGGAGTGCCGAGCCACAAAAGCAGGCACCCCGGATGGGCACGGCATCGCCTGGCCGGTGATCGATGAGAAGATTGCGCCATGGACCATGGACTTTGACCTCGCCTTTGTCGCAGTCGGTCAGGTTGGCGGTTTCACTGCCGCCTCCACGGTTCCCTTCACCATCTCCGAGAGCGGCTTTATCGCAACGGACGCTTTACAGCGGACAACCTTGCCGGGACTCTATGCGGCAGGTGACGCGGTGACCGGCCCCTCCACGGTGGTTCACGCCATGGCCTCCGGCGTACAGGCTGCTGCAACCATCCATTCAGACCTGAATGCCATCAACACCCAAGAGATAGCCACCCGCCCCCCGCAAAAAGATTTTAAGCCGATCCCGCCGAACATTCCCTGCCAAAGACGACGGGAAATGCCGGAACGTCAACCGGCCGAGCGGGTGCTGAATTTTCATGAAGTCGCCCTGGGACTCTCCGAGCAGCAGGTCGTTGCGGAAGCAGGACGCTGTCTGCAATGCGGTGTCTGCTCGGAATGTTTCCAGTGCACCGAAGCGTGTGGTGCCCTCCTGGCCATTAACCACCAGCAGCAGAACGGGGAGCTGGTCGAGCATGGCGGTGTCATCATCATTGCTGATCCCGACATGGCTTCGACCATTCGGGGAGAGGATATTATCCGCGCCTACGGTCCCAAGGCGGCACGTACGGACGTAAGCGACATGATTGTCCGCGGCTTTGATGCCGCGGCAAAAGCCATGGTTCTGTTAGGTGGTTCCGGCCAACGCACCAAGGGCCACGGCCTGGCCTTTTCCACGCCGGACGCTGGTCTTGCCAAGGATATCCGCATCGGCGTCTTTGCCTGTCGCTGTAACGACTCCCTGGGCTGGCTTAAAGGCATGACCAATTACCTGACAGAGCAGCAAGAAAGGGATCCGGCGATCGTCCATACCGAAACACTGGGCGCAGCCTGCATAAGTGACGGCATCGAAACCATCATCAAAGCCACCCGTGAGAAAGGGCTCACCAGAATTGTTATCGCCTCCTGCGTCTGCTGTCCGCTCAATTTCGTCTGCAGCGCCTGCACCGACCAGAGAAGCCGACTGAAGGACGGGCTTTTTCATGGCACGGGCATCAGCCGATCCATGGTGGAGACCTGCAACCTGCGTGGAGAAATTCTGCGGCTGGTTCAAACCAATCCCCGGCTGGCCATGGGGCGTTTCCAGGGGCTGCTGCACCGGTCAATTGAACGGGTCAAGTCCCTAAAACCGTTGCCCGCGGTGGACCGCAACTATAACTTTACCGCAGCCGTTATCGGCAATTCCCAGGCGACAATCAACAGTGCCATCCACCTGGCCGACACGGACCACGATGTCTTTCATTTCGGTACCAGAGAACAGCCGGTCACCGGCACCCTGGACCACTCGAACATTTACAGTTTCGCCGGCTGGAATGTAATCGCCCTCAGCGGCACAATCGGCGACTTCCGGATTCTGGTTGAATCCGGCGACGAACGCCAGGTGATCCGGGCGGGCACAGTGATCATGGGTGAAAAGGCTCGCCGCAGTATTCCCTACAGCTATCAGGAAGGATTACCGGACAAGAACATCGAACCCGTCAACCAGCAAAAGGACGTACCCGGCATTCCCTTCACCTACCCATGCGCTACGGCGGTACCGGGCCTGTTTCTTGCCGAACCGCCGGGATTGAATGTCTCCAATTTAAAAAAAGGGGCTGCCGCAGCCGTCATGGCCGCCTCGGCTCTGCCCAGAGGTCCTCGTCAGAGCAAGGGTTTTACTGTGACGATAGCGGCCAAGCGCTGCCGGGGATGCGGCCGCTGCGCCGGCGTATGTCCCTACCATGCCATAACGTATACGGGCAACCAGGTAGGCGGCTGGCAGGCGCGGGTCGATGAGGCGATCTGCAAAGGCTGCGGCAACTGCATCTCGGTCTGCCCGACCGGAGCGGCCGACAGCCCGTACAGGAACACGGAATATCTCGAGCAGGCACTTGAGGAAATACTCCAGAGTGATGCCGCTGAACAGGTATAACTTTTCAGCCGCACCACATCTGTGCACAATCAGGCAGTAGTGCATAGACAGGATTATAGCCCTGCAGCCTGCCTGCACACTTCTGCGGCACTGCTGATCAGTTAGTGTAAAGTGGTTTAAGTTTAAGTTGTTTCGCAGCTTATGAATAGGTCAAAAAATAATGAAAAATCGTCCAAGTAAAATAATCCTCTTTCTCTGCAACTGGGGACCCCATGCAGCCTACCTCAGCCTACAGGATGAAAAGCGAGAGATTCCGGAAGAAGTCCACATGGTACGTGTTCCCTGCACGGGCAGGGTAGAGCGGTCCCTCCTGCTCAAGGCTTTTGCCATGGGAGCGGATGGCGTCGCCCTGGTAGGCTGCACACCCGGAACCTGCCGCTATGGCTCGGGAACTCAGACCGCCTCACGCAACACCATGGACACCAGCAGAATCCTGGACCTTATGGGAATCGACCAGGAACGGTTGCGCTTTGCCACCTTCCTGCCCGAACAGGCTGATGAACTCCTCGAGTTCCTTCAGACCTTTTTACAGGATGTTCAGAAAATGGGCCCGACGACCATCACTACCCTGCCGGCAAGTCCCCTGCCCCATGAGCCATTAGTCTTGCCCCGCGAAGAGGTTGCCCGGCTGGCTGGTAAATATGATATCCATGCCTGTCAGGATTGCGGCAAATGCTCTTCAGCCTGTCCGCTGGCTCTGATCGGCAAACCTTTTTCGGCCAGGGGTATTGCCTCGGCCGTGATCAACAACGATCTCTACCAGACAGGAGTACAGGAAAATGTCTGGTCCTGCCTGACCTGCGGCCTCTGTTATGAACGTTGCCCCTCGGCGGTCAACTTCCCTGCTTTCATCAAGGAATTGCGCAACCTGTACAGGAAAAACGCCATTGAAGGCGATGAAGCCCACGGCGGCTTCCTGCATTCATTGATGCGCTCCATGGCCTCAAAAGACCTGACCCCCAACCGATGGCAGAACCTGCCGGACGATCTGCAGATCGATCCGGATTCGCCTATTCTGTACTATGGAGGATGTGCCCCGTATTTTGATATTTTTTTCGGCAAGCATTTTGAAGCACAGACTGAAAATATCCTCCTTGACTCCATCCGCCTGCTTAACTTCTTTGACGTCCGCCCGCGGCTGCTTGGCGATGAACGGTGCTGCGGACATGATCTGCTCTGGTCCGGAGAACAGGAACATTTCCAGGAAGTGGCCCGCCTGAATGTGGAACGACTCAACAGCCTGGGCATTAAAACCATGATCACCACCTGTCCGGAGTGCTACATGACCTTCAAAACTACCTATCCGGAACAGGGGCTGCACCTCGATTTCGAGGTCGTGCATCTTTACGACTTCCTCGAGCAGGAGATCGATCGGGGAGCCGTTACGTTTTCCCCCCTGGATCAAGTCGTTACATTCCAGGACTCCTGCCGCCTCTGCCGGCTGGAAGGCCGGGCCGAGCTGCCGCGTCAGCTGCTGAGCCGTCTGCAGCCGACCCGGTTCACCGAAATGCGAGAGTCGGGCAACGCGGCAATGTGCTGCGGCAATACCGCCTGGACAGGTTGCGATTCTTTTTCCAAGGCGATGCAGGTCAAACGGTTGCAGCAGGCCAGGGAAACCGGTGCCGAGCTGCTGATCACCTCATGCCCGAAATGCCAGATCCATCTGCAATGCGCCATGCAGGATCCCTTCCGTGCCGAGGAGCTCCAGATAGAGATGAGGGATTTGACCAACGTTATCGCCCAGACAATACGCTGGAAATAGCAATATATCGGAGAAATGAACATGACAAAAGCCAATGTCACCACAAAATCCGGCGGAGACGCCAATGCCCCGCGAATCGGCGTCTATGTCTGCCATTGTGGACTAAATATCGCCCAGTCCGTGAACTGTCCGCAGGTCGCCGAAAAGGCAGCCAAGGCGGAAGGCGTAATCCTGGCCAAAGATATCCCTTACGCCTGTTCGGAGCCGGGTCAACAGCAGATGAAGCAGGACATCCTCGATAACCGGCTCGACCGGGTAGTGATCGCCTCCTGTTCCCCGCGTCTGCACGAACCCACCTTCAAGCAGATGGTGCAATCCGTTGGCCTGAACCCCTATATGATGGAGATGGCCAACCTGCGCGAACAGTGCAGCTGGGTGCATATGAACGATTTCGACAATGCCACCCGCAAGGCCGAAACCCTCGTGGACATGGCCATCTCCCGGGTGCGCCACCTCAAGCCGCTCAGCGAGGAAACCCTGCCCCTGACCAAAAAAACCCTTGTCATCGGGGGCGGAATAGCCGGCATCCAGGCGGCACTTGATCTGGCGGACTGCGGCTATGAGGTCACCTTAGTCGAAAAACAACCCTCCATAGGCGGAATAATGGCGCAGCTGGACAAGACCTTTCCGACCATGGACTGCTCTATCTGAATACTCGGTCCGAAAATGACGGATGCCGGTCGGCATCCCCGGATTAAGTTATTGACCCTGAGCGAGGTCGTAGACGTTAAAGGGTATGTGGGTAATTTTGACGTTAAAATCATCAAACGGGCAAAATATGTCGACGAGTCCGCCTGCACCTCCTGCGGCGAGTGCGCCAAGGTGTGTCCGGTGGTGCGGCCCGACGAATTCAACAGCGGCCTTGCTTCACGCAAGGCTATCTACAGCCCCTTTCCCCAGGCTGTGCCGGCATCGTATTTGATCAACATCAAGGAATGCCTGGGCCATAACCCGGCCGTCTGCTCCAAATGTGTCGAGGTCTGCGACAAGAAGTGCATCAACTTCCATATGTCGGATGAGGAGATTGTGGAGCGAGTGGGCACAATAATCGTCGCCACCGGCTTAAAACCCTATGACCCGACCGAACTTGACGAGTACGGCTACACCCGGTTTGAAAATGTGCTGACCAGCCTGGAATTCGAGCGGCTGGTAAATGCCGGCGGCCCTTCCCGGGGCAGGCTGGTGCGGCCGACCGATATGAAACGTCCGAAATCCGTCGCTTTCATCCAATGCGTCGGCTCCCGCTCCTCCCGCAAAGGTGGATCCTACTGCTCCAATATCTGCTGCATGAACACCATCAAATCAACGCTGGTGCTCAAGGAACACTATCCCCACATGGACGTGAAAGTGTTCTACATCGATATCAGGGCGTTCGGCAAAGGCTTTGAAGAGCTGTATGCCCGTTCCAGGAAACTGGGAGTCCAGTTTATCCGCGGCCTGCCCGGTTCCGTGGAAGAAACGTCAAACAAAAGGCTGCGGGTAGCTGTGGAAAACAGCGCCACCGCCAGCCTGGAATTCCATGAGTTGGACATGCTGGTCCTGGCCCAGGGAATCCAGCCCGCGCCTTCAACCCAGCGTCTTCAGGAGATGATGGGCCTGCAGCTCACGCCGGACGGTTTCTATCTTGAGGCCCACCCCAAACTCCAGCCCGTGGATGCCGCCACCCGCGGTGTCTTCTATGCCGGCTGCGCCGAAGGCCCAAAGGATATAAAGGAGAGCGTCACCCAGGCCTCCGCGGCCGCCGTGCGGGCCATCCGGCTGATGCACAAGGGAGAGATACTGACTGAGCCGATCACCGCGGAAGTCATTGCCGAAAGCTGCACCTCCTGCGGCGTCTGCGCCCAGGTCTGCCCGTACAATGCCATTACGATCGACAAAAAGAACAAACAGGTAGCGGCGGTCAATTCCGCGGCCTGCGCCGGCTGCGGCACCTGCGCCGCCGAATGCCGCTTTGACGCCATCAGCATGAACCATTACACGGATCAGCAGATCACCGGCCAGGTGGATGCCCTGCTGGCGACAGCACCGGAGTCCAAGATCCTGGTCTTCGCTTGCAACTGGTGCTCCTATGCCGGGGCCGACTACGCAGGTGTTTCCCGCCTGCAGTATCCGGCCAATGCGCACCTGGTGCGGGTGATGTGTTCAGGCAGGGTGGATGAAAAATTCATATGGGACGGCTTCCGCCACGGTGCGCCGGTGGTGCTGGTCAGCGGCTGCCATATCGGCGACTGCCACTATATCGACGCCAACCACTGGACCGAGAAGAGGGTCAAGCGTGTCCATAAAAAAATGGAAAAGATGGGCATTCGCCCGGAGCGGCTGCAGCTGGAATGGATCAGTGCCGCAGAAGGTATCCGCTTTGCCGACAAAATGAAGGAAATGGAGAAAATTCGAGGCACGGTGACCAGCGAAGAAATTGCAGAAACAATCACGCTGCTGCAATCATCTCAGTTACAAAAATGATACATTAAGCCGAATGTATCATACATTCGGCTGGTATCGCCCGTAAATAAGGAGACAGAGCGGCAAGGCAACAATCACCGTCAACCTTGCCTTCTGTTTCAAACATTATTCTAACGCAGCAACAATTTTTTTCTCATATCGATGCCTCCGGCCT
The DNA here is from genome assembly GCA_963835305.1 of uncultured delta proteobacterium. Lineage (GTDB taxonomy): Bacteria > Desulfobacterota > Desulfobulbia > Desulfobulbales > Desulfocapsaceae > Desulforhopalus_A. Next base: position 301,745 of record CAWIEU010000007.1, read on the forward strand.
ATCTAACGAAAAGCTCAAGTTTCAGCCTGTTGTAATTACAGGAAAAGAAGAATCCCCCCAGGAATCCGGCTCGATATTTCACTCCTGTTCCAGGCTGGAGAAATCACGATTACGGCCCACTTTCAGATCCATCGGCTTGACTAATTTTTTTTACTGACATAAGCTTTTTTCATCAAGTTCAGGTCCCCGCCGGACCGCCCTCAGAAAACAGCAGAAAAAGCATTAACATCCGTAAGCATGTTACATGTAAAGAATCCATTTTATCGTCAAGAAAGGGAATTGATGAAAAAGCTCCACTTAGTCCTTACCTCCCCCCAGTTTAATCCCGGCCGGCAATCTAAAGCTTTCGATAAGGCCAATGAAGATGAGTTTTATGAGCTTGTCGAGGTATTCCATTCACTCGATCTGAAAGGCTTTGCGACATTCAATACCTCTGAAGCTGAATCTCAGGTTTGGACGGCAATATCCAGATTTGTCATGGCCTGAGTGTGAATAAGCCATTTACCATCAACAACAAAAAAACAGGCTCTGTGCCGATATATTACTCGGCCCATGGGGTATGAATTTGCGAAATCCAGTTTGAAATTATAGCCTGACAGGAGAGTTAAAATGGCCATCCTCCGAGGCCATTTTTTTCCACCGATGCCTTTCCGCATGCCAGATGGGAGTTGTTATATTCTATGAACACGTCTCTTGAAAATCCGCAGGTAGTACCTCCCCATCTTGGACAGAATAAGCTGATCGGATTCCTGGAGTCGCTGCATCGCATTATAAAGATAGGTATTTATTATCCGGCTGGTCATAAAGTACTCGACCAGGCTGCAGAAAAATTTCAGCGTAATATCGAGGAAGTGGCTGACACCAATCGCTCGGTGCGCATTGAATTACAAGACGAGATCCTCTTGGTCGAAGGCTACGGCATTGCGAAGCTGACCAATGCCTTGCAGGAATTTAAAAAAATCATACTGGATCTTGGCATTGGTGCGATTGAAATTGACCGAAGCATCCCCCTTACAGACCTTCTTCAGTTTGTCAGAAGTTTATTACTTGGCCGCTCAAAGATTCAGGGAATCAAAGAATTCACCCAGGCGGAGATCGCCAACCTTCCTGCGTCAGTACGGGTTTGGCAAAAAGAATTTCTGATTGACGAAAGTACGGCCTCCCTCGGCAGCAACGAGGACAACTCCAAGAACGGCCTGGATACTGTCTTTCAAATTTTGGCCGAACAGGGACTTGACAGGGAAAGGATCAAGCAATGTAAGAAATTCCTCATTGACCTCTCTGACAGATTTTCCCGAAAGTCGCTCAATGTTAAAGGACTGCCGAGCATTACCTGGAATGAAGTTCAGAGTTTATTGCTAAAAGTCGTGACTAATGCCTCCCGCCTTTCCGGCAGTCCCGCCGGAGTTTTCGTGCAAAATGAGTTAAATACTCTTTCCGCCATTTTTCAGGGGCTAGAGCAGGAGACCATCGACAGGGAATCGCGGGAGGCGATCAACTTCCTGGTTTCGGCTTTTGACGGTGGCTCATTTAGAAAACCGGTTGCTCCCGGACCCGAGAGTTCCATTCACCCTGCAGATAATGTGGCTGCCCAATCGGTGGAACAACTGCAGGCATTTGTGGAAAATAATGCAGTGCACCCAGGCACCCTTACAAAAATAAACCAGATTGACCGCCGTGAGGAACTGACTATTCTCCTGCAGTTACTCCAACTCGAGCAGGTGCCGTCGATAGAGGAAAAAATCAGGCAAAATCTGCGGAATATCCTGACCAGCCAATTAAATGATCGGGAGATTGACATTCTCACCAAAGGTTTAGTTCATCTGGCAACCCACACGGAGAGCAGTCGTTTTTCTTATGTCATGGGGTTTCTGACGATTATTTCACGGAGCGCCAAGAACTTTTCCTCTCAGCAGTTTCTCTTGATGATCTGCCGGCATTTATCGAGCGCGGTTCAAAAGCTCCTTTGGCCGATACTCGTCAATGAAATTCTGATTTCAGGCCGGACGATGGATCGGAAGGTCTTTGACAGACTCGTAAATATTGCAACACAGCTGTCGGGGAGTGAAATGAAGGACAGATGGCCGGAACTTGAGGCAATGGATTGCTTTCAGGACAAAAAGATCGCCACGGATATTTTTGATCCGGCGCAGGAGAATTGTTTTCCGCTCTTTTCTTTCCTGCTGGAGACCTCGATGAAAAGGGCGATTGGCGCGCGAATTCTGAGCAGTTTTACGGCAAACCCGTCAGACTGGCTTATCGAGTCGGTAGCGCCGCTGCTCCAGCCTTCCATCCCCCAGCACCTGAAATTTCTTCAGATATATCTACTGCTCGCTCATCAGAAAAATTTTACCGTCAATCTTCGGGTGGCGGCCGGCACCTTGGTTGTCCAGCATCTGCCGGAGCTCTCCGAGCAACAAATGACTCAGCCATGGGTGGCAAAAACCATCCAGGCAACTCCGGAAATACAGGTCGAAGGAACGCGCGCCCTCCTTGAAGGCATCATCGAAGAAAAGCGCATGTTCATTGTTCCCAAATGGCCAAAAGATTGTCGTCGAGCGGCAGCCGAGGCTTTAGGCAAGCTCAGACGCAGGCCACTGTAAAAAAGTCATTTTTGGAATAGAGGGGAATGGAAAAGAAAATTAATGACATAATAATTCTGCTTTGCAAGGGCATCTCCAACAGACGACTGTATTTTTCCAATCACCCTAAAGTGACCTCCTACGCTGAAACCTTTCTCAAGGAGCTGGTTGCCTTCTTTGAGGAAAGCGGCAAAGAAGATTTTTTCCTGGGGGTTATTGATGATCATTTTGTTTTCAACGGCAAACGGCTGTTTGGGCCAACCATCGTCGGCCGGCAGCTCATCCAGTTTATGGCATTGCTGCATTGCGGAGGTGTTTCGTTCAATCAAGGTTTAACCGTTACGGATATCACCGGTTTCATGGATTTGGTAGACGGTTTGAAAAACCCTCTGAACAGCCTCCAGGAAGCAAAAGAATTATTCAAGAAACAGAGTATCCAGGCCATCACTATTGCCGGCCATTATACCGATCAACCCGGGTTGGGTGCCGCCGAGAATAAACGGCCCTGGGAGGGGCAGGAAATTGGCGGCTTTCTTCAATCTCCTGCCCTCATCTATCAGGCCCTCTTTGACGTGGTGACGCGGGCGCATGGCGATGCGGTTTTCAACCGTGAGCTGGATATCGCCGGTGCCAGGTCGGTCAGTGAATTCCTGTTGCGATTTACCCAGTCCAATTTCGCCGATGTCATGCAATCTATTCATTATCCCGACTTCGACAGTTATACCATTGGACATTCGGTGCGGGTTTCATCGCTTGCCGTTTTTCTGGGTATGAGGATGAGATGGCCGGAAGAGGATATTCTGGCTATCGGCACCGCCGCTATACTGCACGATATCGGCAAGAGTAAAATTCCTTCGGAGATTCTCTACAGGCCGGATTCACTGACAGGCGAGGAGTTTCGCCTTATTCAGGACCATCCCAGACTGGGCGCTGAGATGCTGCTGGCGCAAAGCAGCTCGACACCTCTTGATATCGCGGCGGCCTGGGGACATCATCTGCGTTACGATGGCAAAGGGTATCCACAGCAACCTGCCTGGGGAATACGCAGTCCGGCAGTTTCCCTGCTGCAGATCTGTGATACCTTCGAGGCCCTGACGGCGGTCCGCCCGTATAAACAGGCTTTGGACCCGCAACAGGCCTTTTCGGTTATGATCACTGATACTGGTGCTTTCCACCGCGGTCTGTTGAGTGCTTTTATCTATTGTATTGGAATCTATCCACCGGGGACTTATGTGGAACTCGTAGATGGCCGGATTGGTATGGTGACAAATGCCGGGAAAACCATAGACAGACCGCATCTGAGAATTATCCTGCTGCAAGACGGCTCCCGATTAAAAAAAGATGAGCAGTATCATGTCGATCTCGGAGCTGCAAATAATGCCAATCTCAAGGTTCGGCGATTGCTTCTCAACTATCTCGAATCCGAGCAATAGTTTTTGATTTGACCTTGCGTGTTAGTCTTTTAATTCATGGAAGAGCGTCGGATAACCTGACTCTATGCCGAAGCAGCATCCTTGACATAGTCTGGTACTAAAGCGTACCATATGATGGTGTTCCAGCCAAGCAAGAGCGTTTACGAAATCCATCCTGACTCGATAAGTACATAATGTGATATTTCAATGTATATAGACAGAGAGAAGCAACTGAGCGTAATCGAACAGACCAATCAGATCCTGCACAGCACGGAAAGCGAACGAATGTTGCTTCGTTTTCAGAGAGGATTAGCCGATTTAGACAAGAATCGTTTCAAGATCCTGCAAAACAACGAATTTGTCGATAATCTTGTTGAATATCTCCACAATTCTTCTCAGGCAGAGCCGGAACAAACTACCCTTAAGGTCCTCGAGCAGCTTGGTTATTGTGCCTGCAATGGGGATAAAGAACTTCGGGAACGTGCCATCTTTATTCTCTCCGTCTTTATTGAAAAGATTTTGCAGGCAAATAATAAGCCCCAATTTCTTGAGGTTGTTTCCCGTCTATTAGTGGACTGGCTGCAGCTCGAGACAGAATACATAGCGGGGTTTCCACTTATTTGCCGGCAACTGCAGGCAATGCTCCAGAAAATGCTGCAATTGGGCCTTTGGTATCAGACGGAAAAACTGATAATCATCCTGTCCCGGATTCAGAACGGGACCATCCAGAAACATAATCTTATCCGGCAAACTATAAGTAAGGTTCACTCGAGCCTGGCCGATGAAACCTTCCTGAAGAATCTCGTTGATGTCTATCTTGATATAAAGGAGGACAGACGTGATATAGCACAATGCCTGCTCAAGCATTTCGGCAGCAAAGCCGCTGCTGTTCTCGTCCAATATCTAATAGACTGCCAGAATAAAGAAGAACGCTTTTCTCTTTTGGATTTTATTCCAAAAACAGGCAGGGTTGCTCTGCCTGTGTGTGATTCCTGCCTTAAGCAAAATCCTCCCTGGTATGTGATCAGAAATCTCATCATCATTATCTCGCGCATGGAAGATCCGGAACTCTATGAGATGGTGCGTCCTTATCTCACCCACAAAGATATCAGGGTTCAGTTGCAGATTTTGAACTGCATCAAAAAACTGGGTGGAGCAAAGATGCGCGACAGGCTCATTGAGGCGCTTTTTTACATGAACGATGAGTTGAAACAGCAGGTTGTCGTTCAGTTGGGCAATATAGGCGGCAAAGATGTGGGAAATGCATTCTGTTCGCTTTTGGAAAAACGTCATGAATTTGCCCTTCACGTCCAGGATGACTTGCTTGTAACAATCTGTGTCAACCTTCAGTCTGAGCCATCGGAACGGGCAATCATGCTTGTCAGGGAGCTCATCTCCGAACGTTTTCAGCAGCCCAGGGAGGGAGATCAGATATTACAGGCAGCTCAAGATGCTTTAGCGAGCATGGAACCTGAAAATACCGGCATGCCGATACCCGGCAACATCTTTATCTCCCCATTCGCCTACCTTCCCGGGTCTGATGCAGCCACGATCTTTGCGGCAACAGAGGAAGAGCTGGACAGTGCGCCGGAAACAGATTTATGCGCCGGGGAGGAGAACCAGGAACAGCTCTCGGCGACACCGACTTTATCTCAAGACGATAAAACCGCAGCGGCTATTGATAAAGCAGGGCAATCCAGCAAGGAAGATATCATCGAAGAGGCGAAAAGAAACCCGAACGATCCCGACTTCGATCTTCACTTCACCAACTGGGCGAAACTCTACGAAGATATGACAGCGGAGGAATTCTTAGCTTTCCAGGACGCCTTATCTCTTAGAACATATAAGCCGAAAGAGAGGATCATCGCCCAAGGCGATCTGCAGGCACCACTTTTCCTCATTGACAGTGGTACTGTCAATGTAGTCAGGAATGTGGTGGGCGAAAAGGCTCATCTGCAGGCAATCGGCGCAGGTGATCTTATCGGGAGCGACATTTTTCTTACCGGCCAGGCCTGGAATCTCAGCCTATATGCCCAAGATCTGGTGACCGCGCGTATTTTCGACTTGGAGAATCTTTTGAACATGCAGGTCAAATTTCCACGTCTTGCAGAAATTATTTTCACCTTCTGTTCAGGCCATGACATCCTTCAGGCCTTGTGCCGGGTACTCGATGATCCTGATTCAGCAGGCACTGAAAATGTGCAAATTAACAGGAAGAAAAGCACCAAGAAATCAAAGGAAGACAACCTGCAAAAAGGCATACTCCTCAAAAAGCTGAGAGGAGGTTTATGTTTTTCGATACCGGCAAAAGCAGGCGAAAAGCTCGATGACCTCCTTGATAAGAAGCTTGAGTTGAGTATCCGACACGGAAAGGTTGAAGTTATTCCAGCCACGGTCGTCGGCACGCTGAGGTCGGTGGCCAAATCTCCAGAATCCGTTGTCTTTGTCCGTTTTCCTCAACCCCTGGACGATGCCCGGTATATATGCGAGAGTATAGGTTTCCCGGAAGCCGTTTAGCCGCAGAATCTGCGCCTGCAACAAATTTCGCTTCCCTCCCCTGAAGCTCTAATATCTCTTTGTTGCAAATCCTGGAGATGGGTTTCGGCATGGACCACCAGCTCAGGAAAGAATTTTCCGAAATCGTTTTCGAATTTCGCATAATCCCTTTGCAGGTCTTCTCCGGCTTCTGCCATGGATGACTGAAAAGTTGCTCTTCCAGCCATGCCTTGCATCGCCCTGTTGATACCTTCCAGCCTCGCATAATTAACAAGCCAGTTGTTCTCTATCATTCGGGGCAGGACATGTTTTGCCTTTTGGGGCAAGACATTTTTGAAACGCTGCATGGTCGAATAGACATGACTGGCAAAATCTCTCAGCGGAATGACACTGTATTCATGCCAATTCCTGGCCAGAAAATGGTCATAGAAAATATCCACAATAACTGACGAATAATGCCTGTGCCTCCGCCAAAGCCGCTGTCTGCTCTTGGCGACCTGTCGATGCCGGTCCGTGAAAGTGTCAATCTCCCGGTGTAAAAGAATGCCTCTGTACACTTCCATTTGCCAGGATTCCACAGGCTCTCCCTTGATAAAGTCGGTGATGAAGTTGCCCAGCATCACCTGCTCTGAATCGCCGGAAAGATAGAGATGCGCTAAAAAATTCATATGTTCATGGAAAGATTTGTAAAAGGGCTCGCAAAAAGTCACTTTGTCAACAGGAATGGATTCTGCCTGGAGAAAACCCCTGAACCTCGGAAATACGCCCTCTCCACCAAATCCCTGCACTAGGGAGTGTATTGCCCCGGGCATCGGCAAAAACTGCATTTTTCAAATGAATATAGGAGGGAGTCTCGTTGGGTTCAGTGGTTGAGACACAGGTACATTGATCACCGATGGTCTTGAAGGTATGTTTGATCTCCTCTGATCTTTTGCCTGACTCAAAAGGACTGGCAAAATATGTGCTGAGATCGTCAAAGTATTGTCTCACGCCTACAAGAGTTCCCGAAATCAGCATTCCTCCGACTGTGAGGGTTATATCCAGCTCAAATCGGTTTTTATTGGCCAGGTTTACCAGGAATTGCAGAAACCAGTCCTTCACCGGAGCGCTGCAGGCTGCATTTTTGATTTTATCCTCGTTTGCCATATTGGTCTCCTTATTTGGGCGACGGGTGCTATTTGACTCCGCCTTCAGGATACTTGTCCATAAATCATAGAGTAAGCCGACTACATTGGATTTCAAACGGCAAAGCAGGACATTTTATATAAATTGTCAAAGCAAAGCGCACTGTCTTCTCTTTTTATTGCCGGCCAAAGTTTTGCAACTGGAAGCCTCTCGACTTCGGCCGGCAATCTTCCGGCCTGTCAATCCTGCAAGTTTTCGGCAACTCTATCGTGGGGAGGTAGAATTTCGTTTCAGATCTCCACAGATTTTCAACAGATCAATTGTTCCCTGGCAGACGAGCTTTCTGCATTCCGCCATCTGATCTTCCCTACCGAACCGTTCCCGCAGTACTGCACAATTGCTGGTACCGTGGCAGTCAACAAATTGCGTCCTCAGTTCGGAGCCAAGTCCGGCCGGAAGACCCCAATCTTCCCCCCGCTGCCGACGGCCGTACAAATGCCCTAAAGCAATCATGCTTCCTGACAGTACCCCGCATGCCTCGCTAAATGATTCGCCAAAACCGCCGCCAAAGGCTGTGGCATGGGCAATGGCATCCGGCGCTTCCTCGCCGATCGTTTCCAGAAAAGCCGCGACCACAGACTCGGCGCAATGGAAACCATTACCAAAATAACTTGCGGCCCTTTCTCCTGCCTGCTGCTGTTTCATTTCATCAGTCATTTTTATTTCCTCCTTTATTGTTGATATACTTTTCTATTGATTTACACAGACGATTAATCCATGTTATAAATCGATACAAACGATTTGTTTCGATACTTACCATCGCTGCCAGTGATCGATTGAAAATTATGGAATTCAGACAACTGAAAACATTTCGCGTAGTCTCCCAACTGCTGAGTTTTACCCGTGCGGCGGAGCAGCTGCATATGGCACAGTCTTCCGTATCCGCCCAGATACGTGGTCTGGAGGAGGAGTTCGGTGTCATGCTTTTCGATCGTATCGGCCGCAGGGTTTTACTGACCGATGCCGGGAGAAAGCTCTATGAATATGCCTGTCGCATTGAAGGGATGACCGAGGAAATCCGCTCGGAGGTGGTTGGAGAGAGATATGCCCGCGGCAGTCTCACCATTCGTATCCCGGAGACCCTGGCGGCAGTTTACATGCCGGGGGTAATCGAGAAATTCAATCGGGAGTATCCGGAGGTGCGGCTCAGCCTCATTAACTGTTCCGACCTGAAATTAGCCAGGGAGCTCAACTCCGGCTCCATCGATCTGGCTTTTCTCATGACCGACGATGTGTCTCTGCAGGATGTAAAGGTCGATTTTCTGAAAACTCTGGAACTGGTACTCGCGTCGGCACCGGATCATCCCCTGACGGCCAGGGAAACCGTGCAGCCATTGGACCTTAAGGGACAGACGATTCTCTATCCCAAGACGGATTGAAGCTACCGGAAAATGTTCGAGCGGTCGCTCGAAGAACAAAATATCACTCACATAGCCCAGGAATTTTCCAGCTGCAGCTCCCTGCGCGCCTGTGTGCAACGAGGACTTGGCCTGACCATCTGTCCCATTGTCTCCATACGCAGGGAATTAGAACAAGACAGCCTGAAAGTATTGAACTGGCAGCAGACCTTCACCTCGGTCATTATGCTTAGGCATACCGATAAATGGTGTTCACCGCTTTTGAAAAGGTTCATGGAGATTGCCATTGCCGAAATCATATGATGGCTCCGGTTTACAGGCGAGCAGTGCCAACCGACATGCGGCGACAACTCATCGCGTCAGCAGACCACCGAAGCTTTGGCCGTTATTCGACAGACCTTCCGCGAAGGTGATGGTTTTCCCCGTCTCCACGCCTTCATTATAAGTGGTGCCGTACACTTTTACGCCGCCCCTTGCCACCTTTCTCAGCCTGGGAAAGCGCATGCCGACGAATATTTCCAGCCGTTTTTCCTCCGCGACAATGAGGTCGCCGACCTTTGGCTCTATTTGAAACTCTTTTTTTCCCAGCTTCTGTTCCTGCAGTTTCTGATAAAACCCCCGCAATATCCCTAGATAATAGCTGTTTTTTTCTGTCCTGACGGCCCCTTTAAAGCGCTTTCTGTTTACGGACCAGAGCGAGGCCAGCCGGTTTTCGAGAAAATGATAACAATATTCGGCAATAGTCACATTCTCCTTGGTACCCAACAGCTCGATGGTTTTATAGGTCTCGTCGGTCAAAGGATCATAGAGGCTGGACAGCACAACCCTGACAAAGAAAAAGTCATGCAGGATCGTACAGATTCGCCGCTGGTAGCTTTCTATCCGTTTTCTTTTCCGGTCGATTACCGCAATGCCGTAGCGATATTGCGGATCATTGCCGAGCTCCCGGATATGATATTTTTCAATGAGATCATTGGCCTTCTGCATGGCTAGCGCGGCTTCATGCTCATTGGAAGACTGGGAAAGCGCCAGCAGTTTTTCCACCTTGGCCAGACATTCCCGGCCTCCGGAGGAGATTTTCGATGCGCCGGTTGCCTGTTCCACCATCTCCGGCACTACAATACCCGGACGCCGATATTCCGGGAGCACCCCCAGCAGATCGCAGGCGCGCTGGAACGCCTCTCCATGGGGTGGACCGGTGATCAGGAACTCTTCAGAGCAGAGCTGATGGGCCATCTCGTGTTTTAGCACCTGCAAAGTAACCGACCAGGAATACTTAAGGATCAAATGACGACTGAGCCGCAGGGTCCTGGTGCTCTGACACCAGGCGCCAAGCTCCTTTCCGGTATCGGAAATTTCAAAAACCGGCGGCCGCAGCCGCAGACCGTACATCATGCAGATTTCATCAAATTCCAGCAATAACTGCCGCAGCCAGAGATGCTGCAACAGGTCCGCGGCTGCTCCATGCGCCATGTCACTCTTATCGATCATTGGTACCCTTTTATTGGTAAAATCTGTTGTCTGACAAATGAGAAAAGACAATACCGTTGATTGAAGCCTGTGACAAGGTCTTGCCTGAAATGCTCCTCATATTGGCTTGCTTTTCCCTTTATCGCCAGTATATTATAGGAGTTACGCGCAAGACCTATCCTTTTTTTGCTATCATACCTCAAACAACTTCCTTCTCAACTAGAGGTTCAGTTATGAAAAAACTTGGTATATTGTTCCTGCTGCTTGCCCTTTCGGCGTGTGCAACCAGTCCTACCGGCCGCTCACAGCTCATGCTCGTTTCCCCTGAAGAGGCGATCAACGCATCCCAGCAGGCCTATGTTGAAACCATTCGCCCCCTGGAAAAAGAAGGCAAAGTCGATTCCAATCCGGCACTCACCAAACGGATCAAGCTCATCACCGGCAGACTGATCGCCCAGGCGATAATGCTCTATCCGAGAACAGAGCACTGGGACTGGAGCGTCAAGGTGATCGATGATCCGGAAACGGTCAATGCCTGGTGTATGGCCGGCGGCAAGATGGCCATCTATACGGGCCTGATCAAGAAACTCAATGCCACCGATGATGAGCTGGCCGAGGTCATGGGCCACGAAATCTCCCACGCCCTGGCCAATCATACCGCCGAACAGATGTCCCTGGCGATGGCCACGCAACTCGGACTCTCGGGAGTTGCCATTGCCGCCGGTGAATCTAAATACAAAGGTGCCATCCTAAGCGGCAGTGCTCTCGCCGCCCAAACGGCCATAACCCTGCCGTACAGCCGGGCCGACGAATCCGAAGCGGACCGGATGGGCATTGAACTGGCGGCGCGGGCGGGCTACGATCCTCGGGCTGCCGTAACACTTTGGGAAAAAATGGCCAAGGTGGGCGGTTCAACTCCGCCTGAGTTCCTCAGCACCCATCCCTCGCCTGCGAATCGTCAGGAGAGGCTCCAGGCGCTCGCCCAACAGATGATGGGTTACTATCTCGACAAACATCCGCGTCCGGTCTATCAGTTCAAGCAATAACCGGCTACACATTTTTTTACCTGTCATCTTACTGAAATGCTGATCGCAACGACCCACAAGAACACCGACTTCGATGGTCTGGCCTCGGTTATTGCCGCAACGCTCCTCTATCCCGGCTGCGTTGGCGTCGTCCCGAAAATGACCAATCGAAATGTGGACCAGTTTCTCTCAACCCACAAGACTGCCTTTAATCTTATCCTGCCCCATGAGGTGGACCACGACACGGTGACTAAACTGATTGTCCTTGATACCGACCAGTGGCAAAGGCTGGACCGGCTCGACAGGCTGGCGGAGCGGCAGGATCTGGAAATTGATCTCTGGGATCACCATATGCTGGGCACCGGTGACATCGTACCGACCTGGTCCTGCAAGGAGCGGATCGGCTCAACGGTGACACTGCTCGTGCGCGAGATGCAGAAACGGGGGATGGAGCTCACGCCTCTTGACTCCACAGTCATGCTGATCGGACTCTATGAGGATACCGGACACCTCTCCTACCCTTCGACCACGGCCGAAGACGCCAGGGCTGCGGCCTATCTGCTCGAGAATCGGGCCGATCTCAATGTGGCCGCTTTTTTTCTGAACCCGCCTTATGAAGAGAGCCAGAAGGAGATTCTCTTTGAGATGATGAAGGAGACGGAAAAGTTCACAATCAACGGCAGCACCGTCGGCTTCAACTGCATCAGCCTGGACAAGAAGGTGACAAACCTTGCGGCGATCGTCAACATGTACCGGAAGATCGTCAATGTCGATGCTCTTTTTGTGATTTTTACCACTGACAACAGAAACACCGTTATCGGCCGCAGCGGCGTGGAAAACATCCATATCGGCAGGGCACTGGCCTGCCTCGGCGGCGGAGGACACGCGGGAGCGGGTTCTGCGACCGTAAAAGCCGGCGAGATGTCGGCACAGCAGATAAAGGAACGTATCGTGGCCGGTCTGAGGTCTACCAGAACGGAAGGAGTCCGTATCTCGGACATCATGTCTTTTCCGGTTATTTCCGTACCGCCGACCACGACCATGCGGGAAGTCCAGAATCTGATGATCGCGGAAAAAATCAGGGGAATCATCGTCATGGAGGATGATGAAATCCACGGCATCATCGTGCTCTGGGATCTCAAGCGGATAAAAAAAGAGCAGCACTGGGACAGCCCGGTCAAGGCTTTTATGGCCAGAGACATTATTACCGTCGAACCCGGAGCCTCGCCGGCAATCGCCGCCCGGATAATGATTGAAAATGACATCGGCTATCTTCCCGTGCTCGAAAAGGGCAAAGTGATAGGTATTGTCACTAGAACCGATATTCTCACCTACTTTTATGATCTGTTGCCGGAATAGCCTGAGCTTGCAGTCGCCCGCCCGACTGCAGGCGTAGGGTGGTTGCCAGGATGCCGGCAACGATCAGCAGACAGCCGGTTACATGGTACCAGTGTATCCGTTCACCGAGAACGAGCGCGGCGAGGACCACCGAGCTGGCAGGCATTGCCGCCGTGGCGGCGCCCGCGGTTGCCCCGCTCACCTTGCCGACACCGGCGGTCCAGAGAAGATAGGCGAGGACGGTGGCGAAAATCCCATAATAGCCGATGGCCAGCAGAGCTTCAGGCGGGGGTACCTCATGCATCGTGTAAAGATCAAAGGATGCTGGAATCACCAGCAACAAAAGACTGCAGAAGATTAAAACGGCTGTATTGGTGATCGCGGAGACGGAATCGGCGATTCTTTTGCGAAAGATGGTAAAGAGCGCCTCACAGACCACGGCGGCACCCACCAACAGACAGCCGGTCAGGCTGTTTTCCGCACCGCCTCCCCGGCCAAAAACATTGATAATGACACAGCCTGCGACGGCAAAGCCTATTCCTGCCGCCGTTCGCCGGGTAATCGCTTCTCCCAGCAGCAGCAGGGAAAGCAATGCGAGAACCGCCGGGGTGGTTCCCGTGATGATTCCGGCCTGCACAGCCCCCGTGGAATGCAGCCCATAAAGAATAAATATCCTGAACAGGACTATACCGCAAAGTCCCTGCAGAAACAGATACTTCCAGTGGCAGGGAGTGAGCTGCCGGAGCTCGGTGATTCGACCGTACATAAGCGGAATCATGCAGATAAATGCGACCAGAAGGGAGCAGAATGCTCCAATAAATACCGGCACGGTCGAAACCAGAATTTTACCGACCACAACCGAACTGCCTGCCAGGCACATGGCCCCAATCAGCATAGATACCGCCATAAACACTCCCTCTGCTTTAAATTTTCCCGTTACATCGATTTCAATCGACCTTTGTTGCCTGTTTTTGAACCTACATCGAGAAATTGGTTTGCAGTAGATCCACTTTCTGATATTTTTCATGGTACCAATTTCAAAAATCGTCTTTTGAATATTCAAGAAGAAGAGAGAAATCATGATGTGGATCAGTGTTGATAAATCCTCCGGAATTCCGATGATACGCCAGCTTTACAATCAGGTAAGGCAGGCAATACTTTCCGGCAGGCTCCAGCCCGAGACAAGGCTGCCTTCGACCCGGGACCTTGCCGACCGGTTACGGATTTCAAGAAATGTCGTGCTTGAAGCCTTTGATATGCTGCATGCCGAAGGATACATCCATTCAAGGCAGGGCGCGGGAACCTTTGTCGCCCCTGGCGCAATCTTCACCAGTCATAAAAATGAAGTAGCACCACCCCGGGTGGAGAATGTCAACATGGGCTACGACTCCCCGAAGGACGTCATCAATTTTCGGGCTGGAACGCCTAACCTCAAATTATTTCCCAAGAATATCTGGCAGAAAATGATGAAGGAGGTTTTTTCCGCCTCTCTTGAAGAAAGGCTGGCCTATGGACATCCGGAGGGCCGCAGGGAACTTCGGCAGGCGATCTGCGATTACGTGGTAACCCAGCGGGAGGTGGTTTGTCATCCTGATCAGATCGTCATCACGGCCGGCACCACTCAGGCTATCGGCATCGCCTCCCGTCTCTTGCTGCGGGAAAGAAAGGATGTGTTGCTGGAAGACCCTATCACCAGGGATATACGATTGATAGTCGAGGGCCGCGGCGGCGTACTGCATCCGATTCCGGTGGACAACGATGGGATCGACACCGGCAGGCTCCCCGAATCCCCAGTTCCCGCCTTTATTTACGTGACCCCCTCACACCAGTTTCCTATCGGCGGCACCCTGCCTATACAAAGACGTATCGATCTCTTGAACTATGCCGAAAAAACAGGATGTTACATTATAGAGGATGATTACGACAGCGAGTTCCGGTTTGACGGACAGCCACTCAGCTCCTTACACGGGTTGCTGCCTGACCGGGTCATCTATATCGGCACCTTCAGTAAGACACTCTGCCCCGCCATACGGATCGGTTATATGGTACTCCCTCCTGCGCTGATCAGCCTGGGCAGAAACTGTAAATGGCAGAGCGACCTGCATAACGAGGTTTTCAGCCAGTTGGCTCTCGCGGCGTTCATACGGGAAGGGCATTATCTTCGTCACGTGGCGAAGATGAAGAAACACTATCTGAGAAAAAGAAAAGACGTGGTCGATGGGCTGGCCAAACATTTCGGTGATCGGGTGGAAATTCTCGGCAGTGCGGCAGGTCTTCATCTGGCCGCAAGGTTTAGAGACTATCGGTTTAGCGAAACATTTTTCCAGGTGGTTGAAGTTGCCGGCGCCCGCTTTTATCCGGTCGGACTGCATGCAATCCGACCGGAGGAACATCGCGATAAAATAATGATCGGCTATGGTAATCTGTCAAGCGAGGAAATCGCTACCGGTATAGCTATCCTGGCAAAACATCTTGACCAGGTCCCATAAAAAAACATTGACTTCAGGTGGGCCTTCTGATAAAAAAACACTTCCTTTTGAGAGAAAAAAGTAAAACCGTTCATCGGCAACTGCAAAATGCCCGTGTAACTTCAGGCCTGTAAACGTTTAGTAGTGCGCAAGAGGCACACAAGAAGACGGACGGGCCATAGTTAGGTTATGCACGGCGGTATGATCGTGCGCATATGGGGCACTGGTGAACGTTTACAAAAAAGCGGGAATAACTCAGTGGTAGAGTGCAACCTTGCCAAGGTTGAAGTCGCGAGTTCGAATCTCGTTTCCCGCTCCATTTCTTCTCTCACCTTCTTCCCGCTTTTCCAGTCTTTTAAACGAGCATATCAGACCCCCTGCTTAAAACAAATTCGCTTGACCTCGTCAAAGGTCGACACGAAGTGTGGGCTAATGCCTTCCTTGATATGATCCGGCAGCATCTCGAAATCTTCCTGGTTTTCCTTGGGCAGAATGACTTCGGCCACATTGGCCCGCTTGGAGGCAATCATTTTTTCTTTCACCCCACCAATCGGCATAACCATGCCGCTGAGCGTCAATTCACCAGTCATGGCAAGATTCGGGCGAATCGGCTGATTTGTGACCAGGGAATATATCGAACAGGCCATGGTAATACCAGCTGACGGTCCATCTTTTGGTGTGGCCCCCGCCGGGACATGGAGATGGACGAGATTCTTGTTGAAGAAATCTATTCCTTTGCTGTTCTCCTTCATCAATGACCGAACGTAACTATAGGCAATTTCAGAAGATTCAACCATAACTTTACCCAACTGGCCGGTCTGTTTGAAGCCCGCTTGCCCGGTAGGAATGGGAATTGATTCTATATGGAGCGTCGTCCCACCCATACTGGTAAAAGCAAGTCCGGTGATAACCCCGACCCGCGGCTTTTTGAAAGCCCGTTCTTCAGAAAAAACTTGTTTGCCGAGAAGATCCTTCAGTTCGTCCTTGTGGATACGGATATTCTCCTCGGGATTTTCAATGATTCTGTTAACCGATTTTCTGAGGATTTTCTTGATGCAGTTTTCCAGACCGCGTACTCCCGCTTCCCTGGCATAGCCATCGACTATTGCCGCAATCAGGCCCTTCGACAGGGTGATCTGCTTCGAGGTCAGGCCATGCTCCTTCAGTTGCTTTGGAATAAGATGTCTTCTGGCAATTTCGACTTTTTCTTCCAGAATATATCCCGGCAGCTCGATAATCTCCATCCTGTCCATCAGAGGAGCAGGGATGGTGTCAAGCTGGTTGGCCGTACAGATAAAGAAGATTTTTGATAAATCAAAACGCACGTCGAGATAATGATCCAGAAACTCGCGGTTCTGCTCAGGATCGAGTACTTCCAGAAGCGCGGATGCCGGATCGCCCTGGAAACTGGCGCCGATCTTATCGATTTCGTCGAGCATGATAACCGGGTTGGCCGTTTTGCAGGTTTTAATGGCCTGGATGAATTTACCGGGCATTGCGCCGATGTAGGTGCGCCGATGTCCTTTGATTTCCGCCTCGTCACGCATGCCGCCGAGGGAAAAACGAAAGAATTTCCGTCCGAGACTCTGCGCTATCGATTTTCCTATTGAGGTCTTGCCGACACCGGGAGGGCCCTGCAACAGCAGAATCGTTCCCGACAGGTCGCCCTTGATAACGCCTACGGATATAAGCTCCAGAATCCGGTTTTTCACGTCTTTTAGACCATAGTGATCCCTGTCGAGAATTCTGGCGGCCTTCTGCTGACTGTAACTGTCTTTGGAATAAACTCCCCAGGGCAGAATAGTCAACCAATCGAGATAGGTCCGGGTAATATTGAACTCGGGAGAAGAGGCGCCGAGAAGTTTGAGTTTCTCCATCTCCTCGGTAATTTTTTCCTCCGCCTCTTTGGACAGGACCAGGTCCTTTAGCCGATTCTGATATTTCTCCAGCTCGGCCTGGGTGTCGTCTTTGGCCAGTCCCAGCTCTTTCTTGATCTCCTGCAACTGCTGTTTCAAGAAGAATTCCCGTTGCTGTTTGGAGAGCTGCTCCTCGATCCGCTTGGAGATCTTGGCTTTGAGCTTGGAGATTTCCACTTCGTTTTTCAAGAGAATCAATACCGTCTCGAGCCGTTTACGCACCTTCTTGGTTTCCAGGATCTTCTGAATTTCGGATCCCGAGGAAGTGGTCATGGATGCGGCAAAATCGGCCAGTGAACCTGGATCACTGAGGTTGATTCGTTCAATGAGCAGACTCAACCCCTCCTTGAATAGAGGATTCAGATTGACCAGTTCTTTAATGCAGTCGATTATCGCCACGGAATAGGCTTTCAGTTCTTCAGTATTTTCCTGTATATCCTCAAACCAGTACCGCACTTGAGCGGTAAAAACGGAATCTTTTTTGGTAAGAGAAATAATGTCGAATCTTTCCAGCGCCTGTACCAGTACCTGCAAGGGTTCCCCCGGTTTATAAGGCGATACCTGGATAACCCTGGCGACCGATCCGACATCGAAAAAATCCTCCGAGCTTTTCGCAGCGTGTGCCAGCCCATCTTCCTTGGGCTTTTGCAGCACAAGACCGAAATAAAGTGGTGCATTCCTGTTGACATGCTTCATAACCGCCTGTTGTAAAACGTTATCGTCAACAATGATCGGCCCCATCATTTTCGGAAACATGGGTCGATCATGCAGGGGAATCACCATCAATTTTTCCGGTAACAGATCTTTGGCTACCACTAATGATCTTGAAGATTCTTTTTCGTCCTCATCACCTGGAGATTCTATGCCGTCCGGGGTTAAAACCTTCGTTTCCTCTGCCATTCTTTTTCTCCTGTTGTTAATCAGTTGAATTGCAAAAAAATCTAAAATCTTACTATATTAGCTTTATCGTCTTGAATTCGCGTAGTATCTCAAACCGGATGATCGTCAAGACTATGTTGTGCTCTCATCCTGTTTTCTTTTTAATACAGATAATCATTTGCAACTAAAAGTAAAAGTTTCCTGCCTCCTAGAGTTGATAAAATAGATCGAATAGTCATTTGAGTCAATCCGCTCCATTCACCATTGATCTCTGCCGAAGAAGCATTACTTTAGTAAACCGGTAAATTTTATGTAACCGCCGCACGACAATAAAGACAAATGCGGAAATCCTTCAATTTCAGCACATTGCCTGATCTTCAGTACATGCTCCGGCGAGAGAAAATCGAAAAAATAATTTCAAAACATAAAAGGGACCTGTTATGACCTATCAAATCCACAAGGTAAGACTTGAGGAGGAATTCAAACTCTGTCCACTCTGCCAGTATAAAGATGGTTTCCATTCGATGCTGAAACGGGACGGAGAGGAGCTCCGCTGGCTGTTTATCTGCCCCTCTTGCCATGAGGTTTTCGATGTTGGCCGTATCCTGAAATGACGGCGGTTTTCTCGTGGCAACTCCTAATCCTGCAACACTACTCAAAGAAAAATAATGAATATCATTGAAGCGCTATTGCTGCGTAAATCAACCAGGGCCTTTCTGGATAAGCCGGTCGAGAAGAAGAAAATCGTCAATATTTTGCAGGCCGCACGCCATGCGCCATCGGGAACCAATGCCCAGCCCTGGCAGGTAGCGGTTGTCAGCGGCGGGAAAAAGGAGGAACTGACCCGCGCCATGGAAAACGCCTTTCGCACCAAAGGCATGGGCACAATGGATTACCTCTATTATCCGGTTGAGTGGCATGAACCCTATAAAAAGCGGCGGGTCGCCTGCGGCGCCCAGCTGTATGCATCGTTACATATTGAACGGCATGACAAGGCTGGAAGAATGGAGCAATGGATCGCCAATTACCGAGCCTTCGAAGCGCCGGTCATACTCTTCTTTTTTCTTGATCCGGCAATGGAAAAAGGATCTTTTATGGATTACGGAATGTTTCTGCAATCGGTAATGCTGGCTGCCCTGGAAGAAGGCTTGGCCACCTGCCCGCAGGCAGCCCTCGGCCAATTCCCGGACTTGATAAAGGATGCTCTGGGCTACAGTCACGAGACCATTCTTATCTGCGGCATGGCCCTTGGCTATGAGGATAAGGAGGCGCCGGTCAATAACTACCGGACCCCGAGGGAGGAGGTGGCAACCTTCACCCGATTTTTCGACTAAGCAGATGTCATGGTCCTGACCCCGATAGATGGACAACAAGTCGGGATAAGTACCTTCACGAAATTCTTTCCCAAACGGCAGGAAAAGAATTTCTAAGGTACTAACCCCGATAGATGGACAACAAGTCGGGATAAGTACCTTCACGAAATTCTTTCCCAAACGGCAGGAAAAGAATTTCTAAGGTACTAAAAACCCTGTACACTGGAGCAATGACTGTTTTTCTTGCATGGGTATAATCAAAATAACCCCCGCAAAGCAGGGGATAAGGACCTTGACGAAATTCATTGTAAAAAACAAGAAATGAATTTTTAGGGTACTAAAGGAGAGATCAATGTTTACCATTGGTGATATTCGCAACATAGCCATACAGATAGAAAAAAACGGAGAAGAGACCTATCGGCGGGCCAGCAAGGCCTCCAAGGATCCCAAGGTGGCGGAAGCGCTTGCCTGGATGGCCGAAGAGGAAAAACATCATGCAGATTGGTTCAGCAGTCTGCAGTCGAGCAAACCTTTGACCCCTGAACAACAGGAGATGGAGTTGGTTGGCCGCACTCTTCTGCAGGAAATGGTGAAAGGCAACTCCTTTTTACTGGACGAAAGCGAACTTCAGAACGCCAAAAGCGTCGAAGAGGTTATCGCCAGATCGAAAATCTTCGAGCTGGATACAATCCTCTTCTACGAATTCCTAATCGGTTTTCTCGATGACGAAGAGGCTATCGAACAGTTACGGTTCATAATCGAGGAAGAACGCAATCATATAAAACAACTCGACTACATTGACGAGCCTGAGAATTGTGATTCCTGTGATTCTCTTTTTTGACCGCAACAACAATTCCGAAAAAAATAAAATTGGGTGCCTATGCTGCAAGGTAGATTTTCACCACTGTTTCCGGTCGTCTTGCTGATACTGTTGGGTTGCAGCACGCAATTTGCACAAGCAACTGAACCGATATCGCTGACCAAGGGCCAGACTGTTTATATTCCCGCATATTCCCATATATACCACGGCAACAATGAGGCCCCGCTGTTACTTACGGTAACGCTTAGTATTCGAAACGTCGATCCGAAAGGTTCATTGACCGTGACCGCAGTCAACTATCATGAAACCGCAGGCCCCCTGGTAAAGGAGTTCCTCAAAGAGCCCATTACCCTCGGACCCTTAGGTTCGGAGCGATTCGTCGTTCCGCAAAGAGACAAGGCCGGTGGCTCGGGAGCAAATTTCATTGTTGAGTGGCACTCGGTAAAACCGGTAAACCCGCCGATTATCGAATCGATTATGATCGGCACCCAATCCCAACTCGGGATCTCGTTTACCTCCAGAGGCCAGGCGCTTGTTCAATAAGCCGATTGCTTATTGAACATCGCTCACTCAGCTCCTTCATTTTTTCCCGGTCTTCGAGGCCGGAATATTTTGTTTACCTGGCAACTCAATTTCTCCCCGGTATATATCACCTATCTCTCTTTTCCTCTTTTTAAACAAGGACGCAATCGTTCACCTGTCTCTACGCATAAGCCCGATTGTATACAGGTGGGCTGCCGGTGAACGTTAACACATGAGCAGACACTCTCATTTTCTGGACAGAGAGAAGATAATGGATATTGTACATGACAACTTTTTGAATTCTTTTCCTATCAAGCAACGACTGTCATTATCAACGTGAGGAGACTATGAATAATCAGGACCTAGTTAAACAAGTAGACGTGAACGGCACAAAGTATAGCTATTTTGATATTCGAGAGCTTTCGAAAAAAGGCTATGGAGACATTGACCGGCTCCCCTATTCCATCCGCATCCTGGTGGAAAATCTGCTCAGAAAACTTGATGGAAAAATAGTCAGTGATGAAGATTTGCGAGCTATCACCGGCTGGCAGAAAAGCTACGATGCACTGGTTGAAATTCCCTATCACCCGGCCAGGGTACTCATGCAGGATTTTACTGGGGTCCCTGCTGTAGTGGATCTTGCCGCCATGCGGGATGCGGTAAAAAAACTAGGAGGTGATCCGGCCAAGGTCAATCCGAAGGTCCCTGTCGAACTTGTCGCCGACCATTCCGTTCAGGTCGATTTTTCCGGAACGAGCCTCAGTCTGTCCGGCAATGTTGCCAAAGAATATGAGCGAAACAGCGAGAGGTACTCGTTGCTGAAATGGGCACAGAAATGTTTTGATAACTTCAGGGTCGTACCGCCTAACTCAGGCATCTGTCATCAGGTCAATCTGGAACATCTCGGACGGGTGACCATCACGGACAGCGTTGACGGAACAACCTATGCATACCCGGATACCGTTGTCGGCCTCGATTCGCATACACCTATGATCAATGGTATCGGCGTTATGGGTTGGGGTGTAGGCGGTATTGAAGCCGAAGCGGTCATGCTCGGCCAGCCTTATTACATGTCTATTCCCGAAGTTATCGGGGTGCGGATGACCGGAGAACTGCGGGTCGGCATCACCGCCACCGATCTGGTGTTGACTCTTACGGAATTGCTGAGAAAACACAAGGTCGTCGAAAAATTTGTCGAATATTTCGGCCCCGGCATGCAGAGTCTTGCCATTCCCGATCGGGCCACCATCTCCAACATGACTCCGGAATACGGTGCCACACTCGGATATTTCCCCATCGATGAGAAAACCCTCGGCTACCTGAAACTCACCGGTCGCGCTAAACAGGCTGCCGTCACTGAAGCCGTCGCCAGGGCCATCGGTCTCTTTTACACGGAAACAGATAAGATCGAGTACACCAAGGTCATCGACTTCGATCTCTCTTCCGTCGAGCCCTCCCTTGCCGGACCGGCCAGGCCCCAGGACAGGATAGCACTTTCCGACATGCGCTCCACCTTCGGCAACATCCTCGGCTGCAATTATGAGCGGGACAGCCATCAGGGTGCCGTCTCCACCTTTATTGATGAATCCGGCAGTGAAACCAGCCGTGAACCATCCTGCCATACAGTGGCCAAAAGAGATCTCGAAATTATCTATAACGGTACCCCCGTCAAAATAGGCGACGGCAGCGTGGTCATCGCCGCCATAACTTCCTGCACCAACACCTCTAACCCTTATGTCCTGATCGGTGCCGGCCTGATGGCAAAAGCAGCGGTAAAACGAGGTCTGAAAGTGCCTCTCTATGTCAAGACGTCCCTGGCTCCCGGCTCGAAGGTGGTGAGCAGTTATCTTGAGGAAGCCGGACTTATGCCCTATTTCGAGGCACTTGGTTTTCACATAGCGGCCTTCGGCTGCACTACCTGTATCGGCAACAGCGGTCCTTTAAATCAAGCGCTGGAAATGGCCATAAAAGTCAATGACCTCAACGTTGCCGCTGTACTCTCCGGCAACAGAAACTTCGAGGCACGCATCCATCAGCAGATCAAATCCAACTTCCTGGCCTCGCCGATGCTGGTTCTGGCTTTTGCTCTGGCCGGCAGGGTGGATATCGACCTCACCTCCGATCCCCTCTCCATGGATCCAAACGGTCAGCCTGTTTTCCTCAAGGATCTCTGGCCAACCAATGAAGAAGTTGACGCCTTGGTGAAAAAATATGTTACCCAGGAAGCCTTCAGCCGAGAGTACTCACGAATTTTTGAGGGAGATGCCTTCTGGAAAGCCCTCAAGGTCTCGGAAAGTACCACCTACAATTGGGATGAAAAATCGACTTATATTAAAAATCCACCATATTTCGACAACTTTACCGATGTTCCGACACCACCCGAAAATATTAGCGGCGCCAGAACCCTTCTTCTGTTGGGCGACTCGGTGACAACCGATCATATCTCACCGGCAGGGGCGATCCCAAGAGAATATCCGGCCGGACGCTACCTCATCGAGCAGGGAATCGACCCCGAAAATTTCAATTCCTACGGTTCCCGAAGGGGCAACCATGAAGTCATGATGCGGGGTACATTTGGCAATATCCGCATTAAAAATAGAATGGTGGCCCCAAAAGAAGGCGCCTATACCCTGAAGCTGCCCGAAAACACCGAAATGTATAATTATGAGGCGGCCATGAAATATCTTGAGGAAGGTACCCCTCTCATTGTCCTGGGCGGAAAGGAATACGGCACCGGTTCCTCGCGCGACTGGGCGGCAAAAGGAACGATCCTGCTTGGCGTCAAAGCGGTCATTGCCGAATCTTTTGAACGGATTCATCGCAACAACCTGGTAGGTATGGGCGTCCTGCCCCTCATGTTCAAGGCGGATCAGAATATCGCCTCACTGGGACTGGATGGTACGGAAGTCTTTTCGATTGAAGGTTTGGCGGACATGAAACCGGGAAAAACCTTGCAGGTTACCGCGGAAAAACGGGATGGCAGCAAATTACGCTTTGAGGTGACTGCCCGCCTCGATACCGAAGTCGATGTCACCTATTATCAACATGGCGGCATTCTTCCCTTTGTTCTTCGCCAGATGATGAAGCAATAGCTGCCGCGGATTGAGGGGCACAGCTAAAAAACCGGCAGCGGGATGCCGCAAGGCTTCCAACTGCCGGATAAGGAAATGTCAATCCTCTTGAATCTCAAAGAGTTTTTTCAACTCCGGTTTACGCTCAAGCACCAGCCGTTTCATTTTCGGAACCAGCACATGATCGGGATACATTTTGGCAAAATCGTAGGCTTTGACGTAATTATTTTCCACCAGTACTTCTATCATTTTCAGCGCCTGAGGATGATCAGGCGCAACATCGAGAATGAAGATTATGGCGTTGGGAGTTAATTTTTTAATATCGGCTGGCTTGGAGATGTTATATATCCCCTCAAAAATGCTTCTCACCTGCGGATGATCCATTTTCTCCTGGAACAGTAGCAGAGAAATATTCGGATCCCTGTCGAACATCGCTTTGATTATTTTCTTTGAATAGACGTTGTCCGGATTGGTGGTAACAAAATCGTAGGCATTGGTCAGGTTTTTCACGGCAAGGGCCGTGGTCAGCTCATCTTCCAGCGGATGGTCGGGAATAATTTTGAGCATATGGGCGATTACATCCGATTTCAGCTCCTGAATGAAATCCTTTTCGAGTAGATACATACCCTTGATGATAGACTGGGTACCAGCATGTCCGGGCATTCTATCGAGTATTTTCACAGCGCTTGCGTAACTCAAACCCTTAAGTGGCTGACCATGGGTAGCATACATCTGACCGATCAGAATTTCCGCCTGAGGTGTGTCGGGATACCGTTCGATGAAATCGAATGCCCTATCAAAATCCCACCCTGTCAATTGGCCTGGATTTTTCTTGACGGCTTCGAATTCTTCCATCATCTGATGCATCTCACCTTCGGCTACCGGCTCCTGCACCGCCTCATCGGTCTCAATCCGTGCCCCGGATATTTTTGCTCGGAGCTTACGAAAAAGCCCTTTACTCGATTTTTCTGTTTTCATGTATTTTTAGCCCAGTTCAGATAGTTACCTTGTCCACACCCCCAGATCGAAGAAAGAACGGATTTCTTCGATAACATCCCTATGCCAATGACTTATACTACAATAACAGATGACTTGCAAATCACTGTTTATCGGGGAATATAAGAGTTTGAGGTATTTTATGGTACCTTGACAACCAATCTTGCTCCGGATGACTTGTTTGCTGCCATCTCGCTCAAAGTGTAGCCGCCGTGAGCCTCAACCTCATCTCAGCCAGGATACAATAGTCATGGGAAATACAACACTTACCGATTTATTGCAGTCATACACTCAACTTCGCACTCGCCCCGATCAATCAGAGTATACGGCATTATTTTTTGATCATTCCTGTGAAATTGCAAAGATAACCGGACTGCCGCTGCTAAGTGTCGAGTGTGCCGCCCTGGAAGAAGGGATTGTTCCCGAACGTTACTGCCGCAATCAGAAGTCGCTCTCCAATTCCGATCAACTCCGCCTACTCCGCTCCCATGTGGCGATTATCGGTCTTGGTGGGTTAGGTGGAACCGTAACTGAGATCCTCGCTCGAATCGGCATTGGACGGCTTACCCTCGTCGATGGCGACTGCTTTGATGAAAGCAACCTAAACAGGCAACTTCTGAGCAGCCCGGCCAATTTAGGCAAGTCAAAGGCCGAAACGGCAAAGCTCCGGGTTCAGGAGATCAACCCGGCTGTCGAGGTTCACCATGTATCTGAATACTTCCGGGCTGATAACGGAGAGAAGATTCTGCAGGACGTCCAACTGGCGATCGATTGCCTCGACACCATCGCCGACAGATTCGTCCTTGAAGAGGTTTGCAGGAAGGTTGCCATTCCGCTTGTTTCGGCGGCTATCGGTGGCAGCAGCGGTCAGGCGACGGTAATCTTCCCCGAGGACCCCGGTCTTAAAGATATTTACGGCCCACCGGAAAAGGCACAAAAGATAGGCATAGAGAAATCAATCGGCACGCTCCCTTTTGGTGCCGTTTATATGGCCGCGGTTGAATGTGCCGAAGCGACAACCCTGCTGCTCGGCAAGCCGTCTGAGCTCCGGAACAGGCTGTATGTGGCCGAGATAGCCGACCACACCACCGAACTTTTCGGTTTACCGGGGCTTACTGAAGAGCCCGTCGAAAAACCATAGGGTAGCGAAAAGAAAAATCGCAACCGTTCTCCGGGAATAGCAAAATGGTTGCATAACTTCGGGTCTGTTGAGGTTCAGCAGTCTCGGAGGTGCATGATCAGCCGCCGGAGGGCGGGTTTTTTAAACCCCGCCCCTGCGTGCCATCGGTCGCTCGTGCGCATGTGGGGTACTGGTGCACGTTTTCCAAAAATCTACTTGACGTCGAGGTTATAGAAGGGATTGACGTGATCCTTTTTGGCTTTAACAGGTTTGGCATAAACGACATCTTTTAATCCATAGGCCCGGATGAGTCTTTCGGTCAACTTCCGGCGCAGCTCTCCGTCCGTTTTCAAGCCCCCATCGAGGTTGCCTAAAGTAACCACTCCGTCCTGGATCTCGACCGTCGCCCGCGGGGCATGGTTGACGATCTTGGCATGGATATTGGCAAGCAACGCCCTTTCCTGGAGCAGCTGAAGTGATTTCGGCGTGGCGTTGAATCGTCCTTTTTCCACCATGCCGGCCAGGATATCGACAACATCTTCGACCGTCATGGAATCGATATGTAAAACCATGTCATACAGATTGCAGTTATAGGTGTCCTTGCCATAGAGGGCGAGTCCCCATTTGTTTCGTTCGGCGTCATCTTTTTTCAGCATGTAGAGAGCTTCTTCCGCCGAACAGTTTTCTCTTTTCATCTCTTCTCTTACCCGGTCCTCCATTTTGGCGATGATCCTCACCTTGAAAACATGCGAGATATCCTGCAGAAAGAAATGGCCGGCCAGTCCGTGATAGACGACATTGTCCTTAACCATGTGATTGAGAAAAGCGGCACGAAAATAGCTGATGTATCGCTCTTTGCCATGACTGAACCGTTCCAGGATAGATGGTGCATCATGGAGCGCTTTTACCAGTTTTATTTCGGGAATGGCAAACTCTTCACAGGTCTCCAATAGAATATCCCGGGAAACACAGGAATAGCCAAGACGCTGGGCCAGAGCTTCCGCCACTTCCTTGCCCCGGCTGTAGGATCCTCTTGAAATGGTTATAATAGCCACACGAAACTCCCTGTAGTCTAATTGTTGATTAAAACACGACCATAAATGACCTTTTCTCCTGACACTTCAGTACTCTCAAGATTGCGCATGGATTTTCATGCGCAATCTTGTCTGCATATAATGATGTTGTACACTATTTGATGGAAGTAAATACACCATTAAAAATATATTTATAGCCGTTCACCTGTATATGTTCAGCAGTGCTCTACGAGCCTGCACGGACGGCTATCCGGATCTTTGCCGACAGAGCATAGCCGAACCTGCACATTTATTTGAAGAAATTCAACAAGGCATGCAGGGTCGTAAGCGGATGTGGAGGACATCCCGGAATATAGAGATCCACGGGAATGATACTGTTCAGGTCGCCCAGGATCTCCGGACTGCCGAAAAACGGTCCGCCGGAAATAGAACAGCTGCCGGCGGCAATAACCACCTTGGGAGACGGGATGGCCTCATAGGTCGTAAGGAGAGCCGAGCGCATGTTTCTTGAGATAGGCCCCGTGACGTGTATGCCATCCGCATGCCGGGGAGAAGCGACAAAATCGATGCCGAATCTGGCCAGATCAAAAAAGGGGGTACCGAGAACATTGGTGTCGGCCTCACAGGCATTGCATCCGGCGGCCGATACCTGGCGGAGCTGAAGGGATCTGCCAAAAAGCTTTTTGAAATGTTTTTTTGAGTGTTCGGCAAGATCCGGCAGCGAACCATCACTGACGAGCGCTTCCCGGCTCGCCGTTCCCATGCCGAAGTCCTGGCTGAAAGTGACGAAAGCCCCTTCCGAGACATTTTCACACCTGCCGCAGAAGGTGCACTTGCCGAGATCAATTTTTCGTTCCCGGCCGAGAATGGCATCCTGCGGGCAGACCGCCGTACAGAGGCCGACAATTGACGGATCGCAGTCCTGCTTGATCCTCGGCAACCCCCTGTAACGATGGTAAAGATTGATCGGCTCCTTCGGATAGCTGCTGGTCTTGCAACCCTGCTCAATTCTGTTCCTGATGATTTTCAACATATGATTCAGCCTTCCCGGCACCCCTGTAAGGGGATTATTCTTTTAGTCCCTGTTATTAAAGATGGCTAAGTAAAAACCTTCAGATTCGAGGCGCCATCACAGATCAAAGCCGCAGTACGATAGATTAAAGCTCTTGTTACAGAGGGGAAAATCGGAGATTTCCTGGTTTCTGAGCGCCATTGCCAGCCCTGTCCAATTGTGAAAAGAAGGATCCTTCACTTTATAGCGTACGATCCTGCCGTTGCCATCGGTCAGAAGACAATGGGACAATTCCCCCCTCCAGCCTTCATTGACGGTCACCACAAAAGCTTCCGGCTCAAGGGAGAATTCCTGCATGAGGGTTTTTGAACCGGGTTCCCCCGTTCTGCTCAGGAGGATTCTGATTAAATGCATCGAATGCATTATCTCCTCCCGCCGCACCATGGCCCTGCTTAAGACGTCCCCATTGGTCACTTCATTTCTGTTAACCGGCAGTGGCTTGTAGGCCTCGGTTGGAAAAGAAACGCGTGCATCATATTCCAGACCGGAAGCCCTGCCGCAATATCCTACAAGCCCGAGGTCTGCCGCCATCTGCTTTGATACGGTGCCGGTATGTTCAAATCGGGCCTGCACAGTATGGGCGGTGAAGAGCAGATCGCAGACGTGCCGTATCTCCGGTTCCAGTTCTTTCAGCTTATCTTCGATAATTTTTACCTGCTCGGTATCCATGATCTTTGTTACTCCGCCCGGCAGCACCAGACTTTTACCGAACCGGTTGCCGCAGAGCACCTGCAGCAGGTTGAGAAATTCTCCTCTGATCCTGCCGAAATACGCAGCCGGCGGATTAAAGGCGACATCTCCGCTCAAGGCGCCAAGATCCCCTATATGGTTGGCGATACGTTCAAGTTCGAGGGCGATCGAGCGAACGAGCCTGGAACCGGCATCGACCGAGAGCCCGGCAAGAGATTCCAGGGCCTGGCAGCAGCAAAGGTTGTGCCCGATACTGGTATCTCCGGCGATTGCCTCACAAAGTACCGGCAACCTTTTTAAGGGAACCCCTGTCAGGAGATTTTCGACACCCCGATGCTGATAGCCTAGTTGAATTTCAAGGGAAAACACCTCTTCTCCGGCACATTGAAAACGGAAATGTCCCGGCTCGATGATACCGGCATGGACCGGGCCTACGCCCACTTCATGGATTGCGTCGCCCTTTACCTGGAAATACGGATAATTGCCTGGGATATCCTCCCGGTAATCATTGCCGAAGACATCCGGAACATTGCGGTAATTGGCATGGTAGCGAACCATTTTCAGCCAGGGATGATTTATCGGGGTAATTCCGTACTGTTCCGCGATTTCCCGTTCGAACATATGGAATTTTTCACTGCAGGAGGCGGTAAACGATGGGAACTCTTCTCCGACCTCGGTACTGAGAACATACAGTTCCTTGTCCCGAACGACAGCCAGCAGCCGGTTTTTGCCATCCTCGACAAAGGCGAAGAACTGGACGATATAGCCATTTTTGCCGACAAATTTTGCGAGCAGTTCCGAAAAGCGGTTAAAGGGCACAAAGGGGAGCGCCGATCGCTTGACCACTTCGCCGTTCTGTATTTGCAGGAGGTTATCCATGAAGTGTGCCTCCAAGTATTTTTATTGTGTTCATTATGGTATCGTACATCGCATTCGGCATCCAGATACAGAGGGTAATGGAGGCTGTCAACAAAACATAAGGCGGCACGACCCGCAGCAGTTTCTCCTTCCCGTGAATTTCCCGTTCACTGCCGCCAAAAGCCATATCGGTGACAATCTGCGCGGCACCGGCCAGCACCAGCAGCAGGCTGCACATAAAAAGTACGGCGCTGAGAGGATGCCCGGTTTGGAAGGCGCCGATCAGAATAAATAATTCACTGATAAAAATACCAAACGGAGGCAAACCGGAGATGCCGATAAAACCGGTAAAAAAGGAAAGAAATGTCTTCGGGAAATATTTGATCATCCCTCCGATTTGGTTGACCAGTTTACTTTTGAAACCAAGCAGTATATTTCCGGCGGACAGGAAAAGCGAAGACTTGATGAGCGAATGATGAATCATATGCAGGATGGCTCCATACAGCGCAAAACCACCGATGCCTACACCGAAGGCGATAATCCCCATATTTTCTATACTCGAATAAGCAAGCATTCTCTTGTAATCCGGTTGCCGCAAAATGAAGATCCCCGCAACAAAGATAGAGAGCAGCCCGAAGCCGACCAGGATATTGCCGGAGAAGTCTCCGAGACCGGCCAGGTACATCAGAGTGTGGACTTTATAGACACCGAGAAAAGCGCAGTTGAGCAAAGCCCCGGACAACAGGGCGGAAGCCGGACTGGGTGCCTCGCTGTGGGCATCGGGAAGCCAGGTGTGCATTGGGGCAAGTCCCATTTTGGTGCCGAAACCAATAACCACGAAGATGAAACCCACCTTCAGCCAGATCGGATCGAGCCGGGTGGCTACCTGGTTAAGAGAAGTAAAGGTCAAGGGAATATCGATTTCGGCTATATCAACTGACAAGGTGATAAAAAAACAGCCGAGCAGGGCCAGGGCAATCCCGACCGAGCAGATCAACACATATTTCCAGGTCGCTTCGAGCGCTTCTTTAGAGCGGTGCATGAAAATAAGCGGCGCACTCACCAATGTAGTCGCCTCGATGGCTATCCATAGAACAATCGGATGATCGGCCAGGGTCACCATACTCATGGTGCCGAGAAAGAGCAGCATGCAGCCCGGAAACACCGGTTCATCGCCCATCCCGGTTTCTTCCATGTAACTTATGGCATAAAAGGAAATACAGAGAAAGATAAATGAGGTTACCAGAAGTACCAGCATGCCTTCAGGAGTCTGGGAGAAAAATCTATCGGCATATACCGGCAGTTTTCCGAGCCAGGCCATGACAGTGAGCTGAAGATGCAGCAGGGCGGCGGCGATTAAAATTCCCCGGCCAAGGTAGGCGGGCAAGACCAAGGTCACTATCCCGGTCAGCATCGGCAGTAAAAAAATGAGTTCCAACATTTTATCAATCCTTTAACCGATTGAGGAGATCGGTATCTATATCATCGAAGGCATGGTTGATATTGTGCAGAATAATTCCCATGATCATAACTCCGACCAGCAGGTCGAGCAGCACCCCGAATTCAACGATATAGACGGTGTGGGAATGTTTGGTCAGCGCCGTGCCGATCAGGTAGATGCCGTTTTCCAGCATCAGGTAGCCGATAACCTGAGTGATTGCCTTTCTTCGGCTCATCATCAGGAAAAATCCGGCCGACATGGTGGTGATCGCGGTGGTCAGCAGCAATTCGTGCCCGAGAGGCATGGACAGATGCAGCCTGTCGGTAATGAACACCGACAGCAAAATGATCACCAGCCCGGCAAACAGAGAGGCATGATAGCCGATGATCGGCTCGATTTCCCTCTTGATCGATATGCGAGTTAAGGCCACATAGAGCAAACCGGGAATAAGCACTCCTTTAATCAGGATCATCACCTGGAAAAAAATCAGGCCGCCGCTGCCCACGCTGCTGTGGTGCTCGAGCAGCAGAGGAATAAGAGTGACCATGATCCCCTGCAGGGCCATGATCTTCACCAGGGTAACCAGCCGATTGGAGGCCAGTGACAAAAGTACGGAGAGCAGGATAATAACCATGATTATGTCATTTATATTAATCATTTAATGAACCCCATGGTAAGAATTGCCGCAAAAACCACCAGCACACTGGAGGTCAAGACAAATTTGGGCACCAGACTCATTTTGAACCGGGCCATCATCGATTCCACCAGGCCGATAGCCACGTAAATAAGAGCCATCACCCCATAGAACACGGGCAGATTAGACAATCCAGCCGCAGGAGTGAGCGGGCAGATAATCAATGAGAGAAAGGCCGCATAAAAAAACAATTTATAGAAGGAACCAAGTTCTATCAGGGCGAGATCCGGGCCGCTGTGATCGAGGATCATTACCTCATGAATCATGGTCAGTTCCAGATGCGTCGCCGGATCATCGACCGGCACCCTTGAATTCTCGGTAAGCAGCACCATAAAAAGGGAGACGATTACCAGCAACAAGAGTGCTCCGGCCGGCCCCGTCAGGCTGATTGGCGTTGTCCCGGTGAAATATTCACCAAAACTCAGCGCTCCGGTCATTCTATAAAACAGAATCAGGATCGCAAAAATTGAGGCTTCGGCCAGGGTGCCGAAAAACGCCTCGCGGGCCGCGCCCATTCCTTCAAAAGGGGAACCGGTGTCAAGGGCCGCGGCTATCGTAAAGAATCTACCCGTGGCCATGATGTAAAAAAGCACCAGCACATCCCCATGAAAAGAGACGGCCGGGGCAATCGCCGCCAGCGGAAAGAACAACAGAATCATGATTCCTCCGGCACAGGAAACAAGAGGCCCCAGTTTAAAAACGAAACTGGTGGTAGTGCTGTAGACGGATCCTTTCTTAAAGAGTTTGATCAAGGTGTAATACTTGATCAATAGCGGCGGGCCTTTCTTCCCCGCAAAGAGCGCTTTCACCTTGAGTATTATGCCGGGGAATAATGGCGCCGACAAAAGAGCTATACCGATTGATACCAGAGATTCCATACCCATTCCTTTGAACATCGACCCAGGATTTTTCCTTTTTCCGTAAATAAAAGAATGTTGCTAAGTGAGTCATCCCCTTTGCTGGGGGGTCAGATAAATAAAACCAGCAGCAGAATCAGGATCGCTATAATGATGTAACCGATATAGAGCTGCACATTTCCATGTTGTATCCACCTGAATTTTCTAAGAAATATAAGAAGTGGCAAAACCATGCCGTAGTTTATGCCTACCTCGGCGATATCATCGACCCAACTCGCATATCGACTCCGTTCAGGAAAGATCTTCTTCAGCCGGACATCTGATTCTCTGGTCAGGGCAAAGGGCCGGAAAAAATCAACCACACTTCGGGAATAGGAGGTTCCGGTATACTGAATTCTGGTGGTGGGTCTGGTAAAGCCACAGCCCCAGGTTGGTCCCTCGGTGATTTCCTTGCGTAGGTAGAGAAATTTTCGGCAAAGGACGACCACCAGGAAAATCATCAGGAACAGACGGGCACCCAGAGCCAGGTTTTCCCCGATGGTCTTTATCAGCTCACCACTAACCCCGGCAAGTAGCGTGAAATCTGCGATCCCTCCAAAAGCAAGATCGATAAAACTTGCCGGAAAAAGTCCGATCATAAGACAACCACTTGCCAGGAGAATCATCGGGATGGCCATTGCCGGACCGCCGTCGGTTGCCTGACGGGCCATATCGGCACGAGGTTCTCCCAGAAAGACAATGCCCACGACCTTGGTAAAACAAAAAGAAGCCAGTCCGCCTATCACCGCCAGGGAGAGAATAGCCGTCATCGACAGCAACAAGGTTGAGTGGTTGTAGGTCAAACCCTGAAACGCCGCAAAATATATGAGAAATTCACTGACAAAACCGCTGAAGGGAGGGAGCCCGGAAATCGATACCGAACCGGCCAGAAAGGTTCTGCCGGTAACCGGCATCCTCTTCATCAACCCGCCCAGCTGATCAACCCGGCTGATCCCCGTTCTTCTGATCACCGCGCCTGCCCCCAGAAACAGCAGGGATTTGAAAATGGAATGATTCAGCACATGCAAAAGACAACCGGCAAAACCGAAACCCGCCATAACGCTATTCCCCTTGGCGATCCCGATCATGCCGAGTCCGGCGCCCATAAGGATAATGCCTATATTTTCCACGCTGGAATAGGCCAGCAGCCGCTTTATATTGCGTTTTCCGAGCGCGTACAATACCCCGAGCAGGCCGGAAACCATGCCGAAAATCAGCACGGCCTGACCGATGCGGATGTCGGTTGCGGCAAGGAGGAAATACATTCTGAGAATACCGTAGATACCCATCTTAATCATGACTCCCGACATAATGGCCGAAATATGGCTCGGCGCGGCGGGATGGGCATGAGGCAGCCAGATATGAAGAGGAAAGACACCTGCCTTGGAACCAAAACCCAAAAAAGCGAGGCCAAAGACCAGCAATTTGGCCGATTCCGGAAGAGTATCCATCCGGTGAAAATCCAGACTGCCGGTATGGCTGAAGATAACCCCAAAGGAAGCAAAAATGAGCAGCGCTCCCGCCTGGGCAAAGAGGAAGTAGAGATATCCGGCCTTTCTGGTCGCCGTCTTCTCATAATCATACATCACCAGAAAATAGGAGGAAATGGACATGACTTCCCAGGCCAGGGCGAAGGTGACCATGTTTGAGGCAGCCGTCACCAGGGCCATGGAGACAATGAGCAGATTGGTAAAGAGGTAATTGATTGCCGTCCTGAATGATTTTCCGGCATTCTCAAAATAAAAGAAACTGTATATGGCCGCCAGAGGACAGATCAGAAAAACCGGCAGCAGAAAAAACAAGGTGAGCGAGTCAAAGTTAAAAGACAAAGTGAACAGATGCAGCCAAGGCCATGACCAGGCCAGACTTGCCGGAGCCGTGACCGCTGAAATAGTATATAAGCCAAAAAGACAGCCCAGAACCGTCACTCCGATATAGATGCACTTGGTCAGCACAAACCGGCGCCAGGTCAGAAGAGGTATCGCGCCCCCGGCAACAATAACTGCGAGGGATAAGAGAAAAGGATTCATCGGCTCTCAATAGAAATTTGTTATTGCCCTCCTGACCCGGATTTTCGAGCCCAGAGGGACTTTCACGGTTTTACTGCTTCTCCTGCGCCATCAGCGCTACGAACAAATCATCCTGATCAACCTGATCGATCAGGTCGTCATCCCCTCCCCGCTGCAGGACTGCGGTCCACGGCACAAAATAATGTTCAGCCGACCCTCCTAACATTGCCGCATCTATATCCAAGCCGGCAATGCAGAGTAGATTAACGGAATCCTCGCTATCGTGGGCGTGAAGTATATCATCTATAGTTCGGATAAATTCACTCTGCAGATAGAGAGTCGCCGCCAGCAATTGGGGATTGGCATCGGTTACTATGCGATTCATGAAAGGCAGCAGTGTTTTCACATAGGGATTTTGGCCGTCCCCACGGTTATCCCGACAATCTACGGCCTGTGGAACATCTTCAAACACAAACAGGTCGGCAGTAAGAAAATCATCGATTCTCCTGGTCTTTCCGGCTTTCCAGGATAAACCCTTCTCATCGAGGAGCCTGACGAATTGTGCCGAGAGCGGAAACGAAACGAAGGTATCGGAAACGTTATGGCAGACAAAATCACCTCGCTCATCCGGCTCGGCAATCCTCTCCGGAAGGATCCTGAGCTTCCTGCCATCGCTCTTTTCACCGCGATGCAGAAGATCCGACGGCAGGACAAGCAGATACTCTGTTGTATCCTGGGTCTCATGGCAGGTAAGGTAGACATGCCGCTGAGCATACCGATACTGCCGGAGATACGGGGCGATAAAATTCGAGATCGTACCGTCGGGCCGGCAATCGGCCGCTTCATGAATCAGCGGACGGGGTAAGCCGTTGTAAACTCCCCAGCTTGGTTCATAAGGGACTCTGGCCGAGAGAATAATGACCGAATCCTGTCCTCTGCGGCCCGCACCGGACTCATCCTCAAAGAGGACAGCATGGTCGACAGATGTCTTCGGCTGCTTCGAGGGTTGCGGGATTGTCACGACAGGTTCTCTGAAACCGAGGGAAAGACAATAATTGTTCAGTCGTGGCAGAAACTCCCCATAAGGAATCATCCGCCCTCTGATATGACAGGATGGCGGCATCTCATCGAGATTAAGGGGGAAGTGCAAATCTTGTCCTAAGCAATACGATGACATTTTTCTATTGAACTCCAGTGATACATCTTATGATATTTTTTATTCCTCAAAGGTAAAACCGTACCATTTCAGACTCTCATCATCGCTTTCGGGAATATAAGCGACTTCACTGTTCTCTATCTGGCCTTGCAGTTCCTTCATCCAGGAATACGCCTGGCCTTTCGAAAAAAACGGCCCCACCTCGGTCAGCGAGGTGATGTCAAGCATCCGATGTTTCTGAAATCCGGCCACTTGTTCTTTTTTCTGGAAGATTCCAATTATTATTCTCACCGTGGATATCCCGGAAAATTATCTTGTTTTTATACCTCTTCATCCCAGACCAACATCGCACGGAAATAGCACAGAATATGCCAGTTATTAAACAAATCTTATCGTACTTATATTATTGTATTTTTTTCTTGGATGTATTTCTTTATGCCATCCTCGGGCGATTCCATTGGGGCATGATGTCCCATGCGAGGCATTTTGCCCCACCCGGAAAACAGGGGCGAGCAACGAAGCAGATGAAGAGGATTTACGACGCCATCAATCGTTGAGTTTTTGCAGTTTCCTATAGAGAGTTTTTCGGTCTATCTGTAATATCTGAGCTGCAAGAGATTGATTATCTTTCGTAATTTTAAGAACATGAGCCATATATCGTCTACTCATCTCCTCAAGAGATATCATTTCCATCGGATTGTCGGTTTCAAGAAAAAGGGCATTCCCGGTATGGCTGCGAATTTTCCGAGGGAGATCTTCCGCGACTATCTTGTCAAAGAGAGTCATGGCCACGCCATGCTCCATTGCGTTACGGAGTTCCCGGACGTTTCCCGGCCATTTATAGCTGAGCAGCCGTTTGGCCGTCGATTCGGCCAGCCCGGTTACCTTTTTGCCTTGTTTTTCAGCGAAATCCTTAACAAATTTGTCGGCGAGAAGGAGAATGTCCGCCCCGCGCCTGCGTAAGGGCGGTATTTCCAGCTTGATGACGTTAAGCCGGTAATAGAGGTCCTCACGAAACAGACCATCGGCTACAGCCTGGTCGATATCAATGTTGGTGGCAGCCAGCACCCGCACATCAACGGGCACTTCCCTGTTGCCGCCTACCGGCCGAACGGTGCGCTCTTCAAGAGCCCGCAGCAGTTTTGGCTGCAGGGAAAGAGGAATGTCGCCTATCTCATCCAGAAACAGCGTCCCGCCATCCGCCTCCAGCCATAGCCCTTTTCGGTCCTGCCAGGCATCGGTAAAAGCGCCCTTGACATGACCGAACAGCTCACTTTCCAGCAGGTTGTCGGGCAGCGCTGAACAGTTTATCGCCACAAAAGGTTTATCCTTTCTGCGGCTGCATTCATGCAGGGCCCTGGCGGTGATCTCTTTGCCCGAGCCGCTCTCTCCGGTAATGAGCACTGAGGTTTCGGAATCGGCGATCCGTTCAATAAGGGAGAACAGATCTTTCATGACCTGGCTTTCCCCCATCAGACTGGAAAAGGAATGAATCCGCTCGAATGCCTCGCTCAAGACCTGCACTTGCTGCTTGAGTTGCCTGTGTTCCACCGCCCGTTGCAAAGCGACGGCCAGAATATCCATATCCAGCGGTTTGGTTATAAAATCATAGGCTCCGGCCCGTATTGCTTCGATGGCCGTCTCCATGGAACCGAAAGCGGTCATTATTATTACCGGGATTTCCTGCCACTTTTCCACTACCTCCTGGCAAACCTTCATGCCGCTGACATCGGGCAGATTGACATCGGTCAGGATGACATCAGGCTGTTCTCCGTCGATGGCCGCTAGCCCATCCTTCCCGCCGAAACAGGAACGGCTGGTGAATCCACGCCTGGACAGGCCGACTTCCAGCAACTCGCACATATCTTTATCATCCTCAATGACGAGAATGTGTCCAATCATTGTTCTTCCTCCGCAAGATTCAGAAAAATGGAAAATTGGGCGCCCCTCACCCGACGATTTTCGACCTCGATCCAGCCGCCATGCTCCTCAAGGAGTTCTCGAGCGATGGAAAGCCCGAGTCCTGTTCCCAGGCCTATCTGTTTGGTTGTAAAAAATGGGGTGAAAATTTCCTGCAACCGGCTTTCGGGGATACCTTCCCCTTCATCGAGTACGTTGATTCGAATAAATTTTTTTAATTGGTCGTCGGTATGGAGCATGGATTTTAATTTGGTATTGGAGATTTCCACCTGTATGTTCTGGCCCTTGGAACTTACCTGGATAGCATTCAGAATAACATTCATGAACACTTGCTGAATCTGCTGAGAATCCACGTGGCATCCTGTTTTCGTATCCGGAGCGGAATGGAGAATGAGAGTGGTGCCCTGTTTGGCCGCGATGGGAGTGAGAAGGTGAAAGACCTGACGAATGATATTTTCCAGACTCTCCAAGGTTTTCGGCTGGGATTTTTTCTTTCGGGAATAATCAAGCAGCTGCCGGATTATCAAGGTCATCCGTTCGGCCTGATTCTTGATGATCCTGGCACAATTGACTATTTCCTCGTGCTCCAGCGGCTCGGAAATGATCATTTTCGCCCTGCCGTCCACGACATTGAGCGGGGTGCCGATTTCATGGGCGATGCCGGCGGCTATCTGACCAACCGTTGATAATTTTTCGGTATGACGCAACTGTTCCAGGGTTTTCAACCTGGCGAGGTGTTCAAAGTGTATTTTTTTCTTGGCTATCAATAACCTGGTACACATATCGTTCATTATTCCGGCCAGGTCGACCAGCTCGTCTTCCCCCTTTATCTCCAGGTCCGGCATCAGATTGCCCTTACCGATCTCAATCGCCTTTCGGGAAAGCTTTCCCAGCGGACGTCTTATTTTGAAATGAATGAAAAAATATATGATGATGCTGCTCACCAGGACAAGCAGGGTGGTGATGACCAGAGATCGGACCAGCGCAGCCTGGGTAAATTCCGCCAGCGGCTGAAGCGATTGAATGAACCGGAGAACTCCCTTCCGCTCCCCCGGCACGTCTACCGCCATAAATGTATAGCGCTTTTTCTGCCGATGTTCGTCGAGAGTAGTAAAGGAAACCATCTGCAGGGGTTTGGCCGTTTCAAGAAGTTTAAGCTCGGGATTCATCTTTCCAGGACCTTCCGGCAGTTCATCCAGCCAAACCCAGCTGATGGTGATTAACCGGTCGGCACGATTGGCATCTTCGATGAGCTTGATCGCCGCATCACGACCACGCTCTTTCCAGACCGAGGTGATCATGCCTGAAATAATCACGCCGATTTGCCGGACTCTATCAGCCATCTCGACATTGAACTGTTTTATCTCCGCCTCATAATTTAAATTGCCATCAATAATCAACAGGCTGATAATGACCAGAAGCAGGTAGGTATATATCTTGGAAAACAGTTTCATGAAAAAAGGGAGTCAGGAGGATTGCCGGGAGCGGGAGAACATCAGAAGGCTTTGCAGCCAAGGCTCTTTTCCACTTTAGGACGAATGGTTTGCAAGAGATCTTGCCGTTCGAGATACGGACAGGAAGCAGCATAGGGGAAATCCCGGCATTGCTGCGGGCGCGCCGTATGGATTGAACAGCGCTTATTGGATTTTCCGTCGAGCAGAAACACGCAGGACCCGTCATCTTTAACTTTCAAGCTATTCCTATTCTTCAGAAATCGTTTTCTCACTTTCCCGTCGGTGAGGTGAAAATGGCGGGCTATCCTGTTAATATCAAGAGAGGTAATAAAGAGAATAGAACCAGGCACCCAGTAACAGCAATAGCCGGGACATCGCCCGCATTGAGTCGTATTTGACCCGGTTAGCCGATTTTTTGATAGGTCCACTGTAATTCCTGTCCTCTCAAAGATTGCCTTGCTGTCGCCGTCTTAATAATACCCCTGGTGGGATGTTAGTGTCGGTATAATAGACAAGTCCCGAGGTTGTCAAACCGAAATCACCAGCCGACCCAATTTTACCGTTTTTCCTTTGAAGGCAGGACAGCAGATTCCCTCCCCTGTCTTCTGGGAAGGAACGGATTCCCACCGAAAATGTGCTGGAAGTTCAATTTATTCAAGGCTATAATCAAGTCGGCTTGGGCAGGCTGATTGAGGAAGCCGGCGCAGATGGACATGCCTATGAATTCACAGGCTGAACACCGGGCAACATACATGAAAACGACCAATCTTATTATTGAGCGTGCCACGCAGGCCGATCTGGAACAGCTTGTTGCGCTTGAGCAACGTCTTTTTATGACCGACAATTGTTCCCGGAAAAATTTCAAATATCTGATAAAGCGGGCGACTTTTCTCGTGGCAAGAAAGGAAGAAGCGGGGGAAATATTGGGATATGCAATTTTACTCAGCAGAAAGAACAGCAGAAAAGCCCGGATTTATTCTCTTGGAGTCGCCGAATCTGCCAGGAATAAAGGCGTCGGTTCTTCCTTGATAGCCGAACTGGAAGATATCGCCGGCCGGGCCGGCTGGACAATGCTCACTCTTGAGGTAAGCGACAGCAATAATGAGGCTATCCTCCTGTACAATAAATGTGGTTTCAACCAGTACGGCTTTCGATACGGTTATTATCAGGACGGCGGCCATGCACTCCTGATGAGAAAAAAACTGGCCCGTTCGCCCGGGGAAAACGACCGTATCATGCCTGCCTGAACGTGTGCATCGATGAGGCATTCAGTTCTGCTTTTCGCTATGGTATCATCGAAGACACGTGAATTTTCAAAAAAATAGATGTAAAGTATCACGAAATTAACGATAAGCAATGGCCGCCAGTAGGTTGTATCGAACACTGTAATCCTTCTTTTCAAAATTCTGCAGATAACTCATATGATAGAGATATGAAAGATGAATTAGCCTCTCTCGATATAGGCAGTCAGGTTCGTAAACTACGCAACAAAAGAGAGCTGACCCTCCAGGATCTTGCCGATCTATCCGGATTGTCGAAACCGAACCTGTCCCAGATCGAGAACAATCTCGTCACTCCTCCCATAGCGACCCTGCTGAAAATCGCCACTGCCCTGGGTGTGCCCATAGGACATTTTTTCCAGGCAGCCGACCAGGAAAGCAGCATTGTCGTAGTCAAGAAGGAAGACCGCTACGGCGTTGCCAAAGGACAGCATATCTCCCATATCGGCTACCAATATGAACCTCTTGCCTATCCTAAAGTGGATAAGCACATGGAACCTTTCGTGGTGCATATGGAAGAGCGGGAACCGGATCAAATTGTTTACAACAATCACCGGGGCGAGGAATTTCTTTATGTCCTGGAGGGCAAACTTGAGTTCCGCTGCGGCGAGAGCGTAGTGCTGCTGAAGGAGGGCGACAGCCTCTATTTCGACTCAGTGGTTCCCCACGGTTATCGGGGGATAGACGGTGCGGCGAAGACTCTGGTGGTGATCTACAGAGCATGATGTTTTCCGCAAGGTACAGGCAACGTACCATGTACCTGACATGCTCTGCAGCTCTTTACGGGGCTGCGGGTAACCGTTCACAGCACCCCATTTTCGTCCGATCAGGCCGCCTCACATAGCCAACTATAGCTCGGATGCCTGCTTGAACGAACCTGGCGCACTGGATGAACGGTTACAGGTCCGGGTTATGCATTCTTTTGATGTGTACCGGTGAACGTTTACGGGGATGCGGTTCGTAAATAACCCCTGAAGAAATCAGACGAGATAGTCTATCATCCTTCTGTCAAATGTTCTGGGACGCACAACCTCTTTTCCAACTTTTACATGTTCAGGATGGCTCTGGTAGTTTTCAAGCGCCTCTTTTGATTCGAATTCCGAATACAAGACGATATCGCCTGACGTCTCTTTCCCGCGGACATCAAAGCCGACTTCCACGGTCAACAAACCGGGAATCTTACCCACCAGAGCTTGCAGGGCAGCCTTGATCGCCAGGGCGTCTTCACACTTTTCGATCGGCAGGGTTTTGTTTTTGAGCTTCCAGATTACAATATGTTTTATCATATGGATATCTCTTTGTTTTTTCTTTGTTATGCAGTTGTTTTTTGAAAAAAGGACATTTAACCTCTCAGCCGGACCTTCATCGGGCAGAAACAGACAATACTTCAAATGAGATAAAACGCAACGGAACAGTTATCTAAAGAGTATTATTACTATTTTACACAATTTATCCGAAAACAACCTGCTGAGCCAAGAATCTCGTTGACTGGTTTTAATCGGTTTGTCATAACTTCCCCAGCAGATCACACTGTTTTATTCCGTCAGGCAATGGACATTTGGCATGAAAGGGAGCAGACAGCTATGCAAAATCATCCGACCGACTCCAAATATCTCAGCGCAGCCACACGCATATTCAGCCATCTTGCCGAAATAGCTGATGCAAATATCTCCATCCGGCTATGGGACGGCTCGTATGTTCCCTTAGGAGATAACGCTACCGAACAATGGTATATCTCGATCAAGGGACCTGAGATCCTGGGAACCATTTTACGAAAGCCGACCCTGGAAAACGTGCTCTGCCAGTACGCCCTGGGCAACATTGATTTCTGCGGCGGCCAGCTGATTGATTTTTATGAAGTACTGCGCAGACGAGGGATAAGAACCAAAGGGGTCAGTTCCGGCCGGATCAAAAAACGACTGAATAAGTGGTACCTCATTAGGCAGGCCGTCCCTCTTATTTTTGCTAAGAAGGCAACGGCCGGGCTTGAACATCAATTTCAGGGCGATGACATTGGCCGCAACCGGGCAGCGCGCAACGAAAAATCATTTATCCAGTTTCATTACGATCTTTCCAACGAATTTTATCAGCTCTTTCTCGATCCCGAAATGCAATATTCCTGTGGATATTTTCATTCCTGGGAAGATGAGCTGGAACAGGCCCAGCAGAACAAGCTGAACATGATTTGCCGCAAACTGCGCCTGCAGCCGGGTGAGCGCTTCCTCGATATCGGCTGCGGCTGGGGTGGCCTGCTTTGCCATGCCGTCCAACATTTCAAGGTTATCGGCCATGGCGTCACCCTTTCCCAAAAGCAGTACGATTTCGCTTTGGAAAAAATAAACAGGCTTGGGCTGGATGACCGTATCACCATCGAACTCCGCGATTACCGGGAGCTGACCGGGGAGTATGATAAAATCGCCAGTATCGGCATGTACGAACATATCGGCATAGCCAATTACCCAACCTATTTTAAAAAATTACACTCCCTGCTGCGCGACCGCGGCATAATGCTCAATCACGGCATCACCAGGCGAGCCAAGCATAGTGCGCGGCAATTCGCCCGGGTTTCCCTGGGCAGACGATTCATCCTCAAATATATTTTTCCCGGCTCGGAGTTGGACCATATAGGGCATACTCTTGCAAAAATCGAGGCGTGCGGCTTTGAGGTCCATGATGTCGAAGGCTGGCGGGAACATTATGCGCGGACCACCCGGTTATGGTGCCGCCGCCTGGAAGCCAATGAAGAGATAGCCATCAGACTGGTCGGCAAGGAACGCTACAGGATGTGGATCGCCTACCTCGCCGGGGTTTCCTTTGCTTTCCAGGACGGCTCATTGCGGATTTTTCAGACCCTCGCTACCAAACATGGCAGTAAAGGCCCGTCTACCATGCCGCCTACCCGAAAACACCTCTATCTTGAGGAGCCTGAAGAATCAAGTATCTGATCCCAATCACTGCATTATTTTCAGGATCGACACGATGTTCCCGGGAAATCCGGGTAAGCTGTTCCCTTACCGCGCACCTGATATATTCATTTCCCCGAATCACAACGACCGTTTGTAGATTCGCAATCACCTGAAAAATAATTTACTGCGTCAAGCTGTCGTCATTTCAGCAGATAACCTTTAAATGATTCTTTCCTTTATTGTATATATCTGATTTTTAAATGTATTTACCCTGCAGCATATTACCGGTTCAGCCATTTTATTGTTTGACATAAATAAATATTATTTTATATAATAAAACACATTGCGAGACCGGCGGGACCACGACTAAAGTAACGGGAGGCTCGGCATGGCAG
Organism: uncultured delta proteobacterium; assembly: GCA_963835305.1. Lineage (GTDB taxonomy): Bacteria > Desulfobacterota > Desulfobulbia > Desulfobulbales > Desulfocapsaceae > Desulforhopalus_A. The sequence goes on from CAWIEU010000007.1 coordinate 345,521, forward strand.
ATTCGAGGGGAACAGTCAACATTGAGACAGACCGTTGCAAAGGCTGTGGCCAAGTGAGCTCGAGGCAATCAATATGCTTTATGGGGCCGCCGCGACGGGAGCCCGGGCCATGACTACTTCTTCCTCGCCAGGCATTGCGTTGATGCAGGAGGGCATGTCCATGCTTTCAGCTGCCGAGCTGCCCTGCGTGATCGTCAACGTCCAGCGCGGCGGTCCGGGCATAGGCAGTATTCAACCCTCCCAGGCAGACTATTATCAGATGACCCGAGGTGGCGGCAATGGAGACTACCGGATTATTTCCCTTGCCCCGTCAATTGTTCAGGAAGGGGCGGAAATGCTGGAGGCCTTTGATCTGGCCGATTATTACCGTACCCCGGTTTTCATCGTCAGCGACGGCATGCTGGGCCAGATGAAGCATGTAACCTGGCTTCCTTCTTATGGGCCGGAGATGCGGGGCGGCACGGCATATTGCAATGTGGTGGTCTCAGACACTCCGGTTGGGTCCCCGCTGGTTACCGGCAATGCGGACTGCGCCATCTTGATGAATCTGCCGTCCCTGCTTAAATTTGAAGAGAGTGTCAGAGAAGACGAGGTGATTCTCGTCAACAGCTCCCTGACGGACAAAAAGGTCAGTCGCGATGATGTCCGGGCCTACTATATTGCGGCAGTGCTCGGGACATATCTGGCGCTTTCCGGAGTGGTGCAGCCTGCAAGCATTACCAAGGCTTTCAAGAAGGTCTTCGGCGACAAGAGCGAGAAACTGCTCGACCTCAATATCGCGGCTCTACGCAAAGGCAACGACGCAGTCCTCAATAGACAGGATGTGTTGTTAGCGTCGTAAGCTCAAATTATAGAATAAACGTAACCCACAAGCCGGCCGATGGGTGCGTGCGTAGGGGCGAACCTGTGTGTTCGCTCTGTTCCACTTACTGATCCCGATACAGGAGTCCGACATGAATAGATATACTACCTTGGACGTCGACGGTTATGAAGAGGTCGTCAGATGCGACAATCCGGATGTCGGTTTTACCGCCTGGATTGCCATTCATAATTCCAACCGCGGGCCTGCGCTCGGCGGCTGCAGGGTTTGGCAATACGAAAACAAAGACACCGCCCTGACTGATGTACTGCGGTTGAGTAAAGGAATGACCTATAAGAATGCGCTGGCCAGACTGCCTTTGGGCGGCGGAAAGAGTGTCGTTGATACCGATCTGAATCGCGTCGACCGGGTTGCCCTGTTCGAAGAAGTAGGCAATTTCGTTGACTCCCTCAAAGGACGGTACATCACCGCCGAGGATGTCAACTCGACCCTTGAGGATATGGTCGTAGTAAAACGCAGAACGAACCATGTCGCAACAGTTGGAGCCAGCGGCAATCCAAGTCCGTTCACCGCCTTTGGCGTCTATTGCGCGATCAAAGCCAGCGTTCGGCATAAACTAAAAAGGGAATTGCTCGAAGGTCTAACCGTTGCCATCCAGGGCGTGGGCGAAACCGGCGGCAGACTGGCCGAACTGCTGAAAAAAGACAATTGCCGGATAATCGCCACGGATACCAACGAAGATCATCTCAACAACCTCAAGGAAAAAATTGATTTCGAGGTGGTGAAACCGCAGGAAATATACAGCGCCCCCTGTGATATATTCGCGCCGTGCGCCCTGGGCGGAATACTCAACAGCCGCACGATTCCCATGCTTCTCTGCCAGATTGTTGCCGGCAGCGCCAACAATCAGTTACTCACGGAAAAAGACGGTGAACGGCTCTACCGGCGAAGCATTCTCTACGCCCCGGATTATGCCGCCAACGCCGGCGGCGTCATTAACATCAGCTGCGAAATAGATCAGCTCTACGACCAAGATAAAGCCAGGCGGCTGACGGCCGACATCGAGAAAACCCTCATGGAGATTTACCGGTTATCCGCAGAAAAGAAGCTGCCGACTAATATTGTGGCAAATTCGCTCGCGGAAGAACTATTCAGGGTTGATACTGCTGTCTGCTGACATGCATCCCTCCAGAAACGGGGACTTTCCGGAAATGATGCTTACTCTCTAAGAAAGACGGGGACGATGACCGGCAATGGCCGGTCATGAAAAGCATGCTTTTGCGGAGAGCCGGTCATGAAACTCATTCAGGCAAGAATTCGGGGCCTCGACACCCTCACGGAAAGCCGATGGTTCGACCTCAATCCTCATTTGAACCTGTTTCGTTTTCCCAAGGAAAAGTACGGCAGAAATTTTCTGCGAATTCTCCAGACGATCAATCCCACCTATACAATCCACACAGTTAGACCATTTGCAAATTTCCCTGAATATATCGAACAGGGCGGACACAGCAAACGAGTCAGCCCCGACAAACGAACAGTCGCCCTTGCTGTCTTCGGTGCCACACCCCCGCTGGTAAAGGAACTTGCGGCCATAAGTCCCCTGCTCTACGAAACGGACCGGATCGAAATCGGCAGACGGCTCGATTACTCGCGCTGGATCAATTTCGTCGAACTGTCCTCTTCAACCCGCTGGAGCGAAATCTCCGGGAGTGTCCGGACATTACTGGATAAAGAGCAGAGGCTGGCACCGGAACGGTCGACTCCGCTTGCAGACATTGTCCGCGGCCTCAAACCTGCCGACCGGGTAAAGGACAAGCTGCAGGATCTGTTAAAAAGCTGGCTGCAGAACCTTCCGTCTTCGCTTCGGGAAGACTCGCGGGAGCTCATCGAAGCAACGCATACGGCGGTTCTGCGTGCTGATTATTTCCAAACTGCCCGTCAGCTTGTCCGCAACCGGACTCCGCTTTTTGTTATCATCGGAGGCCATCTTACCGATAATCAGCAGGCGGACGCCGGCACCGGGCTGGATTCTGCCTCTGCTCACCAGCTCCTGCATTTGATCTCCCGGCTAATTGATGACCTGAGCAGAAAATCGGCTGACGATGGACGAGGGTTCCTGGAGGCAGTCAATGAACAACTGGCCGCATTGCCTTATCCCGGCTTGATGCTGCGGCTTGACAAACCTTCGACAGGGGTATTACAGGTGATCAACGATGCGCCGAACCATGTCTTGGCGGCCGAACCTGTGACGGCATTCAGGCAGATGCAGACGAAAGTATGTCTGGCCGTCGCCTTCAGCCGGGTTGCCTACAAATCCGAGCCGGTACTCTTGTTTGATGGACCCGAGCAGGCCCTCCCTGAATCACTCCATAGAGATCTTGCCGATTTTGTGATCGACCTTGCCAACAGCTGCCAGTGTCTGTACAGCTTCGATGGTGTCGATATCTTTCCAGCGGAAATAACGGGCAAACGCTACAGTGCTGCAGAACTGGGCATGACTGAAGAACAAAAGCAGGAATAAGCTCGATGGTGATGGACGGGCACAACCGAACAAGGTATAGTGGTCGGCAACAAAAACCTTGAAATATCCATCCGGGGCCAACTATCGATGTCCAACTTTTTGCTGTCGCAGATCCTGATCGGCTTCGCCATCTGCACTGACACGCTCTCCTTTCAGTTCAAGGATCGAAAAAAGATCGTGGCCTGTCTGCTGGTTTCCTGCACCCTGATCTCCACCCATTTTATGCTGCTCGGCCACTGGACTGCGGCCTTTCTCGGTTTGATTGCGGCAGCCCGTTTCACCACCAGTATTTTTTCCACCTCAAAGAAACTGATGGGGGTATTTATTTTTGCCACAATCCTCATCTCGATTTTCACCTATGAAGGAATACTGTCCATCCTCGGCTGCACCGGGGGGATTTTTGGTACAATCGCCTCCTTTTGCAAAGAGGACAAACTGCTCAGGCAGCTGATGCTGGTAGGGACAAGTCTCTGGATTGTGCACAATTTTCTTGCCGGCTCGCCGGGAGCCGTGCTGATGGAGGCAATTTTTATCAGCAGCAACCTCGTCGGTTATTTTCGCTTCTACATCCGGCCCAAAGGCCAGGTACTCCACCCGTAAGGCCTGCATTCTCCTGCATTGTTCTTAGAGAGTCTCTTTTTTCCTAAAGGCGCAGTGACCCGAGCGAGGTCCGATTCCCGGATGATTTCGACAGGTGTCGGGCCGCTGAGGGTAGATTGTGCAACGTCTGGTTAGGCTATCGAGATAAATGCAGTCGCCATTGGCCATTCTGGCCAGCATAAAGGTGCTGGTTTTTGCGTGGAAATGGTCGATCAGATGCCTCTTCATCAACCTTCTGGCGATTTGTTTAAGATCTTCCTCCAGTTCGAATTCATCCATCAACCCCATGCGGACAAGGTCCGGCGGTTTCACTTCGACTGGCAGGCTGCAGCAGGAAGCGGCGCAATAGCCGCACAATCGTTTGTTATATTTGGCCCAGGTTGCGGTGTTGTCGAGATCCGCCTGAATGCGGGGTAATTGAATCATGGCTCGCGGCTCTAAAACTTTTAAAAACTCCGGCACCATTTCGTCCGGCTCGATGAGAAAAAAGCCGTTTTCCTACCACAAAAGGTCGATAATGCCAACCAAAAATCTGCACTGTTTTGAACTCGCGATCCAAGCAAATTTTAAGACACATTGGAGGATACCCTTGCGTCTTCCACTGCCATTGGCTACTTTCAGGTATTGCACGTCTTCAGGTTTTCCAGATTTCGACTAGACATTCTCAAATCCTGATTCGTTAATTTTTCTAATAGTTACATAAGTGGAAGCGGCATGGACCGATTTATACGAACACGGCGGTTGCTCGGTAACGAGCGTTTTGAGCGTCTTCAATCGAAAATGGTGACGGTGGTAGGACTTGGGGCTGTGGGCGGTTATGTGGTCGAGGGATTGGTCAGGGCCGGAATCAGCCACCTGCGACTGGTGGATTTCGACACCATCCAGCCAAGTAATCTCAACCGCCAGATCCTGGCCCTGGAAACTACGCTTGGCAGGTCCAAGGCAGAAGTTGCCGGGGAGAGGGTTCTGGCCATCAATTCTGATTGCCGCGTAGAAGCGCTGCAACTCTTCGCCGGCGAAGACACCCTCAATCGAATTCTCGATCCGGAGCCGGACCTGTTGATCGATGCCATCGACTCCCTCAACCCCAAGACACAACTGCTGCACGAAGCCTATCTGCGGGGAATCCCCATCATCAGCTCGATGGGCGCCGCCCTGCGCACCGATCCGACACTCATTCGCAGTGGAGATCTTTTCTCCACCACCAGTTGTCCGTTGGCCAAACATCTGCGCAAACGTTTGAGAAAAAGAGGTGTCGGCGAAGGGATTTCCTGTGTGTATTCCACAGAAAAAATTGACTTCGACTACCAGCTGCCGGAAGAGGAAAGCCACGTTGGAGAGACACCCCACGCCGACAGGGGCCGGCAACGAAATGTTCTTGGCAGCCTGCCGACCATCACCGGGATTTTTGGCTTGACCATAGCCAATCAGGCGATCTTGCGCCTGTCTCAATAGTCAATCGACAGGACCGAAGGGTTTTTTTACTCCCGATGGCATAATTTTTGAGAAGGTGGAGATAGAGGTTGAATGGCACAGCATAAATCATTTGCCGGAGGTGGAAAATGCCGGAGCTGCCCGATGTCCAACTTTTCAAGGAGTATTTTGACGCTACTTCACTGCACAAGGAGATTAGCGAAGTAGCGCATTGTACGGCCAAATTGCTGGAGGATCTGAGCTGCAAGGAACTCGCCCGGCACCTCCAGGGCAAGAGCTTTACCGAGACTATCCGGCACGGCAAATATCTCTTTGCGAAAATGGATGACACGGACGTTCTCATTCTGCATTTTGGTATGACGGGTTTTCTCCGCTCCTTTAAAGAGGATAATAAGGAACAGGAACAAAAACATAGCCGCTTATGTATTGCTTTTAAGGACGGGTACCAGCTCTCTTATAATTGCAGACGAAAACTGGGCAGGATAAGTCTATGCACTAACATAGATGACTATTTAAAGAAGAAAAACCTGGGACCCGACGCCCTGGCGCTATGCGCCGACAAAGAGAGATTTACCGAGCGTCTGCAAGGACGCCGCGGCACCCTTAAGGGACAATTGATGAACCAGGGCCTGCTGGCTGGAATCGGCAATATCTATACCGATGAAATCCTCTTCCAGGAGAACCACCATCCCCGGAAAAAATGTAGTGAACTGACGGAAGACCAGCTCGGCGGACTGGCGAAAGCGGCCAAGCGGATTCTCCTCAAAGCCATTGAGACAAGAGCCGGTGAAAAAGGCTGGCCGAGGAGCTGGCTGCTGCCCCGGCGGGAAGCGGGCAGTAACTGTCCACGCTGCAGCGGCAAAATTGAAAAGATATCCGTTTCGGGAAGAAGCACCTATTTCTGTGCTGAGCATCAGACAAAATAAGTCAGGGAAGCAGTTAGTTTAAGAGCCCGGTTCGGATTGAGAAGCAAAGAGACCCCGGTACGTTTTCAAGTAAGGACCGGGATCTCTGTCACAAGCTGAAAAAACCGGCCTAATCCTCCCTGGAAATGCATTCAACAGGGCAGGATGCGATGGCTTCATCAACACAGGGCAGACTATAATCCGCTCCCTCAATCACGTAGGCTTTTTCTTCGTCCTCATTGAATTCAAAGACGGCGGGACATGTCTCCACGCATGCTTCACAACCAATGCATTCATCCCTGTCGATAATTACACTTGCCATAATGTTACCTCCAGCTGCTGGTTTGAGTTTTCAGGTAATGCAGATTCAGCCGATACAAAGTCCTACTGTGCGTTACGACGCATGATACTTCAATTAAGCCGGATAAACGGGGAAAAGCTCTTTTCTTCTTCTAAAAATGGAGTGTAATACCCCTGCTCTTGAGAAAAGAGATAAAATCGTCTTCCCGGAGAACTTGAACACCGTGTTTTTCCGCCTGATCCAGTTTCGATCCGGAACCGGGCCCCGACACAACATAATCAGTCTCGCCTGAAACGCTTGAAGTAGCCCGGCCGCCATGACGCTCAACCAGAGCCTTGACTTCGTCACGCGTCCAATGATCCAGTGAACCGGTAAAGACGAATTTTAAATCCTGCAGCGGACGGTCCTGCTCCTTGGCGGAAAAAGCGGGATTAGCGAGGGTAAGACCCATCTTGAGCATGGCAGCCAGTGCCCGCTGGTTTTTTTCGTCGGCAAAAAAGGAGACAATACTGCGAGCGACCTCCGGGCCGATTCCTTCAATTTGCTGCAACTCCTCCATTTTTACCTTTGCCAGTGCGTCCAGATCCTTGAAATGCGAGACCACCACCTGAACCATATGCGAGCCGAGCAGAGGAATACCCAGGGCATAGAGTAACCTGTCCAGCGTGGTATTTCCGGCCTTTTTGATCTCCAAGAACAGATTTTCCGCGGACTTGTCCGCATAGCCCGGCAGTTGCAAAAGATCATCTTTGGAAAGTTGATAGATATCAGGCAGACTTTTTACCATGCCCTTATCCACAAGCTGCTGCGCCCGTTTTTCCCCCAGCCCTTCAATATCCAGACCGCGACGCGAGGCAAAATGCTGCAGCCGCTCCTTGAGTTGCGCCGGACAGTTGACATTGATGCAGCGTGTCTTTTTCCTGTCCTCGGATATAAATACCTCGCCAGCGCAGGCAGGACATTTTTCCGGCATGGAAAAAGGTTTCTCCGAACCGTCCCGCTGCTCCTTATTGGCTTTGACTACATAAGGGATGACATCCCCCGCCCGTTCCACCAGCACACTGTCGCCGATCCGGATATCCTTCTCCTCCATCTGGCTGAGGTTGTGCAGGGATGCCCGGGAAACCTCGACGCCGCCGATATGCACCGGCTCAAGCAGGGCCACGGGAGTGAGGATTCCGGTGCGTCCCACATGCACGATGATGTCCTTAATCCTGGTCGTGTCGCTGCGCGGCTCGAATTTGTAGGCCACCGCCCAGCGTGGATCGCGGGAGCGGGCACCCAGCTTCCTGCGGGCCGCCAGGTCGTTGACCTTCACCACCATACCGTCAATTTCAAACTGCAGGTCATCCCGCACCTTGACCAGCTCGTTATAGTGCTGCAAGGCTTTGTCAATGCCGGTCACCAGGTGCTGCATCTTCCTGTTTACGGGCAGTCCCCAGTCCATCAGGGTTTGCAGCGCTTCCCAGTGTGTCTCCGGCGCCCACCCTTCACTCTCGGGGACCTCGTAAAGAAACAGGTGCAGCGGCCGCTGTTTGGTGATCCCGGGATCGAGTTGCCGCACTGCGCCTGCCGCAGCGTTGCGGGGATTGGCAAAGGGTTGTTCGCCTTTTTCCTCCCGCCTTCGGTTAAGCTCATTGAATTCCTCGATGCGCATATAAATCTCACCCCGGATAACCAGACGCGACGGCGGGTTCTTTCTTTCTGAGACCAGCAGGGACAACGGCACCTCACCTATGGTTCGGACATTGGCGGTGACATCCTCGCCGGTCTCTCCGTCTCCCCGGGTCGAGCCCTGCCTGAGCTTTCCATCCTGGTAAATCAGCTCAATGGACAAACCATCGTATTTTGGTTCGGTGACGAATTCGACTCGCTCCTCCCCCAGCTGCTCGCTGCAGGTCTTGGCAAAATCGCGCACGCCTCCTTCCTCATACACGGCCTTGAGACTCATCATCGGGGTGCTGTGGTGCACGGTCCCCAGTTCTTCCGCTGGCTCACCCGCCACTTTCTGGGTGGGTGAATCAGGCGTGACAAGGTTCCACTTCTGTTCCAGTTCCTGTAATTTCTGGAAGAGTTCGTCGTATTTCTTGTCGGAAACGGCCGGTTCATTGAGCACGTAGTAGCGGTAATCGTGAAAGCGCACCGCCTCGCGCAGCACCCCCACCGCCTCCTTGGCCTCTTTTTCGGTGTCGATTTTTTCTAGATGAATTTCAGGGAGGTGCTGGTCTTTTTTGCTCATCGGTTACCTCGGCAAGCAGCCGGCACGCTGTTCAACACTTCCGGTCCAACCTGTTCTTTCTTCCGGCTTCCAGAGAAAACACCTTTTTTCCGGCAGGCACCGACCGCTTACCGGGCTTTCCATTCTCTGTATTTCCGCTTTGCAGCAGACCGAGGGCTTCCAGCAGGCCGTTTTGCCCATACACCGAATCCATAAGCATATCGTATATGCGGATGCAAGAAGCCAGACTGTTGGGTGAAGTCTGCCGGACGGCATCTATTTTCCACTGCAGCCGACGGCTGCGCAGCCGGGACGGAGCGGGCTGGCTCATGATCAATTCCTCGACGGCCGCACTTCTTTCCTGCTCAAACCTTGCCGGATCCTTACGAGCGAGTTCAACCCATTTTTCCCAGTCTTCCATCGTATTCATTTCCATAGCGTCCCCCCTGACAAGCTACAGCTGCCGAATATATTACCGTTTCAATCGACTCCTACCGACCGCCCACTCCTTTATGCTCACAGAATTTCTTAGAGGTCTCCCCTTAAGGACAATCAATACACCTTGAAGATGATTGGAGCAAAAAGCATGCCGAAGGGAATACAGTTCTCTCGGCTTATTTTCCCGTTTTGCCGACGAGGCAGTTCAGCAGCGGCGGCACCGGATGATTCTATTCCGGTTTAACAGGACAATTTTCCGGTTTAAGAGGACTAACCGCAACCCGGCCCAACAGTTTCTACCATCCGCAAACGCCTTCTTTTACACGTATCGCGGAAAATTTAGCCTGCGGCAAAAATGGCTTAAATCTTGAAACAAAAGCAACCGGGCATGGTCTTTTATTTTAAGTTTAATCCCTTGCCTTTCCGAGATAATAACCGTGACCAGGCCGGAAAATGATCGAATCCCACAATCCACTGAACAACCATCCGAGGCTCATCGCTCTTGTTATGCTGCTTTTTTTCGCAGGTTGTTCCGGAAAGCCGGAATCCGAACAACCAATTCTGAACTGGTATGTCTTCAACGAACCATCGGGTGCCTTTAGCGAAGCCGCCCGCACCTGCTCCCGGCAATCCTCCGGTCAATACATCATTCAGCTGGTTCCACTGCCCGCCGACGCCGATCAACAGAGGGAACAGCTGGTAAGACGACTTGCTGCCCACGACTCCGACATTGATATCATCGGCATGGATGTCATCTGGACTGCGGAATTTGCCGCCGCCGGCTGGATTAAGCCCTGGCCTGACGACCTGGCCGCCCGAATTACCAAAGGCCGCCTGAACAGTGCGGTCGCAAGTGCAACCTATGCCGGGCGTCTCCAGGCGGCGCCCTTTACCACCAACACCCAACTGCTCTGGTACCGAACCGATCGGGTAGCCACCCCACCCAAAACCTGGGCGGAAATGATCGAACTGGCCGAGTCCCTTGGTAAACAGGGCACCATCCAGGTGCAGGGAGCGAGATACGAAGGGTTGACGGTTTTCTTCAACTCACTGCTGGCTTCCGCCGGAACCACTATCCTTAACGGTGATCAGGTAGAACTGGATGATACCGCGACCCGTGAAGCACTACGCGTCATGCAGCGCCTTGCCACCTCAACCGCAGCCCCTGCCTCGCTTTCCACCAACCGCGAAGATCAATGCCGTCTGGGTTTTGAGACCGGCAATTCGACTTTCATGGTCAACTACACCTTCGTCTGGCCCAGCGCCAAGCAGAATGCCCCGGACGTTGCCAGGCATATGGGCTGGGCTCGCTGGCCCGCCGTTTCAAAAGACCGCCCCAGCCGGGTCACCATCGGCGGCATCAATCTCGGAATCGGCGCATATTCAAATCATGCCCGGCTCGCCTTTGCCGCGGCCTCCTGCCTGGCCTCGGAAGACAATCAGCGGCTGGCAGCGGCAAAAGGCGGCCTTCCCCCCACCATCGTTTTGCTCTACCAGGACACCGGAGTACGAAAAGTCTTTCCCTTTGCCGACATCCTTTTGGAGACGCTCAAGAGCGGCGTACAACGACCCCAAACTCCGCTGTATAACGATATTTCCCTGGCCATCAGCCACACCCTGCATCCGATGCGTTCCATCGATCCAGACAAGGACGTGCACCGCCTGCGAGAGAATATAAAGCGCGCCCTGCATTCCGAAGGATTGCTATGAAAAAGTTCCGGCTTACCGACCAGAAACTTGGCTGGCTGCTCTGCACTCCGGCTATGATCGTCATGATCACGGTGACCGCCTACCCTATTGTCTATGCCTTCCGGCTCAGTCTGTCCCGCTACGACCTGCGTTTTCCTGACAGCTCCGCCTTCACGGGCATCGATAATTATCTGTCCGTGCTCAGCTCCCCCATCTGGTGGGAAGGTCTGCTCAACACACTGATCATTACCGTCTGTTCCGTCAGCGTGGAGCTGCTGCTGGGGATGATCTTTGCCCTGGTGATGCACCGGGCCATCATCGGCCGCAGGCTGGTGCGGGCTTCGATTTTGATTCCTTACGGCATTATTACCGTGGTCGCGGCACTGATTTGGAAATTCGCTTTCATGCCGACCACCGGCTTTGTCAACAGCCTGACGGGACTGACCCTGTCCTGGTTCGGGGAACGCTGGAGCGCCTTTTTCGTCATCATCTGTACGGAAATCTGGAAGACAACGCCGTTTATGGCGCTCCTGCTGCTGGCCGGACTCACTCTCGTGCCGGACGACCTTTTGCGTGCGGCCCGAGTTGACGGTGCCTCCGCCTGGCAACGATTTACCCTGATAATTCTGCCGATAATGAAACCGACCATTGCCGTCGCCCTGCTCTTTCGGACCCTCGACGCCTTTCGTATTTTCGATTCGGTGTTCGTTCAGACCCGGGGTGCTGAGGATACCGAGACGGTTTCCATCATCGGCTACCATGTCCTGATCTCCCGGTTGAATCTGGGACTTGGTTCAGCGGTATCCATTCTGATCTTTTTCTGCGTCCTGCTGATTGCGGCAGCGTATCTGAAGATTTTCGGCATTGCTTCAGCCCTGACTGGCGGGGAGGAATGATGAAACAGAACTCCGAATCGCGCTTCGACCGTTTCTGCTGGGCCGCCGGCAGCCTGCTGGCGGTAGGTTATGCCCTCACCCCGATAGCCTGGATAATCTCGCTTTCCCTGAAGTATCCCGCCGACCTTGGTGATCACAGGTTCTGGCCCCAGCGCATCACTTTTGAACATTACCACTCAATTTTCCTCGATGCCCAGTTTCCCGCGTCCCTGTGGAACTCCTTGGGAATCGCACTACTTTCTACTCTCCTGGCCATCCTGATCGCCATGTTCGCCGCCTACAGTGTCGTCCGGCTGAAATTTTCAGGACGCAGGCTGTTTCTGGCTTTTGCTCTGTCCATCGCCATGTTCCCGCCGGTATCCATTGTCGGTCCGCTGTTCAATATGTGGCGAATTCTCGGACTTTATGACACCTGGCCGGGTCTCATCCTGCCCTATATCACCCTGACTCTTCCCCTGTCGATCTGGACGCTGGCCGCCTTCTTCCGGGAGATTCCCTGGGATCTGGACAAGGCTGCCCGGGTTGACGGCGCCACGCCTTTCCAGGCTTTTCGGCTGGTGATCGTGCCGCTGGCCGCACCGGGAGTTTTCAGTGCCGCCATCCTCGTTTTCATTTTTGCCTGGAATGATTTCCTGTTTGCCCTTTCGCTTACCTCAACTAATCGGGCACGAACAGTCCCGGCGGCCATCGCTTTTTTTACGGGCAGTTCCCGTTTCGAACAACCCACGGGGTCGATTGCCGCCGCCGCGGTAGTGGTCACCATTCCCCTCATTATTCTGGTCCTGGCCTTCCAGCGGCGTATCGTTGCCGGCCTTACCGCAGGAGCGATTAAAGGATAGAGTCGATGGCGCAAATTCAACTGGACAACGTCACCAAACAATTTGCCGACGGTACGAGAGCCGTGCAGGATATTTCCCTTACCGTGGAAGACGGGGAATTCTTTATCCTGCTCGGCCCCTCCGGCTGCGGCAAATCAACCCTACTCAATATGATCGTCGGCCTGGAGACGGTAAGCAGTGGAGAAATCAGAGTTGACGGTAGACTGGTTAACGAGCTCGACCCCAGGGAAAGAAACATGGCCATGGTTTTTCAGAGTTATGCCATCTATCCCCATATGACGGTGCGGGAAAATCTCGCTTTTCCGTTAAAACTCGCCAAAATGAAGGAGGAGGAGATCAGGCGCAGAGTCAAAAAAGCCGCTGATGCCCTGGAGTTGGATGAATTACTGCAGCGTATGCCGCGCAGCCTTTCCGGCGGGCAACGGCAACGGGTAGCCATGGGCCGGGCCATCGTTCGCGAGCCGGATGTCTTTCTGCTGGATGAGCCGCTTTCCAATCTTGACGCCAAATTGAGGAGCCAGATGCGCAACGAGATCGCGCGCCTGCAGGAACAGCTGCAAACCACCATGGTCTACGTTACCCATGACCAGACCGAGGCGATCACCCTGGGGCACCGCCTGGCAGTCCTGCGCCGCGGAAAATTGCAGCAGGTCGGCACCCCCAGGGAGCTCTACAATGCTCCCGCCAATCTTTTCGTCGCCGGCTTCATCGGCTCTCCCGCCATGAATTTTTTCCCGGGCAGGCTGAAACAAGGCAGCCTGTACCTGCCGGTGGTTGAAGGAGCCGTCAAGCTGCCTGCCATGGCTGATACAGGAGCAGATCAGAGGGTAATTGTCGGAATACGTGCCGAGCACCTGCGGGTGGCCGGGGAGAACGAAGCGGAACCACTGCTGTCCGCAACCGTCTCCCTGGTTGAATGGCTGGGAGCGGATGCCTTTGTCCATTTTGAGCTGGACATGATAAATGAAGATCAACCTTTTGCCCTTCCCGAGGATTTGAACCAGAAGGTGTCAAAGGAAGGCAGGTTTCAGGGGGTGGTCAGAATCGATCCCTCCCACCGATTCGAGCGAGGCGACTCTTTCCGCCTAAAACCGGATACGGGCAAACTGCATATTTTTGATCCAAAGACCAGCGCTTGTCTGAGCCGATCCCACGAGGAGCGGGATTAAATTTTGAGAGCAACGAACGGCAGGAAAAGAATTTCTAAGGTACTAAGTATCCATCCGGTATGAGACTGGTGGCCAGCATGACCATATTGATATCCTGATGCGAAGTCCAGCTTGCACCCTGTCTGTTTTCGGCAGCAGACCAGAAATCTTCGATCATCATTCCCAATTTTTGATAGGCAGAGAGTTTATCCAATAATTTTCCAAGAGTATCTGCCCCTCCGAATATCTCCGGTTCGAGCCGGAGATATTCCTTTATTTTCCGCTGAGCATGCAGCCCAATGGTGACTCCCAGCTCACGAAAAGCCAGACGAAAATCAGCCGGGTCATTGAAGGATTTCCGTGATTCATAGATTTCCAGACCTTCAGCCGCGGCATTGAGCACTTCCACCAGCACACCATGAAGTGCCGGTCTCCCTTCAGCCATGAGCCGGGCAATAACCAGCCCGTCGCAAAGAAGTCCGCCGATACCGAGAGGATCATCGGTAGTCCATTCCTGTCCCCTGCATATCTCTTCCATCTCACGCACCTCTTCAGCCAATTCGCCAGGCGCCGCGGTTTGCAGCTCAAGACAGGTGACATAACCATCCAGTGGATCATGATGGCCCATGGCGGAGATGAGGGGGCGTGACAGATCGATACTCACCTTCCAGCACATCAGTTTCGGTCCGCCGGACGGCAGCTTATAGATAAAACCGGCACGGGCGGCCCTCGCCAGCTCGCGCGCCCATTGGTCATAGACCTTTTCGCCGGTTTTACGGAAAACCACATGCAGGGCGTGCATCCATTTTGTCAGATAATGAAAATATTGGCCATCCCGTTCCCATTCCAGTTGCTGGTCAAATACATCCTCAGGCTGCCGTTCGGGTAATTTCTTGCCGATTCGCAAGCCACCCATGGTCGGGTGAGCCTGGCCCTCCGCCTCATTCAGGCCGCTGATCCAGCCGGTCCTCGGATCATCAGGACGATGCCGGCCAAGCACCTCGTGAACCTGATCGACCAGACGCAGGGCGAGCGTACGGTAGATCTCCTCTCCGGTCAGCGCCTGAAGCTCGAGAAAATTGCATACGGCAAAGGCATCGGTCCACAGGTAGCGCCGCGGCTCGCCGTTTTCCGTGAGGCCGGTGTTCCGGGCAAACTGATTCATTATTTCAGCGGCAAAGGCGATTTTTTGATCTTGTTTCATGATTGATTCTCAACAGCGAGTGTTATTGTAATTTTCTGTAAGCTTGAGATGACATGACGTTTCGACGGTATTGCCGTCCTGTCTTGTTACGTGCCATGCAAATTATGATCCTCCGGGAGAGAGCGCTCCGCACCCTTTGAAGCCGGCTCTTTCGCCGATGCATCTCTATATGGCATCAAATCTGTTATTTAAAAGCCAGGAATATGAGGGAAGTATGTATACTAAAATTATTAAAAAATTCAGCAGCATACCTGAAAAAGTTACGCAAGCTCGCCAAAGCCTTGAGATTTTTCAACCTGTTCCCGGAGAAGGAGGTCCGCACGTGAACCCGACGACGATCTGGCCGGAAAACCGGAAAAAGGCACTGCAGGATCACCTGAACCAGGGATTGCAGCAACTCAGGGCCCAGCAGTCTGGAAAATGTTTAGAGGGCAGCTTTTTCCATCAGAAACTGGTGCAACTGCTCCTCATTATAGAAAGCTCTCTCAAAAAACAGCCCGGCTGGAGGGGCCGTGTTGTTGAACGGCACAG
This sequence comes from uncultured delta proteobacterium, assembly GCA_963835305.1. Taxonomy (GTDB): domain Bacteria; phylum Desulfobacterota; class Desulfobulbia; order Desulfobulbales; family Desulfocapsaceae; genus Desulforhopalus_A. The sequence continues at coordinate 361,065 of CAWIEU010000007.1, forward strand.
GTGAGGGGGCGAGCAAAAAGCTGCGGATATCTTCTTTAGTTAACCTGTTGCAGCCGGCCTCGACCAGTATCCCGACCATCCGGCGCACCATCCGCCAGAGAAAATGCGAGCCAATTACCCTGACGGTAATTACATCGCCATTTTCAATAACTTGTACTGCATGCACCAACACCTTGGTCGACTTTTTCAGCTCCTGTTTTTCTGCAAAAGAAGCGAAATCATGCATACCGACCATCACCTGGGCTACCTGTTGCATGGCGGCGACATCAAGATTTTCCCGGATCCACCAGTTGTAGCGTTTGGCAAAAGCTGATTTACGCCTCCGTAACTGATAGATATAACTTCTGGCAACACAATTGTGCCGGGCATGAAAACGCGATTCCACAGCTTCCACCGCCAGCACGGCTATATCTTTTGGCAGGGTCTCATTCAGCATCCCTGCCACCGTTTCAGGATCCAGCTCGCTTGCCACCTCCAGGTGGGCCGCATATTCCAGGGCGTGGACTCCGCCGTCAGTCCGTCCGCACCCCTGAATGTCCATTTTCACCTGACCGAAAATCCTTTCAGCACCTTTCAGCAGGTCGCCCTGAATGGTTCGCGCATCATTTTGTTTCTGCCAGCCGCTGAAATTGGTGCCGTCGTATTCAAGAATGAGTTTGTAACGTCGAGGAAATGTCTTTTCGGTCATGGTGTCTATTGTTTTTTGCCTTGTTGCCGTTATCGGTTTTGATCCATCAATACAATTTATCCAGACCGGCGAGATCCATTTTTTCGGCCAGCGCTTTCAGGTCGTCCGCGGAAGCAATGGAATTTCCGGTTATCTGCACCGAAGTCTTGTCGCCTACCTGGAGCGTCAGGCTGCCGCTGCTGTTCTGTTTATCAAACAATACGGTGCCGGTGTAGCCATGCACCCTGATCGTCTCTATACCGGCCTCCGGAATCATCCCCGAGAACATGGCGCCAAACGCCGCCAGATTACCCATCTGGCCGACCATGCCGCCAATAGAGATATTCAGTTTAAGAGCAGCATCGTCCGGCCCCTGATAATCGGCACTGGCCCCGGCATTACCCACGATGGCCGCGCCTTGGCCGATCCCTTGGGAACTCTTGTCCTTGAGTGTATAGCCTTCGGGTGGGTCAGGGATAAAGGCCAGCAGCCCTTCGGCGGTCAAATCATTGATCTTGGCCATCGCGTAGTTGATTTCCTCAAGGGCCTTGGAATAATTCCCGTTCTTGACGAATCCCTGGGCCGCATTCAAACTGTTGATGGCTTCTTCTTTCGAGTTTTGGCCAGAAGCAAAAGCCGATGCCATGCCGGTGCAGGTGATAAATACCACCGCCCAAATAAACTTTTTCATAATCCCCCCATGATACTACCGGTTAAAGTACATATACAGGATAAGATTCCGTTGTATGTTCTGCAAATGGCAGACTATGCACAGGGACTGTAGCGGCAAACTCCTCGACCTCTGCCGGCTCCGGGCAAGAAAGCCGACTAGAGTAATATATCCGGGAGAGCTGGGTACATCCTCTACGGTGATGCAGCCGAAATTCCCTCACTGGACGACCATTTCAAGCTGTTTATAGTAGATAATTGAAGACAGGCATGAATCATTTTATACATTGCGTTCTTTCTGGGTCGTTGCAGGGTACTCGAATTTCTCTTTTGAGTACCGTAAAAATTGCTTTTTCGGTTCTGTGGCCGGAGAACAATTTCATAAAGGTACATTTCCCGACTCTATCCCGTTTACCGGGACTGGTTTTCTAACGATAAGGAGATTCCCATGAAAATCCTGATGGTTCTTACATCACACGGCAGACTTGGAGACACAAACCAGAAAACAGGTGTCTGGCTTGAAGAATTCGCCGCTCCCTTCTATGTTTTCAGAGATAATGACATACAAGTATTCCTGGCTTCTCCCGCTGGGGGGCAGCCGCCGATTGATCCGAAAAGCAATGACCCCGGCGCACAGACCGAGGCGACAAAACGATTTCAAAACGATAAGGTAGCCCAGAACATGCTTGCCAATACCAGGCGGCTGGAGTCGCTGAATCCCGAAGATTTCGATGCCATCTTCTTTCCCGGAGGACATGGCCCTCTCTGGGACCTCTCGGAAGATATAAATTCCATTTCCCTGATAGAATCATTTAACAGGCGGGGAAAGCCTATCGGCTGTGTCTGCCATGCACCGGCGGTACTCCGTGATGTCGTGGATGACGAGGGCTTCCCGCTGGTAAAAGGCAAAAAAGTCACCGGCTTCAGCAACAGCGAGGAGTCACTGGTACAGCTGACCGAGGTCGTTCCTTTTACCATCGAGGACATGCTGAACACTAAAGGCGCTCTCTACAGCAAAGGCGAAGACTGGCAATCTCATGTTGAAGTTGACGGCAATCTTATCACCGGTCAGAATCCCGCTTCATCGAAGGCTGCGGCTGAAGAGCTGGTACGGCTCCTCAAAATGTAAGCCGCATGCCAACTCGGCTCACCCTGACAACTTGGAACCAGCCTGCCATCTGCGCAAAATCAGGCCGCCGGGCATGAAGGGCGGGTTGAGGACCCGCCTCTACGGAGCCCGTCCCATTGTTATGCAATCTTCCGCCAGACCGTCACCTGACTGACCGAATGTTGGAATTTTCGACTGGTCTCCCGGATGATGAATTCCAGGTCACGCGGTTCTGCCACCAAGGTGAAATGAGTCCCTAGATTATCCCGCAGACCATCCAGCGTTGTATACGGTTCCCCGTCTTTTCTGAAGCCGCCGATCCAGTCTTGCCGGCGGGTAAACTCCTCCAGCCAGGTGTAGGGCGAGGCAATGACCAGGAGTCCGCCATCATTGAGCCGTTCATGGATTGTGGCCAAAAATTTTGCCGGTTTTGACAGCCTGTCCAGAAGGTTTGCCGCAAGTATCAGATCATAGCCGGTGAATTGCGGTTTCAGGTTCAGGGCGTCCGCCTGGAAAAATTCCACGCGGCCGGCCGTTTCGTCAAGCCCCTCGTCGGCAAGCTTTCTTTCATGATACGAGACGATTTCACCTTCTTCAGGAAGTTCGTAGCGCAGAATGCCCTTTTCCTGCATCTGATAAGCAATCCGGATAAACCTCGCGGAAAAATCAAGACCGTTGACAAAGTCAAATTCCCTGGCCAGTTCAAAAGTGGCACGTCCCACGGAACAACCGAGATCGAGCGCTCGGTTTTTCGTCTTGTCCTTCATGTGTTCCAGACAGATCGCCGCACAGGCGGCCGGAAAATTAGCCACATTGAAAAAGGATTGGCCGTAGTGGGCCTCGCAGTACTGGGAAACGGCGCCATCGGTCTCATACATTCTCTGCGGCACCTCCAGCGGCTGCTCCGCCTCGACATACCGGAAACCGGCGTGCTGGAAGAAATGGCGCCGAAAGGCATAGCGGGAATCGCGGGTTGCCTCATTGCCGGTGGAAATCCAGGAGCCCCCTTTGATCAGGTTGTGCTGGGTATCAAAAGTAGGGGTGGAAAAATCATCATAGCAGGGATGTACCTCAAAGCCGTCAAAACCGCTGATCGGCGTTTCCGTCCATTGCCAGACGTTACCGATTATATCAAAGAATTCGCCGAACTGAAAGTGGTCGACCGGACAGGATGAAGTCCAGTGTTCCAGGTTTATGTTTCCCGGAGCTTCCGGCCAATAGGGCTGATCCGCAATGGCATGCAGATCGCGCAATCGATACCATTCATCTTCTGTCGGCAGCCTGATCGCACTGCCGGTTTTCTCCGCCAGCCAGTTGCAGAAAGCCTTCGCTTCGAGATAATTGACCTCGACCGGCCAGTTCCATGGCATATCAATCTCGGCGCAAAGCGTTCTGAATCGGTAACCGTTCGCCTCTTTTATCCAGAACAAGGGATGGTGAGCTTTGCTGTATTCGACCCACTTCCGCCCCTCTTCCGTCCAGTATTGCTCCTTTTCATAGCCGTTTTCCTCGACGAATTCCAGAAATTCCCTGTTGGAGACCAGGAATTTTGCGGCCTTGAAATCCCATACCTCGAACTGATGTTTACCGAATTCATTATCCCAGCCGTAAAGCGGATGATCCTTGGTCTTGCCGAGAATAACCTTTCCCCCCGCAACAGGCAGAAGCTGGTTTTGCGGAGACTCGCCTTGAAACGGACAGATTTCCCAGCCATTGAGAGGCCGGACTTCTTCAATGGGTAATCTTCTGATAATGACAGAAGAGGTTTCAAGATGAATCCGCTGATGCTCAATGCCCATCATAATGACCCAAAATGGATTGTCCCAGGTTATGGGTATTGACAGAGGCAGCTCCCGGATAACATTGGTTACAAAATTCCGCACTTCCCCGCGGTAGGCCCGGACCTCGTCAACCGTCGGCCAGTCGTAGTGTTCCTCGTCAAGATCATCCCAGGACATCTCGTCAACCCCGATAGCAAACATCGATTCGTAGGAAGCGTTGATCCGATGATCTATGAGTCTTGCGATGTTTAACTTGTTGATATAAAAAGAAGCGGTATGCCCGAAATAAAAAATCAAAGGGTGCCTGAGTGGTTCCGCGCGGAGGTAGAAGGCTTTATCCCGAACCAGGTGATCGTACAGTTGTTCGTCCAGATCGTAGGTCTTGTGAAAATAGTGCAGAATCTCCTGCCGTTTTTCCTCTTCAGTCCCTTTATTGAGAAGTATCGTCCGACTTTTTTTCAGATCCATGGTCTCTTCCTCATTGGCAAACTGCTGAGTGATAGTTAGTGTTTTTGTTAAATCTTAATAACCGATAACCGAGAGCAGCAATTGCTTGCATGAATTCAGGTCTATATACGTTCAGTGGGAAGGGGTTCTAAACCCGCCCAATCCATGCACGTCCACCTGATCGTGCGCATATGGGGTGCTGTTGACGTTATAAACGTCCTATGCGGGAACTTTAGGTAAGCCATGGTAGTGTGTCAATGATACGATTGTTTGTCGCCGTAGATATCCCCGGAAATATCCGCATGGAAATAGAGGGGATGGGGGGATTGATTCCTAACGCACGTCTTGTTCCGCCGGATCAGCTCCATCTCACGCTGAAGTTCATCGGCGAGGTGGAAGGTAGTAGATTTCTAGATATTCAAGATGCACTTGGGGAAATTTTCCTGCCGAAATTCTCACTTTCATTAAAAGGCGTCGGCACTTTTCCTCCCCGGGGAATTCCTCATGTTCTCTGGGTGGGAGTCGAGCCCGGAGAACGTATAATACCACTTCGCAACTCTATAGAGAGGACACTTGCCGTAATCAACATCCCAAGAGATAAAAAAAAGTTCACTCCTCACATGACTCTCGCTCGCTTGAAAGACTGCCCGATCCCCCGCCTGCAGGAGTTCCTGGCAGGCAATGCCTTTTTTCATTCACCGGAGTTTCCGGTGGAGAACTTTCACCTCTACAGCAGCAAACTGACCCAGAAGGGTGCGCTGCATTCGCACGAACGTTCGTATCCCCTGATCTAGCCCGCACCTACAGACGATCCGCGACCTCGGTGCCCTGCGCTATAGCCCGTTTGGCATCCAGTTCGGCGGCTTTCAAGGCGCCGCCGATGAGATGATAGGAAATTCCCAGACCATCGAGCTCAGCCGCCAGCTCCAGCTGTGAGAGCTGACCAGCGCAGATAACCACATCATCGACCTCCAGCAGTTGTTCCCGATGGTTATGCCGAATGAGCAGGCCCTGATCCCTGACGGCAAGATACTCGACTCCGTTTAGCATTTTTACCTGGTTCTTCTTCAACACCGATCGATGAATCCAACCGGTGGTCTTGCCGAGTCCCGCGCCCGGTTTGGTTTTTTTTCGCTGGAGAAGGTAAATTTCTCTTGCCGGCTCCGCCTGCCGGACCTCCCCCAGTCCGCCTTCACCTGCGTAGTCCATGTCGACTCCCCATTCCGCCATGAATTTTTCGACGCTGTCGGGACCTGATTTTTCGTAAAGCAGATAGGTGGCCATGTCAAAACCGATACCGCCGGCCCCGATGATGGCAACTCTTCGGCCGAGAGTTTTTTCACCGGAAATAACCTCATTATATAAGGAGACATTGGCTCTATCCGCACCTTCGAGTTGAATCTTTCTGGGTGCCACTCCCGTGCTGAGCACAATTTCGTCAAAATCCTGCAGATCGGCCGGCCTGGGCTTCGTTCTCAGACGTACATTTACCCCGTGCAGCTCCAATTGGTTGTGATAATATCTGAGGGTCTCGGCAAATTCATCCTTGCCGGGAATTCTTCTGGCCAGTCGAAACTGTCCGCCGATCTCTTCACCCGCTTCAAAAAGCGACACCGCATGGCCTCTTGCTCCGGCCGTTACGGCACAGGCCAGACCGGCCGGCCCTCCGCCAACGACGGCCACCTTCTTGGGATTTTTTGTTTTGACAAAGGGCTGTATCGTCTCCCGGCAGGCCCTCGGGTTAACCAGACAGGTGGCAGTCTGCCGGGAGAAAATCTGGTCCAGACAGGCCTGATTACAGCCTATGCAGGTATTGATCTCCTCCTCCCTGCCTTCTTGTGCCTTTATCACCCAGTCGGGATCGGCCAGAAAAGGTCTGGCCATACTCACCATATCAGCGCACCTTTCGGCCAGGACCGACTCCGCCACCCGGGGCATATTGATGCGGTTGGTGGTCACCAGAGGAATCCCCACCTCACCCATCAATCTTTTGGTCACCCAGGTAAAACCCGCCCGTGGAACCATTGTGGCGATAGTCGGCACCCTGGCTTCATGCCAGCCGATACCGGTATTGATAATGGTGGCTCCCGCCCGTTCGACTTCTTTGGCAAGTTGCACGATTTCCTGCCAGGTTGAGCCTCCCTTAACCAGATCAAGCATTGAAAGACGGAAAATAAGAATAAAATCCGTACCCACCGCTTTTCTGATTTTGCCGATTAATTCCAGGGGAAACCTGATTCGATTTTCAAAGGAGCCGCCCCACCTGTCTTCTCTGCGATTGGTTTTTTGAGCGATAAACTGATTGATGAGATAGCCCTCCGAACCCATGATCTCTACGCCATCATACCCGGCATCCTGGGCAAGACCGGCACATTTCACGAAATCATTGATGGTCGTTTTAATGCCATGGTTACTCAGCTCTCTCGGTTTGAACCTGTTTATCGGTGCCTTGATCGGGCTGGGAGCGACACACAGAGGATGATATCCATATCTTCCGGCATGGAGTATCTGCATGCAGATCTTCCCGCCGGCGGCGTGTACCGCTTCAGTGATTACAGCGTGCTGTTTCACCTGGGATTGGCTTGCCAGACGGATGGAAAAAGGGGCCACCCAACCGGCCCGATTCGGCGCGACTCCGCCGGTAACGATCAGGCCAACTCCTCCTGCGGCTCGTGCGGAATAGAAGGCGGCCATTCGGTTAAAGCCGTCTTTTTCCTCTTCAAGCCCGGTATGCATGGAGCCCATAAGAACTCGATTTTTCAAGGTTGCAAATCCCAGATCCAGGGGTTGCAGGAGATTCGGATATGGCGAAAGTGAATCTTTCATTGTCAAATGAACCTTTTTTTGAGTAAACTCAATGCCTGAGTCCGCTGCTATAGCAATTTTTTCCTGGCACCCGCTAAATGGGGATAAAAGACTTCAGGCTCTTCAAAGTAAACACAGTCAGAATTGATGGCGTTGTAAAAATCTGGAGAAATACCACCATGCATTATCAGGGAAACATCTTCCGTCCTCCAAGTGAAGCGTACTCCATTTTATTGCAGATCACCACCGGCTGTTCCCATAACAAATGCACCTTTTGCGGAATGTACAAAGGGAGCCGGTTTTCCATCAAGGATGATCGCACCATCATGGCGGATATAGATTTCGCCGCCGCCCACTGCCGGCATCAGGACCGGCTTTTTCTCTGCGACGGTGATGCCCTGATCATCTCCCAGGAGCGTCTGCTGAATATCCTGTCGGCCATTCGTCGCAAACTTCCCTGGGTGACCAGGGTAGGCACCTACGCCAATACCAAGAGTATCAAGCGCAAGAGCCTGGAACAGCTGCGGGAGCTGCATGAGCATGGTTTGCAGATCGCCTATATGGGCCTGGAATCGGGCGATGATGTTACCCTGCAAAATATCCATAAAGGTGCCGACGCGGCACGAATGATCGACATGGGCAAAAAGCTGCGTGCTTCCGGGATGAAATTGTCGATCACCGTTCTGCTGGGCATTGCCGGCAGAGAACGTTCCCAGGTCCATGCCCGTGAGACCGGTCGTGTGCTCACGGCGATCGATCCGGAATATGTCGGAGCACTAAGCCTGATGCTCACTCCCGGAACGAAACTCTCAGATGCCGCGGACAGGGGTGAGTTCACTCTACCTTCGGCACATGAGATGCTTGAAGAGCTGGGCATCATGTTCGCCAATACAGAACTGTCCAATGGCTATTTCCATGCCAATCATGCCTCAAACTATCTGCCGATCAAGGCCAAATTGCCCCAGGATAAGGAGGCGACTCTGAAACTGATCGAGCAGGCCCTTGCCGGAAAGGTCAACCTCAGGCCGGAATATCTTCGCGGCCTTTGATGCTGCCGAAAAAATAAAACCCCTTGTTTTCCGATAGAAAAACAAGGGGTTTTATCAGACGCATTCCACCAAATTTAAAATTTGTAGTTTATACCGGCAGTAACAAGCAACGCTGCAGCATTCTTGAATTCACCGTTGATATAACCGTTTGTAGTCACAGCGGTGCGGGATTCCTTGTAGTCATAGAGTACGCCTAGACCCACATCCAGCTTCTCATTAACTTTGTACTGTGCACCAAGTGAATAGATCCAGGCATCGGAATCGGGCAGCTCAAAACCTATATTTTCGCTTGGAACCGGAGTTTGATCATAGGCAAAGCCCCCCATAAGGGTCAGGCTGTCAGTCACGCCCCAGGTAACGCCGATTCGGAAGGCATCGGCATCATTCCAGTCTTTGAACGGCACATCGAAGAGATTGCCCGGAACGGTCAGGTGAAAAATTGAAATCGAGGTTCTTATACGTCGACCAGAATGTCCTGTCCCAGGTAAATTCCACATTAAGATTATCCAGGATATCATAGGCAACAGAGAGAGCAAAAACTGCTGGGATAGGAACGGAAACCTCTGCATCAAATGTTGCTGTACAAGCGGGACCATGAAGGAATGCCGGAAAGACCAAATCGGCAGTATCTTTAAAATCAAGATCCACTTTGGAACGATAAGTCGCAGAGATGTTCAAAGCATCAATGGGTTTGACGGAAAGAGCAACATTCCAGCCCCATTCAGTCGTATCACCATCCATATCCCTGCCGAAATTACCGTAAAACCAGTACCAGGAGGTAATCAGCTGTCCATCACTTTTAACCGTGGCCTGGGAATACAGCATACTGAGGCCCCGCTGCAATGGACACCATGTTGCCAAAGCTGTAGGAGATAGTGGGATTCACCTCATAAACTTCCAGGGTAAATTCTTCGGCAAATGATTTTGGGATAAGGATCTTTCCATTGTTTGGACAAACCGGCCGGTGCAGTTATGGCAAGACCGAAACGGGCGCCGCCGTAGGAGGGTGAAACTAGAAAACCGGTGGGAATAAAAAAATCTTCTGATTCCGAGGTTCCATCAAGAGCGGGATTACGAGCATCCGTATAATCGATTTTAAAAAGATGAAGATAGGTCGCGTCGAGCTGCACGTGCCAGGTATCTTCCAGCCAGGCCATATTGGCGGGATTAAAATACGCGGCGTCGGCCCTGGTCGATGACGCGATGTTAGCACCGGCCTTCGCCGTTGAATCAACCGATTGTTCCGGGATACGCCATCCTGAAGCCATTGCGGACCCTGCAACAAACAGAGATGCCAGGGCCAATACAGAAATTTTCTTCTTCATACCTCTCTCCCCTTGGTCTAGAACTTGCTTAAATCTGTCAGCCATGCCGACAGACGCTTGCCTACCTCCATCCCGGAGTCTTTCCGGAATAAAAGCCCCCCCTTTGCCAACTTCCCTGCCAACCTACCTTCCTTTTACGTTTAAGTAAACATATAAAGCAATTTTTCCGCACTTACCATCGCTTGTAGTATATAACTGCAACGAATGTCAAGCATAAATAATTCTGGTCAGGCTTGACGCAATTTTTCAATTTCATGCAATATTTCCCCTTCCATTGAAACTGCCTTGCCACTTTTGTCTGTTATGACAAAAGTGATAAGAGCGTCGGCAGCAACTTTTTTTGAACTTTTCAAAAGTATTTTCTGCTGAAGGACGACACTCCTGTTGCCTATTTTTTCTATATCCGTAGTAACGAGCAAAATTTCCCCGACCGGAACGGCCAGGCGATAATTGACGTTGATATTGACTACCAGAAAGGTTATCCCCTGGGCCGCCCATTTTTTAAGATCTATTTTAGATTCCAGATGGGCCCACCTGTCTTCTTCAAAAAACTCCAGGTACCTGGCATTATTCACATGACCATAGAAATCGGCATGATAGCCACGTACCTTTATTTCAGTCAAATATTCCATAATGTTCACCGCTGTGATTAATAGACTCCTGTCCCTGGAAATTTCAAAAAAGTTGGTCCGATACGGTCGCCCTCGGTCAAAAAGGATCAGCATCGGAACGGTGAGAAAGGAAATCAGCCATCTTTTCCGAATCCTCGCAGAAACTCGCGAAGTGCGCTTGGATTATTAGACTTGATTGTCCCTGTCATGAAATCCTTCATTCCCGGCCGATAATTCTCTTCCCAGATCTTCAGAAAAAATTCCTGGCTGGTTTTGCAGACACAGTCGGCATTCTCAACCGCTTTGCCATTAGTGACCGTGCAGCTGCCCGGAGAACATTGCACGGTCTTCCTGATATCACCCAAGGAAAAATAAAAACTGATAGGTTTTGGAAAAATCCCGGGAACAAATGATTCGGGAAGCTTAGTGAATATTGCATGCAGCATCGTCTGCTCCCCGGTCTATAAGGACTGAATTTTTTCAGTAAGCAAAGGGACAAACTGCTTCAGGTCGGCTACAACCAGCACGTCGGCTACATCACCGATCGGCGCTTCCTTGTCGGTATTGACCGCCACTATGAATTCGGATTTCTTCATGCCGGCAAGATGCTGGATAGCGCCGGAGATACCGCAGGCTACATACAATTTCGGAGCAACAGTCTGGCCGGTTGTGCCGACCTGACGATTATGTTCGACCCATTCGGAATCGACCACCGGCCGGCTGGCGCCGTATTCTCCGCCGAGTGCCTTGGCAAGTGCTGCAATCATCGCCACATTTTCCGGCTTGCCGATACCACGGCCTGCACTGACGATAATCTTGGCTTTTCCCAGATCGACCCCGCCTGTTTCCGCCTGCTCATAGCCGGTAAATTCAATCTTACCACCACCTCCGGCGGATACCTTTTCAACTGTCGGAGTGGCGCTGGGCAGGTCAGCCAGTCCAAAGGCCCCGGCTTGCAGGGTCACCACCGTCTTGCCGGTTTTTACTCGCACATCCCGCCGCAGTTTGGAGTTGCAGACGGGAACGACCAGTGTGCCGTCCACTACATCGACCACTTCGGAAACCTGCGCAGCCTGGAGGGAAAAAGCGATTCGTGGCGCGAGATCCCAGCCATATGAAGAGTGCGAGAAGACCACCATGTCCGGCTGCTCTTTGGCCACTACGTCCAGAATCAACTGTTTATGCCCATCCGGATTATATTCACCGGCAGAGGCAGCATCGGCGAGGTAGAGTTTGCCGCCGAATTGCGGCGCGGTATTGTCACTGCCGACCAGAAACATCACGGTCTCAGCGCTTAATTTTTCGGCAAACGCCATTAATTCGTAGCAACTGCCGAGCAATTTTCCTTCCCTGCTTTCAGCGATAAGTAATGCTTTCATTGTCGTCTCCTCCCCTAACCCAGAACCGCGGTTTTCTCTTTCAGAATCTTGATCAGCTGCTCGGCCAGAGCCGCAGCATCTCCCTCAAGCACCAATCCGCCGCCCTTTTTCTCCGGGAAGTACATCCTGGCGGTTTCCTGGCGTGATTCGACCTTCAGCAACTCCTGCACAGGAATCGACAGCAGTTCTTTTTTCTTGGCCTTCATGATGTTGGGCAGGGTGGGATAGCGCGGGGTGTTGAGCCCCAGCTGGCAGGTTATAACTGCAGGCGCCGCCACCTTGACACAGGCCTTGACTCCACCCTCGAGTTCTCGTTTGGCTTCGATGACGCCATCGTTATAAGCAAAATGAACAACCGTGGTAATCCCCGGTATGCCAAGCATTTCGGCTAGCAGAATTCCTACCTGCCCACTGCCGCGATCCTGGGATTGCAGCCCGGTGAAGATCAGGTCAAAATTCTTATCCTTGGCATATTCGGCTATGATTCCGGCAATCTGATACGGTTCCTTGCCATCGACCGCGGGATCGGCGATATGGGCACCCCGGTCACATCCCATGGCCAGTGCCTTTTTCATTGTTTCTTTCACCTGGTCCGAACCAATACAGAGAACGGTCAGGTCCGCTTCTTTAACCTGCTCCTTCAGCTGAACAGCCTGCTCCACGGCATATTCGTCATATTCGTTCATTCGCCAGGCCAGATCGGTTTTGGCGTACCAGGTGCCGTTGGCATCGACCTTGAATTTTGATTCCATGTCGGGAACCTGTTTTATACAAACCAGAATTTTCATATGTTTCCTCCAGCTGTCATGGATTTATTATGGTCACTGTTTCATCAAACAATTCTTTCGGCCAGGATCTCAGCAATATCTTTTGGTCTGAGAGTTTCTTCCACTTCGGCACCTTTTACCCCATCCTCAAACATGGTCAGACAGAACGGACAGTTGGAAAGAAGTGTCGCAGCTCCGGTTTCGGCAGCCATTCTCACCCGTTTGACGTTAATCCTTTCACCGATTTTTTCCTCGGCCAGAATCCTGCCGCCACCGGCACTGCAGCAGAATGCCTCGGCCCGGTTCTTGTCCATTTCCACCAGCTTACCGCCTGCCGCGGCGATAAGGGCCCGTGGAGCCTCATAGAGGCCATTATGGCGCCCGAGATAACAGGAGTCATGGTAGGTACAGGAAAGCTCTTTCGGGTCTATGCGCAGCTTGCCGGCGCTGAGCAGTTTTTCCAGGAATTCGACATATGGCACCACCTCAAAATCCGGGCTCAACCCCAGATCACGGTAATCCTTCTGCAGTGTATTAAAGCAGTGCGGGCAGGTGGTGACGATTTTTTTGACTCCATAGGATTTGATAGTCTCGATATTTTCAGCCGCTAAGGTCTGGTAAAGATACTCGTTGCCCATCTTGCGCATCGGATCTCCACAACATTTTTCTTCCTTGCCGAGGATACCTACTTTCACGCCGGCTGCCTGACAGAGTTTAATAAAACTTTTCGCAACTGAAATGTTACGTTTGTCAAATGACGCGTAACAGCCGACGAAGTAGAGAACGTCAACCGCCGCATCCTCGGCCAGCGGTTTAATGCCCAACTCGCCTGCCCAGTCGGCCCGCTCGGCATAGCCGATCCCCAGTGGATTACCGTTGACTTCGGTCGCTTCCATGGCGGCCATAACCTCCTCGCCGGGAAATTCTCCTTCCATGAGAACCAGGGCACGGCGGCAGTCAATGATTTTTCTGACATGTTCTATAGCGGCGGGACAGATTTCCTGGCAGGCAAAGCATGTTGTACAGGACCATATGACATCTTTTCCAAAGGTCTCGATCAGGTTTGCTTCGGGATTGTCAAAAGCGACCTCCCCAAGTTGATTGACGACTTTCATGGGAGAAAGCGGTTTGCCGGTGTTGTAGGCCGGACAACGGTTCTGGCAACGCAGACAAAGAGTACAGGCATCAGAGTCAAAGATATCTTTCCAGGTTGTTTCCTTGAGATGCGTCGTCCCGAAGGTCTCAGCCTCTTCATTTTCCAGATCGAGATTGATGAGTTTGCCTTTCGGTCCGAGATTATCAAAAAGATAATTGGTGCTGGTTGTGAAGATGTGTCTGAATTTGGTCAAGGGAATCAGGACAAAGAAACTCATGACCAGAAAGAAATGAGTCCACCAGGTCACCTTGTGCAGTGCCCGCAGGCCGCCATCTCCCATGCCGGAAATACCCTTTGCTACCAGCAGGCCTATCGGCGACCAGTACGATAAGGGAGTACCGAGTTCGGTTACCGCGATTCTTGCGCCCTCAATGAGAAAGCCCGTGCAGAGGATTATCAACATCAGGCTATGCATAATAGCGTCATCCTTTTTGGTCGGCAGCTCCGCCGGCGGGAAAAAATAACGCCGCACCAGAAGACCGATCAACATGAAGATACAGGTCAATCCGGCGACATCGAGAGTAACTGAAAAAAGGAGGTAGAAATAACCTTTCAAAAATTTTACATCGAAAAACAGATCGGTAAAATCGGCCTGAATAACGATAAGGGTCGTGCCGATAAAGAGCAGCACAAAACCCCAGAAGAAAAAACCATGCACCAGGCCGGGCCACCGTACCCTGGCTACTTTTTTTTGCAGCAGGACGTTTTTCAGCATGTGGCCTATCCTCTTGCCCAGGTGATCGGTCCGATCTAACGGCAGACCTTGCTTATACACCTCCATTCGCCGCAGAAATCCTCTGACCAACAGCCCAATCGCGATAAAGGCGAACAGGTACATGGGAATCAAAGTCTCCGCCCTATGACCTACATTCCAATAAATTTCCCGGGTAAATTCCATTATTATCTCCAGTTACAGTTACTGCGTTTTCCGCCGCGAGGATCACGAATCCTCAGTCGCGACATAGAAAAAATCGTGACCGGTCCCCGCCGGTTTATAACCTTATCGTGCTTATCGTGTAAGCGCGCTGCCGATAACCAGGCGCTGCACTTCGCTGGTTCCTTCATAAATCTCGGTAATCTTGGCATCCCGCATCATCCGCTCAACAGGGAAATCTCGAGTATAGCCGTAGCCGCCAAGAATCTGAACAGCCTGGGTGGTGACCCGCATGGCCGTTTCACTGGCCATCAGTTTTGCCATGGCCGACTGCTGAGAATAGGAAAGGCCGCTGCTTGCCCGGTACGCCGCGTTATAGACAAGCAGGCGGGAAGCCTCTATCTGGGTCGCCATGTCGGCCAGCTGAAACTGAACTCCCTGGAAACGACCGATTGGAGTATCGAACTGCTTGCGCTCCTTGGCATACTTCACGGCCGTATCGAGTGCCCCCTGGGCAATACCCAAAGCCTGGGAAGCGATGCCGATACGACCGCCATCGAGAGTTTTCATGGCAATCTTGAATCCCTCCCCTTCCAGGCCCAACAGATTGGTCAGAGGGATTCGGCATTCCTGAAAAATCAGTTCCATGGTAGGTGAGGAACGGATCCCCATCTTCTGTTCTTTTTTACCAAAAGAGAACCCCGGTGTACCTTTTTCGACGATAAAGGTACTGATACCATAATGCTTCTGTGCAGTCCGGTCCGTCCTGGCGAAAACGATATAGACCTCGGCGTCGCCGCCGTTAGTGATAAACACTTTTGTGCCATTCAGAATCCAGCAATCTCCATCTTTTACAGCAGTCGTCTTGGTGCCTCCCGCATCCGAGCCGGCGGAAGGTTCGGTCAGCCCAAAGGCTCCCATCTTCCGTCCCTCAGCCAAGGGAATCAGGTGCTGCTTTCTCTGTTCTTGAGTACCAAACAGATAAATGGGGTTGGACCCAAGGGAAACATGCGCGGAAAGAGTGACTCCCGTCGAGGCACAAACCCGGGACAGCTCTTCAACGGCAATGGCGTAACTGATATAATCGGCGCCCGCGCCGCCATACTCCTCAGGAAAAACAATGCCAGTCAAACCAAGTTCCGCCAGCCTGTCGAACATCAGGGCGCGATCAAACCGCTCCTCTTCATCCCGTTCCTTTGCCGATGGCGCCACCTCATTTTCCGCGAAATCGCGCACCATTTCGCGAAGCAGATTTTGTTCTTCAGTGTGTTCAAAATGCATAATGTATCCTCCTGAAAGAGGTCAAGTTTCTCTATCACACTCCGGGAAAAGTCACTATCCACTCTTTATAAATAATGTTTACGTAAAGGTCAAGATTTTTCAACCAGTGTTTTCAATCGCCCGCAACCCTGCGGCAATTCGACTTTAATACCTTTTTTTCATTTGACAGATCAAGGGGCCACATGATAGTTTAAGACAAACATATTACGTAAAGGTAAATGTATCTCACTCTTCCAAGGCAATAAGAAATATCAAAAGAAGAGCAGCAGGATTGTCCGCGATGGCGGCCATCTGTACGCACCAGCAGCCGCACACTCACGGTGCTTTACACACCCCGCAAGGGGGTATGAGTACCTTGACGAAAGCAATTTGTAAAAAAACAGGAAATCGATTTCTAAGGTACTAAAGGAAAACAATATGAGCAATACAGATTCCCAAATGGTGCAAATTGGCGAATTAGCCAAAAGCCTGGGTATTACCACCCGGACCATTCGCTACTACGAAGAGATAGGCCTTATGGGCAAGAATGAACGGCTAGGGGGCAGCACACGCACCTACAACAACGACGATGTACTCCGCCTGAAATTCATCCTCAAGCTGAAAACCATGGGCATCTCATTAAAAGAGATTGAACAACTTTCCGATATATTTGATATTAACGAGAAAGATTTCAACAAGATCACTCCCAAGCTCATTGAAATTCTGGACAATCACATTGCAAAAGTTGATGAAAAAATGGCCAATCTTTCTTCACTCCGCAAGGATATTGTGGAATACCGGATACGTATGACCGATTTTCTCACCCACAACGATAAGGAAGCGAAAAAATAATTAAAGAAAGGCAGTACCCACTGTATATGCGTGCATAATAATTATACCAATCCGGCGCCCTGAAATACCTCGAAATGATAGGCATCATTACAGTAACGAAGCAGAGGAAAAGATTTTACGGCGCCATCACTGTTTATAGATAAAAGTCCCGACATGTTCGCCGTTCAGGGCTTTGGTAATATTGCCCGGAATCATTCCGTTAATGACCTGAACCTTCTCCAATACCTCGCTGTTTTGGATTATTTCCAGACAGGGGCGCTCGATTACCAGGTCATCCTGGCCGCTATCAAGTAAATCCTGAGCTCCAATCTCGGCAATAAATGTAGCCTGGGCATTTTTCTTTGGATCCTCCGTATAGAGACCGTTTTCATCTTTTATGAACAACACGGTCCTGGAGCCGATCAAATCGCCAAGAATGACGAGGCCGACATCGGTACGGTGAATCGGAATCCTGCCCACTTTGGGCTTGATGGCGAAATAATCGTAGGGCGGCATGCCGTGCATGACCGGAATGATTTTTTCTGCAAAATAGGTCGGCAGCTTCACGATATCGGAATGGGAAATTTTTATACCTCCCCAGGGTGACAGCAGAGTGGCGATCATCAGGGCGTTCTGTTCGGAAACCATGCTGCCGAACTTGGCTATCACACCGGTAGGCATGCCCATTTCCAGCCCGATTGTATAAATATGGCGGCTCCGGGTGCCTCCACCCGTGGTCAACAGCATCTTATGTTCGGGCCGGTTGGCTACTATCTCTTTCAGAATCGCCGGCAAGGCCTTGGCTCCCCGGTCGCAGATGGACTGCCCTCCGATCTTCATAACCTTGACATCCGGATAAAGCCGTTCCTGAGGAGCAATATCGAGGTTTTCGATAAATTCCTTACTGACCAAACTCTCTCCCATGAGAGCACTCTTTACATGCAACCGTTTTCCGTCTTTTTCCCGAACCAGCGCCATATTTTTCCCCTTTGCAGTGAAACGAGTGAGAAGATTACTTTTTATCCTTGGCGTTTTTATCACGCTCCAAAGCTATCAGGTCAGCGCCTGTCGCCTTGGCTATCTGCTCCAACTCCTTTTTTCGAAAGTGTTCACCGTATACCTTGAGATCTAAGCCACTTACGGCAATTACCCTGAATCGGGGGCTGTGTGCCCCTTCTTTCGCTTTTACCCGTTCACGATAAAATATCTGTCCGGCCATTACGGTGTCCTCCTGGATTATTGAATATTACTGCAGTGATCGGTCATCCTGTGATACCGCTCACTGGAGCCGAGATCTTGGTACACGAGGCGACAAGATGAAAAAAGCACCCATAACTTACAAATAATAACACTTTTCCGGAAAATAAACCAGCGGATGTCCTCTCGAAATTATGGAGTCGAGCAATTTTTTATGATAAACTGATTCAAATCCAGATGAGTTGTCCATTGAGGCAATCTCTGCTCCGGCCCATCAATTTGCACAAGAGGAGGATGCCGATCCGCCAGTCCATTAATTTTTGCCCAGAGTGTGGTATCTCCCCAGTATTGCGGATGGGTGTCACTTGCCGCGACCGCTGAAAAGATCTCCCCCGGCTTTTTCTTCCCCTCGGCAAGAGCGCGGAGGACAAGCTGCTCCAGACAGCCCAGTCCGGTTACCGGGTCGGGCTGTTCCCGAAGCCATCGCGCGGCGGCCGCGGGAAGCCACGGCAAGGGCGCTGCGCTGCAGCGGGAAAGTTCCGTCAGCAGTGGAATATCCTGACAGGCAAAAGCCCTATCCGCTTTCTCGGCCAACTGAAACTGAGCCTCGGTCACGCGGCGGCGCTGTCCATAAAGGGACGCCAATTGCCAAGGCTTCAGCTGACCGAGCCCGTCAAACGGCTCGATTCCCGGAAATGCGTCGATGCAAAGCAGCTCTACCTGCGAAATCTTCCGAGCATGAAGCAGCGCAAGAAGATGCGCAAGCATTGATTGATCAAACAGGCAAGCATCAAACCACAAGACAAGCCGCTCATAGTCCGGGGCGGTGGCAAGCTTTTGGTATTGCTCTCTCAGTGCCTGCAAGACCTTTTTTTTGCTCATCCCCCCACTCGTGGCCTGTTCGAGGAAAGAGGCTCTGGCCTCCAGAATTTCCTCGCCGGGCCAGCCCGGTTCGCGGGGACCTTCGTACAGAATATCGTGCCAGGCCATTATCTCGCCGGGAAGACCTGATTGTTCAAGCGCTTCGGCCGCACAGTCACCGCTGGTAATATGGAGAATGGTTTTCATCTGATTATCGCCCCCTCCCTGAAGGAGTATCCGGTTTGTTCCGATGCCGGGCGAGAAATCTGTCCAGCTGATTGGCGAAATTCTGGCGGTCACCTTTATTTAATACCGGCGGACCACCGGTATCGATTCCGCTGTCCCGCAGGCTTTCCATAAAATTCCGGACACTTAACCTGGATTGAATACTATCGTCTGAATAGAGCTCGCCCCGCGGATTAAGAGCGTAACCTCCCTTATCAATCACTTTGGCGGCCAGAGGGATGTCAGCCGTGATTACCAGATCGCCGGCAGCCAGCCTTGCGGCAATCTCCCTGTCGGCGACATCCAAACCGGAAGCCACCTGAACAAAGGAGATATGACAGGAAGCGGGGATCCGCATGGGTCGATTCGCGACGAGCGTCAAATGCGTCCCGGTACGGTCGGCAGCTTTAAATAAAATTTCCTTGATCACCACAGGACAGGCATCTGCGTCGACCCAGATTTTCATCGCCTGCAACTTTATGCCTTTTCCAGTACCTTCAGGGTCACTTTTTCAACGATCCCCGTAACGCTTTTCTGATAGGCAAGCATGTGCGGTGCGGCAAGATGCGATCGCAAAGCGTTCAGGTTCTGCCATTTCTCTACTATTGTAACCACGTTTTCATTTAATTCCTGAAAAGCCAGACCAGTGGGGACATCAATGGCCGGTTCATAGTCAATGCAGCCCTTTTCCTGAAGAACATTGGGAATATTGGCTTTAAAAATTTCAATAAATTCCGACTTACGGCCTGCTTTAACTTGAATTGATGCAATGACGTGTATCATCTCGTGATCCTGCTGTGAAAAGTACATCCATCTACACGGCATTTAGCCAGGTCCAACCGTGTCGATGGATATATCATTGATATTATTTATCAATCATGTTTGTTGCCGATTGATGGTGATTTCAAATTTCTCGAACTGGATGGAGGAATCGTGGCCTTCCCCGACCAGGTGAAATGAAAATGCCTGCCTTGCCTTGGGGTTCTGGAAATCAAACTGCACATGACATTCCTCACCCTCATGCAACAGCGGAAAGTGAGGGGGGACAATGCCCGGCACTTCTTTTTCAAACTGGCGGAGGGTGAGTTTCATCTGTATTCCTTCTTTCTGTGCGGTAACTGCTTTCAGCCGAATATCGACGTGCACTTTTGAGTTTTTCGGAAAATCGAGATACTGCGCGCCAACCAGATTATCCGTCCATTCATTTTTTATCTTTTCCGGTAGTTTTCGGATCTCTCCACTGCCAAACTCAAGTACCTGCTTTTGTTTTTGGCTGGAGAGTTTGTGATCGAGGACGGTTGCCAGGCCGAAAAGACGACCGGCGCTGTTTTCGGAATCCTGCTCGACTGCTTCGGGCCGCGGACCGATGATCCCCTGATTCTTTATTTTTCTGCAGTTACTGTCTCTACCGCACTCATAGAGTGAGTGATCCGCCGTCTGCCAGCGCAGTTTACTGCTGGTATAGGAAACCATGTCCCGCGAAGTGCTGTAGTCGCGGAAAATGCTTCTGCCGATAATCGATGGCGGCATCGGCAGCTTGAAATAATCAAGAATGGAAGCTTCCATATCAACCAGGCCGTAGGTGCCTTTCTTGATGCGGGGCAACATGTCATGCTCAGGTGTCAGGACGATACCGAGCCCCCAACTGCTATACCAATCGGCGCCTTCCTCCCCATGGGATTCATCGGAAGTTATAAACACAAGAGTGTCATCGAGAACGCCGTCCCGACGCAACCCTTGGATAAATGAGGAAACGGCGTCATCGAGAAGCGCCACGGTGGCGATTTTTCGTGAACCGTATTTTGCCGCCTGCTCATCGGTAGCCGCAAAGGGCTGGTGGGTGGCAACAGTCAACAGCGACAGCAGCCAGGGTTTTTTCGCAGCCTGCAGTTCACGAACATATTTCCGGGCCCCTTTAAAGAAATCCGCATCGGTTGTTCCCCAGATAAAATCGCTCTGGCTTCTCTCGGTAAACCACTCTACCCCATGCACATGCTGAAAGCCCATGGCAGGCATGGCCTTCTCCTTATTCATAAACTGAAGGGCGGCCCCCTGCAGATAATGGCTTTGCCATCCATGTCCGCTCATTTGAGCCGGCAGACATTCTTCGGCTCTGTCCCGGTTGTTCTGCAGCTCCATCGCCTTGGGCATTTCATAGGAAAACTTACTGAAGTCACCACAATGCAAGGCGTACAGCCCGCGGATCGTCTGATGGCTATGATCAACGAAATCCGGTATCAGCATGCCGTCAGCGGTAGCCTCCGAGAGCTTCTGCATCTGGTAGAATCCACCATCCACATGCATCTGCTCCCTGATTTCGGGAAGATAGATACCCGGCATGCCTTCGAGAATTACTATAAGAACATTCTTTGCGCGGCCCCCACCCTCCGGCAGGAGACTTTTTCCCAGCAGATCCACGGTTCTGAGATCTTTCGGCAGATCCGCTATACTGAGCCCCTGGACCTGAGGGCTAAAGAGTTTGGCAGTCGCTTCGGTTACGAACCAGTGCAAAGGATTGTAACGGGCGGCGATACTTTGGTCACTCAAGGCCCGGCTGACGGGGGAATGCAACCCCAAAATCAGAAAGCCGGCGAGCAGACAGGCCGCGGCCTTTTTCCAGCTTAACCGGCCAAGGGGCACCAGGACCGCCGCAACTGTCGTCAACAAGAATGCCAGCAGAAGACCAGGGTGGGCGAGATGAAAACCTGCCGTGGTGTTCCTGACGAAGGTTGGATCGATCAGATATTGCAGGTCCTGCCAGGTTGGTAACCGTTGCATGGCTGCCAGCAGCTCCTGAGACATGAGTTGGGCCAGCGCCCAGATCAGAAGCAAAAAGACCCGTAACCAGCGAGGACTTTTATAGACGATGCCATAGAGAATCAGGGCAACACCGATGTCCGACAAGAGTCCGGCGGGCTCACCGGAGAGGTGGTTCACTATCCGCCAGCCGGCAGGAATAAAACAGGGTAAAGCGAGAAGTATTGAATAAACTATGGAACTCAAAGTAATTTACTCCGAATGAAAAGGAAGGAAAAAAAGAAGGTGGGTGAAAAGAACGCGTAATATACCACATCCGCCATCTCTTGCCAAACAGCCTTATGCGCCTGACTTTTCGAGCGAGCGGCCCCCCCATCTGTCTAACTGTCCGGATGTTTCGGGCTGTTCTGCTTGTCCAGATATTGCAGATTGAAAGGTTTGCTTTTTTCACCAAAGTAAATCGATCGATGGGGAAAAGGTATTTCAATATTATTTGCATCAAAGGCGTATTTGATTCTGCGCAGGAACTCGCGGCCGACATCCCACTGGCGGATTGGCTTGGTCTTGATGCGGCCTTTGATAATGACGGCGGAATCATCCAACCTGTCGACTCCGAAGATGTCAGGATCTTCCAGCATACTCGGACCAAATATGCTGTCCTCCCTCATTGTCTTGCCCACTTCTCGTATGACTTCTATGACCTGATCGGTACTCTCTCCATAAGCGATTCCTATCTCGAAGACATAGGCGGACCACTCACGCGTCATATTGCTTAAGGTGGATATTCTACCGTTGGGGATGATATGCACCGTTCCGGCCTGATCCCGGAGTACAGTTGTTCGAAAATTTATCTGCTCGACGAGACCGCCCGTTCCGTTGACAATGGCCACGTCACCTACCCGTATCTGGTTCTCCAGGATTATGAAGAAACCTGAGATGATATCCTTAACCAGGTTTTGAGCGCCGAAACCAACCGCAACTCCGACAATACCGGCACTGGCAATCATCGGGGCGACCTGCACCCCGAATTCTTTCAGGATCATCAAGCCGAATGTCAGCCATAACGCGAGTTGCACACCCTGTTTTACCAGACGAACTATGGTTTCAATCCGTTTTTGGGATTCCGATGGTGGCTCACCCTCTTTCAGGCTTTTCCTGAGCAGGTTATTTTCCAGGCGCACGAGAAACTTCCGCAGTACCTTCAGCGCAATCCAGGCAAAAATAATCAGGATAAATATCCGTAGTCCCGCCTGGGTAATGGTATCCCATGGAACAGTACTCAGGTACTTTTTAAGTATCTCCATTCTGCTCATTTTTCTTCTTCATATTTCAGGTCTGTCGCCCCGCCCCATCGTCCGGTTGCTGCCGGCACGAAGATACGAACTATTCCACCAGCAGCTTGTACATTACCAAAGCATCGGTTAAGCCGAGTTGCTGATGGTTGAATGCTTTCGGCAGGGTTCCGATTATGGCAAATCCGTGCTTTTTCCAAAGCCGGATCGCAATCGTGTTGGAAGTAACAACCAAATTGTACTGCATTGCCCGAAATTTCCGGGATAATGCTTCCTCCTGGGAATGCCGGCACATCCGGGAAGCAATACCTTTGTTGCGCGCCTTTTCTGCAACGATATACCCGCAATTACAAACATGAGCACCCAAAGCAGGCTGGTTAGGTTTGATGAAATAGGTCCCAACGATCTGATTTTCCTCGTCAACAGCGACAAAGGTTGCCGAAGGCGCCTCAATCCAGACCGCGCGGGCTTCTTCTTCAGTTATCTCCGGCGAAAACGCATACGTTTCACCGGCGCGGAACACAGGCTCGATGATGCGCCAGATGCCGGTCCAATCCACTTCCGCAATAGGTCGAATCTTTATCATATTATTGAACTCTTGCAAATCATACCGGATAGGTAAATAAACTTTTGATCACCTGTCCACAGGTGAAACCATGGGAGTGCTGGAATACGAAAGCGATCCTCCCGACTCGCTTGACGGTGCATAACCGGCTGATTTCACGAATCACGAAGATCTGACCGTCAATGTTACCGTCGCTTTTGAAACAAGCTTATTTTCGGTGGCTGTTCCACAGAATACTTCTGATTCCACGACCATAAAAGATGCCCCGGCCTTAAGCACTTTTGCGTTGCAGGTAAGAAGGGAACCCCGTGCAGGCCGAAGCAGATTAATCTTAAATTCTACAGAGAGGACATATTGACCAGGCTCTGTCAGACTTGCGGCTGCGGCGCCGGCAGTATGATCGGCGACAGTCGCCTGGACCCCGGCGTGAACAAGCCCATCCTGCTGAAGATGCCTTGTCATAAGACTGAGGGAAGTGCGGCACTCTCCTCGATCCAGCGAATCCAACTGAAGACCAATATCGGCAATGTATGGCGCTGCCTGGAATATCCGTTCGACTTCTTTTCTATTGACCTCTCTCATTTTAGTCACCCGGATAACCTGACGATTCTGCGAAAGGACATCCCAACCGGTACAATCTTCCGATCGTTCTCATTAGATTTATCCTGAGGTTGACGGCGCTTAGATTTTATTCAAAAGTCCCGGCACGTTTAGCAAACACTTCTTTCGCGGCAAACAATCCATTTAATGCAGCAGGAAAACCTGCATAGACAGCCATCTGCATTATTACTTCAACGATTTCCTGCTGAGTGCAACCTACATTCAGAGCCCCCTCGATATGCACTTTCAACTGAGGTGCGGCATTACCCAAAGCAGTTAAAGCGGCCACGACGGCGATCTCGCGGGATTTCAGGTCGAGCCCCTCACGTGAATAGATATCGCCAAAGGGAAATTCAATCAGCAATCGGGCAAAATCAGGAGCTATATCCTTTAAACTATCGATTACCCGTTCCCCGGCCTCTCCATCAATCTCCTTGAGTTTGTTCCAGCCACGATTGTATCGATCATTTTCCGGCATGTTTTTTTCCTTTTTTATGGTTGTTCAGAAAGCTTTACCTGCTGGCTGCCGCATCGATTCATTTTCGCAAATTTTCCCGGCGATACGCCTACTGATTTTTTGAAAATCCTTGAAAAATGGCTCTGGTCACAAAACCCCAACCACATTGCCAGGTCAGCAATATCTCCAGTCTTCAACTAATCACAGACTCTCCTGATGGAATCCTTTTGTTCGCCTGTTTGGCACATGCGGGGCGAGCAGTCGGAATATGACAGGATTATATCGGCAAGAAATGATTACCTTACGCCCTGCCCCTACTCTCGAATTCCCAGCGAGTAATCCTGCGATTCGAATTTGGCCACGCACTTGTCAACCATCGCCTCGTCCGACATTGCCAGATCCAGGAGTCTGGTGACACCCAGCATATGTCCGATCGTATTCAGTTTCCTACCCAATTCCCTGGCTGATTCGTTCTTCAATCGTGCCTTGAGGAAGTCGTTTGAGGTAATCACGTTAAAATCCATATGCTGCAGAACCTCGGCGATAAATGCCACCCGCAGATTCCTCTTTCTGGCGTCGGCTGCCCCCCCTTTAAAAGACAGAGAGATGTAATTGTTAAAGGGATCATTGGAGAGATAGCAATCCAGAACGATATAATGATAGCCCATGCTCAGGCTCATATTAAGGTATTCCGGGGCCACAACAGCATAGCTTCTCGTGTCCATCGGTTGCACAGTCGAATTCATCGGCGTCCTGAGCATGGCAGAGAACAGATCTTTAGTGCCGATCTGTCGCTCCGGACCCGTCCAGCTTACCTCGGGATCCGTCATGCCCTCCCAGAGTTTTTGAAAAGGCAGGCTCTGGACAATATCCGCGGTGATAATATCGTTGTGCTCTCTCTTGATCGTATTGCCAAGAATATCCAGGACAAAGAGGACAAACGGCAGGTTAGTTTTCACTCTGTAGATGTTTTTGACGGAACGTAAGCTGCTCTTTTCCTTCAACAGGAACATCTCATTGAGCGCGGTCTCGTGACAGAAACGAAGGATATCGTGCCAGGTCTTACACGATTCGGGACTAAACTCATCCCGCCGCGGATCAGTCAGGTGCAGCGGAAAAATATATTCGGCCATATTCTTGAGCAGGCGGTACGACTCGGTCATCGGGACGGTCACCGCGGTTTCCCGGAAAGATGTTGCCCGCGTCTGCAGTCCATGGACAATACCTTCATAGATTATACCCTCATCGGCATCGACGGTGATCTCCTGATCATTGTCCAGCGTGTCGAAAATGCCTTTGACCCGAACAAGGCACGGCACACCGAATTCACGGATAACGGAGGCCATGTGGTCAGTCCAGTTCCCCTTCTCGATGACTACGGCTGCCGCTTTTCGCAGAGCCCCGATAAAGCGCGGCGAAGAGTGTTTCAGCACCAGGATTGCGCCCTCTGGTAATTCCACAAGATCATGGACATTCCTTGCTTTAAACACCTTCCCTGAGCCGACCCCGGGACTGATCGGCTGTGCCTTGTCGGCTAGAATCTGAGCATCGATTTCGGCAGCAGGACCTGCCGGTGCAGATTTCTTGAAGATTTTCAGAGGACGGGCCTGCAGCATGTAGAGTTGTCCCTGTTTATCGAAACACCATTCGATATCCTGCGGCCCCTGGAGGTGCTCTTCGATGCTCATGGCCATTGTGGCCAATTTATCGAGCTGGCTTTTGTCCAGACACCTCATTGCGGATTTGCCCTTGGACATAACCTGTTGCTTCAAGCCGCCGCCCTGTACGCCGGTAAGACAGATCTCCTTGTCCGCCGTTTCCAGCCGCACCAGAGGAAAACCCGGGTCGCGTTTCAGAACATACACATCCGCAGAGACAACCCCTTCCACCAACAGTTCTCCGATGCCCCAGACTGCATTGATAACCATTTCCCGGCTGTCGGGCTGGACAGGATTCAGCGAATACATGACGCCCGAGCAGACAGGATCGATCATTTCCATGAACCCGACGCTCATCGCAACATCATCGTCGCGAATGTTTTTCATGCGTTGATAGACGATGACACTGGCGTTATATTTGCTCGACGCCACCTCTTTATAGGTCTGCAGTAATTGATCGGTAGGAACATTAAGCACGGTCGCGAACTGTCCGGCAAAGGAGCTTTCGGCCAGATCCTCGCCTATAGCGCTGCTGCGGACCGCCCAGTAGACCGGCCGGCCCCGCTCCTTTTCGAATTTTTCACTTTCCCGGCGAATAGACTGTTCGATGTCCGGAGGCATCTGCGCCTCTAGGAACAGTTTTTTAATGGTTTTTTCAGCCTTCAGGAGTTGATGGCTGTCGTTCGGTTCCAGTGCGCTCAACACTTCGTGTATTTTTGACGACAGATCGTTATACTCGAGAAAGTGGGTATAAGCGCAGGCTGTGGCGGCGAAACCGGCAGGAATCAACTGATTGCAGTGATTATGCATTTCGCCGAGATTGGCCATTTTATTACCGACTTTATCAGCCTGTTCTTTTTTAACCGCGGTAAGAGGGATGATGATCGGCGTATAGACAGGTTCCTTCCTGCCGGTAAGCACCCGCCGGGTTTCTCTATCCAGCCCGCTGTAGATCTCCCGCAGGGCGACATGCTCCCCACCGGTGAGTTGGATGAGGCTCTCGATGATATTGGCGACATGTTTCGACAGATTGCATGTCATGCCTTTAAGATAAGGAAAACTGATCAGCTGATTGTTATAGAGTTTTTCCTCCAGCCGAGTCATCATATCCAGACTGAGTTCGTTCTCGAAGAGTACGGATAAAAACTCGTTATATTTTTTTCGCAGATCTCTTTCGGCCTGGGTTTCCCGGGCCTTTTCCTTTCTCAGATATTTCCACATGCGAATCATATCTTTCTCCTAACGCGGGTAAACCGGAAAATCCTAAAGCACCATTCTTTCTTCAAGCGCACGTTTAACGCTCTCCTTAAGTTCCTTGATATTAACCGGCTTGGAAAAGTAATCAAAGAGTTCGCCTTTGACACTTTTCACGAATTCATCCAGCATCTCCATCCGGCTCATCAGGATAACCTGGGTGCCGGGAGACAGGCGCTGAATGTGATGCATGAATTCGATCCCGGTCATCTCCTCCATCATGAAATCGGTAATAACGACATCGAACTGCGCAGCTTCGAGGCGATGACGGGCGACATACGGACTGGTAAAGGCCTCAACCTCCCATTCCCCTTTGCCGAGATATATTTTCAAGCTGTTACAAACCGAAACATCATCGTCCAGAACCATGATGCGCGGTTTTCGTTTCATCAAATCTTCCTCTTTTTGCCTGATTACATCGAGGAGGCGTCCTTCTTTTTTACGTGTCGGGATATAGTAGTAGACACCGATTATGACCATGACCAGGCCAAAAACTAATATCGAACCATCGGCAACCGTCCACCAGCCAAAGCCGAAATAGCGGATAAGTCCGGTTGCCAGAGCCACCAGAGCCATGCCTGTACGGATAAAAGCCAGTTCGGTACGAGCTTTGGCCAGAAATGTGGTCTGCTGCGCCATCAGCGTTCTCTTTTCGGCGAGAAACGTCCGCCGCCGCGCCAATTGGGTGCGAAACCTGGCAAGCCCGCTCCGGTTTTCCGCCAATTCGGTACGTTCCAGAGAATTTTTGGTTCGCTGTTCTCCCATCAGCGAATTTTCCTCCGCCATGAGATTTCGTTCATGAGCCAGGATATTCCGCTCAATGGCATACTTGGTGGTCAGCATCGACAGGATATCTTTAAGAGTATCCGTTTTGATGATTTCCCCGGTTATCTCTTCCAGGTCCCGTTTCAGTTCATCGAGGTAAATTCGCCGTGATTCCGTATTCTTCTCAAGCAGTGCCGAACGTTGACCCATTGGAGACCTATGATCCAGCATGCGATCAAGAGGTTTGTAGACGGCATCCCGTTTTTCGGTAAGGTATGCGCCGGAATCGTCGAGTTCCTCCATTCTTGCTTTATTTTCCATGTTGATGCCTGATAATTATTTTCTCCGAATTAGAGACTGACCAGGAAGTACCTTGCGGCTCTTTTCCTTTTGCTTTTGAAGTAGCTGTTTTTCAGACCTTTTAACAATACTACTTACGTACTGTATTTCTCAAGCCTAAATTCCCGGCAGAAGAGATCTCTGCATGCCGACTTCGTTCGTGTCCGGCTATCGCAGAAGAAACCTTTTCCACTCTGCTGATTCTTTTGAGTAGATTTTTAATGTTAGGTTTCAATTTGAGGAGCAATATGATTTGCCTAATGTGCAAACACATCAAAACTATCCGGCAGATCGATATGGGCAAGTGTTGGAGCAGAATGTAACAATAAGGAAATCACTGTTCAGGAGGATACAAACTTCAGAGCACCAATACCTGCCCTGAAAGATAGCGTCTCGGACTGTCGCGAAGTCCGAGACGCTATTGAGGTAGGCAAACCCCAGTTGTTGCCTACCCCATTCTTAGTGCCCGGAGAATCTTCTTCTTTATGCCGCTTATCACAAACGGTGTCAACCGTTTCTTTTCTTTTAGGATCTGTTTGAAGAGAACCTTTTTATTCTCGGGGATCTCCGGCCGCATCACCGGAATGAGGGACAGCGAGTTGGTGGGACATGAGCTTATGCAGGCTCCGCAGCCGAGGCAGTTATTGAAAAGCACCTGCATCCTCTTATTATTATTGCCATTTTCAACATCAAGCAAGTCCAGGGCGTTAACATTGCAAGCCTTTTTACAGAGTCCGCAGCCGAGGCAGGTCTCGCTATCGATTTGCAAAGTGAAGCCGGTTTTGGCCACTCCCATGGGAAAGCCCTGAATCACCCCGCCCAGCACCTCACAGCAACAGGAGCAGCAGTTGCAGATAAAGGAGGGCTTATGGCGGATATTATCGGTGATATGGGTCAGTTTCAGATCCCTGGCCTGTTCGAGTATAGTCAGCAGCTGTTCTTTGCTACGGTGTTCGGCAAAGCCCCTGCGCACCATGAATTTCGCGGCCGTGCCTAGAGAAATGCAGATTTCTTTGGTTGGTGCCTTTTTATCGCAGCTCTGGTTCAGATGTTCTTTTTTATGTCGGCAGTAGCACATGCCGATGGCGCCATAAGCGGAGTTTTTGATTATCTCCCTGGCACTTTCATAGGTCGCCACCTGGGTGCTGACCGGAATATGTTCTTCATAAGCCAGGGACCGGACCAGAGGTGTTTTGCTGCCGAAAAACTCCTGGCCCATCCGCTGCTCCGGGTCATCATAGAGATATTCGTGCATGAGCTGGGCCAGCTCGGCCACCGGCAGATCGTTCCGCTGCTTCATGAAGCTGAACTCAAAAAAACCGATGAGTCCAGGCATCAGGAGATAATAGGTCTTTCCGCCGTAGGTGGTATCCATGACCAGTCCCTTGTCGGCCATCACCTCGAGCTGATTTTTCAGCCTTTCGGTTTGCCATCCGGTGGCCTTGACCAGTTCGGGCAGGGTCGCTTCGGTGAGCGGAAAGCGGGAAGCTACATATGCCTCGTCCTCGGAAAAAAGAATTGCCAGGATCCGGCGCAGCTTATCGGTATCGGGCAGACCGATCGGATATTTGTTCAGCCTGTCTATCAGCGGTACGATGCTGCTTTTCCCATCAAGGTGATGTCCCATGTCTGTTCCTTTCGTATCATGAGAAATTAATGGGCATGTTTGGGACCCGCCCCTACACGGCCCGTATACTTATTTATCGGAGCAGGTTAAGTCATGCTTTACTCGTTCATGACATACTGGTCTTTCAGGCCTAAAACACTCTGCCATACCCGCTGAAAACCTGCTTTATCATTAACAGGTTTTCTGATCATCCGGTTGAAAATTTCTTCCTGCTCAACTGAATTTTCCTGGCTGAGAACCATTTGCAGGGCAAAGGCCGAATAATCTTTTACCAGAAAAGTGAATATCTGTTCCAGTACATCCTGGTCAGTCCCGTAAATTCTGCTGTTTTCCAGGATCAGCTGGGCATAGACGATGAGGGTAAAGAGTTCACCTGCCGCCAGCATATAATCGATATTTTTTCTTTGTTCTTCGCTTGGCGGCGCGCTGATCAGCAGGCTGCGGAAAAGTTCCATCTGCTCCCTGAAGACCTGCACGTTCGGAGAATCAATGCCTTTATAGGCATGGCGGTAGTCCGGAAAATGAATCGAGGCCAAGCCACCGGTTTTCTGATGAAAGAGATACTCATCGTCTCCAGCCTCTTTTCTTTGTGAAATTTCGGGATAATCGACCGGCTCAAAAAAATAATTTCTGACAAATTTGATGATGAGGGCCATGTTGACATGCTCCGTTCCCTCGAGTTTCGGCAGCATACCGATATCCCGAAGAGCCATTTCAAAATAGGTGTCCTGCTCGTACCCCTTGGCGGCTATGACTTCATGGAGCAACGCCACCACCTTTTCCCCCTGTCCGGTCACCTTCATCTTGACCACCGGGTTAAAGAGCAGATAGCGACGATCATCATCGGAGGCGCTGCGCATGTAATCCGCTGCCCGGAAGGCAAAAAGTTTCATGGCGATAAGCCGGGCATAGCTTTCGGTAAAGAGTTTCTGCACATGAGGGAAGTCGGTTACATAGCGGCCATAGAGTTTACGGCTCGATGCATGATTGAGTGCCTCGTAGAAACAGTGGGTACAGATGCCGATGGAAGCACAACCCAGCTCAAATTTGCCTATATTGATGGTATTGAGCGAAGAGTTCCAGGCATGTTCGCCCCGGGAGAGGATGTCGGCCTCGGTGATGGGATAATCATGCAGGGCGTATTCCGCCACATAGGCCTGCCGGACCCCGGAGGTATCGATCTTTTTGACGCATTCGTACTTTTCATGCTGCGGATCGACGACAAAAAACACATACTCGCCCGTCCCCTCGATCTTGCCGAAGGTAGACACCAGTGCCGCACAGTTGCCGTTGCCGATATAGTATTTCGATCCTTTCGCCAGATAGCTGCCGTCGCCCTGGGGAACGAGCAGCATTTCGCTGGAATAGAGGTCGGCTCCATGTTTTTTCTCGGACAGCCCGAAAGCAAAAACGCCGCCGTCCGCCAGCAGCTTTGCCGTTTTTTCCTTCGCCGCTTCGTTGGTTCCCATCCAGATCGGGCCAAGACCAAGGATGGTCACCTGCCAGGCATACCAGTAACAGAGTCCATAGAAGCCGAGAATCTCATTGAACTCGCTGATTCGATACATATCCCAGCGCCCGCTGTCCCTGCTGTATTTCTGGGGCGTTAGAAAACCGGCGAATATCTTTTCCTCCCTGATGAAGTCCAAGAAATCTTGGTACCAGACCATCGACTGGTCGTCTTCCTTGATTTTTTTCAGCCCCTTTTTTTCAAAAAAGGCGATTGTCTTCAGGACGAGTTCCCTGGATGTGGAATCGGCATGGAACCGCTCGTAGTTTTTCGGATTTAACAGCTTCATCTCTCCTCCCTTTGCCACTGTGAAAGATTATAGCACCCGGCGATCAGCCGATATTGTTTCCAGCCTGATATCCCTGATGATTTGCTTCGAAAACCGTACCTGGAGCAAGGGCGTCACCGACCACCCGACAGGCAATGCCCAGCTCGTCCGCCACCTGTTCCAATGGATTTACGGCTCTGGTGCCAACCGCCAGAACGACACAGTCAGCGCTCAGCAGCTGCTCCTCTCCGCCGTGCTCGACACGTACGCCGGATCCGGTAATTTCCAGAACCGTAGCCTGGGTCAGGGTCTTTACGCCGAACCTGCCGACGTCCTGTAGCATGCCCCAACGGGTAGACTTGCCGAAATTCGCCCCGAGAGTGCCCGCCAGTTCAACCACCGTCACTTCCTTTGTGCCCTCCGTCGCTAACTGGTGTAATTTTTCAGGAGTAACAGCTCCATGAACCAACAGGAATTTCAGCTCTTCACCGGAAAGCGTGCCCTGTTCGGCAAGATAAAGCGCGGTTTCGATGCCGACGGCTCCGCCGCCGATAATAACCACCTTTCTCCCCGCCTCGACCTTGCCGGCCAGAACATCCCAGGCCTGCACGACATTTGCACCATCGACTCCCGGAATCTCCGGAATAACCGGTTCTCCGCCGGTTGCCAGAATGAGCTGATCCGGGCGTTCCCGGACGAGGACCTCCTTGTCAACAGAACTGTTCAACACAACTTTAATATCCCGAAGCTCCAGCTGCCGGACAAGATCTTCGCCAAAAACAAGAAACTCCCCTCGACCGGGGCAGGCGCCTGCCAGATGCAACTGGCCGCCAAGCTGCAGTCCTTTTTCGTAAAGACTCACCCTGTGGCCACGTTCCGAGGCGGCAAGTGCGGCCGACATTCCGGCCACCCCGCCCCCGACCACCATCACGTTTTTGGGAGTATCGACAGTCTCTAATGCAGCCGGCAGCTCTTCATATTCGTGGCCGGCCCGTGGATTACAGAGACACTGAACCGATTTCATCTTGAAAAGATTGTCAAAGCAGCCCTGGCCGCAGGCCACACAATGGATGATCTCTTTTTCTCTGCCGGTGCGGGCTTTCTCCGGGAACCATGGATCGGCAATCAAAGCTCGGCCGATGGCGACCATATCGCAGAAATTCTGGGAGATCAGCAGCCGGGCTATTGCCGGATCGTTGATCCGATGACTGGCGATAACGGGAATAGAGACCTTTTTCTTCATATCCCTGGCCAGATAGGCAAAAGCGCCTCGGGGGACTTTGGTCACAATCTGGGGCACCTGCGCCTCGTGCCAGCCAACGTTGACGCAGAGCGCATCGACTCCGTCCTTTTCAAGGGCGGAACCGAAAGTCAGGAGATCGTCGGGCCCGATGCCTCCTTCCATAAAATCATTGCCGTTCAAGCGAACGAGAATTGGAAAATCCGCACCAAGTCGGCTTGAGACTTCTCGGATAACTTCCAGGCCAAAACGCATGCGGTTTTCCAGACTGCCGCCATATTGATCGGTTCGTTGATTGGTCAGCGGGGAGAGAAATTCACTGATGAGATATCCGGTTCCGGCCAGAATCTCCACCAGGTCAAACCCTGCCTTCTGCACGCGCTCGGCGGCTTGGCCAAAGCGCCGGATTGTCTCCTGAATCTGCTCCAGCTTGAGTTCTTCGGGAGTTTCCCTGGTCATGCGGCAGGGAACAGGCGAAGGCGCCACAGGTTTTCTGCCGCCCAGATAAAAGGAAGAGTTATAGCGGCCGGCATGGTTGAGCTGCACGGCCGCCTTCGCCCCGCCGTCATGAATTGCCGCGGCAAGACGGGTAAGTCCGGGCAGATGCTCGTCGAGATGCGCACCGATGTTGCCCGGACTGCCGGATAACTGATCGACGGTTGCATAGCCGACACTGATCGAACCGGCTCCGCCCTTTGCCCGTTCCCGGTAAAATTCGGTCAGTTGCTCGGTTATCATGTAGTTTTTGCACATATTCATGTGCATGGCGGGCATGAAAATGCGGTTTTTCAGCTCGACCGGACCTATAAAGATTGAGCGAAACAGCGGATCCGACATGGCAATGTCCTCTAATTTGAAATAGCTGAATAATAGAGTTCTGCAACATCCTCAAAAAGTCCTATTTCTTCGAGGGCCCGGCGAAGCAGTTCCGGCTGTTCCAGGAAATCTTTCATGAAGACAATCTCCGAAGCCTTGAGATAAATATGGAATATATCCTGTATCCTGCCGTCCAGGAGCCGCTCTATCAACAGCATGAGATTTTTCTCGGCTCTGTGCGGGTAGAGCTGTTTCGCCCTGAGGAGCATTTTGGAAATATAAAAGAGCAGAACAATCTTGACGTTGTTGACTGTGTTGCGATGAGAAGGCAATATCTTTTTGTCATTCAGACCGGCAAGGTTGACAATCGTTTCGCAGTAGGCTTCATAATTTTTAAACCTGCCGCCGACCACCAGATCCACATCGAGAAGCGGTGACTGGAATACCCCCCGCAACAGGGTATCGCCGGTAACGGCCCACTCATCACCTACATAGACAAGATCACTCTGGGAGTGGCCGGGGCAGACCAGTACTTCAATGCCAAGCCGGTCCGGAATATCTTTTTCCGCTACCAGAAATCGCTCGGGAAAGGGAGGAAAGAGCACGCCGCTATCGAAGATCCCCCTGAGACCGGCGAGATAATCTTCATCAAAACCCAGATCAGCCAGCAGGTGATACATATCCTCTATCCGCTCCTGGTGCCGGTTAATTTTCAGGATATCCCGGTAGGGTAGATAAAGTGTCGCATCACTATTCTGCTGCAGCCAATGCGCCTGGCCGTAATGGTCGATATGACAATGGGTTATTATGATGTGCTTGAGCTGGTCGAGGTCAATATTTTCCCGAAGATAGTTACTTGCTTCCGGCGTGGGCGGGCCGGTGTCGAAAAGAACCAGTTCATCCGCCAATCGGCCGGAATAACAGTGGACGGGCCCCACCATATAAGGAGTATTAATGGTATGTTGGGTAAGCATGGTCATATGGGATTTATCCCGGGGGCGGGTCTGGAACCCGCCCCCGTCCGGCTTTTTCCCGTTTAACGGGTTAGCCCCCGCAAAGCTCGGGGACTCTCTTTAGTGCCCGTGCTGTGCGGGTATAAGTACCTTTAGACAGATTGTTTTCTTGCAAATAACAAGAAAACAATCTGTAAGGTACTAAAAGATGTACTTTTCAGCCTCACAGGCGGCTTTTGCCAATGTCCGTTTGGCGGCCAGGAGTCCGGTGGCATCATATTTGGCAAATCGCCTGATGCCGGAGAGGATCATGGCCAGAGTATCACCTTCCTCGATAAAGTAGGCGCCCTTGCGTGCGGCACTGCCCGCATTTTCACTGGCTTCAAAAGCGAAGACCTTAACGGCAGCCGCCAACAGTTCTTGCTTTTGTTCGCTGACTTTTCCGAAGTTCTTCTCCGCCCGCAAGACGGTGCTTTCAAGAGCAAAAATCTGGATGGCGATATCGGCGGCCGTCATCAGAATTTCCTGTTCATTGGCCAGTTTATCCATGTATTTCTGCACGCCGGCACCTGCCAGAATCAGGAACAGGGTCTTGAGGTTTTTGATGAGTTCCTTTTCCTTCACAAAAGGTATGGTGTCATCCAGCTCTTCAAAACTTGGGGTCATCAGCTTTTCAAAAGCTTTCATGGCCTCCGCCTGCAGCGGTAAAGCACCTTTCATCGCCTTACGCAGTATCATGCCGGGGATAAGCAGCCGGTTGATCTCGTTGGTGCCCTCGAATATACGATTAATCCGCTCGTCACGATAGAAGCGCTCCGCCGGATAGTCGCTGACAAAACCATAGCCGCCATGAATCTGCACCACCTCGTCAACGGTCCTGGCCAGGACTTCACTGCAGAACACCTTGGAAATACCGCATTCCGAGGCATATTCCTCGATCCCCTTCAGATACTCTTCATAGTAGTTGTCACTGCCTTTTTTGATAGTGGCAAGCTTGTCGTCGAGAAGACCCGCGAGACGGTAGACAAGAGACTCCGAGGCAAAGATATTGGCGGTCAGATCGGCAATTTTCTGGGAAATCGCCCCGAATTGACTGATCGGCCTGTTGAACTGCTTCCGTTCGTTGGCATATCTGATACCATGCCCCAGGGCCATTTTCGAAGCGCCGCAAACGCCGGCACCCAGCTTGAAGCGGCCTATATTGAGCACGTTAAAGGCAATCTTGTGGCCTTTACCTTTCTCGCCCAGCAGGTTCTCCACCGGTACCTTGCAGTTGTCGAGGATTATCTGGGTGGTGGAAGAGCCCTTGATACCGAGCTTTTTCTCCTCAGCTCCGACGATCAGCCCTTCAAAGCTTTTCTCCACCAGAAAAGCGGTGAAATGCTGCTTGTCTATCTTGGCGAAAACTGTAAACAGCTGGGCGAAGCCGCCGTTGGTGATGAATTGCTTCGTTCCATTGAGGATATAGTATTTGCCGTCTTCCGAAAGAACGGCTGACGCCTGAGCACCCAGAGCATCACTGCCGGAGCCCGGTTCGGTCAGACAGTAGGCTGCACACCATTCACCGGAGATGATTTTTTCCAGATATTTTTCTTTCTGCGCGGCAGTTCCGTAATAGATGAGCGGCAGGGTGCCGATTCCCGAGTGAGCCGAGTAGGCCACGGAAAAGGAACCGCCATAGGAGATTTTCTCACCCACCAGCATGGTGGAGGCCTTATCCAGCTCCAGTCCGCCATACTCTTCCGGGGCATCCATCATAAGCAGCCCCAGCTCACCGCATTTTTTCATGCCCGCGACAACCAGATCAAAGTTTTGCTTTTCAATTTCGTCAATGTTGGGCACGATCTCGTTCGCGATAAACTGTTCGGTGGTCTCTCCCATCTGCCGCTGTTCGTCGGTAAAATCTTCCGGAGTGAAGACATCGTCACATGGAGTCTCAGCAATCAAATATTCGCCGCCGGATAAAATTTTTTCAGCCATTATTTTCACCTTAATAGTTTAGTATCTTAGAAATTCATTTCTGGTTTTTTAAAATGAATTTCGTGAAGGTACTTATCCCCGTGCTCTGCGGGGATTAGAATCATCTGCAATTTAAAATTCTCTTTTCCAAATTCGCTAGTCAAATTGTTCAGGAGTGATCCAGATGTGTGCAGGCAGACCGGAGAACTATAGCAAACCTATGTTCTCTGGTCTGATCGTGCACAGATGGATCGATCCTGGACAATTTTATAATTTTTCGAAGACTCCGGCGGCACCCATTCCTCCGCCGATGCACATGGAGACCAGCCCGTAACGCAGCTTTCTCCGGCCCATCTCGTGCAGGAGGGTGGCGGTCAGTTTGGCACCGGTACATCCGAGAGGATGACCGAGGGCTATGGCCCCGCCATTGACGTTGATTATATCTTTATTGAGACCAAGGGTTTTGATAACAGCCAGAGACTGGGCGGCAAAAGCCTCGTTCAGTTCGATCAGCTGAATATCTTCCTGTTTCAGGCCGGCTAGTTTTAAGGCAGCCGGAATGGCGGTGATAGGGCCGATACCCATAACCTCGGGAGCGCAGCCGGTGGCCGCAAAAGCCAGAAAACGGGCCATGGGGCTCTTGCCGATTTTCTCCAGATAGTCTTCCGAGACTACCAGGCTGACAGCCGCACCGTCAGTCATCTGGGACGAGTTACCCGCGGTAACCGGGCCGCCGACTTTAAAAGCAGGCCGCAGCTTGGCCAAGCTCTCAACGGTGGTACCCGGCCGAACTCCGTCATCGACGGTGACCAGTTCTTTCACTTTTTTGATCTTGCCGTCGACCAGCATATCATTCTCAATCTCGACCGGAATGATCTCATCGGCGAATCTGCCCGCTCCGATAGCGGCAGCCGCTTTGGCGTTACTGGCGGCGGCGAAGGTATCCATCTGCAGCCGGTCAATTTCATACTGTTCCGCAACCAACTCGGCGGTGATGCCCATAGAGGAAAAGGCTTCCGGCCAGTTGACCATAAGTCCCGGATTGGCACTGTACTTCAGGCCGCCAAGAGGAACACAGGACATCGACTCGACGCCGCCGGCGACAATACAGTCGGCAAAACCGCACATGACACGTTCGGCGGCCATGGAGATTGTCTGCAGCCCGGAAGAGCAGAAACGGTTGATGGTCTGGCCCGGAACCTCTATCGGCAGCCCTGCCTTCATGGCGGCAATCCGTCCGACGTTCATGCCCTGTTCGGCCTCGGGGAAGGCGCAGCCGAGATAGACATCGTTAATTGTCGCAGGATCGATCCCTGTTCTTTCGACCATCCCTCTTATCGCTATCGCAGCCAGATCATCCGGCCGCATATCTTTAAACTTTCCTTTATTGGCCCGGCAGCCTGGAGTTCTGTAACTTGCCAGTATATATGCTTTTTTCATGTTTTGTCTCCCTGAAGGGTATGAGGGTAATTTGTCTGGGTTAGTTCCGCAACGGTTTACCGGTTTTCAGCATGTGCTGAATGCGCTCGGCAGTCTTCTTGTTGCCGCAGAGCTTCAGGAAATTTTCCCGTTCGAGCTGAAGCAGGTAGTCCTCAGTGATGAGGGTGCCGGGATTGACATCGCCGCCGCACATAACCTGGGCAATGAGCGTTCCCATTTCCGCCTCATATTCGGTGATAAAATTACCCATTTTCATATTCCAGAGCTGGCTCTTTATGGCGGCGGCGATGCCCCGGCCCGGAGCAGGGAGGTTTTCCACCCGGCGCTTCGGCCGGTAATTGACCGCCAGTGCCAATACCTTTTGTTTGGCGTCACCGATCAGCTTATCGATATCCATAGTGATCGAATCACCGTTTCGCATATAGTTCATGCCGAAAAGCTCAGCTGCGCCCATGGAAACCTTGGCCATGGCGATCTGCTCAAAGTATTTGATGATAAAGGGCTGAACGTCGGTTTTATGCTGCTGGGCCAACTGGATTGCCCGCATACTCATCTCTTTGGTGCCACCACCGGCGGGCAGTAGCCCGACTCCGATCTCGACCAGTCCCATATAGGTTTCGGGGGAGGCGTTGATGGCGTCGGAATGGAGACAGAACTCCGCTCCGCCGCCAAGAGCCATGCCAAAAGGTGCGGAAACCACCGGCACCTTGGCATATTTCACCGCCATGGTTGCATTCTGGAAGGCTCGAACGGCCATATGAATGTCGTCATATGCGCCTTCGGCGAGCGCCACGGCCACCATCATCAGGTTGGCGCCGACGGAGAAATTGGTGCCGTGGTTGCCGATGACCAGGCCCACGCCCTCCTCTTCAGCGCGTTTGATGGCTTTGTGGGTCATGGCCAGGATATCGCCGCTGATGGAGTTCATCTTGGAGTGAAACTCGAAACAGAAGACCCCGTCCCCCAGGTCAACCACCGAACAGTTGGCGTTTTTCTCGACCACATTCCCGGCTTTTTTGAGGATCTGCAGTTGAATCTGACCTTCTTTTACCGGGACAGGGGCATATTGCCCGCTGACCAGGTCAAAATACTCTTTTAAACCTTTTTCGTTGAACCGGTAGAAACTCTCCACACCTTTCAGCTTCTCCGGCACCTTGACGCCATCCTTTTCGGCCCTTTTGACGAAAGCCTGCACGCCGATTGCGTCAAACATCTCAAATGGCCCTATCTCCCAGTTAAAACCCCAGCGCATGGCGTTATCGATGTTCACCACATCGTCTGCGATCTCCGGGATGCGGTTGACGGTATAGATCAGGGTATCGCGGATGCTCTTCCAGGCAAATTCGGCGCCTTTATCCTTTGCCCCGACGACCATTTTTACCTTCTGACCGGGATCGTCCACCTGCTTGACCATCTGCACCGAGGCAAATTTTGGTTTGGCAAGAGGCTTATAGTCTCCGGTTGTATAATCGTAATAGAAAATCTGCTTCTTGCCGCCGGCCATTTCCTTTTTATAGA
Source organism: uncultured delta proteobacterium (assembly GCA_963835305.1). Classification (GTDB taxonomy): domain Bacteria; phylum Desulfobacterota; class Desulfobulbia; order Desulfobulbales; family Desulfocapsaceae; genus Desulforhopalus_A. The sequence goes on from CAWIEU010000007.1 coordinate 401,095, forward strand.
AGCCCTGCTTGGTTTTATTGCCCAACTTGCCGGCATCGATCATCTGCTTCATGAACTCCGGCAACTTGAACACCTCACGCTCTTCATCGTCCGGCAAAAGGTCGTGGGAGTTGGTGCCGACATGAGCCAGGGTGTCAAGGCCAACCAAGTCCGCGGTCCTGAAGGCCGCACTCTTGGGTCTGGCTGTGGCGGGACCGGCGACGGAATCCACCTCTTCCACCGTCATGCCCATTTCAACCATATGCTGAATCCCTTTATAGATCGCGTAGGTGCCGATTCGGTTAGCGATAAAGTTGGTGGTATCCTTGGCATAGACGATGCCTTTGCCCAGCCTGTTACTGATAAATTCTGTAAGCTCCTTCATGACGACAGGGTCTGTTTCCTTGCAGGGAACAATCTCCATCAGGCGCATATAGCGTGGCGGGTTGAAAAAATGGGTGGCAAGGAAATTCTTTCGAAGTTCTTCCGGCAGCACCGCAGCCATCTCGTTTACTGAAAGACCGCTGGTGTTGGTGGTGAGAATGGCTCCCGGACTGATATGCGGCACAATTTTTTTCAGCAGGTCGAGCTTGATCGGCATATATTCGACAACAACCTCGATAATCCAGTCACAACTCTTCAGTTTTTCCAGATCATCTTCAAGGTTGCCAACCTGAATCTGCGCGGCATATTCATTGAGGTAAAACGGGGCCGGTTTCATCTTCAGCAGTCCCTGCAAACCGTTCCTGGCGATTCGATTCCGCACGGCAGGGCTGTCAAGCGTCAATCCCTTGGCTTCCTCCTGCTTGTCCAAAGCCTTCGGCACGATATCCAGCATAAGAATTTCCAATCCCGCATTGGCCAGATGGGCGGCAATGGTCGCTCCCATGACACCGGCGCCAAGTACGGCTACTCGATTAATTTGCCTCATGTTGTCTCTCCGTTAGTTTTTTTCCAGCTGGGCAACATATCCATTGCCATTGCTTTTGGTTACATAGAGATCCTCGATAATATCATGGTATTTTTCGAGAATGAACTTACGTTTCAACTTCAGGGTGGGAGTAAGTTCTCCACCTTCGATCGAAAAATCACTTGGAACGACAGCAAAATATTTTATCGTTTTGTAGGGTGGATAGCTCTTGTTCAACTCCTTGATTCGCCCGGCATACAGTTCCTTGATTTGAGGATCGAACACCAGTTCATCTTTATCTCCGTAGTTGATGCCTTTTTCCCTGGCATATTCGACCAGGTTACCGAAATCCGGGGTTATAATTGCCACCAGGTAGGGTTTGCGATCCCCGAAAACAATCGCCTGGGAGATGTATTCATCGAGCTTCAATTCGTTTTCTATCGGTTGTGGAGCAATATTTTTTCCCCCGGCAGTGACGATCAGCTCTTTTTTGCGGTCGACTATATAGACAAATCCCTCATCATCTATTCTGACAATATCACCGGTTCTAAACCAGCCGTCTTCAAAGGCTTCTAAGGTCGCCTCGTCGTTTTTATAATAACCCAGCATTACCTGGGGTCCTTTGACCAATAACTCCCCGTCATCCGCCAGCTTGAGTTGCGTCTCGCGCAGCGCCTTGCCGACCGAGTCAAACCGTACCATGCCGACACCACTGATAGCGATCCCGGGACTAGTCTCGGTCAATCCGTAACCATTGTAGACCGGCAGCCCGATAATCCACATAAACTCATTGATGGTTTTATCGAGAGGCGCTCCGCCACAAAGAAAGTAGCCTAACCTGCCACCGAACCGTTCACGAATTTTCTTGAAGACCAGGCGATCGTAAAACTTATACTTTAAGGCAATTAAACCAAGAGGCTCGTTTGTTATATATTTTTTATTCACATACTGCCGACCCACTTCAATTGCCTGCTTAAAGATATTCCTTTTAAATGGTGACATCTGCTGGACGCTTTCATTCACCCGCGAATATATTTTTTCAAAGAGTCTGGGCACACTCACCATGGTGGTGGGACGAATCTCCACCATGTTGTCCAAAACTGCGGCGGGATTTTCCGCAAAAGCGATATGGTCTCCATTCATGAGTGTCGCGTAATAGCCGCCGGTTCTCTCAAGCACGTGACTGAGCGGCAGGAAACTGAGGGTTGTCTCCGGTTTTCGGGGCATTCCCAGCTGCTTGGATCCATACTCGGCGTTGATCATGATATTGCGCTGAGTCAGCAGCACGCCCTTCGGCACTCCGGTGGTCCCCGAGGTATAAATTATGGTGATTATATCATCCTGCGTGATTCGATCGATCTGTTCCTCAATCTCTTTCCTATCCTCCTCGGATACTGGAATATCAATATCAGACAGCTGATATTGGGAGTAAACGGGGAATGAACGATGGCCGATGAATCGATCAAATGAAATGACCAGATCCACATCGGGAATCTGGTCTCTTATCGCATAGAGCTTTTCATATTGATTTCTGGTGGAGCAGAAAACGATTCTCGCTTCACTATGATTGAGAATATAGGCCGCCTGTTTTCCTGTGTTGGTGGCATAAATCGGCACGGTGATACCGCTGGCGCTTTGAATGCCGAAGTCCGAAATTGCCCAGCCCAGGCGATTTTCTGAAAATATTGCCACCTTATCGCCGGGGAACAGCCCCGCCTTGCCTAATCCTCGTGCCAGCATGAGGACCCGTTCGTAGAATTCCTCATAGGTAAGAGAGAAATAAACTCCCTTTTTCTTGTAGCTGATCGCGGTCTTGCTGCCATACTTGCGGGCGTTATCTTTGAGTACTGCCGGGATCGACGCATATGACATAATATTCATACTTTTCTTTCTCCCCAGGAACTGTTCACGCTGACACACCAACCATAACGTTTACGTTAAACAACCTTATTGTTTCCATTTATAACTTACCTTAACGTTTAAGTCAACATCAAAGTAAAATAGTACCTCCAGCACCTCTTCCGCTCAAAAAAATGTGCAATACCACATGAAAAATCGAACATGTAATGTGTTAACAATTAGTTACGTAAAAGAACAATCTTATTATCCAATTCATGGAAGGGACGATCCTTGACCTTGATGTCTCGCCAACGCCGTGACTATCATCGATCTTTTACGTAAAGTTCCTCTTGGGCCGATTGAGTTTCATCACGGCCCTTCTTTTAAAAGCATAAGGCTTTTTCGAAAAACAACTTGGATTGTCAGACTGCTGAAAAATAGTAATCGTTCAACAGAACACATCAAAAGACTGCATAACCCGGACCTGTAACCGTTCATCCAGTGCGCCAGGTTCGTTCAGGCAGGCCTTCGAGCTATAGTTGGCTATGTGAGGCGGCCTGATCGGACGAAAATGGGGTGTTGGTGAACGGTTACCAAAACTCTGTCGGTGGGGAATCGGAACCTGCAATCAATGCCGGATTTTTTACCTTTTTTCTTGTACTCGCCACCACCAATGGCTACTTTTGTCCAGTATGCTGAATGAGTTAAGCAGGCAATGCATCGGTTGTAAACGTTCACCAGTACACTCCAAAAGTCCGTATAACTCGAACCTGTAACCGTTCATCCAGTGCTCCAGGTTCGTTCAAGCAGGCTTCCGAGCTATAGCTTGCTATGTAAGATGGCCTGATCGGACGAAAATGGGGTGCTGGTGAACGGTTACCATCGGTTTTCACCGGTAAAGAAGGGGCACAACAGGAAACACGAGAAATGAAACAACTCTGAAATGAGCGAATAGCGCCGGGGGTAAAATAATAATGGTACATCTCTTTACTGCAATAGGAGCTCTGCTGGCACTTGGGGGTGTTCTGGCAAGATCGCTCAGTTCCCATGCACTCCTGCATCTGCTGACGGAATTAGGTAAGCTGGACAACTATAATCTGGCTGCCGATTACCTGCTCTTTCATGGGCTGGCCCTGATCGGGGTAGCCATTCTCAGTCATCTATTCCCGGAAGCTGCCTATCGCTGGGCCGGCTGGTCCTTTATTCTGGGATCCATCCTTTTCCAGGGAACAGTTCTTATTAAAAGCTTTGTCTCCATCCAGCCATTCGGATTTCTCACGCCGCTTGGCGGTTTTTTTCTGATGCTGGGCTGGGGGCTGCTGCTGGCCGGTGCGCTTCATGCGCAATATTTCATGAAATAGTATCTTAACCGGGACACGCCCCGGAGCCATCTGTTTTAATTACCTCTTGCCGCGACAGTCTCTTCGTTTTCCGCATTTTCATCATCGGACGGATTTGCTTCGGCCGATGCGGCGGCGGTTTCAACAGATACTTCCGGGCGCCTGGCGAATGCACTGATTATCGACATGGATACCGAAGCCAGAAAAGGGATCGACTGGACCAGAAGAACCAGCACCCAGACAAGGATATCGGGCGTTTCATAACCCTGCTGTTTATACAGTGTATATGAGGCAAGCAGAAGAGCCACCGCCATCAATCCTTCCTCCCGAGCCGACTGGAGTGCGCGCCAGATAGTGCCTCTGACGATTTTCGGCGTCCTGAAAAAAGGCAGTTTCTTCGTTACAAAACCGAAAATTATCGCTTTAGCGATAGTATGCGACAGGGAAAGCCCGGCCAGGGCCGAGGCAAAGGTCTGTCCCAGGGTTGCTTTCACCCTCCGGCGATAGAGGTAGAACATTTTAATCATCTTGAAGAGAAAAAATGACAACGGTACCGAGGACAATATGATCAGAGGCGGATCGAATTTAGCAGGATAATGAATCATAGCTACCGACCAAACCAGGGCAGCCAGGGTAAAAATCAAATTAATACTGTCAGCCATCCAAGGCAGCCAGCCGGCAATGAAATGGTATCGCTGACCACAGGTCAACCGGCTTTGGCCACCTCGTCGCAAGGTTTTTGCATGATGCCGCATGATCTGGATTGCTCCGTAGGCCCAACGATATCGTTGTTTCTTAAAATCAATAAAGGTATCCGGCATCACGCCCCGGCCATAACTTTTGGCCACATAGAGCGCCTCATAGCCTCTCTCAAAGATTTTCAGACCCAATTCCGCGTCTTCGGTAATGCACCATTCCGCCCAGCCGCCCACCTCTTCCAGGACCGACTTTCGTACCATGGTCATGGTACCATGCTGAATGATGGCATTACGTTCATTTCGGGTTATCATGCCGATATAGAAAAATCCCCGATATTCAGCATAGCACATAGCCTTGAAAAGGCTGTCTTTTTCATCTCGATAGTCTTGCGGCGCCTGGACAATTGCCACGGAAGGCTTGGTAAATTGAGGAACAAGATCCCGCAGCCAATCTGAAGTTACCGCGTAATCACTGTCGATAACAGCCACAACCTCCGCATCCGGAGAAGTTTTGGCCAGGGCATAATTGAGGGCTCCCGCCTTGAATCCTGCCAGTTGATCTTCGTGATAGAAATGAAAGCGCGGGCCAAGGACTCGGCAATGAGCTTCCACCGGCTTCCATACTTCAGGATCCTTGGTGTTATTATCCATCACGATTACTTCAAAATGAGGATACTCCAAAGCTGCCAAAGCGTTCAGGGTTTCGATCATCATTTCCGGCGGTTCGTTGTAGGCCGGAACGTGCACCGACACCAGAGGCAACATCTCCTCCTCGATCAGAATGGGAGTCAGGGCGCGTCTGCTCCCCTTGGACCAAATCGCCTCAGCCCATTCGTGCGCTTCCGTCAGGAGTACAATGGCGACCCCGAGCAACCCAAAAAGCATCAGAAAGCCAATAAGAACGGCTGATTTAGTCAGGTACTGCTGAGAATAACTATAAATAATCCAGACAGCACCGGTAGCGGCGATAAAAGCGATGGAAGCTAAAAAGCCGCGGCCGGCTTTCTGCAAGGTTCGGCTGTCAATGAGCAGAAGCGCAAAGGTAATAATGGCAATAACGACGGAGACGCCTGACAACACGCGCCATTCGGGCACTTCGACGATCGGATTGGTAAAGGGAAATTTCGGATGGCGTTGCACATCATAAACACCCCAGTAGGAGCCGACGGCTCCTTCGGTAACTCTTTTCCAGGGCTGATCAAACGCTTCCATGACGTAATATATGTAGCCCAGCTTTTCGGCCTGTTCAATGAAGCGACGCAGGAAGGTTGCTTCATTGGCAAGAGAGGCAACCGCCTGCCGGCGAATCCTGCCGTTGCTTGGCCAGCCTACCTCGGCAATGACCACCGGGGTGGCCGGAAAGGTGTTTTCAAGCATAGCAATATGCTCAATGACAAAATCGACCGCTCGATCGACATCGATACCTTCCCAATAGGGCAGCATATGGGTACCGATGAAATCAACATGTTGCACAAGCTCGGGGTTTTTTATCCAGATATGCCATGGTTCAGCCGTACTGACGGGAATCTTCAGGGCCTTTCTTACCCGATCGAGATAGCCCATGACCTGTTTGACCGTCAGATCATTTCGAAGTATTACTTCGTTGCCGACGATGACCCTGATAACGTTGCGGTAATTTTCCTTGGCTAAGCGGATAACCGTCTGAATCTCTTTCTCATTTTCATCCAGATCTTTACTGAGCCAGGCGCCGAGCGTTACATTTATGCCATACTTCCGGGCAAGAGCAGGGATTTTAGCCTGCACGCCCTTAACCGTATAGGTTCGAATCGCGTTTGTGGTGTTTGCCAGAAGCTTGAGATCTGATTCGATATCTTCTTCGGTAGGCATTTTTTGTTTGGTCGGATCATTCCAGGCCTGCATGGGCGAAAAGGAAAAACCCTGAATACGGCTCGGCCAGGGCGGTTCTATTTCCGGCCGGTTCAAAAAAGCCCAGAAACAGAAGGAAACCACAGCAATAGCTAAGCTGATAAGTATATTGACTCTTGTCATTAATTTCCTACTACTATCTTTGATACTATCTGATCGGAAAGCACTAAGTGGAGATGATATGCGGGAGAGTCTGCTTTTATGACGATAAAATAATGATAACCTAAAGCAACAGCAGACCCGGTTAGCAGTTTAATATGCTGCACCTTACCCTAATCCGGGCAGCATAGGCAATGATTTTCAGCTGCTCCGGGATATGCAATCAGTGAATAACAGTCCAGTTTCTGATAACCAGAATTTATTCCTAACACATTTTTAAAACTATGACAATTTTTCCTGTGTGAATCCGCAACACTTCACCTGCCAGCGGCCACGATGCCCTATCCAGGTTTTTCAGGTTTTAGCTCCCATCCCTCACGCAGCCATCGATCCCCGGTCGGCTGATCGTGTGCAGACGTGCTGCAGGCTAACGATGCAAAAATTTTATTTTAACAGAATTTCCATACTTGCAATTTGAATATTTTTCACGATATCCTAAATTAGAACCTGTCTATAACTCGGGAATTTTGTTATAAATCAAGGTGCAATATAAATGCACCGGAGATGTTCTCGAAATGACACAAGTAATCATAATCGCCGAAAGTAGCACAGGCGGTTTTAGCGTGTCATGGATAGGTAACCCAACACCCTACAAGGGGGCGAGTCAGTTTAGTCCAAGTGCCTTGTGGGCACCAAACAATCTGAAGCCCGAGCTACTATGAAGTATCTTACTGCCATACTTGCCATTATCTGCGTTGTGACCTTGCTCACCCTCTACTTTGTCTGGCCGGAAAAGCCTATAGATGCGGCCAATGTCGCGGTCACTATAAACGGGCATAACCTGGCAAAAACCACAGTTGTAGCCGAAGGAGAAAGAACCGGATATCATGATGAAAAAAACTACGAGGCACTCCTGGACTCCGCCATAACCAGAGAACTTCTTATTCAGGAGGCACAACGCCGGAATCTGGACAAGGAAGAAAGTTTTCGAAAATCTCTTAAATCGTTTTACGAAGAGTCATTGATCAAAAACCTCATGGATCGCCAATACAGGGATCCGAAGGTAGATGTCAGCGAATCGGAAATTGACGCCTACCTCGCCATGTATTCTCACATAGTCACCTTCACACGTCTGCCGGTTACAGCATCATTCCCAAAAGTTCCTGCCTCCAAGGAAGGTCCACGAAACGAAGTACTGTTTGATGACCTCGCCGAACCTTTGAAATTTCTGTTGTTCCGTCTCAAACCCGGGGAATTCGCGATCAGATACGACACCGGCAGTGAACAATATGCCATCCGGCTTGATAAGGTTACGCCGGCCAACGGCATGGTGACGGCAAAGCCCGACAGAGTTCGGGTCAAGCAATTACTGGAAGGAGGTAAACGTCAGCAACGGATATTCGACTGGCTCAATGAGCTACGCAACAAGGCATCAATAACCATTCACAACGGCTAAGAGACATCATGGCAAAAACATACAAGCGCAGAAAATTGTTTATCAAAAAAGATTTTCAGGGAAAATTGATTCTCAGCTGTTTCCTGTTCGTGACCGGAGCCGGCTTGCTGTTTAATGTTCTGCTTGGAATACTCTCCGCCGATTCCATGACCATTTCATATGCCAATCAGGACCTTCAGATGGGCCAGACGCCGTTCATGTTATTCAAACAGGCGCTGGCAGCAAACTGGTTCCTTATAATTATCGGCGGCGGTTTTGTGATGCTGGCGTCTCTCTTTCTTTCCCATAGAATTGCCGGGCCACTCTTTCGATTTGAAACCACCCTGGACAATATGCTACATGGCCATCTTGACAATTCCATCCATTTGCGCGGTAAGGATGAGGGAAAAGAACTGGCAAAAAAAATCAACGAGCTCAATGTCCAGCTCTCACAATCGTTTTATGCGATAAGCCAAAACTCCAAGGCCTTGCAGATCCTGACCGAACAGGCCTTGACCCTTGATTTACCCGAGAAGGAAAAGGAACGGCTTGCCAGTCTCTGCTGGTCGATGCAGGAACATAACCGCAAGATCAGCAACCACTGCAACTACTACTGCCCCAGGAATGAATAGTCGATTACTCGGCATATTCATGTTATTTCTTCTGGTGTTTCCGGTTCCCTACGCCACCAAGGCGGATGAAGGAAAAAGCAGATACGTAACACTAAGCTACAGCGACAAGCAGCTTCTGCGGGACTTTAACGACGAGCTCATCCTAGGCCGTAAACTGAGGTATTATCTTCGGGAAAAAGAAGTCGTTACTGTGCAGGACGAGGTTCTGGCCAAACTCGATACCATCATAGAAAAGGCGGAAGTTGTGCTCGAAATGTTTCCAGATGGTTTGCATTTCACCGTAGTCCTGCTGCCTTCGCAGAAAGAAGTTGACGCCATGTACCTGGCTAAGTACGGCCAGAAGGCCAGCCACATTGCCTATTATTCACTGCAGGAAAATACGATTTACATCTCGGTGGATGACATCGACCTCCGGGTGATCGCCCACGAAATCGGTCATGCAATCATCGATCACTACTTCAAGGTTCGGCCGCCCTATAACATCCATGAGCTGATGGCCCAGTTTGTAGAAAAACACATTACCGATTGATTCGGAGGCTCAGGAACAATTATCAATACGAATCGCCCAAACCCATCTGTCGTAATCTCTGACGAACAACTTTATTGCCCGGATCAAGCATCAAGGCGTTCTGATACTCTTCTTTTGCTCGAAAAGTGATCCCCTCTTTACGAAAATAATCTCCCAACTGAATGTGAAAAGAAGCGCAATCAGGCGCTGCCTCCACCGCCTGCCTTAGTATCATAAGAGCACGCTCCGGTTGGCCATTCTTTTGATAAAATTGAATGACCTTTTGAAACCAGTCCGGTTTGATCTCTTCCTCTTTTGCCAGAAAGGACAGTGCGGTGGTATAATAGTACTCGGCTTCGCTTTTCCTCTCATTTCTCTCAAGATACCGGCCATATCGAATCCAGGCCTCCACCGAATCTGGGAGTACCCTGGCGATTTCTTCACGGCTAAGAGACCAATCCTCCAGCAGCGGGGCCCACTTTTTTATAAGAGAGGGCAAATTCCGCAACCGCTTCGCTATTACCTTAAGGGCTTGGGCACGCTCACCTTTTTTGAAAAGATACTCTGCAAATACTACAACCAGCTCATCGTTGTCCAGGTTGCGTCGATATCCTTCTTCGAGCAACAGCTTGGCTTTTGTGTCATCATCCTTGCCATCGATCGATAACCCGATGCGTTGCAAGGCGGCTCCATTCATGGGATTTCTGCGGGCGGCCTCCAGAAAATACTGCAAACTTGCCTGCCTGTTTTGCAGAAACCATTCGATAGTACCCAGTTTAAACGCATACAGGTTGTCCAATGGATCCAGACGATTGGCGGAAAGCACACCATCTATAAGTCTCTGCAGACGAATTTCGCTGAGATGCCGGTTAAGATAGATATCCCGCACCCCGGCGTACTCTGTTTTGGCTCGCAGCACACCATATTGCACTGCCGACATAAATACCGTCAATATAAGGGAACCTGCCAGATAGCCGATGTTTCGCCTTGTACTCTGTGTATCCAGTAAAATTATGGGCTCTGAATAGCCAAATTGGGTATTGACTACCACCACTAACAGGCCGCAGAGAAAGAAAAAGTACAGGCCGTCAGCTCCGTTATGCATATTAAAATCGGTAAGGCTGTGCATCAGCATGGCAATTATTCCGGTAAAGGCGCCAATGCCCAGCAAAACAGCATATTGATCCCTCCTGGATCGGATCATCTTCCAACCATAATGCAGCACCGCAAGGACGAACCATGCTGCCAGCGAGAAACCGATGATACCTCCGTCCGTCAGTAATTCCAGGTAATCGTTATGAGCATGGTCAATTATATGATAACCGGGACTACTACGAAAAGAAGGAAGAATATTGATAAATGTACCGAAACCTGTGCCGAAAGGGAGAAAAGAGTGAATAATTCGCAGAGAATCCGCCCAGAGCGCAATACGCCCATCGGATAAACCGCCAGAGGGGGAAATACTGTGGTTAAATTGAGCAATAATGTTATCCCAGCCAAACCAGGAAACTGCGATAATTACGCATCCGGTAATGACCAGAATAGCCGTCCGACCCTGCTGCGGCTTTTTCATAGTGTATAACAGCATGAAAACAAATGCCGAAAGAGTTATGGTCAGAATACCGCCCCGGCAAAGACTGACAAATACGGACAACACCATGAGAATAGCGGCACTTCCGAGGAACAGGTACAAATTGCTGCCCGGAAAGGTAAAGAAGTTCACGACCTTTTCCCGAAGAGTCAGATTCGCGGAACTCCTCGGTCGGTAGAAGAAAAAAAGGCCCAGAGCAAGGGGGCTCATCATTTCCATATAACCGGCAAATTGGTTTGGATTGATCCAGGGACCAAATGGTGAGGCATTATCGGGTACGGCTCTGAACCAGTAAATTCTATTCGGCGAGCCGACTCGTTGTATTATCGCCAGCAGAGCGATACCGGCAGCAAGGCCAATGACACAGAGAACTGTCTTTTTCAATCGTCCATTACCGGACAACACTTGGATGGTGGCAATATAGAAAAGACCATAGGAGAAGATTCGGAAAAACTCCTGCAGAGTAGCTTGTTGATTGATCGTCAGAGGAATCCATTCCTCTCCATTCACCATGAGAACCGGAGCATATACGCTGTAGGTGGATGGTGAAAGAATCCTGACCAATCCCGCTGGAAGCGGAATAAGCTGAAACAGAATAAACAGGAGCAGCAACAGCAGCGGAACAAGGCCGGGAATGAAATAGATATTTTTGCGGTAAAAATAGATAGGCAAAAAGAGCAGGACGGCTGCAACCCCGGTCAATATCTCAACTATGGCTAATGACCACAGCTCCACTGTGCCAAAAGCAAGTGGAGCAAAGACAAGAATAAAAAGACAGAGCCTGTAGGAAACATTCATGGAGTTATCGTCCAAAAGATAGCTTACCGATTAGCCAGCATTTCTCATCAGTTCAGGCGGCGCCAGGTTCAAATTTTTTGTTGACTCCGAGAAAAATCGGCATATTTCCGAGCCTCTTGAAAAGCAAATATATTCTGAAAATCAACACAATGTTCATGAGACATAAGAGTTAGTACCAGTGCGACCGATTAATTGTTCATACTGCAATTCTCTCAGTTCCCTTGTATCGTTCGCCTAACCCGCTTCTTGTTTATTCTTTCGTATAATCCTTCGCGTAATATGAGCTGTACCCATAATAGGAGTTTCCCATTTCCTGAGTCTTCACGCCATTCAGCACAAAGCCCAGAAAACGCGTCTGCACATCACGCAACTTTTTCATACCGCCCGCCATATCCTCGTTTGTTGTCTTGCCGGCGCGTACCACAACAATGGTTCCATCGACGTACTGGCTGAGCACCAGACTATCCGTTACGCTCTGTACCGGTGGTGAATCAAGGAGTATGAAATCAAATTTATCGGCCAGTTGGCGAATGAATTGTTTCATCTTGGCAGCTCCCAACAAATCCGCAGGAGCAGGAGGAATCGGTCCAGACGATATGATGCAGATATTTTCATTCTCGATTTTCTGTATAATATTTGTCTCCGTGGAACCAGACAGAAAAGAGCTCAGGCCGATTTCATTTTTCCTGCCAAATATTTCATGCATTCGCGGTCTGCGCAAATCACAATCAATGATAAGCACTCTACTGCCACTCTGAGCAAGAATGCGGGCAATATTCGCCGTAGTCGATGTTTTCCCCTCCTGGGCATTCATGCTGGTAACCAGCATTGTCTTCGGCGGATGCTCTGCAGAGGAAAGCAGCAAACCGGAACGGATCAGGCGATAACTCTCCGCCAAAGGAGAGAGTGGATTTTGGGCAATGAACGCATTGATATCTTTGTTTTTTTCCCGAATTTCTTCAATCGAACCTAAAACCGTTAGTCCGAATGTCTCTTCAAGCTCCTGAGCTCCTTTGACGGTATTGTCGAGGTATTCGACGAAAAAGGCACAACCTGTACCGCCTAAAAGACCAAGAATCAGGCCGACAATCAGGTTGCGCTTGGTATTCGGCGTGGAGGGTTCTTCAGGAAGTTCGGCTTTCTTCATAACCCAGATATTGACGCTTTGAGACTGTTCGGTGACCCCCTCCTTCTTTATTCCTGCTTGCAGAGTTTCATACATGACGCGATTGCTGTCGACATCCCGTTTCATGATCTGATACTGCATAAACTTCTCGTTTGAGCCAAGCATCTCTCCCTTAGTCTGGGCAAGGAGTTCTTTCATGCTCTTCTCTTTCGATGCGGCCAGATCATAGGAATTCGTTATCGAGGAGAGAATACGATCTACCTCAAATCGCTTTTCATTATTTAAAATGCGCAACTCGTCCGTAGCCTTGATCATTTTCGGATGTTTCGGACCATATTTTTTAGATAACTCCTGAATGGTCTGATTCGCTTTATAGATGCGCTCCCTGATTGATTTCAACACCTCGTTTGAGGCCAGAGCCGGAATTTTCTCGAGTTTATCTAGATCCTTTCCGGCAACCTGAATTTGGGCGAGTTGGTCCTTTAACTCCTTTTCCTCCGCCTCGGCTATAGAAATCTGGCGTGCAAACTCACTCAGTTTTTGCGGCAGGACAGTGAGCTTATCCTCAACGGTGACCAGATTATTCTCCCGCATGAAACGCTGAAGTTCACGCTCTGAATGTTCGAGTTTTTCACGTTCCTCCCGAGCCTTGTCCGTCATCCATTTTATGGAATAACTGGAGGTACTCAGCTTAATCTCCAGCATTTCATCCATATAGGCTTTCACAATTGCATCAGCTACAAGCCTGGCCATGGCCGGATCGGTATCGCTATACGAAATACTGACTATTTTGGTGTTCTTAACTGGAGTGACGGCTAAACCATCACTGATTTTTTCGGCAATAATCTCCTCATCGCTTTTTGGTCCGAACCCGGGAATCACGGCCGATCCTATGGCGGCATTCGTTTCTTCGGGACTGTTCTTAAAAAACGCTACAACAGGTTGAAATACAGCATGCAGGAGCTTTCCGGCCGAGGCGAAAAAAGAGGTTCCCCCGTCCTCTTTAAGGAAATAATGGCGATACCTGCCTGCCAATTGCAGATTATTAACAACTTTCCTGGCAACATTGGTGCTTTTTATGATTTCCGATTGTGTATCAAGAAAATCAGGATCATACCTGTATTGATCGTCAAGACCGCTGCTGCCATAGTTTTTTTCTATGAGAACCTGTGAAGCAGCCGTGTATATCGGCTTTGTGGTAAATGTCACGACGACCGTTGACAGGAACGCAATGGCAAATACGGTGAGGATGGTAAATTTCCGTTTACTGATAATACGAAAATAGTCCCGCAGATGGACATCCTGCGCTTCAATTTCCTCGATGCTGTGCTCTTTGTACATCGTTTGCCTTGATGTTATTATTTCGAATTGATGCAGGCCTTATGACATGACGGTGCAAAAACCTACAACAGTGAAGATCGAGCTTTTTATGCCGCTCATCAGAAAAAACTTTCAGGAACCACCACCACATCATTATCTTTTAGGGCGGAGTACACATCAACATTTTTAGATACTTTCTTCTCGTTATTAACAAATCGCACGACACTGATGCTCGACTTCGAGGCCTTTCCCGTAAAACCTCCAGCTAAGGCGACTAGCCTGAGGATTGTCGTGCCGTCACCGCAGGCATATGTTCCGGGCTTTTCTACTTCGCCGGTAATAAAACACATGCCGGCCTTGGATATAAAAACGGTATCTCCATCCATGATTTGAACGTTCTTGGAAAGGTCACCTTTCTCGATCAACGCTACCAGGTCGACGACTATGATTGTCGTGGAATCCCTACCTTTTTTTCGTTGGATGGTTGCCGTATCACCAGCATCCTTTTCAAAGCCTCCCGCCTTGGATACCAACTCCAGGAAATTTGTCGGTCCACTCAATTCGATAAGCCCGGGGGTGCGAACATTCCCAAGTATCACCACCTTCTTGCTTCGGTATTCTTCTATAAAGATGTTGACCTGCGGGTTTACAAGATAACCGTCAGCCAATAACCGGGTAATTTTATTGGTAATCGCATTCACTGTCTGGCCTTTCACTTCAACCTGACCGAGAAGCGGCATTACAATTGTTCCGGCACCGGACACCCTGACCTTTGTAGTAAGATCTTCATTATCGTAGACGCTGATACCCAAAACGTCTCCAGGTCCGACAAGATACTCCTCAGCCCAGGCAGTTGAAAAGCAGAGACAAAGAAGTAATGCTACCCCACAAAGTAAAAAATCTTTCACAACCCGAAAACTCCAGAAATAAGTTTTGATGATGATAAAGTTGTCTTGCAAAAACAAGAAAATCATCTGTCCCTGGCCGGCTCAAAATCCGCTCTCCCCCGACTTTCCTTCCCGGTTGCCGGGATTAGAGAGCAAAGTTTAAACTAACTAGAATGGTATTGGTATCATAATCAAACAGGTCATCGGATGAATCACGCCGCTCATAGGAATAAGCCAGCTCGCCCATCAGCCAGTCCTTGAACAGATATTGCACGGACGGCCTCACCTCAAAGGTATCGTCTTCGCGGTTTGAGGCCACCAGTTGCGTGTAATCCGCATTTTCATAGGTAAAACGACATTTGCCAGTGATTTTATCAGTAATTTTTTGGGTATAGCCAAGAAGTGCTCCAAGTACAACCCGTTCAGAAGCACTGGTACTGTCGGACTCCTCATTGGTTCTATAGAGGTCAAGAACTACTTCTGTTTTTTCGGTAATCCGGTAGAGGGACTGAAGATCGACAACAAAATTATTGGAATTTTGAAAGTCAGGGGTCTCAGTATCAAACTCCTTGTGCTGAAGGCCGGCTTTAAACAGCAGAGAAAGCTTCTCCGTGGTATCCCAGCGTACACCAGCATAGTAATAGCTCTGATCGTTATCTTTTTCGGTGGCGGTATCATAATCGACGATGGTGTACCGATACTGAAGAAAGAGTGAAGTTTTTACGCTGTATTTATAATATCCATACAAATCAAATACATTGTCCTGCCGTTCGAGAAAATCGTTGATACTGTCCTTATACGTCAGAAGAAAATTGGAATAATCGATTTTAAATCGCAACTTCTGGGTGATATCCCAGTCGGCGGTTGTCATTAGCAGGTTATTTCTAAATTCCCGTAAATTTTCGTCCGTGGAACTGCCGACAGCAAAATCATCGTGACCAAGCGAATAACGGTCCAGTAGCTGAAGCGAAAGTCCACTGGCCATATTGTATCGCCCCAGGCCTTCAAGGCTAATATCCTGCGTATTTAAAGCAGAATCCTTGGCAAAAAAAACAGGTCTGCACCGGCCAGGGCATAGAGCTCATATCTATCCGTTCCTTCATAATCACCTATTTGCAGTTGCAGACCACCTGGTGAAGCGTTATGCGGAGTAATGATTACCGGGATGATTTTCTTGCGGGGCAGGGTGAACCAGATTCCTGGAGAGACCCTGCTCAGAGAGCTGCCGGATTTATTCGAATCGACGTTAAACAAGTTGTCGGTATATCCCTCTTCAAGGCTTAAGTAAGGATGGAAAGAACCGCCTTCCGCTCCGAAAAGATCCTCAACCGCCGAACTGTTTTGTTCTGGGAGCAGAAATACACCTCCCTCGGAACTCTGTCCCATCGGCATCCTCCTGAGTTGTACCGATACCACCTGCCATGCGGTTTGCGGCAATAACAGCCATATCCGTATTTTCCTGTTGCGCTCCGGCGCTTGTTCCGGCGACAAGAACAGCCAGCAGGCACAATGCAATAAACGGTGATAAACGGTTCATCCCCACTCCCTTTTTAAATACAATGTTATATGTTGATTTTGGCCGCAACAATACAGAATCTACAACCTGCACGATTTTTCATACCATAAAGAAAGCCGACACTGAGATTTCAGGTCGGCCTTAAAGGTTCACACTCAGCACTTTGGCATATACTACAATATTACAGCAAAATATGGCGCAGGATACCAACCATACACCAGATTATTTACAGTACCCCCCAAGAGGGGAGTAGACATTTCATTGCCCCCGGCGACATAAGACCTGGAGACTAAAATTTAGAAGGGCTGGCAAACGGCCTATTAGGTGGAGTATCCGGCGGACCGCCGAATCCTCGTTCATTACCCTGGTTTCCCGTGTGTATGGCTGGCTGTCGACCACCCGATCACCGCATTCTTCCACGCTCTTTTTAAAACCAGCGGTAACAACTAACTTGAAATATTATATTTTACAGCAGCTTCATAAACATCTTTTCCACTGACACCGGCACAGTATAACGCTTTAACAAGATTCTGCGGGTTCAGATTTTGCAAACCAAGACCGTTTTCAACAATTATTTCGGGATTGACCCCTTCCTTCAGGGCGTTCTCGACCGCAATATCTATATTTTTATTTTTGTAATTGTCCTTGAAATTATCCAGCCATTCGGCATATGCGAGTGACGTTGCGAATCCAACAATAAGAATTGCCATTACGATTCTTTTCATTCCCTTTCCCCTTGCTTATAACTTTCTGACGTAATCACTGCACAAAAATAACAATGATATTCAATAATAAGATATCTACCACACTCGTCCCTACCTAACAATACAAAAACATTGCATCTATCTCGGTATTACGCAGTGGCATGTTTCACTTCTACCTGCTGCAGTCGGGCAAGACGTGCAAGGTATCCGGACAGGATCTCCGATTTTTCAGTTGACGGTTCCGTAAATTTGAATCCGTGATAGCAAGCTCCTTCATATTTCGACGTCCAGAGATGTTCCGCCCGCAGCTCAAGATGTATCGGGTCGTTATCATCAGGGACAATGATAGACAATGTCATACTGTCATCTTCAGCCTCAAGACCATTGATTCTGACCATACAGCCGGATTGTGAAATATTCAGCACCTGACCATAAATAATCGAACTGGACACGCTGGTTGAACAACTCATTATCAGATTTACCTGGTATCTTTTGTTCTTTCGAAAGATTTTAAAGATATCAAAGATTCCAAAGACCAGACGCAGGAAAATGTCGACATCGGCAGATTGCCGATTGTTTACGAAGCGTAGACTGATCGGAAAAATGCGATAATAAAGAATGACGCGGCAAGGAGATAAGAAAATACAGGACGAACAGGCTGAACTGCGAGGAGTCGGAAAAACCATACAACGGCCCCAGAAGGCTGAAACTCCCCAGCATACACTATCGCCAGGATCACCCGTACTGCTCTGGCCCTGCCATTCCGTATCTCAAAAAAATATGGTGCAGGTGGTGCATACGGGCTTAAAAGGGCTCTTGTCCATGCACAATCCGTTTAGCCATCACTATGATCGTATGGGTAGTCGGCGCCGGGAGAATCGGTAGGGCGGCCACCGGACTCATCGAGCGGGTCTTGCCTTGTGAGAGAGCAAGCGCCATAAATGAAAGGGAAAACCAAGACAAAGACTTCCCGCGTCCCCCATAAACAAGATGGATCGATACCAGTAAACCTGAGAACCCAAGAACAGCGCCGGCCAGTGCAAGATTCAGAAGCATGAAAGTATCGTTTCGGGCGAAGGATGCATGGATGGCAAAAAAGATAAAGGCGATAAAAGATAAGCCTCCAGCCAGACCGTCAAGGCCATCAATGAGGTCTATCGAATTGGTGAGTTAATTACGCAGAAGATCGTGACCAGCCATACAGTGAAACTGCCCGCCAGGTACGCTCATATCTCCCAGACCCAGCAAGTGCCGAAACAGTGAGGACAATATTGCTGAAGTACATCAAAGCACTTGTCGCAATAATGTCGGCCATAAATTTCTGACGATGCCCTATCTCCTTAAAATCATCAAGAAAACCGAACAACAACAAAATAGCCAGTCCGATGAAATAACCACGCAAGCCACTTATAAGTAAACCCGAGACTGGTAAAGATTACTGCGGTCACCATGCCGATGCCCCCGACCAACGGCTGCGGACTTGTATGCACCTTACGTCTATCAGGTTGATCCAGTGACCCGATGCGTAGCGCAATGTTGGAAAGTTTTGGTAAAACGAATATAACTGAAAAGAAAGCAGGAGAAATAACAGTATGATGCGTAGATCGGAGGTAATCATTCAAAGAAAATCCAATGCCAAAAAATTATTGAAAAACCACACAATATCTGTCGAAACCCAGCAGCCTGTCAGACATAAGTTTAGTGTATTAAAACCAGATTAGAAATGCAAATTTCCCAAAATATCAACTTTGACGGCGTCGCAGACCACTTCATCTTATTCGTTGCAGGGCGCTTTTATTATCCATTGTCCGAGTTTACGAAGGCTGGAAAATCAGAGTCCAGGGATAAGGACGCAATTCAGTGACAGTCCACGTTTTTGGATCCATCCGGTTGGCAAGGAGTCGATTGCCAAGAGTTGAAATGCTTACTCCGCCGTTCGCATCTTGACAAGTACATCCGGGATATAGGCGGCTTCCAGCCGTTCACGGACAAGCAATCTCAGCATCATTTCATAGTCTGCCGCAGATCCTAAATACGGATTGAAAAGACCAAAGCGGTCATAAACCATATTCTGACAAAAAAAGTCGGATGGGCGGTCCAGACCCTGTAAAATTTTCGATAATATACTCCTTGGAGTGCCAGGATCGGATTACTTTGCCGGTCATGATAATCCACATAACACAAGTCTCCGTAGCTGACATCGATAGTCTTATCTCCAGGAGGTCGACGACTTTTTCGAGCACAGTGGCGATGCGTAGAAATCGTCAGCGTTGAGGATGCTATGATATCTCCCGAAGCTTTTCGATCCCTTTATTCATCGCATCATAAATGCCATTGTCTTGTTCGGAAGAACTGCAGCGGTGATCGGTATGACTTTTTGCACTTCCAGGGTCCCATCTGTTGAACACCGTCAATGATAAAATCCGGCACAACCGTCTGACTCGCAACATTTCCAGACAGTGAGCCAGAGTTTCAGCGGCATTATAGGTTGATGTTATTACAGAAGTTTCATTACTTAAAAAGAACCGATGGAGATCGCAACGTAGAATCGGACTCAGAAGGGAAGAGATTGAGCACGCAGGCGTAGTTCCTTGATTTTCAATTAATTGAAAACTCATAGAGAGCTCTGAGAGCACAAAACGTCAGCCCAGCCTTGCCATCCAGAAAACTTCCCCGGAGCAGTACAGTATAAGAACATAAGAAGCGGGCGACCGGAAGACGATAGACGATCGCCTTAACCGCCCTTCTCCTGAGAGCAGGGTCTCCGGCGTAAATGTGTTCAATGGCCAGGACAGCCAAAACTTGCCGAACTATCAGCTCAGTCCCATTGTTCAATAGCGGTTATGTTTCTCTAGCCAGGCGGCAAATCCTTTATTAAAGGGGAAGTAGTGCAGATCATTCTGAAGTAATCAACCTAACCATCGGTCAGATATCTTCGTCGACGGCCCTTTCAACCCACAGCACCTCTTTTGACAGACGTCCGAACCAGCTTCGATTGCCACTGCTGTGTTTAATCCATTCCCAAAGAAGAAAATCTTTCCGACGCAGGCGATCCAGACAGACATTATTCGCTGGATGCTCGACGACATGAGCAATTTCCTGGAAAAAGCTGGAGATAGAATTTCATCTGCATCGATCATCAGCAGCAATGGATATCTGTATGCAATTGAATTGCTTCCATAATTCCTCTGCGATGCATAATCATCAAACTTTTTAAGAATCTTGCCCGTTATTCCGTTACAATCCGTTCGGTTCGATCCGTACTGAAGAATCGAGAACGGCGATATAATCGCAACCACATAGTAACTCTAAGCGTGACATAAGTTGGCTTCTTTATTTAAAGTCAATATCAAAACGGAGAATGGTGCCATTGTTACTCTCTATTTGCTTTCAAGATTGCGTTTTCTGATGAATTTGCAGGATTTCCGGCGACAACTGTCCAGGATGCAATATCTCTAACCACAACCGCACAAGCTCCGACAACAGCCCCTTCCCCGATTGTTATTCCGGGACCAACGAAACTGTCAGCACATATCCATGCCTGGTCACCAATTTGAATCGGCAACTGCGCAGCGGCAAAGTGACTTGGAATAATAATGAGTCCTGCGCGAAGATCGGCTCGATAAGAAACAGTATTTTTTTTCCAATGGTAATTTTACCAAGATTATAGACGAACGCATATTCACCTATCTGGCCCAGTCGCTTACCTGTAAATTCCAGGGTATTATAGACTACGGCGGTATTGTAAATATGTACATTGTGACCGATATCCGCCCCGAAAAGTCTCAAAAGAAAGAGCGCCAGCCAAAGCAGATACGTGGGCTGAAGCGAAATAATGGTGCGACGGCCGTCCACAGGCAGCGGCAAAGCATTTCGATTTGAGAATAATTAGCCGCCCTGCGGTTGGCGGCGATATAAGCTTGTTGCTCGTCATCAGTCAAACCTCACACACTCCGGGAGGACCTCCCCCCAGTAGCCACCGGTCGACAGCATGCATTTCCTCTGCGACCTTTTCCAGGTCGATCTCTGCTTCACCGGTACCAGGCCATGATTCCCCATTTCCTTTCGTTCAGCCTCCGATAAAGAGAAGAGCTGCAATAAACCGGAAACTATTGCTTTATTGTTGGTATCTATTTTGATCGCCGCACTCCTCTGAAAGCCATCAGAATTACACTGCGGCGTCATCAAAACCGGCAATCCATAGGCCCAGGCTTCCAACACTGTCATTGGCGGACTCGTGAACAAAGGCGGATAAAGGCATCGGCATGAAAATATGTGCTTTTTCTGCTCATTGAACTGGGGCCCGATCGATTGACACTTTTCTGCAGCTGAAGGATCCTCCATGCGATGAACAATTTATTTCAATAACCAATAACATCCGAACCAGCTATTCCCGAAGCCCACTCAGAAGTATGCCGAACCTGCCTTCAGAGGCCTGAACCAAGCTGTTATCAGGTTATGAACCCCCTTTTTTCGGATCAATTACTACCAGAAAGAGAATTTTTTTCCTGATTCCGTCCCGTTATGCCAAGGCACAGGACTTCAACAGATATATCGGCAAGTTGTATGCCATTGGCTCTTAACCAAATCAGATTTTTGAGCCCATAGCGCCGCACGGCAACCACTCCGATGACAAGCGCTCTTATGCAGTTGGCAGTCTAAGATGCTCATTTTCATACAGGATCCCAGCCAATTTTTTCTTCCACAAGGAATTGTTGACTGCCCATGGGTCAAGCATACCATGGGGGTGTACAATATAGGGAATTCCTCGTTTCTTACTGATATTCAGGCGGATGCACGATTATGCCGCCAGATACCGTGAATTGCGGTAATGTCTGGTTGAAAGCGTTCGACGGCAGTACGATCTCCGGGTACATAGCCAAGGCTTCAGGTCCGATTGCCAGAAATATGTCGGGAACTCGAGGATTCCATGCAGGAAGTTCTTCATAGGTGAAACTATCTTCCAGGCCAAACACTCTCATACCAAGCGAAAATCCAGTAGGCACTTCCTGCCTGGACCGTCGATGCTGCTGAAGATACCTCCTGCCAAACGGCTGACTGAGCCTGTCAAAACAGTCACTTTCATCGGAACTACAGACAATTGAGCATTGTCATATCGAAGTCGATGGCTTCATTTTTGGTGTGATGTGAGCCACTTTATCAACTTTCAGGAGATTTTCCGCGAAATATACGGTTCCCCAGTCTTCTATGATTTCCCGGCTTGCCTTTCCCATTGCATTCCAATCGCATTCGCCTGAGCCAAGTTTTATCATGAACCCCGCCAATTCGTCCCACTGTATGGATCGAAGGATAAACCGTTCTGTTGTAGTGCACAAGATCCACGCACGACCACATTGTTTCAAAATCAGTACCGGCAAGCCTTGAGGCCATGGCCTCATTCACCACCAATCCCCATTGCTCGGAAGTACTGCCCAGGATGAAGGCATGAGCCAAGCCATAAAAGACAGGGAGAACCGGGTACTGTTGAAAACCGGGAAGAAGCACATCTTCGTTCAGATGCAATGCCGAAATGGGGCTTTCAATCTGGGGCCATCAGTGCCCGTCGCCGAGGAGAACGAGTTTCCAGCCTTGGGAACCTGTTTTTGTCCGGTATTCGGCATACGCTCGGATAACGGCATCGATATGTTTCCTGGCAATAAAACGGCTTGATCCAAGAAAGCCATTTTCCATAAATTCTACCGGGCTAGCAGTTTTTCCGGTTTGCTCCGGGCATAAGCTGCCCCGGATAAGAAATGATCGTTGTCGACGACCCATAACCATTGAAGATGTGGTCGCCCGGCATACCCAGCTTTTGCATGTAATCGTCGTGAAGCTTTCCAGCGACCAGGCAGGCTGAGAAATTCCGGACGATCCGTTTTTAATCCATTCCTTTAACCGGTATCTTTCCAGGTCATGTTCTGTAGAATCAGACATCACTAGCGCGGGAATACCCATTTTCCGGCAAAGAGCCAATGCCAATAACGCTGGCCGGCCAAACCAGCCGGGAATGGCAGCCACATCCGGCCCTATTTGGGCAAAAGCATCTTTCAAGGCCGCCGCAATAGCAAAAGACGACTTTTTTTCCACATCACCATTGGTGAACAGAGTGATTCGTTTAAAACAAGCTTCCTCGGCTACGACATCCCAGGCATAGGTGTCATCCACCGATGAGAATTCAATTACATGCAATCGGCAAAGCTTTTCTGCTGCTTTTAACCGAGCGAAATGATATGGGCCCAAACGATGGAAAAGTACCGCCACTTTCATTTCCCGCTCCAGACCATGCCGGTTTTATGCAACATCGGCTGCCGGACAATTTTTGTCCGAGCCCACCGAGACCGGGTAAGAGGAAAACCGCGATGTGCACCCAAGGTGCAAGAAACCAATGAGTGCTGTGGGTGACGGTGTGCAGCACCTTGACGATGAGCAGCATGTAAAGTAACTGGCTTACCAGACCGCCGGATTTTGCGGCATTCCAGATTTTCCTCAAAACCATGCCGATGATAAAAAATTTGAAGCAGCCAAAATACCAGAACGAACCAAAGGAATCCACCAAACCGGTCACAGTAGATCCATATTTTGCTCGATAGCCAAAAACCCGCATGGCTTCATCCGGCAGAGGGAACATCAGGGATTCTTTATAATCGTGTCCCACCAACTGGCCGGGGACATAATTAAAGATTAATTGGTTCCAATGGCTGAGGCCAAAATCAAAGTGCAGAGTGCGGTCGTAGGCCTCAATCATAAAAACGGCATTTCTGAGTTCATAACCGCCGCGTTGGACAACTCCAGCCAGATTGTCGATGAAATCAATCTTTGTCGCTGCCTCCAAAGGGGCATCCCAACCTTGTGTTTTAGCAAGTGACCGATAATCGCCCACACTATGCATTAATAGAACCATCAGAACCATTATTGCCACCATGGTCCAACGCGGTAATGCCCGGGGCAGAAAGCGTCCCCGCCCGAAAAATAAGGCTAGGACTATGATAAAAAAGAATTCGGCCGTTACTCCCCTACGGCCCGAAAGAAATATCCGGTCCAGATAAAAAAGCGCACCGAATCCGGCTATCCAAAGGGCACGGCGATCACCTATGCGGCAATAAATAAGGCAAGCAAGAGCAAAACCGTAAGTAAGAACCTGGGCGAAAAACAGATAGGCGACAGGCAACCCGGACCACCCACCCTCTGATGTCATTTCTTCAGGAAGTCTGCTTATCAGGAAAAAAAACCAAGCTCCGAACAGAGTCAGGACAAGGCTGAGCACCAGCAAACGGGAGGAATCATAACGACCAGCATCAGGGCAAGCGGTCGGATCTTCTGAGAATATCCCAGCCAGAAACCGGACACGCAAAGAATCGCCATGATGATGGTCTTATTCAGAGCGTCCGGCGGCAAGCCCCAGGGTCGATGCGCGAGGCCGACCAACTGCAGACCAATGAACCCGACGAAGACCGTAGCAACCGGGAGCAGCGGCTCATAGAGCCGTCTGCCCTGATTGCTCAGACCACTGGCTGCCATGAATATGCAGATGAGAAAAAAAAGGCCCAATAATAAAAATGTCATTGACTCAAGCCCTTCAAAGAAGCCAGCAACCTTTGACGATACGCTGCAATGCCGGCTGCATCGGCAGCAGCTCGAGCAGCAGTTGACATACTGAGGAGCAGCTGCTGATCCGTGGCAAGGGTCAGCAGGCATTGAGCCACCGGCATTGGGTCGAGGATCGGAACGATATAACCGGTGGTTCCGTCCTCAACGATTGCACCGGTATTTTTACTGCAAACCACCGGCAAGCCGGCCATCATCGCTTCATAGGTGACTGTGGCTGATCCTTCACACAGGGAAGGCAGGAGAAACACATCAGCCCACCGATAGTGTTCAAGAATTTCAGTGCGGGGGACAGCACCTGTAAGCTCAAGATTGGCAGGCCTTTGCCTCAGAACTTCAGCGGGGATCACCAGCGGCCCCACCATCCGGAATGCGGCCTGCTCACCAACTATCTCAGCAGCCTTCCAGACCAATGGGCTTCCTTTGCGTAGTCCGACTTGCCCTACTGTCAACACTCTAAGAGGACCTGGTTGTCGTAGCCGGCGGTGGAACCGGAATCGGTTATCAACGCCGTATGGTACTACTTGGCACTTACTTACCGGGCCTCCTCTGGTGGCTATTCCATCACGCACGAATTCTGAGCCGCAGAGGATCAAATCAGCATACTGCCACTCTTCTTCTTCACGGGCGATAAAAGCATTGATGCCATCGCCAGAGGGCATGGCTTGCGTCCATTCCGGATAACACGCTGCCGCTTCTTTTAAAATTTCCAATTCCACCGCTTTGGGAGCAATGGTCTGCTCCATGACCGTTTTCAGCCCATTTTTGTGTGCCGCCTGCATAAGTTCAAGACCGGAACTGTTGAAAGTATAGGTCGCCGTAGCCTGACCCAGCCCATTTTCCAGGATGGTTTCGCAGAATTTTTTCCCAAAAGCGATATGCACCGCCTGATCATCGGCTGCCTGCCCTGACCGTGCCTTATGGTAAGCCCATCCGAGGGAAGTCAAGGCCAATATTCGGTTCCGCGGCACATCCTGCGGCACCCTTCCCAACAGCCTGCGCAACCCCTGCGGCTGCAAAGAAAGGGGGATCACACTTAAAAGCCGCGGCCATCCCTTGACCGCACAGATATCAGTACAAAAGCGATCCAACATTCCAACCTCGTGCAATATGCGCGGAATGGCGTAATGCATCCTGGCACCCAACTGGGCTATCAAGAACCGGTGCTCCATTAGTTTTCCATGTATCTTTATAGTTAGCTACGGCTTACGGGAGTTTCAAAAACCTTATCTAATGGTATCATCCCAGTCCTTTTTATTTTACGATATGCTCTATAAGTTTTAACAGATACGGGCAGACGTTTGGGCAGGATAGAAAAACAGGATAAATGCCCTCTTATTAAACCATAGAGTTTCAAAATAGAATGCGCTGCACGAATTCCATGACGGAAAGCCAGTAAGGTGCTGCCGGCAAGTTGAGTGAGATACCTCAAGGGCACATTCAAAAAGGCAAACACTGTTAACTTCCTAGGCCCAAAGATATGAGACAATCGATTGTCACGTACTGGTGAATGTTAAATTACATAGAGGATCGAAAAAACCGGCTCGAATAAAAAATCCCGACTCCAGCATTCTTATCCCAAGATCCGCACCTTCACCCTCTTTTACAAACAATGCATCAAGAACGACCAACTCAAAAACATCTTTCTCCGTAATGCAAGTTCTCCCTCAAGAAGTTCGGAGATGACATCCCCTCTATGTTTATCCGGTGCGAGCTGCTTTATGGTATTTTCATATTTCATATTTTTTAACGAAAAACCAACCGCACCCACTTTTTCATCATCGAATAATTCTAAGTTTTTTGCAATGATGCCGTTTGAGGATAATTCGCTCGCCGACATTCTTGCGTCTTGATTACGCTTATGTTGGGATGATTATGATTGCTTTCGGCATAAATATTTCAAAGGTATTCTTTTGAAACCAGAGAGCAAAACCTCGACATCCGTTTTGCCTGGCAGCAGAGCTTTCCATGCGGCATCCTGATAATAGTGCAGGGCGACGAATAATGTCCCGCTAAAGGCTACCAGCTCACCAGCCAAATAACCACAGGCGATGCCTCTTCCGCCCAAGTCCCGGGCGAGGTTTACACCCAGCAAGGCCATGACCACCAAGCCAAAGACCTTGGAAATTATTCCGGCGACAGGATGCCCTTGTCCGCAGAGCGCTTGGTTGACGATTCCTCCAAGCCCGGATAAAATCAAGCCAGGCAGAAGTAATAACCCAATAGCGGCAGCCGGATAAAAATCGGCGCCATAGACCAAGGGCACCAGCCAGGGAAGCAGTATCGCCAGAACCACTCCGGCCAGTAAGGAAAGCATTCCTCCTTGTCGCAAGACTTTGCCCAGAGCTGCGAAGCCATAGCCAGGAGCAGCCTGGGCGGCCGCGGAAAATTGAACAATGCCAAGTGCACTGTTAAGCACATTGATACTCCCTGCAGCAGCGAACCCCGCCACATACCAGCCAATTTCCTTTGGAGACAGTAACCAGATCAACAACGCTTTGTCCATTTGCATATAGAGGATAGCAATGATACTGGCCGAAACAAAGGGATAACTCTCTTTGAGCAGGCTCATCGGGGCCACGGCAGCACTCTGCCAGACAGGCCGGAAATTTTTCATTTTAGCCAGCAACCGAAGCGATGCAACGCTTCCGTTCGCCGTTAACAGTGCAACTGCAACCCAGAAAACCTTGTCTGCCGCCAGCCACCAGCAAAATACAATACCAATGAAGAATATCGGATAGAGCAGAGCACGGGTGGCGTTCAGCCAGCGAAAATTGCCCTGACCATGATCTATCCCCTGCAAATTCAAGGTTAGATGATTAAGTGGTATAAACAAGGAAAAGAGATAGGCCGCCGGCAACAGATGGTGTTTTTCCTCCGGCAGTAAAACCGGTAACAACAGCAGACAGAAGAGAGTGGAGAGCGTTCCTGTAAACAAAGCCGCCTTGATCGCTGTCCTGGCCAAGCTGCTTGAATCCTGCCCCTTTCCTGAAAAACGAGCCAAGGCCATGTTCACGCCAAAGATCCCAAGGCCGGCAAAGACGTTCGGCCACAAAATGACTGCAGCCAACTCACCTCTCCCCGCCGGTCCGAGCAAACGCGCCAGTAGTATGCCCTGCAGAACAGTACAAGCCTGGATAAACAGGCTGGTTGCAAAGGTGCCGAGATATGAATTAGATGTTGGTTTTCTAATCATGGGCACAACAGTGTATGGTTGCTGAGTTTGTGGTTTGGTGATTTTGGGTCCTATTTGTGGTTTTGGGTCGGACCAAGCTATCTATCTGATCATTCAATATTTAATTCCAAACAATACGTACTTTCAGCTCTTAAAGGTACCTTTACACAAAACGGGCAATGCAAGCCGCTCCTTGCTCTCCCGGTTCGTAATGCTCACCTTTTGATATACTCTGCACTTTTTTAATTCGCCAACCACGACTTTTGGTGATTGCCGGCCACGCACTCCACATCAGTAAAAGTAAGATCAGGATTCAAACACAGCGAATAGGCTGTAACCCTCGAATTAGCACGGATAAGGTGAGTCACAGATGAAAGTAAGTATGCATCCCGAATTACCTCCAAACCCTTGAGGTAGGGACTACCGGGTAAACCGGAATCGTAATGCCCATGGATAGAGGTGTTATCGATCGACCGAATACAATCCAGCGCGATAATTTTATCTCCATAGCGCTGTTGAAAGCTTTGGAGAGCCGATAGAGAATCTGTGGCTACAAAAATTCGATCTACTGGATTTATAATGATGTATTCATCAATGCTTTGAAAATATTTGGCCATCGGCGGAACACTTCGATTTTCAAATCCAGCCTGCGCATCGGTAAAACGGGCATGAACACCGACAATCCTTTTGTTGCTAAATAGATCTGTTCTAAGTCGTTCTATCTCCCTCTGAATCGGCTCTTTTAATCGAACATATTTCTGAATACACTGATGGTATGTTTCCAAAACGGTATGCCCATTATTTCGAGGACCGATTCGCGCGGCGTCAGGCTTAAACGCCAGTTTCCTGGCAACATCTAAAGAGCGAGTATGCCCAGGCATGTCAATAGGCTCAAAGTAGTATTCCCACACATTACCGCCATGGTTCCTATCAAAAAAGAGAGATTTCTGGTCCCAAAATGGCTCGGGAAGCACCCCTGCAGCCTCGCAAAGGTGGATTCCATTGAGAGTTATAAACATGTTACCAAAAAAACCACATCGTCCGGCGAGGATTCTTGCAGAGCTATACCTGCCGTAACGCAATTTCAACTGTAGAAATTGCCGTCTGGCATGGCAAAGCAGACCTACAAACTGAGATCTATACATTATTGCATGATTATATAGGACAAGATTGGGAGGCGAACCTTATTATATCTCCCCCCGATATACCGAGAGAAGGGCTGGGACTAGTGCCATTGCTACTTTCAAGGTAACTTTCTACGAAAGTCAGTCTCACAAAAAATAAGAAAAAATATGTAAGGCACTCACCAGAAATTAGCCGTATCTTTAAATAATTTTCATCAATTATTAAATCTGAAAAAAGTGGCTATGTCCAGGCATAGAGTAAATAATTAGATTCTGTGTATAAAAAAAGGCAGGAGCACTGCTGCTCCTGCCTTTTGGTATTTTTTTAATCTGAGTATTAGCTTTGCTTTTTTCTCACGCGGAATCCTACCAGACCAGCAAGCCCTACTCCGAAAAGTAGAATGGTGGCAGGTTCAGGAACTGGGGACGCTGTAAGTGAAGCACTATCAATAAATCCACCGTAACTATTATCATTTCCATAAGCAGCAAAACCAAGCTGGTATTCACCTGGAGTTTGAATAGTAAATGTCCAATTGATTAACTCCCAGACAGATTGCATATCATCAAGTTTCTTGCTTACGCTACCTATTACTTCATCCCCCAACAGAGCCTGTATTCCATTGTCATTATCCCCGCCATTTGTTCTAGCATGGTACATGAATGACAAATCATACTTCCCTGCATTAAGATTGACGTATTGGAACATGGAGCTATTGGTGTTAGTGCCTCCATGGCTGTCGAGCTCAACGTAAAAATTCGGAGAATACGCATCAACAATTGTGTTATATTGGATTTCGATCCCTGCGGTTCCAGCACCTTTAGTCCATCCGCCATGTCCATCAGTTCCATTAGGCAGTGATTGATACACATCCCACTGGGATTCAATGAGGCTATTCAATGCCAATCCCTTAAGACCTGTCCGACCATCAACCAAATCAAAATTTCCATTTTGCAAAAGATTCGCATTCGCCGCCACAACCCCACTGATCAAAAATAAACCAGTTACTATTCCTGTTATTGCTTTTCTTATCATATTGATTTCCTTTCTTTCTCTCTTTGTTATTACGGCCTGATTCCCGTAATTAGATAACTTTTGAGTTAGTATATGCAAAAATTACACCGTGAAAAAATGAATTAAACTCCATTAACAATTCCAATAATATGATCTGTATTTTTAATATGTTATACCACAATATGTAATTTACGATATGTGATTTTATATTGGATATGAGTCGATAGGATTTTTCATTTTTCCGAACCTTCCAGAAATTATTTCCAGATTTATGGAATGTACCAGCTAAGTGGTCCCGCTTTTAGGTCCCCTTTTGGCGCTTTGTCACTCTACTCATTTTTCGACTATGAACTTTAGACACTATAAATGATACATTTTTATCTTGATAGGTTTGTTGTAACCTTCATAGTACCGGAAGAGAATCTGTAGCTAGTTTGCAGCACCATATGTTCACTTCTTGCTGTCGCAAAAAAACAGGACTGCGACGCAGTCGGAGAGAAATTCCCATGCACCGCATGGGAACCAGATACGAGGACCAAATAAGAATATTGCTCCCCCTCTGGACCTCCTATTTCCGAGACTGTAACGTCATCTATTATTCCGATGTTGGAATGCAACAACGGTTATTACGATAAAGTTTAAAATCGCACCCAGCCAGATAGTTAACTTATAACTGGACGCCAGGCAGTTCTTTGGCTATCTCCAAAAACCGCTGACAATGAGTTTTTATCTCAGCCAGCAGGTCCTGGCCAAACGCATGTTCCTCGCCGGCCAAGAGGTCGGACAGGTCAAAAGTATCGGCAACCTTAATCATTATGTTGCAAAGAGACTGCAGAGCCATTGCCACCTGCCTCTGCGGCAATTGACATTCATCGCACATATCGGCCAGCTGGTAAGCATGGATTGCGTTAAACTCAAAGGTGTCACCAACCGCCATAGCCAGATCTCGATCATATCTGTTGCCATATATTTCAACATTCACCAGATCATAAGCCGGCGCGACATCGATTCCATTCCGGCTTACATAAAATGAAATATTTTTCCCATGGGCATCGCTGTTCCCGATTAACAACTGAAACAGAACCCAATTTAATAGGTCACGGATCGCCAGCGCCGGAATCCGGCAAAGCTTACATGCAGCAAACAGGGCGGGAAGATTTGCACCTGTCCTGATCTTAGCTCCTTCACCTGATTTCCCGAAAGGACGTTCATATTTGTAGGCTGGTGGCAAATCCAGCATCTGGCAGCCATCGATCAGATGCAACCGCTCTACCCGCCTGCCGGACCACCGCCGATCAAATCTTTCAACTACCAAGACCGGCTCGCCATACCTTGCCAAAGAGACGGGAGCCACCGGCAGTTTTGCCATACGGGCAAGTCCCATACAGATAAACTCGTTTACAACCAGATGCGTGTCAGCCTTTGTCCCAAACTTGAGGATATGGGTTGACGCCAAATCTCCCTCGCCGAACCCCATTTCTCCATCGGGTCTGATTAAAACCGGTAACTTATCCTGAACACCGGCCACAGACAATCTTGGCGTTCCGTCCCAAGTTGCGATGGAGAGTTGTTGACGTCTGGCCAGCCTGTCCTGCAACTCCTCGATGCTGACCGATCGAAAAGAAGTGGGCATTTCTCCAACCTTCCCGCCATTTTGACGGAAAGTCAAAGCACCGGTCGTTTCGATACCAATGGAAGCTATTAGACCAAAAATATTGCTTTTTGATATCTGGCGATCGACCGACAACTCTTCCAACCATCTCCCCTCCGGTAAAAGGTTGGCTAAAAATCTTTTAACAGACTCCGACTTACCAACTCCCGGTTTCAGATGGGGAGAAATCGCGAAACCTGACTTCTCCAGCCATTCCGGATCATACAGCAGACTATATTTATCGTCATGACCCTGAAAAGTTATTGAACCTAAACGTCTTTGATCGCTATATACGGCCAGTTGTTCCGTCATTGCTCATCCCACGGTTCTACTTTCAAAACTATCCCCAACATCCGGCAGACCTTTAAAACGCTGGATAGCTGTACATCTCCCATAGCCTTTTCGATCTTGGTCAAGGTATCCACCGCCACACCACAGAATGCGGCCGTCTCGTGCATACCCATTCCTGCCTGCGTCCGTCTGGCCCGAACGAATTCCCCCAGTACTTTAGCCTCCAGAGGCCCTTGCTGAATTGGTGTTGGTAATGGTTTTATTTTTTTGGCCATAGCTCCTCCGATAGCAAACATTAAATACTGCCTTAACAGTATTTATTTGCCGGAGAAGATATTGTCAATATTTAATACTGCCGAACCAGTATTAAATATAAAAAATTTCCAGACACCTATTAAATACTGGCATGGTAGTATTTATGCATTAAATAATAGTGCCGTAAAAGTTACAGGGCGACGTCATTTCGTATCAAGCCGGAAATGACCGAGGTGTGAACTGAAGCCGGATGCGTGGTCTAGCCAGCGCAACTTTTTCGTAAAAAAGATGGAAGCCGGCAAGGTTTGGTTATTACAGTGCTGTATTAATCTTAAGTAATGAGGCAAGAGCCAGCTGGGCATCGTCCTCGCCATGCACCAGACGGATCTCTCCGGGCGGCACCGGCATGGAACGCACCCAGTCGACAAGCATCTGCTGATCGGCATGGGCGGAATAAGCGGTCAGGGTGTGGATACCCGCTTTAACGGGAATTTTTTTCTCGATTATCTTTCTGCCGGGGGTGCCTTTAGCCTGATATCCGACAAAAAATATATCGTTTACCGGGTCTTTTAGGCCCTGTCTAAGGTGGTCGACAATCCGTCCGCCGGTACACATACCGCTGCCGGCGATGATGAGGGCAGGCCCTTTGATGTTCAAGAGCTTTTGATGGTCCTGGTATTTTTCCACGGCATACAGGTCTTTGAAATCAAAGGGGTGGTCGCCTTCAGCCATGAGATTCTTCGCTTCCTGGTCCCAATAGGCTTTCATGTCTGAATAAATTTTGGTGATTCGCAGCCCCAGGGGAGAATCGACAAACACCGGGACCTTAAGCTCAATCCTGTCCAGTTCGTACAGCAGTTCCTGGGTTCTTCCCAGGGAAAAGGCGGGGATATAGACAATACCTTTATCTTCCAGAGCTTTTTCGAGCAATTCCCTCAGAATTTCGATCCGGCCTTTTCTATCGGGATGAATTCGGTTGCCGTAGGTGGATTCCATTATCAATAGATCACAGGCATCGGGCGGATCGGGATCCGGCAGGATGGGCGTATCCTTGCAGCCAATATCTCCGGAGAAGAGCACCCGGTAGTCACTGGCCTGGGGGACTGGAAAGTGGAACAGTATAAAACACGAACCAAGGATATGCCCGGCATTACTCAGCTTAAAGGTGATTCCCTGCTTCAGGGTAAAAGTTTCATGCAGTTCAAAGCCCCATGCCAGATCATCGATACGCGTCTCCAACCGGTGGACCTCCTGGTCGGTTCTGCCGGAAAACGACATGGCATCATGGAGCATGGGCAAAAGCAAAGCCTTGGTGGCATGGGTGCAGATGATCTCGCCCCGAAAGCCGGCATCGATCAGGTCAGGCACCCGACCAATGTGGTCGATATGGGCATGAGTCAAGAAGAGATACTGTATTTTGTCGGGATGAACAGGAAATTGCTCAAAGGGCAGCAAGGGATCATCGCCATAGACGGCGCCGCAGTCAACCAGAATATTTATACTTTCGGCAGAACCCGGCTTGGTTTCTACCAGGTGACAGGAACCGGTAACGCATTTTTTGGCACCGAGATGGGTAATTTGTATCATCGAGGTCTCATTTCAGGTGTTGATTTTTACAAAAGAAGATTTTTCTTAAAGACCGTTTGCATCTTTTTTAAAATTGGGGCGTCAAGCAAGAGTTGCCCCGTTACGTATTGTCCTGTCATCTCGATAATACTACCCCAGAACTTTATTGCTTCATTACTGTAGAGTTCCACTTTTTTATCGAACCGGAGTGGTTGTATTACCGGGTAGTATTGAACCTGAACATCATCCTGGCCGGAAATGCTGAGATATGTCTTCAAAAGAAATAAAGCACGTGGCAGATGATAGCTGGAAGTAACAAGGATTACCGATCTGAGCTGGTTTTCCTTGATCGTTTTGACGGCCTGAAACGCATCCTCGAAGGTAGATCTGCTTTTACCGCCAGGAAATACCTGGATAGATTCAGGCATCCCATTCTCTTGCAAGATTGGCCGAAGGCTTTCAACAGTTCCGTTTACCACCATGAAGTCAGGAGCAGCACCACCTTTTACTATCTCAATGCCTGATTGTATACGTTCGCTGCCACCGGGAAAGACGACGACCATATCTGCCGGCGTTAGTGTTACTGCACTTTTTGCAAAATAGATTGCAGCGCTTGTCTGTATCGCCGCCACAAGACAGAAGAAACAGGAAATGATTATAAGGAATTTCAGGAGTCGTTTAAGAAACATATCTGGATCTGGCTGTGATCATAACTTAGCTGGGATGATACTTAAGATTTGAGCGTGAATATTACCGACTATGATAACAGCAGGGCTATTGATGTCCAACAGGTTTTTATGATCCTGATATTTATCGGTTGCAGACCAGCCCTCAATTTGAAGGGGCGGGCAATTATTTGGCTTGAATTTTGCTGTTTTTTTGGCGGCTTGGTTTCATAATTGTATGAAACCTGTCTATTGTCTCTGAATTGATTTAGAAAACGGCTGACATGATTCTGAATGTAACTTTTTTGAAAAGAACCTCCGCCATTTTATTGTACCTGTGATATAAATCGTTTGTCGCTGAAAAGGTACGATAACTTCGCAAGAACAGGAAATAAGGGAAATACCAGATTATAGAGCATTGCCAAGTTGTCTCATTGACATTGAACTATGGAATTAAAATCATGCTCTGTAATATTTATTGATTGGCAAGGAGAACAAACAAAATGGGAATTATAGTTGCCTACGTGTTACTGGCACTTTTACTTCTGGCATTATCTTCCGGTTTATTCAAACCAAAAAGATGGAATGATTTGACGGCAAAACATGTGAAAGTCCTCAAAATTGGCTGCTTTTTCGGTTTTCTGATTATTGTGACGAATATTGTCGGCAAGCTCCTTTTGACTTCCCAATAGAAAAGGAAAACCTGATCCAGCCATCTCCCTCAACTCTTAAAGGAGAATGATCATGGCTCACAACGCAGAAATCAATCGTCGCATCGTGCTCGCATCACGTCCGGCCGGTGCCCCGACGAAGGCAAATTTCCGGTTAGAAGAATCGGCGAAACCAGCCCCCGGCAAGGGGGAAATTCTCCTGCGCAGCATCTATCTCTCGCTTGATCCCTACATGCGCGGCAGGATGAGCGATGCACCATCATATGCCGAACCGGTCAAACTGGGTGAGGTTATGGTGGGTGGCACCGTCTGCCAGGTGGAGTCATCTAATCATCCGGAGTATGAGCCCGGCGAGTGGATTCTTGCCGGTATCGGCTGGCAGGACTATGCGATTTCTGACGGGTCCGGCCTGGTGAGGCTGGGTAAAAAACCTAAATATCCCTCCTATGCCTTAGGGATTATGGGGATGCCCGGCTTCACCGCGTACATAGGACTGCTCGATATCGGCCAGCCGAAAGAAGGCGACACCCTGGTGGTTGCGGCCGCCACCGGCCCGGTGGGGGCAACGGTCGGACAAATCGGCAAGCTCAAAGGATGCCGGGTTGTCGGTGTTGCCGGCGGTGCAGAGAAATGTACCCACGCCCGCGATGTCCTCGGCTTTGATGCCTGTCTTGACCATAAAGCCGCCGATTTTGCCGAGCAGCTGCGTAATACCTGCTCAAGCGGCATTGACATCTATTACGAGAGTGTCGGAGGCAAGGTTTTTGATGCCGTCCTGCCTCTTTTGAATAACCATGCCCGGATCCCGGTCTGCGGGCTCGTTTCGCGGTATAATGCCGAAAAGCTTCCCGACGGTCCGGACCGGCTTTCACTTCTTATGGGCAATATTCTCGTTAAACGTCTTAAGGTTCAGGGCTTTATCATTTTTGATTACAATCACCGGTATGATGAGTTCAGCGGGAAAATGTCGGAGTGGCTCAGCGCCGGTAAAATTAAATATAAGGAAGATATGGTGGACGATTTGGAAAATGCCCCGGAGGCTTTTATTGGTCTTCTGGAAGGCAAAAATTTCGGGAAAATGGTCATCCGGGTGAACGACGAACTGGAGAAATGACAGAAGATGATGGATGAGAAGCAAATCGGGAAAAAGTCAGTTTATCTTTACATGGAAGATCTATCTAGGTATATTCTCTTCTTTTTACGCGTCCATTAAGCGTTAAAATGATCTTATCAATACCGGTTTTTGCTTTAATTTCCTGATAATGAAGATACTTCTCATCAATCCACCGAATTGCGGCCGTTCCATACCCGAAGAGCGTTATGGCATTACCTCACTAAAACAGATTTTTCGTGGCGAACCGCTGGCGCTTGAAGTGTTGGCCGGCAATATTCCAGCCGACCATGAAGTCAAAATTCTCGACCTGAAAGCCGAGCCGGACGGGCTGCAGGCGCAGATGAAAGCCTTCAAGCCGGAACTGGTGGCCTTGACCGCCATGACCTGCGAAGCACAAACAGTTATCAAACTGGCTAAGGAGATTAGGCAGACCCTGCAGACAACCATTGTGGTCGGCGGCGTTCATGCCTCGGCCGATCCGGAATTTTTCAATCGGGAGGACATCGACTGGATTGTCGTCGGCCTTGGTAAGCAGAGCCTGCGGGAATTGGTCGATGCCCTGGACGTATCGGCTTCGACTACTGTTAAGCCGGATATTCCAGGGGTTGCCGCTACCAACCCCGGAACACCGCTCAGATACCGGCAGCGCATCTTCGGCCGTAACGATCTTCCCGAACAACATGCTCCCCGCTACGAACTTGTTGATCATTATCGCCCTCACTACACCCTGGAAACCCTCGGCCTGCAGCTCGGTTTTGTCGTCTCCGCGGCCGGATGCCCCTACGACTGTTCCTTCTGCTGTATTGCCCCGCTGACCGGCGGCAGATACCTGACCGCAAGTACCGAAGCAGTAATCCGCGATCTTGGCGGCCTGAAGACCCCTGTTATCCGTCTGGTCGATGCCAATACCTTCGGTAATCCGGACCATGCGCTAAAACTCGCCGAGGCGATCGAAGCAGCCGGGATTCAAAAGCAATTTCTGGCTGATGTGCGTGCTGATACGGTGGTGCGGCATCCGCAACTGCTGAAACGCTGGAAAGAAGTTGGTTTGCGCGCCGTGGTGATCGGTTTTGAGGAAATCGACGATGCGGCACTGGGAGCCATGAACAAGAAGAACAGCGCCCTGATCAACGTGCAGGCCATCGAGATCCTGCACCAGCTCGGGCTGACCATAGTCGGTGATTTCATTATTTCTCCCGATTATACGGAACATGAATTCGACAGGCTGGGTGCCTTTGTCAAGGAACAGCAGATCGAACTGCCGATGCATACCGTGCTGACGCCACTGCCCGGCACACGCCTCTATCATCGGCTGCGGGATCAAATAAATATTCACGACCTCGATTATTATACTCTTACCAACGCGGTGCTCCCGACCCGGCTCGATGAAGAGGTATTCTACCGTTGCTATGCGTCCCTGCTGGCAGAGGGTCACAAATCAGCAAATCTTTAGGAATACATGCCAGTTTATATTACCGACATTGCAGCCTTTCTGCCAAATTCCCCGGTCAGCAACGACCAGATGGAAGAAATCCTCGGCATGGTAGACCAACTCCCCTCGCGAACCAGAAAGATCATCCTGCGTAATAACCGTATTAAAAACCGCTATTATGCCATCGACCCGGCATCCGGAGCGCTGACCCACACCAACGCCCGGTTAACTGCCGAGGCGGTCCGCCGGCTGAAACCGTATGCGGATTTCAGCCCGGATCATATTGAATGCCTGTGCTGCGGCACTTCTTCTCCCGATCAGCTGATGCCCGGACACGGAGCGATGGTTCATGGAGAGTTACAGGGACAGCCCTGCGAGGTGATGAGTGCCGCCGGAATCTGTACCTCGGGCATGAGCGCTCTGAAATATGCCTGGATGAGCATTGCGTCAGGCCAGACCGGCAACGCTGTAGCCACCGGTTCCGAGCTGGCTTCTTCTTTCATGCGGGCAAGCTTCTGTGGTCCGGTCAACCGGCAAAAAGCGACCCAGCTCGAACGGCAGCCGTCTATCGCTTTTGAAGCGGATTTCTTACGCTGGATGCTCTCGGATGGCGCGGGGGCCGCTTTTCTCAGCAATGAGCAGGCAGCGACAGGTTTGTCATTGCGGATCGACTGGCTTGACTTGCTCTCCTTTGCCAACGAGATGGAAACCTGCATGTACGCCGGGGCAACCAAGCTGGAGGATGGCGCCCTGCTCGGCTGGCGCGAGGAGCCATCTCTTGCCCATGCGCTGGCAGACAACAGTCTCCTGATCAAACAGGATGTCAAACTGTTAAACCGTGAAATAATCACCACCGCCGTCGAGCGTACCCTGTCCAGGTTAATTAGCAAATATGGACTGAATGCAGAGGAGATCGACTGGTTTCTGCCCCACTATTCCTCCGATTATTTTCGTTCTCAGCTTTACGAACGAATGGAAAAAATCGGTTTTGCAATTCCCTATGACCGCTGGTTCACCAATCTTAGCACCAAAGGAAACACCGGTTCCGCTTCAATCTATATTATCCTGGAAGAACTGTTTCATTCAGGAAGGCTGAAAAAAGGGCAGAAACTGCTCTGCTTCATCCCGGAAAGCGGCCGTTTTTCCATCTGCTATATGCAATTGACCGTAATCTGAAAGCCCTTCCCTGCATCATCAGATGCTGAAGCCGTATCTCTCATCCCCCCCGGTCTCTAATCAACCTGTATCCTAATCCTCATACCTGCCTAACATTCTTCTGCGAAAAATAGAGGCCTGAAAAAAAAATTCAGGTTTTCACGAGTTTGTCATAATTGTAAGATCAATTTTCAAAGGGGGAAAAATAATGACAGGCAAATTGGTACAAACTGGCAAGGCATGGTTGTTGTCTTCCGCACTTTCCGTTTCATGCTTAATTATTACTGCATCGGCCTCGGCGGCCCCATGGAGTTTCGGAATCATCTCCGACACCCAATGGAAGGACTCGGTTGACGGGAAAAATCCCAACGCTGTAGCTGTCAACGTCATCAATCACCTCAACGAGGAGTTCATTGCCCACGGAGTCAAGTTTGTTGTTGCCGTCGGCGACATTACCCAAAACGGCGACACTCTGGGCATGGACACCACTGCCACCTTCAGGCAGGCGCTCTATAATGCCGGAATCGGTTTCTATCCACTCCGCGGCAATCACGAAGATGGAGCAGGTGAAGCGGCAGAATTCGGACGGGTTTTTCCACAAACCCAAAATGGCATGAACAACCTGACTCCATTCGATGCCCTTGTAACGACACCCTATTACGGCACACCGCCGGTGACCACCAATTCGCCTTTCATCGTTGGGACCAACTTCAGCACGGTGTCCGAGGGATTAGCTGGACTCACCTATTCGTTTGACTACGACAATGCCCGATTCGTGCTGATCGATCAGTTTGAAACTCCAGCCTCCCCGAACCACACTGTTCTCACCGAGAGCGATGTGCATTGGGTTGGCAGGCGTCTTGCCGCCAGGCCAAAAAACACCCACGCCTTTGTCTTCGCCCACAAGCATCTGATTTCCGAAAACCACGCCGACACCCTTTTCGGCAGCAATCCATCCGTCAACCCCGACGGCCTGCAGGACCTTTATATGTCTTACCTGTATAAAAACGGTGTCCGCTATCACATCGGAGGGCACGACCATATGCATAACCGCGCCATAATCACCAGCCCGGACGGAAAGTCGGTAGTGCAAGATATCGTCACCGCCTCCGACAGCTATAAGTTCTACATCCCGCAAGTACCTTCAAATGACGAAAAATACAATACACCGGCTTTTGGTATCAACAACGGGCCGCGTGAGGAGGAGATAGCCCAGCAACTCTTCACCATCGGCTACTATATCGTAACGGTGGACGGTCCGCGGGTCACCGTCGATTATTACGCCTCACCGAACGGCTGCGATGGGGACTGCGATCTGAATGAAGACCTCATACCTTATACTTTCACCAGACAGGAAACCTTTGGCTACAGCTTGAACGGTCAAGAATTTCTCGTTCCCTGGGGCGACAGCTACACTATCATCCAGGACAGCTTCGGCAGTACCAAGGCCCGCATTCTCAGCGGAATCAACGGCAGCACGGCGACCGACTATGCCGGCCGGCCCTTCACCAAGGACGTGAATACCGGCTGGACAAGCAGAATAACATATAAGTCAAAACAGGGGCATGAAACGGCAAGCGATATTCTCACGTTATGGGGCCTGGCTGAGCTGGGTAGCGACAAGACAGACACCTACACACTGGCGATGAGTTATGATCCGGCAACATCCAGGCAGAAGCATCCCGGCAAGGGGCTCGTCGGACTGGCCACAAGAGATGATGAGGGACAGTGGGTCAACGCGGCAGATTTGAATGTCGGGGGCACCAAACAGTTTATACATGGTCCATGGCGGCCCGAGTATGCTCTTGGAAGCTATGGGATTGACACGAAAAATAAAACGGTTTGGGCTGTGATCAATTACGACGATGGTGAGTTTGCCGCTGCAAATTTCTCTGAACATTCAGGAACTGCCAAGAGATGCCGCAGGGCTCGTCAGGTAGACGGGCAAAATCACAGGAGATAGACCGATTTTTTGACAAGCTGTAACAATTGTTTTTATCATAAACTCTGCTGAAAGGGGAAATTTCTTATTTCCCCTTTTTCTTTTTCCACCTGCGGTGATCAACTGCGCAAACCTGACGCAATCCACCCGCTGTGTCCGCTGGTAATCCTCTTCAGTGTTCCCAGCCGTAATTTTTTCACATACCTTTTGCCAAACATCCTTAAAATATGCACAATGAATAAAATATCTTTTGAAATTGCCGGGTTGTTCAAAGCTGCTGTTCGGTAGCAAAAGAAATTTTGGTGTCTTACAGATTATTTTCTTATTTTATTAGGATAACTCTCTGTCAAAAGTCTACACCCCACTCGGAGGTGGTGGTTCCGACCCAACATTTAGCGAGAGCACAAAGTGGAACATAAGGATCGCCAAAAACCACAACCGCGAGCAGCAAAAGCACACCCTTTTCGCACCTGGCTGACAAGAGGGGTGACAGTGCTGGTACTGCTGATTGTCGCGGTGATGCTGATTTTACCGCGGCTAATCGATTTTCCGGCCATCAAGAAAGACATTCAGACAGCCGTGGCCAGCCAAATAGGGGGACAGGTTGACTTTCAGGATATCGATCTCTGTTACTTTCCCCGGCCGGCCGTTGAGCTGCACCAGGTCACATTGACCATCCCCGACCGGATGGCGGTTTCCGTAGAAGCGCTGCGAGTCTCCCCAAAACTGCTTCCTCTGCTGAGCGGGGAACTCCAACCGGCCCGACTGGAGTTGGAAACACCCCGAATAAAATTGAATCTTCCGGAAGTTCCAAGAAAAACCACTCTGCCGTCTTATACTTTTGTCAAATTAAGAAAGAGTCTGATCGCAATCATTAAACCGTTTGGCGAAGTGACTGACGATCTGAAACTTCGGATCAGCAACGCCCGGCTATCCATCACTTTGAACCGGAAAAAACTGGTCGAAATTGAAGACCTGAGCCTGCAATCCAGAATATCGATAACCGATCCCAACTCAGCCCAAGCCAGTCTGCAAGCCAATCTGACCGAACTGAATATCTATCACAAAGAGGGCCGGGAGGTGCTGAAAGAACTCAAGCTGGAGACCAGCATGCAAATGGTGCGGGACAGAATATCCGTCTACCTTGATCGACTGAACCTGGCTGAACCGGCCCTTGAATTAACGGGAGATCTTCGTCTGACCCAGGCTGCTCCCGGCATAACCTTAAAACTTGCCGGCACAGGCATTGATGCCGACGCGACCCGCAAAACGGTACTGGCCCTGGCGGGCGACATCGCCTCCGTCGACAAAATTTTCGATTACTTTCGCGGCGGCCTGGTACCGCAGATCAGCTTCACCGTGCAGGGTAATAACCTGGACGAAGTGACTGATCTGAAAACCATCCGGCTTAACGGGCAATTGCAGGATGGCAAAGTGTCGGTCCCGAAGATCAACCTTAACCTGACCGGAGTGAGCGGTGACGTGGTCATCAGTGACGGGGTTCTGCATGGGAGCCGGGTGTCGGTGAATCTTGACAAATCGACCGGCCGAGATGGCAGCCTGGAGTTAGGCCTGGGCAAGGACAACGATCTTTTTCATCTGGAAATCCTCCTGGACGCCGACCTGACCGATGCCCGGTCTGTTCTCCAGCGGGTGATCGATGCGCCGTCATTTGCAATAACCTTGAAAAAAATCAGCAATCTGCAAGGATCCTGCCATGGCAAGCTCATTCTCGGTGACGATCTCAACGACATCAACGCCAAGGTGGAGGTCAACGACCTGCAATTGACCACCGACTACCAGGGGATGCCGTCGCCGATCAAAATCAGCCAAGGGGGGCTCACTTTCGGGAAAAATCGGCTCGACCTCAACCAGCTCAGCGGTTCCCTGGGAAAATCGAAGTTCGATCAACTCTCCTATCAGCTCTTCTGGGCAAAAAACATCTCCCTCAATGTCGACTCCGGCCACTTCGACCTGGACATGGCAGAACTCTATCCCTGGCTAAGTTCCCTGCATGGCTTGCGTGATCAGCTCCGGAATGTGCAGAAGGTCTCCGGACGGCTCGAATTATCCACCCTGCAACTCAAAGGGCCGGTCGATAAGCCGTCGAAATGGAAGTTTGCCTCAAGCGGCGTCGTCAGAGATCTGTCAGTCGAAACCGATCTGCTGCCGGATACCGTCAATTTCGCCAGTGGGGGATTCACTCTCAAAACAGGGCAGCTGACCTTTAAAAACATCCAGTTTACCAACCAGGACGCGAAACTTTCCCTGTCCGGCAGCCTCAAGGGCTTTCCCCAGCAGCTCGACCGGATCGATCTTTCCCTTGACGGGCGGATGGGATCGAAACTGACCGGTTGGCTTTCGCACAAATTTGAGGTGCCGGAAACTTACGCGATACGCTCTTCCCTCGAATTCGATAAAATGCAGATCTCCTGGCAGCCAGGCCCCACGTCCTCCTTCGATGGAACAGTGGCAATCGAGAATGGTCCTACGATTACCACTGATATCGATTACCGGAAGAACCGGCTGCAGATCCACCAGCTGAAAATTAAAGACCAGTATTCCGACGCCGACATGATGTATGAGTTCAAGGAGGGTCAGCGCAGCTTCAAGTTCAGCGGTAATCTGCAGAATACTACACTCCAGGCCATATTCAGCGATCATCAGTTCACCAGTGGTCAGCTCGTGGGGAATTTTGCCGTCTCTATTCCACAAAACGCGTCGAAAATTTCTACCACGGGACGACTGACCGGAGAAAACCTGTCGATACTCCTGTCATCGGGTGAAAAAGTGGAAATCGACCGTATCTCCCTGGATGCAGACGGTCCACGGATTAAAGCAGACATCACCAGGCTCATCTGGAAAGATTTTGTCTGGGAACCAGTTAAAGGTGTCATTTCCTTTGATCATAATCGCACTAATTTTAAACTTATCGGTACAAAATTATGCGGGATCACCGCAGTTGGGGTATTTTCCTTTTCCGGAGATGAAATCTATCTCGATCTGTCCCTGTATGGACAAAACCTCGATGCCGCCCCCAGCTATACCTGTCTTACTAATGGTCAGAGCAAGTTAACCGGCAACCTCAATTTCTCCAGCAAAATTACGGCCCGGGGGCAATTGAAGGAACTGGTCGGAAAGCTGCATGGCCCTCTGAATATGACCTTCAGCAACGGCATAATCAAACAGAATAAGTTTCTGGCCAGGACCCTGGAAGTGCTCAATTTCACCCAGATCGTCAAGGGCAGACTACCGGATCTGGACACTAACGGTCTGACATACTCAAACATGGCTCTGCAGGGTGAGTTTAAAAATGGCGACCTGAGCTTTCAGAAAATTTACATGGATGGAGATACTCTCGGCCTGGTAGGTAACGGTGAAATCCACCTGGAGAAAAAAACTCTGGATATCCAGCTGCTGGCCGCGCCATTCAGGACCGCCGACACCATAGTGAGTCATATCCCGGGGATCAATTACCTTATGGGCGGCACCCTGATCACTATTCCTGTCAGCATCAAAGGGCCTCTGGACGATCCGAAGGCTATCGTCATGTCCCCCTCGGCAGTCGGTTCGAGCCTTTACAATCTGGCCAAACGAACGCTCAAATCACCATTCAAGCTGTTGGAAAAAATCAATCCCTGGGGCAATAACGAGTAACCCTCATCAGAACCCCGCCGCCAGTGACGTGGTTCTGCGCGGGTCTGCCCCGCCATACATTATGCCGTCCTTGAGCAGGATGGACTGAATGGCTCCCATGGCTTCCTGCCGAGTAACCTGATAGCCCATCGCCTTCAGCAGCTTGACGGTATCGGGACTGATGCCTTCTTCTATCCGCAATTCATCGGGCAGCCACTGATGATGGATGCGTGGCGCCGTCACGGCGCTCTGGATATTCAGGCCATGATCTATGACATTCATGATCACCTGCAGGGTGGTGGTAATGATTCTGGCGCCGCCGGGACTGCCGGTGACCAGGAAATTTTTGCCCTGATGTTTGACGAT
The DNA here is from genome assembly GCA_963835305.1 of uncultured delta proteobacterium. GTDB lineage: Bacteria > Desulfobacterota > Desulfobulbia > Desulfobulbales > Desulfocapsaceae > Desulforhopalus_A. Next base: position 446,024 of record CAWIEU010000007.1, read on the forward strand.
AGTCGGCGACATGGAACTAAGCATCCGTTTATTGGGTTCGATCTTATTGGCTTCACCGCCGATCAGGCCATAGGCGTTGGGAACTCCGGGCTTGGCCGAAAAATCATCCATCTCATTGTTCAAGAGAAAGCCCGCTCCTTCAACGACTATTCCCGAACCGTAGCTGAAATTGATGGTATAGGTGTTGGAGACGGCGTTGCCGAAGGCGTCGGCAACGGAGAAATGGGTGGTATCATTACTCTCGAAGGGTTGCGGCTTACCGGGAGCGATCAGACTGCTCGGTGTCGCCTTTTCCATATCGATACCCTCACGGATTTTGGCGGCATAAAACTTCGAAGTAAGCCCGGCAATCGGCACCTTGGTGAAATCCTCATCTCCGAGGTAGAGGGAACGATCGGCATAAGCCCGCTTCATTGCCTCCGCCATCAGGTGAATGGTCCGGGCGGAGTTATGGCCGAATTCCCGGATAGGATACCCTTCCAGAATATTCAGAATCTGCACTACGTGAACACCACCGGAACTCGGTGGAGACATGGAGTAAATGTCATAGCCGCGGTATTTGCCATGCACCGGTTCCCGCTTGACCGGAGAGTAGTTTTTCAGATCTTCCCTGGTGATCAGGCCCCCGTGGTCGGCCATTTCTTTTACCAGCAGTTCGGCGGTTCTGCCTTCATAGAATTCCCTAGCCCCCCGTTCGGCAATACGCCTTAAGGTAGCGGCAAGATCCTTCTGGACAAAGAGATCGCCCGGCTCATAAAAACCACCGTCAGGTTTGTAGAAAATTCTGGCAGAGGATTGCCATTTTTTCAGCATCGCCGCCTTTTCTTTCAGCTCGGCACTAAAATTCGGTGTGACCACGAATCCATCTTCAGCCAGCCGTATGGCGGGCGCCATCGCCTCCTTCAGACTGATGGTGCCATATTTTTCCAGGGCAAAGGCCAGACCGGCGACGGTTCCGGGCACCCCCGCCGCCAGATGGGAAAATCTGGAGAGCTGAGTATCGACTTTACCCTCCTTGTCAAGAAACATGTCGGTAGTTGCCCCGGCAGGCGCCTTCTCCCGGTAATCAATAGCCACGACTTCATTCTTCTGCTCTGAAGAGATCAACATGAAGCCTCCGCCACCGATATTACCCGACCTTGGTTGAGTGACCGCCAGGGAAAACGCGGCGGTAACTGCCGCATCGATGGCGTTGTGGCCTTTTTTAAGTACCTCCAGGGCAGACTCGGTAGCCAGGAAGTGGCTGGTAACAACCATTCCCGACCGGCCCTGCACCGGGGACATCCGTTCTCCGTCTGAAATTTCCGCGCTATGCGTCAGCGTGACAATCAGCAGCATGGCTGTCGCCAGGATTGCGCCCACCAACCGTCTTCGTCCTGTCCGCGATATCTCCTGACCCGGCGTGATTGTGCCGGGTTGCATACCGGGCTCATTGAGCTTTCGCTTGTAACCGGTGGATTGTTTCATGCGTACAACCTCCCGAATTCTTTTTGAGACTATTATTCCGCAACGAGTCCAACGGAATTAAGCCTCTTAAAAGATATGAATAGAAGAGCTATGCAGAGGTTTGTTCTACAGAAAGGTACATCGGATGGGAACCGGCACGAGCCCTCTGGAAAAACCTGGATCCCGGCCGGTCTCCGCTCTATTTTTATTCAGGGAAATACGGGAAATTTTATCAGTGTTCTCTCTCTTAACCGCGCCCCCGGCCGCCTCCGCTGAAGTCTCCCCCTCTTCCACCCCCGTTTCCGCTCCGGCCTCCTCCGGAACCGGCTTTATTGCCGTAACCACCACGGCCTCCTCCACCTCCCGGTCCTCTGCCGCGACCACCTCCATGTCCGCCCCCCCGATCATCGCGGGTTTTGGTCTGTGGCCTCGCTTCACTGACCGTGACCGTTCTGCCTTTCCATTCCTTACCGTTCATGCCGTCAATGGCCGCCTGCCCCGCTTCCTTGGTCGACATTTCGATAAAGCCGAATCCCTTGGACTTGCCACTGAATTTATCTGTAATTATACTGACTGATTCAACCTGGCCAAATTCGCCGAAAGCCTGCCGTAAATCGTCTTCCTGAACCTCATACGACATATTCCCAATATAGATTTTCATGTACTTCTCCTTTTAATGCCCCTGAAAGTATTATCTTGGACAATACTCTTCCGAAGGCCTGCAACCCCCGCAGGGGTACTGTGAGAATTCCCGTCACCCGGGATTTGGTAATTCGGTTGACCTTGTTAATCATCAAGCTATATCATACAAAACAGCCATCCAGAGATCCGCACCAAAATAAGAGACATCCTCATCGGCACAGTTCAGCGACAGAAAAGAACAACAGGATACCTTCGCCTGCAATTAGCCTGCCGCCGCGCTTTTAATCCAGATACCGGCGATTGATAAAACATCCCACAAAAACACCTGCCAGACTCCCTGCAAAACTCAGCCAATATGCTGTCATCAGTCCAAAAGACTCCCCCAGTTTCCAGCCTAACCAACTCAAGATCGTGATGGTCATAAATAAACTTAATTTCTTCATATTCTTTCTTGATTATCTCGTAAAATCCTAAAACCAGCGATGGCTAAGCAAAAAACTTCAGATTCGAGGCGCGTTCAACTCCGGTCTTCATCTCAGTTGTCTGAGCCGGGAGCGTAATTCATCAAGTTCTTCCAGCAGGTCAAGGGCTAAAGCTGCTCCAGGCAGATTAACCCGCAGATCTTGCTGCAGTCTCAGGGTTATCTGGATTCTCTTGATGGCAACAGCACTGAACCGCCAGGTTTCCGGCGTGGTCCCTTCTGGTATCAGCAATCCTTCGTTGACCATCTCGCTTACCATCTCGGAATCCACCCGGCAGAGTGCACAGAGTTCGGCAATTCCAAAACTCATGCTATCATCCAGGACAATGAAGTGATTATCTTGGTTCATATTTTAACCTCCAGACCCTGACCGGGGATTATAGGGCATGATTTTAGCCATCTTTTCATACAGTTTCCGCTGTTCCTCCGTTACTGCGGGCGGTGTATGGATGGCTAAGGTCACATATTGATGCCCTGCCTGATTTTTCGAGGACAGGCCGCGGTTTTTCAGGCGCAGTTTCTGACCGGTCTGGGAATTGGGCGGCAACTTCAGATCAACATTGCCTCCAAGAGTAGGTACCGCTATGGAGGCCCCAAGAGCCGCCTCCCAGGGAGTCACGTGAAGAACATAATACACGTCTCTTTTACTGATGGTAAAAAACGGGTGTGGCAAAAAAACGATTTCCAGGAACAGGTTACCGTGAGCTCCCCGGCCAAAGCCGGCATTCCCCTGTCCCTCAAGCCGTATCTGCTGACCTTCGATTATACCCTTTGGGATAGTGACCTGCAATGACTGAGGTTGCACGGTCAAATTGCCTCTGCCATCATCAACCGTCCTGTTCAAGGTAATGGTTCTTTTAGCTCCATGGTAACTGTCTTCCAGGGAAATGGAAACCTTCGCGTGGAGATCCCCTCCTGTTGCATGGTGTTCCCGTCCAAAAGAAGAAAAATCTTCAGCAGTAAACCCTCCGCCTCCTCCGCCGAAAAGCGACTCGAAGAAATCGCTGAATTGCTCGGCAGAGGCCCGTTGCGATCCAAAATTTTCCCTGCGGTACCGGGTATTCCAGTTCGGCGGTGGTTTGAAGTCCTGACCGGCCTGCCAGTTATTGCCGAAGGTATCGTAGGCTTTGCGTTTTTCGGGATCTTTCAATACTTCATAGGCCTCATTTATTTCTTTAAAGCGCATTTCGGCTTCAACGTCTTTGTTGACATCCGGATGATATTTACGGGCCAGTTTGCGATAGGCCCGTTTAACCTCTTCCTGCGATGCATCTTTTGAAATATTCAGGGTCTTGTAGTAGTCCTTATAATCCATACCATTCCCGGTCCAACCGGTGTGCTATTCGTTGAGATTTATCGACCTGTTGATTTGACTTGATAGTATTCCTCACCATAAATTGCGGTTAAAAAGGTTGTTAGAAACATTATAAACACCTCCTTCCCATCGGTATAGTAACAAATTGACAAAAACCCCTTGGCGGCCGAATTTTAAAAAAGAGTCTACTCTACTCATCAAGCAACGGCTCCAGCATGTAGAGGATATCACTCACCCGCGAGGGGTAAGGGCTCATGATGTTCGCTTTATGAAGGTCAGACACGGTCGCCCCATCCAGCATTGCCTGTTTGAAGGTGTTGATCAACCCTGCGGCGTTATCTGAAAGGATGTGCGCCCCAAGGATTTTCCCGTCATCATCAGCCAGGATTTTGTAGGCGCCATGCTTCAGACCAACCCTGCGATACGTCGGCCAGTCCAGATCCTTATCAAAACTCTTCCAGTATTTCGTTCCCTGCTTGAGCAGGTCATCCTCGGTTTTCCCCACCATGCCGAGCATGGGGTAGGTGAACAGCATTGCCGGTGTAGCGCCATAGTCGATTGAAGACAGTTGCCCTCCCCTGTCACGGGCGATAATAGTAGCCGCCGCGGTGTGTGCTTCACTATCTGCAACACGGGCGAGTTGCAGGGTGGCTGCGGAATCCCCGACGGCAAAGACCTTGGAATTCGAGGTCGTCATATGACTGTCGACCTCGACCCCGCGTCGGTTGAAGGAAACTCCGGCGGCATCGAGATTCAGTGACTCGATGTCGGCGACCCGTCCGGCGCCGTGAACCACCAGGTCCGTGGTAATGCGTTCTCCGGACTCAAGACATACCGTAAAGCCGGCAGAATCCTTTATAATGGACTGGATGGAAATCCCCGTACGTACCTGGATGCCATCTGCGCGACTCGCTTTGACGAGCTGGTCCACCATGTCCGAATCAAAAGCGCCAAGCGGCCTGTCCGCCACTTCAAGAATATGGACCTCTCCGGGATCGGCACCAAGGCGTGCGGCAAAATGCGCAAATTCAAAGGAGATGAAACCTCCGCCAATGAAAGTAACCCTCTTCGGCATCATTTTGAGATCAAGAAAATCCCTGTTTGTCGCCAGATGTTCGCTGCCGTCGATCGGTAACGGCATTGGAATTGCTCCGGTGGCGAGGATTATATAGCGGGGTTTCATCGAAGCTCCGTTCACCCTGACAGTATCCCGGTCGACGAAAACAGCCTCCCCTTTCATGTACTCAATGCCGCTTCCTTTCAGATTCGACACTGTAGTCTGCGGTATTTCCGAGGTAAAATTGTTTTTGGCCTCAAGCACCTGCCGCCAACTGAAGGATGGCGGGGCTGTAATACCAATTCCCTGCAGATGGTTGCACCGGGCCACGATTTCAGTCAGTTCGTAGAACCATTTCTTGGGCTGGCAGCCGTACATAGCGCATACGCCGCCAGGTGTATCGCTCTTATCTACAACCGCGACACTGTACCCTTCAGCCGCAAGATCGAAGGCGGCGGTTTGTCCCGCTGTCCCTGCACCAACTATCAATACATCCGGTTCGTTCATGCTCGATCTCCTTTTCTAAACGTACCATTCATAGCAATCGCCGGCAGCAGACTTGCCGGACAGGGGCCGTCTCTTGCCGCTTCTGTCCCGGATACCCGAAGATCCGGCCGGCCCTAAGCTCCTGGATAATTCTCAACTTCCCAATACAGTAAGCTGTTTTATTGTTTATGAAGAGCTAAACAGCAAAAAAATGAAACAATCAGGAGACAAATCATGAAGACAGTCCTAGAGGATACCTACCGTGGCTGGAATATTGCCATAAAAGCAGATCAGAATATGTGTTCCAGTTTCAGCTTTGATATTACCGATCCATCCGGTAAGACGCAAAACGTCACTATGGGCGGTGACAACGAACAACGCGCCCTGGAACGCGCCCGGGAAATGATCGATATGGAATGTGAGTATGCGGCAGGAGACTGACAGCCCGCAAGGAGGTGCCGGTAAGCATTTAGACTGTCCCGGACAATCAGTTGCTCTGCGGGAGGCTGTTACAATAGGTTTTTTTTAGCTCCTTACGGGCAGCCTTAAGCGTGTCTATGGTGCGATAAAGTGCTTGCTTTTTGTCTCTGTCGGGAAAACTTTCGATAATCCTCTTCTGATCGGGGCAGATATACCAGCTGCAGATAAACGGACGAGCCGAACGCTGCAACCGGCAACCGGAAAGGGTCAGATTGCAGCAGGAATGATCCACGGTCCTGGAGATTTGCCTGTCGGGAAAGGTACCGGTATTGAGATAAATAAACAGCAGGTCTTTTAGGTCATACCAGACCGTCGCCCTGCTGCAGCAGACATCGGCGCAGGTTGGACAGGAGAGCGGACAGACATCATCCAGAACCATATCCAGCTCCGCATACGCCCGGGCAATTTGCTGGGAACACTTATCGAGGATTACAGCTTTTCTGCCCATTGCCGCAAGGGTCCCGCGGATTGAGAGGTTGGTCTGAATCCAGTCCTGCTCGTCCGTCCAGGGCATTATTGGTTTCATGCGCTTCCTCCGGGAATTTCAGCACAATTTTGTGCCCAGCGGAACATCAGAGTCCGGTATGCAGAGTGTGACGGCACCTGCTGCATTATGAAATCCGGTAATTAAGCACTCCGACATAACCGGTCCAATCTGCTTTTTGGGGAAATTGACGACGCCGACAACAAGCCTGCCGATCAGCTCCTCGGGAGAATACAATTCGGTAATCTGGGCACTCGATTTTTTTACACCGAATTCCTCGCCGAAATCCACCTGGAGGATATAGGCGGGTTTTCTGGCTTCCTTAAATATCTCAGCCGCAATAATTTTGCCGACGCGCAGTTCCACCCTGGCAAAATCCTGCCATTCTATCGTCGTCGTTTCTTTCATCGATTTCTCCCTGAAGATATTATATAAGGGGTTAGTCCCCGACTGCCCAGATGTATTTCACCACACATACATTCGACTGAGTTTTGTCCGCAAGATTATGATATACTAAATGTTACATAAATTAATCCGCAAGGTTGTAACCTTCAGATAGATTATTTTCCTGTTTTTTTGCAAGAAAACAATCGAAAATATACCAAAATATACGCAGGAAAAGGAGCACAAGGTTGGGTGAAAAACTAGAACTGCCGCAGGCTAACCATGGTCGAGTGATGATCAGGAACATTCTTTTCGTAGATGACGATCAGGTCTTGTGCAAGGTTATTCAGAAACACCTTGGTAAGTACCCGGATAATTTTACCGTTATCACCGCAGGTGACGGATTTGATGCAATTAAACAGCTTAAGAAGTTTCCTGTATCACTCGTTATCGTCGATTTGATGATGCCTCGCCTGGATGGAATGAGCCTGATCAATCATCTTGGTGAGAATTATCCGGATATCCCTTGCGTCATTATTTCCTCCCTCGATGATTCCAGGCTGCAGGAAGCAGCTCAAGCAAAAGGGATTATTGGGTATCTGAAAAAACCTTTCCAGATTGAAACCCTGGTTTCGCTGATTAATGAAGTATTGCAGAAAGAGTCCGCGAGCGGAATCATGCACAGTATTTCTCCTGCGGTGTTCCTCCAATTCATGGAAGTTGAAGCTAAATCCTGCACGATAAGAATACTCGATAATACAACATCTCAGGGAGGCGTCGTTTACTTCAGCGACGGAAAGATGCTCGACGCAAGGATCGGCAACCTCCAAGGCATTGAGGCAGCCTATGAACTCTTTTCCTGGGAAAGCGCAACCATTTTTTTGCAAAATGAATGCGAACCAAGAAAAAATGTTATTAATAGCGCGCTTACCCCAATAATCATGAAGGCAGCGGCGATGAAGGATGAAGCGAAAGCTCTGAGGGCAGACATTCCGGCAGCCTCGCCACTCCGGAAAATCGCTGATACTGAAATGACTGTTCCTTTCAATCCCGCCGGACTTGAACTATTGCAAACGAGGGAAGGAAAACAACTCGGTCTGAAAAGATATTTCCGTGACGAACAGATGGCAGATGCTGTTAACCACCTGACAACTCTTGGTAAAAATAACGGCTTGGGAGAAATGAGATTCGCCTGTGTCAATAAGGACAAGGAGTGCAGGATCGTGCTGCCGGGACCTCCGCCGATGGTGTTGGAACTTGAGCCGAATTGCCCTCCAGACAAGTTCATCGCTCTTCTTAAGGAGGATTCCGCAAGTGATTAATCGATAAAATCCATTCTCTGGGCCTGACAAGGCATTAATCCCCGCAAAGCACGGGGATAAGTACCTTGAACCATATTCTTTTCTTGCAAAAAAACAAGAAAACAAGGTGTAAGGTACTAATGCCTCAAACCGACAACCTGCTGCACTTCCGCATTACTCAATGATTTTTCGAACTCCATATGAATGGAGTAATCATTTCCGACAAAATCGTGGCATTGAACAGCTTTTACTACCCCTTTTCGCTCCACCGTAAAGGGAGAAAATGCAGTTCGCACGGAAACCCGTAAACTTTCCCCAAGCAGGGCTATCGCATTCTTCTTTCTGGAAAATCGTAAACTAAAGGCCAGGCCGCCTCTTGAAATATCCAGCAGGTCCCCTTTGGCCCCAAAGATGGTTTCCTCCCCCGATTTTCTTTGCAGTGCAACTGTTACCTTGCCGGGCACTTTCACTCTTTCAAACTCCCTTCTGGTGGAGCCTTGCTTGGTAAAAACAGTTTTAGGCAACTTGAAGAAGGAGCAAAAGTCCATCAGTTTCGTTTGAAGGGCCGGATGGCTTTCCTTGAGTTTTAACAGCTGGTTCCAGGTAAGCAAGGACAGATCGGCACCCATGCTTCTTGCACTTATCGTCCATATCGAAATATCGAAAAAGGTTTCCGCTCCCAGTATTTCTCCGGCGTTTACAATTTTTAGCACATACTCCTGCCCATGGTTTTCCGAATAAAGCTGAATCCGGCCGCTGTTGACAAAATACAGCGTGGAAAGAAATTCACCCTGCCGGGCCAGAATCTGACCATTATCGTAATGTTTATGGTCCATCAGGTGATAAAGCGAGGAAAATGCCTCAAGCGACAGCGTGTTTATAAGTGTGCCCCAGGTATCGAGCAGTTCATCGCTGATCGCTGCATTTTTCCGCTCTTGAATTATCTCTGCTGCCCGGATGATCTCCTGCAGCAAGGTGGAATCAATTTGAATAAGCCGCTCGCGCAACTTTTCCGCCAAATCAAATTGATTATTACCGGCACAAATTTCGACCTGTTCTACTATCAATGCCACCGCTTCCTTTTTTTTGTTCTGCTGCAACAATTCCTCAATCTTCCGACCATTCGGCATCATAGCGAGGTTTTGCATGTCGGTGGATGCCGAAGCCGGACTTGAGGTTTCAGCGTGTCCCTTGGTTTCAGGAGTTGAAATTTTGCCGGGTTTCTTCAGAGGAAGAGCTACCGGTTTAGGTGGTTTAGGTTTATCCGGTACGTCATGATCAATTCGTGTCAGGGCGACCTGAGCGGCGTATCTCACCTCATTTGCCAGACTGATCCGGTTTGAATAATGCTTTTGCAGGAGTGACTTCAGGGCGAGCCAGGCAGTATTCGAAGCACATTGGCCCAGGACCTGGCAGATATTGACCAATAACTCTGATTTTATCTTCGGGCCAAGCTCGGCCTCTTTATCGAGTAAAAGCGCAAGTGCTCCGGCGATTTCTTCATCCGCGAACGGCAGGAGCATCTGGACAATTTGCGGTTTCAGCTCATCATCCACTTCTCTCAGCATTTTCAGGAGAATTTTTTTGCACAGAACCGGATCGCTTAATTTCTCCTGAAGAATTGTGCAGGCGTTTTTTATTTTTTGCAGACTGCCATTGCCCTTCATTCCGACAACGACGTAGCCGACTCCGGTATGATGCAGGGAATAAACACCCTTCTTGAAATAAAATTCGGCGTGCAGTGGTGAGTTCAAGTCGTTGATGATTTTATTCCAGGAAGAAATATCGCCGTCCTCTGTGCCATTTTTATTATTACAGAAAAGCAGCTCTCCATGTGGAGAGAGCAGCAATACTTCCTGAATGGACGGAATTTGGGATAATTTATTTAAAAAGGAATGCATATGGAATATTTTCCCAATTTTTTAAAATGGAGGAATTCTCACATTAAAAATCAATAGATGCCTCACGAGGAGGTACTTTCTTTAGTCCCCGCACTGTAAAAGAGCAAGGCGACGGCTACTACCACATTGTACCATATTCACCGGCTCATTGAGTGAAAATTGTTCGGCGATATTATCATGGAAAATTCGATGACACAGATCCCGAAGGCAGGAGCCACACCGTCGCCGCCGGAAAATTTTTCATTCAGGCGTTTAAAAAATTCCTCCGGAACATGGAAACTGCGTAAATGCCGTCTTTTAAGAAGACACGAATGATTTGCATGCATCAAGTAAGAGAGGAGAGTAATAAGCAACAGACCCGGCTACAATAAGAATTGTCAAGCGAATTCCCAATAGAGGAGCTTCAATTTCACTCAATGTTTATCCACTTTGGTTCGGCAATGAGGCGTATTTTATCTTATGCTCTCGGAAAATCATCATTTTTTTCAGAAAAAACAAAATACAGATGGGAAAGGTCTGTTCGGATACCAAACTGTACTCTCAAAAATTGCCGATTATCCGTACCGGTCCGGCGGCATCCCGCAATTCCCGGTAGACCGCTTCCGGATTTCGCTCGTATCGTTTGGAGAAATGGAAAGGTACCAAACGCTCCACCCTTGCATCGCGGGCGATCCTGATGGCGGCAAGTGTTGTGAGATGCTGGGTGGCTGCCGCCTTGTCTTTGTCTTTTTCCATGAAAGATGTTTCACAGAACAGTGTATGCGCCGACCGGACCAGGGCGGTCACTTTCCGGCGATTAGCCGGGGTATCGGCCAGATCGGTAACGTAGGCGAGTTTCTTGCCGGGGAGAATGATCAGCAGCTCACTTATCAGCTCCTCGGCTTTTTTGCTGCTGCCATCAGGCAATTGGATCTCCTCGTTTGTTCGGCCGGTGGATACGCACTGCTTCAGTCTGCCGAGCCAGGAACCGGGTGGCCAGCCGGTTGCGGCCAGGCGTTTTTTTCTCACCTTGATCTCCTGCTTAAATTCGAGGCTGTACGATACCGACGGGGTATTGTGATCACAGACTGCTGCACTGATGGTGTAATCGTCTTCAGCCAGAATTTTTCCTTCGATAATCGGCTTCTCGGAAAGCTGTTGCGTCGCTTTTCCCGGCTGCAGTCTGGCCCGCCGGAGCGTATCTCCTTCAATTTCGGCGACCTCGAAGATCGGACCGTTCTCTTCTATCCGGTCCCAGGTGATGGCTCCCAGAAAATTTTCCAGCCGCCTGATCGTCTCCACCGGACCAAAAATCCCACAGGGCGGAAACGGTCCTATCCTGGAGCGGAGAAGCCAGAGAAAACCGCCGATATGATCGAGATGGGCATGACTCAAAAAGACATACCGTACCTGATGTGCCACCTTGGCGGCCAGTCGTGCGGGGTCGCCGAGATCAAAGAGAAAACTCAATTTCCGGTGACGCAGCCGGACATGCAGCAGCGGATCGCCGAAAACACCTCCAACCAGGGTAGCCCAGGCAGGACCAAGATGGCTGGAGACCGGTGCGGTGGCGGGTGTTACGGAAATTTCGGGAGCGAGCATTTCCACAGGCACGTGCGGAGAAGCCGCCGCCTTGACGATGGGTGTAAGAGTTGCCAGCCTGCCCGCACCATCCCTGCCGCTGTCCCGGACCAGCAGTATTGACGGTTCTCCCGGAGTACAAAATGTCATTCTCGCCGTCAGCTGACTTCCTGTAAGACGAATAATCTCGCCGATTGCAAGAGTCTCCCCGGCTCCGTTCAGCAGCGCTGTTTGTCTTTCCCTCCAGGCCGAGGGTACCTCAAGGGGTGGGGGAGTGCCGAGAACCGATAAATTATCCAGATCGATGATTTGCTCGGCGCTCTTGCGCAGAAAATACTCCCATAAACGGTTGCGCTGTTTCGAGCGTTCCGTTTTGTTTGGACGTTTGGCGTCGGGGGAGGCTGTGACGAAAATCAGGGGTTTCGGCAGGGTATTGAGTTCGACCTCCAGCGGCGGGCTTTTTCCCTCCCGCTGGATCGCCACCACAGCGTCGAGGCGCAGGGATTCGGCTAAAGCACTGAGCAGTTCGGCGCCACCCACCCCACGCACCACACCGGGAGGGTCGATGAGGATTGGGCCTTTTGAGTCTGCCTTTTCCGCGATTGCCGATAACCGTTCGGCGGCAAGAAGCAGCGGCAGTCGGAAGCGGGCTGCATTCAAGCTGCACAAGGCCTGCAGGTCCGCCCAGCTCAGCCCTTCAATACCCCACCAGCTCCGGCAGAGCATCCCCGGCACCCCGAAGGGAGGAGACCCGGGATCCAGCTCAAGCAGCTGACCGTGGCCGGTCATTTGATAAAACTTGGGGAGTAGTTGCAAGGCCAGAGTCGATTTACCGACGCCCATCTCACCCCAGAGCAGGATTCGGCGGCAATGGGTAAGCCTTGCCGCAAGTTTTTCTACCTCGCCGATTGTGCAATATGGAGTCGCACCTGTTGCCATAGCTCTTTCTCCCATCTTTCCGTAACCCTGAACCAGCAGATTTCAAATCCGGCGGTGCCGGTTATGTAGAGTGGTTCAAGTGATCCGAGTGATCCGAGTAGATGCAAACTTTAACCATTTTACTTCTTCACGGTGAGGCTTGCATTGGCTATAAAGGCCATCGATGCTTCGCGCTGCAGTCCCCGCAGATAAGCGGCAACCTGGGGATGGGACCAACGTTCAACGCCAATCAGCTTGCAGGTTTCCTCTTCCAGGCTGGTAACCATGCCGATACGTATCCGCTGCAGTTTCGTCATCATGGCCAGTGCTGTTCCTCCATTGCCCTGATAATTGCGGGACAACTCCCTGAAGGCGGCTTTAAACGATGCCATTTTAAACCACGGCAGAAAAGTCTTTGATCCTACTCCGTCGCGGCACTTCGCGTAGAGCAGCAAAAGGCCTCCGTCACGGACGAACATTGCCGCATTGTGCACCGCTTTATGGCTTTGAATAAAATTAATATCCTTTGGAAAGCCGCCGCAGGAAGCGACGACAACATCAAAGACGGGCGTAGTTACCTCGCAGTTTTTTCCGTGAAGTTCACAAGCTTCAAGAAAGAGTTTTCGGCCATGTCCAAACAGGAGGTCACAGAGACTTCCATGGGAATCGAGAATTCCATGAATGGCGAGATCGGCCGGCAGTTTTTCTTCGATTTCAAACAAATCCTCAGCCAGGGGATTTCCTTCCAATACGCCGGGCTGGCAGCCATCGGCTATGGTTTCAGTAGCACGATCCAGGTACAGACCATGATTTCCGTAGATAGCCTCGCGTTCTCCGCAACCCGGAAAGATTAATTTCCGGCCACCTCCAAACCCTGCAAAATAGTGGTGCGACACCGCTCCCATGGTAATGATTGCACTGGCTGCCAGCATATCACGCCGAAAGCGGATCGGAGTACCTCTGCTGGTTCGGCCAACTTCCTTGAAACTATCAACCTGCTCACAGTCATGGTGAATGAAAGCAAGCTGGTCATATAAAGCTCCATAGGCCAGTCTGCATTCCTCATCACTTTGGCGGGCGTGGGTACCATAGCCAATGATGATTTTCAGGTGCGCAGGAACCATTCCCTGTTGTTTAAGACAATTTACCAGAAGAGGAAGATGCTCCGGATAGCCGCAGAGCCTGGTTTTATCCGCCAAAATCAGCACCGGGTTGGTCAGATCCAGGGGATTTTCGCACAAAAAATCGGTCAATCTTTTCTGAAATAGGGACGGAGTAATCAGCCTTTCCGGCTCCGACGGCCGCAAAATTTCTGTGTGGGCAGGCAGGGAGACCTCTAACTGCTCATTACCGTAAGGGATGTGAAAAATGTTGTCTGGACTCATGGGAACGCCGTTTGAGATTGAATGAAAAAAGGACGAGGAAAAGCACAGCGGCCGCGGCATGAACAGGTATCGGCCATGGCGCGATGAGGAAAAAAGCCAGGATCAGCGAGAAAATACGCAGGAGCAACCCGAGCCGATTTTCAAGAAAACCCTGAAATCCCCCGGCAAAGGCATAGAGACCGATAAACGCGAAAAAGAAAATGATGAAATCATCCGTCCAGCTGCCGCCAAGCATCGGGGTATAGGCAAAAAGAATCGGGACGATATAGAGCCCCTTGGCAAGTTTCCAGGAATAGAGTCCGGTCCGCATCGGCGGAGTTTTTGCGATGGCGGCGGCAGTGAAGGCTGCGAGGCATACCGGAGGAGTGACGTTACTATCCTGACTGAGCCAGAAAATGATCATATGGGCTGAGAGCAGGGCAAAGGTCGCGGCATGGGGAGAAATGGCCATGTCACGGATGGTTCCCAATAATTCAAGAGGAACCGAAGCGAGGAGGTCTCTTGCCTGCTCCAGGGGCATGGACTGGCTGAGTAAAGCTGCTTTTTCCGGCAGGGCCAGCATAAAGACTGTTTTCACCTCATCGGAGAGAAGCCCTTTCGCTATAATTTCGGCAAGCTGGGAATCAACGATGAGATTATACAGCGCCGGTGCCGAAAGTGTGCCCAGGACAATATAGGCCGCCGTCACCGGCAACCCCATCCCAAGAACCAGGGATGCAAGACCAATCAAAACAATAGCGATTAGCAGACTGCCGCCTGCCCACTGGGTTATCATCAGGGAAAAAGTATTGCCTATGCCGGTGGTGGCGATGACGTTGACCATCAGGCCGATACTGCACAGCAGAATACCGGTCATGACCATATTTTTCGCCCCCAGGGCAAGAGCCTCCAGAATCGCGCGGATGCCCATCCTGTTGGGAGTCAACCAGGAGGCGACGATGACCGCGAGGATGGAAATACCCGCGGCATAGGTAGGAGTGAAACCATAGACAAGCATGCCGATCAGAGAACAGATCGGCAACAGAAAAGGCAGACCGCCTTCCTTGAGGACATCGAGCAGCTTTACCTCCTCCTCATCTATCCTGTTGACATTACATTTTTTGGCTTCGATCCGCACATAAAAGGCCACGCTGGCAAAGTAGAGGATGGCGGGCAGGATGGATGCCGTGATGATGGTGGTGTAAGGAATCTGCGTATAGCTCGCCATAACGAAGGCGCCGGCCCCCATGATAGGAGGCATGAGCTGCCCCCCGGTGGAGGCCGCGGCTTCGACTCCGGCGGCGAATTTTGCATCAAATCCCGCTTTTTTCATGAGCGGAATGGTAATTACCCCGGTGGAGGCGGTATTAGCCACGGCAGAACCGGAAATGGTGCCGGTCAGACCGGAGGCAAAAACTGCAACCAGGCCCGGCCCCCCAATGGTTTTTCCGGCGACAGCCCGGGCCAGATTGATAACGAAATCGCCCGCCCCCGAACGAAGCAGGAAGGCGCCAAAGAGAATAAACATAAAAACAAAGGTTGAAGAGATCAGGGCAATATTGCCGAACAGCCCGTCATCCCCATAAATGGAGCGAAAGAGGAGGGTTTCCGTGCTGAGTCCGGTAAACCTGAAGACATTGTTGAGCAGCCCTCCCCACCAGGCGACATAGGTAAGGGCAATGACGATGAGAATGGGAATGACCCAACCGGTGGTCCGCCTGGTGAACTCAAGAGCGGTGAAAATCAGCACTGATCCGGCAACCCATTCTGCGGAAGACAGATGCACTCCCCTCGCATAAATTGCGTCTTCCATGGAGATCATGTAAATAGCCGATGCTGCGGCGATAATCCCCAGAAAAAGGTCTATCACCAGGAGCCATTTGTTCTTTCGACGGCTGCCGCCCAGTGGATAGGTTAGACAGCAGAGCAGGGCAAAACTCGAATAGTGCAAGGCATTCTGCCAGAGGCTTGGCAACACTGCGATGAGATTAAAGTATATGTGCAGCAGGGAGACGGCAATCCCCAGTATGAAGACGGCCTTTTCCTTCCCTCCGGCTTTGTATGACGGAAAAATATCTTCTGTTTCCAAAATCATTCTCCTGCTATGTGAACCTTGTTACCATTATCCGTGCTGTTTGTTCGCTGCCCCCCGTCATTGCAGATGGTGCACGGAATCAAGTATTTCAGTAAGGGAACTGATTTTATTTTTATGCAATTCGGAGGAACGGACTGATTTTCACCAAAAGGCATGAAAAATCAATCCGTCTCCCGAATTGCCGAGCCGTAGCTGGAATGCCCAGGCAAGCAGATTGTTATTTAGCAATAAGTTTTTCGGGAATGGTAAGACCAATTTCCCTGTAATAGCGGGCGGCTCCCGGATGCAGCGGCATAGGCAGCCCGGCTAGTGCCTTGTCGGTACTCATGGCGGTGGTCGCCTTATGGATCGCGTTCAGAAATGGCAGATTTTCATAGATTGTTTTAGTAATGAGGTAGACGGCTTCTTCGTCAATATCAGCACGGACAGCAAGGAAGTTAGGCTGAGCAATGGTCATGACATCCTTTTTCAATCCGGGATACGCTGAGGCCGGGATCAGATATTGAGTCCAGAGATCCAAACCGCCATCCGCCTGTTTTGCCTGTTCTTCCGTAAAGCTGAGCAGGGTGGCTTTATCGCCCATCGAGGCAAGTGCACGGGTGACGGCACTGGCAGGAACACCGGCAGGAGTGGACATGCCGGCAATCTGTCCGTTCTGCAAGGCATCGGCACTTGGGCCATAGCCGACGTAAACCAGATCATAATCCTTCTCGATATTCATGCCCAGATTACCGAGAATGACCCTGTTGGAGCCAAGAGTGCCGGAATTTTTTTTGCCCAGGGACACCCGTTCTCCCTTCAGGTTGACCATATCAGAAATAGTACCGGTCTTGGCCTTATCCGAGAGGATGGTAAAATGTTCCACATTCTGCCAAAGCATGGAGATCGAGCGCAGCCCTTTCTGCGGTCCGTCCTTCTCAAGAGGTCCTTTACCATTCCAGGCATAATAGCCGTACAGACCCTGAAGAATGGCAAACTGAACCTCGTTGTCCCGCAGCAGTTTTATGTTTTCTCCGGAGCCGGCAGAACTGATCGCCGACATACTGATCTTGTGGCTCGGTTGCAGCTTTACCTTGGTAAGAGTGGAAATGGCTACTCCCACCGGATAATAGGTGCCCCCGGTGCTGGCTGTTGCAAGCAGAAAATTTTGATCCTCGGCAGCCTGAAGATTTCCGGCAAAGAACAAACCAAGTGTCAAGACTGTAACCGCAAGGTGTTTCAGATACTGTGTCAATTTCATTCTCATCTCCTTTGGTAAAATAACGATAAAGGTTAGGTGGAACAGGTAGAGACACTACCGACTAACAAAGCAGCAAAAACAAACAATACTCCGCCCCCAAGCGGTACTCGGGGGATTACTCACACTCCATGAGGGGATACTCTTTGAACCCCATGCTTTTGGGGTCGAATTACCTTACAAAATGCATTCATCTTGTTTCTAGGGCACTAAAGCCTGGGCAATCAACTCCAGGATATGCACCGCCCTCACCTTTAGACCGGCATGGTTGATAACGTCCTGCAACTGCATGATGCAGCCTGGACAGGCGGTGGCTACCAGCTCTGCCCCGCTTTGCTGCAGGCCCGGCACTTTTCTGGCGCCGATGGCCTTGCTGTCCTCGTAATGATAGACGGAAAAGGTGCCGCCCAGGCCGCAGCAGGCGGAAGCATTCTCCATTTCGACAAAATCGACGTTGGGAAGGGAGCGCAGCAGCTCCCGGGGCTCTCTGGTTATGCCTTGCGTTTTCAGATGACAGGGATCATGGTAGGTAACCTTGACCCTTTCCGGCCACTTTTCCATTTCAGCCAACTGGGCAAAGAGCCCCGCCTGTTTGAGAAAGACACTGAAGTCGATAACTTTGCCCGTAAAATCGGCATAATCCGCTTTCATAGTCTTGTAATATTCGCCGATGCCGCCGTTACAGGAAGCGCAGGCGGTAATAATATGCTGCACCTCTCTTTGTTTAAAGGCTTTGATGTTGGTCTCGGCCAGCTCTTCGACCAGTTTGCCGTTTCCCGAGGAGAGAGCAGGAATTCCGCAGCATTGCTGCGCCTTGGGCACAAAGACTGAATAGCCCATCCGTTGCAGGATGGAGACCATGATCTCGCCAATTTCAGGGTAGGCATAGGTGATGGAACAGCCGGCAAAAAAACCTACGACCGGCTTATCGGGCTTGCCTAAAATAAACTCCGGCACCCGGTCAAAGAGATTACGAAAAGCGATCTTCGGGACGGTACGGTCCTTCATGAGAGGGGCGGGAAAACGCAGGCGCAACCCGCTGGTTTCCGGAACTTTTTTCAGAAACAGCGGTGAAAGCACCGCCCCACTCTTGCTGAGGGTTTTCATCAGCGCTTTTGAGCCGAGAAGAGTCGATACCCCCTTGCCAATAAGTGAGAGTCCCTGGTTATCGGTAATCTCCCGACGGATGGCACCGACTATCTCGTTGGTCGGCACTTTATTCGGACATTTATTTACGCAAGAGCCACACATCAGACACATGCTGATATCCTTCTGCAGGCTTTCCTCGAGTGAGGCTTCGCGATCGAGAAGAGCAGCGGCAAGGGCGATTTTTCCCCTTGCAACCGCCCCTTCTCTTTTTTTCACCTGATAGGTCGGGCAGTGAGCCTGGCAAACGCCGCACTTGACACATTGGCGAATTACCTGTTCAAAATCCCGCAGATTCTTATTCTTACTCATAGCGTCGTTCTTATTTTTTTGCCGATTCTACCGGCAGTAGACGATTCTCAAGAAATATCTTCCCGGGATTGAGGATATTGTTCGGATCCAACGCTGCCTTAATCCGCTGCATATAGGTAATGGTGGCCATGTCCAGCTCCATACTCATATATTTCGCCTTGGAAGTGCCGATGCCGTGTTCCCCGGATATTGCTCCCCGCAACTTGATAGCCGCGCCGAAAACCTCGTCCATCACCTTCTCGATCTTTTCCGGCATCCCTTCTTCCTTCAGATCCACCATCACATTGACATGGATGTTCCCGTCCCCGGCATGACCAAAATTGACTATGGGAACCCCGTAGTCTTTTGATATTTTTTCCAAGGCGCGGATCATATCAGGCACCTTGGACCTGGGTACGACGATATCTTCATTGAACTTGTCGGGGTTGACCTTCCGCAGATTTGGGCTGACAATACGCCGAACCTGCCAGATTTCTTCCGACTCCTCGTCGGTTTCGGCAATTCTGGTGTGCAGGATGCCAAAGGGTTTGATAACGCTGAGTATGCGTTCCGCCTGCTGGTCGAGCAACCGCGCATCCCCATCAACTTCAATGATCAGGATAGCCCGGCAGTTTTCAGGCAGCGGTATATTGCTGACGCCGCGGATACAATCGATAGTGGCTGCGTCCATAAATTCCAGGGTAGTGGGAATAATCTTTGCCCCGATAATGGCGGAAACCGACTTTGCCGCCCCGTCGATGGTTTCAAACTGAACCAGCATGGTCTTTTTGGCGGCCGGTTTAGGCAGCAGTTTCAAGATAATCTTTGTAGCAATGCCCAGGGTGCCTTCCGAACCGACAAAGAGTTTGGTCAGGTCATAGCCGACTACATTTTTCAAGGTCCTGCCGCCGGTCCTGATAATATCACCGGTGGGAGTGACCACCTCGAGACCCAGAACATAATCCTTGGTGACGCCGTATTTCACACAACGCGGACCGCCTGCGCATTCCGCCACATTACCGCCAAGGGTGCTGAACTCTTTTGACGCCGGGTCAGGTGGATAAAAAAGTCCCAGCTTTTCCACCTGCCGCTGCAGTTCCGCGGTGACCACTCCCGGCTCCACCTCGGCAATGAGATTTTCGGTGTCGATATCGATGATCCTGTCCATTCTGGTCAACACCAGCACAATGCCGCCACGAACGGGCAGGCTTCCTCCGGTGAAACCACTTCCGGCTCCACGGGGCAATATCGGAATTTTCCAGATGTTAGCCAATTTTACGACCCGGCTCACCTCCTCTGTTGTCGCGGCATACACCACGACATCAGGCAGATATCGCTTTTGGGTGGCATCGTAGGAATGGGTAATCCTATCGGATGCCGCGGTTGAGACATTATCTTTACCCACGATGTCTATCAGCTGTTCAACAATTTGTTCATCCATATAAATTCTTTCCTGTAAAAACTTTAGATACCTTACAGATTGTTTTCTTGTTTTTTTGCAAGAAAACAATCTGTCTAAAGATTCTTATACCCCTTACAGGGTGTTGGTTTTCACCAACCATTGCCATAATAAGAATGGTTTCGCAAATTTTAAATCAGAAATACCCAGGCTTTATTGCCTGAAAATAAATGGAATTTAACCAGACCAGCGTAACCTGACCTTCCAAGAGTAGTTGATTTACACCCCTTTTCATAAGAATATTCACTCGCAGTCTCAGGTCATCTATCCGCTCGTTAGTTCAGTATAATTTGACAGAATCAGTTCAATTGCCTACAATCAGAATAACATGTCCGATAGCCTTCGAACCTGGCGTAGTGACAGTTCGTTAAGAAAACGTTTCATTATCGCTCATCCTGTGCGCTGTCTCTCAGGTTTTGTACCCGGCAAGTCTCAATTTGATTGCTGCAAATGTAAAGATTCAATATTCGGGCCGGATTTCGCCCCGGCAAGGAGTAACTGTAACCACTTAATACGTGTTTTCAGGCATAAGTTCAGGGCGGCTTAAATATTCTACGTCCGTCTTTTCTTGTCTGTGACAGACAGTAAGTGATCCGGAGAGCAAAAACTCGAAACAATTTGCAATTGTATAAAAAACTGGCTACTTATCGATAAACTTACATTAATTCTCGGCCGCAACGGTCTGAAGCCATTTATTTCGGATCCGCGACGTTGCTGCACTAAAAAGTGATTATGGTACCATTTTTTTTCAGATCTCCCAGAATTGAGCATGACTTGATTATGAGCGTCGGACTGCAGGATATTCAGACCGGTACAATTCTCCCAGGCCTGATCACCGCTACCGTAATCAATTTTTCTCCGCAGGGCGCCTGCCTGATAGTCCCGAAAATGACGATCGACGGGAAACATCTTTTTTATAATACTTTAAACAGTGACAGCCATTATCTGCGCCTTTCCTCCCAGGATCAAAACGGAATTGCTGAGGAGTTTACCATCGCCGCCCGATCGGTCTGGATGGATGTCTGCGATTATCAAGGGAAGCCCGCCTTCAAAATAGGAATACATTTTCTGGACAATCAAAAAGATCTCTATAACTTATTAAAAGAGACCCCCCCTCTCCTCTGAACACTGTTTCCATCGATCGGCACAAAATCATAACTCGACTGACTGTCTACTTTGTCAGGGATATTGCCGGGAGATACTTCAATGCTTACATCAAGATATAGTCGGATATAAGTTTTCGCGCCTCGCAGAGGAAGCTTTTACTTAGCCATCCGAAAATTTAGGTTTTTAGGAGTCCATCAAGGTTGATGGACACTGGAAAAATCTTATCTCAGGGATATGCATTCATGAAATTTACAACTCACCCTGTATTTGTATTAAACTGCCTGCTTCTGCCTTTCCTGCTGCTATTTGGGACCGGTCTTCTGTACGGAGCCGAGCTCGAAGAGGAGGTATCCACAAACGACTATCTGTTCGTCCAGGGCATAGTAAGTTCGGTTTCCCCTGAAAAGCAGACGATAACAGTCAAACAGAGAAAGGGTCCAAAAATTTCCTTCTCTATTGATAAAGATACTGTCTTCGAAGGTTTTTATAAACTGACGGAATTAAAGCAACGTCAAAAGATCAAGGTTTGGTACCAACCGAAAGAGCAGGAAAACAAGGCCTTGAAAATCCTCAAGCCGCTCGACCTAGGCTGTTAAACGTTTGCCGCTCTTGCATCAAACGAACATTTTGCTATTCACGCTGACCGCTTACAAGTGTTTCTGCAACAAGGATAAGAAAAAATGAAGATACTCCTCTTTCTCTTGGCAACACTCCTTTGTCTCTCCTCCCACGCCCATGCCGGCACTCAAAGTGGTGCGTATACTAACGAAAACGCCTTAAGGGGAGTAACGGAAGCCAAAGCCTATTTCGATGTCACCGTCGGTGAGCCAAAGCTTCTTCTTCTCCGTCTGCAGCTTATTGAAAAAACGTACCAGCAACTCGTCGCAGCCGGGGTTACCCCAACTTTCGTCCTTGGCATACGAGGTAAAGCGAGTCATTTTTTCACAAAAGGAGACCATTACGTCCTGGAAAGCGATCTTCCGGTAAAAGAACAGATCGCAGCTTTAATGAAAAAGTTTAAGACACTAAAAATTACCATTGAGCAGTGCCGGATCGCCGCAGGGTTAGAGGATATTGACGTTGCCGATTTCCTCCCCGAGGTGGAGGTAGTCGCAAACGGCTATGTTTCGATGATCGGCTATCAGTCCCAGGGATATGGATTGGTGCCCATGGATTGACGGTTTTACAATTTCTGCATCCGCAAATACAACACCAGCCCCATAAGAGTCAGGACTATCCCCGCCCAGCCCATCAAGCCGGGGAGTGCACCACCGAGAAACAATGCTTCTCCTGCAAGCGAAAAAACAACCTCCATCGATTGCGTGCAGTCTACTGCAGCCAGCTCTGATGGACCTTGAGCCATATGCCGTGCACCGAGAAAAAGGCTGGTCGCCGCCACACCTGAAAACAGCGCGACAAGCAGTGTCATCAGAAGCTGCCCCTCATTCGGCGCAGGCGGTGAAAGCCATAATATAAGCACTGCCCAGAATGGCAGCGAACCGAGAGTAAGCAAGAGCACACGGCATATTGCGTCATCCATGGCCGGATGATCAATGGCGGGGAGCAGGCGCCTGACAAATCCGTCATGATTTCCGGCGGCAATCCTCGCTTCCCAGACCATCTGGTTGCCAAGTGGATAGGCAAACGCTGCACCAAGCACAGGCAAAGCTCCCAGCAGCACATCACCAAGCGGCACGGCGGTGGCCTGCTCGACATTTATCAGGAGTACGCCGGCAAAAACAACGAGGGTAAACAAGACTGCACGAAAAGAGACCCTGCGGCCAAACAGCAACAGTACAGCGGGGGTGGCCAGGATGGTCATCTGCCACGTTGCCGCCACGACCCAGCTGGGGGCGTACGAGGCGCTGAAACTGATAAGCGCGTAAAAAACGCCGAAGCCCACACTGCCTGCGATTGTCCAAAACACCCAGTGTTTCCGGTAAAGATGCAACGTTTGCCTTGCCAAAGCTGCACGCCCTGTAACAGTCAGCCAGAGAAAAAGGAACAGCAGCATCCAGCCATAGCGTAATGATGCAGTCCACAGCCAATGCCCTCCTTCAAGACTCATGGCCCGGTTCAGCACAAAAGTGGAGCTAAAAAACAGCGCGGCTAAAATTCCCGTGAGTATGAGGCGCAGCATGATTCCCCTCTTGTGAGTGTTTTATACCGAAAATCAAGCCATAAGAAGATATACACCAAAGACAGCCATGACAGCACCACCGATGGCTCGCAGGGAAACATGCTCTTTATAAAGGTAAATTGAAAACGGAATGATACAGATAGGGACGAGAGAAAAAAATGTCGAAGCTACACCGGTTGCCAGATAGTGCAGAGCCAGAAGCGACAAAGAAACTCCTGCAAAAGGCCCAATGGCCGCGCCGAGACCGGTAAATACCACCGCTTTTCTGTTCGTTATGGCCACTCTAACCTGTTTCCATTTCCTGGTAACCGTAAAAAAAATGACAAAACAAACAAAAGCGGCGATAGCCCTGATCTGAGTAGCGGAAAAAGCATCCAGATAGCCTGATTCAGTCTGCATTCCTGCCTTACTGAGCAATAACCCGCCGGCCTGACCAAACATTGCCAGGAAACTAAAAACAATTCCTTTATAGGTCACTCTTGTCACCTTCAATCTCCGAGCAGGAGATAATTCCTTACTTCTTTCGAGAATAACAGCGGAAACACCCGCAAGGGTTATAGACATTCCAAGCCACTGGTGCCGACTATAAATTTCATTGAGAAACGTCCAGCCAAAAACAGCTGCCGTTGGAGCGGCCAGACTCTGAATCAACATGGTTATTCGCGGTCCCAGCTCAACGAGTGCCTTGAAGAGAAATATATCTCCAATGAAAAAACCTATCACTCCTGAGAGACTGAGAAAGAACCAGGAACGGGCCGGAAAATCATCAGGAATCAGAATGCCGTATCTTATAAACAGAAGACTGCTGAAAAGAAGCAAGGCAACAAAGAGCCGGATGATATTGACGGGAATCGCTCCGACTTCCCTGGAAGCAGCAGCGAAAAATTGGATGCTGAAGGTCCAGCAAAATACAGTGCCAAGAGCAATTGTCTCTCCGAGATACGGTATATATGTCTTCATTCCGAAAGTAATTGAGGTCGATCTTTAGTACCTTTACAGATTCTTTTCTTGTTTTTTAAGAAAACTTGCGGAGGTTAGAAAGAACCGGACGAAAAGACAAGAGATATTGAATAAGCGGTGAATATAAATCAACAAGACCCGCCACCGGGTTTACACCGGATGGCGGGTCAGAGCATTACTTCAGCGTATGCGGAAAATTAATACTAAAATTAATACTTATAGGCCGACTCACCATGACTGGTGGTGTCGAGTCCCTCGCGCTCCTCTTCCTCACTGACCCTGAGACCGATCACCATATCAATCACTTTATAGGCAACAATCGAGACCAGCCCAGACCAGACCACCGTAACTCCCACGCCCCACAGCTGACTGATCATCTGGGCTCCAGTCGAGTAGACGGCAGTCTTATTGGCAACGTAGTCATAGATCCCCACACCTCCGAGAGAGGGATTGGCAAAAATACCGGTGAGCAAAGCCCCGAGGATACCGCCGACACCATGAACACCGAAAACATCCAGGGCGTCGTCGACACCCAGCATCCTTTTTAGACCGTTTACCCCCCAGAGGCAGACCATACCTGCGGCCAAACCAATAACCAGGGCGCCACCAATTCCCACCCAGCCACAGGCCGGGGTAATGGCGACGAGACCGGCTACCGCACCGGAAGCTGCTCCCAGCATGGAGGGTTTCCCTTTCAGGAGCCATTCCGTGAACATCCAGGACAAGGCAGCGGCAGCGGTTGCAGTCATGGTGTTTCCGAAGGCCAGGGCGGCAAGGCCGGTCGCTTCTAGGTTTGAACCGGCGTTGAAGCCGAACCAGCCAACCCAGAGCAGAGAGGCACCGATCATGGTCATGGTCAGACTATGCGGAGCCATGGACTCCCTGCCGTAACCAACCCTTTTCCCCACCATAAAGGCGCCGATAAGTCCGGCAATTGCTGCATTTATATGAACGACGGTGCCGCCGGCAAAGTCGATCGCACCTTTCTGAAACAAAAACCCGGCGATGGCTCCTGCTTTCGCGGCCGCATCCGCATCGGTATACGCATCGGGGCCGGCCCAGAACCAGACCATATGAGCTATGGGCAAGTAAGCAAAGGTAAACCAGATAGTAATAAATGCGAGGATCGCGGAAAATTTCATTCTTTCTGCAAAGGCGCCAAGGATCAGGGCAGGCGTAATTGCCGCAAAGGTCGCCTGAAAGAAGACATAAACGAACTCTGGAATAACCACACCTTTACTGAAGGTTGCCGCCACGGAATCAACAGTCACTCCGGCGAGCAGGATCTTGCTGAACCCGCCAAAGAATGCGTTGCCCTCGGTGAACGCCAGGCTATACCCGTAGATGACCCAGAGTACAATACAGAGGGCAAAGACCGTAAAAACCTGCATCAGGACCGACAGCATATTTTTAGTACGGACCAAACCACCGTAAAACAGGGCCAGACCCGGGATCGTCATCAAAGTCACCAACAGGGTGGCGACAATCATCCAGGCGGTATCGCCTTTGTCGGGAACCGGCACGTCTGCGCCGAAAGCCACGCCTGCAAATTGTATAAGAAAGACCGCCACGAGTATGACGGAAAACATTACGGATGGTTTTTTCATAAATCACTCCCTCTGATATCAGATTGCATTTGGAACCGGATCCCCCGGCACGATTAGGCATTACTCCCAGGCTATTGAAAAGCAAAACCACTGCCAGTCGAAAATAAATTATATTTGTTTATTATTTTCAGACAGTTGCCCACAAGATACACACCTACAGCCGGAAGAGGAACTTCAACCATCAGTACATTTTTGTAAAATTAACTCAATATTCATGACGTTTTTGGTAGTTGTTGTCTCCCGTTTTACAACTTTGGACAACAGATGGCTAAGGACGAAATACTGGCGAAGTATCAGTGAGGTCAAAGGAAAGGCGGGGGCAGACAGCCGGCAACCACACTCCTGTGAAGCTGGACCAAAGTGAAGACAAAAATACAACGGGGGAAGAGATGCGGAAAATCCCCCCACCGATACCATCACAGTCGGCTAAAATGCGATGATATCGGCAGAGAGAAAAGGCCCTGCAGAAGGTAGGGTCAGGGCAATTAGAAATTCCAGAAGGAATCGATAGTTTTATTGTCGATATCCCAGACTACATTATGCGGGGCAATCGGTTCATCGCTAAAGAACTCAGGCAACCGGTCATCCTGGCTGGTAAAACCTGCAGCCATGTTGAAGGCACGCTCCGTTTTGAGAATGCTCATGCCGAGATTGGTGACATCATCGGCAGTGAGGGCTATGCCGAACCGGGCGTTGATCATATCGATCAGTGCCGGGAGACAATTGGCGTCATCCAGTGCGGCAAAGGCTATAAACAGGCACATGCCGGTGGAATCGATGGCAGCGGTAGCGATCTGCAGATTGCGCGACAGCTCCACCTGCCCTTCCTTGCTGAGCGGATCGAGTTTGCCGCCGACCCCAAGGATGTTGGTGGCAATGGTATAGCCCATTGTATGATCGGCACCCTGAGTGGAGGTGGCATAGGTGATGCCGATACCTTTAATGGCCCGGGGATCATAAGCAGGAATCGCTTGATTTTTAACGACCGGCACCCTGGTTACGCCAAAAGCTCTGCCGACATTTCCCGCTCCGCCGCCTATAATTCTGCCTAAAGGAGTGCCCTTGCCGATATCCTCACGGAGGATCTGACAGACTGCCTCGCCATCTCCAAACTCGAGTACACCGGCTTCCATGGCAACGCCGAAGGCAACTGAGGTTTCGATGGTGTCAAGACCAAGATCGTCCATAAGGTGATCGGCTTCGGCAATATGATCGAGGTTTGCCACACAGCAGTCCGCACCCATGGCCCAGATCGACTCATATTCAAAACCGGAGGTTTTGTACTTTTTATTCTTGTCGTTGTAGAGCTGAGAACAATTGATAACACATCCTGCATGACAGTTATGCTTCGGCTTGCCGCCTCGTGCGACAATGGTGTCGTGCATGGTCTCACCGGAAATCTCTTCATGACCTTCAAATTGTCCGGTCGTGAAATTACGGGTAGGCAGCGCCCCCGCTTCATTGATTATATTGACCAGAACATTTGTACCATATTGTCCCAGAGCCTGGCTGATTGGATTGTCGACCAGCGCCTTGGCAAAGGCCCGATTGGCCGCCATGAATTCCTCCGGCTTGGCAATGTCGACTTTCTTATCTGTCGGTTCGACCGCGATGAATTTAATTTTCTTGGAACCCATTACCGCACCCAGACCACCGCGTCCATTGGAACGAATCCTCGAACCGGGGTCCTTGATGGAAATGTTGGCCGCAGCCATTTTCATCTCGCCGGCCGGTCCAATGGTGATCACTCCGAATTTTTCGCCAAGTCGGGAGTTCAGGGTCTGAACCACCTCATAGTTGCCTTTACCGATAAGTTCGGTCTCTTCCTTGATGGCGACCCCATCCGTTGCCACTTGCAGGCTGTACCATTTGTCCTCTATTGGCTGACCTTCGATGATCAGGGCTTTGACACCTAATTTTGCCAGCATCTGGGCTGAACTGCCGCCGGCGTTCGCTTCCTTGATCGTTCCGGTCAAAGGACTCTTGGCACCGCAGGAAAGTCGGCCGGAGTTAGCGGCCTGAGTGCCGGAGAGCAGTCCCGGAGCTATCACCAGTTTGTTTTTTTTACCCAGTGGATGGCAGGTCGGGTCCACTTCGGCGGCGACCACGTTGGAAGTCAATCCCCGGCCGCCAAGCCCTGCCCACTCACTGGGAACATCCTCAACCTTAGTGGTCAGATCAGACATGTTCACACGAAATATTTTGTCAGCCATTCCTTTACTCCTCAGTAATAACGAAAAACAGGGGTACGG
This sequence comes from uncultured delta proteobacterium, assembly GCA_963835305.1. Taxonomy (GTDB): domain Bacteria; phylum Desulfobacterota; class Desulfobulbia; order Desulfobulbales; family Desulfocapsaceae; genus Desulforhopalus_A. The sequence goes on from CAWIEU010000007.1 coordinate 474,137, forward strand.
ACAAATCCGTACCCCGTAGCGTAGTCTATTGACAATTAATTATAATGCCGCCTTATAAATAGCTTTAACGTCTGTATCTTTTGGGGTGCGGGGGTTGGTCAAACCGCAGGCATCTTTCTGGGCATTGCCGGTCATGGTATCGATGTCGGCGGCCTTAACCTCTTTGCCGTAACGTTTTCCAAGCTCGACCAGACCAGATGGTATGCCGATATCGGTAGAAAGCTTTCTGATGGCAACCAAGGCCAGCTCTGCAGCATCACGCGGTGCAAGACCATCCACGTTTTCGCCCATCAGTTTGGCTATTTTCACAAAACGATCCATCTTGGCGATCAGGTTGAAATTGCACACATGGGGAAGCAGAATAGCATTACACTCTCCGTGGGGCAGATCATAGAAACCGCCCAGCTGATGAGCCATTGCATGAACGTGACCAAGACTGGCGTTATTGAAGGCCATACCGGCGAGGTACTGGGCATAGCACATACCTTCACGGGCTACGATATCGCCGCCGTTGGCAACGGCAGGACGCAGATGAGTAGCGATCAGTTCAATCGCTTTTTCCGCGGCTGAGTCGGTCATCGGGGTTGCGATAGTGGAAACATAGGCTTCCACTGCGTGGGTGAGGGCATCCATACCGGTTGCTGCGGTCAGCGCAGGCGGCATTCCCATCATCAAAAGAGGATCGTCAAGGGCGATACCCGGAGTGACCCGCCAGTCGACGATAGCCATTTTCACTTTTCTGCTGGTATCGGTGATGATACAGAACCTGGTCATTTCCGAGGCGGTTCCGGCCGTAGTATTTACCGCGACGTAAGGAGGCATCGGTTTGGACGATTTATCAACGCCTTCGTAATCATGGATTGTGCCGCCATTGGCAATGACCAGTCCAACGCCCTTGCCGCAGTCATGTGAGCTGCCGCCGCCCAGGGTGATCAGGCTGTCACAGGAATTCTCTTTATAAACTTTAACTCCGGCAGCCACGTTATTGTCGGTGGGATTAGGAATAGTTTCATCATAAACGACATATTTCATGCCGGCTGCATCGAGTAACTCTGTAATCTGCTTGGTGATTCCTGCTCCGGTAATGCCTTTGTCGGTGACGATCAGCGGTTTGCTGCCGCCTAGTGCTTTGATTTTCTCGGGAATCTGCTTTGCTGCTCCAATACCTATCAGGGTAACACTGGGAATGAAATAGCCATATACTTCTTCACGAATTGCCATAATGATACCTTCCTTTTATAGATGAGGTTGTTCTGATTGGTTTAGTACCTTAGAAATTCATTTCTTATTTTTTAAAATGAATTTCGTGAAGGTACTTATACCCGTGCTTTGCGGGGGTTAGACTCTGTTTGGATCCATTTCTTGCGCAGTTTGACTATAGCAAACAGCATGCCAACATATTTTAACCTTTTAAAACAGAAGGTTACATATTTTTCCGCCATAACCGGAAATGACATAATGTCCCCCGGAACGAGAAATCAGCGCTATGTACTTTAGGATTTTTCAGAAAAAACGACCCAAAACTGACAGATAACAACAGTGCTAGCCAGATGAGTCAAAATGATACAGGAGAGAGAGCAAACAGGTCATTATGACCTGTTGCCACTACAGGCAGCTTATTGCCCGGAATATTGGGCCAGTTTCCGATAGAGTGTTTTCCTGCTGATGCCAAGTGTTTCAGCAGTTTTTTGTCGATTGTCGTTAAAAAAATGCAGTATTTTCAGGATGTGATTTTTTTCCACTGACTCAAGAGTTAGAGCCACCTGATTATCTTCAGAGATTGAGACCAGTTCGCGGGGCAAACAACGTTCGGTAATAATGTTATTTTCCGCGAGAATAATCGAACGTTCGATGACATTGCGCAGTTCCCGGACATTTCCAGGCCAGTTGTAGCGAAGAATACAATCCATGGCACTGTCGACGATCCGGTAGGGAGTATTATCGGGACTTAAACGCATAAGAAAATAATTTACCAACAAAGGCAGATCTTCCTTTCTCTCATTGAGGGAGGGTATCTCGATATTGAAGGCATTGATCCGATGGAAAAAGGCCTCATTGAATCGCCCCTGTTCCACTTCCTCGGCCAGGTTACGGTTGGTGGCAAAAAGAAAGCGGATATTTACCTTTCGTTCTTCCTTTTCGCCTACTCTCCGATAGGTTTGAGTCTCAAGAATCCTCAACAGGGACGCCTGGACCCCCAGAGGAAGCTCACCGATCTCATCGAGGAACAGGGTGCTGTCATGCGCGTAGGCCATCAAGCCCTCCCGCGACTCGTTGGCTCCGGTGAAGGAACCTTTCATGTGGCCGAATAATTCGCTACGGGCAAGATCCTTCTGCAACGAGGCACAATTTTTAATAATCATCGGATGAGCGGCACAGGCTGATCGTTGATGAATCAGCCTGGCGACGACATCCTTACCGACACCCGACTCCCCGGTCAGAAGGACCGGTATTTTGGCCGGGGCTACTTTATTTATCAGGAACTTGATATCGCGGACGATTTGCGAATTCCCGATAAACTGCACAGGTTCCTGGTCAACACCGCTGTTATGACGCAAGATAGTGTTTTCCCGGGAAAGCAGGACCCGCTGATGGGCCTTTTCCACAACAAGTTCCAGCCTGTCCAGGTTGAAAGGCTTGCGGATAAAATCACAGGCACCCAGTTTGACCGCCTTTACCGCACTATCTATGTCCCCGTGTCCCGTGATCATGACCACTTCGATATGGGGCACTGTATCTTTTATCTCTATCAACAGGTCCAGGTCCTGGACATCCGGCAGCCGCAGATCCATAACGATGACATCAAACCAGTTGGTTTGTAATTTTTCCCTTGCCTCAGCAGCGTCGGCCGCGGTCAGAACCTTCCTCTGATCCGTAGAGAGTTCCTTCTGCAACAGCCGTCTGATCGGTTCCTCGTCATCAATGACCAGGATAGCATATTCTTCTCGTTCCATTATATCGTTATACCCGGCAGCGAGACCTTGAAAAATGTCCCCTTGCCCACTTTACTGGTCACGGTGATCTCGCCGTGATGATTTTTAACTATTGAATAGCAGGTGGACAGGCCAATACCAATCCCCTGACCTACTGGTTTCGTGGTAAAAAAAGGTTCAAAGAGTTTATCATGCAATTCGGCGGAAATGCCGCAGCCGGAGTCTTCCACAATCAACTCAACCCCTCCGTCAGCTCCGGCGCTGGTGATAATGCGGATAATGTCGCCATCCCGCGTCGCATCAAAGGCATTGGTGAACAGATTGATTATGACCTGTTTCAATTGCGATTCATCGCCCATAATCAGCGGAATATTCGGCTGCAGATCAGTCTTGACGGCGATATTGTGCTGCTCTTTAAAATGGTGCTTAAGAATGAAAAGGGTATCTTTGACACACTGGTTCATATCCACCGGACCAAGACTGGTTGCAACCGGGCGGCTGAAAGTCAACAATGTCTGAACGATGTCGCGACAACGAAGACATTCTTTGATAATGGTATCGGTATACTCGGCAAAATCGGCGAGGAGTTCAGGCTCGACTTTGTCCCGTATCCGGCCGATTCTGCGCTGCAAACCCTCGGCGAAACCACTGATTGCCGCCAATGGATTATTGATTTCATGGGCCACCCCGGCAGCCAGGGCGCCGACCGTAGCCATCTTTTCCGCCTGATAGAACTGGGCCTGAAATTCCTTTTCCAACGTGACATCCCTTTTAAACAGGAGCACGTTACGCTCACCGGCCGGATCGGTTCGCAGTGGTGAGGCAATGATTTCATAATGTCTGAACTTATCATCCACCTTATAGATACACAGGTCTTTTACAATCTGGTCTTGCTCCAGAGAACGCTGGGCCGGACAGTTTTCACATTTACAGTTTTCGCCGCGAAATAAGACATAGCAATGCTTTCCGATAGGATCCACGCCCGGAAACCACTCGGAAAAAACATGGTTGACCCTTTGAATTTTCAGATCCTCGGAGAGAATCAGCATCAGATCGGTAATGCCGTCCAATACCGCCTGGATTTCCTTGCGCTTTCTCTCCAGTTCCTGATTGGATGTTTTCAACTGTTCCACTTTTTGCTGGAGTTCTTGATAAAAACCAAGCTTGCAGTGCTCAATTCCAACCAGATCTTCCAAAGTGGTTATTTTCATTACCATACCTCCCCACAGATGTTCAGCAGTTCCCGCCATGAGGCCGGCCGGGGATTAGTCAGGTTACAGGCATCATTGACCGCCATCTGGCAAATTGGTTCCAAAAAGTGCTTATTCTCCTCCCCAATCAGCTCTCTCAGCTTCAATGGTACATTGAAAGAACTGAAGAATTCCTCCAGCTTTTCAATGCCGGCAAGGGCTGAATCACGGGCCGAGCCGATCCTCTTGTCTAAAATTACCCGGCCGATATTGGCGAGTTTGGCTTCAGCACTCTCTAAGTTATACCGCATGACCGCTGTGAGCAGTATAGGATGAATCGCTCCGTGGCGCATGTCAAAGTGGCCGCCCAGAGAATGAGCCAGAGCATGCTCGGCACCAAGACTGGCATTGCTGAAAGCCATGGAGGCGGCGACCGAGGCGTTGCTCAGTTTTTCCAGACAGTCCAGAGATCTCGTCTCGACTGCCTTGGGAAGGTTTCTGATAATGAGATCAACAGCTTTTAAAGACTGCATCTCAGTGAAGGGCGAGGCAATGGTCGAGACATATGCTTCTATTGCATGGGCCAGTGCATCGACTGCCGACTGGATGATAAGTGTTTCGCTCTTTGTCCGAAGAATGAGGGGATCAACAATGGAAATATTGGGAACCAGCGTGCGGGTGATAATCGACATTTTTACTGCCCGCTCAACATCGGTAATAATACAGAACTGGGAAATATCCGAGCCACTGCCGGCGGTGGTGGTGATCAGCACCATAGGCGGCAAGGGCCGCATTACCCTGTTCGCTCCTTCGTAATCTCTTATCTTGCCGCCGTTGCTGGCAATAATCGCAATTCCCTTGGCGGTATCCATCGGGCTGCCGCCGCCAATCGCAATGATCACATCAGCGCCATTTTCCAAATAAAACTCAGCGCCTGTTTCCACCTCAAAATCTCTGGGGTTGGAGGTGACTCCCGGATAATAAACCCATTCCACCCCCTCTTTTTTGAGAATATCCATCAGCCGCTGAACCCATCCGGCTTTCTCGATACCCGAGTCACTGACAAGAAGCACCTTTTTTGCCCCCAGCCGCAAAACACATTGTCCGGCATAATTCAGACTTCCCCGACCGAAAATAATTTCGGGAATGGCAAATTTGGTTATGTTCATAAGTCAGTCTCCATTGAATATTTGTTCTTTTTGAGGGTGATCGATTCACAAGCGGTTTTCTCGGAACCTCAGTCTTTGAATATAGACTGTTAGTGGAGAGAATTCTTGTAAATATTTTTTTCTGCAATTTTCAAACCTGATTGCTTATCGAGCCTGGACGCTGGTTCCGGACTGATGCCCCATGGCCAATGGGTCATAATTACACACAAAGCAGGTAGGCCGGCTCTACTGCCTCACCTAAAAACTCTCTTGTGACTCTTCGAAAGAGTAAAAAGGTAAATATCTGCAAAACCGACAAGAACAATCTCCAGGAAATGTATTCGTTTTTGCTTGGTGGAAGCCATAAAAAGCCAAAGGAACAAAATGACCCATCGACCGAAGACAATGGGACTAAATGACACACACCTCCTGACAAACCGTCTCATGAGGAGAAGACCAGAGAAATAGTTGGATTTTCACGCCTGGATAAACCGAAACAGCAGCAGGACAACCGGATGATGCGGTACAGCAACATCGAAAGATATTTTCAAAAAATAAATCTGCCACGACATTATTTTTCATAAAAAAATAACTAAATAATTCGAGACATTGAAAGATAAAACCATACTACGGCGACGATTTGTATTGCCTCGTCAGTAAATTGTAAGACTTTTGTAAGGTTTTCTCAGAATAATCTGCGACATCATCAAAAAAGTAATCTATGCCGTATCACCTTCGGGGCATGAGCGCCTATCGAGGCTAACAAAAACGCCGACAGCACTGTGCCGGAAGCCGAAAGAAATCCATGATAAGCCGCCCCGAGCAGGAGCAGTTTGATTATTGTACTTACACCAGAAAATTCCCTGCATATCTGCCGATGCCTCATCCATTCGGCAAAAAACAGGATCACACCACTGGTTAGGACAATGACAAGATAAAAGGAGGGAGGATGTACGATCTCATCGAGAAGATAAACAGCCAGATATATAGCGGCACCGACCTGATGGACTGCCCTGATAAGTATAGAAAAAATCAAGACCCAATAGGGCCGATAACCGATCCGGCCCAATTTATTTTCCCCGCACGCCACTGGTTTCCGCGTTCCAGCCATTTTACCCCAGGTTCCTCTTTTCGAAAATTCGGCAGACCCCTAATCCATTTGCCGGTTGCATTGTCACGATACTTTCATTCAACCACAGCTTCAAAAAAAAATCACGACCCGAAAAAAGAAGGACCCTCATAGTGAATATCCAATCCGATTTGATGCCGGCTGTCTCGATCAAGGATCCAGACACAATGTTTACAAAAGGCAAGCCGATTGCACCACGTCCGTAACGCTGGAAAGGCAAGGTGCGGAAGATAGCTGCTGCAGTTCTATCTCGGCTTGCCGGCAATTGACATACATGACCTCGATAGCGACAAATCGGGGCTAACGGGAAGAAAAAAGTGATCTCCGCATGAAAACAAAAATTGCCCTGATATTGCAAAAAATATCCTACAAATACAAGGGATCTTTTTTAATGGCCATAGTTATTACTTGCTTGAGCCGACTGATACTTCTGGGATCAGAAGGGGAATACGACTTATTCAGATACATTCTCCCATTACTGGCTGGTGGCACAATTGGTTACATTACCGGCCATTTCCTCGACTCCCGGCAAAGACTACTCAGTGCAAGTCAAAGAACCGCTACCCGGCTGAAAAAGAAAATACGGCAACAGCATGAACGCGGAATGTGGTACACGACGCTATTTAAAAGGAATCATGCCCATTTTCTCCTGATCAATGCCACGACCGGCAAGGTCGAGGAGGCCAATCCGAGTGCCTGCAAATTCTATGGGTATTCCCTCAAGGAATTCAGACAAATGACCATTTCCGAGCTGAGCACTCTGCCGAAAGAGGATATCAACCGTACAATTAAACGAACCGAAATCGAAGGAAAATCAAAAATTTTCTCCAGGCACAAACTGGCATCCGGTGAAGCACGAGATGTTGAATTGCTTGGCGGATCGATAGTGTTGAACGGCTGTTCCTACCTCTTTTTAATCGTCAATGATAGCACGGAAGAGAAAGTACTTCGGGGAGTCATCCCAATTTGCTCCCATTGTAAGCAGATACGAGACAAAGAGCGCCAATGGTATCCCATGGAAGAATATATTCAATATCACTCGGAAGCTACCTTCAGTCACGGTCTCTGTCCGACCTGTGCCCGTCACCATTATCCAAATCTTTATGAATATCATAAAACGTGATTGGAACCGGCAACGACTTTGCCAAAGGAGTCGAAAACGAGACGGGCACAGACGGCAGGGACACTGAAGATAAAATATGCCGGATTATAGATTGCCGACGAATGTTCTTCCAAATTCCCGGCAATTCTTCGCAGCCTCATCAGCCGGCGCCCAGAGCACCCGAATGCCTTCATTCACCACTGCAAATCCGGCATCGGCCAGCTTTGCCGACAGCAGCTTTACCGCCTCCCCGCTCCAGCCATAACTGCCAAACGCTCCGGCTTTCTTGTTTTTGAATTTCATCCCCTTCATCTCTTCCAGCAGCGCCGCAACCGACACCAGGATACCATTATTGATAGTCGAGGAGCCCAGCAGGATGGCCTTTGAGCGAAATATTTCAGTAATGGCGTCATTTTTGTCGGTCTTAGCCAGATTATACAATTTTACAGTCACCTCACTGTCCGCTTCCCGAATGCCTGTCGCTATCGCCTCGGCCATGATCCTGGTGCTGTTCCACATGGTATCGTAAAGTATCGTTATCTGATTCTCCTGATAATTATCCGCCCATTCGAGGTACTTTTCGACGATCTGGACCGGATTGTCACGCCAGATAACTCCATGGCTGGTACAAATCATATCGAGCGGGAGGTTTAACCCCAGGACCTCCTTGATCTTTCTGGTCACCATAGGGCTGAACGGTGTCAGGATATTTGCATAATATTTAATCGCCTCCTGGTACAGCTCAGCCTGGTCGACCAGGTCATTGAACAGGAATTCCGAGGCCAGATGCTGGCCGAAACCATCGTTACTGAACAGCACTTCGTCACCGGTCAGATAGGTGAACATGCTGTCCGGCCAATGCAACATCGGGGCTTCAACGAAAATGAGTTCCTTCCCGCCAAGACTCAACTTGTCACCTGTCTTTACCAGCTGGAAATTCCAATCCTGATGGTAGAGCCCTTTAAGAATCTTCGCTCCATTGCTGGTACAGTAAATCGGCACATCGGGGATGTGACGCATAAGCTCCGGCATGGCGCCGCTGTGATCATTCTCCGAATGGCAGGCAATGATATAATCGATCTGATTCAGATCAATCTCTTTTCGGAGGTTTTCAACATATTCCAAGGCAAAAGGACTCCAAACGGTGTCGACGAGGGCGACCTTTTCTTCCCTGATCAGATACGAGTTATAGGATGACCCCTTATAGGTGGAATATTCATCGCCGTGAAATTTTCTTAATTCCCAATCTATCTTCCCTACCCAGTGAATGTTATTTTTCACCATCATACTCATCGAGTGCTTCCTCCTTGGATTTTGATTATTGATAGCATCGTAAAAAACTTCACCTGCTTCGTTGCTACAAAAACTCTTCACCTGCTTCGTTTCCACAAATTATCAATCATTTCGACGCACAAGAGGTACTTCGAAATGATTGATAATTTGCGCACCTCGAATTTGAAGTTTTTTACTTAGCCATCCATGATTTTTAGGTTTTTGCGAGTCCATCAATATTGATGAACTCATAATAATTCGAAATGATATTCGGTGCCGGCCATTCGGCTCATCCCCTTTTCCAACCGTGATACCATTGCATAAAATCGAGGATTTTCTTTGGTGCATGCGCTTTTTTCCATTCTCCCGCAGCATACTTATTGGCTTCGGCCAGCGTGGGATAGGTATGAATCGTGCCGAGTATCTTGTTCAATCCCAAACCGTGTTTCATGGCCAGCACAAATTCAGTCAACAGGTCGCCACCGTGTTCCCCGACTATCGTCACCCCAAGAATCCTGTCTTTTCCGGGAACCGTGAGTACTTTGATGAAACCCTCGGTTGCATCATCGGTTATTGCCCGGTCAAGCTCGGCAAAATCAAACCGGGAAAGCTCGTAGTTGATTTTCTTCTCACGCGCTTCCTGCTCGTTCAAGCCTACCCGGGCCACTTCCGGATCTAGAAAGGTTGTCCAGGGAATGACGGAATAATCGACTTTGAATTTTTTCCACTCACCAAAGAGAGCATTGACTGAAGCATACCAGGCCTGGTGACCGGCAGTATGGGTAAACTGATAGGGGCCGGCCACATCTCCGGCGGCAAGGATATTGGGATAGAGGGTTTCGAGATACTCATTGGTGACGACCGTCCGTTCCGTCGGGACGCCGATTTCTTCCAGCCCATAGCCATTAAGCCGGGCAGCCCTTCCCACGGCACAGATCAGGACATCATAAGATATACGTCTTTCCGATTCACCCTGCCGTACGATAATACCCTTCCCCTGATCATCCTGTACACAGCGGACGGCGCTATGGCCGGTAAGAACCGTTACCCCATCTTTTTCAAGGATCTTTCTGGCGAGATCCGATACTTCAACGTCTTCGCGTATCATGATCCTGTCAGCCATTTCCACCTGGATAACCTGCGATCCCAGACGGGCAAAACATTGAGCCAGCTCACAACCGATAGGGCCTCCCCCCAGAATGACCAGACGATTCGGTACTGTCTCCCACCTGGCAAGTGTTTCCCAGAGAGTATCGCTGGTCAGATACCCGGATTCTTCAATGCCGGGCAGAGGTGGCACAAAGGGACGGGCGCCGGTGGCCAAAATGATCGACCTGGAGGTAAGCCTTTTTGTTTCACCGTTCTCCAGCCGTACCTGGACAGTCCAGGGATCGACGACTGTGGCATATCCTTTCAGCACCTCCACTCCCAGCTCTGAATACCGTTCGATGCTGTCGTGTGGCTCGACCGTTGCGATTACCTTGTGCACCCGCTCCATCACCTTTTTAAAACTGAATTCTGGGTTAAGGTTTGTCAATCCATATTGAGCACCATTCTTCATGTGGTGAATGATCTTAGCGGTCTTGATCAGTGCCTTACTGGGGACACAGCCGTAATTAAGACAATCTCCACCCATCCTGTTCGCTTCAACCAGAGTGACTTTAGCCTTTACGGCGGCTGCAATATAGGAACTGACCAGACCGGCCGCTCCGGCACCGATTACTATGAGATTACGATCATATTTTGCAGGCCTGGACCAGTTGGCGTATACTCTCTTTTTTTTTAGCCAGCTGGTCGCCCTCTTGGCCAGCAAGGGGAAAATTCCCAGCAAAGCAAAGGACAAAAGTAATCCTGGCGACAATATCCCACTGAGTGTATCTATCTTCCCGAGTTGTGTGCCGGCATTGACATAAACCACTGTTCCCGGAAGCATACCCAACTGACTGACCCAGTAGTAGGTAAAGGTTTTGATAGGAGTCAAGCCCATCAGAATATTGATGAGAAAAAATGGAAAAATCGGAACCAGACGCAGGCTGAAGAGATAAAATGCGCCTTCACGTTCGATTCCTTTGTTGATCGGTTTAAGCCGGTCGGCAAAGCGTTTCTGTACACTGTCCCGCAGGAGATAACGTGAGATAAGAAAGGCCAGAGTCGCACCTATTGTCGAGGCAAAGGAGACAAGCAACAACCCCCATCCCAGCCCGAAAAGAGCACCGGCTACCAGGGTCATGATCGCCGCTCCGGGAAGAGACAGCGCCGTAACCAATACATAAAGTGCAAAAAAGGACAAGCTTACCCAGACCGGAGCGCTGTCACGCCATTGCTGAAATTTCACCTGGTTGTCCTTAATGTGTTCCAGAGTGAGATACTGATTGAGATCAAAGGCAAAGAAGGCGATCACAGCACCGATAATTACGAGAACAATGATGAATTTTTTCATATTGATAGCTTGTCTTATTCCGGAATGTGTTTGTGTGCTCGGTCTGCCCAATCCCCAACCAAGAGATAAACTTTCTTCAAACAGCTTCGTCTCGGAGATGTCTTGAAAATCAATCAGGCAGATAGTGCTGATTTTTTTATCAGTTCAGACGATATTGACAGATATTCACGGACGATGCGGGCTGGTTGTCTATCTTCCCTGACAGCATAACTACTCTTTTTAAAATGAAAAGTATATGATTTCCATAAACATGATGACGGACCCGCTTTTCCCTGGAGATCCCAAGGATGAACACAATCCGTTCAACCCGCGACATAGCTGGGCAGTCAATACCTCGTGTACATTCCGAATTCGTATTTATTTGTTATTTCACAGCAACAGTTTTACTATTGTAGGCAGTGAGGGAAAAAATATTCAGAGCTGTCTACTGGAGACGAAGGTATAACACCTGAAGGTTTTTACTTAGCCATCGCTGATTTTAGGTTTCTACGAGTCCATCAATCATGAAAGACTATTATAAAATACTTGGGGTAGCCGATACGGCCGGCGAAGAGGAACTTCGGAAAAGCTACCGGAAACTGGCTATGCAATATCATCCCGACCGGAATCCAGATAATCCTGCGGCTGAAGAACGGTTTAAAGAAATTGCCGAGGCATATGGAGTACTTACCGATCCGGGTAAAAGACGGGAATACGACTCCTGCAGAATAAGAGGCAAAGCATATTCGACCGGTACGGCGGGCGGCGGCGAAGGTTTCACCTACAGTCAGGAGGACATCCTCCGGGATCTCTTTCGAGATCCCCGCTTCCAACAGATGTTCAACGGCATTCTGCGTGAGTTTCAACGCTCGGGCTTTCGCCACAGCTCGCAATTCGTCAAGAAAAGTTTTTTCGGTGGCAAGGGAGGATTTTTTGCCGGAGGGATTTTTCTTATCGGCTCCCTGGCCGGGCCTCTATTGACCGATGCCGCCAAGAAGAGTCTTTCGGGAAAATCATCGATATTCAAGTCGGTCGGCAACGCAGTCGGCTCCATGCTGGGCATAGGCAAAGAGAAAAGCGCAAAAGGTACAAACCGGAGTGGTCGCTCCCATCCACGCATGCTCGCTCAGGACACGACCTATCATACTCCTCTTACCGACAACGAACTTCAACGGGGCAAAACTATTCAGATCCTTGTTTATGGAGAAGAAGGTGAACAAACTCTAAGGGTCAAAATTCCACCCGGCAGCAAAGATGGCCAAAAACTCCGGCTTCGCGGGAAAGGCCGCCCCGGTCCGCAGGGAAGAGGCGATCTCTATCTGCATCTTGTCAGAAAAAATCCCTGACCAATTCCATCAATGCCTGATCATGGATTTTTTCTTGATTGCTGAAGCACTATCATGGCCACAAGTACTACCAGTACTCCCGGAATGACGCGTAAGGGCGGCAGTCCGTGCCCCAGCAACAGATCAATTATCAGCACCAGCCCCGGATAGAGGTACGAATAGGCGGTGACCCGGGTGGGTCCCAGATACGGTACGGCATATTGGGTGAGAAAAAAGGTGACGATCGTTGTAAAAATGGCAAGATACACCACCCCAGCCCAAGCAAAAAACGGTATTGCGCTCCAGTCGACCGTGCTCATTTTGCCCCCGGCAAAGAGCGCGAGCCAGAGACTCCCCGTCACCAGGACCCAGAAGGTCATGATTGCCATCGACTCCCCGCGGTGAAAGAGTTTTACCAGAGGGGTATAGAGTCCCATGGCGAAACAACCACCAAGAAAGATCAAATCTCCCTTATTCCATTCCATGGCAAGAAGATGTGACAGATTCCCTTGGAAGATCACCCAGATAACTCCGATAAGTCCGCAGCAGAGAGCGAGAAGCTGCTCTTTTTGCAGTCGTTCTCCAGTAAAAAGCAGAGCATACCCAGCGGAAATCGAGGGAACCAACGCAAAAATCACGCTGGTATTAAGATCGCTGGTATAGCGGAGCGACAAAAACATACAGCAGAAAAAAACCACCAGACAACCACTGATCAACGCGCAACGGCAAAAAAGCGAAAACGAAAACCCCAAACCGTAGCTGGAATACACCCAAGGTCCGAAAATACAGGCAGCAATGGTAAAACGCACCAGGGTCAGAACAGCAGGATCAAGTTCCGCGGTTATCGCTGCTCCGACCGTGAACGAGGTGGAAACCAGTATTGACGCGACAACCATCAGCAGATGAATAAAGGCCGGAGAATGCTTTTTCATGTTCCGGCGCGCTTCAAGGTTTCCGTTGTTTGTATCAGCGAATTTCTTCAAGTCCGGTAATTGACCTCCGGACTATCGCAGGCGGCTCCGCTCCCTTTGCCCCCGACCAATTCCGAGCGCTGTGGCGCAGTCACCGCTGTCTTCCAAAGAACCACGACGACAAATAACGGAATAACGCCAAGTGCTATAAGGATTTGTTCCATTAAATGTTCCTCCCACAAGCGGGATAAACGCCAACTAATCGGCTTTTCTTACAACTGCTGAGTATTCTTAAACTTTTTCAACTTCTATGACGAGACCTTTCCGGCTGACGATAGCTACTATCTCCCCTTCCGCAATGTACTCATCGGCAATTGCTTTCCAGGTGGTTCCTGCATATTTAATCCGTCCTTCAGCCGGGGGCGCGATCGTCATACTGACAACTCCCTTTTCGCCCACAACCACGGGCAACATATCTTCATCCTCATCTACCCCTGTTGCAGCCGGGACGATAATTTTCCTTTTAATTATGTTTCTCAAAGAAATCAAAGAGATAAAAGAGGCAGTTATAAAAAGGGCCAGCTGCCAGGCTATGCTGATCGAGGTCAACCAGGCAGCAAGAGCGGTCACCAAGGCGCCCAAGCCAAAGAAACAGAGGATAAAGCCAGGCACTGCCATTTCCAGAAAGAACAGCATCACCCCTATGATCAGCCAGTACAATGCGGGATCAATCAGCCCCATAATTCTACCTCACTTCAATGATGGCGTCGTAGCCATCCGAAAATTCAGGTTTTTACGCGAGTCTAGATAAAACGCAAAAAAGGAGGGCATAATAAACTTGTACCCTCCTTCCTACAGTCGGATTGCTCACCTGTCGGGACAGTTCTGCCGCGACTAGGCAGTTTTATTGTCTTGCCCGTACAGATGCCGGTAGACGACTCCAACCAGGATGATAAACATCGGCCAGGTCCAAATGACTCCGATTGCCATGGGAATAAATGAAACCAAAAAAATCAATCCCATAATCGTGAATATTCCAGCAACCTTCCACCAGACCTTATGAACAGCCTTTCTGGAAGTTTCCATCGCCTGCCACGGTGACAGGCCTTTGTCGACGATGAGTGGAATGGTCATAATGTAGCCCATTGAAAGATAAATGCCTGGTAAAATCAGAAGCAGAAAACCAATGGTGACAAGGAGGAACTGCAGAATGGCGGCGATTATTATTTTTCCTGCACAGGAGAAACCCTTGAAGATCATTTTCCAGGAAATCGATTTTTCAGCCACTTTTCTGACTCCAATGAGGAGCAGTCCTGCGGTAAAAAGAATGTTAAAACAATTAATAACAACCTGAAACAGTAAATTACCTGCCAGCCCGGTCATACTGGACCGGTCCATGATCAGTGACGGCAAGAGCAATCCCGTTCCGCCAAGGATTATCAGGATTACCAGGTACATAATTGCACTGGCGGCCCATATGGTCCCCTTGGCACCTTTGGTTTGCGACCAAGCCTCGCGGATTGCACTTCCTGCGGAGAAATCGGTGGTCGATTCCTGATCAACATTTTCCATGAAATCCGTGGCACCGGCGTTAAGCCCTGTTGCTTCCAAAGTGTCATCAGTGACCTGTTCCCGTCCGCTGTCTTCCGTTCCATCCTCGTCCTCAATCGGCAGGCACTCAGGGCAATACAATCGACCATTCTTTGAGATTAAAGGTTCGCCAACGCTGCCTTTTTTGCCACATTGCCGGCACTGGTCGCTGTCGATTTCATCCTGTTTCAGCTCTGGTTCCGGATGTACGGTATCGGTTTCCCTGACCGATTCCTGAATCCATCCAGCTTCTTCCTTCGTAAGCTCCTCTTCGTATATCTCATCATTCGGGACGGTGCCCTCGGAATCTTCTCTTCTCTCCTGAAGATGATTATCGAACTCGACCGGCTCAACTTTGGCTGGATTATTTTCTTCCACCAGGTATTCAAGGTCGTCGGCAGGTGCTTCAAACTGGTCATCTAAGGAGCTTAGATTGGCCGGGTCCCCATCCTGGATTTCCTGCCGTTCTTCCTCCTTTTCATCATCAGTCGACTGCAATTCGAGCTCCGAGGCGACATCCTCCCAAGTCAGCATTTCTTCCTGCTCGGCAGCAAGGGGTTCCTCTTCGGGTTCGGCCGTCCTCTCATCGATCTCTTCCGCCTCTTCCTCCAGGTTGGATAACGGCTCTTCCGTTTCCGTCTCCTCAACATCATCCGCGGCGGCCGGACTCTTGACCTCGCCTGAAATCGGGGAAGATTCAGTCATCCAGGCGGAGAGGGCTGCGGGATTCAGCTGTTCTTCCTGCTGCTCAGAAGCTATTTCGGGTACAACTTCAAAGATCCCCTGACATTTTGGACACTTAACTTTTTGTCCGGCGTATGAGTCAGGTGCGGAACCTCTCACGCCGCAGTGGGGACAATGTAATTTCATCAAACTCCTCCAACTCTTATAATCTTTTTTGCTGCAAGCTTTGCTTAGGAAATAAATTTATGATTATCAGTGGCAATTGCAATAACTCGGTATTCTGCCCACGTCCTGAATCCATAAAATAAGCGGCCCGTATATATCTCTCAGAATAAGGTATCCTTGCCGGAGACAAACAGCAGGGAGATGATATCTCCTAAAATAAATTGAATTATATGCGTAATCCTCGTATTATTAAATAGAACCGAATGCAAATACAATATCTTTTTCAGTTATTCTGCCGAAATCACTTACAATGGAAATCATTATCATAGCCGCAATGGCCAAGAACCGTGTAATCGGCAAAAAAGGGAAAATGCCCTGGCATATACCTGAAGAACTTCGTCTATTCAAGAAAACAACCATGGGCTATCCCATGATCATGGGACGTAAGACCTTTGAATCTTTACCTGCCCTGCTGCCTGGAAGACGTCATATAGTTCTTAGCCGCGATAAAAATTTTACCCCCCCGGGTGCTGAGAAGGCGTCTTCCATGAAGGAAGCTCTGCAACTTTGCGGGCAGGCGGAAAAAGTCTTTCTTATCGGCGGAGCTGATGTTTTCCAACAGGGTTTTATGCTGGCGACCTCTATAATCCTTACTCTGCTTAATAGAGACATTGAGGGAGATGTCACCTTTCCGGTATTTTCCGAGGATGAATTTGTTGAAGTGAGCCGACAAAATTATCCTGATGGGACGGAACCCTTTACCGTAAGTATCTACCGGCGATTAGTCGTCAAAACCTGAATCGCCCCTGTCGAGTTATCCTCCGCTTGCAAGACGTTTTGCCTCTTCTCTCTCCTGCTCGCATTTCAATTAACGGTTGGTTGTGAGCTGTAAGCTGGTCACGACGCCTCGAAGGCTAAAGACCTTTAGAGAACTTTTCCTTTTATTTCCTTTTAAAATGATAATCTTATCAAGAAAACATAAATAAACAGGAGAAGAAAATGAACGTATCGATAAACACCCCAATTACCATCACAACATTTGAGCCGAAAAAGAAACAGGGTCTCATTGTCATCATTACAGGTAATGGGAAAGGAAAAACGACATCTGCCATGGGCATGGCCCTGCGAGGTTGTGGCCACGGTCTGAAAACCACCATTGTTCAATTCATGAAGGGTGATCTTTATTCGGGGGAATGGGATGGAGTAAAAAAACTGGAGCCCTTGGTAAAACTCTATCATACGGGGAAAGGTTTCTGCGGTATCGAAGGCAATCCCTATCCCCACTCCGAACACCGGAGAAATGCCCAGGACGCAATTCAGTTAATTCACAACATTCTGAACGCCGACGACTGTGACACCCTGATCCTCGATGAAATCAACAACGCGCTGCAGCTTAAGCTGATTGATCTAGTACAGGTAATGGATATTCTCGCTCGCCGGCCGGAACATATGCATATTATCCTGACAGGCCGGGACGCACATCCGGATCTTATCAAACTTGCCGACACCGTCAGTGAGGTGAGGGAGATAAAACACGCCTACAGGAAGGAAATAGAACCCCAACCAGGCATCGACTTTTAATCCGGCTGATGATAGATACGGCCAAACATACTACATTGTAGTAATTTTCTAACTATTTCAAATAATTATACAATAAAAATACCTTATTTTTACCTTGGAAAAGAGGGAGGCGCATGGTACTATTTAAGCAGATCCTAACACAATAACGGACATTTAACCGGATCAGCCATTAGCGATACCACAAAAATTGCAGGAGGTGACCTATGAGAACATTGAGCCACTATTTGGAATTGAACGGAAAAAGATATCTCCTTTCAGACAACAATCAACTTCTAGACCTGGCCTCCTGGGATGAAAATATTCGGGATTATATCGCGGGAGAGCTTGATATCAAACTCAGCGAAGATCACAAGAGAGTTATCGAGTTGATTCGGGAATCGTACAAAACCAGAAGAAAACACCCCTTTGTCCGGGTCGTCACCGCAGACATGGCCAAGAAGATGGGCGAGGAAAAGGGCACAATGCGATATTTCTACAACCTTTTTCCAAAAGGAATTCATCAGGCCTTCCAGGTAGCGGGCCTACCGATGCAGGGATTCTGTTTTTAATCCTGAGAGATTCATTTCCTGACTTACTCCAAAGGCTGGTCCCAGCCTTTGGAGGTGCAGCATTCAATCTATCTGCTTTTTATTGTAAAATCCCTCAGCCTGTCAGGTGATTTCGCGCGGTTTGCAGAGTTCCGAATCTTCTGCGGCCACCCTTCCACATGATTGGCAGGAATATTTCATCGCGGCGAGTTTTTCTTTGCACACATGAGTCGCACCGACATCGGTTGCTCCGCAATATGAGCAGGAAAGCTTTTCAACGGTTGGATTGCAGAGATGGCCAGGGTCATCTGCGACAGCCCCACAGCTTTTACAGGTATGAGCCATAACAAACCTCCTTGATAGGCTTTAGAAAGAAGAGTATTCACTCTCTATTTGAGGCTCCCTTCTTCTCAAAATACACAACAGGAATGATTATATAAAAACAAATCAGACGGAGAGAAGAGCTTGTTGCTTCCAATGACATAACAGAAGCATTCCTTACAAACTTAAGCAAACTACGGTGGTTGTCAATGTTCCTTCGAATCATACCTAATACTCTCTCCCCTCTTTTGAGATTGCTGCCCTTCACCTTTGCATCTTCGGCGGGCGGGTTGACAGGAAATCATCTCCGGCCATGTCCGCCTCGTCCAAACTGCGTCTGTAGTGAAAATGACGCAACCGGGGCCATTGCACCAATCAGCTTCTCGACAAGTGAGGAGGCCGCCTGGCTGGAAATGCAAAGAGTCATTGAAATGCTGGGCGGAAAGATCATCAAGAGAGAATCGACATACCTCTGGGCAACCTTTTCCTCATCCTTTTTCGGATTTATCGATGACGTGGAACTGCGGCTGCAACCCGAGGAGAATCTCATTCACATCCGTTCCGGAGCCAGGACCGGCTACTTTGATTTCAGGGTAAACAGGAAAAGGGTAGAGAAAATACGCAAACTCTTCAATGAAAGATTGGCCGAAAAGAGTGTGACGGGGAACTGAAACCGACAATGCGTCAGGCGGGTTCAGTTCCGGAATCAAATTCTCCGATGTCGATTATTTATCTCTGAGAGCCTCGATAGTAACAAGAACCTGAACATCTTTCCCGAGCATGCCCATCTTGTAGAATTGACCGGTACCGACCTTATAGGCCAGGCGATCGAGGGTAACCTCGCCATTGAAGCCAATCACTTCCTTACCTTTTACAGCAGGATGATCTTTTATTCCGGCTAAGGTAAGAGGTAGCATCAAATCATAAGTCGCACCCTTGATTGTAAATTTACCGAGGACATCGTATACATTATTTCCCGCATCGGTAATTTTGACCGACTTAAAGGTCATTAACGGAAATTTATCCGCATCAAAAAATTCGCTGGATTGCAGGTGCTTATCACGTTTGGCATTATTGGTGTTGACCGAGTCGGTCTGGATTTCAAAATAGAACCTGCTTTCAGAGAGATTTTTCGGATCAAATTGTATTTTGCCGGAAAAATTGTCGAACTTTCCGTCAACCATCGCAAAAATATGCCGGATACGGAAATAGAAATTTGAATGAATCGGATCGAGCTGCCAATCCGGTGCTGCCGCCGACACTGATTGCCCGGCCAGAACTAAAACCGACAGCGTTATAATGAATACACTCAATCTTTTCATAGCATCCTCCTCTACTTCCGTCCTTTATTCCGGATCTTGTTTTCATTATGAATTAATCGGGCCAGAAGAAAGAAGCTTTCCGCCCGATAGGTTTGAAAAGACAGGAAAATATTTTAACGCAATGCAGATAGTCAGACAGTAATGAAGGCTGGCGAAAAAGCAAGGTTTAACGATAAATTATCTCCTTTCATCCTGAGTGGTTATCGAGCTATCTTGGTCCATATTACCGACAGTCCGACCACCGCAAAAATGGTCAGGAGAGCTGCCTTGGGCACGAGTTGAGTAAATGATTCACTAACAAACAGCACGTGAACGACGAGTAGTACCATAATGCAGTAGCCCAAAAATTTATGGACTATTTTCCATCTCGTATAGTTCAACCGCAATCTCTCTCGAAAATGCGAAGAAATCGCCATTGAAAGGATAACACAAAGCAGCAGCATTCCAACCATTTCCGGCCAGTATCGCTTGCCTATCGGGAGATTGGTCAACCCCTCGGGAGCCAAAATCAGCGTCGCATGAGCGAGAACCAGAAAAGAGACGACGATGCCGTTAGCTCGATGCCATCGCATCAATGCTGCAACACCAAAAAGTCTCTTTAAAAATTTGCCTCTTGCCGCAAGCAGTATCTGGACAAACAATAAGACCGCCGCAAGAAGACCGATCATTTGTCCTCCCCGTAACATGGACTTGTCAATGCCGAACTTATACCAGAGGGTCTCCGTTTCGTAGGCAAATGGTATGGACAGAGCTCCGCCAACGACGGACAAAAGAACAACCATCACCAGCACACGGTGTATTTTCAGGGACATCCGCTCGTTTGCTGCCGGGGCCTCTGTTACCTTCCGCATATATTGTCCACCTCCTCCTCTTGTTCCATATGTTCTTGACAAGAATATTTCAAACCAATACTAACTTCAATCCGCTGCCCGTGCCACAGCCGGCAGGTGAAATTTTTGATTGAAAATCATGGAACACTGCATACTATGAGGGGGCACAATCGACACAGAAGGCAATTTTTCCACAAGAGCTAAGGCCGTAGCGATTGAAACATAAATCGTAATTCCTGTGAAAGGGAAGAGAAGTTTCGATCCCGGCATTACTTAATATTCCGACGCACATCGGTCCCCCACAAAAGGATACTGCTTTAATGGAAGGAAACAATCAGCCAAAAGGCGGGCTCATCCTGCGTACGCTTGCCATGCCGGCGGACACCAACCCCGACGGAGATATTTTTGGCGGCTGGATCATGGCCCAGATGGATATCGCCGGCGGCATACTGGCCCGGGAAAAAACCTGCTCAAGAGTCGTGACAGTCGCCGTTGAATCGATCACCTTCATCAAGCCGGTGAAAGTCGGAGATGTTGTCTGCTGTTATGGCGAGGTGGTCAAAATAGGTACGACCTCGATCACTATTAACCTTGAGGTCTGGGTAAAACCGACCCTCGACAGTCCGACAGGTGAAAATGAAAAATTCCAGGTAACCAGGGCAGCCTTCACCTACGTAGCTGTCGACAGTAATGGGAAAAAGCAGGTGATCAATCGTAACAAACTCGTAAAATCCTAAATTTTCGGCTGTCTAAGTAAAAAGCTTCATATGCGAGCGCGCAAATTGCTGAGAATTCCTGCCGACAGGCGTCAACTAATCATGGAGCATTTTCAAATTTCTGTCGATTAATGAAGTGGAGGAGAGCCGCCCAATATTCCGGATACATATCAATCGTTCCGTGGTCGGCCTGTTCTATACAAACGACTTCTTTTTCTCCAGCAATATGATCGATAAGATTTTTCGTTCGCTTGGGAGAAACCACCTGATCGCGGCCGCCGTAAATTATCAGGAGCGGACAGCTTATATGAGCCAGAAATTGTATTGAATCAAAGCGGTGCTTAAGCAAGAGGGAAACCGGCAGCCATGGATAGTTCGATCTGGCGATGTTTTCGATACTGTCATAGGGGGTGATGAGAATAGCGCCCTCTACTTTTCTGTTGGCTGCTGCATAACAGGCCACACCCGAACCAAGACTTCTGCCGATCAAAAACATCCGCTTCGGCGAATATCTGCCGACGATGTCGTCAATAACCGCCAGGGAATCGGCAATGAATGCAGTTTCTCCAGGGATGCCGTCGCTCGGGCCGTATCCCCGGTAGGCGACAAAAAGAGACGCGGCTTTAATATCCTTGAACTCATCGATATTTAAAAAAATATCCTCCGCATTGCCCCCATAGTAAATGAGCAGTTGTTCCCGCACCAATCCGGGATTTACCAGCCAGCCCCGCAGGGTCGCGGACTTGCGTTCCAGCCTGTAACTGACCACATTTTGATACTCGTGCCCCTCATGTTTCGCCCTGGGCGGAAAGAATAAAAACGATTCCTGTCGCAGGTACATATAAAGCAAACAAGAGAGATAGCCGAGGAGCAGAAAAACCAGTAACTGCAAGACAAGTGACATCTTCATATTCTCCTGCTTGTTTAGCGGTGGCAGCTTTGCATCACGGTTGCCACCAGGCATGAAAATGATGGACGGGGCCATGGCCGTGACCGACCTGTACTCCTGCTCCGGCTTGCAGCGCCTGATTGATGTACTGTTTTGCCTTTCCAACCGCCTGAGCCAAGTCAAACCCCCTGGCCAGATAGGCGGCAATTGCCGAGGAAACCGTGCAGCCTGTCCCGTGAGAATTGGTTGTCTCGATCCGTTTGCCTGCAAACTTCAGCAGCGTACCGGTCGATCCTTCATACAACACATCCATACAGGTGTCACCGGAGAGATGCCCGCCCTTCAGGAAAACCGAGCAGCAGCCGAAACGGCCCAACTCCCTGCAGGCATCTCCCATCTGGTCAGGCTCCGTCACCTCCCTGCCAAGAAGAAGCGAGGCCTCCGGCAGATTTGGGGTGAGCACCTCAACCAGGGGCAACAGCTGGGATTTCATAATTTGCAGGGCTTCTGTTTGCAGGAGCTGATCGCCACTGGTAGCCGTCATAACCGGATCAAGAACAATGTTTGGGCAATGATGAAGTCTAAGCCGCTCGGCAACGCAGGAAATTACCGGAGATGAATGGAGCATACCTATCTTCACGGCATCAGCCCCAATATCACCTAATACAGCGTCTATCTGCTGCTCAATATTTTCAGGGGGTACAGGATGGATTCCGCTTACGGCCATGGTATTCTGGGCAGTAATGGCAGTAATTACCGACATGCCATAACATCCCAGGGCTGAAAAGGTCTTGAGATCGGCCTGGATCCCGGCACCGCCGCCGCTATCAGATCCGGCAATTGTCAGGACCCTGCGATATGATTTCATCTTCTTTTCCCTCTTCATTCAGAAAGCCCGCCAATAACAGAGAGGATCAGCAACCTTCCATTTTCTCGACGAATTGACTATATTCCTGCAGCAACTGTTGTCGAATAATCGTGGAAAATACCATATCGTGGACAAAAGCACATCCGGACACGGATATTTCTACCACTGTTAGGCCGGATCCTGACTTTACGTAAGGCCATCCTCAACAGCGGCCACGAACAAGGATTAATACGCAAGATACTGTTTATATTAAAAATATAGTCATTACCTCTATGCATATAGAAAATTTTCAACATAAAGATCTGCACATAAATTCATTTTTGACCTACCCGGGAGAAGTATGGTGTTTCTATGGTGAAAATCGCTCGGGTGTAGACAGTTTTCTTGATCTGCTGTCAGGGAAATTAACAAACTTTTCCGCGGAAACATTACAGCTTCCCAAAGATCCATGTGTTCTCTCCTTTCAGGCGCAGCAGGAAATTTATGAAGAAGAGTTGCGCAACGATGACAGCGACTTTATGGACAGAATGGATCCCGGCACCCTGGTTTGCGAATTTCTGCCAAATTACCAGGAACACTTCCCTCTCTTAAGAGCCTTTGGAATGGGTCACTGTCTTGAGCTGGGCTACCGTCAACTCAGTTCCGGCCAAAGCAGAAAACTCCTGTTCCTGCAGAAGCTGACCGCCGGTGCCACCACTCTGATACTCCAGAATCCTTATGACGGACTTGATCAGCAAAGCTGCCGGGAGCTCGAGCAGGCCCTGCAACGATTACCGGATCGAAACATCGAACTGCTCCTATTGGTCAACAGCGCCAGCGATATTCCCGTCTGGTGCACTCATCTTGCCCTGATCCGTTCAGGACACCTGGAACTGTCCGGCCCCAAGGAGCAGGTGCAACCAAAGCTCAAAGATGAAGAGAAATCCCCCAGGTTCACCCCCGCTCCCATAAGTGAAAACCATATCGCGGTGGACCCTGCGGTACAAAGCCAAAGTGAGGAGCTGATTTATCTCAAAGATGGATTTGCCGGCTATGGTGAGAACAAATTGTTTACCGGCCTTGACCTGACCATCCGCACAGGCGACCATACCCTCATTACCGGCCCGAACGGCTGCGGGAAATCAACCTTTCTGGATATTATCACCGGCGATAACCCCAAATGTTATGCCAACAAGCTGCGAATTTTCGGGAGAGAAAGAGGCTCCGGTGAATCGATCTGGCAGATCAAGAGACATATGGGAATTGTCTCGCCGGCACTGCACAGGGAACATCGGGTGCCCGGCAGTGCTCTGGCGGTCATACTCTCCGGGCTGTTCGATTCAATCGGCCTTTATACAAAGGTTTCCAGCAGCCAGACCAAAACGGCAAGGCGCTGGCTGGCCTGGTTATCTCTTGAAGATAAAGGCGATACGCCTTTCCGAAGGCTGAACTTTGCCGAACAGCGTCTGCTTCTTATCGGCCGAGCCCTTATCAAACAGCCAAAGCTGCTCATCCTCGATGAACCAACCCAGGGCCTGGATGATGCCAACAGAAATTGCCTGCTCGATCTTCTTGAAGAGATCGATAACAGGAAACTCTCGACGATTCTCTTCGTCAGTCACCGAAAGGATGAACACCGGGCGTTTTTCAAAACTGAAATCCGGCTCGACTCCTATGCCCCTTGATGGTAGAGTGTTCTGATTATTTCTTCCGACACGTTCACATTCTTACACAGGAAAGGATTTGTATATGGATATCGATGAAGCAAGCATCAAAAGTTTCCTGGAAGAGTTACACAGACAAACCGGTGGCGATTTCGAGAAACAGGTTTCCATGTACGATGTGGGGGCTGTTGTCGGGCTTGACCGGGCCGAGGCTGGAAGTCTTGCCGAAGAATTGATTGTACAGGGGCAAGCCGAACTAAAAACTCTCTCCGGCGGCATCAGTATGACCTCCGAGGGCTTGGCAATCCTTGGCATCACCCTTCCCAATCCCCACTCTGCAAAGAATTGTCTGCAGCTGGGAGAAGGTCCGATCGCTGAGGAAACTGATCGCCGGACAGTGCAGCTGATCCTTGATGAGATTAAAAATGAAATGGTGGGCCTCCATCTCAAATACGATGTGCTGGAAGAGATTGTCCTTGATCTTAAAACCATCGAGGTACATATGCTTTCCCCCAGACCAAAAATTTCCGTGTTGCGCGAAATATTTCGCTCACTGCAGAAGGTGTTTGCAGCAATCGATGCTGAAGAAATCGCTAATCGGTTGCAGGCAATCGTTTCCTGATTTCAGCCGATCAGGTGGGAATGCGGGAAGTTGCCGGGTGCCGGGGGGAGTCCCGTCGTTTCGTTTACAACAGCCGGAGATAATCCATGAAAACTATCGGTCTTTTGGGGGGCATGAGCTGGGGGAGCACGGAGCACTACTATCGGTTGCTGAACCAGAGGATCAATGAAAAACTGGGTGGTCTTCATTCAGCGAAAATAGCCATGGTAAGTGTCGACTTCCAACCGCTGGAACTCCTTATGCGGCAGGGGAACTGGACAGAATGTGGCGAACGTCTGGCTGATGCGGCAAAAAAGGTCGAAGCTGGCGGAGCCGATTTTCTGCTCATCTGTACCAACACCATGCATAAGGTCGCCGAAATCATAGCTGACGCCGTAACTATCCCGCTTCTCCACATTGCCGATGCAACCGCGGGTCGGATCAAGGCACAAAACCTCCAAATCGTCGGGCTGCTTGGCACCAGCTTCACCATGGAAGAGGAATTCTATAGCGGCAGGCTCTCAAAAAAACATGGTCTTACGGTCATCATTCCCTCTCCGGAAGAACGGAGAACAGTCCATAGCGTAATCTTTGAAGAACTTTGCCGGGGTAAAATCAGAGCCGAATCACGTAAGGCATATCTCGACATTATTGCATCGATGCACGGGCAGGGCGCCCAGGCGGTGATTGCAGGATGTACGGAGATCGGCATGCTGGTGGAGCAAAACCACACAACAGTTCCCCTGTTCGACACCACGCTTCTTCACGTCGAAGAGGCGGTAAGATGGGCGCTGCAAGGGAAAGAAAATGCATAAAAAAATGGTCAACCGGAACTGATAGCTGCCCTCCGGTTGACCTCCCCCCCACCTTTGCCGGAAAATGCCCGGTTTATTTCTTTTACGGGTTAACTATCAATTTTCACGGCAAATATTGACTCATCTCGTATTACTCCGGTCACACGCACATTTTTACCTACAAGGGCACCCATTTCCACTCCTTTGAGCAGAAAGGTTCCCCTGTTGGTGGTGATTGCAATTCCCCTTTTCGTTTCGAGAACAAGGCCTGAGAAGACGGATTGCTCATGCATAATGAGATGACTCATCGTCTCACCGTATTCCCTGGTATCGGAGGGAGTAACTTTTTCAGCCACGGCCATCATGCCAAAGGCGCAGGCACTGGCGACAAGAAGGACAGTAACGGTATGTTTCATATTAATTTACAAACAAGGTGGATATAATCCTGCTTTCTGGTACGGACAAGTCAGACATTATAAGTAAGCAAGGGTTATGCCATGTGATTTTTATCTTTAGTTACAAATACATGCTGAAGTATTACAAAGAGGCAAACAACTGAGACAAGCAAATTATGCCCATTTCTACAGGAAGCTGAGTGCAAATTTTGCGCACAGCTGGGTGACACTTCTCTTTTCACACATTAATTATCCTGTGATTCTCTAATATAGTCCACGGAAAAACGCAATAACAGTGTTTTATTTATTCATTCAACCGTTTCAGTCAATAGGTGACAGGTGGTATAACCTTTGCTAGAATTGACGCGTCGGCACTTTGGATTGTTTAATGAACAGGGAGAATAATGGGCTTCAAACTTGGTGTAAAACAGAAACTTTCTCTGATTTTTTTTCTGTTTTTCCTTATCTTTTCGGGAACGGTTTTTATCCTCTTATTTAACGTACAGAGGATGGTTGAAACGACCGAAAAAATCGTCATTAAAAACAACAAAATAGATGAGCTTACCGAGGTCCTGAAAGCAAATCTGCTCGACATGGAAGCCAACCATAAGAAGCTGAATATCCTACAGAATATTCGTTACTCAGAGTATTTCAGGCAAGCCAAGACAAATTTTGAGGACGCCTTGACCCAAGCCGTTCTGCTTTCGGCATCAACCCCGACCGGCGGAAAAATCTGGCAGGAGCTGGAATATAGTTACATGCGCCATCGAGCCGGAGCATGGGATGACAATTCCGCAGAAAAAATCGGCTCCGAATGGGTTACGGAGGAGGTTTCCTCTACCTGGATTAAACGCCTTAATCGGGCCAAACGGCTCAATCAGCAGGAAATTGAGCACGCCCTTCGGGAGCTCAATGAGAGAAGCAGAATCAGTTCGAAAAACGGCCTCTACGGTTTCACACTAAGTCTTCTGGTAGGTTTTGTCGGTCTCTGGTTCATCACCAGATCTTTCTTCACTCCGCTTAAAACGCTTGTTAGGGCATTGAAACGAATCTCTATGGATAAATTCCACCAGCCGATCACGCTCAAAGGTGGAGAAGAATTCAATGAATTGGCCGCCTCCTACAACGACATGAGCCGGCAACTCAATGAGGAAGAAAATATACGGAATGAATTTATTGCCACTTTAAGCCATGAAATCAGAACCCCGCTTTCTTCTATCCACGAATCGGTCAACATGATCATCGAAGAAGTATTTGGACCGGTAAATGAGAAACAACGCAAGTTTCTTAAGATTGCCAGTGTGGAAATTCAGCGGATCAACAAACTCCTCAATTACCTGCTCAACGTGTCGGTTCTTGAATCCGATGTGCGCAAGAAAAAGTCTGTTCGTCTCAATACCAGACAGCTGCTGTTGAGCAGTACACAAATTTTTGCTTCCTTTGCTGAGAAGAAAAAAGTAACTTTACAGGTTGGTGATACCAAAGACTGTCCGGATCTTTATGGAGTCAGGGAAGAATTACAGCAGGTATTCGTCAATATTATCGGGAATGCCATCAAATATTCTCCGGAGAGAGGCTCTGTAATGATCACCTGGATGAAGGATAAGACGAAGAAATTTCTGCTCTTTCAAATATCCGACACCGGTCCGGGTATTGCCGATGATGAACTCTCCCTGGTTTTCACCAAATATTATCGTACTAAAACAGTGAGAGGTCACCTGGATGGAGTTGGCCTGGGACTGGCCATCTCCAGAAAAATAGTCACCAGCTATGGAGGAAGAATACAGGTCGTAAACAACAAAGGGAGAGGATGCACCTTCTCCTTTACACTTCCAACTCGGCCATAACCATAGTATGGTAAAACCTTCACACCAACCTATATAAAATCTGCAATGAAACCTTCGGGGGTCTTTTCAGGAGATCCATAAAATTTATGCTTAAACACCAAGTACTTATTACCGGGCGTTTACACTTATTGTTTCTTTTTCTGCTGGTTCCCGCGTTGTGCAGCTCCTGTTCAAGGATGCAGTTATCAAATTTTCCAATACCAACCTACGATAACCAAGCTTACGCCGAACAGCTTTTCATCAACGGTGAATTCGAAAAAGCAATCCTGGAGTATGAACAGACATATAAAACTGCTCGTTCTCCGATGGATAAAAATCACGCGCTTTACGGTCTGGCTTGTAGCCAGATGATGGTAGCCCGGACGGATGACCAGTTTATCGAGGCGATCAGTAATCTTCAGAAATGGGACGCCAACAAAGGTAGCGAGCCCGTAAACGAAAATCGCCATCTTCTTGTACTCTCCTTGAATCAGCAGCGTGAACTTATGGAGCAAAGAAACAAGGAAAAGAAAGCTCGGGAAACGCAGCAGGTCACTTTGATTGACGACCAGAAAAAAAAGATTTCCCAGATGATGTCCACAGTCGCAAAACTACAAAATCAGATCAAATCGCTCGAAAACCAGATCCAGGCATTGGAAGCGATTGATGCTAATGTCCAGGAAAAAAGAAAATCACTATGAGTAAATCAATTCGCGTTCTGGTAGTTGATGACGATCCATCAATTCTGGAAGTTCTGGATGCTCGATTGGCAGCCGCCGGTTTTACCGTTCAAAAAGCGGCAAACGGTCCTGATGCCCTCGAGCTGCTCAGTAAAAAGCAAATCGACATACTTGTTTCCGACATCAAAATGCCGGAGATGAGCGGCCTTGAACTGCTGGAAAAAACCAGGAGTATCTATCCCAACCTGCCGGTCGTTTTCCTGACTGCCTATGGTACAATTCCTGATGCCGTAGAGGCTGTAAAAGCTGGTGCTGTCGATTATCTCACCAAACCATTCGACGGCAAAGAACTCGTCCGAAAAATTGAGGGCATTATCGAGGCTATTCAGACGCAACCCACGGATTCCCCGCCTGAAAACGAGGAAGGCGTCATTTGGGGCAAAAGCGCCTCCATGATGGAACTGAGGGAATTGCTGATGAAGGTGGCCGCGAGCAACGCCAATGTCTTGATTCTCGGCGAAAGCGGCGTCGGCAAGGAATGTGTGGCCAGGATGCTGCATAATTATAGTCCCCGAAGAAACAAATCGTATGTTGTAGTCGATTGCGGTTCCACTCCTTCGGGTATTCTGGAGAGCGAATTATTCGGTCACGTAAAAGGCTCTTTCACCCACGCCATTCAGGACAAAAAAGGATTGATCGAAGCGGCTCACGGCGGCACGCTCTTTCTCGATGAGGTAGGTAATATTTCTCAGGAAATGCAGAGCAGGCTGCTGCGCTTCCTTGAAGAAAGAACTATCCGGCAAGTGGGCGCTATTAAAGAGAAAGACGTAGATTGCCGGGTGATTTCTGCAACCAATGCCGACCTGAGAGCAGATGCCGAGGAAGGTAAATTCCGGCTCGATCTGTATTATCGGTTGAAAGTTGTCACCCTTCAGGTTCCACCCCTTCGTGAACGACGGGAGGATATACCTGAGTTAGCACGATTTCTAGTCGATAGCTATACCAGAAGCAACAATCTGCCCAATCTTGAACTTCCTCAGAAAACCATGGACTGGCTGCAGTCGCTCCACTGGCCGGGTAACGTTCGGGAATTGAAGAATGCCCTGGAAACCGGAATCATTCTCTGTAAAAACAACCGGATTCTACCGGAAGATCTGCAACTGGATGACGAGCCGATTCCAATGGCCAAAGATACCGATTCCAGCTTTTCAATTGAGCAAAGCGAAAAAGAGGCGATTATCCGGGCATTGAAACAAACGAAAGGTGTCAAGAAGAATGCCGCCGAGCTCTTGGGTATCAGCCGCAGAGCCATCCAGTATAAGAGTAAGAAATACAACCTGGATGCATCACAATTCAAGAATTGATGGACTCGTAGAAAGTCCGTTCTGC
Source organism: uncultured delta proteobacterium (assembly GCA_963835305.1). GTDB lineage: Bacteria > Desulfobacterota > Desulfobulbia > Desulfobulbales > Desulfocapsaceae > Desulforhopalus_A. Next base: position 504,387 of record CAWIEU010000007.1, read on the forward strand.
CACGTTTGCGTCCTGAAACGGCAAGTAGCTGTACCACGGGTCATCGTTCAACTTTAATGACATCTTAGCAATAAACGGAAAAGGGGAGAAAATCGTGCAGATTTCCTCCCCTTTTCTTTTCTTTCAGCAGTTGTTGCGATTGAAAATATCAACCAGCCATCTTTAGGCCATCCACACCATTTCTTGAAATTACCTGACGCCCTTCATAAGGCCTGAAAATATTGCGGGGACATTTCGTCACGCACGCGGTTTCACAAGCGGGACCATAGGCAATGCAGGCCTTATGGTCAATTTTCACCACATTTTCTTCATAGCTAACAGCATTTGCCGGGCAGGCTTTAACGCACATCTTACAGCCAATGCAGCCAACCTGACAGACGGCTTTCACGTTCTTGCCCAATTCCTGGGTAGAACATGGCACGTATACCCGTGCTTTAAGCGTCTGGATCTCGATGATTTTTTTCGGACAGGTCTTGACGCAGACGCCGCAACTGACGCATTTATCCGGATTGACAACCGGAAAATTTTCAACCATCTCGATTGCATCAAAAGGACATGCATCCGCACATTCACCAAGACCTATACAGGCATAGCGGCAGGCGGAAGGTCCACCGAAACCGAGATTTGCAGCCGTACAGGAGGCAAAGCCATAATATTCGTGTTTATGGCTTACCCTGCCTTCTACTCTTGAGCAGCGCACTACGGCTATCTGATCCTCCACCGCCGTCATCTTCTTGCCGGTTAATTCGGCAACTCTGTTGGCAACTTTCTCTTTGCCGGGAAAACAGAGATTAGGTGGAACGTCAGGGTCATTGACCACAGCTATGGCATAGCCTTCACAGCCTGGGTAGCCACAGCCGCCACATTGGGCAAGAGGCAGGGACTCAACAACTTCTTCAACAAGAGGATTGACTTCTACTGCAAATTTATGGGCGGCGATGGCCAATCCTATGCCAAAGAACAACCCAATGCAACCGAGCAGTACCAAACCACCTAGTGCTAATTTTATTAATGCCGGATCCATTTTTTTACTCTCAAATTAAATCTTCGAAAACATTCCTGGTGGCAACGCGTAATCCCGATGAGGGTGCTAGCCCGATAGATATAAAACCAGTCGGGATAAGTACCTTCACGAAATCCTTTCCCAAAATTCCGAAAAAGAATTTCTACGATACTAAAATAGCTGCAATCCCGAGAAGCCAAGAAACGCCATGGCAAACTGCCCCGCAACAATAAAGGCGATGGGGAGCCCTTTGAAAGTTGGCGGAATTTTTGCTAACTGCATACGCTCGCTCACTGAACTCATCAGGTACAGAGCGAGAAGAAAACCGCCGCCAGCGCCCAGGGCCAGCATAAGGGTTTCAAAAACATTATAATTGTTGTTTGCCAGGATCAACGGCACGGCAATAATGACACAGTTGGCGATAACCAATACGAGATAGACCCCGAATGAGTTGAAAAGTATGGGATTCACCTTTCTGAGAATTGTATCAACTGCCTGAACCGTCAGCGAAACCAGACCGATAAAGACTACAATCTGTAGAAAATTCAGATTGTAAGGTATCAGGATAAAATTATAAAAGAACCAGCTCATCAGGGCAGATACCACCATGACAAGGGTAAAGACGACCCCCATCCCCTTCGCCGTCGCTTTTTTCTTGGAAGTGCCAAAGAAGACACAGAGACCAAGATACTTGGTAAAAACGAAGTTATTGATCAAAAGAGCTGAGATGAGAATGCCGAACAGGTAGCCGAGATACGACTTACTTACCGTAAAGCTGGTTTTCTCCATCCCGGCTAGTCCCCTGACCGTCACCACGTGCGGCAGTGCCGTATTCAGCGGCTCCTGAAAAAGCAACGTCAGATTTTTCCCGTTCTCCGACAGAGTGGCGGATTTAAGGTTCAAGCGGATATCCGGATCCGGCTTCTCATAGACGACATAGTTATTGACATTCTCGGCCTTGGCTTTGTCGACCGGTCCTGAAAAATGAACAATAATTGCATGATCGCCTTTAAAACTCTGATCGGCAATGAGTCCCTCGGCCTGGCCGAGCCGCGGGGCTAAGCAGAAAAAAAGCACGGCCAGCAGGATAAATTTTGTTTGAGTCATCATCTTCTTAACCTTTAGTACTTTAGAAATTCATTTCTCATTTTTATGAATGAAATTCATGAAGGTACTTATCCCCGTGCCTTGCGGGGATTAGAGCGTTTATAATAAACTTCAATCCAGTTGAAAAAAGCCATCATCAGACCAACCACGAAAAAACCGGCACTGGGTAGAATAAAGAAAAGCAGCGGTTTGAAACCGAGAACATCATGGCCGAGGATCGCACCGGAACCGAGAAGTTCCCTGAGAAAACCGATAACCATCATACCGATCATAAAGCCAAGACCCATGCCCAGACCGTCCCAGAACGAATCCTTGACGGACTCCTTGCAGGCAAACATCTCAAGACGCATGGTGATAATGGCAAAGGCCACAATCAACTTCACGAAGATGCCCATCTTGGCATAAGCTTCCGGCATATATGCCGCCAGTACCAGATCAATCACCGTTACCCAGGTGGCTATGGTCAGTGTATAGGTTGGAATTCGTATCCTGGGATGAATGACATTTTTAAAAGTTGAAATTGTTATACTGGAAAATACCTGCACGAAAAGCACCGCAATTCCCAAAAGAAATCCATTCATCACCGTTGTAGAAATACCAACGGCGGGACACATTGAAAGTGCCAGCTTGAAAATAGGGTTTTCACTCAGGATGCCTCTGCTGATCAGCTGCATGCTGGATTTGTCATTTGCCACGTCGACGTCCTCTTACAAGAATTAAAACAAGACAGCGAGCTGCTGTTCCTTCAGAACTTTATCCAATACATTTATCCGGTAAGCGAATTTGGTAACAATTCCTTTGACACCATTGCTGACCGCTCTGGATGAAATGGTGGCTCCGGTGAGTGCATAAATATCCTTGTCTTTATACTGCTCCTCAATCTTCCGGATCTCCTCTGCACCAACCTTGCCGTTCAAAGCCTTGAGATAATCGGCGGGAATGGGCTCTTTGACCACACCAATCTTCTTCAGTACGTCAAAAGGCTTGCCGACAAACTGGTTTTTGAAATAATCCTGCTCGATTTCAGCCCCGAGCCCGGGATCTTCTTCGTGTTCTAGAATTTCAAGCCCAATCAGGGAATAGGCCGGATCGACGGCCATCATTACCTTGACAAAGGTCTTAAAACCCTGGAACTTGCCGCCAATCAGATAGGCGACCCGTTTGCCGTCTTTGGTTACCACGATGGTCCGATCGACAAAATGCACCTCGTAGCCCGGACCGACAGCGGCCGCTATCGCCTTGTCGCGTTTTTCCTTATCCAGCGCTTGACTCTCAGTCAAGGCTGCCGGCTTGGTTTCGATCAGGGAACCACTTAGGTCGATATTGACAAAGAGATATTTGCCCTCTTCCCCCTGTCCCGAAGGTACCAGATAGCCAATCGATTGTTTTTCACTGTTGCCGATGACGTATCTGTAAATCTCGTGCAAAGCCATCGAGTCGGGAATTTTGGCACCATCTTTATAGCCAAGCAGGTCATACATTACCTGCTGCTCTTTGACATGTTCATTATGTTTCTTGGCGTTACTGGTAAAGATAAAGCACACACCCATAACGGTCGCGGCCAGTAGACAGGAAACTGTCAGCCGGACGATAATTGTCAGCATATCTTTCATTTTGCACCTCCTGCAGGCAGGGCAAAACGTTTGGGTTTAAACCAACCATCGAGAACGGTACTGAGAGGATTCATGAGAAGTATCGCGTAACAGATACCCTCGGGATATCCGCCTTTTAATCTGATAACGACAGTGAGAGCACCGATGCTCATGCCGAAAATAATCTTGGATATCTTCGTTGACGGACTGGTGACATAATCGGTTGCCATGTAAAAAGCCCCAAGCAGCGCTCCGCCGGACAGAATTGCCAGCAACGGATCACCGCCGAAATAGCCCTCTCCTCCGAATATCCAGGTGAGCGCCGCGATGGTGCCAAGAAGTGAAACGGGGATATGCCAGGTGATGTAACCCCGGTAGATGAGATATAATCCTCCCAGCAGCAACAGAAAGCCTGAGGTCTCTCCGATGCAACCGGGACGCCAGCCCAGAAAGAAGCTGGTATAGAGGCTGGTACCGCTGCCGAACATATTGGTAAAAGCAGCCATGCCATGTTCCTTCATCACCGCCAAAGGTGTGGCAGTCGAAACGGCGTCTATCGAAGTTCCCAGATACGTAAAAATTGCCCCACCTTTAATGGGAGGCAGCCAGGCTGAAGTCATGGCTACCGGAAAAGATGCCAGTAGAAAAGATCGACCGAGGAGTGCAGGGTTAAAAAAGTTGTAGCCGATGCCGCCGAGCAGGTGTTTGCCTATGTAAATAGCGAACACCGCGGCCAGAATCGGCAGCAAGGGCGAGACACCCGGCGGGACGACAAAAGCCATCAACAGGCCGGTGAGGACGGCGCTGCCGTCTTTGACGGTAACGGTTCTGCCCAGAGCCTTTTGGCTCACTGCTTCAACAACCACGCAGCTGATAACTGAGACAGCCGTTATCAATAGTGTCTGTATCCCGAAGACAAAAACCGACAAAATCAGTGGCGGAACCAGACAGGCTGAAACGGTCCACATTATTTTCTCGACCGATTCACGGCTTTTCAAATGGGGCGAAATGGAAACTTTCCATTTGCCGGATAGTACGGCAGGCTGATCATTTGCCGGTAGTACAACTACCTGATCGTTTCCCGCCAGCACAGCCGTCTGATCGTCTAAAGCTTGCTGTTTGCTCACGACTCTCCTCAAAACATCCTGGTTAATGCATAAACCCTTGACCAAGGTCAGGGCCAACTATTTCTAAAACGATTCTTTAAAATTCATTCCGCGCTCTAGCAACCCGCTATCACGATCTTTTCGCCTTCAGCTTAGCCAGACGGACAAATTGGACAAGCGGACGTTTAGCCGGACAGATATACGAGCAGGAACCACACTCAAAACAGTCGAAAACCCCAAACTGTGCCGTATCCTCCGCCCTGTTCGCCTCGACATAGATGCCAATCTCTTTTGGCTCCAACCCCATCGGACAGGCGTCGAGACACCAGCCGCAGCGGATGCATTGAGAATGTGGTCTGCTGTCGATCTCATCTTCGGAGAGAAACAGGATTGCGGAAGTGGTTTTGGTCACCGGAATATCAAGACTGGAGATGGCAAATCCCATCATTGGTCCCCCCATGATGATCTTGGCTAAATCCGGCTTCACACCTCCCAGATACGCTACGATATCATTGACTTTCGTACCTACCTTCACCAGTAGGTTGGCTGGCCTGCCGATACCCTTTCCGGCTATGGTGACAACTTTTTCAGTCAAGGGCTTGTTGTAAACGACTGCATCGTATACGGCTCTGGCCGTGCCGACATTCTGCACTACCACCCCAACCGAGGACGGCAACGCCATCGACGGTACTTTCCGGCCGGTAATGGCCTGGATGAGCTGTTTTTCCGAGCCTTGGGGATATTTTACCTGCAGCGTGCGGATTTTTATGGTGCAATCGGAACCGGAAGCCTCCTGAACAGCTTTGGTCATCTCCCGAACCGCATCAGGTTTATTGCTCTCAATGCCGATATGACACTCGCTGATGCCAAGGATCTTGAGAATTATCCTTGCACCTTCGACTATTTCCGCCGGATGCTCAAGCATCTGCCGATGATCCGAGGTGATATATGGTTCGCATTCAGCTCCATTCAACAACAATATATCAACCGGCGAGTCCGCTGGAGGATTGAGCTTTACATGGGTGGGAAAACCGGCGCCGCCAATGCCGACAATACCTGCGGCATGAATTCTCGCCAACATGTCGGAACCGGAAAGTTGCCGCCAATCCGTCTTTTTATACTGAGCAGGCTCAGCTTCTTTATCTACTTCCAGAATTATGGAGGGGCTGCTCACCCGCACAGGATGCGCTGCTGCCGCGAGATTCTTGATTTTCCCGGCAACCGGCGCATGGAGCGGAACTCCCAGCCCTTTTGTCACCACTCCAATCACATCACCTTCTTTGACTACATCACGCCTGGCGACAGTCGCCGTGCATGGGGCGCCGATATGCTGGCCCAGAATAAGCTCGAGCTCATCGGGAAGAGGCATAGCCTCTATACCTAAGCCCTGGGTTTGCTCTTTGAATTCAGGCGGATGAACGCCACCTTTTGGAAATGTCAGCAACGATTTCATATTTACTTGTGATTTACTTAGTTGGGCACAGCTGTCTTATTACTGGCAAGCTTGTACCGGTATTTCAACCTTGATCAGGATCAGCCCCTCAGGACAATCCGCCATAATATTTCATGAATTGAGTTCGTTCAAAGACTGCTGCATTAATTGCGTTTTCATAACTGAGCTTGCCTCTGAAGTCGGAAAGACTGGAAAATGACTTTTGTTCCATCCATTCTTCAAGGCCTTTCACTATCTTGGCAAGCTGCGTTGAACCATTCTTGTATACAGTTGAAACGACCTGGACGGCGGTGGCGCCTGCCAGAAGCTGTTTAATAACGCCCTCGCTGTCATGTATGCCTGTGGAAGCTACCAGGTCTTTGTCAATCAGTCCGGACAGCAGGGCAATCCAGCGCAGCGGGCCGTTGCCTTCCGAGGGGACACTCAAGATGTCAGCAGATTTGACAGCTATAGTATTAATATCGATGTCGGGAGCATAATAGCGGTTGAACAGCACAAAGCCGGAAACTTTATTTGTGGCACTCAGTTTCCGGATGAGATTCGCCAGCGATGCCGAATAGTTGCTCATCTTCAAAGCAAGCGGAATCGAAACCATGCCGCTGACGCTTTTTATGATCTCAAAGTACTTCCTCTCACTCTCCTCACTGGTTAATCCGGGATTTGAAGGGAGCAGAGATATGTTCAGCTCGATTGCATCCGCACCCTGCTGTTCAATAGCTTTGGCAAAGGAAACCCACTCGTTGGCGGAAACACAGTTAATACTGGCTATGACCGGGATATCAACACTCTTTTTGGCCCCGGCGATGAGCTTCAGATAATTGTCCACCTCGTTGCCGCGGGTATATTGACGAATATAATCCGTTGCCCCGGGATAATCCGCATTATAACTTTCGAGATTGGCGGACAATTCAGCCTGAATCTGTTCCTCAAAAAGAGATTTCAATACGACCGCCGCCGCACCGTTGTCCTCTAATTCCTTTATCTTCTCAACTGAATTGGTAAATCCACAACTTCCGACAATCAACGGATTCTTGAGATCCAGTCCAAGGTACTTTGTTGATAGATCATTCATATCGTCTGAGGTGTTCTCCCTTGAAAAATATAATCGGCCTGGCCGGTTACTTTTAAAACCTCTTCATTTAGGCAATCTAATGTGCATATTGGGCGTAACCAAAAGGAGGATATAATCTCTTTGGTTACATATTAAGGGTAGAGACATACTAAAAATTTCTAAAAATTCAACAAGATTTCACAATAATAAGCGATAAAATGCGGCAACATATTGTTATCACAAATAATAAAATTTTATTGTTCTTTCGTTAAAAATTACTGATGCATCACAAACTACTTCAATTTTTCTCAACCAATTGTGCAAAATTAATTAAACGGGAAGGCAAAATGTCTCGGAATTCGTCAAATCATTCCACCTGTCGCGGAATTAAATCAAGTGCGGAATATCACAAAACCCATTATTCTTTCAAAATATTTTTTCATCGCCAACCACTATCAGCCAATATCGGTCATTGCTCCCCAAAAGGGCAATGATTTCGTTCCCGGAACACAGTCATGATTACCCCTATATGGCATATGCCAATTTTCCGAGTGCTTTTAGGTGCATTCCTGATAAGCTTTTCAGGAATTTTTGTCAAGCTGGCAGATGTACCTCCAACGACTTCCGCGTTCTATCGAGTGTTTTTTGGGACGATCTTTCTGCTCTTTGCTACTGTTTTTTTAAAAGATTTTAAAAAGCTCACACTTTTTGAGCTACTGCTTATCACATTTTGCGGCTTTGTTTTTGCACTCGACCTCTTTTTCTGGCATGAGAGCATAATGTATATCGGTCCCGGCCTGGCCACGCTGCTTGGCAATTTTCAGGTCTTTCTTCTCGCCGCAACTGGAATTTTTTTCCAGGGAGAAAAGAGCCGCCCCAGATTTTTTGCCGCAATACCTCTTGCCGTTACCGGTCTGTTGCTCATTGTCGGCATGAATTGGAATGAGCTGGCGAATGATTACAAGACAGGAATCTATTTCGGATTGCTCACCGCTCTCTGCTATACCGTCTTCCTCCTTTGTCTGAAAAAGATCCAATCCGATAAAGGCCACTCCATTTTTTCAGCCCTGATGATTGTCTCAATGAGCTGTTCCTTCTTTCTGGGTATGAAAATGCTGCATAGCGGGGACTCCTTCAATATCCCGGATGTCAAGAGTCTTCTGGCTCTGCTTGGTCTTGGGCTATTCAGCCAAACGATCGGCTGGGTGCTGATCGCCAATGCCATGCCCAAAATACGCACATCATTTACCGGCCTCATCCTGCTGCTCCAGCCGGCTCTGGCCTTCATCTGGGATGTTTTGCTCTTCAACCGGCCAACGGATTTTCTTAACTGGACCGGAGTGGCTCTGACCCTGACCGCCATATATATGGGCTTGACAGGAAAGACCAGGAAGGCAACACCTGAGCCGGATGCCTCATGATCACTATCCCGCCTGGGAGAATCCCGGCTAAAATGTTGCATTCCCTGAATTTTGCCCTACTATTAAGAAAGGCCATTTTTTAGTTGTTTTTAAAATGATATAAGCAATGAGATTATTATGAAAATTGTGAATTATAAGGATTCTCCTTCCCACAAATTTGACAACGAGGCAGTAAAAGGTGTCACCGGAAGAGTCGTCATCGGCAAAGAAGACAATGCCGATAACTTTTGTATGCGGGTTTTTACTGTTGCCCCCGGTGGATTCACTCCCAGACATTCACACGAATGGGAGCACGAAATTTTTATTCATTCCGGCAAAGGTCAGGTCTATCAAAACGGGGAATGGAGAACCGTAACCAGCGGCACGGTGGTTTTCATTCCCGGGAATGAAGAGCACCAGTTTATGAACGGCGGAGGCGAAGATTTCGTCTTCATCTGCCTCATACCTTCCGGTGTTGCAGAAATATAAGGACCAGACTATCGGCCCCCTCCAGCCGACTTAAGGGCTGAATGGGGCGGTTGGACAATCCGGCCGACTTTCCAGCCAGGTTTTTTCGATTTTTATTTTTCCTTTGTTCTATCTCAATAAAATCCAGAAGAGCAAAGCGCCTGACAGCCCGAAACAGATCGAAGGTGCCACCAACCTGCGCCAGGCTCGTGCCAGGTCTGTTTCAAAATACTTGCAGGTCAGCACAAAGCAGATATGAATCGGCGAAATCATCACGCCTGTAAATCCTGAAAAAGATCCGAGGATCAGATACGGAACCATCTGGTGCTCCATTCCGAGGGAATGGAGCAGGCCGATCAACAGCGGAAAAGTCGCCCCGACAAAGGCCACGTTTATTCCTGCAACCATCCCCACCAGAAAAGGCAGAAAGACCGCCGCGGCAAAAAGGGCTGCCCCACCGCCTGCGCTTGCTGCCATTGCCTCGACAATTCGTGCGGCCTGCATCAGGTCCTTGAAGATAAAAATTGCGGCGATAACCATAAGCATGGTCCAGAGACTTCTTTTTTTCAGGACCTGGGCGAGAAAACCGATTCCCAACCGATTTTGCACCATAACACAGCCAATGGCTCCGACCAGGGCACTGATTACTCCCCACTCAAAGGAAATATTAGGTGCAAAGTTGTCAAGCAAGGTCTCCAGCCCTATTGCCCCAGCTATGGCCACGATCAGTGGCAAACCTGCCGTAACCACTGTTTTTAGACTTCCTTTGCCTGTTCCTTGCAAAAAATCATTCTCCGCCGCCAGCACGACCGTATCCAACACGCCCGCCCTGAGAAAAAAGAACCAGCCGATAGTAAACATGGCGACAATGCCCGGCCAGGATCTGGCAATGAGTGTCGTGACTGGAATATCCGCGAGAGCAACCGTTAAGATTATGCCTGGATAGAGGGGCCAGGCCATCTCCCAGACATGCCTGAACCAGTAATTGATAACGACTCGATCCTCGTTTCCGAGCTTCATATCAGCACTCACCGCTTTTACCATCGGAGCCGAGAAAATTGCTCCTCCAGGCATGGGTAGAAGACCGATCAGTGCCGGAAAAAATATCAATCGCAGTCGCGGCCGGTCAAGATAACCGGACAAAGCGTCCATAAGCCGTACGGACTGGCCTGATCTTTCCAGAGCATCCGAAAGAATGAGGATGGAGCCAACGATCGCCACCAGGAAAAGAAATTTTTCCTGAACAAGCGCCAAGCCACCGGTTTTAATAAGTGCCGGAAGGGGAAGCCCAAAGATCAATCCCATAAATAAGCCGCCTGCCAAAATGGACAAGGCAAGGCCCAATCTGTTTCTGATGCCGATCAGCATTAAGCAGAAGGCCCCTATAACTTTCAAAAAAGGCAGAGCAATGGTCAGTAAATCCATAGAGCAACCTCACATCAGGAACCGATAAAGAGTTAGGAAAAAATTGATCTAGCTACCAAAAACAGCAATTCCGTCACCACATCAGAAATAATGCGGATGGGAAAGTGATGAGCCAGCCGAAGTTGACACCGGCATCATTATCTGAACGGAAGGTATTTTACAAGAGAGAGTTGGAGCCTGACCAGGAAGTACCAAGGAAATTTTCTTCAGCAGACATGGTTACAATCAGGCAATGACCTCATAAACTTTGGAAATGCCATAACAATTTTTATGTTTCTGCTCCTCAAGTTCTTTAAATTCAAAGATGCCTTCTAGAATGGACTGCGTTTGCCTGGATACATAGATCAAGCCGCCGGGACAAATGGATTCCAGCCTTGAAGCGAGGTTAACGCCGCAACCGAGGACGGTATAATCACAGAATTCTTCAGAACCTATGGTGCCGGCCACCACTTCGTCGGTATTGATGCCGATTCCCAACATAATTTCCACACCGAGCTTTTGCTGCCATTTCTTACCCAGGCTTTGCATCATCAATTGCATTTCTATTGCCGCTTCTACAGCCTTTTCCGCATGATTTTCCATGGGAACCGGATTTCCCCAGACTACCATCATGGAATCGCCGACCAGCTTATCTATGGTTCCGCCATTGGTTTTGACGATCGAGATGAGTTTGCTGAAGCAGTCGCGCAACATGGCAATTAACTGTTCAGGGGCAATGACTTCACAAAGCTTGGTGAATCCCCGGAGATCGGCAAACATAATGGTCACTGTCTTCCGTACCCCATCCTGATTAAGCAGATCCGGATTTTTCAGAAGATATTCAGCGACACTCGGTTCAACCAAGGATCCAAGTGTTTTTCGTATCTGATCTTTCTCTTCCGCGACAAAACTGTGTTCCCAGGCGAGAACCCGGATAATAGATATCAGGCAGCCTATCAGCGGGGCCACTAACGGCATGTACAGAGAGTAACTCGATGTGTAGGAATGCACGAGCACACCATAGAAAAACCACGACACACCTGTATATATCGTACCTTTAACGGAACCTTCCTCGAGAATGATGATGCCCGGGAATATAGTATGGAAGATAATGATCAGCACCATTATCACAGCAGGCAACGGGATGTACTGTTTTTCCGGATCTAAAGCGAGAAGCAACGAGTCGACTTTGAAAAATATGTCAATATACTGCAGGAGACAAAGAGTAAATGCAACAAGAACGGAAACCGCCAGAAACATTTTCAGACGCGAATAATTGTGTTTCAGATCAAGATGCATAATAAAAAAACCTTTATAAAATAGTTCATGGTATGAGTCTCACTTCAAGTTGCAGGCAGTTGAAGGGGCAGTAATGTTAAAGGGCATCCAAGCTTGCCGGTATCCGGAATCAGTCCGAAGCAAAACAGACATCCACAGACGGCAGTTCGGATAGGTGGCTGGAAAAGCGACGTATAGCACCATGCGTCATCGAACGGACCGGCAAACTTATCTCATATTAGCAAAGCAGGAAGTTAGAAGTCAAATGTCCCGCATCTTTCTGAAAAAACTTATTTTGCGGAAAGCATTTATCACTAAACAATGTCATAAGAAGCCTAAATTCAACAATACATCCGCCATACAAAAGACACTCCACAAGGTATTAATCGCGCCATGCGGTATGTTTTTTGCTATTACATTTAAATCCGATTATAAATATTGTGTTCCTTTTGTGACAAGATTCCACCAAGACCGACCCAAAGTATTATGACGAAAACTCGAAAATCTCAGGCCAAAAGTACCGGATATATTGCAGCACTGGCTTTTATGGTGATTTTCTTCCTGTTGATCCCACCATCAATTTCGCTTGCCGACAGAGAGAAAAAGACCGTTCTCTACCTCAACTCCTACCACAACGGCTATCATTGGTCGGATGGATTGCTTGAAGGAATTCGTACCGTTTTAAACCAAAGTCGGTACAAGGTAGATCTGCAGATCGAGTATATGGATGCCAAAAAATACTCCTATGACATCATTTCAAGAAACCTGTATTCCCTGTACAAAGAAAAATTCAAGAACGAGGCCTTCGATGTCATCATTCTTTCCGATAACGATGCCTTAAATTTCGTTAATGAATATAGAAACGATCTCTTTAAAGGCATTCCCGTGGTATTTTGCGGCGTAAACGACCTCAAGGATTCGGATATTGCCGGAGGCAACATCACCGGAATTGTCGAACTATATGATTTTATCGCTACCCTGAAGATCGCCAAGAAATTGCATCCGGAAAAGAACCGGCTGGTATTTCTTATTGATAATTCCACCACCGGCACCGCGATCCGGCATCAAGCCGAAAAACTCATCCGGAAGACCGATCTCGGGCTGCAGATCGAATTCTGGAGTCAACTCAGCCTTGAAGAGACACAAAAAAAAGTCGCTCATCTTCCCAACGATACATTCTTGTTTATCGCCCCGTATTATCAGGCGATTAACGGTCGATTCTATACATCGGAGGAAGTGACTGAAGCGATCTATCAGCATAGTTCGGTTCCTATATATACCGGCTGGGAGTTTATGGTCGGTTATGGCACCGTGGGAGGAAAGGTGCTGTCCGGCATCGAGCATGGCAAAACTGCCGGGAAAATGGCCCTGCAGATTCTCGATGGTACCAAAGCCGATGACATTCCGATCATCAGGGAACCCGAAGATGGCATTTATCTTTTTGATTACAAGGTGATGAAAAGGCTGGGCATCAACCAGAAACTCCTTCCCGAAAACAGCACGATAATTAACGCCCCGAAGGCCTTTTATTCCCTTTCCAAAGAGTTGTTCTGGACCATGATGGTCAGTTTTGTCATCCTGTTTCTGGCCCTGGTATCCATGGTGGGAGCGATGCTCGAGCGCCGCAAGGTAGAGCGAAAAATAACCGAACAGCTGGCGTTTCAGGAGACCCTGATGGATACCATCCCGCAGCTTGTCTCCTGGAAAGACCTGGAAGGCAAATATCTTGGCGCCAATCAGGCGTTCATGAATTTTTTCGGTATTCAGGATATCCTGCAGGTTGTCGGGAAGAAAACGGAAGAATTGCTGAGTGATAAGGTCTATTGCGACTGGTCGGTAAAAGTTGATACTTCCATCGTCGATAAAAAGAGAGCAGTTCGCAAAACCCGCCGCAAGGTCACTGACTTGACCGGGATTGATGCCTGGATTGAGGTCAACAAGGTACCTCTTAGAGGCCAGGGTGGTCGAATAGTCGGCGTCCTCACTACCGCTGAGAATATTACTAAAGAGCAAAATCTTGAAAAGCAGCTCCTGCAGTCGCAGAAGATGGAAGCCATCGGCACACTGGCAGGTGGGATCGCGCACGATTTCAACAACATCCTTACTTCTATTATCAATTCAACGGAACTGGCTATCGGCGATTTGATCCCGGGCAGCCAGACAGAGTCGGATTTGAACCGGGTTTTGAAGGCCGCCAGAAGAGGCGCGAGAGTCGTCCAGCAGATACTCTCCTTCAGCCGTCCTTCCAGGGAGGGCTTTCGGCCGACGGATTTAAGCCAGGTGGTCCAGGAAGTCGTGCACCTGATGGAGGCTTCCATGCCTGCCAACATTGTAGTTTGCAGTCATTTAGAGCAGGGCGGAAAATATTTTGTACATGCCGATCCCACGCAAATGCACCAGGCTATTCTCAATCTCTGTACCAATTCCTTCCATGTCCTGCGAACAACCGGCGGCCGAATTGACATCGAGCTTCTTAAGGTGCAGCACGAGCAAACTACCGCCGCAGTTGGCGCGACTGCGTCCGACAGGTTTATAAAACTATCGGTTTCGGACAATGGACCAGGGATCCGGCCTGAAATACAGGATAAAATTTTCGATCCTTTTTTCTCGACAAAAAGCAAAACAGAGGGGACCGGCCTGGGCCTGGCTGTCGTCCATGGTATCGTGAAAAGTCATCAAGGCACGATCCGGGTGAACTGCGGCAGTGAAGGCGGCACCACCTTTGAAATCCTCCTGCCGGAATCGGAAGCCTGTGAAGATATCGTTTCCAGCAGCCAGAGTGAACTCCATGAAACAGGGGCCCAGATTCTTTTCGTCGAGGATGATGAAGATCAATTGCAGACGACACCCCGTCTGCTTGAAGAAATGGGCTTCGGCGTCACGGCGGTCCGTGAACCGACAGCGGCCTTACGGCTGGTCTCCGCGGGAAGCCAGCATTTTGACCTGATGATTACGGATTTCGATATGCCGATCATGAGCGGGGCTGTGTTGGCCGGTCTGCTCCCCGATCTGCCGGTGATTCTTATCTCCGGTCGGGATGATGCCCTGCTTGCGGCCAAACAATATTCGAATATTCGTAAGACAATAATCAAACCATATCACAAAAAGGACCTCATGGAGGGAATCCGCGAGGTAATGCAACGGCAAAACGCATGACCAAGATACTTATAATCGACGATGATATTGAAGCCTGTGAAACAATGGTCAGCCTGGTTACCCGGCTTTCCCATGATGCCGATATGGCTCACACCTTGAAGGAAGGACTGCATCTCGCCCATACAATCAAATATGATGTGATCTTTCTCGACGTCTACCTTCCGGACGGCAACGGTCTTGATATCCTTCCCTCACTGAAAGTCCTGGATGATCCGCCGGAGGTGATTATCCTCACCGGCAAGGGCAATCCCGATGGAGCCGAGCTAGCAATACAGGGCGGAGTATGGGATTATCTCTTAAAACCCACCTCCATTCGCGACATTACTCTCACCCTCGACAGGGCCCTCAAATACCGTAAGGAAAAAAGGGGTTCCACCGCCCCGGAGGTTCCGGTCATCAAAGGCGTGGTCGGCTCCTGCCCGGAGATCAAGGCCAGTATTAACCTGACCGCCAAGGCTGCCGGTTCGGACTCCAACGTGCTGATAACCGGCGAAACCGGCACGGGAAAAGAACTGTTTGCCGGGATTATCCATAAAAACAGCTCCCGCTCCTCGGGAAATTTTGTGGTGGTCGACTGCACTTCGCTGACGGAATCCCTGATCGAATCCACTCTTTTCGGCCACACCAGGGGATCCTTTACCGGTGCACAACTCGACCGTCAGGGACTTATCAAAACCGCAGACGGCGGCACCTTGTTCCTCGATGAGGTGGCTGAAATGCCGCTGTCGATTCAGAAAGTCTTCCTTCGGGTACTTCAGGAAAGACAGTTCAGACCGGTGGGCGCAATCAAAGAGCAGACCAGCAATTTCCGGCTTATCGCCGCAACCAACCGGGATCTCGATATGATGGTTGAGAAGGGGGAATTCCGCAACGACCTGTTATTCCGAATCAACACAATGCGTATTCATCTGCCTCCCTTGCGGCAGCGCACCGGCGACATTGAGGAACTGACGACCTTCAGGATCGGCCAACTCTGTGAAAAATTTGGTTTGAAACCAAAAGAATTCGGCGATGATTTCATTCCCACTCTGGCCGAATACGACTGGCCCGGCAATGTCAGGGAGCTCTTCAACATCCTGGAGCGGTCGGTGATCGATGCAGGCGGAGAAAACACCTTATATGCCATGCATCTGCCGAGGAGCTTGCGGATTCAAGTTGCCAAAGCCCAAATTTCCCGGCTTACCGGCTCTAAAGCCAATGGGCAGGCAAGCGGCGGAATCGAGCCAACCGGCCATTCCCTTGCCCATACCATTGAGCAGAAAATCTTTGAGGATATCTTCGACAGTCCACTCCTGCCGCTTAAAGAATTCAAAAATACTGCCGAAAAAACCTATCTTGGAGAACTGATCCGGCAATGCGACGGCAACATTCAAAAGATCATGCAGGTATCAGGGCTTTCACGTTCTCACTTCTATGCGCTCCTGAAAAAATACGATCTGACACTATAAGCCATCTTATCATGCATAAAAAATAATAAATTCTAAATTCGGCCTAATCACTGGTTTTTCTTCGACTCTCTTTAATACTTCATCTGAACACGCAGTCTTTTTTTTAAGACAATTACTCCAGCAGTAAAATATTCTGTACTTTCTGCAACTTAAACTACTTCCATCCCTATCCATTCAGAGCTGTTTTTGCTCCCGGCTGAGGATAAATCCTCTTTTTCAGACAATAAAGCAGCCACAGTGTCCGTTTTTTCAGACAAAGCGAAAAAACGACTGCACGTAACTGCATGGGCTTTGCTCATCATTTTGTAATCATTATACTTTTATACCTTAACACGTAGTTGGCACGTCCGTTGCTACTGAACATACTGACGTATGCAGGTTGTTCAGACAAGGTTCTCTCAAAGAACCTTGAAACCGAATTCCTTTTATTTCCAGGCGGCGGCTATGCTTTTCGCCATGGATTGAAACCGGAATTCAGCTAGAGATGAACGTGGGTGGGCATCCCTCCGGATGTTCTGCCTTTTAACCAACAGCAATGTTTTAAGGGAGGTTTTTCAAAAATGAAAAGAGTACTGTCAGCGAGTCTTGGTTTTTTAATTATGGCGTCCTTTCTGGTCACCAATACCTATGCCGCTCGAGAAAAGTTCGGTGTCGATAATCGGCACAAATCGGCAGAGAGGGTCTCTTTCAAACCGTCTACTGAAAAAATCCGCTGGAAAATGGTCATGCCATGGTCCAAGGGACTTCTTTTTTACGATGTTGCTGTGCATTTCGCCGATAGCGTGCGCCTGGCTTCAGCAGGCCGTCTGGATATCAAACCCTTTTCCGCCGGCGAGCTTGTTCCGGCGATGCAGACCTTCGATGCGGTGAGCAAGGGATCCGCACAGGTCGGACATGACTGGCCTGGTTACTGGAAAGGTAAAAACGAAGCCTTCGTTCCTCTTGGCGACGTTCCCTTTGGCCTTGATCCGGAAGGATACAATATCTGGCTCTACGAAAAGGGTGGCCTGGCAATGATGCAGGAACTGTACGGCCGTTACAATCTGGTGGCCCTGCCATGCGGCCAGACCGGTCAGGACATGGGACTGTTCTCCAATAAACGTGCGACCAAAATGGAGGATTTCAAAGGTCTTCGTGTTCGTACCGTAGGCTGGTACATGGATATTCTCAACAAACTCGGTGCTTCCGTCAGCCCGCTGCCCGGTGGCGAGGTCTATCTCTCTTTGGAGCGCGGTGTTATCGATGCAGCAGAATTTTCCGCTCCGGCCATGAACTACCCCATGGGTTTTGATGAGATCACCAAATACGTTATTGAGCCCGGCGTTCATCAGCCCGGCAGCCAATGCGCCATTTTCTTCAATAAAGATGCCTACGAGAAGCTTCCCCAGGATCTGAAATACATCATCGATATCGCTGCTAAAGAGACTCAGCTCTGGTCGGTGAACTGGATCAATAATCTCAATGCCGAGGCTATCAATAACTTCAAAAAGAAAGTTGAAATTGTCCAGATGGATAAGGATACCCTGCTGCAATTCCGCAAAGTCACTCATGACTATGTAGAAGAACTGAAAGCAAAATATCCTGATGTCAAGAAGATCGTTGACTCCCAGCAGGCATTCGTAGAGGAATTCGCACCATGGCGTGAAGCCCGTGGGGGCGTTACTCCCTGGCCTTACAAAACCTATGAAAGCGGCAAAATCGATCAATAATCTCTAACCCCGGTAACCGGGAAATAAGCCGGGGCAGGGCGGGTTCTAAACCCGCCCTACTGCACTTTGGGATAAATAGAAAAAAATCGGTCCTTCCAAAGACAATCCAAAATACACGTGGAGGGGCCGGCTTTTTAAGCAGCAACCGAACTATGAGGGTATTCCATGCTGGAAAAAATCAGCTCAATGATTGATACGTTCAATCGCAAGGAGGGAGAATGGACTTCTCTCTTGATCCTCCCCCTGACCATTGTCGTCCTCTTCGAGGTAGTCATGAGGTATGCCTTCGATTCTCCTACCATCTGGGGTTTTGAGGCAACGACTTTTATCTATGGCATTCATTTTATGCTGGGACTGGCCTATACCGACGTCACCGACGGAAACGTGAAAGTCGATATATTCAGTTCCAGGGCAACATCACGTAATCAGGCCATCCTTACCCTTTTCTCCAATCTGATCATTTTTATACCGGTATTTGCCTGTATGACGATCTGGGCCTGGATATACGCAATCACTTCAACCCTGCAGCAGGAACTCAACTCCACCAGCTGGGCTCCACCAATCTGGCCCATCAAGATAATCATGGCTATTGCCTTTAGTTTTCTCTTCATACAGGGAATCTCAACGGTTTTAAAAGCTATCAATACACTTTCATCTGCAAAAAAGGCCTGATAGGGGCCTGGAGGTAACACACGCATGAGTCCGGAATTTTTAACGGTGGCGATGTTCGTGACCCTGGTTCTGTCGATAACCCTGGGTCATCAACTGGCATTTACCCTCGCAGGTGTGGCCACCTTATTCGGCTTGATCGACAATGGATTTAATATATCGGGATTATTTGATCTCTACGCCAACAATGTGTGGGGACTGATAAATAATTACACTTTAGTGGCAGTTCCACTTTTTATTTTTATGGCCCAGCTGCTTGATCAGTCAAAGGTTGCTGAAGGGCTTTTTGAAGCGCTCTATGTAGTTTTAGGCAAGGTCAAGGGAGGCCTTGGTATGGCGGTGGTAGTGGTTTGTACCGTCTTTGCCGCAACCACCGGAATTATCGGTGCATCCGTGGTGGCCATGGGTTTGCTGGCAGCGCCATCACTGATGAGCAAGGGCTACCAGAAAGAGATGACCGCCGGTATTATCTGTGCTTCAGGTACGCTGGGGATACTGATTCCACCCAGTATCATGATGGTTGTATTTGCCGGCCTTACCGGTCTTAAAGAGACTTCCGTGGGTAACCTTTTTGCCGGCGCCATCGTCCCCGGTCTGCTTCTCTCGGGTCTCTATTTCTTCTATATCGTTATACGCTGTAATCTCAATCCGCAACTTGGCCCACCCATTAACAAGGAAGAAGCCGCTTCCTATACCTCTTCGCAAAAATGGGGAATGACCCTAAAATCACTCATCCCGCCTCTTGCTCTCATTCTGATGGTCATGGGAACCATCCTGGCCGGTATTGCCACGGCGACCGAGGCCGCTGCCATGGGAGCCCTGGGAGCGTTCATTCTCGCCGTATTCAACAAAGCCATCACCTGGCCGGTAATTCGCGACGCAAGCAAGGCCACTTTGAAAACCACCTCGATGGTCATGATGCTCTTTATCGGAGGAACTTTCTTTTCGACGGTTTTTCTCAGTATGGGCGGCGGTGACGTGGTGGCGGATCTGTTCGTCGGCAGCGGCATGAATCGCTGGCTGGCACTGGCCATCATGATGGCGATCATTTTCATACTCGGTATGTTCATCGATTGGGCAGCCATCCTGCTGGTAACGGTTCCCATCTTCATGCCGATTGCGGTTCAACTGGGTTTTGACCCGCTCTGGTTTGCCATAATCATGTGCGTAAACCTCCAGACCTCGTTTTTGACTCCGCCTTTTGGCTACGCCCTCTTCTATTTCAAGGGCGTGGCACCGGAAGGATATACCATGATGCATGTCTATAAAGGCATCATGCCCTTTGTCCTTCTCCAGATTGCGGGCATGTGCATCCTGGGAGTTTTTCCGGAGCTTGCTACCTGGTTGCCGAATTACTTTTTCTCGAGATAGTTCACTCACAGCGCTCAGGGGGTTATGCTCCTTATACTTTGGGGCCATCCTGCGGAGGGTGGCCCTCAGCTGATGCCGGTGAATAAGGGCTAGTTGCAGAAGAAGCCCTGAGAGTCCCAGACTTCTGAGAGAATTCCGCATGACGATGCTTGTCTGCAACAGGGCTCAACCTAACATTATTATGCACCTCACTCCAGAGATGACATCATCCGCCAGGAGAAGGTTGCGACAGTGGAAATTGCTTTTTTAAATTTTTGTTCGTGGCTGAGCTAAAATAGCCAGAGTTCATCCAGAAACCAGCTTTTGAAATAATTGATAATCTCGTAAAAACCAAAATTTTCGAATGGCTAAGTAAAAATTATAGGGTGCGCTGGTGCACGCTTACAAAGGATTATTGTCTTTTAAATGATTGAACATAATGCTATAGTTTGAACGTTGTCTGCAGATTTTTTCCACTATGAACCATCTATCAAGATATTTTCCCTCCACCGGGCTACAGATTATCAGGTTGATCATCCTGGATTTTTTCTTGGACGTGTTTCTTTACAGAGTATTTCAGGCGGTGTGGCCTTGCGGGTCCTCGTACAGGAAGACCGCCGTTTATCGTTTTCTTTTTCCTGGTTATGAACCTAATCCCCGCAAAGCACGGGGATAAGTACCTTTACGAAATTCATTCAAGAAAACAAGAAATTAATTTCTAACGTACTAATAATAGAGGAATTGTTACATGACAGATAAAAACACCGAACGTTTTATCGAAGCTGCGAAACGTGTAGGAGCTGAGGCTCTGCGGATGGACAGTCTCCAGGACGCTGTAGCCTATATCAAAGACAAGGCAAAGGGCACCGCCCTCATTCCCGAAACACCACTGGCTAAAAAGCATCAATTGCGAACCCTTTTAGCCAATGCGGGAGTTGATGTTTTCCCTGGAAAATTCAGGGATGCTGGCCAACTTCCAGGTGCCGGGGTAACCTTTTGTAATTTCTGCCTGGCCGACAGCGGTACAGTCGTGCTGGAAAGCACCGACGAAGATATTCGTCTGGCAACAACCCTGCCTGAAGTCCACTTTATTCTCGCCGATCCAGCCACCGTTCTCGAGGACAATCTGGCAGCGGTTGAGCCGATGACCGCTTTTCACCAGGGCAGCGACCCTAAATTTATTGCTTATATCACCGGCCCCAGTCGTACCGCGGATATTGAGCGGGTATTGACCATTGGTTGCCATGGTCCGAGGGAACTCTATATCCTTCTGGTGGATGGCATCTCCAGTGATTTAATGGAAAACTGATGAAGGAGACCTTACATGGCCACGGACGAAACATATAAAAAGAGTATTGAAACTGCTATTGCCTCCCCAAAACTGTCCAAGGCACTCCATCTATTTGGAGACGCTTACCTGATAGCCCGGGAAAATGCTTACAGAGGTCTCGATTTTGAAGCGATGCGGACCGATCTTGCCGCGATTAAAGATGAGGTTCGTGTCCGCAGAAAGGAACTTCTGGCCGAATTCATTAAAAACGCCGAAGCCGCCGGGTCAAAGGTCTTTATTGCCAAGGACGTTAAAGAGGCCAACGACTATGTAATCAACCTCGCCAAGAAGAAAGGCGCCAAACTGATCGCCAAATCGAAATCAATGGTTTCCGAGGAGGCTCACCTGAATAAGGCACTGGCCGCGGAGGGCATCCGAGCTTCGGAAACGGACCTTGGCGAGTGGATCGTCCAGCTGGCCGGACAGCGGCCGAGCCATATGGTGATGCCGGCCATTCATATGTTCAAGGAAGAGGTTTCCGAGCTGTTTTCCAAGGAGTCCGGGAAAATTCTGGCGCCCGAGATTAAATCCCTGGTGGATCATGCCCGTATGCGGCTTCGACAGGAATACTTCAATGCCGATATCGGCCTGACCGGGGCCAATTTTCTGGTCGCCAATACGGGTGGAATCGGTCTTGTCACCAATGAAGGCAACGCCAGACTCTGCTCCACGCTGCCCAAGGTACATGTGGTCTTTGCCGGTATCCATAAACTTGTTCGCAATATGGAGGATGCCATCAAGATCACCCGGCTCCTGCCGCGTAATGCGACCGGCCAGCTGCTCACCTCCTATGTTACCTGGATTCGGGGAGCGGTGCCGGTGGGCGATGAGCAGAAAGAACAGCATATCATTCTGATCGATGGCGGCCGGGAGGCGCTGTACGAGTCGAAAGCCTGCCAGAACGCCCTGCGCTGTATCCAATGTGGAGCCTGCGCTAATGTCTGCCCGGTGTACCAGACCGTCGGCGGCCATGTCTTCGGTTCCATCTACATCTCTGCCATCGGCATTATCCTCACCGCCTTCTACGAAGGACTGGACAAGGCCAAGGAGATCACCCGGGCCTGCATCGGCTGCCGGGCCTGCGTAGCGGTATGCCCTTCCAAGATCGATCTGGAGGAAATCATTCTCCATCTGCGCAACGAGGTGACCAAGGAATACGGCATGGGAGTTGTGAAAAATGTTGCCTTCAAAGCGGTGATGAAAAATCGCGGGCTCTTCCACAACCTGATCCGTACCGCTTCAAAACTGCAGCGGCCCATCACCCATAAAAACAGGAGTGACTCCGATCGCCGAATTATCCGCCATCTGCCCCTGCATTTTATGGAACGGGACTTCACCGAATGGCGCGATCTGCCGACCATTGCTCCCAAATCCTTCCGGGATCAATTCGACACCATCCCCCAGAGTATTTTCGATCCGAAATACCGCGTGGGCTTTTTCGTCGGCTGTGGTGCCGATTTCGTCTATCCCGAGGTGGGTGTCAGTCTGATCAAAGTACTTAACGCCTTAAATGTCGAAGTGGTTTTCCCCAAGGCACAGAACTGCTGCGGCATCCCTGCTCTCTATGCCGGTGACACCGAGACCGGAGTCGAGCTGGCCAAACAAAGTGTCCAGGCTTTCACCGATGCCGATGTCGATTATATCCTCGCAATCTGCCCAACCTGTACCATGGCGGTAAAACGGGATTTCGTCGAACGGCTGGCAGATCACCCCCAATGGTCGGCAAAGGCCATGGCGCTCTCCAATAAAACCATGGATGCCTCCGCCTTCCTGGAAAATATCCTGGGAGCCTCGGAACAGCTGAAAGCAATGGTATCGGCCATGACCTCGGGAAAAGAGGTAACTTATCACGATTCCTGCCATCTCAAGCGCGGCTCCAATGTCTACAGGGAACCGCGGGCGCTCCTTGCAGCCTCGGGGCATCAGATAAAAGAAATGAAAAACTCCGACCGGTGTTGCGGCTTCGGAGGCACCTACTCTTTTCTCAGTCATCCGCAGATCTCCAAACAGATCACCAGGGACAAGGTGGAAACCATCATGAATACCGGTGTCAAAACCGTGGCCATGGATTGCCCTGGTTGTATGATTATGCTGAAAGGCGCAGTCGGGAAAGCGGATGAGACCGTCCGTTGTGTCCATACCATGGAGCTCCTCGCGGAAACTCTGTCTGACAAAAAATAAATTTGCAGGTGCCAATATGATTATACGACCCATTAAACCCAGGCGTATTTCCTCCCAGGTATATGAACAGATCAGGGAGTTGATTTATAAAGGCGTTTTCAAGCCCGAGCAACAAATCCCAACAGAGCGGGATCTCGCCACCATGATGGAGGTGAGCAGGACTTCGGTCAGAAACGCCATTGATAAACTGGTGAGACTCGGTCTCCTTTACCAGATTCAAGGTCAGGGAACCTTCGTGAGTTCTCCGGAAACCCGCGAAGGTAACCCGCTCTCAGCGGTAATGACTCCGGATGAGGCCACCTTCTGCGATCTCCTTGAGGTTCGAATGGGACTCGAATGCAACGCTGCAAGACTTGCCGCCGTAAGAGCGACCGAAAAAGACCTGCGGGCTATGCGTGTTAACCTTGAGGAAATGGCCGAGGACCTGGCCAATACCAATTCTATCTCCACTGAAAACGATACTGCTTTTCATATGGCCATAGTGTTTGCCACAAAAAACCCCGTTCTTCTGCATCTGACCCGAAATTTTTACGACTTTCTGTTCGTCGGCATAAAAAAGAGCCTGGTTCATATGGTGGAAAATGATGTCGCCTATGAAGATGTTCTGGAACATCACCGAACTATCTTTAAGCATATCAAAGAGCGGGCACCTGAAAAAGCCCACGAATCAATGCACAGACACATACGCTATGTGCAGGATTTTTTTGAAGGACGCAACCAGGTCCAGGATCGCATTCCATTAAAATACCTGGCCGCATAAACAATCGACATCTTCAGTCCACTGCCGGCGGGCGATGGCCCGCCGGCAGTGGACTCTCACAACTTTCCGGCCCGCTCAGCCTTCTCCTCTGTCATTCAGCAGCTTTTCTTTCAGACCTTTATTCACAGGTTCCCCCCCCAGCCAGATCCTGAGCAGGGCATCATTGAAGTCCTTGCCTGGAACAATTCCTTTTTCCTGTCCGGCGATTATGACCTTGGTACCTTGCGTCGGAATGAAATCAAGTACGATAATATCATCCTTTTTAACATCGACAAACATCCCATTAAACCGATTGATTCTTTCCTGCAATTTAACAAGCTCACCGGCCTTGGTATTTGCTGCAAAGCCCTCATTCCAGCCTTCTATCAGCTTATCCTTTCCCACCTCGCTATAGAGAAAATGCATGATAACCCGCTTGCGTCCAGGGGCCTCTATTACTTCTCTGACCACACTTGACGGATGCTCGACATACAATTCGGCTATGTAGATATCGAAAAAAAATTTTGATCGTATCCCGGCTCCATTCAAATGCAGCAAAACACCATCCTCCGTTTGCAGAGTTTCCGGAACCATGACTCCGGCAATCTCTTTGGCATACGCCGGCAAACTCCAGAACAACAAACAGCAGAGAACTAAAAATCGCATGGTCATACTCCCTTGTCCGAGGTTGAAGTAGAGGTAAAAATAGCAGCTTGCCATCAGCCCATCTTAGCGCATTTTTACGAGAACGTAAACGTAAATGTAAACCCGGTTTTTGTTTCCTGTTGGTTTCCTGTTGCTCAGCGGATATTTAATACTATATTGTTGATTTATAATTAAATGACGTCACGAAAGATCATTCCCCTCTTCAGGAAATCATGGCTGACAAGTTAGAAAGAGTTTTTTCGCAATCCGGCAATTTTTTCGGGGTGGCCTGCAATACCACCCAACTCGTCTCCGAGGCCTGCAGGCGTCATGATGTCGGGCCTCTCGCGGCTGCTGCCCTTGCCAGGGCGCTTACCGGTGCTGCTCTTTTTGCCGCACTGTTAAAAGATGGTCAGAGCGTGTTTTTAAAGTTCGAGGGCAACGGCCCTTTGGGAAAAATTATCGCTGAAGCTGGATATGATGGCTGGGTACGGGGATACGTGGCCAACCCCCATGCAGAAGTACCTCTCAAAGACGGTCGCATAGATGTCGCCGCCGGTCTCGGCAGAGCAGGCTTTCTCACTGTCGTGAAAGATATCGGCAACAACCGGAAATACCCTGGTACAATTCAATTGTATACCAGCGAAATCGGAGAGGATCTCGCCTATTATCTTTCCCAGTCCGAACAGACTCCTTCGGCAATCGCCCTGGCTATCCAGTTGAACAAGGATGGGTCGATCGGCGCTTCAGGGGGATTTCTGGTTCAATCGCTTCCTCCTGCGGACGAAACATTGCTCGCGCGGCTGGAAAAAGAGATCGCGGCGCTGCCGCCTCTTTCGCAACTCCTGCTGGAGGGCAAAAGTCCGGCTGAAATTCTCTCTCTTTTATTCAGGTCGATTCCGCACAAGACAATAGGCACACGGGAACTTGTCTACGCCTGTAGCTGCAACCGGGATAAAATACAGGGAGCACTGTTCCTGCTGGGTGAAGAAGATATTCGATATCTCCTTGATAAAGAAGAGGGGGCTGAGGTTCGCTGTGATTTTTGCCGGCAACGCTATAACTTTGGCAGGGATGAGCTTTTAACCTTGTTGAAAACTCAACCAAAATCGACAAATTAAAGCTACTCCAGAGTCCATAAAGTGACTTTTTAGGTGATTATCAGCTATGATGAACTCTGGAAAAAGATCGATATACGAGGCGTAGTATCTGAAACGAGGATTTGGCAGTAGATGTGGTACGGCAAATCCTCGTTTCAGATCTACAACGACGTAGATCGGGTTTTTTACGAGTCCATCACATTTACTTTACCGGCAGATCCGTATGACACTCAAGGTGAAACAATCCAAGCGATCGGCGCTTCGCTACAAAATTCCCAACAAACTCGTAACTTATATGGCCAATGGGCAGTTGGGACAGGGGACCTTGCAGAATATTTCCACAAGTGGATGCAACGTCAAAAGGTGCACCACCCAACTGACCCGAAATGAACCCGTTCTCATTGTAATTGAATTCATGGAGCTCGAAAGACCTCTCGAACTGAAAGCGAGAGTGGTCCGTATTGGTGATGCCGAATTTTCTGCCGAATTCAAGGAGATAGAAGAGAGCTTCATCCACCGGTTGTCAACTATGCTGGCGAGAGAATCCCGCAACTTCTAGTTATTCTAATTTAATCCCCCAAAAAGCATAAAAATTTTCTTGCAGATTGTTTTCCGGCAAAAGACAAGAACACCATCTGTAATCGCACATTATTTTTCCTTCACTTGAGAAAAATCACAGGGGGCTCACTCTGTGATACCCCTCCCTTGTTATACTCTTTGCAAATATCAACAATGGAGGGAACCATGAAAGAAAATACCGAGACTATCAGCGAAATTATTTTCACCCATTTTCCGGCGAGTCATCCCAGGGGAAATCTCACCATTCTTCTTTGTAACAGCCTGAAAAAAAGAATTCTGTTGTTCAAGGAGCAATTGCTCGGTGGAGCGGCAAGTGTGGGCATCGGCATACTTTTTCTATTTGCCGTGTATCTGTTTTTCACCCAATTGGCCACATACGGCTGGCAATGAACCGTGCCCTCCCGATTGTGTCGGCAGAAGGCCAGTGGAACAAAAAAAGTAAATTCGCTTGCCGGATAGATCGTTTTATTATAAATCGAACTGGAACTATCCTGGGTCTCTTCAGCAAGTTGAAAGGTACTGAAAAGAAATGTTCATACCCAAATAACCATAGGTATATCCGCAATCGGCATCCCGGCGAAGTTCCATTCACCGAAATGCCGATTTTCATTCCTTGCTCGTGGCTGTACCAACCTGGTCCAGCCATGCAGGTTTATTAAAAGTGCGGATTATTTATTCTCAATGTTGTTGATGGACCCGTAAAAACCTTAACATGACGACATGTTGCAATGCCGGAGAAAAACCGGCAGCAAATAATTACGGAGACCGGAATGAAAGAGATTCGTGACAATGCAAGAAAAATGATGGAAACCTACTGTTCAGTCTGTCCCATATGCAACGGCAAGGCTTGTGCCGGGCGGGTTCCCGGCATGGGGGGACTGGGTAGCGGCTCATCTTTTAAAAATAATATTGAAGCACTGGACAAAATTAAGTTCAACATGCGTCTTATCCATGACGTGACTGAACCGGACACCACGGTGACTGTGCTGGGGAAAAAACTGGCCCTGCCCGTCCTCGCCGCACCGATTGGAGGTGTCTCCTTCAATATGGGCGGAGGGATTACCGAAGAGGAATATATCCAGGCCATTATTAACGGTTGTAAAGCCAAGGAGACTATCGGCTGCACCGGCGACGGGGTTCCCGATTTCATTCACCAGGCGGGGTTTGCCGCCATTCAGTCGGCCGCGGGCCACGGTATTCCCTTTATTAAGCCTTGGGAAGATAATGAACTTTTCCAAAAGATCGAAGCGGCCAAGACAACCGGCACGGATATTATCGGCATGGATATTGACGCCGCCGGGCTCATCACCCTGCGTAAGATGGGGCGGCCCGTTTCTCCTAAGCCCCTTGCCAAACTTACCGAAATAATTCAGAGAACCGGCATGAAGTTTATCCTGAAAGGGGTTATGACTGCCGATGAAGCTGAACTGGCTGTTTCTGCCGGAGCCGATGCAATAGTGGTATCAAATCATGGCGGCAGGGTTCTGGACCATGCCCCCGGCTCAGCCGATGTTCTTGCCGAAATAGCGGATAAGGTGAAAGGCAGGATCACTATCCTGGCCGACGGTGGCATTCGAACAGGCGGGGATATCTTGAAAATGCTGGCTTTAGGGGCCGATGCGGTCATGATCGGCCGACCCTTTTCCATTGCCGCCATTGGCGGACAACAAGCGGGTGTTGAAACCTATATCGACACCTTGAAAGCGGAATTGAAACAGACAATGGTACTCACCGGCGCCGGTCAGGCCTCTGCCGTCGATCGGAACATTCTTTTTTGCCGGTAACGCTTCCCTGCCTTGCCCCCTTTGATGGTGCCTTCCAGCCGCACCATCAAAGGCTCGATAATTATTCCTAAAAGAACGGTTTGGCCGAAATAATTCTTCAGAACAGGCACTCTGCAGGACAGCATCCTCTTCTTCTCCTGTTATTATCCTCCAACATCTTGATTGCTTGTTGGAATTTTATGAATACTGTAGCCCCTATGAGGCCATATGATGCCTTATCCGGGCTATGATCGTCTGACGAATACTAGAAAACGGAGAGAATGATATGGATCTACAACTAAAAAACAAACGTGCCCTGGTCACAGGCAGTACAGCTGGAATAGGTTTTGCCATAGCCAAGGCATTATCCGCCGAGGGTGCGAATACCATTATTAACGGACGCTCCAGAGAATCGGTCGAAAAAGCTCTTGCCGAACTTGTCCCATCAGCCACAGGTGAAGTCCTGGGATTCGCCGGAGATATTTCCACCGCGGAAGCCGCTGATGAATTGTTTAAAAAATACCCTGATGTCGAGATCCTGATCAACAATCTCGGCATATATGAAGTTGCACAATTCGAAGAGATCGCCGATGAAGATTGGAGAAGATTTTTTGAAGTAAATGTTCTGAGCGGGATACGGCTGAGCAGGCTTTACCTTCCAGGCATGAAGGAGCGGAATTGGGGCAGAATTATCTTTATCTCAAGCGAAAGCGGCGTTCAGATACCCATGGAGATGATTCATTACGGCATGACAAAAACCGCACAGCTCGCGGTCTCGAGAGGATTGGCGGAGCATGTCTCCGGAACGGGGATCACCGTCAACTGCGTCTTGCCGGGTCCCACGAAATCTCGGGGCGTCGGTGATTTTGTAGAAAAATTCGCCAAACAGGAAGGAAAAACCACCGAAGAATTTGAAAAGGAATTTTTCAGATCGGTCCGGCCGACTTCTCTTCTTAAACGCTTTACCACGCCGGATGAAATCGCCCATCTTGTGGTCTCTCTTGCAAGTCCGCTGGCTTCTGCAACGACAGGCGCCGCCCTGCGTGCGGATGGAGGCGTTGTCAAGAGCGCTTTCTAGAGAAACCGTCGCAACGTCCGAATGGAACATGAGCAACGAAATGATTATCAATTTTGGAGGATCACCGGATGATACGATATGGATTTCTGGGTCTGGGCATCATGGGAAAAGCCATGGCAACCAATCTCGTTGCAGCCGGGCTGGACGTAACCGTCTGGAACCGGACAAAAGAAAAATGCGCGCCTCTTGTCGACCTTGGAGCACATCAGGGGAATAGCCCCGGCGAGGTAACGGGCCGATGCGACATCACCTTTGCCATGGTTTCAGATCCGGTCGCCGCGTCATCGCTCTGCTTTGACGCGGGCGGCATACTGGAAGGGATAGGTCCTGAAAAAAGCTATGTCGATGCCTCAACCATAGATCCGGCGACAGCTAAAAAGATTGCTGAAGCTGTACGGCTCAAGGGAGGGCGTTACCTTGAAGCTCCGGTCATCGGCACCAAAAAGCCTGCCGAGGACGGCAACCTGATATTTCTCTGCGGAGGCGATGAATCCTTGTACTCCGACGCCGCCCCTGCTCTGCAACTCATGGGCAGGAAATCCTTTTTCTTCAAGGAAGTAGGTCAAGGAGCACGGATGAAACTTATCTGCAACATGATCATGGGAACGACGATGGCTGCATTCGCCGAAGGCCTCGCCCTCGGAGGAAAGGCGGGCCTGGACATGCAGGACCTTCTTGAAGTTTTGTCCGAGGGGCCCATCGACAATCCGATGTTTCGTCTGAAAGGCCATCAAATGATTAACAACTGTTTTCAAACGGCATTCCCTCTCAAACATATGCAAAAAGATATGCGCCTAGCCCTTCAATTGGGTGACACCTGCGGTCAGCCGCTTTGTACAGCCGAAGCAGCCAATAATCTGTATTGCAAAAGCAGGGATGCCGGAGAAGAAGATGCCGACTTTTCGGCGGTAATAAAAACCATCATGAGTTAGCTGGTTGTCGAATACGTCTTGGGGTAGCAATGGATGTCTGCGATCGCTGTTACCAATATTCTTATGAATATTTATGATTATTTATGAATATCTCCCTTGCACTGGATTCCGATGGCTTCATGCTTTATCCTGAATTCTTCCAACCTCAGCTCAATCTTATAGTTTGAAGAGGAAATATTTATTCATTAATTAACGAGGGCTTGTGAAATCATTAGTACAATTCGGCAAGCATCGGGAAGCCGGAAAGATCGTCATAATTTATGCCATCTTTGGCTGTGCCTATATCTATTTTTCCGATACCATACTGAACTGGTTTGTTCGAGATCCCGAGATAATAACCGAAATTGCCATTTTCAAAGGATTTTTATTCATTATCTTCACCTCAGCCCTGTTGTTTTTCCTGATATCCCGCCTTAGTGGCAAGATCAGACAATCGAATGATGCCCTGCGTCAGAGCGAAGAGCGCCTGCAGTTTCTGGTTAAGAACGCCACGGACATTCTGCTCATCATCAACCCAGACGGAACCCAACGATATGTCAGTACTGTGGCCGAAAGAATCACAGGTTTTCCGGTCTCTGAACTGAAGGGAAGGTCTATCGATTCCGTCATACATCCCGAGGACATGAACGCCATAAAGGCGGCCTGGAGTCAAGCCGTTGAAAATCCTGAAAAAACCGTCACCGTTCAGTACCGGCACATCCACAAATCACGGCAATGGATCTGCCTTGAGGCCGTAGCTCAGAGTTACCTGAATGAGCCCGCCATCAACGGGATTATTGCCTGTGTGCGGGATATAACAGAACGTAAAAAGACGGAGGAGGTAACCAAAAATCTTCAACTGCAGTTAGCCCAGGCTCAGAAGATGGAGTCGATAGGACGGCTGGCGGGTGGAGTTGCTCACGATTTCAACAATATGCTCGGGGTGATTCTCGGTCATGCGGAAATGGCTCTGGAGGAGTTGCCCCCTACCCTGCCACTCTATGCCAATCTCCAGGAAATCAGCAAAGCAGCCAGCCGCTCAGCCGATCTCACCCGGCAGCTTCTGGCTTTTGCCCGCAAACAGACTGTTGCGCCACAGGTACTCGACCTGAATGAGACCGTGGAGAAGATGATCAAAATGATCCGACGGCTGATAGGAGAGGATATCAAACTCACCTGGCTGCCTGGTAATAACCTGCAGTCGGTCAAAATCGACCCTTCCCAGATTGACCAGATCCTAGCCAACCTGTGTGTTAATTCCCGTGACGCCATTTCGGATATGGGGGAGGTCACGATCAGGACGGAATCCACGATTTTCGACGAGCAGTACTGTGACGATCATCCAGGATATGCCCCCGGAGAGTATGTCATGCTCGCGGTAAGCGACAATGGGGAAGGTATGGACGCCGAGACCCTCTCACTCCTGTTCGAACCCTTTTTCACCACCAAGGAACTCGGCAAGGGAACCGGACTTGGTCTGGCCACAGTCTATGGTATTGTCAAACAGAATAAGGGTTTCATAGATGTCGACAGTAAGCCGGGAGAAGGCACCACTTTCAGGATTTACCTGCCCCAGCATGCTCCTGATCCAGATAAGATAGCCAAACAAGGTGTGGCGAAACAGAACGAACGTGGCCATGAAACAATTCTGCTGGTGGAAGATGAGTTGATGATACTGAACATGACCACGATGATGCTGAGACATCAGGGCTACCATGTCCTCTCCGCAGCCACGCCTGCTGAAGCAATGCACCTGGCCGACAGGTATGCAGGCGAAATCGATTTGCTGATGACCGACTTGATCATGCCCGAAATGAATGGCCGGGATCTGGCAACGAACCTGCTTTCCCTTTACCCCAACCTTAAGTGTCTATTTATGTCCGGCTATACGAACGATGCCATAGCACACCATAGTGTACTCGAAAAGGGGGTGCACTTCATTCAGAAGCCGTTTCTATTAAAAAATCTTACAGCCAAGATCAGAGAGGCCTTGAACTGATGCGCATGTGAAGTGAGAGCTGTTGCGAAAAGCCCCTTGCAACTCTTCATGAAATCGCCGTCAGGTATGCTGACTTTCTCACCGGTGCCGGCCGGCAGCCTGGTTGGCACCACCATCCCGCAGAGCACCTGGCGATTATGGACAACACCGCTTTATTCTTTTCGGCTATAAAAGCGATCCCCCCTATCTTCAGCCTGTCACTCTCCGCCGTTAACCCTGTTCCGCAAGATACCGGATGGTTTGAAAGTCACAACCCTTCTGGCATTCAGCATTAGGTCATCACCCGTCTGTGGATTACGTCCGCGGCGGGGGCTCTTATCGCGGACATTAAACTTGCCGAAACCACTCAGTAATAGATCGGATCCGTTGATAAGAGTTTCTTTTGACAGACGCAGAAACGCTTCGACCGATTCGGTTGCCTGCGCTTTCGTCAGATTTTCATGTTTTTCGTACACCTGCTGCACCAGATCTGCTTTAGTAAGTGTCATCTTCCCCTCCATTGGTTTCTAGGATATATTCGCAACTGCCTAGGGAGATCATATTCATAAAATGAAAAAAGATAAAGAAATTAGTGTCATGTGAATCGAATTTAGCTGCATTTCTTTTCCGGGATACTCGTTTTAGAAATAGACGCCCCGGTTAATCCGCAAGACTGAAAATCGCTTCGCTATGAGAAAAGCTCACCGACGGACAAGAAATGAATTTCCCGGGCACTAAAACTTCTCCTGTCTGCTCTTGAGTTTTCCGGTTATGATGGATAAAAAATGGCTATACCGAGTGGAGTCCAAAAACATCGCATCCTGCACAGAAGGATCCTTACGCGAACCAAGAAACCGAAACTTTGCAAGTGACAAGGAGGAATTATGCATCGCGTTATGATACATCCAGCGACATATGAGAACTGTCGGGCCGCGGTAGACCGCGCCTTCGAACTCTTTCCCCGGCAATTCTCCGGGAAAAAAATAGTGATCAAGCCTAATGTGCTCAGGACCTCAAAAGCAGAAGAGCATATCGTGACCAACCCGGCCCTGTTACGGGCTGTAATTGACAAGGTCGAAGAGCTGTCCCCGGCCGAAATCGTCGTCGGCGACAATCCCGGATTATTTAATTACGGCGATAACGAGAACAGCTTTGAGCAAACCGGTTTAATGGCCGCGGCGAAAGGCTATTATAAAAACCTGGGAGATACCACGCAACACCTGGCATTCAACCCCGCTTACATGCCCAAAATTGGGGTTTCCAAAGAAATCATGGATGCCGATATTCTCATCAGTCTGCCCAAATTCAAGACCCATGGCCTTACCGTCATGACGGGCGCGATCAAGAATAGTTACGGGATCCTGCCCGGCGCCCAGAAAGCACGACTGCACCAGCTCGCCGGTTCACCGGAGCGTTTTCATGAGGTGATCGTCGAAGTATTTCGTCTGCGGGTTCCTGATTTTTTCATCATGGACGCGATTGTAGGCATGGAAGGAAATGGGCCCGCTTCTCCCGAGCTGCGTGAGATAGGTTTGATCCTGGCGGCGGACAACGCGGTTGCCCTGGATGCGGTGGTTGCCAGAATGATGGGAGTTGACCCAGCCCGCCTGCGGTTTCTGCAAAAAGCCAAGGCCTTCGGACTGGGAGATTTCGATGCCGAGATGATTGAAATCGATGGGAAAATGCAGGTATTAGAAAATTTCAAGCTGCCGCCTCTCGGTGGTGAGGCTATTGCGGGCAATCAGGCGATTCAGCAACTCATGAACAGCAAGGCTCATGTCACACCTAAGGCCAATCCGGAGTTGTGCACGGCTTGCGGCTCCTGCGTCGATCACTGTCCGGTTTCCGCCCTGACTATGCAGCAGACTATTCCGGTGGTGGATCCCGATATCTGCATTGCTTGCTTCTGCTGCCAGGAGATCTGTCCTGAAAAGGCGATGAGCCTGAGCTGACCCAAGGGGCATAGGCGACAGGCGCCTTCAGCAAAACTGCTATTTTGAGTATGAACGTATGCAAACAGGAGTGATGATAAGCTATGAATACCAATATCTTTCAGTCAGTTCCGGACAATCCCGACAGCTCAAAACGTTACCTCTTTTACCTCCACGGTCTGATTGTGGAAGAGGCCGGAATCCGGCCCATAAGCGAAGAGCACGGCTACTATGAATACCAAAAGATTCTGAAAGAGCTGGCCCGGGAAGGTTTCATTGTGATCAGCGAGGCTCGGAAAAAAGGGACGGCAATCAAACCTTACGCCGAGAAAATTGTCTCCCAGGTCAAGCAGCTTCTGCAACGTGGAATTTCACCGAAAAACATCACCATAGTCGGTGCTTCCAAAGGCGGTGTCATAAGCGCGTATGTCTCGAACCTGCTCCGGGAAAAAGAGATAAATTATGTTTTTCTCGCCGGATTATTTGAAAAATGCCTGGCAGACGAAAACCTGAAACTCTATGGGAAGGTACTCTCGATCCACGACCGCGCCGATAACCTGTCGATCACCCCGGGCCTCTACTTTGAGCGCTCGGCAGGGCTAGGCCATTTCGATCAGATTGTTCTGGCACTCGACGTCGGCCACGGTTTGATTTACAAGCCCTACCGCGAATGGATCGATCCACTACTGGCCTGGGTGAATTCGAAATGATAGAGAACGTCCCTCCCCCTCTGTCTTGAGGTTCCGGTTCTTTCTATCAATTTTAGCACAAGTGAGGCAAAACGAATGACGGAACAACCCAAATTACAATTCATCGGCATACTCCATGGCGACATCACCAGCCGTGAGGATGCTCCTAAAAATTTTGAT
Organism: uncultured delta proteobacterium; assembly: GCA_963835305.1. GTDB lineage: Bacteria > Desulfobacterota > Desulfobulbia > Desulfobulbales > Desulfocapsaceae > Desulforhopalus_A. The sequence continues at coordinate 539,685 of CAWIEU010000007.1, forward strand.
GAATCCACAAGAACAGGTACCCTGGAAATATATCCCGAATTTCAGGAGGGGCTCGATGGAATTGCCGCCGGTCAGACCATCGTTGTGCTATTCTGGCTGCACCAGGCGGGCAGGGACACGCTTAAGGTCTATCCTCGGGGCGATAAGTCCAGGGGATTGCGCGGAGTTTTTGCCACCAGAAGCCCGGTCAGACCAAACCCTATTGCGATTTCAGAACTGGAGGTTCTGAAAATTCATAAGAATATTTTAGAGGTATCCGGACTGGATATTCTGGATGGCACCCCTATAGTTGACATCAAGAAAAAGATCAGCCGGTAACCGGGCTCGATCTCACAAAATCCATCCTCAGATAAATTGCGTAATATTCAACAGTTATTAAAAAAATGGAGAAGTTATGAAAATTATTGGCATTGAAGGCAGCCCAAGAAAAGACGGCAATACGGAGAAACTGGTAAAAAAAATACTGGCCGGAGCCGAAGAAGCTGGAGCTAAGACCGAATATTTAAAACTTGCTGATCTCGACCTCAATTTCTGCCGAGGATGCGGGACCTGCAGGGCGACCGGAGAGTGTGTGGTAAAAGATGATATGGATCGTATAGTCGATGCCATCCAGCAAAGCGACGCCATCGTCTTGGGTTCGCCGGTTTATGTCTGGCAGGTAAGCGGCAATACCAAAGTTTTCATGGACCGTCTCTGCCGCCTGCTCACGCCCACCTACGAGAGCCGTTTAAACGGAGAGAAAAAAATCGCCTTTGCTTACACGCAAGGCAACCCGGATGGGGAGCTGTTCAAGCCCTACTTTGATTTCCAGGAGAAGGTCTATCCTTTTCTTGGTTTCACTCTGGCAGGAAGAGTATTGGCTGCCGGGACAAGAACCAAGGAGGATATCCTCTCTCAGGAGGAAACGTTAGCCAAAGCTTATGCCTTGGGTCAAAGCCTGGTATCCTAGAGAAACAGGGAAGATTCCCTCTATCGATAAAGGATTTCTACCACGGGAACTTCCCACACATCGCCGAAACATCGTGCTCTGAAATTCTCATCACGAATTGATTCCTTGCGACGGGTGACCATGGCGACAACGCACACCTTATCAACCCTCTCTCGCCGTTTCCACCAGATATCCCTGGCAGCGCGAGAGAGCCGGGCGACGGACAAACCATTTTCATCGACCAATTCAAGGTGGTCACCGTGGGCTTCCATCCGGAGCCCGGCTCCCGCCGTCAATCGATTGATAGCCAACCTCGCCGGATGATTCATCTTTTTTATCCCCGCAAAATCAAGATAGAGGTCTTCCATACCCAGCAGAGCATACCTTCTGGCGGGCATCGCTACCTTCTTCGGCAGCAGCGGTCGGCGTACCACCCAATCACCCTCTATGGCTGTCACCAGCGGATTAGGCATTCCCTCAATGGAAAAGAGCTGCAAGGTTTCCCGGGCACGGGTCATTGCGACATAGTATAACCGGCGTTCCTCTTCGGCCTGGTCTGCCGGCAGGATTTGCCAGTGCTCACCAAGCAGAAACACATGATCAAACTCCAATCCCTTGACGGAATGCACAGTGGAAAGAAAAATTCCACTCCCCAGGTTACACGACCGGCTCTGATCGGCAAATGCTTCGTACAGATATTCTTCGATAAGGGGAACCGGTTGCACAGTGTTGCCGGTTTCTTCTATCCAGTCCTGGATGATCCTTCGCAAATTGGCTTGCCAGAGATTATCATGGTCCGCGTCGGCTGGGAGTTGGTCGAGCAGTGCACTGCCGGCCAGTGATGTGTTCCTTTGTTTCTTCAGAAATTCTAGCAGCAGGACATTTTCACGTATCCGGTTAAGACTGGGAAAACCGCCTCCCCGTCCCCAATTGAGGTTTACCGGGAGCCCGTTTGCCTCAAAAACAGCACGAATGAGATCCAGATCTTTCCACTCCCGGGCAAGCACTGCACAGCTGTCAAGATCAAAGGCTCCTTCTATCCTCCTGAGCCGCTGCAGCTCCTCCAGCAGCCCCAAGGCTTGATCCTGCACATCCCTCACCTCCAGGATCTGCACCCTGCCGCGTGAGACAGGATCACTTATCTGCCGGTTACCGCCGGCAGGCAGCATGCGCCTGGCTTCATTGATGCGGATCGGCTGTTCCGTCTTCATCCGATCCATGTTCTGCATGATGAGCTGGTTGGCCGCCGCAATGATATTGGCTGTCGAGCGATAATTTTCGATCAGGTAATGCTTGTCCGCCTGATAGTCCGCATGGAACCTGCGGATGAAACTGACATTGGCTCCACGGAACCGATAGATATTCTGGTCATCGTCCCCAACGGCAAGGATGGTCATTTTCTGGTCCTGTTCCATGATCGATTTTCCGGCAAGGAGCGAAACCAGTTCATATTGTTCCTCATCGATATCCTGATACTCGTCCACCAGAATATGGCTGAACCGGCCAAGCAGGGTCTCACGGGCGGAATCGCCTGCAAAGCCAAGCACAGTCGTATCTCCTTGCAACAGGCTTACTGCATCGGTGATGACCTTGGTAAAATCGATGGCATCACCGCCTCCCCTTTCCGTCGCCACGGCAATAGACCTCCCGGTCAACCGCAAGGCGAGCCCATGAAAGGTCAGCGTCGTTACCCGGTGCATCTCGGGCCCCACCAGATCCTGCAACTTCTTTCTGAGACTCAAGATAGCACCACGATTGAAACAGAGCACCAGGATCGATTCAGGTTTGACCCGCTCCACCCGCAGAAGATAGGCGACGCGATGCGTCACCACCCTGGTTTTTCCGGCACCCGGACCGGCCAGCACCAGCATGTTCTTATCGACTGGAGCCGCGACCACAGCCGCCTGGGCCTTGTTCCTCAAGTCCTCGACGATCCGGGCATATGACTGCTCACTGGTAGCCCGTTCCAGCAACTTTTTTCTGCCCGGAAAATAGCGCTGGACAAACTCATCCTTATCATCCTTGAAATAGGATGTCACCAGCCGCATGGCGGTACTGATCTTTTCCAGCGCCTTTCGGGCATATTCGTTCATCACGTGGATCTGGAAATTGCGCTCCGTGTAATGGGTCTTCAGCGGCAGAAAGTCATCGACGGTATATCTGCGGCTTCTGGCCTCCTGATACAGACGCAAGGTCATCGCCTGGCGAAAGACGGCAAGCCCATGCTGAAGATCGATTACCCTTTGTTCGTGCATGAACATCAGCGCCCTTTCCGCCGCCGCCAGCGGTTTTCGCAACAGCGGCAGCAAGACCAGATCCTTCTTCAGCCCATCGACAATCTGCTCCAGGGTAAACTCCACCAGGAGGTCCTTGTTGGCCTTCTCACTCGGATTGACAGTGCGGTGCATGACCTGCAGGGCGACCTGGGCCGCCTGTTGACGGATCATCATGGTCGCCAGCAGTGCTTCCCACCCTCGCTGCAGGACTAGAGAGAAGCAATTATTGCCCTTGGCGCCAAGACGGATGGAGCCGGTCTGGCCTGCCAGCCCTTTACCGTCACGAGTCCAGCCATGAAGGAGCAACTTCAATACATGGGGCGTGCTTTCAGTATATCCCCTATCGATCAGGTATTGGTTTACCTGGCGAAGATCCAGCTCGAGCGCCTCCGCAACCTCCACCTCCGGCACCAACTCCCGCAACACGGTAAGAAACGCCTGCTCCAGCGCACAGAGTTTTTGCAAATGCAGCACCGCATGATTGCTGACCTTATAACGGATATAGGCGGAAAGCGTCGTCTCCTTGGATAGCAGTCCCTGGTCCGCCATATCCTGCAGGGTGCGCAGTACCCTCTGCGCCTCGGTTTCGTATGGGCCATCTTCTTCAGCGGTGGCAAATGGCGGCTGGCTGGCCAGTTCATCGGCACTGAAACCGGTCCTGTCGGTCTTCTCCATGAGCTTGCACAAAATGGACAGCCATCTCTCACGCTGCCGCTTCGACAGGTTCAAACTCTCTATTTTTTCGGCGGCTTCAGCCAGATCCCGAACCAGCACCTTTCCCTGGAAAACCTTGGTATTGTTTTCGTTGCGCTCCAGAAAACCTGCCCTTTCCAGCCAGGCAACCGCCGTCCGGACCCTGGTGTCGCCATCATAGAGGCTGTCCGGATCAATATCGACATCCTCACGCCGCAGCAGCTCTCCTGGTGTCATCACCACCTCCCGGTCCCCCCGCGAAGCAGCCCTGATACCCCGCAGCATCTGGGCGATTTCTCGCTTAGTCAGCCGTGACATGGCACTGAGACGAAACTGTCCCTCAATATCCTGCTCATCGAAGACCAGAATACATTCCGCATCCTGCCGATCACGGCCTGCGCGCCCGGCTTCCTGCAGATAATTTTCAAGCGATCCGGGAATATCGGCGTGCAGCACCAGGCGGACATCGTCTTTGTCGATCCCCATGCCAAAGGCGTTGGTGGCACAAATTATCGGGATATCACCAGCAATAAACTGCTCGAGAATCCGTTTCTTGAGAGAAGCATCCAGGCCGGCATGAAAGGCTTCCGCAGTATAGCCCGCCTCAACTAAAAATTCGGCCAGCCGTTCAGTATTTTTCTTGGTCGCGCAATAGATTACCACACAACCTTTACCGGAAAACCGCTCCTGCAGCAGCCGGAGAATCATCTCCTGCTTCTCATATCGGCTGACCGAGAACACCTCATAGTGCAGGTTGCTCCGATCATGACCACCCGCAAACGTGGTAACCCGTAAACCCAGTTCACTCTGGATTGTATCGATAATCTCGGTCTGCACATCGCGCTTGGCCGTGGCGGTAAAACACTGAACCGGCGGAATCTGTGCCCCGGTTTTCGTGGCAAATTCACGGATGAAGCGGACAGCGTAAAAATAATCCGGCCGGAAATCATGCCCCCATTTCGACAGGCAATGCGCCTCGTCGAACACCCAGGCGCCTATCTCCCGCTGGCGTATCGTCTCAATAAACGAGCGGTTGCGCAACTGCTCGGGAGATACATAGAGAATACCGACATCTCCCAACCGTATCCCCTCCAGCACTTCACCCCTTTCCGGCATGGTGAGTAGGCCGTACAATGGTGCTGCCAGCCTGGTACCGGTCTGGCGCGAAAAGTTGTCCACCTGATCTTTCATCAAGGCCTGCAGGGGAGAGAGAACAATGGTCAGCAGATTGCGCCGCTGGTAGCGCATCAGTGCCGGCAGCAGATAACAGAGCGATTTACCGCCGCCGGTCGGCAAGGTGGCGAAGATGGTGGAATTTCCGGCTCCGGCATGGACGATTTCCGCCTGGAGGCTCTTGCCCTCATCGGTTGCCGGCTCCGGTCGAAAGTCGGCAAAACCGAAAAACTTCTTGAGAAAATGGCGAGGATTATGGTGGGTGGCACAATAGGAACAGCCCGGCTGGTTGCAAGCGTTCTCCCGTAGGGAGTGCAACAGCACGGAAATGTCAGGGAAACTGTGCCGAACCCATGGCGGCAGCACCGAGTTGCCGCCCGCTACCGACAGCCAGGCAGCCACATAGGCCAGCATCGGCAGGGCAAGGCCGTCGCCACCATCATAGAGCTGGTCTGCCAGCCGGTCGACCGCAGTCCTGCAGGCGTGCTGCCTGGCAAACCAGGCAAAGGCTTCAACCAGATCGTCGCCTTTAAGCAGCGGTACCCCCATGGCCGCGAGGGCCGCCGCCGTCCCCGTCAGCCGGCTGTCGGTGTGCAGAAAACTCCGATAGAGCACGGGCAGGTCGGAACAATCCGTCAGTTGCCGGACAAACGCCTGCCATTGCTCAACAAATACCCGGCCGGCGAGTTTTGCATCCTCCAGCGAGTTACTCACGCTGTCGCGCACCAGCTGATAATCCTTGACCAGCCGGTGATAGGGGTTGGCGGGATAGGCCAGCGGAGAGAGATAGAGGGTGTCGATTGCCGGTTTGGCAAGGATGTTCAGGTCCGGTGCGAGCTCCTGCAATCGCGGTATATCGTGGGCCAGGACGTTATGGCCGAGAAGATACTCCGCTTCTTCTCCGAACTCGTTGAATTCCTGAAGAACTGTCTCATTAATCGGCTTGCCGGCAGGAACGGTGAAACTCTTCTCACCCAGCACTGCTCCCAGGGAATAGACCACGTTCTTCTCATTGACTTCGATGTCAAAGATGAGGCAGCACTTGAGAAAGTCTGATATGACCGTTTCCATCGTTCGTCGCTGTCAACCTCCGGTTCACTTCGCCGCTATAAACCGGCATGGGCAATACCTGACCGATTGTGGATAACACTCAAAAAACCTTGGACAGACCAAATTATGGCCTTTGTTATCACTGTTTTGCCATTTCTCCAATGGTTGACCTGTATTGTGCAAATTTCTTGTACTTTTCGACCATCAGTTCATCTTCAATAGCCCTGGTTTGCGAGAATTACAAGCATTATCCACACTCATTCATAATCTAATAGAAATCCTCGGTGGACACTATATTGTAGTATTGAATTTGCCGCGATTGCGGTGGGTTTCATTGCAAGTTGGGTAGGCTCCAGGACATTTTTTGCAGGCCGTGCAGTTTCCTATCGGTTTGCCGTGCTCTCCGCGACCTGCGGGTAGCGTTCAGCGGCTACTTACCGCAAGCATCCAGGGGATTGCCTCAGCCTGAGTGCCTTTCAAGTTTTCTCTTGCAAAACAGGCGGAAAAAATTTAGTTTATCGCCGTTTTGTGGGCCATTTTCGTTGGCCCGAAGAAGAACCTTTTTGGAGGAATGTATGAGTACCGATGGCAGTAGTAGCCCGACCATGACTCAAACCGTTGTCGAACACGAATCAGAAGACCCCGGCCCTCACCAGTGGTGCCGAGCGGCAATTTTGGCGTACTCACTCCTCTTCGATTGATCTGAGACCGGGTTCGCCTTAGGCCGCTCCTTGACAACTGCGGCCGGACAGGAGGTGAACCATGAAGAATTCCATCCTTGTCCCGGATTTCCGGGAATATCTCTGCCACAACAATATCACGGTGCCGCGCAAGATTTACGAGGCGGAGCATCCTGACGTTGCCGCATGGCTTTGCGCACCTGCCGTATCGGCATTCGCAAATAAACTTTCTATCTTAAGTCAATTGCCACTCCAGCCGTTTGTAAAAGGGGTGTGCCATGATTAAGGGACTGTTCGCAAAAACCGCAAATGGTTCCGTTGATCAATCATCCTCCCGGCACACCTTGAACGGCCATGAACGGAGATTGGCGGACCTTTGCACTGCACCTGTCCGGAATGCACTCGATTCACTTGAATCCTCCATCAATGGCCTGAGCTCCAGGGAGGCGGAAAAACGCCTGGACGAATACGGTCCCAACGAATTGACCCACCTGAAACGCCTGGGGTTTTGGGCCGACATGTTCAACCGGCTTAAAAGCCCGCTGGTCGTTCAACTGCTCGTCATCGCCCTGGTCTCGGCGGTCATCGGCGAGTTGAAATCGACCCTCATCGTCTCCGCGATGATCGTCCTGAGTGTGGGTTTGTCTTACATCCTTGACCGGCGTTCGACCATTACCGTCGATTCCCTTGGCAAGCGCGTGCAATCCCGCACCTTTGTGCTTCGGGATGATGCGGAAGCCGAGGTCAAGATATCGGAGATCGTTCCTGGTGATATTGTTCTCCTGCAGGCGGGTTCCATCATTCCGGCGGACCTGCGGCTGCTTGCCGCCAAGGATTTCTTCGTCAGCCAGTCCGCATTGACGGGGGAATCGATGCCTGTCGAAAAGAAGGCCGATACTGCCGCCACCTCCATCCAGTCGGTCATGGATTTGCCGAACGTCTGTTTTTTCGGCACCTCGGTGACCAGCGGCACGGCACGGGGCGTGGTCGTGAACACCGGCATCCGCACCTTGTTCGGAGCCCTTTCGGAGCGGCTGAACGAGAAGCGGGAAGAAACAAGTTTCGACAAGGGGGTCCGTTCCTTCACCTGGCTGATGATCCGCTTCATGTCGGTGATGGTCATGGCGGTATTCTTCATCGTCGCCCTGACCAAAGGGAACTGGCTGGAGGCGCTACTCTTCGGCCTGTCCATCGCCGTCGGGCTCACCCCCGAAATGCTGCCGATGATCGTCACCGTCAACCTGGCCAAGGGGGCACTGACCATGGCTGAGAAAAAGGTTATCGTCAAGCGGCTGCCGTCAATCCAGAATTTCGGCGCCATCGACGTCCTGTGCACCGACAAGACTGGTACCCTGACACAGGACCGGGTCGTCATGGAGCGTCATGTCGATATCGTCGGGCACGACAGCGAAGAGGTTCTGAATTACGCCTATCTCAACAGCTACTTCCAGACCGGGTTGCGTAACCTGCTGGACCGGGCGGTGCTCGATCACGCCGACCTCAACGTCGAGCGTGACTGCCGGCTCGTGGATGAGTTGCCCTTTGACTTTCAGCGCCGCCGCATGTCCGTGGTGGTGGATTACGAAGGGGATCACGTCTTGATCTGTAAAGGCGCGGCGGAGGAAATCTATGAATGCTGCACCCATTATCAGATTGATGACGACGTCTATCCCCTGATCGAGATGATCCGCTTTGATCTCTTCGAGGAGGTCGAGAAACTCAATCGTGAGGGATTCCGCGTGCTCGGTATCGCCTACCGGGAATTTCCCCGAACCCAAAAGGAATTCACCGTTGCCGATGAGAAAAAACTCATCCTGGTCGGCTACATAGCCTTTTATGATCCGCCCAAGGCCTCGGCCATGGAGGCGATAGAGCTCATGGCGAAAGCCGGGGTGAAGGTAAAGGTTCTGACCGGCGACAATGGTCTGGTGACCGAGAAGGTCTGTCGGGACGTCGGTCTTGCCGTGGAACAAATGGTCACCGGCTCGGAGCTTGCCCGGCTTGCACCGGACGAATTTTCCCAAACGGTTCAAACCGCCAATGTCTTCGTCAAGCTGTCGCCCGCGCAAAAAGAACGCATCGTCACGGAACTGCGCAACAATGGCCATGTCGTTGGCTTCATGGGCGACGGCATCAATGACGCGCCGGCCCTGAAGGCTGCCGATGTGAGCATTTCAGTGGATACAGCGGTTGACGTGGCCAAGGAAGCCGCCGACATCGTGCTGCTCGAAAAAAATCTTCTGGTTCTCGAAGAGGGCATTCTGGAGGGGCGAAGAGTTTTCGCCAATATCGTCAAGTACATCCGCATGGGGGCAAGCTCCAATTTCGGCAACATGTTCAGTGTGGTGGGCGCAAGTTATCTACTGCCTTTTCTGCCGATGCTGCCGGTGCAGATTCTCACCAACAACCTGTTGTACGATTTCTCGCAAACCGGCATTCCAACCGACAGGGTCGATGAGGAAATCATCGACCAGCCCCTGAAATGGAACATCGGCAACATCAAACGCTTCATGGTCTGTGTCGGGCCGATCAGCTCGATATTCGATTACGCCACCTTTGCCTTGATGTGGTTTTTCTTTCATTGCAGCGATTACCTCAACCCCGGAACCTCAGCCGTTCAGCAGGAGTCGCTGGCAAGACTCTTTCAGACCGGGTGGTTTGTCGAATCGCTGTTGACCCAAACATTGATTGTCCACATAATCAGGACAAGAAGAATACCGTTTTTCGAGAGCATGGCCTCGATTCACATGACCATGACCACCATGCTCATCATGGCCATCGGGGCGTGGTTGCCCTACTCGCCCTTTGCCGCCGACCTGGGGATGGTCCCGCTGCCTCCGGTCTATTGGGCCTGGATCGGGCTGTTTCTTGCCGCTTATGCAGTTCTCACCCACCTGGTGAAGAGCTGGTTTTTCAAACGATATGGAGGTGATTGATGGATACGATTCTGGACGCCATTCAGGAAGGCAGGTTGTTTGAGCTGCCGGAGAATGACAAATGGCATGCGCTGCAATTTCTGGCGCACATCATCGAAGCCTTCCCCGAGACAACCGCAGGCACCGATGTGGTCGGACTGGTCGCCAAACGGGAAGAAGCGACAATCACCGCCATCGGCAAGGGATGGGCCTGCCCCCATGCGCGTCTGTCTTATGAGGAAGACCTGATGTGCGTTATCGGCTGGAGTCCCAAGGGAATTGATTACGGTTCCACGGACGGCATTCCCGTATCGCTGGTCGTCATGTACATGGTGCCGGACAACCAGCGGAATCATTATCTACGCGAAGTGTCGATACTGGCCAAGACCATTGAAAGCCATCCGGGGCTGAACAAGCTGCGCCAGGCAAAAAACCTGGACGATGTCCGCCACTATCTGCTCGATATTGTCGAAACGGCCAAAGGCGCGGTTGGTCCCGATGCACGGGCCAAGATGATCCGCCTGCAAACACGGGAAACGCTTGAAAAATTCTCATTTCGTGACCTTTCAAATCTTATTTGCGAACCTGTAACCCTGGTGGCGGCCACCGGATTGGCACATATCAGCCTCACCCAGAACGCCGACCTTGCAGAACAGCTCGACGTCGCAAACGACGTGATCGAAAAGATAGAAACTGATGGTGTATATCAAAATGGGGAATGGCGGCTTCTGCGGCGTGGTACGGTGAATTATCCAGGGGGACGTGTCAGCTATGATTGCCTGGCAATCAAGATAGCCAAGGATTATTCGCAGCAAAAATCATAGCTAATTATTTGAAAACAGGCTTTCGCAAAGATATTTATCTTTCAGCCGAACCGGAACGGCTTTGCCGCAGGCGTCGAGACAAAGGTGTCCGTCATCGCTTATAATCGTGATCCCGGCAACGGATGCGGGTTCGATTCCCGCTCGAATGTCCGACAGTGTATTTTACGACTCACATCCGAACCTTCAATACCGTGCTGATCAACCATGCGGTGTATCCTACATAGGCCAGCAGAAGAGCTGTTGCCTCGAAACGATTTATACGTCCCTGCCGTCCTTTGAATCCATAACCGATCAGGAAGAGTGAAAGGGTCAAAGCCACCATGACAACCATGTCTCGGGAGAGCGTTTCAGGCGCCACTGCAAAAGGATGAATCATTCCGGCAATCCCGACAACAGCCAGCGTGTTGAACAGGTTTGATCCAAGCACGTTTCCCAGAGCGATATCATGCTCGCCTTTTCGAGCTGCGATAACAGATGAGGCCAGCTCCGGCAAAGAAGTGCCGATCGCCACAATCGTCAGCCCGATGATCATGTCGCTTACGCCGAATATCCGGGCTATTTCAACCGCACCCCAGACGAGGATTCGAGAGCTGACAATAAGGAGCAGCAGTCCGGCCGCAAGCCAGAATACAGCCTGCTTAATCGGCATTTCTTTTTCAGCTGTCTCTGATTCAACTTCTTTTGCCAGAGAGTCAGTCTTTCTTTTCATCCCCTGATAAATGGTCCATGCCATCAGGCCGCCGAATACCAGCAGCAGAATAACCGAATCGAGCCGCGATAACTCAAGATCAGCAAGCAATACGGCAGTGAGAAGGGTCACTATCGTCAGCATGGGTAGTTCCTTGCGCAACACCGTCGAATGCACCATGATCGGGTTTATCAGTGCCGATATACCGAGAATGAGGGCGATGTTGGCAATATTTGAGCCGTAGGCATTGCCAAGGGCGATTCCCGCATTGCCGTTGATCGATGCCAGTACGGAAACGACCATCTCAGGTGCCGACGTGCCGAATCCAACGATTACCATACCGATCAAAAGCGGAGGCATCCCGAAATGGCGTGCAGTGGAAGCTGAGCCTTCCACAAAACGATCGGCACTCCAGACAAGCAGGACAAGGCCGGCTATCAAAGCCAATATTGCTGTTAACATAGTCTATTCCAAACTATCATTCGAAATATCAGCTATCTTCGAGAACAAGGTTACATTTTCATCGGCCTTGCCGAGACTGATTTTTCTCAGCTCGGAGACCACATTGGTGTCAAGGATATACATTATGAAAGCTCAGCAGGTCGTGGAAGCTCACTCATCCGGTGGATTTCCCATTCAAGGTCTTCGATGCCGGGCATAGCAAGAAGATCGGCAATCTTTTGCTTGCTGCCGGAGAGCTGTTGATACTCTTTCATGCTCAAAAGCACATGGGCAGGACAGCCTCTGCCGGTGATAAACACAGGGCCTTTATTTGCGGCCTTTTTTGCCTTGCGGATATGTTGACTAAATTCACGGCTGGATATGGTTGTGACAGTCATAAGGCACCTCCTTTTGAACTTATATGTATGTAGTAACGTTACTACAGTCGATGCAATTATGTAAAAAATATCCCAGGCCTGCAGTTTTTGAACCGATTTTTGTCCTTTGATATAATCGAAACCGTTCGATTTTCTATTGTCATCTCCAGGTTCCGCTGCTTTGAATTCTCTGCATCAACGCGCCTTTGAGAATGATGCGATCGGCATGGCTGGACCGGGACAAGCGATATACATATCCCATACAATTGACAAACTCGTAAAAACCTAAAAAGCAAGGATGGCTAAGTAAAAAACCTCAAATTTGTGGCGACGAAGAAGGTGAAGAGTTTTTACGACGCCATCACAATTAATTGGTAAGTATATTCCAAACCAATAATTCTATAACGCTCCGATATCAGACACAATTAACCACAGGAAATTGGAAATAATCCTATTTCCTGATCTGTAATAATGGTAAGCGGCATTGTTGCACCGATCAAACGAGATTATTTTACTGGAGTCGGAGTGCTTATGACTATCACTATCACAGGAGAATAAGAGAAATGATGAATAAAATATTCATGCTAATCATGGTAAGCTTGGTTTTTCTATTAGGCACCAATGCTGGTGCGTCAGACATTGAGAAAGGATTTTTTAAGTATGCATGGGGTGACAGCACATCTAAGCATAGCGGATTATCAAAACTTGGTGATAAAGGGGATGTTAGCTATTACAGCAAGCCAGGAGAAACGTATACGATCGGCAATGTATTGATCGACAAGGCTATCTACGGGTTCTATAAGGATCAACTTTTTGGAGTATACCTCAACATAGATTCCATGGAGGTATACGACAATTTACTTAGTCGCATGAAATCTCAGTACGGCCTTCCCGCTTATAAAACAACATCAGACCAGCTGGTTGTGTATGAATGGAAACAGCAAGACGTCACTATTAAATTAAAAATGAATGAATCGACCAAGAAGATGAAGCTGGCATTCTATTTCCAGCCATTTTCCAGGAAATTAAACGCAAAGCAGTGGGAGGAACTTGACACTTCTTCATTTCATTTTGTCCCTATTGAGAAGGGCAAAAAACCGGAGAAGTTTGTTCTCTTTACATTTTAATTAATATCCGTGAATATTTCACCGCATCTTCGCGTGATCTATTGATGTTTAAAGGCCGCGTCAAAAGTATCCAGACTGTTATCTTTTTTCTCCTACAGATGCTGGCTGTGACACCATTAGTGCAGGCTCGAACTCTCGATTCTGAATTGGAGTCCGGCTACAGATTTCTCATCAGCGACCGTGACACCTCAGGCGGCATCCTCTACACGGCAACAGCCGGAAAACTCCAAGGCCGACGATTGCCACTCAGTTTCGCAGACAGCACAGAATATTGGGGCGCATATGTGTGCAGATTGCCTGGGAATACATGTGTTATTACTGATACCTACGATCCTCAAGCCTATACCCTGACACCAGAAAAATCCCCTGCCGGTGATCTGCAGACCGAACGCATCAATACCCACAACGGCATCAACATCTACGATGCCGCTACCTGGCAAATTGCCGTAATGCTTGGCAAGGTCTTCAACCGATTCCCTGTATTGAATCATGATGCCTATGCTCTGGTTTGTAATCAAACTTACCTGCTCAAGGAAGGCCATAACGGTAATTCCAGCCATGTCCCAGGCAACGAAAATCGTGCTGTGACAACCGGCAAAAACTTTGTCTACAATCAGCAGATCATTGCCGATCCCAAACAGGCCTACACCTTTCGCATGCTGCCGAAAAATTGGCTGTCAGCCGATCCCTTTAAAGGAACTTCGTATGGTGACCAGATTAAAACTGGTGCGTTGCCACAAAATCCTGACTATCAACCCGGCAAGGTCACCTGGGCTGACTGGAAGCCGATCACCGGCGAAAATGTATGGGCGTTTTTAATTGGGCCACTGCAAGCTGCCTACCTCCATTACATCATCGATCAGCAATTAACCTTTGTGCCGTTGCACGATCCTGCCGTGCAAAACGCTCTTGACATATTGCCGACATTTACGGCAATGCAATCTCCATCTGGCGGCGTTTATTATGCGCCCGCTGGCACGGTCACCAACCAGGGTGATCGACTAATTGATCCTTATGAGGTGGCTGTTGAAAACAATTTCTCCTTGTATGCAGGACTCAAAATACTACACGCCACCCTTCAGGCTACCCTGACTCATGAAAAATATCTAAGTGCATCAGATAAGAAGAAAATCAATCGCGCACTGCGGTTGGCCGATGCGATGATCGACGGCGGCGTGATTGACAAAAATCATACCACCACAGGCCTTCTGTCCTTTTTCAGGAACCTGGCCTGGCACAATGGTGAATTTGTCCAAGGGGGACGCGCCGATGTTCCGGGCAGCACCTTGAAATGGCTGCCCAACTTGCAACCAAAGGCGGTAGATGTCAACACCTGGGGAATTACCGCCCTCGGCCCTCGGCTCATAGATGCATGGTTCGGCCTTGGCGCCGCATATCAAAACTGGCAGCAGGTAAAACAATGGGGTGGATATGGTATCGGCAAAACACTCTGGGGCGTTGGTTTCTCAGACCTGGATGGCAATGGTATCGATGCGAACGGCAATTACCGGCAAGGTGTTCTCTCCACTGAATGGACCGCCGGTGCAATCACCATGCTGCGAAGCATGATTGCCTATTACCAAACAATTCCACCCAAATCTTCACGGTATTCGGAGGTGCAACGTTTTCTAAAAACACTTAAACAAGATGAACAATCGATGCTGGCGGCCATAGTAAAAATGCGGGTCGATACCTATGCAACTGTCGATTTCCCCGGTCAGCCAAAGAACTACCGACAATTGCTGCCCTTTGGGCAAGCCCGCCCCTATCTCTACGCCAGCAAACGGTACTTGATTCCATTTGGCTGGTACGCTAATCCGATTCCCAGCACCTGCGCAACAGCCTGGATTATTATGGTGGCAGATGGCTATAATCCCTTTACTTACGGCGGCAGGTACTAGGTCCAGGTTGATGCTGGGTCCCTATGCCCGGGCATGTTAACCTGTACATACAATCCCCGGCCATCGACCAGCTTATAAGGCTTCTCCTGCGGCTTGGCGTTATGGACAGCCACGTTTGTTAGGCGAATGAAGGTATTTCCTGTGACGATAAGTTGAAATACCGTCTCAGATACCGTCGCGATTGACGGTATGTCAATAAATTTTACTGGACGGCACTGGAAAAGAAAACCCCCGAAAGCCTTCTCAGCTCCCGGGGTTTTGGACTTTCAGGAACTCAATTGGATTCAGTAATGGTGGAGGCGGCGGGAGTATCCTTATGAACGGCAGGATCCGATAGCCCAGGCGCGATTGCCGATCAGAAAAAATATCTCGGCATTACTGCTACTGCGTGACGAGTATGGCGACACCGCTTTGCTGTTTGGTCCGAAAAAATCTCTTGAGAAAAATGTGGCCGGTGCCGACTATGTCTGCAACATTCTCTACCAGGAAATGACCCCTGTCACCGACCATCTGCCAGTGCGACTGAAAAAGGAGGAACTGAATGACATCAATGTGTATAGCCTGGCCTCTGCCGGACATGACCAAGAAACTGTATCTTAAGGATTTTTAACAACAGGAGAGATATTTTCATAACAACAAGTTGCGAGAATCGGTTTTCCAGGATTTTGACAGATCAATCCGGGGTCGTAGAAAATTTTGTTTCAATATCCATACGCCCGTGCAAAACCCGGACGATCTCAATCGCATCATTTCATTTTTGACGATAAAAGACAACATGGCTACCGACATTAATCTTCCGGTAGCCATGCCGAATATCGCTACAATCTCTTCCCCTGGAAGGACTTGCGGTCAACTGCTGAAAACAGCAAAATGCGGCTCCGTGTCTTTCATATCACGTGCCGCTCTGGTCAGTGTCCTTGGATCGCACGGACTCCGATTGGCAAGGTTGACTGCCTCACGCAGCAGGCCCGCTGATTTTGCCGCGGCAAACCATTTCCCCTCATTTCCTGGTGAGCTTGCCGCCAGATCGGCGAGAATATCTCCCGGTCCTTTGTTTGGGTATTTTTTGACGATTGCCCGGAAGGTCGCCAGATAGGTCGTCTTTTGATTGGCCTCGATTGCATATTTGCCATAGGCTTCTTCCACCATACCGCTCGAAAGCAGAATCTCTTCACAGGCCGCACTGATGCTATAATCCGGTTGATTCAGACCACGGGAGTCTTCGGCATAACGCAAGGCCTCCGCCTTCTTTCCCATAGCCATCAAGGCTTTCACCCCCCATTGTCGATCATGCCGGAATGTATATGGTGCAAGGGCCAGCAGTTCCAGGATTTCCTGGTATCGCCTCGCTGCCGGAAGAGCACTGAGGCAGGCTGAAGTCCCCTTAAAATAGCCGCCGCCGGCTCTTCTTTCCTCCGACCAGGTTATCCGCACCGGCACCATCAGATCGTCGGCCCACTGTGAAGCAAGGTCAGGTGAGTGGCAGAGACTGCCCCAGTGGCATGGAAGGAGTTCGATATAAGGTATGTCGTCTTCTTCGATGGCCTGCCAGAGGCGGTCAAGCCATTTCTTGCGAAGGTCGACGTCTGCCGGGGCTTTGGCAATGAAGGGAACCAAGCGCATCGATAGCGTTGTTCACCGCCGTGCCGATGGCCCCTGAAGAGCTGTCCACTTGCTCCAGAGCGGGGGATACTTTCTCGAAAAACAGAACAGCCCCTTCCGCACCAAGCAGCGAGTCCTTGCGGGCAGCAGCCTTGATTTCAGCAACAGCTTCCTTCACCCGCTGAACCGCCGCCCCGGATCCTCGCCAGCCAAAGGCCTGCCTTCTGAAACGGCTGGTAAACGTCCATTTATTTTTGAAAGTTTTTGCCATGGTTCGATTACTTTCTGCTCAATCTGATATCATTTTCTTTTTTTCAGCCAGCGAGCTTTTGCCTGTTCCAGAAATGGCGGTTCAACATGCTTGGGTGCGCCGGAAACGATATCCTCGAATCCAGCCATGAATCCCTTCTTGCGAAAATGCCTTTGACGCACATCGGCAACCACCTCCTGCCAGTCGGCATTGAGCCCTGCTTTATCGTAGCATTTCTTGGCACGCTCGATGTTGTCGAGCGCCGCGTCGTAATACTTGCTCTTGCCCGCATTGATGATCCGCATGCATAGCGCGCAATATACTCTGGCAGAGATATCAGGATAAGTCCGCTCCAGCTTTCCTGCTAACGGCTCAGCCGTGTAATGGCTGAGATCTTTCAACTCCTGACCCGTTGCCTTGCGCAGGCGCGACACGAGCCGATCGATCTCTTTTTTCTTAAGCCAGAGTTCGATCTGAGATGTCAGACTCCCCTTCTCCGAAGCCTGCATGGCTTTTTGGTGCCAAGCTTTTTTCTCTTTGGCCGGTACGTAGCGCATCAACTCCTTGTAAGTGAAAAGGGAGGGATATGCTTCAAATTCGGTCCAAGCAGATTGGAGCGCATCTCCTGGTCGACCGATTTTGGCCAGCAGGGCTCGCTGCATCTGATGGAGTTCGTGGTCTCCAAATGATCGTCGGTTGTCTGAGGAGGCAATCAACAAGCCTCGCTCAATCCAGTTGTGTGCCTCTTGAGGTCGTCTGCTGCTTTGGTATATTTTGGCGATTGCCAGACAGTTCTGGGCATTGAGCTCAGTCCGCTCGCAAAATGCTCTATAGGCTTCGACATCGCGCTGACCGGCAAGCAAGGTCTTCAGCACACCGCCCCACTTGCGGAATGCGTATTCGGGAGAGCGTTGTTCACCCCGGGTCGGAGCGGCTTCGAACTTGGCCCGAATTTGGCCGGCAAAGGCGTCCAAGCCCTTTTTGTCGAGCACTTTGACAACCTGGCGATCAAGGTTATGACAAAACCCATAGGGATCGTCCTCCATCCAGGAAAGCAGCAGCTTTGCGGTCTCATCCGGATCATGGTTGGCGGCCTGGCGGGATTTAATCCAATCAAGGAACAAGTCTTCGACCAGCATGCCGAAATCGCCGTCGGAGTCGTCGATCTCCTCGGCTTTTTCGTGGCATGCGGCAATGAAGGTTTCAAAGAGAAGGGCTGCCCGTTCAGGCTCTCTTTCAATGATCTTTACAATGTCACTGGCAACATTCTGAACATCGTCCACGAACGATGAGGCCGCTGCATAGGAGATGAAGGTTCCGGGAGACATGGCCGCTTCGATAGCCTGCTCGAACGGGTCGATCTGCTTTTCCTTTCTGGGTGTCACGGCGTTGCCTTCAAAATTAAACCGCCGAGCTCGTGGTCACCGAAGGCGTCGACAATGATCTCCTCGATCATCTCGTCTAAAGCTTTGTGGTCATTCTTCTCCTTGTTACTGCGTGAGTTCATGAAATGTCCTCATCTTTGAACTTTATCCGTTCAACTCCCGCCAGCTCGGTACTACCCGGGCAAACTCCTGTTGAAACGCCGGACGCCGGAGATTATCCTTCTTGATCTTGCCTGCAAACTTTTCCCAGCGGGCTTCATCGCCGAGCACGTCGACCAGCATATGCCGCACTTTAACCATTACCCCGGCATTACGAGCGTATTCTTTACGTTCTGCATTGCGGTCCAATTTGCCCAGTCCGGAAAGATAGTATTTGAGAATTTTTTCGGGGTATCGTTTTTCAAGCTTCTGTGCCGCCTGGATTTCGTATTCGCCGCCCCAGGATGAGATGGGATATCGTCCTTTGGTCAGGATAGCCAAGGCTTCATCATACTCCTTCCGATGCATGCGAATTTTCAGTCGATTACCTGCCCCGGCATTTTTCAACTGCAAGAGAATTTGCGGTTCGAAAAGACACCATTCTTCGTCATTGCACAGCTTCTTGAAAGCCTCATATTTTTCGAAGGTCAAGCCGTCAGTGGCCTGGTCGAATTGAAGCGCCATATACTTTTCTCGATCACCCGTTTCTTCAGCTCTGGCAGTGACAAAAGCGCGCAGCTCATCCATGCGGCCCTTTGCCTTACGTAAGCCCTTTTCAGCCACCTGCAAGGCTTTTTCCTTCTCGCCGGAATCCCAATAAAAGGTGGCCAGGTCATGGTAGTCGGCGCCTAATTCCATCCGCTGGGCACGCAACTGAAGATATTTATCCCGGTCTCCAACACGACGGTAGATTCTGCGGGCATGATCCGTTTTCCATTCACCCTTCATTGCCTCAAATTCCTGCGCCAGTGAACGTAGGTCGTCATCATCATAACAGGTCGCATAGGCAACATCGTAGAGCATGTCGTCCAAGCCGGCATTGTTGCTTTCGATAAACGGCAGGGTTACGTCCAGAATCTCTTGCCGGGAATCAGCATCCACCTTTTGGGAATCCAGCCGCTCTCGAATTTGGTCCAACAGCTCTGCGACATGATCACTGGTGGCATAGTCGCCACCACCGTAATCATCCAGTTCTTCCAGATCGGGCACCAGTTCAGACCAGAGAGCCAGAACGGCTTCACCTTCCGAGCGTTGAACCAGGCCTTCGGAAACCGAGACCTGGGATTTCAGGAAATCAAAACATTCCCGCCGAACATCGGGAAACTCCGTTGCCAGCTCCAGAATTAATTTTGATAGAACTTTGTGTGATGCCGCTGACAGTAACTCGGTCAGGGCATCGCCTGTTTTTGATTTTTTTGTCATCTCCACTTATCTTACATAAATATTGTCACAAGCAGCCTTACCTACGCAGCGGCATGGCGTTGCAGCCACCGCCGGTCTTTGCCGGTCAATCGATAGCGTTGAGTCGGGCTCCGGGGGGAATCGGGTTGAGTGCGCTCGATCCACTCGTCTTCCAGTGCCGGGTTAAGGTAGTTTCCCCGAAACGTGGGGCGGTGTGCTAGCCCCAAGGCGTGCATCAAATCATTGCTGCCCAATTCGCCGATGCCAAACGCCTGGATCAATGATGCTACTCTTTAGGGCCCATTCCCGGACCTGGCTTCAACTTCCGCTCGCAACGATGATGTTTCCAAGAACCAATTCATTGTCTATCACCAATCATCTGTCGTTGCAAGAAGTTACCTATCGGCAAGGCAGCACATCTCCTTTGCCGGATTAATCTTGCTCAGTAGTCCGCCTCCCCAGACCTTTCGGAGGGTAATATTTAAAATCCACCCGTTCGCTGAACCAGCTCATAAAGTCGGAGAATTCCCGGATGGCATCCAAGGCGTTGTCCTTGAAAACCGGGGCCTCCTCTTCCGGTATCACGTCGAGTTCGCCCCATTGGCTCTTGAGTTTGATATAAGCCATGTCGAATTGACGGACGATGTTGAACATCTTGATGCCCAGGGCTGACTCTGCTGCGGATACCGAGGGTTACGCCGATGGAATGAGTCAAAATCATGTCTAACATCCTCGATAACCGAAAGATCAAAATGATCCGACCAGGACAAACAAGCCTCGGCCATCGATAAGCTTATACGGTTTTTCCTGCAGCTTGGCGTTACGAACTGCCACGTTTGTTAGGCGCATGACGATATCTCCTGTGACGATAGGTTGAAATACTGCTAAAGATATCGTCGCGGTTGACAGTATGCCAATAAATTTTACTGGCCGTCACTGGAAAAGAAAAACCCGAAAGCCTTATCAGCTCTCGGGTTTTTGGACTTTCCGTAACCCAATTGGATTCAGTAATGGCAGTACTGGGGCGGCGGGAGTCGAACCCATATGCAAGCCGATGACAATATGAGATACAAAATGACTTTAAGTGATCTAAGAATATACAATTAATAGCTTTTCCGTAGACCACCTTTCTTGGTTGGATATCACTCATAATAATTGCAAGTCACAGGTCATCACGCTTTTTGGACACAATTTTGGTCACAGATATTATGATGATTCAGTTGGAATGAGGAATTGTTTGTTAGCTTAATTTATAAGCTGAATAGTTGCTCCCCTCTTGTGGGATGTTTCTTTTCCAGCTATTTAAACAATTGCAAGTAGTCATAATAAACATACATTTTACCCCGCTTGCCACCGGTAATCTCTTTCAGAATTCCGAACTGTTCCAAGTCGGCAATCAGTTTGTAAGCCGAAGCCGGAGAAATGTCCGCCACCGCTCCGACCTTAGCAGCGTCAATCATCGGCCGTTGATACAAATAACGGACAACCTTTTGAGCGTTGGCCGTTCTGCTCCCAAGAGTATGGATCTGGGCCTCCACTTGTTTTTGCAGTTTTAGGATATTGTCAAAGGTCATGATCCCACTTTTCGCGGTTTCGATAATACCTACAAGAAAAAACTTGAACCATTGCAGCAGGTCGTTCTTCTCTCGAACCCGCATGAGATTATCGTAATAAAGACTGCGATTTCGTTCGAAAAAATCTGACATATGCAACACCGGCTGCTTCAATATTCCCTTACTGAACAGGTATAAAGTAATCAGTAAGCGCCCCACTCTGCCATTACCATCCAGGAACGGATGGATGGTCTCAAACTGGTAATGCACCAAAGCGATCTTTAACAACTCCGGGAAATAGTGGCTGTCGTTATGCAAAAATATTTCAATATCACCGATAAGGTCACTGACCGAAGTATGAACCGGTGGCACGAAGACCGCGTCGTTAATCGTTGCTCCGCCAATCCAGTTCTGGCTGTGCCTGAAGTCCCCCGGTTGCTTGTGGGTGCCGCGCACGCCTTGAAGCAAGGTTTTGTGTGCCTCCCGGATTAATCGTGCCGAAAAAGGCAAGGTCTGCAACTTAGCAATCGTTTCATGCATCGCCGCCACATAGTTTTGTACCTCCTCCCAGTCATCCCGTTTATCTAGAGCAACATCCTCCTTTTCGAGAAGTGCCTCTTCCATATTGGTCTGGGTACCTTCAATCTTACTTGATTGGGTGGCCTCTTTCAGCACGTGCATCTTGATGAACAGGTCGATGTTGGGGATATAGTCCGAATACATATCCAGCCGCCCCAATTCCCTATCTGCTTGGCCAAGCAACTGAATCAACTCCATATTGTCAAGTCGCCAAGTACGATTGATCAATGATGGCTGGAAGCTTTTATAATGTCCTTGCTGAATATAACGACCGGATTGAAAGTTTTTCATCAGAGCGAACTCATCGTGAAAGTAAAATAAGTTTGGGTCTTATTTTAGATTTTACTCAAAATCTAAAATACCACAAGCCGTTATTTTAGATTTACCCGTAGACCGAGTGCCCGATGACGAGTAGCGGGTTGAGATAAGGAGGAATTTAGGAACATTAGGTGGCATGGGGGTGACTTATTTTTTCACCTGCAGGGGTGGTTCTTTTCCGATTAGCGTTGGAGCAAAAGACACCTATGCCTGCGCAGTCGATACAAAAACCGCTCCATTGCATAATATTGCAGCAGCTCATGAAAAGGCCTTTATCATTCTTGGCACGATTGAAGAGTCGTTGCCGAACTGACGCTGGCACATTCCTTGTTATTTTCATACACTGGCTTCCAGGTAGGGACGCATTACCTTTTCAACTCGGCAGATCCTCGCGTATTTGAGCAGCCTCTCGTGGTTAAACTTTTTGCGAGTCTTGTAGAGTTTCAGGGCTTCCAGTACTACGTCTATGCCGATTTTATTGCGAAACTTGAAACAGTCGGCGAGCGTTTTTTCTTGATTGTAAATTTTGACCGATATGCCGTCAATTTGATGTTCTTCAATACCAGCGCGATATGCCTGATCGGAGAATCGGTGAACGAGGAGTGGCGGATAGTCAAGGGATGGCTGCCGTGAGTCCCTGGGAACCGCTACAGAAACGCTATGCGGAATCTGTGTCGTTATCTGGTGGTAAGCAAGTGCTGAGATAAGGCAAATGATGGCATTCGGAAAACGGAGGCTAAGCGTCACAAGGTCTGGGTTGCTGATGGGTGGAAGCTCCACCAGACGATAAACCCCTCTGCTGACCTGTTCAATCACCCCCTTGTCCCGGAGTGAATAGAGCATGTAGCGGGTTATCCCGCACTCGATCGCCTCGCTCATTCGCAGTTGACCACCACATGAGCGAAAAATGTCTTCTGGCTTTTTTTTCATGCCGGGCTCCAGACAAAACGATTCCACTTGTTTATAAGTGGCAACAATATGTCTGATTTGTGTCAGAAAATCAAGCCCTAAATTAGAACAATCCACTATCCTGATCACATACTCCTAGCTCCATCTGCATGATGCCGATCGCTATAATTGACATATTACGACCATAAGAATATCGTTTTCATTGTCCGATAGATATCGGCGGCAGTGACTATCTGCCGATTGCCATGTCGCGACGACTGGAAGAGTTGTTCGAGATGCATGAACTGAAAACCGGATCGAACTGTTACGCGATGTCTTTGTCTCGGTCTACGAGTGTTCCTGCCGGCAAGGATCGTAAAGCTTGTTCTGGAAGAGTTTGAATTCCTTTGCTCAGGTGGGAAACGTGGGAGGTCCCAACATGAAAATTGAAGATTCTATTTCAATTTCAGAGCTATCTGAGAAGTATAGAGCGTTATTGATTGAAAACAATAACTTGAAAGAGGAAATAAGAGCCCTGAAGGCACGGTTGGTTATTGTGGAGGCGCGATATTCGGGTGATGAAATTTCCGGGAAAAAATCCGAATCTAAAATAATCGCTCCGCAAGCTGCTGAAGTTTCTCCGCAAGGTATGCCAGTATCGGACAGAGGTGTGAAAAAAAGAGAGGACGAAAAAAGATCCGAAGCATCATCGGACAACTGGGGCAAGGCAAGAATAGCCTGGGCGGAATAATTGATATTGCTTTGATGCAATCATTGAACAGGAAAAATGAAGTGAGGGAATGCGTGAAGAATTACGGCATGATCATCGTCGACGAATGTCACCATGCCGCCGCCTTCAACCTGGAAAACATCCTCAAGCACGCGAATGCAAGATACGTTTACGGCTTGACCGCCACCCCAACCCGGAAGGATGGGCATCACCCGATCATATACATGCGATGCGGTCCTATCCAATACCGGGACAACGCAAAGAAGCAAGCCGAAAAGAGACCCTTCGAGCATTTCGTCGTACCGAGATTCACGAGCTACCGGGTTCCACTGGATAAAGATGAAAAGGATATATCCATTCAGGAGCATTATGGGCGAATCGCAGCCGACGAGATGCGCAACCAGCTGATTGTCGAAGATGTCTGCGATCGCCACGGCAGCGGCGGAAATTGTCTTGTTTTGACGGAAAGAGTCGCCCATGTGGAGTTCCTCACCCGGAAGCTGAGGGAACGAATTTCGGGAGTCATTTCCCTTACCGGAGGAATGGGAACAAAGAAGACTGAGGAAATCCTGAAACAAATAGCCGATACACCCCCGGACAACCCATTGACATTGGTTGCCACGGGCAAGTACATCGGGGAAGGATTTGATGAACCGCGTCTGGATACGCTGTTCCTGGCAATGCCGATATCGTGGAAGGGAACTCTGCAGCAATATGCCGGGAGACTTCACAGACTGTTTGAAAACAAGAAAGAAGTGCTAATTTACGACTATGTGGATGTCCATATCAAAATGCTCGAAAAAATGTACCACAAGCGGCTGAACAAATGCGCCAGAAAGACATTGTTGTTGAAACTGATTCAATTGTGAAATACATTACAATGCACCATTGGATATCACTTCGTGGGCGTTAGATTTTGCCTTGGCAAAAAATGTTGCCGTGATCGACAACAAGGCGTTACAAATCTCTTGTTATGATCCACAGAGGGCTGTTGCAAAATCAACAAGTGCAGGCATTCATCGGAACGGACAAATATAACGAGCATAAAAGAACCTAGAACGGTTGTAACGAGTAGGACGTTCACTTCGCCTTGAGCTTCAGCAAGATATCTACCTGTCATTTACCAAAATGTATCAGGCTTATAGCAATTGTGCAGTTCTGAAATGGGAGGTACACATATCAAGTGTCAATTACTTTGCCCGGTTCGCGACTGGGATGATCCACCACTCGATTACTATCAATATCCAAGACCGTTCTGGCATCCCCACCAAGAATCCCGACGGATCAACGCCACCCAATCCCCCTCGACCGACCAGAAAGGCGACAACTTTGCATGGGTTCGACTTGTTGCGCTAAATGGGTCTGTTTTTATTCGATGGAGATGCAAAAAAGAAGGTCGTGCAGTGCAGAAATAGAAAAGCCCATCTTTCACCTCCTGTGTCGCCGATGATTAGCCAGGGTGGTGAAGGATAGGCTCCCGTTTTTTAAAAAACAGTATTTTATACAATAATAACAACTACTTGGTGGAGGCGGCGGGAGTCGAACCCGCGTCCGCAAATGCTCCCCTCTCGTATCTACATGCTTAGTTCCGTACTTTAGTTTTCGCGCCGGGAACTCTGTCGGAACATAGATTTCCTGGAACTAGTCTGTGAGTTCTCGTCAGCTGAAAGACAGGCGACCTTCAGATGACCAGCCCGTTCAGTCGACGCCCCAAATCCGATCTTACGGGCGAAGATCGGTGGAACGGCAGTATGACAGGTATTAAGCTGCTACTGCGTAGTTATAATCGTCTGCGATTATATTTATGTTCTATCGGTTTTACGAGCAAATAGAAGCTCGGCATGCAACAATGAGCTTACACATCCCCGTCGAATCCGTTTCGACCCTTATATAGATTCAAGTCACTGGTTATACTACCTATCATGGCGCATCTCTCGCTGAATCTCTCGATTACTCTGCTGTTCTTTGAGTGTCGCCCGTTTATCGTATTCTCTTTTACCGCGAGCAAGGCCGAGTTCAATCTTTGCCTTTCCGTTCTCTATAAAATATATCTTCAACGGTATCAGGGCAAGGCCTTTTTCATTTAGTTTTCCAATTAGTTTCTTAATTTCCCTCTTATGCAGCAATAATTTTCGTACCCTGAGAGGCTCATTCGGATTTTGGGTGGCAAAGGAGTACATGGAGATATGTACGTTGTGCAGCATCGGCTCACCACGGGAATCGATCTTTACATAACCATCACGCAGATTGGCCTTGCCTGCCCGGAGCGATTTGACTTCCGGTCCGGAAAGCACCATGCCGGCCTCATAAGTGGCATCGATATGGTAGTCATGAAAAGCTTTTTTGTTCTTGGCGACAATCTTTATTCCCATTAGTTGTTATCTCTCGTTATTCGTAATCTTACCCACCAATCATGTAGAAGTCACCCGCAGCGCTTCCTCATAGGTAGTAATCCCACGCCGAACCTTGTCCCAGGCGTCCTCGCGTAATGTAGTCATTCCTTCTCGTATTGCAACCTGCCTTATTTCCTGGGAATGCGCCTCATCTGCCACCATCTTTTTTAACCTGGGAAGACATTGGAAAAATTTCAAATATTCCACATCTCCCTTTGTATCCCGTACCACGGCAATCCTGACAACCCTTGCCTCGTCTAAGAACAATAGTACCCGAATCGGCTACCGGAAAACCCAGCTTCAAAAGATCCTCGGATTTCATCTCAAAATTTTCTGCACAGCCGGGACAGATTTTTTTCACCAGTCGCTGAGCCAGAGCTCCCAACAGGGTATTCGATATCATAAAGGGTTGCAGTCCCAGGTCTCGCAGTCGGGCGATGGATGAAACAGCATCGTTGGTATGCAGTGTCGAAAAGACCAGATGACCGGTCATTGCCGCCTGAACCGCGTGGGCCGCTGTCTCACGGTCTCGAATCTCACCAATCATTATAATATCCGGATCCTGACGCAGAATGTTGCGCAGAATAGTGGTAAATGTCACGTCAATGAGCGGCTGCACGGAAATTTGATTAAATTCCTCATGTACCATCTCCACGGGATCCTCCACCGTGACGATGTTTTTTTCCGGTGTGGCAATTTCCTTGAGGGTGGAGTAAAGCGTTGTTGATTTACCACTCCCGGTCGGCCCAGTCACGAGAATAATACCATGGGGTGACGAGATAAAAGAATTGTACACTTCCATATCCCGTATTGAAAAACCAAGGTGATCAACCCGTTGGAACATCAGATCGGAGTCGAGAATTCGTAACACCGCCTTTTCCCCAAAGGAAACGGGAATGGTCGACACCCTTATCTCCACGTCTTTACCGCTTTTTTCACCGATCTTTATCCTGCCGTCCTGCGGTCGCCTTTTTTCCGCGATATCGAGACGGGATAAGAATTTGATGCGCGCAACAATGGCGGAATGCACAGCTTTCGGCAGATTATAAATCGTATGCAGTGAACCATCAATCCGAAACCGTATCAAGTGAGACATTACGTTTCGGCTCAATGTGAATATCACTGGCCCTCTGCTCAAGGGCATAATGGAAGATGTGGTTTACCGCTGTTTTGATATGCTGATCGGAAGAGGTAATTCCTTTGGCTGAGCTGATCTTTACATACCTTTCAAGGTTGCCGATATCAATCGAACTCCCTCCCCCGGGCATAACACCAAATTGATCCTCTGCTGCACTGATAGACTTCTGAAAACCAAAAAACTCGTCTATTATTCTTATAATATCAGATTTCGTTGCGATATACGGCTTTATCTTGACTTGGTTTGCCTGTTCAATATCCGTCAGAGCTGCCTGACAGTCAGGGTGATAGATAGCCGTCTCCACAACACCGTTTTCTATCTTGAAAGGGAGGAGGAGTTGTCTGATCGCAAAATTACGGGGAATAGTCTTGGTGGCAACATCCATGTCAAGCTCAAGCGGATCAAGCTTCTTAAAGGGCAGGTTATTGGCCTTTGCCACGGCACGCATGATGATCTCTTCATCTATTAATCGTCCATCTCCGCCAGGCAGCTTGAAGTTGAAGCCGACAGTGATTTCCACCATATCAGGATAATCCTTGTCCACCTCTCCGTCATTGCTCGCCTCACGCAGGAGCTTACGGCGCTCGTTTCCCTTCTCCAACGTGACAAACTGACGCTGTTTGGGGGTTAGGACATTTAGCTTGACAAGGACATCCAGAAGAGCGTCACTATTCAAATATTTCATTGATATACCTTTTCAGGTGAAGGAACTTCACCCATTCATCAAAGTCAGAAAAGAAATGGCTTTTACCCATTCTCCACTGAAGCTCATAATATTGCAAGAAGATTCAAAGGATTATCTCAGTCACTTAGAAATGATTCCAAGACTTCGCTTATCTATTGGTATTTTAGCAGGAGAATGTTTTTCCCAGGGACTCAAGGTCTTCTGATAAGCGAACGCAGGATCTTCAGGTTTTCACGATCCTCGATCAAGCTGTCGCTTTTAGGAGTTTCGAGGGTCATCGGCAGACCGGCAAAACGTTGATCATTGAGCAGGTTCTTAAAACCATCCAACCCGATGATCCCTTTGCCGATATGTTCATGTCGATCCAACCTGCTGCCCTGATCATTTTTCGAATCATTGAGATGGAAAAAAAGTACCTTATCGAGGCCTACAGAACTATCAAGAGCAGCAACTGTCGCACACATAACCATCTTCAGTCGATAGTTCGTAGCCGGCAGCAAAAATATGACAGGTGTCAACGCACACGCCCAGTAATTGAGGATACTTCGAGTTATTCAGGATAAAGGATAGTTCTTCAAAAGTGCTTCCCAGCCCGGTACCCTGCCCTGCGGTAGTTTCGACTAGTACCTGTACCGCGACACCGCTCCCGTTCAATAGCCCTGTCCAACCCTCTGGTAACACGTTCGAGCCCGACCTCAACACCATCACCACCATGGGAACCGGGATGCAAAATCACATATGGCACACCTAACTGAGCGCATCGTGTCAGCTCCAGCGAGAGGTTTTGCAACGATTTATGCAATAGCTCCTCCTTACCGGTAGCCAGGTTTATCAGGTAAGATGCATGGGAGGCAATCGGCATACCACCGCTTTTATCATGGGCTTTTTTAAATAGTTCGATTTCTTTCGCCCCCAGTTCTTTGGGGTGCCACTGCCGCTGATTGCGGGTAAATATCTGCAGCGCTTCACCACCGACTGTTTCAATTCTTTCAAAAGCCAAATGAATACCACCGGCAACCGACTCATGTGCTCCCAACAA
This sequence comes from uncultured delta proteobacterium, assembly GCA_963835305.1. Lineage (GTDB taxonomy): Bacteria > Desulfobacterota > Desulfobulbia > Desulfobulbales > Desulfocapsaceae > Desulforhopalus_A. The sequence goes on from CAWIEU010000007.1 coordinate 568,698, forward strand.
AGGCATCACCTACCTCCATCCTTGTTCCGCTATCTTTTGCAAAGCTTTTAACTCACTCACCGATTCCTACATAGGTCCGGCTGGTAAATTTGTTTA
>CAWIEU010000008.1:0-97151 GCA_963835305.1 uncultured delta proteobacterium
ATCAGAGATAAAACGACAATGCTTATCGCTGCTTTTAAAAAGAGGGAATTTAATTTTTTCGAGATGGATGTTAGACACATTATCTGGGTGATTTCAATATGAATCAAACAGAATAGGGGGTGGTAAACAACCGGTATGACAAATAATCTAGCTTTTCTGAAATTTTCCTAAATCCGGACTGATTACTAACAACCTATCCTCTTTTAATTGTTCGCTCAAGATGTTTCTTGCCGAATAAACCGGATAATCATTTATCGGCACCCTCATAGACGCACAATCAGACCTGCGCGTGTAGACCATCTCGTTAGCATCATTTAGCGTGCCTCGCATATGCCACTTTGATTCCAGCTGGACATAAATGGGGAGGTGAAATATCAATTGACAATATATAATTAATAATTATTATCCATAAAGAATCAGTATTGGGAGATAATGAATATCGGGAGCCTATGATTAAAGATTCAGGCAATCATTTGCCGGAAAAACGTCTGCAGCAGATGATCGAAAAGCTTAAGGAAAGTGAGTATAGAATTACACCGCAGCGGTATGCTGTATTGCAGGTTCTCGCGACTAGGTCTGATCATCCATCAGCGGAGAATATTCATGCGGAACTCATTAAGCATTATCCCACGATGAGTTTGGCTACGGTGTATAAAACCATAAGTCTTCTTAAACAAAAAAAAGAGATACTGGAACTGGAGTTCAGCGATCTCGGAAACCGGTATGACGGGAAAAAACCATACCCGCATCCCCATGTGATTTGCACCGAGTGTGGCAAAATAATAGATCCATCGCAGTTGAATTTGGCTGAAATCACCCGCAAGATGATGGAAGAAACCGGATTTAAGATATTGACGCATCGCCTTGATTTTTATGGAATTTGTCCGGACTGTCAATGACTGGTGATTTTCCTGCTATAACCGATAAATTCCGACAACAATGGGAGGTAAGATGATGAGTGGCGACAGTAAGTGTCCGGTAACGGGCGCAGTTAACAAACCCACTGCAAGCCGTGGCCGATCAAACCGGGACTGGTGGCCGAATCAGTTGAAACTGGATATTCTGCGGCAGCATTCCAACAAATCTAATCCTATGGGCGAAAATTTTAACTACGCTGAAGAGTTCAAAAACCTGGATTACTTTGCCCTGAAAAAGGACCTCCATGCCCTGATGACAGATTCACAGGATTGGTGGCCGGCGGATTACGGGCATTACGGTCCCATGTTCATTCGCATGGCCTGGCACAGCGCGGGCACCTACCGTACCGCTGACGGCCGGGGAGGTGCGGGGACAGGAAATCAGCGTTTCGCTCCTGTCAACAGCTGGCCCGACAATGTAAACCTCGATAAAGCACGCAGGCTGCTCTGGCCGATCAAGCAGAAGTATGGCCGGAAAATTTCCTGGGCCGACCTGATAATTCTCACCGGCAATGTCGCTCTTGAATCTATGGGATTTAAGACCTTTGGCTTTGGTGGAGGACGTGAAGACATCTGGGAGCCGGAGGTTGATATTTATTGGGGAGGCGAAGATGAATGGCTGGCTACGAGCGACAAACCCAAGAGCCGTTACTCCGGTGAACGTGATCTGGAAAACCCCTTGGCCGCCGTGCAGATGGGACTGATCTACGTGAACCCGGAAGGCCCCGATGGTAATCCGGATCCGATTGCGTCCGGCAAGGATGTCCGGGAGACGTTTGCCCGAATGGCGATGAACGACTATGAAACGGTCGCGCTCACTGTCGGCGGCCATACCTTTGGCAAGTGTCACGGTGCAGGCGATCCGGCACTTATCGGGCCCGAACCCGAGGCCGCAGGTCTGGAGGAACAGGGACTCGGCTGGAAGAGCAGTCACGGCAGCGGTAAAGGCGGTGATCAAATCGGCAGCGGTCTGGAAGGCTCCTGGACGCCAACACCAACTAGGTGGGACACAAGCTATCTGGACATGCTATTCGGCAACGAATGGAAATTGGTCAAGAGCCCCGCGGGCGCCCACCAATGGACAACGATGGAGGCGACCGGCAAGAATCTCGCGCCGGCGGCTGACAATCCGTCGAAGCAGGTTCCAATCATGATGACCACCGCGGATATGTCGATGCGGATGGATCCGATTTACGAGCCGATTGCACGGCACTTCCATGAAAATCCAGAAGAACTGGCAGACGCCTTCGCTCGAGCATGGTTCAAGCTGACTCATCGTGATATGGGCCCTCGCGCACGTTATCTCGGCCCGGAAGTACCACAAGAAGAGCTGCTCTGGCAGGATCCGGTCCCTGAAGTCGATCATGAATTGATCGATGCTGATGACATCGCTGCACTTAAGGGCCAAATCCTCGCTTCCGGCCTGTCTCTCTCTGAGCTGGTTACAACTGCCTGGGCCTCAGCTTCGACTTTCCGGGGTTCCGACATGCGCGGCGGCGCGAACGGCGCCCGCATCCGTCTGGCGCCTCAGAAGGATTGGCAGGTCAACCAGCCGGAGCAGCTGGCGAAGGTGTTAAAGACGCTGGAAGGTATCCGGAGCGCGTTCGGCAAGACGGTTTCCATGGCGGACCTGATCGTATTGGCAGGTTGTGCGGGGATTGAGCAGGCAGCAAAAAATGGTGGTTACGAGGTGACGGTTCCGTTTTTCCCGGGCCGCATGGACGCCTTGCAGGAACAAACCGATGCCGATGCCTTCTCTTATCTGGAGCCCGAAGCGGACGGTTTCCGCAACTATCTCAAGACAAAGTTCACCGTATCGGCTGAGGAATTGCTGGTTGATCGGGCACAACTGCTGACACTCACCCCGGCTGAGATGACCGTCCTGGTTGGTGGTCTGCGCGTCTTGAACGCCAACTTCGACCAGTCCCAAAACGGTGTCTTCACCAAGCGGCAGGATACCTTGACCAACGATTTCTTTGTTAACCTGCTCGATATGGGCACTGTCTGGAAAGCTGTCTCTGAAGAGAAGGACCTGTTCGAAGGCCGGGACCGGGTTACAGGTGAATTCAAATGGACCGGCACTCGCGTTGACCTGATCTTTGGTTCAAACTCCGAACTCCGCGCCCTGGCTGAAGTCTATGCAAGTGCGGACGCCAAGGAGAAGTTTGTCCGGGACTTTGTGGCGGCCTGGAACAAGGTCATGAACCTTGACCGCTTTGATCTCCGCTGATGGAGGGGAGGTTTTGTTAGATCGGTGGATGTTTTAACCTCTTAAAGTAGTATGACCGGCATATACGCGCGGCGTCTCGGGTTGAAGCGAGACGCCGCGCGGCAAAGTGTTTCTGATGACGTTTCAGCGTGTTTGAAAGCTCCGTCTGCCGCAGCCGGCAAAGGGCAGAGTCACAATTTTTTTTCATATTGCCTGGTCTGTTGATATGACTAAATTTTTGTCTGATTTTCCGGAATAAATTTCGGTTTGATGGACACCTATGGGTTTTAAACAACAAAGCGATGTCGCCTCAATGTGTGGCGAGCCCTGATAAGTTTCTTTTTGCATTTTCAAAATATAATCACTATTTCAGGTGCCTGGGGTACTATCATTAAAAGGTGTCAGCATATTTTTGTGTATGTACTACAAAAGAATATCCTGCAGGCCATTTGGACTGATAATTGCTTGCCTTGGTGAGTGGGGGGAAACTAATTGTATCCACTCTTAATCCTCATAAGTTGAACGTGGTAAAATCATCCAAACTTAAGGTGATCACTTCGATGCGAAATTAGAGCATTTATTGTTTGCAGAAACGATATGTCTTTGGGTTCGGCGTCTCGAAGAAACAACCGATATATTCTCAACCAGGGGTGTTGGCGTTGACCACGATTTTTTAATTAATTCGAAGAGAGGGAAGGAAATGGGCACGCTAAGTTGGAATGATATACCATCTCTGGAAAATGTCGAAGTAGATTGGGAATACCAGCCGGAAAATCCACTCGGGAAACGATCATATGCAAGAATCGATAATAAAAATCTCTCTTTAATGCTCGATAAAAAGAGTTTGCCTGTTAGTGTCGCTTCATTAAAATCCTATGAAACCGGAAGCTTATTGGATATTTCGCAATCAGGACTGGCTGTTCTTCTGGATAACTCAGATTTGAAAAAGGGTTCTCAAATTAAAATCAGTCTTCATCTTAATGCCAAAAGAATAATTGCAAAGGCTGTGGTCAGGAATATCCGAACTTATCTGGGGCAACACAGAATCGGCTTGGAGTTTGTGGCGCCGGCCAAGGAGAATTCCGACTTCATAAAGGAAATTGTTAGTTCGCGAGTGTATTGTCTATAAGATCCCCGGACCGGCCCTCAGAGCGTTCTTTGCCATGGCAGTGGCTATAATCGCTAAATCCAATCTCTATCAAATTGGGAATGCTGGAAGTTAGTCCATGTTTTTGCTGAAAATGATTAAACCAGGGTGGCAGGACACATGACAGATGGCGTGCCGGCAATCGCGCAACACCTTGCAAAATCGGTCAAAAAAAGATAGAATAAAACTGGTAGATGTAGCGACTTCGATAAGGATATCTGTTTTTTTAGGGCAGTCTTAGAAAGCATCTGCTTATCATCATTACCGGCCATTGAGGATGGTCGTTGTATCTTATTTCTCGGTCCCGGCGGTTGTGGTAAATAAACCTTGTTGCGCAAGATCTCCGGCACGACATATCTTGATTATCAGAGACTGATTCAAATCGATAAGGTGACCTCGGACGGCGCGTATTGCCTAAAAAAATCGACAAAGAAAGAATTACTGAAAATTACTGCACTCATCCATATTGCACATAAAATACGTTTAGAATTTCTTAGGTTATTTTACAAATTGGTTCATCGACACCTTTTTGGAGAAAACCATGAATTCGACCGTAATCCCTTACTTAGTCAAGGGATTTTTTATCCTTTGCAGTCTGCAGTTTTTTCCGGCTTTCAGCGGGGCTGCGGAGGATTGCCAACACCCCGTTGGCCGATTGGTTTCCATTCAGGGCGAAGCTCAGGTGCAACACGATGGACAGGCTGACTGGCAGGCCGTCCTTTTGGATGCGAAACTGTGTCCAGGCGACATGCTGCGTGTCCTGGCTAATGGACGAGCCGCTGTTGTTTTTGGCGATGAAACCGTGCTTCGAATTGACCAAAACAGCACAATCAATTTCAATAAACCTTCAAAAGATCCTGCTTCCGTCCTGGAAATCATTCGTGGTCTGCTGCACATCTTCAGCCACCGCCCCCGCACTCTAAAAGTTGTCACCCCCTATGTTAATGGCGTCGTCGAAGGAACTGAGTTTCTTGTCAGCGTCGGCGCCGATGCTTCCGTTATAAATGTTTTTGAGGGGAGAGTCGCGGCTGTCAATCAACAGGGACGGCTGAATCTATCCAGCGGTGAGAGTGCAATAGCGAAAAAGGGCACTGCGCCCCGGGCTGTCGCCGTTGTCAGACCGCGAGATGCTGTGGCATGGACACTTTATTACCCGGAAATTATCCCGCCTTATCCCGGTTTGACCAAGATTGAAAAAGCCGGACCTGTACGTCAGGCCGCCGCAAATCTCTCAATTGGGAGGGTTGATGCAGCCAGGCGGGCCTTGGCGAAAATTCTGAAGAAGGATCCTGACAACAGTGAGGCTTTAGCCCTTTCCTCCATTATTGAGACAGTTGGCAACAATAAGGACCGTGCGCTTCAGCTTGCTCTTCGGGCGGTAAAAAATAATCCGGCTTCGGCTTCCGGGAATTTGGCCCTTTCCTATGCCTACCAGGCGTTATTTGATGTTCCTGCCGCCCTGAAGGTTTTGCAAAAGGCAGCTGAATATTCTCCGAAAAACAGTCTTGTTCAAGCCAGGCTCGCTGAACTTTATCTTGCTGTCGGTCAATATGACAAGGCCCAACAAGCTGCCCTGGAAGCTGTTTCACTTAATCCCGGCACAGCCCTCGCACCGACAATACTCGGCTTTGTCTATTTGATCCGTGTAGAGATTGATGAGGCCCTGGCTGCATTCAACGAGGCTATTCATCTTGATTCTGCTTCGCCGCTTGCAAGACTTGGCTTAGGGCTCGCCAAAATACGTGCCGGCCGGCTTGAGGAAGGACGAGCTGACATTGAAATTGCAGCTGCCCTTGATCCCGGCAATTCATTGATCCGCAGCTACCTTGGTAAGGCCTATTTTGAAGAAAAGCGCAACAGCGAGGCCCGTCGCCAATACAGTATTGCCAAAAAACTTGACCCAGCCGATCCGACGCCCTGGTTTTATGACGCCATACGCAAGCAGACAACCAACCGCCCGGTCGAGGCATTACACGATCTGCAGCGGTCGATAGCACTCAATGACAACCGGGCTGTCTATCGATCCCGCCTGCTGCTCGACAGTGATCTTGCGGCGCGCAGCGCCGGACTGGCAAGGATATACTCTGATCTCGGCTTCAATCAGTTGGCACGGGTCGAGGGCTGGAAGTCGGTGACCGCCGATCCTGCCAATTATTCCGCCCACAGGTTCCTTGCCGATGCTTACGGTACTTTGCCGAATCACGAAATTTCCAGAGTCAGCGAACTTCTGCAATCGCAGCTTTTACAACCACTTAATGTAACCCCTGTTCAACCTCGGCTTGCTGAAAGTAATATAACCATCCAGGAAGGCGCTGGTCCCACGACACCCTCCTTCAATGAATTCAATCCGCTCTTTTTAAGAGACCGGGTAGCACTGCTGGCCAGCGGTGTGGCGGGGAGTAATGATATTTTTGGTGATGAGCTTGTTGTATCGGGTGTCGAAGGCAGGTTGTCTTACAGCGTAGGTCAATTTCATTATCAAACAGATGGAATTCGGGATAACAGCGATTGGCAACAGGATATCTACAGCCTTTTCATGCAGGCGATGATTTCTCCTGCAGCGAGCGTGATGCTGGAACTTCGTCATAGAGAAAAAGATTTTGGGGATATTGCCTACGTCTTTGATCCTGCTGATTTCGACAGTGCACTCCGGCAGTCGGAAAAAACCAAAAGCGCCAGAATAGGCTTCCGTTACGATCTTCAACCCAACTCCACTCTCATTGGTACGGCAATCATAAGTAACAATGATGGTGATGCTGCAACTGAATTTGAGGACATAACCACGGATATCTCGAGCGATTCAGATAACTGGATGGCGGAGATGCAGCACATTTACAAGGGCCAACATTTCAATCTGCAGAGTGGAGCAGGTTTTTTGTCAGCTGATGAGAGCGACGCAACTATAATCTCTTATCCTTTTGATATCTCCTTGCAAGAAAACAAAAAAACGGAACATACAAACGTATATAGTTATGCACAGATAGATCTGCCTCATAATATTCTTGCGACCATAGGGCTCAGCGGCGATAAGCTTGACAGTCCGGTAAAGGATCGAAACGAGCTGAATCCGAAATTCGGCCTCACCTGGCAACCGGTGACATCGACTTTAATTCGATTGGCTGCTTTTCGAACGGTGACGAGAAGGCTCGTCTACGCACAAACTATTGAGCCGACCTTTGTTGCCGGGTTCAATCAGTTTCTCGGTGATTATGAATCCTCCGCCTCATGGCTTTATGGTGCTGGAATTGATCAGACGTTCTCAGAAGATCTGCATGGCGGCATGGAGTTTTCTCATCGTGACCATGATGTGTTTTATACAAATCTACTGTCTGATGAAGAACAAGTCGAAAAAGATGACTGGCATGAGGATACCGGTTCTGCTTACCTGTACTGGTCTCCTTTTAGATGGTCGGCGTTAGGGCTCGAATATTATTACGAACATTTTTCCCGCGACCGATTCGGCGATATCCAAAAAAGCCGCGAGCTGACAAATCACCGGCTGATTCCCAAAATATTATTTTTCCATGATTCCGGGCTGAATGCCGAAATAAAGGCCAATTATGTGGCCCAGAAAGGTGAGTTCGGCACAGTTTCCGACGGCTTTTCCAAAGACGAAGATACATTTTTGGTGTTCGACCTTGCCTTGAGTTACCGCCTGCCAAAGCGCTATGGCATCTTTAAGCTGGAGGTGAAAAATATTCTGGATGAAGAGTTCCATTTTGTCGACATCGACCCAACCAACCCCAGGTACCTTCCGGAACGGCAGATAATCGGCAGTCTGACGGTGGCTTTCTGACCGTCTGGTATATTCTCTATGCGTCAATGATGTAGCATCATTGATAAAACTTAAAATCTTAAAAGGAGAAGAAGCCATGAGTAAAGAACCCTTTATAGAAATTAAAGTTTTTGCAAATGGAACTTTTACCGTGCACGATGTAGCCAGCGGCCAAAAGTTGGAGGAGCTGGAAGATGATCACATTGTCGAAATATTGGGAAATGGAGCAGAGAGGGTAAAAAAAGGTTCGTTTGTAAATCCACTGATGACCTATCTGAAAATAAATTCCGGAATAATTATTATCGGCGGTCGTCGATTTTTTTGTCCGTCATGCCCCTAAAAAAATAACTGAAAGGCACTAAAGGGCGTAATTATTTTTGAACCCTGATAACTCCTTGCCAGTCACCAGAGGGTGGTTTTTGCAGATAGGATTCACAGAGTTGCATGTAAAAGCGCGATGGGCCGTCTTCTGCTTGCAGGATAAGGCTCTGTCTGAATGCTGCCAGGGCCTTATCCCATTTGCCGGCACGGAAAAAAAACAGTCCTTCCGCAAAACTGTCTTTGCAGAGGAGAGTGGTTCTTTTTGTTTTCTCATCAGCATAAAGTAACTCGTGGATGATAATGGGTTTTGTCTTACCGCTCAGTAAAAACAACCCGACTTCCCGTGACTCTATATCGCCCACGCCTTTGAGCGTTTCCTCTGATGCGAGTATCCGGGTGCAGAGCTTTTTATTCAGCCCTTCGATTCTCGATACTGTATTGATGATGTCGCCTACCGGTGCATATTCAAAGTGATCTTCCGCACCGATATTATCTAAAAGCAGATACCCGCAATGGAGGCCGATCCGAGTCGGCAGTGACCTGATCTGGTGTTTGCTGTTGAATTGGGCAACCGCCTGAACGATCCGTAAAGCGGCCCGGCATCCCTTCTGTCGCAGTCGCATTTCCGGCTCAGCCGAAGGCCAGATGGCGAGCATGGAATCCCCGATAATATTGCAGACCATCCCATCCATTTTCTTCACTTCTCTGAATAAATATTGATAATATTCTTTCATATGAGAACTCAGGTCTTCGGGAGACATTCTTTCCGAAAGAGTGGTGTAGTTCTCTGCATCGGTAATGAGGCAGGTGCTGTACACTTTCTTGTCACCTTTGCTGATAAAGGACAGATCTTTGGTCAGTTCGGCAACGACGCTTGAAGGAAGATAGAAACCCAGGGCTGTTTTGACGTTACGGCGTTCCCGATAGGCGATTAGGTAATTCGTCAGATTCGCCGCCAGAAAAGCGGCAAACGGCAGAAATGCCAGGGGAATGATGAGTGGCATCCACAGGGCTTTTTGCGAAAAAGCGAGATGCGCTCCACCTAGGTAAATAATAATTCCGCCAAGTAAGAGTGCTCCTGCAACCGGAGGAGTGAGGAGAAAACTCACCAGACAGGCCAGGACGGCACAAACGACAATGAGTCCAATGGCTGTTGCCCTGGCCGGCAGGTGTACTGCGCGATTCTCGGTAAGATTGGCAAAAACAGTTGCCGCCAGTTCCACCCCGCTGAGATCCACACCATCCGGTTGAGAAAACACCGTATAAAATCCGTCTTTCTGGTTGGACCAGGTCTTTCGGGCTGCCCCGACAAAAGCTACCTTGCCTCTGATTTTCTCGGCGATCGGGCCCGCGGGGTCTGCCTCCGACGATAAGACATCATAGTAGGACAAAGTGGTCTGGCTGGCCGGTGGACCGTAGAAGTCTATGCCGGCGCTGTTCTCGCCTCCATACATGGCAATCAGCGCCAGAAGACTTCGTGTGGCTTCGGGAGACTGGGCAGCGGTCACTGCACTGTTGAGCTCGGTTTCAAGAGTGTCTTTCAGCCAGCTGTTCTGCAAAAATATTTCTCTTATGTTTCTGATCGTTTTAACTAAACCCAAATTAGCTGTAGCCTGCTCGGCAGTGGCGGGAAGTAATCTGCTGCGCTGGGGTATTTTTTTATGCAGCAGCGAATAAAGCTGCTGATATTGGTTGAGAGTCGCTGCCTGAAACACAGCGGCCGGTAGAGTTGGCGTATTGCCGCATGTTGGTTTGAATCGCCAGGTCTCAGTAAGCCTTACCGGTATTTTCGGCAGCGGAAAAGGAGCAAGGGCAAGGGCGGCATCCGCCAGGGGTTTAATGGGTGGAACCAGTGTCTCAATGTCAATATGAGCCGACTGGTTGCCTTCACAAGGGGCGGAAAACGATGTATACCGCAGATCTTCAACCAGGATGACATTGCCTGCACGACGAATTGCTTCTGCAAAAAGCTTATCTTGCTGCTGGTCTTTATTCTCGGCAAAGTGAATATCAAAAGCAATCACTTTGGCGCCGTATTGTTTGAGCCTGTCGACAAGCCTGGCATGGATGGTACGAGGCCATTTACTGAAATGTGTTGGCAGGCCGAATTTTTCCGAGGAAATGTCGTCAATATTGATGATTACGACCTTTCCGGGTGACCGTCGCGGACCTCTGAGCTTATACAACAGTGGCAGGCCGAATGATTCTTCAATATCCTGGCCATATGGTGCATAAAAGAAGCAGATACTCGCAATTGCCAGTAGCAGACCTGCAAGTAGTGCTTTGAGAACCTGTCTCATCTCCGTAATATGACCTTACTTTACTTGAATTTTATAGGCTGCGATTTTATTGAGCAGTCCCTGCCGTGATAGTCCCAATGCCTTTGCCGCTTTGGTTTGATTCCCTCCTGAGGATGTTAGTGCTTCTTTTATCATATTTTTTTCTGTCCAACGGACAGCATCTTTTAATGAGACCGGCCGTTTTTCAGTGGCATCGTCGGCATGGTTTTGCCGCAACTGTTTGATTTTGTCAGAGAGATATTCATATGAAATAGTTCTGCCGCCCCTGGCCATAGCCTGGGCACGCTCCATTTCATTTTCAAGCTCGCGGACATTGCCGGGCCAATCAAATTGCATCAATAAATCCAGTGCTAGTGGGGTGAGCGTGGGAATCGGGTGGTTGTTTTTCCCTGCATATTTCAGAAGAAAGTGATTGGCAAGGGCCAGGATATCCTCTTTTCTCTGCCGTAATGGGGGAGGAGTAATTTGGAAGATATTGATACGGTAGAAAAGATCCTCCCGAAAGTTTCCTTTTTTAACTTCTTCGCTAAGGTTTCTGTTGGTGGAGGCAATAACCCGCACATGTACCTGTTGGCTGCGGCTGCCGCCTACGGGGCGAAACTCGCCCTCCTGCAGCACTCTCAGGAGTTTGACCTGCATCAGAGGAGACATCTCGCCGATTTCATCAAGGAAGATCGTCCCGCCGTCGGCGATCTCAAAGAGTCCCTTCTTGTTGGAGATCGCCCCGGTAAACGCCCCTTTCACATGGCCGAAGAGTTCGCTTTCAAGAAGGTTGTCGGGTAAGGCAGCACAGTTTTCGGCCACAAAGGGTTTGTCCTTCAGCGGACCGTTATAGTGTATGACTTTGGCTATAAGTTCCTTGCCGGTGCCTGTTTCTCCCTCGATAAGAATGGTGGTGGTTGTATCAATGACCTTCTCCATTAAGTCAAACAACCTTCGCATCGGCGGGCTCGAGCCGATTATTTTATTAAAACCTGATCTGGCCTGTACCTGATTTAACAGGATGCGTTTTTCACGTTCAAGGGCATGAACGTGGTCCCTCAGTTCACCGTAGAGCCGTGCATTCTCAAGGGAGACAGCAATAGTACCGGAAATTATCTCAAGAATCTTTTCTTCCCGTTCGGTGAAAGCACCACTTTCTTTATTCAAGGCATAGAGAACCCCGAGAAAGCCCTTGCGGGTGCGCAGGGGGACACAGATCATTGATTGAGTAAGGAACTCCTCTTTGCTGTCGAGTCCATCGTAGTATCGGTGATCTTCGGAGACGTTATTAATGATGGCAGCCCGATTATTGCTCATAACCCAGCCGGCAACGCCCCTATCATCAGGAAACCTTAGGAACTGGTTCTCGGATTCACCTCTGCTTTTGCCTTTTTCGATGGTGCGAATGAAATAAAATTCTTTATTGGCAGGATCATGCAGGGCAATAGATGCTCCCTGTATATTAATGACGGAGCTGATCTTCTGGAAAATAGCGACCAGCATTTCATCCATATTACGCATGGTATGAAATGATGTGATAATTTCGCAGAGCAGGGAGAATTCTTCTTCTGAAAGCGGAAATCCTTTATCCATCTAAACTGCCTCCAATACTCCAAGGAATAGTGAAAAGACGATAGGTGGGAATTAAGGATAGTCCAAGTAGTTTACAAAAAAGACGGAGAAATGTCTACTTGGTTGACGATGGATTGTTTGTGAAAACCCGCAGTCGCTAAGAACGGTGAAAGTATGGAAATTAAAAATGTAGAAATTTTAAATAGTTAAATAGAAGAAACCACTTGTTTTCATATATGGAACTTCTGGCATTGCGCTTGCGATACAAGCTGTAAAGAAAGCAAGATTGGCAAGTAGTTTTGGAGGCATCAGTACCAAAAAAGTTTGTAGACAGGAGCTACATAATAGAACGTCAAATTCAAAAAATCAGGGGGTGTTGATATGTTTGAGATGACCGATGTGGTTGTAGGTTTCTGGTTTCTTCCCGTTACAATTTTCATCATTCTTCCTCTGCTCATGCTGTGCGGCTATGCAATTGCAAAACTGTTTGGCCGGCCGAAAACGAGGAGCCGTATTCTTGAAGAAAAAGATCAGCTTAAAGATGCTGTAAAACAGTCTGAAGGGAGCCGGTAGTTCTTCTGCGGGTCAGGGTTATTGAACGGCAGTTACTCGCTTCATAAAAGATCAACTGCCCGGAAAACTGATAATTTTGACAATCAAACACAGGGGAAACCACATGAAGAGAAAGGAGATTATATGTGATGTGGAGTTGTCATACGAGGAGTTGAAGTGTCTGGAGGCACATTTTCGGCAGATCCAGAGCGATGCTGTTGTTTGCAATCTAAAGAGTTCATCCGCGGACACGAAAGCCTTGCTTGATAAAATAATATCCCAGTTCAGATTTGCGAAACAGCAGGAATTATCAGCAAAGGTTGAGACTCAGGCAGCCCGTGGAAGATAAGATCAAACAATTTCTTTATTCAGCTGCGAGCAAGGGGGAAGAGCAATGTTCGTCACAGGTTTCATGCCATGCTTTGTTAACGCGCCTGAAATAAGCATTCTTGAGGCAATAATGCTCGTATGTTGGGGGATGAGCTGGCCTGTCTCTATAATCAAGACACTCAGAACAAAAAAAGTAAATGGGAAAAGCCCTGTTTTTATATCATTGATTGCTATTGGCTATGTTAGTGCTATATTGCATAAGTTGCTGTATTCGTGTGATTATCTTGTTGTTCTTTACCTGTTCAACCTGTCAATGATCCTCATCGATTTATATTTGTACACCAGATACAATCTTCGAGGCTATGAAGATTTGCAACATACGTCGATGGGTAAAACAGCGACGGATAAAATGAGCGTGGCACCCATTGCTTCAGCTGAAATTAGTTATGGACATTGAATGTTGTCTTACAATCAATGCTACACGTCGATATCACTTGATCGATACTTGAAAAAATGACCTTTTTATCAGGAGGTGGTGACCATGCAGATAGATAATCATAGAATTAAGACCTCCCAGTCGACTAACGGCAATCCATGCACAGATCATCTCTCCGTCCCGGCATATTTTTTTTATTACCGGAAAAAGGCCTCTCTAAAAAATGGCACAGTTCTTCATGTCAGGCCGGTTCGAGGTTTTGATGTGCCCGGGCTTTCAAGGTTTTATAACATGCTTTCCGAGGAATCGGTTTTCTGCAGGTTTGGTTTGCGCCGTATGTATATGTCCCATGATTGTCTCATTCGATTATGTCAGGTGGATTTCGACCGGGATTTTGCTTTCCTGGCGGTTGTTCCCGGGGAAGAAGAATACATAATCGGCGAAGCGCGATTAAACAGGTTATCCGAATTTACCAGTGCCGAGCTTTCTTTTGTCATTGCCGATCAATGGCAGGGAAAGGGAGTCGGCAACCTGCTCATGGATTTTTGCCTGACGGTAGCCAAAGAGATAGGACTGACCAAAGTGTTGATGGAAGTTCTGAAGTCCAATGTACGAATGATACAGTTCGCTTATAAATATGATTTTCAAAGATTATATTGCAACAAAGAAGATGATATTGAGACATTGGAACTCAAGATCGGCCCGGAAACAAAATTGTCATATCTCCTTTGGTCATGTTCATATAGAAAACGGCAAGGCAGTCAACTGATTAGTGGTACAAGAAGAGATCAAGTATATCACTAAAGACCGTGAGGCGGGTTATCGTGACAAATCAGGAGGCCATGAAATGTTGCTTAAAATGGACGAACTATCTCAAGGAATGGGAAAGGTTTTCATTAGGGATTTTATGGACACCGCCCGACATATATCGTGTACAGAGGGACAGTTGCTATTTAAAGCGGGAGAGGCTACGCACTATTTTTACACCTTGATCCACGGTGAACTGCGTTTAATTATGGGAGCCTATAAGCAGCATGTATATACGGTATGTCTGCCCGGAGAAATTTTTGGCTGGTCCAGCCTTGTATCTGGAGGTACCTACAGTGCCACGGCAGTCTGTACTCAATTCTCGGAGATACTGAGGTTTGATCGAGATCTGCTGGACAATCTGCTGAACAGGTTCCCTGTCAATGGGATGTTCTTCTATAAGACACTGGCTAAGATGCTCGGCAATCGCCTGCTTGAATCGTATCGGATTATTCAGGAAAAGGAGAACCTGACTATTGTGAGCATGAAATAGATTATCCATCGACAACAAATAAATTGGTCAAAAATATTGTGCGAGATGAAAAAATCCACTAAACTATCAATCCATTGAAATAATAAATAAAGATTTTATGCTGATCAGATCGAATAGAGGGCGATCGACAGCCAAGTTTGTATTGCATTACAATCTTGAAATCCCACCAAAAGTTTTCCCGAAAAAACAGTTCCATGAATGTGCCTGTACGACCATCCAATGAGGAAATGAACGAGCTTTTTATCAAAGCAAGTGAGGATCATCAGAAAGGATTACTGGATTCAGCCGAGGCGGGGTATTTGCGCCTGCTGAGATATTTCCCGCAAGCGCAGCTCCTGCACTGTAATTTAGGGCTGGTTTACTATGAGCAGGAGAATTATGAAAACAGCAGGGATTCGTTCGCCAGGGCGGCCGAACTCGAGCCGGAGGATCCTGACATCCTCTTTAATCTGGGCCTGGCTCAAAAGAAAGCCGGGGATCCGGAAAGCGCGATCAATACCTTTAAACGACTAATCGAGGCGGATCCGGAAAGTGTCGATACTCTCTATAATCTTGCAGGCTGTTACAAGGACAACGGACGGCATGCGCAGGCAGTGGAAACTTACCTTGAGGTCTTGAGAATTACGCCGGATCATCTGTCGGCCAACAATAATCTGGCTTTTGTCTATCATCTCACGGGTGAGAGCGAGCGAGCTGTTTATCATTACCAAAAAGTTTTGGATCTCAAGCCGGATCATCAGGCGGCAAAACATATGCTGGCCGCGCTGACCGGCGTCGAAACGACAAGTTCGCCGGAATCCTATGTGCGGGACGTTTTTGATAATTACTCCCCGTATTTTGAAAAAAGCCTGGTTGGAGAGTTGGAGTATCGCGTCCCGGCGACGATCAGGCAAATGGTGGATGACGGGACGGCTTGGAAGAAAACCTATACTCACGGACTCGACCTCGGCTGCGGCACCGGCCTTGGTGGTCAGGCCTTCGGCGATATGCTGGAAGTGCTGGATGGCTTGGATCTGTCGGAGAAAATGATTGACCTGGCGCAGGAAAAAAATATCTACCGGAAGTTACATGCCGGCAACATCGTTAATTTTCTCAATGCCACCAAGGAAAGGTATGATTTTTTTCTGGCGGCGGATGTCTTTGCCTATGTGGGTGATCTCGCCGAGACCTTTTTGCTGCTGAGGCGGTGTGCCTGCCGGGATGCCCTTTTTTGCTTTTCCACGGAAACCCTCAGCGGACAAAAATATCAACTGCAGCAGACCGGACGTTTTGCCCATGCGCCCGTCTATATCGAAGAAGTGGCCGGGACAACCGGCTGGAAGATTGCGGCTTGCCAAAAGACCGCCCTGAGAAAGGAAAAAGGCAATTGGGTCGAGGGGGATATCTGGTTGCTGCAATTGTCCGATAACGCCTGAAAAGCGGCCATTTGAAGTTTAACCGTTGGCTGTCTGTTGCTCGGTCCTTGCGGTCAGAACGGCGGGGCGGAATGGAATTCCACAGTCTTTGCTGTTTCAGGGTGGGTAAATCGCAGGAAGGAGGCATGGAGCAGCATCCGGTCCCCATCTCTGCCATGACCATAGAGACTGTCCCCGACTATCGGGGCGCCAAGGCCCATGGGCCGGGGATGGGCCGCGTGGACCCGGAGTTGATGGGTGCGGCCGGTAAGGGGGGTAAATTCCAGCCGGGTGGTCGTCTTGTTTGTTGCAAGTTTTCGCCAGCTGGTAATGCCCATTCGACCATGAACCGGATCGTATATCTGCCGTGGTCGTCTGTCCGGGTCAAGACGAAAGGGCAGCTGAATTTCTCCACCGGTTTCCTCAAAAAGACCTTCGACAACCGCGGTATATTTTTTTAGCACCAGCCGTTTTTCGAACTGCCCTGAAAGAAATCGATGGGCTTTTGCGCTTATGGCAAAAACCATCAGGCCGGAGGTGTACATATCCAGTCTGTGAACCGCCGGCTGGTCGATCATGGCCGAAAAAAGGAGGCGCAGCCGCGCCGCGGCACAATCCTGTTTCTCCGGACCTCGTCCCGGAACGGCGAGTAGTCCGCCTGGTTTATCGATGACGACGATTTCGCTGTCCTGATGGAGAATTTCTATTTCCGCTTGTCTGTCCATTGCTAAATTACTTCTCGTGTTTTCATCTGTGGTGAAGCATTTTCCTGCTAGTCCTGGAGCCCACATAGCATGAAGCCGAGTATAGGCCGGCATTTTTCGGCGCATGGGCCGGCAAAGACGCCATGTTTATGTCCTCCTCTTCTGTTTTCCTTGCCCCAGAAGAATTCACTTATGCCCAGTGGCCGCAGGTTGTTCCTGATCGCATAATGAAGAAGCTTTGGGGCGCAGCAGTCCCCGGTTCCGCTTGGGATGCCGCCCTCGCCGATAAAGGCTTCGTCTAGCCCAGCCGTCGTACCGCGAAAATTGGAAAGCAGGTAAAGCTTATGGATCTCGCTCATCAGCTTTCGGGAGAGCCGGCGACGCGTTTTCCTTTGTGCCAGCCAAACATCAGAATGTTGTGGACACCGGTCGATCGTTTTTCCAAGCGCTTTTATCTGTTTTTCTTTCTCGGCGGTCAAATTGAGAAAATCGTCGACTTCAAATAGCGGCGGTACCCAGCCATCAACCAGCCAGGCTCCGTTATATTGACCGGAAAATGCATAAAGGATTACGCTTGTATCGTCTGCCGTCAAACATTCCATCACCCCGAACATCTTGCCTCTGGCTGGACCAAAGAGAGAGTCGGTTTTTAACAGCGGGGAAGAGTCCCGTTGTGTTGAGAAAAGATCGATTGTCCCGAGATTGTCCAGCTTCTGCATGAGTTTTTTGCAAAAGTCTGAAGTATTACCGGGGCCCAGCCAATGTTCTCTGTGGCATCTTTTGCAGTAACCGCCTGTTCCGGGACTTGATGCCCCTACGCTTGTTGTTTCGTGAAAAATCTCCATCCTGTTCGACTGTGGCTGCCTGGACGTTATAATAACAAAGTATGCTGCCCTATAGAAAACATTGACCTATATACCGCTGAATACCAATTGCACAACCTTTTTTCTTCAGCATCTTTCTCCGCATTTTTGAGGTGTCCGATTGAGTCGTTGCCCCACCGCCCCGGCTGGCTTTGCTCAATATCGAGGAAGGCGGTGCAGGTATATTCCTTTGTTACGTGACTGGTTCTTCCAGCTGTGAGTGCATATAATGTGCTTCGGATAGTGACGGGAATTTCCTGATTCAGTAAAAACCAGGTGCGAGTGTGACTTGGCGGTTGTATCCTGTCTGTTATCACGGAACACGGCAAATAACATAAAGTATAAAAGGATCGAAGATATGGCCAGGAAGCAGGAAGAAACGGGTGAAGGTTTTCAACAACTGAGTCCGGATCGGGTACTGAATCTAGCGGAGAAAACGTTGGGAGTTCGTTGTAGCAATCTGTTTCGGACGTTGAACAGTTACATTAATAGAGTCTTTGAAATAGAAACTATAGACAAGGTTCGGCTGATAATTAAATTCTATCGTCCGGGACGCTGGACAAAAGATGCTATCCTTGATGAACACAGATTCCTGCTGGATCTGGCAGCTCAGGAAATACCTGTGATCGCTCCAATTGTTTTTCCGGATGGAGAGACCGTAGGAGAGATTGACAACCTCCTGTTCAGTATATTTCCTAAATGCGGCGGCCGGAGCATCGATGAATTCAATGATGACCAGTGGCTGCAGTTGGGGCGCCTGCTCGGAAGGGTGCACAAAGTCGGGGAAACTGTCACGGCTAAACACAGAATCACCTTGGCTCCGCACCTCTCGAGTCGTAATCAGCTTAGCTATCTCCTGAACTCATCCTGTGTGCCGAAGAAATTGAAACCACCCCTGGAAAAAGCGGCATTGGCGATTATTGCAGACATTCAACCCCTGTTTAGGCAAATAGAAAACATTCGTATCCATGGCGACTGCCATTTCTCCAATATTATACATAGACCGGGGGAATCCTTTTATCTGATTGATTTCGATGATATGGCCATGGGGCCGCCGATTCAGGATATCTGGATGCTGCTGCCGGGTGAGGTTGATGAATCGTTTGTGGAACTGGATCTCTTTCTTGAAGGGTATGAAATGTTTCGTCCATTCGACCGGAGAACCCTGCTGCTTGTTGAGCCGCTCAGGGCAATGCGTTTCATCCATTATATGGCCTGGTGCGCCCACCAGGTGGAAGGAGACGGCCTGACCAGGGCTATTGACGGTTTCGGCTCAGAGGAATACTGGCGCGGGGAAATAGATGATCTTATCGATCAGCGAGGAAGAATTGCCGAAAACTATCTTCCTTCGGGCAATGTCCTCTGAACCTGAAGGATGAGCTTGTGCGCTCTTCAGCGCAGCCATGCGGCCATCCTCTGTGAAAAGCTTAAATTATTTTTTTTTACTCCCCGGATCAGGTCTCGAAAGTTGATATTGTATCGCTTTGAAAGCACGTGTACATCATTCTTTTCCAGGTAGATGCGCTGCCATGGCGTGGCAAAGGGCATAGCAAGGGCGACGACGTTTCCGCGGTCCGCCACCGGAAGATAGAGACAGCTTTTGAAATAGGTGCCCAGGATGGTTTTAAGCTCCCGAAACCTCACCTTATCGTCACTCCAGAAATTACAGCTGATAACTCCATCAGGGGTAAGAGTGTCCGCGCAGAGACTGAAAAACAGATCGGAATAGACTGTCGGTGACATGCCCCGGTCGTCAAAGGCGTCGATGAGAATGAGATCGTAGAGTTTACTCCTGCTATCCTGCAGGAAACTTCGTCCGTCTGCGCAATGGATGGAGAGTTTATTGCTTTCCGGCAGGTGAAAATAATCTTTGGCCGCTTTGATGACCTCCGGTGAATAATCTACCGCATCTATTTGACAATTTGGGAAATGGTGAAGAAAAAATCGGATAAAGGATCCAGAACCGATGCCGACGATGAGAATATTTCGCGGGATGGTGTTGATCAGTAGTGCCGAAACCATATAGCAGGTGTACGATAATATCAGGTCATGCGGGATAATCAGCGACATGCGGCTCTGTAGAGAGCGGGAGCCGAAGTACAGAGAGCGAAAGGCTCCATTGTCTTCGATTTGAACGAGGTGATCGTTCCAGTAACCACTGAAAACTAATTGGCGCGAATTATTTGACATACGGGTGTATTATGGCTTTAAGTAATATGAGTTCAAGTAACAAGTAAGAGGAGTTCAGCAAAAACACCTGTTTTGCCTGAAACGGTAAGACAGGAAAGTTTGTTGTCATCATTAGAATAATATGCCCAATTTGCACTTTTCGTCTGTATGTTTGCTGAAGGGTTTGTTATCCTTGGATAGGAGTGTTAAACGCCTGAGACAGGCAAAAGATGTTCAAAATGTCGGAGGAATCAGTCTTGGCAACACAAGAATTGAAAAAAAAGATTCTGGTTATGGATGACGAAGAGATGGTCGGAGAAATTGCCTGTCAGATGCTCGGATATCTCGGATATGAAGGGATATGGGTAGCTGATGGTGCCAGTGCCATTGCAGAATATTCTAAAAACAAGGAAGCAGGCACACCGTTTGCGGCGGTGATCATGGACCTTACGATTCCGGGCGGGATGGGAGGCAAGGAAGCTGCTGCCGAGATTCTTGGAATCGACAGAGATGCCAAGGTATTTGTGTCGAGCGGGTACTCGACTGATCCGATAATGGTTAATTATCGGGAGTATGGCTTTTCAGGGGGTATTGCCAAACCCTTTGACCTGGCTGCGATACAGAAAATGCTTTCTTCCCTATCCTGAGCGTTGCCAACCTCGGCCGCCACGAAGAATAGTCAAGGACGTATTTTGTGACCGACTCTGCAAGGGGGTATATTTATCTCACCACGGTTGTGACTTTCTGCTCACTCTATGCAGCTCAGCCGATTCAACCGTTGTTTCAGCAGGAATTTCGGCTGACGGATTTTCAGGCTCTTCTTTTTACCACTCTAATGATGGCTCCCCTTGGAGTGGCGCCTCTTTTCTACGGTTATCTCCTCGAATCCTTTTCTGCGAAGGTTATGGTGCGATGGGCACTTTTACTGCTCGGCATCCTGGAGATCTGTTTTTCTCTGGCCGGTAATTATTTCACGCTTCTTTCCATCCGGGCGATTCAGGGACTGATGATCCCGGCAATTTTAACGTCCATAATGAGTTATATCAGCTACTCTTCCTCCAAGGATAAGGTGCAGCATGCAATCGCTGCGTATATTGCTGCGACGATACTGGGCGGTTTTCTGGGACGTTTTCTCTCCGGTCTGTGCACGGACTTATTCGGCTGGCGATTTTTCTTTTTTGTCCTTGGTCTGCTGCTTCTCTGTAATTGTTATCTGTTGAAAAGCATGGTCAGGGACGCGAAGATGCACTATGCCAGACCAAAACCGGGTGAGATTGTCAGCCTGTTGCGGGCAAAAGAATTTTTCTGGCTTTATGTCTCAATTTTTTGTCTCTTTTTTGTCTTTGCCGCCTTGATGAATTTTCTGCCCTTTGAGCTGAAAAGGATCAATCCCAACTCCGGAGAAACGGGGATAGGAATTTTATATCTGGGCTATAGTATGGGAATTATCGTCTCCCTGAATACCAGACGGATTATCAAGCGGTTCGGCAATGAGTCCGATGCCATCGGCGCGGGAATACTGGTCTTCGGTTCGGCAATTCTCTTTTTCATGATAGAAAGCTACGCTGTGATGTTTATTACCATGTTTGTCTTCTGCGCCGGACTCTTCACAGCCCACTCCCTGTTGTCCGGTTTCGTCAATAAGCTTGCCCGGCAGAATAAGGCTATTGCCAATGGTCTCTATATTTCTTTCTATTATACCGGGGGAACCCTGGGGTCGATCCTGCCTGGAGTGATCTTTCATAATTTCGGCTGGCACGCTTTCCTGCTCCAGCTCTTTTCCATGATCTGCCTTGCCTTGTTTTTAACCAGGCGCCTTAAAGTCGCGGTGAAAATTTCGGAAGGACAGGGTGTCGCTCAAGCTTGAGGTTCATCCTCGATTACCAGCATTTTTTTCCAACTGCCCCGCCGATAACGAAGCGCGGAGAGGAGAAACAGCACGGTAACGAAAAGGAGCACCCAAAGCCAGGCCGTGGCGACGGCAATCTGAAAATATTCAATGCCGATATAGACAGGAAGAATAAGACAGATTGGGGAGACGAAGCCGATCGCCAGCATCATGAACCGGGTATCGCCCGCACCTCTTAAGGCTCCGCTGAAAACCATATACAGTGCATCGAAAAAAAGATAGGCGGCTACGATCTTCAACAGGCTTCTGCCAAAGCCATACACCAGCAGCTGAGAAGCCGTGCCCTGGGTGGAGGCCATAAAAGGAGCCAGTACAAAATCGGGAGCAAAAATAAAGACCAGGTCTATGAGCAGAATGTAGACAATGAGCAACTGGCAGCCGCTCAGGACATAGGCACCGGCGAGAACCGGCTTTTTTCTCCCCAGAGCCTGACCGACGAGGACACTCATCCCCTGGGACACTCCCATGGACGGCATGAACGCCAGGGCATTGATGGACAATACGATATTGGTCGCGGCCAGCTCGGCTTTGCCTATTCGGCCGACCAGGAGTATGAACAGGGTAAAGGCCAGGATGTCCATGGTGAACTGGAGGGAACCCGGGATGCCAAAGCGCATGAGTCTGCCGAAAATAACGGGATCGAATCGAAAGCCGGCAAAGATGCCGAATCTTCGATCATTTTCCCTGGTAAAGATCAAGCCGACGAGAAAGACTACGTTAATCGCCCAGGCAACCACCGTTGCTATGGCCGCGCCTTTTATACCAAGCTGCGGAAGGCCCCAGCGACCGAAAATCAGGGCGTAGTCCAGAGGAATATTAATAAACACGCCAAGAAAGGTGATGACCATTACCGGTCTGGTGAGTCCTCTGCCGGTAAAAAAGGTGCTCAACGTCGCCATACCCACATGGAGTATGGAGCATTTACAGAGAATTGAGAAGTAGATCTCTTCAAGCTGCCTCACGCCCTCGGCGTGACCTGCCAGAACGAAAATCGGTTTGGTGGCAAAAGCCGCCAATAGCCAGAGAATAATACCCGATGCGAGGGTAAAGTAGATTCCCTGCCAGAGAACTGAGCCGATCATCCGGGGATTGCCCCTGCCGGTATACTGGGCGATAAAGACCCCGGCATAACCGCCTACTCCGCCGAAAAAAGCTATAAACAGGAAAGAAGTGATACCGGCAGGAAGTGCTGCGGAAATAGCGTCTATTGAATAATTGGCGAGAAAAACCCGGTCGGTGAATTCCATGACCGTTGTCGCCGACAGGCTGATCACCAATGGCAGGCAGACTCGCAAAACTTCCCGGTGGCGGCTGTTGAATATTATTTTTTTGATAAAATCCAGCATCTTTAGAGGTGTTTCTGGTAAAAAAAGGTATAACATGGCAAACTTACCATGATGAGATATGAGATTGCAGGATTCTGTTCATACACCAACTTCAGTGTTATGGGTACTGTAAAAACGGTGATGTCGATAAAACGCTCCAGCTGCTGTTGAATTATGATTTCAATAAAGTCACGATGTATCCTTACTACACCGAAACAAATATTAATTTACCCGGATAATCAATGGAACGGATAAGCATTGATAAGGCAAAATGCACAGGCTGTGGAGCCTGTGTGGAAATCTGTCCTTATCGGGCCATCGTTTTGCTGGATGCGAAGGCCGAATATACCTCGATGAAGTGCTTTCTCTGCGGTCACTGTCAAGCTGTCTGTCCTGTCGCAGCCGTGCAGCTTCCCGAGTTGCCTGTGCGCTTGGGGCTAGGTACGATAGAAGAGGAGGAAATGGCAGTCCCACCCGGAACAACGGATGTCCCGCAGCTCGTAACACTGATGCGCTCCAGGCGATCCTGCCGGAAATATCAAAAAAATCCGGTTTCGCCTGCGATACTGGAAGATCTGGCAAAAATAGGCACGACTGCACCCTCCGGTACCAACAGCCAGTCATGGAATTTTATCATCCTGCCGGCAAAGTCGGATCTGATAACATTTGGCGAAATGATCGCCGGATATTATCGCAGGCTGAACCGGCTGGCGGCCAATCCGATCCTCAGGTTTGTCTTGCGAATCATCGGTGGCGACAGTTTGGGGCGATATTATCGCAACTATTACGATTCAGTGGCTGAGGCCTTGAGTGAATGGGATGAAAAAGGAACCGACCGGCTCTTTCATGGGGCTGTTGCCGCCATTCTGGTCACCGGACGCAAAGAGGCCGGTTGCCCGGCGGAGGATGCCCTGCTGGCCACTCAGAACATCCTGCTCGCTGCCCATGCCATGGGGCTTGGCAGTTGTCTGATCGGCTTTGCCGTCGAGGCGGTGCGCCGCGACCCGGGACTTCGAAAAAAGATAGGCCTCGTCGATGGCGAGGAGCTGTATAGTGTTATTGGTCTTGGCTATCCGGCGGTAACCTATTATCGGCCGGCAAATCGTAAAAACGTAGTGCCCAGATTCCTCGATCTGACAGATATTCACCCCGGAAAAATGCACGAAGGAGACCGAAATGGGCAGGCCTGAGCGATTCAAAATAGTGCTCTATTCGTTTGGATTCAAATATGGCGCTCCCGTGGATGTAAACCTGGTCTGGGATGTCCGTTTTCTTCCCAATCCACACTGGCATGATGAGCTGAGACCGAAGACGGGCAAGGTGAAGGAGGTCGCGGACTATGTGCTTCAGAGCGAAGAAGGAAAGGCTTTCATGCTGCATCTGGAACCATTGCTGCAATTTCTTGTCGAAAAGAATATCGCCGCAGGCAAACAGACACTCCGAATTGCCATCGGCTGCACGGGGGGCAGGCACCGCTCGGTTGCGGTCACCGAGAGAATTGCTGTCTTTCTGACAAAATTTCCCGTGGAGCTGACGGTTTTCCACAGGGATATTGGGCGGGATGGCGGTAGCCATGGCTGATCCGGCTACCTCCTCTTGAGAGGTATTGTCTCCGGCTTGCCTTCGCTTCTTTTCACCTGCCGCCCGCCATTGCCGCCCGACCTGACAATGTTTATCTTTTTTTCGAGCTGAGGGTGAGGAATTTCTCCCTAGTTTTCTTCCGTTGGTTGAGTAATTTCTCCCTAGTTCTTTGTGTCAGGTCTCCTCTAGATTACCGCATCTAAAAAATATCTGTATTACTATCAGTAAATTAGCTGGTTTTTTTTCTTCTGGCATCACAGTTGCTTCTAAAGGAGTAAAAGGCAATGGATGAAAGCCTTCCATGGCAGGCAAAATCTTTAAAAGTGATTTAAATCGCCATTTTCGGCAACTGAAAATCAAGGAGGATAGATATGAAAAAACATTTTTTGGCACTTGCTCTCGTTATTGGACTCACTACAGCAACAGTAGCATCGGCACACTGGGGAAGGGGAGGCGGCGGTTACGGCGGCTATGGTTACGATTGCCCGATGGCGATGCAGGGGCCGATGATGCAGGGACAGACCTATCAGCAACTGGATCCGGCAACATTGGATAAAATCAAACAGTTTTATAAAGATACCCTGCCGCTGCATAAACAGATGGTAATGAAGCGAGCTGAGAGAGAGGCCCTGATGGAAAGTCAAACGCCTGATCCTCAGGCGGTTGCCAAGGTTACCGGAGAGATGTTTGATATTCGGGTAGCTATCCAGCAAAAAGCTGAAGCCGCAGGAGTCGATCAATATGTCGGTCCCTGCCAAATGGGGATGGGCATGGGCAAGGGCATGGGCATGGGCATGCGTGGCGGCCGTGGTTCCGGAAGGGGAATGGGCGGTGGCGGCATGATGAACAATCCTCCCGAATAATGCCTGAAGTTGCCATTCAGGATCTCGGGAAAAACTCCTCCCCGCCCCGTTTGCAATGATTCATCTCAGCCTCGAGATGACATTGCAAACGGGGCTTTTTTTCGGAGTCGGGGGGCTGCTTTCTCTTTTCATGGTGAATACTATATAGGCAATCATTATCTTCATGTTCTCTTGACCAGCAGGAGTGAAATATGAAAATTGTTGCCTTGCCATGTTCCTATGATAACTATGCTTATCTCGTTATATGTGAAGAGACGGGAGATGCGGCCATTATCGATCCGGCCGAGTTTTATCCCATCTTCCATGAGATTGAAAAGACCGGTGTGCGATTGCAGTCGATCTATTGTACCCACCATCACGCCGACCACATCGGAGGACTGGACGAACTGCTTCGTGAACTTCCCGGTCTCCTGGTCTACGGTCATGAAAGCGATAAACGGAGGATTCGGGGAATGAACTGCTCGCTTGCGGAGGGAAGCGAAATCCGCATCGGCAATATCACAGGACAAGTCATGCATACCCCCGGACATACCAGCGGCAGCATCTGCTTTCTATTTGAAGATGCTCTTTTTACCGGGGATACGCTCTTTAGCGGCGGCTGCGGCCGCTTGTTCGAAGGGAGCCCCCAGCAGATGTATGATGCCCTGAATTTCAGAATCAAACCACTGCCGCCCGAAACGAAAGTTTACTTCGGCCATGAGTACACTACCCACAATCTCAGATTTGCCCGTCTTGTTGAGCCGGACAATGAATCGGTCACAAAAAGACTGGAAGAAGTAACCGCCCGGCGTGATAAAGGGCTGCTGTCCACACCTTCTACCATCCAGATCGAACGTGAGACCAATCCATTTCTCCGTTGTGAGGAAGAGGGCATTGTCAGAAGCATCGCTGAGAAAATTACCGGAGAAGCATCGGATCCGGTATCGGTTTTTGCAACTCTTCGCCGGCTCAAAGATAGTTTTTAGTCATAGAAAAGTCAGGTACAGCGCTTTTCACAGTTAATCTCGACTATTCCCTCCCGGCCTTCCGTCTTCCTGCTGATAATATCGGCTGGACAAACTGCCTCCTAACATTTAGTAAGGTCTGATTTCGTTGGTTCCCGCGTTCTGCGGGGATAAGTGCCTTCAGCTGTTCAGGCTAAAAACAGGATATGAACTTCCAAGGCATAAAAAAGCATCGTTGACCTTAGAACAATAATCGGCTAGATGTCTTTGAATCGGTTGGGTTTAGTCGGTCTCCATTCCCGGAAGCGCCGATTTTTTGATATTCGGCAGAAAGGTATGCAATTCATTGGACAATAAGCGAGTATTTTTTTTGGAGGAATTGAAGATGAAAAAGCTCTTAACAGCTGTCGTGCTGTTCACTTTCATCAGTCTGCAGGGAAGTTTCGGTTTTGCCGCCGATGCGGTCACCATTTCAGTAAGCCAATTCGTTGAACACCCGGCTCTCGACGCTGTGCTGCAAGGATTTCAGGACTACCTGAAAGAACAGGGAATCAAGGCAAAATACAATGTCCATAACGCCCAGGCCAACATGGGCACAGCCACCCAGATCGCCCAGCAGATGGTTGGAGAAAAAGCAGATCTGCTCGTGGCTATCGCCACCCCCTCCGCCCAGACTTGTGTTCAGGCGCTGAGTAAGGCTCCGGCGGATCTGAGACGTCCATTCCTGTTCACGGCGGTGACCGATCCTGTCGCAGCCGGACTGGTGAAGGACCTGCAGCACCCGGATGCGGGGATTACCGGTGTCTCCGATCTGCTGCCGGTTGAAGAACACATCAGGATGGTGCTGTCCTTTAAAGGCGATATCAAGAAGCTGGGCTTGCTCTATAATGCCGGGGAAGCCAACTCGAAAGCGACGATTGCCTCGATCAAGGCATTGCGTGAAAAGCTCGGATTCGAAACGGTTGAAGCCACCGCCTCCAAGACCGCCGATGTCTATCAGGCCGCTAAAAGTCTGGTGGGCAGGGCTGACGCGATCTTCATTCCTACGGATAACACCATAATTTCCGCCCTTGAATCGGTCATTAAGGTGGGTGTACAGAATAAACTGCCTGTTTTTGCCGCAGACGTCGATTCAGTCAAACGAGGTGCCGTAGCCGCTATGGGGTTTGATTATTACAAGCACGGCTATCAGACCGGAGCCATCGCCGAGAGAATTTTGAACGGTGAAAAACCCGAAAACATTCCGGTGCAGTTTCAGAAGGACCTGCAACTGTACATCAACGCCAAATACTCAAAAAAAATGGGGATTGTCCCACCTGAAGCATTACTGAAGAAAGCCACAAAGGTTTATGAGTAAGATTCGGAAATTTTTGTTATTCCCGGTGAACGGTTAGAAATTATCATGACAATATATGCAGCTCTTGGTGCCGTAGAGCAGGGCCTTGTCTATGGCATCATGGTTATCGGCGTCTATCTTACCTTTCGGATTCTCGATTTTCCCGATCTCACCGTTGATGGCAGCCTGCCGCTTGGTGCTGCCATCTCAGCGGTGGCGATCACCAATGGGATCAATCCCTACCTCTCCCTGCTTTTTGCCCTGGCCGGCGGTTTTTGCGCCGGCATGGTCACGGCATTTTTGAACACCAAGTTCAAGATTCTCCACCTGCTCGCCTCGATTTTGACCATGATCGCCCTGTATTCCATCAATATCAGGATCATGTCCGGGCCAAATGTTGCTCTTCTGGGGGTGGACACGGTGTTCGACTCGGTGACGAGACTCGGAATCCCCGCCTACTATGCGGGAATACTGATATTCGGTGGTTTTGCCCTGTTAGTTCTCGGTTTTATTATCTGGTTCCTGGCAACCGAGCTGGGACAGGCCATTCTGGCCACCGGCGATAATCCGCAGATGATCAGAAGCCTCGGCGTCAATACCGACACCATTATCATCCTCGGAGTCGGGTTGTCAAATGGCCTGGTCGCCTTAAGCGGAGCGCTGGTTGCCCAGAACCAGGGGGCTGCCGATGTCGGTATGGGAATCGGCACCATTGTCGCCGGACTCGCTTCGGTCATCATCGGGGAGACGGTCTTTGGCTGTACTACCATGGCCAGGGCCTTTACCGCAGCCCTGCTCGGTTCCATCGTCTATCGTCTGGCCATTGCCCTGGCGCTGGGGCTTGAATTCGGTGACTTTCGTTTTAATCCAAGTGACTTGAACCTGATAACGGCTCTGCTGGTAATCGGGGCGCTTATCACACCTAACCTCAAGAAGAGATTGATTCAGCGGTGATCAGATTAGAGAACATTGTTAAATATTTTCACAAGGGAAGCGTCAATGAGGTCTTCGCCCTGAACGACGTCAACCTGCAGATTGATGAAGGTGACTTTATTACGGTGATCGGCTCGAACGGAGCCGGGAAATCGACCTTGTTGAACTGCATAGCCGGTGGTTTCTCTCCGGATTCCGGTCGTATTATCATTGCCGGTCATGATGTCACCACCTGGCCTGAACATAAAAGGGCCGCTCTGATATCGAGGGTCTTCCAGAATCCATTGCTCGGCACCTGTCCTTCGGCGACCATCGAACAGAATATGGCCCTGGCTCAGCTGCGCGGGAAGAAAAGAGGTTTGGCCAAGGGCGTCAAAAATAAAGACAGAGAATATTTCAGGGAAGCATTGAAGCAGCTCGGTCTCGGCCTTGAAAGTCGCCTGCTTGACAAGGTGGGACTGCTTTCCGGTGGCCAGCGTCAGGCGTTGACCATGCTTATGGCCACGATGATAAAACCGGAAGTTTTGCTCCTAGATGAACATATCGCGGCTCTAGATCCGAAAACCGCCAATCAGATTCTCAATCTTACCCAGGAAATCGTCAGGAGCCAGAAACTCACCACACTTATGATCACCCATAATATGAAGCATGCCATCAGCTTCGGCAACAGACTTATCATGCTGCATCAGGGCAGAATTCTGCTTGATCTTCGCGGCAGGGACAAAGAAACTCTCACCGTAAAAGACCTGCTGGAACAATTTTATTCTGCCCAGGGAGAAGAACTGGCGATGGATTCTCTGTTGTTGAACTGAAAAGATTCGGGCTCAGAATAGGTCGAGCCGGTATTGTTGCAATTGGCCCGGAGTTTCCGGTACCGGCGGTGAAACTGCTGGTTACGGACAGCACCAGAGCGCTGATTTTTCCAATTTGTTAATAAGTTTTGAAGTCGTGCCGCCCGTTATACTGAAATCTTTCATCAGGCTGTGTTCCTGGCCGTGTAAGCCAACTGCTACTGCGGCATAACCGCCCTTTTTGGCCTCACTGAGAATCGACCCCGGTACGGACAACCCCCAGGTTGAGTGCCTGCTGATCCGATCGGTACTGATCCCATGTTCCTGTAGAATTGCCTGAGATCGATCAAAGATCTTATCGAGGTCCGTCCCTGTACTTTTACCGACATAGAACAGGGTAATTGCGTGGTGGTCCTGCTGGGAGAGAATGTAGCCGACATGATCAGCGGCTCGGTAGGCGTTGTCCGAGCCGTCGACACAGAGCAGTACGTTTTTTCTTCCCGGTTCGGTCTCGGGGCAGATCCAGATAGGAGATGTACAGCAACTGTCCTTTATAATATATTGCGCCATTTCATCGGCCGGCCTTTCAAACACCCACTGCAGCGAATAGGACGCTCGTTGGCCGAGGATTATGGCGTCGTAAAATCCTTTTGATCCCTCAGTGAGGATATCTTTAACCTTGCCATATCGCTCGGCGACAGTCTTTGTCATCACCTGGTCTATGGACATCCTGCTTTTACTCAGTAATTCTTTTGCCTTGTCAATTGATCTTGTTGCTCCTGCAGTAAGCTTGTCCTGGACCTTATCATCGGGATGGGTCCACATGTCTGTCAGAGCCGTGCCCATATCAATGCCGTCCAGTCTGCAGATATGGAATAGAGTCAGATGGTGTTCCGACATTTCTTTGAAGAACGAGCAGATGAACCGGACTCCATAGAGATGCTCGACATCGTTGCTGATGGTGACAAGGAAGTGTTTGTTCATAGCAGTTTTTTCAATGAGTGATTTCCTGGTGAATGCAGTGCAATGCCTTGCAGAATATTATCTTGTATCTAATGCAGGAATATATTCTGTCTCAAGGTCCGTATTCCCACTTGCGGCCGTTACCCAGAAAATAAGACGGTTCATGAATGGATGCAACCAAACAGCATGAATTGCGCAGGCATTTCTGAGCGGCTCTGCTGAATCTGTATTGAAGCATTAGCTTTTCTCCCGGAGTTGGCGCCTTTGCGAGTAGAAAGTGGCGAAATGACAGAATAGAAAAATGCATTACGTTATGTACTATGGCAGTTTTTACGAGATATATCATATATGATGGACTCGTAAAAAGCCCGATCTACGTCGTTGTAGATCTGAAACGAGGATTTGCCGTACCGCATGTACTGCCAAATCCTCATTTCAGATACTACGCCTAGTATA
This sequence comes from uncultured delta proteobacterium, assembly GCA_963835305.1. Classification (GTDB taxonomy): domain Bacteria; phylum Desulfobacterota; class Desulfobulbia; order Desulfobulbales; family Desulfocapsaceae; genus Desulforhopalus_A. The sequence continues at coordinate 31,073 of CAWIEU010000008.1, forward strand.
TCGAACTTTTTCCAGAGCCCATCTCAGCAACTTCGATGACTTTTTACGAGATATATCATATATGACAAACTCGCAAAAACCTAAATTTTCGGATAGCCAAGTAAAAAGCTTCATATGCGATGTGCGTAAATACTCGTTTTGTGACACTTTATCCAACGTATTATAAGGGGCAGCGTTCCGATCATTTTGATGGAAAGAGCTTCTCTAATCCCGGCAAACCATTTGATAAGGGGTTCCGTGCCTTTCTCAAATGGAGACTCACCGCCAAAAAACAGCAATGGCCTAAATATACAAAACTCACCGTCTACGACCATCCGCCTGAGCGGGTTTTCGGCGAACAACTCCGTGTTTCTTTCGTCGGACATGCCACCGTGTTGCTGCAGACCGAAGGAATAAATATCCTGACGGATCCGGTGTGGTCAGGGCGGGTCAGCCCGGTAAGCTGGGCGGGGCCGCAGCGGGTGCATCCTCCCGGTATCGCTCTTGCCGACTTACCGCCCATCGATGTGATCCTGATCAGCCATAATCATTATGACCACTTCGACTTGCCCTCCCTTGACGCCCTTTGGCAATATAAAAAGCCCCGGATACTCGTCCCGCTAGGCAATGATCGAATCATCGCCGACCACAACAGGGAGATCCTGTCCGAAGCTCTCGATTGGGGGGATGCCGTGCAGCTTAACAGCAAAGTGACTGTTCAGCTTGAGCCGGCGCAGCACTGGTCCGCACGGGGGCTATTCGATCGCAATAGGGCATTGTGGGCGGCTTTCAACATTGCGACTCCCGGCGGCAATATTTATTTCGTGGGCGACAGCGGCTACGGTAACGGGGATAACTTTCGTGCGGCAAAAGAGAAGTTCCACTCTTTCAGGCTGGTCATTCTCCCCATTGGTGCCTACGATCCACGCTGGTTCATGGCCTATCAGCACATGAATCCGGAGGAAAGCATCAGGGCCTTCATGGACCTGGGTAGTCCCCCTTTTCTGCCTATTCATTACCGGATGTTCCCAATGGCGGATACCGGCTACGGGCAACCTCTGCAGGATCTTCGTCAAGCGATGCAGCTTCATCAGGTGGACGAGGACAAAGTCATGGTGCTTATGGCTGGAGAAAGCAGGTTTGTGCCCGCGTAAAAGGGGAGGGGGCGAACAGCGAGTCAGCCGGTAAGGAGTTTCAGCCAGTTAAGGTGCTGGAAAGTGTTGTGCAGCATATGGTCGTCTTCTTCAAGACGAATTTCAAGATTGGTAAATGTCCCTTGCGCCAGGGGAATTACCGCGGCAGGCGGAGTCACGGCGTCGTGTTTTCCTATGACAAGCAGTGTAGGAATCTGCAGGGGGTGGCTGGGCGGCCGGTAGTCTTCATAATTAAGCGCCGGTGCAAGGAGAATGAGCCCGGCCACTTTCCCGGGCGGCTTTGAGATGGCGTAGCAGGTGGCCATCAGGCCGCCGTAGCTTGAACCGATCAAGATTATCTGCTGCCGATTCCTGCAGAGTTCCTCGAGTCGGCGGAGTCGTTCGGTGAGTGGCCCTGTAAAGTCCGGACAGAAGACGTCCGGGAAGTTTCGGGCAAAAAAACGCCCTTTGGTGCCGCTGCCTGAAGAGTCCAGGCCGTGGAGAAAGTAGATTGGGGTTTTTGGCATCGCTGGCATCAACGTTCTGGAAATGGCTTGCCGGAAATCCGTTTAAAGAAACAGGAACTGCGGCAGTATAGGATATAATTGTCGTTACGTGTACTCATATTTTCATAAAAATATGAGGACGATTGCAGGACAATCTCTTTATAAGTGGCATAAAAAAGCGGGTAACGGCATAGAACCGTTACCCGCAGGTTGTGTGATGGCAAATATTCTGTATCCCTTGCCTTAGTTGATCGTGATTTTTTTGGGAAGCTGTTCCTCAGGTTTTGGAATCTCCAGCTTCAGAACACCATTGTTATAGCTTGCCTTGACCATGTCTTCGCTTACTTCAAAGGGAAGCGTGAAGACTCGCTGGAAGGAACCATAGCTTCTCTCCCTGCGATAACAATGCTCTTCCTTGATTTCTTCGTCGCTTTTGCGTTCGCCACCGATAGTGAGGACTTTTCCTTTTATGTCCACGGAGATATCTTCTTTATTGATGCCGGGAAGATCCGCGTTGATAAAGATCGCGTTATCCTTTTCGTAGATATCAACTTTCAGGCTTGGACTTTGCTGCCAGCCGACCGGTTTATCATTGGTGACAAACGGGCTGAAGAAGTCATTGAAAAACTCATCAAAGATGCCGATCCTGCCTGGCCTGGTACTGAGTCTATGGTTCGGATTGTAGCGTACGAGGTTCATACTGTTCTCCTTAATTTGTTTTTGTCTTGTACTCACTGAATTCCTTTTGTTACTTTGTTCAGTTTTTAGGTTTATCTCGTTGATGAAAATGGTAATAATGTAATTGTATAAGTCAATATAAAAAATATTACTTTTTGTAAAATATATTAAAAGTAACATTTGCGATCAGGTATTTTTGGAGGAAAACCTTATGGCGGATAAAAAAAAGACGTTGCTGCATCTGCAATTTACCGAGGAATCCACCGCCGATCTGCGGGGCAGGCAATCGGTGAGAACGACCTTCAAGCTCTCGGAACGAGCCATTGAGGCCCTGAGTATTCTGGCCGGACAGCTTGGCATAAAACAGAAATCCCTTTTTGACCATCTGATAGAAGATACCCAGGCTTTAAAATTGATCGCCGGGGAGGTGGAGGGGTTCGGCAACAGGATGCACAGAGTTGCCAAGACGTATGTCGTCTCAAGAAAAACTCTGGAAAACCTGGAAAGGGTTTCAGTCCAGTATGATACCCCGAGAGATGCCCTTGTTGAGTATTCAATCGAAAGGATTCTGCCCCTGCTGGCGCGGGAGAAGGAAAAGCATGCCCAGAGAAAACAGCTCCTCGGGGAAATGCGTGCATATTTTCAGAAAGGTACGGAGATACTGGGCAAGGCTGAGAACAATCTTGGTCAAGATGACCCTATCTTTCTGGAATTATTCAACATGATGCGGGTGGTAAAGCATTGCTGCCAGTGTCTGGAAAGTTCAGTGGAGAAAGGCAGGAAAATTGAAAGATTTTAAGGTGCTTGTCGGCTAACGCACCAGAAAGACTCAGGATGAAATAAAATATTGCCTTAGGTTCAGTAATAAGATAGGATCCCCTGTAGTGTATTACCAAATTGTAATTGATCACTGCTCAATATTGGGGGATGTATGGTTAACCGACTTCTGCTGATCCTGTTCTCTCTTCTTTTTCTTATGGGTTGTGGCCAAAAAGCCCTGCCCCCGGTAAGTTTCCCGGCGCCGGAACAAAAAATTGACTATCTCAAAGAAGTTCGTCCGGTATTGGTCAAACGGTGTGTAGTTTGTCACAGCTGCTACAATTCCCCCTGTCAGCTTAAACTCAGCTCTTTTGAGGGAATTGACCGGGGTGCGAGCAAAAAGGCGATCTATAATGCCAACCGCTTAAAGACTATGGAGCCGACCCGGCTGTTTATGGATGCTCAGACGACTGAGAAGTGGCGAACCAAGGGGTTTTACAGCGTAACGGAAAATAGCGCTGCATGCGGACTGAATAATTCCCTTATGATGCAGCTTCTCGCTCATAAGAGGGACAATCCGATCCGGGAAAGGGATGAATTTTATCCGGAAGCCGAAGATCTCACCTGCGCTGGGACCGATGAGGAACTTGGCGTCTATCTCAGGAAACATCCAAACCGGGGGATGCCGTTTGGTTTTCCTCCTCTCACCGAAAAAGAATTCAAGACTATCGCCGGCTGGCTGGTCCAGGGGGCACTGGGACCGGATCCCGCTGAACAGGCTGAACTTGAAGCAATTCCCGGACCTGACCAGGCAAAAATCGATCAGTGGGAAAAATTTCTCAATACTCCCGACGCCAAGTATGCCATGACCGCCCGGTATCTCTACGAGCATTTGTTCCTGGCCCATATTAGCTTTGGCACTCCGGATAACCTATTTTATGAACTTGTGCGTTCGCGGACGCCGCCGGGAGAAAAAATTGATATCATAGCTACCGATCTGCCCTACGACGATCCGAAGATTGACCATGTTTATTATCGCCTGCGTAAAATTCATTCCACCATCGTGCATAAAACCCATATGGTCTTTGAGTTTTCCGATCACCAATACCGGAGGTTGCATGAACTCTTCATCGATCCTCCCTGGTTGCTGCCGCCAACCCGTATCGGTTATGATAAAAAACTAAGCGCGAATCCTTTCAGAGCCTTTGAGCAGATCCCGCCTTTTGCTCGCTATCAGTTTCTGCTTGATAACATCAATTACATCATCATGAGTTTCATTCGCGGCCCGGTCTGCAAAGGGCAGGTAGCCCTGAACGTCGTCCGGGATCAATTCTGGCTGCTGTTTCTTGACCCGAGGTATGATCTCAGCGTACAGGATCCTGGGTTTCTGAAAACATATGGCGACCTGCTTGAAATGCCCCTGGTTGAAAAAAACGACGGGCGGCTGGCCGAATCAATTTTTACCAGGAAATATCGTAAAAAATCTGCCTCATTCGTTGACAAGAGACGGGATTATTATTCCGCCCATTACCGGTATCGCGAACCGGGCTACGAGGCTATCTGGCGTGGTACCAAGCCTTCGGATACGCCTCTGCTCACGGTTTTCCGCCATTTCGACAGCGGGTCGGTGCATAAAGGCGCTCTGGGGAATCTGCCGCGGACTGTCTGGCTCATGGATTATCCTTTGATCGAACGGATCTACTATTCGCTGGTTGCCGGATTCAATGTATACGGAACGGCCATGCATCAGTTGACCATACGGATTTACATGGATGAGCTGCGCCAGGAAGGAGAAACGTATTTCCTCGATTTCATGCCGAAAAACAAACGATATTCCATGATGAAGAAGTGGTATGGAGGGATGGATATAGAGAACGCCAAGATAAATTATTCGCCCTCCGACCTTGAAACCGGGATCTCCTATGGGACGGATGACCCAAAACGGGAGTTTATGGAACATCTGGTCGATCGCTATTTTCTGCCGGCTTCAGGAATTGCTTTTGACAAGAATTATCTGCGGGCGGGAGAGCAGTATCCGGCGCTTCCGGAACACTACAAGACCATTGATGATTATATTCAGGGATTTAAGGCGGTAGCCAAGCCGGGAGTATCGTTTTTTACCAAGGTAAAGGATCACAATGCCAACCTGGCCTATGTCCGGGTAAAAGTGGACGGCAAAATTACAGATGATGTTTACATTTCCATGGTTATCAATAGATGGCATGACGACGTCACCACGCTCTTCGGGGAAAAGAACAGGCTTAGGCCGGAAAAAGACAGTGGAGTTTTTCTAGAAGGTTTTGTCGGGTCCTATCCCAACTATTTTTTTGAAGTGAACCTGGCTGATCTGCCTGACTTTTTGCAGGTACTCAAGAGTTTTGACGGCAGCCGGGAAGCGATTCGCCGTTTGAATAAATATGGAATTAACCGGGCAGATCCTAGGTTCTGGGAGGTGTACGATCTGGTCCAGAACCGTTTTAATTTAAGTGATCCGCTGCAAGCAGGACTCTTTGATTTAAATCGCTACTACTATCTGGCCCTAACGCCGGATAAAGCGGCTGTGGCCGACTCTCCAATGGAAATAAAATAGAGTTCTGTAGTGCTGGTGATAGGATTAATTTGAGAATAGCGTGCGGAATCATTGAGCAAAGACCCAATGCCCCAGAGGCGTACAAGCAGGTGGACGGGCTATAGTTTGCCTATGCCCGGTTGCCTGTTCGTGCGCATCTGAGGTACTGGTGAACGTTTACATTACAATAACAATTCAGCGGGAAGAGGAGAAGGTGACCAGCCCCTGAATCCGGTCAAGCTCGGCCAGAGTATCGGCATAATTGATGGCGGTCTGGTTCTGCTGGCTGAGTGCCTGGGAGTAGGCTTGCTGGGCGGTTAATACATCGAGGGTGGTGGATCTTCCGGCAGCAAATTTTGCCTGTTCCGCTTCGAGCCGCTTGAGCGTCGCCAGGCTGGTCTTTCGTGTAGCCTCAAGAGCCTTGATCGCCAGCTCGACATCCCTGATCGTTGTGCGCACGGATTTTTTAATCTGTTGCCGCAGAAGTTCCGCGTTGGTTTTTGCCCGGTTGTATCCGGCCTTGGCCTGCCGGTAAGCACCTTTGGCAAATCTGTTCTGCAGCGGCATGGATAAAGTGACCCCGACCTGCCAGAGATTGTCGGGATTGCTGACGCTGTTGTCAAGCGAATCGCCATAGGTACCTGAAGTCCCGGCAACGCCGACCGAACCGACCAGAGAGAGGTCCGGGAGAGTATCGTTTTTCGCTTTTTTTTCTTCAAATTCGGCTGCCTGCACAAGCAGGTCAGCTGCTTTTATATCCGGTCTGTTTTTCAGGGCATTCTCCAGAATGACCGCAGGGGCCAGCTCGACCGGCTCGGTGGCCGGCTGGTCGGTCGGCTGGAAGCGTGTCATCCATTTATCGCTGTTGAGGAGAAGTTTCAATTCGTCCTCTGCTGTACCGATTGCCCGCTCGGCGGAGATCAGCTGTTCTTCACGTCTGGCCACCTCCGATCGTGGCTGGTAGACTTCCACCTGGGCCAGCCTTCCGGCATCGATCTTGTCCTCGGTTTCCTGCAGCAGTTTCCTGGCCAGCTTCAGGGAGATTTGCTGAACTTCTATGTCTTGCCAGGCGAAGACCAGATTCCAATAGGCCCTCTTTACTTCGGCCGCGAGATTGGCAGCTTCAGTGTTTACCTGGTAGTTCGCCGCCTCTAATTGTTTCTGTGAGGATCGGAGAAAGGCGGTTTGGACATCTTCCCCAAAACCACGCAGCAGCGGTTGCTGCAAGCCCAGAGTAAGGCCTGAATTATACGATGGATCGATGAGCAGACCAGCCGCATCGGTATTCAGGCTGTTGTTGTTCCAGTCGAGACTCACTGAAGTTCCTGTCGTAAAGAGCTTTGAGGCCGAGGCATTCCAAATCCCGGTATCTTCCCGGGTGGGGCCGTCATAATAGATCGGTGTCAGTTCCTGTCTTTGCACACTCGCCTTACCTTCGAGGAGAACATCGAATTTGCCTTCTTCACTCAGGGTCGCTCCTTGAGCAGAACTGACGTCTTCTTTGCGAAGCTGCATATTCAGGTTGTTGTTCAGGGCTTGTTCAACAGCATTTCTCAAGTCAAGTTTTTCGATGTCTTCCGCCTGCACCGAAGTCGCGGTGAAAGTTGCCGGCAGCAGCAGTGAGCCGGCAATAAGGAAAATTTTATAACGCATCAGTTATCCTCAGGTGTTCTTCGTCCCGCAAGAATGGGGAAAGGTTTCCAATATAATTCACTTATTTTTCGGCCGATTTTATGGTGGATACCGCCCATTTGACCGAAGAGGAAATAGAGAGCGGGGACGACAACCAGCGTCAGAAAGGTCGCGACAATAAGGCCGAAAACAACCACGACCGCCATTGATTGCCACCACTGGCTGGATTCGCTGACCCAGGATATGGAACCTTTATGAAAGTCGAAGGAGATTCCGGTGATCATTGGAATCAATCCCAGAATGGTTGTAACCGCGGTAAGAAGTACCGGACGGAGTCGCGTGATTCCCGCAGAAATGACCGCATCCTTCAGAGCAAAGCCTCTTTCGCATAACCGGTTGGTGTAATCAATCAAGACGATCGCATTGTTAACCACAACTCCGGCAAGAGAGATGACTCCTACACCGGTCATGATTATGCCAAACGGTGATTTAAACAAGGTCAGGCCCAAGAAGGCACCACCAAGCGATAAAATGACCGAGGTCATGATGATAAAAGGCTGGCTGATCGAGTTAAACATGGAGACCAGGATTAGAAAAATCAGCAGCAGGGCGACCAGAAAGGCTTTGGTGAGAAAATCCTGCGATTCCTGCTGGAATTCAAACTCCCCGGTAAAGGTCATCTTATAGCCGGGCGGCAGCGGAAACTCCTTGAGCAATTCGGCGGCCCGGGCTCGAGCCACCGCCCCCGGAATCTTGGTTTCATCGACATTGGCTTTCACCGTTACCACCCGCTCGTTATTGATTCGGTTGATATCGCCGATGGAACCGGCAAAGGAAATCTTGGCAACAGTCGATAAAGGAACCATTTGGCCGGATGGAGTGGGCAGCATCAACTCATGCAGAATGTCGACCACCTTTCGATCGGATTCCGCCAGTTGAATAGTTATGTCGTAATCATCGCTGCCTTCACGGTATGAAGACACTTCCAGGCCGTTATAGGCACTTTTCAAGGCAAATCCGATGAGATCTGTGGAGAGGCCGAAGAGTGCTGCTTTCTGTCGATCTATCAGCACCTGGACCGAGGGAATGCCTTCGACAAAATCATCCCGAACATCCTCTACGTGGGGCTGTTTGGCCAGGACATCCTTTACCTTTTTGGCGAGTTCTCCCAGCACTGTAAAATTATCACCGGCAATTTCGATGTTGATGGGCGCACCGGTCGGCGGCCCTTCTTCTTCCATGGCGATGGTGATTTTTCCGCCGGGAATGGTTTTTATTCTCTGCCTGATATCCTCGACGGTGTCATGGGATGACCGCCTTCGCTCATCCAGGTCGATAAAACGAACACCGACATGGTTGGGAGTGTTGGGGGAGAACGCCGAACTGCCGCCTGAGGAAACCACACCCTTCATATAGACATTTTTGATGTTTTTTAAGTCACTTGGCCCGTAGTAGAGTTCGCCGTCGGGCTTGGTATATGGTTTTGGGCTAAGGGCTTGCAGCGGGCTTATCGGCTCATCTGCTTTGGCGATTCCCGCGATGCTTCTTTCAATCCGCTGGATGATTGTGTCGATATAATTGAGATCCGCTCCTTCCGGAACGTCGACATTGACATACATGCCTTTGGGGTCAATTTCAGGGAAGAATTCCACCGGCTTTTCCAGGCCGACAACCAGCAGCCAGCCCTCAACCATGAGAACCAGAAGACAGATGCTGATTCCGATTACCGTGAACGGCCTGTTCAGAGCACCGGTGAGAAGCTTGCTGTATCCCGTCATGAGAAAGCCACGGATTTCCGCCGGGCGCTCCCCGGTCTTGACGATCTCGACAGCCATGTCTTGGCTCTCCCGGATCTGCGGATTTTTTACCTTCATGAACAGGGAGGCCATCGCCGGATTAATGATCAGGGCGACAAAGAGGCTGGAGGAGAGAGTGACGATCAAGGTCAGCGGCATGTAGCTCATGAACTCGCCCATGATGCCCGGCCAGAACAGCATAGGACAAAAGGCGGCCAGGGTGGTAGCTGTGGAGCTGATTACAGGATACGCCACTTCCGAGGTGGCCATCATTGCCGCTTCCACCCGGCCGACGCCCTGCTCCATGAATCTGTAGCAGTTCTCGATAATGACGATGGCATTGTCTACCAGCATGCCGAGAGCGAGGGTGAGACTGAACAGCACAACCATGTTCAGGGTTATGCCCAAAAGGTAGAGAATTATGAACGAGAGCAGCATGGAAAAGGGAATAGCCATACTTACCAGGATAGCGTTGCGAATGCCCATAGCCAGAAAAATGACGATCAAGACCAGGACCAGTCCGGAAAGAATGTTGTTCTCCAGGTCGGCGACCATTATATCAATATCTTTTGCCTTATTGAGGACCTTGGTAATCTCCGTTCCACTCGGCCATGTCGGTCGCTCTCTTTCTATGATGTTGTCTACCGCCTTGCTGATGCCGATAATATTTTCGCCCGACCGTTTTTTGACGGAAATATTCACCGCTTCCCGGCCATCGAGACGTGAGATGCTCGTTTTTTCCTTAAAGCCGTCGACCACCCGGGCGACATCTTTCAGATAAACCGGCTCCCCATTGTGGGTAGTTATTACCAGACCGTAAATTTCTTCCGGGGTTTTGAATTCTCCGGGTACTCGAAGTTGAAAGCGGCCTTTGCCCAGCTGAATATTGCCGCCGGAAGTATTGGTATTTTCATCTTTGAGCGCAGTCTGTAAACTGGCTATACTAAGACCGTAGTAGGCCAGTTTCTCAGGGAAGACTTCGATCCGGATCTCCCGCTCCAGTCCTCCGGTTACTTCTACTTCAAGTACCCCGGTCACTCCTTCAATCTCATCTTTCAGGTCGTCGGCCAGCTCTTTCAGGCGGGGAAGACCACAGGTTCCCGAGAGTGAATAGATGACGATGGGCATTTCCGAAAAATTGACCTCGAACACGGAAGGATCGTCTTCCAGATCGGTGGGGAGCGAATTTTTTGCCTGATCGACCTTGTCTTTGACATCCTGCACCGCCTGATCGATATTGGTGCCGGTGACAAACTCAACATTGATTGATGAAAGCCCTTCGGAACTGACAGACTGAATCTTTTTCAGGCCGTCAAGGCCCTTTAGCTTTTTCTCTATTTCAATGGTTATCGCCGTCTCTATATCCGTAGGAGAGACGCCCCGATATTCCGTTGAGATAAAAACATTGGGAATAGTGATGTCGGGATCGCTTTCCCTCGGCAGCACCTTATAACAGTACACCCCAAAGATTATGAGTATCAGGGAAAGGACGGCGACTGAGGTGCTCTTTTTTACAGCGGTATCGGAAATTATCATAGAGTCAGCTCCGATGGACTGGCAAGTGTCTTGATAATATTAACTTTCTGATTGTTCTCGACATCCCTGTGCCCTTCGACCAGTAACCTGTCGCCTTCACTGAGCCCTGCCGTGACCTGGACCATCCATTTCTCCATGATGCCCAGTTGCACCTTTCGCTTTTTGGCCACGCCTTCTTGCTCGACGAAGACATACTGCTCACCGTTTCTGGAAATCACGCTGTAAAATGGTATGGCTAGAGTGTTATCTATTTGTTTTTTCACTATATCTGCCCGAACGAACATCCCATCCAGTACTTCGCCGCTGCTGTTGTTTATCTCGAGTTCCAGATTATAGAGTCTAGCTATGGAATCGGGTGAGGGGGAGAGAAAATGTTTTTTCCCGGTTATGATTCTGCCGTCCAGGGCCTGAACCGTCAGATCGACGTTCTCCAGCTGGCGAACCGCGGTAACGTCGGACTCGGGAATGCCCACGACTCCTTTCATACGATCAATCTCCAGAATTTCCGCGATCGGATCGCCTACCGAGAGCTGCAGGCCTACTTTAGCATCCATGCGGCGAATGATGCCGTCCATGGGGGAAGTGACTGTGGTCCGGGACAGTAGTAATTTGGCGTTATCATAATCCGCCTTGGCTTTTTGCATGTTGGTCCTGTTGGTATCCAGCGTGGCCGCCGGAATGACACCCTTGTCGTAGATTGCCTTATCCCGTCCATATTCGGCTTTAGTCAGATTGTAGGCCACCTCGGCTCTCTCCAGGGCGATCCGGTAATCGTCGTCCTCGATACGAGCCAGGATGTCGCCTTTTTTTACCCGGTCTCCCTCGTTGACCAGTACCTCGGTTATGGTCCCGTTCAGCTTGGCCATCAACTTCAGTCGTGTCCATGGCTCAATACATCCCGGCAAGTTGATCCGATCGGTTATCGTAGTCGGTGCAAGAGAAAGGACGACAACATTGACAGGTGGTTTTTCCTGGCTTACCTCTGCCGCCTTGTTGGCGGCGATAAGTTCGCTCTTATCCCTGATAGCACCCATCAGGATGAAGATGAGCACAATCATGGCCAATAACATAAATCTCGGCAGGTGTTTCCAGATAAAAAAGACGATTTTTCCGCGTGGTGTATTGGGCGGGATAGGCTTAGCCATGGTTTTGCTCATTGTTTGTTAAGGGTTTATCCTTCGGTTGCAGGCCTTCCAGTACTTGACTGAAAAGAATTCTCATCGATGGTTCAACTTCTTCAGTCGTTATCCTGCCGGTATACCAGGCGTGAATGACCATGATATACAGACTGTAAAAATGGGCGGTTATGTGCAGCAGTTCAATGTCCTGACGAAGTTCGCCCCGCTCCTGGCCTTTCTGCAGGATAGGAAAGAGAATCTGGAAGTATTTGTCGTCGATCTCAGTATCTGCACGAATATCGCTGTCAGACGGGAATATTGACTCGCGCATGAAGATTCGGCCAAATTCTCTGTTCTGGGTGACGTGGTGAAATTCCGTCATGTAGATGGTCAGCATCTGCTCCAGAATCGGCGCATCCTGGTTGGACTTGTTGACCAGGTTCATATGTATCTTCTCGAGTTCACACTCACAGAAGCCTTTGATAAGGTCTTTTTTGGTCTGGAAATAACTGTATACCGTTCCTTTGCCGACGCCTGCTATTCTGGCAATGTTCTCAATGGAAGTATTTTCGTATCCATTTGCACTGAACAGGGATATTGCGGCATCTAATATGGCCTGTTTATTTTTTTTCTTTTTGTCTTCTCTAACCGACATTTGCGGGAGCCTCCATTTAAAATTGACTGGAGTCGAAATTAATAGAAGATAATTCCTGTCAGGTCAAGAGGAAAAAGGATGGTGGTCAGGATCGTGTGTAAAAAAATGTTTAACATCCTGGAAAAACAATATATATATGAAATGTATATAAGTGTAACGATGGAGTAGTTTTGCAAAAAGGCCGACCGTCATCCGGTAGGCAAAATTGGCAGGCAGGGTTGAAAAGGAACTGACAAAAGGAAGGGATATCTGTATATAAAAACTTCGACTAGTATGGTAGAGTCTGATTTTTTTGTTGATAACAGTGGATTTGGAAGGGAAGTATAAATGGTAACTCAGGTTGAAGTCAGTCAATGGTTGGGACTGGTAGCAGGACTGCTGCCCTTTGGGTACGCCTTTGGTGCCGGCATGGTATCGGCTGTGAATCCATGCGGCTTTGCCATGTTGCCTGTATATCTTTCTCTTTATTTAGGGGCCAAGGATAGCTCATTTCGGCAAAAATCAATCTTTTTCAGATTGCTAAAGGCCTTTGGGATAGCCATTGTGGTGACTGCCGGTTTTGGACTTTTATTCGGTGTTGTCGGGGCGATTGTATCGGCGGGAGGCAGCTTTTTGATGGGCATCATGCCGTGGTTTGCGGTAATTGTCGGTTTCGGGTTGATGTTTCTTGGGGCATGGATGCTTTTGGGCCATACATTGTCTTCCCATTTTTTCCTCGCCGCCGCAGGAAAAATCAGTGATCCCAGACAAATCACGGTCCTTGGCTTTTTCCTGTTCGGCATTGCTTTCGGCGCATCCTCCCTGAGCTGTACCCTGCCGATATTTCTTATGGTGGTCGGCAGTTCTATCACGGCGGGGGATTTTGGCGGCGGCCTTCTTCAGTTTATAAGTTATATCCTCGGAATGGGCAGTGTCATGTTGACTCTGACCCTCGGCATAGCAGTAGTAAAAGAAGGGGTTGTCGTTGGCGCCCTGCGTAGAATACTTCCATATGTGCAGAAGATTTCAGGCATTCTTCTCTTAATCGCCGGGGCCTACATCGTCTATTACTGGTTGTCGAGCGGTCTCCTTCTGTGATTTTCATTTTCTCATTCCCTTTAACCATCAAAACAATGTCCCGGGCATATACGAATCAACGGGCCTGAAGCTGTTTAAATCTGTCTGGAACCTGCCTCTTGCAGTGAGGAATTATGACGAATTTTCATGGAATCCTGGCGGCTGCCGCCGCCTTTATCCTCTGGGGGGTATTGCCGGCGTATTGGAAACTATTACAGGAGGTGCCTGCCTATGAAATCCTTTGCCACCGGATGTCCTGGTCGCTGGTACTGACCCTCGGACTGGTGATTGTTACCGGTCGGCGAACCCTGTTCCAGCAAGCGCTGGGAGAGCGGAACAACCTCATTACTTTTACGGCGACCGGTCTGCTGCTGGCAGTCAATTGGCTGCTGTATATCTGGGCGGTAAATGCCGGCTTTATCGTTGAAGCCAGTCTCGGCTACTTTATCAATCCGTTGATAAACGTTCTGTTCGGTATGATTTTTTTCCGGGAAAAAATGCGCCCGATCCAGTGGCTTGCTCTATTGCTCGCTACTTTCGGCGTCCTTTATCTCACCTTTTATTATGGCCAATTCCCCTGGATTGCCCTGGCACTGGCCACCACCTTTGCAACCTATGGCCTGCTGCATAAAAAAAATCATCTCGGTGCGCTTGACGGTCTGTGCCTGGAAACAGGAATTTTATTCTTGCCGGCAGCGGCCTTTCTCCTCGGTCTTGGTTGTACGGGCAACGGTTCTTTCGGGGAAATCGGCCTCTCCGGATCCTTGCTACTGGCTGGTACCGGCGTGGTTACCACCGTGCCGTTACTTTTCTTCGGCTATGCCGCCCAGAAAATTCCACTCTCTACCCTTGGTCTGATGCAGTATCTGGCACCCACTATTAATCTCATACTTGGTGTCTTTGTTTATGGAGAAGAATTTCCCCGGACGAGAATGGTTGGCTTCATGCTGATCTGGGCAGCCCTGGCGATTTTTATGGCCGAAAATCTCCTGAGACGCCTGAGAAATAAAAAAAAGGTCCTTTTAGCGGACGGCCCGGCAACAGCCGGCTAAGTGCCGGAGAAATTTCCCGCTATAACCCGTGATAGCACCTTCATCCCAATAGTACCTTTCAGAATGATTTCTTGTTCTTTTGCGAGAAAACGTTCTATTGCAAAGGTACTCACCTCGGCTTCTTACCTTTTACGGCCTAAAACAGTGTACCTTGGCCACCTATATCGGCTGATGACGCTCCCCTGCTTCAATCAGAGTTTTGCGAAGTGTTAAGAAAAATGTCAGATCGTTTGAGTAAAATTCGGGAAAGCGGTGACAAAATTGCTGAAAGACGAAAAGAGATTTTTTCGTTTTTTATGAAAAACTATCGCCAAATCAGGTGGTTGATTATTCTTTATCGTGGGGTGAGTCTCTCATGTCACGTTAAAGCAGAAACTTCTGTCCAGCAAGAAATTTGCCCACAATCTAACATGAAAAAGCAGCTCTAGTCTGCAAGATTCAACGAATTTTGGTTTGGCCATCAGATTTATTAAGGCAATTTTAGAAAAGCGATGTTTTCTCGCATAACGAATATGCGAGGAACTTCAACATTACGTTTCGAAAATCAGGGAGCATTTCGGTGACAAAAATCTACTGGTCTGAAGATCATTTTATAGGTGTTGAGAAAGAGGAGGAAATTGCCAAACCATGGCGGGGAATAGAAACCGAAACCCTGCCGCGGGAACTGAAAAATCAACTTACCCCGCATTGGCAAAACTGGATTATCGCAAGTCCTGACTATGCTCGCTATCGCTGTTGCGGCGAGCAGCTCAAAATATTTGTTCGTAGGAAGAGCAACCTTGTGGCTGTTTCATCGATTTCTGATGTCGAATTCGGGCAGGAGCACTATGTGCTGCGCCGTCGCCCCCGGCAGAAAAAGAAGAACGTGTGCGGTGGAGCAATAAAGCCGCTGCCCTATGCGCTCTATGAAGAAGATTATATCCCCGAGCCGCCCTATGTCCATCGTGACAGTATCGAGATTAGGGTTCCTTGCAATCATGATATTTTTCGTGCCGGAAAGTCAAAAAAGCTGATCGGTAGCGGACCGTATACCCTCGCCGTCAGTGGAATCGTCAATCAAAGCAATAGCTTTCAATTAAGTTGGGAGCCATCGAAAGAGCAGGGAACCTCCCGGAAAAATGCTTCCCGGAAGGTGGAAAAGAAGGCCGGTGTTGCCTGGAAAGACCAGATCGAGGGGCTGACTCCGGGAAGGTATTACTTATCAGCCGTTACGACGCAGGGAAGTTCTCATAGTATCTGTTTCACCATCAAGCCGGAACAGCTTGTCATCGCTGAACTTGTCTATCGTCCCGATAATCAGACTTTTTATCTCCTTAGTGAAGAAGAGTATCTCGATTTTTTACATGAGTCGGAAAAATACGATGCCGTTATCAAGCAGCTGGAACAAGCGTATGCCGGTGGTAACCAAAATCAGATCGACAAAGCCAAGGGGCAGGTCGATACCACGCTTAATCATCTGATCGATGCCGGCGGTGAAACCGGCGCGTTGACGGAGGTTATCGGCTTTCGTGGCAAAAAGTTCACATATGTCACCAGCGACAAGATGCGGAACCATACACGCAGTTACAAAATTGATAAGGATATCGACCAAAAGCGGATTATTAACAGTCAAGGCAAGCTCAATTATGAAAATCTCAAGGAGACATTTGCCAAAAAGGAAGCCGGCCTTGACTATACCTGGTTCAAAGTGGATCCTCATCCCACCAGCCTCAACGACTGGGCCGACTCGGTAAACCGCAAGCTGGCCGATATCCTTAGCCCTGACAAGAAGCTCGATCCCGAGCGCCGATATGATACGACAAAAGCAGCCCAGGTTCTTCGTTATTCGTATGGCGCTTCAACCAAAAGCAATTTCAGCCTGAAGGACAAGACATTCGGCATCAAAGCATCTTCCGAAGCCTCTTTTGCTGTCGCCGAAGGCAAGATCGGCGTCACGGGCTACCTGCCTAAGGCTAAGGGGCATGGGCTCAAATTCTCCTATAGGGTTGAACATGGGATTCATGCAGGCATGGTCAAGAAATTCGACTTCGGTCTGGTTCGGCTCAAAGGTGAACTGGCCCTGGCCGGTTTTGCCGGGGCCAGTTGCCAGGCCAGTGCCGGGATGACCTTTGAGTTGGATCAGGGAAAAGTCAAAGCCCGCGGCAGCACTAAAGTTTCTTCTCAAAAAGGTCAAGGAAGGGGATGAATTTGTCGGAATAGGGGGCGAAGCCTTTATCGGTGTCAAAGCTACCGGGACCTTGGACGGCACTTTCGAATGGCGAAATCCCGAGGTTCACCATGAGTGGGTAGCCGTGATGAAGGCAGGTATCGAGGAAAGTGTTTCCTTCGGAGCCGGAGCCAAGTTTCATTTCTATATTCATTATCAGAAAGGTAAATTCGTTGCCAGGGCCAACGCCAAACTGGTCTGGGGCGCCGGGGGCGGTGGTGGTTTTGCTTTTACGGTGAATGCCGATACCATTGTGGATTTTTGCGCCTTTGTCTATCACCAGTTGAAAAATAAAGACTTTCACTTTGTCGATGTCCTCAGTGAGGATTCTTTTAAATATTACGACACGATCAGCAGTTATATCGCAATGACGGATAAGGCTCTCGATGAGGTATATCGAGAAGGGAGGGATTTCATGTTCACGATGCAGGAAACGATAGAAGACAAACTCGCAGCGATGAAGGCGACGATCGAACAGCACGAGCAGTCCTCGGAATTAGCGGAGAAGATACTTGGCAGGCCGGACAATTTTGTTTTTCTCACCCCGGAGGGCAAGGGAAGGCTGATCTTTCATCTCTGCCCCTGTGTATGGTACTCGGCCGAAGAAAAACAGGAAGAAGCCATTATGGCGATTTTGAGGACTATTCAGACCTGGAACGAATACATCGAGGTCATGGCGCACTGCACCGAAACCGGCATCCATGGTTCCTTTAGGACTGGAGAGGATTTGGTTCAAAATGTGCTGGATGGTAGTGATAAATGGCAATTTAACCGGTTGCGGCAACAGTTACGTCACTGTTACAAGTTGCCACGACAGGCCCAAATGCATATGGCGGCTGTCCGTGATAATAGATCGACAAACATGGCCTGAATAGAGAAAATTCATAGGAGGAAAAAGTGAAGAAAATTATTTTGATGTCGGTATGCCTGACGTTGTGGCGCAGTACCATGGCCATCGCCGGGCAGCCCAGCCCCGCAGTGAAGGAATTGCTCAACCGGAATCTGCAACGGATGATCTTTGTCAAGGGCGGCAGTTATATGATGGGAGATCCCCGTCAACCATTCGTCGATGCCCTGGGGGATAAGGCCTGGGATCTCTACTTTTCTGCGGATGACAATGTTCCAGTTCATAAAGTCACCCTGGATAGCTATTATATGGGCGCCTATGAGGTTACGTATGCCGATTATGATGTCTATACCGAGGCCACCGGACAGGAAAAGGTCCTTAAAAAATATCTTACGAGGTCTGGAAATGTCCGAGCCCCCCGAAATCCAGTGGGGATCGGCTGGGAAGGTGCCCGCGATTACTGCCGATGGCTGGGGAAGCAGACAGCGCTGCCCTTCGAGTTGCCAACAGAGGCTCAATGGGAATACGCCGCCCGTAATCGTGGTCAAATAGTAGTTTTTGCCACCGATAACGGCACTATCGATCGCGGCCGTAATTATCCACCATCTCTTTATCATCCCATGGAAGTCGGGCACTTTCCTCCAAGCCCCATGGGTTTCTATGATCTGAGCGGCAATGCCGATGAATGGGTCCAGGATTGGTACGCCGAGGATTATTACCAGCATTCCCCAGTCCATAACCCGCAGGGGCCGGAAACGGGAACAGTGAAAGTCGTTCGCGGGGGGGGGTGAGTAGCGATCCGGGTGATAGCAGCACTGTTGCGCGTGGAAAAGCGCGTTTTCTTCGGGAGAACTATCCAGGGCTCGGTTTCCGCTGTGCAATCAATAGCGACAAGCCATTATCGATGAACAAGTAGGGCCGTGCGGCAAAGAGGCGTTCAAGATCTGCATCACGAATTGCCTGCCGAATGCCAAGGGGAACGATTGACCACAAGCTTACAGCAATGAAACCGGCGATCGAACAGCATGAGCGGGCCTCGGATTTCGCAGAAAAGGTTCTTTCCAGACCGGACAATCTTGTTTTTCTGCCCCCGGAGGGAAAGGGAAGGCTGATCTTTCATCTCTGTCCCTGTATATGGTACTCAGCCGAAGAAAAACAGGAAGAAGCCATTATAGCAATTTTGAGGACTATTCAGACCTGGAACGAATACGTCGAGGTCATGGTGCACAGTACGGAAACCGGCGCCCGTGGTTCCTTTGCGGCCGGAGAGGCATTGGTTCAGAATGTGCTGGATAGGAGTGAAAAATGGCACTTTAACCGGTTGCGAAAACAGTTACGCCATTGTTACGCATTGCCCCGACAGGCTCAAATGCATATGGCGGCTGTCCGTGATAATGGGCCGGCAAGACATTGCCTGAACAGAGAAAATTAAGAGGAGGTAAAAATGAAGAAAATTATTTTGATATCGGTATGTTTTACATTGTGGGGAAGTACTATAGCCATTGCCGGGCAGGTCAACCCCGCTGTACAGCAATTGCTCAACCAAACCCTTCAACAGATGATCTTTGTCAAGGGCGGCAGTTTTATGATGGGCGATCCCCGTCAACCATTCGTCAATGCCCTGGGGGATAAAGCCTGGGATCTCTACTTCACCTCGAAGAGAAATGTTCCTATTCATAAGGTCATTCTGGACAGCTATTATATGAGCGCCTACGAGGTCACCTATGCGGCTTACGATGTCTATACCGAGGCCACCGGGCGGAAGATGGTTCTGGATGATCTTGTTGGTGATGAAGTCCGTGCCCCCCGCAATCCCGTGGGGATCGGCTGGGAAGGCGCTCGGGATTATTGCCGATGGCTGGGGCAGCAAACTGGTCTGCCCTTCGGGCTGCCTACCGAGGCCCAATGGGAGTATGCCGCCCGCAACCGTGGACAGCTGGTTGTTTTTGCCACCGATAACGGCACCATCGATTTAGGCCGCAATTACCCTGATTTTTTAAGGCATCCCATGGAGGTCGGACACTTGCCCTCAAGACCATGGTTTTTACGACCAGGGCAGTGCTGCGCAGTGGGTGCAGGACTGGTATGCCGAGGATTATTACCAGCATTCCCCTGTCCATAACCCGCAAGGGCCGGCAACGGGTACAGAGAGAGTTATCCGCACTGAAGGAACTGCCGGCGAACCTGGTGGCAACACTACAGTTGCGCGCGGACATTCACATTATATGCGGGATAACTATCCCGGAATTGGCTTCCGCTGCGCCATCAACAGCGATAAGCCATTACCGGTGAACAAGTAGGCCCGTGCGGCCATCTTGTTTTCATTACCCCGGAGGGCAAGGGAAGGCTCATCGTTCAGCTCTCCCCGTGGCTGGTACTCAGCCGAAGAAAAACAGCAAGAAGCCATTATAGCAATTTTGAGAACTATTCAGACCTGGAACGAATACGTCGAGGTCATGGTGCACTGTACGGAAACCGGCGCCGTGGTTCTTTTGAGGCCGGAGAGGCATTGGTTCAGAATGTGCTGGATAGGAGCGAAAAATGGCAATTTAACCGGTTGCGACAGCAGTTACGCCATTGTTACGCATTGCCACGACATCCCCAAATGCATATGGCGGCTGTCCGTGATAATTGGCCGGCAAACATGGCCTGAATAGAGGAATTTAAAAGGAGGTAAAAGTGAAGAAAATTATTTTGATGTCGGTGTGCTTCACATTTTGGAGCAGTACCAAGGCCATTGCCGGGCAGCCCAGCCCCGCAGTACAGGAATTGCTCAACAGAACTTTTAAGTAGATGATCTTTGTCAAAGGCGGCGGTTTTATGATGGGGGATCCTCGTCAGCCATTCGCTGATGCCCTGGGGGATAAGGCCTGGGTCTTATACTTCTGATGAAGAGTAATATCCCGATTCATAAGGTCACTCTGGATAGCTATTATATGAGCGCCTATGAGGTCACCTATGCGGACTATGATGTCTATACCGAAGCCACTAAGCAGAAAATGGTGCTAGATGATCTTGTTAGGTGATGATCTCCGTGCCCCTCGAAATCCCGTGGGGATCGGTTGGGAAGGTGCCCGCGATTACTGCCGATGGTTGGGAGAGCAAACAGGGTCTGTCCTTCGGACTGCCAACAGAGGCCCAATGGGAATACGCCGCCCGTAATCGTGGGCAACTGGTCGTTTTGGCCACCGATAACGGCACCATCGACCGAGGCCGCAATTATTCACCATCTCTTCATAATCCTATGGAAGTCGGACACTTTCCCCCGAGCCCCATGGGCTTCTACGACCTCAGCGGCAATGCAGCGGAGTGGGTGCAGGACTGGTATGTAGAGGATTATTATAAGCATTCCCCGGTACATGATCCACGAGGGCCGAAAATGGGTAGGTCTAAAGTCTACCGTGGGGGAGTGTTGTTAATGATCCGGGTGGCAGCAGTACAGTTACGCGCGGAGAAGCAGATTTTATGCGGAAGAACTATCCAGGACTTGGCTTTCGCTGTGCAATCAACAGCGATAAGCCACTACCGGTTGACAAGTAGGGCTGTGTCGGCAAAGGAGAGCTTGTTTTGGTCATGAAGAAATATCTTCCGGTTACAGTACTGTCTTGGACATTGTTCTGTTGTACAACCGCATCAGCTCAGCCTGCCCCTACAGTACAACAATTAATCAACAAAACTTTTCAGCAGATGATCTTTGTCAAGGGCGGCAGTTACATGATGGGGGATCCCCGTCAGCCGTTTGTTGATGCCCTGGGGATAAGGCCTGGGATCTTTATTTTTCTGATGAAGATAATGTTCCGGTTCATAAAGTCTCCCTGGATAGCTATTATATAGGCGCCTATGAGGTTACCTATGCCTCAATGATCTTGTTGGTGATGAAGTCCGTGCCCCTCGAAATCCAGTGGGGATCGGCTGGGAGGGTGCCCGCGATTATTGCCGGTGGCTGGGGCAGCAAACCGGTCTGCCCTTCGACTTGCCAACAGAGGCTCAATGGGAATATGCCGCCCGTAATCGCGGTCAAATAGTAGTCTTTGCCACCGATAACGGCACCATCGATCGAGGCCGCAATTATCCACCATCTCTATATAATCCCATGGAAGTCGGGCGTTTTCCCTGAGCCCCAGGGCTTCTACGACCTCAGCGGCAATGCAATGGATTGGGTGTAGGACTGGTACGCCGAGGATTATTACCAGCACTCCCCTCCGGACTTGGTTTCCGCTGTGAATCAACAGCGACAAGCCATTACCGGTTAAGTAGTAGGGCAGCATCGACAAAAGAGAGCTCGTTTTTGGTAAGAAATATTTTCAACTTACAGCACAGTTTTGGACACTGTGCTGTTGCACAACGACTATCTTGACTATCGCAGTCCACATCCCTTTTTCACTAATTAGAATTCAAAAAGGGAACCAACCGATTGAATATATATTACTGGTTTTTCAAAACTGTTGGTAGCGCCGTCCGAATGCAGACCAATACCACAGAAATTATCGAAGTGCATGTGGCTCCGGTAAATCGCTGTCAAAGTCATTATGGGCGGTAGGGGTTGCTGATCACCCTTTAAGTTTTCAGTAGAAAATTGTGGCAGTCGCTTGGTTAAGATATTTTCATAGCTGTCGATATAAAAGAAAGAGTTCCTTCCTTGTTTCCTTCGTAACAGGGACGTGGTGATTTCACCGGAACCTCTGTAGTGAGTCCTCTCACTCTGTCTCTTAAGCTTGACATGGAAATAACCATAAGTAATTCTTCCTCTTATGAATCAATATACCGTACAGAAAGGTGATACAATTGCCCAGGTGACACAACGTCTGCAGACGGACTGGCAGACCTTACGCAATCAGAACCCCAGTGCCGTCGGCAGGTCCAAGGTCAACGGTAATTGGTTCGTGCGTGAGGGGGCAAACCTTACCGTGAATAAAGGGTCCTTTTCTTCATTGCTGAGCGAAGCATCCCGGAAAAAAGCTGCCTCTGCATCACAGTCGCCCCGGCCGGCAGGCGATTTCACGGAATACACCGTGCAGCCTGGCGATACGCTCTGGGGGCTTGCGGTAAAGCAATTCCATGTGAACTTGCAGGATTTGATTCATGACAATGGCATTGCCAAGCCGGATTTTATTCAGCCCGGTCAGAAACTGGAGATACGCAAGACTGAGGCTCAACCGGCGAAAGAGGTGGTCGCCAGCTGGTATGGAGAAGATTACCAAGGTAAACCCATGGCTAACGGTGACCCTTATAATATGTACGGCAATACTATCGCGCACAAGGATTTGCCGTTGGGCACCAGGGTCGAGTTGAAAAACCCGCGTACCGGGCAGACCTCCACCGCGGTTATTACCGACCGTGGACCGTATGTGAAGGGCCGGGATATTGATCTTTCCTACGGCCTGGCCCGCAAACTTTCGCTTGTGGACAATGGAGTTGATACACTGGTAATGAGGGTTTTATAGAAAAGGTATCAGGCAATCCGGCCACAAAAGCCGATTGGGAATGCTTTTGCAACTCTCAGGAATTTATTCAAAATGAAAAATCACCCGGCGGATTCACAACTTCACGGTATAATTTGACGGGGAATGATCAGCGAGAAAATCCGGCGCATCAAACCAGGATCTCTGCGCATCTTCTGCTTTGGCGCCGGCCAGGTAATGCGGTTCTCCTACATGCAAAATTCCGGGAAGCGGAGGGACGCCCGCTACAATATCTTTGGGGTTCACCACCCGATAAATTTTTATCTCTTTTGTTTTGTCGATAAATTCGGCATTTCCTATTCTCGGCGAGCCGAAGGTATATACTGCCGTGGGTTTTTGCAAGGCAGCTGCGAGTACGGCCAATGCGCCTCCCAGACTGTGTCCGGTATAATAGAGAGGCTCGGATATATTTCCCAGCTGCTGTTGAATTTCCTCCCAGGCTTCCAGCAGGATCATTTTGAATCCCTTGTGGACGGAACCGCCCGAGGGCCAGGGGGAGAGAGCTGTACTCAAATTGACCAACCAATTGGCGATACTTCCTCGTGTTCCTCTGAAAACCAAAGCGGAAAATTGTGGCCTCTGTTTCGCCGGTGTCCCAATAATGGCACATTGAACATGTTTGCCGTTAGAAAACCAGCGTTCTTGCAGGCCAACCTTTGTCAAAAAGGAATTTCGGATTGCTGTCTGGCAAACGCTATCATCTGCGTTCTCACCCCGTACATAAATCAACCGGGAAAGTTCCGACAGCCACCACGCATTGATCCGGCTGAACCCTTGTTCCTGCAGGTCAAACGGCAAAAGGGGACGTGCCTGGAAAAAATCAACTGATTTTCCAGGGTTGAAGACAGCCTCCCATGCGTAGCTATAGATCATTTATGAACTCTGCTTGAATTTTCCAAAGGAAAGAAACTACCGGTAAAGGCACCACCAATTTGCTATAGAATGTAGGTAAAACATCGTCAGGTGTCAAGGTAATGTTAGAGTTGCGTTGCCGGTCATTAGTTTGCTGTAAGCGAATTGTTAAGCGATACAGGCGGTCCTTCTCACGCCTCAGCCTTTCCGCATGGACAGGGCAACACGCTTTCGCTTCACATCGATTTCAACCACCCGTACTTCCACCTTTTGGCCGATCTTGACGACTTCTCCCGGATCCTTGATGAAGCGATCGGCCAGCTGGCTGATATGAATAAGGCCGTCCTGTTTGATGCCGATATCGGCGAAAGCGCCGAACCGGGTGATATTGGTGATGAGGGCGGGGAGGAGCATTCCTTCGGTGAGGTCTTCCATCGAGTGGATATTTTCGGCGAACCGGAATTGTTCAAAGGCTTTGCGCGGATCCCTTCCCGGTTTTGCCAGTTCAGTCATGATATCCGTCAGGGTAGGCAAACCGGTTAAATCGTCGATGTATTTTTTTAGATCAATTGACTGACGAAGAGGGGCGGAATCCAGAAGGGAGGCAACAGTAACGCCGAGATCCCCGGCCATTTTTTTTACCAGCCCGTAGCGCTCCGGGTGGACCGCGCTGGCGTCAAGAGGATTACTGCCGCCGTGTATTCGCAAAAATCCGGCGCTCTGTTCGAAGGCTTTGGGGCCGAGCCGCGGAACCTTTAGTAACTGCCGACGGCTTTGGAAAGGGCCGTTCTCGTTTCTGTATAAAATGATATTATCCGCCAGGGTTCGGCCAAGGCCAGCCACATAGGTCAACAGTTCAGCACTGGCGCTGTTTAGTTCTACTCCGACACTGTTCACGCAACTCTCAACAACTTCGCCAAGACTGTTCCTCAGTTCGCTCTGATTGACATCATGTTGATACTGTCCGACGCCGATCGATTTCGGATCGATTTTGACCAGCTCCGCGAGGGGATCCTGTAACCGTCTTCCTATGGAGACAGCTCCGCGAACCGTAATGTCGTGATCGGGAAATTCGGTCCTCGCAGCGTCCGAAGCGGAATAAATTGAGGCTCCATCCTCATTGACAAGAGTGATGATGATCGAATCATCCAGGACAAGCGACCGGACGAATTCTTCCGTTTCGCGTCCGGCGGTTCCATTGCCGATGGCAATAGCTTCGATCCGATGCTTTGCTACCATCCGGGCGATAATTTCACCGGCTTCATCACGCTTTCTGCCGCCATGGGTAGGAAAGATAGTCGTATTATCCAGCAGTCGTCCCTGTTCATTGAGACAGACGAGTTTAGCTCCGGTGCGGTAACCAGGATCCAGGGCCAGCACACGTTTTTGACCTAGTGGGGCCGCAAGAAGCAGTTGCCGCAGGTTGTCGGCGAAGACCTGGATTGCTTCTTTATCGGCTCTCTCTTTTAGTTCTTTGCCAAGCTCGTTTTCCAGGGAAGGCGCAAGAAGCCGGTGATAGCTGTCTTCAAGAGCTTCGGAGATTTCCTTTTGCCAGCGGGTGCTTTTTAAGTGGCGCTTTTTGAGGAGTCGCAGACAGTTTTCTTCAGGCGGGCGAACGCTCAGCTTTAGGATTTTTTCATTTTCTCCCCGAAACATGGCCAGCAGCCGGTGTCCGGCAGCTTGTGCCGCTGGTTCCCGCCAGTCAAAATAATCTCTGAATTTTTCCCCTTCAGCCATATTTTTTTTGACGGCCTTTGCTTCAATAATCCCTTGTTTCTGAAAGAGTTGACGTAGCTCAACTCTGGTTGACTGGTCTTCTGCAACCTGTTCGGCGATGATATCCCGAGCGCCAGACAGGGCCTCAGCCTCAGAAGAAATGCCTTTGTCAGGATCGACAAAGTTAGTTACCTCAATGGAGTGGTCCGAGGCCGCAAAAATTTGCTCGGCCAGAGGAGCAAGACCTTTCTCCCGGGCGGCCAAACCACGGGTTTTTCTTTTTGGCCGAAAGGGTAGGTAGATGTCTTCTAATTCCGTCAAACTTTGAGCGTTACTCAGTTGTCGGGTAAGTTGTTCTGTGAGCAATTCATTTTTTTTCAGGGATTCGATAATCGCCTCACGCCGCTTATCTATCTCCACGAGTTTCTGATGCTGCTCGCGAATGCCGGTAATTGCTACTTCGTCAAGTGAACCGGTGGCCTCTTTTCGATATCTGGCAATAAATGGAACGGTGCCGCCGTCAGCGAGCAGGCTGAGGACACCGGTTACCTGAGCGGCCGAGATATTCAACTGACCTGCAATGATTTGGGGATAGGTTTGTTCTGTAATCATGGGTTGCGTTGTTGTTGCGAAATCCGGAAATCTATCTGATAAAGGATGGTGGATGGTTGCCGGACAGGTTCGGATAATAAGGGCCAATAAAGTCGGCAGGTTGGAAATGACTTCTTAATGACGAGTTAATAATGACGGCTTAGATGGTTTTTCGGATACATTCTGTGCCATGGTAAACTATGATGCGGGAGGTAGCAGCCCCGGCATCAAGCGGCGGCTTGAAGAGCTTCAGCCAGCAGCAGCGCCTGCCGTGTTGCAGCAACGTCATGTACTCTGACAATGCTGATGTTTTTGGTTGCACATAACGCCGCGACGACCGCGGTAGCCAAGTCTCGTTCCTCTTCAACGGTGACGCCGGTAATCGTGCCGAGAAAACGCTTGCGGCTATGTCCGAGCAGAAGAGGTACCTTTAGGGAGGCAAATTTATCCAGGTGTTTTATGATCGACAGATTGTGCTGCATCGTTTTGCCGAATCCGATCCCGGGGTCGATGATCAGGCGGTTACGATCAACGCCATTGCCTGTAATCCAATCCAAGCGTTCAGCTAAAAAATCAATAATTTCAGAAACAACATCATGGTAAACGGGTTTAATCTGCATATCGGCCGGTGTCCCCTGCATATGCATGATGATTACCGGAACGGTGGTCTCCCGAACCACTGCTATCATCTCGGGATCCTTATTCAGGGCTGAAATATCATTGATGATGTCTGCTCCTGCCTTAAGAGCTTCCCTGGCTACGACGGCTTTACTGGTATCAATGGAAATAGGGGTAGTGTGCTTCTGGCGAACTGCTTTTATGAGGGGGATAACTCTTTGAAGTTCTTCCTCGGTGGAAACCGGATCGGCAAAAGGGCGGGTTGACTCCCCGCCCACATCCAGAATATCCGCCCCTGCATCGATGAGGTTCTCAGCCTGATTAAGAGCAGCCTCAAAATCTGCGAATTTACCGCCATCAGAAAACGAATCAGGTGTCACATTGAGGATACCCATGATTTTGATGGCGGTACCTTGCATCATGGATTTTCAGATTCCTTCTTGTCGGTATCGTCGGGGGAGATAACGGTATCGCCTTCATCGGCTATTACCGCTGTCTGCTCTCCAAGTTGCTCCTCCGCGGGAGCCTGACTGTTTTCCTCAGCCGGTTTTTCTTCACTGGCTTCCGGAGGTGCAACCGTTTCTTTCTTGGCTGCCTTTTTCATGCGGGAAGAATATTTACCGGGACGAAGTTTTTCAACAATCCGCTCGATATCGGCCAGAACTATGGTTTCCCGTTCCAGCAGCTCTTCTGCCATAACGGTAAGGATATCACGATGCTCTTTCAGCAGTTTGGTGACGGTATCCATGGCATCGTCGACAAATTTCTTGACCGCAATATCGATCTTTCTCGCGGTATCTTCGCTGAAATCACGATTTTGAGCAATTTCCCTACCCAGAAAAATCTGTTCTTCTTTCTTGCCGTAGGTAAGTGCGCCGAGGTCATCGCTCATGCCCCATTCGCAGACCATTTTTCTTGCGAGAGCCGAGGCGCGTTCGATGTCGTTACCGGCGCCGGTGGTGATCTCATTGAAGATGATCTGCTCAGCGATTCGTCCGCCATAGAGGATACACATAGTGTGTTTCAGGTATGACTTCGAATGGGTATATTTGTCGTCCGTCGGCAGCTGCATAGTGAGCCCGAGAGCGCGACCGCGAGGGATAATGGTAACCTTATGAATAGGATCCGTGTCAGCAAGCAACCAGGCAACCAAGGCGTGACCGGCCTCGTGATATGCGGTGACCTTCTTTTCCTTTTCGCTGATAATCATGGAACGCCGTTCCGCACCCATCATAATCTTATCTTTTGCTTTTTCCAGCAGTTCGAGGGTGATTTCCTTAGCCCCGGAGCGAGCTGCCATCAGCGCGGCCTCGTTGACCAGATTCTCGAGGTCGGCACCTGAAAAGCCGGGTGTTCCACGGGCCAGAATTTCCAGATCGACATTGGCCGCCATCTTGGTTTTCTTGGCGTAAATCGCTAAAATTTTCTGTCGGCCGCCGACATCCGGTACCGGAACGATAACCTGGCGGTCAAAACGGCCGGGACGGAGCAGTGCAGGATCAAGAACGTCCGGTCTGTTGGTGGCAGCGACTATAATGACCCCATCATTGGTCTCAAAACCGTCCATTTCAACCAGCAGCTGATTCAGGGTCTGTTCCCGTTCATCGTGACCGCCGCCAAGACCCGCACCACGGTGTCGGCCTACGGCGTCAATTTCATCAATAAAAATTATACAGGGAGCGCTTTTTTTCCCCTGAGCAAACATATCACGAACACGGGAGGCACCGACACCGACAAACATTTCGACAAAATCGGAGCCCGAGATGGAGAAAAACGGCACATCGGCCTCTCCGGCAATGGCTTTGGCCAGTAAGGTCTTGCCTGTTCCGGGTGCTCCAGCCAGCAGAACGCCGGTTGGGATCCGACCGCCGAGGGTCGTGAATTTGCCTGGATCTTTAAGAAAATCGACTATTTCTTCAAGCTCTTCCTTGGCTTCGTCGATTCCGGCGACATCGGCGAATGTCACCTTATTCGCACTCTGTTCCGTAAGTCGCGCCCGGTTTTTGCCGAAAGAGAGCGCACCACCCTTGCCGCCTCCCTGCATCTGCCGCATGAAAAATACCCAAACGCCGATGAGCAGCAACATAGGAAACCACGAAACGAAGATGGTCATCAACCAGGAGTCTTTCTGGGTTTCCTTGACACTGATATCCACCCCGGACTTACGGAGAATTGAAATCAACTCACTGTCGTTCGGCGGATAAATGGTCTGGAACGGTTTCCCGTCCTGAAGTGTTCCAGTAATGACATCTCCGCTGATGGTGACACGATTTATCGTTTTATTCGTAACACTTGACATGAACTCACTGTAGGTCAGTGAGGTCACGTTGCCCTGTGGCTTATTGAAAAGATTGAAAAGGAGGATCATGGTCAGACCAATCACCAGCCACATGCTTAAATTTTTATAGAAAGTATTCAACGACCCCTCCGGTGGCACTTGGTTTGCTATTATTGTCTAAGAGTTTTTCTATGAAGATAACGTTCTCTTCTCGCGGACAGCAGACAAAATAGACGATTTTGCCATCAACTGCTTCAGTTATCTGAGGTGAACAGCCGAAAATATATGTCCAGTCAGCATATTTTTCAGTCCACGCTCAATTAAAGTAAATCCAAAAGTGAGAATGTCGAGCCGCTTCTTAATATATTTTAACCTCTCACCTGAGTTGTGTAAAGTATTGCACAGGATGGACAACCAGCTCGTTTTCCTTCAATTCCTGTATTCCTTTGACCAGAGCGGCAGCGCCGCTTACCGTGGTGGTATAGGGAATGTGGTAATCCAGAGCAGCCCTCCTTATGAGATAGGAATCTTCGGTGGTGCGTCGCCCCATCGATGTATTAATAATCCAGGAAATCTCGCCGTCCTGAACCTTGTCGAGGATGTGTGGACGTCCCTGGGAGATCTTGTTGATGAACTCGCAGGCGACCCCGGCGTTCTTTAGATATGCGGCGGTGGCGGTTGTTGCATAGATGTTGAAATTAAGTTCGACCAGTGCTCTGGCCACAGGCAAAACCGCGGCTTTATCATTGTCCCGAACACTGACGAACACGTTGCCGGAGGCAGGAACCTTCGAGCCTGCTGCCAGATGTGATTTAATAATGGCCAGTCCCAGGTTGTTATCGATGCCCATCACCTCTCCGGTGGATTTCATTTCCGGGCCGAGGAGGGTGTCAACCTTGTCAAAACGGTCAAAAGGAAAAACCGATTCCTTGACCGCCCAGTGCTTGATTTCCACTTCGGTTGTCAGCCCCAGTTCTTCCAGGGTGGCGCCCATCATCACCTTGGTGGCGAGTTTGGCAAGTGGAACCCCGGTGGCTTTGCTGACAAAAGGAACCGTACGCGAAGCGCGCGGATTCACCTCAAGAATATAGAGTTGTTTGTCTTTTACCGCGAACTGGACATTCATCAGGCCGATAACACCAAGTTCCTCCGCCATGGCTCTACTGGCCTGCTTGATCTCTTCGATCAGCTCCTTCGACAGGGTATGGGGAGGCAGGATGCTGCAGGAATCGCCCGAATGGATGCCGGCCTCTTCCACATGTTCGAGGATTCCACCGATGATGGTCCTTTTCCCGTCACAGATGGCATCGACATCTATTTCAATCGCATCCTTGAGAAATTTATCGATCAGTATCGGATGTTCGAGATTCGTCCCGCCGACCGCGATCATGAAATCCTTGATTCCCTGGTCGTTATAGACAATCCGCATATCTCTTCCGCCAAGGACATAGGACGGACGAACGACCACCGGATAGCCGATACGGTTTGCCGCCGCAATTGCTTCGTCAAGAGTATGTACGGTATCATTATCCGGCTGGCGCAGATCAAGCTTCTGTAAAAACTGCTGGAACCTTTTGCGATCTTCGGCTCTGTCGATGGCGTCAGGCTGGGTGCCGACGATCTTAACCCCGGCTTCAGCCAAAGGTACTGCCAGATTGAGTGGGGTCTGACCGCCGAACTGGACAATAATGCCGTCCGGTTGCTCCATATCGATGATATTTAGTACATCTTCTCTGGTAAGCGGCTCAAAGTACAGCTTGTCGGAGGTATCATAGTCGGTGGAGACCGTTTCCGGATTGGAGTTGATCATGATCGATTCAACACCGATCTCCCTCAGGGCAAAGGCAGCATGGACGCAGCAGTAATCGAACTCAATGCCCTGGCCGATACGATTGGGGCCGCCTCCGAGGATGATAATTTTCTTCACCTCGGTTTTTTTGGCCTCGTTTTCCTGTTCGTAAGTTGAATAGTAATAGGGGGTATAGGACTCAAACTCTGCGGCACAGGTGTCGACCAGTTTATATACCGGCAGCACATCGAATTTTTTCCTCAGTTGCCGGATATCGTCCTCCGAGGTACCGGTAAGATACGCCAGTTGCTGGTCGGAAAAGCCCCGTTCTTTGCAAAACCGCAGAAATTGTGGATCAAGCCCTTGAAAACCCTGCTGGGAAATTTCTCTTTCAGTTTCCACAATTTGCTGAAAATTAAAGAGAAACCAACGATCGATTCTGGTGAGGTCATACAACTCATCCAAACTCATATCTCTTTTCAAGGCTTCGTAAATATAGGAGATTCGTTTCGAGTTGGGGACTCGCAGGCCATGCAGCAGATCCTCCCTGTCGAGATGGCTAAGAACATTTTTGCCGTCTCCGCCAAAGCCGAATCTTCCGGTTTCCAGTGACCGCATGGCTTTCTGGAAGGCCTCTTTAAAGGTTCTGCCGATAGACATGGTTTCACCAACCGATTTCATTGAGGTTGTCAGCACATCATCGGCTTCAGGAAACTTTTCAAAGGTCCAGCGGGGAATTTTCACGACGCAATAATCAATGCTCGGTTCAAAAGCAGCTAGAGTCTCGCGGGTGATATCATTTTTCAGTTCATCAAGGGTGTAACCCACTGCCAGTTTTGCAGCAATTTTGGCGATGGGAAAACCGGTGGCTTTGGAAGCAAGGGCCGAGCTTCTGGATACCCTGGGATTCATCTCGATGACCATCAGCTCTCCATCGTCGGGGTTGACGGCAAACTGGACATTCGAACCGCCGGTTTCCACGCCGATCTCCCGGATAATGGCAATGGCCGCATCGCGCATTGTCTGGTATTCTCGATCCGTCAGCGTCTGGGCCGGGGCCACTGTGATGCTGTCCCCGGTGTGAACGCCCATTGCATCGACGTTTTCAATGGAGCAGATGATCACCACGTTGTCATTTCTATCGCGCATGACTTCCAGCTCAAATTCTTTCCAGCCGAGCAGACTGCGTTCCAGCATGACCTCGCTGTTCATGGAAAGATCGAGTCCGGAAGAACATAAATCCTCAAGTTCATGGCGGTTGTACGCTATTCCGCCACCTGTGCCTCCC
Source organism: uncultured delta proteobacterium (assembly GCA_963835305.1). Classification (GTDB taxonomy): domain Bacteria; phylum Desulfobacterota; class Desulfobulbia; order Desulfobulbales; family Desulfocapsaceae; genus Desulforhopalus_A. The sequence continues at coordinate 63,189 of CAWIEU010000008.1, forward strand.
AGGGTAAAGCTCGGGCGGACGATGATGGGAAAGCCAAGTTCATCACCGGCGGCCATCGCCGCTTCAATGGTTTTGACGATTATCGATTCAGGAACCTTGAGGTTGATTTTGCGCATCGCCTCACGAAATTCCTCCCGACCTTCAGCCTTTTTGATAACCGCGATATTGGCCGCTAGCAGTTCAACATTATACTTTTCCAGAATGCCCATTTCCGCAACCTTGATAGCGGCGTTCAACGCAGTCTGACCGCCGAGAGTCGGCAACATGGCGTCCGGTCGTTCCTTTTCAATGACCTTGGCGATGAATTCGGGTGTGATTGGCTCGATATAGGTGCTGTCGGCCAGTTCCGGGTCGGTCATGATAGTCGCCGGGTTGGAATTGATGAGTACGACCTCATACCCTTCTTCTTTTAAGGCTTTGACAGCCTGAGCGCCCGAATAGTCGAATTCGCAGGCCTGGCTGATGATGATGGGGCCGGAGCCGATGATGAGGATTTTATTGATATCTGTTCTTTTCGGCATGATCTGTCTGTTTTTCTCTGCGTTTTTGAGTTAACCCGTACCGGGTGAGAGTACTTAAGTTGCTGGCCTGCGGTGTTCGGCTATCCGCGCATCATTGCCAGAAAGCGGTCAAAAAGGTAGGTGGCGTCATGGGGCCCTGGGGCGAATTCGGGATGATACTGGACGGAGAAGGCCTGATATTTATTGTGTTGCATGCCTTCCAGGCTGTTGTCGTTGAGATTGATATGGGTTACTTCCACATCATCTTTGGCAAGGCTTGACGCGTCAATACAAAAACCGTGATTCTGTGCGGTGATCTCCACATGACCGGTGGTAAGATCCTTTACCGGCTGATTGCCGCCGCGGTGACCGAATTTCAGCTTGTAGGCGGAACCGCCATAGGCAAGGCCAAGCATCTGATGACCAAGACATATACCAAAGATCGGAACCTTGCCGAGAAGTGTCTTGATCGTGTCGACCACGCCCTCGACCCCTTCCGGGTCACCTGGACCGTTGGACAGAAATACTCCATCCGGCTTCATGGCCAGAACCGTTTCGGCGCTGGTGGTGGCGGGGACGACCTGAACCCGGCAACCTTTTTGGGTTAAGAGTCGTAATTGGTTGTACTTTATGCCGAAGTCGAAGGCCACGACCTTGAACGGATTAGCCATGCCGGTCTGGGCGGTGGTAAAATTCGTTCCCGGTACGGGACGGTCGTCGGCCCAACCGTATGGTTCTTTGCAGGTGACCCTTTTCACCATATCCTGGCCTATCAATCCAGGCCAGTCGTTGGCCCGTCTTACCAGACTGACCGGATCCAGATCTCTGGTGGAGACGATACCCTTCATGGCGCCTTTGGTCCTGATATGTCTGACCAGTGCTCTGGTATCAAAACCTTCGACTCCGAGCACGCCATATTCTTTCAGAAAATCGGCAAGTGTCTGGGTCGAGCGATAGTTGGAGGGATAGGGATTATACTCCTTGACCAGAAAGGCCATGGGATGTACGGCGGCAGATTCCATATCTTCGGGATTGACACCGTAGTTGCCGATGAGTGGATAGGTCATGGTGACAATCTGGCCTGTATAGGATGGATCCGTCAGAACCTCCTGGTAGCCGCTGAGGGAGGTATTGAAAACAACCTCGCCTACCGCCTCGCCGTGACCGGTAAATGAGCGTCCTTCAAAGATGGTCCCGTCTTCCAGGGCGATGAGTGCTTTCATGGTAGTCTTTCCTTTAATAGTGCCGATGTTCGTCGAAGGTAACTTTCTGGCTTTGAAGAATGAAAGGAGGATTAATCTGAATATTTTTATTGTGTTAGATCTGACATTTGTGCCCTTCGAATCATTCGTGGTGAGCAGAGGGGATCGTTCTGCGTCCCTCTCGAATATGCAGACAAAACTACAATACATAACCTGATCTTGCCGGTTTCGTCAACCGTAAACGCTTGTTCCTGGGCCGACCGGCTCCGGCATGGGCAACTAATGAACAAAAAATCTCTAGAGAGCCGGAGAAAATTATAGTAGAAAAGCAGTAAACAAAAATTCCTGATTGCTTTGATAAGCATTACTGATTAAAATCCTGTCTTCTTTGTCATTAGCTGATGAGGTTGTTCGATTGCGGTGTGAGTGGACCAAAGATGTAACCATCTTGATATTTCCTACTGATATTCCCGATTGATATTCTGTCTGATTTTTTTCCGTTTGTGGCGGATTCCTGTAACGATCCCGTGGTGTCGCAAAATGAGAGAATGGGAAGCACTTTTTAAGGAGCACTATTGAAAATGAAAATTCTTGTAGCAAATCGTGGTGAAATCGCTATCCGGCTGATCAGGGCCATCCAGGAACTGGGTCATGAGGCCGTTGCCGTCTATGAGACACCGGATGAAATGTCCAGGCACATCCGGATTGCCGACGAGGCAATTTTACTGGGACATGGTCCTCGCTGTGACTACCTGAATATCGAGAAAATGATTCAGGCCGCCAAAAAGTCCGGCGCCGGGGCCATACATCCCGGTTATGGGTTCCTGGCTGAAAATCCTTTTTTCGCCAGAGCCTGTGAGGCGGCGGGAATTATATTTATCGGTCCGACAGCGGAAGTTATCTCCAACCTCGGCAATAAGGTAATCGCCAGAAAAATCATGGCCGAGGCCGGAATACCCATGGTACCTGGAACGCAAAATCTGAAACAGGGCAAGGAAGGAATCCGTGAAGCCCTGGCATTTGCGTCTGAATACGGCTACCCAATCATGTTGAAAGCCACCTCCGGAGGAGGCGGCCGCGGCATTCGAAGAATCGAGTCGGACACCCAGATGAAGGAACAGATCCCGATGGCACGGGCAGAGGCTTTGGCTGCCTTCAACGATGATTCCGTCTATCTGGAAAAGGTGATTGTCAACCCCAAACATGTCGAGGTGCAGATTCTGGCAGACAGTCAAGGGAAAACCGTTCATCTCGGTACGCGCGACTGTTCCATTCAGCGGCGAAATCAGAAACTCATCGAGATTGCCCCCTCGATGATCAAAAATCAGAAGCTGCTCGATGAAATCTGCGAGAATGCGGTACGTGCAGCCCGGGCGGCAAACTACCTGAATGCCGGAACCGTCGAATTCCTGATCGACAAGGATTACAACTATTATTTCATGGAAATCAATACCCGTGTTCAGGTCGAACATACTGTGACTGAGATGATTACGGGCATCGATATTGTCAGAAACCAGATCAATATCGCCTTCGGCAAACCGCTCTCATTCGGTCAGGAAGATGTGCAGGTTCGCGGGCATGCCATCGAGGTCCGCATCAATGCTGAAGATCCGAAAAATGATTTTATGCCGGAAGGCGGCAAGAAAGTGCTGGTCTATCGGTCAACCGGTGGTTTTGGCGTTCGGCTCGACGGCTTTGTCTATCAAGGCTATATCATTCCCGAGGTCTACGATTCGCTGCTGGTTAAGCTGACGGTCCATGGCTTTACCTGGGATGAGACGGTGGGCAGATTAAAACGCTGTCTGAAAAATTTTGCCATCCGTGGGCCGAAAACCACGATCCCGTTCTATGAAAACATTGCCAATGAAAAGGATTTTGTGAACGGAGACTTTGATACCTCCTATATCGATACCCACCCGCATATTTTCTACTATGATGAAGATACCAGTGAAGTCGGCAAGCTCGCCAAGTTCATTGCCGAGATTCATTATTCCAAAGAAAATCCGTACGCCAAATAAATAGGTCTGCCGATAAATAAAAGACAATCTTAAATAGCATTTTCCATGCATTATTAGATAAAGGATTCAATATGACACGAATTATCCAGGGTACTCCCGCCGGGGAAATCGTCGATACACTGCGTAAAACCAAAGGATACTATATAACCAATACCGCCAGGGATCTCTCTCAATCGGACTTTAAAAACCGGATCCTGCTGCATACCGACCTGCTGGCGGCTGAAAGACGAGACCGAGCCGGCTATTTTTCCCTGGAAATTACCGGCGGCGCTTCAATCCACGTTGACATTTTAAGAAAGCAGGTAGATCCGTTTCTGAAACTGAAGAAATTGAGAGAAGCCATGCCAAACACAATGTTTCAGACGCTTTGTCGCGGAGTAAACTTATTTGGCTACCGGCCGTACCCGCAAAATGTCATCCGTCTTACTGTCCGGGAGTTTGCTAAATATGTCGATGTGTGGAGAACCTTCGATTTTCTGAATTATGTCCCGAACATGCACGCTGTGTTTGAAGAGGTGGGCAAGGCCGGAAAACTCAATGAACCCTGCATCTGTTTTTCAACCGGTCCTGAGCATACCAACCAATATTATGTGGCTAAGGCCGGCGAAATCATCGACGTAACAGGAAGCGACATTACTCTATGCATTAAGAATCATGGTGGATTGGGAACACCGATAAGAATAGGGGAGCTGGTCGACGCCTTGAAACAGAAATATCCTGATGTCCCTATCCATTATCATGGACATAATACCGACGGCAATGATGTAGGCAGGATTGTCGAAGCGGTAAAAAGCGGTGCTTCCATAGTCGATGGCGCTGATTTTGCCTTTACCGGCTACTATGGCCCACCCCCGATTCTCACGGTGGTTCAGACCCTGAAGGAATTCGGCTTTCACGCCGAAGGGCTCGATGAAAATGCGGTGATCGAGACATCGGAGCTCATCCGGGATCAAAGACAGTATTATGAACAGTTCGAATCCCAGATCAAAGGTTTTCAACCAACGGTTCAGATCCATAAGCTGCCGGGCGGCGCCATGGGATCGAGTCTTGAACAGGCCTCCAAAGGAGGTTTTTTGGACAGAATGCCTGAAATCCTCCATAAGGAGCTGCCGAGGGTACAGAAGGAACTTGGTAATTACTGGTCGGTAACCCCTGGATCCCAAATTCTCTGGACGACTGCGGTCTCTAATGTCCTGGACGGGGAACGATACGGTAATCCGTCGGGTGATCTGCGCAATCTCCTGCTTGGCAAATACGGGCCTTTTCCGTTTTATCAACCGGAAGAGTGGATTTATGAGAAGGTACTCGGCGACGATTGGCGGAAAGTGCTGGAGGAAGAAGGCGGAGTGGAGGAGATCGCCGATATGGATCTTGCCCATGAACGATATAGTCTGGCCGAACAGATCGGAGTGGAACCCACCGATGAGCAGCTGATCCTGTACCTGCAGCATCCTAATGACGCCGTCGAATTTTTTAAATTTCAGGAAAAATATGGACAGACCTATGTATTGCCGCCCTCGGTATTTTTCCGGAAGGGAGGGTTTGAAATTGGGGAAAACCTGGCCTTCAGGGATCATCAAGGCAAGGAGCATATGGTGGAAATCGGACCATCTCTGGTAAATGATACGGGAGAGACCAGTGTCTATCTCATTGTTGACCACCATCAGTCCATTTTTAATTTCAAGCTCAAGAGAATGAGTGGACCGAGCGGGGAAGCTCTTGATCTCACTAAAGAGGAAATTCTCGATCTCGCCAAGGCTGGAGATGTGCGTTCGACATTTTCCGGAAAAATTGTCGAAATATCCGTCGAGGAGGGACAGGATGTGATGGTCGGTGACAGGGTCGCAATAATGGAAGCCATGAAAATGCAAACTCCTATTCTCAGTGAACTGGAGGGCATTGTAACCGGCATCCATGCCAAAAAAGGCGACTCTTTAAAGCCCGGGGACAAGATCCTGAAAATTGATCGGAATGAGTGATTCTTTCCTATAGGTAAATGTACGGTGTACTAGTGTCTGAGCAGCAGAAACAGTACACCGTTCAGACAGGACCAGAGAAGGGTTAAGCCGGTTGCGCCAATGCAGATCATAGCCAAAACCTTGTGGCCGAATTTTTCCTTCGTCTTGTCCGTGTAACCGAGCAGATAGCCGAGCACCGCACCTGTCAGCATTCCACCGCCGTGACCCCAGTTATTGATCCCTGGAACCAGAAAGCCGAAGACACCAATGGCGATAGCCCAACCACCGATCTGGGTGAATATCGTCTGCCCATACGTACCGCCGCGGCTCTTACCGTAATAGAGCAAGGCACCGATCAGACTACAGAGGGCGGCCGAAGCTCCAATCGTCAGCTGCACACCGGCAATACTTGAGAGCAAAAATCCCCCGATGCCACCAAGCGTGTAGAGGATAATAGTCCTGCTTGTACCAAATTCCCGAATGATCAGCGGTCCCAGTTGCCGCAGGACAAGCATGTTGAAAAGAATATGCAGCAGTCCGCCATGCAGATAATTGGCAGCCAGCAGAGACCACCAGCGATGCAGTTGAAAGACAGGGAAGGTGCCGGTCGAACCGAGTACCAGTAGACTTTGGTTGCTGGGGGAAAGGAATCGAAAGGGGCTGAAGTTTAAGCTCTCCAGTCTCGGATCGATAATGATCGAAAGAATGAACATGATGACATTGACGGCAATGATCGCCGTCACCAGCTGATCACCATTAGAGATCCAGGAGAGAAGAATATTGTTTTTAAACCTGGATGCCGGATTCTTCAATCCGCAAAACGGACATACCGCAGTGGATCGGCTGATGAGTTTTCGGCAGCCGGGACAAAGCAGGGAATTTTTTTGATTGTTGTTTGACATTGTTGCTCAATTACCCGATACTTCAATAGTTGTTGTCCTGATTTTTTCTCAAGGTACTATGTATCGATTCGGAAAAAAATAAAAAAATTGGGATGCCTGAGTAAAAACTTCAAGTTTGCATCGCAAGGTTTCTCTATTATTTCCGCAATCTATGCTTCGAAATAATAAAAACTGCAATAACGAAGCTGCTAAAGAGGTTTACAATGCCATTAATTTTTTTGACAAACTCGTAAAATCCTGAATTTTCGGATGGCTAAGCAAAAAGCTTCATATGCGAGGCGCGAAAATTCTCAATTATTTCGGCGTACAAGAGGTACTTCGAAATGATTGAGAACTTGCTGCAACGAAGCAGACAAAGAGTTTTTACGACACCATCAATTTTAAAGAGAAACTATATTACCAGGGGACGTTATGTCGACAATACTGTACACCGATGACCACCATCAGTGCATTAAGTTTGATAACCAAATTATAGGGGGCGAAGTTCAAGCCAATCAGTTCCTGATCAAACATGATCGACGGGGGATGCTGATTGGCTGTGGTGGGCAGCGAATTTATCAGACAGTTCTAGCTGCACTGTCTTCCCATTTGCCTGCCGGAGCACTGGATTATATTTTCTTATCTCACCAGGATCCGGACATCTGTTCCGGACTAAATTTGTGGCTGCCGATCTGCAAGGCGCAGATAATGATATCGTCGCTCTGGGCAAGATTTCTTCCGGCGTTTTGTGTGCAGGGATTACTGGAATCGCGAGTTATCGCTATCCCCGATCAGGGAATGCGCGTCGAGCTGGCAGGCAGTTCCCTGGTTGCCATACCAGGGCATTTTCTTTATTCCCCTGGTAATTTTCAGCTCTACGACCCCGTTTCCAAAATTTTATTCACAGGAAATCTCGGAGCTTCAACTTCACAATCGGAAAATATAACAACCGCTGCAGAGTTCGAGGGACATGTCGGGGTAATGGCGGCTTTCCATAATCGCTACGTCGCCGGAAACGAGGTCTGCAGGCAGTGGGCAGCCATGGCGCGCCAGCTGGACGTGGAAATGATCGTTCCCCAATATGGTGCCAGAATCACCGGAAAACCTCTGGTAGAAAAATTTTATCAATGGGTTGAGCTGGAAAAAACAGCCTTTTCTGATGGCGCCGAGTTGTTCAAGCTGCCCTGATGACATAATCTCCCACGGAAAAAAATATTAAGACGTTTACCTGACAGTTTGCTTTCAGCTAGACGTCTTTTTTGTTTGAGCTTTTGCCATTCTTTGCCGCAGCCGTTCATTTCTTTCAATAATCTCGGGCTTTCCCCGATACCAGGGTGGTATGTCGTCATAGTCGGGAATGCCGTCGTCAATGAGATATCGTGCATCCGGATTGGCAGGATAACCTTGGGGGATGCCGCCTGCGCAGATTATAAATAGTCCTTCACCATCTGCCTGCAGAGCCCTTTTGGTTTCCGGAGATACTCTCACTGCATCTCCCTCTTTCAACTCCTGGATCTCGTCATTCAGCTGAATCCTTCCACTCCCTCTGATGACAATATACACTTCCTCCTGTTTTCGATGGGTATGGGTAAAGGTATAACCTTCATTCGGAGGGATGTTAATCAGCCCGATGGCGACTCCCTGTAAATTCAGCTGTCGTCTTGGGCTGGTTAACCATGGCAGCGTAGCAAAATCAAAATGAAATTTTGTATAGTTTTCGCTCAAGTTAGACCTCGATTGCTGGAGTCTGCATATATCACCCGGTTCTCGTATGATACTGCAGGACCGCAGAAAGACGGAAGGAAAACGGCAATTAACGGAGAGAAAAGATGGGAGATATCTTACGGGACGTATCGTTCAGTCCCGTAAGATTTCAATGGGGGATTATCGATTGAATGAATCGATGAACAGTTTTTCTATGGCCTCGTATCCGGCATCACTCAAATAGCGGGTTCCGCTGCCTACAAAGGTGTCATATTCAATGACGGGAGAATCTTCCTTCCAGCCGGCTTTCCAGGTAAACCATTTTTTCTGGGGCTGGTCGAATACATGAAGTGGCCTGTTGAACATTTTGGCCAATTCCACGGCCCAGCCGGTTCCACCTTTAACCGAACCATCTTCCTGAATTGCGCCGACCACAAAAACCTGATGACCACTATTGATCATATGGAAAATGGTCTGCAGTACTTTTCTGATCTTGTCGGTCTCATAGTAGGTACGATTGAGCATACGGGACGCAAGTTCCATACTGATGTCGCCCCGTTCAAGCTGTTCTTTCTTGAGGATGACGACGTTTTTCTCCCGGCAGAGTTTATGGCCTTCAAATGAATAGATGACCTCATTAATTCCGGTTTTTTCCGCCATCTCGCCGAAAGTGGCTTCGGCTCCTTTCAGGCCGCTGCTGTATAACGTGTACTTTGAAAGATCCATGTAATGACTCCTTAGGTCAGGAAACGAGTAAAATTGAGTTCTGCTCCACTGTACTCATAGTTCCGATGAAAGGCAACATTTCCTGTTGTTTTGAGGCGAACCGGATTTTTTTTTGTAACCCTTCATCCGAAACAGCAGCAAAATTATCATATAACTCAAGGTCTGTAAATCAGCGATGGCTAAGTAAAAACTTCGGATTCGAGGCGCACAAATTTTCAGTCCTTTCGAAGGACCTCTTGTACGTCGAAAAGATTGAAAATATGCTGCAACGAAGAAGGTGAAGAGCTATTCCGACGCCATCATTTTTCGCCTTTAACAAAAACCCGACAGGGAGCCGGATATCCTTCGACGGTGAGCCGCGGATTGCCGGGTTCTATGAAATCTTCGTACGATTCAAAGGTCATCCAGTCGGTCCGCCGTTGTTCCTTGCCTGACATCGGATGACTGCAGAAGAGATTGATGTTTTTGAAGCCGGCTTTCTTCATCCAGTTACACAGGCAGCTGCCGGTGGGAACAAAGTAGGTTCCCGGTACCTTGGCATAGGTCTCATCGGGAAACAGGGCGAAGGGCTCATTGCCGGGAATTGCCTGTGATTCGACAATGAGGGTTCCAGCTGGTTTTAAAGCACACAGCATGTCGCGAAGTGTATCTATCGGTGAAGGGCGATGGTAAATGATTCCCATCAGAAACACCACATCAAAGCAACTCTCAAAAAGGGAAAGATGCTCCGCACCCAACAGATCGATTTCAAGTTCCGGCAGTCCTGCCATGGCATTTAACGCCTTGAAGCAGTAATAGTGTTGCACGGACGGCTCAAAACCGAGGACAAACCGAGGACGTGAAGCGGCCATACGAAACATATAGTAGCCGTTGTTGCAACCGATGTCCGCAATAACTTTTCCCGTAAGATCAGGAATTTCCTGAGAAACACGCTGCCATTTTCTTTCACTGCGCCATTCCGCGTCAATCTCGATGCCGAATACTGAAAAAGGCCCCTTACGCCAGGGCATGAACGTCTTGAGGTTCTGGGTTATCAACTGTCTTTCATGACTGGTGATTTCTTCGGGGCTACCGATGATGACAGTATCCCCGCTGCAGTCGACATGGTCCGCATGGTAGCCGGCGAGGTGCTGAAACGGATTTCGATAGCGAAGAAAGCCTTTTTTGTTTTGTTTTACCCAGTCGCAACGCTTGGTATGCTCACGGATGATGGCATCCGTCTGTGCCGAATCCGGTAGATGAGAGAGGTAGTTCATTGAAAAACTGTATTACACTGGTTTGATGGCGATAAAGGAAGTGAAATTAAACCACTGAAAATAGGTCTCGATTGAGACGAAACCACTTTCTTTCAACATGGTTGCATTCTCTTCAATGGTAAAAGGTATGAGGACATTTTCCAGGGCTTCGCGCTTTTTGGCGATTTCTAGTTCTGAATACCCGCGGGACTTTTTAAATTTGTAGTATATATCGATATATTCACGGTTGAGTCGCCGATCCCCGGTAATCACCTTTTCACTGATCAGCAGGATACCACCGGGACGAAGGTTGCGGTAAAGCCGCTGCAAAAAGCTTTCGCGCTGCAGCGGCCGGATAAACTGGAGTGTGTAATTGAGAATGATACCGCCTGCTCCCTTATGGTCAAAAGCGGTGATGTCTTCAAGTAAGAACGAAAGGCTCTTCTGTTTTGAATAGAGTTCCGATTTGAGCCGCGCTTTGTCAAGCATCGGGGCTGAGTTGTCAATGCCTATAAACTGCAGCTCCTTATGTTCCAGCAGGCGGGAAAATTCAAGCAGTGTCGTGCCGGTGGCACAGCCCAAATCGTAAACGGTTTCTCCCTGGTCTAAAAAGGCGGCGAGCAGATTTGCCTGGGCATCAATAACCTGACGGTAAAACGGAATGGAGCGATCCAGCATGTCGTCGAAAACTTCAACTACCCGTTCGTTAAAAACGAAATCTTCTTCTACTGAGTCCACCTTGAAAAGTGTATCTTTGGTTGATCGGGTCATCTTTACAACAAGTGCTATTTTTTATACCAGGAACCATCGGGTTTTTGGAACCAGTGACCCGCCTGGCCGTTTTCTGCAATCATCTTTGCTCGCCGTTCTCCTACTAAAGCAGGGGACGCGCCCTGATTTTTGCCGATTGCCGCATAGACGGTAGCCCGGTCGGTATTTTCAGCCTCGATGAGATCCTGCTGCGACCTGTCCGCACCGCGATACTCCAGGAATCCCTTGTTGTTCTCGCCGATGACTCCCTGGTCCTTCAAAGTATTGATGACCGGAATCCTTGCCGCCATTCGCTCCTTGATGGAGGCTGAGTGACTGATGGTCGCTATGAAAAGAAAACAGGCAATAAAAATAAATAGAGAAGACATGAAGAAAAAGTTTTTACGCATTTTGCACCTCAATGTTTTGTACCAAAAATTATCCCTGCTTTTTGTCCAGATCTCCGAAAAAGTCATCAAGGGCTCTGTCAACCTTGACGTTGATATCGATAGTGATGTGGATCGGCTTGATTTCCACAGGTTTTATATCTATCTCGTGTCGTGTGCAGGCCGCAAAGGTCAGCAGACTCAACACAAGGGTAAAACGAATAAGTGTATTGCCTATGGTCATATTACATATTCTCCATAAAAAATTGGATTTTTTTCCCATAACGAAACAGGTCCCGAAGGGGCAGACGGAAATTTACATCAAGCCGGATAGGATGCTGAAGGCCGGGGCCATTACTCTCCGGCACAATCTGTCCATTTTTATAGCCGTAAGGTAAAGGGGTCGCCGGTTTGCCATCCAGCTGCATGGCGATCAGGAGGTCATCGTCCCGGCTGTTAAACGTGAGTTTCGTCCAGTTATACAGGAAATTTTCCAGGGCCTTCACTGAATAATCCAGATACACGCTTTTCCCCATATCCGGCATGCCCTGGCGTATCTGGCTGGTATCATTGAACCGGACTATACCACTATCGCCGGGAGTGGAAAACAGAAATCCGTCTTTAAAGAATACCCCTCGTTTGTTGATGGTAAGCGGGATCCTGCCGTTCAGTGAACCCTTGCCCTCAGTTTGGTTGATACCAAACTGGCCGAGAAGTTCGGTGAACCCCACCCGGTCACAGTATAACGTGGTTTCCAGTTGTTTCATGTCCCCGGCGAGAGTAAAACTGCCTGTTTCGAGCTTTCCGCCACACCAGTTGGTTTGGATTTTTTCAAAAAAAATCGATTGCTCATCTTCAATCCGGAAATGGATTGCGGCATCGGCCAATTTTACCTTACCAAAGACCAGAGACCCGATTGTGCATAACTGGCCCGGACTGCTCTGGAAGAGCGGCAGGTGGGGCAAAATAACATCGGTATTTATCTTTGAAAGTTTGTTTTCGTTGTAGGAGAGGTTTCCTTCCCTGTACGATATTGCAAGATTTCCGGAGGGTATTTTGTCTGTGATATGAACTTTGCCTTCAGCGGCCAGCCTGCCGTTAATTGAAAGTCCCTTGGGGAGCGGGATCGATTCGGGGAACGTGGTGGAATCGAAATGAGTTTCCGGAAGACGGCAGCGAATGGAACTATCCAGCGTCATCCGGACCGACCCGTCACAGGTGAGCTGCATGTTCGGAGCAAAAGAGGCGGTGAATAATGTGGTGAAGGCAACTCCCGTGTCGGAGGGCTGGAGGGTGGCATGGAACCTGCCGCTATTGAAGTTTTTATAGCGGATCTCCTCTATCTTCATCTCTCCCTTAGCCTCTTTTGCGGCAGAGGGGTATTGAAAAGGAAGGTGCAACGAAAGGTTGATCAACGTGGTCTCACTCTTTCTGAGATTGATTTCAGGAATCAGACTGTTCAGCTCCGCCTTGATCGATGTGCCGTCTATGGAGATATTTCCTTCCGCCTGGAAAGAACTGAGAGAAAAAGTATCTTTAATGCTGAAGGCTTCACCGGCCATCTCATACCTAAGGCTGGTTTCCGATTGCTGATTTCCGCCGTTGAAACGTAGTGTAGCGCCGGAGCTGGTTCTTTCCGAAAATATATGACCGGTACCATTAAATTTTCTTTCCGGTATATCTATCTCACCTTTCAGGTCCAGTGAAATCTTTTCCGGTTGGGCAAGAACAATGCCTGCAAAAGTATATTCCGCCTTGTGGGTGTTGCCGGTCAACTGGAGAGTGACAGGCTGTTTCCCGGAACTGCCGGTAAAGAGGAAATTAGTATTCCTGAAATGAAAATCGGGCAGCACCAGAGATGCATGATAGCCGGTAATCCCGCTCAGAAATTGGTCAAAATGTACTTGAGTGTCGAGAGAGAGCCCTCCTGTAAGCTGCATGGCATTCTTGCCCGGAAGAAATATTGGGATCAGTTGAGCGCAATCAGGTGACTGCATCCGCAAACGTCCCTCGTATCCGTCATCTGCTGATTTCAGTCCAAGTTCACCGGTAAAGGCAAGATCACCCCTTACCGTAACCTGTCCTGTAAGGGATGAAAGAATGTTTTTACTCTTGGGCTGCTGAGGAAAATCGAGAGCAAATCGGCCATCAACTATGCCTGTGACTGATTTCTGTAGGCCTCTTTGCAAGGTGATTGCACAATTTTTCAGGTGAATTGTCTCGATCGCCAGTGACTGAAGAAAAGAGAGACCGCCTTCTTGCCGTATGTCAACGGAATCGTGATCGGATAAGCGACCCAGTCCGCGGATTTCCGGATGACCGTCCTGCATGTCCAGTCCGGCCGAGGCGGAATCCAGCAGCAGGCCGGAAAATTTTCTCTGCAACAGCGAGCGGGGGCTATAATACAGTTCGAATCTGGGGATGGAGAGGATTGGCCCGTCCTGGTCGGCCAACGTCAATGTTCCCCGCATTTCCCAGGGGGTGAGTCTGGAAATGCTGAGTTCTTTTACGGGGAAGGGGAGGTTGTTAATGAGCCTGGGGGCAAGGTAGCGATCAAAGATATAAGGAAGAGAAAGGAAAATAATCAGACTTCCCAGCACGATCAGGACAGGGAACGTGACCAGGAAGTGAAATCTCTTTTTCATAAATATTTTTTTTCTATTACTATTTCAATAAGTTGACCGGTTTATCGTTGTGCGGGTGGAGAACATTAATCTTGCCTTGTCTCTCTTCTGCCAGTATAAACGTATTGCTCAGAACTTGCATAATAAATGTAAACGTTCATCAACACACCAGCGCGCCATGATCGGGCTGCCATGCTTGTATATATCCGGCGCACCGGTAAACGCTTACATATTTCAGGGCAGGAGTGATTTGGTCCTCCCCGGTGGACCATTATGAATAATTTTTTGTTATTCCAGCCTGGGGGGACCCCATCCCGGTCTGGTCAGATAAAGGAAAAACAGGTTGTCGGTATGTCTAACGAAATAGATTTTGACGAATTGCTCAGTAAATATAAAGCGGATCCATTCGATTATGTGGATGTGTTTGCCGTGCATACTGGACGGGTAACATTCAAGGTAGTTGAAGGCGAAGAGGTGGTAGCGCCCAGCGGTGAGTGGCAGCAGGTCCCAGGGACAGGATTGTATGAGATTAATCGGGAACGGAATCCGAAAATTATCTCGGCCCAGACCAATGGCATTGTGGATAAGGTTAACACAGAGTTCGACGGCCAGTTTGTCGAAGCCGGTGAAAAACTTATGACCATCAGGCACCCTCTGAAGAAGAAAGAGATTATTGAAAACATATTGAAAGAAGTTCTTTTCCTTTTTCCAGCCCCTGAGACAGCAAAGTATTTTTTTGCCATGGATATCCAGTCCCGTATAGATAAAAAGGGCGCCCGGGCAGTGACCATCGAGCCGGGGGATGAATTTCTGACCATGTCGCTTATGAAACGGGACACACCTGTTTACTACAACGGGCAGCAGGGCGTTATTTATTCCATTTATTTCAAGCAGGGAGTGTCCGTTGCTCAAGGCGAACCATTGATCGGCATCTGCGCTCCGGAAAAACTCTCGCTCATTCAGAAGATTATTACCAGGGTCAAAGCTGATTGGGACAGTGAACATTGATGGCGTCGTAAAAACTCTTCACCTTCTTCGTTGCAGCAAAGTTTCAATCATTTCGAAGTACCTATTGTACATCGAAATGATTGAAACTTTGCGCGCCTCGAATCTGAAGTTATTTACTTAGCCATCGCTGATTTAAGGTTTTTACGGGTCGTCAAATTTGATGGACCGTGAAGACGTTTATCTGCTTTACCTCTTTCAAGCAATTTCCGGCAATTATGCGTTTTTACTTAAGTAACCCCGATCTCTCTTTCGTTGATGGGCGTCTCTGCTATGCCTGAAAACAGGCCGACACCGGAAGCCGTTCTTAAGCTGCTGCAACTGGCGTCAGCCAAGGCAAAAGCGTCGATGGGTTGTCAGGTTGATGCCATGGCGGTCGAGCGTTATGGGGCTTTTGTCGGCTCTGTGATCAAAAGTCATCATGCATTGCCGCGGGCAATGGATGAGGCCCGCGGTATCATCAATGAGGCAGCCCGTTCCGGGACTTCCGTGGCGAGCGGTACGGTGATACTGGCGGATACGATGAGCCGCTCCAAAGGCAGGTTTACCCGACAGTGGCATGCTCCCTTGGGTGGCGTATGGGGGTGCATGATCCACGCCAATACGCTCTTACCGCAATCCCGCCGCTTTATTCCGCTGGCTACCGGACTGGCCTGTTGCGAAGCCGTTCATGAACTCGGCGGGGATAATGCTATCCTTCGCTGGGTGAACGATGTCCTGGTGGACGGCAGGAAACTCGCCGGTTTCCTGGTTGAAAGCTATACGGAACGCCTCTATAGTGAAGAATTCACCCTTGTTGGCTTTGGTATGAATGTCAATAACTGTACCTTTCCGGCTGAACTGTCCGGTTCGTCGGTTTCCCTCCGGCAAGTGCTGACAAAAGAAATCGATCTTTCGGAATTCACCGCTCTCTTTCTCTCCAGGCTGGCCTGGAATTTCGGTCTGCTCTATCATGAAGAAGCCAGGGAGTTGCGGGGAGAATGCTTTTCCGGCAATGGTGGTAAGCATCTTCTGCTGGAAAAATGGCTTGCCGCATCTGACACGGTCGGCAAAAAAGTCATCTACGGTTTTGACGTGGTCACAGCCCCGCAGTATCGGGCTGAAGTGCTGGGAATCGACAACGACGGAGGTCTCGTTCTGCGTCTTGAAGATGGCTACGTAAAAACGGAGTATAGTGGAGAAGTGCGCTACCTGGAATCCCTTTAGCCGGGACTGCCCGCCATTGCTTCATTACTGCATTAAAAAGAGCTCGTGCAGGTCTCTGCCTGCTCACTTGCCGGGGCTTCGGGTCATAAGCTTCCTGGCAATTTTCCACGAGACGATGTCTCTTTGAAACAGTTGGTTGCCATAATTTTGCAGGAGAAAGACAGCCTCTTCGAGGATGCTGCCGGATATCTTTAAACGGTGCAAGCGCTCCAGGGGTTGGTCCTGAGCCGAGTGCAATATCTTGATTGTTCCATGAGAGAGGGGGAATCCTTTTTGCGTATGCGGCTTACAGCCTGAACAGACGAGTCTTCCTGTGGTGGTGTCAAAACTATAGCTGTGTTGAGGGCTGACAGGTGACTCACAATGGAAACAAGTTTGCAGGTCCGGCCGGTAGCCAATATAATCGTAGAAGCGTATGAGAAACAGAACGAGGACAGTCATAGGTGCCATATGTTGATCAAGGCTATGGAGCGCCCAGAGGCTGAGCCGAAAAATATGCAGGTCCGGCGCATTTTCTCTCACTCCAATCAGGAGAAACTCCCTGATAACGGAAGCCGCACTGTAGAGCTGAAGATCCAGGCGAATATTTGGAAAGCTGGTGTGCAGGTCGGCTTCGGCGAAAAAAGCTAAAGATCTATTGGCTTTCTGTTGATAGGTAATGTGGAGAAAACTGAAGAGTTCAAGCTTGTTAACAAAACGTTTTTTACTCTTTTTGGCTCCTTTTGCAATGGCGGTGAGCCTCCCGACATCCCGGCAGAACAAGGTGACGATCAAATCAGACTCACCATGCTCAGTGCTTTTTATCACGATAGCATCTGTTTCCCTGGCCTGGACCACCATGGATTAGTATCGCTGATCTTCAGGAAGATAAAGAGTAACGAATTCGTTGTCTGTTTCGGGAAGGTCGAGAGAAGTATTATTAAGTGTAATTTTGGTTTTGGATTTGGATGGCAGAGTTACTACGGCTTTGGCTTTTGCCCGCCAGGTCGCGGATTCTCCGGTCTTGAAGTGAAGGGTCTGTGCCGGAAGATTATCTATCTGCAACTTAATTCTGGTTTCCTCCTTGAATTTAGCTTTAATCAAATATGTATCGGTGCTTGGAGAAGGAGCCGGATCGTCAGTCATACCCTCCGCAACGTCAGCGGCAGTAGCGATGGCTGGATATGACAGACCGAAGAGATTCCGGGACCCTGAGTGTGTTCTTTGCAATCCCGCAAATAGGTAATTTGATCCGGATACATCCGGATAAGACTGATTTTTCGATACCTGTTCCATTTGCTGAGGTTCGTCAAGGCTCCGTAATTTCTGGCTGAGATAGGTAGCGGGATTCCACGAAAAATACCAGCATAGAAAACCTCCAAATAAAAGCAGCAAAAGCAGGAACAGGCCAAAAAAAGAGAAGGGGAGGAAAGAAGGGCGTTCGGCCATATTACCTACTTCTTGAGCAAGTTTGTTCTTAGGCAGCATGGAACTGGCTAGAGATTTACGCTGGTTTGGCCTCTCCTGTGTGTACATATGCAGAATTTCTTCGGGATCGAGTGAGAGACATTTTGCGTAGAGAGCATAAAAACCACGGGCATAGGCTTCCGCCGGGAGCAGTGTAAAATCGCTTTCTTCGATAGCTCGAAGACATTTTAACGGGACCTTTGTTTCATCGGCAATCGCAGCCAGGTTTTTTCCCTGGTCGATTCTTTTTTCCCGGAGAAACTCTCCGAGATTCTGGTGTTCTACGTTAATGGTCTGGTGCGGCATAACCTTTTCCTGATATTGTAGATCCGGGGGTCTTACAGTCTTTGAATGTATGCATCGTCTTTGAGTTTTTTTACCCATTCAGAGTAGGCGACTTTTAATTTTTCTTCAAAAATCTTTTCTCTGATTTCTTCCTTTACCGACTCAAAGGGCGCAGTGGTAACAACGGCATTTTTGTCCCCAGATAACAATTTGAAAAACTGGTATCCGGAAGAAGTTTCAATAATATCACTGATTTCTCCCGATTTAAGGTTGCGGACAGCATCCCGCATACCAGGGGCCATCTCATTGAGAGAAAATGCACCGATGTCCCCGCCGTCACTTGCTGAAGGCATTTCGGAGAACTTTTCAGCGAGCATTTTGAAATCCTGGCCCTTTTTCGCCAAATTTAATATCCGGTTTGTTCTTTCCAGCGCTTGTTGTTTATCCAGTTGTAATTTTTCTGAGTCATCCAAATTGTTCCAGCTGCAGCCAATCTGCAAAAGGTAATAGCTGCCCTTATCAACTTTCGATGTATAATGTTCATTGTAATAATCGCGAATCATCTCATCGGTAACGACTATTTTTGAGCGTACATCGAAACTCAGGAGACGGCTTTGCAGAATCTGGGATTTCAGTTTCTTTCTATACGAGTCCTCGGTCAATCCGTTTTTCTCAAGTTTCTTTTTGAACTGCGGCCGATCGAGGGACATGTCGTTACGTATTTTATCGTAGGCTGTATTGACATCCTCCTCTGTTACCGTGACGTTGTACTTTTTGGCCTTTTGTTTGATCAGACGGCGTTCAATCATGCTGTCCAGAGCAATTTTACGAGCCTGGGCCATGGCTTCAAGTATAGGCTGTTCGGGGTTGTTCTGGGTGATGGACCGGAATAACTCGGCCGTTTCTTCCTCGAGCTCGGAAAGAGTAATAATTTCATCATTAACAACTGCTACAACCTTATCGACAACCTGGGCTGAAAGGTATAGTGGGAAAAGCAGTCCGAGGAGTAATATCGGTATCAAACATTGAGGATATGGTCGAAATCGCCAATGAGTTATTATCTGTTTCATAAGAACCCTAATTTGGAAATATTGCAGTTAGAAAGTGTTGAAGAGAACTTTCCGGCCAAACTGATGAAGCTCTCTCTGTGAGGATTTTTGTGATTTTACATAATCCGGGACTGAGTTGCCATCTTTCTTTACAGTTGGTTGATTTTCAAATATTATGGAATATTTTCTCGCAAAAGTATATCATAGAAGAAAAAATTTTGAAATCTCCCCTGGAGTGGTTTGATGAAAAAACAAAAATTATTTTGCATACCGATCTCAGCTATGTTGCTGATCCTGACCTTGTTGTGGGCTGTTGCGTCTCAGGCTGAATCTCAAATGCCTTCGTTTGCACTGGAAAACGTACGTGACGGTAAGATTATCAAATCAAATTCTTTCAGCGGAAAGGTGTTGTTGCTGACATTCTTTGCAACATGGTGTCCACCATGTTCCGAAGAGGTACCCAACCTGGTAAAATTGCAGAGTGATCTGGCTGATGCCGGATTTTCAGTGATCGGTTTGTCCGTCGACCAGCAGGGACCTGCCCAGGTGGCGAAATTTGTGAAGAAGCGGGGAATAAACTATCCGGTTTTGCTGGCCGAAGAACAAACTACCAAGGATTTTGGCGGAGTATATGGTATCCCTGTCGCTTTTCTCGTGAATAAATCCGGCAATGTCGTGAAAAAGTATACTGGATATGTACAGCATGAAATTCTTGAAAAAGATATTCGAAGCCTGCTTAATTGATTGATCACGGTTGCATTTAATCTAAAAATAAAATAGAGTACCTTATCCTTAGATTGAGTATCGAAGTATTGAAGAATAGTGGAGCGAGCATTGCTCTAAATAGAAAACTGAAACCGAAGGAGATCAACAATGAAGAAGAAGTTTGTCGCTTGTACAATGGCTGTTGTCTTTGCTTTATGCACCGCCGGTTTGGGCTTTGCCGCCAAACTGAAGTGCACTGTGGAATCGGTTAGCGGTGATAAAGTGACCATGACCTGCGAGAATGCCGATAAACTTGCACCGGGCGATAAGGTCAAGGTTTCCACTCCCAGGAAAGGTGCTGTAGAGGGTTGCTGATTGACATAGTATCCTTCTTTAAGTATTGTGTCGGGTCGGTTGATTTCATATCAGCCGACCCATTTTTTTTTTGCATGCCTCATCTGCTCTTTGCAAAGAATGGACATGCATTGGTTTTGTCTCGAGGTATGATGTGCAATTATTGAAAGCTATTGTGCCTGATTTTCTCCGGGGATTAAGAGTTGGTTTGCCGGATTTAAGCTCCGGTTCCAGGAAGATCCAGTCAAAATTATTGAATTTTCTTAAGCAGGGTATTGTATTCGAGGTTAGTTTCTCCCTTCTCTTGCTTCTCTTTCAAGATATCTCCGTCAGATATCGGCTTCATTCTTCTGTCTTTCTCAAATAACCTTGATTTTTACTGAAATTTTATAAGGTCCCACCATGGATATTCGTACGCTTCCCGAAGCCGAACGGCAGATTTACAACCGTATTAGAAATAGGTATCGCTTGACTTTCGACCGACTGCGTTTCGGCGAAAAGCAGATTAGATTACTCAAAATTGCTGATTTGGAGGAATTTCTTGATGGCAAGGATCCCTTTGCTGATGTTTCGGAATTTCCATTTTGGATTCGTCTCTGGGATGCGGCGATGATTCTTGCGTATGTTCTCGGTTCTCAGGCTGGTGTGGAAGGCAGGAAACTGTTGGAGCTGGGTGCCGGACTTGGAGCTCCCGGACTGGCGGCTGCTGCGGCGGGATTTGAGGTCACAATCAGTGATTATGAAGAAATCATTATGGATTTTCAGAAAGTGAGTGCCGCCGCATCCGGACTTGCTGGAATTCACTTCATGCACCTCGATTGGTTAAATCCTCCGGAAATGCAGCCTTTTGACGTGTTGGCGGGTGCGGAAATTCTTTTCCGGGATGAATTTTTTCAGCCTTTGTTGAATATTTTCAGGACTTGCCTTAAACCGGATGGGGAAATTTATCTGGCTCATGATGCAAAGCGCCAGAGTTTACCGAAATTTCTCAAGCTCGCCCAGAACGATTTTGAAATTGGGTTAAAGGAGCAGGTAATAAACAGGGACGGTAAAAAGATAACGATTATATTAAATCGCTTGCGGCCAAAAAAGTGACCGGCTAAAAGATTTGAGGGGAATTTCCCCTCATGGCTGACATTAACGAAACGGCGCAACAGCCTATGAGCAGTACATACTCTCGTAAAAACCATGTTGTTATATCCTGTTAATTTGAATATTTCCAATAAGCTTTGCCTGGTGGTAGGTGGTGGAGCAGTAGCTTTACGGAAAACCAGAAGCCTCTTGAGCTGTGGGGCTAAAATCCGGATAATCAGCCCGGAGATCCACACAGAATTGCAACTCTTAGCCCGAAACAAGGCAGTCGAGTGGTTTGCAAGAGGATTTGTCGAGGGTGATTTGAACGGAGCTTTTCTGGCTTTTGCCGCCACGGACGACCATGAAGTGCAGGAGTTGGTCGCCAAGGAAGCCGCCAGGTATTCCGTTCTGTTGAACAGTGCCGACGATCCGACAAACAGTCAGTTTCATGTACCCGCACATTTTCGGCGTGGAAAAATGTTGGTTACGGTTTCCACCGGGGGCAGCAGCCCCGCTCTTGCGAAAAAAATCAGACAACAGCTGGAAAATGAATTAGATCCAGAGTATGAAATTGTGGTTGATCTCTTTACCCTGCTCAGGGAGAAAGTAGTCGGGCCGGAGGGGGATTCCGCCGCCAACGGCGAACTCTTCGGCAGGTTGCTCCAACGGGGAATTGTCGAGATGATTCTTGAAGCGAATTGGTTTGAACTGCAAATGATGCTCCTTCGAGAACTGCCGGAGTCCGCCGAACCGGTGACGCTCATGAAGAAAATTCTTGAAAAACATGATAAATCCAGTGATTAAGATGATAATCCACAGGTAACATTCTTGAATGTTGTTTATTGATTTAAGGACATTATGGTAGAAATAAACTATCTCCTTTTTCAGTCGGTTTTGGGCATCACCTTTCTGGCCGCAGCTGCTTATCTGGTGTTTTTTGTGAGCCAGAATAAGCAGATACGTAAGATGGCGCGGATGATCCTGCTCTTTTCCGGGATACTGCAGACTCTTCATATTGCTTCGCGTTATATTCTGGCAGGCCATACTCCGATCACCTCCCAGCATGAAGCGGTGGTCTTTTTTGCCTGGGCCACCACCTGGGCTTATCTCTCATTCAGGTGGCGTTATACTGTCAAGAATTTTGGTACCTTTGTCTCGATTCTCATATTCTGTCTGTTATTGATATCTTCTTTTTCTTCAAGAGAGGTTACGCCTCTGCTTCCTGCCCTGCAGAGTGTCTGGCTGCCTATTCATGCCGGAGTCTCGATAATTGCTTACGGATTTTTGTCTTTGGCCTTTTGCGGCGGGCTTATGTATTTGTTGCAGGAAAGGGAGCTGAAAAATAAAAAATTCGGCTATTTCTTTTCTCGCTTTCCATCTCTGGATGCTCTTGATCAACTGAATAACCACTGTCTGACCGCCGGGTTTGTCTTTTTGACCCTGGGGATAGTTACGGGATCCATCTGGGCTCGGCAGGCATGGGGAACCTATTGGCAATGGGATCCCAAGGAGACCTGGTCGCTGATAACCTGGTTCCTCTATCTGGTCCAGCTGCATCAGCGCTTGACGGTAGGCTGGCGGGGGAGAAGGGCGGCGGTTATGGCCATAGTAGGTTTTGCTGCTGTTGTCTTTACCCTGTGGGGAGTAACCTATCTGCTTGGAGGCATTCACAGTTATGCCGCGTGAAAAAATAGTGCTCCTTGGGGTAAACCATAAGACCACTCCCGTGGAAATCCGCGAGAAAATTGCCTTGTCAGGCGGTTATCAGGAGCCGCTTGCCGCATTGAAGAATATCGAAGGATTGCGGGAATATTATCTGCTTTCCACCTGTAACCGGGTGGAGTTGTTATTGGTCACCGATGCAAAAAGCAAGGTTGAAGAAAATATCATCGATTTTCTCTTCGGCGATACTGTTCCTCGGGAGAATTGCCGGCGGTATCTGTATTTGCTCTATGATAAAGAGGCCGTGCACCACCTATTCACGGTTGCCGCCAGCCTTGACTCAATGGTAGTCGGAGAGGCACAGATTCTCGGACAGTTGAAAGAAGCTTATCGGCATGCTGCTCATTTCGGCTGCACCGGTCCTTTACTGAACAAACTGCTGCACAGGTCTTTTTCAGTTGCTAAAAAAGTGAGGACTGAAACAGCAATTGGTTCTTCCGCCGTCTCCATCAGCTATGCTGCCGTACAACTCGCCAAAAAAATATTCGGCCACCTGAACGATAAAAATGTCCTGCTCGTGGGTGCCGGTGAAATGGCGGAACTTGCTGCAGAGCATCTAGTCGGACAGGGAATCGGCTCTGTGATCGTGGCTAATCGGACCCTGGAACGGGCCGTCGGCCTAGCTAAGCGCTTTCGAGGCAAAGCCGTTTCTATACAGGAATTGGTTGCACAGCTGAAGCATGTCGATATCATTATCAGCTCCACCGGGGCAACCGAGATCATTCTGCATAAAGAAGAGGTGAAATCGGTGATGCGGGCCAGAATGAACCGGCCGCTTTTCTTTATCGATATTGCTGTCCCCCGGGATCTAGATCCCCGCTTGAATGAACTTGAAAATGTCTATCTGTACGACATTGATGACCTCAGTAACGTCGTGGAGATAAATAAATCGGAAAGAGAAAAGGAAGCGGTAAAAGCGGCTCGTATTGTCGATGAGGAAACGCTTAAATTTGAGCGATGGTTTGTTGGACTGGCGGTGATTCCAACGATTCAGGCGCTCAAGGAAAAAGTAGACAGTATCGGACAATTGGAATTGAGCCGCACTTTAGCGAGAATGCCGGATATGACGGAGTCCGAGAGGGAAAACCTCAGCAGGATGGTTACTGCCATTACTTCGAAAATTCTTCATGATCCCCTGATGTACCTGAAAAGCGAATCATGTGCGGGACGGGATAACAGTGATTTGAAAGTAACCACTGTCCGGGAATTATTCGGCCTGACAAAAGGAAGTGATGGACAGGAGTAATAAAGCGCAGTCATTTTCACTGGAAGACGAGCTGGCTGAACTGATTGAAAACGAATGGTATATTGTCAGACATTCTGGGGAAATTCCTGAAATTGCCTATAATTCTGCAATGTATCACCTCACTCGAGCCAAGGACGGTCCGCGTATCAGTCTGAATGAACAGCAGGTCGGATTGCTCAAGGAAGCCGCTGTTACCCGATACCGGGAGATCGTACTACGGGACTTAAGACATGACAACAGTACGCGATCCCTCTATCGCGGGATAGCTCGATCGATAATCAATTTTCAGCGATTTGCTCTGTTTTGCTCCCGTCAGAATCTTGAGACCGCCGAAGTCCGAAAGCTGGCCGGCAAAGCGCTCCAAGAATTTCTTGAAACTGAAATCGAGAGACTTCAAAATGAAAATCACCCCTCCATTATCAACTGCACCTTTGAGGACCTGAAAAGGTACGCGGATCAGCTTGGGGTGGAATTGGGGGAATGGTGTGAAATGTTGCAAGAATACTGCACGCCCTCCACCTAACCGACAGCCGCAGAATGTTGTCCGGATCTGTTATTGATCCTGTTTTTTGCTAATTTCGTTGTTCCCTGTTATAAATTTTGCATGAAAATGTCTTTGTCGTGGTATTTGTTTTTTTGTTCTGTTATCTCTTATAGGGATAATCGCAGTTTTCATTCGTTTTTTTACAACCCTTTTTTATGACAATTATGAGAAATAAAAAGATTTTTCTGGTCTTTTGTCTTACGATTTTTTGCCTGATCTTTTCTACTATCTCGTTCGGGAATACCGTCAAGGCCGGGGATATTGATCAGAAGAGAAACAGGATCATTGGGTACATACTCAGCAAGCAGCTGCCCGCCCTCCATTTCAGCGATAAAGTTTTCAACGATGATCTGGCTCGTGCCGCTTTTCATCTGTATATAAAACAGCTGGATTACCAGAAACGGTTTCTGCTGAAAAAAGATGTGGAGCAGCTGGAGGCATTTGCACCTTACATCGACGATAATCTTGCGGATGGCCGGATTACTTTGCCGGATACGGGTTACGATATCCTCAGTGAAAAAATAGATCTTGTCCAGAAAATGGTCGGATACATGCTGGCGAGCGACAAGGTCGGTGCGGGACCCGTGGCGGGTTTTACGAGGTATACCGTTCAACCGGGAGATACTCTTGCCAAAATTGCCGCGCGATTCGACGACATCGAACCGGGGGTGTTGATCGGAGATAATAATCTCGAGGACCCTGCTCAGCTACACGTTGGTCAGCAACTGAAAATTAGAAAACCGGTACTTTTGAAGCAGGGAGACCTCTACGTAGGCTATTTTGATGTTCAGAAAAAAGAATCCTATGAAACCGATCCTGAAAAGATCGATTTCGCCAACACTCTCGACGAATTGAAGAATCGGTGGAGGAAGGTGTTGAAAGCCCAGGTTATTTCTCAATATCTGGATCTGGAGGAAAGCCAGAAAGATAAGCTGAAAAAAGCTGAAACAAACCAACCTCCGGCAAAAATAATGTCAGAGACGGAACTCTGGAAAGAAGCTATAGCCAAGGTGGCTAAACGGAACAGAAACTTCTTTCAGCGTCTGCATCAGGAAACTCTGCAGGATCATTATGATCGCTTCTTCAACTGCGTTACCAGGGCATTTGGCCCTCATACCAACTATATCCCCCCGGCGAGCAAGGAACAGTTTGATATAAATATGCGGGGCAGCCTTGAAGGGATCGGCGCTCTTCTTCGGGAAGACGATGGTTTTATCAAGGTGGTCAGGATTATCCCCGGCAGTGCGTCGGCCAGGCAGGGCGGTCTTAAGGCCGAAGATATAATTTTGGAGGTCGCACAGGAGGGGCAGGAACCTGTCGATATTACAGACATGCGGCTGAGAGATGCTGTGCGTCTGATCCGGGGGCCCAAAGGGGAAGCCGTCACCCTTACGGTGAAAAAACCGGATGGTGTAACCAAGACAATCAAAATTGTACGCGATGTCGTTCAGATTGAAGAGACCTTCGTCAAAAGTACTATAATTGAATCTCAAGACGGCCGTAAGACGGGATATATTTTTATTCCAAGCTTCTACCGGGATTTCGAAGGAACCAAAAATGGGGCGAATGGCCGAAATTCAACGGATGACACCCTCAAGGAAATTCAAAAGGCGGTTGCGCAGAATGTCGATGGAATTGTCCTTGATTTGCGGGATGACGGAGGCGGCGCACTCGTCGATGCGGTTGATATAGCCGGACTTTTTATTAAATCAGGTCCCGTCGTGCAGGTCATGAACAGATTCGGAGAAAAACGGGTGTTAAGCGATACAAACGACCAGATAGCTTACAATGGGCCTCTGGTTGTGCTGGTCAACAAGTTTTCCGCATCTGCATCTGAAATAGTCGCAGCGGCATTGCAGGATTATAAACGAGCAGTAATAGTCGGCGGCTCTCATACCCATGGTAAGGGAACAGTACAGACTATAATAGATCTTAATGAAAATATTCCTTTGCTTCACCTGCATAAATACGAAGATCTCGGAGCGCTAAAAGTCACCATTCAGAAATTTTACCGGGTTACCGGCAGTTCCACTCAATATAAGGGCGTGGAACCTGATATCGTTCTTCCCAATTTATTTGAACATATAAAATCGGGAGAAAGGTATCTGGATTATTCCTTGCCTTGGGATTCTATTGCACCTGCTGAATTTACGCCTTTCAAGAGAGATTTTGATCTGAAGAAGATCCGGGAGTTGAGCCTGAAGCGGGCAGCTCAAGACGAAGGTCTGAAAATTATCAGCGAAGAAGCCAAAAAAGCGGCCGCACGGATCGAGGATACAAGGATTTCGGTGCAGCTCGACGACATGCGTCGGAAACGTGAAGAATCTGAGCTGATGCGAGAAAAAGTCGGAGCGCATTATCGAAAATATCGTGAAGAACAGGGAGCAGGCTCTGATTTTGACGATCTGGAAAATAGCCAGGAAGATCCCCAGGAGAAGTGGCTGAAAGATGTTAATGATGATCCTTATATCAAGGAAGCGGTAAATATAGTCGGAGATATAATCAGGTTTTCCAAGAAGTAGAATCGGGCGGGGATCCCTAACAGTACTGATTTTGAGCGTATTGTGCCCGAGAAAAATAATCTTGAAAATCGAAGGAAAAAGTGCTAAAAATCACAGTTTGTGAATGGCCATTCAGTTGCTTTTTCCTTATTTAGGTGACCATTCAGTAGAGGCTCTGCTGTTAACAGGAAGGTTGTATACGTATGGATCTTGCGGAAGGTTTTAGAAACCACAGGGAAAAAATAGTCAATAAATGGGTAGAATATACTCTTTCAACATATGCCTCATCAGGTTTTTTTGTCAGGGAGCACGACGAATTCGCCAATCCAGTCGGTGGTAATGTCCGGCAGGCATTGGAAAAACTTTTTCTGCTGCTTGCCAAAGGGGCCGATTCAAAGGAATTTGTCCCTTCACTTGAACAGATAATAAGTATCCGCTCCGTGCAGGAATTCACCCCATCACAAGCTGTCTCCCCCCTGAATGCGGTCAAGCACATTACCCGTGAAGTTTTTGAAGCGGATAAGGAGCGAAAACATTTAGTGGCTGAACTGTATGATTTCGATTTCGCGGTTGATCTTGCGATGTTGGCTGCCTTTGATATATACATGCGGTATAGGGAGAGATTGTATCAAGTCCGGATTAATGAGATTAGGTCGGGAAGTCACATATTAACAGACAGTAGGTGCCCGTCCAGGCTGCTGTCTGATAAGAAGAATATTGGTTAATGGTAATTCACCGGTCTCCGTGTAGTGTGACAGTGAGGTTGTTTACCTTACATGGTTTCCAAAACAGTTCAACTGAAGCGAGGTAAGAAATGAAGTACGCCTTCTCATTCCTGGCAGTCATAGCGTTGGCGTTGATTGCAGGGCTCGGATCGCAGATACCGGGGATGCCCTATCTGTTTGGTGTCGCTCTCCCGTATCTGGCCATAATGATCTTCCTTGGTGGGTGTGTCTACCGGGTGGTGCAATGGGGGAAGTCTCCTGTACCATTTCCGATCCAGACTACCTGCGGACAGGGGAAATCATTGGATTTCATCAAGCATAACAAGCTTGAGGCCCCTAACACAACCGCAGAGGTTGTCGCAAGAATGTTTCTTGAAATAGTGACCTTTCGGTCGTTGTTCAGAAACACCAAATCAGAAATTCATGATGGACCTCATCTCACTTACGAATCTTCGAAGTGGCTGTGGCTGTTCGCTCTGATTTTCCACTACTCATTTCTTCTGATCATTATCAGGCATATGCGCCTTTTCCTCGATCCCGTACCTGCCTGGATTAATTGGGTTGAATTTGGCGACGGAATCTTCCAGGTCGGAGCTCCCACCTGGTACATCACCGATGTTGGTTTGCTGCTTGGCTGCATCCTGCTTTTTTCAAGACGCCTTATTACCCGTCATGTTCGCTTTCTGTCGCTCATGAACGACTATTTCCCCCTGGTGCTCATTTTCACCATCGCCCTGACCGGTATATTGATGCGTTACTTCATACGCACTGATATTGACATTGTCAATATTAAGCAACTGGCTGTCGGGCTGGTTACCTTCTCGCCGACGATCAAAGGAGAAATAGGGGCAATTTTTTATATCCATCTTTTTCTGGTTTGTACGCTGCTGGCTTACTTCCCATTCAGCAAACTTATGCATTTCGCGGGTGTCTTTATGAGTCCAACCCGAAACATGAAGAATAACAGTCGGGCAAAGCGTCACATCAATCCCTGGAATCCGAGGATCATTCCCCATTCCTATGCTGGATACGAGGATGAATTCCGTGAGTTTATGGTAGAGGCCGGCATTCCTGTTGAAAAGGAGATGGCGCCTGAGAAGGGTGAAGAAGCAGTCGTGACCCAAAACTAGCTTAAGAGGATTAGATAACGATGTCAGTTCCAAAATTAGATCAATTATCGAAAAGCGTAGTGCAGGGACCATCCTTGGCCACAGGAGCAATACCTACCATGGATTGGATGGATATCCCGGTTGTATTCAAGCCGGGTAATTACGCCTACCCTGCCAAGTCAGAAAAAGTTGCCTATCTGAACAGTCAATCCGGACTGCACTTTCCAAATGCACGTGAGTGGTCGCCGGAGGATGAAGACTGGAAATTGCCGGAGGATTGGAAAGAAATAATACTCAAGGGCTTAAAAGAGCGGCTTGAAAAATTCCGTTCCCTGAAAATTTTCATGGATTGCTGTGTTCGCTGCGGCGCCTGCGCGGATAAATGTCATTTCTTTCTAGGTACCGGTGATCCGAAAAATATGCCGGTAATGCGCGCTGAGTTGCTCAGATCAGTGTATCGCAATGATTTTACCCTTGCCGGTAAGATACTCGGAAAAATGGCCGGCGCCAGGGAGATGACGGTTGGGGTATTGAAGGAGTGGTTCATGTACTCCTATCAGTGCACGGAATGCCGGAGATGCTCCGTTTTCTGCCCATATGGAATAGATACCGCCGAAGTGACCATGATGCTACGTGAACTGCTGCATCTGGTCGGCGTGGGTATCAACTGGATTCTGGAGCCGGCTTCCAATTCCAACCGCACCGGTAACCACATGGGGCTGCAGCCGCATACCTTCAAGGACAATGTCGAATTTCTTGTCGATGATGTTGAGAATCTTACCGGAGTAAGACCTAACATCAGCTTTAACAGAAAAGGCGCGGAAATTTTATTCATTACTCCATCAGCCGATGTTTTTGCCGAACCCGGGTTATATACCGCCATGGGTTATCTCGCCCTCTTTGAGGAAATCGGCCTGGATTACACCTGGTCCACCTATGCTTCCGAGGGTGGTAACTTCGGTCTTTTTACCAATAACGAGACGATGAAGAAACTCAACGCCAAGATGTATGCTGAAGCCAAAAGGCTAGGCGTAAAATATATCCTAGGTGGTGAGTGCGGTCATATGTGGCGTGTTATCCATCAATATATGGATACCATGAATGGTCCGGCGGATTTTCTTGAAAAGCCCGTATCTCCAATCACGGGTACTGTTTTCGAAAATGCGGCATCAACGAAAATGGTCCATATCAGTGAGTTTACCGCCGATCTTATCAAACACGGCAAGTTGAAATTTGATAAGAGCCGTAACAGCCATGTCAAAGCGACCTATCATGATTCCTGCAACACCGCCAGGGCAATGGGTCTTCTTGATGAGCCCCGTTACATCCTGGATCACGTCGTTGACTGGGTTGAAATGCCGGAGAATACCATTCGTGAACAGACCTTCTGCTGTGGTTCCGGAACCGGCCTCAATACCGATGAGATCATGGAATTGAGAATGCGTTCAGGATTACCTCGTGCCAATGCCGTTAAATATGTGCATGAAAAGCATGGTGTGAATATGCTTGCCTGTGTATGTGCGATTGACAGGGCAACATTGACATCACTCATGAACTACTGGAATCCCGGGGTTGGAGTCTGTGGAGTAACCGAGCTTGTCGCCAATGCATTAGTCTTGAAAGGTGAGAATCGTGGTGAACTCGATGAAGGCTTACGTACCATGCTTTAAAAAATCCTGAACAGAACATAGGAGTAAACCTAATGTACAACAAAGGAACAATAATACCGGGACTGATTATATTCGTCCTGTTTGTAACTTTTCCGCTCTGGTTCAATGCGTTCTCGAAAGCAAGCGCGGTACCAAAGCCTGAATTACCACCTAATGGAGCAAAAGAGTGTGTCGAACCGATCGCTGAAATACGGGCGAATCATATGGTCTTGTTAAATCAATGGCGCGATGACGTGATTCGGAACAATGATCGTGTTGCAGTTACGGTAGACGGCAAGGAGTATCGCAAAGGTTTGCAGCTTGCCTGTATGCAGTGCCACAGCAATAAAGAGAAATTCTGTGACTCCTGTCATGCATATGCCTCTGTCAAACCATATTGCTGGGATTGTCATTTGACCGCGACCGACCTTGCGAAAAAGAAGGAGACACACTAATGGATAAGCAAAGAAGGAAATTTCTTAAAATTGCGGGAGCAACGGCGCTGGCCGGCATTAGCGCTCCGGTCGTTGTCAAACTGACTTCATCCCCGGCTTTTGCCTCGTCCGGGCAGGGGGAAGCAGAAGGACATGCCGCAATTCCTGCAGAAGGACATCAGGCTGAAGGGCACGGAGCAGAACAAGCTCCCCAGGGAGTACGTCTTGGAATGCTCATAGATATGCGCAAACTGTACGGGCGTCCCGATCTTTTGGTTAAAGCAAAAGCTGCATGTCACAGAGTGCACAATGTTCCGGATATCGGCAACACGAAAAGCGAGATCAAATGGATCTGGCCTGCGCCTTTTGAAAATGTTTTTCCGGAACACTCAAGCTATCATGAGTCAAAAATTACCAAAGAGAATGAATTCCTGGCTCTCTGTAATCATTGCGATCAACCGCCTTGTGTCCGGGTTTGTCCCACCAAAGCCACATTCAGAGGTGAGAACGGTATTGTTGTCATGGATTTTCATCGCTGCATTGGTTGCCGATTCTGCATGATGGGTTGTCCCTACGGGGCACGAAGCTTTAACTGGATGGATCCTCGACCTTATATCAAGGAATACAATCCTGATTTTCCAACCCGTATGCGCGGTGTTGTCGAGAAGTGCAATTTCTGTGGCGAGCGCTTGGCGCTGGGAGAAGAACCAGCATGTCTTGAGGCCGTCAAGGAAGTCGGAGCTATCGTGTTTGGAGACCTGAATGACCCAAATTCCGAGATTCGGCAGATTCTTGACCAGGAACATACCATCCAAAGGAAGCCTTCCCTTGGAACAAAACCGTCAGTCTTTTACATAGTGTGAGGGAGTCATGATTGAAAAAGTATTAAAAGGCAACTCTAACTACTGGATGTGGCTGGCTTTTCTGAGTGCATTCATCGCAGTCGGAGCGATTTGTTATCTTCGACAGTTTCTTTATGGTATGTACTTGACAGGCATGGGCCGTGACTTGTCATGGGGACTGTATATTTCCCAATTTACCTTCCTGGTCGGTGTTGCGGCTGGAGGGTTGATGCTGGTACTTCCCTATTACGTTCATAACTATAAGACCTTCGGCAGAATCACGATTCTGGGTGAGTTTCTGGCAATAGCCTCTCTTGTCATGTGCCTTCTGTTTATCATGGTCGATATTGGTCAACCTTTGCGGGCACTGAATATGATTCTCCATCCGACACCCAATTCCATGCTTTTTTGGGATATGTGTGTTCTGGTGGGTTACCTGACCTTAAACATCATTTGCGGCTGGGTCATTCTCACTGCTGAGCGCAAACAAGTAAAACCACCGAAATGGGTTTATATTTTTGTCTATATTTCAATTCCGTTTGCGGTCTCTATTCATACCGTTACCGCTATGCTCTACTGCGGTTTGCCCGGGCGGCATTTCTGGCTGAGTGCCATTACCGCTCCCCGCTTTCTCGCTTCCGCTTTTGCGGCGGGCCCTGCACTAATTGTTATCGCCTGTCTGATAATGAAGCGGATTGCTCACTTTGATGCCGGCAAGGAAGCCATTAACAAGCTGACGACAATTATTATGTACGCAGCATTAATAAACGCTTTTTTTGTCTGCCTCGAGTTTTTTGTCAGCTACTACTCAAATATTCCCGGCCACAAAGACGCTCTTAACTATCTGTTTTTCGGTATTCAGCATGGAGGTCACACTTATAATAATCTGGTGCCCTTTATGTGGAGTTCAGTGCTGCTCTGTTTTGGCGGACTCGGCTTGTTTGCCTACTTGAAAATTAGTAAGGTGTACAACGAACTCCTCGTGGGAATCGGTTGTGCTATGATTTTCATTGCGCTCTGGATCGATAAAGGACTTGGTTTTGTGCTCGGTGGTCTGGCAGTCAATCCGTTAGAGCAGGTTGTGGAGTATTACCCCACCGCCAACGAAATCGGCATCACCCTGGGTATTTGGTCCATAGGATTTCTGCTGGTGACAGTTCTCTATAAAATTGCAGTGAGCGTTGAACACGAGGTCGAAGGGTAGTTGCAGAACTTCTTTTGATATTGAAAAAGCCCCTGACTTGTCGGGGGCTTTTTTTTTCGTGTACAGTAAATGTTTGCCGGCACCCCATATGGGTATGATCAGACTGCCGTCTGTAGAGGCGGTTTCAGGACAGGGCGAACACACAGGTTCGCCCCTATACCCGTTGGAGAGCTTTTGCTCTTCATCCTTAGACATTACTCCTGTTAAAAATTGAGGATTTAATTTGAGAAAAAAGCGGGTCCTCATCGTATATTATTCCTTCACCCAGCAAACTAGAGTGCTGCTCAGAAAATTTGTTGAAGGGTTGGAAGGCGAAGGCATTGACGTATCGCTTGAAAAGCTTGAGCCGGTCGAGCCCTATTCATTTCCTTTCAAAACGAATTTCGGGCTGGTTGCAGCAATGGTAATGACTTTTTTCCGTCTCAGAACTGCAATTCTTCCGATCAGTTCACTATGCTTTGAGGACTGGGACTGTGTTGTCCTAGCCGGTCCTACCTGGTCGTATCATCCAAGCGGGCCAATACTTGATTTTCTTGATAAATACGGACGTCAGGTGTGCGGCGGCAAAGAGGTTATCCCTTTTATCTCCTGCAGGTCATATTGGCGTCTGCATTACTGGACGGTTAGATATCGATTACAGCGATATGATGCCAAAATTGCTGCACCAATCGTTTTCAATCATCCTGTCCGGGAGCCCTGGAGATTTATCGGCCTTATCCTTCAATTGAGAGGGAAAATGGTTCGAAGAGAAAACTCATTATTCAGAAAACATTATCCCGGATACGGACACAGCAAGGCTCAAGGGGCCGTGGCAAGGGAAGAAGGCAGGCGAGTTGCTCGACGGCTGCTTGAAGAAAATTGATTTTAGCCTGAATTATG
>CAWIEU010000009.1:0-723392 GCA_963835305.1 uncultured delta proteobacterium
GGAACTTCTCAGCTAATCAGTATTTCAATACAAAAGGGCCTTCCCATACTCCGGAAAACCCTTTCGTCTTTAACGTTATAAAGGTTGTTGCACAGTTGATCTGCTGTTATCCGATGCAAATCGTTTAGCTGCATATTTCAGCAGATATCGTAGTTTTAAATTATCGAAAGAAAACAAAAATGAAAGAGCCCGGAAAAGTGATCCTGGTCGGCGCCGGTCCAGGAGACCAAAGTCCTCCTTTACCGTGCGTGGAAGGCGTTTGATCGATAGGGCCGAGGTCGTGGTCTATGACTATCTCGCCAGTAAAAACTATTAGCATGCACCACAAATGCCAGTTGATCTATGTCGGCAAAAAGGGTGGGGTGAAACATACCCTTCCCAGGAACAAATCAGCCAGATGCTGGTTGATTATGCCTTGGCCGGGAAAATGGTTGTCATTTCAAGGGTGGCCATCTTATATTTTGGGGCGTGGCGGGAAAGGTCGAACACTGCATGCTCCCGGGACCAGTCCAGGTGGTACCAGGGTCACTTCCGCGACCGCGGCTGCAAACATATGCAGGCATTCCCATAACCCACAGGGTAAATTGCCTCCGTTGCTTTTTTAAGGGCCACGAGGATTCGACCAAGGAAAATTCCAATATTGACTGGTCTAAACTGTCGACGGTGCAGGAACATCATGATTATATGGGCATTAAAAAGCTGCCGATAATCGTTCAACCTCATCAAATATGGTCGGATCCCCAAGACCCCGGTTGCTGTCGTTGCTCGGCGTCCACCGCAACAACGTTCGGTGGTCTGGTACCTTGGAGACTATTCCCAGGCGTCTCCTGATTCGGAATAAATTCTCCGGCTCCGATAATTGTCGGAGAGGTGGTGAAGCTGCGCGAAATCATCGATCGTACGAAAACCGACCCCACTAGTTCGGCAAAAAAGCATAGTAACCCGGACCCACGAGCAGGCCAGCGACCGGGTGGCGGACAGGAAGAGTTTGGCCAAATTGTCTTGATATTCGACTATCCATATCAAGCAGTAGATTCCTATCAGGTGCTGGATAGTGAATTGGAAAGGATGGATGAGTATCACTCGATTTTGACCTCGCTGAACGGTGCAGAGTATTTCTTTGATCGTCTGTATCGAAGGGCATCGATGCCGATGATCTGAAAGGGCTGGATCTCGCTGTTGTCGGAAAAATATCGCCGATCTTCTCCTGCATTACGGGCTGAACGCTGATTTTATTCCAGTAGCTACCGGTAAGGGTCAGGGAAAGCCTTCTTTATTAGGTGTTCAAGGCGCGATATCTTATTCCACGAGCTCTTCCAGGCGAGGGAATTCTGCCCGAGACCCTGGGGCGCCGGTGCCCAGGAAACAATTGCACCTGTATAGGAATGTTCTGCTGAAGGCGAGAAGAAGGGCCTTAGGGAAGAGCTTAAGGACGGAAGGTGGAGATGATGCACCTTGACAAGTTCGTCTACCGTGCGTAATTTTTAAAATGGTTGAGGAAAATCAGAAAGAACTGCAAAAGATCCTGGCAGGGTAAGAAATTGCCGCAATCGGACCAATGACTGCAGACGGTGACAGACAACGGATTGCAGTATACATTCAGCCAAGAGAAGATACCATTCCGGGATTGATCCAGTCTACTGTGGACTATTACAGTGGAGAGGGCAAAAAAGAGGCTAAGTGAGAACGCTTTTTTTCCTCGTTTCGCAGTTATGTCAGATTTCGTATTTCCCCAAATGCTTTTTTCATTCCGGCGTGTAGTTAGCCGGAATTAGCAAAATGAATACTATCTCCGGATCTGGCTAATTATGTTGTGATGACGTAGGACTGAGCACCTGCCCGGATGACATGGAATAAACATTCGAATTTTCAAGGCAAATTCTCTGCACTTTCAACAGTTTTATAAATTTCTCTATTTGAGAAAAAAAAATATGGATTCTTCGACAAACCTCCTGACAAGATCTATTGTTTCGGGCCGATGATCGGCAGTGAGGAATAGATCTACCGGTCAAACCGATCTGTTTCGGCGACTGTAGGGATGGAAGACGAAAAAGAAAGCGTAGGCCCAGTTGAAGCCATAGTCAGGGAATGCGGCAAGGCGGTGACGGTAGCGATCAAGAAATTGGGTACAGGGTTCCCACGCCCATACCTTCTTAAATCCCAGCAGGAATAGTTTTTGACTGGGCTGCTCTAGCGCCGCACCCGGCTGTCATAGAGTCGGTGAGGCTTCTTCCGACTTCACCTGGTTTGCAGGATTTTTTGGAGCTGCCCTCTGTGCCGCGGATGTAATAGCACTTGGGCTGGTTTTTCGAGATGGGCGATCGCTGTTTGACGGACTATCTTTGCTAATATCAGAGAGTAGTGATATCTCTTTGCCTTAAACCGGCATTGGTAGTTTTTCTCGGCGATGGCTGGACATGGCAAATCGGTTGATCCTCAATGACCAACGTCATCATCGTAGATGTTTAGGTCGATGCCCGAAATCCCAAGGTCCAGGCATAAGGAGGACCTCAATTTCTTTCTCTATGACTGCAAATCTGCTGGCCAGGCTCCACCGGCGGTCGCACCCCATTATACCAGCGGGTCGAAATTGTGTCTTATATCGCGTCCCGGACTTCCCGAAGAACATTGGCAACGACAGCAGGCGGACGCAACAGCGTAAAAAGACTCGATCGATGTTTTAGTTTCAAAGGAAAAAGAAAAAGTCTGATAGTAAAAGACCTGCCTCTGCAACAAATCAAGATATCCGTGTCACTCTTTTATTAAATTATTTACAATCATTGTGATATTGTTTTAATTTGGGCAGTTATAAATAGCCTCTTTGCCGATAGGTTTTTTCCTGGTGGAAATTGATGAAAAACGAACATAAAAATGAATATGGAGAGATTGTTTCACTTCTTCTAAAATCCGGAACAGTCGACGAACAACAGGTAAAGCACGCCGAGCGAATACGGCAGAAACTGGCGACTCCGACTTCACTGATCAATGTCCTGAAAGACCTGGGATTCGTCTCCGATGAACTGGTGCGACAGGCAATGACCAACACCAGGATGTCCATCCGCATCGGAGAACTTCTTGTTGAGCTGGGACATCTTGCAGAGGACGACCTGACTGCCGCTTTCAATATCCAGCAAGAGCGGGACAAGGATCTCAAACTTGGTGAAATCCTTATTAAATATAACTTTATTGATGAAAAAATATTTAACAGGATTCTTTCCATTCAACTTGGGTTTCCACTAATAGATATAAATGTATCTCTGGTGGACAAAGCTCTTTTCAACAGGGTTCCCATAAAAATAATTATTGAATACCAGTTCGTTCCAATTAAAACCCATGACGGTGCTGTTCTCGTGGCTTTTGCCGATCCATTGGACAAAAAAAGCATCGAGGTGGCAAATAAATTTTTAGGAGGCAAGATAAGCCCTGCGATTGCCGAGAAAAAATCCCTGGGCGATACAATTAAACTGCTGACAAACCTGGCCGCCGGCAAAACCGTCAATGTCGATGCCAAAACTGCGGTCGGCATCGTCAATTCGATGATTATTGCCGCAGTCAAAGAGGACTGCAGCGATATTCATATAGAACCACAATCAGATCGCCTGCAGGTTCGTTTTCGGGAAGATGGTGTCCTGCGTCATTATAAGGATTTTCCTGCCGATATCATACCGACCTTGACAAGTCGGATAAAAATCATGTGTGGAGCCGATATAGCAGAAAAACGCCGGCATCAGGGTGGGCGGATCCTTTTCGAATACGATGAGGGCAGCATCGATATTCGAGTGTCCTTTTTCATCACTATATATGGAGAAAAGATTGTTTTCAGGCTGCTGAAGCAAAAAAGAGAACTCCTGGATATCCATACCATTGGTATGGGACCCAATATGCTTGCCCGATTTATGGAGGATGCGGTTTATCAACCCAGCGGCGTACTGCTGGTCACAGGACCTACCGGATCCGGCAAGACATCCACCGTCTACAGCTGCATCAATCATATAAAAAACCCACAGATAAGTATCATAACGGCAGAAGAGCCGGTAGAGTATGTCATAGATGGTATTGCCCAGTGTTCAATCGATCCTTCCATCAACATGACCTTTGAAGAGACCTTACGGCATATCGTTCGTCAGGATCCCGACGTGATCCTCATAGGTGAAATCAGGGACAATGCTTCCGCGGAAATGGCCATGCAGTCGGCCTTGACCGGCCATAAGGTTTTGAGTACCTTTCATACCGAAGACAGTATCGGTGGCCTTATCCGTCTGCTCAATATGGATATTGCACCCTTTCTTATTTCATCCACGATTGTCAGCGTACTGGCCCAAAGACTGCTGCGCCGGGTTTGTGAATCCTGCGCCAAAGAGGCAAAACCTACACCGATCCAGTTGCAAAGGATGGGGCTTTCGGCAGCTGATCTCAGGGGGGCACGATTCAGGAAAGGCCGCGGTTGTTCAGACTGTAAGCAGACGGGCTATAAAGGCCGAGTAGGTGTCTTTGAGCTACTGGTGCTCAATGAACTGGTCCGAGATGCCATACTTGAGCAGAAAACCAGCTACGAAATACGGCAAATCAGTATTGAGCATTCCGGATTAATCACCTTGCTGGAGGATGGCCTGGTGAAGGCTGCCGCAGGCATCACCAGTATTGAAGAGATTCTACGCTGCTTACCGAAACTGAACAAACCCAGGCCTTTAGCCGAAATACGTCGTCTTTCAGGAGAATAATACCATGCAGCAGAATCTATCGTTTCTAGATGTCATAAAGCAGTACATCGAAGCAGGAGATATCGTTTTACCCGTATTAAGTTCCGCGGCCATGAGAGTCCAGCAGGAACTGGTGAAAAAAGAACCCGACATGCGAGTCCTGGAGAACCTCATCTGCAAAGACCAGTCACTCTCAAGCCAGGTGTTACAAATGGCTAATTCCGCCTTCTATCATGGACTCGTTGAAATTATGACAATCAGGGCAGCCATTGTCCGCCTCGGAATGCGGGAAGTGGGACGTATAACTCTTCTGGCTGCCACCAAAAATCAGTTTCGGAGTAACAATAAGGAACTGAATATTCTGATGCACAAGTTGTGGCAACATTCAGTAGGATGTGCTCTGGGAGTGCAGTGGTTGTCAAAGCGATGTAAACTCGATGAATTGAAAAGTCACGCCTTTTTTGCCGGACTCTTTCATGACGTGGGCAAACTGTTTGTGCTTGATGGTGGCGGATCAGATGAAACAAAAAAACAAGAATCTGCCCATTACCAACCAATTGATTACGGAAGCGATGAACCTCCTGCACACAGAACAGGGATACAGTCTCATGAAGCAGTGGAATCTGCCCGAAGAATACTGTGTCATTGCAAGAGATCATCACAATAATGATTTTGACGGCAAAAATCTTCTGCTGCTGCTCGTTCGTCTGAGTAATATGGCTTGCCTCAAGCTTGGAATAGGTCTGGCACAAGAACCATCCCTGGTATTGTCGGCAAGCGAGGAAGCCCAGCTACTCAATCTTTCTGAAATCGATCTTGCCGAACTGGAAATTCGCCTTGAAGACACTGCTATTCTGGCTGGTTAGGCCCTGTCCGCAAACAACATGGACATTTTGTATCTCATCTTCGGGCCATCTTTGGTCTGCAGTTTGCAGCGATAAAAATTTCTTGAAAGGACGGCGAAAAGAGGATAGGTTGTTAGTAATCAGTCCGGATTTAGGAAAATTTCAGAAAAGCTAGATTATTTGTCATACCGGTTGTTTACCACCCCCTATTCTGTTTGATTCATATTGAAATCACCCAGATAATGTGTCTAACATCCATCTCGAAAAAATTAAATTCCCTCTTTTTAAAAGCAGCGATAAGCATTGTCGTTTTATCTCTGATTTTTTACTTTGTTCCAATATCCAGTGTGGTTAGAGCTATTCTGGTCGCCGATCCAGTGTGGGTCGTCGCCGGGACAGCCCTGTTAACTCTGCTGAGGCTCCTGACCTCGCTCAGGATGCAGCTGATTGCCAACGCACAGGGGCTAAATACGAGTTTTCCGATGATGATGCGTATCGTATTTACCTCGACATTGTACAACATTCTGGCTCCAGGTGGGCTGGCCGGTGGTGCGGTGACTTTTCTTAAGTATCGGCAACAGGGTATAGAGCCTATAGCAGCCATGGCAAATATTTATGCCAATAAATTCATCCAGTTGCTGGTCGTGTTACTGGCAGCGCCTCTCTTCTGGTTACTCGATAGGAATTTTAGTCCCTCCCTCATTTCCGGCTATGCGCTGGTCATGGCGATAGGGTTTGGTCTTGCATTCGGCCTGTTCTTTGGTCGTTTCGGAAGCCTGCGCTGGCTCGAATCAAAGATAAACGACCATGGAAAATCCGTGGTGCATCGAGCGATGATGAGATTGTGCCGACAGGTTGATATGATCGGTCGGACATCACACATGACCCTTTTTCTTCTCGTCATTTTTTCAGCAATGCACAGCCTGTTTGCGGCGCTGGGGATTCTCTGTTTCGGCAAGGCCTTAAATATCGAACTGGGGCTGATGCCTATCTTATGGGTATATTCGGTTGTCTACTTGCTCGGCATGTTACCGATATCGATTTCCAATATCGGAGTCAG
Source organism: uncultured delta proteobacterium (assembly GCA_963835305.1). Taxonomy (GTDB): domain Bacteria; phylum Desulfobacterota; class Desulfobulbia; order Desulfobulbales; family Desulfocapsaceae; genus Desulforhopalus_A. Next base: position 6,606 of record CAWIEU010000009.1, read on the forward strand.
GGAAGCCGGCATGATCATGCTGATGTTGCCTTATGGAGTATCAATGCCCCAAGCCACCGCCTGGTCCGTGCTGATGTATTCCGGAACGCTGAGCTGTGCACTGATAGGCCTGCTTTTGGAAGCAGAGCATTTATGGTTACGTAAGAAACCAGCGGCAGTCATTGATACACCGGGGCATCAGCTCGTGGAACAGAACACTAAAATCTCACAGCGAAAGCCGGAGGATGACAGTTTTGGCTGATCCCGTTACTCTTTGTATAATTAATTACAATGGCCTGGCCTATCTTCAGGAGGCTATACCGAACGTGCGGGCTTTGTCCTCAAAGTTTAATGAAATATTGGTCGTCGATAATGCATCGACCGATGCCAGTCTGGCTTACCTCAATACCGTCGATGAGATCACCGTACTAGCCTTGCCCTGTAATAGTGGCCCCGCGGCTGCCAGAAACGCTGGTTTCCTGAGAGCAAAACATGATGTTATACTTTTTCAGGATAATGATATCAGCTTGACGGAGGGGGTGCTTGAAGCGCTATATGAAACGCTGCAACAGGATGCTAAAATAGCATTGGCTATGCCTCGGGTAGTTTATAAGTCTAATCCCGAAATCATCCAGTTTGAGGGTGCCGATTGCCACCTGCTCGGCATGATGTCATTACGGCAGGCCAATGTCGGATCCGATAAGGCACCTATGCAAACAAGGCAGACAAGCTCGATGGTGAGCGCCTGTTTCATGATCGATCGTCAGCGCTGGCACCACCAAGCTCTACATGGCCGGGCTCTTACCATTCAGCCTCTGTTTGATGAAGATTTCATCTTTAATCTGGAAGATCACGATCTCGGTGTCCGGGCAAATTTGCTGGGTTTGATGACCATGGTGGTTCCTTGTGCCAGAGTATTGCATGGCAGCGGCACCGAGGGCTTATCCTATCGATCAGGCGGAAAAGTTTCATCTACCAGGATGTACTGCCTCATCCGTAATCGCTGGTGGATCATCATTCGTTATTTCTCGCTGCGCAGCTTGATCATATTGGCACCATTACTTCTCTCGTTTGAACTGCTGCAGATGGTCGGGGTCATTTTCAAAGGCTGGGGATATGAATGGTGGCGGGCACTTGTCGATACAGGCAGGCGTCTCACAGTTCTGCAGGCAGAGCGAAAGGCATATCAGGCTCAGCGACAAAGAACCGATCGTGATATCCTGTATTCCGGTAAGTTACCGCTGACACAGGCGATGAACTCCGGCATTGTGACACGCAGCTGCATCGGCTTGTTCGAGGCGTTCATGCATGGTTACTGGCAGCTGGTGAAAAAAATATTATGAATGATATGGGTTGCAGACGACAAAAGCCTTTGCAGATATTGATGCTGGCTGCCTGTCCGTTTCCATGGCCCAGGGGAACACCGATCAGGATTCAGCGCCTGGCCGAGGCATTGACTCAACAAGGACATAAAGTCGATGTGGCGACTTATCACCTGGGGCAATCAGTTGACAGCTTGCCGTTCCAGGTGCATCGCACAGCAAAGGTGGCTTATTATCGCCGCGTCTCTCCCGGTCCCAGCCTGACCAAACTGTTTGTACTCGATCCAATGTTGCTGCGGCTGACACTCAAGGTGGCAAAAAACGCTGACTACGACATTATCCATGCGCATCACATCGAAGGTGTCATGACGGCTTTAGCTGCCCGCGCGCTCGGCCTGAATCTGCCTATTGTTTATGACGCCCATACGTTGGCTGGCTCAGAGCTGCAAGATTATGCCCTTATGATCGGCACCGGCTTAAAACGATTTTTGGGCAACTTTCTGGACTATAACCTTGCCCGCAGGGCCGATAGTGTAATCGCGGTGACCGACTCAATAAAAAATGTTCTTGTTAAGCACGCTACCCGGTCGGCAGAGCGCATTTATGTTATATCCAATGGTATCGAAGATGATTTTATCCGCCGTGCGGAGCAGGCACGACAAGAGCTTGTTCAAACAGCCATAGCGGAGAAGGCAGAACGAAAAAAGCTGGAAGCGCCGGTGTTTATTTTTGCCGGTAATGCCGCGGCTTATCAGGGAATAGAGCCAATGTTGAAAGCATTTTCCCTGGTCCTTCAGCGATTCCCTGTTGCCCGGCTCACGATCTTTAGTAATGAATCCTTCGCTGAATACCGGACTCTGCTGGATGAGATGGGTATAGGTGGCAATGTATCCATCTCCAAGGTTACCCTCGATGAATTGCCTGCCAAGCTAGTGCAGGCGGATGTGCTTCTTAATCCACGGAGCCGATGTGCCGGTATTCCACAAAAATTATTGAACTATATGGCGGCAGGACGCCCGACTGTCTCCTTTGCAGGTTCATCGAAGATTATCACTGATCGAGTCACCGGGCTGGTGGTGAAAAATGACGACGTTCGGGCCTTTGCTGACGCCATGCTCGAACTTGTGGAAAATCATGAACTGGCCGGATCATTAAGCGATGCCGCGCTGAACCTGCTTTTGGTACGGCATCGCTGGCATAGTGTCGCGACGCAGACTGAGGTGGTTTACCAGGACACGATGGCGAGATATGCAGAAAAAAAATAATACTAATAAGACAAAAGCACATACACCGGTGTTTATGGTCGGTATCGATGGTGCCGAATGGACGCTGATACAACGACTGGCGGCTGCGGGCAAATTGCCGACACTGGCAAAGCTGATGCAGCAGGGAAGATATGGGAGGCTGAATTCCCCGGCTGATAAATATGCAGGCGCTGTCTGGCCTGACTTTTATACCGGACAGTCAGTTGCCCAACATGGCATCTATCATAATAAGTTGTGGCGCCAGGAACATATGCGCTGTGAGGTGCCGACAGACTTCTGGTTGCAGTCCCGACCTTTCTACGAAGATCTAAGTGACCAGGGATACAGGATTTGTGTTGTTGATATGCCGATGGTTCTTGGGTCACCGCGATCACTGAATGGCATTTACCTTGGTGGTTGGGGAACTCATGACCTGATCGCCAGAGGTTCCAGTCCGCCGGATCTTTGGCAACGGCTGGTTTCGGCCCACGGCCCGCCGGTAATGCCGGCAGAACACTTTGGACGCCAGGATTCAGACAGCCTGCTTCGCTTGCGAGATCAACTTATCACCGCGACGGAACAGATAACGGACATCGGCGTAGAGCTGCTGAGTTCGGAAATCTGGGATTTTAGCTGTGTCATCCTTGGTGCGGCTCACCGTGGTGGGCATTACCTGTGGGACCACTCACAAGTGGGCTCCGCCGCTGCCGGTGAGCGTCAGCAGATTTCCAGCGCCCTTACAGAGGTTTACGTGGCTTGTGATAAAGCATTGGAGCAGCTGTTGGCGGTGGCGCCGCGCAATGCGCTACGTGTGGTGTTTGCGGTTCACGGCATGAAACCAAATCACGGCTGGGGGGATCTGGGCGTAGACCTGCTGGAAGCAATAATGCAGCACAGTCAGGGCAGAAAACCGAAACGCGGATTATTGTATGAAGTTCGCCGCCGTTTGCCTTTCCATCTGATCAGGCCACTACTCAGACGATTGCCGCAAACAGTTACCGACCGGCTCGTTCAGCTTTGGTCGGCCAGGATGTATGACTGGCACAGCACAAGGTATTTTCCATTACCCATGGATCAGGCAGGGTACATTCGCATAAACCTCCGTGGCCGAGAAAAAGAAGGCATCGTTGAACCCGGGGGCCAATACCGGCAACTGTGTGATGAGCTGGAACAGTATCTGTTGAGCTTGCAGGATGCCGATACCCGACAAACTATTGTTCGCAAGGTGATACGTGCCTGGCAGCAGGCACCAGCAGATGCACCGGCCAGAGATGTGCTGCCGGATCTTGTTGTAGTATGGGCTGATTGTTCGACAGCTGAAAGCAGCTGTATCGTGTCTGAATTATTGCCCGGCTTCGCGGTCCATGTGCCCGAGTATAATATTTCCGGTCGCTCCGGAAACCACGTTGGGCGAGGCTGGTTTGTGGTTGACGGGTTAAGACCGGCTTCCAACACTTCCTCGGATTTTACCACCATGGATTCAGCCGATTACGGAAGCATTAGAGATCTTGCACCCACACTGTTCAAAACCATAGGCGCCCGGCCATTGTCGCAATTTGAGGGTAAAGATTCATTATGGCGGATGGAGAACACGGATGATTATTAACTCCCGAAATCATGAATTTAACACGGATGTCAATTACGATATCTGCATAATCGGGGCTGGTGCCGCCGGTATCACCACAGCGCTCGAACTGGCGGCAGACAGCAGTTTAAACCTGGTGATACTGGAAGCAGGTGGCGAGCATTTTGTGCATGAAGCACAATCGTTATTTCAGGGTGAGGTTGAGGGGGACAGGCATCCACCTTTGTGGCGAGCCCGGTTTTCGGGCCTGGGCGGATCGACACAAATATGGGCAGGCTGGTGCCGGCCGCTGGAGCAGCGCGATTTTGAACGCCGGGACTATGTCGCAAACAGTGGCTGGCCTATAAAAAGCGACGAGCTGCGGTCTGCTTACCGCCGAGCCAATGAAATTTGTGGGCTGGGTTCCTATGACTATGAGCTTGAGACATGGAAGGATTTACTCAAAGGAAAAGCATTATCGTCCGACCCCGAATTGCTGCACCATATATTTCAGATTAAAAAACTCCGTTTCAACCAGAGCTATTATACCAACCTGCACAACGCTAAAAATATTTATCTCTATCTGTATAGCCCGGTGATGCGTCTGCACGTCAAACAGGATGGCCATCGTGTCGATTGCGTGGAAATTGCCTCATACAGTGGTAAAAAAACACGACTCAGGGCGAAACAATTTGTCCTTGCCACTGGAGGTATAGAAAATGCCAGGCTGTTGCTGCTCTCCGGATCAACCCCGGAGAATGCATTGGGCAACCGGAACGGCTGTGTCGGCCGCTACTTTATCGACCATGGGTTCATCGACTCCGGCTGGTTTATACCGGGCGGTGCTGCCCGGGACTTGCGATACTATTTTCCTGTGCCGCATCCGCAGGATTTTGGGCACGCCGGTTTACGCCCGGTGATCACCTTATCCCCTGAAGTACTGGAAAAAGAGAAACTTCTGAACGCCGCAATGTATTTCTATCCCAGTTATGAATCGCATCCTGTATTTGCCAGTGAAGCGGTGAAAGCCGCACTGGAATTATGGGAGATCATTAAAGGTAAAAAACTCTCGGAATTGATAGAGATAAGTAAAGCCGATGCCGCACTGGGGGATCTTAGGGATTTCTGCAAGCGCATCTGTTCGCGTCCACACTATATTTTACAGGCCATACTACGTAAAGCACTGATAAAAGACACTTCCTGCAGCAGATGGCGTACGCGCTTTTATTACGAGTGTGTGCCCTCAGCAGACAATCGAGTGACGCTCAGCGAAGAGAAAGACCAGTTTGGCCGCCGCCGCTCGCAGTTGAATTGGCATCTCTCGGAACAGGATCTCGATAGTGCTTATCGCTTCCATGTATATCTCAATAATATTCTGCAAAGAACCGGCGCCGGTCGATTATCATTTTTTGATGAACCCTCTCAATGGCGAAAAAATACAGAAACCGGCAAACATCCCGCAGGTACTACGCGTATGCATGATGACCCAAAGCAGGGGGTTGTGGACAAAAATTGCCGGGTACACGGACTGGAAAATCTCTATATCGCGGGAAGTTCAATTTTCCCAACCGCGGGTTACGCCAATCCGACACTTACCATTGTCGCACTGGCAGTCCGTTTGGCCGAACATCTGCAAAATGATAGACTTGGTGGATAATGCTTTTAACTTTTTGTGGCGCCTTGCTGAATCCAGCGCACTATTGTCTGAATGGTCTTGTCAGGTAACAGCGGTTGCTTATAGGGCATTGATGGTTCCTTCTTACCCTTGATCCGCAGGACAAGCTCACTCTCCTCAGGTTTTCCGGGGATAATTACCTTTCCATTCCTGCTGCCTTTCATCACCTGCTCATAACTGTTGAGCCGAAGCTGCAGCGGTGCGTCGGATCCTGCGTGGCACATGGTGCAGTGCTGCTGGAATATCGACGAGACGGTAGCCCAGGCGACTTTTTCAGGCGATACGCTGCCATTTTTCCCCTCTTCTTGAGAGGAAGTTTCATGATGAACCGTTTCAGAGCTGCCGAAGACTATCTCGCCACCGAAGTATCCGATAGCCACTACATTGATGAAACACAAGGTATAGAGAAAAAGAATAACTTTCATGCCGGCTCTGAAGGCATAATGGCTCAGCAGGGTGATAAGGAGAAGAATAACAAGAGCAGTGGCCAGATATATTTTCATCCTGATTGGAAACATCCAGACGCCGCCGTGATAATACTGCCAGTCCATATAGCCTGTAAGGATGGTCGGGAAGACGCCAAAGAATGCCAGAACCAGGCAATGTCTGGCAGAAACCGCTAAACTTGAATGGTTAAAAATAACAGCAAGGATGCCGAAAATGAAAGCGGCCATGACACCGCCTATAGGCAGGTAAATAAGGGTCGGATGGACGGGATGGGTGTATCCGAAGCTCTGCAGCGCTTGATAGAATTTTTCCATTGTCATCACTCCTGGCAACAGGACCCGCAGAAAATTAAGGACGGGTGTATACGTTTCCCCCGATCAAAGCCGTGCTCAATTTTTTGGTTATACAATGAGCACTGTCCTGAAGTTTAGCCAGTGAAAATGAAATTTTTTTTGAGGTGATAAGGCATCGTTTGGTAAGCCTGCCCTGATTTTTCTACGACAATCCCAGAGAACTGGGCGGATTTGGAACCCGCCCCCTACATGCCCGTCGACGCGTCGACCCGCCTTCTTACATGTACTCTCCGGTGTTCAAACGATTGACAAACTCCCGTAGAATGATCCGGTACAGCTCATTGCCGAGAATCTTATCCTCAACGCCGTGCTCAATAGAAGGGTTATCGTTGATTTCGATGATAATCGGCTGGTCGTTGACCATTTTTATGTCGACCCCGTACAGCCCTTTACCAACCAGGGAAGTCGCTTTTAAGGCCAGTTTCCTCACCCTTGAAGGGATGCTGTTTATAGGAAGGGTTTCAAAACCGCCGGCTCGGGCGTTACCAGTAGCTCTATGCTGAATGATCTGCCAATGTCCCCTGGCCATGAAATATTTACAACCATATATTACCTCACCGCCGATGACTCCGATACGCCAGTCAAAATCGGTCGGCACATATTCCTGAACGAGCAGAATTGAAGACCGTTGAAACAGCTCATTAATGGCCTTTTCGTACTCCTGCTGCGAACTCACCTTGGCAATACCGAGGGAAAAAGAGCCGTCCGGTATCTTCACGACCATGGTGGTACCGAGGCTTTCACTCAGTTCCTGATAACTCTCCGGATTCGTTTTGAAAAGCAGGTGTGACCTGGGGCATGGGATCTGTTCCCGGTCAAGAAGTTCTTTCAGGTAGACCTTGTTGGTGCACCGGATGATGGAGGCCGGATCGTCGATCACCACCATATCGGCCAGATGTGCCTTTTGCGACAGCTGATAGGTGATGTGGTTGACCGCTGTCGTCTGCCGGATAAAGAGTGCGTCGAATTCCATCAGCCGTGCGGAATCATCGGCTGTGATCAATTCAGCATTGATATTCATTTTCTTGGCTTCAGACACAAACAGATTAAGTGCGGAACTGTTGCTCGGCGGCAGCTTGTCGGTTGGATCGTGGAGAATGGCGAGGTCGTACCGGCTTGGTTTTTTATTTCTCGGATTTCGCCAGATTTTCTTGTTGAACCGGTCGATGGCATTAGCAAAAAGTGTTTGCTGCGCTTCATTCAGTTCCCCGAGACTCATCGTTCGAAAATGTTTGATCTGGGTAAAACCGGCATCACTGAAAGTAACTTTCAGTATGGGAAAGGGAAACTGATCGAAGATGAATTTTGCCAGTCTTCTCAGCGACGGCTCCTCGCAATCACCGAAGTAAATTTCCAGGGTATGCGAAGCGGAACCATTGTCGGGCAGGTTATTGGAGCGGAAAGATTGACAGGTCTTTTTAACCAATCCCTGCAAGTTAAGAGAGCTGTCGCAGTCCAGGCCGTTTATGGCATCGACATACGGGATCACCTTGTGTTTTCTTGCCTGAGCCAGCAGGGAACAATAATAGCCTTCAGAATTGTAACTGAGATCGCTGCAGAGATTAATGACAAGTAGATTTTCTCTACTGAGTTTTTCGTTGTGGAGATAGTCACCGGCGGTAATGATGCTGTCGGTCTCGTAATAGGGTTTCCAATCGGAGAGACTATCCAGAATTATTAATGTTGTATTCATTTGGACCTGTTTAATCGCCCTCCCGAACGACGTGTTCGGATTGTCTTTAACTGCTCAGAGAATACTGGATACGGAGTTATCATATTTGTACAGAAAATGCACCGTGACATAATGACATTTTGAGAGAAGGTACTTAATCCCACCCAGCATGGGGACTGATAAGAGTACCCGCTTGTGGGGTGTTGGACATAGGTAAAAAATATTTTTAATACCTGAAAAGGGTAAAAGGCACCGTCTCACTTGTCAAAGAAAAAAACAAGCAGAGGAGGGTACCGTAAAATCAGCGGATAATAGTACCACGTATTCTTACAGGCGCTACTTAAATCAGCATGATCGCTTCAATCGACGATTTTGTTTCAGGGGAACACCTCTCTAAGGCTGGGAATTTACCTGAAGCCGAGTAAAAATGCGGTTTCACGCAGCAGGTCCGGCTGAAAAGAGCCGCAGAAACTGTTTGGGAATTTCTGTCTCGAAACGGCATAACTCCCCGGTTTTCGGGTGCACAAAAGCAAGTACCTGGGCGTGCAGTCCCAACCGGCGAATGGGATTCAGGCTCGCTCCATATTTGCTGTCGCCGATGATCGGGTGATCGATATCCTGCATATGAACCCGAATCTGATGTTTTCTTCCCGTTTCCAGATTGATCTGCAGCAAAGAGAAATGGTTGTTCGATCTGATTCTCTTATAATGGGTTACTGCCTTCTGGCCGTGCCGCGGATTTTGGGATGAATAGACAATGAAGGCCTTGCTCTCCTGCAGCCAGGAAACGATGGTTCCCTCCTGCTGCTGGACCTCTCCCTCAACAACGCCTACATAGGTGCGCTGGTCGATGGTTGTGGTCCAGGTTTCCTGGATCTGATGTTTGATTGCTTCATTTTTGGCAAACATCAGCAGTCCCGAAGTTTCCCGATCGAGCCTGTGAATGATGAAAATTTTATTCTCCGGATCCTCCATCTTGACGTAATCGCTGAGGATCGCATAGGCCGTCTTCCGTTTCTCCTTATCGGTGGCAACCGTTAGAAGTCCCGATGGTTTATTGATTATAATCAAGTCTTTGTCCTCATGGATGATATTCAGCCCATGGGGTTGCTGCTGAGAGGTCGTCCGATCCCAGCGCACTTCCACCTTTTGGCCGGGCTGGAGTACATGATCGAATTGAGTCACGGAAATCCCATCGACTAAGACCTGCCCGTCCCTGAGAACGGCTTTCAGAACGTTGCGACTTTTGCTGGGCAGAAAAGCCAGAAGGCCCGCGAGAAGGGTATCGTCTCGTTCGACTGTAAAAGTGTCGACTCTCATTTTCTTTTTGCCGGGAATGGAACGCGGTCTCGCTTTTTTCATCTGTTTCACTTAGAAAAATTTATTTTAGGATCTTGTGGGGTGCTCGATAATTTTCAGGCTACAACTTGTCCCCTTAGCTGTAACCTTTACTACCTTTTTTTGCGTCCAAAGTCGCTAACAATTCCATTTTCAGCTCTAGGCGGGTATCATTTGCAAGAGACGGACCGGAATTCAAACCCGGTTGGCAGTCCCTAAGCAAGACAAGGCGCAGAGGCCAATACGAGGAAAAGCCATCCTATGAACAATATAATATTTCTTTTGCATGAACTTCTTACCTGGCAGGCAATACTGGATATTGTCATTATCACCACCGGGCTCTTTTTTCTTTACCGGACGCTGGTTCGGCTTGGCACCTGGAAGATCGTCGTGGGGATTCTCGCCGCCTTCCTGGTGATTGCCCTGGCAAGCATTCTCAATCTGGAAGGAATTACCTGGATTTTTCAAAATGTCAGTAACGTTGCGGTGATCGCCCTTATTGTCATTTTCCAGCCGGAATTGAGAAAAGTCTTTGAGAAGGTGGTGTCCCTGCAGAAGAAAAGGACGATTTCGACTGATGATACCCTTATCGATACGGTTTCCTCGACACTCTGGCAGCTGGCAAAACAAAAACGAGGCGCAATTATCGTCTATCCGGGCAGGGAGCCCGTACAGGAGCAGTTGTCGGGGGGACATCGCCTGGATGCCGAACCCAGTTCCCAACTGATAATGAGCATCTTCGATCCCCATTCCCCCGGACATGACGGAGCGATGGTCATCGAGGACAACAAACTGGCCAGCTTTGGGGTTCGGCTGCCGATTTCCCTGACCTCCCGCCTGCCGGAAGATTACGGCACCCGCCATCACGCCGCCATGGGCCTCGCGGAACGGACCGATGCCCTGGTGCTGGTCGTCTCCGAAGAAAGGGGCGTGGTTTCCGCTTTCAAGGACCGGAACATGCAAATTCTTGATTCGACAGAGCGCATCGGCGCCGTGATCAGGGACCACAACAACCGGAGCGGCATTCTCGATCTGGAACTGCAGAGCCTCCTGCACAGGCGTACCTTGATTCCTGTCGGAGTGAGTCTGGCAATCGCCCTGGTTTTCTGGTCGACACTGATTACGGTCAACAGGCAGGTCGTGGAAAAGGTATTCCCGCTGTCCCTTGAATACATTCCCCCTGCGGATGGTCTGATTTTGGTGGATGAAAAAACTGAGGAACTCCGGGTACATCTCGCCGGACCTAAATCCGAAGTCGACAGCTTTGTCATGTCAAAGCCGACAGCGGTGGTGGATCTCTCCAAAATGGTCGAGGGAAAACAACGGATTCTGATCACGGCAGACAACCTGCACCTCCCGCCCAAACTCACTTTTCTTGACAGCGACCCGGCACAGATAGAGGTTAATCTCGCCAGTGTCACTAAAAAAACCATCCAGGTCGTACCGCAACTCGTCGGCAATTTACCGGCCAACCTCAAAATCAAGAATGTCCGGGTCATTCCGAAGGAAGTGCAGGTAATGATGCCGACGCTTAAAAAAGGTGAAAAGCTTCCCTCCGTGGCAACAACTCCGGTTTATCTTAATTCCATCCAGGGTGACAGCCGGATTTACTGCAAAATCATCGCCGACCCGACCATTCAGCCCATGCTGAAACCCTGGCAGGATGTCGAAGTCATTATCGAAGTGGCCAACGGCAAATGATCCGAGCATCCCCAAAAGGCATGGAAATTCCACTTGCATCGGCGCAATGTATCATGGTAGCTTCCAGCCATTTTTTCTTTAACAACCATGATACATTTAACGAATATTGATATGCAGCACGGCTCGCAGGTCCTGCTCCGGAATGCCGGCCTACAGATCCTCCCGGGCACCAAGACAGGCCTCGTCGGCCCGAACGGCGCGGGAAAGACCACCATCTTTCGCCTGATAACCGGGGAAGAAGAAGCCGATAAAGGCGATATTTCCTGCTCCAAAAAGACTGTCATTGGTTATTTCTCCCAGGATGTCGGAGAAATGGCCGGCCGTTCGGTCATCGCCGAGGTTATGTCCGCCGCGGGCGATATTGTCGAACTTGGCCGAAAAATATCAGCAATGGAAGCGGAAATGGCCGAACCTATGGACGATGACCAGATGGCCGGCCTGCTGGAGCGATACGGCGAATGTGTCGAGATCTTTGAACAACGCGGCGGCTATGATCTCGAACCGCGTGCTCAGGCTATTCTCACCGGCCTGGGAATTTCCCCCCATGATTTTGACAGTCCGGTGGAGCGTTTCAGCGGCGGCTGGAAGATGCGCATTGCCCTGGCGAAAATCCTGACAATTCAGCCGGATGTTCTGCTGCTGGACGAACCGACCAACCATCTGGATATCGAATCGATCCTCTGGCTGGAGGAATGGTTGCGCACCGAATTTAAAGGCTCCCTGCTCATGACCTGCCATGACCGCGAGTTCATGAACAAGATCGTCACCCGGATTATTGAGGTGGCGGCTGGCTGCACCACAACCTATAGCGGCAATTTTGACTTTTATCTGCAGGAGCGGGAAATCCGCAGGCAACAGCTCGAGGCCAGTTACCGCCGCCAGCAGGAAATGCTGGCCAAAGAAGAGGATTTCATTGCCCGTTTTGCCGCCCGTGCCTCCCATGCTTCCCAGGTTCAATCCCGGATCAAGAAGATTGAAAAAATTGACCGCATTGTTCTGCCGCCCGAACAGAAAACCATCAAATTCGATTTTCCCGTTCCGCCCCGAAGCGGTGACGATGTCCTGCATCTCGACAATCTCGGCAAGACATGGTCGGGTCACGATGGCCGGGAAATCCCGGTATTCAGCGGCCTTTCCGGTACCGTACGGCGGCTCGAAAAAATTGCCGTGGTCGGAGTCAACGGTGCCGGCAAATCCACTCTTCTGAAATGTATTACCGGCAGTACCGAGCCGACCACCGGCGCGGTAATTCCAGGTGTGGGTGTCAATACCGGCTATTTCAGCCAGCATGCCATGGATCTTCTCAAACCGGAACAGACCGTTTTCGAGGTGGTGCAGGAGGCGTTACCGCTTGAGAACATCGGGGTTATTCGAAATCTCTGTGCGGCCTTTCTTTTCCAGGGGGACGATGTCGATAAACGTATCGCCAATCTCTCCGGCGGCGAAAAAAGCCGGGTGATCCTTGCGACTCTTCTTGGGCAGCCCTTAAATTTTCTCGTACTCGACGAACCGACCAACCATTTGGATATCCAGTCACGGGATGTTCTGCTCAGCGCCCTGCGGAAGTTTGCAGGAACCGTCATCCTGGTCAGCCATGACCGCCATTTCCTGCGTTCCCTGATAAGCCGGGTTTTTGAGATCGACCATGGCTGTATGCGTATTTATGAAGGCGATTATGACTATTATTTGCGGGAAACAGCAAAGAAAAAGGCAGCAGAACTTCGCTGAAAAACAAAGATACAACGTGAGCCAGGCGTGTAGGGGCGGGTTCTAAACCCGCCCAGTTCCGAATCCTCCAAATCCGCCCTTTTCCGCACAGCGTCTGATCGTGTCCATAGAGCTGCCGGTAAATGTCTATCAGGTTTCCGATCCGGCAGCCTGTTCAATAAAATCCTTGATCCGCTGCATAATCGGAGCGTGATCCGTTTTTTGCAGAACCGCCTCAATCAGAAAAGGCTCACTGACAGCAAGGGCCCGCTCGAGAGCATGATACAGTTCAGCCCCCGTTGCGGCCCGGGCACCGGAACAACCTAGGGCTTCAGCGTATTTGACATAGTCCCAGTTATGGACGTTATAATAGTCATGATGCCCGTCCAGGGCCGAGAGCATGTTGAAATATCCATTATTGAGCACGATGATAATGGCGTTCAGGCGATGGGCGATCAGGGTTGACAGTTCATTGCCGGTCATATGGAAAGCGCCGTCACCCACCAGAACCAGGGGACGGAGATGCGGTGCGGCGATTCCGGCACCGACCGCCCCGGGAACGGCAAAGCCCATAGTGGCATAATAGCCGGGAGCCATGAAGACATCGGCATCGAGTTCCAATCCGGCAAACCAGGCATCACCGATATCCGTCAGAAAACTGAACCGGCTCTGATTCAACTTGCGCAGCGCCTGAATCAATTGCATGGTAGTGAGTTGCGGGCTATCCGATTCAGGAGGTATTTCCGGTTTCTTCTTGTCAAATGTGTAGCGCAAACGATTTTCCGGTTGCGGCTGCATGGTGGCGAGATAGGGAACCAGACTTCTCATCGGCACAAGTTGATAGGTGTGATGAGAGATGCTGACATTCAGATCGCGCATTTCTATCAGCTTCTCCTTGTCGATAACCGCCGTCCAGAATCCAGTGTTGATATCCGAAAAAATGACGCCGACAGCGATCACCAAATCGGCGTTTTCAAGAATCTCCCGAGGCTGCGCCTCACCCATCCTGCCCATGTAGACCCCGCCGTAATTTGCATGGGATTCGGGAAATGCCGCTTTACCCATAACTGAAGAAATCACCGGCAAACCCCAGTTTTCGGCAATTTTAATCACATCTTCAACGAGGCCGTAGCGCCGGACACCGACGCCGGTATAGAGAACCGGCCTTTTCGCATGAAGAAAGGCGGAAATTATTTCCCCGGCAGCCTCCTCTACTGCATCCATATTTGCCGAAGGACCGGTGGCTCCTCTCATCGGGGGGGCGGGAACTGGAATTTCCACCGCCGTCATATCCAGTGGGATTTCGATATATCCAGGAAGCTTGTAAGTAAGACAGGCGTTTATAACGCGATCTATCTCCGATGCGGCGTTCCCGGCCTCGGTAAGTGAGGCGGTAGCGCAGGTTACTTCGGCAAACACCCGCAGCTGGCTCTCATAATCCTTGACCAGATGATGAAAGACCGGGTGTTCCCGCCGTCCGGCAACGGCCGGGGCTGCGCTGACTACCACCACCGGAGAGTGTTCCGCATAGGCCATTGCCACCGGATTTATCATGTTCAGCCCACCGACCCCATAGGTGGTGACCACAACCCCCAACCCCTTGATACGGGAGTAGGCGTCGGCTGCATAGACACATCCCGGTTCATGTGCACAAACAATGGTTTTCATACCGTATGCCGCCTGCTGGGCGTAAAGAGGCAGCGCAAAGTCACCGGGGATCCCGAAGGTTTCCGTAGCGCCGCACTGTTCCAACCGTTGGAACAGATAATAGGCCAGCTTCATGTTCATAGCTTCTCTCCTGTCATTTCTGTTACATTCCGAGTCGACTTGTACAGCGAAATCCACAACAGCAAAATGCTCGCGTAACTCCAGGCCTGTAAGCATTCAGCAGTGCGCAGGGCTCGTCTGCATTCGTTAAATATCTTCCAAGTCTCCATCATGGAGCCTCTTGTAATTGATTATGCGTAGTAAAACTGAAGTCCTGAAGGCTTCCTTATTATACTGTAAGCATGAGTTGCATTTTCTCAGCACCGGGATTCGGCCGATTTGCTACTGAAGTTTTTTACTTAGCCATCGCTGATTCGAAAGAAAAACGGCAATGGCGAAGCTTCGTACGGCTACCGCAATCATGCCCGATTGACAAGAAGTAAAGGAAGCAATATTCTATTTATATGCCGTGGTTTCTATTCTTGTTTAATCTGGAAATTTCAAGAGAAGATGCCAGACAGAGGGGCTTGCTGCCAATGATGTTATTTGCTTGTATTCCTTTGACATCTATTGTATAGCCTGGTTATACGTACTCACGTAAATCGATCACGCATAGTGTTTCTCGTCACTCTTCTTGCAGTGTTCTTGCATCAATGTTGCCGATAAAGATTCTTGCCGGATCACACCCCCAGGGAGCAACAATTTGAAACTTTTTATAGGCAATCTGCCATATGATGTAACCGAATCAGAAGTGCTGCAACTCTTCAGTAATTTTGGCGAAGTTGTCAACGCCAACCTCGTACGCGACCACTTTTCAGGCAGACCAAAAGGTTTTGCTTTTGTTGAAATGGCAACGAGGTCGGAGGGTCATCGCGCTATGGAAACGCTAAACAAACAAGATTATAAAAATCGGCAGCTGGTCTGCAACGAGGCCCAGCCTCTGAAGAAAGGGAAAAAGCGCAGATAGTCTCTTTTGACAGAACCAGCAGCTCCGAACTCTATCATAGCGCAACAGACTGATTTAGTACCTTAAAATTCAAATCTTGTTTTTGAAAAATGAATTTTATGAAGGTATTTATCCCGGCTTGCTTTTGGTCTACCGGGGTTCGTCTGTATAAAATACAGACACCAACTTCAGCCGGAATTGAGGCTGACGCCTGAGATGATTTTACACTCAGGCAATTGAAAAAAGGGGACATAATGGACCCCATTACACAGGAGTAGTAGCAATGGCAGAAGGTACAGTGAAGTGGTTTAATGATGCAAAGGGCTTTGGCTTTATCGAACAAGATGGAGGCAAGGATGTTTTTGTCCATCATTCCGCTATTAAAGCAGACGGCTTCAAATCCCTTTCCGAAGGACAGCGGGTCAGCTTTGAAGTTGTGGACGGCCAGAAAGGCCCGGCTGCACAAAATGTAATAAAAATCTGATAATAAAAAAATCCGCGACAATGCATCTGTTGTCGCGGATCCCCTCTTCCCCTTCCCGCTGATTAGCAGTATCTCTCGTTGCTTCTTATTCTTTTTCTTTTTTTGTAACCGTTCACCAACACCCTATTTTCGTTCGATCAGGCCGCTTCACATAGCCAACTATAGCTCGGATGCCTGCTTGAACGAACCTGGCGCACTAAATGAACGGTTAAAGGTCCGGGTTATACAGCCTTTTGATGTGTACCGGTGAACGTTTACCGTTCTTCAGGCAACCCGCTCCAGATTTTCCGTAGATTCCTGAATTATCTTTATCCCATCATCTTTTTTTAAAGTTACAGTCTCAGCGGTGGCGGTCATTCCCGGCCGCAGGTGGGCGGAAGACCTCAAGAGGCTGGCGGCGGCAGCATCATCCACTGACCGGAGATGCAGATCAGTCTGCGGGAATGGTATCTCGATATTATGTATGGCAAATTCGTTCTCGATATCCTGGTTTAGATCACTTAGGACCTGAGTTTTATTGAGAAATTCCGGAATCCAGACCCTAAGTTCGAAATCAAGCGAACTGGCCCCGAAAGCCAGGAAGTAGGCTACCGGTTGCGGCGTGCTCAGAACCATCGGATTGGCCTTGGCACAGGCCAGCAGGATTTTCAGTACTGCGGCCACATCACTTCCATAGGCTACGCCGACAGGTACCCGAATCCTTACTTTTCTCTCTCCCAGTGTCCAGTTGGTTACCTGACCTGTAATGAGATCGGAGTTGGGGACGACGATTTCGGCATTATCGAATGTCTGGATAATAGTTGCCCGCAGGCCGAGATTTTTTACTTCACCTATTTCCGAGCCTATCTGGATGGTATCCCCCACCTTTATCGGTCTTTCAAAAAGCAGGATCAGACCACTGGCGAAATTGTTGACGATCGCCTGCAGGCCAAAACCGATACCTACTCCCAATGCGCCTCCAAGCAGAGTGAGCTGGTTAAGCTGAAAGCCCAGCACCCTCAGCATAATTACAAAACCGATGGTCAGAATGCCGTAATGCGCCAGGCGGGTGATGGACAACTGCACCCCTTTTTCCGCGCCATAGCGGGGGAGGACTTTCTTGAGGAGCAGCGCCTGAACGGCTTTCGAGGTTAGAATGGCGCCGTATATGACAAAGATGACGGTAAGGAAAAATCCGGGTGAGATATGCAGGCCTGCAACATCGAAACCCAGATTGAAAATTCTGCTGCATGCCTCATTGACCGTAGGAAAAAATCCCAGAACTACACCCTGGATCGCCAAGAGAAAAAGTATGTGCATCCAGATGATTATCGGCTGCAGACTTTTCAGGATAATTTCCCGATTTTCCTTACAGGAGTCGAACGGCAGTATGGAGAGCAGCAAATCAAGCAAACCGAAATGCAGCCGGTAAAGCATCCACACTATCAGACAGGCGATGACAGCCGAAAGCAGGGTCGAAAAGAGGATCACCGCGAATTGGTCATAACCGGAAATACCTGCCAGCAGCACAACTATCGGAACTATTCCCATGGTCCGGCGGATCCAGGCCTTGAGGTCGGTTTTGCCTTTGACATCCGGCAGCTGGTAAAAATAATAAAAGAGAGCCAGCAGGGAGACATAAAACACGTAAAGCAGGCTCAACACCTGGGGAAAATTCAGAACAACCATGATCATGGAAACGGTCATAAAAATGATCAGGCGGATAAGCAGCAGTCTGCGGAGTTTATTCTCTATGAGATGGTTAGTCAGCCGAATCGCCGCCAGCATGGTCAGGATGTTCAGCAGGGCCTCCCACTGCTGCGGCAAATTAAAGTCGACAGGCAGCATGTTGATGAAGGCATTGAAGCTTGACGCCACAAAAACGGTCGTTGCCAGGGGGTAGACGGCAAAAGGATACCAGCGGGAGGCGGGAGTCACCAGCTCTCTTGATTTATGCATGCCGACATAGACCAGAAAAAAAGCGCACAGGCTGAGGAAAAAAAGAGTCACATTGTTTTTCAGATTTTCCAGCTGGTCGACGATGAACCGCCTGGTATTGGTATAACTCTGCCAAAAAAGATGTCCATTTATCCGCGTATAAAATTCCCGGGAAAGCATTGACGGCGAAGTCTGGCGGATGGAAGTCGACCTCAATGCGCCATCCATCGCCTTCAGGTTCGAATCGACCGAATAGAGCAGGATCTGCAGATTGCCGATTTTCTTGCCGACCCCCAGGACCAGCTTGAGCTGCTCCTCAATAAGCTGCTGAGCTTTTTGAATGGTTTCGATCAATGTGTTTTGCTGTTCTTTGGCAAGAGTTAAAGCCAGCATCTCTTTTTTGTCATAGCCGGTGATCTGATCTTTTTTGGTTTGCCAGTCTTTTCGCTTTGCCGAAAGTTCGGAGATTGCAGAAGTTATAGGTTCGCTGAGATTTTTCAGGCGGCTGGTAATTTTGTAGACTTTATTTTGGTAGCTTGTTATCTGGGAGCGCTGCAAATCAGAGTTCTTGCCAACTATGGCCACCTCTTTTTTCAGCTCTTCCGCTTCCTTGGCAAGAGTCGCGAGTTCCTCATCGACCATCCTGATATTTTGTTCCTTGGTCAGACTGCTTTGCAGGTCAATCAATTCTTTGGGGAGAATGGTAGCCCAGGAATATATCTGAATGAGACTGGTTTTCTGTTCCGCTGTTACGGGCGCCTTCCCATCTTTCCCGTTCGGGCTTTCCTCAGCCAGGGAGCGAGAAAGGGGTTGGCCGATTGCTACGAGAATGACAATAACAAGCAGGAAAGCATGAAAGCAATTCGACGGCTTCATGTAGAAATCCTTGATTAAAAAAAATTACAATAACAAATAGAGGCCCGCTGTCGATGTGCTTGCAGGAGGCTGGGTTGACTTTTCGGGCGAACCACGGCTTTATTGAAACTGGCTATTATACATGAAAATCGAAATTTTCAGAGAAGTATTTGAATAATCATTCCCAGCACCATGCAGCAACTGCGCAATTTCGAGCAATAACATTGACCCCAAGCAAAGAACCTACTGAATTCGAACGAATACTAAGAGGTTTTATTGCTCCCCGCCTTCATTTTGGTATAATGAGGCGCATGAAGACAAACCGACAATATAATCAAATCATCGACCTGGAATACTATGTACATCAGGATTCAGCTACAGAGAGTAACAAGCTTCATCAGCGCGACAGAAATATCTTTTTGCAAAACCGCAAGCAACTTAAAAACGAAGACCAGGCAACCAATGGTGAGCTGATCCGGCTCTGGGTAGCGGAAAGAAACAAAAAGGAATTTTCAGCTCCCGACAAAAAAAGCCCCGGAACAATATTCGGTGATGTCTATCTTCTTGCCCGGAACCTTGCCGCAATCATCGGGATACTCATTGGCCTGACCGGCGGTTTTTCATTTTTCACCTATACCGGCTCCACCCCGGTGAACGTTTTTCATTTCCTGCTCCTGTTCGTTTTCACCCAACTCAGCCTGGTCGGACTTCTGATTTTCGCCTGGCTCTTACATCCGCTGCCTTCCCGGCTTAAACCTCCCTCTTTCTATTCCCTGCTCTTTAAAGGGATGTTGATCAGACTTGTCACTTTCCTGCACAAAAAGTGGCTGCAAAAAATGGCCGGCGACCAGAGGAGCAGTGTCTCCCACGCCTTCGGCATTTTCAAGGCCCGCGGTACCGTCTATGGCTCCCTCTTTTACTGGCCGCTCTTTGCCCTCTCCCAGCTCTTTGCCATAGGGTTCAATATCGGCCTTTTGAGTGCAACTCTGCTGAAAATCACCACCAGTGATATAGCTTTTGGCTGGCAATCCACCATACAGTTCAGTGCGGAAGCCATCCACCGAGCCGTGATGATCGCAGCGCTGCCCTGGTCCTGGTTTGTTCCCCAGACCAGCAGCTATCCATCGCTTGCCGAGATTGAGGGCAGCAGGATAATTCTCAAGGAAGGCATCTATCATCTGACCACTACAAACCTGATCGCCTGGTGGCCCTTCCTTGTTTTCTGTCTGCTTTTTTACGGTCTTTTCCTGCGCTTAACCTTGTTCTTCGCAGGAAAACTCCTGGAACGCCATGCCTTTCGAAAGCTGCAATTCGATACGCCGGCCTGCCTGTCGCTCATCAGACGAATGAAGACCCCCCTGGTGACCACCCAGGCTGCCCCGGAGCAGAAGGCCGCATCCGCGGAAAATCCTGTGGGGCAACAAAGTGGAACGGGTATTTCGACAGCGCCGAACCTGCTGGAACAGGTTGTTCTCATTCCTGAAGAGATTTCTTCCTTCTGTCCGGCCGAAAAACTTGAAGCGCTGTTGCTCCGGCGAGGAATGGCCATTAAGGATATGCTCAGCTTCATGATAAGCTATGATGAAGACCGGCAAATCCTGCAACTTTTAGCGGAGAGACACTGGCACACCGGGGAAGGAGTCTTTATTTTAATGGAGGGCTGGATGGTACCTCTGGTTGATTTTCTTTCGTTTTTAAAAGAATTGCGGCAAATTTTGCCGAACAACAGCATTATCCAGGTGGGACTGGTCGGACGACCCGACGCAACCGGACTGACACCGGTTTCAGCGGAGGACTTTACACTCTGGCGGCGCAAGATCGAGGCTGCAGGAGACCCCTATCTGACTATATTTTCATTGCTTCCCTGACAGGATGATTTCATGATACCTGAATTTGCAATACTGGGTCACCCAAACGAAGGAAAATCTTCCGTGCTTTCCACCCTGGCTGAAGATGATTCCGTCCGGGTCAGTCCAACCCCTGGAGAAACTACGGAATGCCGTACCTTTCCGGTGATAATCGACGGCCGGGAAGTCCTGCGTTTCACCGATACTCCAGGTTTTCAGAATCCGGGGAGGGTGTTGAGCGAACTGAAGAAGCGGACTGAAAATGAGGAAAATCCTCTCAAGACCTTTCGGGAATATGCGGCAACCGTGCCGGAACTACACGATGACTGTGAGCTGCTGGGTCCGGTGGAAAGAGGAGCCGGGATCATTTATGTAGTCGACGGATCTCGTCCTGTCCGCAATGTCGACAGGGCGGAAATGGAAATTCTGCGCCTGACCGGCAAGCCGCGGATGGCGATCATCAACTGCAAGGCTGATGATACCGAGCACCTGCCGGCCTGGAAAACGGAGTTTCGTAAAAACTTCAATTCCCATCGGTTATTCAATGCCCACCGGGCTACCTATGCCGAGCGGATCCTCCTTCTTGAGACGTTGAAATCGATTGATCAGGATTGG
Organism: uncultured delta proteobacterium; assembly: GCA_963835305.1. Taxonomy (GTDB): domain Bacteria; phylum Desulfobacterota; class Desulfobulbia; order Desulfobulbales; family Desulfocapsaceae; genus Desulforhopalus_A. The sequence continues at coordinate 27,979 of CAWIEU010000009.1, forward strand.
CATCAGATCCTCTCGGAAGTGGTCACCGTCTTTAAAAAAGATTGGGAAGCACGAAACAATACCTCGGCGGATATCATCACCAATCTTCTTACCGATACGCTTACACTGCAACTGACCAGAAACATCAGTTCCGAGAAAGAGGCGGAACAATGCAGGGAAAGGCTCTTTGCCCATTACAGCGAAACCATCAGCCGAATGGAAAAAAAGGCCCACCAGCGTATTCGAAATCTTTTCAAGCACAACATATTTCACTATGATCTTCCACCCCATTCGGTGCTAAACAAGGACCTGTTCGATGAACAAACCTGGCAGGTACTGGGTCTTACCAGGCAACAGGTGATAATTGCGGGAGGCTTGGGCGGCGCAGCCATTGGAGCAGGACTGGATGTGGCTGCTCTTGGTCACGGACTCGGCGTATTCACCGCCATGGGCACCCTTGCCGGGGCGCTCGGGGCCCTTTTCGGCGGCGAAAATTTTTCCGACAAGGCCACATTGCTGGGAATACCACTGGGCGGCAAACAAGTCCAGGTAGGGCCGGCCAAATCCATCGATCTCCTCTTTATCCTGCTGAACCGGTCCCTGCTCTACTACCAGCATACCATCAACTGGGCACACGGCAGAAGAGATTATGACAAAGCGGCACAGCCGCTCCTGCAAAGCGACTCACCGCAGGGATTTACCAGGAACTGGTCAGCCAGAAATATCAAAATATGTCACGATTTCTTTAAAGTCATCCGCGATGAAAAGGGTGAGAATGGCCGGGAAGCCGTGAAGAAATTCAGACAGTTGCTCCTCACGACCATGCAGGAAATTTCCGAAAGCGACTAAGGCTTGCCTGAACGGATTATCCGACTAAGGCTGGCCTGCAGCATCTTCCTGCATTATTGTGTTATAACAAGCCAGTGGCAAGAGAACAATTAGTAATCGTTCACCAGAACACATCAAAAGACTGCATAACCCGGACCTGTAACCGTTCATCCAGTGCGCCAGGTTCGTTCAGGCAGGCCTTCGAGCTATAGTTGGCTATGTGAGGCGGCCTGATCGGACGAAAATGGGGTGCTGGTAAACGGTTACAACAATTACGCGCAACCAAAAGGGAGCAAAAAAATGGCACAGATCATCAAAGGTGTTTTTCCTGACAGCAGCAAAAAAGCACAGGAAACGCTGAAAGACGATAAGCAGATTCCCAGCTATATCCTGCATGTTTCAATAACTTTTTCAGATCCGCTCATCTGGCGGCGCATTCAGGTTCCCGGCTCATTCACCCTTGCGCGGCTCCATGAGGTCATTCAGCTCAGTATGGGGTGGAGTGATTCCCACGTCCATCAGTTCCTGGTGGGCAAGATCAGCTATGAACCGACCATGAGAAGCAAAGTTCCCAGAGAAGCAAAACGATTTGATGAACATAAATATAAACTGCACATGCTGGAGGAAGGAATGCGCTTTGTGTTTACCTATCTTTATGATGCAGGCGGGGGCTGGGAACATGAAATCCTCCTGGAGGAGGTGGTGCCCCCGGCAAGGCGACTTGACCATCCGATACTCCTGGCCGGGGCAATGGCCTGTCCACCTGAATCCATTGGCGACATCCATGAGTACAATCGATTGGTAGCCGCGTTCGAATCATCGGACCACAGGAAACGGATCAACCTCTATGAATTGACCGGCCGCCCGGATTTTGATCCGGGCTTTTTCGACCTGGAGGCCGCCAAAAAGAGAGTGAGCTTGGGAATATAAATGGCGAAAATAAAAAGAATAAAGCTTTTCCAGACTTCTCAATCTTGCCGGATCTCATAAAGGTTTGCCCCCTTCTCACCTCTACCGGTACGCGTATCAGAGCTGCAGCAAGACGGCTGGTAATGCCTTCTTTTTGGTATCGATTTCCGTGTCGCAGATGAGCAGGCGATCTTTGTCGATACCATATTTGTTCTCCAAATGACTCTGCACCGCCTCGGCCCGCTGCTGCCCAAGTTCCAGCAATTTATTCCTGTCTTTCTCATTCACTTTAATATCGTCGCCCGGTATCGAAGCCTTTTGTTCTTCGGTCATAAATTCCCAGGAGGCCACCCGGGGACAGAGCTGGATATCCGTTTCCGGACGATCCTGTAAGATCTTACCAATCCTTTGCAAATACTTGATGTGCGCCTGGGTAAGGGTGTGTTGCCCTGCGGGAAATATTACGGGCGGCAGCTTAACCTCCAGCATTTTTTCACCAACTTTCATTCCGACATAGGCCAGTGCGCCGTAAGGCCCAAGGGCGTACATGAGATATCCGGATGCGGCAGGGACGATCGCTTTACTGAGTGCGGTGATCAGGACATCGGAAATTCCGACTTTAAGCTTGCTTACCGGGCCGCTTAAAGGGACATCGAGTTTGATATTCTTCTCGTTGTCCCTAAGCAGCGACAGCGCCGCATCGAGGGGAATCGGCAATTGATTGTTCAGCTCCTTCGCCAGCTTAGGGGAAATAGTCTTGGTTTCCAGTTTCTTCAGCAATACAGCGTTGTTCATATCCAGGTTGCCGTCGGCAAGTGTCAATGAACTGGTCAGCTGGAGCTGGCCGCTTTCCATCGCCGTACCAACGGACTGGACAGTATAGGACGACAGGTTTGCCAGAGGATAGTTTTTCAGTTCAAGCTTCAGATCGGCGGCCGGTTTTTCTTTAAAAGGCAGGATATATCCGGTAACTTCCAAGGGCGCGCGATCTTCCAGCTCACCATGAACCTTGATCTTCGTCTTCTGATCGGGCTGGTTTGAATCAAGTCCGGTTAACTCCAACCGGGAGATGGCCAGATCGGATGTAAACGGCACGGCGAGGGTGTGATCCTCAAAGTGGAGATGGCTGTCACCTGCCATAACAATTTTCCGCAGTTCAAAAGAAGCTCCCGGTGATTTTTTTCCAGTGCCCGGAGCCGGTGTTTCGGGTTTCTGTTCGGCCGCCTTTCCGGTACTCCCCTGCTTCATTTTGCTGAGTTGCCCCGTGATATTAATGTTGCCGTCCTTCTCCCGGATAATTGTTGCCGCCAGATCGTTTATATTCAGGGTATCTCCCTGTAAGCCTGTTTCACCACTCCAATTAATCGCAGTCAGGTTTGCTTCATTAAACGAGCCGGCCGGCTCCTGCCCGCTTTTATTCGGGGATCCAAGAAAAACAAAATTCTGCAATCGGGCGCTTGCGGCACTGACTTTAGTCTTCTTTGCCATGGAAATTTTGCTTACGGTAAAAGTATCCAGTCGAGCAAGTTCCTCATCATTATGCGCCGCTGTAACGAGCGGTTTTCTCACATCCAGCTCATCCATGGTGAATGTTGCCAGATCATCGGTAACAATGTTCGACATGGTGATTTCAGGAATATCAATTTTCAGTGGAAAATCGCCGGATATTTCAGCTTTCCAACCTGCCGTCGAAAGATTTTCAATGGCAATTGTTTTCCCTCCCTTTCCTTCCAGCTTGGGAAGTGACAGTTTGTCACAGGAGATAACGGGACTATTATTTCCTCCCTCGAACAGCGAAAAATTCTGCAGTGTGAGCGAACTTTGTCCGCCGATATCGAGGTTCTCCCCCATGCCAATGGTCGAGTCCGTCTTCAACTCCAGCTGTTCCTGCCCGATTCTCAGTTGCGGGTCGGCGAGAGTGGACTGGAGTTGTTCACCCTGCAGTGTGCCTTTCAGGTCAATGATCGACTTGTTGCCCGATGTCTTCTGACTGAACCCTGCCACTCCCTGCCAGGAGACCTTTTTGCCGCCCATCGCAAAAGATTTTGCCTGCTGCCCGCCTCCCACCTGGAATTCTCCAAGCTCAAGCAGGCCATCGGCGCTCACTACCCGTCCTTTCTTGTTATGAGCAGAGTCATACTGAATCTTTCCCTTCCAGGAAAGATCCTCCTCCGTGATCCCGTAGGGCGACTGGACGAGCTCGACACCTCCCAGAAGCAGGGAGCCATCATTTTTTACCAGAATATTTTCTGCCATGGTAACCGTGCTCTTTCCGTTGAGGTCAATTCGTGATGCCTCCGCGACCAGTTCAGGCTGCGAAACCTTCAGGTTGAATTTCCGGGCTGAAAGCAAACCGTCTGTTTCGATGGTGACAGGGTTTTCTGCCGGCGCTGTGTAGCGCAGCCGTCCTTTCCAGGAGAGATTCCCTGCTCCGGTCTTGAAAATCTTGCTGCCGATAGCCGTTTTATCAAGGCCGATAGTGCCGTCATAATGAAATTCGATTCCCTGCTGTTCCCCTTTAGTGAAAAGAAGACTACCGTCAAAACCCAGCGATCCGGCCAAGACTGAAAATACATGACTGAGCAATCGGGAGAGCTCACCGAGTTGAAAACTGGAAAGCTGCACCTTCCCGGCAAGGCGGAGATTCGGAACAAGCTGCACTGTATCCAGTTGTATAGCAACAGGACTATCATTGAGCCGTCCCTTGAGTGAAAAAGTTCCGGCAGGCTGTCCTTTTATGGTGCTCAGATTCCTCAGTTCCGCCTGTTCGACTGCGAGAATCACCGTCAACTTCGGAGTCTGAAGGTGAATGCTGCAATTGGAGAGGATTATCTGATCGGCAAGAAAATTCCAGGCGGATGACACCTCTTTTGCGGATTTCACCTTGGTCTCTTTCTTCTCGCCCTGCACGGTATACGAACCAATACGCCAGCTTCCGTTACTGTACTGTTGCAGATCAATATAGAGATCGCGATACACCGCTCTCTGCACCCTAATATCGTGATGAAACAGCGCGATCAGCCCCAGGTTGAGCACCATGCTGTAGTTGTGAAGGGTTGACTGGCCCTTGCGCTCGACATTCAACCCATCCAAGGTTAATCTTACCGCGAATGGATTAAACCTCAATTTTTCGATGGTGGCCTGGTCGGCACCATTTTTTACCAACCAATCGGTAAGATAATATTTCATGCCAAACGGCAGAAGCAGAAAGAACAAGGCCACGGCCACAACCACACCAATACAGATTTTCATCCAGCGTTTCATTCGGAATTGTTTAAAGTTCATCGCGGTCATTAGTTTTTTCACCATTCCGGTTACTTGTTGGTCATTGGGTCGGTGTACCGGCGGATTCAAATATCCTCCCACCAGCATATCGACAGGTGCAGGTTGACAGGTATACAGCGGCAATTATTTGAAAGGATATGGCTAATAAATAACTCATAAAAAATCCTGCGCAATTTAAAGTTGCAAGGTTCGCTGTCGATTCACTGTCAAGTTAGCGCGCATAATCTCGCAACTTGTCTCAACTTGTGCCTGCCAAGCAGGCCGCCTCGCTGCTACATCTCTCGCTTGTTCCAGATTTTTCCAGGAAAAAATGCTGATATCCTGTTCTTGCATAATTCAAACGTGTGTTTTATTCTCTTGTTTAAATTTTTGTAAGCCTTTACCGTACAAAGCAATATTTCCGTAATCGTTCACCGACACCCATCAACAGACTGTATAATCCGGAGAACAATGACTAATCAAACGACGCCGACCAAAGAAAGAATTCTCAGATCAGCGGGCGTCATCTTTGGCAAAAAGGGCTTCAAGGATGCCACCATCCGCGAAATTGCCAAGGTTGCGAAGGTCAACATCGCCGCGATCAATTATCATTTTCGGGACAAGGAAGGGCTGTATGGCGCCGTACTCGAGGATGTGTTTAAAACAGGATTTACCCGTTTTCCGGCGACGCTGGAAACCGGCGTCGATGCGGACCCGGAGCAAAGGCTTCGAGCCTTCATCAGGGCCATGTTCTATCGTCTGCAGAGCCGCGAAGGCTGGGGAGGCATGGTCGGTCAGGGACGGCTCATCGCCAGGGAATTCATTGATCCAAGTCCCGCCTTTGAAGGGGTGCTCGACAAGTATATCAAACCGCACAAAGATCTGCTGCTCGGCATCATTGCCGACATAATGCAGCTTAATCCCGGTCCGGAAATACTTATGCCCTGCGCTATAAGTATTATCGGTCAATGTATCTATTACGCCCTGGGATCAAGGGTCATCCGAAAAATAAGTGCGGACAACGCCCCCACCGAAGATAACCTTGACCAACTGGCGGACTCGGTCTGGCTTTTTTCCCTGGGAGGCATCGCCGGCATCAAAGAAGCGTTTCTTTCACTATCCAAGGAATCAAAATGAAAAAAAGGTTGCGAATCATCATTCCACTTCTGGTGCTGATCGTTGGCGGCATCATTATCTATAATGTTATCTCCGACAGGGATAATGACAATTTTCTGCGATTTTCCGGCAATATCGAGGTCACGGAAACCAAGATGAGTTTCAGGATCGCCGGCCGGATGATAGAACGGCTGGTGGAAGAAGGAGATACGATCGTCGCCGGCCAAACGTTGGCAAGGCTTGAAGATAGCGATCAAACCATTGCCCTGGCCCAGGCGAAAGCCAACCTGACCTATGCCGAATCAGTTCTTGCCGAACTTGAGGCGGGTAACCGCATCCAGGAAATTGAAAGTGCCAAGGCGGAACTGGACAGTGCCAAGGCCGCCGAACAGTCGGCAATCGTCAACCTGAAGCAGGCAAAAATAGATTACGATCGATATCTCAGCCTGTATAAATACGACAGTGTCAGCAAAAATACCCTGGAAACCTACCAGACCCGCTTCAAAAACGCCAGGAACTCGGTGAATGAAACCAGTGCCCGAACTAAAGCGGCAAACGAACAGTTTAAGCTGCTAAAAGCCGGTACGCGCATAGAAAATATCGACCAGGCAAGAGCCAAAGTTCGAGTTGCCCAGGAAAGCGTCAAGCAGGCGGAACAACAACTGAAGTATACCGTGCTGGACGCGCCCATCGATTCTGTGGTACTCAGCACCTCGGCAGAGGCCGGTGAATATCTCAACCCCGCCACCCCGGTTCTCAATCTCGGCCATGTCGCGAGACCCTGGCTGCGCGCCTATATCAACGAAAAGGACCTCGGCCGGATCAAACTTGGCCAGAAAGTCCAGGTGACAACCGACACCTTTCCCGGCAAGACCTATCCGGGCCGGGTTAGTTATATCAGCAGCCAGGCCGAATTTACACCGAAAATTGTCCAGACCTTTGAAGAGCGGGTCAAACTCATGTTCCGGATCAAGGTGCTGCTGGACAACCCGAAAAACGAACTCAAACCCGGAATGCCCGCGGATGGACTCATTGATTTCAGAAAGTAATAAAACGAGGAAGATGGCAAGAGTGCATTGTCACGGGTAAAAAGACCATGAGCCAACATCATGCCACAGATGGGGGGTCTCCGGCCATTGACGCGGACGGGCTGACTAAAAATTTCGGCCGGCTGACGGCTGTCGATCAGTTGGAGTTTGCCGTCTATCCGGGAGAAATCTTCGGCCTGGTAGGACCCGATGGAGCCGGCAAATCGACCAGCCTGCGCATGCTGGCCACCATCATGGATGCCGACTCGGGCAGCGCCCGGATCGCCGGTTTCGACACAAAAAAGCAAGCCGCTGAAGTCAAGGACCATCTTGCCTATATGAGCCAGAAATTCGGCTTGTACCAGGATCTTACCGTCGGCGAAAATATCAATTTCTATGCCGACCTGTACGGTATGACCCGGAAGGGCAGACAAAGCCGGATCGAAGAACTGCTTGATTTCAGCCAGATGAAACCCTTCATCCGTCGCCGGGCAGGCAATCTCTCCGGAGGCATGAAGCAGAAACTCCAGCTGGTATGCGCCCTGATTCATACGCCGAAGGTTCTCCTGCTTGACGAACCGACCAATGGCGTCGATCCGGTGAGCCGCCGTGACTTCTGGCGAATCCTCCACAAATTGAGGCAGGAGGAGGTCGCCATGCTGATCACCACCGCCTATCTCGATGAAGCGGAGCGCTGTGACCGGGTCGGACTCCTCGACCGTGGCAAGCTGCTGGCCGTCGGCACCCCCGATGAGATCAAGGAGCTGATGGATGGGCGGATTCTGGCGATACGCTCCCGCCAGGCCAGACAGGTTGTCAATTTGCTGCGTGGAAAATCTTTTACCATAAGCGTCAATCTGTTCGGGGACACCATCCATCTGGTCTGCAGGGACCTTGAAGAGACCAGGCGTCAGGTGCAAGACCTGCTTGACCGGGAAAATCTCAGCTGCGATCAGATGCGCGAAACCAGACCGTCTCTTGAGGATATATTCGTCAGCCTGCTGGGCAAGGACCGCAAACCCGACGGGCAGGAATCAGCCGACCTGACACCTGAATTTTCGGCAACAAAACAGACGGACGATTCAGTGGCAGTCAAGGTTGAGCATCTGACTCGCCGATTCGGTGACTTTACGGCTGTCGATGATGTTGGCTTTCGGGTAAACAAAGGGGAAATATTCGGCTTTCTCGGGCCCAACGGAGCCGGGAAAAGTACCACCATCCGCATGCTCTGCGGTCTGCTGAGCCCCACTTCGGGCAGAGGAACGGTCGCCGGTTTCGACATTTTAAATGAGACCGAGCAGATCAAATTGCATATCGGCTATATGAGCCAGAAATTTTCCCTCTACGAAGATCTTTCCGTGGAGGAAAATATCGGCTTTTACGGCGGCATCTACGGTCTCAGCGGCAAGCATCTGGAAAATCGCCTGAATTGGGCGGTGGAGATGGCCGGACTGCGGGAGCATCGAACCAGTCTCACCGCAATCCTGAGTGGCGGCTGGAAACAGCGGCTCGCGCTGGCCTGCGCCATCCTGCACGAGCCGCCGATCATCTTCCTCGATGAACCAACCAGTGGCGTCGATCCCTTGAGCCGCCGGCAATTCTGGGACCTTATTTACAGCATGTCGGATCAGGGAATCACCATCTTCGTCACCACCCACTATATGGAAGAGGCCGAATATTGCGACCGCATCGCTCTTATCTACGGCGGCAGAATGATCGCTTCCGGCTCCCCGCTGGAACTGAAAACCGAACATATGCAGGATAAGATCATCGATCTGCGCTGTAGCGATCCTCAGTCCATGGTCACTCCGATCAAGGAGCTGCCAGAAGTCCGGGATGCAGCGCTTTTTGGTTCCGGTCTGCATATCGTGGCCTCAGACGACAAGGCCGCCTCAGCAGCGATCAAGCGGCTCCTCGCTGACCGAAAACAGGACCCGGAGTCAGTTACCATGGAGACAATTCTGCCGAGCATGGAGGACGTATTCATCTCCCTCATAGAGGAAGTGGACAGAAAGAGAAGCGGCGGTAATGATCGAAAGGAGACTGGTTCATGAATCTCAGACGCCTCACCGCCGTAGCCCGGAAAGAAAGCCTGCACCTTATTCGCGACTGGCGGAGCCTGACCCTGGCCCTGGCCATTCCACTGATCCTCATTCTCCTCTACGGCTACGCCCTCACTTTGGACTTGCGACTGGTTCCGACCGTGGTGTGGGACCAGTCGCGCACACCTGAAAGCAGAGAACTGCTTGGTCTTTTCCAGGGTTCTCCGTATTTTACCTTCAAGGCTTATCATGATAATTACCGGGAGCTGCAGGAGGCGCTGGACCGAGGGACGGCTATGATTGCCTTGGTAATTCCAGGCGACTTCGCCGCCAAAGTGCGGGCCGCCAAACCGGTGAAGATCCAGATTATCGGGGACGGCAGTGATGCCAACACCTCCCGGCTGGCCATGACCTATGCCAACAATATCTGCGCCATCTATGCCCAGCAGGTCACCTCGGAACAGATGCAGTTCAAGGGCAGAGAAGAACTGAAGCAACCGATCGAACTGATCCAGCGATCCTGGTATAATCCCGACCTGCGCAGCCAGAACGTGCTCATTCCGGGAATTATCGCCCTGGTCATGATCGTCGTCGCCGCATTGCTCACCAGCACCACCGTCGCCAGGGAATGGGAGTCGGGAACCATGGAACAGTTGATCAGCACGCCGCTGCGTGGTCCCGAGCTGATTTTCGGCAAGGTTGTACCTTATTTTTGTATCGGCATAACCGATGTGCTGGTTGCGGTGCTGATGGGCAAATGGATTTTCGATGTGCCGATAGTCGGCAATGCCGCGCTGCTCTTTGCCATGTCTTCGCTTTTTCTGACCGGTGCCCTGTTTTTCGGCATGACGCTCAGCATCAAGCTGAAATCGCAGGTCCTGGCAAATCAGCTGGCCATCATTGCCGGTTTTCTGCCGACGCTTATCCTGAGCGGTTTCGTGTTTGCCATCGAAAATATGCCCCTGCCGCTGCAGATACTCACCTACATCGTCCCGGCCCGCTATTTCATCGCCATTCTGCGCGGCATCTATCTCAAAGGCATCGGCCTGGAGATACTCTGGCTCGATGCCCTCTTCCTGGTGATTTACGCACTGATCATGATGGTTCTCGCCAACCGCAACTTTTCCTTTAAGCTGGAGTAGGAGATGCTGCAACGACTTTATCGGATGCTTATCAAGGAATTTCTGCAGATGCTGCGCGATCCCAGGATGCGGGTGGTGATCTTCGGCATCCCGGTGATCCAGATGACCATCATGGCTTTTGCCCTGACCACCGATGTAACCAATGTCCGCCTGGCCGTACTGGATATGGACAAGACCCCGGATTCACGGGAGCTGATCAGCTCCTTTGTCGGGAGCAACTATTTCCGTATCGCCGCCAGCCTCACCTCCGAAAAAGAGATCATCCCCCTGCTGGATCGAAGCGACGTCCGGGCGGTGCTGCAGATTCCGGCGAAATTCAGCAGTGACATCCTCACGGAGCACACGGCAGAAGTGCAGCTGATTACCGACGGCACCGACAGCAACAGCACCTCCATTGTTCTCGGCTATGCCGGGATGATTGTCAGTGCTTACAATGATAAAAAGCTGGAAGAACGGCTGGGCAGAAAAGGCATCACCACTCCGGCTCTGCAGATCAAGACGGAGAGCCGGGCTTGGTACAACGCCAACCAGGAGAGTAAATTTTATTACGTCCCCTCGCTGATCGCCACCATGCTCTATATCTTCAGCCTGCTCCTCACCAGCATCGGCATCGTCCGGGAAAAGGAAATAGGCACCATCGAGCAGGTGATGGTAACGCCGATCCGGGGAATCGAATTTATCCTCGGCAAAACGATTCCCTATATGATCACCGGCTATATCTCCATGTCCATCATGCTGGTGGTCGCCTATCTCGTCTTCGGCGTTCATATACGGGGCAGCGTGCTACTCCTCTATTTTTTGAGCGGAATTTATCTTGCCGGAAACATGGGGATTGCCCTGATCATCAGCGGAGGCGCCGAAACTCAGCAGCAGGCCTTACTGACAAGCTTTCTAATCCTCATGCCATCGGTTATGCTGAGCGGTTTCATGTTCCCGATCAGCAATATGCCCGATGCCGTGCGCTTTGCCACCTGCTTCAACCCCATGCGCTGGTATCTTGAAATCCTGAGAGGAATTGTCATGAAGGATATCGGAGTTACCGCCCTGTGGCAGGCGATAGTCGCCCAAACTATATTGTCTTTCACCTTCCTGACCATCGCTATCGGACGATTCAAGAAAACCCTGGCATAAAGGTTGACGGACTCGTAAAAATCCCGATCTACGTCGTTGTAGATCTGAAACGAGGATTTGCCGTACCACATGTACTGCCAAATCCTCGTTTCAGATACTACGCCTAGTATATCGATCTTTTCCCAGAGTCCATCTCAGCAACTTCGCTGACTTTTTACGAGATTGTCAAAGTTGATGGACTCGTGAAAGTTTAAAATCAACGCCGGCTAAGTAAACAACTTCAAATTCGAGTTGCCATATAGGACAAATGGGGGCAGGTTCTAAACCCGCCCTGCCATCCTCAAGGAGCTAAGCGTTCGATTTTCCAGCTGTTTGAGTTGTTTTTTGTATAGAGAAATCTGTCATGGAGACGATTTTTCCTCCCCTGCCAGAATTCAATCTCGACCGGTTCGACCCGATATCCTCCCCAGAAAGACGGCAGCGGGACCTTGCCTTCACCAATTTTCTTTTTCATCTCCTGAAATTTCTGCAACAGGATCTGCCTTGAGGTTAAGGGATGACTCTGACTCGAAACCCAGGCAGCCATCTGGCTCTCTTTTGGCCTGGTCATAAAATATTTCGCGGATTCGGCGGTGGATACCCTGGAAGCCAGGCCGTTGATCATTACCTGCCGTTCCAAGTCCAGCCAGACAAAGAGCAGGCTGACCTTGGCATTATCCTTTATCTCTTTTGCTTTCCTGCTCTCAAAATTAGTAAAAAAGACAAATCCTTTCTCGTCATAATACTTCAGCAAGACGGTTCTCTGACTGGGCTGTCCGTTACTGCCGACGGTAGCCAGAGTCATGGCCGTCGGATCGGCTATTTCGGTTTTCCTGGCCTGATCAAACCACTCTGCAAACTGCAGCATCGGGTTTTCCTGAAGATCGGCACGAGACAAACCTCCTTTCAGATATTCCCGGCGAAATTGACTAATATCCACACTCATCCTCACATAAAAAAGAACGCGCCGGGGCCTTTGCTCTTCGTCATCGGCACCGGCGCTTATATCAGACTACTTTAATACCTTCCAGTTTCCAGGTTTCCGTGCCGACTGGTCTTGCCCAGGTCCATTCCTCGTTAAACTTCACCGGCTTGGTCATGCTTCCTTCCACCAGCTCTCCGCTTTTATCGTCGACCGTATAATCGAGGAGATTTGCGGAAAATAAAATCGTCACAAAATCTTCCCGTCCGTCACTTCCTGCCTGGACAATCTCCAGATTTCGAACAGCGATGGATTCAAGCTTGTTGATATGTCCTTTGCGGCGCATCTCGGCAAAATGGTCATCATATTCCCGGGCCAGCTGCTCGCCCAGCAGATGTTTATATGAGTCCAGATCCCGCCGCATCCAGCCGGCCTGAATCTGAAAGAACACATCGGATGCTACCTCCTTGAAATAATTAGGATCAAAATTCCGATCATTCAGACGAATCTGGTCGATACCTTCTTCTACCAGATTTCCGCCGATATCCGGCGTTGGCGGTGGCTGGCCGGAGTTGCCGAAAGCACCGGTGAACACATTGGAAGAAAACTGCGAACCTGAAGGTTGCCGGTAAGACTGGTTATTGTTTCGATTGGATCCTGAAGATTTTTTAAACAGAAAATAGGCAATCCCACCGAGAACCAGAAGAGGCAGAATCCCCATACCCGATCCCCCGGCCCCGAACATGGATCCGAAAAGCATGCTGCCCAGCGCCCCGCCAATCATTCCCCCGGCCAGCCCACGGCCAAATGAGCCGCCACTTCGGTAGGGAGTCCGCATGGAGCTTCCGCTTGGCGCCCTAGGGGTCATCCTGAAGGATCTTCCTCCCGAAAAAGACCGGGCATCCGCGTAATTCGCCGTTAACCCTGCTTCCACAAAGGTAAAAGCAAGGAGCAGCAAGAATATCGGGGTCAATTTTCTACAAAGTTTCATCATAACTCATACCCATTTAGTTTTTTTGATTGATCATCCGCAAACCCGGGCTACATTATAGTGCACCTTTGGCAAGAAGCCAGGAAAAGAGGAAAATTAAAACAAAACAAGATAAACTCGTAAAAACCTCATATTTGAGATGGCTAAGTAAAAAACTTCATCTGCGAGGCGCGCAAAATTTCTATCATTTCGGCGTACTAAAGTACGTCGTAATGATAGAAATTTTGCAGCAACGAAGCAGATGAAGAATTTTTACGACGCCATCAAACAAGAGATTCTGCATGCTGATCGTCCATCCACCATTGACTAAACCCTGCGAACCGCCGGCAGCACTTGCCTATCTCTCCGCATCCCTTGCGGTCCATGGCCACTCCTGCACGATCTGCGACATGAATATTGAAGCATTACACTATCTTTTCAATAAGGCCGATACCGCGGAGGATACCTGGTCGAAAAGAGCGCTCAAGCATCTCAGGGAAAACCTGGCTGTTTTGCAGACAGACGAACTCTACCGGAATGGTGACAAGTATCGCCGGGCGGTAGCCGATGTCAACCGCGTGCTGGAAGTAGCCGGAAGAAGCCACGGACTCCAGCTGTCACTTGCCAATTATCAGGACGAAGGCAAGTCCCCTCTGAGAAGCCAGGACCTGCAGCTCGCGGCAAAAGAGTTCGCGGCAAATATTTTTTATCCCTACTTCGGCAGCAGGCTTGAAGAACTGCTGGAAACCGACGATTCCGGCTACATAGGATTTTCTCTGAATTACCTCAGTCAGGCACTGTGTACCTTTGCCATGATCGGCTATCTGAGAGCGCACCATGCAAAGCTCAAGATTGTTCTGGGCGGGGGACTGATCACGACCTGGCTCAGTCGGCGAGAATGGAACAATCCTTTTACCGGGATGGTCGATCACTTCATCGGGGGTCGGGGAGAGGGGCCGCTCCTGGCTCTTCTCGGAACCAGGCAGAGGGTCGCGCATGTTCAACCTGCCTACGATGCACTCAGAGACAATTCTTATCTCTCTCCCGGTTTTATCCTGCCTTACAGCAGTTCTTTCGGCTGTTTCTGGAAGAAATGCAGCTTCTGCCCTGAAACAAGCGAGGATAACCCCTATCAGCAAGTGGCGCCGATGACGGCCGTCGTCGACCTGCAGGAGCTGGCTGCGGCTACATCTCCGGTCCTCATTCATCTTCTTGATAATGCAGTGAGTCCTGCTACACTGAAAGCCTTGACGAACGAGCCGCCGAAAGTTCCCTGGTATGGCTTTGCCCGTATGGAAAAACTGCTTGCGGACCGGTCGTTTTGTCTTCGTCTGAAGGATGCTGGATGCAGCATGCTGAAACTTGGCCTTGAATCCGGTGATCAGAAGGTGTTAAACAGCATGAAGAAAGGGATAGATCTGACACTCGCTGCCCGAGTGCTGGAAAATCTGCATGACGCGGGTATCGCTACCTATGTTTATCTGCTGTTTGGCACCCCTTCGGAGAGCTGCAAGGAAGCCGAGCAAACTTTGAATTTTGTGGAAAAGCACTCCCAGGCCATCAGCTTTCTCAATCTGGCAATTTTCAATCTGCCGGTTGTAAGCCCGGAAATATCGAGTCTTGAAGTAACTCAATTCTACGAGGGCGATCTTTCGATTTACCGCAGTTTCGTCCATCCGAAAGGCTGGAACCGGGGAGAAGTGCGGCGCTTTTTAGACAGCACCTTCAAACGTTCAGATAAAATCGGCTCCATCCTTCGGCGGGATCCACCCTATTTTACCTCAAACCATGCACCATTCATGACAAACAGGCCGTAGCGCCGAGATGGGCGGGTTTGAAACCCGCCCCCACTGCCGTCCGTCCGTTTAATTTAAATTCTTGCGGCCGGCCGTCGTTGTGTGCGTTTTGGCGGACCGGGCTGAAATCTGGATTGTTCCCGTTTTTTTTCAGGCTCTTTTCCGATTAAGTCCGAATAGCTGAAAAAGACATACCAGTCGCTCCGCACGGCCTTTTTTGTACTCTTTCGTTCAGGCCGACTCTCCGCCCACCATTTGGCGACGTGTTCCGATGTCTGCCAGATAAGGTGCATGGCGCACATACACAAAATGAATCCTGCAAACACAACTGATGGTTCCATAATTCACCTCTTTTATAACCGTTTACCGGAAAGAGTAAAAATACCCGCAAACTCCTGAACTGTAAACGTTTATCCTCTTCTCTGGTAGAAATCTCCCAACCTTTCGGCCGGATGCCTCTATGAGTCAGCCGTCAAATACCTTACATTGATGTTTTTGCACACGTTCAATTAGTCCTTTTAACCACCTGAACAGGGCAGGATGCCAGATTGGCAACCCGCTCGACTACACTGCCCAAAAGCATGTCGCTCACGCCGAAATAACCTTTTGAGCCTAAAACAATATGCTGAATATCTTTTTTTTGGGCATAACCGGCAAGACATTTGTCCGGGGAACCTTCCTGTAATTCGGTTATGACCTGCAACCCAAGCTGCTCTCCCTGCCTGGCAATAGCTTCCAGCGCTTTGAATCCTTTTTGCCTGGCATCTTTCAGAACGCCGTAACGGAGACTCTCATCGATCGGAACATCAATCGCCGTAACGGCGTGGACTTCACTGCCGAAACTCACGGCCAGCTCAAGAGCTCTCTGACCTGCCGCCTTGCTGGCAGGCGTGCCGCTTACTCCTATAAGAATTTTGCCAAAGCGGATTTCCGACATTTCGGGAACAAGCATCACATCGCAGGGACTGCCGTCGATTATTTTCGACCTCATACCGCCGAGCAACACCTGTTCCACTTTTGAACGTTTTGCGTTGCCGAGGACGATCAAATCCACCGCCTCCTCTTCCGCAACCCGGACTATCTCCTCACTCGGTTCACCTATCCTGTGGACAGTCTGGACCGCAATCCCCAGGGACGCCGCATAGGATGCGGCGTCCTCGAGACTCTTACGAAAAGGCTCACTGAGCTGTCTGTTGGCGTCAGCGATTTTCAGACGGTTCATGTTTCCTTCATATTTTGGGGTCACACCGACTACTATCAGCTTTGCCCGCATGGAGGACGCCAGGGCCAAGGCTTGCTTGAAAGACGATTGACTGACGCGTGATATATCGACAGCCGCCAGTATGGACTCCATCATGGCACTCATAATCAGACCTGCTGAGCCTGTGCTGTTTCAAGAGCATTTTCCGCACTCCTCGCCTTGAACATGTTGACCAGAATGATAAAAGCTCCGGTCAGCAGAGCAAAACACATGATGTAAAAACTCATCTGGGTCATCACAGCGACGCTGCCGTCATTAAAAGAAGTTAGCCCCAGCTTATTCATGTACTTCGGCATCGCCAGAAAACGGCTTACTGCAACGATCAGCATGATGGTTGCCATGACATATTTGATCATGTAGTCCTTGACATAGGTGGTTCCGATAGCGCCGAGCTGAACACCAAAGAGTGAACCGCCGAGGATGAGAAGCGTGAGTCTGATATCGACCATCCCGTAAAAAGCCCAGATGAGAGTACCGCCAAGGCCCATAACAAATGCCACGACCAGCTCCGTGGCGGAGGCGATGATACTGGTTGCGCCGATAATATACATAAGTCCGGGAACCCCGATAAATCCACCGACAGCGATGGTCGCGGCGAGCATTCCGGTAGCGAGAGCCACAGGCATGACAAACCAGAGGCTGATACGCAGATTGGCTCGCTTGAAAGTCATCATGGGCCACAACTCTATTTCCTGCAGACGGGCGGCAATCCGTGGTTTAACCCAGCCATCTCCACCGGATTTCCTGAGTTTCAATGCATCGCGCAGGACAAAAGAGCCGACAACGACCAGGACAACAACAAAGGAGACGCTGACGTAAAGATTGGATCCCGCATCCCCCCAACGTTCGAGAATAAGTTTCTGTACCTGGATACCGACCTGGACTCCGATCTCGGCAAAGAGGCCCATAATTACACCGAGCTTGATGTCCACCTGTCCATAGCGGTATCTCTTGATAGAGCCGACCAGGGCTTTGGGGAATTTATGGCACATGTTACTGGCTACGGCAACCGTGCCGGGGACTCCCAGGCTCATCATTCCCGGAGTAAGAACGAAAGCGCCGCCGGAGCCGATAAATCCGCTGACGAGACCGCCGATAAATCCGACGATTATCAAAAAGACGATATACGTGAAATTCAGATCAATAAATTGAATGGCTTCAGTTACTGGACCATGCATAATTGTTTCCTCCTGTTCTTTTCAAATAGTGTACACCTGAAGGGCAAGGATTTCGCTGTTCGGGTGTAATTTTTTTGTTATTTTCCGGTATAATCTTATGCGTTGGCCTGAACCCGAGGTCTGGTATCGGAACGTTTATCAACGGTTTTCGATTTTTCAACTTTCTTCGTGATAGTAGCCTTGGACCCTTCTATACCGAGAGCCGACCAGAAATTGCTGGTAAAAGATCCATGGACGTAGGAAAAAACGAACACTGTCGCTACGGGTAACAATGCATAAATCCCGCCCTTGGTAAAATAGTGCATAATTGTGTCTGCATTCGTGAAAACCGCAGCATAGAGTCCGGCGGTCGCCGCTCCGAAAATGAGAGTTTTAACCAAGTAGCCTTTTCTGATTTTCGATACCATGTGTTTTTCTCCATTCAAATTTTTTCTTACCTGCCGGTTCTGGATCACCCTTCCGGTTCGCGAATCGGTGCAAACGATGTTGAAAACCGGAACCGGTGAACCGGAAGCCGCCTCTTCAATTTTTATTTCCTGATCAATCAAGACAAACTCAACTCTTTTCACGATACGGCAAAGTCTGCTGATAACCTGATTAATTTTCCCTGATTCCTGGACAAATTCGAATTCCACACCCCTGACCGCGGCTTTTTCTTTGAACATCGCGGCGTTCTGCTCAACTGATTCCGCAACAACTTTTTGCTGTTTACCGCCGTCCCAAAACACGGGTAGAGGGTTTACGTAGGTTGCCAGCACCTTACATTTCATCCGATCTGCCACATTAACTGTATAGTCCATCACCGCTTCCGCCAGCCGGTCATTTCTCGACACCAGCAAAATGCAGGATTTCTGGGCCGAACTGCATTGTTGTGAAGTCTCGTCCGGTTCCGATCGCTGCAGAACATTTAATTGGGTGATGTTGCCTTGCGTTGTTTTTTCCATAACCAACCTTTCAACCTTTTCCTTGCCGGATCGTTCCCGGCTTACATTGACGACTTTCTTATTTCAAGAATCGGGCCAACTGTGCTATCAATTTAACATATTGTTATCTCTCGATTTTATCAGCGAGGTAAAAACACAATACAGGCTGCTGTTGCCGAATGCAACAGTACCTTGAATTGTAAGTTGCAAACCGCAACATCTGTTGCAGTTTGCAACTCATTTTAGCGGTACTCCCAGCCTTTGCGCAGGATCCCTTATGAAGGCTTCACCGGGCTTGCAAGTATAGTTTGCTTTTTTGGCGAATATGGTACAAATGGACAAAGCATATGCAGAAAATGTTGCTTCACCTGAACAGGCGAGGATAGAAAACATGTTTTTCAAAAACAGTTCAAAAAACAATGAGGCAGCCCCCGAGAAGCCGAACAGGGAAGACTCCCCTTTGGATAAACTGCGAAAGCAGATAAGCGAGGCCAATCTGCCCCGGCAGGCCCTGGAAGCTGCCAACAAAGAACTTGATAAACTGGCGACGACTGATCCGGCTGTCGCGGAATATTCGGTCGGTCTCAACTACATCGAGCTCATCAACTCCCTGCCCTGGAATGCATCAACCAAAGGGACTTTGGAAATGGCCCGGGTTCGGTCCATACTCGACAGCCGGCACTGTGGACTGGGCCAAGTGAAACAGCGTATTTTCGAATTCCTGGCGGCAAAAACCCTGCGAGGCAGCGCCAGGCAAAGCATTCTCGTTGTCGATGACGAAGATATTGCCAGGTCCAATATGACACATGTCCTGCGCAAGGATGGTTATGACTGCCAAAGTGCCGAAAACGGCATCGCCGCCCTGAAAATTTTGGCCGCAAAAGATATCGATCTCATCATCAGCGATCTGAAAATGGATCATATGGATGGGCTCGAGCTGCTCTCCGAGGTCAACCACAGCTACCCTGAAATCCCCGTTATCATGGTTACCGGATTTGCCACTGTCAATTCGGCAGTACAGGCGATGAAAAGCGGGGCTGCCTACTACCTCGGAAAACCAGTCAACCTGGACGAACTGCGGAAAACGGTGCGGGAGGTTCTGAATCAGAAACTTACCAGCGAAATGGGCAAAGGTCCGATTCTCTGTTTTACCGGCCCCCCGGGGACCGGAAAAACCTCGGTAGGCAAGGCTATTGCCGAAGCTCTGCAACTTCAGTTTATCAGGGTGTCCCTGGCCGGACTGCGTGATGAAGCGGAACTTCGCGGGCACAGACGTACCTACGTGGGAGCCCTGCCCGGCCGAATCATCATGGAACTGAAAAGAGCGGCGGTGAACAACCCCGTTTTCATGCTGGACGAGATTGATAAAATTGGGCAGGACTTTCGCGGCGACCCGGCTTCAGTTATGCTGGAGGTTCTCGATCCTGAGCAAAATGTCAAATTCATGGATCATTATCTGGATATTCCATTTAATCTTTCACGGATTATGTTTATCGCCACGGCCAACGATGTTTCAAAACTACCGGGCCCCCTGCTCGATCGGATGGAGCTTATAGAATTCACCGGCTATACCGAAAAGGAGAAATGCCGAATCGCCCGGGATTTTATCATTCCCCGCCAACTCAAGGCCGCCGGTCTGAATACTATCGGCATCAATTTTTCGGAAGAGGCCATCTCAAGAATCATCAACGATTACACAAGGGAATCTGGTCTTCGCAACCTCGAGAGAGAGATTGCCAATGTCTGCCGCAAATTGGCCTTTCTGTATCTCGATTCCCGAAAAACCGAAATTGAAACCAAAATTGAAGACAGAACAATCGCCACCCTGCTGGGCCCTCGTAAGTTCATCAGAAACAGTGCGGAACGTGAACCCAAAATTGGTATAACCACGGGACTCGTCTGGTCGGCAATAGGAGGTGAAATTATCAGTGTGGAGACGGCCTCCATGAAAGGTTCCGGCAACCTGCTGCTCACCGGTTCCCTGGGTGAAGTTTTGCAGGAATCGGCGCAGGCGGCACTGAGCCTGATCAGAAGCAGATCGGCGGAGTTTGGTATTCAGGAACATTTTTTCAAAGACATGGATATTCACATCCATTTCCCCGCCGGCGGCATTGCCAAAGACGGCCCCTCCGCCGGAATTACCATCTTTGCGGCATTACTCTCACTCCTGACTAAACGGCCCGCACACAGAGACATCGCCATGACCGGAGAGATGACTCTCAGCGGACGCATCCTGCCCATCGGTGGAATCAGGGAAAAATTATTGGCAGCACAGCGGGCTGGGATCAAGACCGTTCTCCTGCCGCGGGCCAACAAGGAGGAAGTGGAAATCCTGCCGGCAGATGTGTTGGAAAAAGTAGAGGTAATTCTGGTTGAGAACGCCGATGAGGTGATTCCCCGCGTGCTTCTTGCCGCGGCGTAACCGCCATCCCGCCGGGATATGTGTGACGATTGCGCTATATTGTATGGGTCGATAACCGCTCTCTGCTTTTTGGAAAAAAGCTTTGGCCTGAAATTCCGGATGGCTAACCCTCCCTTATCATTTATCAGATCATCTATCAGGCAGTTGTCCTGAATGGCAGCGGTGTTAATCCGCAGGCCACCAACCAAAGCATCCCTTGGATAGGCAAGGCTTATGGCACAGCCAAAAGCCTTGCCTATCATATAATGTTGAGCTCAACATTACCGCACGGTCACGTATTTATGCCAGCTGCTTTGGATGCTGTTGCGTTCGATGTAATAACATTTCCTCCCGCGGACACCGACAAACTCAATCAATTCACTGGTGCCTGTTTTTGCATCGGCTAATGGCTTGAGTTTGGCATCCACTGCTGCTTTTGCCTGGTCGACCTGCTCTTTATTCTGCGAAGCGTAGGACTGGGCAAAATGCCGCATGGGGGCATCATAACCATTGGCAAGCGCAATGAACGTACCGTATTCGCTGGCCGGTATGATAAAAAACGCATGCTCGTCCGGGCGATAGAGAACCTCGCAAATCCGAACCTCTTCCGGCTTAATGGTGATGACCACTGTTGCGGAACGAAAATCGGACATGGCAGTGACATGGTATAATAAAGATCAGGCTCAGGCCGTTGTCCTGAATAGCGGCTGTGTTGATTTGCGAAGGAGTTGTGATTATGCACAAGCAAGACGCTCACTTCTGCTTAGGCAATGGTTTATCAGTATTGATAACGCAGCGGAGACCAGCATTAACATGTTTATTAAGATAATCGGCTTTCCCGCGCATGACAGTTGTGCCATCGAGTATGCTGTCAATCCCCCCCCCCTGTATACTTTAAAGGTGCCGATCTTTGGTCCTTGAGGATTTTTCTCCGGCGAGTGCTGGTAATAATCCTTGGCATACCAATCTTTGACCCACTCGGCAGCATTGTCACTTAAATTATAGAATCCCATGGGACTCGGGGCATAGAGGCCGACATCTTCCGGGTATCTTTCAAAGACCGGAATGCCGCGTCGCGTAAAGTTACGCCCCGGATCCAGCAGACCGGTATCGGTGGCAAAGACCACATTCTGCCCACGATTACGAGCGGCATATTCCCATTGGGCTTCCGTCGGCAGATCAAAAGGGAGATCGGTTTGCTCTCCCAGCCATTGGCAGTAATCGCTGGCTTCAGTCCAACTGATATCAACTGCCTTATTGGGACCATAGGCAGCAGGCCGATTCCGGCGATTTTTTTTCACCAGTTCTTTTCCGGTGTCTCTGGTATAAGCATCGTAATCGTCATAGGTCACCTCATAGGCCGCCATATAGTAGCTGTCGAGGGTCACCTTATGGACTGGCCTGTTACGTTCACTCGACATGTATTTACTGTATCGGTCGCCATTTTTAACAGCTTTGTTGATGATATCGACAAAGGGCTGGATCGGATCACCCATCATAAAGGTGCCACTTTTGACGAAGATCATCTGTTTATAGGTTTTATTGATGAGCTGTTGGACTTCTGCTGACGGCTTCTGTTTTGCTTGGGCGTAGGCGGTTATTAAAAGTAGCAATAGAATCAAAATTGATTTTTTCATAATAAACTCCTTTATCGTTGATCAGGCCATCAGGGTCAGGCCGTTATCCTGAATGGCGGCGGTGTTAATCTTTGGCTCATGGGGTAGCTTCAGCAATTGTTCGCGTAACAGTTTAAATTGACCGCGTTCCTTGCCGTCAAGGATTGCCCGTAGTCGTTGTTCTCCGGCTTCCAGAGAAGCTTTTCTCCCGTCGGGACTGCAGTGGGAAACGACCTCGACATAGTCGTTCCAGGTCTGGATGGTTTTGAGAATGGCAATGATCGCTTCTTCCTGCTTTTCTCCCTGGGACAACCATGACCTTGGTGTAAGACTGTAGAGCAATTGTCCTTTGGTTTCCGGGGGTTGACAGGTAATCTCTTGTTTTTGGTTAATGATACGGTCAGCCAGTTTTTCGGCTTCGGCAAGACGTTGTCGGCCTTCTATAATCTCTGCGCCGATTCTATCGAGTTCTTTCTTTCCTTGTTCAATTTGCTGTTGGAGACGGAGTTCTAGAAGTTTTTCCTGCTCTTCAACATAGGAGTGCAAGGTTGCGAGTTTCTGGCTGACAGCATCCGCCATGTCGGTTAATGCTCGCTCGCCTTGTTGATACATCTCCCGAATATCTTCTCCTGTCACCAACCCATAGGTCCTGTAAGCGACATAATAATCAAAGGCCTCCTCGGCAATCACCCTAACAAAATGGAAATCCTCATTCTTAAGCTGATGATAGACATAGATCAGAAAACTGCCGATATGTTCCACCCCGACAGTGCAGGCGAATTTACCGCCACCGCCGACTCCGGCTACGGCATGGCCGGAAAAATGGACGATGAAGCGACCTTCTTTGTAGTCAATGCCAAAGCTGCCTTCCAGTGACAGGCCCGCTGCGACAGTTGCCGATACGCCCAATTCCAGCAAAGCGACCCAGTCGTGCCTTTTTTCCGGGTTCTGCCATTCCCCGGCTCCGCCGGCGGAACCGGTCCCCTTGATACCGGCAAAAGCTTCGCCACCGATCCCGACATAGTTTTCGTCTTTATTGTCCGACTGCTTGACGCTGCCGCGCATCCTGACCTTGCCCTCTTTCATGCCGAAGGTCAGGCCGGCGCTGGCCTGCAGGCTGGCCCCGGCAAACCCGGCCAACTCCGCCGTGGCTTTAAAGCGGAATACGCCAATGTTGCAGTCGATCTTCTGTCCGGCGCGACTGCCTCTGGTCGGCGTATCGGTAAAGATGATTTCGGCACCGTCGGCACCAGGCCAGTAGAAATTTCCTTCGATCTTGCCTTCGGCAAGTGCCAAGCTGGATTCACTTTTAAACGAGAGGTCGATTTCACGTTTTTTCAGGTCGAACTCACCGGCGATGGAGGTGCCGTAGCTGTAGCGCATGACTTGAGCCTGGGCGCCGTAATCGAATTTACGATCAGGGGGCAGCTTGTCCTGCTTGTCGAAAATATCCGCAAGGTCCCGGTTTAAGGCCGCGGCCCATTCCCCCAGGCTGCTGCTATGCGGCTCCACCATGTTCCATTTATATTCGGCCTTGGCACTCAGGGATTTGTCATAGTTGCGCGGTTTCAATTTCTTCTTGAATTGAGCAAAATCAAAAGAGTTCCGGTTATTGACCAACTCAGTCGATTCAGCTCCGCCTCTGACGGTCAGGTATTTATGCCAGCTGCTTTGAATGCTGTTGCGTTCGATGTAATAACATTTCTTGCCACGAACACCGACAAACTCAACCAATTCACTTGTCCCTACTTGTGCATCGACTAATGGCTTGAGCTTGGTATCAACTGCCGCTTTTGCCTGGTCAACCTGCTCTTTATTCCGCGAAGCGTAGGACCGGGCAAGTTGCCGCATAGGGGCATCATAACCATTGACAAGCGCAATGAACGTACCGTATTCGCTGGCCGGTATCATAAAAAATGCATGCTCATCCGGGCGATAGAGAACCTCGCAAACCCGGACCTGTTCCGGCTTAATGGTGATGATTACCGTTGCGGAACGACAATCGGAACTGGCGGTGACATGGTATTTACCCAGTTCCAGGCCCCGAAGCTCGTCCTGCCAGGGGATATTTTCGCCTTTCTGCACGGAACGCCGGGGAGTGGAGGCTACCACCTCGCCGGTCTCGAAGCTCGTGCATGTCAGCCGGCAGGTTGCACTTTGATTGGTGAGCCCGGAGACGGTCAGGGAATAGGGGCCTTCGCCATGGAGTTGCTTGTCTTGGCGAACGCACAGCACCTGATGATAATGGAGATTGTTGATGGAAATACTGTCCCTAGGGGCCCGGTTTGCCAAAATCTGGTCTTTGCTAAAGGATCCCTCATGATAAACAATGGTTGGCGCTTTTGCCGCGCCACTGCAGCTTATCACCTTTTTAGTTGCCGGTTTACGGCGCATGACATAATGTTCCTGGCCTAGTTCAATCTCGCTGATTGAGTAGACCCGAACAAGATTCTTGTTTTTGCGGACAAAGATTTGCACCTGCTCCGACCCGGAGCGGTAACGCGAATATTCCGGATCGGCAAGGAGCCAGTCACTCCAGTGCGGGTTGAGCTGTCTTTTGAGTTCTTGCGGCAGGCATTCGGTACTGATTCCACGCCAGGGTTTGACAGGCTCGTCTTCCTGGACATGATCCACAGGGGTGTGGAACGGGTTGGAGGCAGTACTACAGATCGATTCACAAACTTCCTGATGCGACTGGTGCGGTGCTGACATTTTCATAATCTGCTGGATATTTGATGGTTCGATAGAGGGTGAAAAACTCTATTTGAAGTACTATTGCGGTCGTGAGGCTGAACATTGTACGTAATCAATATTAATTTTGACGGTACCTTCAAATTCTTACAATTTTCTTATAATCAGCACTCTTCCATGAAAAAAATCAGAAATAATCCTGAATTCCATTTTCCGGAAGAACGTGTTGCCGAACGTAAATCTCGTTGCAATCCAGGCGGAGTAAAACGAAAAATGAGCAACTACCCCTTTCGCCCACGAGGGAGGAGAAAACCCAGGTCATGAATATTGAAATAATAGCTGTCGGTTAAGTGAACAGCATTTAAGTGAACAGCATTGCCGGTTAAGAATCGTCGAGGCCGTATCGCTTGATTTTCCGCCAGAGGGAAACTCTGTCGATATCCAGTATTTTTGCGGCCTTGGACTTGTTTCCTTCCGTCTCATCGAGGACATCGAGAATATAATTTTTCTCATGTTCCTCAAGAGAGGGCCAGGATTCGACCGCGACACGGGTGGGAGTCACCGTGCTGATCTGCAGATCCTCGATCAGATGGGACGAGTCAATGACATCTCCGTCACACTGGACCAGCAGACGCTGGGCGATATTCTCCAGCTCCCGGACATTGCCGGGATATTCATATTGTTTAAGGTGCTGTGCCGCTTCCGGGGACAGCTTGGGCAGAGTTGCGGAAGGCGGGGAATGCTTCACCAGAAAATGGTTGATCAGAATGGGAATATCCTCCTTTCGCTCGGCAAGAGACGGCACCGTGATGGTCAGGACATCGAGCCTGTAAAAAAGATCGAGCCTGAATGCCCCGTTTTCAGCCTCCTTTTTCAGGTCTTTATTGGTTGCCGCGAGAATTCGGATATCGACCGGAATTTCTTCGGTTCCGCCTACCCTCATGAGGGTCCTCTCCTGCAGCACCCTGAGCAGTTTGACCTGCATCGGCAGGGAAAGCTCTCCTACTTCATCAAAAAACACCGTTCCGCCTTCGGCCAGTTCCAGCAATCCTTTCTTGGCTTGAGAAGCCCCGGTAAATGCACCTTTTTCGTGGCCGAACAGCTCGCTCGAAATCAGATCTTCAGTAAAAGCGCCACAGTTGAAGGCAACGAAACGTTTACCAGACCGGGGGCTCATCTCGTGGATCGTCCGGGCTACCAGCTCCTTGCCGGTGCCGGTCTCCCCCTGGATCAACACATTGCAGTCCAGCTGGGCGACCTGAGTGATGCTTTCTCGCAGCAATTGAATTTTAAGACTGTTGCCGAGGATGACGGTCGCCCCTGTTCGAGAAGCCATCTGTCTTCTCAGCTCGATCACCTCTTTATGGAGCGCTCTTTTTTCCAGGGCTTTTTGTATCAGGGCCTGCATCTCGTCCATCTTTACCGGCTTTGCCAGATAGTGATAGGCGCCCTTCTGCATTGCCTCCACCGCTGTGTCCACTGCGGCATACCCTGTAATCACAATCACTTCGGTTTCCGGCCACAGTTTTTTGCATGCGCCGAGAACGGCCATCCCGTCCATTCCCTTCATCCGCAGATCAGTCAGGACCAGGTCAACCTCCTGGTTCTCAAGAAAGGCGACAGCCTTTTCACCATCTTCGGCGGTAAAGACTTCATAGCCGCCCTTTTTCAGCATATAGGCTATATTCTCCCGGGCAATCTCCTCGTCATCGACGATTAGAATCCGTTCTTCACTCACGCCAGATCTCCGTAATCGTCATCCGCCGCCTGCAGCGGCAGGTGTATAAAAAAAGTTGCCCCTTGTCCGGGAACACTTTCCACCACGATTTCACCATGGTGCTTTTGAATGATGCCATAGGCGATGGATAAGCCAAGCCCGGTTCCCTGGCCTTCATCCTTGGTTGTATAAAAAGGATCAAAAAGACGAGCCTTTATTTCATCAGGAATACCAATACCGGTATCGGTTATCCGGATCACCGCCTCTTTCCCGGCTTTGTCGAGGGATGCCGACAGAGAAATCTTTCCTTCACCGGAAATAGCCTGTGAGGCGTTGATGATCATAATGATCAACACCTCCTGTATCCTTTGGGCATCCATGGGCAGGACCAGATCTTCCGGGATATCGACAAAAATCTGGATCGCTGAAGGAATCTGGCTTTTCACGAGCAGGACCGAGCGGTCCACCACGTGCTGCAGGTTAGCCCGATGCAATTTAAATTCCTTGCTTCTGGAAAATTCTAAAAGTCCCTGAACCACGTCTCTGGCCCGATATGTTTCCTGCTCGATATTCTTCAGCATCTGCTTGATGAGCGCAGGATCACCGCTATCGAAATCATCGACGGCGATCTGGCAGGAGGTGGAAATATTATTCAGAGGATTATTTAACTGGTGGGCGACACCCGCCGTCAATGTTCCAATGGATGAAAGTTTCTGTGACTGGACCAGCTGATCCTGACGGCGTTCCAGCTCTTTTACCATAATATTGAAAGCTTCCATAACCTGCTGCATTTCATCTCGAGTGTCGAGCACTTCGATTTTGCTGAAACGGCCGAGAGCTATATCTTCCGTGGCTTCCTTAATTATTCGAAGAGGTTTGAAAATGCCGAACGACATGATCAAAGGCATGAATACTCCCACCGCAATTGCCACAAGAGACCAGACAATAAGGCGTCTGACCAGTTCATCCAATATAATCCGGATCTGGTTATGTTCAAAAATGACAAGAGATTTACTGAGTTCGGTCATCTCCTGTCCCTGATAGCGGATTTGGTCCGCCAGCTCACTGTTTACCACCGCATTATTGGCCTGGAACTTTTTGGTCAAGATTTGCATTCCCGCCTGGTAGGAAAGAGTTAGTTTTTTTAACCTGGTCAGCATGGGATGAGCTCTGAATCTTGCCGCTCTTCCGGCAATAGTCTCCACAGTTTCCAGGGCAAGTGCCAATTGCCTGGTATTTTCCTGCAACGCCTCCAGCGTCCCGTAGAGAAGAAAATTCTTTTCATATCGGCGAACTTCCAGAATGACGGTATTGAGAGTATAGGCAAGTTCAACTATTTCAAGCTTTTCCTTAGCGGTATGCAGGTCCTCCTGAGAAACCACAAACATGACCAGAATGCCGGAAACATAGCATCCCAGGATTATCAGAATCTTATATCTCAAGCTGAGAGACGGTATCTTGGGTTTCATCATATCCAATTTTAGATAGCCGGACAGCCCCTCTGAAACTTCAATGCCCAACAGTCAGAGCGAGGCATCATCATTGCCGACTTTCGACGAATTATCGAACCTGAATGGATTACCACCGGGGGTATTTTGTGTATCCATTCGCTGTAAATCCCACCATATACCAAGATAATAGCGAACACAACCAAATCTAGATGAGGGTGCGAGAAGAGATAGCATGGATAAGGGGGTTCGGCATACCGGCAGCAAAGTCGCCTGACATTGGAGTAATTGGGCGAAAAACATCAGGGAGAAGGACAAAGGCGTTTAAAAAGCCGATACTTCCGAACATGGCTTTTTTTCTATAATTTTCGCTGTCGGGAAATGAATGGGCTAACTGCACAATAAATTTGATTAATCAATGTTCCTAAGTATAATCAAAAAATAAGGACAAAGAGAGGAAGCGGCTGCTGTTGCCGCAAGAATAAAAATTATAATTAAAGAAAGTACAAAATTAGATGAGATCAAACAGATCAAGACGCTTGCTACGGAAGAATAACCAAAAGAGGATTACCATGAACAAAATGAGTTGTACACCTATGTTGTATCGGATTGGCCCTGCTATCCTTCTTGTCGCTTTTTTCATAGGTGGATGCGGTGGTCCGTCGGAATATAGGTATAACGACTCAATGAAAACCTACGTGGCGTCCGATCATTCTGCGGGAACCAATACTTCCGAGCCGGCGAAGACCACCTACTCTTCAGCCGGCCAGCAAGAAAGAACTACCGCCTATTACGTCTACCGGCCCGGAGATCGTCCCGATTTCCAACCCAAGGTGAGACAAGTACAGGCAATTCAGGCCCCGGCTCCCGACCAGCCCGGAACGCCTGAACCTGAATCGGTCGAACTGAAGGATCTGCAGATGGTACTGGAAGTTTCCGATATACTTTTTCAATTTGACAAGTGGGTCATTAATCAGAGTGACGTGCCTGAATTGAATCGATGGGTCGATTATTTTCAAAGTCATCCGCAGGTTAAGGCCGAGATCTATGGCCATGCCGACAGCATTGGACCATCTGCCTACAACCAGAATCTTTCGCAAAAACGGGCCCAGGCCGTCGTAAATTACCTGGTCAGTAAAGGAGTAGATTCAAAACGATTAACGGCAAAAGGCTTTGGTGAAAGTCAACCTGTCGCGCCTAATACCAACCCGGAAGGGCGGCAGAAGAATCGACGGGTTGAATTGAAAATATGAGTTCACGGCCTCCCCGGATATCTGGCGGATCTTGATATCATTCCGCAACTTCAGTCCGGGGGCGCCTCTTTGCTGAACGGCGTGTGCTTTCCGGGCCTTGATCGCAGCACTTTGCAAGGCCGGAGTCATTATCACTGCGGCAATGATTAAAGGAATGTTGGAGTCCGGAGCGGAAGAGCAAAGGCTTGCGACACAAGAAGCGATGAGCACCAGCTAGACCATCTGGAGAATCAGTGAATTGACAGCTCAGGGAGACAGATAAAACAACCTGAGCTGTCAAGATATCCCTTTCCTTTCCAAATCCTTCCGGCCTTGACCTTTCCCTTGCAGTGATCACTTTTTCTACAGCACCGCGACCTGAATGTCTATCAGAGCTGGAGGCCGTAGCCGGAGCGTTTTCTGGAACGCTTTTTCGTGATAAACAGAGCCAGCAGCCCCGAAAGCACCAGCCCGGCGGCAAATCCCCCAAAAAAAGTGAGCCAACTTATTCCAGTGGCTGGCGCAACCTCCTTCTGGACGACCGCCGGGGTCTGAACTGTTTCAGGTTGGGGTGAGACGACCGTTTCAACCTTGTCGATCACCTTCTCAGGAGCCTTAACCGGGGCGCTCACCGCTGCTTCCGCGACCATCGGTTTCAATTCCGGCACAGACTTCGGCGGCACCATAGCAAACCCCTTGGCCAGCAATTCCGCAGCCTTGGCATCACGAACCTTCCGATCTTTACTGCCCATAACAATGGCAATGATACGTACCCCATTCCTTTTTGCAGTCGCTATTATGGAAAATCCCGCTGCCTGAAAATAGCCGGTCTTAAAACCATCGCAACCATCAACGATACCCAGCAAATGATTATGATTGCGCATGATGAACTTGCCGTCCCGAATGGGTCGTTCCCTGGTTCCGGTATAGTTAAAAATCGTAGCGTGTTTAGCCAACTCAAGGCTGAGGAGAGACAGGTCCCGAGTCGTCGTTTCGTCAGGCTTTTGTCCTTTGGCTGGCGGCAGGCCATGGACCGAATGAAAGTGGGTATGTTTCATGCCCAATTCCGCCGCCTTTTTATTCATTAGGGCAACGAACGCCTCGGTTGAACCCGCCACATGGGTTGCCAGCGCCACAGCCGCGTCGTTTGCCGACTGCACAGCCAGGGCATAAAGAAGATCGTCAACTGAAAATTGTTCACTTGGATCGAGATAAATCTGCGAGCCCCCCATCTTGGCAGCTTCTTTGGTCACCTGCACCATATCGTCCAACTTTATCCTGCCCTGATCAAGTTGATCGAGAATAACCAGCAGGTCCATCATTTTTAAAACTGAAGCGGGATAGACCACTGTTTCGGCATGATCCTCAAACAGGACCTTCCCTGAATCAGCATCCAGGACCATGGCCGACATATAAGGATTTGTGGCGATATCTGTTACCTTGGCACGTGCGGCCCATGCTCCCTGGACGAACAGAATGGAAAATAACAAGAAGAGAGAGATGTTTTTCATATTCTTTCTTTAATCAACCTCACACAATTTTATTTTTGATTTCAGAGAAATACCAGATAAACAAGATGACATGGCGCAGCAACTTCAAGAATTTTCCCCTGTGTTCCGGGAAAAATTTCAAGAAGACACAAGGCCCCCGAAAAAAAGATGAAGTCCGGGAGGTTATGGATAGAGGTACATTCGTTGAGGTTAGATATTTTTCCCCAGAGAGGTACCTGCCGAGCGAAGGTCCCGGCAGGCAGCAATGATGCGATCCGCCATCCCCCGTTCGGCTTTTTTACCATATGAACGAGGATCATAAACCTTTTTGTCGCCAACTTCTCCTTCAATTTTCAACATGCCGTCATAATTTTTCAGAACATGATCTACTATGGGGCGGGAGAAGGCATATTGGGTGTCGGTATCGATATTCATCTTAACAACACCATATTCAAGAGTCTCATGTATCTTTTCAAGCTCCGATCCCGAACCGCCATGAAACACCAGGTCGAGCGAGGCATCAGGACCGAGCGCCTTGACGACTGCAGCCTGCCCCTGCCGTAGAATTGCCGGGGTCAGTTTGACATTGCCCGGTTTATAGACTCCATGCACGTTGCCAAAGGTAGCCGCCAGCAGGAATCGTCCCATGGCCCCGACTTCTCTTGCGGCCATGACCATATCCTCCGGGGTAGTGTAGAGCTTGTCGGAGGAGACGCCGGAGGTATCGCGACCATCTTCTTCCCCACCGACAATGCCGGTTTCAATCTCTAAAATGAGCTCGCTTTCGACACAGAGCTGCATGAGACGCTTCGACTCGGCGATGTTTTCATTCATCGGTAAGGCCGAACCGTCGAACATGTGGGAGTTGAATAAATTTGGCAATCCCGCGGCACGGCGTCTTTTTGTTTCCTCGATGAGTGGTGTAAGAAAGCTCTCCACATATTCGGGATGACAATGGTCGGTATGCAAGGCGACGTTGATATCATAGTGGGCCGCCATCGTATGGGTATAGACGGCCAGTGCTATGGCACCCTTGCTCATCGAGCCGAGCCCGATTCCCGAGGCAAATTTGCCGCCGCCTGTGGAAACCTGAATGATCCCGTCGGAATGAGCTTCTTTGAAGGCGAGTAGTGCGGCATTCACAGTCTCGCTTGAAGTGACATTGATTGCGGGATAGGCGAATTTATTTTGCTTCGCGTGATCCAGCATATGACAATACTGCTGATAGTTTACAACCGGCATGATAGAGATCCTTTATTTTTCATTTTTTAGCATTTCCAGCTCTGTTGGAATTGACTTCAGGTACTAAAAATCCTGCTGCCCCGTGGTTTCCATGACTGAGTGCCAATAGTCGGAGCGGATGTTGAGAGTGCGTCTCTTTAAAACCACCAGATCGAGGGGCAGATGCACCATGCTCGATTTGAGCTGCGTCACGACCATCCCTGTCTTGCCGGCCATGGCGGCATGCAGGGCATGCTGTCCGAGAAAACCGCAATAGACACGGTCTCCGGCATTGGCGGGTACGGAACGGATAATATAACTCGGATCGATGAACTTAATGGATATTTCCAACCCTCGTTTTTGGAAATGTTCGTTGATCCGGCGTATAAGGGTGGAGCAAATGTCACCCAGCACCGGATTACCGGTATCCCCCTCCTTTCTGGGCGGAATATCCATCAGATCCTGCCCCGCGCCTTCGGCACAGACAATGACCGCATGTTTTCGGGATTCCAGCCGCCGCTCCAGGGCCGACAGCAGACCGTTGTCCCCCTCGAGCCTGAAGGGCTGCTCCGGTACGAGCAGGAAGTTAACCTCCTGCAGGGCTAAAGTGGCCTGGGCCGCTATAAAACCGGCTTCCCGACCCATGAGCTTGACCATCCCTACTCCATTGGCGAGACAGGACGCCTCCACATGGGCACACTGAATGGCCTCCGTGGCTTTTTCCACGGCGGTATCAAAACCGAATGACCGGGTTACAAAGTTGATATCATTGTCGATGGTCTTGGGGATACCGATTACGGAGATATTTCGTTTTCGGGAGGATATCTCATTGACAATTTTCTTGGCTGCCCGCATGGTGCCGTCTCCGCCGATAACGAACAAGACGCTGATGTTCATTCTCTCCAGGGAATCGACGATTTCCTCGGCTCGCTGCTGTTCCCGGGAAGTGCCCAGGATGGTGCCGCCGAACTGGTGAATGTTGGATACTTTCTCCGGAGTCAACTCAACGATGTCATAGCCGTATTCGGGAATAAAACCGCGCAGACCATTCCGTATACCGACCACTGTGCGTATGCCGTAATGATAATGAGCCTTCATGACGATGGTTCGGATGACATCATTTATGCCGGGACAGAGCCCGCCGCAGGTGACAATGGCGCATTTGGTCTTCGATGGATCGAAATAGAGCTTTTCTCTCGGCCCGGCCTTTTCAAACTGCATGGCCAGCGTATCCGCGTCGAGTTCAGATAACTCATCGGAGGTCATCGAAAGCGTCAGCGGCTTGGTGTCATCGACAAAACGCTGGTTGGCCAGGGTGGTCTGTATCTTGGCCGGCCCCAGGTTCATTATTTTGGTGTCAAATTGAAGATTTTTCTCATCGCCCATTTTATCGTCCATTTCGCTCAATGATTTTCCTCTTTTACTGAAGATCTTCGAGGGAGAGCATGAAATTCCTTTCTCACTCTGCTTTGCCTACACGTGTACTCATTCATGAAGAGATCTGCAATATATTGCCTGCGCAGGGTCACGTCTGCCTGTTCCCTCATTGCACACACAGCGCCGATCCTCCGACAACAGGCACTATTCTCTCGTTAAATCGATAATTTCCATGCGATCATTGCGGTGAGGATACTTCGCTGAAGGGCCCTCGGTCAGAATTGCTCGATCACCGCTGATACCGTGCAACTGTAGATGAGTTCGTATCCACTGCCGCCAGCGGCTGGGATGATCTGGTTCGTAAATAGGAATGACGCCATAGGAAAAGATCAATTCCCGGCAGGTTTTTACCTGGGAACTGACCGCCAGCACCCAGACCGGTAAACGGTAACGGGTAATATTTCTGGCGGTGGTGCCGCCATGTGTCGGGACGATGACCGCGGCCGGAGTAATACGATGAATTGCAGTTTCCACACTTGAGGCGATTATTTCCAGGTTACTGCCCGAGCCTTCCGTCTCAGCACCATACGTGGCATTGCATGCATATACGCTTCGGCCTTTCTCCGCCTCGGCGGCGATGTCGCACAGAGTGCTCACGGCTTCAACCGGAAAATTTCCCACGGCGGACTCTCCCGAAAGCATGACGCAATCGGTGCCGTCAAGTATGGCATTTGCCACGTCGGTCGCTTCCGCCCTGGTCGGCAGCCGGTGGGTGATCATTGATTCCAGCATCTGGGTTGCGGTAATTACCGGTTTGCCCGCTCGATTTGCTTTCCGGACGATTTCCTTTTGCACCACCGGAATCCGGAAAATTGGAATCTCCACCCCGAGATCACCCCTTGCCACCATGATGCCGTCAGCCTCGCGTAGTATCGCATCCAGATTGCTTACCGCCCTGGAACGTTCGATTTTAGCTATTATAAAGGGATGGTAACCGAGACTGTGGGCAAATTCTTTCAATTGGCGGATATCCTCGCTCTTTTCGACAAAAGATTGACTGAGTGCGTCAACCCCCAGTCCCAGAGCGAACTCCGCTATTCTCCGGTCCTCGTCGGTGAAAGCGCTGACTCCCAGATCAATATCGGGGATATTCACCCCCTTTCGTGAACGTAGAGATCCACCGGCAACAACCCGGCAGATCACCTCTTCTCCCCGGACCTCACTGACCTCCAACTGAATGAAGCCGTCATTGAGAAAAATAGAGGTCCCCTTAACGACAGCTGAAGGCAGTCCCGGTAAATTGACCGAGATCTTTTCCGTTGTTCCGATCACGGTTACCGGGGTGAGAATTACTGAATCCCCCCTTCGTAAGGTGATAACCTCCTCAATCAGCTCGCCAATACGGATTTTGGGACCGGGCAGATCGGCCATGATAGCCACTGGCTTGCCGACTTTCTCCGCAACCTGTCGGATTCGTTGCAGATCTTCTTTGTGGGCGGTAAAATTTCCATGGGAAAAATTCAACCGCGCAATATCCATTCCCGCCTGCAGCAGCTGGGTAAGAATTTCAGGTGATCTTGAGGCAGGACCAATGGTACAGATGATTTTGGTTTTGTTTTTCGCTGGCATGTTCGCATTCCATCATCCATCAGAAGGGAACTCCAAGTGCGGCAAACAGAAATTAAGCCTTCACCGAAGGGATATTGAAAGAATACAGCCGAATACTCATCGGGCATCATGAAGACCGGTTCCAGGAAAAGACCTCGGCAAAGGCGGGATGAAAGAGATACCTGGCCGTACCGGTAGTCCCTCCGGAAAAACCGTGTGGTCCGCCATAAGCCACCCGGTTTTCCGCTCAACTCAAATCGCTGCACATCAGCTTTCGGTTCACTGACAGCTCTGAATCTTGATCAGGGAGCAGCACACTCAACCAGTTCAATTTCAAAGGTCAGATCCTTACCGGCAAGGGGAGGGTTGGCATCCAGAGTGATATGGGTATCGGTGATTTCCGTCACCACAACCCGCAGGATTTCTCCATTAGTACCCCCCATTTCCAGCCTCATGCCCAGTTCAGGGTGAAGATCAGGCGGAACCTGCTCGATGGGAGCCTGAATGACCATCTCATCATTGCGCTCACCATAAGCTTTTTCCACCGGTACCTCAACGACCTTTTTTTCGCCGACTTCCATCCCGAGGACACCCTCTTCGAATCCCGGAATGACCTGTCCACTGCCTACGGCGAATTCGAGCGGTTCACCTCCCTGGGAACTATCAAAAATTGTCCCATCCACCAGCTTTCCCGTATAATGTACTTTGACATTGTCACCTTTTTTTACTGCTGTCATACCTCTCCTCCAAGCCACACGGCTCTTACTCTCATTATGATTTATGATATTCCAAACTTAAACCGCTGACAGGATAGAGAACCTGACTGCACCCGGCATTCCGACAGGCAAAGGATCCTGAGATCCCACGGCAAGCAAGGACATCCGGCACTATGCCGGTTCCAAAATCTACCTTTAAACATCATTAATTATATTTTCAACCGAAAATCAGGAGGACAATCTCCTTAAATAAGTTGTAATTGGTTAGTAATCCGTTAGAAAATCTGACTACTACCCTTTGCCCCTTTTTCTTTTCTCAACACTGGAGTAGTGTCAGTTCCCGATCGAATGCTTATATCCTGAAACAGGGTATACATTATCAACCATGAAATACTTTAGCACAGACAATCCCGACTTGATAAAGCAGCAAAAATGAACAAGACAAAAATAATAGCCACCCTCGGTCCGGCCACCGAGAGCGAAGAGAAGATAGTCGAACTCATTGGTGCCGGAATGAACGTAGCCAGGATCAACCTCTCCCATGGAGAGCGGGACAGCCACGCCGAATTAATTGAACGGGTCAAACGAGCCAGACAGACAGCCGGCGCCTATACAGCTATTCTGCTCGATACCAGGGGACCGGAAATTCGAGTGGGTGATTTAGGCGAACCGCTTCAACTCAAGGCCGGAGAGGAACTGATCATCACTGCCGACCATGCCACTGGTGGAGCCAACCGTATTAGTGTCAATTATCCGGGAATGATAGCTGATGTTCTGCCGGGCAACCGGATACTCCTTGATGACGGCAAGCTGGCTCTTGTCGTCGAGCACATCAAAAACGGGGAAATTTTTACCCGAATACTGGTCAGCGGCAGGCTGTCCAGCCGAAAAAGAGTCAGCCTGCCCGACTGCGCGGTGAATCTTCCCTCGCTTTCCGAAAAAGATGAACGGGATATCGCCTTCGGGGTTCAGCAGGAAGTAGATTTTATCGCCGCTTCCTTTGTCAGAAAAGCCGACGATGTCTGGGCGGTGCGCAAAATCATCGAAGACAACGGCGGCCACCAGGCGATCATTGCCAAAATCGAAAACAGGCAGGGAGTGGAAAATTTAGAAGAAATTCTTCAGGCTGCAGAAGGATTGATGGTGGCCAGGGGTGATCTCGGAGTGGAGATGCCGGCCGAGGAAGTCCCCGTTATCCAGAAAAGGATCATCCGCGCAGCCAATCTTGTCGGCAAACCAGTCATTACCGCAACCCAGATGCTGGAATCGATGATCACCAGCCCCTCCCCCACCCGGGCTGAAGCAAACGATGTGACCAATGCTATCTATGACGGTACCGATGCCGTCATGCTCTCAGCCGAAACGGCCGTGGGCGCCTATCCGATCGAAGCAATTCGTTTTCTGGTCCGCTGTGCAAAAATCGCCGAGAACTCCCTTGATTATGAAACCTTGCTTGCCACAGGACTCAGACACAGACGGCCGACAATTACCGACTCCATCTCCTATGCCAGCTGCGCCACTGCCGCCGACCTGGGGGCTGCGGCAATCATCACCTCCACTACCTCCGGCTCCACGGCCAGAATGGTTGCCAGGCATCGTCCCAAAGCACCGATCATTGCCGTCAGTCCCAGCCTGGAAAGCCTCAGAAAACTCCAGCTTATTCGAGGTGTTACAACAATTTTTGCCGAATGCGCCGCAACAATGGATGAACAGCTCGACGCCACGACCAATGTCGCCCGCCGGGCCGGCT
Organism: uncultured delta proteobacterium; assembly: GCA_963835305.1. Lineage (GTDB taxonomy): Bacteria > Desulfobacterota > Desulfobulbia > Desulfobulbales > Desulfocapsaceae > Desulforhopalus_A. Next base: position 65,714 of record CAWIEU010000009.1, read on the forward strand.
TGATCCGGAATGGCGATCTGGTAGTCATTACCGCCGGGATGCCGATCGGGACGACGGGAACCACCAATATGCTCAAGATCCGCACGGTCGAAGATCTCTGTTTTTCCGGTCAGGGTGCAAGCGGTGCCTTGGCCGAAGGCAAGATCCATATTATCAAAAAAATGAGCGACTGGCAGAATCTTCCGGAAGATGCCGTTGCGGTAGTCTCTGCCACCGACGATTCCATGAGGGAATATCTCCGTCGGGTAAGGGGTATCATAGCTGAACAGTCAGGTGTCACTTCCCATGCAGCCATCGTCGGGCGGGAACTGAATATTCCCGTCGTCTGCAATGTGCTTGATGCTACAAAACTCTTTCAAAACGGTCAGCTGGTCACTATCGACGGCACAACCGGTCGAATCACCTACGGCAGCGAATCTTCCCAATGAAACAGAGCAAAACTATTGTCATTGGCGGTGGTGCAGCCGGTTTGATGGCCGCGGGCATGGCAGCGCAAACAGGTCGCACGCATCAAGCAGCTCAAAAAACCTCCGAGGTTATTCTGCTGGAAAAAATGAGTCAGACCGGCCGGAAAATCGGCATCAGCGGCAAAGGCCGGTGCAATCTTACCAATACTGCCGCTCTTGAGGATTTTCTTGACCGTTTCGGTAAAAATGGACGATTCCTCCGACAATGTTTTCAGCAATTTTTCTCCCGGGAACTGATGAGCTTTTTCGAAAGCAGGAATCTGCCGCTGGTGATAGAGCGGGGAGGCCGTGTTTTCCCGGCAAGCGGCCGCGCCCTGGATGTCGTGAAGGTCCTGAATGACTGGCTGCAGGCGGAAGGTGTCAAGGTGAAGAAAGAAGCTCCGGTCTCAGCCATCGTGGTCGATCAGGGTCGGGTGAGCGGAGTTGTCTGTAATGGAGAGCGACTGTCCTGTAACACCATCATCCTGACTACCGGAGGAAAGTCCTATCCCCGCACCGGCTCAACAGGCGACGGCTATGCCCTGGCCGAAAGTCTCGGCCATACCATAATGCCGTTGCGCCCGGCGCTGGTGCCTCTGGTCAGCCCCGATCAAAAAGTGCACAGGATGAGCGGACTCGAACTGCGCAATGTAGCCGTTCGGCTCTTTCTTGACGGAAAACGCAAAGGCCGGGAATTCGGCGAGCTCGCCTTTACCGGCTTTGGGCTCACCGGACCGGTTATTTTGTCTCTTAGCAGTGGGATTGTCGATGCACTTGATGACGGCAGACAGATTACGCTGTCCCTTGACCTCAAACCCGCTCTTGACGAGAAGAAACTGGACAATCGGTTGATCCGGGATTTTACCGGTCGCAGCGGCGAGCCGATTGACAGCATCCTCCGGGGGCTTCTGCCGCGTCAGATGGTGCCGATCTGCCTGGAATCCTGCGATCTGCCGGAAAATATCGATACCCGAAACTTTCCGGCTAAAATGCGCAAACGTCTGGTGCAGTGGCTGAAGGACTTTCGCATCGAAATCAGCGGCTATCGCTCCTATGATGAGGCGATCATCACGGCAGGCGGTGTGAGTCTGAAAGAAATCGATCCGATGACCATGGAGTCAAAGATCGTCAAAGGGCTGTTTCTGGCGGGAGAACTCCTCGATCTTCAGGCCGACACCGGTGGCTATAACCTTCAGGCGGCTTTTTCGACCGGCTGGCTTGCCGGTTCTTCAATCTGGTGAAATTGTGATGCAATTTCTATAACGTACAATAAAAATCCAATCGATTTTCAATTCCCCAAGAGCGATAGTGTTGTCTTTCTTATACCCGCACAGCACGGGTATAAGTACCTTCACGAAATTCATTCTTAAAAAACAAGAATGAATTTCTAAGGTACTAAAAAAGGGTCGATCTGAACTCCTCAAAGACCGTCTCAATGGGAATGGCGAAACCTATGCCCTCCGTGTCGCGAAGAATCATCGTGTTGACGCCTCGGACATACCCATGTTCATCAATCAGCGGTCCGCCGCTGTTGCCGGGATTGATTGCTGCATCAGTCTGCAGATACACCTTCCCTGAACTTTCATCCTTTCTGTAGCCGGAAAAAATCCCCGCTGTCACGGTCTGCCGCAAGCCGACGGGACTGCCGATCGTATACACTTTGTCGCCCTGAGAAAGCCCGGCGCTGCCTGGAGCCCGCTCAATATATGTCCAATCGCCTGAGTAGAGCGACAGCAGGGCCAGATCGCTGTGATCACTGATAAGAAGATAATTGGCCACATATTCGCTGCCATCATCCGTGAAAATTTTTATATCTGAAGGCTGTACCTTTCGATCAATCCTGTCCAGCCTCTCTTCCTGATCCTGGAGCCTGGGGAGAACCTTGTTCAATTGCTCCTCGCGATTGGCGATAATTATGGCGAGCTGACTTCGGTAAGGCCCCTTGGGCGCCTGGTGCATTTTGCGTCTCAAGTCGGCAATCTTCTGCTTCTCAAGCTCGATCAATTGTCTGTTGGTTTCAACTTGACGCTTAAATTCAGCGAGCTTATTTTCATCGAATTCAACTACATGTCGATTCGTGACGATATAGTTTTTATTGACGAAAAAACCTGAGCCGGTCCCCCAGGGGGTTTCGATTGAGACTGTGGACTTTCTGGCCCGTTCGATAGAGTTCTGTCCTATCGCCACCGGCTGCTGTTGAGGCTGTTCCTTTAACACCACCTTTCTCACCGGTTGTTTTACCGGCACAGGCTCGGCATTGACGAGCGGGAGAGTTTCGGCAGCTCTCTGTGTTATCGTTTCTTTTTGCCGGCTTGCGGTAAAATAATAGGTAGTCGCCGCCACCACTACCACCAAAGCGAGTAACTGAATGATTTTCAGTCCGATTCCGGATTTCTCCTCTTGCTCAGCTTGTTGAGCAAGCTGCTGGGCTATTTCTTCTTTTTTTCGCTGTTGGACCTTACGGTATTTGGTAAAAATCAAGCCGCAGGCTTCACATTCCAGGGCATTCTCTTGTTGATGTTGACACTTAGGACAGCGCATTTTTTCACCAGCTTGCTAATATTTGGCCAAAGAGTTATAGACATATGGGATACATACATCTATCTTATCAGGATAAATGGTACTATTCAATAACTGGACAAGATTTCAATAAACTTTGCAAATACATCACCTTCTGCCGGCATGACACTTCCTATCAGCAACAGCGTTTCGATTCCCCTCAGCGAGATTACCCTGATCCCCATCCGTGCCCAGGGCGCCGGTGGTCAGAATGTCAACAAGGTATCCAGCGCCATCCATCTGCGATTTGACATCCGCAACTCATCACTTCCTGCATTTTATAAAGAGCGGTTGCTTTCGTTGAACGATAGTCGTTTGACTGACGAAGGGATCATAATTATAAAAGCACAGCAATATCGTACCCAGGAGAAAAACAGGGAGGAGGCGCTGCAACGCCTGAGACTTCTTATCCGCAGGGCTACCCATACTCCTAAAAAGAGGAAGCCAACCAGCCCGTCAGCCGCTGCGCGGCAAAAGCGGACGGACAAAAAAATCCAGCGTGGGAAAACCAAGGCACTGCGCAGAAAAATCAGCGACTCCTGATAGTTTAAAAATTACAGAAAAAAAGGATTCAGCTATGAAAAACAGAGACTATCTGAAAGACACCGACCTAATCATGGACAGCATAAAGAAAGGGGCATTCCTGACCGTTAAAGCTCAAGATGAGTGCAATACCATGACCATCGGCTGGGCCACCATCGGCTATATCTGGCAGCGGCCTGTCTTTATGGTCGCCGTGCGGGATTCGAGGCATACTTTTTCGCTGCTGGAACGGACCGACAATTACACTGTCACCATTCCCGCGGGAGATGCCTTTAAAGATGCCGTCAATTTCTGCGGGACCAAATCCGGCCGCGACTTCGACAAATTCAAGGAATGTAAACTGACACTCAAACCGGCTCAAAAGGTACAGTCTCCCATCATAGATGTCCCCGGAATTCATTATGAATGCAAAACCATCTATAAGTCCGCCATGGATAATTCATTGATGGACAGCGGTCTTGAAAATCTTTACCCGAAAAAAGATTATCACACCCTTTATTTCGGGGAAATTGTCGCCTGTTACGAAACAGCATAGCCGATTTTTTTCCTTATTTTCCCTAACCCAGGACATCAAGTAGCAATTATAAAAGTATCCGTTCACCGGTCATAGCAAGATGCCCGCATAACTCCAGACCTGTAAACGTTTAGCAGTGCGAAAGAAAGTGTACGATCAGCCCGACGTGCCATTGACGGCCTATGCAGGGCTGTCTGATCGTGCGCATACGGGGTGCTGATGAACGTTTAAACATAAAAGCATTGCAAATTGACGGTAGTCCTGGTACATAGGCATGTTCTTACGTGTTAGTGTCGGACCAGAACATAGAATTTTGGGGAAGTTGCGCAAAAACCTGGACGGACACGAACGGATCGGCCACTGAAGACCATGGAATGGTTTTCATGTACTGGGAGGCCGATTTTTCTTTCCTGGGCAGGCTTTGCACAACGAGTTCTTCTTTTGGAATCAACCCATTATAAGTATAGGTATTTCTATGTCTTCTGAGTATGAATCAACGCCGTTTTCTTTTTCCGATTTTGACCTTCCTGCATCAATTCTTCAAGCCGTCAACGAGGCCGGGTACGAAACGCCGACCCCTATCCAAAAAGAAATGATTCCCCACGTCCTTGCGGGAAAAGATGTAGTCGGTCAGGCACAGACCGGAACCGGGAAAACCGCGGCTTTTGCCTTGCCGCTGCTCTCACGGCTCCAGCCGACAAAAGATAAAAGTCCCCAGATCCTGGTGCTTGCCCCGACCAGGGAACTTGCCATCCAGGTAGCTGAAGCATTCGGCGAATACGGCAAACATCTCAAAAACTTCAATGTCCTGGCAATCTTCGGAGGCCAGGATTACAATATCCAGCTGAAACAACTACAAAAAGGCGTCCAGGTGGTTGTTGGCACTCCCGGCCGGGTCATGGATCATCTTCGCCGGGGTACGCTTAAGCCGGCCACCATTCACAGCCTCGTGCTCGATGAAGCCGATGAAATGCTGAGAATGGGTTTTCTCGATGATGTTGAATGGATTCTCGACCAGCTTCCGGGCAGAAAACAAACTGCGCTCTTTTCGGCGACCATGCCGGCAAATATCCGCAAAATTGCCCAAAAATACCTGATCGATCCAGTTGAGATCACCATCAAGAACAAAGCGGTCACCGCCCAAACCATTAACCAGCGCTGCCTGATCACTTCAGGCGGCATTATGAGCAAGGTCGAAGCTCTGTCCCGGATTCTCGAAGTGGAAAATGTCGACGGTATCCTTATTTTCGTTCGGACCAAGCTCCAGACCGCCGAAATAGCCGAGCAGCTGACAACACTTGGCTACCTGGCCGCCCCACTCAATGGCGATATTCAGCAAAGCCAGAGATTACGTACCGTTGAACAGTTCAAATCAAAAAAAATCGATATCCTTGTGGCAACCGATGTCGCAGCCCGAGGGCTTGATGTTGAACGAATCAGTCACGTCATTAATTTTGACATTCCTTTCGATACGGAGTCTTACATTCATCGTATCGGCAGGACCGGCCGCGCCGGTCGTAGCGGAGAGGCTATTTTGTTTGTCAATCCTCGGGAACAATCGATGCTGAGATCGATTGAGCGGGCGACAAGGCAGAAGATTCAGACCATGACTCTGCCGTCGATAGCCGACATCAACAAAAAACGTGTGGAAAAATTCAAAGAAAAGATGACTGCCGCCCTGCAGGGAGATATCTCTTTTTATGAGGATCTCATTGAAAATTATCTCCAGGAGAACCAGGTGGATCTACGCCGGTTAACTGCAGCCTTGGCCATGCTCACGCAGGGCAATACGCCGCTGTTGAAGCCGGAGCAAAAATTTCGGCCGAGTACTCCCGCCCCGGAAAATCGGCGTGGCAAAGTAGCGGAAAAGCGGCCCAAAACCAGAAGAAACATTGCAGTACAGCTGCCCCCGGAAGATGGCATGGAACGTTTCCGCATCGAACTCGGCAATGAACATGGGGTAAAACCTGGAAATATAGTCGGAGCCATTGCCAACGAAGCGGACATCAACAGCAAATACATCGGCCGAATATCCATTTATGACAACTACAGCACCGTCGACCTTCCGTTTGGTATGCCCGATGATATTCTGCGGGTACTCCAGCGAGCCAGAATAGGCAGCAGGCAGCTTAAGTTGCAGAAAATAGAAGAGAACTTCTCGGAACCAGCATCAGTCTCGCCGAAAACACGAGGACGAAACGGAGAAACCAGAAAAAAAAGACAGCCTAAAAGCCTTTCTTCGAACGCCACTGTCTAAGGAGATTTTATGCTGCAGCACACCTTCTGTCATATTCCCGGAATCGGGATGAAGACGGAAAGAAAGCTCTGGGAGGCCGGCATCACCGACTGGAACCTTTGGCAAAACGAGTCTACCGTGCGGCTGTCGGCTTCAGCAAAACTTGAGGCCGCCAGGGTGCTGGACAGCTCCCTGACGGCCCTCGAAAAAGACCCGGCCTTTTTCACGACAAAACTCTCCAGCACCGAACCCTGGCGGATTTTTCCGCATTTCCGGAATCGTACTGCCTATCTCGACATTGAAACCACCGGTCTGGAAGATTCCGCAGAGGTAACGACCATTGCCCTTTATGACGGCAACGAAGTGTTTACCTATATCAACGGCAGAAATCTCGAAGAGTTTGTTGATGACATTCAGCGGTATCAGGTAATAATCAGTTATAATGGCAAGAGCTTCGATGTCCCTTTTCTGGAACGCTATTTCCGTATACGGCTCGAACAGGCCCAGATCGACCTGCGCTATGTGCTGGCCCGGCTGGGACTAAAAGGTGGTTTAAAGGGTTGCGAAAGGCAGTTGGGTCTGAATCGTGGAAATCTTGACGGAGTTGACGGGTATTTCGCCGTTCTCCTCTGGCATCAGTACAGCCGGAATAAAGACGAGCGAGCTCTTGAGACCCTTCTCGCCTATAACATCGAGGATACGGTCAATCTGGAAAGGTTGGCCGTTGAAGCCTATAATCGAAACGTTCTCAATACCCCTTTCGGCGCGGACCTGGTTCTGCCGTGCCCTGCTCCTCCGCCAAATCCGTATGTGGCAGATTACCATTGCATAGAAAAGATTAAACGAACCATGTTCTCTTGATTACAAATCGATCTCCATCCCTTCCCGGGCAAAAAACACTTCAGTGTTGCCGAATTTTCCCGGTTCACAATAGGTTTTCGCCAACTCATCCAAGGTGTCGTCGCTCCTGTCCGGATCATGGTGGAACATGGCAAGTTTTTTTACCCCTGCTCTATTAGCCGCACCGATGGCGTATTCCATCGTGGTGTGTCCCCAGTTGATCCGGGCACTATACTCCGCATCAGTGTATTGAGAATCGCAGATAAGCAGATCAGCTCCGGAGAAGAACTGTTCGATCGCCAGATTCTGCTCTATCGCCACCTCATTTCCTTCAATAGCCATCGCCTCGTCATAGGCAGGATCTTCAGGATCAGTTATAAAGAGGTTACGGAACGGCTCGGTATCGTAGCAGGTGCAAACCACACGACCCTCATACTCGAAACGATAACCAAGCGCGGTGATGGGATGGTTGAGCAGTTTTGTTGCAAGCCGCAAGCCATCACCCAGATCTATATTTGGATCTTCCTTCAGCCGGTGATAGGATACCTCCGAGGCCAGCTCACCTAAATTGATTGGAAAATAGCGATATTTCATCTGACCGCCGACAACCTCCTCAAGAGGATCATCCTCAAAGGATACCGGCCCATGCACTCTTAATTTAGTACCTGGAATATAAATAGGCGTGAAAAATGGGTAACCCATGATGTGATCCCAGTGGGTATGCGAGAGGAAGATGTCCGCTTTGATGGGTCCCTTCGGTAAATCATTTACCATAAGCGAGGTGCCGAGCGAGCGAATTCCGGACCCTGCATCAATGATGATTATTCGGTCATCCGGTCCGACCCGCAACTCGATGCATGCTGTATTTCCACCATATTTCTGCGTTGTCGGACCCGGGCTGGGAATCGATCCCCGGACTCCCCAAAAACGAACCTTCATCACTCTGTACTCCACCTTATATTTTTAGAAAAATCTCTGCTTTTTGTATTTCCTCGACGACCCTGTTGCCTATGCCGCAGAAATCATCCCAGGAAAGTTCGACACAGTCGAGCAAGCGACCGATTTCCTCCTCCCTTGGAAAAGGATTCCCAGCGTATCCGTGATCGAGAATATTGGCATAAATACTACCAAGAGCGACAAAGGCCACTTGCTGGTCATGGTTTTCGATGAGAGTACTCAGCTCATGATGGCTGCCGATGCAATTACTGATAACTTGATTGAGTTTCCATTTCTCGGCAATCATCAACCCTACTTCCTGATGATCGATGCCCATGATATCCAACTCAACCTCGTGCAGAGGCAGTTGTTCATACTTGGCAATATTTAGGGCCTCAATATATTCATCGCCGAAAGGAACTTTGCCGAGATCATGCAGGAGCCCCGCAAGAAACAGTTCTTCCCTCTCCATAATAGGAATCCCTTTGGCTTCCCCGAGCAGCTTGGCGCTCACCCCAGCTCCGATGGAATGTGCCCAGAACTTGGTAGTCGGCAAAGCCTTGGATTTTTTTGCACCGGCAACACTGCGGATAATGGCGGTACTGAGTGCCATATTTTTAACGGTATTCATACCGAGCATGGTGATTGCTCTGGTAAGGGAGGTGACCTTATTAACAAGAGAATAATAGGCGGAATTGATCAGCTTCAAAACCTGTCCCGTCAAAACCGGATCAAGAGAAATGACTTTATTCAGTTCGTTAGGAGACGCATCGGTACGACTGCATATTTCCATAACCTTACCGACGGTGGTCGACAGGCTAGGCATCTTGTTTATAAACCTGTCTATATCCCTTCTCTGTTTTTCTTTATCCAAAGTCATAAATTTTTGTTATAAAATCAATAAATTAGATAATACCATAGCGCTTATGACTGCACGAATATTGTATCGAAAGAAGACATCAAGGTCAAGTTTCGAACAAAATTAACCCAGATTTCTCAAGCACCTCGTGCTGATTTCCATAAATTGACTGATATTCAAACCCGTTGGGCTCTTTTGGCGTTTTCTTAAAACATACACAATTTCAGCAAAAGGCTAACCGATCTTAGCGCTTCTGCGGAGTTGCCGAAAGCAAGGTGGAAGTAAAGCTGGGCCACCTTGCTTCGTGCCTCGCGGAAACGGCAACTTCGACTGATGATAAATTCGGGTTGTTGTCAAACAGTATGTCTAGAGCCTTTACTTCCTGCTATTTGTCTTAGACTGTGGAACGGCAATAGGCAAGGGCTTCCTTATACGTCAGATTTTTTCCGCCGAAGATATCCAGGGCACTCCCTATGGTCACATCCAATCTGTTTTTTCCAGCTCTTTCAAGCAGCTGTAAATCCTGCAAATCCCGGACCCCTCCTGCATAGGTGGTCGGGATCGGCGTCCAGTCGGCCAGCTTTTGTACCAGGTCATGCTCAATGCCCGCGCATTTGCCCTCTACATCAGCAGCATGAATAAGGAATTCATCGCAAAAACCAGACAGTTCGCCAAGCACTTCCTTCGAAATGACCACTTTCGTGAACTTCTGCCATCTGTCGGTGACGATATAGTAGTCGTTATCTTTTTTCCGACAGCTTAAATCAAGAACAAGCCTTCGCCTGCCGACCGTATCAGCCAGCTTTTTGAGCCGGCCCATATCGATTTTGCCGTCTTTAAAAACATAGGATGTGACTATGACGTGCGAGGCACCTTTCTCCAGCCACTCCCCTGCATTTTCCGCGGTGATACCTCCCCCAAGCTGCATGCCTCCCGGCCAGGCGGCGAGCGCTTCAGCGGCGGCCTGGTTATTACCTGGTCCCAGCATAATGATATGGCCACCGGTCGCATTGTCTGCGCGATAGAGCTCCGCAAACCATGCCGCGGATTTTCCGGCGATAAAATTGGTCTGGACAGCCTCCGGAGCCTCATCTTTCAGTGTGGAACCGACAATCTGTTTAACCACTCCATCATGAAGATCTATACACGGTCTGAATTTCATATTATCGTCTTTCCTATCAATAAAAAAAGCGGGATGCTTATCGGGCATCCCGCTTTTTCCTGCAATCCTTACATCAACCGGTCGAAATTACAATCGGTGTTCCGCTTGCTGCTACTGACCCTGCTTAATGAGCATTGTTGAAGGATCAAGCATTAATACCGAACCGGGATCCACTGAACAGGAATCACACTTGAGGATATTCAATTTCATGGCATCCCCTTCAGGTTTGATCAGCAGTATGGTGTCGAACAGACCGTCCACCTCATGACAGGGGGCAGGAACACCGTCCAGGCTGACCCGTTTATCATCACGATGGCTCAGGGCTGAGAACCAGATCATCTTCAAACCGCGCTCATTCATGAATTCGCGCAATTCCTCAAGAGACGCCTTGTCGTTGTTCTCGAAATCATACCCGTCGATGATCAGGCACTCCGGTTTGTAGATATTTTGCTTTACCAGATCGTCCAGTCTTTCCTCAAGCTTTGCCTTGGAAAAAGAACTCTCCTTGAAAGTCATGATCATCCGGTTTTTCATCACTTCCGGGATAGACTCAATTTTCTCGCCATCCGTCAGCAGAGAGAGAATGTCGTCGTACCAGGACCTGGTTTTATCGACGCCTTCCCCTATCGATACATGCAGTACTTTATTACCGAGCAGCATACAATCCAGAGCGAATTGTACCAAAATTGCAGTCTTTCCAAGTCCGGCCCTGGCCACAACCAAACCCATCATTGCCTGAGCGGTTCCTCCGGCCTTTTCCTCAATCCCCAGAGCCCGGAGTGGATTATTAATTGTCAGCTCGTTTCCCATGGCAGTTCACCCTTTTTATTCCTTTTCAACCTGCATCATCCGTGCAGTCATCAAAATATTTGTTGTGTGTATCGACTGTAATATGAAGATCAAAGTTTATCAACCGTTCTTCTTTTCGTCCTGATATTCTTTAATCAACTGATCACTCACACCCTTCGGTACCTGCTTGAAGGTTGCAAACTCCATGGTGAATTCCGCCTTACCCTGAGTAAGTGAGCGCAGGACGGTGGAGTAGCCGAACATCTCGGAGAGTGGGACCTCCGCTTCAACAACGGAGTAGTTGCCTTCCTCGGTAGTGCCTATTATCATGCCGCGCCGCTGATTGATGGAGCCCATTACCGAACCCTGAAACTCGGAAGGCCCTTCAACGGCAACTTTCATTATGGGTTCCATAATGACAGGCTTGGCTTTAAGGTAACCCTCTCTGAAGCCGCCGATCGACGCAAGCTGGAAAGCCACGTCGGAGGAGTCGACCGCATGGAAGGCTCCGTCATTTATAACGCAGCGAACGCCGGTGATCGGTGCGCCGCAGAGAGATCCTTTTTCCATGGATTTTTTGAATCCCTTGTCGCAGGAACCGATAAATTCACGGGGAATAACACCGCCGACGATACTATCGACAAATTCGTACTCACCCTCTTCAAGCGGTTCGAGGTATCCGGCAACCCGACCGAACTGACCTGAACCACCGGTCTGTTTCTTGTGGGTGTAGTTAAACTCTCCGCGCTGGGAAATGGTTTCACGATAGGCAACCTGGGGAGCACCGACCTCGACAATGGCACCGTACTCACGTTTCATACGTTCGATATATACTTCCAGATGCAACTCGCCCATACCGGAGATAATGGTCTCACCGGTTTCATGGTCAACAAAAGTCTTGAAGGTCGGATCTTCCTTAGTGAACCTGTTCAGCGCCTTGGACATGTTGATCTGCGCTTTGTTGTCGGCAGGAATTACCGCCAGGGAGATTACCGGCTCAGGAATATGCATTGAAGTCATCGAGCAGGATATCGCATCGGAGGTAAAGGTATCACCGGAGGCGCAATCCACACCAAAGAGGGCGACAATATCGCCGGAGCCGCATGACTCGATCTCCTCCATCTCGTTCGAATGCATCCGGCAGAGACGGCCGATTTTCACTTTCTTGCCGGTCCTTCGATTAAAGACCGTATCGCCTTTCGTCAAGGTTCCCTGATAGGTCCTGATATAGGTCAACTGGCCATAGCGTCCATCTTCAAGTTTGAAAGCCAGCATGATAAGCGGATCTTTGGGATCATTGCTGACAGGAAATTCTTTTTCGTCATTGTTCAAATCGAGCGCCATATTGGTTACATCAGTTGGACAAGGCAAGTAGCTCTCGACCGCATCGAGCAATGACTGAACGCCTTTGTTTTTATAGGCGGATCCAACAAAAACTGGTGTGAACTCGAGGGAGAGAGTCCCCTTTCGCACCGCATCATAAATTAACTGGGTGTCGATTTCTCCACCCTCCAGCAGTGCTTCCATCAACTCTTCGGAGAACATTGAGACTTCTTCCAATAATGCTTCCTGCCTTTCTTTGGCCTCTGCCTGCATTCCGGCAGGAATCTCTTCTATCCTGATTTCTTCACCGTTTGGACCGTCATAATAGATCGCTTTCATGGTGACAAGATCAACGACCCCTTGCAGATCGCTCTCCAAACCGATCGGCATCTGCATCATGTGGGCATTCAGTTCCAGTTTTTCCCGAAGCTGCCTGGTCACTTTCACGGGATTGGCGCCGGTACGGTCGCATTTGTTTATAAATGCGAGACGGGGTACATTGTACCTGGTCATCTGCCTGTTTACCGTGATGGACTGGGACTGCACTCCGCCAACTGAACAAAGCACCAGAACAGCGCCGTCCAAAACTCTCAGTGCGCGCTCGACTTCAACTGTAAAATCAACGTGACCAGGGGTATCGATGATATTGATATCAATACCCTTCCAGGAGCAGTATGTGGCTGCGGATTGAATGGTGATGCCACGCTCTTTTTCAAGCTCCATGGAGTCCATCTTTGCACCGACACCGTCTTTTCCCCGCACCTCATGGATCGCATGAATCCGTTTGGTGTAAAACAGGATACGCTCGGTCAAGGTGGTCTTTCCCGAATCGATATGGGCACTGATACCAATATTTCTTACTTTCGATAAATCCTTACTCATGGCTGCTGTCCTCTGCAACGTTGCAACCGGCTTCCATCCGGCCTCGCTTATATAAAAGCTATGGGAAAATAAAAAAGTAAGGAGTCGCAGCAAGCTGCAACTCCTTACTCAACTGACTCAATTTGTGTTGTAATTACACCTTACTACAACAAAGGACACATAAAATCTCCGCCCTCCGTTCGTTGCTGCTTACAAATAACCTCTCTTATTACATCAACAACCATATAAAAGCTACATAAAAAATTATACGTATCATCTTTATTTTGCGCCATTCTTTAACGGCGAATATCCAGACAACTCGTATCCGTTCTCCTATGACCGGTAAATGTCAAAAGGTAAAGTCGGATCAAATGATCATTTTCAAATCAGGCGACAAAAAATAGTTGACAGGCGCAAGGTTTCGCTGTAAATAGTAATCATTATTCTATGATAATCAATATTAATGATTTTCACCAAGCACCGCCACAATATCAAACCTTAAAAACCTTACTCGGAGGCTAAAATGAGCAAAACCATGGAAAACCTGAAGGCTGCATTTGCAGGTGAATCTCAAGCTCGTAATAAATACACATTTTTCGCCAATATTGCCCGCAAGGAAGGGTATCATTATGTTGCCAAGATTTTTGAAGAGACGGCACTAAATGAGATGCGTCATGCAAACGACCACCTGAAGCTTCTCAATGGAATTGGAGACACAGTTGCAAACTTGAAGGAAGCAGCCGAGGGTGAGGATTATGAAACCGTCACCATGTATCCTACTTTCGCTCATGAAGCCGAAGAGGAAGGCAACATGGAAGCTGCCGCCCTTTTTAAGCAGATCGGTAAAATCGAAGCGGAACACCGCGAAAGATACAAAAAACTCCTCGAGATGGTTGAAAGCGGCACTGTGTTTTCCCGCGAACAGCCAATTAAATGGAAATGCTCTCTCTGTGGTTACACCCACACCGGGACCGAACCACCGGCCAAGTGCCCCGGCTGCAAGCATCCGAAGGAATACTACGAACCTGCCGACATGGATATCTAATTACCAACACGCCACAAGGCACATAAGAGGTTCCGCTTGCCTTACTCGCGATGCAGCCGGAACCTCTACCTGAACAGGAGGTATTGAGGAGGTGACTTGCATTACGCACAAAAGACACTTGTTTCTACAAGTTCCCACAGGAAACATCATCAGCGTGCTGCTTTTCCTTTTTCTCCTGCTTCTCCTCAGCAGTTGTGCCCACTCTCCTGCACATCTGCCTGAGGAGGAGATTCTTTACCGATCGCCTCTGCCGGCAAATCTCAATAATGTTCCCGCTCCTGCCTTTCTCATAAAAAACGCAGAAGAACAGTATAACAGAATCGGCATGCCCAGCGTGCGTGAGTCGGCGGATCATACCCCCGAAATATTCGTCGACCCGGACAAACCGGCAATATTCATTGAAACGCAGGAATTTACGACCGCGAGAGGCACATATCACAATCTGCTTTTCAGGGTTCACTTTGAGCAAGTCCCTTTGGCGCTGGACAAAATCAACTTAACCGCCGGCAAAAATAGCGGCCTTCTGATTATTTATACCCTGGATGCCAACGGGCGGCTCCTGCTCGTAACAACTGTTCATACCTGCGGCTGCTTCCTGGCTTTTTTCCCAACCGACACCCTCCCTCCCGAGGTACTCCCTTCGGACTGGCCGGCCGGACCACAATGGGTCTATGGCTTCAGCCTGCCCAGCCTACTGCACCCGGAGAAAAGTGAGGACCTGGAAAAAATTGTTTTCACCGTGGAAAATGAGACCCACAGGATCAGCAACGTATCGGTTTTAAAGGAGGACACCTTAAACCAATGGCCAGATTCGGTCGCTCTGGATCTTTTGCCGATGGACTCTCTTTACAGGCTTCCTTTCAAAGGCGGAACAGAATCGTTTTTTTATATGTCCGGGCCGTGCAAAGGCTATGTAAGAAACAATACTAAAATTCTGGAACGGCTGCTTATGGGCTGGTGGGCCTTTGATTTTCGTGTTGGACAGGACAAAGCTATAGGATCGTCCGATACCAGCGACACCATCTTTTATACCAGTTTGAAGTTTTGGGACAGGGAAGTTTCGGACCTGAAGAATTTCCCACGCTTTCTCGCCTATTGGGGATGGAAACTATAAGGCACAAAAAGGTGTAACGGCAAAAAAAACCGGCGGCAGGATCTTGCAGGATCTCATTCGGCGTACTAAGAGGAGAGTTTTTACGACGCCATCAAGGCGGTGATGTTCCGGCAGCCACAGAAAACGTGTAAAATCAATCTTTCCGTTATCTCCGAAGGATACCCCCTCCTCTTCGAGCAGCTGTCTTTGTACAATATGCTCCATCGTCGATCTCTCAGAGACGTGGCCGTTCCTGTTTACCACTCGATGCCACGGCAACCCATATTTTTTCGAACTTGAATGCAGGATCCTCGCGACCTGTCTGGCACCGTTGCTGTTTCCAGCATATCCGGCGATTATGCCGTAGGTCGTAACCATTCCGGGAGGAATTCGCCGAATAATCGCCCTGGTACGGATTGTAAAATTCTCAGCCATTTATCAACCAAAAGATCAGTATTAACGCTCTGATCCTACAGCGCCCTGTAGCCCAAAATTTCGCTTCCCCTAGGAGTCGGTCAAGAGTCATAACAGCCGGACATTATCGAGAAACAAAACACGCTGATCTGCTTGTTGTACGACGAAAATACCAAAGCCGCTGATTCTTGTGATATCCATTTTGCGACCATGGGGAGCTTCAATTATCTCCGCCAGAGGAATGACAATCTCATTCCAGCCATATTTCAGGTCAGTATGCCCATTGTAGCGATCCGTATATTTTTGATTATCAATATGTCGCACATCATGTACACGGTAGTGCAAGGTAATCGGCTGGCCGGGATTAAAAACATCAAAGGCCAGAGCCCTCCTGCCACTCCAGTCGGGTTGAAAATGCTGCAGGATTATACCCGAATACTTGTCAGTCGTCAGGACAATCTTGGCCGAATGGCTACCTTGCGTTCGCGGCGAGGAAACCAGGGAGAGACGTCCACTGCCGCCTTCCCATCTACTCAACTCAGTTTCACTCTCAAAACCGGCCAGCAAGGGGAATTCCCTGTAACTTCTGTATTCATCTGTTAGCGCAGTCCCTATAGGAACCAAGTTTAATACCAGAATGGTTATCAGCGTCAATCCGCTCAGGATCAACCGCCCGGGCGGAAGTTTGCGGCCAATTGTCCAGAGCAGCACAAGCGCGCCCCCGGAGAGATCGGTGATGACATCAGCAAATGAGCAAGTACGGCCGGCAATGTGCAGTTGGATTAATTCAATACACAAGCCAAGCCCTACCGACGTCGAAAACACCGCCAGGATTCTGTAAAAAGTTGAGCGCCGCCTTGCGCACCAGTAGCTATCGAGCACCAAAACCAGGAGTGCAAAAAAAAGCAAATGTCCAAGATTCCATAACGCTTTCAACGATCTCGGATCGTAATAGTCTGATCTTGCCGTGAAAAAGAAAGGAAAAATAAGCACCAAGGCAATGATGGCCCACTTGTGCCATTTTCTAACTTGAAACCCATGGCAGCAGGAAGACCGTGAAAAACGAAACATATCTCATCTCCAGTGCATAGAGGTTTTTCTATTCTCACACCTCTGCCGGGTATGCATCCGAAGCAGATGAAGAGTTTTTACGAGGTCATCAAAAATGAAGGCCAAGGGAGATCAAAGTTCCTTGACCCGATTTAGTATATATCTTTTTTACTGCCGTTGCCGCAATCATGTTAGTTTCAAAAAATACTCTTTAACAAAAATATCATTATATTCCTGTCGGTTATGCTGAAGATTGGGAGAGATAAGTGCCGATTAACACCGGTCTGCAGTGTCTTTCGAAAAACCTTCCGTTGCCTTGGAATCCGGGAAGGGCGAAGCCCAGAAGAGGAGCGGCGATCAGAAGCGAGCCAAACCGGACAAGTCGCAGATGCCGTAGGCTTCTTGACCATCAAGGCACCAGCTCAACACAAATGAGATTTTTCCATGAATCAAGCTTCTTTTTGATGCCTATAAAAGTTAGGTAATATAAGAACAACAGTGGCAAACAGCGCTGCCTTTCTCATACAGAGCTACAAATTATTCATATCATTTCCGCAAATTCCGACGGCATTTCCGTTTATCCGGAAAGAAAATCAGACCGGTCAAGCCAATAATCATTATTACCGTTACATATGCTGATTCAAAGTGCGCAACAGCTCGGTTAACCCATGAGCTATGTACTTGTCTTTATAACCAAACAAAGCCTGCACAGGTACATATACCTATTGGTTGAGTGAATTATCCCTGATTCTGGTCAATCTGAACCCCGGGATACTGAAAATGCTTATTAATCAGCAGCTTGGCCAAAACTTTCTCCTGAGATCCAAATCATTTCCACTTCCACAGGCAAAATTTTCATCCCTCTAAGTGTTATGGCATGAAAGGTGCAATACTGATTCCAACACTGGACTGCTCATCGTGAGCTACGATCACTAAGAGAGTCTATCAGCTTAGATCGAACAAAAGAGCATCGAAATGTATAATCGATGAAAAGGCCAACAACTATGAAGAAAAAATTGCTCTATATATTGCTTGTCATTATTGCGGGAATCGGTTTCTTAACTGGATTCGCAATGACGAGACCAATTTCCGAACCGGCCATTATGTTATTTTTCGGAACCGGTCTCGTCGGGATCGCCGGAATCATTAAGAAGGAAAACGAATAATTCTGCAATGATACAAATCTTAACAACCTCGATCGATTTTTCTTTCGGCGTAACAGGCAGAGGATTGCTGCCTTTTCCAGCAGTCGTATCGACAATCACTGCTATTACCAGACTTCCGGGAAGATGCTGATATTTAACATTAATTTAAAACAAGAGGTCTGAAAAATCCGAAATATTATTCGGGTTTAACTTGGATGCGCCGATGGATGCAACAACCAAACATGCACATCAAATTATGGTGATCCCAAACTGGGTTTTTTAACAATCCAATTGATCCGTCCCTCACCTCTTCCGATGTATACATGTATCTAGTTTTGCAATAAAATAACGGTGATTGCCCCATTCAAGTAAAACATCAGCGTGAAGAAGTGTGCATGCTATGTGGTCAAAAGGTAGAATAATGCCTTCGAATAGAGTAATCTCAGGGGGGTTAGGTTCCGGAAAAATAATTTCAGCCAGAATCTTTGGAATTTCCTTTGAAGCCACAGTGCAAATCAAACAAAACACTGTGGCTTTTGGATTCTGATCTTCCATGCACCAGACGAAAAATGAAACCGATACCTACAATGAATTATACCAATATATACCTAAGCATAGTAGTACCACTCTTCAACGAAGAGGAATCGGTCCCTATTTTGCTGGATCGGTTACAAAAAGTTTGCAGCTCTTTTGACTTCACCTGGGAAGTGATTCTGGTAGATGATGGTTCCACGGACCTGACCTGGGTCAAGATAGAGGAATATCAGAGATTTAGATCCTGGTTGCGCGCAATTAAGTTACGCAGCAACTGCGGCCAGACCGGGGCAATGGTCGCAGGTTTTGACCACAGCCGCGGGAAAATCATTGTCACCCTCGATGGTGACTTGCAGAACGATCCGGCTGATATCCCCGCGTTGCTTGCCAAACTCGACGAGGGCTTTGATATTGTCAGCGGTTGGCGCAAGGATCGCCATGATCATTGGAGCCGCGTGCTGCCTTCGCGTATCGCCAATCGCCTCATCTCTTTAACAACAGGAGTCTATCTGCATGACTACGGCTGCTCTCTTAAAGCATACCGGGCCGACTGCATCCGTAATCTGGATTGTTATGGAGAGATGCACCGATTCTTTCCCGCCCTGGCGAGCATGACCGGAGCCCATGTGGCCGAACTGCCGGTGCGTCATTACTCCCGGCAATTCGGTACATCCAAATATGGCTTCAACCGTATATTCAAAGTATTCAGCGATATCTTCGCCGTTAACCTGATCATTCGCTTTTCCGCCGCGCCACTGAAAGGCTTCGCGCTCTGCGGATTGCCTTTTGCTTTGTTGGCAGCAGCCCTGGGTTCCCTGGCAATTACGGCCTGGAGTTTCGACTGGACGGAAGGCAAGGCCATGTTCTTTTCCGTCGGCAGCGCCTTGTCTCTGTTTGGACTTCTGCTCATGTTTTCCCTGGGTATTCTAGGCGAACTCTCAGTGGCTCTCAGCGATCTGAGCCATACTCGGCTGATCGCCGTGACCCGCCGGAAAAGATCTGTTGTTTCGGCACCACAAGAGGAGGCGAAATGAGAGGAAGTCTGGAATATTCCCTGGTGATGCTGGTGGAGAACTCCGAGTCTGATTTCATTCCTTATCTGCTTGGGTTACATGATTACCTGACAGCGCTGGGCGCGGACCATGAACTGATCCTGCTGCTGAATGGATCGGGACAATTCGCCCAGCAATGTCTTAGGCGCTGGCCCGCCGAAGCCGCTCCTCTCCAGGTAGTTGAATTAACCAGCAAAGTACCGGCAGGTATTTGTCTGCAAACCGTTTTGGCCGATTGCCGGGGCAAAATCCTGATCATCTGCGGCCCCTACCGGCAGATTGCCGATGAAGGGCTCAAGGCGTTATTGGACAAGGTGGCCCAAGGAGAGGCCGATCTGGCCTTACCCTGGCGGCGCCATCGGGTCGACGCGACGATCAACCAGTGGCAATCCCTGGCCTTCAACTGGCTGGTGAGGCACATGGCAGGCGTCACTTTTCATGATTTGAGCAGTACCTTGCGAGTAGTTCGCCGTGAAGTATTGGAAGAAACACCTCTTTATGGGGACCTCTACCGTTATCTGCCGCTGCTGGCGAAAAGGCGAGGTTTCCGGGTCCAGGAACTTCCAGCCGATCACGCGGAAGAGCGAGGCAGGGTTGGATATTACGGTTTACAGGAATATGTCGGCAGACTGGTCGATCTTCTAGCCATGCACTTTATTCTGGATTTTGTCCGTAAGCCCTTGCGCTATTTTGGTCTGCGAGGCATTCTGCTCCTGTTGTTCGGACTAAGCTGCATAACCATCAGCCTGGTGATGCGGCTGGCTGGAGCCGGAGCCTTGGGCGACTCGCCTCTGCTGCTAATCGGTCTGGTGCTGATAGTGACTGGTAGTGGCATCTGGGGGATAGGCCTACTCGGAGAGATCTTGACATTCGCACTCGGACGCAAACGTAAGGACTATATCGTCGAAAAATTTCTTGGCAATTAACCGGAAGATCCGAAAAACGATTTGATTAAACTATGCGTATTTTAGTAGTTAATTATGAATATCCGCCGATTGGTGGTGGTGGAGGTGTCGTGGCTCGGGATTTCAGCGAAGCTTGGGCTGCCTCAGGCCATAAAGTTACAGTTGTAACTTCGCGGTACCAGGAACTCTCTGCAAGCGAACGAATTAACGGCGTTTCCATCGTAAGAGTACCTGTACTGATGCGGGGTAACGTTCAATCGGCCAGCCATATTTCCATGGTGAGCTATGTGCCATCGTGTATTTTCAGATGCCTCCGATCCGGAGAATTTCGTGATTTTGACGTCGTCAACACCCATTTTGCAATTCCTTCCGGACCTGCCGGCCAAGCTATTGCCAGGTATCTGAAAATTCCCAACATCCTATCGATACATGGTGGCGATATATTTGATCCGAGCAAACGCCTTTCCCCGCACAAAACTCCGTTTCTTTGCCAAACTGTCTCTGCCATGCTGAACAGAGCGGACCGTGTTGTTGCCCAATCGTCTGACACCCGTTCGAATGCAATACGATATTATAACGTTCAAAGAGCTATTGATATAATTCCTTTGGGAATTAAAAAACCGATAATTAAAGAGGGATTACGGAACAATCCGGCAATAAGGGAAAATGATTTTGTTTTGTGCACAATCGGCCGATTGGTAAAAAGAAAAAATCTGGTCGAGCTTTTTGAAGTTATTGCAACTTTGAAGGATCGCATAAGCTTGAAATTGGTGGTGATTGGGGACGGTCTTGAAAAGGCCGGCTTGATCAAAGCGGCTGAAGACCTTGAGATACAGGATAACGTTATTTTTGCCGGTGCAGTGGATGATGCATGCAAGTTTCAATACTTAAAACGCGCCGATTTATATGTATCTACTGCTTTACACGAGGGTTTTGGTCTCGTTTTTTTAGAGGCTATGGAATGCGGTCTGCCGATAATTTGTTACAATCGCGGGGGGCAAAATGATTTCCTGATAAACGAAAAGACAGGGTACCTGGTTGAACTGCATGACAAACAGGCCTTTGCCGAAAAAATTGAGCGATTGTTCTCAAATCCAAAGTTGAGAGACACCATAGGGAACTTTTGCAGTTCTCACATCAGGAATTACTACATCGAAAATTGCGCAAACCGCTACATCGCTTTATTCAATGAAGCCATCGAGGCAAAAAAAAAACGCAATTAGAGGAAACGAGATGCAACGCAGGCTAGACCGAATTAGCAGCAAAAATTTTGATTTGTTGGTTGTAGGAGGTGGAATTTACGGCGCCTGCGCTGCCTGGGAAGCGACATCCAGGGGGCTCTCTGTAGCGCTCGTGGAAAAAGCCGATTTTAGCCATGCATCCTCTGCTAATCATCTGAAGATGGTCCACGGTGGAATTCGTTATATTCAGCATGTAGACATCCCCAGAATTCGTGAATCCTGTCACGAACGATCGGCTTTATTGCGTATTGCTCCTCATTTAGTTGAACCCCTTCCGATCATTATTCCGACTTACGGACACGGCATGAAGGGAAAGGAAATTCTAGGTGCCGGGATGGCTCTCTTTGATCTCATAACCTTTGATCGTAACCGAGGGATCAACGATCCGGCGCGCAAAATCCCCCGAGGTTCATTTTTAAGCGCGGCGGAGGTTGTTAAAATTGTCCCGGGAATTAGCAAGGAGGGGTTGACAGGGGCGGCCGTGTTTCATGATGGCCAGGTATACAACCCCCCTCGGCTTGCTCTTTCGTTTATCCGCTCAGCTGCCGAAGCCGGTGCCGAGGTTGCTAATTATGCGGAGTTGAAGAATGTGATTATCGAAGATGGGCGAGTTGTCGGAGCAGAAATTGTAGACTCCCTGAGCAATCAACCTTTCAGAATTAATTGCAAAAGCATGTTGTTGACGACAGGTGGCTGGACCCAGCAATTATTAAAGAACGCAACGGGACGCCCCCTGAAACGTGGCCCGGCCTATTCCCGAGATCTCGCTTTTGTCATCAATCGGCCATTAGTTAAAAAGTACGGTTTCGCCTGTCCGTTAATGACCAAAGATGCAGACGCAGTGATAGATCGTGGTGGCCGTCATTTATTTGTCGCTCCTTGGCGTGGCCGGACGCTCGTTGGTGTTTGGCATGGCATTTTTGACAAGACACCCGATGAGGTCGCCACCAGCGAAGAAGAATTAAGAGGCTATCTGGCCGAGGTAAATGCTGCACAACCGAGTTTTAATCTTACCTTGGACGACATTTCCCTGGTTTTGACCGGACTGACCCTTTTTGGTGAAGAAAATCAACAAGGCAATGGAAAAATGAGCTTCGGCAAGAGATCGATGCTGATCGATAATGCTGAGGAACAGCAGATCCAGAACCTGGTATCTCTTATTGGTGTTCGGGCGACAACAGCCAGAGGAATGGCGGAACAAGCAATCGACCTGATTTTTCGCAAGCTCGATCAGTCAAAACGTCCTTCAGTATCATCCTGGACCCGGATTTTTGGTGGAAATTTTACCTCTATCGACCAGTTGCTGGGGACAATACGGACAACTCGGAATAGCTCAATCACCGAGGAGATCTGTTATGCGCTTGCACGAAATTATGGCTGCGAATATCAACGTGTCCTGGATTATGGACAAACCGACAAGTCCTTACTACAACCGATCGGCGTGTCATCGGTTATCGGCGCTGAAGTTGTCCATGCCATTCGTGAGGAAATGGCCATGACATTGAGTGATGTAGTTTTTCGCCGTACGGACTTAGGCACTAACGGAGTGATAAATGCAGAGCAGATTGCCTGTTGTGGGAAACTGGCGGCTCAAGAGCTCGGATGGGACGATAAACGTTTGAGCGAGGAGATTGCACTGGTTAAAGAACATATAGACAGGCGTGGTTACATTTACTGAGCCAAAGACGGTATTCAGTTATAACCATTTAACACTATTCATAGGTAGAAAGCATGAATGTATTAATCACCGGCGGTACGGGTTTCATCGGTTCCAGATTAGCTCTTAGGTGCTTGGAGCGCGGTGATAAAGTACTCGTGCTGAGTAAAACCAATACCAAGGTTGAAGAATCCAACCGACAATTCCTTGAAAGCAAAGGAGCAGAGTTTTTTCTAGGCTCGCTTCTCGATAAGGATCTTCTCGACAGAGCTTTACCGGGAGTTGATGTCGTGTTTCATTTGGCTGCGGTACAGCACGAAATGAATGTGCCGGACAAGAAGTTCCGCGATATTAATGTAGAAGGGACAAGAATCCTTCTGGACGCATGTCTGAGGCATGGCGTCAAACGCGTAATCCACGGCAGCACTATTGGCGTTTACGGCAGACTGCAAGGCGTTATAGATGAAAATTCTCCCTGCCTCCCGGATAATATCTATGGTGTCACTAAATTGGAGGGAGAGCAGCTGGCCTTGTCTTATTCCGACCGCTTGAAGGTTTCCGCTGTTCGCATACCTGAAGTATATGGACCTGGTGACCGAAGATTACTGAAACTATTCAAGGCAATACAGAACAAAAAATTCTTTGTGATAGGTTCCGGAGAAAATCTGCATCATTTGATTTATGTGGATGATTTGATAGATGGTTTTTTTCTATTGGCCAGTAGTGATGCCGAAAATGGAGAGGTATATCTGTTTGCCGGTGAGAAGCCGGTTTCGACAAGGGAAATGGCCGAAATTATCGCCAAGGCCTTGAATAAAGGCATTCCGCGGCTGAACGCGCCACTTTGGCCTTTTTTGGCTGCGGCAACGGTGCTGGAGAAGACGCTTCGACCATTGAAGATCCAGCCCCCGTTGCATCGACGCAGAATGGATTTCTTCAAAAAAAGTTTCAGTTTGTCGAACGCCAAAGGATCCAAGCGCCTTGGTTTTGTGGCCAAGACGAGTTTTCCCGACGGTGTTGCAAAGACCGCGAGCTGGTACCGGGGGGAAGGTCTGTTACCGCGGCATAATCATTTCAGCCACGATACCGGCAATTTTGTCCGGACATCGGACGCTGATGATATGTCGGCAAAAATGGAACCATTTGACAGCTTTTGGGAAGCTCCGGATGATGTTGAGAAGGGTTACGAAACGTTTGGCGCCTTCTATCGGGAAAATTATCTCAGCCATGTCCCCGCCGACAAAAAAGCAAACATTCTGGTGATCAGCTGTGGTCCCGGTTATTTTGTCAATCTCCTGAGGCAGGAAGGATACACCAATGTTCTCGGCATCGATTGCGATCCCGAAAAAATTGCCTTTTCGATTCAACGGGGACTGAACTGCCGAGCTGAAAGTTGTTTTTCCTTTCTGGAAAAGAATGACCAGTCTTTTGATTTAATTTTCGCTGAGCAGGAACTCAATCACCTGACCAAACAAGAGATGATCCATTTCTTGAAGCTTTGCCGGCAAAATATGGCTAAATCAGGCAGAATTATTGTTCATAGTCTCAATGGAGCCAATCCAATTACCGGCGCCGAAGCTTTATCCCAGAATTTTGACCATTTCAACACGATGACCGAGTACAGCCTTAAACAAGTACTGAATTATTCCGGATTTACCAATCCCACGGTGTTTCCGTTGAATCTCTATGTTTTTTATACAAATCCGCTTAACTATGTTGCCATGCTGGTTCATTTTCTTAATGTCCTGTACTTCAGGTTCAGTTTCAAGCTTTACGGCAAGGCAAACAAAATCTTCACCAAAAAGATAGCAGCGGTCGCCTATAATTCCTGATTCTCCCAGGGAGCGTAAATATATGTGTGGAATTGTTGGAATTATGAGTCATGATCGCCAAGATCAAACCAGATTGCACCTGATGTTGGACTCTTTGGCGCATCGGGGCCCTGATGATGAAGGCGTATATTCAGGAGACGGAATACATCTTGGCCAGCGGCGGCTTTCGATTATCGACCTGGGTGGCGGTCATCAACCAATAGGCAATGAGGATCAAAGCCTGTGGATAGTTTTTAATGGAGAGATCTACAACTACCAGGCATTAAAGAAAGACCTCCTCAAACGCGGTCATGTTTTCATCACCGACAGCGATACCGAAGTCATTTTACACCTGTATGAAGAGTACAGAGAAAAGTGTCTTGATTATTTACGGGGCATGTTTGCCTTTGCGATATGGGACGAGAGGAAAAAAGAATTGTTCGCAGCCAGGGATCATTTAGGACAGAAGCCCTTCTATTATGCACAATATGGGAACAAATTCATTTTTTCCTCAGAGATAAAAAGCTTGCTCGTTTATGATCCGGAATTAAAGACTCTTGATCTACAAGCGCTTGACCAGTATCTGTCCCTACGCATCATTGGATCACCGCGCAGCATGTTTCAGTCGATCCGAAAATTACCCCCAGCCCATTTCCTGACCATAGACTCCGCTGGTCAGCTTAAGATATCTCGTTATTGGCAGGTAAAGTATGAACCGAAATGGAATGGTTCCGATGATGATCTTGTCGATGAACTGGAATCTCATTTACTTGAATCTCTCAGAATGCATATGGTCAGCGATGTACCGGTCGGGGCTTTTCTGAGCGGAGGTCTGGATTCGACTCTGATCGTGGCTATGATTATGGAAAAGATAGCCCCCGCGTCACTGCAAACCTTTACCATAGGTTTACCCTATCAGCAATTTAACGAGGCTCCTTTTGCCAAGATTGTTGCGGATAAATATGGCACCAGTCATACAGAACAGGTGGTGACGCCATCCTTGATTCCCCAAATTGTCGATCTCGTAAAACATCTCGATGAGCCTTCCGATCCGCTTGCTCTCTGCTCCTACCTGATTTCCGGGTTAGCCCGCAAAAATGTTAAAGTGGTTTTGGGTGGAGACGGCGGTGATGAGCTTTTTGGAGGGTATGACCGCTATTATGCAAACCTTTATTCCGATTACCTGACGGTCCTGCCTTCCTCGCTGCGGCGCAATACCTTGGGCCGCATGCTGGATTTTATTCCTGACGGCAAATGGTACAAGAGCCGCTCACACCAACTCAAATGGCTCTATCAAATGTCGTTTCTGAAAGGTGGATCGCGCTATGCACGAAGTCTGGGGTTCTTCTATTTCAATCCTCAGATGAAAGCAGAACTCTACGGACCACGGTTACAGGCGGCAACTGAAAACTTCGATGCCGAAGCGGATATCAAAATATCCTATGAAAATGCCGCCGCTATCGAAAGGCTTGACCGGATGCTCAGTGCAGATTCGTCCATTCGTCTGCCTGATCATTCGGTAATGATTCTCGACCGCATGTCTATGGCTCATGGGCTTGAGGTCAGATGTCCATTCATGGATCATGTGCTTGCCGAATTTTCCGCCCGCCTGCCGGTTCGAATGAAAATACGCGGCAGAAACCTTCGCTATATTCAAAAGAAATTGGCCGAACGCTATCTTCCCAAAGAGGTGTTGACCCGCTCAAAACAGGGATTTTCCTCGGCATTACCGTATATGTTGCAGAAGGAATATCGTTTTTTATTTGATAGATACCTCAAAAATTCACGATTAGCTGAGACTGAGTTATTATCGCAACCATTTATAGACCAATTTCTTTCCGAGCATTTACAAGGAAAGCGAGACCATGGCAACCGCTTATGGTTATTACTCAATGCTGAAATATGGTATCGAATTTATATCGAGGGACAATCGTCTGAAGAGTTGAAAGCCGATATGCTGACTAATTACAAGAGAAGCGTTTGATTATTCCCTGATATACTCAGTTTCAATAATCAGCTTCACTCCCCCCCCCGATGACATCCTTTCTTACCTCTTTCACAGGAGGTAATGTCATGGCAGAGAACACAGTCCCATTTCAGTAATGGGTATAGCCTGCTTTAAGTTCCGATTATTTTTTTCATATGTAACGACAATCACTGAGGTTTTGCCAGATGGAAAATATTCGCATAAAAACTATTATAAAATGCCTTGTTAGTTTGTCTCTCATTATCATTTTGATATATAACATTGATATTGATCAAATAATGAATAGCATCTATAAAGCAAACTACTACTTACTTGGTTTAATTTTCATTTTATTGTTAATTCAATTTCCTATCACCGCAATTAAGTGGAAAGTATCCTTGATGATTCATAATCTGAATTATAAATTTTCATATTTACTAATTACCTGCTTTGTTGCGTTTTTCTACAACAATTTTCTACCATCCAATATTGGTGGGGATGGATACAAAATCTTAAAAACAATTCCGCAAGAAGGAAAAAAAACTTACGCCATATCCGCCATCCTGTATGAGAGAATTATTGGATTATTGGCGTTATTGTTCCTTGGATATATTGGCAGTTTTGTTATTATGCTGAAAACAGATAACTCCATTGCAAAAATGTACTTAATTGCCGGGACGTTAGGTACCATTTTGTTTTTGATCTTTATTATTCTGACGAGATCAACTTATTTGATAAAATCAAAAATATTTTCGTTTCTTATCGAAAATATTGCTCTTATCAAGAACTCCGGAAATAAAAACATATATCTGTGTGGCTATTCGCTTCTTTTCCAAATAATAGCTATATTATCTTTTTATATTATGTTTATTGCTTTTGATTCTCGCGTTAGTTTAGAACAATGTGCCTTGATTGTTACAATTTCCAGTTTAGCTGCACTTATTCCGTTTTCAATTAATGGAATCGGCATTTTTGAAGGGGCTATAGTTTTCGTGTGTATGGAGATGAGTATCGATAAAGAAGTTGCATTAGCAGCCTCTTTAGCCTTAAGGGTATTACTTATCCCCTTGAGTTTAATTGGCGGCCTTTTTTGTTTCATAGAAAATGACAAAATCGATTCGAAAACATGACTTCCATAAGATCACTAACAATTCTCTTTTTATTGCTTGGTACATATGGATGTATATTAGACTCATCAAGTCCTAACTACCCCTATAGCCAATTGATTTCTGGAGTGGTGTTTGATTGGAAAACCCACGTCAGATATGCGATTGGCAGTGACAACTGGCCAATTACCTGGGGAAAAGACAATAGCCAATATGCTGCATGGGGAGATGGAGGGGGCTTTGGCGGATCAAACTTCCAGGGGCGGGTCTCATTGGGTGTGGCATCCATCAAGGGAAATTCAGAATCCTTTGACGGGAAAAATATTTACGGTGGCTTTGAGAGCAGTTATGTTTCAACAATAGATGGTAAATCATATGGCATTATAGATCTTGAAGGAATCTTATACATGTGGATTAGCCCCGGCTCCGACAACAAGGGATATGAGCGATCTACATTATACTCTTCAAATGATCGAGGGGGGTCATGGCAACCCGCTCCATGGTCCCTTGGCGAAATCAACAGATTGATTTTTCCTACATTCCTTCAGTTTGGGAAAGGATATGAGGAAGCCCAGGATGGGTATATATATATTTATTCGGTATTGTTGAAAAATGATAAAGTCTTATCGATTCAGAAACCCGGTGAAATATTTCTCATACGCACGCATAAACAAGATATTTTGAAGAGGGACGCTTATGAATTTTACGCAGGAATGCATGATAGCGGGCTACCTGTCTGGTCCAAAACGTTCGACAAAGCGCTACCGATTTTTAATGACCCTGTAAATGGTGTAGGATGGACAGTGAGTGTTGCTTATAATTCCGGATTACAACATTATTTCCTCATAACTGAACATACAAAATCATTTGCGGGCAATATTGGGATTTATGAATCATTGAGCCCATGGGGACCTTGGTTCACGGTGTATTTTGGTCAGTTAGGCGAAGGTCATATCGAGAAGTCCTGTTTTTATTATAATTTTTCCAATAAATGGCTAAGTCATAATGGGAAAAATTTTTCTTTAATTTTCACTGGGACTAACACCAATGATTCCTTCAACAAAGTAGATGGTAGATTTTTGGTAAATGATTAATTTCAGTGGAGCTGGTCTTCAGGCAGGACGAAAATATACTTAAAACCAGAATAGGTGCTATGAATAGAAACATGAAAATCGTCATAATGATGCGAGCAATGGATCAGGATAGCGGTTTTCGCGGATATGTGGAAAACCTCGTCGAAAAATTGCTGGAGGTAGCTTCAGATGATGAATTTCTGCTTTTTTATAGAACGGATAAATGGTTCGGAAGATTTGCCCATTTTCCAAATGCCCATGAAATATTGCTCCGCCCCAAAACAAAGCTGCTCTGGGATCAAATAGCTGTGCCCATACAGGCTTGGCGGGAAGGAGCTCATGTTATTTTCAATCCTAAATTCAGCATTCCTTTAATAAGTCATTGTCCTGTTGCAATGGGGCTTCAGGAGCCTGCCTGGTGGGTTTGGCCTGAACACTACGAAAAACTGGATGTGTGGTATCAAAAAATTATGCTGCCGCTCTATTGCAGAAAAGCGAAGCATATTTTTCCGATGTCGTTTTTTAATCTCAATGAAACCCGGAAATACATCCGCTTGCCTTTTGCCAATACAACCATAAGTTACCCCGCTGTTGGTAAACAATTTAAAAAAATCCACGACAAAAAAGAACTTGAGCTGTTCCGGGAAAAATATAATCTGCCAAAACAATTTATTTTAAGTGTCACCCGAGTCGATCATCCGGGTCTTGAAAGATCAACTTCCTTCCATGCCGGTAAAAATGTGGACACAACAGTCCGTGCATTTTCCATAATTAAAGACAAGATACCTCACAAATTAATAATAGCAGGCCGGAATGTGGCTAAATATCTTAAACATGCCGGCTATAGCGACAAGGATTTGGAAGGTGTAACTTGTTTAGGCTTCATCCCCGCAAATGATATGCCGAAACTATACAATACCGCAGATCTGTTTGTAATTCCTTCTTATTACGAAGGATTTGGTTTTACGCTACTGGAGGCCATGGCATGTGGATGTCCTGCAGTTGCCTCACAAATGGGGGCCTGTGCTGAGGTAAGTTCAGGTGCATCTCTATTAGCTGACCCGCACAATCCAACCGATTTTGCAGAAAAAATAAGATTAGTCTTGACTGATCACAACCTGCGCAGCAGCTTGAAAATTAAAAGCCTGAAACGAGCTGGCGATTTTAGCTGGAAACAAACGGCAATTAATATCTTGGCAGGATTTTCAAAAGCTTTAAACGAACAGCAGACTGATGTCCAATAAACCTATCCTATTCCTGCCGACCGTCCCGCAAAACTTTTTTATTCTTGTCTTGGATTTCATTAATGTATAGTCATGCCGGAACCCCCAAGGACGCTGATTCCCAGAAAGAAATAACCCATTTTTTTCGGGGAAGCAGCTTGGTTGCTTTAGGTATGGTGATCAAGATTTTTTTAAGTTTTGCGACGGAAATAACCGCAGCTCACATACTGCAACCTGAAAGATATGGCCTCATAACATGGGGGCTTTTTATAGTTAACATTGTCTGCATGCTGACTACTTTTGGTTTAAATACCGCTATGCGGCGCTTTATTCCAATTTATCATGCAAAGAGCGATGGCGGCTCTTTGCATGGAATTATACGGATTGGCGGAATCTTAAGTTTAAGCGGCGGAATGCTCGGCAGCCTGCTTTTAATAATTGGCGCGAACTGGTTGGCTGGTTCTGTTTTGGGTGATAAACGGGAACAGTTGGTTCTGCTTACCTTTGTTTTAGCTGTGCCCTTCTGGAATCTTCAAAAGGTATTGCTTGCAATTTTTGGCGGCTTTGAGCGGCCTTTTTACAAGGTCATAATAGAAGATATCCTCACATCGGCTGGTTTTCTTGCCGTTGTTATTACCGCTTGGGTGTTAGACTTTAAGGAAATCGGCATTGCCAGAGGATACGTTTTGGTTTTCTGTATATCCGCTTTTGTCTCACTTTTTTTTGTTCGCACGAAAACCCCTCTCAAAGAGATACGCAAGCTGCGGCCGAGTTATCATTTGCCGACCCTGTTAAAATTTTCATTACCTCTCACTCTCACCGAACCTTTGGGCAAATCAACCGGATTAATTGATGTATTGATTGTGGGAGCCATCACAACTTCTTATCATGTTGGTGTTTTTCGCGTCGCTTCCGACTTGGCGTCCAGCATGGCGCTGGTTCTGATGTGCCTTGGCTATATGTATTTACCTATTATTTCAAGATTCATATCGCAAAATGATACTGAGTCGTGGCACGAAATGAATGTCAGAACAACCCGCTGGAGTATGCTCTTAACATTTCCCCTTTTTGCTACTTTTTTCTTCTTTCCTGAAGATATCATCCATTTGTTCTACGGCCCTCAATATCTTGAGGCGTCACCAGTATTGAGAATTCTGGCTATCGGTTATTTTGGCCATGCCATGGTCGGCTTTACCGGTATAAACCTGGCCGCCGCCGGAATGACCGGGATACTCATGTCCACAAGCATTATGAGCTTCATAATCAACTTATCCGGAAATTATATTTTAATTCCGCTTTTCGGCATAAAAGGAGCCGCCTTTGCTTCCCTTACCAGTCTTTGGATGGTTAACGCCATTTATCTGATTGTTATGAAGAAAAAAATGAATCTGCAACCTTTTAACAAAATGTACTTGCAGAGTTTCGCGATCCTTTTTTTGTTAGCAACCATTTGTTCCATGCTTGTTAAAACTCTTAAACTGGTTATCGGCACCACTGCGCCTTCCGCGGCATTTGTCGGGTTTTTCTGGCTGTTATGCATTGGAGGTTCATGCTTTTTTTTAAAAAAGGGCTACTTTATCGACCAAATCGATATGGAGTTACTCCGATCAACTTTGAAAAAAATAAGCCCTGCTCTGAAGTCGTGAGGTCTCTAAAAATTTCATGGAATTCAAAGTCGCGAACGCTCCCAATTTTTTTATTATCGGTGCTGCAAAGGCCGGTACCACGACACTGTACAGTATACTGATTCAGCATCCTGACATCTTCCTCCCCAAAGACAAGGAACCGAGATTCTTTGATTCCGATAATTATTATAAAAGAGGGGTTGAAGCCTACCTGCATAATCATTTTGCCGGCGCTGAACATTATTCTGCCAGAGGAGAGGCAACGCCACACTATTTATCACATCATATAACGTCGGCTCCGAGAATGCTTCAGGCCTTTGGCAAAGATCTTAAATTCATTGCCATATTACGCGATCCGGTAAAGAGGGCTTGGTCACATTACCTGCACCAGCTTCGCAATGGCGGTGAAAAGCACCCTTTCCTCATTGCGCTGGAACGGGAAATGCTGATGACGGAAGAGGAGCGGCCGGCCTGGACCAATTATTTTGATGATGGTCTTTATGCAAAGCATATAATGAGCTGGCTGGATTATTTCCACCGAGAGCAGTTTCTGTTCCTGTTCACAGAAGATTTAGCTGATAATGCCGAGGGTGTTGCCCGCACTGTTTTTGATTTTCTCGGAGTCAATGCTGAAATACCCATCAATTTCTCGGCACGGGAAAATATAGCCGGGCAGAGCAGATACGCTTGGCTCGGTTCATTGCTTAACAGACCAAACCGACTAACCAATGTACTGAAACAGCTCTTCCCGTATGTTGTGCGCCAGCGGATTCGAGAGACAATCAACAGCTGGAACAGAAAGCCTTTCGTCGCAGCGCCCACTCTTGATAAAGACGTGGAAAACAAACTGCGTCGGGAATACGCATCTGACATCATTCAACTCGAAAAAATAACCGGCCGGGATCTGTCGCGTTGGAAGGGCGGACAGTAATCAAAGGACCTAAGCTATGACCGACCTGAAATCAGTACGTTTCCGGTTCTTGTTTATTTTATTGATCACCGGAGCTGGATTTCTTTTTGTAAACCAATTCGGCTGTTTCTCTTTTGATCGACTGCCCAACACCTTGCCTCCCTATCCACCCAGTACTGTGATTAACGATCTGAAATGGGACGTTTCAACACTCAGAAGAGTTGCCCCGGGAAGTGACCTCTGGGCGACAACCTGGGCCGATGACAACCAGCTCTACTCTGCCTGGGGCGATGGCGGGGGATTTGGCGGTACCAATAAAGCAGGCCGGGTGACCATTGGTGTTGCGCGCATTGCGGGTGGCCCATTGAATTTAAAGGCAGTGAATATATGGGGTGGCGAAAATGCCTTGGCAAAGGCGACCTTTCAAGGCAAGCCTACCGGGTTGTTAAGCATCAAGGGCAACCTGTATATGGGAGTTGTCGGACAAGAAAACTGGCTTCGCTGGAAAATCGTTCGCTCTGAAGACCACGGCCGCACCTGGATATTTAGCAACTCCTCTAAAAAATATTGGGACTTTGACGAGCCTGACGGCGCATTCAGTGACACAACCTTTCTCAATTTTGGCCGTGATTATGAAAGTGCGCGAGATGACTATGTATACGGTTATTCCCAAGACCACCGTGTGCAAAAGACGTGTTATGATATTGCCATGTTCAGGGTTCGCAAAGAAAAACTGATGGAAAAAAACGCCTATGAATATTTTGCCGGCCTGGACTCGATGAATGGTCCACTCTGGACCAAAGACATCAAAAAAAGAAAACCCGTTTTTACTAACCCAAACGGTGTTGGTTGGGGGACACGCGTAATATATAACCGCGCAATTAAACGATACCTCCTGACAACTTGGCATAACTGGGATGGTTCGTGGGGAATTTTTGATGCTCCCGAGCCGTGGGGGCCATGGACAACAGTAGCGTATTATGAACAATGGCTCGATGATGTACCAAAGTTTGGTTTTGATTTTCCACAAAAATGGCTGAGTGATGATGGAAAAACGATGTGGCTGGTATTTTCCGGACTGGGAAAATATGATGCGTTTTGTCTGATCAAAGCAAAACTATTTCTGTCAATGTAATTGTGACGGCGCCGTAAAAAGCTCATAACCTTTCACCAGCACCCCATTTTCGTGCGATCACACCGCCTCGCATCTGAAACTTTTACTCAGCCATTTGAAAATTCAGGTTTCTACGAGATTAATTGATAATCTCGTAGAAACTAAAATCAGCGATGGCTGAGTAAAAAGCTAAAATGCAATGTGCCGGGTCCATTTCCATAGCAGGCGGTGTATTGTTTAACCGGATTTTACTCCGGCAGCATTTCATCACTTATTTTCCAGTTGCCGTCCATATTTTTTTTAAGAATCAGTGTCGAATTGAGAATGTTGCCGTCAGGAAATATTTGCTCTAACATTACAGCAACATTCCCATTTGCATTTTCAATCTGAGTTGAAACGATCTCAACCTGCATTCCGGAATAATGAGATCTCAGAAATGCCGGATACTCCTGATTCTCTTCAATCAATACCTTTCTGCGCTGGTAAAAATGATCTGTAATAAGGGATTTTATTGTGCTAACATCTCCATTTTCACATGCTTGGAAATATTTCATTACAACCTCTGTAGGGCTGTTTTCGATGGAATACGCCAAGTTGCTGCATGCAAAAAGAATAAGTGCACCAGTGATGGAGATGAAAAATAATCTTGTAATTTTCATTAGAAGCACTCCCCGCTATTTTGACCGGTTAGCGCATTTAACCAATAATGCGCTAATGATTGATAACCGACACCAGTCGGGTGCAGTCCGTCTGAAAGTTGGTCGGGATATGTTTGGTAAAGACAATAGAGATTAGGAGGAACAACATCAATTCCATTGTAAATCGCTAACTCATCTACAACGTTGTTGTACTTCTCGATCAAGGGGTCCAAGTTGGCAAAGCTTCCGGTTGCAAAAGGAATCTTAGCCAGATAGGGTATTTTTCCGGCGGCAACAACTGCAGTAATGATTCTCTGCATGTTATCCTTAAACGTGCCTGCATAACCTGGATCTTTCGGCATCAGGCCCAATCCGCTTGGAACCGGCAAAAACGCATCATTGGTTCCATAGAGGATCAAAATGTAGCGAGCGGCCTGGTTGTTCGCCAGAACTGTAGGTAATGCGTTCAGACCATCCGCGGATGTATTGCCGCTAACCCCCTCGTTGGCGACAACGTTTACATACCCCGTTTCGTTTTTTAACAGCCCTGCAAGAATCGGCTCGTACCCGATTCCATCCGCTGTAATATCATCGTGAGAACCTCGGGTTATGCTATCACCAATAGCAACGTAGCGGTCAGTATTATTGGCAACATTCATCATCTTAAAACCCGAACTGCCACCGTCATCAATCACGGTCAAGGTAACCGGATAGGTTCCGCCTGCTGAGTAGGTATGCGTTACAGTCTTTCCTCCCCCACCTTTTCCATCCCCAAAGTCCCACAAGTATTGAACAATGCTGCCATCTGGATCAGTCGAGGAAGATGCATCAAAATAAACACTGAATGGTCCCGCCCCGCTCTGCAATTGGCTCTGGAATCGTGCAATCGGATTTAAATTAGCAGCACTAACGTCACTGGAGAAGCTGAGATTGTCGAAATAACCGCTTTGCTGGGACAGCTCCACCCGGATCGTTCCCACCATAAGCCCCGCGCTGTTACCGGTCAGCGTTATGACCTGACCGAATACCTCGAAACTGACCGTCTCGGGGGTAAAGAGCGTCCGCAAGTGATAATTTTGGTTCTGGCTGTAACCGGTTGAAAACGGGGCGCTGTCCACAACCTGGCCCGCCACCACCTTGCTCACCGTGCCCGGTCCATAGCCGTCGGTGTTGTCGATTTTGTAATAATTATTCGCATCCTGCATCAGTGAAACGGTAATCTCGCCGCCAAGGGGATATTTTTTGGTCGGCAGGAAATCCAGCTCCAGAACGCCACTGCTGGAAACCTTCGGCAGCGCCTTCTCAAAACGCAGCGACACATCATCGCCGGTTATCACCTGCAACCGCTTACCGGTGCTGTCATACAGAAACTGCCCCACCCCTCCCTTGGTCCAGGTGTTGGTCACCGTATAGTCGAGCCGGCTGTCGCTGCTGAAATCATCCGTAAAGGCGGATGTCCCGCCCTGAGGTTGAACCGTCACCGTTACCGTGTCGCTAGCCGTCATTCCGGAATTATCCGTAACCGTCAGGGTGAAACCAAGCGTCTGCGACGCTCCGGAAACCTGCGGAGCTGTGAAGCTCGGCTGAACGGCAGAGGAGGCAAAGGATACCGCCGTGCCCGAGGTCTGCTTCCACAGATAGCTGACGATGGTGCCGTCGGGGTCAACGGAACCCGAACCGTCCAAAGTCACGCTCTGGCCTTCGATGACCATCTGGTTCGCCCCGGCATTGGCCGTGGGTGCAAGGTTCGGAATTTCGCTGGAAAAGTTGATATTGTCGAAATAACCAGTCTGCTGGGACAGTTCCGCACGAAATGTACCCACCTGCAGACCCGTGTTGTTTGCGGACAGCGTTATGGCCTGGCCGAAGGCCTCGAAGCGGACCGTCTCGGGGGTATAAATCACCCTCAGATGATAATTGATATTCTGGCTGTAAGCGGACGCAAATGGCGCGCTGTTCACGACCTGGCCGTTCACTACCTTGCTCACCGTGCCCGGTCCGTAGCCGTCGGTGTTGTCGATTTTGTAATAATTATTCGCATCCTGCATGAGATAAACGGTAATCTCACCACCCAACGGATATTTCTGGGTCGGCAGGAAATCCAGCTCCAGAACCCCGCTGCTGGAAACCGTCGGCAGTGCCTTCTCAAAACGCAGCGATACATCATCACCGGTCACAACCCGCAGCCGCTTACCGGTGCTGTCATACAGGAACTGCCCCACCCCTCCCTTGGTCCAGGTGTTGGTCACCGTGTAGTTGAGCCGGGTGTCGGTGCTGAAATCATCCGTAAAGGTGGAAGCACCGCCGCCCTGAGGCAGGACGGTCACCGTTACAGTGTCGCTGGCCGTCGCCCCGGAATTGTCCGTTACTGTCAGGGCAAAACTGAGCGTCTGCGAGGCACTGGAAACTGAGGGCGCCGTGAAGGTCGGCTGAACGGCAGAGGCGGCAAAGGATACCGCCGTACCAGAGGTCTGCGCCCACAGATAGCTGACGATGGTCCCGTCGGGGTCAACCGAGCCGGAACCGTCCAGAGTCACACTCTGGCCTTCGATGACCGTTTGATTCGCTCCGGCCTCGGCCGTGGGTGCAAGGTTCGGGAGCTCGCTGGAAAAGCTGAGATTGTCGAAATAACCAGTCTGCTGAGACAGTTCCGCACGAAACGTACCCACCAGCAGACCCGTGCTGTTTGCGGACAGCGTTACGACCTGGCCGAAGGCCTCGAAGCGGACCGTCTCGGGGGTATAAATCACCCTCAGATGATAATTGATGTTCTGGCTGTAAGCGGACGCAAATGGCGCGCTGTCAACGACCTGGCCGTTCATTACCTTGCTCACCGTGCCCGGTCCGTAGCCGTCGGTGTTGTCGATTTTGTAATAATTATTCGCATCCTGCATGAGATAAACGGTAATCTCGCCACCGTTGGGATATTTCTGGGTCGGCAGGAAATCCAGCTCCAGAACCCCCGTATTGGAAACCGTCGGCAGTGCCTTCTCAAAACGCAACGATACATCATCACCGGTCACAACCCGCAGCCGCTTACCGGTGCTGTCATACAGGAACTGCCCCACCCCTCCCTTGGTCCAGGTGTTGGTCACCGTGTAGTTGAGCCGGGTGTCGGTGCTGAAATCATCCGTAAAGGCGGACGCGCCGCCCTGAGGCTGAACCGTCACCGTTACAGTGTCGCTGGCCGTCGCCCCGGAATTGTCCGTTACTGTCAGGGCAAAACTGAGCGTCTGCGAGGCGCCGGAAACTGAGGGCGCCGTGAAGGTCGGCTGAACGGCAGAGGCGGCAAAGGATACCGCCGTACCAGAGGTCTGCGCCCACAGATAGCTGACGATGGTCCCGTCGGGGTCAACCGAGCCGGAACCGTCCAGAGTAACACTCTGGCCTTCGATGACCGTTTGGTTCGCTCCGGCCTCGGCCGTGGGTGCAAGGTTCGGGAGCTCGCTGGAAAAGCTGAGATTGTCGAAATAACCAGTCTGCTGAGACAGTTCCGCACGAAACGTACCCACCAGCAGACCAGTGCTGTTTGCGGACAGCGTTGCGACCTGGCCGAATGCCTCGAAGCGGACCGTCTCGGGAGTAAAGAGCGTCCGCAAGTGATAATTTTGGTTCTGGCTGTAAGCGGACGCAAATGGCGCGCTGTCAACGACCTGGCCGTTCACTACCTTGCTCACCGTGCCCGGTCCGTAGCCGTCGGTGTTGTCGATTTTGTAATAATTATTCGCATCCTGCATGAGATAAACGGTAATCTCGCCACCGTTGGGATATTTCTGGGTCGGCAGGAAATCCAGCTCCAGAACCCCCGTATTGGAAACCGTCGGCAGTGCCTTCTCAAAACGCAACGATACATCATCACCGGTCACAACCCGCAGCCGCTTACCGGTGCTGTCATACAGGAACTGCCCCACCCCTCCCTTGGTCCAGGTGTTGGTCACCGTGTAGTTGAGCCGGGTGTCGGTGCTGAAATCATCCGTAAAGGCGGACGCGCCGCCCTGAGGCTGAACCGTCACCGTTACAGTGTCGCTGGCCGTCGCCCCGGAATTGTCCGTTACTGTCAGGGCAAAACTGAGCGTCTGCGAGGCGCCGGAAACTGAAGGTGCCGTGAAGGTCGGCTGAACGGCAGAGGCGGCAAAGGATACCGCCGTACCAGAGGTCTGCGCCCACAGATAGCTGACGATGGTCCCGTCGGGGTCAACCGAGCCGGAACCGTCCAGAGTAACACTCTGGCCTTCGATGACCGTTTGGTTCGCTCCGGCCTCGGCCGTGGGTGCAAGGTTCGGGAGCTCGCTGGAAAAGCTGAGATTGTCGAAATAACCGCTCTGCTGAGCCAGTTCCACCCGAAGCGTGCCCACCAGAATCCCCACACTGTTAGCCGCCAGCGTTATAACCTGGCCGAACGCCTCGAAGCGGACCGTCTCGGGAGTAAAAATCACTCTCAGATGATAATTGATATTCTGGCCATAGGCAGCTGAAAACGGTGCACTGTCCACAACCTGGCCTCCCACGACCTTGCTGACCGTGCCCGGCCCGTAGCCGTCTGTGTTGTCGATTTTGTAGTAATTATCCGCATCCTGCATTAGATAAACGGTAATCTCGCCACCGTTGGGATATTTCTGGGTCGGCAGGAAATCCAGTTCCGACACCCCGGTATTGGAAACCGTCGGCAGTGCTTTCTCAAAACGCAGTGACACATCATCGCCGGTTACCACCTGCAGCCGCTGGCCGGCGCTATCGTACAGAAACTGCCCCACGCCCCCCTTGGTCCAGGTGTTGGTCACCGTATAGTCGAGCCGGCTGTCGCTGCTGAAATCATCTGTAAAGGTAGACGCGCCGGCATTCATCGCTGCAAATGTTATTGCAGCAACCATCAGAACATTCAGATATATAACTTGATAAAAAAATTTTTTCATCAGTTGTTCCCTCGTATCGACTCACCTGATAATAATGAATTTATGTGAATTCATTATCACACAATTACCGTAGATTCTAACGAACTGCACAGGCTGTTAGCCTTGAAAAAATAGAGATAATCAAGCTCACACCCATAAGGCAAACTTCACAAAATTCATTCTTCAAAAACAAGTTAAATTTCTAAAGTACTAAATACAATAATTCACCAACGTTGGCTGAAACCCTGCAGCCGCTGGTGACTCTATAAGTTGGGAACTGTCCGGCGTTCCGTAATGTTGGCTATGGTATTGTCGAGTCAGCGAGTAATGTTGAAATCATTTTTCAACGCGGATGCATCGGTATTTCTTGCTGCAACTGTTATCGGTAAACGTTCACCGGTACACATCAAAAGGCTGTATAACCCGGACCTTTAACCGTTCATCCAGTGCGCCAGGTTCGTTCAAGCAGGCCTCCGAGCTATAGTTGGCTATGTGAGGCGGCCTGATCGGACGAAAATGGGGTGTTGGTGAACGGTTACTGTTATTGCGCAAAAGCCAAAACATGTATTCCAAAAATTTATTGCAAAATTTGCTCCATCTGACGGTAGAGTTAATATTTTGCTGTTATTATTACTTTTTATTTGAAATATCAGCCATACTCGCGCGATGATCTCTCTCAATTCTTCCGTTTTCCCGATTTTATTTTTCGAATAAGCAACAACTGATTCCGCCAATCCGAAATGCCCGGAGCAACAAGGATCTTCGATCTTTGGAAGATGGAGAATACAGGCCAGGCCGCCGGTTCACTACAGCCGGGTGTGTTTGACATGAAATTAAAGGGTAGGACAAAAAACAACTATGAATAACAAATAATTGAATGCTTTCATTGAATGGTCCGATTACGCAAATATCCAATGAATATCGCAAGAGAGCATTTTAGACCTCAAAAAATGCTAAATTACTGGCGCTATCCAGTGGGAGAAAAGCACCCTTCACCCGGGTCATGGGATACAACCGAGAACAACCTCCGATCGTTGTGGATTAAGGAACGCGGAGGCCAATTCCAGCTTTAAAAAGTCAAAAATCTTTCGCAATTGAACAATTGACAACCTGGTAAAAACCAGAATTTTCGGATGGCTAAGTGAAAACTCTTCATCTGCTTCAATTAATTACCACTACTCCATTATTTAGTCTTGTCGCGTACGACCTTGGCAGGTACTCCCAGGGCAATGCTATGATGACCGATATCTTTTGTAACAACGGATCCAGCGCCGATCACAACTCCTTCCCCGATAGTTATGCCATCCAGTACAACTGAGCAGGTCCCCAGCCACGATTTTGCCCCTATACGAATAGGACCTTTGGTGTAGGCACCTTGGTCCATCACCGGAGTTTCGGTATCTTCAAAATTATAACCACCTGCACTTATGTAAACTCCTCCGGCCGTGAGTACTGCATCACCAATTTCCACTCCCGATAGAGAGACGATTACGGAATTACAGCCAAGACTCGCTCGTGAACCGATCCGTATCGGCCCGGATTTCGCCTGAACCATACAGTTACGATTGATAATAGCTTCATCTTCCAGTGTTACTCCTTCTTGTCCGGAGCCACGCGCGTCTATCAAACAGTTGTCATCAATTGTTACATTATCACCAATTTGGATTTTATTGGGATGCCGTATTACTACGTTGCGCCCGATAACCAATCCCTTTCCGATTCGTCTAAAAATCCGGGGGTATAAAAGTTTTCTCAGAAAAAAACCAATACCTCCGGGTAAAGGGCCAAGCAGGCAGGTTAATAGCTCGTAAACAACAAACCGAGCAAACCCAACATCACCAACCGTCAATTCCATATATGTTCGTAAAGGGGATTTACGGCTATCGGCAATTCTGTCTCTATAAATTGTGCCTTTATCGATTTCTTTCATGCGGCTGCTTTCTCCCTGCGGTTGATCCCCATGTAATTAGGACATGATGCCGACTCAGTTAATCTACTCCATCATTCAGATTGCGACATTTCCCCAACTGAAGATTGGGTTTTACTACATTCAGGCCTATTAAACTTTCACCACGATTAATTAAGTACTCGCAACAATCTTTGTTCTGTAAAAATTCAGATTATTCCAGGAATGCTCAAGCGCCAACCTGGACTTAAATTCCGCTGTATGTTTTCTGTGTTTTTCCTAATCCTTCACTTTTACATGCAGGATAAGGATATCATGATTGAGAAACCTATACATACATCTGTAGGTTAATCGTTATCAGGAAAGGGCGGAGAGCTTTACTGTGCCTTTACAGGCTAAATTTTTCAGGTATTCAGGTTTTTCTCGATGAATCAACCTGTTTTCGGCCCGGCAAAGCCATATGCCTTAGCGGTGAGTTGTGCAAACGAGCCAAAATCTCTAAATGGGCCATCATAACGGGAGTGGCTGAAATCACAATCAAACATCACTTTTTCGTGGACGCCCCACAAGTGGTTTGCTTCTTGTAATGAGTTGCCGAATGGCGGCGATCTCATCACCTTCCACTATCCGCATTGCCCACAATATTAGAATATACATCACAAAGGCGAAAATCCCCAGTGGCACCGCCACTGCAATCCCTCCACCCACCAACAATACAGTGGCGGATAAGAAACCCGCGATAGCTGATCCCCACACCACTCTGCCATTGCCAATTCTCCGATGTTCCCGCCTAAGAAAACCATACAGCAGCAGGAAAGCCGCCCCTTCGGAGACAACCGTTGTCACTGCCGCAGCCATGTAACCATAACGCGGGATGAACAGCAAGTTGAGGCCGACGTTCAATGCCAGGGCAGCGCCGAACACCCATATAGTGAACCTGCGTCGATCTACATTGTCGAGAAGCGTATAAGCCGCTTGTTCGGCGAATATGAACAATGTCGCCCATATAAGAACCTGTAAGGCAGGTGTGGATGCTTCATACTCTTGACCGTACAGGAAACTGATGATAAGCCGAGCAAGAATAGTCGTATAGATCGCAAGCGGAACCACCATTATAATCAGGTACTTCAGCGCCCGACGGAACAACGGCAGCGCTTGCTCAATTCCGCCAACGCCATAGGCCTGGGAGATGGCGGGACCAAGTGGATTGCATATTACATTGGGAATGATTCGTACGCCTCGTAATAGCTGATAAGCAGCAGCATACAATCCAACTTCTCCGGCAGGGCGCAATGCGCCGAGAATGAGAATGTCGCTTTGCCACAAAAGCCAGGCAAAGACCGAGCGAAGCCCAAGCGGCAATCCTTGACGTAACAACTCCCGCCATATCCTACGGTCGAACCTTGGACGCGGCACGGGAAAGCGGCTGGAATAAATTGTCGATGCGCATATCAGTCCACAACAGCGCCCAATAAGAATTGCCCCCCCAACGCCAGCGAATGTGGGCCAGACCGGAAGTACTCCGAAAACCAATACCGTTATCGCAATCCGTTCGATCACATTAGCGCGCGTCTCGAGGAAGAAAAGTCCCTGTGCCCTAAGTGCGGCATGAATGGTCATACTGGTCTGGCGAATCACGTTGTCCAAAGCTAAGATTGCTGCAAGTACCGCGACATCCCAGCGTCCCAAAAGAGCCAACGCAATACCCATGCAAAGCCCTACATAAAACACTGCCGCAGCCACCCGAACCCCGAGTACATTATCCAATAGCTCCGCCAACTTGTCGGGTTTCCTCGCCATCATGATCGTGGCGTATGCGGAAGCGCCGAAGTCGGTCAGCGGGGTCAGGGTGAAGCTTAGGGCAAGTGCAAAGCTGAAATGCCCGAACTGCTCAGTCCCAAGCACCCGAGCTGCCACAATCATTGCGATTGTGACCAAATATGCGCTCATTTCTGTAAGAAATGACCAGAGAGTGCCGCTCAACAGCCTGATGCGGGGTCGATCCGGCTCAATCTCGGCTGCTCGTGTCCGGCCCTTATCCATGAATAAAGTCACTTTACGACAGACCTGTGCCGGGCAATTACTGCTCGAAAAAGCCTTTCATGCCTATCTACAATTGGCTCTAAACTCACCTGGGTCTCAGCAAGCTTACGCCCCTTGTCCCCCATTGCTCTCCGCAATGCTGCATCGGCCAATAATGCAACCGTCTTTTCACGCAAAGCCTTGACGTTTCCAATGGGAAACCTGAAGCCGTGTACTCCCTCAACAATTAAATCGCCAGCCCCTCCATCCATTGCGGAACAGACAACCGGCAAGCCACAGGCCATCGCCTCGCTTAAAGCCATACCAAATGCCTCTGAATGTGATGGGAAGAC
The DNA here is from genome assembly GCA_963835305.1 of uncultured delta proteobacterium. Taxonomy (GTDB): domain Bacteria; phylum Desulfobacterota; class Desulfobulbia; order Desulfobulbales; family Desulfocapsaceae; genus Desulforhopalus_A. The sequence goes on from CAWIEU010000009.1 coordinate 109,557, forward strand.
GAAAACGTCACTTGCCTGCAAAAAGCGCTCAACGTCGTTCACGTCGCCGGTCATACGTATTCTCTCATGCAACCCAAATTCTTCGATTGCATTTCGCAAGTGTCGCTCAACGTCCAACGGCGAATCGAAACCTGGCCCACCACCTACCAACAATAATAGAGCAGTAGGCCATTCCCGGGCGATGTCAACCCATGCATCAATAAGGTCCGAATGCCCCTTACCCTTAACAAGACGAGCTACGTAAACAACAACCTCGGCGTTTTCGGGAATTCCAAGCCCTCTGCGAAGGGCACATCGCTCTTGGTGACTCACGGGATGGAACTGTTCCAAGTCTACTGCGTTTGCTTCGAGAGCAATGCAATCTCGAGGAAAACCAGACACTTCTGCTTCTCTAGCAAGACTCTTTGAAAGCGCCAAAACCCCATCCGCTCGCCGCAAGGCCCATTTTCGCATTATTTGCAGGATACCCGTGACAACAGGACGCAAAGTGACAGGCAGACGCTTGAGGGATCCTTCTGAAATAGCGCCGGAGAATTCACCCTCTTCGTCCGTCCTGATCACATAAGGAATACCGCGCGGTATACATCCTATCGCCGTGCCAACGATATGCGCGGAAAACTGCGTCACAAGCACAACATCATACGGCGATTTCGCCAACCCGATATGTCGGCAAACCCCTAGGTTCACCAGCCACTTAGCAACGACTCCACGCCCGCCTGGTCCGAAGCGCCGAATCTCCAAGCCATTCAGGTTCTCCCAAGAAGCCAACGCCGGATCATAACGTCGTGTCAGGACGGTGACCTTGTGCCCCCGCCTGACAAGAGCTTCGCCGATCAGTTGATTTTGCCGTTCAAGCCCACCTATCGCAGGAGCAAAATAATTGCTCACCACGGCGATACGGATCGGATCGTTGCTCATATCAGTGTATTCCTTCGTTCGATATCGACTGTCTCTTTTTTTGTGACATTTTTTCTGCTCCCGACGGCTAAGGTGCGCAAACTGCTCCCTCCCTATCTCTTTTTCCGAACTGTTTACCTTAGACCCGCCACTTGTAGCTCATTTGGCTCCTTCTGCATTGACTTATACCCCCGGTGAACCATTACATTCACCTGTCCCGAAATATTACTTAAAATTCGAGAATAAAATCTAACAATCAACTATCTTTGTGACGGCGTCCACAGAACTATCCGCTTTCCTGTTATGTACTGCCACCATGCCACTACTATCGCGAAATTAACAACCAGAAAAAACATCGGGATTTTTAACACTCCCCGCAGGGACTGTGTAAACCAACCAAAAAGCCCAATCATATAAAAAAGTAATTGACCATAGAGTAACATCAAAAAAAATAGCGAGGACGCGGCCAAAACAATATTAGAGACAAATACGATTACGAGAAAAACCGGCACCGACCAACGCAGCAGCTTATGACAGAATAACTGATAGGAAAATAACCCATATTTAAAAATATTCAAAAACTCAAGGTGCTTAAAAAAGACCGTCAAGCCACGAAGTACAGTTCGCACCTTACGCTGAAATTCATGTTTTTCATCCGCGATATCAAGATAGCTGCCAATAGCCTCAGGATCACTGACTCCTCGCAGGCCAAGTTTCATGCTGCTGAGCAGGGTTCTGAAATCGCTTTGCACTTCCCCTGAAAAGTCCAGACACACTTCCCGACGGGCCGCAAAAAAGGATCCGCTTAATCCCACAAGGGAGTTTACTTCTGACTCCAGGCGACGCAGCCACATCTCATATCGCACATAAAAACCTTCCCCCCCTGGCTTGCCATTCTGGTCAATCAAGCGGTCTTCACTGCTCACGCAACCCACGGACGGATCGGCAAAGTTTGCAACAATCTCCTGCAGGCCGCGGGGTTCCAGGATTGTTGCCACATCGGAAAATATAATGATATCCCCTCGGGCATACCCCACCGCCTCTTTCTGGGCATTTTCCTTGCCACCCCGATTAACTACTTTCAGCAATTCAATACCCTTATCTGCATAAGAGTCGACGATTTCATTTGTTGCATCGGTCGAACCGTCGGAGGCAACCAAAATCTGGAGTTTCTCCTTTTCATATGTCAACGCCAATGAATTCTCCAACTTCTCACGAATTCGTCTCTCTTCATTAAATGCCGTAATAATCAGGGTTACTGTAGCATCGCACTGTCCTTTTCGCACTTTTTTACGTCTGACGGTTTTAAGTAACATCAGAGAAATAGGATAGCCAAAATATGCGTATATTACACCGAACAGAAACAACCAAAAAGAAAATGAAGCCATCATTCGACATCCTTACCAGTTTATCATTTTAGTGCTTTGCAGATTATTTTCGTTCACAAAGCAACAAGAAAATAAATTAAGAAAGACACCTGTCGCTTTTAAGAATTGTGACTGAAAAGAGTAGCATTTTCCGGGGTGTTAGACCTAAAATCTTTAGAATCTTCAGCAGTAATAAATCAAGTCAGCAATTCCCGATAGAGCTGACAATACTCTGCAGCCATGGCTTCCCTTGAAAAACGATCAATCACTCGCTGCCGGGCAGCCTTTGCCATCTGCTCTCGTCTCTCACGATCGGACAACAACCAACCACATCGCTCAGAAAACACTAAAGGATCTCTGCCGTCAATCAGATAGCCGCTGATACCCTCTTCAACAATCTCGGGAAACCCTCCCACGTTCGGCACCAAAACAGGCAAGCCATACGACATTGCCTCCAGGACACTCATAGGAATGCCTTCGTGAACGGAGGTGCTGATGTAGACATCAAGACTCTTGTAAAACGTATCCATATCATCCTGATGTCCTAAAAACCGGAAACGGTCATGCAGGCCAGCCTCTGTCACTTTTCCCTCAAGCATGTGCCTCTCCGGTCCATCGCCTGCGAGGACGAAATCAACCATATCATTATGCGCAACCACCAATTTGGCAATCTCAACCATCAGGGAATAGTCTTTGACAGGGAAAAGACGTCCAGCGGAACCAACAGTCATTCTTTTGTTGGCACGTTGAATTACAACTTCAGGCAGGCAGATACCATTATAAATTACCTTTAGGCAGTTATCGGTAAAGCCATAAGAACCAACCAACGATTGCTGCATTTCCTCGGAAACCACAACAGTACGATCAAAAAAACGGGATAACAACCGAAATGACAGCCAGATTCGTAATTTTGCAGTAATACCTATATCTCTCCCGGCAAGCTCAGGCATTCCATGCTGAGTAGCGACCAACCGAACTTTTCGCATAGATCTTGTTACAAGCCAGGCAAGTAAGTTTTCTTTATAGCGATGGGAATGAATGACATCAGGAGAAAAAACAGCTACTAGCCTACTGACAGTACGGACAATAGATGGAAAAGAATGCTTCGATTCATCAACAACATGAACTTCAATCCCTATTTTTCTAAGTTCTCTTGCAAGTCTTTCATCGTTTAAAAGAACAACACAGAGCTCCAGTCCGGTAATCGCAGTAAGCCCACAGGCAAGCTGATAAACCATTACCTCAGCCCCTGCCCAGAGATCCCCGGAGGCTAGTACCATAACTCTCATTCCTTCTCCGCCATTTTTTTTATAAATAGATTTTCGCTCTGAGTTACTACAGAGCGATGCATACCAAAAAAATCGGCCGTCCAAGTTGAAACAGACAGTAATCCGAATCGATTGTAACATTGTAAAAAAATAATTGCCAAAATTCTAATACCTTGAACATTTCAGAGATACATTACGAAGCCACACCAAAGGTATTAGTTTATTTCAGTGAAGTATATTTTTTTCTGGAGTGATTTACTCAAGGCAAAGCCGACAAGGTCAGATTGTAATTTTTCTATGAGTAACAAATGTTCACAAGAATCGCCATGAGCCACATTAAATTTAAGCACTGCGACTTCCCACCTAATTAGGAATCAAGTGACCTGGTGAACACCTTAAGTATTGGAAAGTTTTTTCACAACAAACTTGAGATGAAAAAAGACTAGAAAAAAGAATGGACATGACTGAAAAGCAAATCGCTTTCATCGATCGGTCGAAACTTTTGTTGCGCATAGATCGTCGCCCGGCAAACTCCTGCCAGAACAAATTGAAGGGCCACCGAAAACATATCTCCTTTGTCGATCCTGGCTTGTGCCATATCGGCAGACCGGACTTTTATAAAATCCAGTCAAAGCTTCTTTAGCTTCCGGAAATCGTAAATCAATGTTCCGTCACATGCGAATCGACTGGCTTCGGGCATCATTACGATTGCGAATCAGTGTTTGCCCTATCGAAACAGCGACTTTTGAACTTTCATCAATTGATCCGCATTAACCTGAAATCCAACATACCATTCTGAAACTCAAAAATACCTGTTACTATTTTGTGATCAATTTTCTAGCTTTTACTGCAGAGACTCATAAGGGAAGTAAAAAACCATCATAATTCATTAACTATATTAATATAATTTAAATATTACTTAAAATAGCGATAAAATTTAGAGGAAGATGCAAAATGGCACGATTTATGAAAAGACTTAAAATATTTCAATTGGTCAAGATAGATGATAACCGATGATGGTTATAAGTGAAATTTATTGCAACCAAGAGCGCATATTTTACACTCTCTTAGAGAAGATACAATGGTAGTTAAATTTCATGCGTTTCTAATTAACTAAAAGTACAAGTCAATTACTTTTTCCATTCACTGGCATGTTCCCTGCAACCGCGTCATGGATAATGTAACTTACATCACAATTAAGGCGCTTGAGCTTTAAAGACAACTTTTAAAGATAAAATCACCTTATTAGTAAGGAGGAATTTGATGACCCTACAAATTTATTAACGATAATCTGTACTTATCAACTAGCACAAGTTTCACTTTGACGGGATAAATAGTTGGGCCGCAATACAAGCAATTAAAATAATATCCCAATTGCTTAGGCTGATATCAGTGCAGCAAAACTGTAAATAGCATGCCCAGTCGGTAAGTTATAAAAATTGGGATATTACCAATATGATGCAGAATTGGCAGAATAACCATAGCTCAAATTATGACTTATTGCTAAACCCAGATACAAGTGAAAGCGTAAGAAGTTATAGGAATTTCGCATCAGTGAGGCAACTGATGCGAATTAAAGGTCTATGTTGGTGGTGACATATACTGTAGTAAATGAACCCATCCCGTCCATAATTAATGTTTCATTGAAACAACAACAAAGACTAATTAGCTTAAAAAATTAGTTTAACAGTAAGGATTTGCAAAAATGAAACAGATATTAATAGGTAAAAAAAAGAAATTGATATTTTCTCTGAAACTGGCATTCGGGTCGGCGATTCTACTCGCATCTTCCCTTGGCATCAGTTTTGCAGCTACCGGAGATATACTATACCAAAACTGCACAAGTAGCAGCCCATGTACAGGAGCATCGAGCAATAATGGATGGGTTAGGACAGTGCAAAACTCTGGATGTGCTACCGGGAGTTGTCTTAAGCTGGTAGCTACCCATAACACCAATAGCACTAGCACCTATGGCGCAGGAAATACTTCCATAGGTGCAACTGGTATTCAAGGGAAAAAAGAAATAACTATACAGTACTATGTGAAGTTTTCAAAATCTGTCGCAACCATAAAGGATGGTAATATAAAGGGATTCAGGACATACGTCGGAGATAACTCGCATTACTTTCTGGCAACAATGAACGCACATTTTGGCCGCGATTATTATGCAAGTGAAAACTACGGAACGTTACTACCCACTTCCATATTTATACCCAGAGGTCCGGGGTATACAGGAGATACCCGTTATTCTGTACCAAAAGGTGATGGTACTTGGGACCAACCGGAAGGACGTTTTGAGGGCAGTATTAGACAGGGTGGCTATAACGGACTAGGTACTCAATGGACTAAATTAACCCAGTGGATAAAACTTCCCAGTACTCCTACGGCATCCGATGGCGAATCTAAACTATGGGTAAATGGTGAGTTGGCATTTCATTATTATAATGGAAGACTTGGATCCGGTGTTCCTTCATCAACATTTAAATCTATAACTTTTTATCCATCGTCTGAGGCTTCAGAACCATTCGAGCACTGGATGGACGATATGGTGATTTACGATGGGTATGTTCCACCAAGTGGGTATGTACCTCCAAGTGGTAATGAGTCTACTTCCTCCTCCCACAAATATTCTCCCATCGTCTCCGGTAGATTTCAAAACAGAATAAGTGTTACGATGAGGTATAGCCTGGATTAAAAATGCAGATTTTCACCTCTTACAATCTGGATTGTTCCTGCTACGATTCTTATGGGTGTTAATCGACTACGGGACATCGTTTACCGGGAAAATTTAGAAGACTAGCATTTTCAACAAGCTAGGCTGGTAAAACAACGAAAATCTCCCTGAGGTTCCTTCCTCTCTCCAGGAGGCAAGAGGGGGAGTGTGGTTTAAATGGAAAGTCAACCGCAGTCCCTCTATTTGCATGTGTACCGTATGTAACCGCTCACCGGTCATTATGGATATCGCCACCTTAAAAACGCAATTAAAACTGATCCCATTCCACATACTCGGGCTGGACACGGACAATGATTCAGAATTCATTAACAGAGAATTGATCGCCTTCTGTGAACTGGAAAATATTACCTTTAGCCGAGGCCCCCTCTATCTTGACGAATCAGGATTGCCCAAGAAAGGCAAGAAGTCGGTAGGTGTATCTCAACAGTGGTGTGGACAGCTCGGCAAGATTGACAATTGCCAGGTGGCGATTTTTGCCACGCTCGGCAGAGGAAACTTCTCCATACCGATAGATTGCCGGCTCTATTTACCGGAGGAATGGACCAAAGACAGAAATCGCTGTGAAAAAGCTAGGATTCCTGCAGACCAGATCGCATTCAAGACCAAGCATGAACAAGCGCTTGAGATGGTCTTCCATGCCAGAAAAAATGGGATTCGTTTCAAATGGGTAGGTTTCGATGGCTTTTATGGTGATAATCCCGCCTTTCTTCGTCAACTGGACAATCATGGTGAGGTTTTTATGGGAGATATCCATAAAGATCATCTGATCTATTTCGAAGATCCCAAACCGATAATACCACCTGCACTATCCAATCGTGGGAAGAAGTCCGGAAAACTTCAAGCTCAGACACGCTCAATGCGAGTCGACAAATGGATCCAAAAGCAGGCCATCGGCGCCTGGAAATATATTGCCATCCGGGATAGTACCAAGGGCAAGATTTTCGTAGATATTTTGCACAGAGTTGTTTGGCTTTGGGATGGCAAGGAAGCTGAAGCGAGAAGATGGCATTTGGTGGTGCGGCGTGAAATAACTTCTCCCGAGAAAATAAAATACAGTTTAAGCAATGCCCCCTTTGACACTCCGACGGAAAGACTCGCCTTCATGCAGTCACAAAGGTACTGGGTGGAACGCCCATTCCAGGATGCTAAAAATCAATGCGGAATGGGCGATTACCAAGCACGAGGATGGTAGGCGTGGCACCATCATATGTCGATGGTATGCCTGCGATGCTGTTTCTGCTGGAACAACGGTTAGCGCATCAGGCAGAGATTCCGCTGTTGAGTTGTGCGGATGTTACAACTCTATTGAAATCCGTTCTGCCGAAAAAGGATATCACTGAAGATGAAGTGCTAAGACAGCTCGAAGTCAGACACAGGAAAAGGAAGACCTCAATTGATTTCTCCTACAGAAAACAACGAGATAACGGGATGTTGCCGCCGGAGACATGATCCCCAAAGTAGAATTAATTGGTTCAACTACTTTTCCCTTCTTCCTACTTTCTTCCAATATTCACAGCATTTCCGGTCAACCTCCACCGGTATTCCATTCAAGCGGCAGTTCCGAGAATGGGCCCGTCAAGAATCCTCGTTGGAGCAGCTGCCGCTTGAATGGGCGGGGTATCACCACCGATCATCCTGATTCTGATTTCCGCCCGCTGTATTTTTTTGGCCTGGCGAGCAGAATCCAGTTTCCTGTCACGTTCTTTGAAAATAAGTTTATCTTTGCCATTCAACTTATCTGCCGGAGCAATATACCCTATGACACTGCGGTACCGTACCATGTTGAATCAATAAAATTTTTCACCACCCGACGGGCATCTTCAATATTCAGTACCACCCAGGGTGATTACATTCCTGCTTCAAAGTAGCGTGCCAGCTCTCAATTTTCCTACGGCAATGGGTTGTTGACTGCAAGGAAGTCGGCAGCGGCGACAAGGCCTTCATCTACCTTGGCAAGTACCTCTATAAAGGCGTCATCCAGGAAAAGGACATCCTCCGCTGCGAGAACGGTATGGTCACTTTCCGCTATATCCATGCCGAAAGCAAAGAATATCGGACACGAACGGTGACCGGAGAATATTTCCTTTACCTGTTGATGCTTCATGTTCTGCCGAAGGGATTTCGTAAGACCAGATGCTACGGCTTTCTCCATCCATGCAGCAAGAATCTCATCAAGTTGCTCCAGATGGTCTTGCGTAGCACTCCCTTCAGGATATTCAAGCAGAGGAAGGAGCGGGCAAAGATCGCCTGTCCGAAATGCGGATCAAGGATGAATATCGTTCTGACCCGCATAACGAGACCGCCGGTCGCCCTGGTGGCCTGCTCCACATGATCGGGAAAGGAGACATGGTTATGTAACCGATTTTAAAATAAATTTTTTTAGCCGATTTATTCGGCGATGGATTACTCCGCTCAAAAAACGGCAATTATAGCCTGGAAAGGGGCCATGCATCAAGGAAGTCTGTAGCAATTACCGTCTCTTCTGGGGCCAGAAAAAATCCTCCTTCCTGTTTGCCTCTTTTCACCCCTTCACTTAAAAAGCTCTTTTCTATACATACACCGGGCTTGTCCAACAAACGATTCAGATTGTGGTTCGTTCCTCACAAAATCTAACCTTATTCGTTATCAGTGAATCATCCTTTTTCATCCATCCTAATAAGAAAATCGTTGTTCAGAACATTTTGCTATTCCCGGTGAACGGTTGCAATATTTTTCCACAATTCCGGTTAAATTTTCCTATAAAGTGTAATTTACTTAGATGCACAGGCAAATTCTGAGTTGTAACCGTAATACAAACCTCATTAACCACATAATACTGAGGGTAATACTTGAGGAGGCAGATTTGAAATATTGATGGAATATTTTTTGCAGAAAATCATAAAAGAGGAATAGAAATTTTGTGAGAACGATTTCCGATAATCATAGAACATTACCAAGAATGCATTTCTAAAAGGGGGTATATGAGATGAGAATATCAGGAAAATTTCTGGCATCAATTTTTGCTTCTACTTTGATGATTTCTTTGATTATTAGTAGACATTCCGAGGCAAGCTATATTTTTGACTGGAATGATTTTGGGTCTGAGTGGTACTGGTACACAGACGAAAATTTTGAAATTGTAGATAATCCCAATTCCTATAAGTGGGATGGACACTTTTCTTTGCCCGATAGTGCTGTTACCATCTATTCTTATCCAGATAGACCTATTGATTATATTCTAGATTTTTCACAGGTAGAGAGTTTTTCTTTATCTGGAAAACTTATTGATGGGAATGATGTGGTGGCAGATCAACTTCAGGGTGATCCTATTGTTTCTCAATATTCTGAATCAAGCCCAATTATAGTTGAATTGGGTGAACTTGTTTTCACGATGAGTGATCCTCCGTGGAGCTATGAGCCTTTTACTGTTTACAAAAGCGATCAGGACCACTGGCTATATTATACCACCACAATTTATAGTGCAAAAACATCAAGTTGGCGTCCGGTTCTAGTTAGTCATTATGGTGAATTCATCGGACGACATGTTGACAACAACAATGCACCTGTTCCTGAACCAGCTACCATGCTTCTAATTGCAATAGGATTGTTAGGAATTGGCGGAGCAAAATACAGAAGAGAAAAAAAATAAATCTCCATATTTTTTGAACACCAAGGTAGGGTTAGAAATGGTTCTGCCTCTTCTCTTTGTCACTAGAGTTGGCCAGACATTCAGGTATTGGAATTTAAGAGAAATTCTACTCTTCAGACCCTTGGTGTCGAAATTTGTTCAGCAGTTGTTTAAATCAAGCCGGTACCATTTTGTTGCTCCCTCTTGGGATGAGATGGTCACTTCGTCACTTTCGATTGCGACGCCAGGTATCGCAATGTTGGCTGCGTACCGTACCACGGTTAGCAGTGAAGGAAAAATGGAAACCACCGTTGCGAACTCAAAAATAAATGTTAATTCAACGCATGATCGAATTCTGTTTTTGGATAGTTTTCGCGCCATAGCAATAATCATGGTTGTAGGTGTTCATACATTAAGTTACTGCACCCCTCTCCCTGAATACCAAAAAAAACTTATTTCATTTATCGTTCACACTATCTCGGTTCCTGTTTTCTTTCTTGTTGATGGATATATATTTGCTCGGGGCATAACATTTTTTAAAGAATACAGCTACTTCAGAAGCGTTCGAAAGAGCATGTTTAGGCTTCTTGTTCCCTGGCTTATTTTTACACTGTTTTACGTTTTTGCTAGATATTATTTCGAGATCTCAGGTTTTCTCAAAGAGAAGTTGGTTGTGGGCCACTCGTTGCAAGATATAGCACTTTTCTCCTATGGCTCTGTGTATGCTCCACAAATGTACTTTTTAGTTTCACTTTTTCTGATTCGCTTATTTGGCCCAATTTTCAGAAGAATTATACTTATCAACTATTATGCCGTCATTTTACTTTTGTTCATCTGCTACCTGACAGCTTATAAGTCAAGCATTAACATTATTGCTCCCTATCTGACAATCGATGGAGGGCAAGAACCAATTCTTCATGCATTTTGGGGAATTCAATACTATTTTATTGGAATAGTCATTTTAAAAACATCTGAGGTGATTAACCTACAAAAGTTGTTTATTCCGTTTGTGATATTGTTTATCGTTGCCCTTCTAATGCGCGATGAATTAGGAAATTTTGGTTCAGTTCTTGTTCAATATTCGTACCTAATAGCCTTATTTCTTTTATTTGTGACTATCAAAAATGGATGGCCTCTTCTTGATAGGATTGGCAAGAACACAATGGGCGTGTATCTAATACATGCTCCTATTATTTTGAAAGGTGTTTCCATTGTTCTGAGCAAATTCATATCAGTTCCAATCTTAAACTTCTTTGCAATTCTCTTTTGCACCTTCTTTGTCTCTTATTGTATTGCTATTTCCTTACGTCACATTCCATGCGGAACCTTACTGTTTGGAGAACATTACAAATAACTCCATTTGGCCACAACTACCTCTACTTTGGGAATCAAGAATAGTTGATATTTTCTCACAATATTGTATAGACATATAAGCAAGTTGTTAAATCCAGGGCAGTTGAAACACCTATTACAACTGCCCAATGAAATTATACAAAGCCAAGGAAAAATCCCATGTAATGGCGCGGTCGGGGGAGAGAATCGTTGCCCCCGAGTATGATTCCCTACAGTTTTCCCTTTCAGATTTCAATTGGAACTGGCGGCCGGTAAAGGTCCACATAACCCAAGATTGTGCCAAACTTCTTTGCAGCTAGGATGATAGTGACTTGTGTATTGTCGAAACCGGGCTTCCCCAAAAAGATAGAAGTCTGTAGGCGTGGCCGATCTGCTGCGGTCAACTCAGCAAAGGTCGATAGCCGCCAGTTAACAGTCTTTTGCTACTCTTGGAGGGGGGCACTTCTCCACCCCGACAGAATTTCGGTTATATCTGCCCAAGCCATGGATAAAAGATAAGAAACGCTGCAAGAAAGCAAAGATTCCTGCAGGTCAGATAGTATTCAAAACCTAGCATGATCAGCTGCTTGAGATTATCTTTTCTGCAAGGAAGAATGGAGTGCGGTTCAAATAGGTCGGTTTCAATGGTTTTTTATGGAGACAACTTTTGATTTTTTCGAAAACTCACCGACAACGGTGAAAAGTTCATGGCGGACATCCATAGTGATCACCGGATATTTTACGAGGATCCCAGCCCGGCAGTCCCAGCTGCAAAATCAAAATATGGCAGAAAACCCTGTAACCTCCATTCCCAGTCACATTAAATACGAATAGACTGATGAGTTGATATGGAAGCCGCCGATGCCTGGAAACGTATAAAGCTCCGTAATAGCACTAAAAGAAAAGTCATTTTCGATATTCTGCATAGAGAGGTCTGAGGCTGGAATGGCAAAAAGAGTCAGTCCCGAAAATAGCGCTTGTTGGTGCGGTGTGAAAGAAATTCCCCTAGAAAAGAAAGTACAGTCTGAGCAATGCCCCGAGTAATACTCCGACCAAAAGGCTGTTCATGCAGGCCCAGGTACTTGGTGGAATGTCGATTTCAGGACGCAAAATTCAATGTAGGATGAGCGATTATTAGGCTCGAAGATGGTTGGCATGGCACCACCATATGCCAAAAGCAATGTTGGCGATGCTGTTCATAATTGAACAATGATTGAGCAATTGGGCAGATATTCCACTATTGAGCTGTGCTGATAATGCGACTTTGCTCAAATCTGTTTTACCGCGTCGAGACATCACGGAAAATGAAATTTTACGACAACTGGGAGCCAGGCACCGAAAGAGGCAAAATTCAATTGAGGTAGCCTAGCCCCCGATTCAGAAACAATAAAATCTGACCAAAATGTCAAACTTAAAGGCATTACAGCAGATTTCCGCCTCATTGAGTTTGAAGATCCGGAAACCGGAAAGAATTTATGAGGTGCATAAAAAACAAGGGGAATTGCAGTACGGTACAAAAAGTCTTTTATATTAAAGTCATATACAGTTATTGGCCTAAGGAAATTGCTAATAATAGAGTGAAATAGTGGTTATGTCCAGCGGTCCTTATATCCTTGTTGATGTTTTGTTACAAAATATTGAGAGAATAACAGGCACTATGGTTGACCAACCCTTAGAAAGTTTTAGAACCAAGTTTTCATGGGCTACAAGGAGTCCTGCCGGGAGATTTATGAGAATGCATGAACTACAAAAATGCAAAAGGATTTGGATATCGTGGGAAACGCAAAGAAGGTCTGTCGAACTTGCCAATATTTTAAATTGTCAACTTTACATTATCGAGTTTAGCGGTTTTTTGAGATATCCCAAAAGCATCTTAAAAACCATCAGTATTATTAGCAAGAGTGATTGCCAAATAGTTTTCGTCCAAAATCCGTCAATGCTTTTGGCCACCGTGGCATGTATATACAAGATTTTTTTTGGCAAGAAAATAGTAGTGGACAGACACACGACTTTCCGGCTTGACAAACCTAAGTCTTATTCATTTAATTACCTGATTTTTTCTTTATTGAATAAGTTGACGCTTAGAGTTGCTGACATTACCCTTGTCACTAACAAATACCTTGCAGCTATAGTAAGAGAAACGAAAGGAAATCCATATATACTACCCGATAAATTACCTGTTCTGGAGCCGACAGATAAAATAGAATTGAGCAGCAAGTTGAATATAATGTTCATTGCATCGTTCGCAGAAGACGAACCAATAGAGGAAGTCCTCAAGGCTTTAGACTTGATCAAGAACAGTCAATTTACACTGTATGTGACAGGAAATGATAAAAAGCTCGATAGTAGATTAAAAGACAAAGCACCAACGAATGTTGTTTTTACTGGTTTTTTAAAAGAACCGGATTTCGTCAATCTTCTATTTGCAGTGGATGCAGTAATGGTATTAACGACAGCTACATACTGCATGCTGTGTGGATGTTATGAAGGCGTGGTAGCTTGTAAGCCTTTAATAACATCGCGGAAACAAGTCCTTCAAGAATACTTCAAGGGTAGCGTTTTTGTAGATAATACTGTGCAAGGTATTGCCAAAGGTCTCACAGAAATGATAACTAATTTTGAAACCTATAAAGCAAATACAATTATGTTAAAAAACACCATTGAGTTAAATTGGCAAAAGAAATTTTTAAAGTTAGAAAGTATACTAAATTATAACAAAACCTCTAACAATGAATAACAATAAATTATGTTTAAATTATTTATAGAAAAATCATACTTAGCGAGTTATAGCTTGATCACAAAACTGTCTCAACTAATCATTCCATATCTAAGGAGATTTGTTAGATTTATCGCACTGCCTTATTGCTATATATATCTTATTGACTGGAATATTTGCAATGTATCAAAGTATAGAGTGGCGTCTGATTTAATATATATATTTTTTAAACTTAAATACTATCCTGATAATTATTCAACATTGTGGGAGATTGATAAAAATAAATGGAAATATTATTATGGATCAATATATGAGCCTTATCAAAGAAGACAATTAACTAAAAATGTTCAAATGGATAAATATAAAATACTTTTTGAAGATAAATATATCTGCTATCAATTATGCAGCGCCGCAAATTTCCCATTGCCAGTCCAATTAGCATGTATAGGGCCAGATGATGATTATAAGAAGACCATTAAAGACATATTTGTCAATAATAGGCGAAGCAAAATAATATTGAAACCGATAGAAGGAAGGGGCGGCAAGGGAATATCTGTTGTATTTAGTGAAAATGATAAAATTATTGTTGAAAAAGATGGTGATTCTTATGATCTATCATGCTTGAAACTTGAGGGTTATGAAGTCGTTCAGGAGTATTTATTGCAGCATGACCTAATGAATAGTTTTTCACGATCCGTAAACACTATAAGAGTTGTTACATTTTTAACAAAGGAAAATTCAGTTATCTTCTTAGGTGCATATCTTAGATTCGGTATCAAAGGGGCTATCGTAGATAATATATCAAGTGGAGGTATTGGTGTAGGTGTGGATATTAGGACAGGCAAGTTGAACAGGATTGCATACGGAGCCCGAGCTCAAAAGCACGAATTTCATCCTGACTCGAAGAAGTATTTTGATGGTTTTGAGATACCGTATTGGACAGAAACTTTGGCGCTAGTAGAGAAGATCCAACGATATTTTAATTTTTATAGGTTACTGGGACATGATATAGCAATTACCAATAGTGGTCCTGTTCTAATTGAATTGAATCCAGAACCTGATATGGTCTCACTGGAAATGAAATGTGGTCCGATTCTGCAAAATACAGAATTACTAAAGCAATTTTACAGTAATAATCTACTAATAAATAGACAAAGCAAAAGACTTATTAAAGTTTAAACCAAATCATGGAAATTGTACATTGCACTCGTTATATTTGTTAAAAATTATGTGTCGCAATACGCTAGTAATCATCGGGAATCGCCCCGCCAGTGTCCACTGCACTACTCCAGTGTTTTCGGATCGTGTGGAGACATATGTAGATTCGGCTCTTGCATAGGAACAAAATACCTTAACTTCCCGGATTTCTCAGGACTGATCTGGACAACTTTACGAAAAACAATTTCCATATCGTCCCCCAAATAATGTTGGAATTTTTTCTTTAACATATCAACCTTTTTTATGGACAATTCTTCATCCTCTATATAATCAATAGTTATTGAATTCAATACATTTTGATAAGCTTTAAATTGTTGAACATGCCCCTTAAAAGTGTATGCCAATATTGCATCATAGACAATAGATCCATTGGGACATTGAATATAATCATCTATGCGCCCATTTCGGATTTCCAGTAAAGGGAAAGGCCGTCCACATGAACATGTTTCCTTTCTTAACCTTCCTACATCACTATTTATATATCTTACAAAAGGAAGAGATCTGCTGTTAAGTTCTGTTATTACGATTCGACCATAACCCTCATTATCGGGATCAAGTATCTCTAAATGGATAGTTGGCAATACATGCATTTTTCCATGATCACACTCAAAACCTATAATACCATTTTCTGTTGATCCATATTCACTGATGACTTTACAGCCAAAAATATGCTGTATTTTTTCTTTATAATGAGGAAATAAAATTTCACCAGTGCAAATAGCTATAGGAATTTTAAGTTTTTTGCCGTCAAGACCTTGTTCATCTAAAGATTGCGCAAAATGGTATAACGTACTAGGATACGCATAAAAATACTTCGGCTTAAATTTTATCAACACATTATAATATTTAACACATTCATCATCACTCATCTCAAAGGCAGATAATCGCCTTCGACCAAGAAGATAGTCCTTAGCGGTTTGTACTAATCTACCTTTAAAATCAATTGCTCTTCCCCATACCCTTGCTTGACGATCTGTTGGACATATACCATGCCATTTATAAACATGATACATCATAGCGTCCATATAAGCAGATGCATAACAATCTTTCATAAATACAAATGGTTTACCTGTAGTTCCACTAGTCGACCTAAGTATCCTTTTATTACAATCCGTTGCATCTCTTGGTAATTTTCCTTGATTTCTTCTTTAGTGATATAAGGAAAAATATCGATGCTCACAAGCTCATCGTCACTTAACTTTTTTTTCTGAAAAATAATTATTATAATATTTATTTTCGTTTATCAAAAAATGGTGTAAGTTTTGAATCTTCACAATTTTATATTTCAAAAACTGCTATGAATCTAAATAGTCAAGATTTTCTAAATCTTTTAGTGCGAGCCAAATATTTTCCCTTCTAAAGAAATAAATCAAACTCCTCAAAGCACCAATTTTCATAACGAGACTCCAAGTTTATTATTGAAGAAACTGCTTAGAAAGTCCGACGAGTCCAAAGATTTTCCGGAAAGCTCGCGGTTCCTGCCCATGGCCAGTGCCTACCAATACAGATTTAACGCATGGATTTAATGAATAAAAACTGCATTTATTGAGTACCGTTTTGAGCGATTCATGGCAAAATTGTGCAACCTACCAAAATTACACAACCGGCAGTTTACTCTGGCCAAGGCGCCCAAAGACCATTTAAGGCAAAAGAGTTTGCACAGATTAGCGCAATATTCGATAGCAACAACGCCTAAAAATCAACTTTTACATATTTCCTCCATCAATCTTTCGTACTGTCTCATCATAGCATTTAATGAAAACTTTTCAGCAACCAACGGTATAGCTTTCTCTGCCATATCTGTCTCCAGCCGCCTATCCCTATTGAGAATAGCATTGACGATCAGGTGAGGTTCGCCAGGGGAACCAAGGTTCCAGTAACCCCATGCTCAACTATTTCTTCTGGCCCCCCACACTTCGTCGAAATAACGGGCAAGCCACAGGCCATTGCCTCAACAAGGGAAAGAGAAAATCCCTCTGATGTGGAGCAGAGCAAAAACATATTAATTCCATGCAGAAAATAACAGTATTCTCAGTAAAACCAAGGAAGAAAACCGTGTCAAGCAAATTCAAAGTCTCTCTTAATCCAAGAAGCTCGTGATATAACTCTCCCGATCCTTGTCCGGCAATGACAAACTTCACATCCCGTCTCTGCTTCTTTACCTCTGCCGCTGCACGAAGAAGAATATCATACCCCTTGGCCGGCCTGATGTTTCCAATTGACCCTATAAGTATATCATCACTTGCAAGACCCAGTTTTTCTTTGAGGGCATTATTTTTACCGGGTGTAAACTTGTTGGTATCAATGCCATTATAAATCACTTCTGCACGGGTCTCCACAAATCCGTAGTTTTTTATAAAGTAATTTTTTAGCTGATGAGAGACAAAAACAATTTTTTTTGATCCTTTATTGATAACTGCAACTTTCCATCTGGTTCGCTCTCCCCCTGCCTGTTGCATCAACAAATCCATGGAATGTTGAGATTACGGGTGTAGATGTCAAAAGGCCTGCCAAGCTGCAATACACATTCGAGCCGAAAAGATGCGAATGGATCAGATCAATCTTCTGCTTACGAATCAATTTTATGAGCTCCCAGAGATATCTGGTGTTAAATGAGCCCGTTGAATCGATGATGATCGGATCAAATCCCTGTTCCTGCAACTGATCATAAATCCATCCTTTCTCAGGAATGACCGGAAAGGATGTAAATCGATCTCGATCAAGTCTCGTCACAATATCTAGATAAACAGTTTCGGCGCCACCTGGTCCGGGCGTATCAATGGAATGAAGGATATTCAGCATTATTTACTTTACTTGAGAAGAACAGATACATACGAATTGAGCTTCACTCCAAAATGGTCCAATATCCTTTCGATCGATTACATCAAAAACAGTATTTTTCTCTCTCAATTTCAAAAACTCATAGAGCGCATCTAGCTTTTAGAGCCAGAGCCTGGTGGTAAATTCAGTGTACTCTCTTTATGGCAAAGCCTGATGAGGAGATGATCAAGGGTACCAAGAAACCATTTCATCCTCAATCCGATTCTGATAGGATTCTTCCACGTCCTCTTTTTTGCGCACTCTGCGTTAACTGGTGCAAAAAGAGTACAGGAAAATCAACTCCTGAAGCTATAGCCAATTGTAAAGATCCCCAGAACCGGCCATTAATTTCCATAAGCTTTGCCTTTCCGTCCCGAATATCCCGCTTAAATTCAACCATGGCTACGCCTTGCCAGTCGACTGCTGCAAGGAGTTTTTGTGATGCCTCTACCATCTCCTCATCGAGAGCAACTGATTCACAGACCACACTTACCCCCCCGGAGGGTGGCTTTTCCCGGAGTCGTTGATGAGAGAACAACGCCAAATGACGACCATCCTGAAAAAGGGTAAATAATCCAGTGCCTGGTCCAATCACTTTTTCCTGAATCATGGACGGAAAATCGAGGGCTGGCTCCGTTTCGTAGAGTTTCTCAAGTTCTGTTTTATCATGGGCATACTTGACACCGGTCGAAAGAAAACCGTCTTTTATGGGTATCTTGGACATTGCTGGTTTAATGACGACCGGAAAGTGATGAACCTCATTTTTTTTGGCTAAAAAATCATCCCTATTATCCACAAACAACGTTTGTGGGATGGCAACCCCATTTTCTTGAGCTAACCGAAAAACAGCAAACTTATCAAAAATCGTTCGAATTTTTTCCAGAGCGGGACACGCAAGAATCGTTTCTTGGGGAAGCTGATCCCTATATTCCGCAAGAAGCAAGATTGAGGGTTCAGTCATGGGAAACAGAACATCAATTTTCTGATTAGACAAAATTCCTAAGCATAGCTGGCAAGATAGGCTGGCCCATCGTGCAATGGAGAGGGAACCGCATACCGGTCGGCACAATAACGAGAACTGGATGCCAGATTTTTCTTTTTTAGTCCAGTGACGACCACTCTACAGCCAAACCTGCCCAATGATCTGGTTACAGCCAGAGAAGATCGATTTTCACCATCGGTAACCAGGACTGTCAACCCCTGTCTTGTAGCAACACTCATCGGACAAACAATCTCCATTGAAAAAGGGCTTGTGTATGACTTATATCTTCATGAATAGCAATTCGCGGTAGCTCCAGTAAAGGAGATTTCCCATTCACCAAACCACGTTTTGTTGTAACTGCAGCTGTAATGCCGAAGTCAGGAAGCATGGACAAAATCTGCTGAGTATAGTTGCCGTTGGGATAGGCAAAATATCTGCCGACACATCGAGTTTCAGAGGTATATGCGTCGGCACATTCAAAAAGTTCCTGTTGCACCTGTTCAGGCGGCAGCTGGTCCAGCAAGGCATGGGAAACTGTGTGAGACCCAAAATCCACCAGTCCGCTTTGCAACATTTCCCGTACTTCATCCCAATTCATCAACAAGCGCTCGGACTCTCCTGTTGTTTTTTCCCTCAACAACGAGCACAGCTTTTCGCAACAGACAGCCTCTGGGGTTCATCCCAGGATTTCATCTCGGCAATAATTTGTTCACACTTTCCTGAACCTCCAGATTGATGATGATCTTCTCTTTTCATGATATGTGAGAGCGCTTCAGGTAATAAAGACATATCAAATTTTTTCTGAGTACTGAGAGAACCGCCCAAGAAATCTCCTCCGGCCAAAACCAACGGGAAGTTCCTATAAAGCCAGAAGCAAGAAAAATAGTGGCCGGGACTTTGAGTTCCTTGAGAATAGGGAAGGCGTAAAGTATAATTGTCCATGCCAGCCATCATCAAAAGTAACAACAGCACAACGCGAAATATCTTCACCAGCCTGTAACCGTCTTACTAACTCGGCAAGGGAAATAATTAAAAAATGTTCCTTCAGATAAGACAAGTGCAACCTCAGACTTTCAGGAGTCACATACATACCTGGCTGAACCGGAATGTTTGCCCCTTGCGCTAAATCCTGTGGAAGCACACGATGGTACATAAAGATGACGGCATTATTTTTCATGACCATCCGGGAACGTAAGGCAAACCAACCGCTCATCCGGAGCAATGAGGCTAGAAATATCTTTTACAGTTGCAGCTGCCACATCAACACCACCATATTTAAATCGGAATCACTTAAAGTTCGACTCAACGAGATGATAGGAAAACCATTATCAAACTCTTTTTTGCATCTAACTGTCCCACGGAAGGTCGTTCAATACCCGCCCTTAAACACCTCGAACTGCTATGTGCGCTTCTCATTTTGCCTCGACGATTATGCCATAGAATTTCTGTACATCAACTGCTTAACTCATACAGTGAACAGAGTGATTAATTGCTGCTTGATATATTCATTGTCGCCTTGATAATGTATTACATTTTGCAAAACATCAACTTCCTGATTTTCTACGGTGCAAATCCAGAATATGCCGCATCATCCGAAAAAGTGACTCTTCATTGTTTTCAACTATCAAACCGTATTTTCCGTCTCTCAAGTATTTCTCTTGGGCCGGCCACATCAGTCGTCAATACTAATTTTTTCAGAAATAATGCTTCCTTAACCGCAATACCATAACCTTCAAATTCACTGCACAAAACAAAACAATTACACATTTTAATATACGGATAAGGATTTTCCTTCATTCCGAGAAGGAAAACATGCTCTGCTACACCAGATGTTGCAATAAGTTCCGACAAATATGCTCATAAGAGGTCCATCGCCAATTATCAGAATCCGAAAGTCATAACCCAAGTCTTTCAATCGTTTTGCAATCCGAACCAACCGATCTTGGCATTTCTCCTTCCTCAACATCCCAACGTTTAAAAAGGTGAATTTTTTACTTTCTCCTCCTCATCTCCATCGGATAGACGAATTATATTATCTTCATCAATGACATTACAGATAACATCAAGATGGGAATGAATATTTGCAAATCTTTCAAGGAAGGCTTTTTTTGCGTCCTCTGACACAAATACAATTCTATCCATTTTGTCATAGACGGAAAACACTTTTGCGGTATCCATAAAAATATCCATCTTCCTGACATCGGTATGCACCCAGGCAATTTTTTGGATCTTAACACCAATTTCAGCAACAAGATCAGTTGATTTACCCTCCATAAAACCAACAACAGCTTTGTACTTGTTTTTGCATGAAAATGAATTAACTCTAGATTTTCTATACCAACTAATTTTCCGAAAAAGAAGGTAATGCAGCGAGGAAGTAAACAAGGTGAAAAACTTGACAATGTTTCTCCATTCCTTCTTTTAAAGGACCGATGAATCATGTAAAAACCAAGACATGCACATCAAAATTTGTTTTTCAATGCTGACAATATCAAGCAATACTTTCTCCGCACCACCCATACCAAAGGAATTAGTAACAAACAGAATTTTTTCCATAACAAATTAAGGGGTTATTGCATTCCTAGGTTCTTAATAGCCAGACGATTGCAGAAGAAACCATCTTCCAATGACGCAAGTTTTCAAATAATAAAAAGGAATGGTTACCTATGAATGCTAACTTAGCTTTTTTACAAGAATAAATTTTACTGCTGCCTTATGCACTCATTATAAAATTTTTCAGTTGATGATTTAATTTGATGCAAGAAGTTTAAAATAAACGTCCTCTACCTGACGAGCATACCGCTCTTTAGTGAACATATCGACGTACTCGACTTTTTCCTTTCCTGCCCATATCGAGAAGCAAGATTTTTGTCAACAAGAAGCCGTTTAACAGCATCCGCCATTTCCTGTAGGATCATCTGGAGCTACAAGAAATCCAGTCCGACTCATCCAGTATGATATCAAGCGGTCCGCCCATTTTGGTGGCCACAACCGGTTTTTGCATGGCCATTGCTTCGATAAGAACCATACCAAAAGGTTCAGGTTTGATCGAGGCATGCACAACAACATCCATCAATTTCATCAATGCCGGTACATCAGTTCTGTAGCCGGTTAGAATAATTTTTTCTTTTAGACCATATTCTGCTATCAAGCGTCTTCAACCTTTCTCAGGTAGTCGGAATCACCATCGGAGCAGTCTCCTACTATAAGACGCTATAGTGTTTGGTACGGACTGGATAACAAGAGTAGGCTGATTGGACGAATTCAAAAATCCCTTTCCACGTGAACAATGCGGCCAAAAATACCGAATACATTGTTTACCCCATGCTCAGATTGAATTCCCGTATAACACATGATAACATGGAAACAGTATCATCAAAATCCTGAAGATCGATGGCGTCATAAACGACAGCAATCTTCTCGCGAGGAACATCAAGATTAATCAGGTTATCCTTAATAGCACCTGAGATTGCTATGTGATAATCAATAAGGCGAGCATAAACCTTGGTTACACGGTCAACTTCTTCGAAATCACGTAAGTGACCAATGCATGGCACATTTAACATCTTTGCAGCTAGAATCCCTGCCAGCTGACTTCCCATAATGTTGTTGAGGTGAACAAGACGGACTTTGTGTTTACGGCCAATCCACCAGTATAGCAGTGCCTCAGGAAGGGTGATAAACAGCAACCAAAAAAAACGAATCCGATTTACTCATTTGAGACCAAAGCCGGAAGCGAATAGCCTCGTTCCGTTAATCCTTTGATACAGGCTATTGTCAATCCAGGATCGCTTGATCGTACCTTTATGCCATTGCATGACATTACAATTTCGGCGTAAAAACTGGCATCTGGGCCGTGACCAAGATAGGCGTAAAATGGGTGGTGTAAAAAATATTGTGTGAAATATTTCTGAGGCAAAAAAATGGCGCTTTTCCTATGATAGGGTATCGATATCCGCCAAGAAATCAAACCCAAAGGAGAAGCGCCATGAAAGTAGAAGTTACAGTACCTGAGGTAATCGAAATCTTCAATAAGATTCAAAAGCAACCAGAAGAACTGTTTGAGATGATTCGTCTCGATCTGCAGCAGACTGTAGGAGAATATCTTTCTGCCATAATGACAGCGGAACTTACCCACTTTCTTGACAGAATGCCGTACGAGCGCAGTGCGGGTAAGGATAATCACCGCAATGGTTCCTATAGCCGCAAATACGCTCTGAAAGGGATCGGTAATGTTGAAGTCCGAGTGCCCCGGGACCGCAAGGGCGAATTTCAAACCCAAGTAATCCCTCGCAGCAAACAATATGAAGAGGAATTGGCCAGGGACATGAGCATGCTGTTTCTTGCAGGAATGAGTACTCGTAGTTTGTCCATGCTTTCCAAAAGGCTTATTGGGCGGGCGATTACCGCAACGGAAATCAGTAACGTGAATACTGAACTAACCGAATCTGTTGAGAAGTGGCGCAAACGCGATCTTTCGAATGAGAAAGTGAAGTACATGTTCCTGGATGGGGTTAATTTCCGGATGCGGATTCACCATGATATTGAGGTAACCCCCGTACTTGCGGCATCGGTGTAACGGAATCCGGTCATCGACTGGTGTTGAACCTTCAGGCCGGAGATAAGGAATCAGCTACAACCTGGCGGGAGTTTTTCAAGGATCTCAAACAAAGAGGGCTCACAGCAGGAAATGTTTTGTTGGGCGTGATGGATGGTCTGACTGGATTGGAGAGAGTTTTTCTTGAGGAATTCCCTCAGGCAAAGGTTCAGCGCTGCCAGGTTCATGTCGCTCGAAATGTATTGGCCAAGGTTCCAAAGAAACTCAAGAAAGAAGTAGCAGATGATGTTCGATCTATTTTCTATGCTTCTTCCAGGAAAAAAGCGCAGGAGTTTTACAGGTTATTCGTTGATAAATGGGAATCGCCTACCCCCGGCAGTTGCTTGTCTGGATAAATCGATCGACTCCTGTCTGACCTTCTTTAACTTCCCGGAAGAAGAGTGGATTTCACTTCGAACGACAAATATCATCGAAAGATTGAACAAGGAATTTAAACGTCGAACCAAACCCATGGAGATAGTCGCCGGCGAAAATGCATGTTACCGCCTTCTGGCATTTATCTCTCTGAGAATGGAATTACATTGGCGGTCGAACCCTATAGGGAAGGTTCGGAAGAACTTGACTTTTTTGAAGAAATTGGCTTGGGATAATTTCACAGATAAAAATTGACACTACCGTAAGATGGGATATATCCAATGGCCGCAGAAAATACCGCAAACATTTAGGACGCTGCACATGAGTTTACAACTTTCTCTATAACATCCCAATATATTATCGTTGCAGCTAGAATCAACACCAACGCATTATTTTAACCAAAGCCCGATCGACAAGACGATATGCCTTTCGAAACTCTTTTTCTCCCCAGCCGTAGGGGTCGGCAATATTGCAAAAAAGACAATATGGAAAAGACGCTGCGCTACGCAACAGCAAAATATTAGCTTGTTTTTCGGGATAGAGCTGAATCAGACGCTTATATTGCCAATACTCCATAGCCAAAATGAGATCTGCGCCATCTATATCACATTCAACAAGTCCTTTAGCGCGTCGAAGGGCCACTTTGCAGGAAAATTCCGCGGCTACCGTGACAGAATCATGTGGAGGATAACTCCCTTGGTTAACATCAAGCCCGCAGGAATCAATGTGCACTTTATCGTGACCGAGAAGGTACTTTAAACGGTGCTCTGCGAAGGCGCTTCTACAGACATTTCCTTTACAGACAAAAATTATTTTTGAAACTTTCTTGTTCCCCAATGGAGAACTGCGCAAAAAACGTCCAGAACCTGCATAATACTGTAACGAATCAGCAATATTACGGATAACTACTTTACAATTTCTTTTTAAGAGATTAGGAAAAAGTGCCTTTATTGAGCTGATCATTTAAAGACCCGCCGGAATAATTGAGTATAAGCAGCCAGTACCTTCATTACTGCTGTATCTTGATTTTTTAATTTACCTGGGGCAAAAGGACATTATCCTGAACTTCAGTAATTGATGGACTTGTAAATTTTTTCCGTGCCGCATTAAGCAGGCAGGCTGTCAGGGCACAATGTATCCAAAAATATGGATAATAAAGGACTGTTACAAAAAAACCACTCCCCAGAAAACCAAGCAAAGCTGCATCGAAACCATAGGACATTATTGCCAAAAATTGATCTTCCTTCTCCCTGCTCAGTTTCCGAACCTTTCTGGTATTTGCAAAACAGGCCAGAATCATCAACACGAAGATACTTAAGCCGGCATAACCCAGTTCTGTACCACATTGTAAAAAAACATTATGAACAAGCGGAGTTCCCTCGAATTCCACTTGATAATGCCGAGGGAAATATTCACTCCAGGCTTCAAATCCAATACCCAGCACAGGGTGTTTTTGTATTGTATCAAGGCCATCATGCCAACGTTCGATACGATGAAGTGAGGTTCTATCTGAACCAGCTTCATCGAATCTTTGCTTAAATTGATCAGGAATAGCCACAATCGTTAAGACAGCAACCACGGTCAATGCCACAGAACTAGCTAGAAAGGCCCTAGGTCTAGTGACTAACGGGCGAACTCCGGCAAGAACTAATCCAACCAAGGCTCCCCTGGAAGATGACGCCACAGCTGTGCCAATACCGGTAAAAGGCATTAAGAGGAAAAAGAGGAGCTTGGATTTTGATAAATACCTGTAGACTGCAAAAATAAAGGCAATCGCAAGCGGCACATAAATGCACATTTGTATCCCGAATTCCCCTGAATTTTGAAACAATCCCGGTGCTCCTGTTACCCCCCAATTTGTGAATGCAAACCCTCTCTTCAACCAAGATAAAAACCCATGTTGGGACATCTTGAGAGAGTAGATAAGAAACGACAGCAGGAAGATAAAAAATCTTTTCTCATTGTTGACAATCAGGACAATGACAAAAATAGATTATAAACCAGTTAAAAAAGGTACGCCATTTTGAGAAGGAAAGTGCAGGATACTGGCTAAATAGCACTCGAGAGAATCACCACAAGCGCATAACAAACAATGAGTTTATTCAGTACATTTGGCTGAGATTTGAACTCACCACTAAATAACAATGCGCTAAAAGATAAAAATAATACGATAGGAACCCACGGAATTATATCTATCGAAGGGTAAATGGACTGGGGCCGGACATATTCAAAAAAAAGGTAAGTACAAATAAATATAAATGCCCACCCTTCTTCCCGAATGGTCGAGATAATCTTACGAATCTTTATTGCGTATAGGCCTTCCACGATGGACTATCCTCTGCCGAGTGCATGTATATAAACTTCCTCTACCTGGCGGGCATACCTCTCCTTGGTAAACATTTTTACCACCCGGTCTTGACCATTACGGCCCATGGCTTCGGCAAGGGAGCTTTCCCTTAAAAGCCGTTGCACTGCCTTTGCCAGATCTTCAATATTGGCCGGTTCGACGAGAAACCCCGTCTGCCCGTCTACTACTATGTCGAGCGGCCCCCCCATTTTTGTTGCAACAATTGGTTTTCCCATGGCCATTCCTTCAATGAGAACCATTCCAAAAGGCTCAGCCTTTATCGAAGCATGGACGACAACATTCATCAACTGCATAAATGCCGGCACATCTTTTCTATAACCTGTCAAAATGATATTCCGACCAATTCCATAGCTGGTTATGAGTTCCCTGACCTCTTCGAGGAATTTCCGGTCACCATCTGAGCAATCACCAACAATAAAGCCTTTTGCAGCTGGTATTGATTTGACAACAAGAGCAGCCGCTCGAACGAATTCTTTAATTCCTTTCCACGCAACAATTCGGCCAAAAATACCAAACAATTTCTCATCGTTGTTTAGATCAAATTCCTCCCGCAAATAATCGCAGGTGATATGAGCATTAAAATCATCAGTATCAATTGCGTCATAAATAATAGTAATTTTGTCTTCCGGCACAGCCAAACAAGACAAATTTTCTTTTATTGCCCCTGAAATTGCAATGTGTGAATCAATCAATTTTGCATACAATTTGGTGATCGCATCCACCTCTTCAAAATCACGCAAATGGGCGACACAGGGTACCTGGAGAAATTTTGCGGCCAGAATTCCTGCCAACTGGCTACCCAATATGTTGTTTAGGTGCACAAGACTAACCTTGTGTTGCCGGCCGATTCTATAATAACGGACAGCCTCGGGTAGTGTTACAAATAATAGCCAATACAAAAAACGTATACGTTTAACGCACTTCAAGCAAAAACCGGCAGAAAAAAACCTATAGCTGGTTATTTTTTTGAATACATGATTATGCACCCAGGGCAACCTGATTTCCACACGTTGCCACTCCATGAAAGCAAAGTTTTGGCGCAAAAATTCTTCCGGTTGAGTCGTAACGAGTACCGGTGTAAATCGTGTTTTGTCTATAGCTCTCAGCAAATAGAGTAAACTGTTAATTGCTCCGCCAAACGTATAGGTGTTATCCAGAAAAAGTACTGGAATTTTATCTGGCTCCTGCATCTAAACTTAGGTTAAATTATTGAAAATATTCACAATTAACAGTAACCATTTCTTTTCTGCCAACCACCAAAATGTTTAACTACGTTGTGAGTATTGCCTTTTTTCCTATTAGAAGTCCAGTTCTATTTTTCGCTTTTTAGGCTTGTGCTGAGAAGTTTCGGAAAGAAATTTGCGTGATGGGCTTGCATATAATGCAGAAAAAATTTCACCTGTCATTTCCATCTATGCCGAAATGACAGGTGACAATCAATGAATTCAATTATTTACATAATGTTACATCTCGACACCCTGACATCATTAACGCTGGATTGTTAAATTAAAACCAGTGTTATCATTACCGACCGAGAATCGGATTGTTACTCAAAAAGGAAAAATGTCAGAAGTTGATCGCGTAGTAAAAACTCTTCTCCTTATTCGGTCGAGATCATCAGAAGCTAATTGCTGATTATTTCAATCGCCGAGACAGTTGGGTTTTCAATACCATGGAGAAACATCAAATTAAGTTGACCATCTGCAACATTCACCTCGTAGCTTTTCATGAGAGCTGTATTTTTTCCGGCTTCATCGTAGATATCCATCTTATATTCAACTGTTTTTCCCTCAAGCAGTATATCAAACAGTCGGCCATTCGGGTAAAAGACTTTACTAAAGTTTTCTGCGAAATAAAGGTTCACTATGTAATCCCCATTGGGAACATTAACACTATAACTAAGCTCGTTTCCCATGGCATCATCCCAACGTTGTGTCTGGAACAGTGAGTCATCATCTGTTTTACTGATGGAGACTGATGATGCTGTTTTATGTCCGGTATTGTAACCAAAATCTGCGGACCACACATTACCATTTCTATCAGTGTATTTTTCCCCTCCTGCATTGATACGTATGACAGTGTTGGGAACCACTTGCCTTGATACGGTCAAGGCAATTTCATTCGGATACGCGCTCTGAACTCCTTTGGCATTATATGCGGTCACAGTGAAAAAATATTTTTGACCAGCTACAAGTTGAGAAACACCAGCATATATACGCCCACCGACCGGAGCAGGGGCGCCGACATCGATAGACTTGGTATACACATGAGAGGAAGTACCATAGTGAAGCATATAACCGACCGTGCCGTCTGAGGAGTTATTCGGTAACCATGAAAAAGTGGCTTGCTCCGCAAGCGCAGATTGATTGGTAAAAAAAGCACACACAAAAATAATAATTAGCACTTTAAGGTATTTAGATAATGTTATTGTCATAGCTGCTGTGTTGCAAATGATATTGCAACATGTTCCCCCATTTAGTTAAAGTTGCCTGTTTTAATTGCCTGATTTTTACCAACAATTAGTTAGCCTTATTAGTCGTGAAAAATAACTTCAAATCCAATTGATATGCAGGAAAAACAACAGGTCATGTCGACCATCTAAAAAATTTGAGACTAATACCGGAAAGAATACGAACTGCATCATTTGGCTATAGGACTAATCGCCCCTTGCCAGGGTAAAATCCTAGGTCAAGTCCCTTTTTCATCTTTTTGCCCACCTCATATTGCTGATCTCAGTCGAATGGATTAATCCAACCACGAGTGCGTAAGCAGAGATCGTACCAAAAAAATAATTTTTACATTAACTTTTAATTTCAGAACGTTACAAAACTGAAAAAATTCCGGACTCACCAAGATAGGGTAAAAATTCGCTATGGAGTGCAATGATTGCTCATTCAGTTCACAATGGTCACCCCATTCCTGCCCACTCGGGGAAATTTCAATTTTTCCCACTGTGGGTTAGACAACGTGAACAAACACATCACTTCAAGGATTGTTGCTCGGGTATGTTCTACTTGTTGGCAATTATTGCAGGAGATGGATTATGGATGAAGTGAACGTTCATCAGCTCTCCACAGGTGTTCAAGCGGCCGATAGAGTTTATTGCTCTACGCCGGACATTATGATCGTGCGCATATGGGGTGCTGGCTAACCTTTATTGTTTGGACGGGTGCTTTGAATTTAAGAATGGTATGTGAGAAGTAAAATCAGATGGATATCTAAGACGGTTGTTTTTATTCGGATATCACCGCTCAGATCCGTTTGGATGTATTGGATTTTCCACCTGTCATTTCCAGTAGAATGGAAATGACAGGTGGTTGACATGAAACTATCTTATTGGTTACCTGGACATTGAACTAAGCTCCAGTGCGAGGTCAAATTCTATTTTGGCAAAAGACATGCCAGGCTAATTACTGAGTATTTCAATGGCTGCGATAGTCGGATTTTCAACACCATGGAGAAACTCCATATTAATCTGACCATCTACAACGCTCACCTGGTAACTTCTCATGTATGCGGCATTCCCTCCGGCTTCTTTGTAGATATCCAAGTTATGGTCCACATTGGTACCTTCAAGAAGGACATCAAACAATCGGCCACCTGGGAAAAATACCTTACTATATGTCTCTGCGAAATAGAGATTCACAACGTAATTACCATTGGGAACATCAAAGCTATATTTCAGTTCTTCGCCTGAATTAGCATCCCAGCGTTGTGTCTGAAACAGAGCATCATCCTCGGTGCCGCTGATGGCAACAGATTTTGCTGCCAGATTCCCGGTATTGTAGCCGTAATCGGCTGACCACACATTTCCATTACTGTCTGTATACTCTCCACCTCCGGCATTGACGCGCAGAGAATAGACAGGAGTCTTCGCTGCGGCAGGAAGGACTTCAATGGCTGAAACAAATGGATTTTCAATACCATGGAGAAGTTTTATATTAAGTTGGCCATCTACCACGCTAACATTGTAGCTTACCATGAGAGCTGTATTCCCTCCGGCTTCTTTGTAAACATCCAGGTTATGGTCGACATTGGAACCTTCAAGAACGACATCAAACTCTCTTCCACCCGCGAAAAATACCTTACTATAATTTTCTGCAAAATAGAGGTTTACTACATAATCACCGTCAGGAACATCAAAGCTATATGCCAGCTCGTCGCCCGCTTTATCATCCCAACGTTGTGTCTGAAACAGAACATCATCCTCAGTGCCGTTAATGGAAACAGTGGTTGCGCCCTTGTTCCCGGTATTGTAGCCATAGTCGGCTGACCAGACATTGCCGTTTCCATCGGTGTATTCTCCACCTCCGGAATTGACGCGTAAAGCAAAATCAGCTTTAGCAGGCGGAGGTGCCGGCGTGGGATCCTTCACTGCAAAAGATAGTATTTCTATGGCAGAGATGGTTGGATTTTCAATACCATGCAGAAATTCCAAATTAATTTGGCCATCTGTAACACTTACTTCATAGCTCTTCATAAGAGCTGTATTTTTTCCGACTTCATCGTAGATATCCATCTTATATTCAGCAGTGGAACCTTCGAGACGTATATCAAATTGCCTGCCACCCGAATAAAAGGCTCCGGTATAAGTTTCTGCAAAATAGAGATTGACTACATAATCGCCATCGGGAACGTCAAAATTATATTTAAGTTCCTCGCCCGAACTAGCATCCCAACGTTGTGTTTGAAAGAGAGCATCATCGTTCGTGCTGCTGATGTCAACAGATTTTGAAGATATGTTACCGGTATTATAGCCGTAATCGGCTGACCAGACATTGCCGTTACCATCGGTGTATTCTCCACCTCCGGCATTGACGCGAAGGGCAAACTGGGGAATCACACTACTAGGTGTGGTGTAACTAACTTCATTTGGATACGAACTTTCGATTTTTTGGGCATTATATGCAGTCACAGTGAAATAATAAGTTTGGTCTGGTTCCAGTGTGGAAACACCAGCGCATATACGCCCGTTAACTGGAGCAGGAGAACCAACATCCACTGATTCAGTGTAATTTCGGGATGATTTGCCATAGTGAAGGATGTAACCGACAGTGCCGTCGGATGGATCGTTCGGCAACCATGAAAAATTCGCTTGTGCTCCCCATGAATATTGATAGCTTGATAAACCAAAAAGTATGGTTATAAATAACAACCTAAAGTACTTATAAAATATCATAGTCATCCTGTTATGCTGCAAAAGAAATTGCAACAGATTCTCCCATTAAGTTAAAAGTTATGTGCTTACAATTGCTTTGATTATCGCCAACACTGAGCTAGCATCAGATATCGCGATAAAACTTGTTTGGATCAAACTGTTGTACAGGCAAATAAATCCGACGTTTTGCCCATGCTATTCGCCCTTGCTGAAACTTACGATTAAGGTGGATAGAATTGGCCATGTATTGTTTAGCCACACAAGCAGTGGAGTATGGCCAAAGCAAATACTCAC
Organism: uncultured delta proteobacterium; assembly: GCA_963835305.1. Lineage (GTDB taxonomy): Bacteria > Desulfobacterota > Desulfobulbia > Desulfobulbales > Desulfocapsaceae > Desulforhopalus_A. Next base: position 141,290 of record CAWIEU010000009.1, read on the forward strand.
CCGTGAAAAATCACCTCCTTTTTACTTTTTCTCAAAATCATCATGTGAACCGATCACACAAACCAGCGCAGCTAGTGCAGAGATCGTGCCCACAACCGATCATTTGAAATTAATTAGTATCTTCAGGCATATACAGAATGATCGAAATTGAACAGCCATTCAACTCTCTGAAAGAAAAAGTGCAAATATTCGTTTCTGATGCAATTTCTTCCCAATCCGCCCCTTACCGGCAGCCTCAAGTCTACCAACCCATGTAATGTGCTTATCCGGCTAATAAGCACAAAGCGTTCCAGGTCATGGTTCGGCGGCCTGAGCTTTAGCATCTTTAGATCAATATCATTGGGTTATGTCGTAGAAAAAGCTTGGCGTCTGCTTTAATGATCCCGCAACAGCTCGATTTTCAACATCAAACAGATTACAAAACGGTAATCTGCAGGCTGTTTGGACGGAATTGTAATTAGAAATACAACGCCTTTTCTCAGCTTCAGGCCTTGGATCAGGAATAATAGACCGGGCGTGGCCGGGAGCAACATTGACATCAAGAGTGTCAATGTTCGAAGCGTCTGTAAGATGCCGGTTTTGGAGTATCTAGGTTAGAAGCTATGCCGCCGAGACCAGTGCAGACTCGGCATGGATGGTAAAGGAAGGTGAATTGATAATGTCTTTTTGGAAATATTCAGGTGAAGTATAAGGTTGCAAGAGATATTTGCCCGCAGGCGGACAAAAGCCGAAACGAGCTGGAGAATTGGATTGCAGCTTATGCTAGTATTATATTAATCGTCGGCCACATCAAAGCCTTGCGGGAGCGACTCCAGATGAGTTATACAGCGGAGGGTTACGGTGGCGATTTAAAGAGCGCCCCTCTCTCATTTCCGCGCGGACTGGGAAGGGAAAGGGGCAATTCAGGGCGTGTGTGACAAAAACCTGCAACCACTAAGGGATGGTTTAGGGATAGGGTCGTTTCTGGAAGAACCAAAGGAAAGGTCCTCCGCCTATACTTAACCAAATTGTATTTTACAAACGAAGCAAAAAATCGTGTAGTACTTGAATGGCATAAATTGAGATCCATTTCATTGAAAGATGAAAAAATGCACTTATGTACGTTCAGTCTTGGTAATAATGAGTTCATTCACATAATATATTATTGTCTCAACTATCAAGTATAGGTAAACGTTAGATATGGCAATAGAAAGTGGAAAAAAAATCATATCCCATAGCAAGATCTATCTGGCCGGAAACATATTGCAGCGTTGTGTCAGTTTTGTCATGCTGCCTATTTATACTCGATTTCTGACTCCCTCGGATTATGGGACATTCGAACTCCTTTCCATGGTTTTAGACTTTGTAGGTATTATTCTGGGACTGCGTATTGGGCAGGCAATATTTCGGTATTATGTAGGTTTCGAAAATAAAAAAGACAAAGAAGAAATAGTCTCCACTGCACTATGGCTGGTAGCCGCATTGAATATGCTGGGATTTCTGCTTATTTCTCTTGCGGCAAATCCTTTAGCCACAATGGTTTTCGGCAATAGCGGACAAGTAAGAAACCTGCTTCTATTCTCTTTAACCTTGTTGATGCAAGGGTTTGTCGAAATACCACTGGCTTATATCCGCGCTCAACAACGGCCAGGGCTCTTTGTAAGTTTCAGCATTACTAAGCTGATTTTACAACTTGGGCTTAATATCTTTTTTGTAGTGTACATGAAACTGCATGTTGAAGGAGTTATTTACAGTGCTATTATCTCCTCTTTTTTAATGGGAAGCATGCTCGGATTTTATGCTCTGAAAGACTGCGGTATTTGTTTTTCCATTAAAAAAGCTCGGCAGCTCATTTCGTTCAGCTTACCGCTCATGGCCACAGGTATAATTGGGTTTTATATTACCTTTGGAGACCGTTATTTTCTACGGCTTTACGGTGGAGGCCTTACAGAGGTTGGTGTGTATTCACTTGGCTATAAGTTCGGATTTTTATTGATGTTTCTGATTGTGACGCCTTTTGCTTCCATCTGGGATACAGAAAAGTATAATATTGCTAAAAATGAAAATGCTAAAGAGACATTCCAAAATATCTTTATCATCTATTCCACTGTTGCCATTCTGGCATGTATGGTATTATCTTTGTATGTGAAAGATCTGTTGCATGTAATGTCTGGACCTGAATTTTGGGGTGCGGCAAAAATTGTACCCGTAGTTTTGGGTGGATATCTTGCCAATGCGTTACTTCAATATGTTAATTTTGGTATATTGGTGCGTAATAAAACAATAGAACTCACCTATGGAACTCTTATAGCTGCTGCTATCATTTCTGTCGGCTACATCTTTTTGATACCACGCTACGGCGGTATGGGGGCAGCATGGGCCACACTTTTTGCTTTTGTCAGCCGAACCTGTTGGGTTCACTGGCGGTCAAGAAGATTATTCAATATGGAGTTGCGCTGGAATTCCGTTGGGAATTCTCATTGGTCTCTGGGTGGGGGTTAGTTTCTGTTCTCTTAACGGACCATCTAATTTAATTGCTTCTTTGTTGTTCAACAGTTTCTTGCTTATATTGGTCATCGTTATTCTCATTTATCTACCAATTTTGCCAGATAAGTTACGTAAAAAAGCCCATATGCTTTTAAGAAATCCAAAATCAGCAGTTACATTCATATTTAGCAGATAGTACAACATGGAAAATTTAAAAAATTGCCATCCATCCTCTGTATATATTGGTGCACAAAAAGCTGACGCTACCTGGTTGCATGATAATCATTGCAAAGCGTCCGGATGTCCGCAGTTAAAGTCCAAGAGACTTTAATGCTTTATTGATTGTTCGATAATGCCGACCATTTCAGCACTATACCGTGGCAAACCAAAGTTATTAAGAGCATGCTCTCTTGCCGCTCTGCCAAGCTTCAATCTAAGCGCAGGTTCTTTTATAAGCTTAATAAGAAAAAACTGTAGATCGGTATTATCGTTGGGCGAAAACTTATACCCTGTTTCGTTTTGAACAACCACCTCTTGTAATCCAGTGCAATCACTTACAACGGATGGTAGCGAACAACCTGCAGCTTCAATAACAGAAATTCCCAATCCTTCTTCTTTTGAGGCTAATACATTAATATCGATTACATTTTGTAGGTACGGTAAAACATCGTCAACGTAACCGCGTAACTTTATCCGACCGTCAAGTCGATGATGAGAAATTTCTTTCCTAAGCGATTCCTCCATTGAGCCGCACCCGACTATCATCAAATAAAGATGAGGAAATTGATCACAGATAGCAGAAAAGGCCTTGACCAGGAAGTCCGGCCTTTTATGTGGTACCAGAGCACCTACCTGACCGATAACCAAACCATCGTCAGGGATCCCAAGTTCAGACCGTAAACGTGAATCCCTGGAATTTGGAGGTACGAAGCGAGTATCAAGATCCACAGCATTATAAATCACTTGTCCCTGACGCCCACATTTTTGAGCCACAATAGAGGCTGTGAATTTACTTGGAAATATCAGACGATCAACAAACTTTACCAGCCAAAAATAAAAATATCTTTTGGCCGCTGGGTGGTGAAAGTGACAAACAACAGGAATTCCCATTGAGTTCCCCAAAGGGACACCTAACTGGCAAGGTAAACCACCGTTACAGACAATACAGAGCACATTGTATTGTTTTGCCAACTTCTTTAAGCTGAAAAAGGAATGTATGTATCTAAAAATCGGAAATCTTTTGTGATCACCATCGATCATGATCTCAGGGTAGTCACAATCAGCTATTTCAAGATTTTTGTGGTCATTTAGAGGTTGGTCTATAATTGTATTATTGCGCAGGAGCAATACCTTATACTTTGCAGCCAGTAAAGCATTCACAGTATGGATCAAACAGACCTCGGAACCACGTATCTGGCTTCCTCCTTTATGCATTACTAAAATCGTTTTCATGGTCCTGACCATCACGCAGTAATTAACTTCCTCATTCAATAATCGGCTAACCGTTCAAATCCGGATTACGCAACTTCGGTCTTTCTGTAATGAAAGTTGTCTTTAAAATAAACCTTGGCTTTCGAAGAGAAGTTCTCCCTTCACTTGTTTGCCACACCGAAAGTGATTAACCCAACAGTTTCTCGGTATTTGTGACTCGTTCCAAAGTCCGAGGCTGCAAATATTCGATCACTTCATCTCTCATGTCAGGTAATGTAACTGAGATATGTAATTGCTTTTGGAACAAACAGCGGAAGACCATAACTTAGCTTTTGAAACCGCCGTGCATAGAAGAGCTGTTCTAGCACCAACCCACGCACCCCCTAGACGCTGCAAAATGATTACAGGCCTGAGGTTTTACGAGCATTTTGGTGTTCCCGGTAGACTTTTACAAAAACCCCACAGGAATGAGGTCAGAATAGAATATAATGTTCAAAATCAATGGATCCATTACCATTGATCTACGTAGTGGTTCTGCATCAGTCTAGCCGTACTTTCAATCTCACCACGATATTGCTCTTCAAGAAGTGTTTGGATGACAGGAAAGATTGCTGTCTGGTTTTTATCAGACCAAAACTGTTGACCTATGGTAGCTTGATCCCACTGATTACTAATGCTAATATACTCGCTCACTTTTGCCAGAAATTTTTTAGGGTTAGCGCATAACTCATCATAGGTTAAAACGTGAAAGTTGGTAAAATACTTGCACCATAAATGGATTATTCTGGTGTACTCATTGCAGAGCGTAATAGATGGATGACGGCAAAGTTCTGCTAATGCTTTGACATTCTTTTCTGATACCGGAATAGCACGATAGCGAAACATCATTTTTACCGCAGACCAAGACCGCTCGATAGGATTTCGTATAATAAAAATGATCGGTGTATCTTGTCCTATCACGTCCTGTACGTATCTGACTCCTCTTTCTTCTAAAGTGCAATATCCGGGAGTTATATCACCGCAAACTTTGCCCTGAGTATATTCCTCATCAAATAAATTTCGATACCAATTTTTACTCAAACCATATTCATAATATTTCTTTATCCACCGAATCGTATTGAGTCTTGGGGGCCACAAAGCAACTCGATATCTGTCAACTAAGCCTACCGGATGTGGCATATCCCAATACCCAAGAAGGTCTTTATTGAGACACATACGGTTAAAATAGTGCAGCTCCTTAACCGGAGGAGTCCACACTTCAGGGTGCTTAATCAGATTTTCGAATAACCACGTTGTGCCGCTTTTTTGAGTGCCTATGCACAAGAAGTCAGGATTAGGCATTAAATAGATTCAGGGTTGGCTGAATAATGCATCAGTATATTTTCATTATAGGTTTTAAAAGAAAGACACCTTTGTCCTTTTATTGTGCCGTTAAGGTCAAATACGGTGTTGATTTCTTTTGGCCAGCGGTTCAACTCAGCTATGTGTAAACCAAAAGCTCTCCTGTTCTTGGAAAAGGAAAAACGAGGAAGCCGGCCCTAACTCAAGTTCATTACCAAAAACCTTTCTTAATGACCATCTCACTGGCACAGGAGAGGTTGGTCATGATCCCGCTCAGACTGTAATGCCATTTTCTCTGCCTGAATTTCCCTTCGCCTTGTCAACACGACATACCCTCATTGCGTTGGAATTATTTTAGCCAAATAATTCCGATAGGATATGTCATTTCATTTTACATTTCACTCAAATACCAATTTTGATCATAACTGATTTTTATAGCATAAAATGCTGAATGCCGGTACCCTTACCATTAAGGTTACATTACATTTACATTACGAATACGTTCCGAATTTGTGATTATTCGCAATAAGCGTTTTTATTCAACCCTGTTCAATTGCGGACCAATAAAATGCTATTCCGAATTTTTAAAATAGTGAAATTTTATTCGCTACTGGCAATCTTTTACGTTTTGGAGCGCCTTACACCTAAATCACCTCAATATTGGTGTTTTTCTACCTGGAGAAACTATGCTCACACTATGGACAATCCGAGAGCCATTTTCGAGCAAATAAAGAATAATCCTCATATATGTAAGGTTATACTCCAGTCTATCGAGAATCGCAATCAACAAGACAACCTTCCTGGTGAAATCAATACAAAATTCGTTAGAGAAAAGTCGCTAGCCGGGGCATTCTACCTTGCTCGAAGTAAAGTTGTAATTATCGCGACATCATTAGCCGGATTTAGCCACTACTCAAAATTTATGAGTAACCGACATCAGATCATTCAGCTCTGGCACGGTATTCCCCTAAAAAGAATCGGAAAGCTGTTTCCCCCAGAGACGTTCTGGCAGCATGAAACAGATAAATATGCCGCTACAATCTGTTCTGCAGCACAAGATAAAATTCACATGCAAAAAGCTTTTGCCCCAATAGCCGCAGATCGAGTGTGGCAAACTGGCTTACCTCGTAACGATCTTATATTAAAAGAGGAAACGCTCCTGCCAAACGATTATAGATCTCATTTAAACTCGATTCGTGCCAGGCTGAACGGAAGAAAAATGGTTCTTTATGCACCAACTTGGCGATTAGACGAGACCAACACCTATCGTTTTTCCAAGAGCGAACTGGCAATGCTAAAAAAAATTCTGGATAAACACAATGCCGTGCTAGCCTTTAGGGGGCACGCTAACGTCAGAACTCGAGCTCTTTTTGATACTGAATTTGATGATGTGATTGATGTAAATGATATTCCGGATGCTAATATACTACTGCGATTAGCCGATGTTTTAGTAACCGACTATTCAAGCATTTATATTGATTTCTTAATTACATCCAAACCGATTATCTACTTTACCTACGACAAAAATAGTTATGTGAACGAACGTGGATTTTTGTATCAGTTAGAAGAGGCTTATGTAGACAATGATATCAGCGATGTAGAAGACCTGGCATTAAAACTTGATGAGGCCTTGTCTGTTGGTATCAGCGACCGAACACGATATAAAACCGTAACTAGTTTATTCCATGATCATAAAGGTGCTAGCGCCTCAGATGTATGCGACAATATAATGGCTTTAGCAGGGACCAAAGGCTAATAGAGTCTAAAAAACTCTTTATGTGAAAAATCTCAGCCACACTTTTGAAGTTTACCAGACATGGCAAATATAGAACATTTTTTCAAGTAGTTGACAATTTCCTGGAGTAAATTCTGTAAGAGCATGGGCAAACTATAACGGCAAGTATCTATTTTTTAAGTGAAAATATCGATATTTTTTAGCTGCCGCCATTGGAGCCTACACGTTGCGTTCTCCAACTCATAATGCACCGATTCTACTGCAAAGACTGCGGCTATTTTTTTGGAGCCAAGATGGCAGTTTATGGATGGGTAAACCCAGAACAGTGAGCGAAAAAACACACGTAGCTTGTTCAAACTCCAAGCCTAGGGACTTTGGGACATGGAATATTTCAAGTGACGGCTATATCACATTCACTATACTGGGTACACATTTGCCCGATAAACTAAAAAATAATATGGAGTGCAGAGGTGATAACAGTAATTACTTTCGGAACATTTGACGTATTTCATGTAGGTCATGTCAACATACTTCAACGCGCAGCAGCTTTAGGTGATGCGCTGATTGTTGGTATCTCCACAGATGAATTAAACTTTAGAAAAAAACAACGTTACCCAATATACAAAGAACAAGACAGAATGAAGATTGTAAATGGGTTAAGGTATGTTAATTTTTGTTTTTTTGAAGAATCTCTGGAGCTCAAACGTGAGTACATCCAGCGTTATAATGCTGATATTTTGGTAATGGGAGATGACTGGGCTGGAAAATTCGACGAATTCAAGGATATATGTGAAGTTGTCTATTTAAAACGAACACCGTCTGTTTCGACTACCCAAATAATAGAAGTTATTTCCAGCGAATGACTCAGGAGTGTCAATACACATAAATTTTTTTCCTAAACCCGGTCTGGGAAGAGCAGCTCCACCAAAAACTGCTACTACAATGCAATCATGCGTTATGGGCTCCGGGTATTATCAAGACAGACCGGAAAAATTTCATCGACACCCGCGCCTGACAACATTCTCCCCCAGGATATATTTTCAGAATCACAAGAGATTTTGACCACTTTACCCGAAAGAGGCCTTGCCGACTATGGTCCATAGTCCCTACAAATTCAGGTAAAAGCAATTGCTAAAGATGCTTTGAAAGTGTAATTTTAATGCATTTGATAGGTTGGCTCTTTGCAGGAAAGCGCCTCTTGGTAACCCCAGAGCAAGCACTACTTTCCTCTCCGCAAAAAACAGCCAATTGCTATTAACCTGAAAAAGAATGGAATGCTTCTGCCGGATTCGTATTGCCAGCGGGAACCGAACCAGGACTCAAAACGTATCTAAACTATGTTATGGGTATATTCAAGCCGGCATCAGCAAATAACCTCAGCATGCCCGATCTCAGGCAATGAGCACATCCCTGCATTATAGACCCGAAGTTGACGGCCTACGCGCCCTTGCGGTTTTACCGGTTGTTTTTTTTCATGCTGGCTTCCATTCTTTTAGCGGCGGGTTCATAGGGGTCGACGTTTTTTTTGTAATCAGCGGATATCTTATTACATCAATTATCTACAATGACATCCGTTCGGATCGCTTTTCAATTGTTAGATTCTATGAGAGGCGGATTCGACGCATCTTTCCGGCACTGATGCTGGTCGCCATTTTTAGCTTCATTTTCGCACGTATGCTCATGTTTAATGCGGAGATGGTGGAATATTCCCATAGCCTTGTCTCGGTTAATCTCTTCGTATCGAATATCCTCTTTTGGATGCAAAGCGGATACTTTGAATCGTCATCAGAGCTAAAACCGCTTCTTCACACTTGGTCGCTCTCTGTAGAGGAACAGTTTTACATCTTCTTTCCGATCTTATTGTTCCTGCTACGAAAAAAAAGCTTCCGATTTATTATGGAAGTTATTTGCGGCATTACGGCAATTAGTCTGGGGCTGGCAGAAGTAGCCTCCAGGACTTCACCCAACGCCAATTTCTTTCTGTTGCCGACCCGGGCTTGGGAGCTTGGGACCGGGGCACTCTTGGCAATTTACTCAACCACCGGCATCAATCTCGGAAAAGCAGCTCGTCAGGTCCTGTCGGCATTGGGGATTATCATGATTTCGCTTGCCATCTTCCTTTTAGATGGATCGATTCGATATCCCAGCCTCTGGGGTCTCATCCCGGTTGCCGGCACTACATTGGTCCTTCTTGCAACTACTCCGGAAACAGTTGTCGGAAAAGTTCTATCCTGGCGACCAATCGTTTTTACGGGCCTGATGAGCTACAGCATATATCTTTGGCACCAGCCGATCTTCGCATTTTACCGCATGTATTACTTAGGCGAGCCGCCCTTGATTAACTTCCTGGCGTTGATTGGTGTAACGATAATTCTGGCGGCTCTTACTTGGCGTTTTGTAGAGCAACCGTTTCGCAAAGGGGTCTTCCACACCCGCAAGAGCCTATTCGGTACAGCGGCCGGTTTGTCAGCCGTATTGATCGTTATTGGCGAAGTATCTGCCATAACAACAGGCAGCCTGGGGCTTGAGGTCGCGCGGGAACGGCTTGATCGCGGCAGCTATGCGAAAGCAGATCCCCAATCCGCCAGTTACAGTCAAGGAGCTGCAACTGGCGCTGTGGTCCTGTGGGGTGACTCGTTTGCGGATGCCATCTCGGTTTCCCTGAAAAATGACATGAAGGCAAACAATATTCCCTTCGAGCCGTTCATCTTCCACAGCTGCCCATCACTTATGAATACACGCCGCAACGAGGATTACCGCCTGGGAGCGCGATTTTCTGAGCGTTGCCTGGATTACAACCATCGGGTCGCTGAAACTATAAAAATTTTACACCCTTCAGTTGTCGTACTTGCCAATCACTATTTAGGTTATGTCGATAACATCAACCCATACAATGGACGCCCTATACTTCTCCCGGAAGTCGACAACGGAGAAAGCGGCCTTGAAATCGTCCTGCATAGCCTGAATGCTACAGTACATTTTCTTGAAGGGATCGGCAGTAAAGTTATTATATTAGCACCATATCCAATTCTCGATAACTATCAAAATCGTCGAAGACGCTATGAGAAACTTGGTGGAAACTCTGCAATTTTCGATCTGGACAGGGCTCCGACTGATGATTTAGAGGCAAAGCTGATCCGCGCCGCTCCAGGCGCAATCGAGGTTAATATTATCGACTTGCTATGCAAGCATGATCATTGCTCGGCGATAAGGGATGACGGTTCATTATTGTTATTCGACGGCACACATGTATCCACCACGATTTCACCGATAATCGCAAATCGCATCACAGCAAAGGTCATCGGTTTGCGAAAAGAGGAAACTGACGGCTCGTTTACATCCCATGTCGCACACACGGTCACTTCTCCCGCAAAGTAACTTGTAATCCTGCCGGCAGCAGGGATCTAGTGATCTGTTTACTGCCGGATTTTCTGTCATATAGAGACATCACGATATACACCATGTTAAGATACCTCGAAATCAGGTATAAAAATGGATTGGCGACAGCATCGGGTTTAATGATCGCCAAAAGCAGCAGAACCAGGCAAGCTTTCTATTGCAGACCAACCTAATACTAATTGAAATATTCATGATGACACTTCAACAAAGCCGGGAGAGTACCCGATTAAATCACCTTTACTTGTCAATAATCTTCCTCTTAGTCCTGTTTAGCAGTGGACTTAAATTAGTCAATCTCGATGCGGACCCCCCTCATTGGTTTACAGATGAAATCGGATTCAAAATCGACGAGGGTTACAAAACTCTGTCTCCAAGAAATCTTGCTCTTTTTGGAAGTATTCATTGGAACGCCGAGGATGAATATCGCGGTTGGATGACAAGCAGTGGGATCACCCAATGGCCTTATTATTGGTCATTTAGGATTTTCGGAAGTGAGCTTCGAAATGCACGATTGGTAAGCATTTTTTACTTTGCGTTGCTCACTATTGGCACTGCGTGGTTTTTATGGCGGAGGCTCTCTCCTAAGGCGGCCCTGATCGGGGTTATTTTGCTTGTTTCAGACCCCGGCATGTTTATGTTCTCCCGCTCAGCCCTTTTTGAAACAGGTTTAACTTTATTTACATATGTCCCTTTATTTTTTCTCTTTAGCGCAGAAGCTACAGGCTCATTAACAACTATTGCCACTTATATATTTTTGACCTCCGCTGCTTTTTTCTATTTAAAAAAAACCATTTTGGTTTATGCCAGCCCCTCTGTTTTGGCATTAATGTTTAACTGGATGAGAAAATCATTATTCAAAACTATTCCCGCATGGATATCTTTGAGCATAATTTCGTTGCTCGGATGCATTCTTTTAACCGTACTGATATACACTAATCCCTGGATTCTGGGTCAGATTAATACAGCTGCATTTTCTTACGGGCCCCAGAGTCTCTTTCTTAATCCTATCCATACTCTTTCCCCTTTAGCGCTCGTAATGAGTTATATAGTTTTACTAGAGTTGCTGCTCAGAAAACCATCAGCCATATTGAACGACAATTATCGATTTTGCCTAGCAGCTATTGTTTTGCTGGCTCCAATGGCCTTCGCCTTATTCACGTACAATTATCCGCGATACTATATCCCAATTATTCCTGCCGCTATTCTGCTCCTTGTCGAGCGTTTGACAATTCAACTTCCAGACACTTATTATCAAAAACATACGTCTAACATTCTACAATGGTTCATGATTGTAATTACATTTTTTGCCCTTACCATGGCAGTCTTAGCCTTTGTTAATTTTTATTTTCTAAATAACATACCACTTAATATTGGTGGCGACCCAGGTCTGTCCGACATAGGACTCTATAAAGTATTCCCTTTTGCTTGCATTGCCTTTATCCTATTTCTGTATTTCTTCGTCCGACCTTTTTGGATTAAATATGGCACACCAGTCATCGTGACACTTATGATTGTTCATATAACCTTAGGCCTATCGATGGACTCTTTTGCCGTATTTCAGCCAGCTTACCAGTCAAAGAATATTCAATCTAAACTAGTCAGTATTGTCGGACCTAACGGAATAGTCGGTGGCGATTGGGCTCCTTTTTTTGCTACGGATACCTCCTTAAAAATACTTTACATGAGACCGGACTTTAATAATGGCACACTAGCCAGTAAACTACGGCCTGATTATTTTTTAGACAGCACTTCTATATATGATAAGAGAACCCTAACTCAACTTAGAGCAAACAAGAAATTGAGATTGAGTTCTGCCATTCCACTTGGCGTATATGCAAACCATGCCATATCTTTGCATCCCATAATCTACCTTGATGCACCGATTTTTCCCAAGACAACAAAAAGGCAGTAAGGGAGGGAGTTACTTTGGGAATATATATACCTTGGCGGGTCCGGAAAGCAGCGTATTTAGTATTCCAATATGCAAAGAGTATGCTCTCAGCTATACTTTCCATATTTAAGAAAGGCGAGAGCATTAGTTTTTATCCAAACTACCATCAAGCCACCACTGGTGCGACCATTGCTATTGCATGTATCGCAAATCAACTGGCCAACAAACATAAAGTAGACAGCTACGTCACACGACAAAGTGGCTTCAGCAAACAGCTTTCAATACAGGTGAGGCAACGATTCAACGCGAAACAACTTAGTGGAAGAATTGTTTTCGTTGATGCGGAACAGGAAAACAGAGTTGTTGAAGAACTGCTTGCTGCAGGAAAAGTCGTTATATTGACCTGCCATGCGCTGCCGGAACATTTGCATGCAGTGCCACAGGACAAATTAATTCGAAACCTGGACCTGGTCACACATATTCATTTTGTGAGTGAGGCCCAACGAAAAGAATTTATACAACACTACCCCAAATTGTGTATCGAAGAAAAATCGTTCTATATACCAAACTATACACGTCAAAGTAAAAAATGCCTTTTCTCCGGAAATGTCGGAGTAATTGGCTACTTAAGCCGTCCGGATAAAAATGCAATTGAAGCTATTAATTTAGGTCAGCAATCCAATGCTAAATCAATTCAGTGTTGGGGCAGCGAAGAAATTTATGGCCTGGAGTCAAACCACGAATTTGACAAGCTTCACATTAATGGTTGGAGCCATTCAGTTCCACAAATGCATGACTCCTTTGACGTCCTCATAAGCACGAGTAAATTTGAAACGTTTGGCCTGGTAGTAGCCGAAGCTCTTTCAGCTGGTATTCCCTGTGTTGTTTCCGACATCCCTCCTTTCAGATCGTTATACGCTGATTGCGAAGGGGTAGCTATTTTGACTGGAGACCGAGATAGGGATGTCCAAAAAATTAACGAATTCGTTCAAAACGCCCCTCAAATGAAACAACCGATCATCGATTTCTGGAAAAGAAATTTTAGCAGTGAAATTATTAAGCAAATGTGGCTGGAAAAAATTGACACTATCCTTTCAAAGACTCCTTAATACCTGAAATCCCTACTACATCAATATTATGACACTACAATTTCCAATAACAACTGAAATCTTTTCCAGTTAAAGCTTGAAATTCTTTTACCTGTTCCCTGAGGAGAGGAATAACCTCAACTCTCAATTTATCTTTATTTTTTTCCTGCACACTCACATCTATTTCCTCTTCCGTCAACGCCGAAGCTCTGTTTCGCAGACTCTGTGGGACAAATGGCGCCAGCTTTTCCCAAGTATTCGAATAACGCAATCGATTGAGAAATTCCGGACCACTAACTCCAATAATTCTTTCAGGTTTAGCATTCCAGCGTTTATTGAACTCTTCTTCAGCTTCTCCCTCTAAACCAAGCCAGCGCCATATTTCGTTCACGCATTTGGCTGGATTTTGTATCATCTGCTCAAAACTTGTTATAAAGATTTTTTCAAGACCAAACAAATCGATATATGGCCTAATTTGATCGGCATATAAACTAAAACTTATAAACTCTATATTCTGCGTGCAGGCACTATACAGATCCTTTTTTTCGCCACCGGTTGACACGTGACGCACGGCATGCCAATAGTGACTAATAATTCGTTCGAATGGATTCCGTACGATGTAAATGAACTTTGCATCAGGGTTAAATGCCTGAATTTTTTCCGGAACTCCCTTATAGAAAGGTAACTTGGTATAATCGGTACTTGATTCGCCTACATAGATTTCATCCGAAGCACCGGCAAATAAACTCGCATACCAGTCAAAACCTTTAGTCCAAGCAATTTCCTCCACAAAAAAACCAGGTTCCTTCAACTCACTCATATATATTCTAGAGTGGGTATTTAGATAGTTATGAAGTGAAGTGGTGCCGGACTTCATCGCACCTATAATAAATAAATTGGGTCTTTTTCTTTGCGTTTCCGGGAAACTCATAAAATCACACTCGAATTAGATCTATAAAGTACAAAGCTCTTAATATGCTCAAGTGACAGGCAACAGCTGGAGAACTAAAATCAGCAGTTGGTAATATTTTCTCACTGCAACTGATACGACAGGCATAATAGCTCTTGATGGCGGGAAGGAATGGAATGGGGTACTGTTGAACAGTTACACCTCTGACTCAATGATATTTCGAGAGTTGCTTTTGTTGTCACAATGATTGCTTGATATAAGGCAGAAGATCTTTCATGAAATCCTTCAGTAACGCTTCTGCCGCAGCTTTATGCCCGGGAACCAGCGCCGTAGATATTCTTACCAGTGAGCTTCTTGTATCATTTCTTGCAAGTTTATTGGCAGCGATGCTCAAACGCATTTTTATATAATTGCTGCCCATAAAGTCACCTGACTTAAAGAAATAATATGTTAAGGTCTGGCCGGTTGTCCTGGTCGTTAGCAGCTCCGTTACCTCCAGAGTTATCTCCTGTTCTCCGGAAGGTATGGTTATCGTCTTGATGGTTTTTTCTGTTTTTAACCCTTCTCCACCAAGGCATGCCTCTGGAGCATGAAAATCTACCTTTGTGTCAAAATAATGTACGAGAGATAAAAATATCGTATCTTCACTGCCTTTTTTAATGTAAGACCGGTGGATTATTGCCCTGGTCTCAAGGATTTCATAAACCATTTCCTGCAGTGGAAAATCCTTTCCCTGCCACCATTCACCTATTTGCAAGGGAATACCCTGCAAATCGCTCAGTCCTGAGTCATCATCCCTTGAAGAATCATACTGTAATCCCCTCACAACCGTGGCTGTAATCACAAGGAGAAAAATAACTAGGAAATATCGAAATTTCAGGTTCGCCATTCGAGCACCTTGGCAATGGCCAGGAGTAATAAAAAACCTATAATAAAAACCAACATTCCGGAACCGGTATGAACAAAAGTGTCAGGGGCGGCAGCTTCCAGACCCCAATAATGGGAGACAAGAATAAGTATCGGTACACGGACAACGTTTGACAACAGGGCGATGGGAATGGTGAGAAAAAAAAGAAACCATTTTTTCGCAGTTCCAACGGGAGTCAGATAAGCAAAAACCGAGCCAAGTGCCAAAAAAGCAATAAGTGAACGTAATCCGGAACAGGGATTGCCCACCAGAAGATGTCCGGCTGGAATATAAATATTAAATCCCTCGCCGTAAACAGGAACCCCGAGAAGAGAAACCATCGACACACCTGCTTTAGTGGCAAAGATTTTGAGTGGAAATGAAATAAGGTTTATCACTGCCATGGGCAGAGGAAACATAAAGACAAGAAAAATAAGGGGAAACCAGATGATTTTGGATACTTCTGTGCCGAACAGAAAAAGTACTAATCCTATAACCAGAAAGAAAAGGGAAAAACCTGAAATGGAAAATATGTAAAGAATTGTACCAAGAATATGAAGGAATAAGGCAAAAAATATAATATAGACGCCAATCACACTGGTTGTTTGTTCGGTTTGCCTCAGACGATCTCTTTGCTGATAGATAAAAAAAAGAGAAACGAACGGTACCAGAAAACCATGCGAGTAATATGAGTCTGCCCCCATGTACCGATCATACATCCATAAAAAAGTTAGCTTATAAGCGATGGCTATAAGCACTCCGATGACCGCCAGGCCGAAGATATGAGTAAGTGGGAAGGTATTGTTTTTTTTCATTACTTTAATATACCTAGAATCTTCATCCTATCAGAATTCTGCACATATTCGTGCACTGGTAATGTCATGAGACAGTCAGCTAAATGTTGTGCATTTGGAAAATCCTGCCCCACAAATTCGCCGGAAATTTGCGCAATCTGATGTATGCCTGTAGGATAAGCAGGCATAATGCCACAACCATTTTCATCACTTTTCAGGCACAATCTATCACGGTCTTTGGCTGTCAATGCCAAAACAGGAAATCGTACCAGACTGACCTTTTTGGGTTTTACACAGAGAGAAGATATTGTCAGGGGAAGTGCTTCCTGCCAGAATTCGATATTTTTTCTTCTGGCTTTCTGGTGCCTCTGTAGCCTTTCTTGCCAGTTATGCATCAACCTGATTTGAACTGATGACATCTTGCCCACTGGAAATTCTTCGTCATAAATGGTCTGCCCCAGTTTGAGAAAAGGCAGGCCCTTAGGAAGCCAAAACATGGCAGGATATTGCATCAATACAGTAATAATGGCCATAACAGCCGATTTTATGTTATCGTAGGCGGTGGGTCTCTCCAGGTTCTTCGACAGCCGAATTATTTCATTACCTAAATCGTCCTTATTTGTAATGATTATACCTCCGCCCATTGTCGTTAGAGCCTTACCACGACCCAAACTGAAAAAACCCACATCACCCAGTGTTCCCAGTTTTTTATTATCCATCTCCTCTCCCATCGCTTGTGCAGCATCTTCGACAATGGGAATTTTATCACCCACTATTGCTTTAATACCATCAAAATCAGCAGGACAACCAAAGAGATGGGTAACCAACACGCAGAGAATCCTACTATCCGGTCTATTTTTTTCTATTATTTTAGAAAGTTGCTCTTTATCATAGTCCAGCGATCCTGCTCCCGTGTCACAAAGCCTTATTTTTAATCCGGCTTTTTTTATTGCCGCAGGAACTGAATAACAGGTGAATGCAGGTATAAGAACTTCGTCCTTAGTAGGATGCAACCTGCGCAGAGCCTGCAGGATCAGTACCAAGGCGGCCTTCCCGGAGGAGACAAGCAAACAAAAATGCTGATCGTATTCCTGTTTAAGTTCTCTCACTACCTGGGCTTCACAACCATTCTTTTGAAAAGAAGGAGGAAGTGCTCGCAGCATGTCTTTAAAAGGAATTGGAGAGGCTGCGGGAGGCTGCGTTCTACCGATACGAATGCCAATACGACTGTTCATCAGAGATTGATATATTTCCTTAATTGCGGACCAACGCAATTGGCTATCGGAACGGGCAATATTTTCCAAATTTTTGCTGCTCTTTCCTGTTGAAATAGTTTTATGTGCATTTTAGTTGTGGATCGTTGGGAACAGTTCGGGCGGGAGGAATACCAGATAAGCGGGAAAGGCTCTGCTCCCCATTGGCTTTTGAAATGGAATGTACCCTCATTATCGGTTGAACGGCCAAAGTCAAATAATTTTTTCCCGCTATCCACGGCATACTTTAAAAAGTTCCAATACATAAGCATATTGGAAGCCAAATTATTATACTTACGCAGAGACGATGCCCAGGGAATAGACGTTTGCTCGTTTAATGACAGAATCAATCCGGCACTTATGCATTTTCCTTCATATTCAGCCACTCCAATACGGGCTTTTTCCCCAAAGTGATCCATTATTGCAGCAAAAAATTTCCTGGAATGTACAGGAGAGCCAAGATCTCTCATGTTGTTGCAAAAGATGGAATAAAATGAGTCTATTCCATCTTTTCCAGCCCAACGAAAAACAACTCCGTTTTTTTCCGCCTTTCTCACTTGACTGCGTAATTTTGCTTTAAATCCCATAAACAGGGTTTCTGAAGATTCGGGAAGATACAGCAGCATTCTTGATTTCCTGCTCTCTAATTGAGTAAACGATGGCAATGAGTTGATATCACTGTAGAGCAACTGTCCGCGAAGTTGAATGTTTCTGATTTTCAACTCTTGGCTCAGCCGTTGAGCCCCTGTCAGCAGTTTTTGCTCAACGTTGCTGTCAGTTGATAAACAATAACCTACATCACAAAAAGGAAGTGCAACGAGTTCATTGATGAAACAGGCGAATTTTAAGTGCACAAGAGGTAATATTCCCACCAATCCACCATCCCGCCTGGCCATCAGATAATAGATTTTATGGCCATAAGCCTGGGTAACTGCATTACCCCAGGCAAAAAGATGATACGGTGTAGCGTTTGGGTGAGAGAGCACAAAATCATCCCATTCTACTTGATCAACCTGAGTTGCAGGCGCAATCTCAATTGTATTTGCCAAATCGTAAAAGCTCCTGGCATGGTATTATTCGGATATAACAAAATAATATCAATGATATTAGACAATTAACCATAAATCCCTCACCTCCACGGCGCTTATCATAGCTTATTTTTCACTTATTGGGGTCAGGCGCACAAGGAGAGTTGGTGATATACTTTTTGCTACTTTTGTATAAACTCTTTGCAAGTCAAAAAGGATTGTTCAGCATTTTCGGCTATGAAATTTTTTAACTTATTTTTTGTCGTTCCCAGGTTAACATAATGCCGAAAACGAAAAAAAGGTCTGGCTTCTTTTACTCTGGGTTGCGCCGGATCAATTTCCCAAGGATGCATGTAGAAGGTATAGCAGCCACTTTTTTTCAGAATATGAGATACACCTGCCGAATATATACGCGATGGTAATAATCTAAAATAACCGCCACCACCCCAGGGGATAACCTTGGTGCCAATCCTCAAATTACTCACTGGAATTTCATAGAAAGAAGAGGAAAAAGAGTAAAGAGGAAGGTCTCGTTGTTCCGTCTCGAGTGATTTTAATGCTCCGTATCGCCCATGACCACCATAGGAGTTATAACTGGAATCGTAGAGATATCCAGCCTCCCGGATAAAAACAAGAATTTCATCTGTAATGGAAAAACTTGGAGCCCGATATCCCAAAACCTCATCCCCGACAATATCCTCCAGCATGGCTTTGCTTCTGATCAAGTCCTGCCTCAGATCATCCGGTGCCTGATTATAGCAGAGATGGTGATCGACCCCGTGGGACGCTACCTCATGACCTCCCTGATATATTTCACGAACAAGATCAGGACAACGTTCAGCAATCCAGCCAAGTACAAAAAAAGTAGCCCGTATCGGGGTTGGAGCATCGGCCAGAAGGTGTAATAATTCCCTTGTATTTTGTTCAACCCGCAACTCTTTGGAAGACCAGCTGGAATAGGGAATATACTCCTTAAAATTTTCGACCTGAAACCAGTCTTCTACATCAAATGTAAGAAGAATTGATTTATTGTCATGGGATACCGGCTCCATAAATGTTTCTCATATCTGCAACAGGACGCTCTACCAGCGCAGCAGTTCTCTCTCCCAGGACAGAGTAAGGAGAATACGATGGTCATTGTAAGTATCACCCGCCAGGTCAGACTCCTGTTTGGTAAAAGTATAATCTATACTGGCATTATAATACTGCCAGAAGGTATAGCTGAGAATAGTTCCGGCAATATATCGCTTCCTGTTGAAGTTTCCAATGTCGGTAGCAGTTGTGCTGGTTGAAGTTGCAATAGTCTGTTGCCTGTCTTCGTGGATGTAAGCGAGACGACCGGATAAAGAAAGATCCTTTTGTAATTGATACCCGCCGGCGAGACGAGCCTCCCAGGATTTCACAGCACCACGCAGGTTGGAACCGGAGAAGTTGTCTACATCATACTTTCTTTCCACTCGAAAATTGGCAAAACCATGCTCCACCAAGTAGTTCACCTCGGCGATGCCATTCGTAGCCCAGTTGGCACTCTGCCCGACTGTTTTTTCATACGATGGTCCGGCACCGATTCTTGTATATAACCGGGGAGAATAATTCCTTTTCCAGCTAAAGCGCATCTGATGGATGTCATTGTCGTGTTCCAAATCCCCATCAAATCTGTTGGCGGTGTAATTGTAACTCACAGACAATGGATTATTTACAATCGACTCATTTTCAAGTTCCAGCTGAAGGTGATATTCCTGCACATCTTCAGTCAATGCACTATTCGTATTGGAATTTCCTGTACCCGAGTTATTGGTTGATTTAAAATCACCGAGGACATAGCGCCCCCATACCGTGGATTTCCATTTGGCGTTAAAACGATGTTCATCCCTCAACCCTGCCGTATATCGATCATAGTCCTGCCCTACATTAAAATTCGAACTATTTTCGTTCCTCAGGGCAACATAATCAGCATCCATTCGAAATAAACTGCCTTCATGATAGAAGAGATCTGAATAGACACCCAAGGTATTACGCCAGTAGCGGCGTCTTCCTCGATCGCTTGAAAGCTGAGGTTCTGTTGTCGACGGAAGTACCACGGTTTCCCCGGTCGTTGGATCCGTTGCAACAGTTGTGTCACTGGTCACGATAGGATTAATGTTGCGATTCGAGGAATTATTATAGTCAGTTCTTAAAAAATTATTGGAAATACCCATTCGCCAGGACTTAGTCATAAACCGGTCTGCGGAGACATTCAGATTGCTATCCCAGTCTGTGCCGGAATTTTCCAGATCATATTTGATACCTGGAGCCAGTCCCAACCGGAAGCTATCCTTCTCGCTCAGACTTCTGAATTGAATATTGGGAGAAAGTATTAGGCGGCGATATTTGTCAACTGTGTCGTTTCTGCGATCGTCGTAATCGAAACCAACACTAACTCCTGCACTCAAACTGTTGACGCGTGCATGACAAATAACAGGAGTTATCAGCATTAACAGAGCCGTCAGTGTAGTAATATATTTCGAATTTTTTTTATAAGTCATGTGAGCGAACCCTCTTTTCCAATCGTTAATGAACAATTACTATATCATCGGGTTTGATAAAGATATTTTTCTCTAAATTCTTGCCCACGAGAAAATCATCATAATCAAATTGCAGAGTATTCCCGTTGAAAAGTTTGTTATTGCCTACATTTTTTCTAACGACCGTGATTTCAGAATTAGCCCATTCATTAAAACCTCCGCACCGAGCCACTACCTGAACAATATTAATGGGATAATCGAGGTAAAAAATTCCTGGGGCTGCAACCTTGCCCATGACGGTATATCTCTGGCTGTTGCTTTGTCCAAGCACGACGGTAACAACCGGATCATCATAGACAGTCGCAAAAATTACTTTCAGATAATCGGCAAGCTGGGTGAGAGTGAAGCCAACCGCATCAACGTCTCCGACGTGTTTTAGTGAAATTTTTCCATCGATACGTACGACAACTCCGCCTACACCGGCACGCAGGCTGTCCCCTCCTGTTTCTCCTCTTGTTCCGGCAGGTGTGGCTATGGACATATCGCCTTCTCCATAGACTTGCACACCGAGTACGTCTCCATGGCCGATCACATATTCTTTCTCATCTACAACGTTGCCGGCAGATTTCCCGAGAATTTTTTGCCGTGCGCTGTTCAACAGTTCCTTCGTAACAGGTACGTCGGCTGTCGATTGCGCAGCCATTGCATAATTGCCAAATAACATTATTACGGCGATACATAACAGAAATATTGATTTTTTTGACATGATCTCCTCTCCTAACTGTTATTTTGGATATCCAAAAAACCTATCAAACAAACACTTAATCACATCCCATGTTATTTGTCACTCTTCAGGGCAGACTCAGATCATTTTACCGAAATGAAAATTCAAATTACCATAACTATGCAAATTTTAGATAGGAAAAAGATCGATTTTTATTTAAACTGAATGTTGCGTCAATTGACCTAGTCTATAATCCGAGGTTTTTTTGATTTTTTTTGTCTTGTTCAACCATTTCATAGGATTAGTCCATGACTACCACTCGTTTCGCGGCCTTTGTTTTGCTCATTTTCTGCTTTGTCAATATATGTTCCTGCACCGATGCCAACCAGAAAAAAGAAAACCATTATAAAAGGGCCCTCGAATATGTAAAAACTGATGATCAAAAATCGGCCATCATCGAACTAAAAAATGCTATTCAGCTTGATGCCAAGTTTGCTGATGCCCGGTACCAGCTCGGGCTCCTGTATCTTAAGACAGGTAACCCAAAAGCAGCATTTGGGGAACTGCAGCGAGCCGCCTCCCTTGATCCAAAAAATCTCGATGCCGGAGTGAAGGTTGCTGAATTTAATCTCCTTGCCCGACGGATGGAGGAATGCCGCAAATACGTAGAAAAGGTACTCAAAGAAGATCCGAATTATCTGGATGCCTTGGCCCTGCTCGCCAACCTGGAGCTCATCGAGGGAAATTTGGATAAAGCGGTGGCCGCAATTGACAAGGCTCTCGCCAAAGATGCCGAAAATGACAAATTCTATAATATCAAGGGACGCATTTTTATCGCGCTGAATAAATGGGAGGAAAGTGAGAAGTTATTTCAAAAAGCAATTGAACTGAACCCTGAGAATTTTGCCAATTATAAAACAATGTTGATACTCTATGAACAGAAGAAGGATGAATTCGCCGTAAATCGGCTTCTGGACACAATGGTATCGAAGTTTCCGAACAATGCTCAAGTCCAACTCATGCTCGCTGATTTCTATCAGAAAAAAGGAGACCTGGATCGGGCGGAAAGTTCCATAAAAAAAGCAATAGAGATCCAAAAAGACTCGGTTCCCTTCAGACTGCTGCTGGCAGAATTTTATGTACGACATCAACAATACGAAAAAGCTGAAAACACCCTGAAATCTTCTCTGGAGGATTTCCCGAAAGATCTTCAACTGCAGGTGGCTCTCGGCGAGTTGAGTTTCGACTTGAAAAAGCTTGATCAGGCACGTTCACTTATGGAATCTATCCTGGCCTCTAATCCTGACAACGGCGGAGCCAATCTCATCAAAGCCCGCTTTCTCATCAGCGAGGGGAAGAATAACCAAGCGCTGGAACTCATTACCCCACTGATGCGGGATTATCCAAAATGGGGTGAGCCGTTTTATTATTCTGCGCTCACCCAGCTGAGACTCGGCAACATGGAAATGGCGCAGAAATCCATTGAACAGGCTATACAAAACAATGCCAACAATGATCGCTACCACGCACTTGCCGCTCAGATCTCCCTGATTCGTGGCGACAGCGATCAGGCTGGAAGAGAAGCAACTCAGGCTCTTCGCCTCAATCGACAAAATCACATAGCGGTAAATATTCTGGCCAAAGCGCTCGTTCAGGCTAAAGAATATGATAAGGCTGTAGATTTTATTAATAAATTAAACCAGGAAGCGGTGGCTGGTGATGCCGAAATCCTTGGCAGTCTCGGCCTTGCCTATCTAGGACAGGATAACAAGGAAAAAGCCAGAGAAGCCTTTAGTAAGCTGCTCGAACTCGCGCCGGACAATTCAAAGGCACTGGCCTTTCTCACCGCGCTCACTGTCGGCGATGACATTCCACAGGGCATCAAATTCGTTAAAAAGCAGATAGCCAAAAGCGCGACAGCGGGACACTATATTCTACTGGGAGAACTGCTCACGAAAAACAATCAATTTGCAGAAGCCCTGCAGGCTTTTCAAAAAGTTCAAGAGCTTTCTCCTGACCTTCCACAGGGTTACGTCTTGAGTGCACGTCTCTTAAGTCACCTTGGCAAGATAGATGAGACGATAGCGAAATATCAGGAATTAATCAAAACCAATCCCGATTCTATTCCCGGAATCATGGGACTGGCGACAGCCTATGAAGTTCAAGGTAAATCAGAGGAAGCTAAGAAAAATTACAGGCGGGCGCTGGAGCTTCAGCCGAATCTTCCGGCAGCAGCTAACAATCTTGCCTGGTTACTTGCCTCCGAAGAGGGAGGAGATCTGGGCGAAGCTCTCCGGTTGGCCATGCAAGCAAAGCAGGCTCTCCCTGATCAACCTCACATAGCCGATACCCTTGGCTGGGTGCATTACAAAAGAAAATCATATTCCCTGGCTATCTCTCAATTCAGGCAGGCTCTGGAAAATCGTGCAGATGATCCGGTTATTCAGTATCATCTGGCCTTGGCCCTTTATGGAAACGGGGAGAAACAGGAAGCTATCAAATCCCTTGAAAAAGCCTTGGCAAGCGATAGCAAATTTGCAGAACACCAAGAAGCCCAGAACTTACTGAAAAAGTGGAAAAAGGAAGTAGCCGGCTAGATTTATAATGCTGCCCAGGCTACCTGGCCAAGGTAGGTGTTTTTGAGCAATTACTGTTATTTACCTAGACAGAATTGCTCAAAAATCACATCAAGCACATCCTCGGTGGTTGTCTCGCCGACAATGTCTGCCAGATAATTGACGCATTCCTGCAGATCAACGGCAATGAGGTCGTTGGTCAATCCATTTTGCAAGGAGAGCATAACTCTATCACAAGCTTCGACTGCCGCGATAAGTGCTTGTTTATGCCGCAGATTAGGCGCGCATCCACCTTCCTCCCATTGATTTTTCCCGGAAATGACCGCATCGAAAATAGCCTGCTTCAGCTCTTCTATACCAGTTTGTTCCTTGGCGGAAATTTCAATACATTCTCCGATTCCGGGAAGAGAGGAAAGGTCCGGAGCAAGTTTGTCG
This sequence comes from uncultured delta proteobacterium, assembly GCA_963835305.1. Taxonomy (GTDB): domain Bacteria; phylum Desulfobacterota; class Desulfobulbia; order Desulfobulbales; family Desulfocapsaceae; genus Desulforhopalus_A. The sequence continues at coordinate 165,772 of CAWIEU010000009.1, forward strand.
CAGAGATCTATCTTATTTATTACCGCTAACAGGGGCTTATGACCCACCTGCGCATAAAGGGCATGATCGCCGTCAGTCAATTCCCGCGAACCATCGATCAGGAAAAGGATCAAGTCAGCTCTATTGAGAAGATCCCTGGCTCGACGGATACCAAGCTCCTCAACCTCTTCAGCATCATCGCGTATGCCGGCTGTATCAATTATACGAACCGGCATTCCTTTGATATCGACGACTTCCTCAATTGAATCGCGTGTTGTGCCGGGTACAGGAGTTACCAGAGCCCTCTCTTCCTGGAGAATGGTGTTCAAGAGACTTGATTTTCCAACATTTGGCAGACCGGCAATAACCAGGGAAATCCCTTCTCTATATAATTTCCCTCTGTCGGCATTTTGCAAAAGCTTTTTGAGAGGCTGAATCACTTTATGATCCAGCTGAAAAATTAATGCGCTGTGGTCGATGATTTCCAAGTCTTCATCCGGAAAATCAATGGCTACTTCTATAACAGCGCGCATCCGGACAAGACTCTGTCGAATCGGATCAATTTTTCTGTATAATGCTCCGGAAAGCTGTTCCTGAGCCAGATCGACTCCCTTTCTGGTTTTTGCGGACAGAACGTCAATCACAGCCTCAGCCTGCGTCAGATCAATCCGCCCATTGAGGAAAGCTCTCTTGGTAAATTCACCTGGAGAAGCCAGGACCGCCCCATTCGCCAAAATCAGCTCGAGGACATTTTGCAGAACAATAAAACTTCCGTGACAGTGAACTTCTACGACATCCTCTCGGGTATATGTGTAGGGTGCGGCCATGTAAACGGCCAGAACTTCATCAAGGATTTTTCCTTGTTCAGGATGCCGGATATGTCCGTAATAGAGCTTGTGGCTTTCGTAAAGACAGGGAGATTTTTTGGGTTGAAAAACAGTTTTAAGCAGAGGGAGAGCATGTTCACCACTTATGCGGATGATGCCGATCCCCCCTGCTCCAGGTGGAGTTGAAATGGCGGCGATCGTTGCTTCTTGATTTGCAGCATTCACCTGGACACCTCATAATGTGAAAAAAGGTAGCCCACAATCAGGAATCACTCTCCTTTTTAGACGGTCCCGATTTATTTTGCCGGCCTTTAGATTGATTGCGTTTGCGACCGTTGGATCGATTGCCTTTACCTGGTTTGTATATGAGGATTTTTTTAAACAACCCATCCCCAACGGAGCGGCTGCGAATTTCCTTGTCTTCCTGAAGAATCATATGGATGACTCGCCTCTCGGCAGGATTGAGGGCCGGCAAAACCTGAGTCTTGCCATCTTCTTTAACCTGCGCAGCCATGTCTACGGCCCTCACTTTTAAATCCTCCAGCCTTCTTTCGCGAAAATCACCTACGTTAATAGAAATCCTCAATCGCTCAGGTACCTTACGGCTGATGATTTTACGTAAAAGATACTGCAGGCTGTCCAGAACCTTACCATCTGCTCCGGTCAAGTTTTCCTCAAATTCGCCCCGAAGCGTACAAGTAACAGAATGTCCCACACTCTCGATATCCAGGGTGGACGGAAATCCCATCAATTCGACAAGAGTGAGGAGTTCTTTTCTAATTATTTCCAACCCCTCAGGACTCGCTTCACCAACCGTATCTTTATCTGTCTGGTCATCATCCTCATCGTCGTCTTCATCTTCAGAACTATCCTGATCAGCTTCATCTATAACGTCGCGAGAAATATCCGTTGAGTCGGCCCCATTCTCTTCTCCGGAATCGGATTTCAAAAGGCTGTCCACCTCAAAGACATCGGCAACGATTTCTTCTATGTCCGGTTTGACCAAAACACGGATGTGCGCCTTTTTCCGAATTAGTCCAAATATACCGGTGGTTCCTGCTTCAATGACTTCGATCTCAAGTTTTTCCTGGGGTACTCCAAGCTCATCACAAGCATTTTGTATTGCTGCAGCTACTTCTTTTCCGTAAAAATCTTTTTTGTCTAAAGACATTGAATTCCCTTCTTCAATTGTATCTCAACCACCTCAAATAAGTATGACAGTGTTCTGCCTTTTTTCTGTACTTATCTCAGGTGGCGGCTGTTTTTTTGATGTCGCGATTAATAAGCACCTGCTGAAGAATAGAAAGCAGGTTATTAACGAACCAATACAATACCAGGCCTGAAGCAAAATTAAGAAACATGAAGGTAAAGACTATCGGCAAAAACATCATGATCTTAGCCTGAGTTGGATCGGCTGTGCTGGGAGACAGTTTCTGCTGTAAAAACATCGAGGCCCCCATGAGCAGGGTCAATACCGGTAAACCGCCCAGATGAGGAATATTAAAGCCTATCCACAATCGGTCGGGGGCAGACAGATCTGTGATCCACAACATAAACGGCGCATGTCGCAGTTCAATACTCTGAAGGAGTACCTTATAGAGTGCAAAAAAGACCGGAATCTGCAGCACCATGGGCAGGCAGCCGCCCAGAGGATTTACCTTGTAAGTCTTGTAGAGATTCATCACTTCCTGGTTCATCCGGGTAGGATCACTCTTGTATTTCTCCTTTATTTTTGCCATCTTCGGTTGCAATTTCTGCATATTCTTCATCGATTTCAAGCCTTTCTGGGAAATAGGCCAGAAAATTGCCTTAAAAAGGACAGTGACCAGAATGATGGAAACACCATAGTTGTGGCAGAAGGAATAAAACAGATTCAACAACCAAAGGGTCGGCTTGGCTATGACGTCAAACCAGCCAAAATTTACCGACCGGTCAAGATCATATCCAATGCTTTGCAGCATACTTAATTTTTTCGGCCCATAATAAACATGATAATCATAATTCTTTTCCGCTCCCGGCTGCAGGGTATCAAGCGCGCCGACAAGTTGACTCTTCGTCAGGATATCAGCTTGCTGCATGACAAAGGAGTCACCCGCGCCATCTTTTGGTATCAATGCGCAAAGGAAATAATTGCCTTCATATCCCGCCCACTCTATTGCGCCCTGCAATGTCTTTGGACCATTCGCCAACTCTTTGGCCTTTACTTCCTGTAATCCTCCGTTCACAACAGCCACCGGCCCATCAAACAAAAACCGTTTGGAAGGACTGGAAACTCCTTCGAATGGGACGTTGACCAGAGCCAATTGGGGATTGCCCTGCAAAGGACTATTTGAGAGGTTTTTAACAGTTATGGAAAGATTGATTAAATAGTTGCTGTTATCAAAGGTATATATCCGTTGGACTTGGAGACCATTCGCAGTATTTGCCGTCATCCGTAACTCAGCTTTGCTCTTATCTTTGGATAAGCTGAGATTTTGTACGGTAGAATCATACAGCATCTTGAGGGCCGACAGCACTGCCCCAGGAAAACTGCAGTGGAAATCCCTGGACCGCGGTGGTGTTGACCAACTGCATACCAGGAGAATTTTTTTCATTTGTTTCTTTTTGTTTCTTCAGAACGAAGCTGGTGATCGTTCCACCATCTTCGGACAAGACGGCTGTATAAAGATCCGTTTCGACAGTAATGTCTTTGGGTTTTCTATCGTAATGTGTCGCCGGAGGTGGGGCTGTTTCCGCCGGTGCTTGCACGACTGGCACAGTGACAGGTTTCGGAGCAGGGGTAGGTTGTGATTTTTGTTCCGTCTGCTGCTGCGTTGATTCGTTTGCCGGATGGTCGAAACCAACAAAAAAATACTGATACCCCAGAAGAATTACAAATGAGATGATAATTGCCAAAAAAGCTCTGTATGTGTCCATGAACTGTCCGTAAATTATGTCAAAACCGGAAGGTTATGTCAGTTATCAAAAGTGGCCGGAGGTTGGCCCGTTTTAGCGCACCGGGTCATATCCACCTCGGGAGAAAGGGTGACAGCGAAGTATTCGACGAATCCCAAACAAAACACCCCGAATAACTCCATATTTTTCAATCGCCTGAATCGTATAAGTAGAACAGGTTGGAACAAAACGGCAGGTGGGAGGCAGGAATGGTGAGATGAAATATTGATAGCCTCTCACGAATCCAACAAAAATTACCTTGGAAAGTTTACTCAGCTTCATTGCATACACCATGAGAACAAGCAAGACTTTGGGTAAGCTGTATTACAGCCGTGTGAATATCTTCAGGATGTAAACAGGAAAAATCAGGACGAACGGCAAAAACAATATCTGCACCCACCGGATAATGTTTTTGCCAGAGTCGGAAGGATTCCCGAATAATTCTTTTGAGGCGATTTCTTTTCACCGCGCCACGAATCTTCCGATGCACACTTATTCCGAGCCTGCTTGCATCAGTCGAATTAGACTGACAGATCAGGGTAAACCCCTTACCATGCAGCCGTCTTCCCTTGCTGTAAACTTCCTCAAACTCCCATCCTTTCCGCAACAGGGAGCTTTTTAAAAGTCGCTGCCCGGCCAATGTTATGCTGAAAGCCTTCTGCGACCCTTGGCTCTTCGTGCCTTTATGACCGCTCTGCCTGCACGAGTGCTCATTCTTTCACGGAAACCGTGGGTTCGCTTACGTTTCAAAATGCTTGGTTGAAAAGTTCTCTTGCTCATTCTTTACTTCCTCATCGGTAAATTCAATGGTGAAACCATAGAATTCTTTTTGGCTTCAAAGATTAGGGGATTCTTCTTTTTATCGTGTGATTCCCAACTGTTCCTCAAATAGAAATAAATCAGTCTATAGCATCGGACCCATCTACGAGGTTACAAATTACAAAACGAAAATATTAACCACATTTACTAGCCAGTGTCAAACCTTTTTGTGCTCGGTAACCAGCCATATATTGCAGAAGCAATCCGGCTGTGCTATTCTCTCGCAAGCACAATCTCAGGCTGAACTCCGGCGCTGATTTCCGATGCCGGTACTTTCCGCGAATGGAGAATTGACGACAGGATAGATGTGAATATTCTCCCTGCCCTGCTAACCATGAAATACTTCAGGGATCTTCTTAGAACGTCATAAAGGTCTAAAGACGAGGAATGCAATTCCTCAGATATTTATAACTAATATTCACATTTCAGGTAAATAGTGTCATGGCTGATTCTGCGCCACAAATATATTCTGATATCGATTGGGACAAACTGAGGGCTAATGCCCTGGCCCGAAAAGGGTGGGCGGAAAAGGGTTCGGACGATTGGGACGAAAAAGCCCGATCTTTTGCCAGCCGCAACAAGAGCTCCGCCTACATTGATCTTGTTCTCTCTCATATACCCCTGGATTCCACCTACACTGTTCTTGATATCGGGTCTGGCCCTGGAACCCTGGCCATTCCCTTGGCAAAACAGGTTCGCTCAGTTACCGCCATTGATTTCTCACGAGGAATGCTGGACATATTGGAAAAAATGGCGCATGAACAAAACGTCCACAATATCGACACGATACAATGCGCCTGGGAAGATGACTGGCAACAAAAAGGTTTGCAGCCACATGATATTGCCATTGCCTCCCGATCGATGGGGGTAAAAGATCTTACAACCGCCCTGCGCAAAATAAACGATTACGGCAGCAGGTATGTCTTTCTCACCGATAGAATTGGTTCAACACCTTTTGAAGTTGGAGCTTTCGCAGCGCTTAAACGTCCTTTTTCTCCGGGCCCCGATTATATTTACACCTTGAATCTGTTATACACCCTGGGAATTTATCCGAATGTCAACGTTCTCACCCTGGAGCGGGATGTAGACTATTCATCTTTGGCTGAAGCGATCAAGTCCTATAGCTGGATGTTCCACGACATTACTCCGGAGGAAACTCTTGCCCTGGAAAACTACTTAAAGGGAAAAATCATCCGCTCAGACAATAACCGGCTAACCGTTCGTCGAGACTCACCTCCCCAATGGGCCCTGATTTGGTGGGAAAAGGCTTCAGAATAATATTTGCAAGTAAAAACATCCCGATGATGCGTGAAGAATATGATATAGCGGTTATAGGAGCCGGTCATGCCGGTTGCGAAGCCGCACTCGCCGCAGCCAGAATGGGCTGCAGAACCCTACTCACTGTAATCAATGCAGACACGATCGGAGCAATGTCCTGTAACCCCGCTATCGGCGGATTGGCGAAAGGACATCTTGTTCGTGAGATTGATGCTTTGGGCGGAGAAATGGCCAGAAACATCGATGCCACGTCTATACAGTTCCGCCGGTTAAATACCAGCAAAGGTCCGGCTGTTCGTTCCTCCAGGGCCCAGGCGGATCGGTTACTCTATCGGTTGCGTATGAAATCGATAATCGAGAATCAACCGAATCTTACGGTCAAGCAGACAGTAGTGGCCGCTCTTCTGGTGGAAAATGATCGAGTATGCGGGGTACGTACCTCTCTTGACGAACACATTGCAACCAAGGCGGTGGTTGTTGCCACCGGGACCTTCCTCAACGGCCTCGTCCACATCGGCATGAAAAATTTTCCGGCGGGACGACTCGGAGATGCTCCCTCCAAAAGTCTTGCAGCCTGGTTCAAGGAATACGGCTTCGAGGTTGGCCGAATGAAAACAGGAACGGTTCCCCGCCTCGATGCAAATACCATCAGCTACACTGACTTGGAAATCCAGCATAGTGATTATCCTCCAGCTCATTTCTCATTCTCGGGAAGAGGTGGCTATACCCTCCCCCAACTTCCCTGCTACATCACCTATACCAACGAAAATACCCACGCGGTAATTCGTCGGGGAATAGACCAGTCTCCCATGTATGCAGGCATCATTAAAGGCATAGGAGCAAGATATTGTCCTTCCATTGAGGATAAGGTCATGCGATTCCCGGAAAAAGATCGGCACCAGATTTTCCTGGAGCCGGAAGGGCTCGATACCGTAGAGGTCTACCCGAATGGAGTTCCGACCAGCCTGCCGCTTGCCACTCAGACTGCCATGATCAATTCCATCAAAGGACTTGAAAATGCGAAAATCATCAGGCCCGGGTACGCCATTGAATACGATTATATCGACCCGCTGGGGCTGCACCCTTCCCTTGAAACGAAACAACTGCGGGGACTGTTTTTCGCAGGACAGATCAACGGTACTTCAGGCTACGAAGAGGCCGCTGCTCAGGGGTTGATCGCCGGCATCAACGCGGTCCGGTACAGCAGGGATCAGGAACCACTGATTCTCGATCGTTCCCAGGCTTATATAGGAGTACTGATCGACGATCTCGTTACCCGCGGCACCAAAGAACCATACAGACTCTTCACCTCCAGGGCAGAATACAGACTCCTGTTACGAGAGGATAATGCAGACAGCCGCCTGTCTCAGATCGGTTATGATCTTGGACTCGTTCAAGAAGAGGCTCATCAAACATTTCTACGCAAACAGCAGGCAATTCAAGATGGTATTAAAGCTCTGGAAGAAGTTACAGTGAAACCGGATCCGGTGATGGACGAATCGCTTACGGATTTGCACAGCAGCCATCTTAAACAGAAATGCACTCTGTCCGACCTGCTGCGCCGACCGGAACTCTCCATTGATTCTTTTTCCTCGTTACCTTTGCCCAGCCCGGATCTTGAGGTTATAGATAATCTCAAATCCAGCCAGGTAAAGGAAGAAATTGAACTCCGGGTAAAATTTAAAGGATATATTGATCGACAGCACGAACAGGTTGCCCGCTTTAAAAAAATGGAATCGGTTCTTCTACCTAAAGATATCGATTACCGCTCGCTTTCAGGACTATCCAACGAGGTGGTAGAGAAATTGACCAGAATCCAACCACTCTCATTAGGCCAGGCATCGAGAATCTCAGGCATTACGCCGGCGGCTATCTCCGTCCTGCAGGTGCATCTGAAGAAAATACGGAAACAGTAATAGACCTCAGCACTCCCACGGATATGACGCCACTTCACTTTCCTGATATAAATCCGATAATTTTCAGCCTCGGTCCCTTACATGTCCGATGGTATGGGCTCATGTATGTCCTGGGATTTATTGCCAGCTACCTTCTTGTACGCAAGCAGATACGGGAATTTAAATATTCCCGGCTTGCTGACCATTTTGAAAATCTCAATCTCATTCTCATTCTGGGAGTGGTGATCGGCGGGAGATTAGGCTACGTCTTATTCTATAATTTTTCCTATTACCTGAGACATCCACTGGAAATTCCCGCGACCTGGAACGGTGGCATGTCTTTTCATGGAGCTTGTCTTGCTCTCATCATTGCAGGATGGGTGTTTTGTCGGAAGAACAATCTTAATTTCTGGAAGACCGCAGACATCTATACAGCCACACTCCCCATCGGCCTCGGTTTGGGAAGGATCGGCAATTTCATCAACGGTGAATTGTATGGACGGGTAACCAATCTTCCATGGGGAATGGTGTTCCCGGGCGGCGGGCCGTTACCCCGCCATCCGTCACAATTATACGAGTCATTCCTTGAAGGATTTGTCCTTTTTCTGATTCTCTGGTCGGTTCACAAAAAACCCTGGAGGAAGAAACGATATTGGCCGCATGGCAGTATCACCGCCTTGTTTCTCATCGGTTATGGGTGCCTGAGAATCGTTGTAGAGAACTTCCGGGAACCCGATCAGCAAGTTGGATATTTCTTTGGTCTTATCACTATGGGTCAACTTCTCAGTGGTTTTATGGTGGTGTGCGGCCTGCTTATTTGGAAGATCCGCCTCAGTCACCACGATAACACCTGATGCGCTAAAAATTCACCCGACCCTCCTGCTTAAATGCTTGCCCGGTTTAAATTTTACAACATTGTGGGCAGGAATAACTATAGTCTGCCCTGTCTGTGGATTTCTACCTCTTTGTTCAGCCCTTTCAACGACTCTAAAGGAACCAAACCCTGACAGAGTTACTCTCTCTCCGTTTTCCATAGCGCCTGCTAAATTGGCGAGCACCTTGTTAAGGGCTATTTCGGCACGAACTTTAGTCATGCCTCCAACTTTTGCTATTGTTGCTATAAGCTCGCTTTTATTCATTATTTTCCGACCTTCTCTCAAAGTTTATCCCTCTTGCAGTATTCTGTTTTGAACAGAATAACACTCTCCAAGGGAATTATGCCCCCAAGGGGGACACCCAAGTTGCAATCTTTTTTCGCGTGTCGCGCGCTAAATGACTAAGGCAATAAGGCAAACGTATTTGTAGCCGTTACGACGAAAAAAACAATTGTCGGAAATACCTGTTTTGATAGGGGTACTTATACCCAAATATTCGGAGTAAATTAATATATCATTTAATATCAAGATATTACCTGGACAGTATTACTCCATGCCACCACTTGAATTCATTGCCGGTTGTCTAAATAAGCAAAAAAAGTGCGACCATCTCACCGGGATTTGTTGCAGTACCGCTTGACTATCAAGGTAAGCAAGGAGAGAGACGGGTGGTCATGCAGCAGACTTTTGGAAAAACAAGAAAAAAAAATTTCAGAATACTACTCGGTTGAGACAAAACCATTACGAACGGCATAATTCACCAGATCTATACTATTTTTTCTGTTGAATTTCCGGAGAAGGTTGGATCGGTGATGATCTATGGTTCGCTGGCTCAAGTTTAAATGTTCGGCCATTTTTTTGCTGGTATAACCTTTCACCACCAACTGCAATATTTCTTTTTCCCGCTTGGTCAACTCTTGAAAGGGGGTCTTCTTTTCGGTACGGAACATGCTGATTACATCATCTGCAAAATTATCTACCAGAAATGGTGAAATATAGTTTTTACCTGAAACTACCTTTTCAATAGCGATCAGAAGCTCCTGATCCGAATCATCCTTCATGAGATACCCATCAGCACCGGCTGCCATGGCGTTATAGAAATACTGCTTGGTTTTGTGCATGGTGAGCATCAGGATTTTGATGCGGGGAAATCTGTCCTTCACAAGCTTTATCGCGGCCATTCCATCTATACCGGGCATGGAAATATCCAGAATTATCATATCTACTTCCGAGTCTTCCAGGAAATTCATGAGTTCTTCGCCGTTACTGACCTCGCCCACAACTCTGAACTTATCATTCTTTTTGATAATGTTCCTTATTCCGTGACGAATCAATACATGATCATCGGCCAGCAATATGCCAAAACTCTCATTTCCAGGTTTCATTCCGTGCCCCCATAACTCTTACTTTGTAGTACTAAACAATACCAATAGTTCTTATATCAAGACACTGAAAGCAATAAACTTACCTCTCTGATAACCATACTTTTTCTTAAAATGCAATTTCCTGTCTGATTCTAATATTTCGTCCTGGGATAATTCCAATTTTTCTTGACTTTCCCTGCAAGAGAGCTTTGATTAACTGTCTTGGAAAGACAGGTTTAACACATACTCGACTGACCGGAATTTACTGTAAATTAAAAGAGTCGAATCTCTTTTTCAGAATATCGTAATTTTTTTAAAAAATTTTTTACAGGAGAATAAAATGGAAAAATTCACCAATGTGCCTAACACAAGAAAAGCGCACAACAAGTGGCTCCGTGGCAGTATTTTCTGCGCCACTGCCGGACTTACCGCCCCCTTTCTTGACTACCCCGTCAATTGTTACTCCCACGGAGTATTACCATTGCAAAGTTTTGTTGAATATCTTCTCACATAAAACATAGGATAACGTCAGGCCTGAGGCAGATTTTTATGCCGATGAGCAAAGACGATAAAAGGTGAAACAATGATTCAGAAGATTTTTCCATTTCTTGACTGGTTTAAAGACTACGACGCCGGCAAGTTTAAAATCGATTTCCTCTCCGGTCTCACTGTAGCTCTTGTCCTTATCCCGCAGTCAATGGCCTACGCGCAGCTGGCCGGATTGCCCGCATACTATGGATTGTACGCTGCTTTTTTACCCCCCATGATCGCCGCACTCTTCGGTTCGAGTCGTCAACTGGCAACTGGTCCCGTGGCGGTTGTCTCGCTCATGTCTGCCGCTTCCCTTGCGCCGCTTGCTACTGCCGGCTCGACACAATTTATTGCCTATTCGATTGCTTTGGCGCTGACAGTGGGCATTTTTCAATTTTTCCTGGGCGTGCTTCGGCTGGGACTTGTTGTTAACTTTCTCTCGCATCCCGTGGTCAACGGTTTTACCAATGCCGCTGCCATCATTATCGCTTCTTCTCAATTCTCCAAATTTTTTGGGGTCAATGTCGACTCAGCCGAACATCATTATGAAACAATGGTTTGGGTTGTCCGGGCAGCTATGGACTACACTCATCTGCCGACGCTACTCTACGGTATCTGTGCCGTAATCATCATGGCGGTGCTTAAGAAATTGAATCCGCGTATCCCCAACGTACTTGTTGCTGTGGTTCTGGCTACCATCATTTCCTATTTTACAGGATATAATAATGATATCAGAATCAATCTTTCTGCCATCCATGCTCCCGATCTTGCACCCAAAGTAACCGAATTTAACAATGCGGCAAAAGAGCTCGAGACTTTAGGGACTGAACGCACAGTTTTGGGGCGACAGATAGATGAAGAGAAAAAAAAGCTGGAAGACGCCCATGCCAAGAGTGTTGAGCTGATTCAACTACAAAGCCAGGTAGAATTAATCACTCTTAAAATGAATGAAGTCAAACATCGTATTCATCTGATAAGATCAGACTTGCGAGCAATGAAGTTTGCTGGGGTAAAAGATAATGGTTCCATGGTTCTTTATCCCAAAGGCGCGCTTCCGGAGGGTGCTGAGAGTGACGGAAATACCTGGAGGTTGAAAGTTGGGAATTCTCCACTTAAGACCTCTGAGTTACTGCTGATGGGAGGAGGTGCTGTTGTCGGTAGCATTCCTGAGGGTTTGCCCCGATTCACCATTCCCGAGCTCAATGCCAAGTCTTTCATGAAACTTCTTCCTACGGCCATTATCATTTCCCTGCTCGGTTTTATGGAGGCCATAGCCATTGCTAAAGCTATGGCAGCAAAAACCGGCCAGAAGCTCGACCCGAATCAAGAACTTATTGGTCAGGGACTTGCCAATATTCTCGGCTCGGTAGGCTCCAGTTACTCGGTATCCGGCTCTTTTTCCCGTTCGGCTGTAAACCTTCAAGCAGGTGCGGTGACGGGTATTTCCTCGGTGGTGACTTCCGTGATGGTTGTCATAACTCTGATGTTTTTTACACCATTGCTCTATCATCTGCCCCAGGCTGTCCTGGCCGCCGTGATTATGATGGCGGTCATCGGTCTCGTTAATATCAAGGGATTCATCCATTCCTGGAAAGCACAATGGTACGATGGAGCTATATCCATACTCACTTTTGCAGTAACTCTTTATTTTGCGCCGCATCTTGATAAAGGTATTATGGTAGGCGTCGGTCTTTCAATGATAGTTTTTCTCTATAAATCCATGAGACCTGTAGTTGCTAGGCTGTCGATGAACGAAGAAAACGTTCTGACCAGCGCTGAACATTACCGGCTGAAAGGTTGTCGACATATTTCAGTTGTCCGGTTTGACGGCGCTCTCTTTTTCGCCAATGCCAGTTATCTTGACGAACAAGTGGCCAAATTCAGGACCGAGCAGCCCGAACTGCGCTATATTCTTCTTGATGCACGAGGGATAAACGACATGGACGCATCCGGAGAGGAGGCGCTGGAGATGCTTTGCAAACGGGTAAGAAGTGCAAAACTCGGTTTTGCCATGTGCGGCGTCAAAGGTCAGGTGCTCAAAGTGATGGAGCGGACAGGACTGCTTGAAGAGATTGGCCGGGAGCACATGTACGCCGACAGCAAAACGGCTGTGGCTGACATCGTGGACCGCATTCACAATGGAACCGATCTGCCTCAGGTAGGATGCAACGATTGCCCCCTGACAAAATATATACCGGCAAATGTAAACTGACTACTTTCAACCTTTTTGTGCTGGAACCATATCCTTAGTCCTTCCGGTCCTATCAAAGTTATGAACGATCGGACCGGAGGGACTTCCCCTGTTCTCCTCCAATATTGGTATTTTCCGAGACCATGGGACTCTGCTTGCCATGGTTTTATCGGACTGTTATAATCGCCGGTGTTTGTCTGCTTTCACTGTTAATACTAACCAGGAAATAACCAAATGAATAAGCTGCTCATATTGTTCCTTGTAACACTTATTACCGGCTCTCTTGCATTTGCGAGCGAGGGTGCGGGTGCTGAAGTCAATACAGCCGGCCTCACAGGTTCTTTATTTGGTATCGTCTCGGTAATACTGTTTGCTTCCGCCTATCTCCTGGTGATCCTTGAAGAGCAACTTCATTTAAGAAAATCCAAACCGGTACTTCTTGCCGCTGGAATTATCTGGATTCTCGTCGCCATTACGTTCAGCGGTCTCGGTGATACCCATGCGGCGGAGGAGGCTATACGTCACAACATACTTGAATACGCTGAACTTTTCCTCTTTCTGCTGGTGGCCATGACTTATATCAATGCCATGGACGAACGAAATGTGTTTCAGGCATTACGATCCTGGCTTGTCACCCGGGGATTCTCTCTACGGGTAGTTTTTTGGGTTACCGGTTTTCTGGCGTTCATCATTTCGCCCGTCGCGGATAACCTGACTACCGCTTTGCTGATGGGAGCAGTTGCCATGGCCGTCGGTGCCGGGGATAAGAAATTTGTTGGGATAGCCTGTATTAATATCGTCATTGCTGCAAATGCCGGAGGGGCATTTTCCCCTTTCGGCGATATTACCACCTTGATGGTATGGCAAAAGGGAGTAGTCCAGTTCAATGAATTTTTTCATATCTTCTTCCCCTCGTTAATAAACTGGCTCGTGCCTGCCTTTATTATGAATTTCGCTATCAGCAGGAAAACCCCCCAGCCCAGTAAAGATCACTATGTTATGAAAATTGGTGCCAAAAGGATCATTTTTCTCTTTCTTATAACCATCATAACTGCTGTTTCGTTCCATAATTTCCTTAACCTCCCTCCGGCATCAGGTATGATGCTCGGTCTTGGTTACCTCGGTTTCTTTTCGTATTATTTAAAGAAAAAGGAACACCGGAATTATGACATTGACGATAACCCGCTGGCTCAGCAAACCTATCACGCCAAACCGGATCCTTTTGACATTTTCAAAAAGGTTGCCAGGGCAGAATGGGACACCCTTCTCTTTTTTTACGGGGTTATCCTCTGCGTAGGTGGTCTTTCGCAGTTTGGCTATCTCGCTGCTATTTCAAAATTTCTCTATCTTGGCTTAGGAGCGACTACCGCTAATGTGATTATTGGTATACTCTCGGCTGTTGTGGATAATATTCCGGTAATGTTTGCAGTACTGACCATGCACCCGGAAATGTCCCATGGACAATGGTTGCTGGTTACTATGACGGCTGGAGTCGGCGGTAGTTTGCTATCTATCGGGTCTGCTGCCGGTGTTGCACTCATGGGCGCCGCAAGAGGCACTTACACCTTCAACGTTCATCTGAAATGGACTCCGGTGATTGCGCTTGGTTATGCCACCTCTATTCTCTGCCATCTCTTTATCAATGCCAGATTTATGTAAGTATTATGCAAAATATTTTTAATGGATAAACCTACCAACAGTACACATGCATTACCGATTACCTGGGAAGAGTGCAGGCTGAGGGGATGGTCGGATCTTGATATTCTGTTGGTCACCGGTGATGCATACATCGACCACCCTTCCTTTGGAGTAGCACTCATAGGCAGGGTACTGGAAAACCAGGGGTATCGGGTAGCGATTCTTTCTCAGCCACGATATGATTCCGCTGAAGACTTCAAAACCTTTCCAACTCCAAAACTGTTTTGTGGTATTACCGCAGGGAATCTGGACTCTGTTGTCGCAAACTACAGCGGCAATGGAAAGGTACGCGACACCGACGCATATTCCCCCGATGGCAATCCATGGAGGGGAAGTGAGCGTATCAAGACTGCGCGCAGGAGGCCCGATCGGGCAAACCTGATTTACACCAGCCTTGCCCGGTCAGTTTTTCAGGACATTCCGATAGTCCTTGGCGGCATCGAGGCTTCACTCAGACGCTTTGTGCACTACGATTTCAAACAGGAGAAACTTCGAGCTTCCTTTTTGACCGATGCAAAAGCTGATCTTCTTGTCTACGGAATGGGAGAAAAAGCTGTGGTGGAGATAGCAAAAAGGTGCGCTCAGAAGAGACCTCTTTCCGGCATAGCAGGAACCTGCCAAAGGCTGACCGACAAGGAATTAGAGGAGCATTACCCTGAGCAATTTACCGATCCGGCAATGCAAAGCTCAAAGAACTTTCTCGTCCTCCCTTCCTTTGCAGACATTCAAAAACAAAACCACTATTTTCTCCTCGCCGAAACGGAAATAGACAAACACTCACGAGCTTATTCGTCTCGCATCATCCTGCAACGCCAACAAAGCCAATGGGTAGTGCAATATCCTGCCCCAAAACCTCTTTCCCCCGCAGAGCTTGATGAGCTGTACAATCTCCCTTATACCCGGCGTCCGCATCCGGAACATCAGCAGATCCCTGCTTTCCACATCATTAAAGATTCGGTGACCATTGTTCGGGGTTGCTCCGGCAACTGTTCTTTCTGTGCCATTACCAGGCACCAGGGTCCTGCCATAGTATCTCGCAGCAGGCAGTCCATCAGCAAAGAATGCAGAAGCATCTCTCAAATGGAAGATTTTAGCGGTACCGTCAGTGATATTGGGGGTCCAACCGCCAACCTCTATGGTACACATTGTCTGATAGGATCATGTAAAAAACGAGATTGTCTCTATCCGAAACCCTGCACGAATCTTCAGATAGACGAACAGCTTTTTCTTGATCTGCTGGACGAGATTTCCGGAATAGATGGCATAAAGAAGCTATTTATCTCTTCCGGTCTGAGAATGGCACTGCTCCTTCGCACTCCTCGACTGCTCAAAAGGATACTTCAGCAGCATACACCTGGAGCAATAAAGATAGCGCCAGAGCATACCGATGACGAATTACTCGGCCTCATGCACAAGGAACCACATGCCCTTCTTAAAAGGTTTGTTGCCGAGTGCCGCAGAATTGGCAGGGAAATCGGCAAAAATACAATAGAATTCACGCCGTATATTATCACTGCTCATCCCGGATCGACATGTGAGCATGCTGAAAATCTTGTACGGGATATGAAAAGGCTTGGACTAAAGATAAGAAAATCTCAGGATTTTACCCCAACACCCGGCACCCTCTCTACTGCCATGTATGTAACGGGGTTGGAACCGGAAACAAGTAAACCGATTACCGTCCCAAGAAAACAGTCGGACAGACTGCAACAGCGGCGTATTCTGGAAGGATGCTTTTATAAAGAGAGCAAAAAAAGCGGATTCTCCAAAAAATCCAATCCAAAAACGAAAAAATAACTTTGCATGAAAATCCCCATCATTCCGCCGGCTACTCAGTCTTTTTACTATAATAATCTCCATAATAATAGTGACTTCTATCTACCAGCCTGGTTGAAATGAAGTTACTCTTATGTCCATTGAAGATCACACCGATTATTCTGTCTTTGCCAATATCCGCAATGAATTTTTCAACCAGCATTCGGGTGGAAACTCCCTGTCTGACAACTAGCACCACCCCATCAACCGCCTGAGAGAGAACTTTTGACTCAGAGGCCACCTCAAGAGGTGGAGTATCAAAGATTACGTATCGGTCAGGATAGCGGCTAGCCAGTTCCTCTACGAGGTTTAGCATCCGGGCGGATCCAAGAAGTTCAGCAGGGTTAACCGGTGGCGTTCCGCTGGACAGCAGAGAAAGCTTTTTTGAAGTAGTTTTGAGAAGAAGAGAGGATATATCATCGCCATTCTGGAGATAGTCGGATAAGCCCCGTTCAAAAGGAAGCCCGAAAAGCTGTGCAAGAGAGGGCGATCGCAAATCACAATCAACCATAAGGGCATGCTGGTCGACCCCTAGTGCAAGAGCAATTCCAAGATTGGCCGTTACAAAGCTTTTGCCCTCCTGGGGCAGAGCTGATGTTACCATGATGGTTTTTGGTGTGGGTTTGCCATTTTGAGGAAGCAGAATTTTTGATCTCAGAACACGAAATGATTCGGCCGTCCTATTTGAAAAACCGACAACCTTACTCAGGCGTTCGTCCCATTTAGGTGATATTTCCTGAGAATTGGGAAAATCGACGATCGAACCTTTTTTTTCCTCATAGGGTTCATTTTCTTCATATTCCTTTTTCCCGATTGTGCTATCAAAATCAGCACTTATCGTCTCAACACCATCGGACTCCGGCTCTTCTACGTCCAGGAGGTAACCAGATTTTCCCAACGCTTTGGAGGTTTTTCCCATCTTCTCTCTTTACCCTAGATTGTGATTTTTATGGCAATATGCACATTCATTACAGGACAATGTATCCCCTGATCCAAGCTAAACCAAATAGTCCGACGACAATCCCACTTCCCATAAAAAGAAGAGTGACAGTCAGCACTGCTTGCATTCTCATTTTCTTTATCTCAGCCTCGGTTTCAATGTACGGAATCGATATGAGCAGTGGTATACCGAGAACAGGTTCAAGTGTATCGGGATCCCGGAAGGAGGCATCAAATATATCGAATGCCAGAGCTCCTCCTACCCCTAAACCAAGTCCTATCATTATGGTCATTCCCATTATAATCAGGAAATTTGGTTTGACGGGTTTTCCCGGCAAAGTGGCGGAATCTTCAATTTTGAACTGGCTTCCTCTCTGTCGTTCTTCAAGATTTACCATTGATTCCGCCTGAAGGTTCTGGGAAACTAGATAGTCGTAATGCTTTTTCAACTGACCGTACTCTCGGGTAAGGGAAGACCATTCCGCTTCTCTTGCCGGAGCTGCGGCTACCCACTGTTCATATTGCTCCATTCTCTTTTTGAGCTGAGCTTTTTCATTTTGAATATTTGCTATATTAAGCTGTATACCTTTTCGTTGCACTTCAAGTTGCATCAGAGCCGGATCGTATGCCCCCGCATTTACCCCGGAGTTCGATGAAGATTTGTTCGCAGATCCTCCAGCTGCAATTTCCTTTTCCAGTTTCGCAATAAGTTTACGAACCCTAATTATTTCCGGATGCTTTTCAGTATACTTCAATAAAAGAGAATCCAGGGTCGCACGCAAATTCGCTAATTGCTGAGCAGGATCGAGTTCTCCTTCCGAATCATTCCCGGCAGAGCGTTGCACCAGCGCTTTTCTATTATTGATTTGATCCTGGATAAGTACCAGAGTCCTCTCCAGATCCTGAATACTCTCCTGCTTCCCTTGGTATTGCATTTGCAGGGAAGCCAGTTGGTTCATATTAGCCTGGCGGTGCTCAGGCATTTCATTATAATATTTGAGTTTGTAGTCGCGCATGGCATTTTCTTTGGCATCCATAACCTTCTTGGCCATTTGCAGCTCCTGACTCGTATACATTGAAGTGTCGGTTGCTCTTTCCTGCCGATACTTCAGGTTTTCTTCAATAAATTTTGCAGCGAGTGCATTCGTCACCCTGACAACTTGTTCCGGATTGCTGCCCGAATAGGTTATAGAGAAGATATTTCCACGGGTGGATGGCTCGACCTCGATTTTACTTCTCATCATTTCAATGACATCCTCTATCGGCAGATTTTGGCGTTGTTCAGGATAGAGGTCCAATTCCTTGATGAGATTTTCCAGATTGGTCCTGCTGGTAACTATCTGGCTGAGGGTGTTGACAATATCACGAACGCTGGATTTGTAATCCGGCGATAATGCGTTTGGGCTTATCTTCTGCTGTTGATAACTGAGAAGACTTGAAGATTGGTAAACTTTGGGGGATTCAAGATAAAATCCCAGACCGATGGGCAAGCTCAAGAGCAATACAGTGAAGATGAATATCTTTCTTCTGGAGAACAGATCGAGATATTTATTCACCAGTTGGCGTTGTTTGTCATCCATGAGGAAGTACTCTCCCAATTATGTGAATTTTATAAGGTGAGCAATTGTTAATCACTTTATCATCATTAACTGTAGAACAGTAATGTTTTTTTTCAATATCCTGACAAAAATACTCAAAGCCACTTCAACTGCTTCTTCCAAAAAGCCTTGTTCCGTCTGACATTTGCATATCATTTAGAGGAAATCCTCGGGTGAAAATGTTACCGCCTCCGTAATTGTTCGGCTGTTCATGGCGAGCATAAAAAGCCGATCGACTCCCATGGCTATTCCTGCAGCAGAATTTAATTGTTCAAGATCGGCCAGAAATCGTTCGGGCATCATCACTTCACGGCCGGAAGTCTCGTTAATGATCGCTATCTCGCGCTCAAATCTTGCTCGTTGTTCAACCATATCCGTCAGTTCCGAGAAACCGTTGGCTATCTCCACTCCCCGAATATACAATTCAAACCGTTCCGCAACTGCGGGATTTTCTGCATTCTTTCGGGCCAGTGATCCAAGCTGCAATGGATAATCGTAAAGAAAAACCGGACAAGTCATGCCCAGATGCGGTTCAATATAGTCAACCAGAATCTCATCAAAGCTTCCATCCTCTAGAGCCTGCTCCAGTTTTATCGGGCTGTATCCGGCAAAGGCATCGGCAACTGTCATCCGGCTCCATCTTTCCTTCAGGTTGATGCCTGAAAAAAATTGATAATCAGCGAAACTGTTTGCCATATCCCGCTGCTCCGTCAGGTTCTTTATGAGGAACTGCAACAGCGCTTCACAATCTGCCATCAACTGGTGATAGTCGTTACCGGTTCTATACCATTCCAGCATCTGAAACTCCTCCAGGTGCAACCGGCCTTTTTCTTCTTTTCGAAAACAGTGACAGATTTGAAATATTTTGCTGCTCCCAGCGGCCAGCAACCTTTTCATGCAAAGTTCGGGTGAAGTCTGCAGGTATGCCGTTTCCGATGCGAGCGGAACTATATTACTCTCCGGAATATATACCGGTTGGCGCAGGGGAGTGTCAACTTCAAGGAACCCCTGTTGATGAAAAAATGATCTGATTAAACGAAAAAAGGCTGCACGTAAATGCAGCCTGTTCATGTCAAGCATCCAAGATTACTCTTTCACCCGGGTAACATATTGCCCGGTCCGGGTATCGATCTGTATCTTGTCTCCTTCTTCAACAAATGGCGGTACCTGAAGTTCATATCCAGTCTGAACTGTGACTGGTTTGGTATCGGTGCCGGAAGTATCGCCTTTTGCCCATGGATCGGCCTTGATGACCTCTAAATTGACAAAGGTGGGAATGGTGACATCGATAGGTTTCTTGTCGTAAAACAATACCTCAACTTCCATGTTATCGATGAGATAATTTATATTGTCACCAAGCTGTTCTTTAGTTAAAAAAAGCTGTTCATAATTCCCAGTGTCCATAAAATGATATTCTTCCCCCTGGCTGTAGAGGAACTGCATCTTTTTTTCGTCAAGCTCGGCTTTTTCAAATTTATCGTTGGAGCGATAAGTTTTGACAAGTTGATTACCGGAAATCATGTTTCTCATTTTAGTTCGATAGAGTGCCTGTCCCTTGCCGGGTTTGGAGAACTCAAAATCAGTTACTATATATGGACTTCCATCTATTTGTATTTTCAGACCCTTCCTCAAATCAGAGGCACTTAGCATCGTACTTCTCCATATCTTCTTAGTGTGAAAGGAATAAACCGTGAATGAGCTTCGCTTCAGCCTTCATCTATTCCCGGTATCATGAGAGCGCCCCGGTTTCAGGTGACACACCCAAAAAATTGGATCGGCGCCGTTCTGAACTTTACAATATACCTGTCTTTTGTTTTATTCTGCAACTGTTAAAAAAGAGATTCGAATGCATAATCCAGAGCTGCCATTTTTCATACGCTCATTTCTTTATCTGTGCATATGCGATCGAGCTCGAATATTTTTTCAATGCGGAGGTTGAGACTCCGAGTATAATAACCGGTGAAATCTTAAGGAGATAATAAAATGATTACCGTGGGGATTCTTTCCGACACTCATCTGCAGACGGTGAATGAATCCTTTCTAAGGCTATGTGCTTTGGCTTTTGGAGGATGTGACACGATCATCCATGCCGGTGATCTGATCGACCTGAATATCCTGAACGCTTTTAAGGGCAAGAATATCCAGGCAGTTTCCGGCAATATGTGCAATAAAGCCACAAAGCAGGTATTACCAGAAGAAAAGCAAATTGTTCTGGCAGGATACTCCATTGCAATAACACATGGAGCTGGACCAAGGCACAATTTAGAGGAACGGGTTTTTGAGCGTTTTCCAATTGCCGATTGCATTGTATTTGGTCACACACATCAAGCAGTCTGCCGGAGATTCGGCAAGACACTTTTGATCAACCCTGGCAGTTTTTCAGGTACGGGCCGCTATGGCTCCGCCGGTACGTATGCTCTTTTAACCATTGACCAAAACGGCTTGAACGCTTCAATTTATACTCTGCCGAACCAATTATGAAAAATTTATGGGCCCCATGGCGCATCGATCATATCCTCGGCAAAGCGCCAAAAACTGCTGGTTGTCTGTTCGAACCGGCGGGCAATGGCAAGGTCAGCAAAGACGCCCTGCTCCTCTACCGCGATGATCTCGTAGTCGTTCTGATGAACCGGTTTCCCTACACCAACGGTCACCTGCTGGTGGCGCCCGTCCGCCATATAGCCTGTATAACTGAGCTGACAGCCGCGGAAAATCACGCCTTGATGGAAATGATAAAGAGAGCGACGACAATTTTAAGAAAACAACTCAAGCCGGACGGCTTCAATATCGGTTGCAATATCGGGGCAACCGCCGGAGCAGGGATTGCCGACCATCTTCATTTCCATATCGTTCCCAGATGGGAAGGCGATCATAATTTTATCTGCGTGGTGGCAGATGTCAGAACCATCCCGGAGCACCTCGATGTCACTTTTGATCGTCTTTTACCCCATTTTCTTGCTCTGCAAAAAGACAACGCATGACGACAATGACCCAGCTTACTCCCATGCTGCAACAATACCTTGAAATAAAGGAGCAGCATGAAGATACAATACTTTTCTATCGCATGGGGGATTTCTATGAGATGTTTTTTGACGATGCGACTATCGCCTCAAAAATACTCGGCATCACCCTCACCTCAAGAAATAAAAAAAGCGACTCCGTCCAGGTACCGATGTGCGGTATTCCTTACCATGCCGCCCAAACCTATCTTGCAAAACTCATAAAAGCCGGAAGGCGTGTGGCAATCTGCGAACAGACTGAAGATCCGTCGGAAGCCAAAGGAATTGTGAGAAGAGAGGTTGTCCGTATCATTTCACCGGGAGTCATCACTGATGATCTGCTCCTCGATGACAAAAGCAATAACTATATCTGTTCGCTGACAGTTAAGGAAAGCGGAGAGTCTAAATTATATGGGGCAAGTTTTCTCGATGTCAGTACAGGTGAATTCCTGGTAGGCGAATATTCCGATAAAAGCGAGAGTGGTGAAGTCATTCTTGACCAACTGACTCGCCTAATGCCTTCTGAACTGTTGATATTCGAAAAAGATCGGAATGTTCTCGATTACTTACTTCAACAGATCTGTGTCCTGATCCCTGGTCTCTGCATCACCGAGCGTGATAGCTCCTCGTACCATGCCGAGACCGCTGAAGAAACTCTCTTCGACCATTTCCGGGTTGTCACTCTGGATGGCTTTGGTTGCAGCAGGTTTTCATCAGGTATTATCGCTGCGGCCTGCCTGCTCGATTATGTTCGTGAAACCCAGAAAACCGCAATTGACCATATCGAGAAATTGACCCCTCTGGACACCAACTCTATTCTGCATATAGATGATTCATCCAGACGAAATCTCGAGCTCACCCAAACCATAATTGGCGGACAGCGGCAGGGCTCGCTTCTGTCCATCCTCGATCATACCTGCACCCCCATGGGAGCCAGGTTGCTCAAGCATAATCTTCTCTTTCCGTTACAGGATACGAACAAAATCATAAGCAGGCTGGATGCAGTCACATTCTTTTTCAAAAACAGCACAGCGCGTAAAGAGTTACGTGCCCTGCTTGAGAATGTTTATGATCTGGAGCGACTCAATAGTCGTATGATTCTTGGTACGGGAAATGGAAGGGATATGCTGGCGATGAATAAATCCCTCGCCTCTCTTCCCGACATTCACGCCTTGCTGAGAGCATGTAATACACGAAAACTTATCGATATCAGTGAACAATTCGACACACTCTCCGATCTTCACGAGTTACTTGAAAATGCTATACATCCTGAAGCCCCGGTCACGCTACGCGATGGGCATTTGATAAAAGACGGTTACAATGCAGAGTTGGATGAACTGGTACTTCTTCTGCGGGATGGGAAGAAGCTAATCCTCAATCTTGAATCCAAGGAACGTGAAGCTACGGGGATTGCCAAACTGAAAATCGGCTTTAACAAGGTCTTTGGATATTTCATCGAAGTAAGCAAAGCTCAGGCCGAAAAAGTACCCGATACATATATCAGAAAGCAAACCCTGGTAAACGCTGAACGATTTATCACCCCTGAGCTCAAAGAATTTGAGAACAAGGTCCTTGGGGCGGAGGAGAGAAGAGTGGAACTTGAATACCAACTCTTCCTGTCGATCCGTTCTCAACTCGCTGAAAACAGCAGTCGTATCCTAAAAACAGCTCAACTGTTAGCCAAGATAGATTTTCTTTCCGCCAATGGTGAGATTGCCCACAAATTCAATTACCGTCGACCGGATATTAATAACGGTGAGGAAATTATAATTGTCGAGGGCAGGCATCCTGTCATTGAACGAACACTTCCTTCGGGAAAATTTGTTCCAAACGATGTACACCTCGATCAAAAATCTGAAGAAGTTCTTATAATTACTGGTCCTAATATGGCCGGGAAATCCACTGTCTTACGACAAACCGCGCTCATTGTACTCATGGCCCAGATGGGTTGCTATGTTCCTGCGCAGCAAGCTGTTATAGGTATCGTTGATCGAATTTTTACCAGGGTCGGGGCCATGGACGATTTACGTCGCGGTCAATCCACCTTCATGGTGGAAATGAGTGAAACAGCCAACATCCTCAATAATGCCACTGAAAAAAGTCTGGTAATTCTGGACGAAATCGGCAGGGGTACCTCGACCTACGATGGTTTGTCAATTGCCTGGGCTGTCGCTGAAGATCTGGTGCAAAAAAACGGCAAAGGGGTAAAAACACTTTTTGCCACCCACTACCACGAATTAACTGAATTGGCGAAAACCATGGATCGGGTGCAGAATTTTTCGATTGCCGTGCGTGAATGGCAGCACAATATCATTTTCCTTCATAAGCTGGTCAGGGGTGGAACAAGCAGAAGTTACGGCATCCAGGTAGCCGGTCTAGCCGGAGTTCCTGACAAAGTCGTCCACAGGGCAGAGGAAATTCTACATGAGATCGAGCGCGGCAAATTCGGCCGGACAACGGATCAGATCGTAAGCCATAAAAAATCATCAAAAACTAAAAAGCATCCTGATCAACTAAGCCTATTTTCCCCACCTGCCGATCCTGTCAGAACCTTTCTCCTGGGAATCAATCTCGATGAATGCGCTCCACTCGATGCTTTAAATACTTTATATAAATTAAAGGATATGCTTAATGATTTAAATAATTGATTGAAGCTCACTCATTTTTAAAAAGTTATCGTCAGGCTGGAGGAAATTGTCTCCCACGGCATATATTTTGGTCCTGGCTCTTCTACTGCTATTTCTTTTGCCTTGTCCATTGATTTGAGTATACTATTTTTGCTACTGCTCAATTGCAGAGCTTTTTGCCATAATCGTTTAGTTCGTTATCAGACAAGAGGTAGCTTTTTTACCATGAGCAGCAGAAATTTTCTTATTCTTTTTATCTCATTTTTACAGCTCATCCTTTTTTCATACAATCTATTCGCGGGTTATAATTCGAATGATTCCACCTTTCTTGCCACGCGATATAGTGAGGCGAAAGTATATTACAAACAACTGCAGACAAATCCAAAGTTTTCAAAATCCAGAGAAAACTGGTTAAAGGGAACCAGCAATTTTCGTAGGGCTTATCTTTCCGATCCAAAATCCGATCTTGCCCCCGCCTGTCTCTTTATGTTGGGCCGTTTATACAGAGATATGCATGATCGTTTTCAACTGAGTACCGATATTGAAGAATCTATATCTTATTTTAAGGATATAATCAGGATTTTCCCACAAAACCGCCTTGCCGATGATAGCTATTTTGCCCTCGGACAAATCTATCTCAACACACAGAATGATCCCCAAAAAGCCGTCGATTTCCTCAATGCAATTCTCGCAAATTATCCCAAAGGGGATATGCGATCTCCAGCCGAATCACTTCTAAAGGTTCTCACTGAGAAGAAAGCTGTTAACGGCAATTCACTGGAGAAACAGGTATCTTCATCTCCAGGTTACGCTAGCTTGAGGCACGTACTGCCAATCAAATACTGGTCCTCTGACAACTACACCCGCGTTGTCATTAAAGCCTCCGGACCTGTCGATTATAAAGAAGTCCTCCTTGAGGAGACCAAGAATGCTCCTAGAAGGCTCTATATCGATTTCAAGAAAAGCTATATTGAACCTCAATTCCGCTCTCCTGTGCCGATTGAAGACGGGCTCCTTCGGAGAATCCGCACCAAGCAGTTCAGTCCCGACACCGTACGGGTGGTTCTCGATATTGAAACCGTCAACGATTACAAGATATTCAATCTCCCTGATCCATTCAGGGTAGTTATAGATGTGCGTGGTAAAGGAAAGGTACATGAAGTCACTACACCGATAGCCATAGTCAATACTCATAAAAAAATTAAGAACAAAGCGGCATTAGAAAAAGAATCAAATCTTGTAATTTTAAAAGAAAGAAAAAAAATTGTTATTTCCTCAACGAAAATTCCAAAAGAATCAGAGATCAAGACCGAGCCGCAAACAAATCCTCTCTCGCTTGCTCAACAGCTTGGTCTGGGAGTTAAAAAAATTATCATTGATCCTGGACATGGGGGCAAAGACCCTGGAGCCATGGCTTTTGGCATGAAAGAAAAGGATATAGTTCTCGATGTAGCGAAAAAGCTCGCTCCTCTTCTTGAAAAAGAGCTGCAGTGCAAGGTTATCCTCACCAGAGACCGGGATATTTTTATACCCCTCGAAGAACGTACCGCAATTGCCAATACACAAAATGCTGATCTTTTTATATCACTACATATTAACGCACATCCTTCACCAAAAGTGCGAGGCCTTGAGACCTACTATCTCAATTTGACAACCAATGGGGAAGCAATGAGAGTCGCGGCCAGAGAAAATGCCGCGTCAACTCACCAGATGAACGAGCTTCAGAATATCTTGTCCGATATAATGAAGAATTCGAAAATACGGGAATCTTCCCGTCTGGCACTGCAGGTTCATAATACCATTGTTAACAATGCCAAGGATTATGGATTTGCCGATATTAAAAATCTTGGCGTAAAGCAGGCACCATTTTACGTTTTAATCGGAGCTGAAATGCCCGCGATCCTCGTCGAACTCGCCTTTATCAGCAATGAAAGTGATGTCAAAAATCTGCATGATTCCAGTTTCATCAATATGCTCACGCAGGAAATTTCCTCTGGAATAAGAGCATACATAAATGATACTACAGCGCAGCTTTAGCCATTTCGAAATACGGAAATAAACTTCAATGGACCAGGTCCATTTGAAACCTTTCGACACGAAAAACCAGATTTCAGATTGCCTACGTCTAACCCGGGTTAAGCAATTGACAAAAAAAAAGGTCGATCTCCTCAGAGATCAACCTTTTTTACCAGTACCAATTTCTGCTAGCCTTTTTTGGCCACTTTTAAACGGGCAAGAGCACGTTGCAAAGCTATTTCAGCTCTCCTGCGATTAAAATTATCCGTCTGCTGGGCAGCTTGAGCGAGTCGCTTTTCAGCTCTTTCTTTTGCTCGCATTGCCCTTTCAACGTCAATTTCACTACCAACTTCGGCACTCTCAACGAGAAAGGTGATCTTATTATTTGAGACCTCACAGAAGCCCCCACTTACCATGAGGGATTCTCTTTTTTTGCCGTTCTCATATGTAAGAGTTCCAATTTTGATTGTCGACAGAAAAGGCGCATGGTTAGCAAGAACGCCGAAGTCACCACCGTAGCCGGGGGCGTTAACGATATCGACATCCTCGTTAACTTTGGCACCGTTTGGGGTAACGACTTCAAGTCTTATCTGTTGTCCCATCGAATTGTCCTCTTGAGCTAATTATTTAGTACCTTAGAAATTAAATTCTTGTTTTTATGAATTCATTTCTTCGAGGTACTTATATCCCCTTGTGGGGTGTTAGTATCTTAAAAATCCTTTTCCACAACTTTGGAAAAGGATTTTTTAAGAGGAACCTACCCTACATATCCAGTTGAGTTTATGCCTTTGACTTGGCGTCCTTAGCTACCGCTTCGTCTATGGAACCAACCATGTAGAAAGAGTTCTCATTTAAATCGTCATGCTTTCCTTCGAGAATCTCTTTGAATCCCTGAACAGTATCTTCAACCTTTACAAATTTACCAGGCATACCGGTAAATACCTCTGCAACCGTGAATGGTTGAGAGAGGTATCTTTGGATTTTTCGGGCACGGGAAACTAGTTGCTGATCCTCTTCCGAAAGCTCATCCATACCAAGAATTGCGATAATATCCTGCAGATCTTTGTATTTCTGCAGAGTAACCTGAACACCCCGAGCAACCTGGTAATGCTCTTCTCCGATAACGTTTGGATCAAGAATCCTGGAGGTTGAGTCAAGAGGGTCAACAGCTGGATAAATACCGAGCTCGGAAATCTGACGGGAAAGAACAACGGTACCGTCAAGATGCGCAAAGGTGGTTGCAGGTGCCGGGTCGGTCAAGTCATCAGCAGGAACATATACACACTGTACTGCTGTAATGGAACCTTTGTTGGTGGAGGTAATGCGCTCCTGCAGGGCACCAAGATCGGTTGCCAGTGTCGGTTGATAACCAACGGCGGAAGGTATACGGCCAAGAAGAGCTGAAACCTCCGATCCTGCCTGGGTGAAACGGAAAATGTTATCAACGAAAAAAAGTACGTCCTGTCCCTCTTCATCACGGAAATATTCGGCAGCGGTCAAACCGGTCAAAGCAACACGGGCACGGGCTCCGGGAGGCTCTGTCATCTGACCGTAAACCAGCGCAGCTTTCGGCAGAACTCCCGAATCTTTCATCTCATGATAAAGATCGTTACCCTCACGGGTTCGCTCACCGACACCACAGAAAACGGAAATACCACCATGATGCATGGCAATATTATTAACCATTTCCATCATAATAACGGTTTTTCCACATCCGGCACCGCCGAACAGTCCCATCTTTCCACCGAGCGGGAAAGGTACCAGGAGATCGATTACCTTGATTCCCGTCGCGAGAACTCGAACCTCTGTATCCAAGTCGGTGAACTGCGGAGCCTCACGATGGATCGGCAAGGTTTTGTCTGACGCTATAGGACCCAAACCGTCAACTGGCCTTCCGACAACGTTCATGATACGTCCGAGAGAGGCGGGACCAACCGGGATGGTAATTGGTAATCCGCTATCTTTAACCTTCATGCCGCGCACGAGACCATCGGTCTGGTCCATGGCGATACAACGGCAGGCATTGTCACCGAGATGCTGAGCAACTTCGATGACTAGGTTGTCTTCGACATCGTTGATACCTGGATTGGTAACGAAACAAGCATTCATTATGGAAGGCAGCTTTCCAGGTTCAAACTCAACGTCTACTACAGGGCCGATGACCTGTGTGATTTTTCCTATTTTTTGCTCACTCATTGGGCTTTAACCCTCCTCTAAAGTCTTTTGATTATCAAAATGAAAATTATTATTTCAGGGCTTCTGCACCGCCGACAATATCCATAAGCTCGCTTGTTACTGCAGCCTGTCGAGCCTTGTTGTAAACGATGGTCAGGTTCTTCACAATATCTTTACATGCATTGGTAGCGTTATCCATAGCTGTCATTCGGGCAGCATGTTCACCCGCTCCCACTTCGAGCATAGCGTGATATATGAGAACATTGAGATATAGTGGCTGCAGAACATCCATGATTTCCTCGCTCGAGGGCTCATAGATGTAGTCACCGGAGATTTTTTTTTCGGCTCCCTCTTCAGCTTCAATAGGCTGAACGGGCAGAAACTGTGCCACTGTGGGAACTTGATTGGCAACCGATTTAAATTCATTAAATAAAATTTCGACTTTATCAGTTGTTCCATCCAGGAATTTTTCTGCAATGTCGGTAGCAATCTCCCTGGCATTGAACATTTGGAAATTGCCCATTGTATCCTGATAACTCTTCCTGACCTTGCCGCTCTTTCTCAAGAGTTGATGGCCCTTTTTTCCAACACAAACGAAAGAAACCTTCTTGCCTTCTGCTTCGTATTCGGCTTCTTTTCTGAGGGCTAACTTAATGATGTTGGCATTAAAAGATCCACATAATCCACGATCAGAGGTAACAACAACCAATTCCACCGCTTTAACCTCGCGGTTCTCCATGAGCGGAAATGCATTGGTATTTGCGCCTCCGGAAAGATTAGACATCGCCTCATTGAATTTTGACGTATAAGGTCGGAAATCCTCCATCTTCTCCTGGGCGCCACGGAGCTTTGCCGCAGCGACCATATTCATGGCTTTGGTGATCTGGGCGGTCTTTTTTACGCCTGAGATCTTGGTTTTTACTTCTTTTAGAGTCGCCATATCTTGACCTTTGCGTGATTAGTTAAGACCTTTTGTCGCCTTGAAAGTATCACCAAAGCTGGTCAGTACCTTATTCAGTTTCTCCTTGATAGCGTCGGTAAACTGCTTTTCCGCGACCAAATCGCTGAAAATGCTCGGCTCATTGGACTCGATATAGTTATACAGTTCAGACTCGTAATCGGCCAGCGTATCAACGGGCAGTTTGTCGAGGTAGCCGTTAGAGCCGGCATAAATGATGGTAACTTGTTTTTCCATCGGCAACGGCTGATACTGTGGCTGCTTCAGGATCTCAACGAGCCTTTCCCCGCGAGTAAGTTTTGCCTGGGTTGAGGCATCGAGATCCGAACCGAAAGCCGCAAACGCCGCAAGTTCACGATATTGCGCCAGATCCAATCGAAGGGTACCGGCGACCTGCTTCATCGCCTTGACCTGCGCGGAACCACCAACACGGGAAACTGAGAGTCCGACGTTAATTGCCGGTCTGATTCCAGAGAAGAATAGGTTCGGCTCAAGATAAACCTGACCGTCAGTAATGGAAATAACGTTTGTTGGAATAAAAGCGGAAACATCACCGGCCTGTGTCTCGATTATCGGCAGCGCTGTCAGAGATCCCGCTCCGAGTTCATCATTTACCTTCGCAGCCCGCTCAAGAAGACGGGAGTGGTTGAAGAAAATATCACCAGGATAGGCTTCACGTCCCGGTGGACGTCTGAGAAGAAGTGAGAGCTCGCGATAAGCGACCGCCTGCTTGGAAAGATCATCATAAATGATTAGAGCATGCTGTCCGTTATCGCGGTAGTATTCGCCCATTGCACAGCCGGCAAAAGGTGCGATATACTGCATTGGAGCAGGATCGGAGGCACAAGCGGAAACAACGGTTGTATATTCCATCGCGCCATGCTTTCTGAGTGCCTCAACAACCAGGGCTACAGTTGATTTTTTCTGCCCGACTGCGACATAAATACAATGTACATCAGTATTTTTCTGAGCGATAATGGCATCAACACAGAGCGCGGTCTTGCCGATCTGACGATCACCAATGATCAGCTCGCGTTGTCCCCTGCCTACCGGAGTCATTGCATCGACAGCTTTTGCACCGGTATAACACGGCTCGTGTACACCTTTTCTGGAGATAACCCCGGGAGCCAGCACCTCAATTTTTGAGGTGAATTCGGAATTGATCGGTCCCAGACCATCAATCGGTGCCCCAATACCATCAACGACACGACCTGCCATGGCTGGTCCTACCGGAACCTCGGCAATTTTTCCGGTTCGTTTGACAATATCACCCTCTTTGATATTTGTTACATTACCAAGAATGGCACAACCCACGTTATCGGCCTCAAGATTCAGAGCAAGCCCCATGATTCCACCAGGGAACTCCAACAACTCCATGGCCATACAATTCTGTACACCATAGACACGGGCAATACCATCGCCTACGGAGATAACGGTACCAGTCTCGTTGAGATCAACACTGGTCTCATAGGCCCCAATCTGGTCTTTGATAATCTGACTAATTTCTGCGGCTTTAATCTGCATCTACTCTCTCCCCTTAATGGAATCTTTTAAACCTGCAAGCTGGGTCTTAATACTCCCGTCCAAAACCAGATCACCAACCTGGGCAATAATACCACCGATAATGGATTGATCGACACTGGTTGTGAGTTCTACTTTCTTGCCTGTTAACTTTTCTAAAATTGTTTGAACATTTCCCTTTAACGTATCGCTCAGTTCGATTGCTGAAATAACGTTACCATGACTGATGTTTTTGGCGTCATCAACCATGGTCTTATAAGCGAGAGCTATTTCAGGCAATATCTCGGCACGTTTTTTTTGAACTAAAAGATTCAGAAAGTTTCCCATGGTCGCATCCACTTTCATGGAACCAACTATCCCTTTCATAACATTCTCTTTAACATCCATGGGATATAAGGGATTCGTCAGAGCGTCAACGACATCAGGGTGAGTTGCATACAGATTCGCCAATCCCTGGAGAACCTCGTTGTACTCTTCGTATTTTTTCCGGTCCTGACCTACTGTGAAAATTGCCTTGGCATATCTTTTTGCGAGGATTGACTGTTTCACTGTACGGCCCCCACTTTATCTAAATAGGTTTCAATGATCCTCACCTGGTCCTTCTCAGTGAGATTCTTCTTTATGAGTTGTTCAGCAAGCACAGCCGCCTGTTCAGCAACTTCATTTTTGAGAGTCCGACGAGCTTCAGTAACCTGATTCTGGACTGCCATCTCTGCAGAACGCATCAAATCAGCAGCTCCCTGCTCGGCTTTTTCCAAAATCTTTGCCTTCTCTATTTCTGCCTGAGCGATTGCTCTTTCAACCACTTTGCCAATTTCAGACTCTACCGTCGCCAATTTGGCTTGAAATTCGTCATAGGAGCTTTCCGCGGCTGTGCGCTTTTGCTCCAAAGTATCAATTTCATCTTTTATTTTTTTACGGCGCGATGACAAACCTGATCCGATGGGCTTAGCACCGAATTTTACCAGAATAATCATGAGCGCAATAAAGTTGACAACCCTCCAGCCCAGGTCTTTGACCTTTGCTGCCGAGAGGCTTCCGGCATGCTCTGCTCCGCCATGGGTTTCTACCGCACCTGACTCTACGGCATGACCGTTTTCTACAGCCACCGCATGTTCAGCCGCCGGTTCTGCAGTCTGGGCCGAGACGGAAACCAGTCCGAGGGATAGGGCGAACCAAAGTGTTAGTGTCAGCAGGCCCCCAAGCCTTGCCATTTGTTTCACTCTATTCATAATCAGAAACTCCTCCCCAGAATTTTACTGGCCATATCCGTAGCAAACCCTGTTAAGTCAGCCTGCAAACTGCTTCTTGCGCTATCGATTTGAGCCGTAAGTTCAGCAAGTTTTGAATGCTTGACCGCCTCAGCCTCAGCTTTGATCGCCGCCAGCTTCTCATCACCGGCTGCCTGAGCTTCCGCTCGCGCTGAGTCCAAAGCAGCTTTCGCCTTTCCGGAAGCCTGTGCCATCTTTGCATCAACAGCTTCCTGGCGCAGTTTGGCATTTTTCTCAAATTTCGAGATTTCCTCTTGCATTCCCAGTAGTTTTCCAGATCTCTCCTTTAGAATCTTCCGTATAGGCTTGTAGAGGACCCCATTGAGGAGAAACATGAGTACAATCATGTTAACAATCTGAATAAACAAAGTGATATCCGTCGTAATCATGTTAGTAGCTCCTGCTTAACTAAGATAACGATAAAAAAAATTAACATTCATTTATGCAATGAATGATGACCGCATAGAGTATATCCACAAAATAATGGTCTAAAATTGCCAGGATTAAAATGAACGACCATTCACAACAGCAAAAAATTCTTACTGTAAATATAGAGCGCTGTCAACTATTTTATATAAACCTTCCTCCGTGCAGCAGAAAGGCATTTCTCTGAGAAAGGGCTCTGATGAACCTACAAGTTTTCGTAAGGTGGTAATAAATTTCCTAATGGAACAACTCTTCCACAGCCCGAGGAACCGATTTTATCGCTTCACCGATTTTATCGACCAATGGTCCTCCGGCTTGCGCCATATCGGGTCGTCCGCCACCTTTACCGCCAACTATTTTGGCAATTTTGTTGACGAGATCCCCAGCCTTGATCCTTGGAGTTAAATCTTTGCTGACAAGAGCAAGCAGGGCCGCTTTTTCGTTGATGGTGCCACCTAAAACGGCGATGCCGGTGCCTAGATTGTCCATCACCTTATCCCCAACCTCTCGAAGCGTCTTTGGACTGTCTAGCGGTATCTGTGCACTAATAACCTTCACCCCATCTATCTGCACGGCCTTATCGAACAGGGAATCAAGATCTGAACTTGCCAGTTGTTTCGATAAATCGGCTACCTGCTTTTCCATGGACTTCAGGTTTTTAAGGAGATTTTCCAACTTACCGACTATCTCTTCCGGACTTCCTGCATTCAGGAGCGCACCGGCGCGACGCTCCCTGCGGTACAATCCTTGTATCTGGGCAAAAGCCGGTTCTCCCGCCAACGCCTCTATGCGCCTCACCCCGGAAGCGATACCCGCTTCAGACTGAATCTTAAAAACACCTATCTCCCCTGCTGCCTGAACATGGGTTCCGCCACAGAGTTCTTTGCTGAAATCCGCCATGGAAACCACACGAACGTTTTCCTCGTATTTTTCTCCGAATAGTGCGGTTGCTCCTCCTTTAATCGCATCTTCCTTACTCAGAAGCTGTGTCGTGACAGGAGCATTTTCCCAGATTTTCTCGTTTACCAGATACTCAACAGCTTCTATCTCTTCAGGAGAAAGGGGTGAAAAATGTGTGAAATCGAAACGCAGCCGGTCGGGTCCGACCAAGGAACCCGCCTGTTTGACATGGTCCCCTAGAACTTTTCTCAATGCCGCCTGCAAAAGATGTGTCGCTGAATGGTGAGCCGCTGTTGCACGACGTTTATCCACGGCAACCGACAATGTCACCTCGGTGCCTTCGGTCAGCTCTCCTTCCTTAATTTCAATCGAGTGCAAAATTATTTTCTTTCCCTCAGCCGATGTTGATGTCACTATTGCGCTGCCACCGGTCCATGCGACCTCACCACAATCACCGACCTGGCCGCCGGACTCAGCATAAAAAGGTGTCTTTTCTACAAAAAGCTGCCCTCTCTCGCCTGAGCGAAGAACTTCCACCCGCTCTCCAGCCGAATTGAGCAAGCCTTGGACTTTGCTGCTGGCGGACAACTCTTTGTAACCGACAAATTCGGCAATCTTGTGTTCTGCTGCGAGACTTTTTACACCCTCTCCAAGAAGTTTCACACCTTCCCCTTTTCGAGAGTCCCTTGATTTCTGCCGCTGGTTCTCCATCTCGTGCATGAAGCCGGCCTCATCAAAGTCAAGGCCTCGTTCCAGCGCGATATCTCGAACAATGTCAAAGGGAAAACCAAAAGTATCATAAAGCTTAAAGATAAAACTACCCGGAATTACTTGTGATTTTTCGCCGGAAAGCCGGGTGATTTCCTCATCAAGAAGAGCAAGACCATTTTCCAGGGTTTCTCTGAATCGCTCCTCCTCATTGTTCACGACTTTGGTCAGAAGGGAGCCGGCATCGCTCAGATGCGGATAGGCATCCCTCATTTCATTCACGACAGCGGCTGTGACTTTCTGCATGAACGATTTTTCCAGGCCGAGATACTTGCCATAACGAACCGCTCTGCGCATGATTCTTCTTAAGACATAGCCGCGCCCTTCATTAGAGGGCAAGACGCCGTCCGCGACGAGAAAGGTCGTGGCCCTGGCATGATCGGCGATGACCCGCATTGCCGTATCATCCTGATTGTTCACCTTGTATTTTTTCCCCGATAATTCCTCCAGCCTGGCGATAATCGGCAAAAAAAGATCAGAGTCATAGTTATTGTGTTTGCCCTGGAGGACAGCTGCTACCCTCTCCAGTCCCATGCCTGTATCGATACTCGGTTTCGGCAGGGGAGTCAGTTTTCCATCCTCGGAGCGATTGAATTGCATAAAAACCAGATTCCAGAGCTCCAGAAACCTGTCACAATCACACCCCAGTGCACAGTCGGCTCGACCGCACCCCGCCTCCGGCCCCTGATCGATGTGAATCTCGGAGCACGGTCCGCAGGGACCAGTATCACCCATGGCCCAAAAATTATCTTTTTCGCCCATTCTGAGGATTCGGCCTTTGGGCAGATTGTCGATTTTCTCCCACAATTCCTGCGCTTCATCGTCATTTTCAAAAATCGAGACCCAGAGATTTTGCGGATCCAGGCCGAGTTCCACCGTGAGAAAATCCCAGGCGAAGCGAATAGCGTCCTCTTTGAAATAGTCACCAAAAGAGAAATTTCCCAGCATTTCAAAAAAAGTGTGGTGCCTGGCGGTGTATCCTACATTTTCAAGATCATTATGTTTTCCGCCGGCTCTGACACAACGCTGACTGGTTACGGCCCTTTGATAGTCCCTTTTCTCTTCCCCCATGAAAACCGTTTTAAACTGTACCATTCCGGCATTAGTAAAAAGGAGAGTCGGATCATCCTTGGGTACGAGAGAGGAACTGTCAACAATGGTATGACCATGATCATTAAAATACTTTAAAAACCTGCTTCGAATTTCATTTCCTTTCATAACTTTCCGGGGGCACGTAATTAATTGAATTATTCTTTTGTCACATTTTGCTTAATATGACAGCCTCATGGGCTCAAGCGATCATTCATTCCGGGCAATGACAAACGGAAGAATCTGTTTAAACTCGGGGGTACCGGCCTTGCCAAGCAGTTCATAAACCAACATTTCCGATGACCCCAAAGAGACTCCCATGCTCTGAAGCCTCCCTAATCCGGTCTGGTGCTCGTCCAGGTTTCGTGAGGACACACCGTCGGTTACCACCCAAACGTCCCGTCCCTTTGCCAGAAGTCCCATGGCGGTCTGGTAGATACAAATATGTGTCTCAACGCCAACAAGTATAATGGTTTCCACCTCTTTTGGCAGTCCATTAATAAAGGACTCCGTTTCTCTATTGGCAAGCGCATTAAACTCCGTTTTATCAATCTGCGGGATTCCGGTTACCAGAGATTCAATTCCAGGCACGTAGGCTCCCAGGCCTTTTTTGTACTGAGTATTGGCAATTACAGGGATTTTGAGAATTTTAGCACAATGAACCATAAACTCTATGGTTTCAACAACTTTATCAGCACCTTTGATCCTGGACATGAGACTTTGCTGCACATCTATAATCTGTAGACAAACATTTTCAGGATTCAACAATCTTTTTTTCATAATTTGTTCTCCTTAAGAAAACCATCTGCTTACGAATCTTTTCCAATAAACTCGTTTCTCCCTGGAGATTCAAGTGTATCCTGACATCAGTAAAAAAAAGATGGCGTGATTGCCGAATCGACACAAGCACGCCATATAATTCCAGGAAAACAGACATATAACAGTTCGGGACATAGACACAACCACTCTTGATCACTCATCACCGGACCGTATCCGAAAAACAGCGATTTCAGGAGACGCTTCTTTTTCCTTCAACAAGATCGGTTAGGAGAGAGGGATCTGCCAGAGAGGATACATCCCCAAAATTTTCAAACTCGTCTGCAGCAATCCTTTTTAACACCCGCCTCATAATTTTTCCACTTTTCGTTTTCGGCAACTGTGATGCATACTGAATCTTATCTGGTGTGGCAAGCGATCCAATTTCCTCACGAACATGACGACGCAGTTCTTCGAGCAGTCCGGGTGATTGTTCTACATTTCTATTTAAAGTGACATAAGCATAGACTGCCTGTCCTTTCAATGAGTGGGGCATGCCAACTACCGCAGCTTCAGCCACACTCTGGGTGGGCGAGCAATGCCGCTTCGATTTCAGCGGTACCGAGCCTGTGGCCGCTGACATTGATGACGTCGTCCAATCTGCCCGTGATCCAGAAGTAACCGTCCTCATCCCGGAATGCTCCATCGCCGGTATCGTACATTCCCGGAAAGAGATTTAGGTAGCTATTCTTGAGAGAGCCCTGCTCCCCGTAAAGTCCCTTGAGCATCCCCGGCCAGGGCTTGCGAATCACTAATCGTCCTCCGGCGTTGACGCCTGTCTCCCTGCCGGTATCATCGACTACCATGGCATCGATTCCCGGCAGAGGCAATGCAGCCGACCCGGGTTTGAGAAGATTGGTATGCGGCTGAGGTGCCAGCATGATTCCGCCTGTTTCCGTTTGCCACCAGGTATCGACAATAGGTAATCGACTTTTACCGATTTGCTCGTAATACCATCTCCATGCCTCAGGATTTATCGGTTCCCCCACAGTTCCCAACCGACGAAGGGATGATAAATCATATCGTTCTACAGGTTCCGTGCCAAATCGCATAAGTGCACGAATGACAGTGGGGGCCGTATAGAAGATATTGACGCGGAACTTTTCTATGATCTGCCAATACCTGTCAGGACGTGGATAGAGAGGGATTCCCTCATAAATGAGACTCGTTCCCCCTAATCCCAAGGGACCGTAAATGGTATAGGAATGGCCGGTAATCCACCCTAAATCGGCAGAACACCAGAAAATGTCGTGGTCATTCAAGTCGAATACCTGTTGGCAGGTGTGCATCACATAGAGGAGATACCCCCCTGTTGTATGAGCCACGCCTTTAGGTTTGCCCGTTGAACCGGAAGTATAGAGGACAAACAGGGTATCCGCTGCATCCATTTCCTCGGCATCGCAACAGCTTTTGATATCCTGGGCGTACATTTCCTCATGCCACCAACTGTCGCGGTCAGGCTTCATGGAAATATCTCTGTCTGAACGCCGGACCACGATGCAATTCTCGACCAGCATGCACTCTTCCATTGCCTCATCGGCATTTGGTTTCAAGGGAATGGTTCTGCCGGCTCTAATGATCGCATCAGCGGTAATAAGTATTTTTGACCGGCAATCCTGCATCCTGTTCTGCAGACTGACAGAAGAAAATCCCGAGAAGACAACGCAGTGGATAGCTCCAATTCTCGCACAAGCAAGTACGGCAATGACCAGCTCGGGCACCATGGGCAGATAGATTGAAACACAATCTCCTTTGCGAATACCTTTTTTCTTTAAAACATTGGCAAATCTGCAGACTTCTGAAAACAACATCTGATAGGTAAGAACTTTTACTTCTCCCTCTTTTTCGCCCTGCCAGATAAGAGCGGCTTTATTTCGTCTGCCGTTTACCAGATGTCGATCAAGGCAGTTAAAGGATGCGTTAAGCTTACCGCCGGAAAACCACTTTATCTCCGGACTGTTGAAATCCCCCTCCAAAACGGTATCCCATTGCCTCGACCAGGAAACCAGCTCTTCAGCTCGTTTCGCCCAGAAGACCTGAGGATTTTCCAAGGGTCCCACGGCTTGTTTCAGCTCTTTGTCTCCATTTTTCTTTTGCGCAACTCCGGTTCGTTTTTTGTGATCCCTGCCGTCAGGGAAAAGATCTGTACCCATCGGTGCCGCCGTTTTTAACTCGTCTCGGCCCATCACACCATCTCCTCGGAATTGGAGTCTCGTTGTAGGCCTCGCCAGAATCTTCTCATTTCACGCCCTGAAATGACGACACGATTATTCAGGGGGTGGAAAATGATTAAAACCAACCAGACAGCTGGAGGCCATATACATATACTTTTATGGAAGGTGGAAATAAAAATCTACTCAGCATCCCAGACCAAAGCAAGCACTATTTATTTGACTCATCAGAACAACTGATGCAAAATCAGAGGTATTGGAAGGGCGATGTTCGAGTACGCCATAACTAAAGTCGGCATGAACTGCCGGAAAAGAAAATATATATTGCGCGAGAACAACTCCGAGCGGTATTGTTGCGCAATTTGCAAAGGTTCATACCCATCCCGGAATAAAAAAAGAAAGGCGTCCTGCAGAAAATACCTTTACAATAACGGCACAACTATTAAATTAAAAAATGAAATACTTCCGTAGGAGAGAAGATGCAAGATGAACAAATAGAAGCAATGTCAAAGTTGCTTAAATCAATGTCACATCCCATTCGCCTGAAAATTCTTTGTTTGCTTCAGGATAAAGAGCTTTCGGTAGGCGAAATCAGAGAGCAGGTAAAAACAACCAATGCCAATGTTTCCCAGCACCTTAATATTTTGCGAGGGCAGGGAATCATCGATTATCGCAAGGATGCTAACTTTATTTTTAATAAAATTACCGACAAACGGATTCTGGAACTTATCCAGAAGATGCGTGTGCTATTTTGCCCGAATTTTTAACAGATAAACCTGGAGTGCCATTCCGCTCGTCGACAGAAAGGACATGATACAATGACCGTTTCGGACTGGATACACGTTATTGCCGGATCTTTTATTCTTCTCAGTCTCTCATTAGGGGTAGAGGCAAGCCCGGTTTTTCAAAGCAAATACTGGCTTTTTTTTACCGCTTTTGTCGGCCTGAATCTCTTTCAGTTCGGGTTTTCCAAATTCTGCCCGCTGGGACTGATACTGAAAAAGCTTGGGATCCCGGAAAACCGCCGTTAACCGTTCTGCAGCTTACTTGTCTTCCATAATGGCGGTACAGGATGCCTGCCAGCAACAAGCTTTCTCTTTGCAACGCTCTCTTTGCTGAAAACAGGGGGCATTACCTTCCTTTGCCTGTATCCGGCAAATGAGTTCTGCAAGTTTGACCCCTTTTTCTTGAGGAACATCAAGCATGAGTGCTCTTTTCCTGGCCAAAGAAAAAAGTTTCGGTCCTTTTTTGAATTTCTTATCCGCCATATAATCCCCCCCATTGTCCCATGGGACCAGTTCATAACGATTTTTCGCGTTTCTCAAACACCTTGGCGATCGTTAATATTGTTTTCTTGTCTCGACGTCAATGTATGGTCCCCTATTGTACTGTTCTCAGTCAGAAACGCACATAAAAAAATTCCTCCTCCGAAACTTATGCGCCGGACAAGCGGATCTCACCTCGGTAAACGGGAAACAAGGAGGAACTCTTTTCCGGGGATAAGTATCATGGGTTAAATTGTTTTTTTGCCAAAAACAAGAAAACAATCTGCAAGATACTAAATGGGTAAAATATGATATTCTTCTACAATCGGGTGCATGCCGTTTACGACCTGACCATTTCTGCCATCAATTGATACCGGATCTCCAAAACAGATCCGGACATCGGCAATTTCGCAATACTGCTCGGCCTCATACACTTTCAAACTGCTGCAGCCGACGACGCAGGTCTTCTCGAGCCGAACAGCAACAACAGATGCATGGGAGGTTTGCCCACCTCTGGAAGTAAGAAGACCATCGGCCTGGCTGACCACTTTTATATCCTCCGGCACGGTATCCTGTCTGATGAGAATGAGCGGGGTACCGGGGTCCGTCTTTCGCAATGCCCGTATATTTTCTTCTGTGAAAACCGCCCTGCCTGAAAGTGCCGAGCCGGAAACTCCGACTCCTTTGCCGAGATAAGCAGCCGCCAAGGCTTCGCTTTCGACAAAGACATTGAGATGTTCCTTTTTCTTAATGGTAATCATATCCCGAGTTTGCAGGAGATAGAGTTCCTCAGGTTCCGGCCCTTCAAAGGTAAATTCAATTTCCTGTGGGTTCCACCGTTTTTCATAGACAAGCTCTCGAGATATCTCCAGCAATTTTTTGTAGATCTTCGGAAACCGCACTTCCATTGTCTCGTCAACGGAACGGCCGTCAAGTTTTGCCTGTTCAATGGAAACAGCGCGGCTGGCTACCAGGCCGGAGACGATATCTTCCCCCTGATCGCCGTAGGCGTAATCTCCCCAAAGCGCCACCCGTTGAACCTTGCGGTAAGGATGAGCGGTAAAGACCACGCCGGCCCCTGAATGGTCGCTCTTATTGCCAAACACCATAGCCTGGACAATCACCGCCGTACCCCAGGAATCGGATACATCCATAATTCTTCGGTATTCAACCGCCTTTCTCGTTTCCCAGGAGTCAAGCACCAGCTGGATCGCATTCACCAGCTGCAGCCATGGATCATCGGGAATTCCATGCCCTCTCTGTCGAATCAGCCGTTGATACGAGAGGGCGAGTTCTTTCATCTGGTCAGGTGAAAAATATCGTTTCAGACTGACATTATATTTGGCCTTGGCATTGTTCATAAGTGTCTGAAAATCCTCTCTGCCGATACCGGAGATCATCGCCCAGGACTGTAAAAACCGCCGGTAATTGTCCCAGGCAAGATAAGCATTTCCATTATTGGCGATAAACTCGCTTATCATTTCTTCATTGAAGCCGACATTATGAACGGTAGCCATCATTCCCGGCATCGAAATCGCCCCTCCGCTTCTCACCGACAAAAGCAAAGGCGCTTCCGGGGAGCCAAAGGTTTTGCCTGTCAATAACTCGATCTCCGTAAGGGCTTTCCGAACCCCCTGCATGAATTCTTCACGGGTCTTGGAATACCCGAAAACGATGTCACGGCAGCGAAAGATTTCGGTGGTGATAACAAAGGCAGGAGGCACTCTTTTTCCGTCCCGGCAGAGCGTCGCCAGGTTGAATCCTTTATTGCCCAGGTGTATAAGATTATTGGTAAAAGGATTGGGCATGTGCAGCAGGGACAATGCCTTCTCCGGATTATAAGTCATCAGCAGGTCCAGCTTTTCCTGATCGAGCAAATCCTTCTGATTTTCCAGGGTCTGAAGAATTCGAAGAATAAAATTATCCAGATGCTGCAGCCCAAAGGTCGAGGAAATCAATTCACGCATGAAAACCTCGGACAGCCTCTGTACCGTCGTCCCGATCTCCTCTTCATCATAAAGATAACTGAACTTATCTAGAATGTTTTCGCGACCGATCTGGGGAATGATGATCGACAGA
Organism: uncultured delta proteobacterium; assembly: GCA_963835305.1. GTDB lineage: Bacteria > Desulfobacterota > Desulfobulbia > Desulfobulbales > Desulfocapsaceae > Desulforhopalus_A. The sequence goes on from CAWIEU010000009.1 coordinate 207,596, forward strand.
TTATTCTGATGGATATTCGTGTAAAAGGCATAAATTATGTCTTTTACGCCTTCCGACATGCCTCGGAAGATATCCAGATACTGCGTATAGGAAAACCTTCTGACTTTTAAGGAATTTTCCAGAAGGGAAAGGTAAGTGAAAAGCCGGCGGGAGGTGATGCCGTCCACGACCAGAGCTCTCAGAAACAGTTTGATGCAGCGAACTATATTGAAAAAGGTGGCCTGGGTAATAATAGACAGATTAACGGTTTCCGGCAACTTTTCCAGATAGAGGTTTGCCAGATTCTCAAGGCGGAAGGTGAGGCTGAGAGCATCAAATTTACGCTCCTTGTATCTCCCGTAAACAGAGGGGATGTCAACCGCGATATGCCGTTTATAATAAATATCTTCCTGGGCTTCAAAAGTCTCTTCCGACAGGATAATTTCCCGCAAGCCTTCAAGGGCGGTGAGCAGCGCCTCAAGACAATGCTCTGTGTCGGAATGATCGAGGCCGGAAAGCAGCCGCTCCATCTCAGGAAAACCATCATTAACCGCCCTGGCGATCTCGGAATGTAACTGTAGAAAACCGAGTTTATATTTTTTATGGAGCAGTTTATACATCTGGATCAGCAGCTCGAACCGCCTGACTTCATGGGCATGAAGATCGCCCTGACGCTGCAGAAAAGCAGATGTCCGGGCATTATCCTGTAAAAGGATACCCTCTACCCGGTCGATCCCCATCTCACTCCAGAACCTCTCACTCAGGATGAACTGCTCATCGATATATTCTCCCTCCGTCTTTACCTGGAGATACACGTCTTCCGGAATATAGGAGATCAGCAAGGTCTTATCCCGGGTCTTCCAGAACAAGATTATTGCCTGGATGAAGTCAACGATGAGATTTGAGCTTTCTACATGGCCCTGTTTTCTCAGAAAATGGATCAGAACGTCCTTTCTCTTGTGGATCTCGTCCAGTTCCGTAGAGACGTCACGCAACTCTCCTTCCGAACCGATTTCATTGAAAAACACCGGCATGAGTTTGGCGAACTGTTTGCACAGGTTATAAATCGGTTCGATGGGATGGTTCAGGAGCTGGGTTATATCACGTTGAAAAAGATCCGTATCCTTTATACAGGTTCCGGAAAGTTTCAGGTGAATGATGAGAGCGGAAAAAAGGGTTGAACACCATTTCGGTTCACGCATGATCAGGTGGAGCCAGACCCTGATATTTGCCAAATGTGCCGGATTTGTCAGAGGCTGCCAGTTTTCATCCACCCCAACGACACTCGCGTGCTGAAAACCGAATCGCACTACCCCCCAAAGAAAAGCCTCCACCATGCGACTATTACCGCGATCGAAGACTTCTGCACCAAGCACCTGGATGCACTGCAAGGAAGTATGAGGATATTTACGGACGTTTGCTTTTAGTAATTCAAAGGTGGTCAGCAGGAATTCCTCGATCTCCTCGAAACTCTGTTCTCTGATCAGCTGAACCAGGCTGCGGTTGATTTCCCGCAATGTTTCTTCATGGATAAGATACAATCCTTTGGTATCCATTATTTTGAAGAGAAAAAGCAGCTTTCTGTTCTCGTTAAAATAATGCAGAGAGGTCCTGCCCTTTTCTTCCAACTGCTTGAAGACTTCTTCAGCCTCCACGAGTTTATTGGGCATATCCCTGTAATATTTAACAATATCAACATGATCAGGAAGTTCCAGCATCTTTTGCAGGCAATTTCGGGGATCGTCTGCCAGGCCTAATTCCTGCAACTCCTTGCGATGTTCCCGCATCACCTGATGAGAAATCGCCCGAAATAATTGGGATGAATGGAAATCCGTCACCGGGATGGCACAACGATCAAGGAACCAGGACAGTGGATCATCCTCCTGCAGCCAATATTCATAACAACGATTGAGAATGGTCTGCACCAGTTTTGCCAGGGGCAAAAAATCGAATTTTTTCTGATTATCAACTGCTATATCCAGCATTCGTCTGGCAATTTTGTTCAACGGATGCTGCCCATGCACAATCTGAATCATGATTGGTCGATCACTTCTGTCTAATGCCGTAAGACGTTCAAAAACCACGTTCAACTCAGTCTCAAACAGGTAGAGTTCTTCGGCGGTCAAACTATTAACCAGCCGATCGAGCCAAACCATCTTGGCCCCGACGGCCTGGGAAAGGAGTGCGGGATCCCGCTTGGTATCTTGAAGAGCTTCCATGAAAAGGCGGGAAAAAAGTCGGAAAGCCTCAGGTCCTCTTTCATGAGTTCTATAGTGATTGAAATTTTTCAGGACAAAACTCCGCAATTGCGGCAGGACTATTTTCCAATTCCGAAAGGGATGACAAACCTCATAGAGTAATTTTTCAAGAGTCGAGTGCAAGCCCTTGTACTGGTTGACAACCTCAAGCAAAATAAGAAGCTCGGGATCAATGACAACGAGCCCCGCGGTCTCAAGCAAATTGGCTTTCAGCGCGTCGGATTCGATTGTCGCATCATTCTTTATCTTTTCCATATCCTTCTTTTATCCATCCCGATATTGATAACGATTGTCATTCTTACTTCCTTGTCACGAGGGGGTATAAGTACTTTTAGGCAGCTTTGTCTACTCTCTTTTGAAGACGAGAGATAAAAAAGCGCCTCTTGAAGAAAACTCCAAAGGCGCTTTTTTGCATAACCAATCGAAGCGTTGTGCTAGATTGCCTTATTGGCCTCCATATGCAGAATAAGATCAAGCATTCTGTTTGAATATCCCCACTCGTTATCGTACCAGCTCATTATCTTCACTGTTTTTCCAATTACTTTGGTGGATTGTGCATCGATGATCGAAGAGTGGGGATCTCCCTTGAAATCTATCGAAACGAGCGGTAGATCAGTATACCCGAGATATCTGCTCGTCGACTCCTTCAGGGCCTGATTCACCTCGTCTACAGTGGTTTCCTTCTCAACTTCGATCACCACATCAACAAGAGAAACGGTTGGAGTCGGCACGCGGATGGCAAGACCGTCAAATTTTCCTTTCAACTCGGGTATGACCAGGGAAACCGCAGCTGCTGCCCCTGTTTTGGTCGGAATCATGGAGAGTGCCGCCGCTCTTGCCCGGCGGAGATCCGAATGAGGAAAATCAAGCAATCGCTGGTCTCCGGTATACGCATGGATTGTGGTCATAAGCCCTCGTTTTATACCGAATTTATCCAGGATAACTTTGGCGAAGGGAGCGAGGCAGTTGGTGGTACACGAGGCATTGGAAACGACATGATGCATCGTCGCGTCATACTCGTCCTCGTTTACCCCCATGACGAAGGTTTTCACATTCCCCTTTGCCGGGGCCGAAATAATTACCTTGCCGGCACCGCCATCGAGGTGGCCCTGAGCAGATTCGCTATCCCGAAAAATTCCGGTGCATTCTGCAACATATTCAACTCCCAGGTCACCCCAGGGGATATCGGCGGGATTCCGATGGCTGGAAACCACAATTTCCCGGCCATCGACAACGATGCCTCTTTCGTTACTTTGAACATCCTTGTCATAGGTTCCCATAACAGAATCGTATTTCAAGAGGTGGGCCAGCGTTGCGTTGTCGGTCAAATCGTTAATTGCTACCACGTCCACATCAGAAAAAGCGGCATCTTTACTTATAGCTCTGAACATATTTCTGCCAATCCGGCCGAAACCGTTAATACCTATTTTCACTGTCATAGTCATCTCCTGTTATCATTTCTATCTCTTCATCCATAAGAATGATTATTTTCTTAACTCCAGCCAGACTATTCTGTGTCAGCCGACCGATCCTGATATCTATTGGTCGATGCAAATGAATCGTCTTTTTATTGGCAAATCTGCGTCTTCCTTGCCTTTCGGTACAGCTCCAGATATTTTTTCATAACTGTTGTCCATGTATAATTCCGCCGGATCTCCTCAACCGCCTGTTGCTGTATTCTGCGTTTTTGCAGCTTGTCGCCATACAAAATCAATGCTCTTTGAAGAGCTTTCAGCAAATCATCCGGAGAATCATTCTGATAGGCTATTCCTGTCACCCCGTCCTTCACTTTCACCAAACCGCCTATATGATGAACAACAGGAATATTGCCAAAAAGCTGCGCAATAAAATCGGTAAGACCGCATGGTTCGTATCTCGAAGGAACAATATTAAAATCACCTGCAGCGAAGACCCTGTTTGCCAAGGCTGGATTGAAGCCTTTCAGATAACACATTCTGCCGCGTATCAGATCATTTTCACAGAGAGCAATCAGCTGTAACTCAAAGTCGTCATTGCCGTTGCCGAGCATAAGCATCTGAAGATCTCGTTCTCTTTCCAGCAGTACCTCTAGCACCTCAATCAGGATATCAACGCCTTTCTGCTCACTGAGCCGGCCGATAAAGGTAAATAGAGGAAGGTCCACATCGTTTTTCAAGGTGCCAAAGCGTTGCACCTCCTCAAGCTCAATACCTGCGGCGATCTGCGAGAGAAGCACGGACTTGCATTGTTTTTTTCCCGAGAGGTCATCATCACTTTTACCGGGATCGAACAACATGGCCGGGTCACTTCCTGCTATAACCGAGGACGAGAAAAAATTCGGTTCGATACCGTTGGTCACCCCCTCTATGACAACGTTTCGCTTTTTCAACTCATGCCCCAGCCAGGCGGTCAGACCATCACACTCAGTCTCCTGCAGTTCTCTTGCGTAGTTTTCACTGACCGTGTTCATGACTGCGTAACGACCCGCCACTAAAAAAGGATCGAATTTATGGTCCAGCTGATTATTGTCTATCACATGCTTTGCCAAGCCGGTAATTGATAGGGCATAGGGGATATCCGCAATTTCCTGATGGTAGCCCATGCCGGCATTGTGAATGGTGACCAGACAGCCCGTTCCCCGAAAGTAACTGCGATACCCGGGAATCTCTCGTATCAACGCCGATAATATTGCCGTGTGTCCATCATGGCAGTGTATCACGTCGGGTCTCTCGCCCAGACATATCATCAATTCAAGCGTTGCTTTCTGGTGCAGAAGATTCATGGCGAAATAGTCATGGTGTCCCATCGATTTTTTCTGCCAGGACAGTCTGCTTTCATCCACCTCAGTATACGTGTATACATCGGTTTTTTCGAGATATCGCTTAGAATCAACCAGATATATATGCACCTTGTTGATTCTAGCATAAAAAAAACCGACTTCTTCATAGAGGATACTGTCAGGCTCATGCATATCGATCAGTAGCCTGAGTGTCCTGTCCGGACATAAAGGATCCTGCAATGGCTGAAAACCGAGCATCTGCACATCGAGAAAACCATATAACGGAAGCACTACATGGACCGACCGTCCTGTCCAGCGGGCAAGCGTTTCAGCCAACTGGCAGGAAACATCCTTCACGCCACCGGCACCGGCAATACTCCCGTACTCTCTGCTGAGCATCCATATATTTTTGATTTGATCTTCCTGTCTTGCCACTGTATCCCAATGCCTCTGAATATGTGCTTTTCTTCCACACTGCAACCTACAGTACATACATCACATTATAGTATTCGCAAAAGAACCGATGTCAAGGCTCCGATCAGATCGCGTCAGCAAATGGATTAACTAGCGAAGGCTTACATAACCATTCGTTATGGTGAACTATCTTTCAGTATGACTTCCTCGCTGGAGGCAATTATGCCCTCCACAATCTGACGTTACTCCAACTCGAAATAGGTGGAAGATGTTTCGGGGTAAAGATTGACCGACGGAGAAAAAGAACATATATTCGCTACCTGCGGCACAATTATACATGCATCAACGAAGCAGATGAAGAGTTTTTACGACGCCATCAAAGAGTATTATCTTGAATTTTAAGCAAGTAATTGCTTATGTTACAACTTCTCGGCAAGAAGCTCGAGATGTACCCTGCAAAGCCGAACCCCGATGGGACGGCAATTCCGGAGAAGGATCCATGGTCAGCGGAAAATTAAAAATCACCACTACCTCCAAGCGGGAATTGGTCAATATCACCGGAGATCTCGATAAAATCATCAGGAATAATTCCGTTTCTTCCGGAATACTCTTTCTTTACAATCCACATACCACGGCTGGACTTACCATCAATGAAGGCGCGGATCCGGATGTTTGTCGAGATATAATAAAGGGACTGGAGCAGATCGTACCCCAAAACCTCAACTATAAACATATGGAAGGAAATTCACCCTCGCATATCATGGCTCTCATTACCGGCAATTCACTGACCGTGCACATTGACAATGGCAACCTTCGGCTCGGCACATGGCAAAAGATCTTTTTCTGTGAATATGATGGCCCGCGAAGCCGATCCATTGACTGGAAAATCATGTCGGATTCCGCCTAATCCTCCACCTAACCTACTAAAGCACCAAAAATGAAACCAGATCCATCAAAAATATGCTTCGGCCTTACGGAAGACCTTGATCGTCAATCACTTGCCACGTTCCTAAAACTTAGTGGACAGAAAGAATTTACCCAACTCTTTGCATCCAGGCTTAGCAGTCAGGAAATTATTCAATTTGTCGACCACTTTATGAACCTTTTAAGAAAACATCTCAGCGAAAGCGAGTATCACCGCATATTTCTTGGCGACTCAAGTCATCACTGCGATCATAAGGAGTAAGGCGTGGGCATAACAAAAATTGATGATTTGCGTAGTTACCTGGAAGTACTCAAGAAAGAAAACCAACTGCTCGTTATCGAAGAAGAAGTCGATCCTTATCTTGAAATTGCCGAAATACATCGACGCATAATAGCTGCCGGAGGTCCTGCGCTGTTATTCACCAGAGTCAAAGGTTCTGACTTTTCTGTTACCACCAATCTTTTTGGAACCAACAAAAGATTGGAACTTGCCTTCGGCAACAAACCCCAGCAATTTGTTCGCGACATCGTGCGATTTGCCGAATCGGCTATGCCGCTCTCTATGGGTAAAATCTGGGATAATCGCCGGCTCTTTCTCGATGGCTTAAAAATTGGTTTAAAGACGGTAAAGAATGCGCCGATTCTCGAGAATTGCCAGGCGCCGGCAAAACTCAGTTCTCTACCGATGCTGACTTCCTGGCATAGTGACGGTGGTCCTTTTGTTACTTTGCCGCTGGTCTATACCGAACATCCGGACGGCAAGGGACACAACCTTGGTATGTATAGGATCCAGAGACATGACGATGTGACAACCGGAATACACTGGCAGATTCATAAAGGCGGTGGCTATCATTATTATGAGGCTGAAAAGCAGAACCGGCCGCTGCCACTGACTCTTTTTATAGGTGGCCCTCCGGCGCTCATGTTATCGGCCATTGCACCGCTTCCCGAGGATCTGCCTGAATTGATGCTCACCTCCCTGCTTATCGGCGACAAACTCCGGATGGCCAATGACCCCTTAGGGGGACACCGGCTGGTGGCTAAAGCCGAATTTGCCGTCAAAGGTCAGGTGCCACCCCACCTGCGCCATCCCGAGGGACCATTTGGCGACCACTACGGATACGATTCCCTGGAACACGATTATCCCGTTTTTCAGGTTAGCCATCTTTATCACAGAAACAACGCAATTTATCCCGCCACAGTAGTCGGTCGTCCCCGGCAGGAAGATTTTTTTATCGGAGACTTTCTGCAGGACCTGCTCTCTCCTCTTTTTCCCTTGGTTATGAAAGGAGTAAAAGAACTGAAAACTTTCGGCGAAACCGGCTTTCACTGCCTGGCCGCAGCAAGAGTTTCCGACAGATACCCTCGGGAAGCCTTTGCCTGCGGTCTGCGCGTTCTTGGAGAGGGACAGCTTTCCCTTACGAAATTTCTCATTGTCACCGATGGCGATATAGATATTTCTGATTTTGGACAACTGTGGGTCCATGTGCTCGAGCGAGTGCAATGGCAACGGGATCTGTTCATTTTTGCCAATGTCTCGCAGGACACCCTCGATTATACCGGGCCTTCAGTCAATAAAGGCTCCAAAGCCATGCTCCTTGGACTCGGCAAGGAGAAAAAAAGGGAACTGCCGAAGTCTTTTTCCGGCATGCTTCCTGAAAATTGCATCAAACCAAAAGTATTTCTACCCGGCACTCTGGTCATTGAGGGATGCCCTTACAGCGATAACCCAAACCTGGCAAGACAGCTTTCCGAATCCAATGATTTACAGGACTGGCCGGTTATCGTGCTGGTCGACAATTGTTCGGAAGCTACCTCTTGCATGCAGGACTTCCTCTGGTCAATATTTACTCGTTTCGAACCGGCCGCCGACATTCATGCCAAAACCACTTCCGTTAACCGTTTTCATGTTGGTCTTCAACCTCCCATCACTATAGATTGCCGGATGAAACCATGGTATACGGATATTCTTGAGGTCGATAAGGCCACGAAAGAACAAGTGGACCAAAAATTTTCCAAGATCATCCCGGCAGAGTGGCGATGACCAACCCTATACGCCTACAAAAATATATCGCTCAATGTGGTATTGCCTCCAGGCGCAAAGCTGAAGAGTATATCAGCGCTGGCCGTATAGAAGTAGACGGGGTTATTACCAGGGAAATGGGAGTCCGGGTCATTCCTGGAAAAAACAGAGTCACTTTTGACGGAAAGCTGATTGAAGCCAAGGAACCATTGGTCTATTACCTGCTCAATAAACCAAAAGGATACGTAACGACCCTCTCCGACCCGCAAGGCAGACCAATTGTTACTTCACTTATAAAAAAGACCAATGTCCGTCTTTTCCCTGTCGGCAGGCTGGATCTGGATACAGAAGGTGCACTGATTCTGACCAATGATGGGGAATTCGCCCAGAAAATACAGCATCCCAGTCACGGAGTTGACAAAACCTACGAGGCGCTCGTCAGAGGATGTCCGGCAAAAGATAAGATTGCGCTTCTTGAACGCGGCATCATCCTGGAGGGTAAAACGACCTCACCAGCCGTAATCTCGGTTCTTGAAAAGGTAGGAAAAAATTGTCTTATGCAGATTACCATCCATGAAGGCAGAAAGCGGCAGGTGAAAAAAATGTTCGGCTTCATCGGAAATCCTGTCCTTCATCTTAAGCGGATCGCCTATGGCAAACTCTTTCTTGGCCGGATGGCCCTTGGAGACTACAGACAACTTAACCCTTCAGAATTAAATAAGATCTTTTTATAGAATTTTCTTTACAAATTCCCGAATAGCTGATTAAATCTAATTAGTTAGACTGGAAAGTCTCTACCTGAGACCCAGAAATTCTTATATAAGTGATTGAATTCTTATTTGTTTTTAATTTCCAACTGTGGACCTCATCTACTATTCACACTTATCATTACGCAAACACAACTGTAGAAAGGACCTTAATTTGATTTCCGGAGACAGGAGTTACGTATGAATAAATCAGAACTCATTGAGGCATTGGCACAGGATATTAATGTACCTCACCGTGAAGCCGCTGCAATAACCAATACTGTTATTGAGACAATGACTGAGGCGCTTGCCAAAGGTGAGAGCATAGAGATTCGCGGATTTGGCAGCTTTGTCATTAAAAAGTATGATTCATATGAAGGAAGAAATCCAAAAACCGGCAAGAAGATTCAGGTCAAACCGAAAAGGCTTCCTTTCTTTAAGGTCGGAAAAGAACTGCGGGAAAAAGTAAATAATGGCAAATAGCCATTATTTCAGATCCGTGAGAACATAAACAACACTCATCAACCCGACAAGAATAAGCTGGGTGTTGTTTATGAACAATCTTGTTTATAGGTGGTGCTTTTTCCAGAGCAGCATTAGGTTTGTTGAATTTTCTCATTCAACAATTCCGCCTATCAGATCATATATCTGAGTATCGGTGATACGGACCTGAACTATGTCTCCCGGGCTGGCAACACCTTCGTTGATAAAGACACAGCCATCGACTTCCGGTGCCTGATACCTTGTTCTTCCCTCCAGCAGTAAATCCGTTTCTCTACTCACCCCTTCAACTAAAACCGGTTCCACCTTACCTATATATTTTTTTTGGATAGTTTCGGACAACTTTGACTGAACATCGAGGAGATAGTCCCGCCGATACAGCTTCTCCTTCTCCGGCACTTGCTCGGCAAATTTTTCCGATGGACAACCCTCTTCGTTGGCATAGGGAAAAACGCCAACATGATCAAGCTGTACGTTCTGTAAAAATGTTTCAATCTCCAGAAAATCTTTTTCTGTTTCCCCTGGAAATCCAACCAAAAAGGTAGTTCTGAGAGCTACATCAGGAAGAATGGATCTTATTCGCTCGACAGTTGCGTATAGCTGTTCCGATCCATAGCGCCGGTTCATGCCGCGTAGAATCTTATTATTGACATGTTGCATAGGGATATCCAGATACGGTACGATCCGAGGATTATCCGCCATCAAATGCAATAATTCATCACTTACTCCTGTAGGATAGAGATAGAGCAGGCGCAACCAGGGTATTGAAGTCCTTGCCAGGAGACTCTCCAGCAACTGAACGATATTTTCGCCCCCCTCCAAGTCGTTGCCATACGCGGTACTGTCCTGGGCAACAAGTGAGAGTTCTCTTATTCCATAGTCCTCAAGGTTCACGGCTTCTCGGGTTAGATCATTGATGGTTCTGCTGCGCAGTGGGCCGCGAATCGCCGGAATCATACAATACGAGCACCGGTTGTCACAACCTTCGGTAATTTTCAACCAGGCACGGAAGTCAGGCGTAGAGATAATTCGGGGAGTGTCGAAAGACATAAGAATTCTTTCCGGCAGGACAACCCTGGGTCGCAGTTCGCCCTTTCCCATTTGTTCGATATATTTCGCGATATCAGCCGCACACTCAGTACCGAGAAAGAGGTCGATCTCCGGGAGCTCTTCGGGAAGTTTCTCTTTGTATCGCTGTACGAGGCATCCCACAACCACTATCTTTTTTTCAGGTGATCGCTCTTTAAGCCTGACAAGTTCAAATATTTCCTCTATGGCTTCTTCCACTGCCGACTGAATAAAGCCGCAGGTGTTGACAATTAGAAGTTCGGCATCTTCGGGATCTTCCATCAGTTCCCAACCCGAGGAAGTCATCGAGCCGAGCATGACCTCGGAATCAACTAAATTTTTTGCACAGCCAAGACTGATAAGATGAAAACGGGCCATTATTTCTCCCCAAAACGTGCAAGATGCTCAAATAGAAGTTGCATTGCTGCTTTTTTTTGATCCATAAAATAGCTTTTGGAGAAACCGGGCCGCCAGGAATCTCCCCAGAGTTCGTCAGATACGGTTAGTACTGCGGCAAATTCAATTTTTCTGAACCGGGCCACGGCGCAGAGAGCTGAAAATTCCATATCAACTGCGACGACTCCCCTGTCCAGGCAGAGTTTTTTAAGAAAACGTCTATCCTCCCGATACACCGCATCCGTTGACCAGACACAGCCTTGATGAACCTGGAACCCCTTATCAGCAAAAACAGTTGCAACCTGTCTAACAAGGTTGATGTCAGGCCCAATCCCATTTTCCGATGGATAATATCCCGAAGTGCCCTCGCCGGAAAGAGCCTCATCGGGAATGACGATATCACCCACCTGCAAGGATTGTAAAATTGCACCACACCAACCAAAAAGGATAATCCTTTTCGCCCCCAGGGCAATCAATTTTTCCAGAGTGAGGGCCGCCATGGGTGCTCCGATAGCAGGACCCGCGGCAAAATACGGAGGTTCGCCGGCGACAGCCATATCGGAATTAAAAAGAAAACGCGCCTCTCCCCCCTTCTCCCTTAATTGACGCAAACATTCCGAGGCCTCCGATGGGTTGACGAGCAGGATACCGTTTTCAGGGAGGGGTTTCTCTTTTTTCCGCCTGCTGGGGTTGATGATTATATATTTGTCAGAATCGGTTGTCACGGGCATCCTCCGGGTCCAATAAAGTCCTGCTAAAACGAAGAACGGGCTGCAGAATTCTCTGCAGCCCGTTCCGACGATCAACTAACAATCGTTATGATCGAAGATTCTTATCCCAACAATGGGTTGGCATAAAGAAGAATCAAGGAAATAACCAGTCCGTAAATAGCAACAGACTCAGCAAGTGCCATACCAAGAATCATGAAAACCATCAACTTGGGTTGTACTTCCGGGTTCCTGGCAAGTCCCTGACATGCACCATTACCAACGGAACCAATACCAATACCAGCTCCCAGACCAGCAAGACCGATTGACAGTGCAGCACCGACACAAATTAAAGCTAATTGAAGATTTCCTTCCATTGTTTTCTCCTTAAGTAATTTAGTTTTTTTGGCCTTCTTCTTTATTTTGTTCCTACTTAAAACCTATATCAGATCTTTCCCGACCCTTGGATCAGGAAGCGTCTCTTAATGTGCATGTTCTTGTGCCTGGGAAAAATAAACTACAGTCAGGAGAACAAAAACCATCGCCTGGACTATGGAGACGAGAACACCAAGCAGCATAATCGGCAGCGGAGCAAAAAATCCACCGGCAAGCATGAACAGAATTGCGAGGAGCGTTTCTTTTGCCATGATATTTCCGAAAAGACGTATAGAGAGAGAAATGAGACGTGCCAGATTGCTGATAATCTCAATCGGTAACAGAAGAGGCACGAGCCACCAGACCGGTCCTATAAAATGTTTGTAGTAATTTAATCCATGCTCGCGAAAACCAATCAGATGATGGCTGAACCAGACAATAATTGTTAATGCCAGAGTGGTGTTAAGACTTGAAGTCGGAGACATGAAGCCGGGAATGAGTCCAATGAGATTAGCTACGGTAATATATAAGGCGAAAGTTGCTATCATCGGGAAGAATTTATCAGTCATCTCCCTTCCCATATTGTCTGCAAAAAAATCATCCATTCCACCGATTACCAGTTCCCAGAAGTTCTGGCCTTTTCCGGGAATCATTTCAAGATTTCCTAAAGTCAGCCTGGAAACCACAAAAAGAAACGCCATAACCAGCCAGGTATAGGTCATATATGGTGCACAAATCTGCTCCAAAAATGTATGCCCTACAGGACCATGCGGGACAGGTAGTCCCAGTTTTTCAAGGATAATCGAAATAAATAGTATCGGATGTTCCATAACCCCTTTTACCTCCTCCCTCTGAAGAAATAGTGCCTGGCCACATCCAAGGCGATGAATGTGATCGCGACTACTACCGTTGACAAACCCAAAATTAAGCCAAAGATATTGACCACTTTGCTTTTAATAAGCAAAAGCAAGACAATACCTATAAGTACTATACGTATCCAGAATTTCAGCAAGTATCCTTTTTGTCCTTGCTGAGCCTGGGCTTTCCGGTCTTCCGGGGATGGCAGCGATGTGACTGAGTTAATCAGTCGCATCACATCTTTATTCGATACCCAGAAGCTGCAAATCGAAATAATCCCCCCGGTCAATACCGACAGGGCGAACCACAGAGAGAACAGTAGTGCCGAACCTAATGTCATTACCGCCAGCAAAGTCCAGCTAATTACCTGCATTTTCTGCAGGGATAATACATTCTCTGTCACAGAACCCTCTAGTCTTCGTGGTCCTTATCTTCCTCGGCCTTCTTGTTATCCTCGGCCTTCTTTTTATCCTCGGCTTTTTTATCCCGTAGGATGACCTCAAACAAAGCTTTATAACCGGCAGCAATACCAAATGCTAAACCGATAAAAGTAAACCACGGAGAAGTACGCCCATCAAAAACTTTTTGGTCTAGATAAATACCGCCACCCATACCAATAACGATAGCGGCAACAAAGGTGAACCCGATATGCCCGTAATTCGCCAGCAGTTGAACAAATTCTTTCTTCAAATCCGACATTTTGTTCACCCACCTTTTCTAACCCATCAATCACATTATAATATAAAGGAGTTTGGTATCATGACTCCATGCCAAAGTCAATATTTTTTCACTTTTCGACTATTTTTTTGAATGACCATTCAGTCATTTCAATTGCCTTTGCAAGGACCTCCATAGACTGAGCAGCCGAGATAAAGGCCGTTTCAAATTGTGAGGGAGCAAGATAAATCCCCCCGCCCAGCATTTGGCGGTAATGCTGTGCATATCTTGCGACATCAGCTTTCATTGCCGACTCAAAATCATGTACAGGCTCCGAGGTGAAAAACCCGGTCATCATGCTTCCGACTCTGTTCAGCTGTACGTCGATGCCAACGGATGCAGCCACCTTTTCAAGTTGCTCGGCATACCAGGCAGCTTTTTCTTCAAGCTGCTCATAAAATCCCGGTTTTTGTAATAACTTCAGGGTGGAAATTCCCGCGACCATAGCCAGAGGATTACCAGAAAGTGTGCCGGCTTGATATACAGGCCCATCCGGAGCGACGGAATTCATGATTTCCGACTTTCCTCCATAAGCTCCCACCGGCAGGCCCCCCCCGATTATTTTTCCGAGACAGGTCAGATCCGGGGATATGCCATAATATTGTTGCGCCCCCCCGTAACTGAGTCTGAAACCGGTAATAACCTCATCAAATATTAAAATAATTCCCAACTCACCGGTCAGCTCTCGCAGCTTTTGCAGAAAACCGGGTTTGGGTGGTACGCATCCCATATTTCCGGCAACCGGTTCAACAATAACACAGGCGATATCCAGATTTTCATCCCGTAACGTTTTCTCGAGAACCTGGACGTCATTGTAAGGAATTGAGATGGTGTTTTTGACAATTTCATCCGGTACTCCGGGACTACCCGGAATGCCGAGAGTGATAATACCGGAACCGGCTTTCACTAAAAACGAGTCGGCATGACCATGATAACAGCCGTCGAATTTTACCACGACCTTTTTGCCGGTATATCCCCTGGCAAGCCGGACGGCGCTCATGGTCGCTTCAGTTCCCGAATTGACAAATCTCACCTTTTCCACAGACGGCAAGGCTTCCACCACCATAGCGGCCAGATCGATTTCCACAGGTGTCGGTGCGCCGAAACTGGTGCCCGAGGCAGCTGCTTCCTGTACGGCACTTATGACATCGGGATGGGCATGACCAATAATCATTGGCCCCCAGGAACAGACAAAGTCCACATATTCATTACCGTCGGCGTCGATGAGATTTGCCCCGGCAGCTTTGATGATAAAGACGGGATCACATCCTACGGAACGGCAAGCTCTCACCGGACTGTTAACCCCTCCGGGGATATATTTTTTCGCCTGCTCAAAAAGATTTACAGAGGATGTATATTTCATTTGAAACTCCTTTCTTGATAATTGAAACAAGGGTGTGTTGAGTAAATGATAGGCTGGATGAAGTTGTCATCACTTTACTGAGCGGTTTTTATGGAAAATCAATATAGCACGGTCCACGTTTTTCTGCCAATTTTACGCCCCCTTGATTTTTGTTTGTTGATGCGCAAAGTAAAACCCGAATGATATCGTTCTTTCTCGAGTTCCGAACCTTGGAAATTCTATTTTTATTTTTTCTGAAAAAAATGTAACCGTTCACCAGCACCCCATATTCGTCCGATCAGGCCACCTCGCATAGCCAACTATAGCTCCAAGGCCTGCTTGAACGAACCTGGAACACTGGATGAACGGTTACAGATCCGGGTTATGCAGTCTTTTGATGTTGTACCAGTGAACGATTACAAAAAAATTTATGATGGTACTTTTTCCCTCAAGGCAACACTCGAATTAGTTTCGCTTGTCAGGGCTGCTGTTTTTTTCTGCTTGTCAGCCCTTGGAGCAAAAGGTAAAGTAGCGAAAGGTGCGTTCCTGAATCAGGAATCCTTTTCATTTATACATGCAGATTTAAATTAATCTCATTAGTAAAGGAGAAAATAATGGCAAGTGAAAAAGTGCAGCAACTCACCGATGCAGGGTTTGATGCCGTGATAAATTCAGAGCAACCCACCCTGGTCGATTTCTGGGCTCCTTGGTGTGGACCGTGCAAGGCCATCGGGCCTGTTATTGAAGATCTGGCAGTTGAATATGACGGCAAAGTCACCATTGCAAAAATGAATGTCGACGATAACCCTGCTACTCCAGGCAAGTTCGGTATCCGAGCCATTCCGACCCTTATTTTATTCAAAGGCGGTCAAGTTGTTGACCAGATAACCGGTTCAGTCGGCAAAGCACAACTCATAGCTCTCATTGACAAAGCCAATTAAGCATAGTTCATTAGGCTGTTTTTCTTGTTAATTTATCCCAAGTTTACAAGAAAAAGAGCCTTTTTTATTTTATATATCCGAGGTCAATGAAAGATCACTACGAACTTGTCATATTAGGCGGAGGTCCGGCCGGGTTAACAGCGGGACTCTATGCTGCCCGTGCCCGGCTCGATCATGTACTGATCGAACAAGGCGCCCCGGGCGGACAGGTATTACTCACTGATTGGGTTGACAATTACCCCGGTTATCCCGAAGGATTAACAGGCTTTGATCTTGTGGAGAAAATGACGCAGCATGCTAAAAGATTCGACCTGAATATTGAGCTGGCCTGCGTGACAAAAGTCGATCCAAATGACGGAAAACGCAAGATTCTTCATCTTGAGGATGGGGGACAAGTCAGTTGTGACACCCTGATCCTTTGCAACGGCGCCAGGGCTAATACCTTGAATATACCTGGAGAAACCGAGCTTAGAGGCAAGGGGGTCTCTTACTGTGGAACCTGTGACGCCCCTTTCTATAGAAATATGCATGTGGCCGTAATCGGGGGTGGCAATACCGCCATACAGGAAGCCGAATATCTAACGAAGTTTGCCAGCAAGGTGACGGTAATTCATCGCCGGGATGAACTTAGAGCTACCAAAATTCTCCAGGAAATTGCATTTGCCAACAAAAAAATTGAGTTCATCTGGAACACTATCGTTACCTCCATCGAGGGTGAAAATGAAGTGGAATACCTCAAGCTTCTTGCTAAAGACGGCACGACATCCACTCTTGATGTGCAAGGGGTTTTCGTTCTTATAGGGGTTACCCCTAATAACTCAGGATTGCCGCTCCAACTTCTGCAGGCAGATAAATGGGGTTTCATCCCTATCAATAAAGAGTCGGAGACGGTTATCCCCGGAATCATGGCCGCCGGGGATATCTGCAGCAAAGAAGTCCGGCAAATCGTCAATGCGGCCGGAGAAGGTGCGGTGGCTGTTCTTGCGGCTGAAAGATTCCTACAAAACCTTAAAAAATCCTAAACTTGAATTCTATCATGAAGCTGTCGAAAAAGTACTCCTGTTGTAATCTAGTGTCAGTCCTCCTGACCCTTGTCTTGTTCCTCGCAGTAAGTGGCTGCGCTGATATTAAAAAATCATTTAATTTTACCTCAATAGATGAAGAAGGTAATGAGATCGCAAAAAATGAAGATGTTAATTTACCGGCCAAGGACTTATTGACAAAGGGTATGGATGACTACAATGTCGGCAAATATTTTACCGCCATTGAATTTTTTGAAGATTTACTCAACCGTTTTCCCTTCAGCTCCGAAGCGACCCTTGCGGAACTCAAGGCGGCGGATTGCAACTATTACCTCGAACACTATCCGGAAGCGTTACTGCTCTATGAAGAGTTCGAAAATCGACATCCAACCAATGAGAGTATGCCTTACGTGATGTTCCAGAAGGCAATGTGCAATTACAAGCAGATCGACCGGATCGATAGAGATACCGCGGGAGCGAGCAAATCAATTGAACTGTTCAAACAATTGTTGAAAGCCTACCCGGATTCGCCGTACACAGGAGAAGCGAAAACTCGAATTGCCGAGGCGACTGAATTCCTGGCCAATCATGAATATTGCGTTGTCGAATATTATGTACGTACGGCAAAATACGACCAAGCCAAGGTGCGACTGAAATATTTACTCGCCGTATATCCTGAGACGGATATCGCTGTAAAAGCAAAGGACCTTCTGGCTCGTATTGAAGCCGGTAATCCGCCTAAGTCCCGATTGACCGCATGGTTCCCGAAACTGGGTCTTCCGGATTGGAGTATTTTCGGTCAAAAAGACTCAGAAGATAATACCGTAAATCCGGAGAAATTTTAAGTACAACTGCAGTTCGACTCGGATAGACTTCGTGCCGAACTGCAGTATCTGCTCGGATTACACCATATATTTTTCTGAAAAAATCCAGTCATCGTCGAGAGAGACTTCCATCGCCCTTACCGGACAGATCGGCACGCAAAGGCTACATCCCGTGCATTTCTCGGCATCGAAAACTATAGACATTTCCGGACGTAATACGAAAAGTGCACCTGAAGGACAGACACCGGTGCAGGCTCCGCACTGGAAACAGTTTTCTTCATCCCGGCGAATTCTTGCAGCCAATCGTTCAATTTTCACTCCCAGGTTCCTTAAATAGTCGAGTCCGGCTTTTACATTCGTTTTACAGCTCCCTTTGAGTTCAATGATCATCAGCCCCTCGCGCTGCAAAAGAATATCGGCTTTAAGAATATTAAACTCAATATCGTATTCTTTAACCAGACGATAAATGAATGGTTGATCACTAGTATCTTTTGGAAATCGCAATATATAAATCTGGGTGTACACCTTATCCCTCTCCGCTAAAATTTATTGCAGCTTGGATTACCTTACATATTTATATCTTGATCGAGAGTAAGGCATGGTAAATCGAAAGTCAGCCGACACTTCCCTAAAAACAGGAAATTTACTTTCTGGCCATAATTATCGCAAGAGTCTTTTTATCCCGTCAAAATGGTTTTCCTTTACCTGATCGCAGCATCATACTTCACTGAAAATCATGCTTCGCTAAAAAGCGACCACTGGCGCACCTTCAAAGAAAAATCAAAAAAAACGTAAAAACGCTCGCTGCCGCACTATTTATCCTGCACTGAACCTTGCAAGATTCAAGCATTGGAGTATAATCGCAAAGTTTAGCATCTACGTATCGGGCAGCACACGAACGAGCTTCGTTTTATAGAAACCTCAAGGATATTCAATGAATACAGCACTCAAACTCAAACTTGTTTTTCTCATATCAGTTATCCTCCTCTCAATTGTTACCGTTGTCCCTTCATTTTATAAAGGGACTCCGAAATGGTGGAAAACCTATATGGCGCCGGAGGGCCTTCGTCTTGGTCTTGATCTCCAGGGCGGAATGCATCTTGTGTTGAAAGTCAATCTGCCGAAGGCTGAAGAGAATTCCTTGGAACTGGCTGCCAATGATCTCAAGGACACTCTCTCTGAAGAGTCCATAAGTGCTGTCAGAAGTTCCTCGCCATCTCCCGATACCGTTATCTTCACCCTGCCCAATACCAATGCCGTCGAAAAGGTGAAAAAGCTTATAAGTGACGATTTTCCTGATATAGATGCGAAAATCGAGGCAAAGGAAGGCAGTTTTCCCCGCATCTTTCTAACCTTGAAGGATGAGAAGAAGCAATACATTAAGAATCATGCTGTAGACCAATCCCTTGAAATCCTCCGTAACCGGATCGATCAGTTCGGAGTCGCGGAACCGGTCATTATCCGTCAAGGTGAGGATGAAATAGTTATTCAGCTGCCCGGCGTTAAAGATCCTAAACGAGCTTTAAAGCTTCTTGGCGACACCGCTCAGCTGGAATTCAAACTCGTTGCCGATGCCCCCGGCCTGAATCTTCAGCAGCTCGTTGCCCAGGCTGAAGCCTCGCACCAGTGGAAAGAGGGGGAAAGCATAACCAAACTCAATCGTGCTTTGCAAAGCAGTTTGCCGGACAATACCTCCTTGTACTTTGAAAAACGAATCGATCCTCAAACCAAGAAGGAAACACAAATTCCAATACTCCTCGAGAACAAGATCCTGATGACGGGGGATATGATCAAGGATGCCCAGGTCCGAATCGGCGGCAACTTCAACGAACCTTACGTAAGCCTGGAAATGACCGGTCGGGGTGGCAAGGTATTTGCTCATATAACCGAAAAGAATGTCGGCAGACGGATGGCTATTGTCTTGGATAATGTTGTTCGCTCAGCTCCGCTTATCCGCGAACGTATTCTCGGGGGTTCTGCTCAAATCAGTGGCAGTTTCACTCACGAAGAGGCAGCTGATCTTGCTATTGTTCTGCGAGTAGGTGCATTGCCTGCACCCGTTGATATAATTCAGAACATGACAGTAGGGGCGACTCTAGGTCAGGATTCCATCCATAAGGGGCTCTGGTCCGGTATTTTCGGAGCCATCATGGTTGTCGGGTTTATGCTGATCTACTACCGTCTCTCCGGCCTTATTGCCAACACTGCATTAATCCTCAACATTCTCTTGCTCTTCGCCGGTCTTGCAATTCTCAACGCCACCCTCACACTACCGGGTATAGCAGGTATCATTTTGTCTATCGGCATGGCAGTGGACGCCAATGTTCTTATTTTTGAGAGGATGCGTGAAGAGTATGCCCTGGGGAAATCTGTCAGGTCGAGTATTGACAGCGGGTACAGCAAGGCATTTCTGACCATTGTCGACTCGCAGGTAACGACTCTGATAACCGCGATGGCTCTTTTCATGTTTGGTACCGGACCTATCAAAGGCTTTGCCATCACTCTCAGTTTGGGCATTATTTTCAACCTGTTTGCCGCTCTCTTTTATTCCCGGCTCACGTTTGACATCATAAACGCAATACGACCGATGAAACGGCTTAATTTTCTGCAATTCACGAAACGTCCGAAACTCGATTATATGAAAATCAGGCATATCACCTATACTATCTCCGGTGTCATGGTGATCATTGGTTTTGTTGCACTTATACAGATAGCCCGGGGTCACGCCAATTTAGGAGTCGACTTCTCAGGTGGCTCGCTCCTTCAGTACAAAGCAGATCAGGATTTCAGCATGGCTGAAGTAAGGAAGGCGTTCAGCAACAATGAAATGAAGGATGTCAATCTGCAGAAAGTCGAAAATGAGCATCGACTGATAGTAAAGATTAAAAAATCCGAAGCAGTGGTTGCCAACCTTGGTGATAAGGTCAGCAATATTCTTACCACTGAACTGCCCGAAAAGCATTTCAATCTGGAGAGTCAATCGGAAATCGGTTCCTCGGTGAGTTCCGTACTTCGAGATAAGGCTATCGAGGCCATTATCATTTCCCTTGGTGGTGTCATTATTTATCTGGCCTTTCGCTTTGACATTCGCTTCGGACTTGCAGGGGCGGCGGCTACCTTTCACGATGTCATGGTAATATTGGGCCTGTGCTGGCTGATGGATGTAGAAATTACCCTGCTCATCGTTACTGCACTGCTCACCTTAGCCGGTTACTCCCTCAATGACTCGGTCATTGTTTTTGATAGAATTAGAGAAAATTTACATAAAACGGGAGAAGGATCCCTTACACAAGTGATCAACGATAGTGTCAACCAAACTCTCAGCCGGACCATCGTCACATCGGGAACAACCGTTATTGTTTTGGTAGCCCTGTATGTTGCTGGAGGTGCGGTTATCCATGACTTTGCCTTTGCCCTGTTGGCCGGTATAGTGGTCGGAACGTATTCCTCCATTTTCATAGCAAGCCCGCTGCTCACCTTGTGGAAGAAGCCTGCTTAGGCTTAAGGAGAGCAAATGGTCCAGTCTAGTGATTTACCACAACGCGTTATCCGGCTTGAAGGAAAGGAAACCTTTAGCTTCTCCTGTCACAGGGGTGTCAAGTGTTTTACCGATTGCTGCCGTATGCTGGAACTTGCCCTCACCCCGTATGATGCCCTGCGGTTAAGGATAGCAACCGGACTCACATCCAGCCAGCTGCTCGACCGTTATATCATCATGGAACAGGAGCCGGGGGAACCATTCCCCAGATTTTACCTGACCATGGTCGATGACGGCAGGGCCAGCTGTGCCTTCGTCGCAGATCATGGTTGCACCGTTTATCCTCATCGTCCTGCAGCCTGCCGAACCTACCCTCTAGGCCGTGCTGTCAGACGTCTTGAAAATGACACTTTTGAGGAATATTTTGTCCTAATCAAAGAGGATCACTGCCAGGGATTTCAAGAGCCGGTAACAAAAAATGCTCTGCAATACAGTGAAGAACAGGAAGTGCTGATTTACAACCACTTCAATGACGCTGTAGCAGGGATTCTTCAGCATGACGCAATACGCAAGGGACTCATCCCCTCAGCTAAACAGGTCGATTTTTTTGTACTGGCACTCTACAATATAGATCGTTTCCGAGAGCAGTTACTGAACGGGCAGCTTGACTCAAAACCATTTGAGACAATCGACAAAATCAGGCTCATGAACGACGAAGAACTGTTACTTTTCGCAATCGACTGGTTGAGCCAACAACTTTTTGCACCCTTTTGAACCAAGATGTTTTTCATCATTTTTTTGCATGAAAAACTCGTAAAAACCTAATTTTTTGGATGGCTAAGCCATCTTGCATATCATCCCATGCTGAAACTCATTGTATTCGATTGTGACGGAGTCATGTTTAACTCCAAGAAAGCCAATTGCATGTATTACAACCATCTTCTGACTCATTTTGGTCTGGAAACGATGACTGCGAGTGAGGAGGATTACGTACACATGAACAGCGTAACCGATTCTGTGCATCATATCTTTCGACGTCACGCCTCTCCTCCCCTCGAGGAAGTGCATGCATTCAGACAATCATGCGGATATGGACCATTTTTGAAATATATGGAAATCGAAGAGGATCTGGTTGAATTCCTTGAGATTACCAGTAAGAAATATCATCTGGCGATATCGACAAACCGAACGGATACCATGATTCCGTTACTCAAGAGTTATCAGCTGGAAAAGTATTTTGGTAAGGTGGTGACTGCAGCAACTGCCAAGCGTCCCAAACCTGCCCCGGATGGACTACTGGAGATTCTCTCCTATTACGATTGCGGGCCGGAAGAAGCAATCTTTATCGGCGATTCGATACTTGATCAGCAACATGCCGAAAGCTGCGAAGTACCACTGATAGCTTTTAAAAATCCAAGCCTACAGGCTGAGTATCACGTTAATAGTTTTTTAGAGATTCTCAACCTGCCGCCTTTTAAGACTGACTCTGCCGCTCCTGTGCCTCATCAACCCGTTTGACGCCTTCCATAAGCAGCATCATAAAATCTCCAATCTCCGCAGCTTTCATTTCCTTAGGTGACAATCCGGAAGTGAAACGATAGAAGCCTTTTTTTTCCGTCAGAATCTTAAAAATGGCCTCCTCATTGGCTAATTCACAATAGTTGGCATTTATAATACACCCCTGTCTAAAGGCGACTTTCGCTCTTCCGGCCGGCAATTCCAGAGAAAGTACTCCGGTTTTCTGGTGCATGTGAAAGATTTGAAAGAGTTCGGCTGGGACAATTTCATCAATCCGGCCACTCATGCAATATTCGAAATCCCGTGCACGTGCTGCGTTGGTTTTCGTCAATCTTCCTGCAAGGAGTTGCGCCATAAAAGATTGCACCGCCTGATTATCTCCCAGCAGGCTGCCAAAAATATCCCCTGGCATTGCCAACACTTGAGTCTTCTTTTTTGCCTTTACGGTGGAAACGGCTACATCAGCACCCAAGTAACTCATTTCACCGCATATTTCCCCCTCCGCAAGCGTGGCCAATTCTACTCCGCCGCTCTCCACAACGAGTTCCCCATCGAAAACGATATATAAATTGAAATTTTTTTCCCCTTTGCGAATGAGCACTGCCCCCTCTTCAAGAATAATCTCCCGGAAATGCTCAAGCATAACTCTTACCTGTTCCGCCGGAATAGCTCGCAGGAGTGGGCAATCGACGATCTTTCCATACATTTTCAAAATAGCGGAATCTACCTGAGCAGCGGCACCACCGCCATTGCTTTCGAATACCTCGCCCTTAGATTCATCGGGCTGTACCAGAGAAAATTTAATTAAACCGGTACAACCGCTGCAATTGAAGACAGTGCCGGCATAGTTCCCTAGCTCAAGTGGTTGCTGTTGTAAAAATTTAAATAATAGCTCGGTCAGATCCCGCACAAGGATGAGACACATCTCCTTTCCTTTGGGGCAGGAAAGGGTTTTATCCGAGAGATATAAGCGTTCATCCACTTGGTATAAAGGACAATTTTTTTCTTTAATGATCGTAAAGACTGCATTGAAATTTTTCATTAACTCATGCAAACTGAAAATGTTTAATCAATTACCATCCGGTTTTCTAATGGCGCTCACTCCGGTGCAAAAATTCTCTCTGTCGAATTTTTTTTGGTGTTGCTGGAATAAGCTGATATACTGACAAAAATGGTAATCAATTTAATAACTATTACAATAGAAATACATGTCGGCTTCTCCCAATCAGTTAGACGAAATATATAAAAAGGTAAGGGAACATTTCAGTTCTCATCCGGTAATTTCAGTTACCCCTATAAAGGGGGACCCCCCTGATCAGTACGAAATTACCTATGCTCTCACCGGCATATGTAAAACCGGAGATGGGAGAATTGTTGAATCGACCGATCATAAGGTGGAACTTGCCATTCCTTTTGGTTTTCCACATTTCCCACCGAGTTGCAAGCCGAAAAGCGATTTATTCCACCCGGATTTTGATCCTGCCGCTATATGCCTTGGCGACTTTTGGGAAAAGGAACAATCCCTGCCTGCCCTCATCATTCATATCGGACAGATGATCAATGGGCAGTTCTACTCAACAACCAACGCTTTTAATGAGGACGCCGCTGAATGGTATCTGGCTAATTCCGAAAAGTTCCCTCTGACAGACATTACATGGGAATTTGAAAATCACTCCGGAACCTTGTCCTCCTACGCCGATAATGTAGCTACCCTTGAGGATGCCGGCTCAGAGACCGATCCCGATGTTCTCAGGCTGGAACAAGAAGACGATGAAGACATTATTCTGGACACCTCCTTTCCCGAAATCGATTCTCCGAATAGTATTGATCTTGATACCTTCAACCGGCTCAAGCAGCAAAAAAAATATTATTCCCTTCTGGAAGCAGCGGAGAACATTAACCATTCCTCTGAAGAACTAAGTGAAATATGCCAACATGCCAGAGAGATAATCCAAAAAGCTGAAAATTTTCATCAGGACGGTGAAAAACTGGAGAGTTTGGGACGCGGCCAGTCCGCACTCGAAAAATACCGGCAAGTGACCTCGCTTGTTACCGATTTTCCAAGCATAGATGCCGACATTCAGCGAACAAAACAGACCCTGGCTCACTTAAATAATATTTCTCCAGATCTCGATCCCCCTTCCATTTCAGGCGAAACAGCGAGTGCAGACAGGAACCGGCCCAAGTCTGTGAATCGTGCCACCATGAAAATTGCGGAAGAGGTAAAAGCCGCCAAATTAAAGGCCACGGGGGAAGTCCGCCAAACAAATAACCACAAGAACTATTTAACGTATCTCTATCCATTTATCGGATCACTCGTGATCTGCTTGGGAGTCTGCGGATATTTTTGGTATTCATTTACCAACAAACTGAACGAAGCTGAGACGGACTATGCACAGTGTTCGACTGCCCTGGATAAGAATCAGTTCGATACCGCTAACAGTTCATGCAAGAACGCTTTGGAATTAGCAGATGAAATTAAATTCATCCATCAGGAGAAAGCTCAGCAACTCCGGAAATCAATTACAACGATTCTGCAATCGGAAAGACTCACCCAGGGCCTAGCCGGAAATATACTCTATGAAGGCAAATACATACCAGAAAATGAGGCGAAAGCCCTCTTAATGACGAAACAAAAACTCAATGAAGCGAACACGCTCTATGGGGAAAAGAAATGGCAGCGGGCTCAAGAACTGTATCAATCACTTATGACACAGACTGACACCACTAAATATCTCCAGGCCCCGGTGCTCGAAGATGTGCGGCATAAACGCCTGTTTGCCGAGTTCAGAATGTCTTACGACCCAGCCCAGGTTTCAATGCAGAATAAACAATGGGAAGATGCCATAGAAAAGTTGTTACGAGCCCAGAAGATCCTGGTATCACTTCCTGAATCAGATCGTGAAACATACTCGGTTCAATTACAGGATGCCCTCCAAATGAGCCAGTTCGCAAACCTCAAGGAACAGGGTGACCAGTCTTTTACCGGGTCGGACTGGCTGAAAGCTATTGCGGCCTATAACCTGGCCTTGACTAGAAGTCAGCAATCAGACCTGTCACCGGAATCGATTGACGCAATTCGTAATAATATAAAGCGTGCAGAACTTTATACGGCGATCAACAAAGGAAACAAAGCTTTTGCCACGGCTTCATGGGATGAAGTTATTAAAGAATATAGTAAAGCAATCAGGTTAATGGCTGACAGCGAGCGTCTTTCCGGTCCTACGGATCCGGACATTAATATCCGCAAACTAACCAGGATCATTCTTCAGGCCTCAATAATCAGGGATCGTCAAACCATTCAAGCTCTTCTCGAAAAGAACGATCTGGAAAAGGCAAGAGAGATTTACCAACAGATTACCAACAATATTGCCCGCAGTCCTTTTAAAGCTGAACAGGAATTTATCAAAGCCACTACAGAGAGCAGCAAGGCCATAAGCTCTCTTGAGCAAAAAATATTTATCTCCAAAAGATCGGAATATCTGCAAGACAACTATCAATCACTATTTGTTGCCAACTATCCAGCAGCTGTTCCTGAAGAACTTACCAATCCGGTAATCAGCAAGGTGAAGGAAAGCGAATCGACATTTGTGTTTAAAATGCAATGTACGGATATGAGCGGAGGACGTCCACTCACTTTAGTCATGTTTTACGCTTATAATAAAAACACGGGCGAGTGGAATCTCGTTTCCCAAAATTAACTCTGCTCAACAGCTGAGGGGGTTCCTGTATACGGGACGCGAGGCAAGTGCATATATGCCTTATGCACCTTGCCTCGGCAGGGCCGCAGAAGAGGCCAGACGGACCTTTCCGGGAGAACATTGTTTATGATTTTAAGTAAATATTTTTTATGAAAGAAAGTGGACCAGGAAAGAACCACTCTTAAATTCACTTAGACCAGAAATCGAAATTCCCCTTTCCCAAGTAAATTATGTAGATGAAGTAGACCAAGAAGTTTATTGGTATCGTCAATAATAGGTAATGCAGTGATTTCATATTCTTGCATTATACTCAAGGCATCTGCCGCCAGTCTGTCTCCATTAATGCAAATTGGGTTTTTCGTCATCAACTGCCCGGCGGTCAGGTCGGAAAAGCCTTTCAAATTGACCACAGCACGGCGAACGTCACCGTCGGTAACGATACCCAGAAGAGTATCATTAGGCCCGGTAACCAAAACCGCTCCGTTATTTTTCTCATTTAGTACCCGGATTGCATCTGCGGCGGAATTTTCAGGGGAAACGACAGGGATGTCGCCTCCTGAAAGCATGACTTCAGTAACTTTTACCTTCAAACGCTGCCCAAGACTGCCACCGGGATGATTTAACCTAAAGTCCTCCGGTTGAAATTTTTTTCGATTAAGCAGAGCAACGGAGAGAGCATCTCCCATGGCCAACGTGGCGGTAGTGCTCGCTGTTGGTGCCAGCCCCAAGGGACAGGCTTCCTTAGGCACTCTGATGTTCAAGACAATATCGGCAGCACCGGCCAGTGAAGAAGTGCTTCCACCGGTCATGGCGATGATCTTGTTGCCTCTTTCTTTTAAACTGACCAAGAGCCGGTTTAACTCCGCGGTCTCTCCCGAGTAGGAAATGGCGAGAATAACGTCTCCGACCATCACCATGCCAAGATCGCCATGCATAGCCTCAACCGGATGAAGAAAAAACGATGGCGTTCCGGTACTGTTTAATGTGGCCGATATTTTCTGTCCTACAATGCCGGATTTGCCGATACCGGTAATGACCAGCCGGCCAGGACTAGACAAAACTGCGTCTACCGCCTGCACAAACTCCTCACCTATTCGTTCCCGTACCGCAGCCAGTCCCTGTTCTTCTATTCTCAAAACTTCCTTTGCCACCTCAATAGACATCCGTCTAAATCCCCTTATTAAAAATCTTTAATAATCAGTCGTTAGATTTAAATCGACCGATATACCGACATCTGCCCGTTTGTCGCCTTTGACTGGGCATTTTTCGAGTGTGCAGGGTAATCATTTTTTTTCAACGAGGCAAGAACCTTTGCTAGTGCCAACTATTCTGTTGACATGATGATATTAGTATTTTAGAGATAATCTGCAGGATCCTACAGTGGATCTCGTCAACATACTTAGGCCGGTTCAAGGCGGCGCTTAAATGGCTCTCTCAGGGAGGTATTGAAAAGAATTTGATGTACTTGCTGCTGGTATGCTGAGTATGATGCTTAGACTCAGCAGCAAACGAACAGGCACCGCATAAGATTTATAATTTTTTTTCGACCTACCTGCTCTTTTTTCCGCATTTTTTTGCAATGTTATGTATACTGATAAACTTTTGTGCCGTGTAGTTTTTCACTGCGGTTGTCTCAATTATTTCATCTGGAGTTTCTATGTCTGATTATCTATTTACTTCTGAATCCGTATCCGAGGGTCATCCTGACAAGGTAGCCGACCAAATCTCAGATGCCATTCTCGATTCAATTCTTGATCAAGATCCTCGTGCAAGGGTCGCCTGTGAAACCATGGTTACCACCGGCATGGCCATTATTGCCGGAGAAATCACCACGACCGCCTGGGTAGATATGCCTGACGTTGTCCGGAAAACCATCAAAGAAATAGGTTACAATTCATCAGATATGGGGTTTGACTGGCAATCGTGTGCAGTATTAACTTCTATCGACAAACAGTCGCCCGATATTGCGCAAGGTGTCAATGAAGGTTCAGGCCTTGATCTCGATCAGGGAGCTGGTGATCAGGGATTGATGTTTGGTTATGCCTGCCGAGACACTGAAGTTCTTATGCCTATGCCCATTACTTATGCCCACTTACTTACCAAGCGGCAGGCTGAAGTTCGCAAAAGCAGGATTCTCCCCTGGCTCAGACCCGATGCTAAAGAGCCAGGTAACTATTCAATATGAAGACAATGTTCCGAAAAGGATTGAGGCGGTAGTGCTCTCCACCCAGCATGACACGACCGTCAGTTATGAAGATCTGAAAGAAGGAGTAATGGAAGAGATCATCAAACCTATTCTTCCTGCTCAAATGATCGATGCAAAAACGAAGTTTTACATCAATCCAACCGGTCGTTTTGTCATCGGCGGTCCGGTTGGTGATTGCGGTGTTACCGGTCGCAAAATCATTGTTGATACCTATGGCGGAAAGGGTTCACATGGCGGAGGCGCTTTTTCCGGCAAAGATCCTTCTAAAGTTGATCGATCCAGTTCCTATTATGGCCGATATGTAGCAAAAAATATTGTCGCTGCCGGTATTGCAGATGAGTTTGAGGTTCAGGTCGCCTACGCCATTGGAATTTCTCAGCCAGTATCAATAAACGTCAACAGCTTTGGAACCGGTAAAATTTCTGATACCAGAATAAAACAGCTCATCACTGAATACTTTGATCTGAGACCGAAAGCCATTATACAACAACTGGATCTGCTAAGACCAATATACCTTCAGACGGCAGCTTATGGTCATTTCGGTCGGGAACTTGATACTTTCACCTGGGAAAAAACCGATAAGGCTGACCTTCTTCGTGATGCTGCCAAAATTCGTTGATACTCCGTTGAAAGAAGCAACTGTAAAATGTCTACAAAAACTACACTGATAAATGGAATATAAAGATGACTGAAACTTTTAAAGACTACAAAGTAGCGGATATGAGCCTTGCTGAATGGGGACGCAAAGAAGTCGCTATTGCGGAAACGGAGATGCCTGGCTTAATAGCACTTCGTGAAGAATACCGGGGAAAAGCCCCTTTGAAAGGAGCCAGGATCGCCGGCTGCCTGCATATGACCATTCAAACTGCCGTGCTGATGGAAACCCTCGTTGCTCTGGGAGCTGAAGTGCGCTGGTCCAGCTGTAATATTTTCTCCACCCAGGACCATGCTGCCGCTGCCATGGCCGCGGCAGGTATCCCCACCTTCGCCTGGAAAGGTGAAACAGAGGAAGAATTCTGGTGGTGTATAGACCAGACAATTTTCGGTCCGAATGGCTGGTATCCCAATATGGTCCTTGACGATGGAGGCGACCTTACACTGGTCCTCCACCAGAAGTACACCAAGGAGTTAGCAGATATTCGGGGAATCAGCGAAGAGACGACAACCGGAGTTCATAGACTCAATGAAATGGCCGCCGCAGGAAAACTCCGCTGTCCCGCAATTAATGTTAATGATTCCGTGACCAAGTCAAAATTCGATAACCTCTACGGATGCCGGGAATCACTCATCGATGGCATAAAAAGGGGCACCGATGTCATGATCGCCGGTAAGAATGCTGTTGTGGTCGGTTATGGCGATGTAGGCAAGGGCTGCGCTCAAGCTCTCAGGGGCATGGGAGCAACTGTCTATATTACCGAAATTGATCCGATTTGCGCCCTTCAGGCAGCCATGGAAGGATACAGGGTTGTAACCATGGATGAGGTTGCGGCTATCGGTAATATTTTTGTCACCTGCACCGGCAATCTTAAAGTGATTACCCGGAAGCATATGGAACAGATGCCCAATGAGGCTATCGTTTGTAACATCGGCCATTTCGACTCTGAAATAGATATAGCCGGTGTCAGAGATCTCGAATGGGAAAATATCAAGCCACAGGTTGACCATGTGATTTTTCCTGATGGCAAAAAGATCATTGTTCTGGCCGAAGGACGCCTGGTCAATCTAGGCTGTGCCACTGGACATCCTAGTTTTGTTATGAGCAATTCTTTCTCCAATCAGGTTCTCGCGCAGATTGAATTATGGACGAATTCTGAAAAATATGAGAATAAGGTCTATTTTCTGCCGAAGGCTCTAGATGAAATGGTTGCGCGTCTCCATCTCAAAAAGATCAATGCACATCTCACTGAGCTGACCAAAGAGCAAGCCGAGTATATCGGGGTCGCGGTAGCGGGACCATACAAACCTGAGTACTACAGATATTAGCAGGAAAGTTATCAATTCAACAGTCCGCCAAACTACCAGATTGGTTGTTTGGCGGAGTTTTTTTTCTGGTCGCCAATCGTACATCACCCGAAAGAACCTCATGCAGGCAGCCATAGCCATCCCGTACATGCAGCTGTCCCTGGTCATCCGGCCCCTCGGCAATACCCCGCACCTTTTCACCTTTTGTATTGACACATTCCATCTTTTTGCCAAGGAGATAATCTTTTTCTCTCCATCGGCTAAGCAGCGGTTGAAATCCATCAACACTAAATATTTGTAACTGCAGGAGTAATTCGGTTCGAATTTCCTGAAAGAGTTGGTCCACAGCAAACTCACAACCTGTTTCAATAAACAACGAGCTAACGATCTCTCGGAGTTCCGGAGGGAAATCCTCTAAACCATTATTGACATTTATGCCAATCCCTACTACAGCATACCTTGCTTTATGCGAACTATTCAGAGAAGATGATTCAGTCAATATTCCGGCAACTTTTTTTCCTGAGAAATATATATCATTGGGCCATTTTAACTGCGCACATTTGCCGGTAATGCGGTCGAGAACCTTGGCCACCGACAAGCCTGCGACAAGGGTAATTTTGGGATAATCTTCGAGTGCGATATCAGGCCGGACGATTATCGAACAATAAAGACCTTTTCCTTTAACGGAATACCATTCTTTACCAAGCCGCCCTCGTCCCTGCGTTTGATATTCCGCAACTACAGCTGCCCCGGAAACGGCCCCTGAATCTGCAATTTCCTTTGCCCTTAGGTTAGTTGAATCAGTAGCTTGTAAGTATAAAGTTGGATACATAGGCGTGAAAAACAAAAAGGCACAGGAAAAGATTTCCCTGTGCCTTTTTAGTCAAGCATGAAACAAAATTGAAGACAATACTATTTTGATTCTGGTTCTTCCTCATCCTGGATGCGTGATGGAATACCATACATAGTAGTTGATCCTGAAGACCAGAACATCAATCTGCCCTCACGTACCATCTCGTTTGCTACGTTTTTTATCACACGCGGCTTTGAATCCGGATCACAAGCGTAAAAATCCTTAATATAAAGCTGCGGTTTGGGAGACTTGGTAGCTTTCTCCTCGATGGCGTTTTTGAGTTCTTCTGTACTAAGTGCCATGATTATACTCCTGGTATAGTTAAAAAGAAGAAAGCATCAAATGACCAGGCCTATACCCGATACCCGAGCCTGGTCATCAATGAACCATACTAGCCTTACTATTTGATATGGCTGGTGTACTTGAATTGAGTCGTAGTACGCCAGGTGTCATAGGCAAGACGATAGTCGTCGATGCTCTTCATAGTAAAAGGTATATTACACTTCTCAAAGAATTTCTCCCAGCCAATTCTTTCGGCCCACTCACCAACACGCTCATATTTCTTTGCGTCAGCGGCATAAGCTTCCAGGATCTGCTTAACAGCCTGAACAGTTTCAGGCCAACGGGGAGTAGTGTTCGGAAGGAACGGAATAACCAGCTTTGAGAATTTCGGAGCACTCACTCTGTTGGAAACCTTACCACCAACGAGAATAGCAATACCATCACCCTCGGGATCGGCCAGAGGCATTGCAGGACACATGGTATAACAGTTACCACAGAACATACAACGCTCTACGTTTACCTTGACAGTCTTGATCTCTTTGCCGTCAACCTCTGCTTTTGCAGGCTTAACAGCACCAAGAGGACAAGAAGCAATCGCCAGTGGTAATTCACATACACCGCTGATACGGCTATGGTCAATCATCGGTGGCTTACGGTGAATACCAAGAATGGCGATATCCGATGCATGAACAGCACCACACATATTCAGGCAGCAAGCCAAGGCGATACGTACCTGTGCCGGCAGTTTCATGGATGTAAAGTACTCAAACAATTCATCCATTACCGCTTTAACAACACCCGAAGCATCAGTTGCAGGAGTATGACAGTGTACCCACCCTTGAGTGTGAACAATATTAGTCACACCAGCACCGGTTCCACCTACGGGAAATCTGTTGCCCTTGCTGGCCAGTGTATCGAGAAGAGGCTGAACCTTGTCTTTGGAATCAACCATAAACTCAACATTGTTACGAGTGGTCCATCGCATGAAACCATCGCAATGTTCATCGGCGATATCACATACTTCGCGAATAAACTCGACAGAAACAAGACGACAGGTACCGCAACGAACAGTGTAGACCTCGTCCCCAGTCTCGGATTTATGCATCAAAACGCCGGGTTGAATGATTTCATGCCACAACCATTTGCCTTTATTCGCTTTGATGACAGGTGGGAAAAACTGTTCATAATGTGGGGGACCAAGATCTGAAATACGTCCTTCCATTGGTTTAGTTGGATCATAACCCATGGTGTAAATCTCCTTATATTTAATATGAATTGTTAGCTCAAATTAAAACAGCGTTAATTAGGCTGCGTGTTTAGCACGAAATTCCACGACATCGCGCTCAAAGCCACCTGGAACCTCTTCCTCTTTCCAGAAGACATAAGGATTAGAACGAGGCTCTTTAACATGCTGTGGAATTGGGTCAATCCCCATAACCTGCAGGAAGGTCGGCAGGCCAACACGTTGCATGGTCTCCCCAACACGCTCACGGTTTTTACCAACCTCCATCCACCAATCCCAGATTTTTTCGATGAACTCAATCAGTTCTTCGAATTCATTATCTTTGGATACTTTCATGAATGGGACGATAAGGGTAGAAAACTGTGCACCATCAAGGATCGGAGCTTTTGCACCCACACAAACCGTAGCACCCTGGTCTGCACCCGGTCGCAGAGCACGAGGCATAACATTGATGCAGTGCATACAACGGGTACATTCTTTATCATCAATTTTCAGTTCAGACCCTTCCATCCACATACAGTTGGTTGGGCAAATATCAATAACTTCTTTCTGAATATCAAATGGACCCCAGTCTTTTCCGGAATGAGCTCCACCATTAGATGGATAATTGCCGGCAACATATTCTTTCACGGCAGCCTGGTCGATACGAATTTCATCTCTCCAAGTGCCGATAACCGCAACATCGGAACGGGCAATAGCAGCAACACAGTCGTTTGGACAACCGGAAAACTTAAACTTAAATTTATAAGGGAATGCAGGACGATGAATCTCATCCTGATAATGCATGGTCAAATGATAACAGACCTCTTCCGTATCATAGCAGGACCATTCACAACGAGACTGACCCAGACAGTTAGCCGGA
Organism: uncultured delta proteobacterium; assembly: GCA_963835305.1. GTDB lineage: Bacteria > Desulfobacterota > Desulfobulbia > Desulfobulbales > Desulfocapsaceae > Desulforhopalus_A. The sequence goes on from CAWIEU010000009.1 coordinate 241,554, forward strand.
GTACGCAGGTTGGAACCGGAACCACCAAGGTCTTGCCCCATGTCGTGTGTCAGATCCCAGAAAAACGGTTCGAGGTTTTCAGTACGGGTACCAAGAAGAATAATATCACCAGTCGAACCATGAAAGTTCGTCATTCCGGAACCATGCTTTTCCCACAGGTCCATCATCTTACGGAGATTTGCACTGGAATAGTACTTTGATGAAGGCTGAGCAACACGAATAGTGTGAAAGTGCTCAACACCAGGGAACTGCTTAGGTAGATCAACGTATCGTCCAACGATACCACCACCATAACCAAAAACACCAACGATACCACCATGCTTCCAATGAGTGATCCTGTCTTTATAGGACAACTCTAGGACACCAAGAATATCCCAACACTCAGGCTTTTTTTCGGCCTGGCGCTTCAAGTCGGACACGAAGCTTGGCCACGGGCCAGTCTCCAATTGATCCAACAAGGGCGTCTCATGTTTTGCCATGATTTCCTCCTTTGAATTACTGTTTATACTTCAACCTTAACCAAACTCTTACTCTAAAAAGAAAATCTCACCCCTACAGACAGCTCTTTTTTCAGCGCCACCTCAAGAAGTATAAGTGCCTACAGAGGAATATTTTCATATAAAAATCATAAGATAATAATCCCCAAGACACTAAAACCGACTTTCGATTTATCATCTAGAACGGATTTACCCAACCACACTTCACCGGCAAATTCAATATGTAAAAGCCCAATGACAGATTGTGATTATGAATTATCATTCAGCGTGTGAGAATATCTTTGCAAGGCAATTTTGTCAACAAAAATCCAATAGATTTCCAGCCGGCCACTGAACAGTCATTCAGTTAGAAAATCTCCCTGCCGGGCCTCACCTTACAACTGCTCCAGGAAATTTCTTTCCAGGCTTTCCTCAGCCGACTCTTTCGATTTTATTGCCTGAAGGAATCTGCTGGCCAGGACTTTACCCAACTGCACCCCTTCCTGATCAAATGAATTGATGTTCCAGACGAAACCCTGAAAAACTATTTTAGCCTCATAAACGGCGAGAAGCGCCCCCATTACCCTGGGTGTCAGTTTATCTGCCAGAAGGAGGCATGACGGCCGATTTCCTGGAAAATGTTTATTGGGATTGTCTGAGGATTGCCCTGTGGCCATAGCGACCATCTGAGCCAGCAGGTTAGCGAGCAGTTTCTGCTGTGAAGTTGCCCCCTGGACCAGCAGGTCGGCCTCTAATTGAGATTGCTTAAAACCTATGAATTCAGCCGGCACTATCTCGGTTCCTTGATGCAACAGCTGATAAAAGGCATGTTGTCCGTTGGTCCCCGGTTCACCCCAGATGATCGGACCGGTATTGCTCTTCACCGCTCTTCCCTGCCGATCGATCGACTTGCCGTTACTTTCCATATCACACTGTTGAAGATGGGCGGGAAATCGGTGCAATGCCTGACTATACGGGAGTATGGCAAGAGTTGGATAGCCGAGAAAATTGTGATTCCATATCCCTATCATGGCTAGTAACAACGGAATATTATTACGAATATTATTCTCTTCCGTCAAAAGGTCGATAACCCAAGCACCTCGTAGAAAGTCCATGACCTGTTCCATGCCGAGATAAAAGCCGAGCATGACCGCACCGACCATTGAAGTCGAACTATAACGGCCGCCAATGTAATCGTGCATATAAAATGATTGCAGATAGTTGGCCGGGTCGTCCATGGGACTTCCTTCACCAGTTACGGCAATACAATGTTTTGCCGGATTAAGTCCGGCTTTATTTAAAGCTTCGCGAACAAGCGCCTCGTTGGTCAGGGTTTCGAGAGTCGTGCCGCTCTTTGAGACGATACAGACCAAAGACCTTTCAAGATGTATCCCGGCTAAAACCCGGGCGCTGTCATCCGGGTCGACATTGGCGATAAAATGCACCTGCCTGCCGGAGAGACCGTAAGGCCGAAGCGCTTCATACACGGAACGCGGTCCGAGATCTGAACCGCCAATTCCGACATGAATCAGGGTCTCGAAGCGCTCCCCCTTATCATTGCACAGCTCTCCGCTATCAATTTTTACCAGGAACGCTTTGAGTTTCGCCAATTCTTTTTTTGCCTGAGCAGTGGCTTTCGGTTCTGCAGGTTCAGGGCTGAACAGGTCTCTGGAAGCAGTATGTAAAACCTGGCGATTCTCACTGTCGAACCCTTGGACCCTGTTCAATACAGCGCCGCGCCGCATCAATTTGAACTGCTCTATGACCTGCAGTTCGTCTGCAAGTTCCTGGAGTGCATTCAACACCCGGTCATCCAGCCTCTCGGTTGTGTAATGCAGATCAAACAGCTCGCTCCTGCAGACATAGCGTCCCAGCCGATTCTCGGCCTGCAGGGCGTGCTCTGCGGTAAGGTCGTATGGCTGTCTCGCCAACTCGGTAAGTTTGGCATATGCTTTAGCTTCCGTAAGTGATCTAAAGGTAACCATCGCTCTCCTCCTTACGCTGATATACGAAAAATAAGCAGAGATTCATTGAACGTGGTTTATCGATACCGTGATGCCCCGGACTGGGCAAGTTTTTTCAGGGAATTTATAGTCTTTTCGTAATTATCACTACCATATACCGCAGATCCTGCCACAAAGATATTTGCACCGGCTTCTGCAGCATCACCGATGGTCTTTTCACTTATCCCTCCATCTATCTCAATCTCTACGGCAAGATCCATTGTATCTATACGTTGTCTCAATTCCCAAATCTTGGCCAAAGTTGAAGGAATGAAGGATTGCCCACCAAATCCGGGATTGACGGACATCAGCATGACAAGATCAACCTCTTCCAGGATATAATCAAGACTTGCAAGGGATGTCGCAGGATTGAGCACGACTCCTGCTTTCTTGCCGAGTTCTTTTATTCTGGACACGGTTCGATGCAGATGGTAACAGGTCTCCACATGCACGGTAATCCAGTCAGCACCTGCGGCCGCAAAGGCATCGACATACTTGTCCGGATCCGTTATCATCAGATGCACGTCCAGCTCCTTGCGGGTAACAGCCCTCGCTGCCTGGACAACTAAAGGACCGATGGTAATGTTTGGCACGAAATGTCCATCCATTACATCTATATGAATGATATCACAGCCGGCTATGTCAACCGCTCGTATCTCTTCGCCCAGTCTGCTAAAATCAGCAGACAGAATTGATGGGGCTATCTGAATGTTTTTACTCATGATTCTCCCTAATAGCAACCGGCTCAACCGGCGAATTTTATTACAAACGGGAAAGGAGCAAAAGATCCTGGCCCGAATTTCTTAAAAACTTGGCGCGCGACTTCCAGTAACTACCAGCTATCCAATTTTTCTCAGTTTATCCCCGGGCAGCATTTCAATGAACCCATCCAGCTCAAGCAACAGAAGCAACTCACTCAACCTGGCTGGTTGGAAAGCCGTTTTTTCCAAAAGTGCTTCCCGCGACGACGGATAAGGTTCAATTTGAGCCAGCAGGGCCAATGCGTCAGGTTCGATGTCAAGAAAGTCATTTTGTGGTGCAGTGTGTATTGTCGAGCCTTTCTCACCACACGGCAGAGCCAATTCAACGACGATATCTTCAACCTTTTGAACCAGTTTAGCTCCTTGCTGCAACAACCAGTGAGCACCTTCACTTTTACAGGAGTCGACCTGTCCGGGAACTGCGAATACTTCCCGGCCGCAATCGAGGGCCATCTGGGCAGTTATGAGGGAGCCGGATTTCCTGGCAGCCTCAACAACTATAACGCCCTGGCTGAGTCCGGCTATGATACGGTTTCTGGCCGGGAATCTAAAACCGTCCGGCCTGGTGCCAAGGGGATACTCGCTCACCACGGCTCCCTTTTCGGCGATTTTCCTGTACAGCTCATCATTCTGCCGTGGATAGACCACATCCAAGCCGCAACCCAGAACGGCCACGGTACTCCCCTGACCGGCTAAAGCACCCTGGTGGGCTTCGGTATCTATTCCCAAAGCCAGTCCGGAAATCACTGTCACAGATAATGTTGCCAGGTTACGACTAAGATTGAAGGCAATCCTTCGGCCATAACTGGTGGCTGCCCGGGAGCCAACCACGGCAACCCCCGGACTGCAGAGAATATTCTTTTGACCGAGTATATAGAGTACCGGGGGAGGATCTACCAGTTCGCGAAGCAAAGGCGGATAGCCGGCATCTTCGAAAGAAAGAGCCACTCCGCCGAAAGAACACAAGTTTTCCAGTTCTTTTTCGCCACGGTATTGCATATCCTTAGAGGCAAAAATCCCGGCTATCTGCTGCTCCTTTATTCCTTCAACCTGCAGCAGATCTTTCCGGGAAGCTCGAAGCACTTCGGTTGGAGAATGGAAATGTTCGAGGAGGCGCCAATATCCGCCAAGTCCCAGTCCAGGAACGAGGCTGAGATTTATCCAATCAAGGGTTGAGGCCATCAACTCTTCCAGATATTACAAGATATGCCGCTAGCTTGGCAGGAATCCAACATTGTTATTGATTACAAAACAGGTGTATATAAGAGGTGTTGAGAAAACTGAAATGGACGGCCCCGGGGAGGTTGGTCAAAATTACTTTCAGTACTTCCTTTTACCCAATCGAACGATATAAACCGGATCTAAGAAACGGAAGACCCGTTCATCAGTCGGTCATAAACACTCTCAACTCCTCAACTCGCGATGGATGTTTCAGTTTCATCAGGGCCTGGGCTTCAATCTGACGGATACGCTCTCTAGTTACCGCGAAGCATTGTCCCACCTCTTCCAGGGTATGGTCGCAATCCACGTCGATGCCATAGCGCATCTTCAGGACCTTGGCTTCCCGGGGGGAGAGCGAGGACATTACCTGATTTAGGCATTCCCTGAGACTTGCCACCATCGAAACTTCATCCGGGCCGAGCTTATTCTTATCTTCAATAAAATCGCTCAGAAATGATTCGCCGTCATCCCCTACCGGTGTATCCAGGGAAATGGCGTCCTTGGCGATTTTGAGCGCCGACTTGACCTTGATGACATCTGTACCCAACTGCTCCGCCATCTCCTCCGGAGTGGGCTCGCGATGCTCTTCCGTCATAAAATCCTTCGATACCCGCAAGAGACGGTTTATCGTTTCGATCATATGAACAGGCAATCGGATGGTTCTTCCCTGATCCGCAATTCCGCGAGTGATAGCCTGCCTGATCCACCAGGTGGCATAGGTACTGAATTTATAGCCACGATGATAATCAAATTTTTCGACCGCCTTCATCAGTCCGATGTTTCCTTCCTGAATGAGGTCGGAAAACTGCAAACCACGGTTAACAAATTTCTTTGATACAGAGATCACCAGACGGAGATTAGCGCGAACCAGCCCTTCCTTTCCTTGTTTATACTGTTCCCATCCGGCATCAACTTCCTGCAGAATCAACCGCAACTGTCTTTCATCAACGCCTGATTCTTCCAGCATTTGCCGATTAACCTGCTGTTCGATCACCTCCGGCGCGATCTCCGGGGATGAATTCGTTGATCTGCCGACATACTCTCCCATAACCTCGACAAAAATTTTCCGGAACCGCCTGGAAAGCTCCTCCAGACCGACAGCTATCGCTTTAATACAGTCCGAACAAATGTTTTTGTCGGCGAAAAGTTCGGCGATCGACTCGCCGACTTTTTCGATTTCCCTCATTATATCTTCCGCCTCGGGAGTCTTTGCATCCAAGGCCAGATACTTAGTCACCAGTTCTTCCCTTGGTTTACTGAGTTCCACCGCCTTCTTAACCCGCTGAAGAAAATCCTTACTCTCTTTCTTTAGGATACTTGGCGTATTTTCTGTTATTCCGGAAATAATCTGACAGATTTTTTCATGGTTCTTGTCCAGTCCTTTTACAACCTCAAGCAGTGCCGGGATAGCAAGGGGAGTTTTCAAAACGACATCCTGCACCTGCCTTTTGCCGTCCTCCATCAGCTTCGCCAGTTTTAACTCTTCCTCATGGCTGAGGAGGGTAAGCGTGCCCATCTCACGAAGATAAATATTCATCGGGTCGACGAATGACTGAGATTTTGAAGATTTACCCGATTCGTCAGTGTGACGTGATGCTCTCCGCCTATCTTGTTTTCTTCTGTCTCCGAACGGACTGTTCCGACGATCATGCCGGCCACTCCGCCTGTCATATTTCGATTCAGAAAAATCGACAGGAGAAACGGCATCCCCATATTCGGAATTTTCTATCAAATCAAAAGACGGAGAGTCTTTTTCCATATCGTACTTCATCATTGCCTCATCAACATCCCTGTTCATTCCTTCTTCGCTCCCCATCAGCGTCATGCAAAACTTTTATCATCAGAGTATCGCGTATCTATAGCGTCTTGAGCACCGGTTCGACTCTGCATCGGCCAATTATTCCGATAATACAAACACTAACAATCCAGATACATCCTCCAATCAAACGATACTGACACAAATGTCAAGAAAATTCACTCGATCCGAGATAAAAATCTCCAATTATCCCCATTCACAGCCAAACTCCTGTGTCCAGCGGCACTCATGTTCGCTCCCCATGCAGTTTTCTGGTTATTTCCATTTTTTCTATCATAAGTTCCTGCAATAGCTCACTATCTCCATTTTGCTGGGCGAGCTGCATGCGTTCCATTAAATCCTCGGAATCCTTTTTAAGACGATTCCGGTCGAGATAGTCGAGAAGATCGGAAAATTCATCCCGGGAATCCTCTTCGCTTCCCAGATGAGAACCAATCGACGCCCGTAACAAAAGATCCTTGACGAGAGTTCGCTCTGCACCTTCCGGAAGCACGGTCAACAACTCTTCCGGTTCCGCTTCCGGATTTTTAGCAATCAAGCCTTTAAGCTGCAGAAACAGGATCTCCCCAACTCCTCCGGCAAGGCATTCCCGCAACCCTGCTTCCTCCAGTTTGTAAAAGTATTTTGGCTGCAGAATCATGAATTCCAACAGTTGTTTCTGTGGCATTGACAGAGGTGCGCTTTGTTCCACCCGGTTTTTTTTTAGCGGTGGACTTGCGGATACAACAGGATTTTCTGCGGGAAAATCCAGGTGTTCGGCGAATTGTTCCGTGGGAATCCCAAGTTTTTCAGCAAAATGGGAGACAAAGACCGACCGCTGCAATGGAGAAACAGCAGCTTTGACCAGTGGCTGCAGCTCCTCGACAATCCTGCTTTTCCCCTCCAGGGTCAAACCAAATTCCTCGATCAGCCGGTTAAGGGCAAACTCAGGTAACGATTCAGCGTTTTCAAGGAGTCGATTCAGTTCGGCCAAACCCTTTTCGCGAATAAAAGTATCCGGGTCATGACCATCGGGAAGGAGCGCTACCCTGCCGGCAATCTGTTCGGCCAGAAAAAAAGGTACTCCCCTTGCGGCCGCTTTTGCTCCCGCCAGGTCTCCGTCAAAGAGCATAATCACCCGCTGCGCGAACTTTTTGACTAATCTGAGTTGTTCCCGGGTCAAGGCTGTGCCCAAGGGAGCCACTACATTGGTGCAGCCGCCGGCAACAAGTGATATGAGATCGAAATTACCCTCGACCAGAACCGCCTCGTTTTTCTGACGGATGGCGTCCTTTTGCTGATAAAGCCCAAGTAGCAACCTGCTCTTATTGAAGACCGGGCTCTCTGGGGAATTGAGATATTTCGGTTGCCCCTCGCCGACGATTCTGCCGCCAAAACCGCAAATACGTCCGCTTATATCGGAAATGGGAAAGACAATCCTGTCCCGGAAACGATCGTAGGTCCCACCGTTTTCCTTTTCCACCAACAGCCCGGCTTCGATTGCCCCTTGTAATTGCGCATCAGTAAATTTCCCGCCGAGGAAATTCCATCCCTCAACCTCCACAGCCGGAGCATAGCCAAGGCGAAACCTCGACAGGATATCCTCGGTTACACCACGCTTACGCAAATAAGCCCTCGCGGCTTCGGCGCCTGCAGCTTCTCTCAGGTATTGACTGAATAATGCTGCCGCCTTTTCATTGACGGCAAAAAGCAGCTCTCTCTTTTGGGCCCGCAATTCTTCTTCTTTCGAGCGACGGCGTTGCGGCAATTCAATATGGTACTTTTGCGCCAGGGTTTTCACGGCTTCGGGAAAGTCCAGATTGTGATATTTCATCATGAAGCTGAAGACATCGCCTGATTCTCCACAGCCAAAACAGTGAAAAAACTGTTGCCCGCCGTGGACAGAAAAAGATGGTGTCTTTTCGCCATGAAACGGACACAGTCCCAGATACCTGGTACCACTTCGTTTCAGTTCGATGCATTCACCTATAACCTGGACAATATCGGCCTCTTCTTTAATCCGCGCCGTAATCTCATCCCGTGACTCATCAGATATCATAATTCACAATTCATCACTCCCGAGCAAAGGGATTAATCGACATCCCGTTGTGAGGTTTTTTATTATACCAGTCCCTCAAAACTTATCGGCTCATCGCAGCCGGAGGGATAGATTTTTTTCTACAAAAAAGAGGGGGTGCTTCTTCCGGGTTTCCATACTATACTACCTAATCTCATGAGACGCCATTGGTTTACCCGTGGCCACAGAAGACGATATTCAATTTTCGAGGTTGATCCGGCATGGAAGATATAACCAAAGCATTGGCTTATGAGATTAAACAAGACATAGCCAATCGATATTTTGGCTTTCGGAAGCGCATTGAAACGGAATCCGCGGAATACGTTGATCAACTGCACGATGCCGGCAAGGAAATCGTGGTCGCCATCAAGTCGGACATGCAGCGGATGCGCTATCTTTTACAAAAAGATGAATTGTTCCAGGCCTTCCTTAATTTCACCGGCTTACCCGAGGCACTCGGGTTGCATAGCAATGCTCAGACCCCCGCACAGTCAAAACTTCTCTTCGCCGGTTTTAAAGGAGAAGGATTTACCAAAAAGAGGCGGTATCGAAACCTTGTCTTCAAAGTCTATCGTTCCCTGGTCGACAATGTCGCGGCATATCGGGGTCTCTATAGCCGGCTGCAAGAGGAGCATGAGGACATCTGCGCAGAAATAGATCAGTTTTATCGTAAAAACGATCTCTCGGGCATCCTTAACTTTCTCCGCGAAATAGACAACCCGGATGGTTTACATTCCGGGATATTTCAATCGGACAGATGCTATCTTGCCATGCGGGATATAGATGAGAAACTGCGCATAATTCCACCTCCTCCCGTCACGAGCAGCATGCATTCCCTTAAGCAGTTGTCACCCCTGGAGGCGGCAAAACCGACATTAAAGGGCTTAATCGATGAAGCATTTCCTCTTCTTGAGCAACACCACCTTGAGAAGCTGCCCCTTTGATGTCGACCGGTTGCATAGAATGTCTTCGACGAAGCAGGCCTGTTTTTCACCTTTCTCTTCTCTTCGTGCAAGAAGACTAAGTGACACCGTTCCGGTAAGCCAAGAGCGAAAATTCATAAACCCACAACATTAACGAGATATAGACATAAAAGGATCATAAAACCAAACAGTTGAAAAATCGGCTAATTATGAAAATCTTCTGATTATCATTGCAATTCGGCTTCCTCCACTTATATACTTTTCTTCAAAGATCAATTATTCAAGCTTTGCTCCTGACGCTCCCGCCGGCCAGAACCTTCGGAGCATGGGATTTATTTCGCGCCTTTTAAATTAGTTTTGTTATGACCGAAAATGAATACATAACTGTTTCCAACCTGTCCTCGGATGCATATATCCGGCGCCTGATCCAGCAGGAATGTCGAAATGTACTCTGCTTTTTCCCCGGTACCTTCCCTACAACCGAGGAACTTCAACGATCGGTATTGATCATCACCGGAGGTTCCCCCAAGTATATGGGATCGCTTCTTGAAAACAACCTTCTGCCTGAATACACGCCGATTCTCTATCTCGGCACAGAAGATTCGATTCCAAAACCAATCCGGCAACACGGGACAAACAGATTGATAGACTACCTGGCTCTTCCCGTTGCCAAACAAATTTTCCTCCACAGAGTTTCGCTTCTCACTCAAGTTCAGAAAATTAGCGTGGAACATCACGTCCACACAACGACTCTCAGTCAGCAACTCAACCTTCTTTCGACCCGTGACGGCCTGACAGGGCTGTATAACAGACGCCACCTTACCAGTCATCTGACCCAGATTCTCAAAAATTCCAGGTCAGAAGACAGGGATCTTTCACTCCTGATATTAAACATCGATTATTTCAACTCTATAAACAAAACCTGGGGCCTGGAATTTGGAGATGCCATTCTCAACGAACTGGCTGCCCGGCTGACGGAAACTACCGACAGCACGGCAACCTGTTATCGGTTTTCCGGGGAAGACTTTGTCGTTTTACTGCCGGGAGCCGACATTCAACACGCCCAGACAATAGCAACTAAAATACGTAAAGTGTGCTCGGATAAGCCGTTTACCGACGGCAAAAATGGTATATCCCTGACAATATCGGTCGGCATCGCTTCCCTTAAAGAGCATAAACCCGACAACCACAACGAGTTTATCTGTATGGCTGAAACCGCTCTCTTTTTGGCCAAAGCGGAAGGCCGTAATAGAATTCGGATTTACATTCCCCGTACTGACCCCGAAGCACTTTCCCCCAAAGGCTCACTTGCTTTCTTAAAAGAGAATCTGAGCCGGATTCTTGAAAAAACCAAGACCTCCGCCATCGCCTCCTTACAGCTTCTGGCAAAAAATATTGCGGGTACCGAACACCAGGCCCATATTGCCAATGTTTCGCACTACGTGGCCCTGCTTGGAGAACAGCTCGGTCTGCCCGAACAGCATACCCGAACCTTTCAGAATTCCATCACTCTCTATAACAGTTTTCGATTTCTTCTCCACAATGAGTTCCTGTCGCAGCCAAGGGAGTTAACCTTTGAAGAACGCAGAACTATCGAAGACCTGCCCTCGAAGTTAAATGAACTTACAGATATGTTTGACTATTTCTCTGAAGAACGAAATGTTCTGCTCGGCCATAATGAAAGGTACGACGGGACTGGTTATCCCCTGGGACTCAAGGGGGAAGAGATTTCGCTGGGCTCGCGCATATTTAACATCGTTGACTCATTTGCGGCGATGAACTCGGAACGCCCGTATCGCAGAAGGCTGACTCCATCGGAAATTATAGAAGAGCTTAAAAAAGAGGCCGGAAAACAATTCGACCCATATCTCGTTCTCCAGATCCTTGAGGTAATCAAGAAGAACAAGCTGTTCGATATTGATCCCGATATATTTGAGTGCAGCCGGCGGGATATCCTCAATACATTTCCAGAATTGAAGCCATGACACAGCAATATCTCACTGCAATACTATGTCAGATAAATTCCTTGCCCGCTCTGCCGGCAATTGTCACAAAAGTTATTGCCGTCACTGCCAATCCGGAGAGCAGTGCCAATGACCTGATGCAGGTCATTTTGCCGGATCAGACTATGTGCAGCACAATACTGAAGGTTGCCAACTCTGCCTTCTTTGGCATTCCCCGGGAGATACAAACGATTGAGCGGGCAGTGGTCGTGCTTGGCTATGAAGAGATCAGAAATATCGTGATTGGCAAAGCCATATTCTCCTCTTTTCCGCGACTCAGCAAAGAGAACAGAAATGCTCTCAGCCTTTTCTGGGAGCATGCCTTTACCTGTGGCCTCGCTTCAAAAATTATCGGAGAACAACTTGGCCTATCTCCCAGTGAGTTCTTCGTTGCCGGACTCATTCACGATATTGGCAAGCTCGCCATGCTCATGGCTATTCCCTCTGAATATTCAATTCTTCGGGAACTCTCGAACCCCATTCATTTATATGATACCGCAGCGGAAAATTCCAGATTTGCCATCAGCCATGACAAGGTCGGGCTGCAACTTGCCAAAAGATGGCTGCTTCCGGAACAGTTGACAGCGGCCATCGGTTATCACCACTGTCCCCAGGAAGCTCCGGCAGATAAAAAGTATCCGCTTATTGTCCAGGTTGCCGACGTTCTCTCTCTTATATACTGTCACTCAGAAAGCATGAAAGGCGATGATGTGGAGAAAATTTTCGTTGATTTTCTCCCTGAAACCTCCACACTGTGGGAAAAAAATAAGCTGCCCTGGAAAAAGGAAAATTTTGGAAGGTGGTTCGATCTTCTCCAGCAGCAGCGTGAAAATGATCAGGAAATCCTCAGCGCCTTTTCTTCCTAATGAAGATAACTTCCATCAAACGTACCATCAGAAATACCAGAAGGTTTGCTGAAATCATCAAGGTATTATCTGCCTTTGGTTTTCGTCAGCTGGTACTCGACACCGGACTGCTCCGTCTGCTCGGCACGGTAAAAGAAGATATCCATGCATCTTCCGGCAACGACACGGAGAATCTCCCCCGGCCTGTCCGGGTACGCATGGTACTGGAAGAGCTTGGTCCGACCTTCATCAAACTCGGCCAAATTCTCTCCACGCGACCTGATCTCATCCCCCCGGAATGGGCTAATGAATTAAAAAAATTACAGGACCGTTGCCAACAGATCCCCTTTACGGAAATTTACAAAGTCCTCGTTATGGAATTTCCCGGAAGACTGGATCAGCTCTTCTCCACCATCGAGGAAGAGCCGCTCGCCGCCGCATCCATTGCCCAGGTCCATCGGGCGACCTTAAAAAACGGCAGTGCTGTTGTCATAAAGGTTCTCCGGCCAGGCGCCAGACAACTGATAGAAAATGACATGGACCTGGTGGACAGTCTGGCGCAGCTCATGGAACAATATTTTTCCAATCTGGGCTACAGTCCTACGGCCGTAGCCAAAGAATTTTCCAGAGAACTCCTGAGGGAGATCAATCTGGTGATCGAAGGGCAATCCACCGAACGGCTTCGGCGCTATTTCGAGGATGATGATGCCATCAGCTTTCCAAAAGTATACTGGCCGGCCACCACCAGAAATGTGTTGACGATGCAGGAAATCCGGGGCCGGCTGCTTTCAACCGTCCAGCCTGAGGATTTAAGTGAAAGTGAACGTAGAACCATTGTTGCCAACGGCACGGATGCTGTATTTAAACAATGTCTTCGTTTTGGTTTTTTTCATGCTGATCCTCATCCCGGCAATATCTTTCTTCTTCCCGGAGGAAAACTCTGCTTTATCGACTGCGGCATGACGGGGCAGCTGGACAGAAGAACAACGGACCAACTCATATACCTGGTTGCCGGAGTGGTCAAGGGAGATATCGATCGGCTCTGCCGGGTGGTTATCGAACTCACCGATGTCAATCCATCAGTAACGGAGAATCGCGATTTCCGGCTGGAATTACAGCACCTAACCGACCAGTTCCGCGACACCGATTTACACCATCTGAACATTACCGGCCTGCTGTCGGACTTCTTCGGAATGCTGCAGAGGCACCATATCCAGTGCCCCGGAGACCTGATGCTGCTCACGAAAGCATTAACGACAATTGAAGGCGTTGCAGAATATTTCGATCCGTCCTTTGACGTCCTCTCTCATGTCGAACCCCAGATTCAGGAAATCGTCCAACACAGACGCAGCATGCAGGCCATCAAGAACCGGATGTATAAAACCTTTACCAGCTCGCTTGAACTGCTGGAAGATTTACCTGGAGATATTCAACGGTTCCTCGATCACGCGCGGCATAGTCGCTTCACCCTCAACCTTGAACTCAAGCGCATCGAGCATCTGTCCGAACGAATCGATACTTCAAGCCGGATCATGGGTATCGCCATGATCATCGCAGCGCTTATTGTCGGCTCCTCGATTTTAATCTTGGCGGACAGCATGTCATCAAAACCGGGATTTATAGGCACACTCGGCGTTATCGGCCTTATTCTGGCAGGAATCAATACAACCGGCTTCATCATTTCCTACCTTTTGCCCAAAAAAAAGAGCAGTTGACCGGCCAGGCTGGACAAGCTCACGAAAAGGCAGGAAAAATGGAGACAACCCCGCTTATTTCCCTTCTATGGCGCTTAAGCTTTTTTCAATGACTTTTCGTATTTCCGATGGATCGAGGCTTTTTACAACCACCAGTTTTTTCCTGGATTGGGCGCCCGATTTGACGGACACGTCCCGAACAGGAACTTGCAGAATGCTTGCCAGACACTTCACAACTTCCGTATTCGCCTTGCCGTCAACCGGGGGAGCAGCCACTGCCAGCTTCAGGCAGCCATCATGAAGGCCGACAATTCCGCTCCGTGATGCCTTCGGCTGAACATGGAGACGCAGCAATGCCGTTCCATCCGTTAATATGGAGAGATAGGACATTGTATCTTCATCTTTTCGGCCGCTCACCCAGGCCTCTTCAGGAGAGATTCATGTTGATCTTGTCAATGTCGTCCGAATCACCGTTGTCATTATCCGGAAGTTGAATACTCTGAAAAAGGTCGGCAAGATCATCTTCCTTTGCCGTATCTTCTGCAATTGAGGGAGTGTCAAGATTTTCAAGAGACTCGAGATATGCATAAAGGGTCGCTTCCAGATCTTTGCGCACCTTCGTTTTTTTCTGGTTAAGCGCTTCTATCTCTATTGGCAGCCGGGAGAGTTCCGCCTCTGCCTCTTTTCTGAATCTTTCCACTTCCGCACGAGCATCCTCCATGATTTTTCGGGCTTCTTCCTGAGAGGTCTTTTTGAGATTATCGGCAAACTTTTGTGCAGCAAGGATAGTCGTTTTGAAATCAACCCCCTCCTGCTTCAGCTCTCTGTTCTTTTCCTCAAGTAGCTCAATCCTGCCGCGAAGTCTTTCGATTTCAGCCTGCTCCTGAAGACTGGCACCCTTATCCCCGGCAAGCTGGTTTTGCAATTCGGCTATTTTTTCCTGATACTCCCCGTTCTGCTTTTCCAATTCGGCAATCGATGCTGATGCGGCTTCAAGTTTATTTGTAAGATCGGCCAGCTCCTGTTCTTTATGCTTATAACCGTCCTGGATCTCCGCTTGAATACCCTCTGCGCTCTCCTGGCTCATCTGCATTTCTGCCATAAGGGCTTCTTTATCTTTCTGCAAAGCCTCCTGCTCGGCAAGAAGGGATTCGATTTCTTCAGCCTGTAGACGATTCTGCTCGGTCAATTCAAAGAAATCATCAGCAAGTAATTCCAGGTACGCTTTGACTTCGATCGGTTCATACCCTCTGAATTTTGTCTGAAATTCCTGATCCTTGATTGACTGCGGTGTCAACATATCCAGCTCCTGTTAAATATAGTGATGATCTTGACCGAAAGGTTCTGTCTAGAACTCTGTTTACCTTACAAATTGTTTTCTTGCTTTTTTGCTCAAAAACAATCTGTCTCAAGGTACGTATACCCCTTCTTTTTGCGGGGTGTGTTATCCAATTCCCATGGCAAACTGCTTTAAGGTCTGGACGAGAAAACTCTGCAAAAACATAATAACAATTATGAGAATCATAGGTGAAAAATCAATTCCCCCGAAACTTATCGGTAAATAACGGCGAATACGACTCAGAACCGGTTCGGTAGCCTCGTATAAAAATCTGACAATGGGATTGTAGGGATCGGCATTTACCCAGGAAATCACCGCCCGGCCGATAATGATCCACATGTAAGCGGTCAGCACAAAGTCCAGCAACTGGGCAATCGCCATCATAAAATTATTTACAACGAACATACATTTCTCCTTTTCTCATTTTCTGTCAGGCTACCTTGCTGCCCGGGGCAACCATATCACTTATCGAAGAAAGGACCAGCCGTTCCTTTCCGTTCTCCTTAGTCCGGGCAGCCAAAACCATGCCCTGAGAGCTCACTCCCATTATTTTAACCGGTGTAAGATTCGCAACGATGAGTACCTGTTTGCCGATCAGGTCGTCAGGCGTATAATACTCAGCAATTCCGGCAACAATCGTTCTCTCTTCCGGTGCTTTGACTGTCAGTTTGAGTAATTTATCTGATTTTTTGATCGGCTCGGCAAAGACAATTTCGCCAACCCGCAGATCAAGCTTCTGGAAATAAGCAAAATCGACCAGCTCCGCTCCGGTATTAGTCGCAGGAACATCAGCGCTCCGATTCCGTCCTTTCTCCCCGGAAACAGATGCTTCACTCTTGGTTACCTCCCGACGTGGAAAGAGGTTGGCCATGCTTTGCAGTTGGGCGCCGGGAGTGAGTAAATTCCAATTCCCTCCCGTACCAAGAGAGGACACCCGATCATCATCGGGTGCAAGCCCCAGACCAATCGCCATCTTGCCCGCTGCACCGGGCATAACGGGTTGTAACACCAAAGACAGCAGGCGCAGGCACTCAAGAGTATTGTAAAGGACGGTATCCAGCCTTATCGCATTGGCCGGATCCTTTGCCAAGGCCCAGGGCTCATTGCCGACAATATACCTGTTAGCCACTCCGACAAATTCCCAGACACTCTGCAATGCTCGATGGAAGTTGAATTCCCCCATAAACTGCCGGTAATCGGAGAGCATTTTCTGCGACGCGGCCTGAAGCTTGCCGTCTTCCACGGTGAATTCTCCCGGTGCCGGAACCATTCCCTCCCGGTATTTCCGCACCATGGTCATTGTCCGGCTGAAAAGATTACCGAGATCATTGGCCAGGTCCGCATTCTGCCGGGCGACAATCGCCTCGGAACTAAACGAAGAGTCCAGACCAAAAGACATCTCTCTTAAAGTGAAATATCGTATCGTATCGATGCCGTAATCCGCCACCAGCTCCCTTGGCCGCACAACATTGCCTATACTCTTTGACATCTTGGTATCGTCAACATTCCAGTAGCCGTGGACGTGGAGTTTTTTATACAACGGCACCCCCATCGCCATCAACATGGTCGGCCAGTAAATTGCGTGGGGCTTTAGAATGTCTTTGGCGATTACATGTTCCGCTACCGACCAGTACTCGGCAAATTCCTGACCTTCCGGATAGCCGATTCCGGTAAGATAGTTGATCAGGGCATCAAACCACACATAGGTGACGAACGCCTTGTCGAAGGGGAGCTCAATACCCCAGGTAAGTCTGGACTTCGGCCGGGAAATGCAGAGATCCTCCAACGGTTCACTTAAAAATGACAGGACTTCATTCCGGTATCGTTCAGGCGTTATGAAGTCGGGATTGGCATGAATATGATCTATGAGCCGCTGCTGGTAGCGGGACATACGAAAAAAATAGTTCTGTTCGGCAATTTCCTCGGGCGGTTTCCGGTGATCGGGGCAATTGCCGTCGACCAGCTCTTTTTCGGTGAGATAGCGTTCACAGCCCTGACAGTACAAGCCTGTATATTCATCAAAGTAGATATCCCCGCTATCGTAGACTTTTTGGAGAATTTGCTGAACTACCCGTACATGGTCCTCATCCGTCGTTCTTATAAAATGATCCGGTTCCACCTGGAGAAGCGGCCAGGTGTTCCGGAACAAGGCGCTGATCTTGTCGACATACTCCTTCGGCTGGACATTTTCGCTTTCCGCTGCTTTGACAATCTTATCGCCATGCTCATCGGTACCGGTCTGAAACCGAACTTTATCCCCACACAACCTCCTGAAACGACTGTAGGTGTCGGCTACTATGGTCGTATAGGCATGGCCGAGATGAGGTTGGGCGTTCACGTAATAAATGGGTGTTGTAATATAGGTTGTCATAGTCTAGATTCTGATGGCGCCGCGGAAAACAGTCATCCGCTTCTCTGTGTTGCCCAAGGACACTCGCTGTGAGAGGGATCGGATAGCGGTTTTCATCTGGGTAGCCGATTATTGAGGTTTTGGAGTTTATCAACCATTCGTTTATGGAAAAACTGGTGGGGATCTTTTGTCAGTCGGTTCACCGGCATGGCTACTTACTTTTTTTTCTTGTCTTTTTTTTTCTCGGAAATTTCTTTTACCAGAGGCTGAGATGTTTCCCACTGTTCTTTTTTCAGCACGACATCCTCTCCCAAGCTGTTTTCCGCCACGATGACATCCTGCAGCGGTATCTGTCGTTTGACAAGATACAGCTCCCCACCCACCTTAATTCGTTTTCCCGTCTTCGGCATGTTCTTCCGCTGTTTTTTGTACGTCTCGTATTCGTAGGTCAAACAACAGAGCAGACGATTGCACACCCCGGATATTTTGGTGGGATTGAGAGGCAAATCCTGTTCCTTAGCCATTTTTATCGACACGGAATCAAAATTCTTAATATACGAGGAACAGCACAGCTCGCGCCCACAGGTTCCAATGCCGCCTATCATTTTCGTTTCATGCCGCACCCCGACCTGGCGCATTTCAACCCTGGTCCTGAACTCCTGAACGAGATCTTTCACCAATGCCCTGAAATCAATCCTGCTGTCGGCGGTAAAATAGAAAATCATCTTGCTGCCGGTGAAAAAGCGTTCCACCCTGACAAGATGCATATCCAATTTATGTTTTTCTATCAAGGAATTACAAACCTGAAAAGCAACTTCTTCACTTTCTATGAGATTGACAAATTTTTCCAGTTCTATACCCTCTGCAAGCCGCTCAATCTCGAAGTTTGCCTGTCCTTTAGCCCCACGGCACCCGCATATCGGAGAAAATCCCACTATATGGGCCGGCTCAGGACCATGATCGGTCTTGATCAGCACAACAGTGCCCGCGGCAAGACCTGGAAAAGGACCGGCACCGGTAAACTGCTGGCCTCCCGTTCGAAACTGAAACCGGTAAAAAACCGGTTCCACCTGTGGAGCCCCTTGTACTTCGGGCACGGGGATTTCATTTTCACTGACTGACATACACTCTCTATCCTTTAGTGCCTTGAGATTATTTCGTTCGCCAAAAACAAATCAAATAATCCGCAAAACGCACCTATGCCCCCTATTCGGGGTGTTATGCCATACCGGTAATCCTTGTTGGTATGGCAAAGCATTACTGCAATTTGAATAACAGCACCTCGCAAACGAGGCTTCGGTTACAGTTGCGGGAGAGTTCCCTCTCCGCCCTGTCGACAGCCTCTAATTTAGCAAATAGCTCAGGGGAATTCCAGCTTTTCACAGCGCTGCCATCCTGTTCCAGCCCATTATTCCGGACATCATCGAGCAGAAGATCTCTTAACCAGATTTTAAGCAGTCCCAGAAAAGAAGGAAGTTCTTCTTTCAGACCCGCCATATTTTCCGCCAATCGCAACAGTTCTCCAACATCGGCGTCACGATCCACCGTGGGATCTGACAAAAAGGACACCAGTGTCCGCCAGGATTCAATCATGCCGGTTTTATGCATAAGCAGCGCTTTTCCCGGACTTCCCTCCGAGAGTCGCGCCAGGAGTCCGGCGATTTCACGATCGATACCTTCCCTCAGCAAAATAGTCATCGAATCGTCAACGCTCAGGCGTGAAAACGGCACGACCTGACATCTTGAAGTCAGGGTCGCCAGAATCTCCTGAGAAGCTTCGGCCGTCAGGATGAGCAGGTTGTTGTCAGGAGGTTCTTCCAGGGTTTTCAGCAAGCTGTTTGCTGCTTCCCGACGCATGGTCTGGACGTCCTCCAGCACCACGACCCGCATTGTCGATTCGTAGGGCGGATAACCAAGCTCCTTGGCGAGCTGCCGTATCCGATCAATTTTTATCACGCCTTTTTCCGGGCTGATCACCAGGAAATCAGGATGGTTCATCGAGCGGAACTTTCTGCAGGAGGAACAGACCCCGCAGGCACCAAGCCGTTTGGTATCCCGGCAGTTTACCGCCGCGGCCACCCCCCTGGCAAACAGCCTTTTGCCTACTCCTTCAGGACCTTTGAAAATAAAGGCGTGGGGGATACGTTCCGCCGCCAGGGAGCGGCTGAGCATCCGCTTAGCCTTTTCCTGACCTAAGAGCTGCGTGAAGCAGAAAAAGGAATTATCCGTCATGCCGGTCATCGTTATCCATACACTCGTCGGTTAAAAGAGGGAAGGCTGCCGGCTGTTGCCGGGCTGCGGCACCTCTCCCTCCGGTTTTGTCTTTTCCAAGCCGCCAAGATAGAGATACCGTTCGAGACTGCGTTGATATTCAGTCCAACTCATTTCCTTCTTGTCCATTTTTCTTCTCAACTGCTCAGTGATATTCATCTTGGCATCAAGATCATCGAGAAAACTGAGTATGAACGCTTCCACAGTCATCGGCACCGCGGGTGACCCAAACTCCTGGCGGCCATGATGACTGAGGATGAGATGCTGGATCTGTTCCAGCAGTTCTTCAGGAAAATCAGTGATTTTTGCCGCCGCTCCGGCGACCATTTCACTGCCGATGACCAGGTGCCCTTTCAACCTGCCTCGAACCGTATACTCGACCAGTCCGCCCTCCATTTTCAATTCTTCAAGTTTGCCTATATCGTGCAGCAAAGCACCGGCAAGAAGCAGCGAACGGTCCACTCCTGCATAGTGCCCCGCCAGAAAATCGGCAACCTTGGCCACAGACAGCGAGTGTTCCAGCAGCCCCCCGATATAAGCGTGGTGTATTCCCTTTGCCGCGGGAGCTTCCTGAAAATTCGGCCACCAGTCGCTCTTTTTAAAGAAATGAATGAGGAGTTTTTTCAGAAAAGGATTAGTGATGCTCTGAACAATATTCTGGACCTCATCCGCCATCTCCTGGATGTTTCTGGGTGAGGCCGGATAAAAACAGCCGGAATCCACTTCGGTTTGCGGGATCTGAACGACCTCATCGATGCGAAGCTGCAACGAATCGCGATACGACTGCACCATACCGGAAAGCCGCACCACTTCTCCAGCCACACAGATCTTCTGCAACAAGGCGACATTGTCCCAGACCGGTCCGGAGACCTCTCCGCTCTTATCCATGACGGTCAGGACGAAATACGGTTTTCCCGCCCTGGTCTCCCCTGCCTTGACATTTTTAATGAGAAAGAGATCTTCGAACCGATCCCCTTCTTTCAACTCTGCAATAAATATGTTTTTGGTCATCATCTCGTCTTTAGTTCCCATTTTCATAAACATCGTGTCAATCTGGTGGTGAGCATTTCATTGCAGCACTTGCAACAAGCGAAGTTTGCCAAATTTGTACAATGTCCGACAAAGGTCAATCCAGGCGATGCCATCTTTCGCAGTACCGGCTCCCACACTATTGGGGCAGCAACCATGGCCGGCCATGGTTCACCACCGAAAACATTAAACCTGCCAACGTCTTAACTGATGAGATGCGGGCTTTTGGCTTCACTGTACATTCGTAAAGCATAAAAAGACTAAAGTATACAAGGAATATCGCCAAAATACTCATAAATTCACCGAAAAAGCTCCCAGACACACTTTCACTTCCCCAATGATCCTAATTTTCATGCTTGCCGATTTTTATAATCAGTGCAATAATGGCAGATTTCGCTGGTTATAAGGAGTACCTTCGGCATGAACTCTGCCCCGCTCCCACTACAAGATAACCTCGATTAATGAAAAAATGGAGGTGGGGGTTAATCCCGCCCGTTGAGGGCCCAAGCCGGCCCGTCATAGTTACGCATCGAACCGCAACCAGGAGTAAAAAGAATGAGAAAACAGATGATCATTTCGGTGATGTCCAAAGACAGACCGGGAATAATTGCCGACATAACCGGGGCCATCTACCAACTCGGCGGGGATGTCGCCGATTTAAACCAGACGGTGCTCTGCGGTTATCTGACGATGATCCTCAGTGCTTCATTTGATCCGGAGGTTACCAAAGAGGATCTCCTTGCCACCATTTCCCATATCAAAACCAAATGTAAATTTGAAGTGTCCATCAAGGAGCTTGATCCGGACCAGTTAGAAGAAGATATGGGGCCGCCGGAAGAAACCTATATCCTGACCGTACAGGGACCCAATAAGAGTGGAATAGTGCACGGTATCAGCCTGTTCTGTTATAACCACAACATCAACATCTTTGATCTGGCAACCACCTTGCGGAATGACCAGTATACGATGGCCCTGCAGTTGGATCTGAAACACTGCAATTCATCTCTTGAAACACTCCAGCAGAAACTTGAAGAATACTCAAAGCAAAGTGGTCTGACCATTTTGATGCAGCATAATGATATTTTTCAGGTAACAAACGAAGTAACCCTGCACTGAAAAAACATCATTTATATGCCCGTACCATGCTTTCGGTGCGGGCCGGGAGAGACCACAACATGCTACGTTCCGATCAGATCCTTGCCACAGTCGAGATGATTCAAAAGGAAAATCTCGATGTCCGTACCGTGACCATGGGCATCAACCTTCTCGATTGCCGGGGAGGTGATGTCGAGGAGACCTGCAAAAAAATTCACGATAAGATAATCGGCTATGCCGGAAATTTCGTTGCCACCTGTGATGCAATAGGCAAAAAATACGGCATTGCCATAGTCAACAAACGCATTGCGATTACGCCTATAGCCTTTGTCGGGGCTGGTTTTTTTCGGGAGGATTTCATCCAAATCGCCAAAACCCTCGATCAGGCCGCAACAGCGGTAGGGGTGGATATTCTCGGCGGTTTTTCAGCCCAGGTGGAAAAGGGGATGACCAAAACCGATCGGGAATTTATCGCCGCAATCCCCGATGCACTCGCCCAGACCGAAAAGGTCTGCGCCTCGATAAATATCGGCACCACCCAGAAAGGCATCAACATGGACGCCCTGGCGATGATGGGCAGAACCATCAAGGAACTGGCGGAAAAAACCGCCGAACAGGGCGGATTCGGAGCTGCAAAATTCGTCGTTTTTTGTAACCAGCCCGGCGACAACCCGTTCATGGCCGGCGCCATCCACGGTGTTGAAGAAGCCGACGCCGTCCTTAACGTGGGAGTCAGCGGACCGGGGGTTGTTGCCCGGGCGCTGGAGCGGCTTATCCAGAAACATCCCGAACCGGGCAGCCTGCAACTTGATGAACTGGCCGAGGAAATCAAACAGACGACGTTCCGGGTTACCCGCTGCGGGGAACTCATCGGCCGCGTTGTCTCCCAAACACTGGGAATTGAATTTGGTGTGGTTGACCTCTCTTTAGCCCCAACCCCTACTATCGGCGACAGTGTTGGCGAGATTTTCAAAATTCTCGGGGTCGATGCCATCGGCGCCCCTGGTTCTACGGCCATCCTGGCCATGTTGAACGACGCCGTGAAGAAAGGGGGCATCTTTGCCAGTAAAACGGTAGGCGGTTTAAGCGGCGCCTTTATTCCCGTAATGGAAGACGCCCTGCTGGCGGAAGCGGTAGGTGAGGGCCACCTTTGTCTTGAGAAACTTGAGGCAATGACCTGCGTCTGTTCGGTTGGGCTTGACATGGTGGCAATCCCCGGCTCCGTCGATGCCGATACCATTTCCGCCATCATCGCCGATGAAATGGCCCTGGGACTGATCAACTGCAAAACTACGGCGGCTCGCCTGATTCCGGTGCCAGGCAAAGAAGCGGGCGACTATGTCAGTTTCGGCGGACTCTTCGGTGCAAGTCCGATCATGCCGATTAGAAATATCGGCAAATCCAGCAGGTTTATTGCCTGGGGCGGCAGAATGCCGGCGCCTATCCACAGCTTTAAAAACTGATTCGAAACGATTTCAGCAGACCCCCGAAGATCAATCCGGGCAGATAAGAAAAGGCCAAAGGGCGGGTTCTAAACCCGACCTTTGGCCTTGTTCAATCCAGCCGACTGCGATAAAGAGCAGGGGGTTACCCTTCTACTCATCACCGAGCTTCATCCTGTAAGTATTTCTTCCCTGCTCTTTGGCCTCGTAGAGAGCTTTATCCGCTCGGTCGAGCAGAGAGGTCACCGCTATTTTCCCGCTGGGATAAACAGATGAACCACCGACGCTGACCGTCACTATTTCGGCAGCGGACGATTCCTGATGAACAATTTCCAATTGAAGGATGTGATCCATCATCCGCCGCGCCACTCTGACTGCACCTTCGCTGCCGGTGTTGGGTAAAATCGCCGTAAATTCCTCTCCACCGTACCTGGCGATAATGTCGGTCGGTCTGAGGAGCGCTTCATATAGTGCCTGGGCCACCTTACGCAAACAGATATCGCCTTCCAGATGACCATAGCAGTCGTTATAATTCTTGAAATAATCGATATCGATTATGAGCAGGGAAAGGGGGGTATTATCCCGGCTTGCCTGCTTCCACTCCTTAAGGAGGTTGTCGTCAAAATACCGTCTGTTAAAAAGTCCCGTGAGACCATCCAGGGAAGAAAGCAGTTCCAGCTTTTGATTTTTCTCTTCCAGCTCCTTATGCAGGACTTCCAGTTCAAGAATCTTGGCATCCAACTGGCGGGTCTTCTCCTCAAGCTGCTGTCGCTGACGGTGAAGTTCCAGAAATATGCCGACTTTTCTTTTCAGAATCTGGGGTTCAAATGGTTTGAAAAGATAGTCCACCGCACCGGAATCATAGCCTTTAAACATATGTTCCCGATCCATCCGGGCCGCCGTGACAAATATTATAGGGATCGACTTCGACCGGGCGCTGCCACGCATCAGCTCTGCGGTTTCATAGCCGTCCATGCCGGGCATGCGAACATCCATCAAAATGAGGGCAAACTCATAATCAAGAATCTTGGCGAGCGCCTCATCACCGGATTCGGCGCGAACCAGTTGCAGATCGGGGCTGTCCAATAGTGACTCAAGTGTCAATAAATTTTCTTTCCGATCATCTACGATCAGAATCGGTGTTTTTGACATTTACTGCCCCATAAGCATCATATTAAGAAATACGCCCAGTTTATCGAGTGGTACGATATAGTCCACTTCCACGGATTCGATCGCCGACTCCGGCATGATTTCAACCTCGGCCGTTTCCGGTGCCTGCACGACCGTCAATCCGCCGCATCTCTTGATTTCCGTAAGGCCCTTGGTTCCGTCTGTATTGGCTCCCGTCATAATAACTCCGATCAAGGTATCAGCATAAACCTCCGCCGCGCTTTCGAAGAGAACATCGATTGAAGGGCGGGAATAATTAACCCGATCTTCCTGGGATAAGGCAAGAGAATAATCCATTTCAATGAGCAGGTGATAATCGGGAGGAGCCAGATACACCACCCCAGGTTTCGGAGTTTCCTTGTCTTCGGCGACTTTTACCTCGACCTGACAGATACTCTGGAGATGTTCAACCAGATAGGTATCGGAGTGAGGACTCATGTGCTGCACTATAAAAACCGGAACGGGCAGTTTCCTGTCAAAATAGGGCAGAACCCCGGACAAAGCCCGAAATCCTCCCGCCGATACCCCGACCACCAATGCTTTATACTGGGCAATTCTGCTTTTGTCCCGTTCCTTTTTATCTTTCATCTAACCTTCAAGCCGCTTTTTCCGATATATCTTTTCTTTTTCCGCTATTACTTCAAACTTATCTGCAAAATCCGTGAATTTGAGACTCTCTTTTGAGCCAAGGCAGAGATAGCCTCCCGGACACAAACTCTCATAAAACATCTTAACGACCTTGTTCTGCAATTCCTTATTGAAATAAATCAGTACATTCCGGCAAAAAATGATGTTCATTTCGGCAAACACCATATCCGTTACCAGATTATGAGCTGAAAACAGCACCCGGTCGCTCAAGGGGGAATTTATGATAACAGTATCATAATCTGCCACATAATAGTCGGAAAATGAATTCAAGCCACCCGACTTTTGATAATTCAAGGTATAGTCTCTAATAGAATCAATAGGATAAACCCCCTTCTTGGCTCGATCAAGAATCTGGTCATTGAAATCAGTAGCGTAAATCTGGATCCTCTTTTTATTGATCCCCTCCTCATGAAAGAGGATACACATTGAATAGACTTCCTGGCCCGCCGAGCATCCGGCGTGCCATACCCGGACAAAGGGGTAGGTTTTCAGGTGGGGAATCACCAGCTCCCTGATTTTTCGGTACACCCATGGATCCCGGAACATTTCGGTCACGTTAATGGAAAGATCAAGCAGCAATTCGTAAAAAAATTCCTTTTCATTGAGCAATTCATGGAGCATTTCCGAATAACTGCCCAATCCTCTCACCTTGCGGCGGTACTGCAACCTTCTTTTGAGATGGGCCCCGGCGTAATCCCGAAAATCATAGCCGTATTTCAGATAAAGCCCTTCGAGCAGCAGCTTTATTTCAATTCGTTCATTTTCCAGAGTATCCGCAACAGAGGGCATCAGTACAACCAGACCTTGAGAATAGAGAGCAGCTTATCGGTATTAACCGGTTTAGCAAGATAATCATTGGCACCGGCTTCGATACATTTTGACCGATCACCCTTCATGGCCTTGGCGGTTAGGGCAATTATCGGCAGATCCTTATAGACCGCCTGCTCGCGAATCCGGGACATGGCTTCAAAACCATCCATTTTCGGCATCATGATATCCATCAGCACCAGGTTGATCTCCTTGTGCTGGGCGAGTTTTTCAAGGGATTCATATCCATTCCTGGCGACAACGACTTTTACGCCCTTTTCCTCCAGCAGATTGGTGAGGGCAAATACATTACGCATATCATCATCGACGACCAGAATCGTTTTTTCTTGAAAAACCCCATCTTTTGGATGGAATCTGCGCAATTTCTCAATCTGGTGTTCAGGAAGATTCGCCTCGACCCGATGCAGAAAAAGAGCCGATTCCTCGAGAAGTCGCTCGGGAGATTTTACCCCTTTTATGATGATACTTTCGGTATATTTTCGCAAACTCTCCTCTTCCTCACGAGTGAGATCGCGACCCGTATAAACAATGACGGGAACGGTGACGCTGACCTCGCGGCCGTTAATTTTATCGAGAAGTTCAAAGCCGGTCATATCCTCCAGGCCGAGATCAAGGATCATGCAGTCATATTCGCCGGTTTCCAACTCGGCTAATGCCCTCATTCCCGATCTGACGATTGTGGTCTGCACGTCACCGCTGCCCACCAGGTTCTTGATGGATTCCGCCTGTACCTTATCGTCTTCAACCACCAGTAATCTACTGACCTGCCTGGTGATGACACTGTTTATTTTTTTGAACGCTTCCTCAACCTTCCCAACACTTACCGGTTTTTCCAAAAAGCCTATCGCCCCTTGCTGCATGGCCTCCTGGCCGCCATTTGCCGCTGAGACAAAAAGAACAGGAATATGCCTCAGTCCCGGATTTTCCTTCAGGCGGGCCATTACGTCCCAACCATCGATCCCAGGCAGACCAATGTCGAGAAGGATTGCACTCGGCCGATAGTAATCGGCGTAATGCAGACCTTTCTCGCCGGATTCAGCCACAATACTGCCGAATCCATATTCTCTGGCGAAATCGCACATAATCTCCGCTGATTTTTTGTCGTCTTCTATGATGAGTACGACCTTATCGTCAGGGAAAAACCGGCTTCCATCGTCCGGCCCCTGTTTTTGCGCAACCGGTCGCTCCCCTTCTCCTCCGGAGCTGGTTTCAGCTGATGGCTGCCCGGGACAGGAGATGCCGGAGAGCTGTCTTCCGCCGGGTGTCCGATCATCGATCTTTCCACCTTGCTGCGGCAGAATGAAGGTAAAGGTACTCCCATTCCCCTCACTGCTCTCCAGATGAATCGTCCCTCCAAGCAGCCTGGTCAGTTCCTTGGAAATGGATAAGCCAAGGCCGGTACCTCCATAGGTTCTGCTGGTGCTGCCATCCGCCTGCTGGAAGGCTTTAAAGATCTCTTCCTGCTGCTTTAGCGGAATACCGATCCCTTCATCTTTCACCGCAAAGGCGATCAGCGTGTCTGCCTCCCCCAAAGTAAGTGCGATAGTCGATGGCGGACGGGAGACAGTGAGGCTTACCGTTCCGCTGTGGGTAAATTTAAAGGCGTTGGTCAGCAGATTCCGCAAAATCTGCTGGACCCGTTGTCCATCAGTGTAAATGGTTTTCGGCAGACTATCTGCAATGGCAATATCGAAGGCAAGCTTCTTTTCTTCGGCGATATCCTTGAAGAGCCGCTTCACATCGGAGACCATTCTGCCGATTGCCACTTCCTCGAAAAACAGCTCGATTTTGCCCGCCTCCACCTTGGAAAGATCGAGAATCTCATTAATGAGCATCAGGAGTTCCGAGCCGGAAGAGTGAATAGCTTTGGCCGCCTCAGTCTGTTTTTCATCCAGATTATTCTGCTTGTTGGCTGCCAGGATTTGCGAAAGAATAAGTATGGAATTCAGAGGGGTTCGAAGCTCATGGGACATATTGGCCAGGAATTCCGATTTATATTTGCTGCCTCTCTCCAACTCCTCGGCCTTTTTCTCCACCTCCTTTCTCGCTTTGACAAGTTCGGAGGTCTTTTGCCTGAGAGCCGCTTTCTGTCTCTCCAGTGTCTCTGTGCGCTCCTGCAGGTCTTCATTGGTCACCCGCAGTTCTTCCTGTTGAGCCTGCAGCTCGGACTGGGACTCCTGCAGCGCCTCGGTTCGTTCCTCAAGTTCCTCGTTGATCACCCGCAGTTCTTCTTTTTGAGCCTGCAATTCGGCCTCGGATTTTTTGAGTGCCCTGGTCTGCGCCTCGAGACCTTTATTGGCAACCAGCAACTCGTCCTGCTGCTCCTGGGAATGCTCATACAGCTCTTCGATCGTCCGGCGCGACATGGCCATATTGATTACAATGGCCACGCTCTCAAGGTTAAGTTCGACGAATTTACGCTGCAGGGGGCTAAAAGGCTGAAAGGAGCCGACCAGAAACGCACCGTTTATCTTGCCTTCAAACAAAAAGGGAGCGGCCAGAAAATAATGCGGCGGCTGCTGGTCCACGCCGTAGTTGTATTCCGGCACAACATCCTTGACGTTGGAAAAAACAATCATTCTTCGCTCAAGTGTTGCCTGGCCAACCAGCCCTTCCCCGAGTTGAATCCGGTTAAAATTGCCGGTACGATCGGTAAAGGCATGGCTTGCCACCAGCTCAAGTGCATTATTCCGGTACAGGTAAAATGCTCCGAGCTGTCCATCCATATGATCGACAATAAAAGAAATAAATTTTGCACCCAATGCTTCCAGATCGGCTTCCCCGCGCAGCTCAGCTTCCAGCCCCTCCTTGCCGCGCTTCATCCAGTCAAGTTCCCGGAGATTTACCGCCATCTCATTTAAGGTAGTTGCCAGAACTCCCAGTTCGTCTTTTTGCTGCAGATCGATTGAGGCATCGAGATTTCCCGCTGAAATTGCCTTGGCGAATTCCACATCGGCTATGACTGGCCGGACAATTCTCCTGGAAAATATCCAGGCACAGCCGAAGATGAACAGGCACAGAGAGAAGATCAGGGTTATCCCCTTGGATATGAGTGCATGGAGCGGGGCAACAACCTCCTGCCTGTCAATTTTGGAAACCTGGTACCACTCAATACCTGGAATTTCAAGTCTGTCAAAGGCTGCCAGGACTTCTCTGCCGGTGCTGTCCAAATAGAGGCCGTGTCCCTGCCCGGCATTTGCTTTCACCGCATCTTTCCAGTAATCCGGTATGCCGGCCATCTGATATCCGACGGTATATTTGCCGTCTCCCATGGTCTGCAGGTTCGATCTGAATTCAAACTTTTTATTCGCCGTAAACCAGCGGATCAAATAGGTCTCTCCGGTTTTCCCCATTCCCTCCCGGCCATTCATTATGGAATTGACAAAAGAGGGGCCAAGCTGCAACACTACAACACTTTCCAGGGTTCCGGTGGCGTTGAAAATCGGTTTGCCGATAAATAGCGATGGCATGCCTTTGCTTGGTTCATACGAAGTAAAATCGCTGACGGCCAGTTTGCCGGTATTCATCACTTCCCGCCAGACAGCGGCGAGACTGCTGTCTTTATAGCGTCCATACACCAGATTGGCACCAAGATCGCGTTCCTGAGCGACCGTAAACATCACATGACCAGTCAGGGCGGAAATCACCTTCAAATCGTAATAGCTGTAAATGTCCAGGTATTCGAGATACGATCTCTTGTATTTATCGACAATGTGCTGGTATTGGTCGGTCTGAACCGGAAAAGGATAGGAGGACGGGATATCGCTCTGGTGCCTGTAGTCTTCCAGCTCTTCAATCAGATCGCTAAGCCGCTGACTGGTAGAGAGGGTTTCCAGATCATTGAAAAATCTTTTAAAGGAAGATTCGACCTGTTTCTTACGCAAATCCTGAATTGTCAAAAGGTTATTGAAGGATTTATCAATCAGGGAGTTGGTCACCAGCCAGTTTCCGTAAATCCCGGCGACGATCAGTGGCACAATGCCTATGACAATACACGTGGCAATCAGTTTAATTCTGATAGGAATATCCGCAAATCTCATCTTCTTTTCTCTGGAAACTCTTTTATTTTAATAAATCAAAAATATTACCCGGTTAACATGCAGCAGGACCGTCTGAAACGATTGTATCAGGTCCAACCATAAATGTCAGGTGAGCTGAGAAAAAATTAAGAAGAGAGTGGGTATTGTTTTACCGAAGGCAGGAGATCACTGACCGGCCGGGCTTGCGGATTCCAAAATGAAAAAGCCGAAGTGGCTATGCCACTCCGGCTTTAATCGTGAGAATTGAACCAGCCATGTCCTTATCTGACTCTGTGTTTTCCTTCCATCATCAGATTCGGCGGTCCAAGCCAGACACCCTTCAGCAACAGGTTGAAGTAGGCCCATTTAAACATCAGCTTGGCCATATGGTTTAATTCAGTATCTTTCAAAAGACTGAGAGGCCCCACGGCTGGAAATGGATATTTACCGGTCAGAGGCTCAGTGTCATAGTTAAAATCAATAATATAGGCTTTCCCGAAGCCTGATTCTATGAATCAGACCGCGTGTCCATCCGATCGGGCATGCTGTTCCCCTCCGGTAATGTAAGCCATGATATTTTCATGCAGGACGTCGCCCTGAAAATGGGCAACCGCTCCGGCCTTGGAAGTAGGGACATCGGTACCG
This sequence comes from uncultured delta proteobacterium, assembly GCA_963835305.1. Classification (GTDB taxonomy): domain Bacteria; phylum Desulfobacterota; class Desulfobulbia; order Desulfobulbales; family Desulfocapsaceae; genus Desulforhopalus_A. Next base: position 272,188 of record CAWIEU010000009.1, read on the forward strand.
TCACCCAGAACCCAGACGTTATCATGCCCATCCGGTTGCAGGGTGTGCTTGTCCACCGGAATATAGCCCATCGGATCGGCTATATCCGAGTCGATCATTACCTGCGACCCGAAATTCGGCGGTATCGAAACGAGCATATCGTAATCGACTTCCGTACCATCGTAAGCGGCTATCACTTTTTTCGTGTGGTCAACGGAGCCGAGCGCGAAGTTTGGAGTGATCTTTATATTTTTATCGATGCAGGCATCGGTCAGTACCTTGGTGGCAACCGGTTTGGTGAAAGCTCCTGAAAGCGGTGTAACGAACTCAATTTCCACCTTGTCCCGGATGCCGCGCTCATGAAAATACCAGTCGGCCAGAAAGGCGAACTCAAGGGGAGCAACAGGACATTTAATGGGCATTTCCGCAATATTGACCACCAGTTTACCACCGGTGAACCTCTTCAGGGCCTTGCCCAACTCCTGGCAATCATTGAAGCGATAATACCCATAGATATCATTCCCCCAACCTTCCTGGAGTCCTTCGATCTCTTCGGGCCGAACATCGCAGCCGGTAGACATGATAAGGATGTCATATTTGAAAATCCCTTCCGTAGCGGTGGTGACTTCCTGTTTATCCCAGTCAACATTGACAATTTCGGAAATGACGAAATCAATTCCCGGCTTAATGAACTCCCTTCTGCTTCTCCGGATTTCTTTGGGTTTGTTGATGTCAAACGGCACAAAGAGAAACCCCGGCTGATAATAATGGACATTATCCTTATCAATCAAGGTAATTGACCAATCATCGTCAAGGTCTTTCCTCATTTTGTTCGCCATCATGGTACCGCCACTTCCGGCACCCAGTATGACTAGTTTCTTCATAGTTCCTAAATTCTCCTTTTTCTGTCTTGGGCCTTTTTTGCTATTTGGCAAGTAGCACGTCAGCCGTTATTACGCTTATTATGCGAATCGCTTCATTCGTTGTTTTGCGTTTCCTGGAAATCGTTAATGACTTTCTTTTAGAGGTATTTCGTGAAGATTCTTATCCGACTTGTTGCGGAGCAGCATCTTTTTGATATGTCTGCAGGCAACTGCCGATCGCCTGCAACATCATGAAAAAGAAACCGAAAGCCTCTTGAACCTTAGGGTCGTTCACCTGTTTAATTATCCCTATCGGTCCGATCCGTTTGACCTTTTTAAAATCGAGCCCGCTAATGACCTGGCAGATTTCCTCGATCTGACTGTCGCTGCAATCCATCCGTTTCAACGAGGTGAAGATGGTTCCGGCCAACTTGACGAAACCGTTTCCCTGCTGCAGACCATCCAGCCAGATATTCACACCGTTAATGACATCCGTCTCCTTCATCAATACCCCGACCTCTTTCACCAGTTCGGTCATCGGCTGAACCATGTTGAGAAGATCACTCAAGGTATGGATATTGATGAGTACGGTATGAAGGAGATCGCCAAGTTTTTCCGCCTGAAACTCTCCTTCATGCAGGGCGTTGAGGAAACGCAGAAGACGGGGATACATAAGTTTTAGGATAGGAACCATTTCATCCCGTAATTCCACTCCGGCCCTCAGCATATCCAGGCCTTCTCCCATAGTGTCAAGGTTTGTCAGGGTTTTTCGCAGCAGAATGACAAGTTCGTCAATATGAAAATCCCCCTCGAGGTCCGCGAAAAATTGAATTGATTTGGGATAGATCTGTTTCACGACCGGTCCCATTTCATCTTTCAACTCAATTCCCGCTTTCACGCCGGTAATGACTTCATTGAGCTGTTCAAGACTCATCAACAGGTTTTGGGCTACCTGGCCCAGCTTCTCGCTGGAATCCCCGCCATCGATATCCTGAAGAAATCCACCGACACCAGGCCGAGCCTGTTTGACAAGAGGTTCAAGGTCCAGTTTCAGTTCCTGAAGGACATCCGACTTCAAAGATCTGACTTCATTTGTGAGCTTGTCCAGCTTCTCCAAAATCAACGCTTCATTCATTTTTTTCTCTCATTCGTTAGGTTCACGCCGACTGTACCGCCAGGCGCTAAGTTTTCAGGCAGGTTATTGTGTTTTTATCTGGATCCTCTCCATATCAAACACTCGGAGTTGTCAGAAAAGGAACGACGGTCCCTTCATACCTTGCCGCTTGTTTTGCTGTTGTTATGCAAAAAACAAACGGTCTAAAGGTTCTTAGACCCACTTGTGGGGTGTTAGAAAGAAAAGCCCCTCTGAAAACCACACCAAAAAGTTATCTCAACCAATGCTACATAACAAACTATTTCATACGACAATGTAGTTGTTTACATCGTAGTAGTTTACTACGTAGTACCATAATGCTTAGAAAAAAAAAAGCTGTAAGGTTTGACCCTAATAACTTTTATGTCTGGTATTTTTTATTTTGATGGAAGAAAGGCGGGTCTTACTGCATAAGAATTGTCAGGACATACTTCATTTTGAAGTGAAGCAGCCGGAGCTATAGGGCAAAGGGGAAAAACCATTTTTTAAAGAAGGCGGATTAAAGGCGTGACGATGTACCCGAGTAAAAACTGACATGGGATTGATGAGGCATCGGCCCGGGATAAGTGGCAATAATGAATTTGGGAAAGTCGGAACAGGATCCGCTCACCTTTAAAAAACCGGGTGAGCGGATCCAGCGGAGATCCGGCGTCAACCCCCGCCGGCTGCAGCCCCAGCGGCTTCTTTTAATCTCTCGAGCAGATAAAGGGCCAGTTCCCGATCGTCTTCCGACAAATCAAAACAGTAACCATCCTTGCCGGCGAGACCTCCGGGAATGAGTTCACCGCGTTCGTCCGGATCCGATATCATGTCTTGATAGAAACAAACCGACAGCCATCTCTCGTTTGGATCATCGTCTATGACATCAACGATGGCGAACTTATCCCGTTCCTTCTGACTCCTATGCACCGGTCGAATGGAGTAGCTGACTCCCGGCCGCGCAACGAAAGTAAGAGTTACATTTTCCATCGAGGATAATTCCCTGTAATACAGGCGGAACCAGTCGCGCATCGGTTGAGTATCACCTTTCCAGCTATCCAGAAAAGATTCAATTTGCTGTGCAGCAGTCCCCTCACCAGTCATTTCTGTCCTCCTCTGTTTCTTATGATGATCTTTAAACTTTATTCACTTACAGAACTAATTTGATGAGAAAAAAACCAGCGGCAAGCAGGATAACAAAGACGATGGACAGGATATTGAAATAACGGTCAATAAACCTTTGTATCCGTGGGCCGAATTTCCAGATAAGCCCGGCAACCAGAAAAAACCGGGCAGAACGGGACAGCAGCGACACGATCATAAAAGTGAAAAAGTTGGTGTGGGCAAAACCGGCGGTGATGGTAAACAGTTTATACGGAATGGGGGTAAAGCCTGCCGTTCCAACTATCCAGACATCGTACTCCTTGAAATATTGCTGTACCAGATGATATTTCTCGGTCAGTCCGTACCAGTGGATAATGGACATGCCGATGCTGTCCATAAAGCAGAATCCAAGACCATAACCCAGTGCACCGCCAAGAACCGACCCCAAGGAACAGACGACCGCATAGCGAAAGGCCCTGGTGGGCATGGTCACACACATGGCAATGAGGAAAACATCGGGCGGGATGGGAAAAAACGAGGATTCGGCAAAGGCTATAAGGAGCAATATCCATTCGCCATAGGGTCCGCTGATCCACTCCATACATCGATCATACAGGCGGCGAATCACTCCCGGAGAAGTCATCGTCTCACTTATTCCAGCCATGTTCTCCCACCAAATCCACGAAACGAACACTGAGAAGATTTGTCACCTCGACCTGCCCTTCTTTTTTTTCAAGTAGCTGTAAGTCCTGAAGATGCTGCGTGCCAACCGGGATAACCAGCCTTCCGGGGTCGGCGAGTTGCTCTATCAATGGATTTGGAATGCCGGGACCTCCGGCTGTGACGATTATAGCGTCATACGGCGCATTTTCGGGCCAGCCGACCGTGCCGTCATCAAGTTTTGATCTGATGTTGTAATAGCGCAGTTTATCAAAGGTCTTTCTGGCTCCGGCCAAAAGGGAGTTGATCCGCTCAACCGTATAGACCTGGCTGCACAAGCGGGAAAGAACCGCAGCCTGATAACCGCTGCCCGTGCCGATTTCCAGGACCTTTTCATCACCGGTCAAGCGGAGAGCCTGGGTCATATAAGCGACAATATAAGGCTGGGAAATGGTCTGTCCCGCACCTATCGGCAAGGGATGATCGCCATAAGCCCGTCCAAGCATCGCATCATCCACAAAACAGTGCCGGGGCACTTCCGCCATCACAGCCAGGAGACGTTCATCGATGATATCGCGGCTCCGAAGCTGTTCCTGAACCATTCGCTCTCTTACGGTGCGATACCTGTCCATCACTCTTTTTTCGCTTGCCAGGAGAAGTCATCCGCCCATTTCAGTTCGTCCGCATCAGAAGCAGAATAGACCACCCCGGTGACTACGTTGTTCGTTAGAGTCACCACTACATTCCGATATTCCGGTGAACCCAGGTGCTTGCCGACAAGGGGAGCCTTTTCCAGAAGGGACATTTCCTTATCGTGATACAACCATTTTTCAACGCCGTCACCAAGATCTTTCTGTTCGTCAGGATCCCCTATAAAAACCAGGACATCCTCCTCCGTTGACTCACCAACCTTCAGCAAAGCAACATCCGAGGCGAGATGTCGGACCGGCGTCGTGTAGCAACCTGAAACAGTAAGGAGAGTAACCAATACCACCAAACAAAATTTTGTTCTCAACACCATACAATTCTCCAAAGGACAGACTGTTGTAAAATCATCCTCAACTCTATAGTCTGTGGGTATTTATTTTTCAACGACTAACGGAGGGACACGGAAAAAATATAATCGTTCACCGGCACACATCAAAAGACTGCATAACCTGGCTCTGTAACCGCCTTGCAGGACATTGTTCATGTTTTAAGGCCTGGAGTTTCCTGAAGATAATTCACCCTCTCAAGGGGGTGCTGAAAGAAGCCATCAACCCCCTTGAGGCGACATTATCAGGATCCCGTTCCGCTTTGGTTAATTCTGTACGACACGGCTGAGAATCTTATAATTTCTCTCCACCATTTCCAGGGGATCAACGATGAGGCCTGCCTGGATCATGGCGTTATCACGAATCTGTTTTGCTACCTCGCCGGCAAAAGCGTCGTCTTTTTTATGCAGCTCGGCCAGTTTTATTATAAGCGGATTTTTAGCGTTGATTTCAAGTTTTTTCTTTGAACTCTCCATCCCCGGGATACCATGTTCCTTCCTGGTGGCGGAGAGAATGCGTTCCATGGTCGAGGTCATATGACCGTCCGGATTGACAATCATTGCCGGAGCGTCAACCAACCGCTTGGATACCACCACTTCCGAAATACTGCTTTCGAGAACTTTCTGCATCCATTTGGTCAGCTCCTCCAAGGCCCCTTTATCAAGTTTTACGCCCTCATCCGCACCAGTGTCTTCTTTTTTTTCTTCCTCGTCCTTGTTGATGGGCAGGTCGGCACTATCGGCGGAGACGAGTTTCTTGCCTTCAAACTCACCGAGATGACTGAGAACAAAATCGTCGATCGGCTCCATGGTATAGAGAATTTCGATGTCTTTTTTGGTAAACATCTCCACATACGGTCCGGCCTCAATGGCTGCCCGGTTAGGTCCGTTAATATAGTAAATCTCTTTCTGGTCCGGATTCATTCTCAGGATATAATCCGCCAGACCGATGGGTGTACCCGCCGCGGATTTGGACGACTCAAAGCGGAGCAGTTTGCCTATTTCCTTCTGATATTCATAATCGGATGTCACTCCTTCTTTCAGATAGAGGCCAAAGGTTGACCAGAACTTCAGGTATTGTTCAGGCTCCCTGGTCGCCTCTTCATCAAGATACTTCAAAAACCGCTTGGTAATTACCCGGCGAAGTTTGGCTACCAGCGCATTATCCTGCAAGGCCTGCCTCGATATATTCAGCGGCAGGTCTTCACTGTCTACGACGCCTTTCAAGAATCGCAGCCAGTCGGGCAGGATATTTTTTGAATGCTGATCGATAAGAATTCGCTGGCAATAGAGGTTGACCCCCGGATCCATCTTGCCAAAGCCGAAGATTTCGAAATTTTCAGTGGGAACAAAGAGCAGGGCGTTGATGGCAAGAGGTGCGTCCGCCGAAAAATGCAGCCGGTACATCGGGTCAGATGACGCGTTGGCGATAAACTTATAAAATTCTGTATATTCCTCATCCTTGACATCACTTTTATTTTTAGTCCAGAGTGCCTGAACCGTATTGATGGTTTCCCCGTCAAGCTTGATGGGAAAGGAGACAAAGGAGGAATATTGTTTAATGATCGAATTTATTTTCCATTTCTGGGCATAGTCCTTGGCATCTTCCTTGAGTTCGACAATCACCTTGGTTCCCCGGTGGAGCCCGCTCATCTCGGATATGGTAAAGGAACCGGCGCCGTCCGACACCCATTCGTGACCTTCACTCTTGTCCCAGGATCTGGTCTGAACCCGGACAGTCTTGCCGGCCATGAAGGCGGAGTAGAAGCCAACCCCAAACTGACCGATCAGGCTGATATCTTTCTTTGCAGCCTCGACGAGTTCCGCCAGGTAGGTATTGGAACCGGAATGGGCAATCGTGCCCAGATTATGCTCGAGTTCCTCTTTGGTCATACCTATACCGGTATCGGTGATGGTCAGGGTGTTCTTTTTCTCGTCCAGGTCGATGGTTATTTCGAGTGGCATATGACCGTCGAACACCTCTGTCTCCGTAATACTGGCATGACGAAATTTTTCAAGGGCATCGGCCGCGTTGGAAATCAGCTCCCGGACAAAAACATCACGCTCCGTATAGAGGGAGTTGATGACAATATCGAGGAGTTTCTTTGTTTCCGCCTTGAATTCATAGGTTGCTTTTTCACTTGTCATGTTTTACCTCACATTATGTAGTGCGTTAGAGAAAGAAGAATCATTTTCTCTTTCCGTTGATTATTCTTCGAGCAAGTCGGCGAAAATGTTAAGCATGGAAGTTTGACTGTCAAGATCCTCCAGCTACTCGTGTCCTGTCCCCCGACACCGCAAAAAACCTATGAAAATAATAGCATTCGGTGATATACATATGGCCACTGCCCAGGCAGGGAAAATTCCCGGCATCCAAGATGCCGACCTGATTATTCTGACCGGCGACCTGACAAATTACGGAGGGATAAAGGAGACTAAAACCGTCCTTGACGACATTATGAAGATTAATCCCAACGTGCTGGCTCAGTTCGGCAATATGGACAACAGCGAAGTGAACGAATACCTGGAAAATCTTGGAATAAACCTGCACGGTCAGGCCAGGTTGGTGCAGAGAGAGGTTTGCCTGATCGGCGTCGGAGGCTCAAATTTCACGCCTTTCCATACTCCATCCGAATTTCCGGAACAAGAAATCTTCCAACTTGCCGCCGGGGCTTTCCAGCAGGGCCAGGACTTCATTTCGTTGATCCAGCCCCTGCATAATCGAAAGATTCCCCGGATCTTTATTTCCCATGTTCCACCTTTTAACACTGCGGTTGACACCTTACATAACGGCAGACATGTGGGCTCAAAGGCCCTCCGCGCCATCATAGAACATTATCAGCCGGAACTCTGTATTACCGGTCACATCCACGAAGCAAAAGGCACGGATACGATCAATAACACCCCGATTTATAATCACGGCATGCTCAGGCAGGGCGGCTGGGTAACAATTGACATCCGACAATCTCAACTGGAAATCACTCTTCAATGAACAATCGTTATCAAACAATTATCCTGGGGGGTGGTCTGTCCGGCCTGACCGTCGCCCATAAATTGCGCCGGCAACAGCCGGACCACCGTTTTTGCATCCTGGAAAAAAGCAGCCATACGGGCGGCGCCATTCGCACTCACACCGACCAGGGGTATGTCACTGAAATCGGCCCCCACGGTTTTCTGGACAACTGTCCGGAGAGCAGGCAGATATTGTCTGAAACAGGGCTTGACCGGGAATGCGTGAAAGCGCCGCTGCTTGATTTCGTCAGATATGTCTATTTAAACAAGAGGCTCAATCTCATTCCCCAGACTCCCGGTAAAATCCTGAAGGCGCCTCTCATTTCCTGGCAGGCAAAGCTTCGGGTCCTGGCTGAATTGTGGCAACCGGTTCTTCATGGGGAACCGACGGTGGCCAAGTGGATCAATCACCGGTTCGGCCCCAGTCTGCTACCTTACCTGGATGCAGTTTATACCGGCACCTATGCCGGAGATTACAACAGATTAACCATTGACAGTGTCATGCCCGGAGTACGCGCATTGGAGAAAAAATACGGCTCGGTTCTTCGTGGTCTGCTGGTCAGAATGTGGCAGAAGAAGCGGCGGAAAGATGGAGGCGGCAAGGCTTCCTTTCGCATGCCGGCCATGACCAGTTTCCCATTGGGAATGCAGCGATTACCCGAAAAGCTGACGGAGTCTCTCCACAACGGACAGGATTTGCATCTGAATACCAATGTCACCTCCGTACACGCGGAGGATAAAGGATGGCAGGTGAACACCTCTCGGGGGATATTTCATGCCGACCAGGTAGTTTTTGCCCTGCCGGTCAATGCGGCTTTGCAACTGCTCGGGCAGCTCGATTGCGCCCTGCCGGAGAAATCGATCCCGGAGACCTGGATAGCCACTGTCGTCTTTGGCTTTGAGGATGATGTCAAAATCCCTCCGGGCTTTGGTTTTTTAACTCCGGAAATAGAGCAGCGATTCACCCTCGGTTCGCTCTTTTCCTCGAACATGTTCCCTGGACGCGCTCCCAAAGGACATCTTGTCTTCGAAACCCTCGTCGGCGGCAGAAGGCACCCGGAAAGAATTAAACTGGACGACCGGACCCTCACGGAGAAAGCCTTCGAGGACGTTCGGGAAATTCTCCACCTCCCCAAAAAACCAGCTTACACGACGATTTTGCGCTCGAGCAGTGGTATCCCGCAGCTGGAAAAGAACTATCCGCAACTGCTGGCCTGGCGCAAAAAATTTCTTGCCGAGCGTCCAGGGCTGCAGATCATAGGATTCGGCTGGGAGGGCATAGGTCTGAACGATATGATGAAAGCCGCCGTCCGGGCTTCCGAAGCGGTTCTCTCTTCGCCGGTCGGAGCTGCCCATGGAACGGAGATAAAAGGAATTTATTTTTGATCGCGTCGTTAAAACTCCACCTTCTTCGTTGCAGTGAAATTTCTATCATTTCGAAGCACCGCTTGTACATCGAAATAATAAAGGCCTGGTCACTACCATGACCAGGCCTTTATTATAATTTTTAATGTACTTGCCTAAACAGCTATTCAGTGCCGGACATCAGAGCTGTTTCACTTTGTTGCTCAGGATTTCCAGCTGGGCGTTCACGGAAGTATCCCGGACCAGCTTACTGGAAACGACTTTGATTGAATGCAGAACCGTCGAGTGATCACGATTGAAGGTTTTCCCTATATCGACCAAAGATTCCTCCGTATGTTTCCGGGCAAGGTACATGGCAATCTGGCGCGGGATGGTAATGGATTTTTTTCTCGATTTTGACTGCATCTCCTTGACGCTTACCCGGAACTGGCCGCTCACCAGCTCGGATATCATTGCCGCGGTAAGTATCTGGTTCACTCCGACAACCGAAGCCACCACCTCCCGGACCAGATCCAGATCGACATGGCCCCCCGCCAGCCGTGCCTTGGCACGAACCGCGATAAGTGCTGATTCTATCTTGCGGACATCACCACGAATATGATTGGCCAGATAGCCAACCAGCTCCTCATCCAGAATAAGCTGCTGCTGGAGAGCTTTTTTCTGGACGATCCGGTATCGGGTATCCACATCCGGGGCTTTCATGGTGGTGACCAGCCCGGAAGCCATCCTGGAACGGAATTCGTTGTCTATGCCGATCAGATCGGCAGGTGTGCTCTTAGAGGTAAGAATCACTCTCTTCCCCGATTTGATCAGGGTATCGAGAATATCATTTAACTCTTCCTGCGTTTTCGTCTTCCCAGTCAGGGTATGCACATCCTCCACTAACAAAATATCACAATTATCCTGATACTTTCGTTTGAATTCATCCATAGTTCTGGTCTGAATTCCACGAATCATCTCCGCAGCGAATTGTTTGGCTGTCAGGTAGTAGAGTCTCGTCATCGGTGCTTTGGAAAACACCTGATGGGCGACGGCATGGGTGAGATGGCTCTTACCAAGGCCGGTTCCACTATTTATATAGAGGCACGGTCCGACCAGTCCATCCTCGGAAACCATTGACCTGCAGGCCGACTCAGCTAGAATATTGCATTCCCCGACCATGAATTCATCAAAAGTATAGCGCGGGTGGAGTGCCCGGAATTTGGAATTATTTTCAGGAACATTGGGTAAGCGCATCTGAACCGCCTGAGTACTCTTGCCTGAGGACAGGATAGGTACGGCTTCCTGACGTTTTTCACAAAAAACCACCTGCGCCGTATTCAAACCGTTTTCTTGCAATTTGTCTTCTATTACCGATAAAAAGTTCTGTTTGACATATGCAGTAAAATATCTGTCCGGACCAGAAAGATAGAATTTATTCCCCTGGTACTGCTCAAACTGGAGAGGCTCTATCCAGAGTTGATAAATGTTATCTGCAAGAGCCTCTTTAAGACTTTCTTTAATTTTCATCCAGACCATACAAGAATCCTTCACACGTAATTACCCAATTGATTAATAATAAAAAAATTCTGATTCAGCCAAAATTCCCCACCCACACCTCCTGTCGCAGTGCCTTCACTCCCTGCTAAAAACCAACCACTTTCAGCGCTAAAGGCCCATTGAGAAGAATTATCATGAGCGAATCGCCCGATGCAGAAATTCATGAAGCGGAATAAACCCTAATTTGCTTTTGCCGTCAAAGACGATTCTCCGATATTTTCGGAGCAGAACAACCGGTTATCAACAACCGCCTGACTCCCTTGATTTGGTTGGGTCCGTGAAATTCACTGCCTATGAACCGCAGGTTTCAGAGCATTACCTTCCATTCCACTTTTCTTGCGACATCTAGCACCCTTAGGTGCTTATCAACAAAGTTATCAACAGTTTTAGAAAAATACACAACTCAATATTTCTATATTTTTCGAAATATTCCTCGATTTTCCTCAATTTTTCGGCATGAATAATTCTGAATCTTCGTCATATCGCGGGTTTCACCTGGAGTAATAATATTTGTACATTTTCATTTTTTTTTGTGATCACAAATGCCTGCCACGTCGTGGGACGTTCACTCTCGCGAAAGTGAGAACCCTCACCTCCTCAGCTCCATTCTCCATAATCACCCTGCTACACTCTTTTACGGTTGTTCCCGTGGTAAAAACATCATCGACCAGGCACACACTGGCACCTTGAAAAGCCGATCCCGCCCGCACCTGAAAAACTCCCCGTAGATTTTGTTTTCGAGCAGCTCTTCCCAGTGCCGTCTGCGGTACGGTGTTTCGCATTCGCAGCAGCCAATCCGGTTTTATAAGTTCAAGTCTGTCCGCAAAAAACAGTCTGGCCAGAATGACGGCCTGGTTCAGGCCTCTTCGGCGAAGCCGGCTGATATGCAAGGGAACGACAACGATACGGTCGATACCGGCGAATTCCGCCAGATCATAGTTGGATATTATCTCCGAAATCCCCGAAATAACAGACAACTCACTGCTATATTTTAATTTGTGCACCAACTGCTGCACCTGTTCTTCGTAACGTACAGCTGATCTGGCCATCGAGAACGGTGGAGGATTCCTCAGACATTCCCCACAGAGGGAATCACGGCCATCCGCTGCAAATACTTCCATGCCGCAAATTCGGCAAAGAGGTTGAATCAGCTGATGAATTCCAGCGACACAGTGTTCACAAATACTTGCATCTTCCCCATCTTTCCGGGGAAACAGCCTTGTACCGCAAACTGCGCAACCTGGCGGCAACACGAGATCCATGCAGCTTTTCGCTATTCGGAACAACACACTGCTCTCCTTTTTTTGCCTGATAAATCGCAGGTATTCCACCCCGCTCATATTATAGCGTAATCCTTTGTAAACTTAAGTCCGACTATATTTTCGACGACTATAACCGGCGATTCCCATAATTTTCCCTTATGCTCGATTGGAGCCTTTGCAATTGAGAGGAAACATGGCATAATGGCCTCGCTTTTTGCCAAACACTTTTTAATACCATAAGGCTGTCTGCAATTACATTAACAGGAAGGTTTTTTATGACGTCATTTAGGCTGATACGCTTTCGAACTCCGGTAAGACTCACCCAGATCTTCTGTCTGGCCCTCTTATATTCCCTCCTTGTAATAGCCTCTGATGTCCAGGCTGGAAGCTCTACAACAAGTTTTCTGCCACTTAAAATCAACAGTTCAGGCAATACAGCGGAACTTCAGGCAAAAGCAGACAGTGAGCTTCAGGCGGCGCTTGCCCAGACAGGGATCCGTTTTCTTTCGCGCAGTGAGGCGGAGAAGCTGGCAAATTATCAGGGAACTTGGCCTCCTCCGATAAAAGTACTTCAGGAAATCGCAGCAAAGACCGAATCCGACAACCTGGTCACTGGAAACCTTACCCGGATCGACAACCATTTCAGTGTCGATATAAAGCTTTTCGATCTTCTTTCTCCCGGTAATCCAAGTTATTTTTATCAAACAGCCGATTCTCCGGATGGTCTGACAGGCGCCTTCAACAAAATAGTCCAGGATGTCGTTCACTACACGGAGAGGGAGTTCCGCATCGCTTCCATTGCCCCTGAAGGTAATAAACGCATCGACTCGGGAGCGATCCTCAGAAAGATTCATACCAAGGTGGGCGACACCTATGACCCGGCTGCTCTTCGCAACGATCTGAAAGAAATTTATGCAATGGGCTATTTCAATGATGTCCAGCTCGACGTCAGCGATACCCCACAGGGGAAGAAAGTCATCTTCAGGGTAGTTGAAAAGCCTGTGATCAAATCCGTAATCTTTGAAGGAATGCATGAACTCAAGGAAGAGGATATCAAAGCTGCGGCGAACATTAAGGAACATTTTATTCTCAATCCGGCAAAAGTTACTGCTGCCGAAGAAGCTATCCGCCAGCTGTACAAAACCAAAGGATTCTATAACAGCAAGGTTACCTCAAAAATTACCTACCCCAACGATCAAGGGGCCGTCGTCGAGTTCATCATCGATGAGGGGAAAAAAATGTACATCAAGGAGATAAGCATCGAGGGGAACAAAACCTTCAGTGACAGCGAACTCCTTGATCAGATCGAAACCAGTGAAAAGTGGTTCATGTCATGGCTGACGGAAGGTGGTTTGCTCGACATGAACAAGATTCAGCAGGATGCCGCACGAATCGTCACCTTTTACAACGACCATGGATTTCTTGAAGCGAAGATCGGCGAGCCGGAAATCACCCAGAAGAAGGAATGGCTCTATGTCAAGTTCGTTGTCGAGGAAGGCCCTCGCTTTAAGGTGGGGAAAATCGATTTCTCAGGCGACCTGCTGGCGGGCAAAGAAGAGTTAATGAACCTTCTGACCATCAAGGATGAAGAATACCTCAGCAGACAGGCTATTCGCACCGATATCCTCAAATTGACCGACTATTATGCCGAAGCCGGCTATGCCTTTGCCGATATAAGACCAATAATAAAGAAGGTCCCCAACGAAGACACCATGAACGTCACCTTCGATATCCACAAGGGTAACCTGGTATATATCGACCGGATAACCATACGGGGCAACACCCGCACCCGGGATAATGTCATCCGGCGGGAGTTACGCATCGCCGAGGGGGGTATCTTCGATTCGAAGGCCATACGCGAAAGCACCGAAGCCCTGCAGCGGCTTTCCTATTTCGAAGAGGTAAACATCATTCCCGAGCCGTCCATCAATCCAGACCGAATGAATGTCATCGTCGAGGTCAAGGAGAAGCCCACGGGAAATTTCAGTATTGGTGCGGGTTTCAGCTCAGCGGACAATCTCATTCTCATGGGACAGATATCCGAGAATAACTTCCTCGGCCGTGGCGATACCCTGTCACTCAGTGCCAATCTCAGCGGTTCGAGTTCCAGATACAACCTGGGCTATACCAACCCTCACTTATACGACTCCGCTCTTTCCTGGGGATTCGACTTATTCAGTACCGAACGTGAATATGATGATTATACTAAAAAGTCGAAGGGCGGTGGCATTCGTATCGGCTATCCGATCTTTGGCAAATGGCGGCTTTATGGTAACTACAGCTTTACGAATACGGATTTGAGCGATGTATCGGACAACGCTTCCTATGTTATCAAAAAGTCGGTTGATCTGCATATAACCAGCGCCGTCAAGTTCTCTCTGGTTCGTGATACCCGGGACAGGCTCTACGCCGCCTCCAAAGGATCCAGAAATGTGATAAGCGTCGAATACGGAGGCGGTCTGTTGGGAGGGGACGCCCAGTTTACCAAGGTTGAAGGTTCCTCCGGCTGGTTTTTTCCCCTGCCCTTTAAAACGGTTTTTTATGTCAAGGGGGCTGCCGGCCAGGTGTTTGAAAACGAACCGGGCAAGTTACCGGTCTATGAACGGTTTTATCTCGGCGGGCTCAACTCCGTCCGTGGCTTTAAATACGGTAAGATTAGTCCACTCGACTAAAGATACCGGTGAACGACATCGGTGGCGATAAGATGTGGTATACCAACACGGAGTTCATATTTCCCCTGCTGGAAACCCAGGGCCTGAGAGGCCTGGTATTTTATGATGCCGGGCAGGTTCTAAATGACGACGAGGATTGGGGCAAAGCTACCGATAATATCAAAAGCGCCGTAGGTGCCGGCATACGTTGGCTCTCACCGATGGGCCCCCTCACCGTTGTCTGGGGATTCAATCTTGACCCGCAAGAGGATGAAGACAGCTCGGTCTGGGATTTCAGTGTCGGCGGAACCTTCTGAGAGCAGCAGACCAATACTTAGTTTTTCAGCCGGTTATGTTAGAACATAACCGGCACTTTTGTTTATGATACACGATAAAATCACATCCCTTTTCAGAGACCGAAAGAGTGTTACGGTTACCGGACTCCGGGGAGCAAGCCCGGCTTGGCTTGCCGCAACTGTTGCCGAGCGGAATCCCTGCTGCTGCATTGTTTCAGACGAGCATTTGCTTTCGATTTTCGAACAGGACCTGCACCTGTTCACCGACAGACAGGTCCTCCAATATCCCGGACATGAAATTCCTCCCTATACCCCGCTTTCGCCCGACCAGCCGACTACCGCCACCCGGCTCTCCACCCTCTATCAGCTGAGGGAAGGCAGCGGCTCCATCATGGTCACCACGATCGAAGCCCTGCTGCGAAAGATCATGCCGGCAGACCTGCTTACCAGCGTTGCCGAGTACCTGATGGCCGGAGAAGATTGTGATCAGGATGATCTGTTGCGAAAACTCATCTATCTCGGTTACGACAAAGTGGCCCTTGTCCAATCGGTTGGTGATTTTTCCTTGCGGGGCGGCATTATGGATATTTATCCACCGCCATTTATGCTAGACGGCAAGGCACTTCATGAGGGTCCCATCCGGCTTGATTTTTTCGGCGACACGATTGAGTCCCTGCGATCTTTTGATCCCTTCACCCAACGCTCCACCGGCGAAATCAGTGAAGCCACGCTGCTGCCGGTTACCGATCTGCTGTTTGATTCCGGCTCGCAGGGCAAATGCAGAAAGCTGGCAAGATTATTCGAGCGGTATGGAGAAGAATACAATTGGAACAGCGAAGAGACCGCGCGTCTCATGGAACAAGTGGCCAGCGGGCGGCGATTTCCCGGCATAGAATTTTTTCTGCCGCTTTTTTTTCAGGAACACAGCTCCCCCAGTTCCCCGGTCCTTGACTTTCTTCCCGAAGATTCAGTCATTGTGCTCGTAGATCCGGAAAGTATCCGGCAAAGCATGGACCTCATCCATGAGCGGATCGTTACCAATTTTCAGACAGCAAGTGACTCGGCCACTCCCGCTCTGCCGCCGGAAATGCTCTTTCTTGAGAAGAAGGAAATAGAAGAGCGGCTGGATGGTTTCAGACAACTGCAGCTGACGGATTTTGCCAGGCCGGAGGCTCAGGTTCTGTCGGTCTCATCCAGCAATCATCAGCTCCTGAAGCAGGATATTTCCCTGAAAAGGGCCAAGCTCGGACTTCTGGCCCCACTTTCCGAGCAGATTTTCCAGTGGCAAAAAGCAGGCGAGCAGGTGATAGTCTGCTGCCGCTCGTCCCGTCATACCAAGAATCTAGCCGAACTCCTCGTAAAACATAATCACCAGATGGAAATTCTCCCATCCCCGCTGGATCTCGACAAGCTCCCGATGGAACTCGATGGAGGGACACTCTATCTCTGCGACCACCCCCTGTCGCGAGGTTTCTCCCTACCGGACAGCAAAATTCATATCGTTTCCGAAAGTGAGCTTTTTGGTGAAATGCGCCTGGGGGGCAAGTCAAAGAAGAAACAGAAGGGCGAGCCCATTCGCTTCAGTGAGCTGAGGTATGGGGACATCGTCGTCCATCGCGATCATGGACTGGGTATTTATCGTGGCCTCAGCACCATTGAATTGCAGTCGGTAATCAACGATTTCATGCTCATTGAATATCGAGAGGGCGACAAGCTCTATCTGCCCGTCGATCGGCTCAACCTGATCACAAGATATCAGGGACTCTCGGACCGGGAACCGAAAATAGACAAACTGGGCACCCAAAACTGGAAGACCACCAAAGCCAAAGTCAAGGAGGAGGTTTGGAAGGTTGCCCAGGAACTCCTGGATATTTACGCCAAAAGAGAGATCAAGGAAGGCAGGCGTTTCTCCGCCCCCGGCGAACTTTTTCACGAGTTGGAGGAATCGTTTGACTTTGACGAGACTCCAGGTCAGGAACAATCGATAACCGATGTTATCCAGGATCTCACCAGCGACAAGCCCATGGACCGGCTGGTCTGCGGCGATGTCGGCTACGGTAAGACGGAAGTTGCCGTCCGCGCTGCCTTCAAGGTGGTGGAAGATGGTTTCCAGGTGGCTGTTCTCGTACCAACCACCGTGCTGGCCGAACAACATGTCAAGACCTTTACCGACCGGCTGCAGGGTTTTCCGGTGACCATCGGCTGCCTTAACCGTTTTCGTTCCGGGGCTGAACAGCGCACCATTCTCAAAGACCTGAAAAGCGGCAGGGTGGATATAATCATCGGTACCCACAGACTCCTGTCCAAGGACGTGCACTTTAAAAACCTTGGACTGTTGATCATCGACGAAGAGCATCGCTTCGGGGTCGCCCACAAGGAAAAGCTGAAAAAGATGCGGGCGGAAGTAGACATCCTGACTCTCACCGCAACCCCTATCCCGCGGACCCTGCAGATGTCACTGTTATCGATTCGTGACCTCTCCGTCATTTCAACTCCCCCTGAACATCGCCAGCCGGTAAAAACCTTTGTCGCCAGATACGATGATCTGGTCATTAAAGAAGCCATCAACAAGGAACTGCGGCGCGGGGGACAGGTGTTCTTCGTGCATAACCGGGTGAAATCGATCCACCAGATGGCCTCTTTGATCCAAAAACTGGTACCCGATGCCAAGATTGCCGTGGCCCATGGCCAAATGGCCGGCAAAGAGCTGGAAGAGATCATGGTCTCTTTCGTCCAAAAGAGAATAAATGTCCTGGTCAGCACCACCATTATCGAATCGGGACTCGATATCCCGTCCGCCAATACCATCATCATCAATCGGGCAGACATGCTGGGCCTGGCGGAGATCTATCAGTTGCGGGGCCGGGTCGGGCGATCGAGCACGCAATCCTTTGCCTACCTTCTCGTTCCGTCTCTCGACAGCCTGAGCAAGGATTCCCGGGAGAGACTTCAGGCGCTGATGGACTGCAACGAACTGGGCGGCGGCTTCAAACTGGCCATGAGTGATCTGCAGATCCGGGGAGGCGGCAACCTTCTGGGCATTTCCCAGAGCGGCAATATCGCAGCCATCGGCTATGATCTCTATCTCGATCTGCTGCAGAAAACGGTGGCCGATCTCAAGTCGCAGGCAACCAGAGCGGGGCAGGAACAACCCGGCGATGACCTGGATCCGGAGGTTAACCTGCAGCTGTCGGCCTATATTCCGGAAAACTACATACCCGACATCAGCCAACGTTACATCACCTATAGAAGAATGGCGGCCCTTGCCACTTCCCCGCCGGAGATGCAACTTGATCTGCAGGAGGAACTTGTAGATCGCTACGGACCATTGCCGGCAGAGACCCTCACCCTGTTTAGGGTCATCAGTCTCAAACGGGAGCTCGCATCTCTCCGGATCAGTAAACTGGAACAGGGCAGAGACAGTTTGGTCTTCAGCTTTTTAGAAGATACCCCGCTCTCTCCTGAAATGCTGCTGCACTACCTGCAAAAGAACAGTAATAAGAAGAACGGGATCGCCCCCAAACTGACACCGGACAGCCGCCTGGTCATCAGCGGCCGTCTCAGTTCCATTGAACATATTTTCGACACTATCACGGCGACTCTCAATGAATTCACCAACCTGGTTCAGACAACAGCCTGAGGCAACGAAACAGATTCGTCCTGAATTTTCCTGGGACCATATCGACCGTGTCTTTCTCGATATGGATGGGACTCTTTTGGATAAATACTACGACGACTATTTCTGGGAGCATTACGTCCCCGAGGCATATGCCGCCAGGAACGGGGGCGATATCGAAGAGGCCCGAAATCTGTTACTAAAGACCTATCGGAGTGTGGAACACACCCTGCAGTGGACAGACCTCGATTACTGGTCGGCTCGCCTGCACCTGGACATAGTGGCACTCAAGCGGGAAATCCGGCACCTGATCAATATCCATCCCCATATTATCGATTATTTCCAATACATGCAGAGAATCGGCAAAAAATTGTATCTGATCACCAACGCCCACCCCAAGACACTGGCGATAAAAATGGAGCAGGTGAATATCGAAAGCTGGTTTGAAAAGCTGATCTGCGCAGAGGAGGTGGGCGCGGCAAAAGAACAACCTGAGTTCTGGGCCAGGCTGCAGCGTCTCCTGCCTTACGATACCAGCCGGACCCTCTTCGCCGACGACACCGAGAAGGTTCTTCATTCCGCTGAATCGTTCGGATTGCGGCACCTCATCCATATCGCCAAGCCAAGCTCCAGGCTGCCTGCTCAATTCTCTCCGCACTACCAATCCATTGAAAGCTTTAAGGAGCTCATCTTTTAACCAGGGAGTCCGGTTTTCTTCCGGCTCACAGATGCAGCAGGCATCCGGTTTATTCTCGGGCAAGGCGCCCGTGGTCTTTGGTATCGATATCCTGAAAAACCTCGATACCCTTTTTCTGAAGAAGCAATATCAGCGCAGATGACAATCACGAAAGGGATTGTTATTATGGTAAAATATAGCCGGTCAACCGATGCCGGCCGACGAAGAGATACGGGTGCGCGAAAGACCGAAATCATTCGGTCACCGTTTCCAGGTAGTACCATCGGCAAACGAGGATTTTTTTTCATGCCTCCTTGTTTCAGCTCATTTTCGCCAGGAGATAATCTTGTCTACTCCCGCCACATCACCCTTGCCGCATGAAGTTGAGGGCTTGAAAGAGACTCTCAAACAAGTCGCTTATCAAAATGAGATGATGCTCAGGTGGGTGAATGGCGCTGTTATTACCGTTGACCGTGAGGGCAAGGTCACTCAGGCCAACGAGGTCGCTCTGGCAACCCTCGGCTGGCAGGCGGATGAGTTCCTGGGATGCCATATGCATGAAACGATCCACCACAGCCAGGATGACGGCAGCGAATATCCATGGGATTTCTGCCCGATTTTTGCCGCCATTGAAGACGGTTCTTCTCATCATGTGGATGGTGATGTTTTCTGGAAAAAAAACGGCAGCAGCTTCTCTGCCGACTATATAGTCTGTCCGACCAGAAACGATAAAAACGAAATTACCGGAGCAGTCCTCACCTTCCGAAATATAACGGAACAAAGGCTTCAGGAAAGTAAACGTATCCACCGGATGAAACTGATGGCTATTGGTGAGCTGTCAGCGGGAATCGCCCATGAGATTAATACACCCGTTCAATTTATCGGCAGTAATGTCGCTTTTCTGGATGAGAGTTTTCAGGATCTGCGCAGCCTGATCGGCGCCTATCGAGAACTTGAAGAGCTGGTGCGGAAAGAACATCAGCCCCAGTACCTCGAATTGCTGCAAAAAATCGACGACATCGAGAAAACCGCCGATATTGACTATCTGCAGGATGAGGTGCCGAAGGCCTTCGAACAGACCTTACATGGAGTAAAGCAGGTAACCGATCTGGTGCTGGGACTTAAAGGCTTTGCTCACTCAGGTGCGGAAGAGCACAAGATTGCCTCCGATATCAATACCATCATTCATAACGCGCTGCTCGTCTGCAGGAATGTCTATAAATATGTCGCCGAACTGGAGACAATTTTAGGCGACCTTCCGCTCGTAAAAGTGTATCCCGGTGACATTGGACAGGTCGTGGTCAATCTGGTGATCAATGCCGCGCACACCATTGAAGAAAAGAGAGGAGAAGGCCAGGCTATGGGCAAAATCACCGTTTCCAGCTTCTCTCAGGAAAATAATATCATCATTCAGATAACCGATACCGGAAAAGGAATACCGGAAGGGGTCCGGGACCGGATCTTCGATCCCTTCTTTACCACCAAAGAGGTCGGCCGCGGCTCAGGTCAGGGACTGGCGATATCACATACCATCATCCATGAAAAACATAACGGTGAAATGTCTTTCGACTCGGTGATTGGCCAAGGCACAACCTTTACAGTCCGGATTCCCATAGAATAACGGTTCGGGGTGTATCCTCACTTAATGACCTGATTGATATGTGAATTGCAATAATTGGTCAGGATGAGTACTTTTGTGAATGACTAATTTACCAAAAATTCATTTAAAAAATTTCAAAGGAGCATTGACAATGAAAAAGGTTATTTTAGTTCTGCTGCCGATCCTGGTCATCAGCTTAAGTTCCTGTGCTGACACCAAGGGGACGAGAGGCGCCGGCATTGGCGGGGCAGGCGGAGCACTCCTCGGCCAGGCAATTGGTAGAAACACCGAAGCGACACTGCTCGGAGCGGCGATTGGTACCGTGCTTGGCTATATCGTCGGCAATGAAATGGACAAATACGACAGGCGGGAACTCAATCAAGCATATGAATTCGGCCCGTCTGGCCAGGTCAGCTCCTGGCGGAACCCGGATAACGGCAACTATTATCAGGTAGTCCCACAGCCGGCATATACCCCGCCGCAGCAACCGAATACACCTTGCCGAAGGGCGGAGATTCTTGCGACTATCGATGGCAAAACCGAACGAACCTACACCACCGCCTGCCGAAACAGTGCAGGCCAGTGGGAGTTGCAAAACTAAGCCGCGGACCTCATCCGTTTGATCCGCAGCGGGCGGGATTTCCACCCCGGTGGAAATCCCTGAGTGAATGAGTACCCCATAGAGTAGCGGTATAATAGAGATATTCCGAAGTGAGAGCCTTTCAAACCATTAGAGGTGTACTTAATGAAAAAATTCTTTCTGCTCGCCATTGCCCTTCTCCTCGCAGGATGCAGCCCGCATTATCCGCTGGAGGCAAACCTCAAACTGCATATCAACAGTCAATCGCCGGGAGTCTACAGCAACGCTTCCGCTACTCTTACGGGGCATGACGCAAGAAAAGGGGCGGCTGTCCTGGTGTATCAGCTCAAAGACACGCCCGAGGTACGCATCCCGAACTGGAAACCGCCCCATATCCTGATCACTGAGCAGCTTGCTACCGGTTTTCAGGAACAGGGACTGGTTTTCAAAAGCCCATCCCCGGTCAGCATACGAGTAGATCTCAATGAACTTGTCGCCACGGTGACTCATCCCAAAATACCGTACCATGCCACGGCCAAGAGCAACCTCACCCTGACCATTCAAAACGGAGAGCTTTCCCTCAAAAAAACCTACGACAGACAGGGGACTCAGGATTCAGCCACCCGCCCGTCTGTTCAGGATCTGGAAAAAATGCTTACTGACCAGCTGAATGATATCGTCAATCAGATTTTACATGATGAGGAAGTGCAGGCTGCCATCAGACGACAGTAGAGATTGCCTAAAAAAGACAACAGGAAGGATTCAGCTGGGGTCCGTCCCCTCCTGAATTCTTCTTTTTGCCTGTCGATAGAGTTTTTCCGCCTGATAGCTGCTTCTGACAAAAGGGGCCGAGGCCACTCCGGCAAATCCCAGGGCGAATGCCTCGGTTTCCAGGTCGGCAAATTCCTCAGGCGGCAGAAAGCGTGTCACCGGCAGATGATCGGAGCTTGGCTGCAGATACTGGCCCATGGTCAGAATATCGCACCCTGCGGCCAGGAGATCGCGCCAAGTCTGCAGGAGTTCGCTATGGGTTTCGCCAAAACCGAGCATAATTCCCGACTTGGTGGGAATTCGGGGATTTATCACTTTTGCCTGGCGCAGCAACTCGAGCGACCGGCCATATTCGGCCTGTGGACGCACCTTAGGATAGAGGGTCGCTACCGTTTCGATGTTATGGTTGAGAACATCCGGTTTTGCCTCGAGAATAGTCTGCAGGGCCTGCCAGTTTCCCTGAAGATCCGGGATCAGCACTTCCACCAGGGTCTTGGGACTGCGCCTGCGGATTGAGTGGATTGTTTCGGCAAAAAAAGACGCCCCGCCATCGGTCAGATCGTCACGGGTTACCGAGGTCACCACGGCATAGCGGAGCCCCAGGATGACCACAGCTTCGGCTACACGTTCCGGTTCGTCAGGATCAGGCAGGCTTTCCGGCTGATGACCCACGGCGCAGAACCGGCAGTTGCGCGTACACCGCTCCCCAAGGATCATGAAAGTTGCGGTCCCCTTGCCGTAACATTCGAACTGATTGGGGCATTTCGCTTCCCGGCAGACCGTGGTCAGCTGGTGATTTTTCAACAGTTGCCGGATTTTTTCATATTCCGGGCCGGTCGGCAGACTACGCCTGAGCCACTTAGGCTTGCCCGTTTTTACCCTGTTTGCTGGTGCTGACATCGGCATGATCCTTTGGCGTCGTAAAAACCTTTCACCTTATTCGTTGCTGCAAAATTTCAATCATTTCGAAGTACCTCTTGTACGTCGAAATGTACGAGTTCATCAATGATGACAAATTTACGGGAGAAGACCTGTTCCAGTCGAACGGACAGCTCGTCTTTCACCTCGTCCAGTGTGACTTCCCCTCCTTTTTCCCGACTAAGCGTCGTCATTTTAACCCCGGTAAGCCCGCAGGGGTTAACCCAGGAAAATGGTTCCAGACAGATATTCACATTAAGCGCCAGCCCATGAAAGGCAACCCCATGGCGAATGGCAATGCCGACGCTGCCGAGCTTTTTGTCACCTGCCCAAACTCCGTGATTCCTGGGATCTCTTGCCGCCGTTACCCCGCTTGCCGCGGCCAGGCTGATCATTATTTCTTCGAGGCAGTGCACATACGCCGAAACCGACAAACCGGCCTGGCGTAGATGAATAATGGGGTAAATAACCAGCTGGCCCGGACCATGGTAGGTTATGTCACCGCCCCGTTCAATGTGCACCAGAGGAATATTTTTTTCCTGAAGGAATTGGCCGGACACCATCAGGTTCTGCCGCCCTCCCCGTCTACCGAGGGTAAAAGTGCCTGGATGTTCGGTAACTAAAAAAAGGTCCTCTCCGATCGTACCGCTTCGGCGCTTTTCGACCAGGTCAAGTTGTAGTGCATAGGCCGCCGCATAGTCGGTCATGCCGAGATCGACCAGGCGCGCGGCCGTATTCAACTGAACCATGCTCACCCGACAAGACAAGGGTTCCTGGCCGCCCGGGTTTCATCCAGCCGCCGCATCTTGGCCATCACCGGCGCCTGTTTCAACAGTTCCGGATTTTCCTTGGCCTCGCGCACCACCAGCTTGATTACCTCGATAAACTGGTCGATGTCGTCCTTGCACTCGGTCTCTGTCGGCTCGATCATGATAGCACCGTGAACCACCAGAGGAAAATAGATGGTCGGCGGATGATAGCCGTGATCGATCAGCCGTTTGGCAATATCCAGGGTGGTGACTTTATCCTCCTGCTGCAAGGCGTCGGAGAAGACGCATTCATGCATACATGGTCTGTTATATGCCAGTTGCAGGGTGCCTTTTAATTTTTCCTTCATATATGCTGCATTGAGCACCGCCAGCTGGCTGGCTTTTTTCAGATTTTTTGCACCCATGGTCCGGATATAGCTATAGGCCCGGAGCAGCACCGAAAAATTGCCGTGGAAGGCGTGCACCCTGCCGACGGAATCGGGGCGATCGAAGTCAAGTCGATAGTTATCGCCGACTTTGACGGCTCGTGGTATGGGCAGGAATTTTTCAAGTTCCGCGGTCACACAAATCGGGCCGGCTCCCGGTCCTCCACCTCCATGCGGAGTTGAGAAGGTCTTATGCAAATTCAGATGCATCACATCGACGCCGCATCTGGCAGCGTTGATGACTCCCATAACGGCATTCATATTGGCCCCATCACCATAAACAAGGCCGCCTTTGCCATGAACGATCTCGGCGATCTCCCTGATATTGGTTTCAAAGAGACCGAGTGTGTTGGGATTGGTGATCATGATCCCGGCGGTCTCTTCGTCCATCAACTCGGCGATCGACTCGACCTTAAGAATACCGTTTGCCCCGGATTTGACCGGGACCGGCTTATAGCCGCACAGGGCAGCACTGGCCGGATTGGTGCCATGGGCCGTGTCGGGGATGAGAATCTTGGTTCTCTTCGAGCCACGACTGCGATGATAGGCGGCAAAGACCAGCATCCCGGTCAGCTCGCCGTGGGCGCCTGCCGCCGGCTGTAATGAGACACCGGGAAGTCCGGTGATGGCCGCCAGATATTGCTGCAGCTCATACATGATCCGCAGATTGCCCTGCACCTGTTCATCGGCCAGCATGGGATGGGCGGCTGCCAGCTCAGGAGTTGCCGCCACCTTCTCGTTAATCTTGGGATTATATTTCATGGTGCAGGACCCCAGAGGATACATGCCGCTGTCCACCCCGTAATTCCATTGGGACAGCCGGGTATAGTGCCGCACCACATCGACCTCGCTCAAATCGGGAAAATCAGGCCCCTCCCCCTGCAGTTCAGCGGGAAGAGCAGCTTCCGGAACGTCGCTTGCCGGAATACTCATTCCCCGCCTGCCTTGCTTGCCCTTTTCCCAAAGCAGGGGTTCCTCGAAAATCAAACCTCTTATACCTGGTGTCTTTTTCATGCCTTCACCTCACCTGCAACCATGTCCATCACTTCCCTGCTGACGGTTTCCGTAATACAGAACAGATATTTACCGGCAAGTTCAGGATAATATTTGCCTAATTCGAGACCTGCGACAATTTTCCTGTCCAGCAGTCCTGCAAAAACCGGCTGAAAATCCTCCTTGAATTCAACCACGAATTCATTGAACGTAGGAGAATCAAAGACGATCCGCGCACCTTTTTTTCTCAGCAGCGCCTTGAAATATTCACTCTTGTCATAGTTGAGACGGGCCAGTTCACGCAATCCGGAGCCGCCCAGAGAAGACATATACATGGCCGCAATCAGCGTGCAGATTCCCTGATTTGAGCAGATATTGGATGTCGCCTTCTCCCGTCTGATATGCTGCTCGCGGGTGGAAAGGGTTAAAACGAAACCTCTTTTTCCTTCCAGATCCACGGTCTCCCCGACCAGTCTGCCGGGCATATTCCTGGTGAACTGGTCCCTGCAGGCAAACATGCCGAGGGCAGCCCCGCCGAATGATCTCGACAGCCCGAAGCTCTGCCCCTCTCCGCAGACGATATCCGCACCGCATTCCCCCGGATTTTTGATTAAACCATAGGCGAGCGGTTCGGTAAAACAGCTGATGAACAGCGCGCCGCTCTGCTGAATAGTCTGCCCCAGTGCGGTCAGATCCTCAATCACCCCGAAAAAGTTCGGAGACTGGATGGCCACCGCCGCTAACCCGTCGATACCGGCCAGACCAGTCAGATCGGTTCGGCCATCCTTATCCACGGGCAGTTCAAGCAATTCATACCCCGTGGGCTCAAGGTAGGTTTTAGCTACCTCACGGTAATGCGGATGAATGGCTCTTGAAACCGCAACCTTCGTTTTTTTCTTTCCGATCCGCAAGCCCATCAGCAGAGCTTCGGCCAGGGCGGAAGCGCCATCGTACATGGAGGCATTGGCTACATCCATTCCCAGCAGCCTCGCCGTCAGGGTCTGATACTCATAAATTCCCTGCAGGGTGCCCTGGGCTATTTCCGGCTGATAGGGGGTATAGGCGGTGAGAAACTCCGACCTGCACATAATGTTACCGATCGAAACCGGTATGTTGTGGTGATAGCTGCCGGCTCCGATCAGCACTTTGTATTTATGGTTGACGTTCATTGTTTCAGCGACGTCACCAATATGATCGGTCAGTGACCACTCGTTCAGCGGTTCCGGCAAATCCATTGTCCCTTCATAACGGCATCCATCCGGTACCGAACAGAAGAGTTCATCCAGGGTTTTTCTGCCGATCACCTCCAGCATTTCTGCAATTTCCTGGTCAGTATGTGGCAAATAACGCATGACTTTATCCTTTTAGTACCTTACAGATTGTTCTCTTGTTTGCTGGCAAGAAAACAATCTTTGTCAAGGTTCTTATTCCCCCTGCTGGGATGTGAGTAATTCTCGATAGGCATCTACACTCAACAATTCTTTAAGTTCGCTCATATCGGAAGGTTTGATCTCGATTATCCAGTTGGCGTAGGAATCCTGGTTGATGAGTTCCGGGTTGTCCCCCAAATCCTCATTTACCGCAACGACCTCTCCGCTTACCGGCAGGTACAGCTCCGAAACCGCCTTCACCGACTCAAGAGTTCCGAATTCGTCACCTTTTTCAAATGTCGTGCCCACTTCAGGCATTTCCACATAGACAATGTCGCCCATCTGGTCCTGGGCATAATCACTGACTCCGACCTTAAGGGTAGTTCCTTTTTCGGTCACCCATTCATGATCGTTGGTATAGCGCAGCCCCTCTTTAAATATCAGCTCACTCAATTCTTTCACGGTCCAGGCCTCCCTTTGGTTTTTTGTTCATCAAGCCAGCATTGCGCCGATCGGTTTTCTGGCAGTTCTGTCCGGACGGACATCCGCCCGTATCTCAACCTTTATTTTTCTTTTGCCGTCAGTCAGGATTATCTGCTCTCCAGGGCTGCATTTTCTCTCCAGCAGCACAAATCCGCAACACAACCCTTTCGCCTGAAAATTCCTGTTGCCGGCGATACTGATAATTTCCCCGTTCTCCCTGCCGATAGCCATATCGGTTGTGCAGGTAAGAATCGTACCGAGCCTCTCGCCCGTTTCCGAGATGACATAACTCTCGTCTCCTGCCGCGATCTTACGGGGATCGTAGCCTGCAAAGGGCAGGGTATGTTTGTCCCAATTTTTTTTGAGCAGCGCCGCGGCTCCGATAAAATCCTTGCTGAAGGTGACATGATCATCCTTCCAGGGCAAAGCGAACGGCCAGGGATTATTCAAAAACGGCCACGGCCCGATATCCTGATGCGACAGCGGCAGTACGGCGCCGGCCCTGAGCGAGTCTCTTGCGGCCAGTCCGCAGGCAAGAACTCCATTTTCGCTGCCGGCCTCAAGAATCATGGACCAGAGGGACACCAACCTGTCGATGGGGACAAAAAGTTCAAAACCGAATTCTCCGGTATAGCCGGTCCTGGAGAGCAGCACCGGTGTTCCATCCGTGAGTGCCAACGGCTGCGAAGTCTGCAGAAGATTGAAGCCACCTTTGAAGGAGAAATAGACCATCCGCTCGAAAACCTTGGCCGGATCCTTAAGAATTTTTTTCAGGATTCGGGCCGACTCCGGCCCCTGGATATCCATTTTTCCGACCTTATCGGTGAGGTCCACGATGCTCACTGCCTGTTGCCCAACATTGTTCTGCAGATGCCCTGCGATTACTCCGCCCATACCGGCATTCACCACCACCATGAACGTTTCGTGCTGCAACTGATAGACGATGGCATCATCGATAACGGTGCCGTCGGCATTGAGGAAAACACCATAGACACATCTGCCGTCGATCAGCTCTGTCTGCCCCTTGCCGATACAGGAGTCAAGGTCCTTGCTGAAGCAGTGCTGCAGAAGGGCTTTTGCTCCTTCACCCGTGACAGAAACCGCGGCCATATGACTGGTATCGAAAATGCCGGCGGCCTGTATGACGGCCAGGTGTTCGGCCTTAGCTCCCGTTTTGTACCAGAGGGGCATATCATAATTGCCGAACAGGGCCATATTCGCCCCTTTGTCCACATGCCAATCGTGAAGTACCGTTTTTTTTGCTGCATCCATTTCATCACCCTCGAATCTGTTGTCCAACATCGTTTACCGTTTCAGTATTCCCCGCCATTCATGTTTGAGGCAGAGTGAGAGGCACCTTCAGGTTAAAGCTCTTATAGACGACGAAGGTTTCCACAGCCCTGACATTTTCCAGTTTCGACACTTCTTCCGTATAGAATTTCACCATTGGAAAATCCTTGGTGAGCAGCACGGTGAGGATGAGATCAAAACGGCCCGTCACCACACAAACAGAAGTCACTCCGCGCAATTTACTGAACTCTTCGCCTTTCTTGACCAGATCCATATCCTTTAACCTAACCCCGACAATAATGATGCTCTGGTCCGGCAGGGCATCCGGCTCAACAAGGGCGGTAATATCAAGAATCCCCTCTTCCTTGAGCTTTTTCACCCTGGCTCGAACAGTACCCTCGGAAAGCGCCATTAACTCGGCAATCTTTTTAAAAGGCATCCGCCCATCCTTCAGGTGATTTATTATTGCCAGATTTATTTCATCGATCACCACGCTAAACACCACCTTTTCGTTATTTTAAATTGATGCTGAAACTGCACGAACATACGATACGATCGATACAAGCGATAATATATTACGAATACATTATTTTCAATCATATAATTTTGCGATATTCGTATTTTCTTATCAAAAATTCTTAGATTACATATCACTTTATACATTCTTCTCCTGAACACCAGTGAGATGTATCAAAAAACCTGACATACGGGGCAGCTGATATCCGGAAAAAAATTTTGCCGGAAATGAACAATCCGGCGATTGGAGAAACGAGAAATACTTCGTGAATTTCAAAGAAAGATCATTTCGTTGAAAGTCATCTGTATTGCCGAGCTGGGCTCGTAAAAAGCAATTTCCCTGATCAGGGAGTACATCCATCGGCAGCCCGGGTTTCACCACGCGCTGCCGATGAGTTAAAGTCGCTGGAAATTTGCTGATGCATGGTAATTAGCAAAACGACAGTTTCTATCGTGCGCATTTGACCAGTTTAAGGCCGGAGACCTGTTTTTTGGGTGTACCGCTTTGCAGGACACAATCGAGAACTGCTCCCGGCTCAACCTTCAGCATCTGTGTCTCACAGGAACCAAACTGACAGCCGGAGCCATGCAGTTCGAGCGATTTGGCAAATACTTTGCCTTCAATACGGCCGGAGCAGGACAGTTTATCACCGGAGAATTGGCCGATAAGCTGTCCATTCTCTTCTATCAGGAGGTCAGGACCGGAAAACGAACCTTCCAGTTTTCCTTCCAGTACAACCTGTCCTGAACTTTTAACCTCTCCGGTAATGACCATCGACCGGCCGATCCTGCTAATATTTTCGTCCATCATAATCCCCCCTTATACAACTCATTTATAGTCGATTACATCGCTTGCACCTTGTCCACAAATAAGAAAGACCGCCATAGCTGGCGTATCAGACGCTATCGTAATGCCAGATAACCGCCAGCCACTCTGCTTACCATGGTGAGCAGGCAGACAGCTGCAAAAACATACGCCAGAATTGAAAAATGACCTGGAAACATGCAGAACAGGACCAAAAAAAGAAATGTTTCCGTCCCCTCTGCAAGACCACCCAGGTAATAGATTTTTTTATGGGGAAAGACGATATTTTCAAATCCCCGCCTCTCCGCCATTATGGCAAAGGCTAAAAAACTGCTGCCTGCTCCGACAAAGGTAAAAAGCAAAACTGAAGCGGCCAGACCATTGTCCTGCGGCGCTGCCAGGGCAAATCCCAGCACCACCGAAGAATAGAAAATAAAATCGAGAACGATGTCGAGAAATCCCCCGGCATCACTGGTGTGGGTTTTCCTGGCCAACGCCCCGTCCAGACCATCGCCGATCCTATTGAGCAAAATGAGGACCAGGGCCAGCCGGTACAGATGCAGATAAAGCGCAGGTAAGGCACCTAAACCGATAGCGAAGGCGCAGACGGTTATCTGATCGGGTCTGCAGCCGATTGCCTGCAATCTTCCGGCCGCCCAATCCTGAGGTTTCTTCAAAAGTTGTACCGCCCAGCGATCCAGCACCTTTTTTCCCTCTCCCCGTTGAGTACAGTGACGATTAAGACTTTTTTCGCCTATTCGTTTATTTAGACTGGAATGGATGTACCGCTTCAACTGCCGCCGCCATGCCGCTAAAGAAAGCGGTCTCGAACAGGCAAAGCGGTCATTGATTATTTGACGGAAATCGCCTGGAAAAATGAATATCCTTAATAACAGTATATCCATTGCCTCGATACTTACGCTTAAGTTTCAGGTAAAGGCGAACAATAACCTGTGAACACCCCACAAAGGGGTATAAGAACTTTTAAACAGAGTATTCCCTTGAAAAAGGAACAAGAAAATACATTATAAACTTCTAATATTCTCAAAAAAACGGCTTATGTCAACCACTGGTGCAGCAAGAGGGCGGACAAAAGCCCCTACTCCTGCTACCTGATATGTATTTAGCGAAACTTCGGACCGGCTATCAGCTCCGGCAATCATTTCGAGTCGGGGAGTACTCCTTTGATTACCGGATAGTGTATGAGCTTGGCCCCGATCCCACGAAATTTTTCGAAATAATTGAAGATCGTATCGTTCTGTTTGATTACGACCTGGTACAAGCCGTTGCCATCCATACTGAGGAAGACGAAGAGTCAGTGCTCGAACGGCTGCTGTGGAATTTTCTGCCAAAAGAAATACAGCAGAGACTTTCCCTCTTCCAGGCTCGAAAGGCACGCCAGCCGGGACCTTTAACTGCAGATAACCTTGAATCGATTGCCCGGCAGGTCCATATCTTTGATCGCCGGCGGCTCTATTATCTTCGATATGGGGCCGTTGACCAGAGCCGCCTGTCCCGTTTGCACGAAAAATGCTGCCGGCCTCTTCTGGGACAAAGCCGTGATGAACGGGAGTACTATTTTAACGAGGAAGAGCGGGTTATTGAACCGGGTCATTATCTGCAATATGTCTATGCGATTTTCAATCTCCAAAGATATTTTCACCAGTCTTTTGCTCCCTGGCTGCCGGAATCGCTTGCCTTCGAAGAAATGGCGGATCATTTCGAGAGAGAACTGTGCCGACTGAACAGAGACCCGAGATTCTGGCAAAAAGAGGCTGCCTCCAATTTCCTGCATCATCATCTGGCCAGGTATCTGATTATGTTCTTTGACTACCGCCCGGCACAAAGGTCTTTTTTTGAGGATTTCCTGAGATCCTTCATGGCCGGCCATCGGAGCTTTCGCTGGCCGGAAAAAAAATCGAGCCGATCGCCGGAAAAAATCATGGAAGTTTTCTCGATTTCCAAGGAAGAACTGCAAAAACTGACGAAACAGCAACTCAACCGGCTTTACCGTAAAAAAGCCATGCAGCTTCATCCCGACCGAGGCGGAGATCATGACCTCTTCATCGAACTGACAGAGATATATAACGAGCTGCTGCGAACAAAATAGCCAAAGTCCCTGTCCGACGCGGGTGATAATTCCCTAACCTACCCTTTGAGCTCTCCGTGGAACCGATCACCAACCTATAATCGATGAACTCGTAAAAACCTGAATTTTCGGATGGCTAAGTAAAAAGCTTCATAATTTACCAGATCTGAAAATAAGGGTTGATAACTGATTTCTAAATTCGTAAGCTCAACTTAATGTGAACCTGGAACAGAGTTGCGGCCCAAAAAATCATTACCGCACCTTTCCACAATTTTTCAAAAAGCAGAGGAAACGGCACGAGGTTATCAGCATGGAAGCGCCACAGGAAAAGGAAATCGAGATTCAGGACAAAAATGAAGATGAAGGCGAGGCCATCGACAGGGCATTCGTGCAAATGGAGCTGCTCTACAGATCACGATGTGTCCAGGCGCCTGGTGGCTCCAATGTCACTATTCGGGAAATCAACAAAGATGAGTAGGCAAACGCTGAGCTGCCGAATGGTGGCGGCTCACCCCCGCAATGCTCTCCGCATTGACACACAATCCGGCAAGGCGGTCCTGAAATAGCAGGTTATCTTTACCCCAGGCAATACTCCACCTTCGGGAGTTCGTAAGGAGTTCAAATGGGTTCTAAAAAATTAGGCGTTCTCATAGGCGGCTCCGGTCTTATTGGCGGAACAATCGTCAACTACTACAAAACTCGTCACCCGGATACAATAGACATCCGTGCGCCAAGCAGTAAAAAGCTCTCGATCCGGGAAGAAAACGACATCCGCCGCTACCTGACGGAGGTCAAACCCGACTTCATCATCAATGCCGCCATGGCTAATCTCGGTTCAGACGGACAGCTGGCCTTCGAGGTAAACTATCTGGGACCGGTTAACCTGGCCCGGGCAGCCACCAGCCTGAAAATCCCCTATATTCATATGAGCTCTTCTGCAACTTTGCCGTCAGGCGAAAACCTGCGGGAAGAAGACACCCTGCCTATCTCTCCCAACCTGAGCAACTACGCCAAATCTAAACTGATGGCCGAGAAGACCTTACAGTTCATGGCGGAAAAAGAGGGGCTCGACTACTCCTGTGTTCGGCTGGCCATCGTTTACGGAGCCCATGACCATAAGATCCAGGGGTTTCACCGGCTGTTTTTTTCCATTGCCGACGAGTCAATGCCGGTACTCTTCACCAGGAAAAATACCCTGCATTCCTACAGCAATTCCAGAAAACTTCCATATTTCATCCACCATATGCTGGAAAACCGTGCGGAATTCAACGGAAAAACCTACCATTTCGTTGATAAGAATCCTGTGGATCTGGCTACCCTCATCCTCACCATCAAATCCTATCTTCACCTGAACCAGCCCAAGGAGATTTACGTCCCCTACTGGCTTGCCAACCTGGGCAAAAACGGCCTGTCTATCCTGCTGAAAATACTGAGAAGAGTCGGCTTAAAAGCCACCATGCCGCCGGAGCTGATGTTCCTGGACAATTTTTACAAGCCCCAAACCCTCTGTTCCGATCGGCTGCGCAATTCCTCCTTCATCGACCCCATGCCCGAAGAAAGCGTTTTCACCCGGCTTCCCGAACTGATGATCTATTACCTCACCCGCTGGAGCCACGAAAACCTCATTTCCACTTATAATGAAGATAGAATAATTGAAAAACCGGTGGAGCAGATCTTTCTGCACAATCCTCAGCAGTTAATTAACGACATCCATGCACGGGGGCTCGGTCCGTTCAGCGACCTGATCTCGTAGGGTGGAGGTAAACGCCGGAAATGTGAAAGCTCAGTGACGTGGCCTACCCGCACCCCCTGCAGCGCCTTGTCCGGCAATATCCCTCCCCTTGAGTATTTTCCGGATCTTCTCGATTATTTCAGGCGAGGGCAGGTTGTGCCGCCCCACCACCAGCAGTGCAAAATTGTCAGCCAATATTTCCTCCGGATGAATGATGTAATCTGTGTTCTTGCCCACTTGGTCAAAGAATCCGGATACTTGGTCGATACCCACTAGCTTCGGCTTATGGTCTTTAGCAATGGGTCTAACCGTGGAACCATCACTTGCCTGTTCAACCAGAAGGAATCGGAACTGAAGGTAGTTAAAAAATTCTCCACCCCGCTCCACATCATATTTCTCGGCACTTGAAAAGAGGATGGGGATGCCCCACTGCTCGTTGCCGGCAAACTTCAAGCGGATGCAATGGTCGTTTCTTGGCGCATCGGAGTTTGTGATCTTTCGCGACTTCAGCTCCGCTGGGAATGCAACCTCCCTACACTTTACAAAGCCGATCGCCGCATAGAGTTTCTCGCGCAAATCAGGATTCGCTCTGGACAGGATGTGAAAAAGCTCATGACAAATCGTCTTTTGGATTTCGGCTGCAGACTCCTTCAAATAGCTCTGCGGCATTACAATGGCGTTAGCCCGGGTGTATGGACTTCCCCCCTCTTCCTTTCCCGTAGTCTTGATGATCAGCACCTTTTTCGGAAACGGCAAGGCCATCACTTCAAGCATTTTTTGAATACCTGCAAAGGCGGAGTTGATCTTTTGCTTATCTGCATGACTCCATTCGAGAACGTTCCGGCCGACAAACTTCAGATACTGACGTTCGGATACATCCTTGTCCGTCTTCAACCGCGCTGCACGGTCAAAAGGACTCATCTGTCCGACAAAATCATCGTGGCTGGTGAGGAGCTGCTCGCCTTCAGCGACAGAAGCAAAAGAGATGGCGGCGCCCTTGCCGAGTATCATCCGGGCCTGCGAGACCGTTGACACCAACAACAATAGCACCACGAATGCAACCGACCTTGGACCCATGCTCATTTTACTGCCCAACGTCCCGCTCGTTAAGCGGATCTTGAATAGATTTTATCGAACAGTTCGTTCATGCCGTCAAAAATCGTTTTAATATCCTTTGACACATCGGCCCCGCTGCATCTTCTCCTGGTTTCCCCCTGCCTTTGTGCAGCGATGACCGAGTAGATTTCCTGCAATGGTCTTACCAGATTCCTTTTCAGGGTACGTAAAAACACCAGTCCGGCCAGAAAGACGGCGGAAGCCATAAAAACGACACCCCAGGCCCCGCTATTGCCTAGCTGGCGGGCTCTTTTTTCCGCCCGCAACATGGCGTCTCGATTAATTCTTCCCAAAAGATTGATTGCCGTTATGGTGCGCATCCTGGCTTTAAAATCGCCGGCAAATGCAGGCGAGTAGTTCTCATCGATTAACTCCAGAGCTTCCGGCTCCTGCACTTCGGTGATATTGTCCCGGGCTTCCTTTAAAGCCTTTTTAAACGATGCCTTCAGGTCCGGACTGTCCATATTATCCCCTCTGCTCCCGGCCAGGGAGCTCAGCATTTTTTCACATGCTTCTAGAGAACGTTCATTCTGATTGATAATGACCTCTATGGCAGGCGCCATCCGCACGAAAATCCATATTGAGCCAAGAGCCATCAACAGGTTCAAACCGATCAACAGCAGAGCTCCCCATCTTACCGTGGCTAAGAGCTTCATGCCTTTACACCCTTTATCAGTTCTGCTATGGCGGATTCGCGGGAGACTATTATCAGGTGGTCATCCTCCAGCAGAGGACTGCTCGGTGACGGCTGATGGATTTTCCCCTCCACACCTCTTCGTATGCCGACGACTACCACGCCGAAGCGTTTGGGTAGTGCCAGGTCAATCAAGGTTTTCCCCACCATCGATGGCTGCACAAGAATCTCCGTCAGATGCAGGCTCTCCCCAATATTCGTGTCGGTTATCACGTGCTTGTAAAGGAGCCGGTTGGCAAACCGCTTGCCGAACTCCTGCTCCGGGTTGACGATTTGATGGGCGCCGACCAACTGGAGGATACGTTGATGCACGACATCATTGGCCCGCGCGATAATAACCGGTACACCCATCTGCCTGAGCAGCGCGGTGCAGATAATGGATGCCTCCCGCGAATCATCACCAATGGCACAAACAGCCGAATCCCGTCTGCCCGGTTCGAGACGAGCCAGCTCTGTTTCATCGGCGGCATTGGCGATGACGGCCTCTGTTACGAAGGCAGCCGCCTCTTCAACCAGATTTTTCCTTACATCGACGGCGAGCACTTCGGCTCCTTTTTCAGATAAGGTCCGGGCCAGCGACATGCCGAATTGTCCAAGACCGATGATCAGTATTTGCTGAGCCATACGTTGTGTCCTTCATTATGTTAAAGAAATCTTCACATCCAGATACTGTGACGATGTCGTGGTCTGCTCTTCACTTAACAGCATAAACAGGGTAATAGGACCGATTCTCCCGACAAACATCGCTATTATAATGATTATTTTACCGATCTCGTCAAGCTGAGGAGTTGCACCGGTCGAAAGTCCTACTGTCGCAATGGCCGAGGTCGTTTCAAAAACGATGTCGCGGGCCGCAATCTGTTGCGTGGCCTCGAGCATAAAAACCACCGCCAGCCATATAATGATTCCGGAGGTGACCACGGTTATTGCCTGGTATATGGTGAAGGAGCGAATTCTCCTGTTTTGGACGATAATTTCCTTGCGATTCATGACATTGGTCCAGAAGGTCAGAGCGAGGATGCCGATTGTCGTGGTTTTAACACCACCGGCTGTTCCGCCGGGGCTGCCGCCGATAAACATGAAACAGAGCATAATCAGAAAAGTCGGGCTGGTTATTGTGGTTATATCAACACTGTTAAAGCCCGCCGTTCTCAAGGTCACCGACTGAAACCAGGCATTCTGGATCTTGTCGAAAATCGACAGCCCTGCCAGAACGCCGTGCCATTCAAACGCCAGAATAACGATCATACCGGAAAAGAGTAGGACCACGGTGGTAACGAGGGCGATTCTGGCCGGAATCGGTATCCGTTTACCAGTCAGCCATTTGGGAATCACCAGACATATCGACGGCGCCATACCACCGGCGATGATAAGGAGCGAGACGGTATGGAGGATGAAGGGATTGGACTGATAAGAAACCAGGCTGTCGGTCTGCAAAGCGAAACCAGCATTACAGAACGCCGAGATAGCGGTAAACACGCCCCGCCATATGGCATATGCGGCTGAGTCTCCCGATTGATAAAACGCCGGGGCAAGCATGAGCACCCCAACCCCCTCAACGAGAAAGGTAAATTTAAAAATAGTGGCAAGAGACTGGAACAGGTCACTATGTTCCGTGGCGGTTATGGAAGACATCAGCCGTTCCTGCCTCAGGCTGAGACGGCGGCCCATGGCGTACAGAGCCACGGTAGCGATACTCATAATACCGAGGCCGCCGAGCTGAATGAGAAGGACAATAAAAAACTGCCCGGTTCCGGTAAAATAGTGCGGTGTATCGAGAACGATCAGTCCGGTGACACAAACGGCACTCACCGCAGTAAAAGCAGCATCTATAACGCCAATCGTTCCGGTTTCCGTGGAGATGGGCAAAAGAAGAAAGAAAGTCCCGAAGGCACAGAGTGCAAAAAACGTTGCCAGAAGAACCCGGGCGGGATGGTCGAGCAAAACCGTCCAGTCTCCGGTCTTTTTTTGTATGGACAAAAAGCCGAAAGGTTCCAGTAAAAAAAGGCTCAGCAAAGAAAGAGCAACTGCAATCCCCGAAACACCACCCATTTCCGGCAGTACAATACTGTAATAGAGCGAGGCGATACCCGCAATGGGCAGGAAAAAGAACATCCTGGCCTTTTTCTCAATAGCCCAGTGCAAAAAGAGCAGTTGAGCGATGCCAGCGGAACCGGCTATGACATACACACTCAGATGTGTCTTCGATGTTCCGAAAATCTCATTGAGCAACACAATCAGGGGGACCACCCAAAGAGCCCACTGGGCCCTTTGGGAACAGCGTCTCAATCGATTGCTCCTCCGGACTTTACGGGTTATGAATCTGAAATCGAATAAAGCAAATAACAGGCTGATTGTAATTATTGAACCTGCCAGCGCCGCAAAAGGGTTCCCCGCAAGATAAGGCCACGCCGCGAGCAATCCGGAGGCAACAGCCACACTTCCGCACATTTTCCCTAGACCTGGCCGACGAAACAAGGTCAGGGCACAAAGCAAACAGGCAACCGCCGCAAGCGAAGCCAGTCCCATACGCCAGGGTTGAACCGGCTGAGCGGGTGCGCCCAGAACCGCCAGGAGAAAAGGAAACGGACAAAGAGCCAGCAGAGCTCCTTCAGTGCCTATCCGCGAGAGAGAAGGCCGGTCTGTAACGATGATTTTCATAATGCAGACTGACTATCTGGATCAGCATCGGATAGTGAGATTATATCTTGTCCTTGTTCAAACATCGTCGTTTGTTCCTCATTCTTCCTCAGTAAAAGCAGCAACATAAATCAGCACCAGTCCAGGCGGTTCGATTTATTACACATTTTAGTTTTATATAGTAAGGCTGTTGATCGCTGAAGGCATTCTAGATCGTTCCCCTTCGGCCATTATTTTCTCAGCCTCCAGAAATCGGGATGGAGCATAGCCAGGAACGGAATGAGTTCCAGACGGCCCACAATCATATTAACGATGAAAATCGCCTTGGTCGGCCAGGAGAGATTGCCGTAAGTCCCCATCGGACCAATCTCTCCAAACCCAGGACCGATGTTGCCGATGGTCGCTGCCGTGCCAACGAGTCCGATAGAAGGTGAGCCTTCAATCATGGTAACGGCATAGGCGGAGATGGTCAACAGCATGATATAGAACAAGAGGAAACCGAGGACCTGAAACTGTATTGAATCAGATATGGTTTTTCCATCGATCTTGATCGGCATCACTATACGGGGATGAACGAGCTGAACAATTTCCCGGCGCATGTATTTTGCTCCTAAAATGACACGTATCACCTTGATGCCTCCACCGGCTGAGCCGGCACAACCGCCGACCAGCATGACACTGAAGATCAGGGTTTGGGCGGCTATCGGCCAGAGGGCGAAATCACAGGAGGAAAAACCGGTTGTCGTAAGAATTGAGACGATCTGAAAAAGGCTTTCCCTGATCGAATCGAGCCCCCTGACGTTGTCATTTATAAGCAGAACCAGCGCGAGAAAAAAGGAGACCAAGAGTATAATGATCACATACCCGCGAAATTCTTCCCGTTTAATCAAGGTTAAAAGGCGCCGCCGAGCGACCGCCTGATACTGCAAGGCGAAGTTGGAACCGGCCAGAAACATGAATGCCGTGATTATCCAGGTCACTTTCGAACTTTCGTATCCCATGATGGATAGGGGATGTGGGGAAAATCCTCCGGCTGCCATGGTTGAGAAAGAATTACAGATGGCATCAAAGGCAGGCATTCCCGCCCAGATAAGACAGGTTATTTCCAGCAGGGTGAGGGCAAAATAGACCAGCCAGAGCGCTTTGGCCGTATGAGTGATACGAGGTGTTACCTTTTCCTCCGTTGGACCCGGGGATTCAGCGAAGAACATCTGCCTGCCCGCCACCTTGAACTGGGGCAGAATAGCCACGAACAACACAATAATACCCATTCCGCCAAGCCATTGGGAAAGGCTGCGCCAGAAAAACAGACTTTGCGGATACAAGGAGAAATCGATAAAGATTGTGGCGCCGGTGGTGGTAATACCGGAGACCGATTCAAAATAGGCATCGAGCGGATTGAGCCCGTAGAACAAATAAGGGATCGCCCCCATTGCAGCCGTCATAATCCAGGCCAGGGAAACAATTAAAAATCCTTCATTACGTTTGAGGTCATCGAAGTTCCGGAGGAAACCACCGGCTCTCCGGAGCAGCAGACCTGCCCCGATCGAAGTGCCGGAAGCAACGGAAAATGGCAGGATGGAATAGTAATGATCTTCAATAAGGGCAACAATAATCGGGCTCAGCAGAATAATCCCAAAGGCAACGAGAATTATGCCGAGAGATGAATAGATATGTTCCCGTTTCATTGCGCAAACATCTTCTTAATGGCTTCAGCATCTTCAGCCATGGTAAAAATATTCAGGATATCGCCGCCCTGTATTTTGGTTTCTCCGTGCGGGACAATAATGTGCCTGCCTCGCTGAATTGCCCCGATAACCACCTTTGCGGCAAAGGTCAGATTGACAACCTGTGTCTCGGGATATCCTCCGGGAACCGTGATGCGCAGCACCTCTCCCTGCCCCCCTTCTATCAGGGCGAGAATATCGACATCATGCGCCTGCACCCGGTTCAAGAGATCTTTCAGCGCCGCTTCGCGCGGGGACACCACAACGTCGATGCCGACCCTGTCGAAAAGCAGCGCCGTTTGCGTGTTGCCGACCCTGGTAATTATGCGCCCCTTGCTCAGTTGTTTGACCAAAAGTGAGCAGAGCAGGTTTTTTTCATCGTTGTTGGTGACGCAGATGATTGCATCGGCGTCGCCAATCGCCTCACTTTCCAGCAGATCAAAATCAGTGCCGTCTCCATGCAGGACCAGGGCTTTCTTTAAGTTGTTGGCCAGAAAAACACATCGTTCCTTGTCATGTTCGATCAGGGTCACCCGAATATTGGCCTGTTCGAGTTTTTCAGCAAGAAGAAAACCGACGCTGCCGCCACCGATCAGTGCAACCTTTCTGATCTTGTTGCTTTTCTGAAAGAATCGGGCGGCCAGAATATCGAGAGCGGTCCCCATGCCCATGAAAATAACCTTATCGTTTAAGGAAATTTTCGTGGAGCCGTCCGGGATAAAAAGCTTATTGTCGCGGGTTATGCCGACGATCAGGACGTTATCGGGAAATTTGCAGTCCATGACCCTTTTGTTCAGGATCACGGAATCTTCCTTGATACGATACTCGAATAACTTTGCCCGGCCCTGAGCGAAATGTTCGACATCAAGTGCTTCGGGAACCGAAACGATGCGAAAGATATCCTGGGTCAGCAGCTGCTCCGGCCAGATTACCGTATCGATATCATAGGGTGCCCGATAGCGGCCCTGACTGTAAAACATCAGATTGTTGTACAATTCCATCGTGCGGACGAAACAGATTGTTTCAATATCGGCTATCCTCTTTACCGTCCAGC
This sequence comes from uncultured delta proteobacterium, assembly GCA_963835305.1. GTDB lineage: Bacteria > Desulfobacterota > Desulfobulbia > Desulfobulbales > Desulfocapsaceae > Desulforhopalus_A. The sequence goes on from CAWIEU010000009.1 coordinate 312,949, forward strand.
AGGCGACAATATTTGCCTCGTCTCGGATGGAACAGGCGATAAAAAGGTCCATTGACGCCGCCTCGGATTGTTCGAGAGCATTCACATCGGCTCCGCTGCCATGGACATAGCCTACATCGAGATTACCGAACCGTTCCGGAATGGTGTCATGTTCGTCCAGTATGGTGATATCGTGTTCCCTGCTGAGTCGCAGTGCCGCCATATATCCGACCTCAGAGGCTCCATAGAGTAATATTTTCAATGAATAACTCCAGTTTGATCAAACAGTCATATGCGCCGTAAAGCTCTCGTGGTAAAAACGGCGTCATCTTACCCTGCACCTGCCATTTTGACCAGCTCATAGTCAACAAAACGATCTCAGCTTAGAGAGTGAACGTTTTGTTCGGAAATGAGCGGCTTTTTTCTATATCAAGGCGCCTCTGAAGAGATACACGGTCAGAGCGGCACCCAGACCGGCGACCAGAAGACTGGCCAAAGCCGCCATATCGGCACGATATCCCTCAGGTATCTCAACAGGCTGGAGCGTTTTTAGTATCTTCCGGTACTGCAGAACCGCAGCCGTCGAGGAGAGTACTCCCAGAATTATGAAGGAAAGACCGATCCAAAATGACAGACCCCGCTGTATGGCTTCGTCGTGCAGGGGCAGCAGCATATGGACAAACAGACCGAACCTCTCAACCACAAAGCCAAAAGCCATCAAGGTAAGTGAGGTTCGTGTCCAGGCAAGAAGCGTTCGTTCCGCTGCAAAAAAGACTCTTGGATCGTTAAGATTAGACATGTCGATTGCTGTTGTTTGCTGATGGTTGAGTGTAATTTAGCAAAATCTCATCGCACCACAATAATTTTCAGGATTACAACAAACGATGGACAATCCGGCCGGCAAAAATGGTCATATCCACTTTTGTTTCATGAATGGAGAAAGCCGGTTCACTGAGGATATCCTGACTCAGCACTGCCAGATCTGCCCGGCTGCCCACGGCGATTGCGCCTAGATCGGCTGCATTGTGGGCGGCTGCCGGAGTTGAAGTGTAGGCATTGAGCGCTTCGGCCACACTCACCCGGGATTCGGGATGCCAGCCATGTTCCGGACTGCCGTCGAAGCGTTGCCGGGTTACTGCGGCATGTATGGCCGCCAGCGGTTCCGGACTGCATACCGGACAGTCAGAGCTGAACATGACCGGCGCTCCCGTATCAATCAACCGGCGGAAAGCATAGGCCCACTTGCCCTTTTCGCCCACGGCTTTATCGATAAGATTAATATCGAGAATCATATTTGCCGGGGTAACGCAGAGGGCCAGATTGAGCCTGCCGAGCCGCTTTAGATCCTCTGGACGGATCATCTGCACATGCTCGATTCGATGCCGCAAGGGTGGCGGTGCTATCCTGCTTGTCCGGCGATGCGCTTCCAGCTCTTCAAAAATGTTGATCACCTCCCGGTTTGCTCGATCACCCACGGCGTGGACCATAACGGAGAGGCCGGCGCTGTCGGCTCTTTTGATTTCTTTAGCCAGCTCCTCCATGTCCATCAGAGGCATACCGTACTCCGCATCGAGATATGGGTCGATCATCCAGGCCGTGCGGGCTCCCATCCCGCCGTCTGAAAAGTATTTTACATGGCCGACACGTAACCTGTCGCCGCCGAATCCCGAGCGGAGCCCCAGCCCGATAATGTCATCCAGCAGATGGCCGGGCAGACTCAGCCAGCAGCGAAGATTCAGCAGCCCCCCCTGGTCGAGTTTCTGAAAACTTTGAAACGACCTGGCGCCGTCGACATCCTCCATTAAGCGAACATCGTCAATGCCGGTAACGCCGAAGCGATGCAGCGCGCTGATGCCATCCTTGAAGGCGGTGAGAATCTGGTTGTCTGCCGGAACGCCAATGGCCCGGCGCACCAGATTGATGGCCAGCTCCCTCAGGACGCCGGTGGGCTCGCCCGCCCCATCGCGTTCAATCTTCCCTTCAGGCGGATCGGCAGTGGTGCCGGTTATGCCGGCAAGACGAAGTGCCGTCGAATTGGCTACGGCCAGGTGAAGATCGCAGCGCCACAGCAGGACCGGATGATTTGGGGCAACCTTATCAAGACTGCATCGATCGGGTGCAAGGGGCACCTTCCAGTCGGTTTCATTCCAGCCCTGCCCCATGATCCACTGGCCGGGTGCAAGGGTTTGCGTACGTTCTTCAACGCGGGCAAGAAGTTCATCCAGGCTGCCAAGGTCATCCAGTTGCAGATCCCGGCGTTTAAGCGCCCATTCATAGAAATGGATATGGCTGTCGATAAATCCGGGAACAATCAGGCGTCCACCCAGATCGATTTTTTCGGTTTCGGCTCCTGCCAGGTGGAGCATGTCAGTATTGCTGCCGAGAGCGATGATCCGCTCCCCGCAAAGAGCCAGAGCGTTTGCTTTCGGCAGCATCGGCGCCCGGCTGTCTCCACCGAAAAGAGCGGCGTTATAGAGAACGATATCCGGGTGTGATGTATTCTTGGCAGTCACAGTAAAAACCCTTGCTGGAAAGGATCCTTTGGCTCAAGGATAAATTGATGATAACCGGTAATTGCAGCACTTCCTCTAACCTGACCGATAATACCGTTAAAATCACCAACGGTCAATTCCCTGACTATGCGGCCCTCGAAAATCGTCCCGAGCGGACTGCTGTTCCGGTAAATCATGCCGGGGCTCAGTCTGCCTTTATGATGCAGCAGAGTCATCTTGGCGGTGGTGCCGGTCCCGCAGGGCGATCTGTCCATATGCGATTCGCCGTATATCACGACACTGGTGCCGCCTCCCCCAGGCTTATTTTCTGGATCTTCCGCATAAAATTCCGTCACATCGATAGAATTAACCTCAGGCCTTTCAGGATGGCTGACCTTGAGCTGCCGGTTGGCCGCCTCGATTATGGCCATCCCCAGGGAAATGAGTTTCCTGCTATTTTCGCCGCTGAGCTCGATACCAAGAGAGGCTGCGGATACCATGGCGAAAAAGCCGCCGACGCAGACCAGATCGACACGTATCCTGCCGAGTCCGGCCACCTCCAGCGAACAATCCGTCTTAAAGACAAAGGATGGCGGCATATCGATGCCAACGGAGAGGACCCGGCCGCCGGCAACCCGCGTATGAGCAAATACCAGACCGGACGGAGTGTCGACGCCGATAAGACCGTCACCGTCACCAGCCGCGATAGCCCCGGTCTCGATCAGGGTGGTGACGGCGCCGATGGTGGCATGTCCGCAGAGATAGGGGTAGCGCCTGGCATCCATATAGATAAGGCCGAACTGTGCCTCTCGGCTGACCGGTTCGGTGACCACCGCGGCGAACATATCTCTGTGTCCTCGCGGTTCCTGCGTCAGCAGCATGCGAAGATTATCGTATCGCGAGGCAAAAGAGTTCCGCTTTTCAATTATGGTAGCGCCGGGAAGCTCGCCAATCCCGCCTATCAGCAATCTGGTGGGTTCGCCCTGGGTATGAGAGTCAATGGTGATATAGCGGTTCGGATAACGATGGGCAAATCCCTCCTGTATCCGAGCAAGATTGAGCATGAATATCCTCTTCAGTAAGCGGTTATGGGGTAAAATGCTGGAGGCAAAACAGCAAAACCTGAAAACAAGCTGTTTTCAGGTTTGATGGACTCGTAAAAAGCCCGATCTACTTCGTTGTAGGTCTGAAACGGCAATTTGCTGTACCACATGTACTACCAAATTGCCGTTTCAGACACTACGCCTCGTATATCGAGCTTTTTCCAGAGCCCATCCCTACTCGCAAAGTGACTTTTTACGAAATTATCAGGTTTGATGGCGTCGTAAAAACTCCTGCCGTAAATTGATCAGTTTTCTACAGGGATCAGATGACAGTTGTGCGGCGCCACCTGCACGCTGACCATTTCGCCAATGTCATAGATCCTGGTCCGCATCATGCTGATGATATGTATCTCCCGGCCGGAACCCAGCTCGATAAAATAACTGACTTCTCCGCCCATATAGCTCAGATCCTTGATGCGGCCTGCAAAGGAATTCATGTTTTTTGTCTCACTGAATTCCTCCTGGGAAAACAGGTCGAACCGCTGGGCACGAACCACCAGTTCCACCTGGTCGCCCATGGTAAAAGTTCCCTTATTGTCGGCAATGAGAAGGTCGCCGGTCTCAATTTTTACATTGACGTGTTCTTCATTGACCTCGGCGATCTCTCCCCTGATAAAGTTGGAATGACCGAGAAAATCGGCGACAAAATGGTTAACAGGCTCATTATACACGCTCTGTGGATCTCCCTCCTGCTGCTTGCGGCCGGCCTTCATTACCAGAATTTTATCCGACATGGAGAGCGCTTCCCGCTGGTCGTGGGTGACAAAAATGGTGGTTACCCCCAGCATCTCCTGGAGGTTGGCCACTTCCCGGCGCATTTCTTCACGCAGGTTCTCGTCAAGAGCGGAGAGAGGCTCGTCCATCAGCAGGACATCCGGCTCAATGACAATAGCGCGTGCCATGGCTATGCGCTGCTGCTGCCCGCCCGACAGCTGGCGCGGCATCCGGTTCTCGACTCCCGGCAACCGGACCATTTCCAGGGCGCGGGTTACCTTTTCCCGGATCTGGTCCCTGGTAACATCCCTGTACTTCAAGCCAAAGGCAACATTTTCGAAGATAGTCTTGTGCGGAAAGAGTGCATAGTTCTGAAAGACCATACCCAGATTACGTTTGTGGATCGGAGTGTCATTGATCCGAACCCCCTTGATAAAGATATCTCCCTCGCTGGGCTTTTCCAGTCCTGCGACCATTCGCAGCAGTGTGGTTTTGCCGCAGCCTGAAGGGCCCAGCAGCGTAACCAGGCTGCCCTCTTCGATGTCAATATCCATTTTTTGAACGGCGACAACCTTGCCGAATTTCTTCATTATGCCTCTAAACTGCACGATGGGCTGTTTCTTGCCGATAGCCAAGGTACTCCCTCTCCTTTTTCCTGATTACATTGCAGGGCCGGGATACCATCAAACTAACAGTGCGGCTCCGGCCCAGGTCCCCGTTATATCTTCCTTAATTCAGCAGCATGTCAGCTTCCCGCTTTGATGCGGTCCCATTTTTCCGTCCAGGCAAGCTGATTGGCGTTCCAGTAGGCCGGGTCGGCGAAAAGGTAGCCATCCAGCTTTCCGGTGGGATCAAACGCCGGCATCTTCTTGATTTTTTCCGTCAATTCCACCTTGGTTGGATCAAGGCTCGGCGGATAATTCTGACCTTCGGAGACGGCGATAGCCGCGGCAGGTTCCAGCATGAAGTTGAGCAGCTTCTGCGCTGTTTCCAGATCGGTTCCTTTCAGAACGAAAAGATATTCCATCCAGGAATAAGTGCCTTTCGGCGAAAGATACCCAATGGGATGGCCTTCCTGCTGCAATGCCGCGACCCTGCCGGACCAGGCGACGGTGGCATAGATTTCCTCATTGGCCAAGAGACTCATTAATTCCGCTCCGGAGCCCCAGTATTTTTTCATCAGGTCGCGCTGCTCGCGCAGTGCCGCCCAGATGGCCTTGAGATCGGTCATATTATTGGGGTTCTGGCCGGTATGCAGGGCCGCGTACCACATGTTGGTCCTAAAATCCCCGCCCCAGCTGCCTACCTTGCCTTTCAGCTCCTTGTCCCACAAGAGGGATGCTCCCAGTTTTTCAGCCTTTTCCCGGCTGATCTTCCCTGTGTTATAGGCGATGCCGGTCTGTCCGAGATCATAAGGAACCGCGGACAATGTGCCATTGGTTATCCTTCGCAGCGGTTTGATCATGGATGGCATGACGTTTTTCAGGTTGGGGATTTTTGATTCGTTGAGCACGGAAGCAAAGCCCAGTTCTGCATAGCGGGCATAGTCGAAGACGGCGCTCAGATGGGCGACATTGAATTCACCGCCCGGCGGATAGGAGGCTTTGACACGGGTCAGATAAGAATTCATGTCCCCGAACTCGCCTTCAATCACCTCTATGCCTGTTTTCTCGGTAAATGGCTTGAAGGCATACTTGCGAAACGCTTCCGAAGTACTGCCGCCCCAGCCGTCAAACCGTATCGATTCGGCGGCCCGGGCAGTACCGATCATATTTCCAAAGGGGGAACCCAGAAGTCCCAGGGAAGCACCGGCCATGGCCAGATATTTGAGGAAACGGCGACGGCTGATCTTACCGCTTTTGTAGGCATCGTAGATCCGATCGAGTTTCTCTCCAGTTACAGGTGACATTGTTTCTCCTCTCTGTTGTGTTGATATTGAAGGGTTATGCCCTTACTTTCGCAATTTTGCGCGACAGGTAACCTGCCAGCAAAGGGGTGGCGACGGTCAGCACGATCATCACCGTTCCCAGGGCGTTTATCTCAGGGCTGATTGAATTTCTCAACATGCTGAAGATCTTGACGGGAACTGTCTGGTTCCCGGCGGTGGCCCAGAAAAGCGTCGCGGTGATGTCATCAAACGAGATAGTAAAGGCAAAAAGGGCACCGGCGAGCACGGCCGGCAGAAGAAGCGGAAAAGTGACCTCCCTGAAGGTCTGAAAGCCGTTGGCCCCCAGAGATTTCGCCGCCTCCTCGTATTCTTTTTTAATACCGACCAGGCGCGCCTGGACGATTAACAGGACATAAGGCAGGGTCAGCACAACATGACCGATAAGCAGCAGGGCAAAACTTTTGGGCTGCTGCAGAAAACGTAAAAAAAGCAGCAGGGCAACCCCCAGGACCACCTCAGGAATCATGATGGGTGACAGCAGCAGGGTGTTGAGAACATTTTTACCGGGAAAATCAAAGCGGATAAAGGCCAGCGCGGCCATGATGCCGATACCCGTCGAGATCAGAGCCGTAAGAGACCCCAGGATCAGCGAGTTCTTAAAGGCCTCGATGATCGAATCATTCTGAGCCAGCTTGACAAACCAGCGGAAACTTATGCCTTCCATGGGGAAAATGCCGAACTGCTTAGGGTTGAAGGCCAGGACGATGACCACGACTATAGGGGCGAACATGAAAACATAGACGAGGATCGTATAGAGTTTGATAAGAGTCCAGCCAAGGGGCAACTGTCGCATGGATCGCATGACTTACTTTCCCTGAAAACTTTTGAAGATCTGGTTGATGCCCAGGTAACGATTATAGGTCCAGACAATGACGAACAGCAAAGAGAGCAGTATGACGCTGATAGCTGACCCGAAGGGCCAGTCCAGCGTACCGATAACCCGTTTGAAAATCAGGTTGGCAATCATGTCGTTGCCCGGCCCGCCTAGTATCATCGGCGGCAGGTAGGTACCCGCCGTCAGCACAAAAACCAGCAGACTGCCGGCACTGAGACCCGGCAGGCTGAGCGGCAGCGTTACCTCACGAAAAGCCTGCCATTCGGTGCAGCCCATGGAGCGTGCCGCCTCGAGCAGACTTTTATCGATGCCCTCGAGGCTGACATAGATATTCAAAATCATAAAGGGCAGCAGATACATGAGCAACCCCATCAGGACCGTAAATTCATTGTAAAGCATGGATATGGGGGCATCTATCAATCCCAGTTTTAAGAGAAAGTGGTTGATGAGCCCGGTATCCCCCATAATGTTGATCCAGCTCATGGTCCTGATGATGAAACTGACCCAGAACGGCAGCATGATGAGCAGCAGAAAAATCTGCTTATACCGAGTGGTGCTGCGGTAAAAGAAATAGGCGGGAATATAGCCCATGACAATACAAAGAAAAACCATCTCAAAGGCGATGCGGATCGTTCGCAGGAGGATCGAGGGATAAAAAAAATCCTCGAAGAATTTGGCGTAGTTGCCTAACTGAAAAGCCGGGATATCCGCGCCGCTGGGAGCACGAAGCCAGAAGCTGTAGACGATGATAAAACAGACGGGTATGACAAGAAGCAGAAATACTGCCGTCATGGAAGGCGCCAGCAGCGCCCATGGTTTCAAACTATCAGATTTCATGGGTGAGTGGTAGTTGTGATTCTTCTCCTGAAACAATCCTCCGTTTTCAGGAAAATTTGAATGCGGCTTTTTAGACGGCAGGATAACTCGTTGGTCTACCTGCGATTCTTTTTCGCAGGTAGCAGTTCGGAAAGAACTGCGGCCGTCTCCTGTATCATTTCTCCATATGTTGCTGTTATTTCAGTACCGGTATGCTGTAATACCGAAAAATCGAAGGAAACGGCACCTACTCCCGTATCTTGGCCGGGATCATACAGAGGTGCGGCAATGGCCAGTACACCAGGCAGATACTCTTCATCCGCCAGGGCGAACCCTCGTTCCCTGGTAATCCGAATTTCCTCTAAAAGCCTGTCCTTGTCGACAATGGTCTTGGTGGTTTTGGCGACGAGGTCCATAGTCGCAATCTTTTCAGCTATCAGATGATCGGGCAGACTGGACAGGTACGCCTTGCCCAGCGCCGTGTTATGCAAACAGTTTCGGGAAAATTCCGGCAAACTGTAAGTAAGAACATCCTTCGCTTCTTTATGATAGACGCGTTCCAGCGAGTCATCGACTGCCAGGGCTACATCTATACTGATATTTTTTTCCTGGTTGATCCGATCAACGACTTCCCTGATCAGTTTCAGGTTATCTGCTGCCTGCATTAAGTTGGCGCACATCACCAGGCAGTGAAGAGAAGGCCTTATCTCCTTGGTCTTCGTATCTTTTTCCAGATACCCCATCTCCACCAGCGTATTTATATAGCGGTAGGTTGAGGTCATGTTCAGTCCCAGCAACCTGGCGACCGCACTCTGGGTAAGCACGGGGGTGTCTCTGTTAAAAAGTGCCAGTATTTTCAGCCCTTTTTCCAGCGACTTCGAAAAATAGAATTTTCCTTTTGACATGCTCATTTGCGATGAATTAATATCGTACTATAATAGCATACCAATTACTATTATAGTTAAAGTAAAATTGCAGATTTTGACTTGAATGTCAATTATTAATTTTTCCAGAACACCTCGGGGAGCCGAAAATGGCCCTAAAGAATCAGGTTTTAACTCTTGTTTACAGGAACAATAAAGAAGAGAACCAGGTGCTCCTTAGCGAGCTGACGGCTGCTTTTACCCGCTATCTTGAACACCTGGGAGTACGTCCCCTGATCAAGCCGGTCGTTGCAGTGACCGGACTGCTGAAAACCACTGATTTTGCTCTGACCTGATGAATAATATGCATTATCCCTTCTTACTCTACAGCCGCAAGGTGAACCATCAGCCGCTATTTTCCGGCCTTTCGGGAGATCCCTTTATCGCCGATCTCTCTACAAACAGCCCCTTACTCAAGGATATAGAGATGCGGGATCAACGGGAATTCCAAAGGCGCCTCGAGACGGAAATGGGTGCGGACTACAGCTGGGGAGTGGCCGCCTATCTGGAAAACCGATCCGGCCTGCTCTCGGATTGCCCCCAGATGGTTGCGGAACAGCGGTTTTTCCATTTAGGCCTTGATATCATTGTCCCCCTCGGCACGCAGCTTCAGGCACCACTTGATGGAGTAGTTGCCGAAAGCGGCTACGAGAGCGGTGAAGGAAATTACGGCAGCTTTGTTCTGCTCAGACACGAAAGCCCGAATTTCAAGACTTTTTACAGTTTTTACGGTCATTTACGAAAAAGCAGTCTCCCAGCAACCGGCTGCGTCCATAAGGCCGGCGAACCCTTTGCCGAGATCGGTGATTTTGCCGAAAACGGCAACTGGTTCCATCACACCCACCTGCAGATCATAACGGAAAAGGGCTTAAGGCTCGGCTATATTTCCAAAGGGTATTGCAGCGAAAAGGATCTGGCGGAGATGGAAGGACTGTGCCCCTCCCCCATTCCCCTGTTCAAGGTTTTTTAGTCGGCCAACCCCGATTTTTGCATATTCCATCAGCGTTCTCTTTTTCCAGATAGCGAAGGACCTCTATCGTTTTGATGCCCAGGTTGGTGGAGGCCAGATCGAGGTTTTTCATAAACTGGGTTTCGGGGGGTGTATCCTTGTCTATCAGGTCGGTGATCGCCTTGACGGCAAACATCGGCACAGAGAGAGTGCGGCAGACCCAGGCAATCGCCGCTGCCTCCATGTCCTTGATAACTGCCTTATTTTCTTTGATAAGCTGCATATCTTTTTCCAGGAGATCGAGCGAGTTTCCTGTTGAAATACTCCCCGTTTTCAGCTTCAGCTCGCGGGCAACAGCCGAGGTATCGCAGGCAGGATAAAGACCCATGCCATACCGGTCAAATCCCGGCAGGGGAATGCGCCTGTCATGAAAACAGAACCTGCCGGAGCTGAGATAGACATCCCCTATCTCGCATCCACCTTCCGCAATGCCCCCCGCCGTGCCGGCATTCAGCAGCAGATCCGGTGCAAATTTTTCGATCGCCAGATAGGTCATCAGGGTGGCAGGGACCGTGGCTACGTTATCTACATGATAGTCGGGATCGGTACCGCTGGTTATTAAGGAAAGTTGCACTTTTCCCAGCATCCCTGAATATACCTGAAACGGGACACTGGAAGAAAACGGCTGGTCTTGTTTACGCAAACCAAGACCCTGGATCAGGGATTCGGCTTCCCTCTGCATCGCCATTACAATGGAAATGTTTGGCATGGCACTTCCCCATCAGTTGTGTAAATTCCAGGCAGTTACTCCTCTGAAAAGAGTAACAGTTTCCACCACCTCCCCCGAAAGACAAACTGGCGAGGGAGGTGGCGTTTCAGTTACGCGACAGCTGCCGCTTGATTTGATTTAACCAGACGCTGCCGGTATTCGATAATATCCTCGATGGTCAGAACCGTCATCTCATGGGCAGCGGCAAACGCAACCACTTCAGGCAGCCGGGCCATTGTGCCGTCAGGATTTGTCAACTCACAGAGGATTCCTGCCGGTTGGAGGCCGGCCAGTTGCATCAGATCGACCGTCCCCTCGGTATGCCCCGGCCTGGTCAGCACCCCGCCGGACTGAGCCCGCAGCGGGAAGACATGGCCCGGATGACAGAGATCCTCCGGTTTACTGTCGACAGCGACGGCGGCCTTAATCGTCCGAACACGATCCGCAGCGGATACTCCGGTGGTCACTCCCTCTCTTGCTTCGATGGAAATGGTAAAAGCAGTTCCATGGCGGCTGCTGTTAGACGCTACCATAGGCGGCAGGCCGAGGCTGTCGATTTTTTCCCCGGTCATGCAGAGACAGACGATGCCGCTGCATTCGCGGATCATCAAGGCCATCTGTTCCGTAGTCAAATATTCCGCGGAGAAGATAAGATCGCCTTCATTTTCACGGTCTTCATCGTCGATAAGTAAAACGCCCCGCCCGGCCCGTATAGCCGACAGAGCTGCTTCAACCCGCTGCTGCGAGTCGCCAAACTGAGAAATAAAAGACTGATTCATGGTAATTCACTCCTTGTTCTACCAGAATCAGGGCACATGCAGGAGTACAGACCAGCCAAGTGACCGAGCACACAGCCGGCAACCGGTTCGGCGCTTCCAGGATTTGCAATCCGGAAATCGATACTAAAAGTGCCGCCCCATGTCATTCTCTCCCTTCCGGACTGTAACCGTCGGCTCTGGAATCTCACCAGATCTGCTGGTCCCTGCCGTCAGACAGCAGGCGCTCGCGGGCTTTTCCATCAACAGGAACACCGCCGGTGGGGAATTTCGCCCCGCCCTGAGAATAATTTTTGCGTCTGCCGCCGCAAAAGGGCCGGATTATCTCCAGGAACCTTTCGGGCAAACGCTGCCGATTTTCACATGACACTTCAAGTAAACAGCATCAAACCATAGGCACTCCTCCTCTAAAAATGCATTATCTACTTTTGTCCCTGTTGGGACGCCTGCCCAATATGCAGCCATTTTCTTCCGCCAATCATATAGATAAAAACGGAACAGAGGATAAGATAGCCGAACGTCTGAACACTTTTTGTTTTCAGGATGAAAGCGATAGTGACGATAACCGCCGCGCTCGCCAGAAAAAACAACGGCCGGGGTATCTGCTTCAGGATTACCCGTCCGAAATGAGCAAAGCGTATATGGCTGATCATCAGACCGACGGACAATGCTGCAATTCCCCAGAGCAGCACCGGCGGAAAAACCAGGGCGGCGCCAAGGACGACCAGCGCACCCGCAGGACTGGGCAGGCCGTTAAAAATCCCCTCGGGCAGATCCGTCCGCTTTTTGTCAACCGCGACGAATCGAATAAGTCTGTAGGCAACTCCACTGAAAAAAATCAGGCCAAACAGCCAGGCTAACGAGCCGCCACCCGATTTAATAATGATATAAGCCGGCGAAAGCCCGAAACTGGTAAAATCGGCAATGTCATCCAAATACGGTCCATATATGGTGCCGCCATGTTTTTCCGCCATTCTACCATCAAATAAATCAAAAAGCTGTCCGAGTATGATAATGAAAATGGCCCAGGCAAAGCGCTGGTTGTAAGTCAGATAAAGGCTTGTGACACCACAAAAGAAGTTAAGCGTCGAGAGGATGTCGGCATAATACCTGTTGGGAATGAATTTAAAGACGACCGAGGCCGAAGAAAGGACAATGCAGGCCAGCAGGACCTCATCTCCCATATTGATAAAGGTGGGATTCTCATCGAGCAAGGCACAAAATATGACCAGGCCGAAGCAGATAATCGCCTTTATTTTGCCAAAATTGTTCGCAGCCACTGAATAACTGAGGAGCGAAAGAATTTTCCTGGCGAAAAATTGCCCGAACAACTCTACCGCGACCAGGGTCCAGGCCAGCTGTACTGAGATAATCCCGGCATAGGAAAAACCAATTAAAGGAGGCAGATAAGTCAGCTTATCACACATCGGATCCAGCCATTCCCCCCACTCCGTGACCATATCGCAATTCCTCGCAACGATCCCGTCAACCCCATCCAGCACTGCGGCAAAAGTGAAAATTATAATGGCAAGCGATTGATACTCAACCAAAAAATAGAGAACAAAAGCGAGCAGAGCCAGTACCGACCGCCAGTAACAGATTGCATTGGGATGCATCAGCCAAAGATGAGAATCTATAAACTCCTGCATCGAATCTTTACGAATCATCCAGGCAAACCAGTAATAAAAGCAGGTTGCCAAGGATGCGGAGATAGCAATTACTATTAATCTTTCCATACTCTCTTGTTGACAGAGGGGGTTATTTGAGGATTAGAAATGCATTTTGCCATGCTGCCGCATTCCCGTCGTGTCCTTGAAAGGAGCAATCTTTACCGTAGTCCCTTGAAGAGGGCAACGCCTTTTAACACCTTAAATACACTTTTTGTTTTTGAAAGAATTTCGTGAAGGTGCTTATACCGGGCCATTTCCCCAATTGTTGCCCGTCAGCCTGCTTATGCGTCTCCGGAGTTCTGCGGAACATTTACAGGCCTGTGGTGATGCGAGCATTTTGCTCTTCCCGGTGAACGGTTACAAACACGGAAACTAAAATTGTTTCCCCACGGGATTTCCGAACCGATATAAGCCTCTTTTAGAATGATCCCTGCAAGTCTCCGGAACTGAGCAAATCTCCATCGACGATACTGATCGATGGTATGTGTTTAGCCTTCCAGTAATGGTTTTTCCAGTAGGTATCATCCAACCGGGAGATCATTACTCCGTTGGAACGTGAGGCGTGGACAAAGAGATCGTCATCCAGATAAATCCCCACGTGTCTCTGAAAAATACCTGTCTTGAAAAAAACCAGGTCCCCCGGCCGCAAATACTCCTTCTTGACCGAGGTTCCTCTTTGCACCTGTTCCTCTACGGTTCTCGGTAATTCCTTGTCGAATAACTCCTTGTAGGCAAGCAAGGTCAGGCCGGAACAATCCACCCCGTCATGGGAAAGCCCTCCCAGTGTATAGCGGGTGCCTATCCAGCCGGAAAAATAATTTTTAAGCGCTTCAACCGATACCCCCTCCTGAGCTTGCTGCATATTCGGCAAGTTACGTTCTGCCGGAGGAATATAGGTAACTATTTTCTTTCCAGAGCATCCCCATAAGTTTAAGAGAAAAGCTGAAAGCAGAAGCAGAATTAACCGGCGGATAGATGTTAACATTTCGTTTTCTTCAATCGTTATTCCTCCATTGTGCTCAACTCTCATTCAGCGTAACCGTTCACCAGCACTCCATTTTCGTCCGATCAGGCCGCCTCACATAGCCAACTATAGCTCTGAGGCCTGCTTGAACGAATCTGGAGCACTGGATGAACGGTTAAAGATCCGGGTTATGCAATCTTTTTATGTGTACCGGTGAACGATTACCATTCAGCAAAAAAGTTAACAGACAGAGGCTTTGTTGTTTGTCTTTTTTCCTTCGTCAGGGAAAGTGAAAAATATTCCTGTTTATGTCAATAAGATGTCCAGTAGCGTTACTCCATTGAATAATATATAAAAAAAACTATAAATACAACAGAAGTGAGCAGTTTCCCCTGCTCCCGACACTCTCTGATTCCCGAAATTCATTCATAAGATGAACAATGACAAACTGTAAAAAACCTAAAAATGAGTGATGGCTAAGTGAAAAACTTCAGATCCGATGCGCAAATTATCAATCATTTCGACGTATAAGAGGAAATATCATGAATGCAGTTTTTCTGGATACCGAAGGCCTTGACGACCTTGACATCAGCAATCTTGAAAGAGAATGCAGTTCCCTGCAATTATTCCGCACCACAGCTCCTGACGAAGTAATGGATCGAATAAAGGGAGCGGAACTTATCATCCTCAACAAGGTTAAAATATCACGCCGTCTGCTGGAAGCGGCTCCTTCGGTCCGGCTGATCTGCATTGTTGCCACAGGCACCGATGTCGTCGACCTCAAGGGAGCGGCGCAACTGGGAATAACCGTGTGCAACTGTCAGGCCTACGGTACCGACTCCGTAGTGCAGCATGTCTTTTCAATCATGCTGGCCCTGCACACCAGCCTGCTCTCCTACCATGGTGCGGTACAGGCCGGGCGCTGGCAGACGGCGAGTCAGTTCTGTTTTCTCGATTACCCTATCGTCGAGGTGAAAGGCAAGACGCTGGGCATAATCGGCTACGGCAACCTTGGCCGGGGAATCGCTGAGATCGCCCGGGCTTTCGGCATGAAGGTCATCGTTGCCCGCAGGCCCGGCAATCCTCCGGACGACAGGCTTCCGCTTGAGGAGATGCTGCCGGAAATCGATGTCCTGACCCTGCATTGCCCGCTTACCGACCGGACCAGGAATTTGCTGAATGCACAAACCCTGGCGCTGATGAAACCGACAGCTTTTTTGATCAACTGCGCCCGTGGCGGCATCGTCGATGAGCAGGCGCTGGCGGACGCCCTTACGGCACGGAAAATTGCCGGAGCCGCAGTCGACGTCCTGAGCGTTGAACCGCCCAGGGACTCCAACCCGCTTCTTGAGGCGAAACTTCCCAACCTGATCATTACCCCACATGTTGCCTGGGCCAGCAAGGAAGCTCGGCAGCGAATCATCGATCAGACGGTGGAGAACATTCGGGCATTTAGAGCGGGTAACCCGATCCGGTTCGTGTAACTGTTGACAAAGCCTGTAGACAAAAATTTCGCCCCGAAATTTATTTTGCTTCAGCAGGTCCTGATCACATCGATTTTGGAAAACCCGGCAAGGTGAACTTGAGCGTCACCTCGCCGGTTTTTTTATCAAGAGTGACCATCTTTTCGCTGCCCCCGACGACACCCAGTTTTCTGCCGGTAGCCATCTCCAGCAGACCGCTGATAAAACCCATGCCCTGATTCAAGACTTCTTCCATCTGCGCAGCCGACTGAACTGCCGCATCGCCCTGCTCTTCTTGCTGCAGCTGCTCTCCCGCGAGTTCTTCACTATCTTCCTCAGCTGCGAAATCGACCTCTTTCTTTAACACCTCGGGATTAAGAAAATGCGGCGTATCTTCCGCCAGTTCTTCGGCGGGGATGGATTCCGGTCGTACCAATTCGATTTCTTCTCCCATCATTTCCCGCAGCTGGTTGACCATTTCCTGCCGTTTCTCCCGGGAGAGCATCACTTCATCCTTACCACCGTCAAAAACACCGCTAAAGAGATCCCCTTTCAATTTGATTCCCGCCATGATCCGTTCTTCGATGCTGTATTTTGCTATCAAATTAATAACATTGATACATTTGCTTTTTTGACCAAGCCGGTTGACTCTGCCGATACGCTGATTTACCCTGGCGGGATTCCAGGGCAACTCAAAATTGACCACACAATCCGCAGCCTGAAGATTCAAGCCGGTTCCCCCGGCATCGGTGGACAAAAAAACCTTGCAGTCCGGATTGGTGTTAAATTCGTCTATCAGCGCCTGACGCTTAGCTACCGGAACCCTGCCGGAGAGCTCGACGAAAGGAATGTGCTCTCTGGAGAGATGTTTGCCGATCAGCATGGTCATAGTGGTCCATTCACTGAAGATCACCACCTTTCGCCCATTCTGTTTGATAAGTTCGTCAAGGATATTGGCCAGTTCATCGAGTTTGGGGGAGATGTTCGTCATCCGGTCAATCAGATAGGTGGAATCACAGGTCTGGCGCATTTTGACGAGCAGGGCCTGAATACGCAGCAGATCCATCGGTGTCAGAAATTTTTTGTTCAGCAATGGCAGCAGGGACTGGGAATATCCCGCATGGATCTCCGCCTGTTTTTCATGCAGCTCGATATAGTAATCGCTCACGATCAGTTCGGGCAGTTCATCCAGCACCTCTTCTTTGCGGCGGCGGATGACCAGGGGCTTGAGCTTCTCATGCAGGGTGTTCAGATTGACATAGCCGAGGATTTCTCCTTTTTTGCGACGGCCAAGAAGAAAGTGGCCGGCAGCAAACTGCCAGAGCGGGCTGAGCAGTTCCGGATCGAGAAACTGCACCAGGGAATAGACATCTTCAAGTTTATTTTCTAAAGGAGTGCCGGTCAGGATTATGGCATGCTGCCGGGGCAGACTCTTCACGGCCTCGGCGGTCTTGGTTGCAAAATTTTTAATGCGCTGCGCTTCGTCCAGGACGATCACATCCGGTTTGAACCGGGAAATTATGGTCACATCCCGGAGGACCGCTTCATAATTTGTGATCTTGAACATGCTGGTATCTGTGCGGTACTGTTCCAGACGCGCTTTGGCGTTCCCGGCGATAATACAGGCCTGTTCACCACTGAACCGCTCAATTTCCCGCTGCCATTGCTGCTTCAACGAACTGACGGTGACCACTAAAACCTTATGAAAATCAAAAACTTCTTTTTTCAGGATGCAAAGACCGATGGCCTGCAGGGTCTTGCCAAGCCCCATCTCATCCCCGATCAGTACGGCTTTTTTATAGAGTCCGAAGTTAATGCCCTCTTCCTGGTAAGCATAGGGCACGACTTTGAGGCACAGGGAAGTATCGGTCAATGGTCTGGCAGCGGCATGGGACAATTCGATATCGGTTGCGATATTGTTCAGTTTGCGCAGGACTGGTTCCTGGATTCGAATTTGTTTATAGCGCGCCAGCTTTGGCAGATATGGGATAAAATCGGCAATATTTTCCCCGCGGAATAGATTTTGCTGATCAAAGATTTCCGCCAGCAGCCCGGAAAGTTCCTCGCCGTTGTCCTGCACGTCCCGTTCCTGAAAAAGCCGTGGTTTTTCCGCGGCGCTCTCCCAATAGATATCGATATACGGAAAGGTTTCCCGGGCAAGGCGCTCTGCAAAATCCTTTTGTTCTTTTAAAAAGGAGCTCAGAAAAATCAAATGCTTGCAGGTGGATAGCTTATTGAAATAAAAATCGGGGCAGGAACAGTGGCCGAGACCCGCGGCAGGATCGTGGAGAGTAACCTGATATTGCCGCCCCCTTCCCGTAGTTACCAGATGATCGCCTTTCAGCATATCCCCCTGCATCACCGTAAGTTTTTCCTGCTTCGCCCGTTTGTGACGATCGTCCAGAGCCTGCTGCCGGATCTCCTCATAGGAAAGGTATTCCTCCTGCCGGTCGATATCGGCGATCGTCTGCACTTGAGTCTTTTGCTGCTCATCCAATAATTCCAGCAATATCGCTACAACATGTTTACAACCGGAGCCGGGATACGGACAATCGCAATGGCTGGTAATCGCACCGTTCAGAGAAACTTCAGTGCGATAATTTCCATAATTACCATCAACTTCGAACACGTACCTGCCATCGCCGCTTTGCTCTGCGATGCAGCTGAACGCTCCGATTCTCTGGAGAGATTGACCCCGTTTGAAAATTATGGCCGAATCGGCAATTTTGCGGATAGTATCGATTTGCAGAGTAAGCATGGCCAGTCCTTTCAAGGGGAGGTAAAAGTTGATGGACAGATAAAATCACAAATGGGAATTACAGGACTCCAAGGTCGGAATTGACCACACTGATGGTCATTTTTCAAGCTTCATTCAGTTATTTGGAGGTTTGCCGGCCGCATGCTTCCATCTTTCTTCGGAAATGGATCGTTTCATAGGTTGTTCCGAAGGCTTGCCACTGTCTGCAGCAAGCCTGGTCTGCTGATCAATAAAAGAAACACCGGATGATTCACTCGTTAGCGAAGGTGTCCGCCACTTCTTTTGGTGGCTAATTCTTATCTCTGGAATCATCACCGGAATCATCATCATTAGGGGAAACTTCATGTTCGAATCCGGGAAGGATGGATTTAAAAAAGGCATTCTGGACAAGATTGACGATTATTTGCCAGGTGCTGGTCTCGGGGTTTTCGACTTGACCGGAAAGATCGGCACGGGTCGCCACTGCATCACGCCGTTCGTTTTTCAAAAGGCCTAAAACGCCTCCCACCAGTCCTTCATACATTTTGCGGAATATATCCTTCTGCTTATCCTGACGCCGGTCATAAACATCCACATCCTTAAAAAAAGGCTTCAAATAACCATCGATTTTATCGTTTTTCACCTGAATCTCTGAATAGAGGGAAAAACTTCCGGCAAGATGGAGATTCATCGAGTCTAAAAACAAGCGACATGAATATTGCTCGAATTGCAGCAGTGCACAATCTTGGTGAATCAATGACATCAGCATCTTCGTCGGCGAGTGAAGCTATTCGTCATGTACTGTCATCGATGTTTCTTACTCTTCATCACCGACTTACAGAATTTGCCAAACTGCTTATCCTTATTCCTTTTTTCAAGATAAGACATCTCATTGTAACTGGATTCCTTAGTCATTTTCAGGTAATTCCGGTATCTCTTTTCAGATATTTGGCCGTTCTCAACGGCGCTTAAAACAGCGCAACCTTTTTCACTAATGTGCGTACAATCAGTAAACCGACAATTTTCCGAGAGCGCGGATATCTCGGTAAAGGTTTCATCAAGGCCCGTTGTTACGGAAAAATTTCCCAGCTCCCGCATGCCTGGCGTGTCGACTATCATCGCTCCAAAATCCAGCTTAATCAGTTGCCTATGTGTGGTTGTATGCTTCCCCTTACTTTCCTTCTTGCTGACTAATTTGGTTTTATATCTTGATTCGCCTATCAGGTTATTTATTAAGGTTGTTTTGCCAACCCCTGACGATCCCAGCAGGCAATAGGTCAGGCCGGGCTGCATAATGCCTTGTACGTTGTCTAATGCAGAATCATTTTCGTTACTGAAGTGTACAACCGGCAACTGCGGCATAATCTCCTGGATTTGTGCAATAATGCGGATAATATCCTCGTTTTTAAGCAGGTCGCTTTTGCTCAGGAGCACAACTGGTCGAATTTTACCTTCATTGACCATGACTAAATAACGCTCAAGACGACGAAGATTAAAATCTTCATTCAGAGATTGGATAATGAAAGCGACATCGATATTCGTGGCGATCAATTGGAGATCAACCTTTTTGCCCGGGGTTTTTCTTTTTAATAACGATTTACGCGATAAGATCTCGTGAATTATTGCAAAGGTATTTTCATCATAAAAATTGGCAAGAACCCAGTCGCCTACCGCAGGATAATCAAGGGGAGAGGAAGCACTGAAAAGCAATTTACCAACCAATTCCGCGAAAACATCAACTTCTCCATTGCTTATGATATAACTGTCTTTATGAACAGCCACCACCCTTGCCAGGGCAAATTGTGCTCGTCTTTCGGCAGGCACCATGTCTAAAAACCAATTGTCGAAACCGATTGCCTTCAAATTGTTCGAGATATTATTCATATGAAACTAAGGCGCATAACGCTTTGCTCGGCAGCAGCCGGGGACTGCCACCGAAGTTAAAGTATATGTTGAATTGATTATTGTTGAAGTCGTAAAAACTCTTCATCTGCTTATTTGAGATGCACTTCTTCACGCAAGAGAGGACTATGGTGTCCTGACACTAACGGCGGCGCGATCCGCCTAATATGCCGCCAAGTACGCCGCGCAAGATTTGCCGGCCGAGCTGGCTGCCGACGGTTCGCGCGGCCTGCTTGGCCAACGTTTCCACCATGCCCTGGCGGCTTTTGGTGCCCCATAGAAAATCGCTGATCATTCCCCGATGTTCGGATGGCTTTTCCGCCTCGGCACGATTGGCTTCCGCCCCAGCTGCTGCTTTCTCCACGGTTCGCCGGTTCAGGATTTCATAGGCCGACTCGCGGTTCACTGGTGTGTCGTACTTGCCGCCCACCGGACTGCGCGCCTTCACGACCGCGCGCTCTTCCGGCGTGACCGCCCCTATCCGGCAGCGTGGTGGACAGATGAGTGTGCGCGCCACCGGCATCGGCACACCTTTTTCCTGCAGCGTGGAGACCAGTGCTTCGCCGACACCGAGTTGGGATATGACCTCGGCGACATCAAGTTTCGGGTTCGCAACGAAGGTTTCGGCAGCTGTTTTAACCGCCTTCTGGTCACGCGGCGTGAAAGTCCGCAGGGCATGCTGGATGCGGTTTCCGAGTTGGCCCAGGATTTCATTCGGCACGTCGTCCGGAAACTGTGAGCAGAAATACACACCAACGCCCTTGGAGCGGATGAGCCGAACGACCTGTTCCACTCGCCGGCGCAACGTCGAGGATGCGTCGTCAAAGAGCAGGTGGGCCTCATCGAAGAAGAATACCAGCTTGGGCTGGTCAAGGTCGCCCACCTCGGGCAGATTCTCGTAAAGCTCCGAGAGTAACCATAAGAGAAAGCTTGCGTACAATCGCGGCTTCAGAATGAGCTGGTCCGCGGCAAGGATGTTGATGATGCCGCGGCCGCTAAGGTCTGTCCGCAGCAAGTCGGTCAGATCCAGTGCGGGCTCGCCGAATAAGGCTTTCCCGCCTTCCCGCTCCAGCGACAACAGAGATCGCTGAATGGCTGACACGGATTGGGTACTTACCAGACCATATTTCGCCGAGATCTCTTTGCGATTGTCCGCGACGAAACTGAGCAGGGCACGCAGGTCGTCGAGGTCAAGCAATAGCAGCCCCTGATCGTCCGCCAACTTATAGACGATCTCAAGCATCCCGGCCTGGATATCATTAAGTTCGAGGATCCGGCCTAGCAGGCTTGGACCGATTTCGCTGATTGTGGTGCGTACCGGATGGCCGGCTTTGCCGAACACATCCCAGAATAACACAGGGTTCGCCTCATTGGCATAGCCCTCAATGCCGATTTGGGCAACACGCTGCTTAATCTTCTCATTGGCAATACCAGCCAGTGCCAGGCCGGAGACATCGCCTTTTACATCAGCCATGAACACCGGCACGCCCAGACGCGAGAAGCCCTCTGCCAATACCTGGAGAGAAATCGTTTTGCCGGTACCGGTGGCTCCCGTGATCAAACCATGGCGGTTGCCGTACTCGGCGAGCAAATAAACCGGCTGTTCGCCCTTGCCAATAAGTATCCGGTTCATACACTATCTCCTCTTTGACGATATGAAACATGTCGCGCTGCCATCATGACGCAGTGTCGACCGCCTACTTCATAAGATATAGACCGTGGTTTCGTGGTCGCCATGGTGATGCCAACCCGAGGTCATATGAGAAGCTGTCCGGACAAGTCCAGACCAGGATAGTTGAGTGTTGAAAGCCTCTTCCTGGACCATTCCAGCGGTTGGGTCACTCTCAACCCGATCTGACGGGACTACCTTTCGAATTACACCCATGGTTCCTCCTTTGCCAAACTCGGCCTATGTCCATTGGATGTTTTTCCCTTCAAAATCAAAATATTAACCGTAAATATGGCTATTAATCAAGAGGTAATGCCAGTAAAACAAGAGCTTAGCGCGGCCAGAGCCCAATCGCAATGCTAATCGCCAGCAAGGGCCTTCGAAAGGAAAAATATTCTGAGCATAAGATTCCGGAAAACTCTTTTTGGCTGTCAGGATCTATGCACCCTGACAGCCGATGGAAACGTTGTTTTGAAACTTTTTCCCGAATTTAGAAACTGGCTATGAGACCCAAAGCAATGGTATTGATTTTTTCTTCAGCAACACCAATTGTAACGGTGTTGACGTTGTATTCAGCAACCAGCTTGAAAAAGTCGTTTATGGTATAGAAAATGGCCCCGGTGATAAGCTCATCATCGTCATCGGTGGCGTTGTCAACCTTGGTATCACCATAAGAGCCGACCAGGCGGAATTTGTCGAAAGTGTAGGACCCTTGGAGCAGATACCCTCTGGCGTCCTGCCCGTCAGTGACGGCACCAAAAGCGCCTAGCAAGGTGTTGATTCCGCTGCCGGTAAAACCAGATCCGGTGAGACTGAAACCGGCGACCTTCGCATTGAGACCGTAGGAGATACCCCTGGAATCCACATCTGAGCTACTGTCGCTTTTGGAGGTTTGAGTCATACCGCCAACCCAGGCGGTCGTTGAGAATTCACCAAAGGTTTTGTTGAAGGTGGCTTCACCTTCTATGCGCGGCACCTCTTCTTCAGCACCGACACCTGTATTGGTGCGGGAAGGATCGACCACGCCGATCGCCAGTTTGAAACCGCTGAAGTCGGGGGTCCGGTAGGTGATCTGTCTGTTGAGGTGATGGTCGAGTCGCTATCATTGATAGTCACCCAGAAAGAAGATCGACCACCCACCTTGAGGTTGTCGAGCTGCTTGCTGAGATAGTCAGGAGTAAACAAAAATAGCGCCTCGGACCGTCGCCGGTCTGAGACGCTATTGTGGGACAGGTAAACCAGGTATATGCTGCCCCCAGAGAGGTTTTCCAATCTGAAAGTTATAATTCCACGCTCCTCCTTTAAGTGCATTCATCAAAGGGAAGAATCGTACCCCTCAATTGAGTGATTTTAAAAGTATCAAGATTATCTAACCACGGGGTCGCACTTGACATTTGTATAGGTTATCCCTGTGGGCAGAAGCTGTCCTGTCTGAATGGCTGTTGCGTGATCAAAGGATTCCGTACTAAATTTTCCGGATCCGGCAGTTCAATCGAAAAGCTGAAGCGGAAATTTAAATTTTTCTGTGTCCTGATCAGCTGCCTATTTTGCATCCCCGGCTGGACCGGTAAGCATTGCTGAAAGTTTCTCGCCGCCCTTGATGCCGAAATCCAGCGTGCGGATGGGAAAGGGAATGGTTATGTCATGGTCGTCGAAGGCCTGCTTGATTAGCATTACCGCATCACTGCGGGCTTGGAGAAAATCCTTCTGGGTGGTGAAGGCGATCCAGAAGCGTAACTGAAAATTGATAGAACTGTTCCCGAACTCCTCATAAAAGAGTTCGACGGGATTGTCTTCGAGAAGATTAGGGACTTTTCGGACGGCTTCCAGCGCTACCCGCTTAACCTTTGTGAGATCCTCCCCGTAGGAGACCCCAACGGCCAGATTGACACGCCTCTTGCCTAGAGCGCTATAGTTGGTGACGGCGTTTTCGAAGATCTGCTTGTTGGGGAGAAAGACATACTGGCCATCGAAGGTCTTGATCATGGTGTCTCGCAGATTAATTCTATGGATGGTGCCGAATATATCATTGGTTTCGATCACGTCGTTCACTTTGAACGGATAATCCTTCCGGAAAACCAAGGCTATTCCGGCGATGAAATTGGCGGCGATATCCTGAAAGGCAAATCCCAGCGCGATACCAGCGATACCGATACCGGCCAGCAATGAAAAGATCGCCTTGTCGAGTTTTAAAATCTTTATGCCAATGAGAATTCCGACCAGCAGAACGCCTAAATAGGTCAGCGTTTCCAGAAAGCTTATCAGTGCCTGATTACTGATCATGCGTTTGAGGATGCGGCAGATGAGCTGGGCCAACTTCCTGGCCAGGAAATAGAAGACAAGAATAACGACAAGGGCGGCAAGAAAATTCGGCAGCAGCAGGACCAGGCTTTCAAACCAGGAGGTAATTTTTTGCTGCAGCTGGATGATGATATCCTGAATAGCCATCTTTCCACTCTCCCCAAAGATATAGACCTATCTTGAACAGGAAGGCGAACCTATTAAAGGCCTGAAGCACACGTCATGGTCATCTGGTTTTAACTCTAAGCATCTTTACTTTCCTGTCCTTCAGAAACAGTTCCTGCACCTTCCTCAAGATGTAATGGACCGGAGGTTCTGCCCGAAAGGCCCCGCTGTCCCCCGTCTGTATTCTTGCCAAACATTCCATCTGAATTACCTTGTAGGTAATCAGGGTTTTTCACTCGCTCAGGCCCTAAGAGACAAGAGCAATTTTTTTTCGGAGTTCATCTTCTATTAGCATATTTCAACGGGATTTCAGCATGCACATCACCAACTCAGATAAAAACAGGACGGTTGGCGAAATCGTTGCCGAGGATTATCGCACCGCAACTGTCTTCGATAAATACGGGATAGACTACTGTTGCGGCGGCAAGGTTGACCTTTCGGCTGTTTGCCTGGAAAAAGGAATCGAGGAGTCGGAGTTAGTCCGGGAGATCGAAGCGGTCAAAAATACACCACCAGACAGGAGCCGGAATTATTCGGCCTGGACCAATTCCTTCCTGGCCGATTACATAATAAATACCCATCACACCTACCTGAAAGATAACCTGGATCAAATAGCCGGTTACACCCGAAAGATCGCCCAGGTCCATGGGGAAAATCATCCGGAGGTCAGGGAAATTGATGCTATCTTTTCCAAAATTGTCACAGATTTGAAGGCTCATCTTCAGGAAGAGGAAGAGGTTTGCTTTCCGGCTATCAGGCGGCTTGAGGAAACTAAAAATCTTGGAAAGTCACCGGCGGATGAGGATATTGCGACCATCAGGCTCACCCTGAAAAGACTTGACGCCGAACACAATGAAGTAGGTGAAGCTGCCCATAAAATTCGTGAGCTCGCACAGGATTACGCACTTCCGAACGATGCATGCAATACTTTCATGATCACCTATAAGAAACTCAAGGAGTTCGAAGAGGATCTTCATAAGCACGTGCACCTCGAGAACAATATCCTTTTTCCAAGACTCTCAGGACTTTAGCAAGATCCAATATCTCGCACCATGACAGACTGAACTCTGTCGGCAAATTATCTGCTGCACCAAAAAACCGTCAGGATCAAGAGTAATGACGTCGTACAAACTCTTCATATTGCTGATGACGGCTTCCCAACGGAACTCCTACAGATCAGAGTAAAATACAATCTCAGGTATTTTTACTCTAACCTGTAGGTTACCGTGCGTCAGGTGATGACCTCCCCCCTACCATCGGAAGGGATATTTTGAAATTCTTTGGATATTGCATCCCGCGGCTTCTCACCTTTCCATTAGCCAGTTGGCTATTTTCGGAACAAATTCCTTCTGACATTTTGAACTGACATAGATACCGATATGGCCGGTGTCAAAACAGACATCCTCTTTATCCTTCGACCCAATCTCCGAGGTGAACCGGTCGCAGGCCTCCGGGGGGACAAGGTGATCAAATTTGCCATAGAAATTGAGAACCGGCATGGTGATCTTTTTCAGGTCGACGGTCTTCCCGCCAATCTTCAGCTTGGACTGGATCAACAAATTCTCTTTGTAGAAATCGTTGATAAACTGTTTGAAGGTGGCGCCTGGCACATCGGGGCTGTCAAAAATCCACTTCTCCATTCGGATGAAGTTCTCGACATAGCTTTTGTTGTCCATGTTCTGCATGAAACCAACATACTTATCGATCATCAGCCGAGCGGGGTTAAGCAGCAAAAAACCCAGGTTCAAAATATCTCCCGGCATATTGGCATAGACATCACCCAAGGTCTGGGCTTCCGTCTGTTTCATCCAGATATTCAGGAGTCCCTTATCGGTGTCGAAATTGGTAGGCGTGACGGTGGTTACCAGATTTCTCACCCTTCCGGGGTTCAGGGCCGTATAGATTACGGAAAAAACTCCGCCCATACAGATTCCCATAATATTTATCTTGTTGACCTTCCTTTTATTGCAGATGAAATCTACGATGTTGGCAATATAGCCATCAACGTGATCTTCGATGGTCAAATACTGATCTTTCCGAGTCGGATAGCCCCAATCGATCATAAAAACTTCCACCCCCTGGTTGAGCAGGCTTTCCACTACGCTCTTCTGGGGCTGCAGATCCAGCATGGTTTCCCGGTTGATCAAGGCATAGATGACCAAAAGAGGCGTTTTGATCCGAATCTTCTCGGGCTTGTAGTGTTTCAGAGTGACCCTGTCCTCCTCGTAGACGATATCGTAGGGCGTGGTGGAGATGGACGTGTCGAGTTTATTTGTCAGGACGTCTGACGCCTTTTTCAATCTGGTGCGCGTCGACTTGTGACTTTTCTGCATATTCTGAATTATAAGATCTACTGGAATGGCAGCCTGAGTCATTTTTTGCCTCCTTGGTTCGCCACCAGCCGTGGTGCAACGGGTTCAGTCTCCTTCAACTCTTTCAGCTCGCTCTGCAAACTTTCCACCTGTCTGGACAACGTCCTTATCTTCTTTTTCATCAGGTAGATATCCTTGTACACCTCGTCCATATCCTTGCGGGTGGGAATCTGGAATTCCTTCAGAAAAATATCGGTTACATCGTTTTTAACTCCCTTATAGGCGGCGAGGGAAGTAATGGTATTGTTCAGGACTTCCGTGTATTCACGGGACTTGAGCAGTTCCATGAAATGACCTTCAAGGATTTTGATCCAATCGTTATAGGCCTGTTTCGAATCCTCCACAACCTCCCCTGTTTCGAGCATTTTCTTGATTTTCTGCTGCATTACCCAGTTGGTCTTCTCAAACGGTACGCTGAAGAGATAGAGCAATTCGATGAGATACGAGGAAAAAATGTTAGATTTGTCGATCAGCTCACTACACTGTTCATTATATTCCCGGTTCAGACCGACCTTGGGAACGTAAAGATATTTCTGAAATTCGGTCCGGTACAGCTCACGAAAGGCTTCAAAAGTTGACCGATCAAGGTCGTCAAAATTAAAGGCTTTGGTATGCTCACCAGCTTTGGTGAAACTTTTTACCAGTTGACTCTGGAACTCGGCGAAATTCTCCAGCGTTTCCCCGGTCATCTCAACCAGCCCCTCGCTGAAGGTCATCGCTCCTTTGGCCAGATTGTCACGGTTTTCCGGAGTCATCATGAGTTTCAGCAACGAGGTGTAATTATTGACCGAAGTCTCCCAGGTTTTGTAGGTCTTATATTTATTCTCGTTCGCTTTCTCCTCGCCGGCACCAAAATTAAAATTAAACCCGGCGCCCTTCATAGTATCCTCTTTCTGTAATCCCATCGCCTGCCAAAAAGTCTGCGCGGATTCCATCCACGAACTTACCAGTTTGCCAAAATCATTTTCCAATGGAGCGCTATTGCTCGTTCCTGAGATATTCGTCATGCATTGTTCTCCTTGATATTCCGTTTTCATTACCAACCTGCCCGTTATTGAGAGTTCCGAGGGGCCACATTTTCCGGATGTTTTTGCATTAACGTCTCGTAGAAGAGATTCTCTGCTAATAAATTTTTAAGGGACTGCTCGCTGGATTAGGAAGATCAACGCCGTATCCGGTCAGGCATCGACCTGTTCGACTAATTTCCTTGAATATCATCAGATAATTCTCCATAGCCTTCTCCAGCGATATTCTTAAAGAACAATATGGAGCGGATTTCCTTAAAGCTGAACAATCAAATGCAGCAGAGAGGCAAATAGCCATCCCTGATTCTTCTTTGCCTTGTCCATGATTATCTGGGTCAAGATGAAACCGCGAATTGAAATTGCCGATCTGAAATTGCTGGGCAGTCCTACCACACTCGTCTTTAGCACCGTGCTATAATCACACATCCGAGCATATTTACAAAGGTCATAAGTTTGGGGAGGTTATGGGTACGTGAGCTACCTATTTTTTTACTACACTGTAGGAGAGATAATTTTTTCCAACGAGCAACGGCAGGAGTCTTTAAACGGAAAACCTGCGGATTAAGGAAGAAACAAGGAAAAATTCAGGGTGATTTGACATCATTTTGCCGGGCGATGGTTGATGCAATCACCTAACATTTGGGGTTGCAGTGGTTACGGCAAACCCCGGAAAATTGCGCCGGGGTTTGCCTGTTATTCAGGTCAGCAGGCTATTTCTTTTAATAATTCCGCCGTACTCCTCACCTCATCGCAGATACCGGTCAGAGCAGCAATAAAAGCCGTCTGAACCTGCGCAGCCGAGGCCGATTTCCCCGCGAAGGCGAGATCTTTTGTGGCGGTAGCATCATGAACCAGGGTGCAGAAATATCCCAGATCCTTTGCCGCCCTGGTTGTGGCGTCCACACACATATGGGTCATCATGCCGGCGATAACCAGTCGGTTCACTGCAAGCTGCCGTAGTGTCTCCGGCAGAGATGTTTGCAGAAAACTGTTTGGGAAGTTTTTGGTTATAACCGTTTCCTCTTCCTGAGGAGCCACCAAAGGATGAATTTGTTGTCCTTCGGTGCCGGGCAGGAAAAAAGTTGCTCCTTCCCTCACCGATTCATGGGCGATGTGCACCACCGGAAGCTGATTATTTCGGAAATAATTCAGAATATTTGCCGATTTTTCGGCGGCTTCCGCGGCACCGGTCAGCTCCATTCTTCCACCTGGAAAATAATCGTTTTGGATATCTATCAGAAGCAGGGCAGGACAATTTTTCATAAGTTTCACCTGGTTTATGGTTAGTGCTGCTCGATCTTGCCATTGTTTTTATAACTGCCAATATACCAGGTGCCGTTCTATTGAGAAGTGGCGGTATTGACAAAAACAGGGCGATATCGGACAATAGAGACTTTCAACTTATTTTCAAGGAGTGGTGTGATGTATTCCGTCGCCTTGCTTGCCGTGCAGAATTGCATGTATTCCAGCCTTACAGGGCCTTTTGATTTTTTCTCGGTCGCCTCCATTGAATGGCAGAGGATGTCCGATTTACCCATCGAGCCACTTTTTCGACCTGTCATCGTCGGACCGGGCAATAGATCCATTACCGCTTTCAACGGCACACCTGTTGCCATTACCAGTCACTTTTCGAGCGGAAAAAACTACGATATAATCTTTGTGCCTGTTGTTTTCGGCGATATCGAACCGCTTCTTGACGACAACGAAACCATTGACTGGCTGATCCGTCAAGGAGAGCGTGGGGCTTGCCTCTGCTCTGTCTGCGCCGGTGCCTTTCTCTTGGCGCAAACGGGCAGGCTGGACGGGAAGATGGCCACCACCCACTGGAACCTTGCCGACAGGTTTGCCGATAGATTTCCTGAAGTTATCCTCAAACGGGAAAAAATGTTGATTGACGAGGGAGATTGTATCACCGCGGGCGGGGTTTCCGCCTATATGGACTTGTCACTTTATCTCAGCGCCCGCTTCGGTTCGCCTGAGCTTGCGGCCTCGCTCTCAAAGCTTCTGCTTATCGATCCATCCCGGCGCCTGCAATCGCCTTATCAAACCAGAGGTTTCCATAAAACCCATGGCGACAGCGCCATCCTTATGCTTCAGGAATGGCTTGAAAACAATTTTTCCAAGGCTCATTCCATAGGCGATCTTGCCCAACGTGCCAGGCTGGGCGAGAGGACCTTGATGCGCCGGTTCAAAAAAGCTACTGGAGACACACCTCTTGAGTATTTGCAGCAACTGCGGATAACGGCCGCAAGAAAACTGCTGGAATCAAGCGGCGAGACCATTGAAGAAATCACCCTGCATACGGGATATGAAGATGTAAGCTCTTTTAGAAAACTCTTCAAAAGACATACCGGGCTCTCTCCTTCCGCCTATCGTAAAAAGTTTTCCTGTCTGGGGTGATACCCTTTGCCGTCCCGTTCGATCAAACTGTATCGATAGATTTTTTTAAACCCCTGACAAAGGGTTCCGCCAATTCTTGCAAGCACCCTTCTTTTCTGAGAAATTGATCGATTTTTCCCCGCCTGATGTTTTCAGGGATTCGACCCGCGTTCCCAAAAAATCGTTTTTTTGCTTGACCTTAGCTCAAATCAGCGAGTATTCATGGGGCTAAGTTGAGTTCATCACTTTTTCTGTTAGAATTGCCCATTTCAACTACCTACAGAACTGTTCATGAAGAAGATTATTTTTTTTATATTATGCGGTACCCTTATCGGTCTCACCTTATCCCTGGTGGCGGCCGAAATGATCGAACGCACCTCGGGGATCGATTTCTGTTCTCTTTGCCACTCCATGAAAAAAGTCTCTCAAGCTTACACCGAGGATATCCACGGAGGAAACAATCCCTTGGGGTTCAGGGCTAAATGCACGGACTGCCATCTTCCCCACGACAATGTCCTGCATTATGTGGCGGCCAAGGCCTATACCGGTACGCAAGATGTCCTGGGTGAAATTTTCTGGGCCGATTCTTTCGACTGGATCGCCAATTTGCGGAACAAAGAAGAATTCACCTACACCACCGGCTGTTTGCAGTGCCATGACCTCAGCATCATCCGCTACGAAATTCCCAAGGCTTTTTTGGCCCACAAGGATTTCCTCTCGGGTAAAGTCAAATCCTGTGTGAAATGTCATGAACATGTAGGTCATAAGAATATCCAAGATTTTCTGGTTAAACCAAAGTGAAGGGAGGGATAAGAATGCGATTACTGTTAGCCGTTATTTTTACCGTCGGGCTTGTTTCATCTGCCTATGCCTCAGACAGTTCCCTGAAAACCCTGAAGGTGGATTTCGGCCTGTCACCGGATGGGAAAAAATGTGTAGAGTGCCATGCGGAAAAACAGCCCGGCATCGTCGCTGACTGGAGATCAAGCCGGCACGGGCATGTCGGCGTTTCCTGCATTGATTGCCATGTGGTGGACAAGAGTTCCGAGTTGGCCTCCCAGAGATGTCCCGGCGTCAAAGGCACCGATATTTATCTATCCGTACTGGTTACGCCGAAAACCTGCGGCAGATGCCACGCTACCCAGGTTGAGCAGTTCAACAAAAGCGGTCACTACCGCGCCCGCCTTCAGTATACCGGCCCGGATGGAAGAAATTTCAAGAGCATGTCCGCGCTTATTGAAAAATATGAAGCACAAGGCATTGAAAAATTCAAAAATGCCCCTGAAATGACAGGCTGCATGCAGTGCCACGGCGCGGATGTGAAACTCGATGCGGAAAAAGGTCCGGTCCATGAAGGCTGGCCTTCTTCCGGCGTCGGCACGCTCTGGCCGGATGGGTCCGTGGGCAACTGCGTTGTCTGCCATACCAGACACAGGTTCGACATAGCCGAAGCAAGAAAACCCGCCGCCTGTGCCTCCTGCCATCTTGGACCCGATCATCCGGATATAGAAATCTACAACAACAGCAAGCACGGTCATATCTTCAATACAGAGGGAGCCACCTGGAATTTTTCCAGTGCTCCGGACGCCTGGGAGCCTGGCGACTATCGGGCACCTACCTGCGCAGTCTGCCATATGAGCGGCATCGGAGAGTTAAAGACAACCCATAATATCTCCGAAAGACTCCATTGGAATCTCTGGATGCCGGAATCCGTTGTACGTAATTCTCCGGATCCAATCAGTCCAATTACCGGGGATGGGATCGAAGGCCGGAAGAAAATGGAATCCGTCTGCCATAACTGCCACAGCACCTTGCATACCACCAACTTCTTTAAGCAGGCGGATAGCCATATAGAACTCTATAACCAAGGGTATTGGCAACCTGCCCTGGCAATGCACAAGGAACTCGCTGCCAAGAAACTGCTGAAAGAAAACCCCTGGGCCGATGAATTCCAGAGAATTTATTACCACCTCTGGCATCATGAAGGCAGAAGGATGCGACAAGGGGCGGCAATGGCCGGTCCGGACTACGCCCATTGGCATGGCGTTTTCGAACTCCAGCAGGATATGTATAAACTCAAAGCCATCTATAAGAATCGCCTGGAATCGGGCAAGATAGAAAACTAGAGCCAAAATCCGGGGCTTGCCTTGCAGGTCCCGGATCTTTCTTGTCACTCTAAAGAGAGTTGGCCGGATATTGACATTACGATACGCAGGACATCATTGCCGCGGCTCGGCGGGAGGCTCGTTCAAGTTGTCCCCACCGACTTCAATATGTCCAAAATCTGAACAGCCAGCACTGGTTGCACTGTCATGAGAAAACCCACAAAAGAAACCCTCGGCTATTGGGAGGTTACAGCAATAGGGATCGGCGGTATGGTCGGGGGCGGAATCTTTGCCGTTCTTGGCTTGTCAGTTAAATTAACCGGCGGAGGAGCGCCGGCGGCCTTTTTGATTGCGGGAATCGTAGCTCTCGTTACGTCTTATTCGTACGCAAGACTTTCCGTCAGGTATCCCAGCCAGGGAGGAACAGTAGCCTTTCTGGACCAGGCGTTTGGCTCCGGTTTGTTGACGGGGACCGCAAACATTTTACTGTGGATAAGTTACATAGTCATGCTCTCGGTCTATGCCTATGCTTTTGGAAGCTATGGCTCATCGTTTTTCCCGGCATATTCACAGTCTTTTTGGAAACACGTTCTGATCACGGCCAGTGTCACCGGCATTACCATACTCAACCTGTTGAATGCGAAATTGATCGGCAGAGCTGAAGACTGGATTGTACTCCTTAAATTGGTTATTCTAGCCCTGTTCATTGGCGTCGGCATCTGGGGAGTCGACAATACCCGGTTGGCCTTGTCGACCTGGTCATCGCCTCTGCATTTGACTGCCGGCGGGATGATCATTTTTCTCGCTTACGAGGGATTCGAGTTGATTGCCAACACCGCACAGGATGTGCGGGATGCGTCGAAGACATTGCCTCGCGCCTTCTATTCAAGCGTTGGCTTCGTGATCGTTCTCTATGTGCTTGTTGCTGTAGTTACAGTTGGGACTCTGCCTGTCGACAAGATAGTGGCGGCCAAGGACTATGCACTGGCCGAGGCGGCCCGCCCGTCACTGGGACACAAAGGATTCATTTTGATTGCCGTTGCAGCCATGCTCTCAACGGCTTCGGCCATCAATGCCACCATTTACGGTGCGGCCCGGCTGAGTTATATCATTGCAAAAGACGGTGAGCTTCCGAGCACTTTAGAAACAAAGACTTGGGGAGAGCCTCTTGAAGGGCTGTTGATTACCTCGGGATTCACCCTGATAATTGCCAATCTGGCCGACCTCTCCAGTATGTCGACGATGGGCAGTGCCGGATTTCTCTTCATTTTTGCAGCGGTTAATGGCGCCAACGTATTACTGGCAGACGAAACAGGGAGCAAGCGCTCACTTTCCCTGACAGGACTCGGACTTTGCCTCGGTGCCTTAGGGTGCCTGCTCTGGCAGACTGCAACCAGTTCGCCAAAACAACTCTGGCTTCTGTTGGCGATTATTGGATCAGCCTTTTTTATTGAACTCATCTTCAGGGTAGTTACGGGACGAAAAATGAACATTTCAGGAGCGAGGAAGAAAAGCTTATAGATATTTTAAGATTTTCTGAATGACAAACTCGTAAAAACCTGAACTTTTAGATGGCTAAGGAAAAAGCTTCATATGCAAGGCGCGCAAATTTTCCTTCAGCTTATAATGAACTTAGCCTTGCCGGCCGGCAGCCCGGCTCATTTTTCAAATTGAAATTTGTAAAATATCCTTTTAGTCATAATATAATAGTTTAAAATTTAACTTTTTTTACGGGCTTATCAAATCTAAAATTCTCTGGAATAATTTGATGTCATACAAAAAAACGAATAGCTTCAAGTTGAATGGCCGCCTGGTTTTTATCCAGGAGTTCCTGAAACACCCTCTTCAGATTGGATCCATCACTCCAAGTTCCCATTTCCTTGAGCGGAGAATTGTGAAGGCCGCGCAGGCTGATTCAGTCAATGTCATCATAGAATTAGGCCCCGGAACGGGAGGCATCACCCGCGCAATTCTACGAGCCATGCCGCAACATGCCAGGCTCCTGTGTGTCGAAATTAATCCGCGTTTCAAAACTTTGGTCGGCAAGATTAAAGACGATCGACTCATAACACATCTTGGCAGCGCAACCGATCTCAAGGAAATCATTTCCGAGTATGGCCTCGAAACCCCTGATTCCATAGTTTCAGGTATCCCTTTTTCTACCATGAGCCGCAGCACCGGCTCGCAAATTCTCGAGACGGTTTCCTCTTTGCTCGCGCCAAAGGGACGTTTCGTCGCTTACCAGGTGAATAATCAGGTGGCTACTCTTTGTCAGCCTTATATGGGGCAAGGGCAGACCGATATCGAGTTTTTCAACATTCCGCCAATGCGCATTTTTCAGTGGGTGAAGAAGTAATCGTTCACCGGTACACATCAAAAGACTGCATCACCCGGATCTGTAACCACGTCGCTCCTGTGCCATCCCGGGCCATCGTCAGCCAGTGCTCCAGCTTCGTTCAAGCAGGCCTCGGAGCTATAATTGGCTATGCGAGGCGACCTGATCGGACGTAAATGGAGTGCTGGTGAACGGTTACGTTGATGAATGCCTGTGCAAGGCATTCTTCTGATACCGACTGAAATTCTTGACTTTCTAACCATCATGTTGAATACTTAGCCCTACGCTCCAGCTGTTGGTCAGAAATAAGTCTACGCTACGGGTGCCCCATGGCAGTAAATGCCGATTTAACGGGAGCATCTACAAATCATTGTCAGAAAGAGGGAGGAAGAAATGAAGAAAACCTATCTGGTCATGGCAGGCTTTTTAGTCTTGTCTGCCGGTGCTCCTGTTTTCGCTGCGGACGGTTTCTACGCGGGAGCCGAGGGCGGGGCCACTTTTGTAAATGATGCCGATTTCACAGGTACCGGCTCTAGCGCAGGTGCGTTCTTCACCACAGAATATGATACAGGTTATATTGTCGGCGGTTTTTTCGGCTATCAGTATCAATCTATGCGGGTTGAGGCTGAGCTGGCCTATCGGCGGAGTGACTGGAAAGACATTACCGATGTTACGGTGGCCGGCGTGGGGACGGTTGCCAGTTTTAAGGATGCAGGCATTGCAGTGGACGGTGAAACTTATGTGTTAAGCGGCATGATCAATGGGTATCTGGACATGCACAACACCTCGGCATTAACACCCTACATCATGGCAGGCGTTGGCGCCGCCAATGTCGGGATCGACAATGTGAGTTTTACTTCCGGCGGAGTCACCGTGTCGGCGGACAATGAGGATGATACGGTTCTTGCCTGGCAGGTCGGCGCAGGCGTAAACTTCGCCTTCAACGAGATGATATCTTTAAGCGTAGATTACCGCTACTTCGCAACCAGCGATCCTGAGTTTTCAGATGTCGATCTCGAATACAACAGCCATAACATCATGGCGAGTCTCCTGTTCCATTTTTAAACATCGCACTTTAAAAGGAGCTGCACGAAGTCGGACGAAAGACTCATCCCGGAGGGTAACAATGCTCCGGCAAGTGGAATTCTACTATGGGCGGATCTTTTCGAGGGGCGTCGTAACCGTTCATCCAGTGCTCCAGGTTCGTTCAAGCAGGCTTCCGAGCTATAGCTTGCTATGTAAGATGGCCTGATCGGACGAATATGGGGTGCTGGTGAACGGTTACATTCATCGCATTTGCCAAGGTCTGCTCAGGAGCAGCGCTGTTTGCCGTCCCCTATAGTAGTTATTTCGGCCTTCATTTAGTCTGTTCTAGAATTTCAACAACACTCTGAACGCAATTCAAACATATTTTATTGAGATAATCATTCTCCTTAAATGTATTTTGGCCAAGTTCGGTTGATAGGTCGCAACCTTTTAGCAACTGACGACAAAGGCAACTCCCATGTTCAGAAGTAAATAGCTTCATTAGTTCTTGAGTTTTTGCATATGTAATTTCAGTAGCAGTACGATCGTTCTTTAGCCCTCTGCCATGTCTCAGGCCTAATACCAAAATACCACCGGTTACAGCACCACAAACATCCCCTTGACGCGCCATACCAGCTCCTAAACCACAGGAAATTTTCAATGCCGTTTCTTCTGCTAACCCAAATTCTTCACCAAATGCATACAAAATAGATTGAGTACAGTTATATCCTTTTAAAAACAATTTTTTTGCTGCTTCCAGTTTTGCCAAAGTGTTATCTCCTTGCAGAACGATCTGCATTACAGAACATACGGTGCTCCATCGCTTGGTCCTGGTAAATGCGTTTGTTCAGTTTTAATTGTACTACGAGCAATACTAGATATTAGGATTATTTGAACTATTATATGAATACCTATTGATGTCTTCTCTTAATATCCATCCATTCCTTTTCCAAAAATTATTCGCAGCATCATTTTCTATAAATACATCAATATGAGTTTTCAAAATTCCTATTTTCATAAGTGCATCCAGGCACCTATTTGTTAATCCTTTTGCTATGCCTTGCTTCCTATACTCCGGTCTTACCATAACATGTTGTAAATAACCTCTACGTCCATCATGACCGCACAATGCACACCCTATCATTTTATTACCTACAAATGCCACAAAGCTAAATCCTTGATTTCGAGCAAGATACATTTTTATCCCCTCGTATGAATCAGCTTCTCGATTTGATACACCTTCAGTGTCATCCAATAATTTTTTGAATTGATCGTATTGCTCTATTTTGAATATTTCGTATTTAATCATCATTTCAACCGAATGCGTAGGGTAACCGGCGAGTTTCAGCGAGTCCGTATTGACCCGTTTGTTAACTGATTTTTTATTTTAAGTAGTTTTTTTCAAACAATATTTTCACTACATTCATTTGTTGATTATGTGCCTTTTGTTTATTTATAGCGATCTGACCCCAAAGGTCATTCTCTGTAAGATCATTGTCCATTTTCAGCAATTTAAGTGCTTCAATGGCATACTGTTTATTATCTCTGGATTTAGTGTAGTTCCCTGGTGGTACACCCTTTACTAAACCATTTCCACATAAGCCTAGGAATGCAGATTTAGGACATGATTTTTCTCTGGATGCCGGATTAGATGGAAACACTTCCATAGCAGATTTTTTTCCACGCATCTTTTGGATTTATATTTTCATTCATTATCTTTTCGACAGCTTTAATTGCTATCTCAGCATATTTATTCATAGGATTTTAATAGGTAACTATTTATAACCTGCATGACCATTTCGGGTGAAAGAAGGCCCGATCCGATTGGTTAATCGCTGCCGCAATCGTCATCGAGCCGACTTTTTCCCTGTTCTTCTTCTTTGCACGCCGCATTTTTGATCCGCATGTTACAGAATTGTAAGTAATTGTTTCATAGTAGGTAAGATTTTAAGCGCTTACAAGATATTTGTTTGCAGAGCAAAGCTCCAGAGCCAAGACTAAAAAACCAAAACCCAACCTCAGCTTGCCATCTTAAATCCTGCCTTGAAAGCTCCACGGGTCTGTTGCGTTAGTCCCCGAGGTAATTTCAGAGCATCAGCTCCCAGATAACGCCGAAACCGGCCGACAGCCGATTCAAGTGCCTCCAGCATGCCTGGCGATAAGTCAAGCCGATCTTCCCAGTACCATTTCAGAATATGCCAAACACCATGACTCAACCTGGAATCGATTCGTGCCACAAACCTGTCGCCCAGCATCACCGGGAGAACGTAATATCCCCAACGCCTTTGTTTCTCAGGCTTATAAACTTCCCAGACGTAGTCGAAGTCAAACAGTCTGGCCACGGCTGAGCGGTCCCACATGAGCTGGTCGAGCGGGGCCACAAAACGCATGACATTCTCTGTTTTGCTCTTCTCATCCAGGAGCTGCAGGGTTTGCGGCAGGGCGTGATATCTTGTTCCCTCAATATCCACCGGCACTATGGTGCCGCGCCGAAGTAATCCGCGCAGATGCATCCCTCGCACCGGCGCAGGAATGCCCAGACTCCAGACCGCCGTTCCCGCATTCGGGCGCATCAAGCCAAGGGCCTGGTGACGCAGCAATATCAGCCAATCGATGCTCTGTTTTGCAGGTATGGGTTTCAGCTGATACAAATGATCCGGCACAACCCTCTCGGCAAGATCGTAGACATGTTTTCCTTTGTCACGCCTGCAGGTCAGCACCTGACCTGTATGCCACAGGGCGCGGAGCACATTCTTGGTTAGCTTGGGACCAAACCAGGAACCTTCCCACTGGGAATGATGTTTCTGGAAATGAAAATCAGTACTGGTCAGAGGGCCACGTTCACGTAATTCGTTGACAATTATCTCAACTTCCCGCGGATATCGTTCCAGGATAGCTTCACGCCAGCGCGGTGCATGCCAGTCATAGTAGATCCGCCGCAGGGGAAAGTCCCGCATCAATACCAGCGATGCCTGCTTGTCCCAGGCGTCGTAGATAAACCGTTCCCGGTAGGCCAGCTCCTGCCAGTCGCCCGCCTGGTAACCGGGAACCCGTGCCTGCAGGACCAGATCATGGTTTCGTCCGACCGGGCTCAGCGGGTCGTATTGTACACTTCCCAAACGTTCGAAGGCCCCCTGTAACGAGGTGGACCGGAAATGGTGCAGCACCAGCAAACGCCTGGCATCCTGCTTACTTAAGGTGATCGTGGAGGGTGACATACCATTTCCTTAGCTGAAAATTTTATAAGCCGATAGTGATTCAGATGCTTTATCGGCAATGAGTTCCATTTTGACAGGACTAGACATTTTTCTCAATTGCCAATAGACTTGAATAGTCCTACCGAAAGGAGATTAAAGGCGAAACATTTGGGACTTAAGGCCACAAAGGACAAGCATTTTTCTCTCAATGGTATAATATATATACATTTGTTATAGAGAAAAAAATCTCCGACCGAATTTGTTAAATGATTCATCTCTGCAGAAGGACCTTTAATGAACACCCGCCTCAAAAACCGATTTTCCGACTCTTTTGACTTAAGCAGCATCGATTTTATTTCTGTGATGGATCACCTGGACGAAGGTGTCATCATAGCCGACAATCAGGGCATCATCCGGTATTTCAATGAGACCCAATGCCAGATAGACGGCCTGGATGCCGATTACGCTGTAGGAAAAAAGGTTACTGAGATTTATGAACTTTGCGGAAACACCAGCTTGATCATGCTGTGCCTCAAACTTGGCCAGCCGATTCGCAACAAGACTTTTTTTTACAAAACAAAACTCGGCAAGGTGGCCAATACCATCTGCTCCATCTTCCCCATCCGGAACGGTTATGAGATTCAGGGGGCGGTCTGCTTCGTCAAGGATTATCAAATTCTCAGAAATACCACTCCTGTTATCTCCATTCCTGAAATTAAACCAAAAAAAGAAAACGGTACACGCTACACCTTCGCTGACATCATCGGCAGCAATTCCGAGCTGATCCGTGCGGTTAATACCTGCCGCACCGCCGCGGATTCCGCTTCCCCCATCATGCTTATAGGAGAAACAGGGACAGGCAAAGAACTTTTTGCCCAGTCAATCCATAATTACAGTTCAAGGAGCAATCACCCTTACTTCGCGGTAAACTGCGCCGCCATCCCGGATACCCTGCTTGAAGGTTTCTTGTTCGGCACTACCAAAGGTGCATTCACCGGCGCTATGGACAAACCAGGCCTTCTTGAACAGGCAAACGGCAGCACCTTGTTTCTCGATGAGTTGCTGGCCATGCCGGTTTCCCTGCAGGCGAAACTTCTTCGGGTTCTCCAGGAAAAAAAGGTCTGCCGGATAGGTTCGACCCACGAAATCAACCTCAATATCAAAATTATCACCTCGATCAACAAACCCCCGCGGGAGGCCATTAAGAATAACGAGCTGCGCATCGACCTCTTTTACCGCATCGGCGTTGTGCTGGTTACGCTCCCCGCCCTGCGAGAGAGGCTCGATGATCTGCTGAATCTGATCAATCACTTTCTCCTCGTCCATAACAAAAATCTGGGTACCAACGTCAAATCCGTCTCGGAAGATGTCATGAACCTTTTCGAAAGCTATAACTGGCCGGGAAACATCCGGGAATTGGAGCATCTTATCGAAGGTGCGCTCAATATCATCGGCTATGACGAAAGACTGTCGCTGAAATATTTTTCCTCAGCTTTCGAAACCATGGACAGAGCCGATCTGCGGCAACGGATAGCCAGTACTCCAATAAACCTCGATCAGCGGCAATACCCCGGTGATGCTGAAAAGGAAGAAACGGCATCGCCGCCACTGGAAAGCCTTCCTGAGAACCAATCAAAGCAGGAGCGGCAGGCGTTATGCAAGGTGCTGGCGTCTACCAAAGGCAATATCTCCCGTTCTTCCTCGATTCTCGGAATATCCAGGCAGCTGCTCCACTACAAAATGAAAAAGCACCATCTGCAAAGAGAAAGTTTTCTGCCCCGCTAACAGAGCATTTATCCTCAAGACCGGCTTTCTCCCGCTTATTTAAGGTAATCGTTCACCGGTATACAGCAAAAGACTGCATAACCCGGATCTGTAACCGCATCGCTTCTGAGCCATCCGTGGAACCCGCGACACTAGGCCATCCCTGGCCGTCTTCATCCAGTGCTCCAGGTTCGTTCAAGCATGCCTCGGAGCTATAGTTGGCTATGCGAGACGGCCTGATCGGACGAAAATGGGGTGCTGGTCAACGGTTACTGTTCGAGTGTATCATTTTTGCTTCGTTCCATTGTCATCTTTACAGAACTGTAAATATTTTTTCACTCCCCCTGCCGTCAAGCTGAAAAATTTTTTTCACTGAAAAAAAATTTCACTTCTTTTTTCTCCGCCTGCTCACCGAATTTTAGAAACATATTAAATAATTTCAAAAACATACCAACTCTTACCAATCTATCTTTCCAGGATGGCACATTGCTTGCGTATTGACGCCCCAATGAGGTGTAAACATTAGGGACAAGCTCAATATCAATACATTTTGTTAAGGAGAGGTATATGTCGCAAAGCAATGCCAAGACGAAGCCGTTTGATCCGATTATTTTTTGGGTATCGGCTTCAGTCACAGTTCTTTTCGTTCTCTGGGCAATCATTTTCCCGGAGAGTATGAACACCACTATCAATGGTGTTTTCTCCTGGACTACAACCACCTGGGGCTGGTTGTACCTCGTCACCGCCTTCCTCCTGGTCGTGGGCTGTTTCATGCTGATGGGCAGTAAGTACGGCTCCATCAAACTGGGACTTGCCGACGACAAGCCCGAATTCAATAATTTTTCCTGGTTTGCCATGCTGTTCGGTTCAGCCATCGCGGCCGGAATCGTTTTCTGGGGTCCGGCGGAACCCGCTTATCACTATATGAGCCCGCCCCCGTTTTTCGGCGGAGAAGCACATACCCCTCAAACGGCGGCAAACGCCATGACCTACTCCTTTTTTCATTGGGGATTCAGTGCCTGGGCAATCTATGCCATTCTGACCATCGCCATAGGTCACGCAGCTTTCACAAAGGGGCTGCCCCTCAAATTCTCCACCGCTTTTTATTATGTCATAGGCGACAAGGTAAACGGCATGTGGGGAAAAGTACTTGATATTTTTGCTGTCTTTGCAACTCTTGGTGGCCTGGCCACGACCACGGGCCTGGTAGCTCTTCAGCTATCGAGCGGCCTGAAATTCCAGTACGGCTTAGAGTTAGGCAATGGCTCCATGTATATGATCATCGGGGTTCTGACCCTGATTTTTACCGCAACCGTCTATATCGGGCTGGAAAAAGGCGTCAAATTCATCGGTGATGTCAACATGTGGGTTTTCGGCGCCGTCTGGTTTTTCATCCTGGTTTTCGGACCGACTATTTTCCTTATCAACCTGACCACCAACTCAATCGGTCAATACCTCCTCTATTTCCTGCCTATGAGTCTCTATACGGCGCCAGGTATCGAGGGTAACTGGATCGGCAGCTGGACTATCTTTTACTGGGCATGGTGGATGAGCTGGGCCCCATTCGTCGCAGTCTTCATCGCCAGGATTTCCAAAGGCAGAAAAATCCGGGAAACCATCGCCGCAACGCTGTTGCTGCCGACGCTTGGCGATTTTCTCTGGTATGGCGTGGTCGGCGGTGCCGGAATCAGTTTTGACGTAACGGGCACCCTGAAGGAACACGGTGTGGAAAGTGCTATTTTCGCCATCGCCCAGCACCTGCCCATGACTGGTATTCTGTCGATATTTCTGATTTTCCTGATCGCCACCTTCTTTCTCACCAGCGCCAATTCGGCGGCGATCTCTCTGGCCATGTTTGTTTCCGGCCATGAGAATCCGAGTAGAAACCTTCGGGCCTTCTGGGGCATCGCCCTGGGTGCGGTTGCGGCGGTATTGGCAGGTACGGGACAGCTCAAGGCAATTCAGACCGCTTCAATCGCCACGGCCTTTCCTCTCATGTTTTTGCTCCTCTTCGTGCTCTTCGGAGTATTCAGAGGTTTGAATAAGTCTCTTGAAACGGCAAAGCTGGAACAGGTTGGCTCAATCGCAGACAAAAATTGATCGACTCGTAAAAAGACCGATTTTGTCATAATCAAACCTGCAAACAATAAACTTCAACGAACAATGGGAGCTCCATGGCCGATCCCCGGCTGTAGCGGGCTCCCGGGACCAAGGAGGCAATAATGTACGATAGAATGCAGGAATTGACCACGGCGCAGATGACCCAGATTCATCAGGCGTCTATGGAAATTCTGAAAACAACAGGCATAGTGATCAACGAGGAAGAGGCGCTGTCAATCTTCAAGCAGCATGGTTACAAAGTGGAAGGAAAAACGGTTTTCCCCACGGAAGAACAAATCAGAAAGGCTCTGTCCACCGTTCCGTCAAACTTCACGATCAGGGCAAGAAACCCGGAAAAAAACGTAAAGATCGGAGGCGATGATTTTGCTTTTTTCCCAGGTTACGGCGCCCCCTTTATCATGACGGCCGATGGTCAGCAGCGGGAAGCCACCATGGCGGATTACGATACCTTCTGCAAACTGATCCATACCTCCAAATATCTGGATATGAACGGCTGGATGATGGTTGAGCCTTTCGATATTCCGCCGGAAACCGCACATATGGATATGATGCTCTCCAACATGTTGCTGTGCGACAAACCCTTCATGAACAGCCCGGTTAACCGCCAGGGTGCACTGGACGGCATTGAAATGGCGGGAATCCTCTTTGGCGGCAAAGATAAGATCGTCGATCAGCCCGTATCAATTTCTCTCATCAACTCTCTGTCGCCGCTGCAGTTTTCCGAAGAGATGGCCGCCTCCCTGATCGAGCTTGCCCGCCACGGCCAGGCCTGCATCGTTGCCTCACTGATCATGGCCGGGGCTTCCGGGCCGGTTACCCTCGCCGGTGTCCTCGCCCTGCAGAATGCGGAAATCCTCACGGGGATTGCGTTATCCCAGCTGGTGAGAGCAGGAGTGCCGGTTGTTTACGGTTCAACCTCCTCGGCCATAGATATGAAGACAGGCGGCCTGACGATCGGTGCTCCTGAGCTGTCCAAGAATATCAACTATACCGCCCAAATGGCCAGGTTCTACAATATTCCTAGCAGATCCGGCGGTGGTTTGACCGATGCCCTCTATCCAGACGCCCAGGCCGGTGCCGAGTCGGCGATTGCTCTCTACACCGCCGCCCGCAACGGCATTAATGTCATCCTCCATGCCTGCGGCATCCTGGGTTCCTACATTTCGATGAGCTTTGAAAAATTCATCATCGACGAAGAGGTCTGCGGCATGGTGCGGCAGATGCTCAAACCCATCGAGATCACGGATGACAGCATCGATGTCGGGATGATCAACAGGATCGGCCCCGGCGGCCAGTATCTTACCGATCCGAAGACCTTTAAGCTCTGCCGGACCGAATTTTACCTGCCGCAACTTATGGCCAGAACCAATTATGACAGCTGGTCGTCATCCGGCAAGAAGAAAACTCATGAAGTTGCAGACCAGAAAGTGAGCCAACGGCTGGCGAAATACGAAAAGCCGGACATTGATCCCGCAATCGAGCTGGAACTCACGCAGTACGTCAACAAGCGGAAAAACAGTTAGCCCGCAAAGCACGGGGACTCTTTTTAGCGCCCATGCTTTGTGGGTATAAGCACTTTCACGAAATTCTTTTTTAAACAACAGAAAAGGAATTTCTAAGTCATACTAACAGGAGATGAAAAGGCATGAGAACGAGAGCAAGTGACGACATATGCGATGTA
Organism: uncultured delta proteobacterium; assembly: GCA_963835305.1. Lineage (GTDB taxonomy): Bacteria > Desulfobacterota > Desulfobulbia > Desulfobulbales > Desulfocapsaceae > Desulforhopalus_A. The sequence continues at coordinate 357,129 of CAWIEU010000009.1, forward strand.
TCGGCCAACGGGAATACCTCTGGTGCAAACATTGACAAAGTAGTTTTCTTCGGCTCAAGCGCTCTCGTGCTGCTCTTCATACTGTTTGGGGCACTTTTGCCAAATCTCTTTGCCCAGGAAAGTAAGGCGGCCCTCGCCTGGGTAACAAAAACCTGGGGCTGGCTCTATCTGTCCAGCGTCAACATATTCGTTTTGGCCGGACTCGTCCTGGCCGTTTCCCCACTCGGTTCCATCCGGTTGGGGAAGGACGATGAAAAACCGGAATACAGCAGGCTGAGCTGGTTTGCCATGCTATTTTCCGCCGGAATGGGCATCGGCCTGGTTTTCTGGTCGATTGCCGAACCGCTGTATCATTTTTCCGGGCCGCCTACAGGGAAAGCGGGAACCGCGGAAGCCGCGAGACTCGCTTTCAGTATCTTTTTTCATCACTGGGGACTGCATGCCTGGGGTACCTACGTGGCAGTCGGGCTGCCTATTGCCTATTTCCAGTTCCGCAAAGGAATGTCGGGGACGGTCTCCAGTTGCCTAATGCCGTTATTCGGCAAAGGCGGCATACAACACAACGGCAAACCGGCATCGGCCCTGGCTGGAAGTGTCGGTAACTTTGTCGATATACTTGCTGTCTGGGCAACGGTTCTTGGTGTCGTAACCTCACTTGGTCTCGGGGCGTTGCAAATTTCCAGCGGCCTCTCGATCACCTTCGGCATCCCGAACGATTTCCTGACGACAGGAGGGGTCATCGTCGTTATTACCCTGCTGTTTGTTCTGTCTGCACTCAGCGGACTTAAACGTGGCATCAAGTATCTCTCGCTCGCCAATGTTTTGATAATGATCGTCCTTTTTGGATTTTTCCTGGCTTTCGGGCCATTCTCCTATCTGTGCCGGACATTCATTACCGCTTTTGGCGATTACCTCACCAATATCATTCCCCTGTCAACGACCCTGACGCTCTTTGGCAACCGCGAGTGGACAGGTAACTGGACGATTTTCTACTGGGCATGGTGGATTGCCTGGGCACCCTTTGTCGGAGCCTTTATCGCCAATATCTCCAAAGGAAGGACGATACGGGAGTTCATCCTCATGGTCATGCTCGTTCCCGCAGTTTTCTCCTTCCTTTTTGCGACAACTCTCGGTGGAACGGCCATTCACATGCAGCTTTTCGAGAATGTGCCATTGGTGGAAACAGTCTCAAAAAGTATCGAAGCAACCCTGTTTGAGACACTCAAGCATCTGCCGCTATATACAGTTACAGCGATAATTGCCAATCTTCTCATTGCGTCCTTTTTTATTACCTCGGCTGACTCGGCGACCTTCGTGATCAGCCGGTTCTCACAAGGTCGAAACAGCACGCAGGAACCGACGGTCTGTCGGCCGCTGGTCATTTTCTGGGGAGTCATCCTGGGTGGCCTGGCACTTGTCCTGATTTTCTCTGGAGGATTGAAGGCTCTGCAAACTGCGTCAATCATCGGCGCACTGCCCTTCGTTCTGGTGATTTACCTACTGCTTTTTTCCTTAATCCGCGAACTGCTTGCGGAAAAATATACGTAAACAAATAAAGAAACCAACAACATTGCACTAGACAATAAGGAGTACATGCTATGTCAGATTTACAACTCATTACCGAAACCCTCATTTCCGGCGACGCAGAAAAGCTTCAGGAACTCGTTCAGGCTGCAATTGACGCAGGCGTTCCCGCCAATGAAATCCTGCAGAAAGGACTGATAGCCGGAATGGATATCGTCGGCGAAAAGATGGAGACCGGCGATATGTTCATTCCTGAGGTTCTGATGTCCGCGAGAGCCATGTCCATTTCCGTAGAGATCTTAAAACCTCTGCTGGCCGCCGGAGAAGGTGCTTCGGCAGGAAAAGTCGTCATCGGTACGGTAAAAGGCGATCTTCATGATATCGGCAAAAATCTGGTCGTCATGATGATGGAAAGTGCTGGTTTTGAAGTCATCGACCTGGGTGTTGATGTCGATCCGGCCAAATTCGTTGCAGCCATCAAAGAAAACAAGCCGAACATCGTCGGCCTGTCGGCGCTGCTTACCACCACCATGCCGATGATGAGAAAGTCGATCGAGAGTATCGAGGAGAGCGGCCTGCGCGAAGGACTGAAAATCATAGTCGGCGGCGCTCCGGTCAACCAGGCTTTCGCCGATGAAATTGGTGCCGACGGTTACGCTGCCGATGCAGGTTCAGCAAGCAAGATGGCCAAGGCTATGCACGCATAACTGTTTTTCATAATCCACGCTCACGCTTGATAAACTCGCAAAAACCTAACATTTCCGATGGTTAAGTAACGCCATCATACATAACAGGACAAACTATGTTTACAGTTATTGGAGAACGCATCAATACCACCTTGAAGAAGGTTCAGGCGGCAGTTGCCGAACGCGATGCCGGCTATATTCAAAATGACGTCCGGCAGCAGACCGAAGCCGGCGCAACTTATATAGACGTCAACGCCGGTGCCAGGATAGGTCATGAAGAAGAGGATATGCGATGGCTTATCGAAGTGGTTCAGGGAGCGACCGAACTGCCGCTTTGTCTGGATAGCCCGGACCCCAATATCCTGGAAATGGCCTACGGACTGGTCAACAAAAAGCCGATGATCAATTCCATCAGCCTGGAAAAGGACCGTTTCACCCCAATGATTAAATACCTCCAGGGCAAGGAATGCAGGGTCATTGCCCTCTGCATGGACGATTCGGGCATGCCGAAGTCGATAGACGACATTGTCGCAAGAGCTCACAGCCTGGTCGGCGAGCTGGAGAAAATCGGCTTCAAGCGCGATGATATCTTTATCGACCCGCTCATTCAGCCGATGAGCGTTGATATCAAGAACGGCACAATCGCCATGACAGCCGTGAAAACCATCATGACCGAACTCGAAGGTGTGCATACCACGGGCGGCTTGTCCAATGTTTCCTATGGACTTCCCCAACGCAAAATAATCAATCGCTGCTTTCTTGCAATGATGATTGCCAACGGCTATGATTCAGCAATCATGGATCCATTGGATAAAGACATTATGGCCCTGATGCATACCGCCGATATGCTGGCCGGCCATGATCAGTACTGTATGAATTATATTAAAGGCGTCAGGGCGAACAAGATCGTCGCCTAGCTCAAAATTTTTATGCAAGGCTGTTCGGATCCTCCGGACAGCCTTTTTTTATTTATGTGCTCTGCGGTGCATGAAAATGAGACAGTTAAATTCCCAGGTGCAGTTTCTCGATCCGGTGGAGATCACAATTTCTACCGAGGATCTTGCCGCAGGTATTAAAACCCGGGGCAGCAACCAAAAAATTCTTGAGCTGTGCGACAGCCTGCTCTCAAAAGTACAGGACACCTGGCGGCCTCGCGCCGTTTGCCGCTGGCTCGAGGTGAAACAGGTCACAAATGACCGGGTCTTCCTCGATTTTTCCGGCAATGACGAGACGGCGCGGACCACTGGTTATCTGCATCTCGGCTTCTCGGCCGGCTTCATGACGAATGCCCGATTGGGCCTGGTTGCGGTCTTTACGGCAGGAGAGGAACTGGAAACCCTGGCCGCACGGGCCTCCCTGGAAAAGCGGGTCATGGACGCCTACCTCTATGATATAATCGGGCTGGCTGTGCTGGAAAAGGTTCGGCAGCGGATAAACCGGCTGGTGGAAGCGAAGGCCCGGGAAATGAACTGGGGGGTGGGACCGTTTCTCAGCCCGGGCTCCGTGCACGGCTGGGACCTGGACGGCCAGGTCAATCTTTGCGCCCTTGTCCCCATGGAAAAAATTGGGGTAACGCGAAGCGAAAATGGTATCCTCGAGCCTTTTAAAACGCTAAGCTGCCTTATCGGCATCGGCCCGGATTATTCGGCAAAAACGGTGGGCGAAACCTGTGAGGTCTGCTCAAAAAAAGACCGGTGTGAATTCCACAGCCGGTCATAATCAGTAATTATCCGGAAAGAAGAAGGACGTTTCAATGACTGAACCCATTCACACCATTTGCCTGCATCCCCAGGGGCGAAAAATCACCGCAAAAACCAATGACCGGCTGCTGGAGACTCTGATTGCGCATAATATTCTGTTGCGTTCCGATTGCGGCGGCAAGGGGGTTTGCGGCAAATGCCGGGTGGAACTGTTTGGAAAAGCCGGAGAAATTTCCGAAACCCTGGCCTGCACCCACCAGGTGACCGGGGATATGGTCCTGAAAATTCCCGAGTCGTCCCTGCTTTCTTCCAATATCATCAGCAAACCACCGGCTGCACTGCCCAGCTCATTTACCACGGAAGTCAAGGAACCATCCGACGGTAAGGAGCTGGGAATAGCTGTTGATCTGGGCACTACGACAATCGCCATATATCTTTGCGACCTCGGGAGCCGGGCGGTGCTGTTCTCGGTTGCCGTGAAAAATCCCCAGGCGCTCTATGGCGACGACGTCATGAGCAGAATAGGCTGGATTGGCCGAAGCACCGAAAAACTCACCCGGCTGCAGCAGCTTGTCGTCCACGCCATTGACTGGGGAATCAAGGAACTGTTTGCCTGCAGCGGCGCCGGTATTGACAGTTTGCTCAGGATGGTTGCGGTCGGCAATCCGACCATGATTCATATCCTGCTCGGGATCGATCCATTTCCTATCGGCGTATCCCCATATCAGCCCGCATTTTTTTCGGCGCGACAGACAATGGCCTCTGAGCTGGGCTTCGATCTGCCGGATGTACCGATATATACTCTCAATCAGCTTTCCGGGTTTATCGGAGGTGATATCCTGGCCGCAACCCTGGCGACCGGGCTGGATAGCGAGCCTGTGGGGACGTTGCTGATAGATCTCGGCACCAACGGCGAACTGGTGCTCAAGGGACAGGACACCTTTTTTTCCACCTCCTGTGCGACTGGTCCGGTCTTTGAAGGAGCCGCCCTGTCCTGCGGCTTGCAGGCCATCCCCGGAGCCATAGACAGGGTTACCATCGATACTCCCGAAAGTACTCCCGGATTCAGGGTGATCCAGAAGATAAATGGGCGGCAGTATCAACCGTCCGGACTCTGCGGGTCGGGAGTGATCAGTGCAGTTGCGGCCATGATCAGAGCTGGCATTATCGAAAAAAGCGGCTTATTGAAAGTAACCAGTCAAAGCCAAACGCCAGATCAATCCAAAGCTGAAAAAAAATATCTTCTTGTCCCGGCTACCGCCTCGGCAACGGGAAGGGATATTGCCATCAGCCAGAAAGACATCCGGGCAGTGCAGCTCGGCAAGGCCGCGCTCATTACCGGCATCGAATTTCTCCTGCGCGCTGCAGGGCTTGCCAGGCCTGAAAAAATCTTAATAGCCGGAGCCTTCGGCTCAAATCTCGATACCCGGGACATTTTAACCCTTGGCATGGTCCCCGCGATTGAGCCTTCACGTATTCATATGACCGGAAATTCCGCGGGGGCCGGGGCGATTATGGCGCTCTGCGATCAACAGCTCCTCACGAAGATAAGCAACCTGGTGACCAGAGTATCGGTGACCGAGTTAACCGCCAATATCGACTTCCAGAACACCTTCATCCAGCGCCTGAGTTTTCCGGATATTTAGCTCAAGCGAAAACCGTTGCGAAAGCCTTACAATTTTGCGGACGAAGGGCCGCTCTTCCAAAGACATACTTTCTAGTGCTTTACAGGTAATTTTTTGGTTTTTTGGCAAGAAATGAGTCTGTCTCAAGGTCTGTAGGGCGGGTTTAGAACCCGCCCCTACAGCTTTTTCCAGGAGACCGGAGCCCCTCACCTCTTCAGCTTATAAACCTTGCTCACAGACCTGCTCAGCCTGTACTCCTGAAGCTCCTTGCGCCAGCACCAGATCAGGGCTTCCCTGCAGGGTCGCCGTGACGCTCCTGTATAAAAAGAGGGACAGTCCGTTTCCTGCATCGATCACCCGGTCATCTATCTCCATGGTGATGGTTTTTCGGCTGGTTCCGGCTTTGACTGCCTGGGTTCTCACACTTTTTTTCAGAATTTCCACTGCCCGGGCCTCGGCTTCCGGGAGAGACTTGAATGATTGGTTCCCCGCTACTCCTTCCACGATGTAATTTCCTGAACTGTTCGGACATATGACCAGTTTCCGTTTGATCACAATCCGGCTGGTGATGGCGCCCACAGCGTTTGCCACATCGGCGTCCAGAGGGATGATCACCTCTGCATTAAGAAGCTTGCCCGCCTGGGGCAGGAAATGCTGCACCGGCGCACCGATGCCAATTACCGGATAGTTCAATTCCGCCTTAAGCCGGTAGCGGGAACTTTTCCCGCTCTTTCCGCAGGGGGAATCATCAGACTGCAAGAAATTCAGGATAAGTTGCCGGGCAACGGCGGATCGCTCCGCTTCCTCTTCCGGGATGTCCTTATAAAGCTGCTTCTTCAAAAGCTCTAGGGCAAGATCCCGGTGGATCTTACTGAGCAGTTCGTCGATCAGATCGGGAACTCCCTTTCTGGTAATCGAGGAGAGCATGTTCAACATCCGCCGGGCGGGTTGCGGATCCCAACGAGAAAAATCACCTTGCACATGAAGCAGATCCGTAGGGGTAAGGCCGCAACGCTGCACCAGTCCGCTCCCCTCCATTCTCGCCATGGGCAAAAACAGGGGAGAGAGGATATTCAGCTTTGCCGCAAGTTCTTCCGGTGCATGGGGGCGCCGTCGGAGCAGATCATAGATAGTCCGCTCACGCTCCGTGGGTTCAAAGGGAAATTGTCCGTCCATTGCCACGAATATCACCTGCTCCAGCTTGTGCTGCGAGTGCTGCTCCATGTAATGCAATGCCTCAAAAACCGTACCTTCTGAAAAATGACCCGCCCAGACCAGCGGACCCACTCGTCTCGGACCGATGCTGAATTCCTCCCTGCCCGCCTGCCAGCGGATCAGACTGTCACCGCCAAGACCTGAAGTACGCATATCCAGCGCCTTGACATGAGTGACAAAGCCTCCCACACGGGCACCGCTTGCACAAACCGCCACCAGGTCATCGCAGATATCCGCGGTATCAGTTGTCGTACCACCGATATCCACCACCATGGCGTTGCTTAGCCCGGTGAGCAGTTTTGCCCCGGCAACACTGGCTGCAGGACCGGAAAGCGTTGTCTCCACCGGCCGCTCCAGGGCCATGACGCCGGACATCAGGGTCCCGTCACCTTTCACCACCATCACCGGCGCAGTGATGCCCCGTCTGTTAAGGACCGCCCCCAGCTCGCGGAAGAACTTGACCATTCTCGGGATGATGCGGGCATTGAGTACAGCCGTTTGCGCCCGCACGACAAAATTAAGCAGATCCGAGAGTTCATGGCCGCAGCAGGCCACCATGCCGGTTTCGTCTTCAACGATCCTTTTCACAGCCAGCTCATGGGCAGGATTGATGCTTCCGGCAAAACCGGAAACGGCAAAAGCCGTTACCCCATCATGAGTAACCATCTTTTGAATCACGGAACGGATCTCCTCCTCGTCGATCGGTTCTATTTCCTCGCCGCTGATATTTATATAACCTTTGACCGTGCAGCGGGGAGTATGGGAAATCAATTCACTGGATATCGAGCCGCCGCCATCCATGAGCAGAAGACCGGTCTTCTGACCTTCCCCCTCCACAATGGCATTGGTGGCAAGGGTGGTGGAAACCGATACCAGCTCCACCCTGGACAGCAGTTCGGTATTGAGACCTAAGAGAGCATTATCGATACCGAGTGAGAAATCCCATTTGGTGGTCAGGGCCTTGTGCTTATAGAGGATTTTCTTTTCTAGAAAGTCATAGATGACGGAATCCGTGTAGGTACCGCCGGCATCGATCCCCAGCCCGTAACGGATGGACAGTCCACTGTCTGTTTCTTCGTCATGGACTATGCGGCGTATCCCGGATCTCTCCGGCTGCGCGGCTGTCAGGTCCGGGGCCGACTCCAGTCCGCCCTGGCCTCCTTTTAAGGGAGAATAGATGGTGAAATGTCCAGGCGGCACCACCAGAATCTCCTCGTCGGAATGGAGCTGGGTCATAAGTTTGCTCATGAGCGTAAGGTCTCCCTGAATCCGCTCGTATTTCCAGTTATGTTGTTGAGCCATCTCCTTTGCCTGCTCCTCAAATTTCAGGGAGCTGTCCGTGCCTGTGTCAATAAAGGCCGCCCGCTGGTAGTTCCGGTGCCAGCTATCGAAAAACTCGATGATCCGGCTGCCGCTTTCCTCGCCATATTTTTCCTTCAGCTCACGACATCCCAGAGACTCGGAGCCGATCCAGATCTGCCGATCCTTATGTTTACGGGGACTCCCCTTCTCCCTGTACCATCCCGTGGAAAGATAAAATGTGCCGGGGTATGCCGCGAATTCCTTTTGGTATTTCCGGTCGCTTCCCATGAACAGGGCAATGCAGTCATGCACTCTCGGGAGGACGAGCGGTATCCGGGGCGGCGCTTTAATTCCCACGGTACCACGGCCGCAAATGCCGTAACCGATGACAATACGCTCACAGTTTTTATCCTCTGCCGCTGCATCTATTGCATCCTGCAGCCTGGTCCTGAGCTCATCCGGCCGGTCGTGCAGCCCCCCGGGCAGAAAGTTCATGGTAAGTGAGATCTTCAACTCCGCAGCTATCCGCTTCATATCAGGAGCGAGAACGCCGCAGGCGATAAGATGAATCGAATTTGACTGTTGCATAGGTAAGTATTCCTTATTCCCGGAAATTTTCAGAGAAGGATTATTCGGACGGCGCCGGTTCAGCCAACCAAGCCGTTTGATCGATACTTCCGGGAACACCCGGCAGATTATAGAATACCTTGTTTATCACCTGGTTCACACTCTCCTGCAGCAATTTTTTTAAAAAAATTGGGAATTCTTTACCAAAAAGACAAAGGGGTATCACTATATGATACCCCTGGTATGTTATAGTAGAAACAATGAAAGATTTTATATGTAATACATCAATGGCAACAACAGGAGTCGGACTTATGGAGGAGCGTAATACAGAGAACTCTGGGGCAGCTTGTTTTCTTACAAAAACTCAAAAGACAAGCTGCGAGGTACTCAATGCTGTCGTTGACTATCGGGAGGTATGAAAAAATGTTATCTCAAGCCAAAATCACTGAGTCGAATGCGGTTTATACAACCCAACCGAACGCAGGCGTTTTGAATGCAAAGCGATCCGGTAAATGGGACTGTACCTTGTCGGAAGTACTGATCGGCGAATATTGGATAATACCGCTCACCTCAAAAAAAATGCTGAAGTCTGAAGGGTATGCAATGAATAATTGCTGCCGGGATTATACCTCTCGATGCGAGGAGATGGAGTATTGCATTTTTTCGATTCGTGATCGGACCGGAGAACGAATGGCAACTCTCGGACTAAAAAAAGAGCAGAGTTACTGGTATTTGGACCAGTGTTTCGGAGCTTCCAATAAAGATGTCCTGGAAGAGACCAAGTCATATTTTGATGAAGACGGGATGGAGCAAACGGAATCGACTTCCAGCGAAATGTATTATGTCGCCCACGAGGTCGCCAGGTTGATGAATGCCATCGGCAATTGCTGACTAAACGTTGATGGACTCGTAAAAAGCCCGATCTACGTCGTTGTAGATCTGAAACGAGGATTTGCCGTACCACATGTACTGTCAAATCCTCGTTTCTGATACTACGCCTAGTATATCGAGCTTTTTCCAGAGCCCATCTCAGCAACTTGGATGATTTTTTACGAGATCATCAACGTTGATGGCGTCGTAAAAACCTTAAAATCGGGATGGCTAAGTAAAAAACTTCAGATTCGAGGCGCGCAAATTTTCAGCAACACATTTACACACAATCGGCTGAAGAAAAAACCGGAAATGGGCAAAGAGCGTCAGCATTATGAGATAGAAAATTTCTTGCAAAAAAATGCACATAAACCCGTAACAGGATAATATAACAGGAAGAACTCCACATTCTACCTAAAGAGACTGGTAGGTATGAGCTTCACTGAAATAGATGACACTCCGGTTATGCTCAAAGCTTTCCGTTTGATCGTTTCAGCAATCCTTGTATCCGGATACGATGAAACCTGAACGGAAATCTCGACATTCCCACCATTAGCAATAACTTCACAACTGGAATAGTCGCGTATCAGGGTAGCCCTGACCCTGGCCGCGAGAGCCAGATTTTCGATAGCCTGCTGTGATTCGGCCGTTGCCCTGAATAGGGGCTGTGCAACCGCGTCACATATAATGTCCACCGCATTACCGATCGTCAATTTATGAATATGGATTACCAAATCATACAAGGAACTGTCTGTAGTATCGACTCCATAGAGCTGATAGCTCCAGGCCTTACGTTCATGATCGTCTTTTTCCAGGAAATGAATGGCCTGCGCTCTGGTCATATTTTCCTTTTCCATCAGCGTGGTAATACGATCATCCATGTCCGCTATGATTCGAACCTTGAAAAGATGGGAAATATTCTTGGCGAAAAAATGACCGGCCAGCCCGTGGTAAACCATGTTATCATTTTTAAAATGATCGAGTATTTCCGCTGCGACATAAGTGATATACTTTTGCTTTTCGTGGGTAAATCGCTCAAAAATGGACGGTGCATCATGGATAGCGTGATCCAGTTTGTTCTGTGAAACATGAAAGTCGTGGGATGCCTCGAGAATCACTTCGCGGGATACACTGTCATAACCAAGCCGTTTGGCGACTTTCTCCGCAACTTCTTTTCCCTTACTGAACGATCCTCTTGAAATCGTAATAATTGCCATCTGTATATCCTTAAATCATAAGCTGGGCCGGTATCGTTACTGTTGTACCGGCCTGGCGCTTTTCAGAAGCTTTTTATGGCGGGTGCAACTTTGCCGGCCGAGTCCTGACAATCTGCATGGACGGAAATTGTATCGGTTTCCGGATTCTTCACCTCTTGTTCGAAAAACCGTAATCTTTTTTGCAACACCTCGACAGCTTCCTCGTCGGTCGAAAACAAGTTATCACGACCAATCATGTCACTGAGACCGGCCTTTTCAATGACACTTAGGGCATGTTCCTTCAATTCGCTGAAGCACAGGGTTATGCCGCTGCTCTTGGATCGTGAAATAAGATTAGTCAACATATCCACGCCGGAAGCGTCTATCTCGTTGATGCCGCTGCTTTTAATCAAGATGGTGTCCATTTCCGGATTGTCGTGCTCCAGTTTGAGAATGGTCTTCTCAAAGTGGGAAACATTGACAAATTGTAAGGCACCATCGAAACGGATGGCACATAGGCGAGAGTTTATTTGTGACAAATTCAGACCGTTCCCGTCGCGCAGGGTGCCGTCGTTATGTATGCCCAAGGTGGCGATGCGGGGGCGCATCATACGGAACAGCAATAACCCCAAAGAAAGAACGATGCCGATACATATACCATCCTGAATACTGGGGGAAAAGACCAGCGTCGCGACAAAAGTTGCGACGGAGGCGATGCCGTCGTCCCGATTGACCCGCCAAGCTTTAACCATCACGGAAAAATTGATCAAATTTATTACCGCTACCATGATAATGGCAGCCAGTACCGGTTTGGGCAGGTGATACAACAGCGGTGTCAGGAACAGCAAGGTCGCCAGCACACAAATGGCGGAAATAATTGAAGACAGACCAGTCTGTGCGTTGGAAGCCAAATTGAGTGCTGAGCGGGAAAAGGATCCGCTGACCGGCATGGAATGACAGAAGGCAGCGGCCACCTTGGCTAACCCCTGGCCGATGAGTTCCCTGTTCTCGTCCCAAGGCTGACGGGTATTGCTGGCAATTACCTTGGAACTGGACATCGCTTCCATAAAGCTGACCAGGGCAATGATGAAACCGGCGGGCAACAAAATCAGAGAGGTATGCCAGTCGAGCGACGGAATACTGATAGTAGGCAAACCCTGAGGTATAGCACCGACGACCCTGCCACCCATTTTCGCAAAGCCTATTGCGTAACTGACCCCGGTCAGCAAAGCTACCGTTATGAGCACTCCGGGCAGTTTCGGCGTATATTTCTTGAATATGAGCATCATCAAAATGGCCGTGATTCCAAAGCCGAGAGATAACGTATGCAAGGTGTTGATGTGGGTGAGCACATGCCAGATGTCGAGTAGAAAGTGCGACGAGTGTGGAGCACGTATACCCAGCAAGGTCGGCAATTGCGCAAGTCCAATGATCAGGGCTGCAGCGTTGATGAAACCCATCAATACCGGATGGGATAGAAAATTGAGAATCGCACCGAGCCGGAACAGCCCGAACAGGATTTGAAACAGCCCTGACAGCAATGCCAGCATTATAATACAGGAAAAAAACAGATGTGAGTTATGAGCGGCCAGCGGGGAGACACTGGCCGCAGCCAGTAAGGAAGTCATGGCGACCGGGCCGGTGGAGAGTTGGCGCGATGACCCGAACACCGCGCCAACGATGGTTGGTATGAGTGCGGCGTACAAACCATAATAGGCCGGCACACCGGCCAACCGAGCATAGGCCAGCGATTGCGGAACGGCGACCAGTGAAACCGTAACGCCGGCTATTAAATCCATTTTCAGCGTGGAGCGATTAAACCCAATCGGCTTAATCAACGAGGTAAAAGCGGGCGCAAGCTTCATCTGTAACTCCTGTACCGACGGGGTGACTTCAATGCATGTTAGTGCCTTACAGATTGTTTTCTGATTTTGTGCAAGAAAACCATCTGTCTGTAGGTTATTGGTTCTCATGCCCCTTGCGGGGGGTGTTGATTTTACTATCGGAGCAAGAAAGCTACAGCTTTTGCTGGTAAAGAAATCTTAAAATATCCCCACTCTTTCCGCGCCGATTTCGTGCAATAGCAGTACTCTACTGTCCTGATTTCTGCAAGATTTTTCCCTTTTCATGCCTCTCTATGAGAAGAGAAGATCGTTATTCACCTCCTGGCTTGAAGGTATAATTTCCTTTGAAAAACTCTTCTACGTACCAATCAATGTGACCGGCGTCGGACAGGACCATGTCCAGCAAACGCACGGCTCCTAACAAGCGCCCGAGCATATCCAGGTTTTTTTCCATGTGAGGGCTGTTATATTTTTTAATCTCACCCCGAACCATATCACCATTTGTCTCCGTCTTGAAACCCAATTGTTTCAAAATCCTGGCGATGAGCAGAGCCCGTCTTGAACGGCGGCCAATGTCGGCCGCGCCACCTTTGAATGAGAAAATAACGTAGTTGTCATTTACCTGAGGACCGCAATAGGCATCCACTACGGCAAAATGATAGCCGAGACGTGAATTGAAGTTGAGATATTCGCCCGATACGATCGCATAGCCGGGCCATCCCATACGGTCAGCCGTTGTCGGGTCGACGAGTAGTGACTCGGTCAGGATGGAAGCGAATCCTTTCCAATCGATCCGTTCGGGACCAAGCCATTTCACACCCGGATGAGTCATCCCGCGAAGCAGTGCGAGGAAGGGAACAGAAGTCACCTGTTCCATTCGGGCTGCCGGGGTGGTTGACGGGACCTGCAGCCCTCCCCCGAGATCGACCGCATAAATATTCATAGGAAGGGGAACCTTGATGTTCACGGCAAATCGTTCATTGACCTTGATGTCATTCCCGATCCGAAACATCTCCTGCATGGCCATTTCATGGGCGAACCGGATGATGTCGTGCATGGTCTCGCATCCCTCGGGCGAGAAATTCTGATTTTTGGGATCGGACAGGTTCAAGACGGCAATCTTTTTGAGAGCTGCATGGACAGTCTTATATGCCGGGCTTCCCTTCATGGGATTGATCTGTTTTTTTCGTTCGAGAATGCTTTCGACGCGGCCATGAAAAATGAGGCCGTTGGTCGCGTCAACCGTCACTTCTTCGCCATGGGCAATCAGGGTTGTCGCGTTGCCGGTCCCCACCAGGGTGGGAATCGAAAATTCCCTGGCCACCGAGGCCATATGACCGGTTACGCTGCCGACATCGGTCACGATAGCCTGCACTCGCCCGAGCACGGCAACGTAGCGGGGAGAAGTTTGGGGTGCGATGAGAACCGATCCTTCAGGGATGTTCAACAGATTATGGTCGGAAGTGAGTACATAGGCGAAACCGCTGGCTTTGCCCCTTGAAGCGGTTATCCCGCCCTGAAGTAGAACGGGATGATCAGGATGTCCCGAATTGAGAATCCCTTGATTATTCTGCTTGTCGACATCGTCCTTGCGGATCAGCTTGAGATCCACATTAAGGGATCTGGCCTGCAGCACTACCAGGTGGCCGGCACAGTCCAACGCCCACTCGATGTCCAGAGGGACGCCATAATGTTCTTCCAGCACCAGCCCATGCTCCACCAGAAGCTCCATTTGCTGCGCAGTGAGACAGGCCTGGTCCTGAAACTCTTTGGCCACCGGACATTCCACGAGCACTCTCTGCTCATCCAGTGCCCACTGGATCGGCTTATGAGCCACTTTAGCAATCGTAGAGATTTGCTTGTTTTTGTCGATCTCATAGTAGTCTGCCGCAACGGAGCCATTTACCGCCCCCACGCCCAACCCCCACACCGCGTTAATCATTACGACATCCCGGTAATTGTTGGGATCCCGAGTGTACATGACACCGGCCGCCTTGGTATTAACCATCTCGCAGCAGAGTGCGCTCATAACTACATAATCATCGGGATAACCTTTGCTTCTGCGGTAGTAAACGGCCCTGGGGGTGAAGGTGCTGGCAACCACTCGCTTATAGGATCCGGCGACGCTATCTCTTTTCACGCCAAGGAAGGAGGAATGCTGACCGGCAAAACTTGCGTCAGAGTCTTCACTGGTGGCGCTGCTGCGCATAGCCAGCTGGGCATCACTGTTCAGGTTCTGCATCAAGCGATCTGTTTGATTGAGGAGGTCTGCCTCCAAATCCGGAGGCAGAGGTGAATTTAAAATGCGAGTTTGAATCTCTCGGCAGCAAGCCATGAGTTTTTCCGTATCATCTATGTCCAGGCCTTTAAAGATCTGTTCGGCCACTTCATAGAGATGATTCGAATCCATGAAGTAGTGGCAGGCATAGGCAGTTACGGCAAACCCGTTGGGCACCGGCAGATGCACCCGATTGGTGATCTCGCCAAGGCTTGCCGCCTTCCCTCCCACCTCGGTTACGTTATCAAGGCTCAGTTGCTGCAGAGGAATGGTCAAACTGCTTTTTTCGACCCTTTTTTTGCGGACGAGGTCTTGCAGAATCTCCACACCTATCCGTTCGATTGCATGGAACAGGTCTTCGTAGCCTCCGTTCGAGAGTCCGTTCAGGTCCTCGGCGATGTCATCTATTTGCGAGAGTAATGATTGTGTCTGGTCTATGACATACTCTATTGTGAAGGGCTTCGGTCCGTAACAAACCTGCTCTAACTCCGTCATGGTTTCCAGCGCTCGATTGTTTCCAGCCAAAAGGTTCTGGAAATGGTGGTACTTTTTCTGGAACGCCGATTTGTTCAGGAGATCAGTCCGGCTGCCTCGCCTTCGACGAAATATGTCAAAAATATTAAACATAGATCTTCTCGCACTTCATAAATTTGCCCGACTACTCAACACCCCGGGTAATGGTTCACCGGTACACATCAAAAGACTGCAATGACCCGGATCTGTAACCGTTCATCCAGAACTCCATCATGCAATGAGCTTATCACTAAATGATCAAATAACATATTTTTCTGCCGACACGAACACTCATTTTTTATAAGTTGAGCTTTGCCTCCGAAATGATTGAAACTTTGTGCGCCTCGCCTATGAAGCTTTTTACTTAACCATCAAAAAATTCGGTTTTTTATAAGTCTATCTCATTTTCTATCTTATTTTAATTGGAAATGAAATCAATGCAGGTAGGACCCAAATGGATAACAGCTGTAGGTCAACTTAGGTTATTCTCTAACAGCCGTTACTTCGAGGGCAAGTCTTTGCTATTGTGCGAGCAGGCATGAACAACTCATTGACTATGAATATTTTATTTGCTAACCGTTTAACTCACAGCGATTGTCTGCTATTGTCTGAGTCCCTCCTGACTCATAAAGGGTCTTGATTTACTGAATTTCTGCCAACCGGTGAAAAATGACACTCTCTCGCCTTTTTTCCGCCGACGATCGACGATTACCTCTTAAGGGAGCTGTGAACTTTCGTGACCTCGGCGGTCATCCGGCTCCTGATTGTCAACGGGTTAAGAAAGGATTGGTTTTCCGTTCCGACCACCTCTCGCTGCTGACTCCGAAAGATCGGCAGCTTCTGCAGCGTCTCAGGTTCAAAGCGGTTTGTGACCTGAGAAGCGTGCGTGAGCAGCAATCGAACCCCGACCTGCTGCCGGAAGATGGCTCGATCCGCCTGCTCTCGCTTCCCGTCCAGGCCGATGGCTTTGATCCGGCCATTGCCATGGATCGCTTGCGGGCGGGGGATGATTCCTGGCTTTCCCTGGATTTTTTTATCGATCTCTACCGGCGTTATCTTGACGATTTCGGTCCGGTGTGGGGCAAGGTGCTCGGGCTTATCGCCTCATCGCAGAACCTGCCGCTGGTCTTTCATTGCACGGGAGGCAAGGATCGCACCGGAATCTGTGCAGCTCTGCTGTTGAAGGCTCTAGGCGTTCAGGAGGAATCCATTTTGCAGGATCATAAATATTCAAACGTCTGCAACGCGGAACGGCTGCGGCCATATTTTGCCGATTTTGCAGGCTTGGGAGTCGGGCCTGAACGGGCCGCACTCTACCTGCAGGCATCAGGCGAACCGCTTATTGCCATGTTTGCTCACCTGAAGAAAACCTACGGTACCATCGAAGACTATCTGCTGAATAAAGCGGGATTGAGCACAACAACACTTTCGGCCTTGCAGATGGAATTGCTGCAATGAGAAAGCCGGCTGATTTTACCGGTAATGATCGCACAAAATTCAACTCCGTAAAAGGAAACGGTAAGGAACCACTCACCCGGCTTCGACAGCAATCGTGGTTGGCTGCGGTGATCCTTTTCTGTCCCTTGCTGCCGGCACTTTTCCTCTGCCTGCCGGCACTGACAAATGAACCTTTTGCCCTTCCGGTCTTGCTGCCTGCGCCGGCGATAGCGGTGTATCTGCAAAAACAGCTGTTTCGCCATTTAACAAGCAATCATCGTCCATCAGAAGCTGACCGGCTATTTCCTACCCTGGGCGCGGCCAACTGGATCACTATATTTCGCGCCGGGGCCGTCGTCGCCCTGGCGGGTCTTCTGCCGTTTGCCGTCCTCCATCTCACTCCGGGCCCCCAGAGCCGGGAGCTGCCTGAACTCCATTATTTGAGCTGGTCTGCGGGAATGCTGTATCTGGGGATTTCCCTGGCCGATCTGTTAGACGGCCTGATCGCCAGAAAACAGGACCGAAAGACCGAACTCGGCAGACACCTCGATATAGAAACTGATGCCGCGGGCCTGCTGGCCGCCTCTTTACTGGCGATTGCTCTCGGTCGGCTGCCGGGTGTCTATCTTTTGGTGGGACTTGCCTATTATTTATTTATTTTCGGTATCCGGCAGCGGCAAAGACGCGGCCTGCCCGTGGTCGCTCTCCAATCACGGCCCTATGCACGGATCATTGCCGGTTGTCAGATGGGCCTGGTGGCAATGGCGCTTTTACCGATCTTTCAGCGACCATTCACCTTCCTCGCCGCCTACATTTTTATGATACCGCTGCTGATCGGCTTTGTAAGAGACTGGCTGGTGGTATCCCGCCGGATTGCCACGGATGCCCGCCAGCTGACAAGCCTGGATTTTATAGGAAGGTCTGTGGTGTGGAAATTGCCGGTCGCCCTCCGTTTGCTTCTTCTTGCGGGCGGTGTAGTGATGCTCTCTGCATCTCTCATGCACCAGGTCCAGCTGTTCCGGCAACCGGCTCCCCTTATACTGTTCAGCTGCTGCCTTTTGGCGGGCGCCGGCTTCATGGGCCGCAGCGCTTGTCTTTTTCTGATTCTGCTGCTGGCTTCCAGGCAATCGCCGTTTGGTTTATCTCCAGGTACCCTTCTGGTTTTCGGCACTGCCGCCGCCCTGATGCTGACCGGTACCGGCACCATGTCACTCTGGGCTCCTGAAGATAGAATACTGTATCGCCGAGGTAAAAGCACTTTGACGCCGACCAGTGAGATGCCATGACCGCACCCGCAGAGCCTTCTGCCGATAAATCGGAAGATTCAGGAAACTCCGGCAAGTCAAGCAGATTTTCAGCATTC
This sequence comes from uncultured delta proteobacterium, assembly GCA_963835305.1. Lineage (GTDB taxonomy): Bacteria > Desulfobacterota > Desulfobulbia > Desulfobulbales > Desulfocapsaceae > Desulforhopalus_A. Next base: position 375,249 of record CAWIEU010000009.1, read on the forward strand.
GGCCGCCGGCTGTTCAAAAGCCGCCACTGGCTGCTCTGCCTGCTCGGGCTTGTACTGGCCAGGCATGCCCTGACCGGGGTGGCCTGGCCGGAAGTCCGGCATCTTCTGGCGGGAATCGGGCCTTTGGCATTTATGACTATCGGCGCTATCAACCTGTTTCTCTTGCCCCTGATGAGCGCCAGATGGTGGCTGCTTCTAAGACTCCTCGGTTCTCCGGTCGATCTGTTATCATTGTGTGGTTACCGCCTGGCTGCCAACGCCGTCAGTTACCTTACTCCCGGGCCGCATTTCGGAGGAGAACCGCTGTCGGTGTATCTCCTGCACCGCCGTCATGAAATACCGCTGGCCACTGCAACGATGTCGGTTACCGTGGACAGGTTGCTGGAGCTGCTGGCGAGCTTTATCGTTCTGGCTCTTTGCCTGACGGGGACCACTCTCAAGCAAGGTGGTTCCGTTTTGAAGGGTTGGTGGCTGAGTCCGGCCATTGCCGCACCGGTGCTGTTCATCTGTATTCTGGCCGCCCTCTTTATGGGTAAGAAACCTCTCTCCCGAACTGTTTTGCTCTTCAGGAGATTTTATTTCAGCTGTTTCTCATCGATCCCGGACAGGCCATGGCCATTTGTGGATATTATCAACCAGGGAGAGGTTATGGCCGAACGCCTCTTTCGTGAACAACGCAGCCGGTTTCTGCAGGCCAATCTTTTTTCTCTTGGCCATTGGCTGGGAGTTTTCGCCGAATTTTGGCTGATGTCCTTTTTTCTGGGCTTTCCTTTATCGTTTTCCCACTTAATAGCGGTGGTGATGACGGCACGGTTGGCTTTTTATACACCCTTACCTGCGGGCATTGGTGCTCTTGAATCGGCTCTGCCCTGGGTTACTGCCAACCTTGGCTTCGGCAGCGCCCTGGGACTCAGTTTCTGCCTGATCATTCGTTTCCGTGACCTGCTTTTCAGTTTGACCGGCCTGGGCCTGACAATGAAGTATTTGACTTGTCGCGGCAAGGCCGTTATGATCAAGGATATCTCCCGGAAATATGGTTCAAACGATCTCTCGAAATAACAACTTGGATGGCTCAGCAAAACGGCCGGACCTGCAGATAAGCAATAAGCAGAAAACTGAGCCAGGGCATACAGGATAATCTCGTAAAAACCTAAACTCAGCGATGACTAAGTAAAAAACTTCCGCGCGCCGCCAAAGGAGACTCATGAACGAAGCTCTGCCTCAAGGCACCACGTGCTGCTGTAACATGAAATCTGTGGATTCGACGACAGACAGAACTCTCAGCTGCCTCCAGGAAGAATGGTTCGAACGGTTGCCGATGCTCTCTAAGCAATTCCTGGACCGGCATCACCGGCCATTGGTCACGGTTTCCTATGCCCAGAGCATTGACGGCAGCATCGCCACCCGCAATCGTGAACAGCTTCGGCTGAGCGGCCACCAATCGATGATGCTGACCCATCGCATCCGGGCGGCCTGTGATGCCATCGTCATCGGCATCAATACCTTGCTGGTAGACAATCCCCTGCTGACGGTCCGGCTAATAGAAGGCCCGAGTCCCCAACCTATTGTCCTGGACAGTAATTTGCGCATACCCATGCGGGCGCGCCTTCTAGACAGGACCGATCGCCGTTGCTGGCTGGCCTGTACCGACAAAAATAATCGGGCGAAAGTCAGTGTTATCGAAGACCGGGGAGCCGAGGTAATTCGTTGCCACCGCGACAGACTGAACAGGGTTGATCTGCCGAATCTGCTGCATCAGCTTGGCGAAAGGGGCATCAGGAGCATCATGGTTGAAGGCGGCAGCCAGGTTATCAGCAGTTTTATCGAGGCGCGTCTGGTCGACCAGATAATTATCACCATCGCCCCGCGTCTGGTCGGAGGTCTGCCGGTATTTGACCGGCCTGCCGTGACCAACGGCTGCCGGTTGTCCCTTCAGCCGATGACCTTCCAGGCCTGCGGTTCCGACATCATTCTCTGGGGAAAGCCGCAGTGGCAGGATCAATGAACCAGCGGCAAGAGCACCAGCCACAACTGCTGCACCAGCGTCTGCAATTCACGGAGCCGGGCCGGGTTGAGATTAAAAACGGCCCCGCGCCGCAGCCCGCAGCGGCTGAAGTTCTGGTGCAGACAGACTATTCCGCCATCAGTCCGGGAACGGAGATGCTGGTATACCGGGGCCAGTGGCCGGAGGGAGTCACGGTGGACAGTACCATTGGGGCGCTGTCGGGAGATTTCGCTTATCCCCTGGGATACGGCTATTGCGCCGTCGGCCGGGTGATCGCCACGGGAAAAAATATACCTGACGACTGGCTGAACCGCCGGGTCTTCGCTTTCCAGCCTCACCAGAACCTCTTCTGCGCGTCTCCCAAAACCCTTCATCCCATTCCGGACGACCTGGACGACGAAACAGCCCTTTTTCTGCCTGCCATGGAGACAGCGGTCAACCTGCTACTGGACGGCAGCCCCCTGATCGGGGAAAAAGTCCTGGTTATCGGGCAAGGCATCATCGGCCTTCTCACCACCGCCCTGCTCTCCTTATTTCCGCTGGCATCACTGGCAACCGTGGAGATGTACCCAAAGAGACGCCGGGCCTCTCTCCAGATGGGAGCCTGGCAATGTTTTGATCCTACGGATCCATCCCTGTTGAAACAGCTTGGCGGAGTTCCCGGACAGGGCGGCGAGGCGGATCTGGTCTACGAACTCTCGGGCGACCCTGCTGCATTGAATAGTGCTCTGTCCCTGGCCCGCTTTAGTGGCCGGGTGGTGATCGGCTCCTGGTATGGCGCAAAAAAAGCCAACCTGGAGCTGGGCTCGTTCTTTCATCGCGGCCGTGTTTCGCTTCTCAGCTCCCAGGTGAGCAGCCTCGCCCCCGGACTCACCGGCCGATGGCAGAACAGCCGGCGCCTGCAGCTGGCCTGGGAAATGTTGCGCCGGATTCGTCCGTCCTGGTGCATTACCCATCGTTTCCCCCTGGCCGATGCGTCTTCAGCCTACGCAACACTTGATCGCAGTCCCGGGGAGACGATTCAGGTAATCTTCGATCATCAAAAAGGGATTTTGTGAGCAGGGAAGGAGAACAATCATGTATAGCCTCGGAGTAAAACGTGAATTCGATGCCCGTCATTTCCTTATCGGCGGAGACTGGGGAGAGGAGAATATCGAGCATTCCCATCACTACCGGCTGGAGCTGGTCCTTGAGAAAAAGGAGCTGGACCGGCACGGTTTTCTGGTGGATATTGTCGAGGTGCAACGTCACCTGGACGAGGTCGTGGCCGATTTTCAGGGCAAGACCTTAAACACACTGGCCGCTTTTGCCGGCACAAACCCCAGCATCGAGCGGCTGGCCACCATCCTGCACGGTCTTTTCAAGACGAAGTTCGCCTATTTCCGGCTGGCAGCGCTGAGTGTTATCATCCGGGAAGATGACATTGCCTGGACATCCTACCGCACAAGTCTCTGATGCGAATCGGTTTTGTTATCTACGGGAGTCTGGATACCCTCACCGGCGGCTACCTCTACGACCGGATCGTAGTCGAAGGATTAAGAATGCTGGGCCATCAGGTGACAGTGATCAGTCTTCCTTCCGGCTCATATCTCAGACGGCTGTGGCTTGGCTTTTCCCCGAGCCTGCTCCAGCGTCTGCTGACCGGCGGATTCGATCTCCTCATTGAGGATGAACTTTGTCATCCGTCTCTTTTTCTTGTCAATAGACGGCTCCACAGCAAAGACGGTCCAATCCTTGTGACTCTGGTCCACCACATACTCTCCGACGAACCACGGGACCGATGGCGGAACAGGTTGCTGTCTTTGGCGGAACGACGCTTTCTGGCAACAGCTGACGCATTTATCCATAACTCGGAAACTACCCGGAAAAAGGTTGCATCCCTGCTTGAGCACACTTGTCCCGAGGTTGTCGCCTATCCCGCAGGAGACCGATTAAAAACGGTGCTTTCACCTGAAGCAGTCAGCAAACGGGCCCATCGCAGTGGACCTTTGCGCTTGCTTTTCCTGGGAAATGTGATTCCCAGAAAGGGGCTGCTACCGTTATTACAGGCCCTGGCCGAAATTGATCCCGGAATCTGGCGTCTGTCGGTCGTGGGCGGTCTCGACTTTGATCTCGCCTATACCTCCAAAATCCAAAGGCTCGTGCGGCAACTTGGATCGGATTCGGTGCGATTTTTAGGATCTCTGCAGGAAGCCAAACTGGTCGAAGTCCTGCGCAACAGCCAGGTCTTTTGCATGCCTTACGCCTATGAAGGTTTTGGCATTGCCATTCTCGAAGCCATGTCTTTCGGCCTGCCCGCCATCGGTTGCCTGGATGGCGCAGCCGGCGAGACCATCCGCCATGGAGTAAACGGGTTTCTCCTGGCATCCGACGATCTTACCGGCCTGGCAGCACTGCTTATGCGTCTGCACAAGGATCGGGAAGAACTGCTGCGCCTGGGCCTGGCCGCCTGTAAAACCTATGCCGCTCATCCGAGCTGGCAGGACAGCGTGGCGGCCATTGATACTTTTCTGGCAACATTACCAGCCTTGCAAATCCGGGAAAAATCATCTCCAGACAAGATCGATGAAAGAACATAACTCGCATAAGGAGAGCTGGCCAAACTACCAGGCAGCAGCCGGTGAAAGCAGCCGGAGCTTTGATCACCGCTACCTCGCAGCGAAAAAGGAGATTGACGACCGGGCTCTCAACCACCACGTCTGGCAGACACTTCGCCGGGTCCTGGGGAAGATGGATAGCGGCTCCGTGAGAATTCTCGAGATCGGGGCAGGTATCGGCACCATGCTGCAACGATTCGTCGAGCAGAATTTGCTGACCGGCTCCGTTGTCTACGCCGCCACCGACAGCGACCCGGCCCAACTCAAGGCAGCCCGGCATCATCTTTCACACTGGGCGGGGGAAAAAGCCCTCAGCCTGTCCTGGTCCGGGGATCATCGAGCCCGCTTGCAAACGGATCTGGCCGATATTACCGTAATCCTTGACTGTGTCCGGGCGGAAGAGCCGGCAGACAGTGCCGATTCAGCAAAATTTCATCTTCTGATCGCCCATGCCGTGCTCGATCTGGTTGACTTTCCCTCTGTCTTGCCACGGCTCCTCTCCCGATTACACCAGAACGGCCTTGCTTACCTGACCTGCAATTTCGATGGGGAGACTCTCTTTCTACCAGAGCTGCCAGGCGAAGAGGAAATTATCGACGTTTACCATGCCTCGATGGAAGCGCGGCTGCCCGGCGCAAGCCACACCGGCCGGAGACTGCTACAGTTTCTGCAACGCCCGGGCCTGGATCTTTTGGCCGCCGGAAGTTCGGACTGGCTCATCCATCCCCGCAGCCATAGCTATTCAGAGAATGAAATATTTTTCCTGCACACCATCATTGCCACGGTTGCAGGGGAACTGCGCAAAAAAGTTGTTTCTCCGGGCAACCTGGAGAGCTGGATCGAAACGCGGCACCGTCAGGTCGAAGCCGGTGAATTGACCTTGCTGGCACGTCACCTCGATTTCCTGGCCAGGCGGGTGCCATGAAGTTTGAAAAACACATTATTCCTGCATTGGCGAGACTCTTCACCGCCTTTTTCTTCTGCAGTATCCTGCTGAATTTTAATTACCCGGCTGACCGATATTTTTCCTGGCAGCTCCTGCAGCCTTCTGCCGACGTCTGGCTCTTGTTTACTGCTCTGGCGCTTGCGGCCTGCTTCGGCAAACGCCTGCTCTTTCTCACCACACTGCCGGTCTGGCTGTTTTTTCTTTTCCTGCGCCTGTTTCGCCTTGGCGATACCGCCGTGCCCATGTACCTCAACCGGCCCTTCAATCTCTATATCGATTCCCATTATCTTTTCGATCTCTATGACCTGCTCAAGACAACCGCCCGGCAAGGAGAATTTCTCCTGATTTCGATAAGCGTGGCGGCTCTGACCGCGACGGTAATGGTTTCAAGCTGGTATGCCTTACGGGAAGGGGCGAAAGGACTTTTACACAAACAGCTTCGGTTGGCGTTCCTGCTCGCCTCGGGCCTGCTCCTCGGCTCTACGCTTATCCGTCCGGCAATGGTGGTAAAAGCACCGGTCATCACCAGTCTTGGCCGACAACTGCACTCCTTTTTCCGGCAGCAGCAACAAATAAAGGACATCACTGCCCGAATAGAAAAAACCGTCCGGCAGAGAAAAGCCGGTCCCTCCACCTTAGGTAGCCTTAAGGGGGCCGATGTCCTGCTGTTCGTGGTTGAATCCTATGGCCGCACAGTCTTCGTCAGGCCTGCCTATAGGCAGGCGATGGAGGCCACCATGCGGAAGTTTTCCCAAACCCTCGACGAACACGGCTTCATGGCAGTCTCCTCCTACCTGGATTCCCCGACCTATGGCGGCGCCTCCTGGCTGGCCCACAGCACCCTGGAATTCGGCGTACGGGTGGAAAATGATATCGAGGATAAAATCCTGCTGCAATCCTCCCTGCCTCCCCTTGCCACCTTTTTCAGCAACAGCGGTTATCGCACCGTCTCGGTAATGCCCGGTACCCGTTTCGCGTATCCGGACGGACAAAGGTTCAACTATGAACAGTACTATTATGCCTGGGATTTCGACTATAAAGGCCGAACTTTCGGCTGGGCGCCCATGGCGGATCAGTTTGTGCTCGACTGGGTCCGGCGTCGGGAATTTCTGAAACGCGGCCGGCCTCTCTTCATCCGTTACGTCCTGGTCAGCAGCCACGCGGCCTTCAGTATTCAACCGCCATTCATCCCGGACTGGGAGAGCATAGGCGACGGCAGCATCTATAACAAGCTGCAGCCGGTCTTTTATCCAATCTACTGGCCCAACCTGAAGAATGCGGGAGATGCCTATCTGCGCTCCCTGAACTACGATTTTACGACACTTGGGGATTACCTGGCCAAATTCGTTACTACCGACGCCCTGATCATCATCATGGGAGATCACCAGCCCAATCTTCAGCTGACAGATGCTGACGAACCCTGGTCCGTTCCGGTCCATATCATCAGCCGGAATTCGACATTGCTGGCCCCGTTCCGCAAGCGCGGTTACACCCCCGGACTGATTCCCGATCAACCGCTGCCCCATGCCGGAATGGAAACTTTTCTAGGGAATTTTTTGCAGGACTTCAGGTGAGCCAGGGGCTCGGTAGCCTGGAACAACTTGGCATAATGAAGGAGCTGACATTCCGGAAGCGTAACCGACTGTTTCGCGATATAGGCTATATCGAGATCATGAGTCGAGGTAAGAAACGATCGGATAGGTAAGGAAAATCGAGTCCTGTTCTTCCAGTTTAAGGGTGTCAGATATGGTCAGGAAACATCTCAATATTCAAGTAAAACCTTCTGGTGATAATGGCCAGTGCCAATATCAAAAATCCAGAGGGCTTATTGCTTCTTTGATTGTGACGCTTTTAACAGTATGTGTATAGATCATAGTGGTTTTCAGATCGCTGTGGCCAAGCAACTCCTGAATCGTGCGAATGTCAACATTAGCCTGGAGGAGATGGCTGGCAAAACTGTGACGGAAGGTATGTGCAGTGGCACGTTTGCAGAGCGTGGTCTTGCCAACCGCTTCCTTGATAGCTTTCTGCACCACAGTTTCGTGGAGATGATACCGTTTGTACTCTCCGGTCTCCGGCACACGTGTGAGATCAATAGCAGGAAAAAGCCATTGCCAAATAAATTCTTTGGCAGCGTTTGGATACTTCTTGTCCAAAGCGTTAACGAGAAAGACTCCGGAATACTTCCTTGCCAGATCACGATGGTGAAGCTTTTTGACAATTTTAAGTTGATTTTTCAATTCCTGAACAAGAACTGTGGGTAGAGGCACTGTTCTGTCTTTTTTGCCTTTCCCGTCATGAATAGTGATTTTTCCGGCAGCAAAATTCAGGCATTGGACGCGAAGATTGAGGCATTCAAACAGACGTAAGCCGCAACCATAGAGCAACTTCACTACCAGATCAACTGGAGGCGCAAGATGCGAGACAATCTCGTCTATTTCTTCACGGGAAAGAACGACGGGAATATATTCTTTTCGTTTTGCCCTCACAATCCCCTCAAGTTTACCAAACTCCTTTTCCAAAACATGCCGATAAAAAAACAGCAATGCATTGAATGCCTGATTCTGGGTTGATGCCGCGACCTGCTTTTTGACTGCCAGCCAAGTCAGGAATTCTTTAACATCAACCGCCGACAGCGATTCTGATGGTTTGCTTCGGGTAAAAGCCTGGAATCTTTTCAGCCAGTGTCGATATGTTTTCAGGGTCTTTGGTGAGTAGTGTCGTATCTGAATTTCTTCATCAAGACGAGTAAAAGGTACAACCCAGGAGGCACCAGTAGCGGGTTTAGCGTTGACCTTGGGAATAGATCTTGGCATTGGCTCTTCTGTTGTTTCAGATTGACGTTTTAAAGTGCTTCCGGGTGTGGCAAGGATGGTAGGAGCAGTGTCCAAAGGGGAGTTGTTCGTGATGGCAGATGTGAGAGATTCTCTGGCATTGACATTTTCAGCGTTATCAACAGGAGAAACAGGAAGAAAACTCGGCGATCTGCTAACAGTATTCGCTCGATTAACATGAAAGTAAAGGCGGATTGCATGGGATGCCTGTTGCCGTTGCCTTTCACTTTGTCTTTTCTCAAGAAGCTTTTTCTCGAAGGCAATAATGCTATCTGAATTGTTGGCATCATGTCGATATTTAGAACAAAAATCGAGATAGAATCGCAGCCACTTCATATAATGTCCACGAATATTTACTGAAATATTATTTGCCACAAGGCAATCCTCAAAACTTGCCAGTACTGTGCGTGGAACTTGTAACATGTGAGGTTCTCCAAGAAACTGTTGATCATTTCATTTAGGATGATATACAGAAAAGCGCATATTCGATCATAACAAAAAAATCGAAAATATTTCACGAAATATTGGTGCATTACGAAAAATATTTGGTAAAAGGAGCTAATGGGCTGCTTTTGTAGAAGCCGAGCCATTCATGGACCTCTGCTCAAGCCGGGGAGATATACAGAACTGTAGAATTACTTGTTCTCGGCGACTGCGTCGCCGAGAATCGCGGAGCTGACTTCGTCAAGCCCCTTGCCCTGTCGCTTTGCGCCAGAACAAGGAGCTTGACCAGACACCGCGCACCACACAATCAAGCTGCGCTTGTTTGCGCGGCACACGGCGCTGGTCAGCTCCGCGATTATGTCATTCACCAGGAGTAGGCGCAATGAGTAGCACAAAGGAACGGTGGTTTGACCAAATCGAAGCCAAGAGGAACAACCGGTTAGCTGAGCTACTCGGCATCACCGATGACGAGCTTGAACAGATCAGCTACGAAATCGATGTCGATCAGAGCAATGATGGGTTGGTGTATGGCCACATTGTGCGGTTCGATGGCGACAATGACCCGGCGATAATGTCAAAGATTGTCGGTCTTACTTCTGGCTCATATGTGAGCTTGTCGCCATGGGATATAGATGACCCTGAAGCGGATGAGCTTGAGTGGGAGGTTGAGAACTCCGAGCAGCTTAAAACGCTCAACAAGCATTTATCCAAGGTACCGCAACTCCTACAAATCGACGTAGATGAGAATGTTCATTTCAGTCTTCTTGTCATGATGCACGCCCATATTGTATCCGCTCTTGAACAATTCCTGTCTGCAACATTCATACACAACGTAACTAACTCGGATGTCCTGACGAGAAAGCTAATAGAAATAGACCCCGAGTTTGGATGTCGCAAATTCACTATCAATGAGATCTACGCTCAATATAGCAACATCAAGTCGACAGTTGCCGCGTATCTGAAGAATATAGTTTTTCACGACATGCGTAAGGTAAAGCCAATGTATGCAGATGTACTCGGTTATGATTTTGGAGACATTGCATGGCTATTTAAGGCAGTGCGTCTAAGGCATGATTGTGCTCACAGGGCAGGATATGATAAGGAAGGCAATCCAGTTTCAGTGTCAGTCGAGAGCGTCAATGAGCTGGTTGCACAATGCCGGCATTTGTCTGAGAGCATAGATGCACATGTTCAGGAAATTAACAACCACTGACATAACCCGTCGCTCAACACGGCCGCGCGCAAAAGCGGCGCGCGCCGGTTCGCTTAGCGTTAGGCGTCGGGAACCACCACTATGACGATTCGCACTTCCGAAGAAGCCAAGACGCGCGCCGTCGAAGCCACAAGCAGGAGGCGCTCGCACGACGAGTCACTGAGATTTCTCGAATACGTGCGGAAAAAATTGGCTAGGGCCAGTGATGAGGGAAGCAGAAACACTTGGCAGGCCCAAATCGAATCGGAAGAAAGCTGGCTCGCGAGTGAGGAGTATAGGAATGGCGACTACTCGCAGGGGATCGATGATTTGATACTCGAAATGATTGAATGGCGGGCCATGCAACACGCCTTTCAGCATGTCGAGACTGCAAGCAAACCATTTCTCGACCACCCCTTCTACCAACAGTGGCTAATTGGTAGCACCTACGCCGTATCTTCACTCCTTGGAAAACTGGTTGGAAAGACACCGGGAGAAAATTCACTCAGAAAGCTATGGTGGGAGATCGGCAAGTTCGTATCCTCAGATGGTGCATGCACAAAGGCAGAACTCAAACTCATAGCGGATCTTCTCGACAAGAAAAACGGCAAGTTCACGAATGAGAATTCCAGGGCGATAAAGTTCCGCAACACCGTTATTGCGCATAATCAGAAGAGCTTGGCGCTAGCTTGGGACGAAATCGACAAAGACATCAAAGTTCTGGTACGAATTTGGTCAATCCTGGTGTCGTGGTCGTCATTCGGGATCATCGCGCCCTTCCGATCTGGAGAGCAGGCCTTCTCCGGGTTGGATCGGCTCTTTGAAGATGAAGAACTAGCCGCGCTGAAAAGGAAGCGTCAGGAGTACATTGACCTTGCAATTGATTGGGCTCGAACCCATCTGCACAATGGCGTGCGAGATTGCGGTGGAAGTGCCTTCACGCAAATAGTCGTAACGTCACGTGTCATCAGTTCGCGCACTGACGCCGATAAGTAGGGTCAAATCTTTATCCTTGACAAGGAACAATAACGAAATGATTCACCGTATAAAACGGTGATCATCATGTTAGCCTCTATTTAGGAACCATAAATATTATTGGTCAAGAATATGTGGAAATTTTCTCTATTTAAAAAAAGCTACGATGTAAGGTGCCCAGATGGCAGCACTAAGACCGTATATAAAGATGTAAACGAGGCATTCCCTCTTTTTATTGAGGGATGGGAGGGTAAGGTCGCAGCGAAAGTCAAAGCAGAGAATCTGGGTGAGGGTGAAATTAATTCAGAATATGCATCAAAGATTCACGGATTGCTTTACGCATTAGATGAGCTTAATCAAGGACTTATGATGACATTTAGGGCTGTGTACGTAACATATTCGACTGACCCTTGTGGTAATTCGCAGTTCTTTCAGCGAGAAGTATCAAAGTTACTTGATGAACAAAGGCGACTTAGAGCGTTAAAAATACAAATAGACGGTTTGATTATAATGACGAAAAATCAACCGAATAATTTCGATCAACTAACAAAGATATTTTCTGATCTTGTTCAGAGATTAGGCGTGTATCCAGGCCAAGAAGTAACTGTTGCGGAAATAAGAAAAGCGGAAGACGACGCAAAAGCATTGGCCGGAGGCGCTCAATGAATGCAAAAGTATTCTGTTTAGCTAGCCCCAAAGGCGGATCTGGAAAAACCATTATAACAGCAAATTTTGCTAGCCTCTTGGTTGCAATGGGCAAGAAGTGCCTGATTGTTGATTGTGATTCTGCAACTCACGGCCTTACTTTGTTGTACCTCCATGAGGTTAACGAAAAAAAATTTAATGAGGAGTCTCGTGAACCCTCAGGACTCTTCGACTTGAAGAACAAAGAAGGCAAAACTGAAAACGACGTAATTAAAGTTGAGAATGGCATTGATTTCCTTCCCGCAACATATAAATTCGAAATTCTAGAGGAGCTTGACGAAAAAGTTTTCTCAACAAAATTACATGCAGTGCTTGATACATTACGAACAAAATACGATTACATATTCCTTGATGCCCAAGCAGGATCTGATGCAATATCAAGAGCTGCGATGAATAGAAAAATTTCTGATGAGGTGATTATTGTCAGTGAATATGACCCGCTGTCAGCTGCAGGAATTGAAAGGCTAAAAAATATCGTTGGTAAAGATTTAGAGTTCACAAGGACATGGGTTTTACTAAACAAAATGCTCCCAGAGTTTGTGGAGAAGTTTAGTGATTTTCTTTCAGTCGCTAGATACCTTACACCCATACCATGGAATGCAGACGTGATACGATCTTATTCAAGAAGACGCTTAGCCATTGATACCGAATATGGAAATGAGTATACGTTGGCAATAATCCAGACACTGAAAGCAATGCTTGGTGAGAAAGTTGCAGATGAGATCGATAATTGGGCTAGTGAAAGAGCGTCTAATATTAGGCAACCTTTAGAAACTCAATATTCAGATTCAGAGCGCGAGTTAGATTCATTACTCTGGGCCAAAGAACAAATGAAAAGAAAAAGAGAGAAAATTGCTTTATATCAAATAGCAAGTTTTTCGATTATTTTAAGCATGATGGTTACAATTTTTACGACAAAGTATTTTTCCAATGCCATCAAAATAATTTCACAGCGATCAGATTTTTTCCTAAGATTGAGAGATTTTATGCAGCAGTCAGATATTTCCACACCATTAGTGAGTCTACTAATTTCGATGCTGACAATCATAGTAGTATCACTGACGTTTTTTGCATTTCAGAGGATTCGATCGATTTATAGGTCTAAACACCTACTTGAGGAGGCAAGGTTTGATAGAAAGATTCTGGTATTAGAGGAACGACTTAAGCAACTAGAAGCGTTAAAGAAGGCAGATTTCAAAACGCTTGTTAAGCACAGTAAATAAATTACTGTGGCTAACCAGCTGTTTGTAGGGACGCGTAAACAGAACACGCCCCACAACAGCATGTTAAATTCCAAGAAATTAAATGACAAATAATGGTGATGTAGTTGAGTTTTGGTGAATTGATATTCATGATAATGCTAGCATTAGCCTGGTATGTAAATCATGGAACCAGAAAATTCATTACTAGGTGGTCTTGGGAAAATAATTACGAAATAGTCGATAAGAGATTTTATCCTATTTATATAATGATTTGGCCGTGGGGACTCACAGGTTTACACCCAGCCAGTTACAAAGTTTCAGTTAAAGATAAAAATGGAATTGAAAGAGTTTTTAAAATTGCTGGTGGAGGCCCATTTTGGATCTCACGGGAATACGAAGTTGAAGAAGTAAAAAAATAGAAACCATTAGAAATTTATGACAGCCAAGGAAACGGCCCCTGTGAAATCTGAAATAGCAAATGTGTACCTTAGCTTTAAAGGAAAACTCTCCTTAAAAAATTATTGGCTCTATTGGAATATTCCAATGATTTTATTGGTTCTATTAGTATACGCTATTGAAAGTCAGGGAGTTGTTCTGAAATCAAAATTCTTCCAAGTTTCAAATGTACTGATCTTATGGCCTTTCTTTGCTACATCAATAAAAAGGCTACATGACATGGGTAAATCTGGTTTGTGGGTTTTGATAAATTTAATACCAATCATTGGTTCTATAATTCTCAGTTTGTTTTTGAGTTGTATTCCAGGAGAGAAATCCTTAACTAACTATTATAAAAAAAATAATTTAACCAGACGTTCCAGTTGACCTCTGGCACAGATCGGTTGTTGCTTCTGCCAAGATTATCGTTTACAGACACTTCATCACACTTGCCAAATTCTGTTTGTGCCCATGTGAGCTTGAACTCAACGTTCTCGGCGGCTTCGCCGCCGAGAATGCGGTGTGCTGACTGCGTCCAGCCCCTGGTCCCGTCGCTCGCACCAGAACCAGGAGCTGGACCAGACACCGTGAACATCACAACCAAGCTAAGCTTGCTTGCGCTGCCCACGGCGCTGGTCAGCACCGCGATTGAACAAAACAAATTCAAGTTTGCAATTTGTCGACATTTCACAAATACTTGTATCGCCAATATGTGAAAACTCATTAGATGTTAAAATGCAAGAGCTTACCCGGCTGTATTTCGAATAAAAGCTAGAACTGATTAATGTGTTACAACTGACTGGCTGCAATATAAAAAGGGAACTTATGGCAAAGATAGAAGGATTCAGAGTCAAAAACTTTAGGTCGTTGAAAGACGTTTCTCTTGGCCGACTGTGGAATCAGCAACAGGCCGAGTCCTCTTACACCAATGACTGCAGTCATAGGTAAAAACGGTGTTGGAAAAAGTACATTATTTGATGCATTCGGTTTTTTGGCGGATGCTTTGAGATCAGGTGTTGAAGAGGCTTGCGACTCTCGAGGTCGAGGTGGCTTTAAAAGAATTAGGGCACAAGGCCAACAAGAACCAATCGAATTTGAGGTGTATTACAAGGAAGATGGAAATGCTCGGCCCATTACTTATGAAATTGCAATTGATATAGATAGTTCCGGCCGTCCATTTGTGTTGAAAGAGCGTCTCAGGCAAAGACGTAAAGGCCAAAAGCATGGGTGGCCTTTTTCATTTCTAGTGTTGAATAATGGAAAGGGGGTTGTGTGGAAAGGGGATCAGGAAGGCCGTCAAATCGATGAAGATCAAGGGAACTTTGATCTATTACACCTGATGGAATCCATTAAGTCAGGTGTATCTAAGGAAGAGTCCAGAGAAACCGAAGTTGTCGAGCTTGAGGACATACGCAAACTCGGAATTGCAACGCTTGGGTCATTGAAACAACATCCGAGAATTTCAGCATTTCGAAGATTCATTGAAGGATGGTACCTCAGTTATTTCACTCCCGATGCTGCTCGCAGCCTGCCGCTCGCTGGACCCCAGAAACATCTCAACATCCATGGTGACAATCTTGGTAATGTGGTGCAATTCATGGAACGGGAGCACCCAAAGCGTTTCCAAACGATTTTAAATCGTATTGCTGATAAAATTCCCGGCGTCAGTAAAATCGATACGGAAGGGACCAACGATGGTCGCCTGCTTCTGCGATTCAATGACAAGGGCTTTCGGGACCCATTTTATTCCCAACAGATGTCTGATGGGACACTGAAGGTATTTGCTTATCTACTTTTACTTGAAGATCCGACACCACCACCCTTTTTATGCATAGAAGAACCAGAAAATGGTTTGTATCACAAGCTATTAGAATCATTAGCGAAGGAATTTCGTGAACACGCAACAGGCCGCAAAGGAGGGTCTCAGGTTTTTATCACTACTCATCAACCATATTTGGTCGATGCTTTGGAACCTTCCGAGGTCTGGATCCTGGAAAAAGGTCCGGATGGCTTTTCCTCATTCGGAGGGCCAGCGAAGACGAGACCGTGAAGAACTTGGTTGCGGAGGGATTGCCTTTGGGTGGACTCTGGTACAGCGATTATTTGGATGCGAGGTAATTAGATGCATTTTGAAATACTCATTGAAGACCAGTCCGGGAAAGAAGGCGCTTGATACTCTTAGTGCCTAAAATTCATAGGCCCTGAGCATACATTTAAGGTTCATTCCGTATAAAGGAATTGGCCGGATTCCAAAGAAATCTTAGTGGTAACGCCAATGCAAGTAAACGCATATTGTTAGACTCAACTCCCTAAATTGTTACGGGGATACGGAAACACATTTTTCGCCATTACCCGGCAGATTACCCTGCTGTAGTTATCTTGATTTGCGACTTAGATGATAAGTGCCTAAAAGCCTTTCGCGAAGAATTCATACGCGATCCTTAACGCATGTATTCTAAAGCCGGAAACTCGTTTTTGTATTGCAATAGAGGAAGGTGAAGCTTGGTTTCTCGGTGACATTCCCGCGCTCAAAAAAGCATATCCAAAAGCAAAAGATACAGTTTTGAATACATATGCTAATGATTCCATTTGCGGCACATGGGAGAAACTTGCCGATGCGATTTTCCAGGTGGCTCGGCGGCTCTTTCAACCAAGGGCTGGCAAGCCATTGGGGCTGAGAAAACTGTATGGGCTGAAAAAATCACACCACATATGGATGTCAACAACAATGCATCCCCTAGCTTTGGTTATCTCCGGAGAAACCTCATGGAATTAGCTGGAATTATTCCAACATGATTCTAATTTCCAGCAGGAATAATGCACCGGCGTTGAACCAGTGCATTTCACGTATACTGCATTGGAACTGACATCACATGAATCAAGAAGAACTCAACGCTGTTTTTGATAAGCAGGCTACTGGTTATGAAGAACAGCAAAAGAAACTGGCGCCCGTTCACGATGGCCTTTACTTTCAACTCGAATGGATCTTTTCAGAGTTGCCACAGGCTGCTCGGATACTTTGTGTAGGATTAGGCACTGGCGCGGAGCTTTCCTTTTTGGCCCACAAGTTTCCAGACTGGAGGTTTACCGCTGTTGAGCCCGCTGGTGCAATGCTGGATGTATGCCGTCAGAGAGCCGAGAAAGAAGGTTTTAATTCCCGTTGTACGTTTCATGAAGGTTATGTGGAATCACTACCAGTTATTAAACCTCATGATGCGGCTACTTGCTTTATGGTTTCTCAGTTTATCCTCGACGATGAAGCGCGTTCCAACTTTTTCCGCGCCATATCGAAAAGACTAAAACAAAACGGAATATTAGTTAGTGCTGACCTGTCATCATCGGTGGGTACTATAGATTATCTTCTTTCAGTCCCTGAAAATTAGTCGAAATTCTCACATAGCTTTACATAATGCGAGAAAGTGACAACCAACGAAATTGAGAAAAATTCTAATATAGCCGACATGGACGAGTAGACAGCAGGAACCGCCGAATGCCTTGGGATCCTGCCTCCCCCCTTTGGGGGGGATAAGAGGGGGGGATTGTGGTAAAAGATATTATTTTCCCGAATAGTATCAACCACAACCCTCCCTCTTATGCACACTTTATTGAAAAAAGCCCAATCCTGCAAGCAAGAACCACTTATCCGTTGCCCTCACTGTGCAACTTCACTGATCATTCATCACGGCACCTACCAGAGAGCTCATCCGGAAGAGTCAATTCAGGTCAAGATCCCGCGCTTTGTCTGTAAATCTCCTCTTTGTCCACGAATTACCTTTTCCGTGTTGCCGTATCCATTCCTGCCGATTGTCCGACATTTTTTTCAGACTCTTTTGTGTTGCCATTTTCTTTGCAACATCAACAAGACGAGCCAAGCGGAGGGATCTCGCCGTATGGGGCTGAGCCGTGGAGTTATAAAACGACTCAGCGCTTTTGGAAAAAAGTTCACCCCATGGTTCGACCACGAAAAAAAGATCGCTGACTGGGGCCCATTTCCTGACGCGAATACACCCCTGTCTTGGACCGATTTTACCAGAGATTTTTCTCTGGTTTTCTACCCGAAGAGGTGGCCAATGGGCGTACCAACACAATAAATACCTATCTGTTTTCAAGGAGATATGTTGTTATTGCCGGAATTTCAACCCTTAACCCGGAGATAACTATGACAACTCCTGTAAAAACCGACCTGGCCGTCTGGCGATATGGCATCATCAGTCGTCTTCTACATCGAAATGAAGCGGAAGAAAGCCTGGAAAACGAACTCAATCGGCTCGCCGTCCAACCTTTTCGCAAACCGGACGGGACACTTGTGTCTTTTTCCCCGGAGACCATCCGCAAATGGCTGTACCGCTATCGGCATGGCGGATTGCCCGCGCTGAAGGATGCGCCAAGAAAGAATCTGGGCAGCCACAGTGTTGTTCCAAAAATACTTGAAAACCGCCTTTTCGAGTTACGCAGTGAGCACCCGCGGTGGACTCTGGCCCGCATCCTCGCGCAACTGATCGATGAGAAGCTGTGGAATATGGTCACTCCATCCCGCGCTACCCTCTACCGCTTCGCTACGTCCACCAACCTGCATCGGGATCCACATCTCATAACCGAACAGCCGGCAAGGGCCTTTGCCTACCAGGATTTCGGCCAGCTCTGGACCGCCGATTTTCTCCATGGGCCGAAGATCAGGGTGAATGGTCAGAAACGTAAGACCTACCTGCACGCCATTATCGATGACGCCACTCGCTATGTGGTACACGCCGGTTTCTTTTTCGCAGAAGATACCGAGGTGATGATGCAGGAACTGATGGCTGCCGTCAAAATCCACGGCAAACCGATCCGTTTCTACACCGACAACGGCGCCTGTTACGCCAGCCATCATCTGAAATTTGTCTGCGCTAATCTCGGAATCCATCTTATCCATACTCCACCCGGAAAACCCCGTGGTCGTGGAAAAATAGAGAGATACTTTCGGCGGGTTCGCGACCAGTTCCTTGATGGTCAAACCCCCGTTGCCCGCACCCTTGACGGCATCAACAAAGCTTTTCAACAGTGGCTCGCCCTCTATCACAAATCCGTACACAGTTCCCTTGGCGTTTCTCCCTTGCAGAAACGACTCAGTCGCCAAAGCGTCTGTCGAACTCTCCCGGAAACCGTAGATATTGAGCCGTTATTCCGTATGAAACGGCGTTGTCGAGTGTATCTCAACAGCACCATCCGCTTGAAAAAAAGAAGCTACGAGGTCATTGACACCCTCCCTGGGCAAAGAGTCGATGTCTGGTATATGCCCTGGGATATCAGCCAGGTCTGGTACGGCCCCGAAATGAAACCCGCAAAACCGGTGGATGTTCACCAAAATGCCAGAAAAACAAGGAGTTGATATGTCACGCATTACAGATACCGCCGACAAATTGCCCATGGGCGATTTCTTCGGTTGGAAACACCACCCCTTTGCCGATACCTATGGGCAGCGGCATCTTTTTCTGCCCGATCGGGACAGCAAACATATTCAAACCATCAAACGGCTTCTGCATACCGGCAAGAGTTTAGCCCTCTGTGGTCCTACGGGTTCGGGAAAAACCACCCTCGTCCATGCCTTGATCCAGGATCTCGACAAAAACGCTTACCGTACAGTGCTCATTCCCTACGCCGGGCACTCAAGAAACGGTATTACCCGTATCCTTGCCGAAGCTCTCGGCGTCGAGACCAAAGGGCGGGGCGTGCCGTTGATTGCCAGGACCCAGCAGCATATCGAAGCCATGATCGATGGAGCCAACCCCCGCCATCCGGTAATCATCGTCGATGATGCCCAGCGGCTCGAAAACGACTCTCTCTGGGATCTCTGCTCCCTGCTTTTTCAAACAAGCAAGCCGACTGCCGCCGCTTCTTTATTACTCGTCGGTGACGAAACCATTGCTAAAAGACTCGATCTTCATATTCTCGGCCCCATTCGATCACGACTCACCGGCATCATCAAAACCCTCTATATGAACGAATTTGAATCCCGGCTATTTATCGAACATCGCTTGAAAAATGCGGCTGCACCGCCGGATCTCTTTGATAAGGAAGCGATAGAAATCATTACTGCTTGCACCAGAGGCAATCGCCGAACGCTGATGAATACCGCCACCATGGCATTGGAAGAAGCCTATTATCACGAAGAAAAAACCATTACCGCCGGGACTTTCTACAACTCGGAATGGTTCAACGAATCCGAGTGAAACGGAGGCGGTTGCGAGGGGACTCCGCCGCCAAGGGATAACTCGGTGCGGTAGACTGCTGTCTACACACAACAGCCGATTGGAGTGATCCGATCGGCTGTCTTTTTACTTATGCCTGGTACTTGTTCGTGAGATATTTAATGGATTTGTTGATGAGAATCTACAGGTACGCCTGAATACGAAGCGTTGCTTAAGGTATGGGTAAGTATGCTGCACGCTGCAAATGTGCCCGCTGGTGCTATAGAAAAGACACATTCAGCTTGGGCAAAAGATGTTGCGATTCTGCCCCCCGATGATGTTAAGTCAATTATTAAACACGGTGGTTTTGACTCGCCTGTTCAGTTTTATCAAGCAGGTTTTGTTCACGCTTGGTTTTCGAAGCGGTCACCAGAAAATGCCGTATAACAATGCCATGCAACCGACGCTCGTACCTCGCTGTTGATGGCGGGCGTTGGCCTTAATCAAAAAGGATATCGCTATTCCCCAAAACAAGACAGAACATATTCTGTAAGAAGAGGAAAAAATGATGCAAATACATAGCGAAAAAAACGAGATTAACCGGATAGAAAAACGAGCAATAGAAGCCTCAGTTGTTGCCCCTATAATTGAAGCTATAGCTCAACGAATTGGAAAGGAAGAAGCTCTTGCCATTTTGCAGGAGGTCAATGAAAAAGAAGCTTTCAAGCGTGGTGAATTCATACGAAACAAACTTGGCAATACAGGGATTCCTGAATTAGTTGAAGATGTAGCTACATGGGGCATAGGAGGTGTGCTAGAAATGAAGGTATTAGAACAAACTTCCGAGACTTATCATTTCAATATAACTCGCTGCCCGTACTTTGAAAAATACCGTGAGTTAGGGCTTGCGGAGTACGGTGTAGCTTTATCTTGCTGCCGTGACGAACCTTTTGCCCGCGGCTTTCACCCTCAACTGAAGCTTGAGCGGTCACATACTATCATGGAAGGAGCGGATTATTGCGATTTTCGGTACTCTTTACATTCAAGTTGATAAATAAACAGAAAGATATGGATAGTTAGTTCGATCGTGTTGCTAAGTTGGACGATCTATGCGGCCCTGTTTCTTCATTGGGATCTAGCAGGAATGAGTGTTTTACTCATTCCTGTGATTATCGTGGTTTGTTCATTAGCATTTCCAGTGAAACCAGCAACAGCTGCTGCAACCGCACTTTTCTTATTTCCTTTCGCTTTTGCGGCGGAGCCCATCGGCAAATGGAAAAGAGGATTCAATTTCGATAATCATTTTGAACCAACTGCAATTGCTGTTTACGTAGCAATAGCCTTCGGCACCGCATTCATCGCATGGCTAATTAATCACTATCGGACAAGATCATTTCGCGTGTCAACTGTAGTGGAAAAACAATCCGAACTGAACTCTCCTCTTGCTAATGAAATAGCAAATTTGGCGAAGCTGCATCGAGAAGGGATTTTATCGGATGAGGAGTTCAAAAAAGCCAAAAGTAAGCTACTATCGGAATAATCGCGGACGTTAGAGACCGACAGGTATGATTCATACATGCACATTGCCCAACAACTACATACATTCGGACAGCAAAAAGCGTCGCTCATTCCTAGCGCTGCTTTTTGCTGCCGGTGATGAGAAGCGTTAAAAAACGGAATCTTATTATATAATCGACTATGAGGAGGAGATATCATGAAGCAGATCGGAAATGCCAGGGTTTTGTTCATCCTGGGCTTCGGCCCGATCGTCCGCAACGCTGCGGAAAGTCTCAGACTCTATGGTGAAGCTCTTGGCATTGAGTTCACAGAGGAAAACGGTGGCTACCTCCATACGGAGAGTCTCAAGGGTGCAAACACTTTTGCCCTGTGGCCACTCACACAAGCGGCGCAATCATGCTTCGGTCAGGAAACATGGCCTGAGGAAATTCCAGCACCACAATCTTGGCTTGAGTTCGATGTCGATAATGTTCAAGAGGCAACAACATATCTTGAGTCAAAAGGCTACCGGATGCTCGTCAAGAACAAAAATGAACCTTGGGGACAGACTGTCAGTCGTTTTCTATCGCCAGAAGGACTATTACTTGGCGTTACATTCACTCCATCAATGCGCGGTAACGATTAGCGTGGCTTTGCCGAACCAGGGCATTCAGTGGATCGCGAGGACCATGTGTCCAATGATGCTTGCCGTTGTAAGGATCTGAGGATCTGGGGCCGGACCACGCTATATCCCTGACATTATGTCATGTTCGCCTGAAAAAAATTTGATTTTAAGTCTATAAAGCGGTTTTTGGCCATAAAAACCTAAGGTAGGGATGTAGAAAGCAAGAATTGAGAATGTCAAAAATTTTCCGACAAAGCCTGTCACCAGATGAATTGGTGAAGGCTGCTTTATACATAGGGATTCAAATATTTGAGCAAGGAGGATGCACTAGCCCCGGAAGATGAGAACCGAGGGAAAATCGACTGAACCAATCCTGGATTCACCAATCTTCTGCCTGAATTCAAGGTTGTTAATGTAGAGAGCGGTCTGAAATATTGAGGCCAAACATTAATGTCTGGTAAATTTTCTACTATCGCGAAAGGAGATACTTATGCCGAAGAACATCATCTTTTGTGCCGACGGAACGTGGAATAGTCCAGATCAGGATGAAAACAAGGATAATTTACAGGACTGGACAAATGTGTACAAGTTGTTCCTACTCCTTGAAGGGAAGGTTTCGGATGAATCGTTAAAAGCTGCGGATGAACAAGAAAAATGCATTTCAGATGACAACGATATAAGCCAAGTGTCCAAATATATTCATGGAGTCGGTGATTCGCGTAATTTTCTTGTAAAGGTAATGGGCGGCGCTTTCGGTGCAGGGATAGTAACCAGGATAGTTCGTGGATATACATTTATCTCTAGAAACTACAACCCCAATGACGACATATTTATCGTGGGTTTTAGTCGCGGTGCCTACACGGCCCGGGCGTTGGCCGGATTAATTGCAAAACAAGGGTTGCTTGCAAAAGAACTGACTCAGGATAAGGAGCTGGCTTATCGCAAGGGAGCCGAAGCATGGTACCGTTACAGAAAATCCGTCTCTAATGTTGGTATATTGCAACGTCTTGCTGAATACGCAGCTGATTTTCCGGCATTCCTCTCCAATAATACTCTCCATGCGTCAGATTTCACACCAGTTACTAATAAAATTAAAGCCGTAGGAGTCTGGGATACTGTTGGCGCCATGGGAATTCCCAAATTTGATGGAGACAAGCGTCTTGATGCTTTTAGGTTTGCCGATACGCGATTAAGCGAAAATGTAAGATTTGGTGTCCATGCCATATCCCTAGATGAACAGCGAGTCGATTTTACGCCAACACTATGGGACCATAGAGACGGCGTGAAACAAGCCCTATTCCCTGGTGCTCATGCCGATGTTGGAGGCGGCTATCCGACAATAAATGAAGAAAGTGAGCTATCAGATGGGGCATTCAGATTTATGGCGGACGAGTTGAAAGCATTAGGCGCTAAGTTTTCTTCAGAGCCTATCTATGATCTTTCGACTTATCCATGCGGAAAGGCACACGAACCATGGAGGCACAAGCTTTATAAGACAGATAAGAGGCAATTCCCAGGTGATTTGATCGGCCACTGTTCCATCGATGTTCGTGCAGCCGCGCCGGCAGTTTACCCGGATCCGAACGTAAAAAAACAGGAAAAGTATAATCCATCGAATAAACCCGCTCAGATCTGCGACGGCGTCACACAAAAGCTCTGTGCATCCTGCTTAAAACAGATTGGGAGATAATGCCTGTATACGTCGTAAACGTTCACCGGTACACATCAAAGGGCTGTATAACCCAGGCCTTTAACCGTTCATCCAGTGCGCCAGGTTCGTTCAAGCAGGCCTCCGAGCTATAGTTGGCTATGTGAGGCGGCCTGATCGGACGAAAATGGGGTGTTGGTGAACGGTTACGAATACGTCTGTATACAAGAACCCGTCAGGCTCAGACAGATGTCATTTCAGCAAGAGACATGAGCCGAAAAGAAAGGGAGGTCTATAATACTGAGTAGACAAATACCAAAGTTTAAGAATGAAGATGAAGAAAGAGAGTTTTGGGCAACTCATGATTCTACTGACTACGTTAACTGGGACAAAGCAGAAAAAATTACATTTTCAAATCTCAAGCCTTCAGTTAAAAAAATATCTCTACGCCTTCCATAAACTATGATTTGCTCCGCTTCTCAGGCCGCGGTTATCATTTCATGCTCCGCTTCTTTTTCGACCATCTTTCTGAGGCCCCATTGCAGGTCTTGCAGCAGGCGGTGAAAAGGAATCCGCCGATTCTGTCGCACCCCGTCACAAATTTCCTGAGCCTTTTGAGCCCAGTCGTTCAAACCGCATTGGAGCAATATACCCTTCATTGTATGGACGGCGAGGGCCAGGGTTTCTTTATCCCCCTGTTGCAGTGCCTGTTCGGCAATGATCAGGTTCTTGGTAATTCCCCTGCGGGCAAGGGTTAACAGTTTGGTCACCTGTTCTGTCTTGAGGAAAACAGCAGAACTTAAATGCGCTTCAACATCTTCGACGCAGACCTCCGACGGCAAGACATAAGCGGGCGTGACTTGGGCCTCTACCTCTCCCCCATTCGCCTCAAGCATTGCACGTTGGCCGTGCGGTGAGGTAATCAGGGATTTCATGGTTGCAGCGAATTTGTCGGGTTGAAAGGGTTTGGTAATATATTCATCCATCCCAGCCTGGCGACACTTTTCCTTGTCCTCATTCATTGCATGCGCGGTTATAGCGATAATCGGCAGGTGTTTTCCCCGCAGCCTCTTGGTGAGTGCTGCGATCAAATCATCCGGTAAATCGATTGCCGGGGTCCTTCCCTTTTCCACGGAGCGGATGATGGCGGTGGCCGTTAGACCATTCATTACCGGCATCTGCACGTCCATGAGCACAGCATCGAAAGTACCGCGGGCCAAGGTTATTAGTGCTTCCAGGCCATTACCGGCAGTGGTAACTTGGTTATCCGTTTCCAGAATCATCCTGGTCAGGTCGCGATTCAGCTCGTTGTCGTCGACCACCAGGATATGCAGGTCTTTGATCGTGGCCGCAGGGCTGGCGCCTCCAATCGCTGTGCTCGTCTCTACCGGCTGAATGGAGGGATGCAACCGAATGCTGACATGAAAGATACTGCCGCCGCTCACTCGACTTTCCACCCAAAGGTTGCCGTCCATCAGGGCGGTCAGTCTTTTGCAGATGGCCAGGCCCAGACCGGTACCGCCGTACTGCCTGACATAGGTATTGTCAGCTTGCTCAAAGTTATTGAAAATCGTCGACAATTTTTCCGGAGGGATGCCGATTCCAGTATCGGCTACGGTAAAATGCAAGGTGGTCCTATCATCGTCGTCCTCCTGCTGCTCCATCGCCACACCGATGGTGACGGAACCGGCGGGGGTGAACTTGATGGCGTTGCCGACCATATTGAGCAGGATCTGCCGCAAGCGCAGGTCATCGCCGATAAAGACCGCCGGGCGGCTATCCGGCAGCACCGTGTACAGGTCCAGGCC
Source organism: uncultured delta proteobacterium (assembly GCA_963835305.1). Classification (GTDB taxonomy): domain Bacteria; phylum Desulfobacterota; class Desulfobulbia; order Desulfobulbales; family Desulfocapsaceae; genus Desulforhopalus_A. The sequence goes on from CAWIEU010000009.1 coordinate 400,329, forward strand.
CCTCTCCAGGGCTGCTTCGTTCATGGTCGCCGAAACACCATCAAGCAGCTGATGCACATCGAAAGGATTGTTGTTCAACTGGAGCTGACCGGCTTCCATTTTGGAAAAATCGAGGATGTCGTTCAAGATGCCAAGGAGACTTTCAGCGGAATGCTGTACAGTTTGCAGGAGGTACTGCCGTTTCTCTTCAGTCTGCACCTGTCTGGCCAGATGTGTCATGCCTATGATGGCGTTCATCGGGGTTCGTATCTCATGGCTCATATTGGCCAGGAACAATGATTTGGTTTGGTTGGCGGTTTCCGCTGCTTCCTTGGCCTGTTGGAGGGCAGCGTTCTGCTCGAAAATTTCCTGCCGGCGCTGCTGCAGGCGACGAGCCATCTCATTGAAAGCCGCCGCCACCTTACGGATCTCTTTCGGGCCGGTTAGTGCAAGACGATGTTCCAGGGCCCCGAGACTGATCTTTTGAGCCCCTTGCTGCAGTTGCTCAACTGGCTGCAGAAACTGGAGATTGAGAAAGATGGTGATGATGATGGCCAGCAAAGCGCTGATGATCAGGGCAGCTGCGAGGATGACGGATAAGGCGTTCAGGCTTGCGGCGTGTGCCTCGACAAGCGGCAGTTCGGTAACGGCAATCCATGGGGTACCGGGGACCGGAAGCATTGTGCCGATGACCTGCCTGCCGTCGAAGCTGCGATAGGTTCCTGACCACATTTTACTGTTGGTCCGGATCAGCCTGATGATATCTGACTGATCCTCCAGTTTGATATTGGCGAGTGCCACTCGGGGCGAGCTATGGGCAATTACCCTGCCGTCCCGGTTAATGAGATAGGCGATCCCGGTCTTACCGAATTGAAGGTTGGCAACTACTTCGTTGAGGTTATTCATCCGCAGCCGGCTGGCGATAACCCCGCCTCCCTCATCGGGGATGGAGAAAAATAGATAGGGTTCGTCGTTGGCCGAGAGCTGCCGTCCGCCGATGTAACTCTTGCCCTGGCGGGCGGTTATAAACCAGTTCGATTGCGGGATGGTGAACAGGTTGGCCAGCATATTCTGATCTTGCGGAGCATGGTTGATAATTCGGCCCTGGGAATCGACCTGTACCAACTCCTGCAAAATGGGCTCCTTGTCCAACAACTGTTCGAGTCCGGTTGACTTGTCGGCCAAATTATTCAGGCCGAAGAAACACAGCATATGCAGCAGATTCTGCTGCCGTCTGATGAAGTCTCCGACGGTCTGCGCCACCCGCTGCGTTGCCTCCCGCTGCCGGCCCATCCACCCCTCATATTCAGTTTGCCGTACCATGTAGAAGAGGCCCCAGATGCTCGACAGCATCAGGATAAGCATGGCCGCACCAAATACCGTCAATAAATTCCTACGCATACTCCCGGCAGTGGGTTGTGTTTGCTTTGCTTTCATTGGGCGGATGGCGTAGGAAGGGGGACGGCCAGAAAGCGATCCCAGGCTTTCTGGTATATCGAATTCTTTGTTATGCGTATCGGCAGGAAGAAATGGGCCCTGCGAAGTTCTTCCGCTGAAGGGAAAATCACCGGATCGTTCCGTACTGCGGGATCAACCAGAGGAATGGCGACTTCGTTAGCGGTGGGGTAATTCCTTTTGTTGACGATGCAGGCGCTGATTTCCGGACGCAGCAGAAAGTTGATAAAAGTTGCTGCGGTATATGCGCTGGCACTGCCTGCCGAAATGACAAAGTTATCGCTCCATAGAGCGGTACCCTCCCTGGGGAGAATATAGTCGACGGCCGGATTGGCAGCATGGGCAAATTGGTAATCAAGAGGCCAGCCCAGAAGGATGACCGCTTCACCGCTGAGAAGTCTTGCTACCGCCTTGGGTGTATCGACTTCGACCCAGTGTACCGATTTCTTCAGGGCGATAAGCCGGTCGACAGCGGCATTCACTTCCTCCGGCTTTTCTGAATTGAGTTGGTAGCCGAGCGACAGCAGGGTGACTCCGATGAGTTCTCTTTCCTGCTGCCGTAAGGCCACCCTGCCGGCAAAGCGGGGATTCCAGAGATCGCTCCAGCTGGTTACCGTATCGCCGACAAGGTCGGTGCGTACCAGCAGCCCGGTGGTGCCGTAATGATAGGGGACGGTATATCGATTACCCGGATCAATGGCCAAATCGCGAAAATTGGCAGAGATATTCTTAAAATTCGGCACATAGTCAAAATCGATAGCGGCAAGCTTTTTAGCCGCCAATACTGCAGGGATAAAGGGGTTTTCCAGCACCGCTACATCGAAGCTCCGGCCTTTGCATATTTTCTTGACCGCTTCTTCCTGGGATTCAAAAGTGACATAGTTGACCTTCACCCCATACTCCCTGGTGAAGGCATCAAGCACCGATTGGGGCATATCATCCACCCAGTCGTAAAACACCAGCTCTTTGGCTAGAACGGGAGGCCCCTTGTCCTGCGGGGGAGCGTTCCGGCAACTGTTGACCAGGCAAAGGAACAGTAGGCCGATGAACGCCACCAGTCGGCATCGTACCAGCTCCAACAAAACCTGCATCAGCAACTCCCCGCCATAAATCGTGTCCAGATATCGGCATACAACTTTTTCCCTCCCGGACTGAGCGGCTGAATGATCGAACCTTTGCGCGGTTCCCCGTCGCCGGGAAGGATGACCAGATCACGAAAATTAGCAGATATGTTCTTGAAATTCGACACATTGGCCAGGTTGAGCTGGGCCAAGTGTTGCCCCTTGATCAAAGCAGGTATGAGTTGGTTCTCTATAAGTGCAACATCGAAGACTTCTGTCACTGTGGCTATAGAGAGCGTTGGAACATCAACCCCGTTTGTCGACCGATGATCTGACAATTTCTCGATATCCTTCATTGTCCTGTTACGCTCTTATGAAGACTGTGCATACGTTGAAACTTATTCCGACACCGGAAATCGCCCCAAATTTCCAGAAAATAGACCAGGAATCATCTATGACAGTTTGATGTCCCACGGATCTGTTCCATTGCCACATCAAATCTCATCATGTCGCATATAAATACTGCTTTTGCATCGATTCTGGCAAGTGATGGTTTGCGTGATCGATAAAAAATTGGAGAAAAATCGTAGATGGCAGAAATGTTCCTGTAAAAACAGGGGCTCCACAGGATAATGATTGGCCTCCTTATGTGGAGCCTTTTATTGATGTGCAAACGCTGTGATTGTATGGAACGGGCAAATACGGGACTCCTTACGTCCCGAAAGGTCCAGCAGCAGGTCTGGATACTCCTGGAACACACACGAAAACCATATACCATGATCTAAGTTTTGTTTCGTATACCCAATGCACATTTCCTTGTCTTGCGAATCCATGTTTGCTCTCCGCGATAGGCAGGAATTATTTCCTATCTGAATCCCGCTCCATCGGTTATGATGACTGGAAAGACACTTACTTCGGAAAGATCGCTATCATTCTCTAAAAACCCAAGCCACTTTTCTGTATAACCGCGAAGCTGACCAGACACCGCACACCGGTCAGCACCGCAATTAGACAACTAGGAATTTCTCTAGCTTGAAACCAGGAGATACTACGATGCGCAAGCGAATCATCAACCCAATTCAGCAAGAAACTGCATCCCTTGACCAGGACTGGTTGAATCTTGAGGAGCTTGCGGAGGTGGAAATCACCTCGGAGGATGCCGCTCATCCAATTGAGTCCGCGTTGCTGCCTGATCGGGCCTCAGGGTGGCGTGCCGCAGGTCCCGGAAAGCAGATAATCCGGCTTCGCTTCGCAAATCCGCAACTGCTTCGGCGGATCAGGCTGAACTTCGTGGAGCCCCGAACTGAGCGCACGCAAGAGTACGTTTTGCGTTGGTCGCCGGATGGCGGGCAGTCGTACCGGGAAATTGTTCGGCAGCAGTGGAACTTCAGCCCCCAAGGCGCAACCAGCGAGACGGAAGACCTTCACGTCGAACTCCCGGCGGTCACTGTGCTCGAGTTGAGTATCATTCCGGATATAAGTGGTGGAAATGCGTTAGCTTCTTTGGCACAGTTACGACTTGCCTAACTCCTCGTGCTCGTGCTGAAGCAAGTCCTGCCCGGGACACCGAGCGGCCGGCATGCGGCTTTCGATTCCGCCGGTATAGTCCAGGCCCCCCTCCTCATCCCCTGACAACGCTCCACGCCCTCCTCAACTTTTTCAAATGAGAATTCCGGCGAGTATTTGCAATTTTCAGGAAAATGTAAATACTCTTGAGAGAGTTTTGAGTTTCTCAGCCATATGGCCAAGGACAACATCGTCTATCATGGCCGCCTGAATCTGAAAAACAAGGAGTCGGACCGATGAGCGAACCGAGACTGTCGGCAGTCACCAGCCTGGATCTCCCCTGCCTCGTTTCACTCCCCGAGGGAAAGGCGTCCTCGGCCGATCTGCCGGCGCTTGGAAACGAGGCGGAATGAACCACTGGAGAAATGGATGAACCGGATTGTCAGCTGTGAGACCTGCGGCCTTCTACAGCAGGTGGAGGCGCCGCTCCCAAAAAACTCCCGAGCCACCTGCGCGCGTTGCGGGTTCGAGGTGCACCGGCGAAAGCCAGACAGCCGCAGCCGTACGCTGGCCCTGGCACTGGGAGCCCTAATCCTCTACATCCCCGCCAACATCTACCCGATCGTGGAGACGGAGTACTGGGGGATGAAAGAGAAGACCACCATCTTTCAGGGGATCGAGGGGCTTTTTCAGCAGGGAAACTACATGGTCGGCAGCCTGGTCTTCACCACCAGCATCCTCACCCCGGCCCTCAAGATCATCGGGCTGCTCATGCTCTGTATTACCCTTAATTGGCCGCGGTGGCAGAAATTCCGGACCTGGACCTATAAAATCATCCAGATCGTCGACCCTTGGAACATGCTGGAGGTGACCCTGCTGGCCCTGCTGGTGGCGGTCGCGGAAATGGGCGAAATCGCCACCGTCCACCCCGGCGCCGGAGTCTTCTCCTTCGGCGCCGTCGTCGTGCTGACCATCGGCGCCACCATAACCTTCGATCCCCGGCTGATCTGGGATGCAGGAAGGGAGGGAAAAGATGACTCAGAACCCACAGCCTAAAGGTTCTATCGACGACCTCCCGAAGGCTAGTATCCGCAAAAACAGGAAAACCTGGTTCTTCTGGATCATTCCGATAGCGGCGGCCATATTGGCCGGCTACTTCGTCTACAACGAGTCCATCAAGAAAGGGCCCACCATCACCATCTTGTTCAAGGACGCGGGGGGACTTCAGCCAGGTAAATCCTTCCTGAAATACCGGGGAGTCGAGATCGGCACAGTAAACGATGTGGCCCTTACCGACGACCATCGCCACGTTAAGGTGATCGTGGATCTCAAGAAATCAGGGAGCAGCGTGGCCAAGACCGGCTCGCTCTTCTGGATCGTGCAGCCGCACGTGGGACTGAACGAGATCAAAGGGTTGGGTACCGTGGTTTCCGGGGACTACATCTCGGTCGAGCCAGGGGACGGCAAGGACGCCACGGTCTTCCGCGGCCTTCCGGAAGCGCCGCCCTCCCCCGGGGAAGAGGAGGGGCTGAGCGTGGTGCTGATCGCCAGCCGGCTGGGCTCGGTGAAGAAGCACGTCCCCGTCAAGTACCGGGGCATCGAGGTGGGCGAGGTATCTGACACACAGCTTGGCCCGGATGCGCAGGTCATTCACATCAAGGTCAACATCAAGAGGCATTTCGCCCCCCTGGTGAGGATGAACTCCGTCTTCTGGAATGCCGGGGGTATTAACTTCAACCTCGGCCTCTCCGGCATCGATGTCAGCGCACAGTCCGCCCAGGCGCTGGTGACCGGCCGCATTGATTTCGCCACCCCCGACACCAGCAAGCCCCAAGCCGAACCCGACACACCCTTCATCCTGCACGACAAGCCGCAGGATGCCTGGAAGACATGGTCTCCACGAATAAAGCTCCCGCCCGAGACGATCGACCAGCCGTCTGACGAAAAAAGCACTGGGGGAGGGCTGAAAAAATGAAAGCGCACCGGCATTCGTTTGCTTGCCTGATGTTGATCCTGCTGCTGACGGCGGCCATCAGCGGCTGCTCGTTCTTCAAAAACGCCAGCGAAGCCTTCAAGGGGATAGGAAAGATCAGCAACACCCTGGATAAGAAGCTGGCCGAGGGCCAGCAAGGGAAGCAGGGAGAGGCACAGGGGGGGGAGAAGAAGGAGACCACGCTGGTGGATAACAAGGTGATCGCCCTGCGCGTGCAGGAGGCCCTGAAGAGGGAGGGAGCCGAGTTCGAAAAGGTCAAGGTGGACGCCACCAAGGACGCTGTGGTCATGACCGGGACGGTCCCTTCCGAAAAAGACCGCGAGCGCGCAGCCGAGATCGCCGGAAGAGTGCACCCCGACCTGAAGTTAAAAAACGAGCTGCGGGTGGCTGAACCGCCACCATGACACCAACAACGCCGCACCTCCGAAGATTGTTACTAAGGGCGGACACCACGCAAACAAGAGAATTCTCTTCCCGGCCCCGAGGATCAACGCAACTTTGCGCCCCTCGCAGAGTTGAATTTAAACCTGCTTCATGATTAGTTAGGCTCGTTCAATATTCGTCGTGTCGACGAACCCACGTCATTGGGAAATCGAAGCCGCCCTCATCACGCCCTTTTGGTGCTAGGTCGAGGAACTGATAGGCACCATTGACCATGTCCGTGAAGATTTGCCGGATTTCAATAATGTCGCCGTCTTGTGCCGGAAAATGTTGCGCCCATTTCACCACCTTGTCTTTGGATTTGGCGTTGATGAACCAGTAGCCACCCAACACCTCCCTTGCTTCTACAAAGGGGCCATCGATGACGGTTGGCTTCCCTTTGGCAAAGGGTGCAAGCCATTTAACTCGCCAAGCAGGCCAGCTTTGGCCAACTCATCGTTATACTTGGTCATTTTCTCAACCATATCCGCTGGCGGAATAAAGTTGTCCAGTTTCATGTTGCCATGGTAAACAGCCGGGATCATCAGCATCATGAATTTCATGATACGTCTCCTTTCGACTTAATTTTGTTCTTATATCTTTAGTCGTTTAACCCATCTGAATATCGACACCCTTTTTAAAAAAAAGGGTAAGTTTTTGCAATGTCTTGGTCAAGCAGTGTTCTTCAGATGTGATGGATAGATCTTTGGCCATAAAAAACCTAAGATAGGAATGTAGAAGCAAGAAAAGAGAATGTCACAAATTTACCAACAAAGCCTTTCACCAGATGAACGGTTACAGGTTCGAATTATACGGACTTTTGGAGTGTACTGGTGGACGTTTACGGCTGCGTTAATCTAAATTATAACGACGAAGATGAAACAAATTTTAGATCTATTTTAAAAGAGCCTGTAGCGTTCTGTGGATTACTTATTACGGCAATAATAGGGACAATAAATTTAAATTGGTTTTGGAAGATTTTTGAAGGCAGTCCCTTTTCTGCAAAATAAATAGAGGTACTTCGAAATAACATCCGGCTTTAACCTTCCTTTAATCTTGTTTTCGTTATTTTAGTATCGGAGCGAACGCGCCCGGAGCAAAAACATGGTCTGGTTGAGCCCGGTGCCTACGTCGAAATCAAAGGTATAAAATCGGAAAACACCTTTACTGCCGATAAAATAGACAAAAGGGCGCTTTTTGATGTGTACCGGTGAACGTTTACTTCAAGGCATCTAAACCTTATTAAAAAAGTTCATTTTTTTTATACGCTTCATAAGATTGAGAGAATTTATGATAATTGAGAGGAACAGAGGTTTTGAAGATCAACCTTCATTAAACAGGAACCAACGATGATTGACATGAATAAACTCCTGGGTCAACTGCTTGGCAGCGGTGCAGCCGGCGGATTTGCAGGGGGAGTGGCTGGTGGTCTTGCAAGCAGCATGCTGACCAGCAAAAAAGGACGTAAGCTGGGCACAAAAGCACTCAAACTGGGCGGCGTTGCTGCAGTAGGTGCGCTGGCTTACACGGCTTTCCAGCGTTACAACCAGGGTGCCACCTCGGCCCTGCCGCCCACCGTTGCTGAACTCACCCCGGCCCCACCTGGTACTGCTTTCATGCCCAAGGAAAATGATGATACGGCCAATGAAGCATTGGGACTTACTCTGGTACGAGCTATGATTGCTGTTGCCCGGGCTGATGGACGGCTTGATGCACAGGAAAGCCAGTCTATTTTCCAAAAGATTCAATCCTTAGGGCTGGACAGTGAAAGTCAGGCTTTACTGGTGGAAGAAATGGGCCATCCCGTCGATATGGACGCTATCGTTAACAGCGCCACCAGCCCAGAGATCGCCGCAGAAATCTACACAGCATCGCTGCTGGCCGTCGACATCGACACCGCTGCCGAAAAAAGCTATCTCGCCATGCTGGCCGCTCGTCTAAGACTGCCTTCCGAGCTGATCGTGGAGATTGAGCGACAAGTGGCAGCGCAAAAATCAATTGCTCAATAGATAGTTCTGAATCAAGCAGAACCTGTTTGATCCAGTGTAAAGAATAATGGTAAATGGAGACATCAACTGCATCTACCGCGATATGTCAATACCGGCAGATGCAGTATGAAAACTTAATCCATGTTTACACAGTAGAAATTATGTATCCTAATGTCAGATACATACGGGCAGAAAATAATTCCAGTGGAACTACATTTCTATTATTCCGCATCAGTGGATATGCTTATTGAGATAAACTTCCTCAACGTATGCAGCTGCCCGAAGAACGCAGGCACATTGAACCTCCCTTTTAAAGTGATCTGTTTACACGGCTTACTTGAGCTCAAGACCCTGTCAAGAACGAGCTTACTGAAATAGTGCCCTCCTTTTCCTCTACTTATTTCATCCTACAAGAGTCGAGTTGAATTCAAACGGCAAATACGAGTTAACAGAATTTTTATAAAGAAAATTTGCCTGCTACTTCTGTCTCGTGTATTAATTTCAGCTATATTTATTCATTTTTATTAATTGTTAATTAATTTCTGGTTGTGATTCAGCTCTTTTTGTTATAGGATTGCAAGTTAAAGATTACCATTTTATCAATATAGCTATGATCAATCTGGTTCCCTTCCCAACAGGAGGTTGCTATGTCGATGCATCAACATAAGCTTCAAATCCTTGCCATTCTCTCGGCAAATTTGTGCAATCCCCGACCCCAGCTTGTTGCGACCAATACATTAGCCAAGAACATGGATATACAGTTGCCGAAACTCCGCCAGGTTTTGAAATCCATGGACGGCATGGGTATCATCCAGACGGACTCCGACCTCCAATACTGCCTTATCACCCAAAAAGGACTCAATTATCTAGGTGAACAACAAGCGGGTATTCCCACTATTTATTAATGAATATATTCACGACCAACCTGCAGGCATATACAGCATAAGCTGCCACTCCAGGGCTACTTCTTTAGCGCAAAGGCTGCATGAACACATCTACTCAATACACCTATGACCACTATGTTAAAGCGCTGATGGACATCAGCCACGCAATCACCTCTGATCTTTTTTTAGAGGATCTGTTTAAGCTGATTGTAATGGTAACCGCCAAGGTCACAGGAGTTGCAATATGTTCACTATGGCTTGTTGATGAAAATGAGATCCCTCCCCTTATCAAGTTGAAAGCCACCCAGTCCTTTGAGCCTGAATATGTAAAAGACAGAGCGCTGCGACTGCATGAAGGTGTGGTTGGATATGTGCTTTCCACCCAGCGTCCCTACGTGATTGCTGATGTGAAAAATCATGATAGATTCAAAGAAAAGGAGATGGCCAACAGACTAGGCCTCGTCTCAATGGTCGGTGTTCCTCTGCAAGGTAAAGAAGACAAAGTTATAGGTGTACTTAACTGCTTTACCTGCCAACCTCATGAGTTCTCTGAAACGGATATCAATATGCTCAGCGCTGTTGCGAACCAGGCGGCAGTAGCGATATACAATACCGAACTCATCATAAAAACGAGGGTAATTGAACGAGAACTCCAGACCAGAAAGCAGATCGAACGGGGAAAAGAAATTCTCATGGTCCGGCGCCGGATGAATGGAGAAGAAGCATATCGCTGGATTCAGAAAAGAAGCATGGATACTCGTAAATCCATGCTGGAAATCGCCGATGCACTCATTTTGTCAGAAGAACTTTAACTTTGGTGCCATTTTTCCTTACATTTTCAATAGATAATATACCTATGTCCCATTTTCCAGTTTCTGTGCAGGTTTTTCTTGACAAGAAAATTAAGTAGGGCTACATTATTTGATCAAATATCACTGAACCTGCACAAAGGCGTGTAAGTTCTTCATATAATCAAGACGAAGGCGTCTGTTTCCTCTATCCGGAGGACAGGCGCCTTTTTTTTGTGGCCACACACAACTTTCGCGACTGCCCGCTGTTCAAGGGAGACATAATTTAAGCAGAGGAGATTGCTGGTTGTGAGCAGAACCCCATAATTGTTCATCCTCACTCTTGGCATTGCTCTGCATGGATTGATTCATGAGGGGAAAAAACATTCTTCATTTCACCAGATAAGGAGACAACAAAATGATTCAATGGCCGAAAAGTAATGATGCTCTTGGTACCGTCAATAGAGGCAATCCCTGTGAATCAGGATTATGCACTCTTTGTAGCTCTGACTGCAATGGCAAGTGTGAAACCTGGATGTCTTCCTTAAGGGGCCGCAAAATGCTCTATCCCAGAAATTTCGGGAACATCACTTCCGGGTCCGGCAATGTAACCTCTATAGGCCTGGGGTATCATGCCCTGAGAATCCAGGGATATGCCTATGGATCCCGTGGGCTAAGTGAGGGGATGACCAAAGATCCCGATGACTGTGTATTCACCAACGTCAATACTGAAGCGGTTATCGGCAATGAGATCAAAGCGAAATGCCGTGTACCCATTATGACTGGAGCTTTGGGGTCGACCTTTATCGCTACCAAATATTGGAATTCATTCGCCACAGGTGCCGCTATTTGTGGATTTCCTATTGTTATCGGCGAAAACGTTGTCGGTGTTGATAGAGAATCGAAATTAGGTGGGGGGAAAATACTATCAGCGCCTGAACTGGATAGACGTATTAATATTTTTAAACGTTATTCAGATGGATATGGAGCAATTTTCGTGCAACTCAATGTTGAGGATACCCGAAACGGGGTAGCCGAATATGTCATTGATAAATATGGTGACGACGTAATTATTGAGCTCAAATGGGGACAAGGTGCCAAGGTTATCGGAGGCGAAATCCAAGTTAAATCGATTGACTATGCTCTTTTTCTAAAAGAGCGTGGCTATGTTGTCGATCCTGACCCCACAAACCGTGGTGTACAGGAGGCCTTTGAACGTCGTGCCATCACTTCTTTTGCCAGGCATAGCCGACTTGGAGCTACAGACTTGGATTCTGTCGCCCAAGTTCGTGAATCCTTTATGAAATCAGTTGAATATCTGCGAAGCATCGGTTTCAAGAGAATCTCGCTGAAAACTGGCTCTTACGGCATGGAAGCCCTTGCCATGGCTATTCGCTATTCTGCGGATGCGAAGCTCGATCTGCTAACCATTGACGGTTCCGGCGGCGGCACTGGTATGAGTCCATGGAATATGATGGAACACTGGGGGGTTCCTTCCCTCGCCCTGCATGCCAAAGCTTATGACTACTGCAAGATTCTTGATGATAAAGGTATCAAAGTGCCGAATATTTCTTTTGCAGGCGGTTTTGCTCGTGAGGATCATATTTTCAAGGCTTTGGCATTAGGTGCACCCTACACAAAACTGGTCTGTATGGGCCGCGCACCAATGATTCCCGGATATTTGGGCAGCAACATTGAGGGAACTTTTTACCCTGAAAGAAGAACGGAAATAAATGGCAATTGGGATCAACTTCCGCAGACCGTCAAAAGCTTTGGTAAGTACCCCGAAGAAATTTTCTCAGCCTGGGAGGACGTCAAACAGAAAGTTGGTGCTGATGAAATGAAGAACATACCATTTGGTGCAGTGGCCATAGCCGGCTATGTTGATAAGCTGTCTTGCGGGCTGCAGCAGTTGATGGCCGGCGTACGGAAATTCAATTTATCAGAGATCACGAGGAATGAATTATTTAGTGCCAACCGTGAGACAGAAAGAGAAACCGGTATCCCGTTCCTGACGGAAGCTCAAAGAGAATCGGCTGAGGCAATTCTCAAAGCTTAACCTTAGGTTAAAGAGATTTTATACGGCACATTGAGAAACCGCCTCGATGTGCCGTATCATCTTGAGGTAACCCAGCACGATCAGCCCCCATGAGCATTTGTCAAACCTCGGAGCTTACAGTAAAGAAACGATGGTTATTATTGCGGCAATTTCAGCCAGAGAAGTTCAGCATTTTGTTCTGAGGTGTTGCACCAGCTTCCCGGAATATCTGTCCGGAGATAAATGGTGTCACCTGGATTGACTTCGTAGGATTGATTGTCAACCGTCATCGTCAATTGGCCGGAAATTAAATAGCCCAACTCGCTTCCTTTATGTGAGAAAAAATGACCCGCCAGTTTTTTCCCCGGTCGAATGTGTATAATCGTTGCCTCTAATGGTATATCAATATCTGGCGGCAGTAACAATTCCGCTTGGGCGTTGTCTTTGACAATTTTGACCAAGGATGTAGCCGTTCGGCTGTCTACAGGGTATACATAGACGTTTTGCTGAGCCCCATGCTCCTTTAATAGCGTGGCAACTTCCACAGAAAGACTCTCCGCGATACGAAACAGGGCGGGAAGCGATGGATAGATGAGGTTCTTTTCCACCTGTGAGATGGTACTCGGGGTTACACCCGTGAGACTAGCGAGCTCCTTTTGCGAAATTCCACGCATAAGCCGGACTGATTTTATTTTTGCTCCAAGATCAAATCTGGACTTGAACTGCTGCTGGCTCTCAAAAACTAAATTCGAGCCTTCACAGAGATACTCATGATGCTCATTGAGGAATTTAGAGCTCCTCTTTTCTGCCTTGAGTATCTTAATCGTTGATTTTCCCCGGCGTACCGAGAGTTCAATGACAACCTGCGCTATCTTGTTGATGTTTGCTTTTAACTTGTTGGAATGCGCACCTTTTTCGATAAGCCAGTAGGCGATAGTATCCAGTTCGTAGAGGCGTGGGCAAGTTTTACCATAAAAATCGGCAACCTGATCTTCTCCCCCCCAGAGCGACTGCATTCCTGTGAGACTATCGAGAATAAAATGAACTTCCCCTGAGAGATTACTGTGTAGACCGTACATAGCCTCGCCAACATGGTCCGGGGACGTCGGGTCGTTCACCTTGATAACCTTGTAGGGCCATAACGCCCCATCCTTTTCATAGAACTTGTTGAAAACCTCTGAGCGATGCCCCTTCCCATTAGTAAAGCAATCGAGAATCGTTAAATTCTGGCTTTGCGCTTGTGAGCCAAGAAAAGAGACCACATTTTTGGGCGAACGATCAAACGTCACATAAATTAACGGCCTCTTCCTAGTCAGTGTCTCTTTAATAAAGTTCAGGCAAAAAGCAGATGAAAAGTTGCTGACATCTTCGTACCAAAGAACATTATCACCAATATACAAATCTCCCATTAACCGATCTAGCTCAGGGATACCCGATGAAACGCATTTCTTCTTAGTGCTGGATACGGACATTTGTTTTAGTGAATTTACAATTGAAAGCAGTGTAGGAAATTTTCTGAAATTAGAGAATTAGCCCAGCGTAAAGGAAGATTATCGCCACAGATACCTTAAGCCTAGCAAATACAATAAAGTTAATCAATGTCTTTCCGACAACCTACCTCTGTTATCACCCTCAGAAAAAATACGGGCCAGATGGGAATTCGCTGACATCAAAGATCATAAGGAAAACTACTCCGACAGCTAGGTCTAAGACTGATAAATTCAGTGCTTATAAAAGCACAGCCAACGCCCCCATAATGGTGCCGCTGATTTTAGAATTAACATTACCATTCTATATACGTAATAAATCCTGTCGAGACCTCAATCTAAGCTTCCTGCTGATCTGTTTTTTGTTCCAGCAAAGAATAGATACTTGGAGCTGAACAAGTCAGCCTGAGGGTTGTCCAAAATTTACAGCTATCGGTTCGTCAAGCCCATATCGGGCATTGATGAGCATTCGAACTATTGAGAAGTGTAATAGCCCTTGCTGTTTTCGACCGGCGTCTGCATACGCATGATGGCGGTCGACGTCAAAGGAATGCGAGGCTCGTCGCCCTGACAAACCGGATCTTTAGCCCATTTGCAAAACGAACTCGCCCCCATCCCTTTGCAGCAGATGAACTTGTTAAACATCAGTTTACCCACAAAGGGCACATACAAGGGATACCAATAAGTAAAGCGAAGATGAAGCAGATTGGCGTCCTGGATAGACATCTTGGAACTGCCGCTGCTGTTCATGGAACGATACATCAGGTTATCGTTGGGGATAACTTCGTCCTGGGCGAAATCGGAAAAAGCCTGCGTCGTTGGATTGAGGCGCTCGATCCGGATGTATTCGGCTTTGGACTCAAATTCCTTAAAAATTCTGGCCCGGCCCTGTTGATAGGCTTCAACCTGGTTTGTAGCGGGCTTCTTCAACTTCTCCCTTTCTTTTGCATCCGGTTCATAATAACTGTACAAGGGAGCCATTCCACGGGCGAATCCTTCCTGCACCGCAGCAAATTGCCCGACGTCCGAGGTGCACCTTCTGTCATAATCCTGGTATTTCTTATCGCAGTTCAACGTTCCGGCCCTGACCCCCTCAAATGCCGCGTAGTTCAAGGTAATTTTTGCGTGATAAATAAGAGCGAACTGGATTGTCGCCAGGATCAACAGCAGCATTACCGGTAGGATGACAAGAAGTTCAACCATACTTTGACCGGCCTCGGACTGTAAACTGCTGACCGGAACAGGTTTTCGCTCTGAAATTTCAGTCCTGTTTTTCATGCTCTTTAGCCGGCTTTTCAAGCAGGGAGAAGATACCATCCTGCATGCGCTTTCCCTCAATAGCCACGGGATCATCGGGGGGGACGTAGGTCTCCATGTCGACAAAAGATTTCAGCGATTCCTGAAGGTAGATCAAGCCCATGTTATACCAGGCCTTAGCCATTTTCGGGTCACGCAGCAGCGCATTCTCATAGGCGTCGATCGCTTTCTTTGGAGCCTTTATCCTGGCATAGGCGTTGCCCAGGCGGAACCACAGGTCCGCATCTTTTGGTATCTCCTCGACAAGTACTTGAAGCTTATCAGCTGCCGCGGCATAATCACCGGTCTGATAAGCCTCAAACGCTCCCCGGCGCATCGCTGACAAATCCGGCTTAGCACAGCCGGCAAGGAAAAAGAGCAACAGCCCCAGCAGTGTTCCCCGAATCGTAACCCTCATCATACGGTTTTCTCCCATATCAGTTGATCTCCAGGCGATATGCCACTTCTGTCGACCTGTCCGGCCATTAACTCCAGAACCGAGGATGCCCCCAGCGCCATGCCGAAGTGAAATGGTTTCATTGTACGGATTATTTTGGTTATCCTGTTTGTTTTATTCAGAAAAACAACATCTATGGGAAAACGCATAAACAGGGTATGAATCGAATTACAGGGGGCAAGCAACAACCCCTCTCCCGGCGAAAGGGACTTGCAGCCCAACAAGCCTGTAGTCCTGTCAATAAGCGATTCCGTCTTTCTCACCCGCGGCAGGAGTATCTCCGGCCTGTTGCTGCAAACAACCTTTCCTGCAATCAAAACATACCCTCATTCAAAAACTTCATGAAAATAGGGAAAGCCAGGACCATAAAAGTCGTTGGAAAGATAAAAATAACCAGGGGTCCGACAAGTTTTACCGGCGCTTCCATTGCTTTTTTTTCGGCCCGCTGGAAACGTTCACTGCGGCGCTGGTCCGCCTGAATCCGCAGGACACCAGCCAGGCTGGAGCCCATTTTCTCCGCCTGGACAACAGCATTGACAAAACTTGTTACTTCCTGAATATCCAGTCTTTCAGCCATTCGTTGCAGAGCCTTGGCTCTTTTTACCCCTGATCGGGTATCCCTCAGAACAATACCGAATTCATTTACCAGCGGCCCCGCAGGCGCCTTTTTCCTGGCCTGTTCAATCGCCCCGGAAAAATTCAGGCCGGCCTGGACAGCCATGGTAATAAAATCAAGATAGGTCGGTAAGGTCCGCAATATTGAGTCAACCTGTTTTTTGCGGATATCGCGCAGCCAGATGTCCGGATAAAAAAAGCCTATAACCGGCAATACAACAAAGAGCAGAGGATTCCATTCACTGAGTAATGTAATCGTCATGTAACCAAAAGCCAAGACACAGCAAGCCGCGACAAGCCGAAGGGCAAAGAACTCTTCGGCCATCATCATGTAGGAGACGCCGTTTTTCCGCAAGCGGTTTTCCACACCTTTGAGGTAGGAATACGGCAGCAGGGAACAGCCGTAATAGGCAATGATGCGCACAAGGGGCCAGAAAAAATCCAGCAGCGGGGGAAGCGGATCCATGAATTCCCTATCCTCCTCCGGGACCGATCTACTGAGATGCATCAGACCGACAAAGGTACACAAAACCGACAGGAACGCGCACAGACTGAGAACGAAAACAAAAGTACCGGAGCCGATCATACATTTATCTCCGTAATTTTGCGGATCGAAAGAAAGCCCAGAATCTGCATGGCAAATATCATGAGCAGCACAAGCCAGCCGATCTTGGTGGTAAACATCAATTTCATGGTGTCCGGCTCAAGTTTCAATAAAACCAGCATTAAAAAGAGAGGCAGGCAGCTCATGACGATTCCCTGGAGTTTTCCCTGGGCGGTGAGGCTGGCAATCTTCCCTTCCATCGTCAGTTTGCGGCGCAGGGTATCGGCCAGGGCTTCAAGCGTTGCCGCGAGATCCCCGCCGACCTCCCTGGAAATTCGAATTGCCGACAAGCACATGGACAGATCCTCCAGGGGAACTCTCCGTTCCATATTTTCAAGAGTCGTATCCATATCGACCCCGAGCATACGTTCACGGACCAGCAGACTGAACTCCTGGCTCAGCGGTGCCGGGCTCTCTTTGATCAATCCATCGAGGGCAATGGAAAAACTCGCCCCCGCCCTGAGGGAACCGGAGAGCATGATCAGAGCGTCAGGCAGCTGACGTTCGAATTTTTTCAGACGTTGCTTGATCAGAATTTTGAGGATGAAATAAGGGGAAAATATCAGCAGCAGAAAGGAACACAGGGCAATCAGTTTATCTCCGAACAAGCCGACGATAATGACAGGGACTATCAGAACGACCGCAATGTAGAAATAAAAATACCTGGAAACGTCCACAAACAAAAATAATTCAGAGAACTTACTTGTGGTCACTTCCGAAAAGACTTCCTTGTAATAGGCAAGCTTATCGTACATCTTCCGGAAAAAGAGCCAGGAAAAAATTCCCGCCGACACGGCCACGAAACTGGCTATAATGAATTGTGTAATCATAAGCTTGCGTCAAAGATATCGAGATCAACACCGAGACCGCGCAGTTTCAGATCCTCGTAGAATTCGGGAACACGGCCGGTTGCCTGGAAGGTGCCGACGACCCGTCCTTCCGCATCCAGTCCCTTCTGCTTGTAAACGAAAATATCCTGCATCTGCACCACGCCGCTTTCCATGCCGGTTATCTCCGTTACATGGGTGACCTTGCGGCTGCCGTCCGAAAATCTAGACTGCTGGACGATGACATGCACAGCGGAGGCGATCTGTTCAAGAATCGCTTTCTCGGGCAAATCCATCCCTGCCATCATAACCATTACCTCCAGCCGGGAAATGACATCCCTCGGACTGTTGGCATGAACCGTGGTCAGCGAACCGTCGTGACCGGTATTCATGGCCTGCAGCATATCCAGGGCTTCCCCGCCACGGCACTCACCGACGACGATCCGGTCGGGCCTCATGCGCAGGCAGTTCTTGACCAGATCACGAATTACCACTGCCCCCTTGTTTTCCATGTTCGGTGGACGGGTTTCGAGGGAAACCACGTGCGGCTGATTCAAGCGAAGTTCCGCGGAATCCTCTACCGTGACGATCCGCTCGGAATGGGGAATAAAATTGGACAGCACATTGAGAAAGGTGGTTTTCCCACTGCCGGTACCGCCCGAAATAATAATATTCTTCCGGTTGACTACAGCAGTTTTCAGAAAACGGACGATATTGGGGGCAATCGAGCCATGGCCGATCAGATCCTCTGTGGTCAGATTCTTCTTGGAGAACTTTCTGATGGTAAGACACGGCCCCTTGATGGCAAGCGGCGGGATTATGGCGTTGACCCGGGAACCGTCTTTCAGGCGGCCGTCAACCATTGGCGAACTCTCATCGATACGACGGCCCAAGGGAGAGACGATACGCTCGATGACCGAGAGGACTGCATCGTTGCTGCTGAAGGTCACTGCCGATTTGTGGAGTTTGCCATGCGCCTCATAATAGATATCGTCGTAGAGGTTGACCATGATCTCGGTGATGGAATCATCGGCCAGGAAATCCTCGAGTGGACCTAAGCCGACCGCTTCGTTGCGTACCTCCCGTGCCAGCCTGACCCGGTCCAGGCTCTGGGGCAGTTCCTGGTCCATTTCCTCTATTATGCCGTTGATCAGAACCTCCACCGTCTCCGTCAGATGAGACTGATTCATGGATTCCACATCGGTTCGCCTGAGATCCATTGCATTCATCAGCCTTTCATGAATACGTTTATGCCATAAAAAACGATCGGAAACGGCTGCCGGTTTTTCCGCCTCCGCGACCAGGTGCTGTCTGACACCAATCTTCATCTGCTCCCGATTGTTATTTTCCGGAGGTAAGGGCGGAGTTGCTTGTTCCAAGAAAGAATCAGAGTCATAAGCGTCATCGGCTTGACGGACAACCGGAGCCTTTGCCTTGTCCTGGATTACCGACAAACGGTAATTACCGATGCCTATTTCATCGGTGGGCAGCAACGGTCCGAAATTCACCACCCCATCGCCGTTTACCATGGTACCGATTCCGGCAGAAACATCGGAAACATACACCCCGTCATTTTTTTCTGTTAACTGCGCGTGTAAACCGGCAATACGCCAGCCTTTTAGCTGAATACTACTTTTTCCGGAACGGCCGATGCTGCATCTGCCCTGCTCACACTTCCTGGTGTCGAGCATATTTCCTTTATTATCCTTTATAATGATATCAAACATGCGTATTTCTTCTGATTGATGTTAAAAACTCATTCTATCGCCATATATCCTGCTGCAAGAGACAGAAGTTCCCTCTTTCTATTCGAGCAATTTCTTTCCGCCGATAATCTCATTCAAGTGTTTGCGAATTGCTTCTCCCTTGGCCAGATTTTTGACATTAAGCGGCGAAGAGGCATCGTAGATATAAGGCGTGATGAAAATGACCAGCTCCGTTCGCTGATCTTTAAAATCTTTCGATTTAAAGAGCGGTCCAAGTACCGGCAGCTCACTGAGCCACTTCACATTGTCATAATTTTTATTAGCCATATCCTGAACCAGGCCGGCGATGACCAGAGTTTCTTCCGCCCGCAGACTGACATCCGTATTCGTTCTTCTGGTCAGGACCCCGGGAATTTTGTTTATCGTAGTTCCCTCATCAATCTCGCTGATTTCCGTTTCTATATGCGCCAGAATATTGTTCTGATCATCGACGACCGGTGCGACGTTGAGGGTAATTCCGTATTTTTTAAATTCGACGTTGGTTGCCCCGAGGGAATTACTGGTTGGCACGGGGTACTCACCACCGGCAAGGAACTCAGCCGATCCTCCGGAACGGGTACTCAACCTCGGCTCGGCGAGAATGACGGCGTCGCCCGTGCCCTCGTAGAGATTGAGTACCGAATTTAATCCGGTGGCTATACCGAAATAACCGGTTGCGGTGGTAAGGTTGGTCTGGCCGGATTTTGTCAGGGATCCGGGAAAAGGCAAATCGCTTTCTTGACTATTATTGAGGATCGAGCTGTTTCGCCGGTGCGTCTCCACGCCGAACTCAAAGGAAGGTCCGGGCATGCCCTTAAGTATATTCCAGTTAATCCCCAGCTGTTCCGTGATTTTTTTATTTATCTCCATGATCTGCACCTGCATGTAGACCATCTTCCCGGCAACCGCTGTCTGCGCCCGCGTCAGATTGAGAATATTGGGGTACTTGCCCTCGACGATATTGATGACTTTCTCGTATTCGTCGCTCACCTCCCCGGACAGGACGGAATAGCCGCCTATTTCCCGGACGGTCAGGCCGGGCACATCCGATAACAGCTTGGAAATATCAGCCGTAGTGTCCCGCGCGGTTACCAGATCGAGAACGTTTGGATAGCGTGCCAGAATACGTTCGTAGCGAATCTTGTCATGAACGGAGATGTTGCCGCGAATTACGGTCATATCGCCGTTTCTGGTTACCTTGACTCCGGGCATATCGGCAAGAAGGCGGACGAGCTCCTGATAACTGTCCATAATCTGCTTTTCATTGACGGCGACATCAAAATTTTTCTCGCTGCCGTCTTTCAGCCAGATATGCATGGTGGTCACGCCAACCGCATCGGCGAGAATTACCAGTTGTCCCTGCGGCAAAATGGAATTACTGGCGACTGCCGGATTACCGATTGCCACCCGTTCGATGGGGCCCATCTCCATGACCCGGACTTCCCCCACATACATGGAAACGGTGTCCTTGGCCTGGGTTTCCCCGGGAAACAAAAAAGTTATAAGCAGCAGAAGAACCGGCAGGAAATTCTTCTGAACGTGGAGCGGCTTCAGCCAAGTTTGTACGGTTTTTACTCTCATTAATGTCGTCCTGAATGAATACATGGTTAATCCGGCGAAGTTTTCCACAAAGCGTCTATTTGTTGTTCCTGTCGGCATTTTTATCGTCGTCCACCTGAACCTTGAAGCTCTTAGCGGTTCCATCACTGCCGCCTCCGACAATATATTCCACTTCATACGGAACATAGGTGCTCAGCTGTACAGGCGTATCGCTGATACCGATTGTCTGAGCGAAACGCGGAGCGTCGTCACTGGTGACTCCGGCCAGGATCTCTCCCTGTCCCGAGGCTGCCCCGGCAAGCCCACTCTGTCTGACAACGTCCTGAGCGGTCAGCAGGGAGCCGTCCTTCTTCCTGAGGATGCCGTCCTGATCCAGATACGCTCCCTCGATGATTGTCCCGTCCTTGGCTCTCACTTTACGATCGGCGCCGATCGAAACAAGATCCTTGGCGGTATAGACTTTTCCATTGTTATCGACAACGGTGCCATCGGCTTTAGGCGTGAATCCGTCTGCCGCCATCAGCACATCGGCGGCGCTCAATTTTTTCCCGCCGGCGGAATAGAGTCGGCCATCCTTGCCGACGGTGACACCCGCGAGGATTTTTCCATCCCTGGTTCGCACGACGCCGTCCGGTCCCACGGTAACAAGATCCCCGGCTTCAACTATTTTTCCGTCCGCGGTGCGCAGGTTGCCATCCGCATCCACCGTCATCGTGGGCCCCTGACCCGATTTGAGACGAACGGTGCCGTCCTTGCCGAAGGTCAGCTCGTCGGCAGTGATCACCCTGCCGTTTTTCGTTTGAACCCTGCCGTTCTTACCGATTGTCACTCCGGCAAGCATTCGACCGTCGTGGGTAAGAATATGGCCGGCTTTATCCACCAAAAATCCGCCTTTGACGGTCTGATATCCATTGCTGCTCACAACAGTGCCGTCCTTGTCCACCAGGGTGCCGTTCCTGCCTGCGACAAGACTCTCCGCATCAACAGGTTTTCCATCCTTGGTCCAGAGCCTGCCGTCCTCGCCGACCACCAGGTCGCGACCGGAAAGCACTGTGCCATCTTTGTTGACCAGCAGCCCTGCTTTATTCATATGGACGTCGGGATCGGTGATGATGATGCCGTCTTTGGTAACGAGATGGCCGTTCCTGTCGACATGCACTCCGGCGAGGCTTCTATTGTCCCGCTTGCTGACCGCTTCCTTCAGCAACTCACCCGAGTGGGCTACGAGATCAGCAAGACTTACCTCTTTAAAAAGCACGCCGGCTGTGTCTCTTCCATTGCGAAGTGAGGCCACAAGAGATCCCCGCGATTCGGCGATACTGATCAGGGCAGCCTCCGTAGGTGTCACCTCCAGAGTCAGGGTATCATAGCTCCGTCGATGATCCTCGGGTTTCAGATTCTTAAATTCATCCTCGTTCGGCCGGGCCGAATGATGGTCTGTAGCCAGCACGAAAATATCTTCGAGGACCGGTATAACCACCTCGCCCGTGTCGGCATTCTCTCCGCCGGGAACACTGCCGGCCTGCAGCCGGGCATACAGGTCTATGGAGTTGCCGGGACGGATAAGACCGGAAATTGAATTTATTTCATCAACCTGAATGGTGATTGCCCGATGTCCGACATGGATAGTGTCGGAAAAATCCTTCGGAATGTTCAGGTTGATATATTCCTGACTGAGCATTTTTCCATGGCTGAGGGGTTTGATCAGCACGGCTCCATCGACGGATTCAAAATTGTCTGGGGTTATCACGTCATTATTGACATATTCAGCTGGAACCTGTCTCACCGCCATGGTCGATGAATCGACCTTGCTCCCTATGGGCAGATCGGTGGTTGCGACCACTACCCGCATCATCTGTTTTTCGGCTGGTGCCAGCCGCTCCTCCAGACGATGTTCCAGGAGCTTCAGGTAAACCATTGTCCCCACTCCAGCCAGCAGTGCAAAGATTATTGCTGCGCTGAACAATCTCCGTGTCTTGTTTTTCGTACCGTTCTGATCGTTTTCAGCCATGTTTGATGATTGACTTTCCGTTGTAGTTATTGTTGATGGCGTTATAAAAACTCTTCGCCTTCTTCGTTGCAGCAGGCAGACGACCAGGACCATACGCATCCGGGAGACTGCTGATTTACTTTCAATTTAAAAAATCTTTCTTTTGATGAGCTCCCCAAATTTTTTCACATTATTCCAGGAAGGCAGTTCACCTTTTTTGATGTCGGGAAGGATCGTATCGTCTATCAGACGTTTAATTTCATCCAGAGAATCGACGGCCTTGTTCACCTTTTCAAGATCCTTGCTGATCTCGTCATCAAAAGCCTTGCGGGGCGGATCCGAGACTGCGATACCAAAGCTATAGCTGTGGTATTTGTTTTTCATCGTGTGGGTTACCGTTTGATACATGCCGGGCCCTTTTATGAGGGCCGCGACCAGCACAAACGTCACAATGAGATACTCAACGGTCGACTGTCCTTTATTGCCGCACAGCAAGAAGTTCCTCCCCTTCCGTCTGAGAATTCGGTTTTCCCTTGTTGTCCTTGACTTTTCTCTGCATCTTCTCTTCTCAGTCATTCCCAATCAAATTCATCACCACCATGGTCGAGCCGCCGGCATTGCTTATAACCAGGTGAGCCTCCTCGCCGGAACGGCCGAAGGCAAGAACCTGAGAGTTCTCCCCCGCCTGATCGATCAGTTGTCCCCACCCACGGCTGAGATAATAATTTCGGTAATAGTCACTGTTGCCCGACACGGAAAAATTATTGGCGATCATCAATGTCCTCCCTTTTTTGCCGGGATCGTAGCTGGTCAGGTCATTGATAACTTTGCTGCCGTTCATCTTCGGAACACCTTTACCCG
The DNA here is from genome assembly GCA_963835305.1 of uncultured delta proteobacterium. Taxonomy (GTDB): domain Bacteria; phylum Desulfobacterota; class Desulfobulbia; order Desulfobulbales; family Desulfocapsaceae; genus Desulforhopalus_A. The sequence continues at coordinate 423,883 of CAWIEU010000009.1, forward strand.
GTTCATTGTGCCTGTCTATTGCCTGCAGATCGCCTATCGCCAGATAGCCTTTGGTAGTGAAAGAATCTTTCTGCTGCGCCTGAACGGTAAAGAGATAGCGGCCTTCAAGCCTGGAAATGACATGCCAGGGACCGGCCTTGGCTTCACGGTAACCGGCCCTTTTTTCGGCACTTTCATCCCATTTTTGCCGATAAAAATCAAGCAGTTCCTCCATATTTCGGTTTGTTTCAAAATAATAGACCACCGAAGGCAAACCATTTATGACCATGTTTTGCGCGACGGCTGTTCTCTTCAGCCAGGAGGGAACAGGAATATCAACGGCAGCGACACTTTTACCGGGGAAGCTTAATATTACGGCGACGCAGATCAGCAGGATGATGCGCAGACCATGCTGCAGGAATTCCTGAGAAGATGTCCACGGAATGGATGCGCTGTCACTTTTCATAGGAATACAAGCCTGATTTATTTTTCAGTTTCTTGGAGCCGCCCTCAAGATGCTCATAGGGGATGAGATCATCCTTGACGTAGCCAAACTGCGGAGGAACCGACATTTTAAAGTCCAGCAGGGGAATCTTGCTCAAAAGTCTATTGATTTTTCCGATAAATTTGGCAATGGGCGACGTAAGGGGCGACAACACGGAACTGACTACCAGGCCCCTGCTCTCCGAGGTGGCATTATCCCTGCTTCCCGAATTCCAGTTATTCGTTTGCACGGCGGCCTTGGCCTTGATCACCAGAGGGGATGCGTGTTTCCTCTGCCCGGTATTCGAGGAGACGGATCGTGGCAAGACCTGATCCAGTGACCTGACGGAAACATCGACATTCGAGGTAAAATAGCCTTTGGTGTAAATGGCATCAAACTGGGCATGACCGCCAAGAAAGCTGATCAACTGCCCGAATAAAGAAATCACTTTTCCCAGTATCTGCAAAACTTCCTCAAACAGTTCACCCAATAGACCGGCTGGAGCAGGAGTCATCCGTTCCTTGATTTTGCCGCTGATATCGCCACGATTCAGTAGCGATATACCATGGTGGTCCTTCCACAGGGGATTAAGTCGAAGCGAAGTGTCCGATTTGCCATATGAAGAGGCTGCGGGATCGCCAAAAAAATAATTATTCCCCTCTCTTATCGTTGTCTTAAATTTCTTTTTCCCGGCACTCTGGCTGGTTTTTATTCCCGCCATTGACCTTTCGTCATCTCCGGACCACACGGTATATTCCCAGGCCAGATACCGGGCATTCTGAATGGCCGCCTGCTTGATATCGATATATTTGCCAAGCAGGGGGACAATAAGAAAAAGAGGCACCAGTATAAAAACCGCCGCAATGAGGAATTCCGTGACTGCCTGCCCCTGCTGATATCTTGCCGTCAAAGTCATGCTGTCTTTATAAAAAAATTCTGGTTATTCGATTAAATACATCGGCAACTGTTTCCAAAATGTCGTCTACTACACTGAGCACCTGATCGAGATTATCTCCGCCTATCAATCTTTTCTCTCTCTTGGTCATCCAGAGAACTTTCTGCTGCATCGCCAGGGCGATAAAACGGTCGGTATCACTTGTATCGACCAGTCTTGCCTGCCAGAATGGGCTGAAGACATTGGCCTTTTCTTTCTGCTTATCTTTTCTCACAAAATAGCTGAGGTCCGACGGCCTCGCGAAATACAACTCCGATTTGGCAATAGCCCCAATCCTGTCGACATTGGTATCGCCGTCATAGCTGGTCAAATCAAAATGGCCGGAAAATCGTGGTCCCTTGCCTGTTATATCCTTGAGCGATTTTGTCACCCCAACGAGAAAAAAGGGGGCTTCGAACGGCATAGAAAATTTACCCGGTTTCTTCTCGTCCATCTGGGCCATATCCCTGTATGGTTTCAAGCCGTTATAGGTCTCGACCTGATCTTCCTCGATGCTTTTACCGACATCTACCCAGGCCAGCTCATGGGGAGCGCTTCCCGCGCCGCCATAGACTTCCGGCGACCGTTTGCCATACAATGCCTCCGGAAAGGTCGGCAGCATATCCGTTGCGATAAGAAGATCCGTCTCACGTTCCGGCGCCTGGAAAGCTCCGGTACCGAACGGGGCACCAGGCGGTCCTAATGGATACCATTTGCCGAATACTTTCAGCTTTGTCCCGGCAACTGCCGTATCGGTTGCGGACCAGATAAAGGTATCGCTTTTATTACGCAGCTCGGAGGCTCCAAGACTTTCCGCACCAAATTTGAGGTCAAAGTTGAGATGAATGGTTTTGACGATGAGATCGATTTTCTTATGAATTCTGAACTCAACCCCCAAGGTCCAGTCCCGGTTTTTCGGGTCTGACTCGGCACCGCTGGTGAAAGGATCGCGTGCCTCCCTCACTGTTGCGGCAAACCGGCCCATGCCGGCCGTGTTGTCGGTATCCTCCTTGCTTTTTTTGGCTTTCTTCTGTTTCTTTTCTTTTTTCTGATCTTTCTTATCGTTCTTCTTCTCGTCTTTCTTGTTGTCTTTTGCCTGATCCGATGCTTTTTCTTCCCTCTTCTTTTCGTCCTTTTTTTCTTCTTTCTTTTTCTTTTCTTCTTCCTTCTTCTTTTTCTCTTCCGCCTTTTTCTTCTTTTCTTCCTCTTTCTTCTTCTTGTCTTCGTCCGCTTTCTTTTTCTTCTTGGCGGCAGTCGACGAGGTATAGGTGGTGGTGTACCCGGACCAGAATGAAGGCAGATGACCGACCAGGGCAACAACTCCAAGATCGGACAGCTGCGCGCCGGTGAGATGCTTTTTCCAGGCATCGGACCTGCTTGAGCTGTTGCCGATTATATTATCGTCCAGGCTCTGATAAACGTTTTTGACCACCAGGGCATAGGTTGCCCCGTGATAGATTTTCTGGCTGACGCTGTACACCTCATTTACCAGGGAAAGTCCACCCACCGTCGGTGAAACAATGGCATCGAGCACTGCCTCCAAGGCTTCACCTACCGCAGTAAAGATTCCCGCCGTTGTATCAATTATCGTCGTGATAGTATTTACGATAAATTCCACTATACCGGTCCCGACTCCGGCCGTTTCAAGCAGAGCCGCTGCGACTGCTGCTCCGGCGGCCTCGATCAAAGGGGTATAGATATCCGCATATTCCTCAGCCTGGGTAAGCTGGTCGGTCCAAGACAGCATGCCGATCAGCTGGCCGACCGCCACTTCATTGGCAATCATGGCTCGATTGGTATACGCCGCGAAGTTGAGTGATCTCGCTTCAAGGGTCAAGGCACCAAAGGCGGCCGCATCGGCAGCGTTTTGCAGCTGCATTTTTTCGCTGGTTATATGGCCGGACTGATAGAGGAAGATGGTGCAGACGAGAACGACACCGAGCAGGACCAGGACAAAGACGGATGCCTGGCCCTGCTGATTTGCAATGATGGATGTATCTCCCGGCCTATACATAAAGAGTGTCTAACTATGCTGGATCTTCCCATTAAAATTCCCGCTTCAACTAAACCAGCTTCGTTACCTTCGCAACATTTACGGCCGGGTGGTGTGAAGTGCGAAAACAATATATAAATTGCTCCTGGACGCGCGCCAAAGAGCCGGATAAAATTATATCATCAATACGAGATGGTACACCTGAAAGGAGTACGCTTATTTACCTACCTCAGAGGCGTTGCCGGCATAATCTTTCAGTGATTTGTCCTTGGCGGCATCTGTTTTCGCACCGGCTGCTGCTGTCTGGGCCCGCGCAACTTCCGCACTGCCGTCCTGACCCGCGAGTTCTTCAGTCATTGCAGCGGTCTGGTTGCGCACCGTTCTGCCGAAATAGGTAAAGCCCGCAATGGCGGCAATCGCGATCAAGGCGACAATAATTATGTACTCCGTCATGCCTTGACCCGCCTGATTTCTGAGATTCTTAAAAAGCTTCATGCATTCTCCTCATACTGTTTGATGATTCTGATTTTTAAATATTTTCCTGATTTTCCCGTACCTGCCGAAATGTAACATATTCTTGCAGTAATACCGGCAAGTTACCGTTTCGACTGATCTTCCCTGAAATCATATTATTATATGGGGTATCACATCTAAATTTTAAAGTTAAGGAAAATTAAAGATTTTTTTGCTGAATCTCAGGTATACTTCCATACAACATTTTACCGATCATTCCGGAGGACGGTTGAAGGTCGAAAAATGTTCGCAGTAACACACCTTTTGAGAAACCGGATTATTATCCCCGACCCTTACGGGAACGATGACAGACTATACCGAAAAAAAATGTCCGCAATGCGGCCAAAGATTACGATTTCCCATAAATATCGGGGGAATGCTCATGGCTTGCCCAACATGCGGCAAAAAATTCTATTCTGATTTTAAGCTGGCGGGCACGAAGCAGGGCAGGCGGCGGAATTTATTAATACATACCTTTGAGATGCCCTCTTCTCTACTCAGCCGGATTAGCCGATTTTTTAATTTCTACCTTCGATAAAGAAACCCAGAGAGGCAATTTTATGGACATTTTACTTACAGACGATGAAGTGCGGGTACTCGGCTGTTTGATGGAAAAAGAAATGGCCACGCCTGACTACTACCCCCTCACCCTGAATGCCTTGATCAATGCCTGCAACCAGAAATCCAATCGGGATCCCGTGGTCGCCTACAGCGAGGAAACAGTCGTCTATGCCGCAAATGGTCTGCGAGAGCGAAAATTCGTCAGGCAAAGCACCGTCAGCCGCGCTCCGAAATATGAACAGCTATTTTCCCGGGAAATGAAGCTGGTTGCGCGTGAACAGGCAATTATCTGTATTCTCCTGTTGCGCGGGCCGCAAACCGTCGGCGAAATCCGCAACCGAACCGACCGCCTCTATACTTTTTCCAGCCTTGACGAGGTCCAGGAAACGATAGCCAGCCTCGAAGACATGAAGCTGGTGGAAAAGCTCCCCAGGCAGCCGGGCCGCAAGGAACACCGCTACACTCATCTTTTGAGCGGTGTGCCGGAGGAAAAGCCCGTGGAAACCATTATCCGTCCCAGGGCGGCAAGTGAAAATGACAGGATAAACGAACTGCAGGAACAGATAGACGAATTGCGCCTGGAGATGAAGAATCTGCGGGATGAAATGGCGGCGTTCAAGTCGCAATTTGAGTAATTCGATAACAAAAACAACACGTGATTCCGCTTCGCTCGATTGAAATTACCGTTCACGTGCATATACTAAAGATGAAGTCGTTCTCAAGTTTCTATGTTTCGTGTTGTCTTGATTTTTTAATGATTTGTATTGATTTCTGTCAATGGAGTTCTGAAGGAATTTTTTTATGGGTCGAAAAAAACTCACGTTTATAAACGATATTGACTACCTCTCCATCCTAGACGAAAACAACAAGCTCGATTCCGAGCTGGAACCCGATATTCCCCAAGAAGTACACCTGAAAATGTTTCGAGCGATGCTGCTCGGACGATGCTTTGATGAGCGAATGCTCGATCTGCAGCGCCAGGGTCGTATCGGCACCTTTCCACCCATTAAAGGACAGGAAGCCGCGCAGGTCGGGGCGGTGGCCGTACTTCGTGATAGTGACTGGCTGGTTCCCTCTTTTAGGGAAACTCCAGCGGAACTGATGCGGGGCCGGACCATGGAAAGCGTGCTGCTCTACTACAGCGGCTACAATGAAGGAACTGTCATTCCAAAGAACCAGCACGATATGCCGATGTCGGTCCCGGTTGCCTCCCAGATCCTTCATGCCGTCGGGATCGGCCTGGCTGCGAAATACCGCAAGACCGACGAGGTCGTCATGACCTTTTTCGGCGATGGCGCAACTTCAGAGGGCGATTTTCACGAAGCGCTGAACTGCGCGGCGGTCTATCAATGTCCCGTGGTGTTCATCTGCCAGAATAACCAGTGGGCAATTTCCGTGCCGCTTAGGGAACAGACCCACTCCGAAACATTGGCCCAAAAGGCCGTGGCCTACGGCATGCCGGGCATCCAGGTCGACGGCAACGATATTCTGGCGGTCTATGCGGCGGCTTCGGAAGCGGCCAATCGGGCCAGGAGCGGCGGCGGTCCGACTTTTATCGAATGTGTGACGTACCGGATCATGATGCATACCACCGCCGATGATCCCAAAAAATATCGGCCGGAGGAGGAAGTGGAACGCTGGAAACTAAAAGATCCGCTGCTTCGCTACCAAAAGTATCTGCTCCAAAAAAATATTCTGCCGGAAAGTGGCTACACCGATTCTTTAGCGGAAGTGAAACAGGAAATCCAGGCCGCCATAGACCGGGTGGAACAGCAGACAAAAGAGCTCGGCGATCCGCTCGATATGTTCAATCATCTCTACGCTGAACTCCCTCCCTTCCTGCAGAAACAAAAAGCGGAACTGGCAGGTGAACTCGAAATCCACAAGAGGGAGGATCATCATGGCTAAAATGACGATGGTCGAGGCCCTCAACCTGGCCCTGCGGCAGGAGATGGAGAAAGACGATTCTGTCATTCTTCTCGGCCAGGATATCGGCCGCGACGGTGGAGTATTCAGGGTGACCGACCACCTGATAGACCAGTTCGGCAACCAACGGGTCATGGACACTCCGCTGGCCGAAGCAGCTATTGTCGGCATGTCGGTGGGGATGGCTGCCTACGGCTTAAAACCGGTCTGCGAAATTCAATTTTCCGGTTTTTCCTACCAGAATTTCCATCAACTGGAGAACCACGCAGCCCGCATTCGCTGGAGAAGCCAGGGCAGATTGTCCGTTCCGATGGTCATGCGCGCGCCCTACGGCGGCGGCGTTCGGGCACTGGAACACCACTCAGAGAGCCGTGAAGCCTATTGGGCGCACACTCCGGGGCTGAAGATGGTGATCCCGTCCGGACCGCGCAACGCCAGAGCCCTTCTGGTCAGTGCCATCCGCGACCCCGACCCGGTGATCTTTTATGAAGGCAAGGCGCTGTATCGTTCCTTTCGCGAGGAAGTGCCGGAAGAAGAAGAGACTCTGCCTCTCGGTAAAGCCGACATTGTTCGCGAAGGCGATGATCTCACCATCATTTCCTACGGGTCTATGATGCGTCCAGCTCTCGAAGCTGCCGACCTGCTGCGGGAAAAAGACAAGATCGAGGCAGAAGTCATTGACCTTCTCACTCTTTCGCCCTTGGATGAAAGCCTTATCGTCGCTTCGGTGAAAAAGACCGGCCGGGCGGTGGTCGTCCACGAGGCACCCCGCAGTTTCGGTCCCGGAGCCGAAATCGTCTCAAGACTGATGGAAGGCGCTTTCTATTACCTTGAAGCACCGATCGAAAGAGTCACCGGTTTTGATCTGATCATTCCCTATTTCAGCAGGGAAAAAAATTACATCCCCAGTGCCGAAAAAATTGCCAAAGCCGCACGCAGGACCTTGAACCCATAAAACATAATTGACGAACTCGTAAAATCCTAAAAATCAGAGATGGCTAAGTAAAAAACTTCAGTTGAAGCGCGCAAATTTTCAATCATTTCGATGTACAAGAGGTACTTTGAAATGATTGAAAATTTGCGGCAACGAAGAAAGTGAAGAGTTTTTACGACGCCATCGTAATTAATTACGGAGAAATTATGACCACACCCTTTCGGTTACCGGATCTCGGAGAAGGTGTACACGAAGCGGAAATACTTGCCCTCCCCGTAGCTCCTGGTCAGGCTGTCCGGGAAGGCGACGTTATCCTGGAAATCGAGACCGATAAAGCCGCCGTGGAGATTCCTTCTCCTTATACCGGAACAGTGAGTGAGATTCTGGTGAAGACAGGAGATATGGTCGTTGTCGGCGATGTGCTGATCACCTTCACCACCGATAAGGCAGAAGAGAAAATGCCACCTCCGGACCAGGAAGCCCGGCAGAACGCCAAAGCTCCTACCGGACAGAAACCGCAGCAGGGAAAAAAACGTCAACCTGTCCCCGCCTCGCCTTCTACCAGACGTCTGGCGCGGGATTTGGGAGTCGATCTCCACGAAGTCACTCCCACCGGCACGGGAGGCAGAGTGACGAAAGAAGATGTTGAAGCCCACGCCGCTCGGCCGGCGGACGCTGAAACGACAACCGCAGAACCTGTCGAAACCGCAGAGGTTGGTGCTCCAGCCACCCCTTCCCTCGTTGCAGGCCAAAAACCGCTGCCGGATTTCAGCAAATGGGGAGAGATTGAACGGCTGCCGTTTCGTTCCATACGAAGAGCCACGGCCAGGCAGATGATAAACTCCTGGACACAGATTCCCCATGTGCATTGCCAGGATACGGTCGATATCACTCGCCTTGAAGCCTTTCGGCAAAAGCACAAGAAGGAAATCGAGGCAGCTGGCGGCAGGCTGACCATGACGATTTTTGCCATGAAGGCGGTGGCTACCGCCCTGAAAAAGTATCCGTACTTCAATGCCAGCCTTGACCTGCAGGCGCAGGAAATCATCGTCAAACATTTTTTCAACATCGGCATCGCCGTGGATACCGAAAACGGACTGATGGTTCCGGTTCTCCGGGATGTGGACCGGAAAAGCATTTTGGAGCTGGCCATAGAGGTGCACGGCGCCATTACCAGGGTCCGGACCGGTACGCACAAACCTGAGGAGATGCAGGGCGGCACCTTTACCATTACCAACGCCGGGGCGCTGGGCGGCAACCATTTTTCCGCCATCATCAACCATCCGGAAGTTGCCATCCTCGGTCTGGGCCAGGGACGGATGCAGCCCGCCGTCATCACCGACGAGCGTGGCAGACACGAGATCACCCCCCGCCTGATCATGCCTATTGTCCTCTGTTTCGACCATCGGGTGGTCGACGGCGCCGACGCGGTACGGTTTCTGCGCCTGGTGATCGATGCGCTGGAAGATCCGGATGAGCTGCTGATTACCATGATTTGATGGACTTGAAAAAACTAAATCTGCAATGGTTAAGTAAAAAGCTTCAGATTCGAGGCGCGCAGATTTTCAATCATTTCGACGTACAAGAAGTTCTTCGAAATGATTGAAAATTTGCTGCAACGAAGAAGGTGAAGAATTTTTACGACGCCATCGGATAAAGGAGAACAGTATGGTAATGGGCGATATGGAAATGAACACCGATCTGCTGGTGATCGGGGCCGGTCCCGGAGGCTACGGCGCCGCTTTTCGAGCGGCCGACCTCGGCCTCGATGTGATCATGGTGGACCAGATTCCCCGCCCCGGCGGAGTCTGCCTGTATAAAGGCTGCATACCTTCCAAGACCCTGCTGCATCTTACCGAACTGATCTCCGATGCCTCGCGGGCTGAAAGGATGGGAATCAGCTTTTCTCAACCGCAACTGGATCTTACGGTCATGCGGGCCTGGAAGAAGCAGGTGATCGATTCCATGGCCGACGGACTGGTAACGCTCGCCAAAAAGCGCGGTGTCCTGCTTGTTCAGGGCCTGGCTCGATTTGAGAGTTCCAACACGGTCCGCCTGCAAGGCGCGGAGATCAGTGGTGTACGTTTTAAGCACGCCATTATCGCCACTGGTTCCCGATCCCTTGAGTTACCTGGAATTTCGTTTAAGCCGGAAAGCCGGATCATGGATTCGGCGACGGCCTTAACCCTGCCGGATATACCGGCAAAGCTGCTTGTAGTTGGAGGCGGGTATATCGGCCTTGAGCTCGGCTCGGTCTATGCGACGCTGGGCAGTAAGGTGACCCTGGTGGAACGGGAAGAGCGATTGCTTCCACAAGTCGACCCTGACCTTGTTCAGCCTCTGCAGAAGAAGCTTGCCGGATTGTTTTCCGCCATTCATCTTGGTGTAGAGCTGAGCCGTATTGAAGAAAAAAATGATGGGGTTGAAGTCGATTTCAAACGGAACGGAAACATGGAACAACACCGGTTTGACCGGGTCCTCGTTGCCGTCGGGCGGCTTCCCAACAGTGGTGATCTGGGACTCGAACATACCGGGGTCAAGCTGGACAGCCGGGGGTTTATCCTGATCGATGAGAAGCAGCGAACTTCCGATGAACATCTTTTTGCGGTCGGAGACGTGGCCGGCGGAGTCATGCTGGCCCATAAGGCCACCCGGGAAGGGAGAGTGGCGGCGGAAGTCATTGCCGGCAGGAAATCGGGCTTTGACGCGCTGGCAATACCGGCGGTGGTCTACACCGATCCGCAGGTTACCTGGTGCGGACTTACCGAACAACTGGCGGTGGCCGAAAACATCCCCTATGTTGTCCAGAAATTTCCATGGAAATATTCCGGCAGGGCCCAGACTATGGGGACAACCGACGGTTTCACCAAACTGCTGACCGAGCCGCAATCAGGCCGCATTCTAGGGGTCGGCATTACCGGACGCAATGCTGAAGGATTGATCGGCGAGGCGGCACTGGCCATCGAAATGGGCGCCCTGGCCGAAGATCTTGCACTCACCATCCATCCGCACCCGACCTTGTCGGAAACCGAGGCGGAGGCTGCGGAGATATTCGAGGGGAGCCCGACACATATGATGCCCGCGCCGAACTTGCCGTAAAGGTTTCTGATGACCAACGGCCAGGGCGGGTTTAGAGCCCGCTCCTGCAGACCCATCGGCCTGCCGGTAGTGAACTCGTAAAAAGCCCAAAATCAGCGGTGGCTAATTAAAAAACTTCAGATTTGAGGCGCATTGCATTATATATTTAAGAGGAACGAGGAATGAGAATCATTTTCCTTTTCCAATATCCTGACTGACGGAGGCGGACTATGAAGATTGTTATTGTCGGCGGTGGAGCAATCGGCAGGCTGTTTGGTTACTTTCTGGTCAAGGGCGGCAATGAAATTACCCTGATAGATATTGACCGGAAGACCTTGGGAGCATTGCAGAAAAGGGGGATCGGGCTCATCGAGGAGACCAATCACCATCCCGAAGACGCCAAATCTTTCCCGGTCCAGGCACTTTCCTCGGCTGATTCCCTGACTGAAGCGGATCTTGTTCTGCTGCTGGTAAAATCCCAGTCTACCCTGGCCGCTGTAAAGGATGTCGCTCATCTCATCAAGGATTCCTGTCCCCTGCTCAGTTTGCAGACAGGGCTCGGCAATCTGGAGGTCGCCTCAAAAATCCTCCCAAGAGAAAATATCATCCTCGGCATCACCTTTATGTCCGGCACAGCGCTGAGCGAAGCCCGGGTGCGACAGGGCGGCTTGGCCAAAACCTATATTGGGGAACTGAATGGAACATTTTCCACACGGCTTGAAAACATCAATCATGTGTTCAATCGGTGCGGCATTGAAACCCAGATGGTCAAAAGGATCATCGGCAGGCTCTGGTGCAAGGTGATCACCTATTCGGCAATCAATCCGGTTTCGGCCATCCTCCAGGTCCCGAACGGGTCACTCACTTCCAAAATGGAATCCATCACCCTGATGAAGCGGCTCCTCGATGAAGGTAAGGCAGTGGCCGATAGTTGCCTGATCGAGCTGGTCTATCCCGATCTCTATGAACTGCTTTTCGATGCGTGCGAAAAAAGCGCCAATAACCTCTCCTCCATGCTGCAGGATATCCTCAATGAAATGCCGACGGAGATCGACGCGCAGAATGGCGCAATCTGCCGCTATGCCAAAGAACAAGGTGTGAGCGTCCCCACGCATCAGACCATGGTTGAACTGATCAAGCTGCTGGAGTGTTGGAAACCGGGAGTTGAACAACAATGACAATTCGTAAATACCTGAATTCTAGTTTTTTTAGGGTGCAATTACAATTAATCCATGAAAAGGACGCCGGCTAAACTTCAAAGGGGAGGGATGCTATGGCCGATTGGAACAATATACTCATTGCAGTCGACGAAATGGAGTCCTCACTCCGGGCGGTTAAATATGTAGGGCAAGTAGCCGGGAGCATGAATTCCATCTCGATTTGTCTCTTACACGTCTATCCCGAGCCACCACCGGATTTTGATCTAAAAGGTGGAATACTTGAAGAATATCAGGCTCAGCGTATCGTCCGGGCCGAGCATATCTTCGGCAGATGCCTGGAAATTCTGGTCGAAGAGAATATCAGGCGGGATGCTATCCACTGCACTACGCAGATGGCTGAAGGCAAGACCATCAGCGACACCGTCCTTGAAGTGCAAAAAACAGGGCAATACGGCACGGTAGTTACCGGCAAGCGCGGGGTCTCCAAAGCCGAAGAATTCCTCTTTGGATCCATTTCCAATGCTCTGGCCAGACATTGCAATGAGTTCACAACCTGGATCGTCGGGTGAAGCATGGTTGACTGGAATCAATTCCCTCCTCATATCCTGCCGCTTCTCAAAAGTCACAACGCCACGAAAAATATGCGCAGGCAACCGAGGATATTTCGGGACACCAGTGACTTCACCGGGATAGATTATGGCGATATCATCCATATCGACAACAAATATTTCCTGGTTGTCGGCTACACCAAAGAGGGACGATTCGGTATCGAAGAACAGCCGAAACAGTGGGTGCCGAAGGTGTACGACCTGGAATCCGGGGAGAGAAAGATTCTCAAGCTGGTCTTCCATGAAAATTTCACCCTGTCGCTTGGTCCGTTCAAGATAACCTGTTACCGCAGACCCGAGAAAGAGAGCCAGGTGCTGGAGCTGGTCAGGGGCAATCTCATGTTTATGCAGGGCCGCTCGGTATTCGACGATGCAGGCAACCTGATCCGGATCCTGGATATCATCACCGGCTCCCGGCTGGACAGCGTTATCAACAGAATTGAAGCCAATTATGATGATTATCTGGCTAACCATGCAGAGGATATTCTGCGTCACTTCCTCAAAGCGGTCGAAGGGATCATCCTGCTGCACAAACACGGTCTGAAGCACGGGGACATCAGAAGAGATCATCTCCTGGTCGACAGGGCGCTTGATCGCTACCGCTGGATCGATTTCGATTATGACTTTTATCTTCCTGAACGCCCCTTCGCCCTGGACCTGATCGGCCTGGGCAATATCCTGCTTTATATCCTCGGCCGGAAAAATTATCGGCCGGTCGATGTGCTGCATGATCCGGAAATGGGCCAAAAAGTCCTTGATACCTTAAATATAAACGATCTTTCCCTGCTCTCCGAGGATAGAGTGTTTAACCTGAGCAAACTGTTTCCCCGACTGCCTAAATGCTTTAATGACATTCTTCTCCATTTCAGCGTCGGCACCAACGTCATGTATGACGCTGTTTCAGAGTTCTATGATGATCTGGCTGCCGGTATCGAGCAGATCTATGGATAATAACCGGACGAAATTGCCGGTCGACAAAACATCCTTTAGTGGCTATTTTTAAACGTAGCAAAAGAGTAAAGTCACGAGCTGTATTTCTTCGGTAATTTTCACTCAATCGCAGGCAACGACAAAGGAAAATTATATGAACTCACAGGAAATTTTCGCGACGGCATTACAATACGAAGAAAAAATACGAGATCTTTACCGCGCAGCCGACAAAAAAGTAGACGACGAACGCGGCAAGGCGATCTTTCGAGCCCTGGCAGATGATGAACAGTCACATGTCGATTTTCTGCACTACAGTCTTGAACAATTAAAGAAGAAAGGGGTTATCGACATTGATCGCCTGGTTATCTCGATCCCGACCATAAAATATCTTGATTCCGGGATAGAGAGGCTGAAAACGGAAATACCCGCACAGATGCTGGGCGATATCAAATTAGTATTGGGCAGTGCGCTTAAACTGGAAAAAGAAACCTCAGCCTTTTACCGGGACGCCTGCAGCAAAACAGAAGGAGCTATCAGAAAAATATTTGAAAAATTCCTGGAAATTGAAGAACGCCATGTCGATGTTGTCCAGATAGAACTCGATCATGCACAACATAATGGAGTGTGGTTCAATTTCCTGGAAGTTGATTTAGAAGCTTACTAGTGTCTGTCCGGAAATGAGCGATTTTGCTCTGAATAATGCCATTCACGGACTTACACTTACTGAGCCGTGCCGGGCCGAACAGCTGTATATCCCTGCGGCTGTTACTCTCTTCCCTCCTCCCTGAGGCGGTCCGGCATCTGAACCGCGACCACCCGTCCTTTGGCGGTGATGACATTGTCAACCGTCACTGTAGCGAGGACGATTGTTTTTCTCCCTTTGATCTCCGCAACCGTTGCTCGCAATTCGATGGGTGGTCCGAGCGGGGTGGGTTTGAGATAGTCCACCTGTAATGAACCGGTTACATACCGGAAAGGAGGCAGAGTTCCCGGCTCCCTCCCCTCTTCCCTATATGCCGCAGCAGCAGCGGTTCCCACACAGTGACAGTCTATCAGCGAGGCGATCAGTCCGCCATAGACATAGCCCGGAAAGGCCAGATGGAATTCTTTGGGCTGAAAAGTGGCAATGGCTTCATCTCCGTCCCAGAAGCTGCTGATATGCAGGCCGTGGGGGTTTTTCGTGCCGCAGCCGTAACAATAGCTGAGAGACTCCGGATAGTAGTCCTGAAAAGATTTCATGGTCGTGCGCCCTCCTGTATTTAATTTTCGGAACCGGTATCGCAAGCCGCAACCCGGCCAAACCCTCTCTATTTAACCGATCTCTGTCCAGAAACGCCACTTCCCTATGACTCCGGCATATGCGGCATGCCACCGCGCTGGGAGCAGACATAGGCGGCAATTCTGTTGGCCCGCTCATTTATTCTCTCTAATGGCAGTCCCTGCAGATAGCCGATAGTTGCGGCGGCGGTAAAAGAATCTCCCGCCCCGATGGTATCCATGACGCTAATGACAATTCCCTTATGATCAGAGGAACTCTTCCGGTTCAGAAGCAAACTGCCGCCGTCTCCCCTGGAAAGTATGGCCAATTGCAGATTATATCGTTTTACCAGGCCGGCCAGCCATTTTTCACCAGGTCCCGGCAATTCCAGCAGCTTCGCCAGAACCGGCAGTTCCTCTTCGTTCAACTTAAAAATATCGGTCCGCTTCAGTGAGGCATCAATCACCTCCGGTGTATAGAAATTCTGCCGCAGGTTGATATCAAAGACCTTCACGGTTTTCGGTCCGAGAGAATCGAGAAAGCCATGAATTACCCGCCGGGAATATGTCGAGCGCTGGGCAAGCGAACCAAAACAGACCGCATCAAGAGAAGCACGGAGATTTTCAGCATAGGTATTTATCTGCAAATGGTCCCAGGCTACTTCTTCCGGAAAAATGTAACTGGCTTTTCCCTCTTCATCGACCGTGGCTGTTACATATCCTGTGCTATAGTCTTCAGCAATCGAGATTGCCGAGATATCCACTCCGCGTTCCCGCAGTTCGGCCAGCGCTTTTCTGCCCCTGGCATCGCGGCCGACCGTCGATATGGGGATACCTTTTGCCCCGAGAGCCGTTGCGTGATAGGCGAAGTTTACCGGCGCCCCGCCTATCACCTCCCCTTCGGGCAGAACATCCCAAAGCAATTCCCCAATACCGGCAATGGTAAATTTTTTCATCTGTTACCCCGCTGTACATTCACTGTTCCTGGGCTGAACCCTATTGCAAAAGATTCGAAAAATCAAGCCATGCGATCGCCCTGAGCATTTCCTTTGAGGAGCAGTTGATTCTCCGTCTTGCTACTCTTTGACTTTAATCGTATGATGAAAAATAACAAATAGAACCTTGATGTACTCATAAAAAGCCCGATCTACCCTGTTGTAGGTCTGAAACGGCAATTAGCTGTATCACATCGCTATCGAAAGAGGCAAGGATCTGTTATGGCGAACACTACGTTCCTGGAAGAGAAATTGGCGCGGGGCGGGATACTGTTGCTCGACGGTGCAACCGGGACCGAACTCGAGAAAAGAGGTGTGCCGATGAACAGCAAAGCCTGGTCGGCGGAAGCGATTCTCACCCATCCGGACATAGTTCAGGCTGTTCATGAAGACTACCTGCGAGCAGGAGCCGAGATCATCACGGCAAACACTTTTTCCACAGCCCGGCACATACTGCTTCGTGCCGGGCTGATGGCACAATTCCGGCAGCTCAACCGACAGGCAGTCAGGTTGGCCGCCCGGGCCCGTGAAGAAGAGGCAACATCTCCTGCCGTTATAGCCGGTTCAATAGCGCCAACCACTTTCTGCAGTGATCCGACCAAATGTTATCCGCCTCTCGCCGAAGCATATTCCTGGTATCTCGAACAGGCTGAAATCCTTGCCGAAGCAGGGGTTGATCTGCTCATCATCGAGATGATTGAGGACATTGAGCAGGCGTCACTTGCCGTAAAGGCGGCCTGCACTGCCGGCCTTCCCGTCTGGCTCGGTTTCAGCTGCAGACGAAATGATGCCGGAGACATCATGCTGTGGGAACGGGGACACACCCTTGCGGAGGGGATCAAGGCAGTTTCCCGGATCGGCGGATCCGCCGCCTTCATTATGCACACAGAGGTCTCCGATACCGCCGACGCCTTTGCTCTCCTGAAGTCCTGCCGGCAGGAGACTCTCGGGGTATACGCCCATTCCGGCCGCTTTGTCATGCCGAGCTGGCAATTCAATGACATCATTTCACCCAAGGAATATGCCGTGGAAGCGGGACGATGGATACAAATGGGTGCCAGAATAATCGGCGGCTGCTGCGGCATCGGCCCGGCCCATATCCGCGAACTGAAAAAACGCTACTGTTCTCCCTTGTACGACTCTCAAAAAACCTGACATACCACCAGAAGCGACACCCTGAATTTATATTGCAATTTCAATAACATTCAGCCGCATTTCAACCATTGCGAAATCACTGAAGACTTTTGTCAGAACATTAGTTTTATTCACGGATAAAAAAATAATTGTTTTCCTGAAATTTTAGTTTATATAGTCGATTTTCAACTCCCTGAATCCTTCCCTGGATTGCAGGGCTACCTTTCAATCTCTTTTCATCTGGAGTACCCCCCAATGCTATATCCCCCTGAACTAGGCGATGATCCACTGTTTCCTCGTGCTGAGGATTTCTCCATTGTCTTTAAAGACGAAAAGACCGGCATGGGGGTAATCACCTACCGGTCTTTTGAAAAAGGTACGCTTATGGCTAAGATAGCCAGGCAACCAGTACCGGACCTCAGACAGCACACGCTGCAGCTGTCCAAGACCAAACATAACTACGATCCGTATTTCTCCGGTTATTTCCTGCACTCCTGCGCTCCCAACGTTTCAGTCAACATGAAAAAATTGACGGTGACGGCACTGCAGGACATAGAGGCAGGCAGCTATATCTACATGGATTACGCAGAAACCGAAGACTATCTGTTCAAGCAGTTTCCCTGCTCCTGCGGTGCGCCAAACTGCCGGCGCTGGATAACGGGCAGACTGGAATTACCCTATCAAAATTCTGCATCCGAAAATTCTGACATCGTCCTGCCGGAGCAAGTCGGCATGTCGGTTGTTATCTAATGAAATCGATAGAAACTCCTGACTGGTGGCAAAGGGCCGATCTTTGCTACCAGCAGCGACACCTTCACTTCGTCGGTCACAGAGTTGCCGATCTGGCGCGACAGTTCGGCACCCCCGCCTTTGTCTATTCGGCACAGCGGGTGAGAGAAAATATCGAGCGGATCAAGAATGCGCTCGTGACAGTAGGCGGCCAGCAACAGCACAGGCTGTTCTATGCCATGAAGGCCAATCGTTTTGCCCCGTTGTTGACCTATCTTAAACAAACGGGACTGTGCGGCATCGATACCTGCTCCCCTGCCGAGGTTGAACACGCTCTCGGCTGCGGCTTTACTCCAAGGGAAATCTCCTTTACCGCAACAAGCCTGTCGCAGGAGGATTTCGATCTGCTGGCACGCTACGACGATCTTTTATTCAATGCCGATTCCCTGCATGCCATCGGCGAATGGGGCAGAAGAAGACCGGGATCGGAGATAGGCATTCGCATCAATCCCGCAGCCGGAGTCAGTAGGGAAAGCAATCAGCTGCTGCAGTATGCCGGTCCGGTCACCACCAAATTCGGGATATATCAGGAGCAATTTGCCGAGGCCCTGTCTCTTGCGGCATCTTTCGGACTTACTGTCCGCAGGATTCATTTCCACACCGGTTGCGGCTATCTCACGGGCCAACTGCCGCAGTGGGAGGCAGTTATCCGGAAGTGCCTGTGGTTTGTTGAGCAGGTGCCGACCGTGCAACGAGTCAATATCGGCGGCGGACTCGGGGTGCCTCATGTCGCTTCGGACCAGCCTCTGGATCTGGCCAGGTGGGCGGAAATCATCAAAACACATTTTACCAAACGTGATCTGGCCATCGATGTGGAACCGGGTGATTATCTGGTCAAGGACGCCGGACTGCTGCTTCTTGGCATTACCTACCTGGAAAAAAAACAGGACAGGCAATTTCTCGGCGTAGACGGCGGCTTTAACCTGGCACCCGAACCGGCCTATTACAATCTGCCGTTTCAGCCGGTATCGTTGTACACGGACGATAGCAGCAACCGCAGTCCACACTATGTTGTGGGCCACATCAATGAAGCGCTTGACGTCTGGTCGGAAAATCTCTTTCTGCCCGATATGACGGAGCAGAAATATCTGGCCCTGATCAACTCAGGAGCATATTCCTCCTCCATGGCTTCAAATCACTGCATGCGCGGCAGGTTCAAGGAGTTCCTGCTGTTAAACCCTTAGAAATTCATTTTTTGTTCTCTAGAATGAATTTCGTGAAGGTACTTACCCCCGCAATTTACGAGGACTGAAAAGAGTCCCCGTAAATTGCAGGGGGATATTTTAGTTTCCCCGCCATATTCCGGCCTGAAAGCCGTCCAAGAGACGCGGCTTTGCTTTCAGGCAGAATCATACTTAGTAGTTTCTCTGTAGGCCTCTCGACGACATCCAAAACCGGAACAGCTGATATCCCGGTCCGCTTACTCCTGCGGCCCGAACAATGCAGGACCGGTTGAGTTTAAAGGGATAAACCGATTGAAAACGCTGGTCTTTGTTGCTACTTTCAAAGGCAAGTCGTCGATCTTGCTGATTCCTTAAGCAACACCTTTTTTGTTACCGTTCCCCGGTATGCAAGAAAGTGTGCAAGGCCGACAGGCGTGTATGAGATGCTGGTAATTGAAAATTTACGCGCCTCGCATATGAAGCTTTTTACTTAGCCATCCGAAAATTTAGGTTTTTACGAGTTTTTCAACCAAACCAGGAGGTAGAGATGAAACTCAGATATTTTTCCCATTCATCATTTAAAATTACAACCGATGGCGGACATATTATTCTGATCGATCCCTTCCTAGACGGCAATCCCACTTCACCGGTTAAATCCACTGACGTTACCGCCGATTTTATTATTCTGACCCATGGCCACGGAGACCATGTCGGCGATGCGTTCAAGATTGCGAAAAAGGCCGACCCGCTCTTCATCTGTGTCAACGAGCTTGCCAATTACTGCATCGGAAAAGGGTTCCGGGCGCATAATATGCATATTGGAGGTTCCCATGTTTTTCCTTTTGGCAGGTTGAAATTTACCATCGCCCATCACGGCTCCATGACACCTGACAATACCTATGGCGGCGAGCCTGCAGGCGTGGTACTGACTATTGACGGCAAAACGCTGTATCATACCGGCGATACCGGTCTCTTTTACGACATGAAACTGATCGGCGAAATGACTCCACTGGATTATATGCTTCTGCCGATAGGCGACAATTTCACCATGGGCATTCCCGATGCGGTAAAAGCTGTGGAACTGGCATCTCCCAAGGTAGCCATTCCCATGCACTACAATACTTTTCCGGTGATCGAAGCCGATCCCAATGAATTCAGGAAGCAGGTTGAGAAAATAGGCAAGAAAGCTATTGTGCTGGATTTTGGTCAGGAAATAGAGTTATAGAACGTCAAAACCATGGAGGTTCAGAGTCTTTGAGTCTGGCTGTCATGTTGTTTTTCATATGAAGGGGATTTCATGCTTGGTCTTATTAAAAAAATTATCAGTAATACAAACGAACTAAAAACCCGGCACAATAACACGGCCCAGGACGCCCTGATAGCCTTATGCGTCCTGCTGCTCGAGGCAGCCCATGCAGACGGCGAATGTTCCAGGGAGGAAATGGAACAGGTCATCTCGACTCTTATGACTGAGTATAATATCCCCCGGCAGGAGATCGACGAACTGATTGCTTCCAGTCGTCGGGAGCGAAATGATTCAGTGGACCTTTTCCGTTTCACGCGGTATATGAATACGAGCTTCAGCCAGGAAGAAAAGATTGCAGTTATGGAGGCCGTCTGGCGCGTGCTCCTGCTCGATGCCCGCCTGGAAGCCCATGAAGATCATTTTGCTCACAAACTGGCCAATCTTCTGCGCCTGACCCAGACGGAACTGATCGACGCCAAGTTAAAGGCAAGAAAACAGCTGAGCTAGTCAGTCACTTTCCCCTCCGGAAACCTTGATGGCGTCGTAAAAACTCTTCACCTTCTTCCTTGCAGCACATTTTCAATCATTTCGAAGTACCTCTTGTACGTCGAAATGATTGAAAATTTGTGCGCCTCGAATCTGAAGTTTTTTACATAGCCATTGTTAGGTTTTTATGAGATTATCAATTTTAAAGAAAAAATGAAAAAACCCTCTCTTTTGCTTGCGCTTATTCTTGGCTTGACGGCCTGCTGTCTGCTCTTTGCAGTGCCCTATGTATATAGGCTTGATCAACAGATTACCAGCCGTTTCGAAGGAAGGCGCTGGGAGCTGCCGGCCCATATTTATGCCAGACCCCTGGAACTGTATGTCGGCAAGAAAATAGCCATAAAAGACCTGAAAGACGAGCTGGCGCAACTGCGCTACAGCAAGCAGGAAACGCCTGACAAACCCGGCGAATACAGTATAAAAGGCAATCAAGTCAGCATTTATAGCCGGAGTTTTGCGTTTCCCGATGCTTTTCAACCTGAGACCCTCGTACAATTCACGATACACGACAAGGCCATTGCCACTCTTGCCGATCCCCACGGCAAAGAAGCATTGAATCTGTTCCGTCTGGAACCCGTCCAATACGCCTCGATCTATCCGACCGATAATGAAGACCGGCTGCTGATCAAACTGGAAGACGCCCCGGAGCTGCTGATCAAGGCATTGCTTCTGGTCGAAGACAACAAATTCTACTCCCATCTGGGCATCCGGCCGGCGGCGATCCTCAGAGCTGCCCTGGCCAATCTTAGAGCCGGCAGAACCGTACAGGGCGGCAGCACGCTGACCCAGCAACTGGTGAAAAATCTCTTTCTCAGCAGCGAACAGACCCTGGGCCGAAAGATAAACGAGGCCGTCATGTCCCTGCTGCTCGAATACCATTACAGCAAAGATGAAATCCTTCAGACATACCTCAACGAGGTCTACCTGGGCCAGGACGGCAAAAGGGCCATTCACGGTTTTGCCCTGGCCAGCAGATTCTATTTCGGTCGTGATCTGGGCGAACTGGAACCGGAACAGCTTGCTCTGCTGGTGGGAATCGTCAAAGGTGCGTCCTACTACAACCCCAGGCACCATCCCGATCGGGCAAAATCACGCCGTGACCAGGTTCTGAAGATCATGGCCTCCCGGCAGCTGATCAGTCAGGAGGAAATGGAACAACTCCAGAATAAACCTCTTGGCGTGAGCAAAACAATTCCTTCGGGCATTACCCCCTACCCCGCCTTTCTGCAACTGGTCCGGAAGCAGCTGGCAAGGGACTACAAGGATGAGGATTTACGCAGCGAAGGATTATCAATTTTCACGACGCTCGATCCGATTATTCAGCGAAAAGCGGAAGACAGTCTCGACAAGGGGCTTGAAGAAATCGAACAGCGCAGGGGAAAAGAAGCCGTGAATACACTCCAGGGAGCCATGGTCATCGCCTCGGTAGACCAGGGAGAGGTTGTCGCTGTCGTCGGCAACCGCCTCCCACGGGAAACCGGATTCAACCGGGCACTGGACATGAAGCGGCCGATAGGCTCCGTCATCAAGCCCGCGGTCTATCTGACGGCCCTGGCCAGACCCGAGTCATACAATCTGCTGACAACTCTCTATGATACGCCGCTTTCCGTGCCGATTGAGGGAGATACGGCATGGCAGCCGGAGAACTATGACCGTGTGTATCATGGGCCATTGCCCCTGAGGCAGGCTTTGATACATTCGTACAACGTAGCCACCGTGCAACTGGGGATGCAGCTGGGTCTCGACAATGTTATCGCTATGCTGAAAAAGCTCGGCATCCAGGAGGAAATCAGCGCTTATCCATCCCTTCTGCTGGGAGCGGTAGAGCTTCCGCCCATAGAGGTATTACAAATGTATCAAACCATTGCGGCCGGAGGCTACCGAACCCCTCTACGCGCCATTCTTGCAGTCACCGATCAGGAAAACAATACCTTGCAGAGCTACCCCCTGACGGTACAGCAGACTGTTGATGCGGCCCCGGTGTTTTGCCTGACCAGCGCCCTGCAGGCGGTGACGACAGAGGGTACGGCCAGCTCGTTGCAACACCTGCTGCCGGAAGGTCTCACCGTCGCTGGCAAAACTGGCACCACCAACAATCTGCGTGATTCCTGGTTCGCCGGATTCAGCGGTAGTCACGTTGCCGTGGCCTGGGTGGGGCGTGACGACAATCAGCCCACCGGGCTCACCGGAGCAACCGGTGCCCTGGGCGTCTGGGCGGCTACCATGGCCTCAATAAACACCAGTCCCCTGCAACCACAGCCACCAGAGACGATCAACTGGTACTACGCAGACATTGCCGGCGGCCGGATCTTCAATGAAAAATGTGACACAGGCCAGGAAACACTGCTGCCTTTTATAAGCAACGGTTTACTGCCCGAGGTGATCACCTGCGGTCAACGACAGAATAATAATCTGGGACGGACTCTGCAGAAAAGCTTGCAGAATATCCTGGAGTTGCTCCATTAAAAAAGAGGGCACGGGGTCAATTTAATTTAAACTCTAGCACATAGTAACCTGGACAAGTCCATGCACAACACAAAGAGAAAGATATTCAACCTGTTAGCCTTCTGTCTGTTCGGCGCGCTGCTCTTCCAGGGCTGCGCCGTTCCCCCTGCCCCGCGGCCTGTCCATTATCCGCCACCGGTTCCGGAAGAACAGGCAAAGCCGCAACCCGCGCCGCAACCTGCGCCTCGGAGTGAGCCTGTACGGCAGCTTCCCCAAGAGAATGATACCATCGCAGCCGACTTCAGCCGGCAGGCGAAAAAACAGCTTGGACAAGGCAGACCCGATCTTGCTGTGGCAACTCTGGAAAGAGGCATGCGGGCAGCTCCCAAATCCGCGTTGCTCTGGTCGCAGCTGGCAGAGATCAAGCTCGAACAAAAACAGTACGAGCAGGCCAGGTCTCTCGCTGCGAAATCCAACTCACTGGCAGGATCGGACACTAAAATTATCCAGAAAAATCACTGGATAATTGAAGAATCCTTAAAAAGAGCCGCCTCTCAATAAAGGTGCTGGTTATTAAATGGGGTCATGAACGACAGTGAGAGGCATGTTTCTTTTCGCCCATCATCAATCTTTCAAACAACCCCATTCACACTCCGGCGTTACCAAACTTGCCGGAATGACATGAAACGCAATAGCCGCTTAGTCCGAAACAAGTTTGAAAGAAAGCTTCACACGTGAGCGAAAAATGGAAGCTTTTCCATTCTCGATCTTCATATCCAGGGTTACGACCTCTGCGATGCGCAGGTCGCGCAGGCTCATGCCGGCGGATTTAATGGCGTTCTGAGTAGCTTCTTCCCAGGATACGGGACTGGATCCGACTAATTCGATGATTTTGTAAACACTTTCAGTCATAGACATTCTCCTCGGTTAAGGGTTGGGGGTAGGACCTACCTAAATTCGATGTTCTGCCGGTAGTGCCTGAGCAACATTGCATGTTTTCAGGTAACTCCATACCAGGGTTGCCAAGCGCACTACGTTCTGAAAGCAAACCGGCCGCTGCAGGAAGATACTTCGGTTCAGCAAGAGGAAATTGCGGTACATTAACCATTGCTGGAAAAACCGGCTTAATGCAACGGACCGTTATGATATAGTAATGCCGGTTGCAGAAATTTGAAGGTTAAATTCCGCGGCAACCTGTCAAATAATTATATCGCCTATCGCAGCAGCTAAGCCTTAATTTAAAATGTGAAATATAATGAATAATAACGATGTATTGAGGCGGGTACGCTTCACCTTTGACTTGAGTGACTCTAAGATGATGTCTTTATTTGACCAGGCCGGCTACCGGGTCACCCGGATGCAGATCAGCGACTGGTTGAAAAAAGACGACGATCCATCCTATAAAAACTGCAGCGACATGCAGCTGGCTGCTTTCCTTAACGGCTTGATCAGTGATAAGCGAGGCAAAAGAGAAGACCAGCAAGCGAAACCGGAAAAACGTTTAAACAACAACATCATTTTGCGAAAATTAAAAATCGCACTAAACCTTGATGATGAAGGTATGCTGCAAATATTAGCCCTGGCGGCTTTTCCGATGAGCAAGCATGAACTCAGTGCATTTTTTCGTAAACCAGATCATAAAAACTATCGATGCTGTAAAGACCAGATCCTGCGCAATTTTCTCCAGGGGTTGCAAATAAAATACCGACCGGCCTTTCAACCGGATGTTGAATTTACCTGGAAATAGGTTTGCCTTCTGGAAATTAATTTCATTATCATTCTTAATTTATCTTGCAGTCTCCCTAAAAACGAGTATAATGCCGCCTATTGAATCAAATTAAGTAGGAGCACACTCCCTTCAGGTAGTCCTCGTTAACCTCGTTGTTTCCCTCGCGTCGTTCGTTGCCGTCGAAGTACATGCTGATTACTTAAAACAGTATGAAATATTTGTCGGAAATTTTCTCACATCAAGACCTGATTAAACTGATTTTGGCACTCTTTCAAGCCTCACGGCTCAATCCTGACTATCGGAACTCGCCCGAGATCGCTTTTTCAAGAAAATCTTGAAGCTGAAATATGTACAGATAATGGACCGGACAAGTCCATCTCCGATTCAACCCGACCGGAAAAAATACAAATTAAAGAATGACCAGCGACTCTTCACAGAACTCGCTGCCCGGGAACCCAGGGAATTACCCTGACATCTCGTAACGAAATACAACGGAGTATTAATGAGTTTTAAAGAGTTTCAGCTTCACCCCAAGATCAACGCCGGCATCACCGCCTGCGGATATACAACCCCAACTCCAATTCAGAAGGAAACTATCCCATCGATCCTTGCCGGACGAGACATTCTAGGCCTGGCCCAGACCGGTACCGGAAAAACGGCAGCCTTTGTTCTTCCTCTGCTGCAGCGTCTGCTGGACGGTCCGCGAAAAAGAGTTCGGGCTTTGATCGTGGCCCCAACCCGGGAATTAGCGGAACAGATCCATGAAAATATCGGTAGTATGGGCAAAGAGACCGGCCTGCGGAGCGCTGTCGTTTATGGTGGCGTGGGCAAACAGCCGCAGATCAGAGCCATTCGTTCGGGTGCTGAAATTGTCGTCGCCTGTCCGGGTCGTCTGCTCGATTTGTTAGGTGACCGGGCTTTTAATTTGCAAGCCGTCGAAGTGCTGGTTCTGGATGAAGCCGACCATATGTTCGACAAGGGCTTTTTGCCGGACATCCGAAGAATAATCAAGCAATTGCCGACCAAACGTCAATCCCTGGTTTTCTCCGCAACCATGCCGCAGGAAATTCGTCACCTGGCGGAGGAGATTCTCCATAAGCCGGTGACTGTGCAGATTAACCACACTCTTCCTGCCCCGACTATTTCTCATATGCTCTATCAAGTGACAAGAGCTCAGAAGACCTCCTTGCTGAAAAACATCATTGAGGAGCGGGAGGATATGACATGTACCCTCATTTTCACCCGCACAAAATATAAAGCAAAAGGACTGGCTCTGCAGTTGCAGAAAGCAGGTTATAGCGCTACCTCCCTGCAGGGCAATCTTTCCCAGCAGAAAAGGCAACAGGCTATGGACGGCTTCCGGGACGGAACATACAAAATTCTGGTGGCAACTGACATTGCCGCCCGGGGCATTGACGTGCTTGGTATAACCCATGTCATCAATTACGATGTACCGGATACCGCCGAGACCTACACCCACCGCACCGGTCGGACAGGCAGGGCCACCCGGACAGGTCAGGCCTTGACCTTCGCGGAGGTTGATGACAGCAAGATGATAGCACTGATCGAGCGCAATCTCGGCAAGAAAATGGAGCGCGAGGCCATTCTTTCAACTACCTGCGAGAAGGAAGAAGTGCCTGAAGAGAAAACCGTGAAATTTTCCCGACAGCTGCCGAAAAATATTAAACCGGCAGCAGCCGGCAATGGCAAAAGTCGGCGCAGTAAGGCTTGTTCCTTTGATTTCGGAGTGAGTAAAGCTGCAAGAAGATAATCAGATTTGTCTGGATATCCCAGACTTCCAGTCGAAGTATCAGAGTGATAATTCGGCTACATTAAAAAGGGTTTAAAAACAAACCCAGTAAAGAGGAGTAGTACAAGATGGCTGAAGGAACAGTAAAGTGGTTTAACGATTCAAAAGGTTTTGGTTTTATTGAGCAAGATGGCGGCAACGATGTTTTCGTACATCATTCCGCAATTCAGGCTCAGGGCTTCAAATCTCTTTCGGAAGGCGCGCGAGTGACCTTCGAGATAGTTGACGGCCCCAAAGGACCAGCTGCCGCGAATGTCGTCCAGCACTAAGGACTGAGTTCGACCACAAAAAGCCTCCGCATATTGCGGGGGCTTTTTTTATTCCTGTGTTTTTTTCGCCGAACAACATAACCCCCGCAAAGCAAGGGGATAAGTGCCTTCACGAAATTCATTAAAAAACAAGAAATGAATTGCTAAGGTGCTAAAGGAGAGAGTCTTGGCCAAACCAAACTATTCATACGAAAAGCGACAAAAAGAACTGGCAAAAAAGAAAAAGAAAGAAGAAAAAAAGGCACGCAAGCAGGAAAAAACGGTGGATCCCGCCGAAGAGCAGAAAACTGATTTACCTAAGGAAGACTAGCTTCCCTGCTCCCCGCGCTTCAGCCCCGAGAACACCCCGGCCACTAGAAATTTCCTATTGGCTTTGATACGAGGACCCCACCATGATTACCGCATCCAATATTTCTCTTGCCTATGGGAAGAGAATTATCTTTCAAGACGTCAATATTAAATTCACTCCCGGCAACTGCTATGGCTTGATCGGCGCAAACGGTGCCGGTAAATCCACCTTTTTAAAAATTCTGGCAGGCACGCTCGATGCCGATCGGGGCGAGATTAGCAAAGGCCCCGGACAGCGGCTCGCGATGCTCAATCAGGATCAGTTTGCCTTTGATGAATATACCGTGTTCAATACCGTGATCATGGGTCACAAGAAGCTCTATAAAGTCATGGCTGCCCGGGAAGCCCTGTATGCCAAAACGGATTTTACCGAGGAGGATGGCATCCTGTCCGGCGAGCTGGAAGTCAAATTCGGTGAAATGAACGGTTATGAGGCGGAGGCGGAAGCAGCGGTATTGCTCAACGGACTCGGCATCCCGGAAGATATGCGTCAGAAGAAAATGAAGGAGCTCGACGGTAGTGACAAGGTCCGGGTACTGCTGGCCCAGGCATTATTCGGCAATCCCGATATCCTGCTGCTGGACGAACCAACCAACCAGCTCGACCTGAGAACCATAAACTGGCTCGAGGATTTTCTCTCCCGTTTCAATAACACGGTCATCATTGTCTCCCATGACAGGCACTTCCTCAACCAGGTCTGCACCCACATGGCGGATATTGATTTCGGCAAAATCGAGGTTTACGTCGGCAATTATGATTTCTGGTACGAGGCCAGTCAGCTCCATTTCCGCCAGAAAGAGACCGAGAGCAAAAAAATCAAGGCGAAAGCCGAAGAGCTCAAAGAATTCATCAGGCGTTTCAGCTCGAATGCTTCCAAGGCAAAGCAAGCGACCTCAAGAAAAAAGCTGCTGGAAAAACTCACCATCGAGAACATGCCCAACTCTTCCCGAAAATACCCTTATGTAGTTTTCAAACCGGAGCGCCCCTGCGGAGATATCATTCTTGAGATCGAGGGTCTTGGCAAAGAGGTCGAAGGTGTTTGCATGTTTAAAAACCTCACGCTCACTGTCAATAAAGGTGACAAAATCGCCTTTGTCGGACCGAACAGTCTGGCCAAAACCACCCTTTTCCAGATTCTTGCCGGAGAACTGGAACCGGACGAAGGCAGTTTCCGCTGGGGAGTGACTATCAGCCACTCTTATTTCCCCAAGGAAAATGCGTCATATTTCAATAACGATCAGCTTGATCTGGTCGGTTGGCTGCGTCAGTTCGCCCCACCAAAGCAGGATGAGAGCTTTATCCGCGGGTTTCTTGGCAAGATGCTTTTTTCCGGTGAAGAAGCAACAAAAAAGACCACCGTTCTCTCCGGTGGCGAGAAGGTGCGCTGTATGCTTTCGAAGATGATGCTTTCCGACGCCAATGTCCTGATTCTCGATGAACCGACCAACCATCTCGATCTCGAATCAATAACCTCGCTCAATAACGGGCTGATGGCTTTTTCCGAAGTTGTGCTTTTTGCCTCCCATGATCATCAGTTTGTCTCTACGGTGGCCAACAGGATTATCGAAATTACTCCGGACGGAATACTTGATATGATGATGAATTTCGACGATTATCTGGCCCTTAAGGAAGCCAGCCTGACGGAAGATAACGCCTACAGCGCACAAATAGCAGCCTAAGCGAGCTTTCAGAATCTGCAGCCGGTTTAGTCTCCCTGATTGATCGCCCCGTTTTTCGGCGGCGGTCGATCAGCACCGGCTTTACCCTGCCCCTCGGCTCTTCTCAGCCATCCCGGCCGGAGTTCTCTTCCGGTACCTTCAGCAAAACACAATTCACAGGTCTTCGTCTGATTCACATTGATATATGACGAGAAATTGTCTAACCTGTGCATGCATAAACAATGCTGTTCACTCATTTTCCGCCGCTCAATGCCGGGAAACGAGCGCCTCTTCCTTGTTTTCCTCATTCAACGCCACCAGGAGGTTATGATGCCTATCATTACTATTTCCCGTGGGAGTTACTATCATGGAAAATCAATAGCTGAAAAGCTTGCCAAGAAACTGGGATACACCAGTCTCTCCAGGGACCACATCATCGAAGAATTGGATGATTTTCATCTGCCGGAAATCAAACTGATCCGGGGGATCAACGATGCTTTTTACGTGCTTGACCGCTTTCCCCATGGCAAGAAGCGCTTCACCGCAGCCATCCGATCGGCGATTCTCCAACATTTTTTAGCCGGTAATGTGGTCTATCATGGTCTTGTCGGCCACTACTTTGTCAATAATATCTCTCACGCACTAAAAGTTAGAATCATTGCCGACATCGATAAAAGAGTTGCCGATGAAATGGCCAGGGAAAACATTTCCGAGGAAGCGGCACGCTATGTACTGAAAAAGGACGATGAAGAACGGCGCAAGTGGAGCATGTTTCTTTATGGCATAGACATTATGGCGCCGGAAACATATAACCTGGTCATACGAATAGGCCATTTGTCCGATGACGAGGCTGTCGACATTATTGCCGGCGCAGCCCGCCTGCCGTCCTTCCAGGAAACGGAGGAATCAAAAGCCATTCTGGCCGACTCAGCAATGCATGCGCTGGTCAGCAGCAACCTGTTGGATTTTCCCCATGCTGCTGTAACTGTAAAAAACTGCCAGGTGAAAATTTCCATAAAGGCCCCTGAGGAGCAGCAACCAATTATTCATGACCGGATCGGCCAGATGCTGGCTGAAATCGACGGGATAAAGGAGCTCAATCTGCAATTCGAACCATATTACTGATATCCCATAGCTAAAATTCGGGAAGCCTTTATTCGCCTGCCTTGCCCTGCCTGTCCCGAGCCAGGGCGAGCAAAGTTTCGGGGAGCCCCTTAATATACAAGTCATGTTTAGAGTAAGGAATTTCGACTGCTGATCGGCCAAATTCCTTGTAGATTGCCGTATTCAGCACGTCAATGACCTGACTGCTCAGCTCGGGGCGGAGAACCCAGCAGCGCAATTCAAAATCAAGACTGGAAGCTCCGAAAGCCAAAAATCTTACGATAGGCATGGGATCATTGCAGACCAAAGGCTCTTTTTCAGCGATCTTCAGCATGATATCTCTTACCTGATCGACATCAGAACCATAGGCGACACCGACTTTCACCTTTATACGCATTTTTTCCGAAGGGCCGCCTGACTGATTAATAATGGTACTGTTGCCTATGATTGAATTCGGAATGGTTATCTCGACATCGTCCCGGGTGAGAATTCGGGAACTCCGCAAGCCGATTTGGGTCACCCTGCCCCTTTCTCTCTGGTCAAGAACAATGTAATCGCCGACCTTATAAGGGGCATCCGCCAGAATAAAAACCCCGGAAAACAGATTGGAGAGTGTATCCTTGGCCGCAAAACCGACCGCGATACCTGCAATTCCTGCAGAAGCCAGCCAGGCGGTCATATCAATCTGCCAAATGACAAAAATTGAATAAATACCAATGGAAAAAATGAGAATCTTCGCCAGATTATCAAAAAGAGTAAGCGTTCGAAGCTGAATAAAAGCTACCTTATTACTCAAAGTAGCAAGCCGGATAAGAAGCATCGAAGCCAGACGAATGGCAAAGATCATCCAGACCAGCACCCCGAGACTTTTAATACACCGGGTGAAAAGCAGTTCGACCGATTCCGAGAGCGGCATAATCGACAGGCCATAGGAAATTCCACTTACCAGCAGCGTGTAATAAACGGGAGGTCTCAACAGCACGATAATATGGTCGTCGATGCTGAATTTCGTACGGGCGGCCACTCTTCGTAAAAGTTTGAACAGTATCCAGGTGATCAGGGAAGCGACGGTAAAGGTGATCAGAATAGCCGCAAATCCCTGCAGCCAGGCATTTTTGCCGAAGAGGTTTATTATCGGCTGCATCGACGCGATGAACGTTTTGCTCACCTCGCTCTCGGGTGCCGATTCAGCTGCGAATAGACAGTTTGCCGCAGCAGAAAATGCCAGGCTGAAAGAAACTAAGACCGCATTTTTCCGGGAAAACAGCAAAGACCACATAACCACCTCAATAGCAAAGGATTCGCAGCACCCCGGAGACAGGGACGCGGAAAAAGAAATAATTTATAAATTAACGATAATCCCGTAAAAACCTAAAATCAGGGATGGCTAAATCAAAAGCTTCATATGCTAGGCGCGCCAAATTTCTTCATTTCGGCATACCAGAGTACGACGAAAGAATAGAAATTTTGCGGCAACGAGGCGGATGAAGCGTTTTTACGACGCCATCAAATAATGATAATGACTAAGAATTCATCCTCTGTCAAGAATGTCGATAAGCACCTCCGCCTGTTTCCAAAATGTCTCAATCCCAAAATAGAACATCCGCCGGGAAAATGTATTATAATTTGATACCGAAACCACTGGCAGGTGTCCTCCAGTTGAGCGAGTTACACGAAAAGGAAGTACCATGGAAAATCACAGTAAAGCATCGATCGCGGTTGATGACACTCACCTGCTGGTTGCCATTTTACCGGCGAGTCTGCAGACTGCCTTAAATGAAATGAAACTGGAGCAGCTGATTGAAGTGGTAATGGATCTGGGGCGTCCACCTGAGGCGCGTTTTCCTGACAGCGTCGTTACAATCAGCACGCACCCGATCAATCACGATGATCTCGCGCATACCCTGGCGCTGGTAGGTGAGTTTACCGAAGACAATCGCGCCGGCATCGAAAGAACCCTGCATCGCATTTCGGCCATCAGGAACCGTAAAGGCAAGATCATCGGCATGACCATCCGGGTGGGGCGGGCGATCTACGGAACTATCGAGATTCTGCGGGACCTGATCGAACTCGGCCGGAATCTGCTGTTCCTGGGCCGCCCCGGAGTGGGGAAAACCACAAAATTGAGGGAAGTAGCGCGTGTGCTGGCGGATGATCTCCATAAACGGGTCATCGTCATCGATACTTCCAACGAGATTGCAGGCGATGGCGATATCCCTCATCCCGGCATCGGCTCGGCACGGCGAATGCAAGTGCCTCGGCCCGATCAACAGCACGCCATAATGATCGAGGCGGTGGAAAACCACATGCCGGAGGTGATCATCGTCGATGAAATCGGAACTGAAGCCGAAGCGGCAGCCGCCCGGACCATCGCCGAACGCGGTGTCCAGCTCATCGGCACGGCACATGGCAACTCCCTGGAAAATCTGATCATGAACCCGACTTTGTCCGACCTCATCGGCGGGGTGCAGACCGTCACCCTCGGAGACGAGGAGGCACGCAGGCGCGGGACGAGCAAAACGGTCAACGAACGAAAGTCTCCTCCAACCTTTGAGATACTCATCGAGATGACCAGCCGTGACGAGGTCAATATTCACAAGGATACGGCTAAAGCGGTCGATACCATCCTGCGTGGTTTTTTACCGCCATGCGAGAAACGCAGACTGGTCGAGGATGGCCATGTCGAAGTCAAGGAGCACCAGCCGAAACGCCCGGTACCGCAGGAAAGAATGGTACCGGCTGCAACCGGCCTGCCCACAGCGTCGGACGAGCCGGTTGTTGCTGCTCCTTCCCGCATCTACCTTCAAGGGGTGAAGCGGGATCTGGTTGAACGTGTCACTCGCGAACTGGGGATACAGGTCCGGATCGGCAATAAACCGGAAAAGGCGGATGCCATCATTGGATTGCGTTCCCAGACCGGCAATCCGGAGCTACTGCAGGTATCGGCGCATACCGGGATTCCGGTACACCTGATAAAGAGAAATACCACTTCGGACATCCGTCGTCTGATGAAGAGACTGTTCAATATCGTGCAGGGAGTGGATGAGACCGAATTGCAGGGGGCCCTTTTGGAAACAAGATCCGCTATTGAACGGGTCATTGACGAAGGGATCGAAGTTGCCCTGCCCCCAAGAAGATCGGCACTGCGAAAAATTCAGCATCGTATGATCACCAGTCGGGGACTGGAGTCGACAAGTGTCGGATGTGAACCAAGAAGGCACCTGGTCGTTTATCCAGCCAGGGGCTAGCCCGGATTCCTGTTCTTCGTCAAGGAATAATCGCCTCTTGCCATTACCTTCCTCTTCCCTCCTTCTTCTTGAAAAGAAATCCTGCTTCCTGGATCATACCGTAAAATTGCTGCAAAAATATAACAGGAAAATCCCCCGGCGGACTGGATTTATCCTATCAGACGATTTATCCTGTTGGGCAGTACAATGCAGTTTGAGGCGATGCAGGTAATCTTTGGCTATCGCCTGGATATATACAAGGTAATCACGAGCAACAATTTACTGCTCTTTATAACGGACTGAAAATGGGAGGTATTATGTCGGAATATCATGAACCAGTTGAAAAATTAAGCGAAGAAACCAAAAATTTTTCCAGGGCGTTAAATAGCCTTAAGGAAGAGATCGAGGCCATTAACTGGTATCAGCAGAGATATGATGTTACGCAAGATGAAGAGCTGGCAAAACTTTTAGCCCATAATCGTGATGAAGAAATTGAACACGCCTGCATGGCCCTGGAATGGCTCAGAAGAAATATGAGCGGATGGGATAAGGAATTAAGGACCTATCTATTTCAGGAAGGTGATATCGCCTCGCTGGAAGAGGATACCAAGAGTGGGGAAAGTGAAGACATCCCCCCCAATAAAACATCCGAGCTTAATATTGGAAAAATAAAATAACAGGAGGGACAATGGATATTCTAAAGAAAGATTTGGCCCCGTTGACTCACAGTGCCTGGGAAGCAATTAATACAGAAGCCAAACAGATATTCAATTCTCTGCTCAGCGCAAGGAGATTTGTCGATATTCAAGGACCCAAAGGGATTGATTATGCGGCTGTACCGCTAGGCAGATTGGATGTACTCGATGATATGGAAAAAAAAGGGGTCCGGTATGGAATTCATAAAGTAATGCCGTTGATAGAGTTACGAATTCCTTTTACCTTGAATATCTGGGAACTGGACAACCTTGCCCGTGGAGCAAAAAACGTCAACCTGGATGGTCTTGACGAGGCGGCACAGAAATTATCCAGATTTGAAGAAGAAACAATATATCAAGGCCTGGACAAAGCCTGCGTTACCGGTTTACTCAAGAGCAGCGCGCATGATCGGTTAAAATATCCCGAAAATATAGAAGAACTTCCGAAAGTCATTTCACAAGCAATGACCCTGCTGAGTGATTCTTCAGTTGAGGGACCATATTCTCTGGTGGTCAATAAGAAGAAATGGCAGGAAATATCAGGTGTTCACCGGGGTTATCCTTTAAAATTACAGCTTGAATCCTTATTGGGAGGTTCCATAATCCGAAATGCCTTTATTGATAATGCGCTTCTGGTTTCAGAAAGGGGAGGCGACCTGGAAATGACCATCGGCCAGGATATTGCTGTCGGTTATGAGCATCACGATACCAAAAATGTCCAATTATTCTTCACCGAATCTTTCACTTTCAGGGTCCTGGATGACCGAGCTCTGGTAGTTTTTGATTAAGCGCGGAAATAGGAAGGCCCCTGGACGTGGCTGTTATGGTATATCTTGGTAAGAGATAGTGGAAAATCGGCTGGTCAAGACACTGCAATTGATTGCCATTCTTTTCACGGCTGTAACCATGTCGGCCGGGTGGGCACATCTTCTTTCGCTGCCCAATAAAATTGCACTTCCCGGTCGGGATTATCTCATCGTGCAACAAATTTATCAGGGATGGGCGTATCTGGGTATCGCGGTTGTCAGTGCGCTCATTTCAACGTTGACGCTGACTGTAGTTCAATACAAACAGAACAGACCATTCTCCCTCTCATTAGGGGCAGCGATATGTATCGCATTTAGCCTCATCGTTTTCTTTCTGCTAACCTATCCGGCAAACAGGATCACTCAAAATTGGACGATGCTGCCCATTGGCTGGGAAGCCCTGAGACGACAATGGGAATATTCACATGCGGCCGGCGCACTTCTTGATTTTGCCGCACTGATTCTGCTTGCCATCTCCCTGATCTTTGATCGGCATTGAGCAGGAGAGGGGTTAAAAGGCGGAAATCAATCCTGATGACGTCTTAAAACTCCTTACTTTCTTCGTTTTTTTGCTGAGCCGTCCCTGATTTTAGGTTTTTACGAGTTTGTCAATCCTGGCGGAATTAACATCTCAATGGTAATTCCGAACGAACAATAATAGGAAAAAAGAGGATGAGGAGCTGGGTTGGCCAGGGAAGGGACATTCATGAAACCGGGATTCGGCCGTATTCACCGGACAAAAAAAAACTGAGGCAACCCTGCCGCCATGTCGCAACCAACTACTGCGATTTAGGCCAGTGGCTTTGCGTCCCTCCCTTTCGGTAAGGTTTGCTTTTCTCTAAGAACTATTCTTATCATCATTACCGGAGGTGTCAACTCCCGGCTGAAGGTTATCTTCGCTTTTTTTGTCAATGCATCATAAACGGCAACGGGTTGACCTTCTCAGCCGCATTTTCCCTGTTGCTTTTCATTGCGCGAAGACTACTGTAAAACAAGGCGCGAAGGCGCGTTAGAGGTGCTATTTTTCATTTCACAAACAATATAAAAAAGTGAGACGGTCCTCCGTCTGCGAGGAGGTGTATCATGACAAAAGCAATCCCGGAAGGTTACCAGACCCTCACACCGATGTTCGTATTTAAAGATGCCCGTAAGGCCATAGAATTCTACAAAAAGGCCCTGGGTGCGGAAGAACGGTTCGTCATGCCGGGACCGGATGGCAAAGGGGTAATGCATGCTGAACTCAAGATAGGCAGTTCACTTATCATGATGGGTGAGGAAAATCCGCAGACTCCCTGCAAAAGCGCGCAAAGCATGGGTGGCAGCCCCATCAGTTTCTATGTGTATACCGAAGATGTGGACAAGGCTTTTAAAATTGCCGTGAACGCCGGCGCGGAAGTCACCATGCCTGTCCAGGATATGTTCTGGGGGGACCGTATGGGCAGTGTGCGGGATCCCTTCGGCTACTGCTGGAGTCTCGCCAGCCATACCAGGGACCTGACACCGGAGCAAATCGAGGAAGGTGCCAAAGCCGCTTGCGCCAAGATGGCGGAGAAATAAGACTAGGGCGCATAAAGAAATTCCCTGGGCATGTAGGGGCGAACCTATGTGTTCGCCCTGTTGTTCGTTCTGTTGTTCGCCCTGTTCTAAACCCAACCTGCTCGGAATCAGATGGTATTTGTCACAAGCAGGGCTGCAGTTACGATTGCCAGAACCACCCGATAATAGCCGAAGATGGAAAGACCATGCCTGTTCAGATAAGCAACCATCCATTTCACCGAGATCACAGCCGAGATAAAGGCAAAAATCAAGCCGATGCCAAGTGCCTGCGGGTCGAAGGTCTGCAGCATGACCTGACCATGTTTGAGTCCGTCATAGGCGGTAGCCGCACCGAGGGTGACAACACCCAGAAGAAAACTGTACTCAACCGCGGCGGGCAGACTGAGCCCCACCAGGATTCCGCCGACGATAGTCACCAGGCTGCGGCTCACTCCCGGCCACATGGCTATACATTGGGCAAGACCGATGATAAAAGCCATTTTCCAGGTAAGATCTTCGAGCGAGCCCCCTAAACGTTCCGTTCGTTTGTTGCGGTTGCGATAACTGACCGCCAGGATAGCCAGGCCGCCTACCAGCCAGGCCGCCACCACAGGCCACGGTCCGAAGAGATATTCCTTGATATGTTTGTTAAACAGCAGACCGAGCACCGCTGCGGGAAGAAATCCGGCAGCGACACAGATCAGCAGGCGTAACCCGGCCTGATCACGGCCAAGCAGCCCACGCATCATCTGCATTACCCGGCTGAAATAAAGACCTAGCACCGCGATAATAGCCCCGGCCTGTATGCAAATGGCATAAGCGTCGGCAGCCTCTTTGTCCCGTTGCTGCTCGCTTACGGAACTTGCCCGTTGACCTTCGCCGATACCCATGATCCGTTCCGTCAGAAGCAGATGGCCGGTTGAACTGACCGGCAGGTATTCCGTCAAACCTTCAACAATGCCGAGTACTATCGCCTGACCTTTGGTCATCTCGTGATTACCCGGACCGCTTTCTGTGTTGAACTGCGGAGTTAGGCAGATGTAGCCGGCAATGATGAGCAAGGCGCCAAATGAAATATAGAGGAGTTGATTTTTCCTGATCATGTATCCGTTCCGGTAGTAAAAAAATGGGATTGATTCTGAGGTTGTGGTGTTGCTTGGGCGCCGAAGAACTTCCGCGGTATTATCCGGGTTCTTCTCCTGGTGTCTTTAAGGCCTTTCCGCACTCGCTGAACAGAGCTGACTAAACGGCTCCGCCCGCAACAGCAGTATCATTAGCACTCTAAGTAAAAAAAAGCCCGCACTGTTTTTCGGCCATTGTTTTAATAAGGCGACCGGAAACAAACAAGCTTAGTCAGTAAATTCTCTCTTTTTTGATGTAAAACAGACCGGCTAGTTTCAGCCATCGTTACTAAGCCTGTGCCGATCATCCACACTGAGGCGCTGTTCCGTAACCCTGAGGCTGCTGATGCTTCTGATGAATTCCTGCTGGTAAGAAGGCATATTGCCATGAGTAAGATAAATCGCCTGCCAGGTCAGAGGAAATCCTCTCGGTGTTATCGGGCGGGCGGCGAGCGGCCAGGTTTTTAGCGTCTCAGCTACAGCCCAGCGCGGAAAAATGCTGATCCCGAAACCGGCTAGCACCATCTCGATAATGGCCTGCGGGGCTCCGACATTCATTATTTTTTTCGGTTCGATACCCTTTGGTTTCAAGACCTGCTGATAGAAACGATTTTTACCTTTCTCCGCGTGGGAGAGAAGATTTTTCCCTATGAGATCTTCAAGCTGAATGAAACTGCAGGCAGCCAGGGGATGATCTTTAGGCATGATGCACACCAGCTGATCCTTGAAAAGCGGCACAGCCGTATGCACCTCGGCAGGGGGAATGGCTCCGGAGATGATCAGATCATATTTTTTTTCTTCGAGTTCCTCGACCAGGTCGATGGAATTTCCCACTTCAATCGCGACATGAGGAAAATTGGCGTGGAAAAGACGCAGCACCTGCGGCAGCCATTTATAACAGAAAATACATTGCGTGCCGACCTTCAACTCCCCTGTTTCCCCCTTTATTTTTTGAGAGATCGTTCGTTCTGCCTGATCTACCGCTTCAAGCACATTGGCCGCTGTATCGAGAAGCTGTTTCCCTACCTCGGTTAATATCATTTTCTTGCGGGCACGAAAAAACAGATCGGTTCCCAGCTTGTTCTCAATATCCTTCAATTGCTGACTGAGGGCAGACTGGGTAATGCACAATTTTTCCGCCGCCTTGGTCATATTACTACTTTCGGCGATGGAGCAAATCATGCGCATGTGCTTGATTTCCAGGGGATTCATTAGCGGATATTACTCCTCCTTATCGATACGATAACATATATTAATTGTACTTATATTACATTTCCGGGTATTTAGCAAACAGATTGAGTACGGACGGCCGGTCATTACCGGCGACAGACACCATTCAACCCTTAAAAGTGAGGTTAGACCATGGCACTCGTTACAACTGTTGCACTGGAAGAGGCGGAAGGCATAGTCAAGGAAGGATATGAGATGTTTATGAAAAATGTCGGTGCGATTCCTCAGCC
This sequence comes from uncultured delta proteobacterium, assembly GCA_963835305.1. Lineage (GTDB taxonomy): Bacteria > Desulfobacterota > Desulfobulbia > Desulfobulbales > Desulfocapsaceae > Desulforhopalus_A. Next base: position 462,321 of record CAWIEU010000009.1, read on the forward strand.
GATGCAACTGATGAGTCTCAGCCCGGCGCTGTTTGAACTGCAGCTGCAGCGAATTCGTTATTTCGGCAAACACCCCAAACTGAGTTTCGCCCTGCTCGTCCACATCCGTTACCTGGCTTCCCGCACCCTGGAGTATGCGTATTGCACAGATTTCAATCGACATCTCCTGAAAAAACTGGGCTATGACGACGACAGCATTCAGGTCATGGAGATTGATCCAGGCAAGTCGATGCTCGAAGACAACGACAACGCCATGCTGGACTTCGTCATCCGTTCCATGAAACGGCCGGCCTCCATCACGGCGGCGGATATCGAGAACCTGAAGCGATTGGGCTGGGATGAACGGGACATGATCGATGCCCTCGCCCAGGGGGTGGGCATGATCGACCATGCCATCATGATGCAGGTCTTCCAGATTGACCAGAATTGCCTGCTCGGCTGATTTTCCTGTGATGACGGTTTTAATCCTGGTCGATATTTGAGAGAGTCCTCCGGCTTTAAAGCCGTCCCGTTACAGGCGGAGCACACACGATTTCCTAACATTATCACACGCTGTTTTCAACTATCATCCTGAACTTCGGATGCACCTTTTCCTGTGGGATTGCCTTTAGTTTCCCGCTACATTCTCCTGGAATCTCAGAAGATTTATTTATGGGGCAGTCGACATTGAGCTGATTTTTCCCATCAATATCTTGATACGACAACTATTCATGTTTAATCTTTCTTCTCATAATAATTATTCATATTAAATGTCAGCAAAATTGTTCCAATAGATCTATCTGCACATTTCTCTTGTGTGCTTCTCACAATAAAGGAGATAAAAGATGAGCAATATCCGCACTGATACGACAGGCATCAAGTTACAGATAAGAGATGGCCTGGCGCAACAATATTCGGATGTCTTCACCCCGGAAGTTCTCGCCGCCTTGACGTTCATGGCCCAGTTCAACGCTCCGCAGAAACAGTTGATGAAGGAACGGCTTGAGCGTCGCCTGGCGAGAATCCGCAACAAACAGCCACTCGAATTTCTGGATCCCGCGGCGATTATCCGCGGAACCGATATCCGCGTTCAGGATGCCCGTGACGGCAAGTTCTTTGGCTCGGTGATTCCGCAATGCTTGGAGCGTCAGTGGCTGCAGGGAACCGGTCCTGCCGCCAAACCGGGGGCGCAGGTCGCCTCGAGTTTGCGTAATGTGGCCCATGCCCTGCTCTCCGGCGCCGACGGCTGGATGTTTGACGGGGAAGATGCCCTCGGGCAGACCGGCACCATGTCGCTTGACAATCAGCGCAGTCTAAAACTTGCCTTTGGACGTGATCCGCTTTTTCTTAAAGTGGCAGAGGAGGTTGCCGGTGAGATGAACAGTTGGTCCCGAAACTTTCACGGCCGGGATATTATCACCAACTGGCGCGAGCAGCTCGATTTTACCACCAGAATTTTCCGGCCTCGCGGCCTGCACCTCGATGATCGCCATATCTGCCGCGGTGGCGCGGCCCTGTCCGCCTCGATCGTCGATACGACACTCTATGTAGCTAATAATTATCGGGCATTACAGGCAAGACAAGGCTCGATCGTTCTCTATCTGCCAAAGATACAGACAGCGGAGGAGGCGGGTTTCTGGAACAGAATGCTCATTGCCCTCGAGAATCATCTTGACCTGGGCGAAGGCGCTATCAAGGTTTATGTGCTGGTTGAACAACTCGAGGCTACTTTCCAGTTGATGGAGATCCGCGCGGTGCTGGGCAAGCATTTTGTCGGCTTCAATACCGGCCGCTGGGACTACATCAACAGTGTCGCGGACGCCCGCTGCTGGGATTCCGATTTCATCCATCCGAACATCGAATCGATCGTCATGACCTATGGTTATATGCGGCATTACGAGGACCGGGTACGGCGTGCGGTCAATACTCCCGACGCCCATGGCAACTTTGCCCTCTGGCAGGGAGGCATGGAACCGAACATTCCGGTCGGCTCGAAAAAAGGAGTCGCTGACGGCATGGAGAAAGCCAAAGCCGGAGCTGTCCGGGAGCAGAAGGAAGGAGCCAGCGGCAAATGGATCGCCCACTGGAAAATGGTGCACATTATCCGGCCGGTCTGGGAAGAGGTCGGGGCCGCCAACCAGCTCGGCCGAAAATTCCCGCCACTCACCTATACCGCACGCGATGCTAAAGATCTGACCCTGCTTGAACCTGCTCCTCGCACTATTCGCGGCGCCCGCAATTTGCTGAGCGTGGCCCTGCAGTACGGCAACGCCTTCAGCCAGGGCTTCCAGGCCGCGGCACTCAAACCCGCCGATTTTTTTGGCAATGAGGACATCCTCTACCTGATGGAAGACATGGCCACCGGCGAGATCCGGTTGTCCATTCTCTGGGAATGGATACACAAAGAGGCCACTCTCACCGAGGACGATCCGGAAACCGGCCTGAAATCAGGTGAGGTGATCACCAAAGAACTCTTCCACCGGCTGTTGGACGAAGAGTACGCCAAACTCCGGGCCGCCGGCAATCGCGATGTCCACGACAATTCGAAGGACACCACCCTGCCCATCGCCAGGGCCATCGCCGAGGCCTATGTTCTCAATCCGGTCAAGGCTCCCTGGTATATCGACCTGTTGAATATCAACCTGAATAATCACGATCCGGCCACGGCCGGACAACGCATAAATAGGTACATGGAAGCCTTCAGGAATGAAGGTCTGCGCATCACTGAAAATCTCGACTTCAATCCGGCGGCCTGAGCTGTGGCCGCTATAAGCACTACCAGCACTAACAGTATTGGGAGGAAATAATGAAATCGTACAGCGAAGAGCTTGAAAATATGCAGCGATGGTTCGCCGAACCGCGCTTTGCCGAAATTCTCCGCCTGCATACCCCGGCCCAGGTGATCGAACAGCGAGGCACGATCGATGTTGAATATACTGTTGCCCGCGAAGCCGCGGCGGCCTTTTATGCCCGACTGCGGGAATTGTTTGCCTCGGGCAGGTCGATCACCACCTTTGGCCCATATTCTCCGGGTCAGGCCGTCACTCTCAAACGTATAGGTATCGAGGGTATCTACCTCGGCGGCTGGGCAACCTCGGCCAAGGGTTCAGCCCACGAAGACCCCGGCCCGGATCTGGCCAGCTATCCCTTAAGTCAGGTGCCCGATGAGGCTGCGCCCATAGTCAGGGCTCTGCTGGCGGCTGATAGAAATCAGTATTTCCAGCGAATGCAGATGACCGAAGCCCAGCGTGCCGAGACACCGACAATCGACTATCGGCCGTTCATCATCGCCGATGCCGACACCGGTCACGGCGGCGATGCCCATGTACGTAACCTGGTCCGCCGTTTCGTTGAAGCCGGTGTCCCCGGCTATCATATCGAGGATCAGAAACCGGGTGTAAAAAAATGCGGCCATCAGGCAGGCAAGGTGCTGGTTCAGGTGGACGAGCAGATCAAACGGCTGAATGCCGCGCGGCTGCAGCTGGACATCATGAAGGTTCCGGGGATAATCGTCGCTCGCACCGACGCAGAAGCGGCCACCTATCTTGACGGCCGCGGCGACGAGCGCGATCAGCGTTTCATTCTGGGTGCCACCAATACCGGCTTTCCCAATTACAAAACAGCTTTCCTGGCCATCATGCGCCAGTTCTATGCCAAAGGCATCGAGGAGATCAACGGTCACTTGATGTACCGAATCTCCGATGATCTTTACGCCGAAGCCGATCGCTGGCTCGACAGTACCGGTCTTTCCGCCGAAATCGACCAGGCGATCAAGAAAATGCCCGGCAGAACTCCTGCCGACATCAACAAAGCGCTGGATCATGCATCCAACCGATTGCTTGACATCTGGCAGATGGAAGCTGGTCTCAAAACGTTCGGACAGGCCGTCGCCGATGTGATGACCTTCCACCTCGATGAAGGTGCCGAGCTGCCCATGACCCTCGATGAATGGGACACCTTCGTCGAGACAGCCTCTTTTGTCGAGGCCCGCGACAAAGCCCGATCCATGGGATTCAACATCATCTGGAACTGTGACATCGCCCGGACACCGGAAGGATATTACCAGATTCAGGGCGGCATCGATTACGCCATTGCCAAATCCCTGGCGGTAGCGCCGTTTGCCGATATTCTCTGGATGGAAACCAAGACTGCCAATCTGCATGAGGCCAAGATGTTCGCCGATGCGATCCACGCCGTCTATCCGGACAAGATGCTCGCTTACAATCTATCGCCTTCGTTTAACTGGGATACCACCGGCATGACCGATGAAGAGATGCGCCGCTTTCCTGAAGAACTGGGTAAACTCGGCTATGTCTTCAACTTCATCACTTATGGCGGTCATCAGGTGGACGGTCTGGCCGGAGAGGAATTCGCCACCGCCCTCAAGGACGACGGCATGCTTGCCCTGGCTCGGCTGCAGCGGAAACTGCGTCTGATCGACTCACCCTACAGAACCCCCCAAACCCACGTCGGAGGACCACGTCTCGACGCGGGTCTGTTGGCGGCAACCGGCGGAACTGCTACAACCAAGGCGATGGGCAAGGGATCCACCCAGTTCCAGCATCTGGTCGAGACCGAGGTACCACCGCGCCGCCTCGAAGAATGGCTTCAGCTGTGGACCGCCCATTACAAACTGGCGGACAAGCTGCGCGTCACCCTCAGACCGCATATCGCCGGTTCCGATCTCCTGGAACTCTCAGTCGCCGATTCCGACGACACCAGGATGGCCAATATCATCTTCGCCGTTTTGCAGGATCGTCGTTTTCGCAACATCCTGTCGGTTCGGGATCAAAACACATTTTCCATGGAGGCCCGCCAGAAACGGCTGATGACCCTGAACACGCTGTTTCTCATTCACCGCTACAAGGCGGTTTCCATGCATTATGTCAGCCCGACCGAGGACAATCAACATCTCGCCGCGGGCATCCGCGAGCTGGGGATCTATGAAGATTTGCAGACTGAAATAGGTCAGATCATTGTCGCCCAGGTCAACACCGAACGGGTCAGAGAACTCGTCCGGCCGGACAGTGAAGAACTGCGGAGGTTAATTACCAAGGATTGATTACCTGTCTTCGGTTCATGTAAGGCGTATCCAGGCAGAAAATTGCCGGCCGAATTTTTTGCCGGGAATTCTCCACAGCCATTAACCAACGGAGCCCCCGGTGTGCAATCACACCGGGGGCTCCGTTATTATCCCTGTAAAAATGTTCACCCAGCCAGCTGAAGTTCCGGCACGGCGGTTCCGTTTATTCGCGCAAGGGGAAAGCTGAGGGTAAAGGTGGTGCCCTCTCCGGGTGTCGACTGCACGTCGATATAGCCCTGATGAGCTTCTATTACTTCCTTCACCAGGGTCAGGCCAAGTCCGGAACCGGTGATGTGACGAGTGGCTTTGCCTTTCACCCTGAAAAAGCGATCGAAGATATGGGGGACATCCTCCTTGCTGATACCTATTCCTGAATCTTTGACTGAAAAGTTGGCAAAGCCTCCGGATATCGAAGTCGACAGCACGACCTTGCCGCCTTCCGGAGTATATTTTACACTGTTGGAGACGATATTCATTATCGCCGTACGCATATGGTCGTAATCGACATTAAACCACCATTCTTCTCCACAGGGCTCATAGCTGAGGCTTATCCCCTTTGCTTCCGCCTGCGGGCTGGTGATATCGATCACGCTGCGAATTATTTCATCGCCCCTGATGGGCTCCAGATTAAAAACGAAGGTGCCGCTCTCAAGTTTCGCCAGGTTCAGCAGGTTTTCGATGAGCCGCAGGAGGTCCTTGGTCCGGGCGGTCATTCTCTTATGCAGGGCATTGCAGGAGCTGGCCGCTTCGTACTTGCACCCGACCTGCAGGGCATAGATCATTTGCTCGACCGATGCCAGAGGCGATTTCAGTTCATGGGCCACCATGGCGACAAAATCGGACTTCATCCTGTCAATTTCCTTGTGGGCACTGACATCCTCAAAAACGGTAACCGAGCCTATCACTTCTCCCTGCTCAGTTTTTACCGGGGAGCAATAGGCGCGAAGGAATTTGCGGGAAATGGAGCCGGGTGGAAATTCCCTGGTGACCACCACCGATCTGCCCACTGCCTCCTGCACCATGGAAACCGCGGCCTGATCCCTGATGGAGTCGGCAAGGGGCTTGCCGATGACCGGATCGGTCTGTATCTCCAGAATCTTGATGGCGGAAGGGTTATGGAGCACGACAACCCCCTCCGCATCGGTTATGAGCACAGCTTCGGCCATGCAGCTGAATACCGATTTCAGACGGCTCTGGGACTTATCGATGGCCTCGAGCCCCCGATTCTTCTCTTCGCGCAGCTGTTCGGTCTCCGCGCGCATAGACAAATTGTCGATGGCTCGGTCGACCACCACCCGGATATAATCGGGAGTGAAAGGCTTGCCGACAAAATCGAAGGCCCCCTGCTTCATGGCGGTAACCGCTTTGGTGACCGTGGCAAAGCCGGTTATGACGATGACCTGCACATGGGGTTGGTTTTGGCGGATCCAGTCCAGAACTGCAAATCCGTCGAGACCGGGCATCATGAGATCAGTCAGAACAATATCGAATTCCTGCTCCTTGAGTAACATCAAACCTCGGTCTCCGTCTTCAGCCTTGGCGATATGATAGCCTCTATTCGACAAGGCCCGTTCGACACCTTCCCGGATAACTTTCTCATCATCAATGATTAAAATACGCGCATTATCCATAGCGTTTCCCGGTTACTTAGGGCAAAAAAGTAAGGATTATTCCCACCTACTGTGTGGTATTGAGACAATAGGTGGAATTCTTCTACTTCAACCAGCTTTTGATCAATTCAAGCAATTCGGTAGGTTCCACCGGCTTCGGCATATAATCTTCCGCTTCGCTCTCCAGCATGTCCCGGTGGGTATAGGTGCTGGTCGTTACCCGTTCGGCAACGGCGGTAAGCAGAATAACCGGGATATCGGCGGTTGCCTTGTTGGCTTTCAGCCGGGCACATGTCTCATGGCCGTTCATGACCGGCATCATCACATCGAGGACGATGAGATCCGGTTTTTCTTCCTGTACCGCTTCAAGTCCCTCCTTGCCGTCATAGGCCACCCTTACGTCATAGCCGCCGCTCTCTACGATTACTTTTACAGCTTCGATAAAATCAGGATCATCATCAACCAGCAGGATCTTTTTTTTGTCAGCCATTTCTTTCCTCCGTTATGAGTGCTAAATGAAGTGCTCAAGGTATTTTCTCTCTTTCCTACTCCGCTAATCCATTACGGGCCGGGGCAACAGCCCGGCACCGCCGATAATCTCCTCCAGCTTTTCCTCCCATTCGATGGCCATGACGTGGACGCCGGCTATCCCTTCCATCTCCTTCAGCTCCTGGATTTGCTCAATACACATTTCGATGCCTTTCGCCGCCTGCTTTTCTTTTGGTTCCGCGGCTATCCGATTAATCACCTCATCGGGAATATCGATACCGGCAACCATGCGGCGCATGAACTTTGCCATTCCTGCCGATTTCAACGGCGTGACCCCGGCCAGAATCCTTACTTTTTCATGAAGTCCTTCTTTTTTGGCCAGTTCTATATATTTCTTGAATTTGTCCATATTATAAATACATTGAGTCTGGACAAAGTCGGCACCGGCCTCCATTTTGAGTTTCAAGCGCGGCACCCTGATTTCGAAAGGATCGGCAAAAGGATTTACCGCGCAGCCGATAAAAAATTTCGGACTACCCTCGATTTTCTGGCCGGAGGGGAACACTCCTTCATCCCGCATGGTTTTGACCATATGAATCAGCTGCATCGAGTCTATGTCGAACACATTCTTTGCCTGGGGATCATCACCAAATTTCTGATGATCCCCTGAAAGACAGAGCAGATTACGCACCCCCATGGCCGAAGCGCCGAGCAGGTCCGATTGCAGCGCTATCCGGTTGCGATCCCGCACCACCATCTGTATCAACGGTTCTATCCCTTCCTCTTTAATGAGCAGACAGCCCGCGAGTGAACTCATGCGAACCACCGATGTCTGATTGTCGGTGACATTACAGGCATCTACGTGACCTTTTACATGAGCCGCCTTCTTCCGGACGATGTCCGGATCAGCGCCACGGGGAGGACCGCACTCCGCTGTGACCGAAAAGTGCCCCGCCGCCAGTACCTTTTCCAGATTGCTTCCCGATTTCATGAGATCATGTCCTCCCTGATAATTCGGCGCGGACCGCCGTCCCTTGAGGAATTCCACCCCTTGTAGGGCTTCAGCTTGCCATAGTTTTCCAGCTGCCCCAAGGCGACCAGTCGGTCGATTATGAGCTGCCAGCCGCATTTGACCTCTTTATCCACTTCACAGATTCCCTGCACGGAACCGCCGCAGGGGCCGTGGAACAGCGATTTGGCACAGCGGGTCACAGGACAGATGCCGCCGGTCAGATGCAGCACACAGTCGCCGCAGCCCTGGCACCGCTCCGACCACTCGCCCTGCCGCTCGGTTACTCCCAGAAAACCGGTGTTGATGCCCGGCAGAAGCGGTGTGGTAGTAAATTTTTCGGCCAGGAACTGAATCCCGGCGCCGCAGGCAATGGACAGAACCGCCTGATAATCTCCCACATAGGGCCGCAGCTGCTCAACATACTCGGGATCACACTGGCGCTCGAGGCTCACCTCCCGGATGTTGATCTTCCTGCCCGCCACTTCCCTGGCCAGTTTCAGGGTTGACGCCAGCACCTGCACCTCTTTCTCCCCCCCGACACGACAGACGGTCACACAACCATGACAACCGGCCAGGATGATGTTGTCATAGGGGTCAAGCATCTCCATGATCTCTTCAATCGGTTTCGGAGTTCCTGTAATCATGTTGCCTCCTTCTCTGTTACTGTGTGATTGCCGGCACGAATCAAATTAATGGGACTTGGTCCGATTTCCCGGATCTGTTCGACAAACTCATTGGCAAACGCTGCAAATTTCGAGCCTTCCCCGGCGCTCAGGTTATACATCCTGATGCGGTTGGGGCCGATCTTGATCTTCTCAAGAATTGCATACACCCTCTTGACGCGTGCCCTGGCCCGGATGTTTCCCGATACATAGTGGCAGTCACCTTCCAGGCAACCGATCACCATCACGCCATCCGCACCATTTTCAAAGGCCTTCAGCAGCAGCGATTCGTCAATACGACCGGTACAGGGCAGCATGACGATACTGATTGCCGGGGGATACGATCTTCTCTCCGAACCTGCCAGGTCCGCGGCGGAATACGCTCAGTGGCGGCAGGCAAAAACAATGACGCTGGGTGAAAAGTCATGCATGGATTCATTCCTCCCGAAGGTTACCTTTACGACCTAGGATGCGCTGTACGATTCAATTTTCGCTCGTATATTTCTGTCGTCATACCGGCCCATGCTGATGGTCTTGGCTGGACATTCAGCCACACAGATCCCGCAGCCCTGACAGAGCGCCGGGTTGATCTCCGCCGTATGCTGATCGTTGATAAACGGCACCCCATAGGGACAGGCCCTGACGCAGGTGAGACAGACTGCGCAATGGGTCGGATCGACTTTGGAGACGATTCCGGACATCTTCTTGCTTTCCGTTGAAAGCAAGGTTGCAGCTCTTGCCACCGCGGCCTGGGCCTGGGCGATGGTCTCACTGCTGCTTTTTGGACCATGGGCCGTTCCGGCCATGAACAACCCTTCGCTTGGCAAATCGACGGGTCTGAGCTTGGCATGTGCTTCGATAAAGAACCCGGCTTTGTTTCTCGGTACCCGCAGCATGGAAGCGAGTTCCTGCGTGTCCCTGGGTTTCATGCCGGTGGAGAGTACCAGTAAATCGGGGTGCAGATGGACCTGAAGACGGATTGAAGGATCGATTACCGTAATCTCAATTCCCGTTTCAGCCGTCTTGATCTCGGGAGGATTCACCTCGGGATCAAAGCGGATAAAATTTATTCCCGCCTGCCGTGCCGCTCTGTAATCGATCTCACCCAGCCCATAGCAACGCATATCCCGGTACAGCACATCGACTCGCGCCTCTGGATACATTTTCTTGAAGCGCAGGCTGTTTTTGACCGCCTGATTGCAACAGACCCTGGAACAATAGGGCAGATGCTCATCATTCCGGGATCCGGCACATTGCAGCATGGCGACATGTAAATTCCGCCCGCTGCCCGTTTCACCGTATACAGGATTTTCAAGAGTAGCCTCAAAATCCGTCTGGGTCATTACTGATTGAAGCTCGCCCAGGCCATGGATTTCCGGCCGATACTCTTCAGCTCCGGTAGCAACCAGAATGGCTCCATGTTTCAGTGTCCGGGTGGCTCCGGACGGCAGTGCAATCTCGGTCTCGAAGGAGCCCACAAAGCCCGATTGGTCCACCACCTGGCTGCTGGTAAAGACCTTGATCCGCTCATCATCTGCTATTTGATCCGTCAACGACTGGAGGAAATCACTGAATTTCCTGCCATCACCACTCCGCCTCAGGTTCAACATCTGACCGCCCAGTTCGGCTTGCTGCTCGACCAGGTAAACTCCAAAGCCCTGACGGGCCGCCTCAATTGCCGCCGTCATGCCGGCAACACCGCCGCCTACAACCAGCAGGCGGGAATCGACCTTGAATTCAAGCTCCTGCAATGCCACTCCGGCGGTAGCGTTGGCAACCGCCATCCGGGTCAGCCGTTTGGCTTTTTCAGTGGCGAGCACCGGATCGTTCGGATGAACCCAGCTGCACTGATCCCGGATATTAGCCATATCGAAGAAGTATTTATTAAGCCCGGCCTGCTGCAGTGTCGACTGAAAGAGCGGCTCATGGGTGGTAGGCGAACAGGCGGAGGTCACTACCCTGTTTAACCTGTGTTCTTCGATGATCTCCCGCATACGTTCCTGGGTATCCTGCGAACAGGTATAAAGAGGATGTTCCGCGTAGACTACCCCCGGCAGTGTCCTGGCGTATTCGACCACCGCTGCCACGTCAACCACCGAGGCAATATTAGTGCCGCAATGGCAGATGAAAACGCCGATCCGCAGCTCATCATCAGGTCCAATCGTTTGTTCGGGCGGCAGCACTTCCTTGGCAATCAGACTGCCGCGTACCCCGGCAAGGCTTGCCGAAGCGGCCTCGGCGGCGGCCGATGCCTCGCAGACCGTTTCCGGAATATCCTTTGGCCCCTTGACAGCGCCGCTGACAAAAATTCCCGGCCTGGAAGTCGCCAATGGCCGGTAACAGTCGGTTACCACGAAACCATAGCGATCCAGATCTATATCAAGTTTTCCGGCAAGCTTTTTGGCAGCTTCCGGCACCTGGATCCCTACGGACAGCACCACCATGTCAAAAAGTTCCGTCTGTCTTTTGCCGGATTCGTCCACGTAGCGCAATTCAAGATCACCGGTAATGGGATCTTCGAAGACCCTGCTGACCATGGCCCGGACAAACCGGACCTTGTGTTCTTTGGCCCTGGTCACGTATTCGTCAAAATTTTTGCCGAAGGAGCGCATGTCTATGTAAAAGATGGTCGGCTGGATTGAGGAATCGTGTTCCCTGGCAATATATGCCTCTTTGGTCGCATACATACAGCAGACCGACGAACAGTAGTCCCGGTTACAGGAGTGATCCCGGGAACCGACACATTGGATCCAGGCGATTTTCTCGGGATGCGTGCCGTCCCCCGGACGGGCAACCGTTCCCGAGGTCGGCCCGGAAGCGGAAAGCAGCCGCTCGAATTCGATACTGGTCACCACATTCTTATACTGACCATAGCCGAACTCACCCCGTATCCTGGCGTCGAACACCTCGATTCCCGGAGAAAAGATGACCGAACCTATGTCTATCTCCGTCTCCGTCTCTCTGTGGTCATAGTGGATGGCACCGACGCCGCAAATCGTCGCGCAGGTGCCGCAGGCACCGCTGTTGAGCCGCACACAGCTTGCTTCATCGATAACCGGAACCCTGGGGACCGCCTGGGGATAGTGGATATTAATGGGTTTTCGTCCGTTCAGCCCCTCGTTGAAACGATTGAGGAGCGGCCGGGGCGTTCTACCCGCCACCTGATCTATGTTCAGAAAATTCACAGGGCAGACGGACACGCAGGCACCGCAGACCTGACAGATATCTGTACCGGCCTCGATTCCCTCTTCCACCATCTTCAGGGCGCCGATGTTCATCGTTTTTTCACAGGTAATGGCGCAAAGACCACAACGGATGCAGACCTTCGAATCCAGTCCGCTTTTCTCCTTGCGAAGAGACTCCGATCTGGCATAGACGGCCGCGCCTATGCTCTTGTCCAGGTCAGGAGCATCATCGACTCTGATAGCCATAAACTTTTCGGGACAGGCCACCAAACAGGCACCGCAACCGGTGCATTTATCCTGATCGATGACGGCCTTCTGTTTCTTTTCCCAGCTGATTGCCCCGTGCAGGCAGGCCCGGTGGCAGCCTCCACACATGCCGCAGGCTTCTTCATCGACGGTAAACGTCCATTTATGCGAGGAAGTGGGTTGTGGAAAGCCATCCCCGCGGATGATCCTCTTTTCCTTGGCCCGCTGCCTGGTTTTTTTCTCCCCTTCTTCCGGCATTTCCGGGAAATGGGAGATCTGGGTAACCGGACAGACAATTTCACAAAGTCCGCAGCCGGTACAGGCGGCAACGTCGACATAGCGGGCATGGCGGACGATGGTTGCCTTGAAGGAACCTGCGTCCCCCGAGAGGTTTTTTACCTCACTATGGGTGAAGAGTTCGATATTCTTGTGACGCCCCACCTCAACCAGCTTAGGAGAGACGATGCACATGGAGCAGTCATTGGTGGGGAAGGTCTTATCCAGCTGGGCCATCTTGCCGCCGATTGCGGGAGATGATTCCACCAGATAAACCTTGATTCCGGCATTTGCCAGATCCAGCGCCGACTGCATGCCGCTGATACCGCCACCGATCACCATAACGGCACCGGTTGGCTGCTTCATATTATCTGAAAAACTATTGAGGTTTCCTGTCATACCGAACCCTCCTTTGCGGTAGCCGCGATCGCCGCATTGTCTATTACCCTGGTGAGCACGACCGGAGAGACAAGATGCTGTTTTCTTTGCTTGACGGGATAGCTGCCGCTGATTGCCGCGGAGATCAACTCAGTTGCAAAAAAGACCGGCATTTCAGCCCCCCGAGCCATCTCCGCCGACTGCCGGCTCTCGACATTAGCCTGGCACATGGGACAATCGGTTACAATTGCGCCGGCGCCCGCCCTTTTAGCGGCAGTGACAATATCTCCCACCAGTTTTTCGGCTATATCGGGCCGGGCCATGGTGAGACTCCCCGAACAGCACTCCGTCCGATGCGACCAGGCAACCGGTTGCGCTCCGACCGAGGCGACTATTCGCTCCAGGTTTTCCGGCATCTCCCAATTACTTGCGTCGGTGACCCGCGGATTACGCAGGGACAAACAGCCGTAATAACAGGCTATGGCCAGGCCGGTGAGGTTATGAACCACCTTTTGCCTGATTGCCGCAAGAATATCGGGGTCAGCCAAAAAAGAGCTGATATGGATAATCTCGAAATCAGGGGCATACTCCCTGACATCCCAAAAGGCGGGATTTTCCCGCAGTGCCTTGTCCGCCGCCTTCAGTCTCTGAAAACAAGCAGCACAGGGGACCAGGATATCGTGCTTCAACTCTGCTGCCAGCAGTAGATTACGTATGGGCAGGCGCATCCCGATCTCATGGTCGGTCATATGGGCGGATGATGCGCCGCAACAGTTCCAATCGCGGATCTCAACCAGCTCAATATCAAGTTTCAGGCAGATTTCCCGCACCGACCGGTCATAGTCAAGCGCCGTTCCCTGTAGGGAACAGCCGGGGTAGTAAGAAAGTTTCATCTGTCGTACTCCTTTCCCTTGCCGGAGAATATTGCTTTGATTTCCGGTTTTCCTTCAATCGAATGAGGAACCAGTTTGAGCTTGCCTTTCAGGAACATACTCATGCCGAGCTTCATGTCACCCAGCAGATCGCCTGATTTCATCTTGTAAGCTGCGATCATGCCTATCTCGTAAGCTTTTCCCCACCTGCCGACTGAACCGAGAAATGATCTATGGAACATCGGGATACGGGGTTCGGCGGGGGTCACACCTTTTCTTAGGGCAAGTTCCCTCAGGACGTCCATGAGACCGGCAATTTCAATCTCGTTGGGACATCTCGTGGCACAGGTTTCGCAAGCGGCACACAGCCAGATAGCGTGACTTTGCAACAGCCGTTCCTCCTGGCCATAGGCGGCGAGTCTGACGACTTCCATGACATTCAGGTCAAAAAAATCACCAATGGGACAGCCGGAGGAGCAACGCCCACACTGGTAACAGGCATGCACGTCGATATTGCGTGATTTCAGCTTGCTGAGGAATTTTTCACTTCGTTCATCTGGGGAAATACAGTTATTATCCATGGTTCTCTCCAGTCAAATTTTCCATAACCACCGGAAATCTAAGGGTGAAGGTGGTGCCCGTTTCAGGCGAGGATGATACCCTGATTGAACCTTTGTGTTCCTTGACTATTGCGTAGGAGACCGACAAACCAAGCCCGGTCCCTTCTCCCGTGTCCTTTGTGGTGAAAAACGGATCGAAAATTTTTTCCAGATTTTCGCTGCTTATTCCGGGTCCTGAATCCTGGATCGAAATCTCATTGATATCCTGATTCGCCCGGGTTCTGCTTATGATGCGCAGACGGCCGTTGCCCTCCATTGCCTGGACTCCGTTGATGACGATGTTCATGACCACCTGATTCAACCTGATGGCGTTGCCATAGATGGGCGGCAGCTCGGGGTTCAGCTCCTGGGTGAGCTCGATGTTTTGAAAAATCGGCTGGTGCTGCAGGATGGTAAGGGTTTTCCGGATGACTTCATTGAGGTCGACCAGCTCCATCTCATAGGTGGTCTGGTGGGAGAATTCCAGCAGGTCGGCCACAATCACCTTGCATCGCTCCGCCTCATGAATAATCGTCTGCAGATCACTTGCCAGGGAATGATCTGCCCCCAGTTCCTCCTGAACCAGATTGGCATAAAGCATGATTCCCGACATGGGATTGTTGATTTCGTGGGCCACTCCGGCCGCGAGACGCCCAAGACCGGCCATCTTTTCCGACTGCATAAGCATTTGATGGGTTTGCTCAAGATCTTCTTCGATCTGCTGCCTGGCTCTGAGATCGGTAAAGAGGCCAAAGGTGGCGATCTCCTGGTCACGGTCGTAAATGATTCCACCCGAAAAACTGATGGGAATATCATTGCCGTTCTTATGCTTGATGAGCAGTTCGTGGCGCAGGAGTTTGCCCTTGCCGCCGAAGTTGCTGCTGCGCATCCGTTTAATCAACTCATACGCCACGCCTTCTTTGTACAGCTGGGTGACGTGCAGAGATTTGGTCTCCTCCAGACTATAGCCAAGCAGAGCTTGCGCCTCCTGATTAAACAGCATGATATTGCCTTTCATATCCGAGGCAATGATTGCATCAACAGAACTGTCTATCAAGTTATGGAAAAAGGTATTGCGGCGCCTAAGCTCACGCTCAAGTTTTTTTTGCTCTGTGATATCGATAAGATAAACTAGATAATACTCACCCCCTGCTGGAGGAAAGACAACTACTCCTCTCAGGAGATACCGCTGCCCATCACTGGTGAAATTCACTTCGTGGTGTATATTCCCGCCCTTTTCTCCGCCACGCTGTTCAAAATGGTCTCTGATAAGTAGGAAAAGCTCGCTGTTATGTTCTCCCAGAATTTCTCTGAAACTCCAGCCGTCGATTTCGCCGAACGGAACGCCCATAAATCTGCAGGCCGCGGGATTAGCATGGATCACCGTATGATCCGGGGCTACAACGATCACGCCATTCGGCGTCTCCTCTAGAATGGTGTGCAGATAACGATAGGGCCCCAGTGCTTCGATCAATGCATCTGTGTCCCTTTTTGCTGTCGAGAGAACCGTTGCGGGATTCACGGCGTTCTAGCGACCAATGGTATCCAAAAATTCCGGTAACCTGTCCCTCCAACCCATAGCATGTAAAACGACTCCGTCTCCAAGAGGGGCCAATTCTCTTATCAGATCCGCTGCTACCTGCAAGCCGGCATCTTTTTTTACCGGAGCCTCCATCATCTTTTTGAGAAATTCCTGAGGAATCGACGGAACCCCCGGCAGGTTATTGAGATAACGCACCATCGTCACCGATTTCAGAAACATCACCGAGGCGAAAAGCTGGATGCCTGTTCTCTCTGCAAAAGGTATAAACTGCTCCACAATATTCAGGTCATAGGTCGGTCCCAAGGTCACGGACCGCACGCCGTATCGTTCAAGCTGGGTGAAAAATTCCGCCCGTTCCCGGTTGTAATTCACATCATCGGAAAGCTCAATCGCAACCCCCACGGTAAAATCCGTGCCGCCATCGAGAGTCTCGCCTGACAGGTCCTTGCCGTTATTGAGAGCATGGACACACTGCAGCATGGTTTCCAGATCGAGATCACCGCTGCTCCTCGTTACCGGTTGATCCCCTTCAGCCGGATCATGGCCTTCCTTGATAACTATTTTTTTAATACCCAGGGCCGCGGCGGAAAGGAGATCCGCCTGGAAGGAAATCCGGTTTCGGTCCCTTCCGGTTATGGTCATCTCCGGTTCAATGCCCCTTTCTTTTAAAGCCAGACAAGGAGCGATGGGTGACATGCGCATGATCGCATGTTCACTGTCGGTTACGCGGACACCATCCACGCGTCCTCTGACCTGCAAAGCAGTATGGAGGAAAGTGTCCAGCTTTACCCCCTTTGGCGGATCAACCTCTGTAATAAGCGAATACCTGTTGGTGACGGGAATGATGCGTTCTTGTGCGGCGTCCATTGAACCTCCTGTAAGATAAGAATGAGTAACTGCTTCTTAGGGAGAGTGGAGACATTCTGTAGAGACATTAAAGACCAGCCAGGTCAAATAACAGAAACAGCTATTTCCTGTATCAATTTCATTTAACTAGTTATTCAACATAATTTCAAGGCAAAAGTTATCCTTGCTCTTCACAAAAGACTGACAAAAACTCAATCACTTAGCTAATAGTCCTAACGGAAAAAAAATTACTAATGTGAAAATTGTCTGGCATTTTCAGAGGGTTCAGATAAACTTAAGCTACACAATGTGGCATGTTTTTTTGGAAAGGTTTTTTTTGATAATCTCGTAAAAACCTAAAATCAGCGACGGCTAAGAAAAAACCTCGGCTTCATTATATACGGATTCAACCCCTTTTATCGGGATTTGATTGTCAATTGCTATAAAGACAAACTCATAAAAACCTAAATTTTTGGATGGCTTAGTAAAAGGCTTGGTATGCGGGACGGGCAACGAATCAGCATAAGAGTTTTTACAACGCCGGTAATAAAGAGATGAACACAAATACAGTACCGACTTTTAAAACCTGTCCCATGTGTGCGAAGAGCTGGTCGTGCCGAGATTCTTTCCTGGATGATCCGGAGCTGAGTTTTAATGGATACCAGGCAAATTTTGGTGCCATAGAACAGGGATTATTTTATTTCACTCATCAAAAAGCCGATTGTGGATCGACAATGGCCCTGAAAGTCGAGATGTTCCTTTCTCTCTTCTCCGGACAAAAATACCAGAGCAATATGCAATTATCCGAAGAATGCCCCGGCATGTGTCTCAATCGTCAACAACTCGGCCGATGTCCGGCACATTGTGAATTTGCCTTTGTTCGTGAAATTTCTCAGATAATCAAAGACCGATTGGATGAGGCGGTGTAAGCAGCGCCACGACTTAGACTCTCAGATCCGTGCGGCTGCAATGCACTCCGCCGTGCGGAATAAAAATTGAACACTTATCACCGATTGCCGGTTTCTCCAAACGATACTGCTGCATGGACAGCACCAGAGTCAGTTTCACTCCCACATCCATTATTACTCGTATCCGGCCGCTATCCTGAGTGAGTTCGGTGATATGTCCACCCAGAAGATTTCCTTCGGCGGGATCTGCCGTTTGCGGATTTAAAATGATATGATTCGGGTCAATATGGACCTTGGCGACTGGCACGTTCCTGGGAAATCTATGCGCTGGAAGCTTGAGAAACAGCTGTCCGGTAATCTGACAAAGGATATGTTCTTCCTGAGAATCGATAACGGTTACACGATAGATATTATCGCTGGCGATATCTGTCAGGGAGCCATTCTCGAGCAGCAGGGTCTGATCGGCAAGCCTTTGTCCCTGAGATAGGTAATGGGTCGAGAAGATGATCGAACCATTCCGTTCCTTATTGATTCTCTCGATAATTTTCAGAATGATTTCCTGATTTTCATTATCGACATTCGCTGTCGGCTCATCACAGAGCAACACCCGCGGCTCCAGAACCAGGGCTCTGGCCAGGGCCACGCGTTTGGTTTCTCCTCCGGAAAGCCCGCGGGCATCATAGTTGTAAAAATTTTCCATGCCGACGAGTTCGAGCACTTCTTCAACCGCCTGCCTGCGGGCTTTGGACGCCACGTTTCGAATCTTTAGCCCGAATTCGACATTTTGCCGGACCGAACCTGTAAACATAATGGGATTCTGATCGAGCAGCACCACCTGCCTGCGGAACTGATGCAGTTTCTTTTCCTCAAACGACACCTGCTGCTCCAGGAAGTGCATGCTGCCGCTGGTAGGCTTATCCAGGAAGGCGAGGATGTTCAAGAGACTGGTCTTGCCCGCGCCGTTTGGTCCAATGAGAGTATAGATCCGGTTAGGGAAAATCTCCAGTTTGTCTATATTTAAGACAGTACGGCTGCCATGGCTTCTTTTTAGATTCTCCAGTTTATACAGCATCGTTTCCGGTCCTGCCCTGAAGGAGATGAAACAGCATGTTGATCGCAAATGCAAAAGTCATAAGCGTTATTCCAAGAGCGACGGCAAGAACGAATTCTCCTTTATCATATTCCAAGGCCATTGCCGTCGTCATAGTTCTGGTAAAGCCCCTGGCATTGCCGCCAAGCATCATACTTATCCCCACCTCGGCTATTACTCGGCCGAATGCGGCGATAATGGCGGCAAAAATTCCATAGCGTGCCTCTTTTAATACCACCAGCGCCATCTGGCTCCGGCTCGCTCCCAGAGTCAGGGCCGTCAGACGATAACGCTTGTCGATCCGGCTGATGGCGGCAATTGTAAAGGTCATGACCACCGGCACGATCAAAATGACCTGGCCGATAACCATCGCCGTCTGGGTATAGAGAAGATCGAGTGAACCCAGGATGCCACGCCTCGAAATAAAAGAATAGACCAGAAGTCCGATGACCACTGTCGGCAACGCCAGCAAGGTGTTGAGAATGGTCAAGGTCAGCCGCTTCCCGGGAAAGCTGGAGTAGGCTATAAGAAAGGCTGCGGGAATACCGAAGATAGAAGCAATCAGGGTGGCTGAAAAACTTACTTTGAGTGAAACCAGTACAATTTCGACAAGTTCCGGATCAAACGACATAAGCAGCAGTAACGAAGACCGCAAACTATCTAATAGCAAATCCATCGGTTAAATCTACTCCACACCTTATAATCTGAGCCGACACATCAGTGGTTTCACTTTCGCTTGAAAATATCGTTGCCTGCATGACAAAAAGGAGGGATATGCGGACACACCCTCCTTTTAAATGTACTTATTTTAAAAAAATTGTACGAAAAACGCAATTGTTCACCGGTGCACATCAAAAGACTGCATAACCCGGATCTGTAACCGTTCATCCAGTGCTCCAGGTTCGTTCAAGCAGGCTTCGGAGCTATAGTTGGCTATGCGAGGCGGCTTGGTCGGACGAAAAAGGGGTGCTGGTGAGCGGTTACCGAGAAACTTATAAAGCATCCGGGAAGAAAAGTTGTTTTCCTTCAAGACGGTAATCGCCGATAAGCTTTTGTCCCTTCTCGGAGATAATCCAGTTAACAAACTGCATGGCAAGGTCATACTGGGTGTGGGGAAATTTTTTGGGATTAACGGGAATGATACCGTATGGATTGGCCAGTGCCTCTCCGCCCTCGCAGAGGATATCAAGGTCGACCGCCGGGGTTTTTCCATATTTATATTTTATGTAGGTACCACGATCGGACATGGTGTAGCCCTGCTTTTCTTCGGCAAAAGTAATGGTTTTGCCCATGCCCTGGCCGATGGACATATACCAGGAACCGGAATCAGCGGGCATTTTGAAATGTATTTCCTTTTCTTTGCCCTTGCTGATTATTTTCTGGGTCTTTTCGGTCAGAGGCACACCTGATTTTACCCAGAGTGCCTGTTCTTTGGTATGAGTACCGCTGTCATCACCCCTGGAGACGAAGATTGCCTTTGCGGCTGCTATCTTACTGAAAGCCTTTGCGGCATCCGACATCCCTTTTATACCCGCCGGGTCGGCGTCGGGGCCGATAATGACGAAGTCATTGTGCATCACTGCATAGCGCTTGGTTCCATACCCCTCAGCGACAAATTTATCCTCACGGCTTCTGGCATGGACAAAGATCACATCCACATTGCCGTCTTGTCCATCCCGGATTGCAGCCCCCGTTCCTTTGGCGATTACCTTGATCTTTATTCCGGTATCTTTTTCAAATTGCGGCAGCAGCACATCGAGCAGGCCGGACGCCTCGGTGCTTGTAGTAGTTGACATTTTCAAAACCTTTTCGGCAGCAAATACATTACCGGCAAGGCCACCCAGCAAACACATAACCCCAAACAAAACGATAAGTTTTTTCTTCATTCTTTACTCCTCAGGTTTAAAATTATCGGGAAAGAGCATTTTGCCGCACAGTGACACATCATACCCTTCGAAAGACGCAGCCAAATCGCGGAAAGATTGCTCATGGAGCAGGCCGATGAAATTTTGAATAGTCCGCTCAAAAAACCGTTCCCTTAAAATAAGCAGATCAAATCTTTCCCACCGGAGCGGGATGAATCCAAGCCCCAGCAAACCCGCCACTGCCCGAATGGCAGGGGCCACATCGGCCCGGCCGGCAAAAACTTCCAGGCCGGCATCCAGATGGCGGGAAACTTCACGATGGTAGCCGGAAATCTGGCCGGAGGAAATTTCCGATCTGGCGATTTCATAGTCAAGGAGCAGTCTGGTGCCCGTGCCTAATGGGCGGTTGACGATGGTGATATCTTTTCTTGCCAGATCGGCTACGCCGGTGATTCCTTTCGGATTGCCTTTTTTGACAAGCAGTCCCTGCTGGCGCCGGCTGAAGTTGACGAAGACCGGAGCCTTATCCAGTTCCTGATTGGCGAAATCAAAATTGTATTCTTCGTTATCATCCTGAAGCAAATGGCAGACTCCGATATGACAGACTCCGCGCCGCAGGCTTTTCAAGCCGCCCATGCTTCCAAGATTTGCAAAAAAAGCGACCGTTCCCGGATCCTTACCATGAAAGAGGGTGAGCGTTTTCTGAAAGAGCAGGTCATCGCTGCCTGCAAGCAGAAGGATTCCTTCATCCGAAGAACCGGCCAACCCGGGCTTGCGGTAATTGAGAATATTCGTCTCGAGCCAATCTTCGACCAGCCTTCTCGGAAAAAGCCATTTGCCGGTAACCTTGGTGGCCGGAAGTCCTTTGTCATTGACAAGGGAATAGACCATCTTGTCGTTTACGTGCAGAAGCCTTGCCACTTCTTTCGTGGTCAGAAATTTTTCACTCTGAATACTGTTCATCATCCTGTTATTTCTCCTGGAATAAGCTCACGAAATCCGAAATAAATTACTCAAAACCACAATTTAAAGCTACCGTTAGCCATTTTTTGTACCAATAATAACTCCAAATAACCAATACAAACATCGATGCTTTTTCCAGCTCTACTTTTAGCCTCTATATCCGCCTTTCTGTTTTCAAAATCCGTCAGTGCAGGGAGACGGTAATTTTCGCATTAGATCACCGGGTGGAGCAATATGACCGCCTCAGCGGAGAGCTGTAGACATTTACTAATTTTCTTGTCTTTTCAAAGCAGATCAATGTAGGGTAAAATAATGTTGCCACGATAAAGCACTGCCGAGGTGCCAAAACTACCCGGCGCAACAACTCACTCGAATTCATGAATATACAAAGAAATACCGAGCAAGACATACAAATGGAGGAGAATCCCTTATTCGGCTCCCTTACCCGGGAAAACAGTCATCAGTCGATTCTTATCGAAGTCCTGAAAATTGCTCTGGAACCGAACACAATTCAAAAAAAATTCAACCTTATCCTCAATTATCTCGTCTCGTTACCTCATCTGCAATTAGGCCCTAAAGCCGCACTATTTCTTATAGAACAGAATTCGGAGACCCTGATACTTTCAGTCGCTCAAGGTTTTTCTCAGCCGAAACTGATCACCTGCAACGAAACCAGATTCGGCCTCTGCCATTGCGGGCAGGTTGCCAAAAGCGGTACGATCACTTTTTTCGACACCCCCCCTCCCCTTCTTGATATCGCTGGAATCACCCAGCCGTTTGCCGGAAACTATTGTGTTCCCATCATCAAGGACGGTCAGTCCCTCGGCATACTTACCGTTTATGTAAGCAAAAGACATCGGCCGTCCCCTGAAATGGAACGGCTCCTGGGAGCAGTGGCCAATATTTTTGCGGTAATGATTGAAAGTCAGCAGATGGATCAGCAACTGATCCAGCTGGTTAACGATCTTCGTGGCTCGATTATCAGTCTTCGGGAAGAAAAAAAGTTTTCCGAATCCATCATTCAGGGGTTGCACCACGGCCTTCTTGTTGTTGATCTGGATGGAAGAGTAAGAAAGAGCAATTCAGTCGCTCAGTCGATATTCAAACCTCTCACCGAGCGGATTGAAGGTCAATACCTGAATGATATTCTCGGCAAGGAAGCTGCTGAGCATCTCCAGGCCACCGCTCCGTTGCAATCCGAACAGTTCGACCGGGAACTCACTTTCGACACGCCCACCGGGGAGAAAAAAATCATCGGTTTTTCCAATGTTCGCAGGGAAGATGCCGGCGGTAAAAAAATCGGAGTGATCATCTCTCTTGCGGATATTTCCGAACTGAAATATGTCCGGAAAGAAATGGAGAAGATGAACAGGCTCTCGACCATTGCCGAAATCGCTTCGGCGGTGGCCCATGAGGTCCGCAATCCTCTCGCCGGGATAAAAATAATGGCCCAGTCGATCGAAGAAGAGGCAAAAGACAACAGCGAGCAGCACGAATGCGCCCAGCGTATTGCCCGGCAGGTGGATCGCCTGAATGTGCTGCTCAGCGATTTTTTCTCGTACGCAAGGCCTGCGGAACCGAATAAGCGTCCGACTTCACTCAAAGACATCATCATCGAAACCAAACCCCTCATTAACAGCAGGCTGACAAAAAACCATATCGAGCTCCAGGAAAATTTCAGCAAGGATCTGCCCAAAATCATTGCCGATGCGCATCAACTCCAGCAAGTTTTCCTGAATCTGTTTCTAAATGCAATCGATGCCATTAAACAACAGGGCCGCATCGACATCAGTGCCAACATGCCTACAAAAACCCAACTCAAGCAATATAAAAAAGAGCACCCGGCGCTGTTGGAAAATTGTCCTTATGTTGTGGTTCATTTTACCGACAATGGCACAGGGATGTCGCCATCCACCGCCGATCAGGTTTTCGAACCTTTTTTTACCACCAAAACTTCAGGCGCAGGGCTTGGACTCTCAATAGTTTATCGCACTTTAAAGGAAAATGACGCGGCTATCGTGCTGAAAAGCGAGGAAGGCAAAGGCACAACTTTTACCATTTTCTTAAAGGCGGCAATATAATGGGTGCGGTCCTTATCGTCGACGACCAGGAAGATTTACGTTTTCCCTTGGCAAAACTAGTTGAACGGGAGGGGCATAGCGTGATAACCGCCGAATGCGGCGGCGATGCTCTGGACATCCTGCGTTCATCGGTAATCGACCTGGTCTTTCTGGACATCGGTCTTCCCGACGGCAGCGGCATAGAGCTCATCCCCTCCATAAAGACGATAACCGACGATATCGATATCGTCATGCTGACCGGCATCAACGAGGCCAAGACAGCTGTGGAGTCTCTCAGGGCCGGAGCAGTGGATTATATAGTAAAACCTTTTGATATCATAGAGTTTAAAGCGATTCTCAATCGCCTTCTTCAAGCCAGGTTGATAGGCAAGAGAGCAACTCTTGAGCACCGGGATATGGGGATCGATTCCATTATCGGCGTAAGCCTCCCGATGTTAAAGGTAAAAAAGGCCATCACAAGGAGCTCGGAGGTTGAATCGGCCGTTCTTATAACCGGCGAAACAGGCACCGGCAAGGAACTGACGGCAAGGGCTATTCATGAGAGCAGGCCGGGCCAAAAAGGCGTTTTCGTTAAGGTCGACTGCGGAACCCTCTCGGCAAATCTGATTGAATCGGAACTTTTCGGCTACGAAAAAGGTGCTTTCACCGATGCCGGAAGCGATAAAAAAGGCCTGGTGGAAATTGCCAACGGCGGCACCCTCTTTCTTGATGAAATCGGTAATCTGCCCATAGAATTGCAGCCGAAACTGCTCAGACTCATTGAAGAATCAACCTTCAGACGAGTTGGTGGGCTAAAGGATATTCGGGTAAAAATTCGTGTCATTGCGGCGACTAATGTTGACATCGAAGATCAGATTGACCGGGGCGCCTTCCGGGAAGATCTCTATTATCGATTAAATGTCATTCCCATCCCTCTTCCACCGCTCCGGGACCGTGGAGAAGACATCCTGCTTCTTGCCGATTTTTTTCTCCATGAACTGCAAAAGGAAATGAAAAAGAATTTCCATGGTTTTACCCCCGAAGCCCGCCATAAAATGCTGCACCACGACTGGCAGGGCAACATCAGAGAGCTGCGAAATATTATCGAACGGGAGGTAATTTTCACCAAAAGCGGCTGGATCACTCTTGCGTCTCTGCCGGCAGGAGGGCATGCCCCCGTCACAACAGAAATGAAGGCGCTGCTCAGTCTGCAAGAGATAGAAGAACAATACATCAGGAAAGTTTTAAACAGCGTCAACAACAACAAATCGAAAGCGGCACGTATTCTCGGTATTTCACGAACAACCTTGCGGGAAAAACTTTAACCGGTCAGTTTCCGACCAGTTGACCAGTTATTTACCACTTCCGCCCTTCCCTCCATTCTATTTCGCTTTCGCGAATTTTCTGCAACTTCCCATCTATCAAGACATTGCCTATTCACGAAACTGCACTGAACATTTTGGCATTTTCTTTGCATGACGCATCACGGTCCCGGATTTATCTCCGGATTTTAGATTCTTGTACTCCCCGGCCAGAGACATATCCATGTGTTTGGGCAGGAGAACTCCTGGTGAAATGAAACTATGAAAAGAGTGCTAGTTGTTGATGATGAAGAAGATATGCTCTGGATGCTCCAGAGAAATCTCAACAAGGGCATGCAGGATGTCGAGATACTCGCCGCCAAATCCGCCGAAGAGGCCCTGGCAATCCTCAGCGATAAGCCAGCGAACCTTGTTATCACCGATATTAACATGCCGGGAATGAACGGCCTTGATCTCCTGATCGAAATAAATAACCGTTTTCCCGCAACCGGCGTCATCATTATGACGGCATATCCTTCAAACGCCTATGAAAACAAGGCTATGATGAGCGGCAGTCTGCGCTTTATCGAAAAACCTTTCGATATCAACGACGTACGGGCAATAGTCAAAGAAGCACTCAAGGTGAACGAAGGTTTTCAGGGAACCGTCGATGGCGTAGATCTGATTGATATCGTGCAGTTCAACGCGCTTTCCCGGGCTACAGCAGCCCTGAAGGTTACCACCCGCGATAAGGAAGGAATGATATTCTTCAAGGACGGCTCTGTTGTTCATGCAATGTGCGGACAGGAAACCGGGGAAAATGCTTTTTTTACCATCCTCCGCTTTAATGGCGGCTCTCTGCAGAACATAAGAGGAGTGCAACCCCCTGTCGTCAGCATTAATAAGAGCATAGAAGGCTTGCTTTTCGAGGCCGCGGTTCAAAATGACGAAGAATCGGCTCTTGAAAACGACGACTCCAGCAGCGCCTCCTCCGCAACGGATTCAGTCGATAATCAAGCAACTGAGGAGCAGCAACCGCCGACGAAGAAAGAAGCAGCGGTTCCGGAAACGCCCCCTTCTTCCGCTGCACAACCTGAAGCTGCTGAGCACGAAAGTAGAGAAAATGTTTCCGAAGCAATAGGAGATGTACCGACAACTTCAACAGAGGAAATTGGCATGACGGAGATTCAGAGTATCTTAGCAGAATTTACCAACATTGAAGGCGTCCACACTGCCTGTCTGGTTGGGCGGGACGGATTTTTACTGGACAGTCTCGCTCGGGCGGGCATTGACGCGGAAATGATCGCTGCTATCGCCTCTTCCGGTTTCGGATCTTCTGAATCAATGGGAAATCAGCTTGGCCAGGGCAATCTCCGCATGACCATGTTCGAGTTTGAAAACGGACCGGTAATGTTTGCACCGGTTGGCAATGATGCCTTCCTGGTAATCGTTGCGGATATGGACACCAACCTGGGCTGGATCAGAATCAGCCTCAAGAAAAATACCAAGAAAATTCAGGAGGCTGCGTCCCTCTAACCCTCGGTAAACGAAGGCTCGCAGGGGGCGGGTTTACTGGAAATTTTTTTCAAAATAACTGGCAAAGCCTGCGAACTGCGTCTCATACTTTTTGATCAGCATCCTTGCCTTGGCCAGCCACTCGTCTTTCGTCGTCATTACAAAAATGAAAAACGGCTGGTTGTCATCGTGCCTTATTATAAAATGATACTGACTGGTGGTGATGAGGATATCATCGATAACTTCATCATCGGCCAGCAGGCTTATGGCCTTGGCATTGGATTTTACAATTGAAGCCAGATACGCAGCTGCCACCGCAGGCTCTATATCTTCTCTGCGGCTGACTTCGGCAATGGACATCCCGTCTTCCACGGTCACAACCGCCGCGGCCAGTATCCCCGGAAGTTCCCTCGACATCTGATCGATTAAGTTCTGAAGTAATTTTATCATCTAATTTCCTGCATAATCATCAATTTAGCAAAGAACCAACTTCAAATACCTGCTGAAAACAGGTATACCACAGCAAGTATACCATTGGGCCGGAATTATATGAAAGAATTTCTTATTAATAGAAAATATCCGGTTATCATAGGCTGATGGACTCGTAAAAACCTAGACTCGGCGATGGCTTTAAAAAACTTCAGATGGCCCGCCAACACCGAATAATGGAGAGAATACATGCGTGCGGTAATTCAGAGAGTGCAGCGGGCAGCGGTGAGGATAGACGGTGTAATCCATGGTGAAATCGGCTGCGGCATGGTTGTCCTGCTCGGAATCAGGAGCGGTGACACGGTAACTGAGCTGCAGTGGCTGGCGGAAAAGACCGTCAACCTCAGAATATTTGAAGATGAGCAAGGGAAAATGAACAGGTCGCTTGCAGACATTGATGGTGAAATGCTTATTATCTCTCAATTCACACTATACGGCGATTGTCGCAAAGGGAGAAGACCTGGGTTTTCATCCGCGGCTCTCCCGGAAATTGCCGAACCGCTGTACCGGCAATTTATTGAAGAAATAGAGAACAGGAAGATCAAGGTCGCTACCGGCGTCTTTCAGGCTGACATGAAAGTCGAGCTGGTCAACGACGGGCCGGTCACCCTGCTGCTCGACACCGAGAAAAATTTTTAATGGATGGCGTCGTAAAAACTCTTAATCCACTTGAACGTGATAATCTCGTAAATACCTAAAAACAGGGATGGTTAAGTAAAAAAACTTCATATGCCGGGCGCGCACAGATGAAGAGTTTTTACAACGCCATCAAGCACAAGGATTTTCCATGACATTTACTCCAGGCTCCACCTATTCAGGTTTTACCCTTAAGACCCATAAATTCATCCAGGAAATCGATTCCGACGTCTATGTCTTTGAACACGCACTTCTTAAATGCCCGCTGCTGGCTATCAAGAACAGCGACACCAATAAAACCTTTTCCGCGGCTTTCAACACCGTCCCCACCGATTCGACCGGAGTGGCTCATATTCTGGAGCATTCGGTACTTATGGGGTCGAAAAAGTATCCGGTGAAGGATGTATTCGGCGAAATTAACAAGGGCGGACTCACCACCTTTCTCAATGCCATGACCGGTGCGGATATTACCTACTATCCCTTTGCCACCAGGAATCTGAAGGAATATTTCAATATCATGGATGTCTACTGTGACGTGGTCTTCAATCCGCTGCTCAGCCGCTCCACCTTCGAGCAGGAAGGTTGGCATTATCACCAGGAAGGACCCGATGAACCTCTGAAATTCCAGGGTGTGGTGTACAACGAGATGAAGGGTGCCTTCTCAGATCCTATTCGTCATATTTTTCATAACATTTTCGCAGGATTAATGCCCGGCTCGACCTATGCCCATGAATCAGGAGGTGACCCTAAAAATATCCCCGACCTGAGCTACGAACAATTCTGTGAATTCCATCGAAACCATTACCACCCCTCGAATGGATTCTTTTTCGTTTACGGCGATGCTCCCTTGAAAGATGAACTGGATTTCCTCCAGAAAAAATTTTTCGCCGCCTTCGACAACCCCGTTCCCCAAGCGGTCATCGAAAAAGGTGATCTTCCCAAGGAACCGGTGTACATCACGGACAGTTATGCGGTCGACTCCAGCGATATTTCAGGAAAAACCTTTCTGGCCGTCGGCACCAATGTCTCCACGGTCGTCAATCGAGAGGAAAACAATGCGTTTCAGATCATTGCCAATATCCTCTTTAACTCCGATGGTTCGCCCTTGAAAAATGCCATCGTGTCAAGTGGTCTCTGTAAGGATTTCGGAGGATTATATCTCGCCACCTCCTCCTACCGAACCTTGATGATCACCTATCTGGTCGGGAGCGAAGCCGAACATCGTGACAAATTTCTCGAGCTGTACCGGAGTTCTCTTGAAAAAATGGTGACAGAGGGGCTTGATCCGGATCTGGTTTTAGCCGAGCTGAATAAGTTTGAGTTCAATTTCAGGGAGGAGGCAAGCAAGGCTCAACGTGGACTCGATCTCATCGGTAAGGCGATGACCGGACTCAAATACGGCACGGACCCGCTCGCCCACCTGATGAACGAAGAGCTTATCCGGACCATCCGCAACAAGGCACTGAACGACGGTTATTTTGAGGAGTTAATCCGCAAATACCTGCTGGACAATCCGTCAACCGTCACGGTGACCCTGAAGCCGGACCCCGGAAAACAACAGAAAACCCAGGCCGAAGAACAACAACGGCTGGCGGCTTATGATGCGAAAGTGTCCGACGGGGAGAAACAACAACGCATCAACAGGACCCGGGAATTGATGCAGGAGCAGCTACAGCCGAACACACAGGAAAAACTTTCCCTCCTTCCTCAACTGAACCTGTCCGATCTGTCAACCGAGGTGGATTTCCACGCGGTCGTACCAACGGAAATGTTTGGCCGGCAGGTGCTGGTCAGTGAACTGACCACCAACCACATCTCCTATATCGATGTCGGCTTTGACATATCCTGTCTGCCGCCGGACATCCTGCCGTGGTTGGATCTCTTCGGTACCATTGTCACGGAAATAGGCACAAAAAGACTAAACTACCAGCAGTTCGCCAAGGAAATCGCCACCTGTACCGGCTCATTCTCCCATTCGATCACGAGCTACACTAAAAGGCAGCATCCCGACGTAACCAAGCCTCTATTCTGGCTTCACCTGAAATGTCTGCCTGATTACTTAGAGAGGGCCCTGCAGCTGCTGGCCGAGATTCTCACATCAGTCTCGCTTAACGACCGCACCAGAATCCGGGAAATAGTGGGCAGGGAATTTGCCTGGGCGGAACATTCCGTCCAGAGTGAGGGATACAACCTCCCGGCCACCCGGGTTTTTGCTCACCTCAGTACGGGCGGTCGATATAACGAAATGTTCAATGGAGTCACCTCGTACCTGGCGACCAAGGATCTCGCGCTCAATTATGAGGCTAAGGAAGAGCAGTTTCTGGCCACCCTGAAGACGATGTCTTCCCTGCTCTTCAACAGAAACAATCTGCAGCTCGCCGTAACGGCAGACGGGCAGGAACTTGGTCACCTGGCCAAAACAGGCAGCTGCATCGTCGATGCCCTGCCTGATACACCGGTCAATACATATTCCTTGCCGGAACTGCAGCTGCCCCGCCACGAGGCTTTCATTACCGCGGCTGAAGTGGTGTTTGCCGTGCAGGGCGGCAACCTGCTGCCGGACGGCAACGGCTATAACGGCCACTTCGAAGTGCTGAAAACATATCTCAGCCGCGATTACCTCTGGAATACAGTGCGACAATTAGGCGGCGCCTACGGCTGCTTCATCCAGTTTGGTCAAATCACCGGCAATCTGGCCTTCATCAGTTATCGCGATCCGCAGGTGAAGAAGACTTATGATGCCTACAACGAAGTTCCGAAAATTGTTTCCGGACTCGATCTCTCGGAAAAGGTCATGGAGCAGCTCATTATCGGCACCTACGGCAACTATACCCCACTGAGAAGTGCCGCCGCCAAAGGCGCAACCGCCAAAAATGACTACTTGAACGGTATTGACGTAGAATATAAAAAGCAGCGGTTGTCCGAAATAATCTCCACCACTGCAGATGATCTGCGCGATTTTGCTCCGGCTTTTGCGGATATGATGACCAGGAGCTACCGGTCCATTATCGGGAACCGCAATAAGATCGAAACCGATCGCTCTCTTTTTGACAGCCTCACCGAACTCTAAGTCAATCAGATACTTATCCGGGCCGATTACCCGGATAAGTATCACCTGCCTCGTCCATTCCAGCTCTTGTAATTTGTTACGATCCTACTATAATACGCCCACCAAAAAGAGAGGGAGGTTCGAATAGCCGGCCATCAGACGGCAGGCTCCTGCACCTAAGCCCCTTTACTAAGAACAATTTTCAGAACAACAATTTCCCAAGGAGAAAAGAATGCAATACTCTTCTGAAGTTAAGGAAATGTGCCGGGTGGCCCAAGGGACGAACCACGGTCCTGCCCCGATTCCGCAGGAAGGCGCATGGACTCAGGCCAGAGAAGTGCGGGATATCAACGGACTCACCCACGGCATTGGCTGGTGTGCTCCGCAGCAAGGTGCCTGCAAACTCACCCTCAATGTGAAAAACGGCCTAATTGAAGAAGCGCTGGTGGAAACCATCGGCTGCACCGGTATGACCCACTCGGCTGCCATGGCGTCCGAGATCCTGCCGGGTAAAACCATCCTCGAGGCCCTGAATACCGACCTGGTTTGTGACGCTATCAATGTTGCGATGCGGGAGCTTTTCCTGCAGATAGTGTACGGCCGCAGCCAGTCCGCTTTTTCCGAGGGAGGTTTGCCCATCGGAGCCGGCCTGGAAGATCTCGGCAAAGGCTTACGGTCAGTCAGCGGCACCATGTACGGCACCAGCGCCAAAGGCCCCCGGTACCTGGAAATGGCTGAAGGTTATGTAACCAAGATTGCTCTTGACGAGCGCGATGAGATCATCGGCTATTCCTTTGTCAATCTCGGAAAAATGATGGACGCCATCAAGAAAGGGGTAAACGCCGATCAGGCATTACAGGATGCATCCGGAACCTACGGCAGATTTGCCGATGCAGCCAAAACCATTGATCCACGAAAGGAATAAGGAGAATACCAACCATGGCACTGTTTGAAAGTTATGACAGGCGGATCAACCAGATTATTCCTGTCCTGGAAAAATATGGCATGAAATCCCTTGAAGATGCCCGGGAAATCTGCCAAAACCATGACGTCGATGTTGCTGCAATTGTCAAAAGCATTCAGCCGATCTGCTTTGATAATGCCGTCTGGGCTTACACTCTCGGAGCGGCAATCGCCATTAAAAAAAGCCAGACCAAAGCGTCCGACATAGCCTCAACTCTTGGCGAGGGATTGCAGGCTTTCTGCATTCCCGGCTCGGTCGCCGACGACCGCAAGGTCGGCATAGGACACGGCAACCTCGCCGCCATGCTCTTAAAAGAAGAGACAAAATGTTTTGCCTTCCTCGCCGGCCATGAGTCCTTTGCCGCCGCGGAAGGCGCCATCGGCATCGCCAGATCGGCCAATCGAGTGCGGGAGACCCCTCTTCGGGTCATTCTCAACGGCCTTGGCAAGGATGCAGCCAAAATCATCTCCCGGATCAATGGCTTCACCTATGTCCAGACCAAATTCAATTACGCAACCGGTGAATTGAGCGTGGTCGAGGAAATAAAATATTCCGACGGAGAAAGAAGCAAGGTCCGCTGTTTTGGCGCCGACGATGTCCGGGAAGGGGTAGCGATCAACCATATGGAAGGCGTCGATGTCTCGATCACCGGCAACTCCACCAACCCCACCCGCTTCCAGCATCCGGTGGCAGGCACCTATAAAAAAGAATGTATCCAGCAGGGCAAAAAATACTTTTCGGTGGCCTCCGGCGGCGGCACCGGCCGTACCCTGCATCCGGATAACATGGGCGCCGGCCCCGCCTCGTACGGCATGACCGATACCATGGGCCGTATGCACTCGGACGCCCAGTTCGCCGGTTCGTCCTCCGTTCCCGCCCACGTAGAGATGATGGGCCTTATCGGCATGGGCAATAACCCCATGGTCGGAGCATCGGTTTCCGTGGCTGTAGCACTTGCCCAGGCAGCCCGATAGCGGAGAGCATCGAACCAACCCAGCCGCCATTTGCCGGAAGTTTGCCGGAAAACGGTTCAAGAAGGCCGCCACGGAAGTGGCGGCCTTCTTTATTTGGAGCGGATACCGCTGCCTTTCAGGAAACCGCCGTAAATTTTACGGTAAGGGGGCGGTTTGTCTGCGGCATTAAAGCTTTATCTGGCTGGTGCAACTGTATACAGGTATTCGCCGACTATTTTACCCATGTCATAGGGGAGAGAATTTTCAGATCCTATTGCCCAAGAGGAAGCAAATGCATTGTTATTGGTGCCGATGATTTTCTCATGGATCACCTTCTTGGTGGAAGCATCGGTAAGCTTGAGATAAATATCCATATAAGATGATCCTGCCATAGGACCAGCCCAGATTCTGGCGTTTGTGCCGACAATCCGCATATCGAGGACCTCAACATCGGCTATCAAGGTTTTTCCTGTGTAGTGCCGGTTACCTGAATCGGAGACATGCTTGTAGGCTTTTTTATCTTTTAACTGCGAGAGCATGCTCACGAGTAATTCATTTGCAGTTGCTGGATAATCCTGAGCGAACTGAGGGCTCAGCTTGACCGGGTTTAAAACGATATTCGTATAACCTGAGGCCACTTTTGGTTCATTCCGCACGGTTTCAATGGAAACACCTTCTATTCTGCTGACGCCTGCATATTTTTGCTGTTCAAGTGATGGAGCCTGCTGCTGTCCGGCACATGAACATAGGAGCATGCTGACGGTCAGCACCCCGATCATTTTGAAAATCCTCATCCTTCTCTCCTTCTCTTCTTTGCTTAGATTCATTCTATACAACCATAAATAGTAGTCAGCCCACTGCAAGATTCTCACTTTGCAGGAAGCCAAAAACCGCTGCTTTAAGGGATGATATAAAATGAGACGACAACTGTCCAGGTCTGGACATAAAAACGCCTAAAATCTCATGTTACAGGACATTATCCATTTGAATCGGACATTGGAAAAATCAAGGGACATAGAGCTACGCAATTTACAGATTCTTTCCCAGTGGCTAAAGCAATTTCAGCAATTATCTGGTCGTCGCTTGGCATGAAGATTGCTCCCTTAGTATATAAATGGACAAACTTGTAATAACCTAAAATCAGCGATGGAACCGAAACGAAAAACATTGGCTCAAAGAGGACGAAAATGGACAGAATAACAGACATGCAGGCAGCGGGTCCCTCTACTGAGAAAAAGCCGAATGAATCTCTTATCCCCTCTTCAGCACTGCGTGTGCCGAAACGTACAAAACCTCGGGTTCAGGAGCGCATCCGAAGATCTACTGTGGAGAATATTGCCCAATATCTTTCTTCACCGCAAAACATCGATATCCGCCTGGCAGAACTGGATAAAGAATGGGACGTCGAACGTACCTTGGAACTCAACGCCTCTCTGCTGGCTCTGAGCGGGGTCTTGTTGGGAAAATTTGTTAATCGAAAATGGTTATATCTGAGTATCGGAGTGACTGCTTTCCTCGCTCAGCATGCCTTGCAGGGCTGGTGTCCGCCATTACCGGTTCTCCGCCATCTGGGAGTCAGAACCCGCAAGGAAATAGAAGAGGAACGCAATGTTCTTAAAATGATTCGTGGTGACTTCGATCAAAGATCCGAACATCCTGAGCCGCATCGTCAGGCGGAAGAGTTGTTGAGAATTCAGGAACAATAAAGAGTGGACCACCCGTCACAATCCAAGCGGTGAACCTGAATTTTCGGATGAATCAGTAAAAATCTTCATATGCGAATGGCGCAATTTTTCAATCATTTCGGCGTACTAAAGCACGTCATAATGATTGAAAATTTGTACCCCAAGGGCACTTCCTGCGGGCGCACAATGAAATAGATGAAGAGTTTTCGACGCCATCAAGCTTTAAGTTGCAGAACCCAAAGATCACCGGTAATCCATTGCGCTCTCTCTTTACGCAGCCTGGTTATCTCCTCTATAAGAACCGTCCAGCCGGCAGCAGCCGCCAAGTTTAGTATATAATCGCGGGAATAGGCAAATCTGCCGGTACGTTGCAGCTGATAGCCCGGCGCATCCAGATGTTCCGTAGAAAAGCAGAAAACGGCCTCCGCCCGGGCTACAGCGCGCAGGGCCGTGAAAATATCTTCCAGCGCGCCAACATAGATGAACACATCGGTGGCGAGGAAAAAATCATAGGTTTCAGTGGTTGTCCGTAAGTAATGGATAATGCTGTCCTGACAGAGGCCGTTATAACAGCCTTTTTCTGCTGCCTGTAAAAGCATGTTGGCGGAAAGGTCCACTCCATCGAGAACCGCCACTGTTTTCCTGAAGGCAATGCCGCCGAGCCCTGTCCCACAACCGAGATCAAGCCCATGATCGTAATTGTTCTTCATGCCCTTCAGGACGGCGCACCTCTTAAAACACTCATGCAGTTGCCGGGGATTGTCGTATCCCAGTCCATCTACCAGACTTTTCTCAAAGCCTTCGGCATATGCATCAAAAAAATGCTGGACATAGGAATCGGGAGCATGGTCAAGCGGTGTCCCGAGAAGAGATGCGAGCATGTAGTGTGCGGAATCGTCATTGGGCCGGAAAGTCAAAACCTGCCGATAGCAGATTTCCGCCTGTTGAGTATCGCCGGTACGATGATGAAGATAGGCGAGATTGTTGAGGGCCGGCAGATATTGCGGATCGAGCGCCAGCACCTTTTGGTAACAGGAAATGGCCTGTTCGTCAACATAGGTGTCACGATAACAGCCGGCAAGATTATACCAGCCGTCGGTATTATCCGGCATAGCCTGCAAAAACTTACGATAGGTGGCGATGGCGGCCTGGCTGTCACCGGTTCTCTTCTGACAGAGAGCGAGATTAAAAAGGGTATCCGTATCTTCGGGTAGAGAAGTAAGGGCCTGGGTAAATTCAAGCAGGGCACTGGTGAAATCATCAAGACCATAATACGCCAGGCCGAGGTTATAGCGAAGCATAGGGGCTTCCGGAAAATAGTCCAGCAACAACAGGTATTTTTCAATAGCCTCGGTGAAAAGCCCCTCTGTCTGGGCATTGCATGCCTCGGAGAAGAGACGGTTCAGCTCTTCGGTGGAAAGGTTCGTTTCGGGGATGTGCATTTTGTTTGCCGGTCCTTATTCGGATTACTGTCCCTGTTTGCTGAAATTACGCTTCCTCAATCGGAACCGCAGTACCCTTTACCACAATTCCCCCCTTGGTAGGTATTTCAACTGTCAATCGGCTTGGGTGACCCATCGCTTCCCCTTGACGGATATAAATGGTGGCGGGCGTAACAATGAGTTTTGCTTCTCGGAGATACCCCCCAAGCGCAGGTTTTTTATTAATAACACCAAGCCGGCAATGCAAGAAAGCTTTGCCGGGTCTACCACTTTTCATTGCATGGAGGTTGCCATGAACTGCAACATGCCATCCGATCCACTCTTCAACAGGATGTTCTTGCTTGTCGTTTCGGTCAAATTCAAATAAGCTGGACATGAAAAGAGGGAGCGGAGGATGAGGTGATAATGTTCGGGAGAACACTGTTCAACCCCACGATCCATACCACATCCCCCTTCTCATCCTCCCAAAGCAGGCAAGAGGAATCCCGAGCAGCAATTGTTTCTGCTGTTTAATAATTCGATCGGGTAAGAATCCCCTTTTTTCTCTTTCTTTCAGATATATGTTTTCTTACCAAAGATAGTCGTTTTTGAGAATTATGATCGAGTTTCTAGTCCTGTGTGGTGAGAATCCACACCAATCCTAGAGGATTTCGCATCATGAAATGCAGCTTAACCTCAAACAACATGCGCCACTCAGTTTTCCTGAAAATGGCTTTTTCCTATGTTCGAAAGGTATTTCCGGTCGGTTTGCGTGGCTGGCGCAAAGCGATATGGCCTCTCTCCCGGACACGAATGCTTCTCAAGCCGAGGTGCCGGCCAACGTTTACGAAGAATGAAAGGGGAACAAGATGATGAGAAAAGTAAAAATGAGAACGAAGACACGACAAAAAAAGATGATGTGGCCATTCTATATCCTGCTCATTGCGGCAATCGTAATCATCGCTCAAATGGTGCGACCATTTGAAAAACCGAAAATCGTGCTGACCATCAATCAGAACCCTTCGACACCCGGCACCCTGAATCTCGATTTGCCTCCGGATGCCCAAGGAGCTATATGCATCGCAGGTGAGGGACTGATCTATCAAACGCCTGACCAGTCCCCGAAGCCTACTGCCAGTGTGGCGAAAATAATGACTGCCTATCTCATTTTGAAAAACCACCCGCTAACCTCATTTGAGAATGGCCCTAGCTTTGAGTTCACAGCAGAGCATGTAAAAACGTACGCTCTGGATAAAAGCGACGGTCAATCCGTCATTAAGGTTGTGGCGGGTGAAAAACTCACCGAAAAACAAATGCTGCAGGCCTTGCTCTTACCTTCCGCAAACAACATTGCAACGGCACTGGCAGAGTGGGACAGCGGCAGCGTCACCGCCTTTGTTGATAATATGAACAAAACCGCCGAAAAGCTCGGCATGAAAAGTACCCATTATGAAGACCCGGCCGGGATCAATTTGGGCACGCAAAGCAGTGCCTATGACCAATTGCTGATCGCACAAGAAGCCATGAAAATCGATGTGTTCAGGGAAATCGTTCGCATGCCTCAAGCGACACTGCCCGTGGCCGGCACTGTATACAACGTCAATTATGTACTCGGCAAGGGTGGCATTGTGGGTATAAAGACGGGTTCTATGCCTCGGGTTGGGGGCAATTTTGTCTTCGCATCCTACGATATTGTAGGTAATCGGAACCTGTTGATTATTGGTTCGTTGTTCGGTGTTGGGGGCAGAGCACCCATAATGGATGCCTTGAATGGCGCTGTAGATGTGCTAGAAAAGACCAAACAATCCTTACAATTGATGCAGGTAGTGAAAAAACAGGAGCAAATCGGCACGGTAACTTTCAGACCGAATCATGTGCTGACGCTGCAGGTTTCCGAGCCTATCGACTGTATCGTCTGGCCCCAAAGGGAATTCCACCTGAATGTGCAGCTGAAGCCAATGACCTTGCCGATCCGGGAAGGCGATATCCTCGGTACGGTGACAGTGGAAGGGGAAAATCCACAAGAAACGACAATTGTCGCGGCCCAATCCATAGCAGCACCAACCCTGATCGAGCGAATGACGAGATTGTATTAGCCCGGTGTGCATAAAGAATATAGGGAAAAGAATAAGAGCATACAGGAAGAGAATACAGGGACACCTTACCTGTTTATTCAGCTTCCTTTTACTCTCCCGGCGAAGAGACTAATTTTCGGTCACCCTGGATATCATCCAGCTCATCCGAAGAAAAAAGCCTGTCTATATCGAGAATCATCACAAACCCGCTGTCAACCTTGCCCATTCCCCTTATAAATTCTGTGCGCAGTTTCGTACCCACCTGTGGAGGATCCTCAATATTCTCCGATTCTATCTCCACGACTTCCTGAACCGAATCGGCAAGGATGCCGAGCGCCACCGTCTCTCCCTCCAAAGCCACTTCCACCACGATTATACAGGTATTGACGGTCTTTTCCGTAGCCGGCATGCCGAAATTCAACCGGAGGTCTATAACCGGAACTCCCTTCCCCCGCAAATTAATGACCCCTCGCATAAAGTCCGGGGTTTTCGGGATTTTGGTTATTGAGCTCAGCTCTAAAATCTCCCGAACTTTAGCCACGTCAAAGGCAAATATTTCCTCCGCCAGCATAAATGTCAGGTATTGAACTGCTTCCGTTGTTCCTGCAACACTCATGGTCTACCCTCCTCTGCAAAAGCAGGCTTAAGCCCGGAAATCTCCACCGTCACTTAAAATTTCTCGAATTCGTCGTCGAGCTGGTCAGCTCCGTCCGCCCCCGAAAGGTTTAGAAAGACCCCTTCTTTTGCTCGCTCCGCCTTTGCCGCCCTGGCAGTCTTTTGTTTCCCGTTTCTCGATACATCGACATGACCGATAACGATCTGTTTCTTCGGTCCATGAGATGCCGAGGACTGCGCACGAAGTTGCCTGCCGGAATCCAGAGTAAAAAACGCTATTGTCGATTTGAGCTGCTCTGCCTGACTGGAGAGTTCCTCCGAGGTTGAGGCCATTTCTTCCGTAGCCCCGGCATTTTGCTGAATAACCTGGTCGAGTTGCTGAATTGCTTTATTTATCTGGTCGGCCCCGGTGTCCTGTTCCTTGCTGGATGCGCTGATCTCCTGGACCAGCTCCGCGGTCTTTTGAATATCGGGCAGCATCTTGGTCAACATATCACCGGCTTGTTCGGCAATGGCGACGCTGGAAGTCGAGAGCTGGCTGATCTCGCCTGCCGCGGCCTGGCTCCGCTCCGCAAGCTTTCTCACCTCGGAGGCCACCACGGCAAACCCCTTCCCGTGTTCACCTGCCCTTGCCGCTTCAATCGCCGCATTCAAGGCCAGCAAATTCGTCTGACGGGCAATCTCCTCGATTATTGAGATCGTGCTTGCGATCTGTTTCATCGCCGAAACGGTTTCCTTTACGGCCCTGCCGCCTTCCTGTGCATCCGATGAACTCTTGATTGCAATCTTCTCTGTCTGAACGGCATTGTCGGTGTTCTGGCGAATGCTCGAGGCCATTTCCTCCATGCTCGACGAAATCTCTTCGGCACTGGCGGCCTGTTCCGTCGCCCCCTGGGACATCTGTTGGGAAGTGACCGACAATTCCTGGGCACCGGTTGCGACATTGTCGGCAGCGCCCTGAACCGCCGTGACCACCTCTCTCACTTTATCGACCATGGCCGACAGCGAATCCAGAAGTTCGTCATTTTCGCTGCGTTTTTTCAGGGTGACCATCAGATTGCCCTTGGCGATCTCTTTGGCGTTTGCTGTGATCTCATAGAAGGCGTTGACCATTTTCTTCATGGCCGCCATCACGCTGGTGGTATCACCGGAGGAAAGGGATATATCGTAACTCAAATCTCCCACTGCAACCATGTTGGCAATTTCCCCCACCTCTTTTGGATCGCCACCCAGCTGACGCATGACAATCCGGGCGATTATCAATCCCAGACCGACTGCTAAAAAGACACCAACGATCGCCAATGCGGTCATTATCACACTTGACCTGTTGGCATCGGCGGTATTCTGTTCGGAGGTCGTTCTGCCCTGGTTGATTTTTCGTTCCATCTCCTTGGCGATCAGCTCCTGTTCCTGCCGGGATGCTTTGCCCGCCTCTCCATGCAGCAGCGTTGTGGCCTCGGCCTTTTTGCCCTCAGTTGCCAGCTCAACGATCTTATCTTCAAGAGGATCGAAAACCGTCTGGCTTTTCTTGAATTCCTCAAATAACTTTCGTCCGGTCTCGGAGGTAAGGTTCTTCTCGTAGGCTTCCGATTGCTTGTTTATGATCTCGCGATTTTCCCTTATAAGGCTGCTGAAGATCGCCCTTTCCTCCGGTGTATCGGCATTTATCACATTCCGGACATTGACACGTATTTCCTGAAAGGCTGTAGATATCTCTCCCATATTACCCATAGGTGCGCAGACCTTTTCATACAGCATCGTATCGGCTGCCTCTATTTTTTTAATGGTATAAATACCGTAGGCACCAATCAGTCCGGCAATAAACGCCACGGCAATGAATCCTGTGAGAAGCTTGCCCTTTAGTGTCAGGTTATTGAACCAGGCCATATCCTCGCCTCCATATCTTGTTACATCTCATCCGTTATGAACGAATCCGTTCTAAACGGCGCGGAAAATCAGCAAAGATTAAGCACTAACCATGCCAGAGAGTGCCCAAAACCGATTAATCTTAAAAGACTCAGGCTTATCTAGGGTTGTGGAATGAAAGAGAGTGACAGGTGAACAAAACCGAGCTGCGTGGAGTGTTAACAAAGGTGAACAGTGTTAACATTTGTTTGTTGACAATTTTTATTCTGAAACTGCGAAAAGACACAAATATTGCAGAAGACAGGGATATCCGTGATATGTATTGTCAAAGATATCCACATATTACCCGATTGCTGCCGTGGATCGGGTATCATTGAATCTACCAGCTCCCCTGGTTTTCCATCGATGCCCATGGTTCCTCTATGGGTAGGCTGGCGCCTTCCTGTAAGAGCTCGATGGAAATCTGATCGGGAGTACGAATAAAGGCCATACGGCCGTCTCTCGGCGGCCGGAGAATCGTTACGCCCTTATCCATCAAGCTACGGCAATAGTCATAGATATTTTCGACACTAAAGGCTAAGTGACCGAAATTATTACCCACAGAGTAATCATCTTTTCGATCCCAATTATAGGTCAGCTCGACTTCCGGCTCTCCCGGGGCAGTGGCAAAAAAGACCAGGGTAAACCGACCATCTGCAAATTCCTTTCGACGTGTCTCGACCAGACCAAGTTTGTTGGTAAAAAAATCTATTGATTGCTCAAGATCTTTTACCCGCACCATTGTGTGGAGATATTTCATGTGTTGTACTCCTCCTTTGATAAATTACAGGGACACCTTACCTATTTATCCGGTTTTTTTGCAAGAAAACAATCTTTCTATAAGCACTTATAGCGCTTATACCCACAAAGCAAGTCACTAAAAAGCGCCCCCGTGCTTTGCAGGGGTTGGTGGTTGACGCTGCCTACCCAGTAGCCGTTCTTTCCAGCTAGCTCCGATAGCACCATGCTCTGCCGGCAACCCCTGAAGCTACACTTTATAACTCCTTGCTTCGGTCGCCTGGCTGATCGCTCACCGTGGCTGGATCGGGTCGCTTCAATTCTTCTTCAATCACCTGAATCGCACCGCTTATCCGCAGCATGGTTTGGCGCAGGCTGGCCTGGCGTGCCTCCAGCTCCCGCATTTCATTCAGTCCTTTTTCGTATTCCTTGCTAAGTTCTGCCAATCGTGCTTCAAATCGTGCGCGCATACTCATCTGTTCCTTTGATATCTTTAGTAAGGTACTTAAAAGCGTTCCCGTGCTTAGTGGGGGTTGGTGGTTATCATTGTTCTTAAATCTGCCATTTTTTCCAGCAAATCCTGAATCCGGGCCTGCTGACTTTTTATGACCTTCGTTAAGATCGCCAGAATATCGGTGGGCTTGTAGGCTTTCTGATCCGGGGTCGTCAACAGGGAAGGGAGTTCTTCAGCCACGAATCCGATATGTTGTCTCTGATTGGGGTCATCCTTGTGGTGATACTTGACCGCATGCAGGTGATCAAACAATTCTTGGGCCTCAGCAGCAGACAGTTCCATGATCTCATCCTTGAAATCACGGGATGAGATGTTTACGAAATTTCTGATTCGGGTATAGGTCAAGCCATGGTTATTGATGTAAAGATCCCCGCCGTGCGATTCCAGGTCCAGGGCCGATCCATCCGCCCGCAGATCGACATACCGGTCCGGCAGGCTGGTATTGGTCAGCCGGATGCGGTTTCCCACAACATGCAGTTTGACTTGCGGCCAGGAGGTGCCGATGCCGGTGCTGCCGGTCGTAAGCAGAGTGCCGTTCACTTCCAATCTGTCCCATACCGAAACCCGCCGCCCTACACCCGCCGACTTGTTGCCGACGATCATCAGGGTTTTATATGTTCCGGTATCATTACAGATTTCCGCGCGATTGAGGACACTGTCCGGGTAACCATGCCAGAACGAGGTAAAATGAACCGGATTTGTGTTGGCAAGAATTCTCAGCTCACCATCTTGACGGAGAACCATCTGGTCCACATTCCTGATCCTGAATTGAATACTCTCCGGTGAATTGAGAAAAGTGACC
Source organism: uncultured delta proteobacterium (assembly GCA_963835305.1). Classification (GTDB taxonomy): domain Bacteria; phylum Desulfobacterota; class Desulfobulbia; order Desulfobulbales; family Desulfocapsaceae; genus Desulforhopalus_A. The sequence goes on from CAWIEU010000009.1 coordinate 504,649, forward strand.
CCTACGCTTTGAGCCGCTCCCTGCAGCAACGCATAGTTGCCGGCATCAGCCTGATTTAAAGCAGTAGTTCCGAAAAATACATAGTTGGAGTTAGGTGGCCAGGGACCGATGGCCAACGCTCCGGCCTTTATGCGTCCGGCAACATCCAACCGTTCAGCAGGCATAGGACTTTCGATACCCACATTGCCGCCGGAAAAATTAATGCCGCCGTTGCTTGAATCCCATTGTGAACTGACAATCGGCACACCGTTCTGCCGAATCTGCTGGGCGTCGATCGACCCGGCCACACTCAGGCTGCCTTGATTCTGTTGATTTCCCTGAACACTGAGGTTGCCCTGGAGCTGGGTGGCGTCGGCCTGCACTGCAAAAGTCGCAAAAGTATCGCCGTCGCCGCGGCTCAAACGGACGATGTCGGTTGCATCTTGTACGCTTATATGCAAACCGCCCTGTGTTTCCGGGACGATAGCCGCACAAAACGCCTGACCCACCTGGCCGGCGCTGGTGGCGGCCCTGTGGATACGCAGCTCTGAGCTGGAACTGCCGATTAGTTTTCGCTCAAGCGGCAGTGCCGAATTCCGCTCGCGCAGCGTCGCACTTCCATTGGTATCCACCGTGACGATGGCCAGGATGATGGCGGAACCGTCGTCCACGAAGGCGTCCGCGCCAGCCACCGGTTGCAGGCGCAGCCAGGGCATCTGCTCGAGCAGACCGCCCGCCCCGCTCTCCGGCCCCAGGTGCAATCTCTCGAAGAACTGGATAGTCAGGTAAAAATCCGCCGCCGTTTCTCCGGCGATCGTATCGAGCTCAAAAGGAGGATCTATCTGGAAATCAGGATCTCCCGGCTCCAGCCTGTTGATATCCGCCTTTCCCGCTGGAGAAAGCACGATCAGCCGGCCGCTTGCGTCCACGGCTATGCCGGGTTGCACCTCCAGCTTTTGTCCACCGGCCGTGACGCCGACCTCCAGTCCGTCGGCGATACCGGGGCCATGCAGGTGGGCATGGTGGATACGTGCATGCGGCAGGTGAAAATCCTGCATGTCGTCGGCATGGTCTCGGCTGGTGTGTGTCACCTCTGAGACATTGTCGATAAAATAGCGATGATGTTTGATGACTTTGATCGGGCTATCCATAAAATTTTTTTCCTCCCCTACTCAGATTTCAGCCACCACGAAATATGACCTGGTTTTTGTTCATCAAGCACAGCGGCAATACCGCGCCGTGTTCGATTGCGCTCTTCGGGGTCGGTCGGCCGCTGTTGGGAAAAATGGACGACGACTCCGATTTCATTGGGGTGGGCCCGCCAATTTCTTTTCAATTGTGGTGCGCGCAGGGACTCGCCCGCATCGATAACAATAATTTTTCCCCGTCTGTCCCTGACCATTTTAACCGGATTCACCAGGCCCGGTTCCCGGGTCAGGCGAGTAATGACCGGCGGTGTCCGGCTTAAGTCGACCCTGTAAACCGATGCCGGTTCGGCCATGGCCCGGTTGCTCGGGTCTTCCTTAAAACTCAAGCGCAATCCGGTATCGCAGACCAGCAGTTCGGTTTGGCTGTCGATGACTATTGCGGTGGGACAAATCAATGGATTTGCCTCCGGCGGCACGGTATCCAGCAAAGAAACCGCCGCCCAGCCATTAGCCGGGTCAACGCGCCAGAGATCAGCCGGCTCGGCTCCGTCGGACCTTTTGGCATCTGCGACAACGAAGGTTCCATCAGGGGCGCGCACCAAGGCTGTCGGCTCAACTATCCCGGAGAGCGAATGTGTTGCCGCGGCCAGGGGATTTTCACTGACCACCACCAGTTTCGGCACAGCCGGAGACGTCGCCGGCTGATTGTTGAAAAAATGAACACCACGGTCAAGGATGACAAAACGCCCAGCCTCGTCCAGAACCATGTCTACCGGGCGGACTACCGGCAACCTGGGTGTGGTGGTTTGATCGATGATGCGAGTCTGCGTGTAATCGGGAAGCGCGAAACGCCGCAGGACGGCCCGCTGCGAATCCACCGCACTCGGTTCACCTCCTATATTGATGATGCTTAACGCGTCTGTAGCCTCATCGACGACCGCCGCCGTGGCATCCTGGAAAAAATCGCCGGTTTGCAGCGCATGCGGCACGGGTTGTGGTGTGCCTTGCGTAAAAGCGAAATGGCCGGTACAGGAAACCTTCCACAGGCCCGGCCGGCGCAGGTCAGCCGGCTCACTGTTTCCGCTAATCCCCTGGTCGACCACGAAATAATCATTATTGGTATCGATGGCGATGGCAACGGGATGGATCAGCACGGGATAATAGCTCGCCTGCCTCCCCTCCGCGTCCGGGAAGACGACCGCCTGACTATAGGCAACGGTCGTCATGGCAGCAGTGCCGTCCTCTGCAAATTGCAGGCGCAGTACGGCCCTGCCGTCATCGATGGCGATCCGCGGCCTGGCCCTGGTCTGGGCATAGATATCCAGGTAGGTGTAAAGTCCCTTTGTCAGGCCCCGCATACGGTACACTTCAACGATCCGGGCCGTTATTTTGCGGCGCTGATATTCCGTCCAGACAGTCGGATCCGCCGGCAGATCAAGCGCCAGCCAGGTTGCAAGCCAGGCCAGAAAACCCGTTGCCGGGGTGCGCCATGGGTTGAAAAACGAAGGCAGCGTATCGATCAATTCCTCAAGGGACTGATAGGCTTTTTCATGGCTACCGATCGTCACCGGATCATCGATGCCGGTCAGGATCTTTTCGAAAATGCGCAATATTCTGCCCAGCAATTGCTGCGGGTCACTGTCACGCGACCAGAGCACCTGCGGAAGATATTGCAAATAGCTGCTTGGTGCATCCATGGATTTTACCCGGAGTTTGTGTTTATCAGGTGGTTATTGTTGAAGTAACGGTCATCGTGCCCGAGCAGATCATTTCATAATCGGCGAGCTGCACCCACACGTCGGACAGTCCCGTCGCGGGGCGAATTGTAGGAATCCCCTCGCCGTATTCCGGATTACCGGGTGCGACCTTGATTTTGGAAATAAAGCCGATCTCCGGGCTGGGCTGAATGAATTCGAGCAAGCCGGAGACCAGAAAAGCCTGGCCTATCTCCCATCCGGCGCCCTGGGGCCCGCCGCGCAACGGATGGAGAAACTGCGTGATCTCATCGCGCAGTTTCTGCTTGAAGTTTTCCAGGTCCGGCACAAGTCCACTTTGCAGCGCCTGATTCCAGATAATGACATTGACCGTAACGTTGATCGGCAGGTAGCGCGGGTAGGTAACATGCAACCTGGTGCCGACCACCCGCCGGGCGTCCAGGTAATCCGCCACCTCCTGGAGCAGTTGCTCCGAGGGCAACGGCGTGCGCTCGGTGAGAGGCGCGGAGGGAATGACGATGACATTGACATTGCCCTTGTCACGATTGAGCCCGCCAAATGTCCAGGGATCGCCTTTTACCGCGCCTGCCGGCAGCGACTCGAACGCGCGGAATAGCCGTTCCGGCAGGCAGCGCACCTTTTGCACATCGGTGGTGGCTTCCCGCGCGAGAAATTCATAATCCCCAACCGTCACGGCCCGATCCCGGTTGCGCAGGTTTTCAGGGGCGCGGCGCTTGGTCTCCTCAATTGACTCCTCGTCGGAGCCGCCCGTGGCGGGGCCGGGGTTGGTAACCGCGATCAGACCCGGCCGGGCGGAGCGTATCACTTCGATGGTATTGGCCGGCAGGTTGCCTCGGGCATCTCCTGCCACATAACGGTAGGTCAGGGCTCTGATTTCGCTGCCGCGTGGAGGAATTGTGCCATGACCCTCGGATGATACCGAGGGATTGTAGTTGCCGAAGTCGATCCTGCCGGGGATCGGGTTCAGGCGGAAGCATTTTCCAGGTCCTTCGGGAAAATCCTCAACCTGACGCCAGTCCGTCCACTCGCCGAAGCCGCCTCCCACCTGTGGTTCGCGGACTTGCAGGCGCAAGTGGCCATAAGGTGCGGCAGGCGCGGCGGAGCCGATCTGCTTATAGAGGGGTTGATATCTCATGTCAAAGTACTGAAAGGGCTTGCCGTTACTGGTGCCGAGAAGCTCCGGCTGGGTAATCGTCAGGGCATTGGTGGCCGGGACAGCGTTGCAAAGAATATGGGCAATACCCACCGGCAAGGGTGCATTCGCCGAGCTGGTGATCCGCAGGCCGATCCAGAAAAGCGGTTGGCTTATCGGCTTGGTTCCCTCCTCGGGCTGGTAGTTCCAATCGGCTGGATTCTGGCTGGCCCAATTGACCGGCACGTTCAAACGCACCTGCCCATTTTTTTGCAGTCCGTCTGTTGCGTCATCGACCTGCAACTGCTTTTGCGGGTCCTGCCCGGCCTCGAACCATTGGTCGGGCTGCTCCTGTTGGCGAGAATACTGCCAGGCGGTTTTGGCAGCGTCAGCTTTAAACGGCTGCGGCAATTTCAGGCGTAGCGCGATTCGTTCCGTGGTCGCCGAGTCAAAGCCAAGGGCGATGATGACGGAATCTCCAATCAGGTTTTGTCCCCCGATTGTTTCCATCAATCCGTCCAGGGGCGAATCGACTATTCGATTTGTAATGTCACGATAGCGCGGCTGACTGTCGGCGCCTGCATGATAGAGCAGCAGCGCAGCCGAGAGATTGGTTGCCAGGATCGTCGCGGCTTCATCGGTTTCAAAGACAACGGGCTCGGTCGCCTCCGTCTGCTGGGTTGCCGCTTGAAATCCGGGAGGCAGCTCCAGGGATTGCGCCCCATTTGCCAGGCGGCACATCAGCAAAGTTGCAGCCGGGGTGGCCGGGTCGCGGGTGATGCCGAGTAAATTAAAAAATTCGATCATGGTTTTCTCGGGCACGCGATTCAGACGGTAGATCAAGCCCTCCACCAGCCAGGCGAAAAGTTCGATCAGGGCTATGCCCGGATCACTGGGATTGTGATCGGTCCACTCAGGAGCGTAGGTGGGGATCAGTGCCCGGGCCTGGTCGACGATATCCTGCCAGGTACGATCATCCAGATTCGGCGGTTCCAATCTTCCTCTTGCCATATCTTTTACCTTTTCAATTTTTGATGGCGTCGTAAAAATTCTTCACCTTCTTCGTTGCCACAAATTTTCAATCATTTCGAAGTACCTCTTGTACGTCGAAATGATTGAAAATTTGCGCGCCTCGAATCTGAAGTTTTTTACTTAGCCATCCCGGTGTTAAGGTTTTTACGAGTCCATCAATATTTAAACTTGTAACGCTGGTCATGTAGATAAAGGGCAGACACACAGGTCTGCCCCTACGCAATCTGCAGGTAGAACGGGTAGACCAGGTTCTGCGGCTGGTTGGTCGCCCGAATGCGATACCCTACCTGAATGACGAGCCGATCCTGCTGAAGGTCGTTTTGTACGTTCACGGAATCGAGGATAATCCGCGGCTCCCAGCGCTGCAGCCCCTCCTCCACATAGTGACGTGCCAGATTGGCGGTGCCCGCGTTATTCGGAGCAAAGGCCAGCGACTGCAGATTGCAGCCGAAGGTAGGGCGCATAAGCCTCTCACCATGCTGGGTGCCGATAATTATATGGATCGACTGCCTGATCTTCTCTTCGTGCATGGCCTCCATAATGCCGCCGCGAGGGTTGGTCTGCAGGGGAAAAGCAAAACCGCGGCCGAGTATATCTGTATTCATGGTGCTCCTCTAGAACCTTAGAAATTCATTTTTGTTTTTTAAAAAAGAATTTCGTGAAGGTTCTTATCCCCGTGCTTTGCGGGGATTCATACCTTAGAAATAGATTTCCAGTCTTTACTTAGCCCTCCGAAAATTCTGATTTTTACGAGTTTGTCGGTTGATAATCTCGTAAAAGCCTAAAATAAGAGATGGCCAAGTAATCTTAGTTAACATCCATGGTACCGGTCACATTGACCTTTACATTGTTCGCCTCAAAGCTTATGTCTCCGCCGGTAGATTTTAGTTCGATGTTGCCTTTCGCCAGGATGGAGAGGGAGCCGTCGGCTTTGAGGGTAATCGAGCTGCCCGCCTTGTCGCTAATCGACAGAAATTCCTTTCCTTCGGTTTCATCGAAAACGATCTGCATGCCGCTTCTGGTCTTGAGCACTTTTCTGGAATTTTGCCCCTTGTTGGTCTCAGGCGGAGGCACCTTGCTGTTCCACAACGAGCCGATGATCACCGGTTGTTCAAGATTGCCGTTTTCAAAGGCAACAAGGACTTCATCATCGATATCGGGCAGAAAATAATTGCCCTTCGACCCCGCCGGATCATCACTGCCTCCTGCCATGAAACTGGCGACGCGCGCCCACCTGCTCTGGTTGACTTCAGAAAAATCCGGAAAAGAGACTTTCACCCGTCCCAGATTTTTCGGGTCCAGGTTGTTGCGCACGATGCCGATCTTAACTCCTTCTATTTTGGGCTGGTTTTTGGGCGACGGCGCATCGATGAGCTTATTGCGCAGGCTCTGCAACAGCAGACCGGAAGCCTTCTGAGTTACCTCGAAGCTTGTCCGGTAGCCGCTCTCATCTATCGTATGGGTTACCCGGCTCAGGCGGTACTTGCCGCTGAAGCGCTTGCCGATACCGCGGATCTCGATCAATTCGCCCGCTCGCAGTTCGGGTATGCCGATGCAGGCGCCGGACCCTTCGTACAGGCCTTCCAGAATCTGCTGCAGCATCGATTTGGCAAAGGTAACCGCCTCAAAATGATCGCTGACCTTAACGCCGCGTACGACATACCGTCCCAGGCCGACCAGCCGCTCGACGAATCCGCTGCCCAGCCTTTCGATAATATCGTCCAGATCGGTATCCAGCGCGATTGCGGGCACTACTGCGACAATAGTCTGGGCCAGCTCATAGTCGTAACCGCGGACCTCCTGTATCCCGGTCTGGCCTGCACTGGAAATACGCGGTTTGAAGCTGTTCAGATTCCTGCCCCATTCCAGCACCACCAGCTCCGTCTGCGGGCGGGGAAAACGGAAATAAAGCTTGTCCCAGTTGACGAAAACCTGGAAATGGTTACGATCGGCCAATTCCTGGAGCAGCGCCCAGTCGCTGCCGTTCTGATCAATCTGCTCCCGGAAGGTAAGCGCCGGATCGACGATCGGAATAAGTCCGTTTTCCACCGCGATCTGGGCTGCGATCAAACTGTCGTTGACATATTTGAACGTCTTGTGGGGCGGACTGTTGTGGCGCATGCGCTGGGATTTATCGTAGCCGGTCACGGACAGGTTCGGCGCCCCGCTCTCCGGAAATGAGGGGCTGACGGCGGTTATCTCGCCCAGCATCATTGGCGAAAGCTTGCCGGCATAGCCCATGTGGATCTCCACCGATTTGCCGATATCGAAAAGGGCTGAGTCGGTCAAACGCATATCGGCGTTGTTCAACTGCAGGGTGAACATGTCCGCCGTATCAATATTGTTGTCGTAGGTGAGACTTCGTACAGCGCTGCGTACATCCGCCTCCAGGGTGAGACCGGAAACCTTTACCGCAAAATCCGGGGCGTAGAATGAGTGTCCTGTCATAATGGTCAATCCCGCGCCAAAGTTTTTTGGGATGGGATCAACAGAGTCGTCCCGGAGGCGATACGGCGCGGGTCATCGATGTTGTTCTGCTCGGCAATCTCCCGCCAGGCTCCCGGATCACCGAGAAACAGATCGGCCAGTTTACTCAAGGTCTCACCTTCCGCCAAATTGTGGACGGTAGGCGGAACGATGAAAAATCCCTGTTTTATTTCAACCTCCAGCTGCTCGTATTCCTTGAAGCTGACAGTGAGACGAGCCCGCACAGGCATACCGTCCTCAAGAAACATGATAAATTTCTGGCCGATTGATTCGAGCACGCACTTGAACTGCAGGCTGCCCCAGGTAACAAGAAGAACGGGCGGTGCCTGGGTCACATTGGTCTTTTTCAGCAGCGCCGCGATTTTTTGTGTCGACTGGCGGACATCTTCCCTCGGTTGTTTCTCGTATGAGTCGAAAAACAGCTCCATCTTCAGGGTGCGGATGTTGCCTCGAACATACTGGATGGGCGATTTTTCCTGGCCGGGAATGCCGATTTCGGCGATGGTGTTGCCCATATCCAGGGAATACTCCTCCGGGTTGAACATCACAGGAATCTGCTCGCTGGTGTCCAGATTGATGATGGTTGCCTTTTCCAGTGCCATAGTTTTTTCTCAGCCTCCCCGTTCAAAATCAGTGCGCAGCCGCTCCCTCAGGTCCCGGTAGACGGCATCCTTGATCTCTGCCAGTTGTCCCGAAGAAATTTGGACCATCGATTTGGTCATGGGTCCCTCTGCTGCGGTGACAGCTCGGTCGGTCGCGGCTGTTTGGACTGCAGGTGATTTCATCGTCGGAACCTGTGGCGCGATGATTCTGCCGCCGGTCCCGGCCGAGGGCATCGTCGCCGGATTGCCAGACAGCAGATGCAGAATCCGCTGTTCATTGGTTAACGCCTGCGCTTCTGTCTGCTCTGCACCTTCTTCGGTATTCCAGTTCGGTGAACCGACCGCCTGCATCCGAGCCTGGGCTGTATGGGTCAATTCATGGCCCAGCAGTCCCAGCCCACGTAATGTAGCCGTTTCAAAGCGGCCGGAGCGGAACAGAATACGGTCCTCACAGGCCACTGCATCTGCCTGGAACTGACGAGTCACCTGGTCGGCCGCCTGATTGGTGTAAATTTTGACGGCCGGGACCGGCATATCCAGCATATCCTCCATAAGCCTTTGTACCGGCTCCTCGAGACGCAATGGCAGGCTACGGACCACGGAGTCCGGCAATGGTTTGGAAGTGACCACGGCCTCGTCCACGGCGCCTACGCGCTTTGCCGGTTTGGCAGTAACGCGATCCAGCCCACCGGCACCTTGTCGGGCCGGGTGATTGAAGCCATCGGCTCCAGACTGCCGGGCAATACTTTTTTTGGGCATAGTTCGATGATCGAAAAATCGTGCCGATGCCTCAAAGCGGGAGAGCTCCAGGCGCTCCTCAGCCTGCCGCGCAAATACCGGAATCCGTCCGTTCGGCCGATGCCGGTCCAGCAAGGTTCCCGCAAAGCGCCGCGCCGCTTGTCCCGGCAGTGCACGTCCTGCGATGCGTCCTACGCCTTGCAGGCGGCGGTGGGCAATCAGGAAGCCCAACTGTCGCGCTTTAGGTTGTTCGCTGTCCGGTTTCATCTTACCGGCTTCATCATGGCTGAAGTCTGTTGTCATATCTCACTCAAGGGCGACGAGCCCGGCAATCTCTTGAACCCAAATCCGGCGCTCCCGATGCTCCATTCCCATGATCGTCTCATACGACCAGTGAAAATGCAGGGCAAGGGTGGCTACCTCCCGGCGGAGCTGTTCCAGGGGGTAGCCTACGATCCCCCCGGCGGCGCCGGCTCCACTTCGAAGACCTTCCGGCAGCCCGGACACTCGACCTGCAGGCGTTCGGCCGCGTACCCGTTGATCCGGTTGTAGAGATCCTGCAGATAGTTGAGATCACCCGTGTACAGTTCCTCGATTGTTTTTGGGGTGATCTGTTTGATGCCGCCCAGCTTGATCACCACCCGCGAGAGGAGAATGATCAGTAAGTATGCGGGGTTTCTGCTCACACGCGGATCCTGCAGCGGCAGGATTTCATCCGCGGCTGTGGCCAGACGCATGATGCCGTCCCGATGCAGGGTGCCATCGGTCTCCAGATATCCTTTGGGCAGAGTAAATTCGTACTCGGTCTTAAACATGGTAGATCGCTCTTAATGAATTTAATTATCAAAATTGATGATCTCGTAAAAACCTTAAACCAGAGATGGCTAAGTAAAAAACTTCAGATTCGAGGCGCGCAAATTTTCAATCATTTCGACGTACAAGAGGTACTTCGAAATAATTGAAAATTTGTGGCAACGAAGAAGGTGAAGTGTTTTTACGACGCCATCAAAATTTACGTTCTATGCCCTCATGCGCCAGCTCCAATGTTTCGATGGCTACCTCGTTGCCGGTGCTCTTAAAATCCGAGACGTGATATTTGGTAGGCCAGGCATCGACGAAGTTCCAGCGGGCAACCTCGCTGCCCTGGCGGTCGAGCACGATAATCGAGCCGTTGCGGCGAAAATTGTTATTGCCCAGTACCGTCTGGCGATGCCAGTCGTACAGATCGGAATCGGTGGTCAAGCCCCGCTTCAGGACGATATTGCTGTATTTCGTCACCCCAGGCAGCTTGCGCACTGTCGTGTTCTGGCCGCCTTCCCGGTATTCGATCGGGTCGATCGTCGCCTCGAGTCCGCTTGCCTCCTGAAAGGACGCACGGACAACGCCGTCCAGTTCGACAAGAAAGTTATAACTGAAAAAAGGATCAACACGTTGTCCCGTAGCCATGTTTTGCTCCTTGAAGTGTATTCATGCTCATCATAATCAGAGAAACCCTTAAAATTTGCTGTCCACCTTCCTTACCCGGCGGACCCCGTTATCTGGGATATGCGGAATATGATAAACTCCGCGGGCCTAACGATAGCGACACCAATTTCCGTGACCACCTGACCCTGCTCCCGAACTTCCGGCGGATTGGTCGTCTCATCACATTTGACGTAGAAAGCCTGCTCCGGCGTGACGCCGAGAAGCGCGCCGTCGCGCCAGACATTGGTCAAAAATGCACTTACGCTGCGGACAATGCGTTGCCAGAGCGGCTGGGCGTTGGGTTCGAAAACAGCGAATTGAGTGCCCTGGTCGATCGACTCGCGTAAAAAGTTGAGCAGGCGGCGAACATTGATATATTTGGTTTCGCCGTTGGCGTCCCCGCCGAGCGTTCGCGCACCCCAGACGGTGATGGCGCCGTTGAAATTGCGGATCGCATTGACACCCGCCGGATTGAGCAGCTCCTGTTCGTTGCGCGAGACCGAGTACGCCAGCCCCAGCGCGCCGCGCACCACTTCATTGGCGGGTGCCTTGTGCACCCCGCGCTGCTGATCGACACGGGCGTAGATCCCGGCTATGTGCCCACTGGGCGGCACAGTCAGTTGCCCCTTGGTAACCGGGTCCGCAACAAGGATTTGCGGGAAATAAAGTGCGGCATAGTCGCTGGGGGATACACCGTTCGGAATGATCGCGGCAGTGGTGATGGTCGTGGTAACCTGACCATCGAGAATGGCGAAACGATCCTTCATCTTGACGCAATGATCGGTCAACGCTTTCTGCACGGCTGCATCCAAGGCACCCGGAGCGGCAACGATGGCGATTTCATCGATGGCCTCGTAACGTTTGAGCACGCCGTTTACCGCGCCGATATCGGTCATATTCTTGATCCAGGTGACCCAACAGGTTGTGCCGCCATTGTTGAAAAACCCGTATACGCTATGGGCCAGCGTGCTGTTGGCGGCATTAAAATCGCCGAACCGGTTCTTGAACTGGTTCCAGTTGGTGACCAGCACCGGTTCGCCTTCCGTTGCCGATACGAGCCCCTCGGCGGCGTCCGAATCGACCACACCGATAAAGCCCGCGGTGCTCGTACCAACACCGGCGATGGGCGGTGAACCGGGTACCTCCTCCACATAAACACCGGGTGATAGATATTGTGGCATGGCATCTCTCCTAGGTTAGGGTATCGGATTAGCGCTGTTTGCCAACCCGGCTCTGTTTATGAGAAATCCGGGTTAAGCGCTTCTGAGCTGATTATTACTTGATATTACTCTCAACTGGTTTCCGGCGACCTCTCCGGTGGCGGAATCGCCATTGACCAGCACATGGTTTTTTCCACCTTGCAATACGGTGGCGCCGGCAGACAGGATCACGGTTTCAGGTGGTTTTGGTGGTATATTCTGGTTCGGGGTGAATATGAATGTGCAACTGGCACTGTAAATGACGGCCTTTTTACCGACAGTCAGGTGATTATATGCTTGGTAAATAATCGGGTCGGTATTTGGGGCCGGTCCCCACGTTCCCGTGGGATCTTTCGCCGGTTCGGCTTGGACATCCCCTATCACTGCAACCGTTTTGCCTGCCATGGTTCTTCCCTTTCTAAATAGGATTCAATGAGATGTTATAAGACTGCCCGGCCGCTGCCGGAACTTCGATCGGCGTGTCCACCGCAGCAAACCCTGCAGCGGCTGCATGCAAAGTATAATGACCCGATGAAAGGCCCGGAAAGCGATAGCGGCCCGACGCATCCGTCTGCATGGTGCGTCCCAATTCCTGGATAGTGATTTCGGCGGCCAGGGGAGCATTCGAATCTGCGGCCCGCACCGTTCCGCCTATGAGAAAGGTGCTTTGCAGGGGACCGCCCGTCAAGCCCAGGCGTGTTTCGTGGGAAATAACTTCCGGACCGACCGGGTGTTCCCCCGCCAGCATCAGCGCCACGGTCACCTGCAGCGTGAAGGCCGGCCGGGGCGCGATGCCGAGTGCGCTCCAAAATTCGCCCAGGGACCTCCCTCCTTCCAGCTGCGCCACCATCGTCGGCGGCGGATATGGCTGACCGATCAGGGTCCCGCGCAGATACTGCTGCGGGACAGGGTCAAAACCACCCAGCCATCCCAGCGCCTGGCCCAGCAGTTGATGCTCCTCGGCGACCTTGAGCGCCCCGGTTTTGCCGGACCAGCCGGTAACCAGATAGGAGCAGGCCACCCGCAGCGGCGGCAACCGTCTTTGATACAAACCGTCTTTGAATACCTGGATGGGCTCGGGATCGCGCAGCTCACGGTTCTCTTTCATTTCATGCAGAAAAAGATTGAGCGTCGCCTGGTTCGGGGTGTAATTCTTGTCCGGCGTCTCAAAGCTCACTTCGGCCTCGTGCAACTCCGAAGGCGCTGCCGGATCTTCGAAAATGGCCTGAAGTGTCTTGTCAAGGTCTTGGAACATCGCCGCACTTGCCCTCATGGAGAAGATTTACCCTATCTCAATGAAAGCCGCCGTGTCTCAAACGGCAGATATGCCATCATCACGGGGCTACGATTCAATTGTCAAGGCTGGTCACTTGACGAGGTCAAATTAACTGACAAGGAAAAAATAACTTTGTATTGCAAGAAAATGATGTCTGGATCTCAATCAACGCTAAAGAGAAGACGTAAGAGTAAAATAGGAATAAACAACTAAAACGCTACCAAAAACTGTTAGATCACGCAAGAATTAATTCCTCGGCCTGCTTGGTTCTATCGTCGCATGCGGGCCAGAAATTCGGAAACTCGGCGAAGCGCTGCGGGGTCGTTGACGCCGCCGAAACGATTTTCCAGGCTTCTCAGGAGCGTAAAAAATTCCAGGGTGTCGGCCTCGCTGCCCCCCAAGGCCCGGCGCACCGCGTCCCGCAGCGAACGGTAGGCGCCGTGCAGGACCGCGTTTTCCACAGTAGCCTGGCCGACGCGCCTTTGCAGCATATGAACGAACCGCACATTCAGATCGTAGGTTTGCGGAGACGCCGGCGAAGGCAATACGCGCCTGACAATGGATTCGGTAATTCCCTCGGTCAAGAATTTACCCAATAATTCGTGGCCCCATGGGAAGGTCTCGACAGCCACCTTATGAATTGATTCGTGCAAAATCGTTAACAGGTCTCTTCGCGGCGACAGATAAACGTGGCCAGTCGCTAATTCATGAAATGCAAGGGGCGGCTCTCCTTCGGGATTGATCCGCCTGAAGGCGCGCAAATAATCAAGCCAGTTTTCAAAAAAGTGAATCTCACCGGTCATGGGACGAATCGGCCGTTTCAGCAGATCCCTGGCCAAACGTGTGACGTCTCCTGCGGTCACTACCGAGTTCCTGCCCCCTGCTTCCGCCTGACCCTTTTCCTTTGGAACAGGAAAAACCTTTGACATAACCGCCTGAAAGCCGAATTCTCCTTCCCGACGCGGCATCACAAATTTCGTGTAGCCCATTTCATCCAGGCGCTTTTGCCATTGGGGGTTGACGACCGTCTCGACATTTACACGCACAGTCTGTGCACCTGCACCCATGGCGGCGTCGACGGCCGCCCGCTCAAGCGCTTGATGGACCAACAGGCCATTGCCCTTGGGAGCCGATACATTTTCTATTCCAAAATAGCTGATACGGCATTCCGTACCATGCAGACGGACTCTTACATCGTGCAGCCTGACACCTTCGACCTCGATCACCGGAATCATCCCACCGCTCTTGACCTGCGCCGAGAGTACCTGCCGCAGTTGGTTTTGCGCCCTGTCCCGAGCGGCCTGCCCGGCTGCCGTGATAGTGTGTCTCGGCGCTTCCTGGTACCGGTCGCCCGGGCGTTGCGCTTCCTGAGGCGAAGCAGGTCGGCGGCGCGTAACGGGGGACAATTCCTCCATGCCGCGCAGATGACCGCCGGGCGGAGTCTTTCCAGGCGGCGCGGGAGGAGGCTGGCCGCCCCTTGGTGGAACCGGGCCGGCAGGCCCTGAAGGTCCGGCGGCTTTTTCAAAGATCACGACAACCTGCTCGAACTTCCCGGTATTCGGGTCGATCCGGGCAATCTCACGCCTCACCTTGGTATACCCGGCGGCTTTTGCCCATCTCCCGGTATACGTCTCCAAAGCCGCCTGCCGGAAAGCTTCATCACGACTCAGGTTATCGGCCAAGTGTTTGATAAACCGATCATTGAAGCTCCGCAGGTTGTCTCCCGTATCCCAATCCCCGCGAATGCCCTTGACGCTGTCTTCGCCGTTGCGGCGCCTGAAATGCTCCAGCGCCCTATTGAACTCCTCCTGGCCGCGCAGTTGCGAAGAACGGCGGCCGCCGCGTCCCTGCTGTATACGTAAGTGAAAATCGAGGTCGACTATGCCGTCATCTCTCAGATTGGCTTCGGCAAAATACCGCGCTTCTTCCCCGCCAAGCTGTGAGGTTTCGCCAAAGTATTCCCGTGCGTGATAATGGCGCGGTTCGTCCGTGCGCGGATTATCCGCGCTGCGTCTCAATCGGCCGCCGGGATCGTGGATATCCGGGCGCTGGGCATTAAGCACAACCTGGCCGTGAATCTCATCCACGAAGCCAAATTGCGGCGGCTTACCAATACTGCTGCTCTCTCTGTTGGCGCGCTGCCACGCCGCATCATAAAGTTCCGTTGGGACACGGATGATTCTCAGATCATCCGGTGTCCGCATTTGCCCTTCATCCAAATAGAAGTGATAGCCTAAGGCCTTTTCGCGATCCAGGGGCCGAACCGGCAAGCGAGGCGGTTCACCCGGCGTCTGGGTAGAGGACACCTTCAGCGGTTGCGGGGAGCGCCTGTCTGTTGTGGGAAGTGGCTCGCCGGGGACCTGGCCTTTGGGCACCTCACCCAGATCGACATTGAAGGTCTCTCGTACCCATTGGTGATAGGCTTCCAGATCCGGGAAGCGCCGGATGCGCCGGGCACCGGTTTGTTCGTCGGGATAATTAATCCACAGGGGTTGGGGTTGCTCAGGATTGAAGCCGAAGGTCGTGGAGTCGGGGCCTTCGGGCGTCAGATAGTCGATGGTCGAGGTGCGCGCCTTGCCGCCGGCGCGCACCGATTCGAAATAGATTACATCCATATCCTTGACGGCGCCGCTGGGCAGGCGGCCGACATGGGAGACAAATTCGCTTCCCGGCGCTGCTGGATGGTAATGGCGGACCAGTTCCCATTGGCCCACGTCCATTCCCTCATCGAGAACCTCCTTCCACCGTTGTGCTTTTCCAGTGCTGAGCGGGGACTGTTTGCCGGTCGTCGAAACCATCACCGCTTGCTCGTTGCCCTGTACCAGAATGAAATCCCCACTGACCGGATTGTGATAGAGGCCTGCCTCACGGGACGGATCATCGGCCCACATGTTTCGATAGGTCCGATACACATCCCGGATATATGCCGCCGTGATTCGCTCCGGCCTGGCCAGTTGCAGCACCGTCGCCTCCGGCAGCGGCTGTTCATCCCGCTTTTTCATAGGCACTGGTGCTTCGGGTTCACCACCGGCCTCTGCCGGAGTAGCCCTTTTTTCAGGTTTTTGCCGGAACACCTTCGTCGGTTCGTCTTCATCGACGGCGCCAGGCCTGATCCCTTCACCTTTTTCCGCTCCGGGCCGGTCTTCGCTTATCGGTTTGCGGCCGGTGTCCTTTGCTTTTCGGCCGCCCGCCATTGTGCGCGTATCTTTTTCGTCCATATAATGTTCAGCATCGCGCATGATCCATTTGTACTCATCGCTCTGCGGATCGGCATAACGTGTGCGCTGAATGTACTCGGCCTGGTAATTCTTCAGACTTGAGAATGTCTGCTTGATTGGTTTTCCGTCGGGGCGGATCGTTTCGACCGTGATCCTGAACCGACCGTCTTCGTAAAGCACCGAATAGGCCACCCGTCCGCGGCCGCCGCCCGGAATCGGATGTTCGATGAATTCGGTCACGAGCCGGCCTTCGGCGCGAAACGCCGCCAGCATCGCCCCTTCCACATCGGCGGGCGCCGGCATGCGATAGGTCAGGATGTTGGCGGGATTCTGATGATAGTGCAAGACCCCTTCCCAGTTTCCCCGCCACGGCGGACCAACCTCAAAGGGCGTGCCGACGGTCACGGCGTAGCGGCCCGTATCCGTGTTGCGGAAGATGGCCACTTCCCGTCCGCCTGCGCGTGCCAGCGCTTCCTCATAGATTTTGTAGGCCTGGTCCGGAGTTTTGATATCCGCTTGAAATGTGCCGTGACGCAGTGGTTTTCCGCCTTTGGCCACGATCGCGGGCAGGTCCGGTTTAAGGCCGCTGCGCACCATCTCGGCGCTCCAGCCTTCGTGGAGTAACCGGTGGTATTCGGGAGAATCCGGCGAGACATAATAGTCGCCCACCGGCCGGCGGGTGCCGGGCGTGGATGGCTTTTTACCGGGCGGCTCGCCTCCCATGCCGACGGCGGTCCGGCCTCGCTGCCTAGATGCCGTAGGCAAAATTTCGGCCGGCGACGGTCCCGCCCCCGTCTCGGGCGGAGCAATGGTACGGACCTTGGTTGTCCATTGACCGGCATCGTCCAGATAGCCCCGCTCGGCCAGGGTCTTGTATTTGCCCCAGCCTTCCAATTCCATCAGCTCGATTTGCTGGTTCAGCGCCGCGTTGTCCACCGGATCGAAGCCAAGGCGCGCCTTGGCCCCTTGGTGCAAAGCCGCCGCTCCCGAGCCGATCATCATCAAGCCCGTTTGAAAGGCGCCGAGCTTGGCCTCGCGGATCAACGCCTTGCGCTGATCCGGCGTCAGGTCCGGATCGTTTTCGATGCGCTGAATATCCTGGGCCAGCTTGGTCGGCACCAGGATCACGGTCGCCGCCGTTTCTCCCCAACCATAGATCCGGACGAATTGCTCGGTGACCTGAATGCTGCGCATATTGGCAATCGTACGGGGCAGTCTTGCAACTCTGACCCCCGCCGCCAGTGGGATCACACTGACAATGCTGATGATGTCCAGCGCCGTTTCGGCATCCCATTCCAGTTTGTGCCGCAGGGATCGCTCACTCAGGCTATGGATTGCCGTTATGGCACCGGCACCGGCCGCCACCGCACCGAACAAGGCCGCCGCCGCAGGCGCTCCAACCCCTGTAGCGGCCAGGGCTGCGGCTCCTGCCACCGCGGCGATGATGGAAAGCGCCCACAGTACCTTTTGCAGTATACCCTCTTTGCTCTCGTAGGTTTTGACCCCGGTGCCGGGGTGGTTGCCGTCACCGGCTCCCGCGCGGCCGGAAGGGATGCGCACTGCGATGATCCCCTCGCCATAGGTCGCGTCATCACCGAAATCTCCGAAGGCATTGTCAATTGCTTCGCGATGGCCCCGCGGCCCGGAATGAGGGCTGTAGCCATAGTACACTTTCTGGGTCTGGGAGCTGGTGATATCCACCGCGCTGTACGCCACACCTTGGTTTTTTCCGACGCTGAGCGCGTTCCTCATACTGTCCGGTGCCTCGCCCAGCATCATCACCAGGGGATAGACCTTTCCCGTCAGGGTCGATACAAAAGCGACTTCGGGACTATACTGATAAGGGGAATCCGGCTTCAGCTCGTCCTCGAACTCGTGAGCCCGTTTTTCGTAAAGCTGCATCCGTCCTATTTGCGCTTCAAGCTCTTTTTCATAGCCCGGCAAGGTCTTTTTCTCCCAGATGATATACCAGTACAGATCCTGAAGTTCAGGCATTTGCGCGAGCTGCACCGAAGGTGCCATGTCTGGTGTACCGGCTTCCCTGGCTTTCTTGAGGATGCCGGGCAGTAGCGCCTCCAGCTGCCTGACCCGGCCAAGGACTTTGGTCGCATAGCCGATTTCTTCGGCTGCATTTTCAGCAAAGCTCCGGAATTCCTTCTCCTTGTACCGCATCAGGTCGATGTTTTTCATGCGCTGGACGGCTTCAATCATCTGCCGCTGTGAGCTTTCCAGGCCGCCTTCGGCCAGCATCGCCTTGATCGCTTCAAGCTCGGCCTCAAGGGCCGCAATAGCTCCGGTACGCCTGGATACAGCGATCTGCGCCTCCCTTTCGATGGGACGGAGCCGGACCGGATAGTAGGCTACACTGGAAACGCGCTTGAGTTTATACTCACCGATGGGAGCATGACCGGTTTGACAGAAGACCAGATAGTCGCCGGCATCCTCGGTCTGGCTGGGGAATTTGACTCGGGTTGTGGGATCCGGCCCATTCTTTTCATATACCGGCTCTCCCAGACGGGAAATGTTGCGCCAGGCAGCGTCGGGATCACCTCGGTTTTTGGCGTTGAATGTTTCGTTCAGCCACTGCCAGCGCTGCGGCCAGGCGACGGGTATGGCCTGCTCTCCCTTGGCAGGGGAGAGATCTGAGGGTACCTTGTAGATTTTCCAGAAAAAATGGATGTATTGCTGAAATAATTTTGAGGCGATGTACAGGTCTTTCAGTTGTCCTCCGCCGTACACGGCTTCGTAGTCGAGCAGCATGCCGAATTCGTTTTTAGCGCCGGTGACCGTGATCTGGTCCGGGCGCAGATCATTAGCCAGGATCTCTGCCGGAAAAGCGTTCAGGGCAAATTCCGTATCCGGCGGGGTGATGTCGAGATCAGCCGGCAGGGGCGGCTGCTTGTCCAGCGGAGTATGTTCAAACTGGCGCAGGACCGCCGCCAGTTTGCGTACATAGGGAACAAGGTGCGGCACATCGGTATCCGGCGTCAACGCAAAGGGAAGCGTCGCCTCCTTCCGCCGGATATGCGGAGCCTCGCCACCTTCGACCCAGATCTGCAGAAATATATCGGAACCCAGCTTCTGACCGGGCTGTGCGGTGGCAGCGTCTGGCCAAGGATGAGCAACCAGCACCATGCCGTCAGGGAAATCGGTTGCCTCCTTATCCCGGCGGTGCTGCTCCCGCAACTCCCGACGCACCTCATCTTCGAGCCGCCTGGCCCAGGAAGGCATGGTTCGGGTGCGTTCCTGTTTCCGCTCGTCTTCCGCCTTCTGCAAGGCTTTGGGCACCGCGGCACGCACGCGCTTAAAGAGCTCTTCGGCTGATTCTTCGGGTCGGAGGCGTACGGGGTAAGACACCCGTTTTTTTCCCCTGGTATCGAGATATACCAGGGCATTGAAGTACCAGCTTTGATTTTCGGGTTTATACCAGACCACGATTTTATCCGGTAAATCCCGGGCCGGCGGCTTTTGCCGACGGGCCATCTCGATCAGGTGCTCAACCTGCCGTTGCTTGACCCGGGTCCACTGCGGCCGTCCGGATGTTCTGACCGGTTCCCCGGCGATATCGAAATTTCCCACCGCAATCTGCTGGATATCCATGAAGTGCGAGGCAGCGCGCTTCTGTTCTATGAACGTTGTATATGACCTCTCTTCGAACGTTTTCAGCCGGGTTTCAAAATAGATACCAATATAAAATGTCGGCCCCTGCAAGTCGTAGTTTTCAATCTGCCCGGCAATATAATCAACCAGCAGCTTGGCACCCTCGGCTTTAAAAACCAGCCCCGTATCGCCGGCAAGGACCGCGGCGCTGGCCGCACCTATCTGCTGTGCCGACAGTTTCGGTCTTACCCGCGGATCAACATCGATAATAAGATCGAAGGAACCCCCATTTCCGTTGAACGGATTGATAAACCATTCGATATCGTGCCGGATCAAAAATCGGCGAGAATAGATCGTCGAGTGAATCCGCCCCGTGGAATCCTGCTTTTTCGCCGATATTAATTGACGCCCGCTCCGCAAAACATCAAGCGACGATACATCGGTTCCGGTGTTATCCGGCTGCGTCTTCTTATCCGCACCTCCTCTTCCTGTCTGGGCTTCGTTGCCGGTCTCTCGGGACTCGTTCCGAACCGTCGGTGCACCTTCCTTGGCCATGGCCTGGATGGCGGTGTTTCCCAGGTAACGTTGCCGGATAGTATCCGCTGGCGGAATTTTCTCTGCCCCTTGGACCCGCTCGAGGCCGATTCCGGAAATATGCTGCTTTTTCGGTTTGATTTGTTTGGGCCTGGCTGATTGGTTGCCTTTTTTCGCCAACATATCTCACCTGAACTAGGCACCTGAACCGCAGGAGAAGGACTCTTTCCACAGCTTGCCGGCCTTCTCGAATTCGCGCCGTGCACCGCGCAGCACATGCGTCATGTCAACCACATTCCCGCCTGCTGCCGCATAAAAAGCGGCATTGAGGACAATATTCCTGATCATGCCGCCGGTGATCTGAAATTGCCGGGCGAGCCAGTCGTAGTCCATAGCATCGCTCACTGGCGTCTCCCGGGGGAAGTGTGTTTGCCAGATTGCCTTGCGGCTTTCAGCATCCGGAAAGGGAAAATCGACGATAAACCTGATGCGACGCGTAAACGCCTCATCCATGTTGTCCCGCAGGTTGGTGGCAAGTATGACAATGCCCTCATATTCCTCCACCCGCTGGAGCAGATAGCTCGTTTCGACATTGGCATAGCGGTCATGGGCATCGGAGATTTTCGTCCGTTTGCCAAACAGAGCGTCGGCCTCGTCAAAAAATAAAATAGCGTGGCTCCCCTCGGCCTCTTGAAAAATCCTGGCCAGGTTCTTTTCTGTTTCGCCGATGTATTTGTTGACGACACCAGAGAGGTCTATTTTGTACAGGTCAAGTTCCAGTTCATGCGCCATCACTTCGGCGGCCATGGTTTTTCCCGTGCCGGACGGACCGGCAAAGATGGCACTGATACCACGGCCGCGGGCCAGCTTGCGCCCAAACCCCCAGTCACTAAAGACGCGCCGCCGATAGAAGACCTGGCTGCAGAAATCCCGCAGCTGCTCTAACTTGTCCGGGGGCAGGATGAGATCGGACCAATGGTAACGGGGTTCGATCTTGATCGCCAGTTCAGCCAATTTATGATGGGATTGACGTCGGCAGGCAGCATACAGCTCGGCTCGCGTCACCTCCGATCCCTCGCCCGACATGACCCGCTGATGCGTCAGCAACACAACTGCATCTCTTATCTGCCTGGGCGTCAAGCGAAACTGATCCGCCAGTTCGCCTGCCAGGCTGTCTCTGTCCCCGGCTGACACACCATACAGCGCCCTCTTCCAGATGTTCCGGCTGACAGTCGCGTCCGGCAGCTTGAGTTCCACCGCGCAAAAGTTCGCCTGATCGAACCCATCGAAGAGCTTCCAGGGAAGTTCTCCTGCAAGAAAAGTGAGATTGGGGTACTCGATAACCATGCGCGCCATCGTTTTCATCCAGACTTTGGCATTGGCGTCTTCCTGCAACAGTGCTTCGCAATTGCTGAAAAAGAGCGCAGCTGCAGATAATCGGCCTTCGCGAAACAACAGGCGCATCGTCTTTGCGGCATCCATCTCCCTGGCAAGCAGGAGGGTCGTGTCTATGTAGAGCAAGGGACGGTCCCGCGGTGCACAGAGATCCAGGGCAAGGCCACACTTACCGACACCATTTGGCCCCTGGAGGTAAAAAACGAATGGTAGGCCATCGGAGCTCAGTTGCTCGAACCGGTCCCGGCATAAATTCGTCAACCGGGCCATCAGCGCCGGTTCCACCCATGTCTGCGGCAGGCACGCCGAAGGGGTAAGAACTGTTGCATAATCGGCAAGTTGTTCATTAAGAGCATGATTATCCAGCAGATAGTGAAGAATCGAACTGTCAAGTCGCAAGAACTGCGATAAGCCGCTGGATCCGGACGGACTGCCGGGGTCATCGATTCTATGCAGGATGTTGTGACGGAACAATGACGCCTGGTCGGAGAAGACAGCCATTCGGATTTGCCACCTTTCCGCCTCCGAGGCGCATAACAGCTCCAACACCAGATCGACACTCGGCCTTTTGCGGGTGATATCATCCTGCACATATGCGTACAAGGTATCGTATTTGCGCCGCAACTCGGGCGCCAGACAGATTATGATTGTTTGCAGTTCAAAAGGTGACAGCGCGAACAACGAGGTCAGCCGGGGCAGAGCCAAATCCACCTCATGATTGACGCTTTCGGCAAGCCGCTTGTCAATGGAACGCTGAACCGAGGATATTTGCTCGTCGAAGCCGTCCAGGGCCGAAGATTCCTCAGGCGGCATCTCCGCTTCATTCAGCAGTTCATCGACTTCAGTATCGGAGATGTAAAATCCTCTGGTTGCCGGCATGCCCGGTCCGGTACTGCGGCCTGCTCGCATCACAGCGACATAACGAGCGATGAGCAAATCCAGCTTTTTCAGCTCATCGCGCAGATGGGCAGTGGTATTGTTATAACCCGTATTCAGTTCCGGTATTGCGCTGAGCAACATGACATCACCTCAGCGAAAGCAAGAAGTCTTTGGTGGGGGGCGGCTACGCAGCGAGATCGTATTCCTTCCCCAGGGGCCAGGCCGATCCGACGCTTGGTAAGGATCAGAAATTAATAACCGGGGCAGGACGTGTCAAGTGAGTGAAAGGTATGGATCGGCCTTAATGCCAGAGCAGTTCGGCAAAGGTAATGAAATCTTCGGCAGATGATATTTGCCGAAAAAAGGCCAATGGTGTATCTTCAAAAACTTCATTTTTCCCAACCGGAGACACACCATGAAATCGTATGACAGCTATCTTTTCGATGCCGACGGCACCCTCTTTGATACAGTGAACCTAATCTGTACCTGTTTTGAATATGTCGCGGAGAAATATGCGGACAAAATAATGGACAGAACTGCCATCATCGAGGGTATCGGCCTGCCGCTAAGAAGTCAGCTCATCACCCACCTGGGTCCCGAACTTGACCATGATCTGATTCTTGATGATTATCTCCAGTACCAACTCAGCATCATGGAAGACTGCATTCAGCCATTCCCCCATGTCGTTGAAACATTGGAAGCGCTGAAGCTTGCCGGAAAAAAACTGGCCATTGTCACTTCACGAAGACGATTCAGCCTGGAAAAAATCCTGGACTCCACCGACACCGCCAAATATTTTGACGTACTGGTGACGCCTGAAGACACAATCAAACACAAGCCCGACGCCGAACCGGCCTTAAAGGCCATGTCTCTGCTCGGGGCGGATAAAACCAGCACCGTCTTTACCGGTGACGCCCTTTACGATATCTGCAGCGGGGCAAGCGCCGGCATCGACACCGTCTTTGTCAACTGGAGCCATGCCGCCCTCTCCTCCCTGCCGGTATCTCCAACCTGGACCATCGATTCTCTGCAGGAGTTGACAATCTGCCTGAATGTCAGGTAGACGATCACGTTCCATATACCCACTATTAAACCGATATATTATGAAAGGGCGGGTCCCGAACCCGCCCCTACAATCCCGTCGGCTTATTTATGGGCCTTTGGGTAAGTCCAGGCGTGAATCTTTGCCTTGGCGCTATTGAACCATCCCCTTGAGGTATCGCCGGCTTTTTTCAGCCAGCGTTGAGACGTTTCCTTGGTTGTCTGCCAAAATCCCTTGCTTTTGTCCGCGGTTCCCTTGGCCGCGTGCTCGGAGACTTCCGCCGTTTTCCGGGTAATTTCTGAAGTCTTTTCCTTTGATTTACCCCAGACTTCGGTTCCTTTCTCCTTGGTTGTCCGCCAGGCATCCGCCGAGGCGGCGCCTACTGCCTTGGCGGCTTCACTGATCTGTTTGCCGGCTTTGTTCCAAGTGCCCGGCTCATCCTTCGCCCAGACTTGAGAGCAGGCAAACATCAGACATCCCAAGGTTACAACTATTTTCAAGAGAAGATTTCTCCGAATCCGCATTACTTGCTCCAATTTTTTATAATTGCCATTTCTCTTACTTCAACGGAGGCGCATACTGCAAACCGCCATTATTCCAGAGATTGTTCAATCCTCGATTCAACTTCAAGACGGATCCCGAGCCGAGATTTCGTTCAAAAATCTCACCGTAGTTACCTACCTGTTTAATAACCTGGACCGCCCAATCATCCTTCAAGCCAAGACCTTTTCCTCCTGCACCCTTCAAACCGAACAATCTCTTCACGGCAAGTATATTGCTGTTTTTCATCTGGTCAATGTTTACGGAGGTCACTCCCAGCTCTTCACTATCTATCATGGCGAATAACGACCATCTGACAATGTTAAGCCAGGTATCGTCATCCTGCCTGACCACCGGCCCAAGAGGCTCCTTGGCTATGACCTCGGGAAGGACCACGGCGCTGTTCGGGTCGGCCAGTCCCAACCGAAGTCCATAGAGCTGTGACTGCTGCATGGTAATCGCGTCGCAGGCTTCTTTGGTAAATCCTTCCACTGCCAGATCGAAGGTGTCGTAGGGGACAATTTTATAGTCAATTTTATTTCTCTCCAGATAGTCGACGAGATCCGGCTCAAAGGCGGAATCGACGGGGCTGCAGACATTCACCTTTTTCAGGTCAGGCAACTGGGTAATGTTCAGCTTTTTCGAGATGAGCAGTCCCTGGCCGTCATAGTAACTGATACCGGCGAAATGGACAGCCAAAGCCGATTCCCGGGTAAAAGTCCAGGTGGAGTGACGGGAGAGCATGTCGACTTCGCCGGAAAGCAGGGCAGTAAAAGACTCGTTGTCTGCAAGAGGCAGAAACTTCACCTTACCTGCATCGCCGAGAGTTGCTGCGGCCACAGCCCGGCAGATATCAACATCAAAGCCGGTCCATTTACCATAAGGATCGACAATGGAAAAACCTGGAGAACCGGTCGAAACGCCACACTGCAGGTAACCGCGTTTGACTACTTCCTCTCTGGTGTAGGCATGCGCGATGCCGACAAAAAAGAGGAGTAGCAGCAGTACCGGCAAACTATATTTTTTCATAACAAGATTATATGCTTATCTTTCGTATTTTATGGATCCGGTTGCAGGTGATCCAAATTGTGCGTCACAACATACCAGTGGACCTCGCGATTGTCCATCGAAAGACAACCTGGAAAGAGAGAACCAGCACAGCTTTTTCAGGTTAGCCGAGCATGGACCGCACTTTTGCTAATCTTGTGAAAATCTAAAATCAACGATGGCTAAGTAAATAGCTTCAGATTCGAGGTGCGCAATATTTTAAAATCATTTCGGCGTACAAGAAGTACTTCAAAAGATTTTAAATTTGCTGCAACGAAGAAGATGAAGAGTTTTTACGACGCCGTCATTTTTCATTTCCCTGGAGAAATATAGTTGCTATCTTACTTCCAGCTTGTCGAGTTCACCTAACCCCATAATACCTGCGTCAATTAATTTCGGCTGCATGATTTTGCAAAAAAAACAATTCACTACTGCCCGATTCACAGCCGCGGAAATACTCTGCAGCCTCTACCGGAGCCGGTCTCCTGTCAATCCATTGTTTGACAGGGTCGTCAACAAATACAACCTTGCAGCCAATGACCGGGGTCTCGCCATGCAGCTGGTCTATGGCGTTCTGCGGCATCGGCAATTCCTCGACAGAATCCTCGAGATCCTTTCCCGGACGCCTCTGCGCAAGCTTGATCCTTTCATTCATCAAGCGCTGGCGGTTGGATTGTTTCAGCTTTTTTACCTTGAACGTATTCCGGATTCGGCCGCCGTCAACGAGGCGGTTGAAAGCTGTAAGGCGGCAAAAATACCTCAAAGACTGCACGGATTCGTCAACGGCATCCTCAGACAGGCAATCCGGCAAAAGGAAAAGCTTGCGAGCAAAGCTCTCATCGACAGCTCTGGTCAGCCGATTCTCAATCATCCGGAGTGGCTGGTAAAGAGATGGCGGGAGAATTTCGGCACCGAAGAGACTGAGAGGATATGCCGGGCCAATAATTGCGAACCGACTCTGGTATTACGGGTTAACAATTCGGCCATCGGCAGGGAGGTTTTCTGCGAAAAACTCGAAGAAGCCGGTATCCCCTGGAGCCCAGGTGTTTACTCCGGCGATGCTGTAATACTTCCTGATTTCCATGGTTCAATCACTGCGATACCTGGTTATGCCGAAGGTTTTTTCCAGGTACAGGATGAGGCCGCCCAACTCGCCACTTGTCTGCTTAGTCCTTTTCGCAACGGAGGCAGATACCTTGACGGCTGTGCCGGCCTTGGCGGCAAAACGTCTCATCTTTTGCAATCTGCCAGGCAATATGCATTGCAGATCCATGCGGTCGAGCCGGAACCTCACCGCTTGAAGAAATTAAGAGAAAATCTCGTTCGCCTCTTTTCGAAAGAGAGCGCCGTCATTCATGAAGGTGGCCTGCAGCACTTTTCTTCGCTGTCCGAGAGCCTCTATTTTGATGGAATTCTCATCGATGCGCCCTGTTCCGGCACCGGCGTTACCGGCAGACATCCGGATATCCGCTGGAACAGACGGCCCGAAGAACTGGTTCATTATCACCGGCAGCAACTGGACCTTCTCGCCAATGCAGCAGGGCTTCTCAACAACAAGGGAATCCTGGTCTACGCTACCTGTTCCCTGGAGCCGGAAGAAAATCGGCAGGTGGTCGACGAATTTCTACGAATCCACGAGGACTTCGTCCTCACAGATTGCTCGCCCTATCTTCCGGCTGCCGCCCATCAATTTATAGAAAACAATTTTTTCACCCCTCATCCCTCCGAAACGATAGACGGTTTTTTCGCTGCACGACTACAGCGTACCTAGCGTTATAACGGGTTTTTCTTTGCCAACGGACAAGGTCTGTTGTACATTCTCTCCATTCATTGCCAAGAAGACTATTTTAGGCTGAACAGTATAAAAATTTCACCTGCACCCCATGCAGGATTCCTCAACCAAGGACACAGAATATGGCAGAAATTAAGAGTACCATGGACATGGTGTTGGAACGTGCAGCAAAGATGGCCGCAGCTGCGAAGCCGGATGTCGAAGATGAAGACCTGACCAAAACAGGCATGAAGCTGGCCGCCGATTTCCTCAATGGCGAGGAGAAGGATCTCGCTCAACTGCTGAGCAAGCAACCGCCGCAGAATCAGGTGGCCATCAGAAAAGGAATGGCTCAAACCCTGTTGCGCAACATCGTTCTGCCGCGTGACGAACAACTGCAGGAATCCGGCAAATTAGCCCTGCAAGGTGTGCGTTCTCTCAGTGGAAAAAGTGGTGACATTAATGCTATCTGCCAGGAATTATCTCAGATTCTCGATCAATATGGCCAGCATAAAGAACAGATGACCCAACAGCTCGATGATGCCATCAGGGCACAACTCGAGCAGCAGATGGGCCGTGGCCGTGCAGGGCAGACGCCGGTGAATCCGGCAATGCATCCGCAATACCGTGAGGAATTGGCGAAAATGCTGACGAGCCTCAACAATCAATACAATGATGCCATGAAACAGCGAAAGGAAATGATCCTGGAGAGGTTCTCACCCGCATCCCGGTAAGAGGCAATAGCCAGCTGCACCGATCAGCCGCCGAATCAAGGAAGAGAATCAGGAAGGATATGGATTACCAACAGCGGATAGCAAAACTTCAGGAAAAGCTCAGAAGAAAGAAAATCGACGCCTTACTTGTCAGCAAACCCGAAAACCGCCGCTATCTGTGCGGCTATCGGGGAGGTGATCATGGTATCGGTGAAACCTCGGGCATGTTGCTGGTCCCGGTGAAGGGTAAGGTCCATCTCCTCACCGATTTTCGCTTCAAGCTCCAGGCGGAACAGGAAGTCCCCTGGGCGGAAACGATCATTTATCGCAAAGGGCTTTTGCAACTGCTTACCCGGTTGTTGCCCGACCTGGCAATTACCTCGCTTGCTTTCGAAAGCGACTACACCCTGTATTTCTTTGTCGACAAGATGAAGGCAAAGCTCGACAAAAAAGGCATACAGGTCGTACCGACACAGGGGCTTGTGGCATCAATGCGGGAAATTAAAGAGGAAGAGGAAATCGATCTCATCCGCCACGCCGTCCGGCTGAACGAGGAGGTCTTTGCCGAAATCCACGGCTCCCTCGCTGATTACCCTACGGAAATCGAACTGGCTCTGGCTATCGAAATGACCATGCGCCGCAAAGGAGCCGAGGGACCAAGTTTTGAAACAATCGTAGCCAGCGGTGAAAATGGCGCCTCGCCCCACGCTCTGCCCGGAAGCGATGCCGTACAAAAAGATGGATCGCTGACCATCGACATGGGTCTTATTTTAAATGGCTATTGCTCGGACATGACCAGGAACCTGGTGCCGGGCAAGCCGGACGATCAATATATGAAGCTGCACAGACTGGTGCGCAGGGCCCACCTTGCCGGGGCGGCCGCAATCCGGGCGGGAGTAAGATGTTGTGATGCCGACAAGGCCGCCCGCGATATCATTGTCGATGCCGGCTACGGTGAGTATTTCGGCCATTCCCTGGGACATGGGGTTGGCCTTGCCGTTCATGAAGAGCCACGGCTCTCGTCCCGCAGCAACAAAAAATTAAAAGCCGGCATGATCGTCACGGTTGAACCCGGAATCTATCTTCCCGGCTGGGGTGGCATCCGGCTTGAGAATATGTACGTCGTCCGGGAGGATGGCTGCGAAAACCTGAATAAAGACGAGACATGGCTCGATATATGAAACCAGCAAAGCACTTTGTACTCGACACCAACGTTTTGCTGCATAATCCGGAATCGATCAATTCGTTTGGCGATAACTATGTCGTATTGCCGATGACCGTCATCGAGGAACTTGACAACTTCAAGCGCGGCAATGACGAACTGGGCCGCAACGCCCGGCAGGTGATCCGCCGCCTGGACCAGCTTCGGTCCCAGGGAACCTTGAGAAACGGCGTGCCATTACCCCGTGGCGGCATGCTGAAAATAACCCTCGAAGAAGAATCGATTCCGGGAGCCTTCCTGGATATGTCCGTGCCGGACAACCGCGTCCTGGCCGCAGCGATCACCCTCGTTGCCAGGCAGGAAAAGGTTATTTTCGTCTCCAAGGATATCAATGCCAGGTTGAAAGCCGACGCGCTGGGAATCGAGGTCATGGACTTCGAGGACCAGGTTTGCGACTTCGATACCCTTTATACCGGCTGGCGCGAGTTATCGGTTGCCGGGGAGATCATTGATTCGTTTTATCGGGAAAAGGTGTTCACCCTGGAGAACGGCAATTTCTTGGTCAACGAATTCATTATCCTAAAAGATCAAAAGAACCCGAAACACACCGGCTTTGGCAGGGCAATCGGCAAAGCAAATCTGATACATCTTGAATCGACCCGCGAAGGCACCTGGCATATTCGCGCCCGCTCGAAAGAACAGCGCATGGCCCTGGAACTGTTGCTCGATCCCCAAGTCAACCTGGTCAGCCTGATGGGCCGGGCCGGTACCGGTAAAACCCTGCTGGCTCTGGCGGCCGGTCTGCACTGCGTCCTGCAGACTGAGATCTTCGACAAGCTCCTCGTCTCGAGGCCGATTATCCCCATGGGCAAAGACATAGGCTATCTGCCGGGGACTAAGGACGAAAAACTGAGCCTTTGGATGCAGCCCATCTTTGATAATCTGACCTACCTGATGCGCATGAACCACGATTTTGCCGACGGCACCGTAAAAAACAAGGTTGATCAGTTGATGAAAAACCAAAAGCTGGAGCTGGAGGCCCTTACCTATATTCGTGGACGGTCGATCCCCGACCAGTTCATAATCATCGATGAAGCCCAGAACCTTACGCCCCATGAGGTAAAAACCATCGTTTCCAGGGCCGGGGAAAACACCAAAATCGTTCTGACCGGTGATCCGAATCAGATCGACAATCCCTACCTCGATGCGTCTTCCAACGGCTTGGCCTATACCGTGGAAAAGCTCAAAGGACAAACACTATATGGTCACGTCACCCTGACCAAAAGTGAACGAAGCCCGCTTTCAGCCATAGCTGCCGATTTTCTTTAACACCTTATAAAAAACCAGGAAAACAATCTGTAAGCTACTAACAGGATACAGTTATGCGACAATTTGTCATTGATGAACTCTCACCGTTGGAGCGAGACAATATCGACTCCTATCTGAAAAGAACTCTCAAACCAGGCCCCATGATCGGACTGTACTGGCTGGCGATTCCCGATGATCTGCTGAGCGAAACCCAGCTGGAACATAAGGATCATGCTCCTTTCCACCTGGCCGTCGAACTGACCAACACCGCGGCAAAATTTGAGCTGCTGGTACGAAGCCAGGTCAATCTGCATTGCAACTGCATCGCCTATACCACGCCGGCCCAACGCCAGTTTGTCCTTGACTTCATTGACAAAATGATCAGGGAAGAATTAATCTCGGCCTGAACTCAACGGGACGTTAGTTCACGAGGTTCCGCGCCAGGACGGTATTGATTTCCCGTACCCTGGCCACAATGTCGGTTGCGCCAATAACCTCCGTTACCAGGCAGATGTTCCTGGCGCCCCGCTGCACGATTTGATCGAGATTGTGCAGCTTAATGCCGCCGATCGCCACAAAGGGAAGGGAAATATTGGCCACAACCCAGTCAAGGTAGTCAAAGCCTACAGGAGCGCAGACATCCTCTTTGGTCTTGGTGGAAAAGATGGGGCCTACGCCGATATAATCGGCACCTGCAAGTACCGCCTCCTCAGCCTGTTTTGGAGAATGGGTGGAGAGACCGACTATCTTCTCGCTGCCGAGCAGCTTTTTTACTTCCGCTACCGGCAGGTCGTCCTGACCGACATGGACGCCGTCCGCATCCACCAGCAGGGCCACATCCACGTAATCGTTGACGATAAAAGTGACCCCGGCCGCCCTGGTTAGGGCGCGGATCTGTTTGCATTCCTGAAGAATGGTATTGTAACTTTTATAGGGTCTCTTCTCTCGGTACTGGATGACCTTGATACCACCCTTGATCATCTGTTCCACCACTTGAATATTGGTGCGCCCGGCCGAGAATTTTTCGGCGGTGATACCGTACAATCCAGCTGGTAACATTGCACTTTTCTTATCTTCGCTCATTATATCCGCTCTTTTTTAAAACTAAATCCGCCATCATGGCGGCAATTATCAATATCTTTGGACCATACAGATTTTGGGTGCGAAAATCGGATTGAAAATCACCGACAATGGTACAATTGCCGAGTTGGTGAATCCGAATTCTCTCTATATTTTCTCCTGCAATTCCTGAAGCCGCAATGACCGGGATGTCCTGATCGGCAAAAGCTTCCAGCAGCAGCTTCTTGGAATTTTGCTCGTCAAATCCCTCTACCACCAGCCGGCAATCACTGAAAGTATCCAGCATATTCTCGGCCGTCAAGCGCAGGCGGGCAGTTTCAATAGCCGCCTTGGGTGAAATTCGCAAGAGATTTTCCCGCAGCACCTCGACCTTATGTTTGCCGATTTGATCGACGAAATAGAACTGCCGGTTCAGGTTGGAGCATTCAACCCGGTCAAAATCAACCAGCTTAAGCGACCCACAGCCGGCACGAACAAGGTGCATCGCAACATTTGACCCGATCCCGCCGGCTCCGGCAATCCCTATTTTCATCAAATTGCATCCCAGTCTTTATAAACCGGCTGATATCCGGCATCGCGTACGGCCTGGACAACCTCCGCCACGCCCCGTCCATCGGTTATTTCAAACTGCGGCGTGCCCGTTTGCTGCCGCTCGCTGTAGCCGCCAACTCCGGTGCATGAGCCTGCTGAAAACCTGGTTGCCCCCAGGCGGATAAGGTTGTCCCGCAGCGTAGCACTCTCCCTGGTGGAAATCGTGATTCCGGAGCGAGGCAGAAAACAGCGTAGTGCCATGATAAACTGCACAAACATGCGATCGTCCGCCCCAAATTCGGGCTGATAATTGCCCTCCGCCGGATTCATGCGCGGCAGGGAAAGACCGATTTCCGTCTGCAGATACGTATCGTCGAGGTATTTGGCATGGAGCCCGCAAAAGAAAACCTCGCTGCGCACTTCGCCAAGACCGAGCAATGGACCGATATTTACCATGCGAAAGCCCGCCCTCGCGCCGCGCTCCGGCGCATCCAACCGGTATCTGTAATCGGTTTTTTTTCCTGCTTTATGGACGAGCGCATAACGAGCTTCATCATAGACCTCCTGATAAAGGGTAAGACCGTCAACTCCGGCTAAGTGCAGCCGGTGATAATCGTCTTCATCCATCGGAAAAATCTCGATTGCCACCGAGGCGAAATATTTTTTCAGCAGCCGGACCGCATCCTCGAGATAATCAATTGGGGTCACGCCCGGAGCCTCACCGGTAAGCAGCAGCAGATGACGCATACCGGTTGCGGCTATGGCCTTGGCCTCGATTTCGATCTCTGCAAGACTCAGTTTTTTCCGACTGATCTTATTACCCCGGTGAAAACCGCAGTAAACGCACTCATTGGCGCAGAAATTGGAAATATAGAGAGGGATGAACAGTTGAATGGTCCGGCCGAAAAACTGGCGGGTCAGGCTCTGCGCCTTCCTGGCCATCATTTCAAGAAAACCTGCGGCCGCAGGACTGAGCAGTGCCAGAAAATCTTTTTCCGAGAGTTTCTCTTTTCTGAGCGCCGCTTCCACCTGCGAGGGTGTAACCCGTTCAAAAAATGCCTGAAAATCAAACCCTTTGTATCTCTCTATTTCGCTATAAACGGACATAATCCATCATGCTCCTTTATTTGGTATTCTCTGAATCGATACTCGATGGCTAAGTAAAAAACTTCAGATTCGAGGCGCGCAAATTTTCAATCATTTCGACATACAAGAGGTACTTCGAAATGATTGAAGAGTTGCTGCAACGAAGAAGATGAAGTAGGGGCGGGTCCCTGTGCCCGCCCGTCAATGCGTTAATTGAGAAAACCCGTCAAGGGCGACGAGGCCTGAGCCGCGACGCTCTCCTCACCCATCCGAGCCAGATAGGCGAGACGTCCAGCCTCGATCGCCAGGGCGAAGGCGCGTGCCATCATAGCCGGATCTTCCGCGGTGGCAATAGCGGTATTGACCAGCACCGCGTCCGCCCCCATTTCCATCGCCTCAGCCGCATGGGAAGGGCGGCCGATTCCGGCATCGACCACCACCGGAACCCGGCAATTTTCAATGAGCATAGCAATCAGGGACTTGGTTTCAAGCCCCCGGTTGGTTCCTATTGGGGAGCCGAGGGGCATGATCGCGGCGGCGCCGGCATCTTCCAGTTTTCTGGCCAGGGTGAGATCGGGAAGCACGTAGGGAAGGACGATAAAACCTTCATCGGCAAGAATCTGGGTGGCCCGTAAAGTTTCATAATTGTCGGGCATGAGATATTTCATATCGGTGATCACTTCGATCTTGATAAAGTTGCCGCAGCCCGCCTCCCTGGCGATCCGGGCAATGCGAACGGCCTCCTCGGCGGTGCGGGCGCCGGAGGTATTTGGCAGCAGCACCACATTTTTCGGAATGAAATCCAGGATATTTTCATTACTGCCCCCGCGGTCTACGCGGCGCAGCGCCACGGTAATCATTTCGGACCCGCAGGCCGCAAGCATTTTGGGAATCCAGTCTTTCGCTGCAAATTTTCCCGTGCCGGTGAAGAGACGGCTGGTAAATACACGTCCACCAATTTTCAATTTTTCATCCTGCATGGATTCAACCTCCTCCAACGAAATTCAACAATTCAAGGACATCTCCCTGCGCGAGCGTCACCTTGTTCCAATCGGCCTGTTTGACTATCCGGCCGTTATATTCCACCACCAATGAAGCAGCTTCCAGCCCCTTTTCTTCGATCAGGGCTGCAATTGTACACACTTTCAATTGCTCATCCGTGCCATTGACACGTACCACTATTTCCATAGTTCTTTTCCTGTCGGCAAATAGCAAAAAAAATAAACCTTTACAGGTAGTTGAGTTGTACGGGCTTTTTGCTGTTTTCGGTGAACGATTACAAAAAAAAAGCCACCTCCCCAACATGTGGGAAAGCGGCAACTGGCCATTTTTCGTACGCCGAAACCTCGGTTCCAGGCTGGCCGCTTCCCTTCGCCGGCATTATCCGGATCAGGTTCTTAGGGTTGGATATACTCCTCTCAGCATCACTGCACCCCTAGCGATATGTACCTTTTTTATTCGACTCGGCGGATTTTGTCAACGCATGTTATTACCAACATCGTCTCATGGATTTTTCACCTGGCTATCCCCAAACTCTCTTGGGAAGGGTAAGTAGGTTCGTTCGATGGCCGATAGAGTTAGTGGAGAAAATGAGGTTACCTAATCATCGGTGCTTTTAGCTCTCAGGAACTATGCGTAAGTGGATACCTTTGGCGAAACTTTACCTGGTGAAATCTTTTCCAAACAGACGGTGCAAAATTCCTGGCCCCCCTGAGAGATATCTTCCCTGTTATTTTTTCAGGCTATGAATTTATAGAATTTGATTTTGACACTCAGCAACACATATACTAAATGGCGATAATCCTTATTCTCGAAATTTAATCAGAAATCTTAAGAGAATTTCAGACAAACACGTAGAGAAGTTATATGACAAAACTCAATATTTCAAAGAAAATGAATGGCATCGTCGGCATGCTGGTTTTTATCGTGCTGGCTACCGCTGCGGTCTCATTATATTTCCAGATGTCCTTGATCGACAATTATAGAAGGATTGAAAGCCAAGAGGATGCGAAAACACTAGCTGCTAAAGATGGGAGAATATATCTGGGACGCGCAGTCCAGGGACTCAAAGATTATCTTATCAGGAACAATGAAAAATATATTGGTGAATACAATGAAGCGCTGACAAATCTGAAAGAAGCAACCAAGAGATACGAAGATCTTGCCACCGGCGCGGAAGAAAAAAAGATGGCTGCAGACGTGAATGAAGGAATTGCAATTTATGAAAATGCTTTCACCAAAGTAGTTAATGCCCGTAAGACCGATCCGGAGGTATCCCTGACCGCACTCGATGCTCTTATAAAAGGTATGGACAGGCCCATTGCTTCAGCCATAAACAGGCTTGGTGAAGACTCAATGAACAAAAGTAAAAAGGCGAAAGTCGATGTGAACACGGCGTCACTTTCTCATACTAAAATACAAGCCACAGTAGTTGTTGTCATTGGTTTGCTCTGTGCGGTTATGAGCTTTATGGTCAGCAGCGGCATTAAAAAAAATGTGGTGAAAATATCCGCCTTTGTCGATGAAATGGCCAATGGAGATTTTGTATCCAAACTTACGATAAAAAGTGGAGATGAACTTGGGCAGATTGCCACACAACTCAGTACGATGAAGCAACAGGTGGCAAATGTGCTCAAGGAGATCGTTGACAGCAATAAAATGCTTGTGGAGTCTTCACATGAACTTTCGGCAATTTCCAAGAAGATGTCAAAAGGAGCCGAGGAAACATCTGCCCACTCTGATCTAGCGGCCACTGCTGCTCAGGGAATGAGTGCCAATATGATTTCAGTGTCTGCGGCAACAGAACAGGCCTCAACCAATGTGGGAGTGGTCGCAGCAGCAACAGAAGAGATGACAGCAACAATCAGTGAAATATCTATGAATACTGAGAAGACTCGCTCCATTAGTGAAGAAGCTGTGGTCAAGTCAAAAAGCGCCTCCCAAAAAATAGACGATCTTGGTAGAGCAGCCCGTGAAATCGGAAAGGTTACAGAGGCTATCACAGAAATTTCGGAACAGACGAATTTGCTAGCTCTGAACGCCACCATAGAGGCGGCCCGGGCCGGTGAGGCAGGAAAGGGATTTGCCGTTGTAGCCAACGAGATCAAGGAATTAGCCAAGCAGACAGCCAATGCGACATTTGAGATAAAACAGCAGATTGAAGGCATACAGGATTCTACCGCTGGTACGGTTGAGGAAATAGAAGGAATCTCTAAGATCATTGTCGAGGTTAATGATATGATCTCGATTATTGCAACTGCGGTGGAGGAGCAATCTGTAACTACTAAGGAAATCGCCAACAATATCAGTCAGGCAGCCCAGGGAATTCAAAATGTGACCGAAAGTGTATCCCAGAGTTCGATCGTATCAGAAGAAATTGCCGGTAATATTGCCATAGTCAATCAATCATCAACGGAAATATCAGCCATCAGCTCGAGTGTGGATACAAACGTGGCGAAGCTGAACGACCTGGTGCTGAGATTGAAGGAAAAAGTGGCCAGGTTCAGAGTCTGATTTCGACACGCTTCAGAGTCTTTTTGGAAGTAGGATCAACCGGGAGCTTACCTGCCTGACGTAAATAACTGCAGGTGACATTGTCACACATGCGATATAAAGCCGGCTGTATAAGGAAGATACAGCCGGCTGATCATTATTCTGCCAACTGCACCGTTACCGGCACCGGTCTGGTAACAGTATCGTAAACCGGGGAATAGGTCGGTCCGAGCTTGACGATATCCTCAAGTTCTTCTTTCGATGCATCGGCATCGATGGTGACAAACATTCTAATTTCCTTGAACCCTTTGGGCACATCATCCCGAATTCCAAGAAAACCCTGTAGATCGATATCTCCCTCCAGTCTCGATTCCATCGAACGGATGACAATGCCCCTGGCTGCGGCGTGATACACAATGGATGTCGTCACACAGGAAGCCAGAGCGGTGAGGAGATATTCCACAGGATTGGGACCCAGGTCACGTCCCAGGAGAATTGGGGGCTCATCCGCATCAAGAATAAATGCTTTCGAACGCTGATGATCCTGTTGTGTTCCATAAAAATTTTTAATGGTAGTGCGATTATGCCCACCGTCCTGCCACTTGTTCTCAGCCCTGAAGCGGAATGTCGCAATGACCGGGGCATTCTTTACGGCGTCAATAGTGCCATAGAGCTCATCGACTTTTACCCCATTAACCATTTTCATGTTTTTCTCTACATTTGCTGTCTGTTCCATGATATGATCCTCCTAAAAGAAGGTTGATTTTTTTCGTGCCGCTTCTTTCATACACGAAGCGACTTTACAACCAGCTTTTCATCATACGTGCCAACCGGACAACAAAAATACAATTAAGTAATATCAATAAGATACAAACATTCTCTCCATCACACCAAAGAAGTGAAATTTCGTGAGTACCGAGATTTCATGAGTTCAGTTCACGAAATCTCGGCAGTGACCGGAAGTTGAAATCTGCATGCGTTCCCGCAGGGTTTGTTTTTGCCGCTCCTGGATCCGACTTCGCCTACAGCTATCTGCCATCACCTGTCCCCGGTCGCATTATTCCCAGAGTTTTCATTCGTGACTGGAGTGTTGATGCCGGCATTCCCAGCAGTTGGGCTGCACCTTTTTCTCCGGCTACCCGCCATTGTGACTGCCGCAGCGCCTGCAACAGGTTTTTCCGTTCAATCTGCCGCATCTCCAGAATCGTCAGTATCCGTCCTGCAGAAACGCTTTCTCGCCCCTCTACCACGTTTTTTCGCTGAGGACTTTTGTCCGGCAGGGCATAGTCGAGATTCACATAACCATCACGGGCGGTAATAACACCCCGCTCAATGACGTTCTGCAGCTCCCTGACATTACCCGGCCAGGAATAACCATTCAGACGTTCTTCGAGCTCAGGGGATATCGGCGCTATGCTCCTGCCCATACGCGAGGCATATTTATCGAGAAAATGATTGGCCAGCAGAGTGATGTCACCTTCGCGTTCCCTGAGAGGTGGGAGGGTAATGGGGAATACGCTGAGCCGATAGTAGAGATCCGTACGGAATGTGCCCTGCTGGACGGCCAGGGATAAATCGCGGTTGGTGGCGGCGATAATTCGCACATCGACACGCCGGTTCCGCGAACTGCCGACAGGGGCAAACTCGCCTTCCTGCAGAACCCGAAGCAGTTTCGCCTGCATTTCTAGACTTAGTTCACCAATTTCATCAAGAAAAATCGTCCCTCGATCGGCCAGGCTGAAACGTCCTTCCCGGGTCTGGGTGGCACCGGTAAATGCCCCTTTTTCGTGACCGAAAAATTCACTCTCTATCAGAGAATTTGGGATGGCAGCGCAGTTCACCGTGATCATGGAGCGATCCCCACGGCGACTGGAGAGATGTATAGCCCTGGCGAGCAATTCCTTGCCTGTTCCCGTTTCACCGAACAAGAGCACGGTCGAATCGGTAGGTGCTACTTCAGCAGCAAGCATCAACATCTGCTGCAAGGCATTGCTCCTGCCGATGATGCCACCGTAGTTGTAGAGAGACCTGATTTCGTCCCGCAGGTAATGCGTTTCATGCCGCAGCGAGGTAATCAGCTTTTCGGCTTCATGGCGTTCCTTCACATCCCTGAAAATAAGGACGTAATATGGCTCACCGTGCATATCCAGCTGGGACAGGGTCGCCTCGGTGCAGATATTCTCGCCGAGGGTGTTGACTATCGTCAATCCGCCAGGAAACCAGATCTTTCGCTGTGTCTGCTGAGAAGCGCCCCATTTTCGAATGAATTCCGTCAAGCGTCGAAAATCCTGTTGGATCAGGAACGGTTCGAGCAAGGAGCCCGGAGCGTGGTCGGGTGCTACTCCAAAGAGCTTGATGGCCGACGGATTCATCAGGGCAACGCGAAAATCCTTATCGAGTTCAACAATGGCGTCCATTGCTCCATCGAAAATGCTTCGCAATTTTTCCTCGCGGCTCCGCAGCTCGGCTTCAGCCTTCAACCGGAGAATTTCTGCAGTTGCTCTCGCTGCAAAGATCCTGAATACGGCAAGATTACGAAAGGAATCGGGCATTGGCCGGGTGTCGACGACGGCAATGTTGCCAAGAATATACCGGTGGTCGTCCAACAGCGGAAAGCCTATATAGCTCACTGCTCCAATCTTTGACAGGTCCGGATCACCGGGGAACAGATCCACCACGTTTTGCGGGATGTGCAGGTAGGAACGTTTGTTGAGCATTTCTTCACAGGGCGTCCCCCGGATATCATATTCGTACTGCTCAACATATTCCCCACCCAGCCAAAAAGCCAAAGCTCTCAATCGCTTCTGCTCGGGAAGATATTCAGTCACCCAGGCACCATGGGTCCCCAGGGCCTGACTGAGATTTTTGACAAGCGCTCGAAAAAAGAGCGAACCGGTCTCGGAGGCTGTACCATCGGAAATGGTGCGCAACAGGAAATCCTCATTCTGACCGGCCGATTCTTGCGACAATTGACCACCCCACCATATTTTGTACAGTGTTAGCAAATCCCGGCACAATTTCTACTCGAAGATTTACCTTTTAAAATGTGCTCAAGTTGACTCTTTCAACCTTTTTATGATGACAAAGGACAGGGCGGCCAGCTCGTTTCGGGTAAGATCGGCTTCCAGAAGCCTGAGCCTCTCCTGGATTTTCGGGGAGGAAACGGCATCCGACTCGGCGAGTCTGATTGCCTCTTCCATCTGCTGCTCGTTGATACAATGTACCGACTTTCCGCCCAGTAACGGTATGGGATCATGAGCCACTCGTCACACCTCCCTTGGCCAAAGTTGGAAATCCTGCAAGGGCAAAGCTGGCGCCGCAGCCGCAGGAAGATTCATTGCTGCTGTTGGAAAAACGGAATCCCGCTGAAATGAGATCATCGGAATAATCAATGCACAGCCCGTCCATGAAGCCGAGACTCCCCTTGTCGGTAACTACCGAGATATCTTCCTCACAATATACCACCTGATTCTCCCCCGCTGGTCCGCCGACCAGTTCGGCATCATAGGTCATTCCGGCGCAGCCGCCCGATTTTACCCGTATCAGCAGAAACAGTTCCTTGCCGTTTCTACGCTTCTTCAACATATATTTTGCTTTGTCGCTTATTGTGATCATCGTCTTTTTGTCAATCTTGAAAGTGATGGGTTGGTTCTTCAATTGCAATCAACCCTGAAACTGATCAAGCCAATTCGTTCCACATATCGTGGCATTTCGATTTTGCCTGGAGTGTCGTTACGATTTTAATGCAAATTTCATTTAGTTCTAAATTCAGTATTCCATCCAAATGCTGAACGATTAAACAATAGTAACCGTTCACCGGGAATAGCAAAATCCTCGCATAACCTCAGACCCGTAAATGTTCAGCAGTGCTCCAGAGGCGCATAAGCAGGCCGACGGGCTATAGTTGGCTATGCACGGCGGTCTGATCGTGCGCATATGGGGTACTGGAGAGCGTTTACAAACAATAGACCATTTTCCGGAAAGAGGAAGGGTGGCCCTCGGCAATAAAAACTCTTTCCGGAAACTGATGATCGGCTCAAGATTGAGTCCTGCTCTGCTCAGATTCAAGACTTCTTCCCCGAACAGCTTCAGGCAGGGCGAAAAGGTTGTTGGAGTAAAGGAGTACGTTTGCAAAAGATTTGGATTTTTCAGTATCGAGCATATTGCCTCGCGTTTATATGCTGTGTACCTTTTTTAGAATAATCCCCAAATGCTATCCTAAGATTATCGCTTAACCTCGGAGAAAAAAATAATGGAACATCAGAAAGAAGATCACCGTAAAGAACCGCCTTCCCGGGAACGTTGGCGCATGGTATTGCATGAAGTGATTTTCGAGGCCGATACTCCGCTCGGCAAAGCATTTGACGTATTACTTATTATCAGCATCCTGGCAAGCGTCGCAGCTGTCATGCTTGACAGCATCGATGTTTTTCAATTTCAGTATGGCAGCCTGCTCTACAAGATAGAATGGTTTTTTACAATTCTCTTCACTGGAGAATACATTTTGCGACTTCTGTGCGTGGGCAGGCCGCTCAAATACGCGTTTAGCTTCTATGGACTGGTCGATTTGCTGGCAATCATTCCAACCTACCTCAGCCTGTTTCTGCCGGGAACCCAATATCTGCTGGTTGTCAGAATCCTTCGGATACTGCGCATCTTTCGTATCCTGAAACTGGCAACTTATCTTGGGGAGGCACAACTTCTGATCAAGGCACTTCTGACGAGCAAACGCAAAATTTTCGTTTTTCTCTACACCGTACTGACCCTGGTGGTCATTTTCGGCTCATTGATGTATGTCATTGAAGGAAGAGAAAATGGATTCACCAGTATTCCGCGTAGCATCTACTGGGCAATCGTCACCATGACCACAGTCGGATACGGAGATATCTCTCCCCAAACATCCTTGGGCCAGGCAATCGCTTCGATAGTGATGATTCTCGGCTATGGGATTATCGCAGTACCTACTGGTATCGTAACAGTGGGAATGTCCCAGACCTTTAACCGCAAAGTATCTTCTCAGGTCTGCTCGCAATGTAACGCCGAAGGTCATGATACAGACGCCAAACACTGCAAATTCTGCGGAACTGCACTGTGAAATATTGAAAAAGAAGCAAAATTCAACGAGGATCAAGCGACAGCAGTGAGCAAGCAATTTTCGAACAAGACAGTGCGCCAGCCTGACCGAGTTCTTTTTTGTCAGAACAGGCGCTCATATCCTGCATGGGCATAGAGAAGTACCTTACTGATTATTTGTTGAACGTAATATACCGGAGTCAATTCTCTGCACAGATTTTGACAACATGATACAATCATGAAAACAATAGAATCGCGGATCATGGTTATAAGCCAACGATTATTTTTTCATATTCAAAAACCACTCAAAGATCGATATGGCAAAATCTTATGCCCCACGCATGCATTCAGCGGAACACATACTGAACCAGGTAATGGTCAGGATGTTTAGCTGTGCTCGTTGCTTCAGCGCCCATTTGAACAAAAAGAAGTCCAAATGTGACTACCACTTTGATAGAGCCCTGACCGATGACGAAGCGAAGGAAGTCGAAGCTGCGGTCAACAAGGTGATTTCAGCAAACTTACGTGTAACCGACGAGATGGTATCCTTTGAAGAAGCCAATCAGAACTTTAACCTTAGCCGTCTTCCGGACGGAATTAAAACCCTTCGTATAGTGAACATTGGCGACTATGATTCCTGCCCATGCATCGGAGAACATGTTGACAATACGGAGGAAATCGGCGAATTTCATATCCTCTCCCAAGATTTCAACGACGACGGAGTTCTACGAATACGCTACAAACTTGTCGATCCGGAATAGCAAGTACTGTTGAAGATTGTTGCAAACCCATTAAAATTTTAGATGTCAACAGAAAATCTACGGACAGGGCAAAACTCATGCCAATGTTGTCAGGAATATGTGTGACGCCGCCATCGGCATGATTAGACTTCATAATGAGGAAGTCATGTAGAGCACCATCCGAATGCCAAACTGAAAGCGTCAGGTCCAGTTTAATTTTTTTAAATATTATTATGAAGTTACTGCGCCTTCCTGTTTCCTTTCAATAAGGGTAGCTATCTCTTTTCCATAATCGTGGGCCATTCTGATGCCTCCGCCGATTGAAGCTGCTTTCAACATCAATGGTGAACCAGTCATTTCCATGCCAAAGATGTTTTTCATGGTTTGGAATATCCTTTCAGCTGCTTCACCACTCCAGCCGTAAGAACCAAAAGCACCGCCTTTCTTTCCCTGCAGTCCTGCTTTTTCGACAAGGAATAAAAAGGTCTTCATCCTGTTCATCATCTCACCATGATACGTGGAAGAACCGAATATATACGCATCGTAACCCACAAGATCATCTGCAGTCTTCAGGTCGCTCACATCTTTTAGAGTTACATCGATTAAGTTAAATCGTAAGCCTTCAGCTATCAATTCGGCTATTTTCCATGTTTCTCCTGTTCTACTTGCAGAAACAATCAGTGCTTTTGACATATTTAGCTCTCCTTTTAGGATCAAAGACATACAGATGATCAATGTTTTAGACATTTCTCCTTGTCGGCCTCGACAAGAACTTATGTGAGAATAAATCCTATTATCTTCTTTTCTTAATAGCAAGATTTTTCTGTGATCGGTGCATACCCTTAAGCAGTCTAAATAGATTTATTCAACCGATCTCTCGATT
The DNA here is from genome assembly GCA_963835305.1 of uncultured delta proteobacterium. Taxonomy (GTDB): domain Bacteria; phylum Desulfobacterota; class Desulfobulbia; order Desulfobulbales; family Desulfocapsaceae; genus Desulforhopalus_A. The sequence goes on from CAWIEU010000009.1 coordinate 547,536, forward strand.
CCTCCGGCTAGATTACTCCTATAATGATCTTGCACTCAGCTGATTCTTTGTGTTAAGAAATGCAAATAGAACGTACTACGTCTAAAACTTCAGAATTCTGCTGAACAATCCGCAACCCTTTTCAGGAACAGAAATGAAACTTGTTATCGGCAACAAAAATTATTCGTCATGGTCTCTAAGAGCATGGTTATTACTTGCTGCAAACGATGTCTCGTTTGAGGAGGTAAGAATCGCCCTATCCACGGAAAAGACAAGTTCAGATATTGCCAAATACTCAGCTACAGGCAAAGTGCCTGTCCTGCATGACGATGACCTGGTTGTCTGGGATTCTCTGGCTATCTGTGAATATGTCTCAGAGCGGTATCTCGATGGCAGAGGGTGGCCGGCTGACCTGAAAGACAGAGCGCAGGCGCGCTCCTGTTGTGCTGAGATGCATTCCGGTTTTTTCACAATTCGGGAGCAAATGCCAATGAACTGTAGGGCGCTCGATCGGAAAGTGCCGCTAACTCCCGAGCTGAAAAAGGAAATTTCCCGGATAGACAGTCTCTGGACCGGTTTGAGAACCAAATATGCAGCTCTCGGTCCCTGGCTGTTCGGCAATTTTTCCATTGCCGATTGTATGTTCGCCCCTGTAGTTTTCCGTTTCAGGACCTACAATGTCGTGGTATCCGAGAGTTCTTCGGAATATATGAAGAATGTCCTGGAGAATCAGAAGGTACAGCAGTGGTTGGCACAGGCCGAAAAAGAACAGGAGACCATAGACGTTGCTGAAGTTGGAAGGTAAGAAACGGATTCCGGCAAAGCCGCATCCGTTTCACTCCAACATAAATAGCTGAGCCAATTACGTAAGCGGTCGGAAGGAATGACAGACGATCAGGAACTTCCTTTTTTCTTCTTCAGATATGCCACAATATCATCGCTTTCGTACATGGAGAACTCTCCGTCTCTTAAAAACGGCACCATAGCTTTGCCGCCCACATCCAGCACCACCTTTCTTCCCAGTGTTCCCGGTGCTGCATCCACTACCGTATAATCTTCCCCTTCTTTCAGCCCGATTTGTAGGGCTGCGACGAGTACTTTTTGACAGAACGGACAATCTTCCCTGATATAGAGTTGAATCATAGCGTCACCACTTTAAGCTGTATTATGGGATTACGGATCCGTTTATTCCCGAATCCCTGTTCCCTTATGTAAAAAGTAGAGGGTAATTACAAATAGTAAGACAGAAAACAGCAGAAGCATCCCCAGCCCAAGCCAGACGTTAATGTCGGAAATCCCCAGAAAGCCATAGCGGAAGCCGCCGATCATATAAACTATGGGATTGATTTTCGAGAGAGCCTGCCAAAAATCGGGGAGTAGGGATATTGAATAAAATACTCCGCCTAAGTAGGTCAGCGGCGTGATGACAAAAGTTGGAATGATAGAAATGTCATCAAATTTTTTGGCAAAAATTCCATTGATCATCCCGGCAAGAGAAAAGAGGAAACTCGTCAGCAAGGCAAAAAGTACGATAAAGGGGATATTGAACAGAGGCAACCTGACAAAAACCAGACTGACCAGCGATACCAGCATACCTACGCAGAGTCCACGTGTCATGCCTCCCGAAATATACCCGAGCACTATCACCCAGTGCGGTGTCGGACTGACCAGCAATTCTTCGACGTTGCGCTGGAATTTCGAGCTGAAAAAACTGGAGACGGTATTTGAGTAGGAATTTGTGATGATGGACATCATGATTAAGCCCGGAGCGATAAAGGCCATATAATCATAGCCGCCGATATTGTGGAGTTGCGAGCCTATCAGGCTGCCGAAAATGATAAAATAAAGGGTAATTGTTATCACCGGCGGCACCAAAGTCTGCACCCAGATCCGAAAGATGCGAATCATCTCTTTGCGGGCGATGCTGATAAAGGAGATCCAGTTTTTTTTCATCCTTCCACCAGTTCCATGAAAAGTTCTTCAAGCCGGTTGGTCTTATTGCGCATACTGTCAACGACAATGCCCTGGCCATCAAGGTGTTGAAGAATACGATTAATTGATTGCAGCTTATTTTTGGTTACCTCTATGGTTGTGTCATCCACAAGAGTAAATTCGGTGTTTTCCAGGGGCAAAACGCGATCCACCGGATTGTTCGTATCAAATATGAATGTTTCTTTATCCAGTTTGCGAAGCAGCTGACGTTTACTGGTATTCTCGACGATCTTTCCCTTGGAAATAATGGCTATCTGATTGCAGAGCTGTTCCGCCTCTTCCAGATAATGAGTGGTTAATATAATCGTTCTGCCCTGACGGTTCAGGTCCACAAGAAAATCCCACATGCCCCGGCGCATTTCCACATCGACTCCTGCGGTCGGCTCATCGAGAATCAGCAGTTTGGGCTCGTGGACAAGACCGCGGGCAATCATGAGACGGCGCTTCATGCCTCCGGAAAGTTCACGGGCAACCTCATTTCGTTTTTCCCATAGACCCAATTTTTTCAGGTATTTCTCCGAACGGAGCAGAGCCTGGCTACGAGGAATGCCGTAATATCCAGCCTGTTGCGTAACGATATCCTGCACTTTTTCGAAAATGGAAAAATTAGCTTCCTGCGGCACAACACCGATCAGGCGTTTGGCTGCCGGAAAATCCTGATCGATATCAATCCCAAAGACATTGACCTTGCCCGAAGTCTTCGTTACCAGAGAGGTAATAATGCCGATTGTCGTCGTCTTCCCGGCGCCGTTGGGACCGAGCAGCCCGAAGAATTCTCCTTCCCTGACGTCCAGAGTGACACCACTCAGCGCCTGGAGTCCGCTTTTATAGGTTTTGTACAGATCAGTAATGGATAAGGCAATCATGAAGAGAGGCACCCTGCAGGTTAAAACATCGATATATGAGAGATGCAACGATAGATGGATTTAAAAAATTCATTGCCGCTTAACATAACGAGAGGTCAGCTCCCTATGAGATTGATAAAGTAGTTGACGATCTCCTCTGACAGTTTCCTCCCTTCGAGTTCGGAGATCTGCATAATACCCGTCGGACAGGTAATATTTATTTCAGTGAGCTGTTCGTCTATCAGGTCAAGTCCGGTGAAATGGATGCCGTGCCTGACCAGCCAGGGGCCAACTTCTTCAACGATCTTTTCTTCTTTGGGCGTAAGTTCCGTCTTCAGCGCATCGCTGTTGGCGAAATTGGCGTGATAGCCCTGTTTTGGCCGGCGCATGGCGGCACCGAGGAAACGATCGCCAAGCAGCATCACCCGCTTGTCGCCTTTAACGATATTTTCCTGGAATTTCTGTATCATAATGGGCTGTGTTCCGCCGCAGGTGGCAGAGATAACTTTTTCCCGGTCCGATGGTTGTATCTTTTGTACGGCTTTTCCCTGAAAACTGTCGAGTGCTTTAATAACACTTGTGCCATGGGTGTCCAGAAATTTTCCTAACAAATCAGGGTCCGAACCGACCAGTGTCGGCGGCATGTAATGGATAAACGGGAGGGCAATCAGCTTTTCATTGAAATCGCGGATCGCCGACGGACTGTTCACCACAAGGGTATCGGCAAGTGAAAGCAGCTGGGTTGCATAATGAAAGGCCAAATCATAAGGCGGCTCTTTACGCATCAATATCAGGGAATATTCCTGAAGAGCGCGAGCCCGTTGCCTGCCCGAACTGTCGGTGGCAAGAACCGCGGCATGAGTCTCAAAGAAAAGATTGCCGATTGTCGCCGTATCAACGCCGATACCGGATTCCCGCGCCTGCCTGATGATCGCCAGTGATGTATCCGTCCGAGGAGCCAGCCCTTCTATGGGGTCGAGCACAACTAGCCATTCCACTGCAAATCCTCCATTGATTCAAGATAATTGTGTGCACCGCACCGGTTTCTTCGTTCTGCTTTTCCAAAAGGTGTGGTTCATAGCTGCCAAAGCTTGAGTTATCAGGAAATTATCGTTTCTTTCTCTATTGAATCACCTTACCTTAAGCACAAAAAACACATAAAGAAACACAGGAAGCATAAAAGCATCTTGTTAATCAGCTGTTCAATAAAAACACTTCTTCCACATGTCGGATGCCCAATCCTATCGGGTATTGGCAATCGTTGAACACCTTCAATTTCCCCGGTTGAATCTCTTTTTATGCCTTGCCTGCCTGACGGATTTACGGGCAACGGAAAAGCCGAAGGTGCCGAGTGCTTGTCGGGTTAGAGCGAAGTATTCTCCATGGCAATAGGCCAAGAGCCCGGCACGGCCCAACTGAATCGTGCCGTTTTGGTCGATGAGTGATTTCTCTACCTTATTTCTGACGATTTCAGCCACAAACAGGTCATGTGTTCCCAACTCTGTGACCGAGCGGACCTTGCATTCCAGGGCAACGGGACTTTTCCTGATCGAAGGGACAGCGACGTCGATACCAGGTTCCAGTTCGATACCGAAGTGTTTGATTTTGTCGACTTTACGTCCTGAACGGCAACCGCAGAAATCAGTCATCTTGGCCATTTCCCTGGTGGTAAGGTTGATGACGAATTCACCGGTTGCGCTGATATTTTCATAGGACAACCGTTCCTTACGTACCGCAATCGTTACCAGTGGCGGATGGCTGCAGGCCACCCCGGTCCAGCCGACGGTAAAAACATTTGGCTTTCCCTCCCTGTCAACCGTAGTCACCAGAACCGCCGGTACCGGCCCGAACAGGATGGAACCTTTGAAGAGTTCTTTAACCACGGCCTTACTCCACCCCCAGGGCTTCATATATGACATCGGCTACCATTTTCGGTCGCCGGGCGGCGGATACGGCCAATTGATCACAACGCTCATTCATCTCATTGCCGGCATGTCCCTTGACCCAGGTAAAATGAACATCGGCACTATCCAGCAGTTCGAGCAGTTCTTTCCAGAGATCGATATTCAACACCGGTTGTCCGTCGCTCTTTTTCCAGCCTTTGCTTCGCCATTTCCTGGCCCACCCTTTGGCGACGCCGTTAACCAGATAGCTGGAGTCGGAATACAGGAAGATCTTTTGCCTGCAACCCCTCAGTTCACGCAAGGCGACAATCGCCGCCATCATTTCCATGCGGTTGTTGGTGGTATGCCGATAGCCGCCACTCATTTCCCGGCGTTTGCCGCCTGTCTCAATAACAACGCCGTAGCCGCCGGGACCTGGATTATTAATACTGCCTCCATCCGTATACACGACAATTGCATCGGAAACGCCAGGTGGTAGATATGGTGCGGGACCGGCAGTCTGCCTGGGAGTTTTTAGATTTTCATTTTTTTGATAGACCGGGCTCTTCATCCAGGCCTCGGCTTCCGCTCTGGTTGGGAAACTTTTATATTTTGCAGCTGGAAATCCTTTGACCTGTTTTTCCGCGGTTGCCCAATCCGTATAGATTCCAGAGCTTCGGCCTACTGCAACCGCATAATATTTTGTTTTTGCCATACTGTTTTTTTACTGCGGCTGTAGCCTGCAGGATAATTGAACCGGCACCACCACAAGGGTACCTGATAAACAAAAAGAAGCCGGACCACCACGGGGTAATCCGGCTTCTTCATCTATCTCCACGACCTGGGGATCTCAGCAGCCTTTGATGCCTCAGCCGCCAATGTTTTTTGCATCTTTTTGAGCCGGGGCAGTACCATCCTTGCTCAAAGGGGCACCGATTGCATCACGGGAAATCTTTACGACAACGTCTTTGGCAATCTCGAGTGTCACGACGGTATCGGTCAAGCCGGTAATCGTGCCGTGCAGACCACCTTTGGTAATTACTTTCTGGCCTTTTTTCAAATCGTTCAGGAAAGCTTGATGCTGTTTAGCCTGTTTCTGCTGAGGTCTAATCAGCAAGAAATAAAAAACTACAAAAATAAGGATAAGCGGGATAAATGAGGCAATACCACCGGCACCAAAACCACCACCACCAGCAGCTCCGGTTCCGGCCGCATAAGCAATTCCTGTCATAACAAAACCTCCAAAAAAGTAACGGAAATATGTAAAAATCTGTTTTCTGGAACACTTCTTACATACGTAATCATAAAACTGACTGCAAAATAATCATTCGTGCTCAAGCTTGCTATAAAAATCTTTGCGAAACCTGGCAAAACAGTCCTTCTCAATCGCCTGGCGAATATCGGCCATCAGTTGCAGATAGTAGTGCAGATTATGAATAGTATTCAGGTGATAGCTAAGTATTTCCCTGGCTTGGAAGAGATGGCGCAGATACGCCCTGCTGTAGTTTCGGCAGGTGTAGCAGGTGCATTCCTCATCAAGAGGTTTATGATCATCGCGAAACCGGGCATTCTTGATCGAGAGCTTCCCCTTTGAAGTAAAAAGCGCCCCGTTTCGCGCGTTTCTCGTGGGCATAACGCAATCAAACATATCAACTCCGCGCCAAACGCCTTCCACCAGATCTTCCGGGGTACCGACTCCCATCAGATATACCGGATATTCCTTAGGCAGGCTCGGAACCGTCACCTCGGTCATTTCATGCATGAGCTGCTTTTCTTCCCCAACGCTGAGACCGCCGATAGCATAACCATCAAAGCCGATATCGACCAAGGCTTTTGCATGTTCCTTCCGCAATTCAGAATACATGCCTCCCTGAACGATTCCGAATAGAAGCCGCTCCCTCTTGGTATGGGCCTCCCGGCATCGTTTCGCCCAGCGGCTGGTCAGGTCGGTGGCCTTAATGGCCTCATCTCTTGTTGCCGGAAATGGGATGCAGGTATCCAGACACATCATGATGTCCGAACCAAGCGACTGCTGGACGTGAATGGCATCCTCAGGGCTTAAAAACAGTTTGGATCCGTCGAGATGAGACCTGAACGCCGCACCTTCCTCGGTGATGGTGGCTAAATCTTTCAGGCTGAATATCTGAAAACCGCCGCTATCGGTGAGGATCGACCCTTTCCAGTTCATGAAGGAGTGCAAGCCACCGAAACTCTCTATCAGCTCATGGCCCGGACGAATGAAAAGATGGTAGGTGTTGCCGAGGATAATCTGCGCATTCATCTCCTGCAGGTTTTCCGGCGTCACTGCCTTGACGGTACCCTGGGTACCTACGGGCATAAAGACCGGAGTTTGAAAAACGCCCTGCCTGGTGCGCACTTCTCCCCTTCTCGCGGAACATTCCGAAGAGCTGCAATGAAGGGTAAATGGTGAGGTATTCTGCATTGTCGTTGTCTATTTTATGTTTCTTGAAAAGTAAAAATCCGGGAAATAAAAAACGCCTGAGAATACACGAGGAATAGGGGCGTACCATCTCGGGATCCTTCAGGTCGGTTTTCCAGTGCAGGTAATAGCATTCACAACCGGAATTTGCAAGAGCTGGTAAGCCGACGAGCCAGCTCCGCAACTTAGCCGCTCAGCCGCTTTTGTGCTGAGGAAAGATGCGGGGCAGTGTCCACTCTCCACTGCAACACCGGCTCCGCTTACTTTCGGCAGTACAGAGTTTTTTGAATAAATTTTGCTTTTCTCCACGTTTTTCTGCATACTGGGGAGGTGATCGCAAAATCATCATCAGCAGAGATACGACTTCAACCTCAGGCCTGAATTACCATGAAAACCGTAGTTATCATAGAAAATGAAGCAGTTGAGCTGGAGGCCCTGGTAGGTCTATTTGAGCATTGGCAGAAGAAAATCAACATATTGACCGCCAGGGAAGAACGAGCTGCTATCGGCATTATGTCACAACATCAGGTTGACCTGGTGGTCTGCGATCTGGCTCCTTCAAGTTGCAGTACAATGGATGATTTTTCCCTGCTTACCCATACTTTCCCCTATATTCCATGCATTGCTCTGTCGAAGGAAGACGGGTTCATCCATGAGGAAGCCGTGAGGCGCGGCGCCAGCCACTGTCTGGAAAAACCAATCGATACCTCGCGTCTGCTCACGCATGCCGAAGAACTGCTCGACTCGGCCACCAGCGGCAAAATCAAGGGAATCCCCATCCACAGTTTCCTGCAGATGCTTGAAACAGAGGAAAAGACCTGTACCCTTCAAGTCGCTCAGGCAAACGATAACGGTCTTCTCTACGTAAAAAACGGTATTCTGATCGGAGCAGAGACCAAAAACTTCACCGGAGAGGCGGCAGCCCATCTCATTCTGTCCTGGAAGGAGTCGGTAGTAACATTACGATTTTTCAATGGCCAGCGTAAACGACAGATCAACAAACCGCTGATTTCCATTATCATGGAGGCATTTCGGCTGGGCGGAATAAAGGATACGCTGAAGAGTGAATCCTCATTTGGGCATTCACACCAATTGCCGTTGAAACACCTTTCAACTCTGGGAAAGCGAATACCCCTGGAAATCGGTTCTCAGGTCAAACTCGAATTCCCCCATCTCGACTCGCTTCTGGATTGTGAAATGGTTGGTATGTTGCCGGAAAGCTGTCTGATCGTCACCAATCCTCAGCCGTTTGCCGATCTTGAGGAACTGGTGGGTGGAGAGCAGAGGGTGATCATGAAGTACATTCATAAAGGACGGGAATGGATGTTCAAGTCCCAGCTCCTCAAAGCCGTTGAATCGCCATCCAGGCTCCTCTTTTTCGAATATCCCGGAGTTATCCATTATCACGAATTACGGAAAGCCAAGAGAACTTCGATTTATATCCCCAGCACCTTCCAGATCAATGATGAATCTGAACTATTCGGAACACTTATCGATTTGAGTGTAACAGGAGGTCTCTGTCAGATCAAGAAAAAGCATGGCACCCCCCTACCGCACATCGACCTTAATACCTCCGTTCTGCTCCGGTGTCTGCTGCCTGGAATCAAAGAAGAACAAAAGATTAACGGCAGAGTGAGAAACATGCAGATCGATCCGGACGAAATCCGCATCGGCATTGAATTCGAGGATCTTCAGCAGCACCTGGCTGATACGATCAGTCAATATCTGTATTCGATCGACAACAATTCTTGAACGATCACTTCAATTATCTGTATTCCGGGGAAATCGCGCTCCTGCCGGCTGATCAGCTGACCATTGCACGGATTTGCCGTTCTTTCCCGGCAATATCATCCGTCAAACGGAATTGATTGACAGCTCGCAGGAGATTCTCGCCATCCCGCCGAACTTTAAAATACCGGTTTGCTCGCAGATGATCGGTAAAAAAGCGTACTCCGAGCTCGAAACAGATCAGCAGTATCCCCTCAAAGACGTAGGCCCGCTCCTCCGGTCCGAGCAGTTGATTCGACCCGGAGAAATAACCGTCAAGCATGGCTCGACAGATGTCCAGGTCAAAGGTGATTGCCGAAACGTTTCCACCCGTCTCCCCCGACCGATTACAGCAGGATCGGAGGCAGTCACCCAGATCATAATGCACCGGTCCCAGGAACACGGTATCCAGATCGAGCAGACCGAGGACTTCCCCTCCCTCGCCAAACAGGAAATTATCCAGTTTAGGATCACCATGTATCGGCTGAAGGTTAAGGATACCGGCCTGCTTTGCCTTCTCGAGGATCGCCGCCCCCGCCCGATAGTTGTCAATTGCCGTCAGACAAGAGTGAACTTTCTCATCGAAAACGATTTTTGTGCTTTGCAGTGCCTTATCATATTCTTCAAGATACTCCGGCAGGTTATGGAAACCCGGCAACGGATCATGGAATCCCTGCAGATCAAGGTCAACGACCAGCCGATGAAACCCGGCCAGTGCCTTGCCGACCTGGCGCGCCTGGTCAGGACCGGACAGCGCGCTATGACTCGTATGCGGAAGATAACTCTGTGCTCGCCAGAAGGACTTGTCGTTTTCGCGAAAGTAGGGCTGATTTTTCAGGGTTGGCACCGGAGAAGCTACCTGCAGCTGTTCATCCTTTTGTTTGCTTTTATAGGCGATGTGACTGGTGATTTTATAAAAATTCTCTATCACCCGAAGCGGTTCTGAAAAGACCTCACCATTGATCCTCTGCAGAACGAAAGCAAAAGAAGCTGAACGAACCAGATAGGTGTCGTTAATGTTGCCAAAACCCAGCGGGGTGACCGTACAGGAGGCAGGATCCTGGCAATAGGCCGCCAGTACGTCCAAAGGCACAGTGTCAGCTGCCATTGCCATCCTGTCCTTTCAACTCCTGCCGGGCAAAGTGCGCCGCCCCGATAAGTGCTGCGTCTTTTCTCAAAATCAGATTGACGGGGATTTCCTCCATCAGACCCGACATCTGCCCTTTGGCGTGAAAGCTTTTTAAAAAATCATCAAATTTCACTTGGTTCACCAGCCTCGGCAAGATGCCTCCACCGAGAAATATACCCCCTCTTGCATATAGCTTCAGGGCAAGATTTCCAGCTTCACTGCCGAGGATCGACAGGAACAGATCAATCACCTGCCTGCATAATGGGCAGGGATTTTTACCGTTTTCGCCTGCGACTACGGCCGATCCGGGAGAAGATTTCATTGCTTCAGGTAAGATAATCGCACCATTTACAATGACAGGAGTCCTGTCTTCCACCTTGCTCATGGCCTCAACTATCCAGGCTGATTCCCGCATATTATGGTACTCCCGGCAAAAATCATAGAGATGAACCAAACCCGGCCCGGCAATCAACGATTCGAAACTGACCGTTTTCATCTTTTTCTGCATCCAGGCAAGAAGAGCGAGTTGCTCTTCATCCACCGGGGCGAAATCCGCATGGCCGCCTTCCGAACCGCGAACATATATCCGCTCGCCAAAGTCGACACAGAATCCTTCACCCAGCCCGGTTCCCGGCGCGATAACCCCGCGCACCTCTCCCCCCGGACCTCGGGAAGCCTGTATCTCCAACAGGTCTGCGGGCTGAAGAGAGAGAGAGAACTACATAGTGCCGTCAGGTCATTAATGAGAATCATACGCTGAAGATTAAATCGTTTTTCCAGGCGGCGGCAGTCTATCTTCCACGGAAGGTTGGTCAGTTGCGCACTGTCGCCGGCTACCACTCCGGCAACCGCAAGACAGGCAAATTGCGGTGGCTTTTCTAATCCCGCCAGGAAATCCTCTATGATCTCCTCAATTCCGGAAAATTCTGCGTTTATATAACGCTCCTGCGACAGGACCCTGCCATCCGAGCCAAGGAGTGGAAAAACTGCCAGATCGCTTTTAGTACCGCCAATATCAGCTGCAAGGAGTGTCACCATTATCGCACCTGTATTTCCGTGAAAGCAAAATAGATGTTTGAGCGGTCAGAACTATTTTTGTTCGAAACGCCATTTTAGGAAAGATACTTATTTATGCTAATCTTGTAAAAACCTAAAAATCAGGCTTGGCTAATTCGCCATCATGTATCAATAGACTGTATATCCCATGCCTCAGTCCGGCCACTGTTGTCCGGATTTTTAACGATAGTAAATTCAAAAATATTGGAAGAATCGAGAAACAGGGAATCACTGATATCATGCGCCTTGGAGCAATGAAAAAAAACCGACTGAGCGAGCAGACCCTCGGGAGTCAAGCGATAGTAGCGCATAAATCCAAACCCTCTGTCCGGATTATAGTTGATGGGGATACCGCGTTGTCTGTTCTCGCCGCTCTGGGAGGTTATGGGCAGAAGCCCCGGCACGAGATAGCCGGATAAATAGTTGTCTGCGGCCTCTTTTAAATCATTACTGACATTACGGAACCCGATAACTTCAACCCGGCAGCCCATGTTCTGCAAAGCCAGAACCAGTCGGATAAAATCGCCGTCTCCGGTCAGCAAAATGACTCGATCAAGATTTCTCGCCTGCAGGAGTGCATCGATAGCCAGATCCATGTCGGCATTGGCTTTTGTGGTTAAAATACCCTCATCATCGACAAAGTGTTTGACATATTTTTTAATGACCTTGAAGCCGCACTGGCGGATGACATCGTGATAACGATAGAGTTTTTGCCGATATTCGGGATCCTCCTTGGTTCGCTCCCGATCCTCGGCAAGATAGGAGTTTGCTCTCAGCAGAGTTGAATGTCCGGAGCCGGCAAGCTCGACCAGGACGTCATACCTCATGCCGTAGCCACCACACATCCTGATATTTTCAGCGTCTACATAGATTCCTGTCTTCAGCATATTTTCACGTAGCTATTAAGAAAACCCTCCCTATTCCCACTCAATGGTCGATGGAGGTTTTGACGAAATATCATAGACTACCCTGTTTACCCCGCGTACTTCATTTATAATGCGGCTGGAGATTTCGCCGAGAATTTCATAGGGCAGCTTGCTCCAGTCCGCAGTCATGGCATCCCGTGAATCCACCGCCCGGATGGCAACGACATGTTCATAAGTGCGGCCATCCCCCATCACACCGACCGTCTGAATAGGCAGAAGCACCGCAAAGGATTGCCACACTTTTCTGTACCAGCCAGCCCTGCGCATTTCTTCGAGTACGATCACATCCGCCTGGCGCAGAATATGCAACCGTTCAGCGGTCACTTCCCCCATTATCCGAATGCCCAGCCCCGGCCCCGGGAATGGCTGGCGGTAAATCGCCTCCTCGGGTAGACCGAGCTCCAGGCCCAGTTTCCGAACTTCGTCCTTGAACAGTTCCCGCAGTGGTTCGATGAGGTCAAGCTGCATTATTTCCGGCAAGCCACCAACGTTGTGATGGGATTTAATCGGAGCTGCGCCGCGGAAACTCACCGACTCGATCACATCAGGGTACAACGTCCCCTGAGCGAGATATTTTACCTTGCCTATTTTTTTCGCCTCTTCCTCGAAGATTTTGATAAAACCAAGCCCTATATGCTTTCGCTTAACCTCCGGGTCCACAACTCCTTGCAACTTGCCGAGAAAATATTCGGTGGCATCGATATCGATGAGCTTGAGCTTGGTCTTTTCCTTGAAAAACCGCAGTATCGCCCCGGTTTCCCCGGTGCGCATCAAGCCGTTATTGACATAGATACAGGTCAGCTGATCGCCGATAGCCTTATGGATTATGGCCGCCACCACAGAGCTGTCGACGCCGCCGGACAGAGCACAGATGACATTATCACCGCCGACTTTCTGCCGGATTGCCTGCACATTCTGTTCGATGAACGAATGCATCGTCCACTCCGGATTACATTTGCAGATCCCGAAAATGAAATTTCTGAGAACATCGGTGCCGATAAGGGTATGGGCTACTTCAGGATGAAACTGTACTGCGTAAAAGGGTTGTTCCTTATGGCGCAGCGCCGCATACGGTGAGTTGTCGCTTACCGCGGTAGCTTCAAAGCCATCGGGAATAACCTCGACGCGATCGCCATGACTCATCCATACCTGATGTTTCAAGCCATTCATTACCAGTCCGGCGAAAATATCCGCTGTATACTTGATTGTCAGTTCGGCCTTACCGAATTCGCGTTTTTCCGCCCTTTCAACTTTGCCGCCCAACTGCTGAATCATCAACTGGGCACCGTAACAGATGCCGAGAACAGGAATACCAAGCTCAAATAATCCCGCGTCGGAATGAGGAGCATCATCGTCATAGACGGAGCATGGACCACCGGAGAGAACAACGCCGGAGGGCTTGAGTTCTTTGAGCTTCTCGAGGGAAATCGAGAAAGGATGAATTTCGCTGTATACCTTTTGCTCTCTGATCCGTCTGGCAATCAATTGGGTCGTCTGAGACCCGAAATCAAGGATGACTATTTTTTCGCTATGAATATCCATGAAATTTCTTGTATTCTCCTCAATGGTACAGTTATGCAGTTCGATAATTCGGTGCTTCCTTGGTGATTATGACATCATGCACATGGGATTCTCTGAGTCCTGCCGGCGAAATTCGTACAAATTTTGCCTTCTGCTGCAATTCCGGAATAGTTGCAGCCCCAACATAGCCCATTCCCGATCTCAGGCCGCCGATCAACTGGTAAATAACGGTTGAGAGCGGCCCGCGATAAGGCACTTTGCCTTCGATCCCCTCGGGTACGAGTTTTGAGGTAGCAGTCACTTCCGACTGGAAGTAACGATCTGCCGATCCTTCTCTCTGCCCCATTGCACCAAGTGATCCCATGCCCCGATAGCCTTTGTAGGTTCGGCCCTGATAGAGAAAAGTGTCTCCGGGTGTTTCGTCGGTTCCGGCAAAAAGACTGCCGAGCATGACAGTACTGGCGCCGGCTCCGATTGCCTTGGCCAGGTCGCCTGAATACTTGATGCCGCCGTCTGCGATTATCGGAATGTTATACTTATTGGCTATCTTGACGCAATTCTGCAGGGCTGTCATCTGCGGTACCCCGACGCCGGCTACAACGCGGGTAGTACAGATGGAACCCGGCCCGATACCGACCTTAACGCCGTTTGCTCCAGCCTTGATCAGGTCTTCCGTTCCTTCACCCGTAGCGACATTTCCAGCAATAACGGAAAGGGTTGGAAACGCAGCTTTCACTCTCGCAACGGCCTCCAATACCCCTTTGGAATGACCGTGGGCCGAATCGACCACCACCACATCCACCCCGGCCTTTAAAAGCCGTTCCGCCTGACTCTCGATATTCGGCCCAACGCCAAGAGCGGCCCCGACCAGAAGACGTCCGTATTTATCTTTGGCAGCCAAGGGGTATTTCTTGATTTTTTCCAGGTCCTTAATAGTTATCAACCCTTTTAGTCCACCCTTTTCGTCAACTACCAGCAATTTTTCGATTCGATGCTCATGCAACAGGGCTTTCGACTGCTCTAGGCTGATTCCCACCCTGGCAGTTACCAGATTTTTCGAGGTCATGACATCGGCAACCCGCAAGTTGTCGTCGGAGACAAAACGAAGATCCCGGTTGGTGACGATCCCGGCCAATTTCCCTTCGTGGAGCACAGGCAGACCGGATATCTTATAGTTGCTCATGATCTCCTGAACTTCGCCAACCGACTGGTCCTGGGTAACGGTAATCGGGTCGATGATCATCCCGGACTCAGATTTCTTGACCCGTTCGACCTCGATCGCCTGTTGCTCGATCGTCATGCTTTTATGGATTATCCCGATTCCACCTTCACGGGCCATGGCGATAGCCGTCCGGTGTTCGGTAACCGTATCCATGGCCGAACTGGCCAGAGGTACTTGAAGAGTAATGGTATCGGTGAGACGCGTTTCCAAATTTACTTCGTTAGGAAGAACGGATGAAGCGGAAGGTACGAGAAGTAAATCGTCAAATGTAAGTGCAGTTTCAATATGATCTGGTAACATGTCCCCTCCTTGTCAGGGAGTGAAGCATAAAAGGCTGTTTTTTCAGTCCGCTATGAGAGAAATACAGGTACCTTGCTGAAAAGGACACCTCTGCCGCCTTTCATAATTCACATTATGCTATATTTTTTTAAAGTATCATAGTAAGGCATCTTTATAAAAAATCTCATTTTTTTTACGATGCTTGCTTGTAGAATTCAAATTTCCAACCAAAGATATTTTATATTCGAGAAGGTCCACTCTCAGTGGACAAAGGACCTATCCGCCATATGTTGCTTGAAATTAATCCGATAAATCCTCAACTTCGCCTGATCGAACAAGTAGTCAAATCTCTCAAGTACGGAGCTATAATCTGTTATCCTACAGATACCGGCTACGGCATGGGCTGCGATCTTTTCAACCAGAAAGCCATAAAACAGCTTGTCCAATTAAAAAAGAGACCGAAGGACAAGCCTTTTTCCTTTATGTGTTCCGACCTGACAGATATCAGCCAGTATGCTCATGTCTCAAACACTGCATACCGGCTGCTTAAAAAGAATCTGCCGGGGCCGTATACTTTCGTCCTGCCGGGAACGAAACTGGTACCCAAAATCATGGCCTCAAAACAGAAAACCGTAGGAATCAGGGTACCGACCCATCCTATCTGCAAACTCCTTCTTGAGACCTTAGGGAACCCGATCGTCAACACCAGCGTCCAACTCGAAGACGAGGAAATAAAACTGGCCGAAGCATACGCAATAGAAGAATATCTCGGCAAAAGAGTTGAACTCGTCATTGACGGTGGTCCAATCTACCCTGATCCCTCTTCCGTTATCGATCTGACCAGCGATTATCCGGAGATTCTTCGCGTCGGTAAAGGTGATGTCAATCCTTTTCGCTGATCAATGCCTCTTTCAGGGATTTGCTCATGGTAAAGTGCAGGGTCTTTCGATCCGGAATTTCCATAAGCTTCCCTGTCCGTGGATTTTTTGTTGAGCGCGGTTTTCTTGCTCGTACTGAAAAACTGCCAAAACCGCGCAACTCGATACGTCTCTCATCAACCAGAGCCGTTGCCATAGTCTCCAGCATAATATCAACCGCCAGGCTGACATCCTGTTTCTGCATGGAAAGTTCACTGCTGACCTTGTCTACTAAATCTTTTTTCAACATACCTAATAACGAATAATCACATATTACCAAGGACGACCACAAGAGTACGTCCCCACGAAAATATAAAAAAAGGTTGCCTCGCCATATATCCGGCAAGGCAACCTTTCAGCTGCATTCCACGTGCCTAAATCAGACTGGATCCTAATCGTTGTCAGCGGAATCATTTCCTTCCGCAGCTGCCTTCAACAGATCACCGAAAGTTGACGGAGCCGATTCAGCAGCGATTTTTTCAGCCTTCTTGAATTTTTCCACGGCTACCTCTTCGTCATCACCTTCGAGGGTTTTTACAGAGAGGCCAATCTTACGATCTTTCGCGGAAACATTAATAACGATTGCTTTCAGGGTATCTCCGACCTGATACATACCAACCGGAGTTTTCACTTTGTCTTTGCTGAGTTCAGAGACGTGAACGAGACCCTCGATTCCCTCTTCGAGTTTCACAAAGACACCGAAATCGGTGACATTGGTGATCTCACCCTCAACCACTGTGCCCGAAGGATAGTTATTGTAGGCAGCCTGCCATGGATCCGGAACCAGTTGCTTGATTCCCAGGGAAAATCTCTCGTTCTCTTTATCGATCTTCAGCACAACCGCCTGAATGGTCTCACCTTTGGCGTACTTCTCGGAAGGATGTTTAATCCGCTCGGTCCAGGAAAGATCCGAGACATGGATGAGACCGTCAATTCCCTCTTCAATGCCGATAAATACACCGAAATCAGTAATGTTTTTAATTTTTCCTTCGATAACTGAACCAACCGGATAATTCTCGGTGACCAAATCCCAAGGATTAGGCTGAAGCTGCTTCATACCAAGAGAGATGCGTTTGGTTTCGGTCTCGATATTCAATACCATGACCTCGACTTCATCACCGACGGAAACCATCTTGGATGGATGACGGGGTTTCTTCGACCAGGTCATTTCGGAAACGTGGATCAAGCCTTCGACACCCTCTTCCAATTCCACGAAGACACCGTAATCGGTAATGGAAACGACTTTGCCCTTGGTTGTCTGATTCACGGGATACCTTTCGGTGACCGTAGCCCATGGATCTTCACGAAGTTGTTTGACACCAAGAGAGACACGGTCGTGTTCCTTGTCATACTTGAGGACTTTGACTTCCAGTTCTTCACCGACTTTGTAAAGTTTTGCCGGATGGGAAACCCGTCCCCAGGAGAGGTCGGTGATATGGCAGAGACCGTCCATTCCACCCATATCGATAAAAAGACCGTAATCGGTGATATTGGTAATGGCGCCCTTGATGATCTGACCTTCTTCCAGTTTGGAGCGCATCTCCTCGCGGAGCTTGTTGCGTTCCTCTTCAAGGATGGCCCTGCGGGAAATAACAACGTTATTTCTCTTCTTATTAAATTTGAGAATCTTGAAATCCATCGATTCGCCGATCAGGGCATCGAGATCCTTGACGGGACGAAGGTCGATCTGGGAATAGGGTAAAAATGCCGGCACGCCGATATCAACAGACATACCGCCTTTGACGCGGCTTTCGATTTTACCGGAAATTGTACCGTCGGCTTCCTGGATTTCAGCGATTTTTTCCCATACTTTTATTGCTATAGCCTTTTCTCTTGACAGGAGAAGTCCACCCTCTTCCTTACGTCGCTCTACGAACACCTCGAAGGTATCACCAATATTGATTTCTTCACCATCTTCCAGGCGGAATTCCGATTTGGCAATATAACTTTCCGCTTTATCGCCGACATCGACAAGGAGATAATCGTCTACTGTGCCGATGATGGTGCCCATGGCAACATCCCCGACTTCGACTACCTTGTTGTTTTCTTCCATTTCGAAGAGATCCGCGAAGCTCATCTCTTCGCTACTGTCCTGGGTTGATTGATTAAGTTGTTCTGTCATGGATTTTACTTTTCCTGTAGACCAAAGGCCAAATTGTAAAGGTTGCTTTACCCCGACCTGCAAAATGCATCGAGATAAATAGAAGATAAGGCTGCTCTCGCTGGAGGGCAACCTACGCATACATGAACCTTACTTTATAGCAATTTTTCAACGAAAGGACAACAACTTCTTGCGAGTGGGCTATTTTTTCTTATTTTTACGAAACTCCCCCGCAGCTCGTCACAAAACCATGCACTTTCCATGAGTTACTTCAGTGAGGAAGGTGAAGGGTATTTGCGACGCCGTCTTTCAGGGAATGAACATTATTATTGTGCGGATTTTTTTTCGACGCCGCTTCTGCTCCCTTTGTAACTCCTGCTCCTGGAACTTCTTCTGGCTCTCGGCCGTCGCTGTTTCGCGCTGCCATCCGCCTCCGAAGTTTTCTCCTGGCCCTTGGGTGGGGGAATCAGAAGATCTTCATCCGGCAGCACACAATCAAATTTTCTTTCGATAAAGTCCTCTATAGCCGGGAGATAAAAGGACCCTTCCTCACAGGCAAAACTTACCGCCTTGCCGTTCGCGCCGGCCCTTCCCGTCCTGCCGATGCGGTGGACGTAATCCTCCGGCTCATAGGGCAGGGTATAGTTGACCACAAAGGTGATTCCATCGATATGGATGCCGCGGCCGGCGACATCGGTCGCCACCAGGACCTTTACCTTACCGGACCTGAAGCTCTCCAATCTGGTCATGCGTTTATTCTGGTCGACATCCCCGGACAACAGGGCACAATCTACGCTATTTCTCTGCAGACGGTTGAAAAGACGCTTCGCTTCATTCTTCATATTGGCGAAAACTATGATTCTATCATTAGGGTTCTGTTGAATGAGGTTGTAAAGAACGGCATATTTTTCTTCCGTCGTAACCAGATAAACGATCTGTTCGACTGTCTCGACCGCCACCTGTTCCGGCTCCGCCTCGACCATTTTGGGCTGTACGCTCAACTGTGAGGAGAGGCGCTGCACATCCTCTGAAACGGTGGCGGAAAACAGCATGGTCTGCCGCTCTTTTTTGGCAGGTAATCGTCCGACAATCCTGCGAACATCGGGTATAAATCCCATATCAAGCATACGGTCCGCTTCATCCAGCACCAGAATGCCGCAACTGCCCAAATCCACAACTCTTTTTTGGATAAAATCGATGAGGCGCCCGGGGGTGGCAACCAGCAGATCGCACCGCTTATTCTGCAGCAGTTCCATTTGTTTCTGATAATCCACTCCACCATAAACCGCTCGCACCGAAAGATTGCAGTATCGGGCAAAGGTAAGCGCCTCTTTGGCGATCTGCATCACCAGCTCGCGCGTGGGCGCCAGAACCAAAGCCCGGACATTTCCCTTGCCTGAACTTTTTTCCGCCAGCAATCTGGAAAGAATTGCGATGAGAAAAACTGCCGTTTTTCCGGTGCCGGTATTGGCTTTGCCCACAAGATCCTTGCCGGCCAGAACCTCCGCCAGCGCCTTCTCCTGAATGGGGGTGCAATACTGAAATTGCTGATCGGCAATGGCGCGCATAATCTCCAGGGGAATGGGGTAGTCATGAAAGCGGCTTTTCCCTTCCACCGGAGTGACAGGAAAGCTATCCAGACTCCACTCCGGTTTGACCTTGGGTTTTTCCGGGGCCCTATATTTGCTTTTTTTTGTTGTCGGCGAAGAATTTTTGTCAAAGAGAGCTATTTCTTCTTCCATTGATTTTGCGTTTAAAGGTTCGACATTCGCATCTTCAGAGCCGATAATATCCGGAGTGGCACGCCCCAGCAATCTGTCGTAGCGGTGTTTTCCCGCTTGCGCGATTCTTCTGATTCTTTTTCCTACGGAAAGGATGGTTTTTTTCATTTTTTACTCTATATGTAACCTAAATATGGGTCCGTCATGGCCGGGTTAAAAAGCTCATGCCGGATCTGTCCAGCATGCACTGACGGAGATGATACCTACTACAGCAGGTGGTATGTGACAGGTTACGGCTTGCCGCAACCAGCAAGAGAAGTGGCGTAAGCGAACGGAAGAAGGAATTCAGCACGTTCGGATAAAATTAATCACAGCACAACATAAAGACCTTACTCTATTTTCCGATGACCTGCAACTCCTCCATCAGTGGGCCGAACAACGCTTCATAGTCAGGAATAGCCTTTTTCAGCACTGTGCCGATGTAGGGAATATCGACATCGTTTATCACGAGATTGGCCGAATAGGCTAAGGCCTGCAAATCGTAAAGGGTATCAAACTCTTCGCCCAGTAAAATATAAAAAATATAGCGGCGGCGGGACATATTCATCGACCGGATGAAGCGATGGATTTTTCCGGATTCCACATCCCCCGGCTCAAACGTGCTATGATGAAAAACGGCTGCATAATTAATGAATTGCATTTTCTCGATGGCCTCTTCAGGAGTGGGGGCCAATTCCACGCGATAGCCGAATTCCATTATAGCTTGTGTTACCATATCGAGGTTTTTGGTCATCGGCATGAGTACCAGCGCCTCGGGTATGTCCTCAACAACCTCCTTTTCCTTGAAGTAGCCGTCGCGTAACCATTCGGTATTTGGCGGAGTGGGCGGCTTGACCCTGGAATTCGATGCGGATTTCTCCGATTTGGACTGAGCGGCAGTGGTGCCGGAACTTGCAGTTTTCAAACTGCTTTCATCCATAGCAAACGGGACGGAACAGTGGACGCACTTGACCTTGATCTTCCGGCCGGGTCCCAGCTGGCGAAGACCTTCCCTGATTTTGTCGTTCAACTTCAATTGCTTTCCGCAATGCGGACAATTCACCGTCATAATTTCCTCATACTCCTTCACACGACTTTAAACATTGCATTGCTCATTTTAAACCCGACAGCAATCAAAGATACTTACAACCGCATCGATTTCATCCTCTGCCATAGAAACCGAAATCGTCCTCTTTCTCCTCTTCCATGGCAAGATCCGTCAAACTCGTTGTCGCCTCGCCACGCTCGGCTTTTAGCCGATCAAGCCCGCGATTCATCTCGGCCCGGTGGGAACAATACGTTATGGCATTCTTCTCGGTTATTAACCCCCGGCTGTAAAGCTCGAGAATATGCTGATCGAAAGTACGCATATCAAGAGCTGAGCCCTCTTGTATAATATGGTAGAAGGTTTTATCTTCCGTCTCTCCGTTGAGAATGAGATCTTTCACCCTCAGACTGGTCCGCAGAATCTCCATAGCCGCCACACGACCACCACCGACCCGCGGCAGCAACCGCTGACTGACGATCCAGCGAATGGTATCGACAAGCCTGTTGCGGATCTGCGGCTGCTCATCCTTTTCAAACATACCGAGGATTCGGTTGATGGTCTGTCCTGCGTCGATAGTATGTAAGGTCGATAAGACAAGGTGTCCTGTTTCCGCGGCAGTCATACCGATTTCCATAGTCTCACGGTCGCGCATCTCACCCACCAGGATAACCTTCGGAGCCTGGCGAAGCGCTGCACGGATACCCACCGCAAAGCTGCTGAAATCGTTGCCCAACTCGCGCTGGTTAAAGGTTGCCTTTCGCTGTTCGTGGACATATTCAATCGGGTCTTCCAAAGTCACCACATGCACTGCCCGCTCATTGTTTATCCGGTTCAAAAGAGCGGCAAGCGAGGTCGTTTTACCGGTTCCGGTGGCTCCGGTAAAGAGGATAAGCCCATTCAGATCGGAGGCCATCTTGCCGAACGCCTCCGGAAACTGCATCGACTCAATGGAGGGAATCTCGGTCTCCAGCTTTCGTAAAACAGTAGTAAAATAGCCCTTCTGGGTGAAGATGTTTACCCTGAATCTGGCTTTGTCCGAGAGTGAATATGAGAGGTCACACGAGCCGTTTTCGACGAGATCTCTTAACAGTCTGCGATTATTCCCGATGAGATTGAGTGCAAAGACCTCGGTCTGAAAGGGGGTAAGCTCCGCAACCGGCGGTTCGACATTGACCGGCATAAGCATCCCCGAAGACTCAACCTGCAAAGATTTTCCTACAGTTATATTAAGGTCGGAAACGTTGCTATGGGACTCCAACATAGCCGATATCCAGTAGTCGATTTCCGTCTTTTTCATTAAATTCCCCTGAAAATTTGTGCAATACCACTTGGTTTCATAGTATATTGTCTCCAATATAACGAGCGTTGCAAGCTTTTTTTGATTTATCTACATATTTCTTTCCATTACGATTTCGTGACCGTTAACCAGGAATAGCAGCTTGCATAACTCCTGGCCTGTAAACGTTCAGCAGTGTCCCAAACTCGTACAGGCAGCCAGACGGGTTATAGTTTACCTATGCACGGCTGCCTGATCATACGCATATGGTGTGCTGATTAACGTTTAAACGATTTCAATATAAAAATTCGGAGTATTATCATGGCAATCCCATTGCGCAGTGCGACAACGACAGTAGGACGAAGAATGGCAGGTGCCCGTAGTCTCTGGCGGGCCAACGGTGTTAAAGAAGAGCAGTTCGGTAAACCGATCATCGGTATTGTCAATTCTTTCACGCAGTTCGTCCCAGGTCATGTCCACCTCCATGAAATCGGCCAGCATCTGAAGAAAATCATCGACAGAGCCGGTTGTTTTGCCGCCGAATTCAATACCATCGCCATCGACGACGGCATTGCCATGGGTCATGACGGTATGTTGTATTCCCTGCCGTCCCGGGAATTGATTGCCGACAGTGTCGAGTATATGTGCAATGCTCACACCGTCGATGCCATGATCTGCATCAGCAACTGCGACAAGATTACCCCCGGTATGCTGATGGCCGCCGTGCGTCTTAACATTCCCACTATTTTCGTCTCTGGCGGTCCCATGGAAGCAGGAGTGGACGGAGACAAACGATACGATCTGGTCGATGCAATGGTACTGGCTGCCGACAATGAAGTAAGTGACGAGGAAATCTTTAAAGTCGAACGTTGCGCCTGCCCGACCTGCGGTTCGTGCTCGGGGATGTTTACCGCCAATTCCATGAACTGTCTGAACGAAGCCCTCGGTCTGGCACTTCCCGGCAACGGCACCGTAGTTGCCACCCACGCCAACCGCAAACTGCTCTTTGAACGCGCCGCCGAACGGATCGTGGCCATGGCCTCCGCCTGGTATGATAACGAAGACAATTCAGTGCTGCCGAGGTCCATTGCCAGCAGAAATGCTTTTATGAATTCGATGGCCCTGGACATCGCCATGGGCGGTTCCTCGAACACGGTGCTCCATCTGCTGGCTATTGCCCATGAAGCCGGAGTCGATTTCACCATGGCCGATATCGACAGGCTTTCCCGCAAGGTTCCTAATCTTTGCAAGGTTGCGCCATCCTCCAGATACCACATTGAGGACGTCAACCGCGCCGGGGGAATCATGGCCATTCTTGGGGAATTGAATCGCGCCGGTCTTATCGATCCGAGCGTTTCCAGGGTAGACAGCCCTACCCTTCAGGCAACCCTCGACAAATGGGATATTTCTTCTCCCGGCCATTGCAAGGAAGCGGAAACCCTTTACCTGAGCGCCCCGGCAGCCTCCGGCCTCAATCTGGTCATGGGCTCTCAGAACACCATGTATAAGGAAGCCGATCTCGACCGCCATGCAGGCTGCATCAGGGATATGGAACACTCCTACAGCAAAGAGGGCGGTCTTGCTGTCCTTTACGGCAATATCGCCGAGGACGGCTGTATCGTTAAAACCGCGGGAGTGGATCCGTCGATTCTAAAATTTTCCGGTACCGCCCGGGTTTTCTCCTCCCAGGAGGCTGCCTGCGACGGCATCCTCAACGGAGACATCAAGGCGGGAGACGTAATCATCATTCGCTACGAGGGCCCCAAAGGCGGACCGGGAATGCAGGAAATGCTCTACCCGACTTCCTACCTGAAATCCATTCACCTCGGAGCTGAATGCGCCCTGGTGACAGACGGCCGGTTCTCAGGTGGAACCTCCGGTCTCTCGATCGGCCATGTATCCCCGGAGGCGGCAGCGGGCGGGGCAATTGCCCTGCTTGAGGACGGGGACACGATACACATCGATATCCCTGCCCGAAAAATTAATGTTGCCCTCACCGGCGACGAACTCGCCGCGCGAAGAAAAAAGGAAGAGGCAAAAGGAAACGCAGCTTTCACTCCAATCGACAGGAACAGAACTGTCAGCCGCGCCCTGAAGGCCTACGCTATTTTTGCCGCTTCCGCCGATAAAGGCGCCGTGCGGATTATCCCGGAGTAAGCAGGAAGACAGGTGAACATGCTGGTCCTTATCCGGAAATCCACCTGTTCTCTTCACCTCCAGGTATCCATGCGTTATCTTCAGGTTTATTTTACAACACGACGGCATAATCCGTCCACCGACAAGAGAGGAGTAATTCTTGAAACCGACAAATACTCATGATCCTGAATATTTTCATAAAGTTATCGATTGCCAGTATGCCTGCCCTTCCCACACCCCCGTTCCGGAATATATCCGTCTGATCAGTCAAGGCAAGTACGATGAGGCTTTCGAGATTAACTGGATTTCCAATGTCTTTCCCGGCATCCTCGGACGTATCTGCGACCGGCCCTGCGAACCCGCCTGCCGGCGAGCCCGGGTCGAAGAAACTCCGGTCGCCATCTGCCGGCTGAAAAGAGTGGCCTCAGACTATAAAAGCGACAAAACAGACCTTCTTTTCAAGGTTCCCAGCAAAAAAAACGGCAAGAAAATTGCCTTGATCGGTGGCGGCCCAGCCTCACTTACCGTCGCCCGCGACCTGTTGCCGCTCGGCTACGAGGTTGACCTCTATGACGATCAATCCAAAGCCGGAGGCTTTATCCGCACCCAGGTGCCTTCCTTTCGCCTCCCCGAGAAAGTGCTCAATCAGGAGGTTGACAGGATTTTGGATATGGGCGTCGTAACGCATTTCAACCATTATGTAGACGACCTCAAAGCGATTGCCGGCAAGGGTTACGACGCCGTTTTTGTCGGTACCGGCGCCCCTCGCGGCCGCGATTTACCGAATCTTCCCGGTAGAAACGAAGGGGATGCCTCAATCTTTATCGGCATAGAATGGCTGGCCGGAGTGTTGTACCGTCACATAACTTCAACGCCTGAGAAAGTCCTCGTGCTTGGCGGCGGCAATACGGCCATGGACTGCTGCCGGATGGCCAGAAGGCTCGGCGGAGAAGAGGTCCGGGTTGTCGTCCGCAGCCCGCGCGCGGATATGAAGGCATCCCCCTGGGAAATTGAGGACGCCGAAGACGAAGGCATCCCCATCATCGACAACCATTCTCCTGTCGATTTCGTTATTGAGGACGGACGATTAGTCGGCATGCATTTTCAGAGGATGACCGCAGAGTACGACGAACGTGGAAATCGCACCCTGCTGGCCACCGATGAGCCTCCCGTCTTCATGCCCTGCGACCAGGTGCTCCTTGCCGTCGGTCAGCTGAACGCCTTCCCCTTTATCAAGCCAGATATGGGAATTACCATGAATGACAACGGGTTACCTGTGCTTGATAAAAGAACGTTTCAATCTTCCGTACCTAATATCTTTTTTGGCGGCGATGCGGCTTTCGGTCCAAAAAATGTAATTACCGCTGTCGAGCATGGACATCAGGCGGCAATTTCCATCGATCTCTTCTGCCAGGGCAAGGATCTCCACGATCGTCCTGCCCCCTGGACCAACCTGGTCAGTCAGAAAATGGGCATCCAAGACTGGATTTACGACAGCCACATTTCCGAGGACAAACGTTACGCAGTCCCCATGGTGGACAAGGTCAGATCACTGAAAAACCGGTTGGTGGAAGTAGAACTGGGGTTCAGCAAAAAGACCGGCCACGAGGAGTCTCTGCGCTGCCTGAACTGTGACGTACAGACGGTTTTCGAATATTCCACCTGTATCGAATGCGATGCATGCGTTGATATCTGCCCGGAATTCTGCATTAATTTTATTGAAAATGGCGATGAAGAAGATCTTCGCTCCAGACTAATGGCTCCGGCCGACAACCGGGATCAGGATCTCTATGTTTCTCCGGTTCTGCCCACCGGAAGAGTTATGGTCAAGGATGAAAATGTCTGTCTGCATTGCGGGCTCTGTGCCGAACGTTGTCCGACTTCGTCCTGGGAAATGATCCAGTTCACCTATAACTCCGCACTGGCAGGTAAAAAATGATCAAGATAGAAAGAGTCAACGACTTTGTCGTCCGCTTCGCCAACGTCAACGGCTCCGGCTCCGCCAGCGCCAATAATCTCTTCGCCAAGGCTATTTTCCGGCTGGGCATTCCGGTCAGCCCGAAAAACATTTTCCCTTCAAACATTCAGGGGCTGCCGACCTGGTATGAGGTGCGGGTCAATGAAGACGGCTTTCTCGGCAGAAGAGGCGGCGTCGATATGGCAGTTGCCGTCAATGGCCAGACCCTCTTGCGGGATTATCTGGAAGTTCTGCCCGGCGGATATTTTCTCTATGATTCCACCAAGGAACTGTCGGAAGAATTCATCCGCGACGATATCACCACCATCGGCATCCCGCTTACCATGCTGTGCAACGATACGTTTCAAAATCCAAAATTGCGGCAGCTGCTGAGAAATATCATTTATGTGGGCGCCCTTTCCTCCCTGCTCGATCTGGATTTTTCCATCCTGACCGAATCCATCGAGAGGCAGTTTCACAAAAAGCCCAAGCTGGCCGAACCCAACATTACCGCTCTAAAACTCGGCTTTGAGTATGCCCAAGCACATCATGCGGGAGTTTGCGGCCTGTCAGTCCGAAAATCTGATAAGCTGGGAGATGACATCCTCATGGACGGCAACTCCGCCTTTGCCCTTGGAGCCGTCTATGCCGGGGCCACGGTATCCGGCTGGTATCCAATCACCCCCTCCACCTCGGTTGTCGAGGCCTTTGACCGGTACACCAAAAAATACAGGACGGAGGAGAATACGGGTAGACACAAGGTTGCCATCATTCAGGCGGAAGACGAACTGGCGGCTATCGGTATCGTGGTTGGTGCCTCCTGGAACGGCGCCAGAGCGTTTACCGCCACCTCCGGTCCGGGAATATCGCTGATGAGCGAATTTATCGGCCTGGCCTATTTCGCGGAAATCCCCGCCGTACTGGTGGATGTGCAGAGAGCCGGCCCCAGTACCGGCATGCCGACCCGCACACAGCAGGCTGACCTGCTCTCCTGTGCCTATGCTTCCCACGGCGACACCAAAAATATTCTGCTCTTTCCCTGTGATCCCAGGGAATGTTTTGAATTGGGAGCCCAGGCTTTTGACCTCGCCGACCGGCTGCAGACCCCGGTGTTCGTCATGTCCGATCTTGATCTCGGCATGAATGACCATGTCAGTGCACCTCTGCACTGGGATAATAATCGCAAATACGATCGCGGCAAGGTGCTTACCGCCGAAGACCTGGATAACCTCAAGGAAAGATGGGGACGGTACTTGGATGCGGACGGCGACGGCATCTGCTATCGAACCTATCCGGGAACCCATCCCACCAAAGGCGCCTACATCACCAGGGGAACCTCCCATAACGAATACGCCGGTTACACCGAAGAGAGCCCGGTATACCAGGCCGGGATGGAACGGCTCCTGGTTAAATGGCAAACGGCGCGGAGCCTGGTTCCATCTCCGCGCACCAAAATTAGGGATATAGAGTGCCAAATAGGGGTTATCTTTTTCGGAACAACCACCCACGCCGCCTACGAGGCTATCAGCCGGTTTGCCAAGCACGGCCTGCACCTCAACAGTCTGCGGCTTCGTGCCTTTCCCTTTCAGGAGGAAGTCATCGAGTTTATCAACGACCATGAAAAAATTTTTGTTATTGAACAGAACCGCGACGCACAATTACGCACCATGCTGATGACCGAGAATGCGATTTCTCCCGTAAAACTGCAGTCCATACTCAATTTTGACGGCTTACCAATCACCGCCGATTTCATCACCGAAAATATCCAGGCTCGACTTGGAATTGAACCGGGCAATGACTACCAGGCCAGTCACCAGGCTCCCGAAGGAGGAAAAGCATGAGCTTTGATCGACCAAAATTCCGCCACCCACGACTTGCCAACAATGCTGCAGGCTATTCCCGCAAAGACTACGAAGGCCTTATTTCCACCCTTTGCGCCGGCTGCGGCCATGATTCGACCACCAACGCCATAATCCAGGCCTGTTTTGAATTGTCGGTGGAACCGCACCGGGTTGCCAAAATGTCCGGCATCGGCTGCTCATCAAAGACACCTGCCTATTTCCTGAGCAGGTCCCATGGCTTCAACTCCATACACGGCCGTATGCCGTCAGTTGCCACCGGCGCCAACATGGCCAACCGGGATCTCCTCTATATCGGCATTTCCGGTGACGGTGATACCGCATCAATCGGTATGGGTCAGTTTGCCCACGCCCTGCGCCGCAATCTGAACCTCAACTATATCTGCATGAACAACGGCTGTTACGGCCTGACTAAAGGCCAGGACTCGGCGACGACCGACAAGGGCTCCGCCGGCAAAAAAGGCACACCGAATCCATATTCATCCATCGATCTTTGCGAACTGGCCATTGAACTTGGCGCAAGTTATGTTGCCAGGGGGTTTTCCGGGGACAAACAACAACTGGTACCTCTGCTCAAGGGGGCTTTTTCCCACAATGGCCTGGCCTTTATCGATGTTATCTCCCCCTGCGTGACCTTTAACAACACTTCCACCTCCACCAAAAGTTATGAATATGTACGGGAACATATCGAGGCGACCAATACCTTCGATTTTGTGCCGCTCCAGCAGGAAATCCTCGCCCATTACCCGGAAGGCTCCAGCCAGGAGGTTATAATGCACGATGGCAGTATCCTTCATCTGCACAAGTCCGATTCGAGTAAAAATGTCACCGACAGGCTGGTAGCCCTGAACAATCTGGAGACGGAAAAGATGAAAGGCAAGCTGCTCACCGGTCTGTTATATGTCAATCAGGACATCCTGGAGACCCATGACATTATCAATTCGACTCTCAGGCCGCTCAATAGCCTAACGGAACGCGATCTCTGTCCGGGCAACGAGGAGCTGCGGAAAATCAACGAAAACCACAGGTGATACAAGGCGTACCCTTGCATAACATTTTCAAACAGATACTGACTTCCCGCGTCTATGAAGCGGCGATAGAGACTTCACTTGATGAAGCAGCGAGCCTCTCAGCCCGACTCGACAACCGAATCCTCCTGAAAAGGGAAGACCAGCAACCGGTCTTCTCTTTCAAGCTGCGCGGGGCATACAACAAGCTTGCCCACCTTTCCGCAGGGGAGCGGGAAAAAGGTGTCATCACCGCTTCCGCCGGCAATCATGCCCAAGGCGTGGCCTTTGCCGCGGCCCGGCTGGGTATGCGGGCGCTGATCGTTATGCCGAAGACTACCCCCAAGATAAAAATTGACGCGGTACGGAGACTTGGCGGCGAAGTGGTTCTGAGCGGCAATAATTACTCGGAAGCGGCCATCCACGCCGAAAAACTGGCGGCAAAAACCAAGATGGTGCCCATTCATCCCTTCAACGATGAGCTGGTCATCGCCGGCCAGGGAACGATAGCCGATGAACTGCTGCGGCAAAGCTCAGGCAGGCTGGATGCGGTCTTCGTACCTGTCGGCGGAGGCGGACTGATCGCCGGTATGGCACTCTACATTAAAACCTTGCGTCCGGAAATCCAGGTCATAGGCGTGGAACCCGTGGACAGCGACGCCATGTACAGGTCTCTTGCAGCCAATAAACGCATCACGCTGGAATCGGTGGGCATTTTCGCCGATGGCGTGGCGGTTCGCGAAGTGGGTGATCTCACTTTTGAACTCTGCCGAAAATATGTCGATCGCATAATCAGGGTGACCACCGATGAATTGTGCAGCGGCATTAAGGCCATATACCAGGCCACGCGCGCCATCGTCGAACCGGCGGGAGGTCTCGGCATGACCGGGCTGCTGAAATATATTCATGAATCCGGTTGTACCGGCCAAACGCTTGTGGCCATTAATTCCGGCGCCAACATGAATTTTGAACGACTGCGGTATGTGGCCGAAAGAACGCTGATCGGTGAGAAACAGGAGGCGCTTTTTGCCGTAACCATCCCCGAAAAACCGGGCAGCCTCAAAGCTTTTTGCCGCGACATGATCGGTGAGCACAATATTACTGAGTTCAACTACAGGCTCTCAAGCCGCAAACAGGCGCATATTTTTGTCGGCATTTCTATCCGTAACGAACAAGACCGCACCGATTTTTCCACCCAGCTCGGCAAGGCCGGCTACCAAAACGTCGATCTTACCGATAACGATCTTGCCAAAACACATATCCGCTATATGGTCGGCGGCCGATCTGCCGAAGTACTGCATGAAAGATTGTTCCGGTTCTGGTTTCCGGAAACCCCCGGGGCTCTCACCCGTTTTCTCAAGGCCACCCGGGGCAAACACAATATCTCGCTCTTTCATTACCGGGCCCAGGGCGGCGATTTCGGCCGGGTTCTGGTTGGTCTGGAATGTCCTGAGGGAAAAAGTGAGGAATTGGAAAAACGGCTTGACGCCCTAGGCTACCGCTACGAAGAAGAGACCGGCAATCCAGCTTATAGCCTCTTTCTCTAAAATCCCCCGCACCAGTAAAAAGCAACAGCATGTTTTCCCGATGGAGAGCTCAACGCCTCCTTGTACTGACGTTGTCGTAAACCTCTCCAAGGATCTGCATGGACTCCTGCAATTGACTATCCGAGAGATAAGGGGCGGGACCCAGGCGAAGTGCGTTTTCTCGATAGTCGGTAAAGACACCCCGGTCAGAAAGTAAGCGGCAGAATTTATCGGCCAGGGGTGAGTGAAGAACAAGAAATCCACCTATGCCGTCCAGTGGAATTGACCGGTTGCGCGTTATTATCTCAGGATCAGCATCGAGTTGGTCAAAGGATGCAGCAAGTAAGCCGATCTGATGCTGACTGATCTCCCGCATAAATTCGGGCGAAAGGCCCTGACGCTTGAAAAAATCAAAAACCTCGGCCGCTCGATAGTGACTTGTCGGATCGTAGGTCGCTCCGGCAAAACGTGCGGGACCTTTGCCGTAGACAACGGCACTGCCGCTTCCGGCGCCGCCGAGTGTCTCGAACTCGCTGAACCAGCCTGTCACCATCGGCCGCATCCGGCAATCCGGCGGGAAGCGAAGGAATGCGTTTCCCTCGCCAAGTTGGCAGTACTTATACCCTCCCCCAGTCACAAATGTATCCTCGAGCTGCTCCTTTTTGATGGAGAACGGGACGACGTTGAGAGCGTGGTAAGCATCGATCAGCAGCTTTGCCCCCACCCGCCTACATGCCGCCGCAACACTCCCCAGATGGGTGACGATGTAACCCGTTTGATAAAAAACCGCTGAAACAATTACGGCAGCAGTACGCTCGTCGACCGCCGCACACAACTTCTCAGCCACCAGGGAGGCCGGCGAGCCGGACACTTTTACCAGTTCCAGGCCTTCTTCGACCAGGCGATCCAACTGCCGCCGCAGGCTGTGAAACTCGCCATCGGTGGTGACGATGCGAGGACGCTTTTTTAGGGGCAGGGCCGAGAGAAAGCGAACCACCATCTCATGCGTGTTCGATCCGAGAGCAATATGACCGTCGGGATCATCGAGCAACTGAGCAAATCCGCGCCGAATCCGCTCGGCTTTGGCAAAGGCGCGCTCCCATTTGTGATCCAGATATTCGGCCGCATCGAGCCAGGCCCGCCGTTGCCCCTCCAGACCGCAATCCGGCCAGGCCTGGTGCGAGTGACCGGTGAGCAGGAGCCGCTCTCCGACCCGAAATTGCCAGTAATGAGCAGCCAGCGCGTTAGGAGAACGGTACAGCGATTCAGCCGTAATCATAGGTTCTGCATCTCCGTTCGAATCGCCCAAAGATCGGGAAAGAAAGGTTTGAATAAGGTGGACCTCAAATAGTCGACACCCGGCGAACCGCCGGTACCGTATTTCTGCCCAATCATCCGTTCAACCATCTTGACATGCCGATAACGCCAATCCTGAAAACCCTGATCGAGGTCCAGTAACAGCTCCAAAAGGTACACGAGTTGCGGGGAGTCGAGGTAGAGATCGATGAGCAATTTCCGGATCTTAGCTGACGGAGCGATCGGCTGCGTCACATCCCGATGCAGCTCCTCATCGGGCACGGGATAGCCGCTTTTAGCAAGCCCTGCAAGAAGAGCGTCCCACAGGGCCGGATGCGTATAACGCTCTTCCAGCCTTTGCCTGGCTTGCGAGGCAGCGGGCAGGTGTTCGAAAATCTTGCGCCGTTTGTGACCAAGAGCGAATTCAAGCTCCCGAAACTGCACCGACTGGAAGCCGCTTGCCGTTTCCAGGCGATTACGGAAGGCGAGAAAATCGAGCGGCAGCATCGTCTCCAGCACCTCGAGCTGGGCAAGCATGACCCTCAGGACAGCCAGGATGCGCTTCAAGGTAAACTGGGCCCGGGAAAAATCGCTGGTATTGAAAAGCGCCTGCAGCAGATCCAATTCGTGAAGAATCTCCTTGAACCACAGTTCATATGCCTGGTGGATGATGATAAAGAGCATCTCATCATGGGCTGTAGTCTCATCTGCCAGGGGCTGTTGCAGTGTCAGGAGTTCATCGATTTTGAGGTAACTTGAATAAGTCAAAGACATAGAGATCCCTCAGGTGAGGTGATGGGGAGAAAGAGTCACTTTTGCAGGGTGCTTCAGGCTGCTTTGAAATCCTTTGCCAACGAAGAGCCAACCCACCGAATACCTTAAAACTATCCATTCAAGACATCTCTGGCAATTATTTTTGATAATCTCGTAAAGACCTTTTTTTCATACGCAAGGGTTGCACCTTCTTGTCACCCGATGTGCCTAAGTTCAGATTTTCGAAGTGCTGTTTGGCCTGCTCATATGCATCGGTGAACACCTGTTCCTTTTCAAAGATATAATCAAAGAATCCCCGCGGTTGTTTAATCTCCAGCTCCTGCAAGTCGATGTGATGGTACTTGCTGCTGTCCGCGATCTGTTTGTCGAGAAGCCTGTTAATGAGTTCGATCTGATAGCGTTCCCCGCAGTAGGCGCCGTCAAAACCGATCTCCGTCTTCAAATCTTCAAGCTCGGGATAGTTCCTTGGCAGATCCCCCTGCCAGCAGTGATTGATCGGCCGAACGCAGAAGATCCTTTCGGCCACTGCGAGTTCGGAGAGGATAAGGCCGCGGAAATAGGCACCATCGATATTGCCGCTGCTCTGCTTATCGAATCCGTATTGGTAGAGCTGCAGAGCATCGCGCACCCCATTGGCGTCTATATCGAGATAGACCGTGCGGTCGTGGTACCTGCTCTTTTTGTCGGAATCGGACTTACCCTTGTCGCTGCCGGGTTTTTCCTGCAAAAGTTCGCGAGCCCGATTGTTCATATACACATTCTCGACTCCTGTACGTGGATTATAGCTATTGAAAACTATGCCCACAGGCGGCTTACCGCTTCCCTGCGGCGATGAGGCCTGCTGAAAGACATCGGCTATTTCTCCAAAAAATTCCGGTGGAAAATCGGGGAGGAGATTCCGGCAGGGGAAAAGTTCCAGCCATTCCTGCGTCAGCAAGACTTCGTGAGATTTTGTCCAGAGGTGATTCCAGGTATCCCAGGCATTATCGATTGCATCCAGAATATATTCCCTGAAAGCCGGGACGAAGACTCCGGGCTTGCCGAACATGGCCATTCCGGCCAGAGCCAGGTTGACGTTTCCGAACGGATTCACTTCGGCAATGTCCTTACGGAGCATCTGCCCGAGATCCGACCTGAGTTGACCATTTCGAATCCGCAGGTATCTGCTGACCCAGAGAATTTGCCCGGATGTGCACGAAATCATTATCGGTTCGACATTTCTTTCCAGAGCAGCTTGCAGGAAACCGGCACCGTGTGCGTTATTGCCGGCCAGACCACCCATTGCAAATGCCACTGAATTTTGTTCCTGTTTCATGTCGCCTCCTGTAATAGATGATAGCCTGAAAGGTAATGGGAGAAATCGGACGGGAAAGAGGGGAAAATCTTCTTTAGAGATAGGACAAGGAGATAGGATGTCAAGGGGTCCAGAATGAGAATGAAACCAGGCTCAGTATAAGGCTGCGATTGTTTTGCAGAAGGTTGCGACTTTTATGACTGGTATTTCTTGCTTCCACAACTCTTCTTGCGTGTTTTGGCGTCCGGCTCGAAGCTGTTGTTGGACTGTTCTTTGCTGTTTATTGCCGTCAACTCAGCACCTGCCCTTCGCTGTTCTCTACTGCCGACTGTTGCAACCGCGGGGCTCTCTTCTGGTTCACTGCATAACATGGCCGGGCGTTATCGTTTTATCTCCATCTTCCGGCCATGCTGTATTTGATGGCCGCACCCTATTTTTTGACAGCAAAATCGGCCGCCTCGAAAATCCGGCGGATTTCAATCACATCGCCAGGGTCCGCAGGGCAGCGTTGCGCCCATTTCACGAGCTCATCTTTCGAATTGGCCTCGATTATCCAATAGCCGCCGAGCACTTCCCTGGCTTCAATGAAGGGGCCATCAGTCACGGTCGGTTTGCCTTTGCTGAATGCAACGCGCGCACCGGTGGCTAATGGATGCAGGCCGTTCAGTGATATGATTTTAACGGCCTTTCCCATTTCCTCATTGAACCTGGTCATTTCTTCCATTTTTTTCAGATCGGGCACAAACCCCGGGTCCACTTTTTTACCGCCTTGATAAACGGCGGGGATCATCAGCATCATGAATTGCATGGTAGTTCTCCTTTGGTTTTATTTGTTTTATTTGCCCTGCACCCTTAGTCGTTTGGCATTCCCTGAATTCGACAACTCAGTCGATTTTTTTAATAAATCTTTTTCCGGCTCTTGCTGGCAACCCCGGAAAATTGAAGATCATATTGACATTGAAGATGCCCGTAAAGCTTTTGAAGAGGCAGGCGAGAACATTTCTGCCGATGAATTCTGGAAAGAGCTGGGAATTTAGCCAATGGCTTATACTGTAGAGTTTCGCCCTTCGGTATGGAAAAATGTAAGAAATGTCCTAAAAAAAGATTTGGTAAAGATTAAGAGTAAAATTGAAGAAATCAGTTTTAATTTACCTGATCCCGTCACTACCGAAATGAGTGAAAATAATGATTTCCATAAGTATGATTATGGAATTACAGGATAATTTATGAAATCCTTAAAAATAGTCTTGTTATTTTGGTAGTTAAAATTGACAAACTCGTAAAAACCTAAGAATCATGGATGGCTAAGTAAAAAACTTCAGATTCGAGGCGCGCGAATTATCAATCATTTCGACGTACAAGAGGTACTTCGAAATGATTGATAATTTGTGGCAACGAAGAAGGTGAAGAGTTTTTACGACGCCATCAAAATTGGTCACAGAAAAGATGTTTACCGGAGCTTTTAAGAAAAAAGCTTATTTTGACTTACCCACATCGGAAGGGAAGTTCTGAGAATCATGTTCATATTCTAAAAGGAGAACTTGCCATAATTCCTTTTTTGCATCCTCGCTGAAGTTGCTGTATTTTACAGCGAATCCATCATTGTCTATCCTGATCACGTAAGCCTTGGTATTGAGTGTCTTTTGGGCGTTTTCGTCGTATGCATTAAAGGATATAACGATATCGATTTCTTCATCAATTGCAGGAGGAAACATAGTTGAGGTGATCTTGCATCCGATCGTGGAGATGTTGAGGATATGCCCTTCACCACTGGCGTTATTGGAAAAATATTTTATAGATGGCCGGCCGGCAAAATGAAAACTGAGCCTATTCCTTTCCTCGGATTTATCAAGTTGTTCTTCCGCTTCTTCAACAGTGGAAACATAGATAGGTATGTATTCCGCAAACCTCGCTGCAAATTGTAGAAATTGCTTAAGCACCAAACTATCTTTATTGATTATTCGAACGACATCTCTTACTCCATTTTTAATGAGGTAATTCGATATCTTCCTATAGGTGGCAATACCACCTAAATGACAGAGGGTGCATTCGGAAAGATCGTCTATCACACTAAAGCCCGGCAGTAGATCGGCAACAGCGAAACGGACATCGGTATAGATTTTGTCCAGCTCTTTCTTTGAAACACTCCCGGAAATCTTCAGGAACAACCGATTCTTTTTTGTATCAACCTTTACCAGCATAGCCGCCCTCGACTCTAGATTTCCTCAGGATCAATAAACTAATATAGAAACGATACCTACAAGAAGTATGGCATAGCAAGAGACCCTTTACAAGGGGTTAGCAAGAACAAAGATCTGCTGGAGTCGGGCCACGATAATTATCTAACATAACAATATAAATGCAAGTAAATACAAGGGGATAAAAAGATATCCCCTTTTCACCGTCCGAGAGCGATCAGGCGGACTTTTCCTCCCACAGAACCGCCAGATGTATGATGGTCTCGACAGCTTTTTCCATATCCTGTACAGAAATCCACTCTTTCTTTGAATGAAAATTATGCCCGCCGGTGAAAACATTCGGAGTCGGGACTCCCATATAGGATAGTCGGGCTCCATCGGTGCCTCCTCGTATGAGTCCCTGCTTCGGCAAGAGGCCAGTGCGCCGTACAGCTTCCATGGCATATTCAGTAACCAGCGGATGCTTATCGAGCACGTATTTCATATTGCGGTAATTCTCCGCGACCTTAAATTCATAGCGCAGCCGGGGATATTTTAGCTGCAGGGTTTCCAGGATTTTTTGCAGCAACGCTTCCTTTTCCTTTAACCCTTCGACCGAGAAATCCCGGATCAGGTATTTCAGCACGGTTTCCTCAACCGAACCGGTTATCCCATGCAGGTGCACATACCCTTCC
This sequence comes from uncultured delta proteobacterium, assembly GCA_963835305.1. Taxonomy (GTDB): domain Bacteria; phylum Desulfobacterota; class Desulfobulbia; order Desulfobulbales; family Desulfocapsaceae; genus Desulforhopalus_A. The sequence goes on from CAWIEU010000009.1 coordinate 584,398, forward strand.
CTGCCCTCGGTTGTTTCTGGAGACAAGGTGTGCCGCGGCAGGAAATTAATAAATTCAGCCGCAATTCGTTGCGAATTCAGCATCTTGCCTTTGGCATAACCGGGATGAGTGTTGATGCCTTTCAGGAAAATCGTCACTGTATCGGCGCAGAACGTTTCATCTTCGATTTCCGCCGCTGCCCCTCCATCTATGGTATAAGCGTACCTGGCACCGAACTGCTCAACATCAAAATATTTCGTTCCGGTTCCAACCTCTTCATCGACGGTGAAGGCGATCCGGATGGTGCCATGGACAATTTCAGGATGCTGCGTCAGATAGTCCATCGCCGTCATGATTTCCGCTACGCCTGCCTTATTATCCGCACCGAGCAAGGTGGTGCCGTCCGTAGTGATGATGTCGTGGCCGATGCAGTCGGTCAGGGCCGGGTTATTTTCCGGCCGTATGACCTGGTCGGGATCTCCGGGCAACACGATCTTTGCACCTTGGTAATTCCGGTGAATTACCGGCTTCACACTCGCACCTGTCACCTCGGGAGATGTGTCGACATGAGCGATAAATCCGACCACCGGTACCTCTTTGCCGGTGTTGCCGGGCAGCGTCGCAAAGACATAGCCATGGCTGGTCAGCTCGGCATCCCCTATGCCCATTTCCTGCAATTCCGTTACCAGCAATCTCGACAGATCGAGCTGCCTTCCGGTACTCGGATATTCCGCCGAATTCTCTGCAGACTGCGTATCGATGGCCACATATCGGTTGAATCGTTCGACCATTTTCTCAACAGGGATCTTCAATTTCATGGATCACTCCTTTTTCAGCCCCCTGCAGGAGGGGGGTATCGTATTATTTTAATTACAGATATCAATATAAGTTCATCTTATGTGCAGGGAAAATCCTTCAGCTAGATTCAGTCTAACTTATTGAGAAGACGATGATATTAAAAACTTACAGTAACCATTGCTTAGAAGATTGCAGGATTTTCCCTTCACCCGGACTCTTTTTTTAATTCACAACTTTCTTTTAACATTTTATTATCATTGATATTATTTGTTTTTCCTCACCATGGCATACCTCTTGCGTATCAGTCTTGCGTATCCGGAAGCCGGAAAGACTGGTTTCCAGTCCTTAATGCTTGGCTATTCCCGGAAGCAGCCAGGAGATAACCTGGATGGGAATATGTTGAGAAATCAGCTGCCCCGGAAATCAGGGGCGGCATAAACAACCCAGGAGGATTGATGTTATGAAGAAGTTGCTAATGTTTACCATGGCCCTGATGTTTACCGTGACTATGGCGCTGGTTGGAACAGCCAACGCCGGACTATTCGGATCAGACAAGGATAAGTCCGACCAAGCGGGTGCCGCCACGGCACAGGCCGCCTCTGCCGGTGAGCAGCTCTCTATGTCCGGGACAATCGATGATCACAGTCGGTTCGTAGACGATAAAGGAGAAATCTTCGCCCTGGCCGATAACGAAAAAAGTATGGAAGTCAGGGCATTGCAGGGCCAGAAGATAGCGATCAAAGGCACTGTAATGGAAGATGGTGGTCAAAAGACCGTAAAGGTAACGGACTATAATATTGTAGGAAATTGATGTACGGGATTTCCTATGATCCACTGATGTGATGTACTAAGGGGGGGACATGGGAGTGCTTCAGGGTGCTCCCATGTTTTTTTATGCTTCTCGCCATTATCACAAAATGGCCCTTTTCTGATGGAAATCTTGACTGATTTTCAGTTAGGGTTCAACCATGAATACCAGCCTGAAAAAGACATTTTATTTTCAATCAAAACCTGCCATAAAATATCAAGAATACCCGCAAGCTTCAGAGGATTTGCAGACATCAACCGCGAAACACCGGGGAAAATGGTCGCATCAGAAGGGAAACCTGTTATAATCATGGATTCTCGGAGCGTACCCGACCCAAAGATTCTCAAATACGTTAGAACAACCAACCTCACAAAGATTACCCCGAAAAGATGCCGGTAATACGCTGTTTTCCAAGAGACTGATTGATCATGCGATTGACCATTTTCCAGTCCCTCATGGCAGGCTATCTGACTATCATGCTCCTGGTTCTCTCTTTTGGGAGCTATGTGGCATTCGAGCTCAATCGTTTAAGTAACATCAGCCATCTGGCCGCCGGGGTCGATAGTGATATTATCCAGATTGCCCAATCCCTCTCCACCAGACTTCGGCTGTTGGTCAGCATCGAGAAAAAATACTGGATCTCCAGAGACCGGGATTTCTACCTGCTCTTCACCAAACGGGAAAATGAATTTTTTGAACAGCTGACCTCGCTTGAAGCATTGGCTGCAAAAACAGATTCCAGAACCTACTTCCCAACGGTGTTGGCCTTGAGCCGCTCTTACTTCGATGGAGTCAAAGCCCGGAATACCTCTATCGATTCCGCTCAATCGGCTCTTTACGAGGCAAATCATGACGAGCTCGCAGAGGCGCTGCTCAATTCTCTCAAGCGGATCGAGCAGATGAATGACAAATCCCGGGACGAAAAAATCCGGAAAGCGGAATTGATCAGCAAGGAAGTCCTGTGGATGACCGTCACTTTTGCCGTTGTCTGCATCGTCCTGAGCCTTATCGTCTCCCTGCTGGCCACCAAACGAATCATCCGGCCTATCGAATTGTTCCAGCGAAAAACGAGGGAGATCTCCGCAGGAAATTTCGCTAAGATCCCGGAATTACGCGCACCTCTGGAAATTCGTCATCTGGCCGACGAATTCAACAACATGAGTATAAGACTGCAGGAACTCGACCGGTTAAAAGAGGATTACATCAGCCATCTATCCCACACTCTCAGGACTCCTCTGACCGCTATCGCTGAAGCTTCGGAAATGCTTAGTAAAGGCATCTTCGACAATGATCCGAAAAGCCAGTCCCAGCTAATGACGATTGTTCGTGAAGAATGTAAACGGCTTATCGTATCGGTTAATCGTATCCTCGATTTGTCGCGGATGGAAAGTAAGATGATGGATTACCGGTTCACGGAGATCGACCTGAATACATTGATTCAAACTGCCCTTTCCAGGCTCAGTCCGATCGCTCAGAGCAGAAATGTCCAAATATATTTTAAGCCGCAGGCACACCTCCCACTTGTTCGGGGTGATGCCGATCAATTACATCAACTCCTCGAAAATCTCATCGGTAATGCTCTAAAATATACGACCCCCGGGGGAAACATTACTCTGAAGGCCGAGGCCCCTTCGACAGCGGGAGATTCCCTGCATATTTCCGTAACCGACACCGGATGCGGCATAGAGCCACAAAATCTGCAAATCATTTTCGATAAATTCCGCAGGATTGAAAAGGGAAAAGAGACAACCAGAGGCAGCGGTCTGGGACTGGCCATTGCCCAACATATTGTGAAAGCTCACGGAGGCGGTATATGGGTAGAAAGCAAAAAAAGTCATGGCAGTACATTTTACTTTTCCCTCCCTCCTGCTTAATCATATTGTATATGCTGACCGGATGCCAAATGCTGGGTGGACACACTGCTCCTCCACAACGACAAAATGAAGCGGGCGCGCTTTTGGCAGAAGGGTCGGCCCCGGGCCGTACGGGCAGCCTCGACCGGCTGGAAGCCAAGTCCCTGGCCCAGGCGGAAAAATCGGTAAAACAAGGAGAGATTTCTAAAGCATTGCTGTCCGTCGCCCAGGCAATATCTCTGCGCCAAGGGCAGGTATCCGCGCGTGCCCTTGGAATTATACGAGCCATCCTGGCGCGTCCCGAATATAACCTCGATAATCATGATTCCGCAGGTAACTGTCTGAGACAATTGGAGTCATCGTTTCCCCACTCGAAGTATGATCCGACAGCAAGCTGCTGGCTGACCGGCCTCAGTGAATTGACAGACAAGAAAGCAAAAATCCAAGAACTCCGCAATGTTCTACGCTCTCAGAACGTAACAATTCAGACACTCAGGAGACAAATTGAACAGCTGAAGGCTGTAGATTTAGAACTTGTACAACCCGATACGGCTGTTGAGGTGCCATGAATGAAACAAGATGAGATCAACGCAGAAACCATTTTAGCGATCGACGATGACCCGAGTATCCTGAAAGTAATGGGAATGCGCCTGAAATCTCATGGCTACCGCGTGTTGCCTGCTTCAGGCAGCCATGAAGCCCTGACATTGGCCAAGGAAAATTACATTGACCTGGCAGTGGTCGATTATAAACTGAATGATGAAAATGGCGTCGTTCTGATGGAAAATCTTCGGGAGATCCAGCCGGAACTTCCGGCAATCATCCTTACCGCTTATGGAACGATCGATAACGCGGTCGATGCCATGCAACGCGGCGCTTGCAATTACCTGACCAAACCCTTTGATGGTGACGAGCTTATACGTCAAATCAAAAACTGCCTGGAAAAAAGCCGCCTGTCGAGCGGACGCTGCCCCCCGCATACGCAGCAGATCCACCCGCCGTTTTTTTCCCGGATTATTGCCAGAAGCAGCGAAATGAAAGCCGTATTGGCCAAGGTGGTTCAGGTCGCGGTTACCGACACCAATGTCTATATCGAAGGAGAAAGCGGCACCGGCAAGGAATTGATTGCCCGATCCCTGCATGCTGCCAGCCCAAGAAAAGACGGTCCGTTCATCGCAGTCAACTGTGCGGCGATTCCGGAAAATTTATTGGAAAGTGAACTCTTAGGCTATGAAAAAGGAGCTTTCACGAGTGCCGATGGCCGCCGGGAAGGCTTATTCGCCCGAGCTCATGGTGGCAGTTTTTTCCTCGATGAGATTTCCGAGCTGCCTCTGTCCATGCAGGCCAAGCTCTTGCGTATACTGGAGGAAAGGGAATTTTATCCACTGGGCGGCAATCGCAAGATAAAGGTCGATGTCAGAATCATAGCGGCATCGAACAGCAATCTTGATCAATTGACCCACGATGGTCTTTTTCGTGAGGATCTCTATTATCGTATCCATGTGATTCCCATTTCTCTGCCGCCGCTGCGCAAGCGCAAAGAGGACATTCTACCCCTGGCCAGACATTTCCTCGCCGAATTCAGCAAGGAGACGGGGAAAACCATCAGGGATATCTCCCCGGAGGCGAGCCGCAAGCTGATGGCCGCCGACTGGCCGGGCAATGTCAGGGAACTGGAAAACGCTATGGAATACGCCGTGGCCATGGCGGAGGGGGAAACCATAACGCCCGACCTGATCGCCAGCCAGACGACTGCGCAAGAAAGCATTCCACCTCTACGATACGCAAGGGACAATTTTGAAAAAGAATATCTTACCCGACTCCTCGATCTCAATAACGGCAATGTAAGCCAGGCGGCAAAAGCGGCAGGAAAATATCGTGCCGATTTTTATGTGCTGCTGCGAAAGCACGGCCTGGAGCCCATTGATTTCAGGGAAAAGTAAAAAAACCGGGAACCGGTCGCCGAATTATTTACCGATTACTGCCGGGAGACTATTGAAGACGTGCTGAAACGCACAGGCTTGACCAATCCGTACAGCTCAATCTCCATTTTCGACGAAAAAGTGCAGCCCGAGACAAATCAACCCGGTATCAAGGCGGTTATTGTTCAGGATCTGGCACGGGAATATGTCGCCCGTCCGGTTCAGCGGAATCACCGAAAAAAGGATCGAAATCGGCTTGTCCGGAAGGACCTCCATAAACGAGGTGGGATCATACTCCAGCTACCTCCAATACACCGGGGAAAACGCCGGTTGGCGATTTTCCCGGAGCCATCGAACCATCTGGAAAAGAGTTGCAAAAAATCCCTACACAGTGCTGATGACTCCGCTGGAGGAAACCTTGCACATCGCCCTGCGCACGTATACCGAAAAAGCCATTGTGGCGGCGCTGAATACCGTACAACAAACTCCTTCCATACAGCAGATACAGGATGTGGTGGATGAATGGCTGGCCGTCGAGGAGGCGGTCGTGGGCGGCTTGGTCTATTCCCTCGTACCCGAGGTGATCATTAAGCGGATACCCGATCTCCCTCGGGAATGGAATCAGACTTATGAAAAGGACCCGAACGCCACCCGCAGCCTTTTAGAACCTCAGAAATCCATTTCTTTTTTGAATGAGATTTCCACAAAGCATGGGGACTAAAAAAAGTACCCCCTTGTGGCGTGTCCTAGTCTGTCTTTCTAAGTTCGCCCCCCATTCTCGCCATTCTGAGTCCAGAAATAGACCTAACTTGTTGGAATCACATTGCTGATTTGCCAAATCTGCATGTACTGCCAACCTACCCTCTTGATTTATGTGGGATTTTGGGACCAAAATAGTCAAATCTGGTTACCGAAGGCACCAACTGGCTCAATGTTTTAAAAACTTTGGTCTCCTATCGACTCACCTCTCAAGGGAGGTTCACTGAGCCTATACGATTCGTAGTCAGTTGCTCAGAAATCTCCAGGACTTCGTTCAATAGACTGAGGTCTGTTGGATACAGTACAGGAAATTATCTCTAAATATCAGTTTGTTATATTTAATTTAACAAAATATTACTGTTACTACAACGTATTGATTATCTTTGAGATCAATCTAAATAGCGAAATATCAAAAAAGTGGGATAGATCAGCCATCGAAGGCGAAAAGCTCTTGATAAGACCCCTCAACCTACCGGCCATCAACTGACGAAGATTTATTGACTGGACGTAGGTAGTGTGGAATGATCTGTAATAATTGGGATTATTCTTGACTCCATCGTCACTTGTGTGACACAACTCTTAAGTCTTCACTTTCTCCAATTGAGAAAATTCAATATGAAATACATTACTTGCATGCTGTTGTTGACCAATCAACCCTCGTCTTATTAGAAATAAAGCCGTTTCAGTGTCTAATTTTGATGGGCATTTTTTTGCCTCGGTCAGCTTGATTTGGCAGTTGCTTTAAGATATCATTTTGGCTGAACTAGCGGTTGGAACATTGGATTTGGCTAATTTCTAGTCTCAGAGCTATACTATTAGCTATGTATTTTAAAAAGGAGAGGGAAGTGAAAGGCAAAATTTTAAACTATGAAGTAACAACAAAATCCGGTGTGGTTTCCGGTGATGATGGCAAAAGGTATACATTTACATCATCTGATTGGAAGTCTGCTATGGTTCCCAAGGCTGGAACAAAGATAGATTTTGCCTCTGATGAAGGGGCAGCAAGAGAAATATATACTGATAGTAATTCGATAGCTCCTGGGGCAAAGCGTCTTACTGCTGCCCTGCTAGCTTTCTTTCTTGGAGGATTTGGTGCCCACAAATTCTATCTTGGATACAAAGCACAAGGAATTATTATGTTATTGGTATTTTTATTCGGTTTTATATTGCTTGGAATTCCCACAGGAATAATTGCTCTTATCGCATTTATAGAATTTATCCTCTATCTGTCCAAATCCGATGAAGAATTTGAGCAAATTTATGTCATTGGCAGAAAATCGTGGTTCTAATCGTGAGATCATTTGCTCTAACAACTCATCTGAAAGGGCGAAGGTGAAGAGGTGATTCAGCCTGATTGATTAAGATTTTTGAATTCTTTGGAAAAATCGCCTCTCATTCATATGCTGCCGGCATATAGCTGGCAGCAGCTCAATATATGCCTAAACATGAGTCTTGCAGTTTAATTTTGAGTATGGTCGGGAAGTTGTACTCGTCCAGATAGTGGAGAGCAGACCTGTGAGCATGATTGACTGAGCTAGGTATACAAGTAGACCTGCTCATGTTACATCATTCTCTATGGCCGTTTTCGATAAATTTTAAAAATCGGTCGGAAACATAGGATGAAAATTACAATCGCACCGTTTTTGAGAAGGAATGGTTTATAGGGATTTTTTAGAATGCAACTGTTTATGGCCTTCGCCTCCTCACTCCTTCTAAATTGCAATTGCCTCTTTGCGATTATTCAGGGCACAATTATCAACATGATGATGGCAAATTTCTGTTATCTTGTGTTTTCAGCTTTTCAGTTATCGATGTGAAATGTGTTTGGATAACGTTCATAACGTTTGAATTTAGTAAAGCAGTAGGTAAGAAAGGGTCGCTGAAAGCGGAAAAATATCTTGAAACCTCGTCTAGCAAGAAGTTCTTCGATAGGATTATGAGATCTAGTTGGTGAAAGGAAAAACGATTTTGTTCAATTTTGCTCATCTCTTTAAAAAATTGATGAGCGATCCATGACAACTCAAACTAATTATACCCTTTTAATCTTTTTAATATTGCAAGCGAGAGCTACGAGTGCAATCCATGAGTCTTCAAAGTATTGAAAATGTGCTTGTCCTTTTATTAATAGATAATCAGGTGCTAGGTATATATTATGGGTAAAAACCCTATTTGGTCTTTTAGTGAAACCGCATGGGAGCAAGATGATGAAAGACAGCGGTTCACGCCTGTAAGAATTTGTGGTGATGAGCTGAAAAAATCACAAATTCTGCCATTCGATAAATTGATAGGTGCCAAACGGCACCCTAATGCCGATGCACTTTGCGCATGCAGTATATTTCCCGCAGAGTTTCGCAATTGTCCTTATTGCGGTTTGGAATTGCTGATAAGAAATCAAAGCAACGATCAGTTGTGGGTTCCTCCCTATGGTTTTGAGGACGGTTTTAAATTATATTTCGAGAGTCTGCCTGCTGGTTGGCAGGAGATGCTTTCCAAGACTATGGGACAAAAATTTCCACTGCCGGCGGCAGACGGAAAGTTCTCGTTCTGTGTGGCTAAACTCGGTGCAGAGAAACGACAGTTGATTGCTTTGCAACGGGATAGCGGGCGCTTTTGGGTGTTCTGTCCGGAGGAAGGTTATCCATGGGTAGCATTGGACGGCAGTGTAGGCGAAAGCGCTCTGCCTTGGTGGTCATGGTCAATGGCGGTCGATTCGGGTGAATCAACCATGTACGTGCCTTCAGATAGAGGACCCGCATGTATCACTATCAACTGGGCTTCCGGCAGTATTAGTGTAGTGCGGGGAGAAGGGCATCCAATCGGGGGTGCTGCCAGATTGGGTTTGTACGTTTTGGTACCCGTTCTAAAGGGGGAGCGTTTTACAATTGTTTGGAAAAGGGCAGATGCGGATATTTGGCAGGAATGTGCTCCTGCATCGGAATCTGAAGCAACCTTTACGACCCTGACATGCCAGGATTTAAAGGAATTATGTTTTGGTATTCCGGTTCTCCTTGAAAGCAAGAATGTTCTATATTGGTCCTGTCAAGAAGGATATGTCCGAGTAGAGATTAATGCAGAGAGCAAAAAATTGACTTGGAAGTTTAAGTATTTTGAAGCAAATGGAAAAAGAGCCAGAGCATTAGTCGGATTGGGCCCGCCATATAGAGTTAGCGGCTCTAGGTCTGGGATATGGCAGCTATGTGAATCGCACGACCCGACTACCCGTGACGGAATCATTCATGTAATTATTAAACTCGATGGAGATCCTCAGCTTGATTTTCAGCAAGTTGATTATGGTCAATTCGTCTCCACTGGAAATGCTTGCTTTTCCTGGGTAGAGGATCACTGGAGAGGTATAGACAAATGTGCTCAGAAAACCGGTGTGGAATGGTATCTTCGTCTTCCATTGATTGAGTTTTCCAACACGCCTATTGTGCTGCTTGCAAAAGTGAGCGAATGGGAAGGACGAGAAGATTTCGGCCTGAATTTTTCAGATATCTTTATGAGTCGTCAGGTAAACGCCAAACCGCATGTACGTTTTGTTCTTGAAAGTTCCAGTGTTCCCGAAACTCCTCTCTGGGTGGAAGGATCGGATGGAATGCCGGATGGAGAGAGTGGCAGCCTGTTTACTCACGACTTGATTCAAGCTATTGAAATAACTGTTTTCATTTATGATGGTGCGTTACATATTTATTTGCCGGACAGGAACGAATGTTTTCAGTGGAAAGCACTAAATTAGAGGTAATGATGAAAATCATGCACAAGATCTCTGCAACTCTTGCTTGTGTTGCGATTGTATGGCTATGGTGCTGTGCGCAAGCAATAGCAGTTACAAGCACTCCGCAGATTTTTCTTATTCAGAATTCTGGTTGGATGCTTCCATTTTATGATGACCCTAATTCCCAACTGAAGCCTTTGATAACAGAACTCACCGCACGTATCAAAGCTTATGGCGGTGAAGAGCAAGTAATTGCGAGCTTTAATCAAAGTGCAGGAGATAATATTTCACCAAAACTTCTTTATAGAGGCAATGATCAGTCAAAGGTGAAAAAAGCGGTCCAATTGATCGAACCAGCTCGGAAGCCGGGACGGAAAAGCTATGCAGATACCGATTTTCAAGAGGCAATCGTTGGAGCAATCACAAAGTATTCCCCTGGTGTATCCTGCCTTATCTGGATTATCACAAATAACAAAAATAGCCCCGATAATAGTCAGGAGACGGTTGAACGAAATAAAGAGTTTTATGACTTTGTTCAAAATTCCAAAGAAATACAGCGCATAGTCGCTTTTCCAGTGCCAATGCAGGTGCAAAGCAGATCAAAGCCGGACTTCAAGGGTAACGGCCTGATGATCTATGCGATGGCCTATGGGGATCAAGCAGATAACCTTCTGCAGCAGATGGTTTCCTCCAACGCTCCTTTTGGCAGTAGGCCAGCTAGACTCAAACCCCTCAATGCTGAAGCTCTGACTTTTCTTCCGACCAGTGTCAAGGGCAATGACAGTATTAAAGTGAGCATAGCTAATCAACATACGCTAGTACTGAGTTTCACTGCGGCTGGGAAACCGGAAGCTGTTGAGATAACGGGACAATTCAGAAATGACTTTTTCCCTTTTGATCTCCGAAAAGCTGGTATCACCTTCTCCTCAAGCTTTCAGAGTGATAAAGAGGGTATTAGTTCATCCTTGTCAACTGATAAGCTCGTAAATATCCCAGCAGAAGGGCTGTCTGAGGAAGTTTCAGTTAAAATAAGTATCCCTTCTATCCCTTCGTTCTGGAATCCGGAGGTCATATTTGGTTCTGGGTACCGTGTACCAGGAAGACTTCAGTTCGAACTGAAAGACCAGCAACTGGAGATATCCAAAGAATTTGTAAAATCCATGTCGGAATTGTTTCCTAAAGATCCTCTGCCGGAATTATTTGTTCCTGGCGAATCGGCCAAAAATTCAATCACTGTCCAACCCCTGCTGATTCAAGTAGAATATCCTGCCTGGCCAATGTTCGTCATTGGTGGAGGGATTATATTGCTCTCAATTGCACTATTGTTACTGATGTTACTCTTCCGCAGTGAAAAACGCTACCGTGTGTCTGTGGATGGTGTACAGAAATCGTATGGGATTCGCCCTCTTGGAAGTGTTGTCATAATGAACGCCAGCGGTGTCCGGGTCGGCATCATAAGACGAGGTCTCGGTAAACCAAATGTTATCCGGGATAAGGGGAAGGAATGTAATGTTCGACTCATGTGATCGCGTTGAAACATCTCGTATGACATACTTATGCTCATATGAGTTATGCGAATAAAAGGCACTATTAATAGAATATAGCATGTTGCTGTTATTTAAACAATTTTTTTAAATGTTAGGAGTCAATCAATGGCAGAGAAAACTATAGCCTTACTTCCTCCGGTTTCGTCGAATCCGGCACAAAATACTACCGTTCAGGTGAATCTCCCTGATGGATTTTCTAATTCACTTATTCTCGGACCGACCTCGAAGGAGATAATGATGGGCGCCGGGGCGTTGCTGCTCTTAGCGGTGGTGTTCTTTTTCATAAGAATGACTTTTGTCGGTTATCTAGTCGGACCAAGCATGAAAAGATCACCTAACAGTGCTGGATTGGCAGGTTGGGGCCTGTTTGGGGGATTGTTTTTCGGCTCGGCTATTGGATGTGTAGCAATGGTCAGCAAAATATATATGACTTTGCCTGTAATTATTCCCCTCTCATTGCTCTCACTTATATGCTTTGTGATTGCTCTGGTGGTTTCGTTACGCAAATAAATTGAAGATCAGCAAGAGGAGAAAGAGTGATGGCAAATGATGTTGGGAAAGGTAAAACTGATTCCAGTAATAGCCCCAAAAAAGAAATTATCCTTGATGAGGTAGTTCCTACCCTTTTTGTTGCCTTGGGAGGTACCGGCGCCCAAGTGCTGTGGCGTATCCGTAGACGGATAATGAACACTTTATGGGGTAATGGTGGAGAAACTGTTCGTTTGGAGAATATTACAGATTTTCCATTTGCAGAGTTTCTTCAAGTCGATCTCAGTTCATATGAAACAGAACAGGGAAAGGCTGTCAAAGGTGACATGCTGAGTTCGAAGATCCAGTTCAGGGAAAACGAGCAACTCATCAAAAAGTTGCCGCTGGAAAAATATACCAAAACTGAGGAGGAACTTAATATTTACCCCCTTATCCAGGAATGGTTCCCTTTATCCAGGAAAACAATCAATGAATTAAATATAGACGTTGAAAAAGGTGCCGGCCAGATTCGGGCGATATCAAGACTGTACTTCTTTGATCAGTATGAAGCCCTCAAATCATTGATTCGTACCAAGGCAGATTCTCTGCTGGCCAACGTCACAACAGACAAAGCGCAGAAACGGCTTGGTCTCAAACTGAAAACCGGAGCCTTAAAAATTGTTGTTATTGCTTCTACTGCTGGAGGAACAGGATCAGGCGGTTTTCTTGATGTCGGCTATCTCGTAGACTGGATAGGAAGAGCGGTTTCCACGCAGGGGGTGACCACTAATCTCGTGCTGCTGTTACCTTCGGGATATACTGGAGCCAACCTGGTCCGTACCCAGGCGAACACCTATGCGGCGATGATGGAAATGGAAGCCTGCATGCGGCAGGGCAGCAGATACATAAAACAGTGGAAAAAGCTTGAAGTTCCGAAGCTGTCCGAAGCTCCTTATGGCGATGTCTATCTGATCGATACGGCCAACCTGGCGGGGGAGAAAACTGCGGAGATAACCGATATCTATGAGATGGTGGCGGATGCCCTATTCGAAGACTTCTCTACAGCAGAATTTGCCAACAGGAAACGTTCGATAGCAGTAAATCAGAACCTGCATAAAGTAGTCCCCTATGAGATGGGCCTGCCTACAGGACAGTATGGAGACACAAGCATTACCTTTTCCAGGGCTTATTCGTCCTTCGGACAGGCAATTATCGACACCCAGCTGGAGCAGAAACAGAACGTGATTCTGTTTCGGCAGGTGAATGCCATGCTCAAGGCATTCTTCGGGGTAGCCTCAGATGACCCGAAGAGCAACATGCCAACGGAAGGTGAGCGTGACGAGTTGCTGGAGAGCAGGATGCATCTTGGTTCCGACAACGTGAAGATCGATTACGATTTTGTCGTTAACCACGACCAGTATTACAAGGGCGCGGAGCATGATAGCTATCACCTGGTTACGGAACTCCTTCGGGTCAACGACATCATCACCCTCGATGACATCGAGACCAGAATCGATGCCGTTTTTGAGGAGATTCGGACCAGTGGTAGCCATAAGGAATGGTCCGAGCGGATAGCCGAGGTCCTGAAGGGGATCAACCGTGACACCTTCAAGGGTGTGGAATCCGGCAGTGGCATTCATGATGACGCCATCAGTCGGCGTCGGCGTGAACTGCTGGCAGAGCTCACCGACCCTCAGAGAAAGGCTGGGATCGTCAAGGCACTGTGGAGCCGAGTGGATAATAAGGAGCGGGGTGGACTCGACTACACCATTGATCTTATTCACCGGATAAAGGATCAGCTGGACAACCCGGAGACCGGCATTGTCAAACGGCTCGAGGAGAGTACTCAGTGGTTTGCCGATCTATCGGGATTTTTACGAAAAACCGACACTGCTACTCTTCAGGAGCATCTGTTGCAGGCAATCGATAAATGGATTGGCGGTAAAGGTCTGGCAGAAGCAAAGATCAAGCAAATCGCCCAGTCTGTCAAACTCTATGTGCATTACCATCTCTATGCCATCGCCAGTCGGGAGGCGGCGTTACTGGCTGCTGCGTTTTCCGATTTCCTTGGCAGAAAGCAGGGCACCGATGAAGATGGCAATCCGATCTGGGACGGTTTTATCGGTGACCTGGAGCGTGGTCGTGGACTGGTTCGGGACATTATCCTGGCCAGCGAGGAGCAGATAACCCGGACCCAGGAAGCGATGAAGCAGAGCCATGCCATGTATTTTGTGCTGCCGGCACCGAAAAGCAGGATTGATGAGTTGGAACTGCTGTCGAAGGCCGAGGCCCGCCGATGGGCGGAAGAGGTGTTCCAGGACTTTGGCGGCACCCAACAACTATTCTCCCTGCTGCAGCAGGATGAAGGGCGAGCCGAGCTGATGGGCAAACTGCGCAACCGTGCTCTGACCCTGATAGAAGGGGATGATGCACGTGAGAAAGAGAACCCCTTGTTTGCCGCCCTCGATACGCATCCGAATCTTTCCCATCTCTTTGGGGATTTTATGCGTCGGAGCATGCCTTGGGTTTTTGCCCACCTTGAAAAGTATCTGAAGGATCAGACTCCGGAAGATCAATATAAATGTGTTATTGGCGTCAAGGATGCAGCTACGTTCAAGGCACGGTATGGAGCGCGGCTCATGCAGAGCTTGCCGGCAACTACTTTGATGACCGAAACGCAAGTAGGATTTGTCGAAATAGATACCCCGGGAAAAATGGTGTGTTACACAGAACTTTCCGGATTACCGCTGCCCTCTTTACGCAACCTTGATCAATGGTTCGTCAGCTACAAAAGTGAAGATAAGATACCAGTTCATTGCCATAAGAATACGGGCACTTTTGTTCACGCCAGAGAACTGACACTTGATGAGCTGGCTTCCCGTGCGGAAGACTTCAAACTCTATATCCAGGCGATTGCTTTGGGAGTGCTTAGGCGTAACAAAACGAACGGTTACAGTGTGACGGAGAAGGGCAGAATTCAGGACGCAGGTGGAGAAAGGAAATTCCGTCTGTCCGGTCTTTCAGACCAGTATAGAGAAATTATTGAAAGACAAGTAAGGCAAGATCTGGAACTTTTGGTCACCCCGGATCAACTGGCGGTATGGGGCGCACTGCTTGAATACTATGCGGCCAGCGTCTATCCCGAAGCAAGAATACATAAGGATGAAGAAGATGTTTTCAGAAAGGGCCTGCCTACCCTGATGTGCGAGCAGCTGAAAACTGACGCAATCCAACGTCTGGAGAGAAAGGTTGGCCAGGGTACAGCAGAAAGGCTCTTACGGCTTGCAAGCGAGCAGATTAGAGACCTGACTGACGAGATTCCCGGATCCAAAGAGGAAGTTTATACCTATGAGGTAAATAACGAGGATCAGGAGAACAAGAGAGTGCTACGAAAAGAGATATTTCATCCGACTTACCAGCTGGAAAAAATCATACAGCCTCCGATCGTAAACCTTACTAATAAGTGGAACAATTCAGGTGGTACTGTTGCACCACCTCCGATCGGACTTCATATGCACCCTGAGGGTTTTATGCCATTCAAGGTTGCAATTGATGGCAAAAGTTGTGGTCCGTTTGACTGGCCGCAGCTGGTTGAGCTGGCCGATAAGGGTCAACTCTTGATAACGTCCAAAGTGTGGCAGAGAGGGATGGGTGATTGGCAGCCTGCCGGACAGATCAACATCCTCGAATCGCTGTTTGCCGTTGAGGAACCACCTCTGTTTGATGACGAGGAACCGCCATTAAATTAAGAATAACACAGGTCAATTTTTATTGGTGGTCTGCCTAATGAAAGGTGATGTTGGCATGAGTGGTGATATTTGATTCTATGAAAATGCGTCCTCTGGTCAATTCCCACCTTTCTTGGTCCGCCGGATGGATTTAGAGCAAGTGTGATCTCGCTGGGATAACGAAGATATATTTCTAAGGTAACTATAGATGAAGCACTCAGGGAATAAACAAAGAACTCCTCTTGGAGCAATGTATATATGCTTACTTTTGGGTTGGCTTCTCTATCTCCTTCTGGTGCCCTTAATTAGTTTTGCTGGGCATGTTTTTATCTTCATATCTTTCATTCCAACAATTATTTATCTTACCAAGAACAACACGATGAGTGGAATTATTGACCTGCTCCTCAGTCTTCCCGAGTTCCCGGTTGTATACTTCATCGAATTGGGAGCTTATGGACTTGTTTAAGGAAGAATGGAACAAAGCAGCTAATATGAGCGAGAACGCTATGGTCGAGCCATCCTTTCCAACCTGTCTTAAGTGTCACGGCCTGCTCATGGGTAGCGTCTCTTTTTGCCCATATTGTGGTGAACGGATTTCCACAGCCAATATCCACAAGTCCGACGAGCAGAAGAAAAGTATTCTAGCTGAAATGCCCAAGGGTGACGACTCAAAAAAAGACATTCCGCCTGAAACTTCGAAAGCCGATGAAGAGAAGAAAGACATTCCGTCTGTCATTCCTAAGCCCGACAAGCAGAAGAGAGACAATCGATCTGAAATTCTCAAGGTTGACGACCCAAAAAAAGACATCCCGCCTGAAACTTCGAAAGTCGATGAACAAAAGAAGAGAGAACAATCTCGACCAAAATCAAAACAAATATCTATTGGAAAATGGATTGTCATTTTGTTGCTTTCAGCGAGCGTAGGGGGTGGGCTCGCTTACCACATGAGGTGGTTTGAATTCAGTCCGAAAAAATCTAGCGAAATAGAAAAACTGCCCCTGCCTCCCCAAGAATGCCCTCAAGCCAACATATTGGCGTTGGAGACTCGATCATTCGGCAACGAACTGTCTTTGTCCGTCAGTAAGCTGCCAAAGGTAGAAAAAGTTCTTGAGTCGGCGCAAAAATTACATGCCATCTCACCTGCATCGTATCAGGAACAGCTCGACTTCGCGAAGGAAGCAGTTAAAAAAGCGCAGGAGCGGATTAATACAGATCTGAAAGCATATAAAACGAAACTGCTTGAGTTGACCAGGTTGGATCACCAACAAGTTTTATGCGGTATGGGCCAGGCTAGGCAAGGGAATATGCCATCTCGCCAAAAGGCGGTGCTGGAACTAGTAGACCGTGAATTACAACAGATTGACCGAAACGGCAAGATTTCGATTGAGATGATACTTGATGATTTTTCTATGCAATTTTCAAATTTTATTGAATAAGATCTATTTGAGCTAAAGGAGTCGTGAATTATGGAAAAACGTTTTCGCAAGTTAATTGTTGGCATAATAATATCAGCTTTTTTGTCAGGATGTATTCCTCTGCAAAATATCGGAAATACAGACTCAGGTTTACAAGATACTGAAAGGACAAACTCGGAAGATGCAACAAAAACAAAACAGCAAGGAACACTTGCCGGTGCTGGAGTTGGTGCAGCTGTAGGGGGGCTTTTAGGACAGGCGCTTGGCCATAACACGAAAGCCACACTCATAGGTGCCGGATTAGGTGCCGCTCTCGGTAGCTTGGCCGGATATAAATTAGCTGAAAATTTAGCTGAAAGAAAAAAACAATACAAAACCACTGAACAGGGGCTAGATGGGGAAAGGACGTATTGGAATGGGAAAAATCAAGAATTACGAGAGGAAAATCACAAAACATCTGAGCAGATAATAGCCCTCAATGAAAGATTGAAAAGCGTTAAGTCAAGGAAAGTGTCGGCTGCATTAACCGCTCATGAAAAAGCAGCTTATCTTGAGGAAATCCAACAAAATAAAAACCACAAGATCGCATTGAATAATGAATTGACAGCTCTAAATGAATACAAGGAAAATCTGGTAAAGGCTGGTGGCGATCAATTTAAGGCCCAACAGTTGGAAAACGAAATTGTTGCACTGAGAGAAAATATTTCCATGCTGGACAGTAACAACAGGCAAATGGCCAAGATTGTTAATGCGTTACCAACTAGAGGGTAGTCATGAGCATAAGAAAGTTAATCTTGTTGGTTGGTGCCGTTGCGCTATTGTCATCCTGTGCAGGGGGATGTGGCGATCCCGGCAGTGGCGGTTTGATTGGTGGTATTCAAGGGGTATATGGTGGCTGCTATGACAAGAGGCTTGAGCAGAAGAAGGCCCTCCTACAAGAACAACAGCAGGCTAATCAACAGCTTGAAAATAGCCGGTCAAAATTGCACGCCGAGTATCTTTCTGTTGACAATAGGCTCGCTGCTGAGCAACGAGAGCTGACATCTCTCAATCAAGATATTCGTGCACTTGAGGCGAAAGTGGCTAAACTTCAAACCACACCATCGATGCAGAAGATGGATATTGTTCATTTGAGAGAACGGATTCAAGAGATTAAAAGTAATATGAAATTGCAGCAGGATGCAATAAGTCGGCTTGACCGTGAGGATGAAAGTACCGCAGATCCTGAGGAGTATCAGGTTTTATTGCATGAACGAGAAAAACTGCGAAAAGAGTATGTCGCGTTGGTTGAATATTCGCAGGCACTAGCGAACTCGGCAAACTGAACAATCTAAGTAAGGTGATGGCAAAATTTACTTTCTGGTTTCTTGCGGTTGCAATTTGCTGGCACTCCCAGGCCATCGCCCAGCTTCCTCTTGGGGAGATCCAGGAGATCATCCAGACTAAGAGTCTGGAATCTTTTCCTGAGAGTTTTTATCACGATATCAATTCAGAAAACATAAATGTGCTTCTGCAACAATATGATCACTTTTCCAAATACATCCTTCCACCGAAACATTCGGTAGCCCAAAGGCTGGATCCAGGAATCACCTTTTTTCTTCATGAGAACAGATTATGGGCCAGACCAAGGCTTGGGCGGATTGATAGTGTCGGCGAATTGCCGGAAGTAGGGGTAGTAACTGCAATCAATCAAAAGACAATTAGTTATATAGCGGCTTCGGAAATTTCGATAATTCTTAAGGGAGCACTTCAAAAACCCAATCTGCTTCTCGCTGTCTCTCCTGACGGAACCAAGGAAACACAAATCTGTCTGGTAAGATCAAAGCCTACTCCCTATTCGGAGATATCCTGGCTCAGGAAACATAACAGCATTGTAGTAATCCGGATTGATGAATTTGTAAGCCATTCCACTGCAGTGCGATTTGCCGCAGTTTACGAGTCAATTGTTCGGGCGGAGGACAAAGTGATCATCGATCTACGAGGATGCGGGGGCGGTGATTTCGATGAATCTCTTGAAATTGCAGGTATGTTTGTGCCGCCAACAGATGCATTAGTGATAGCAGTCGACCATGATCGTAAATCGAAAATTTATCGTTCGCCAGCAGGCACTAAATATAGATCGCCTGAAATGCTGCTCGTTGATCGGTATTCTGCAAGTGCAGCGGAAATACTTGCTGGAATTCTGAGTTCTTATCTGCCCAGTCGGCTGGTGGGTGAACAGACCTATGGCAAATGTATTTCCCAGACAGTCTTTACGCTTGCAGACCAAGGACAGTTATGGCTCAGTACCTTAGCTATAAATTTTCCTGATGGCTCGACATGTACCGGGACTGGATTGAAGCCCGATCAATTGCTTCCCGATATTACCACAATGTCATTCGATAGTATTTTTCACAACCTCCTTGAAGGAAAAGGACAGTAATCGTGTCCCTGAGGTCAAGAATTAGGTATTTACTGGGAAGCAACGAAATGTTAACGCTTGGTGACGTGATAACCCTGAAAATCGGATAAAGCGAACACTTAACCCCACAACACAACTCTATGAGCACGGTTTAGTTGAAAAACCGTGGTAAGTCAGAAGCTCAAGGGAAAAATCAAGGCTGAGACGCTAGAAATTGTGGCGACTCGTCCGAAAAAACGCAAAGGCGAGGGAGGCATTGCCGGTGCAACACGTCGGCATACCGGCCTTACGGACGTCCTGGAATGGGTTGGCGAAGTTTCCGGTATCGATGATGATATACGTGCTTCATTCAGTGAAGGTGATGCGGCAAAGATGCTTTCTATCGCACGCTACTGGATCGGTTCCGGTGGCAACACGCTGCCGCGCCTTGAGAGCTGGCAGGTGATGCACCTTCTTCCATATCGTGAAGCTATCACTGAAGACGTGTATGGTAAGCTGTTTAAGGATGTTGGTCGCAATGAAGAAGGCGTCCAGTGCTATTTTTCAGCTCGGGCGGCACGCCTGGGAGAGTCGCCCGTGCTGGCGTTTGACTCAACCACCATCTCGACCTATTCAGAAAATCGGTCGGAGGCACGGCGGGGGTTCAACAAGAATGGCGATGGACTCAACACGATCTAACTTTTGACCTTATATTCCGTGAAGGCTCGCGAACCGATGGCCTTCGCTAAGCAACCCGGTAATATTCCGGATGTCATATCCATTAAAAACACTCTAAAGCAACTCAAGTGTCTCAATCTGGAAAAACCTCTGATCGTCACTGATAACGGCTACTACAGCCAAAAGAATGATGGAATTCGCCTTGCGCAATGTGAAGTTTCTGACCCTGGTTGAACCGAATATTGTCTGGGTCCGCGAGACAGTTGATGCGCTCCGTGCAACACTGGCGGGTATGTCCAGCACTTGTCCGTTCGACCCGTCCATCTGCGGAGCAACTTCGCCGAGGATGCACCAGTTCAGCAGGGTACGCCGGCGATCACGCGACGGCAAGCTCGCCGGAGAAAAAGAAACGATATAGCGCCGTCTGTATGTGCATGTTTACTATTCTCCCGACAACGAGGCCAAGAAAGAACTCGCCTTCCGCAAGGACCTGCTTGAACTGAAAGCGCAAATAGAAGGAGGAGAAACCGAGTTCACGGATTCAACGCAAAAGAAAATAGACAAGTACCTGAGCTGTTCTAGAAAGGGGCGTGGGGGCAGCTGAAGGTGGGATTCAACGATAAGGCCATTACCGAAGCAAAGAAGTACTTCGGCTATTTCGCCCTCGTCAGCAATCGCACTATGGACACATTTACGGCGCTTGAAAACTATCAGCTGCGAGAAAAAATCGAAGAACTCTTTGCCGTACAGAAGGGGAGGCTCGACAGTGCGCGACCTCGCACATGGTATCCAAGCAGAAAACAGATTGGTGACCATCAGTATATGCCCGAAAAAATAAGGACGGCGGAGAAAAACTTACTGAAATCCTGCTATGTTAAATGCATCGCTGTTTTAAGAACCAGGGCTCACGGCCGCCGGTGAGAATCTCCACACCATCGTGGGTAACCAGAAGGGTGTGCTCGAACTGAGCACTTCTTGCGAGATCACAAGTCACCGCCGTCCATTTATCGGGCCATATGACACATTCGGCACGACCGGCATTGATCATCGGTTCGATAGTGAAAGTCATGCCTTCTTCCAAAATTGTCATATTCCTTGGTTCAAAGAAATGAGCCACATAGGGAGCCATATGAAATGCCTCACCAATTCCATGACCGGTGAATTCACGGACCACACTGAAGCCGTTCTGCATGGCATAGGTCTCGATGACCTGGCCGATAGCATTGAGACGCCGGCCTGGCCTGACAACTTCAATACCCTTCAGCAGACATTCCCAGGTTACCCGGACCAGTTTTTGGGATTCTTCGTCTACATCCCCGACAAAAACGGTTTCGGAACAGTCGCCATGCATGCCTCCGGCGTAGACGGTTACATCACAGTTGATAATGTCACCCTCGACCAATTCCCGGCTGTCGGGGATGCCATGAACCACCACCTCGTTAATCGAGGTGCAAATCGATTTGGGAAAGCCCATGTAATTTAAAGGACTTGGATATGCGCCGAGTTCAATGGTTCGCTTGTGGGCGATTCGATCAAGTTCATCAGTGGTAATACCTGCCCGCACATTGGCAAGAACCGTATCCAGCACTTCACGGGCAATCTTCCCTGCCTTGCGCATCCGTTCGATCTCTTCGGCACTTTCTTTCCGGCACGAAGATCTATCGGCTACAGGGACACCGGAGACAGCATATTCAGGCAGACCAATATGGTCCGGAACGGAATTGGGTGGACTTATCTTGCCAGGTGCGACAGTCGGCTGCCGGTCCACTTTTTTTTGCAGACCGGGAGGAGCGGTCTCGCCAAGCTCATCGGACTGCAGATGACATTTCTTGTATTTCCTGCCGCTGTTGCACCAACAGGGATCGTTTCTCTTTGGAAATTTCACTTCTCTGTCCCCTTTTTCCGGCCCCCCAATGCACAGGGACTAAAAAGAGTTCCTTCTTGGGGGACACCAGCATAATCGAAAATGATTATAATCAGCTCTTATAATCAATCGAATTATTTATTTGATAATCTCGTAAAAACCTAAAATCAGCGATGGCTAAGTTAAGTTTGAATATCCATCTGTTTTACAATTGAACACTTGGAAATCCAAGGGAAAACAGCTAGTCTATCCAGGATAAGAATTAATTTGGACATCTCTTGGAAATTCTTTTATCCGGCTCCCGATGTTCATTTCCGGTTGCAAACAGGATAAAGAGTCGCATAGGATACACATATGGCATATTTAAAACGGTCGGAGCTGTTAACCAGCCTTCAGGAAGGCTCGTTTTCTCTCGACTCTCAGCTTTTCCTCTTTTTCGGGGAACGATTTCTCTGCAAGGAAGCAGCCGACGCTGTCCAGGATAAACTCCTTGAACAGCAAGCCGGAGCTGTGCACGCTGTTGATGGGGATGGAGAAGATCCGGGCCAGACTCTTGCCCGATTGATGAGCTACAGCCTGCTTCCGGGCCGGCAGCTCTATCGTGTCTCAAACAGCCGGATTTTTCACAGCAAAAACATCGCTGGGGAAATCTGGACAAAGGCAGTCCAAGCCTTTCAGGCCGGTCGACCCGAATCCGCCCTCCGTCATCTGCAGGCCATGGTGCAATCGGTGGAGCTGGAAATCGAAGGCCCCGGTCCACTCTCGGAAATCTCCCCGCAGGAATGGAAAAAAATTTTCGCTTTCGATAAACCGGAAGAGAGTATTATCTGGGCGGATACGCTCATCGTCGAAGCGAAGGCGTTACTCAAAGTCAGCAAAGTCAGTACGGGCAATCTCGTCGACCGGTATATCGAAGCCTTTGACAAAGGACTCCCGAACGGCAACACACTGCTGTTGACCGCCGAGACAGTAGATAAACGCCAGCGGCTGTTCACCTATATCAAGAAAAAGGGGATTATCGTCGACTGTACCGTCGCCTCCGGGTCAAACGCCGCAGCGCAAACCGAGCAGAAGGCGGTGCTGCAAGAGATGATGCAGAAGACGCTGGGGGAATTCGGCAAAAAAATAGATCCCCGGGCGGTGGAAATTTTTTTTGAGCGTGTCGGCTTTCATCCGGTAGCCGTTGTCACTGAAACGGAAAAACTGGCGCATTTTGTCGGTGACCGCCCAGTAATTACCTGCAATGACCTGGAACAGATGGTCGCACGCAATCGGGAGGATGCCCTGTTCGAGCTTACGGATGCCTTCAGCAAAAGACAGGCGGGCAGGACTCTGACTATCCTGTCGCATCTGCTGGAACAGGGAATTCATGGACTGGCCATCCTCGCTACCATGCGTAATTTCCTTACGAAGCAACTCATCTACCGCTCTTTGCAGATGCGCCCCTCGCCAAGTTGGCGACGCGGCATGAATCCTAAGGAATTTCAGAACCAATACCTTCCGGACCTCAAGGCCCAGGGAGAATGGGCTGAGTTGCTGCAAGGGCATCCATATGCCCTGTTTATGAGTTTCACCAAAGCCTCGGAATATTCCTGTTCGGGTCTGAAACGGTGGCTTAGCATGCTGCTCGAGGCGGAATTCCGGCTGAAAGGATCCCCCCTGCCGCAGCGACTGATTCTTGAGGAGCTCTTTCTGGCGATGCTTAAAGGGTCGCCAAAGTTTTCGTAACCATTCACTGGGATGGCAAAAGGCCCACATAACCTTGGGCCTGTAAAGGTTTACCGCGTTTTCCTGAAATTGGAGCTTATGACATATTGAAAATGAACCGTTCATTATTATGGTAATTGATGTCCAGACAGAGATATAATACTGATGGCATCTTCGCCATTAGCGGATGCGGGAACATTGTTCATAGGCGACAGACTGAAATGAACAAACTGTCTCCGAATCTATACCAACTGAAAATACAGCCTCACGGTGAGGCATTGACTAAAATCACTACTATTTTTTATTTCACAGTAGAACCATGGCAGAGAACAAGCAACGCAGAGAAGGGTCTGTCCTTACGGAAGATGACATTGAAACGAAAGAGCCACGACTGTACAAGGTACTGCTGCACAATGACGATTACACCTCGATGGAATTTGTCATTGCCGTACTCGAAACCGTTTTTCACAAATCCCCCCATGACGCAACAAAAATAATGCTTAATGTCCATAACGAGGGGGTAGGAGTCGCCGGAGTTTATACCCGTGAAATCTGTGAAACTAAAATCTCAGTTGTTCATCAACTGGCGAAGAAAAATGAGTTTCCACTGCGCTGTTCCATGGAAACAGTCTAACAGGTAAAAGTACCCCTTTTACCCAACCAAGTGCGAGAATTATGCTGAGTAAAACACTGGAAAAGGCCCTTATACTGGCCATACGAGAAGCGAAGACTCATAATCATGAGTACGTCACCGTTGAACACATGCTCTATGGTCTATTGCATGACGAACTCACCAGTTATATTATCAACGAGTGTGGTGGTTCGACCCAGGTATTAAAGGAACGTCTGGAGAAATTTTTCCTTATGGAAATTCCGAAATTCTCCGACTCGAGTTCCGGCGAACCTGCCCAGACCATTGCCTTTAACCGAGTGCTTCAACGTGCCGTGGCTCATGTCCAGAGTTGCGGGAAACAGCAGGTAGACAGTGGTGACGTTCTGGTCTCCATTCTGGCCGAGGAAGAATCCCATGCCGTTTACTTTCTGACCTCGGTTGGGATCGGCAAAATGGCGGTCGTCAACTTCATTTCCCATGAATTGCCTGCCGATGGATTGCAGAAAGAGCCGTTTACCACGCAACCCGAGAGTCCAATACCACAAAAAAATACCAAAGATGCCAAGGCGCTCGAAGAATTCACCGTTAACCTGGCGGAATATGCCGCCCAGGGAAGACTTGATCCGCTCATCGGCCGCAACGATGAAATTAACAGGATAATGCAGGTACTGTGCAGACGGAAAAAGAACAATCCGTTGCTGGTTGGGGAACCCGGTGTCGGTAAAACGGCCATGGCCGAGGGACTGGCCCTGCGCATCCATGAAGATAAAATAGCCCGGAGAAAAGGAGAAAAACCAATAGTTCCCGATCTATTGCGGGATGTTGAAATTCACCTGCTCGACATGGGAAATCTGGTCGCCGGCACTAAATACCGGGGCGATTTCGAAAAAAGACTGAAAAGTGTGGTTTCCGCCATAGAACAGAAAGAAAATGCCATCCTTTTCATCGATGAAATGCATACCATCGTCGGCGCGGGAGCAACCAGCGGCGGTTCGATGGATGCCTCCAACCTGCTCAAGCCTGCCCTGCAGGCTGGTATTCTGCGGTGTATCGGTTCAACCACTTATGAAGAGTATAAAAACCAGATAGAAAAAGACCGGGCACTCTCCAGGCGCTTCCAGAAAATCGATATCGAAGAGCCGTCGGTGCAAGACACGCATCTCATCCTGAAAGGGTTGAAGAAAAAATACGAGGCCCATCACAATGTCAGGTACTCACAGAATTCACTCAAGGCGATGGCGGAACTTTCGGACCGTTATATAAACGAGCGTTTTCTGCCGGATAAAGCCATTGATGTCATGGATGAGGTCGGCTCCTTTTTCCGGCTGGAAGGCAGACAGGGTACTATGGTCAAAATCAACGATATAGAGACTGTAGTGTCGCGAATTGCCAGAATTCCTGCGAAAAGCAGTTCAATTTCCGAGATCAGCGAACTCAAGGAGCTGGCGGGAAACCTCAAGAAAGTAGTATTTGGTCAGGATGAGGCCATCGAGGCGGTGACCACCGCCGTCAAGAGGTCCAGGGCGGGTCTCGGCAATCCTGTTTCACCAACCGGCAGCTTCATTTTTGCCGGTCCCACCGGAGTCGGAAAAACCGAGGTGGCCAGGCAGCTCGCCTTCACTCTCAATGTGCATTTCGAGCGTTTTGACATGAGTGAGTACATGGAAAAACACGCAGTGGCAAGATTGATCGGTTCGCCTCCCGGTTATGTCGGTTTTGATCAGGGCGGCTTGCTCACCGAAGCGATCCGTAAACATCCTTATTCGGTGTTGTTGCTCGATGAGATTGAAAAGGCGCATCCCGACATCTTCTCAATCCTGCTGCAGGTGATGGATCACTCCACTCTTACCGACAACTCGGGCCGGAAAGCGGACTTCCGCAATGTCATCCTCATCATGACCACCAACGCCGGAGCCAGGGAGCTGGCCAATAGAAGTATTGGTTTCGTGACTCGTAAAAAAGGCAGGGACCAGACCGCGGTCAATAAACTTTTTGCCCCGGAATTTCGCAACAGACTTGATGCGATCGTCACTTTCAGCTCACTCAATCAGGAGGCGACGGAGAGAATCGTCGACAAGCTGATAACAGAACTGGAAGGTCAACTGTCGGAAAAACGAGTGAGCATTAAGTTGAGCGATCAGGCCAGGAAGTATCTGGCCAAGAAGGGCTACGACCCCGACTATGGAGCCAGACCGCTTAGGCGTCTGATCATGAAAGAGATCGGCGACACCTTGACGGAGCAGATCCTCTTTGGCGAACTGGCCAGGGGTGGAGAGGTGCTCATCGCGGAAGACAACGAAAAGCTCACCTTCAAGTATACCAAGTAGGGGGACAACCGCATCTTTCGAAATCTCACACAGGGATTTCTTCACATAATACCGCAAGACAGTTTCTCCGGAAAATTGTCTTGCGGTTTTTTTTATGCTTTTATCCGGAAAAGCCCGAAAAACGCCAGTCCATTTATTTACGAAAACCATCCGTTGTTGTATAGAATACCAATACATGCAGTTTCATCCCCATTTCATTAGCGAAATGATAACAGAACAAGGAGACCCGGCTATGACTGACTGTATCTTTTGTAAAATAGTTGCAGGCGAAATCCCTTCAAAAAAACTCTATGAGGATGAGGAAGTATTGGCGTTCTGGGATATTTCACCCCAGGCACCTGTTCATTTTCTGGTGATTCCCAAAAAACACCTTGCCGGGCCTGTGGATGTGATTGAGGCGGACGAAAAACTGGTTGGCAAACTCATCCGGATAGGGGCGCAGCTCGCGGCCGAGAACGGCACCGGTGACGGCTACAGGGTAATCTTTAACAACGGCGCCAAGGCGGGACAGGAGGTATTTCACCTCCATATGCACATCCTCGGCGGAAAAGACAGACCCTGGCCCATGTAAGCCCTGCGGCTCATCAGCTCTTCCCGTTTTTTTTATTTGCGGCAGGATGCACAGACTAACAGCCTGGAGAATACCGGTATTTCTTATCTTACAGTGACCTTGATATGAATGATTTTTCCATGGCCTTTGTCCTTTTTCTCCAGGGCATCCTGCCAAACCTCTCGATGCCGTCGATTACCTTGCTGTCATTGACATCTTCGGCTCTGCTCTTTTTTATCGGTACCCTGTTTTTTCTCAAAAACAGAGCTCTAAAAACGGCACTGCGCGAAACGGCCGGGAAGCTTGCAGTGGCAGAAACTACTACCTCAGAGATCCAGGCTCGGTATAACAGTCAAACCGTCAAAGAGGCCAGGCTGACCACGCTTCTGGAAAACGAACGAAAACATGCCGCCGAGAAGCTGCAGCTGCTTGAAGATGCCAGAGAGGAGCTGCGCTTACAGTTTGCCGGACTGGCCCAGCAGATATTCGATGAAAAAAGCGCAAGATTCAGCGAACTTAACCGGGAAAGACTGGAAGCAATCCTGCAGCCGTTCAACACTCAGCTTACCGCCTTCAAACAGGAGATAAATGAAATCTATCGGCATGACAGCCGGGAAAGGTTTTCCCTGAAAAGCGAAATTGTCCAGTTGCGTGATCTTAACCAGCAGGTGAACCAGGAGGCGATAAATCTCACCAGGGCGTTGAAAAGCGATACGAAAATCCAGGGAAACTGGGGGGAGCTGGTACTTGAACGGGTCCTGGAACGTTCCGGTCTACGGCGCGGCATTGAATATGAGACACAGGGAGGATTCCGTGACAACAACAATCGCCTCCTGAAACCGGATGTGCTCGTTCATCTCCCGGAAGGCAAGGATATAATTATCGATTCCAAGGTATCACTGGTCAGCTGGGAAAAATATATAAACAGTGAGGAGGAAAGCCGGCGTGCTCACCATCTGAGCGCACTGATCAAGGCCATTCGCGAGCATATCAGTACCTTAAGTAAAAAAAATTATCCCGAACTGAACGGCATCCACTCCCTTGATTTCGTTCTGATGTTCATGCCTATCGAGGCTGCTTTTTCAACAGCCTTCCAGCAGGACGACAATCTGTTTGCAGAAGCACTGGCCAAAAATATAATTATAGTATCGCCAACCACTTTGCTGGCGACGCTGCGCACGGTTGAAAATATCTGGCAATTTGAGCATCAGAGCAAAAACTCACTGGAGATTGCCAGACGGGCAGGCATTATGTACGATAAGTTCCGTGGTTTTGTCGAAGAGATGGAAAAAATCGGCAAACAACTGGCAACCTGCCACAGCACCTATGACAGTGCGCTGCTGAAGCTGACCCAGGGTCGCGGCAATCTGGTCGCACAGGCCGAGCAATTGAAGGAACTGGGAATTCAGGTCAAGAGGGATATTCCGGCCTCGATCACTGATTTAGCTGAACTCGACCTGAAAAACTAACAACCGGCCAGCTGTCGCAGCCGGTATTGCTGCTGTCAGGCTTGCCTTCGTTTCCTGAAAATGGTAGTTAATTTTTCTTGCCTGCAGACAACATCTTCCCTGCTGGCTGCAGACAGGAACCGACATCATATTTTATTTTATCAGGAGGCGCCGGTGCTGTTACATCATAATTTTATCGACATTGCCAAACGGTTCGGCAAAAAGCTGGCAATTCATGATTTCTCGACCAACAGGGAACTTTCCTACTCCAGAGTTCTTATCGCCTGTTTAATTCTTCGGCGTTTTTTTCTCAATCTCGATAAAGGTTTCATCGGCATAATGATACCGACCTCAGCCGGTTGCATCCTCGCCAAAATCGCCACGCTGATGAGCGGCCGGACACCGGTGATGATCAATTATTCTACAGGTGCCGAGCAAAACGCCAGATATGCCCAGAGCAAATGTGATTTCAAGACGATTTTGACCTCCAGGGCATTGCTGGAAAAAATTGAATGTCCCCATGTGGACGGGATGGTTTATCTCGAAGATATCATGGCCTCGGTCTCCACCCCAATGAAAGTGAGGGCCGCTTTAACCGCGGCTTTGCCTGCACCCCTGCTTAAAAAGCTGGTGCATTCGGGACATGAGGATGATACCGCGGTTATCCTTTTTACCAGCGGCAGCGAAAAGGATCCGAAAGCGGTGGAGCTGACGCACAAAAACATTCTGGCAAATATCGAGTCGGTCGCTCCTATTTTTGATTTTCGCAGCGATGACGTATTTATGTGCACCCTGCCCTTGTTTCACGTCTTCGGACTGACGGTCAACCTCTGGCTGCCTGTCAGCTATGGCATGACCATGCTTACCT
The DNA here is from genome assembly GCA_963835305.1 of uncultured delta proteobacterium. Lineage (GTDB taxonomy): Bacteria > Desulfobacterota > Desulfobulbia > Desulfobulbales > Desulfocapsaceae > Desulforhopalus_A. Next base: position 613,825 of record CAWIEU010000009.1, read on the forward strand.
ACGCCAATCCCCTCGATTTCAAAAAGGTATGCTCCATCGTCAGGGAGCACAAGGCAACTTTTCTGGTCGGCACGCCTGCCTTTTTTTGGGGATATCTGCGAAAATCCGAGAAAGGGGATTTTGCATCTCTGCGTATCGCCCTAACGGGGGCGGACAAATGTCCCGATGCTCTTCGGGAAGGCTTTAAAAATAAACACGGCATTACGGTCTATGAAGGCTATGGAGCAACCGAATGCTCTCCGGTAATATCCACCAACACACCTGAGTTCAACAGACCAGGCAGTGTCGGCAAACCAATTCCCGGCCTTCAGATACGCATTGAAAATTACGAAACCGGCGAACAGTGCGCTGCCGGCGAAGACGGACGTATCCTGGTTAAGGGAGATAGCGTCATGAAAGGCTATTTTAATGATTTCGAGCAGACTTCCCTGCATATCCGCCGGGGCTGGTACGACTCCGGAGATATGGGAAACCTGGATGAAGACGGCTATCTCTGGCACGTCGGCCGCCTGAAAAGATTTGTAAAAATAGGCGGAGAGATGGTTTCTCTGGTCAAGATCGAGGATGTACTGGAAAAATTCCTGCCGGAGGACAGCTACTGTTGCGTGGTGGAGATTCCCGATTCGATTAAAGGTGCCCGCATCGTGGCGGTGGTAACCACTCCCCTGGATGAAAAAACCGTCCTGAAGCAGATGGCCCAACATTTGCCGGCCATAGCTCTTCCCAAGATTTTTCTAGTCTGGGAGACACTGCCGAAGATGGGCAGCGGTAAAATTGATTTCAGGACTATTTCTGAAATGGCCAGAGAGCAACTCACCCGCAAGAACATTGCCTGAATCATGAAATGCGCCGAAAAAATCAGCAGGTCCCGGCGAAAGTTCTTTCGGAGTCCTCTCTTTGATGTTTTTCAATTTCTCTTATTTTTAACCATTGTAATCTGGCTGCCGATACACAGCGCCGAAAATATTGGCTATAACTGGCAGTGGTATCGAATTCCCCACTATCTGTTCGAATCCACCGAGTCGGGGATCGTTGCCGGTCCATTGATCGAAGGGCTCAAAATAACCCTGCGTATTTCCCTCATCAGCCTGGTCTTTGCCACGGTAATCGGCTTGCTGACCGCATTTTTTCGTCTGTCGAACTCCTTTGTCGCCCGCTGGCTGGCAATCATCTATCTTGAAACCAGCAGAAATACACCGCTGCTTATCCAGATATTTTTCATTTATTTCGTCCTCGGACCAACACTCGGACTTGAAAGGATGACCGCGGCGATTCTCGCCCTCAGCCTTTTTGAAGGGGCCTATGCCTCGGAGATTTTTCGTTCCGGAATCCAGTCGGTTGACAAGGGCCAGATAGAGGCTGCGAGCAGTCTGGGCCTCAAAATTTCTGCCATCTATCGGCACATCATCATTCCCCAGGCTTTTCGAACCGTGCTCCCGCCGCTTACCAGTCAGGCCATTTCGCTGGTAAAGGATTCGGCACTGGTCAGTACCATCGCCATTTACGACCTGACCATGCAGGGCCAGGCGCTTATCGCCGAGTCATACCTGACCTTTGAAATCTGGTTTACCGTGGCGGCAATGTACCTTTCCATCACATTATTTTTGTCAGTAGTTGTTGGCATAATGGAAAAACGTCTTAGTTTACCATGACATATATGGTTTAGTGCTTTTCCATCCCAACCAGCACCCCACAAAACAGGGGTGTAAGAACCTTTAGACGGATTGTTTTCCTTAAAAAACAAGAAATCAATCCGTAAGGTACTAAAAGGAGATAAAAATGAAGAAAAACGGCTCTTTCCCGCGACTGTTCACTCTCACCCTTCTGTTCTTGTGCTTCAGCAGCTTTTGCTACGGGGCAAACATCCTGCAGAATATTTCCGCGGCCAGCACCATTGAAACCATCAAAAAAAGAGGGGTGTTGAAGGTAGGCATGGACATTTTCCAGCCCTGGGCCATGAAGGATAAGAATGGCAAGCTGATCGGATTTGAAATCGATGTCGCCAATCGTCTGGCGAAAGATATGGGCGTGAAGGTGGAATTCCTGCCCACCGCCTGGTCAGGCATTATCCCTGCTCTTTTGACCGGCAAATTCGATGTTATCATCGGCGGAATGGGCATCACTCCCCAGCGGGCCCTGCAGGTCAATTTTACCCAACCCTATGAATATTCCGGAATGAGTATCGTCGCCCATAAGAAATTGGCCGCCGGTTTCGATTCTCTTGAAGACTTTAACAAGCCCGAGGTGCAGATTGCCGCCAAACTTGGCACGACCGCCGCGGCCGCCGCAAAAAAATTTCTGCCCAAGGCAAAGCTCAGACTGTTTGACACCGAGCCTCAGGCTTACCAGGAGCTGCGCAACGGCAAGGTCTATGCGGTGATCGGCTCTGCTCCCCGGCCCGCTTACGAGGCAGTCGATTACAGCGACACCCTTTTTCTTCCGGTGAAAGGGACCTTCACCAAAGAGCCCATCGGTTTTGCCATGAGAAAGGGGGATCCGGACACCCTGGCGTTTTTCAATAGCTGGATTACCGTGGTCTCCCTTGAGGGCTGGCTGGAAGAACGGCATAATTACTGGTTCGGATCCAAGGACTGGATGAGCCGGATCGAGTAAACCGGAAGTCGCCGCTTCATCTCTTAATATTCAGATCGGGTAAACCTGACGGGTCGCCCGATCTTATTATCCACCCCTAACCTTTACACACCAGCTTTCCGGTCAGCCGATTGTCCATGCACCCGAAAAAACCCGCAGTTACCCTACTTGATGGAGTCGTTCTCGCGGCTATTATCTGCTTTTTCGTTTACATAGGATATCGTCTGTTCTTCTCACTGAATTACAGATGGAACTGGGAGGTCATTCCGACCTATCTTGTCCGCTTCGACCCGGACAAACAGCGCTGGACCGCGAATATTCTTCTGGAAGGACTCTTCACCACCATCAAAATCAGTGCATGGGCAACGATTCTGGCCATCCTGCTCGGTTTTACCATCGGCCTGATGCGGGTTTCGCCCCGGCTTTTTTTCCGGCTGGTCGGACGAACCTATGTCGAGGCGATCCGCAACACGCCGCCCCTGGTGCTGGTCTTTATATTTTATTACTTCATCAGCGACCAGTTGCTCACTTTTCTAACCGTGGAAGATCTTTTTCGAACAAGCCCGGCCGGGGTGCGGAAACTCCTTGTCTTCCTCTTTACCGAACCGGGCCTGATTACGCCTTTTCTCTCGGGAGTTCTCACTCTGGCACTTTTTCAGGGTGCCTATATTGCAGAAATCGTTCGAGCCGGTATCCAGGCGATCGATATCGGACAGTGGGAGGCGGGCAAGGCTCTCGGCCTGACCAGATGGAAAATGATGCGCCTGGTAGTCCTGCCCCAGTCCGTACGGATTATGCTGCCGGCGTTGGCCAACGAATTCATCAACACCATAAAATGGTCGTCCATTGTCTCGATAATTTCCATCCAGGAACTCACTTTCCAAGGTCTGCAGGTGATGGCATCAACCCAGGCAACTATTGAGGTCTGGCTAACTATTTCCTTTATGTATCTGATTCTCTGTCTCATGCTTTCCCTTTTCGTCAAGAGAATAGAAGTGTACCTTGCCCGTTCCGAACGGGTGGTGCTTCCCGATTATCAGCCTGCTCCATAGCCTTAAGGCGTACAGTGAATTGAGCAATCCGGCTTTGCAAACCCGGCAATTTTCAAAGGACATGTAATGGCCACCGCAACCTCCCCTTTTTCGATTGCCAATATCCGGCTATTTATCGCTTTCCGCATATTTTTTAATGCGCGGTTTTACTACCCTGTCTTCACCATACTCTTTCTCGATTTTGGCCTGACCATCGAACAGTTCGCTCTCCTCAATACCGTCTGGGCAATTACCATCTTCTGTTCCGAGGTGCCTTCCGGCGCCCTGGCTGATATTTTGGGGAGAAAAAAGCTGCTGATCGCGACTTCGTTTCTCATGGTGGCCGAGATGTCCGTGCTGGCTTTCGTCCCTTTAGGCAACGGCAGCATAATCTTCTGGGCCTTTTTTACCAACCGCGTCCTCAGCGGCCTGGCTGAAGCAATGGCCAGCGGCGCGGACGAGGCTATTGCCTACGATTCCCTGACGACGGACGGCAATACCGATGACTGGCCGAAAGTGCTCAGCCTGCAGATGCGGCTGAGATCCATAGGCACGATTTTCACCATGACTCTCGGCGCCCTGCTCTATGATCCAAGCTCGGTGAACAGACTGCTCTCCTGGTTCGGCAGTTCCCTTGTCCTGAGTCAGCAGACAACCATGCGCTTCCCAATCTATCTTACGCTTGTCATGGCTGTTTTTGCCACGATTGCCGCTTTCAGGATGGAAGAGAAAGCAAAGAATAAAGAAGAAGAATCCGGTATCACAACGCTTGCCGCCTTGAAAATTACCTGGATGGCAGGAGTATGGATCACCAGGACGCCTTTTGCCCTGGCCGTTATTCTCTTCGGCATGTGTTATGACCATATTCTGAGAATGATCCTGACCATGGCCAGCCAGTATTTTCGCCAGATACATCTTCCGGAAGCCAGTTTTGGTATGATCGGTTCAGCCTTAGCCCTGCTGGGACTGATTACTCCGAAATTCGCCGAATACATGGTTGAAAAAAATACACCAGCCGGCAACCTGCTTTGGGTTTCGGCAATCAGCCTGATGGGGCTTTTCGGCGTCACCGGTTTTTTCCCCTACTGGGGGCTGCTGCCTATGGCCTTAATCTTTATCGCCATGACGTTTGTCTCATTTTTCACAAGCCACTACCTCAATCGCATAGCCAAATCCAGCCAAAGGGCCACAATTCTCAGTTTCAAAGGAATGGCCTTCAATCTCTGCTACGGATTGATAGGCATTGTTTTCGCCCTCTTTATCGGTCACCAGCGGAAACTCGGACAAGCAATCCATCCCAACTGGTCGAAGCAGGCAATTGAAAACTTTGCGTTTGAGCGGGCAGTCAGCTGGTTCCCCTGGTACACCATAATCTGTCTTGCGCTGACCCTCATTTTCTGTCTGTACCGGCTGCGAGGCCGAGTTGATCACCTGCGGCAATACTAATAATAATCATGCTTGAAGAAGCATATGCGGCAGGCGCTACCTATCACCATCAATCCCGCATTATTCAATGAGCTTGCATAGAGTACAATGAACATTTATAGTGTGGAACGATTAATTCGTAGCCACCAGGGAGGTAATTTGCATGTTGAAGAGATTTTCCATATCGCTTGAAGAAAAGCTGTTGAGCATTTTTGATGAACACATAAAAACTCACAGTTACAGCAATCGCTCGGAAGCGATTCGGGATCTGATCCGCAAAGCCTTTATCAAGGAAGAATGGCTGGCAGATAAGCAGGTTATGGGCGTCATCAGCCTGGTATATGATCATCACCAGCATAAACTGCAGGAAAAAGTCACCCTCGTGCAACATGACTACCATCACCAGATCGTCTCGACCACCCACGTGCATATGGACCACGACAATTGTCTTGAAGTAATCGTGGTAAGAGGCAAGGCCAAAGAGGTGCAGGAACTCTCGGACCGGCTAACCTCTCTCAGAGGCGTTCGCGACGGCAACCTGGCCATGTCCAGCACAGGAAAATTCCTGCATTAAATTTCTTGTAAACGTTTACCAGTACTCCATATGGCCACGATCAGACCGGTGTGCATATAAGGGCGGGTTTGGAACCCGCCTCTACACCCCGTCGGCCTGCTTGTGTGCCTCTCTGGTGCACTGCTAAATGTTTACAGTTACAAGATTATACGAGTATGTTGCTATTTCCGTTGAACGGTTAATTTTTCACCAAAGAACAAATTCCACATAATAAAGACAGTCTCTCTCAATGAATAGAACCTCTTTTGCATCCGTCCATGGCGGTCATAGCGGCCAATTCTGCCACCATGCGACCGATACCCTGGAAGAAATCATCCAACTGTATATTGCCAGGCAATTCCCCTGGGTTGGTATTACAGAGCATTCTCCCGCCATCAGTGAAGAACTTCTTTACCCCGATCAGCGAGCTGCCGGTTTGACGCCTGATTTCCTCTATAATCGTTTTGGAAGCTACATGAGGGAATGCCGAAGACTTCAGGAAAAATACCGCTCCAAAATCCGCATCTTCGCGGCAATGGAGATAGAAACCTACAGCGGCTACGAAGAATTTATTCCTGCGCTGATAGGCAGGTTCCAGCCCGATTATATTGTTGGCTCGGTCCATTTTGTAAATGATATGGGCTTTGATTATTCCAGGGAACAATATGAGCAGGCGGTTCAGGCGGCAGGCGGAACTGACCGGCTGTACTGTGACTATTTTGACCAGCAGTACGAAATGGTCAGGCTGCTTCAACCCGCGGTGGTCGGCCATTTTGACCTGATCCGCATCTTCGATCCGGACTATAAGGAAAGACTTCTTCGTCCTGAAATTATGGAGCGAATCAAGAGAAATCTTCAGCTCATTGCCGAACTGGATCTGATTATGGACTTCAACCTTCGCTCTCTGCTCAAGGGGGCGGATGAGCCGTACATTTCCCGGGTAATTCTGGAAATGGCCCTGGAGCTCGGTATCGCCGTCGTACCCGGAGACGATTCCCATGGTCTCAGTTCAGTCGGAGCCAACATGGAGACGGCAATAGCTATTCTCGAAGAACTCGGTGGTGACACCAACTGGAGAGAGCCCAAACGTATTCGCTATTGATTTCCTCAGCCGAAGCCCTCTCCCTCTTTTTTGGGCTTCGATCTCCCTAAATTGTCTGAATAGCACATTTTTGTAGTATTCAGGCAGCTCTCTTGTTCACTCCGAAATAACCTGAGTTCGTCTGGATCCCGGCTACCCTCAAGTAAGACCGCCGATTCTGCCCGTTTTGCATAGTTTTTTGCTTTCGATACATACCACTTCGTCATGGTATTTTTTTTGCAGTTTGCTTTGTATCAACAGACAGAGGCAGGCATATGATGAAAAAATACCACATAATCGACACGACCTTAAGAGAAGGTGAGCAGACTCCGGGATTGCTGTTTTCACTGACCGAGAAAAAACATATTCTCGATGGGCTGGCCGGGATAGGAATAGCCGAAACGGAGCTTGGCATTTCCTCAAAACTCTATTCATGTCCGGAACAGCTCATCAGCTATTGCCGGACGAACCATCCGGCTTTGCAGTTGTCGCTCTGGAGCCGTTGTAAAAAAGAAGACATCAGCCATGCGGCTCTGCTAAAACCTGATATTCTGTCACTTTCCGTGCCGGTTTCCGATATCCACCTGCGGGACAGGCTGCAAAAAGACCGGCTCTGGGCACAACAGACAATGGAGTCAAGCATTGACTTGGCAAGGAAGAAAGGACTGACGGTGTCCGTCGGTTTTGAAGATGCCACCAGAAGCGAGCCCGCTTTTTTACAGGAAATGGCAAAGGCGGCAGAAGAGCACGGCGCAGTGAGGGTCCGGCTGGCCGATACCGTCGGCATCGCCTCCCCTTCCCGGATTGCGGAACTTGTTGTTTCTCTTACAAGCGTATTAAGCAGGTGTCAGGTTGCCGTGCATACCCATAACGATTTCGGTATGGCAACGGCCAACGCCATTGCCGCCCTGGAAGCGGGTGCCTCATCCGTTGACGCTGTTGTTTTGGGACTGGGCGAACGAACCGGTTGCGCAAGACTTGAGGAAATTGTCGGCTACCTCGGTCTCATCAAGGGAGTAAGTGAACTGAATCCCGTATTTCTCAAGCCGCTTGCACGATATGTAGCAAAAATATCCGGAAGGAATATCGCAGGAAACCGGCCGGTCATCGGCAATGACATCTTTACCTGTGAAACCGGCCTGCATCTACAGGGACTACAGAGCAAACCGGAAACGTATGAGCCGTTTAGTCCGGAGAAGGTCCAGGCGGAGAGAAAACTTCTTTTTGGTGCCAAAAGCGGCCGTCGCGCAATCCTTCAACATCTTGCCCGACTGAACGTCGCCTCTCCTGAAGGCATCACCGACTCGGCGATGCAGACGATCCGGGAAGCGGCCGGCAGGTTGCGGCGGCCGCTCAGTGATGCGGAACTTATTCAACTCCTGGCAGCAGGCTGATGCATATCGCTCACAGGGAGGCAGTACCTATCGAAAGGATTCGTAGCGATTCAGGCCGTACTTCTTTATCCGATAGCCAATTTGCCTTTCAGTCAAGCCCAAGTCCCGTGCGGCCCTCACCTGCACCCATCCATTGCGGCGAAGGGCCGCTTCGATCTCCGCCCGTTCTATATCCTGGAGCGACTTCCGGCTGAATGCCGGTGGGCGGTTCTCGATCTTTTCTATGATTTCCTTTGGAATTTCCTGCGTTATTCTTTCTAGAGAAAATAAATTGGCAGGTAAGTCGCTTAAAGTAAGCCGTTCCCCTTCGGCAAGGATAACCATGCGTTCCACTAAATTCTGCATCTCCCTGACATTTCCCGGCCACGGATAATTAATTAAAAAGTCGAGCAATTCAGAGGTTATCTTAATCTCTCTTCCGTTCCTTTCATTGCTTTTGCTCAGAAAATGACTGAATAACAAGGGAATATCCTCTTTTCTGTCCCGCAGAGGAGGAAGGATGATCGGCACGACATTGAGCCGATAGTACAAATCCGCGCGAAACTTGCCATGGGCAACAGCCTGCTCCAGACTGACATTGGTGGCGGCGACAATCCGTACATCGACGGTATAGGTCTTTGAGCCGCCAATTCTTTCAAATTGTTTTTCCTGCAGCACCCGAAGCATTTTTGCTTGCAAGGACAGGGGCATCTCACCAATTTCGTCTAAAAAGATGGTTCCCTCATCGGCTAGTTCGAACCTGCCGGGCCTTGAGGCATGGGCTCCGGTAAACGCTCCCCGTTCATGACCGAACAGTTCACTTTCCAGCAGGGTTTCCGGCAGAGCGGCACAGTTAATTTTGATAAAGGCGTTATCCTTTCGCCTGCCGCCATCATGAATCGCCTTGGCTACCAGTTCTTTTCCGGTCCCAGATTCACCCAGCAAGAGCGCGGTTACATTGCTGTTGGATATTTTATCGATGACGCTGAACACCTCCTGCATCGGCTTGGAATGACCAATGATGAAGTGCCCCCGATGAACATGATGGAGTTTGGCCTTAAGTGAGGCGTTCTCTTCCATCAGCTTGGCCTCTTTTTTTTCTATTTCCCGGTGCAGGGTAAGGAATTGGGCAATCAATGTCGCAAGAACAGTGAGGAAACGAATATCTTCTTCAAAGGAAACGTCATCGGCAAACAGCCTGTCTACAGTAAGCACCCCTTCCGGCTTCCCTTTGACCATAACCGGCACCCCAAGAAAGGAGATCTTGCTCTTGCTGACTTTTGACCGCGCCCCGGTCCTGTTCAGAAACAGGGGCTCACTATTGATATCCGGCACGACAAACGGTGAGCAAGTCTGAAAGATCTGCCCGCAGACCCCTTCATCCGGCCGATATACCCCCCGCATCTCTTCTTCTTCCGACAAGCCACATGAGGCCTTGATGGTGAGTTTTTGTTGTGCCTTATCAAAAATCAACAGGGTAGCCCGCTCCATTTTCATGGTATCGTTGAGGACTTCAAAGATCCGGGTCAAGGTATTGTTCAGATCGACGGCGGTGCCTATGAGTTCCGTGATTCTGTACAACGCGATGAGTTCTATACCCTGAGTTTCCGTATGTTCATCCGGTGAAATACCTTTGAACGACTCCATCATTTTTCACCCATTATTTGCCTTATTTTTCCAGGACACCGCAACCTGTCGAGGTGGCCTCAATCAGAAGCATCCTGTTTAGAGAAGCAGAATTTCTCCCAAAACAATAGCAAACAGCGTTCCATCTTCATATCTACCTAAAAATACAATATATTTTAAATTTATTTCGATTTTTTTTGTTCAGGGCCTGGCTCCACAGGCATTTTTTACAACAGATTTGTTTATGCCGACAACCGTTTATCACGTTTTTGTGATTTATTTTGAAACACATTTGGCCAACATGTGATTTTCCACATTTCATTACCTTTTTGTCACTTTACCACCATAATGCGGCTCTCTGTCAGACTCTGTCACCTACGGTAACTTGAAGCAGAACAGCCATTATCTACCTGTTATTGTTTATATAAAATTCATATAGGCTGTATGGCACACCCTTTGCTCATAGAGTTGCAAAGCGAAGGAAACCTGCTTAGCGGCACTTTACTCGGGGTCTTACCCAGGAGCCGAAAAAAAAGGCAGATCAAGAACAATAATTAAACACCACAACACATTGAAGGAGATCCTCATGAGAAAGGTGGCTATTTACGGTAAAGGCGGAATCGGCAAATCAACGACTACCCAGAATACGGTGGCGGGACTTGCGGAGATGGGCAGAAAGGTAATGGTGGTAGGTTGTGACCCAAAAGCCGACTCAACCCGTCTGCTGCTGGGCGGACTTGCCCAGAAATCAGTACTCGACACCTTAAGGGAAGAGGGCGAAGACGTGGAACTCGACGATATCAGAAAACCTGCATACGGAGGAAGCTGGGCAGTTGAATCGGGTGGTCCGGAGCCGGGTGTCGGCTGCGCCGGCCGGGGGATCATAACCTCTATCAATATGCTGGAGTCCCTGGGTGCCTATGAAGAAAGCGAAGGGCTCGATTATGCTTTCTACGACGTACTCGGCGACGTTGTCTGCGGCGGTTTTGCCATGCCGATCCGGGACGGCAAGGCGGAAGAGATCTACATCGTCTGTTCCGGCGAAATGATGGCCATGTACGCAGCCAACAATATCTGCAAAGGCATCATGAAATACGCCCAGTCCGGCGGTGTTCGCCTGGGTGGTCTTATCTGTAACTCAAGAAACGTCGACAACGAGAAAGAGATGATTCAGGAGCTGGCGAAAAAGATCGGCACCCAGATGATCTACTTCGTTCCCCGCGACAACGACGTGCAGAGGGCCGAGATCAATCGAAAGACCGTGATCGAGTGGAACCCGAAAGCTCCGCAGGCCGACGAATACCGCGGGCTGGCCAAAGCAATCGACGAGAACAAGATGTTCGTCATCCCCAAACCGCTGGAAATTGAAGAACTGGAAGCACTACTGCTCGAATTCGGCTTATTGGAATCGGCTTAAGAACAAAAAACATAGTTCACCGGGATAAATAAAATGCATAAAAGGCGCATAAGCCGGTCGGCAGGCATGTAGGGGCGAACCTATGTGTTCGCCCTATTCCCTGGTGAACGTTTACAGAACAACACAAGGAGATAACCACTATGATGATCATGATCAGAGCCATAGTTCGGCCGGAAAAAGCAGACGACGTACTCGCAGCCCTGATGGATGCGGGATTTCCGGCGGTAACCAAATATTCCGTCACTGGCCGGGGCAAACAGCGGGGTATCAAAATCGGCGAAGTAACCTATGACGAGATTCCGAAAACCATGCTGATGAGCGTGGTCAAGGCGGAAGACAAGGATTTCGTCATCAACACCATCATGGATGCCGCTCGTTCAGGAGTAAAGGGCGCCTTCGGCGATGGGAAGATTTTCGTCGCCGAGGTTCAGGATGTCTACACCATAAGTTCCGGCGTTAAAGAGGATGCCGATCCGGCAGAGGTGACGGCATGAAAGAGATCATCGCCATCGTCCGGATGAATATGATGAACAAAACCAAGGCAGCACTCACCGCCGCAGGTGTAAACGCCTTTTTTGCCCATGAAGCTCAGGGACGCGGGGTCGGTTTTGTCAACCGAAAGCTTATCAAGGGGGTCGAACAGGGTTACGAGGAGGCTGCGGCACTGCTCGGCGAAAAAGGAAACCTCTATCCGAAACGGATGGTCACGATCGTGGTGAACGATAACCAGGTCGATGACGTTATCGAGGCGATTATCACCACCAATCAGACCGGCAAAGCAGGAGACGGCAAGATCTTCGTTATGCCGGTAGCCGACAGTGTTCGGGTACGAACAGGTGAAGTGGGCAAAAAATCTATAGGATAGGCTTAGAGGAGAATTAACATGGGAAAAGCACAGAAACTGGTGCAGTGGGATCCTCACAACATCAAGGAAAAACTGCTGGAGAAATACCCTCCGAAAGTTGCCCGCAAGCGCGCCAAGCAGATAATGATCAACGAGGCGCTGGAGAACACCACTCCTGAAATTGTCGCCAACGTCAGGACGATACCCGGCATCATCACCATGCGCGGCTGCACCTACGCCGGCTGCAAGGGCGTAATCATGGGGCCGACCAGCGACATCGTCAATCTGGTTCATGGTCCGATAGGCTGCAGTTTTTACGCCTGGCTGACCCGCCGGAATCAAACCGACGGGATAAATGACACGGATGCCAATTACATAACCTATTGCATGTCCACCGACATGCAGGATTCGGATATCATTTTCGGGGGAGAGAAGAAACTGGCGGCGGCCATCCAGGAAGCATACGACCTGTTTCACCCGAAGGCGATCGCGGTTTTCGCCACCTGTCCGGTAGGCCTGATAGGTGATGATATCCATGCGGTCTCGAAAAAAATGAAAGAGAAGTTTGGGGACTGCAACGTGTTTGCCTTCAGTTGCGAGGGGTACAAAGGAGTCTCGCAGTCGGCGGGTCACCACATCGCCAATAACCAGGTGTTCACCCACGTCGTGGGCAAGAGCGAGACGGAGAAAACCGATAAATTCAAAATAAACCTGCTTGGTGAATACAACATCGGCGGGGATGGTTTTGAGATCGACCGTATCCTTACTAAATGCGGGATCACCAATATCTCGACCTTTTCCGGCAACGCCACTTACGACAAGTTCGCGTCGGCCAACCAGGCGGACCTGAGTTGCGTCATGTGCCACCGCTCGATCAACTATGTGGCCGATATGCTGGAAACCAAATACGGTATCCCCTGGATCAAGGTGAACTTTATCGGCGCGGAAGCTACAGCCAAATCTCTCAGAAAGATCGCCCAGTACTTTGGAGACCAGGAACTCATCGATAGAGTCGAGGCGGTCATAGCGGAAGAGATGCCGGCTGTGCAGTCGGCCTTAAAGGAAGTAGTGCCAAGGACCAAAGGGAAAACGGCTATGCTCTTCGTCGGCGGCTCCCGGGCACACCATTACCAGGAACTGTTTAACGAACTGGGCATGAAGACCATTTCCGCAGGCTACGAATTCGGCCATCGGGATGACTACGAAGGACGGCATGTTATTCCTGACCTGAAGGTTGATGCCGACAGCAGGAATATCGAGGAAATACATGTCGAGGCAGACCCCGTGCTGTACAAACCGAGAAAAACTCCGGAAGAGATTGCAGCGCTCGAGGAAAACGGGCTGGAATTCAAAGCATACGAAGGTCTTAACCCTGACATGGAAACCAACACCATCATCGTTGATGACCTCAACCAATATGAAGCGGAGAAACTGGTGGAGCTCATGAAACCGGATCTTTTTTGTGCCGGCATAAAAGAGAAATTTTCCATTCAGAAACTTGGAGTGCCGATGAAACAGCTGCACAGCTATGATTCCGGCGGACCATATGCCGGCTTCAAAGGAGCGATCAATTTTTATGTAGAGATCGACCGTTTGGTGAACAGCAAAATCTGGAGCTACATGAAAGCGCCATGGCAGGAAAAACCGGAACTTTCCGCAACTTATGTTTGGGAATAACAACTTAAGGAAGGTACAAAAATGTTACTGAGACATACACCAAAAGAAATTACAGAGCGGAAAGCTCTGATGATCAACCCGGCAAAGACGTGCCAGCCGATCGGCGCCATGTATGCTGCCCTGGGAATAAAAGGATGTCTGCCCCATAGTCATGGTTCCCAGGGTTGCTGCGCCTATCATCGAAGCACACTGACCAGACACTACAAGGAACCGATCTCTGCGGCAACCAGCTCCTTTACCGAGGGGGCATCGGTTTTTGGCGGGCAGGCCAACCTGCTCCAGGCCATCGACAATATTTTCACTGTTTATGAGCCGGAAGTCATTGCCGTGCACACCACCTGCCTGTCGGAGACAATCGGCGACGACCTGCCCCAGATCTTCGACAAGGCCAGAAAAGAGAACAAAGTGCCGAAGGGCAAAACCGTTCTTGGTGCGCCGACCCCGAGTTATGTCGGTTCCCATGTGACGGGGTTTTCCAACATGGTCAAGGCAATGGCTGCGCTGGCGGAACCCTCTTCGAAGAAGAACGGTAAAATCAATATCATTCCCGGCTGGGTTGAGCCGTCGGACATGGAAGAGATTAAAAAAATCGCGGCGATGATCGGCGTCAAAATCAACATGTTCCCCGATACCTCCGGGGTACTGAATGGACCCCTTACAGGCGAATATAAGATGTTTCCGGACGGCGGAGCATCGATCGAGTCCATCAAGGGCAGCGGCAGCAGCATCGGCACACTCGCCCTTGGCGAATGGTGCTCGGCCGATGCGGCAAGATTGCTCGATACCCAGTGCAAAGTGCCCTGCTCTATTCTCGATATGCCGTTTGGGTTGAAGGCAACCGACCGCTTTGTCGATGCCTTAAGAACGGTGGCCGGAACTTCGGTGCCCGACGAAATTGCCACGGAAAGGGGCCAGCTGATCGATATGATTTCCGATATGCACCAATACTTCTATGGCAAGAAGGTTGCTTTAGTGGGCGATCCCGACCAGTTGATCGCAATGACCGAGTTTCTGGTCTCGCTCGACATGCTGCCAATCCATATCGTCACCGGAACTCCCGGCAAGAAATTTGAAGCCAGGATCAAGGAGATAACCGAGGAGATGGGTCATAAGGTCAATGTCAAGGCCAAGGGCGACATGTTCCTGTTGCACCAATGGATAAAAAATGAGCCGGTCGATCTGCTGATTGGCAACAGCTATTGCAAATACATAGCCAGAGACGAGGATCTGCCCTACGTTCGCTGGGGCTTTCCCATCCTCGACCGCCAAGGGCATCAGTACTTCCCTACAGCTGGTTACAAAGGCGGTCTGCGGTTGCTGGAGAAAATCCTGGGAGTGCTGCTCGACCGGAAGGATCGTGACGATCCTGAATCAAAATTCGAACTGGTCCTGTAATACTACCCGCAGCAGCGGGCCTGACGGTCCGCTGCTGCCTCGCTAAACCTTTGAGGTGAAAAAAATGAGTGTGACATCCCTTGCAGAACATATAGGCTCCTGTTGTTCAAAGAAAACGAACAAAGCTGCAACGGTTATTCATCTGCCTGTTGCGCCTCAGATTTTCGCCAGAACCCGGTTTTCTCCACCACCTCCCGCCCGCAACCTGAGCCTTATGGTGCCCGAGGCAATGGCATATTTAGATAGGATAATGAGAGAGAGGGGCAAGGATATAACTATGGTTGCCGTCACCGGTCCCGGAGATCCACTCGCAACTCCTGATATCACCGTAAATACTGTACAGGAAGTCCGAAAAAGATATCCAGAACTGAAAATCGGGTTGAAGACGCTGGGAATCGGCAGCGGCAAATTGGCGGGAGCGCTCGCCCAGGCCGGAGTCGATTATGTCGAAATGCTGGTGGATGGGGTCCGGGCTGAAATTCTTGAAAAAATCTACGCCTGGATCAGACCGGGACTCAAAACCCTGAAAATTTCCGATGCGGTAAAATTGCTGCTCAAGGAACAGCAACATGGTATTCCGGCCTTAAAATTTCATAATGTCACTGTCTCCATTCTCACCACGCTCTACCCTGGCTACAACATCAGTCATGTGCCGAAAACAGCAGCGGAAATGGTGGAGCTCGGCACCGACAGCATGTCGCTTATTCCTTATAAGGCGGAGCCGGGGGCGGAAGTTGAATTGGAGAGTCCGGATGCGGCAATCATCGGAGAAACCGTGCTCAAAGCCGGCAAGCATCTGCCCATAGTCGAGCCGATACTGCTGCAACCGACGCAAAGTTGTGGCGAGGGCGCGATTCCCCTTCAGCCCCAATATCCGAAACCGACCCGGCAAAAGCCCAATGTCGCTGTTGTCAGTTCCAATGGCATCGATGTTGACCTGCATCTTGGTCAGGCGATCCGTTTTTTGATTTATGGCCCAAGAGAAGATGGCCTCGCTTGCCTGCTGGAAATCCGGGATGCACCGGAACCTCGATCAGGCGGTAGCCGGTGGCAGAAGGTGGCGGAAGTTCTGCAAGACTGCTCCATCCTCCTGGTTGCCGCCGCAGGAGAAACGCCCCGGCGGATACTCGCTGAAACCGGGCTCAAGGTCAGCATTTCGGATGACAACATCGAAGGCATCGTCGATGTCTTGTACGGCGGCGGGAAAAAACAGAAAAAAGATAAAAAATAAAAGCAGTTCCACTATTTCAATTTTCAATCAGCAATTTAAAGGAGTAAGCGATGGCTCTACCTGAGAGGCAGATTCTACTCTGCCAAAGTTTTCGGTCAAAAGGCGACCCCAAGGGCATCTGCCACAAGCAGACGGACGGTTTCCTGCAGTATATCGAAGAAGAAATCCTCGATCGCGGCCTGGATGTCCAGATTGTCGCCACCGGCTGCCTGAAGCAGTGTGAAGCCGGACCGATCATGGTTATCCAGCCGGATAATTTATGGTTCAAGGGCATTGACAGTGAAGGCGCAATCGATGCGGTTCTCGACGGCATCGAAGATGGCGAACCGCCGGCAGACTACCTCATTAAATAATTGGATAAACTCAAAATGTTTCCTGTGATCCAGCCGGCAGAAGCACAAGATCTCGATGACCTGGTGATGCTCCTGAAACTGCTTTTCGACATCGAAAAGGACTTTAATTTCGAGGCCGATCGGCAGAGAAGAGGACTGCAACTCCTTCTTGATTCTCCCGGTGCCGTCATCATGGTTGCAAAGGAGCGGAATTGCGTCATCGGCATGGCCACCGGCCAGCTGGTCATTTCCACCGCTGAAGGAGGACCGTCACTGCTGGTGGAAGATGTGGTGGTGCAGACATTCCATCAAAACCTGGGCATCGGTTCCAGGTTACTGCAGGCTCTGGCAGACTGGGGATTGGCAAGAGGCGCCGGCCGCATGCAGCTTCTTGCCGATTTGACCAATTATCCGGCCCTCGATTTTTATCGTCGCAAGGGCTGGCGGCAAACCCAACTTATCTGTCTGCGAAAATTTGTAACTGTACAAGAAGAAGAACAAAATGTTGCCTAACCCCAGAGGCACCTGGGCAGACCGACGCATTTGGATACATTAAATCGGCAAATGCAGGGGGCAGACACATAGGTCTGCCCCTACGGATTTACATGAATTATGCCGAAATGCGTGCATGGTGCGCGTAGGGGCGAACCTGTGTGTTCGCCCTGTTCTGAAACCCCGCCCTACACATTTGGGGTGCGGATAAACGTTTGCCAAAATTTCATAATGAAAAGGGACAGAACATGAACATCGTACAGATCGACAACTGGCGCGATTACCGGCGGGATGGAGAGCAATTCCTGCGTACAGCCACCGGCGCCTACAATAAAAGAAAAAAGGCCTTCTCGACAGACACTCTCTACAATGTGACGTGTATGGCCATCGAAAAGCTGATCATGGCCTTTCTGATGAAAAACGGCGATCTTGCTGAAAATCACACCATGGGCGATCTCCTCAGGGCCTTGCAGCTCCATCTTGGCGATATCCCGGATCTTGCCGAAAAGCTCCTATATCTGGACACCTTCCAGGAAATCTGCTCCCTCGATAATTTTACCATCCAAATCCCAACCGAGGAGGATGTGGTAAAAATGCTGGCTATCGGAGAGGATGTCCTGACAGTTCTGCAACCCTATCTCTATGAGCAAAGTACTCCTGTAACCCAATAGCCGATAGCGAGTCACATCACGACAACCAGAACCATCAGCCTCGCGTTTCAAGAATGACCCGCAAGCCATTGCCCTTGATATTTCCAACAAATCAACATCGCCGGGCATACACGCCTTGGCGGTGTTATCCCTCAAGTGAATCTATCCTGTCGATGAAGCAATTTCTTGCCCATCCGTACCGACCTTTGTTAAGATAGTAAACAGTCCAACCAGCTTGACAAACGAACGAGCAATTCATTCCTGAAAGAATCAGTCACAAGTAAGTCGTTTTCCATCGAGGGGGGGCAGCACGCGGTCCGCTTCCCCATCGAATCACTGCCGGCATTAAAGAGTGCAGGCACAATATTTAAGGAGCCGACATGACTACAAATCTTACCAGAAAAATCATCGAATCCCACCTGGTTGAAGGCCAAATGCAGCCGGGTGCGGAAATCGCCGTCAAGATAGATCACACCCTCCTGCAGGATGCCACCGGCACCATGGCGATGCTGGAGTTTGAGGCTTTGGGACTGGACCGGGTCCGGGTTGACCTGGCCGCCCAATATGTCGACCACAACCTGCTGCAGACCGACTTCAGGAATGCTGATGACCATCGCTTCCTGCAAAGTTCCTGTGCTCATTACGGCGTCCATTTCAGTATGCCGGGTAACGGCATTTCCCACCAGGTGCACCTGGAAAATTTCGGCAAACCCGGGCTCATTCTTATCGGCGCGGACAGCCATACTCCGGCGGCGGCCGGGCTGTCCCTGCTCGCCTTTGGCGCCGGAGGCCTCGACGTCGCCCTGGCGATGGCCGGACGGCCATATTATCTGCCCTGCCCGAAGGTATTGGGGGTGAAACTTACAGGCAGCCTGCCCGATTGGGTCAGCGCCAAGGATATCATCCTGGAAATGTTGCGCCGGTACGGTGTCAAAGGGTGTCTGGGAATGGTTGTCGAATACTACGGTCCGGGAGTCGCCACCCTGACAGTTGAGGACAGGGCTTCCATCGGCAATATGGGAACCGAACTCGGTGCGACCAGCACGATCTTTCCATCCGACGAAAATACCAGGAAATATCTGGCAGCCCAGCAACGAGAAGCGGACTGGCAACCGATGCAGGCGGATGACAATGCGGTTTACGATGAATATGACGAGATAGATCTCACCGAGGTTGAGCCGCTCATCGCCTGTCCTTCCTCGCCCGGCAATATCGTCGCAGTCAGTGAGGTTGCCGGAACTCCCGTCGATCAGGTCATCGTCGGTTCAAGCGCCAACAGCGGCTTGAAGGATTTAATCCGGGTCTCCCGGATTGTGCAGGATCGCCACTGCGCGCCGCAAACCGATTTTCACATCAATCCCGGCAGCCGCCAGATCCTTGAGAACGCCACGGCCGCGGGCAGCTTGATGCCTCTCATGAAGGCGGGCGGCAAAATCCACCAATCCGGCTGCCTCGGTTGTATCGGCATGGGTCAGGCGCCGGGTACCGGTCAGGTCAGCCTGCGCACGTTTCCCAGGAATTTCCCCGGCCGCTCCGGCACCAAGGACGATAAAGTATATCTTTGTTCGCCGGAGACCGCCGCGGCGGCGGCTTTAAAAGGTGTGATCACAGATCCGCGTACCCTGGCGGATGAAATGGAATATCCTAAGGTTTCCGATCCGGACCACCGGCTTATCGACAGGTCTTCTATTATCTATCCTGCCGAAAATCTGTTTGCCACGAAAATTCTTCGTGGTCCGAACATTAAGCCTTTTCCGCAACTGGCTGCCCTGCCGGATACCCTGGAGGTAAAGGTGGCAATCAAGGTGGAGGACAATATTTCAACAGACACCATCATGCCGGCCGGTAACAAGGTGCTGCCCCTGCGCTCCAATATCGAAGCTATCAGCAAGTTTGTTTTTTATCAGATTGCGCCTGATTTTCATGAGAACTGCAAGCGCCTAGGAGATTGCGCGGTGATCGGCGGTGAAAATTACGGCCAGGGCTCCAGCCGCGAACATGCCGCACTCGCTCCCAGATATCTAGGAGTGCGGCTTAAACTGGCCAAGAGTTACGCCCGAATCCATAAGGCCAACCTCTGCAATTTCGGAATACTTCCCTTAACCTTCAAAAATCCTGCGGATTATGACACGCTGAACGATAAATCCGTGCTGGTGTTACCTGATATCAAGCGCCGTATCGAGCAGGGAGATTGTGAAATTCCAATAACGGTTGACAGCCGGACCATCATGGCAGAACTTGACGTCTCCGACCGGCAACGGCAAAGCCTTGTCGCCGGAGGAAAACTCAATCTGGTTCGCCAGGAACTCGGGCCGGCCACGAAATAAGGCTACATATCGCAGGCAACCATTTGCTTCGGAAGTCAGATGGCTCGAAATTTAAGACCGGGTAACAGCCGGAAGTTTTTCTCCCGGCTGTTACCTAAGCCTATCTCACTGCTTTCATAAGCAGGGCCTGAAATCGACCATCAAACAAATCTGCTGCGAAAGACGAAAAAAACCGCACCGATAAGGCACAAACCCGCCCACAGATAATCCAGTTTCAAAGGCTCTTTTAGATACATCACCGAGAACGGTACAAAAATTGACAACGTGATGACTTCCTGTAATATTTTCAGCTGCCCGACATTCAGGACGGTATAGCCGATCCTATTGGCAGGGACCTGAAAAAGATATTCCAGCAGTGCTATCCCCCAGCTTACCAGCGCTGCGATTATCCACGGTTTGTTATTTAATTCTCTGAGATGGCTATACCAGGCAAAGGTCATAAAGACATTACTGCAAAGCAGCAGACTGATTGAAATAAATATTGGCCGCATACTCTACCTTCGTGCATTTCCGCACTTTTTTGTTAATTTACTACCGATGCGACTATCGGATTATCCGGTGAAATGACCGTTGGGATAAGTGAAACTCCATGCATATCAAATTGTCAAGCCTGATGGCGTCGTAAAAACTCTTCATCTTCTTCGTTGCCACAAATTTTCAATCATTTCGAAGTACCTCTTGTACGTCGAAATGATTGAAAATTTGCGCGCCTCGAAGCTGAAGTTTTTTACTTAGCCATCTCTGATTTTTAGGTTTTTACGAGTTTGTCAAGCCTGATGGAAGACCTAAAAATTGCTGGATGCATGCCTTTTTTTTCACCCGGTGAAGGTAATGACGAATTCGGTTTTATTTTCGGTGTGCAGCTCCATGCCGCCGTTGAGCTGTCTGACCAGCACCCGGACCAGTTTGAGTCCTAGGGACTTCGAATGCTCCACATCAAGGTTGGCCGGAAAACCCGCGCCATTATCGCTGACCAAGAGCCTTACCACCCTGTCCGGCCCACGACTCAGCTCCACACGGATTTCATTCGAACCGCCGCGGCTGACGGCGGCATTGTGGAACCCATGTTTCAAGGCATTTGAAACCAGCTCATTGATGATCAGGGCAACGGGGATAACCTTATCCAGGTCAAGGCCGACATTCTGGATTGAGACTTCTGTGCCGACCACCTCTTCATTTGCACCATAGGAAAGAAACAGGTAGGCAATGAGGCTGTTTACATATTCCGCCAGGTCAATGCCGGCCAGCGATTTGGACTGATACAGTTTCTCGTGAATCAGGGCCATGGTGTAAACGCGGTTCTGACTCTCCTTGAATAGCTCGATGGCGTTTGCATCCTTGAAATGCGGCATCTGCAGGTTGAGCATGCTGTGGATGATCTGCAGATTGTTTTTGACACGGTGATGTATTTCCTTGAGAAGCACCTCTTTTTCCCTCAGCGATTTCCTGATCTGTCCTTCGGCCTCCCGGTGTTTGCCGAGCAGGGCGGCGTGCTCCATGGAGATGGCGGCCTGCGAGGTTAGCAATTCCGTCATCTGGATCCGTTCCAGAGAAAAAACACCTCCGGCCAAACGATTTTCCAGATACAACACCCCAATCATCCGGGACTGCTTAATCACAGGCAGACAGAGAACCGAGCGCAGCCGCATCTCCTGAATCTCGGGGTTGTCCTTGAAATTCCCCTGGCCGGAAGCGTCCTGCAGAATGACTTTTTCGCGCGTGCGGTAGACATAGCGAACGATTGTCTTACAGATCCCTTCCACCTCCTCCAGCTTACGGCGCTGCATTACCACCGCCTGTTGCTCGGTTGCATGGCATTCGGCCCGGACCAACAAGGCGTCCTCATCTGGAACGAGCAAAAAACCGTGCTGCGCCCCAGAACTTTCGACCACCACCTGCATGATTTTTCTCAGCAGGGCGTCCTGTTCGATCTCGGCGGAAATAGCTAGCGACGATTTCATGAGATAGCCGATATCCAGATCGGGAAGTGTATAAAAAGGGGTGGTTTCACCTTCGACCTGCATCTGTGGGTTCTTCTCCTGCTCAATAAAATAAGGGGATTTCTCCCTGATGGCGGAGTATTTGCGCTGCGCATGACAGAGGCGGTACAGGCGTGCCCCTTCCGCGAAATACACATGCGCGGAGTGCTGGCCGGCCTTGTGGAGCAATTCACCCAGGCATTCGTTGAGGTGCCCTTCCAGCAACACATAGTTCTGTTCCCCTGCTATGGCTATAGCATCTAAATACAGACTTCGAGTCTGCTTAAAATCGCCCGTAACCCGCTCGAGTTCGGCGTATATGAACGCCAGGTACGGTTGCAGCAGAGGTCCCAGGGCAGTCCACTGCTCTATTTTACTGATTTGCGGCTGAACGGTTTCCCGCAGTTGAGACAGGCCGGAGCCGGTCTTGTCGTTTTCGTGGAGTTTTATGGTGTTCAGGACTCTAAAAACCAGCCACTCCCTTTTCAAGACGCTGTCGGTGAGTCCCATGAGGTATTTCAGGGCTCCTTCCAGATGCCGTTGCGCCTCTGCATGTTCGCCCAAGTAATAATGGCTGACAGCCCTGTGCACAAAATAACTGCCCGCCGAGGCGAAATAATTGGACTGCTCCCATTTGGCGATGATTTCGGTCATGGACGGCCGGACATCTGCCTTCGTCATCGGATCAAGCCAACCTACTTTGGACGCCAAGGCCAGGTCGGCGGGAAAAGGCAGATGATACCTTTCAGTAAACTCGACACATTCGTCGGTGTAGCGCCGGATCTCCCTGAGATCGGCCCCCTGGACCTGCAGGTTCCAGAGCAGTGGACCATAGGCTACGGCGGCGGTAAACATGTCGCCGCAATTTTTGCCGCACTGGATGGATTTCAGACAGTAATCGGCAATCTTCCGGGGATGGCTGCGAGAGTGCATGAGAGCCCAGACGATCGCGTTCATTCCCCGGGCAGCGCCGAAAGTATTAGGATATTTCGCCGCCAGGTCGCGGACCAGATCCTCATATTTAAAAGCCTGCTCGAAATCCTCCTCCTCGGCTAGATGCAAGCCGATGGCGGCAAGGGAATAGATAACGGCCTCATCCATACCCGTCGACAGACAGCGCAGAGTCGCCTGTGCTCCGGTCAGATACAGCTGGGACAGGCGTCCGCACAGGTAGTAGTTCGGTATCAGCTCACTGTAAAAAGCGAACTCGATCCTGCTTTGCCGATCCTCGGTCAGGGGCATGTCCAGGATGGTCTGCCAGATATCTTCCCTGGCACGGATCTTCTTCATCAGGATTTTTCTTTGCTCGTCGGCGTCTTCAGAGCTTTCCGGGATTGCCTTGCCGAAATAGGCCAGGCCGCGATTGGCGGTTTCGATGGAGGCAACGAAGCTGCCGATGGAGGAGAGGGAAATTGCCTGTTCCGCCAGACATTCTGCCCTGTCCAGATCCGTTTTCGCATGCTTGAGCAGTTGGTCAAGCAGTATTTCGGAATCTTCATGGCGGCCGCACATCAGTTCGGTTTTAGCCGCCCTCTGGAAAATTTTGAACGTGCGGTCATAATGGTTCTGCCGCCAGCAGTCCTTCGGCAGCAGTTGTCTGCTCATTCTGAAATACTCGTTGGCCGCTTCCGTTGCCAGGGCGTCGAGCGCCTTATTGCCGGCGTGATAGTTGATATCCGACAGCAGATAGGCCGTCTCGGCATCCGGGGACTTGTCCCGCCCCAGATTGAGATGCGAAGCGATGACGAACAGGTTTTCCAGATTTTCCAGGTTTTCTCCAGCCAGGCCCTGCTCGCGAGCGGCGGCCAGGATACGCTCGCCTATCTGCCAGTGAATCCGGCGGCGTCTTTGCGGCTCAATGGCGGACAAGGCAGCCTCTTGAACCCGGTCGTGGATGAATCTCAGCCGATCTTCCTGTTCCGTCAGCAATCCCTGTTGCAGCGCAGGTTTCAGTCTGGTGTAAATATCGATCAGGCTCAAATCCCTGACAGCAGCCAGCTCTTCAGGGAGAAAAGTATTGCCCATGCAGGCGCCGTGTTCCAGCAGGGTGATCACATCCGGAGGCAGTTTGCGGATTTTCCTGCCAAAGAGCGCGACCACCGTCTTGGGCATGCGAGAGTCCTGAATTTTGTTCAAATCCCAGCGCCATTGCTCATCCTCATCCATGGTTAGCAGTTTTTCATTGTTCAGATAAGTGAGGCTCTCATGGATGAAGAGCGGGTTACCGTCGGTCAAGACGGCAATAAAGTCGGACAAAGCCCGGGTTTTATCCAGCGATGAGTCCAGAATGGATGCCACCATTTCATGGCAATGTTCGGGCGGCAGAGCCTCCAGCCTGATTTCACTGAATATTCCTTTGCCCTGGCTGATATCGGCGATCAGACGGGTGAGCGGATGGCTGACATCCACCTCGTTATGGCGGTAGGCTCCTATAAGAAAGAGATAAGGGTGTTTGCCGAAATTGGCGAATACATAGGAGAGAAAATCAAAGGAGGCCGTATCGCACCATTGCAGATCGTCGATAAAAAGCGTAAGGGGGTTTTGCTCGCTTGCCAGGCAGGACAGGAATCTGTCGAACAGATCGTGAAACCGGTTGAGCGATTCCACCGGCGGCAGGGGCTTCACCGGCGGCTGGCTGCCGATCAGGATTTCAAGCTCCGGAATCACATCGGTCAACACCTTGCCCTTTTCCCCGAGCGCCTTCTGTATTTTGTTTTTCCATAGTGAAACTCTCTCGTCGCTTTCAGTCAGAAAGGTACGGGTCAGGTTACGGAATGCCTGAATCAGCGAATTGTACGGGATGTTCTTCTGATACAGGTCAAATTTGCCCGAGGTAAAATAGCCACGATGTTTCACTATCGGCTTCTGGAGTTCCTGAATGAGACGGGTCTTGCCGATGCCCGGCAGTCCCGAGATGAAGAGAGAGCGAAATCCCCCGTCGGCTACCTGCTCATACGCCTCAAGAATCTCGGCGGTTTGCTTTTCCCGGCCGACCAGCCGGGAAATAAACGGTACGCGGTGGGCGTGGATATCGCTGTCCAGAATAAACTCGCCGACTCTGCCGGTTGCTGCAAACTCGTCTCTGCAGTGCAGCAGGTCATTCAGTAGCCCGCGGCTGCTCTGATAGCGTTTTTCGGGTTCCTTGAGCAGCAGTTTGGCGACAATGGTGCTCAGGCTGACGGGAATGGTTGCAACCAGCTTCCGAACCTCGGGAGCCTCTCTGGCCAGGTGGGCATGGATCAACTCCAGGGGATCGCTGGAAGAAAACGGCAAATGGCCAGTCAGAAGCTCGTAGAGGATAACCCCCAGCGAGTACAGATCGGTGGCATGGGTCACCGTATGACTGATGCGGCCGGTTTGTTCCGGGGAGGTATACGGCAGTGTCTGCTGAACAAAATATGGTTCGTAGATGAAATGACTGGAATCGCTCGCATCCAAAACGCTGATAAAATCGATCAGGCGTAGATCAAGAGTGTCCGGAGCCACCAGGATATTGTGCGGTTTGACGCCGCCGTGAATGATTCCCGCCGTGTGCACTGCATCTAGTACCCGGGCCATACTGCAGGCAATGGTGAAAAATACAGGTAAGGCCATCGGACGCCCTGGTCCAGTCAGGCTGTCCAGGGTCACCCCAGCGAAATAGGCCTGGGTTATGAAGCAGAACCCGTCCCTGACTTCGAAATAATCGGGAATTACGGCAAGAGGAGTGCTCAATACTTTGAGATGTTCAATTCTTTGACGAATCCTTGATATCTTGTGATTGGACAGGTAGGCTGCTTTGAACAATTTCAGCACCAGCAGCCGAGCAGGACTGTCTTTATGTACCGCCTTGTACACCACCGCCTTCTTGTTTTCGGCTATTTTTTCCAGGATGTCGTAATCGTCGGTTTTGTCAAAGACTGTGTAACCAACATTTTGCTTGTCATTTTCCACTGATCTTTCACTTTCAAGTTTTACGCACTGTCGGGGGCCAGGGCGGATGATGGCCGATGGCATCCCGGAAGTGATCCTTTAGTCATCACAATTTCAAATTGCCTCGGACGCGCTTTCGTTCAGCACCTGCCGTATGGTGACGGCGAGTGTCTGGATAGCATACGGCTTTAAAAGCAGCTTTTGTATACCGAGGCGTTTGATCTCCTCTTCGGTGATCTTTTCCGTATAGCCCGTACAAAGTATGATGGGCAGATCAGCTTGCAGCTTATGCAGCTTTTCAGCCAGATCGAGCCCTGTGAACTGCGGCATCGTCAGATCTGTCAGCACCAGATCGAATGGGCGTTTGGCCAGATACAGGCTAAAGGTCCTCAGAGCCTCGGCACTGCTTGTCTGTGAATATGCTTCATAGCCAAGGTATTCCAGCATCTTTTGGGAGACTATCGCCACATCGGGCTCGTCATCGACTATTAATATTCGCTCTTGGCCGCGGGGCAAGGGATCCTGAATTTCCGCGTCCAGGTGGAAAGGATCGTCTATCGCTGGCAGAAGTACCCGGAAAGTGGCGCCTTCTCCGGGGCTGTTGTCAACTTCGATCGTTCCGCCATGGCTTTTTATAATTCCATGCGCGACCGCAAGACCCAGGCCGGTTCCGGCGCCCTGTTTTTTGGTGGTGAAAAAAGGATCGAAGATGCGATCTATGATCTGCGGATTTATGCCCCCGCCCTTGTCTTTTACGATCAACTCCACGTAGGGTCCATGGGGCAATTCCACATGGCCGGAAGCTGATTGCCCGTCAAGAATGACATTTTTGAGTCCTACCTCCAGTATGCCGCCTTTATTCTGCATGGCCTGCGATGCATTGCTGCACAGATTCAGGATAACCTGGTGCAGTTGACTTCCATCAGCCAGCACCACCGCCTCGGAGGAGAGGTTTTGTCTGATTTCGATAGTCGAAGGCATGGAGGCCCGGATCATCTTCAGAGCTTCCTGCAGGACCTGAATGAACTTGACCGGTTTTTTCTCCGGTTCATGCCGATGGCTGAAGGTCAGGATCTGCTGCACCAGATCGGCAGCTCTCCTGGCAGCGTTGAGCACCAGCCGCATGCTGTGCGCCTCGGCGCTGTCCCGCTCCGCCTTCCAGAGAGCAATCTCGGTATTGCCGATGATGATACTGAGGATATTGTTGAAATCGTGAGCGATGCCTCCGGCGAGATTACCAAGTGCCTCCATCTTTTGAGCTTGGCGAAGTTGCGCCTCAACCTGCGCGCGCTCCTGTTCAGCCAACTGGCGCTCAGTCAGGTCCTCGACAATGCTGATGATTCCTCCGATAGTGCCGTTGGGGTCGCGAAAGACAGCCTTGTGGAACAGGACGTCATACCGTTCCCCCCGGGAATTCTCCACGACCCCGGCAACCAGTTGCACGCGGGGATCCTGGGCTTCCAGCAGTTCCCGGTCTGATTGCTCATATCTCTCCGCGAGATCCGGGGGCCATAAATCATGAACGGTCTTGCCGACGAAATCGTCCCGGCGAATTCCCAGAAAGCGCTCAAAGGCCTCGTTACATCCCAGGTAACGGTAGTGAACATCCTTGTAAAATACCGGATATGGCATGGCATCTATCAGGGTCTGCAGAAACAGGGACTGCTGCTTGAGCTGTTCGGTGAGACTATCCCGCGCCAGGTTGGCTTCTATTCTGTCCAGAGCATAGGAAAGATCGAAGGCCATCTCTTTTAGCAGACTGATCTCCCGTTTCTGAAAAAAATCGGATTCAGCCACGCAGAGACCCAGGGCTCCACGCACCTGCCCCTGAAATCGTAAGGGAAATGAGGCACAGGATTGGATGCACTGTTTCTCCTGCCTTATCCTGATGATTTTTCCGTCGTTGAGATTGCCGTTAGCTCCACAGACAACCGGTATGCCCTCGCGGATGGCGCGTTCGGAGATGTCCTGGTAATGTGTTCTCCCTTCGGGGCATACATTCTCCTCCTTCAGACTTGCCTCCTGATTTTCCAGAAAAACCTCGGTGGTAATCCGGGCTTTCTCCTCATCGAGCCAGGAGATCCAGGACAGGTCCACGGCACCCCGCTCCACAACCAGACTGCAGATGGCCGGCAGCAATTCCTTCCGGGACTGCAGCCGCAAGATGGCTTGATTCACCTGGCCCAGAACGTCGAGCAGGCGGCTCAACCGCCTAATCTTTCTTTCAGTCCTGTGTTTGTAGAGGGCTATTTCGATGGTTGATTTAAGCTCGCGATCGTTGAACGGTTTCAGGATGTAACCGAACGGTTGCGCCTGCTTGGCGCGTTCCAGGGTTGCCTCTTCGGAATAAGCAGTCAGAAAAACCACCGGAACCTGAAAACGGCGCCTGATCTCCTCGGCCGCAGAAATTCCGTCACGGGGGCCAGGCAATCGTATATCC
The DNA here is from genome assembly GCA_963835305.1 of uncultured delta proteobacterium. Lineage (GTDB taxonomy): Bacteria > Desulfobacterota > Desulfobulbia > Desulfobulbales > Desulfocapsaceae > Desulforhopalus_A. The sequence continues at coordinate 642,202 of CAWIEU010000009.1, forward strand.
ATCAAGACTATGTCAGGATGCTGTGCTTCAGTCATATCAATGGCCCGTACAGCATTATCCGCCCATCCAGACGACTGGTATCCCATGGCAGAGAGACGTTCCTGAATATCCGTCGCCACAATACCTTCATCTTCAACGATGAGAACACTTATACAATCCATCATTTTTCCTCTTACAGAACTTGCCTTCACGGCAGAAACGGAGACAGCCGAAGACGCTGCTATCTACTTCCGCACATTAACAGTAAGAACCATTCCCGACTCCTGCAATGTGCATTTCTGCAGCAATCCTGTGTAGAGCAACGCCGGTTTCCCGGGTATATTGTGGGCTTGATGAAGAATCGCCAGCACTACGAAAGGTGGATGAGGCGAAATTCGGGTGAAATAACGGGAGGGTTGAAAATTTGTTGCAACGAAGAAGGTGGAAAGTTTTTACGACGTCATCTTATTTAAGCCTGAAAACGATCGGCAAAGCTATCCGGGCCGCTTGGGGCGGCGCGGGAAAAGGCGCACTTCGCTGTATTGCGCTGACCACCTTCATATCGAGCAGGACATGACCCGAGCTTAGATCGACATGAATATCCCCCACTCCGCCATCTTTTTCGATAAGAAAAGATACCTCTATCCTGCCGGATAATCTTCTTTTTCTTGCAGAGGCGGGAAAGGTGAGATGATGGGTGACGATCTCCCGGATGTACTCATAATTCGTGCTCAGATAGGCGGATTTCGCGCCTCCTGCCGTGGCAGCCGATTCTACGGCCCCTCCGGCTGAATCGGTCGGGCCGTTGTTCTCATCTACCGCATTGTGACTGCCGCTGGGTCCATCAAGTTCCCGCCCCACGGCATCCTCATCGGCCGCAACCCTCGGTCCGGTCGGATTTCCCTGTTCAAGGTCAGTACCTGCCATGGCATTTGCCCGCACCACCACGGGTTTTCGCTTGAATTTGCGTCGCCTGACCGCTATTCGTAGTCTTGCAACCTTTTCAATGGCTTGAGGAGACTCCCCATCGTGATTTTTCGCCGCAACAAAAGATTGATCGGCAGCGGAAGACGAGGCGACGTTATAGTTTTCAAGGTCTTCGGGTGCCGTATCGACCGTGCTTATTATCAGATAATCAGAAGAAAGTAGAACCGGCGACTGCCCGGGGCGGCAATAGAGGAAGACGCCTAAAACTGCTGTTGCGTGCAGGAGCAATGAATACAGAGAGCATCGGAAGGTTGCAGTCATAGGAAAGCCGGACTAGGTAGACGTTAGGTTGCCCAGAGCGGCAGGCATGCCCTGCCGCTGCCGTTTACAAGCACGACATCGACCTCGACGCGATAGAGAGCAAAAATAGTTTCGCGGGTGATGGTCTTTTCGGGCAAACCGTCAGCCAATACCGTTCCCCCCTGGAAGAGAATGACACGATCAGCCGTCATCAGGGCGTGATCCGGGAAATGGGTAGTCATGATGAAGGTCAATCCCCCTTTTGCCAGGGTTTTGATGCCCTGCAGCAGCCGCATCTGGTTGCCGTAATCCAATCCGTTTACCGGCTCATCCATAATAAAGACATCCGCCCCCTGCGTCAGGGACCGGGCTATCAGCGCCAGTTGCCGCTCGCCACCGCTCACCTCCGTGTACGGCCTCTCCCGTAAATGGGCTATTTGCAGCTTTTCCATGGCTGCTGTGGCAAGATCCCGGTCTGTTTTCGAAAAAGTGGAGAAAAAATTATGATAGGGCATTCTTCCCATCAGGACGACATCTTCGACGGAATAGGCGAAAGCCTCCCTGTGCAGTTGCGGAACATAAGCGACACGCCGGGCAAGAACCTTGGGAGAAATGGCTGAAAGCGATATTCCGGCAAAGGATACGGTGCCGGCATCCGGTAGCAGAAAACCCAGCATGATTTTTAACAGAGTTGTTTTTCCGCTGCCGTTAGGCCCCAGCAAGGAAACTATTTCACCGTTCCTGAATGCAAGATTAACCCCGGTAAGCACCGGCTTCCTTCGGTAGCTGAAATCCACTTCCGCCACTTCGATCAGAACACTCATCGCCAGCCTCGCTGAGCATTTTTTAAGACCAAGGCAAAAAAAGGAATGCCGATTATCGAGGTGACGATGCCAATCGGTATCTCAAAAACAAAAACAAGCCGGGAAATATCATCGATCAGCAGCAGGTACAACGCCCCCATCAGTGCGGTAGCCGGTAGAAGAACCTGATTATTCGGTCCAACTATCATCCGGCAGATATGTGGGATGATCAGGCCGACCCAGCCGATCATTCCGCCTACCATGACCGTCAGGGCGCTGATAAGCGTGGCAAAAAAGATAACCGTCAACCTCACCCAGCGGACATTTAGCCCCAACGACTGCGCTTCTTCCTCCCCCATGCTCAGAATGTTCAATTGCCGGCCGTGAAAAATGATGACCATGATGCCGATCAGCATAGGACCGCTGACGATGACAGAAGTGCCGCGGTCTATGGCGGACAGGCTGCCCATAAGCCAGTAGACGATGGCAGGCAGCTGGTTGGCGGGATCGGCAGTGTATTTCAATATGGAAAGCAATGCCGTGAAAAAGGCACCGCTGATGATACCGCCCAGCACCAGCATGATGATGGAATGAATCCGGTAAACCCTGGTAATACCGATGGCGGCACCGACGGCGGCAAAACCGAACAGCAGGGTGGAGACCTGCACCAGCGCCCAGCTTTTAGCCAGAATCATGGCCAAAGCGGCACCGAACGAGGCTCCGGCCAAAACCCCGAGTAGTCCCGGAGAGACAAGGGGATTGACAAAGAGTGCCTGAAAGGCAGCACCGGAAACGGAGAGCGAAGCTCCAATCAGCATTGCTGCAATAATCCTCGGCAGCCTGATATTGAGCAGAATATTTTCCAGCAGAGCCGCTTTTTCCGGCTGCGGTTCCCCAAAACCGAAAATCCGCCAGCCGGCAAAAGATGCAAGGTCCCTGAGCGGCAGATGATACTGGCCGAGGGAACAGGAAAACAAGGCGGCCGCGAAAAGAAGCAGAGCCAGAAAAAGGAGAACTGACGATCTCATTGCCGGAGAACCTCCTTGGCCTCATTTTCGCTAAGTTCCACTTCCAGAAAGAGCTGGTAGAACGTCCTGGTTTCGCCAACCATATCGATTTGGTACCGGGTCGGATGCAGAATGCTCAAGAGCCATTTGACCCCCAACAGACGCATAAAGGAAGGAGGCCGATCAAACCAGTTGAAGGGCACCTGGGGGATAAGATAGACGCGGCCGGACTTTACGGCCCTGATGTTTTGCCAGCGCGGATCGGTACGGATTCCGGTAAAGAAGGTCTTCTCTTTCACCAGGATAACTTCCGGATCATAGAGGAGGAGCTGTTCCATGGATATCTTTTCCATGCCGTAGGCATCCACCGCCTCTCCCTTGTGCACGTTCACCCCGCCGGTCAGCGGGATAAGTTCGGCATGTTCCGAACCGGACCGTTCCGTGCTCAGGCCGTCAAGCCCTTCTGCGTAATAAACAGATACACGCTGGTCTGCAGGAGTAGCTGCGACCACCTTTTTTGCCTCGGCCAGGGCTCCTTCGGCATAGCCTTGCAGCTGTATTGCCCGGGCCTTTTGGCCAAGCACATCGCCCAGGAATTGCAGAGCTGCCGGATAATCGAGCAGGCTTTTGAGCCGAACATCGACGCGCGGAATGTTCAGTTGCGCCAGCTGCGCCTCGAACTTCCGGCTGACCGCATCGCCCTTCCAGGCCCAATAAAGCACGAAATCAGGAGCAACCTTAAGCAGCGCCTCCTGGTTGATAATTCTTCCCTGTCCGAACATCCCGCCGATCACCGGAAGATTATGGTAACCTTTGACGGTATATTTTCTCTCGTTCTCCCATAAGGGAAAATTCAAGCCGCCGATGACCATCGGATCGATGGCGTAGAGAAGATAGGTTGCCGGCGGCGAAATTCCGACCACCTTGGTAATCGTCTCGGGGATGGTTACTTTCCTGCCGCTCATGTCGATGATTTCCCGGCCGAAAACAGGGCCTGCCAACAGCAAGAAAACAAACCAGAACAGCACCGCCGATCGATGGCATCTTTTTCGGCATAAAGAGAAGGGAAGGAGGGGCCTCACCGCCCGTAGAGCATTCATTGTTTGCTCCATGAGATAATGGCCCAACGGACCGGATGGTGATAGGAGAGAGAATATCCGCCATCTCGCTTCACGAGATGCTTTTCGAGAAAGACGCGCAGCCGCGCCTCCTCTTCGATGGTCATATTGTCTATCATCCAATGGTACCCATGAACCGCCTCCTCAATATCCGAATAGACCTTATTCAGATCCGGAAATACATGCTCTTCTACCTGATTACCGACGAAGGTGACATCGGCCAAAATGCCCATCTGATACAGAAGATTGTAGACGCAGATATAATCAGGGCCCCTGTCCAGCGGACGACCGATCGCTTCAAAGATTTTGCGGTCGAAGGGCCCGTCTCCGACGAGTGACGAAATGATCACCCGGTGGCGGGCTTTACTGATCAGTTTGGTGATCGCGGCGCGCAAATCCTCAACCACCAGACTACGCGAGGCAATCACCACATCATGCTTTTCAATACCCGCGGCATCCCAGTCATCCTGCCAGCCGAGGATGTGCAGCGAGACATTGGTAATGACTTCCTTCCGGCACCGATCTGCCAGGATATCGATCATAACCTCCGAAAAATCAATTGCGGTAACGCGCTTGACCATTTTGGCTAAAGGGATCGCCAGGGTTCCGGCACCGCAACCGACATCAAGGACGCTCAAATGCGGCTCAGGCGCCATAATCTTTAAAAAATCGTTAACATACGAGCTTTCCTTGACATGTTCGGCAAAGGAAGGCGCCCGGCTGTTCCAGAATTCCCTGTCGTCTCTCTCTGTTTTTCTTCTGCGATAGGCCTGTTGCCAGACCTGCTGCCAATCAATATTTGTTGTCTGCGGGTTTGCTCTGCATATATTTTTCATGGCCATTCCTTCATCTGATGGGGATAAGAGGGCGAGGAGATCGCGGTATAATACCAATGTTCAGTTGCGCATGGCCGGCAAAGCGTACGGCCATCTCTTTCTATTTGCCGGCAGTCGAGAATCGATTCCCCGCAGACAACGCAGGATTCCCTGTCAAGCGGACGCCCAGGCAAATCCTCCGGCGGGATCGATACGGCGACCTCCTGAACCGAAAACATGTCGCCATCATCCAGTACCCGGTATGCCTTCAACTGCGCTGCGCCGGTACTTAAATCCGGATACATGGCGGCTGCCATCGCCCGCGCCGTTTGCAGCGACACGATGCGCAATGCCCGGCCGGATTCAATATCCAGGAAAGTCGCCGCCATTTTGCCGTAATCCATAACCTTCATATTCCGCCTGCCGAGCCGGCAACCGGTAACGGTCATGATCGCATCGGTGGCGCAACGGTCAATCTCAACGAAGACAATGAGCCTTTTTCGATCCTTCCCTTTGGGATCGGCTATGCCGAGCCGGCGCAGGCCGAGCATGGCAATCCGTACGCCGATGATCTGCCCGGCGCAGAGATGCCCGTGAAAAGCCACCGCTTCATCCAGTAGTGCTGAAAATTCATCATGGTATTTTTCCATATCCTGTCACCCTCATCCCCCAACAAGGGGGTATTTATTTTAATCCCCGTGCCTTATGGGGATAAGTACCTTGAGACGGATCGTTTTCTTGCAAAAAAGCCAGAAAACGATCCGTAAGGTACTAAAAAGTATAACGAACGTTGGTAAACAGAGTCCTGCCTGCCTGCGGATAGCCCTCCTGGAGCTCGTAATTCTCGTCGAAAACGTTGCTCATCCCGGCTTCAGCCAGAAAGCCGTTGCCAAAGTCATAACCGAGCTTGAGATTGGCCACGATGTAATCATCTGCGATCCGAACTCCGTCGGTGGAACTATAACGTTTCGAGTCATATTCTCCATCAACCTGGCAGGTCATCCGGTCAAACAAGGTGTATCTGAGGTAGGCGACTACCTTGTGTTTGGGGATATCGGTCAGTCTGCTCGCGTCGGATTTATTGTCAGCATGGGTATAGGTGTAATTTCCACCGATTTCCAGACTCCTCAACACCTGAGCGGAAGCCTCCAGTTCAAGTCCGGATAACGCGACCTTACCGATGTTTTTGTTCCGGTCGATGGTTTTTCCGGGATTTTCGGGATCGGCTACTTTTGATAACTGGATATAGTCCGAGACATCATTGTAAAAAATCGTTCCTTGCAGGCGTACGGTCTCGAAGTGGGTATTTTCGTAGCCAAGCTCGTAATTAATAGATTTTTCCGGATCCAGATCGGGATTGGGGATGGCTGTTCCGAGCCGGTAGGAATACCTGTCCTTGATCGATGGCAATCGGGTCTTTCGAGCCACCGAGACATGAAGATTGTCAGCCTCTGTCGGTGAATAAAAGAGGCCAAGCTGAGGATTGAAGCCGGAGGTGCTTCCCTTGGGAAAATCGACCACCGTACCGGCCGCGGAAAGGTCCTCGGCCTGCAAGGTATCCAGAATGTCGTAGCTGACCCCCGCAATGGCGAAGAGTTGTTTGGAGATGGTGAGGGTATCTTCCAGACCGACTGAAAATATCTGGTCCTTGAAGGTAAGCTCCGGCTCCCCTTCATCCTGCTCCCGGTGCACGTCGCGTTTATAGTGCAGTGCAAGTTTGACAAGGTTATCGGCAAAAAATGAAGAGCCTATTTCCAGCGAGGCACCATCGGTGTAATCGTCATATCGGCTTCTAAAAGCGTATTTTCTGGTGATGGTCGTATAGTTGTCATCGTCGTAGCTATAGAGGGAATTCTTGAAGATATCGTGATAAGCCCTTGTTTTAAGATAAGATTTTCCTGGAAACTTCGTTTTCGAGGTCAAATAATAGCTTTGTTTGTCCCAGTAGGGCCACTGCCAGTAGCGCAGGGTTTCCGTCGGATCGCTGCCGGCATAGGGGGGACTGCCTTTCTCGCCCTGCTGATTGATGTAACTGAAGGCATATTCGTCATTTTCGTTGGGAGTAAAACCTATTTTGACATCAAGCTTTTTATCCCGACGGTAGGAATTATTTCGATGATCCCCATCTTCGCCCTTCGTTGGAGTAAAGTCGTCGGAGAGAAGAAAATAGTCGCTGTTGAGGTAGGAGGCTCCGGCCTGTAAATACCAACTGCCCTGATTTGTGCCGAGATTGGTATAGGCATTGTAGGTATTGCCCGAACTGTATCCGGCCCCAATCTCGCCTTCGAAAGTCTTTTCCGGGCGACGGGAAACCATGTTGATGGCGCCGCCCATGGTATTTGGACCATAGAGAACTGAAGTGAAACCTTTCGAAACAACGACCTCGGACAGATCGAAGGTGGTGAAACGACCGAGATCGGGATAACCGTCGTAGGGCATATAGATGGGAATACCATCAAGAAAGAGCGGCACGTGTTTGATATCAAAGCCTCGGACATGGAGAGTCTGCTCGTTTCGCGCCCCCGTCTCCGAAGCTGTAACCCCCGGCAGAAGATTGGCCGCATCGGCTATGGTATTTCGGTCAAAAGCACGGAGTTCGTCGGCATAGATCCGTGCCACTGTCGGGTTGGTGGTCTCCCCATCACCCTTGGCGCTCACTTCAATCTCGCCGAGAGTGAAGACGTTCAGCGGATCCTCCGCCATGGCGGAACACGGCATGAGCAGCGGTTTCACCAGCAAAGTTGAAAAGATTGCCGCTTGTGCGACCCCCATACCCATCATTGCTGTCATTTCCTTCTCCCTTTTTCGTTATATCTTCACATATACATCGATAGACAAAAGAAAACAGGTCCTCCTGTGCCGAAGTAGACGAACCTGCGTTCCTATTGTTTCCTGATATTGGTGACATATCCGCGTCAGCCGATTCTCGTTATATACCAAAAGACATAACGCATTGCAAGCTCAATATAGATATAGCTCGGCTACCACCAAAACCGCCGGCAACTGTCGGAAACAGTGCTCATACCATATCTGGAATTACTTGACATGCTTGACGGTTTACAGGTAAATACCCCTCATGAAACGGCATAGCAGCGAAAAAAACCACCGGAATACGCCCCAGGGACTACGCTGCCGGGGACGGGTCTGGATCGAAAAGGACGGCGAGACCTATCTCGGCTTCGGTCGAATGGTCCTGCTGGAGAGAATCAGGGAATTCGGCTCTATTTCCGGTGCCGCAAAGTCCATGAAGATGTCGTACAAGCATGCCTGGGATCTGGTCGATTCGATGAATCGCCATGCCCGCGAGCCGCTGGTTGCAACCAGCAAGGGAGGAAAAGGCGGCGGCGGAGCAACTCTGACCGAAACAGGTGAACTGGCGCTTAAGGAATACGCTGCCCTTCTGGACCGTCTTGACCATTTTCTTGCCGAAGAGTCCTCCCGATTACAACATTATTGAACCGACCCCTTCGCAAGATTCTCCTCCACCGGCGAATATGGGCTGTAATATGACTCGCCGGCAGCGCAGCCGCGGCAAAAAATCTTGTCCAGTAACCGGACTTCGCGTTTATCGACAATAGTTTCCCCGCAGCCAAGGCAGCGGGTTCTGGATATCGGTGTACCGGGCGTATCTTCTTCCTTCAGGGCAACTTTCACCTCCTGTGTGGAAAACAGCTCATCATCCAGCATCTCCATATAGGCTTTTTTCTCAGCTTCCTTTTCGGAAAACCCCGGATATCTTCGTGCAATCTCTTCTGTCAGGTCGGTGCCCAAAGCTACACGCACTGCCCGACCTGTCGTCATATTCAAAAATGTTGCGGCGATTTTGCCGTTGTCGATCAGTTTGAAACTCCGTTTGCCGATCCGGCAGCCGGTGACCGTCATGATCGCATCGGCAAAGCAGCGGGCGGCCTCGACAAAAACGACCAGTTTTTTCCTGTCGTCTCCAAGCGGATCGGCTATCCCCAGCTCATGAAGTCCGAACATTGCCAAGCGTACGCCGATAATCTGGCCGGAACATAGATGGCCATGAAAAGCCGCGGCTTCTTCCAGCAATTGCCTGAACTGTCTCCCCTCTTTCATCTGTATGCCTCCTCTTGCCACATTGTGAGTAGCGATGGGCTCAATTAGCCCAGCATCCTGATTTCAAGATGTGCCAGACGCTTTACATAACGAGGGCCGGTCAGGAAATCCTTGGCCGAAAAAAGATCCACCGCGCCTGTTTTCCGGTAAACCGGTAGACCCTCCTTTTCGAGTACAATCATTATGCCCTCGCCCACCGAAGTGTTGAAAATCTCCTGCCAGGAAAAAAGGGTGGCATAGCCATCGTCCGAAGAGGCGATTACATACATTTTTTTGGTGTCGTTATGGTCTTTAGTCACCACCTTGGCGCTGTTAATGATATCAGTCAGGAGAATTCCCCGGCATTGGGCAATATGCCCTTTAGGTTCTCCACTGCCACAGGCGAGAAGAATATCTTTTACTTCCACCGTCTCCATCTTCAGCAGATCTTCCAGCTTCCAGATAACAGGTGCTTCGACCATGCCGCTGAGGCGGAAGGTAACGGCGCCGCTAGCTGTTGGGTTTTCGTTTTGCAGTTCTCTTGATTTTCGTTCCATTTTTTCTCCGATTTTATCGCTCTCAATTTTGGGTGTAACGATTGATAGAACAACGCATTATTCATTGTTTCGGCGTACAAGAGGTATTTCGAAATGATTTAAAATTTGTGGCAACGCTTGGTTAATGATTCGAGTGCTTCGATCTCTTTGAGCAGCACTGCTTTTCTGTAACCAAGAGATGCTGCCGGTTCCATTTCTATTATAACATAGCAATCGGGAGGAAGAGAGATAACCGTTCACCAGCACCCCATTTTCATCCGATCAGGCCGCCTCGCATAGCCAACCTGGAGCACTGGTTGAACGGTTACAGATCCTGGTTATGCAGCCTTTTGATGTGTACCGGTGAACGATTACGGTAGAGAGCAGGCATTTTTCATGTTCATTTCCTCTTTTGAAAGATTACGAATGAGTTTCATGGGAAGAATGCGTGAGATTATTACCTGTTCCGTTTTCACCGGCATCATAAAGCCGCTGAAATGCCGAGGCCTTGAACACGGCAACAAGCTCGCTTCCCTGCCGAATATCCAATTCATTCAGAGACGCGGGAACAATTTCGGCAATTAGGGTCTTGCCCCCGCAATCGAGCTCGACCCCGACCAGCCAATCGGTCTGGTAGGTTTTCCGCACAATACAGGGCAGCATATTACGGGCGCTCGTTGCCTCCGGGTGTTTTCTGAACAGGAGAATATCCCTGCTGTTAAGCGCGAATTCGCCAGCGCCCGGGTTTTGCGTTTTGACCAGTATCAGAGAAATTTTATCCCAGCGATAGCTCATAAGCCGCCCCAGATCCTTAGGCGAATCGAGCTGCAGCAGGTTTGTGTAGCCTCGTCCACCGCTGCCGAGACTGGTGCGGGCCAGTTCCTCGGTGGTGAGTTGTTTTTCAAGCTGACCATGTTTCATCACCAGTACTTCCTCCGTCATCATCCTCATTTCCTGAAGACTGTGACTTATAAAAAGCATGGGAATGGAAAATTCAGCGAAAACCCGCTGCAGATGGGGAATGATCTGATACTTCAGCATGCCGTCCAGCCCGGCCATCGGTTCATCGAGCAATATTAGACGGGGACAGGCCAAAATCGTCCGACCCAGTGCCACCCGCTGACGCTCGCCTCCCGAGAGTTTTGTCACGCTGCGGTCGAGAAGCTGTCCGAGCTGCAGGATATCGATCAGCTGGTCCGGGTTGATGTTTCTCTGCTCGGGCGGTATTCTCTTCATGCCATAGAACAGATTTTTTTTAACGGTCATATGAGGGAAAAGGTGGGCATGCTGGAAGACGACTCCCACCCGCCGTTGTTCAGGAGGAAGGTTGATTCCCGTCTTCTCATCAAAAAGTGTCTGTCCGTTCAGCTTAATACGCCCGGCATCCGGCCGCATCAGACCGGCCAGCATATGCATCAGCGTTGACTTGCCGCTACCCGAAGGGCCGAAGACGCCGCATTTTTTCGATTCCAGGGAAAATTTGACCCGGCACTGAAAATCGGCAAAACTTTTTTCGACATCAACTTCTAAAAACATTGGTCATCTCCGGGACAGGGTGCGGTTTGCCGCTTCACCAATCAGCAAGACGACAAAAGACAGAAGGATGGATACCAGGCAGAGCGACAGGGCCATGCGGTCCCCGCCGGGGGTGCTGGTGTATTGATAAATGGCGAGCGGAATGGTCTGGGTTCTGCCGGGGATATTGCCGGCCAGGACGATGGTCGCCCCAAACTCCCCAAGACTGCGGGCAAACATCAAGGTCATCCCTGCGAGGATGGCGCGGCTGCAGAGCGGGATGGTGATAGTAAAGAGGGTGTCCCACCATTTCGCTCCCAAAGTGCGGGATGCCTGGAGATACTGTCTGTCAATTCCCTCCAGGCCGATACGAATGGAACGGACCAGAAGCGGAAAACCGACGACGGCCGAAGCGATAACCGCCCCACGCAGGGTAAAAATTATATGGATGCCGACGGACTCGAGGAATCGGCCAAGCCAGCCGTTGCGGCCAAAGAGCAGGAGCAGGAGATACCCCGTGACAACCGGCGGCAAAACCAACGGCAGATTGACAACTCCCTCCAGCACCGCCTTGCCCCGTATGCCGGATAGGGCCAGCAGATAGGCAACACCAAAGCCGAGAGGCAGGGTAATTATCGTTGCGGTTATGGCCACCTCAAGAGACAGCCTGATTGCAACGAAATCATCGGGAGTAATTGCTAACATGTGCTTTTCCTGCTTTTATATGAGTCGAATTGCCGGTTATCGGTTAGCTTCAAAACCGTAACGGGTCAGAATGGCTATCGCTTCGGGACTGTCCAGATAGTCGTAAAAGGCTTTTGCCATGGCTTTTTTTGCTCCGGAATTCGTCAGGGCCACCGGATAGCAGACACGATCATAGAGATCCTTCGGGACGGTAAAAAGTATTACAGCGTGTTCGGCAAGCAGCGCATCGGTTTTATAGACGAAGGCTCCGTCCACTTCCCCCCGGTCTGCATACATCAGGGCCTGACGAACATCCTTGGCCATGACCAGTTTTTTGTGCTTTTCGAGATCGGCATAAACGCCGGCTCGCTCCATGGCCTGCTTGGCATACTGGCCCGCAGGCACACTTTTCGGGCTGCCCAGGGCGATACGTTCAAGAGTTGCCAGACTATCAAGAGAGATCGGAGCCGATTTCTTCTCACCGACAAAGACCAGCTGGTTATAGGCAAAAATTCGATTACTGCCTGCTGCGATCAATCCTTTTTCGACCAGGTATTTCATCCATTTGGGATTTGCCGAAACAAATAAATCCGCGGGCGCACCCTGCTCTATCTGCTTGGCCAGACTGCCGGACGAGGCAAAGTTGGGCAGAAAGTCTGCGGCAGGATGCTTTATCTTAAAGCCCGCCATGAGCTCCTTGAAGGCATCTGTCATGCTCGCGGCAACCGACAGATTGATTGTTTCGGCCTGAACGGCGGCAGCGGTAAAGATCTGGAACAGCAGGACGGTGATCAACAGTTTCAATTTCATTGGTAACTCCCTTATTTTTTATTGTGTGCACTGCCGGTTAGCTATTTTATATCGCCGTGGCCAGCAGGACGTCAGAGGCTTTAATGATCGCCGATATCTCCTTGCCGACAGCAAGACCCAATCGCTTGACACTTGCCGAGGTAATAATCGAGGTGACACTGCTGCCCCCGGGTAAATTGACGGTTACCTCGTCGTTCACTGCCCCCGGCAATATCTGACTAATGGTGCCGGTAAGAATATTGCGCGCTGAAATTGCCTGTGGATCGATATCACTGCCAAGGAGAACACAGGAGGCTTTGACTATGGCCATAGCTTCCTTGCCTTGCTCGAGCTCGAGACGCCTTACTGAATTTTCGGTAATCACCGAGCTGATTTTGTCGCCACCCTTGAGCTGGATATTCACCACACTGTTCACTACACCTGTGTCAATACTCACCACTTTGCCAAACCAGACATTTCGGGCACTTAATTTCATCTCTATTCTCCTGAGTGTTTTTAAAGTCTCCAAAGCTTCCTGAGGATTATCCGCAAAAAATTGCAGGAATTGGGAAAATTCCTTTTGCAGCACATCTATCTGCCTCAGCAGTTTTTTTCCGTCCTCGGTCAAGGCCGATCCTCCGCCGCCACTGCCTCCCGTTCGTTTGATCACCAGCGGATAAGGCAGCAGATTGTTGATCTGATCGAGTTTTTGCCAGGCCGTTTTATACTGGATACCCAGCGCTTGGGCGGCGCTGTTGATCGACCCCGTCCTCTCCAGAGCCTGCAAAAGTAAAATAGCCGGCTTGTCGGCCGACCAGCCCATAATCTTAAAAAGGATGTTATCCGACTCCCTGAACCGCTTTTCCATGCACCCGCTCCCTGTAATGAGGGTTTCAGAAATTTTTGCAACCGTGCAACAGATCATTTTCGTTGTGACAATTTGACACAACGATTAGTAAACAATGACAGTCATTGCAATACAAAATGTGAGCCAAACACATATTTTTTTGCCAACAATGAAAATAAACAGCAGCTAACAAATTGATTTTATAATTAATTATTCCAGTTATCCGAATAATAAAATAGGTAAGGAATAAAAGTATCTTTCTCTCACAGAGAGAATATCCAAGTAACAATAAGGTGTGAATACGACAAAACCTCTCAACAAAACTGTCACTTCATTCCCTTATCCACCAACAATCACGCAACGCAGCGGAACCGCTCACCCGAAAGAACTAAGCACCCGAAAAACATCGGACTTGTAAACATTCAGCAATGCGAAAGAAGGCGCACATGCTAATGAACGTTAACGAGAATTTCAAGGGTTACAATTGGTTACATTTAGACACAATTGTTCTACAGATTTAACGAATCATTTTGGTTAGAAGATTATCATTCCATCGTAATTAATTGCACATCGTGATTGATTGCACTAAAACACTGCAAAAGGAGAAGGGAATGAATCGAATCATTAGGACCTGGGTGATCGCCTGGTTAGCCATGCCTGCCCTCACAGGCTTGTCGGTAAATGCCGCATGGGCAGAAACAAGTGTGCATAAAAATTATGCGAAGGTCAATCTCGGAGTAAATGAATTAACCGGCGGTCTGGATGACGCCGGTTATGACGCAGGGTTCAATGCCGGCGCAACCTACGGCCGATATTTGGCAAAATACCTGGTATTTGAAGGAAGCATTAATTCTTTTCAGACCAATCAGGATATCAGCGGCAGTTCCTCTATTGCGGGTACATACAAGCGAAAAGACAGCATCTATGTCAGCTCGGTATTGGCTACCCTGAAAGGTGAAATCCCCGTGGGACCGGTGACCCTGTTTGGCGGGGCGGGTGTCGGAGGTTATCTGGTCAACCTGTTTACCGATGTTGAGACATCCCGGCAAGGTGATTCCGACAAGAATGAGGATGACTTTGTTTTCGGCGTTCACCTTGTAGCCGGCGGCCAGTACGATATCACTCCACGATTTTTTGTTGGTCTTGAAGGGATGTATCGCTGGACCGAGGATGTTGATATCGAGAAGAACCCGGCGGGCGTGCCCGTGCGGATAGACGGCGACCTGAACGGTTACACAGTGACCATGCTGGCCGGATTCAGGTTTTGAGATAATTTAGAGCAAATGAGGTCAACATCATGCAGGAGCGCCAACGCATTTTAGTCATCGAGGATGACCGGCGCCTGGCCGAACTCATCCGCGATTATCTGCAGCAGCAGGGCTACCAGGCGGCTGTGGAACGGCGCGGAGACTGCGCGGTGCAACGCGTCCTGCATGAGCGGCCTGAGCTGGTGGTGCTGGATCTGATGTTGCCCGGCAAGGACGGTTTGACCGTGCTGCAGCAGATAAGGACAGACTTTGGCGGTGCGGTGTTGATTATGACTGCCAGAGAAGATGATATGGACCAGGTAGCCGGCCTGGAGATGGGCGCCGATGATTATGTCAAAAAGCCGATCGAGCCACGAGTCCTGCTGGCGCACATTCGCGCGTTGCTGCGGCGTTTTTCCAGGACAGCCGGGACGCGCTTGCTCGAACCGGCTGCGGACCTGCAGGAACTCACTTTCGGCGGGCTTGGCATCAATCGCTCGGCCCATCGCGTCACTCTCGGCAATCAGCCTGTGGAGTTAACCACCGGCGAGTTTGAGTTGCTCTGGCTGCTGGCTGCCAACGCTGGTGCCGTTCTTGATCGCGACACCCTGTTCAAACTCCTGCGGGGCTTTGATTACAACGGCTCGGATCGCAGCGTGGATGTCTCGGTCTCACGCCTGCGTAAAAAACTGGGAGACGATTCTGCAAGTCCGCAACGCATTAAGACCATTTGGGGCAAGGGATACCTGTTTGTCAAGGATGCCTGGTAAGGGTCCGGGAAAATGAAACGGCTCTTTATTTATGTCTACCTGTTCATGCTGGTTATGTTCCTGGTAATTAATTTTGTCGTTGGCCCAATTTTTTATTCAGTGATCCAGGATACTTACCTCAGAGCAGGAAGCCTAGACCCTTACTGGCGCGATATATTCCGGGGTTTTTATCATACCATCGAAACCGATCTGAAGCGCCTGCCGGTGGACCAGTGGGAATCATCGATCAAGGAGTTGCAGCCGCATTTTGCCTATCCCATCCATATCACGCCTATGGCCTCCCTGCCCTTGCCCGCCTCCGAAATTCTGGCCTTGAACCGGGGGGAGATTGTCATACAAAAAGGCCGCGTGGTTTTGCGGCATCAGATCGAGCATAGCGGCATGCTGCTGTGTATGGGTCCCGTGCCGGAAATCGGCGACATGAAGGAAATTCAAGCTGTCCAAAATCATATTCAGTTCCTGTTTTGTAGCGTGTTCTTTGTGTTGGGTCTTTTTTTCGCGCTTATCTGGGCCCTGCCCCTGGCAAGAAATCTCAAGCGCATCAGCACAGCTGCGGCAGCTTTTGGTCAAGGCGCCCTCGAAGCACGTGCCATAATTTCCAAACGTTCTACGCTGGCTCCTTTGGCCCAGACCTTTAACAGCATGGCCGGCCGGATTCAGGAACTGATCACATCCCATAGAGAGCTGACCCATACGGTATCCCACGAACTGCGAACCCCTCTCGCCCGCATTCGTTTCGATATGGAGATGATGGCCTCGGCCTGGGAAGGTGCCCAACGGGAGCGGCATCATGACGCGATCCGGCGTAATGTGGATGAACTGGAAATGCTGATCTCCGAACTGCTCACCTACGCCCGGTTCGATCACCGGAACTTTCATCTTCAGAAAGAGATGCTGGATCTGGCGCCCTGGCTGATCGAGTTGACCGCCGCTGCGAATCAAGAAAACGGGCGAATCCGCATCGATTGCCGGATTGACGGTACCGATCCCAGGGTGATCTCCCAGGTCAATCCTCGCTTTTTGGCGCGCGCCGTTGGCAATCTGCTGCAAAACGCCGCGCGCTACAGCCGGCAGCGCATCCATGTGACCCTGGCCACCGAGGACCAATTCTGTCTGATCCACGTCGATGACGACGGACCGGGTGTCGCTGGAGCGGACCGTCAAAGGATTTTCGAGCCCTTTGTCCGTCTGGACGATTCCAAGTCGGAAGATACCGATGGTTACGGCCTGGGACTTGCCATAGTGCGGCGGGTGGCCGAATGGCATGGCGGGAAGGCGGAAGTGGCGGATGCACCAATAGGCGGGGCGAGATTTACTTTGCGCTGGCCGAATCCATGAGAACCGGGCTGGTGCGGTGTTCCTATTTTTCCATGAATTCCCCTGTGTCAGCCATCAACCTCTGAGGCGGATCGATAGCATGTTTAACGATGCCTTTTTGGTTGTTTTCTTTTTGGTTGTTTTCAGACAATATACCTGATAACCTTGTGCAGCGTAAGATTGCTGTATTCATTGAACTCTCCGGACAACTTCCTGTTCATGGCGGGGGGACATCTGTGCACACGATCTTTATTCACCTTTGTAATTCTGTTGCCACTACGTGTTAGATAATCTTCGGAGGCACCTATTTGCCATTTGATGTTGTCCTGCTGCTTACTCTTATAACCGGCGCATTAGTCCTGTTTATCGGCGGTTGGCTGCGCGTGGATCTGGTTGGGTTGCTGGTATTGTCGGCCCTTTCGCTGACTGGTTTAGTTACTCCTCAAGAGGCGTTAGCCGGCTTCAGCAGTCCGGCCGTGGTCACGGTCTGGGCCTTATTTATCCTGTCCGCCGGGCTCACGCGGACGGGCATTGCCCACCAGCTCGGGCAGCCGCTGCAAAGATTTGCTAAAGACAGCGAAGCCAAACTTATGGTTGTGCTGATGGTCTCCGCCAGTCTCTTGTCGGCACTGATCAATACCGTTACGGTCGCGGCCATTTTACTGCCATCGACCATGGAGCTGGCACGGCGCAGCGGACGGCCGCCCTCCCGGCTGCTTATGCCGCTCGCTCTTGGTTGTCTTCTGGGCGGCCCGTTTACCGGCATTTCGACCCCACCCAATATTTTAGTGACCGACGCGATCCGCAATGCGGGACTTCAACCCTTCGCCATTTTTGACTTCACGCCAATTACGGCCGTGATTGTTTTTGCCGGAATTACCTTCATGGTGCTGTTTGGAAGACGTCTCCTCCCTAACATTCGTCGTCCCGACAGCATGACCGAAGGCAATGGTGCACTAGGCACTTCCTACCAGCTCAGTACGCATATTTTCACAATACGCATCCCGGCAGGATCGCCACTCGACGGCAGGACGATCGCGGAGAGCAGGTTGGGTTCTGCCCTCTACATGACTGTGCTGGCAATCAAAAGAAAGGGCGTTTTGATGCTCGCCCCCCGACCGGACAACATCTTGCACAAAGGCGACACACTGATCGCCCACGGCAGTCTTGCCCATTTGCAGCGATATCACGCCAGTCAGCATCTCCATGTGGAATCGTCCGACCTTGTTCTGGAAAAACTCCGGGAATCTCTGAGGATGGCGGAAGGACACATCACCGAAGGATCGCCGATTCTCGGTTCGACACTGGCAAAGAGCGGCCTGCGGCGCGAGCATGGTGTTCATGTACTGAAGCTGCACGGTTCCACTGGAGAAGAGGTTAAAGATCTGCGACGGCATCAACTTGCCGCCGGAGACCGGCTGCTGCTGCAGGGTGAACGGGCGGCGCTGGAGAAACTATCAAGGCTGAACCTCATCTCAGAGCTGCATTTTACGACCGAAGAGGTGCAAAAGACCCTTGCGGGTGACCGTGCCGAGTTGCTGCCTATACGCGTTCCGTCGGGTTCGGTACTGGCCGAGCACAACCTCGTTGAGAGCCGATTGGGCAATGCTTTCGGGCTGACCGTGGTAGGTCTCATCCGTGAGGAGAACCTGTTGTGCATGCCTTCGCCGCAGGAAAAAATACAGGCCGGCGACCTGCTCATACTTCAGGGTTCTCCCCGCGATCTTGACATTCTTGAAGGTCTTCAACAACTGGAGATTACAGAACAGTCATCCGGCCTGATTGCCGAACTGGAATCCCAGCAGATCGGGGTCACGGAAGTCCTGCTTTCCCCTCGAACCACCCTGGCCGGAAAGAATCTCGCCGACCTGCTTTTCCGCGATCGCTATGGAATCAGCGTGCTCGCGATCTGGCGCAAGGGTTCGGCCTATCGATCAGGGCTTCAGGATATGCAGTTACAGTTCGGCGATGCACTGCTGGTTTATGGCCAGCGGCGTAAACTTGCTGCCCTGTCCCGCGATCCTGATTTTATCGTGCTTGATGAGGCCGCCGCACGCGCGCCGCGTTTGGAGAAGGCTCGAATTTCCGTCGTCATCATGGTGGCTGTGATCCTGAGTGCTCTTCTCGGTCTTGTGCCGATCTCCATTGCCGCCCTGACCGGAGCGTCCCTGATGGTGCTTTTCGGCTGTTTGAGCATGGAAGAAGCCTACCGGGCCATTGAGTGGAAGGTCGTTTTCCTTATCGCCTGCATGCTGCCGCTGGGAGCTGCTATTGTAAATACCGGAGCAGCACAGATGGGTGCGTCCGCCTTGATTGCCGCCGTCGGTAAACTGGGTCCGAGGTGGGTCGTTGCCGCGCTCTTTGCCGTGACTGTTCTCGGCACGCAGGTCATCCCCACGGCGGCCCTGGTGGTGTTGATGGCCCCGGTGGCGCTCAGTACGGCCAGTGCATTGGGAATCTCGCCGCATCTCCTGATGATGACTGTTGCCATCTCAGCCTCTGCAAGCTTTGCCAGTCCGCTTTCCCACCCGGCGCATTTGCTGGTCATGGGTCCGGGAGGTTATCGGTTCATTGATTATGTGAAGGTCGGTGTGCCGATTACCGTCATTACCTTGCTCGTGTCGGTGGGTTTGCTGCCAATCCTCTGGCCGCCCTATTGAGTCCTTTCCTGCATGATGCCGCCGTCTTCAACCGCTTTGTTATTTATCCGGGAACCGCTGAGAAAGATCGTTTATCGCCATCGGGGTCACGTCTCTGGTTATGTCAACGACCGCGCCGCTTTTGGCTTCGAGTGCGTCCTTCAACCTGTCCGAGTCCACGAACCGGCTTAGGCCTCCGGCCTCTATCTGCTGCCGCGCCTCTGCTTCAGGATCTGCTCCGAGGCCGTAAATATCCTTGTGTACCTCAATGAAGACGCGATCGGTCACATAGGCCAGTTTCACCGGCTGATAGATGAGATGTACCTTCGTACCCAGTTTAATGGCAGAGAAAAAAGGTTTGATGTCTTCCGGATACATGCGTATGCAACCATGGGTTACCATTCTGCCGATGGACCAGGGCATATCGGAGCTGTGGATACCCAGGTTTGTTCCCTTCAGTCCCATCCAGTATTCACCCAAAGGATTGTCGGGTCCGGGCGGCACACTGCCTATCTTATATTTTGCACGCAGCGACGGCGGGATGAACCAGGTAGGATTGCGCAACTTGTTGTCAATGGTGAAGTTGCCGCCGGTCGGGGTGGGGAAATCTTCCGCTCCGATACCGACGGGATGGGTTATTACCGTAGTCTGGCCTCCGGCGGATTTGACATACCAATACATCCGCATTTCCGCAATGTTGATAACGATATCGCTATGGGGACCGACCGGCAACAGATGTTCGGTCGGCAGCGCCAGTGACTGTCCTGTCGGAGGCAGCCACGGGTCATATTGCGGATAAAGGTCGACCATCTCGTTATAGCCAAGATTATAGCTGCGTGCGATATCGAGCATTGTCTCCTTTGGCCCGACGACATGGCTGACCGGAGCGCCGATGATGGTCCCAGACTGTACACCAGGCAAAGAGCTATTTGTAGTTTGCTGCTGCCGAAGGAGCTGCTGGGCCGTTGCCGGCATCGGCATGACGGCAAGGGAGAGAACAGCAAGACATGTTAACAGTACAAGTTGGAGAGGTGTCAGGCCCCCGGCAGGATTTGACTCGCCCTTAACGGGAAGTTCCCTCGGAAGTTCCCGGCGCAGGAGCCTGATACAAATACCTTTGAAGCGATCGTACATGCTTGTGAAACCTTCTTAACTAACACCCCGCAAGAGGGGATACATAACTACTTTCAGGAAATTCATTCTCAAAAAAGAAGAAATGAATTGCCAAGGTCCTAAAAAGCTACTTCTTCATTTTTTGCTGGAAAATCCGTTCGGTCTTGTCAGCCATTTTTTCGGCCTTGTTCGCTGATTCATCCGCCCGCGTTGCAGCCTGATCAGCGCGGTCCGCCGCTGACTCAGCTTTCATGGATGCCTGTTCCGCCCGGTCCGCGGCTGCCTCCGCCCTTTGGGTAAGAGATGAAGACATGTCCTCGGATTTGGCTTTCGTGGAACATCCACCTGCCAGAAGACTGGTTGAGAACATCAGTACCAAGCCGATTACCTGCAATTGAGATTTGCCGATCTTCATATAGCCCTCCTTTGTTTTGTTTACAAGAAAATTAACGCCAAAGTCAATTCCACCTGAAACGAGGTTTCCCCGGAAAAGCTGTTCTGCAATCGTTATTCGAAGCTTTTGTCCTTATGTGTCATAATAAACAGAATGGCCGTAAAAGATAGGTCTGATAATAATTTTTTGTTAGGATTTTTCAAGCTAATAATACGTTAGGAACCGGATTATTTCCCCCAGCAGGAAAAAATCTCTCCCACTATCGTAAGAAAATCTCAACGCCGGCTAAGAATCGCGGGGAAAAACGCTGGTCGCTTCCGCCCAGGTCTGCTAACATTACTCACCCGACCTACACACGGCTCCCGCGTGCCGGTTGATACTAAAACTCTTTATCTCTAACCGGCCAATCCGGAACCCCTGTCAACAATCGGGAAAGAAACCGAAAACCGAAGTCACTCTACCTGCCGACCTATGAATATTCTTATCATCGATGACGAACTTGAACTCCTGGAACAACTCTCCAAACTTCTGATGAACGAACGCTACGCAGTATCGACTGCCTGTGACGGCCGGGAAGGACTGGATAAACTGTGGAACAACTGTTATGATCTTGTCCTTCTCGATATCATGCTTCCACATACGAATGGACTCGAAATCTTGAAGGAAATTCGCGATGCCAAGCTGGATATACCGGTGCTGATGTTAACGGCTAAAGGAGATATCGATGACAAGGTCACCGGCTTGAACCTGGGTGCGGATGACTATCTCGCCAAACCGTTTTCCGTGGCGGAACTCCTAGCCAGAATCCGGGCCTTGCTGCGACGCAAATCCGCCATCCACCCGGTTATTGAGGCTGGTCATATCCGGCTCGACACGATAAGCCGGGAGGTGAGCGGCAACGGTGAACTGATACCTCTGACCTCGAAGGAATTTGCCATTCTTGAATTTCTGCTGCACAATCGCGGCAGGGCGGTGTCAAGATTCACCCTGGCTGAGCATGTCTGGGGGGATGAATTCGATCCCTTCAGCATGTCAAATTTTATCGATGTGCATATCAAGAACCTGAGGAGGAAACTTTCCAGGGAGCAACACCCCCAACTCATCACCACAGTTCGAGGGTTCGGCTATCGAATAACATCCTGAAACCGATACGCATGAAAGTCAGAACCAAGTTCACTCTCCTTATTTCCCTTGCTTCCTTCATTGCAGTGGTTTTTTTCTCGGCATTCGTTTACGTGAGGTTGCAGAATGAATTCTATGTTCACATGGACCACGAACTCAACCGCATTGCTTCAATGGTCTTAGATAATCTGGTGCCTGGTTCGACCGGGGTTTCGATTCCGGAGGGTTTCGCACTGGAGCGTACTGAACATAATCTCTGGCTCAAGGTATACTCTGAGGCAGGGAGAACCTTATATCGTTCCAAATTAGCCAAAATCGCCGATCTTCCTCCAGCCGGGACGGATCGGGAATATTTGGTCATGAGCAGTATTCCCAATAAATTTATCGATATTCCCTCGGATGAGGCCGCGGAGGTTGCCAATGACGGCGTCAAAATGAGAGCACGCCTTACCAGCAGAGTTATCGGCAAAGAGAAAATCTTCGTCCACGTCGCCCAGCCCGTGATGGTACTCAACGCAGAATTCAGGGAAGTTCTCAATGAGCTTACGGTCGGAATCGCATGCACTCTCCTGCTCATCATTATTTCGTCATACCTTGTGGCCGGCAGGATGCTGAAACCTCTCGAAACCATCAACAACAGCATACGGAATATCCGGGAAAACTCACTGCACCTGCGAATCCCCTTCGGCAAAAGCAAGGATGAACTATACACCCTGACCAGTGCGCTGAACTTAATGTTCGACAGGCTCGAAAACTCCTTCCACCGTCAGAAAACGTTCATCAGCGATGCAGCCCATGAAATGAAAAGTCCGCTGACGATTCTTATGCTCGGTCATGAAGAGATGCTTGCGGACAATCCGCCGAAAAGATTCGGAGATGCCCTGGAAAAGCAGCTTTTCAGTATGCGACGTCTCAATAAATTGATCCGTGATCTGTTGAATATCGCCAGACTGGAACAGCAGGACACCCTAAAAAGGGAACCCGTGGAGCTCGACGAACTCCTTAATGCCGTGCTGAATGACTATGCAGACATTATCAAGGCCAAAATGATCGATATACATTTGAAGGTCGAAGCGATTGCAATCTGGGCGGACCGTGAAAAACTCCAAAGATTGCTCATCAACCTCATCGACAACAGCATAAAATACAACCTGGATTCAGGTGGTAGTATCGATATTCACGCGACCAGGCGGTTTGAAACTGTTTACTTATATATCACCAACCGGGGAAATCCAATCCCTGAAGAGGACATTCCCCATATATACGAACAGTTCTACAGGGTTGAAAAATCCCGTGCCCAAGCTTTTGGAGGCACGGGTCTCGGTTTGACCATAGCCCGAAGAATCGTTGAACTGCATGGCGGTTCAATCGCCGCGGAAAATACAGTCAATGGTACGATGTTCACCGTTTCCCTTCCTGACATCCAACCAGCAAAAAACAGCATCTAAGCTATAACTATCTCTACAGGTTGAAAATTGAACCGAAGAGGGCTATGGAAGAAAAATCGAGCTTCCCGTTGTTTTCCTCGATTCCAGGTCTCTGTGGGCCTGCACCGCATCTTTTAAGGCATATTCCCGCGTGATATTTATATGTACCACCCCGGAAGATACCACCTCAAAAAGATCCCGGGCATGAGCATTAAGGTCTTCTCTTTTTGCCGTATACTGCATAAGACTCGGTCTGGTCAGAAAAAGGGATCCTTTGGCTCCCAGCAGACCGATATCAAAAGGCCTGATGGGTCCCGAAGACTGGCCGAAAGAAACCATGGTTCCGAGGGGCCGCAGACAATCGAGCGATTTCAGGAAGGTCGCCTCTCCGACAGAATCGTAGACCACGTCGACGCCCCGGCCTGTGGTGATTTCTTTTACCGCGGCCGCAAAATCCTCCTCCCGGTACAAAACAGTATATGTACATCCGTTTTTCCTGGCTATTTCCGCCTTTTCCCGGCTGCCGACCGTGCCGATGATGGTTGCACCGAGATGTCTGGCCCACTGGCAGAGTATCGATCCTACTCCACCGGAGGCGGCGTGGATCAGAATGGTGCTGCCGGATTGAACATTGAAGCAACCTTTCAGGAGATAACGCACGGTCATTCCCTGAAGCATCATTCCCGCCGCATCGTGGCAGGAAATCGCCTCGGGGAGCTTGACCAATCTGTGGGCCGGAATGCAACGAACCTCAGAGTAAGCTCCAGGAGGTCCACCGGCGTAGGCAACCCTGTCTCCCTTGGCAAACTCAGTGACGCCTTCCCCAACCATGTCGATTCTGCCGGCTCCCTCGAGCCCCAGTACTGCAGGAAATCCCGATAATGGGTACAGGCCCGTTCTGTGATAGACGTCGATAAAATTAAGACCGATCGCTTCGTGAATGACTCTTACCTCGCCCTGCCCCGGTATTCCCGGATCATATTCTTCCCATTTGAAGACCTCGGGCCCGCCAGTTTCGTGGATCACCATTGCGTATGTCATCGTATACCTCCACCTCATTTTCTCTTAAAAGAAACAACGGAAAGCAAAAAAAGTAGACTTCCCGGCATTAAGGATGTTGCGATGAAAATATAGTCACGAGTTAAAATCACGCTAAGATTAAAGAGTATCCCGGATAAAACATGCCGTAGACCTTCTGACGCAGAATGACATGTTATGGGATTTTAGAATCGATCCGTCCCAGCCTGTTCTGTTTGCGACTCTGCCCAAGTCCCGATAGTGCCTGGCAATGATAAGCAGTATTCCGGCGCTGGATAAAAACCGGTTTGCACTGATAAGCATGGTTGTCGGTGAAAGCGCTGATCGTTTTTTTGCTGCTCACCACGAAAAGTTCCGAGTGCTTCCGCAGAAAATCCTGAAGCTCCGTTTCATTCTCGATCAGCCATGGTCGATAGCTCTCTTCCGGTTGAAACTGGGTTTCCCGCTGGCCGCCAAAAGCCATTACTGCCAAATGATTGCGATAGAAGGAAAGAGATGGCAGAAAGTCCTGAAATACCACGGTTTCCAGGTGGTGTTGCGGATCGATACGATTCATTTCGTTGGCCATTTTCTGATAGCCGCGCATCTCGGAACCGGCAATTCCGGCACCCCAGATGCCCACATCCACGACAAACAGCATTAGTAAAGCGGTCCAGCCCCAATAGCTCTCCCGCTTTCGACTGTTCCAGACTTGCCACCATAGGACCAACCCCACCAAACCAGCGGCCACCAGCCAGATAACCTTTCCCGCCAGCGGAGGGTACAAAAATCCGGCCGCGGCCAGTCCGAGTGCCAGAGGCAGCAGCAGCCAGGTGGCCAGAGTACGCAGGCGAAGCATGGTATCTTGCTGCAGAAACCAGGCTGTGGCGATACCGCAGCTGCCGTAAAACGGCAGGATATAGGTCGCATGCTTGCCTTTGACGAGGGAAAAAACCAGCAAAGGAACGGCAATGTAGAGCAGCACGGCCTTGAGCTGCGGCTGAAGCTCCTTCCACCGCCACAAGCCTTTCAGAAAAAACAGAATATACGGAAAGAAAGTTACAGCAAATATATAGAAAAAATACCAGGGGGGCTGATATCGGTGAAACCGGTCGGTGATCACACGATCAACCGTCTGCACCTCGAGAAAATAGCTGAGCAGGCCGGGATTTTTAGCTGCCACCAGCAGGTACCAGGGAAGCGCGATCAGGCTGAATGCCCCGCAGGACACAAACATTTCCCGCAGGCTGAAAATCCGGCGATGGCGGGAATCAACCAATTTGGCGACAAGACTCGGCAGAACGGTGAAAAGAAGGATGATCGGCCCCTTTACGGCAAATCCCAGACCAAGCCATATCCCATAGAGCAGTCCATTATTCATCCCGCGTTTGCCGTAAACCTGACGAAACAAATAAAACTGGGCAGCCAGAACGCAGGTAACCAGATAGATTTCAGTCGAGGCGAGCCGGGAGACAACAAGCACCAGCAGTGAAGAGCCAAAGATAATGCAGGCCAGGAGCGCCGTTTCTTTCTTCTCCAGCAGCAGCCTGGCTGTATGATAAAGATAGACAACCGCCAGCAGCGCCGCCAGAATACCGAAAAAACGTGCGCCGAAGTTGTTCAGCCCGAAGAGCTTAAACCCCGCCGCCACCATCCAGTAGGCAAGCGGCGGTTTATGAAAATGCTTGACCCCATTAAAGTGCGGCTCGATATAGTTGCCGGAGACAATCATTTCCCTGGCTATTTCGGCGTAACGTGCCTCGGTACTCTCCATTAGCGGCATGGTCCCCGCAGGAAGCATGAGCATCAGGGCATAACCCGCCAAAAGAAGTAATAACAGCCTGTTGCTGAGATTTTTCCAAGCGTTCTCGCAGTTCACGGTGTTCCCGGTAAAAATAGATTAAGAGTTGCGGAAGTAGATGATGAATCCGGTACTTGGGCTTCAGTGAAGACGGGATCGCACCGGATCGCATTAATGCACTGCAAGTAAATTCCACTGATACTGAAGTATCGGAAGGCGGCGGGAATTAGCTTGCGGCAATGTTCTACCCGGGAGATCCAACATCCCACAAAACGGGAGTATAAGTACCTTAGGACAAATTGATTCATATAAACAAGAAAGCAATCTGTAAGGTACTAAATACCAGCAAGCTACCCTCTCAAGCCGAATCTTGCAAGCTGTTTTGCCGCCGCTGCTCACATTGTCCTCCAGAGCACCCCAGACACTTTTTACTAAATAAGTTGCTGAAATAAGAGGTTATACGGAGCAATCCGGCAGATAACTGCGCAGGCGCCGATCGGCAATCCCCGGACTCTCCTTACACCATGCCTGCCAAAACCTACAAAATACGTCTCGCTCCTTCATTTTTGTAGCATTTGCAATGAGCGGCTGAATCCCGGTTCGGTCATCCTTATTGATACATACATTAACTATTTGTTTTTAATTATATATTTGAACGAACAATCATATGGCACGAGCCTTGCTCAAAGGGAGGTAAGAAAAAAAAGATCAACCTACTTAGACGAAAGGACGCCATCTTATGAGCACAGCACCTCTATTACAGGAGAGATCAAAACAGATCCACAGAAAGGGCACCGAGCCCTTTGCCTTGGATTGCAACAAGGACAGCCTTGCGGGCGCGGTCAGCCAGCGAGCCTGTGTCTTCTGCGGATCCAGGGTGGTACTTTACCCCATTGCCGATGCGCTTCACCTGGTTCATGGTCCCATAGGCTGCGCCGTCTACACCTGGGACATCCGGGGCGCACTGTCCTCGGGACCGGAACTGCACCGGCTCTCTTTCTCAACGGACCTGCAGGAGCTCGATGTCGTCTTCGGGGGCGAAAAAAAACTCGCCAGGGCTCTGGATGAGCTGATTGAGAGGCATAAGCCGAAAGCTGCCTTCGTTTATTCTACCTGCATAGTCGGGTTGATCGGCGACGATCTGGAGGCTGTATGCAGAAAGGTATCCGAGGAAAAAAACATTCCTGTGCTGCCGGTCCAGTCGGAAGGCTTCAAGGGCAACAAACGGGCAGGCTACGAAGCGGCCTGCAACGCCATGGCCCGTTTAGTCGGAACTGGTGATACCAGCAACATTTCCAGACATTCTATCAACATCCTCGGCGACTTCAATCTCGCCGGGGAAATCTGGCTGATCCGCGATTACTTTGCTCGTATCGGCATCGAGGTGGTCGCCAATATCACTGGCGACGGGCGGGTCGCCGATATTCAACGCTGCCATGGCGCGGCGCTCAATGTGGTCCAGTGTTCCGGCGCTACCATGGATCTGGCCAACATGCTGCGGGATAACTATGGCATTCCAGCCATCCGGGTTTCCTATTTCGGTATCGAAGATATGGCCGAGGCGCTCTACTCCGTCGCCCGTCACTTCGGGGAAGCGGAGATGATGGAAAAAGCCCGGCGGGTGGTGAAAGAGGAGCTCGAAACCCTGCTGCCCGAAATTGCCAGGTATAAGGCAGCACTTACCGGCAAGAAAGCGGCCATTTATGTCGGCGGTGCCTTCAAGGCCTTCTCTCTGGTCAAGGCCTTCCGGCTGATCGGCATGGATGTGGTCATGGTCGGCTCCCAGACCGGAACCAAAGAAGATTATATCGAACTCGAAGAGATAACTGACGACGGCTGTATCATCGTCGATGACTCAAATCCGCTCGAACTCTCATCCTTTCTCAAAGAAAAGGAGGTCGATCTTTTTGTCGGAGGAGTCAAGGAACGGCCCATCGCCTATAAACTTGGGGTAGCCTTCTGTGACCACAACCACGAGCGAAAAGAGATGCTGGCCGGCTTTCAGGGCATGTTGAATTTTGCCCGCGAGGTGTACGGCTCGGTTATGAGTCCCGTCTGGAAGTTTGTCCCCCGAAGAGAAAAGGAGCAATTGTCATGACCAGGATGCCAAGCTATACCGCAACTACCAACGCCTGCAAACTCTGCAAACCCCTCGGGGCGTCGCTTGCCTTCCGGGGTGTCGAGGGCTGCGTTCCCTTCCTGCACGGTTCCCAGGGCTGCGCCACTTATATGCGGCGTTATATCATCAGCCATTTCAACGAACCCATTGATATCGCCTCGTCCTCCCTTGGCGAAAAACACGCAATTTACGGCGGTGGACCGAACCTGAAACTCGGCCTGAAAAATGTCACCAGCAAATATGCCCCAAAAATCATCGGGGTGGCGACGACCTGTCTGACGGAAACCATTGGCGATAATGTACCGATGCTGCTTGCCGAATACCAGAAGGAATTCGGCTCGGCGGAGTCTCCCCTAGTAGTTCATGTCTCGACTCCCAGCTACTCGGGCACCCATATGGAAGGTTTTACCGCAGCCGTAAAAGCAATAGTTGAGCAGTTGGCAACCGAAGCGGCACCAAATGGTACCATCAACCTGCTGAGCGGCTTTATCTCGACTGCGGACATCAGGTATCTCCGGGACGTGTGTGAAGATTTCGGCCTGGATGCGACAATCCTTCCCGATTATTCGGACACCCTCGATGGTCAGGCGTTGAACGACTATCCGCTCATACCGGAAGGTGGAACTCCACTTGCGGCCATCAGACAAATGGGTGGAGCGAAAGCCTCCATCGAGCTTGGCTCGACCCTACCCGCTGAAACAGGCGGCAAAGTTCTCGAACGAAAATTTTCCACCAGGCTCATTCGTACCGGTCTGCCGATCGGCATACGGGCTACCGATGCGCTCTTTACCCTGTTCTCGGAACTGAGCGGAAAAGAGGTACCGGTGCGGTATAGCGCAGCAAGGGGCAGATTGATCGACAGTATGGTCGACGGTCACAAATATATTTTCGGCAGACGGGCCGTGGTCTACGGCGAGGAGGATCTGGTTGTCGGCATCACCTCCTTTCTCGCCGAGATCGGCATTAAAACTGTACTTTGCGCCTCGGGCGGCAAAAGCGGCAAGTTTGCGGCAAGTGTCGGCGCAGCCCTGGAAGGCATGGATTGCGAGCTCCCGGCGGTAAAGGAAAATGTTGATTTTTTTGATATCGAGACTTTGGCAAAGGAGCTGAAGGTCGATCTGGTCATCGGTCATTCAAAAGGCTACGCCTTTGCCAGAAAGGAGAAACTTCCTCTGATCCGGATAGGATTTCCTATTCATGATCGCGTCGGCGGGCAGCGAATCCTTCACCTTGGCTACCATGGAGCACAACAGCTGTTTGATCTGATAACCAACACAATCATTGAGAAGAAGCAGAACGACTCCCCGGTCGGCTACAGCTATATGTAACTGTTTTCAGTCTATTTCAAGCAAGGATACATATCATGAAAAATTCCGGAGCCAAAGATTTTCGCAAACACCCCTGCTTCAACGCCGATGCTAAAGGAAAATACGGCAGGGTACATCTGCCCGTCGCACCTAAATGCAATATCAAGTGCAACTTCTGTGATCGTAAATACGACTGCGTGAACGAATCCCGCCCAGGTGTCACCAGCACCGTGCTCTCGCCGGAACAGGCTGGGGTCTATATGCAAAAAGTATTGGCAAAAGAACCGCGAATCAGTGTGGCCGGCATCGCGGGACCTGGTGATCCCTTTGCCAATGGTCCTGAAACCATTGCCACTATGCGCACTATCAGAAAAAATCATCCGGAGACCCTGCTCTGCGTCTCCTCCAACGGCATGGCCATCGGCCCCTATATCGAGGCGTTAGCAGAAATTGAGGTCTCCCACGTGACCGTTACCATCTGTGCGGTCGATCCGGAAATCGGCCAAAAGATCTATTCCTGGGTCAAAGACGGCAACGTCATCTATCGGGGTCGGCAGGCGGCCGAACTCCTGCTTACCCGCCAGCTGGCCGCGATCAGGAAACTGAAGGAGCATAACATAACCGTGAAAGTAAACTGTATCGTCATCCCGGGCGTCAATGACCACCATATTGAAGATGTCGCCCGGACCATGAAGGAGCTGGGCGTCGATCTGCTCAACTGCATGGCCATGTTTCCCAACGTCAACACACCGTTTGGCCATATTGCCCAGCCGGACAAAGAGCTGATGGAGAGGCTCCGCACCAGGGCCGAAGAATATTTACCGCAGATGCGCCACTGTACCAGATGCCGGGCCGATGCAGTGGGATTACTTGACGACGATCGAACCGAGGAATTCAGGAGCTGCCTGTCGAGCTGCTCTACCATACAGCCGATGCCCCCTGCATTACGCCCGTATGTAGCGGTTGCCACCGAAGAGGGAGTATTGATCAACCAGCATCTGGGTGAAGCCCGGAATTTTGAAATCTGGGAACAGGTCGAGAACTCATTTCGTAAAGTCGAAGATCGCGCGGCACCTGCCGTCGGAGGAGGTATAAAGAGATGGCACCAGCTGGCCAAAATCCTCGGCGACTGCCGCGCCGTCCTGATCAGCGGTGTCGGCCCTACCCCCTTTGATATCCTTGCCAAATCCGGAGTGAAACCGGTAGAGGCATCGGGATTTATCGAGGAGGGACTGAGAACAGTCTATGAAAATAAAAAGACCTCTTCTCTCAAGGGCCGTCGGGTCGCCTGCGCCGATGGGAGTTGCAGCGGTTCAGGCGGAGGCTGCGGCTGAGCAGCTCAGGAAGTGTTGTCCTTGTTTATTCCAGTGTGGCAATCATTTCTCTCACATTTTCAGGAGAAATATTTGTGTCAGGCATAAATATGATTATCTGTATTAGCAAGCGTTGTTCCTGCCTGTGCATGTAAACATATTCTAACACCCCACAAGAGAGGGTACGCTCTTTGGTCTCCGCGCATTGCAGGGATTAGTACCTTTTACAGATTATTTTCCTCGTTTTTTGTGAACGAAAATTATCTGCAAGGTTCTGATCATCGAGAGCCACTCTCTCATCTGAAGGAGGACATTATGAAAGATACTGGAAACTTACACCAGAAGGTGCAGGATCTCTGCGACTGTTTTGCCACCACCGATCCCCTGAAAGGAATGTCTGAAATCAAGGACGATGCCGATACCGA
The DNA here is from genome assembly GCA_963835305.1 of uncultured delta proteobacterium. GTDB lineage: Bacteria > Desulfobacterota > Desulfobulbia > Desulfobulbales > Desulfocapsaceae > Desulforhopalus_A. The sequence goes on from CAWIEU010000009.1 coordinate 673,592, forward strand.
CGAAGCCGCATTGAAATGGATCGCTCTCGCGGTTCTGCATGGAATCAACAGTAATGCCAAGGAAATAACCATTACCAACACCAAAAGTGGCGGCGTTAAGGTTACCGCCGAGTATCGAAAAGCCGAGCTCCCCTCTCCCGGCGGACCGATTGCGGGAAAAATTATAAACGCAGTGAGAAGTATCTCCCATATCGAAGACGATAAAGGGGAGGTGACCCTTCCCTTTGGCATCCGCAACAATAGTTTGGATTTGAAAATCAAATCCAAACATGAAGGAAATGACGAAAAAGTCACCATTAAATTTCCCTGACATCCAGCATTTCCAATCATAGCCTAACGCGGGAAATACCGGAAAACTTCTGATGCGTCCTTCATCGCCTGATGAAGGACGCTTTAGCCCTCAAACTCCCCGGCCGCGATAATCTATACCTCCCCAAACGAAAGTTCCCTTCGAGCGCTCTTTTCAGCGCTATTAAAAAACTGTTGAGTTCGCAAAGTTCGACAGTGTTTATAGTCTCTCTATAAAGCGTTGCGCGGTGCTCGGCAAACCACCCAAGTCTCTTCAACAACTGACAGGGGGATCTGGATATGCCGGGACCCTGCCAGCCGTAAAGCAGATCGCCGGGACTTCAGCAAAAGAATGGCGGAATTCATTGACTAAGCATAAAAAGATGCGATACGCTTTAAAGAGTTTCAGGGATCCGCGGAAAGAAAATGAAGGCTGCGGAATCGCTTTCCCAGGCGGTTGTCCGGTGCCATCAATTGAGATTATGTAATGACCCAAATTGCTGATGACAGGAGAACCCTCACCGTCAAGCTCGTCTACTACGGTCCTGCGATGAGCGGTAAGACGACCAACCTCATCTATCTGCACAATCATCTGCAACCTGAACTTTCGGGTGAACTGATGACCCTGGAAACCAAAGATGACCGGACGCTGTTTTTCGATCTCCTGCCGGTCGGCTTTAAAATGCCATCCGGAGTACTGGTGAAAATCAAGTTATTTACCGTCCCCGGCCAGGTAGAGCATGATGCCACCAGGAAGGCTGTACTCTCCAGGGCCGATGGCGTGGTTTTTGTGGCTGATTCACAGGCTAATCAGTCAATCAATAACGGCGAGTCTTTTCAGAATCTCGCCGAAAATGTGGCTCGGGTCGGGCTCGATTTTGAGAAACTCCCCCTGATTGTCCAGTTCAACAAGAGAGATCTCAACAGAATCCTGTCCCGTGAAGACATCCTCTCGAGATGGGGCAAAGCGCCCTGGCCCGTGTTCTTTTCCATCGCCTTGACCGGACCCGGGGTTTTGCAGACATTCAGGGAATTGCTGGTGCGGGTTTACACTTCACTTGATCTTCAGCATAGTCTGTCGGCACAACATGGCATGACAGTCGATTTTTTCGTGGCCTCGATTATGGGCGAGGTCGCCTATCCGGAGACAGATCTTTAGGAATTCCCCTTGCTTGGAAGTATTAATTAGGCATGAATATTGATGATGAAGTCTATTTCGACAGACAGCCGCGGCTGCACGATCTTTTTTCGAATCAGGATCTGGCCAGGCTTCGATCAGCTATTTCTCGTTTACTGAATTGTCCGGTCGTAATTCTTGATTTGAATACTCCCGGCAATCCCGGTTGGCAACGCATCGCCATCAACTGGGACCTTGAACCCATCGGTTATCTCGAAGCCGACAAGGCCGGCAGAGAACAACTGGAGGGAATTATGGGCATACTGCAGCTCCTGCTAAAAAATGCGGTGAGCTACCGGATGGTGTCCGACCTCCACTTGGAGACCACCGTTTCCGACTTTGACGCCCTGCAGAAAAAACATGTCGAACTCCAGAAATCGGAAAAGCAATACAGGGAACTCTCGGAGCAGCTGGAACAAAAGGTCGCAGCCCAGGTAAAAACGATTGAGGCCGCCCAGACAAAAATTTATCAATCCGAGAAATTAGCGTCCATCGGTCAACTGGCAGCGGGCGTGGCACACGAACTCAATTCACCCTTGGCCTATATCCAGAATAATCTGGTAGCCGCCAAGGATTACCTCACGGATCTGCAGACGTTCTCGGAACTCTTCCTGCATGGCGCCGAACCGGCACGGCTGCTTGAAGTCTGGCATGAGGCTGATATCGATTACATTCTCAGGGATTTTCCAGTACTTCTCGATGCCAGTCTTGCGGGAGTGAAGAAAGCCGCTGCAATCGTTGCCGATTTGAAGATATTCTCCAATATCAATCAACAGGAAAAGCGTCTGGAAGATATTAACGAACAACTGAGAACAGTGGTCAAAATGATCGCTCCACAGGTACCCGGAGGGATTGAGATTACCTTTGATTGTGCAGAACTACCCAAGATTCTCTGCTATCCGGCACATCTGGGACAAGTGTTTTACAATCTCATCCTGAATGGCATCCAGGCAATCGTTGGGAAAGGCAGAGTCCACATTACAACCACGGTATTGAACAGTACCGTTCGCATCTCGATAACAGATTCGGGTATAGGCATCAAGAACGCTGATCTGCCACGCATTTTCGACCCTTTCTTTACTACTAAGGAGGTGGGAAGCGGGACCGGGCTCGGCCTTAGTGTCATTCACGATATTTTAAGAGCGCATGACGGCGGCATCGAAGTACAGAGCACCCCCGGTTCAGGGACGACATTTACTGTTATCCTGCCGGTCAGATCCGACCTTCCCACTCCGTGCTCCGACTTCTGAGTATACCCAATCAAGGAAACAGCATGACAGATTATACCTCTCTCTTTACCGGCGAAAAATCATCCGGCGCCCCGTTACCGGAGAAGACTTCGCCATATCGAATCCTCATTGTTGATGATGAACAGAATATTCTGGATTCTATCCGGCGTATTTTTCGTAAGGAAAACTACGAAATAAAAACCGCCCTCAATGGCAAAGAAGCTTTGGATATTATGGGGCAGGAAAATTTTCAGCTCATAATTTCCGATCATATGATGCCGGGGATGACCGGCGCCGAACTGCTCCAGAGGGTGCGGGAGCTTTATCCGGATACCATTCGGATCATGCTGACGGGACATGCGGATACCTCGGCGATTATGGGCGCCATCAGAGACGGCGCCGTCTACCGCTTCATCATTAAACCCGCTCAGGAAAATGATCTGCTGGTTACCGTAGCACTCGCCCTGGAACAATACGATATCACCAAAAAAAACAAGGAACTTCTTGCCGCCAACGCCAAGCAGTCCAAGGAAATAGAAGCGTTATCGAAACTCTCCCTGGTCAGCAGGAGCCAATTACCAACCCTGCTGAACCGCTACGGGTATCTCAATGACCGTCAGGTTCAAAAGCTCTATCAGCTGCAGCCCCATCGAAAAATCTCCATGCTGAAACTCATCCTGGAGCAGGGCTGGGTCAGCGAGAGCAAGATCCGTCAGGTTTTGAAGAAAGAACTGCTTCTTGAAGAAGTTGCCCTGCATGAGATCCAGGTCGACCCGCAAGTCACGGAATTGATCCCCAGGATCTTCTGCGTGAGCCACATGGTTCTCCCCTTGAAAATTCGCGGTAAAAAACAGCTGCTCCTGGCGGCGGCAGATCCGACCGACTCGGACATGAAGCACAACCTACGCTTCATCACCGGCCTGCAGATAGAGACAGTCCTGACGGACCTCACCGCTCTTGAAAGCAAAATAAGCGCCGTGTACGGCGAGGAGGAGAAGATAGTCTCCTTCAAAGATATGGAAACGGTGATCGCCCATACCGATCCCTATGATGCCATAGAGGTGATCATCGAGGAGGAAGACGATATTCCTTTGTCGGAACTGTTGCGCAGTACCGAGGAACCGCCCGCCATCCGGCTGGTTAACGCGGTTCTTATCGAGGCCGTTCGTAATGATGTCAGCGATATTCACATCCAGCCCAGAGCCAAGTCCGTTGTCGTCCGCTATCGAAAAGACGGCATCCTGGAAGATAAGATCCACATCCCCCTGGAATTTCATAGCGCTCTGGTATCACGCATCAAAATCATGGCGGAGCTGGATATTTCAGAACGCCGCAAGCCCCAGGACGGCAGGATCACCGTCAAGACACCCATGAAATTCGTCGATATGCGCATATCGACTCTACCGACAATGAATGGCGAAAAAGTAGTCATGCGCCTGTTAGACCGCAACGCCGCCATCCACACGGTCGAAGAACTAGGATTTTCGAAAACCAACCTGAAAAAGGTGCTCGACGTGGTTGAAATTCCACAGGGGATCATTTTGGCTGTCGGTCCCACGGGCAGCGGTAAAACAACCACTCTGTACTCTCTGCTGCAACATGGTATCACTACGGAGAAAAACTACATCACCTTGGAGGATCCCATTGAATATTACCTCGACAGTGCCGCGCAGGTTGCCGTAAGAGAGAAAATAGGCCTGGATTTTGCCAGCATCCTTCGTTCAATCCTGCGCCAGGATCCGGATGTGATATTACTCGGGGAAATACGCGATCCCGAGACGGCCAAGGTCGCCTTCAATGCAGCGTTAACCGGACATCAGGTATTTTCCACGCTGCACACCAACTCGGCGATTGAAACAGTTTCACGCCTGATCGACCTTGGACTGCGGCCGTTCATTATCGCTTCTGCCCTGAAAGGTGTCATTGCGCAACGACTGGTACGCAAAATATGTCCCTATTGCCGGGAGCCGGATGATGTCGACCCTGCTCTGCTCAACCGGCTAGGGCCCTTATTCACGGCTCCGCAACTGAAGACCTGGCATGGAAGAGGTTGCGCCAGATGTAATAAAAGTGGTTTCCGGGGCCGTTATCCAATTCACGAGATACTGGTGATGAGTGATCGGCTGGTCTCACTCCTGTCTGCGGGCGGCAGTATTGTCGAGCTCAAAAAAGCCGCGGCCGAAGAGAAAACCATCTTTCTCATCGAAGACGCCCGGGACAAAGTCCATGCCGGCCATACCACCGCACAGGAGATTCTCAGGGTGTTGGGTCCGCAGTGTTAAGTGAAGTGTCGGTCTTCCGGGGGTATTGCATTTACGGCAAACTCTGCGCTGCAGAGGTTGATTCACAGCTCGGTACATGCTTATGTTGTATGAAACGGACAAGAATTCCGCATTGTGCGTTACCTTCGAGGTAATTCCACCTCCAACAGCAAATTGCTTGTTGGCGGTGGATTTCTCTTCAATGTCCCGTCCAGAGGTGAAAAAATGCAAAAGTTAGAACCATACCGCGAACTACCTGACCTTGTAACCGTCCCTGAAGCCGCAAGGTTCCTCGGATTAGGCCGAAAAATGATTTATCAGTTGCTGGAAACGGGAGAAATACGAGCCATCCGGCAACAGAGTAAAATACTCATCGACCCTTGCTCGCTGTACGAATTCAAAAATAAGGGAAAAATGGCCTGAGAAATTCGACCTCCCTCAATCTCATCCACGGATACGTTTCGAGACTTTCGTTCTCTTTCCGGTCCTGTTATCAAACAAGTTTATTTCGCCTTTCCTGTCAAATATGATGGACTTCATCCGTCTTCACAAAGGGATGGACTCCATAACCATTTGTTGGTTTTTTCTCTAGCAGACATTATCTTTCTGCAAATGAGTATTATAAATGAGTATTATACTTGATCGAACGGTTTTTCCTGACAGATTCCGATTGAAAGGATTTTTAATCGGCTTTCACGTCTTATTGCAAATGGAGGAGACAAAGCATGCGTATCGGTGTTCCCAAAGAGATACATGAAGGCGAGAAACGTGTAGCAACAACACCTGAAGTGGCCAAGATTCTAAAAAACCTGGGCTTTGATATCGCCATTGAAAGCGGTGCAGGTTCCGGTGCAAAATTCACCGACGAGGCATATCGTCAGGTGGGCGTAGAGGTTAAGAATGATGTCCGGATGCTCTACGAGGCAGCCGATATTATTCTCAAGGTCCGGCCACCTGAAGCCCGTCCGGATCTCTCCCTTGACGAGATAGAGCTTTTTCATGAGGGCCAGACCCTTATCAGCTTTCTTCAACCTGGCCAAAACAAGGAACTCATGCAAACCCTGGCACAGAAAAAAATTTCCGTGCTGGCCATGGACTCCATTCCACGAATATCCCGGGCCCAGAAAATGGACGCCCTCAGCTCTATGGCAAATATTGCCGGTTACCGGGCTGTCGTTGAAGCTGCGCAACATTTCGGCCGTTTTTTTACGGGACAGATCACGGCAGCAGGAAAAATCCCCCCTGCTACGGTGCTGGTCATTGGCGCCGGTGTTGCCGGCCTTTCGGCAATTGGTGCAGCGAGAAGCATGGGGGCAGTTGTTCGGGCATTCGATACCCGCCCCGAAGTGAAGGAGCAGGTTGAGAGCATGGATGCTGAATTCCTGATGCTCGATTTTGCCGATGAGGACGGTTCGGGCGAGGGCGGTTATGCCAAGGTCATGAGCGATGAATTCATCAAGGCGGAAATGGAACTCTTTGCCCGGCAGGCCTTGGAGGTGGATATCATTATAACTACCGCGCTCATTCCGGGCAGAGAGGCTCCGGAACTGATCACCGAGGCTATGGTGGAATCCATGAAGGAAGGGAGCGTCATAGTCGATCTCGCCGCGGAAATGGGAGGTAACTGCAGACTTACTGAAGCCGACAAGGTCGTATTAAAACAAGGTGTTACCATAATCGGTTATACTGACCTGCCCTCTCGTCTGGCCACGCAATCAAGCCAGTTATACGCCACTAATCTTCGTCATCTTCTCACTGATCTCACCCCTGAAAAAAATGGCAGGATCGATATCAATATGGAAGATGAAATAATTCGTGGAGCCACGGTGATAAAAAATGGGGAAGTGACCTGGCCGCCACCGCCACCTAAACTCACTGCCGCACCGAAGCAGCAACCGGCACCCGTGATTAAGCAGCCTCAGCCCGAAAAAAAACAGAATTCAATGAGTCTCGTGGTAATTTTTATTATCGGCGGCCTGTGTCTACTTGGGCTGGGGAGTGTCGCACCTCCCGAGTTCATGTCCCATTTCACCGTCTTTGTTCTCTCCTGTTTTGTCGGTTATATGGTTGTCTGGAATGTTACCCCGTCGCTGCATACCCCACTGATGAGTGTCACCAATGCCATCAGCAGCATCATCATTATCGGTGCGCTGTTGCAGATTTCATCGGATAGTTTCCTGATCGTCCTGGTGGCGGGATTGGCTATTTTGATGACCAGTGTCAATATTTTCGGCGGCTTCGCAGTCACTCATCGCATGCTGAGCATGTTCAGGAAATAGGAGGGAACACATGTCACAAGGTATTGTAACCGTAACGTATATCGGCGCAACAATCCTCTTTATCCTCGCCCTCGGTGGCCTGAGCCAACCGGAATCCTCAAGGCGGGGCAATTATTGCGGCATGCTCGGTATGCTGATTGCTCTCTTAGCAACCATCATCGGCATAGTTTCCAACAACTATTTCATCTTATTTGCCGCGGCGCTTATCGGCGGCTCCATCGGTCTCATCCTCGCTAAAAAAGTTGAGATGACCCAGATGCCGGAATTGGTGGCCATCCTGCACAGCCTGGTCGGGTTGGCAGCGGTTCTGGTCGGTTTTGCCAATTTCATGGATAGTCACAGGATACTCTTCGGCATAGATAAAACCATTCACGACGTGGAAACCTATCTGGGAATACTTATCGGCGGTCTCACCTTTTCCGGATCGATAATTGCTTTTCTGAAATTAAGTGCCAGGATCAGCGGCAAACCCATGCTCCTTCCCGCCCGTCACTGGCTCAACCTGGCCTTACTTATCGGCGCGCTTTTACTAGGGATAAAATTTGTTGATTTGTCGGCAGCCGGAGGCGGAACCTGGCCTCTTATTTCGATGACCATCATCTCCCTTATCTTCGGAGTGCATATGGTCATGGCGATCGGCGGCGCCGACATGCCGGTTGTTGTCTCCATGCTCAACAGTTATTCCGGTTGGGCGGCGGCCGCAACAGGTTTTATGCTGAACAATGATCTGCTCATCGTTGTCGGGGCTTTGGTAGGTAGCAGCGGTGCGATTCTGAGCTATATTATGTGCCGCGCCATGAACCGAAAATTTATCGCAGTTATCGCAGGAGGTTTTGGAACTTCGGGCGGTGGGCCCGCAGCCGGTCCCGAGGGAGATGCCGGCGACGTCATAGCCATTGACGCGGCCGAAGCGGCTGAACTGCTGCTTAATGCCAAGGAAGTCATGATTATCCCGGGATATGGGATGGCGGTTGCTCAGGCTCAACATATTGTCCACGAAATCACCCGGAAATTACGGGAGAAAAAAATCAATGTACGCTTTGGTATCCATCCGGTTGCCGGTCGTATGCCGGGTCATATGAACGTGCTCCTCGCCGAGGCCAAAGTACCATATGATATTGTCTTTGAACTGGACGAAATAAATGATGATTTTCCTGACGTCGACGTTTCCGTGGTTATTGGTGCCAATGATATCGTCAATCCCGCGGCCCAGGAGGTACCAAACAGTCCTATCGCCGGAATGCCAGTGCTCGAATGCTGGAAAGGCAAGACCACTATTGTCCTGAAACGTTCCATGGCAACCGGCTATGCCGGGGTGGCCAATCCACTGTTTTATAAAGAGAATACCAGAATGCTCTTTGGAGACGCTCGGGAGAGTCTCGATACGGTTTTAAAAAATCTGAATTAGATTGGAACAAAAAAGAGGCAATAGCTTATCCATTATTGCCTCTTTTTTGCAGCTGACTCAGCTTCTTCGATTTTGTCGATCCGCCTTTGGTGTCTGCCGCCGTGAAACACGCTATTGAGCCAGGCGTCCACAATCCGAAGCCCTTGCGCTTCCGACACCATTCTTCCACCGATGGCGATCATATTGGCGTTATTGTGCTCTTTGGTTAGACGGGCACTCTCGATATTCCAGCAAACGCCGCAGCGAATTCCCACCACTTTATTGGCGACCATCGCCTCTCCATTGCCGCTGCCACCGAATACCACGCCGCAGTCACACTCGCCGTGGGCAACGCTTTCCGCGGCTGGCCGGCAATAGTCCGGATAATCAACCGCTGTCTCATTGTCAGTGCCGAAATCGACCACTTCGTATCCCTGATTGATTAAATGGACCTTCACAGCCTCTTTCATTTTGAAGCCGGCATGATCAGTTCCAAGAGCAATTTTATTCATGGCTATCTTCCTGTTTTTATGAGAATTCATTCCTGTAGCTCTCCTGCAAAATTGACTTTACCGCCAAACAGCACCACTCTGTAGGATATACATGAAATGACAGGTTTGCCGGTTCAAGGAGGACAGAATCAATGGATATATTCATTATTGCTGGAATCACGATAATTTTGCTGCCCATGGTGGTTTTGTCCGCCTCTGGTGAAAATAAGGAAAACCGCATCCATCAGCAAGTACGGAAACGGCTGGCGAACGGTGAAAAAACCAACCGCCTCATTAACGAACAAAGTCCCTATCTGCTGCAACACGCCTTTAATCCGGTAGAATGGTACCCTTGGGGGGTAACGGCCTTTATCAAGGCTAAAAATGAGGATAAACCGATCTTTCTTTCCATTGGCTATTCTACCTGTCACTGGTGCCATGTCATGGCACATGAATCTTTCGAAGATCCTGAAGTTGCCGCCCTTCTGAATAAATGGTTTGTCAGTATCAAGGTGGACAGGGAGGAAAGACCCGATATCGATCAGATGTATATGGCGGTGACCCAGGCTATGTCGGGATCCGGTGGCTGGCCTATGTCGGTATTTTTGATGCCGGATGGCAGCCCTTTCTATGCGGGTACCTATTTCCCGCCAAAAGCATTTTCCAACCACCCTGGTTTCAAGGATCTATTGACTGCTCTCCACCGGGCTTGGCTGGAGCAGAGAACTGAGGTCGAGCATTCGGCAAACCGCATGGTTGCCGCTCTTAAAACCGATAGTGGAGCCGGCCCTGAGCTTATCAAGCCCGAAACCTTCGATCATTGCTTCGATGTGCTGGAACAGAGCTATGATGCCGAAGAAGGTGGTTTTGGTCCGGCACCAAAATTTCCTCGCCCGGCCATCTTCTCCTTTCTATTTTCCCATTATCTCGCGACAAGACAGGAAAAAGCCAGGGATATGGCCTTGTTTACTCTCAGGAAAATGGCAGCAGGAGGCATGTATGATCAGCTTGGTGGAGGATTTCACAGGTATTCTGTCGACCGAAACTGGTTTGTCCCGCATTTCGAGAAAATGCTCTACGATCAAGCCCAGTTGGCCAATTCCTACCTCGATGCGTATCTGCTCACCGGCGATGAGGAATTTGCCAAAATCACCAAAGAGATTTTTGTCTATCTCTTACGGGATATGCGTGACCCGGCCGGGGGATTTTATTCGGCGGAAGATGCGGACAGTGCTAATCCTTACAGCCCTGGAGGGCATGGAGAAGGTGCGTTCTATCTTTGGACACAAGAGGATATCGTCAACAGGCTTGATGCTCACGCTGCGGAAATCTTCCTGGCCGGTTACGGGGTAAAAGATGACGGCAACGTAATACGGGATCCTATGGGGGAATTCACCGGCAGAAATATTTTATATCGGGCCGAAAGAAGCGATACACTTGCCGCTCGTTTCAAATTATCTCCACAACTAATTTCAGAGAAGCTTGCCCATTCAAGAGATTTACTATTTAAAGCGCGGGACCAGAGACAACGACCTCATCTCGACGACAAAGTTATAACCGCGTGGAACGGCATGATGATCGGAGCTCTGGCCAGGGGAAGCAGGATTCTACAAAATGAGCTCTTTTTGATAGCGGCAGTACAAGCTGCAAATTTTCTTAAAGATAATCTCTATGAGAAGGAAAATAACACCCTGTTACGCCGTTACAGAAGGCACGAGGCCGGCTTGTCAGGACAACTTACCGACTACACATATCTTGTGCATGGATTACTTGACCTATACCAGGCCACTCACGCACCCCGGTGGCTCCGTTGGGCGGAAGACCTAACCAGGCGTCAGATTGAATTGTTCTGGGACGAAAAAGACAGCTGCTTTTTTGACAGTGTTAACGACCCAACTATCAAGATCAGGATGAAGGACAGACATGACGGCGCGGAACCGGCCGGTAACTCTGTGGCCGCACGAAACCTCTCAAGGCTTGGTCAGCTGCGGAATAATCCTCAATGGCAAATAATGGCGCGACAACTGATAGAATCGTTCAGCAGGGACATGAACCATTATCCAACGGCCCTGCCCTTGATGCTTGCCAATTGGAGAGAGATCGATGCCAAGCCCTCCCAGGTGGTGATCGCCGGTGAACGGGGAGCAGAAAATACTGAAGCCCTTCTAAGAGTGGCTGAAAACACCATTAACCGACGCCGGCTGCTCCTGTTGGCCGATGGCGCCGAAAACCAGTCCTATCTTGCAGAGAAGCTGCCTTTTCTTGAAACCGTTGTGCGACTGGAAGGGAAAGCCACCGCCTACGTTTGTGCCGAATTCTCATGCAAAATGCCTACAACAGCTCCCGAAACCCTCCGAAGGCAGTTGGAGAAGCAAGGCACAGGTTGAAGCGGGAGATCCGCCTGGTATCCTGCTAAACCGGGTGCTGATTCTCTACCGAATCTACCGAAGTCAGATAAAAAAACATGGATCCCACTGCGAGCATATGAGGGTGATTACCTGGGCGTCTCGTCAGAGGCGCCCCCCTCATAGGAACATTGTGTAAAATCAATAGCTTGATGGCATTTTTTGCAAACGTGTTCTCGTTTGAACTCATCAGAAAAAATTTCTTTTTCCTCGCCGCAGTTCTGGCATTTACAGATAAACGACTTGAGATTTCTAAAAGCTTCAAAGCCGGGGCAATGGCTGCTTGGAGTATTCATCCTGTTCTCCTGCTAAGCTAATCGTTTTTTCTTCTTTGGGATTTGATGGATTTTCGACAACCTTTATTTCCTGCATACTACCTTTCTTTTCTGTATAGCCTGCTAGTCTTAAAGTCAAGGGAGATGGACGATAATCAATTTCTGTCCGGCCTCGCTTGTTATAGATAAGGGACAACTTATAGTATTAATCACAGGATCATCTGCAGTGCCGCACGAACTATTTCCTTTTACCGTCTGTGTTTCCTCGAGATCAAAGAATTGCAGATAGTTGGAAATATAGAATTTTCTTAAATTCAACAGAGCTGAGGTGATCTGTCATGAGCCGCAATCCCAAGAGTTTTGGAGATCATTGGGTACGTGAGAAAAAACAAAAAGGTATTTCAATTACCGGTTCATGAAGAAAGGACTTCTGAGATCTTTACACTGTCATGTACCGGCTGATTGTACAAAAGGAGATCATCATGGAAATCTATGATTATTGCAATAGCGTAAACACGGAACTCAATCAGTGGAGAGAACGATTGTTCAACGTGATCAGTCACATCGATCATTTGCCTACCGGTGATAAACAAAGGATGTATGAAGAGGTAAATGGATTACACATCATTATGGCTGAATTGGAAGAAAGGATTGAAAGACTAAGAACGGAATGTCCTACTGAATGGAAACCTGCTGAGAAGGAGCTGAACTTCAAGGTTTCAGAACTGAGCGGCAACAGGTTCAAAGACACCGCCGGAGTCCATTTCGACTATGATTTTGGTGGCTAAGGGGTTCTGTTTCATTAACAAATTTATGGTTCACTCAATATCAGGAGATACTCTATGAAACAGCAAAAGGAAATGGTCGAGTCTTTTCAGAGAACTCACCGTGATTTCATGAAGGGCCTGGATAACTCGTTTAAAATTATTGAACGAGACCTTAAGGAAGCAGCAGATTTCGATGAAAAATGCACGGGTGAATGGTGCATATCAATGGCAAATTCCATTGATGAACTTGCCAAATATGTCTATTCCATAAGTGAACCCCGATGGCTACAAGCCAAAGATTCCGCGAAGATTCATGATATGAGGCTGAGAATCCATGATACCTATGCGAAATTCAGAGGAATCAGCACTCGCGCCACCCACTAATCAGTAATCCTCACTCACCGGCGAGACCTCATTTCCGGTTTCGCCGGTACTATAAGGGGCATATTTTCAAAACTCTGCCTATCCTCCCCATTCCCTTTTAAAGCAAATTTCTATATCCAATAGCTTCATCATATGGTGTAAGCAGCTTTTTAAACTTGATAATATCATCAAAAGCTACAGGGACAAAGTGGAACATTTCGTGAGTGCGGGAAGGCCTGCGGCCATATTAATCGCAGATAAGCGGGCGATTTTACAAAAAAAAAGCCCGCAAACTGTTTCCAGCTGCGGGCTTGAAAGACTTAAACAGAAGCCTTTATATAAAAAATGGTGCCGAAGGCCGGAGTCGAACCGGCACGAGTCTCCCCACACGCCCCTCAAGCGTGCGCGTCTACCAATTCCACCACTTCGGCACACAATTATTTTTCTTTCGTTGCTGTTCCTGCAGGCTTTGCTTGCTCGGTTTGTTCTTTCCCTACCTGCTTCTTTTGCTCCGTGACATTTCCTTTGTCAGCAGGTTTCTCCATAGCCTTATCTTCTTTTGCCAGAGGTTTGGCAACCTCAACCTGAGCTGCAGGCTTACTCACATCCACCCCACTCATAACGGATGAAGTACTTGATTGGGATGAAATATACGCTAACGTAACAGAAGTCAACATAAAAATGATTGCGACTCCTGTGGTAATTTTATTGAGCAGAGGCAAAGGTCCTTCTGTTCCAAAAAGTGATTGGCTGGATCCACCAAAAGTAGCACCGATATCCGCACCCTTACCATGCTGGAGCAAAACTATGACAACCAGGAAGAGGCAGACAACAACGTGTACAACTGTAAGTAGAGTATCCATGCAATAACTGAGTTAAAGATTTATTGAAAATTTATTATCCGCCCAAATGACTTTGCATCAAGCGCAGCGCCACCGACTAACGCACCATCTATATCTGATTGTGCCATCAGCTCATCAACATTGGTTGGCTTAACCGAGCCACCATACAATATTCGGGTTTGCTCGGCAATGTTTTTTTCATATATTTGTGCCAGTACTCTTCTGATGAAGGCATGAGCGGCCTGAGCCTGCTCCTTACTTGCAGTTTTACCGGTTCCTATGGCCCAAACCGGCTCATACGCGATAACTACCTTATCCATATCAGTCGCAGCCACCCCGGCTAATCCTTTTTTTACCTGCTCCTCAAGAACAGCAAAAGTGCGCTCGGCCTCCCTCTCTTCCAGGGTCTCCCCGACACAGAGAATCATCATCAGGTCAAAGGCAAGACCTCCTTTAAGACGTTTATTGATCAGCTCATCCGTCTCTCCAAAAATCTGCCGCCGCTCGGAATGCCCGACAATAGCGGCGCTTCCTCCGGCATCTTTTACCATAACCGGAGAAATTTCCCCAGTAAAAGCGCCTTTTTCCTCCCAACAGACGTTTTGGGAACCAACTATTATCCGACTGTCTTTCAGAATATGCGCGACCTCACTCAAAATGGTGAAGGGGGGGGCCAATAAAACATCCCTGTCTGTGAAATCAGTGCAGGCACTGGCGACATCAACCGCTAACCGGGTACCATCGACAACAGTCGTATGCATTTTCCAGTTACCGGCCATTAACGCTCTTCTTGTACTCATCAATGTGCCTCCCGCTTTATTGTTCATATGATGTGTGTCTGTGTCTGTCCGGATACTGCTCTTATCCCCGGATTATTCGTGGCGCTCAGCATTATTTCCTCGAAATAATATTAGGTTATTGTCCAAAGTGACGCTGATCGAGCACCTAGATCCATGAAAAATACCTCATTTTCCGGCGGTCATTAGTCAAGCGCAGCTACACCGGGTAGCGTTTTTCCTTCCATCAGTTCCAGAAAAGCGCCACCCCCAGTAGACATATAAGAAATATTTTTTTCTTCGCCTGATTTTTTTACAGCCGCATTTGAATCACCGCCGCCTACAATAGAGAGAGCATGCGATGAGGCCACGCTTTGACACATAGCCATCGTTCCCCTGGCAAAAGCATCCATCTCGAAGGCGCCCATCGGTCCATTCCAGATAATTGTCCTGGCATCTTCGAGCGCCTCTTTAAAAAGAATGGTGGTCGCCGGCCCAATATCAAGGGCCATCCAACCGTCTGGTATATCCTTTAGCGTGACATTTTTGGTTACCGCATCCCCTGCAAATCTGTCACCAACCACAAAATCAACGGGCAGATAAAGCTTTATTCCTCTGGCTTCTGCGGCTTTAACAAACTGCTGCGCCTGTTCAAGCAAATCGTCCTCAACCTTGGAAGCCCCGACATTAATACCCATGCTTTTCAAAAAGGTGTTGGCCATCGCACCTCCGATAATCATGCTATCGACCTTGCCGAGCATATTCTCGAGAGCGCCGAGCTTGGATGAAACCTTTGCGCCTCCGACTATAGCGACCAAAGGCCGGACAGGCTCGTCCATTGATTTATGGAAATAATCCATCTCCGTCTGCAGAAGAAGACCCGCGGCCTTTTCCGCTACACGATCGGCAACTCCAACTACTGACGCATGAGCTCTGTGCGAGACTGCAAAGGCGTCATTGACATACACCTCGGCAAGACGTGCCAACTGCTCTGAAAAATCCGGATCATTGTTCGTCTCCTCTGCATGGAATCTGAGATTTTCCAGAAGGACAATCTCGCCCTCTTTCATTTTTTGCACCATAGCTTCCACTTCGGGACCTATACAGTCGGGAGCCAGAACAACTTTCATGCCGAGCAGCAATTCGAGGTGCCGGGCCACCGGTGCCAGACTGAACTCTTCGACACGCTTGCCCTTAGGACGGCCCATATGAGAACAGATGATCAAGCGGCCCTGCTCATGTACGATATGGCGAATGGTAGGTAGTACCATCCGGATTCGAATATCATCGGTGATCTCATTTTTGTCATCCATCGGCACATTAAAATCAGCGCGAAGCAAAACCCGTTTACCTTTTAAATGAATATCTTTGATAGATTTCATCTCAAGTCCTCAAATTGTATTTTGGAATTATTTCGTATATTAGAGATTTTTCTTTAGAATTATTGCACTGTCAGGCGGCTCGGAATAATAACCGGAGCGAATTCCCACCCGCAGAAAACCATGCTTATCATAAAAATTCAAAGCTGCGCGGTTAGCGGATCGAACTTCAAGAAACAGGCTGGTGATACGCCTTTTTTCCAATTCCCAGAAGAGGTGTTGGAACAGCAAAAGCCCGATTCCGTGCCCTCTGTTTTTTTCTTTGACGGCAATTTTCAGGAGCTCGGCCTCAGGCCGGATAAACCGGCAGGCACACCAGCCAAGTATTTGCGCATCTGCACCCTCGGCTACAAATTGGGCCGCATCCTCTATCCTCAACTCCTGGGCGAGTAATTTGACTGACCATGGTGAAAGATTTTCTTTTTCAATCTCTGCCACTTCACCAAGGTCAGTTTCGACCATTGAGCGTATTGCTATCAAGACCTTTTAAAACATTCCCTCGCTGACCTGAACGGTAAGATCTCCGAGCATATTGGTATAACTTCCCAGCTCGTTGTCATACCAGCCGTAGATAACCGCCTGGGTAACCGGTACATTAAGTATGTAATCATTACCGGACACCAGTTTTTCTGCCTTAGTCTTGGCGAGATTTACCTTAATATTTGCTGTTCGGGTGTGGGTTTCTGTTCCTTCGATTACTGCTGCAGCGGCTGGTGCTCCTAAAATATCCGACGATACATTTTGATTTTCAGAAAACAGCAGATAGTTACTTTGTGTTGCGTATTCTTTATAAATGGAATTTATATCATTACGTTTTATCGGGCTGTCGAGATCATCCTGCAGGTTAAGCACCAGAATGATGAGAGAGCCGGTGGAGGTTGGGATACGTACAGACTCAGCCATAAACCCGATAGAGCTCATTTCCGGAATTACCAGCGAAAGCGCCTTGGCAGCCCCGGTAGTAGTCAAGATGATATTGTTGAGAATGGAGCGGTTCTTCCTCAGATCAGTGGCCCCGGCTTTCGGCAGCCTGTCCAGAACCTGTTGGCTTCCGGTTGCGGCATGAACCGTTACCATAGAGGCACTGAGGATTTTATCTGCCCCCAGTTTTTCCATAAGCGGTTTAATCATATAGGAAAGACAGGTAGTTGTACAGGACGCTGCGGAGATCAACGAATGATGCCCGGAATCATACATCTCCTCGTTGATGCCCATAACCGTAGTTATGGCGTCCTCCGGCATGGCCAACCCTTTTGACTTAATTTTAAACGGTGCCGAGAGAATGACTTTCTCAGCCCCAGCCTGCATGTGCCCGCGGAGAGCACCCTGGGCCGCGTCGGCATCCGTGGTTGGATCGGTAAAGGCACCCGTGGTATCGACAACCAGCTTAACACCATTATCCTGCCAGGCGATTTCCTTGGGGTTTCTGGACGAGCGCAAAATAGTAACCGGTACACCGTTGACCAGCATTGTGCCCTTTTCTTCGTTCAGCTCTTCAATTACCCGGGGACATTTATGACCATGTAAATACGTTCCTAGACGGCCATAGGTTGAATCTCTTTCAAGCATTGCAGCGAGATCCTCCAGCCCGCGTCCGACTTCACGGCCTATGTTAGCGACTATTGCAGAGAAGTGCTTCCGTGAAACATGGTGCCAGAGTGAAAGTTTTCCAATCCTTCCCAAGCCGTTAATGCCTAATTTCATAGCTATGCCTCCCCTATCTTAGTAGAATGGATGGATTATCACGATTTCCCTCAGGCTCAGCCAGCTAATCGAGGGACGACTTTGAATTACATCTTTCAATAAGATGTTCATGTACTTATTTAGCACTAACTCTGCCGAGACGCAACCTTAAGATGTATTAACCTAGCCTATTTCTCATGCGATTTTCTTCCCCATTGGTGCAAGGCACACTCATTAAAAGATACAAACGTTTTCTAGCGGATATACAAATGCCGGACGGTAAAAGGGTGACGGCTCATTGTCCCAATACCGGCACTATGCTTACCTGCTCAGCTCCGGACAGCCCGGTCTGTCTTTCCAGATCGGCTAATCCGAAACGAAAATATCCTTACACCTTGGAAATGATAAAAGCTAAGTCAACTTGGGTGGGAGTCAATACGGCACGAACCAACAGTCTGGTAATAGAGGGAATTAACAAGGGGCAGATCCTGGAGTTCCAAAATATTGACTCAATACTGACCGAGGTCAAAACTTCCGACCACACCAGGCTTGATCTGCTCGTAAAGCATGAGGGTATTTCCACTTATATCGAAATAAAGAACTGCTCACTAGCAGTTGATGGGTGTGCTATGTTTCCTGATGCTGTGACAACAAGAGGCACCAAACACCTTAAGGAACTTGCCCGACTAAGCCAGGCAGGCTGGCGAGCTTGTATATTTTTTCTGGTACAAAGAATGGATGCTGAACGATTTTCGCCTGCATTCCAAATAGATCCAATCTATTCAGAGGCGCTGCTGCAGGCAGCGGAGGCGGGAGTCACGGTGCTCGTGTATCAGGCTGAAGTCAACCCTTTAGGAATAAGCATTATTCGGACTCTTCCCCACTCACTTTTGTAAAACTTCAGAAAGGGCACGCCAGCCCACGCAATGTCGGGATTTGGCCAAAAGAGATATCAGCTCTGCCTGAACACCGGCAGGAAATTAAAGATCTTGATAGGTCACTCGGCCTGCCACCATAGTCAGTATCGCTTTCCCCTGAAGTTCCCAGCCGTCAAAAGGTGAGTTCTTCCCTTTTGAAAAACTTTCCTCAACCGAAAAAGTGAATTTTCTTTGCGGATCAACCACAGTGACATCTGCCTCAGCCCCAACATGCAGTGAACCACCAGAAACACCAAGAATTTCAGCAGGCGCACAGCTCATCAGTTCTACAAGACGGCCCGGTTCGATCACATTTTCCCGCACAAGCGACAGACTCAACGGCAGGGAGGTTTCCAGACCGGTAATCCCGTTTGCCGCCAGGTTAAATTCCACCTCTTTTTCCAGAATGGAGTGGGGGGCATGATCCGTGGCAATTGCATCCAACGTACCGTCCTGAAGAGCATCCCGAACCGCCTGCCGATCACTTTCGGTTCTAAGCGGCGGATTCATCTTGGCGTTGGTATCGTAACCGAGGACCGCTTTTTCGGTAAGAGTAAAATAATGGGGCGCTGTTTCCGCGGTAACCTTGACCCCACGTGCCTTGGCATGTCGAATCAGGGCGATCGATTGTTCCGTGCTGACATGAGCGATATGCACTCTGGCGCCGGTCAACTCCGCCAGGGCAACCTCTCTCTGCACCATTATGCTTTCCGCTGCAACGGGAATACCACGCAGGCCAAGGCGAGTGGAAATTTCTCCTTCATTCATGCAGCCGCCTTTACTCAAAGTGAGCTCCTCCGAATGAGACATGATCAACATGTCATGGGATAAAGCATACTCCATCGCTCTTCTCATGAGTTGGCTGTCAATCACCGGATGCCCATCGTCTGTCAGGGCTACGGCACCTGCCTTCTTCATTTCTCCGAATTCTGCCAGGGTTTCACCTTTACTTCCCTTGCTGATTGCGCCAACCGGGTAGACACGGGAGGCACAGGTCCGACTTTTTTCAAGGATAAATCCGGTGATGGCACTGTTGTCGTTTACCGGTCTGGTGTTAGGCATGCAGGCGACTGCGGTAAAACCTCCCGCGGCTGCCGCGAGTGTTCCGCTCTCAATAGTTTCCTTATACTCTTCGCCCGGCTCACGAAGATGGACGTGCATATCGATAAGGCCCGGGAGAATCCAACAACCGGCCAGGTCATACATTTCTGCCGTTGCTGAGTCGATGGATTCCGGCGCGACTATTCGACCGTCGCACACCCAGAGATCGGCGACCTCATCACGTTTTTGCAAGGGATCAATTATACGTCCATTTTTTAGAACGATTACCTTACTCATCGACTCTCACCTTGTCCTTCGCTGCCTTTGCTTCCACCAAGAACCAGATACAATAAGGCCATTCGCACTGCAACTCCATTGGTAACCTGCTCAAGAATGACGGATCGACTGCCATCGGCTACATCAGGACTAAGCTCAACGCCTCTATTTATTGGTCCCGGATGCATAACAATGGCATCTTCTTTCGCCAGCTCCAACAGCTGCCGATTAACACCATAAAAACGTGAATACTCGCGCAGGCTTGGAATGAGCGAATCATTTTGCCGTTCAAGCTGAATACGCAAAGCCATTACGACATCCGCATCCTGCACAGCCTCCTGGATAGAGCCACAAACTTTCGCACCTAAGCTGGCGATAGCCGCCGGCATGAAGGTTTGCGGACCGGCTAGAAATACCTGTGCACCCATCCGGGTAAAGCCTATTATATCCGACACAGCAACCCTGCTATGCGCTATATCCCCGATAATTGCTAATTTTAATCCTTCAATCCTGCCCTTGTGCTCCATGACCGTCATCATGTCCAGAAGACTCTGACTGGGATGTTCATGGGCTCCATCACCAGCATTGATCACCGAAGCATTGATATGTTTAGCCAGAAGTTGCGGCGCTCCGGAACTGGAATGGCGGAGGATTATGACATCGGGGTTCATCGCCTGAATGTTCCTGGCCGTATCGACCAAAGTCTCACCTTTGGTCGCCGAACTGGTCGAAGCAGAAATATTGAAGGTATCCGCACTCATCCTCTTGGCGGCGATCTCAAATGACAGGCGGGTTCTCGTCGATGGTTCGAAGAAAAGATTAACAATCGTTTTTCCGCGAAGAGTGGGAACCTTTTTTATCGGCCGATTCGATATCTCACGAAAAGACCTGGCCGTGGCGAGAATGTGCGTGATATCCTCGACAGACAGTTGCTCTATGCCAAAAATGTGGGTGTGTTGGAAGTGATAATCCGGCTGCACTCTTTCCACCATCTTCAGTTAATTAAATGAGCCAGCCGGCCAAATCTGATTGAGGTAAATCGATCAAGCGAAAAAAGCGGCTTGTCAATGTCCCACGACCAATACAGAATAAACGCTTTACCAAGAATATCCCTCTGATCGACGAAACCCCAGAATCGACTGTCATAACTGTTATCCCGATTATCTCCCATGACAAAAATGTGCTTTTCCGGAACAAGTACCGGACCGAAATTATCCCTTGGGCTAGCATTGGCACTCAGTATGACAGAGGAGCTGAAGTGAGCATGGGGATCCTTGATCGGCTTGCCGTTAATGAAGACCTTTTTGTTCTTTATTTCCACGGTATCACCCGGTGTGCCGATGACCCTCTTGATATAATCTACCGATCTGTCTTTGGGGAATCGAAAGACAACAACATCGCCGCGTTTTGGACTTTCGATTGGGATTAGAATTTTCCCGCTGAATGGTACCCGGATGCCATAAATGAATTTATTCACTAGCAAATGATCTCCGATCAATAGGGTTGGCAACATAGATCCGGATGGAATTTTAAATGCTTGAACAACGAAAGTTCGTATAAAAAGCGCTAAGAGAATCGCAACACAAATTGCCTCAAAATATTCCCTGAAAACAGATTTATTTTTCCCTAGTCTGGACAAAGTCAACCCCTCTTGTTTTTAGTACCTTACAGATTGTTTTCTTGTTTTTTGGGCAAGAAATAATTTCGTCTAAAGGTTTTTATACCCCCTTGTGGGGTGCTTGGAATGAACTGCTGGAAAATTTCCTCGCGAAAATTACTTGAAATACGCACTAATTACAAGTGAGTTCCTTTTCCGGACCAACAAAAAAAATACGACGACACCGATCAAAATATGCAATGCCACAGTATTTAACAGCCCAATATTCTGAATATTCTCCTGCGTTGCAGAAGAATCCTTTCCGCCTAGAAAGTACAACTTTAACATTTTATAAAGTTTTCGCTCTTATATGCATTTTTTCAAAATTATCAAAACTCTTTTCCTTGACAATTTTTTTTTTCTGTGACCTAATATCCATATGTATACGAAAAAATAACAATTTTTTTACAACCCCGGCATGTTTTTTTATTGCCTTTTATTAATTTTTTTTTATTTTTGTCCGCCATGAATTTGCCGTTTCCATCTCAGAATAAACTGGTAGTTGGCCTTGACATCGGGTCGCATTCCGTCAAGGTTTGTCAGTTGAAGAGAACATCAACAGGCCACGAAATAATAACTCTCGGCAGCACCGTTTTGCCGGAAGGTGCAGTAGAAGATGGGACCCTCAACGAGCCTGAGATCGTCGGCAAAGCAATTTCCGATCTCTTTAAAAATTTAAAAATAAAGAACCAAAAGGTTGGGTTCTCTATTTCCGGCTACTCCGTAATCGTAAAGAAAGTCAATTTGGCGGTTATGGGGGAGAAGCAACTGGAAGAACATATAATGGCGGAAGCCGAGCAGTATATTCCTTTTGACATCGAAGACGTCTATCTGGATTTCCAGGATCTGAAAACCGGCACAAAAGAAGCAGAAAGAACAGATGTCATGCTGGTAGCCGCAAAGAAGGAGATCGTCGACGATTACCTCGAAATGCTGCGTGGCCTCAAGCTGACTCCGGTGATTGTCGATGTAGACGGGTTCGCCCTGGAAAATACCTACGAGTATAACTACCAGAAAAACGAAAATGTGGCGTTAGTGGATATTGGTGCCTCGAAAATGAGCATTAATATTTTATCTCAAGGGATATCTGTAGTGGCCAGGGATATCATTGTCGGAAGCAGGCAGTTAACCGAACAAATTCAAAACGTATTTGATCTTGAGTTTGAAGAAGCTGAAGCTCTCAAATTAGGCTCAAAACAGGATGAAGAAAAAAAACAGGAAATAGAAGATATATATTCTACTATCTGCACCCAATGGATTCTTGAAATCAAGAAAGCCATAGACCTTTATCATTCCAATCATCCAAATCATCCTCTGAAAAAATTGATCCTCAGTGGAGGAGGATCAAAAGTTTCAGGTCTTATAGATTTTCTTTCTCAAGAAACCGGTCTCGAGGTTGAACTGTTTAATCCATTTTTAAATATGGCATGGAACAGCAAAAAAATCGATCCGGATTATCTCAGAAATATCGGTCCGGAAATGGCTATCGCCACGGGAATAGCCCTCCGACCTTCTGTAATATAATTACTTAAATCGTTAAAGGTTCAGTATGCTTAAAATTAATCTGCTGCCGGTACGGCAACTAAAAAAAAGAGCTAAAGCTATACAAGAGCTTATGGGAATGCTGCTCTTATTTATACTGATTCTTACCGCTGTAGGAATAGTCGGGTTCTTTCAGTCACAAAATATTGCCGGACTTGAGACAAAAATTCAAACACTTCAGAATGAAAAAAATTCTTACAACACAACTCTACAGAGAATTGCCAAACTAAAAAAGGACCGCGAAGAGATCGTCAGAAAAATCGAAATTATCAAGAAACTTAAATCAGATTCTTCTCTGACTGTTCGAGTACTTGATGAAGTTGCGAATAAGGTAGATAACCAACGGATGTGGCTCGACTCCCTGCAACAACAAAACTCATCCTTGAGATTGTCCGGGGTGGCGCTCGACAACCAGACCATTGCCCAGTTTATGGATAATCTTAAAGAGTCTCCGTTTGTACAGGATGTTACTCTGACTAATTCTTCCCTGAAGGTTGTATCGGGAAGAAACCTAAAAAGCTTTGAATTGAATTGCAGTGTGGCGCAGCCCGAAAAATCTGCACCTGAACTTACAGCTGTTAAATAACATCTGAAAATACTTTCCAAGACGAGTGTATGAATACGAGTAGCGCAGCAATAACAACCTTTATCGACGATAAATACATACCTCTTGCCCCAAAACCTAAGATTGGCATTGTGGTTGGAATCATTCTTCTTCCATTGGTAGTCTTTTATTTCTTTTTTTATCAGGATAATGCGAAAAAAATTGAAAACCTAAACCAACAGAAGGCTTCACTTACACAACAGCTTCAGGAAGTGAAACGAAAAGCAGCTGATCTCGCCAAATTTGAGAAAGAAATGAAAGAAGCTGAGAACCAGTTCCTGGAAACTTCAGCGCTTCTTCCGAAAGAAAAAGAAATCCCCAAACTTCTCAAAGATATCTCAGCCTTGGGACGAACAGCCGGTCTTGATTTTCTAACCTTCAAACCATTAGCTGATGTACCTAAAGATTTTTACGCGGAGATTCCTGTGACCATTAACGTGAGAGGACCATATCATAACATGGGCTTCTTTTTTGATCAGGTCAGCAAACTTGAACGAATTGTTTCCGTTTCCAATGTAAAAATGGGGGCACCGAAGAAGGAAGGCGGGGAAATGCTGTTAAATTCCGACTGCCAGCTGGTTACGTATCGCTTCACAAATGTTGCGCTTTCCAAACCACCCAAAAAGTGAAATCCATGATGTGTTTAATTGATTATCCAAAACCTACTCATTTATCGAATAGCTTCCGGGCAACAGTACTCTGCGCATTGTTATGTGGGGGCAGTTTGTTTTGCATGCATGGCATCAGCTATTCTGCAGAAAAAGACACAGTGGAACAGCCACAGCTACCGGTGGCCAATGCAAGTACGAAATTTGAGTACGTGCTGGAAAACAGGGCTGATCCTTTCGTGCCGTTTATAACAGAAAAAGCCGCAACCTCAACTGCTGATCCGAATGAAATAGTTGAAAGCAAAGAACCCCTTACGGGAATGCAGCTATTTGAACCCGGTCAGCTCACTCTAGTGGCTTTGTTAAAGAAAAAGGCAGGAGAGCTAGCCATGGTTGAGGATTTTACGGGCAAGGGGTATGTCCTGCTGGAAGGTACAAAGATTGGCAGACGTGGTGTTGTTAAAAATATAACATCCAAGGCCGTAATTATTGAAGAGACTGCCGTGACTCGTGCAGGAAAGAAACTCATCACACAGGTTGTGATGACACTCAAGAAAGAGGGAGAAGAATAGAAAATGCTTAAATGGCTAGACAAAATTCAAGCGGCTGTTTTGATCGCATTTTGCATCTTATTCGTATTTCAGACTGCTAACGCGAAGTCTGAGACAACTGATGTTTCTTACGAGATAGCCGATATTGTGGCTTCACAATCAGCTGATGTAATCACCTACACTATTTCTGGAAAATCAACACCGGTATACAATGTAACAGAGCGATTTTCTCCATTTAGAGTTGTCGTCGATGTCGCCGGCGCATTTTACGGCAGCAATCTGCCGGCTGAAAAAGCGCAACTTCCCAAAAATAACTTCGTCACTTTAAATATCTCCGACATCAAGGACCAACATCCCGCCTGCATGCGATTTGAGTTCACCTTAGCCGACAGTCACGACTACTCGGTTGAAAAAGCGGGTAATAACCTGGTCATCAAGCTGTTTCCGGCGACTTCACCCAAAAAAGCAGCGACCATTGCCAAATTGCCCGGAGTGAGGACACTCAATGATTTTAAAGTAGTGAGCACACCGAACACCACCACTATTACCATAGGTGCCAATGGCCCTATTGAAAATTACACTGTGGATACCGTTGGCGGCAAGGCTGATAAACCACCCAGGATGTATATCGATATCGAAGATGTGGCCATTAATGAATTGGTCTCTGAAAAACATATCGGTACCTCGGTTGACAAAATTCGTGTCGCTTCAAGAGGTAAAGGAGTTCGTATCGTATTTGACTCGGCTTCCAAGGAGCTGTTTAAATATACCGTTGCCCCTTCACCTGAAGGATTGAATGTGGTGATCGATGAAACTAGTAAGTTACTCTCTTCATCCGACTCTGCGGGCAAATCCGCAGGAACCGCTTCTCCCTCCGATCAAACTCTTGATAAACTTATCGGATCCTCTGAGCAGTTAATCAGTCAGGCCCCCGATAAGATCATTACAAAAACCCCAGCCGCAAAGGCTGCCGCTTTAAAAGATGACTTCTCTTTTTCCGGATATAACAAACAGCGGATCAGTGTAGATTTTTATAAAATCGACATTCACAACGTGTTTCGTCTTTTCAGACAGATTACCGATCTGAACATAATTGTCGATGAAGGCGTTCAGGGTGTGCTAACTCTTGCCCTTACCGATGTGCCCTGGGATTTCGCTTTGGACATCATTCTCAACCTGATGGATTTAAAAAAAGAAGAGCGTTTCAATACCATAGTTATCTATCCGAGCAAAAAAGAATTCGTTTGGCCGACCCATGCAGAAGACAACCTCAACTTCAAAGCTGACCTGAATGTTATTCAGCAGGAATCCCTGGTAATCGAAAAATCCGCCAGCCAGTCGAAGGAAATCATGCAGGCTAAGGAACTCATGGCAAAGGCTCGAAATCTTGAAACCAGTGAAGAGTTTGAAGACGCAGCTCTTCTTTATACAAAAGCCTTTGAACTCTGGCCTGAAAACACCAATCTTTCAAATAGATTGGCTACTCTCTACCTTGTAAATCTTGGTATGAATGCTAAGGCAGTCTACTTTGCGAAAGAATGTTTAAAACGTGATCCGCAAAATGCCAAAGCTGCCTTGTACGCTGCAATTGGTTCGGCCAACATGCAAAGAATTCCCGAAGCAAAGGAGTATTTCGCCCAAAGCATTAGCGCCTCTCCACCCATGAAAGAAGCGCTCATGAGTTTTGCCGCATTCAGCGAAAACAATGGCCAAAATGACGCGGCGCTTAAACTTCTCAATAAGTACCACTCTTTTTATGGAGAAACCCTTGATACCATGATTGCCAAAGCAAGGATCCTTGACAAACTGGGGATGTCCAAAGATGCTGCTCAGCAGTATCGATCAATTCTCACTTCCGGATTTCAGTTACGTCCGGATCTGAAGAAATATATTGAAGGACGCCTGGCAGCCAAGAATCTTTAATAAAATAGTATGGAATCGAATACTCTTCAAAAATTTTCAGTCCAAGAGGTCTTTATGAAGTACCTAAAAATTGGTTGTGTTTCAAGTAGCCTCTTGCTACTCGCACTGATCCTCAGCTCCTGCACAACCAGTACGCCACAAAAAGAACAGAAACCGAACCTGGCGCAAGAAACTGTTCAACCTGCTGAGAGCCCTAAAACAGAAATCACTCCCGCTTTGCCGGCAAGCCTCCCAGTGATGTACCAGAAGGCATCTTATGTCGTGGACAAGGACGAGAACGAAAATTTAAGCATGGCAGAGGAGAGTAAATTAAAGGTAGGAGCTCGTATAACATCTACACGTGGTCCCCAACCTCTCTGGGATATTGTCAAACGCTTAGCTTCTCTCAAAGGAATGAATGTTTCCTGGGCGAGTGATGTCGATCAGAATGTGCTGGTCGATGTTGACATCAACGCCAATGATGATTTTTACGAAGCTCTCGACAACATGCTCAGGCAGGTCGATTACTTCCACGAAATGCACGACAACACTATTGTCATCAAATACAAGGAGACGAGGCAATTTCAAATTGCCATGCCTTTCACCAAACAAACCCTCAGTACGGGAACAGGTGGAAATTTACTTGGCAATACGAAAGAGTCAAATAATGTCGATGGTACTATAAATGTTTCCAGTAAGGACAATGAATTCGATATTTGGGAAAATATCAGACAAAATATCGAAAGTATCATGAATATATGGTCCGCCAAAAGAACACAAAGAAAGATAGACAATACTGTTGCAGATGTCTCAGGTGGAGAAGAAGGCGCTGCTAACACAAAAACGGCCGCACTTACCAACAATGTTAACAAAACTACTGATTCAGCAAATTCGATTGCTGATGACGCAACAAATGGTTCCGGAAGTCAAGGTTATTACCTTATTGATAAACCTGTCGGCTTGATCACAGTGACGGCACCGCGTCCCGTACTTGAAAAGGTTGATGCCTATATCAAAACACTGAAAAAATCTCTTTACCAGCAGATTTCGATTGAGGCCAAGGTACTCGAAGTCCAGCTCAATGACTCTTCCAGTATCGGTATCGACTGGAGCAATGTCCTGAAGGATTTCGATATTACAGGTACATTGGGATTTGGTGCAAATGGTTTAGTTTACCCAAGCGTGGGTAGCAGATTCATCTCGGCTATTACTCTGAATAACAAGAGCTTTGATGTCCTATTGAATGCACTTAATGAGCAAGGCAAGACAAAGATTCTCTCAAATCCCAAAATCAGTGTGATGAACGGCCAGCCGGCTATGATCACAGTCGGTAAAAACGTTACCTATATCGATTCCATTGAAACTGATCGGGATACAGATACCAACGAAGTAACCTTTACGGTTAATACCCAACGGATTCTCTCCGGCGTCGGTATGGCACTAACCGCTACGGTACTCGGGAAAGACGAGATCATCATGAATCTCGTTCCTATTACATCGGAACTGGAAGAGCCTATTGAATACCGTGACATTGGTACTGATGGGGGGACTGTCGGATTACCGGTAGTCAATGTTCGTGAAATGAGCACGACAGTGAAGGTGAGAGGCGGCCAAATGCTTGTTATTGGTGGACTGATCAGCGACACCAACAAAAATACGGATGCGTTTGCACCGGGCTTGGGTAAAATTCCGATTCTGAAGTATCTCTTTCGGTCACAAAGAAAAAGAACATATTAAGAGCGAACTTATTATTCTTTTAAGACCTCGAATCATCTAATAAAAATAAAAATGAAATCTATCATTTTCAGTAGGGAGATTAATATGGGCAGGCTGAAATATCTCGTGATCGGAATTTTAGCGTTAATTCTAACCGGTTGCGGTGGCGGACAAGTCGTAGTTGAAACATTGAATGTACCAGGAGAGCCTGCGCCTAATGGGCCTGGCAGCGGAAAGAGCATCATCATTCTTCCTTTTGCTGATTATTCGCAGGGCAATCTTGAATCTGCTCAAAGAAGAAATATGCTCATTACTGAATCCCTGACCGATCGTCTCATTGTCAATGGGTTTCACCTCCCAGTCCAGGAAGATGTTATCGACTATCTCATTAAGGAAAATGTCATAAATGTCAGCAATAACTCACTTGCTGCCGAGCTCTCCAACGACTGGTCCGACGCAATGAAGAATGAGATCAGGTCGTATATGAGCGAGATTGAGAGTGAAGCGGCGCAGACTCAAGGGAATTCATTTGGGACTCATGGCTTGGATGCACAAACAGTCGCCCAACTTGGACGCCAATTTCATGCAGATTACATCCTCAGGGGCCGTATAATTGAATTCAAGACCAGGCAGGGTACATCATGGGCTCCCAACAGAAGAGGCTTTTTGCCTGTGGTATTCGAGAGTACCGGCAGAGCCGTTTTTGGCTATGCCAGCTCCGATGCCTATGATAGCGAAGATGATCCCTTCAAAACGAAAGGCGATCTCACTTCCGGTCAGGGACCGGTTGATGGCGAAGGAACCGTGCAGATGAGGATGTGGGTGCAGGAAGCCGCAACAGGTAATGTAGTATGGAGCAATAGAATCAGGGTACGGGTTTCTCCTGAATCTGTTACTGCCGATAATCAGTACGACACCCTTTTTGATACCGCGATAGAAAAAGGTGTGACTACCCTCGTTGACCATTTTGTAACTTACGGATTATAAGACCTTTATACTTTTCAAGAATATTCTTCAAAATAAAAAAGGGTGTTGGCTTTTGCAGCCGACACCCTTTTTTATTCCTTACCCCGCGGTTAATTTTTCCCTTCTTCCTTTTTTTTCTTTGAGTTCTGAAAAAGAGCCATAAAATTAACAGGTTCCATAAGAAACGGCACAAACCCGCCGTCGATTGAAACCTGGCTGACAATTTGTCTGGTAAATGGGAAAAGTAAAGTTGGACAATCTACGCCAAGGAGCATCGCCATATGTTCATTGGGGATATTTTTCAGCATAAAAACGGCTGCATGCTCAATTTCTAGAATAAACAGAACCTTGCCATCCTCCTTGGAAGACACTTTGGAAGTAATCTGCAGACTGACTTCCCAGTGATCGGCATCTATTTGCTTATTATTGAGTTGGAGGTTTACCTCGACGGCAGGCTCCATTTTCTGGCGGTCAGTAAATACCTGTGGAGCGTTTGGATTTTCAAATGACAGATCTTTAATATACATTTTCTGCATTCTGAATTCCGGTTTTGCTGTAGTTCCGTTTTCTTGTTTTTCTGCCATGATTCTCCTTAATATAATTGAAATGGTCTTTGTCTTAGATACTGTAAATGAGCTGACTCGGATTCTTTGGTAACCGTTCACCAGCACCCCATATTCGTCCGATCAGGCAGCCTCGCATAGCCAACTATAGCTCCGAGGCCTGCTTGAACGAACCTGGAGCACAGGATAAACGGTTACAGATCCGGGTTATGCTATCTTTTGCAGTGTACCTGTGAACGAGTACGATTCTTTGAGCAGGTATTAGAACGCACTTCGGCAATTGAGGCAAGTCTTCAAAGCCGGTTTTTAGGTAATCAGCTCAAAACCTGTTTAAGGAAATGCCCTGTGTAGGATTTTTCAATCCGACTCAATTCTTCCGGTGAGCCTACCGCAACGATTTCACCTCCTCCATCTCCACCTTCAGGCCCCACATCGATTATCCAGTCGGCGGTTTTTATCACATCGAGATTATGCTCGATGACTATGACCGTGTTGCCCTGAGCTACAAGAAGATTGAGTACATTGAGCAGGTGCTGGATGTCGGCCGGATGAAGACCGGTAGTCGGTTCATCCAATATATACAGGGTCTGTCCACTGCTTCTTCCGGATAATTCCTTAGCGAGCTTCACCCGTTGCGCCTCGCCACCGGACAGCGTGACCGATGACTGTCCCAGGGAAATATAGGTCAAGCCGACATCGTAGAGTGTCTGTAACTTGTTTTTAACCGGCGGCACATTCTGGAAAAAATCAAGTGCTTCCTCAACAGTCATGGACAGCACATCATGAATATTTTTATCCCGGTATTTTATCTCAAGGGTTTCACTATTGTATCGCCTCCCCTTGCATGTTTCACATTCGACATAAATATCAGGCAAAAAATGCATGGCGATCTTGTTGACGCCTTCACCTTCACAGGCTTCGCACCTGCCTCCTTTGATATTAAAACTGAATCTTCCGGGTTTGTAACCGCGGGATCTTGACTCAGGCAGACGGGAAAAAAGATCCCTGATCGGCGTGAACACTCCAGTATAGGTCGCAGGATTTGATCGAGGAGTCCTGCCTATCGGACTCTGGTCAATATCAATTATTTTGTCGATAAGATTTAAGCCCGTCAGAATCGTTCGATCTTGACTGTAACTCCCATTTTTTTTGTTTAAACCCGCTTTGGCCAGTTTGAACAGAGTTTCAATTACCAGTGAACTTTTCCCTGATCCTGAAACTCCCGTCACGCAGGTCATTACCTGCAATGGAAAAGATGCGGTAATATCCTTGAGGTTATTGACATTGCAGTTTTTGATCTGAAGACAGTGTTTGGTATCAGTGCGTACCTTCCGTCTTTTCGTGGGTGTCTCGATCTCCAGTCTGCCGGAAAGATACGCTCCTGTGGCAGAATGACTGCTTTCCAACAAGCCCTGCACATCACCATTGTAAACGACATGCCCGCCATGGATGCCGGCCCCCGGCCCCATGTCCAGAACATGATCCGCCGCCAGAATCGTATCGGTGTCATGTTCGACGACGATGAGACTGTTCCCCAAATCCCGGAGTTCCAGCAGCGTATTGATGAGCTTCTGGTTGTCCCGTTGATGCAGACCGATGCTTGGCTCATCCAGAATATACAGCACCCCGGCCAAACGAGAACCAATTTGCGAGGCCAGGCGAATCCGCTGTGCTTCCCCACCTGATAAAGTGCCTGCACGTCTCTCCAGGGAAAGGTACCCCAGCCCGACATCCTGTAAGAAAGAGAGACGATCACCAATTTCTTTCAAGATTGATTCACCTATCTTTTTTTCCCTCTCGGAAAAAGGCAAAAGCGGCAATTCAGCGAGAATGTTTTCAATCGACAGGCAGGTAAGATCATAGATTGACCATTTCCCGACCTTTACCGCCAGCGCTTCAGGTTTGAGTCTTGCACCCGAACAGCTGGGGCATTGCTGCTCGTTCATATATTTGGCCAGTTCCTCACGAACCATTATGGACTGGGTCTCGAGAAATCGACGATCAAGCTGCGGGATAACTCCCTCAAATTGCTTTAGGACAGACATGCTGCGCTGTCCGTTTTGATAATGGAACTGAATCTCTTCCCGTCCGGAACCATAAAGAAAGACATTCCTCACCTTCTCAGGCAATTTGCCAAAAGGCGTCTTTAGGGTGACACCATAATGTTTTGCCACGGATTCCAGCATATGGCCGGTATAGGTCTCTTCACTGCGCCATCCCCAGGGAGCGATTGCTCCGTCGCTGATTGATTTTTCCGGATCGGGCACAACCAAGGCAGGGTCGAAAAACTGTTTTACTCCGAGTCCTCCACACTCAACGCAGGCCCCTTGCGGATTATTAAAGGAAAAAAGTTGCGTGGTGATCGGCGGCATGGAAATTCCACAGGCGTGACATGCGGCAAGTTCACTAAACAATCGTTCCGAATTGTCCTCCGGAAAGAGCACCAGTAGAAAACCCTCAGTCAGCTTTACGGCGGTACTTACCGAATCGGATAATCGCCTTCTAATCGATTCCTTTATTACCAGTCGATCGACCACAACCTCGATGGAATGCTTTTTATTTTTATCAAGCGCGGTTATGTCATCGGCATGCAGGATGTCGCCATTTATTCGAATGCGGACGAACCCTTCCTTGCGTATTCTGGCTAACAGCTGTTCATGGCGGCCTTTCCGCTCAGTGACGAGTGGAGCAAGAAGAATGATCTTCGTCCCTTCCGGCAGCTTCATTAAGGCATTGACCATATCCTCAATGGACTGTGCTTCAATGGCCTTGCCGCATTGATGGCAGTGGGGATGACCGCAACGGGCAAACAGCAGACGCAGATGATCGTAGATCTCCGTGACCGTCCCTACGGTTGAACGGGGATTTTTGCTCGTTGTTTTTTGTTCAATGGAAACAGCCGGGGAAAGCCCTTCCAGCGAATCGACATCAGGTTTATCCATCTGCCCGAGAAATTGCCGGGCATAAGTTGAGAGTGACTCGACATATCTCCGCTGACCTTCCGCGTAAAGGGTGTCGAAGGCCAGCGTCGATTTGCCGGACCCGGACAAGCCAGTGAAAAGCACCAGCTTATTACGAGGCAGATCAACGCTGATATTTTTCAGGTTATGCATCCGCGCGCCGCGAATGCTCAAAGTCTTTGGTTCCATGGAAGCAAGAGAGAAAGGGAGAGAAGATTTGCAGATGGTTATCTGAGAAAAAGAGAATGGTCAACTTTTATACACCGGTCCATGACCACAAAAATCCCTTTACTGCGGGCCAGATCAGCAGCAGCTTCATTTATTATTCCCTGCTGCATCCACACAGCCTTTGGCAGGGGATTGAGTTTGATGACTTGTTCAACGACCAGCAGCACATCCTCTGATTTTCTAAAAATATCCACAATATCAATCGGATCAGGAATCGATTGAAGATCGGCATAGCAGGCTCTTCCCAAAATTTCCTGCTGTCCCGGATTAACCGGGTAAATGGTATAACCGGCATCAAGCAGATACCGGCCAACCATGTTACTTGGCCTGTTTTCCTTGGGAGAAAGGCCAACAATGGCAATGGAGTTTATCTCTCCGAGAAGGCGCGTAATTTCTGCTGTTTGCTGATGCACGTCAAGAGTTTGCATGAGTTAAATAGCCGTAACCTAGGTGTTAAAAGAGGCTGAAAGGAGAAAGCGAATCAAATTTCAATACATAATCTTGAGATATAATGATGACCCCATAGACAAAAGTCAAGTTTGCAATTATATACTACGGGTACATTTGGCGGGAGGCCACTAGCCGGTATTCCCGCTTTTTTTGATAACACAGTCCGTTGAACATCTTGCAATCGAAGAGGAAATTTGATGAATTTTCAAGACATCATTTTTGAATTGAGTACATACTGGGCCGACCAAGGCTGCGTAATTCAGCAACCATATGATATGGAAGTCGGCGCGGGCACCTTCCATCCCGCGACTTTGCTCCGTGCCCTCGGTCCCGAACCGTGGAAATGCGCATATCCGCAACCTTCCAGACGACCGACAGACGGGCGATATGGCGACAATCCAAATCGACTGCAACATTATTATCAGTATCAGGTGGTGATCAAACCATCGCCGTTGAATGTCCAGGAACTTTATTTAGGGAGCCTGGAACGATTCGGCCTCAATCTCCTCGATCACGATATCCGCTTTGTCGAAGATGATTGGGAATCGCCGACGCTTGGGGCATCGGGACTTGGCTGGGAAGTGTGGCTGGATGGCATGGAAATCACCCAATTCACCTATTTCCAGCAAGCCGGCTCCATTGAACTCCACCCTACTACCGTGGAGATCACCTATGGTCTCGAACGTATCGCCATGTACCTTCAGGGGGTTGAAAGCGTCTACGATATAGCCTGGAACGATAGCGTCAGCTATGGGGAAATTTTTCATCAGGCCGAAGTGGAATTTTCCACCTTTAACTTCGAGGAAGCAAACGTAGAAAAGCTCCTGATGTTCTTCGACACCTTCGAAGAAGAAGCCCTTAAACTCATTGAAAAAAAACTTATTCTCCCCACCTACGACTATTGCCTGAAATGCTCCCATACGTTCAATCTGCTTGATGCACGCAAGGCGATCAGCGTCAATGAACGAACCAGGTACATCGGCCGTATCCGAAATATTGCCAGAAAGGTTGCGGAAGCCTATGTTGAACAGCGGGAAAAGATGAACCATCCGCTTATCAAGTAAGCCGGTTACTGATCCGTCAACCAGTAAAACCGGTATGGTGGAACGATAAGTTCATCTTTGAACATCGCGGGCTTTTCACCTGAATACAGATCTCGAACCGCGCCGTTTCTAAAATAGGCTTTTCGGCTGATATCCTCAAGATTGAGATGTTGCGGCGCCTGATGGAAGTTTGCTACGACCAGGACTCTTCGGCTAGGCTGATTGTATTCAAAGCGCGCAAATACGAAGAGATGAGGATTACCAACATCCAGTAACTCTCTATTATTGAAATCAGCAAAAGCGGCTATTTCCTTGCGTACCGCTATCATTTTCTTCAAGGCGGAAAAGAGGATATATTCAGTTGTGCCGGGGGTATTTCGCAGCTCGGCCTTTTCCCAATTGATCCGCGGACGATGTGTCCAGCGGCTATCGTTGGCCTTTGCGGGATCTTCGAGATAACTGGTATCATTCAAGGTGCCTATCTCATCTCCGTAATACAGTAGAGGAATGCCGCCGAAGGACATAATCATGCCGTGCAGCAGGATAATAATTTGAATAGCATCATCGATCTCCTCCTGATTGCCGGTTTCCAACGCCGCCTCCAGACCAACCAGGGATGCAAGAGAACCTGAAATACGGGTATCCCCGGTTTTGTCGTTATGTCCAAAAGGCAGGCCCCGGGAGGAGGAATGAGTATATTTGCCGGTATAATAATCTATCAGAAACTGCCGGTGCGCATACGGCTCATAGCCTACCGTCCGAATGTCATTGTCGTCATAGCCAAGGCCGATATCGTCATGGCAGCGCACATAGTTGAGCCAGGTGGCCCGCTCGAGTTTATCGGGCAGGCTTTTTATTCCCTGGGTCAACAGCTTGGCATTCTTTGTCGCCACGGCATCCCAGAGCAGTGCCATAAAGGTGGCGTTGTAGGCTATTTCGCACTCCTTGGCGTTGATTGCATCCTCCCCGAAATATTTGATGATCTCAACAGGTGCGACAATGGCCTCGGCGATGAACAAAACACCGGGAGCGGTTACCTGGCAGCAGTCTTTCATCAGCTGCAGTATGAGATGCGCCTCCCGCTCGTTCTGGCAGATACTGCCGATCTTTTTCCACAGAAAAGCGACTGCATCCAGACGCAGAATATCGGCACCCTGGTTTGCCCAATATAAAATGATGTCGAGCATTTCGATGAACACCGCGGGATTGCTGTAGTTCAGGTCCCACTGAAAGTCGTTGAAAACGGTCATCACCCACTTCCCCATCTCTCCATCCCAGGTGAAGTTGCCGGAGGATGTCTCCGGAAAGATTTCGGGCATGGTGGTCTCAAACATGTCGGGCACTTCCCGATTGTTGAAAATATAGTAATAATCCTGATATTCCTGATCCCCCTCCCGGGCCTTCCGCGCCCATTCATGTTCGTTCGAGGTATGGTTGAGGACGACATCAAGAGTAAGAAGGATGCCATATTTATGAAATTCACCCGCCAGTTCCTGCAAATCCTCAATACTGCCGAAGCGTTTGTCGATCCTGCGAAAATCACTGACCGCATACCCCCCGTCACTTGCGCCTTTGGGGCAGAGCAGCATCGGCATGAGATGCACCATATTTATCCCCAGCTCCAGAAAATAAGGTATATGCTGTTGCAGTTCCGGCAGGGTTTTGGCGTATCCATCAGGATACTGCGCCATCCCCACCCACTCCTGGCTGAGAAACCAGGTATGGTCTTTCTCACGCGTTATATCACTCTCCTTGAGGTAATCGGGTCGCTGAATATACTGGCGCGCCATCGTCTCCACCAGTTTCTGCATCTGCTCTTTAAAATCATCGCGCTTGCCATAGAGAATTGTAAACAGGGAATGGATTGAATAAAAATTTGCTCCTAATCGGGTATAAAAATGACGCAAATCCTCTTCATGGATTTCCGGTTTCAGATCAGTGAGTATTTCGTTAAGAAGAGAGTGAGATACCTGTTCGTACATTTACTAAGACTCCATATATGTATTTGTGTTTCCGGAATATATCAAAAAAACTACATAAAACCGAAAGTGTTCACCTCTAATCGCAAATCACCTGCAAAACTCGAGATCGTAAACGTTCCACAACTCCAAGAGGCCCCGGCAAAAGTCCTGCATCGGAAAAATGTCGCCAGAAAAGCCCACGCTGTCAAGCGCAGGTACCCGATTTATCCATAATATCCAGGGGAAATACCATGATGGCGCTTGTTGTTTCAAAGAAGGCATATACTTGTATCCGGCAATTCCCGGAAAAATCCAGTCGAGGTGAAAATTTGCGGTAAGCGGCAAAGAAGATTATTCAGATCAGGATCGTGACCAAGAGAGAAAATAGACCGTCACCCTTCCTGTGAGTTACAATTTTCAAAAAAATTGTAAAGTTCGATTGCTTCAAGGATGCCCTCTGCATACGGGCGGGAGGCAAAGAAAATTTCATCCCCCTGGACAAGATCGGAGAGTTCCTCATTATGCCTGTTGGCAACCACGACCGCGAGCATGTTGCCGCGCATCATGTCTTCATCGGCTCCGGAGCCGCCTGCAGCCAGGATCCTGTCGAGAGGAATATCATGCCTTTCAGCCACCCAGCGCAGGGCAAGCCCTTTGGAAGCACGAACAGGAATGACATCAAGATATTGCCCGAAAGAGAGCACCACATTGGCGGCCTGGCCCTCCTGATGCAGCAGCTTGTTTATCTGCTGGATATCCGGGGCTATCTGCGGGTCAATGTAATAACTGATCTTGAATCGGCTCTGCTCCAGGCGTGGTTGCAACTCCATGCCCGGCAATTCATGCAAAGTTCGCCGGATGACCCGTGGATTCCAGAGGTAATCGATATGCAGTTCCCAGGCGGCATCCGGCACCAGATTCGGATTATAATAAATTTCCGTGCCAAGGCTGGTTATCAGCACATTCGGCATCGGAATCCGGTGTTTTTTCATGACCTGTATCGCCGAATCCAGCCGGCGGCCGGTGGCGATGCCGAACAACACGCACTTTCGGTTTGCCTGCAGAGCCGCGATAAAAACCCCGAGGGCGCCGTGATCGCCCAACAGATTTTGATCGAGATCCGAGAACAATGCCCGATCGTGGTATAATTGCCTGCGGCGTTTGGCATGAAATGGTGGAATTGCCTCGGTACCTGTAAGAAGAGGATACAGTATCTCGATAAATTTTTCCGTATGGGCCTGCCAGGAATAATGCTTCTGCACACCGCTCAGACCATTATCGGCAAATTTTTTCCACTGCCGACGGTCGGACAGTATGCGAAGCAGTGTTTTAGATATACTTTCGCCATCGAGTGGATCGATGAGATAACCATTCCGGCAATTTCCTATTATATCTATAGGTCCTCCGTCTTCGGTTGCCACAATGGGGAGTCCGCAGGCTGCAGCTTCGATCAGGGTCAGGCCGAAGGGTTCGGTCAACGCCGGATTGATGAAGACACCTTTACTGAGAGCGGCAAGACGATAGATAGTAGGCACTTCCGAGGGCTGATGATGTTTCGGGTAGGCAACTTTGCCGTAAAGGTCATACTGATCTATACACACCAGAATATCACGCAAAACTCCCTGGGCATCATCGTCCATATCGCTTATATCATCCCGGTTACCGGCAATAATGACAAGATTGGCTAATTCCTGAAGTTCTGCAGATTCACCATAGGCGGCAATGAGCTGGAGAATATTTTTGCGGGGGTCGGGACGGGAAAGAGCAAGAATAATCGGTTTTTGCGGCACTTTCAGAAACCGGTAAATTTCTGTCGCGATAGCGCTGTGGCCTTCATCACCTTCAGGTGGAAAAAACTGCTTGAGATCCGTGCCTGGAGGAATGACCCGCATCCGCTCGGGCTGATAGTGGTCATAGGCGGCATATTGCTCATGAATCTCCTGCCTGGTACTGGTAATAACACACTCGGCGACCCCTAACGTCGTTTCTTCTGCCTCGATGCGGGTGGTGATATTGTAACGCGCTTCCAGCATTTCCCTGCTGAAACCTGCGGCGAGCAACTGACGGCGCTTACTCCGCCCCAGCGAATGTCCGGTATGAACCAGTGGAATACCAAGAAGGTGGGACAGCCGGGTACCGACATAACCGGCATCTGCATAATGGCTGTGAAGAAGAGAAGGCAGCCGGGGTCGGTGCTTGATGTATTCAAGGCACGAATCGGCAAAGCTATCAAGACATCCCCAGAGATGTTCCTTGGGAAGGTATACCTCCTCCCCACAATCGATCCTGACTATTCGGACCTTGTCGGACAACTGTTCAAATTGCTGTACATAATCATCGCTTACAGACGGATCCACGACCCGCCTGGTCAAGAGATCAACGTGTTCGACTTCGGCATGTTCTCCCAGAGCACGAGCCAGTTCCACTACATATTTGGTTTGTCCACCGGTGTCGGCATCGCGTCCCAGTTCAAGATTGTGACCTCGAATCAGCCCATGAATACTGATCAGAACGATATAGATTTTTTTTTCGCAGGTGCTCATTGTTCCGGCAACTTGTGCAGAGTATCATCGAAATAATATCCACAAGTAATTACAATTATGGACTATTCTCTGCTTAAAGTTATTCTGACAGGACTCAAACCCTACCACATTAATTAATCCTATGCAATATTTACGGGCACTTTTCAGGGACATCCGCGATGTATGGCGGCGGAAAGACACAGACACTAGACAATTATCTCCGCCACCAACGGCAAATGGTCCGAGGCGATCCTGCTCAATTCAGTTGAGTGGGCTCGTATTGCAATCAGTCTCTCCGACGGCCGGATCCAAATTCGATCGAGCCTGAGCAGGGGTCTTCGGGAGGGAAATGTAGCGGGAACCTGCGGAGTTGACTGAGGGGTGGTAAACCACCGATGGAGTGAACGTAAAGGACGGCTCCAGGTCAACCATTCGTTGAAATCTCCAAGAAGAATCCCTATATCGGCATCCGCAGCACGAATTATCTTCAGCAATTCCTTCACCTGCTGGTGCCGTTCACGGATGCCGAGGCCGAGGTGGGTTGCCCACAACATCATATCCTGGGAATGAAAACTGAAAACCGCCTCGATCACCCCCCGAGGCTCTCTTGCCCCAACACTGATATTTATCCGTTTGACTGCCGATATCGGCAGCCTGGACAGCAGAGCATTGCCGTAATGGGCTCCAGCCGCCGAAAGCGTAAATCCGCCAATGGACTCCATACCAGCTTCCGCTGCTAAATAACCCAGCACATCACTAGCAATTTCATGGTGTGAAGTTACCTCCTGCAGGGCAACGATATCGGCATTGATTTCCCGCAAAACGGCGGCGATTCTCTCGGTATTTTCGACCCCGTCCCGCCCCACACAACGATGAATATTATAGGTAGCAATTCTATAATCCATCAGGATCCGTTGTTCTCTTTTTTACGCAAGTACCTCTTTTTCAACCATTTGCGAACCCCCACCAGTCCTGCTCCCAAGGCGGCAATCACGACAAACAATACGACAAAACTCAACATATCCGGCTGACGCAGAGATTCAGTCAGCCGATCCGCAACAAGAGCTATCGCAGCAATTCCGGGAATGACCCCTATCAAGGTACCCAGAAAAAAATCGCGCAAGGAAATTGCTGAAACACCAGCGATAAGATTGATCAAGGAAAACGGCGCCACCGGGATTACCCGAAAGGCGATTACCGCCATAACCCCTGTTTGCGACAATCGTTTATTGACTCGATTGATGATTCCACCGGAAAATTTACTGACCATATTTTTTCCCAGGAGATGCCCCACCAGGAACATAATGACGGCACTGAGCGTCGTGCCGAGCATCGCATACCATATTCCCCACCAGGGGCCATACACAATAATAGTCACCATGATCAGCAAGGTAACCGGAAAGGAGAGCATGCCTAACAGCACATAGCTTAACGGAACCAGCACGGGACTGAGCGGATGAACCTTGAGCCACAAGGCGGACCTTGTCACGGTATCGATATTGAGATAGTCACCCAGCGGCGTCCAGCGCCATAAGGCCGCCAAACCCAGCACCAGGGCAATCGTGACGAAGATTTTCAGGAAATGACGATAGGCCGGCCGCTGGTGTTCCGGACGGATAAGGTAATCAAGGAATTCCTCGGGTTCGATTGGTTTTTCCGGATCAAGCAGCTCTGTTTCCGGCAACCACT
Organism: uncultured delta proteobacterium; assembly: GCA_963835305.1. GTDB lineage: Bacteria > Desulfobacterota > Desulfobulbia > Desulfobulbales > Desulfocapsaceae > Desulforhopalus_A. The sequence goes on from CAWIEU010000009.1 coordinate 714,390, forward strand.
GTTCCAGCTTATCATCTACCTTCTCCGCAAACGGCATGAGGGTTCGATCGCCTCCTCGCAGTGATTCTACGGCTTCTATAAATGAGCCGGAACCACTAATCGCGCCCTCTACCTCCGCCGGCGAAATCCCGAGATGCTCTGCCAGTAAACGATTGCGGAAGGTGGTGATAATTCGGGCTGTATCGTCCCCCTCCTTTCCGGCAATGGCAAGATCGCATTCTGAATCAAAGCCGAGCGATCGGTTACTGAGGTTGGCCGAACCTACGCGTACGAAGCAGTCGTCAATCACCATAACCTTCGCATGAACCATCAGCGTGGTATCAGTATCCAGATCCAACCTGGGAAAATAGACGCGCAACCGCTTGTGAATATCAGCCTCCCGCAGATTGCGCAAGATTCGGCCCCGCAACACATCCATGGTATGCTGTTCCAGCCAGCCGCCTGTCTTCAGGGGCAGTACCATGACAATCTCCGGTCCATTTTCATCGAGCAGCCGGTTTTTAAGCGCCTCCCCTATGCGATAGGAACTGAGGTACTGATTCTCGATATAAATATACCGGCGGGCCTCGGCGATACTATCCAGATAAAGTCTTTCGACCTCGCGTATTTCCTTCCATTCTTTATACGTTGGGAAGGTACGGCAAATCGCCACCGATACCTCCCTGAAATCAGGTGTCACACTGACAGGCCATGGATCCTCCACCTCATGCTGATTCACCTCCAGCGGTGGTTCCTCACAAGCCCTTTCCCATCGCAGTCGAACTAATTGAGCAAGTGCCGAAGCGGCCTCTCCATCAACCACCATCTGCACATCGTGAAACGGCGGATAATTGACCCCGTCCGGATCCACACGCAATTTGTTTTCGGGCAGGTGCTCAGAAGTATCCCAGCGCCATTTGCTGACATCCAGACCGCCTGAAAAGGCCAGTGCATCATCGACAACAATTATTTTCTGATGCTGGGAAGCCCCGATCGGATGTTCTCCGTCAAGACAGAAATGAATGCGCCTATGGGTCAGCCATTTTAATTTGTATCGCGGAAAGAATTCCCGCTCCATGGTATAGATCATGGAAAAGTCCCAGCTCAAAAGATAGATATTGAGCCCTTTCCTGGTCTTGGCCAAATAATCGAGAAACTTGCCGAGCGTCTGGGGACAATCTGTTTTGTTCTCATCACGAATCAGGCGCAATCCGCTGTGCAGATCCCAGCCGACGATCATAATCGATTGACGAGCTTGCCTCATCGCTTCATGTAATGCACGGAAATAGGCTTCACCGTCTATTAGAAAGGCTGCCCTTCGAGCTTTTTTCAGCTGCCAGCAATTTTTTTGTGGTTTAAATATATGATCCACCTGTATCCTCACATCTAGCTGGAATTACATTATTTCCTAATCAAGCACCTTCATGTCAGGACGGGCCAGAGAGCAAAATCCCTGTTTTTCTTGTACCCCACCCCTACCGCACCTTTTGCAAGATACAGAACGTAAGCCCAGTCGGTTTCAAATAAACTGGTGGTGGACGACCAGTAGGCTTCCATCACATCCGAAAAGGGCTGCTCTGGAGGAAGTGCCGGAGTATGCGCCGATGCGTCGACAAGACTCTCCAACTCATTGATGGAGGGCATTCGCCAGGGCAGGTTCGTTTCCCTCGCATAGGCGCGGACGGTTTGCAGCGCTTCGCTCCATGAAGCGGTTTTTTCCCCTAAGATTGCTCCGGTATGCCAGGTGAGACCGGTTAATGCATCCAACACCCCATTTTCAGATGGAATAAAACGGGGTTTGGGCCAACAAACTCCCTTCAGTAACGCTCCATCCTGTCCGCTTTCATCACAGGGTATTATCGAACCCGAATCATCATAGCATTGTGTGGACCCGGTACGCGGAAGAATATCCGAAGTACCACAGACCGGCCATACCCAGTAGTAGCCGTTCTTATTGCCGTAAAACATTCTGCCGCCCTCAAGATGGACATACCAGGCGTAGCGTGGTGCGATGGCTGCGGTCGTAGAGCTCCAGTACCAGCCAAGAAAGACATTGTGAAAGGGATGCCCCGCAGTCAGAGCCGGTTTTTTTGAGCCATGATCGATAAGACTCCTCAATTCGCGTCGATTAGGCATTCTCCAGTCGCTTCTGCCGTATTTCCCCTCCCGGTTCATCTGCTCGACGAACTCCAAGCCCTCCTGCCAGTTCAATAAATATTCTGAAGGGCAACTGTTTCTCGTCCAGACCAGACCGGTCGCCCGATCACGGACCAACGAGTCACTCAGTAATTCAAAGCGATCAGCAGACCAGCCGAACCCCCGGGAAAATTCAGCATCCTGCCCGGATTCCCGACAATTTATCAGGCCACCATCCTGGTTATAACACCGGCTCACACCTGTTGAGAGTATGTGTCTTGAGTTCATTTGCCTTTTTGCCTAAATTTGAACAATTTTGCTGTGGTTGCCCACTTACCTTTCCCAGTATAATTTCAATCACCTGTCAGTATTTCTTCGTGCGTAATATGGTTATAACCAGCCATATGCCAAGTATAACAGACAATAAATAGCCAATAACACCAAGGGCAGGCAGACCAAAGATAAAGGGGCCGACTCCGGTGGTAACTATCATTGACGACCCCATGATGATTGATCCGGTGATTATACCGGTGGTCAGGCGGTTGGACGCGCTTTCCAGCGTATTGACAAGGTATTCCAGCTTTTCCAGATGGAATTTGAAACTGAGATCACCATCCTCGATATTTTCGATTATCCTGAGAAGATGGCGCGGCAGCTCATGTTGCAGTGAGAGAAAATTCATAAATGAATCCCTCAAACCCCGCCAGAGCACCCCGGGCTTATATCGTGTGAGGGCCAGCCGGTGGATATTCCCTCTCAGTTCCTCGATTACACTCAGCTCCGGATAGACCAGACGAGCCGAACCTTCCGCGGTGACCAGGGCTTTAATCATAATAACCATTTCAGTGGGCATTTTCAGATCATGCTCACGCAATAGGGCGAGTAGACCTCCGAGCAACCCGCCCATATCCACATCCTTGATCGGTAAACTGTGATAGCTGTCCAAAATCGTCAGCAACCCACGTTCCAGGGAATTTCTGTCCGTCTTTTGGCCCCTGCGATGGCATAATTGCAGAAAACTATCCACCAGAGCCTGGCTGTTTTTGTCGACCACGGCCATGAGCATCTCAATCAGCATGAAGCGGTCCTGCTCGGTCAGCCTTCCCACCATGCCCCAGTCGATAATGCACAACTGCAAGTCACTGGTCACCAGAAGATTGCCCGGATGAGGATCGGCATGGAAAAAGCCATCCTCAAGTATCTGCTGCACCACCGTCTGTAAACCTTGCCTTGCGACTTTTTCCCTGTCGTATTTCGTTGCGGGGAGAATATCCTTGAATTTCACACCGTCGAGAAAATCCATGACCAGGAGTTTTTTCGAACTGTATTTTTCATAGGGTTTAGGGATGTGAATATTGGTCTTTTCGGCATATGACCGGGCGATATTTATATTATTCAGTTCATTGATAAAATCGAGTTCCTGCATCAGGGTACGCCTTACCGTCGTTGCAAGTTCCGGTAAGTCATAGCACTTTAATTCATGAAATTGCTGATCCAGGAACCTGCATATAGTCTCAAGGATATCGAGATCAGAAATAATATTCTTTACGATTCCGGGACGCTGGACCTTCACCGCCACAGTCTCGCCATTCTCTCGTAAAATCGCTCTATGTACCTGGGAAAGAGAGGCGGCCGCTACGGGAGTGAAATTAAAATTGAAAAAGACCTCGTCAATCGGCCTGCCAAGACTTTTTTCGATGACGGGGACAATGTCCGCGGACCCAACTGCCGGCACGTCATCCTGCAGTTTTTCCAGTTCTCTCAACAACTCCTGCGGCAACAGATCGGGCCGCAGACTCATAATCTGGCCGAACTTGACGAACGTTGGCCCTAATTCTTCAATAACGATACGGATTCGCTCAAAAAGCTTCAGATTGGAATCAACAGGTCCTATGCTGTGGAGAAAATCAGCTCCCGGAACTTCCAGCCGATCTACAATTTCATCAAAACCGTATTTCGCCAGAATCCCGACAATATTTTTAAACCGTTTGAGCTTTTTAATGTCAGTTAGTTGCATACAAATCCTTAGTGTAACTTCTTTTTGCAACTGAATTTTCGTGCCATCATTTCTGATGGACTCGTAAAAACCTGATTTTTCGGATGGCTAAGTAAAAAGCTTCATATGCGAGGCGCGCAAATTTTCAATTATTTCGGCGTACTAAAGTACGTCGTAATGATTGAAAATTCGCAGCAACGAAGCAGATGAAGAGTTTTTACGACGCCATCATTTCTGATACTTCTACAATCTAGGCACAAACGATAAATAAATACAGTGAACACATCAAATTTGTTTGTATATACGGGTATTGCTGGTAAATTTTACCGGCTCCCTGAAATCCAGCCGGCGGTTTCCGGGAAGAAATGGACAAGGCCTTCCAAAACCCCTGCGGCATAGTTGCCGTTCATGCCATACAGTCCACCACGGGCAATATAAAGACTATCAACACACCCTTTTCCGGTCAGTTCATGAAGGGCCGCTTTTCGAACATCATCAGCACTATTTCTTACCAGGATGGCTTGAAGCCCACTGGTCAACACATCGAGATCATTGCCGCTGTCTCCGGCAAATACGGTATTGGTTTCCGGGATTTTCTCTTCCTGCATCAAAAAACGGATCGCCTGTAACTTGTTGGCCCGCGGGGGCAGAATATCAAGCAATCCGCACTGCTTTGCATCATCACGGCTCCAGACAACGGTTGAGTGGATTCCATGCTCAGCCAACCGTGTGGAAACAGTATCTTGAACACTCTTTATCCGGAGATCGGGGGCGGTGTAGTAGCTGATCTTATATTTGTTTTGTTTTTCCTCCTCCTGAAGTCGTAATCCCATTCCCTGAAGATCGGCCAGCAACCCAACCACACCATCCCGATTACAGTTCTGCCAGTCTCGCCCAATTTCCTGCTGCCATTTTTTTTCCAAATGCCATTGCCCGGACCACTGTTTATCCATGATTCTGTAAAGAGTGGTGCCTACGTCTCCTATAACAAAATCCGGTCCGGGCAGAGAGTATTTACCGATAGACTCCTTGACCAGAAATGCATTTCGGCCGGTGACGTAAGCTAAACATATTTCCTCATGGGCAGAAAGTGAGGCAAACAAAGCTCTTGCTTGGGCAGATTCAACCTGTTTGCCGTTGGGGATTAACGTGCGATCGAGGTCGCTGCACAGTAATATTTTTTTCACGGATAGATACTCCTTGATTTCATCCTCTTTGCATCGTCGAGTGTGGCAATCGCCATGATCATCATACTCTTGCCCCCGGCCCGGCTTTTAGCCAGCCGAGGCTGCTACATTGTCTTTCTTAAAGGCAGAATAAAGTCTTCGACCTCTTTTTTCAATCCAAGGCTATACCTATTATATATCCAAGCGATTACTTCTTCTGCAGCCAAGTGACCGTGGAGCAAACCTAACCAATCGGAGGAAAATATGACTATGCTTAAAAGTATCAAAGAGATACAAGGATACGATCTGGGAGCCCAGGACGGCAAGATAGGCAAATGCAGAGACTTTCTCTTTGATGATAGAAGCTGGACAGTACGATATATAGTCGCTGATACCCGCAAATGGCTTCCGGGCCGAAAAGTTCTCATCTCCCCGATATCCATTGGAACAGCACTGGAAGTAACCGATACCTTAATCGTACTGTTAACCAGGGAACAAATAAAAAACTCGCCGCCTCTTGACTCTGATGCGCCCGTATCACGGCAATACGAAACGCTCTTCAATCAATATCATGAATGGGGCAATTACTGGGAAGGCCCTTTAACCTGGGGACACCACCCATATCCACGGCTGCTGCATCGTGCGCAGGAGTTACATAACAAGGTGGCGACAATTGAAATGCAATCTCATCTCAGGTCGACCCATGAGGTACGAGGCTATTCCGTCGAGGCAACCGACACCAATATTGGACACATCGAGGATTTTATCGTCGATGAGGATACCTGGATCATAAGATACCTCATCATTGATACCGGCAACTGGTTGCCCGGCAGCAAAAAAGTTGTTATTCCACCCGCATGGGCCGAACGGGTGGATTGGAGCGATGGCAGTGTCTCCATGGGGGTCACCAGTGAAAAAATAAAAAACAGCCCCGAATACGACCCGACAATAACCCTGGACCGGGAATACGAGAAAGCCCTCTATGATTTTTACAATCTGCCCTATTACTGGTGAAAGGAAAGAAGAGCGGATGATGACAGGCTTATCATCTCATGAATGATGCAGCATGACACCCTCAGCTGTTCATAACAGCGGAAATTTCATATAGCCCCTCTTTATTATCGTTAAAGCCGTTTAGTGCATTCAACAACAATTGATAGCGATTCCGTGTATCTACTCGATCGTTACGTTCAAAGAATGTTTTTTCGCTTGCACGCAGAATCATATTTGCCTGGCGGTGTATAGCTCTTCGCTGATCCGGATGACGAGTTTGTTCTGCAATGAGGATTAACGTTTCCAGCAGCCGTATTGTCACTGCTATGCTTGTCCGGCCGTATTGCCGGATCTGATCGAAGGAAGCGTTCAACATACCTGCAAAAGTGAAAGGCTTAATATACAGACGGGGATTATTGTTTTCATCGAAACGACAGGATAGCGGGATTTTCCTTTTGGCCAGAGCGCAAAGCGCTGAACCAAGCTGGTCAATACAGGCAATCGCAGTGTATGGGTCGTTAATGCCGGGAGAGAGGGCACGAATTGCAACTTCAACCAGCTGATGGATTGAATACTCCGCATCCTGTTCCGGAGTACGTTGACTCCCGAATATGAATGCATCGAGGATATTATCACTGAAATGGTTGTCAAAGATATCTCTACTGCTGATTGTCAGCAATCTGCTGCCTTCGACGACAAATTGCCCCGGTCGCAATTGCAGATGAATGAGCTGATCGTTTTTTCTGGCGATCCGAAACAGTTTACTGTGGTCAATCGCCTGCAAGTATCCGTTGCAATGAGACAAAATGTCATGAACATAATGATATGGCTCCTCGTCTCGCGACTGGGTTGACTCTTTTTCATCTCTCCTGTTTGCATAAGTCAACTCTTCAGGAAAGATCCGTTTAATGTTGGCCTCCAGCTCCCTACTGGTCTTGGCAATTACCTCGTCAGCCTGAATCGAAGTCGCGATATGATGAATGAAATAAATCAATACTCCGACATCCAGCAAGGCCAGTATTACAGCAAAGAAAACTGAAAGATCCGGCACGAAAATTACGTTTTCGAATTTTTGGATAGACCGAAGCACGAGCAGACAGTAAATAAAGCTGGCAACGAACGTACCAAGCACAAACTGGATACTCCTGTCCTGCATAAAATTACGGAGAAGACGAGGACCGAACTGCGATGAGGCGAGATTGAGGACGACAATGGTAATGGAAAAGGTAACCCCTGTAACCGTCATCATGGATGAGGCAATGGTCGACAAAAGGGATCGCGCCCCCTCGGGACTGCCGGAATACAAGAAATTCAGAATCCCCCAGAGACGCAGTGCATCTGATTTATAGACTTTGTCGACGGACACTATGCCTAACGACATTACAATTGCTGCCAGCACCATCAAGGTCGGAATAAACCAGAAGCTCGACCTCAAGGATTCCAAAAAATTAATGAGTTTTACCTTCATTTACATGCCTCGGAAAGTGCTGTTCAGGATAATACTCTACATAAGGGTACTCTTTTCAGCCCCCTTGATTTGCGGGAATAAGTACCTTCACGAAAGTCATTCTTAGAAATAGAAGTGAATTGTAAAAACTCTACATCCAAATCACCAGAGGATCAACCTGAAGAAATATCAGGTTATGCCGGATGAATTCTCCCGGCAACTTTATTCATTTTTTCATCTGTTGTCTTTCGCAAGGCATATATTTTTCGTAAAATCAAGCTCATCAAATGAATAAAATGTATGTTATAAGATTATGCATGTTTAATTTTATAAGCTGTCAAAAATCGATTCATTTTTATCATGTTAATCCAGAACCTTTCAATACTCCTCATGTTGCCCGGCACCTTTTTCATGCTTGCCGCTGTTATCATGAGTTTAAAGATGCAGAGCGTTCTCCCGGAAGCCTTCCAGAGAAAATGGCGAATAATGTCCAGCCTTTTGGCCTTCTTTTTCTTTGGCTATGTCTTCTATCTTATTTTTCAGATCCAGAGGTTTCATTTTCCTCTGGAGTTTATAACAAGTTCGGTTTTTTTCGGAGGATCGATCTATGTCTTCCTGGTTATCAGGCTGACCAAGGCAACAATCAGGCAAATCAAAGACAGCGAAGAAGAAACCGGGCAAGCCAATAAAGCGCTTACTCTTGCCTACGACTCTACCATCGAGGGATGGGGTAAGGCGCTGGAACTTAGGGACCAGGAGACGGAGGGTCACACTCAGCGTGTGACCGAGATGACTTTGCAGCTATGCCGGGCATTCTCCCTGGATGAAGAAGAATGCATTCAGGCCAAAAGGGGAGCTTTGCTCCATGATATCGGCAAGATGGCTATATCAGACAGTATTTTATTGAAAACAGGCTCCTTTTCCCCTGAAGAACGGGAGATAATGCAAAAACATCCAATATATGCTTTTCAGATGCTTTCCAATATCGACTATCTGCATCCTGCCCTGGATATCCCTTACTGTCATCATGAAAAATGGGACGGAACAGGCTACCCTCGCGGCCTGCAAGGGAATGAAATACCATTGGTCGCCAGGATTTTCGCTGTGGCGGATATCTGGGACGCCTTAACAAATGAACGCCGCTACCACCACGCCTGGTCAAAGGAAAAAGCACTTGAACACATCAAATCCCTGGCAGGAAGACATTTAGACCCGAAAGTGGTAGAAAAATTCCTGGAGGTAGTGCGATAAATCGTGCTTAAAAAGCGCTGCTATACCGATGAAAA
>CAWIEU010000010.1:0-545829 GCA_963835305.1 uncultured delta proteobacterium
TGACATTCTTTATTGTTTCTCGTTCAGGATATTCTTATCAAAATATCAAAGCAATCAAGACTGCTTAACAGCACTCGTACCGAGAAACGCCTTAATAATGTCATTGACCGAATCATATACATCAAAGGATATCCTCCTTGTTGACGGCCAACGATCATTAAGGAGGAAGATGTGTATGAAAGGCCGAATCTACACCTTACAAAAATGCTTCCATTGTCAATCCTCCCTCAAACACGTTGAAAATCGTGGCTTCCTGCAATGCGACCACCACCCGGAAGTCAAATGGACAGGGGCATGCATTGTCCGCTTTGGCAGAATTCACACCAAAAGGTTTCCGACCGTAGCCGAAGCGGAGCGCCACCTCACCTATCTCAGAGTACTCACCGACAACGGCAAATTTGATCAAAGGGAATGGGCCAAGAGCCAACCGCTCTCTTTTCTATCCCTGCGCGAAAAATTCCTCGAGGCAAAATCCCGGTCCGGAATCACTCAAAAACAAATCAGGCACATAAAGAGGGTTCTTGATGAAGCCGGAAAGTCCTGGGACACAATGCAGATAAAGGATATTGCCGAAGGTGAGATTGATGATTTCCTCTCCATGGATCACAATATAAGCAATAAGACTCTCGCAAACTGGAAAACCGTTCTCCATGATTTCTGGAGGTGGGCTGTTCGCCGGGAAAAAAGAAAATCACAGCTTGAAATGCCCGAGTTTCCGGAAGTCAAATTTCACATGGCGATGAAAACCATTGTCTCAGTCGAGGACCAACAGACAATAATCGATGAAGTGAAAAGAATTTCATGGAAGCACAACCCGCGGATCTGGCTCGGCATCAAACTGCTGTCGCTCTATCCGAGGGTGCGCCCAGGGGAAATGCTGAACGTCAAAGAAGGCCATATCAATTTAACGGATAACTGGATTGTTTTTCCTCAGCCAAAAGAAAGAGAGCCGAAATACATTCACCTGCTGCCGGAACATGCGGCACTGATAAAAGAGATCCGGGACATGGCGCCGGCAATGCCCAACGTCTTTTTCTTCCGGCATCTTAAATCAAGATCCGGAGTGAAGGCAGGCAGCAAGTTCGGCCCGAAATATTTCAATATCTGGTGGAAAAAGGCCTGTAAAAATCTCGGCTACCAGGAAGGTGGCCGAGATGCAGGGAAATTCAAAGTTAAAAAAAATATTTCCTATACAACAAAGAAAGGAATAGAGCTTTCTTCCTCCTCTCTCCTCCATTCAGCTAACACCTTCTCAAGTATATCAATATTCCCCTCAACCTGCTCCATGGCTGCAGCGAGCCGTGGAGGATGAAAAACGGTATCAGAAAGAGCCCCTTCCCGCACAATACCGATAATTCCCCGGATACGGTCAATAAGCGTATTGCTCATTTCAATGGGGTCGATCGTAACAGTTGGATCAAGGAAAGTGTCTTCAGGAAAGAATGTAACGGCGGGCTTTTGAATCTTGGCGTTCATTAGGAAATACTCCATAAAAATGCCACGAGCTGTCCTAGGCACAAAACGGGCCTTCCGGGTCTCACGACTACCGGCAACTCATGGCAATCCATATTGTAGAAACAATATGAGGGCCGATCTTTTAAGTGCCGGCCAACACTATTTTGTTTTAGGAATTGCAGGATACCTAATTAACTTAATTATTGTCAATCGTTTTCCTGACAAAATCTGAAATGTTGCTGAACAACATCTGATCAACATTTCGACCACTTTTAAATGAGCTAAGTGGTTGTTTCTACAAGGTTTTATGGTGGAGGCGGCGGGAGTCGAACCCGCGTCCGGAAATGCTCCCCTCCCGTATCTACATGCTTAGTTCCGTGCTTTAGATCTCGCTTTGGGAGCTCAGTCGGAACTTAGATTTCCCGCAGCCAGTCTGTTAAATCTCATCTTCTGAAAGACAGACGGCCTTCAGAAAACCAGCCCGTTGAGTCGACGCCCCAAATCCAGCCTTACGGGCGAAAGCTGGCGGGACGGCAGTATGACAGGTATTAAGCTGCTACTGCGTAGTTATAATCGTCTGCGATTATATTTAAATTCTATCAGTTTTACGAGCAAATAGAAGCTCGGCATGCAACGATGAGCTTTCACATCCCCGTCGAATCCGTTTCGCCCCCTTATTTTTAATAATCTATTAATTATACTCTATTTATTCTTATCTATCGTGGCGCATTTCTCGCTGAATTTCACGATTACTCTGCTGTTCCTTGAGAGAGGCCCTCTTGTCATATTCCCTCTTACCACGGGCAAGACCAAGTTCAATTTTCGCCTTGCCGTTCTCTATAAAGTATATCTTTAACGGAATCAGAGCAAGACCTTTCTCATTCAGCTTGCCGATAAGTTTCTTAATTTCACGATGATGGAGCAGGAGCTTACGCACCCGGAGCGGCTCGTTCGGGTTCTGCGTAGCAAAAGAGTACATCGAAATATGCACGTTATACAGCATCACCTCCCCGCGGGAATCAATCCTCGCATAACCATCTCGCAGGTTCGCCTTGCCTGCCCGGAGCGATTTCACTTCCGGCCCTGAAAGCACCATCCCCGCCTCATAAGTGGCATCGATATGGTAGTCGTGAAAAGCTTTTTTATTTTTGGCGACGATCTTTATTGCCATCGGTTGTTATCTCTCATTGGTAAATTCTTATGCTGTAACCTGTTTTCTCCATCAGGTGGAGGTCACCCGCAATGCTTCTTCATAGGTGGTTATGCCGCGCCGGACCTTGTCCCACGCGTCCTCGCGTAATGTAGTCATTCCTTCCCGTATTGCAACCTGCCTTATCTCCAGGGTCGACGCTTCATCGGCAACCATCTTCTTTACCTTTGTCGACATCGGAAATATTTCGAATATCCCGCACCTGCCTTTATAGCCGGTGCCGCGGCAATCGCGGCAACCCTTGCCTCTTTTGAGAACAAAGTTGCCTGATTCTGCCACGGGAAAGCCCATTTTTAACAGCTCATTCCCTTTCATTTCGAACTCTTCCACGCAGCCCGGACAGATCGTTTTCACCAGGCGCTGAGCCATGCATCCCAAAAGAGTGGTGGCTATCATAAATGGTTGCAGGCCAAGGTCTCTCAGTCTGGAGATGGAGGCGACTGCATCGTTGGTATGCAAGGTTGAAAAGACCAGATGACCGGTCATCGCCGCTTGAACCGCATGGGCCGCCGTCTCATGGTCACGAATCTCACCGATCATAATAATATCGGGATCCTGGCGGAGAATACTGCGCAGGATCGTGGAAAACGTCACATCGATGAGCGGCTGCACCGAGATTTGATTGAATTCCTCATGCACCATCTCCACCGGATCTTCCACAGTGACTATATTTTTTTCCGGGGTGGCGATCTCTTTCAGGGTCGAGTAGAGCGTCGTCGATTTACCGCTGCCGGTCGGACCTGTGACCAGAATGATGCCATAGGGCGATGAGATAAAGGAATTATAAACCTCCATGTCTCTTTTGGAAAATCCCAGGTGGTCAACCTGCTGGAACATTAGTTCGGAGTCGAGGATACGCAGCACCATCTTTTCACCAAAGGATACCGGGATACTTGACACCCTGATCTCCACATCCTTGCCGCTTTTTTCACCGATTTTAATCCTGCCGTCCTGGGGGCGCCGCTTTTCCGCGATATCGAGGCGGGCTAAAAATTTAATGCGTGCTATAATAGCGGCATGGACGGCCTTCGGCAGGTTGTAGATGGTGTGCAGCGAACCATCGATGCGAAAGCGGATCATCGAAACATTTCGTTTCGGCTCGATATGGATGTCGCTGGCCCGCTGTTCGAGAGCGTAGTGAAAAATATGATTGACTGCCGTTTTAATATGCTGGTCGGTGGAGTTAATTTCTTTTGAGGAAGAAATTTTTACATACCGTTCTAGATTGCCGATATCGATAGAAACGCTCCCTCCCGGCACGACTCCGAACTGATCCTCCGCGGCGCTGATCGACTTCTGAAAGCCGAAGAACTCGCTGATTATTTTTTTAATATCAGATTTTGTGGCAATATACGGCTTTATCTTGATCTGATTGGCCTGCTCTATATCCTCAAGCGTAGTCTGGCAATCGGGATGGTAGATCGCTGTTTCCACTACCCCGTTTTCCATTTTGAATGGCAGCAGAAGCTGCCGGATGGCAAAGTTGCGGGGAATGGTCTTGGTGGCGACATCCATGTCAAGTTCGAGCGGATCGAGTTTTTTAAAAGGCAGGTTAACCTCTTTGGCCACGGCACGCATGATGAGTTCCTCATCGATTAACCGGCCGTTGCCGCCCGGCAGCTTAAAACTGAAAGCCACCGTGATATCGACCATGTCCGGATAATCCTTATCGACCTCGCCGTCTTTGCCGGCCTGTCGAATCAGTTTTTGCCGCATTTTCCCCTTTTCCAGGATCACAAACTGACGCTGTTTGGGGGTTAACAACTTCAGCTTAACGAGAACATCCAGGAGCGCATCACTATTCAAAAATTTCATTAACATACCTTTTCAGAAAAAACGTAGATTCAACCACCATTTTGCCTGAAGATAATAATTTTGCAAGAAGATTCAGAGAATTAGTACCTTACAGCTTGTTGCAGATTGTTTTCTTGTTTTTTGCACGAAAACAATCTGCCTAAAGGTACTAACTCCCGTGCTTTTAGGGGGGTTACATCAGACTATCACAGAAGGGAACGAAGAAGCCGCAGGTTTTCCCTGTCCTCCGCAAGATTGTCGCCCTTGGGAGTTTCCAGGGTCATCGGCAGCCCGGCAAAACGCTGGTCGTTGAGCAGGTTCTTAAAACCGTCCAGGCCGATTTGGCCTTTGCCGATATGCTCATGGCGGTCCACCTTGCTGCCCAACCCTTTCTTCGAATCATTGAGGTGGAAAAAACGTATTTTGTCAAGACCGACGGAGTCTTCAAGAGCATCCACCGTCGCCTGGTAACCAGCTGCCGTCCGCAGCTCGTATCCTGCGGCAAAAATATGGCAGGTGTCGACACATACTCCTAACGAATCCGGAAACTTTGTATTTTCCAGAACATAGGCGAGTTCCGCGAAACTGCTTCCAAGACCGGTGCCCTGTCCGGCCGTGGTTTCCACCAGAACCTGTACCGCGGTCCCGCTTCGCTCAATTGCCGTATCCAGCGCTTTGGTAAATCGCGTAAGTCCCGCGTCAACACCGTCGCCACCGTGAGATCCTGGATGCAGGACCACGTATGGCACGCCGAGTTGAGCGCAACGCGTCAGCTCCAGAGCAAGATTATGCACAGATTTTTCCAACAGCTCTTCTTTCTCACTGGCCAGGTTGACCAGATAAGAGGCATGGGAGGCGACCGGCATGCCGCCGCTTTTTTCGTGGGCCGCTTTAAAGCGCTCAACCTCCTCATTTTTAAGCTCCGCCGGCTGCCACTGCCGCTGATTGCGGGTAAAAATCTGCAGTGCCTCACCACCTACACTTGCTATTCGGTCAAAAGCAAGATGCAGACCGCCGGCAACCGATTCATGCGCTCCTAATAATGGTTTTGGAAGCTTGGAGAGTGGTTGAGTTATCATGATCCACCTCAATTTGATAAACTCATAAATACTTGATTTTTCGGATGGCTAAGTAAAAATCTTCAAATGCGAGGCGTGAAGCAGATGAAGAATTTTCACGAATCGATCAATTTTGATGATCTCGTAAAAAGTCATCGAAGTTGCTGAGATGGGCTCTGGAAAAAGCTCGATATACTAGGCGTAGTATCTGAAACGACGTAGATGGGGCTTTTTACGAGTCCATCAATTTTTATTACGCGCCAATTTTTGTGCCGCTTTCTGGTTGCGAACCGATTCCTCATAGGTTTCGCTGGTAAATTTGTTGATCTGCGACATGTAATATCTGTGCTGGGCCGGGTCCACTTCGGCGGCCTGCTTTTCCGTACGAACAGCCTCATCAACGAGTCCGTTTGCCCAATAAGCCATAGCCAGAGTATCGAGCACATATCCTCTCGGCTGAAGGATAGCGGCCGTCCTGGCGAGAGTAAGCGCCTTTTGTTGATCCCTGAGATTCAGGTTCTCGCTGGTCAGGAGCAGCCAGGCAAAATTATTCATAATATCCGGATTTACAGGCTCGAGGCTATAGGCTTTTTGATATGCTTCAAGAGCCTTTTTCTCCATCTTTTTAGTCAGCATCAAATCACCAATAAGACGCTGCCAGAGTGCCCGATCCGGTTCCTGTTTCACCTTCTGGAATAAAACAGCTTCGGCATAATTTTCCTGATAACGCTGCGCGAGGGCTTCAGTGGGTATCCGCTTGACCAGGCCCACGGAAAGCATCAATATCGTCACATAGGCTATCAAGCTGTATTGCACCTTTCTATTGTGCCGTTCGATCTTTGCCGGCTCCCTCTCCGCCTGTTCGAGGCAGTCAATGCGCTCCCCTATGCCGAAGTGATGCCAGTTTCGTTGATTGCGGATATTGCCGCTGAGGATGGCGATCTTCTCAAAGGCCGAAACCAGAGCATTGCCGTTACCCATTGTCTGCAAGCTGAAAAGATCGGCCTGCCGTTCGAAATTTCTAATGAAATAACCAAAGATAAAACGGAAGTAGAACAGCATGAATAAGAGTAGAGGTACCGCACCTACTATGACCAGCACTGTTTCCACCGAGATGGCACTCGCAGCCATTAACCTGTTCAAAAAGTTCATGGAGAGAAACATATAGATAACCGGCTCCGACAACATGCCGACCAATATACTGAAACCTGCTATGAGAAAGACGTAGAGCAGCATGTGATACTTCTTTACGTGACCTATTTCGTGGGCCATAACCGCCTCGAGCTCAGCCAGCGACATGGTTTCGATCAGGGCCGGAGTAATGAGGATATAGCGGAGACCGGGCAGAATACCCATCACTCCGGCAGTCAACATCCGGCCTTCAAAAAGGGGCCAGAGATAAAAATCGGCGGTGAAATTCTGTTTGGCGCAGAATTCCTCCAGATGCCTTTTCAGTGGACCGTCAGGTAATTTTTCACATCCCCACAGCCTGCGCACCATTGGTGGAAAGAAGATCATGACGAAGAATAAAAAGACGCCAAAGAACAACAGGTCTCCCCATTCCGAAGCGGCAACCTTCTGCAGCCCCGGAAAGGGCAACAGAGCCACCATATCGTAAAGCACGGAGAGAATCACCCACGGCAGTACAATCGGCAAGTTGACTTTGATATTGGACAGAATGTAGGAAATGGTGCTGCTCTTTCTGCCAAAGATCAACTCATAGTTCCTTTGCCCGGCGCGCCACATAATCACCAGGAACAGGACAAATATGCCTAGACCTGCAAAATTCACCAGTGCGGGCGTCTTATTACCGAAGGAAAGAAAGGAAAGATAGTATTTTACATCACAAAAATAGAGAGACACGCCAAAAAAAAGCAAGGCAAGTACAGAGAGCCACTTTTCCGCCTGGAAATATCCTGCCGACTTAAGGGCATGCGGTTTGCTGAATAACTTATGGGCGATCCGACTGTATCCGAACAAAAACATGACAAACAGCAGCAGAGCCTGCCAGCCGGGCAATAACGGAGTCTCAGGTACCGTATCGACACTGAAAATAAAAATCGCGACCAGAAAAAGGAGGAGGTTTGTATATATCAAGGCAATTCACCATTTATATTGAGAGCTTGATTTCGCTTTCGACAGCTTCGCTCTTTAGTAGCTTAGAAATTCATTTCTTGCCGTGTTCTGCGCGGATTTGAATCTCGATAGAATAGTTATTATGCTCCATTTGGCAACTCCGTGAGCGGCAGTTTCATCTGCCTCTACCTGACTCTATTCTATACATTTTGCAGAAGTTTTGCTGCCGTCTTTATTTTTTTCATTGACTTTGGCAACAAGGTCATTTTAAATGTATTGTTTTATCTCTCAAAGAGAGCTATGGGCGCATAGCTCAGTTGGTAGAGCCATCGGCTCATAACCGATCGGTCGTAGGTTCGAATCCTACTGCGCCCACCATTATTACAGCAGCTTCTGAGTAGAAACAACGATTCCTTGAAAAAGATAAGACTTTACATACAAAAGGGGGAAAGCATAACACCCCTGAAGAATACATCCCGATTCGGGCTGAAATGCCTGAGTGGGCGAAATGGATAAAAAGGTACATTCCCGATGGGGTGTACCTTTTTTGTTTTATGAGTTGTGTGTTTACAATCCATTATGACGGTAAGAGTAAAAGATATTCTCGAAGTTCTTAATATCGAGGCGCCTTTCAGCCTGGCTGAATCGTGGGATAACATAGGCCTTCTGGTCGGCAACCCGCAGCAGGAGGTAACGGCGGTTCTCGCCGGACTCGATCCGACCAACAGGCTGGTGGATGAGGCAATAGCACAGGGCGCGAACACTATCATCACCCATCACCCGGTTATTTTTAAACCGCTCCCGGCAATCAATACCGCCGAACCGGAAGGCAGATTGCTGGAGAAAGTACTTGCCAACCAGATCGCCGTCATTGGCTGCCACACCAATTTCGACAGCGCACGTGAAGGTGTCAGCGATTATCTTGCTCTTCAGCTTGGCCTTACAGACCTCTCTCCTCTTGTATCTCCGCCAGGCAGTCATTCAACGGATACCGGCCTGGGACGCATCGGGATTTACCCTTCCCCACTCAGCTCCGCTGATTTTCTGACCAGGCTCCTTGACACCTTGAATCTCCCCTGCGTTCAGGTTGCGGGTACAATTCCGGATAAGATCATCACCGTTGCCGTCTGTGGCGGGAGTGGCTCCGAACTGGCTCCAATTGCTTTTCAGCGTGGTGCGGATCTCTACCTTTCCGCGGAGATAAAACATAATACGGCTATCTGGGCCGTTGAAAACAACTTCTGTGTTATCGACGGTACCCATTATGCAACCGAAAAACCTGCTGTCGCGCTCCTTGTCAAAAAACTCAAGGAAGCGAGTGACAGAAACAACTGGAAAATCAAAATCCAGCAGACGGAAGAGGAACGTCATCCTTTCGTTTTAATGGATAGAAATAAAACTCACCAACTATAGAGCAACACATTCCACAGGAGAATCATTTTGAACGAACTCTTAACACAACTCGTTAACCTTCAGGCCATTGACCTGGAAATTGATCAGATTGACAATGCCATTAAGTCTGAGCAGAATGGACTCGACGAGCGCCTGTCCTCCCTGGCTAAAAGAGAAGCTTTAATCAACGAATTAAAGGAAAAAATCAGCTCCCTGCAAAAGGAAAGCCGAACCCTGGAAGCCGAAATGGCAGACAAGATGGATCATGTCAGAGAACGCCAATCGAAAATGATGCAGGTTCAGACCGGCCGTGAACAGACAGCGCTGCTCAAGGAAATCGAGGATGCCAAGAAAAGCGCCAAGGAAAACGAAGAAAAAGTTATTGTCATCATGGAATCCATCGAGAAACTGAACACTCAGATGGAAGAGGAAAAAAATCTCCTGAAAGGCGAAAAGCAACTCGTTATAGAAGAGACAGACAAAGTCCGGGCCAACATCGAAGCTATCAACAAGGACAAGAAGAAAAAAGATGCCAAACGCGCCGAGCAGGCCGGCAAGATCAAAAAATCCATCCTGCGCAAATACGATACGCTTCGTCAGCACCGGAACGGCCTTGCTGTCATCAATGTAGTGGATGGCGTCTGCCAGGGCTGCTTCATGTCCCTTCCGCCGCAACGATTCAACATGCTGCTCAAAGGGGACGAGATCTACGATTGTCCGACATGCCAACGCTTGAATTACTATGTACCACCGGTACTGGAAGAGAACTAACCATACGCTTTAAACAGTTCATCCATTGAAGCGAAATGCTCGAATTATTCAAGGCCTGTAAACGTTTAACAATGCTCCGTGGGCTCACAAGCAGCTGGACAGGCTATAGTTGACCTATGTACGGCCATCCGATCGTGAGCATAAAGAGTGCTGGTAAACGTTTATGTACTTTTCGCTTTGACTTTTCTAAGTTTCCCACTACATTAGCGAAAGGAGCGGGTGCGTGATCGCTCCGGTCCATGGACCGGAGAGGAAAGTCCGAACTCTGCAGGGCAGGGTGGTTCGTAACACGAACGCCGGGTGACCGGGGGAAAGTGCCACAGAAAACAAACCGCCTGAAGTGCTGATTTTTTCAGCTTTCAGGTAAGGGTGAAACGGCGAGGTAAGAGCTCACCGCTTCCATGGTGACATGGAAGGCAGGGTAAACC
Organism: uncultured delta proteobacterium; assembly: GCA_963835305.1. Lineage (GTDB taxonomy): Bacteria > Desulfobacterota > Desulfobulbia > Desulfobulbales > Desulfocapsaceae > Desulforhopalus_A. The sequence goes on from CAWIEU010000010.1 coordinate 10,185, forward strand.
CCACCCAGAGCAAGACCAAATAGGGAGATGTTTGAGGGCGGCCCGTCCGAGATCTCCGGGTAGGTTGCAAGAGGTGTTGAGCGATCAACATCCCAGTGAAATGATCATGGCTCCCATGGCTCATCTTGGGAGTACAGAATTCGGCTTATAGCCCGCTCCTTTTTTTCAAATCCAGGAACCATGACGTGCCATTGATTGCACGCAGATCCATTACATAGCCAAACTCTGCTCCCGAGCTAGACCACCGGGTGCTTCACAAGTCAATTTGTCTTGCATCTATCCTGCCGTATGACAACTTCAGCCGCCGCCATAATTCCAGCCGCCGGGTTTGGGACCAGAATGAAGCTCGATCATCCGAAACAATTTCATCTGCTGGCAGGCACACCAATTCTCGTCCATACCGTTCGTGCTTTCCTCGATAACGACTATATCGGCCGGGTTGTGGTGGTTGTTCCCTCGGCCTGGGTCGCTGAGACCAAGGTACTGTTTGACCGCTACGCGATCACCGGGGCTGATCTGACGATCGTCGCCGGGGGAGTAAGACGCCAGGACTCGGTACAGGCGGGGCTGAAAGCTCTTGATAATGATACGGTAATCGTCCTGGTCCATGATGGTGCAAGACCTCTGGTCACCAGGGAAGTAATCGACAGGTGTTATCTTTCCGCCCTGCAAAATGGTGCAGCCATAGCCGCGGTGCCGGTGAAGGATACCCTGAAAAGAGGAGATGGTGCCGGCAGAGTCACCGGCACTATCGACCGGACCGGTCTCTGGCAAGCGCAAACGCCCCAGGCCATCCGGAAAGATTTGCTGGAAAAAGCTTTCCGGCTCAATGGCGATGCGGATGTGACCGATGAATCCTCCCTTCTCGAGAAAGTGGCAATTCCCGTAACTCTGGTTGAAGGTGCGGAAACCAATATCAAGATAACCCGCCCGGAGGACCTTTTCTTGGCTGAAAAAATAGTACAGCAACAAATACAGCCTAAATTACGGATCGGACACGGTTACGATGCCCACCGTTTTGCGGAAAACCGAAAACTCGTGCTGGGTGGCATTACCATTCCTCACAGTCACGGGCTGGCCGGACATTCCGACGCCGATGTACTTACCCACGCCCTGTGCGACGCCCTGCTCGGCGCCCTGGGTTTAGGCGACATAGGCCACCATTTTCCCGATTCCGATGAGAAATTTGCGGGTATTTATTCAATTAGCCTGCTGGATCATGTCGTTGCGCTGGCTCAGAAACATGGATATGGTATTGCCAACGCCGATATCACATTGATTTGTCAGGCTCCCCGTCTTGCACCTTACCTCGACCGGATGAAAGAACTGCTTGGCAGAACCTGTAATATTGATTCCGGCCTTCTCAATATTAAAGCTACCACCACCGAAAAAATGGGCTTTACCGGGAGAAAAGAAGGCATCAGCTGCCATGCCGTCGTTCTCCTTCAGTCGTCCGCTAACCCCCGAAATGCACGGGGATAACCACCTTGGGACAGATTGTTTTCTTGCCAAAAACAAGAAAACGATCTGTAAGATACTAATGAGGCTTTGGCATGAAAACCGCAATTAACCGGGAGCGCCTGGCCGCTACCTTTACCGAACTCTGTGAAATCAGCAGCCCTTCCAGAAAAGAAGGTGCTATCTCCGCCCGCCTGAAAGAGAAATTTGCGGCCCTGGGCGCCGACCAGATTTTCGAAGACGCTTCCGCCGCGCAAACGGGATCGGAATCCGGCAACCTCATCATCCGCTTTAACGGCAACCTGCCCAATCAGGAAGGGCTGTTTCTCTCCTGCCATATGGATACGGTTGGACCCGCCGACGGTGTAAAGGTCGTGCGGACCGGAGATATTTTCACCAGCAGGGGCGACACGGTGCTTGGCGCCGATGACAAAAGCGGCATTACAGCCATCCTGGAACTTTTTACCGTTCTGAAAGAACAAAAGATTTCACATCCGATGATCGAAGTGATCGTCACCACCTGCGAAGAGATCGGTCTTCTTGGCGCCAAAAGTCTCGATTTCCAAAAACTTCAGACGGGATACGGCTACGCCCTTGATTCCTCGGGTATCGATAATGTCATTGTAGGCGCACCCGCCGCCAATAAAATTGAAGTAAAAATTCAAGGACTGGCGGCCCATGCCGGTCTCTGCCCGGAAGCCGGCATCAATGCCCTGGCTTTGACCGCCAAAGCCCTGAACAGTATCCGTCTGGGCAGGCTTGATCAGGAATCGAGCTGCAACTTCGGCCTCATCCAGGGTGGGGTTGCCACTAATATCGTCCCGGCGGAGGTCACCCTGAAAGGTGAGGTCCGCAGCCACTCCGCCGAAAAACTGGTGCGATATACCAAAGAGATTTGTGACGCCTTTGAAAAGACTGTTGCCGACTGGCAGGTCCTTCCTGCTGCCGGAGACAAACGCCCTTCCATCAACTTCGAAATTGTCGATGACTATCCCGCCTTGACCATCGCAGATGACGCTCCGGTCATCAAAAGAGCCCGAAAGGCCGCTGAACGTATGGGAAAAGACCTGCAATTTACAGTTGCCGGCGGCGGCAGTGACGCCAATATCTTCTGCGGCTACGGTTTACCTACGGCTATAATCGCAACCGGCATGACCAAGGTTCATTCGGTTGACGAACAACTCGACCTCAACGATCTGGTCAGTCTGACGGAACTTCTCTACGACCTGGCCATAACAGGTAGCTAGGCAGGGGACATCGCCTGGCGGCATTGGAATTCCAAATATTTTAGATAGATACAATTGGCAGATGCTGACAGCCTGTACGTAGCAGGTACCCGTGCATTGTTTTTACCTATACTTCCGTTCTTTCTTGTTGAATTTAGATTATGCTTATTATAGATTTCTTCTTTTGGATTACCAAAAGAAAGGCACAGAGGTTTTTACTTTGTGCCTTTCCCCGTTTTTGCATTAACTGAAGCGGCCATACTTGATTATGTAGTTCAGTATTCTTGCAAGGTGCCGAAATTTCAGACAACTAAGGATCAGTGCCCGATGTTACACCATCAGAATAAAAAATTGTCAGACGGACGTCCCACTCATGAATGTGGAGTATGCGGCGTTTTTAATCATCAAGACTCGTCAAAACTGACCTATTTTGGTCTCTATGCCCTCCAGCATCGGGGACAGGAAAGCGCCGGGATTGTAACATCGGATGGAAAAAAGGTTAATATATACAAAAACATGGGCCTTGTTCCGGAGATTTTTTCCGAGGAAATCCTGCGGGGCCTGAACGGTCACATGTCCATTGGCCATGTCCGGTATTCAACCACCGGGGCCTCAAACATCACCAACGCCCAACCCCTCATGGTCACCCATAAGGGATCGACCCTGGCGATTGCCCATAACGGCAATCTCGTTAATTCCATTGCCCTACGCACCTCTCTTGAAGAGCAGGGATCGATCTTCCAGACCACCATGGACAGCGAGGTGGTTCTGCACCTTATGGCCCGTTCGGCCCATCTCGGTCTCGAAACGGCTCTGAAAAACACTTTCACCTCCCTCAAAGGCGCCTACTCTCTTCTGCTCATGACCGAGAATACCATGATTGCCGTCCGCGATCCCGACGGATTCCGGCCGCTTTGTCTCGGCAAACTCAAAAACGGCGGCAGCCCGGACAGCGGCAACTGGGTCGTGGCCTCGGAAACCTGTGCTCTTGATCTTATTGAAGCAGAATATGTACGGGATATTGAACCGGGAGAAATCGTCATATTTCAGGAAAGCGGCATGACCTCCATCTTTCCCTGGCCGAAGCAGGACAACCATTTCTGCATTTTTGAACAGGTCTATTTCGCCAGACCCGATTCCGAGATTTTCGGCATCAGCGTCTATCAGGCCAGGAAACGAATGGGTGAAATCCTGGCGAGTGAAGCAAAGATTGATGCCGATTTCGTCATGCCGTTTCCCGATTCAGGCAACTACGCGGCTATCGGCTACTCCCAGGCGTCCGGCATCCCGCTGGAGATGGGCGTCATTCGCAACCATTATGTGGGCCGGACCTTTATTCAGCCAACCCAGTCGATGCGCGACTTCAATGTTAAGGTCAAACTCAATCCGGTTCGGTCGTTTTTGAAAGGAAAACGCGTAATTATCGTCGAGGATTCAATTATTCGGGGAACAACGGGAAAAAGCCGGGTCAGGGCCCTGCGGGAAGCCGGTGCCAAGGAAGTTCATATGGTGGTAAGTTGTCCTCCAACGAGATTCGCCTGCTATTACGGCATCGATTTTCCCAACGCAAACCAGTTAATAGCCAATCAGAAACAGATAAACGAAATCGCCGAATATCTCAATCTCGACTCCTTGCATTATCTGAGTCTGGAAGGGCTTGTCAGGGCAACAGGAATGACTAAGGAGAATTTTTGCCTTGCCTGTTTTGATGGAAATTATCCTATTGAGCCGGATCTTGCTTTTCACAAGGATGCTTTAGGCTAGCTGTTGCCGGCTAAGTCCTTTTTTGGCATCCTGAAAGCGGTAGGGTTGTCAAACGCGGGTCACCACACAATTTTTACCGTTTCTCTTGGCATCATACATGGCTTGATCCGCCCTTTCCTTGATGGCTATTTCGTCTTGCTCCTTGGGCAATCCCTCATTTCTTTCACAGGAGACCAGACCTATGGAAAGGGTTGTCGAACCAAAACTCTGTTCTACAAAATTCAAGAGAATTCGTTGGATGATCTCCGATCCCTGGGCGGCAGTTGCCTGCGGCAGCAGAACGGCGAATTCGTCTCCGCCGAGCCTGAAACAGAGATCAACACTCTCTCTGGTGCATTCCTGAAGAATTTCCGCGAGGTGGATGAGTATTTTATCTCCTTCCTGGTGACCATGCTCATCGTTGTATTCTTTAAAATTATCAATATCTATGACAGCAAGCATGAGGGGATAGTTCTGCCGGTGCGCCCTTTCCACCTCATCAGGAAAACGTTCGTCAAAGGCCCTCCTGTTCAGAATCTTTGTCAGTCCGTCCTGCATCGACAGTCGCTCCAGCTCCCGCATCATGCTCCGCTCCCGAACTGCCCGGGCTAGTTTCGCTTCAAGCTCCGCATGGTCGATCGGCTTTTTGATAAAATCAATAGCTCCCGCTTTAATCACCTCGGAATAACTGGCCTTTTCGTGATAGCCTGTGGAAATTATGACGTCCGTTTCCTTGTAATTTTCGATGATATGGTCCAGCAATTGCAATCCATCCATTCCCGGCATGACGATATCCGAAAAAACCAGATCCACCGAAGTGGACCTCAAGACGGCGATTGCCTCCATCCCATCACCTGCGACCAGACAATGGTAGCCAAAAGAACCAACCAGAACACTGAGCGTCATACGGACCAGCTCATCATCATCAACGATCAAAATTACAACTGAATCTTTCTTTTCCGTCTCTGTATTATCCAAAAGTTGTTTTGGTACCATTTTTTTTTTGTCAGGTTGATTTTATCTGCCTTTTCTTTTAAGCCGCAAGCAAATTGTACGTATAAAAACACTTAAAGTCCAGATGACACATTGTTTGTCTTGCAAAAGTATCGAACCATACAATATGTTACATAGCTACTTCTGATGGCGTCAGACAATTTGCCTTTCCACGCTGTAATTGAGAGTGAATCCAAACCAATTTTCTGATACATTAAGCACAAAAACAGCTCGATGGACCAAAACAAGCCAAACCGTATCATTGAAAACCTGCTGAACGAAAAGCCTCTGGAAGAGGTCCTCGTTCTCGCGAAAGAAATCAGTCCTGCCTTTGATCTGCAGCTCATCCGGGAGATCGATCAGGACATCATCTCGTTTTTCTCCGGATCATGCCCCGATTTTCAGAAAAACACGCTTCCGTATCATAATTTACGGCACAGTCAGATGGTGGTTTTAGCTTCAGCTCGTCTCTTTCATGGGCTCCATTTCAACAAAGCCAGTATCACCATCACTTCTGAAACACTTTTCAAAGGGTTGCTTGCCGCCTATTTTCATGACACAGGAATGTTGCTGCAAAAAAACGATCCTGACCCTTCCGCCATGAAGTATATGGCGAATCACGAGGCACGATCAATTCAGTTTCTGAGCAATTATGTCGACCAAAAAGGCTTTGGAGAGAACGTGGCCAGAGACTGCGCGACCATCATTAATTATACTGATCTGACTAGTGATCCGGCAACATTTGACTACCATACCCATGAAGTCCAAATTGCAGGACAGGTAGTGGGTTCAGCGGATATTCTCGCCCAGATGGCCGATCGATATTATCTGGAGTGCCTCCCTTTGCTCTTTAATGAACAGGAATCCGGGGGAATAAACCAGCATGACTCCGCCCTTGAACTTATGGAACATACGGCCAATTTCTACCATAACGTCATATTAAAACGGCTCAGCACTACCTTTTCCAATACCAGCCAGGCAATGCAGGCTCACTTTCGTGAAAGGTATAAAGTCGACCGCAACCTCTATCTTGACAATATCGACAAGAATATTGAATATCTCAAAAAAATAATTTCACAATGTGAAACCATCGAATGCCTGGCAAAGCACCTGAAGCGGACGCCTCCATCCGCTTAGCCGCCCATTTCCGCACGGATACTATTTAGCACGTGGGTCCCGACCTGTTTCAAACATTTCAAACAGGTCGTAGAAAAGTTTTGTGACCGTACTGAAATGTGTTGCCGATCCTGAACTCGCATATGCTTTGGTGAGTTCCATAGCTTTTGCGATACTTTCCCGGGAATCCATGTTGTTGGGATCCTTTATGGCCTGAACGAGTTTTTTGCCGAGATCATCTACCACTGCTCTTCCTCTCTTGATTTGTACGCATCCGATACAATATGTCCCTTCATTTCAGGAGATAAACCGTTTCATCAGGAAATTTGCTCTGAAAGCACGTATACAAAATGAAAGGTCTGCGATTCATGGTTATTCGGCAGGAAGACAATAACCTGACAAGTCAGGAATTTTTCCTGTTACAAACAGTCACTACCTTGCGGTTGAGATTTTCAAGAAATTTAGTCAACTTTTTTTCGGCGTTTTTAATCACATTGGTAATTTTAACATCATCAAGAGCACCAACAACTGTTCCACAAGCCACGCACTGGATAAGACAGAACTTTTGTCCTGTTCTAGTAGTAACGTGAACAGCTTCGAACTCGTGATATTCGCATGTTGGGCATTTTGACCTGGCCATAGACATACCTCTTGAAGGGTTAAAACCTCATTCAGCTAAACATAACGCTAAAACCCTACCGGTTCAAGATCCTCTTTTCTCAATTTATGATCTCCGATTGACAACAATAACCCCGGTTTCCTAAAACGGTACCCTCACTTCGCATTTTGTCTTCACTCTCTACAGCAATTTTTCTGCAAAACCGGCAAGCGAAAAAGCCGCACTGGAAGGTGCTGCGATTCCATCATGAATTTTTTCAGTCCGCAAGACCATATCACACACTGTGCGGCAGGGTGCCAACCGCATAGACACAACCTATCGGTATCACAATATCAATAGGTGTTTCCTGTTTGTAATGTATTGTTTTTCCGAGTAATGATCGAGTATCAAATATGATGGATTTGGTATTCTTAATCTTGGCAAACGGGAGATATCCGATGACTACGACGAATATTCCCGATTGGGAATTTGATGATGAATTTGACGGGGGAGAAGAGACCTGCGGTCGGGTCATTGTCAACCTGTACCTTTATATCAGGGATCAGGAACCTGGCCGCCGTATCCTGGTAATCTCCCGTGATCCCGGGGCGCCGATGGAATTACCGGCCTGGTGCAGAATGACATCGAACCGGCTGACCGAAATGCAACATCCTTATTATCTCATTACTTTAAAACCTGAATTATCAACCCCCGCAAAGCACGGGGATAACCATCTTCACGAAATTCATTCTAAAAACATGAAATGAATTTCTAAGGCACTAAAGAGGTAAATTATGTCCAACACATTCTGCGTAACGATTACCCACTGCAAAACCGATGGCGATAAAGCGACTCTCGGCTTTGTCGTAGCCAATGCCGCCCAAGGCAGCGAAAAAGAAACCATGGTTTTCCTCAGCTCCGACGGCGTGTATTGCGCTATCCCTGAAGAAATGGCTAAAATCGAGGAGGGCGGCCCCTTTGCCCCGCTAAAGGACCTGGTGGAAAAATTTCTCAAGGCCGGCGGCAAGATCTATGTCTGCACTCCCTGTATGAAAAAACGCGGCATCAGCGAAACCGACCTGATTGAAGGGGCCACCCCCGCCGGTGGGGCCGCCCTGGTTGAATGGCTGTCCAACGGATCGCCCTGCGTTGCCTATTAACCGAAACCCTTCAAATGGAACTATCGTCATGACCTTCGATATCGAATCCATTATCCCCGACCAGATGTTTGACGGCGGCGATCTGGATTGCGGCTCCGGACTCATCCTCCTGATTCGTGAGAGCATGCTCAAAGTTCCGGTCGGCGGTATTCTGGAAATGCGCAGTCGTGAGCCTTCCGTAAGTGATGACCTGCCGCCCTGGTGCAGGTTGTCCGGCCATGAATATCTCGGCAAGACAGCGGGCGAAGGATATACCAGCTATTTCGTCCGCAGAGGCAGCGGAACGCAGCAAGAGCAAGAGGCACTATCCAAGGATAAGGAAGCCGCGAAAAAATACCAATGGCGGTTAAGAGCCAGATCGACCGGACATTTGAAATCAACCATTTATTCGAGAAATTTTTCCTTTGATGTCGGACAGGCGGCAAGCTTTGAAGAAAAGGATGCCCATCCCTGTGCCATCGAATATCTTTTTGGCGCACTGGCTGGTTCGCTTACCACCGGTTTTGCCACGGAATGCGCCCGGGACAACCTGGATGTGGAGGATATCGAGCTGTCCCTCAGCGGTTCACTCGAAAATATTCTGGTCCATATGGGCCTTGAGAATCTTGAAGAGGGGGATCCCGCCGTCAAAACCATTGAACTGAAATGTTTTGCCTCTACTTTTGATGACGAAGATCGGGTCAGAGCCGCCTGGCAGCGCACCGTCAGCCGCTCTCCACTCGTGGCGACCTTGAAAAAAAGTGTAGAACTACAGTTAAAATTAGTGATTGTGTGAGATTCATGAGTGATACGACATCCTTTCTAACAACCCAGGTCGGCTCCTGGCCGAGATCCAGGCAAATGCTGAAAACCCTGCGCGGCTATCAGAAAGGTACGGTCTCCCGGGAAGATTTCAACGCCGTGGCCGACGACGAAATCCGCCGGACGGTGGCCCTGCAGGAACAGGCAGGGCTTGATATAGTAGTTGACGGAGAACACCGCAGGGAGAGCTTTTACGCCTTCATAACGGAAAAGGTCGCCGGAACCCAGCTGATGTCGCTTGCCGATATGCTTGATTTTGTCGAGGATAAGGCTGAATTCGAAGAGATGCTGCGGACCATGGATATGCCAGCTTCGGCGGTGAAGAATCCCACCTGTACCGGTAAACTTTCACGGAAAGAACCATTGGCGGTGGGTGACCTGCAATTTCTCAGGACCCTTACCGGCAAACCGGTAAAAATCACCCTCCCCGGTCCCTATCTGCTCACCCGATCAATGTGGGTTGGAGCTCTCACCCATAAGGCCTACCGCAATCACAAGAAAATGGCCGACGATATCGTCAAGATCCTTCGGGAGGAACTCCTGGAGCTGCGGGCCGCGGGCTGTGATTTCGTCCAGTTCGACGAACCGGTGCTCACCGAGGTGGTCATGTCGGAGAACTGTGAGCGGCGGACCTTTATGTGAGCGACTCTTGCCACCCGCCGTGATGCGGGTAAAGAGCTAAAGTTTGCCGCCGAGCTGATCAACAGGATCATCAAGGGAGTCGATGGCATTCGTATCGGCGTCCATATCTGCCGGGGAAACTGGTCAAAAGACGAAGATGTTCTGCTGAGAGGCGACTACGCCCGCCTTCTCCCGGCTCTTGAGCGGATGAAGATTAACCAGTTTGTTCTTGAATACGCAACCCCGAGAGCAGGAGATATCGAGGTTGTCGGCAAGACACTTTCCGACCGCGAACTCGGTCTCGGAGTTGTCAACCCCCGCACCGATGAAGTGGAAACTGTTGAAACGATTGTCGCCAAAGCAGAAAAGGCCCTGGAGTACTATCGCCCCGACCAGCTGTTTCTCAATACCGACTGCGGTTTCGGTTGTTTTGCCGGCCGCTCGGTAAACGTCGAGGAAGTAGCCTTTAAGAAACTTTGTGCTATCGTCGAAGCTGCAAAGGTTCTAAGAAAAAGGTACACCTGAACGGATCCTCTTCAACGTTACGAGATTAAAACAGGTGATGCAGTATAAAATCAATGACATACCAACCTGCTGCGAGAATTGCCAATAGCAGCATGGTTTTCCACAAACTGCTGCGCGCCCGGATAAGATGGACTGTGCTGATTTCCCTTGTAATCCCGGCGACCTCTTCTATATCCTGGGTTATATGGTCGACTGTTAAATAGTCTCTTTTGCCGTCCGCCAGCTCTATCTCGACCACGTCTCCGAGGTTTAGATCCGGGGAATCGAAGTATACTGATTCGCCCGGAATTTCAGAGTCATCGGCCATAGTCACGAAACGATACACCGGCTGATCTTCCTCCTCGACAGGAGTATGCCCGATAACGACTTCGTCGGCTGGTGTCTGGTGTTCATCCATTGCAAATTTATGGGTGGAAGATTTTTTCATAGCTTGTAATTGGTATTAACCTGTTGAATATTCCCGAAGAAGCGAAATACATGTTCAAGAGCATCTCATAATAAGTCAGGATAGCCCATTTACAGGAGAGCTGCCGCCACTTTTTTCAGGCGTCTTCTTGTGAGAAGAGAGTACAGATGAAAATTCTCCATATTATCAGCCAACATCCTGAGAGCACCGGCAGCGGAATTTATCTGCGGAATATCATCCGTTGCGCCGCAGCCGCCGGACATCAGAATTTTCTCATTGCAGGAATCTCGAATAACCTCAAACCCACGCTCGATGACGGCTATATTGATGAGAAATCCTCCACCTTTGTCAGGTTTGACGGAGGAGACCTGGATTTCACCATTCCCGGTATGAGCGATGTTATGCCCTACGCCAGCTCAAAATTCGGGAGACTGACGGATGAGCAACTCGATGCATATGAACATGCCTTTGCCAAAACAATCCGCCATGCCGTCAATGAATTCCAGCCCGATATCATTCACAGTCATCATCTCTGGCTGGTAAGTGCCGTTGCCCGTCAAGTCGCTCCTGATCTTCCCATGGTTACCTCCTGCCACTCCACCGACCTGCGGCAGTTCATTCAGTGTCCGCGGTTGCGCCGAAGAGTTCTGCCGGATTGCCTGCGGATTGATCGAGTCCTGGCCCTCAGCCATGGGCAGAAAGAGAACATTCACGCGATTTATGGCATAGAGGATAGCCGTATTGACGTTGTCGGCGGGGGATTCGACAAGACCGTATTTTCCCTGCTCGACAAGGAAAAACCTGAACCGGTGCAGCTATTGTATGCCGGCAAACTGAGTTATGCAAAAGGTGTGGACTGGTTACTGCACACCTTCCTTACTCTCAATGGGCACCGGCTGCATCTGCATCTGGCCGGATCCGGATCCGGAAGTGAGGCGGAAAAATGTCTGGAATTGGCCAAAAGTGCAGGCACCACAGTCACCATCCATGGCAGAATCAGCCAAAGTGAACTCGCGGAGCTGATGAGCCGGTGTCACATTTTTATTCTGCCTTCATTTTTTGAAGGCTTGCCGCTGGTACTTCTGGAAGCCCTTGCCTCCGGCTGTCGCATAATAACCACCGATCTACCGTGTTGCCTGGAACTGCTGGGAGAAGCGGAGCAAGAGCTGGTCGAGTTCATCAAGCTGCCCGCTTTGCAAAGCGTTGACCGACCCGATCCGGCGGATATGGATCTATTACAAACAAGGCTGGCGCAGGCCATCATGGCCATGGCCGATCGCGTCAGGACGGCGCCCTCACCTTCTCGGCGGGAAATTCAAAGAGTCACCTCAAGTCATGACTGGAATTCAGTTTTTCGAAGAATTTTTTCGGCTTATGAAAAGGCGGTTGCGCTGGGTGCGGCCTGATCCGCCGGATGCAGCTTTATTGCCACGGCCGCGATGTCGTCGTGCAGCTTAAAGCGAGGGTATTTTTTTAACACTGGATCTTTCTTTTGCAGGCAGCGCACGTGGTTGCGAACAGCCGGCAGGCCGCCCTGCCGATAAAGATTGACGAATGAACACCAGTCACTCTCCCCGAGTGGATCTTCTTTAGGCAGGAAAAGCCCGTCGGTAAAGAGCAGAATATCACTGACATTATGCAGATCCGCGTGGCCGTATCGAAGAAAATCGAGCGCCTCGGGTTCGCCGTTCAGCACACCGTAACGGATATTCATCTGCAATCGAACGAGCTGAATCTGCTCGGCCAACTGGTCATGGATCGACAGAGAAGGTTTTAACCGGGATCTCTGCCACAAACGCAGCGTTTCTCCATCGATGTCAAGCTCCGGAGTAATAACTTTGTGACTGCCGTCATCGTGGATGAAGAGAATAAGGGCATCACCGGTCTGACAATATTCCAGACGGCTCGCCCCCAAACGAATCACTGCCATGCTGGTCGACCAGAGCCGGTGCCGCTCCGCCATTGCTACCTCTCGTTTCAGAAGGGCATCGCGAATGCTCGTGTTGGCTTTCTCGGCACGTTGCAGCAAACTGCCACGCTCTTGCTGAAAAACCTGCGCGGCGATTCTGGCAGCCAGGCATCCGCCCGTAAGACCATTATCGAATCGTCGTTTATCAAGACTCGTGGCGCCGTCAAAAACGCCGAACACGCCTTCTGCTGCTAACAGGACATCCTCATTTAACTCGCTGCTGCCCTGCTCAAGAAGCGTTTCCACTTCCAAAGAAGGCACAATCCGCGATAGACGGGGAACAATAGGTTGGTCGGTTGTGAGATACATAAAAAGAAGTGATTTCCGGATTAATTGTTGCGTCATACTATACTAACAGCAGGAGATAAGACAAATTGCTTGTTTCTATGGTTGGCAAATCTGCAATAGCATTTTCCTATTCCGGCAAAGCCATTCCCCGGCAGCATACATCGAGAAAAAGATTATCTTGTTAAAATGACTGATACTTACCACGTAATTCGACAACCGGATCAAAGGATCTGGGATGAATATATAATGGGCAATCGTGCCGCAATATTTTCTCATCGATACGGCTGGGGGGAGATTCTTGCGCAAACCTACCGCCTGCCCATATATCGACTGGCAACCTCATACACAACCGGCAGCGATACAATCTCCGGTATCCTCCCTTTGGTTCTATTTGAGGCACCGGACCAGGAAAAGCGTCTTATCTCCCTGCCTTATACCGATGCCGCCGGCATTGTCGCCGATGATGCCAAGGCCGGAAACCTTCTGCTTGGTGCGGCTCTTCAGCTCGCCGATGAGGTCGGCGCCACCCATGTCGAGTTGCGTCAGGCAGGATTTAGCATTTTCAATAATCCGGCACAAGAGATAGAGAGCTGTTGGCATCATACCGCTCATGGCTTCAAGACCGGCCTACGTCGCCTTCTGCCCGAAACTCCCGCCGAGCTGTGGTCAGGGCTTACGGCCAAGGTCCGTAATCAGGTTCGCAAAGCGCGCAAATGCGCTTGCCGGGCTAAAATCGGCGGGCCGGAACTTGTTGATGTTTTTTATGAGGTCTTTTCTGAAAATATGCGCGACCTTGGTTCTCCTGTGCATGATCCCCGACTGTTCCGCAGCCTGCTCGCCGATTGTTCTCTTGGAGCAAAAGCAGTGGTAATTTTTATCGGCACTATGCCCGTGGCTACCGCCATAGTCTTCAGGCATAATTCGACCCTGTTTAATCCCTGGGCTTCTTCGCTGCGCCGCCGGCGTCCATCCTGTCCGAACATGCTCCTGTACTGGACCATGCTGCAATGTGGAATTGACTGCGGTTGCCGCTGGTTCGACTTTGGCAGATCTTCTCCTGACGCATCCACCTGCCGATTCAAGCTCAAATGGGGTGCTGAAATGCAGCCGCTTGCCTGGCACGTTTATTCCCGGAAACCTTCAGTCTGGGACCCCAACTCGGAGTCGCTGGTACATGAGGCATGGAAAGCGCTGGAACTTCAGGCATCTAGACGGGATGGTCCGGCCATCAGACGCTGGATCAGCCTATAGGAAGGAGTCTCATGCAGATAGCATGGAAAAACATAATCGTGTCGATCCCCATGCCGATATATCTTGTTATCGAAGATGTCGGCTGGTGGCAGGGCTCGGATGGCTCGGCAAACAATCAACCATATCGCAACAGCTTCTGCAGACGTCATTGCCTGGATGATTACCGGGCACTTTTCCGGCTGGCCAAAAAACTCAACATGCGTATTGCCCTAGGCATGGTTCTGGGCGAATGGGATCGCACCAACTTCCTGAAAAATGTTACCGGGGCCACCTGGCTTGGCTCTTCCTGGGACAACTCCATCAATCAGGGAAAATGGCTGGACGAGACGGCTCAGTATCTTACTGACCACAAGGACTATCTGGAAATTGCCATGCACGGTCTCTGCCATGAATTCTGGCAAAACGGCTTAATGGAACGATCCGAATTTCATGACGGCAGCGGCGTCATGCGACAGGAGGATATCATCCGCAGCCATCTCGAGGCCTTTGGTACCCTGCTCGACCAGAACAAGCTTCCGGGGATTCCGCGCCTTTTCATACCTCCTGCCCTCAATCACAGTTTTGGTAACGGTAAAAAATCAATGCAGGCACTCCTGTACGAGTATGGCATTCGGTTTGTTGCCACCGATTTCTCGCGTGCTCGCCAGTACTCTCCGCCCCTTCATGAAAAAATCAGCTGGGAGTGTGGGGTGGGCTTACTGGAACGGGGAAAAGCCCCTGTCTCCTGGAACCAGGCAGCCACCCTGCCGATCTGGGACTTCACCGGTCCTGTTTTACCGTTGCATTGGGGAAATCTGCTGCATCCCGATCCCCGGGAAAATGATGCGGTCATTGACCGCTGGGCGGATTTCCTACTGGCCGCGGCAACCCGGATAGATCGTATGATTGCCGAAAATCTGGACAGCTGCTGGCAACAGGCCGCAGTTTCCCTGCTGGCCTGTTTGCAGGGAAATGACCAGGAACTCTCCATTGATCTGCACCGGGTACCCGAGGAGATTTCCTGCCGTTCCAAAGCATTCTCTGTAAAATTTCAGGGCCGTCCGACCCGTTCTCTTAAATGCCGGGGAGCTCGGATAATTTCCTGCAGACAGGAGTTGCCCGACCTATATACCCTCGCTGTCGTACCGGATAAAGGTCAAAAGAAAATTGTCATTTCCACCCAGTAAAGGTGTTCGATCCCTTGGCTATCGGCAACCCAAGCTGCCCGGTGACGCGAAGAATCATAAGGTCTCTCTGTCAGCAAGTTCGTTTGAGTTGCCGTTCAGTCAGGTGATACACCCTGTCCGCAATACGCTGCACCTGGTCCTGATAGTGCGAAACCATCAGCAGGGTCCGTTGCTGTTTCAGCTCAAGAAGGAGTTCTTCAATCTTCTCACAGGCTTTTGTATCCAGTGAAGAAGTAGGTTCATCCAACAACAGTATTTGCGGATCGAGCATCAGAGTCCTGGCGATACATAAACGTTGCTGCTGTCCCCCGGAGAGGGTCCGGGCGTCATGTTTCAAGCGGTCCTTGACCTCATCGAACAGATGTACCTTTTGGAGCATTTCTTTTACTCGCTCGTCTATCAGCCTTTTATCCCTCAATCCTATGAGTTGCAGAGGAAACGCAATATTTTTAAATATACTCATGGGCAGAGGGTTTGCAGCCTGAAATACCATCCCGACCCGACGTCGCAATTCGGCAACGGCCTGATCCGGCCCATAGATATCTACAGGTTCCCCGGCCGAAAATCGGATCAACACGCGCCCCAGGCAATCACCATCTCCACTTTCTTCCCACAACCTGTTGAAAATTGAAAGAAATGTCGATTTCCCAGTGCCGGAGGGTCCAGTCACCGCAATAATGCTGTCTTCCGGGAGGCGAAGATCAATATTTTCAAGAATCGCCCTGCCTCGATAGTAGAAACTGAGCTTTTCCGTAATAATCTTAGGCTGTTTCTCCATTACCTTATCCCCTATCTCCTCGCTCGCCACAAAACCGTCTGCTTAAGAAAATGAGCACAAACGAACAGAAAGCTGCAGATCGTCAGCAGCAGAATTGCCGCCCCAAAGCCCATCTGCAATTCCGCCGGGTCGGTATATTGCGAGGAGATGTAGTAAATATAAAACGGCAAGGCCTCAAACTGCTCAAACAAAGACCGGGGCATGCCGGCGGAGACGACTACTCCGGTCAACATTATAACAGCCGTATCTTCCGCTGCCCTGCCGATTGCAAGAATAACGCCGCTCAAGATATCCTGGAGTCGATTGGGCAGCAGGACATAAAAAATATTCTGCAGAGGGGTTGCACCCATTGCCGGGGCGGTACGCCGCAATTCAAAGGGAACGGATTCCAAAGCCGTCTGGGTACCTCGGATAAGGTAGGGTAGAATCAAGAAACTCAGGGAAAGCGCTGAAATTATCAAGCACGGCCCGATCCTTCCGGGCAGCATCCGATGTAGTACAATTGTCAGGGAAAATCCGGCAAGACCGATGACAATCGATGGTATTCCGGCAAGAACATCAAACAGCAGAGTCAAGAGCAGCTTTACTCTTCCACTTGCGTATTCGGACATATAGATTCCGGCGGCAAGACCCACTGGTATGGCAATTCCTACGGCCAGCAATACCAGGGCAAAGGTGCCGGCCACAGCCGAATACAACCCATCGAAGACAGGCCGGCGTAACAGAAGTGCATCCAGCGGGGAGACATCACCAAAGAGCAGCCGACTACCGATAGTTCCTCCCCCCCGATAGAAGAGATAGCCCAGAAGAACCAACACCGACGTCAGCAAAAGCAGACTGCTCGCCCAGGAAAACCAGATAAGGCCTTGTTCGAGATATTTTCTCACCTGATCTCCCTGGTTATGCCAGCCGAAAGAAGACGCAGCACCGCTACCACGATAATGGTAAAAATATAGAGCACCAGTCCGCATGCAAAAATAGTCTTGAACTCCATACCGGCAAAATCCGCTGCAATGACAAGTGCGATATGGGCTGTCAGAGTCCTGCCGGAATCGGTAACCGCAGCCGGGGTCGCCACGCTGTTTCCAGCCAGCATTAAACTTATCAGGGTGTCACCCATGGCCCGTCCCAGACCCATGATTATTCCGGCCAGAATGGTCGGCCAGGCCTGGGGTATCTGCAGGTACAGAAGCTTTTGTACCGGCCTGCTTCCGAGGGCATCCACGGCCATGCACCAGCTGGTTTCAACATTCTGCATACCGTTTACAAAAAACACGATCATTGTGGGAGCGATTAAAACGGCTAAAACCAGGGAGGCGGTAAGGATGTTCAGACCTGATCCACCGGTAAGCTGTTCCCGCATGAAAGGGACAAGGAGAAAAACGGCGACGAAACCGTAGATAACCGTTGGAATACCAGCCATAAACCGGACCATGGTCAGCACCATTCTTCTCAGAGGCCGACCAGCCAGAGAAGTGGCGACAAAGGCAGTTCCAAGACTGAGCGGCAAACTGAAACAGAGCGCGAGAAAAGCGATGGAAACACTACCTACAAGCATCGGATAAATGCCGTATACCGCTTTTTCCGGACGCCATTCCTGGGTGAGAAGGGTGAAAAACCGGCCGCTCGATATGAGCGGCCAGCCAAGATACAGCATCATCAAAAAGACAGCGATGGTCAAAAGGCCACTACCAAAAGCCGCCAGACGAAAAATATGAACCGGCACCCGGTGGCGAAAACTCACTGCACAGCGATGAATCCTTTTTCCACGGCCAATTTCTGGCCGGTGGGGCTGAGCAGAAATTCAAGAAACTGTTTTTCAAGGCCAACAGGTTCACCTTTGGTCAGACTATATAAGCCCCGGGCAACCGAATAGGTTCCGTTTTTAACTGTTTCAAGAGTTGGCACAACGCCGTCGAGTGCAACCGGAGTAACCGTTGCATCAATATGACCTACGGACACATAACCAATCCCAAAGGGATCGCCTGCAATAGCGGTTTTCATTGCTCCATTGGAAACCACGATATCGGCCTTCTTCGACACCTCCGCTTTTTTGAGCGCCTTTGCCCAGAATACCGCTCGGGTACCGCTGGCGGCATCACGGTCGTAGAGGTTTATCTCCCGGTCATTCCCACCCAGCTCTTTCCAGTTGGCAATCCTGCCGGAAAAGATATCCTGCAATTGACTGGTGGTAAGCGAGGTAACACTGTTGTGGGGATTGACAATTACTCCGACCCCGTCGATTGCCCATTTGACTACATGCAAATCATAAGCGGCAATTTCTTGAGCCGTTGGCTTACGGCCGGCATTGCCGATATCGACAATCCCCTCCCCAACCTGTTTGATTCCCACTCCGGAGCCGCCACCCCCGATAGTAATCCGAATGTCCGGATTTTCCGTCATAATCATTTTAGCAGCTTCCTTCATTACCGGAATATGAGCGGTGCCTCCGGCAATCTTCAGGACACCCTTGTTACCCGTGAAAGTTGTGATATCACCGGCAAAGGAAGGATCGGCTAAAAACAACAGCAAAAAACCAATGAACAGACTTTGTGCCAAATATTTCATAAGCATACTCCTCTCTGACCTGCATTGTTTTATCTGAATATCAGTTTGTTAAAGATGCATTCAGTATCATATGCTCAAAATGTTTTCCAATAGATTATCCAGATCTTTCCCCTCCAATCGATCGACGAATGCTATTCGTTGCCGGATTCCAATAAAAGTTCCGCTATGTCTTCAGATCTCCAAGCATACAAGCATTATGCTCTTCCGAGCCGCGGTCACCTGTTTTGGAGCCTGAAGTAGTGCTACAAACACCCGATTACCAGAACGCCAATCTCCCCGATGCACAAAAATCATTTCTGCATATATTATAATTTTGTCGTATTTTCGCCACTACGGGACCATTTGTAATGGTACAACCATCGGGACACCGGCTATGAACAATACAGCACCCGTTTCCATCCAGAAGCAGATAGAATCGTTTCCACCGTTACCTGCCACCGTCTCAAAAGTGCTGGAAGTAACAAGCAATCCGGAAAGTTCAGCTAATGATTTAGTAAAGGCCATCCTGCCGGATCAGACCATGTGTCTGGCCATTTTAAAGATAGCCAATTCGGCGCTATACGGTCGTCCGAAACAGGTCAGTTCGCTGGAGACGGCCGTCACGGTACTTGGCTTTAATGAAATCCGGAATATCGTTCTGGCCAAAGCCGCCGTGACAGCTTTAAAGTCGATTTCATCCACTCATACAAAGAAGATGAAGGTCTTCTGGGATCACGGTTTTACCTGCGGGCTGGCAGCTAAGATAATCAGCGAACATCTCAATCGGTCTTCCGGTCAATATTTTATCGCCGGTTTGCTGCATGATATCGGCAAGCTTGCCATGTTGCTGGCATTTGGCGAAAAATACGATTCAGCAAAGTGGCTTACTGACATCAGTACTCCTGCAAGACTTCAGGAAGAGCAGGAGCTCTTTGAGATCACCCACGATAAGGTAGGCGGCCAACTTCTTCGATGCTGGCAATTTCCCGACGATCTCGTAATCGCTTTGTATTACCATCACTCTCCCGAACGAGCTCCAAGATTTAAGAGCTATCCCCTGATCGTGCAACTCGCTGATTTTTTATCGTTTATGTATATCCAGCCGGAATCTCCGGATGAAACTACCCTGAAAGCAACACTGCACAGTCACCTTCCCGACTTTGAGGATCAATGGCGCGGACAAAACTTGCCTTGGGAGGAAATCACCCTGGAATCATGGTTTGCCTGGCTCAAAGTAGACGCTGGACACGGCAGCGGAATTCTTGATATTCTGGCTTTATAAGAAGATTTTTTCATTTCAGCTATTCTCTTTGTCACTTCCCCTCCTTGGCAAACTTATCCTGGTCAAAAGAAAAACTCATGATTTTAAAATGGTATTGTAATCTCCCGTACACAACATTTCAGGAATGTTTACAGTTTTTTTGTCGCAACAGATTGTGACAAAAATCTAGCCGAACATCTGGTAAAAATGCCGATGAAATGAGATAACATCATATTAGGATCAACACACAGGGGGAAACGAAGATGGACGAAAAACTCAAAAAACATGGTGCTGTCAGCTGGTTCGAACTGATGACCTCCGACGTCGAGGCCGCGAAGAAGTTTTACGAAGAACTCTTTTGCTGGGAATATGAATCCTTTAGCGGCGACCCCGAAGCGCAATACAACCTCGTCAAGGTCAATGGCGAAGCAGTGGCCGGGATCAGGAAGAAACCATCCGAGTGTGCCGCCCAATCTCCAATCTGGGGTAGTTATGTCACTGTCGATGATGTCGATGCGACCGCCGCAAAAGTAGAAGGCTTGGGGGGCAAGATCATCGTTGCGCCCACCGATGTTCCGACGATCGGCCGTTTTTGCGTTTTTACTGATCCTCAAGGTGCTGTATTGTCCGCAATAACTTACTTCCCGCAACACTAGAGGTACGGCATTAAGAAACCATGGCGAAGTTCAAGGGCGAAGCGGCAGCCACTGCAAACATAAAGAAGAACAGACTGTTCATCACGCTTAAGGGAATAATTCCTAAGAAGGAGGCAGAACATCTTTATACCGATATTCGCTTTTGTGTCTCCGATCTTCAGCCCGGCTTTACTGTGATTACCGACCTCACCCTCTGCCGGATCGGCCATCTTGAAGCCATTGGTGCAGCCAGAAAAATCGCGCAGTTTCTTCTGGAAAAGAAGGTAGGCCGAATTGTGCGTATTGTCGGTCCGGCCAAGGTCATCTATCTTCAGATGCTCAAACTTTCCGATAAGGCGAGAGGGTATGAGCCTATATATGTTGCCACTCTCGAAGAAGCGGAAGCACTTCTGGATGAACTTGCTCAAAAAGAGTCAGCCGAAGAAGACACTCCCGATAATACCGATTCTCAGGACAACACTGAATTTCACGCAAATCCGAAGAGGTCGGCAGGAAGCGCCTGATCGAATCTCATTGAGCGCTTCACACCGTCTTGTTCTTCTTCCAGCTTTTTTCCTCACCGTGAATCAACCTGTTGATATTTTCATGGTGCTTAAGCCAGATTAAGAGAGCGATGCCGGCTGCCGTACAGATGGTGGTCTTCGAAGCGCCGAGGAGGAACAGCCAGAGAGGGATCAATCCCGAAGCAAGAAGGGAACCGGCGGAGACGAAGCCGGTGAGAGCGACGGTGGCCACAAAAACCGCCAGGCTGATAAGTATTGCCGGAAAAGAAAGATACAACAACACCCCCATTCCTGTCGCGACGCCTTTACCGCCCCGGAATCCCAGATAGATTGGAAACATATGACCCAAAACTGCCATCACGCCGGTAAGCGCGACTATCATCTCTTTGTTTTCCAGGCCCGGGAGAACGAGCGCTGCAAGATACATGGGCAACAGACCTTTAAGGCAATCGCAGATCAAGGTGATAAACCCGAGTTTTTTACCGAGCACCCTGTTGACGTTGGTGGCGCCTATGTTTTTACTTCCCTGGGTACGGACATCTACACCGACCATTTTACTGATAATCAGTCCAAAAGGAATAGCGCCCACAAAATAGCCGATAACTGGAAAAATAATGTACATTATATACAACCTGACACCCCGAAATGAGGCTGATTACCTTCGCGAGCTTCATTCATTAAAAACAGGAAATGAATTTCTAAGGTATTAAAAATAAAAACGGCATGAACAAGGCCATCTCCCATTCGACCCTATTTTCGGTTGCCGGCGACCTTAACACAGGTGCCGGATACTCCGGTCGATCACCACCTATACCCATAGGAGATAATCTTGTCAACGGTATCACTATTGCTGGAGTCTATCGGCATATGCATTCTGGCTAAGTTCCATAATCTCATGCAGGATGATATGGTTTACCGCGGCAAAGCACTTTGCGGAAGAGCGCCATAAGCAGACAAGACAATCGTTGAAACCCTGACCTCCATGTCCCGCTTCCCTTCCGGCTGAACATTGATATTTTGCCTCTGCTGTAGACGCATTAACATTTGCAGAATTATGCTTATCTTTCTAGGCGTGGGCAATCGTTCACTGGCACAAATTAAAAGACTGCAGAACCCGGATCTGTAACCGTGGCAGAAATACGGCGGCTATGTTACATTGCCCCGGAGTCTGCGAAAAAATAAAAGACTGGATACGTTCTTACAAGATATACAATATAATGAGCATTCAAAAAATCGTACAATATCCCGACCCGGTTCTCCGAAAAGAAACCGAAAAGATTACCATTTTTGACAATGATCTTGCCACACTGGCCCAGAACATGGCGGACACCATGTACGATGCGCCAGGAATAGGTCTTGCCGCACCACAAATCGGTAAATCCATCAAATTAATTGTAGTCGATACGACTGAAAATAAAGAAGGTGAAAAGCAGTTCATGCCAATGGTTAATCCGGAAATCATCGCCCACGAGGGTACGCAGGTAGACGAGGAAGGCTGCTTGAGTATTCCGGAACTCACCGCCAATGTAACACGATATCTGAGTGTTACCGTATCTTACCAGAATCTGCAGGGTGAGATGCACGAAATCTCGGCCAAAAATCGTTTTGCCGTGGTCCTGCAGCATGAAATAGACCATCTGAACGGTATACTTTTCCTTGATCATCTCAGCCATCTGAAAAGGACGCTCTATAAAAAGAAAGTCAAGAAATGGCTGGAAAAATAAGAGGAGCGCAAATGCCGACACAACCGCTACGCATTATTTTCATGGGAACTCCTGATTTTGCTGCTGCGACGCTCAAAGCACTCATCGATGGTCCTGATGAGGTTGTAGCGGTTGTTACTCAACCGGATCGGGCCAAAGGCCGCGGGAAAAAAATCACCCCCCCTCCGGTTAAGGTGTTTGCTGAAGAGGTCGGTATTCCGGTACTCCAACCAACGAAAATCAAGACAGAGGAATTCCGCAACGGATTGCTCACCTATCGGCCGGATCTGATAGTTGTAGCCGCTTACGGCAGAATTCTGCCCAAGTCGCTCCTTGAACTCAGCCCTTTAGGTTGTATAAACGTGCATGGCTCGCTACTTCCCCAATACCGCGGAGCAGCACCAATTCAGTGGTCGGTGATAAACTGCGAAAAGGAAACGGGTATCACCATTATCCAGATGGACGAGGGCATGGATTCCGGAGACATCCTGCTCAAGGCACCGATAAAGACGGAACCGGACGAAACCGCCGGCAGTTTGTTTGCTAAACTCGCTGAGCTGGGCGGTGTCACATTGTTAAAGGCAATCAAAGAGTTACGGGAAGGCACCCTGGTTCCTGTACCGCAAGACCATGAGCGGGCAACGTTAGCACCAATGCTGAAAAAAGATGATGGCCTGATCGATTGGCATAAAGATGCCAAAGAGATTGAATGCCTTATCCGGGGTCTTGATCCCTGGCCCACCGCCTTTTGCTTTCTCAACTCCAAACGATTACGCCTTTTCAAACCGGAAGTACTCCACAAAGAAAGCAACTCCCTGCCCGGAACGGTACTGCAGGCTGACAAACGAGGCCTCTTTGTGGCTTGCGGCAACAACAGTCTCCTGATAAAAGAAATTCAGCCGGAAGGGAAAAAACGTATGACGATGGAATCTTTTCTTTGTGGGCATCCTATTTCAGCAGGAACCCTTCTTACGGGCAATTAAGGCGATCAAGTATAACGTGACGACCTCAACTTCTTCCAGAATTGCCTACCTCGACTGCTTTTCCGGAGTCAGCGGAGATATGCTGCTCGGTGCCCTTTTGCATGCCGGCCTTGACAGGACGCTTTTGCTGGAAGCGCTCGGCAAACTCCATCTTGATGGACTGGAATTCCAGATTGAGGAGAAAAGCGTCAACGCCATCAGTGGAATCAAGGTAACCATCAGCAGTGACCGCCGACAGGATCTCCGTACTTTGCCAGCCATCCTGCAGCTCCTGGAAAAAAGTGACCTCGATAAATCGATAACCAATCGGGCGGCTGACGTCTTTTCCGCCTTGGCTCGAGCCGAGGCGAAGGTTCACGCCATCCCGATGAATGAGGTTCATTTCCACGAAGTGGGCGCCCTGGATACCATCGTTGATATCGTAGGTACGGTAATCGGCCTGCATCACCTTGGAATCCACCGGTTATTCTGTTCTTTTCTGCCTACCAGTCACGGTTTCGTCAAATGTGCCCATGGTCTGTTGCCGCTCCCCGCGCCCGCGGTATGTGAACTGCTGCGTGGAGTTCCCACCTATGGGGTCAAGCTGGAACAGGAGCTGATCACTCCGACCGGAGCAGCCCTGGTTGCAACACTTGCCGAAGGTTTCGGTCCCCTGCCGCCGATGGCTATCACAGCTACCGGTTACGGTGCCGGCAGCCGAACCTTGACCAATGGCCAGCCAAACCTGTTGCGAATCATCATCGGCGAGGCGATTGATCTCAGTGAAGAGCAGAGTGTGGAAGTCATTGAAACAAATCTTGACGACTGGAGTCCCGAAGGTTTTCCCTACCTCTGCGAGCTGCTGTTCGGACAGGGAGCGCTGGACGTCACCCTTGCCCCGATTCAGATGAAAAAAGGCCGTCCGGGCTTTACCCTGCAGGTTATTAGTCCACCCGCTTATGCTCATCTGCTAAAGGATATCATTCTTGCGGAAACCACCGCTATCGGCTTACGTTTCAGAAATGAATCGCGCAAGACACTACAACGGGAAAAGATTGCGATCCCGACCAGATGGGGAGAGATTCCGGCAAAAAGGGTCTGCACACCGAGAGGCCCGGTTACCTATCCCGAATATGAAGAGTGCCGGAAAATCGCCGTACGACACAAAGTGCCGCTGCAGGCCGTCTACAACGAGGTAAGAAACAACGGCACAAGTTCACCATGAATCGGCTCATCATGGCACTTGCCACCGGTTTGTATACCGGCAAAATCGGCAAGGCGCCGGGCACCTGGGGGTCACTTGCCGCCATTTTGCCCTGGCTCCTGCTCAGGGATCTGTCTTTACCGGTCTATCTGCTGCTGCTTGCGGCACTGTTCATTGTCGGATTTTTCGTTTCCGGTTCAGCCGAAAAAATCCTCGATATGCCCGACTCCGGTTGCATCGTTATAGATGAAATCCTTGGTATGTTCATTACGCTGGCCGTGGCTCCGCCGCACCCGGCAGCCTGGCTCATCGGCTTTGTGCTGTTCCGCATATTCGATATCTGCAAACCATTCCCGGTTTCCTGGTTCGACCAGCATATTCATGGCGGAATCGGCATCATGATGGACGATGTCGTGGCCGGCCTGTATGCTCTCCTTTGCCTGCAACTTATCTGGAGGGGCATCGTCATCCCGTTTCTTTTGCAGTAGTTTCAGTGGCTTCCACTTCCTGCCTACTGCCAGTCAAGCAGACGCCTCTCCCCCTCCAGCGCCCGGATATCAGTTACATCCTGGCTCACTTCCAGACAGCCCCGATATTGGTTTTTCCGGTCAAACAGGGCAAAATAGCGGATATGGATAAATTTGCCACCCATGGTAATCCAGAATTCCGCGGTGCGTTTATCGCCCGCCCGGAAGGAATCGAGGATCTTGTTCACTCTATCCACCGAGGCCGGGGGATGGCAGTTCTGTACCGAGCGGCCGATTACCGCAGGGCTGCGCGGAAAGATACGGTCAGGACAGTCCGAGTAATAGAGAACCTTATCGTGCTCGTCAACCACAGAGATATCAACCGGCAGATTGACGAGCATCAGGTTGACCAGCTCCAGGCTCAATTTGCCGGTCTGCATCTCAAGCAATCCTTCGGCGGTCGCGGTGGGCGCCTCCGTCTTCCAGTCTACCGGCATTTCAGGGGGCGGCCCGATCCAGGCATAACCTATCGCTTCCTCACCCTGCCGAACCATCTGCCAGTCCTCGTCGTTCAGTACGTCAAGAGCCATTGGGAATAGAATATGCTCTTCCTTATAAATCATCAGCCCTATCTGCTGCATGGCATCTTTAGCGGTTGCGAACATCTCCAGGAAATTCCGGTCGGCAAGCTGCCTTTTCGCTTCCTTGATCTTCCCGCGGATATCGTCATGTATCGACCACATCACCTTGGCAGGTGCTGTCACTCCATGCTTTTCCAACAATGGAAAGAGCTGATTTTCTTTTCTGGCATAATGGATGTGCACCTTTTCCAGGTCAGTTATCAACCGGTGGAAATGATCACTCTCCGCTTCGAGCCGGTCATGCTGCGGCAGTTCTCCGCACTGCCTCATCAAAGCGAGAATATATGCGATAATTTTCTCAGCCTCTCGATTTTCCAGCATGAAGGTATGGACCGGATGGCCTGGCGGCATGTCGGGAACCGGTGTTGCCCCCAGTGAGTCCTCAAACACGGCGACATGGAGATCACAGAGACGGCGCACCTCATTTTCCGGCATTCCTTCATCGATCAGACTTTGCTCTAGATCAGCTATTTCAGTGGCAGTGATGCCATGGGACAGGGCGGCGAACTGTTCCTTAAGCTTGCCGAGATCCTCCCCGCGATGCAACCCCTGAATAATCTCTTTCAACCGGTTTTGCTTGATAGGATCAATATATTTTCTGCCGGCAAACGCCGAAAATCCTGAACGCCCCTGGCGCTCGATTTCCTCCCGGAGATCCTCGATCAAGTCCGACACATTCTCGCCTCCTATACCGGCAACCTGTTTAAGGGACGCTACCCGCCCGATGGTCTGGCGCATCAGAGGATTTTTCAGGTTTTGATAACGGGAATTCCGGCCCACCAGAAAATTTTCCAGAAAAGGATAGGTCGACAACAAATCATATATTTTGGTTTCTTTCGAAATGTTCATGGCTTTTCTCTCATATAGGTTCATGCGTGATGAAAAACTTGGGCTTTATGGCTACAGCTCTATACAACAAAGATATTTCTCATGAAGGTGATAAGACAAACTCGTAAAAACCTGAATTTTTGGATGGGTAAGCAAAAATCTTCATATGCGAGGCGCGCAAATTTTCAATCATTTTGGCGTAATAAAGTACGTCGTAATGATTGAAAATTTGCAGCAACGAAGCAGATGAAGAGTTTTTACGACGCCATCAAAGATGATAATCATTATTGCCATGAAGTGAACGTTCAGCTCAGGAAGGAGACGCGCTATCCCCGGCTGGAATTGGACGAAATTAATTGAAAAGAGGAAATGGATCCGGAGGGAAATGAATTGCTGTAAACCCAGCGAGTTGTCAGGATGAGGGAGTTGCGGTCTGCAATACCTCGCGCACTATTTCTGCAATTTCCCTCCGTATCAAAGGTTTCATGATATATTTCCTGGCTCCGAGGGCCAGTGCTTTTTGCTCATTTATCAGTTCGCTGAAGCCCGTGCAGAGAATTATCGGCATATCCGGCCGCCGCCCTAAAATATGGCGGATCAACTCGGCACCATTCATCTTCGGCATGGTCATATCGGTTATTACCAGATCAAAGTCTTCTGCTCTCTGATCTATCTCTGACAAGGCGTTGTAGGGGCTGTTACATGGTGTGACGGAGTAACCGAGATTTTCCAGGATTGCCGTTTCCAAGGACAGGACAACCTCTTCATCCTCCACCAAAAGGATGCTCTCGTCTCCCCTGGGAACCTCTTTCTTCAGTGCGTGCAGATGTTCAATTGCACTCTCAATAATTTGCGGAAAATAGACTTGAAAGATGGTCCCCTTACCGGGCTCGCTGTAGACACTGATATGCCCTTTGTGATCCTTGACAATTCCATGCACCATCGCAAGCCCCATACCCGTGCCGCCGGTCTTTCCCTTGGTGGTAAAATAGGGATCGAATATCCTGTCCATCGTTTGCCGATTCATTCCGGTTCCGGTATCACTTATCTTGAGAATAAGGTATGGGCCGGGCACCAGATGGAGGCTGCCCATCTTACTGTCATCTTTGCTTATCTCAATTTTAGAAAGCTCCACCGCCAGGACTCCGCCCGTTTCCCGCATGGCGTGATATGCATTGGTGCCGATGTTCATGACTATCTGGTGAATCTGGGTAGAATCACCGGAAATATAGTCTTCTGTTGTGAGAATATTTTCTTTGATTTCAATAGAGGACGGGATGGATGACCGGAGAAGTTTCAAAGCCTCCCCTACGACCTGACCAAGCTGAATAGGTACTCGCTGGTGATTTTGCTGGCGGCTGAAGGTAAGAATCTGTTTGACAAGATCACGTGCCCTGCGTCCGGCAACAGCTAATTGATCAAGATTTGTTTGAACGGGACAACTCGTTTTCTTGCAGGTATTCTCGATATTTGCTTTGGCGAGATCGGTGTAACCGATTATCGCGGTAAGAATATTGTTGAAATCGTGGGCAATTCCTCCGGCGAGGGTGCCGATGGCTTCCATCTTCATTGACTGCTGGAGTTGTTTTTCCAGCTTGGACCTCATTTTCTCAGCTTCTTTTCGGACAGCTATTTCTTCTTTCAGTTCTTTGTTCTTTTGTTCAAGTTCTTCTATTCTCTGCTGCAACTCAGGATAGTAACTCTTGCGAATCGATCGCTCTCCTAAGCCGATAATCTTTTCTCGGAGCTGATCCCGTACATTATTGTCAGAGGGCTTCTTCATAAAGTACCTCAATATCCCTGAAGGTCGGCACTCGAGGATTGGTCACCATGCAGGGATCTTTCATAGCTTTTCGGGCAAGCTCAGGGATATCGGTTTTTCGGGTCCCCCGCATTCGAAGATTTACCTCGATACCGATATTTTTTTTAAGAGTACGGATACCTCCCAGAATTTCTTTGAGGGTTTCCTTATCGGTGAGCCTGTTATGCTGAATGTTCATTACCTCAGCTACTTTTCTATACCTATTGCTGGCCGTCGGGAAATTATAGGCAACGACATGGTCAAGCAGAATGGCGTTACATTCACCATGGGGTAAATCGAGCAGGCCGCCAAGACTGTGGGCCATTGCATGAACGGCGCCGAGACTCGCGTTGGAGAAGGCGAGCCCCGCTTCGAGACTGGCGAGAGTGATGCATTCACGTAACTCTATATCATCCGGTTTTTGCAGGACAGAGACAAGATTATTGAATATCAGGCGAATGGCATTGAGAGCATGGAGATCCAGGATAGGAGAATTCGCCGTAGAGACATATGCCTCAAATGCATGGACAAATGCGTCCATGGCGGTGCATGCCGTCAGGTACTTATCCATGGAGACGGTTGTTTCGGGATCAATTAATGCCACATCCGGCACCATGGTTTTACTGATTATGGCAATCTTAACCTTTTGTGTCTCATCGGAGATAATGGCAAATTGAGATACATCCGCGGAAGTCCCGGCGGTGGTCGGAATGCAGATAAGCGGCGGCCCCGGGATATCGACATTGTCTATGCCCTCGAAGTCGAGAACATTTCGGCCATTCGTGGTAACAATACCTATCGCCTTGGCACAGTCCATAGGACTTCCGCCGCCAACAGCGACAATGACATCGCAGCCATCGCTGCTGTACTGCGCAGCCCCATCCATAACTTCCCTGGACCGAGGATTGGGACTGACGGAAGAAAAAAGGGAATAGCATATATCCTGCTGTTGCAGGATATCGCAGATCTTAGAGGTTGTACCACTCTTGATAACGCCGGGGTCGGTTACGATAAATACTTTTCTTGCACCGAAATTCCTGGCATATCGACCGACGAGGTTAATTGCTCCACCCCCGAAAATGAATTCCGGAGCGACGAATTTTCTCAGTTCCAGCATGAATTATCCTTGGAGAAATTTTAGCATCCCATTCAGGTATGTCGGTATTTGCACATTATGAGTTACTTAATTATCTTGTTTCTCCCGGCAAAAGTCAATTTTTTAAGATTTGGTTAAAATGACAGCTGTTCTCTTATCGGGAAACCGGCGGGTGGGATGGCAATGCGAGGTATAAGCTCCGCCCGGAGATTACATTAGTCCGGGCGGAGCTTAACTAAAGGTGGATTACAGGTTATTCGTTTTGGCCAGAATTACTACTGAAGCCTTATAGCTGACGACTATCAGGGCTGCCCAACTAATCAACAATACTGCAGTCATAATGTATCCTCTCAATTTTTTCTTTCCGTGCGCGATTCACTTGCCGCTTAACACCTCGCACGGAACGAATTTCTTAGATACCAACTGATAAACTGGTAAAAACCTGAATTTTTGGATAGCTTTAAAAAAACTTCATACGAGTTTTTACGATGCCATCAATTAATAGGCTTTCTTATCACTAATGTCCGCCATACCGATTTTTTTCGAGTCCATCTGCCGCCACACATAGGCGATATAGGCAAGCACAGCGGGAATAAACAAAGCCACATAGCACATAGCCGTCAAGGTGTAATGACTTGACGATGCATTATAAATAGTCAGACTCGATTGCAGATCGACCTTGGAGGGATAGAACGGTGTTCCGTTAAATCCCGCGGTGAAAAATATTGCAAGGCCTACCAGCACGGTACCGAGGCCACCAAACCAAATACCTGTGGTTGACCTTGCAAGGCTGGTTCGGGTAACTCCTAGAATCACCAGAAAGAGACCGACAATAAGAAGACCGAGGACAAGAGGCATTGCCAGAAGGTTATTCAGATATTTATTCGCAACCATACTGACCACGCCGTTGGCATCGGTTCCAAAACCGTCGAT
This sequence comes from uncultured delta proteobacterium, assembly GCA_963835305.1. Classification (GTDB taxonomy): domain Bacteria; phylum Desulfobacterota; class Desulfobulbia; order Desulfobulbales; family Desulfocapsaceae; genus Desulforhopalus_A. The sequence goes on from CAWIEU010000010.1 coordinate 40,886, forward strand.
AAGCAGCAGACTGACGACCACATAGAGCAGAAAAGGCAGCGCGCAGAGAAAATTGGTGAGACAGGATTTTCTGACCCGTGCCTCAAATTCCGGGACCTCTTTAAAGTTGATGTTATTCACCAGATACATGGAACCCAGGACCCTGGCGTTAAAAACCAGGAACAATCCCAGGGAAAGATTAAAGAGAGAAAATGCCGCCTCCACCCCTCGAAGAGGGTTGGTCCAGGTCACCTGGTTAAAATCGTTTATGGTGAAATTGGAGCCGGTGAAAAATGTGCCGACAGCAGCCCCGATCAGCAGAATTCCGACAAAGCCATTAATAAAAAGAAACAGCTCATAGGTTCTGGCGCCGAGCAGATTATTCGGTTTCATTCGAAACTCATAACTCACCGCCTGGACGATAAAAGTAAACAGAATCAGCATCCATACCCAATAGGCACCGCCAAAACTCGTCGCGTAGAATTTTGGAAAAGCGGCAAAAAGTGCTCCGCCAAACAGGACAAGGGTGGTGAAGGTCAGTTCCCATTTTCTGCCAAGTGAATTGATTACCAGGGCTTTTTCCTTGTCACGTTTTGCCACCTGCCAGAGCAGGGTTTGTCCTCCCTGAACAAAGGTGAGAAAGAGAAAGAGGGACCCGACAACTGAGCAGAGGATCCACCAGATCTGCTGCAGGATCACGATATCTAATTTTCCAATCATGTTATGCGCCCTCCGGACCTATGTTAATCTGCTTGAGGATAATTTTAATCTCAGCAATGAGCAATATGGCAAATAATACAAAAAAGATAAGAAAGGATGCCTGCACATGACCCGTCATTATTTTGGTTGTTGCCATTTTAACCGGCAGCAAATTCTGAATAGCCCAGGGTTGACGACCGACTTCCGCAACGACCCAGCCAAGCTCGGAGGCGATCACCGCTAGAAAAAACGAGGGAATTCCCAGTACTAACAGCCATTTGTTCTTTTCCAGAGTGTTCTTATAGGAAAAATACACATAGAGCAGGGCCAGCAGGATGAGAAGTGTTCCAATATATACCATCGCATGAAATGAATAATAAGTGGTGGCAACCGGAGGTACGGTCTCCTCGGGAGTATCAAGATAGCCGAAGCCCAGATAATCCTGATTCACTTTAAATCTCTCCAGGGCTGCGCTCTTTGCCTGCTCATCTCCCGACTTCCCGGCCTTCTGCATGGCCGCCAGATCTTCGATGGCCGCTTTACCCCGCGCCATCTTCTCCGCAACGGGCATTATGCCTTGCTCTTCATTACCGTAGACGAGATCCTTAATACCCGGGACAAAGCCATTCCTGTCACGCTTGGCCATGAGTGCGAGTCCATTGGGGATTGAAATCTCAAAGGCAAAAGGCTTCTGGCTATCGCCAAGCTTCTTTCCGCCGGTCAGAACACCCAGAGCCACGAGGTCGGCTCCTTTGCTCCCTTGATAGAGTCCCTCATAGGCGGCCAGTTTCATCGGCTGGTAATTACTGTTGGAATACGCTGACTCGTCTCCGGTATAGCCTGTAAACACCCCGGAGAGCAAACCAAAAACCGAGGCTACGATGATTGATTTTTTGGCCATCTCCACATGCCTTCCTCTCAGCAGATAATAGGATGAGATGGCAAGTACAAAAAAAGAGGCCAGCACAAAGCTCGAGCTGGTTGCATGGGTGAATTTGGAGATAGCAACGGGAGAGAACAATACCTGCCAGAAATTCTGCATTTCAAAGCGGGCATTGTCAGGATTAAAGGCCATACCGATCGGATATTGCATCCAGCCATTGGCAACCAGAATCCAGAGGGCCGAAAGATTGGAGCCGATAGCCACCATCCAGGTGGAGAAGAGGTGGAAACCTTTGGAAGTCCGCTCCCAACCGAAAAACATGACAGCGAAAAAGGTCGCTTCGAGGAAAAAGGCCAGGATACCTTCAATAGCCAAGGGAGCACCGAAGATATCACCGACCATCCAGGAATAATTCGACCAGTTGGTACCAAACTGAAACTCCATGATGATGCCCGTGGCGACTCCGATGGCGAAATTGATGCCGAACAAGGTCATCCAGAACCTGGTGAGCCGTTTCCACTCCTCTTTTCCTGTGCGCACATATATCGATTCGAAAAAAGCCACAAGAAACGACAGCCCCAAGGTTATCGGGACAAAAAACCAGTGGTACATCGCAGTCAGAGTAAACTGCGCCCTCGCCCAGTTTACCATGCCCAGATCTATTTCCCCCATCACAACGTCCTCCCTAGTTAATTATTTTGTACCGATCCGGTCAACTGCTGGATGACATGATCGGCCCTTTGTTGATCTGTCGAAAAATTCGTCTGCAGGAAATCAGGAAAAAAGAACACTTTCAGAATGGCGAACATAACAAATAACTTTATGAAAATAATTTTCCATAAGGTCTTACCGATGGTCATCCCGGTCAAGCCGTCCAGATAAAATCGATACACTCTCAAAAGCGAAAACGATCTCATGATTTTCCTCGATTATCCAGCCAATCCATTCTCTGCTCACTCACTATAACCAAAAAAGTACACACCAAGGAAAAGATGGGAAAATAGTATTGCAAACTCGTAAAAAACTAAAAATCATGGATGGCTAAGTAAAAATTCTTCACCTTCGTTGGTGTGATGTGCACATATAGCCAAATAGAGCTAAAGATGTCAAGAATAATTATCATTAGCAACCATTGATTTGCCCAAAAAAAACCTTCCCCCCGCAATTTTATTGCGAAAGGAAGGCCTTTTTTGAAAAACGCACTTCTAACCTGTCCTGCCATGGCAGGGAGCAGGTTTGGTTAGATTGCGTCTTTTCCTCTTTCTCCCGTTCTTACTCTCATAACATCCTCGACCGGTAGTACGAAGATCTTGCCGTCTCCTATCTTTTCCGAGTTGGCCGCATCCCGGATGGTATCGACGGCTTTATCAACCAGCTCGGCAGCGAGCACCAACTCAATCTTAATCTTTGGATTAAAGTCAACATTGTACTCGGCACCGCGATACATCTCCTTATGTCCTTTCTGTCGCCCGTACCCTTTCACCTCCGAGACAGTCATTCCGGTAATTCCGATGTCAGTCAATGCATCCTTTACTGCCTCAAGCTTAAAGGGTTTGATAATTGCTTCTATTTTTTTCATGAGAATTCCCCTTTGTATTCTTTAGTACCTTAGAAATCCTTTTCCTGTTGTCTAGGAATAAATTTCGTTAAGGTACCCATACCCCTTTTGCGCGGGGTGTTAGTAAATTCAGGACACGCCGCCAATCCGCAACCTAACGATATCGGCGCCTTCCAGATCTTCCACTCTACTGACACGAATACCTACAACTGCCTTGATAATGAGCCAGATGACCAAGCTTGTTACGAAAATTCAAGCAACAAAAATCCCACTACAATGCTGCATTAATCCTTACAAGACTTATGCCAAACGAATACAAATCAATATTTGTTGTTTTTTATCTGCTAGTTATTATGATATTCCTCATTGTAACTACTGCGTTTTTCAGTAATTTTATTTCATTTTTGCAGTATCGTATTGTTGTTTTTTACGTTTATGTAATAAAACCTAAAAAACAGAAATAGATCAGCCGCTGCTGGAATTAGAGGCTGTTCCTTTCCTGTTCCATTAAAACCGGGTAAGATAATGAGAGTACCCTGGGTTGCAAACTTGATGGCGTCGTAAAAACTCTTCACCTTCTTCGTTGCCACAAATTTTCAATCATTTCGAAGTACCTCTTGTACGTCGAAATGATTGAAAATTTGCGCGCCTCGAATCTGAAGTTTTTTATTTAGCCATCCTTGCTTTTTAGGTTTTTGCGAGTTTATCAAACTTGATGGACTCGTAAAAAGTCATCGAAGCTGCTCATTAGACCGAAGCTATTCATTTTTTCTCATACATATAAAAGGACCATTATGATACGCGATTTAGCCCTCGCCGCAAAGGCATCATGCAGCCTGGAGGACCAGGAAAGCCTTGTTCCCCTTGTGCTGCAACTGAAAAAACTTTCAGAACTCGTCTCCAAGCAGGGCATACTCACCCTGGAGAACGAGCTCCTGCAGATCAAGGATCCATTTCTGAATCTCGGAATTCAGTTAATAATCGACAAGGTTGAGCGGGAAAATATCCAGGATATTCTCGACTCGGACATCTATTACAATCAGTCAAACGGCCGGGAGCTGCTAAAAAAAATCATTATCAGGGAGGGACTGTTGCGCATCCAGGCGGGAGACACTCCCCGAAACGTACTCATCTGCACCAAAGTATTCCTTGCCAAGGTTGATGACAATGCCTTTAAGAATTTTTGAACTTTGATGGCGCCGTAAAATCTCTTAACCTTCTTCGTTGCAGCAAATTATCAATCATTTCGAAATACCTCTTATACGTCGAAATGATTGATAATTTTCGCGCCTCGAATCTGAAGTTTTTTACTTAGCCACCCGAAAACTCAGGAAAGAAGGCTGTGGATGTACGTTGCCGCCCGTTCGGCTCCGCAAATCTTCAAAGGAACCGCAGGAAGTCTGCCCCGCTGAAGATTTGCCAGCAGCATGCCTTCCAATTCCCCGGCGGCGATCTGTGTTTCGGAAACCGTCGCGATACCATCTCCAGCCACCTTTTTCAGCTTCTGCAGATGCAGCTGTTGTTCCCCATCCTGCATTTCCCGCAGAACAACCAGGGCTGGGACTCTGGCGTGGATCACATCCATCAGGCTATTATAGCCGCCGTAAATAACGGCGGTCTTTGAGCGCGACAGGGCCGAGGCATAGGCAATCCCGGGAGGCTCTAATCTGCAACCGGGTATATTATCAAAAAGCTCCCTCACCCTTCGACCGGCTCCGTTCTCCTCGGCTGTATCGACAAACAACCGCCAGCATCCGAAGGATCGGGGTATTTTTTTCAGGGCACTTGCCAGAACTTTCAGGAAGTCCATGGTTTTTTCACCAAGCCACGGAATGGATACGGTGCCGGCCACGGGCTCATCCGCCTCCAGTGTTTGACCATTCCATCGAGTAAACTCAGCAAGCCGCAGGACATAGCCGCATTCCACCGGAATTGTGCCGTATTGCAGCCGCAATTGCTCACAGTGCGACGCCCCGAGCACTGAACTGTCGCCATACCAAAGAACAGCATGGTAGTACTCCCTGAACAGGGCGCCGGCCAGTTCCGATTGAGCCTGCTTTACCTCGCCAACCACTCCCCGAACTCCGAGGATCCAGCGGGCATCACTGCCCCCCGCCGTAGATAGGGCCTCGACCAGCTCTTTATGTTTACCCTGTGGAGTGTGATCGACCAAAACCACTCTCGGCCTGTACAAATCAATCAGATTCGCCAATTCTTTTGCCCTCAACTGCCCGAGCTGCTCATCGGTAAACATGGATTTTCCGATGATTCCGATTGATTTTCCGTGTATGACCCTGGTTTCGTAAGACGGGAGTTTCAGCCAGTCCAGCGGCGCCTTGCCGATCAGCTCCCGAGACAGGTTACAACCCGAGACGAAAAGAACTTTAAGCTCCGGATAGAGACGGCGCAGGGCCATTCCAACCCCAATACCGCGGCTCGCATGACCAAGACCACGGCCATCATGTGCATAAATCATAACATCTAGTCGTATCGCCTGCATAATAATCGCCTTTCATGTCAATTTAATACCGGCGCGCCGCCGGTCGAGCCCGAGTCACAACAAGGGTAACGGATTCACATCCTACACCAGATAATCCATGCAATATCTCAGAATATTTGGTTTTCTTAGGCAATGCAATCTGTTTCCCTTTTCCCTCGAAATCTCGTTCACGAAGGCAAGAGATTATGAAAATAGCCTATTACATGCCGTTTAAACCCATGAACCATACCAATCCTTCAGGAGACCTGGTCACTGGAACCGAACTTCATAACCATCTGAGAGACAAAGGGCATGCTATCGCTCTTGCAAGCAGACTCCGTTGCCGCTGGATCTATTACCGACCGCTGACCCTGCTGCAATTGTTTAGCGAGAAATGCAGAATCCTCAGACGCTACAGACACGACAAACCCGACCTCTGGCTCAGTTATCATTCCTATTACAAGGCCCCTGATCTTTTGGGGGCTATGTGCAGCAAGGAACTGAAAATCCCTTATGTCATTTTTCAGGGCATTTACTCAACGAAACGGCGAAAACAGCTAAAAACGCTGCCGGGCTTTTTGCTCAACAGAAGAGTACTGCAAGCCGCCGATCATGTTATCACCAATAAACTAAGAGACTTTACCAACCTCAAAAGACTTTTGCCGGAAAACCGCCTCAGTTATATCGCACCGGGTATTCACCCTCATCTCTTTGAGTTTTCCAGCGACTGGAGAAAAAAATTGCGGCAACTTTGGGCAATACAAGATGAGACCGTCGTCATGGCCGCCGCCATGATGCGCCCCGGCGTAAAAACCGAGAGCCTGACCGCAGTGATAAAGTCATGCAGTGAACTTGTGCGGCGAGGGCTGCCCCTGCGCCTGATTATCGCGGGGGATGGTGTCTGCAGGCAGCAGCTTGAGAGCAAAGCTACGGAGCTAATGCAGAATAATGTTCTTTTTCTGGGGAAAATACCCCGTCCGGAGCTCTATCGCTACTATAGCGCCGCGGATATTTTCGCTTTCCCGGGTATTGAGGAATCGCTTGGAATGGTCTACCTGGAGGCTCAGTCCTGCAGTCTGCCGGTAATAGCTTACCAGGATTGGGGAGGCGGCGAGGCCGTTGTGCACGAACAGACGGGTTTACTTTCTCCGGCGGCCGATCCAGCTCAATTTACCGCCCATATCCGCTTCCTGACAGAAGACAAGATAAAGAGGGAGGCACTTGGACAAAGGGCTGCTGCACATATCCGCCGCAACCACGACCTGGATCACAATTACAACCTTCTGGAAGAGGAACTTGCTGTCCTTATAGACCAAAGGAAGAGGTAAAACAAGGGATCTCAAATGCCGTCTTTCAAGACGATGATTTCCACCAGACGTTTCTTTTTTAGCCCTGCGCCGGTCTCATCCGGACCGGCCGGCTCCTGATTCCCCAAGCGGGCCACCTTGACCTGGTCGATTCCGATTCCTTCTGCCAGCAGAATCCTTCGCACACCCCGCGCCAGCTCTTCGGATAATTTTACACTCCCCTCCGTATCAGCCTCCTTGGACACAAGTCCCCTGATCAGAATCCTCGCTCGTGGATATTTTCGCAATTCGTGGATAAAGTCATCCAATTCCCCCTGGGACGTTCCGGTCAGGTCATTGGAATCCGAACGAAACTGGAGGATCAGCTTACTCGGCTTAAGTGGAGTAATTTTGAGAACTTTCGATTTCTCGGGAACAATATGAACCAGGCCTGCGGTCGGCCCCACTCCTTCCTTGGAGTGTGGTTCCTCAATTTTGACGGCTCCAGGCGCCTCAGCCAGCTCTTCCGATTCCGCTCCCGGAGCAGCCGGCTGGGAAGCGGATTGGGCTGATTCCTCTGTTGCCAGCGCGGCTTGAGGACTCTCCGGTTCCTGTCTTTCTTCCATCACTGCATTTTTGTTTTCTTCCTGTGACTTCGGTTCGGGCAAGGAACTGACTTGCGGAACGTTCTCCGGTACCGGTTCCTTGGCAATCTCAACAGGAGGTGCGGGCTGATTTCCGGCAGGTTGGTTTTCTGGAGGATGCGACAATTGAAAACCCAAAAAGAGCCCCGCCAACAAAATCACCAGGAGGCCCAGACCATACTTCAACCCCTTGCGCCGATCCTTGCCTGCCGGAATAAGGTTCAGAAACCAATGCGAATATTGGGCGATTTTGGCGATAAATTTCTCTTTAAATTTTTTAAAGATCCGTTGTTTATAATCAGTATACGTATCAAAATTTTTCGTGGTGACATCTTCAGCAAGATTCAAATCCCGGGCGGATGCTGCAATAATTGTCTGGTCTATGACGGATAAGCCCCGAGCCGAGCCATTTACCAAGGCAAGTTGGCAAATTGCATTTATCCGGTCTGGTATCCCCCGGGATAAGCGGTGGATAACCTCAATTGCCCTGGCATTAAAGAGTGATTCTTCAGAACCGGCCGCTTTTAGCCTGTGCCTGATATAAGCACCAGTTCCATTGATATCCAAAGGATGAAGTTCGACATTCAGGGTAAGGCGCTGGAGCAGTGCCCTATTTGCCGGCCTCATGAGCATTTCGTAAAATTCAGGCTGTCCCACGAAGAAGATATTGATCAATTTTGCATCACCTATCTCCATATTCGATAAGAGACGCAGTTCTTCGAGCATCTCCTGCCTCAGCCGATGACAATCATCAATCAGCAACAGCACCTTTCTCTTTTGCCCAGCCTCGCTATGCAAAAACCGGCTGAATTGAATGAGAAACTGCACCTTAGAGGTAAACATGCCCTCAATATCGAAAGCCCTGGCGATAGCGTTATAAAAATCAACCCGCTCCAGAGCGGGATCATCAATAACCGCCCAGCTTATGTCACTCTCCAAATGTTCAGTCAGAGCCCCTACCAGAGTGGTTTTGCCGGACCCCGCATCACCCGTTAACAGCAAAAGGCCTTTATTCTCAAATAGAGCGTAGCGGAGAGTTGACAAAACCTTTTCATGGCTTTCGTCCAGCCACAGAAAAGAGGGATCGGGATTCGTTTCAAACGGCTTATGGTGCAAATTGTAGAATTCTGTATACATGCAGATCTTTTACCAGAAGGTAACTTAGGGTTGGATGGGCATCCGGCAGACGAGCCTGGCATATCCGGCTGCAACTGGTCCCATCCCTACTTAAAAAGTGACTTTTTACGAGAAAAGTCAACATTGATGGACTCGTAAAACCTTAAAATCATAGGTGGTTAAGTAGAAAGCTTCATCTTGCCGGTCCGTTCGTCCTAAGGTTGCACAGCATCAAACTTTTCAGCTAGTCAGAAGCCACGTGTGTTGTCCAAATTTCTCCGGCTCTTGCTCAAAAATTTAACATTCTCCTGCCAATTGTAGGACACCACCGCCTCTCTCGCCACATCGACTTACGCTGAGACAATCTTTTCATCCGACACAGTTACATATTTGTTGCATTTCTTCAAACTAAGCATGCAATTTATTACATATATGGAATATCTTTTTAAATTCAAAATACCTTCCTTGTTCTCAGAATTTAAATATTACTAGAATATTAGACAGTTAACAGAGATTCAACCTGGCTTCAATCCAAATGGCACAGTTGTTGATATTAAGCAGAACAAAGCCCAATACACATCACCATATGGTACAGGGACAGCATATTGCACCCATTTGCACTTTCTCACACCTTGATCTCAGTGGGAAACAGAGGATGGTAATAAAGAAAATCATTCGTTTGCAGGAAAGGAGGAAAGAGGAATGAAAAAAATTGAGGCGATTATCAAGCCGTTCAAACTCGATGCCCTAAAAGAAGCCGTAGGCGCTTTAGGCATACAGGGAATGACCATCAGTGAAGTGAAAGGATTCGGTCGCCAAAAGGGCCATACGGAAATATATCGGGGCGCGGAATACGCCGTTGATTTCATTCCGAAGATCAAGGTGGAGATCATAGTCAAGGAAGATATCGTAGACAATGTAGTTGAGGCTATATGCAACAGCGTAAAAACCGGCAAAATCGGCGACGGTAAAATTTTTGTCATGCCTATAGAGACGATCTGTCGAATCAGAACGGGCGAGCGGGACGGAGACGCGATCTAATAATCACAATTATGTCACTATTTTTAAAAAGGAAAAGGAGAAAAGTCATGAAAAAAATGTTTTTTGCAGCCTTACTGCTCTGCCTTCCAGCTCTTGCCTGGGCCGGAGATGACGCTGTAGCCCCGACCATCGCCTCAAACGCCGACGCCATCGCCGGAGTCCAGAGTCATCTCGACTATGTTTGGACTCTAGTTGCCGCCGCCCTGGTATTCTTTATGCAGGCCGGCTTTGCCATGGTGGAGACAGGTTTCACCCGGGCGAAAAACTCGATAAATATCATGATGAAAAACCTGATGGACTTTGCAGTAGGGTCGATTGCCTTCTGGGCCATAGGTTTTGGTCTCATGTTTGGCAAGAATCCCACCGACTGGTTCGGCACCAGTGGATTTTTTCTCAGCGATTTCACACCGGGGGGTGATCCATGGGTCCTGGCTTTTTGGATGTTTCAGGTCGTCTTCGCCGCCACCGCCGCAACCATCGTCTCCGGAGCGATGGCGGAAAGAACCAAGTTCGTTGGCTACATTCTCTATAGCGTTGCCATTTCCGCCTTTATCTACCCGATATTCGGCAGCTGGGCCTGGGGAAACCTGTTCCATGGCGGCGGCTGGCTGGCAAACCTTGGATTCATCGATTTCGCCGGCTCGACCGTAGTCCACTCTATCGGCGGCTGGGCGGCGTTGGCCGGTGCCCTGGTGATCGGTCCAAGGATCGGTAAATACAGCAAAGACGGCAAAGTCAAAGCCATCCCCGGCCACAACATCCCCCTGGCAGCCTTAGGTGTCTTTATTCTCTGGCTGGGTTGGTTCGGCTTTAATCCCGGCTCCACTACCGCCGGCACCAAAGACATCGCCATGATTTTTGTAAATACCAACCTGGCTGCCGCTGCCGGTGCCATCACCGCCATGGTAACCGCCTGGATGATTTTCAAGAAGCCTGAAGTAGGCATGACCCTTAACGGTGCCCTCGCCGGACTGGTTGCCATTACCGCCGGCTGCAATAATGTATCCCCGACCAGCTCGATTATCATCGGCGCAATAGCCGGTATCATTGTTGTCCTGTCCGTCCTGTTTGTCGACCGCATCCACATCGATGATCCGGTTGGTGCCATCTCGGTCCACGGTGTCTGCGGTGCCTGGGGAACCCTGGCGGCCGGGCTGTTCAATATCGGCGGTGTTACCGCTAAGATTGTCGGCGTTCAGCTCCTCGGCATCGGCGCGGCTTTTGTCTGGTCCTTCGGCGTCTGTTTTCTACTCTTTACCGTAATCAAGATGACCATTGGACTGCGGGTCAGCGCCGATGAGGAACTCGAAGGCCTTGACATTACCGAACATGGCGGTCATGCATATAATGATTTTCAGATTCTCAATTGATTGCAGATTATAAATAAATGCTTTCGAGATTGGGACGAAAAAGCGGCTCGGCGCACACGAGCCGCTTTTCTTTTCTTCTGCACGAATTCCTTTAATTATCAAACGATTTACCGGCGGTTTAACTCAGTTTTCCGATTCTGTGCAAATTCTTCACATTTTCCTGTACCTGTCGCTCCCTTCTCTCTTCAGTGGACTTTCCGGTGGACCTGATTTGACAGCGCACTCGAAATGACTTGAGTTTCATAAAGATGTCTGTTAACGATATTTGGTTGTTTTCTTCCAAATAACCCCTGCCGATCCAGGGACCCATAGAGTTTCGCAGCATTTTGGCAAATGGCATAACGGATCAAATTACATGAGTGACGAACTAACCATTATTGTCCCGGTTTTTAATGAGGAAGAGAGCCTCCCTGCTTTTTTTCTCGAAATAGAGAAATTTGTCGAGACCAGTCCGGTGCCCACCCGCATCCTTTTCATAAATGACGGATCAACAGATAACAGTCTGAAAATACTTCAGGAAAAATGCACTAATGCTGCTTGTTTTTCGGTATTGTCCCTAGATAAAAACTATGGCCTGAGTGTGGCGATCAAGGCTGGTTTTGACCAATGCCGGACAACGCTGGTCGGCTATATTGATGCCGACCTGCAGACTCATCCAGCTGACTTCCTCTCATATTTCCAATATTTTCCGGAATATGACATGGTCAACGGCATCAGGGAAAAGAGACAAGACAGCCTGACAAAAAGATTGTCCTCGAAAATCGGCAATAGTTATCGACGGCTGATGATCAATGACGGCATCCAGGATACTTGTTGTCCCTTGAAAATATTAAAAACCTCCTACGCCCGGGAAATACCTTTCTTCATAGGCTTACATCGCTTTATGCCGGCCCTTGTGCAACTGCAGGGCGGCAAGGTTAAACAGATTCCCATCTTACATTCTCCCCGGTATGCCGGAACCAGCAAGTATCATCTCTTTAACCGTCTCGTCGGGCCATTTTTCGATACCTTGGCTTTTCGCTGGATGCGCAGCAGATATATTCGCTACAAGCTGGCGGATGTGAATTCATGAACCAGTATCTCGTTTTTTCAGTAGGCTTTGTGGCCCAGGCCCTTTTTTCGGCAAGGCAGATCACCCAATGGATTGCCTCGGAGCGGGCGGGACGGATTCTTTCGCCCCTTATATTCTGGCAGTTGAGCATCCTCGCTTCATTTCTGTTGATGTTATACGGCATCCTGCGCAGCGATCTGGTCATCATCCTGGGTCAGGTCATTACCTATGGAGTGTACATTCGCAACCTCCATTACCATGGCTACTGGAACAGGATCCCCCTCCCGGTGCGGATAATCGCTTATGTATTTCCCGGACTAGCCGCCTGTTGGCTACTTACCGGTGATGCGTACAATATTCACAAGCTGTTTGCCAACAAGGATATTTCCTCCCTGCTTATGCTGTGGGGTATGATCGGGCAAGGTATTTTTACCTTTCGCTTCATCTACCAATGGCTTTACAGCGAGAAAAAAAAGGAATCGGTGCTGCCGCTCGGATTTTGGACGATCAGCATTACCGGCTCCGCTATGGTAATGAGCTATGCGATTTTCAGAAAAGATCCGGTCCTCTTTATCGGCCAGCTTTTTGGATTAATCGTCTATAGCAGAAATATCATGATCGGCCTGCGGCAAAGTAAATTCCAAAGCAATCCATGCAAATGACAACTTCAGTTCTTCCAACGCCTCCGGAGGCTCAGCGCCAACTGGCATGCAAATTTCTTTTTCTGCTCGGTTGTTATTTTGCCCTGCATATTATCCTGCGGGTACTGATCTCGAATTCGCTGGATTACGATGAGGCGGAACAGGCTTTTCTCAGCCAATGGCTGCTGCCCGGCTACACGGAGCAGCCTCCGCTCTATACATGGATACAATATTTTTTATTTGAACTCTTCGGCAAAAACGTCTTCGCCGTCGCCTTCCTGAAAAACAGCCTGCTGTTTTTCACCTATGTCTTTGTCTTCCTCAGCGGTCGCGAAATCCTCAAGGATACCCGGCTGGCGATTCTGGCCAGCTGCTCGTTGCTGTTTATTCCGCAGATTGCCTGGGAATCCCAACGCGACATGACCCATACCACCTTGGTGGTGTGTGCTGCGTCCGCCTGTCTGTGGCAATCCCTGCGTCTGGTCAACAAGCGAACTCTCCTTAATTATTGTATTTTCGGATTGCTGCTTTCGGTCGGTTTTCTCGGGAAAGCTAATTTCCTTCTTTTCCTGGCAACACTTGTTGGAGTTCTCCTCACTTTTTCCGAAGGAAGAAAGGCCATCCTTTCTCCAAAAATTGCAGTGAGTATTCTGATAATAGCTGTTATTGCGGGGAGTTATTTTCTCTGGATGTACCATAACCAGGATATTGTCTTTTCCACGACCAATAAATTCAAACGCGTAGTCGACAGCTATCAGTGGCGAGGAATCATCGACCTCTTTTACAAGGCATTTCTGTTTCTGACCCCGATGTGGCTTATCTGCCTTCTTATCTTCCCTGCCGGATTCGGTCGAAATCAAAATTCGCAAAGCGGGTTTCATCGTCAGTTCATGAAACGATATATCCTGATTCTTTTACTTATTCTCTTGCTGGTCGTCTTCTTTTTTAAGGTAACCTATGTCAAAGACAGATGGCTGCAGCCGATGTTGTTCGCCGCTCCCATTTTTTTCTTCTCAAGACTTAATCCGGCAGCGGTTTCTTCCAGGCATTTCAAGCTTTTTCTCAAAGTTACGGCTTTTGCGGCGATAGCCGTCTATGTCGCTTTTACCGTGAGAGTTGTCGGCGCCTCCTATATCCATAAATTCTGCCGGATGAATTATCCATTCACCGAGATAGTCAAAGATCTTCGCCAAAACGGCTTTTCCAATGGCTTGATAATAAGCGACAACCGCTTCCTGGCAGGAAACCTGCGGCTCAAGTTTCCGGGCAGCACGGCTCTCATCCCGGGTTATAGATTCGAGTCCCGCACACCTGCTCATGGCTTTACATCCGCTACCGTGGTCTGGAGAGCGGATCAGTCGCCGGCAATGCCACCGATCCTGGCCTCCTTTCTGGCAAAGTCCTACCAAATAACTCCGTCTGATTATCCGGTCACATATCTCCAGCACCGGTATAAATATGGGCGCACGGAAACAATGAAACTTGCGGTAATGCAAATCCCCCTTTCGGTGGTTTCCGCAAAATAGCCTGCGGGCATTTCCAAAACTTCCAAAGCAATATTCCGCGCCTGAATTTATTGGCAAGACATCCTTGATGTATTCGTAAAAACCTAAAAATCATGGATGGCTAAGTAAAAGACTTCAGATTCGAGACGCAAATTATCAATCATTTCGACGTACAGGAGATACTTCGAAATGATTGATAATTTGTGGCATCGAAGAAGCTGGAGAGTTTTTACGACGCCATCATCCTTTACAACCTGGAAATAGAATGTATTCTGTGGATTTGCACTGTAGATGATTTTTCCATCCTCTACCCAAGGGAGGAATATAATGAAAAATTTTCAGGTAAAAGATCTCATGGTTCCGATTTCCGAATATGCGACGGTCATGGTCGGAACATCGCTTCTCGATGCCGTGAAGGCCTTAGAGCTGGCTCAGGAAACCTACACAACAAGCAAATATCAGCATCGCGCAGTACTGGTGCTAGATAAAGATAGCCGTGTTGTCGGCAAAATCAGCCAACTGCGGGCATTAAAAGCAATTGAATCGGATTCTGCCGTCTATTCCGACGTAGAACAATTGAAAAAATTCAACTTCTCCGATAAGTACATCGCGCAACTCCGCGATCTCTATCGATCTCATGGAAAAGTACTGAGCAGTGATTCCCTGCGGGAAGCTTCCATGAAAAAAGTTGAAGACTTTATGCAGACTCCTTCGGCCGGCGAATATGTCTCGGAAAATTGCAGCCTGGACACGGCGATTCACAGATTGGTTGCCGGAACCCATTTATCCCTTTTGGTCATCAGGAATGGAAAAATTGTCGGTGTATTGAGGATCTCGGATGTCTTTGCAGCCGTATTTCATGAAATGACAGCACTCGAAACGCAGTAGGTGATTGTTCTCGAAAAAAAGAACTATGGGTGTCTCATGAAAGAATTAGAAAAACTATTTAATAGAATTGTCCAGAGGGTAAACATCAATCTCAGGGAACTGGAATTCGATGTCAGACCATTCGCTGATTCACTTATTCCGCCGGATCAGTTGAGCAAATTCTATGCATTTTACGGCATAACCCCCGATCATCCTCTCGATCTGCACTTTGAACATTCGGCCCTTGCCGGCAGCTATTTCCTTGGAAAATGCCGGGTCAGGAATTCACTTTTATACAAGAGCGATATCCGGGGGGACGAACTGAAACGGAAAGATCACATAATTACTTACAATAACTTCGTCCTGACTCTGACAAAAGACGAAATAATTGATATCGAAGACAGTGCTCTTGTCAAAAC
Source organism: uncultured delta proteobacterium (assembly GCA_963835305.1). Classification (GTDB taxonomy): domain Bacteria; phylum Desulfobacterota; class Desulfobulbia; order Desulfobulbales; family Desulfocapsaceae; genus Desulforhopalus_A. The sequence continues at coordinate 56,424 of CAWIEU010000010.1, forward strand.
CTTGGTCCACAATTTTTCTCACGATCCTGAAACTCCGGAAAAATTCTTCATAAAAGATACCCTGGCCATGGATTACTCAAACATCCACGGCGCTCCATCCGACGGTTGTTTTCTCGGCCCCTTCGCCACCGTCGATCTCACCACCATGCGGGATTGCGTAATTGGCGCCTACTCCTATATCCAGGCAGGCGAGATCTATCATCTGAAGGTGGATCCCGGCACTATCTGGGTCAACAGTCCCGGCAATTTTAATTTTCTCTACATATACTCGCCCGAAATACTTGACCACTATGTTTCCCTTTCTCCGGACAAGGTCCCCTGGGGAACATTGATCGATTTTATCGAGGAACGGAAGGATCAGTTCCAGCGTGTGTTCGACTTCGTCAATCTTGAGGCTATTGAGTCGATTCCCGATACTGCCTCTCTGGATCGATACGCCGTCGTCCTGCCCAATATTAAAATTGCCGAGAATGTTCTGGTTGCCCAAAGGGCCTACATAGAAAATTCGAGCCTGGGCAAAGGGGCCAATGCCCAGGAGAACTGCTTTATCATCAACTCATGCCTTGAGGGCTATAACGTCACGGCCCATGGTGCGAAAATAATTGAAGCCCGGCTCGGTTCATATGTTTTCGTCGGTTTTAACAGCTTTCTCTATGGAAAAAAGAAGAGCAGACTAACAGTCGGCGAGGGATGTGTCATTATGCCGCACACCATTATTGACATCGACCAGCCACTGGAAATTCCCGCCGGTCATCTGGTCTGGGGCCTGATAAGAAACAAGGAGGAGCTGCTGACAAACTCCATCTCCCTTGACGAACTTCGGAGCATTGAATCTTCCTTTACCAAAGGCCGATTACATTTTGAGGGAAGAGGAGCATTACTGGTCAAGGCGTTCAAGGAGCGCATTCAACACATCCTCGAAGCCAATGGAGCCTTTTTTGATAAGGACACCAAGAGAAATGCCGGTCATGCCCAGCGAAATCAAAGGCTCTCACTGAACACGATCCAACCGTTCCAGTTCGGCGACAAGGTCGGGATGTACCCGAGCATCAGGATATTGCCGTAGGGAGAGTACCAATAGATGAAACCAATACTATGCTGAAAGACCCGCCCCAAAAGAAACCTAAACGAAATCTCCTTATCAGGATGAGACCGGTCCTGCGCTGGGTCATAAAGTTGCGGAGCACCCCCAAGGCTATCGCGGGCGGGCTGGGGCTGGGAACTTTTATAGCCTTCACTCCGACCATCGGCATTCAGCTGATATTGGCCCTGATGTTCGCCACCCTCTTTAACATGAACCGGCCCGCCGCCGTAATACCGGTCTGGATTACCAATCCGGTAACAGTGGCTCCTATTTATACCTTCAATTACTGGCTGGGCACAAAATTTTGGGACGGCCCTCCTCTGTCGGAAGTATCCGGACTCTTCCTGAATATCGGCCACACCATGGCTCGCCTGGAATACTGGAATATTAAGGAACAGGTTCTCGCCGTTTTGCAGATGGGCAGAGAGATCCTCATTCCGTTACTTTTCGGCAGCATAGCTGTCTCATTGGTGTCGGGTTTTTTGGCTTATGTCTTATCGCTTAAGCTCCTGTCGATATTTTTTACCAGAAGGTCCAAGAAACATCGTCTGGATAACCCAAGGACAAATAATTAATTTTCCAGTATATATCTATTACTTACGCTTAAATCCGGATAGGAAAGTAAAAAAACTTGTCTATCTGTTCATCAGTAGGTAAAGTGACGAACATTATTTTACGGAGAGCCTACTTGTTTTTTTTGCAGGAAAACCTCCTGTAACGTGCTTATAACCCAGCTTATTTTCCGTTGCCGCGATTAGCTTAATCAACTCGCAGCAGGACCATTTTTCCTAAATACCTTGATATATTGTAAATGACTGTTTTAGTGACCGGAGGCGCCGGCTTTATCGGCAGTAATTTTGTCCTTGATTGGATCGGACTGAATAATGAACCGATCATTAATCTTGATAACCTCACCTATGCCGGAAACCTGCAAAATCTGGAGAGCATCGCAAGCGATGAAAGACATGTCTTTGTTAAAGGTGACATTGCCGATTACGATCTGGTATTACAGCTGCTGACCAAACACCAGATACGGGCTGTTATAAATTTTGCAGCCGAGAGTCATGTCGACCGATCAATTCACGGGCCGGATGATTTTATTCAGACCAATATAGTTGGAACTTTTCGATTGCTCGAAGCGGTACGTTATTATTGGGGAGGACTGACGGGGAAAGCAAAAGAAGACTTCCGGTTTCTGCATGTTTCCACCGATGAGGTCTATGGTGCCCTTGACTCCGCCAGCCCGCCTTTTACGGAAACCAACCGTTATGAACCCAACAGTCCATATTCGGCAAGCAAGGCTGCCTCGGATCACCTGGTGCGGGCCTATCATCATACTTACGGTCTTCCCGTACTGACCACCAACTGCTCCAATAATTACGGGCCTTATCAGTTTCCCGAAAAGCTGATCCCTCTGTGTATCCATAATGCTCTGGCGGGTAAATCCTTACCAATTTATGGAGATGGCAGGCAGATCCGCGATTGGCTGTATGTGGCGGATCACTGCAGCTCAATTCGTTGCGTGCTCGACGGCGGATCTGTGGGCGAAGTTTACAATGTGGGCGGATGGAATGAAAAAACTAATCTTGAGGTGGTACATACCATTTGCGACATCCTTGATGAACTGGTTCCAGCCGGGTCCCGTTTTGCTTTTTCGAGCTACCGTTCCTTGATTACCTATGTAAAGGACCGCCCGGGCCACGATCGGCGATATGCTATTGATGCCTCCAAAATAGAGCGCGAACTTGCCTGGCAACCTTCTGAAACTTTTGAGTCAGGTATTCGAAAAACCGTCTCCTGGTATCTTGATCATCAGGACTGGGTGGCAAATATCACCGACGGTACCTATCGAGAATGGGTGGAGAGGCAGTATACATGAAGATCTTGCTGTTGGGCAAAAATGGTCAGCTCGGCTGGGAACTTCAACGTTCACTGGCGCCGTTGGGTGAGGTTGTGGCCTGTGGCCGAGCGGAGGCGGATCTGGCAAATCTTTCAGATTTGCGGACTCTGGTCCGTAAGTTATCTCCCCAGGTCATTGTCAATGCCGCTGCCTACACGGCGGTAGACAAGGCTGAGTCAGAGCCGGATCTGGCTTTTCTGATCAACAGTGAAGCCGTCAAACTGCTGGCCGAAGAGGCCGGCCTGTTGGATGCCTGGCTGATCCATTACTCGACCGATTATGTTTTTGACGGTGCCAAAGAAGAGCCTTATCTGGAAACCGATGCCACCGCTCCTCTGGGCATCTACGGCAAATCGAAGCTTTCGGGAGAAGAAGCCATTCGTGCATCGGGTTGCAGGCATCTGATCCTTCGAACCAGCTGGGTTTATGCCGCTCGAGGCAATAATTTTATTAAAACCATGCTTCGGTTGGCCGGGGAGCGAGATGAGCTCAAGGTTGTCTCTGATCAGATCGGTGCCCCCACAAGTGCAGAACTCCTTGCCGACGTCACGGCCTGTTGCCTTTATCGGTTACGAAGTGATGCAGCTTTTATCCCTCAGCAGGGTGGGACATATAACCTTGCTGCCGGCGGCAGCACCAGTTGGCATGGCTTTGCCCAATTTATCCTGACTGAAGCCCTTCGTCATCGATTCCGAATGAATGCAAACCCTGAAAGTGTGCTGCCTATCCCCGCTTCGGACTATCCTCTTCCTGCCAAACGTCCGTCTAATTCACGGTTAACAACCCAAAAAATCTGCTCTGCCTTTAGCCTGAAATTACCGCCCTGGCAGCTTCACGCAAAGCGTGTTATTGCTGAAATTTTGGACAGAAACGGGCTCATAAACAAGGAAAAAGCATGATAAGTCCCTATAAACCGAATATTGTCGCCAAACCGTTGGTTGCTCCACGCCGCAAGGGTATAATTCTTGCCGGCGGAGCAGGTACCCGTTTGCATCCTGCTACCCTGGCTGTATCAAAACAACTGCTGCCGGTGTATGACAAGCCCATGATCTATTACCCGCTCAGTACACTTATGTTGGCGGGGATCCGGGACATTCTTGTCATTTCCACTCCACAGGATACTCCACGTTTTCAGCAACTCCTCGGCTCAGGCGAACAATGGGGGCTGAACCTGCAATACGCCGTACAGCCGTCGCCTGAAGGCCTGGCACAAGCCTTTATTATAGGTGATAAATTTATCGGTGACGATCTCTCTGCCTTGGTGCTGGGCGATAACATTTTTTACGGTCATGATATTCATCATCTGCTCGGCAGCGCCATGGCCCGGACTGAAGGAGCAAGTGTATTTGCCTACCGTGTTCAGGATCCGGAGCGTTATGGAGTCGTTGATTTCGACAGTGCCGGCAAGGTGTTATCGCTCGAAGAAAAACCCAAACAGCCGAAGTCCAATTATGTCGTGACCGGGCTCTATTTCTACGACCGGCAGGTGGTCGGACTGGCCAAAAGCCTGAACCCCTCCGCGCGTGGCGAACTTGAAATCACCGATCTCAACCGCTTGTATCTGGAAAAAGGCCTGCTCGATGTCGAAATCATGGGGCGGGGCTATGCCTGGCTCGATACCGGTACCCACGATTCGTTACTCGACGCGAGTAAGTTCATTTCAGTTCTCGAAAAACGGCAGGGTTTCAAGGTAGCCTGCCCTGAAGAAATAGCTTTTCGGCAGAAATGGATCGATGCCGCTCAGATTGAGCGGCTGGCACAACCTTTGGTTAAAAACGGTTACGGTGAATACCTGTTGCAATTGCTGAGGGAGAGGACAGTATTATGAACGTTATTCCCACAGCCATCCCTGATGTCCTCATAATTGAGCCAAGGGTGTTCGGTGACGATCGAGGCTTTTTCTTTGAAAGCTTCAACCAGCGCCGTTTCAATGAAGCTATCGGCAGAGAAGTGATTTTTGTCCAGGATAACCACTCCCGCTCCGCAAAAAATGTCTTGCGCGGCCTGCATTATCAAGTAGTGCGCCCCCAAGGTAAATTGGTCCGGGTGGTACAAGGCGAGGTATTTGACGTGGCTGTAGATATTCGGAAGAATTCGCCAACGTTTGGACGGTGGGTCGGTGACATACTCTCAGCGGAAAACAAGAAACAGCTTTGGATACCGGAGGGGTTTGCGCATGGCTTTGTCACTCTTTCCGAACATGCCGAATTTCTTTACAAGACAACTGAGTATTATGCTCCTGATTGCGAACGTTGTATTCGCTGGGATGATGCGGAAATTGGCATAGAATGGCCATTTGCTGGAGAGCCTCTCATGTCTGATAAAGATCGTGTGGCGGTTTCCTTTCTTACAGCAGACTATTTTTTCTGATGCAACAGCATATGGAATTTTCATGTGAAAAGCTTACTGAAACTCATCAGGATTGATGGCGTCGTAAAAACTCTTCATCTGCTTCGTTGCTGCAAATTTTCAATCATTATGGCGTACTTTAGTTCCCCGAAATGATTGAAATTTTACGCGACTCACCTATGAAGCTTTTTACTTATCCATCCAAAAATTCAGGTTTTTACGAGTTTGACGGGATTCATATTAGTCTCCTTTTTTTCTAACCGTCATCTCACATTTCTGGCAATCGAAGCAAAGTTCGTAGTCACCGGTGTTATCACTGAGCGTCAATGTTCCGATCAGCCTGTCGGCGCTATCAACCATTCTCGGACAGAGTCCCAACTGCACCTTCATGCAATATTTCGTAGTCATCAGCGCGCAATTTTCGACATTTTCTGCACGAAGGGATTTTCTGTTTATGATCTTCACGCCATGCCGACGGTAAAAGTCTTCTGCTTTCTTATTGCTTATATTGTCGAGATAACTCACCTCACTTGTCGGCCAGGGATAGGTATTTACGGTAAGTTCTATTCTGTCCACCTGATAGTGTTGCAGTCTATTTTGGAGATGGTGGGCAAACGCCTTTCTGCGGAGATCGTTGAAAATCGCCGCAGAGAGAAAGAGATCGGGACGAAGGTCTACACTCACCTCGCCGATTGAGAAAACAGACCCCCCGCTTTTTCTGAGCTGCTTTTCGGCCAGGATTGCTACCATTCCGGCTTGTCTGGCCACATTTTTTTCTGTTTTAAGCACAGTCACAGATTCTATTGCATCTTCATCTCTTATCAGCAACTGCAAGCCCTCGGCAGTTTCAGAAAGTTCAAAATCTAACGCGATGGTCCGGCACTGCTCACTGTGAGCCAGGAGCTTCGTGAAAGCCGTATCCGAGTTGCGGTAGATCATGATTCCTTCCTGCAAATGCACGGGATCCTTCGGATAAATTTTTCCGTTATCCACCCGGTTCACCTTTATTCCGACAAGGCCTTTTTTGGGATCGAAAAAACAAAGCCCATCGCCGTTATTGACGACCTCCTTGGTATCTATCCTAAAAAACCTCTTTTCTGCATGTACGACCCGGCCTAACCTCTGCCCAATAGATTTCGGACTATCGATTGCTCCAATCGTCCTCAACGCATCAGGTGTATTTCGCCATGTATTTCCCCGGTTTATCAAAAAATAATCTGTCATTCCACGATTGAACGACTTCGAAGGATCAGGAGTAAAGCCAAAACTACAGCGGCCTGAAGACGCTCGTTGCAGTCTGCTATCCGCCTCAATCAATGTATCGAGCGCCCGGCGGTAATAAGCCGTCACATTCTTCACATAATTTTCATCCTTGAGACGCCCTTCTATCTTGAACGAACTGATCCCCGCCTCGATGAGTGCTCCAAGATGAGCTGAAAGGTTCAAGTCCTTGAGACTGAGCAGGTAGCGATCTTGTTCCAGGATGTTTCCCTGCCCATCTTTCAAGGTATATTTATGCCTGCAAAATTGGGCGCACTCTCCCCTGTTGGCACTGCGTCCGGCCATCACCTCACTTATATAACACTGCCCGCTATAACAAACACAGAGCGCTCCATGAACAAAGAATTCAAGAGGCACGCTGGTCGCCGCACGAATCTCTTTTATCTGGTCAAGGTTCAGTTCTCGAGCCAGCACAATTTGCTGAAATCCCACCTCTTCCAGGAAACGAACTTTGTCTGCGGTTCTGTTGTTCATCTGAGTTGAGCTGTGCAGTGGGATAGGAGGTAAATCCGCTTCGAGCAGCCCGGTGTCCTGAATAATGAGAGCATCGACACCGATTTCGTAGAGTTGGTGGCAGAGTTGTACAGCAAGATTCAGTTCACGGTCATCAAAGATAGTATTGAGGGTGACGTAAACCTTGGCCCTGAACAAATGAGCATGTGCGACCAGCTTTTCGATATCCGCCAGGCTGTTGCTCGCGGCTGCTCGGGCACTAAATTTCGGCCCACCGATATAGACGGCATCGGCACCGTGATTTACGGCGCCGATGCCACAGGCGAGATTTTTGGCCGGAGCCAGTAGTTCAATTTTGTAATGAAGCATCGATTAGATCCCGGTTAGAAGGAGATTACCTGAAACCGGTTTTTTAATACTAATTCAAGGTGCATCTGGGATATTTGCCCAGACCCTATCATAAACACAGTTGGAAACTTCGCCGATTGTGAAAGTCCGGCGCCGTTCCATGATGTTCAAGAGCCCAATAGCTGAAGCTCCCGTCGATGGCCTCTATAACGCTACCGACTCCAACTTCAAGTTGGGAAGATTCATCGATGATGCCTTTAAGGTTTAACGCGCAAACCAGAGTCAGAAGATCAGTTTCCGTATCCACACGACAAGAAGGTGGACCCACGATGTTTTGAGGCCGCATTCCGGTCCGGTAGTCATCAAATCGATAGATATTCCAGCAACCACTCAGAGAGAGATTTACCTCCCAGTAGGCACTTTCACCTCGTCTTCCGAAAAACAACTCAAAGCAGGTATGCCGCCACAATTCATGACAGCGACTATTAAGCGGGAAATTCGAGGATGTGTCGATGTCTTGCAGCGAGCCTTGCAGCGTGTATTTAAGCAACAGAGTATCTGTTGTTCTGGCGACAACACCCAAGAGAGACAACTCATCCGCCAATGGTCCGGAGGCGAACGGTCGGAGCTGGAAATGCACTCCCGGCCTCTTTGCAACTTCTGTCACACGGGCCCTCGTCTATTTATTCCTCTTCCACTTCTATACAATCGACAGGACACGCGGCAGCAGCATCCTCCGCACACTCTTCTTGACCTGAATGTTCCTTGTACACAAAAGCTTTTTCAGTCTCGTCATCAAAACCAAAAACTTCAGGGCAGAGCTCTACGCAGCTTTGACATCCAATACATTCATCTTCATCGATAGTAACATTATATCCCATATGTAATCTCCCAATAGTAATTCATGATAATCTCGTAAAAACCTAAAATCAGCGATGGCTAAGTAAAAACAAGAAATGAATTTCTAAGTTACTAAACAGCCATGAAATTTCAAGGCCAACCAATACATCTTTCCAGCGTCGAATCTCCGGGTGGAAAAATTCCGCCGGAATCGGCTGTGCACACGCATCAGGAAACTGCTGCAAGAAGGAAGAGATCCCAGGTCGCTGCGACAAACCAACATTTTGCAACTTTCGTTTAAACGTTCGATTCGGGGGTTATGTGTTCATCTCGCTGTTCCCGCTGAACGATTACACTTTCATTTTTTGTTTATATCGGTATTTTCACCATAATCAACAAAAAAGAGACATGGTCATAAAGAGAAATTTCTTCTATCCAGCCAACTGACTATACTGGTTCACTCTGCCCATGGAACGGTACAACCACGTTGAACCCTTCTCCTCGAAGATAATCGGCAAACCCGAGAGTCTGCTCTTCTTCACCGTGAACAAGCGCAATTTTCTTAATGGAGAGATTTGACTCTTTCAGCACGCGCGTCATTTCATGGCGATCGCCATGAGCACTGAAACCGCCCAGCGTGACAACCCTCGCCCGCAGTGGATATTCTTTGTTGAAAAAACGGACCATCGGCGGCTCGCCTCTTCTTCCGTCTGCGGCATATTGCTCACCTTTTTCCTGCAGCCGTCTGCCAAAGGTGTTCTGTCCCATGTACCCGACGATCAGTATCGTATTTCGTCCATCATGGATCTTATGCCGGAGATGATGCAGGACCCGTCCTCCCTCGCACATGCCTGATCCTGCCAGGACAATATGGGATTTGGTTTCGCGATTCAGCGCCATCGATTCCTCTACGCTTCCGACAAATTTCAGATGCTCAAAATCGAAGGGATTGATACCCTTTCTAAGAAACGACTCATGTGCTTCTTCATCATAGGTTTCGGGGTGCTCTCCAAATACATGTGTGATTTCCGTCGCCAACGGACTGTCCACCCAAACCGGCATCGGCGGAATTTCTTTTTCCAGAAAGAGTTCGTGGATAAAATAGAGCAGCTCCTGGGTGCGGCCGTAGGCAAAAGCAGGAATGATCACCGACCCGCCCCGATTAAAGGTTTCAATCAGAGTTTGTTTCAGAAGCGGCTTCATATCGGTCACCGGCTCATGGACCCTGCTGCCGTAGGTACTCTCCATGACCATAAGGTCAATATTTCTGTGTTCTTCAGCGAAATGCAGGGTTGGATCCTTGATGATCGGTTTGTTAAAACGTCCGAGATCGCCGGAATAGAGCACTGTTTTTGTCTGTCCCCCTCCCTTGTACTGGATTATGGACATTGCCGACCCAAGGATATGGCCGGCGCCATAAAAAGTGCAGAACAAATCCTTGCCGATGGTAATTGTCTCGCCAAGCGGTACCCCCTGAAAAGCACTCAGCGCTTCCTCCGCCTCCTCCATGGTATAAAGAGGCGTGACAATTTCCAGATTGTGTTCGCGTAGAACCTTCTCCACGACTTCTGTTCGCAAATCATGATTCCCAGACTTAAGAAATGCCTTAATTTCCTGCCGATCACTGTCTGAGATTTTTGATTTACCTCCAGCCGTTTTAATCTGATTTAAAAATGCCTTGGCGGTTTTATAATTAAGATAGGATGCATCGCCTTCCTGAATTTTTGCCGAATCCCTGAGAAGATACTCGCAGGCATGAGCAGTTGCCCTGGTACAGTAAATTCGTCCGTTAAACTGGCTTCGGGTAAGCATTGGAATGCGTCCCGAATGATCGATATGGGCATGAGACAGTATCATGTTGGTCAGAATTTTCGGATCAACAGGAAGGACCAGGTTCTTAGCCTCGGTCTCCTTTCTGCTGCCCTGAAAAAGGCCGCAGTCGAGTAATATATTATCATGGCCGGTTGCCACGATATGAAACGAACCGGTGACCTCTCTAGTGGCCCCGTAAAATGAAACGTACATAACTGCTCCCGGTGAAAGGTATCCCCCTTGCTGCCCAACCTGCCGGCCCGCCGGCCCGTATAGGGGTGGAATCACTCTTGTCCGCCCCCGGATTCGAGTAACGTACTACTATCTCACGATTCCTTAACAAAGGATTATTTAAAACTCAACCACAATCACCAATGTCCCGGCATTTACTGCTAATCTCATGAAATAGAGGCATCAATGCAGATTCGATAGATATGTGGTGCACAGTGACCGCATCGGGTGATGCGACTGGAGAGCACTGTTCGACCTTCGACAGCACATGCCGACGCTATTTTCTCAACGGATTGGGAGAACAGCTCAGGACGCTGCATATCATAAAAATGTAGAAATCCATTGGCCTTCAACACCTGGAGAGCACACGGCAAAAACTCCTCGCTTCTGGTAGGCAGGGGCATCACCACCCGGTCGAAAGTGGTTGCCAGATTCGGCAGCACTTCTTTTACATCTCCTGGATACAAGCGGATATTTTGCAATTTTTTATTACGGCGAAGATTTTCTAAGCCGTAAGCATGCGCCTCGGGGTTCTTTTCTATACCAACCACCGAATTTGCCGCACTGTATCCGGCAATTACCAGAGGATAGGGCGCGATACCGGAAAAAAGGACAAGAACCGACTCCCCCGGCTGCACAAGGCTGGCGAGCCTTCTCCGTTCATTTCCGCTCCTAACGGAATAGTATACCGATTCCGGATTGACGAGCAGCCGAATCCCGGACTCCTTGACCTCCGTCTCTTTTCTGTTTTCACCCGCGAGAATATGTAATGGGATAGTTCTGAATTCGCCACCATACCGACCGGCTCTCTTAGCGACTACACGGATTCTCGGGTTGCTGTCAAGTATTGCTTCGGCAATGAGCCGCTCTTTTGCCTCCAACCCCTCGGGAATCATAATAATGGCAATATCCCCGACAATATCATAGGCTCCGACCAGACGTTCCAGTTCTTCGACAGACAGCTTTTCCGCCAGTCTATTTTTAAGTTTCATGGATAAAAATCGAATAGATAAAAGGACTGCGAGCAAAAAAAAACAGCGCCAGAGAACCGGGAGTTCCCATGACGCTGTAACGATCAAAGTTCAATCTTCCGGGGAAGGAATGAACTATCGGAAGAAAATATCAGAGCTTGACTACATTTTCAGCAGCCGGACCTTTAGCTCCTTCCACAATATCAAATTTCACTCGTTGACCTTCTTCAAGAGACTTGAATCCTTCCATCTTGATCGCCGAATGATGAACAAAAACGTCTTTTCCCCCATCCTGCTCAATAAATCCGAATCCTTTGGAATTATTGAACCATTTTACTGTACCTTCTGCCATGACATGCTCCTTTGACGCAATATGCAATTATGACTTTCTTATACAACTGAAAAGTCAGCCGACTTTTCTTTATACCCTTACCGCGCTAAAATAAAAATAAAAAAGTTACGTTAGAATAAACTTAGCCTGTCTTCCCTCACATGCTGAAAGAGTGTTGGGTAATTCAGCACCCGGCAAGTCTGAGCATCACCCGAACCATAGGTTCAATAAGATTATCGTTAAAGACATATCTGGCATTATGGCATGGTATATCAAACAGACCTCCATCGCCCCCTCCGACAATGGCGAAAGCGCCGGGAACCTGCTCCAGATAATAACTAAAATCCTCTGATGCCATAAGAGGCAGCCGAGTTTGCTGATGCGACCAGTATTCCCCAAAGACCTCCTTGAGAGTATCCCGAAATATTCCAGCCTGGGTGGAATCGTTGACTACCGCCGGATAGCGTGGAGAGAACTCCGTTTCCGCGGTCACATTATATCCAGCGGCGATCGACTTTGACACTGAGGCAATCAACTCGCCGATCAACTGGAGATCACCTGTTGTCTCCACGCGAACCGAACCGGCAAGTACGGCCCGATCCGGAATCACCGTTGCGGCACTCCTGGCATCGATGGAGGTGACGCTGATCACCGCTGCCTGCTGCGCAGGAAGCCTTCGGCTGACAATTTGTTGTAATCCCATGGTCACAGCTGCAACGGCTAGAATCGGATCACGGCAGCTTTCTGGCTGGCTGGCGTGTCCACCACTACCTTGGAGTACAACTTGAAAACCGGCATTGGCCGCCATCACCGGACCTGCCGGACAAACGGCTCTGCCGAAGGGAATAGTCGGCCAGTTGTGCCAGCCGAAAATTTTATCAACTCCCTCGAGGGCTCCGTCCGCTATCATTTCCCGCGCACCAAACCCACCTTCTTCGGCCGGCTGAAACAGCAAGGAGACGGGCCCAGGAAGCAGCGACTCGTGTTTCTTCAACCACTCCGCCGTGGCCAGCAGCGTTGCCATATGACCGTCATGTCCGCAGCCATGCATACACCCCGGTACAGTTGACTTCCATGGAGAATTACCCTCCTCCTCAAGCACAAGACCATCCATGTCCGCGCGGAAGGCCAGGTGATCACCAGATTGATTTTGTGCAATGTGAGCAACGATTCCGGTTTTTGCACACTGACGCCAGGCAATATTGAGCTGATCAAGCTTTTTAGCTATAATCCCGGAGGTACCCTCCTCCTTCCAACAAAGCTCCGGGAGCTTATGCAGCTCTTTGCGAATGACTATTGCTGTCTGTATTAATTTAGACCAGGTCATATTTGATGGATTCGTAAAAACCTAAAATCAGCGATGGCTAAGTAAAAACTCCCAGCACCCAGCAAGGGGGGTAGAATTAGAATTACCGACACGAACTTTATTGTAAATAATGAGAAATAAATTTCTAATTTACTGAATATACCAAGCTATTTATAGTGCCGAACATCCGGCCCACCCGGCACGAATGCATTGTATGTTTTTTTTCGCAAATACAAGCATCTGACTCCGCTGACTTTTCTGTCTTTAATACAATAGAGGTTGATTTAATAACGACTTTATGATTACTTATCCATGAAAATTCGCTAAAACAAAATATTTTTTTACTCGTAAAACTTAATGCTTTTTACACCCGGAGGTAAAAATGTTCAAAATTGTGAAACGCGAAGAAATGGCTGAGGGGACCGTAATCCTCAATGAGATTGAAGCTCCTCTAATAGCCAAAAAAGCCAAGCCTGGTCAATTCGTCATCCTCAAAGCCAACGAGGAAGGCGAGAGGATTCCCCTTACTATGGCGAATTCCGATCCTGTAAAAGGTACCATTACCATTATTTACATGGTTGTGGGAAAATCAACGGCACTTTTCAGAGATCTCAAGGTTGGCGATTCCTATCAGGATGTTATCGGTCCTCTGGGTAAAGCAACACATCTCGAAAAAGTTGGCAAGGTTGTCTGTGTCGGCGGCGGTACCGGTGTCGCCGTGCTGCATCCGATCACTCGCGGTTTAAAACAGGTCGGCAATGACGTCACCTGTATCATCGGCGCCCGCAATAAAGGTCTGCTCATCCTGGAAGATCAGATGAAGGCAGCCTCTCACGACCTTCGTGTTTGTACCGATGACGGTTCCTACGGCCATCACGGCTTTGTCACCGACCTCTTAAAAGAAGCTCTGCAGACCGGCGATATCAAACTGGTTGTGGCGATTGGCCCTGTTCCCATGATGAAAGCCGTCAGCAACCTGACGAGAGAGTTCAATGTCGAAACCCTGGTCAGCCTAAACCCGATTATGGTCGACGGTACGGGAATGTGCGGGGGCTGCCGGGTCACCGTGGGTGGTGAAACAAAATTTGCCTGTGTCGATGGTCCCGAATTTGATGGCCACAAGGTAGACTACGATGAACTGATACTGAGACTTCGAGCCTATCAGGCAGAAGAAAGAAAGTGCCACGAAGATTACTGTACGATTCGGGACGCCGTTTAACGAGACTACTTCCGCTCTCTTTGTGGAATGCATCTTTTGATGAACTACATTATCGTGAATAACGATTTTCTACGGAGGACATTATGGCCGCAACAGCTGATAATAAAGTAAAAAATCCCAGGCAACCAATGCCTGAGCAGGAACCAAAGATAAGGGCACGCAATTTCCTTGAAGTACCGACCGGATACACCATGAAAATGGCTCAGGCAGAAGCCGCCCGCTGCCTGCAATGCAAGAAACCCGGCTGTGTCACCGGCTGTCCTGTCGGCGTGGACATCCCGGGCTTTATTGATCTTATCGCCCAAGGCGATATGACCGGCGCCATCCGTCATCTATGGACCCAAAATGCTCTGCCGGCCGTTTGTGGTCGTGTGTGCCCCCAGGAAATTCAGTGTGAAGGGAAATGTATTGTAGGCAAAAAGGGCGAACCCGTTGCAATAGGCAATCTTGAGCGTTTCTGCGCCGATTACGAGAGAGAACACGGAACGGGAGAACTGCCCCCAAAAGCAGCGCCCACAGGTAAAAAAATAGCTGTTGTCGGATCCGGTCCATCAGGACTCACTGTTGCAGGCGATCTTATTACCAAGGGTCATGATGTAACCATCTTTGAGGCCTTCCATAAACCCGGCGGTGTTCTGGTGTACGGAATCCCTGAGTTTCGTCTGCCGAAAGCCATTGTAGCCCAGGAAGTTAATTTTCTGGAAAGGCTTGGAGTAAGAGTGCAATGCAACGCGGTAGTCGGCAGAACCGTCTCCCTGGACGAACTGTTTCAAGAGGGTTACGATGCCATTTATGTCGGCGTTGGCGCAGGCTTGCCGAGATTCATGAATATCCCCGGCGAAAATCTGGTCGGTATCCTTTCAGCCAATGAGTACCTTACCCGGGCTAATCTCATGAAGGCCTACAAGTATCCCGAGTTCGATACACCTATTCCTCTGGGTAAAAATGTAGTCGTTCTCGGAGCCGGCAATGTGGCTATGGACTCCGCCCGTACCGCGATGCGCCTTGGTGCCGAAAGTGTAAAAATTGTCTACCGGAGATCCAGAGAGGAAATGCCTGCCCGTAAGGCGGAAATTCATCATGCCGAAGAAGAAGGGATAGAACTCTTTCTTCTGACAAATCCAACTCAATATCTCGGTGACCAGAACGGCAGACTCACCGGAATGGAATGCTTACGCATGGAACTGGGCGAACCTGACGCCTCAGGCAGACGCCGCCCCGTGCCTATTAAAGGATCCGAATTTGAGATCCCCTGTGATTTGTGCATCGTCGCCGTAGGTTCCGGAGCCAATCCACTGCTGACCAGTGAAACACCTGACATGAAGTTGAATAAGTGGGGCAATATTGTCGCCGATCCAAAAACCGGCAAAACCACGAAAAAGGCAGTCTGGGCCGGTGGTGATATCGTCACTGGTGCTGCAACAGTTATTCTCGCTATGGGAGCAGGAAGAGACGCAGCGAACTCAATTCATGAATACCTGACCCTGGGCTGGTAAAAAGATAGTAATCGTTCACCGGTACACTTCAAAAGATTGCATAACCCGGATCTGTAATCGTTCACCCAGTGCTCCAGGTTCGTTCAAGCAGGCCTCGGAGCTATAGTTGGCTATGCGAGGCGGCCTGATCGGACGAAAATGAGGTGCTGGTGAACGGTTACAAAAGATAACAGCACTAGACTGACTGTAGTTTATCCCACCGTATTTCAGGATCAGCAATTTTGCGGGTATCAACCCGCAGAGTTGCTGATCCTTCCCCTCTGATTCCGCCATTTCTTCACCTCTTTCCTGCACAAATTGATTTCATTCCTTTTTGAAACCATTTATCATTATTCCTGATAATATCAATCACATAAATGAATAGACCGACACCGCCATCCATCTCTTTGTATTTTCGCTATTAAAGTTTTTGCTAAACTTTTAAAAAAACAAATGGCATGGTGCTTGAAAAGACCAGTTTAATTCCAGAGTAAGTCCTACATGTTGTGCCGATTGTGCTTCACCTTAAATAAAAAGCACATATTCTCACCAGAATTGGCCATTTCCGCCCTCTATTCCCAAATATATTTCCTAACATCGCACAACGTGCACACCGTATATGTTTGCTCACTCTGGAGGCCAAGAAACATCCTGCATCTAAGTGTTTGTTAGAAAGAGAAAAATAAATTCTTGACAGAAAATGGAGCAGCCTGTTAATGAATCGGTATTCAGAAACTTTCGTGGTTTTTGAATATGATTCAGGTGTGAGCCGTATCCCGGCTACATGGTATAAAAAAAAGCAGCAAGAGGGAAAATAATGTCAACGGAACTGGTATTTTCAGCAGTGGCACTCATAGGCCTTGCTGCTCTTGTTCCCTGCATGATGGTTGCGACAACGATTTTAGGTCCGCGATCCAAGGGGAAGATTAAAAATGAAGCCTACGAAAGTGGTGTAGGTCCCATCATTGGATCGGTTAACCAGAAATTCAGTGTCAAGTTCTATCTGCTCGCCATTCTCTTTCTGATATTCGACATTGAAGCGGTGTTCATGTATCCATGGGCTGTCATCGTTCGCGATCTGGGCTGGTTCGGATTTATTGAGATGGTAGTGTTTATGCTGCTGCTTCTCACTGGACTCATTTACATTCTCAAGAAAGGGGTGCTCAATTGGCGTTAGGATTGGAAGCAAGTCTGGGCGACACGGTTTTGACCACCAAACTCGATGAAATCATCAATTGGGGTCGTCAATATTCACTGTGGCCATTTGTATTTGGAACCGCTTGTTGCGCTATCGAGTTTATGAGCGCAGCAGCGAGTCAGCACGACATATCCCGTTTCGGTGCGGAGGTGGTTAGATTTTCACCCCGCCAGGCGGATCTTCTCCTGGTCTGCGGCACCATCAGCTATAAGCAGGCACCTGTTCTCAAACGCATCTATGAACAGATGCCTGAGCCCAAATGGGTTGTGGCGATGGGAGCCTGTGCAAGCTCCGGCGGCATTTATGACAACTACTGCACCGTTCAAGGCATCGATACCATAATTCCTGTGGACGTTTTTATCTCAGGCTGTCCTCCCCGACCGGAAGCCGTTCTGGACGCTCTGATTAAAATCCAGGATCAAATTAAAGGCGAAACCGTGCTAAAAGACCGCCATAAAGATTTTAAAGGGATTTTCGACTGATATGAATGCGATGGCTTTAGAAAAAATCCAAGCCGCGTTTCCGGAAGCGACCTGCAAGGCTGTTCTGGATTCAGTGGTTGTTGATGTTCAGCCAGAAAACCTGGAGAGCACTCTATCCCGGCTAAAAAACGATCCGGAGTTTAACTGCGGACTGATGCTCGATGTCACGGCAATTGACTACCTCGAGTATCCTCGCCCTCAGGACACCAGATATTTTGTGGTCTATACCATTCGCAACTGGGAAAAGAATATCCTTGTCCAGGTACGCACTCCGGTGAAAAATCCGAACACCGGAATCTCAACTGCTACCCATCTCTGGGGTTCGGCTCTCTTTGGCGAGCGGGAGACATATGATCAATACGGCATCCGTTTCCAGGGACATCCCGACCTCAGAAGGATTCTCAACCACTGGCAGTTCGAGGGACATCCGCTGCGCAAAGATTACCCCATAGAAAAACGCCAGATCTGCTACGAAAGCGACAGCCTTGAGAAAGAAATTCGGGCCAGGCTCGCCAAAAAAGGTATTGATGAAGCAACGATGCAGGACATCAATACCGAGGTCATGTACCTTAACCTTGGACCTTCTCATCCGGCAACCCATGGGGCGATCAGAATACTTACGGCTCTCGACGGCGAAACTATCTTGGCCAATGTCAATGAAATTGGCTATCTGCACAGGGGCTTTGAAAAAACGGCGGAGAATAGAACCTACAATCAGATTATCCCGCTGACGGACCGTCTCAATTATTGTTCCTCCATGATAAACAATATCGCCTATGTCAAGGCTATAGAATCATGGCTGGGAGTTGAAATAACGGAACGAGCCAAATTTATGCGGGTGGTGTTGACCGAATTCTACAGGGTTCTGGACCATCTGGTCTGTCTCGCTGCCGCTCTGGTCGACATGGGCGGTCTGACCAATTACTGGTATCTCTACAATGAGAAAGAAGCTGCCTATGATCTTATCAGCCGGCTCACCGGTGCGCGTCTTACCAGCTCCTTTACCAGGGTTGGCGGCATGTATCGCGATTTCTACGAAGGCTGGGAAGATGACCTGGAAAGGCAGATCCGCGGTATCGAAAAAGGCATCGGCGATGCTCTGAAACTGGTAGAAACCAACCGAATCGTTCATGACCGAACTCAAAATGTCTGTGTTCTCTCAGCGGAAACGGCCCTCAGTTACGGCCTGACCGGGCCGACTCTCAGGGCAAGCGGTGTACCTTTTGACCTGCGCAAAGACGCCCCTTACTACAATTACGAATCTTTTGACTTTGAAGTACCCGTCGGCACCAAAGGCGATATCTATGATCGTTTCATGATTCGTTTCTATGAAATGTTTCAATCTATTCGCATCATTCGCCAGGCAATGAAGCATATTCCGCAAGGCCCGATCAATGTCGGGGATTCACAAGTCTGTCTGCCTCCAAAACAACAAGTCTACAGTAATATTGAAGGGCTGGCTAACCACTTCAAACTGATATTTGAAGGAGTGAAAACTCCTCCGGGTGAATGGTATGACTCTTATGAAGCCGCAAACGGCGAACTGGGGTTCCATTTTGTCTCTGACGGGTCAGGCAGACCCTACAAGCTGAAGGTGCGGCCACCCTGTTTTTATGTGATGGGTGGTTTTCATAAAATGGTTGAAGGAAATATGATAGCAGATGCTGTCATCAACCTGAGTTGTATCAATATAATCGGTGGGGAGCTGGACAGATGAGCGATCGTTCACAACTGATTTCAACAGGAACACCATTCCAGTTCGACAAGGAAAGGGATTCTGAATTCGAGAGGCTTATCAAACGATATCCGACCAGGGAGTCGATGATTCTTCCAACCTTGTGGCTGATACAGGAACAAGAAGGTTGGATTAGTCAGGAAGCAATGGCTTATGCAGCTGACCGCATAGGAACTTTTGCCAGTAAGGTGTACGAAGCGGCGACCTTTTACACCATGTACCAATTGAAGCCGATCGGCAAAAATCATATCTGCATCTGCCGGACACTTTCCTGCTGGTTGCGCGGTAAACAGGAGATCGTTGATTATCTCAAAAACGAAATCGGAATCAAACCCGGCCAGATAAGTGAAGACGGCAGGTTCAGTCTGGAAGAGGTCGAATGCTTGGGACACTGCGGAACCGCCCCGGTTGTTCAGGTCAACGGCGAATTCTACGAGAATATGGACGTGGATAAGCTCAAATCGCTTTTGGCCACATTGAAATAAGGAGGCGTACGGCTATGGAAGTACAAGAAGTTAAAATTCTCAGTGCCAATTTCGATACAAAAGACGCCCACAAGATTAAAGTCGCTAAAAAACTGGGTGCATATTCCACCCTCGATAAAGTCTTTTCCATGCAACCGGAAGAAGTCGTTGACTTGGTGAAAAGCAGTGGCTTACGAGGAAGAGGGGGCGCGGGCTTTCCAACAGGTGTTAAATGGAGCTTTTTGCCGAAAAATACCGGAAAACCTGTCTATCTGGCGGTCAACTCAGATGAATCGGAACCGGCAACCTTCAAGGATCGTTACATCCTCGTTAAAGACCCGCATATGCTGATCGAAGGCATCATCATCTGCAGCTATGCTATCGGTTCCCATGACGCATACATCTATATCCGTGGCGAGTACACCACCCAGGTGAAAGCTCTTCAGGCTGCGATAGATGAAGCCTATAAAGCCGGATACCTTGGCGACAAAGTCGGTGGTCGCGATTACAGAGTGGATGTGACTGTACACCGCGGCGCAGGTGCTTATGTCTGCGGCGAAGAAACAGCACTTCTCGAGTCTATTGAGGGCAAAAAAGGACAGCCTCGAAGCAAACCCCCATTTCCGGCGGTAGCAGGATTGTATGGTTGTCCGACTATCATCAACAATGTTCAGAGTATCGCTTCTTTGCCCTTTATAATCACCAACGGGGCAGACGCCTATAAAGCGTATGGAACGGAAAAGAGTCCGGGTACTCATCTTTTCGGCATCTCAGGGCATGTCGAAAAGCCCGGCATGTACGAGTTGCCGCTTGGTTTACCCCTTCTTGAGGTCATTGAAAAGATAGCGGGTGGAGTCTGGAAGGGTCGGAAATTAAAAGGCGTCATCCCAGGCGGAAGTTCGACTCCTGTACTGTTACCGGAAGAAGCGAAAACGGTAACTCTTGATTACGAATCGATGGCCGCGCATAAAACCATGTTCGGCTCCGGAGGTATCGTCGTTCTCGATGAAACCGTCGATATCGTCCAGCTGGTGAAAAATCTCATCGATTTTTATCATCATGAGTCCTGCGGCCAGTGCACACCTTGCCGGGAAGGACTTGGCTGGATGTTGAAGATCGTCAAAAAAATATTGAGCGGTGAAGGCAGTATAGACGATGTCAATCTGCTCCGTGAACTTTGCGATAATATTGAGTTGAAGACTGTATGCGTTTTATCGGCTGCCTGCACCATGCCGGTGCGAAGTTATCTGGACAAGTTCAGGCACGAATTCGAAGCGTATGTGGCAAAGAATGTTTCAGCAGCAGAAGCGAAATAGGAATAAGGCACCCCATGGCTGACAAGATTAAACTTTTTGTAAACGGAGTCGAGGTTGAAGTCGAATCAGGCAAAAACCTGATCGACGCCATCGGTGCTGTCGGCATCGAAATACCTCACTTATGTTACCATCCGGCACTCGGAGCTGACGGCAACTGTCGAATGTGCCTGGTAGGAATTGAAGACGGCCGGCCACCGCTGGTTCCGGCCTGCAAGACACCGGCTCAGGAAGGAATGAAGGTATTGCTGGATGCGGCGCATATCAAAAAGATTCAGCACGATGTGATGGAATTTGAATTGATCAACCATCCCATCGATTGTCCCGTATGCGATCAGGCTGGAGAGTGTAAGCTTCAAGACTACTATATGTCTTACGACCAGGTCGGCAGTCGAATGTCCGTGCCTCCTGTCAGCAAAGGCAAGAGGATGGACTTCGGCGGCGGCGTCATGCACGATCAGGAACGTTGCGTGGTCTGCGGCCGATGTGTGCGTTTTTGCCGGCAGATCACCAAGACCGGAGAGCTCGGAATCATCAATAGGAGCGATGATGCCCGAGTCAATATATTCCCGGGCAGGCCACTCGCCAACAGATATTCCATGAACGTGATTGATCTCTGTCCCGTAGGCGCCATGACCAGCAAGGATTTCAGGTTCAAACAACGGGTCTGGTTTCTAACGAAATCTCCCGGCGTTTGTCATGGTTGTGCCAAGGGGTGCAACATCTTCATAGATCATAATCGTGAAAAATATAAAGACGATATAATTTACCGCTATCGTCCACGGTTGAACGAACTGGTCAACGGTTACTTCATTTGTAACGAAGGACGCTTAAGCTATAAAAAGGAAAATGAGGATCGGTTGAGTGAAGCAAGGCTCAGCAACCAGGTTCGACCATATGATGATGTCATTGCTGCCTGTAAAAAAGAGATCGAACACTCACAAAAGATAGCTGTTCTCCTCTCTCCGAACTGTTCCCTGGAACAGATGGCGGCAGTTAAAGCGTTGTCGGAAAAATTAGGCGCCTCCCTCTCCGGATACAGCGATGGCTATATCAAGCAAGGAGATGGCGATGATTTTCTCATCCAGGATGACAAATCGGCCAATCGTGCCGGCTTTAGTTTCCTGGGGATCGACAGTACCCAAGAGACCTTTGAAAAAGGGTTGAAGGAAGCCAAGCTGCTCATCAACTTTGACAATGATCTCACCCTCTCCTACAAGGAAAGCGACCTCAAAAAACTGTTCCAGGGCATCAAGGTTATTGCCGTTTCCAGCCATGACAACGCATGTACTGCCATGGCCGATATAGCAATACCTGCTGCCTCTTATAGTGAATATGCGGGGTCAATAATCAATTGCGACAATATTCTGCAGAAATTCGCCAAGGCTGTAACTAAAAATAACGACCCTGAGGAAATCTGCACGATAGCCGGCAAGCTTGGTGGTCCACTTGCACACTCCGAAGAAACATTTGCGGCTTTGCAGCAACATATCGAGGCAATCAAGGACCTTGGACCTGACAAGATCCCGGCTCAGGGATTGAAATTAAACGATAGCGAGGCACCTAATGTCGAAGTTTGATATACTCATGATTGCCATTCGTGTGGCCTTTAGTGCATTTGTTCCGCTCTGCTTCGTGGCTGTCTGTGTCTGGATGGAACGAAGGGGAGCCGGTTTTATCCAAGATCGTTCCGGGCCAAACCGGGCAAGTATCTTTGGATTCAGGGCAGCCGGACTGGTACAGAACCTTTCCGACGGTATTAAACTTGCCTTCAAAGAAGACCTTATATCAGATCATATTCAGCATAAATTCTTCTTTGTGATAGCCCCTGTTATCGTCTTTTTTACAGCGGTGGCCTCCTTTGCCGTTGTCCCTTTTGCGGATACGCTTGTTTTGGATGGAAAGAGCTATATCATGCAGGGCATTCCACTAGACCTGGGTATTCTCTGGTTCCTGGCTCTTGCAGGATTTTCCGTTTATGGGATTATTCTTGCCGGCTGGTCGTCATCGAATAAATACGGAATACTCGGAAGCCTTCGCTCCGCCGCCCAGGTTATCAGTTACGAAATACCGATGGGATTGGCGATTATCAGCCTTCTTGTGGTATATGGCACGGTAAATCTTAACGAAATGGCCAGGTTTCAAGGCCAGCTCCTGTTCGGTTTCATCCCCATGTGGGGCGCCATTCTTCAGCCTCTTGGCCTGATAATTTTTGTTGTTGCCGCTTTTGCTGAATGCAACAGAACACCTTTTGACCTTGCAGAAGGCGAGAGTGAGCTAGTTGCCGGCTTCCACGTTGAATACAGCGCCATGAAGTTCGCTATTTTCTTCATGGGTGAATATGTGGCCATGTTCGCTTCGAGTGCAATCATCGTAACGTTGTTTTTTGGTGGATACCAGATACCGTTCCTCTCGACAGAGACCCTTATATCCTATGCGAAGCCGGTGGCTCTTCTGGTCATGATCGCAATGCCGGTAATAATGTACTTTTTCTCCGGCTGGATAAGGAGGAGTAACGTCAGTCATTACCCACGGGAAAACGATCCTCGCGTTTTTGAGGCGAATGTCTACATCAAATGTTTTTGGGGTTTGATCATCATTTTAGAGCTGCTCTTGCTGGTCATACTTTTCAGCTCATCAGGCGGCTCCGCAGCCGGCATCTTCGTCGCTCTGCTTCAAATATGTACCCTGCTGCTGAAAGTGACCTTGATGATTTTTGTCTTTATCTGGGTACGCTGGACCTTGCCCCGTTTTCGATATGACCAGCTACAGAAACTTGGATGGCAGACGCTCCTACCACTGGCTCTTCTGAACATCTTCATTACAAGCGCAGTCGTTGTGGCGTTGAGCTAACCTCGATAACAGGTAAAAGGAGTCGTAAAGAAAATGTTGAATATAGCAGGCATTCACAGCGATTCCGAAGGGAGGATCAAAATGGGTGCACAAGTCAAAACTATAGAGCGAAAAGGTTCGAGTCTGCCGGAAAGACTCTACCTCATCGAAATTTTTAAGGGGATGGCCACTACCTTCGGCCATCTCTGGAGAAATCTGCGGGATAATTCCAAACTGTACGTCCGTCACTATCCGGAGGTTAAGCCCGAAATTCCGGTCCGTTGGCGTGGACGCCACCGGCTGACCAAACATGAGGATGGTACCGTTAAATGTGTTGCCTGCTTTATGTGTCAGACCAATTGTCCGGCTAAGTGTATCATGATTGAGGCGGGCGAACGTTTTGATGGTAAGGCGGAAAAAATGCCGGTCTCATTCAAGATTGACCTGCTGGAATGCATTTACTGCGGCTATTGTGTCGAAGCCTGTCCCGTTGATGCAATTCGTATGGATACCGGAATCTTCTCCGTTACCGACAACAATAGGGAATCCTTCGTTCTTGGGCTCGAGGAGTTGCTGAAAACCCCTGGTGCCTTTTCCGAAGAAGAATATAAGAAAGGGGGCGTTTGATATCATGTATGCAGAGGGGTTATTTTCTATTTTTGCTGCGCTGTCCGTTCTTGGCGCCATAGGGCTGGTACTGTTTCGCCACCCGATGAGCGGGGCTATGAGCCTGATAGTGACTATGATTTCCTTGGCTGGACTATATTCGCTCCTATCCGCCAAATTGCTTTTTGTCCTGCAGCTGATTGTGTATGCAGGTGCAATCATGTCCCTTATCCTCTTCATTATCATGTTTCTGAACATTCAGACCAGTGATCTACCTGAGGAAAAGGGTCGATTTTACTACCTGATCGGTGGGATTATTCTCCTTATTCCCATCGGCACTTTCCTTATCAAGGTAGTCAAAAGTCTACCTGGTGTTGAAACAACTATTATTGGTAACGGCTTTGGCGGGGTAAAAGAGGTAGGTTTGGTACTCTTTCAAGATTGGCTATTGCCCTTTGAAATTGTTTCCATTCTCCTGCTGGTGTCTCTTGTCGGTGCGGTAGTGCTTGCAGGTAAGAGGAGGTTAAACAAGTGATTCAGAATTATCTCATTCTCAGTGTGATTCTCTTTTGTCTGGGTATACTCGGCGTTGTCGCCAGACGGAATGTATTCACGGTTTTTATGTCCATCGAGCTTATGCTCAATGCAGCGAATCTGGCATTTCTCGCCTTTTCACGACTGCATGAAAATATGGACGGCCAGGTTCTCGCCATGCTCGTCATGGCTGTTGCCGCGGCTGAGGCTGCACTGGCTCTCGCGGTTGTTATTCTGCTTCATAAGCACAAGGGCAAACTGGATACCAACGTATTCAGCCTGTTAAAAGGGTGATTTACATGGAACATACTGCGACATACCTCGGATTAATTCCCCTCTTTCCGCTTATTGGAGCGCTGGTGATCGGCTTGATGTACATGCTCACCTGCAGGAAAAATCCATTATCGGAAAAACTGTATGGGTCTTTAGCCTGCATCGGACCGGTGCTCTCTTTTTTCCTGGCCCTGGTGGTCTTTTACCACCTGAAGAGCCTTCCGGTAGAAGAGCGCGTTCTCACACAGAACGCCTGGACCTGGTTTGCGGTTGGCGATCTGCATATCGAAATGGGCTTTCTTGCGGATCCGCTCAGTTCCCTTATGCTGCTGTTCGTCACTTTTATCGGTTCTCTGATTCATATTTATTCCATCGGCTACATGGGCGAGGATAAGAATTTCGGAAAATTTTTCGCCTACATGAATCTCTTTCTAGGATCGATGCTGATACTGGTTTTGGGAAGCGGTCCTGTGGTTATGTTTGTCGGCTGGGAAGGCGTCGGTCTCTGCTCCTACCTGCTCATCAGCTATTACAGTGAAGATACGGACAACGTCCTTGCCGGAAATAAAGCATTTATTGTCAATAGGATCGGTGATCTGGGCTTTGTTCTCGGTATGTCGGTTTTATTCTGGGCAATCGGGGCGAACGGCTTTGACTATCTTTCCCTGAAAGCAAATGTTCATGAACTTACCCCGGCTATAGGCATCACGGTTTGTCTGCTGCTCTTTGTCGGTGCCTGCGGTAAATCCGCTCAGATACCTCTGTATGTCTGGTTGCCGGATGCCATGGCTGGTCCTACTCCCGTTTCTGCACTCATCCATGCAGCTACCATGGTTACGGCCGGTGTCTATATGGTCGCCCGTTTCAGTTTCATGTATGCTCATTTCCCGACAGCAGGCTCTGTTGTAGCCTGGATAGGTATTCTGACCGCACTTCTCGCTGCAATTTTCGGCATGTTTCAAAAGGATATCAAAAAGATCCTGGCTTACTCCACGGTCAGTCAGCTCGGTTACATGTTCGCCGCAGTCGGCGTAACCGCTTACTCAGCCGGCATTTTTCACGTTTTTACCCATGCATTCTTCAAAGCTTTGCTCTTCCTTGCCGCAGGTTCCGTAATCTATGCGTTGCATCATCAGCAGGATATCTGGCAGATGGGCGGGTTGAAAAATAAATTGCCGAAAACCTACTGGACTATGCTGATAGGTGCCTTGGCACTATCCGGAGTTCCACCTTTTTCCGGATTTTTCAGTAAGGACGAAATCCTCTTTTCCGCCTTGGCCACCGGCCATACTGGAATCTGGGTTATCGGGGTGCTGGTAGCTGGAATTACCGCCTACTACACTTTCCGGATGGTTTTCCTCGTTTTCCATGGAGAACCTCGGGATAAGGAAGCATATGAGCACGCTCATGAACCTCCGGCGGTAATGACCTTGCCGCTCATCATACTGGCTATCGGCGCTGCATTTGCCGGGGTTTTCAATCTTCCGGCAATATTCGGCGGATCCCTCAATGTCTCAACGTGGTTGGAGCCCAGCCTGGTAGAGCATCATCCCCATGCAAGCTTATCCACCGAAATCTTGGCGATGGCCGCTAGTATTGTAGTTGTGGCAATAGGACTATTCATCGCATATAAAAAATTCGGACAAGGCGCTGAAGAGCCTGTTTTCACTGGTTTTGCCAAATTTGGTTATAACAAATTCTATGTAGATGAAATTTACAATGCTGTATTTGTCCAGCCTTACAAAGCTTTTGGTTCCGTAATTACCAGATTTTTCGAACCAAATGTTACCGACCTGCACGTCAAATTTTCCAGCTGGGTTTATCGAAAAGCCGGAAACGCGTTCAAGTCCCTGCAGGTTGGCTATGTCCGGATTTATGCAATCTATATGGTTATTGGGCTGAGTCTTATGAGCCTCTTCCTATCTCAATCGATCAACTAGGTAAGGTGTAAGAATGTTTGAATATGCCCTTTCAGTCATGATCTTTTTGCCAATCCTGGCAGGATTGGTGCTGCTCCTCTTCCCATTAAGTAAAGGAGCTTCCCGAATCGCAGGATTGATAGTTTCCCTGGTTATCCTCCTTATGGGAGTGGAACTTTTCCTGGATTTTACAGGCACCGGCGGATTCGAATTCCTCGAGCATCGACCTTGGATCGATTCTCTTGGTATCAGCTATGGTCTCGGAGTTGACGGCATCAGCCTGCTGGTTCTTATGACCGGGGCTATCCTGTTCCCCATGCTCTTCATGGTTTTTACCGATCGCAAGAAAGGCTTTTACGCTAATCTGCTTATCGCCCAGGGAGCAATGATAGGTGCCATCTGCGCGACAGATCTGGTCCTCTTCTATATCTTCTGGGAGATAATGCTGCTGCCGATTTTCTTTATGATTGGCATCTACGGCGGACCAAAACGTCTTCCGGCTACCCTGAAGATTACGATCTACACCATTGCCGGATCTTTACTCATGCTCGCCGCCTTGATTTATGTCGGAGTGTCTTACCATAACCAGTTCGGTAAATGGACCTTTGACATTGCTCAACTAAGTGCGCTTGATTTGGGCGGCGGCTTTGCGGTCCTGGCCTTCTTTATGTTCATGCTGGCCTTTGCTATCAAAATTCCGCTTTTTCCTTTCCATACTTGGTTGCCCGATGCCTATACCG
Organism: uncultured delta proteobacterium; assembly: GCA_963835305.1. Classification (GTDB taxonomy): domain Bacteria; phylum Desulfobacterota; class Desulfobulbia; order Desulfobulbales; family Desulfocapsaceae; genus Desulforhopalus_A. The sequence continues at coordinate 84,120 of CAWIEU010000010.1, forward strand.
AGGCTCCCACTTCCGCCACTTTCGTACTTTCGGCGGTTATGGCTAAAATCGGTGTATATGGGGTTATTCGTTTTGTCATCCCTGTATTCGAGATCGAATTTGCCAGATTTGCTCTGCTTTTCTCTTTAGCAGGCGTCGTGGGCATGATATACTGCGGTCTTGCCGCCATTGCCCAGAAAGACATGAAAAGAATGCTCGCCTTTTCTTCCGCATCGCATATGGGCATTATCGCGCTTGGCGTTTTCTGTATGAATGTCCAGGCACTGACAGGAAGCCTTTTCCAGATAGCTGCCCATGCCACCAGTACCGGGGTCCTCTTTCTTTTTGTTGCTCTCATGGAGGAAAGAATGGGAACCAGGGAAATCGGCGACCTCGGCGGCATTGCCTACCGGGCACCCATCTTTGCGACATTTTTCGCCATCACCATGCTCGCATCCGTCGGTTTACCTGGGACGAGCGGATTTATCGGGGAATTTTTGATCATCCTTGGTGCGATTAAATTCAATGGTTTTATCGGATTCCTTGCAGGAACTACTCTCATAATAGGAGTGTGTTACATGCTCTGGATGTTTCAGAGGGTTTTCTTCGAGAAAAACAACGAACGAACTTTGGAATTCAGGGACTTCAGCGCCACAGAGGCCCTGACCTTCGTTCCCGTAATTTTATTAATTATAGCCATGGGTATATTTCCCCAGGCTTTTATTAAGAAAATAGAACCGGCGGCTCAACTGCAAGTGGCAAAAATCTTCGCCATGACCCAAAGCCAAGTTGCCGAAACAACAGTCCCGACTCCTGGGCTTAACAACCATAAGAATTAAGGCAGGGTAACTACTATGCATGATTTTTTGTCCTTCCTCCCTCTTCTCATCATCGGTGCCGGTGCCATACTGTTGATGCTTCTCTCTGCTTTTGAGAAGATCCGGGTGGAGACTGCACCTTTTATCAGCATGGGATTCTTTGGTGCTGCTTTCTTTGTTCAATTGGTCGTCGGCGGCGGCCCTGAGACAACACTCTTTGCCAAAGCCTTCAATGGAATGCTGATGACCAGCACTTTTACCATGGTCGCGTGTCTTATTATTTTAGGCTGCGGATTTTTTACTGCTATGAGTGCGCATAGCTACTTCAAGGTCAACCTTTTCTGCACTCTTGAATTCTACTGCCTCATGATGTTCGGAGCCTGCGGCATGCTGCTGCTGACTATGGCTTCCGAACTCATCACCGCATTTATTGCTTTGGAAATCATGTCGCTTTCCATCTATATTCTGGTTGGTTATGACCGAGCCAATGTCAGAGCGACTGAGGCTATTCTCAAGTATCTCATGTTGGGAGCTTTTTCCGGTGCTTTTTTCGCTATGGGCATAGCTCTTGTTTATGGAGGGACCGGTTCGACAAAGTTTGCGGGAATCAGTGCTTACCTCAATGCGCATCCCGGCACTCAGCCACTGCTTATCGCCGGTGCTGCTTTTATTTTAGTTGCGTTTCTCTTTAAGGTTGCCGCATTTCCTTTCCACGCCTGGGTCATTGATGTATATGACGGCGCTGCCATCCCTGTGACCGGATTCATGGCTACTGCCCTTAAAACCGCTGTGTTCGCTGTTTTTGCGAATTTTCTGGCGCTGAATGGGGCGATGCACAGCGGTTGGATAACCTTTCTCTTTTACATTTCCGTTTTCACCATGTTTGGCGGTAATCTTATCGCTATTGGCCAGAGCAGCCTCAAAAGAATGTTGGCGGCTTCGGGTATCGTCCACTCCGGTTATTTGCTCATCGCACTTGTAGCCATCAGCGCGGATCATTTTACCGGCAGCGTCATTGGCTATTATCTTGCGGCATATGCCGTCAGCACTCTTGGTATCTTCGCCGCGCTCTCTTATCTCGGTGGAGAAGGGGAAAAACGAGCTACTTTTGACGATTTCAAAGGCTTGGCGAAAGTTCGGCCTTATTCTGCTGCCGCCATTACGGTCTTCCTCCTGTCAATGGCCGGAATACCCCCGACTGCAGGCTTTATGGGGAAATTTTACATAATCACCAGCGCGATTTCCGCCGGACAAACTGCTCTCGCCGTACTAGGCGTCATCAGTAGCATACTTTCGATGTGGTATTATCTTCGCCTAATAATTAATATGTATTTTCATGATACCGAGGATAGTTTTGAGACAGTAGGTTCTCCCCTTGCGAGTGCAGGCACTTTTGCTCTGGTTATTTGTGTGTTCGCTATAGGCCTTTACCCTATTATCATTTAAAGTCCTTTCATTCAGGATTTTACTGGAAAGACTTGTGGTGGAAACAGTGAAAATCTTCAGTTCGGCGGGATTTGTTTTTCTGCCGACTGATATAAACTTGGAGTCCGCGATATGAAAGTACGAGATATTCTGGCAACTAAAGGTAGCCGTGTCGTCACAATTGATAAAAGCTGCACCGTGATCGATTCAATGTCGATTTTTGCGGCTAATAGGATCGGTTCTTTGCTGGTCGTTGACAAGGACGGCATCATCCAGGGTATTATTGGCGCCCGTGACGTACTGATGGCCGTGATCAACCACCTCGATGATATCAAAACCCTCACAGTTGATAAGATTATGACCACCAACCTCATCGTCGGAACACTGGATGATAAGGTTGACTATATTATGGCTGTAATGACAGAAAACAGAATTCGGCACATACCGATCATGGAAGGGAAAGAACTGAAAGGGCTTATTTCCATTGGTGATGTAGTAAAATCACAGCTTAGAGAGACAGTCGTCGAAAACAAATATCTTAAAGATTATATTGCCGACAAATACCCCCGTTAATCAACTCTGGTTAAAGAAACTGGAAGTGCACACTGATCGAAGGGAACATCAATAGTCATTGTAGCTTGATGATCTCTGCACAAATAACAATAAAAAAGCTGTCAACCGTACTCTTCGGTTGACAGCTTTTTTATTTGTGGCTCATGCCCGCACCGACACCGGATGACCTGATCAAGTCATCCGGTTTGCCAGTATTTCTCAAGAACGTATTCTGCCAATATTCAAATATTGGCTTATATCAAGAGACTTAGGGACTTATCCGCTAATCCGGATCATTCAGCTCTCTTTCTTGTTGTCAAAATATTTCTTGGTCTCTGAAACAATAACAGGAGTCAGGAACAATAAACCGATCAGGTTTGGAATAGCCATCAAACCGTTCAACGTATCGGAAATATTCCAGACCAAGCTGAGTTTAGCGACTGCACCAAGTCCGACAAAAAGTACAAAAACTATGCGATACGGCAATACTGCTTTCACGCCGAAAAGATATTCAATTGATTTTTCACCGTAATAACACCAGCCCAAAATCGTAGAGTAGGCAAAAAGAATAATGCCGATAGTGACAATATGCGCACCACCAGTCATACTTGCCGCAAAGGCGATTGTCGTCAGTTCCGCGCCGGTTGCGCCGTTAGACCAGAGACCACTGATTATGAGAACCAGCCCGGTCATGGTACAAACGATTATGGTATCAATAAAAGTCTGGGTCATTGAAACCAGTGCCTGGGAGATCGGACTTTTAGTTTGGGCAGCCGCAGCCGCAATAGGAGCGCTGCCAAGACCGGATTCGTTGGAGAACACCCCGCGTGCCACACCCATTCTTATGGCCATCATGATGCTTGCTCCGGCAAAACCGCCCACCGCTGCCGTAGGACTAAATGCCTGTTTGACGATAAAGACCAGGGCAGCAGGAACTTCGGCAATATTGATAAGAATGATATATCCTGCCCCCAACATATAAAAAATGATCATAACCGGAACCAGTATCCCGGTTACCCGACCAATTTGCTTGATGCCGCCCAACACGACAGCCGCTGTACAAACCATGAGGATGATTCCGGTAACGATGGTTGGAACATGATAGGTTGCTTCGACTGCATCGGCAACCGAATTGGACTGGACCATGTTACCGATACCAAAGGCGGCGAAGGACGCGAATATCGCAAAGATGGTTCCAAGCCAAGGCATGTTTAAACCTTTCGAGATATAATACATCGGACCGCCATTCATCTCGCCATTCTCATCGACAACCCGGTATTTGACAGCGAGAACAGCTTCAGCATATTTGGTGGCCATACCAACAAGCCCGGTAATCCACATCCAGAATAATGCGCCAGGTCCTCCCACGGCGATAGCGGTCGCAACACCTGCAATATTTCCTGTACCAACGGTTGCCGAAAGCGCTGTCATCAGTGCCTGAAAATGGGTAATGTCTCCCGGCTGGTCGGTCTCCTCCTTTCGCTTAATGAGGGCAAGATAGAGTGCATGACCAAGCTTTCTAAACTGGAGGCCTCGCAGGGAGAAGGTCAACCAGCAGCCGGTTCCGACCAACAAAATCAACATCGGCGGTCCCCAGGCAAAAGCGCCGATTTTCCCTACGATCACATCCAGTTTATTCAAAAAATCCATTGGTTCTCTCCTTTAAATTTTTATCAGTGACAGCGTCACTGAAATTATAGAGTTGTGCTGCTTACAGATTACTGCAAAACCTCTATCACCGGCGTATACTCAAGGCCGAAGGCATCGGCCACACCTTTAAAAGTTACCTTCCCACCAACGATGTTGAGACCCGTTTTAATCCCGTGATCGGACAAGGCTGCCTCTTGCCAGCCTTTATTGGCGATCTTCACCGCGTAGGGAAGAGTTGCATTGGTCAGGGCCATAGTTGAGGTGACTGGAACCGCTCCCGGCATATTGGCAACGCAGTAGTGAATTACCCCATCTATGACAAACACCGGCTCCTTATGAGTGGTGGGTTTTGATGTTTCAAAGCAACCACCCTGATCGATCGCCACATCAACAATTACGGCGCCTTTCTTCATGGTTTTCAGCATCTCACGAGTCACCAGTTTAGGTGCTTTGGCTCCGGCCACCAGAACTGCACCTATAACCACATCTGCCTCCATTACCAGCTCACGGACTAAGGTGGGATTGCTCATCATCGGAAAGCAGTTTTTGGGCATTACTTCCGAGAGATAACGAAGACGCTCGAGGTTCATATCAAGCAGGGTCACCTTGGCACCAAGTCCACAGGCCATCTGGGCTGCATTGGTCCCGACGACTCCACCTCCCAGCACAAGCACATTCGCCGGAGCTACTCCTGTAACCCCACCCAAAAGCATTCCACGTCCACCATAAAAACGTTCGAGGTATTTTGCACCTTCCTGTATGGACATTCTTCCCGCAACTTCACTCATCGGAGTAAGAAGTGGCAGGTCGCCCTTAGTGCCTTCCACAGTTTCATAGGCAATGGCGATCGATTCATTCTTGATAAATGCCCTGGTGAGTTGCTCATTGGGGGCAAAATGGAAATAGGTAAATATAATCTGTCCCTTGCGAATCAGACTATATTCTGAAGGTTGCGGTTCCTTGACGTGCATTACCATGTCCGCCAGTCCATAGATTTCAGCAGGAGAAGGGATAATTATTGCGCCCGCGGCGAGATAGGCATCATCAGTGAAACCGCTACCGGTCCCGGCAGCCTTCTCCACCATGACCTCATGGCCGTTTGCCCGCATAGTTTCCACTCCGGCCGGAGTCATGGCAACTCTATTTTCGGCTTCTTTAATCTCTTTTAAAATTCCAACTTTCATCTTTCCCAACCTCCTGGTTTGAGAGCAATTTCCCCTATAACTTATAGGGATCTAAAGAACAATTCAGGCAGCATCAGCTTCCGCTCCTATAAAATTTGGATAGATTCACCAGCCACCACAGACACTTAAATGCAATCTATCTGCCACTTACCTGAACCTGTGAAGGCAATAACTGTAAAATTCTAATCGCGTCATTTGATTGTTCAATAATTTCAAGCCACAAACAAGATATATTATTCTTACAAAGAAAACAAATCAATAGAGGAAAACAGTACTGCAGGAGATGAAAAACAAAGCTTAGTGGAAATTTTTATTACCACCAGAACAAAGAAATATGTGCATCTACTTGTATTAATAAACTATTTTACTGTGGTTCGTTTTTGTTCCATCGGTTCATTTTGTTGCCAGAAGACAGTTGGAACTTTTCGATTTTTTTTAAGAGGGCGGTATGGGAAAGCCCAAGATTCTGCGCAGCTTTCCGGATACTTGGAGTTGCATTGAGTGTATCAAGTAATATTGTGGATTCATAGCGACCGAGCAGCTTTTTCAGTGAAACACCGTTACTTAACGAGCTGACACAGCTGCGATTACACTGTCCTATCGATTCATGGCTCAATCTGATGGCTTTATCCTCAATGAGATCGCCGTCACTCAGAACGGAAGCCCGTTCTATCATATTTTTCAGTTCTCTGACATTGCCGGGCCAACTGTAGTTATAGAGTTTGGCAATGGCCTCTTGACTGATGGTTTGTCCCGCCTTGCCGAGTTTTCTATTAAACTGCTGAAGAAAATTGCCCGCTAGAAGCGGGATATCCATCAGCCTCTCTCTCAATGGTGGAATCTGGATGGTCAGAACGTTAATGCGATAAAACAGGTCTTCCCTAAAGCGTTGCTCCTGCACCATTTCCCTGAGATTTTTGTTGGTAGCCGTAATCACCCGGGCGTTGACAGGTATCTCCTCAACGCCTCCGATTCTGCGGACAAGTCCATCCTCAAGCACCCGGAGAATTTTGGCTTGCGGGCCGGGCGGCATGTCCCCGATCTCATCGAGAAATATGGTTCCGTCACCCGCCGCCTCGAAAAGTCCGGGTTTACCCTTTTTCCTTGCTCCGGTGAAAGCACCATCTACATACCCGAACAATTCGCTTTCAATCAGAGATTCGGGAAGTGCTGCACAGTTGATCGGAATAAATGGTCCGGATCTGCCGCTTTCAAAATGCAGGGCTCTGGCAAATAGTTCCTTTCCTGTACCGCTTTCTCCGGTGATTGAAACGATTGTACCGGTATCAGCTATTTTCCTGGCAAAACTTATAAGGTTTTTTATTGCCGGACTCTCACCGTGAAAATCGTCAAAGGTAACGGACAAAGGAGTCGAGACGGCATCGACCATTTCTTTTACTTCTTTGAGATTATTGATCAACAGCACAGCTCCGGCAAAATTACCGCTGGAGTCAATTATCGGCTTAGCCGAACCGTAGAATTCGACCCTGCCGGTACTGGTTACCACTGACTTCCTCCTGCTGACAGGCATTCGCTTCTCCAGACAATCGAGCAGAATAGAGTCCTTGGGGCTTATTTCACCGATATGCTGACCGATAGCATTTTCGTAGAGCAGACCGAGGGTACGACAGGCAACACTGTTAATAGTATTGATTTTTCCCTTCTCATCAACTGAAATTATGCCTTCGCTCATACCGTCAAAAAGAGTTCGAAACCATCGCTGCCGCCTTTCCTGAGGAAGTCGGCGGAGTTCCGACTGGCTTTCAATCTGTGGAAGAGTGGCGAAAAGCGCCAGTAAAGAGGGACCGTCGAGGTTATGCTCTTTTTTTTCAATTTCAATGGAAATTTTGGCATAACCATTTTTCTGTTCCACTTCCATAGAGACAATATTGAGGCCATGCTCCGTCATCAACCGGGCTATGTCAAAGACGATGCCAATCCGATCTTTAAACAACAGCTGGAACTTTAGATTTTCATTCACACTTTTTACCTATTCATTATGGAGTCGTTGCTTAAATCAACTTACCTTTCTCGACAGAGAAAGACGAGCCCATATTTTGCCGCAGCCGCCTTCTTACACATATGCCGCCACCCCGGAAAACACCTCGTGGCCATCATCGTGGCGTTCGACACTGAGCACATCGGGGAGTTTCAGCAGCTGTTTTATCACCTGTTCGAGCTTAGCCTCTTCATTCACCTGCAACCACATCCGGCTGACTTCGCCTGCTCCGATGGGCACACAGATAATTCCTTCAAGATTATAAGCCCGTCGGGAAAAAAGACCACATATATGGGACATAACCCCAGGATGGTTGTTGACTTCCAATTCAAGAACCATTGTCGTGAAACATTTATCTCGATCAATCATTTCAACACGCGCATTTTTCTGCATTGTATCCTCCAAGCATTATACTGTTTGATGCTCCCGGAGGAACCATTGGATAAACCTCTTCCTCCCTGCCGATGGGCACATTGATAAGACATGGTCCTGGTTCGGCAAAAATCGACGCCAGAAGTTCCGGCAGATTACAGCCGGCTTTGGCGTTAAAAGCCTTCATACCGAATCCTTTGGCTATGGCCGCAAAATCAATATCGATCTGAAAATCGGAGGCAAAATACTGTTTCCCGTAAAAAAGATTCTGCTGCTGACGCACCAGACCAAGAGAGTTGTTGTTCATGACGATGATTTTTACATTAACCTGCTGCTCTACAGCCGTAGCCAGTTCCTGAATATTCATCTGGAGGCTGCCGTCACCCGTAAACAGGACAACCTGTCTATCCGGGTGGGCAAGAGCCGCGCCGATTGCGCTTGGCAGACCGAATCCCATGGTCCCCAAACCTCCGGAAGTCAAAAATTGCCGTGGCCTGCAAAATGGATAAACCTGGGCCGTCCACATCTGATGCTTACCGACATCGGTTGCAACGAAACCTTTTTCATCCAGCAATTCAGAGATTTTGAGAATCAGGCCATATGGCTTTTCCGGAACGACGGCCTCGGGTGAGGTCATCGGATACATCTCCTGTAACACCTCAATCTGGTTTCTCCAGATTCTTCGCTCATTCGGTTGTAGCAAAGGAAGTAAAGCATGCAGAGATTCCTTTACGTCCCCGACCAAACCAATATGAGCGGTTTTCAGTTTTGACAGCTCACTGGGATCAATATCCATATGGATAACGTTCGCTTCCGGACAGAATTCAACGATTTTCCCCGTTGCCCTGTCATCAAAGCGTGCTCCGGCTGCAATAAACAAATCACATTGCTGCAAGGCCATATTGGTTGAACGCGCCGCATGCATCCCGAGCATCCCCAAGGCCAGAGGATGATCCGCAGGCAGAGCTCCAAGTCCCATCAACGTCATCGACGCCGGCAGTGAACATTTCTCGATCAGGTTTTTTGCTTCCTCGGCGGCGCCCGCATGGATAACACCGCCGCCGAGGCAGATGATAGGCCGTTTAGCCTGGTTTATCATCTTCGCAGCTGCCGCCAGTTGTGACGAATCTGCTAATTTTGGAGGCAAACGACATCCCGGTTCCGGCCATTCGGCAAAGGAAATTCTCTCTGTTTGAATATTTTTTGGAACATCGATCAAAACCGGGCCAGGTCTGCCGGAGAGCGCAAGCTCAAAGGCCTTGGGAATGATATACAACAGTTCCTCAACAGATCTGACCAGATAATTGTGCTTCGTCACAGGAATAGACATGCCGTAGGTATCCACTTCCTGAAAAGCATCTGTGCCGATCAGGGAGGAAGGAACCTGACCGGTAATACAGATGACAGGGATGGAATCAAGATAGGCGTCGGCTATGGCAGTAAGGACATTGGTGGCCCCAGGACCGGAGGTGGCAAAGCAGACACCGGCTCTTCCCGTGGAACGGGCTATTCCCTGAGCCAGGAATCCTGCGCCCTGTTCGTGCCGGCAAAGGATATGCCTGATCGAAGGTGACTCGGACAAGGCATCATAAAGAGGGAGATTTGCTCCTCCCGGTATTCCTGCAATTATCGAAACTCCCTGACGCTCCAGCATCATGATGATCAGCTGAGCTCCATTCATCGTATACATGTCATCCTCCTGTCGTATGAGTCTATGTCGGCGACCGGAGAGGGACAAAAAAACCCCCGCCGGCGAAGCGCCGACAGGGGTTAAATAAATGATTTTCTATGTTTTTATCCCCTCATGGCACTCCGCCTTCGACCTTTCGGACCACGACCACCACACTAAGTACTAGTGCCACGCTAAGAATAACGCTGTTAATGGTCGTTAAAGGTGAATTCATTGTAAGCCTGAGCAGGATATAGAGTTATCTATAACTGAAAATTATATGTTCGTTATTTTTATCAGATAGCAGAAATGCTCCGTTCGGTCAACATTTTTTTCTGGAGTGCCCCTAAGGTCACGAAGCGACCAATAAATCAGCTCGTCCTCGCTCAGCAGACAACGGACCAGGTTGTCTGTTTTGGTCGATATTGGTTCGTTTTGGTCTGGTTATTGACAGCACGCAGAGATCGTTTATTGTAGAGCGCAAAGAACACTTTCTCACCTTGATTAGCCGTTATGTAAGTGAAAAACCTACATTTTTTTCAGCAAATTACCTACAGATTTTCACCTTAATCACCTACTCTTCCCTGAGTAAATTGCCTGCATCAAAAAAAGCAGTTGGCTGATTTTTTTCTTTTCTTCATTCCTCTATAGTAGCGCGATATAAAAAGGTCGCCATTTCCGCGGATTTCACTGAAATCAGGAAATTGCACTCTCTGATTTGCTTGTTATGTGCAGAAAATCACTCTGGGCTCAACAAAGTGTACGTGTTCCGATTTCCACAGCCAGGGGAAAAGGAAAGGAAAGCGTAGCTGCATACAAGATACGGTCCGGTTGGTTTATCGACCGGTTTTCACTCTTCTTACCTCACTTGTGAAGACAAGAAAGGAGTCTTAAATGGGAGTATCAAGACGGGATTTTCTAAAGCTATCAGGCGGCACGGCTCTGATCGCAACGCTTGGCGTAAACCTCGACCCTGCGAAGGCCTATGCACGCGACCTGAGGATCAAAAACGCCAAGCAGACCACAACAATCTGTCCGTATTGTTCCGTAGGGTGCGGGATAGTTGTCTACGCGGAGAACGGCAAGATCATCAACACTGAGGGTGACCCCGATCATCCGATCAACGAAGGAGCGCTGTGTTCCAAAGGCGCTTCCGTTATGCAGCTGGCCAACAACGAAACACGGGTCAAGAAACCGATGTATCGTGAACCCGGCGCCACTGCCTGGAAGGAAGTGGAGTGGGACTGGGCGCTGGATAGAATCGCTCGCCTCGTCAAAGACTCTCGAGACAAGGACTTCAAGACAGTATCCAAGCATAAAGTCAAAGAGACTCAGCCGGACGGCACGGTACTGGAAGTGGAAAAGGAATTCGTCGTCAACCGGACCGATAATATCGCCCATGTGGGTAGCGCCGCTCTTGATAACGAAGAGTGCTATATTCTTCAAAAACTTGTCCGGTCATGGGGCCTGGTGTACATAGAACACCAGGCGCGTATCTGACACAGTGCAACTGTTGCGGCTCTGGCAGAGTCGTTCGGACGCGGTGCAATGACCAATCACTGGATTGACCTGAAGAATGCCGATGTCATTCTGGCTATGGGCGGTAATCCAGCCTCGAATCATCCCATTTCCATGAAATGGATCATGCGTGCCCGCGAAAAGGGTGCAAAACTAATCTGTGTAGATCCCCGCTTTTCGCAGACTGCGGCAAAAGCCGACCTCTACGCCCCCCTTCGCTCGGGAACGGATATCGCCTTTCTCGGCGGAATGATCAACTATATTCTGGAAAAGAAACTCTACTTCAAGGAATATGTTGCCAATTATACCAACGCAACTTTCCTGCTCAACCCTGACTTCAAGGGACCCGCGGATCTCGATGGATTGTTTTCCGGCTATGACGAGAAAAGCCGAAAATACGACAAGGCGTCCTGGTCTTTTCAGAAGGATGAAAACGGCATCCCTCTAAAAGATTACACGCTGGAAGATCCGAACTGCGTATTCCAACTCTTAAAGAAACATTTTGCCCGCTACACTCCTGAAAAGGTATCGAGTATTACAGGAACACCTATGGAGCGCCTGCTGGAGGTATATGAACTCTATGGATCTACCGGAAAACCCGACCGGGTTGGCACCGAATGCTACGCCATGGGCTGGACCCAGCACACCGTAGGTACCCAGAATATCAGGACCATGACCATCATCCAGCTGTTGCTCGGCAACATGGGCATGCCCGGTGGCGGTGTCAATGCCCTGCGCGGGGAATCCAATGTCCAGGGATCGACGGATTACGGCATTCTCTTCCATATTCTACCCGGCTATAATCCGGTTCCGAACGCGGCTCTGGTTGATCTTGCGGCATACAATGAAAAGTTTACCCCGAAAACCACCGAACCTCGCAGCGTCAACTGGTGGGCCAATCGAAACAAGTATATAGCCAGCTATCTTAAAGCCATCTATGGAGAGGCAGCAACAAAGGAGAATGATTTCGGCTATTCCTGGATGCCCAAGCTGGATGTCGGCATGAATGCTTCATGGCTTACCCTTTTCGACAGAATGTTAAAAGGTGGCTTCGAGGGTTTTTTTGCCTGGGGCCAGAATCCAGCTTGCTCGGGTGCCAACTCCAACAAGACCCGCGCCGCCTTGACCAAACTCAAATGGCTGGTGAACGTCAATCTGTTCGACAATGAGACTGCTTCCTTCTGGCGGGGACCGGGCATGAACCCCAAGGACATCCAGACCGAGGTATTCATGCTGCCGTGTTGCGCCTCCATGGAAAAAGAAGGCAGTATCACCAACTCCGGCCGCTGGGGACAGTGGCGTTACAAAGCTGTAGAACCATACGCCGAGACCTGGCCGGATGCCGAGATTATCAATGAGCTCTATTTCAAGGTTAAGGAACTCTATAAAAAAGAAGGCGGCGCCTGCCCGGAACCAGTCGTCAATCTGAGCTGGGATTACGGTGAGCGCGATGCTTCCGGCAAGGTGAAACGTATTGATACACACGAGATAGCCAAGGAAATCAACGGCTACTATCTCGAAGATGTCTATGACACGAAGGTAGAACCTCCAAAGCTTATCGGCAAAAAAGGAGATCTGGTCAAGAGCTTCGCCACTCTGCAGGCAGACGGTTCCACATCGAGCGGCAACTGGCTCTACTGCAACTCCTACATCATGAAGGACGGCAAACAGGTCAACATGATGGCCAGACGCGGCAAGAAAGACGCAACCGGTCTCGGACTTTTCCCTGAATGGGCATGGGCCTGGCCGGTAAACCGAAGGGTTATCTACAACCGGGCGTCAGTCGATCTGCAGGGACAACCTTGGGATCCGAAACGGCCGCTCATCAAATGGAATGCGACCAAGCTGGCAGCGTCCGGTAAACCAGGCGTTTGGGAAGGCGATGTTCCCGATGGCGGTGCACCCCCACAAGGCACCAACGGAAAACTGCCTTTTATTATGAAACCGGACGGAGTCGCCTCCGTTTTCGGGCCCGGCCTTGCGGAAGGTCCGTTCCCGGAACATTATGAGGCCCTGGAATGTCCTGTCGAGAAAAACACGATGTCCAGCCAGCGGATCAACCCGACGATTAAAATATTCGGAGACAAGATGGATGCCTTCAATACCTGCGATCCTCTGTTTCCTTTCGTTGGAACCACCTATCGGGTATCAGAACACTGGCAGACCGGTGTTATGACACGGCACTGCTCCTGGTTGCTGGAGATGCAGCCCCAGAATTTTGTGGAAATGAGCACGGAATTAGCGAAACTGCTGGGTTTAAGCAACGGCGAAACTGTTGTCGTCTCCTCAGGCCGTGGCGAGGTGAAAGCGGTAGCGCTGGTCTCCGAACGCTTTAAACCCTTCAATATTGCCAATTCAACGGTCCACCAGGTCGGTCTCCCGTGGCATTTCGGCTGGCAGTTTCCCGAAGACGGCAGCGGGTATGACAGCGCCAACCTGCTAACTCCAAACGTGGGTGACGCAAACACAATGATACCCGAAACAAAGGCCTTCATGGTCAATATCCGGAAGGCATAGGGGGGGGAAACATGTCAAATACTACGATAAACCGCAAAGCAATCCTGGTTACTCCGGAGGCCTGTATCGGCTGCCGTGGATGCCAGGTCGCCTGCAAATCCTGGAACCAGCTGCCGGCGATCAAAACCAAAAACAACGGCTCATACCAGAATCCGCCGGATTTGGCGAGCGCGGCCTTCAATATCATTCGCTATAATGAAGTGCCGTCCAAGCAAAATCCCGTGCGCTGGCTCTTTGTCAGCAGACGGTGTATGCACTGTGAAGACGCCGGCTGCATGACGATCTGTCCTTCCGGCGCCCTGTACAGGACTGAGGAAGGAGCCGTTGCCTATGACCGGGAGAAGTGTATCGGCTGCAAACTCTGCGTAACCGCATGCCCATTCGATGTTCCCCGCTATGACGCGGAGAATAAGGTGGCAAAATGCAATCTCTGTTCCGACCGGATCGGCGCGGGTATGCAACCGGCCTGCGTAAAAACCTGCCCCACCGGGGCCTTGAAGTTCGGAGACCGTAATGATTTGATCAGCACAGCCCAAAAAGACGGTTACGGAACCATCTACGGTGAACACGACCTGAGCGGCCTTGGCACGATCTATGCCTTCAAAGAAGAACCAAAGCTCTACGGAATGAAGGAAAATCCTGCTATTCCGAGCAGCGTGGTCTTCTGGCATACCTACCTGAAACCGCTCTCAGGGATTGGCCTGGTCGGCGTGGTCGCCGCGGCCGCGATTCATTATCTGGCGATAGGTCCCCACAAGGAAAAGGACGAGGAGGTGTAAAATGGCGGAGATGGTAAGAAAATCAAGTGTTGACGAGATCCTGAATCACTGGATACTCGCCGGAAGCTGCATCCTGCTGATGATCACAGGATTCACTTTCCTGTTCCATATTGAGGCTGTCGCTTCGGTGTTCGGCGGCTTCAATGGTATGAAAACCGTGCATAACTGGGGAGGAGTGGTTTTTTCCGTGTCACTGCTCTATTCCCTGCGCCATTACCTCAAGGAATCCCTTGAATATGACGCAGACGATCTGCAGTGGTTCAAGGTGGCTGGTGGCTATCTCTCGCACAAGGTCACGGTACCACCAATGGGAAAATACAATCCCGGTCAGAAACTTTATTACCTCGCCATCGTCTTGGCCGGCATCGCCATCGCTCTCTCAGGCTTTGGCATCTGGTTCATGAAAGAGGATACGGCGCTCATGCTCATCTGTCACCTCATTCACAATGTGGCATTCTGCCTCTTTGCTTTAGCAGTTCCTGTCCATATCTATCTGGGAACACTTGCAAATCCTGGGACATTCAAGCTTATGGTAAGCGGAACCCTTTCGCTCAGCGATGCCAGGAAGAGATATCCCAAATGGATGAAAGCGGTCGGGAAGATGTAATCTCAACCTATTGACAGACAACTAAGAAATAAAAGGGGATACCATGGTATCCCCTTTTTTCATGGTATGATGATGAATAATTACTTATAGGTATGTATTCATTCACCGCCCGCAAAGCACCGGGATAAGTGCCTTCACGAAATTCTTTCTTTAACAGCAAGAAAGAGATTTCTAAGGTACTAACCCCCGCAAAGCATAAGGATAAGTACCTTCACGAAATTCTTTCTTTAACAGCAAGAAAGAGATTTCTAAGGTACTAACCCCCGCAAAGCACGGGGATAAGTACCTTCACGAAATTCTTTCTTTAACAGCAAGAAAGAGATTTCTAAGGTACTAAAAATTTCATAAGGAGAGTTATGACCGTAGATATTCAGGCCTTGATCGAAAAGAGGCCGCACCTTAAAGACCCGCTTGAGTTTTATGCCAAATGGCAACGCTTTCATAATGAGGTCAAAGACCTTTTGCCCAAAGAGAGGTCGGCGACTTTACCTGGAGATGCAAAATCCTATCCACGCCAAAAAAGTCGTGCTGTTTTGCAGCTCTTCGCCTCCGTTTTTGAGCTGCCAGTCGAGGAACTCGATCCCTTAGGCCAGGCACTGGAAGAAGGCAAAATCGACTTTATGCGCTTTCCTCTGGGCCAGTTTCCCGATCTTTCCTCCCTGCCCCATAGTGAGGAAGAATTGAGTGGCCTTCTGTTTCTATTGAGCAGGCCATATTTTCTGGCATTAAGGGAAACTTTTCCCCTGGACGGCAACCAGTGGGAGAATGGCCGCTGTCCGCTCTGTTCAGCCGCTCCTGCGCTTACATCCATTGAAGAGGGTCCCAAGCGCAACCTGCATTGTTCCTTTTGCGGGACCACCGGCCCCTACCGTTTCATCGGCTGCCCGAGCTGCGGCACCGTGGATACGGCAAAACTCAACACCATCGTCTCTGAAGACGAACCCGGATTTCGGGTGATCACCTGCGATGATTGCAGAAGCTATGTCAAGGTTGTTGAGAGTCCGGTTATAAAAGAGATGGGATTCGACCTGGCCGACATGGCCAGCCTGCCGCTTGATATCGTGGCACAGGAAAAGGGCTATGTGCGTATGGCACCGAATCCGATCAGCTTAAAAAAAATTGCATGACCGGAGATTCAGGAACACCTACGGACATTCTCCATTTTTCATCGAGGAGCTCATGCGGCTTACCGACGAGCCGGACCTTGCTAGACTCAGTAAATATAATGCGACATTGGCGGGTATTGCAAAAATTGTGGATAAAACGAGGAATAAATACATCCCTGCCCAATTGGCCAAGGAGGACTTGGCCAATATTCTTTACAGCATGATTGGGTAAGGATAACTTTAGAAATTATAGACAAAGGAGAGCTGATTCATATTGAGGCTTGCATTATGTTCGTATATTCCAGCATTTGATTGATGGAAATAGACATATTCCAGCCCCCAATGGTCTCCTAGCAGAAGCTGCACTCCTACTTTGCCGGTAAACAGAATAGGCCCCCCAAGATCATGGTCGGTAAATTCCGTTTCACCTACCATGAAACCAGCGCCTATACCAAAGATGAAATTGACCATGTGATGAGGGCTGACGATTACCTCGGGTGTCAGGGAAAACCTGCCCGTCCCATCATTATCTGAATGCCTTTCGCGAATCAGGGCCCCACCTAATTCCACATCAGTTGCAATCTTCCAGGTATCGCCAAGGGTGATTTTATAAGGAAGCGGTTGACGCCAAAATACCTCGTACTGCTCCAGATTCGTGTTCCCTCGGAAGTTCCTGCCATATCCGGCTCCCGTTTGGGTCGACATTTCTGCAAAGGCGGGTGATGCACCCGCAATTACGATGAAAATGAAAAATATTATTTTGGATTTATTCATAAATGAAAGTCCTTCTTACTTAAAATTTGTATTTTTTCGGTTTTTCACATTTTCTCCCTATCACCTTAACTCCCCCTATATTTGTGCAAATTTTTGTGAAACTCAACCGAGTTATTGAGCAAAATCTACCACATCTCTAACAATGACTTGTCATAGCTCATATAGTAGGATTTTAATTTTCGGATGCAAGATGGTGAGGATTAAAACCAATTGGAAAGCCGGATCAAAACTCAAAAAGTCGGGAGTCGGGACTTCTAAAATTTTTTATCCTGAGCCGATAAAATTAAGGGGGAGAAGTCGGCTCAACAGATCTGAAAACGGCTTTTTATATGCGGCCCTCGACAATATCCCTGCCAAATTGTTCAGCCCGGGCCATTTCGTCCGGAACTCCGAGAACCGCTTTTCGCCCGTCGACCCCTTGGACCAGCAGATCACCGCCATATTCCAGGTCCATGGCATCAAAGATATATCTAGTGGTTAAAATACTACAATCAAAGATTTTCGAGCCTTTGGTGGCGGCCGTGGAGAGAAGATATCCCTTCCGCCCTTCACCCTGCCGAATCCTTTCCTTCAACAAATACTTTCTTGACCAGCGAGCCTGAAAGCGATCGCCGAAAATTTTACACTGAGCCGACAGGCCGTAAAAATACACGGGGCTGACCAACAATATCCGGTCAGCAGCGTCTACTGCCTGATAGACTTCCGTCATATCATCTTTGATGACACATTTACCGGTTTTATCACAGCCGCCGCATCCCTGGCACGGGCGCAGATTCAGGTCGTTGAGCCGGATATAATCGACCACACCCCCGCTATTTATCACGCTTTCAGCGACCTTACGGGCCAGAGTCTCGCCATTTCCGCCTTTCCGGGGACTGCCCAAAACAATCAACATTTTCATAATGATCCTCTTTCTCCTTTACAAGAGTAACAAATAGCATACATTATTGGTATACAATATAATCCTGTTTAAAATACTGTCCTTCAGACCCATCACACTAATGCACATTTCCATTGCATGAGAATGAGATTGATTGTTAATAGACCTTATGGACAAGACAAACTCAACAATTTTTGCAATTAAGCGATATGCCCTCCACGACGGACCGAATATCAGGACAACTATTTTTTTCAAAGGTTGTCCATTGGCCTGTCACTGGTGTCACAATCCAGAAGGCATTGATTTTAAAATAGAGATCACCACAAGCAGCGAAAAATGCGTCGGCTGTGGAGAATGTATCGTTAGTTGCCGAAAACAGGCTCTTCAAGCCGCCGATAACGGTATCCGGCGTAACATCGAGAAATGCAATCTCTGCCGGACCTGCATCGACACCTGTCCAGCCCTGGTTCATGAGGCAACAGGTTGGCAGGCGACAACGGAACAGCTGCTGGTCGAAATCAAAAAAGATCTCCCCTTTTATGATCAGTCCGGCGGTGGAGTTACCATCTCAGGAGGAGAACCTTTGTCTCAGCCCGATAGCCTTCTGGCCCTTCTCAAGGAGTGCGGCGCTCTGGGTATTCACCGAACCGTAGACACCAGTGGCTTCACTCCTACCGAAACGCTTCTGACAATCGCCGAGGAGACAGAGCTGTTTCTCTTTGATCTAAAACACATGGATAACAGGCAACATCAGTTCTATACCGGAGTTGCCAACGATTTGATTTTGCATAATCTGCAGACCGTTACCAAAAGCGGACAGCAGGTCAGGGTTCGATTGCCGCTTATTGCCGGCGTCAACGATGACGAAAAAAATATCCGGGCAACAGGCTCTTTTATCGCTCAATGCAAAGGAATAACAGGCATTGATGTTTTGCCCTATCACCCGTCGGCCACCGCCAAGTACAGAAAACTCGGTCTTCAGTATAAAGGCAAAAATTTTACGGCACCCCCTCAGGAACAGGTGATCAGGATAGTACAACTTCTGAAAAACTACACATCGGATGTCAGGATAGGAGGCTAGAATGAAGGGTAGGATAGCAAGATTGCGGCAGGAGAGCTTTGAGACAAAACCATCTCTTTCCATTGAACGGGCACTGCTGGAAACTGAATTCTACAAGAAAAACAATGGCAAACACTCCCTGCCGGTGCTACGGGCCCTATGTTTCAAGCATCTTACGGAACACAAGACTCTGTATATCGGTGAAGATGAGCTGATCGTCGGCGAGCGCGGCCCTGCGCCGAAAGTGGTCCCGACCTTTCCGGAACTGACCTGTCACAGCACCGAGGATCTCAGGATCTTAAACGACCGGGCTATGACCAGTTATCGCGTGGCAGACGAGGATATCCGGCGCTATGAAGAAGAAGTCATCCCCTACTGGCAAGGCCGCTCCATGCGTGACCGCATTTTCAGCGAAATCCCCGAAGACTGGCGCATCGCTTATGAGGCCGGACTTTTTACGGAATTCATGGAGCAGCGGGCACCTGGGCACACCGCGCTTGACGGCACTATCTATACCATGGGAATGGTCGATTTCAAGGAACGGATAGCGGAAAGAATCAGCCATCTGGATTACCACAACGATCCTCAGGCTTCAGACAAGGCCGAGCAGCTCCGGGCCATGGCTATCACCTGCGATGCAGCAATTATTTTTGCCGATCGTCATGCAGATCTTGCCGAGAGCATGGCGGCGACAGCCGAACCTGCCAGGCGGGAAGAACTCCTGAAAATCAGTGAAATATGCCGCAGGGTTCCCGCCTATAAGCCCCTAACTTTCCATGAAGCCCTGCAGATGTACTGGTTCGTCCATCTCGGCATCATTACGGAACTGAATGGCTGGGATGCAATGACCCCCGGACATCTGGACCAGCATCTTCATCCCTTTTATGAAAAAGATCTCGCAACCGGTCTGCTTGACCGGGATAAAGCTAAAGAGCTGATCGGCTGCCTGTGGATCAAGGTGAACAATCACACCGCCCCGCCCAAAGTCGGTGTCACCGCCAAGGAGAGCGGAACTTATAACGATTTCACCCAGGTCAACCTAGGTGGAGTGAACGCGACAGGTGGTGATGCAACCAACGAGGTATCCTTTATCTGCCTTGAAGTTGCCGACGAACTCCACCTTCTGCAGCCTCAGCCGAGTGTCCATATCAGCAATAAGACTCCGGACCGTTTCCTGAAAACTGCGGCCAAGGTTATTCGTAAAGGCTATGGCTACCCTTCAGTCTTCAATTCAGATGCCGTCATCATGGAGCAGGTACGGGCAGGCAAAAGTGTGGAAGACGCCCGCGAAGGCGGCACCAGCGGCTGCATTGAAACCGGGGCATTCGGCAAGGAAGCCTACATCCTCACCGGTTATCTCAATGTTCCTAAAATTCTGGAACTCACCCTGAACAACGGAGTCGACCAGCTCACCGGTAAAAAAGTCTCCCTCGAGACCGGCGATCCTGCCACCTTTACCAGCTTCCCTGAACTCTACGCAGCTTTCAATAAGCAACTGGAATACGTGGTTAATCTCAAGATACGGGTGAACAACTACATCGAACGGATGTATGCCAAATATTCACCGGCACCCTTTTTGTCGGTGGTCATTCATGACTGCATCGAAAAAGGCAAAGATTATTACGACGGGGGACCGCGTTACAACACCAACTATATCCAGTGCTGCGGTATCGGCACCGTCACCGATAGCCTGTCGGCAATTAAAACCCATGTTTTTGACAACGGTTCGATCACCATGGAGAAATTGCTGGGTGCTCTCAAAAATAATTTTGCCGGTGAAGAGCCGCTACGCTTAAAACTCTGGAACAGAACCCCTTTCTACGGTAATGACGATGACAGGGCGGATGACATCATGAAAATGGTGTACAGCTCGCTCTTTGCCGGCATAGACGGCAAGCCCAACACCAAGGGAACCGTTTATCACCTGAACATGCTCTCGACCACCTGCCATGTCTATTTTGGAAAGATGCTCGGCGCCTCCGCCAATGGCCGATTCGCGAAGCTGCCTGAATCCGACGGGACATCACCTTCCCACGGGGCTGATCGCAACGGACCGACGGCGGTAATCAAGTCGCTCAGCAAAATGGACCAGATAAAATCCGGCGGCACCCTGCTCAATCAACGGTTTCTGCCAAGTGTGCTGGCAACCGACCGGGACCTGGATAAACTCTGCGATCTGATCCGGACCTACTTCACC
Organism: uncultured delta proteobacterium; assembly: GCA_963835305.1. Classification (GTDB taxonomy): domain Bacteria; phylum Desulfobacterota; class Desulfobulbia; order Desulfobulbales; family Desulfocapsaceae; genus Desulforhopalus_A. Next base: position 105,206 of record CAWIEU010000010.1, read on the forward strand.
CTGGGCGGCCACCATATCCAGTTTAACGTCGTCGACACCAAGACCCTGCGATCAGCGCAGGAGCATCCGCATGAATATCGAAATCTGCTGGTTCGAGTTGCCGGCTACAGCGACTATTTTGTCGATCTTGACAAAGATCATCAGGAAGAAATTATCAACAGGACGAATCAGGAATTTGCCTGAGCCGAAAACAAAAAAGGCAACAACCGGGAAAAATAATTACCTGCCCGGCTGTTGCCCTGGTCTATCGAGAACAGTGATATCAAACACTTACCAACGTCAGCCTTTTTTCAGTGCTTCGGCAATGGAGTCACAGACATAGTCGATATTGGCTTTGGTCAGCCCGGCCAGATTTATCCGGCCGCCCCCGACCACATAAATACTCTTATTGCTTCGCAGCCAGGCAACGGTATCATCGGACAGCCCGCTAAAGGAAAACATTCCCCGCTGCTCGGCGATATAGGAAAAGTCTCCTTCCACCCCTCTTCCCGCGAGCCCCTCGACCAAAGCGACACGCATGGCTTTGATACGGTCGCGCATTTCCGCCAGCTCTTTTAGCCACTGTGCATGCAATTCGGGGTTGCTGAGAATTGTCGCCACCACGAGACCGCCATGGGCAGGCGGATTGGAATAAATAACCCGGATGGTGGTCTTCAGATGACTCATGGCCACCGCAGCATCCTGAGCAGTGGGACAGACAATGGTCAGCGCGCCGGTACGTTCGTTATAAAGACCGAAGTTCTTGGAAAAAGAACTGGCTACAAAAAAGTCCATTCCCGTGGCGGCAAACTCCTCAATTCCACGCCGGTCCTCTTCCACACTTTCACCGAATCCCTGATAGGCGAAATCAAGAAAAGGCATCCATCCCTTCGCCTTGCCGAGGGCAGCCACCTGTTTCCACTGGTCCCCATTCAGGTCGACTCCACTCGGGTTGTGACAGCAGGCATGGAGTAAAACGATGTCCCCGGCCGGAACGTTTTCAAGGCTGGTCACCATAGCGTCAAAATCGACAGCTTTGGTAACCGGATTGTAATAGTCATATTCCGCCAGCTCAAAACCGGCTGTTTTGAACACACCCTTATGATTTGCCCAGGTGGGATTGCTTATCCATACCTTGGCGTCAGGATAAAACTTTTTCAACAGATCACCGCCAACCCGGAGCGCTCCGGTGCCGCCGGGTGCATGGGCGGTGGCAGCCCGACCGCTGGTGATCACCTCTCCGGAGCTGCCGAAGAGCAGTTTTTGTACCTCCGCGGCATAAACCGGATCTCCGGAAATCGGCAGATAGCTTTTGGTACCTTCCTGCTCCAGCAGGATCTTCTCAGCAGCCTTCACACACTTCAAGATGGGGGTTTTTCCCTCTTCGTCTTTATACACCCCGACACCGAGGTTAACCTTTCGTGCGCTAGGATCATTCCTGAAAGCCTCAGTCAGCCCAAGGATAGAGTCTGCCGGAGCTGCCTTAATATTTTGCCACATCTATATTCCTCCATAAGGGATAAATAATTTTCAAAAGGCCAAGTGCGGAAAATACAAAATTTTATTGAACTGTGTCAACAGGAATGAGTGGCCGGGAGAGAACTCCCGCACATTAAATTGCAGAGAGCAAAGTGTTAAAAAAACAGGATGCACACAGTGCGTTCACTCCATTGATTGGTGCAATCAGTGACTTGATCTTCCCATGAGCACGTGGTAAAAATTCTGCTTTATCCTATCCTGTTAAAATAAAGTTCAAGGGCGGGTTTAAAACCGCCTCTACAAAAGCGAATCCGGATGAAAACAATTATTGGTGTCTTTGTTCTGCTGCTCTGTAGTTTGGCCGTATTTCTCGCCACCGTCGATTTAGGGCCATACCTTGGTCACCAAAGGCTGGACACTGCCTATAATGATTCTTCGCCTCCTGCAACGGAAACCGAGAAACTTCTCGACAAAACCGATAAATCCGGAGAAGCGGACAAAGATCCGGCCAAGATCATCGACGCAAAACATACCGAAAGCTCAGGCCAGCCACCGGTTGTTCAACCGGAAGAGGCGTCAGCGAATAGCCGGGTTACTGATACCACGAACAAACCTATTCCCGAAGAAAAAAAGACAGTCCCATCTCCTTCGGCGGTCGCAGGGGAAGCGTCAGAAGGCGGTGAAGGAGGTAAACTGCAAGTAATATCTTCATCGCTGATCGATATGGAGGCGACCATTTTGCCGGTGGGTGAGTATCCATACTCGATTCTCCTCGAAACCTTTACAGAAGAGCCACTCGCTGAGATGGCAATTCCGTATTACCAAAAACGAGGTATTTCCCCTCACTTGGTCAAAGTGGATCTGGGAGAAAAAGGTATACAATACAGGCTGTTTACCGGAGTATTTTCTACAATTGCCGAGGCGCAGCAATATTTAGATCAAAAGCAATTGACCGATAAGCCGATCAAACCAACTGTTTATTCAGCCCGAATCGGGAGTTACCAGGATAAGGATCAGCTGGCAGCTGCTTATGTCAAAACCATCGGAACAGGTGTCATGCCATATATTCTCGGCACACCAAAAGGTACCTACCAGCTCTATGCGGGAGCCTTCTATACCTTTGTCGGGGCTACTGACCAATGTCATGACCTGACAGAGGCGGGACTAAGCTGCGAACCGGTCAAGCGTTCCACGATCCCTCCAGAGAGTCCCTGACGGGAAAAGGTGCCTTTTCGCGCCCCAGCGCATCCCGGATGCAGCAATAGGCTTGGTCCGATGCGCGTCTTTCTCTCGCGAGCCATCAGCACATTCAGCGACAAGGTCGCCAGGTCCGTCGGCAACCGGCTCTATTTATATAGAGTATCCTTTCCGGGTAAAAAAGCTTCAAGTAACCGCCGCAGCCATTACAGCTCTCCACCTTGACCGAGTCATCCCCCCCTTCCAAAGGGAAATAATTGATTCCGCCGGTAGTGTGGATCACGCCCGCTACCGGAGGGCGGCCGCAGACCGGGCAGAGTCCCGGCTCCGGCCGACTAGGAAGAAGACGAGGGCGACCAGCCAGTGGTTAGCGCGTTCGGATGCGGTGCAACAAGGTATGCTCCGGGGATCTTGTTTCATTCTTCTACCTCCTTTTCAGTCTCTTCCGGGACCTCATTAGGACCCTTGGTGAATCATCCTTTCCTTGGTACCGAAAACGATGGCGCCGGTCGGGCAAGCCTTGACACAAGCCGGCTCCAGCCTTACCGCCATCCAGTCAGAGCAGAGAGTGCATTTGTAGACCTTACTGATTTTTCAGAAAGGCAAAACCCAGCCGGAATGTATATGCGGTAACTAGGATTGCCAAGAGCCAAATAAATTTCATGGTTTTGGCAAATCTGTATCCTGCCATCCACCGCCCAGCGCCTGGACCAGCAAGATGCTGGCCAACAGTCGACCCTGCTGGACTGCCAGCGCAGTCTGTCGGCTGGAAAGCAAAGTAACCTGGGCAGTAACCACCGTCGTATATGCTTGCGTCCCGGCCTGATATTCGTCCAATGCTATTTGTGCCGCTCGGGTCGCATCCCTGATTGTCGCCTGCTCAGCCACTGCCTGTCTCTCCAATATCCGTAGAGTCGAAAGCGCGTCCTCCACCTGTTGAAAGGCCGTCAGGACAGTCTGTCGGTAGGTGGCCACACTCTGGTCATAGCCTGCCCTGGCCGCTGAAACTGCAGCTCTGCGGGAACCTCCCTCAAATAACGAGCCGGCTGCACTCGAACCTAACGACCACAGGGTATTGCCGGCGGAAAAAAGACCGTCGATAGGGCTTGCCGAAAATCCGCCAATGACGGACAGGGTCAAATCCGGATAAAAAGCGCCTACGGCAATACCGATCTGCGCATTGGCCTCTGCCATGCTTCGTTCCGCCGCTGCGATATCGGGGCGCCGTTGCAGCAGGGTCGACGGCATCCCGACCGGAATTTCCGGAACCTCCGCAATCAAGTTCCCGGGAACCAGACTCAGATCCGCAGGCGGCCTGCCCACCAGGACCGCAATGGCATGCTCGTACTGCGCACGAGTAACGCCGGCGTTGATCAGTTGGGACTGCGTTTCTTCCAGATGGGTTCGAGCGGTAATCATATCCAGTGGCGAAGCTACTCCTGCCTGGACCTGATTCTCGGTAATTTGCAGGCTCTGCCGATAGGCTGTCACCATTTGCTGCAATAAAGCGATCACGGCATCCTGCGTACGCAAGTTCACATAATCACTGGCAAGCTCCGCCTGGCTGGAAAGTGTGGCGTTGGCCAGAACGGCAGCACTTAGCTGCTCCGCCGCCTCCTCGCTCTCCACCTGGCGGCGAATTTTTCCCCAGATGTCCGGCACCCAGCTTACACTCCCTTCAAAGCTGCCGCTGCTTTGCGATCCGCCGTGTCCTTTGCCGGACCGGTCGGCACTTCCGGTCACCCCCACAATCGGGAACAAACCGCCGCGCACTTCCCGGACAATCGCCTGAGATTGCCTAAACGCGGCATAATCGGCCGCAAGCGACTGATTGGAGATCGAGACTAACGGTTCCAAACGATTCAATACCGGGTCATGATAGATCTTCCACCAATCGCCCTTGTCCACGTTATCGGCAGGCACAGCCCTGGTCCAGCCGGCAGCTTCTTTGTAGGTGGCGGGCACAATCCCCTCCGGCCGTTCATAACGCGGTCCAACCATGCAGCCACCAAGTGTCAACAGCAGAGCCAATACCCCAATACGTTTCATCTCTTAGGTCTCCAGAATGTTTTCCGCTCGTAGCGGGGCATCGCTTGGCCGGCCTCGTAACCTTGTCCCTATCCGGTCAAGGAACAGATAAACAACCGGTGTTGTATAAAGGGTAAGGACCTGGCTTACCACCAGTCCGCCGATAATCGTAATTCCCAGCGGCTGGCGCAGAGACGCTCCCTGACCAAAGCCGATTGCCAATGGCAGGGCGCCCAGTAACGCGGCAAAGGTCGTCATCATAATCGGCCGGAACCGGAGAATCGCCGCCTTAAGAATAGCCTCTTCCGGCAGCAGCTTTTCACTTCGTTCCAGCTGCAGTGCGAAATCAATCATCAAGATTGCGTTTTTTTTGACGATGCCGATCAACAGGATCACCCCGATCAGGGCTATAATGGTAAGCGGCATGTTCAGTACCAACAAAAGCAAGAGGGCGCCTATTCCGGCGGAAGGAATGGTGGAAAGAATCGTGATCGGGTGAATCGTACTCTCGTAGAGAATGCCCAATACGATATAAACCGCTGCCAAAGCGGCGATGATCAGCAACGGCTCACTGGCAAGCGATGACTGAAACGCAGCCGCGGTTCCGGCAAAACTGCCCTGAATCGACAACGGCACAGCGATATCTCTCATGGTCCTCTTAATCTCTTCGGCCGCCGCGCCAAGCGCTTGCCCCGCCGGCATGCTGAAGGAAATCGTACAGGCGAGAAGCCCGCCCTGATGGCTGACCGAGATAGGGGTGTTGCCGGGCTTGTAGGATGCGACGGCGGAAAGCGGCACCATCACCTCCTTTTGGGTGCTCACCGCCGAGCCGCTGGAAGCACCTGCTCGGCCGCTGGTGGCAATGCTATTGATTGCCTGGTTGGTTGCCGAGTCCAGAGCCACACTGGTCACCAGACCGGCCGCTGATGTCGACCGGGTCGAAGCCACAATCGTCCCAGTCGGCGCATTGGTCTGCGCCGTCCCGCTGGCTCTGCCGCCCGAGGTGCTGACATAGATCGCTTTCAACATATCGGGGGTTTGCAGATATTGCGGCGCCAGTTCCATCACCACGTGATACTGGTTGAGGGCTCGGTAAATCGTCGAGACCTGGCGCTGTCCAAAGGCATCGTACAAGGTATTGTCTATCTGGTTCGGCGTGATGCCAAGTCGCGATGCAACAGACCGGTTGATGACCAGATCGGTCTCCAATCCGCCCTGCTGCAGGTCCGAATTGACATCGAGCAACTTGCCGCTCTTGTTCAGCGCGGCGACAATCTTTGGTATCCACGCATAGAGCGCGGCTTGGTCACTGCTTTGCAGGGTGTATTGATATTCCCCGGCACTTTGCCGCCCTCCGACGCGTAAGTCCTGCGCCGGAACCATGAACAATTTCACGCCCGGAATAGCGGCTAAAGGCTTGCGTAGACGGGCCACAATCTGGGCGGCGGATGCATGGCGTTCTTCGAGTGGTTTTAAGGTGACGAACATAAAACCGCCATTGGTCGACCGCCCGCCGGTAAATCCCGCCGCAGTGGCAACACCGGGATCACGCCGCACAATGCTTTGTAATTGGGTCAGTTTTTGTTTCATGAGATTGAATGATATGCCCTGATCCGCTCGGATCGTTCCAATGATCAATCCGTTGTCCTGCTCCGGGAAAAATCCCTTCGGCACGACCACAAATAAAAAGATGTTCAGGGCCACGGTACCAATAAGAATGATCCCCACCAGCCCGGCATGGCGCAAGGCCCAGCCCAGCGATTTTTCATAGCCGGCAAGCACTGCTGCAAAACCTGATTCCAGAATCCGCTTCAATCGGCCGGGCCGCCGGGTCGCAGCCTGGGCCGGTTGGAGGAATAACGCGCACAGCATTGGCGTGGTGGTCTGTGAAACGACTAAGGAGATGAGGATGGTTATGGCCAGGGTTTCGGAAAACTCACGGAACAGGCGCCCGACCATCCCCGGCATCAGCAAAATCGGCACAAATACCGCAATCAGCGAAAGACTCATCGACAGCACGGTGAAACTCACCTCCGCGCTGCCGCGTAAGGCCGCCTGCAGGCGCGGCATCCCGGCATCAAGATGGCGGGCGGTGTTTTCCACGACCACCACGGCGTCGTCAACCACGAAGCCGGTGGCAATCGTCAAGGCCATCAAAGAGAGGTTGTCGAGGGTGAAACCGAGGAGATACATTGGTCCGAACGCGCCGATAATCGAAATAGGCACAGCAACGCCGGGGATCAACATGGCGCTTGTCGAACGCAAAAACACGAATACCACGCCCACCACAAGCAGAATGGCGACAAAGAGTGCCCTTTCCGTATCCGTCAATGCGGCGCGGATTGACTGCGATCGATCCATGGCGACATCAATTTGAATGCTTGGCGGGAGTGCCGCCCGCAGCTGGGGCAACACCGCCTTCGCTTCATCTACCGTTTCGATGATATTGGCGCCGGGACTTGGGTGCAGAATCACCAATACCGCAGGCTTGCCGTTGAACAGCCCGGCATTCTGCACATTCTCCACCGAATCCTCGACATCTGCCACATTATGGAGATAAACAGCAGCGCCGTTTCGAAAGGCGACTACCAGATTGCGATACTGCGCCGCCCGGGTTGCCTGATCATTGGTGTAAATCTGCAGTCGCTGATCGCCATGGTTGAAGTACCCCTTAGGACTGTTGGCATTGGCCGCAGCCAGCGCCGCCCGCACATCTTCCAGGCCGATCCCGTAATTGAAAAGCAAGCCCGGCTGCAGTTCCACCCGCACGGCAGGCAGGGCGGCACCCCCCAGCTCCACATTGCCCACGCCGCTGATCTGCGAGTATTGCTGCTGCAGTACCGTGTCCGCGGAATCATAAAGCTGCCCTTGGGTCAGGGTGTCCGACGTCAATGCCAGAATCATAATCGGGGCGTCGGCCGGGTTGAATTTCCGATACGTCGGGTTGGAACGCAAGGCTGTCGGCAGGTCGGCTCGCGCCGCCTGAATCGCCGCCTCAACATCGCGCGCTGCTCCATCGATGTCTCGATCCAAGCCAAACTGCACCGTGATGCGGGTGGAGCCCACGCCGCTTTCCGAAGTCATCTCCGTTACATCGGCAATCACACCGAGACGCCGCTCCAGCGGCTCGGCAACCGTTGCCGCCATGGTGTCGGGGCTTGCGCCGGCCATTCGGGCCTGCACCTGGATGGTCGGGAATGAAATCGGCGGCAGTGGAGCGACGGGCAGCTTATAAAATGCCAGGGCTCCGGAGAGGGCAATGCCGATTGTCAGCAGTGTGGTAGCAACCGGCCGTTTTATAAAGATTGACGAGATGTTCATGCCCCACCCCTCTTCATGCGGTGCGCCAGGGCGTCAAAAGCCAGGTAGATCACCGGGGTGGTGAAAAGTGTCAGAATCTGGCTGACCGCCAGACCGCCGATAATCGCCAGCCCCAGAGGCGCACGCAGTTCGGATCCCGTGCCGCCGCCAAGCCAAAGCGGCACGGCGGCCAGCATGGCGGCAACAGTTGTCATGAGAATGGGCCGAAAGCGCAGCAAACACGCCTCGTAAATCGCATCGTATGCGGCTTTACCCTCATTGCGCTCGGCCTGCAGCGCAAAGTCAATCATCATGATCGCGTTTTTTTTGACAATGCCGATCAAGAGCACGATGCCGATAATGCCGATCACATCCAAGCCATCTCCGGCAATCCACAAAAACAACAACGCACCTATCCCCGCCGAGGGCAAGGTCGACAGGATGGTCACCGGATGAATGAAACTCTCGTACAACACACCGAGCACAATGTAGACGGAAATGAGTGCAGCCAGCAGCAAGAAAACCTCATTGTTCAATGAATTCTGAAACGCCAGCGCCGCACCGGCGAAGGTGGTCGTCATCGAAACCGGCAGCTTCAGCCCCTTTTCCACCGTCTCGATCGCATTCACTGCACTACCGAGCGAAGCCCCGGGGGCGAGGTTGAAAGATATTGTGGTGGCCGGAAATTGTCCCAGATGGTGTATCACCAACGGTTCTGCCCGTTTGGTGAACGTAGCGATCGAGCGCAGCGGGACCTGACCGCCCTCGGCAGAGTTCGACGGGAGATAGATCGACCCGAGAGAGGAGATATTTTCCTTCATATTCGGGGCGACCCCCAAAATCACATGATATTGTTCGGTCTGTTTGAAAATGGTGGAAATGATCCGCTGGCCGAATGCATCGTAGAGTGCATTGTCCACCGTTGCAGGTGTAATCCCAAAGCGGGAAGCATTTTCCCGATCTATATCTATGTAAACCGAAAGTCCGTCATTCTGTAGTTCGCTTGCCACATCCGCCAGTTGTGGAAGTGCCCTCAGCTTTTCCGTCAGCAACGGCACATATTTGGCAAAATTACTCTGGTTCGGATCTTCCAGGGTAAACTGGTACTGGGTAGGTGAAACGGAGGTATTCAGCGTCAGGCTTTGCTCCGGTTGCATATACAGGGATATCCCCTGCACGCCCGCAACCTCCTCCCTGAGTCGCCGGATAATCTCTGTTGCACTTTCCTGCCTCTCTGCCTTGGGCTTTAAATTGATCTGAAATCGCCCGACATTAGTCGTACTATTCGTTCCGTCGATGCCGATATGGGAAGAAAGACTGACCACATCCTTGTCTTTTAAAATCGCCTCGGCCAAAGCCTGTTGTCTTACAGCCATGGCGGGGTAGGACGTCGATTGCGCCGCCTGGCTGATGCCTTGAATCACCCCGTTGTCCTGTACCGGAAAAAAGCCTTTGGGAATAAGAGCATACATGGCCACGGTCAGGATGAGGGTCAGTATAGCCACCGATAACGTCAGTCGCCTGTGCGCCAGCACGCTGCGCAAAGCCTGGCCATACCGCTCGATCAACCTGTCGAACAATGCAGCACTTTTGGCTTCGAAACGGCTTAGCCTGTGATTTTCCTTGCTGTCCAGAATCTTGGCGCATAACATTGGAACCAGCGTAAGGGATACCACTGCAGAAATCAGGATCGTCACCGCCAGAGTCACGGCAAACTCGCTGAACAGCCGTCCGACGACATCACCCATGAATAACAAGGGGATCAGCACTGCAATGAGCGAGATGGTCAGCGAGATAATGGTGAAGCCGATCTGCCCGGAGCCCTTCAGTGCGGCTGCAAGCGGGCTGTCACCCTGTTCAATATAGCGGGAGATATTCTCGATCATGACGATCGAATCGTCCACCACGAAGCCCGTTGCAATGATCAGCGCCATCAGCGACAGATTATCGATACTGAACCCGAACAGATACATGGCTGCGAGCGTTCCAACCAGAGAAACCGGCACTGAAATGCTTGGAATGATCGTCGCCCGGAAATTTCGCAGGAACACGAATATTACCAGCACCACGAGAATAATGCTGAGCAGCAGCTCAAACTCTGCATCTCGTACCGAGGCTCGGATCGAAGTTGTGCCGTCAGTCAGCACTTCGATTTTCATCGCTGCGGGCAGCCCTGCGGTCAGGCTGGTCAGCCGAGCCTTGATCGCAGTCACCGTCTGGATTACGTTGGCGTTTGGCTGCCGCTGCACATTGACGATGATTGCCGGTGTGCGATTCATCCATGCACCCAATTCACGGTTTTCCGGGGCCGAGACCACGGTGGCGACATCCTTAAGCCGAACCGGTGCACCATTTTTATAGGCAATAATCAGATCATTATAATCCGATGCATCGGTTATCTGGTCATTGGCATTGATTGTATATGACTGGGCAGGCCCGGAAAAACTTCCTTTGGGCAGATTGACGTTCAGGTTTCCTATAAGGGTACGAATGTTATCGATGCTCAATCCATAAGATGCCAGAGCCAGCGGGTTCACCTGCACTCTGACGGATGGCAGGTTGCCGCCGCCGAGGGTGACCAGCCCCACTCCCGGAAGCTCTGATATTCTGGTGGCCAGGCGCGTATTGGCCAAGGTCTGCAAAGCCGTCAGAGGAAGGGTATCCGAGGTTACTGCCAACGATAGAATTGGTGCGTCCGCCGGATTTACCTTTGCATATATCGGTGGTGCCGGCAAATCGCTCGGGAGCAGGTTGCCCGCTGCATTAATCGCCGCCTGCACTTCTTGTTCGGCAATATCAAGGCCCAGGGACAATTTGAATTGCAGCGTGATGACGGAAGCGCCGGCAGAACTCGAGGAATACATCCGGTCCAACCCTTCCATCTGGCCGAACTGACGTTCCAGAGGAGCCGTAACCGATGAGGTCATGACTTCCGGACTGGCACCCGGATAGAAGGTCTGCACCTGGATTGTCGGATAGGTGACATCCGGCAGCGAAGAAACCGGTAGGAATCTGTAGGCGACAAGGCCCACCAGCACGAAAGCGATCATCAAGAGTGATGTCGCAACCGGTCGTAAGATAAACAGGCGAGACGGATTCATCGATAATGTGACTCCTCTTCAATGAAGCCTAACCTTCGGAATTAAAAGAAGACGGTCTTTTACTGCCGTATCGATCCGCTCGCACGTTTTTGGCCATTCGGGGAGGTTGTATACGGTTCTTTCGCCGTGTCCGTCATGGCGATTTTCATACCATCTTTCAACCGGTCCACACCATCCGTGACAACGGTATCACCAGGCTGCAGTCCGCCGCTGATCACTGTTTTAGTCCCATCACTCGGTCCGGTTGTCACCGTCTGTACAGCCACCGTGTCATCCGGTTTTACCAGGTACACGTAGCTTCCCGGCGTCCCTGTCTGCACTGCCGGAGACGGCACCAGAACAGCTCGCTGCAACGTATTAACGAGTAGGCGAATATTTACGAACTCATTTGGGAAAAGGGCATTATCAGAGTTTTCAAAGGTGGCACGCAGCTTCACTGTGCCGGTGCTGGTGTCGACCTGGTTATCGACTGCGGTCAATGTGCCTTCGGCTATGACCTTACCGTAATCGCTGGAAAAAGCCGTCGCCTTCAAACTGGCCCCGGCATACACTCTCTCCAGTACGGTCTGCAATTCTTTTTGTGGGATACTGAAAATTACCGTAATGGGTTTTATAACCGTAATCACCGCAACTCCCGTAGAATTGCCGGATGTCACGTAGTTCCCCGGGTCCACTAGACGCAGCCCCACCTTTCCTGCTACAGGTGCAGTAATATGACAATAGGTAAGATTAAGCCTTGCTGCATCAATATTGGCCTGATCGATGCGCACAGAGGCTTGATTCTGCAGGACTAAAAATTTCTGGTCAGACACTTGTTGATCAGAAATCGAATTTTTGCGTTGTAACATCTCATAACGCTTCAAATCGGATTTCGCTTGCTGTAAGAGCGCCATATCTTTAGCCTGCTGGCCTTGATACAGCTCGAGCTGCACCTGGTACGGCCTGGGATCAATCTGGGCCAGGAACTGTCCCTTGGCCACTTCCTGACCTTCGTTAAACCCCACTTCCGTTAAATATCCGCTCAATTGTGGCAGGACGATGACGGTCGAGGTCGATGTAACTGTACCAAGCGCACTAATCGTCTCAGGCATTGCCCCTGTAAAGACCTTAGCCACCCCGACGCGCTGCGGCCCCATTTCCTTCTTGGGCTTCTCAACCCCAGGATGTCGTGCATACGCAACCACGATAACTGCCAACAATATCAGCCCGAGCCACAACCAGCGGTGTTTTTTTTTACCTTTTGGCTTTTCCTTATCCATACACATTCTCCATGCAAAACCAAATCTGCCTCTTTCCTGCTCGCAGTTTCCCGTATTGCAATAGATAATCATTTTGCCGGGCGGGACCTGCCTTCGCAGAAAAAAACAGGTGAGGTCTGTACCGATTTTAGGCACAAATGGATTGTATAGGAATTCGTTTTTCTCTCTAATCTATTGGTCAGGGGCGGCATGTGGAGGTGCCTTTGTCACCCCTGACATTACCTCCAACGCCGACCGTGCCTGTAATGGGCCACCGGCCCTCGCCAATACCCGTGGCGCCAGACCCAATTGCCATCGAACCAGATCCACGTTCCATTCATCCAATAATAATCCGGTCCCGGTGCTATGAGAACCTGCTCCCCTATTGGTGCCGGTGGAGCGCCTACCGCGACGCCGGCGCCATTATATTGAACGGTTGCCGGCGTATCTATCATATAGTCGATGATCCCTTCGCTCACGCCTGATCTCTTGAGGCTGATGATATCGGCTGTGTTGAGATGATACACCATTCGCGAATTGCGAATTTGGCTGATAATGAGATCATCACCGATCCCCGCCCCGGCCTGTGCCTTGATATCCGCCAGGGAAAGTGGGGGGCTCTGCAGCGTCTGCCCTTGAGTCACCACGAGTTGCTCTCTTTGGCTCTCCCGAGCCTGGTCGATGCCATGACCTACGGCGCCGCCGGCAACTGCGCCGACAGCCGCACCAACCAGGGACCCCGTTCCCGAATGCCGCGCTGCACTACCAATGATCGCCCCTGTGGCCGCTCCTGCCAAAGCTCCGGAAGCGGTATAGTCCGGCTGCCCCTGCGGGGACATACAACCTGTAACCGACAAACCCAAAAACACCGCCGTAATAATACAATGGTATGCTTTCATAGTATTACGTTTATGCCTCCATAAACACATATGCACATTCAGAATTGCTGCGTAAACCTATTACTCCATTCTTATCCTGAAAAAATGGGCACTGCTCCACTATCCGGACCCGTCCAATATTCAATCAGCAATAAGCGGGCCAGAGGAATGAGGCACGATTTGTCTACTTGAAGGAAGGAGGGATCTCGTCCCAATAGTTTATACTTTTACAAATAACTACACTATGTTAAATCACAAGCGTATATGGCTGGCAGGGAGTACGGATCTCGGAAAATTTGCCAGAATAGGAGATCATATTGCGGTATTAGTATAAACTTGCCACAGCTCATCAAAAAGACCTTACCTGAATGATGCGTAAAAAATATCCAGAAGATTCTACGCTGGATATTTTTTCCACAAGGGATTTAGAGGCTCGATGCGCTACTCCGGAGTGGGGTGGTTCCTTGAATTGACGGACAAAGGTCTCGTGAGGAAGGACAATACCCAGGATATCACTGTTCCCAATATCACGGGGTAGGGATCTGAATAGCTCGGATAATCCAAAGAATAATTGGCGACAAAAAATTTGCAAAATGCATTGCGAATGCGATAACCTAGCATCAGTGAACTTAAATATGTATTAGCCGGGATGCCCTTTTTTAAGGCTCCCTTAGAAAGGGGTTGATTATCACTTCCCTGCAATAATCACTCACAGTCATTCTCCGTGCCTGGATTGTTTCATTGCCGATCCGGATTTACCGATTTTGTGTTAACCTGGTTTGCGGCTCGATTTTGTCTGCTGCGCTGGTTGAACTTGAGAGAAGGTTATCGTTCTGGGTTGCGGCGGCATAGGCGGAATGTGGGAAATTTCCGCTTTCTGTTCGAGAAGGAAAAGCAGCTTGACGATGTACGGATTTGGACCCGTGAATTGAGACTATAGGGAATTAATGAAACACAGGTTCTTTTCCGTTACCAATTCGATCCTGCTCTTTGCCCTACTGCTGGGAGCCGCGACGCTGTATCAAATATCTCCACTAGTAGCCATCGAGAATCGGCTGCTGACTCTGCGTGCAGGTCTAATTTCCACCGCTCAGGAATCTCCGGTAGTCAGTGTTCAAGTGACTGAGGGAGAGCTTTCACACGGGACTCTTGCCGAACTGGTTACAAAGCTTTCTAAACAGAAAGTACGGGCTATTCTACTCGATTTACCGCTCTCCTCTCCCGCCCCCAAGCAAATGGCCCTGAAATTAAAGGCCATGCGCGAAGAATGGGGGCGATCCCTGGATGCCGCGCACAACAAATTATGGTTGCATATCAACAACGAGTTATCTGTCTTCGAGAGTGAACTCGACCCGGACGCCCAGCTCGCCAGAGCACTGCATGAGGCCGGCAATGTCGTATTGGTGGCGCCGGTACGCACCTTCGGCGAAGTGGATGGCACTTCCGCACAATTACAGAAGTTGGCTCTAAAACTGGAGGTGCCGGCGTGGACCTGGCGGCAGCGTCTCAAACATTTCTCCAATCCGCTCTCCTCACTGGATCGGGATGTCCATATCAAGGCGGTTCAGGTTCCCTGGGCAAGTCTGCAGCGTCAGGCTGCAGCAATCGGCTTTGTCGCAGCCGATGATGAGCAAGTCCCCGCCGGATTGCTGCTGCTCCCCATTGGTGAACGTTATTTTCCTTCTGCGGCACTTGCAGTTACGATGGTCGGCCGCAAGACCCCATACAAGTCTCTCAACTTGAAATCCCGGGGACCGGGCACGATACTGTTATCGGCCGGCAAGGCTCGCTACCCGATCGATCATAGCTTACGGTTGTTGCCGCTGCCTGCCGCACTGTTAGCCAAGGTGGCGAAGGTATCCGCCTCGGATATACTTGCCGGAATCAATAAAGCTGCCCTTTTGGAGGGAAAGGTAGCGGTCGTCGGCCTCTTCAGCCAACCCCGGGCACAGGAATATTCCGATGCCCTGCTGATCAGCCAGATGTTTGGCGACTTTCAACTCTCCCGGCCAGGCTGGCTGCCTTTGGTCGAAGTGCTGATACTGTTTTATTTTGCCTTTATCCTGTGGCTGGTTGTGCCTCGCCTGCCGATGCGGACATCCCTGATTCTCATGGGACTGTTTGTATTTGTCTGGCTGGCTGTCGCGACAATCCTCCTGATCAATACAGGCTGGTGGCTGCAGCTCACTCCGCCATTGCTGTTGACGGCACTTGGCCTGTCGCTGCAATTTTTCGCCCGACGAATTCGCGTGCGCCGCGAAACGGTGAGCGAACTCAATTGCAGCCTGGGAAAGATGCTGCAGGAAAAAGGATTACTCGAAAAAGCCCTGGAAAGATATCAAGCCTGCCCGGCCAATGACGAGACGGCGCGTGACCTGATCTACCATCTGGGTCTCGATTTCGAACGCAAACGACAATTCAGTCAGGCTCTTCGAGCTTACGACCATCTGTCTCAGAGCGGCAACTACAAAGACATCTCCACCCGTCTGACCCGCCTTAGTCAGCACGGCGGCAAGGTATCACTCGGACGGCAGAACAAGGATGCCACCATGGTTCTGGAAAAGGGCGCCGTTCATCCCACCCTGGGGCGCTACGAAGTTGTCAGGGAATTAGGCCAGGGAGCCATGGGTACTGTTTACCTCGGTAAGGATCCCAAGATCAATCGTGAGGTGGCCATCAAGACTCTGGCCTACGCGGGGGTCGATGAAACCGAGTTGCCGATGATTAAAGAGCGTTTTTTCCGCGAGGCGGAGGCTGCCGGCCGACTCAATCATCCAGGCATCGTCACCATCTTTGATGCCGGTGAAGAGCACGATTTAGCCTATCTGGCCATGGAATTTCTCGGCGGAGAAGATCTTTCGGCATATTGCAGGCCCAATACGCTGCTGCCTGTCGCAGAAGTTCTGGCAATCATAGCCGATATCGCAGAAGCCCTGGCCTATGCGCACAGTAATAACGTCGTGCACCGCGATATTAAACCGGCCAACATCATGCGGCAGCGTGACGGCTCGGTGAAAGTCACCGATTTCGGTATCGCCCGGGTAGTTTCTGATTCACAGACCCAGACCGGCATGATTTTGGGAACTCCGAGTTATATGTCTCCTGAACAGGTGGCAGCCAAGAAAGTGGACGGACGCTCCGATCTGTTTTCTCTTGGTGCGGTCTGTTACGAATTGTTGTGCGGAGAGAAGGCCTTCGTCGGCGACAGTATGGCCTCGTTGATGTACAACATTTCCAACGTCAGATATACTCCCCTCAGTGCAAAGCGTAAAGGGTTGCCCATATGCAGCCATGATCTGGTGGACATGATGCTCGTCAAGGCCGTTTCACGACGTCCCAAAAACGCCGCCATTGTCGCTGCAGCGGCACGCGCCTGTAGTGAGAAAGTGAGGAAATGATGTATTTCGTAGCCGATGGATTCAGTGATTGTGGACGGATACGTGAGCATAACGAAGATGCGTTCCGGGTCGACAGCCAACGAGGCCTGTTTGTGGTGGCCGATGGCATGGGGGGACATGCGGGCGGGGAGGTGGCCAGTTCCCTGGCGGTTGAAACGGTCTGCAAAACTCTGTCCGGCGGCACAGGAGAATATGCCCAGTACTGCAATGCCCAAGCGCTGCAGTACGCCATAGAGCAGGCCAATATCACGATATATCAGAATGCCCAGCTGCACCCGGAGCGCAAGGGAATGGGCACAACCTTGACCTTTATGTGCTGGGATCGTTGCCGGTTTTATTACGGTCATGTGGGCGACAGCCGGGCCTACCGCTTACGGGGAAATGAACTGATTCAATTAACCAGGGATCACACCTGGGTCGACATGCAGGTGAGAGCCGGAGTTCTTTCTCAGCAGGAAGCGGAATATGCCCGGATGCGCCATGTTTTAATCAAGTCCCTCGGCACCCAGCCGGAAATTGAACCCGATATCGTTCCGGTCGATGTAAAACCGCAAGACCGTTTCCTGCTGTGCAGCGACGGACTCAGTGATCTCGTTGAACACAACGAACTGCGAAACCTCCTTGTGGGCGATGGAACTCTTGCCGAAATCACCAGACGCCTGATCGAGAAAGCCAACGCCGGCGGGGGGCGCGACAACATCACCGCAGTCGTGATCGACTGCTACGAAAACAAATGGAAAGCTATACTGAAATCAGTCATAAATCGAATCCGGAGGTAACCATGCTGCAAATACTGCTCAAATTCAACAAAAGCGTTCTGAAGGTGTTTCAGAGCGATAAGGCCGAGATCGCCATCGGCCGGAATATCAAGAATGACCTCCAGATCGATAATCTGGCGGTTTCCAATTTTCACGCCAGGATTACGCGTTCGCAGGACCAGTATTTTATTGAGGATCTCAACAGCACGAACGGCACCTTCATCAATGAGGAAAAAATCGATAAGTGTGCATTGCATGATGGGGATATCGCCAGCATCGGCAAACATTCCCTGACTTTTTTGCTGGAAGGAGGGGAACGAAGAAGCAGGGAGCTCAGCGAACTCGAGATGGAGCAGACCATGATGCTCGATACCGAAAAACAGCGGGAACTGGTAAAAAGAGCGGAACCCTATTTCCCCGAGGCGCCAGCCCGTCTTAAGGTGCAGGAAGGCGAGACTGGTCAGAGCGAATATCAGCTGACCGGTCGGCTTACCGAGATCGGCAAGGAAGAAAGATGCCAGGTCAGGCTTGGGGGGATGTTTGCACCCAAAAATCTGGCCTACATTGTCCGTGATGCCAAGGGTTACACCCTGATACCAGGTGATAATGCAAGCAAATTACGTCTCAATGGAGTGAGTATTGATAAGGGAATGGCGCTGAAGAATAATGACATAATCGATGCAGGAAAGGTCAAGCTTCGGTTTCTGCAAAACTAGCCGGGAGTTTTATGACCGTCGCCTGACAGGTGCAAGGACCAGATGGAGCAACCAGATTGAATCGATGTATCAGAAAGAAAAAAGATAATAACAGAGAGTATTTAAAGGGAATTTAGCGGAGGCAGGAAAAAGACAAAAAAAACTGAGGTAACCCTGCTGCCATGTCACCACCTTTTTACGAATGATGATTTAGGCCAGTGGCTTTGCGTCCCTCTCTTTCGATGAGGTTTGCTTTTCTCTGTCTTTTACTATTGGCATTCCTCACGATCTGGTCAAGGGGAATGTCGTATTTTTATTTAACTCACCGGTCGATGTGGGTGGAATCGAGGCCGCCTCGGAATCCGGAAGATAAGGGCGGTAATCAGGCAGAAAGGTCAAAACAAAACCGGCGGCCCCGGCCGGACAAACGGCCGGGGAACCTGCCTTACTTCTCTCTTTCATAGGGCCAGGCTACAATGCCGCCCTCCATTACTTTTACATTGGTCCAGCCGTTTTCCTCAAGAATCAGCGCTGTCTCGTAACCGCGCAGGCTTACTTTGCAAAAACAGATGATTTCCGCATCCTTTTCCGGCGGCAGTTCGTTCAATCGACCGCGCAGAGCACCAAGCGGAATGTACTTCTCCCCGATCCCCAATCGCATGAGCTCATATTCATCAGGTCCGCGGCCATCAAGGAAAAATGGCCTTTCACCTGTTCTGATTTTTTGCTGTACTTCTTCTGCGGTAATTGTTTTCAACCGCCCTTTAAGCTTATTCTCGACTATATGAGACGAAGCAATAAAATGATCGATTGCCAGGGAGTAGGGTGGGGCATAGGGCAAATCGGCGCAGACTAACTGATCCAGGGTCATCATTCCCTGAATTGCCATAGCTGCCGTTGCGACCTGCCGGCTCACATCCCCATTGCCGACGCACTGATATCCGAGAATTCGTTTTGAGGCCTTATTAACCAGAATTTTGGAAATGAGCAGTCCTGCTCCCATAAAGCCGGGTTTATCCGGGCTGGCATTGATGACCGTCTCGATGTTCCGCAGCCCATTTTGCCGGGCGCTCTTTTCACTGAGTCCCGTTGACCCTGCGGAAAAATCGAAGGCTTTACAGATGGCTGTAAGGATCGTACCGGGAAAGACGACACTATTGCCGCAGATCGCATTTTCCCCTGCCACCCTGCCCTCAAGATTAGCCAGATCGCCCATCGGAGCCAATACATTTTTGCCTGTGATCAGGTGTTTGATTTCAACGCAGTCTCCGGCCGCATAGATATCCGGATCGGAGGTCGCCATGTATTCATTCACCAGTATCCCGCCCAATGCCCCAATCCGCAGACCTGCATCCCGGGCAAGTTTCACATTGGGCCGTACACCTGTAGCCACAACTGCTGCCCCGCACTCAAGAATGGTGCCGTCCTGCAGTTTTACCGCCACCAGTTTTCCGGCCTCTCCCAGAAAAGCCGCAACCCCTGTGCCGCAAATAACATCCACCCCTTTGCTTCTTATATGATTGGCCGTCAGTTTAGCCAGCTGCGGGTCGAGAAAGGTGAGGATATCGGGAGCCATCTCCACCAGAGTGACCGCAATTCCCGATTGCTTCAACGCCTCGCAGGCTTCAACACCTATCAGACCACCTCCCATGACCACAGCCTTGGTCACCTTTTTCTCATCTCTTACTTTTCGGAGAAAATCGGTGTCCGCCATGGAGAGCAGGGTTGTCACGCCTTCCAGCTCAAGGCCCGGAACCGGTGGCAATGCCCCGCCTGCTCCGGTGCAGAGGATCAATTTGTCGTAATCGATTACGTTTTTTTTACCCGTTGTCAGATCCGTGCAGGTGACGGACTTGTTCTCCCGGTCAATGGCGACCGCTTCAGTATTGATAAGAGCTTTGATATTCTTGGTTTTAAGAAAGAATCCAGGATCACGAACGACTCCCGTAGGCGTGGCCAGCAGCATTTTTCTATCGTTAAAGACGCCGCCCACATAATAGGGATAACCGCAGGAAGCCATCGACAAATCAGGCTCCCTCTGTATCAGGGTTATCTCCGCTTTCTGATCGAGTCTTCTGGCTTTTGCCGCGGCTTTAGCTCCCGCAGCTGATCCGCCGATAACAACCAGCTTTTTGGTTTTCATATATTCTCCTTTACAGCCCTCGGTTACCACAATGTATGATTATGTTCATATGTCTAAAACTTACTGCTATAGTCCCTCGCTTTAGCCATTATGTCAAATACAAAATCAATTACCTGCAGCCTACAAGGAGATTGTTGCGGATTACAAAAGCAGGTGAGACGCCAAATCAGCAGCTCTGGATGGAAATTTCATGTGTGATGGCAGGAATTACTGTCAGCAGACAACCGCGGACATTCGCCGCACTTCGGCTTTCTTGCCGATTACCACAATAACGTCGCCGGCGTTGAAAGTCTCGCTGGGTCCCGGGTTGAACACCATTTCCCCGGATGTTCGTTTGATAGCGACAATGATAACTCCGAATTGCTGACGAAGGTTACTGCCGACCACGGTTTTGCCGGTGATAGGCGAATGTTCCGGAATAATGGCTTCTTCCATCTGCAGGCCGAGTTCATTATGCATCATGGTTTGATCAAGGAAATCGACAACCGTGGGCTTGTGCAGGATTTCGGCCATTCTCCTGCCACCCATCTGATACGGACAGACGACCCGGGAGGCCCCGGCACGGAGCAGTTTACTCTCGTTTTTTACATCGGAAGCCCTGGCCAGGATAAAGATATCCGGCCGTAACCCCTTGGCGGAAAGGGCAATGAATACATTGTCGGCATCTGAGCTGACCGCAGTCACCAGTCCATGAGCTCTTTCAAGTCCTGCGGCAACCAAAGCCTCATCGGAAGTTGCATCCATGTTCAGGTAAAGGGTGTGATTGGCTTCCAGCTCGGCAAGGGCCTCCGGCTCCTGCTCGATTACTACCACTGGAATATTCGCCATATTCAGTTCTTTGACGATAATCGACCCTATCCGCCCATAACCACATATAATATAGTGGTTCTTCAGTGCTGAGATCTGTTTTTCCAATTTTCTTCTCCCCAGAATTTTCCTCAACTCTCCTTCGACAAATACTCGCGCGACCTGCCCAAGGGTATAGGTCAGAAGGCTGATCCCCAGAATGATAATGATAATGGTGATGACTCTTCCGATACCGGAAAGAGGCTTTATTTCAGAAAAACCGACGGTGCTGATGGTGATAAGCGTCATATAAAAAGCATCGAAAGGCGTCATATCCTCGAATATGACGTATCCGACAGTACCAAAGCCAATGGTAGCTAACAGAAGAAAGAGAGAGAGTTTCAGTTTCGAGTATTCCATATGGACGCAGTGAACGGTCGGCAATAACCTGGTATTTCCGGGATTATTTAAATCAGGAGTATTACAGACCGGTATTTACCATGAAAACCGTCATGGTGCCATGGCTTTCCATGCTGCTCTTTTGCTGCCTGGGAATCGAAACGAAAAATTTTTCTGTAACTTTTTGTACAATTTATAGATCGCTCTACTCATGCTATGTTATCATAAAATAAATGGTTGACCTGTTTGCAAATCAATCCTGGAAGACTGGGACAGGAAACCGTACAGAGGTAACAAGAAATGGATATTCTGATCGCCGAGGACGAAACCACCTCAAGAATGATTCTTGAGTCGATTATCAAAAAATGGTCATTTACCGTCATCAGCGTCAATAATGGTCTGCAGGCGTGGGAGATTCTCCAGCGGCAGGATGTGCCGCAAATCGCCCTGCTTGACTGGGAGATGCCCGGTATCGATGGGCTCGGGTTATGCAGCCGGATTAAGGGCATGAACCGGAAGAACCCGATTTATATCATCCTTCTTACCGGTCGAAGCAGCAAGGAAGATATTGTTATTGGTCTTCAGGCAGGCGCCAACGACTATATAACAAAACCTTTTCATGAAAGTGAGCTGCTGGCCCGGATCAGGGTCGCGGAACGACTGGTCAAGACCCAAGTCAAACTTAATAAGAAGGTTGAAGAACTTGAACGGGCTTTAGAGCATGTCCATACTCTTCAGGGTATCATCCCTATCTGTATGCACTGCCACAGCATTCGAAGTGATGATTCGGCCTGGAACAAGCTGGAAGCCTATATAGAACAACACTCTGATGCCCAGTTCAGCCACTCCATCTGTCCCTCCTGCATGGCCAGATATTATCCCGAATATACAAGCGACGAGAAACAGGCGAAGAACAAAACTGATTGATGGACCTGTAAAAGCCCGTTCTACTTCAGCCCAGCCCGCTTTCAAGCCGGCCTCATGGCCAAAGAAAGAAAATCAGTTGCGGCGGCAATACCTTTGCGATAGGATACGCCGCTGATATTTTTTTCCGGCCTCCTCTATTATTTTAGCCTGTATTCATAGTGCATTCTTAAAAAATATGTCCATGATGTGGGTTTTCATTGGTGAGATGTAATGAGTAATTCAAAGCTACGTGTAGAAAAGATCGGCGGAACGACCATGTCTCGTTTTGGAGAAGTTCTGGATAATGTTATCTTAAGAGATCCAAACGATATCTATAATAGAATCTTTGTCGTTTCAGCCTATTCGGGCATAACTAACGAACTTCTTGAGCACAAGAAGACCGGTCGGCCCGGTATTTATCAGACCTTTGCCGAAAATGATGATTACGAACCGGCCATGAACAATCTCAAGGACCGGCTATGCGAGCTCAACCACACCTTTGCCGGTATCGGGCTTGATGTCAAAACGGCCGATCAGTTTATCTGCGAGCGAATCGCCTTTGCGGTCAATATCCTGCGGAGTATGGATACGGTGATCTCCTCAGGGTATGTCAACCGGACTGAAGTCCTGCTGGCGGCCCGGGAACTTCTCTCCTCAATTGGTGAGATGCACAGTGCCTTTAACAGTGCAAATATCCTGCAAAATCGTGGTTACAATGCAACTTTTGTCGATCTGAGCGGCTGGCAGGACAAACGTGAGCGCACTATCGACCAGCGAATCCAACACAATTTCAAAGATCTCGACCCTGCAAAAACCATCTGTATTGCTTCCGGATATACGAAAGGAACGGAAGGAATCATGCGAGAATTCGACCGAGGCTATTCAGAAGTGACTTTTTCCAAAATTGCGGTGCTTCTTGGCGCTGCCGAAGCGGTAATTCATAAGGAATACCATCTCTGTTCTGGAGATCCATTGATCATCGGCGAAGATAAAGTGCATCCGATCTGTAAAACCAATTTCGATGTAGCCGATCAGCTTGCCGATGTCGGCATGGAAGCGATACATCCAAAGGCTTCAAAACCGCTGGAGATTGCCGGAATTTCCATCCGGATCATGAACGCTTTTGATCCGGCCCACAGTGGAACATTGATCACCAAGGAATATATCTGTCCCAATTCGAAAACAGAAGTCATAACCGGTTCAAACGCTGTTACCTCGATTGAGATCCACGATACCCGCATGGTCGGTGAAGTCGGCTTCGATATGCAGATAATGAAGATTCTGCAGGCGCACCACATCAGTTACATCAATAAAGCCACCAATGCCAATACCATAGACGTTGTTATCTACGAAAAAGACTGCACAGATGAGTTGATCCGGGATTTACGGAAGCATTTCGAAAGTGTCGGCACCCAGAATGTGGCGATCGTCTGTGCCATAGGCTCCAATATTGCCAAACCGGGAATACTTGCCAAAGCGACCAAAGCCCTGGCGGAGTCGTCCATTAATATTCTGACGGTTTCCCAGACTTCAAGGCAGACCAATATGCAGTTCACTCTGGATCGTGCACAC
Organism: uncultured delta proteobacterium; assembly: GCA_963835305.1. Classification (GTDB taxonomy): domain Bacteria; phylum Desulfobacterota; class Desulfobulbia; order Desulfobulbales; family Desulfocapsaceae; genus Desulforhopalus_A. Next base: position 129,063 of record CAWIEU010000010.1, read on the forward strand.
TTCTTTCAGGCACAACGGGCGTTGCATCGGGCACTCTGTGAAGGGAATGGTAACGAATAGAAAGTTGTTGCGGTTTTTCGATGACGGAATCTTAAGGCCAATCAGCTGATTATCGGTGGAAAATGGAGATTAGAGTACATTCACCCGTACATCTTCCGACAGGGCTTCAATCTCTCCGGCTATTATCTCACTTTCCGCAGCTTCGGGAACTGCCAGAGTCAATTTTGCTGAAAAAACCGTTTCATTGATACCGTCCATAACGAAACGTTTACACTCCATATTTTCGACCTCGATATCCAGATTGGCCAGGATATTACTTAAATCTCTGGTCAATCCGGGCCGGTCGATGCAATCGACGGCCAGCTTTATCACCTTGGACATTGCCTGGCGAGTGGTCTGCGCCGGAACATAGACAAAAGAGAGTTCGGGATAGCTCTGTTCCAATATTGATTTCAGTTTGGCTTCAAGCTCTTTTTTAACCACCACATTCATAATAGCCGCAAACTGACCGTCAAGCTTGATAACTTTGCTGGTCAGCCATTCTCCCCCCTGGCTTCGAGTGGTTTGTGCTAATGCTTTGATTACTCCGGGAATAGCCGAGCCGTAAACGGTGGTAATAAAATTGCTCCTCATACCTCTTTCAATCCTTTATGGCAGAACGGTAACTGATTGTAAATCGTATTTATTTACAAGCTGTAGACAGTATAATGTAACACATATTACATGACAACTCCACCTTCGATTCCTTGATGGCGTCCCTCGTGAGCGGGGAGAGGTACTTCCACGATGTGAGGAGTCCTTTTAACGCAAATACCGCTGCAAACAAAGAGTCTGCAGCGGTATCTATCTTACGGGATCAGGATATTTGATCCCTGTTCATGTCAAGTCTGGTCTGTTCTCTTAGACTGCCGACGCCTCCTTGGTCAACGCCTCGGGCCAGCGATTTTCAGCCACTTCGTCGGTTGAATAATCAGGCAGGAGAATAGGAGCGATCCCAGGGTTTTTGATACCAGCCTCTTCTAGCTCTTTCTCAAACTTAACGACATGATCAAGAGTCAACTTCTTGATCTCAACCCCACCCTGGACGTAGGCTGCCGCATTTTTCCCGGCCCGGCGGCCGAAGGTGATAATATCCTGCAGACTGTTGCCCATCAGACGATTCTCGCCATGCACGCCGCCAATGGCCTCGCCGGCGGCATAGAGTCCGGGAATATCGGTCTCGGTATCGCCATTGACGTTCACTCCGCCATTTTGATAATGCAGGGTCGGATAGACAAGCATCGGCTCCTTGCTGATATCAATGCCATGCCGTTCAAACTGAATAAACTTGGCAGGCAGTTCTTTTTTAACGGTGCCAGGACCATGTAACTCTTCGATCATCGGAGAGTCAAGCCAGAGACCAACGCGACCGGTAGGAGTGATGATGCCTTTGCCTTTTTCCATGGCTTCACAGATAAGTTCAGCCGATTCAACATCGCGGGGCTCAAGCGGGAAACAGAACTGCTCGCCGTCTATATTGAGCACATGGGCGCCCAGACCGCGGACTTTTTCGGTAATGAGCAGACCGACATTCTGTTCGGGATATGCCACCCCGGTCGGATGATACTGCGTGGAATGCAGGGATTTATTGCCGACACCTGCCCGGTAGGCCATGACCACACCATCCATGGTCGCACCATAGTGGTTGGTGGTGGCAAAGCCTTTGATATGCAGACGGCCAAAACCACCGGTGCTGATAATAACTGATTTGGCCTTGACTATGGAAAATTCCTTCGTTTCCATATTATACAGGATCGCCCCGCCGCACTTGCCATCTGCATCAAGGAGCAATTCCACTGCCGGGCTGAACTCGAGCACGGTAATCTGATCGGCCTTATTGCGCACCTCATCCCGGACTACCCGCATGATCTCAGCTCCGGTCATGTCGCCTGAAGACTGCAGCCGCTTACGGGAAGAACCACCGCAGTGACGTACCACCGTACGGCCATCATCGTACTTGTTGAAAATCATGCCCAGACTCTCCAACCAGGCAATGGATAAAGGCGCATCCTTGGCCAGAGCAGCCACCAGGTCGCGCTGATTGGAAAAGTGGCCGCCGCCTATGGTGTCCATGAAATGATAATAGGGGGAATCGCATTCATGGGTTGCTGCCTGGATACCGCCTTCGGCCATAATGGTGTTGGAATCGCCGTGCCGCAGCTTGGTAGCGATAATTACCTTGCAACCGCCATTGGCCGCCATGATCGCAGCGGAAGTTCCGGCACCGCCGCCACCGATAACCAGTACATCCGTCTCGTGATCGATTTTACTTAAGTTCACCTTGTCCGGTCGAACCATCGATCTGGATTCCAATAATTTGGCAACGCCTTCCTGATAGATATCGCCTTTATTGGGACCCACGGCAACCATCTTTTTACCGGAGGTCTGATAATCCGGATGGTATTTTGACAGTACCTCGGCGCGCTCAGCCATGGAAAGTGCCGGATAATTCTCGTTACGGCGAGCCATGGCTACCCGCGCAGGACGGGTTGCTTCAACTCTTTTAATCAGTTCCTTCATTTCGGGTGTGTAAGCCATTGTCTTCTCCTTAATCCAAGCCTCTATATATGGGATAAGTTCCTTAACGTAATTATTTTCACGCAATGAAAGAGAAAATAATTTTTAAGTCACTAAAGAGGATCGATCGATGTTTGATTATAAATAACGAGTCTCTTTAGGCTGCCATGATCCTATTTCGGCAAAATCAGGCTCACGCTCCCGCTCTACATATCTTTTTTCGAGGTCTTCTTTGCTCATTGCCGCCAGTTCATCCAGCATTGCGTCATATTTGCCGTTTTCAATATCCGTAACCCTCAGCTTCAGGTGTTCCGCCATGGGCAGGATATAACGTCCATAAACACGGCGGGCCAGCTGCGCTGCATGGTACTGGGGTATTTCTCCCATGCAGCGGCTGGCGCACAGACCGCATTGAATGCAGTCGAAGGAAAGTCTTGCTGCCTTCTCAATGTTTCCCTGTTTCAAAGCGGAGATGTAACCGAGAACATCGACATCCATAGGACAGGCTTTGGTGCACTGGTTACAGGCAACACAGCGGAACAATTCGGGGTAGAGGGCATGAATAGCCTCCGGCAGGCCGCCGATCTCTTCGATATTAAAAGATGCCCGGTTTGCAGGAAAAAAAGGAATCTGGGCGAGATACATATTCGCTTCAACAACTGTCTGGCAGGCAAGTCCAAAATGCAGTTTATAGTCTCCGGCCATTCTATATACCGTAGGGCAGGCACCACAGATACCACCACGACAGCCGGCGCCACGCAGGAATTTGAAACCTGCGAACTCCATGGCCTTCATAATGGTAAGGGTTTCGGGTACCTCATACTTTTTACCCATGATAAAGACCGGAATGGTTTTTGCGCCTTCCGGCAGAATAGCCCGATCTCCGGTCGCTACTCGAGGAGTTTTCTTGCTTGATTTCTGGTCTGTTTCACACATGGTTCATCTCTCCAATAATGCGCGATAAGTTTCGCTACCTATTCATTCGGATCAGCGGTTTTACGCTGCGGCCAGACATTTTTTACTCTTCAGCAACTCGGCACTGATCGGGTCATTTAATTCAAAATGACAAATTTCCGCATCAAGCCCCAGGGCGACTGCCAGGAGTTGCGTGAAGTAATACGTTGGAACATTTGTTGCTATCTTTCCCTTTTCAATCATCTGTTGCTGCTGCTTGCCCAGGTTGTATTCACAGAGCGGGCAACTGGTAGCCAGAGCTTCGATTCCGGAGGCCGAGGCAAGATTGAGAATAGCCGCTCCGGCACTGTTTTCTCCCGCCGGAACGCCAAGCACCTGATAAGACCCACAGCATTTATCGGCAGCATTAAAAGCCATGACGTCGGCTCCGAGTGCCTCCAGCAGTCCGGTCATCAAGGTATAGCTGCCGTAAGGCTCAATGCCGACTTCCGCCGGACGCTGCAGGGTGCAGCCATAATAAGGCGCAACCTTGAGGTCGGTTAGCGGAACCTTGACCTGCTCTTTGATTTTTTGCCAGCCGATCTGTTCCTGCAGATAGGTCAAATAATGGACTACCTCAACTTCTCCGGCGTAGTCGATTTCTTCGTCCATAAAACGGTTGATGGTATCCCGTTTCACCTCATCGTTTTTCATTATCCGGTTGGCCCGTGCCAGGGTGTTGTAGCACATCGAACAGAGCGTGATCAATTTGTCAGCACCTTGCTCTTTTGCCCGGATAAGGTTGCGCACCGGTCCTACCTGATGAATCAAATCATCGGCGGTCAGTGAATGTACTGCACCGCAGCAATTCCATCTCTCGATCTCATTTACCTCGACACCTAAAGCCTCCAGGGAAGCAACCGCAGCCTTGTCCAAATTCCTGGCTTTGGATTTTAAAGTACAGCCTGGATAGTAACTGATCTTCATCGCTCTCCTTAACTCGTAAATTTTCTGAATCCGGCAACCAATGCAATCTGCGGCATCTCTGCAATACGTTCTGCAGGGATCTCAGAAGGCTCTACATAATTCTTGCTTTTACGAAGGACCTGTTGTCTGAGTGCCTCCATGACCTTGGCAATATCGATCCCTCTGGGACATTTGACTGAGCAGGCATGGCATGAAGCGCATTTCCAATACGTATTGATGCCCTGCAGTTTTTCCATGAGGCCGAATTGAGCCATGTGCATAACCTTACGGGGACTGAATTCCATTTCCTGTACCATGGGACACATACCCGTACATGTGGCGCACTGCATACATTTCTTTACACTTTCACCACTGAGTTCATTGAGTTTCTCAATCGATTTTATCGAAAGAGTCTGGGCAGTAATCTTTAATGTCATGTCTATTCTCTTTGTAGATACAATAGGTTTATCCCCGCCTCTCACATTCCCGGCAGAAAACTCCAAGCCCAATCGCCAAACCTGATGGAAAAAAACCAGGTAACCGCCTTGTAATCAGGAAAGCGAATCGCGTTCAGACGCCGGTTATCCGGCCGAAATTGACTGTGATCCAAGAAACGCAATCTGATCGCCACTTATCCACTTCATATATTTAACAGATTGGATGGATTTTTCAACATAGTTTTTTCTTTAATATTTCAATATGTTAAGTGAAGTCTCAATGAATGACCACTCATTCGGAATTCGTTTTTCATCTCCCTCGAAGGGCAACGGATATTCTGGGTAGTCAAAAAGAAGTGATGGCGTCGTAAAATCTCTTCGCCTTCTATGTTGTAGGCTTAAAAGAAAACGGCGGCTCGGGACTGCTGTGTGAAAATAGGCGCATGCATGGAAAAAGCTCGATATCAGGGGAGCTTACACAGATTTGTGGTTGCATCAATGCTATTACAGGATATACTGTTATGGTATATTGAAGAGTTATACCAAACAAACAAAACAATAATTCAAGTGACATCAACTCATGAACCTTCCAGTTTCTAAAAGTTGGGACGGAATCGAACGTCGCAAACCAAATAGCTGCAGGCGAATAGGAGAGCGCCGCTCTTCCCGGGAACGGCGGCACGACAGACGGGGTGGTAATAAAAATAAAAACCGCAGCTTCTATGGATGGCTCCGTTCTCTCGTAAAGGCCAGACTAGGGGTTGACCGGAGAAAGAACACCGATCGAAGAGTTATTGCCGACAGACGTAACCCCATGCCTCGATCGATGCTTACGAAAGAGGAACTCGCTGACCTCTTGAAGTAGAGATAAGAGCGTCCGGCTACTTTTTCTTCGCCGCCTCTCCGGACTGTCCGGTATCACAGTCGGCATTCACTGAACAGGCATCGGGCTGCTGACTGCTGGAACCTGGAATAAAGCTATGTTCCGGCGGTGCCGCACTGGTGGTTCCACCATAATCCGCTTCCTTAGTTTTCAGACATGCGCCATCCAGGTACTCCCGAATTTTCTGTTCACCTTTGAAAATCCGGGTATCCTGCTGTTCGATGGCGACAAGAACCGGAATTTCACTGATCGACAGGCTTTTCATAAAGCTGACATTTACCTTGGGGTCATATTCGGAAAAGGATTTAAGGCCGGGAAAAGCGAAATTATCTATTCGCTCAATAGGATTAAAGTGCAACGTACACATATTTTCTTCCCGCAATACTTCAAGTATTTTTTCGCAATGGGCACAGGTAGAAGAAAAAAAGAGGTAGAGCTTTGCCTCGCCGCGCTGCCCTGACACCATCGCCATACTGCCTTTATCCAACGGTTCCCCCGAACTTGTGCCTTTGCTGAACTGAAGACTGAAGCAGGTGGCCGTTACCGCAGCGAAAATGACCATCCCCCGAATTATCTGGCGCGGTCCGCTCAGTATGTTCAAGAGAACAATGAAAGCGAAAATGACCATGCAGTAAGAACAGAAAACCGCGGCGACTGCATATTGAAAAAAAACGAGAACCGCCTCGGCGGCAAGGCCGGCCAACAGCAGCAGCCTGGCAATTTTATGCCAGTGTTCCGAACCATCCCGGCCCCACAGCAAACACCAGAAAAGGATCTGGAAAAAGACCAGCCCGGCCAAGTTGAAATAGAGCGGAGAAACAGTGGTCAGACTGTCGACGATCGCGCAACCATTATTGAAGCAGATTGTCTGCCCTTTGGTATAAATGATAATCGCCTGAACCGCGGTAAGAAGGCTTGCCAGTAATGCTAAGATCGCTCGTATCATGGAAGGTTATTTAAATGTTGTAAAATTAAATGTATCATGCCTGTCGACAAGTACTGAGGTACCAGCTGCAAATATCTGCAAATGCCGCATGTGGCACCGTCATGATTTTTTAACAAACCATAGCTGATGGCGTCGTAAAAAGTCATCGAAGTTGCTGAGATGAGTTCTGGAAAAAACTCGGTATACCAGACGCAGATCGGGCTCTTTACGAATCCATCATACTTAAGTAAAAATTTCCGGGAACCGCAATAAGGAATAACAGACAGAGTGCAACAATCGTCTCCGGCATCCTGTATTTTACAGCTGCCCCACGGTAGTACGCAGTCGCCACATGCGGTTCCGCATTCGCACATGGCTCGAGCTGCCGGTTATATTTAATCCGGCCCCCGGGCTAATCATAGTCAGGGGTGACATGTAGCGAAGAATCTTCTGATCATACACCAGCCTCAAGGATATTGAATGGAAATTGCCTGGAAATTATCGACCTTTGAGAATTTATCGACTGAAGAACTCTATGCAATTCTGCAATTGCGTCAACAGGTATTCGTCGTCGAACAACAATGTTTCTATCAGGATTGTGATGGCCGGGACAGACAGGCTCATCATCTGTTGGGCCTGCTTCCCGGCAAAGAACAGCTAGAACTAGTAGCCTATCTCCGTATAATTGGCCGGGAAAACGGTAACAAATGGCCGTCTGTCGGCAGAGTTCTCACCCACCCGGATTTTAGACGAAAAGGTTTAGGCAGAAAAATTATGCGTCAAGGACTCCTCTGCATCGAAGAACTTTATCCGGAAATGCCGGTTTATATCTCCGCCCAACAATACCTTATCCGGTTTTATGAGAGTTTTGATTTTTCTGTAACTTCAGATGGATACGAAGAAGACGGCATTCCACATATAGAGATGACCCGCTATCCCACGCCACAAAATGGAAAATGAGCGGAATGTATCCAACCTTCTATTGAACATTGAATACATTCCGCACTGAAGGTCACTTCAGTTTTTCCTTAACCAGCGCCCTGAACTTGCTGGCCTGATCAGCTGAAGGTATTTCTGCCGCCAATGCATCGATAACCGTATTTAGGTCAACGGCATCAACGAGATGATCCTCACAGAGGATTGCCGCCATCGGTCCTATACACACCGCCAGGCAGCTTTCAACAACCTCTTTCTGCTTCTGACTGAGACCAGTGCCGGTTTCGGGCTGTTCAACATGTACTGCTACGGTTTTATTAGCAGTTTTCTGTCCGCTGCCCAAAAATTTGAGAATGGAATCGGTAGATGGCAGGGGGCTGCGGCGGGAGACAGCCCCTTCCTGGAAGCGATATCGACCGGCATTAATTGATGACATCATTTCGAGTGCCTCTTCTCCCCGCTTGTTAAAGAAGTAAACAAAGACTATTTCCCCTTTATCCAGCATCACTTGGGCACTACGATTTGCCATTGTGGCGATAAACATGGTTCCGGTAACCATGGCTGAGCATAATTTCCTTAATTCAGTTACAATTTCCTGGAACGGAATATAATCTTGAGTCATGATTGATAATCTCGTAAAAATTTAAAATCAGCGATGGCTGAGTAAAAACTTCGGATTCGAGGCGCGAAAATAGGTGAAGAGTTTTTACGACGCCATCATAATTGCTTACCTCTTTCGTAATCTGTCAAAAGCCATCTGAAGACTGACACCCATCCTCTCAATCGCCCTGGCCAGAGCACCGATTTCATCACTGCGCTCGGTCTCGCCTATCTTGGCCTCTAAATTGCCCCGGCTGATTTCATCGGCGATAACGGTCAGGTTACGAATCGGAGTACTAAGACGCTGAGCCAGCAGATAGGCAACAACGATTACGATCAACATTGTCGCCAGCAGCAGGATTACCGCATTTCGCTGAGCCGCATCGGCGGCGGCGTAGGCTTCTTTATAATCCTGCTGAACTATAAGCGTCCAGCCGTGTTGAGTCTTTTGTGAGTAGGCGACGATCTTTTTACCACCTTCCTCGAACACAAAGGAGTTACGATCAAACCTGTTTCGCTGGCGAAGTACCGGGTAGGAGCTGAAATCCTGCAGCTCTGAGGATACTTCTCCTTTACCGTGGGCAATCAGGCGATTATTTTCATCAAGCAGGATGGCAAAACCGGTTTTGCCGATTTTGGTCTTGGTGATTGTGTTCGACAGGTCTTCAAGTGTCATGGCAATTGCGATTACCCCCTGGACCTTGTTGCCCTCTTCTTTAATCGGTTTGGCCAGAATAAAGGCCGGCTTTTTTGACGTTTTTCCGAGAAGCACCTGCTCCCCTATCGGTTTTCCACTCAACACCTGTTGAAAATATCTTCTATCCCCGTAATATGTTAGGGGTTTCCCATCGCTTCTTCCGAGGTTCTGCCCATTGGGCAGGATGGTAAAAGCCAGATAAACCCAGTCATAGGTGTCCGCCATCGATTTTAACACCGGATTCTGCGCTTCACTTTCCATACTGAGGATTGCCGGAGTTTCCGCATTTTGTTCCAAAACCCGTAAATTCATAGAGGTCCAGTCATCAACGCTGCGGGTGAGGCTCGCGGTATTATTCATTAAATTGCGGAGAATGTTGGTAGTCCAGTCCTCTCTTGATTTATATATGCTGATATACCAGAGACCGCCGATAGGGATAAGAGCTATAACGCACATCGTCGCCAATATCTGATACAAAATTTTAAAACCCGCCCCATCCCGACTTGTTGCCGTTCCTTCCGCCATCTTACACTCCTCCTTGCAAAGGCTTCTCAATTACGATTACTCGAATATAAAAAAAGGATTCGTACCAGCGGAACTGGAAAACGAATCCTGAAAACCGGTTTCAGGAAAAACCGTCTTATTCTCGGCATAAAGACTTTAGCCCGAAAAAGACAGGCTTTGATGCGACACAACTCTCCCGCACAATGTTACTCAACACCGTTGGCCGACCGGAAATAGTCCGATTGTCTAAAAGTGTGAGTAATCAAATAAACCGATGAACTTTATTCTCGCAAAAAAAAGACGGATTTACCAAGAGAAAATAAAAAAATCAGAAATTTGCCTCGAATAGGTAAAACTATAACTTGGGGCCTGCTTGAACAAACCCGGAGCACCGGATGACGAAGGCCAGGGATGGCCTGGTGTCGCGGATGCCAACGATGATACAGGAGCGACGCGGTACAGATCCGGGTTATGCAGTCTTTTGATGAGTACTTATGAACGATTACATTTGTTTCTCTGCTTTATTTTGTGATAGAATAACCAGTAACATTTATACAAAAAGCGTGTAACAGTTTAAAATGGCAAGGAAAATTGGGCTGCCGGAACAGCTCTTCTATTCTGTTTGGCAAAAGACATAAATGAGTCGCTAACGCTCGCGCATCATGAAAACAAATATTTTCTTTATTTCCCTCACTGTATTTTTAGCGTTTCTGTTATTTTCGGTTAGTTCCCAAAGCGCAACATCCCTTGGAAATCATGCAGGCAAAGCGAATCTGGTTCTATCTTTTTATAGTAATAAGGCACCCATTCGTTTCATTGTAGTGGAAAAAAGCAAACAAAAATTGATGGTCTTCGAGCAACAGAAATCACTCAAGCTCCTTAAAACATTTGTCTGTTCAACCGGTGAGAATCCTGGAAAAAAGCATAGCAGAGGTGATCTGAGAACCCCGGAAGGCCTTTATTTCATAACCGAAATGTATCATGACCAAAAAGTCACCATTTTCGGCAGGAGGGCATATCATCTGGATTACCCTAATATTTTCGATAGACGCTCCGGTCATGGCGGCGACGGTATTTTTATCCATGGCACCAATAAAACGTTAGAGCCATACAATACCCATGGATGCATCACCCTTGCCAATGAAGATCTCGACAACCTGGCGACCTATCTGACCGTCAATACCGTACCCATTGTCGTTTTGGAAAATTTACCTGTATCTCTTCTCGAGGCAAATTTAAAAATCAGCAAAAATGACGGCATGTTTAAGGAAATATTGGCTAACTTGTCCTTTTCACCCGATAATTTTTCTGTGGACAACGTGGAGTCCCTTTCTTTTCTCACCTTTGGATCATCCCAGGCCATCGCCACGGTCAACTACAGGGTATATGATGGACATTCCATAGTCTACCGCTACCTGAAACGTGTCTATCTGGTACCTGCTCTTTCGAAAGAATGGCGTACCCTTTATTCCGTCGAGAGCCAGACTATCATTCCCACTCTCCTGGCAACTCATCCAATCAAATACCCTTTAATGGCACAAACGGTTCCACCTCAAATGGTGGATTAAAATCCGCTGGACTGACAACCCAGCCGGAAAGCGGACATGATCCACTGAAACCGCCGTCCTGACGGTACTTCTGATGACCAGGTATTGAGGATTTGCCGGCATCCTTTTTTCCGGGGTGGGCTGCGAAGCGACTGATCCTGGTACTGAATCCTTTTTTTCACACATTTTTTGCAGAGAAGGTTATAGTGCTCGCTAAAATTATACTTACCATTTTCTAGGAGCCACTCTCATGATCACCTACTTATACTGGATCGCCGTCATACTTGTAGCCGCCGCAATTTTTGCTCTCTGCGGAAGAGCCAATAAATGGAAAGCCGGCAGTATCCTTGCCCTTATTGTCCTCGCAACCGGCTGGTGCGCCTATTATTTCAGTCTGCAGCAAGTTTTTGTCAAACGTTATGGCGGCGTAATGACTATCCAGGTGCCTCAAGGGCAATACCATATTGGAGCTACCTGGAAAGACGACAATCTGTGGATTGAAAATTTTGATCCTGCTACCAATTCCTGCATTTTTTCTGAGTATTCCAAAGGAAATCTGCTGCAGGGAAAGGTGACCATAAAAAACTGCAAGCCAATCCCGAAGATCCAATAGACGCATAGTCTGTTGCAGGCAAAAAATGCTGCTGAAAAACGGATCGATATCATAGAGATACCTTTTTATAGCAACAAGTCTCCAACAATAAGAACGATTGCTGTTGACGTCAGCAATCATTCCTATTATTCTTGTGCCGTTAATTTCCTCACTCAACAAAGGAGAGAACGATGCAAAAATGGGAATGTCCTTGTGGATACATCTATGATCCGCAGGAAGGCGATTACGAGAATGGCGTCGATCCCGGAACCCCGTGGGAGAGTGTTCCTTCGGATTGGGTTTGTCCGAAATGTGGGGCTGCCAAAGAGGAATTCTGGAAAGTTGACTGATATCTAAAATTCGCTATCGGCGACCTCACTCTTTTCTCAGTTTTTCTGAGGTCCGGGTCATGGGAAATATTCTACTTTCTTGGTGATATTCCACCCTCTCGCCGATCAGCACCCATACCCCTCACTCCTCGCACCGGGACTGCGCAAAACTTGCGCTCTCAGATAATCGGAGAGCAATATTTGATCTTTGCCGCTGTCTTAATCTGATTCATTATCTGATAAATAACTAATAATATTATATTTTTCCTCTCAGGCATCTTTTTTGCTTAATTATTCCTATCAATCAGCATTACCTGAACCACCGATTGATTGGAATAATCTCTTTCCCGTTAATCACAAGGATACGAGGTATGACAAATAATCATACCTACAGGAGGAAGCATGAATCAGTTAGCTATCGATAAATTACCAGAGACTCCTTATCTTGCAGACCAAAGAAAAAATCAACGTCACGAAGTAGTCAATCTTCTGGCAGTCACAGAAAGAGGAACGGGACAGATATTAGATATCAACCTCCAAGGCTTATCCTTTGGTTGTCTTTATCCCCATGCTTTTCCACATGAATTCTCACTCGATATCCTTGATGCCAAAGGCTCCCATATCAAAAAGCTCAACGTGCGAAAAATACGTGAAACCAGTGATAATCACGAGCATTATAGTACAGGATTTGAATTGGTCATTGGTGTTGAGTTTTATGATCTTACGGTGTCTCAATTGAAAGAATTGTGTAATTTACTCAACAACAATATGGCGGAACTTCCGGGCCATGATCACTTCGCCTAGCCGCATTCTCCCCTAACCCGGCAGCCTCCTGGGGAACTGGACGCTTACTCGATGTAGGCATCCTCTCTTGGTTGCAGCATTTTATAAAATGAAACAGCGGGGAGTGAGACATCGTGGCGAAACGAATCTCACTCCCCTTTCTGTCCAGGCCGGTAAAACCTCCCTCTCCGCTTAATTCGTCATTGAAGCGGCTCAATGTCCTCTCTTACACTGCGCTGATCTTGATGGTTCGTGGTTTGGCGGCTTCTGCTTTGGGCAGATGGAGCTTCAATACCCCTTCTTTCAGTTCCGCGTTGACTTTTTCAACATTTATGGACTGAGGTACTGAAAACACTCTTCGATATTCCACATCACCAAATTCCTGCCAGCTGCCGGTGCCTTTCGTTTGAAGATGGCGAGTTCCGGTGATTTCCAACCTTCCGTTATCGACGTTAACCGTGACATTTTCCCTGGTTACACCGGGCATGTCAGCGTGCAGCAATATCTCATCGTCATTTTCAAATATATCTACCACCGGTGCAATCCTCGGTAAATCCTGGCGCCTTTCAAGCATTTCTTCTTTTTTGGTTGTAATATCTGTGTTTTTATTCATAATTTAACCTCCCAAAACGTTTTTCAAATTCCAAAAGCTTTTCCGTCTGCTTTAGCTGATGCTGATTTGTTTTGGTTTGGCAGCCTCTGCTTTGGGTAAATTAAGAGTTAACAGACCATCATGCAGAACTGCTTCGATTTTATCGACATTCACGTCAGCGGGCAGAGTGAAACTTCGGGTAAAGGAAGTGGTGTCCCGTTCAATCCTGTGGGCTTTATAGCCTTTTGGAACTTCTACATTACGTTTGCCGCTCAGTTCCAGATAGTTCCCCTGGATTCTGATGTTGATATCGTCTTTTGCCAACCCGGGAACTTCCGCGATAAGCTGAAATGAGTCCCCCTGGTCAAAAAGATTCGTGCGCGGGGAACCATTTACGACCCTCCAACCATAATCTTCGCCATAAGCTCCACCGTAATCCATGAACATTCTGTTCAACCTGGAACGGAATAGATCCATGGCATCGAACATCCGGTCAATATCATTTACTCTTGTCCACATAACCATTCCTCCTTTGCAGCTGTTTTCTATTCGGCGATCCTTTAGAGAGAAAACGCCGTTTGCTTGATTACCTTTTGGTTGAGAATCCTGAAGAGCTTTAATACAGCTCCTTTGAAGCTCACCTCATCTTGTGTCGAAAAAGGTAAATACAGGAAATTTTCATGTCAATATAGTAAAAATATTTTTTTGCTTTTTTTTCATATATTACTTAAAACGCATAAATTGACATAATAATGAAAATGATTTAATTTCCGGGTAAGGAGAAACCGGCATGTACAGAAGAAATGACACATCGGCCTTGAAAGTCTCGGAAATCTCTTTCGATGAGCTGAGAAAGAAACAATCTGTTCGGGCAACCTTTAAACTCTCCCAGGAAACCATTGACCTGCTGGGGATGATCGCCGCACAGTTGGGCATTAAGCAAAAATCATTGCTCGATCAGCTGATGGAAGATACGTCTCTGCTTGCAAGGCTTGCCCGGTCGGCCCAGGCTCCTGAGGATAAGGATGCGAGGCGGCAGAAGACTTATGTCTTGAGCAGGAGTTCATTACGCTCGCTCAACGACATAGCCAGGCACCAGAAAATTTCCAGAGATACCCTTGTGGAAATTTCAGTAAGAAGACTGTTGCCGATTATAGAATCCGAGCTGAAAAAACATATCATCAGAAAAACTCTGCTCAAAGAGATGAAAAACTATCTGCACCTTGAGGAGGAGCTCCGGGAGAAGGCACAAAAACTGCTGGGCAAGGATGACGTTCTTTATGACATACTGGATAAACAGGTAAATCTCGCTCAAAAAAATATTTTGACTGTAGACTCGATCATTCAAAAGGGGATGCCGATGGAGGATTGGTAATGAGTACCTTAGAAATTCATTTCTTATTCTTAAAAATGATGGACTCGTAAAAAGCCCGATTAGATCGGTAACCATTCACCGGGAATAGCAAAATGCTCGCATAACCTCAGACCTGTAAACATTCAGCAGTGCTCCAGAGGCGCATAAGCAGGCCGACGGGCTATAGTTGGGGATAGTTGGGGCTATGCACGGCGGTCTGATCGTGCGCATATGGGGTACTGGTGAACGTTTACGATTAGATGTACGTAGTAATCGACAGATTATTCTGAATATTCTTTGGAATCCAGAATTTCTTCAGGAGGATCTGACATGCGGAAAAATTATTATATAATCCTGGGGATTCCTTCAGACTCGACACAAACGGCTATCAAAAAAGCCTACCGCAGGCGCGCCAAGGAATTACATCCCGACCATTATGGGGAGAACCAGTCACCTTTTCAGGACCTCCAGGAAGCTTATTCTACCCTCAGTGATCCGGAAAGCCGCAAAGTATACGACAAAACCCTGGAAGATACCGGCAGAAAACCTCAACGATCCCGGAGAGAACCGTCTTTTGACGATGTCGAGGAAGAAATTGAGCCTCTTGTTCCGGAAGAAGCGTGGCCTTCTTTCACCGGAAGATCACAACACAGGCCATTTGGCGATCCATGGTCGGAATTCGACACCTTCTTTGACCAAATCTTCGAAAATTTCGGCAATCCTGCCGGATATCGCCGCCAGGGTAACAGCCGGCAGGAGGATTTCACTGTCCAAATAACCCTGTCGCCCGCACAGGCACGACGCGGAGGCGAGATACGTCTGCAATTGCCTGTGCGAAGGCGTTGCCCTTCATGCAACGGCTACAGCAGTTATGGCTATCATCACTGCCGCCGTTGTGACGGGGCAGGTTTTCTAGCGGGAGTGGAGACAGTGGAACTCAATTACCCCGCGGGCATAACCGACAATCGTTCCTATCAATTCTATCTGTCTCCGGATGAGGCCGAAGACGTCATTTTCACGATCGTATTCAAAATTCGCTAAGTGCAGCCGAAAAAATCCGGGCGTGACTTACAACAGCAATTTGACGGCAAGGAAGAAGTTCTTATCCTTGTATTGGACATTTGATGTTCTTAGCCCGGATTTTCCGGTTATCCCTGTGCTTGCGGAGCTTGCTGTTCATGACAACGCATAGACTTTCATCAAAATGAAAAGGAGTCTCAATATGGCTGCGAAAAAAATTCTTATGCTCGTTGGCGATTATGTGGAGGATTACGAGGTGATGGTGCCGTTTCAATCACTACTCATGCTGGGTTATCAGGTCGATGCGGTATGTCCGGACAAAAAAACCGGTGACTTTGTCCGTACTTCCATCCACGATTTCGAAGGTGACCAGACCTACAGCGAAAAGCGGGGACACAATTTCACGCTCAATGCGGATTTTGCCTCCATAAAACCGGAAGAGTATGCCGGACTGCTGATCCCCGGCGGTCGTGCCCCGGAATATTTGCGCCTCAATGAGAAAGTACTTGCCATCGTCAAGCATTTCGCCAAGGAAGAAAAGCCGATCGCCTCCATCTGCCATGGCGCCCAGCTGCTCGCTGCGGCGGAAGTGCTGCAGGATCGGGAATGTTCTGCTTATCCGGCCTGTTCCGTCGAAGTCAGACTCGCCGGAGGTAAATATATTTCGGTTGAAATGGACGAAGCCCATGTCCAGGGCAATTTGGTAACTGCGCCCGCCTGGCCCGCGCATCCTGCCTGGCTGGCCCGGTTTGTTGAGAAACTTGGGGCAAGGATTGAGTTGTAAGATTCGGGGAGTAAGGCAGAGCCGGATAAAGGATGTACAGCCGCAAACGAACGGCATGTGCACCCTTTCTTGATGGTTTCGTCGATTATTATGGACATGCCGGGCGAATTTCGGTATTCGGACAAAAAAGAAATTGTATACAATTTTTCGACTGGAGGAGATATGCCAACTAAGCGACGGCAAAGATTAAAAGAATATCTGGATACCTACGGTTTTTCGGCAATTGCGGTTAACGCCGGGCCGACCCTTACCTACCTGACGGGATTGCATTTTCATCTGATGGAACGGCCGGTTCTCATAGTTTTTACCCGCAATGAAGAGCCGACCATCATTTTGCCGGAGCTGGAACAGGCCAAACTCGACCATCTGCCTTTTTCCGCAAGAGTCTATGCCTATGGTGAAAATCCGGCCGAATGGTCCAATACCTTCCGTACCGCTCTGGCAGAACTCGACCTCTCCACCGGCAAGGTCGGAGTGGAATTCAACCAGCTGCGTCTGCTGGAATATCAGTATCTTCGTCTGGCGGGCGGTAACATTGATTTTGTCGATGGCTCGTCAATTTTCGCAGCGCTGAGGTCCATCAAGGACGAAGAAGAGATTTCCTGTATACGCCGAGCGGTATCGATTGCCGAGTCTGCACTCGAGGCGACCCTGCCGATGGTAAAAATAGGTGTCGCCGAAAAAGATATTGCAAGCGAACTCTTCCTGCAGCTTATCCGCCAGGGCTCTGATTCTTCCCTGCCCTTTTCACCCATTATCTCCAGTGGACCCAACGGCGCCAATCCGCACGCTCAGCCGTCTGCACGACAATTAGCCGCGGGCGACCTGCTGGTGATCGACTGGGGGGCAAGCTTTAACGGGTATATCTCCGATTTGACCCGAACCTTTGCGGTGGGCGAGATTGACGCGGAGGCGGAAAAAATCCACAGAATCGTGCAAAAGGCTAATGCGGCCGGCCGTGCTGCGGGAAGACCGGGCGTACCCTGTGCAACAGTCGACCGGGCAGCCAGAGAGGTCATTGATGAGGCGGGTTACGGCCGGTTTTTTCCCCACCGGACCGGTCATGGTATCGGCATGGAATGCCATGAAGAACCTTATATGCGTGGGGATAACGAGCAACTCCTTAAGCAGGGGATGACCTATACCGTCGAGCCGGGAATCTATCTGGCCGGGCAAAATGGAGTTCGAATCGAGGATGATGTGCTGGTCACCGCGGATGGTGCCGAATCCCTCAGCACCATGAGCCGGGAGATCCGCGTTGTCGGTTAGCCATCGAGGTTAAAGATACGGACAACGGAATGTAGGGGCGGGTTCTAAACCCGCCCTTCTCTGCTCGGCGGTCTGTTTACGCGGATATGGAGTGCTGCTGAACCTTCAAGGATCACTCGTCTGCCGCCTGACGTTGCAGGCAGGCTTGGTGAGCCTGGGCAAATCTGATCTCGCTGTATTGGTAGTCGCCCCCCAGAGCCAGTTTTATTTCACTCAGTTTTTTGTCCGGCAACTGTTGCAGTTTTGCTGTAATATCCTGCAGTCTGTCCGGTGAGAGCAATCTGTGTGCAGCCAGTTCTCCTTTCTCCACGAAATAAGCGAGATGCCCTTCAACAGTGGAGAGAACCAGATCGCGTTGCTTGGCGATCTGGGCAGGAGTCAGACCCTGCTCAAAGAGCTCGAAACTGAGCTTTTTGGTATCAATTTGGGGCGATGCCGGCTCCTTTGCTTTTTCCTTCTTCGGCGGCTGTGCCTCGATCATGATGGGGAGTACAACTTCTACGATATTGTTTTTCTCCCGATAATCCGCAACCATGGCCACCAGTTCCTCGCCGTACCTTTCTGCAAGCTTGCTGCCTATCCCCTTTATTTTCATCAGGGCACCAAGGCTGTCGGGTAGATTGACGACAATCTGAATCAGGGTCTTCTGATGCAGGATGTGAAAATGGGGGACTTCGGCCTCTTTTGCCTTTGCTGCCCGCCACTCCTTGAGAATTTGAAAGAGCTCGGGATGCTCGATATCGGCTTCGGAATAGGCCGGTACCGCCGTCTGCCCTTTTTCCCGCTTTTTTTCCTTGTCAGCTGTGGCGGAAGCTTCAATGCCGGCTGCCGAAATCGCTTTGAGATATGCAGCAGCGCTAAAGCCTGACGCGCAACACTTAATAGCCGCAATTTTAACGGCGGCCTCTTCCTGCAGCAGTTTGCAGAGGTTCCTGCCTTTCTTGCGCAGTTCCTTGTTATCTGTTTCCACCTGCAACTGTGTAGCGCTTCGGCCAAGCACGCTATCAAATTTTTCCTGGAAATAGACAGTCGCTTTCGCTATCCGTTCAAGCACTACCGGATCTTCCGTGGGGAAAACGTTTTCCGTAAACAGTCCCTGCAGTTGCCGCCGGAAATTTGTGCCGATCGTACAGATTTCATTAACGGTTCTCTGCCTGAGTTCATGGAGATCTCCCGCACCGAGTATTCTGATCAGCTCGGAATTCCTGTCAATAAGGGAAAGCAGCCGGGACAAGAGCACCTGCAGTTGCTGATAATCAAAACACTCAAGCAGCAGGTGCTGCTGATAGCGGATTTTAGCCAGGGCCAGTTGGTCTGCCGTCGGCATATTTTTCCCTGCCTGCTCGACGAACCGAAGGACGGTGGAGTCGGTTTTTACCGCTCTTGGCGAAAGGGGGGAACTGAGCACCACGCCTTCAAGGGTTCGGCAACGGCTGAGAGCCACATACACCTGTCCATGCGCAAAAGCAGCCTGGGCATCGATGATCGCCCGATCGAAGGTGAGCCCCTGGCTCTTGTGAATGGTGATAGCCCAGGCCAGCTTCAAGGGATATTGGACGAAGGCGCCGATCTTGTTTTCGGTGATTTCCAGCGTCTCTGCATCAAGGGAGTATTCGATATTTTCCCAGGTAGCCGGTTCAACCACAATTTCTTCGCTTTCGTCAGGACATTTTATCCAGATTTTCTCGTCGGCGATGCGGGTAATTCTGCCGATCTTGCCGTTAAAAAAGCGCTTTTCGGGGGAGGAATCGTTCCGAACGAACATGACCTGGGCCTCAGGTTTCACCTCGAGTGTCACCGAGGTAGGAAAGGAATGTTCAGGAAATTCCCCATCTATTTCGGCATCGAAACGGTGGATTTTCGGGCTGAGTTTTTGCAGTCTGGAGGCGTTGATGGCATCGGCGCTGCTGTTATGGGTGCAAAGAGTAATATATCCTTCGCCCTCGTCATCGGTCCCGGAGAAGCCTTCGATATAGCGGCTATTGAGACCTTGCAGCGTAGCCTGGTCGAGATTGTTGTCGCGGACCCGGTTAAGCAGCGCAATGAAGCGATCATCCTCCTGGCGATAGATATGCTGCAGCTCGATGGTGATCAGTTCCGTCTTACGCAGGGCGTTGCTGCTGAAAAAATAGGGCGAATCGTAATATTGGTTCAGCAACCGCCAATCCACATCCTTAACCACCGGGGAAAGCTGATGCAGGTCGCCGATCAGCAAGAGCTGCACCCCGCCAAAGGGAAGATTGCTGCGGCGGTAGCGGCGCAAAACACTATCGATGCCGTCGAGCAGATCGGCCCGGACCATGCTGATCTCATCGATTACCAGCAGGTCGAGGCTCTTGATGATATTGATTTTTTCCTTGTTGAACCTGTGGCGGGCGGTAGTTTCACTGCCGGGAATGAAAGGGCCGAACGGCATCTGAAAAAAGGAATGCAGCGTCACCCCGCCGGCGTTGATGGCGGCAACGCCGGTAGGCGCGGTTACGATCATCCGTTTGGGACTCTTCTTTTTCAGGTTGTGCAGAAACGTCGTTTTACCGGTACCGGCCTTGCCGGTCAGATAGACATTACAGCCGGTGTCCCGGACAAATTCATCAGCGAGCTTGAGTTCATGATTGACAGCTTTCATCACTTCGCCCGGGAAAAGAGCTCCTTGAGACCGGCATTGATAACCGCGATATCCTCTTTGCCGAATTGAGCAGGATCAAAGAAATCCACATCCAGCCAGTCTGTCATCTCCTCAAATTGGTCATTTTCCGGATCGCTGAGAACTTCCAGGAGGTGCATGTAGCCATGAATACCACCGACATCTTCCGGGGGGCAGGCGCGCCGGCCGGTGATGAGTATGGGAAAAGCTCTCCCTTCTTGAGCCGGAACAATCTTTTCGACGGTTATCTGGTGCATCCAGTTATCGCCAAAGTCGTAGATATACTGAAACCGCGGCTGTATTTTCTTTTCCAGATCCTGCAATGTATATTTGGCCTCGTTTTTCGGTCTGCTGGTTTGCCAGAAATCATCATCATCCGGCAGACAATAACAGGTCCGGTTGATTATAAACTGATGCAGATGGGAATCGGTCCAGCCCATGCACAGCTGGATCACCCCATGCAGCTGCTCAAGGGTGATGTTTCCCGGCACCAGGACTCTCCGCCAGATGGGCGGCTTTGCGCCCTGCAGTTCAATTTTCAGCTGATAATGAGGTGCAGGCGCAACCGGATTTTTTTTCCCATGCTGCGGAAAATCGACTTTAATGACGTTTGATTTGTTCACCGGCTTGCCGTTCGAAGCTGAGGTTTTCTCTGCGGTATTGCTGCCGCAGCATTTCTTATACTTCCGGCCGCTGCCGCAAGGGCAGGTCTCATTGCGACCAACCTTGCCGGCCCGAAGGGGAATTGGTGCAGTCTTTCCCCAAAGCTGCCGCTGCCGCTTTATTTCCACTGCACGGGCATGATCCTGTAACGTTTGAATCGCCAAGGGCAGGGATGCCATAAGGAAGACCTGGATTTGCAGCTCCTTGTCGTTCAAGTCCTCATCCATGCCGGAAAAGGCTTCCTGAAAAACCTCGTCCGGTATCTCCTCGAAAAAATCCATGACCTCCACAGGATCAACGAGCCCCTGAATAGTCAGGAGACTGTGATAAAGTCCTTCCTTCTTTTTATCGCTTAGCTCAGGATATTCCTCGGGGTCCCAGAATTCTTCGCGAAGAGAAATCGCTTCTTCAAAACCGGAAATCCATTCATAGAGCGATTCAAGTTGCTCGTCCCGCAGGTTTTCTATGTCGAATGGCAGGTTAAGTCTGTTAGCATGGAAATCATCAATGAAGCTGTTATAAACCTTGATCAGAGTATCCATCTTCATCTGCATCTGTTCCGGGGATCCTGATGCAGGCATGTCGCCGTCAAAAATGATCGGTATCCACTCACTGGGAAGAATCATATCAGGCGTCATGGCCAGTCCGAACAGGTAGCCCAACAGCTCGTCGTAGCTGAAGGTATTATCGGGGTCTTTGGCCATGGCCAGAAGATTTTTCAGGTTCTTCTTCTCAGCAGCTGTCAACATGAGTAATTTGGTCCTATGAGTGCCTTAGAGATTGGTTTCCCGTATGCTGCGGGAAACCAATCTTTTTCAAGGTTTTTTATACCCCTGCGAGAGGGGGAATCAAGTTAAGTAAAAGTCTTACTCTTACACAAATAGCCAAAAAGAACAGTTAAGAAAAGGGAAATTTGCTATTCAGCAGAAACTGGCTTATATCTTTGGGATACCATGCAACTTATGGCAGATAGAGGGGAGTCTCACCCATCGGAATCAGTGCCTTAGGTAATTATCCCGGTTTATTTACCGTTTACCGGGGTCAAAAGAGGAACGAATGAGAATCGCAGTATTTTCGGATATCCACTCCAACCTGGAGGCGCTGGAGGCGGTACTCGATCATGCTCTTGGACAGCGGGTCGACAGGTATGTCTGTCTTGGTGATGTCGTGGGGTATGGGGCAAGTCCAAATGAATGCATCGAGCTGCTGCGGTCCCTGCCCAACTGTCCCTGCCTGCTTGGCAACCACGATGCGGCGGTTCTGAATATTCCCAACAATATGAAACCGGATGCCCGCAAGGTTATTGCCTGGACCCGGAAAATCCTGAGCAAACCCGGTTTGTGGTTCTTAAAAGAGATGGAGGACCTCGTTAAATGGGACGATATCTCCTTCTGTCATTCAAATCCATATAAGCCGCGCAACTGGTACTATATCTCGGAAAAAACCTATATATCCAGTTCATTTGCGCGCTCGAAAGCCAAGATTCTCTTTGTCGGCCACACCCATGTACCTATTGCCATAACCCGAAAAAATTTTTTTTGCATTTACATAAGATCACCCCGGCACAGCATGGTAGTGCCGGTTGCCGAGCTTAACCGCCAGATATTCAACGCCGGAAGTGTTGGACAACCCAGGGATGGCGATCCCCGGGCTTCCTACCTCATCTATGACACGGAAAAGCAGGTTATCGAATTTTTCCGGATCGCCTACGATTTTGAGCGGGCCGGAGCAAAGATTTTGGCGGCCGGCTTGCCGGAGATCTTTGCCCGAAGGCTGGAAAACGGCTTTTAGTACCTTAGAAATTCATTGTTTTTTTAATGAATTTCGTGAAGGTACTTATCCCCGTGCTTTGCGGAGATTAGAAACTGGTGACCTATCCATGACTGCGTCGCAGTCTTCTGGTACTGAAGCAATAACAGTTGATATAAGGCAGGATGCAATGCATCCCAAACAGGTTCCCATGCGGCACATGGGAACCAGAGTATCGCTTAGCTTGACGGCTATTCCCCCCTTACAGGGTGACAGCCTGAATTTCTAAAAGACATTCCCGCTGCTCGGCACCAATCGGCTTGTATCAGTCCGCCACCATGGTTAGCGTCTCCCTTAACAAAGCACAACATACACTTCTGCCAGAGAGGTGACGCTATGGTTGTTCCAGCCGAAATTATCAAGGTCTCCGATACCGTCTGGGAACTCCCCGTGACGTTCAAAAAAGGAATGCGGGTACCGGCCCGTATTATCGCAACGGCTAAACTGCTCGCCCAGATGGATGAAGGGGTTTTCGACCAGGTAACCAATGTTGCGACTCTGCCCGGAATTCTCAAATATGCCTACTGCATGCCGGACGGCCATTGGGGATATGGCTTTCCTATCGGCGGGGTAGCGGCAATGGATACGGAAACCGGCGTCATTTCACCCGGCGGCATCGGTTTCGACATCAACTGCGGCATGCGGCTGGTCACGACCAATCTGCAATACGAGGAGATAAAACCGCACCTCCACCAGCTGGTTGACCGGCTTTTCAAACGGGTGCCCACCGGCGTCGGCTGCCAGGGGTTTGTCCGGCTCTCCCATGACGAATTCCGCGAAGTTATCGAACAAGGCGCTAAGTGGTGCATCGATAAAGGCTATGGGTTGCCCGAAGATCTGCTGGCAACTGAGGAAAACGGCAAAATCGGCGGTGCGGATTCCGGCAAGGTAAGCGACCGCGCGGTGGAAAGGGGCTACAAACAATTGGGCACTCTTGGGTCGGGCAACCATTACCTGGAGATCCAGACGATCCGACCCGAGAACATAGTCGATCCCCAACTGGCCGGGGCCTTCGGAATTACCATACCCAACCAGGTGGTGATCATGTTTCACTGCGGCAGCCGCGGCTTCGGGCACCAGGTTGCGACCGATTACCTGCGCTTGTTCCTCGGTGTCATGGCATCCAAATACGATATCAAGATTCTCGACCGGGAACTCGCCTGCGCCCCATTCCACTCACCCGAGGGCCAGGACTATTTTGCGGCGATGAAGTGCGCCATCAATATGTCCTTTGCCAATCGCCAGGTGATCCTGCACCGGATTCGCGAGGTATTTTCCGATGTTCTGCACCGCGATCCCGCCGATCTGGGAATGCGGCAGGTGTATGACGTAGCCCACAACACCGCCAAACTGGAACGTCATAGAGTAGACGGCAAGGTAAAGGAAGTGCTGGTCCACCGCAAGGGGGCCACCAGGGCTTTCGGCCCAGGCATGGAAGGGCTTGCGGGAACTCTGCGGGAAACCGGCCAGCCGGTTATCATCGGCGGCAGTATGGAAACCGGCTCCTACCTGCTGACCGGAGTGGCAAGCGGACACTCCACCTTCTATTCCACAGCCCACGGCAGCGGCCGTACCATGAGCCGCCGAAAAGCCAAAAAACTCTATCGGGGCAAGGAGCTTCAGGCAGACATGGAAGGACGCGGCATCTATGTGCGTAGCGCCTCCTGGTCGGGCTTGGCGGAAGAGGCGGGAGGTGCCTATAAGGATATCGACGAAGTTATCGAGGCTGCGGCCTTGGCCGGAATAAGCCGACCGGTCTGCCGCTTTACCCCAGTCGGCAATATCAAGGGATAGTCGTCAA
This sequence comes from uncultured delta proteobacterium, assembly GCA_963835305.1. Classification (GTDB taxonomy): domain Bacteria; phylum Desulfobacterota; class Desulfobulbia; order Desulfobulbales; family Desulfocapsaceae; genus Desulforhopalus_A. The sequence continues at coordinate 153,648 of CAWIEU010000010.1, forward strand.
ATGAGGCAGAACCGCACACCGCTTTCGCTGATCACAGGATCATTGGGCAGCGGCAAAACGACACTTCTGAGAAGGATCATCCGCGCCAGGGAAAACAAACTGGCCGTCTTGATCAACGAATTCGGGGAAATCGGCATTGACGGCCGGGTTATCAGCGGGGAACATACCCGGCTCATCGAGCTGGCGGGAGGGTGTGTCTGCTGCGAGCTGACCGGTGAATTTATTGCCGCCGTCAACGAATTGCTGGACAAATACCAGCCGGACATGATCGTGCTGGAAGCGACCGGAGTAGCCGAGGCCGATGCCCTGGTCTATGAGGTGGAAGACGACCTGCCGAGGGTCCGGCTCGATTGCGTCATCTGCATCGTCGACGGCTGGGCAAGCATACGGTATCCCCAGGTCGGCTATGTCAGCCGCGGCCAGCTCCAGCAGGCCGACGTCATCCTGATCAATAAAACCGATCTGATCACAGGCGAGCAGGTCGACGAAGTCACCAGACAGGTTCGTACCTACAACCCAACGGCTTCCATCATTGCCACCGAACACTGTGCCTGGGCGGAATCGTTGCTCTTTACCAGCCACAGCAGCAGGCTGAAACCTCCGCCCGAAACCGCCGATCATACCCACGGCAAGCATAACGCCGCCCTGCAATCCTTTACCTACACTTCGAATAACCGCATGGAGGAAAAAGCCTTCTCCGCATGGGTGGATGCGCTGCCGCCGGAAGTGATTCGAGCCAAGGGATTCGTGCTGCTCGATTCGCGCTGCTGTCTTTTCAATTTCGTCGCCGGCCGCTGGGAACTGGAAGAATTCGACGCACAATCCACACAGCTGGTTTTTATAGGCCGGGGCCTCAGTCTCAGACAGGAAGATATTATTCAACAACTAAAACAGTGCGAGCTGAAATGAACTACACCTTTTTCGATGAGGAGTTTACCGCCGATATCGGTTTCAAAGCCACCGGCGCTACAGTGGAAGATATGCTGATAGCCGCCGCGGAAGCCACCATGGAGGTTATGGTCGACAACCTGGACGACATTGAAGAGACGGTAACAAAAAAAATCGAACTGGTGACAACGGCACTGGATATGGCTCTCTTCGATCTGCTTGGGGAGTTGATTTTCTACAAGGACGCCGAAGAACTTCTGCTGCGGATAAAGCAAATCTCCCTCACCAGACGAGGAGAGAATTTCGTGGTGACAGCAGAAGCATACGGCGAAAAAATAGACCGGCAGAAGCACAGATTGAGCGTGGATGTCAAGGCGGTTACCCTGCACCGCTTCAAGGTCGAAGAGACTCCCCACGGCTGGTCCGCCACCGTCGTTCTGGATATCTGATAGACTTGGCTCTTTTTATAACTATTCCGGCAGCAATTTCCCTCGGCCAAACAACGGCAAAACAGTCCGCAGATCTTCCAGCAGTTCGGTTGCGTCCCGGTAGCGTTTATCCAGGTCTTTTTGCAGACAGCGCATGATGATTCGCTCGAGATCGCGGTCGAGGCGGGGATTAAGCTTGCTGGGAGCCCTGCTTTCCACAGTTATATCGATATCCTGCGGGTAGTTGTCATTCTGTTGAAAATAGGGAACCGCATTGGTGGCAAAGATATAGAGAATGACGCCCAGTGCCCACACGTCACTGGCGATACAGCTTCGTCCCTCGAACTGCTCCGGGGGCATGAAATTGACGGTGCCTTCCGAGCCTCTGCCGGGTGTTTGCCAGGTGAGGTCGCGGGCGATACCGAAATCAAGCAGCTTCAACCGTCCGCTCTTGGTGATGATGATATTCTCCGGCTTGATGTCCCGGTGCAGAATTTTATGCTTGTGTGCATAAGAGATGGCCGAGACCAGCTGCAGGAATATGGCTTCCCGGTCCAACGAGGATATTCCCTGTTCCAGGAGTTGTTGCAGAGTCGGCCCTTCGACATATTCCTGGATAAGGATAAACCTGCCGTTGTCCTTGACCACCTCCAGCAGCTGAACGATATTCGGATGGTGAACCAGCCTCTTCAGGATGGCGGCCGAACGCAGGACCCTGATATTCATCTGGGTCGAGTGGGGCATTTTGGCGACAGCCAGTCTGCCCGAACCTATCTCCCTGACCAGCCAGACAACGCCGAATCCGCCAATACCAAGGAGTCTCACCTGCTCCCATCTGTCGGATATTTTCTCGGTTCGCGGTTTCATGATCAGGGATTTGGGGGCAAAGTAACTCAAACCCTCCTGAAAATACCCGACCAGCCGGGTGAGCGTGTCATCGCCGCTCTGGGGAATATCGTGGCTTGGCTCCGGCTCCGGCACCTGTTCCCGGGTGACGGCCTGCCCCATCTCCAGCAGGATCAGAAAACTAATGGCGAATCGGTTCTCATTGAGCGGAATGTCCATGAAATCATCGGCTCCGGCATTGAGGTACTTTCTGATGTTTTTTCTGCCCTCTTCAGGAACAAGAATGAGAAAGGGGGCGAAAGGACCGACGAAATCCCGAATCAGCCGAATAACCCTGTCCTGTCTTGGATGTTGTGTATCCACACGGAAGAGCACCAGACAGATTTTCTTCTCGGGAAACCGCTGAACAAACCCGCGAACAGTGCCGATGGAAAGGGGCACTAAGTCAATCTCAAAAGAAGAGACCAATTGCCTGACAAGCGTCGTTTCGGCAGTGGACAGGCCGAACAACAGTATTGTTTCTAAAGGAGCCGTCACAAAATCACCCTTTGCTGATGTCGCGGTTTTTCTCCCTCCAGCCTATCAGAATAAACACGTTACAGGCAATTGTTTTTTGGTTGCTTTCAGGAATGACCAGGCTTGATTAAACCCGCAAGAGCAAATACCTTGTAACGAGGGATTATTTTGACATTTTTCTGGATTGGCACTAATCAGAAAAATAAAAATGCCTAACTTTAGGCCGGTAAAAATTTCCCAGTGCTCCAGAGGAGTGCAGGGAAACTTTTACACACTATCAAAGAGAGAATAATACATGCGCAACCAAGACTACTGGGCGGATAAATATCAGATAAACAAACTTTCTGTTGCAGATGCCATCGCCAAGATACAATCGGGCCAGCGCATTTTTATAGGTTCTTCCTGTGGCGAACCGCAGCAGCTGATAAAGGGATTGGCCGACGCCAGCCGGAACTTCACCGACCTGGAGATTGTCCGGATGTTCAGCGGGGAAACCACCTCGCTCTCCAAAATTGCCGAAAAATCAAAGTCCCAGAATCTCAATATCCGCTCCTTTTATCTGGGCTCCGCCAACTCGAAAAGTTTTAAGGGCGATCTGCGTTTCATTACCCCGATCAATCTTTCCGATGTCCATAAGCTAATCAAATCCAGACTGATGCCCATTCAGGTCGCCCTCATCCAGGTCTCTCCCCCAGATGATTTCGGCTGGATGAGCCTGGGAATCTCGGTCGACGTAACCGCTTCCGCGGCCGCCGCAGCCAACCTGGTCATCGCCCAGGTGAACAAAAAGATGCCGAGAGTTTTGGGCCGGAGCTCGATTCATGTCAATGATGTCGACTACTTTGTTGAATATGATGAACCGTTGATAGAAATCGGCACCTACCCCGATGTCGAAACCGCCGGAAAAATTGCCCGTTATGTCTCCCGGCTGGTGGAGGACGGCTCGACCATGCAGATGTCGCTCGGAGGTACGTCCGAGGCCAATATCCAGGCCCTCATGGAAAAAAACGACCTGGGCATTCATACCCAGTACGTGACCAACACCATCATGAAGCTTATGGCTATGGGCGTGGTGACCAACCGGAAAAAGGGGTTCAATAACGGCAAGATCATCTGCAGTAACGCTATCGGTACCCAGGATCTATACGATCTGCTCGATTACAACTCGGCCATTGAATTCCATCCCTCCAAATATGTCAATGATCCCAGGAAAATAGCCAAGAACAAAAAGATGGTGGCGATGAATATCGTCCGCGAAATCGATCTTACCGGCCAGGTAACCGCCGACGCCCTGCCCTTTAACAATTTTTCCGGCGTCACCGGTATCCTGGACTTTTTCCGGGGGGCGGCAATGTCCAAAAAGGGCAAGTCGATCCTCATGCTCACCTCCACAATAGACGATGGCAAGGGCAGACGGAGCCGGATAGTACCAATGTTGCAGAATGTGGCGGTGGTTGTGCCGCGCAGTGAGGTGCAATATGTGGTAACCGAGTATGGTTCGGCCAACCTGTTCGGAAAAAGCATTCAGGAACGGGCTCTCTCCCTGATCACCATCGCCCATCCCGACTTCAGGGACCAATTGTTCGAGGAGGCCAAGGAACTCGGGCTACTGGGGCCGGAAAGAACCCTGCGGGAGGAAATGCGCTCGATCTATCCCCTGGGCCTTGAGGAGACTAGGCTTATCGGCCGGAAAAAAGTCACTTTCAGACCGGTAAAACTAACCGATGAACGGAGTATCCAGGAGCATTACTACCGGCTCGACAGCACCGATGTCGTCTCCAGGTTTTTCCACGAGAAAAAGAGCTTTGTCAGCAAACAGATCGAGCGGACCTTTATCATCGACTACCACAAAGACCTGACCATCGTGGCGGTTGAAGGCCAGGCGGGCTACGAGAGGATCCTGGCAGTCGGCGAATACTACCTCAATCCGGAAACCGAAATGGCGGAGATCGCCTTCTCGGTGGAAAAAGACTGGCAGGGCAAGGGGTTATCCTCGATTGTCATCCAAAAACTGGCCGAGGCGGCCAAGCGCAGCGGCATCAAGGGGCTCACCGCTTATACCTCGAAGGAAAACAAACGAATGATCAAACTTTTCCACAGCCTCGATTACCAAGTAAAAGCAGTTTCCGAGGGCAGCATGGTCTACCTGGAGGCAAAGTTCAGTGAGGAGGAGTCGAATAAATGAATGCGATGAGTGCCTAGAGGGCGGGTTTAGAACCCGCCCACATTAACCGAAATTTTTCCTCTCCTTCTTATTCGACACACATAGCGATGACTTCAGGGTATCGGCACGAATCATCCAGAAGGTTGTGGTCTCCCCCCTGATTAAAAAAGCAGCAGTCTCTTGTCCTCGAGCGGTCCAGCATCAGAACTTTGCCGGCAACCGGAATCGGCAGCTCTGATTTCCATATATTTATACATAATTCCTATAGTTCGGTTCATACATCTTGGAGCGGATATATCCATCAAGGTCATCGGGGCATGGAACCTCGGCCAGCCCCTGTTCATAGGCCACTTCGGCAACCCGCAGAGCAATCTTGGCCGAAACCTCCCGGATATCGGGCAGCGGCGGATAAAGGCTACCACGGGCAAAATCCTCTTCGGACACCTGCGCAGCCAGGGTCTTGGCCGCCTCAAGGAACATTTTATCGGTAACGTGGCGGGATTTGGTGAGTATCACCGCGAGGCCCACTGCAGGGAAAATATAGGCATTGTTCCCCTGGCCGGGTTCAAAGGTCTTATCAAACAGGGTGACGGGCTCGAACGGGCTGCCGCTGGCGAAAATGGCCCGTCCTTCACTCCAGAGATAGGCTTCCTTGGCCGTGCATTCGGCATTGGCGGTGGGATTAGAGAGGGCAAAGATGATCGGTTTTTCATTGATTGCGGCCATCTCGCCGATAATCCTGCGGTTAAAGGCGCTGGTCTGGCCGGAGACTCCGATGATGGCCGTGGGTTGCAGCGCCTTGACCGCGCCCTCGAAGTCGCAGATGTATTTATGTTCATGAGCGTAGGGGAGCTTGTGTTCCGCCAGGTGTTGCCGGTTCTTGACGATGAGCCCCTTGGAATCGCAGAACCAGCAGTGGCGGCGTGCTTCTTCCTCTGACATGCCCTCATCCTGCATGGCCGCCACGATAAGATCACCGATGCCGGTGCCGGCTTCCCCGGCGCCGAGAAAGAGGATTTTCTGATCCGTTAACTTTGTGCCATTCATGCGCATGGCGGCATACATTCCGGCCAGTGCCACGCTGGCAGTGCCCTGGATATCGTCATTGAACATGCAGATCCGATCGCGGTATTTCTGCAGCAGCCTGAAGGCGTTGATGTTGCCGAAATCCTCGAACTGCACCAGGGCGGAGGGGAAGTTGTCCTGCACAGCCTGGATGAATTCTTCGATCAGGCAGTCGTATTCCTGGCCACGGATACGTGGGTGCTGCCGGCCGAAATAGAGCGGATCCGTCTGGAGTTCGGCATTATTGGTTCCCACATCGATGGTTACCGGCAGGCACCAGGAGGGATGAATGCCGGCACAGGCCGTATAGAGCGAAAGTTTGCCCACCGGAATGCCCATGCCGGCTACTCCCAGGTCGCCCAGGCCGAGGATGCGCTCGCCGTCGGTGATGACAATGACCCGGACATTGCGGTTGGGCCAGTTGCGCAGGATCTCGGAAAACCGTCCCTTGTTGTCCACCGAAATAAAAATCCCCCGCGGACGCCGAAAGATATGTACATATTTCTGGCAGGCAAGTCCCACAGTCGGGGTATAAATAATAGGCATCATCTCTTCCAGATGATCGACCAGCACCCGGTAGAACAGGGTCTGATTCCGGTCGAACAGTGCAATAAGGAAGATGTATTTCTCCAGGTCGGAGGTCTTGCTGTAATAGTTGCCCATGACCCGCTGTACCTGTTCCTCCATGGTGTTCACCCGGGGAGGCAGCAAGCCCCGGAGACCGAGAGCGATCCGTTCCTCTTTGGTAAAGGCCGTCCCCTTGTTGAAGGCGCAATCGTTGATCAGTTGGGCACCGGTAGGAAAGCCGATGGGCAATACGTCCATTTGTTTTTCGTCACTCATTGAAATATCTCCTTGGTGAGCAGATTCGAATGCAGGAAACCATCAGGTAGGCGAACCAATGTTCCACCTGGAAGCATTGCCGATTCCCTGCATTAAGCCAAAGCTCGTTTAAAATGCAACTGAAGTATCAAATATATTGATTAAAACAATCGATCCCCCCTTGTGGTCGACCTGGAAGGAAGCATTTCCATCGATCCCAATCTCCGGCCGCAAAATATCATCTTTTCCATTCGAAAAACAAGCCTATAATTTTAAGCAGGCCCTGTTAATGTGGCTAATAGCTCTGTCAATAATGTCTTTTTCAAGAGAAAAATATACGACAATAACGATAAATGACAATGCTCGCAATGTGCTGCGGCGACGAGATGCAGGCAAGGATAAATTTCTTCGCATCACTGTAAAAACAGGAGGTTGCGCTGGCATTACTTATGATGCCGAGCTCGATGCCAGGCAGCAGCATGATGAACGTATCGTCTTTCGGGATGGCGATGTTACGATAACCTCCGAGGAAGGAAGTATCAATTTTTTTGATGAATTGAATGTAGATTATTCAGATGACCTCATCACGGCGGGGCTTCATTTCAATAACAGCAATAATGGTAATGCAAGGCGAACGTCAGATATGCTTTCTGATCAGATCAAAGGAGATGGTCGAAGTTGTGACGGTGCTGCGGCCAAAGGCAACGAAAAAAACCAGCCAGAGCATCTGCAGACCGAGAATGATGGCGGGATTCCAGAGGACGCCGATACCATCCAGAATTTCAGGGTCGACAGGAGGGGTCGCTGGGGCGGCGTGGACAAAGGTGACGACAGCCAGGATGTACATGACACTCATTATGCCCATCTTCTGATAGGCGGATATTTTGCCGAATCCCCGGAAATCAGCACGCATGGTCTCCGAGAGAATGCGCCAGAGCTGGGTGAGAACAACTGTGAAAACCAGGGCCGGGGTGAACCAGCCGATCAAAAAGAGGTAACTGCCGAGAAGCGCTCCCAGAGTGTAGAGGACACAGGTTATCGCCTGGATCGGGATCAGTTTTTCACCGGAGAGCTGCCCCTCGTAGACCACTTTTTTGGTTGCGCCGTAAAAGATGAAGTTTGCCCGCAAAAAGAGCCACTGCAGAAACCTGTTGCAATCTTTAAGCGGCTTGCCGTAGCAGCAGCCATAACTGATGCAGCCAAGTCTGCCCAGCCCTTCACCTAAAGTGTAGGCGATGGCCATCGCCGCCAGCACCGGAAGGAGCGGCAATCCGGCATCGCTCGAGTGAAATAGCTTGTTGGTAAGCAAAATGGCCCAGGGAGCAAGTACAATACCGATAAAGGAGGCGCCGCCGATGGTGAAGGTGTGGCGTTTTTTCTCAACGAGCATCGCCATCAGCCGGGCCGCCGGAATACAACAGGCCAGAACCAGCAGAATCGCCACCATGGTATGGGGAATGGACACGCCCAAAGCCCCGAGCAGAATAAGCAGCAGGGTCAGGGAGATCAGCTGACTGGTGGCGATAAAAAAGCCGTAATAGGTCAAATTTGATCCCTGCCAATGGTTATCGCCACCCTTGGCAAGCGGAATAACTGCCAGCATCTGCCACCGCTCACCCGGCAGGTGTTTGAATCCCCAGCCAAGAAAATGTGCCAGAACAAACCCAAGGCCCAACAGGAAAAACAAATCATTCATAAACAATTCACCTCTCTCAAAAAATTGATAACCACACCACTGCCCCAAAACACTAAAACGGGCCGACGGACTGTAGGGGCGAACCTATGTGTTCGCCCACCTATATATGTCTACCGGTTCAGCAACAGCAGACCGAACAACAACATCCGTCTCCACCAAAGGCCTATTAAAACCGCTGGTAAACCGGCTCTGCACATCACTGCGCTGCGAATTTCTAACCAGGTCGTCGGCAAAGGCTATCCGGCCCGGTTCGAAAACCAGGACATCGGTCGAGCTGCCCGGCCTGAACAGCGATTTCGGGCAACCCTTTTTAACCATCTGCCCCGGACGGATCGCCCGAGGGCTCTGATAACGCTCCTCACTGTAACACTGGACAATGTCCCCGATCATCAAGGCCACGATCTCAACCATAGCCACCAGGCCGATCGCCGCACCACCTTCCACATCGGTATCGATAATGGTGACCACCCTTCTGTTTTTTGAATAAAGGGAGGCCATGGCAATAAGGGCGGACGGGTTGCAGGAATGATAACGGCCGTCAACGGTATAGATGGCCACTACCCGTCCGCTTACCGGCAGATGATTGTAGTGGTATTTATCGGGCGTGAGACGAAAGACGGCAAAATCACCACCCCGAAAACGGGGATACCAGGAACTGTCCCGGCCCAGCAGCTCCTGAAGATCAAAGAATTTGTCCTTGATAAAAAGAGACGATGTCCCCGTAAAACTGCCGATCAACACGCGGGAGTCGGCCGGGGAAACGATGGTCGACGGGGCATGGTTCATCGGCCTGGTCTCCCAGTAACGAATCTGCCTCTCAAAAAATTTTCGGTGTGAGTCAAAGAATTCGAGCGGCTCGACACATTCCCGCCAGTCGGCTCCGAACCGGCTGAAAAGCTCTCTCACATGCCTGCCGCCCCTGCCGGGCATATCGTACTGGAGAAACCCGAGCAGGCTGGACATCCTGGCCGAGGTAAGCGCCCTGAACATTGGGGGAGCGCTTTCCCTCAAGCTATTGTAGAGAAATTGCATGGTGCGGTCGGCAATCGGTTTTTCGGTGACAACCTGCAGGGAATTTCTGTCTATATATTGATGCATTGCCAAGGTCATAGGCGAGACTCCGTGTCGTTGTGATTGCCTTCATGATGAATAACGGCCAGGCCGATTCGCAGCAGCTGCAGGAGAACTTCCGGCCCGGCGGTCTCCGAGGTGATTGCTTGCCTGTGCGCCGAAACGAAATCGGCTGCGGAAATCTGCCCGGCCGCCCGTTACGCCTGTGGCCATAACCTGCCTGAGATGCGGATCTTCGAGTCGATCGAGACGTTTACAGTCTTCAACAAAAACCGAGAGGGATTCGCCGAGAAGCTTCTCTTTGAGACCGGTTCGATAGTAGCGCTCGGTGGCGGAATTAAACTCGCGTGCCGAAACCTGCATGGGCGAGCGTTTTCGCGGCAGTTCTCCCTGAACCGCGCCGATAATTTTGGCGTAGGTCGAAGCCGAACTGTCGGTCAGCCTGGTGTGCAGGGATTGCAGGCGCGGGCCAAGCCCCAGTTGCTCGACAAGGTCGGCGCCGTCGGTTTCGAGTATGTGCAGGAGGGCAAGTTTGTAATCTTCGATTTTTACTCTGATATATCCTTTATATCGCAGACTGTTGCGCTGGGAACGCACGTGGGTGAGGATTTTCCTGAGCAGTCTGTTGCCGGTGTCGGCACGCACATAGAAGGTGGGGATACCGACGGCGCCGGCAAAAAAAATCTGGCGCCGTTCGCTTTCAATCGAGGGTTGATCGGGGATATCGTGATGATGAACCTTCCCCTCCTGAATATACCGGCAGGCCAGAGCTGTGACGAGATTCTGGAGATCCACCGCCTCCGCCATATCTTCCTGCAGGCTGTGGAAAAGAGAGTAGCTCCGTCCCTCAAATCCCGAATAGCCGGAAGAGCCGAAAAGACGCTGACGGTACAGCAGGTAGATGGACATTCTCGGGTCAAAGATGCCCATCTCGGACAGCTCCTGCTTGAGCCGTTCATGGTTGCCGGGACTGCCGTTCAGTCCGGGACAGGTCTCGGTCGACAGCAGCGTGACCAGGTAGTCGATGAGACGAAAGTCGGGCACCAGATCACCTTGCAGCCGCAACAGGCCGGCCAGCGAGTTGTCGAGCAGGCGGGGGCCGAACGGGGTAATGGTCCTGCCCAGAAAACTGATATCGGCCTTTTTCTTCCACCTCCGCCAGATCATGCGCAGGTGGGTGTAATCGAGTTCATGGGGCAAAAAGCCAAGCACCTTCTCCGGATGAAAATCGGCAAAGTCCAGCCGGTAAGGCGATGCGCTGTAGGTGTTAACGAAAATCGGCAGGAAATGCTCGACAATCTTGATGACCAGATCACCGAAATACTTTTCCACCCCGGGGGTGAACATCGACTCCCGGTCGGCGGCTAGCGTTGTGAGAATCCGGCTGCCCAGGGAGACGTGGGTGCCGTTGTTGGCCAGACAGGTGTTGGAGGTATTCGGCAGAACGACGAGATTATTGGTTATTATTCCGGCATCTTTCAGTTTCCCGATGGTATTGAGCTGGCTGCGCGAAAGCGTCTTATGACAGAGCTCCATGTACCGGTGTTTCTCCTCCCCCCTGTCCCAGCCCGACAGGCACGGACTGATAAAGAGATGACGGTAAAAACCGTCCGGCACTACCTCGTTCAGCTGTTTCTGCCTGATTGGCGCGTGAGGCGCACAATAAAGCAGGCATTTCTGCCCGGACTCCTCAAGGCCGAAACTCTTATTGGCATACTGAATGAGCAACTGGCTGAACAGCAGGGTTCTTGCGGTTTCCCTGGCAGCAAGATCGCCGATCCTGCCCTGTGCGGCGGTAGGGATATTGAAGCTGAGCACCTCCGGGGAGGTATTATCGCTTAAAAAATTATCCAGTAACCTTTTGCCGGTCTTAAAGAGCGCCGGGGAAAAGGTCTCGTCCACACTGATGACATTGGCCAGAGCCAGCTTGAGCAGATAGCTGATCGGCAGCCGCAGATGGGTCTCACCCCTGTGGCTGCAGCGAAACCTCTGAGCATCGCTTCGCTGCCTGGGATGCAGGATGCTTTTATCGGCAAGCAGGTCGCGGGCAAGCAGTTTTCTGGTCCAGGGAGTAAGCCGATATTCCGGAAAACGGACCCAGCTGTTTTCCCAGACATTTTCCCCGTTTTTATAGAGGAAATCCTTCAACGCCTCGAGGCAGCCCGAAGGCAGATCGCCTCTCGCCGTCCGCTTGTTGATATTTTTGAAATAGCTGGAATTTCTTATCGTGGCAGCCAGATCGACATCCTGATGTCCGCCCTCGACTGCAACCTGCAGCTCGTATTCCATCCCGACGCTGCTGTCTTCTCCGGCAAAAGGCGTAATCCCGCGCGCCGTTATGGCACTGAGGAAGAGACTGACGTCCGCTTCGGCATCGTAATATGTTTCAAGTGGGTATCTGTTTGTATTCATGCCGGAAGTTTTAAACCCGGCAGATTAGAGCAGTGCTAAAATAAGATGAGGATATGATTAAGAATTGGGGGCGGGGAGGGTTTGGAAGCCGCTCTACGAAAAACCTATCAAAAAAATACAGAATACAACATGTTTGTGACGAATAATTTATTGCTTGAGTAGCCGTTCAGCGATGCGTAAGAAAGCGCACGTAACCGTTCACCGACGCACATCAAAAGACCGCATAACCTGGATCTGTAACCGCGTCGCTCCTGTGCCACATCCTTGGCAACCGCGACACTAGGCCATCCCTGGCCGTCGTCATTCAGTGCTCCAGGTTCGTTCAAGCAGGCCTCCGAGCTAAAGTTGGCTATGTAGGGGGCCTGATCGGACGAAAATGGGGTGCTGGTGAAGAATTCATATAAATTACAAGTTGATTGGATTTCAGTCGAATGTAAGAAATTTGTGGGAAATTAAACGTATAGTCAAAATTAGTCGTAGTTTTAGAAAGTTAAGAAGTTTGAAGAGTGAATACCAATCCCGCCTATGGACTAAAGCGAGTACCGTGTTTTTTCACTTACAAAAAAGGAACATTAGATGGATTCAGCAGCGCACCAGTCGAAGTTAGGCCTTCATGTCGGCGGCGGCGATTTTGAAGTCCTTGAGCTGACCGGCACGGAGACTTTTAATCAGCCGTTCAAATTTCAGATAACCGTTCTGGCCGGGAGCGATATGTCACCTGTTTCCATGCTGGGAGATCCGGCAGGGATCAGCATGGTGGCTCCGGATGGATTTCAGCGACGGGTTAACGGTATCGTTACCGAAGGGCAGACCCAGGGCTATTCCGCCGGAGGGCAAGCCATTCTTCAGCTAACGGTTCAGTCCATTCTGGCCACCTTGCAGCAGCGGGTCGACAGCCGGCTGATCCTGTCGCAAACCCTGCCGGAAATAATTGAGCAGACCCTTTGCCGCAATGGTGTACCGGAGTCGACTCTCAAGTTCCACCTGGCCGATTCCTATCCTTACCGCCCCTCGACCCTGCAGGCCCAGGAAGCCGATCTCGATTTTTTGTGGCGCCTGGCCAACCGGCAGGGAATCCTGGCCTGGTCCGAAGCAGCCGGTAGTGATGAACTGCTCCACTTTGCCGATGGCACCAATTATCTGGCCACACTGCCGCGGGAGGTCCTGCGCTATTTGCCGTCAGCGGGTTTGGAAAAGAGTGCCGAAGGCGGAACACAGACCGGTATTCTCAACATCCGGGTGAGCTCCATCCTCACGGCGGATAATTTTCTGGTCCATGACGTTCATGAAGAGCGGCCCGATGAAGATATCTCCGGTGAACGGCTCCTGCCGCATGCGCGTACCTCGGGCCGATCCGGCCGCAGGGTAAGCTTCGGCAGCGGCGTTAAGACCGTGGATCAGGCGGAAGAAGAGGCCCGAATACAGACGCAACGAGCCGACTGCCGACGGATGTTCCTTGAAATCGCCGGCAATGCGGCTGATCTGCGAGTCGGCTGCTTTGTACGGCTTGACCTCGATGCCTACGGTTCTGGCCTCAGCGGTGACTACCTGATAACCGCCATCAGCCATGAGCTCCGGCAATATGCAGGCTATGGCTTGGGGAGCGGGGAAAAGGACCGCGCCTATACCAACCGAGCCACCCTGGTCCCCCGGGAGACTCCCTGGCGGCCGGAACCGGCACCCAGCCTTGCTTTGCCGTTGACCTTTACCGCCCGCATCGAAAGCATTGACGGCCCGGTCGGTCTCGATGAAGCCGGGCGCTACCGGTATCGCCGACATTCCGACAGCAACCAGCAAGCCCATGGCGAAGCCTCTGAGTCCGTCCGGCGGATGCAGCCTTATACCTCTCCCTGCACCTCCTCCGGGCCCCTGCCTGCCGGGTGGCACATGCCCCTGCATGATTCAAATGAAGTTCTGATCAGTTGTCTGAACAACGACCCGGACCGGCCCATGATCGTCGGCACCCTCGCTAACCCTGAAAATCCGTCCCCCGTAAACAGCGATAATCCGCATCAGAACCTGATTCGAACCGCCACCGACAACCAGCTCTGTTTCGATGATCTGACCGATAAGGAGGCGATCAGCCTGCGCACCTTTGCCGGGCATAACATGCTGCATCTCAATGCCGATGTTGCCGGCCACCGGATAAACCTGGCCAGCAACCAGGGGCTGGTGGAATGCTACGCCAAAAAGACCATCAAAACCCAAGCGGGTGACAGCCTGACGGAAACCGTCGGTAACGACCGGGTGCAGACTGTCGAAAACCGGCATAGTACCAGTACCAAAAACAAAGAGGTGCACTATCAGGCCGAGACGGACGGCAAAATGTCCGCGGGCAATAACATTCAGCTCAACGCCGGTGAAAATATTGAACTGAAGGCCAAAAAAGTCCAGAGAATCGATATAACCAGGAGCAGCCGGATCAGTGTCGACGGCCAGTCCGCCACCATTGACATAGGCAGCGGCAGCCTCACCGTGGAGGCCGAGAAAGGTATACTGATCGAGGGCGACGGTGGCGGCGCCATCACCTTCGCGCAGAACGGCGCCGGCTTCTCCATGGCACCCAACGGCGATATCACCCTGTTCGGCAAAAATATCGTCTTTAACACCCCAGGCGGCGTCAGCCTCAACGGCAAGGTCAATATGGATTTTATCGACCCGCCGGAGGTTTCACTGCCTTCTGCTGCAGCCCCGTTATCGGTAAAGGCAATCGCGGAATTAATTCCGGAGAAAGGGCGGGATGACGAAAAAACGTTAAAGTCCGCCTTGGAATTTCGTCTTGCCGATCTATATGCCAACAGGGTCGATACAAAGATGCCGCTATGGTTCGGTTTGCCGTGGGTACTTGAGACGAATTCCGGCGAGGTTTATGAAGGTACCGTGGAAGAGGACGGAATAATTCAGTTAGCCGAAGTGGAGATGCGGGAAAGATGCACACTGACCATCGGCGGGTTTAATTTTAAGTTTTATCTCGATGCAAAGGAGGAAGATGATGAGGTCTGAATGCCGGCAAACGGTCTGTAAGAGGCACTACGCACCTGAAAGTACCGCAACCAAGCGGATTGTTAAGCTGCGCCAACCGTTTTATCCCGCGATGATCCTCCATCCCTCCCTCGGTTGCCCGCTGATCGTCAACAAGCAAAACCAAAACGAAATCAGCCTGTTTCTGGCGGCAGGCAGGATTTTTAAGGAAACGTTCGATATCGGCTCCTCCGGCAGGCAAGGCGGCGACTGCATTAAGCTGGTTATTGGCATGGCGCTGAGTATTATCCCCTGGGACGCCGAGGGAAGTGTGCTGAAAAATCCCGGCAAGGCCGAGCTGCTCTATTCCGACCGGCAGACCGTCTTTGACAAGATCACCTGCACCTACCTGGGAGAACTGGGCGTAGAACTGAGAGACGCCTCCCGTTGCCATTTTGCCAATATCCGCGGGACGACACAGGATCAGTTGAAAAAGCATGGCCTGGAAGAGCTGTACCAGATCACTCTCAAGGATCTGCCCGTCCTCCAGGGGAATGGGCTCTACGAGGTGTTTTGGTCGGTTGGCAACAGAAAACCTGCGGCAAGCGACTATAACCAGGACTTTCTCGACGTCTCCGACCGGCTGGTGCGGGAGCTGGTGCGTGACACCTTCTACAACACCGAAGCCGCCGATGGTGAACGAACGGCGGAAAATGCCGTCAAATCCGGTCCGGACAAGGCGTATAAAATCAAGGAAGCCGTTGTTGATGGTGTTGACGAAAAAGGCAACAGCAAACAGGTGTCCATTAAAACCATCGATTTCACCGATTTCGACGACAAGGTGCCGCTGATGATGCGCCACCCCATCTATGTCTGCGAAAAAGAAGCTCTCAATATCGCCCATATCGGCGATATGCACATTACCGCCCGCCAGCATGCCTACAAGGGCAAGCAGGCCACCGTCATCCCCGGCGCGGACCTCAAGGCGTCGCCCTATATCGGCAACACCACCGGCAATAACCTGGAAACCTGTCTCGACCTGATGGAGAGCATCGGCGCCAGAGGGGATGAGATCGATCTGCTGTTTATCGCCGGCGACCTGTACGACTACATGCACGACTTCGATCCAAGCAAGCTCACGGAAAATAAAACCGGCAAGCTGTGGGAGGCGATGCACCTCACCGAAATACAGGATGTCAAGGACCGTATCGAGGACTATCCTTACGGCATCAACGCCCTGGCCTTCTATTCCCTGCTGCTGCATTTCTACAATACCTACCGGAAACCGGTGATGATGATCAGCGGCAACCACGAAGCTTACCGCTACCCTTACGGGATTTCGCCGCGGGTGAAAATGGGTGATACGGAGATCATGAAACTCAACGACGGCATCCCGCTGGACCACAACCTTACCTTCTACGAAGCGATTCTGCTCTACGGCCCCGCCTATGATAAAACCCTTCCCAACCCTGTCTACCAGGCCTATGGCGGCTGGTGCAATTCCCGGAATTTTCAAAAACCCAACTACGATTGGTTCTTCACAGCCTTCAGCCCTCTGGCCGATTATATAGTGACTTATGGGGATCAGTGTCTGGTCTGCCTCGAATGGGGCGATGACGAATCCTGGGCCGAATCTAAAGTTTTAGGCGGCGGCACCCTGCCCCGCGCCGGAAAAGGCGGCACCGCCCAGCAGATTGCTCTCGGCAATGTTGCTCTCAGCATGCCCCAAGCCAAGAAGATCTTGTGTACGCATTTTACCCTGGTCAACTACGAACCCCAAATTGCCCTTTCCGAGTCGGGGAAAGTTTTTCCCACCGACACCTATACCTTGTACGATTACGGCAGTGCCTGGGGTGACCGGAGGACGCTTTACGGCGACTGGTTGCGGCAGGGGCGTTTCAATTACGCCCTGGCCGGTCATGCTCACAGGGTGGGGTTATATACCTGCGACTACCGGCCTGCGGTAATGGGCGAAGGGATCTATATCGAGGAAGCGGCATGTTTGCAGACCAGAGGGTATCTGCCGGATAAGATAGATTTAGCCTACCTGGGCAACAGGACTAAGATAGTCGTCTCTTCCAGTGCCGGTTGTATGGCCAAGCAAAACCTTTCAGGCGAACTCAGCGGCCAAGGCATGGACTTTCCCGCCGCCACGCTGCTCTATTTCAACGGCAAGGAGCACATCGAAATCATGAAAACCAACCACCCCAGAGCCAAGCCCCGCTTCTGCGTCTCCTGCGACTATATCGACATCAATTGCGGAGGCTTCTGGGGATCCTTCAAGGCGGTCGGCGACGATGGCACCTTTGAGCTGAAACCGTATTGGGAGAAGATTCATCCGAAATTGAGTGATGAAGCCAAGGGGAAGATGATTGAGGGTGTGACGTTGTATATGGTTGGGGCTGACGACACTAATCCCATCGCGGCTAAGCAAGTTAAGAAGGCTGATAACAAGGCGCTCTTCGATGGTGCCGTGCGCTGGAAGTTTGGTACTAAGTTGAAGTCAAAGATGGAATTCCATGGCGAATCTCTCGGCGCGTTGTTTCTCTCTATCAAGTTCAATCAATGCGCTTTAGTGGGCTTGGAAGGGTTTATCAACTACGATTTTAATTCTCCGTGGAATATACAGATAGAGATTTTTAATAAAGTTTATGAAGAAGGCTTGCAGGCCATAGGCCAAGAACCTCAGTTATATTCGGGTCTGAGTGGTGGCTACGAAGTTAAACGTCAAATAGAAGCCTTGAATAAACGCAAAGATGCAAATCGTCTGGAGGATTTGGCGATTAGGCGGCATAAGAAGTTTGGGGAGGTGCCGTCGTTCCGTTTTCGCAGAGATAGGTACCGGCGCGAATACAATACCGAATTGGATCTTGATTCATGATAAAAATTACTCGAAACATATTCGTTGTTTTTTGTCTTATTGTTGCCTTTAACCTAATTTCAGGAACTACATTCACTATGAACATGTTTAAAAATGATTTTGAAAAGAGATGGGGCGAACTTTCCCACGATGTTAAAAAACTTAATGAATACACTAAACTTCGTTCGGTAGAGTTACGGGATGTTAAAGTGGAAGGCCTTAAACTCGAAGGCGTTGTCTTTACTGGCTCAACTTTCAGCGGTGTTGAATGGGAAAATGTCAACGCAAGCAAGGCTGTGCTCACCAAAGTTATATTTAACAAGTGCAAATTTATTGGCGGCAAATGGAAGGATGGCATTTTAACGGATGTTATCTTTGAAGACTGCGAATTTTATGACACAAGCCTCAGTGGCTGCACTGTGGCAAATATCCAGTTTAAAAATTGCAAAATCAAACACACAGGTATCGGTTATCTCAAGGGAGGCAACGTTGGGTTCGAAGGTTGCAACTGGGATATGGGAGCAGGAGGAGATTCAAGCTGCGAGTTTGTATATTAAAAACTGCACCCTTAGTGGAATTTCATTTTCAATGATGAAAAATAATGTGCCTATCCTCTTCGAAGATACCTTGCTCGATGAAATTGATTTTTACGGGAGCCACTTCTCTTCCGTCACCCTCCGGCGGGTGAAGCAGGGGGAGGGTGGGGTGAAGTTCAACAGTGTCACCGCTGAAAGTATTAACTTTGAAGATGTCGAAATGATGCGCGGAACGGGTATCGGTTATTCCACAGTCGGTATTGTGCGCATCGTTGGTGGAAGGATGTATGGTCCGTCGTTCTTGGATGCCAATATTGCCGAGACCTATATCCGCGATGCCTATGTGACTCGTTTTGCTATCGGTAACAACATGGGACAAGTGCATGTGGATAATTCTACTATGCATCGGTCAGGACTTTTTGATGGTTTTATTGATGAGTTTAGCGTTACCAACTCCACTATTGATGAAATCGTTGGGGAAGATTTTAAAGCCAATATAGTCAACTGGGACAACGTCATCCTCGACGGCAAAATCGACCTGACCAACGCCCAGGTCAAGGATTTCCGTCCCACCCGCCTGAAACGCGGACCGAAGCTGAATTTGATCACCACTGGTTCGAATATGAGGTTTTAGCACTTCTACAATACCTGCCAGAAACCGGTAATGATGATCAGCGGCAACCACGAAGCTTACCGGTATCCTTACGGTATTTCTCCACGGGTGAAAATGGGTGATACGGAGATCATGAAACTCAACGACGGCATTCCGCTGGACCACAACCTTACCTTTTACGAAGCGATTCTGCTCTACGGCCCCGCCTATGATAAAACCCTTCCCAACCCTGTCTACCAGGCCTATGGCGGCTGGTGCAATTCCCGGAATTTTCAAAAACCCAACTACGATTGGTTCTTCACAGCCTTCAGCCCTCTGGCCGATTATATAGTGACTTATGGGGATCAGTGTCTGGTCTGCCTTGAATGGGGCGATGACGAATCCTGGGCCGAATCTAAAGTTTTAGGCGGCGGCACCCTGCCCCGCGCCGGAAAAGGCGGCACCGCCCAGCAGATTGCTCTCGGCAATGTTGCTCTCAGCATGCCCCAAGCCAAGAAGATCTTGTGTACGCATTTTACCCTGGTCAATTACGAACCCCAAATTGCCCTTTCCGAGTCGGGGAAAGTTTTTCCCACCGACACCTATACCTTGTACGATTACGGCAGTGCCTGGGGTGACCGGAGGACGCTTTACGGCGACTGGTTGCGGCAGGGGCGTTTCAACTACGCCCTGGCCGGTCATGCTCACAGGGTGGGGTTATATACCTGCGACTACCGGCCTGCGGTAATGGGCGAAGGGATCTATATCGAGGAAGCGGCATGTTTGCAGACCAGAGGGTATCTGCCAGATAAGATAGATTTAGCCTACCTGGGCAACAGGACTAAGATAGTCGTCTCTTCCAGTGCCGGTTGTATGGCCAAGCAAAACCTTTCAGGCGAACTCAGCGGCCAAGGCATGGACTTTCCCGCCGCCACGCTGCTCTATTTCAACGGCAAGGAGCACATCGAAATCATGAAAACCAACCACCCCAGAGCCAAGCCCCGCTTCTGCGTCTCCTGCGACTATATCGACATCAATTGCGGAGGCTTCTGGGAATCTTTCAAGGCGGTCGGCGACGATGGCACCTTTGAGCTGAAACCGTATTGGGAGAAGATTCATCCGAAATTAGGAGAGGTTGGTGTGGCAAAGCCAGAATTCATTAATTCGGTAGTTTTGTGGATAATCGAAAACGGCGAGACAAAACCATACGATGGCACAACGACGGTATCCGGCAATACCTTCAAAGTTGCCCTGCCGGACACTCTGCCCGATACATTGAAGTCAAGAAGCAAATATATCGAAGCGCTATTTCTTTCGATCAAATTCAACGGCATGGCCTTCAAGGGCCTGCCCGGCTTCGACCACTACGACTTCACCTCTCCATGGAATATACAGATAGAGATTTTTAATGAAGTTTATGAAGAAGGCTTGCAGGCCATAGGTCAAAAACCTCAGTTATATTCGGGTTTGAGTGGTGGCTACGAAGTTCAGCGTCAACTAGAAGCATTGAATAAACGCAAAGATGCAAATCGTCTGGAGGATTTGGCGATTAGGCGGCATAAGAAGGACGGTGAAGTTCCATCGTTTATTGCACGTGTCGGCTTAAATAGCTTGGAATACAAAAACGACCTGGATATGCCGAAATGATCAAGAAACTGACAATCATCGTTATTTTTGCAGGCTTTGGATTTTTTCTTATCAATGGAGGAACAAGGAACATGTCCATTTTTGGCAACGAATTTCAGAATAAGTATAAAGAACTTTTTAAGGATGTAGAAAAACTCAATGCATATACTCGGACGCATAAAGTAGAGCTTACAGGAGAAAATATAAAAGATATCAATCTAACCAAGGCCGAATTTCATGGTGCAACTTTTAAAAACGTAAAGTGGGAAGAGGTTACCATTGAAAACAGCATTTTTAATAATGTCGTTTTTGAGGATTGTGAATTTATAAATTCAAATTTTAACGCGGCTAAGCTTATTGATTGCGTTTTTAAAAATTGCAGGATCCATTTTACAAAAATGAACCGCGCAGTCTTTAAAAATGGGCAATACATCGGCTGTGACATTAAGAATAGTGGAATGGTTAAGTGGACGGGAGATGAAATTACTTTTAACGGCAGCAAGATTTTGGACACTCCTCTCGCACAGGGAAATATCAAGTTCACTTTCCTAGACACCGACCTCGATGGTGTCCGGGTTATGATGACAGAAGGTAATCATCCCCTACTAATCGAAGGCGGACTCCTCTCCGAAGTGGATTTCAGCAAAAGCCACTTCTCTACCGTCACCCTCCGGCGGGTGAAGCAGGGGGAGGGTGGGGTGAAGTTCAATAGTATAACCGCCAAAGACATATTGCTCGATGATGTTGATCTTGATGGCATTGGATTCATGCAGGCAACTGCAAATACTGCACTTATTCGAGATAGTCATATTTTAGCAATAGGTTTCAGTGGAGGCGGAGTTGGCGAGATTCATTTTAGCAATTCTACGGTGCGCTATTTCGATATTGCAGAGTCCATGATGCCGCATGTTGAGTTCACCAAATGCAAACTTTACGAACCAATGCTGTATGGCGGACTTATCCTAGAGTTAGCAATCAGGGAATCAACAATCACTGATATGAAAGGCAAAAATTTCAAAGCCGACATTGTCGTCTGGGACAACGTCACCCTCGACGGCAAAATCGACCTGACCAACGCCCAGGTCAAGGATTTCCGTCCAACCCGGCTCAAACGCGGACCGAAGCTGAATTTGATCACCACTGGTTCGAATATGAGGTTTTAGCACTTCTACAATACCTGCCAGAAACCTGTGATGATGATCAGCGGCAACCACGAAGCTTACCGCTACCCTTACGGTATTTCTCCACGGGTGAAAATGGGTGATACGGAGATCATGAAACTCAACGACGGCATCCCGCTGGACCATAACCTTACCTTCTACGAAGCGATTCTGCTCTACGGCCCCGCCTATGATAAAACCCTTCCCAACCCTGTCTACCAGGCCTATGGCGGCTGGTGCAATTCCCGGAATTTTCAAAAACCCAACTACGATTGGTTTTTCACCGCCTTCAGCCCCTTGGCCGATTATATAGTGACTTATGGGGATCAGTGTCTGGTCTGCCTTGAATGGGGCGATGACGAATCCTGGGCCGAATCTAAAGTTTTAGGCGGCGGCACCCTGCCCCGCGCCGGAAAAGGCGGCACCGCCCAGCAGATTGCTCTCGGCAATGTTGCTCTCAGCATGCCCCAAGCCAAGAAGATCTTGTGTACGCATTTTACCCTGGTCAATTACGAACCCCAAATTGCCCTTTCCGAGTCGGGGAAAGTTTTTCCCACCGACACCTATACCTTGTACGATTACGGCAGTGCCTGGGGTGACCGGAGGACGCTTTACGGCGACTGGTTGCGGCAGGGGCGTTTCAACTACGCCCTGGCCGGTCATGCTCACAGGGTGGGGTTATATACCTGCGACTACCGGCCTGCGGTAATGGGCGAAGGGATCTATATCGAGGAAGCGGCATGTTTGCAGACCAGAGGGTATCTGCCGGATAAGATAGATTTAGCCTACCTGGGCAGCAGGACTAAGATAGTCGTCTCTTCCAGTGCCGGTTGTATGGCCAAGCAAAACCTTTCAGGCGAACTCAGCGGCCAAGGCATGGACTTTCCCGCCGCCACGCTGCTCTATTTCAACGGCAAGGAGCACATCGAAATCATGAAAACCAACCACCCCAGAGCCAAGCCCCGCTTCTGCGTCTCCTGTGACTATATCGACATCAATTGCGGAGGCTTCTGGGAATCCTTCAAGGCGGTCGGCGACGATGGCACCTTTGAGCTGAAACCGTATTGGGAGAAGATTCATCCGAAATTAGGAGAGGTTGGTGTGGCAAAGCCAGAATTCATTAATTCGGTAGTTTTGTGGATAATCGAAAACGGCGAGACAAAACCATACGATGGCACAACGACGGTATCCGGCAATACCTTCAAAGTTGCCCTGCCGGACACTCTGCCCGATACATTGAAGTCAAGAAGCAAATATATCGAAGCGCTATTTCTTTCGATCAAATTCAACGGCATGGCCTTTAAGGGCCTGCCCGGCTTCGACCACTACGACTTCACCTCTCCGTGGAATATACAGATAGAGATTTTTAATGAAGTTTATGAAGAAGGCTTGCAGGCCATAGGTCAAAAACCTCAGTTATATTCGGGTCTGAGTGGTGGCTACGAAGTTAAACGTCAAATAGAAGCCTTGAATAAACGCAAAGATGCAAATCGTCTGGAGGATTTGGCGATTCGGCGGCATAAGAAGTTTGGGGAGGTGCCGTCGTTCAAATGGCGCAACCGTACATTGAAAAGGGAATATGCCTGCAACTTAGTATTAAAAAATTGAGTCAATCATGAAAATGAAGTTGGTGATTACCATATTCGCTATCGCAGCGTTAATATTAGTGGGTCTTGGAGGTGCAAACCCAATGAACATATTCAAAAACGACTTTGAGCAAAAATGGGAAGAGCTTTCGAAAAACGTTAAAAAGCTCAATGAATATACCTCGGTGCACCCTGTCGAACTAAGAAATACAAAAGTTTCCGAGCTCAACCTTGATGGCGCAATCTTTACCGGAGCAAAATTCATCAACGTTGAGTGGGAGAGTTCAAGAAGCAAAAAATCAACTTTTACCAAGGTTGTATTTGAAAAATGTAAATTCACTCAATCGAACTTTTCGTATTCAACATTTATAGATGTAGTGTTCAAGGATTGTGAATTTATGGATGCCGACATAGACAGATCAAAGTTTGTCGATGTACGATTCGAAGGCTGCAAATTCAATCAGATGGGCCTTGTTGAAAATCATGGAAATACACTCTCACTAGTAAATTGCTATATGCTGAATTCCGGTATGGGCGATTGCACAATTGACTTTGATATCAAAAATTCGACACTTGATGGAGTCGATGTCTCCACATCTAAAGGAGCCCGCAAAGTGAACATCGAAGGCGGCCTTCTTTCCGAAGTCGACTTTGGTGACAGCCACTTCTCCACCGTCACCCTCCGGCGGGTGAAGCAGGGGGAGGGCGGCGTGTATTTCAACGGAGTAATGGCGGAAAGTATTACCTTTGAAGAAGTAGATATGCTCGGAGGTACCGGCATCGGCGATGCCACTGTTGGCATTGTGCGTATCGTCGGCGGAAAAATGTATGGGCCGACTTTTAAGAAGGCCAATATTGCTGAGACCTATATCCGCGACGCCTATGTGACCCGCTTTGCAATTGGGAACATGGGGCAAGTCTATGTAGACAATTCCACAATGCACCGTTCAGGTTTCTTCCAGGGCGGCTTATTGAGGAGCTTAGCGTTACCAATTCCACCATCAACGAAATCGTTGGAAAAAACTTCAAAGCTAACCTCGTCGTCTGGGACAACGTCATCCTCGACGGCAAAATCGACCTCACCAACGCCCAGGTCAAGGATTTCCGTCCAACCCGCCTCAAACGCGGACCGAAGCTGAATTTGATCACCACTGGTTCGAATATGAGGTTTTAGCACTTCTACAATACCTACCAGAAACCGGTAATGATGATCAGCGGCAACCACGAAGCTTACCGCTACCCTTACGGGATTTCGCCGCGGGTGAAAATGGGTGATACGGAGATCATGAAACTCAACGACGGCATTCCGCTGGACCACAACCTTACCTTTTACGAAGCGATTCTGCTCTACGGCCCCGCCTATGATAAAACCCTTCCCAACCCTGTCTACCAGGCCTATGGCGGCTGGTGCAATTCCCGGAATTTTCAAAAACCCAACTACGATTGGTTCTTCACAGCCTTCAGCCCTCTGGCCGATTATATAGTGACTTATGGGGATCAGTGTCTGGTCTGCCTTGAATGGGGCGATGACGAATCCTGGGCCGAATCTAAAGTTTTAGGCGGCGGCACCCTGCCCCGCGCCGGAAAAGGCGGCACCGCCCAGCAGATTGCTCTCGGCAATGTTGCTCTCAGCATGCCCCAAGCCAAGAAGATCTTGTGTACGCATTTTACCCTGGTCAATTACGAACCCCAAATTGCCCTTTCCGAGTCGGGGAAAGTTTTTCCCACCGACACCTATACCTTGTACGATTACGGCAGTGCCTGGGGTGACCGGAGGACGCTTTACGGCGACTGGTTGCGGCAGGGGCGTTTCAACTACGCCCTGGCCGGTCATGCTCACAGGGTGGGTTTATATACCTGCGACTACCGGCCTGCGGTAATGGGCGAAGGGATCTATATCGAGGAAGCGGCATGTTTGCAGACCAGAGGGTATCTGCCGGATAAGATAGATTTAGCCTACCTGGGCAACAGGACTAAGATAGTCGTCTCTTTCAGTGCCGGTTGTATGGCCAAGCAAAACCTTTCAGGCGAACTCAGCGGCCAAGGCATGGACTTTCCCGCCGCCACGCTGCTCTATTTCAACGGCAAGGAGCACATCGAAATCATGAAAACCAACCACCCCAGAGCCAAGCCCCGCTTCTGCGTCTCCTGCGACTATATCGACATCAATTGCGGAGGCTTCTGGGAATCTTTCAAGGCGGTCGGCGACGATGGCACCTTTGAGCTGAAACCGTATTGGGAGAAGATTCATCCGAAATTAGGAGAGGTTGGTGTGGCAAAGCCAGAATTCATTAATTCGGTAGTTTTGTGGATAATCGAAAACGGCGAGACAAAACCATACGATGGCACAACAGTGTCTGGTCTGCCTCGAATGGGGCGATGACGAATCCTGGGCCGAATCTAAAGTTTTAGGCGGCGGCACCCTGCCCCGCGCCGGAAAAGGCGGCACCGCCCAGCAGATTGCTCTCGGCAATGTTGCTCTCAGCATGCCCCAAGCCAAGAAGATCTTGTGTACGCATTTTACCCTGGTCAACTACGAACCCCAAATTGCCCTTTCCGAGTCGGGGAAAGTTTTTCCCACCGACACCTATACCTTGTACGATTACGGCAGTGCCTGGGGTGACCGGAGGACGCTTTACGGCGACTGGTATCCGGCAGGAGCGTTTCAATTACGCCCTGGCCGGCCATGCTCACAGGGTGGGGTTATATACCTGCGACTACCGGCCTGCGGTAATGGGCGAAGGGATCTATATCGAGGAAGCGGCATGTTTGCAGACCAGAGGGTATCTGCCGGATAAGGTAGATTTAGCCTACCTGGGCAGCAGGACTAAGATAGTCGTCTCTTCCAGTGCCGGTTGTATGGCCAAGCAAAACCTTTCAGGCGAACTCAGCGGCCAAGGCATGGACTTTCCCGCCGCCACGCTGCTCTATTTCAACGGCAAGGAGCACATCGAAATCATGAAAACCAACCACCCCAGAGCCAAGCCCCGCTTCTGCGTCTCCTGCGACTATATCGATATCAATTGCGGAGGCTTCTGGGCATCTTTCAAGGCGGTCGGCGACGATGGCACCTTTGAGCTGAAACCGTATTGGGAGAAGATTCATCCGAAATTGAGTGATGAAGCCAAAGGGAAGATGATTGAGAGTGTGACGTTGTATATGGTGAAGTCAGGCAAAGCTTATATCATGAGGATAGTGGAAAAAAGGTATGCGAACGAGGCAATGAAAATTCGTCTCGAAGCAGAAGATGGTTCCGATTTGAAGGCAAGACTTAAATATTTCGGTAAAAATTCGCCCACCATGTTTCTCTCCATCATGTTTAACAGTCGGCGTTTTTCGGCCTGCCCGGCTTCGACCACTACGACTTCACCTCTCCGTGGAATATACAGATAGAGATTTTTAATGAAGTTTATGAAGAAGGCTTGCAGGCCATAGGTCAAAAACCTCAGTTATATTCGGGTCTGAGTGGTGGCTACGAAGTTAAACGTCAAATAGAAGCCTTGAATAAACGCAAAGATGCAAATCGACTGGAGGATTTGGCGATTAGGCGGCATAAGAAGTTTGGGGAGGTGCCTGATCATAAGGATAGAGCCAAGCGGTGGCCCTTGGAGTATGGCTATAAAATTGATTCACATGGTAAGTGATTATGCCGATCAAAAAAAATAGTTTTCCATTACTCATTTTAATCATCTTACTCGCCATAGGAGTATTCAGCGTCATGAACACATTTTCAAATGATTTTCAGAAGAGATGGGACGACCTATCAAAGAATGTCAAACTACTTAACGAGTACACGGCGACGCACCCGAATATTGAGTTAAAAGGTGTGAATATCGAAGGGCTTAACCTTGATGGCGCCATATTCAATGGAGGAACGTTTGATGCTGATAACTGGGAGCATGTTTCTGCAAAAGGTTCTAAATACCGCAAAGTAAAATTCAAAAATTGTAAATTTACAAATTCAAGATTTTGGAATGCAGAATTTATAGACGTGCAGTTTGAGAGTTGCGAGTTCGTTTCTACTCAATTCCTTAAAAGCAAATTTTTAAATGTAAAAATAGTTAATTGTAAGGGCATTGAGGCTGAATTCGACGAGCTTAGCGGATCAGAACTACTCGTGGAAAATACTGTTCTTAATGACCGTTCTTCTTTTACGGATAGCAAAATTCCGCTGGTATTTCGCAACACAACTCTTTCAGGTGTGAACATGATGGGATTGAGCGGGAATCAGCCTTTGACCATAGAGGGTGGAATTCTTGATGAAGTAGATTTTTACAAAAGCCACTTCTCCACCGTCACCCTCCGGCGAGTGAAGCAGGGGGAAGGCGGCGTGTATTTCAACGGAGTAATGGCGGAAAGTATTACCTTTGAAGAAGTCGATATGCTCGGAGGTACCGGCATCGGCGATGCCACTGTTGGCATTGTGCGTATCGTCGGCGGGAAGATATACGGGCCTGCATTCGAGGATGCAAATATTGCGAAAACCTATATTCAAGACGCTTATGTTTTTAGATTTGCGCCAGGCAATATGGGGCAAGTAATTGTGAATAACTCCACACTTCATGACTCCGGTTTGTTTAAGGCTGTTATCGAAGAATTTAGTGTTACCAGTTCAACGATTAATGAGGTTTATGGCAAAAATTTCAAAGCTAACCTCGTCGTCTGGGACAACGTCACCCTCGACGGCAAAATCGACCTGACCAACGCCCAGGTCAAGGATTTCCGTCCAACCCGGCTCAAACGCGGACCGAAGCTGAATTTGATCACCACTGGTTCGAATATGAGGTTTTAGCACTTCTACAATACCTGCCAGAAACCTGTGATGATGATCAGCGGCAACCACGAAGCAGCTTACCGCTACCCTTACGGGATTTCGCCACGGGTGAAAATGGGTGAAAATGGGTGATACGGAGATCATGAAACTCAACGACGGCATCCCGCTGGACCATAACCTTACCTTCTACGAAGCGATTCTGCTCTACGGCCCCGCCTATGATAAAACCCTTCCCAACCCTGTCTACCAGGCCTATGGCGGCTGGTGCAATTCCCGGAATTTTCAAAAACCCAACTACGATTGGTTCTTCACAGCCTTCAGCCCTCTGGCCGATTATATAGTGACTTATGGGGATCAGTGTCTGGTCTGCCTTGAATGGGGCGATGACGAATCCTGGGCCGAATCTAAAGTTTTAGGCGGCGGCACCCTGCCCCGCGCCGGAAAAGGCGGCACCGCCCAGCAGATTGCTCTCGGCAATGTTGCTCTCAGCATGCCCCAAGCCAAGAAGATCTTGTGTACGCATTTTACCCTGGTCAATTACGAACCCCAAATTGCCCTTTCCGAGTCGGGGAAAGTTTTTCCCACCGACACCTATACCTTGTACGATTACGGCAGTGCCTGGGGTGACCGGAGGACGCTTTACGGCGACTGGTTGCGGCAGGGGCGTTTCAACTACGCCCTGGCCGGTCATGCTCACAGGGTGGGGTTACAGATTTTCACTGAATTGCGCCCCCAGATACAGTTGTCTAAGGCGTTTAACTGAACTTACCGCCAACCCTCTTCGGTGCTGTTGGCCTGGCTGTGGTTTTAGCTCCCAGAAAACTGAGCTTTCCAGATGATAAAAAGGATAGGACATACTTGCCTTCCGATCAGGTGGTAGCAATAAAGCGCAATAGTCTTGGAAGGTTTGAGAAAGCTCAAATGATGGTTCAATAAAATTTCTGACAATTACCCCGGTTTCGAGGAGGTCGAGAACAGCTAAAAGCAAAAGGGGCTTGTATGGTGATCGATAATAAGTGAGGTTTGTCCAGTTCTTCCTGGATCCATCTGTTCGCAGTGTAGCAAACGCATCTAGAAAATAATCAAGTTGTCCGCACATCAGCATACCCCTTATTGAAAGCTATTTATCAAAACCGATACACAATCTACTGGTATAAGCTACAACAGGCAAGAGTTGGTGTGGACGTTCCAGTTTAAAGACAGAAGGCTATTCTTCATCTTCAGTTTTAAAAACATCTGTCGTACTGATGTGCCGACAATCACATTATCGGTAAGTCTCTACAGTAACGAAGATATATGTATTTTAAGGAAAAAAATTTTCTATTGGTGTTCAAGAGCCACCTCTCGCCGACTCTATCCTAGACAAAGAAGATGTTCTAATGTAATTGTTCATAACCGGTTGTAAAATTGTGTTTTTTGCTACTACCCAGACAGGGTAGTTAATGAAAGTAATGAAAATCTATGGATCAGATCTTTGCATGTCTCTACAGTGTCCGAGTCATGCAAAGATCTGATCAATTTGGGCCTAGTTGAAGCGAAAATCTTGCTAGTGACGGAAGTGAGGATCTAGTGGAATTATATCTTGACCTTTTTAAGGACCTAGACCAACAAAACATGATGTCATCTTTCTGTATAGTATTCCAATCAGGAGAGATATGCAGATCAGCTCAATAACTTGTTAGCCAAATCCATTCTGGGTCTCGGACAGAGACCAAAATGAGGAGGTGTGTGCATGGAAATCACGTTTGATATCCTCAGGCAGATCCCGCGTCTTATCAAGGAACTTCTTGAGATTGTGCAAGCGCCCGGTGAGAGACATCACGAGCAGCGCACTGCTTTTTTCAACGCTGAGATCACTCCTATCCACCATTCAATGACTGCTATTCACCAAGATTATATGTCGTCATTTTCTGAATTGTTGGGACTACTTGAGCAGGGTTCAACGGTTCCGCGCACCATCGAGTTGCTGAAGAAGAAGCGATTGGTGCTCGTTACGAACCGGCAAGATATGATGGCGTTTTCAGCATCGATCAAGGATCTTAAGAAGCGAGGCTATCTCCGCTATCGCGAAATATCCGCCTTGCGCGACTATGCAGAGGCTATTAGGAATTACTTCAAAGGAGCCAGCCCGGTCGACATGAGGGTATCTTGGTACAGTGACTTCATCGGTGAATTCGAATCGCTGGTTCGTCAAGGAGTGTCGCCCTTTTCTTTACCTGAGTTTAAGTCCATCTCATCAAATGGCTCACCAGTATCGCTTGTAAAGAGAGCATACGAAGAAGCTCTCCACAACGATCTGCCGCAGGCATGGAAAGCATACTCTGAGGCATTTCAGAACTTGGGCTTGGAGTTGAGACGGTAGCCTGGAAAGGTTCCTGTATCTACTTACGGATGGCCAACACGCGACTGGAGCAGACCGCTGAAAAGGCACGACTGCTCAGCCGCAAGTTGCAGGTCCAGATTTCTCCTATCGAACAAAACCTTCGCTTATTTCTTAGCGCTAAATGAGGGGTGTTACCCGAAATAAACCAACTTCTACCGAACTGACCGAGACTCGCTGGCCGGCATCAATGTGACTAACGCCAGCCCGCTTATCGATTTCAACCCGCCATTGAATACCCGAATACTGGGTGAAACCTGGTTCTGTTTCAGTGATATTGCTATTCACAACAAATTGATAGCCAATCAGATCGCTGCTGTTGTCTTTTTCGATCGGCTTGTCGCCTTGTAATTTCTTCATCGGTTTCCACAGGAGCCCGGTTATAATCCCAGCGCTTATTCCTGTTGTCGCGACACCGGCAATCCAGGTTTCGGGAACTATGCCAAAATTCATCAACGCACCGCTGGCAAGTGCACCGATCCCTGCGAACAGAAAAATTCCACTGGTAAATCCTAAAATGACCTCAATGACGAGCAATACAAAACCCAATAACAGCCAGAATTGAGGAAGGTGGTTTGCAATATAGTCAACCATCACTTTTCTCCTGATTAACTGGCCGCTTTGCCTGAATTTAGGGTGTTAATGATGGTCATTGCCTCTGCCACAACATTCGCTGCGCTGGAATTGCCATCAGGTAACAACACAACCGTTGAATCTTTGGCGATAGCACGTTTGGCCTCAATTGCTTTAACTGCCAAATTCAGCTGTATCGCTTTTTGTCCTTCTGTGGTAGCCGCGACCTGACCAACTGTCTCTAACGCTTTTGCCTGTGCGTCGGCGACCGCGATAATAGCCTGCGCTTCACCTTCCGCACGCAAAATTTGTTGTGCTTTTTCGCCTTCCGCGGCCAGTACCTGAGCCTGTTTAGCGCCCTCTGCAACATTTATTGCGGATTGACGATTACCTTCTGACTCCAGAATGGTTGCGCGTTTTTCCCGCTCCGCTTTCATCTGACGTTCCATCGCATCAAGAATGGTGCGAGGCGGCTCAATGTCCTTGATTTCGTAACGCATAACCTGAATACCCCAAGGCTCCGATGCAGCATTGATGGCTTGTACAATGTTCACGTTCAGGCTTTCCCGCTCTTCAAAAGTCTTATCAAGATCAATTTTGCCGATTTCACTCCGCATCGTCGTCTGAGCCAACTGGGATACCGCATAGACATAGTCGTCCACACCATAGGACGCTTTATAAGCATCCAGCACCTTCAGATACAACACACCGTCCACTACCAGCGAAATATTATCTTTGGTGATTGCGGCCTGACTCGGTACATCAAAAGCGTGTTCTTTAAGGGAGCGGTCGTAGGCAACCCGGTCAAAAAACGGAACCAGTATGTTCAAGCCGGCAACCATAGTCTTGTGGTATTTACCGAATCTTTCGACCACATACGCCCTGTTCTGAGGGACAAATTTGACCGAGGATTTGAGAATGACCACAATGAGTACCGCAATACCGATCCACGCACTAAATAAAATGTTTAATATTTGTTCTCCACCCATTTTCTTGCTTCCTTTTCTTAAGTTGACAGGGTCTTATCAGCGCCACACTAAATAGTGATTTAGAATAATAGATTAGCCCACGGAAAACCCGTCTCAGCTAAGGTTTCGACCTCAATATACATTCGATTGCACCGTTCAAACGGTGATAAGTAATTGCATTTTACGGATGAACCGTTACAGGTCCGAGTTATACGGACTTTTGGAGTGTACTGGCGAACGATTATCTTTTTACGGCTACCCTAATAAATCGGTTTCCTGACTGAAACCGTTCCAATTACGTCTATCATCGTAGACTTTTCACACCGGCATTACAAGGTTTTCTACCCCTAAATTTCAACCGCGTATCAAACCTCGGGTTGCCTCCTCCATCACGGATTCGCACCGATCCTTTTACTCGGTCTCATTTTCTCCAACAACTTCTTGATTCCGGCCTTCGCCGGAGCATGTGGAGGGCGGGTTTATAGCTCCATCAAAATTGTATGGATATGCCTGATATGCATGCAGGACTTCTCAGCAATCGGGCCAAAACTAGCCGAAAGGTCCGTTATGTTTTAAGGTACGTATCATAAAAGTTGCCTGATACAACAGCAAAGAACATTGCAAGACCGCTGTAAATTCATCAGCACCTCATATTCGCACGATCAGGCCGATCAAGCCGCCGTATTTAAAAGGGCTGGTTTAGAACCCACACCTGCATCCTGTCGGCCGGCTTGAGCGTTTTCTTACGCACTGGTGCACGGTTACGGATCATGAATACGACACGGTTTGAAAACAGAGAGTCGCTGCTGGCAGACAAGGTTCAAAAACTCTACGACCATGCCGGCCTGGGACTGATTGCAACCATCATCAACAGCTGTATCCTTGTTCTTGCCTTGTGGGGACAGATCAGCCCGGTGAAGTTAATCGCCTGGTCGGCCGCTGTAGCTATTGTCTGCATCCTAAGGGTGATCCTCTATATCAGTTATGCCAGAAATTCAGAACGTTCCGGACACATAACCCGTTGGAAAAATCTCTTTTTCCTGTCACTTTTTGTTACGGGGATACTCTGGGGAGCGCCCGCTGTTTTTCTCTTTCCTCCTGCCTCAATCGCCCATCAGGTATTTATAGCTTTTATTACCGGTGGAATGGTAGCCGGCTCAGTCGGTTCATACACCTCGATCTTAAGCGGATTTTACCTGTTCAGCGTGCCGGCGATACTGCCGGTTACTATTCGTTTTTTAGCTGCCGGTGGCGATCTTGGTCTGGCCATGGGACTCATGACCCTGGTCTTTTTCCTGATTATGGCGTTTACGGCCCTGCACACGCACAGGGACTATGAACGATTACTGGCATTACGCTATGAAAACCGGGGACTGATTGACGATCTGCGGCAGGAAGTCAACCAGAGAATACAGGCGGAGGAGGATCTGCAAAGAAGAAACAGCCAAATCGAAAACATTGTCGCGACCCGTACGGCTGAACTGATGCAGGCAGTGGAACAGCTTCAGGACGAGGTACAAACCCGAAAAAAGGTTGCTCTGGCACTCAAGGAAAGTCAGCAGCGAATACAGGCAATTATCAATTACGCCCCCTTGGTCATCTGGGCTGTGGATAAGGATGGCGTATTCACCTTCTCTGCTGGAAAAGCCCTGGAAAAGGTGGGGTATCAACCAGGCGAGGTGGTCGGTAAATCCGTATTTGAACTCTTTCAGGACAATGAACAGTTCATCGATAATACCCGCAAGGTGCTGTCCGGGGAGCTGGTTGACAGCCCTACAGTCTACAAGGATGTAATATTTGAGAGCCGTTATGCCCCTATTTTTGCTGAGAACGGGGACATCGTGGGAGCCATAGGGGTCGGAATAGATATCACTTCGCAGCACCAGGCTCAGGAGGCCGCGCGTAAAGGAGAGGAAAGATACCGGGAACTTGTCGAAAATATCAACGACGTGCTGTTTATCCTCGATCAGTCAGGTAATATCCTCTATATCAGCCCGGTGGTCAAAACCATCCTCGGTTACCATCCTGCCGATATGCAGGGAAAACCAATCTGCCTGTATGTCGACCCCGGCGACAGAGTACGATTCAACACCGATTTTGAACTATCGCTTACCCATTCCGGCAATGTCTATGAGTATCGTTTTATTGACCAGACCGGTGAGTCAAAATGGTGCAGAACCAGCTTCCACCTTGTACAGGAAGAGGACAAGATAACGGGGATGCAGGGAATTCTCTCTGATATCAGTCAATCCAAGCGTCTGGAAAAAGAGCTGCAGCGCGCCCACAAGATGGAAGCTCTCGGTTTGCTGGCCGGCGGCGTGGCACACGATCTCAACAATATCCTCTGCGGCATCGTCAGCTATCCCGATCTGCTGCTGCACGATCTCCCGGATGACAGCCCACTCAGGGCTCCCCTGTTCACCATCAAAACATCCGGGGAAAAAGCCTCATTCATCGTGCAGGATCTTCTTACTCTCGCCCGTCGCGGTGTCGCTTCGACTGAATTGTTAAACATCAATCATATCGTCGAAGAATATCTCCTTTCCCCGGAATGCAAGTCATTGCTCGCCCTTCATCCGGGAGTGTTCATCAGTAAAAAGCTGCAGCCGGACCTGCTCAACCTGGTAGGTTCTCGCACTCATATCACCAAATCGCTGATGAACCTGATCTCCAACGCCGCCGAGGCGATACCGTCGGGCGGCACTATCTCCGTTACAACTGAGAACAGTTATCTGGATAAATCCATCTCCGGCTTCGAAACGGTCAGGGAAGGCGAGTATGCGGTATTGTCCGTCGAGGATACCGGCACAGGTATCGATGAGGAGGACCTGGCAAGAATATTCGAACCGTTCTACACCAAAAAGATAATGGGCCGGAGCGGCTCAGGTCTTGGTATGACAGTTGTATGGGGCACGGTAAAAGACCACGATGGCCACATAAACATCCAGAGCGTACCGGGGATGGGTACCCGCTTTGAACTGTTTTTCCCGGCAACCCGCCAAGCCTTACCCGAAACAGTGAGCACCATTCCCTATGAATCCTACCAGGGACAAGGGGAATTCATCCTGGTGGTGGATGATATTTTCCAACAACGCGAGATTGCCGCAAGCATACTCAGCCGCTTGGGGTATCATACGGAAACGGTCGCCAGTGGAGAAGAGGCGATCAGCTATCTGGAAAACCACAGTCCGGACCTGCTTCTCCTGGATATGATCATGGACCCGGGGATCGACGGTTTCGAAACTTACAAAAGGATAACGGCAAGAAAACCCGGTCAGAAAGCGATAATAGTCAGCGGATATTCCGAATCGGAACAGGTCATGAAAACCCAGAAGCTGGGTGCGGGCCCGTATTTAAAAAAACCGTATACCATGGAGACGCTGGGCCTGGCCGTCAGAAAAGAATTGGAGCGTAGCCTTGATTAATGATTGCCGGTTGCGGAGGTACGTTCATCAGTGCATAAGAAGGCGCATAAGCAGGTCAGCGGGTTGTAGGGGTCGGTTCTAAACCCGCCCGCTTCTATTAATTACCCTTTAAAAGGAAACCGCTTATATTCGGAAAATGGTTCTTCACCCTCCTGGACGAACAGGCAGAGTCCGTCAAAGCAAACAGATTCCTGAATAATAGGAGAAAACCGCGAAGACAGCTCACGCCTAAGAGGTTCCACCTGGCTTTCGTTCTCGATATTGCCGGTAAGCGTCAGGTGGAAGCGGAACTCATCCAGAACATATGGATATCCCCATTGCAGCAGAAGCTGCTCCTGCCTTTCACTCAGCCCGGTTGTGCGGCGGCGTGCCAGTTCGGCCTCCTCCGCCGGCCGCCTGAAATGATCGAATCGGCGGACCGCGTCGGCAGCCAGACTGTGCAGTCTTTTGGACTCCGTTTTCGGTCTCAGGCAGAAAAAATTGTTAATTCGGGCAAGCTCCAGCGGAGGTAAGTCGAAAGGTTGCCACTCCTTGACAAACTCCGCCAGCTCCCCTTCAACATCGTTTAAGGTGTAACCGTCATTCAACCTGAAGGGAGGTTTGATGGTTGCGTGAAAGCCATAATGGTTGGGAGCCTGAAGGAGTTTGTCCAGCTCAGCCTTCGGGATTGAGTCAATACCGACGCCTTCCCGGCCAAGCCACCGGCTGGCCGCTTTCATCAGCAGAGGACAACTGTGGGGGACAAAATAAACAGCTACTCTCATAATACTCGCCTTACCAGGACTGTAACCTTGCTATGAGTGCGATAAAATCGTTCTTGCTTTGCATGAGGTCACCCGAATTATCAAAAGAAATGTAATTTTTAGTATGAAGTGGTTTCTGCGCCCTGTGCAGGCGGTCTCTGATTTTTTCCGCCGACTCCCTGCCGCGGCTCAGCAGTCTCTTTTCCAGGACTTCCGGACGGGCGGTAACCAGAATGGTGACAGGAGCATTGCAGACTCGCTCAAAATCGGCAACGGAAGATCTGGAAATAGATGCTATAACCGATCCCTTGCCGGAATACTGATGAATTTCGTGCCTTGCCACTCCATAGCAGTTCCGGTGAGCACGCCAGCTGGAAATAAAAAATGCCGCTTTTTCCAGCAGGGAGAAACCAACCTCATCCACATAATAATTATCCTCGTCGACGCCGGGAGGCCTGGTGATATACCTTCGGGCAAAGCCGATCGACCGGTCCCCGTCGAAATGTTCTCTTGCCGCCCGCAGCAGGGTATCCTTGCCCGCACCGCTCGGACCGACTACAAGGATGACTTTCATCACCTGGTTCCACTCTTACCATACATATCGATAAATTTGCGGACATCACGAAAATCATCCAGCCGTTCCCCTATTGTCTGATGATCCCAGTCCCACCAGCCGATGTCCTCGATTTCCTGACAGATCGCTTTCGGAAAACGCGTTCGAATCTGTTTGGCCGGACTACCGACAACCACTGCGTAAGGCGCGACATCACGGGTGACGACGGAAGCAGCCCCGATTACCGCTCCGTTTCCTATGGTAATTCCCGGCATGACGATGGCCTTATGGCCAAGCCAGACATCATGGCCGATCCGCACCCTCTGCAGCTTTCGCCACGAGAAAAAGCGCTCATCATCGTGATCCCTGAAGCCGTATTGCCGCATCCGATAGAGAAAATGATGCTGGCTAACCCATTCTATTGGATGATTTCCCGGATTTATGCGCACATCGGAGGCAATATTGACGAACTTGCCGATGTCGGCGCAGGCGATTTCGCACCGTTCCATCACATAGGAATAATCGCCAAGGCTGCACTCCTGCAGGTTGGCGTCACAGGCGATCTCGGTATATTTTCCCAGTTGACATGCCTTCACCAAGGCACGCCCGGAAATTGTCGGATTCTCACTGAGAAATGCAGCGCTTCCCGCTGCTGAAAGGTTCGGCTCAGGCATATTCATGGCCGCAGAGACAGTTAGTGCTGGTATAGATGGAGTTGCCGTTCTTCAGGGTCATGACGATTTTCGGCAGAGTGTTGTCCTCGATGACCAGAATGTCGGCCAGATACTCCGGCTCTATTTTGCCCCGGTCAAAAAGACCGCCGATCCGCGCCGGCGTGGTGGAAACGTAGGAAAAAGCCTGGGCCGGTTCCATGCCCATCTCCCTGGACATGGTGTACACAGCCTGCAGCATTGAGCACGGATGATAATCGGAACAAAGAAAATCGCATAAACCCTGCTCGATAAGGCTGCGGGCGGAAATGTTGCCGTTTTGGCTTTTACCCCGGACAACATTGGGCGCGCCCATTCCCGTGGGCATTTTCCGCTGTTGTGCATAAGCGGCTGTTTCAGCGTTCAGGGGAAACTCGGAAATCCTGATACCGAGCTCATGCATGAGATCGACCTTGCCAGGACTGTCATCATCATGAGAGGCAAGAGCGATCCCCAGTTTACGGGCATAGGAGGTCAATTCTTCCAGATACTGCAGGCTGGTATTTCTTTTGGCAATCTTATCCTTCACAAAGCCGTCGACCTCATGCTCAGCCATGTTGTACACGGGAACATGATACTTTTTCCAGCTTTCCAGGGACATAAACTGTCCCTGTCCAGGGCTGTGATCCATAAGAGAGAGCAGCCGGATGCTCCCTTCATGCAGCAGTTTTTTGATTACCGGAACCGAGTCGAAGGAGGTTATTTCATAGCGGGCATGAACCAGGTTATCCACCTGCAGGGTCTGCCGGTTGCACTGAACGATTTCCCTGATGGTCTGGGCGGCAACGGCCGTGCCCCTCTGGCCGACAAGAGACTCATCATTGAAGGCTACCGCGTGAAACATGGTGGTAATACCCGACATTGCCAGTTTCTTGTCAAGATCGACCAGCGCATGCGGTACGGGAAATGAGGCGCCGGGCCGGGGCTCGATTTCTTTTTCAATAGCGTCGGAATGCAGATCGACAAAGCCGGGAACCAGCAACCTGTCAGCGAAGTCATGGATCTTTCCCCCGGTTCCAGCGACTCCCGCCGTACCATACGGCAGCACATCGATGATATAGTCGTGCTCGATGACGATATCCGCCGGCATGATTGTTTCTCTGGTCAAAACTCTCTTTGACCGTAAGGTAAATGACATCATTCACTCCTTTTTACGGGGTATTCAAGATCGGCCACCCGATCGATCTTTTTCCGGTCATGGAAAATGGCGATCATGGCAATGCCCTGTTTTTTAAGATCTTCCAGTATTTCAAGAACAATGGCAGCACTCCGGGCATCAAGAGATGCGGTCGGCTCATCGATGAACAGCAGCTCCTTCGGGGCGATTATCCCCCTGGCGATGTTCACTCTCTGCTGTTCCCCTCCGGAAAAAGTGAGGGGTGACAGATTCAGGAGCTCCTGCCGGATGCCAAGTTGCAACAGCAGCTCTCCTGCGCGCTCCCGCGCCTGCGCCTCCGGTTCTCCCGCCTCGATCAACGGGGAGGCCACAGCGTCAAGCGCCGTCACCCGAGGCAGCACTTTTAAAAACTGGGTGATAAAGCCTATTTCCCGCCGTCTCAACTGCAAGACCATTGTCTCGGTGCATTGCGCCAGATCGATCACACTGCCATCGGCCCGCTGAAAATTGATTTCGCCGCCGGATGGCAGATAAGTCCTGTACAGGGTTTTCAGGATGGACGACTTTCCGGCCCCGCTTGGTCCGGAGAGCGCCAGCAGCTGCCCCTTTTTCAGGGAGAAATCGATGCCGGCAAAGCCGGAGACGGTTATGGAACCGCGATTATGCAGGGTGAAGGTCTTGCTCAGGTTTTTTACCCGCAATTTATATGAAGAAGGTGCTGTATCCATGGATGCCTAGAGTTTGCTAAAGTTGACAATATTGAGAAAAACCTCTAATCAGCGATGGCTAAGTAAAAAGCTTCAGATTCGAGACGCGCAAATTTTCAATCATTTCGACGTACAATAGGTAATTCGAAATGATTGAAAATTTGCGGCAACGAAGAAGGTGAAGAATTTTTACGACGCCATCAAAGTTTGCTTGAGACCAGGAGCTGAGTATAGGGATGCTGCGGGTCTTCGAGAATCTGGTCGGTCAGGCCAAACTCCACTAGAGAGCCGTTTTTCATAACCATGGTAACATCGGTCAAATGATTGATAACACCAAGATCATGGGAAACAACGATCATCGAAAAACCCATTTCGTACTTCAGCTCCTTGATGAGATCGAGAATTCTCGCCTGCACCGAGACATCGAGTCCGGTTGTCGGTTCGTCCAGCAGAAGCAATTTAGGAGAACTGGACAATGCTTTGGCGATCTGGATTCTCTGCTGCTGTCCGCCCGAGAAATTTTCCGGATAATCGTCGATACGCGAGGCCGGCAGTTCTATCTTGGCAAAATAGTAAAGTGCCCGGCTGCGAATGACCTCATATCTTTTCTCATCCGAACCGAGGATCTTCTCAGCGATATTGCCCCCTGAGGAAAAATTAAAGTTCAGCCCCAAATGCGGGTTCTGATAGATCATGGACATCTCGTGGTTTCTGATCCTGGCGATTTTTTCCGGGGGAAGTTCCAGAATATTCTGCCGCCCTCCTGCCAAATCGGTAATGCCGTTAAAATAAATTTCCCCTGCCGTTGCCCGCTGGTCCTGGTAAATAAGCTGCAGCAGCGTCGATTTGCCGCTGCCGGATTCGCCGACGATACCGACAACTTCACCGCCATTCATGGCCAGACTCACATTGTTTACCGCGACCACCGAGCCACAGACCGGGCAGATAGCGCCTTTTTCCTCATCGCCGGTATGTTCCAGACAATGACCACAGCTTTGGCCGTAAATTTTGCTGATATTTTTCAGTTCAAGCAGCATTTATTCCCTCCAGCATGACATCGCAGTGATAGGAATCACTGCAGAAAAAAAGCGATGTGCCGTCCTCCTGCTGCACCTCATCCATGAATACTCCGGAGGCGCCGCAGCGGGCACACTGTTTGCCGCTGAAATCTTCGACAGCGAAATCCCGGTCCTCAAACTTCAATGGTTTGACCTCGGTAAACGGCGGAATTGCGTAGATGCGTTTTTCCCGGCCCGCCCCAAAGAGCTGCAGGGCCGGATTGTTGTCCAGCCGGGCAATATCGTATTTGGGAATAGGCGACGGGTCCATGACGAAGTGGTTATTGACGACCACCGGATACCTGTTGGAAATCCTGCTGTCGCCAAACTGCGAGGTATCCTCGTAGAGCAGAACCCAGAGTTTCGAGTAGTCCACATTGGCGTGCATGGTCTTCTGCCGGGCCGTGTCCGGTTCAACGGTCGTCAGAACCTCCGGATAGGGCACCTGGTAGACCAGAACCTGTTGATCGTTCAAGGCGTGCTCGGGCACACGGTGCCGGGTCTGGATAATTGTTGCCAGCTCCGTCTCGAAGGTCTGTTCAACCCCGGTCACGGAGACGATGAAATCGCGGATATTGACCGCGTTGACCGAGCCGTCACAGCCCTGGTCAATGACTTTGACAATATCATCTTCAGTTATAAGAGAGAGCGTCACCTGCAGACCGCCGGTACCCCAGCCCCGGGCGATCGGCATTTCCCTTGAGGCAAAAGGTACGATGTAACCGGGTATGGCCACGGCTTTCAGCATCGCCCGGCGGATTTCCTTTTTGGCATCTTCGTCGAAAAAGCCAAAGGTTACTTTATCTACAGTATCACTCATTTTCCCTCCCTTTGGCCTTATCCAGCACCTGCAGATCCGCCTGAAAGGTGACATAATGCGGCAGCTTGAAATGGTTGGCAAACCCCATGGATTCTATGGCGTCGATATGATGAATAATCATCTCAGGGTTTGCGGCGATGGCTGTGCCGCCGACCGAATAACCCTCATGATGCATGGCCAGATCGAGAATGGACATGGCAATGGCCTTGGTCTCGTTGAAGCCGAAAGAAAACCCGTACCCGACAGCCAGCCTCAATTTACCGTCCCGCTTATCCCGCTCGAAAGCGCCTATCGTCTCGCAGGCGGTCAGGCGTATTTTCCCGACTACCACCTTTCGACCGGTGAACGGATGGGTAAACTTCAGCTCCGCATTGCCCAGCCGCAGGTCGCCGATGGTCGGATGCACGTCGCCGTAGCCACGCATGGAAGTATAGGAAAAGCCAAGCATTGCCCCGGTTTCGCCCCGCGCCATGATCTGCATCAGCGCACTTCTCGGATACGGCGGCAGGGGAAATGCTCTGGTAACATCAAAAGGTGCATTTTCTTTCTTTTCCAGCACCATGATCTTGTCACGCTCTCGCAAAGACTGGAGGGCGCTTCTCACTTTTATACAGTCCACCTGCTGTGTCTTTGTATCATTCAGGTTTGGCCTGGCGGGTGACAAGCCGGCAAACAGCCGGATGACGTAATCGCAGGAGGGACCGAGCAGCTGGCCTCCGGCGATATCTTTAAAGGCAGAGGATATTCTTCGCAGGATAGTGATATCCTCGGTATCTATTTGATCGGCTACACCAATCCGCTGGCAGGTAGACCGGTGGGCACGAACATAAAATGCCGCCTCGAGCAGATCACCGCCGGTTTTCTTTAGAGCCGTTGCGGCCAGCTTTTCCGTATACAGGGCGCCCTCAGCCATCACCCGGTCGCAGGCAAAGCCAAGACCTTTGCTGACTGTCGCCGTATCGAGCTGGTCAGCTGCCGCAATCTGTGCATGATAAAATTCCTTGGAGGACCTGATGGCCTCCGTTCCGCCCTTTATGGCAACGTAACTCATGAGGCTACCTCAATCTGAACTGTCCGCGGCAGACCGACAATTCTGCAGGCCTTGTCGATGAGAAGGAGATCGACTCCGCTGGGAAAACTGCTGTTTTTTTCCTGGAAATGTTTGATGAAATCAGCCTGGAGAGGGAGTCTTGCGGCAAACGATCCATCTATTCCCGGACCGGTTAGAATTACAGGATAACCTGTGGTCAGATCGTCGCACTGGAACAACAAGGTTGCACTGTCTTCCGGGCTTTCTCCGACGCCGGCTTTTGCTCCTTGCAGGGCGAGCTGATCCGGCTGGTCGGAAAAAAGGTAGTCGGCCTGCTCCGGGGACGCAATTTTTGCGCCGGTGAGGGCTGTTACCACCTGAAAATTCAAGGCTCCCTGATAGTGGTAGGTAACCTCGGAATAGAGCAGGACGCTTGCCAGGGCAAGCAATCCCGAATCAAAAAGCGGCAGGACCGGATATAGCTTTCCAGGATGCGACAGAGCCTCCAGACATTTTCTGAAGTTTGCTCTGTTCAATTTTTCCGTATCAATTTCTCGCATTTTTTATTCTCATAAAAGAGGAAGAGTTACATCAAGTCAAACGAGACCCTTGTCCCTTCGACCTTGAGGTTTATTTTTGCTTGCTCTTCCCCGATAATTTTTTTCCCTTTCCCGGCAAGAGCCAGGACCTCCTGCCGGAGAATACCGGCGGCGAAGGCCCCGTCCAGGATGGCGACAGCCCGCGACAGATCGTTATTTTCATCCAGAACCATGGCCCAGCCATTTTCACTGTTCACCTGGACTATGGTGCTGGTGACAAGAACCTCTCCGCTATA
Source organism: uncultured delta proteobacterium (assembly GCA_963835305.1). Classification (GTDB taxonomy): domain Bacteria; phylum Desulfobacterota; class Desulfobulbia; order Desulfobulbales; family Desulfocapsaceae; genus Desulforhopalus_A. Next base: position 196,570 of record CAWIEU010000010.1, read on the forward strand.
AAACGAACCCTGGTTTATTGGATCCTTCACGGGAAGCAGCAAAGTCTGCCGGGTTGGTTTTTGAATTATCGCAACCCTTGCCTCGTCGTTAACTTTTTCACAAAGTGTCAAAAGCTCCTCTGCCGGTACTTTCTGCAGGTAATAATTCAGGTCTTCTCTTTCCATTTCGCCGTTAAATGTATTTTTTGCGTATTGCTGCGCTGAATTTGTCTATGACCCAGACGGTTGCGACGATGATTAGGATAATCGTGGTGACTTCTCCGTTCTCGAAAGCGCGAATCTTGTCGAACAGATAGAAACCGATACCGCCTGCACCGACAAAACCCAGGATGGAAGCACTGCGGACATCGGACTCAAACCGGTAAAGCGACATCGAGATAAAATGCGGCATGGTCTGCGGTATCACTGCGTAGAGCACGATTTTTGGAAAGCTGGCACCTGTTGCGACAAGTGCTGAAACAGGCCCCGGGTCGATAGCCTCGTTTCCTTCTGCCAGAAGCTTGGCAAGAACTCCGGCTGTATGAATGGCCAGGGCAAGAATGCCTGCCATTGGACCCAGTCCGACCGCGGAAACGAATAGAAGAGCCCAGACAATCTCATTGATCGAGCGAAACAGATTGGCGATGAGCATCGAGATGAGATACATGCTTTTTCGCAGCACAGCATAGAGAGGTGACCTGCCGGGAAATAGAATTTCCAGAATATTTCGTGAGGCAAAAATCGACAGGGGAAAGGCAATCAGCACGGAGAGAAAGAAGGCGACAATGGCCATTTCTATGGTCTCAAGCATGGCACCGCCATACTTCAGCAAATCATGTTTGACAAAGGTGGGGGGAAAGAAACTTGATCCGGCAATATCAGGATTTCCCATCAAATAGGAACGCATGTATTGCCCGCCATTCACCAAGTCCTGCACGCTCATCTCGGTATTTCTCCAGCTCATGACAAAAATTGCCAGAAAAATTAAAGAAATGAAGATATTAACAGGCTGAAAAGGTGATGATTCTTTTCTGATTTTTTTCAGGCTTAAAGAAGGTACGCCAACGGTGTCTTCCATTATTCTGTTCCGGATTCTGTGAAAAGTCACATTGTGCATAAGGATGAACTCTGGAAAAAGTTCGATACACGAGGCGTAGTGTCTGAAACGGTAATTTGCTAGTACATGTGGTACAGCGAATTGCCGTTTCAGATCTACAACGAAGCAGATCGGGCTTTTTACGAGTTCATCTTAATTGGATTTGGCAACCTTATCTTTCAGTGCCTGCTTCAGGGCGATCATCTTGCGAATGCCGTCGTACATCTTGTCGTTGCCGGGGGCGTATCCGGAGATTTTCAGCTTATCGAGGCCCTCTTTATCGTCATAGGAAATGAAGGCGCCCTTGATGGCCATTTTAAGCGAGACCGGTAGGTCGCTTCGTACCGCCATGGGAGAGCCCGGGATGAGGTCGGAAGTCCAGATGATGTTGAAATCATCGTTTGTCCACTGCCTGCCGAGGCCGCGCTGAAAATCGAGATCGTTGGTCGAGGCTGCATCGACCTTTCCTGCTTTTACGGAGAGGATGGAGGCCTCATGGCTGCCTGAATAAATGACCTTGGCAAAATAGGTGTCAGGCTGAATGTTGATATCGTTGAAATACACGGTGGGCACCAGGGTACCGGATGTCGATTGAGGATCGGTGAAGGCCCAGGTTTTGCCTTTCAGATCTTCGATGGTCTTAAGTCCCGAACCTTTCTTACTGATGATATAGCCATGGTATCCGGCAACACCGCTCTCGCCGACCTCGACGACGAGGGCTTCGGCATTTGCCCGCTTCGATGCTTCGCAATAGGATTTCGGTCCAAAGTAGGCGAGATCGATGTGTTTATGCTGCATGCCGGTGATAACTCCCGAATAGTCACCCGCTACCTGGAGTTTCACTTTGACACCGAGACTTTTTTCCAGATGGGCGGTCAGCTCGCCGAAACTATCACTCATGTTTTTGGAAGAGGCGACCGGTATTACGCCAAAGGTGAGCTCTTCCGGCCATTTTTCCTGTGACATGGCCGAAGTGGCCATGGATGACAGCAACATTGCCGCCAGTAAACATACTCCGGTAATTTTTTTCATGTGCTTCTCCTTTTGTTTAAAACAATCTTTAATTTTGATGGCGTCGTAAAAACTCTTCACCTTCTTCGTTGCAGCAAATTTTTAATCATTTCAAACTACCTCTAGTACATCGAAATGATTAAAAATTTGTGCGCCTCGAATCTGAAGATTTTTACTTAGCCATCGCTGATTTTAGGTTTTTACGAAATTATCAATTTTGTTTTTTTTCAGTAGGAGCGGGTTCTATCTAAGGTAAACGTTCACCGGTACACATCAAAAGGCTGTATAACCCAGACCTTTAACCGTTCATCCAGTGCGCCAGGTTCGTTTAAGCAGGCCTCCGAGCTATAGTTGGCTATGTGAGGCGGCCTGATCGGACGAAAATGGGGTGTTGGTGAACGGTTACTATCTAAGCCGCCATCTTATCTGGAAACACAGCGGCGACTCCTTTTGCATGTTGCTCTTCGTGTCGTATGGATTTTTGCCCGGCCGCCTTTTCCCAGCCGATGGCGGCTGCCCTTTCGCCTGTCCCGGCCGCACCCGGCGCGCCATGGTAAATTCTTGCCAAAGCTTCCTCCGTCAGTATTGCTGGTGCGCCATCGAAACAGATTTCTCCGCCGGCGACTCCCAGAATTCTTGAGCAAAAGTTCTTCGCAAAATCAATATGATGAAGATTGGCAAGAACGGTAACCTGATATTTTTCGTTGATTTTCCTGAGAACGTCCATGACCTGCTGGGCACTTTTCGGATCGAGAGCCGCTACCGGTTCATCCGCCAGAATGACACTGGGCTCCTGGGCGAGCGCCCTGGCGATGGCCACCCGTTGCCTCTGGCCGCCCGACAGTTCGTCACAGCGTTTCAAGGCCAGGTGCTCAATGCCGACCACCTTCATATACTCGTAGGCTTTTTCGGCATATTTTTTCTGATAGACTTTGAGTAGAGTCCAGGACAAGGGGAGATCTTTCAACATGCCGCTCATGACATTATGAAAAACCGACAGTCTGTTTACCAGATTGTAACCCTGGAAAATAAAGCCGATCCTTGAGCGAAGCCGGCGCATCTCATTTTTACCGATGGCGGTGAGATCAAAGCCCATCGCCTGATACTCTCCGGAAAAAATATGGATATTGCCGATCAGGGACATGAGAAATGTCGACTTTCCGGCACCGGAAAGCCCGATAATGCCGACAAACTCCCCTTTTTCAACGGCCAGGGTGAGATCCCGCAGGACGACCTCCCTGCCATAACCAAGTGTTACAGCGTTGAGCGATATCATCTTTTCTCCAGTTTTTTATTTTCAACAACAGCATACGTACCACGTTCCTCTTGGGAACCAACTCAGATGAATCCATATCTGATTCGGGAGCTAATAAAACATCCTTTTATTAGAGTGCTGTTAATGTCAGGTTTTATTTATATTTCGTAACCCTGGAGGGTTATGATGAAAGTCAGCTATGCAGTTCTGAAGTGCAGTTGCCTTGGTCCTCCCTGTGCTGATTGAGATTTCATGTACAAGAGAACGAAGATGTTATATTTTTGTCGGTATGCTGTGCGAAAACAGTAGGGTGAGATGGGAGAGTAGCTTGACAGATAATTTTTCGAAAAGGAGGGTTCCAGACCTTCTTTGAGCGGACAGGTAATTTAAAATATCGGGAGAAGATTTCATGAAGGTGGTTGTGCTCTGCGTCCTCTGGATATGCTGGTGTTTCCTGCATTCACTTCTGATTACTCCCTCCGTTCTCAGCTTCATTCAAAAACAGGCGCCCGGTTTAAACCGCTTTTATCGTCTGCTCTATAACGGGCTGTCCCTGCTCACCATACTTCCCTTAATTATTGCGACACGGGCGGCGGATGGTCAGGTCATCCTGGAATGGGGAGGCTACGCTATTGCCGTTCGTCTTCTGCTGCTTTGCGCCGCTCTGTTGTTGTTTACGGGTGGAGCCAAAGAATATGATCTCGGGTATTTTCTCGGCATTAAACAGCTGAGGTCGGGAGAAGATCCTCTTCTGCTCAGCGACAACGGACAATTCAGCGAAACCGGAGTTTTCGGCATTATCCGGCATCCCTGGTATCTCGGTTCCCTGCTGTTTCTCTGGTCAATCTTAGCCAGATATACCCTGCCCGTCTTTCTGGCGATCTGTATCCTGAGTATCTATCTTGTGATAGGAACGATGCTTGAGGAGCGGAAAATTATCGCTCAATACCACGAAGCCTATGGTCGTTACCAGCAGCATGTATCGATGTTATTTCCCTGGAAATGGCTGAAGAAGCTATGGCGAAGACGATAAATCCACAATCCGGACAGCCGATATAATGAACCCTATCTTAACCCTTGTTTCTTCCGACAGTGAAAAGCCTCTGCTGGATACGCACCTGCGGGAAGCCGAAAGGTGTCTTTCCATGCAGTCTTCGGGCTGCCGCTGGCTGAGTTACGGCAAGGCCGCGGATATACAGCTAGCCGTTTCGCCTGACGAAGCTGCACGCAGGAGACTGGAATCGATGTTACATGAGGACCGGATCGATTACTTCATCCTGTCCGGCAACCACAGAAGAAAAAAGCTGCTGATCGCCGATATGGACAACACCATGGTAATAGGCGAAACCCTGGATGAACTTGCAGCGCAGTGTGGTTTAAAAGAACAGATCGCCGCAATTACCGAGCAGACAATGCAGGGAAAGCTGAATTTTCAGGCCGCCTTGCAAGAGCGGGTGGCGATGTTGCGGGATCTGCCGGAACAGGCTGTGCAAGCCACCCTTGCAGCCATACAACCTATGCCCGGTGCCGCTCTGCTGGTCGGCACCATGCGGCGGCATGGGGCCAGGTGCATCCTGGTTTCCGGGGGATTTACCTGTTTTACCGATCCTATAGCAGCACAACTTGGCTTTCATGCCAGCCACGGCAACACGCTGGAAATCCGGCAGGGACGCTTGACAGGCAAAGTAGGCGAACCCATTCTCGACCATCATGCCAAGCTCTCCTTTCTTCTGCACTACCAGTCACTCTACCGCCTCGATATAGCGGATACCCTCGCCATAGGCGACGGAGCCAATGATCTTTCCATGATACGCGCCGCCGGCTTGGGGGTCGGTTATCATCCCAAAGCATTTCTGAAGGAGCGGATAGAAAACAGCATTCTTTATGGAGACCTTACCGCGCTGCTCTATGCCCAAGGGTATGAGGAATTTTAATCGAACAGGTTGAAGTACCTTTTTTTCTTTGGATTCCGTCCTTCCGTTAAAGGTCATCTTATCGTCAGGCTTTGCCTTCAGTCAACCAATTACCACATTGTAAGATACCGTTACCTCAGAAATTTCTTCCGGGCTTCGACAGTTATCAATTTTCCTGAATCGTTTCTTTTAAATTTAGGCAAGAGATTTTTTTGATATTTTTATGTAAATCTATATACTTTTTCGACTAATAATGTATATTAGAAGAAGGTGTTGGGAATTATTATCGGAAATTTCCCAACCAGAACCAGAGTGTCGAGTCAAGCATTTATGGTTCATATACAGGATAGGTTTTTAAACGGCATACCCGAAGGAGGTATCCACCCTATTACAGACATGCGTGAAAGTTTTTTTACAGTGTCTGTGCAGTTCAACAAGGAGACGGTTCCGTGATTCGCAATTTTAATGATGACATTTCAACCCCAGATAAGTTTGTCGTAACCCTCGAACTGGTTCCCGGACGTGAATCGAGCGGCAGAACAATTGATACGATTACCGGCATCTCCAGGGATGCCTGCGCGGATGGAAGGATCACGGCGGTTTCGATAACAGATAATCCGGGCGGCAATCCTGCTCTCAGCCCCGACGCGCTGGGACATGAAATCCTCGGCACCGGCATGGACGTTATCGTCCATTTCACCTGCCGCGACACCAATCGGGTCGGCATGGAAAGCCGGGCCCTGCAGCTTGCCCGCATGGGCATGAAAAACATCCTGGCCCTGACCGGTGACTATTCCGGCAAGGGTTTTGGCGGCGCAGGCTCACCTGTCTTCGATTTCGATTCGGTCATCCTCACTACGATGCTGAAGGATCTCAATAGACGGCTCATAAAAACCGGCCATTCCAGTATATTTGTCACGGGCTGTGCCGTGTCGCCATTTAAATACACCGAAGCCGAGGCTTGGATCCAATACAAGAAAATGGAGCGGAAATTTGAAGCCGGCGCTTCGTTTGCCATCACCCAGCTCGGTTATGACGTCGACAAATATGAAGAACTTTTGCTCTATAAAAGAGATAAAGATATCGATACTCCTGTCCTGGCTTCGCTCTATCTCCTGGACAAGCGATCCGCCCGGCCGATGCACGCCGGCAGAGTTCCGGGTGTCCATGTCACCAAAACACTCTTTGATAAGGTTATGCAGGAGTGGGAAAACCCGGTCGAAGGGATGAAACATTCCATAGAGCGCACGGCGCGGCTCGGCGTTATCCTCAAGGGCATCGGCTATACCGGCATCCACCTTGGCGGAATCCATGATACATTCGATACTGTCGGAAAAATTCTCGACCGGATGGCGGAGATTGAACACAACTGGCAGGATTATGTAGAAGAATTTCGTGAGAACGAGCCCAATCGCTTTTACCTGTATAAACAGCCGGCAGCGCCGAAAACTGTCCTTGCCGGAAACGATGCGATAAAAGTTAAATTCAGGGAAAACGCCCACTATCTCTTTCTGCGCGCCGCGCATGATCTCTTTTTCGACAAAGGGGCCTCTCTTGCCCCGATGTATAAAAGGATTTCCAATTCGCTTGAGAAACACAAGGCTTCGTGGCTGTTAAAGGCTTTTCTGGAAGATCCCTTTAAAAAGCTGATGCTCTCTTGTAAAGGGTGCGGAGATTGCGGCATCCAGCATGTTGGCTTTCTCTGTCCTGAATCAGGCTGCCCGAAGCATACTCGAAACGGTGCCTGCGGCGGCAGCAACAATGGTTTCTGCGAAGTAAATACCGATAAGCCCTGTGTCTGGGTAAGAGCCTATCGGCGGATGAAATGCCATGGAGAGGCGGAAAAGCTAGGCTGTGAATTCGTGCCGCCCCGCCTCTGGGAGCTCAAAGACACCTCTTCCTGGATCAACTTTCATCTGGATCGGGATCATCAGAAACCCCCGAAAGCACCGGCACCGAAAGCACCAGCACAATCGGAATAGCAAAGCCGTTCTCCCGGTTATCTTTCATCCCGCTGCAAAACCGCTGCCGCATGGCAGGTTTTGCAGCGGGATTTTTTTTGGCAACAGCTAAGGGGCTGTCGGCGAATCACCAATTCATGATCTGTTCATGCTCGGCTAGTCGTTCCTGCCAACGCTTAAGGGCGAGGTAGCTGTCACGCCAACGAACAAAATCCTCATTGAGAGGGTGAGGAGATGCAGCCAGACCGGCAATCATTTCCAAACTCTTCAAATGGTATTTTTCCTCCATATCTTCGATAAATACCTCGAGTTTTTTGATGGCATTGCGACAAACATTGATTTCCCGGCGGGTAGTTATTCGTATCTCGTCGTATTCCATGGATGCCTCCGATTATCTGCAGAGGATGGAAAACGACATCCTCCGCCGGGAAAAACACAGTAAGGTGCCCAATTTCCTTAAACGGAATAGGCGGTTTGAGAAACTGCTAGCCCCCGCAAAGCACGGGGACAAGTACCTTCACGAAATTCATTTTTTAAAAGCAGGTAATGAATTTCTAAGGTTCTAACCCCCGCAAAGCAGGGGATTTAAGTGCCCATGCAGTGTGGGTGAAGTACCTTCACAAGTATAAGACAAGAAAAATTTCTTAAAGAAGAATACTAATGTCCCGCGGGAAAAAAAGTATAGCTGACAAAAAGCAGGACACCAATTAATACAGTGCCGAGGATCAGGCTGGTGGCGATCAGTTTCTTTTCCACCGGCAACAAGGGCTCATATTCTTCTGCCATCCGTGATAATTCGTCAGAGAGTTTCGGTGATTTCTTGGTCATTTTGTCCTCCTTTTTTAGGCAATTATCGGTGGCTTGACGCCATGGAAGAACAGCCATGAAATAATCAGCCCAATCCAGATGATGAACCCGAAAAGGGCAATGACATAGACCGCGGCCAGTCTGCCGATACCTTCTTCCCAGAGCCTTTTAAAGTTGGATACCAGACCGATGGAGAAAAAGGTCAGGGCAAAGAAAAAGGAACGGAAGACATTTGCTTCTTCCGTGGCGGCCGTTGCGGCAGCTTTAAGGCCGGGAGCGTTTAAAAGAAGAAAGAGCATAATGGCAAAGGTCAGAACATACCCGATAACAAACTTCGGAAAACGGTGCCATATCTCGCCCGCGCCAACTTTTTCCCCTGGTTTGTTTTCGATATAAGCGCACCAGATCCAGGCCAGAACAAAGGCCCATACACCGATGAAGACGTCGATGAAGATCTTGACCGTGGTTGCGGTATTCATGATCCAGTCAGCTTCGTATTTGGCACCCGTTTCGGTCAAGGCCTTGACCCTGATCAAGGCATCGACGATCTGGCCGCTAGCCACCGCCGCACCGTCCGTCTTTACCGCGAGACCCATCCAGGCACCCGCCACCATGGGCTCGTTATAAAGAAAATGCTGGGCGATAAAGGGCAGGACGATAAGCTCCACCACAGCGAAAATGACTACCAGTGAGGAAACCATGACCGGTACGATCGGCCGGGCGCGAATGGCGCCGCCGGTGGCAATGGCTGCGGAAACGCCGCAAATTGAGATACCCGAGGCCAGCGGTGCCGCCCATTCCTTGCTGAAGCGGAAATATTTTCTCGCCAGCCAATAGACTACGGCCCAATAGATAAGATAGGCTTCGACTATGGCACAGAGGCCCCGGAACATGATCGATGAGGCCAGCCCGAGAGCGCCTGCCGCCTTTACGCCGACGAGCGCACCGAGTATGACGATGGCCGTCTTGATATACCATTCCGGCCGGGTCGCTTCCTTCAGGCTTTCCGCAAAGCCCGGAAAAAAATTACCGACGATAAGCCCGCCGAGCAAGGCCACGATAAGACCTGCCTCCCCGGTCAGCCGTAATGACCAGGTGATACCGAATTTCTCCATCTGCCCTGGGGTGTTGGCGGCAATATTCGCTTCGTTGCCTATAACAACGCAGATGAAGGTTAAAATGAAAATGATGGTAAAACCATAGATGAATTTGCCGACATTGCCACCAAGAGTCTTAATGCCGACACTCAGAATAGCGGTAAAAGCCAGATAGGTAAGAAAGAGAGCAGTCCAGCCGGAAATACCGGCATAACCTTTGGAAATCGGGGAAACCACCTTGCCGAGGTCGGTCCACATATTGACCTTGAACCCCCAGCCAAGAACATCAGTTCCGGTCATAACCCCGAGAGACAGGATGAAAACAAAAAGGCCGATCCAGACCGCCCACCAATCTTCACTCTTGAAAAGTCCACCCCCATCGTTTGCCATAATTAAACCCCCTATATGTTGAAGTTAAATAACAGCGTTCGATATTTCCGGACATTCGCTTTCCCTGCTTGAACAAACCTGAAGCACTGGATGAACGGTTACAGATCCGGGTTATGCAGTCTTTTGATGCGTACTGGTAAACGATTACCTTTTTATCACCTCCTTTTACAGGCGCAAGAAAATATTCCGATGCAACAGTAGGTTACCATAGCTTATTCCAGGAAGGACAATCCTCCTCCCATTGCCCCTTACAATCTATTTTACCAAGAGTTTCAAGATTCAGCTATAGTATTATATTAGCGAAGAAATAGAGTGTTAAAGCGCTCCATCTATTATAACAGGATTTTCCTTTTTCAACTTATAGAAATGGTGAGGTAAAAGAGAGTAAATAGAGCTGACCGAGGATGGTAGAAGCCCGCTCGGAAAACTCAGATGTAACAGCGATTTCCGAACGGGACTTGGTATAACGATAAAAAGAACGCCAGCTCCAGCTACTTGATTTTATAACTTGATACCAGTTTATCGAGGGATTGCGCCAGACTGTTAAGAGATTTGGCGTTTTCCTCGACCTGCTGTGCATTATCGTTCATATCCTTGCTTGAACTATTTATTCCGGCAATCTGTTGAGCCACCATTTGGGAGACAGTCGAACTTTCCGAAACATTTGTATTCACCTCCTGGATGGTCAGGGATATTTGCGCTATATTTTCTGAAATTTCCCGAGCCGTCACCGATTGTTCTTCGACGGCGGTTGCGATGGTGTTCACTATTTCGCTGTTTTCACCCACTACCTTACCGATATCGGCAATAACCGAGATGGTTGCCTTGGTGGTTGCCTGAATGGACTCGATACGCTCTTTGATCTGATCGGTGGCTTGCGAGGTCTGCTTGGCGAGATCCTTTATTTCACCTGCGACTACTGCAAAACCTTTTCCTGCATCGCCTGCCCGTGCAGCCTCGATGGTGGCGTTCAGCGCGAGCAGATCAACCTGTTGGGAGATATCCGCTATTGTTTCCAGGACCTTGGTGATCTCGTGCGCAGCGGAACCGAGTTCGGCTACACTCACGGAGGCACGATTCGACTGGGTTACGGCTCTATCCGTAACCTCTCGAGCATTCTCCGAAGTCTCGGCAATTTCATTGATCGTCGATGTCATTTCTTCGATGGCCGAGGCAAGGACATTTACATTGGCTGCGGCATCTTCCATCGAAGAGGCGACAACATGCATATTGCTCGACATCTCTTCAACGGCTGAAGCCACTGATGTGGATTGCTGCAACGTGTTCTCCGCGACCAAGGTCAAGCCAGAGGATATGTTGTTTAAGGCACCGGACGAGTTGTTTATTTCCACCGATTCATCAGCAATGTAGCCAATCAACCCCTGAAGCTTGTCGGCAAAGGTGTTGAACGATCCGGCCATGACGCCAAGTTCGTCATTGCTTTGCACACTCAAACGGCTGGTCAGATCTCCCTCACCTTCGGAAATATCGCGGAAAAAGGCGTCCGTTTCACGGATCGGCCTGGTGATCCGGGTCGCCAGAAAGCTGATCAGGCCGCCCATCAGCAGCAACATCGCCGCAACGACCGAGATTATGATTACTTTCTGCCGCTTAAGAATGGCGTGCATCCCTTTTTCCTGGACAATCATGGCCTTGTCGATATCGTCGATATAGATACCGGTACCGACTATCCAACCCCATTCCTTGAATAGCTGTATATAGGAAAGTTTGGCCACCGGTTCATCTTCACCCGGTTTCGGCCATAAATAGTCGACGAAACCCTGGCCGTGTTCTTTGCCGGTTTGTACCATCTCCACAAAGAGCGCCTTCCCTTTCGGATCACGAAAATCCTTCATGGACGTGTTGTCCAATGATGGCTTGATCGGGTGCATGACCATGTTGGCATCGGTGTCGATTATAAAAAAGTAATCCTTGCCGTCCGGGCCGAAGCGAAGTTTGCCGATTTCTTTTTTCGCCTGGTCCATGAACAGCTTCTCGGCCGTTTCGAGGTAGACACCGGTGCCGATAACCCAGTTCCAGGGCTTGAACAGCCGAACAAAAGAAAGTTTGGCAACCGGTTTGTCTTCCCCTGGCTTCGGCCACATGTAATCGACAAAACCCTGACCGTCGCTCCGGCAAACCCTGACCATTTCAGCAAACAGGCGTTTGCCGTTGGGATCTTTGAAATCGCCCAGGTTTTTACCATCAAGAGCGGGCTTCATCGGATGCATAACCATCACCGGCTGCATGTCGTTGATCCAGAGATAATTGTCTCCGGCGTAGCGCATGGCTTTGATCACCTTCAGTGCTTCAGCCTGTTTTTCTTCAACAGAGAGACCTTCTTCATCATAAATCGCCTGAACAGAGGAAAAAGCCAGATTGACGACGGATTGAAGCTGGCTTTCATAAGCCTTGGCTATTTTATCCGGGTCATGGGCGATCTGATACTGAGAACGGAGAATTTCAAAGGTATTGCGAACGAGATCAGTCAGCTTTTCCTTTTTGGCATTGAGCATTGTTGAATGAATAATTGTCAGACTCTGCTCCCCCTGTTTTTCAACACTTTCAATGCTCAAGAAGAGAAAAGCCAATCCAAAAACCAGGAAAAACGGCAAAGTTGCCAATAGAATTTTCTTAGAAATAGTCATATATGCCCCTCATCTTAAATGTGTGATGCAGGCCTTGCTGCCGGAATCAGTAACGAGAAATGAGAAAGTAATCCGAATCTCCTTTAATAGTTCGATTTCAGATCAATTATACTTAACTACAGCATAATAATTTTCAAACTTCAAGTTTTGGGAGGAAAAAAGAGGAGAGGACAGAGTAAGGCATGGTTATTTTAAGCCGGAATTTTTTGAAATTCTATAGTGAAGAATCCGATGAAAAACTGTCAATACAACTCCTTTCGGGACAAAAACTAACTCCCCTGAAGCTGCCGGGTGATCAAGTCGAGATCTTCCGGCCGGTCAACACCGAAACCCTGATAGTCGGTCATCACGACGTAGATGCCGATGCCAGCTTCAAGAAATCGCAATTGTTCGAGTTTTTCTATCTGTTCCAAGGGGCTTGGAGGGAGAGAAGTGAAAGTTTTAAGGGTGGAGAGCCGGTAGGCATATAAACCGATATGCAAAAGATAGTCGGTGTCGGTCTGATCAACGTCACGGATGTGGGGGATTTTTGCTCTTGAAAAATAGAGGGCGAAACCTTTATCGGATCGCACCACTTTGACACGATCGGTATTTTCAGCTTCTTTGGCACTAATGAGCCGGGCCAGTGTGGTAACCTGGATATGCGGGTCAGCAAAGGGTTCGATAAGTTTTCGGGGCATTTGAGGGTCGAGAGCCGGTTCATCTCCCTGGATATTGACAACGACCGCTTCATCCTCCAGCCCGAGTATCTCGGCCGCTTCCTTGATCCTGTCCGACCCGCTTGGATGATTGGGATCGGTCATTACTACCGGAACATCAAGGTTCTTCGCCGCTTCATAAATACGCTGATCATCCGTGGCAAGACAGACTTTTTTCAATAAGGGACAACTGGCGGCACGTTCATACACCCAATAAAACATCGGTTTGCCGAGGATATCGGCCAGGGGTTTTCCCGGAAAACGGTGGGACTGATATCTCGCCGGAATAATGGCATAACAAGGTGGTAAGGTGCTCATACTATCTCTATTCCTGATTTTCCAATATATCGATAATTTGCCGGCACACCTCTAGTGTGCCTCCTTTACGCGGCTCAAAAAAAGCCTGGACCTGCCTGATCACTTCATCTCTGGCAATTTCGCTATCAATTACTCTGAGCAAGGCATCTACCAGTTCGTTTTCGTCGGCGACTTCGTAAACCAGGCCCGATGTAACGATTTCCCGGCCAACCCAGGCAAAATTTTTCCAATATGGCCCGATGATCGGTTTCAGTCCGAATACTAACGGTTCAAGAAAGTTCTGACCACCCAAATTTTCAAGCGAGCCACCGACAAAAGCAGCTCCGGCAAGCGCATAGGCTCCGGCAAGTTCACCAAAGACATCCCAGATAATAACTGATCCGGGAGACCGGCGCACGGAGATCTCCGAACGTTTGACCGCGGAAATATCCACTCCAGCCAGCAGCCGCAGCCAATGATCGGCCCGCTCGATATGCTTGGGAAAGAGACCGATGGTTATATCAGGTCGTGCTGTCACGATCCTTGTTATTGTTGAGAGAACCTTCGCCTCTTCTTCCCTGCGGATAGACCCAAGCAGCAGAAATGGTGCGTTTTCCGGCAGAAGCGAAGTGATCGGATTGTGCTCCGGCACATCCCTTCGCGGCTCGATCCGGTCAAATTTAATATTATGTATCAGGCGGACTTTTTCCGGACCGACTATTCGGGCAAACCTTTCGCCGTCGGCTTGATCGATAGCCAAGACCTTTTCCGGCCCGTATTTTTTAAAAAAGCCAGCGAAATATTTATATGATTTGTAACTTTTTACCGACATCCTGCCGTTGATGAGCAGAACCGGAACATTACTCCTTTTTGCCTGAATCAGAAATCCGGGCCACAGCTCGGTCTCGATGATTATCGCCAGCCTGGGTGCAAACCGGCTGAAGGCTTTTTTCATGAAAGCTGGCGCGTCAAAAGGAAAATAAGCTACAGCGACATCCAAATTACCGTCCGGAGCGTACTGTTTTTGCCCCTTGCTCAGAATGTCTATCCCCTGCCGGGTTCCGGAACTCACAAGAACTCTGAGTTTTTTATTTTCAGGCAGAACGGTGACAAGATTTTCCAGCACCATATTGGTCAGCATTGACTCTCCGCCGGATGCCGCCTGGATCCAAATATCAAACGGACCCGCTGCACTCTCCTGCACGGTTCGCTGCTGCCAGCCAAGTCCCACCCGGGGTGAACGTTTCAGAAAAGGGAGCGCCAGGTACCAGGCTAAATTGTAGAGAGGAGATGCTATATTTATCAAGAGGTAGACACTAAAATGGATTCTAAAACCGGAAATTCACTGGATACAATGCATCAATGCCACGATGCGGCGATCCTAGCGTGTTTGGCGGATCATTTCAATCATATTTTCGGCACACTGCAATGCTGCAAAAATGTTCAACTGCCGGCAAGGGAGCCTCATTCGGCAGATGCTTCTTCCCAGTCATGCATTGAGCGTTTTTTTGATCGCTTGGCCAAGTTGTTCAATTGAATAAGGTTTCTGGATAAATGCGCCGGCTCCCATGGCCAGAGCTGTCTTTACTTCGTCACTTTCCGAAAATCCGCTGGCAATGACAGCTTTTTGTCCCGGACGTAATGCAATCATCCGTTCATATGCCTGGCGGCCGTTCATACCAGGGTCCATCAACATATCCAGCAGTATCAGATCGGCCTGATGATCCTGCAGATAGGCGACAGCCTTTTCACCCGACTCCACACAGACAACCTCATAACCTAAAAGTTCCAGCATTTTTCCGGCAAGATTCCGCTGTTGCGGCTCATCGTCCACCACCAGAATTTTTTCCCCCTGGCCCTGTATACGTATATCATGGGTTCGATTTTTAAGGTCGGCTATTGTTTGTTGGGTTGCGGGAAAATACAGTTCAAAGGTTGTGGCACCGTTCCCTCTGGAAACGACCACCGCTCCATTATGGTCCTGCATGGCGTTCCAGACCACGGAGAGTCCCAGCCCTGTCCCGCTTTGGTGCCCCATGACCTTTTTGGTGTAAAATGGCTCAAAGATATGTTCGAGATCCTTATCCTCAATGCCGCTGCCGGTGTCTGTAATGTTTAAGACGACATATTCCTTCGGTTCCAGGCCATGGGCCTTTGCCCACTTGGCTTTCAGGTTATCAACTCTCGTGGAAAGGGTGACGATTCCTACCCCGTCTATAGCCTCTGCTCCATTTGTTACCAGGTTCATGATGCTTTTCTTCACATGAACCGGGGAACAGAGAATAGCCGGGAGAGTGGAGGCGAGTTGCTGGTTGAACTGAACATTTGGATGATTCGACTTCAGTCTGAGAAATTCGGGTGATTCAAGGTATTCCCGAACCAGGATATTCAGGTCTCTCGGTACTTTTACACTGGCTACGCCGCGCGCGACGGTGAGAAGGTCGGCAACAACCGCAGTAGCCCGCTCGCCTGCTTCCTTTGTCGCTTCCAGGGGTTGCCGCAATTTACTGTCTTTAGGCAGATCAAGGAGGAGCAGTTCCGGATAACCGACAATGGCCGACAGGATATTGTTCAGGTCATGGGCGACACTGCCCGCGAGCAGCCCGATAGCCTCCATTTTCTGGGCTCTCTGCAGCCGCAGTTCCATGGCTTGTTTTTCCCGTTCAGCCTGTTTTTGTGTGGTAATATCATCGTAAACGGAGACGATCTCACCCGATGGCATCCTGTATACCCTGTTCTCGCGCCATCCTTCCATCCGTTTATCCTTATAGAAGGCAACGGGATGATATTCAGGTTCCCCCGTCTGCCAGACTCTGCGGAATACCTCCAGAAGCCCGCACTCCTCAATGCCCGGAAATAACTTAATGACGCTGTGTCCTATCACCTTTTCCCGGCTGATCCGATCAATCTTCTCTCCGGCCTGGTTGACATCCTTGAAAATAAAATCATGACCATCCTCTGTTGCTTCATAAACGGCGACACCGCTTGTGGAGTGAGCAAACAGCTGTCGGTAAAAAAATTCGCTTTTCCTGCCCTCTTCCTGGGCCAGCCTCAACTCGGTGAGATCAATGTCGACGCCGTACATGGTTTTTTCGCCCTGATAGCTGGTCAGCATGACATGGGATGAGTAGACCGGCACATCGTTTCCCGCTTTATTTTTAAGGGTTACTTCCGAAGCCGGAATGGCAATATCCTCGGTATGCCATTTCTGGAGACCATGGATAAAAATATCTTTCATCCGGTCGGGAATGATCAACTCCTCGATCTTTCTGCCCATGGCTTCTTCTCTACTGTAACCGTAGAGCGTTTCACTGGTATGGTTCCAATAGACGATATTTCGTTCACTGTCATACCCCTGAACCGCAATCTTCGGCAGATCATTGACGAGATGACGAAATTGCTGTTCGCTTGCGGAAAGCGCAGCGGTGCGCTGCTCCACCTTTTTTTCCAGATTTTCTACCAGATCCTGAAGTCGGGCTGCCATTATATTGAAGATTCTGCCGAGCTGCCCCAATTCGTCCTGCCCTTTTTCCCGTACACGGACATCCAGCCGGCCATTGCTGAATTTCCCGGCAGCCGCACTTAACCGAAGAACGTTTTTCGTGATGCTGTTATGCATTAGCCAGGCGATACAGAGTACGGCAAAAGCGGTGAACAGACTGGTAGTAAGCATAATGAACCCTGCCACCCTATGAACATGATCGATTTGCAGTTCGGCATGGTGGACTTCTTTCTGCGTCAGATCGATAAGTTTCTGGGACAACGGAGACACGGTCTCTTCCTGCAGGTTGAAATCGCGGAGTTTGGCTCTGATCTCAGAGTCGATGTCAAGCAGATTACTGGCTAGTTCCTGAAAAGTATCAATTAAATCAAGGATTGTTGAAACCTTCGCTTGCGGAAGAGAAGGTGTCGACTTCACAGTCTGGCGCAGCTCGTCCAAAACATTTAAGGCGGACTGCATGACAAAACGCTGACGATTCGCCAGATATTCCTTATATGAAGAATCCGCCTGTACAAACGTTGACCATAAATTCGGATCAGATTGTAATTCTTTCTCCAGTGCGCGGGAAATTGTCTTCAACCGTACTTCCACCCCTTTTTCGGGGGCGGCCCGCTTGGAAATCAGCTCCACAGCCTCGACTGAAGTTTCAGCGAAACGTTCGGCCAGGGAAAGGTAAAGATTGACATCTGCCCGGTTAATCTCGGCCAGGTTGCCGGAAGTTCTTTCAAACAGAAGCTTTTTCAGCTTACTGCTCAGCATGATGACATTGGCGATTTCTCGCACGGAGGGTTTTGCGTAGGTTTCATGGGCAGCCTTCAGACCAATAAACTGATATTCAAGAAAGAATTTTCCCTGCAGTCGGCGCGCCTTTTCCAGACCCCGATCCATTTTCAGGACCAGCTCCTCTATCGCCGAACTATTTCTGATTCTCTGTTCGGCCATGCCGATATATACAAGAGAGAGTGAGCCAGTTGCGGCGACGAGAATCTGAAAGGCCAGCATCAAGGTGAAAGCCAGGATGAATTTCCCGGTGATTCCCAACCTGCTCCATTTATGCCCGCCGATTTTCATATCCACCGTCTCCTTGCCTGCAGGATGAGATCATTTTATCGCACCAATGCAGGGAATCTCTTTACAAGATTGCTTGAGGGATGCTTCATTCAATAGGAAAACACTATGTTGGATTGCAATCCTTCGAGTCCCCGGGAGAGATCATCCAGACGCAGTATATTAAAGGCAGGTCGGGCACAATCACCAAATTGATTGCAATTAAGGGTTCCGGATACTCCTTTAAAACCTTTTGTTGCATAAAGAGCATCCCGTAATGCTTTGCGGCCGACATATAACGTCCCGTCCCTTCTCCGGATTGCTACCTGCTCAATGGCCCCTAAAAGAAGATTTGCCGCATCAACAGCATAAAGATAGTAATTTACCGTCGGTTTTTCTTTAAATTTTTTTTCATAGACTGCGTCAAGTCTTGCTGAGGCCTTCCCATAAGGACAACCGGGACTGACAAAATACATGCCCTTGGCGAACTCTCCCATTTCATCAAGAAAACTCTTCCCGATCAATGCTCCGCCGGCTATCAACAGTATATTTTCAAATTCAGGGAGGGATCGGGCCTGCCGAAGGAAGCGATTTCCTTCCGGCTGAAACAAAGGGAAAAATACCAGTTGGGCGTCAGAGTTAATAACGGCGGTCAAAACCGGCTCCATCTCGGTTTCTCCTTTATTGATTGCGGTATTGAGTACAATCTCGCCGCCCAGCTCAGTAAAAGCCCTTTGAAAACTCTCGACCAGACCTTTGCTATAAATGGCGTTGTCATTGATGGTGGCTGCTCTCTGCAAGCCGCGTTTTTGAAAGACATATCTCGCCGCTGTCATGCCGGCATTTTCCTCATTCGGAGCGGTACGAAAAAAGCCCGGTTGCCAGCCGGGTGCGGCTTTTCCGGCAATAGAGGTAAGAAAGGAAGCTGAATTATTGCCTGAAATCATGGTAAGCCCGGCTTCAGACATAACTTTCGAGGCGGAAGCCGCCGCACTGGAGCAGGTCGAACCAAAAATGGCCACGGTCTGTGGGTCCGCAACAACTTTTAACGCGGCCGTAGCCCCTCCTTCTTCCGTGCATCCGGTATCTTCAATCTGCAAAACGACAGGGTGCCCCAAGAGAGAGCCCTTTCTCTTGTCTAGAACCAGTTCAAATCCCCTCAGCTGTGCCAACCCAAGAGGCGCCACCTCTCCGCTTAACGTCTGCAGGACCCCTATTTTGACGGGTTCTTCAGGACCAATCGTCACACAGCCAATTGCATCAATACACTTTTCAGGTGGGGATTCTGATTCACTGCAGGCGCTGAGCGCAACGGTAAGAAAGAGGACAAACTGCAACATAAGACAACTGATGGTACGTGTACTGACCATAGTGTTCTCCATGCTTAACAATGTCGTACGCCGGGTTTGATGTTCCTTTGCTGTTGATTTCTTGCAGCTTACAGGATTGCGGTTCTTACGTCAAACGGCTTCGGTCGGGGTGAATCAATAAAGAGTAAGGCAATTATGCTGACCAGGTTTCCAGCAATGTAATAATTCCTGACAAATTAGCAAACCAGAAAATTATCGGCAATTTCCGTAGGGGCGGGTTCTAAACCCACCCGTCCATACGCGAGAGAAGGATCAATAGCATGGTGAACGATTAAAGGTCCGGGTTATACAGCCTTTTGATGTGTACCGGCGAACGTTTACGGGAGCGATGGACGCTGGAAAAACCTAAGATCGGCGATGGCTAAGTAAAAAACATCAGAATCGAGGTGCGCAAAGGTTCAATCATCTCGAGGTACAAGAGGTACTTCGTAATGGTTGAACCTTTGCCGAAACGAAGAAGGTGAAGAGTTTTTACGACGCCATTACCCTCCAAAAAAATAATACCGCAGCCATATATAAATCATAGAGACAAAAACGGTAATCGCGGTGATGGGCAAGCCGTAGGCAACAAATCGTAAGAAACTGATTTTGTGTCCGGCTTTTTCCGCCATTCCCACCACAATCACGTTGGCGGAAGCGCCAATGGGTGAACCATTGCCGCCCAGACAGGCTCCAAGCGCCAGGGACCACCAAATTGGAATGAGTTCAGGGTGTTGCAGTAGGGCGACACCGCTCTCTTTCGGCCACAGTTCCCGGGCCATATCGATCACCAGGGGGTTCATCGTGGCAACATAGGGAATATTATCAACCACCGCCGAAGCAACGGCTGAAAACCACAACATCAGCATGGAGGTTGAAAACAGATTGCCATGCGTCAGGCCCAGCATCTCTACCGACATCATTCGGATAAAACCAACCTTAACCACCCCACCTACCATGATGAAGAGACCGATGAAGAAGAAAATGACCGGCCATTCCACCTCGGCCAGGATCTTATGCGGCTCCTGGGTCTTAGAAATAAGCAGCAAGATGCCGGCACCAAAAAGAGCCACCGTTGCAGGTTCATAGTTGAGTTTACCATGCAGCACGAACCCAATCAGAACCAGGGCTAAAACCAGAAGGCATTTCTTCAGCATCGGCGCATCCATAATCGCTTCATTCTCGTCCATGCCAAGAATCCTGGCTTTCAGTTCGTCTTTCGTCTTTATCCGGTGCCGGAAAACAAGTTTTATAATCAGGAGAAAAATGATCATGATTATTACGACTACCGGAGTCAAATGGACAATGAAATCCATGAAGGAAAATTTGGCTTTTGAGGCAATCATGATGTTAGGCGGATCACCGATGAGCGTGGCTGTTCCACCGATGTTGGAGCTGAGAGCTTCGACAATAAGATAAGGAACAGGATCGACCTCCAGAGCGTCGGCTATGAGCAAAGTGACCGGAGCAATCAGCAGCACAGTGGTGACATTATCAAGCAAGGCGGAAAGCAGCGCGGTAATGATGGCGAAAATGATCATTATCCTGATCGGTTCCCCCCGTCCCAATTTCGCACTTCGTATGGCGATATATTCAAAAAGTCCCGTAGGCCGCATCAAATTGATGATCACCATCATGCCGATGAGCAGAAATATGACGTTCCAGTCAATGCCATACTCCTCGAGATGAAAAGCCTCGTGCTGATCGACAATTTTTAACACCAGCATCAGCGAGGCCCCGCAGATGGCGATTATGGTCTTGTGAATTTTTTCTGAAATAATCAAGACGAGGGCAACAATAAAAATAGTTATGGCGGCCCAGAATGTTGCATTCATTTGAAAATGATGTATGGCGACAGCACTCTCCATATTCTTACTCCTCGACCCTGCACATAATTTCAGTGATGGCCAGATAGACGTCACGAATATGGACCATTCCGAGTACCTTACCCGATTTATCGACCACGGGCAGCCGTTGCAGGTCTTTTTCAATCATGAGATCCGCGCAATGAAGAACTTTATCGTCTGGTCCGATAGTGATCGGTCGAGAAGACATTATTTCCCGGACGAGCACATGCCCCACCTTTTTGGTACGTGCTTCAAGCATGCCTTCCCAGGTAAAGCTCCCGAGAATATCCTCAAGGTAGGTGGGAATAACCGCCCTGATGACATCTTTTATCGACACTATCCCAACGAGTTTTATGCCGTTTTCCAAAACGACCATACCGTTGACGGATGAATCGGCCCATGTCGTCTTGCGCATGGTGCAGATAGCGTCATGAAGCGTCTGCTCCGGTCTGAGCCAGTTCGTCGTCACCGGCTCCATTATATCTTTTGCCAACATAGCATTATCCCCTTTCGAAATTTTACAGCAGAACCAAAGCTCATTTAACCCGGATATTTCCAGGGCCGCTGTCACTGTGCAACCATCTCTTGGTAATGATATGCAAAGAAGTAAAGAAATACAATGTATAAGATATGTTACTCCTGCTTCACCGTAATCGTTCACCGGTCCACATCAAAAGCCTGCATAACCCAGATCTGTAACCGTTCATCCAGCCGAAATAAAAAAGCGGAAATCGCCAAAGAAAGGCGATTTCCGCTGAACACCTGTTTTTACGATGCCGTTAAATTCTCTGCAGACAAGTCTTAAATTTTACCAGGGTCTTGGTGCCGATTCCCTTTACCTTGGTAAGTTCATCTATGCTTTTGAATTGCCCGTTATCTTTACGATATTGAATAATCCTATCGGCGGTGACCGGCCCAATACCGGGAAGCTGAATCAGAAGCTTCTTGTCGGCGGTGTTGATATTGACGTTTTGGGGAATTTCTTTCTTAGTTTTTGTGATACCGGAAACTGCTGTTGAGGTCGCCTCCTTTTTACTTGTTGCGGCGAAAGCAGAGTTTGTAACTCCGGGCATTACTGACAATCCGATGGTGCAGGTAATTACAGCGGCGAGTAACAAATGTACAATTTTCATAACATCTCCTTTTTCGTATTACAGTTGTCGATTGCTGGCATTTGCGCCATTCAATATTTTCTTCAGCACATCGACCAACAAACAATCGATGTTGCTATTTTGCCCACTGTAATTTCCCGTCCTGACAATTATCCTACAATGATCGTCAACAATTGTTTTTTTCTTGATGGACTCTGAAAAAACAACGGGGACCTGAAGTTCATCAAATGACTTCAGGTCCCCGTTAATGTCCTTTCGGCAGAATCGGCCGAGTGGGCAGGTTAGAAAATCGGTTTCATGGCACTCATATACGAACGCAACTCTTCGCCCACCGCCTCGATTGATGTATAACGGATTGCCTCGTTAACCTGGATAAGATCGAGGTTATCGACTCCATTGTCTTTCAGGTCCAGGCCTTTACCGATTACATCGGTGCCGACGCTCTTCATGAAATCCCGCAACAGCGGCACGGCTGCGTTGGCAAAAAGGTAGTTGCCGTATTCGGCGGTGTCGGAGATGACCACATTCATCTCGTACAGTTTCTTTCTGGCGATAGTATTGGCGATGAGAGGTGTTTCATGAAGAGACTCGTAGTAGGCGGACTCTTCCCTGATGCCGCAGTCGACCATGGTATCAAAAGCCAGCTCCACCCCGGCCTTGACCATGGCCACCATCAGGATGCCCTTATCGTAATATTCCTGTTCGCTGATTTCCACATCGGAAGATCCAGCCTGCTCAAAGGCAGTCTCTCCCGTTTCCTTGCGCCATTTGAGCAGCATGGCATCATCATTTGCCCAATCTTCCATCATGGTCTTTGAGAAATGGCCGGAAGCGATATCATCCATATGTTTTTCAAACAGCGGCTGGAGAATGTTCCGCAGTTCTTCCGCAAGAATATACGCCTTTATCTTTGCCGGATTGGAGAGCCTGTCCATCATGGCGGTGATGCCACCCAGTTTCAGGGATTCGGTGATTACCTCCCAGCCGTACTGCACCAGTTTTGAGGCATATCCGGGATCGATACCTTCTTCCACCATCTTATCGAAGCAGAGTAAGGAACCGGTCTGCAGCATTCCGCAGAGAATGGTCTGCTCTCCCATCAGATCCGATTTTACCTCGGCGATAAAGGAAGATTCCAGAACGCCGGCCTTATCTCCTCCGGTGGCGCAGCAGTAGGCTTTGGCGATGTCCCAGCCCTCGCCATTCGGATCGTTTTCGCCATGAACCGCAATGAGGGTCGGTACACCGAAGCCCCGCTTATATTCCTGTCTGACTTCGGTTCCGGGCGCTTTGGGGGCAACCATGATAACCGTCAGGTCATCACGAATCTGCATTCCTTCTTCCACGATATTAAATCCGTGAGAATAGGAGAGACAGGCGCCTTTTTTCATGAGCGGCATAATGGTGGAGACAACGTTGGTATGCTGCTTGTCGGGAGTGAGGTTGATGACCAGATCGGCGGTAGGGATGAGCTCTTCATAGGAACCTACGGTGAAATCATTTTCCGTGGCGTTCTTCCAGGACTGACGTTTTTCCTTGATCGCAGCCTCCCGCAGGGCATAGGAAACATCCAGCCCGCTATCGCGAAGATTCAAACCCTGGTTCAGTCCCTGCGCACCGCAGCCGACAATGACAACCTTCTTTCCTTTGAGGTAGTCAACACCGTTGAACTCGGATGCATCCATAAAGCGGCACTTGGACAATTCTTCTATCTGACGGCGCAGCGGCAGCGTATTGAAATAATTCGAACCCATTTTTATCTCCTTGTATCTCGATTATTTTTTAGTACCTTAGAAATTCATTTCTTGTTTTTAAAATGAATTTCGTGAAGGTACTTATCCCCGTGTTTTGCGGGGATTAGTCATTTCCGACCAGTGATCATGTCCCATCTGATATATTGACAAACTCCTGTTGCGTCAAGTGATTTGTTCGTGATACTGTATTGCAGAATCTGCAACAATCAGAAAAAGAGCCATATGAATATCCGAGAACTTGAACTCTTCAGACATCTGGCCACGACTCTTCACTTTGGCCGTACCAGCCTGGAATGCAATATCACCCCCTCAGGCCTCACCCGCACCATTCAGCGGCTGGAAAACGTTGTGGGGGAACCGCTGTTTTTTCGAAACAACCGGACGGTGCATCTCACCCCGGCGGGAATGCTGTTTAAGGAATATTGTGAAGAAACCATAGGCAACTGGCATTTGTTCCGCAGCCATTTAAAGAGCGATGCTACACTTCGGGGGGAACTCTCTCTCTACTGTTCGGTCACGGCGAGTCTTTCGATCCTGCCGCGGATTTTCCGAAGATTTCGCAAAACCCATCCGGAAGTGATGATCCATGTCCAAACAGGAGATGCAGCAAAAGCACTGAACAAACTGCAATCCCAGGAAGTCGATATTTCCATCGCCGCCCTTCCCGACCATCAACCGGAAGGTCTGGATTTCATTGAACTCCTGGAAACACCACTGTTATTTATTTTTCCAAAATTCTTTCCGGAGACTATTATTTATTCACAGAAATCAATAGACTGGGCAAAAACGCCGGTTATTCTACCGGCTGAAGGCTTGAGCAGAACCCGGGCGGAGAAGTGGTTTGCAGACAAGGGAGTTCGCCCTTATATATATTCCCAGGTTTCCGGCAATGAAGCCATTATAGCCATGGTCAGCATGGGTTGCGGGGTGGGCATCGTTCCCCGTTTGGTCCTGGAAAAGAGCAGCCTCATACAGGAAGTGGAAATCCTGGAAATCTTCCCCCGGCTCAGACCCTTCACTGTCGCCGCCTGCACCTTTGTAAAAAATAAGCGAAATCCTCTGGTAGAATCTTTCTGGAATATCGTTCAGACGGAAGCAACCGGGCGATTTGAATAAAGTTAGGATATTATGAAGACAATACTTATCACCAACGACGACGGTATTCACAGTCCTGGGATCCAGGCCTTGCAGCAGGCCCTGAAATCGGTCGGCCGGACCATCGTCATCGCTCCGGATCGGGACAATTCCGCTGTCTCGCATTCGCTCACCATGAACCGGCCTCTCAAGATTCATAAGCTTGATGAAAATTTTTATACGGTGAATGGCACTCCCACAGACTGTGTCGCCCTTGGGCTGAAAATTGTGCTTAAAACTCTGCCTGATCTTCTCGTTTCCGGAATCAACGGCGGCACAAATCTCGGAGACGATATTTCTTATTCCGGAACCGTTTCCGCGGCCATTGAAGGGACTATGTACGGTGTTCCGTCTATGGCCATCTCGGTCGGGGGAGAGTTGCCCTATGATTTTCGTGCAGCCATGCAGATAGCCGCCTGCATGGCCAAAAAGATCCTGAGTAATTCACTCCCCGAGAACACCCTGCTCAATATCAACGTCCCCAGCGGCGGAGTCTATAAAAAGATTCGAGTAACCCGCCAGGGCAGAAGGCTTTGGGAAAATTCCATCCACGAGACTCTGGACCCCCGGGGCATCAAATACTACTGGATCGGAGGAGGCACGGCAGCACCGGACCCCGGAGAGGATACCGATGTCCACACGTTTGTCTCCGGTAATGTCTCAATTACGCCCATACAGCTTGATCTCACCAACCACACCGGAATTAACCACCTCAAGGAAAAGTGGCACCTGGAAGACAATACCGAAGGCTTGAAATAAATATGACAACGCATTTGCGGCAGAAAAAAAGTATCTTGGCCATAAATGTCGGCCTGGCGGCGAATGTGCTGCTGGCCGTCCTCAAAACAAGTGTGGGTATCCTCGGTCACAGCCCGGCGCTGCTTGCCGATGGCATAAACTCCACTTCAGATGTGGCCTACGGCATCGTTGTAAATATTTTCATGAGATTATCGGGAAAGCCTGCCGACGAGGAACATCCCTATGGCCATGACCGGCTGGAATCAATTGCCGCGGTTGTGGTTGGAGCCTTTGTCATAACCACGGCCATTTCTATTTTCTGGGCTTCAATCGACAACGTATACGATCTGTTGAGCGGGGCAAGCAATTTTACCGGTGCCTCACAACTGGCTCTGTGGATCGCGCTTTTTACCATCCTCTTAAAAATCTGGTTGTCGTTCTGGACTCTTCACCTTGGCAAGCAAACCAGCAACAACGTCCTTCTGGCCCTGGCCGCGGATCACCGAAACGATATTTTTTCGGCTCTCGCTGCCACCATCGGCATTATTTTCGGCCGCTGGGGTTATCCCTGGATCGACCCGCTGGCCGGAGGGATAGTCTCCATCATCATCTGTTTCACGGGGATACAGATCATCCGTGAATCAGCCGCGGATCTGATGAACACTCTCCCGGGCAAAAGGATTACCGAGGATATCCGCAGGAAACTGGAAAACCTGGATGAAGTGCTCGATGTGGAGGAAATCCATGGACACAGATTCGGCTTCTATATTGTCGCCAACATCACCATCGGTGTTTCCCCGGATCTCTCGGTAGCCGAGGGAGACCGGATCGCCACCAGGGTTGAAAAACTGCTCATCGAGGAAATCGACTCGATGCGCAGAGTTTTTGTACACTATCATCCTGTACAGACAAAGAAAAAGAAGGACAGCACCAAACAGCAAAAGCAATTATCGCCAAACGATGTGAGCAATTAAGCTTTTTACGACGCCATCATTTATCGGAATCGGCAATTTCCTGCTGCATCTGCTCAATGACCTTTATCGGATCCGCGGCCCTGGTTATCGGCCGGCCGACCACCACGTGGCTGGCGCCGTTTCTAATTGCCAGGCCGGCGGTTACAATGCGCTTCTGGTCATCGCTATCATCCTGCACGTTGGCTCCGGGCCGGATACCCGGGGTGACGATGAGCAGCTTTTCGCCAAGCTCCCGCCGCATCTTTTCAGCCTCAAGGCCGGAAGAAACAACCCCGTCGCAGCCGAGTTCCAGGGCTCTTTTCGCTCTGAAATAGACAAGATCCGCAACCGATTGGGTCATGCCCATCGCCCGCATATCCTCTTCACCAAAACTGGTCAAAACAGTCACTGCCAGCAGCTTCATGTCACCTCTCGCGGACACGGCCGCCCTGATTATCGGATCGTTGCCGTGAATGGTGGCAAAACTCACTCCCCTGCTGTTTACCTGTTCCACGGCCAGTCTGACGGTCTCGGGAATGTCGAAAAACTTGAGATCCAGCATAACTTTATGACCGCGGTCCACTATCCAGTCGACGGTATTGAACCAGCTGCCCATGAAGAGTTGTAATCCCACCTTAAAAAAGGAAACATGGGATTCACATTTTTTGACGAGATCCTTTGCCTGCTCGGGGGTATCCACGTCCAGTGCTATTATGATTCTTTCCTGTAAGGGTATTATTGTATTGCTCATGTTTCTCCGGATATGTTGTTGTAGCCTTTTAGGGGCTTAATTTACGTCTGTCTATTTCGATTAATTTTATTTGATAATTTATGGGTACGGCATTCTTGTCTAAGTCCAAGGTACTTTTTACCTTGTCTTTTGGACATCTGCAAGCACCTCAAAGATGTTAATTGCCCTGCTTCGCTATAGAATATAACCTTGCAAAAATAAAGATAAAAGGCTCACTTTACAATTTTACTTATGCACACTATAATTACTACACGATAACAAAAAATCACCGTAACATTTTTGTTATTCCTTATTAGGGATAGAGCTCTGAAGTTGTAAATGATCACAGGTGCACATCAAAAGACGGAATAACTCGGATCTGCAACCACGTCGATTCTGTGCCAACCTTGGCGCCCGCTGCACCAGGCCATTTCTGGCCGTCGTCATTCGGTGCATCAGGTTCGTTCAAGCAGGCCTCCGAGCTATAGTTGGCTAGGTGAGGCGGCCTGATCGGACGAAAATGAGGGCTGGTGAATGATTACCTGAAGTTAACGAAGCACAAAGAAAGGAGATGCTTATGACTGTTAAGATTTTCATTAAAAGAAAAGTTTCATCGGACAATATTCTGCCACTAACTGTTCTCCTGAAAAAACTGCGTAGTTTAACTTTGAACCAGTCCGGATATATTTATGGCGAGACCCTGAGAAGGGTGGATAGAAAAGATGAGTGTATGGTAATAAGTACCTGGCGGTCACTGGAAGACTGGAATGCATGGCTGAATAACGAAGAACGAGTCGCTATTCAGAATGAAATAGATCTTCTTCTTGGGGCAGAAACGGAATACGCTGTTTACGAAGTATAAATCCCGCCTGAAAACTGTACCGCACAGCTTTATTGTGGTACAGTATTCTGTTTAATCCTCCCCGGTTTCCATGCAGATATCTTTTGAAGATATATATCCTCAGTAGCAAATAATCACGTTTTATCAGAAACATTTGTTTTTCTCATTTGATTAATTGTTTTGATTCAATTTCTTTCTTGGTGTAGTTTGGGGTCCTTTATTTTTTACCATTCAATTCATTTAACAGTACTGAGGTAATGGCTCGATGATATTTGAAGGTGTGAAGCTTATGGTCGTTGGCATGACAGCCGTCATGCTCTTTCTCTGTCTGATGATTTTCTTTATTAACTTCGTAGCTTATCTGACTCGGGGAGCCGCTATCCGCGAGATGGATACAATCAGGAGGGACAGAGAACTTCAGGTGCTCAGCAGAAAAAAAACTAAAGAGGCCACCACCCAGGATGCCGATGAAGACATAGCGGTGATCGCGGCGGCCGTCGCAGCATACGAGGTTGAACGTTTTTCACGCGTATAACACTGCATAGCCGGTTGTGCAATGTTGTATATATTTCGGTCAAACGAGATAGTTTTAGTACCTTATAAATTCATTTCTTGTTTTTAAAAATGAATTTCGTGGAAGGTACGTATTCCCGCAAAGCATGGGGACTAAAGAGTCCCCATGCTTTGCGGGGGTCAGATTTAACAACTAAGCGAGGAGAGGAACGGTGAGTAAAAAGGTTATTCAATTCATGGACACGTCTTTTAGAGACGGTTTCCAATCGGTCTTTGGTGCAAGGGTATTTACCGACGACTTCATGCCTGCTGTAAAAGCTTCCGTCGATGCGGGTATCACCAATATCGAAGCTGGCGGAGGAGCGCGATTCCAAAGCCTGTTTTTTTACTGTGGAGAATCCGCTTTCGATATGATGGACCGTTTCAGAAAAGAAGTCGGTCCGGACGTCGCCCTGCAAACCCTGGCCCGTGGTATCAACGTCGTGGCGCTGAGTCAGTGTCCCCGAGACATCATCGACCTGCATGCCAAGATGTTCAAGAAGCACGGCATGACCACCATCCGGAATTTCGATGCCCTCAACGATGTCCGCAACCTTGAATACTCAGGGGAACGCATTGCCCACCATGGCCTGAACCATCAGATCGTCGTGTCCATGATGGAACTCCCCCCCGGCTGTTCCGGTGCACATACCCCGGAATTTTACATGGATCGTTTAAAGCAGATCCTGGATGCCGATATTCCCTTCCATTCCATCTGTTTTAAAGACGCCTCCGGTACGTCCAATCCCAGAAAGGTCTATGAAACCCTGAAGGCTGCCAGAAAAATTGTCTCTGCGGACACCATCCTCTGGTTCCACACCCATGATACTGCAGGTCTGGGCATTTCCCAGAACATGGCTGCCATTGAAGGCGGGGCCGACGGCATCGATCTGGCAAAGTCCCCGGTCAGCGGCGGTACCTGCCAACCGGATATCCTCTCCATGATGCATGCCTT
Organism: uncultured delta proteobacterium; assembly: GCA_963835305.1. Lineage (GTDB taxonomy): Bacteria > Desulfobacterota > Desulfobulbia > Desulfobulbales > Desulfocapsaceae > Desulforhopalus_A. The sequence goes on from CAWIEU010000010.1 coordinate 226,236, forward strand.
GAAGGGTACCGAATATACGCTTGATCTCGATTACGAAAAGATCATTACAGCTTCGGATGCATTTGAAGAAGCCATGAAGGACTACTTCTTTCCGCCGGAAGCGAAAATGGTCTCACCAAAAGTAACGCTCTCTCCAATGCCAGGTGGAGCGCTCACCGCCAATACCATGATGATGCGAGACACAGGAACGCTGCATCTTTACCCCGAAGTCATCAAGGAGATGTCCGAGGTAGTGGCCCGAGGTGGTTTCGGAACATCGGTTACCCCGGTTTCCCAGTTTTACTTCCAGCAGGCGTATCTCAACGTTACCCAGGGCAAATGGAAGAAGATAAATCCGAACTACGGAAATATGGTCCTCGGTTACTTCGGCCGCACTCCCGTTCCGGCGGACCCCGAGATCGTCAAAATCGCTTCAGAACAGCTTGGCAAACCGGTATTTACCGAGGATCCACTCGACATTCTCGAGCCTGGAATCCCCAAAGCCACTAAGATCCTCAAGGAAAATAACCTGCCGGTCAATGATGAAAACATCTTCATCATCGCCAGCTGTGAGCAGAAAGGACTTGATTTTCTCCTTGGCAAAGCTGTCACCAATGTTCGCAAAATTACCGATGAGCCGCCAGTCGACAAAAAGGCTGCAGCTAAAAAAGCGGCTGCCCCTGCCGCAGTACCCGCCGCTGCACATATCGGACCACGTGATTACACCATCACCGTCAATAACCGTCCCTATAACGTCACCGTTACGGAAGCCGGCGGTATCAAGGCAACTCAAGCTACTGCACCTGCACCGGCACCGGCTGCCGCTCCGGCTGCCGCGGGAACCGAGGTGGAAGCCCCTACTCCCGGCAATATCGTGAAGGTTCTGGTGGAGGTCGGCAGCACTGTTACCATGAATCAACCTCTCGTCGTCATGGAAGCCATGAAGATGGAGTCTGAGGTAAAATCTCCCTGTGCCGGCAAGGTTCTCGAGATTCACATCGCCGCCGGTGATACCGTGCAGGCTACCGATCCACTTTTTACCATAGGCTGATGAGTGTTCGTCTCCAGGTTCCCGGATCTTTGATCCGGGAACCGTTACTTCTTGTTTTTATCGGGATAGTATTATGAAAATCAGAATTTTCATGCCTCTTTTGCTCGGAATATTGTTGGCTTGGACTTCTTTTGCACTGGCAGAGGATGCGACCATTTCAATAGTTTCTCCGGCAGACGCTAAAATCAAACGGGTTCTCGTTCATCCGGATGATTTTGTTTATAGTGGTGACGAAATTGCGACCCTGCAGAAAGACGATGGGACCATCATAGTCCTGAGAGCAGGTTCAGCCGGCAAGATAACCAAAGTTGATGCACAATCGTACCAGCATGTCCACAAAGGCGACGTACTGGGAGTTCTGGAATCAGCCCAGATAGTCGCCGATCAACCTTCTGCCGGTATCAGCAAAACATTACCGCCGATGTCTCAACTGCTCGGCAACCTTTTTAAAACTACCGGAATCTACGGCATCATCGAAAACCAGCTCACCAAGGACTGGACGGTAGGTATAGGCCGGGTTCTCATGATTACAGTGGGATTGGTTCTTCTTTATCTGGGAATCTTCAGACAATTCGAACCGCTTCTTCTTGTTCCAATCGGCTACGGTGCCATTCTTTCCAATATTCCTCTGGCGGGAATAGCCGAGCCCGGTGGCATTTTGACATACATCTACGATGTGGGTATCACGACCGGGGTATTTCCCCTGCTGATATTCATGGGAGTTGGAGCACTCACGGATTTTGGCCCCATGATCGCCAACCCGAAAACCATTCTTCTGGGGGGGGCTGCCCAATTCGGAATTTTCACGACTCTGCTTGGTGCCCTGTTCCTCTCTGAAATGGTAACAGGTATTAATTTCTCCCTGCGTGACGCTGCTTCAATCGGTATTATCGGCGGAGCTGACGGTCCAACGGCAATTTTCCTTTCCAGCCGGCTGTCGCCACGCCTGCTTGGTTCCATTGCCATTGCCGCGTATTCCTACATGGCCCTCGTTCCCCTCATACAACCGCCAATCATGAAGTGGCTGACCACGGAAGAAGAAAGAAAGATCAAAATGGTTCAGCTGCGGCACGTATCAAAGCTTGAAAAAATCTTCCTGCCGCTTCTCGTGCTGTTGATCTGTGCCTTGCTCCTGCCCTCGGCCGCACCTCTTATCGGTATGTTCATGCTGGGAAACCTGGCTAAAGAGTGCGGTGTTGTCGACAGACTTTCGGATACCATCAAAAATTCTCTGATGTACACGGTTATCGTCTTTCTTGGACTTGGCGTCGGCTCCAAGCTTTCTGCCGATAAGTTTCTCAATATTGAGACGCTTGGTATCCTTGTCCTGGGTATGATAGCTTTCGGCATTGGTACCGCTGCCGGAGTCCTGCTGGGAAAACTGATGAACAAAGTATCCAAGACCCCGATTAATCCGCTGATCGGCGCAGCTGGTGTATCAGCTGTGCCCATGGCAGCCCGCGTTGTGAATAAGGTAGGCCTGGAGGCCAACCCCCAGAATCACCTGATCATGCACGCCATGGGAGCAAACGTTTCCGGTGTTATCGGCTCGGCCGTCGCAGCCGGTGTTCTTCTGGCACTTCTGTAACAGGCACGGTAAGGGCGGACCTATGTGTCCGCCCTTATTTCGTCCTCAGCGCACTCTGTTTATCCGCGGCATTCCTCTATCGACCGTCTTTTCATAGCGTATCGCCGGATAGCCGAATCCCATGACATAGCCGATTTGGTGATCTTCAGGAATTCCCAGCCGCTTTTTGAGCGAAGGAACGAGTTCGGTTATGGTAAGCGTGGCAAGACCGTTCCAGATTGTGCCGATTCCCCTGCTCCAGGCATACAATTCAAAGGTGGTCAGAGCAATAAGGCAATCCTGTAATGGAGACGCGCTTTCTGCCAACGCTGAAACGATAAGGAGATGCGGCGCTCCGCGGAAGAGAATATCTTTGCCGGAACTCTTCCATGCTGCAATAATATCAGTAAACATTTCCATCCCTTCCGGGAGCTTATTTTCCGCAATGAGCTGCTCCAGTCCGGCAATAGCCTCCTCTCTTAAATCGTAGACAATTCCTTTATCGTCCACCACGGTATAGAGCAGTTCCCGATCGTTATGTCCACTGGGAGCATGGCCGGCGACTTCCACTAATTTTTCAATTACCGCGGGATCGATATTTTCGTCCCGATAGTTACGGGTTGATCGTCTTCCTTTAATGAGTAGCTCAATCTGTTCGGGTTTCGGTCGGTTTTCCGCGGGTAACTGCGTCCCTTCGTTCGAGCCGTATCCGAGAAGAGACACTGAGCCCTCAGTGCAGATGGCGACACAATGCATGCAACGGATACAGTATGACTCCAGGTCTTCCGCGATGGTCGGAATACCGGTCTCCATTCCGATAATCATTGCCGGACAGTCGGAAGCGCATTGACCGCAACCGATACAGGTCTCCACATCAATAGTAAAATCAAGCATAAGGTTCCTTTGGTTTCTTAGGTATTCAATTCTTGTTTTTTGGAATGACTTTCGTGAGGGATCTTTCACCCCCTTGTAGGGTGTTTAGTAATTTAACCTACGGTTTTGCTGACAATTTCCTTATCGAAATAATTCACCGACATTCCTGCATCAACAACGATTGTCTGGCAGTTAATACCGGAACTTCTCTCTGACAGCAGAAACGCAGCCGTATCGGCTGCCTCCTGTGTAGCCAGCGCACTTTTTCTAAGTATCGCTTTTTCGGCAAACAGGTAACTGTCGATATATCCCGGAATTCCGGCGGAAGCCGAGGTTTTCAGAAGTCCGGGAGCGACCGCGTTAAATCTTACTCTGGAAAATTCAGAAAAACTTTTAGCCAGAAAACAGAGCGAGGAATCAAGCGCCGCCTTGATTGGCGCCATATAACCATAGTTTTCCGCAGCCATGCGGGTAGTGGAGATAGTTATAGTCACCATCGAACCGTTTTCAATCAACAATTCTTTGAAATGATTGGCAATGCTGATGAAGGAGAAGCAGGAGATATCGACCGCCTGCAGGAAATCGGCTTTTTTCGTCTCGTGAAAAGGCTTCATACCCTCGGAATAGTTGGCAAAGGCGATCGAATGGACAATGCCGGCGATCCTGCCACCCGCAGAGGCTCCGATTGCCTCCCCGATTTCATCCCGTACCCGGATGATGTTCTTTTCTTCCTCTACATCGCAGATAAACACCCGGGATTGCGGGAAAAGCTTTCGGGCATTTATCGCCCGCTCCTCCGATCTGACCACATGAACCACTTCGGCTCCCTCTGCCAGGAGAGTTCGGCCAATCGCACAGGCGACGGATTTCTTATTTGCCAGACCAAAGATTACAAATATCTTTTTTTCAATTCCAAGAAAACTCATAGGATATCTTTCTTTATTTTAAGTGGGATGCGCACGTATCGGACCAATTCCCTCCGCAGGTGAGGCACCGCCTATGCGGTGTCTTTGACAAAGCCAAAAGACCTCGTTTGGTAATTTTATTCAACAAACATATGCTTGCCGACCTTCAATTCAATCGCATAGAGGGCAAAATAGAGCAGAATCCCCAGCAGCCCCATGGCCATGATCCCGGTATACATCTCTTGGTAGAGCAGAACCTGATAGGTTTCGACCACTATGTAATAGCCAAGTCCATAACTGGTCAAGGACTGTTCGGCGATAAAAAGCACCGCCACCGCCGTTCCCACTGAAACTCGCAAAGCGGTCAGCACCGCAGGCAGGGAGGCGGGCAGATAAACATAGCGAAAAAGAGCCCTGCGGCCGGCACCGAGGGATTTCACCGAGAGGATAAGTTCTTTTTTTAAGCCCGCCGCCTCATCACGGACCACCACCAGGATCTGAAAAAAGATAATTATGGCGATAAGGGTGATCTTGGAGAAATCGCTGATTCCCATCAGCACATAGATAACCGGCAGAAAAATAATTTTTGGAATCGGGTAGATGATTGCTATCAGTGGGCTGAATACCCTGTCCAGCCGCGGCATCTGGCCCAGCACCAGTCCCAGCGGCGCGGCAAAGAAAGTGGCCAGGAAAATTGCCGCCAGCACCCGGGCAGCGGATGCCAGAAAATGTAACCCTAATTCTCCGGTTATATTCTGAAAAAAGAGCGGCACCACCTCGATCGGGCCGGGAAGGATCGGACGATTGATGATAAAAGCCAGGAGCTGCCAAAGGCAGAAGAACATCAGCACCCCGATGCCCGTCCCTGAAAAGGTCGATTTTTTTTTCATTCTTGGAATCCTCGGCGTCTCTTAGCTGATTCCGGTATTGCCGGATGCAAGCAGATCATGCAATTCGACGCAGCGCTTGATGAACTCCGGGGCGGATCTTTTTTCTGTTTCTCCGGATAAATGATTATCGATGATCCGGGGCACCCGGTTGCAGCTGTTGCCGAGAACCAATATTTTCTCTCCCAGCACAACCGCCTCTTCAATATCATGGGTTACGGTAATAGAGGTCAGGCCGGACTGTTGGTGGAAGCGGTTCATCACCTTCTGCAGCTCTTCCCTGATCGGCGCATCCAGAGCCGAAAATGGCTCATCCATCAATAATAAATCCGGTTCGAGCACCAGGGTTCTGGCGATCGCGGCACGCTGACGCTGGCCCCTGGACAGCTGGGATGGATACATATTGCTCAGCTGGTCTATGCCCAGCCAGTTCAACCAGTACTGTACGCGCTTTTCGTCCCTTTCTGCATCAGGCCGCACATCAACCGGACTATGTTTGCCATCCGGACCATAGAATTTGCGTATTTTCAGACCCAGCCTGGTATTTTCCAGCACAGTGGACCAAGGCAACAGACCATGATCCTGAAGGACCAAACCTGTGGACGGTCTGGCCCGGCTGATTTTCTCGCCGCTGATGCGGATCTCTCCGTCACCGGGAAACTGCAGTCCGGCAATCAGGTAAAGGAGGGTGGTTTTTCCGCATCCGGAAGGGCCAATGACCGTCCAGGCCTCTCCCTTTTTCACGGTAAAGGTAAAATCATCAAAAATAAACGCGTCATCCCCGTATCCGAACTTCAGCCTTCGTACCTCTATCATCTCAGGCGGCCTTTCATTTTGCCAAAAACTCCGGAGTGACGGATTCTTCGTAGACAAGCGGCTTAACAAGAAGTTTTTTGCCAAGCATCCAGGTCATAACATCATCCCACTGCGCCTTGGTCGGCAGGGCTTTTCTCGGCATGGGAGGAACCCGATAGCTATTCTGTACATTTCTTGGCACCCGAATTTTTTTCAGCATCAACTCCTGGAAAGAATCGGGATCGCTGTTGATATCCGCACAGGCTTTATCCCACGCCGCCATAAATTTTTTAACCGTTTCCTTCTTGGCGATAAGAGTGTCATCCGCAAAAGTGATCACACTGGCACTGACGCTTTTCAGCTTGGTATCATTGACGATTTCCACGGCGCCGCCCTGTATGGCGCTGGCAGCCAGGGGATCGGGCAGCATTACCGCCGGCAGTTGTCCGGAAAGAAGCAGCTGCAGCCGCTCCGGAAGTACCGGCACCGATCTGTACCTGATGGCCTCCGGCGGCACGCCCCCTGCTCTGAGCAGGCGGGTGGTGACATATTCAATAACGGTATTTCTGGAAATGCCTATGGGAGTATCGGCCAGATCGGCTATGGTTTTCAGGTTGCTGCCTGGCGCTGCAAGGAGTCTGAACAGGGGAGACGAATCTATCGGTGAACGGGCAATGGCAATAATTTTCACCCTCTTTTGCTCCCTGTTGAAATTAGCCGCATCGGAAATATCATTTATCATTCCGTCAACTCTTCCCGCCTGCATCAATTGATCCCGTTCCACTGCACTGCCTACCGGCAGGGACTCGACCGTGATTCCCTGCTCTTTGAAATAGCCTTTTTCTTCGGCTACGTATACCGGCAGGACATCGGGAATCGGCAAAAGGGCCAGACGAAGATTTCCCTTGCCATCCCCGGCTGACGACACTACCGGACTCAACAGACCGAGAAGCAGGATACAGATAGTAAACACTGAGAGTTTTCTCTTCATTTGCATCGATCTCACTAATGATTATATAACTCCGGACTGAGAAGTGCGGCGTTATGTGGTATAGTTATCAACTCGACATAATGCCTGACCGGTTTGACCATAATCAAAAACCGATCCTCCATTCATAATGGTAAACAGAACAGCCTTGCAACTGAAAAACATGAAAAAATATATAATTGGCATCGATACCGGCGGTACTTACACCGATGCGGTCCTCGTTGATAAGGATTCCGGAAGGGTGGTGGCGACAGCAAAAAAACCAACCACCCACTATCAACTCTCCGTAGGAACCGGAAATGCGCTCGCAGAACTCTTTGCCAATGCGGCAAATGCCATCTCCGGCACTTCGGACACGCTTAGCCCCGGCCAGATTGAAGCGGTTGCCGTATCGTCAACGCTGGCCACCAACAGCGTCGTCGAAAATAAGGGGGCAAGGGTAGCGATTATCGTTATCGGCTATGTAAAACACTTCAAACTGCCGGTCAAGGCGGTTGTCTTCGTCAAGGGCGGCCATACCATTCATGGCGAGGAGGAGGAACCGCTCGATCTCGACTATCTGGTCCAGCTGATCCATGGATTGAAATCCGAAGTCGATGCCTATGGCGTCTGCTCGGCAATGTCTATCAAGAACCCGACCCATGAGCTGGTAACTGAAAAAGCCATCAGCATGCTTGATCCCAAACCGGTTTTCTGTTCGCACCGGATCAGCAATCTGGTCGGAATGCAGGAGAGAGCAGCCACAGCCGGACTCCACGCTAAGCTGATGCCTGTCATGCAGGAATTTGTGGCGGGCGTGCAAAAGGCGATGAGTAGCCAGAACCTGGATTGTCCCTTACTGGTGGTAAGCGGTAACGGCAAAGCCATGGAGGCGGAAAAGATTGTCAATGAGGCTGGACTGACCGTTGCCAGCGGTCCGGCCTGCACCGCCTATTTCGGTGCATCCCAGGACGAGCGTGATTGTCTGGTTATCGATGTCGGGGGAACAACGACGGATGTCGCCATGCTCGAAAACGGCCACCCCTTGCTGACCACCGAAGGTTGCCGGATAGGCCGCTGGAAAACTCATGTCGAAGCAGTCGATATGTATACGGGCGGAATTGGTGGTGACAGCCATGTGTATGTTGATAAGAAGGGACGGCTGACCATCGGCCCCGGGCGGGTTACTCCGCTGTGTATGGCGGAAAAGATACCTCCGGCAGGAGATTGGCTGGGCGTCGAGAACCAGTGCAAGCTGATTGTGTTGCGCCCAGAGGCAGCCGGGGAAGTACCGGACAATGAACTTACCAGGCTGCTCCGTCAGGCAGGTCAACTGACTCCGGCCACAATCCGTCAGCGAACAGGACTCGGCGGTATTCCTCTTGAGGTGCAACTGGAACACCTCGCCAGGAAACAGCTGATCTTCGAATGCGGTTTCACCCCGACCGACGCCCTGCACGTTTTAGGCGAAATCGATATCGGCAACAGAAAAATCGCCGAAGACGCCGCAGAACTGCTGGGCCGGGCCATGAACATGAGCGGAGAGGATTTTTCCCGGCTGGTGGTCAGGAACACTGAGGAAATGATAGAAAATCTGATCATCGACTATGTCGTTCAGCGTTATTGGAAAGATTCCCTTGCCAACTTCATCTCCACCCGAAAAGAGCACCCGGTTCTGGGGGTCGATTTTTCCATCAAACTGCCACTCATCGGTATTGGCGCCGCGGCCCGCTATTTTCTTCCCGGCGTGGCGAAAAATCTTCGGACCACCGTCAGTTTTCCCAAAAATTGCGAGGTGGGCAATGCTATAGGCGCGGCAATAATCTGTAACGCAGAAAAACTCCAATAACGAGTAAACGTTCACCAGCACCCCATATGCACACGATCAGACAGCCAGGCATAGTTAAACTATAGCCTGTCTGCCTGCTTGTACGCCTCTGAGGCACTGGCAAACGTTTCTAAACCGGGAATTATGCACATTAAGAATTTTATGAGCAGTAGAGAATTTCACATTTGATACCTCTGGGCAGATTATGAAAATCCTGAGTGTATCCGATACCGTTGTAAAAGAGTTGCTTGAAAAAGTCGGTGGCGGCCCTGCCATTACCGGCGTTGAACTGGTGCTGGCCTGCGGAGATCTGCCTCCGGAATACCTTTCCGCCTTGAAACATCGGTATAACACACCACTCTATTACGTTCTGGGTAATCATGATCTGCGCTATAATGAATCTCCTCCAATGGGATGCCTCCATCTCAACCGGCGGATCGTCACCGTCGGCGGCCTCAGGATAACCGGCTTTTCCGGCTCAAGATGGTATAACGGCAATATTAATCAATATACTGAAAAGCAAATGGCCAGGTTTATCCGGAAAATGAGCTTTTCACTCTGGCGGCGAAAAGGGGTCGATCTGGTTATCAGTCATGCGCCCCCTAGATTTATCCATGATGCGGAAGATCCCTGTCATCGCGGATTTCGGGCATTCCGGGATTTTATTGACAAATACCAGCCCCGCTATTTTATTCATGGTCATATTCACACTCTGTTCGAGGACGAATCGGAGAGGTTAACCAGAGTCAACTCAACGTCGGTAATAAACAGTTATGGCTACCATGTTCTCGAAATTTAATCCATTTACGGCACTGAAAAAGACCATCTCCGGCCAGGACCGGCGGAGTGATGGTGAAAATCCCAGCAACTTCAATATCCGCCAGGAAAAAGAGGAAGCTTACGAGGCTGTGGAACGGGGGACACTGATGGTGCCCCTGGAAAAGATTGTCGGCAGTGTCGGCAGATATCACGATTTCGACAATCAGTTCAAAACCCACTCGCCGAAGGTGGATGAGCGACTGAAAGGAATTATGGACGCGATGCGGGAAGGCAAGAATATGCCGCCCATTGCCCTGTACCAGATCAAGGAGGATTTTTTCATTCTCGATGGCCACCACCGTTTCCGGGCAGCCGTCGAACTGGGCAGATCCCATATTCAGTCACGAATCGTCGAGCTGCTTCCATCCAAGAACACCCTGGAAAACAAGCTCTACATTGAAAAAATCCACTTCCGGGACAAGGCGGGCCTTACCGAATGCATCGATCTGACGGAACCAGGCCAGATCGAACATCTGGACTGGCAGATCGGAGAACATCGCAAGTTCCTGACGGAGCAGAAAGAGCAGGAGATCACCTTCAAACAGGCCGCCGCCGACTGGTACAGAACCATCTACCGGCCACTGGCGACCCTTATCGACAACAGTAAACTGGTCAAATCCTTCCCGGGACGCACAGTTGATGATCTTTATCTGTATATTTCCGTTCATCAATGGGAAAAGGGCAGCAAACGTACCTACGGCATAGGCGTCGATAAACTCATTCCCACGGATATGGAGGCCTTTCGGCAGAAAATGGCGGAACACAAGGAGCAGGAATACCCGGAAATGAAGCGGGAGATTACGGTTTTTATCCTCCTCAATGTCGTCGGGAAATACGAACAGCAGATCTTCGACAAACTGCTGGCACTCGAGGAAGTCCGCGAGGTACACACCGTGCACGGCTCAATCGACATGATCGCCAAAATCACCCTGATGCGCGACCTGCTTTCCTCCGATGCCGAAATCCTCTCCCAGTTTATCCAATATACCATCAGACAGTGGCGGGGAGTCATATCCACCCAGACCCTCATTCCCGGTATGTCGAGGACGAAAAATCAGGACAGGTGCTATCTCTGATGTGGTGCGCCACTGCTCCGGCGGAACCGGTGACTGGACAAAGACGCTAATGACCACTAACTTTGAGGGAAAGTCTTTTCACCGGCATCGCTCCTCATTAAGTCTCATTCGCACAGCACGGCCTTCCTATGGAAATCTGGATCATTTCTGGGATACTCGTTCTCACCCTTTTTCTGCTCATTACAGAAAAAATCTCTGTTGACCTGACGGCCATCGGCATCATGGTTCTTCTGGTTGTCAGCCGCATTCTGACTCCCACCGAAGCAATTGGCGGTTTTGCCAACCCGGCGGTGATTACGGTCGGCGCCATGTTCGTTGTCTCCAAAGGAATGATGCGCACCGGCGGGGTTGAATTTCTGGGCAGAAGAATCATCAAGGCGGCAAAGGGAAATTACAAACTGGCTCTTCTCATCATTTTGATTTCCATCGCCATCTCCTCTGCTTTCATCAATAACACGCCGGTGGTGATCCTCTTTATCCCTGTCGTTATGGCCATGTGCTGCGAATTCGGTCTCAGCCCGTCAAAATTTCTCATCCCGGTTTCCTATGTTTCGATCCTGGCCGGAACCTGCACGCTTATCGGTACCTCAACCAATATCGTCATCAGCGATCTCAGTGTCAGTTTCGGGTATAAAGGCCTGACCATGTTCGAGCTGAGCGCTCTTGGCGTACCGCTCGCCATAGCGGGCATCATATTCCTCTATTTTACCGCCCCCAAAGTCCTGCCGGCCCTTGCCAATCCCATCTGTCAGCTGCAGGATAGTGCTCATCGCCAGTATCTGGCCGAATTAAAAATATCTGAAAAAAGTCCCCTGATCGGCAAGAGTCCAGACCAAATTTTCAGGATAAAATATCCCAGTATCAATGTTATTGAGTTGATTAAAAAATCTTATATTTATCATCCAAACCGTGACAAAATGGTTACCGAAGCGGAAGATATCCTGCTGGTGAAGGGCTCGCTCAATGACCTGGTGGCCATTCTGCACAATGAAGCGGTGGAACTGCCGAGCTCGGAAAAGGATCTGGTCCTCGGAGCACAGAAAGACGCGCCAATCGTTGTGGAATTGATTATTTCACCGCACTCGAGCCTGCGCGGACTGCCGCTTCAGAAAACGAGCCTGGCTAAAGACCCCGATGTGAACATCATCGCCGTCAAACGTACCAACCTGCATATGGCGGAAAAACAGATCCACGATGTACGCCTTCGCACCGGGGATGTTCTGCTCATCTGGTGTCTGGAAAGTAAACTTGAATCAATACGTAGCGGCACGGAATATGTCGTTATCGAGGATGTCTATGAGGAACTGATCCATAAGCGGAAAGCCGCGTGGTCGGTTATCAATTTCGTCTGTATGGTCGCCACCGCCTCCCTTGGACTTGCCGATATCATGACCTGCGCACTCACGGCAGCCTTTCTCATGATCATAACCGGTTGCCTGCAGATGCGCGACGCCTACCGGGCGCTGCAGGGGGACGTCCTGCTGCTTATCGCCGGAACCATCGCCCTTGGAACCGCCATGCAGAAGACAGGGGCCAGTCAGCTCTATGCGCAAACCTTTCTCCATTTCTTCTCAGGGTTTTCGCCAACCATAGTACTTGGCGCAGTCATTTTTCTCACCAGTATCTGCACCCAGTTGCTGAGCAATAACGCCACTGCGGTATTACTGCTGCCGATCGCCATCTCCACCGCAGTCGGAATAGGGGTAGATCCGAAACCCTTTATCATAGGCATCTGTTTCGGGGCCAGCGCCTGTTTCGCCACGCCCATGGGCTATCAGACCAACCTCATGGTCTACGGTCCCGGTGGCTACAGCTTTAAGGATTATATGAAACTGGGAGTGCCGCTAAATCTATTCGTGGTGGTAGCATCCACTCTGGCGATTCCAATGATCTGGTCGTTTTAGCCCCTTAGAAAATTCATTTCTAGTTTTTAAAAAAAACGTCCCGTAATCCGCAATGGCTAAGTAAAAAACTTCAGATTCAAGGCGCGCAAAGAAGGTGAAGAGTTTTTACGACGCCATCATTCTTTGATGTTGGCTAGAAAGGTATTCGATGACTGAATGGCGGCATTCATCTTTTTAACCAGCACATCAATTTCCCCCTTGAGATTGACGAACTCAGAGCGGAGTGAGCCGATCGCCTGGGCGTTGAGATTATGTTTCAGGAACAGGACATTGTCCTTAAAAATTCTTAAGACCGGCTCCATGCTCGCCTCGGCCCGTTGCATGCTTGCCAGCATTTCCTTATATTTCTTTTTGGTTGTTTGCAGCTTCTTCTGGCTGGCCCGCCGCAGTTCCTGATTCTGGTACTCGGTCAGTTCCTGTTCCCATTCATCAAAGAGGTCTTCCGCTACCGACTCCACTTTATCGATACGGTTGGAAACCTCTTCGGCAGCCGCCTCGCTTTTTTCATACTCGCTGTTGAGGCGGTCGTAAGCCTGTTTAAGATCTGTCTCCTTCAGTCTCACCACCGAATCGAATTGTTCGAGTGCGGATTTAAACTGTTGCTGGGCTTCGGCCTGGGAATCCCGGGCATCTTCTACCCTATCCACCATGATGTCACGCTTATATATCCCGATCTTCTCCATCGCACTGTAATAGGCTTTCGAACACCCACCGAGCAAGAGCAATAAAAGAGCCGACATCATAATCAGGGTATATTCTTTTTGTTTCACTTTTCCTGCCATGCGGGGTTCCCTCCTGCCTATTGTAAGAAAAAGATACACATGTGTTTGTCCTGTTACTGCATCATAACCACTAGGCTCTATTCCAGCAAAAAACTTTTGGCCTGTGCACATTACTGGTCCCAGGGAAAACACCGTGGTATACTTGAAATAAATTTGCTGAGTTCCCAGCCGGACAGAGACGCCTCTATCAGAAATACGAAACCATGACACCAGCTATTAACGCCGCCAAAAAGAAGAAAATTGCCTACAAGGTGCACCAATACACCCACGATCCCGCTCATGAATCCTACGGTAAGGAAGCTGCTGAAAAACTTGGGCTCGATGAGGCAAGAGTTTATAAAACCCTGGTCGTACAGCTTGATAACGGAAACCTGGCGGTAGCTGTCATCCCAGTATCATCGATGCTCAGCATGAAACAGATTGCCAAGGCGGCAGGAGCCAAGAAAGCGGCAATGGCCGACAAGGAACTGGTGGAAAGATCGACCGGCTACGTACTCGGGGGAGTGAGCCCTCTGGGTCAGAAAAAAAGGCTCGTGACAATCATCGACAGCTCGGCAAAAAACTTTCCCAGTATCTTTGTCAGTGCCGGCCGGAGAGGACTGGAGATAGAGCTCGCTCCCACCGACCTGGCAGCCCTCACGGGTGCTGCTTTTGCCGAACTTGGCCAATAGACTGGAAGTACCTCTTCATTAAGGAGTAACGCCATGACCATGATTATCGGATTATCGCAAATGAACTCCCGCGATAACAAGCAGGAAAATCTGGCGGCCGCTGAAAATGCGATCAAGGAACTTGCGGATAAAGGCTCACAGCTGATTATGCTGCCGGAAAATTTCACTTTTATGGGACCGGAAGCTCTAAAACGTAAAAATGCCGAACCGCTCGACCAATCGCCAAGCCTGGACAGATTGCGCAACCTGGCCGCAAAGTTACAAGTCCACGTGCATATAGGCAGTTACATGGAGCAGGACGGCGACAGGTTTTACAATACAGGGGTCGTCTTTGATGATCATGGGGAAAGAATTGCCAGATATCGTAAAATCCATCTTTTTGATGTGGAAATACCGGGCGGCAAAAGCTATCGCGAGTCGGACACCATTTCACCGGGCGATGAGCTGGTAACATTTACCATCGGCGACTTCAAGTTTGGCATGGCCACCTGTTATGATCTTAGATTTCCCGAACTTTTCAGACGTCTTGGAGACATGGGCGCCAATGTCCTGCTGGTGCCGGCAGCCTTCACCCTGCAGACCGGCAGGGATCACTGGGAACTGCTGCTACGCGCCCGTGCCGTGGAAAATCTCTGCTGGGTAGCCGCGGCCGGACAGTGGGGCACCGCACCACCCGAACATCTGACCTTTGGCAGAAGCATGGTCATCAATCCCTGGGGACTGGTCGTCAGCCAGGCAGCCGACGGTGTCTCCACCATAACCGCTGAGCTGGACCTCGAAACCATACGTGCAATACGAACTAAATTCCCGGCGCTTAGCCATATTCGCAGGGATCTCTTTCATTAAGCGCGGTGGCTGGGGGTTCTGCTATATATGCCGAGGCGGACAGTCGCATGAATACCTTGTCAAGCAGCAAACCTCTTTTCTTCTTTATGAGGAACTCTCAGCTTCATCACCTCTCAGTGCCCCGGCGGTGACTTGCGGTGCACATGACGGATAGCGAAGGCAAGCGGGATCATCACCGCCGCCACCATGGCGAAAACCCAGAACGTGTCGATATAGGACAAGAGTGTCGCCTGGAGCGCCATCGTCTTCGCGGCCCAGGCCATCGCCTGGTGCGCCGCCTCGACGGGCGTATTTCCATGCTGCATAAAATACTGAGTAGCCTGGTGGAGTGCCGCCTGAAATTGGGGATTAGAGGGAATGAAGTTTTCCACCAGACGACTCTGGTGGAACTGATGCCGCTGTGCCAGCAGTGTCTGTGCCGTGGCGACTCCTATGGACCCGCCAAGGTTGCGCGCCACATTGATGAGGGCTGATGCCTGGTTTGTCTTGTCCTCCGGCAGTCCTTCGTAGCAGGCCGCAGTTATCGGTATAAAGAGAAATGGCAGGCCGAAGGCCAGATAGATCCGGGTCATAGAGGCAAATTCGAAGGTTATGTTGCTGTTGATCGTAGTCATATGCAGCATCGACAGC
Organism: uncultured delta proteobacterium; assembly: GCA_963835305.1. GTDB lineage: Bacteria > Desulfobacterota > Desulfobulbia > Desulfobulbales > Desulfocapsaceae > Desulforhopalus_A. The sequence continues at coordinate 241,816 of CAWIEU010000010.1, forward strand.
ATCAGGACGGCGGCGCCCCAGACCATTAGATATTTTGGCTGCACCCGGCTGGAGAGCTGGCCGACAACAGGCATGACGAACATAGTGAGAAATCCACCCAAGGAAAGGGTCAGTCCCGCCAGGGTCGCGTCGTAGCCGAATTCCGTCTGGACCAGCTGGGGGATCAGCTGCGTCGAGCCGATCAGGATCATGCCAAGTCCAAGCATCAACAGAAAACATGTTCCGAACTGTCGCGTAAAAAGCAGCTTTATTTCAATGATAGGGTCTTTTCTCCTCATTTCCCAGAAAACCAGGGCCAGCAGCGATACGGCGGATATCAGGGCAAAACTGGTAATGAAGGAGGAGGCGAACCAGTCGTCCTGCTGCCCCCGGTCCAACACGACCTCCAGAAAGCCCAGGCCGACAGCGACGAAGATCAGACCCGGCCAGTCAAACCTGATTCCGCTCTCGAGGATTTTCCGGCGATCGTTTTTGATGCCTTCTGGTTCAACCACCAGCAATCCCACCAGAATGAGAGATAAGATGCCCATCGGCACATTGATCAGGAAAACCCAATACCAGTTTAGGTTGTCGGTTATGACACCGCCGAGCGCCGGGCCCACAGCCGGCGCCACGACGACGGCAATGCCGTAGACAGAAAAGGCCAGCCCCCGCTTCTCCGGCGGAAAGGAATCAGCCAGGATCGACTGCTCACTTGGCGCCATGCCGCCTCCGCCCAACCCCTGAAGTATTCGAAAAAACAACAATACATGGAAGTTCCAGGCAAGTCCGCAGCCAAACGAAGCCAGAGTGAAAACGGCGACACAGAGCATGTAAAAGCGCTTGCGGCCGATAAAGGTGGAGAGCCAGCCGCTGATCGGAACCGCCACGGCATTGGCGATGAGATAACTGGTAAGGACCCAGGTGCTCTCGTCCAGGCTCACGGCCAGTTTGCCGGCAATGTGCCGCAGTGCCACGTTGACAATCGTGATATCCAGCACTTCCATGAAGGTGGCGATCGATACCACGAAGGTGATGAGCCAAGGACTATGTTCCCCGGCAGCCGAACGGCCGGGATTCCAGTTTTCCGTTGCCGCGCTCACCGGACCTTGACTCTTGGCTCGACGGACATCCCGGGACCCAGTGGCAAATCCGACGGCGGGTTATCGATGGTGATCTTGACCGGCACTCGCTGGACCACTTTCACGAAGTTGCCCGTGGCGTTCTCTGCGGGAAGCAGACTGAATGCCGTGCCGGAACCGGGCTGGATGGAATCAACGTGGCCTCTCAGGTCGAGATCGGGATAGGCATCGATCTCTATATCTACCGGTTGCCCCGGGCGTATGTCCGTGATCTGCGTTTCCTTAAAATTGGCGGTGACCCAGATCTCGTCCGGCACAAACATGGAAAGATTCTGTCCCGGTTCGGTAAATTGCCCAACCGCAGCCGAAAGTTGCACGATTCGTCCGGCCTGTGCCGCCGTAATCGTGGTATAAGAGAGATCGAGCTTCGCCTTGTCGAGCTGGGCCTGTGCTTCAGCCATGCTTGCCATGCCGCTCGCCCGCTGGGCCTGTAGGGAAAGACTCTCCCGTTTGGCGGCGACCACCTTCGCTTTGGCGTCTGCCAGGTTTGCCTGCTGTTGCGCCAGCTCGGAGCTGGTCTTCTGTTCCTGCTGTACCGTGCCTGCCTTGATCCTGGCCAGCTCGGCATAACGTTTGGCATTCCGCTCTGCAAATTTCAATGCCGATTTCGTCTGTTCCACCTGCGCCTCAGCCTCCTCGATCTGTGCCTTCTGGGCGGCTATCCGGGCATCGATGCTATTGATGTCGGCCAGGCTCGAGTCGACCCGGGCCTGCGCCTGTTCCAGAGCGATACGATAATCACGAGGATCGATTCGAAAAAGTACGGCACCTGCTGCGACATGCTGATTGTCGGTTACCGGGACGTCAATGATATACCCGCTGACTTTTGGGGCTACGGCGAACTGCCTGGAGTCGATAAAGGCATCGTCGGTGGTTTCGTAGTGGCGCTGGATAATCCACCAAATGACGCCACCAGCCAGTGCTGCAACCAAAGCAACACAGATACACCCGGTAAGTACGGGATGACGGCGTATGAAATCTTTGGCTTTACCCTTTTTCCCGCTCTTCGCCTGGTCGTCTTGCGGTTTTTCCTGGGTCTTCCGCCGATTGTCTTCTGACATACATCCTCGGTGATAACTGATCGTTTTCTATGAAAAACTTAAAAAGACAGCCTTCAAACCGAAATTTATTGATGCATAAAGCCATAGACTATTCACTCATATTAGCTTTGGCAAATACTCCTGCTCCAATCCTACAGATTTTGCTTTTCAGCAATACACGTGGAGCAATGGGAAAAGCCATGGTGGAACTAAACATCTCAAAGCAGCGAAAAGAAAAAGCATGGAAGAGGGACCTCTTATAATCCTCAACCCTCATTCAGTTTCCGAGGATCACGACCGCATTCGGGAAACAGGCAAACGCCAGTACCAGCTTGTGGAAACTGATAAATCAGACTGGGGGGCACTCTATTATTTTAAGTCAGGTATCGCCGCCCTGCCTGAATTGGAGTCATTCCGGGTGGATATCTTTTCGGAAAATGAGAACCTCGGAGTCGGTGTTCTCAACGTGGTTGTCGACAACGGCAGGTATGCCGCCTCCGGTATTCCCGTAGCCTCGCAGGCCCGACTGACCGACGGTAAACTCGATGCGGCGCTATATATGGCCATGGACTATCGGACCAAATATTGAATTCACGGCTGATCATCCGGGGAGAGCAGGATCAACAATTCTTTCCATCCGGCCATCACTTCACCCCCAATGCCAAGAGTTTTTTCTGTAAGCCTTCTCGGGTAACCTTCGTATCTTCAATGGCTTCTTTAACTCTACTGGATACCAGCTCAAACAGTTCTGACTCGTTGAGCTCTTGTAGTACGTCAGGGTTAAAAGAAACTATTGTCATGCGGACTACTTCGACGGCTGATGTCTTCTGTTGTTTCGCAAGATTGTTGATTTTCGTTATTTGGCGTGGAGCAGTCAAGTATTGTCATTTTTACCACTCCCATGGAGGCACAGCCTTTTCTTTACAAAATCCGAGACTGTTTTCTCGTGCGGACTCAGTTGTTTTGATTCAATTTGGGCTATTTTGATTCAATCCAGTTTTCTAATCGCAAACCTTCGACTCTCTCAAATTCACCAGCATTATTAGAAACCAAGATAAGACCTTCGCTTCTTGCATGAGCAGCGATATGTAAATCATTAACTCCTATAACAGTCTCTTTTTTCTCCAGATTTGTCCGTATATCTCCATAATGAGATGCAGCGGTATTTTCATATGGCAATACCTCTAGACGAGAAACAAAATCCTCAACCATTCGCAGGTTTTTTGTAATCATCGAGCTTTTTTCAACACCATGGAACAATTCAGCCAATGTCATTGAACTGATACACATTTGACCTGCGTTTGCATTAAAAACCTCTAATATCTCCACTGGGCGGCGTTTAATCACATAAATAACTATGTTTGTGTCTAACATGTATTTCAACATCAGAAAGGTTCCCTCTCTGATTGATCTTGTGAAGCTCTTTCTGTCATAAAATCATCAGAGACACCATCTTCGGAAAGAAAAAAGCTATCCCAAGTGTTTGTTAGTGGTGAAAGTATACGATCTTGACCTACCACACGCACAACCACCTTTTTAACATTTTCAGGGAAACGACTTTCCGCAGGAAGTCGTACCGCTTGTGTTCGATTGTTTTTAAATACTGAGCCTAATTTCATGATCGACCTCCTAATATGGTTAACAATGCTATATACTACATATATACACCATAACTACGTATGTGGCAGTGGTATATAGCAAAAAATATTCCCCTAGTTGTCAGAACTTCCCGGAACTTTCCGTCAATACTACGGAGAAAATCCTCGCTTCGGGACCGGATCGATCTCATGTTTTCCAGATACATCGCCTCCCATAGCTTGCCGGTCGTATTCTCGGTCAACCGATTTGGGTCGAAGTTGTGCAAATGGTCGTAGAGATCGCCGGTTATCACCACGGCATCGACTTCATCGCCCATCTGGTTCAGCAGGTCGAAGAAGTTGTCGCCGTTGTTGTTGGCCATGTCGCCGATGGGGGGCGAGATGGTCGCGTCGGCACCGGGGATGACCGTGGCGCCTTTGCCTTTGTAGGCGTATTTCGGAGCTCTGGCAGGGTCACCTTTACCATCGTTGGCGAACTTGTAGAAGTCGCTGGTGACACGCTCCCGCAGCAGCCGGTCCGAGACATTAAGCAGTGTTTTCTCCAGGTCGCAGGCAGCCGGCTTCTCGTTGCGCACAGTCCAGAAAGCCTCGTAAAGTCCACTCCCCTTGAGATCCGGCAGATCGTCCAGGGTTATCTGGTACAGGTGGGTCATTCTGCAGCCGTCTACACTGGTCAGAGCCCCTAGGGTGGAGGCGCGCATGTTCGCGAAGTGTCGGCCTTCGGCATCCTTGAGCTCGACGCCAAGATCGTAAACGTTCACCGGTACACATCAAAGGGCTGTATAACCCAGGCCTTTAACCGTTCATCCAGTGCGCCAGGTTCGTTCAAGCTGGCCTCCGAGCCATAGTTGGCTATGTGAGGCGGCCTGATCGGACGAAAATGGGGTGTTGGTGAACGGTTACGTTACGATTTTGACAATAACTTTAATTTCTCACAATTTTCTTACAATCAGCCAATGCCCTATCAATTTCTATGCGATTCATTTTGATTAGGTTGGTAATTCACCTTCATTCTTATTGAGTTTCGTACAGGATCAAATTTTTTTTATCTTTCAGGTATTCTCATTTAAAAAATCGTGAACACCCAGCAGTTGCAGGAGTAATTCTTAAGAATATTCGAGTCAGGTTTTCAAAGAAAAAATCTTCATATATCCATGATAGAGCAATTTTTTCATTGAGCTTGAAATGCGGATTACATCATGTATACCAGTGTAAAATTCAGCCTTTTTTTACGCCTACATCAGTTGAAAACGCTCACTATAAATATGAAAGATGATTTTGTTTCTTTTTCCTTTCCACTTTTGCCAACAGCGTAAGATATTTGTAATATTCGCCAGATACGGTATCCGCAAATGTATTTTGATCAGAGGAAAGCATCAAAAATATTGGGATATGCAAAAAATAATTCACTATTTATCGACAGTGTAAGATTTCTGTAAGATCTTCCAGATAGAGTAGCGGAAAATGCATATTAATAAGAGCAAATTTCTCGATAAATGGAATTGTTCCTAAACATTTCCCGGACTGGGATATATGCAGCTTATTTTTTATCCATTATCGAAATAATCATAATTAGCATGGTACGGTTAAAATCTGGGTTAAACATAGCTATGGAGAAGATTTCAAATGCATTTTATTGAAGAGAAACACATGACATTTTCTGGCAGTCAACAGATTGTTACTGAACTAACTATGTGTCAGGATATTTTGTTTTTATCGGTATCCAGCAAGACCATAGAATTGCTTGCCCGGAAAAATTGATCTTTTTTTAAAAATTAGTCGGATCATGTTGGGAGTTATCCAATGTCTCATGCCAGTAATAATACCAAAGTGTCTAAGCAACGTCTGACATCAACACACATTATTCTTTCAGGAATCGTGAAACTTTTGGAGGGGCAAAGGTCCTTTGCCGAAGAATTCGGGCTTGCCTATCCGTCTATTCTGCATCCTGAATGTCAGGTTTTTCGCCAAAGAAAACCTGAGGCCATTATTAAGGATTGGTTTCAGGACAAAACCAACGGACCAGAGAAATTCAGTCATCTCATCGACGACCTCGTTGAACATAATCTCGCCCTGTGTGCTGCGCTCGACGGGGTTGCCAAAGAATCTATCAGCCGGCTCAGCCCTGCGGCAGTCAAAGCTAAAGGACTTAACATATTTGGCTGGCGACCTTTTAGCTGGCTGACCTACCGCCGAATTCATCGCTCCTATCAAAACAACGATTATTTGCGCCATCAAGAGCTTGTAGTGAAAGGTTTTATAAAATCCTACTCTAGCTATAGAGAGGCATTTCGCAGCAGTAAAGCTCATCATAATAACAACTTATAACCGAGGAAATCCCATGAACAATACACTACGTCGTTCGTCGTCATTTCTACTGCTCCTTTTCATACTGTTCTTAAGTGGTTGCGGTACTCCCCAGGTGAAATTGAATTTTTCGACAACAGCCAATTTGAACATGAACAACGAAAAGGAACCTTTGCCTGTTGTCGTACGTGTCTACCAATTGAGTGATTCCAAAGCCTTCGAAGCAGCTACATTCAGTGACTTGTGGAAATCGGACATAACGATCCTTGGGGATAGTCTACTGCGTAAAGATTCTCTGACTCTGGACCCTTCCTCTCAACAGGAAATCAATCTGGACCGTCATGAAGAGACGCGGTTCATAGGGTTAATGGCTGCCTTCCACAATCAACCCACTGATTCCTGGCGAACAATCAAGAAATCCGGGGGCTCAATAATGGGAATCAAGGTCTCTACCAACCTGAAGGTGTCGCTAAAAGACAATACTATCGAGATAGTTGAATGAAATGTGGTCAGCCCCCGCAAAGCACAGGGATAAGTACCTTAACAAATTTCAATTTATCTCCTCTTTCTCTTAATCGATTGGGGTAACACAGAATGAGTAAAATTGTTTGGGCCGAAGGAGTTTTCCTCAGCCAACAGCACTTTCAGACGTGGGGCAGTCAGCTCGAACGGGCGCAATATATTCGCCAGAGCCTGGTCAATCCTTTTTCCTGGGGAGTAATTTCGCTTACTGTAGATAAGGAGGCCTTGGATCTTGGACGTTTTCAGGTCCTTGAGGCTTCGGCCATCTTTCAGGATGGGCGTCTTGTTCATTATCAGGCGACAACCGATAGTCCTTTAACTTGTGAACTTGACGTTCCGGGCGGGGACACTTTAGGGGTATATCTGGCATTACCGGCAAATAATCATGTCGCCGGCATTTCCGGTTATCCGCAACGGGCTCAATTGAGTGGTTGGCTGGCTGATTATCAGGAAATCCAGGATAGCTTTGATGCCAGTCGAAAACGTGAAATTCTGCTGGCAAAGCCCAATTTGCATCTGTTGACGGACGAGAAAGGTCTTTCCTCCTTCAACTCCCTCAAAATAGCTGAAGTTATACATGACGGAGATCAACGATATCGATTGATCGATACCTATATTCCACCTTTGTGCCGCATTGCGGCCTCACCGGTTCTGATCCAAAGGCTCAATCGAATTATTGAAACATTGAATGCCAAGCGGAAACAGATCGAAGCGTCACGAGAAGGAAGCGACGGCGGCGCCTCAGGTTTTGCCCGAACCGATCCGAACAATCATGCCCTGCTGCAAAGTCTCAACGGTGCGATTCCACAACTGAAACACCTGCTGCGTCATAGTAGTCTCCATCCGGAAGAGTTGTATTGCCGGCTCAGCTTTATTGCCGGGTCGTTCTGCAGCTATCACAACAAGGCTAACATTGACAACATACCGCTTTACGATCACGAAGACCTCACTCAGGTATTCCAGAAGCTGGATACGATTTTATCAGGCTTATTGGAGATGAACACCGCTGCCAAATCCAGCTCAATCGTGCTTCAAAAGGAAACCGCCAACCTGTTGTCATGTAGCGGTATTTCTTCAAGCCTTTTCCACAATGAAACCTTTTTCATCGAGGCTCTATTCGATGCCGATGATCCCAACTGGATTACCGATTTTGCCCGACAGGTCAAAGTAACCGCTCGTGGTGTCATCGAAACCTCGGTCGCTTCAGCCCTGCCAGGTGTTCGCCTCGTACACACTCAGCGTCCCCCGAGCAAGTTGGCCACCCGGAGTGGCTGCGAATACTTTCGCTTGGAGGCACGAGGAGATTTTTGGGAACAAATGGTCAAGGAAGGGTCCTTGGCTATCTATTTGCCTCATTCTTTCAGTGCATCGCAGATTAAACTTGTTACGGTCGAAGAGTAATCAACATGGATAACGAACAAAAAAAACGAGCCCATAACCCCCTAATGTGTTGCTGCGAGGAGTTGTTCTCACTAGCGATGCCTCTGAAGAATGATCAGAAAGCTGCATCCTTGAGTTCCGATTTCCGCGAACAGGCCCGGACAGCCTTTATTGCCATGGAAAAATCGGCGTTCGAGCAACAAATCGGCATGGTGGAATTTAAAGATGCTAAATATGCATTGGCCGCATATTTGGATGAGGTGGTCCTGACATCCACCTGGCCGGGCCGCCTGGAGTGGATGTCTCAGCCACTGCAACTTGAGTTTTTTGGTGAGCATACAGCCGGTGAAGGTTTTTTTACCCGTCTTAGCAATCTGAGGCAAGGCGGCGAGGAATATGTGAATCTCCTCGAGTTATATTACTACTGCCTTCAGCTAGGATTTGAAGGTGTCTACAGAGTCAAAGGTGTTGAGCACTTGATGGCCTTGCAGGTTGATTTGCGAAGTCAAATCGACAGTTATAGGGGGCCGGTTAAAACGAAAATATCCCCCGGCGGTCTCCCCGAGCATGCCCTGATGAATCAGGTTCGCCGAAACCTCCCTTACTGGGTAATTGCCGTAGTAACCGTGGCCGCCGTTTTCTTTACCTTTGTCGGTTATTCCCTTATTTCCGGCAATATCGCGGATTCCAGCATCGCTTCGATTCAGAGGAACAAGGATGTCATCATGAAATTACAGGAAGACGCCTATTAAAGGTTCCCTATCTCCTATAGAGCAATTAGATCACTATGCAAAATATACTTATTTTTTTTCAGGCATATCTTTTCGGTCGGCTGGGCTCCAGAGCCCTGGGACTCATGCTGCTTCTTTCCCTGATCTGGTGGGCGGGACCCTATGTCGGTCTTCACGAACAAAGCATCAGACTGTATCTTATCGCCGGAACTCTTGCCTTGTTTTTCGGCATCTGGCTCGTTCGCGCATTTATTGTCCGCAAGCGCTCGAATCAGTTCAAGCAGGCTCTTGATTCTCAAGGAGGACAAGACCAGTCGCGCCAGCTTGAAATAGAGGAATTGCGCACAAAGATGAATGCCGCCATTTCTTCGCTCAAATCATCCGAATTGGGTACCCATCACCGCGGAAACGCTGCGCTCTACGCCCTACCCTGGTTTATGATCATAGGTCCGGCAGCTGCGGGAAAAACGACTTTGCTCCGTAATTCCGGCCTGAGTTTTCCCTACGCCCATGATAATGATATCGATATCCGGGGCTTCGGAGGCACACGTAACTGTGACTGGTGGTTCTCCAACGAGGCGGTTCTTCTCGATACGGCTGGACGCTACACCACGGAACAGGATGACCATGAAGAATGGCTGGCCTTTCTCGGCATGTTGAAAAAGCACCGCCGCCGGCAGCCTTTGACCGGAGCAATCGTTGCCATCAGTCTTTCCGACCTGTTAACAGCCGACAGCCAGGAAATAGAACGCCACGTAAAAATCATACGCGACCGCATAGAGGAGCTGTCCTCACGGCTGGGCTGTATCTTTCCCATCTATATTGTCTTCACCAAATGCGATCTGCTCTACGGGTTCAACTCTTACTTTGCCGATCTTGATGAAAAAGAGCGTGAGCAAGTGTGGGGTGCCTGGATGGGACATGATAAAGAAGGCGACTTTGCAACGACTTTTTGTCAGAAATTGGAAAGCATGTATCATCGTCTGTGCGAGATGCGTATTCATAAACTGTCCATGGTGCGCAAGATGGAAGCCAAGGGTGAATTATTTGATTTCCCGGCTCAATTCGATGCTGCTAAAGACCACCTGGTGGAATTCATCTCTAAACTGACCAACGAGAACCCTTACCAGGATACACCTAACTTTTGTGGCATTTACCTGACAAGCGCCACCCAGGAAGGTACGCCGCTCCAAAAGATCCTCGGCAACATGCGGCAGGCATTCGGCTATGTTGACGAAAGCAATGAAACAGACCGAACTGAGCCCAAGAGCTATTTTGTTAAAAATTTCTTTAAGGGAGTGGTCTTCCCCAACTCCCACGACGTCAGCCGCACCCGTAAGCTGGGCGTCATTCATCGTGCGCTGAAAACCGCCAGTATTCTCGCCTCCGTTGGAATTATGGCGGGTTGCTTTCTGTTACTGAGCACCACGCTCACCATCAACACACTTTTGTTGAAGAAAGGAACAGACGCCGCCCAACTTCTGGAGAAAGAAGCCCAAGCCAAGGAAAACGGCCTATACCATGATTTCCTGGCCCTTTCTCAGGTTCTGACGCAGTACCAGACCTTGATGAATAACGAAAAACATTTGCCTCTGTCCCTGACCCTTGGCGTCTATGAAGGAGACAAGCAACTTCCGGCTATTCGCTCTCTTCTGTTGACTTCGTTTGAACGGGCTTTTTACAAGCCTGCTCTTATGAGCCTGGAATCCCGCCTGATCAATTATTCCAAGGTATGGGCAACAGCCAACCTGAAGCGGCAGGACGAAATCAGGGATCCATTTTACAAAGAGTTGAAAAGCTATTTGATGCTGAGTCAGCCAAAAAGGCTGGAAACCGACTATGTGGTGCCAGTGCTGCAACAGATTATTCAGGAACGATTGGCAGGCCATTTAGACGGCAAGGAATTAAGTGAATCAGACAATCAACATCTGTCGGATCTTCTTCAGGTCTATCTTTCCCGCTTGCTGGTGAACAAGGAGGACCCGGACTATGTAGCCCCATATCAGCCCGACAATGCTTTGATCAGTAACATCCAGAACCAACTCAAAGCAATGCCGGATTCCGGCCGCCTGTACGCTCAGATTCTCAACAAAGGAAAACTCAAATCACCGCCGATTCCTTTGAAGGATATGATTAATGGACCTGGAAGGGGGATTTTGACCAGTGATTATAAACAACCTTTTATGTTCACTTATGATGGCTGGCAAAACTACGTGCAACCGGAAATTAAAAATCTGGTGCATGCAGCCTGCCGGGGTGACTGGGTTACCGGTTATCTTCAGGATTCAGATCCATCTCCGGACGCCCGCGGAAATCATACTTCTGCAAGCGACGAATATGCCAGGCAGTTGGAAACCGACATCCGAGCCCTCTATTTTGCGGATTATGTGGACAGCTGGCTGAATCTAATCAATCAGGTGCAGCTGAATACCTTTTCCTCGCTTGATGATGCTGCGAAAAGAATGTTGATGATTGCCCGAAACGACGGACCCTTCGCTGAACTACTCCAGGTCGTCTCTAAAAACATCAATATTACTCAACATGGTGGATTGGCAGTAGTCGAAGGCACCTCCATCAAAACGGCTTCCCTGATACCTGAACTGGATGCCCCCCTGCATGATCTCAGGAAATTAACGGATCCAGGCGATAAAATGACAATCAGCCTGCCGATCAATCAATATTTGCTGGCCTTGACTTCGGCCCAGTCCGAAATGGAGCAGATGGCCGCGGCGGTGGAGGTACAGCAGGAGTCCTTCCGTTATGCATCGGCAATACTGGGAGGAACCGGTACCACCGACTCAGAGCTGTATAAATGCTGGCTTTCCACCAATAGCCTGCTGAACGGAATGGATGCCCGCACGCGTAAAGTGGCCGAGCATCTGCTTTATGAGCCAATCCAAAAGGCCTGGATGGCCATTATCCAGCAGACCCAGGATTACCTGCAGAACCAATGGACGAATTCGGTACTGGTTCAATATCAACGGAAGATATCGGAAAAATTTCCTTTCGCCGCAAATGGCAACGATGCGTCATTGCGCGATGTTTCAGATTTTTTCCGGCCGGGGGATGGTGTGATCTGGGTGTTTACCGATGATCAACTCAAACCTTTCCTGCGCAAAAAACGCAACGGCTGGACCGAAAAATCCTGGTTGGGAACCGGTCTTAACTTTGATCGTTCGCTCCTCAATTCGCTGGCTCAGGCTTCACTGATTTCCTCCGGCATGTTTCAGCATGGAGAATCTCAACCCGATGTCCTTTTTTCGATCTTTCCCATTCCCAGTAAAGGATTGCGCGTTGTCCATTTCGAATCGAACGGACAGAAGCTGATCTATCAGAATGAACCCCAGGAATGGAAACCATTTCGATGGCCCGGTGACAAACAGATTTTCGCCGCTCAGATCGGCGCCATTCCCAGTGGGAATCATTCCATGATCACACGGAAATATTCAGGCGACTGGAGTCTGTTCCACCTGCTGCATGATGCCTCTTATTCGGATCAGGGCATGCAATACACTCTGTCCTGGGAGCTGAAGAACGACCAGGAACTTCCGCTAACAGTACAATTGACTCTCCGTCCCGATAGGCGAAATAACATTTTTGCCAAAGGTCTATTCTCAAAATTCCGGTTGCCCAGCCAGATTTTTTAATTCAGCAGAAAGCAGAGACTTATGTTTGGAATCTTCGAAAAAAATAATATGCCTTTACCTTTGACCACCCGGTTGCGGCCTTGTTGCTTTGGTAAGATGCCGATTTATGCTGATTTTATCCGGCATAACCTGATCACACGGGAGGCCGGGGCTTTTGAAAAATGGCTACAGGAAGGGGTTGGGTGTATCACACGAAAACACCCAACCGGCTGGCCTCCGATTTACCGGAATTTTTCGAGACAGCATTTTGTGATGTCCGGTGGAGATCAGAAAAACAACCTCTTTGGCTCTTTGATATCAAGTCAGGACAAAAGTGGGAGAATTTATCCTTTTGCCATTCTGGCCGTGGCTGCGGCGCCTTTGCTGCATACCAATCGGGCTACCTTGCCTTTAGTTTATCAGGACTATTTCAAAGGTTCGGACGAGCTGCTCGCTACATCCTGGGAAGGCGGTACAGTTGCCGAATTGACCCGGGATGTGGACGACCTTGCAATTGACAACCCTCCTCTACGGCAGAGGGACTTGCTTGAGCGGCAGATCCAACTCTTAAGCAGGATCCCCATGAAAAATTACTGGGATCACCTTAGCAACAGTATATCGGCAGACGACCGGGAGAGATTCTGGTGCTGTTTTTATAATGTCATAAGAACTGTCCTGGAACGCGGTCCCGGTAAAACCCACTGGGGAATCCGCATTCCCATTCCAGCCGGTAAAGATCAGATTCCCCACGTAGTGTTTTGGGTGCAAATGGTGGAAACCCTGCTGGAGGACCGCTTCTGGAGTGCTCATTATTTCTGGAACAAAGGAACCGAAACTCATGCTGCCTGCCTTACCCTCTTTTTTCGCCCTTTGCCTTCGAGCTACCTGTTGCCTTTGCTCAACCATGATTTGAAGGATAATGCGGTATTCCATATCGGCCGGGAGTGGTCTTCCCTGCCAACTTTCAAGAGCCGTGTGGATCTTCGGCGGTTGCTGGAAAAAGATGACGTCCCGATGCTGGAAGTTCTCTATCGGACAGGTCGAAGGGAGATGCTCTGATGCCGACCGTAGAATCAAATTCTCTATCCGAGTGGGTTGGCAGTGTTGCGACCCCGTTCACCGGCGAGCCCTGCGGGCAGGACCCTCGATATATCAATGAATTCCAGAACATTAAGGAGGAAATCGATAAGCTCCGCGATGTCGATTACGCTTTTGTCCTGACAGCCTGCAGGGAATTGCTTGCCCAGGTCACAAAAGACCTGCGCGTTGGCGGGTATTATCTAATAGGTGCAACGTACATCAATGGACTGCCCGGTCTGCTGGAAGCGCTTCAGGCCTATCGGATGCTATTGGAGAAGTTTTGGGAGGGCTGCCATCCCCGGAGTGAAACCGCTCGGCTGGGCGCGCTTGGTATGCTCAATAATGCCAAAATTGTATCTTTTGCGGAGCAGCATTTCAATCCGGCAAACGAAAAACTTCTGGACGATCTGCATCGGGAAATCATCCTGATCAACAGCTTTTTGATGGAAAAATTAGGCGAGGAGGTCCCCCGCCTGACAGCCCTGGCGGCATGGACGGAGAAATTGATGCAAAGAAGGGTCGCCGCCGCCAAGCCGTCTTCCCCCGAAGCCAAGGAAGCTGGCCCTTCTCCATCGGCCGAAAAAGTCGTCCAGGACATTAATTCCGAACACGATCTTGCCGCGATAACACGGAAGATTCATGCACATCTGATGCAATCCGGAGATCTGGGGCGAACGCTGGCTTATTCACGGGCTTTCCGTTGGGGAAACCTGCCGCTTCCGCCTCACGAAAACGGCCGGACCCGTATCCCGGAACCTCGCAAGAGCGGCTGGACGGAACTCCAGCATGTTGTAGCGGCTGAGTCTCCCGACAGCGCGCTGACCAGCTGTGAGAAGCTGTTCTTCGAACCCGGATTTCACCTGCTGTTCGACCTCCAGTTCCAGCAATACCAATTAGCTGAGGCTATGAATCGGCACGACCTGGCTCGGTTTATCCGGAATAGCCTGAGTGATTTGCTGCAACGGCAGCCACAGTTGCTTGACCTCTGCTTTGCCGATGGCACCGCTTTTGCCGGAGTGGAATGTAAACAATGGGTTCTTGGCTTTCAGGCGGAAGCAACCGCACGATGCTCATCTTCTGAAAATCAAGAAATCGATCAAGAGACTGCCGAAGAAGTGCAGGAATTGTTTAATGAAGCAATGCGTCTGGCGGGTAAGAAAAAACTGCCGGAAGCGCTGCGGAAGGTGCAAGCCCTCCCGGTGTCAACAGAAAAGCAACGGGTTCGGAAAACCTTGAAGGAAGCACGCCTTTGCCTGGCGGCGGGCAAAGCGTTTTTAGCTGACACGCTTCTGGAAGATCTTCAGGAGCGCGTCATGGCGCAGCACCTGATCGTCTGGGATCCGGCCCTCGCCGTTGAAATTTTCCAGCAGCGGGCAGCCAGTCTTCAGTCGCTGAAAAAGACGGCTGAAAAAGAAGATAAAGAGCGCATAGAACAAGCGCGCAACCTGATTCGGAAGATGATCTGCACAATCGACATCACGGCCGCATCCCAATTTGTTTGAATCCATCCCCCAAATACTAATGAACGTTGACCAACTCGTAAAAATCTGAATTTTTGGATGGCTAAGTAAAAAACTTCATATGCAGCAACGAAGCAGATGAAGAGTTTTTACGACGCCATCAATGTTAACCGTCCTGACAGAGCAATAAAAGGAGAGACTCGATGAGCGACAGCTACCAGAAAGAAATACCAAAGGCCCGTATCAACCTATCGTTAAACGTGGAGACGGGCGGTCACCAAAAGAAAATGGAACTTCCCCTGAAGATGCTCGTAATGGGAGATTTCAGCAACGGCAAGACTAAAGGCAGGATCGCCGACAGGGAACGGATCAATCTGAATAAAAATAATTTTGAGTCGGTGATGGAAGATCTGGCCCCCTCCGCCCGCTTCGATGTGCCGAATTGCCTGGCGCAGGACGGAAGCGATCTTACTGTCGATCTGAAATTCAAATCCATAAAGGACTTCAGGCCGGACAGCGTAGCCCAGCAGATCCCCGAACTTCATAGCCTGATGGCCATGCGGAATCTGCTTAAGGATCTGAAATCCAATTTGGTTGATAATGCCAAGTTCCGTAAGGAGTTGGAAAAGATCGTCGGCAATCAACCTCAGCTGGAAGGGTTAAAGGCAGAACTCGAGAAGTACTTCGATAGTTCCAATGAAACATCCAACCTTGAAATCAAAAGCGTTTAAATCCTTGAAATCAATTTAATAAAATGTCCGGGAAAGCCAGGTTTTACAAACCAGTCCTACCCATTCAATATGATGACAGCAGGAGATTGAAATGAGTATTCAGGAAGCAGTTTCAAGCAAATCGATCGCGCCGGAAGCGACCACTCTAGAGCGTGAAAATGCCTATGCGCGCCTCTGCGAACTGGTTAACATTTCCCCATTGAAAGAAACCATCCGGCTCAACAGCTTTGCCGATGCTTCTCAAATGGCGGATATTTCGTTACAGGAGCGCCTGACGGCCGGCATTCAGGTTTTCCTTGATCTAACAACCCGTAACAACACCCAGATCGACCGTATCGACAAAACCTTGTTGGACCAGTATATCGCCCAAATTGACCAGACTATCAGCGGCCAATTGAACCAGATTCTCCACCACGAAGACTTCCAGCAGATTGAGAGCGCCTGGCGCGGACTCCAGTTTCTCGTCGACAGAGCCGATTTTCACCGCAACACTAAATTAGAGATTCTGGACTGCACGAAATACGATCTGCAGGAGGATTTTGAAGAAGCTCCCGAAATAATCCAGACCGGCTTGTACAAACATGTCTATGTCAGTGAATACGACACTCCGGGTGGAGAGCCGTTTTCGACCATCATCGGCAATTATGAATTCGATAGTTCGGCGCAGGATATCACCCTGCTGCGCGAGATTTCCAAGGTGTCGGCCTGTGCGCACTGTCCTTTCCTGGCCTCGGTCGGTGCGAAATTCTTCGGCAAGGAGAGCGTGGAAGATGTTGCGAAGATCAACGATTTGTCCAACTACATGGAAAAGGCCGAATATACACGATGGAAAAGCTTTCGCGGCACGGAAGACGCCCGCTATGTCGGTTTGCTGACCCCGCGCTTTCTGCTGCGCCTGCCTTACGGACAGGACAGCACCCCCGTTCGAACCTTTAATTTTGAAGAAGATGTCACCGCCGCGGACAGCCGAAACTATTTGTTCGGCAACCCGATCTTCGCTTTTGCCGGCAACATTGCTCAAAGCTTCGCCAAACATGGCTGGGCGGTCAATATCCGGGGCCCGGAAGCCGGAGGAAAAGTTCTCAACCTGCCGGTGCACCTGCATGATACCGGAAAAGGGATGCAGATCAAAATGCCTACCGAAATGCTGATTTCAGAAACCCGTGAGCTGGAAATGGCCAATCTCGGCTTTATTCCTCTAAGCTACTATAAAAACAGCGATTTCGCCTGTTTCTTCTCGGCAAACTCGGTGCAGAAACCCCAAGAATATGCAGATGCGGCGGCCAATGCCAACAGCATGATCAATTCCCGCCTGCCATATATCTTTTTGGTGTCGCGTCTTGCCCATTATCTCAAGGTTCTGCAACGCGAAAACATCGGCTCTTCCAAGAGCCGCCAGGTATTGGAGAACGAACTGAACACCTGGCTCCAGACCCTGGTTACCAAGATGAAGGATCCCGAGCCGGAACTGATCGCCACGCATCCATTGCGGGATGGACAGGTAACCGTACGAGAAATCCCTGAAAATCCAGGATATTACAGTGTCGATCTTTTTGTAAAACCCCACTTCCAGATCGAGGGAGTGGATGTGCAATTGAAACTGGTGGCACAAATGCCACGAGATCAGAAAAAGTAGGCGCCTCACGGGAAATATCCTTTGGGGGAATACCTGCATTTAAGTAGCCCGGTCTTTATTTCCGGGTAAATTTCAACGGTGCACAATGCACCAAAAAACAGATAGGAGTATGCAATGGCAATTCCAGGTTACATGACAATTATGGATGACCAAGGGAGCAAAATCGAAGGTCCCGTGAAAGTAGCAGGCCGAGAGGGAACGATTGAAATTCTCGGTTTCGATCATGAACTTCGTATCCCAACAGACAACGACACCGGCAATCTGACCGGTACCCGCAAGCATGAGCCTTTTATGTTTTTAAAGGCCTTTGATAACGCCACGCCCTATCTATACAAGGCTTGCAGCAATGGCCAGACCTTGAAAAAGATCGAGCTAAAGTGGTACCGGATCAACGACACCGGCACGGAGGAAGAATACTTCCGCCACACACTGGAAGACGTAAAAATCACTTCGGTCAAGCCGACTATGCACAATGTCAAAGATCTGGACAAGGAGCGTTACCCGCACCTTGAAGAGGTCGCCTGCCGGTATGCCAAGGTCACCTGGGCTTATACCGATGGTAATATCTCTTTTTCCGACTCCTGGACCGAAGGACGCTAGTCCGGTCTAAACCCGACTAAGCCAAAGGTATGGGGGGCATAAGCTCCCCATACCGATTCCAACTTCAACTTGAGAAGACAACGATGTCCCAAACAATTTTTGACATTCTCACCTGCGGCTTACCATCCGAATCGACTGAGGAGTTTCAGACACCGGAAGAAGAACTTGCTCTCAGTGTCCGAAACCATTTACAGCGCATGCTGAATGCGCGCAGATGCTCTTTAACCCATTTACCGCATTATGGAATGCCCGATATTGCGGAATTGTATCTGGGGCTGCCGTACAGCCGCGACAAGATCATGAATTGCATTCGGCAATGCGTCGAAGACTTTGAACCTCGGCTTGTCAATCCCAATATCCGGACCCTTGACCCGCGGGACGGCAAAGATGTCACTCAGTTTGAGATCGTCGGCGAAAGTTCACGGGGGCAGCGTTTGAAATACATCACGTCCATCTTCCGTAATGGGAGTATTAAGGTGGTTACCGCCGGAGAGTATTTCAGTCATGAGTAAATATTTTGACAGTGAGATGCGTCTGCTGCAGGAAGCTGCTCAGGAATTTTCCCAAGCCTTTCCTGAAAAAGCGCGCATGCTTAATCTGAAAGATATCAAGGACAGGGATCCGTATGTCGAGCGTCTGCTGGAAGGCATGGCCTTCTTGACCGCGGAGCTGAAACAGCGGATCGATGACGACGTGCCTGAAATCAGCGAAGCGCTCCTGTCGCATGTTCGGCCGTATTTCCTGCGTCCCTTTCCGTCCTGCTGTATTATGCAATTCAATCCACGAGCCGGACAAATGAAACAGGCAACAGTCCTGCCAAGGGGAACGCAATTAACCAGCTCGGTGGTAACACTGCCGGATCCCACCCAGCACAAGACCAATGAAAGAATACAATGTCGCTTTCGCACCACCAGCGAGGTGACGTTGCAGCCCCTGCGGCTCAGTTCCTTTCGCCTTGGAACTCCGACTCATGGCGGGCAATCCTTTCATCTCCATTTTCAGCTCGACCATGGGATTACGGCGGACCAGCTGGGTTTGGACCGGATTAAATTCTATCTCCATGGCGATCCGGCCACCGCAATGGCCATATACCAGGCAATGACCGCAATGACGGAACACGTCAGTGTTGCATTTCCCGGTCAGCCATCCCGCCCCTTCCTCCTCGGAAACCAGAAAGCGATCCAGCCCTGCCATCTGGATGCCGATAACTTGCTCGTATCGTCCTCGGGGCGAAGCTTTCTTGGGTTTCACCTGCTGCACGAATATTTTTGTTTTCGGGAAAAGTATCAGTTCGTCTCTCTGCGCAATCTGCAAAATGTCAACTGGCCGGAAAAATGTTGCGAATTTGAGATCCAAATTGAATTGAACCAGTCCCTGTCCGAAGATTTTCGACTCAGTAAAGAAAACTTCCGGCTGCATTGCACACCGGCGGTAAACCTGTTTGATACCACCAGTGAGCCGATTCAGTTGACTCACAGATTAACTGAATATCCGGTTATCGCCGATACCAACCATCTGGACAGCATCATGATTTATAGTATCGATGATGTTACCGGCAGCCAACCGGTGACCGGCAAAATCTCGCCGTACTCGTCCCTGCCCAAATTCAACCACTACTCAGGGTCGGATCGTTTTTATCATGTGAGCCACCGTGTCCGGGAGGGGCTTCGCCCCATGACTTACCTGAGTCTTGGAGGCACCATGACGGAGACGAAAGAGATATTATCCTGCGACATTACCGCCTGTAACGGCACTATCCCCCGCGATCATCTGCAAATTGGGGACATTAAGGCTCCATCACAGGACTTCCCATCCAATGTTACCTGCGAAAACATCACCCGGCCTAGTCAAATGCTGCTGCCGCCGAATCGTTCCGATTACCGGCTGGCCCTGAT
Organism: uncultured delta proteobacterium; assembly: GCA_963835305.1. Taxonomy (GTDB): domain Bacteria; phylum Desulfobacterota; class Desulfobulbia; order Desulfobulbales; family Desulfocapsaceae; genus Desulforhopalus_A. The sequence continues at coordinate 261,543 of CAWIEU010000010.1, forward strand.
AGCGCATCTGACGGTCAGTTACAACAGCCTCTCCTCAATCGACAGTTTCCGGCAGCTTTTGTCCCTCTATGACTGGAGCGAGCAGGAACAGTCCTCCAAACGAATACAGGGTGTTACCGCCATCAGCGTGTCACCGCTCAATCGTGTTTATCGGGGAGCATTACTGCGAGGTATGGAAATTCGGTTGGATTTAAACGATAGCAATTACATCTCCCGAGCGGATGCGTACATGTTCGGCACAGTTCTACACAACTTTTTTACTATGTACGCCTCCATAAATACCTTTGTGCAAACCGGCTCCATAATGAGCCCTTCAAAGAGCGAACTGACATGGGATCCGTTACTCGGGGAAAATTTCCTCATTTAATCCAGGACCTGCTTGAAAACCCCGCCGGCTATGATTTCTTTCAGGCACTCCACGTGTTGGAATCGAATCTGGCTGGTGAAGCAGTCATCGGCGACAGCCTGCAGCACTATATCAACGTGGCGCCGGCGGCGGAGTTGTCCTTTCCGGCGGGAGAAATCCGGCATTGTACCACAGATGACAATGACCGGTTCAGGCTGGAGGTGAATTTCCTGGGATTCTATGGAGTAGACTCTCCGTTACCCCAGTTTTTTAACGATATCGCAGCGCTTGACAGCGTCGGCAGTGCCGAGCTCCGTGCTTTTCTTGAATTGTTTAATCAGCGTCTGTATCAGCTTCTTTATAGTGCCTGGAAGAAACTGAATATTCATGCCTCGAATCGGTTTCATTCCAGTCTGTACTGCCGCTACCTGGAAGCCCTTTATGGCGGCAGAGGCACCCGCAGTCTGCTGGGACGTTTCGATTATGCCGGGATTTTAGGGAACCGGGTCAAAAACGGCCGGTCACTGGCGGACATGCTGGAGGACTTTTTTGAATCTCCGGTCCGGGTGCAACAGAACGTTCCCTGCTGGATCGAACTGGAAGAAACAGTGGTTCTCGGCGGCAAGTTCGCCTTGGGGGATAACAGCATCCTTGGAGAGCGGCTGATGGACGTCAACAGTAAAATCCAGATTCACATTGGCCCGCTTTCCATCCGGGAAGCGACAAGCCTTCTGCCGGGAAGACCCCGGGCAGAGATCCTGGCCCATATGATCCGGGAGTACCTGGCTCCCACCATCCAGTATGACATGGTGATGCTGATACAAACCGGAGAAGCATATACATCAACGCTTGGGAGCGATCAATCCATTCTCGGCTGGACCACCTGTATAGGTCAGGCTGGTGATATAGAAAATCGAATCATTTTAACGGGTGAGAGCCTGGAACAGACCAGGCGGAATACCCTGGCATCGGCCGCAAACGACAATCCGGCACCGATTAGCCCCTTAAATAATGCAACCCGGGAATAGCAAAATACTCGCATAACTTTGAGCCGGTAAACGTCAGCAGTACCCCAGAGGTGCACAAGCAGGCGGACGGGCTATAGTTTGGCTATGCATGGCAGTCTGATCATGCGCATCTGGGTGGCTGCTGAACGTTTACTGAAAACACATAGAGGAAAAATAATGAGTACAACGCAAATTAAAGCCTTATTGGAAAAACTGAACCCACACTGTATTCAGGCACTGGAGTCAGCTGCTTCTTTCGCGGGTACACGCGGCCACTACGAAGTGTGTATCGAACACGTTATTGTCAAACTCCTGGAAAAAGGAGAAGGCGATTTCGACCTGATCCTACGCCACTTTGAAGTCAATCTGGACACATTATGGCAGGCCATGCTTGATAATATCTCGCAAATGAGGTCCGGCAATCAGAATAAACCGGCCTTTTCCCCCCAGATCCTGCAATGGTTTGAGCGCGCCTGGACCATCAGTTCCCTTCGGGATGCACATATCCAACTCCGTTCTGGATCGTTGCTGGAAGCCTTGCTGGAGATGATCCCAAGGTTTCCCGGTTCCGCCTGGGAAACCTTGGAAACTGTTTCAATTGATCTATTACGGAAACACTCGGCGGATTTAACCCGAAGTTCGGTAGAAAACCTATTTTTTGGTTCGGTTGCGGATTCCAACCTCGGGCTGTCCCCGACCCTCGCTTCCAAAGGCGGCGACAGTGTCACACCAAACCTGGACGGATTTACCACCGATTTTACCGCCCGGGCGAAAGCCGGAGAGATCGACCCGGTGCTGGGGCGTAATAACGAAATTCGTCAGATAATCGATATCCTGACCCGCCGGCGTAAAAACAACCCGATCCTCGTCGGTGAACCCGGTGTCGGCAAGTCGGCGGTGGTTGAAGGCTTGGCTTTACGTATTGCCGAGGGTTGTGTACCGGATAGTCTTAAAAAGGTGCGGCTGGTTTGTCTGGATCTGGGCTTGCTGCAGGCAGGTGCCGGTGTCAAGGGAGAATTTGAAAAACGCCTCAAGTCGGTTATAGACGAGATCTCCGCCTCTCCCACCCCGATTCTTCTTTTTGTCGATGAGGCTCACACACTGATCGGCGCCGGTGGTGATGCCGGTCAGGGTGATGCCGCCAACCTGTTGAAACCCGCCCTTGCGCGAGGAAAATTACGGACACTGGCCGCTACCACCTGGAGCGAGTACAAAAAATATTTTGAACGGGATGCTGCGCTTGAACGCAGGTTTCAGATGGTGAAGATCGATGAGCCCTCGCAGGAAAACGCCATTGTCATGCTGAACGGTCTGAAAAAACACTATCAGGAATACCATAATGTGCTGATCACCGATAGCGCGGTGGAAGCTGCCGTCCGGCTCTCCAGCCGCTACATCAACGGCCGCTATCTGCCGGACAAGGCTATCGACCTGCTGGACACCGCCTGTGCCAGGGTCTGCATGGGGCTTGCAGCGATCCCGGCCGAAATCGATACCGCTACCGAACATCTCGCCTATATTGAACGGCGTCAGCAGCATTTGTCGGAAGAGGCACGCCAAGGGCTTTCGGCTGATCCCAACCTGCTGGCTACTCTCAAACAGGAGCAGGAGCGGGTACAGGAGCAATTGCTCACCTTGAACGGCCGTTGGCAAGCCGAACTTGAGCTGGTCCGGAACATTCACGATGTACGCTCGTCTGCTGAGCCTTCCGGCGCCGAATTAGCCACTTTGCAACAGACATTGCAGGACCTGCAGGATTCCTGTCCCATGGTCCAGCCCGAAGTGAATAGTGATGCCATCGCTGAAGTCGTTGCAGACTGGACCGGTGTTCCCGTGGGACGGATGGTGAAAAACGACCTGACGGCCCTGCTGGAATTCGAGCAGACCATGAGCCGGCGGATCGTGGGCCAGGGTTACGCAATTCATGAAGTCGGACAAGCCCTTCGCACCAGCAAGGCCGGTCTTCGAGAGGGACAGGCACCCATCGGCGTCTTCCTCCTGACCGGCCCCAGCGGTGTCGGCAAAACCGAAACGGCCCGTGCCGTCGCCGATATCCTTTATGGCGGAGAACGCTTCATGATCACCATCAACATGAGTGAATACCAGGAGGCCCATTCCGTCTCTCAACTTAAGGGTTCTCCTCCCGGTTATGTCGGCTACGGTGAAGGCGGCATATTGACGGAAGCCGTACGGCAGCGCCCCTATTCGGTAATTCTGCTGGACGAGGTGGAGAAGGCGCATCCTGATGTTCTCAATATGTTTTACCAGGTCTTCGACCGTGGCTTCATGCGCGATGGCGAAGGCCGTGAGATCGACTTTAAGAACACAGTGCTGATCATGACCTCCAATCTGGGAGCCGAGACGATCACGGACCTGTGTCTGCCACCTGTCCCAACTGTTCTTCCCGGACAGGAGGAAGACAACGGCGAGAGCGAAGAAGAAACTTCCACATGGCGAGAACCTTCCCAGTCGGAATTGATGGAGGCGGTCCGGCCGACCCTTATTCGGCATTTTGCCGCCGCCCTGCTGGCGCGGATGCAGGTTATCCCCTTGCGCCCCCTTGACCGGGAAGCGCTGAAGCAGATCATCGCCCTGAAACTGGACCAGGTGGCTCAGCGACTTGCCGACGCCCACGGCATCACTCTGCGCTGTGACCCGCGCGTACTCGATTACCTCTCAGAGCAGTGCCATTCACCGGAATCCGGCGCCCGCGCCGTGAATACCCTGATAGAACAACAATTAATGCCAGGCGTCTCGCGCAGTCTGCTTGGTTTTATGGTAGACGATGACATGCCTCAGGTGATGACGCTGGAATTTGACGAAAACAATGACTTTTCATGTGTGTTCAGCAACCTCGTACCCGCAACACCCGAACAAGAGACGCCTTCCACGGAACCCATGGTCCGTTTGGCAGCCGTATAGAAAGCCGGAAAGATAACAAAGGATTACGATGATGACATCTAACAAAACAGCCCTGTCCCTGGACCGCTCAGCCAGCACCAGTCATTATTCATTTCGCATTCGAACAGTTCCGGATGACAGTTTTACCGTCGCACAATTCAGGGGCGAAGAGCATGGTCTTTCCCGGGATTTCCGTTTCACCCTGTCTTTAGTCACCAAGACTGACCTTTTACCAAAAACGGTTATCGGCAATCCCGCCACCCTGGAAATGCGCTGGGGCGGTACCCCGATATTTCTACACGGTATCGTCACGACGTTTTATCGCGAGAACGACACTCCAACAGGCATGTCGTATCGGGCCGTGATTTCTTCACCGCTGTACCCCCTCAGGCTCAATACCGGGAACAGGGTTTTTATAAACAGGACCGTTCCCCAAATTCTCGAAGAAGTTTTGCTTACCGCCGACTACGCCAAGGATGATTTTTCCATCAACCTGGATCCCAAGACTACTTATCCCGTGCGTGAATACGTGGTGCAGTACAATGAAACGGACTACGATTTTATCGTCCGGTTGCTGGCCCGCTCCGGTATTTTCTTTACTTTTGAAAGCGACAAAGACAAAACCAGGATCCTTTTCCGCGATCAGAGTACGACCCGGCCCTTCCTGCCGGGAGTGAGCGAACTGATGTATCAGCCTCAGACAGGTGCGGTCCGCTCGGTGGAAACCATCTACGCTCTGTCTCCTCAGGCACGCCTCCTGCCCGGTCAGACCCTGTTGACCGACTACAACTACCGCACCCCGGATTTTCATCTGGAAGCCTCGAAAAACGCAGAGTCCGGTCAGGCAAAAGGTACCACTTCGCTCTATGGGGATCATTTTAAAACGGTCGAGGAAGGGCAACAGATGGCTACCATCCGGCAACAGTCACTTGATGTCCAGCGGGAATCCTACATTGGTGAAACCGATTGCCGGGGTATCCGGCCCGGCTTTCGCCTGAAGGTTTCCCAACACCCAAACGAAGCGCTTAACGGAGATTACCTCGTGATAAACGTTACCCATGCCGCCGACCAGGGAGCTGCCCTGGAAATGGGCGGTTCGGTAAAAGGCGCCACCTATAAAAACATCGTCCAAATGATTCGGGCTGACGTCCCTTTCCGTCCCCCCATTCCTGAAAACCGGCAACTCCTGGGATTATTCACAGCCCGCGTGGAAACCAACGGACCGAAATATGCTTATCTGGACGATCAGGGACGCTATCGGGTCCGAACCGATTTCGACCGCGGCTCAGCGGCTCAGGGAGAAGCAAGCCATCCGGTACGGATGATGCAGCCCTATGGCGGCAATAACTACGGCATGCACTTTCCTTTACATGCAGGGACAGAGGTAGTTCTTGCCTGTGTCAACGGGGATCTGGACCGCCCCGTTTTAATGGGAACCCTCGCCAATCCGACAACACCCAGCGTGGTCACCTCAGAGAACAATACCCAAAACATCATTCGCACCGCCGGTGGCAACGAACTGGTGATGGACGATCTGGTCAAGCAGGAACGAATCGAGCTTTTCACGGCAAATCGAAAAAACATTCTGACCCTCGACGCCAATGCCGAAGGGCATAAGGTGCGGCTGGCAACCGAGGAAGGGGAAATGGAGATTTTTGCCAAAAAAACTCTGCTCGTGGAATCCGGGGACACCCAGACAGTGCAGGCTGGCAACGACCATATCGTCACCGTGGAAAACGCCCAGCGTTTGATGACCCGCAATAAGGAGATTGAATTTCAAGCTGCTACCGATTTTCGCCTCAAGGCTAAAAAAAACATTCAGTTTCAGGCGGAAAATCAGAATATCGAAATGACTACCGGCAAGGACCTGGTGGTGGACGTTGGTCAAAAACTGTCCGTGGAGGTACGGGAAGAGGACATGAGCATATTAGTCAATAATGGCCGATTCAGCCTGAAAGCCGCCAAAGATATCCTCATCCTCGGCCAGGGGGGCGGGCCCGTAACTATTAAACAAGGGCCGGGCACGATACAGATTTCACGAGATGGAAATCTGGTGCTCTCCGCTGCCAAAATCGACATTAACGGCGCCAGCATCAACCTCAAGGGCAGCAAAATTGGCGGGAATTAACTTCAACAGGAGATTCAGTGATGAAAGCGAACATTGTAGAACTATTTCAAACAGCAGCGCCGGATGGCCCGACTATCGCCACAGTTTCCTCCGTAAGGGAAGGACAGGCCGTTGAAATTGATTTTGAAGGGGTTTTCTATCCGGTGGCGGGGCATCTCAGTCAGGTCCAGTCTCTCAAGGTCGGGGATCGGGTGCTCATACTCCAGATCTCACAGGGATTTGTTGTTGCCGGAAGATTACGTTTGCCGAATGAAAGCCCGGCTCCGCGACTCGAGGTACAGGAGGGGCAGTTGGTACTTGAAGCGGCACAAAGCGTGCGGCTCAAAGCCGGTCGGAGTGTGATCGAAATTCATGCCGATGGCCGGATTAAAATCGACGGTCAACAGATCACCGAACAGGCGGAAGGAAGTATCAGGCTGCAAAGTACAACTATTGAACTGAATTAAGATATGAACATTCCATTTCTTTCCACCCACCGGGATACGGCTCTGACCCTCTATCGCCAGCGCTGCACTCTTCAGCAACAAACTGTGGTCGAGGCGGATTTGCTGGCGCATAATGAGCAGCAGCTCTGGACCCATCTTCATGTACTGTCCGGCGGTTCAACCGAATCGCAGCCGCCCGAGAATGCAGCGGATGCCTTTGTCGACCTGACCTGTCGATTTCTTTCGGCAGACACGTCAATGCGCGAACCAGCCTACGACCAGGCGCTGGATCTGCTCGGACAAACCGGACCACTCCAGGAGGGGGCATTTCACGCTCTTTCGCTGTTACCACCACCGGAAGCCGATACCAGGATGTTGGAGCTGTATCGGCAGAAGCCCGAGCTGCGACCATCATTGTTCGATCTCTGGCGGGAACAGTCACGAACCATTCCCACGGCCCTGGTAAGTGTGGCAGAACTACGAAGCCACAATACGGCTCTTGAGATCGCCGCCCTAAGATATGCCGCCAGCCGTCCGCACATTGGACTGGAACTGTTCGCGGCCTATTACCAGGGGCTGCTGTCCGGCGCCAAACGTCCGGAAAAATCAGGCCACCTGCTGGCTACCGCCCTCTGGGGAGGCTTGCTCCGGGGCGAACAGAATCTGGCCAAACCCCTCTGGCGCTGCATTGAGTCGGAATCAGATGACGACAGTCTGTATCATCTGCTGCGTCTGGGCGCTATCATAGCCGACCCCAATATAGTGCCGATGCTGCAAAAATTCGCTGAGAAAAATCCGGATGCCGCTGCCGAGCTGCTCGCGCTCCATGGTACTGAAGCGGCCTTGCAGGCATTGCTGGATCTAAGTCAGGCCAGCAAGCCATCAGCAGGAGTGCTTGAGGTGTGGCATTGGGTCGGCGGCCGGAACCTTACGGTTACGCCACGTCTGCGCCTTGTACAGCCGGACCGGAAGTCTACTCCCCAGCTCTCTCCACACTCTGTTGAGTTGTGGTGGCAGGAGCATCATAAACAACTGCGGGAAGGTAAGCGATTTCTCTTTGGGGAGACTTTTTGCCTGAAAAACCTCTTTAGGCAGAGCAGTCGACAGGCAGGGCGCTTTGGCAATAATCTGCTTGATCTGCTGTCCTACAGGCTCGGCTGTCCAATCGGTGTTACCGCCAACGCAACCCAATTTCAACGCCTGCGTATTTTACAGCAAAAGCTGCCCAAAGATATCAACCTGGAGGAGACTCATGCTTCAGCTTGACAATCAGACATCCTGGGCAGCGGTACTTTTCCCCGGCTGGGGAAGAAACCGGAAACGGCAACAGACACTGGTTTTCAAAGTCGGTTACACCTTCGATAAACTGGGAAAACTCAGCTCTCTGCCGGAGCCGCCCATAGAAATGGCGGATATTTATAGTGAAAAACCGGAGTCTTCCAGCCTGCTGATTGCCAGTGAAGTCGCCCCCTTTAAAAAAGGAGCTGAAATTTTACTTTCCGGCAGTGCCCATCCTTCCCAGGCGGGAGAATCAATAATGCGTGTGGAAGTTGGTTTGCGCCAGGGAGACAAAGATTACTGGAAGAAGGAGCTCAGAGTCTTCGGCCCCCGCACCTGGCAACGCAGGCTACTTACTGTACTTCCAGGCAAAGCGGAACCCATCACAGAGCCTGTCCCGCTCACCTATGAAAAGGCCTACGGCGGCAGCGATCCCTCCAACCCCGAAGAGACGTTTCTTGAAAATCCGGCAGGCGTCGGTTACAGCCTGAGAGGTCTGCGCACCAAGGGACTAAGCTTGCCCCGGATTGAAATAGGGCCCCGCTTTATCAGCAGCCCTGCCGGTCGGGTCCAGCCTGCCGGCTTTGGCCCCCTGGCGCCCCATTGGCAACCGCGGTGCAAAGACCTCATGGAGATTGATGCCAAGAAGGCTGAAAGCGGCGGTTGTCCCTGGGCGAAAGAACCACCTGAATCCCTGCACAATACCGCGCCGCTGGATCAGCGGTTCACCCAACCTTTCGAGGGAGAGATGTCCCTTAGCCTTAAAGGCTTGGTAGCCGATGCGCCTGGGGGAGTGCTTATCAACCTGCCTGCTTTGCAACCAAAGGTCCTCCTGAAAAATGCAGGCATGATTACCGAGCTGCAACCGCTCTGCGACACACTTATCGTCCAAGCAGACCGGCAACAGATTTTCCTGCTGTTTCGAGTCGCCATTACCCAGGAGATAGAGACAAATGCCGCATCTATAGTCCACCTTATTGACCCGGATACGGAAGAAAGGGAAGAAACTAAAGAGGAATCAATGGAGGCCACCAAATGAAAACCGCTCCGCCAACATCTTCAGAAACCGGCACCGGCTTTCAGACTGCTGTTCCCGCAAAAGGGATCGCCTTAAGAGGAATAGGCCTTACCTGTAAAGCTGGCGATCAGTCATTCGCACTTTTCGGCGCCGTGGCGACACATCTCACAAACTGCACACCGCATAACCATTTTTCGGGGAAAGGGGAAAACGGCGAGGGCATTCGTCTACTGCTGGCATCCATTCCGGAGCTGGAAGGATGTCAAACACCTCAGGAGAGGATTACTTCGCTGGCCGAGTCGGCGTTGAAGCAGGCTCTGAGTTTTCTCCCTCAAGACATGGCAGGGGAGAAAATTCTTGTTCTGACCCTTCTTCCGGAAGTAGAAACGGACAGAGGAGCTAGTCTCAATCATGAATTACTGCAATCCGCTCTTCAAGGACAGGACGACAATTTGACCACTGCCTGCTTCCGATTTGCCTCACCCGACCAAGGCGCCGTCCTGCAACTTGAAAAAGCCTGTGCGGAGTTGGCTGGCGGCAAATGGCAATATGTTATATTCGGCGGCGCGGACTCACTGGTCGATATCGTGACCTGTGCATCACTTATTCAAACGAAATCAGCCATGCTCCGGGAAGATGCCGGAGGCGTTATTTTAGGCGAAGGTGCAGCTTACCTGCTGCTTGAAAAATGCGATCCCTCAAATCCTCCGACCGGCTGTCCCATAATCGGCGCAATGACATCGTGCGAAGAACCATATGCGGGTAAGGCGGAAGATCACCAAATGACCGGACTGACAACAGCTCTCAGAAATATACTGACTACGGCTAACCTAAGTGCTCCCGCTTTGCAAAGCATCGTCCTTCCCCTTGACGGCAACATCGACGACGAACTGGAGTGGCATCAGACGGTTGAAAATAACTGGTCACGACGCGAAAACATTCCAAGAAAATTTGAAGAATTGAGACCCTATATCTCTCTAGGGAAAACAGGCGCGGCCACGATACCACTTGCTCTCGTTTTAGGCGCCGCCCGGTTCGATTTCAGGTTTCCCTCGGTCGATAACATTGTTGTGGTCGAAAGTAGCCAACACTCTCATCGCGGTACGGTATACCTGAAGATGCTTCCGTCGCGGGAAAAAATTATAGACAATAAAATTGCAGCAATTAAATAAGAAAAACAACAGGAAATCAACTTATGTCCAGTCCTAAAAAAGGCAATGTCCTGATCAATGGACGTACCGTGGTCCATAAAGAAAGCGCGGGAGTACTTATTACGACCGATGTTTGTTGGACTAAAATCGGCAAGTCCACAGTTCCCATTCCCTATACCAATGTCGCCCGCAGTGTCGATGCCGACAAAACCGCCGCAACCGTCTATGTCAACGGCAATCCCATCTGCCATAAGAGCTCTATCTTTTCCAAAAGCACCGGCGATGAACCCGGCAACCGCAAAGGAATCCGCAGCGGCACCATCACCGAAAAAGCCGAATTCATCACCGGCTCGCCCAATGTCTTTATCGAAGGCATCCCTGCGGTACGCCAAGGCGACATGATGGTCAGCAATAACTGCAATACCGCCCCGATGCCCCTTACCCAGCCAGGCGCGCCGATCTCCGACACCTTAAAACTCTCAAAGGTAACGCCGCAGGAAGAGACCGAATTACCGGACAAGGTTATTCTGGGCCAAAGCGGGGAACGGACTACTTTGCTGAGAGGCCTATACCGGGGAAATAGCGATGAAGATGCGGCGAAGGACCACATATTTCAATACATGGAGCAGGAAGGTTCTGGACGTTATCGTGAACTGCTGTTAAATAATCTGCAATCCGGCACCCGGCACCTCTCCTTATTGTTGAATGACAAGGAATTCGATGGGAACGAAGAAGAAGACGGGGAATATATCGTCATCCCGCTGGGCGATACTAAAACCGTCAAAAAGGATTCCCCCAATCCCCAAAGTCCAAAGGAATTTGCCAACCTTACCGTTCCCATCATCCCCAGACGATATGCCACCGCCGAGTTTAACAAGGCACACATGGCCGACCTGCGAGAAGGCTGGTTATACATCTACCGCAACGGTCATCTCTGGCGGGAGCTGCAAGTCCGCGACAATACCTTTATGGCGGACGTCAACCTGCGCCGCTACCAGGGCCTCGATATCCGCCACGCCAGCGGCGAATCCGACAGCCGGGTTATTGTCCCCTGGAAAATCGACAACCAAATCCAGACCATCGAAATAGCCTTCTCCGAGGTGCAGTGGAGCTGGGCTCGTATTAATGCCATGGGCGGCATGGAACCGGACAAGAGCAAGGAACCCCGTTTAAAAGACTCCGCTCCCATGCCGACCTTATCAGCGAGTGAAACGGCCAAGAACCGCCAAAAACGCATGCAGGATGTAACCGGTGAGCTGGAAAAATGGATCCTCGGGGAAGGCCAGGACACCGAGAATATCCAGAGTGCCGAAAACGTTGCCGTCGATAATTATAACATGATGCTGTACCGGGGAAGCAAAATGCCGGTGCTGTTTCTTAAAGATCATCTTGGTATGGTAAGAGAGAAGGCCGGGCGAGCCCACCAGGCCGCCCTCGATCTTTACGAACTACAGCAAAAGGACGGTCACAAACGCACCATCGGCGATATTGCCCAAAATATCCTCGACAGCTATCCCGCTTATCGCAAGCATCTTCGCAGTTGGGAGGACATGACGGCCTTTTGCAACAACTTCGACGGCATTTGCAAACAACTCCAACACAAGTATGACAGGGCCCAGGATGAACTGATCGGCTTTCTTCAGAAAAATAGAGATATTATCAAGGTTATCTGGAACGACTACTCGACCGGCAAAGACAAAGTACCAGACCACCAACAGGATCTGGAGGAAATCTGGTACGCCATTTTATCGGCCATCTGTCCCCTTATAACCAAGAAGAACGCCGGCAAGACAGACCAAGTCGAAGAGCCCGATCGACTGACCAAACTACTGGGCAGTTTCGAGGCGCCAACCCCGGAAGGTTTGGACTTTTTCGACCGCGTTCTTCTGGTAACCGATCGCACAACCGGACACACCGACGACATGTTCGCCTTGCTCGCCACCTATCTCATCAAACAGGATTTACCTTCCTTACTCGATCGAATATACCGGCGTTACCGTCTGTCCAACCTCAACGTCACCCAGGGGACAAGGGATATTGTCATCGTGCCGGGAGATTACTTGAGCAAACTTCCCAAACACCTACGCTGGGGAGCCGCCATCGATGCCCTTACCGGAGAAGCTGTTGCAGCCTTAAAAGGTGGGACCATCGTCGTGCCACAGCTTTTTATTGACGGCAAGCCGATCGGGACCATGGAAAGCATGCCCGAAAAATCCTGGTTCGAAACCACTCATGAGCGAATCGGGGTGCGTCTGCGCGATGAAGAGTTTGTCGACAAAATACACAAGGGTTTCAGGGGATTGCAGGCACTGAATATTGCCTGGGCGCTCAAGGATTTTTATAAACAGTGGTCTGAAGATGCAGATATTCCTACAATTGCAGCCTATTTAGCCAATCTGGCCTCCGATGCCTTGGGCTTTGCCGCCATGTTCGAAAAAGAGTTAACAGCGTCTTTCCTTAAGACTGCGTCGTCCAAAATTGCCACAGCCCAAGCGACGATGTGGTGTGGTCTTTTGAACGCCACCAGTGGTCTTTTGCTCGCGGTTTTTGAAAGCAAAATGACCTATGACGAGTGGCAAAGCGGCGATACGGATGCCGCTGTGGGCTACGGCATCATGTCCGGCGGCAGCCTTTTGTTTTCTCTCGGCAGAATAGGGGCGGCTGCTGAAGCCGCCACCACCATTACCACGGGATCCGGTCCATTGGCGGAGATCGGTCTTGTCGCCCGTCTAGGAACCCTTGCCCGCTTCGCCCCTCTTTTTCGGCTATGTGGCTGGGTCGGCGTGGCCGTGACCATCGGCGGCCTGATTTACACTCTCTATGCAGATAACGATCCGCTTGAAGACTGGCTCACTCACTGTGCCTGGGGTGACGATGCCTATGACGGCAAGGGCACTATCACCAACCGGCAGGGCGAAAAGGAGACCATCCGTTATGCTGCCTGGAAAAACCAACCCGGAGACGAAATCGCCGCAGCCCTGCCTTTTATTGTCGGCTACTCGGCCGAGGCCCGGTGGGTCGATTACCGGCACGAATTAACTGATAATGACTTGAGACCAATCAGGAAGCAATTTGAGGAGCAACCCCAGGGTATTGAACTGAAGGTCACCGTACCCCCCTTCAAACATGGCAAATTGATCCTGCAAATCCTTTTTATCAATAATTTGGGACAAAGTGCGAGCTTTTTCAACGAATCACACCACGCTGAAAGCTACCAGGACACCAGTCCGGCGCAGATGAAAGACCAACCTGCCGGAAACGGTCCCGAGCCAATCTCCCATACCTGGAGCATCGGTGTCATCGACATCCCCAAGGACGCCGCCCAGGCCGATATCCGACTCTGGTTCGATCCCTATGGCGATGGAAAGTATCTACTTCCCAATACCGGGGGTCTGTTATTAATTGCACATAAAGGGAGTAAAACACATGGCCAAAGCATCTGATTTCAAATACAAATGGCATGACGATAATAGGCCTTTGGGTCCTCCGCACCAGCGCTTTCCGGATATGCACCCAGAAGAAGATGTTCCGGTTAAAAACGAGGTGTTCCTGGAAATTCCGAGGGCCGGTGCCATGGGTGTCTGTTTGTCGACATTAGCTGCGGGATTTATTTATACCATTATGCTGGCACTCCTAACCTTGGTTTGGGCATATATAAATCTTGGCCACTGGACCTCCTCCATGAGCAATGGCATTATATTATTTTCCGCTGTTCTTATTTTTTCCATCGCCTGCATCCTGTTCTCCCTTCTGGCCCGCCCCCCCCTACCGTACCGCCTGAACCGGATCACCCAGGAACTGATCATCAGCAACGGCGTACAGGTGGTTCGCATCCCCTGGAAAACGGTCCCGGCCAGGATCAGCAAAACCCTCAATGCCCGCGGTGCCTGTAATAATTACTGCCTGCAGTTCGGCTTCGGCCCCACCCCCGAGGAGATCCAAGCTTGGACCTATGTCGACGGACACGAGAGATACGAGGAAAATTCTCTGCGCTGCTGGGAGTATTTCTGCCGTTATATGGAAAGCCCCGATGGTCACGTGACGTTGCATAAAACCCCGGAAAACGAAAAAAGCGTCTCCCGAAGAAGATGGGATAAGGACCACGAATCCACCTATACCAAGACCCTCTTCCTATTAATCGCTCCTATGGCCTGGATGGGTGTCAAATTTATCAATCTCAACAAACGCAATCATAAACCATGGCCACAGGAGGTGCTGGACATTTGTGAAAATCATCCGCTGTTGCAGGGAAAAAACCGCAAGGGATGAAATGCACCATCACCGAAAAAGCCGAATTCATCACCGGCTCGCCCAATGTCTTCATCGAAGGCATCCGTGCGGTACGCCAAGGCGACATGATGGTCAGCAATAACTGCAATACCGCCCCGATGCCGCTTACCCAGCCGGGCGCGCCGATCGCCGACACCTTAAAACTCTCAAAGGTAACGCCGCAGGAAGAGACCGAATTACCGGACAAGGTTATTCTGGGCCAAAGCGGGGAACGGACTACTTTGCTGAGAGTCCTATACCGGGGAAATAGCGATGAAGATGCGGCGAAGGACCATATATTTCAATACATGGAGCAGGAAGGTTCTGGGCGTTATCGGGAACTGCTGTTAAATAATCTGCAATCCGGCACCCGGCACCTCTCCCTATTGTTGAATGACAAGGAATTCGATGGGAACGAAGAAGAAGACGGGGAATATATCGTCATCCCGCTGGGCGATACTAAAACCGTCAAAAAGGATTCCTCCAATCCACAAGTCCAAAGGAATTTGCCAACCTTACCGTTCCCATCATCCCCAGACGATATGCCACCGCCGAGTTTAACAAGGCACACATGACCGACCTGCGCGAAGGCTGGTTATATATCTACCGCAATGGCCATCTCTGGCGGGAACTGCAAGTCCGCGACAATACCTTTATGGCGGACGTCAACCTGCGCCGCTACCAGGGCCTCGATATCCGCCACGCTAGCGGCGAATCCGATAGCCGGGTTATTGTCCCCTGGAAGATCGACAACCAAATTCAAACCATCGAAATAGCCTTCTCCGAGGTGCAGTGGAGCTGGACACGAATCAATGCCATGGGCGGCATGGAACCGGACATGAGTAAGGAACCCCGTTTAAAAGACTCCACCCCCATGCCAACCCTGCCTGCAAGTGAAACGGCGAAAAACCGCCAAAAATGAATGCAGGATATCACCGGTGAGCTGGAACAGTGGATCCTCGGAGATGGCCAAGACACCGAAAATATCCAGAGCGCCGAAAACGTTACCGCCGATAATTTTTCCATGCTGCTGCACCGGGGAAGCAAGATGCCGGTGTTGTTTTTACAGGATCCGTTGTGCATTGCGCTGGACAATAGTATGGCCGTCCAACGGGGCTACGACGAATTAAACGCCCTTATGAAAACAATAAGTAAAAAGCCCTTTTACCAAAGTGCGGTCCTGGCCTACCGGCTGTTTTTCGATCCAAAAACCGCCTATAAAAAACTCGGAAAGGATCAAGCCCGGAAGTCCACTCAGTCATGGAGTGTCACGGGCGAACGGGACCGATAACGACAAAGACCATTTTTGGTAAGTGCGGCGACAAAACAGACGAGAACAAACTCAAAGATTTGTTGGAGGTCACCAAGCGCCAGGATCTGCGCATCAAAATCCGCGACCTCAAAAAAGTCCATGTGGAGTGGTTGCAAGGCAAGGTCAATGGCAATGGCTGTAACCCACCCCGGCTTTATCGATGTAAACACAGCCCTGGTCGACTACTTCAGCCAGGAGGGGCATACCTATTTGCACGCCTGGCTAGCGGTTAAGGGACTGATTGCGAGCTATCGACACCGATCTAAGCGCCATCGACGGCACTCTTATTCTGTCGCAGGATGACGATCGCACCCCTTACGAAAAGGACCTCGGCTGCCTCTACCTCGAAGACGTGCTGCGTCCTTCCCACCCTCTCCACTCTATGCTGTTTCCCACCGAACAGCAGGCCCCGGTTGAAAGCGATGGTCCGGTTGCGACAACCAATCCCGAAAACGACGGCATGGGTAACTTCCGTCCCGGCACCTATGCTGCGGCCTTTTCAGGCGTGCCCATAGGGGCGCGCCTGCTCAGTCAGGAAGCTCGCCGCACCGCCGAACTAGCCGACCAGAGTCTGAGCGATTTGCTTGCCGGCTTCAGCCGCCAGTGGAAACAAGCTCTTAATACGCGGATAAATTATGATGTCAACGCCTTCCTGCGTCTAAGCAAGGTGGGCAACCCCGACCTAAAAGGGCTACGCGTCATGCGACTGGGCGACGTGACCGAGGAGTACACCATCCTTCACGCCAACCTCAGTAAGACCCGGCACCTTTCCGCTGAACAGGCAAAGGGCTCCCTGGGCCGGTCCAATGCCAAACTGAATGACGCGCTCATCAACATCGTGGACGATGCCGACCAGATCATCGGTTCCGAAAGTCCCAGATTTCTGGCAAAATTCAAAGGGCGGCAGCCGATAGATGCCACCTGGGACTGGACGAACCTAAAAAAACTCAAGACCAAGCTGCTGAATGTGGGCGAGCTTGAGAGGGCCAATCTCAGGGTCACAGTCATCCCCCGGCAGAGTGATCTGGTGACCAGACTGAATATTGCTGAAGCCAAGGTGAGTGCCCTGGCCGGCGCGCAAGCTGCTGCCCTGAAGATGCTGCGCAAAATAGTGCCACCGGTGGTGGTGCTGTATGAAATCTGGAATTTACAAACGATGGTGCGGGCGACCCAGGGATCGAAAGAGCGAAGAAAAGCGGAATTTGCCAGCGCTGTTGCCGATCTGGCTTATGCCACCCTGCAGGGGATTGTTGAAATGACCGGCGAAAAGAAGCGTGATCGGTTCGGCCATCAAAAACGCGGGCTTCCGCTTCGGCCGGACCTTCATCCCGGCGCTGCCCTTTCTGGGCGCCGGGGCTGCCTTCGGCAGCGCAGCGCTTTCGTTGAGAGACATAGTCAACAACTTTCATGAGCACGATTGCGACGCCGCCGTGGCCAACGGTCTTAGCGCCGCTGGTTTTACCCTGTACGGGTTTGGACTTTTAGGGAAGGCTGCAGTTGAAGAGGAAATCCTCTGGCTGGCGGGGTTCACCGTTTTTACTCCGTATATGACCTCCGCATTGGTTATTGTGTTGCTTAGCGTCTTTCTCGCCAACGCCCTTGAAGACACCCCCATTGAAGAATGGGCAGCCAACGGCCCCTTCGGCAAAGATGAAGGAGATCACGACTTCGCATATCTGCGCGAGGACGAAACCGTCGCCTACAATGCCCTGGCCAACGCCCTGTACACCCCCAGTATTGAAGTCAAACGGCTTACAGCTCCGGCATTTGCCGAAAGCAAAAAGGGCGATATCCGCGTCACGGTCAAGCTGCCCAACTTCACCATCGAGCAGGATGAGGTCGATCTCCGGGCCTACGCCTGTAAAAAGCTGGTCTTGCACAGTACCATGCATCTTAACCCAAACACCATGGTCACGTATCGGGAGTCCCCGGTCCAGCAGCAACCCTTTATCATCAAACAGCGTATAACCGGCGGGCGGCTGACCGCTGTGGAATACTACTTCCATAGCGACAACCTCGATACCTGGCAAGCTAAAGCGCGGCTCTTTCTGGCCGAAGGACCGACACTTGTTCCCGATCCGACGTATGTATTAAAAGGCGTTCGAGAGAACAGACAATACCAACCTCCGGTTCAGCAACCCGACGAATCGAACACCGCCTACCTGCAACGTTATGAAGCCCACCAGGCCAAAAAGGATGCCGCAATAGACCCGAGCATCCCCGGTTGGGTGTACAGTGATCCATCATAAAGGATATATTCATCATGAAGAGAGCAACACCTTCCCCCGAAGACTGGTATGCCCCGACGGCCTATGATTCACGCAAGAAAAATGACGTGCCCCCACCTATTCCCGAAGCTTGGGATGGACCGGGCAAAGTCGCTCGTGTCCACCCGATGCCCCATGGGGTGCATTGCGGCGATTACCGCGCAGACCTGGACAGGGGCATCCTCAAAACCTTGAAGCAGGGTAAGGTCGATCCCCATGACGTGCGGCTGGACCATGAATGCTGGAGCAGAGCCAGCCTGGCCAATCCCATTGCCATGATGGCGACTCTGCGATGGGGAGGGGGAGCATTTACGATTATCGGGTTAATTACATTGTTTTTTTTCCCCCGCAGGGATTTATTGACTTTATTACTGATCCCTATTTTGCAGTCCCCTTCACCGTTTTTATCGTCGCCCATATTTTGCTGAAAGTGGTACCCAACAAGAACAATACGGTCTACAACCGGCGCACCGGGATGGTCACCCTGCCAACCCGCAAGGGATTGATGACCCTGCCTTTTGCCGAGTTCGACGCCTATCATCACCGCATCACGCTTACGGCAAGCGTGCGGTACAGCCTGTATCTGGGGCACCGTTTTCAGCCGGTGGGGATGGGGACGTCCACAAATTGGAACCGGCTTTACTGGGTCTATAGCCAATGGGAATGGATTCAACAATATATGGACACCAGTATGCCGCTGCCCGACCTCCCGGAACTGGAGCCCTATCGGCATCTCGATCCCACCACCGCCGCCTGGGACAAGGCGCACAAGCGTCCGCCCCACTACTGGCGGGATATGGACATTGAGACTTTTAAGAAGAAACATAAAGCAGGAATCAAGGCCGTGGAGAACTTCCCGTGGAACACGCTGCCGCCTAATCCCGTTCCTCAGGAGTGCATGGATAAGGTGCCTCGGATGGCGCAGTGGACTAGTTAGCATTGTTTGTCTCCCCGAAGAAGAGGAGCCGGACAAAACCAAGGAACCCCGACTGAAAGACTCCACCCCCATGCCGACTCTATCCGCAAGTGAAACGGCGAAAAATCGTCAAGAACGCATGCAGGATATAACCAGCGAGCTGGAACAGTGGATCCTTGGGGAAGGGCAGGATACCGAAAATATCCAGAGCGCCGAAAACGTTACCGCCCTATGCACTCCGCCATGGACTGCCATGTGGCGAGTGCAACAAAAACCATCTTCGGCAAATGTGCCGACACCACGGATGAAAAAAAACTGAAGGATCTGTTGGAGGTCGATGAGCGTCAGAAATTACGTGTTAAGATTCGTAAGCTAAAAGAGGCCCACGTCCACTTTCTGCAAGGCAAATACGACAAGGATACCCCTAAGACTTTATCGACGTCAACACCGCCATGCTCGATTATTTCAGTTGCGAGGGATATGCCTACTTAAAAAGCTGGCAGGCCATGTTGGGACTCGTGGCGCACCTAAATAATGACCCTTGTGCTATCGATAACGCACTCACTTTATCGAATGAACGGGACCGGCTCCGCTATGAAGAAGACCTCGGCTGTCTCTATATGGAATCCTTATTGAGACCCGACCACCCCCTCTATTCATCGCTGTTCCCCACGGAACAACAGGCACCGGTGGACAGCGACGCACCTGTCCAGACAAAAGACCCCGTAAACGACGGCCTGGGCGGCTTCCGACCCGCCACCTTTACCGCCGTTATGGCCGGCACCCTGGGTTCTCCCAGGATCCTCAGTCAGGACTCACGCCGCCTGATCCACCTTGCCAATGAGAGCATCAGCAGCTTACTGGAGCACTTCTCCAGGCAATTTAATGAAGCCCGTAATTCGTTTTCAGTAGATTTCGACTTCAAGGCCCTGACTAGGTTGGGCAAGCTTACCAGCGAAAACCTTAAAGGCATGCGTCTATTCACGGAAATAGGCAGCGTTCCCCAAAACTACAGAATTCTCGAGGCTAGCATCAGTAAATGGCCCACCCTCAAGGCTTCCGAAGCGGGCAAAAATGCACTCAACACAGCGAGGAGAGGCTCAAACGACTTCAAAATACTCAATGGCGCCGACGAGCTGATCGCCACAGACAACCTGACGAACCTCGCCAAATTCAAAGGAGTAGCCACTATCAGCGGCTGGAGCCTGAATGCCCTCAACAAGATGCACTCCGGCGACCTGAAGATACCAGAAGGGACCAAGGTCTACAGCCAGAGCGCCCATATTACCGCGGTGCCGGAAACTTCCCCCCTTATCTCAAAATTGAACGATATCGGCGCGCAAGTCTCTAAAACCGTTGCGCTTGAGGCAGCGGCCCTGCGCGCCTTGCGTAAATCCCTACCTCCGGTGGTGGTGCTGTTTGAGATCTGGAATTTGGGGTCGGTGGTGGCGGGAACAACAAAAGGGGTAAGACGCAGGTGGCTGGGTTTACGCCATGCTTTCCGAACAGGGATATCTACCATCTGAACATTCGGCAGTACTGCCGGGTCCACCGCTCCAAAGCGCCCATGAATCGAAAGCGACTGTTGAAGCCGGACAGGTTTACACAAGACTGAACTGAGGAATTGATATGACTACTCCGACCGCCGAAGAATGGTACCCAGCCACGGCCTACACTGCTGACAAAAAGAAAGGCCTCCCCCTCCCCAAACCTTCAGCTTGGAAAGGGGCAGAGCGAGTCGCGCGTGCCTTTTCTTTACATAACGGCATCCATTGCGGTGAATATCGGCAAGGAATCTTTTCCTGTGATATCAAAGTATTAAAAGAAGAAGGACGGGTCGACCCCACTTGGGACCACGAGCGGCTCACGCTATCCACATGGGCCAGCCCTAGGCATATATTCGCACAAATGAAATTTATTGGGGGGGTGGTTGCATTCTTGGGTCTACTCACTGTCTTTTACTTGCATCTTTCATTCCCCCCAAAAGATAATGAAGAGCTCTTATGTTATTTGCTGTTTTTTGTCGCTCCCTTAATTGTCTTTCTGATCGGCTACCTAGGCGTAAAATACGCCCCCGACAAAAACAACATCATTTTAAATCGCCGTACCGGAATGGTCCTCTTTGAGCAGAAAAAAAAGGAAGTCCCCTTCGCCGAATTCGACGGTTACTATTGGGCACCCCAAAGCTCTGTCGGCTGGAACTATCATCTGCGCATGGGCCATCGCTACCTCCCTTTGGGGTTCGGCGATTTCATTGAAGACGTTGAACGGTCCTGGGTCCAGGCCCGTTGGGAATTCTACCAGCAGTACATGGACATCAGGATGCCCCTGCCGGACGTTCCCGCATTTGAACCCTTCCGCCACCTGGACCCCACCACCGCCGCCTACGATAAGGAACATGACCGTCCACCCCACTACTGGCGGGACATGACCGAAGAACAGGTGCGAAAGGAAATCCATGCGGGGGCGCGAATCGTTGAGAAATTCCTCTGGCATACCCTGCCGGTCAATGAGGTTCCCCAGGAATGCACGGACCGCCTACGGCTTGGTGCGCGGATGATCAAATAAGGGGAAAATAGCGCCTCCAGAAGTAAATAGGAAAAGGGTCATCAGTTATGTTAGAACTGATAAATGTCAAATTTAGTGTCATCAACCTACACAAACTGGTTTCATGAGGTGCTGGTTATTTGTCAACATCCCTATAATTTTTACAAAACCTTGCTATTTGACTAATTTCTCGACCATAGTTTCCGGAACTCAATGCCCGAGCAAAACCACCGAAAACCTCAATCTTTCCGCCAATAAT
The DNA here is from genome assembly GCA_963835305.1 of uncultured delta proteobacterium. GTDB lineage: Bacteria > Desulfobacterota > Desulfobulbia > Desulfobulbales > Desulfocapsaceae > Desulforhopalus_A. The sequence continues at coordinate 283,367 of CAWIEU010000010.1, forward strand.
TATTCGCTGCAGCTATCGTTTGGAATTCTATGGCAACAACCTGGCAGGTGGCGATCAGGCTGTCTGGATTATTTGCGTAATTCAGGCGGCCTGTTTTGAGAACATCGAGATCCGGCTGGATGTTGTGGATTGTATGACGAGCTAATTTGAGCGCGAGCGCACGTCCTTCTTCTGGTGTGGACGTAATTAATGTACCGCCTGGTATAAGAACCATTTCTTCATCGGAGACTCTGGACATAATTTCCTCCTGATTATGATTGATTGAACTGACTCTTAATGATTCAGGTGGCACTGGCGATGCGCAGTGCCTGGTGATACGAATTGCAAACAGAGAGTTCACCTGAACCATTAGAGCGCAGGGAAGTACATTTCCGGAGAAATGCGGGGAAACGTATGAGGAGTATGAAAATTATATATTGATTCTTACTTAATGTAGTTATTCGCTAGCGAGAAACAAGCGAATACCAAAGCGGTCTTATTCAAGACACAAGGTTTAATGAATAAGCGTAACCGTTCACCAGCACCACATATTCGTCCGATCAGGCCGCCTCACATAGCCAACTATAGCTCGGATGCCTGCTTGAACGAACCTGGCGCACTGGATGAACGGTTAAAGGTTCGGATTATACAGCCTTCTGATGTGTACCGGTGAACGTTTACTGAATAAGCAGGTCCAAAATGCGCGTTATTGTTATTTGTCCCTACCGGATCTAATCAATTAGAATTGAAGTCCTTTCTCTAGGGTTCCAGTTGTCCCGGAAGGATGTAACGCAGAATCAGAGGGAATAGCTTAGCTGCATGATTGCTGTTGCCATCATCTCGCTTATGCATCGGTATCGATGAGGATGGTTTGCCTCAAACTTCAGGAATTCATTTTCCTGTAATATGAACGACTTGTCCTCGACAGTTATCTCCAACCTTCCTCTGGTTACAAATACGTACTCGTAAATTTCTCCCTGATGAGGCTCCCCCATGTAGGTCGTACCTGGATCGATTTCAAAATAATAGGTCTCGAAGGACTGATGCGGATCAAACGGTACAAGGGGATAAAGCCGGTATTTTTCTTCCTCCGCTGTGAGGATTGACCCGGCCTTAAAAGATTGCACCTCTGCCTGAATCTCCGGTTTTCGCAACAATGCTGTAAATGACAGATGCAGGCCATTGGCAATCTTCCAGATTGTTGAGATGGTTGGACTTGACTTACCCATCTCGATCTGCCGTAACATGCTTTTGCTTACCCCGGTAAGTTCCGAAAGCTGGTCCAGGCTCAATCCTCGTTTCTCTCTCGCTTCTTTCAGGTTTATTGAAATTGCTTCAACAGATTCATTCATATAACATCCATATTGACAACATTGCGCACAAAGTATAGTATCACAAACATCTGGTTGTTATTTAGTACAACATGGGGCAACTGAAATCAACCGCGATCCGGCTGCCGCCAGGTATCACGTTGCAATCAAAATCTGGTTAAGCTACTAATATTACACAACATGGTGATCACGTATGAGGTCAAGAAAGCCAGTGAACACGCAGGCTGCCGGATTGATGGTGATCCTGAGCATGATTTGGGGATTGCAACAGGTTGTCTTAAAAGCTGCGGCGGTCGACATTGCACCTATCATGCAGGTATCACTGCGCTCAGGGGTTGCAGTTCTCCTCATTTATGTGGTGTTGCTTGTTCGCCGGAAAAGAATATCCTTTAGCCGGGAAACATGGCTGCCCGGAATTCTCGTTGGTGTACTATTTTCTCTTGAATATCTCTCTGTCGGTGAGGGGTTGCGATTTACATCGGCCTCGCATTCGGTCGTCTTTCTCTATACAGCACCAATTTTTGCCGCTCTCGGTCTACACTTGAAATTGCCGGAAGAACGCCTGCATCTCCTTCAGTGGTTTGGCATTGTTATAGCTTTTGCAGGTATCTTTATTACGTTTTTTATGCCTGGTCTGCATACAGCCGATCCATCATCAAAGATCATTTTCGGTGACATTCTCGCTCTGCTTGGAGGTTTTTTCTGGGGAATGACCACTATCATCATACGGTGTTCGGCTCTTGCCGGATCCTCTGCCAGCCAGACCTTGTTGTATCAGCTGATAGGCGCGTTCATTTGGCTCGGCCTTTCTGCTTTTTATTTGGGGCAGGACCAAATCAATCCGACGCCGCTTTTCTGGAGTAGCCTGTTCTTTCAGACTGTTATTGTCTCTTTTGCAAGTTTTCTTATCTGGTTCTGGCTATTGCGAACCTACCTTGCATCACAATTAGGCGTTTTTTCATTCATGACGCCATTCTTTGGAGTATGTTTCGGAGTACTTTTTCTGGCCGAACCGCTTGAGTTGAGCTTCTTGATTGGAGCGATATGTGTTCTGTCCGGGATTGGAATCGTGAGTGGTCATGGATGGATCAAACAAGTTGTAGGGTCCAGGAACAAAACGCCGGCCGCGCCATGCAGATCCTGACCGGCAGTTTTTTTCAGTTCTCTCATTTGGTACGGCATTTACTGTTTGGCTCGCAAATATTGATTCGGCCAGGGCACATCAACCCGTAACGCCTGTGCCGCATGAAGCGGCCAATAAGGATCACGAAGCATTTGCCGTGCGAGGAACACCACATCGGCCTGACCGGTGGCCACTATCTGCTCGGCCTGTGCCGGCTCCGTGATATATCCTACCGCTCCGGTGGCAATTCCCGCTTCGGCTCGAATCTTCGCTGCAAAAGGGACCTGGAAACCGGCACCAAAAGGTATTCTCTCTTCCGGGAGAACAAATCCGGAGGAACAATCAACAAGATCTACGCCATTTTCCTTCAGTTTTATAGCTAAGGCCACCGATTGGTCGATATCCCATCCATCAGGCAGCCAATCTGTAGCGGAAATGCGAACGAACAGCGGCAGTTCCTGCGGCCATTGCTCACGCACCATTCTGGTTATCCTTAAGGGAAACCGAAACCTGTTTTCCAGGCTGCCCCCATATTCATCCGTGCGCTTATTCGCCAAAGGGGAGAGAAATTCATGGAGTAGATAGCCATGAGCCATGTGCAGTTCCAGCACCTTGAACCCCGCAGCATGCGCTCTGCCTGCAGCTTCGCAAAACTTGTGCTCAATCATGGTCATTTCTTCTTCTGTTACGGCGGAGGGAAGAGGATGCTGCGAATCAAAAGGAACGGCGCTGGGTGCTAGCGTCTGCCACCCTCCATTTTCCAGGTCCAGGGGAGTGCCGCCCTGCCACGGGACCCGGCAGGAAGCTTTACGGCCCGCATGGGCGAGCTGGATACCCGGCACTGCCCCCTGTTCTTCTATGAAACCGGCAATCGGAGAGAACGCCTCCACGTGCGCCTCATCCCAAATGCCGCTGTCGTAGGGACTGATCCTGCCTTCACGGCTGACTGCGGTGGCTTCCACCATGACCAGACCGGCTCCGCCAACCGCACGGCTGCCAAGATGGACAAGATGCCAGTTATTGGCGAATCCTTCGTGACAGGAATACTGGCACATGGGCGAAACGAATATCCGATTACGAAAAGTGATGGATCGCAGTTCAAGAGGGGAAAAGAGTTTACGCATAGGACTTCTCCTAGAGTCGTGGTTTTATTTCATCCTGCACATCTGAGCCTTGGGTTGACGCTCAGAAATCTTATTCTTTAGCTGCTTCTCAGGCCTGTGAACGAGGGCTTGCCGATGGCCATTAAAAATTCAAACGAACGACAATTTTACCTATATTGAGGTCCTGTGCCATCCTGGTATGGGCCTCATTGATATCCCGGACGTCATAAATGGAATCTATGGTCGGGCTCAGTCGTCCGTCATTAAACATCGGCAGAAACTGTCCGGTAAACGCCTTGATGATTTCTGCTTTTCTGGTCACAGGCAAGGCGCGCAGGGTACTGCCGATCAGCTGCCAGCGGCGTGACAGCACCTGGCGCAGATCCAGGTTCTCAATGGTGGGGCCTCCCATAAGGCCTATGTGCAATAATCTTCCGTCGGTGGCCAGGCATTGCAGGTTTTGTTGGAAATAGGTGGCCCCGACGGGATCGAGGATCACATTGACGCCCTTATCTCCGGTAAACTCATTCACTTTCGCGGCAAAATCATCGACCGTGGTATTGATGGCCATGTCCGCACCGAACTCCAGGCAGGCGGTGACCTTCTCGTCGGAACGGACAGTGGCGACTGCTTTTCCGCCAGATTGTTTTACCAGCTGGATGGCTGCCGGCCCCACTCCACCTCCGGCGGCGTGGATCAGGACCGACTGGCCCTGCTGCAAGCCACCGAGCAGGAAAATATTGAGGTAGGCGGTCAGGAAGACCTCGGGTATGCCTGCCGCCTCTTCAAAAGAAAATCCGGAAGGAATAGCGAGCGCAAGTTCCTCCGGCACTTTTACTTTTTCGGCATATCCGCCTCCCGGCAGCAAGGCGCATACTCTGTCGCCCTCCTTCCACTGCGTCACGGCAGAGCCGACCGCTTCGACAACCCCCGCCATCTCCAGCCCTAATATTGGTGATTCACCGGGAGGCGGTGGATATTTGCCGATTTTCTGCAGCAAATCCGCACGGTTTATCGCTGTCGCCTTCGCGCTCACCAGAATATCTTCTTCTCCAATAGCAGGATCCTCCCAGTTACCAATGACGAGTTCGCTGGAATCTTTCTCGATCAAGACGGCTTTCATTTTCATTCCTCTTCAGTGGTTATTGTTCATTTTATAAAGGTACCGTTATGATATTCTTCGAAAGCGGCTTTCAATTCCTTCTGAGTGTTCATTACGATCGGTCCATACCAGGCTACCGGTTCCTTGAGTGGTTTGCCGGAAACAAAGAGGAAACGGATCGGGTTGTTAGTGGTAGTCACCTGTACGCTGTCACCTGCATGCTCAAACAGGACTACGGTTTCAGGTTGGCAGATACACCGGCGCTCGAGGTCGGTCCAGCCGTGGCCCACTATTTCATAGGCATAGGCGTCGCGACGATCATCGAAATACCCTTCGCCGTCCAGCACATAAACAAATGCAGTATGCTCGGAGGGCAGGCAATGGGTAAATACCGTCATCTCCGGTACCGTGATGTCGAGCATTTGTGGCTCAATGACAATATTTTGAGCCGGACCTTTTATTCCGTCCACCTCACCAGCTACCACCTTGATCTTAACCTTGTTTTCCTGCACTATTTCCGGGATGTCGGCCGCTTTGACCTCCTGGTAGCGTGGTGCAATCATTTTATGGCTGGCCGGCAGGTTGGCCCAGAACTGGAAACCCCACATGGTGCCGGTTGAGCTCTCCTGAGGCATCTCCTGGTGGATTATACCGCTTCCGGCAGTCATCCACTGCACGTCTCCCGCTCCTATTATTCCTTTATTACCCATGCTGTCCCCGTGCTCGACTTTTCCCTCCAGGATATAGGTGACAGTCTCGATGCCGCGGTGCGGATGCCAGGGAAAGCCCGGCAGATAGTGATCGGGATTGCTGTTGTGGAAGTCGTCCAGCATTAAAAAAGGGTCGAACTGGGGAACTTCGGAATAGCCGAATGCGCGTTTGAGATGAACGCCGGCGCCTTCGATGGTAGGATGGCTCTTGAAAATCTTGGCAATACGGCGAATACGACGATCACGTCTAACTGTCATAGGTATTCCTCCATGGAAATAGGTGTTTTAGCCAGGATTCGGATTAACATATATTCAACCTCGATGGCGTCGTAAAAACTCTTCATCTGCTTCGTTGCTGCAAATTTTCAATCATTACGACGTACTTTAGTACACCGAAATGATTGAAAATTTGCGCACCTCGCATATGAAGCTTTTTACTTAGCCATCCGGAAATTTAGGTCTTTTCGGGTGTGTCAACCTTGATGATCTCGTAAAAAGTCATCGAAGTTGCTGAGATGGGCTCTGGAAAAAGTTCGATATACTAGGCGTAGTATCTAAAACGAGGATTTGGCAGTACATGTGGTACGCCAAACCCTCGTTTCAGATCTACAACGACGTAGATCGGGCTTTTTACGACGCCATCAATTTTTATATGCTACTGCAAACAACTCCAGGCTGATCAGATCGTGCACCAGATGCATCCCCAGACGTTCAAAAATCCTGGCCGACCCATAGTTCACGTTCCAGAGAGTACGATCGAGATCGAACGCCGCGTGGATCTTGATACTTCCATCCTGTTGCGGTGCGACAATTGCCGAAAAATCGACCGATCGGGTGATGTCTTTTATAGTGAGGTCTCCGGTAACAATCCCGCCGGGTGTCTCAGCGGAAGCATCACTTAAGGCCTGCCAGCTGGTCAGAATAAATGATGCGGTCGGAAAGCGCTCCACCGCAAAAAAATCGTCCGACTTCAGATGGCTGAGCAGCATGGTACGATAGCCAGGATCCTCGATATCGAGATTGCTGATAGAATGCATATCGAGCACTATTTTCCCGGCAACAGGCCTGCCGGCTACCATAACCACTTCTCCATTGAGGATAGTGATCCGACCAAGGTGCCGGTTGTTGAGATTCCGGCCAATCCACTCGAAACTGCTCTTTGCAGTATCCAAATTATAAGTTCCATCCACCGGAAATGCCACTCCGGGTGCCGCCTCCTCGCTTTGTTCCACCGGTAACCCGGCCTCTGTCCAGGAGGCGAGACCGCCTGCGAGCGTTGATACTCTGGAGTATCCCGCCTGTAGTAACCGTTCCCGAGCCAACTCGGCGGTCCTGGTTGTGCCGGTTGCGTCATAGACGATGATTTCGCTATTTTTATCCGGTATGACTTCCGCGGCCCGATCAAGAAAAACCATTTCATAGATGCAGGCATTCCGGGCACCAGCCACATGGCAGGCCGCATAATCTTCCGGGGTCATCACATCGAGGACCACTGCACCTTCATCTACTCGCTGTTTCAGTTCGTTAGTGTTTACAATCGAATTCATTGCAAATTATCTCCTTTTTACTGGTCTTTGCCAGGCGTTTCCAGCTGAGTTCAAACGCCATATTCCGAATATTAAAGATAACTGAGCAGAGAAACATCCAGGGTAAAACAGCTTTTTCTTGACAGGCACTGGACTAGACTCGATTAGTAGTGACTACTCTAATACTCCACAGGGATGTACTCTTTTGGGTTCGCTTTTTTTATGGGATAAGCGCTTTCACGAAGTTCATTCATGAAAATCAAAACATGAATTTTAAGCTACTAAAGATAAGACATATTTTTGCTGCGTAAACTTGTCTCGTGATATTTTCAGCCGCTCATTGCGAGACAATCCCGGCGAATCAGAGATTTTGATAATGATGGCCCACAGCGGTTAGGTACAAGCCAGGTTAATACTACAACTTCATTCGACATGGAGAATGACTGCAAAAGCATCGAAGTACGCCCAGAGCAGATCCTGGTTACGAATATCCAGTTGCTGCCTGCTCTTTTCCGTGACGATGGCGCATAATTCCGTGCCGTCGGAGAGTCGAATGACTATTTCGGCGGTGATGGGGTTTTTGGTGATCCTGCAGACTGTTCCCTGAAAGATGTTTTCCGCTGAGCAATTGGGGGCGTTTCGGGCCTTGCAAAGCTGGATCCAGGGGGCTTTCACTTCTGCGGTGATGAGCATGCCGGATTTGAGTCCAATACGTGCCAGGCTGTCGCTGGTGATGATCGAGGTGATGCTGTTGCCGCTCACCGAAACCACTTCCACGATTGTCTGGATATCCCCTTGGCGAATGGAATTGATTTTGCCGAAAAATGAATTGCGGGCGCTGGTCCTGCGATGGTTCTCCCGGCCGGCAAAATATTTGGCCACCTGACTGATTTCAGCATCGGAAAACTCTGCGTAGGAAGCAGCAAGGTTGGGGGTTGAATGGCCCAGTATCTTTTGTACGACCGGCAAGGGCATATTGCTTTGCAAAAGCTCTACCGCCCTGGATTTCCTGATGGTCTCGGGCGTACCCAGTCCGCGTGGGATCCCGATGGATAAAGCCTGCTCGTAAAATTTCCGCCGAATATGCGCAGGATCGATTCGAAACATGGAACCATCCGGCCACTTTACTGCCGAATTACGCATCATTGTCTGGATGTCCGCGGCAATCGTCTCGGGAATCGGTACTTCCCTGCTGCTTGGCGCCCCGTCGCTCTGTCTTTTACCAAATCGAACGGTATGTTGATTGTGGTCGAAGTCCTTGGCCTGATCAAGGCTCAATATCTCATGTAACCGGGCTCCCGTGTATCGGATCAGTAGAAATATCAGCAAAATGCGCTCCCGTGAATTTCTATGATCCGGTCGTCTCGATGATTCGACCCATTTGCGGAAGGATTGCTCAAGTTGATACAACTGATTGGCATTCAGACATCGTCCAGAGTCCGGCACCGGTAAGAGCCGTCCATGGCCTGGTGGAGAAACAGTATCTTTGCTGTCTATCATAATAATGGTCTTGGCAGGAAATTTATGAAACCAACTGTATGCAATGATTACCACATCAAGAAAAAGTTGCAAACGGGAGCCCCAACAATCTTGACAATACCCCCTGAAGCGGAGTAAATTATTTACTATCACGATTATTATTATTATCGTGTCATTAATGTCATTACTATACCTGATGGCGTACAGCTTTTTCCACTGAAAAAGTGAGGTGACTACGATGGATAAAAGACTCAGCGATGAAATGATCTCCCCTCATGTAACAAATCCCTCGGTACCCCCCAAAGAGAACCAAACTTCTGCTGCCGTGCGCCCCGAGAGGCAACTTCTCCGATTTGACCGGATCGAACTGGCTGGGGCTTTTGGTGATCTTGGCACATTGCTGCCGATAGTTGTCGCCATGATTTTTATCAATAAATTGAGTCCTTCCTCGGTCTTTTTGACTTTCGGTCTTTTTTACCTGATTTCCGGATTTTATTATCGCCTGCCGATACCGGTGCAACCGCTCAAAGCGGTCGGCGCCATTGCTATCGCCTATCCGGCTATTATCACCGAATCAGTGATCGGCGCTTCGGGGATAATCTTCGGAATTTTCCTGCTGGTGCTCTCCCTGACCGGAATGATCGACCGGGTGGCCAGGCTTTTCTCTCAGGCCGTTGTCCGGGGAATCCAGCTGACACTTGGCCTCATTTTTCTCAAGAAGGGCATCGCACTCATTGTCGATAAAAACCTCTTTATGTCCGGATTAGAGAGTAAATTCGCCGAATATCCGATTAATCTGATCATCGGTATCCTGGTCTTCGCTCTGGTTCTGCTTCTTCTTGACAACAGACGATTTCCGGCAGCGTTGGTTGCTCTTGTTATCGGCATTGTCTCAGGGATTGCCTTGGGCGGATTCGCCGGTCAGAAGATTTCTTTCGGACCTACGGACATTCATCTGGTCAGCCCCACCGCGGGTGATTACTGGACTGCCCTGATTATGCTGATTCTCCCCCAAATTCCTCTTACTATCGGCAATGCCTGTGTCGGAACCGCCGATACCTGTACCAGCCTCTTTTCCGGCAATCCCCAACTTCCCAAGGCAAGAGCCGGGAAGTTCGCCTTTTCCATGGGAATCATGAATCTGCCGGCCGGATTATTCGGAGCGGTGCCCATGTGCCACGGCACCGGAGGGTTGGCTGCACATTACCGTTTTGGCGCCAGGACCGGTGGCGCGCCGATTATGATCGGAACCTTTTTTGTTGTTATAGCCCTGCTGTTCGGCGAACTCGGTTTTTCTCTCTTGGCCTTGATCCCCCAGTCGGTTCTTGGTGTGCTTCTGGTGTTTGCCGGGCTGGAACTTTGTCCGCTTCTGCGGAGCCTCAAGACCAATGAAGAGTATTTTATCGCTCTTCTTATTGCCGGTATCGCGCTGGCCGTACCGAATATGGGCTGGGCATTTGCCGTCGGCATTGGCGCCGATCTCTTTATAAAAAAATTGAAAATCAAAATTTAGCATACTGCGGTATCCCTGCTCCGCTATGCCGGGCAGGGATACCGATTTTTCCCTGCTGTTTACCTGCCCCAGTACCTTTTTTGTGATTGCACGATAGAGCACCGGTTTCTCCTTTCCGCTATTTTGTCCGGCCACGTTCAAACCCGTCCTTTGCTGAAATCCAGGGTGGCAATTACCTTAATTTGCCCTCTGCGGGGTAATAAAACCAACATATATGACTATAGTAGTTTCAGTAAGCTGACAAGGAGAGCGTACGATGCCATGACAAGCTATCTGTTTAAAAATACTCTGTCAGCCATTCTTTGTGTTCTTCTGCTTATGGTCCCACCGATCGTTATGGCCCAGACGGAGCAAGGGGATCCCGGTCCGCCGCCAATCGAGCAGAAACAGGTCCGGCAAGGTGAACTTGCCCTAAGGCTGGTATCAGCTCTTGCGGTGGGGAACGCGAGTGGTGAAGCGGAAGCGGTGAGCCTGCTGACTGAAGCCGGAATCGCACCGAAAAACGGCTGGGTCGCCGATTATCCCGTTACTCCCGATATCGCCACTCAACTGAGGCAGAAGTTGCTGCGGCCGTGGATGACGGCAAGGTGCCGATGGGCAAAAAAGAGGCACTAAAGCAATTTGATGATATCTTAGGTGGGCTGGGCTTACCAGTAGCCCCGTATGCTTATGGACCATCCGGCGGGATTGGTTCGCCGGCCGTTAAGAACTTTGTGGAACCAAATGCCATATCCACCTATTATTACACGGAAGGTCCTCCGGTCATCACCTACTATCCGCCACCGGTTACCTATGCGAATTTGTATGCCTGGGTGCCATGTCGCTTCCGGGTCGCGGGTTACCCGTTTTCCGGGTTTTACATTCTGCACGATTTCCGCAGAGCGGTGCCCATAGACAAGAAACCGTTCTCTATCATCAATCATTACGCTGACTCGAGACTTTACCGGTATTCCTCAGGCCATTCATGGATGACATTCCGGGGAGAAACCGTTGCCTACGGAGACGAGCGTGATTCCGGGGTGTTCGGCTACAATCGGGTTTACAGAACTAACCGGCAATTTATCTATCAAGAGCGATCAAAATCGCCATTTCAGGACAGACCGTTTGGTCCGGTAATCGGCCGGCCGTCCTGTGGAGTCGATAGGGATATAAGCCGGCGGGAACACAGTGTCAGTCCGGAAATCCACAGCCCCTCGTTGAATACACCAAGAGATCTCAACGGACCTCCAACTGTTTTCGACCGAGATACCCAACGGCACTTTCATAAAACCAGGGACATTGCTCCTCTACCAAGAGGTATGCGGGGTTCCGGCTGGATTTCTTCCGGCGGCAGTCCAAATTATTCCTACTGTGGTCGATTTTCGCATGGATACCACGGCAGATAAACTCAAATGATCAGGAAGAAGAGGTCTCCTTATCCGGTCCGGTTGCCAAATCGCTTGCCAGTCGGTCCATCAACCGGCGGAATTGAGATAACCGGTCTTCTCCGGAATTGGCCAGATAGCTGTCCGATACCTGCTTCCTGCTTGTCCCACCCAAATTTTCAGGGCGTGCCGGAGGAGGACCTGCCGAATCTTCCCGCAGATTCTGCATCATGGTGTCGATTTCATCCTGATTGAGCTCACCATCCTGATCGGCATCATAACTGCTGAGCGCCTTCGCCGCATCGAATGTCCGGCCGGTCATCTTACCAAAATCACTGGCTATATTATCGAGTTCCGTTTTGTTCAGACCACCACTGCCGTCGGTATCGAGTTCCTTGAATGTGGCGGCAGGATCAGGCGGTACGTTCAAAGATGCTGCAGAATCAGTCTGTTGTTCGAGCATTTTCAGTAAAGCCGCCAATTGATCCTTGTCGGAATCAGCAAATGAAATATTCGGCATCGGCTGCCCGGCACCACCTGGCGGCGCTTCCGGGGGTTGCCCCAAAGTATCCTTCATCATGCTGTTCATTTCTTTCTGGCTGAGTTCACCGTCCCCATCGGCATCGTATGTGCTAATCGATGCATCGACATCCAGGCTTTTGCCCATCATCTGCGACAATTCCTTGGCAAGCGCACTGAGTTCGGTCTTGTCGAGTCCGTTGCTGCCATCAGTGTCAAGCTCTTTGAATTTTTCGCCAGGATCAGGCCGCGAGCGCGTTTCTTGCGATGTGATCGAGCCTTTGTTGGTATTGTTGTTTATTCCATTGATACCGGTCATACGTAGGTCCTCCATTAAATACGTGGCTCTTCGTTGATGCGAAGAGATACAGATTGCAAATACACAACGTCCTTGATCCCCGCATGCTGTATCGGCATCGGCCTTGAAATTCTTCGTTAAGATGCAGTCAAGTAATGTTAAGTTTTGTAAAGACTTGGTAATCTCGTAAAAGACATGAAACCGGCTTTACATTTCTTTACAGCAGAAAAAGATAGCTGCCGGTACCTTGACATTTAATAACAAACAGGGCTGGAAGATCCCCATAATCCTGGTAAATGAGAAATATCCATGATCAAAATACTGATTATCGATGACGACAATGAGCTGTGCGAGCTGCTCACCGACTATCTGCAGCCCGAGGGATTTGCTGTTGAAACGACTGGTGAATCACAGGTGGGCATTGACCGGGCTCTGTCCGGTGAACATTCCATGGTGGTGCTCGATGTCATGTTGCCGAAAATATCCGGGTTGGATATTCTGCGCAGAATACGCGCAACTTCCACAGTTCCGATACTGATGCTCACCGCTCGTGGTGAGGAAGTGGACAGGATTGTCGGTCTGGAGCTGGGCGCCGATGATTATCTGCCAAAACCATTCAATCCCAGAGAGCTGGTGGCGCGCTTGAGAGCCATTCACCGGCGGACGGAGCACCTCGTTAGAAAACCCGGATTCAGCGCAACAGATAAGATCCAGGTCGGCGACCTCATCCTCGATCCCGGCACCCGGCTCGTGAAGAGAGCCGGCCAACAGTTGAACGTAACCGCGGCGGAATTTTCCCTGCTGCAGGAACTTTTGCTGCAGGCTGGACAAATCGTCAGCCGCGAACAGTTAATGGAGAAAGTCCTGGGCAGGCAACTTATGATGTTCGATAGAAGTATTGATGTGCATGTTTCAAGCCTGCGCAAAAAACTCGGCCAGGCGGATGGATTTGAACGGATCAAGACTATCCGCGGGGTCGGCTATATGTATATTAGAATCGATGAGAAGCATCTTCTCTAAACTTTTTGTCAGCTTCTGGCTGACCATTCTTCTGGGCGGCGCAATGAGCTTCATAGTCGTCTCCACCTTTCATCATCTCTCGATCCAGTTGCTGCGCGATGACATGTCGAAGAGAATGGACGCCAACATGACCAGACTGATCGTTCTCTCCGGTCAGGCTGCCGAACAGATGTATCGCTGCGGAGGACCTGCAGAGTATGACAATTTCATCAAAGGTCTTGTCGACAATGCAGGAATCAGGATAAATCTGATCGGCGCTGACGAACGGACCATAACCGGCAAACCGGTTTCTAAAGAATTGGCAAAACTGGCCGAAGCGGCAGGAAAAGGTGAAGAGGCATTACTCAGCAAATCGGCGACCGCGCTGATTGTCGCCAAACGGTTGCCAGCAAAGAACGGTGATTCCCTGGTCGTGGTCGGTAGTCATACTTTCGGTCCTCCGCCGGGAATGTTGCCGGAAGGAGAAAAACCGTCATTTTTTGTCCGTTTCCTGCCGCCGTTTTTCGGTAGGGGTGAAATAATCAGGGCTACGATCATGTTCTTTCTCATCTTCGTAGTCTGTTATTTCCTGGCCCGTTCCCTTGCAACACCGATCAGAAAGCTGCAGACCATTACCCGACAGATCGCCGGTGGAGATTATTCAGCCCGGATAGGCGAAAGCCTCGGCGGAACCAGCAATGAAATCGCCGAACTCGGTCGGGATTTCGATATCATGGTGGACCGCACCGAAAAGGTGATTACCTCCCAAAAACGGCTGCTCCGCGACATTTCCCATGAATTACGCTCCCCCCTGGCCAGACTGAATGTCGCGCTCGAACTTGCCAAAAAGAGGTTCGATGCCGACAACGACAAGGCACTGAACAAAATAGGCCAGGAAGCGGATCGGCTTAACGGACTGATAGAGCAACTGCTCACCCTGACCCTTCTGGAAAGCGGCGCTGGAATCCGCCGGGCGGAAGCGGTCAATCTTCCGGAACTGCTCCGCGAAGTAGTTGAGGATGTCGATTTCGAAGAGGCCGGCAACAACCGTGGCGTGATTATCGCCTCTTCGGCAGAGGTGACGGTCACCGGCTCACGTGAATTGTTATGGCGGGCACTGGAAAATATAATCCGCAATGGCGCCCGGTTTACCGCAAGCGGCAGCCAAGTCAAAATCTTCCTCTCGGTTTCATCGGAAAATGCAGTAATTACGGTAATTGATTCCGGTCCCGGAGTACCTGAGGCGGATCTGCCTCATCTCTTCGAACCGTTTTACCGGGTCGCAGAGGCCAGGGAACGGCAGAGCGGCGGGGCCGGGATAGGCCTGGCCATCGCCAGACAGGCGGTGAAAGCCCACGGCGGGACGGTGGTGGCTGTCAATGGAAGCGGCGAGCAGGGGCTGATCGTCACCATTACCCTACCGCTCGATCTTTAATATCTTACAGATTGTTTTTCTAGTTTTTTGTAGGAAAACAATCTGTCTAAAGACCCTTGTACCTGCTCTTTATAGAGTGTCGATGAAGAGACGTTGCCATTTCAGTTATCCGCGATCCGGACTTTCTTGTGAAAGGAAATTGCCCTCTCATGTACGAAACTGTTTGGTCATTTTGGCTGAATTATCGGCCAACTGTTTAAGCGACTGAGAGGTTTCGAGAATAGAGTTAACCGCCTCGTCAACCTCGTTAATTGCTTGAGTAACCGAATCGGCCATATCGGCCATGTCGTCTGCGTAAACGGATGCCTTGGACACTTTATCGTTTGAATAGCCAAGTTTTTCCGACGCGGCAGTTAATGAATTGCCGATTTCATCCACCGTCGCCGTCTGTTCTTCAACCGCACTGGCAATTGTTGACACAACATCGGTGTTGCTCGACACCATTTCGGTTGCCTCGATAATGCCCGCGATAGTAGTCTCAGTCACCTGTTGTACTTGATCGATACGGGTCTGAATTTCAGTTGCCGCACCAGCGGTCTGGCGGGCCAACTCCTTTATCTCGTTGGCAACGACCGCGAATCCCTTGCCGGCCTCACCGGCCCTGGCCGCTTCAATTGTGGCGTTTAATGCCAAAAGATTTACCTGATCGGATATTTCAGCAATGGTTTCAGTAACCTTACTGATATCATTTGCGGCTTTACCCAGTTCTTGAACGTCTTTTTCCAGGAGTTCCATCTTATTCCTGGCGCTTTCGGTATTCGTATGTGCTTTTCCGGATGTTTCGGAAATCTCATTAACCGTTTTCAAGAGCTCCTGAACCGCGCTTGAAATATCATGAATACTGCCGGTTGAGTCTTCGAGAACCCTGGATATTTCTTTCATGTCACGGCTCATATAGCCGGCGGAGCGAAAGACCTTCTGGGAATCATCCTTTGCCGAATGAGACTTGTTCTGAATAATTTCTATCAGAGAATGAATGGAAACGGCTGCACCATTCATCCGCTCTACCGTACCCTGCAGATTTTGCATTATTCCCCGAAGCTTTTCTAAAAAAGTATTAAAGAATTTCGAGACTTTTCCCGTCTCGTCACCTGCATCGACCGGCAACCTGCGGGTTAGGTCCGCATCCCCTGAACTTATATTTTCCAGCCCATCAGCCACCCGCTGCACAGGTCTGCCGATAATACCCGAAATTATCATTGCCCCGATAGTGGCCATGATAATAACGGCAATAACAATGGAAATAAGGAGGATGGCGATATTTCCGATTTTTTCGTCCGCTTTCTTCGACATATCCTCAAGGAGCTGCGCAGTATTTATCTGCTTAACATTACTCTGTTCCGTTTTCTGAATTTGTTCAATTACCTTGGTAAAGTCGTTGAGCGAGGTATTTTTATAGTCGTTTAAGAAATAGAGGCTTAAAACGGTCATAAGGATGCCAAAAGCAATAGTCGAAGGGATAACAAAGCCTGAAATCTTTAAACGAATCGATAAGTCTTTTAAATATTGAATCATAATGAATTTGCTGTTCCAGCCCTGTTCTCAATGTTTTTTAAGATCTGCTTTAGACTTCTCTTTCCCAGCCACAATTCAGCAACGAGAAACTACAGTCCATACCTCATAACACCTATGTATCCTATCATATAAATATGTTTTCACGAAATTCTCCGCAATAAACCTAAATTTTACTCGCCGTGACAACCGCCATTGCCTCCTCAAGCATTTTTCCCCGATAGCGATGTGAAATGCCGGCCAGCAGCATTTCCTGATTGAGAAGAGCGCCGCGGCTTGTTAAAACGGCAAGAGCGGCAAGGGCTCGCTGTGACGGTTTGATTTTCAATGCCGTGAAGTCGATATCAATAACCTGTGCGGCGGTTTCGGGCAGAGTAAGCTCGCTGCCCTTAATGACCAATGTGTCCCCGCCCAAAGAAGCAAAAATACTCTTTTTCCTGGCGATGCCCTCGGGAGCAAGGCACAAGATCACGGAAGGTTTGCCGATTCCGGTATAGCCGATAGGTTTTCGATCAAGCACCACTTCACTTACCGAATGGCCACGGAGCACCGTGATCGGATAATCATTTTTCTGGGTAACATGCAGACCACCGCTCATGCCGGCAAGACAAAGTATTTCTCCCGCGGTATTGATATACTGGCCCGCCGCACCAAGCAGCAGGACTTCAATTCGCTTATCGGCCGGAGGGGCGGCGCAGACTGCGGCAATTCGCGGAATTTCCTCAACGGATTTGCTCTCTGCTGCAAGTCTTCGATAGTGAGCCGAATATTCCTCCCGCTCATTTGCCGCAATCGGTCCTCTGGAACCAATTGCCCGCTCTATCTCTTCCTCCAGTTGCGCCAGGGTGATACGATTGCGTTTCAAATATCGGCCGGGGCAGATTCCCCGGATATCCAGCAACGAAAAACCGGGATAGTGTATGGCCTCTGCTATGCGATTGGACAATTCTTCGTCGTTTGCTGTCATTCGATCTACATAAGGCGCTCCAGCCGCCTCGGCCACCCGGCAGATGTCCAGGGGTTTTTCCAGTTGATTAAGAAAATTCGAAGACGTTTTTGCTTCCATCGGCGTAGTGGCCGAACACTGGCCACCGGTCATGCCGTAGTTGAAATTATTCAGTATCAACAGGGTAAGATCCATATTTCGTCTGCAGCTGCTGAGAACATGGGCCCCGCCAATACCGAGTCCGCCATCTCCCATGACAACGATAACGGTCAGGTCCGGCCTGGCCATCTTCAGTCCGGCGGCATAGGTCAGCGCGCGCCCATGGAGGCCATGTAAGGCGTGGGTATTAAAGAAAGTGTCGAAAAGGCCTGCACAGCCAATGTCGCTGACAATAGCAACCTTTTCGCCCGACAAATCCAGGGCCTGAAGCGCCCGGTCAAGTCCATGAACAACCTTTTCATGGGAACAGCCCGGGCAAAATACTGGTGGCCGTTCCGTGTTTAAAAAAGTCGTCATGCCCGTACCTCCCGGACAATGCGCTCAGGTGAAATGAGTTCCCCATTCATTTGTCCATAAAAACGAATAGGCACCGTACCTGCCAGCCGCTCGATCTCCCTGACATACTGACCATGATTCATCTCGATCACCACGAGCTCTTTTTTACCTGCAATGACTTGCCGTAGAAGGTTTTGCGGCACAGGGTAAAGGGTTTTCAGGATGAGCAGGGCTACTTTAGCGCCCATAGCCCTGAGTTCAGCCAGAGCGGTTCGTGCTGCTCTGGAAGTCACCCCATAGGTAATCAGCAGGGTCACCTCGCCTGCGTCACCTGATTGTTCATCGAGCTCAAAGAAGGTAAACTCCTGAACGGTGCTGTGCAGTTTTTCCTTCATTCGCAGAATAGTGTTCTCGATAATTGCCGGATCGGTGGTTATATATCCCTCGGATCCATGTGTTGAGGAGGTCTGGCGGGATAACCGCCCTCCGCCCATGGGCAGAAAGGGAGGAACCAGTTCTCCGGCCAGCGGTTCAAATGGATGCCCGGAGTGGTCGACCGGACACGGTTTACGCTGTATAACGGCAGGAAGAGCCAGACCATCCAGATCGACGCTCTCCCTGGTCATGGCGATTTCCTTATTTGACGCGACAAAGACCGGGCAACGATATTGTTCCGCCAGGTTGAAGGCATGCATGGTAAGGACATAGCAATCCTGCACATCGACCGGAGCAAGAACGATTATCGGCAGTCCGCCGCTGTTGCCCCAGCGCAGAAACTGGATATCACCGTCTGCACCCTTGGTGGCTGAGCCGGTCGATGGCCCCAGCCGCTGGACATCGACGATAACCAGAGGGATCTCCCCGCCGATGGCAAAGGAGAGCTGCTCGCTGTACAGACTGATGCCTGGCCCTGAGGTTGCGGTCATGGCCTTCACCCCGGCCATCGAAGCCCCGAGACAAAATCCGATCGAGGCGATCTCGTCTTCGCCCTGCATACAGACTCCCCCCGAAGGAGGGAGAAGCTGTAACATCTGCTGATAAATGGAAGTTGCCGGGGTAATGGGATAGCCGGCAAAAAATCCGCACCCTGCCGCCATCGCCCCTCTGGCGATAGCCTCATTGCCCTCAAGAAAGGTAAGTGCCATTATCTGTCCCTATTGCTCCTCTTATCCGATAAACTGTGAGACAATCAACCCCGGGTAAACGGAAAGTAAGCCGGGATTAGTACCTTTTCACAGCTTGTTTTCTTGCAAAAAAACAAGAAAACAAGCTGTGAGGCACTAATATTTCGCCCACTTGGCGTCAACCTGCTCCTGGACCTTTTTGAGTATGTCCTCGCCAAGAGACTTGAACCGTCCCTGAGTTTTAAAATACTCGGTGACGGGAAGTCGTTTTTTACCAACCAGGTTTTTCGATGCGCCGGTCAGCCTGAATTCTCCATTTTCAATCTCATACAGATCAAAAAGACCAGTCTGCACGGCAAGTTTACCGACCTTTATGGTAAATCTTGTCTCAAAACTCCAACCGGGGGGACATGGGGTATGAACATGGATATATTTGGGACCGGGAATTGTTGTCGCCTTTTTCACTTTGTCATAAAAATCCAATGGATATCCGGCGGAGGCGGTGGCAACGTAGCCGATTCCGTGGGCTGCTATAATTGCAGGAACATCTTTTTTCTCCTGCAGCTTTCCATGAATTGGGGTGGTTGTGGTGAGGACGCCCTGGGGGGTGGTACCGGATCTCTGTACCCCGGTATTCATATAAGCTTCATTGTCGTAGCAGATATAAATAATATTTTCTCCCCTTTCACATGCTCCCGAAAGGGCCTGGATACCTATATCTCCGGTGCCGCCATCACCTGCCCAGGCGACAACGTTGACATTCTCCTTTTTCAGTGCTCTCATGGCCGCCCGAACACCGGTAGCCGCTGCACCTGTTGAAGCAAAGGTCACGTTTACACACGGGAGTTTCGTTGAAGCGACAGGATAAAGCCCCTGCAGGACGGTAAGACAACTGGGAGGCACGACGAGTACGGTATTTTTACCCAGAGCTTTCAGTCCTATTCGGTAAACGATCGACAACCCGCAGCCGGAACATGCCCGGTTGCCCGGATGGACAAATTCTTCTTCGGTCAGATTTAATATTGTTGTTTGCTTTTCCATGATAGTCTTCTCTAGAGTTTTAGTGCCTTCAGATTATTTTTGTTCATAAAAAACAAAAAATAATCTGCGAAAGGCACTTATACCCCTGTGTTATGGGGTGTTAGGCCGATCCAGCGGGGTGTATCTCCGAATGTATCGGGAGCGGCACAGGATTCAGTGAGCGCATCGAGCAATTGCTGGGTTTTTATTTCCCTGCCGCCAAGCCCTAAAATATAGTTATGGACCTGGGGTTTTTTGTCGCTCGCGTACAGCGCCGCTTTGGTGTCCGCGTACAATGCTCCCTGATTTCCGTAACTCAAGGCCTTTTCGAAAACGATGACACATTTCTTGCCCGCAAGAGCGTCAACAATTGCCTTATCCGGAAACGGCCGGTACATCTGGACGCCCATAACACCGACTCTGACATCCCTTTCTCTCATGATATCGATAACATCTCTCAGCTGATAGGATAACGAACCGATGCAAACAGCAACAAAATCCGCATCATCACAGCGATATTTCTCGATCAGCGGATTTCCACCCCGGCCAAATTCCTTTGCAAATTCCTTATCGATTTCCACAAAGGCTTCTATTGCCGCCCGAAGATCTTCCTGCAGATTGTGACGGATTTCGATATATCCGGGAGCAATGACGCCTGCTCCATCAGGCCGCACATCAGGCAGTGTGACTGTATTGAAATTGCCGGGATTTTCCGGATCAAGAAAATGCTTCGGCGCAAAGGCCGGCAAAAAAGCATCCACCTGGCTCTGTTCAGGCTGATCAAAGGGCATATAGGTGTGGGATAACAGATAGCCGTCGTAACAGACCATAACGGGGATGCTGACGGTTTGAGCCAGACGGAAAGCCTTTATCACCGAATCGATTATCTGCTGATGATCATTGGCATAAATCTGAATCCAGCCGACATCTCTCTGGGAAATGGTGTCCTGCTGATCATTCCAGACAGTCCATGGAGCGCCCACCCCCCGATTGGCGACACACATGACGATCGGCAGTCTGGCGCCGACCGCCCAATGCAGCTGTTCCACCATATAGAGAAGACCATTGGCGCTGGTGGCCGTAAAAGCCCTGGCTCCTGCGGTCGAGGCGGCAATACAGACGGCCATTGCGCTGTGTTCACTCTCGACCGGGATATATTCTGCGTCCAGCTGTCCCGACTCAACAAATTCAGATAATTTTTCGGTAAGCGGTGTCTGCGGGGTAATGGGATAGGCAGCAATTACCTGAGCCCGCGAAAGCCTGACACCTGTTGCCGCGGCCACATTGCCCGATTCAATAATATGCATGGTCTTATTTCTCCTCCACTGGATGGGTTGACTCGTCAACCATGGTGATTGCACCCGCGGGACACTCCTCGGCACAGATACCGCAGCCTTTGCAGTAGCCGTAGTCAATGACGGGCCTGATAGTCTTTGAGACCACGGAATCAGGACAATACAGCCAGCATTGATGGCAGGCTTGTTTATTCGTTTTGGCCGGGATACAGGCCTCGAGATTTATCACGGGCCGCAGCACCCGCCAGGAACCTGTGTTTCCGCCATCCCCTGGACCAGGGGTGCTGCGTGAGATTTTGTCGCAAAACTTTCTGGTTGTCATGTATCACCCTTTTATTTCGGTATTATCATGTGCAATTCTTGCTGCTTTGGCGTTCTTCTCCGGTTTTTTACCGGTAAATTCATTTTCGATTGCCTTGACGAGAACATCGATATCAACAAGACCGCTCGCCTTGGCAAAGGCACCTATTATGCCTGAATTGACTACTCCTGGCGGCAATCCCGCCTGGACTGCATGCTTTGTCACATCGGAGACAGCTACCTTCATGCCGTCAAATTGGTATTCGGCAGCGGGCCTTGGTCCATTCAGCACAACCAGGCCTTTTTCTTTCAACCCTGAGATGACATTGACTTCATCCAAAAGGGTGTGATCAAGGACCACCACCATATCAGGAGTCGTAATCGGTGAAAGATCATAAATTTTTTCCCTGGAAATCTTGAGTGAGGTAAATACCGGCGCCCCTCGGCGTTCCGTGCCGAAAGTCGGAGCCATAACGACGCCTTTATATCCGGACACAAATGCTGCATTTGCCACAATCTTTGCCGCGGTTATCGCACCCTGGCCTCCGCGTCCATGCCATCGTATTTCAATTATGTCTTTTTTCATTGTCCACCGTAATGTATTGAGCTCTTAAAGAATCTCTCGTTTTCCGGGTATGTTTTTGCGCCCTGGTTCCCATCACCGCCACCATTATATCATTAACATGGTCAGCCAACACCCCACAAAGTGCTAAAGTAGATATTGATTAAACCACAAAGCAAAGAGTATAGTTCGCCTCATCTTAATAAATTATGCATTAAAATTCTGTGCTTTTTATTACAATCTTCTCCATAACTTTACTTCTCAGAGGTCACAGTGGACATTGCATTCAAAAAAACTGACACATTGAAAGAGCATCCCGAGGACTCAACCCTGGGGTTTGGAACCATCTTCACGGATTACATGTTCAATATGGATTATTCCCCCGAAGCCGGTTGGCATAATCCCCGCATCGAGCCGTATGGCCCGATTGCCATGGATCCATCGACAATGGTTCTCCATTATGGTCAGGCAATTTTCGAGGGTTTAAAGGCCTACAGAACGGATTCGGGTGAAATTCAACTCTTCAGACCACAGGATAATTTACGGCGTCTCAATAAATCAGGTCATAGGCTCTGCATGCCTGAACTGGACGAGGAATTTCTTCTTGAAGCATTAATAAAGCTGTTAAAAATTGAGAAAAACTGGGTTCCCGGGGCAACAGGAACATCGCTTTATATTCGACCGACTATCATCGCCACCGATCCGTACATCGGCCTTCGTACCTCAAATACCTATAGATTCTTTATCATTCTCTCTCCTGTCGGCGCTTATTACCCGGAAGGATTCAATCCCGTGAAAATCTGGGTGACCACCGAGTATGTCCGCGCGGTGAGAGGCGGCGTAGGCCAGGCCAAAACAGCAGGAAACTATGCCGCCAGCCTGTATGCAACAGATCTGGCGCATGAGGACGGCTATACCCAGGTAATGTGGCTTGACGGCGTAGAACTGAAATATGTTGAAGAGGTCGGTTCAATGAACATCTTCTTCGTCATCGGTGACGAACTCATTACTCCTGAGCTGAATAGAAGTATCCTGTCCGGAGTAACGCGCGATTCAGTAATTAAACTGGCCAAATCCTGGGGTGTTCGGGTTGTTGAAAGAAGAATAAGTATCGATGAAATCTATGCTGCCCATGAAGAAGGCAATCTGAAGGAAGTTTTCGGTTCCGGAACCGCTGCCGTCATCTCACCTGTCGGCAATATGAAATATGACGGCAAGGAAATTACCATTAACAACGGCGAAGTCGGGCCGCTTTCGGCAAAACTCTTCAAAGGTTTAATGGACATCCAGTACGGCAAAGCAGAAGATCCCTTTAACTGGATCGTCCCTGTACGCTAAACGTTCAGCCCGCAACCTCATAGCCGTCAAACTAAGCGATTTATCTGTCTGACATTGGGGTCTGAAAAAAGCTCGATATACGTCGTTGCAGATCGGGCTTTTTGCGAGTCCGTCAAGCCGGACAAACTCGTAAAAATCTAAAAATCATGGATGGCTAAGTAAAAACTTCAGATTCGAGCCGCGCGAATTATCAATCATTTCGAAGTACTTCTTGTACATCGAAATGATTGATAGATTGTGGTGATGAAGAAGGCGAAGAGTTTTTACGATGCCATCAAGCCTAGAGGATTATCATTTCATCCTTGGCATAGATAACCGCCAGCATCGTTGCCGGTTCTTTGCCATGGCAGGAAACAACGTGCGGCATGGTTGAATCGTAGTAGATGGAATCGCCGGGATTGAGAATTTCGATCCGATCCAGAAGCCTGACTTCGACTTCTCCCTCCAGAACAAAAAGAATTTCCTCGCCAATATGCTGATTCGGTTCAGCCTGGGAGGATTCGGCGGGCGTCAGCGTCACCAGGAAAGGTTCCATATGCCTGTTCTTTTTCTGCTGGCCGAGCGACTGATAGGTATAGCCGCCGGACTTGCCGTCGGTTGAGTTGAAACGGGAGACAATCTTTCTATCGCCGCTTCTGACAACGCAATAGGGCGCATCGCCGCCTTCTCCGAAAAAATCTCCCACCGAAATCCCAAAGACCTTCGCCAGGCTGATAAGATTGCCGAGAGGCGGGGAGATTATGTGCCGCTCAATGCCGTTAATAGTCGACTCGGTGATTCCTGATTGTGCAGCAACATCGGCTATCGACAATCCTTTTACCTTTCGTAGACTCCTGATCTTTTCTCCGATATTCATTTCTTTGCCTGGCATCGTAGTCTCCTTCAGGGGAACTTCTTATGCGTCCGGCCAGAGTTCAGCGGATTGTTCCCTGAGTTTAATTTTCATAACCTTCCCACTGGCTGTAAGTGGATATTCCTTTACGAAGTGCACATATTTCGGCGTCTTAAACCACGCTATCTTTCCATGGCAGTAATCAATAACATCCTGGGGGGAAATATCTGCATCGGGGTAGGGAACCACAAACGCTCCAGGTTGTTCCCCATATTTTCTGCTGGGTACACCTACCACCTGAACGTCCTGAATTCCTTCCATATGATGGAGAAAGTCCTCAATCTCCTTAGGATAAATATTTTCTCCGCCACGGATAATCATATCCTTAATCCTGCCGGTAATAGCAAAATAACCATCCTCATCCATTATGCCGATATCCCCGGAATGAAGAAAACCATCTTTATCTATGGCTTCAGCCGTGGCCTCCGGCATTTTATAATAACCCTTCATGATATTGTAGCCACGGCAAACCACTTCGCCATGATGCCCCGGCGGCAGCGTCTCTCCAGTTTTCGGGTCGACGATCTTCACTTCGATGCCGGGCATGGCCTTGCCTACGGTTTCACACTTTTTCTTAATTGATGGTTCATTGTACATGGTTTGGGTCATGCCCGGAGATGCCTCGGTCAGTCCGAAAACAATGGTGACCTCAGTCATGTTCATCTTCTCGATGCAGTCGTTCATACTTTTGACCGGACAGGGAGAACCGGCCATAATACCTGTCCGCAAAGAGGAAAAATCAAATTTCTTGAAGAGCTTATGGTTCATCATGGCGATGAACATGGTGGGCACCCCGTACACCCCGGTACATTTTTCCATTTCAATAGACATCATCACATCGACAGGGTCATAGGTCTCCACGAAGACCATGGTCGCGCCATGATTGACACAGGCCAACACACCCAACACACAACCAAAACAGTGAAATAGCGGCACGGGAATACAGACGCGGTCAAGATGACTAAAATTCTGTCCCGCACCAAGCCAATAGCCATTGTTGCCGATATTGACGTGGCTGAGCATAACACCTTTGGGAAAACCTGTGGTTCCGGAAGTGTATTGCATATTAATGACATCGTGGGGATCAAGAGATTCCTGACGTTGCCGGTATTCTTCATCGCCGGTGGCAACCGATAGTGACATCACCTCCGACATGGAATAGAGGCCCCTGTGTTTTTCGGGTCCGAGAAAGAAGACTCTTTTTAAGCAGGGATAGGCGCTCGAACGCAAGGCGCCCCGCTGGTGCGTCTTCAGTTCAGGGATCAGGCCGTAAAGTATTTCCAGGTAATTTGCATCGCGCAGGCCATTGATAATAAAAATATTTTCACAATCCGACTGTTTTAAAACATAGTCTATTTCCGCGGAACGATAGTTGGTATTGATAGTGAGCAATATCGCGCCGATGCGGGCGGTGGCGAATTGCAGCGCAACCCAGTGGGGAACATTGGTTGCCCAGACAGCCACTTTTTCACCCTTCTGGACGCCCATTGCCATCAAACCCTTTGCCAGGGTATCTACCGTGTCCGAAAATTCCTTCCAGGTCTGCCTGTACTCTCTTTCCACATAGGCAACCGCTGTTTCATCAGGATATTTCGCCACCGTTTCGGCCAAAACCTGACCAAGTGTGATTTCCCTGACAATCTCTTCTCTTGGCATAGTCGTCACCTGCTAAAGGGTAAATATGACGGCATATATTTCCGCATCACCACCGACGGCGCTCAGACAGTGCGGCACGAGGGAATTATAGTACATGGTGTCTCCTTCTTTCAATAGATAGGTTTCCTTGCCGTATACCAATTCCACCTGGCCCGAGACCACCACGACAAATTCTTCACCTTCATGGGAGGAATTGGCGCGCTCTTCGGTTGGTGAGACTTTAATGAAAAACGGTTCCATGTGACGGTCGGCCTTGCCCGTCCCTAAAGAGTGATAACGATAGTGGCCCTGCGAGTTCTCTTTATGCGAGGTGACACCTTCTTCCCGGTCAGCCGATCTGGTAATAATCGGATCCCTGGCAATCTGATCATCTGTAAATGTTCCGACCCGCTGCCCAAGTGCACGGGACAGTTTCACCATCATTCCTATGGCTGGAGTTACCCGTCCGCTTTCAAAATCCTTGATAAGGCCTGCCGGCAGGCTGGTACTTTCCGAGAGGTCATCGATACTCATGGCAAGTTTTTCCCTGTATGTCCGGATCCTCTTGCCGATTTTTGCTGAATCGTTCATGCATTTTACTCCCTGTCTCATACGTTATCAGTGGAAATATTACACTTTCCAATGCGCTTTCCTGTAACTTGTGGAATCTATTGTATCGCTTGTAATTTGTCTACAAATTTGGTTATTTTTTAACAGCAGAACAGCAACCTCACCGGGAGTACTCTTTGCCGTCTCTAAAACTCGATAAAAACCGGAAGCTTCACTACCAATTAATTCCGGGCCAAGCGGACAAGCCGTATCTCGTCTTTCTGCACGAAGGTTTGGGATGTATCGGCATGTGGCACAACTTCCCGGATGCATTATGCAAAATCACCGGCTGTCCGGGACTGGTCTATGATCGATTGGGCTATGGACAGTCCTCGCCTATGGATCATTTGCGAACAATTCATTACTTACATGAATACGCGCTCCAGGAACTGCCCAAATTGCTGGCAGGAGTCATTCCGGATACTCCCTTTATCCTGATAGGCCACTCCGATGGCGGAAGCATCAGTCTGATCTTTGCAGCGGAACGGCCTGCTTTTCTGCTGGGCGTTATCTCTGAAGCCGCACATGTATTTGTCGACCAGTTGTCCATTAGCGGAATTGAAAAAGCCAGGACGGCATGGACTGAAGGAAAACTAAAAGGCCTGGTAAAGTATCATGGGGAGAAAACGGAAGATATCTTCAGAGCGTGGTCGGAGACCTGGCTTTCAGAATGGTTCAATCATTGGAATATCGAATATCTATTACCAAGCATCAAAGTACCTATGCTCGTGCTTCATGGGGAGGGCGATCAGTATGGACTAATTGATCAGGTTAAAGCCATCGCTGCCAAAAGTTCAGGTCATACCCGGCTGGAAATAGTTAAAAATTGTGCTCATGTTCCGCACCTGGAAGCACAACCTGTTGTCTTAAGCCTTATGGCCGACTTTATAGCGCAGGTGATTCAGGGCGGATAAGCGACCGGAAGCCTAACAAAAAACTCCCGGCCGCACTTAGCTACCGTTATTCGACCTCTACTCATGCATGCCCGAGGGGCAGGCATGCTTGAGCCATCAGGACATCAGGGGTTTTCGGTTTTGTAGGATTCAAAGGCCCCGTCCTTATTGATCAGGATGACCACGGCACTTTTGACGGGGTCTCCGGCGGTATTCATATCGAGTGTTCCGGAAACGCCTTGAAATCCCCTGATCGAAGCAAGCTTATTCTTGATCGTCTCCCGTTCTTTTAACAGATCCGGATTAAAGCTCCCCGCGGAGCCGATCGCTGTCATCAGCAGATAGGCCGCATCGTAGCCCAGGGCCGCATAACCAGTGGGCAGCTGCTTGGTTTTGGCCTGGTAGTCATCTACAAATATCTTGGTTTTACCTTTTGCACCTATCGCTCCGAAATGAGAGCTGAAGTACGATCCCTTACACTTATCGCCACAATTGGCCATAAGATCCGAAGACTCCCAGGCATCTCCGCCTAGAATCGGCTTGTTCCAACCACCGGCTCTGATTTGACTGATCAGGTTGGGAATTTCATTGGCATATTGCGGCAGAAACAGAACGTCGGCATCGGAGGCCACAATCTTTTTCACATGATTGGACAGATCCTTCTCCTCGTTGGTCAAATAGTCTTCAAAGACGACTACCGAACCTTCACCTTGTTTCTTTTCAAAGGCACTTTTAAAAAATTCCGCCAGCCCCTTGGGATACGCGCTGGCGATGTTGTACAGTACAGCGGCTTTTTTCGCTTTAAGCTCATTTATGGCAAATTTGGCCATGACCTCGCCCTGGAAATTGTCAAGAAAACAGGCACGGAAAACAAACGGTCTGTTTTCGGTGGTTTTCGGGTTGGTGGAGGTGGGGGAAACCATAGCGGTTTTGAATGACTCGCAGATCCCACCGGCCGGAATGGCGTTCGAACTGGCATTGGGGCCGACAATCCCTAAAACCTTATCCTGGGTAATCAGCTTAAGAGTTGCGGAAATTGCTCCCTGAGGGGTGGATTCATTATCCGCAAAGACATATTCCACTTTGTAGCGTTCAGCACCGACCTGGAGCCCGCCGGCCTTATTTATCTGATCCCTGATAAGTTCCGCTCCTTCCTTGGTACTGACGCCCGTTGATCCTCTTGATCCGGTAAGAGGAAGGTTGAAACCAATTTTAATCACCTGTTCAGCCTGGGCTGTTGTCAAAAAGCCTAACGACAGCAATAGCATCAACAACATTACCAGGAAACTTTTTTTCGAAATCATAACATTACTCCAGTTTAAATGTAAAAATGATAACTTAGGCCAGCGTGGTTTATCTTTAATCCATCACTATCGGACACGCAAGCTCCTTTTTCCAGAGTTGAACTGCCGGATAAATCGATGCAATATCCTTGGAATGCCGCCATTTATCAGGCTTTATTGTTGCTTACCTGCCAGTCTTATATCGCCATGACGGCATGGTATATTTTCAGAACCTTACAGTTTGTTCGCTTGGGGTGTTGGCGCCATGAGCACACCACCTTCCCCGGCTCCTGAGCTGTTGACAATATGTAAAAAAATGCGGACATGGTATAGTATCACTCATCACAGCCATCCCAGTCAAATTTTTCAGGAATTTCATTGAGAGAAACCCAAAAGAATGGAATTAATCGATACCCATTGCCACCTCGACATGGAGGATTGCTTTCCCCGGTTCGAAGAAGCACTCGCCGAGGTTAAGACCGCCGGAGTAGGGAAAATAATTCTGCCCGGCGTAACGCAAGCTGGCTGGCGGCGTCTTATCGAGGTATCCGATCCGGACCGGGGGTTATTTGCCGCTCCCGGACTTCATCCGCTGTACCTGGCCCACCACTCAACGCATCATCTGCAAGAGCTTGAGGAGCTGGTTAACAATGCCGGCGTAAAAAGACCGGTGGCCATCGGAGAGATCGGCCTTGATTACTATGTGACGACCATTGATCGTACAGCCCAGCAGCAATTGTTTGAACAACAGCTGAAGATAGCCGCCGCGGCCAGGCTGCCGGTACTCCTGCATGTCCGTAAAGCCCACGATCAGGTACTGGCTACTCTTAGAAGAAAACAATTTGCCCATGGCGGAATAGTCCATGCCTTTAACGGCAGTTTTCAGCAGGCAGGCCACTATATCAAGCTCGGTTTCGGCATAGGTATTTGTGGCACAATCACCTATGATCGGTCCAGAAAGATCAGAAAAGTCGCTGCACAACTTCCGCAAGAATCCCTTGTCCTGGAGACCGACGCTCCGGATATCCCAACCGCAAACCACAATGGTGAAGACAATCACCCGAAATATCTTCCCGAGATACTGGATGCCCTCGCAGCCCTTCGCCGGGAGCCAAGGGAGATGACGGCGGGTTATACCAGTGCCAACGCCAGGCGAATTCTTGGTCTTCCTGAAAATATTGCCGCAGATCATTCTCGATAACGAGAAGAATGCAGGCTGTATCTTGCTCCTCCTAGCCTTTGTACTTACCATCTTTTCTAGGACACAAATCCTGATGTTCTACAAATGTCTACAAATCCATAGAGTTGGATGTTGGAACTGCATCTAGATATGTGATTTG
Source organism: uncultured delta proteobacterium (assembly GCA_963835305.1). Taxonomy (GTDB): domain Bacteria; phylum Desulfobacterota; class Desulfobulbia; order Desulfobulbales; family Desulfocapsaceae; genus Desulforhopalus_A. Next base: position 313,092 of record CAWIEU010000010.1, read on the forward strand.
AAAACCTGCAAAAAACAAGAAGTGCCGATCCTATTGCATCCGAGTATTCGAGCGCTTGCTGCTTTCCGGACTTTGCTGCAACATCACCATTCTTCATGACACATCGAACATCCGGCGACAGCAACCGAAGCCAATGATATCCAATCAATCAGGAGGATTGACAGCCATGACAAAACAAACTCTTGAAGCGACGGCAAAGGCGATGGTAGCCAAAGGGAAAGGGATATTGGCCGCCGATGAAAGTTTTCCAACCATTAAGAAAAGGTTCACTTCCATCAATCTGGAGTCCACGGAAAAGACCAGAAGGGAGTACCGTGACCTTCTCTTTACGGCACCCGGTATCGAAGAATATATAAGTGGGGTGATTCTTTTTGACGAAACCCTGCGCCAGCAAAGTCTTGCGGGAAAACCGTTCCCCGCCGTTCTGGCCGATCGGGGTATTATTCCCGGCATCAAGGTTGATTTGGGACTGACGACCATTCCCGGAACACAGGAGGAAAAAGCCACCAAAGGACTGGACGGACTTGAAACGCGGCTCGAAGAGTATCGGCAACTTGGCGCCAGGTTTGCCAAATGGCGTTCCGTCATCAGCATTGGCGATCATAAGCCATCCCCACTTTGTCTGAATGTAAACGCGCATTCCCTGGCAAGATACGCGGCGATATGCCAGGAGCAAGGCCTGGTTCCCATTGTCGAACCGGAAGTCTTAATAAACGGCGGTCATGATCTGGCCCGTTGCGAAAGAGTCATGGAGCAGACTATGCGTCAGGTGTTTTCAGAGCTTGCGCGACATGGAGTGTTGCTGGAAGGTATGATTCTCAAGCCAAGCATGGTAACTTCGGGAATTGACAATCCGGATCAAGCCGATATTGACACCGTCGCCCAGGCAACCATCCGTTGCTTTAAACGCACTGTTCCCGCGGCAGTACCCGGAATTGCCTTTCTCTCCGGCGGGCAGAGTTCGGAAATGGCCACAGCACACCTCAATGCCATGAATCGTCTCGGCGGCGCACCATGGGAATTGAGTTTTTCCTACGGCAGGGCACTTCAGGAAAAAGCACTCAAGGCCTGGCAGGGCAAGGAATCTAATAAAGAGACGGCACAGAAAACCCTGCTGCACAGGGCTAAGTGCAACGGGGCCGCCCGTTCAGGCACCTATTCAAAAGAGATGGAGACTCAGCTGTAAATAGAAGGGTAGGATTTGGTTCAGGGCGGACACCTTTTAGGTCTGGGCGGACACATAGGTCCGCCCCTACAAGACCCATCCGTCTGTTTGGGTTTCTTAGGCTCACTGCTGAAGAGAATCGTTTATTTTTTCTCTTACTCTTCCATACGGGCAATATATTCTTCGGCTAGGGCGACTTCCTCTTTGCAACCGATGAAGATAGGCGCCCGGTCGTCTTTTCCCTTGGGTATCCGGTCAAGGATGGGACCGTGGCCATCTGAAGCGGCGCCACCTGCCTGTTCCACCAGAAAAGCCATTGGATTCAGTTCAAAGGAGAGGCGGAGCTTGCCATTGGGATGCCCATTCAGATGCGGATATATGAACACCCCGGTTCCTTTGATCATTACCTGGTTTATGTCGGGGACGAAGCCTCCGCTATAACGAAGCTTGCAGCCACGCTTCTCCAGTGCCTGCACATAACTCTCGATTGCAGGGGTAAAAAGGCTCCGCAAGCCGCCGGGGGAATAAATGTTTGCCTGTGGCTTGATCTGCAGGTCCTCCTTGACCAATGTGAACTCCATCAAATGGTTCATGCCAAATTCATGCACCCCATCTCCGGTACTGTAAACCAGGGTAGTGCGCGGACCGTAGAGGATATACATGGCGGCCACCTGCTTTCGCCCCGGCTGCAGAATATTGCAGCCCTCAAAGATGGAGACAATTGTACCGATAGCCAGATTGACGTCCACCAGCGAAGATCCATCCAGCGGATCAAAGGCTACCGAATATCGGCCGTTGCACTCCGTCGACATACAGATTATCTCGTCATTTTCTTCAGAGAGAACGCTCCCGACTACTCCCGAATGAAAAAGCCGCTTGGTCATGATCCGATCCGCGAGAACATCGAGAGCCAACTGCTGTTCTCCATAGAGATTTGATGTCCCGGCAACCCCCAGGTCTCCGGTTCTGATCGAGTTAATGATATAATTTGAAGCTTTGGCGATCTCACAGATAAGATGTACCAGGTCGTCTTTGACCCCGCGTTCCCGCAGATGTCTACGAAGATCGATTTGAAATTTTGTTTTTCCGCGAGTACTCATAATCATCCTTCATTTCGTCGAATTTTGGTTTTTACATCGAAAAAAAGCCGATTGAATTCTCAAGAAGTTTTATCTAAGTCTCACCGCCGGTAAACCCAGCGAAACACCCGGCTCCTGAGGTCCTGATCTAACGATTGTGCTGGAAAGGATAAAAATAATGGTAAGCACGAATGTGTTAAGGAAAAAGCAATAATTTCATTTAATAAAGCTATACTCCTCTATTTTGTATGTCACACAACCCCCATATTTTCTTTAAGAAATATAAGTTGTATGGTAATAATTTCAGAATATCTTGCTTCCTGCGCCTTCCTGGCTCGAACGAAAGATGAAGTTAAGGGAATTGTTATGGAGGGAATCGGGGACACTAAATCCTCTGCCAAAGTCAACTCGATATGAATATGCCGATAGAGCAAAAAACTTCTCAGGAAATACCGATACAGTCGTACCTTAACTATCTAGTAATCTTAACCGCGTTGATCGGATTGTACTTTACATCGTGGGTTAATTATCTGCTTTTTCATTCTCTTGCGGAAATATTCAGTATCGTTGTTGCCTTTTCCATCTTTGTAATTGCCTGGAATTCAAAAAAATATATTCGTAACCCCTATCTTTTATTTATCGGTATCGCCTACCTGTTTATCGCAGCCCTCGACCTGTTACATACCCTTTCCTATAAAGGCATGCCGATATTTACGGATTATCCCTATTACGCAAATCAGTTATGGATTGGGGCCCGCTACATGGAGAGTCTGACACTCCTTGTAGCCTTCATATTCCTCTATGAAGCCAGGATGCCGAGAGCGAATATTGTCTTTGCGGTATACGCGGTTATCACAGGTTTAATTATCGCGAGTGTCTTTTATTGGAAAAATTTTCCCGTCTGTTTTATCGATGGCGTCGGGCTGACCCCCTTTAAAAAAATCAGCGAATATATTATCTGCATCATTCTGTTGACGGCGATGGTTCTATTGCAAAAAAACAAAAGGAGATTTGAAAAGAAAATTTTTGGTTTCCTGATGTTGTCAATAATCACCACAATAATTTCGGAGCTATGCTTTACGGAATATACCAGTAATTATGGCTTTTTTAATTTATTAGGGCATTATTTTAAGATTTTTTCATTCCTTCTGATTTATGAAACTATCATTAAAACAGGAATTGAAAAGCCGCTTAAACTGATTTTTCTGGACCTTGATAAGACCAATAAAGAACTTAAGAAGGAAATTGAGGTTCGATTACAGACCCAAAAAGAGAAAGAGAAACTTATTGATAACCTGACACAGGCGCTGGAAGAAATTAAGACCTTACAGGGGATGCTGCCGATCTGTTCAATATGTAAGAGTATTCGTGATGATAAAGGGTACTGGGACTGTATCGAATCGTATCTCTCAAAACGTTCGGAGCTGGTGTTCAGTCACGGTATATGCCCTGATTGTGCACAAAAACATTATCCTGAATTCTATAAACCCGAGGAATAACCGCCATCACCCTATCTCGTATTCCGGCGATACCGGCTCCAGAGATTCAAGCCGGATCTAAAGAATTAGCCGCAACCGTATTTTTACATGCTGCAACACTCTGTCAGTAAATCCGAAAGGGTTTCAAAAAAAACCGGTTTTTGTAAATAGCCAACGGGTTGAAGGGGGTCAAGCTTTTCCAGGTTGGTATCATCGAGATAGCCGGAAGCGATAATGACCCGGACATTATCACGCATTTCTTTCAAATGTTGAAATGTCATAATGCCGTTCATCCGTGGCATCTGGATATCCAGCACGATGCATCCTATTTCGTTGGCGTGTTCCTGAAAAATCTTGATCGCTTCTATCCCGTCACAAGCTTTCATGACAGGATAACCGAGGGTTTGCACCATTGCCTCGACAACCGAGCGAAAAACATCATCATCATCGACAACCAAAACTGTAGGAATCATGGCCATATTACCTCGTTATCATTTTAAGAGCAGAGAGTGACTATTGAAAACTAATTCGTGCCTGTACTACAATGTCTCTCGACAGTAACACTCCCAAAGTGAAAAATCAAAAGCAATCGAATGGGGCATTTCCTTATCGATTCTTAAGAGCAAAATCCACAGAGCGCTCTGCTGTTCAACTGACTCGCAACAGTAATCGTTCACCGGTACACAGACTGCATAACCTGGATCCGTAATCGTTCTCGGGGAATCACAATGACATTAACCCTCATTCTGGTATAATGCACCTTCACCATGAGACGGTGCAATGAGTTTTGAGCCGAAGCAGCTATTTTTTTTATCATTCATTCACAACAGACTTCCTGACTTATGGGCAGAACCAACATCATCCTCACCGGCTTCATGGGCTGTGGAAAAACAACAGTGGGCGGCCTGCTCGCCCGAAAACTCAATTATGATTTCATAGACACAGACCAGCTCATCGAAGCACGCAGCGCGATGACCGTTCAGGAAATCTTCACCACCAAAGGGGAAAAATCATTTCGGGACATGGAATCGGCTCTGGCCCGGGAGCTTGGCGGGGCCGAAGGCCTGGTCATTTCGACGGGTGGCGGGTTGATGCTCAATCCCGAAAATGCCGCTGCCCTGAGTGCCAACGGCCGGATATTTTGCCTGGTTGCGACTCCGGAAGAAATCCTGAAACGTATTTCACCGGATAGAAATAACCGGCGGCCACTGCTCGAGACTGCTGATCCGCTGACGAAAATTATTGAACTGATCAAAGCACGGGAAAAGTGCTACAGTCAATTTATACAGATAAATACTTCAGACAAAACTCCCCGGGAGGTTACGGAACACCTGCTCACTCTTTTTCAATCTCTGCAGATACGTTGATTGATGGCCTCCTCAGTTTCGGCTGGAACTGTTCAGGCATTTTTTTACCGTAACAGCCAGAAGTTGCAGGCTGTAGGGTTTTTTGATATAGGCCCCGGCGCCTAAAGCCATGGTTTGGCGAATCCGGTTAGTCTCTGAAAATCCACTCGCGATTATGGCTTTCTGAGTCGGCCTCACTTTTAAGGTTGCTCTATAGGTATCAAGTCCATCCATACCCGGTTCCATGATCATGTCGATAATGAGTAGATCAAAATACGCTTGTTGTACGGCAGCGACCGCTTCTTCACCGCTTGCAGCGGAAGTGACGGAATAGTTCAATTTTTCGAGCATCGAAGAGGCAATAAGTCGTTGTTCCGGAACATCATCAACGACAAGGATGGTCTCCTTCCTTCCCATAACCTCAGAAAGAGAAAAATGAGCTGTTTCTTCGGATAGACTTTTTCTTGATGCAGGAAAATATAAAGTGAAAATGGTGCCCTCCCCTTCCCGGCTGGCCACTTCAATATAGCCGTTATGGTCTTTTACCGTTCCCCACACCACCGACATCCCCAGGCCGGTGCCGCTCCTCCCCATGATTTTTTTCGTGTAGAAAGGCTCAAAAATTTTCCCGATATCTTCTTCCAGGATTCCCTGTCCCGTATCGGCAACGGTGAGAACGACATATTCGCCTTCCACTATATTTTCATAACCTTCTATAGGAACATCGATGTAGCGGTTCTCAGCATTTATCCGGATCGTACCGCCTTGCGGCATCGCCTCCGCCGCATTTGTGACCAGGTTCATCAGGGATTTGGAGAGATGAAGGTGAGACCCCTGAATATTCATGAGTTCCGGCGAAATATCCGTGGCAATTTTAATCTCCGGACAGAAAGTATGGAGGTTGCTGAATTCAGGACTTGCCAGATATTCATGTATAATATCACCTAAGTTCACCACGGCAGTCACAACCACTCCCCGCCTGGTAAGGGTCAGAAGATCCTGGACGATTGCGGCAGCTTTCAGTCCTGACTTATGGATTGTCTGCAGCGGCTTGTAAAATTTGTCTTCCTTAGATAAATCAAGCAGCAGGAGCTCCGGATAACTGACGATCCCACTGAGAATATTATTGAGATCATGGGCAACCCCACCGGCAAGCTTGGCAAGAGTTTCCATTTTTTCACCACGGCTGACCTTTTGGCGCAGTCGGTTCTGCTCGGATTCCATCAGTTTTGTATTCGTTCTATCCACGGCATGAATAAGTATGGATTGATTACCGTGAAAAGGTACCACCGATGCTAAAATTTCCAGCCAGAAAGTCCCTTCCCGTTCTCCTATAACAAAGGGGGCTTCGAAACGTTCTACGGTTGATTCTCCTGAATCCAGCCGTTTCATTCTTTTCCGGAAAATCTGCTCATTATCCTCTTTGAAAAAACTGTAAATTATCCTCCCGGCCAGCTCTTCAGGCGTTTTTTTGAAAAAGGAGGCAGCCTTTTGATTGGCGTACAGGAAAATATCGCTTCTCAGCATAATTACCAGGGCGAGCGAACTTTCAGAGAGTACTCTGTACTGCTCTTCAGAATCACTCAGTTCGAGGAGCATGTCATCAATCTTCTCCTTGTCCAACTCAAGCTTTTTCACCATATGATCAAAGGCAACGGCGACCTGCTCTATCTCACCGTTGCCCCGCAGGCCGATTTTTTGAAAATTACCCTTTCTTACAGCATTTGTGGCACTAATGATCTTTTTCAGTGGCCTGTTAATCCGTAAAATGAAAAGTATCAGGACGGAGGCAACCACTATGAGCAAGGTACCAAATGTGCCCAGCTCAATGATTCTTTTTGCCATGATGATAGGGGCATAATATGCATCAGCGGGAATGAAACTGATTATGTGCCAGCGCCAGAAAGGAAAATATTCGACATGAAACAACACCTTCTCATCCCAGAGCGTCATGCTGGAAAGACCTTGGCGTATCTTCAGGGCTCCGGCGAGCGAAGTCTGTAACTCAGCCCCCCCATCTTTTGGGTAGGGAAAAGACGCCCCCCGAATTTTACCGTCATTTTCGAGGATAATGAGCCGGACTTCAGGGAAGAGATTGGTAATTTGCCTCACCTCCTGAATAGCTTTTTTCTTTGAGGCACTATTCATCTCCGTATTGTTTTCCATTCTCAAATCAAGCAGGTCCGTCAGACGCTCTTCACAGACGTTCACCGCAAGAGTGCCTGCATGATGTATCGTTCTATCCAACCGCTGTTCCAAAGGGGAAACGATTGGTGGAATAAGAAAATAATCGAGCATGACGGAACAAAACGTGCCGATTACGATCACGGGGAGAATGAGCCGCCATAACAGGCTATGAGACAAAGTGCTTTTCATGGGTCATCGAAGGACATTTCCATATTGAAAAAGAGGAGGAGCAGTTTGTAGTTTCGTAGGATAGACAATCTCTTTTGCTCCATGTTGCCACTGAATCAACAGAGGATTGTGGCCTATCTGCCGCCCATTTTCATCTACTTTAAACCGGCCCAGGATGGTTATCGTATCGAGCTTTGCAACATAATTTCTGATCTCTTCCTGAGCTATGCCGCCCGCGCTCAAAATTGCTTTTTCAAGAATCTGACCTACAGCGTAGGCCGAACAGGCGTGGTAGGTTGGACTTTCCCCGGTTCGCGCCACAAATTTCGCTATGAAATTTGCGGTCCCCGGAAAAGGCAGCCTTTCATCAGGCTCCCATTGGGATGGGCCAAAAATACCTTCGGCAAATGTTCCAACCTTTTTATAGAAATCCGGATACGCAGGAATGATGGTAAGTGCGAGTCCCGGGGGGCGAAATTTAACGGTTTTCAACTGTTCAAGAAAAAAATAAGCAGCGGGTGGATAGCCACAAAAGACCAGACTCTCGACACCACTTGCCTGTGCCCTGGCTACGATTCCCGGCAATTCCTTCTTGTAGTCAGCATAGCTCTCCGAAAAAACCAGGTTAAGCCCGAAAATCCCGGCCCACCTTTTTACCCCGGCGGCAGCAGAAATATTGAATGCCGTCGTATTGAAAATAACCCCGGTTTTGTTCATTTCCCGCCTCGCCACCAGGTCAAGAAAGCCGATAAAATACCTGTCCGCGGTACAGTATACTCCGAACATATACTTGGGGTTCTTTTCCCATAACTTGCCTGATGATGCCGCAGCGGCAAGCATGACATACCTGTATTTTTCCGTCACCTCCGCGGCAGGAATCGTCAGAGTGGAGCCATAGGGAGAGAGGACCAAATCTACCTTGTCTTCCGTGATAAGTTTCTCATAGAGCGGCCCGACATTGGCCGGCTCACTCTTATCATCATAGAATATGAGCTGTATCTTTCTTCCCAGGATACCGCCTCGCTCGTTAACTTCCTCCGCCCAAAGTTCATACCCGTTCTGCAACATGCCGGACATCTGGGCAAAACGGCCGGAGAGAGATGCCGTGCCGCCTATCCGGATAGTCTGTTGTGCTGCGCATATCCCTATTGACGGAAATACAATAAAAAGAGCTGTGACAATTGGGATCCAGGACCGGCCGACCAATCTCTCTGCAATGATTTTCATCATATCACCCCTGCTCGATATTTCGGTGTCAATCTCTTGCTGTTTGTACGATTGATTTTTTATTACGTGAGTATAGATGCCACAAAACAGAGTGACCATATAAATATGCCTCCACGTTAAAAAAATGTTGTTGCACATTTCACCGTGAGGGCAAACTCTCGAGCACCATTGTCAAATGGGCAACTCACGCCGGCCGGGCTTTTGGGGTGCCGTTCAGCATGCTGGAAAGATATGAAGAAGAGAAAAAATTCTAAGAGCTGAATAGAGTAAGAGAATAAGGAAAAAGGTAAGTTTCTGATTGAGCGCTAACCGGCATCCTGAGCCCCTGCTTCCATCGGCATGAACACCACACGGTTTCTCCCGGAGTTCTTGGCCTGGTAAAGGGCTTCATCGGTTCTTTTCAGCAATGATTCGGCTGAATCCCCGGGCATCGGCGCAGAAACTCCAAGACTTATGGTGACATTGACTTTTTTTTCCTGGAAGGTGGTAACTTGCGCCTCGATAATTTTTCGGAACCGCTCCGCAAGAACAATCGCGTCGGCCAGATCGGTTTGAGGCAGGAGACAGCAGAATTCCTCTCCTCCATAGCGCACCAGGAAGTCCGTCTGCCTGATGCTCGAGGCAATAACCGCGGCGACTTCCTGCAATACGGCATCGCCGCACTGATGGCCATGGTTATCGTTCACTTTTTTAAAGAAATCAATATCAAAGAGAATCAGGCTGAGTTTTGTGCCGTAGCGTTTGTGACGTTGAAACTCTTCGTTCAGGCGTGTCTGAAAAAATCTCCGGTTGTATACTCCGGTCAGTCCATCCTTAATGTTCATCTCCATCAGCTTCTGTTCATAAGATGCGAGTTCCGTTACATCTTGAATGATCAGGAAGATACCGGCTATCTCGTTATCATCATCCCTGATAGGCCCCATAGTACAGCTCTGCTGCATATGTTCAAACAAAGAGGACTTAAAGGAACCAACCGGTTTGAAGGGAAAGAGGTAGTGATGGAGTTTCTGGGAAAAAAAAGAAAAATTGCCGAATGAGAGTACGGAGTTAATGTTTCTCAAAAAGCGGGGGGTATTAATTTCCGGAAAAAAGTCAAACAGCTGTGCACCGGTAATCTCTTTGGCATCGATACCGCTTTGCCTTGCCATCCAGTGGTTCCAGTGCGTGATCCTTAATTGTGTGTCGAGAATGATAAGGCCGAAATTAACTGTTTCAAAAATCTGCGAAAACTCATTCATATTGTTCCATAAAATCAGCCAGGGCCTTTTTCAGCCATATGATGGAATTGTCGCTGGTAATGAGAAACAGGAATCCGTTCACATTACGCTCATTAAAAGAAAAAACCGTTTTCAGGATGATGGCGGAGCTGGAAGTATCGAAGAGATCTTTGGGCATCGATACCTTGGGATGATCCTCGAAAATGATTCTGGGCGGAGAGTAAGTAACCACGTCCTTGAGAAGTTCGGCGACCTTACCGACACATGCGCCGATCAGTATATTTCCCACTTCTATGAGGGTTTCGTTTTCCAGAATATCGCTGAATTCGGTTTCCGGCGAGAATTCACCGCCGTCGCCGAGAAGAGCAATGAGCTCTTTGCCTGCGTCCGCTTGAAAGACCAGAAGAGCATTTCCCTTGAATCCTCCCCAGAAATTCTGCTCAACAATACTTATATTATTGAATTCACTGAATTCAGTTCCGATATAACTGGGCAAATCCACCACGTTGAGTATTTTGATATCAGGAACGCTGAGGACCACAAAGATATTGATCACCTCGGCAAGGTCGGCGGCGGCCTTACCAAAAGCGATGTTCATTATCTCCTGCAGGATATCTCTTTCCTCTTCAGATATTTGGGTAGATTTTTCCATTCGAGTTATCGGAGTTTTTCCTCGGCTTTTCTCAAGGCGTCCTGAATACTCTCTTTACTGGGAGGCTTCCTGACAACGAGAAACGCACCAAGCTCGGTTACCTTAGCCAGGGACTTCACTTGAACATCCGCTGTCAGAACGATGACCAGGGCATGTTTATCATACTTGATTATTTCATCAAGAGCGGTGGCCCCATCCATCACCGGCATCGTCAAATCCATGAAAGTGACATCGGGTTGAACCTTCTTATACAATTCCAGACCGGCAAGACCGTCACCTGCTTCATGAAAAACATACTCCTGATCTTTCGGGATACAGCTTTTGAGCATTTTCCTTGAAATTGGAGAATCGTCAACGATCAATATCACATTTATCATAAGAAATAAGTATTCGTTTATATTCCAGGTGTAAATGACCACTTCCGGATCATATCAACAGACCAAATCAACAATTTCAATAACGATCGCCGACTACTCCTGGAATATTATCAGTCATTGGCATCAACGTCAATGTATTGTTCCCCTCTGATTTCCGAGCCTCTAAACAATGGGTGCAGCGATAATATCCACCGATCCACCCGGAAATCAAGGGAAATATCTCCACTTTTATACCAAAAAATTCTTGTTTGTCTGAATTCAAACTGTTCTAATAATGAACACGATGATTCCTTCATCGTCAGCAGATCTCAGCGGCTATTCTCCCAACCATCAGGTGACGGACTCAGTTGATACCCGTCAGCCACAACATCTACCAAAAGGAGAAATACGTGATCTACCAATTTGACACCGTCATCGTCGGCTCCGGAGGCTCCGGACTCTATGCGGCGCTCGAAGCCAGCCGGCAATCGAAGACAGCAGTGCTCTCCAAACTGTACCCGATTCGCAGCCATACCGGCGCCGCCCAGGGTGGGATCAGCGCTGCTCTTGGCAATGTCGAGGAAGACAAGACCGAATGGCACGCCTTTGATACAGTCAAGGGCGGCGATTACCTCGTTGACCAGGAGGCAGCGCACATCCTGGCCGAGGAAGCGGTCCAGGCGGTCTACGATCTGGAAAACCGCGGCCTTCCCTTTAACCGCACCCCGGAAGGCCGTATCGACCAGCGCCGCTTTGGCGGCCATACCCGAAATTTCGGCGAAGCGCCTGTGCGCCGGGCTTGTTATGCCGCCGATCGGACCGGTCATATGATCCTGCAGACCCTTTACCAGCAGTGCATTAAAAACAACGTTGCATTCTTTGACGAATACCAGGTTGTCGACCTGCTGCTCGACAACCAAATCTGCAGCGGTGTGGTGGTTGTGGAACTCTCCACCGGGGAACTCCACACTTTTGCCGCCAAGGCGGTTCTCTTCGCCACCGGCGGTTTTGGCCGGATGTTCAAGGTTACCTCCAACGCCTACGCCAACACGGGCGACGGACCGGCGGTATGCGCTAGACGGGGTATTCCGCTGGAAGATATGGAATTCTACCAGTTTCACCCCACCGGCATTGAAGGACTCGGCATTCTGATTACCGAAGCTGTCCGCGGGGAAGGGGGCATTCTGCGCAATCGTGATGGCGAGAGGTTCATGGAGCGCTATTCACCGACCCTGCTCGACCTGGCTCCGCGGGACATCGTTTCCCGCGCCATTCTTACTGAAATCAGGGCGGGCAAGGGCATCCGCGGCGACCGCAAGATCGACGATTATGTATATCTCGATGCAACCCATCTCGGCAAAGAGTTATTGCGGGCGAAACTGCCCGATATCAGCAGTTTCTGTCAGACCTACCTGGGCATCGATCCTGCCGATTCTCCCATTCCCGTCTTGCCCACCGCCCACTACGCCATGGGCGGCATTCCCACGGACACGCATGGCCGGGTAATTTGCGATGCAAAAGGGACCGTCATAAACGGACTGTACGCCGCAGGAGAATGCGCCTGCATTTCGGTGCATGGCGCCAATCGTCTGGGGACCAACAGCCTGCTCGATCTAGTGGTTTTCGGCCGGCGCGCCGGGCAGCACATTAGCGGTTATATCAAACAGGCGAAGCTGCCAATGCCTGCCGCCGATGCGGCGGATACGGCCCGGACCTGGATCGCCCGCCTGACCGACGGCAAGACCGGACCACACGGGGGAGTGATTTCCGAGGAAATGCAAACCACCATGATGGAAAAAGTGGGAATTTACCGGAATGAAACCGATATGCAGGCGGCGATTACCGAAATCCAGGGGCTGCGCGAACGTTACCGGGAAGTGAGAGTCCAGGATACCAGCAAGTCCTTCAACACCGACCTGCTGGAGCTCATCGAGCTTGGCAATTTGCTCGATCTTTGTCTGATCACCGCCACTTCCGCCAAGGCTCGCCGGGAGAGCCGCGGAGCACATAGCCGCGAAGATTTTCCGGAACGTGACGATGCAAAATGGCTCAAACACACCTTGGCATTCCTGGAGCAGGATTCGGTACGGCTGGATTACAAGGATGTGGATACTTCCATCTGGAAACCAAAACCTCGCACGTATTAAGCGTAATGCGCGCGATAGAGGCAAAGGAGCAGAAATGAAGATTATTCTCAATATACAACGATTCAATCCGGACACCGATACGGCGCCGCACTTCCAGAAATATGAGGTGGAGGCGGACCCAAACGAACGATTACTCGATGCCCTGATGAGGATCAAACGTTTCCAGGACGGCAGCCTGGGTTTTCGTAAGAGCTGTGCTCATGGGGTCTGCGGCTCGGATGCCATGCGAATCAACGGCAAGGACGGCCTGGCCTGCAAGACCCTGATAAAAGATGCCGCGGAAAAGGATGGCGACACGATCACTGTCGAGCCCCTGCGATATCTGCCGGTGCAGCGTGATCTTATCGTCAACCAGAAAGACTTTTTTACTAAATACCGCTTCATCAAACCCTACCTCATCAACGATGAAGAGGTTAAAGAGAAGGAACGACTGCAGTCTCAGGAAGAGCGGATGGTCTTCGATGATACGACCAACTGCATTCTCTGCGCAGCCTGTTACTCCGCCTGCCCGGTGCTTGAAAAGAAACCTGGCTTTGTCGGTCCTGCGGCCATTGCCCAGGCCTTTCGTTTTAATGCTGACACGCGGGACAGAGGAATGGCCGAACGCCTCGAATTGCTGGATAATAAAACCGGGGTCTGGCCCTGCGAAAACCATTTCAAGTGCACCCAGGCCTGCCCCCGCTCGATTCTCATAACCAAAAGAATCAACCAGACTAAAGAATTGATTAAGAAACATCGTCGGTAACAGACGACGCAAGAAGATGCAAAAGCGGCTGACGAGAATGTAGGGGCGGACTTATGTGTCCGCCCTGACCCGAACCCGCCCTTCTATTACCGCAGCATGATCGTTTGTAGATGCGCTGTCGGCCGTGTTTACCTTAGTGAGGAATGTCGTAAGAATCCAGCAGCATCTCGGTCCTATCGCCTTCTTCGGCACGTATTTCCGGATTACTATTGATGATGCGGGCACAGCAGTTCCAGCGCAGCACGGCATCCTGATGTTTCGGATCGCTTTCCACCATCGCTTCATCGAACGCCTCCATCGCCCTGATCAACCAGATATAGGCAGTAGTGCCGGCTCCAGGTCCACCCTGCCGCAGATGGTACTTGGCACGGCGCTCGTAAATAATTCCGGTATAATAGGCTCTATGGTGGGCGGTATCGAGTTTATTGACAATCTCTCTGGCCTGTTCAAATGAGGGAGTCAGGCCGCATTCGGAGAATTTATCGGTCAGGGCCAACAGCAGGGTCCTCAATGCCTCCTGGTGTTCGGGCACAGCAGCTAAAATGTCCAGACAGATACTTTCCGCCTCATTGGGTTCATTCAACCGCCGATATTGTTGGGCTTTTTCCAATGCCGTCGGTACCGCTTCAACGGTGATAGACTTTAAAGTAAGCATATAAACCTCCCATCAGGTTGTTTTACGGAGATTTTTCTTGATAGGCGACTCTACTCTTTAAAGTAATTATCCAAAGCTGGTTTACAAGGATCATGTTGGGAATCGACCGGCAGCTCTACGACAAACACGGCACCCGGGCCAAAATTGCCGCACCGAGAGAAGTTTTTGGAAAAATATTCCGCCGGGGCCGGACTCAGGGCGGAGATTTTGCCGCCGTGGTCCTTGATAATGCCAAATGAAACGGAAAGTCCGAGTCCTGTTCCCTTGCCGACCTGTTTAGTTGTGAAGAATGGATCGAATATTTTTTTCAGATTTTCCGCACCAATCCCTGTACCGGTATCGGCAACGCTGACAATCAGTTTTTGTTCACACGCGGAGTGCCTGGTTTGAATGTGTATTTCGCCGTCCTGCTCAATCACGTCCGCGGCGTTGTTGAGCAGATTCAGCCAGACCTGCATAAGCCTCTCTTCGTTGCCGATCAGCGACGGAAGATTTTCCTCCAGTGCTGCGATAATTTTTATCCGGTTCATGAAAAACGCATGCTCAACCAGCTTAATGACCTGTTGCATCGATTTATTGACATCGACGATTTCACTGACTGCCTGGGAGTTTCTGGAAAAACCCAGTAAATCAGCGACGATCTTTCGGCAGACTTTGGTCTGCTTCTCAATTATCTTCATGCCTTCCAGGAGCTCTTCGTCATGAATATCGTCCATCATAAGCTGGGCGTACCCGAGAATTATGCCTAACGGAGTGTTGATTTCATGGGCTACTCCCCCGGCGAGCCGCCCCATGTCCTCCATTTTCTGGGAGTGAATAAGCTGTTCCTGGAATTTCTTGAGGATGGAAATATCTCTTCCGGCAAGCAGTAGGCCCATAATACTGCCGTCCTGATCATACACGGGAACCTTGACGACATGAAACCACTTCTGTTCCCCTTCCCGCTTGAAAGTAATCTCCTTGGCCAGGGGAAGGCCCGTCTCAAGAATTTGCCTGTTCTCCTTGATATTCAGTTCAGCCTGCCGGGTGGTAAATATGTCCGGATCGGTCTTGCCGACTATGTCTGATTCGTCCAGGTGAAAATAATCGCAGAAGGCTTTACTGGCGAAAGTGTAGGCCAGGTTCCTGTCCTGAAGCGTTATAAAATCGGGTGTGACGTTGACAATGGTCTTGAGCAGACCCTGTTGTCTGGCGATGGTTCTCTCCCGCTCGGTAAGCTCTTCGATATGTTTTTTAACGGTGACGACCATGGCGTCGAAAGCCTCGGCCAGATCCTGCAGCTCATCACCGAAATTATGTTTAAAAACAATGCATTGCCTACAACTCTCCATCTTAAATGGATACTCTTTATCACAGCAATTCCGGCACAGGGTTCCCGCCAGATACCAGCAGCGCCGCTGGACGTCACCGTAGGCGGAACATTCCTCACGGCCACAGTCCATGATTTCCCAACAATATTTTTTCAGTGAAAATCCTGCCTGCACATCGAGATTGCCTCGGCCGATCTCCTCCACCGATTTTCTCAGCCGATTGAGACGAAAGGTTATAGTTCCGGCAAAGCCAAGGGCAAGAATAACTCCCAGGCATACCACGCCCAAAGTACTCAAAAGAATGGTGAGACGCTGGCGATGAATCTGAACATCGATTTCTTTTCTGGAAAGCCCCAGTCTGACGGAGCCCAAATTCTTCTCCCCCAGGGAAATCCCGACATTAAAGTCATAAACCAGTCCTTCCTCGGTGGAGAGGAGAAGCGGTTGTGCCGATTGGGCCTCAACATTGACCCGGAGCAGAGCTGTAGGGAATCCCCCCGAGAACGTATGGGAGAGGATATTGCCGTCGGCATCGGTGAGAAAAACATAGATAACATCGTCGTATTGATTATTGACATTATCTATGAGATTCTTCATTTGTAGAAAATTCATGGCAAGCACGGGTTCCGTCAGGCGAAAGGCCAGGCTTGATGTCAGAGCCGCACCTCGTTTCTTTCCTTCCTTAAGAAGAGCGCCCGATGACATTGCCGACAGAACAAGCCCGACTCCCAAACCGCAGAAGACCAGCATAAAGGTCATCCCAAGGGTAATCTTGGTCCTGAATCTCAGATGATGGAAGAATCTCAAACAATAATTAATCAAGATCGAGCCCCACTTTTTTACTCAGCTCGCGTATTTTGTCAAAGTCCCGATCCTCTGAAGGTATAAAGCCGATGAATTTGGCTGCATCCAGAATGGATCGGTGTTGGGGATTGTGTTGGTAATCGAGGTTAAGCATCGCATCGCGTATCCTGTCTGCAACATCCTGAGACAGCCTGGGGCTGTAAGAATAGACCCATCCCGGATACCAATCGGTACTGTCAATCACCTTGATCTGGTTGATGTCGATTTTATCCTTCACTACGTTGAGCGAGCCTTCGCGTATTGATCCTATATCGTGCAGACCGGCATAAACTCCAAGGATAACGTTTTCCTGTCTTCCGCCGGCGAAAACCACTTCCCGGAAATCGGTCAAGGCGATACCATGATCGACAAAATGGCCGAGAGGAAATAGATACCCTCCGGCCGATGACGGATCAACGGCGACCCATGACTTTCCACGGCAGTCTGCAATTGACTGAATGTCCTTGTTATCTTTTCTGGCAATGATCTGGCCGAGGAACTCCGCTCGTCCATTAGTCTCGACGATTCTCGTCATGGCCTTGGCACCATAACGATTGGCTAGTTTGACATAAACAAACGGGTTGGAAAAAGAGATATCAATCTTCCCCTGTCCGAACATGCTGACATGGTCATCAAAGGTGTCAGGAAAAACTTGCCGAATTGGCAATCCAGTCTGCTTGGACAGGTATTCCACCAACCTGTTATGCCTCTGAAATGACTCGGTATTTGAATATTGCGGCAGGTAAGCATAGGTTATCGCAGGCGATTGCGGTCTGAAAGTAATTTCCTGACGTTTATTCAGAGAGACATTGATGGGCTCCTCTCTTTCTTCACAGGAAATGAGGAAAAAAGAAATCAGGAGGACGAGGAGAAAAATCCTTTTTCCAGACATTAGCGGTACCAAAGTATCAGGGAGGAGTTAACTCCACTTTTGTTTTAAAATGCATATTCCAAGGCACACTCTAAAAATCAGAACCCAACCGGTACTATATTTTTATGGCCTATGCCATTTTTGCAGTTTTTTTTACAATTGTCAAACCGGATCCAACCATTTGCAATCAAAGAAATAATTTCTGTTATTTTCATTTGTCTTACAACCGATAGCTATTTTATAAACTGGGTCCGGGAGGTGTTGCAAGAAAACATTCTTCCGATAGCGGATTAACAAAGCAATGGAACTTCTGGCGAGACGGTGCGGAACCGATGATGGCTACCAGGTCGTTTTGCCGGAATCGAAAGGTTGGATCCGGATTTGCCGTCAAGGAGCCGTTGCGAATAATGCCGACGATCGATACGCCCGTTGTTTTACGTATCTCGGCCTCCGCAATACTAACGCCTATCAACGGATTACCCGTTTCGAGCTCAATCCATTGGAGATCAAACTGCAGCTCGGCAGTTCTCATCTGGCCAAGTGTTTTATAGCCATCGTTCGATGTTGTTACGCTTGCAAGAAGGTGGCGACGCAGATCTTCGGTAGTCTGCTGAATTTCCGGCACGGGTAATCGTAAATAAAGAAGAACCTGCCTGATCATCTCAAGGCCGGCCTCGAATTCAGGATAGACGAGGTCAGTTACCTCCAGCTCCTTGAAGACTTTGAAGAAATCGAGATCGGCAATTCGGGCGACAACCTTGATATCGGGATTCACTTTTTTGGCGTGACTGATTATGGAACGGGCCACAACGATGCCGGGAATGGTTATCACTAAAAGGGAGGCCCGCTCAATCAGCAGTGCCTCCTGGACAATTTCCTGCCCGCCGTCACCATAGACAATGGGATACCCGGCGGCTTTTGCTTTTTCTATTCGCAATTGATCTATTTCAACCAGCACAAACGGAATGGCGAGTTGCTGCAGTACACTGGCGATTTGAAAGCCAATCCGGCCGCATCCGGCAATAACCACATGGCTGCGAAATTGCTCTTCGGGAAAATTCAATGATTCTAAAGGCTCATGTTTAAACCACCTTTTTTTCAGACCATACATTCCTGACGTCTGTGATGAAACAAAAGGAGTCAGTATCATGGTGACAACCGCCATGGTGAGAAACGTATTGAAAAATTCACTGCTGATCGACTCGCTTGCAACTCCGATTCTGGCAAGAACAAAGGAAAATTCCCCTACCTGGAACAAGCCAAATCCGATGGCGAGTGGAATAACATTTCGATACCGAAAAACCCAGGCAAGAAACGCGAAAATACAACCCTTGCCAAGGCTAACGATTATCACCAGCAGAATAATGATGAAATAGTGGCTGACGAGAAAAGCTGGATCCAGCAGCATACCCACCGAGGCAAAAAACAGCAGTCCAAAGAGGTCGCGCAGAGGCACTATATCACTCAGGGCCTGGTGCCCGTAATCCGATTCACTCAGCACCATCCCCGCAATAAAGGCGCCAAAGGCAAAGGATAATCCTACCATATAGGTGACATAGCCTACACCGAGACCAATTGCCGTAATAGCCAGGATAAACAGTTCACGCGAGCCTAGTCTGGCTATTATTTTAAGCAGATAGGGGAGCAGCCTCGTGCCGAAGAAAAACATGGCGACAAGAAATACTGCGGCCTTGATTACTGCAAAACCAAGGATTCCAAGACCGGAAGCTGGATTATTCAGCTGCGGCAGAATGATCATCAGAGGAACCACCGCCAAATCCTGAATAATCAACATGCCGATCATTACCTTGCTGGAAAGAGTCCCAAGCCAGCCCTGAGTCATCAGGGTCTTGAGAATTACCATAGTCGAAGAAAGGGATATCAGGGAACCGAACCAGAGTGATGTCCTCCATTCCCAGCCAAACAGACGACCGACCACATAACCAAAAGCGATGGTGAGAAACATCTGTAGCGGCGTGCCGAAAAGAGCTATGAATTTCACCGGTCTCAGGTCTTTGAGGGAGAACTCCAGACCAAGTGCAAAAAGCAGGAGCGCAACCCCGATTTCCGCCAGAAGTTCAATATCATGGACTTCTGTGATCGTGATACCGCCGGTATACGGTCCCAGGATGATTCCGGCTAAAATATAACCGAGAATGAGCGGCTGATGCAGGTGCTGCATGACGATGCCACAGAAAAAAGCAGTAAGAACCAGAATGATGATATCAGCGGCAATACCCATATGCCTCACCTCAAAAGAAATACAGAATCGAATAACTGTACGGAAAGACAGTGGAGGATATGGAGATCGTAGTGAAAAAATCGGGGATAAGCAACAGAAACCGGCTAGGTTCTACAGAGAATGATGGCGAAAGGTGTAAGTTGGAGTCTATGGTCAGTGTTAAAGTGAAAGACTATCTGGCTGCACTGTCATGAGGTTTGTAATAGTCAAATGTGCCATCCTCAAATGTCTTTATATATTTCTTCGACCAATCCGGGGTTACTTTTTTTTGATGAAAATATAAGGCTCCGCCGGTTCTATCCGGTAATTGTCCGTTGAGAGCTTTTCGGGCGATCTCCTTGGCTATGGCGTAGGATTCATTGTCTTTTGCCGCATCCGGACGGCCATCGCACCACCAGGAAAACTGACAGGCGCCTTGCTCGCTGCCCTGCTTGACAACTTCACAAATCGTATTGGCAAAACCTTCATGGCCCAGCCTGTTCATGACCACATTGGCGATTGCTTCCATGCCGGCTTTCCCCTGTCCTCTTGCTTCCCAGTAAATGGTCCGGGCCAGACAGGTGATCGGGTCGTCCAAGTCCTCCTTGCCGGCTGGATCGACTGCCTGGGCCTGAGGCCTGGTGATGATTTCCGATGGAGACGGAGGTGATTTGCTACCATTGGCCGAGGCTCTCTGTTCCAGCACCTCAGCCTTTTGATCGGCGATTTTCTCTTTATGCTCCCCGTCGGCCGCAGCAGCGATTCTGCCCGAAAGAACGAACGAAGGAAAAAGTATAACAAGGCAGAAAATAAGCCGGATATTGCGAATATTGTGCATTGTTGATCCTCCGGGAGAAGGCAATGAGGAAAAAGAACGAGTCTTGACGATCCACTGAGTAGATCATGTCCGATATACTCTATCCATCAGGAATCTATCTGTGCTTCCGCCTGTCGTTTTTTATTGGTCATCCTTTTAATCCGATCGACAATCTCCCGTTCCTGATCGAGATAAACTCCATCAGCCAGTGCTATGGATGATGCCACAAAAGGCATCAACGAAGTTAACAATGGCAGGTGATTGAATCTTTTCAATCTTTGGTCCAGTTCCAAGCCGCCGCTTTTTAGGAGTTTCAGGCATTGGTCAAATTCTTTTTTAGCCAGATCGATATCGACATCCGAGTTTGGCAACCCCGACAACTGGCCACAAATAATCTGATACACATCCTCTTCGTTTCGGCTGATATCATCATCTATTGCCGCAACTGAAGCACTGACAGCTGCGACTGTTTTCACCAGCTCGTTTGGTTCCAGATTGCGAATCTCCTTGGCCAGCCCATTCTTATTCATCGCGATCAACCTGCCGGCAATCTGGTCAGGAGCCTTAGTCCGGTTGATATGAAACCACAACGGCACCAGCCAACCGACTACCGCGGCAACCGCCATACCTTTTAAGACAAACCAGACAAGCGAGGTTTTGTTTTGAAACTCCACACTCTTCGTTGCCAGCCCTTCAAACCACCACCTGCCTTCCATCCAGGAAAAGGCAATTATCGATACCGCGCCCAATACTGCCATGGAGAAGCCAACATCGAATATACGTTGTTTCAGTTTCAACTCCATCGACATTTCCCGGCTCTGATGAAAATCAAGGATCCAGGAAATGGATACAGCAAGCGCTAAAGATTGCAGAGCATAGGGATAGCTCCAAGCGACATCGGTTAAAACCTGAGAGAAATTATCTGCACTGTCCAGACCGGAAAGCATATTGCAAATATAGCGATAGCTGAAGGTGATAAGGAACCAGCTGCAGGCTGTTATCAATCCAACCAGAAGATAGGCTATCCACGATCTCTGTCCCGTCAAGTCGTTATAACCCATCCCAATATGACGCCTCAAAGACAAGGCGATGATCAAAGCCGAGCCGTAGGTAAAGGCCATGAGGAATGTGACAAATACTACATTATCAAAATGGCGAAATTGTGGCGGCTTGCGCATTTCCTGGATATGGGAAACGAGCCAAAAAACCACCATGATCGCCAATACTGTACCAATGATCTGCCTCGCTGATATCTGATCAACACCGCGCATGCCTCCCTCAAACCCTAATTGAGAGATGCGCGAACTTCTCCCGCTCTCGGACAGGTCGGACACACACGTGGCCCTGGCTATAAATAAACAGATATTGCCGAATAATTCAGTGAGTGATTTATTTAAAATAGCTTCTAGTTTCGAGGCGATCCGGTCTTGATTGGTGACGGTTTTGTATTCGTGGAAGTCCTTGTTTATTTCGTCGCGACTTAATGCTAATTTCTCCAGTTCTTCTTTATTCTCCTGCAAAAACCTGCGCAGCCGACCCGAATCATCAGTTTGCCATTCGTTGATACTATCCAGCAATACGTTGATTCGAGCCCAGCGAAAATCTATATTCGTGCTCGAATCGATGGACAAGGAATCGCATGAAATCTGCAATGACTCGCAATGATCCCGCAACTGTTTCATTTGCCTGGGTGAAAAATTGAATCCCGACCGCCGCATGCTCACAGCCATTTTCTGCACATGTTGAGGTATATGACCTCGATCCCAGAATACTTTGAGCAGCGCCTGGTCATACCGCGATAACCATGGAAGCGAGGGCAGCATGGTTGTAAGAAAGAGAGCAGATACCATCGGCGGACTGAGGCTTTGCAACTCACTGGGTAAGGTGGTATTCGTTGTCCTTACATCCCCGGTCAACAGGCCCCACAGTAAACCGATAGTTTCAGGCGAGCTGTTAAGCATAGCCCCTATAAGCATATAAATGGCCAGAACGCTCAGCAGATAGAAAAAATAATAGATACAAAAGTTCTGAAAAGTTGTTGATGCACGATTAGTGGTCGGCGTGTTATAGCGTCGATAGGCATTAATGCCGACAAAGATTCCCCCGACAATCCATTCAAATAGATTTACATTGTTCATGCCTCAGCCCTTTTAGTACCTTACAGATTGTTTTCATGCAATGTGCACGGTTACGGATCCGGGTTATGCAGTCTTTTGATGTGTACCGGTGAACGATTACGGCTGTGAGACCTTTATTTTTTAATAATCACTCCTCCATACGATCCTCAATGAAAATTTCTCGGATGAGGCAATGGATTTCATTCCAATACGCCATTCGGACATTTAAAAGACAACTCCAATGCTTTAACAAAAAAAGATTATCCGTGTAGATCAAACAGTAAGTTCATTTTGAAAATTTGTCAGGTAATGCTAAGAAATGAGTTCCTTAAATTCTTTCACCTCGATCTTGCCATTGGTCGGCGTTAGATTGGCCCAAAGCCAGTTGTGGAAATCGATCAGTTGCTCCGCCTTGAAAATTGGACGATCGGCTGTTGTATGACAATCACTGACCACGGTTATATCGAAATCTTTCACCAGTGCTGAGTGGACTGTGGCGTTCACACAGAAATCCGTCGCGCACCCTGTAATATATAAGTGCTTTATATCGTATGAGTTCAAGGTGCTTGCCAACCCGGTTCCATAAAAGGAATCGTTTGCCGTTTTTTCAATGAAGATGTCATTTTCATCCTGATAAATATCAGGGGTAATGTCCCACTCGGATGTCCCATGTAATAGAAAATTTTCCTTCGTTCCATCATGTTGGACAAAGATAACTTTATCTCCCCGACTTCTGAAAAAATGTGCGAGAGAATCGATTTTTTGAATTACGCCTCCGGCATCAAATCTGGGGGTCTCGCCAATTAATGATCCGACTTGCATGTCAATAATCAACAGAGCTTTCATTGTCTCACCTTTATAATAGTTCCACTTCAGACAGAGGCGGCCGCCGCCGGCTATATCAGGAAAACGACTGCTCATCCAGGATTACTGATGCATAATGACTGAGCTAATTTTTGACTGTCCGATTCCTATTGACTTGTCGACATACAAATCATCCCCATGATTGCCCCCTTTAAAAAGGTCGTGAAAAATTTGCAAAATTAAAACAGAGAAGATAACCTAATTAAATTGAATAAATACTAAAAAAAGATTGATAGGTTGAAAAAAAGCAGGGAGTCATTCCACAGAAACCCCATAGAAATGCTCGACCGTTAAACCGGTAGCTTTTGCTGAACGGCTACCAATAAGATCATGTAGAACCCAGAAAATGAAGGTTGCCGGTTTGAGTTGAAGAATCATGTACGAAGAAATATTTCAAGAAGCTCTTTCTGCCTTGGTACGAAATCCAATAGTCGGTTCAGCTGTTTAATTCACCGTAGAGAAATAGAGTTTTCACTCTGATGTTTGATCAATGGTAACCACAATAGATTTTTGTATTGTTGCAAAGATCTGCTTTAATCCATATCAGTTAGAGGTAGTAGGTAATGCAAGACCTTGAATTTTGTAGTCAATTGTTGGAAATACAAGCACCCTGGCGAGTATTGCACGTATCGATTGATCAATCATCAAAGCGATTGGATATTCACCTTGGCTTTGGAGGGGCCATTAAAAAAAGCTTTTTCAGTATAACCCGCAGAAAAGGCACGCTCAGTTTTGAGGGGCAGCGTCTTTGTCCGCAATGTCATTCAGTTTTACCTAAAAATGATGAATTAAAGCCCATCAGCGTACGACATTTACCGGTAGCTGATTTTGTGACCTATCTTCATGTCCCCTCTCCAGACGTTGTGCGTTCCACTCAGTCCGATTGTATCTGTATGAAATCATGGCTTGCAAATGGAACCCGGTGCACAGTCGCAATGCGCGATCATGTCGTTGTCCTGCGGCAGGAAGTGTCAAACCCACGGAAGATAAGCCAATTGACAGGTCTTACAACCGGGGAAATCGAGGCAATCCTGAAATCCGCCCAGGTGCCGTCTCCAGCCACCTCCGGTATAGAGCAAACACGTTCTCCTGCTCAGGCTGTCAGAAATAAAGTTATTCCGGACATCGACCACCCAAGCTGGCAACTTCTCATCAGCGGCAAACTCTCCATTCGATCCAACGTAGTCGCGCTGAATATGTTGATGCAGCACGTATGTACAAAATACAGCGAATCTCCGGGAATAGAAACCAGCACCACCGGGGTGGAATCATTGCGGCAATTTTTCATCAGAAACGAAAGTCTATTAAAAGATGAAATAAATCAACTGATCGATTTTTCCGGTACAGGTTCAAAACCTGAAAAAAGCGGTTCCCCTGCAAGCGAAGACAACCTGCCTCCAGAATCTGATGAGATATGGAAAAAACTTATCCTTGGAGAGCAACATCTTAATACCCGAAAGGTGGGACTGCAGATGATACTTGCCAGGGTTCAACAGAACCCCACCAGAGACAATCGCCAGGAAGACATTCGCATCCTGCGTCAATTTTTTGTAAAAAACAAAGCACGGTTAAGCCAGGAAATTGCCCAACTGGAACGATTTTCCAAAGGTTCGGGTGGTACAGCCATTCCAGACAACCAGATGACCGATTCGGAATTGCCCGACGAACGTGATCCGGTTTGGGGACGGCTCATTACTGGTGAGATAAAATTACAAAATGATACAGTGAGCTTAAGTCTGTTGTTGGGCCGAATCCGCCAGACAATTGCCCTTGATGGAACCGAGGCGGCCAGAATCGATGGTGCACGCACATTACGCCAGTATTTTGTTAAAAACAAACAACGTCATTCAAACGATATCTGGCTTCTCACTCGTAATAGGAAGTGACGCAGGAAACAATGCAATATTGAAAAGGATTAAGCCATTCCGGAAAAAAACCGCGGTTACATCACCTAGTTGGTCCTTGATCGCTTAACCATTACTTTTTATTAAAGAATTAAATTCACACAGCCCTCTTCAAGCGAGAGCTGGTTACATAGGAGAATTCACATGTCGGCAATTTTACAACAACTCTATACCGTCGAGGCAACGGCTTCAGCCATTAACAGTGGAAAAGTACTTTGGCTGGCCGGCGATGAAAATCTACTGAAACAATTACCAAAAGGGAGATGGATAGGTGCGACCATCCCTTATTTCATGACTCAGGATGGAGGAACAATGTCCAAAGACAAGATCTTTGTCCATGAGCTCGAAAAAGGACTCGCTCAAAAAATCCAAATCAAATTCTACGATGCCGGCACGATCCACAACATCACTAAAGAAGCACCGGATAATGGATTCAGCATTTTGCTCCTGCCCGCTCTTTCCGGCGTTCATCTCCAATATGCCCAGAATGCGCCAAATTATGAGGACATGTACATCAAGCCCGTTGCAGGCTGGGTAGCGGGTATTCATCTCGATGATCTAGAGACGGGTAAGCCACTGGTTTTCAATGGAGGAATAGGCGAGAACTCCGCGGATAAAGCGGTTGTCATGCATGTCAGCTTGAAACCCGGTAAGCTGGCAAATATCGGTATTGTCAACATTCAGGAACAAGGTGATGGTGATATTCTTCAATTCCAAAAGACAGGTTTTTCCACGGAAAAAGTGCTGGTCAACGGAGTAGAGGAGAATTTTGTCCAGTATCTGGTCAAGAACAAGGTCGATATCCGGCAACCACTGGTTTCCGACTACGCCGGTGCCAGGGTTAACGTTTCATTTCAGGAGGTAGACCAGGATAGCAATACTGTCTCCTTTTATGCCCCGGTTTTCAGTGGAGTAGAATATAAGCTGGCGAAACCGGTTGAAGAATATGTCAAAGCTTTTACCAGCGCTCTGCCGGAGCTTGATCACGCAGTAAGCTTTAGCTGTAACTGTGTCCTCAATTACTTGTATTCCGAACTTGAAGGCAAGAAGACCCCGCCCATGTTAGGACCGATGACCTTTGGCGAGATAGCCTACCAACTTCTCAACCAGACATTGGTCTATCTGGTTATCGAGGATACTTAACGACTCCTCATGAGACAAAAAATGAGCCGTAATTATCGCCGTCAGCGATAATTACGGCTCATTACCTGTCTAGAGGTGCAGCAAAGCCAGCACCTCATCCATATCAGGAGAACTGAGCAATCGGTACCTTTGGGTTCTCAAATACCATTATAGAGCAAGGCCATTCCCATTCTTAGATCAGCAAGAGGAAGCTGACCCGGGGCAGAAGATGTGCTCCCGGCAGCAAAAGTTATATCTGAACCAAAAAGACCACCGGCCAATCTGGTAATTCCCCCTTCCTGCCCCATGGAGATGGTGATCATCGGCAAATCAACGCCTTCATTTCTGGCTCTGTTGGTTGCATTCATCAGGGTCAGTACATCTGTATAATTCTTTGGCATTGCCGCGAGCTTAGCGATATCCGCTCCCATTTTTTGAGCTTTTAGCAAGGTGGTATAGATAAACTCACCGCTTGGCGTCTCGGAGAAATTATGATGGGATAAAATCAATTTGACTTCGTTTAAGGAACAACTCTTTCTTACGGTTTCTATAAAATCTTCTGCGTTGCAGAGTTCTATGTCGACAAGATCTATTCTCCCTGTTTCCAGAGCTGCGGTAATCAACTCCAGCCTATTTCCCTGGGAGATTCGCTGAAAACCGCCTTCCTTCTCCACCCGGCAGGTAAAAATCAGCGGGATGCCGCCGATAACCTCCCGTAGATTTTTTAAGAGTGACAGACAGTCGGCAACATCTGTCGCTTTTTGATAGGCATCGATTCGCCATTCGAGCAGATCAGGCTGCAGAAGAACCTGCTCATGAGCCTGTTCAAGAAGACCGTCCCTGCTTTTTGCAACGAGAGGCAGACAGATCAACGGCAGAGGTCCGCCAATCACTCTGCCTCTTACAATTACTTTTATCTTACTCTGTTGCCTCATGCTCACAGCCTGCCGATGTTGTTTTTTCAGACGCCATATCTCCTAACCTGGAATTCTTTATACTATAAAATTTCTAGCAGTCAAACATCCCTTTGACGCCTTCGGGACCATGCTCCGTGTTTTCTGAACCTGGTGAGGCACTGCAGAACTCGACTCATTATTTTCATCAATGCTGAGAATATGCCTATTTTGATCAGCAAATATTCCAGTTGAAACTATAAAGCCTTGATTGATGCGACATCAATCAAGGCTTGGTGGATTAGGCAGTAATTGAATAAAAAGGAAACGATCAGACAGTTTCCTCGATTCTCTCTATTCGCACCGCACAGGCTTTGTATTCCGGTGTTCCGGAGATCGGGTCCCGATGCTCGGAGGTCAGGATGTTAGTCAGGACATCCTGATGATGGAAGGTCATAAAGACACTTCCCTGCTGGGACCGCGTGGTCACCCTCGCCCGCACCTTCACTTCGCCCCTTCTGGAAGACACTTTCACCCAGTTCCTTTCTTTAATGCCAAGTTTGTCTGCATCTTCGGGACTGATTTCAACATGCTCAATGGGGACGATCTGAGCAATTCCGTGACACCTTCTGGTCATAGAACCATTGTTGTAATGCTCACGGATTCGCCCGGTTATGAGCACCAACGGATATTTTTCATCCGTCACTTCCGCAGGGCCCTGATGGTCAAGGGGAATAAAAGAGGCAAGTCCATTGGCTCTGGCGAAAAGATCGGTATATAGGGTGGTGGTACCCGGATGATTCTTATCCGGACACGGCCACTGGATGCCCTCACCTTCCAGCCGGTCGTAGCTGATACCGCCATAAACAGGAACAAGTGAGGCGATTTCATCCATTATCTCGGCCGGACTGTTATAGGACATCGGATACCCCATCAAGGTCGACACCTTGCACAGAACTTCCCATTCCGCCATGCCGGCCAGGGGTGGAATTGCTTTTCGTACCCGCTGAACACGCCTTTCACCGTTGGTGAAGGTACCGTCCTTCTCGGCAAAACTCGCTCCCGGCAGAATGACATCGGCATAGCGGGTCGTCTCGGTGTGGAAAATATCCTGAACCACCAGAAATTCTACCGATTCAAGAGCTTTTCGCACATGATGCAGGTCCGGATCGGTCTGGGCTGGATCTTCGCCGAGAATGTAAATCCCCTTAAAATTTCCCCGCACGCATTCATCGAGCATTTCAACCGACTTCAGGCCAGGTTCCTTTTTGATTTTCCGGCCCCAGGCCTTTTCGAATTTATCCCGAACCTTTTGGTCGGCAACAGACTGATACCCCGGCAGCGTAGCGGGTAAAGGACCGAGATCAGAGGCACCTTGAACGTTGTTTTGTCCTCTTAAGGCCATGATCCCCGTTGATGGCCGGCCTATCTGACCGCAGACCAAAGCCAGGTTGGCGATGGCCATGGAGTTTTCCGTACCGTTCCTATGCTCGGTTACCCCAAGGCCGTAGACGATCATCGCCTTGTCGGCATGGGAATAAGCCCGGGCGGCTTCGATTATTTTTTCCCGGGCAACACCGGTCAGCTTTTCCACCCGGTCAAGGTCATATTCCGCGACCTTGGCTTTGAGTTCCTCAAAGTCTTCCGTTCGTTTGGCAATGAATTCTTTGTTTTCCCAACCGTTTTCAATGATCACGTTGATCAATCCGTTCAACAGAGCGATATTGGTGCCCGGTTTCAAATTCATCCAGACATCGGCCCGCTGAGCCATCCAGGTCTTTCTAGGATCACTGACGATCAGCTTTGCCCCGTTACTGATGGCTTTCTTGAGATAGAGCGAGACGATGGGATGCGCTTCCGTTGGATTGGAACCGAACAGAAATAAAACATCTATCTCCGGCATCTGGGCAAGAGAATTAGTTGCAGCACCTGCTCCAAGGCTTGTGGCCAGACCGGCCACGGTAGGAGCGTGTCAGACCCGGGCGCAGTTATCGACGTTGTTCGACCCCACCGCAGTACGAACCCATTTGGCCAGCAGGTAGTTCTCCTCGTTGGTACACCTCGAGGAAGAAAAACCGCCCACGGTGTCGGCTCCGTATTTCTCTATTAACTCATTGAATTTGCCGGCAACCAGTTCAAGCGCCTCGTCCCAGGAGGCTTCCCGGAAACCATCTCCTTCCTTGATCAGTGGAGTTGTTATACGATCCTTGCTGTGGATAAAGTCGAATCCATACCTGCCCTTAATGCAGAGATTACCCTTATTGACGGGTGCATCGTAGTCGGAATCCACGCCTATTACCCTGTCTCCCTTAACCTTGAGGAAAAAGTTGCAGCCCGTGCCGCAATAGGAACAGGTGGTTTTTACTCTTGAGATTTCCGCAAACCTTCCTGCGCCCCTGCTCTTTCTGTCTGTCAAGGCGCCGGTTGGACAGGCGGAAACACACTGGCCGCAGAATTCGCAATTTTTTAAACTGCGGGGTTTGGAAAAGGCCGTATCGGGGATGGCATTGAAACCTCGTCCACTCATATCAATAGTTCCAGCCATAACGACTTCATTACAGATGCGGACGCAGCGGCCGCAGACAATGCATTTGTTCGCCTCGAAGGTGATAAAGGGGTTGTCTTCCCTGATAGGAAGACTCCATTTTTCTCCCGGAAATCTTTGCAGGTCCGCCTTGTAGAGATAAGCCATTTCCTGGAGGTCGCAGTTACCGGTCGCTTCGCAGCACATACAATCGTTGGGGTGGTTGGACAGCAGAAGTTCAATGATGGTCTTGCGCAGCCTGGAAAGGCGCGGACTTTCGGTGGTTACCTGCATACCGGCAGCGGCAGGAGTCGTGCAGGAAGTGAGAGGTTTAGGGGCGCCGGCGACTTCTACCAGACAGAGACGGCAGCCGCCATACGGCTTCAATCGTGAGTCATGGCACATTGTCGGAATGGGAATACCTTGGTCCTGACAGACTTCAAGGACTGTCTTTCCCTGTTCAAAATCAACTTCCCTGCCATTGATCGTCATCTTGAACATCTGCTTCATGAGGGTAATCTCCAGATTATATTAAAGGTAGCTGAGTGAAAATACTTACAGACCTTGTCACCTAACCAAGTAGACTCAGCGGACGGAAGAATATCGATGGCAATATACCAAGAGAAGTTTAATTATGCAATTATTGCAGGTTTATTTTTTAGCGCAGCTGGAATTGCTTACCGAGCGGAAAAAGTTCCCCTTGAGATGATATGCCCGCCTATTGATTTTCATCCGGAAAAAACAACTCCAGGAACCGTTTATTGGCAAAAGCTTCAATATCCTGCTGGAGTTGCCGATATTTTTTGATCATTTCATCCGCTTTGGGGGTGAGAACCGTACCCCCCTTGCCTCCACCGCCTTTTTGCGGTACGACTAGTTCATCGGCAATATTGTCTCGCAATATTTTGACGTGGGTCCAGGCCTTTTTGTAGTTCATGCCCATTTTTTCCGCCGCCTTGGCAATTGAGCCTTCCCGCTCTATGAGCTCAAGAATTTCTGTTTTGCCTTTACCGAAAAGTAACTCCTGTCGATCGTTCTCAATCCAGGTTTTTGTTCTTACGTATAAGCGGATGGGCATTTTCTTGTTCATTATGATTAATCCGATAGGTGCCGAGCAGGAATTAAGATGTCTGTGACATCTCCCAGCATAGCGGAATGAACGCTATGTTTCAAGGTAAGTTCTCTTTTTATGCCCACCTCACTTTGGTTTAAAATAGTTCGGTTCATTTCCCGGCTTCCACTTGATGTTGCAGCCCATGCTTGGCCGCTGTTCCTGACTTATCGGCTTGCCGGCGATCAGCTGTGCAATAGCCGAAGACAGATCCGCACCGGTAACCGATTCGCTGTTTCCCGGCCGCGCGCTGTCGAACTGTCCCCGATATACAAGTCTTTGCTGCGCATCGAAAAGGAAAAAATCGGGTGTGCAGGCTGCCCCGTAAAGTTTAGCCACCAGCTGCTGCTCATCGACCAGATATGGAAACGTGTAGCCGTGCCTCTGCGATTCCTGCTCCATGTTTTCCGGGTT
This sequence comes from uncultured delta proteobacterium, assembly GCA_963835305.1. Lineage (GTDB taxonomy): Bacteria > Desulfobacterota > Desulfobulbia > Desulfobulbales > Desulfocapsaceae > Desulforhopalus_A. The sequence continues at coordinate 344,525 of CAWIEU010000010.1, forward strand.
GTCGTCGGGATATGCAGCATAATCGTTGCTGTTAATGGCGACTACCGTAATTCCCTGTTCCTGATAATCCCGGATTTTCTCCACCAGCTTTCGTCGAATATGTTGCACATATGGACAATGATTACACATAAAGATGACCAATAATCCCTTGCTGATAAAAAAATCTTCGAGTGAGTAACGTTCTCCCGCTGGGTCCGGAAGGGTGAAATCAGGAGCTTTCATTCCCAGTTCCCGCATAGTGGAAGGTGTCAGTACCATAATTTTCTCCCTTTTTTGATTGATGGCGTCGTAACAACTCTTCATCTGCCATCAAAATTTAGGTTTTTACGATTTGTCTTGCGTAGGTCATGGAAAATGCAGTTTGGCGTTTCTTTGTCCCTAACCTCCGGATATACATGTATGTATACACCCCTGCCTGGGGAATCAAGGCTTAGCTCTTGACGCCATAGACGAGACAAGGTAATTTTCGGAAAACAATTGAACAAAAACCCTGGGGGAGTCTACGGACTGAGAATTCCGCTGCAGCGGAGTGACCCTTTGAACCTGATCCGGCTTATACCGGCGTAGGGAACGGACCAATTGAGCACTGACACCTGCTCCTCTGAAGACCGCTTCCTGCGGTCTTTTTTTTCGTCAAAACCACGAGGAGAAGCAGATAATGAAAACCCAGATGGAATACGCCCGTGAAGGTAAGATAACCGAGACAATGATACAAGCGGCGGAGGAGGCCTCCATCTCCCCTGAAACCCTGCGAAACAGCGTAGCCAGGGGGACCGCCATTATCTGTCACAACATAAAACACCTGAGCGGCCGGCCACTCGCCGTAGGCGAGGGGATACGAACCAGAGTCAACGCCAATATCGGCACGAGTAAAGACGACACCAGCATAGACAAGGAGCTGGAAAAAGCCAGGGTGGCTGTAAAAGCCGGTGCTGACGCGTTGATGGACCTCTCCACCGGAGGGCCGATCGACGAGATACGGGCAGCCATAATTGCCGAAACCGACATCTGTATCGGTTCCGTTCCGCTCTACCAGGCCGCCTGCGACACGGTTATGAAAAAAGGCCAGGCTATCGTCGATATGACGGTCGATGACATCTTTGCCGGCATCAAAAAGCACCTCGATGACGGGATCGATTTCATTACCGTGCACTGTGGGGTAACCCGGCGTACGCTCGAGTTCATGGACCAGGAGAGCCGGCTGATGGACGTGGTGTCCCGAGGCGGCTCCTTCACCTGTGCCTGGATGGCCCACAACGATGCGGAAAATCCCCTGTATGAGCATTACGACCGGCTGCTCGAACTGGTGAAACCATATGACGCGACCCTCTCATTGGGTGACGGCTTTCGCCCCGGCTGTATTGCCGATGCAACTGACAGGGCCCAGATCCACGAACTGCTCCTCCTCGGGGAGCTCACCCAGAGGGCCTGGAATCAGGGTATCCAGGTAATGATCGAAGGCCCCGGCCATGTACCGCTCAACCAGATCGAAGCCAACATCAAGCTCCAGAAACGTCTCTGCCACGGTGCACCCTTTTATGTGCTGGGACCATTGGTGACCGATATAGCCCCAGGATACGACCATATCACCAGCGCCATCGGGGGGGCCATCGCAGCCGGTGCAGGCGCTGACTTCCTCTGTTATGTCACACCCAGCGAACATCTCTGTCTTCCTACTATTCAGGATGTTCATGATGGGGTCATGGCCACCAGACTGGCGGGGCATGCCGCGGATATCGTGAAAGGAATTCCGGGGGCGATGGAATGGGATATGGCCATCTCCAGAGCCCGAAAATCCCTGAACTGGGAGAAACAGTATGAACTGGCTCTTGATCCCTCTCTTGCCCGGAGGCGACGGGGAGCAACGGCAGATGTCGCCGACGCCCACGGAGCGTGTACTATGTGCGGTGAATTCTGTGCCTACAAAATCATGGATGGCCGCAAAAAATCCCGTAAGTCTTGATGGCGGCATCAAAAACTCTTCATCTGCTTCGTTGCAGCAAATTTTTAATCAATTCGACATACTTTGGTACGCCGAAATGATTGAAAATATGCGCGTCTCGCAGATGAAGCTTTTTACTTAGCCATCCGAAAAATGAGGTTTTTACAAGTTTGCCTCAAGAAGTGGTAAATAATTTTCAGGAAAAATGTGCTAAACTGGTTATCATAGTATAAGGTACCGTTTTTCATCAGCAATATAATCTGGAGAAGCAGGGAAATTCCATGAAAATTACACTGCCCATATCAAGTGGTGGCGAATATAATGTTCAGCCAAGTAAAATTGTCGCTCTGGGGTTGAATTACCTGGAACATATCAAAGAAAGTCAATCAGTTGATGTACGGAACTTCAGGGAAGAGATCCCAACCGAGCCGGTACTTTTCCCAAAAACGCCGAATGTGTTGATCGGCCCCGGCGAGCCGATTATCCTGCCCGCCTTTGTTGAAGAATATGCTTTTGCCAATTGTCGCACAGATCATGAAGCTGAACTGGCGATCATCATAAAAGACCGGGTCAAAAATCTTCCGGCCGAAAAGGCCATGGATCATATCCTTGGGTTTACCTGTTTTAACGACATAAGCCAGCGTAATCTGCAAAAAGGCGACAAAGCCGGCTGGTATCGCGGCAAATCACTGGACACCTTTGGACCGATTGGTCCTGTTATCGTTACTCCGCAAGATATAGGCGATCCCCAAAATCTTGATATACAATGCCGCCTCAACGGCCGGGTCGTCCAAAGTTCCAATACACGGCATATGATCTTCAGTATTCCGCTGATCCTTGCCTTTATCTCCAGGAATTTCACTCTCGAACCCGGCGATATCATTATCACCGGAACACCAAGTGGAGTCGGTCCGCTGCGGAACGGGGACGTGGTCGAAGTGGAAATAGAAAATATTGGAAAACTGATCAACCCGGTCCAGGCAGAACGAAAACCCTCCGCTCTCTAGGTATTCAGAGGTAAAATTCCCTCTAAATCCGGCAGAACACAACATTTTTCAGGATTTTTTCAATAAAAGGGTGCCACTTCCTTCATGTCGTCATTATTATCTGGTATGATTTACTTGTAACTACGATCATTTTCAAAGAATAATGAGACTTATCGAGCTGAATTTTTCGAGGCAAACTCTAACCGGTTATGTTGTTTTTTTATGCAAGATTTTTCCAAGAGCATAGATACCGCGCCGGAACTCCCGGTTCTCGCGCTTGTTAAAGAACTTACCATCGGTCAACGATCGATCGATAGCATTGAGCAATTGTCAGCATTTCTGCATGAAAACATTTTTCCAAAGCTTGGAAACTTCTTCATAGAAATATACTTTCTGAATGGCCCATCCGGCAACTTTCTTCCTGCACAGAGCAAGAACCGGACCCCTGATCGACAAGAGAACGTACCCAACGTAATTCCCCGTAATAATTCAGTGATTGAAGAGGTGGCAAATACCTGTATCCCATTGGTACTCGCCGACAAGTCGCAATCCCCTCCGTTTCTTACCAAAGTACCTAACAGTACCCATTTGCTGTCCCCCATCCAGGATGGTTCCGAGCTGTCCGGCCTGCTGTATCTCGGCAGCACAAAGCCCTATACCTTTCCTGCCGATTTTCTGGATACAATCCAAACAATCGCAGCGATAATCGGCTCAAGATTAAAAAGCCTGCGAAGCATCCAGCAACTGAAAGAATCCATGCGCGCACTGGAGTACTCGGACCGGCTAAGAACGGCTCTCTATGAAATCAGTGAACAGGCTCATTGTTCGGAGAATATTACCGACCTTTACGTCAAACTTCATGAAAAAGTTGGCCGATTGATTCATGCCCAGAATTTTTTTATTGCTCTGGTAGAAGAGCGCCCGGATGGTAAGTATATAAAATTCCCTTATTATATCGACAAATACGATACGCAGTTTCAGGACATGGAACTGAAGATGGACCAGAGGAAACATTCCATTACGGGTTATCTCCTGCAAACCCGGCAACCACTGCTGCTCACGCCGTCAAATTTCGACCGGTTCTGCCTCGAACACAACATCGAGTGTGTTGGAACCCACCCGCATTGCTGGTTGGGATCCCCCTTTTTTGTCGACCATATCAGCGGCGTTGTGGCAATACAAAGTTACAGCGAAGTCATCTATACTGAAAAAGACAAGGAACTCATGGCCTTTGTCGCCCGCCATATCGGAGATGCCCTGAACAGGAAACATGGTGTCGATGAACTCAAAAAAGCCAAGGAGAGGGCTGAACTGGCGGAAAAAAACAAGAGCACCTTTCTAGCCAACATGAGTCATGAAATACGCACTCCAATGAATGGTATTCTCGGCTTGACGGATCTTATCCTGCACTCCGGTATTTCGGGCCAGAGCCGAACCTATCTGGAAATGATCCATTCTTCTGCTGAAAGGCTATTGAAACTTATCAATAACATCCTCGATTTTTCAAAAATTGAAGCCGGAAAGCTTGAGCTGGACATTGCCCCCTTCAGTCTCCGCGGCACCATAGCGGAAGCTCTTGAAATCCTCGCCTTGAGTGCAGCCAAAAAAAACATTGACCTTACAGTCGATTGCAATGAGCAAATCCCTGACTTATTGCTTGGGGATGCCGGAAAACTCAGCCAGATCCTGATTAACCTGGTTGGAAACGGGGTAAAATTCACCAATAAAGGAAAAGTCTCACTGACGGTTGAACAAATATCCCGCCAAGGTGAACAGATGAATCCGGTTGAGCTAAATTTTCAGATCAAGGATACCGGAATAGGCATTCCCAAAACAAAAATAAAAAATATTTTCAAAGCGTTCAGCCAACTGGTCACCACCCGCAATACCAACCAGAGAGGGACAGGGCTCGGTCTGGTCATCGCCGGTGAACTGGTGGAAATGATGGGTGGTAAAATTGCCGTCAGCAGCAAACTGGGAGTTGGCACCACCTTTTCTTTTACGATCAGGTTCCCGCTTGGACTGACAGAAACTCCTGCTCGTAAGCCAAGTGCGGATACTCCTGCATCGCCGGCGAGGGCCGGATTGCAGAAAAAACAACTTCAGATTCTCCTGGTAGAGGACGAATTTATCAATCAAACCCTGGCAACTGCCGTACTCGAGCGGGAGGGATGGCAGGTCAGGATCGCTGAAAACGGTATCCAGGCAATAGATATTCTAAAAGAGACTGTTTTTGATGTGGTTCTCATGGACATCCAGATGCCGGAGCTCAACGGTTACCAAACAACCAGAGCTATTCGCCTTCAGGAGAAAAATACCGGGGGCCATATACCTATCATCGCCATGACTGCCTATGCTGTCAGGGGCGACCGCGAAAAATGTCTGGCGGCTGGTATGGATGGTTATATCTCCAAGCCGATCCGTGCGGACATGCTCATTCAGGAAATTGATACCGTCCTGCGCTCTGCTCCGGTAATCAAACCAACCCCCACACGCCGTAATTAGGTCCGAAGAGATCCCAGTTTTTGCGGTTTCTGCCTGCAAACCAATCCTTAAAATTAAGATCAGTACGAACTCCGGCGTAAGGAAAGCTGAGATAGAACCGGGCATTCCCCCCCCGGTTCGGTTTTCTGCTGAGCCTCATTTGCGGATTGTTGGCTCGGGCCTCCTCAAGAAGGAGTTCCGCCTCACCTATATCCTGTAACGGGACAGTCAGGGTATAATTATATTCTTCTTTCATGATTCCACTCCCCTGTATAGTTACAAATCCGGGTTATGCAGTTTTGATGTGTACCTGTGAACGATTACGAAAAGTTCACTCGCAGGCGACCGGTTACCCCCAGGCAACGCCTGTATGGAGTTGTCAGTCATCCCCAAGTAAAAGGTAGAAATGATCTGTTAGAAATATATCTCAGGATAAATCTTAACATCTTCTTAATACTTCTTCACATTTCCTTGACCAATCGACCAGCATAATTTACAATTCATCAATCAATTCAATTGATATGATTTTTCCAAAAAATTTCATCTGTATTTTTCATTTTCGCAAAGCAAGAAACGATTCCGGAGAGTAAGTCGGAATGTATTTTGGCTTGTACTCTCCAATGTACCGGTTTTGATCGCACAATCTGACAGTTCGATTGATCTGAAGATAAGTTGTTGTCTATTCATGTTGAAAAAACGGGTAGTCCAATTTAACCGAGGAGGTACAGGATGATTTACAAGATGCCGGGAACGTTATTACTCCTTCTACTTTTTGCCTGTGGTACGGCAGCCCATGCAGGCACATCTTATACAGACCCTACAACAGGTGTGGAGTTTCTCTCAATAAAAGGCGGCTGTTATCAGATGGGTGATTCTGTCGGCGATGGCGATCCTAACGAGAGACCTGTGCATGAGGTCTGTGTCTCTGCTTTTTCCATTGGGAAAACTGAGATTACCAATGCTCAGTATCAAAAATTCAAACCCCAGCATAACAGCGGTAAATCTCAGGATCTTAGTCTTAATGATGCTGACCAGCCGGTAGTCAATGTTTCCTGGGAAGACGCCGTGGCTTTTGCCGAATGGCTTTCCCAAAAATCGGGTGCAAACTACCGCCTTCCCACCGAAGCCGAATGGGAATATGCAGCCCGCGCCGGCTCAAGTGCCAGCCGTTTCTGGGGAAATAATCCTGATGAAGCCTGCAAATATGCCAATGTCGCGGACATGACTGCAAAGAAGAAGTGGGATAAATGGACCACTTTTACCTGCAACGACGGTTATGCGGTTTCGGCACCGGTAGGCAGTTTTCTGCCCAACGGCTATGGACTGAACGATGTGCTGGGCAATGTCTGGGAATGGTGTGAGGACGTCTATAACAGCGAAGCATACACCAAACTGCCGAAAGACAATCCGGTCTACAATGGATCCGGAGAGTATCGCGTCATGCGCGGCGGCGGGTGGAGCAACGGTCCTCTGGGCATACGAAGTTCCCATCGTGTGGGGCTTTCCCCCAACTTTGGTCATCATGCGCTCGGTTTTCGGCTGGTTAAAACTGAACAGTGAAGCGAAAGACGGGACGAGTTCAAGCACTGATGATACTTACCAAAGACAATCCGGAGGAATCATGAAGAAAAAATACATTTTCCCGATGTTTATCCCGCTAAGCCTGATACTGCTCTCCGTCACCCTGGCGATCGCCTATACAACGGATGCCACGGACAAGACTGCCAAAGAGGGTTTTATAGGCGCTGAAACCTGCCAAGAGTGCCATGAAGCACAATATGAGAGTTATGCGAAATCCGTACATTTTAAAAAATCGGTAAAGGGCCCCCAATCGCAGGATGCCTGCGAAACATGTCACGGACCCGGTGCGATGCATGTTGAGAAGGGCGGCGGTCGCGGCGTTGACATTTTCGCCTTTAACAAGGATACCGATCCCCAGGCAAAATCCGCTAAATGTCTTACCTGTCATGAGAGAACACCGGGCATGGATTTATGGGAAATGGGAGTCCACAAACGAAATGACCTGTCATGTGATTCCTGCCATGACATTCATGCCAGAGGCGGGGTCCTGAAACCCGATGAACCCCGGGTCTGCTTCGGCTGTCATAAGGACATTAAGGTAGACGTTAACAAACGGTCTCATCATCCTATCCTCGAGGGCAAGGTCAGCTGCTCTTCCTGTCATTCTCCCCACGGCACCCTCAGCAAACATCTGGTAAAAGCAGATGACCCTCAGCAACTCTGTTATAGATGCCACGCCGATAAACGTGGTCCGGCTCTTTGGGAGCATCCTCCCGTGGAGGAAAATTGTGAGACCTGCCATTCAGTTCATGGCAGTATCCATGACAGACTGCTGAACGAGCGAATTCCTCAATTGTGCCAGAATTGCCATGATGGAAGATTCCATCCAGGCACTCCCTATGACGATAACACTTCGTATACGAGCCGCTGGAATTGTCTGCGTTGTCATTCCGCCATCCATGGCTCTAACTCACCGTCTGGCGACGGCGCGTTCTTTGTGCGCTAAGGAGGATAACCATGAAACGGATGATGTATATACCTTTGGCTGTACTGATTGCTGCTCCATCGATTGCATCCGCCGAGGTTTCCGGCGATCTCAGTGTGGGTTTGCGGACGACTCATTTTGCCAGTGACCGGAAGAGTGCAAAATTTGATGAATACCGCGACAAGAGTAATGGCCTGTTCGGAGATGCTAATCTGCTGTTTAATACTGAGGATTATTTTCTCGGCCTCTCCGTTGAAAACCCATCCCTTGACGACCAGTTCTATGAGCTGCGGGGAGGGCAGTATGGGCTCGGCAAAGGACGATTCTATTATGATGAGCTGACGCACCACATTTCATACGGCGCCTTGACCCCAACTTCAGGGATCGGCAGCAATATACTTACTCTCCCTGCGACCGTGCCGCCTGTCTCCCAGTGGACACCGATAGACTACCAGGTGGATAAAAAATTTTACGGAGCTGAATTTACGATAGATCCCCAGCAAATCCCGTTCTACTTCAAGGTTTCTGTGGAACGGCAGGAAAATGACGGCCTCCTGCCCTACGGCACAACCTATTTTCCGACCTCTACGGCCAGCTTTGAGAGTGCTATGCCGATAGATTATACTACCGACAATCTGATGTTTGAAGGCGGTTATCGCGATAAGCAAACTTCGGCGGTTTTCACTACCGGCTACAGTGTTTTCAAGAATGATAACGATATCCTGATCAACAATTATAACGGAGACATTGAGGAATACAGCACCCCCGCAGATAATTACAGCTACAATTTCGGCGGCCGGCTGACGCAGCGCTTACCGATGGATAGTGTTCTTGCGCTGAAAGCATCTTATATCCGCAATAAAAGTGAAGCGGACTGGAATAAATACACCCAGATTGCCTTACCCTCGGCAGACAAAGATTTTGACGGGGATGTGACCTATATACGCGGCAGCGCGGCCCTTACCAGCCAGTGGACTGCGATGCTCGATACCAGACTGTATTACAGCTATATAGATCGGGATAATCACTCGGAAAGTATCACCGCTCTCGATGACGGTAACACTAACCTCAAGTTCGAGTATGATAAACACGATGCGGGTCTTGATGTCGGTTATCGCCTAACCAAAGATAACAAGCTTACCGGCGGCTATGAGTTCAGCTACACCGACCGCAACCGGGAAGATGCCGACACCACCACGGATAATCTGGTTTATGCCCAGCTGAAAAATACCACGCTGGACTGGATGAGCGCCAAACTGCGGCTGGAATATTTAAACAGGTCCTCCGATACGGCGTTCAGTCCGGAAACCCTGGAAGGTGATGGTCTGATTCTCAAGTACTTCCTTCCTTTTGACTATGCCAGTAAGGACCGTTACAAGGCCAAGGTGGCTTTTGAGTTCTATCCAACTGAAAGCCTGAACGTAGGGCTGAGCTATGCAATCACCTATAATGATTACGATGCCTCTCTTTTAGGGGTAGAAAATGATCAACATCAGGAATTTTACGTGAATCTTGATGCATCCCTGCCGGCCAAAATCCGCTTCAGTAGCTATGCAGGCTATGAATACACCAAAACCAGCATGGATTCTCATCGCTTTAGCACGACAACCACGGCCGATCCAAATCTCCCCACAAGCACCTCTACTTATAACTGGAGCCAGGATACCACCTACGACTTCTTCGTCATCGGCGGCAGTCTAACCATCCCGGTGATACAGCAGCTCGATCTGGTATTATCCGCCGATTATCAGCTGGTTGATGGAAATATCGATTTTTCCCGCCCTGCAGCAGCAGGTGTGCCGCTGGAAACCGTCAATAATGCCGATGACTATTATAAAACGCAACTGGGGGCGAAAGGTATCTTCCGGATAACCGATGCCTGGTCCGTCTCCCTGGGTTACCTTTTCGAGAAGTCAAATCTGAATGAATGGAAATATGATAATTTTAGTTACACCCCTGGAACGCCAACCTCATTTTATCTGAGCGGAGCGGGACTCGATAACAAGTATGAAGCACATCAGGTTTATATGATTACAACATTTCACTTCTAACCGAGTACTTTAGCCAAGTAACAAAGGGCGCTTGAAAGCGCCCTTTGTTACTTGGGATGTGTCGTGATGCAGGTCCGGCAAGGTGCCTTTATAAACGGCGATACCTTATGAGCTGAAAATTTTATGCAGCGAAGGCAAAAGGTCAGCCTCGACTTCTCCCAGATACTCTTCCCAGTGTTCGCCAAAGCGGTAAAAGGCCATTGACGCCAATTTTTTGGTTATGATGGCATTCCGGTAAGGCTGGAGTTTTTTTGCGTTGAGAGTGGTCATTATCGCCTGTTCTCCAAGTTTTTCCCGCAGCTCCGAGGGAATGTAATGAACCATAACCTCCCATACCAATTCTCTGTCTGCGAGGATTTGCTCAAGACCCGGTTCCAGTCGATCCTGCAGCGCAAAAATCTGCTCGCTGGTAATCTCCGACAACTCAAAGAGCGGCACTGAAGGATCGGCATCGTACAGCCGCAGCAGCAAGCCCGTTTCCATCCGGGAAAATCGATCGACCAGTTGAAGTATATCCTTGATCAGAGCCCACCTCGTCGCCCTATCGTTGAGCAGTTTGTCTTCGTAATCGTCCTGAAGGAGAAAAGCGGTGAGGACTTCGGCAATCGAGCTGCTGAACACACCCCCTTTGTTCGCGGTTGAATCCTTGATCTGCTTAATATCCGTGTGGGTGGCGATATATCTCCTGGAAGTATCGTCAAAGAAAACATTTGCGCCTTCCACAATAAATCGCAGTTCCTGAAAGAGCTCCAGGAACTGCCTGACGTTGCCCTGATTAATGGTATCCTTGAAACCGCCGCACGGTATGAAGGCACGGATATTGGCCTCGCTGATATATTTCCGGTGAGCGGGGTTGCTGAGAAAATTTCTGTGAAAAAGTGTGCCGTCCTCCACCACGGTACCGTCCGGAAGAACGACATTGCTTGCCCCGATCGGTACCATGAAGCCTTTAGCGCTCAATTTTCCCGGAGGGAATCTGAGAGAATTGGCTCTTGGGGAGGAGTTGCGCATAAAAGCAAGTTTCATCAATTCTTTTTTATCGAGACCCTCCGGATCGAAAAGAATCGAACCACCGTCGATAATCAGGCAAATTTTGCCTTTATAGCATTGAATCTGGTTGGCCCCAAGATCTCCGTCGGGACCACCGGTGATCATCAGATTCAGCTCTTCTTCCCGTTCATTGCAGTGGTCGATCAGCGTTCTGAACGAACCCATGATCGAGGTCGTGGTCATTCCGGACACAAGGATATTTCCGCCCACCTCGGTATATATCTCCTCCATATCGTCGGTCAGCACCACGGAATGGCCATCCACCTGTAATTCAACGCCTTTATTCCCCTTATCATAGAGACCGAAAACCTCTCCCCCAGAGAGCAGGCCATAGGTATCGTGGGGAATGCCGAAGCTTTTGCCGGTGGTGATGGTCCGCCAGTATTGGTAACCCTTCTCCCGAGCATAGTAGGCGACATCGTCCATGAGCGGTGCGGTACCTTCGTCGGGCCCGAAAAAGACCATCTCCGGTTTGCCGTAATAATCGACAACGGAAGTGTCCGGCAACATCAGATCCATGATACCTTCAGTATAGTCGTTCAGGGCCTCTTTTCTATAAGAGGCATATTGCGGCAAAGGAATAACCACACCTTTTGAGCCGCTTTCGCAGATATCTTTATGTTTTAACCGCTGCGCCTTGGGACCAAGGGCATAGTTGAGCAGCACGGCATTATCCAGTTCACTGTCATAGTTGGAACGCGAAACGCGGATGAGCCGCAAGCCTCCTCGAGCAATATCCGCCGCCCGCAGATGGGTGCCGCAGGAGTAGTGGCCGTTGACAAAAAAGACGCCGTAGACAAACCTGCTGAAAACCAGGGGATCGAGGATACGGTTGTCTAAGCGGAAGGCAAACGATCTTTTTTCCGGTTTATAAAAATTGGTTTTCAGGGTCGAGGTGATGATCTTGAACATGAATTTGAATATTTCATAGCCAAGGGGAAAATCGATGAATCTTCCGGCAATGATTTTTTCAAATTCCAGCCATTTCAGGTGTAACTCCTCTTCGGAAATTCCTGCCGCTCCAGCCATCAGCCGTGGGGAAAAACGCTGTTCGAAAACGCCATGGAGAAATTTAATCAGATCCGGATGTCGCACCACTGTCTCAAGGATAATGGGAGCACCGTAGGTCGACTTATTTGAGCTCTGGATACGTTTGGCGAAGGCCTCCCGATGATCTTTGCTTGTCAGGCTATCGAGGATCTCCCGATCTGTGACGTTCTCACTTTCTTTGAAAATGAACAGATGAGTAAAATCGATGGCGTTACCGGCAAAGAGCATTTCCTGGAAAGTAAGGCGATCCTGCAGATACAGGTCTTTGATGGGGTTCACCGAAAAAGAGAGATAGGAGCGAAGGTCGGTGAGAACCCCTTCCTCCTGCTTTCTGGTCAGTTCGCCATTGACATAGAGCGTACAGATAGATGACGGCACGGTCGACTGGCCGAGATAAGGCTCCCAGTAGGCTCGAACCAAAGTCAGGTTGTGACCCGCCAGGATTTTGCGGAGCACGGGGAGCTGGGGCGACTCGAAATCAGAATTGAACATCAACCTCGTCTCTCCGGTTTCCGGCAGATTAAAGAAGGCGATAAGTGGAATAGTCGAACTTTCACTCTCCTTCAGAACTTTTTCATACCGTTTTCTGGTCGGTTCCGGAGTTGCTGTATAATCTCCCGCCAGAGTGAAGAGAAACCGTGAATCGTGGAAAGCCTCCGGCGGAAAATCCGCCACCGTTTCAGGACGGATAATATACGTGTAATAGTTGCTCTCCGGGCTGTAATAGTATTCTCGCCGGTGGCCTGGTATCAGATCCTCCAGCACCGCTTCCATGCTATCGCGTGTTTCTTCCGTGGCAATTCTTACTTTTTGGGCGACGCTTGACTGGGTGGCGTCAAAATCGATCTGAGCGACCCGGCCATAGAGAAGAACTCTACCGTCGACCAGCTTGATGGAGGTGGCAATCGACTGGAGCATATTGGCTAATGCCGCTTTACGGATATGCTCAAAGAAATATCTGGGCAGGCCGATATCATGAAGAAGTATCCCGGCGGCCATATTAATACAGTTTGCCGTGAGTAAGCCTTCCGATGACAGGTCGATGACCGCCTCGTACAACACTCGCGGATCAAGCCCGACACTCTCAGCTTTGGCAATAATATTTTCGCCTCTGGTACTCGAAGAATAGCTGGTTGCAAAAGTATCCATATAATCTCCCTAACGTCATTTCAACGTCTTACCAACTTTTCACCATGGGAAGGCGTAGCCCAACATTCCCTTTACCCTGCATTCGGCAAGGCTGATAAAACTGCCAACCGAGCAAGCAGATCCAGCACTCCCCGACGAGAGAATTTTTACCGTCAGGGAGCTAGCCGCCTTTTCACCGACTTAAGGCCTGCTGTAAAATTACCTGCTGTATTGCGCTCCCAGTACAAGCCCGAGATCAAAGGCCCTATTGTTCAGATCAATGAAATCCTTGGGCACCCGGTCGGCAATTGCGTTCATGACCGACTGGGGCCGGATCACCTCGGTGATTCCCAGCAAGGCGCCGAGCACGCAGATGTTGAAGACGACCGGTTTGCCGATCTTCTCCATGACTCTTTCGTACATCGGCAGCTCGATCTGTTTGGCATCGACCTTCCGGATGAGTTGTACATAACGGCTATCGGTCAGAAGTGTTCCACCGGGCCGTATGATTGAGGAATAGCTGTTGTAGGCATCCTGCGTCAGGCAGACCAGGATATTGGGCTGGGTGACCTCAGGAAAATCAATTTCGCTGTCGGAGATGATGATATCGCTCCGGGTCGACCCTCCCCTGGCAGCCGCCCCATAACTCTGGGATTGGGTGGCGTTCATGCCTTCATAGATAACCGCGGCCTCCGCCAAAATTATGGCCGCCGTTATCACTCCCTGACCACCCGACCCCGAGAAGACCAGTCTTACTCTGCTCATGATACTTTCTCCCTGCTTGCATAGGCGATAATCTTCTCATACTCCTCACAGTACTCCGGCCGGTCCTTCTCCACAAAGATCCCGCGGGGGATGAGCTGCGGATTTTCCTCAAGGGCTTTGGAGCCGAGTTTCGCAGTATTAGTCTTATGCAGCTCCAGCATGCTGACCGCATCGCCTTCCTTGTTTTTCCTGCCGTAATGGGTCGGGCATTGGGAGAGTATTTCAACCACGGAAAAGCCCTTATGCAAAATAGCTTTTTTCAGGAATTCGGTACTTTCCTTGGCATGATAGGCGGTGGAACGGGCTACAAAGGTTGCCCCCGCCGCTTTCGCCAGTTCAACGACATCAAAACTGCTGTCAATTGTCAGATAGGGCGCGGTGGTGGCCTTCACTCCCGGTCCTGAAAGCGGGGAGAACTGGCCGCCTGTCATGCCGTAGATCCGGTTGTTCATGACGATGGCGGTGATGTCTATATTGCGGCGTGCCGCATGGATGAAGTGATTACCACCTATAGCCAGGGCGTCGCCGTCCCCCATCGGCACCAGCACCTTCAAGCTGGGCTTGCTGAGCTTCACTCCCGTGGCAAAGGCCAGGGCACGACCATGCAGGGTATGCAGGGAATGAAAATCGACATAGCCGGAGATTCGTGCCGAACAACCTATTCCCGAGGTCATAACGATCTCGTTTTTGTTCAATTGCAGTTCTTCAATTGCACGGATAAGCGAATTAAGAATAGTGCCGTGGCCGCAGCCGGGGCACCACATATGCGGGAAAAACCGCTCGCGTAAATAGTCTTTGACTGCCATGTTATACTCCCCTCCCCTGGATAACCCGAAGGAGTCTTTTAATATCTGACGGTGTGATGAGATGTCCATCAATCCGGTTGGCAAGAAATACCCGGTTGGGTTTTCTTACCGCAGCTTTTACCTGGGCCATGACTTGTCCCATATTCATCTCCACCACCAGGACAGCTTTGGCGTTATCGCATTTTTCCCGGACCAGTTCAGTCGGAAAAGGCCATATGGACTGCAACTCCAGTACGCCTATTTTCTCGCCTTTTGCCCTCCTGCTTTTGGCCAGATGGATGGCGGATCTGGCCGAAGAACCATAAGAGACCAGCACATATTCGGCCCCCTCCAGGAAATGCTCCTTATAGCGGGTAATGGTATGGACATTGTTGTCTATCTTGTCTATAAGGTGGCGAAGCAGTTCGTTGACCACCGTCGGATTATTGGAGGGAAACCCCCACATATCATGAAAAAGGCCGGTGACGTTATACCTGTGCTCGGCTCCGAAATCAGACATCGGCAGGCGGCCGTCTTCGCGGGGGAGATAAGGATGATAATCGACCCCTTTGCCAAGCGAGGTCCGCAACCGGTCGACAATCTCCAGTTCCCCCGGTTCGGGAATAACCAGTTTCTCCCGCATGTGCCCAACCGCCTCGTCAAAAAGAAGTACCACCGGGGTGCGGTACGTCTCCGCCATATTAAAGGCATCGACTGTCATGGTGAACACATCCTGGTGGTTGGAGGCAGTGAGGGCGATAATGGAGTGGTCCCCGTGGGTACCCCAGCGCGCCTGATTTATATCTCCCTGGCTGACATGGGTAGGATTACCGGTGGAAGGCCCTCCCCGTTGTACGTTGGCGATGACACAGGGAATCTCGGCCATACAGGCATAACCTATTGCCTCCTGTTTCAGGGAAAATCCGGGACCGCTGGTCGCAGTCATTGCCTTCTTGCCGGTAAGTGAGGCCCCGATGATGGCGCACATGGAGGCAATCTCATCTTCCATTTGAATGAACTTGCCGCCATTTTCCGGAAGTCGCCGGGAAAGATGTTCGGCTATCTCCGTTGAAGGCGTAATCGGATATCCGGCAAAAAAATCGATGCCGGCATAGATTGCGCCCTCCACACAGGCCTCATTGCCTTGGACAAATCGTATATTTTTACTCATCTTTCTCACCATCCTCTGTCAATACCTCGATTGCCAGATCCGGACACCGTAATTCACACATCCGGCAGCAAATACAATCTTCCGGTCGAACTACCGTGGCTTTATCCCGCGCGTCCAGCTCCAGTACTTTGGTCGGACAAAACTTGACACAAATACCACAACCTTTGCACCAATCCCGGTTAATAATTATTTCTTTCAGTTTCTGCCTAGCCATAACTTCCTCTTGACGTTGATTATCGGCAATCAACTATTACAGTTTGCAGCGACATCACGCCAGGGATCGCCGTCTCCGGAGCAGGGTCGTTGCCTCTTTAGTACCTTGGGGATTGTTTTCTTGTCATTGTGCAGGAAGACAATCCGTCCAAGGTTACTCACCCCCTTGTGGGATGTTTGAAAGAATAGGTTTGAAATATAGCACTGTCCTTAGTCACTTACCAGCCGTCCTATTCTTCGTCCAAAAAAGAATACCTAAAATCGGTGGGTGGCACAAATGTTTCCTTGATCGTCCTGGTGGAAATCCAGCGCATGAGATTTGCCTGGGATCCGGCCTTATCATTGGTGCCGGAGGCTCTGCCGCCCCCAAAGGGTTGCTGACCGACAACCGCACCTGTCGGCTTGTCATTGATATAAAAATTGCCCGCCGCATGTTCCAGCTTGGCGAGAGCCAGACTTACCGCCTGCCTGCTCTTGCCGAAAATCGCTCCTGTAAGGGCATATATCGAAGAACTGTTGCAGAGTTCCAGGGTCTCTTCATATTTTTCGTCGGCATAAACGTAGATGGTGAGCACCGGTCCGAAAATCTCCTCAACCATGGTCTTGAAATGCGGATCTGCAGCGAGAATTACCGTAGGTTCAATGAAATAGCCAACACTGTCATCATATTTTCCACCGATGATAATTTCACCGCCCTCGTTCTCCCTGGCATAATCGATATAATCAGCGATTGATTTAAACGCTGCTTTATCAATTACCGCTCCAAGGAAATTACGGAAGTCGGTTGGCGGACCCATCTTGATTTCGCCTGTCTGCCTTTTCAACTCGGCTTCGACTGCAGGCCAGATCGAGCGGGGGATGTAGGCGCGGCTGGCCGCAGAACATTTCTGACCCTGATACTCAAACGCTCCCCGAACAAGTCCGGTCACCAAAGGTTTTATTTCCGCACTGTTATGGGCAAAAACAAAATCTTTTCCTCCTGTTTCACCGACTATTCGTGGATAAGATTTATATTTGCCTATATTCTCCCCGATAGTTTTCCACATCTGTTGGAAAACCTTGGTAGAACCGGTAAAATGGATCCCGGATAAGTGTGGATCAGCCAGACAGATATCTCCGACGCTTGCGCCCGAGCCCGGTACAAAATTAATAACCCCCGGCGGCAACCCCGCTTCCTCGAGAATCTGCATGAGTAGATACGGTGTATACACCAGTGAGGAAGCCGGTTTCCAAACCACGGTATTGCCCATGATCGCCGGCGCGGTAGGCAGATTGCCGGCAATCGCGGTGAAATTAAAGGGAGTTACGGCAAAAACGAAACCTTCCAGCGGCCGGTGCTGGACGTAATTCCAGACTCCGGGCGATGATACCGGTTGCTTTTGATAGATTTCCTGGGCATATCTGACATTAAATCGCAAGAAATCGATAAGTTCACATGCAGCATCAATCTCCGCCTGAAAAACTGTTTTTCCGCCTGCCAGCATAGCCCCGCTGTTGATCAGCGCCCGATATTTCACGGCAAGCAGTTCAGCCACTTTCAGGAAAATAGCACAACGCTCCTCCCAGCGAAAAGACTGCCACATCGGCTGGGCCGCCACCGCTGCATCGATCGCCTGCCGTACCTCGGCAGGACCTGCTTTATGGTAGGTAGCCAGTACGTGACGATGGTCATGGGGCATGACGACTTTGCCGAGATTGCCGGTTTTTATTTCCTTACCTGCAATTATCAGCGGAATTTCCAGCTCTTTTGACGACATTTCGGCCAAAGTCTTCTTTAAGGCCGCCTTTTCCGGACTTCCCGGTGCATAGTTCAGGATAGGTTCGTTTACCGGTTCCGGACTATTGATTACAGCATTATTCAAAAGGTTCATTTTACACTCCATCTAATTATCCCTTTTTAAACAGGGCCTTAATAATTACACCAGCCATCTGCGGATTTTCTTTCAACCTTCTGGTGCAGTACCCGAACCACTGTTTTCCGAAAGGTACGTACACCCGCATGCGGTGCCCCTTGTCAAGAATCGACCTTCTCAGTCCAGGAGTCACGCCATACAGCATCTGGAATTCGTATTTATCTTTAGGAGCCTGGTGTTTTTCGATGAGTTTGTAGGCACCTTCCACGAGTGGCAGGTCATGGGTTGCTATGGCCGGATACATACCATTCTGGAACATACAGTCGATGTCATCCAGAAAATGTGCGTTGATTTCATTATATTTTTTATAAGAAATTGATTCCGGTTCGATGTAAATTCCCTTGCAGACCCGCAGATTGACAGGATGCTCCGGGGTATTGATATCTTTCAGGCTTTCAATATCGCCGTGGGTTCTTTTCAAATAGGCCTGAACAACGAGACCGACGTTGGCGGGAAACTCCTCTTTCAGCTTCCGGAATAAATCTAACTCCATGTCCGTGCAGGGAGAATCCTCCATGTCGATCCGAACGAAATTGTTGTAAGATGCCGCCTTTGCCACAACCTCCCGAATATGCCGGTAAGCAACTTCCTTATCGAGAAGCAGTCCGAAGAAGGTGGGCTTAAGGGAGTAATTTCCATCCACTCCGGCCTTCTCCGCTGCGTCAATAACCTGAAGATACTCTTCTGTATTTGCCTTTGCTTCATCCAGGGTGGTAATAAACTCACCAAGAACGTCGATGGTGGTCATTATTCCTTCTGCATTCAGTTTCTTTGCATTGGCAATAGCTTCGTCCAGAGTTTCTCCGGCTATATATTCCTTGGAGAACATCCACACTAATTTTTTCGGCATGTGTGGGAGAAGCCCGGCAATCATTTTATTAAACATAGCAATCCCGTTCAGATTAAGTTCTTGATGTTTGCAACTGCGGTTAAAGAATTTCTTTCTTTCCTGAAAAAAATTGTATACAATGTTTGCACACAAAGAATCAATACGTTATTCTGTGTCCATGTGTCAACAATTTTTGTGGTATGTTTTAAAAATAGTTTACCTTGGCTTCCTTGGCAAATTTCCCTCACCAAGAAAAGCATCATCAACTTAGGCGATCGGTTCAATCCTGGATCGCTTGTTTTCGGGCATGCTACGCATTATTTTAGCCGGATAAGGCTGTCCGTCTGAGTGGATTATTGATGTATATATCGAGAAAATTAATAAAACTGTTCATAATTTTCTATTTTCCACTTGCGTAAATTCAGTTTTTTTCGCTATCAATAAAAATGAACAGGATCAAAAAAATAATCAATAACCAGATGAATCAATGACCGAGACCTGATATGTACCACACCCCATTAATAATGGATGAACGTTAATTCGGGTTATGCAGCTTGACCGGAAAACTGGAGATAAATGGAACAAACACGAAAAACTAATTCTGAAGATTCTGTTTACCGAAAACTGAAAACAGCTATACGTAAAAGATATATCAGACAGGGAAGTCAGCTGGTGGAAGTTACCCTCGCGCAACAGCTTGGTGTAAGCCGTACTCCGGTCAGAAGTGCCATCAAACGGCTCGAGGCTGAAGGATTGGTAAATAGTATTCCCAATCGAGGCGCTTTTGTTATCACCCCGACACAGCGGGAAATTAAAGAAACCTTTTTGGTCCGCGCTCAACTGGAAATCATGGCGACCCAGCTCACCGCGAAAAGCGTCACCCCCGCACAGATCCAGGAACTTCGTAGTCTCATTCAGGTTGAAACTACAGTTTTTGATAAAAATAATCTGGACGAATATTATGCGGCAAACGACGCGCTGCACTTAAAGATCGCGGAATTTTCCGGCAACCGAGTACTCTATTCATATATAAGCGATCTGCTCGACCGAACCAGGATTTTCCTTATTCTCTATGATCCTTTCTACAAGCTGGAATACAGTCCGACAAAGGAACATGAGACTATTGTCGACGCTATTGCCAATCATGATGCCGAACGGGCCTGCGCCGCGGTGCGAGAACATATCAACAGCTCGATAAACGGCCTTGAATCGGCTGGACAGCTGCCGGAAGACTATTTGTCTATTTAGTTCCTTATCAATTGTTACTGCAGGAATTCGGCGCAAAGAGGAATTTCTGCCAGGTAAGCTGAGTCCTGCGAATCAGACGAGTTCAGCCATAACCTGGTTGGAAAGCGGCCAGCCCCTTTCAGTCAGCCGAAGATGGGTCGCAGTCAATTCCAGCAGGCCGGCAGCGATCAATTTTTGCAAGGTCGGACCATAATAATCCTCGGGATCGAGCGAGTATCTCCGGCGCAACCTGCTGCGCGAAACCCCCTCAACCATCCGTAAGCCCATAATCACCGTTTCCCTGAAAGATTCCTGCCGGGACAGGGATTCTTTCTCGATTATGACCGATTTGTTCTGGTTTATCCTGCGGATATACTCCGCGGGATCTGCGATTCGCCGCTCCCTCCCCCCATATAGATAGCTGACGGCCGAAGCTCCGGCCGCAAGATAATCATTGTTAAGCCAATAATTTATATTATGCCGGCATTGTTTTGCATCGATGGCATAATTGGATATTTCATACCGCGTCTGTCCGGCCGAACCGCAGAGCTGGCTGGTGATTTCATCCATCTCCAGGACAGCGTCCTCATCCGGCAGCTGAAGCTGTTTGTTTTCCAAGAGAGTATTGAACGGGGTATTCTCCTCAATCGTCAATTGATAAAGCGACAGATGTTCGGGCTGAAACGATAGTCCTTTTTCCAGGGAATTGCGCCAGGAAAGCGGCGTCTGCCCAGCCAAGCCATACATCAGATCCAGATTGATATTGGCAAATCCGGCATCTCTGGCAGCTTCGATCGCTGTACATGCTTCCCGCTCATTATGAATACGGCCGATGTGCCCGAGTTCCTCATCATCAAACGACTGCACCCCTAAAGAGAGCCTGTTTACCCCGGCATCCAGAAGCATCTTCAGATAATTCTCGTCTACCGTTCCGGGATTGGCTTCCACGCTGATCTCAACTGTGGGAGCTGCACCAAAAAGATCGAGACAATATCTGATAAGCCCTCGGAGAAGACCTGCCGGCAGGCAGGTAGGCGTTCCGCCGCCGATAAACATGGTGTCAAGGAGAAAACCTCGGTCAATCTTCCCTGTAGTCTCCGCCAACCGCATCAATTCTCGTTTTAAAGCGGCAACATAGGGTCCATAAAGTTCCTCTTTTGCGGCAAAGGAGCTGAAGGAACAATAGTGGCACTTGCTGAGGCAAAAAGGAATATGCAGATAGAGTGAGGTCATTGACTGCCGATGAATAATCAGCGATTAAAGGAATCCATGGCTGTTTGACACTCCCTTTTGATTGTGTCCATTAAACCACTTTCGGCGAAACTATATGAACCATCGCCAATTACCAGATGATCCAGCAGCTGAAGCTGCATATACCTGCAGAGCAGAAAGAGCGTCTTAGTCAGTTTGATATCCTGGACCGAAGGCTGAAGACTGCCGGAAGGGTGATTATGAGAAATTATCAGTGCCGCCGCATGAAATTCAAGGGCGCGTTTGATAATTTCCCTGGGATAGACGGTATTGACATTCAGGGTGCCTTCGGCCACGATCTCCGAATCAATGATGGCGTGTGATGAATCAAGATAAATGACGGTAAAAACTTCCTTTTTCAAGCCGCGCATTGAATGAATCAAATAATCCGCCACCTCCTTTGAGGAATGGAGATAACGTTTGCCCTGGAGGCGTTGCTTGAGATAGTAGCCGGCCACAGTATGGACAAAATGAAGAGCAAAAACGCTCTTTGGTCCGATACCCTTAACCTCGCCGAGAGAGGAGATCGGCGCTTCAATCACTTTGGAAAATGAGCCGTATTTTGCAAGAAGACTTCGGGCCGGTTCTTTGCAATCCGCACGCGGAGTACCAAAGGACAACAGGAGTTCAAGGATCTCGGATTCGGTAAAACCTTCAAGGCCTTTAGCCAGAAACCGATCCCGTAAGCGAGCCCGATGGCCTTGTCCTTTATTTTGCCAGAGCTCTTTTTCCACTTCAACCTGCCATTTCTTTAATACCTTGGGATAGTCTTCGTTTTTGATCTAGAAATTGCTTCCACGAGGAACATATCCCTTTTGTGAAAATCAACCGGCAAGCTCTTGAGAAAACAGTTCATTCGCTAATTTCGGATTGGCCTTCCCCTTGGTTTTCTGCATAAGCTGGCCGACAAAAAAGCCCATCAACTTGGTCTTTCCGGCTCGATAATCCTCAGCCTGCCCTGGATTGGCGGCGACAATTTCCTTTACCAGCGCAAGCAACTCTCCCACATCGGAAACCTGCACCAGGTTTTTCTCTTTCACAATTGTCTCGGGATCCTTGCCGCTTGCCATCATATCGAGAAAGACGGTCTTGGCAATTTTTCCGCTGATGGTATTTTTCTCCACCATCAGCAAGAGAGCCGCCAGTTGTAAGGCAGTAACATTGCAGGAGGAAATCTCCTCCCCCTTCAGCTCCCGCAAGAGTTCAGTCATGATCCAGTTGGAAGCTTTTTTGGCCGGCACTCCGCCTTGCACGGTTTCCTCAAAATATTGAGCGACTTCACGAGTAGCGGTCAGCAAAATAGCGTCATACTCAGGAAGTTCATATTGCTCGACAAAGCGAGCTTTTCGCTGATCGGGGAGTTCCGGTAAAAAGCTGCGAATTTCTTCAATCCACTCACTGCCGATCTCAATAGGGACAAGATCCGGGCAGGGAAAATACCGGTAATCGTGGGCGTCTTCTTTTCCACGCATCGATTCCGTGCAGCTTTTGTCAGGATTCCACAACAGGGTTTCCTGAATGATCTCTCCCCCATCGAGCAAGATATCCCGTTGCCTGCGGACCTCATACTCCAACGCGCTTTGAACATGGCGAAATGAATTCATGTTTTTCAGCTCAGTCCGGATTCCAAACTCTTTTTGGCCTACAGGACGAAGAGAGATATTGGCATCGCAACGAAAACTCCCTTCCTGCATATTGCCATCACAAATATCCAGATAACGAAGGATGGCATGAATTTTTTTCAAGTAGGCCGAGGCCTCCTCAGGAGAACGAATATCCGGCTCAGAGACAATTTCCAGCAATGGTGTTCCTGTACGGTTAAGATCGACGTGGGAGACAGGATCCAGCTCATCGTGGATCAGCTTTCCCGCATCCTCTTCCATATGAATACGAGTTATGCCGATGGTCTTTTCGTGGCCTTCAACCTCAATTTTAATCTCACCATGACCAATAATAGGCAGATCAAACTGTGAGGTCTGATATCCTTTGGGGAGATCCGGATAAAAATAATTCTTCCGGGCGAATTGACTGAAGCGATTGATCGTCGAATTGGTAGCAAGGCCGAGCTTTATTGCAAATTCAACGACTTTTTTGTTCAAAACCGGAAGTACCCCGGGCATGCCAAGGCAAATCGGACAGGTGTTGCTATTGGGCGGTGCGCCAAATTTCGTGGAACATCCACAAAAAATCTTCGATGCTGTCTTCAGCTGGGCATGAATCTCCAGCCCTATTACCGTTTCAAACTCCATGGCTTCCCTGAATACTGTGTTTTCTTTTTATCTTTATCTCAAGCGGCTACGGCTGTTTTGGCAACCCAGTGTCTGAGCTTTTGCAACTCATCCCGCCAGGCTTCACCCAGTCGCAGGTTAAGGAACATTCTGAACAGCGCATTCACCAGCTTAATAAGTTCTTCAAAAAGATAGATACGCTCAAGAATCATCCCCTCAACTTCTTCCGGATTATCACTCTTGTCGTTTTCGGTGGTTTCTGTCTTTGGCAGGCGAACATTCCTGAACTCCATCAATGCTGCAGCGAGGGTAAAGCTATATTCATAGTCGTTATGACTGATTACAATACGTGCCTGCTCCAGTTTTTTGCCCATCTGCAGACCTGTTCGAGCTTCTTCCAGTTCAGCCTGCAAGCCGGTGCAGACAATTTTTTCGGTTGACTCGCCTTCCCCGGACTCAAGCAGCATATGTTTTTCAAAGACGACAGTGATGTCTCCTTCACCCGGCAGTTCCACACTGCCCCCACGTTCTTCACTCTTCCACCAGAGCCAGGTTAGAAACTCCTGGCCCAGAAACCGTTTTTCAGCTATCAGATCGACTAAATCCATTATTTTGCTACCACCTTGCAATATGACTTTTAGTACCTTACAGATTGTTTTCTTGTGTTTTTGCAAGAAAACAACCAGTCCCAAGGTACTTAACCCGGCTTACTTCTCCTTACCGGGGTTGGGAAAGTATATTTTCATTGCTCACACAAAGATATCGGGAGAGATCCGATCCAGCACAGCCAGTTGTTGTTCATCAAGCAAATTTTCCGCCGTTGTGTAGGGTATCTGTTGACGAATCAATAAGCCAAAACTTTCCTTGAAGAAATCTTCAAGAACTGCATGAATTTTTTTGTTCGTTGAAAAAAACAACAATGTCGCATCAGAAAGACTCCAGCAAAGTTCAAAGACCGAAGGTACCGGGATCGCCTTGCGCATCAGCTCCGTACGGACGCGCTCCTTAATCTCAACCTTCATCGACCTGCTCAACTTCGGGAGCTGCTTTTCCTGCCTAACTCTCTCTTCTTCCTTCTGAACGACCTTCTTAAGTATGGCGGGAGAAACTTTTCTTTCGTCAATTCGCATTGCGAGTGTAATGTAATCACCCGCTACATACGATGCATACTTAAATTGGGAATCAAACATATTGAGCACGGATACCCAGCCTATTGAATATTCATCATAGGTGTCATCAATATCCTGAAAGGAAAAGGCTACAACTCTGTCCGCGATAAAGTCCAGAGTATTTTCAGGTAATTCCCCTAAGACGGAAAACCTCACAAAACTGGCAGAACCTTTTAATAAACCCATATAAAACCAATTGGTAAAATAACTTGAAATATCTGAAGCAGAGTGACTTTTTCGGTATAATTTGCCGCTTTCTGAAAAAACCGGACCCTCTGTCGACCGAAATGAATTTGTATCTGCTCTCTCATATAGCATTCCTTGCTAAGTGTCTCAACTTTTTTATACTTACCGACCAAGACACACGCAATCACCCCAAGCTCTTTTCTTGACGTGTAAAGGAACTAATGATAAAAGGAATCGAAAGGAAAAAACCTGTTGACACATAATCACCGACCTTGTATAAAGGTTTCCTCCATGGGTCGTTAACTCAGCCGGTAGAGTATCTGACTTTTAATCAGAGAGTCGCGCGTTCGAATCGCGCACGACCCACCAAATAATTTTTTTGTCCCCATCGTCTAGTCAGGTCCAGGACATCGGCCTTTCACGCCGACAACACCGGTTCAAATCCGGTTGGGGACGCCATATAAAAACAGGCACTTAGCGATCATCGTTAAGTGCCTGTTTTGTTTTGTGTGGTTCTTTTTTTTGAGTAACGGTCTCTTTACGAGTCCATCAGCCATCACCGATGCCCCTTTGCGCATAAATCGGCAGAACCAGCTTGCGGAGTTCCGGAATACTTCTACCGAAAATAATAGCCTCGACAATACAGAGTCCACCGCCAATGGCAATAGTCATGGACGGGCCTATACGGCCGGCGAGCACACCTGCCAGAAGATTGCCTATCGGAACCATACCCATAAACGCCAGCGCATTGAAACTCATCACCCTGCCGCGTTTATCGTCATCAACAATAGTCTGCAATATTGTGTTGGTCGAAGCCATAACCAGCATCTGCCCCATTCCCAGTAAAGGCATAAGCAGGAGCGACAACAAGAATATCCGGCTGGTGGAAAATATGATCAATCCGGCTCCAAGCACCACTGTGGCGATGACGATCACCTTACCAAGTCCACGCACGCTCGATCGACTAGCCAGATAAATGGCTGAGGACAATGCCCCCAACCCCACTCCAGTGACCAATAACCCATAAGACTTAGGTCCGCCCCCAAGCAGATGACTGGCAAAAACCGGCAGAAGCGACGCATAGGGCATACCGAACAGACTCACCGATGCCCTGAGCAACAGTAGACTTCGAATTGGTGGAAAGCCCATCGCATAACGGAAACCCTCGACTATATGACTGACTATACGCTTATTAGCTGACGCAATTATCCGCTTTTTAAGACGCATTGCCATGAGCGCAACCAGCACAGCAAGAAAACTCAAACCATTTAGCAGAAAGCAAAACCCTGCGCCGAACAGCGCAGTCATGATACCACCCAGAGCCGGACCAATCATCCTGCCACTGTTTACAATGGAACTATTCAGTGCTATAGCGCTGTTCAGCTCCTCCGGCTTATCGACCATTTCGACCATGAATGATTGCCGCGTCGGTACATCCATGGCGTTGACCGCCCCCAACCACAACGACAGCACGATGATATGCCAGATCTCGATCAAGCCGATCAAAGTGAGTGCCGCCAGTATTAGAGCCTGCACCATCGCCAGAAGCTGGGTGATGATGATCATCCGATGCCGGTTCCAGCGATCAGCAAGCGCGCCGGCCAGGGGTGTCAGCAGAATTGATGGGATCTGGCCGGAAAAACCGACCACGCCTAGCCAGAATGCGGCATTTCGCACATCATGATATTGCGTGCTCACCAACCACAACAGCGCCGTTCTTTGCATCCAGGTGCCGACCAGGGAAATGCCCTGGCCGATAAAGAACAGTCGATAATTAGGTGATTTCAACGCCCGGGTGATATTCGTCCAACGTAAACCATTAGGTTTTCCTGACATACGAGTGCCCATTTCCACATTTTATTTCTCGTAGAGAGTGGATAATGCTTTCCTCATGATTGAGTCATATTGACGTTAAAGCGGTGATTATTGCCTTGCAAACAGGATCGTTGATATCTTTATCCCAATGTTTCATAGGCTTTTATATGCAGTCGTTAGAGTTTTAGCAAGAGCAGGCAGGTCTGAGGTTTCTTCTTCCTTGAGGCTGACCATTGGGGCACCTCGATGTCTGTCACCAAGAAACGCATTTGGTTCAACTACAGACTCTGAGAAGATCAAAAACTATGTGGGATTTCAGCCAAGGGCTGCTTGAGGGCAAACAACATAAACTATTATTATTATGTGATTATTCATCAATATTACATTAAAATTTCGTTATATATGTCAAAGTTGAAGATCTCGAAAAAGTAATAGATGTTGCCGAGATGGGCTCTGGAAAAACTCGATATACTAGGCGTAGTATCTGAAACGAGGAATTGGCAGTACTGCGGTACGGCAAATCCTCGTTTCAGATCTACAACGAAGTAGATCGGGCTTTTTACAAGTCCATCAAACTTGAATGGTTAATTCAGGCACTGGTTAAAAATACTGTCACTTCCCCATCCTGAAAAACATAATCCTTCCCCTCCGTTCTAAGTTTACCTCGCTCCCTGGCAGCGGACCAGGATCCAGCGGCCACGAGATCATCGTATGGGACGACTTCCGCACGGATAAAATGCTTTTCAAAATCGGAATGGATTACGCCTGCGGCCTGTGGAGCCTTGGTTCCTTTGATGATTGTCCAGGCGCGAGTTTCTTTTTCACCGGTTGTGAGAAATGAAATAAGGCCCAGCAGAGTATACGCTTCGCGGGCAAGACGGGCAAAGCCGGATTCTTTTAATCCAAGTTCATCAAGAAATGTTTCTGCTTCATCGTCATCCATTTCAGAAAGCTCAGATTCAATTTTGGCTGAGACACAAACCAAACCATCACCCTGCAAATCCGCATAGTCCTTTAATTGTTGAACGTATTGACTTTTCCTGCCTTCGGTCTTTAAATCCTCCTCACTCACGTTAGCTACGTAAATCACTTTCTTGCTGGTAAGAAGTTGCACTTCACGATCAAGCAGCGATTTTTCCTGCTTATCGAGAAGGGCAGTTCTAGCTGGTTTCTCATCCTCAAGAACAGCTTTAATTTTCAACAAACCAGCAAGTTTGATTTTTGCGTCTTTATCCTGGCCACGTGCTTTTTTCTCTTCGGAAATAATCCTCTTTTCGACCAATTCCAGATCAGAGAGAATCAGTTCCAGATTAATTGTCTCCACATCTCCAACCGGATCAATTTCACCATGCACATGGGTGATATTTTCATCTACAAAACAACGAACGACGTGGGCAATGGCTTCAACACTTCGAATATGTGCCAGGAACATATTACCAAGCCCTTCCCCTTTTGAGGCCCCCTTCACAAGACCAGCTATATCTACGAACTCAATGGCAGTGGGAACAATTTTATTGGATGTCCCGAGTTTCGCCAAAACTTCGAGTCGCTCGTCCGGGACCCTGACTATGCCAATATTTGGTTCGATAGTACAAAAAGGGTAGTTGCTGGCTTCAGCTCCAGCCTTGGTGAGGGCATTAAATAATGTGGATTTACCAACATTTGGTAAACCGACAATTCCTATTTTCATTCAAAATCTCCTGATGCTGCACGATGAATATCCATATGCGATGACTTTTGGCTTCCTCGACTTTCATTCATAGAGTGCGAAGAAACCTACTTCTCCACCCCGGAAAGTCGAAGCGGTTTGTTGTACCACTAAGACAGAATCACTTCATTATTATTCTGATATTTTTTGAGTGGGGCTGTTTGACAGAATTTGCCGTAGCCATCAGGCTATGATTTACGGATTACAACTCGAAAATCAGCCTGATTGTATGTTCAATGAACATATATCTTGAAAAGCTTTAGACGAGGCGCGCAATTATTCCATTATTTCGGCGTACTAAAATACGTCGTCATGATTGAATATTTACTGTAACGAAGCAGATGGAGAGTCTTTACGACACCATCGAGAATGATTGAGGAAAAGATACTTGTCTAAATTTGATGCAAGCACGCATTACTGTTGACAATTACCGGTCATAGGAAATATCAATTGCCGACCTCCACATTGTCTGCTTGATCCTGCAGGACGATTTCAAAAATGGTTCCACAGCTTTCCCGATTTTTACAGGAAATCCTCCCTCCATGTTCTTCGACGATCTCTTTGGCGATTGCCAAACCCAACCCTGTTCCCTGTCTGTGATGAAGAAGATCCGGCATGAACAGGCCATCAAAAACCCGTTCAGTCAGGGAGGGCTCAATCCCGGTTCCTTGATCCTCGATATGAATATAGATTTCAGTAGATTTTTTCCAGCAGTTGATGGTTATCACACCACTTTCTGGCGAATTTTTTTTCGCATTATCAATGACATAACCAATTGATTCCCTAAGCAGGTCCCAATCCGCTGTAAACTGTATATTCTTATCACAATCGCACCTTATAGCCACCTTTCCCTTACTAACAAAACCCAATCCCTTGATTACACTGCAAATTTCCGATTGTAAAAAATTGTTTGATAGATTTTTTTCTATTCCGTCTTTTATAAAATAATATCTCGAAATTTTTTCTACCAATTCCTGAATCTTCAGTCCTGATTCTCGTACCAATTCTACATATAATTTAGCTTTTTCCGGCAATCCATCAAATTCCCTGAGTAGCTCGCTTCCTAAAATTATACCGTTTAAAGGAGTTTTTGTTTCATGATTCAATATATTCAGGGCCATGGATTTCAGAGTATCCACTTCCTCCATTCGGTTAAGCTTGGAATAAACCTTTAGTTTGGCAATTAATTCATGCTCTACATAGGGTTTCGTCAGATAGTCATCGGCCCCGACATCATAGCCCTTGAGTCGATCATCGATCATCGATTTTCCTGAAACCATAATGATCTTAGAAAATTTGTGTCCATTCTGATTACGTATTCGCCTGCACACTTCGTAACCGTCCAAGCCCGGCATCATAACATCGAGCAAAATAATTTCGGGAAAGTATGTTTCTAAAAGAGATAGAGCTTCCTCGCCTGAAAAAACTTCTCTACATTCATATTGAGGATGAAAACTCAATAATTCTTTCATTACCTGGACATTTTGAGGTTCATCGTCCACGATAAGTATTTTTGTAATTTTTTTCATATTTCTCGTTACGAAGTCCTTTTGTTGCTCATTGCTAATTTTGACATATACACATAAGAGGCTAATCGATAATATAGTGTAAACCTCTTGATTCTTTTCTCGCCAGCGAAGCATCTATTATCAGTGAAGCAACCAGAGAAATATTTCTCAACTCCAGCATATTATGAGTGATTCTAAATTTATTTACAATTTCATCTATTTCTGTTCTCACATCTGCTATTCTTTTTCTAGCAATTATTAAGCGTGACTCTTTTCTAACGATGCCGACATAATTCCACATGACTCTTCTTATTATATCCCAGTTATGGTTGATTATAATTTCTTCGTCGATTTGCTCTTTATCATTATTAGGATAGGGATAATCTCTGGTGTTCTCCTCTTTTCTGATCAAATCCCAATTGTTTTCACAATATCTGAAAACATTCTCCGCATAAACCACTGCCTCGAGAAGGCTGTTGCTGGCTAATCTGTTACCACCATGCAATCCGGTACAAGAAGTTTCGCCTAAAGCGAAGAGATTTTCAACAGTGGTCCGACCATGCATATCAACACTCACCCCTCCACATAAATAATGAGCCGCCGGAACCACTGGAATTGGCTGTTCAGAAATATCTATTCCCAAAGAGAGGCATTTCTGAAAAATAGTTGGAAACCTTTCCTGCAAAAATTCTCTCTTTTTAGAGCTTATATCGAGATAGACACAATCACAGCCTGTTCTTTTCATCTCCGTGTCAATAGCTCTAGCCACCTTGTCTCGAGTTGCCAATTCCATCCGTTCCGGTTCATATTTTTCAAGAAATCTCTGATTTTCCTGATTTAAAAGAATTGCACCTTCGCCGCGAACTGCTTCCGAAATTAGAAAATTTTTTGCTTGGTGATGATAGAGACAGGTAGGGTGGAACTGTACAAACTCCATGTTTTTTATCTCAGCACCTGCTCTTCGCGCAATAGCCACACCATCGCCTGTGGCTATATCCGGATTACTCGTATAGAGATAAACCTTCCCGGCCCCTCCGGTACAAAGCACCACCACTTTCGCTGTGAAGGTTTTTATTTTGCCGCTATCATCGATAACGTACGCGCCAATACATTTTTTATAATAAGTCGCACCTTTTATTTTCTGTTCAATTATTAAATCAACACACATGTGATTTTCAAACAGAGAAACGTTCTTGGTGTTAGCCACATTTTGAATCAAAGCACGTTCAATCTCTTTTCCTGTGAGATCGTATGCATGTGCGACCCTTCTCTGAGAATGTCCACCTTCCCGTCCCAGATTCAATTTTCCGTCTCTTTCTCTTACAAATTTAACGCCCAACTCAAGGAGTTCCTGTATTCTCGCTGGTCCGTTTTCCACTACCATCCGGACAACTTTTTCATTACAAAGCCCAGCTCCTGCCTCTAGAGTATCCTGGACATGATATTCAAAACGATCCTCCTCATTTAGTACAGCTGCTATTCCTCCCTGGGCAAGATTAGTAGCGGTATCAACCTCTTCTTTTTTTGTGATAACATTTACAGTACCTAACCTGGATGCTTTCAAAGCCAAAGACAACCCAGCAATTCCGCTACCAATAACCAAAAAATCAGATCTCATTTTAATCTCCAAAAAGGATGTTTCACGTGAAACATATTTCCACTAAACATAAACAAAACCTAAATGTTTTTTTTAGAAAATTGCAAGTAATTGTTAGTGAATCAATCAAACATGTCACAAAACCGATAATTTTAAGCAATAAATGTAAATTTATCGGGATCTTTTATTAAAAAACATGTACTTTATGCCCATAAAAATTCTACTGGAAGGAAGAATAATGAAGACACCTGCAAAAATAATCGCTGTCGCTAATCAAAAAGGTGGTGTTGGCAAGACGACCACTGCAATTAATCTTTCTGCTGCTCTTGCAAAAAAAAGAAAAAAAGTTCTTCTTGTTGATTCGGATCCTCAAGGCAATGCTTCAAGTGGCGTGGGTCTTAATATGAAAAAAATCAAGACTCATCTCTACCACGCCTTCTCTGGCAGCCATTCCAGTATTGAAATACTCCGTAAGAGCAATATAGATAATCTTGACGTTTTGCCGGCAAGCATCGATCTCGTGGCGGCAGAAATAGAAATGATCACCATTGAAAATCGAGAAACGAGACTGAAAATTTTATTAGAACCATTACTTGAATCTTACAACTACATTATAGTAGACTGTCCTCCTTCGCTTGGCCTCTTGACAGTTAATGCGCTCACTTCTGCTGATTCCGTTCTCATTCCTATGCAATGTGAATATTTTGCTATGGAAGGACTTGCTCAGCTTGTCAATACAATTCGGTCAGTGAAAAAAATATTTAATAAATCATTATTCGTCGAAGGGCTAGTCTTAACTATGTTTGATAGACGCAATAGACTTACCCACCAAGTCGCTACAGAAATTAAGAATCATTTTACTGCTCAGCTCTTTAAAACTGTAATTCCAAGAAACGTCAGACTCAGCGAGTGTCCCAGTCATGGACAGGCCATTTTTGATTACGATAAACAATCTGCCGGCGCTGTTGCATATATGAATCTTGCGAAAGAGTTTCTAAGCAAACAAAGGAAAGAAAATGGGTAAAAAAACAGGATTAGGTCAGGGTGTTAGTTTACTTTTTGGAGAAGAACAAGAAAAGTATTTTGAGTGTGATATAGACAAAATCATACCCAATAAATATCAGCCTCGAACAAATTTCAATCCTGATGATCTTCAGGAACTATCTGATTCAATACGTGAGAAAGGAGTTATCCAACCACTAATCGTAACATCGGGTGCCAATGGTGACTTTGAACTGATAGCCGGAGAGAGAAGGCTCAGAGCTTCCAAGATGGCAGGTTTATCACAAGTGCCGGTGATCCTGGTTGATGTCGATAATGACGACACCTTACTTGAGCTCGCTCTTATAGAAAATATCCAAAGAACGGACCTTAACGCTATAGAAGAAGCTGAAGCTTATAAAAAGCTTATTGAAAAATTTGGCTACACCCAGGAAGAAACGGCCAAAAGAGTAGGAAAACAGCGATCTACAGTTACTAACATGCTGAGATTACTTAAACTTCCTGATTTAGTGAGGGATGATATTAAAAATGGTTTATTAACGGAAGGGCACGGTCGTGCTTTGATTAAGCTTGTTGAAGATCCATTGAAATTGCAGGAAATACGAAACCTTATTATAAAAAACGGCTTCTCTGTACGACAGACTGAAAAGATTATCAAAAAAGCAACCTTTACTAAATCTCCTCTCAAGAGAACAAGTAAACCAGTTTCCGAAGAGATCCCTCCTTCTTATAAAAACTCCATTATAACCCAATTGACAAATCGGCTGAATTCAAAGGTGTCAATCACAGAAAATGGTAGCAGAGGAAAAATTGAAATTGAATATTATTCTCTTGATGACCTGGATCGTGTCACAGAATTACTGCTGAGTGAAGAATGATGGCCTCCGAATCTGAAGATTTTTACTTAGCTATCGCTGAGTTTAGGTTTTTTACCGGATTAGCAAGCATAGAAATTAACATCTGAAGCGATAGCTATGATCTTCGGGCATCTCTATATCCTAAAAGAATTTCTTGCCCCTATCTAATTTTCTAAATGTCTGTTTCATCAAAAGCTGAAATACTAAATTGAAGTATCCTGGTGGATGCCGGTTCGATAAGCAACCGAAAATGAATATGTTTCTGAATAAGAAAGCAAAAAGGGGCATGGTAAATTAATACCATGCCCCTTTTTGAATTCTCTGGCGGAGAGGGAGGGATTCGAACCCTCGGTGGAGTATTACCCCCACACTCGCTTAGCAGGCGAGCACCATCGGCCTCTCGGTCACCTCTCCGCAATGAATGGAAACAGCTATTTGGCGGAGGAAGTAGGATTCGAACCCACGGTACTTTCGTACAACGGTTTTCAAGACCGCCGCCTTAAACCACTCGGCCATTCCTCCGTGGAGCACTTTGTACCATCTGAACCTATTTATGTCAATAAGCTGCATCTTAAAATATTATTTTGGCCGTATATTTTCACATTTTTGTAATAAAGATTCGATAACCAGACAAATTTTTGTTACTATTATGCCAATTTGACCGTCACTTCTCTTTTATTTAATTAATTCTCAGTACTAATATGGCAGCTAATAGTGATATTTCTAAACAGTTAGAAGACTTAACTGCTCTTTATGAAATTACCAAACAACTTGCTTCTTCTCTAGAATTGCGCGATTGCCTTGAGAAAGCGATGCAGATACTTTCCGAAATGAAAAATATGGAAAACGGAACAGTAACCATCGTCAATCCAATTACCGGAAAACTTGAAATTGAAGTTGCCCACGGCTTAACTGCTGAAGGCAGAAAGCGGGGTAAATATAAGATAGGAGAAGGAATCACCGGCAGAGTAGTTTCAACCGGCGAACCGATTATCGTACCCCAAATTTCTGAAGAACCGCTTTTTCTTAATAGAACAAGGGCGAGGGGCAACCTTACTGAGCAAAAAAGATCTTTTTTATGTGTTCCAATAAAAGACGGACAGAAAGTAATCGGCACCCTTAGTATCGATAGGTTCTACCAGGACGGTATAGGGGAACAAGCTAACACCGATCTCCAATACTTAACTGTTCTGTCCAGTATCATCGCTCAAACGGTGGTACGCATCCAAAAGGTAAACAAGGAAACGGAAGAACTTTACACTGAAAATTTAAAGCTGAAGAGAGAGCTTTCCGAGAAAAACAAGATTAATGACATAATCGGCAACTCCAGCAGAATGCAGGATGTATATGAGATGATCCACCGGGTCGTTGATTCAAATGCAACCGTTCTTCTGCGTGGAGAATCCGGTACTGGAAAAACCCTTGTTGCCAAGGCCCTGCATTACAATGGCAAAAGAAAAGGGAAGCCTTTTATTGTGGTCAACTGTTCCGCTCTTCCCGAAACTTTGCTTGAATCAGAGCTATTCGGTCATGAAAAAGGTGCCTTTACAGGAGCTACCGACCGAAAAATAGGCAGATTCGAGCAGGCGGAAGGGGGAACTCTTTTCCTTGATGAAATAGGCGAGATCAGTAATTCAGTACAGGTCAAACTTCTCAATGTCGTTCAGGAGAGAACTTTTCAAAGACTAGGATCCGCAAAACAGCTTTCCTGCGATGTCCGTCTCGTTGCAGCTACCAACAGAGATCTTGAAAATGCCGTAGCGGAGAAAAACTTCCGAGAAGATCTTTATTACCGGCTGAATGTTTTCCCGGTCTATATGCCTCCACTTCGGGAACGACGAACGGATATTCTCCTCATAGCAGAGTTTTTTCTTGAAAAATACGCGAGTGAAAATAACAAAAATATCAGGAGAATATCGACCTCGGCGATTGATATGCTCATTCAGTATCATTGGCCTGGTAATGTCCGCGAGCTGCAGAACTGCATAGAACGGGCCGTCATCATTTGTGATGGCGACACCATCAAAGGCATACATCTTCCGCCGACGCTTCAAACTGCCGAATCATCAAAGCGGGAGAATCCATATTCTTTATCAGTGGCGGTTGAAAATTTTGAAAAAGAACTCATTGTGGAAGGGTTGAAACGTAACAATGGCAACCAGACGAAAACAGCCAAGGATCTGGACACCAGCCTGCGCATTATCAATTACAAGATTCACCAATACAATATCGATCCAAAAAATTATAAGATCTGAACCTCATGAAGGTATTTCTCCACGTATGTTGCGGTCCCTGCACCATTTACCCGTTGATGATATTGAAAGAGCAGGGGATTGAGGTAACCGGTCACTTTTTTAATCCGAACATTCATCCTTTCAAGGAATTTCAGCGCAGGCTGTCTACCTTACAGGATTTTTCCAAAGATGCCCAGCTTCCTCTTGTTATTGAATCCAGTTATGGACTTACTGATTTTGTGCGTAAGGTCGCATTTCGTGAAGCTGAACGATGCAATATCTGCTATTTTATGCGTCTTAAAAAAACTGTTTCGCTGGCGAAGGAAATGGGCTTTGATGCGTTTTCCACCACCTTGCTGTATAGCAAATACCAAAACCATGACCAGTTAAAAGCAGTGTGCGAAAAATTCTCTGCTCAATACGATATTACTTTTTACTATCAAGACTTTAGGGAAGGCTGGCAATATGGCATCGATGTATCGAAAAAACTTGAAATGTATCGCCAACCCTACTGCGGCTGCATCTACAGTGAACAGGAACGGTATGATAAGAGTCTCCGTAAAAAATAAGAATTCTTTGCGTTCTAAAGGATAACTAACATGCTTTCTATTTTAGTCATAGCAACACGAAACGAGAATAAGCTGCGTGAATTTCGCGAAGTTCTCAAAGACCTCCAGATTGAAGTTCGATCACTTAACGATTTTGGTCCAATTCCCGAAGCGATTGAAGACGGCGCAACATTTGATGAAAATGCCTACAAAAAAGCAATCCATACTGCGAAAGTTTTGGGTTTGCCGGCAATAGCCGATGATTCAGGTCTTGTTGTTGAGGCCCTAGATGGTGAGCCCGGGGTCTATTCTGCCCGCTATGCCGGCGAGAAAGCAACAGATGAGGAAAACTGCAATAAATTACTTCATGCTTTGCAGGGAGTTAACAACAGGAAAGCATATTTCCAGTGTGTTCTCTCTATAGCCGTACCTTCAGGGCCCGCGCTGACCTATGAAGGAAGGTGTAATGGCATCATCATCGACGACAAAAGAGGACATAACGGCTTTGGCTATGATCCTATTTTTTATTTCGAGGAGTTAGGTAAAACTTTCGCAGAACTTTCCATGGAGGAAAAAAATACTGTGAGTCATCGTGGCAAGGCTCTCGCGGAGGTAAAAGCAGAAATAGCTATGATAAAGAAATGGCTTGACCAGAGAATTTTTGAAGAAAAACCTCCAAAACCTGATCATAGCCAATTTGAAAAGAATGATTGGTCGGATGAACTTTAGCAGAGAAGGGCGGGTCTAGTACCCGCCCCTACATACCCATCGGTTGCTTGCGCGTTTTTACAATTTATTCGACTTTTAATTCCCTGTTTAACAAATCTCTCACTGCCTCGGAACAGCTTTTTCCACAGTAGATAATGTTATAGACCTGTTCGAGTATCGGCATTTCTATTTTTATTTTTTTGGCCAGATCATATGCCGATTGTGTGGTTTTTATGCCTTCGGCGACCATGCTCATTTCGCTTTTTATCTGTTCAAGACTTTTACCTTCACCCAACTTTAAGCCCACAGTTCTGTTTCTACTGAGATCGCCGGTGCAGGTGAGTAGAAGGTCCCCAAGACCGCTTAAACCGAAAAATGTTGCTGGGTCGGCATGCATAGCAGTTCCCAGTCTCTGCATCTCGGCCAATCCCCTGGTAATCAAGGCAGCCCTGGTATTGAGTCCATACCCAAGACCGTCACATACTCCCGCGGCGATGGCAATTATATTTTTCAAGGAAGCACTTATCTCAAGTCCTATGACGTCCCTGCTGGCATAGACACGGAAAAATTCCGTTACGAAAATCTGTTGCATCTCCTTGGCAGTCTGTAATTTATCAAAGCCTATAGTGACTGCCGTAGGAAGTCTTTTTGCTACTTCCTTAGCAAAAGAAGGACCTGAAATAACACCTAATTCAAGATTTTTTTCTTTAAAATTATATTCAGGATGGTCTTCAAGCAATTCCGCCATAACCTGGGTCATGGTCTTAAGCGTTTTGTTTTCTATACCTTTTACTGCGGAAATTATTCTGCAGTTTTCTGCAAGATAAGGC
Organism: uncultured delta proteobacterium; assembly: GCA_963835305.1. GTDB lineage: Bacteria > Desulfobacterota > Desulfobulbia > Desulfobulbales > Desulfocapsaceae > Desulforhopalus_A. The sequence goes on from CAWIEU010000010.1 coordinate 382,266, forward strand.
AGCATTTCCAGAAAAACCTGGCGATACGAATGAGAAGGTACAGCCATGACGATTATGGATGTACCTTCTACAGCCTGTTGCAGTCCATGGACCGGTTGGAGGCTATCGGGAAAGGCAAAATCAGGCAGGTATTTTACGTTTCTTCCGTCATCGATCAGTCTGTCGACATGTTCGCTTCTGTGCCCCCAGAGCTTTACGTTATAATTTTTACCTGCCAGAAGTATCGCCAGCGCAGTACCCCAGGATCCTGCGCCAATTACCGCTATCGTGAGACTATTCTTCATCAGCATCCGGGTCGGTTTCAACTTGTTGATCGATTACTTGATCTTGATCTTCATCAGTTGCCGCAATTTCTTCATCGTCTTCGCTATTGTCTTTAGCTACACTGTCCAAACTGACCACTCTTTCATTCTCCTCAAGATTAATCAGTCTTACTCCCTGAGTACTTCTGCCGATGATTCGGATCGTGCTGAGATCCATTCGAATCATTTTGCCTGAATCGGCTATTAAAATCACTTCCTCTTCGTCATCAACCTGCATGGCTGCTATAACATTGCCATTTCTCACACTTCTTTTGATTCCAATGACTCCCTTGCCCCCTCTTTTTTGTAAACGATATTCCTCAATGGGGCTTCTTTTGCCATAGCCATTTTCCGTAGCTATGAGAATTGAATTGTTCGATTCGATTACGATAGCGCTGACAACCTCATCATCTTCACCAAGGGTAATTCCCTTAACGCCCGCCGCGGTTCGACCCATGGTTCTTATGTCGCTTTCCTCAAAATGGATACACATTCCCTTTCTGGTGACCAACAGGATAGTATCCTCACCGTTGAGAACGTGAGCAGCAATTATCTCATCCCCATCATTTATGGTAAGCGCTCGTTTTCCTTTGCGCAAAGGTCTGCTAAATTCCTGCAGGCTGGTCTTTTTTATGCGTCCATATTTAGTGACCATAAGGATGGTTTTGTTGTTTGTCTCATCTTCAAAACTGACAATAGGCAGAATAGCAGCAATTTTTTCGTCTTCTGCAAGATTGAGCAGGTTGACAATTGCTTTTCCTCGTGCGGTTCTACCAGCCAGAGGCAGTTCGTAGACTTTTCTCCAAAAGACTTTGCCCTGGTTGGTAAAAAACAGGAACATATCGAGGGTGGAAGCTACATAAAGATCTGAAACGAAATCTTCTTCGATATTCTTAACAGCGGTTACACCTTTTCCACCCCTGTTTTGCGATCTATAAAGAGAAACAGGATTTCTTTTGATGTATCCTGAATGAGTTACCGTAATCGCCATGTCTTCAGGAGCTATCATATCCTCGGGAAGGATTTCATCAGTTGCATCGGTTACTTCAGTTTTTCTATCATCCCCATATTGTTCTTTCAGTTCTTGGAACTCATCTTTTATTATTTGCATAACCTGAGCTTCATCACTGAGTATTTCCTTATATCTCTTGATCTCCAGCAGTATTTCCTGATAGTCCCGAACTATTTTCTCCCTTTCAAGTCCCGTTAGTCTTTGCAACCTCATATCAAGAATTGTTTGTGCCTGAATCTCGCTGAGTTCAAATCGACGAATCAATTCTTCTTTTGCATCCTGCGGTCCTTTTGCAGCTCTGATCAAAGCAACTACGTCATCGAGATTATCGAGAGCCACATTAAGGCCTTCAAGTATATGAGCCTTTTCTTCGGCTTTTCTCAGTTCAAATGCCGTCCGCCGATAAACTATTACCTTTCTATGCTGGATAAAATGTTCAAGTATCTGCCTTAAATTGAGAACTTCCGGCTTATTATTGACTATGGCCAGTAATATAATGCCAAATGACTTCTGCATTTGGGTCATGGTATACAACTGATTTATTACTATTTCTGCTATCTCGTCTTTTTTAAGCTCTATAACTACTCTCAATCCATGCCTGTCAGATTCGTCCCTCACCTCTGAAATGGAATTTATTTTTTTATCTTTTACCAGCTCGGCTATCCTTTCAACCAAAGATGCTTTATTGACTTGATAGGGAATTTCAGTTACAATTATTGCTTCTCTTTTTCCTTCCTTGATTTTTTCTATGTGTGTCAGAGCTCTAATTACAATGACACCTTTCCCGGTTTCATATGCCTCACGAATTCCTGCTCGACCGCAAATCTGACCGCCTGTGGGGAAATCAGGACCGGTAATTATTGACATTATCTGATGCACTGTAAGATTCGGATCATCAATAATGGCGATCAGAGCATCTAATACTTCGGTGAGGTTATGAGGCGGGATATTTGTTGCCATGCCGACAGCAATACCGGAAGAACCATTGATCAATAAATTTGGTACTTTGCTCGGCATCACCGATGGTTCATTCAACGAATTGTCATAGTTGGGGATCCAATCTACGGTATCCTTATCCAGATCACTGACAATTTCTCTGTCAATTCTGGTCATTCTCGCTTCGGTATAGCGCATGGCCGCAGGAGAATCACCGTCCATCGATCCAAAGTTTCCTTGCCCATCAACCAGGGGATAGCGTAGGGAGAAACTCTGTGCCATCCTTACTATTGTATCATAAGCTGCAGTATCACCGTGAGGATGATACTTACCGATAACGTCACCGACGATCCTCGCTGACTTTACGTAGGGACGATTATAATGTACCCCGAGTTCGCGCATGGCAAAGAGTGCTCTTCTGTGAACAGGCTTCAATCCGTCGCGGACATCTGGTAATGCACGCCCGACGATGACACTCATTGCATATTCGAGATAGGATTTCTGTAATTCTTTTTCTATGGATACAATTTGAAACTGCTCACCACTGTTATCAATATCTGTGCTCATAAGAGAATTTCTGCTTTTAAATTAACTTCTTAATATAGTGGGGGACTTGTAGATACCTTAGAGATGATTTTCGTTAACCAAAAATATCAAAAAGGCGCTTTACATCTCAGATGGAGTAATCAAAAAGCTCCACATCCAGAGGGTATTGAAAGCGTCCCTTGTTTCGGGGTTAGATATCGAGATCCGTCACTTCAAGCGCGTGGCTCTGAATAAAATCCCGCCTTGGTTCAACTTTATCGCCCATCAGCGTTGTGAAGATATCATCCGCCTGTTCCGCATCATCTATTGCCACCTGCATGAGTGTTCTATTCTCGGGATTCATGGTAGTGTCCCAAAGCTGTTCAGGATTCATTTCACCAAGGCCTTTGTAACGTTGAAGATGGCTTCCCTTGAATGATTCATCACGAACTAACTTCAACATCTCACTCCAATCACTGGCCACGATTTCTTTTTCCTGGTTATTCGGCCCGCTATAAACAATAGTGAATCCCGTTCGGATGAACTGGTCAATCGTTGGAAAAAGAGTTAAAGCTGTCCTGTATTCGTTAATTAGCGGAATTTGCGGCCCAAGAGTCATCATTATCTGGATTTTACCCCGTACTGCTGCATCAAACTCGTAACAATCCGGGCGCCATCTGCAGGATCGAATGTTTCCGATGACAAGTTTGTCTTCAGGCAATTTTGCCTTCAGTTCCTGTACAAAGGCTTCATCTTTGAACTGGTCAGCAGATTTTATGCCATTTTCGAGAAGAAAATAAAGCATCTCATTCCAGATATTCATACGATTCATGAACGATGTTATTCGTTGATAAACCGAGAGTTTTTCGAGCAATTCAACAAAAAAAGCACCCTCAATTACCGTTTTTTGCTCCCCGGTAGTTGTTATTTTTAAATTCTCGCTCGCCTGGGTAAAAAGATGACTATTCAGTTGATTTTCATCCAGAAAATACTGTTCTTTCTTGCCTTTGCCAAGACGGTAAAGGGGAGGCTGACCGATATAAACAAAACCACCTTCAACCAGAGCAGGCATTTGCCTGTAGAGAAACGTCAAAAGCAGGGTGCGGATATGAGCACCATCGACATCCGCGTCAGTCATAATGATAATTTTGTGGTAACGGAGTTTTTCCAGATCAAATTCATCTTTGCCGATACCACATCCAAGCGCACCGATAAGATGTTTTATCTCATCGCTGCCGAGGATACGATCAAATCTGGCTTTTTCCACATTGAGAATTTTTCCGCGCAAGGGGAGAATAGCCTGGTTTGATCTGTCTCTTCCCTGTTTGGCTGAGCCTCCCGCCGAATCACCTTCCACGATGAATATTTCTCTTTTGGCCGGATCTTTTTCCTGACACTCGGCAAGCTTTCCGGCCATCAATAAGCTGGTTGAACCCTTTTTTCGAGACAGATCCCGCGCACGTTTGGCAGCTTCTCTTGCTCTTGCCGCATCGACAACTTTGGAAAGAATTTTTTTGGCTACTCCAGGATTTTGCTCCAGAAAAAGAGTAAGTTTTTCTGTACAGACAGACTCGACAATAGATTTTACTTCACTGTTGCCGAGTTTGGTTTTCGTCTGTCCCTCGAACTGAGGGTTAGGCACTCTGACGGATATGACGCAGGTAAGACCTTCACGTACATCGTCACCTCCCATTTTCTCCCGCATGTTTTTGGGGATCATATCATCATTTGCGTACTTGTTAATGCACTTGGTCAGAGCTGATCGGAAGCCGGCCACATGGCTTCCACCCTCGCGGGTATTAATGTTATTTACAAAAGAAAACAGCCTCTCTGAATAGCCATCAAAATGCTGCAGAGCAATTTCTACCTCAACATTTTCGCGGGTTGCGGAGATAAAAATGGGTTCTTCAAAAACGGGAGTTCTTTTTCTATTCAGGTATTCCACATAGGAGACAATACCTCCCGAGGCATGGAACTTATCTTCCTCGCCACTTCTTTCATCTTTAAGATAGATGCGCAGGCCTCTATTTAAAAAGCTCAACTCACGCAGTCTGCTCTTAACGGTTTCATAACTGTAAGTGGTTGTTTCAGTGAAAATTCCAGGATCAGCTGAAAAAGTGATTTTCGTTCCTGTTTTTTCACTCTCTCCAATTATCTGTAACTCACCTGTTCTTTCACCATATCTATACGATTGTTTGTAGATTTTACCATTCCGGCGAATCTCAGCAATGGTTTCAGTGGAAAGTGCATTGACCACCGATACCCCGACACCATGGAGCCCACCGGATACTTTATAACTTGAATGATCAAATTTTCCCCCGGCGTGCAAGGTGGTCATAACCAATTCAAGCGCGGTCATGTTTTCCGTTGGATGTTTATCAACAGGAATACCGCGGCCATCATCTTCTACAGAAACGGCATTATTCTCATGAATAGTGACCCATATACGGTTGCAGTGACCTGCTAAAGCTTCGTCAATACTATTGTCAACAATTTCCCATATCAGATGATGAAGACCTTCTTCACCTGTATTGCCAATGTACATAGACGGTCTTTTTCGAACTGCTTCAAGACCATCTAAAACCTGTATCTGTTGGGCATCGTAGCTGTTTGTAATTTCTGTCACACTTGTTCCTTTTCTAAAATAAATTTCTTTGAAATATTATAACTGCATAGGCATGATAATACTTATAAACCCCTTGTCCTCTTCCGACTTCATGAGGCAAGGACTGCTATTTGAGTTTATATAGGCCTCAACCGTTTCGCATTCCATTACCTGCAGGGTTTCAATAAAGTATCGGCAGTTAAAACCGAGAGTGAGCGGCTCACCGCTGTATGAAATATTCTGTTCGTCTTTTGCATTTCCAAGATCGGCGTTTTGTGACGAAAGAATCATTTTGTTATGATCGATTTTCAATTGAATAGTATGAAATATATCTTCTGTGAAAAGATTAATTCTTTTGAGTGATTCCAGGAAAGGAATTCTGTTTATTTTAACACAATTCGTTAATTCAATGGCATTTATAATGGCCGAATATTGAGGAAACTCACCCTGTTTCAGCCGGATAACCATTACCGCCTGCTCATCGCGCAGCACGACCTGTTTAGCCTCAAAGGAAATCTCTATATTGTCTCTTGCTTCACAGAATTTTTTCCATTCTTGTATACCCTTCTTAGGGATAAGAGTTACTTCATTAAGATGCAGTTGATTCAGATCCACCCCTACATCTTTTTGCATGATGGATAGTCTGTGTCCATCAGAGGATACCATTTTCAAGTAATTGACATCGTTAATTATTTCTTTCTGGAAGAGAACGCAAGTGAGTGAATAGATATTTTCCTGTTCATTAGCTATTGAATATATGACCTTTTCTATCAACTCCAGAAAAATATAACTTTCAAAGGGGATAAAACTGTCTTCTTCATATTCGGGAAATTCAGGAAACTCATCACTAGCCATACCGGCGAGGTTGTAGGTGCTCAAGCCTGCCTTGATTATAACCCAGCTGTTTTCGGTTTCTTCTATATTTATTGATTCCGATCCTGATTCTCTCACTATTTCGAAAATTTTCTTAGAAGGCAGGGTTAAAGAACCTAGGTCATGAATTTCCGCAGGAACAAAGATTTTCAATCCAACTTCCAAATCGGTGCCTATAAGGCTAAGCCCACCATTTGCACTACTAATTAGCACATTTGATAAAATAGCCAACGTACCTTTTTTATTGGTTATATTTTGAAGACTATTCAAACCTTCCAGCAGATCATTTTTATTTACAGTGCAATTCAGTGGCATTAAGGACTCCTTTTAACTTATCCTTAGTATATTTATATTTTTTTATTATTATTAAACAGGTTAATATGTTAATTAAAGATATAACTATATGAAATTTAATTATTTATTTTGCACAAAGGTGTTCTTGGCAAATCATCTGTTTTGTTGATAACGAGTTATCAACAGAGTTGTGAACACCTTGTGCATAAATTATTAACAACAGTCTGTTTAATATATGTTGATAACTGTGTTAAAAAGTGATTTTTACGCTGGTGAAGGCATTATCAAATTTTAACGAAATAACAAATATATGTTATGGGTTCCACGGACATATAATCTAGTAAAAATAGGTAAAAAATTCAATATAATAATAAAAATAACAGATGGAAAAAAGGTCACATAGTCTTTTGAAAAAAAGGATAGATAAACTGGTCTATAAAGCTGTAAAAAATCAAGTTTTTACAGCATGTTCCATCGGTTTCTTTGAAATTGATGAAAATACAACCGAAAAGGATATTTTCAGCTATGGCTATACCGGAGAGGATAAGGGTAGTTCACCTGTTGATGAGGAGACACTTTTCGATCTGGCCTCCCTTACCAAACCTCTGGTGACTTCCCTCTCATTACTGGCTCTATTACAGGAAGGACGGTTGAATATTGATGATAAACTGCAAATTTTCTTTAAAAGAGACTTGACCGGGAAAAGGGATATCTCTCTTTTTCACCTTTTGACGCATTCTTCCGGATTACCGGCTCACCGACCTTATTATAAAAAACTTGTCGATATTCCTCAAAATGAGAGATTGGAGCGAATAACAGACTTGATTTTTAAAGAAAATCTTATATTTAAAACCGGTACCAATAATTTGTACAGCGACCTTGGTTTCATCCTTCTCGGGATAATAATTGAAAAGGTTTCGGGTGAGTCTCTTGATGTATTTTGGGAAAATAAGGTAATAACCCCCCTGGCGTTGAATAAAGGGCTATATTTTGCGAGCAGGCATCGAAAGGGTTCGGAGATATACGTTGATACAGGCGTGTGCGAATGGTCCAAAAAAAGGCTTTGTGGAATGGTTCACGACGATAATTGCAGGGCGCTAGGAGGAGTTGCCGGTCATGCAGGCCTTTTCGGTACAGCTCAGGCAGTGCTTTCGATGTGTGAGAATATTGTATTACAATTAAGGGGAGTGCGGCAACACCCGTCTTACTGTGGTGAAACTCTTAGAAAGGCATTAGCTGGCAAACACGGTTCCTGGATCTTCGGCTTTGACACTCCGACCATGGGGAGTTCAAGCAGCGGAAAGCATTTTTCAGATTTGACTATAGGACATCTGGGATTTACAGGAACATCTTTCTGGATAGATATTCGAAGGGGAATCGCGATTGTCCTTCTTACCAACAGGGTAATCAAGGGGAATTCTACCGAATTAATAAGGGCATTCAGACCGCTTCTTCATGATGCAATCATGGAATTTCTTATAAAAAAAAGGTAAATATCCAGGGTCCATATATGCACCGAAGTCTGTGTATGCGGCTGCTAATATACGGTGGAAGGGAAAAAAACCGGTTGAACTTTTCGTTCAACCGGTTTTTTTTAGTTAAGGCGCAGGTTTTTCACCACCAGCAGATGGTCTGATCAGCATCAAAAATTTTATCTACAAGAGTGTCATAGTCAGGGTTTTCAGTATTGAGATCGAAACTGTCAGATTCTCTGTCACGAGTAACTATTTCCACCAGCTTTTTTACAGTTTCATCCGGCTCGGACTTATAAATATTTAAAATTTTCATAAATAGACTCCTGGAAAAGTTATTTTATACCGTAAGGAATGATATGGGTCATTTCACGAAGCTTCTCGCCAAGTTCTTCAATGGTGATAGCTTCGAAACCGTTCTTTTCCACATTAGCCGGTACTGTGGAATAGACTTCTCCTTCCATATCACGCAGCATTTCGATACTTTCCAGGGTCGTTTCGTCGAGTACCGGGATTTCTACATCCATGACAACGCCATAAGAATACATGTTTTCAACAGCGAGACCGAGTGCTGATCGTATTCCATCCAATGCGTACTCCGGGTGTCTGTACATGAAACAAACTTTTTTGTACCCCATTACAATGCCTCCTTACAGACTTAGATAACAGTCGAAATCTTCAATTATAATACCATGCTGGGCTTGAGTTGCCATTTTCTTGGCAGTAAGGCCAACAGGAACATCATCAACAGAAAAACCTTGCTTTTTATAGCTGTCTACACAAATGGAAACATCGTCGGCTATTTCACAAAGTCCAGGGAAAGCGGGATCTTTCGACAAGGTTGTAGCTTTCCACGTAAAAAAAACTTTAACTTTTGATCCCTTAGCCTTAGCAGCTTTGGTTATACCAATAGCATGTCTCAGGCTTTGGGGTGAGGATACAAATATACCAAGACTTTTAGCCATGTTTACTTCCTCCAACAAAATGGTGGCTGATTGGTGAATATTGATGAACTCGTAAAATGCCCGATCTATAACGTTTGCGGTCTAAACCGACAATTAGCTGTATCACATGCATCATCAAATTGACGTTTTAGACACTACGCCTCGTATATCGAGCTTTTTCCAGAGTCCATCCCTGCTCACCAAAGTGACTTTTTACGAGATAATCAATATTATAAATGAATTAAAAAACTCTAAATACAAAATATTAGAACAATATCTCGTACTTAGAGTGGATACCATAATTCAATAGCTTGGCAAAAATAGATTCAGTAAGAGAAGTGAATCAACCTTTTTTAATGAAAAAGCTAATAAATCCAGAACCTTCTTTTTCGCCGAGATATTCGTGGCCTGAACGTTCGCACCAACCGGGAATATCATTTCTGGAGCCTGGATCGGTACCATCTACCTGGAGAATTTCTCCTGAAGCCAGTTTGCCGATTTCTTTTTTGGTACGAAGAAGAGGCATCGGACAGCTTAGTCCTTTCGCATCGAGTACCGATTTGGGTGTTATACCTTCCGGAGCTGTTTTAAAATCACTCATTGTTGTTCTCCTAAAATAAAATTAAATGTTTAATTGACGAACAAGCGTCATATATAAACTCTATTTTGTTAAGCCTTAATTTATTTCAATAATGACCTATAACGTAGCATATTGTTTCTGTCAAGAAGCGAAAAATCCTACTTTGTAACCAATTGAAAAGTATATAAAAATTAATATTACTACATTGTGGTAGAAAATACTTGATTAAGCGGTTGAGCTTGACAAAAAAATAAGGGCTGTGTAAAAAATTAGCACATGATTTCAACGTTTCTATTTAAGAAGATTAAACTCGGAGAGATGTGCTATGAGCGGTGGGGCAGTTTTTAAAAACAAGGTAAAGGAATTGTATAGTTTGCTGTGCGAAAAAGAATGGAATCCTTATCTGACCGGAGCCATTGTTGCATTCTTTTCCGTGATGATAATGGCATGGTGGAGACCATGGGGTGCCGTCGGCGCTATCCGTAACTGGGGAGACTGGATCATGTATGGTTGTGCCAGATTGCTGGGCACTGATGCGGGAATATTCGGCTATTATGACGAAGCACCCCGTTCCATCTTCGAAAGTTCAGGTTCAGTTATAGGTATAGGATTCGTTGCCGGCGCGTTCATCTCCGCTTGCCTTGGTAAGGATTTCGCTTTAAGGATTCCACCCTACAGAGAAATGGTCAAGGCGGTAATCGCCGGTATTCTTATGGGGATCGGCGCCACACTGGCCGGTGGATGTAACGTCGGCGGTTTTTACAATGCCATAGGAAACCTGGGAGCGAACGGCTTCACCATGATGTTCGGCCTCATCTTTGGCGTCATTCTGGGACTGAAGCTTCTCTATCTCGAGATGGAACATATAACCTGGGGAGATGGTGGATCAAAAACCTTTACTTTTCCTCCGGTTGTCGTCTATGGCTTGGGAATTTTAGGAATTTTAGGTCTGATTTTAGCGGCATATCATTATTCAGCAAATGAAGACAGTGCTTATATAGCCTCTCTCGGTGGGGTGATACTCATTGCAGCCTGCCTCGGTTACAGTATGCAACGGGGACGTTGGTGTATGGTCCAGGGTTTTCGTGAACCGCATATGACCGGAGATTGTACTCTGGCTAAATCGGTCATTCTCTCCATCTGTATTGTGGCAATCGGAGCTGCAGTGTTGAAATATGCCGTTCCTGTCCGAGCTGAAGGTGAAGCAGTGCTGGCCACGGCTAACTATGTGCGTGGTACTTTTGGCTGGGGTGGTATTGTCGGGGGTTTTATCTTCGGTCTTGGAGCAATGTTTGCTGGTGGTTGCGGATCAGGAACTCTTTGGCGAGTGGGTGAAGGGCAAGTTAAGCTGATGATGGTGGTACCTTTTTTCGGAATCAGCTCATCAATTATGACTGCCTGGTTCAGAGATAAGGAATTTGAGGCTGATGGCATGCTTGGTTCCTATGTATATATGCCGGACGTCCTCGGTTATGGACCTACTCTTCTTCTCATAGCCGGTATTATGCTTGCCTGGTATCTCGTTGTTACCTGGAATGAAGAAACGAACAAATTAATAGTGCCGATGTAATATTTGCTTTATTCCGGGTATAAAAAAAACGCAATTTCATAGTAAGTGAAATTGCGTTTTTTGTTTTGTAACAGTTGGCTGTCCTGTTTATGTTAAATAAATTATTGTATACTCAATTTGAGTTGTCATAAAACCAAATAAACATATCTTTGCTGCAAGTGAATCAGGGTAAAAATGCCAGAATTATGATGTAATCTATGAAAAGTACTGCAATATTCAGAAATAGTCTTTTTGTGGAGCATGATCCGGGTTTCGACCACCTAGATTCGCCCAACAGGCTTATACAACTTTATACTGCTTTGGATCTGTTACCGGCAGATTACAGTCTGGTTGAGCCTCCGATTCATATGGCCTCCCGTGAAACATTGTTGTTGAATCATTCAGCTTCTCTCATAGACAAGGCTGCTGCTACAGCCGGGAAGATCTATTCTGTTCTTGATGAGGACACCTTTACATCCAAAAAGAGTTTTGAAGCGGCTTGTCTAGCTGCAGGCGCTCTCACCACAGGCGTTGATCTCCTTCTCCAACAAAAAATCAAAAACGGTTTCGCTCTGGTAAGACCTCCCGGACATCATGCGGAAAGAGACAGATCGATGGGATTTTGTATCTTTAATAATGTTGCCCTCGCAGCTCATCATGCTATAGAAAGATACGGGATGAGGAGAATACTTATTGTCGATTGGGACGTTCACCACGGCAATGGGACTCAAAACAGTTTTTATCAGACCGATAAAGTTTTGTATATTTCGATTCACCATGCTTGTCTCTTTCCAGGAACAGGAAGCCTTACAGAAACAGGTGAAAGTGAAGGCGAAGGTTATACTCTGAACATCCCGCTCCCTGGAGGGCAAGGAGATTCGGAATATGCCAACATTTTTAATACGCTGATAGTCCCGGTGGCATGCGGATACAGGCCTGAATTAATATTGATTTCTGCCGGATTTGACGCCTATTTTGAAGACAGTATCAGCTCGATGCGTCTTACATTTCAGGGCTTTGCCTATATGGCGAGACTTTTGGTAGAGTTGGCCGAAGAATTCTGTGAAGGAAGGATTCTTGTTACTCTTGAAGGTGGATACAATCTGGCAGGGCTCAAGGAAGGTGTCTTTTCGGTCATAAGTGAATTGATCGGTGAAAGGCTCGACACTCCATTTTGCAGTTTTCTCGATGAGGATGCTGCACAGAAATTAAGAAAAGAGCGAAGTCCTCATCCTGCAATCGAGAGAGTGAGAGAAGTTGCAAAAAAATACTGGAAAATGTAGATTCCGTCGATATCCTGGCTTTTCCGGGGGTGGGGGAGATTAGATCTTGAGAAAAGGACCTGCAAAAATACTCATGGCAGATGATGATGCCATGGTTCGAACGACTGTATCCAAGATATTGGAAATGTTCGGACATCATGTAGATATGGCTTCCGGTGGCAAAGAGGTCATGGATCTGGTTGATGATAGTTATGATGCAATCATTCTTGACATCAATATGCCCGATCTGGACGGCTTTGAAACGATGTGTGCACTCAATGAGCTCAATTACGAAATTCCTGTCCTCTTCCTCACTGGTGCCGGTTCGATGGATTATGTGGTAAGGGCCATAAATCTGGGCGCTTATGACTTTCTCACCAAACCAATCGAGGATCTTGATATTTTTAACGTCAAGATACGCAGGGCTATCGAGAAAAGAATGTATGTCCTTAAGGAGCGGCAGTATAAGGCGGCTCTGGAAGATGACATTCAAATAAAAGCGCTTCAGCTGGAAGAGCAAAATAAACTGTTGCTCACTTACAGCCACAGTTTGGAAAAAGCGACTGTTCAGCTGATGACCAGTCTCCAGAATGCCATGGAGGAAAAGGACTATTATACCGCCGGTCACACCATGCGTGTCACGGAATATGCCTTGATGCTCGGTAAGGCCATGGGACTTTCCGAAAACGAGATCCTTATTTTAAGAAGGGCAGCGCAGTTTCATGACATAGGCAAACTGGTCATAGATCTTTCCTGTATACAGAAACCTGGCAAATTGACCGAGGAAGAATGGATTCTGATCCGTAAACACCCGAGCGTCGGAGCAAACATTATTCAACCCCTGGGTTTTATGGAAAGAGAACAGTTTATCATCCGGCATCATCATGAGAGAATTGATGGGAAGGGCTACCCGGACGGGCTGACCGGTGATCAACTTGATGATCTCACTAAAATACTTATCGTGGTAGACAGTTACGATGCTATGACATCTAAAAGGAATTACCGGAAAAACATGAATCTGCAAGAAGCGGTAAAAGAGCTCTACAGGGGCATCGGCACACAGTTTGACCCGAATATTGTCGAGTATTTTGCCAGAAGCATTACTCATTTTACTCCAACCAATGATGTGTTTACCCAGGAGCATCTGGAAAACATTTATCTTAATAGTTGATGGACTCGTAAAAACCTAAAAATCATGGATGGCTAAGTAAAAAACTTCAGATTCGAGGCGCGCCAATTATCAATCATTTCGAAGTACAAGAGGTATTTCGAAATGATTGATAATTTGTGGTAACGAAGAAGGTGAAGAGTTTTTACGACGTCATCATAGTTAATAATCAGCAGCTGAATTAGAAATTCCTTATGAAAATAAGCAAAAAAGAAGTAGAACATGTCGCTCATCTGGCAAGACTGACGTTAACAGACGAAGAACTGGAAAAAATGACGGGTCAGTTGGATAATATTTTGTCGTATGTTGCTAAACTAGACGAATTGGACACCAGTCAGGTGGTAGCTACCTCCCATGTTTTCTCTGTAAACAACGCTTTTCGTGAAGATCTGGTTAAAGAATCCTTATCCCAGGCAGAGGCCTTAAAAAATGGGCCACAACAGGATGGTGCGATGTTCCAGGTTCCCAAAATCATTTAGTACCTGAGAAATTCATCTCTTGTTTTTTAAGAGTGAATTTCGTGAAAGGGTTTGAAATCAACACTACAGGACAGACTGTCCTTTTTTCTGAGGTTTGAATGAATCCATATGAATTGACCATCAGCCAGGCGTTGAAGAAAATGGAGCAGGGTGAGCTTACCTCCGTTGAGCTCACCAAAAGCTGTCTGGACAGAATAGCTGCCGTCGATAATGAAGTGGTCGCTTTTGTAAGCGTAGACAAGGAAGGTGCATTATCTCAGGCGGAAAACGCAGACAGGAACAGAAAAGCGGGAAACGGCGGTAAATTGTGCGGCATACCTCTTTCTATTAAGGATCTGCTCTGCACGAAAGGACAGATAACCACCTGCGGTTCAAAAATGCTCGAAAATTTTGTCCCGCCATACGATGCCACCGTGGTTGCAAAAATAAGGGAAGAAGGTGCGGTAATCCTCGGCAAGACAACCATGGATGAATTTGCCATGGGATCCACTTCGGAAAATTGTGCCTTTGGTGTCCCTCGAAATCCCTGGAAAAAGGGGTATGTCGCCGGTGGATCCTCCGGCGGATCAGCTGTCTCCGTTGCTTCCCTTGAGTGTCCCGGTTCCCTGGGTTCCGATACCGGCGGGTCGATTCGCCAGCCGGCATCGCTCTGCGGCATAGTCGGGATGAAACCGACATACGGCAGGGTTTCCAGATACGGTCTTACAGCTTTCGCCTCGTCGCTTGACCAGGTTGGTCCGATGTGCAGGACTGTTGAAGATTGTGCCTTGATGATGAATGTCATAAGCGGTTATGACCAGATGGATTCCACTTCGGTGAAACAGGACGTTCCGGATTTTTCAGCGTCATTAACTGATGGACTTGAAGGCTTAACTGTTGGCATTCCGGGAGAATACTTCACCGAGGGGGTCGATTCCCAGGTGAAAAAGATAATCTATGAAAGCATCGATGCCTTAAGAAAGAAAGGAGCAGAGGCAGTCGAGGTTTCTTTACCACACACTGAGTATTGCGTTGCCGTTTACTACCTGATTGCCCCATCGGAAGCAAGTTCAAACCTGGCCAGATACGATGGGGTCTTATACGGCTATCGGGATATGGATGCCGACACTCTTTTGGAGATGTATAAAGAGACCAGGTCAAAAGGCTTCGGCGCGGAAGTGAAGCGACGTATACTGATCGGCACCTATGCGCTGTCGTCCGGTTATTACGATGCCTATTATAAAAAAGCATCTCAGGTACGAACCCTTATCCTCAATGATTTTAAAAAAGCGTTTCTCTCCTGTGATGTACTCATTTCACCGGTAACACCGACCGCCGCCTGGAAAATGGGTGAGAACACGGAAGATCCCCTTGCTGTTTACATGTCTGATATTTTGACAATTTCGGCAAATCTTGCAGGTATCCCGGGGATGTCTGTGCCCGGCGGTTTTACCTCGGAAGGATTGCCTGTCGGTGTGCAGCTTCAGGCGGCCCACTTTCAGGAAGAAAAGCTGTTGAAAACCGGCTTTAATCTTGAGCAGGGTCTGAAACTGGAAAAAAGAAAGCTGGACCTGTAACTCCGATACGTGTTCTTTTGAAGAAAAATTTCTTCTTACGGTGATAACTTGAAAATTAATATTCCCGATAATATAGCGGCAATAACACCATATCCCCCGGGCAAGCCCCTCGATGAGCTGGAACGTGAATACGGTATTAAAAACTCTATTAAACTCGCCTCAAACGAGAACGCCTGGGGCCCATCCCCTAAAGCCGTCGCAGCCCTTCAGGCCGAGCTGCTGAACCTGCAAAGATATCCGGACGGTTCATGCTATTATCTGGTACAGGCTCTTGCTGAAAGACTGGGAATTACACCTGCGGAAATTGTGATAGGAAACGGATCCAACGAGGTTATTGAATTTCTGGTAAAGGCCTTTGTGCAGGAAGGGGATGAGGTTATCACCAGTCATCCTTCTTTTCTGATGTACCAGAAAATGGTCCAGGTCAGAGGCGGAATAAACCATGTAGTCCCGCTTAAGAAAATGCATCACGATCTCGAGACGATTAAAAATCTGATCACCAAGAAGACCCGTCTTATTTTTCTGGATAATCCAAACAATCCGACCGGCACGGTTATTCCTCCGGTAGAGTTGTACAGGTTTCTGAGCGACATCCCGGAAAATGTCATTGTTGTCCTGGATGAGGCCTATGTCGATTTCATGGCTAAAGACCTGCAGGTGGATATCTACTCCCTCATCAGAAACGTTGAAGGGCGATGTCCTGTTGTATCCTTGAGAACCTTTTCCAAAGTATACGGTCTAGCAGGCTTACGGGTGGGTTATGGGCTTATGGCCAAAGAAATCGCTGACTGTTTGCACAAAGTGCGCCAACCGTTCAACATCAACAAGTTGGCTCAGGTGGCGGCTCAGGCGGCACTGGAAGATGAGGAATATTATCAGCTGACGCTTGAGCGTACCATAAATGGTCGGGCTTTTTTAAGCAGGGAAGTGGACAAACTTGGCTGCCGGAGCTATGCGTCGCAAACCAATTTTTTCCTGATCGATGTAGGTGGCAACGCGGATAAACTCTATCAAGCCATGCTGTACAAGGGGGTTATTGTCCGATCCATGAGCGCCTATGGTTTTGAACGGTTTATCAGGATTACCGTCGGTACGGAGGAAGAGAACAACCGCTTTCTGAAAAGCCTGGCTGAGTGTCTCGGTGAACTCGGTTATGTCTGAGTTGCAAAATATCATCACAATAGACGGACCTGCCGGAGTCGGGAAGTCATCGGTAAGCAGGAAGGTGGCAGCCGCCACCGGTTTTACTTATCTGGATACCGGGGCGATGTACCGGGGGGTCGGCTTATACTTTCTGCAGCAAGGTGTCAGTCTTGATGATATCGCCGCCATGACGAAAAAACTCGCTGCTTTGCGATTGGAACTGCTCCCGGCTGCCAACGAGGAAAGTGACGTAGGGGTATTGTTAAACGGCGAGGATGTTACCGACGCCATCCGGACCATGGAAATGGCCATGGTGGCGTCCAAGGTATCTGCAATTCCCATAGTCCGGGATGTATTGACACGAATCCAGAGAAGTTATGGGGACAAGGGAAATATTGTTGCCGAGGGCAGAGACACCGGCACTGTGGTTTTTCCCAAGGCAGCCTTTAAATTTTTTCTTGATGCACAGCCCGAGGAGAGGGCGAAGCGGCGTGTTCTGCAGTTACGGGCAAGGGGAATGGAGACTGATTTTGAACAGACCTTAACCACTCTTCAGGAACGGGATAAAAATGACAGCGAGAGAGCGGTGGCGCCGTTAAAAATGGCGGAGGATGCTGTTCGAATCGACACTACCGCTATATCCGTTCAGCAGGTAGTCGATGAAATATTGCGGTCCATCGCGGACAAAAAAGGTTGATGCTATTTTACCAATCCGGTCCCGACAGATAACTCGGGACCGGATTGTCTCTTACTTGACGATAAAATCAACTCGTCTGTTCATACTGTAGGCTTCCTCGTCCTGTCCAAGAAACAAAGGCCTTTCTTCACCATAGGAAAGGGTCCGCATCCTGTCCGCGGCTATTCCCAGATTAATGAGATATTGTTTGGTGTTGATAGCTCTTCTTTCGCCTAGTGCCAGGTTATATTCATTCGTGCCCCGTTCATCCGAATTACCCTCAAGAATTACCACGGTTCCCGGTACGGATTTCAGGTACTCGGCGTTGCGGACCAGTACTTCGGTCATGCCGGGCCGAACACCCGCCTGATCGAAATCGAAGTAGATCGGAGAAAGATTTTCAGAGCTTCTTCCATGCTCCCGCTTATATGCGTCTGATTCCTGATCGGCGGTAGAAATAACGGAGGCCGGGGTGGAATCATCCAGGGTTCCCTCAACCGGCAGGCTATTCTCGGAAAAGCCGCCTTCCGCCGCAGGATAATTGATGTCTTTTCCCCCGGACATATCCGATCCGATGGCATGCTGGTTCGCGTCCGGTGGAATTACGGTCTTTTTGCCGCAACCGGCACCAAAAAGAAGTAAAGATCCTATGAGAGCTGTAAGAGCTAGAGTTCTACCGAGCTTTTGTTTCATAAAATACTCCTATCGTATAAATTTTCTAAAGACATGTATTACCCTCAAAGGGTACAAATAGAATCTCTTCAACGGTGTGAGGATCATGAAATTTCAAGCTATGTAAGCCTGGAATTTCGTGAAACCGGTTATTTCAGATTTATCTTTCATGGTATCGAGGCCGGACTGTCATCATATCCTATTAAGGCTCTGAGATATACAACAATTTTGCTACGGTGATTTCCTACTTTAGCCGTATTGCAAAAGAGGTCAAGAGCAAATTGTCAGGGAATCAGGCGACCATTCACCGGGAATAAGAAAATGCCCGTATAACTTCCGGTCTGCAAGCGTTCAGCCGTGCCCCGGAGGTATACTGACGGAGGCGGACTATAGTCGGCTTATATACGGCAATTAATCGTCTGCTGGTCTGCGTTTCGGATATTGGTAAACGTTTACGAAAATATGATTGATTTCAGGTTGCCCACCGACTGCTATAATGGTATTCGATGTAACCGTTCACCAACACCCTATTTTCGTCCGATCGGGCCGCCTCACATAGCCCAACTATAGCTCGGATGCCTGCTTGAACGAACCTGGCGCACTGGATGAACGGTCAAAGGTCCGGGTTATACAGCCTTTTGATGTGTACCGGTGAACGTTTACGTATTCGATTACAGAGAAAGAGCGGGACCTTTTACTGTAAAAACAATAAAAACAACTAACTCCCCACTGGGGGGATATGCGAGATAATAACATGTTTGATCTGATTGCCGGCTGTGCCAGTGGACTGGAGCAGCTGGTAGAAGAAGAAATAGTGGAGTTTGGCGGACAGGAGGTAAGCACTGCCAACGGCGTTGTGCGCTGGAGAGGTTCCCTGGAATCCGGATATCGTTGTTGTTTGTGGTCCCGTTTTGCCTCAAGGGTATTCCTCCAGTTAGCCCGGTTTCCCGTGGCAGACGAGGAAACCTTATACCGGAATTGTCTGGAGGTTGATTGGCAGGAACATCTCGCGGAAGGGACAACTTTTGCGGTAAACTGCACCCTTTCGGGAGATTCGCCGATCACCCATAGCCGATATGCCGCTCTTAAGGTCAAAGACGCTTTGGTCGACAGCTTCAGAAATCGGACTGGAAGTCGGCCATCGGTCAAGACAACCCGACCCGATGTCCAGATTCATGCACATATCGAGGGAACAACAGCCACTATTTCCCTCGATTTATCTGGGGAAAGCCTGCATCGCCGGGGATATCGAGCTGCTGCGGTCAAGGCGCCGCTAAAAGAAACCCTTGGCGCGGCAATCGTTGCTTTAAGCGGTTGGCCGACGTATACCGGCACCCTGATTGATCCGTTGTGCGGCACCGGCACCCTGCTTATCGAAGCCGCCTTGATGTTTGGCGACTCTGCTCCGGGGTTATCTAGGAGTTATTTCGGCTTTCTGGGCTGGTTGGGACACGAAGTGAAGCTTTGGAACCGTCTGGTAGAGGAGGCTTTGGAACGGGAAGAGCGGGGTCTGGAAAAGCACTGGCCTTTGCTACTCGGCTATGATTGCGATCCCGTGGCTGTCAGCGCTGCCCGAAAAAACATCGAGAAGGCCGGACTGTCGGAGCATATTCAGGTAAAACAGGCGGAGCTGGCAACCCTTCGCTCTCCGGATAAGCAGGGGACGTTGCTGTCAAATCTTCCCTATGGGGAAAGGTTGTCGGAGACGGAGGAGGTGAGCCGCTTATACCGCGCGTTTGGCCGCATAGCCAAACAGCGATTTCCCGGATGGAAAATCGGAGTGTTTATTTCCAATCCGGTCCTGACCGACAGCTTTACCCTGGTCTGGGAAAACAAGTATAAATTATATAACGGTTCCATTCCATGTAGATTGCTTATCGGCTCAGCTACCGGAGAAGAAGTTGATTTCACATGGTTTCCCGTCGAGCCGAACAGCGAGGACAACGGCAATGAATTTGGCAACAGACTGAGAAAAAATCTTAAAAAATTTCTCAAATGGGCCGCAAAAGAAGATATCTCCTGTTTCAGGATTTATGACCGGGACCTGCCGGAATACAACATCAGCATAGATCTCTATGGTAAATGGGTACTGATTCACGAGTATGCCCCGCCAAAAACTATTGATCCACAGCTTGCCGCTTCAAGAATGACAATGGCGATAAAAAATGTCAGGGACATCCTGGGAGTTCGGTCAAATCGCATTTTCCTGAAAGCCAGAGAGCGTCAGAAGGGTACGAAACAATACGAAAAAAAGAGCAGTAGCGGAAAAATGTATGAGGTACGGGAGGGAGAGTGTTCCTTTCTGGTAAACTTTACCGATTATCTCGATACAGGCTTGTTCCTCGATCATCGCCCTGTTCGTAACAAAATATCCAGGGAGTCGAAAGGCAAACGATTTCTCAATCTTTTCGGATATACAGGAACCGCAACGGTCCATGCGGCAATGGGAGGCGCTTCGAGCACAACAACCGTCGACCTCTCCGCCACCTATCTGCGGTGGGCAAAGATGAATCTTGCGCTGAATGGGTTATCGGAGCTCAGGAATAAAATTGAAAAATCCGATTGTCTGCAGTGGCTGGAAGAATCCACCGCTTCATTTGATCTGATCTTTATTGATCCCCCGACCTTTTCCAACACGAAAAAAGAAAAACGGATTTTCGACATCCAGAAAGATCATTCTCGTTTGATCAACCTGGCAATATCTCGTCTGGAAACCGGTGGCCTCCTCATTTTCTCAACGAATTTCCGGCGATTTACCCTGGATCAGAAACTGTGGGAGCTTTATGACATAAAAGATATTTCCCGTGAATCGGTGCCATTTGATTTTTCGAGGAACGAAAAGATACATAGCTGCTGGGAAATAAGGAAAAAAGAGCAGGCGGGGCAGGTAAAAAAATGGCCGGCAGGGTGATGAGTAACGAAGACAAACGGGAATCGTGCAAATATCCGCTATTCACTGTACAATAAAAACTTTATAAAAGACAAAATAAGTAACTTACAGAGTAAGATCAGGAAGAAGTAAAAACCTGGTTGAAAAAAGAAGTGGTATTGATACACCAATCGGAGGGGGAATGGTGGCTGAAATTGAAAAACTTCAGAAACAGATCGAAGATCTAAAAGCGCAGCTGGCAAAAGAAAAGAAAACCAACCAACTGCTCAAGAAAAGAACCCTGCAGGCAATCATTGGCGCCAATGGTGCCGCTCGACAGAGTTCCTGTGAGATTGATTTAGTGAAGGCGGAACTTTCCAGCCGCGCCAAAAGCGTCTTTTTGGAAAATGTCAGCCATGAGATCCGTTCCTCCATGAACGGGATTATCGGCATGACCGATCTTGTTCTTGAAACGGACCTGTCCTCCGAGCAGAGACAATATCTGGAAATGGTCGGTTCCTCGGTTGACCGGTTGCTGGTGGTCGTCAACGAAGTGCTTGATTTTTCCAGGATAGAAACAGGAGAACTGGAGCTCGAACCGGAAGATTTCAATCTTAAAGAGAGTCTCGATCACGATCTCTATGTGCTGAACCAGTCCGCCGAAAAAAAAGGGATAGAGCTTGCCTGCACTCTTGCTCCGGATGTTCCCGCCAACGTTCACGGCGACTCGAACCGGCTGGTACAGATCGTCACCAACCTGGTCAATAACGGCATCAAGTTTACCACCAGGGGCGGCGTATATATCAAAATTGAAAACAGCGGATACGATTCAGGAAATAACATCCTCCTTCGCTTTAGTATCCGTGATACCGGCTGTGGTCTCGCTCCGGATAAACTCGACTTCATCAATCACTATTTTATCCAAAACGCCAAATCCCGCGCAGCCTTGCCGCTTTCCATGGGAACAACCGGCTTGGGCCTGACCATTGCTTCTCAGCTGGTCAAACTGATGGGGGGAGAAATCAGCGCAGAGAGCGATGGCCAAGGTGCCACCTTTCGGTTTACCCTTCCTTTCAAGGAAGTTGCCGATCTTTCAGCCCTTGAAGAGAAGACCAATGCAACGCTCGAGAGCATTGAGGAAGAAGTCGCCTACGCGCTCCGGGGAGCAAAGGTATTGCTCGCCGAAGACGAATATATCAACAGAGTGCTTATCGAGACTATTCTCAAGCAACTTGGCGTGGATGTCACTTCTGTCGTCAATGGCCGACAGGCGGTGGCCGAGGCGTGCACCGGCGGCTATCAGCTGGTTCTCATGGACATTCAGATGGAGGATATAGACGGTCTTGAGGCCACAAGACAGATAAGAAAATATGAAAGCAAACATGGCGGACATGTCAATATCATCGCTCTTACTGCCTTGGCCATGTCGGCGGATAGAGAAAAATGTCTGCAGGCAGGCATGGATGATTACCTGTCCAAACCGGTGCAGAGAAACGAATTGATTAACGTTCTGGCTAAATTTTTAACCAGTAGGGTACTGGTGGTCGATGCGGAACCGGCGAGCCAAAATGTTTTGGTACGCACCCTGATTGAGTCGGGATGGCAGATCACTCTTGCCGAAACCCGGCGTTCCGCGATGTACGAAGCCTCGCTTTCTCATTTTGATCTGATCGTATTTGATCTCTCGACGCCGCAACTTGAAGGAATGGAAGCGGTAGGAATACTCAGAAAGCTGGAAGAATATTCCGGCCAACGGACCCAGATTTTCGGCATAGGAGATACAGAGTTTGACGGAGAGCTGCGGGAGCAGGGGCTTGACGGGTATATCCAACGGCCGATCACCAAGGAAAAAATCCTTCGGCAACTCGAGGTTATTGAACTGGCCGGGTAGCAGGAGCTGTTTCAGCTGTCCGGTCTTTACTGCAAATCGTTACTATTTCGCTCTTTTGGTGATCAGCGTATCCGTGTGCGGGAAAGCCACGGCGTTGTCCGATCATTGTCTCAACTTATTACACGGATTTATGATACATTTTTCCCATGTCTGCCTGGATACCTTTGGCTACGTTTTGCCGCCAAGAATTCTTTCTTCCGAGGATATAGAAAATCGCTTATCCGCCGTTTACCAACGGCTGCGTCTGCCCCCCGGCAGGCTGGAACTGATGAGCGGCATCCGGGAGCGGCGTCTCTGGCCAAAAGGGACCAGGCCAAGCGAGGCCGGCACCCTTGCCGGCAAACGGGTGCTTGAAACAGCGGAACTAGATCCGAAAGATATCGAATGCCTTATTTTTACCTCCGTCTGCCGGGACATGATGGAGCCGGCGACTGCTTCGTTTGTTCATGATAAACTAGGACTGTCCCCTTCTGCGCTGATCTTTGACATCTCCAATGCCTGCCTGGGTTTTCTCGATGGCATGGTCATGCTGGCCAATATGATAGAACTTGGCCAGGTTAAAAATGGTCTGGTCATTTCCGGAGAAACGGCGGAAGAGTTGCTGGAATCAACTCTTCTTGCCCTACAGCAAGATACAACACTGAGCCGAAAGAGTATAAAGCCAGCTTTCGCCTCCCTTACCATCGGTTCCGGTTCAATCGCGCTCTACATGCGAAGAGCAAAAGATAGTGAGGACAGGCCGCGCCTGGTGCATGGCGCCTGGCGGGCGAACACGGCACATTCGGATCTCTGTCATGGTGGCCAGAGCGGACAAAATAATATCCTGATGTCGACGAATTCGGAGGAGTTATTACACAGGGGGGTCGAGACCGCCCAGATGACCTGGAACAGTTTTTCCGCCAAAACCGGTTGGCGGGCCGAAAATATCGATCGATTTTTTTGTCATCAGGTCGGTACGGCCCATGCGAAACTGCTTTTTGAGCGGCTGGGGCTTGCTGCCGAAAAAAATTTTGAAACCTTGTCAATTCTTGGCAATGTCGGCTCGGTCTCGGCGCCCATTACCATGGCAATGGCGATGGAGCAGCAAGTTTTTCAGCCTGGCCAAAAAGGGGCACTGCTTGGAATCGGCAGTGGCATAAACTGCTTGATGCTGGGAGTTGAATGGTAAAATGGAAGGTTTGTTAGATAAAAAACAGGGTGAAATTCTGCTGAAACTGGCAAGAAAAGCCCTTGATGAGCAAATGCAGAAGGGGAGAGTCTCCATCAAATCCGAGGATCCGGTGTTGTCGGTGCGAGCGGCGGCCTTTGTTACCTTGAAAATAGCCGGAAAGCTCAGGGGGTGCATAGGTAATCTCGAACCGGTCGGCCCCCTTTGGCAAGGAGTACGGGATAACGCCATCAACGCAGCCTTTCACGATCCCCGTTTTTCGCCTCTTTCCCCGGAGGAGTTGTCTGATGTCCATCTGGACATTTCCGTTCTTACTCCTCCGAAAGCTCTGGAGTATAAGGATGCGGAAGAGCTGACGACAAAACTTCGTCCCGGTATTGATGGAGTTATCCTGCGGGACGGTCCCCGGAGCGCCACCTTTCTTCCCCAGGTCTGGCAACAGCTTCCCTCCCCGGAGCAATTCCTCGGCCATCTCTGCCTTAAAGCAGGTTTACCCCAACAGACCTGGAGGCAGAAAAAGCTTGAAATTCAAATCTATCAGGTCCAGTGTTTTGAGGAGCAGAAGCCATGAAAGAGCTAATCCTTTCAACAAAACAGGTAATTGAGCTTGAAGATATTTATGACAAGCTTCAGCAGGAATATGAGAGGGTGGCCGGAGCACTGAGTTTTTCCTGCAGTGGCTGCCCCGATAATTGCTGCGATTCCTATTTTCTTCACCATACCTATGTGGAATGGGCGTATTTCTGGCTCGGCATCAGCCAGCTGGAGCCGGAAAGTCAGCAAAAGCTGGTGGCCAGGGCGACGGCCTATCTTGATCGATGTGACAGGGAACTGGAGGCTGGAAATCGGCCCCAGATAATGTGTCCCCTCAATGAAGAAGGCCTCTGTGCTTTGTACAAATATCGTCTTCTGGTCTGCCGTACTCATGGGGTTCCTGCGACAATGACCAGGCCTGATGGCAGGACCTTGCGTTTTCCCGGCTGTTTTCGCTGCCAGGAGATTGTCGATGTCCGGTATGGACAGAAACCGTCTCTCCATGTCGAAAGAACGCCTCTTTTACGAAGACTGGCCCTGCTGGAAAATGAATTCCTGGACAATAAACGGCACCTTCTGCCGAAGGTTAAACTCACTATCGCCGAGATGTTGCTGAAAGGTCCACCATCGATTGCCCGGCTTCACTGCGAAAAATAAGTCGGTTCGACTGAGAAAAAAGCGGGAAATATTCGGCGAGCCGAGTGCAATCCCAACAGGAGAGAAGAGACATGCGTCTGAAGGTAACCAAAAAGCAGCCAAACTCGAAAATGTGCTTTGTCTGCGGGATGAGTAATAGTTTTGGCTTAAAGAGCAGGTTTTATGAACTCGAGGATGGGCAGCTGATGGCAATCTTCCAGCCATCTGATGAGCATCAGGGCTATCCCGGCCGCTTGCACGGTGGGATAGCGGCCACCATTCTGGATGAAACCATCGGCAGGGCGATAATGCTCGCTCATTCGGGCAACATCTGGGGGGTAACGGTTGATTTTTCCATGAAACTCAGAAAACCGGTGCCGATAGATGGTGAGGTTCGGGTTATTACACGCATTATCTCCGAGGGAAAACGCTCTTTTGAAGGAGAGGGGGAAATCCTGCTGGCGGACGGTCAGGTGGCGGTTCAGGGCAAAGGCCGATATCTTAAGATGGATATTGAAAAAATTGCCGAATTTGACCACGAGGGTGAAGAGTGGCAGGTAGTGCCCCTGCCGGATGATCCGGAATATATAGAGCTATAAGACGGGTAACTTTAAGACTATAGATATATACCAGTGCTTCATATGCTCGCGGGCAGGCCGCTGGGCTATAGTTGACCTATGCACGGCGGCCTGCCCGCGAGCATATTGGGTGCTGGAGAGTGTTTACGGATGATGGTGGTGCGGGTGGTCTCCTGCCTTATGGATATGGCGATGCACATGCACATGATCCTCTTCGCACCGATGGATATGGCCATGATCGATCTTGTAAAGGATTGAGGTAGTGTGGCTGAGAAAATCCCAGTCATGGGAAATGATGATCTGATAAAGATCCAGTCCCTGAAGTATTTCGATAAGACGGCTTCTGGTTTTGGGATCGAGATTGTTGGTCGGCTCATCGAGCAGAAGCATTTTGGGATTCATCGCCAGAATAGTGGCCAGGGCAACCAGTTTTTTTTCACCCCCGGAAAGCCGGTGGGTTATCCGGTTTTCAAAGCCGGACAGGCCGAGATCCGCAAGGGTCTTAAGGGCAATTTCCGTTGCCTCTGCCGGGGAAAAACCGAGGTTCAGCGGGCCGAAGGCAATATCTTCAATGACGGTGGGCGAAAAGAGCTGGTCATCGGAACTCTGGAACAAAAAGCCGACCTCTTTACGCAGGGTGCGTAACTCCTCTTTACCGACAACCGGTTTTCCGTGAAAAAGCAGCTCGCCCTTATCGGGAGTGAGCAGGCCGACCATGAGATGCAGAAGCGTCGTTTTGCCGCAGCCGTTGGGACCTATAATGCCTATTCTTTTATCCTGCACGGCAAAAGAGAGGTTGTGCAATACAGGCGCAGAGGTCTGGGCGAAGGTATAGCTGATATCGCGGAGTTCTATCATCGTAATCTTTCACACCTTAAATCGAATATTCAGAATGTCTCCATCTGAGACAATATAATCTTTACCCTGCAGATACATTTTACCGGCTTTCTTCAGCTCCGACTCACTGCCGTATTCCATCAGTTCGTCGTATTTCATCACCTCTGCCCGGATGAAACCACGTTGCAGGTCGGAATGAATAACCCCGGCTGCCACGGGGGCCGGAGACTCTCTTCGAACCAGCCATTGTCGCACTTCATCTTTGCCGACGGTAAAAAAAGAAATAAGACCGAGCGCTTTCAGGCAGAGGCCGGTCATGATCTCAAGAGCGGGCCGGTCAATACCAAGATCTTGGAGAAATTCAATTTTTTCCTCGTCGGAATCAAGTAGGACAATTTCCGATTCCACCTGAGCTGAAACGACCATTGCCTCAATTTTGTTCTGTTTGCACTGCTCAGCCGTTTGCTGCAGAAGCGTCTCGTCTCCCACCTGATCCTCAGAGACATTGAAGGCCAGAATTAATTCTTTTCTGGTGATAAGAGGATAGCTGCGCAGGAGCATCTCCTCCTCTTCACTGAACTCCATAAGCCGAAGCGGTTTTTCCGCTTCGAGATGCGTAAGCATCCTGCCCATGAGCTCCAGCTCGGCAGCCTGCTTTTCGTCTTTTATCTTTTTCAGCGCCGCCTCGATTCGGGCGATGCGTTTTTCCACAAAGATCTGGTCGTGCATAATCAGTTCGCCATTGACCATTTCCGCGTCTCTTACCGGATCAACCGAACCTTCGGCATGATAGACCGCGTCATCCTCAAAGGCCCGGATTACATGGCAGAGGGCGTCGACATCGGCGATTTCCTTGAAGATGTCGCCCTTGGCGATATTTTCCTGTTCAAGTTTCGGCAGCAGAACCAGTTCAATACGGGCTCTGGCCTCTTTCTTGGGGGTATACATAGCGACCAGCCGGTCAAAACGCGGGTCGAGTATTTCGGCTGTTCCTGGAATCGGTTTTGCGGGACCGGACTGTTCTTTCAATTCGCTTCCGGTCAAAACCTGAAACAAGGTTTTTTTGCCTGTTTGCGGCAGGCCGATTATGCCAACTTTCATTTTGGTTTGCCCCTTATCTGAGAAGTGAATCCCCGCCGGGAGGTTGATTGAACAACATCCTGTTTTTACTGACACAGCTGGTTTTCAGCAAGTGATCATATGACTGATACCACAGGAGAGCTGCCTCCGGCAAGAGAATACAAGGTGGAAGCATAGCTTTAGGGAAATGCCGCTGCGAAGGAATTTGCAACCTACTGGGGGATGTATGGACAATATGGGATTGTCGCAATGGCAGCCGTGAAAAAAAGTGAGACAATCAGAAAAACAATGTCATTTCCGTCGATGGTTTGTTGGGTAAGTGGAATCAGCCGTCCGTTGAAACCGCGCAGCAGCATGGCCTGATGCACGCGAATGGCACGGTTCCAGCTTCTTACCAGGGTCATGCCGAAGAGATAGCCATAGGTCCGGTAGGTGTGGATATTGGTTGCCGGTGCAAAGCAGCGCATCTGTGCGGCCCTGTTCAGTTTCTTGTATTCCTGATGGATGACAAAGATATACCGGTAGGAAAATAGCAGAAGAAAACACAGACGTTTGGGGAGATGCAATCCCTCCAGGGCGTGGCCGAGCCCTGCGATCCTCGAGGTGGCGAGCAGGGCAAGCAGACTGAGCACAATGGTATTGGTTTTAAGGGTAATAAGGGCGGCAAGACGTGTCCCTTCGCTGCTTATCGACAGGGGGCCGATACTGGTCAGCTCCACCCCGCCGTAGGTGAGCGGCAGAGTCAGCCAGAGAAAAAAGGTAAAAGTGTTGGCAGCCAGGAGGCGTTTGAGTACCGCCCCGGGTTCGAGCCGGGAAAGCAGGGTGAGAACCAAGGCCAAGGCAAGGGCCAGAGTTACAACCGGAAAACTGTTGGATATGGCGACAACAGTGATAAAAGTAGCGGCAACAATGACCTTTACCTTGGGATCTCTTCTATGCAGCAGGGAATTACCCTGAGCGAAGCGTTCTTCCATCATTTGTTAGTGCTGTGCCTCCGGCAACTTGTCCATATAGGTCCAGAGTACGGCGCCGAGTTCAACGCCTTTCTCATTGCCTTGCGGATCTTTGAGTGTGTAATCCGCTCTGCTGAGCGCCGCAAAGCCCCACCAGCCGGCCAGCGGACAGGTAAAGCTGAAGATGCCGTTTTTATCGGCTTTCACCACTTGTGTTATGTGATAATCACTTGCCGCCCGCAGCGTGTTGTTTTCGTTGTAGTATTCAACTTCAACCTCAGCCCCGCCCGCCGGCATACCCTTGATGAGTACCTGTCCCGAAAAACTGTTGCCGGCATAATTGCCGAACGGTCTGAGAAGAGGAATGATTTCTGTCGGCAGTCCAACAGGTTGTTCCCAGCCTTCCTCGTCGCCGAAAGCGGGAATGATGGTTTTGGTGTAATGAATAATGCTGAGATCTTCAGCCGGTTCCCAGTATGGTTTCGGTTCCATCACAAACTGATACACTCCGGGACGGCGAAAGCGAAACGAACTTTCCCATCCGTTGTGTCCCATTATGGCAGTTGGTCTTAAGGTGGCAAGAAGATCGACTGTTTTGCCGTCAGCCGTGACTGTGAATTTTTGAGGTTTCGCCAGGTCCATGCCGATATTTTCAAAAGGATGGGAAAAGGAAAGGGTGAGAGTGGTCTCCTTTTTTTCCTGGGTGATTATATGCTGGTCGGGAATGACCATGCCGAAGTGGGCAAGCGCCTGTCCGGCAGAAAAAAAGAGTAAAGAAACAAGGGAAGCAGAGAGTATCCCGGCCGCGGCAAGTTTTTTCATGATCCTACTCCTTTTTGTTTTTAAGTGACTGCATGTAGGCAACGATCCCAGCCAGGCCAACAAGATAGCCGATCCCCCCGAGAATATCCTGCATGGTGGGGCCTCTGTCGGTACTCTCGGCCAGAGTTCGATTGATTGGGGCAAGTTTTTTATCGAGCGCTTTATCGATGATTTCGGTGAGTTGCGGGGCCGTAAGGGTTTGCAGCGTATTGTCCGGAGATTTCCCGGAAGCCGGAAAGTCAGAGGCTGGGCCGGCGGCAGCTTTGGCCTGCGGAAGAGGACTGCCCTGGTCGTTGGCGGCGGAATCTTCAAGTGTGTAATTCCAGCTGTTTTTATGACCATCCCCGGCATCCACGATGATTTTCAGCTCTTTCGCGTCAGTCCGGGGAATAGGGAAGCTGAAGAGCCCATTCGCATCGGTTGTTCCCGACAGAATTTGTTTACCGGTTTTCAGCTCGATTACGGAAATTGTCGAATTTCGGGCAGGATTTCCCCGACTGAATCTTGCTTCCGTCACGATCTTTTCTCCATCCTGCCAGGCAAAAACACTTACCTTATGGGCAAAGGCCGTCCGGCACATAATCGGGATGAACAGAATGACCAAGAGTAGTTGTAAGAGTCCGAGACGTTTCATTGTTTTCCCATTCTAAGGAATTCAGGTTGTACTTTGGCGAGAAAGGATATCGCGAACATGGTGATGATCCCTTCAATAATCATTAACGGAATATGAACGGCTACCACCAGTCGGGCTGCCTGGATGAAGCCTTTATCCGTTGTCCAGAGCGCAAGTGCCATGAGACAGGAGGAAAAGAAGATGGCAAGAAAACCGGCCGAGAAGGCGGCGATTTTTCTTTTTTTGCCGTCCTGCTCGATCCATGGCCGGCAGAGATAAAAACAGAGGAGGGCCGGAAGAGCCATGGTGGTGGTGTTTACTCCCAATACCACTACGCCTCCGTAGTTAAAAAAAACACTTTGCAAAAAAAGTGCTACCAGTATCGCCGGAAAACAACTCCAACCCAGGATGATGCCCATCAAACCGCCAAGGATGAGGTGAACATTGCCCGGTCCTAATGGTACATGGATAAGGGAGGCGACAAAAAAAGTAGCAGTCAGCAGGGAAACCGTCATGATGCGATCATAGTCGAGTTTTTTAAGACCGATGGCGGTGCCGATCGTTGTAACCGCGGCGCCGGCCAAAAGAACGGGAGCACTGAGTACACCTTCCGAGATATGCATGATCTGGTTCTCTCTGTTGAGGCGGCAGAAGTTGGCGATCAAATTGCTCTGTGGTATACTTATCCACCTAAAGAGCATAACACGAAGTTTGTATTTGTGTTACCATACAGGGCTCGTCCGGGTGTGTCAAGCAAATGGTGCTACAAATATAAGAAATGTGTTACTTGGACTGGTAACCCGGTGAATATGGAAAAGGTAATGACGAAAGGAAGGTATTAAATGGAGCAGGAAATGGCGGCACCTGAGCAAGGTATTCATATTACTCCCATAGGTATGATCCGCTCCTGTTTCACCGAGAAGTTCGGAATTCCCAGACAGCCGGGCATGGTGAAATCGGCGACCGCCCGTTTGGAACTTTTTCCCGCTTTTGCCAGAGAAGAAATGGTCCGCGGCCTGGAGCAATTTTCTCACATTTGGGTGCATTTTCTTTTTCATGGGACGGTGACCGAGGGCTGGAAGCCGACGGTTCGGCCGCCTTGGCTTGGAGGAAGAAAAAGGATGGGGGTTTTTGCCAGCCGCAGTCCGCACCGGCCGAACCATCTCGGCTTATCCGTTGTCAGGCTCGAAGCGGTGGTAAAAAGAGAGAACAGGTCTGTTCTGGAACTCTCCGGCGTTGATTTTCTCGACAAAACCCCTGTCTTCGATATAAAACCATATATTCCGTACAGCGATTGCGTACAGTCGGCCTCCTGTGGCTATGCCCATGGGCAAAAACCCGAGATGGGCGTTGTTTTCAGCGCAAGTGCCGGAATTTTCTGTGCGGATTATCAAAAAAAGACCGGAAGGGATTTACGGAGACTGGTAGAGGAGATGGTTTGCCACGATCCGAGACCGGCCAGCCAGAAAGGCAGCAAAAGGGGGTTCGGAATGCTGCTCTGGAATGTGAATATCCGCTGGAGAGCTGAGGGGGACAGCTTTTACATAGAGAGTTGCGAGGAGGTTACGGCTGGATAAAGCCGTTGAGGGTGCACTCGACCCTTTTGCCGATCACATAGGTCTCGGTTTTAACGTCATAATCCAGACTGCCGCCGTTGATTTCCACATTTTTTCCTTCAAGCCTGGTTTTACCGGGACATTTCACTGTCCGCTTCTCACTGTCATAGAGGAGCAGGTCGGTGTAGAGGAATTGATCATCCCGGATCTTATTGACCACCACATCACCGATCAGCGTCAGCAGTTTGCTAACGGTATTGTATTTCCCTGTGTTGGCAACGACATGGGTGATATTGCCTTCTGTATCGAAAAGATCCGCATTGGCATGCTCCATGATAATCAGGTTGGGGTCCTCGCCGGTATGAGCTTTTTGGGCGTGTATTATCGCGGTTTTCTTGCCATCCTTGTTCTGCAGAATCTTCACCGCATTCATGTTGAATTTATGGCTGTCGGATTGCGCGGCATTTGGCGTGGAATCAGCACTGGTCCGAGGAGCGAGAAAGTTGCCGACCGGAATTGACCAGAGGGGGAAAGTAACGATGAAGAACAGGGGAATCAGCCAGATTGTATTGCGGTGGAATTTCATCTGTTTTTGTATTTCTGCAGCAGTTCCATGAGCAGGTTTTTCGCTTCGATAATGAGGTCACAGGCATCACGAACCGCTCCAGCACCGCCCCGTCGTTCAGTCACGTAATGGGCGATGTCTTTTACTTCACGAGCGCCATTGGCAGGAACGATAGCCAACCCAACCTGCTGGAGCAGTACCAGATCCAGCCAGTCATCTCCCATGTAGGCAATCTGGTAGGGTTTGAGGCCGGAAGCTTTCACTATTTCCTTGAACGCATTGTTCTTATTTTTAACACCTTGGTAGATGTAGTGCATTTTGAGTTCATTGGCCCGCCTGGCAACGATTTCCGATTTTCTGGCAGTAATGACACCAAGCTCAAGACCAGCCTCACGCAAAAGCCGAAGACCAAAACCATCCTGGGTATTGAACGCCTTACTCTCCTCACCGCTTTCCGAATAATAAAGAGTGCCGTCGGTGAGCACGCCGTCGACATCGAGCAACAGCAGCTGGACTTCCTTGGCTTTGGCCAGCGCTCGCACGCGACCCGGATCATCCACCAGTCTTTCCCGTTGTCGGACTCTGGTTCGATATCCTTCGAGAACTTCGCAATCAGAGGGATAATTCCCCGGGGAATTCGAGCATTGGTCAGACATGGTCAGCTGACTGCATTGCGTATTCTGATCAGTTGCACAAGCAAATCTTCCACCTGATCAAGGGGCATTGAGTTCGGACCGTCACAAAGAGCCCGGTCCGGATTGGGATGTATTTCCAGGAAAAGTCCGTCAATACCGGCGGCAACCGCGGCCCTGCTCAAGGTGCCGATAAATTCCCGCTGGCCGCTGGAAGAACCGCCCGCGCCGCCGGGCAGCTGCACAGAGTGGGTGGCGTCAAATATGACCGGGCAGTTGAAAGAGCGCATTACGGGCAAAGAGCGCATGTCCACTACCAGATTGTTGTAACCAAAGCTTGCCCCACGTTCGACAAGCATAATTTTCCGGCCGCCGACGCCGCGCATTTTATTCACCGCATTTTCCATATCCCAGGGAGAGACAAACTGTCCCTTTTTCACATTGACGACCTTGCCGGTTTGGGCGGCAGCGGTGAGAAGATCGGTCTGGCGGCAGAGAAAGGCGGGAATCTGGAGAATATCAAGTACCTCGGCTGCGGGGGCAACCTGGGTTACGTCATGAATGTCGGATATGACCGGCACCCCGAATTCCTCGCGGATTTTGGCAAGTGTTGCCAGACCCTTTTCCAAGCCGGGTCCACGATAGGAAGTGAGTGATGTGCGGTTTGCTTTGTCATAGGACGCCTTGAAAACGTAGTAAATGCCAAGACGGTCACATATCTCCTGCATCCTGCCGGCAACGGTTCTGGCCAGCTCTTCCGATTCAAGAGCGCAGGGCCCGCCGATGAGCAGTAATGGTTTGCCCGTACCGATAATAAACGGGGTACCTGAAGGAGTGTCTATTGCAACGGAAATATCAGACATTGCTGATTATCCCCGCTGTTTGTGGGCAAGCGCTGCGCTGATAAAGTCCCTGAACAGCGGATGTGGTTTCATCGGCTTGGACTTGAACTCCGGATGAAACTGGCAGCCGAGAAACCATGGATGATCTTCAATTTCAACAATTTCAACCAGATGGTTATCAGGTGAGGTACCCGAGACGATCAGGCCGTTGGCTTCCAGCGCTTTGCGGTACTCATTGTTAAATTCAAAGCGATGACGATGCCTCTCGGAAATTTCCGGCTGGGCATAGGCCCTGGCTGCATTGGTATTTTCTTTCAAGACACAGGGATATGCCCCGAGTCTTAAGGTACCGCCGAGGTCGGACTCCTCATCGCGTGTCTGTATCTGATTTGTTCTGTAATCGAACCACTCCTTAATCAGATAAATGACCGGATCCGGAGTGTTCTCGTCCAGCTCGGTTGAATTCGCCTTGGAAAGGCCCAGCACATCTCTTGCAAATTCAACAACAGCCAGCTGCATCCCCAGACAGATACCAAAAAAAGGTACTTTGTTCTTACGTGCGTAGTTGATGGCCTTGATTTTTCCCTCGACCCCGCGTTTGCCGAAACCGCCGGGAACCAGAATACCGTCACAGTCATCGAGAAGACTGGCGACATTTTTTGATTCAAGGCATTCTGCACTGATATATTCCAGGTGAACTTTGGTGCCGTTGGCAAGACCGCCATGAACCAGGGCTTCATGAAGACTCTTGTATGACTCGGTCAGATCCACATATTTGCCGGTTATGGCAATGGTGACTTCGTTTTTGGGATTCTGGATATTTTGCACCAGCTCTTCCCACGGCTTGATATTGGGCTGGCCGGTCCAGATATTGAGCAGTTCAAGGATCTTGGAATCGAGACCTTCTTTATGGAGATGCAGGGGAAGTTCGTAAATGGTATCGACATCGATCGCCGTAATGACGGCATCCTGGGGAACATTGCAGAACAGGGCGATCTTGGCTTTCAAGCTGTCTTCCAGGGGAACTTCCGTTCGGCATAAAAGGATATCAGGCTGGATTCCATCTGCTCTCAGTTCCCGTACCGAGTGCTGGGTCGGTTTGGTTTTTACCTCTCCGGCAGATTTGATATACGGCACCAGGGTCAGATGAATGAACAGTGTATACTCTCTGCCAAGGTCTCCACGCAATTGACGTATCGCCTCGATGAACGGCAGTCCTTCGATGTCGCCGACGGTACCGCCGATTTCGATGATAGCCACATCGACACTGCCGTCAAGCTGCCGTACCGCGGCTTTGATCTCGTCGGTGATATGGGGAATTACCTGAACGGTGCCGCCGAGATATTCACCGCGCCGTTCCTTGGTGATAACGGAATAGTAAATGCGGCCGGAAGTATAATTGTTTTTCTGGCCCATTACAGCGCTGGTATAGCGCTCATAGTGACCCATATCCAGGTCTGTCTCGGCGCCGTCATCGGTGACATATACTTCGCCGTGCTGGAACGGGTTCATGGTACCCGGATCGACGTTGATATAGGGGTCCAGTTTCTGAAAGGTTACCGTCAGTCCCCGGCTCTCGAGCAGTGCCCCGATTGCTGCAGCAGCCAGCCCTTTCCCCAAAGAGGAAAGTACGCCGCCGGTAACAAAAATAAACTTGGTCCGTTTGGTATTGTTTTGCTTTTTCATGGTGGCCACTATAGCAATCGAACCCGTTTTTTGAAACAGAAAACTTTTCCAAACAAGCAAAAATCAAAGACGATGAGCGAGCCTGTTTCATAACCTTTATATGGTGCTGCAGCGGTCGGATTCAAAGGAAATCTTGATTGGTTCAGCCCCTGTGCCTATGGTATCTGCAGTATCGATTCAATCTTCGACATTTCAAGGAGGACATCGTGCAATACATGATATTGATGGCAGTCATATTTCTGCTGGCGGGGGTAGTTTGTGCTTTCGGGGACAGACCTGTAGCAACACACAAGACTGCGGTTTTCGGAGGAGGTTGTTTCTGGTGCATGGAGCAGCCTTTTGAACGACTGGAGGGAGTGATTGAGGTAATAGCCGGATATTGCGGAGGAGGTGAAAAAAATCCTAGCTATAAGGAGGTTTCCAGCGGTGGGACCGAGCACCTGGAGTCTGTGCAGGTTATTTATGATCCTGGAAAGATATCCTATAAAGAGTTACTTGATACTTTCTGGCGGTCCATCGATCCGACTGATCGGGGAGGCCAGTTTGCCGATCGCGGCAGTCACTATAAAACCGCCATCTTTTACAATGATCAGCAGGAGAAGGAAATCGCTGAAAAATCCCGGGCGGAACTCGATGCCTCGGGTATTTTCGAGAAACCGGTCGTGACGGACATCCGACCAGCCCGGCCCTTTTATCCCGCGGAGGAGTATCATCAGGATTATCATAGAAAAAACAGTGCACACTATCAGGCCTATAAGATCGGTTCAGGTAGAGCGGGATTTCTGGAGAGAACCTGGAAAGAACGGCCGGAGAAGGAGAGATTTATCAAGCCATCCGAGCAGGATTTGCGTTCACGCCTGACGCCGATGCAGTATGAAGTGACGCAGAACAATGGGACCGAGCCGCGCTATGAGAACGAATACGTCCATAACCAGAAGGCCGGCATCTATGTCGATGTAGTTTCGGGAGAGCCGCTTTTCAGCTCTCTTGATAAATTTGATTCGGGCTGCGGATGGCCCAGCTTTTCACGGCCGCTGGTCGATCAGAATATAGTCGAGAAAAAAGACCTGAGGTTTCTGATGGTACGTACCGAAGTGCGAAGCGCAGCCGGGGATTCGCATCTCGGCCATGTTTTTGATGACGGTCCCGCCCCCACTGGCCTCAGGTATTGCATTAATTCGGCCTCACTGAGATTTATTCCCGTGGAAGAGCTCGAAGCCAGGGGTTATGGGGAATTTCTGCCGTTATTTAAAAAATAGCCGGAAAACCGCCCCTGCCGTTGCTGGAATATCGATTTTGCGGCAGCGCTGTTACGCCGATTTTCTGTCAACTATTTTGGACATTTGAGACAACGGAAGCAATTATCAATTACCATTCAGGATATCTTCCACCCTTCTGCCGTTGACTTCAGCATCAAAGAGTGACTGCAGCAGGGAAGATGCCGTTTCCGCGGACTCTTCACTGAGAAGAAATCCAGGCAGAGGCTTGGCGGTAAGGGTCTGCAGCCGGGCCTGGATGATCATGGCGGAGTCAACCTGATCGGCTATTTCCCTGAACTCGCTGATATCGAGAAGCGCCGGGAGAACATCGAGCATATTCCCCCAATATTCCTTTTGACCAAGATGTTCGATCAGTTGGGTTACCGCCGTGGTGGCTTCAAAATAGGTGTCGGAGACCTGGGCCGGCTTCAGAGCCGAGCAGGTTGTGGTGGAAACGAACAGCCGGCAGCCGAAAGGTCGGACCGGATAGATTCGGCAGATGTTGTCTTCCAGAAACGGACAGACCGAGAGGTTGTCCCGGTGACCAGGATCAACTTCCCGGCCTTCGATGCAGGCTCCGGCAAAGTCGTTGGTGGTCATCCTTGGTGGTTGATGGGTTCGGGAAGAAGCAAGTTTTTTCGCCAGCCACCGGGTTTTGTCTTCAGTTAAGATATACCGGAGTATTGCCACCCCTTCTACTGCCGTGATCGTCACGTTTTGTGTACAGCAGCTGCTGCAACCTCTGTGGCAGGCCGTAGCCAGCCCATTGTTCCATTTGTCGAAAATATCGTAGATGGACAGTAAAATTTGGGTTTTCACGGTAACTCGGCCCCCTGTATTTCGTGTTGGTAAACATTCATCGGCAGATTTTTTAAGGTACTGATGGCGAAAAGGATATTCTAAAAGCAGTCGTTTGGCAAGCATAGG
Organism: uncultured delta proteobacterium; assembly: GCA_963835305.1. Lineage (GTDB taxonomy): Bacteria > Desulfobacterota > Desulfobulbia > Desulfobulbales > Desulfocapsaceae > Desulforhopalus_A. The sequence continues at coordinate 419,762 of CAWIEU010000010.1, forward strand.
CCATTCAGGCTGCACTATATCCCGGGTGGAAAATTTTCACAAAACCGTTACACTAAAAAGATATTGCGAATCAATTGGCCAAACAGCCGTCCATCATGGTACACAGAAAAAGAAAAGAGAATGGTTTGCCGATGGAGAGGAAGCAGGGGATATCCTCGAGAAAATGGATATTTCCAAAGAGAAGTTTGGCAGAAGCCGGCCCGTTCGGCTATCCGCCATTTACCTGTAAACACATATCCGGGGGGATAGATGTGAAGAAGTTTTTTTTGAGAATAGTCTTGTTTTTTTTCCCATTGTTTATGGCCGGTGCCTTAGTGAATGCTTACGCAGACCAGACCGGCAACACCAATTTTCGTCAATGGATAGCTGGATTCTATCCGGAGGCGCATAAAGAAGGAATCAGTAAGGCCACGTGGGATACCGCTTTTGCCGGGGTGACGGATATCGATGCCGATGTTCTTCAAAAAGCGGCATATCAACCGGAGTTTACCATCGACATCTGGGATTATCTGGATGGGCGGGTCAATCCGTTTTCAATTGAAAAAGGGAAAATTAAGGGCAGATATTACGCCGGAACCCTTGATGAGATTAAAGATAAATTCGGTGTCTCTCCCTCGATACTGCTGGCCATCTGGTCAATCGAATCGAATTATGGTGCCATCCTCGAAAAATCGGATCGACTCCATTATGTTCCTCTTGCCCTTGCCACACTTGCCTATGGTGACCCCAAAAGAGAAAGGTTCGCTCGAACCCAGTTGATTGCCGCCCTTAAAATCCTTCAGGCCGGCGATGTCACGAAAGACCAATTGACCGGATCCTGGGCCGGTGCCATGGGGCAAACTCAGTTTATTCCAACCAGTTACCTTGCCTATGGTGTCGATATGGATGGTAACGGAAAGCGGGATATCTGGAATTCCGTTCCGGACGCCCTGGCCACCGCCGCTAATCTTTTGGCGAAAAACGGCTGGCAAACAGGCAAAACCTGGGGCTACGAAGTGATCCCTCCTTCGACTGGCGAAGAACAATTGGAGGGTCAGACCAAAACCCTCGCCGAATGGCACAAACTCGGCTTCAAACGACCGGGCGGCAAGGCTTTTCCAAGGCCTGGTGATAGAGCCGTACTGAAAATTCCCGCCGGAAAAGAGGGTCCGGCTTTTTTGATGTTGAGAAATTTCTTTGTTCTGAAAAGCTATAACAGCTCAGACGCCTATGCCCTTGCCGTGGGACTTCTCGCCGACCGGCTGGCCGGCTGGAGCGGTTTGGTCCAGTCCTGGCCAAGGCCTGCGGGATCGCTCAGTATCGAAGATAAAATAGAACTTCAAAAGCAGCTGCAACAGCATGGCTTTTACTCCGGAGAGATCGATGGTCAGCTGGGAGAGGGGACGAAAGCGGCTATCAGGCACTTCCAGACTCAGGTCGGACTGGCCGCAGACGGTATGCCTTCCCGGCAGATCCTGGAGGCTTTGCGTAAGTTGTAAGGATACTTGTTATTGAGCGACGGCTTTCCGGTGCATTTTGGGTCCCGGTGCATTTGAGAGACTCATGAAATTCATCGATTGCGCTTCATGACCACGCAGTCGCAGATCCAGCTGCGGAAAAGGAATTTCGATTCCATGCTCGTGTAATGTTTTGTAGATGGTAGACAGCACGATATCGGTTATTCGATACGGTTGTCTCGCGTTCTGCCCTTCAACCCAGATTGCAGCAAGAAAAGCCAGTGAACTCTCCGCATGGCTTGCCAGCCAGATCTGCGGTTCCGGGTACGGCAGCACAACGGGCAGACGAAGGGTCGCCTCCTTTATCAGCGATTTTACCTGATCGATATCCGACCCGTAAGCCACTGAAAATGGTATTCTGAAACGAATTTTCTCATCCGCATAGGTCCAGTTGACGACCTGGGAAGCCATCAGGTCGGCATTGGGAATGATGATATTGATATTGTCATTGGTTCTCAGCACGGTTGCCCGGATATTCATCTGCACTACATTTCCCTGGAATCCACCCGAGGTCGAATTTTCGCCCAGACAGATAAAATCACCCGGACGGATGGATTTATCGAAAAGAAGAATAATTCCCGAAACCAGGTTGCTGACGATGGTCTGCATGCCAAAACCGATACCGACTGAGAGCGCTCCGGCGACCAGGGCCAGGGAACGGGTGTTTATCCCGACAATTGACAGCAGGATCATGGCGACAATGAAGATGAAAGGATATTTTCCAACTGCCTGAACGAGATGGACGGTTTGTTCGGACCAGTTCCTCTTGCTGCCCATCCGCAGCACCATGCGGCCATACAGGCGGTTAATAATGATGCCGAAAAAGAGGAGAACGAGTACCTGGAGAAAAAGGAGCAGTGAGAGATTCATGCCGCTATACGAGACCAGGGGGTACTTCAGCACATACATGACCCGTTCAAACATATTGTCTGTTGCCTCTCTTGTTTTGGTCACCATCGAGCCGAGCGCAGATTGTTTGAGATCGATAGCCCTGTCCAGCAGTTTCCCTTTTTCTTCAAGCATCTCTGCCCGTTGCTCTATGGCTGAAAGCAGGGTAAAGACAGTTCGGACTTTTTCATCAAGCGCGTTGATCAGGTCCTGAGATTTAGGACCAACCAGAGCATTGCCGCCGCGCAAGGTGGAGAGCTCCTTTTCATAGCCGTAAATCAGACCGTGCCCTTTCTCGGTTTTCTTTCTCAGTCGATCGATTTGTTTGTTAATATCTCCCGCTGCAGCGGAAAGTTTGAAGAAATCCGGTTTATTAACAAACAAATGAAACCAGAGGCTTTTTTGATCCTCTTCAAGAAGATTGATTTTGCCTTCAAGGATCTGGTCATCTTTGTGCAGCTGCTGGACCAGTTGCTTGAGGCGTTTGAGTTGTTCATAGTGCATCTCTTTCCTCTCATCGTCGCTGAGAGTTCGGCCAAGATATCCGGCTAACACGGTTTCCTGCTGCTGAATCAGGACGTCGTTGCCCGCCGCAGCCAGGATCTTTTCATCTTCCAGCCCCTGCAAAACCTTTTTTGCCTGATTTCGGCGCATCTCCTGTTTATCGATCAGGTCCTGGTCGATATGGATGTGGTCCAGGACGGTGGGATACTGTTTTTTGGCTGTTTCCAATCCCGTCTTCAATTGTTTTTCTATTTCCTTCTGCTGGGCGGATTTACGCACCTGAAAGGCATACTGGAGCTGAAGATTTTCCTGGGCCGGGTCCTTTTCATCGAGCGCCTGTAACCGGTTGTGCAGGGTCTGCATCTGCTTGGCGGTATTTTCCAGATTCTGGGTCGAAACCTTTTCCTCCTGGTTGAGGTTGATATACCGCTCCAGGTATTGTTCAACTTCCTTCCAGGAAAGAGCTTTCTGCAGATCCTGCTCGGATAACCGGATATCAATTGCCGGTTTTTCCGGTTTGTCGGGGAGCTCCATAAGCTTTTTCAGCAGCTGTTGTCGTACCAGGCAAAGCTGTTTTTCCTGATCATCAACCGCAGCTGCGATATTTTTGGCAAGTTGCTCTTTTTTGGCTTCGTAGGCTGCCTGCCTTTCAGTGGCCTGTTCTGAATAGAGATTGGCATTGGGTTCAACAGCCTGAACATTTTTGACCGTGGTCATCAGGAGCAGCAGGAAAATCAGCGGCAGGAATTTGCCCGGGATCGAACCTGATATTAGATATTTTGGATGTTTCATTTCGGTGTGTAAGTAATGTAGTTGTTTTGTACTTTGCCAGATTGATCCAGCCTGGCGTACGTTGTTTTTTTGTTTGTTGGGAAGTGGTATACCAAGACATAAAATTCGGAAACATTCTCCTCCGGCTTCCCGCTTACATGATCATGACGTCGCATGCAGAGGAACCGGAACTATCGGGGGGTAGGGGCTGGTTTATGTGAACATGGGTAATTTCAGTATTGTTGGATAGATGCGCAGGTCTTGCCTTTTTAGAGTTGCAAGGCTCGATGCAATAAGATTGCCAGGTGGAGTATTTTCAAGAACCAGTAATCCGGAAAATAGCTACATTGAGTCACGCCGCCCCCCTGTGTGTCTCATTTGTCGATGGATCTTTGCAAGCAACTTTCAAATGCTCCCGGAATCCGACAGACCGTCCTGAATTTCCAGGAAATATGCGCAGTTTTGCGTTCTATGCGGATGTCGTGTGCAAAAATATGCTCTCATCTCCCCGTCATAAGAGCCAAGGCCAGCATCATCGCTTCCGGCTCTCTTATTTGCGGCCAATGCGGAAAGTAGAATCACAAAATCATCAGGAAAAACAGGATTCGTATGGCAAGGTCTGCCGGTAGTTACTACATTCTTGGTGAGGCAAAATGTGTATTTCATTCTTCCACCTAAAAAACATACCTTTAAAAAGGGTACCGAAAGATCAGCAAAGGAGGCGCGTCGTAATGGGACCTGATACCGGAAAGCGGAAATCTGCCGGGTCGCAAGCCGAGGCTAAAGACGACTTACAGAAATTGCCACTTGCCGAAGTACAGAAACGATTGGGTTCCTCGCCGGACGGCATCAGCCAGGCTGAAGCCGAAAAGCGGCTGGAGGAATACGGGCCTAACGAACTTGAAGAAAAAAAGATAAACCCGATAATTAAATTTCTCTCGTATTTCTGGGGGCCGATTCCATGGATGATCGAAGCCGCTGTCATTTTGTCCGGGCTAGTGCGCCATTGGCCTGACTTCTTTATTATTTTGGTATTGTTGGTTGCCAATGCCGTAGTAGGTTTTTGGGAGGAGCATCAGGCGGGGAGTGCCATAGCTTCACTGAAGTCGAAGTTGGCAGTCAAGGCCAGGGTGAAGCGTGATGGAAAATGGATTACGCCGGCAGCCCGCGAACTGGTGCCCGGGGATATTATTCGTCTGCGTCTGGGAGATATTGTCCCTGCCGATGCGCGCCTGCTGGAGGGTGATCCCGTCGAGGTGGATCAATCAAGCCTGACAGGAGAATCACTGCCCGTCAGCCGCAAGCCGGGTGAGGCGGTATTCTCGGGATCGATCGTCCGGCAGGGCGAAATCGAGGCGCTCGTCTATGCTACCGGCGCTCATACTTATTTCGGCAAAACTGCACACCTCGTGCAGGAGGCAGAGACTATCAGCCATTTTCAAAAGGCAGTGCTCAAGATCGGCAATTACCTGATCATGCTCGCTGTATTTCTGGTGGCGGTCATTATTATAGTGGCGGTCTTACGCGGTGATCCCATTCTCACCACCCTGCAGTTCGCACTGGTACTTACCGTTGCGGCAATTCCAGTCGCGATGCCCACCGTATTGTCAGTCACGATGGCGGTCGGCGCTCGTCTGCTCGCCGCCAAAAAGGCAATCGTCAGCCGTCTGGTGGCAATTGAGGAACTGGCCGGTGTGGATATCCTCTGTGCCGACAAAACCGGCACCCTGACCCAAAACAAACTGACCCTGGCCGAGCCTTTCACCCTCGACGAGGTTACCGGGGAACAGGTCATTTTGCATGGTGCCCTGGCCTCGCGGGCCGAAAATAATGATATTATCGATCTGGCTGTCTTGAGTGGTCTTTCCGACAAAGAAGCTTTGCGGGCTTACCGGATCATCCATTTCATGCCGTTTGACCCTGTACATAAGCGGACCGAGGCTACCGTAGGAGTCGTCGGAAGCGGCGAGGAGTTCAAGGTAACTAAGGGTGCGCCTCAGGTTATTCTGGCCTTGTCGGAGGATGCTGACCGGATCAGACCGGAAGTCGAGAAGGCCATAGGGGATTTTGCTAAACGGGGTTATCGCTCACTCGGTGTTGCCCGGACGGAAAAAGAGGGAGCATGGCGGTTTCTCGGGGTGCTGCCGCTGTTTGACCCGCCGCGGGAAGACGCCGCGGCGACCGTGAAGACCGCCCGTGATATGGGGGTTTCCATCAAGATGGTTACCGGCGATCAACTGGCGATCGCCCAGGAGATTGCCAAAAAGCTGGGGATGGGGGCAAACATAGTCGATGCTTCGAGCTTGAAGGCCACAGAGCAGCACGAGACTGCCGGGATACAGAAGTCCATTGCGGAGGCTGACGGATTCGCCCAGGTGTTTCCCGAGCATAAATATCATCTGGTAGATGTATTGCAACAGCTCGATCACATTGTCGGCATGACGGGAGATGGGGTGAATGATGCCCCCGCCCTGAAAAAAGCAGACTGCGGGATTGCCGTTTCAGGTGCAACCGACGCGGCGCGAGCGGCGGCATCAATAGTATTGACGACACCCGGCCTGTCGATCATTATCGATGCGATAAAGGAAAGCAGAAATATTTTTCAACGAATGAACAGCTATGCAATATATCGTATTGCCGAAACGCTGCGCGTCCTACTGTTCATGACGCTGGCGATCCTGATCTTTAATTTTTATCCGCTCACCGCAGTGATGATCGTTATTCTCGCCTTACTTAATGATGGTGCCATTCTGTCCATTGCCTATGATAACGTTCATTATCAAAATCAACCTGAGGCCTGGGATATGAGAAGAGTGCTGGGTATCGCCACCGTGCTGGGCGTGGTCGGACCTATTGCAGCTTTTGGCCTGTTTTATCTCGGGGAGCGGGTTTATCATCTGGACCGGGGTCACATCCAGACACTAATGTATCTGATGTTGTCCGTGGCCGGGCATCTGACAATTTTTCTGGCACGCACTCGTGGTCCCTTCTGGTCCATACGTCCTTCGCTGATTCTATGGGTTGCCGTACTGGGAACCCAGATATTAGCGACACTGATAGCCGTGTACGGCCTGCTTATGACTCCGATCGGTTGGGGTTGGGGGCTCTTTGTCTGGGGCTATGCTCTGGTTTGGTTCTTCATGAGCGATCTTGTCAAACTCCTGGCCTATCGTTTGATCGATCCGGTTCTCTCAAAACCGGCAGCCGTCTAGCTGAAGAGGGGGATATCGACCTCAAAAAAACAGTCTTTCGTCTTCTGTCAAGGAAGGGAACATAAAAAAGGAGAAAATAGATAAATTAGTTGTCAACTAGTGAAAAAGAACACAGATTTTTTGGCCCACCAGCAACTTAAGAGTTATATTTAAAGGGTAGGACATACTACATCGGTCCGTTGCAGATGATTTCAGAATTAATAGAAAAGGAGGAAATTCATGCAAACACTGACTTACCAAGACATTATCGATGACAAGGTGGCTGAATGGCGGCAGCACTTGAAAAGGCTTGAAGAACTGTCTGATAAAGCCACCTTGGAACATAAGGCCGAACTCAAGGCAAAGATGGATCAACTCAGGTCGGAAATAGATACAGCCGTAGTTCGGCTCCAGGAACTGGATCAAAAGGAAACGGTTGCCAACACTCTGGAAACTAAAGATAGGATTCTGGAGATTTTCAACGCTATCGATAAAGATTTCACCACCTGGAGTGAATATCAAACACCATTTATGCTCTGAGTTCTTCCTTTCATTCTGTTTACAAAGACCGGATCAACAATTGTCTCCCTTGTGTGAGGGAGCATATGCGTTGCCCGGATTGAATCACTAATACCGGACGTCCGGTTGTTCTTGTCATGGAAGATAGACCATGACAAGAACAATCGGACTACCTTGTTCGATATCCCGTCGTCGTGCGTTAAAAGACCATATCGCTCTTCTCCTCTTTTGCGCTTTACCGCTTTTGCCGTTTGCTAGGACATCGGAATTGTGTTGCGGCAATGCACGATAAGCTGGTTAAAAGAGGTTGTAGTGCTTGAATAAATACAGCCAGGAAAAAAAGAAGGTTGAGGTATGGCATGAAAACCAAACACAGAATTATAGCTCAAAAGGTATTCAGGCGTGGGAAAAAAGCGGGTATGCCTCCCGGGACACCGGTTTTCGTGGGAGAACGAAAACAAGCTATAACCGATATCAGCATCATTGATTACGCAAAAGAGCATATTGAGGAAATTCCTCTGGCAAGCGTGGAGGATTGTGCACGCTTCAAAGACAGTCCCAATATCACCTGGATTAATGTCAACGGTATCCATGATGTCTCAACGATTCAAACGCTGGGAAATTTATTCGGCCTGCATCCGCTGACCATTGAGGATATCTCCAACTCCAGTCAACGCCCCAAGATCGAGGAGTTTGACAACTACATTCTGTTTGCCCTGAAAATGTTAACCTACTCTGCCGAGAAAAAGGGGATCCAGAATGAAAATGTCAGCCTTATCCTCGGTGCCAACTATGTAATTTCCTTTCAGGAACGACGTGGCGATGTGCTTGATCCGCTCAGAGATCGTATTCGAACCGGTAAAGGAAAGATTCGAGGGGTAGGTGCCGATTATCTGGTATATGCGATTATGGATGGAGTGATCGATGAATACTTCGTTGCCCTCGAAAAAATGGGAGATCATATTGAGGAAATCGATGATCAAATTCTAACTGAGCCCGACGCGTCCCACATGCATGAACTTCACCGGCTGAAAAGGGAGATTGTCTTTCTGCGTAAAATTGTCTGGCCGTTAAGGGAAAATGCCTCGGTCGTCGGAAAACTGACTTCACCTCTTATGAGCGAGTCTATTCGACCATTCCTGCGGGATCTCTATGACCACACAATCCAGATTATCGATCTGGTAGAAGTTTATCGCGATATTATCGGCGGCATGCATGACACATTCCTCTCCAGCGTCAGCAATCGAATGAATGAGATCATGAAGGTGCTTACAATCATCGGGACCATTTTTATCCCTCTCACGTTCATTGCCGGAATCTACGGCATGAACTTTGTCAATATGCCGGAGCTGAAATGGACCTGGGGATATTTTGGTCTCTTGGGAGTCATGACCACGATCGCGCTCGGCATGCTGGCCATCTTCAAAAAGCGGAAGTGGCTATAAGTAGAAGAGTTCTTTGCTTTACACGCTTTCCGGTCTTCTTATGTACGACATAAAATTTCGCGTAATGCCGCTTGACGCTCGTGAACACAGCTTGGTGCTCTGTGGGTCCGTCAACTTGAGGAGCACCTCCTGTACTTCTGCGCTCCTCGTGGAAAATCATGGTTTAGATGCCAGAGTCCTTCGGCTCATAGATAATTATGTCATCAGTAGCGTTCAGCTTCTGGTGAAATGTCATTCAGAAATTTCGAGGATAGGCGCCGAGCCGTTTTGGTTTTTTAAGCTCTTTGGTGCTGTTATATTAATTAATTATGCAACCTTAATTATATAAATCTCACAACTTTAGCTTCTTAACAACCCTCGATAACAAGCGTTCCTCATAAATTAAGACTATCCATGCTACACATAGCCACATAGGCGTCTATGCGGCTATATTGTTAAGTGTCAGTTCTTTGCCGGTCATTCTTTCGGCTCCAAACGCTTTTTCTTGTCCATGTGGGCGTGCAGAACGCGAACGATTTCTATGCCTTTGGGGTGTTCCCGATAATAGATGACATAGTTTTGAAACTTGCTGATAGGGAAGAAACGCATTCCTTCAAGTTGGGGCCGTTTGGCTTGGTACAAGGTGCCCATGCGCGGCGCAGCAAGAAGGGATTCAAAGGTTTTTCAGCGGCCTGATAAACGCGGTCGGCTGCGTCCTGATTATCCTGTGCAATATAGAACCAAATGTTGACGAGATCATTCTCAGCCGCTGGCGTTATAAGAATAGAGGCCATTTAAAGAGCTTTTTCTTGTTTGAGTAAGGCTTGCGCCTGTTTCCTCAAGGTGGCCATGTCTAGTGGCCGTGCTGTTCCGCTTTCCAGTCCTTCAACCAAGAGCCGCTCTGTTTCTTCGCGGTCATGTCTGATGAGGTCACGCAAATAATCACTTGCGCTTTGATATTCTCCCGTACTGACACGGGCCTCGATAAAAGCTCGCATTTCATCGGGCATCGAGATATTTAGGGTCGCCATGGTGTTACCTCCTTTGGTAGGTGCCTTTACCGACAATATAGCATCTATGGCAAAGTTGGCCAACAGCAAGAGGTGACTTGTTCTTGGCGATCCCCGGCGAAGGGTGGTGGGACTTGTGCTTGGCGTCCAGAGCAGTACAGTCGGCTGGACAGACACTATCTCATTACATCCTTAGACAATTTTTTTAAATTCTATGTTTTCCTTTTTATAACCCGCCTGGAACTCAGGAAGCACCGACACCTGATCGACAAGTCTCTCCACGTTCTTGCCAAGTGTAATTTTTATATCCTGGAAATTTTTTCCCCAACCTGAATAAATAGTTGCAAGGTAATCCACAATAGTTGGCTTCTCGCCGGTGATAAATTTTTTGTTCTCAAGTTCTTTGTCGAGAATAGCCCACAAATTTGATACATAGGCTGCTAATTGCTTTAAAACGCTGACCTTTTCATTTTCGTCCATTTGCGTTTTGTACTGAATGGCAAACATCCGGCCATAGGCAGGATGCAGCGTTGCATAATCAAACATTAACCACCGCAGAAATTCGGCCTTTTGGGAGAGATCGGCAGGCAACATCTGAGAATTATGTTTCTCCAGGAGGTAGAGCACGATTGCAGCACCTTCCGTAATAATCTGACCATCAGGCGTTTTCAATGCCGGCACTTGGTTGGTCGGTACGATCTCAGAATAATTAGCTACGTCCTCACGTTTAACCGGCGTATATTCAAGTTGCAGCTTCTCGAGCAGGACTGTAATGCCTGAAGAGCATGATCCGGGGATAGTATAAAGTGTGTACATGGAGTCTCCGCTTTTTAGGTAATGGATAACTGGGGGTTAGTTGGAACGATTAGTGTTCCGGCATTCTTCGTTTCTTGCAGCACCAACTCATTTAAGAATCGTGCAGAATTAATGTAGCCATTAATCGCAGTTATGCAACGCTGCAGGGGGAGCCGGATACAGAGAAAGTCGGGACGAGGCCGTTGAATCTTCCTTTGTTCAGTACAGCAAAATTGACAATTTCTTCTGCTTGTGGAGTCGGTTTTCCTGAAAAGTGTCTTGCAAGGAGCAAAAAGGACGGAAGACTTGGTTGCTACTGCCGACGACTCTTTTTTAAATGGCAGGCTCAGGAGATTCGGAATAATTTGATGAGCGGGTACCTGATGTAGCGTTCGTATAAAAAAAGATAAATAAAAGAAGTGGTGTAGGCAAGAAGTACACCCAGGTAGGGGCCGCAGGGTGGAAAAAAGAAATGTACCGCAATCGCAAAGACAACAATAGCCAGAATACCAAAAGTTGTTTCCTTGAAAAGGTTGGGGACAAAAGTATCTGCATATCTTCTATGAAGAATGAGAACTGAAGGAAGGATGGTTGTTGGAAAAGTCGCAAAAACGCCTGACCAGACAGGCCCAACAGATTTTGCTATCGTAGTGACAATGATAATGATCGCAGAGGCAAATGCTGCACGGGCAATGAGGACAACCTTCCTGTTGCTAGCTGTTAATGGAGGTTTTTTAATAGTTGTAGCTGTCTTTTTGCCAAGCAACAGGGCAAAGAGTGGTATGAAAATGACAAAGACCACAAATCTTACCCAGGTTTCGGGAAGAAAGTACAGAAGCAGATAGGCACTCAAAAAATAGCAGGTAAGGCCGGAAAGAGTGCACAGGGCAATGACGAGGATGCTTTTAGCAGCATAGAAAGCGTTACACAGGCGATAGCCAAGGCAGAAGGAAAGCATGGATAGGGTTCCGGGGATTGACCAAAGTGCGCTTTGCGATGCGAAGGCTGGTCCCTGTTCAACTCCCAGGAAAAAAAGAGCCAAACCGGCACCAAGAGGAAAACCCATGAGAACCCCGGCAAGGCGCGGATTCCCCTTTTCTGCCACAAGTGTTATGACGACAACCATTGTGGCAGATACGACTATTTTTATAGTGAGGAGGAGCAAGGCGTCCATGTTTTTGGACTATGCTAGCCCGAAAAATTCGGGAACCCAAAGAGACAGTGCCGGCATGGCTACTACGACAAGCAGGGCAATCAGCATCCCACCCACACCACCATAGAGACCGCCTAAAATTATTACCGGCGCCAGGAACCCCCAGAACGCTTCCATAAATATTTCGGCAATACTCTCATTTTGCTCTGCATTGTCATTTTCCGCCCGGCTTCCGTATCCATTTTTTCGAGCTATCCATATTGCCGGGATAAGGAGGGATAAGCCGGCAAGAAATTCCGGTATTGCACCAGCGGCAAACAGAGCTGTATTTGTCGTCTGCTCCATCTTTTGGGGTGATGTATTACTTGAGCCTGTATTCGACCTCGATATCCGGAAATACCGATGGCGGACTCCCACCCGATGAAACCCCATGCTCCGATACAACTATCGGCATCCGTCGCTCAGGTTCGCCGGTTGACCCCAGAGTTCGCTGACACTGTAAGGGGAACCGGGGGTCTGAAAAAAGGCGCCGTCGACAAACCGGTAGCCTCGTTCGAGGGATCGTATTGCCAGGAGGTCCGATTCCTCGAGTTCAAGATCGGCGGCCTGGAAATTCTCCTGTAGTCTCAATGGGTTCACCGATTTTGGTATAACCACGGTTTCTCTTGACAGTCCCCAGGCAAGGAGCACCTGGGCCGGCGTTATCCCGCGTTTTTCGGCTATTTCCAGAATAACCGGATGGTTGAGCAGGGAAGGCTCATTGTCTTTTTTGAGGGCGGCCGGCCGATCGCCTGAGCCAAGCGGAGAGTAAGCAGTAAGACGCACCTTTTGCTCATTGCAATATTCGAGCATCCTTGATTGTTGCAGATACGGGTGGAGTTCTATCTGATTCATGACGGGCTGGATATTTGCCTGGCGCTTAAGGTCGATCAACCGGGCAAGGTTGAAGTTGCAGACCCCGATGAATCTGCATAATCCCTTTTTTACCAGCTTCTCCATGGCCTGCCAGGTTTCGATAATCGGAATAGCGTCTGCGGTCAGAAACTCTTCAGACCTTTTAGGGAAAACGATATTCGGCTGAAAATTGACGGGCCAGTGGATCAGGAAAAGATCGAGATAATCGAGCTGCAGATCTTTCAGGGTTCGTTCCAGGGCGGGTTGTACATGTTTTTTGGCATGGGCGTTGTTCCACAACTTGGAGGTAATCCACAGGTCTTCCCTTTTGACCTGGCCCAAAGCCAGGGCTTCGGCCAGCGCCGAGCCGATTTCTTTCTGGTTCTGATAGATGGAGGCGCAATCGATATGGCGATAGCCGATTTCAATAGCCTGGGAAACAGCCTGGGCCACAACACCGTTAGCTGCTTTCCAGGTTCCGAGCCCAAGGGCGGGAATGGTAACGTTTTCCGAGATGGAAAAATATTTCATCAGCTCCTCCGGGGGATGAAGGGAAATATCAGGGGGTTATCGGATCGGACTGCTCACTTTACCATCCGGTCCGATAAACGCCAATGAGCTAAATAGATTTGGAATTTTTTGTTTTTTACTGAAAGTTCTTTTTTGGTGCCCATGCTTTGTTGGATGTAAATACCATCATGAAATTCACTAAAAAGCATGAGTGAGTTTCTATAGTGCTAACCCTCGCAAAGCATAAGGATAAGTACCTTTAGACAGATTGTTTTTCTTGCCAAAAAACAAGAAAACAATCTGTAAGGTACTAATACGTTTTCGGATGATAACAGGCCACCATGCATCCGTCAATATCGCGCAGTTTGGGCGGGTTACCCTGGCATATTCCAGTCATCGACGGACAGCGCGGATGGAAGGTGCATCCCGAAGGCGGTGCGATGGGAGAAGGCAGTTCACCCCGAAGGACGATCCGTTCCTTGGTTCTGAAAGGATCGGCCACCGGGGTTGCCGACAGCAGTGCCCTGGTATACGGATGGTGCGGTTTGTTGAAGAGATCGTCCCTGCTGCCTGATTCAATGGGTTTGCCGAGATACATGACCATTACCTCATCGGCAATGTGTTTGACCACCGACAGGTCATGACTGATAAACATGTAGGCCAGATCAAACTGTTCCTGCAGGCCGGCGATCAGGTTGAGAATCTGGGCCTGAATCGACACGTCCAGGGCGGAGACCGGTTCATCCAGAACCACGATTTCCGGATTCAGCATCAATGCCCTGGCAACGGCGATCCGCTGCCGCTGTCCTCCGGAAAACATATGAGGATATCGGTCATAATACTCGGGTCGTAGTCCGACGAGACGGATCATTTCCAGGGCTGCTTCCCGCCTCGCCTTTCTGCTCATCGAGGTGTTGACCAGCAAAGGTTCTTCCAGGGCGTGACCGATTTTCTGCCGTGGATTAAGGGAACCGTAAGGATCCTGAAAAACGATCTGTACCTTTTTATGCAGGTTTCTCAGGGTTTCCCGATCGGCTGAAGTGACATCGGTGCCGTCAATCTCCAACTCACCGGATGTCGGCTTTTCAATCATGGTAATCAGGCGGGCCAGCGTAGATTTACCGCAGCCGGACTCGCCGACGACCGCCAGCGTCTTTCCTTTGACCAGTTTAAAGGAAGCGCCGTCAAGGGCTTTCAGGATAGCCGGCTTTTGGAAGGAACCCCGGTCGACCTGATAATGACGGGTCAGGTCCCTGGCTTGCAGAACAACGTCTCCTTTCATGCGCACACCTCCTCGGGATAGTTGGTCGGAACTCCTTCTGCCAGGGGATAGTGGCAGAGGGCTCGGCCAAACTCCTTCGATGCGGCCACCGGCGGAGTAGTTCGGCAAAGGCTGGTAGCGTATTTGCACCGTGGTGAGAAGAGGCAGCCCACCGGTTTATCGAACTGGCCCGGCACGACGCCGGCAATTGAAGGCAGGATTTTGGCAGTCGATCTTTCCGGCAGGGAGTCAAGCAGAGCCTGGGTGTAGGGATGGTGCGGGGCGGAAAACAAACCTTTTACAGGCTGTTTTTCCACTTGCTGCCCGGCATATTGCACCGCGACCCTTTCGGCAGTTTCCGCTACCACGCCCATATCGTGGGTAATCAGCACCAGCGACATGCCTTTTTCCTTCTGGAGTTTGAGCAGCAGATCAAGAATCTGGGCCTGGATGGTGACATCGAGCGCGGTCGTCGGTTCGTCGGCGATCAAGAGTCTTGGGTTGCAGGAAATGGCCATGGCAATCATAACCCGCTGGTTCATACCACCGGAAAGTTGATGGGGAAAAGCAGACAAACGTTTGCCGGGTTCGGGGATGCCGACGAGATCCAGCAGTTCGATTGCTCGTTTCTTTCGCTCCGAGCGATTCATGCCCATGTGGATTTTCAGGGCTTCAGTCAACTGAAAACCCACGGTGAAGCAGGGATTGAGGCTGGTCATCGGCTCCTGGAAAATCATAGCCATCTTGGAGCCGATGATTTGCCTGAGTTGTTTTTTACCGATGCTTTGCAAATCGATTCCGTCAAATCGCAGGGTGTCGGCGGTAATTGTCGCGGTCCAGGGGAGAAGTCCCATCAGTGCCAGCATCGATACGGATTTTCCCGAGCCGGATTCTCCGACGATGGAGACGATTTCTCCTGGTTCAATGTTCAGGGAGACCCGGTCGACAGCGGTGAACGGGCCACTTGCTGTCTGGAAGGTCACGCTGAGATTGTTAATTTCAAGTAGTGACATGGTGCAATTATGATCGTTTGAGTTTCGGATCCAGGGCATCACGCAAACCGTCGCCCATCAGGTTTATTGCCAGAACCGTGGTAAGGATGGATATACCGGGAAAGGTGACTACCCACCAGGCCCTGAGGATAAATTCGCGGGCTTCCGCCAGCATGGTGCCCCATTCAGGAGTCGGGGGCTGAGCGCCCATTCCCAGGAAACCGAGGGCCGCGGCATCGAGTATAGCGGTGGAAAAGCTCAGTGCCGCCTGCACGATGAGCGGTGCCAGGCAATTGGGCAGGATAGTGATAAACATCAACCTGAGAGACCGTACGCCAATCACTCTTGCGGCGGTAACATAGTCCTTGGTCATTTCCGACAGTACCGCCGCCCGTGTCAATCGAACATAGTGAGGCTGCTGGACGATGGCGATGGATATCATGGCATTGATCAGGCTCGGCCCGAGAACGGCGACGAGAACCAGGGCCAGAAGTAGGCTTGGAAAGGCCAGAACGACGTCCATGACGCGCATGATTAATGTATCCACCCAGCCCCGGAAAAATCCGGCAAGGAGGCCGAGAATCACTCCGATCGTCAGAGAAATCGACACGACGATGCAGCCGATGAAGAGTGAATAGCGGGAGCCGTAAATCAGCCGTGACAGGATGTCCCTGCCGATGGCATCGGTTCCGAGCAAAAAGCGGAAATCCCCGCCGGTCTGCCAAAAGGGTGGTTGCAGCAGGGCGTCACGGAACTGCTGGTTAGGCAAATGGGGGGCAATGAGGTTGGCGAAGACGGCAACCAGGATAACTGCAATGAAAAAAAACAGGCCTATCACGGCGCCGCGATTTTCACTGAAATAGGACCAGAATTCAACGAGAACTGCTTTAAAACCGGTCGGACGATCATCAATTACTTCTGTTTCTCTTACAGCAACTGCTTCCTGCATGGTTGTTTCGGTCATAATAATTAATCCGTATGGCGTATTTGCGGGTTGATCAGACCATAGAGCAGATCAACCGCAAGATTGACGAACATGACGATAGCCGCGATGAGCAGCAGACCGCCCTGTACCGCCGAGTAATCTCTCCTGAAGATTGAGTCCACCATCCATTTACCGATTCCCGGCCAGGAAAAGATGGTCTCCGTCAGAATTGCTCCTGCAAACAGTACCCCGACCTGCAAACCGATGACGGTTATGACCGGAATCATGGCATTGCGCAGCGCATGCATGCCGATCACCCGCTGAGGTCCGAGTCCTTTGGCCCGGGCGGTACGAACATAATCCTCGCTCAACACCTCCAGCATGGCGGAGCGGGTCTGCCGGGCAATGACCGCCAGGGGAATGGTGCCGAGCACGATGGAGGGGAGAATGAGATGGGAAACGGCTGAGGCAAAAGCTCCCTCCTGTCCGGACAGCAGACTGTCGATCAGCATGAAGCCGGTGACCGGTTCGAAATAATAGAGCAGGGAGATACGCCCGGATACCGGGGTCCAGCCGAGAATGCCGGAAAAAAAGATTATAAGCAGCAGCCCCCACCAGAAGATTGGCATGGAATAGCCGGTCAAAGCGCCGGTCATCACCGTGTGATCAAAGAAGGAGCCTCGTTTGGTGGCGGCGATCATTCCGGCCGGCAGTCCAAACAAAACGGCAATGATCATCGCACACAGGGAGAGTTCGACCGTCGCCGGAAACAGCGTTCTGAATTCCTTCAGGACCGGCTGTCTGGTGATTATCGAGGTGCCGAAATTGCCGTGAGCCAGTTGCAGGAGATAATTACCGTACTGCGTTAAGATCGGTTTATCAAAACCGAATTCAGCCATGAGTTCGGCATGCCGCGCTTCACTCATGCCCCGTTCACCCGCCATAAGAAGTACCGGATCGCCGGGCAGGCAGCGGATGAAGACGAAGGCTACGAGAGTCACGCCAAAGAAGGTGGGTAGGATAACACCCAGTTTTTTTAAGAAATAAAGGAACATGAATCACTTCTCTGCATAAAAGTCAGCATAAAAAAGGCCGGGCAGAATTTTCTGCCCGGCCTGTGAGGTTATCGCTTACTTCAGATCAACACCATAAAAAAGGTTAAGTCCGAAGGGATCGATGCGAAAATCGACAACTTCTTTCCGTACCGGTTGGAATACCACTGAGTGGGCGATGGTTGCCCAGGGGGCCTGCGCTTTGAAGATAACCTGAGCCTCCTTGTAGAGTTTGACCCGCTCAGCATGATCGGAGACCCTTTTGGCTTTCTGGATCAGGTCCTCGAAAGGCTGGTAACACCACTGAGCACGGTTTGCTCCACCCACGCCGTCACAGCCAAGCAGCACGGCCAGGAAGTTGTCCGGATCACCATTGTCTCCGGTCCAGCCCATTAGGACGGCACCGTCCCTGTCTACATCCTTGGAACGTTTCAGGTATTCACCCCATTCATAGGAGACGATTTCCGCCGTGACGCCGATCTGGGCAAAGTCCGATTGAATCAGCTCGGCCATCCGGCGGGCATTAGGATTATATGGGCGCTGTACCGGCATTGCCCAAATTTTCATATTCAGATTGGTAACGCCCTCGGCGGCCAGGGCTTTTTTCGCGGCGGCCGGATCATAGGGATCGTCAACGATGGCATCGTTATAGGACCAGATGGTCGGCGGAATCGGATTTTTTGCAACTTTTCCTGCTCCCTGGAAGACGGCGTCAATAATGGCCTTTTTGTTGATGGCCATATTTAATGCCTTGCGGACTTTGGGATTATCAAAGGGTGCCATCTTGGTGTTGTACGCCAGATAGCCGACATTCAAGCCTTCTTTCTGCAACAACTTGACGTCCGGATTTTTGCGCATTTGATCCAGATCGGCAGGATTTGGGTAAGGCATGACCTGGCACTCATTAGCTTTCAGTTTCTCCCAGCGAACAGAGGCATCCGGGGTGATGGCGAAGATAAGGTTGTCAATGGCTGCCTTGCCCGCCCAGTAGTCCGGATTTGCTTTATAACGGATAACTGCATCTTTTTGATAAGCAACGCGCATGAAAGGACCGGTTCCGACTGGTTCGAAATCGATTTTTTCAGGGGTACCGGCTTTCATCATCTTATCAGCGTATTCAGCTGAAAAAATTGAGGCAAAATCCATAGCCAGATCGGCGATCATCGGGGCTTCAGGACGGTTGAGAATGAATTTGACGGTATAGTCATCGACCTTGACTATCTCTTTCAACAGTTCGGGCATGGACATGCTGTTGAAATATTCATAAGAGGCACCGCCTATTTTATGGTAGGGATGATTTTTATCAAGCTGACGCATGAAGGAGAAAATTACGTCATCGGCGTTAAAATCCCTGGTGGGAGTGAACAAGGCGGTGGTATGGAATTTCACTCCTTTGCGGAGATAAAAGGTATATACTGTCCCATCTTCAGAGATATCCCATTTCTCGGCGAGACCTGGTACAACTTCGGTAGAGCCTCTCTTGAATTCGACAAGTCTATTATAGATCGGACGGCACGCGTCAAACGTTGTCCCGGCCGTGTAGAACGCTGGATTAAAACCCTCCGGACTTCCTTCGGAACAGAACACCAGGGTCTTGGGGCCGGCCGCTCCGGCACTCATCGATGCCAGCATCAGCGCCGCTCCACAGAATGCAGCAATCAGATTCTTCGTTTTTCTCATCTTTTCGATCTCCTCTTTTTTTATGGAAACAGACCCATCTAGAGGGTCTGCGCTTGCACTCCCCGCCACTCAAAAAAATAAAAAACGCCGGCTCGTTGGATTGAACAAAATCTTTGTATACAATTCTCTGACAGCATGCAATACCAGTGTCTGTCAAGTATCTGTCCGGGAATAGTAAAAACTCCACGAACGCCTTGATTCAGGAACAAATACCTCGGTTCCGGTCGGACACTATAGTAGACCGTAATGATAAAATAGTAAAACAGATTAATAACTTTTTTTGATTATACTAAACCAGCTGTTCGGCAGGTAATTGAGGATACAGGGCTTTTTCGTGATTATTTCCGGAATCCACACCAACAAAAGGCGCATCGAAGTTTCAAGATGCCTCATTCGTGGTGATTTTTCCAGTTGGAGTAAGGATTTTTGACCAGATTGGCGTTGTAATATCTGCTGTCATCGGATACTTCCCTGCCTATCCAGGAAGGTTTTTCAAACTCCTGCCCTTCATGCTGCAATTCGATTTCCGCAAAGACCAATCCAGCATTTTCCCCCTTGAATTCGTCTACTTCCCAGGTAAACCCCTTGTATGGAATCTTGTATCTGGTTTTTTCTATGAGGGGCTTTGCGCAAAGTTCGTGCAATATTTCCCGGGCATCTTCAAGGGGAATACTGTATTCGAATTCGAGTCTTGTGCCGCCGACATTTGGTCCTTTAATGGTCAGAATTCCCCGATCGGCAATAATCCGGACCCGAACAGTTCTTCCTTTTTCCGAGTTCAGGTATCCCTGGCAATAGGACTCACCTGTACCAAGGCTTCGCCAATCGTCATTTGTCAGCAAAAATTTTTTTTCAATTTCTTTTCCCATGAAAAACTCCTTAGTACTTTAGAAATTCATTTCTTGTTTTCTTTAATGAATTTCGTGAAGGTATTTATTCCCGCAAAGCATGGGCACTAAAATGAGTATCCATGCTTTGCAGGGGTTAATACGAGGTGTGAGATTTCTCGGCCAGTTCAATAGCCGAAAAATTCAAAGTGGTATGAACTGTAAGCAATGGAAAGAGCAAGGCGATAGCGAAAATATTAACCAACGGTATCATGCTGATCAGGGCGGGAAGAATGCCGAGCCGAAGGGCCGGAGTGCTATGGCTGCGCAACCAGCCAAGTTTTCTGCCAAGAGACCAGCGCCGTCGGGAAGCCGGATAATCGACAAACATCAGGGCTGAATAGTAGGTATACATCAGAAAAACGAGGATCTGGCCGATCCCCGGAATAAAATTGACAAAGAGAGCGGCGATCGTCACCAGGATGCCGAAAAAGGCAATTTTAAGTCCTTCGAAGATATCGGATAAAAAGCCGGCAACCGAAAAACCCTCGTCGGCACCGAAATGCTCTCCAGCATAGAGTTTTTCTGCAGCCGTGCTGAGAAAAGCATAGCCAGGAGTGGTAAGGCTGTAGGCGAACAGAAAGGCAAGATAAAAGGCAACTATTCGCGAGACAATGAGAAACAGCCAGGTGGCAACGACCCAGCCCTGATGTTTAATCCAGCCGAGAATACCATCGGCTGCCGGAGCCGTGGCGGTGAAATTTCCTGTCCATTGATCAATGAAGCCGACCGTTATATGGTAGCCGATCCAGGTGAGGACGATAGTTATCAGGAAAAGGAGAAAGCTCCAGCCGAACAGTTTTTTTCGGCGGAACATAAGGGCAAGTGAGCTGGAAAGAGGTATCCATCCGGCGGTGGTGCGGCCGGTACTGTGGAGTTGCTTTTGCATGGTATTTACTGGTATATGGTATAAATAAAATATTTTTTTGAATAACCGGGAACTCTACTCTGCAAATTTGGAAAAGTACGGGTAGCCATGATGTTTTTGATGATTTCGGTTGCCGCAATTTGATGGCATTTATAAGGTTACCTGCCGGATTCCTCAGAGTATAGAGCATTTCGACTACATGTAAAGGCTGAAATATGATGTACTTTCGGTGCGGAACAGCCCGTCAAGCATGATAATCTCGTAAAAACCTTAAATTGCAAATGGCTAAGTAAAAAGCATCATAGGCGATGAGCGAAAATTATCAATCATTTCGGAGTCTTAATGTACGCCGCAATGATTGAAAGTTTGCGGCAACAAAGCAGATGGGGAGTTTTTTCGACGCCATCAACCATGAACATAAAGAGCAGGAAACAAAATCGGCCGGTTTTTGTCTGCCGGCAATGTGGCTATCAGAGCGGCAAATGGCTCGGGCGCTGTCCCGAGTGTGGAGAATGGGACAGCCTGGCCGAGGAGATAATCAATCCCCATGTGTCCGACGGCTCCGTAGTGCAGCCCCAGCCATTATACCTGGCCCCCGATGGTGATGAGGAACGTATCAGCACCGGCATTGATGAGCTGGATCGGGTTCTGGGCGGCGGAATAGTGCCGGGCTCCGTGGTGCTTATCGGCGGGGAACCAGGCATCGGTAAATCAACCCTTCTGCTTCATCTTCTCGCCGCAATTGCCCAGGATGGCAAGAAGGTTCTCTATGTCTCCGGCGAGGAATCCGCACGGCAGATAAAAATGCGGGCCAGGCGCCTTGGCACCATTCATCCGGAAGAGTTTCTGGCGACTGAAAACGTGGTTGAGCACATCATGGCCATGACCTGTACCATGCGTCCCAGTCTTCTGGCCGTTGACTCCATCCAGACCCTCACCTGCGCGGATATCTCTTCTTCTCCCGGTTCCGTCACCCAGGTGAGGGAATCGGCGTACAGGTTGCTCGGAATGGCCAAAAAAGAGAATATCCCTGTGGTGCTCGTGGGCCATGTAACAAAGGATGGTACCATCGCCGGTCCGAAGGTGCTCGAGCATATGGTGGACACGGTGCTCTACTTTGAAGGAGATCGCAGCCACGCTTTCCGGATTCTGCGCACCGTGAAAAACCGTTTCGGTTCCACTAATGAGATCGGTGTCTTTGAGATGAAGGAAGAAGGGCTAGTTCAGGTGAGTAATCCCTCCGAGATTTTCCTGGCGGAGCGTCCTCTGAATGAACCTGGCTCCGTGGTGCTGCCGAGTGTTGAAGGGTCCCGGCCTATTCTGGTAGAAGTTCAGGCGCTGGTCAGCCCGACCAATCTCGGCACGGCCAGGCGTACAGCAATAGGCGCGGATCAGCAAAGATTGTCTCTTCTTTGCGCGGTTCTCGAAAAAAAAGGCGGCCTGGATATGTACGGGCATGATATTTTTTTGAATATCGCCGGGGGCATGCGTATCGATGAACCGGCACTTGACCTGGGTGTGATTTGTGCCCTGGCCTCGAGTCTTCTGGAAAAGCCGATACCTTCTACCACAGTTGTGTGCGGGGAAGTAGGCCTGGCTGGAGAAGTTCGGGCCATAGGCCATGTCGATGTCCGGATTCGGGAGGCACAGCGTTTGGGTTTTTCATGTTGCGTGCTTCCCAAAGGAAATAAAGAGCGCATAACCCGGGAGCCGGGAATTACCCTAATCGGTGTCGCAAATCTCCAGGAACTGCTGGAAGTTGTATTCGGCTGAATTACCTGATAAAATCATGAAAATAAACGTCAACCTAGACAGGAAGGAGTAAAATCATGTCCGATTCCCATCACGAACATCAAGAAAACAATGCTGTAAATGTTAAGATTGCGCTGTTTTTCGTGGCCGTCGTTATCGCTCTTACCTTTATCAGCTGGATAAATTAACGGGTTGATCTCGGCGACTCCAATGACTTTTTACCAGAATATTATTTAAAATGCCGACGAACGGATCCGAAAGAGAAGTGGTCATCCTGATGACCGATATGGTCCAGTATTCGCGAAAATCTTCAGGGATGACCCCGGACGAGATCCGGGATTTCCTGATTGACTATCATGACACTATCAATGGTCTCATCTGTAAGAAAGAAAGTTTTCCGCTGCAGATCGAACCGTCCGCCGGAGACGGCTGTCTGGTCATTTTTGAAAAAAGGCCGAGAGAAGATAGCGCCGGCATCTGCAGCCGGGCACTCCAGGCGGCAGTCCGGATGGCTCAAGCCATCGCCGATGGTAAGCTTGAGCCGACCAGAATGGGCATTTTGCTCGGGCCGATAACCGAGGCGCGATTGGGTGCCAGGACGGCCAAGTTCGGTTCAAGTTTTGCAGTTGCCAATCGTCTCGAGGAGCTTTGCGGCTATTTTGGCACGAATTTGCTGATGGATCGGGAAGTAGCCAGGTATCAGAAGGGGTTTGAAGACTCTCTGGTTACCATTGCTAAAGTGAGCCTGACAAGTGTTCTGCACCCGATGAATATTTTCACCCTTTACAGACCCGGAATTCAAAATTGTCCCAGGGATGTGGATGGAGCCAAGCTGCAGGAATTCATTCGCATGAAGAATGAGGCGATGGAATTTTTCAGCGGTAACTTACTCATTGGTCTGGAACCTGATTTTCCTCGGGTCAGGGAAGAACTCATCGCAGCCCAGAATTATTTCAAGGAGCTGACCGGAAAAGAAGATGCCGGCATAGAGCGAATCCTGGAATATATTCGAGAAACGCCTTTTCCGGCCGATGATTTCGATCAGCGGGGAATGAAGCTGATGGAAAAGAGCCGGGATTCCCTGGGAGAACGGCTGTTTCATCTGTCAAAAGAATTGTTGCGGGCGATGAATTCCAGTTTTTATCATGCATTGGTGGTCGATACCGCATGGGAGCGATATTTTAAACTGGAATGGTGCAAAAAAGGCGATACCATAATTGAGATAGACAGTGTTCCCGACGGCATCTATTATCTGGATAGCGGTACGACGATTGCCTACAACGGGAAAGGCGAAGAGCTCGCCACCCTGGAGGCGGGGACGATATTTGGTGAGATGGCCTATTTCGGTAAGGAAAGAAGACGTACCGCCACGGTCGTTGCCAAAACCGATGTGGTTCTGAGAAAAATATCCACTGAAGATTTTAAAAAACTTCCGGTGATAATAAAGATATTCGAACAAATAGCTACTGCGCGCCGACTGGAGATTTCCGACGATCTCCACCATCCCGAAGATAAAGCCGCGTCCTCCTGAGAAAGAGGAGAACGCGGCTTTTGCTATGGTTTATCTTAGGGCTTCTGCGTACTATTTCGCAGACAGCACAACATAAGTGGAATAATTGCCGGCGCGGACCCTCAGCAATACTTTGTTGGAACTTGAACCTTGTAAAGCCTTGTTGAGATCCTCCAGGTTTCTGACCCTTTCCCGATTGACCTCTTCCACCAGTTGACCTGGTTTAAGACCGGCAGCTTCCGCCGGGCTGTCGGCTTCGACGTTACTGATAACCAAGCCGCTGTGCTCGTCGTAGCCGAATTTTTGGGCAAGCTCGGGGGTGAGTTCCTGCAGGGTCAGCCCATACTGGCTCAATAACTGATCCTGACTCGGGTACATGCCGCCCTTGGCGAAATTAGCCGGTTGTTCGCCTATGGTAACCTGTATTTTCTTTTCCCTGCCGTCCCGCATGATATCGAGCATTGCCTTGCTACCGGGCTGGAGGAGGGCTACCCTGTTGCGCAGATCAGAGACGTTGGTCAGTTTCACATCGTTCAGGCGAAGAATTACATCACCTTGCTTCAAGCCGGCGGCACTGGCCGGAGAGTTCTTTTGCACTTCACTGATGAGGATACCGCCGGCCTGTTTCAAGCCAAACGACTGGGCCAGGTCCTCATTCACATTCTGGATGACCACGCCGAGCCATCCTCTGGTTACCTTACCCTGCTTTTGCAGCTGGTCTTCAATGGATCTGACCATGTTGATGGGAATGGCGAAGCCGATCCCCATATAGCCGCCGGTCCTGGAATAAAGAGCGGTATTGATGCCGATCACCTGTCCCTCACCATTGATCAAGGGGCCGCCGCTGTTGCCGGGATTTATCGCCGCATCCGTCTGGATAAAGTTTTCGTAATCATTGATGCCGATGCTGGAGCGTCCGGTAGCGCTGACGACACCGACGGTTACCGTCTGGCTGAGACCAAAGGGATTACCAATGGCGATCACCCATTCTCCGGCTTCCAGCTTGGAGGAGTCGCCAAGCGGCAGGACGGGTAGGTTTTCCGGATCTGAAATTTTCAGCAGGGCGACGTCGCTTTGGGGATCCGTACCGATAACCTTGGCGTTGAAATCGCGATTATCAGAGAGTGTGACCTTGATGCTGTCTGCCCCTTCCACTACATGATTATTGGTCAGGATGTAGCCGTCCTTGCTGATGATGAAGCCGGAACCGAGTGCGTGTTGTTTGTATTCCCTGGGCTGCGGCTGTTGCTGGCGGAATTGGGGGCCGAAAAAATGTTCGAAAAATGGATTATTGAACATATCCTCGGGGGTCATCCCGTCCGGAGAACTGCTGGTCTTTTCAACTCTGATATTGACCACGGCGGGTTTTGCTTTTTTAACAATATTCACAAAGGCCTTTGAAGACTCGTTGAGGACGGCCATGTCCTCGCTCGTGTCGTTCTGGGCGACTGCATGCGAGGCGACCAGCGTCAGACAGAGCATCATAAGAGTGAAAATTCGAGAAAGAGGAAATAGGATCGGTTTCAATTTCATGTGCGTTCTCCTTTAATCGGGATTCCAAAAAATGATGACGTCGTAAAAACTCTTCACCTTCTTCGTTGCAGCAATCTTTCAATCATCTCGAAGTACCTCTTGTACGCCGAAATGATAGAAAATTTGCGCGCCTCAAATCCGAAGTTTTTTACTTAGCCACCGCTGATTTTAGCTTTTTACGAGATTGTTAAAATTGGTTTTTGATGGAAAAAGATCCGCTCGTGCGAATTTGCCTCTATCCGGAACAAAGCAAATCAGCTCCATTTCTTTGTAGAATAGTAAACGTGAAAGGAGGGGCGTCAAGGAAGATTACTGAAATGTAATTTTGCAGAACCGGGCGGCAAGCTTAGAAAAAAGCCCACTCTTGCCGCCCGGTCGGATGAAGGAGAAGTTGGGGGGAGCCTATCAGCTGCGGATCATATCGGCTATCTGAAATGCGACTTCCAGACTTTGTTCGGCATTAAGCCGGGGGTCACAACTGGTCAGATAGTTTTCCGCCAGTTCTTCGTCCACGATGTTATGGGCCCCTCCGGTGCATTCCGTTACGTTGTTGCCGGTCATCTCCAGATGGACACCGCCGGGAATGGTCCCTTCCGACCAATGGGTCTCGAAAAAACAGGTTATTTCAGAAAGAATATCATTGAAATTCCTGGTCTTGTGACCTGATTTAGCGGTATAGGTGTTGGCATGCATGGGGTCGCAACTCCAGACGATATTAAAACCCTCTTTTTTCATTTCTCTGAGAAGAGGCGGCAGGACTTTTTCAACTTTTTTCATGCCAAGCCGGGTAATTATGGTCAGCCGTCCCGGTTCGTTATCAGGATTTATGGTATCAATTATCTGTTTTACATCATCAAGATCGTAGTTGGGGCCAAGTTTTAAACCGATCGGATTATGAACTCCCCGTAAAAATTCAATATGGGCGCCATCGACCTGCCGGGTACGCTCGCCGATCCACAGCATATGCGCCGAACAATCGTACCAGTCGCCGGTGATGGTATCCATCCGGGTCAAAGCCTCCTCATACTGAAGAAGCAGCGCCTCGTGAGAAGTGAACAGCTGGGTCTGGTGAATTTGCGGAGTTTCAGAAGAAATTCCGATGGTCTCCATAAACCTGATGGCGTGGCTGATCTGTTTGGCTAACCGGTCGTAGGACCGGCCCATGGGAGATTGGGCGACGAACTCCTGATTCCATGCCTGCACCCTCTGGAGGGAGCCATAACCGCCACGAGTAAAGGCACGCAGCAGGTTGAGGGTTGCTGCGGCCATATTATAGCCTTTGAGCATATACTTGGGGTTGGGGATTCGGGATTCAGGAGAAAATTCCGCACTGTTCACCATGTCGCCCCGGTAGGACGGCAGCTCGACCCCATCGATAATCTCGGTGTCGGAAGAGCGGGGTTTGGCGAATTGTCCGGCAATCCGGCCGACCTTGATCACCGGTTTGCCGCCGGCATAGGTAAGGACGACTGCCATCTGCAGCAGCACTTTCAGGGTCTCCCGTATATTTGGGGCGGTAACCTGGGCAAAGTTTTCCGAACAGTCACCACCCTGAAGCAGAAATGCGTCACCGGTTACCGCTTTGGCCAGCAGCTGTTTGAGGGAACGAATTTCCCCGGCAAAGACGAGAGGTGGAAGGGTAGATAGATTGGCAAGCACCTTGTCAACGGCCGCCTGATCCGGCCAGGTCGGTTGCTGTAGTGCCGTATGATTTTGCCAGGTTGATTTTGTCCAGTTTCTTTGCGCTGTTGGCATGATAATTCCCTCAAATAGAAAGATAGATCTTGGTATATAGTTTTATGGGGAGTCGCTGACTCAGGTTCTTTTATTTTGACAGACTCGGTTCTTTACCTGCAACACCGTTCAATATCGAAAGCGTTGAGGATACGTAGCTCACGCTCTCTTCGGGCACCTTTTAACGGTGGGAGAAACTCTAAATGTTCCAACATCTTTGCTGCGCTGTCACAATCAGGAATTGACTGTAACCCAAAATCGAGAATCTTGCCAGATGTTGTCTCCAGAAGTTCGGCATCCCTGCCGTTGGTGACGACGGCGAGGGGGATGATGTAATCCGGATTAATGACCCTTGCTGCGGCAATTGCCGCCCGCTCTCTGCTGACCAGGGATCCCGGGCCATAACGGATGATCATGAATTGTCTGTTCTGCAGTGTTACGGCGAGTTCAATGGTCGAGATAACGAAATTTCTGGAAAAAAGTGTTTCTATCCTGAGTCTTGGCTGGAGGAGCTCTTTGGCGTAGCCTTTTTCTTCCACCATCAATCGACTGAGTTCCTGCCGAATACGTTCATCATCCGTATCTGTCAGTTCCTCTCCGGTCAGGTAATCCCTGAGAGTACCGTAAATGAGATGATGGGGTTTCGGAAGGTGCATTTTGTCCGTTCGTAAGGAGATGAAGTTTAAAGAAAGAATCGGGCTTGTCCTTGCAATGTAATAATCCCCTTAGGTTTTGCAACGTCTCCGAAATTTCGCTTAATCATCCCCCGGGCCAGGCCAAGCCGTTCCAGGGGATGTTCCTCATCTCAAGGCGTTGAGGCTGCTTAACTGGACCACTTATATTTTCGGCAGATTGGCGATCGACTTGGCGATCTCCTCCTCCGGATAATCATAATTATGCAGTTGTCCGGCATAGTATCTGTCGTAGGACCCCATGTCGATCAAACCATGTCCCGAAAAATTAAAAAGTATGGTTTTGGGCTCATTGAGGTCCCGGGTTGCTTCGATTATGGCGCCCCGGATGGCATGGCATGTTTCAGGAGCAGGGATGATTCCTTCGGTCTTGGCAAACAGTACTCCGGCCTCAAAGCACTCCAGCTGTTGCAGTTTGACAGGCTCAACTATTTTCTCCCGAACCATGGCAGACACGATGGGCGCCATCCCGTGATAACGCAGCCCGCCGGCATGGATGCCCGGGGGAATGAAATCGTGTCCAAGCGTGTACATGTAAAGAAGGGGCGTGGTCTGGGCAACGTCGCCGAAATCATAGGCGAGTTTTCCGGCGGTGAGCGACGGGCATGATGCCGGTTCGGTGCCGACGAACCTGATCTTTTTACCCTCAAGAAAATCGGGAAGATATGGAGTTGCAAGTCCCGCAAAATTTGAGCCGCCGCCACAGCAGCCGACGATGACATCCGGGTAGGCTCCCGCAATCTCCATTTGTTTTTTGGCTTCCAGGCCGATGATAGACTGGTGCAGAATAACATGGTTCAGCACGGACCCGAGCGCGTATTTAGTGTCGTCTCTGGTTGCCGCATCCTCCAGTGCTTCCGAGATGGCAATGCCGAGGGAGCCGGGAGTGTCAGGCATTTTCTCCAGAATGGTCCGGCCGATATTGGTTTCATTGCTCGGGCTGGCGACAACTTTTGCGCCGAAGGTATGCATGATCGATTTCCGGTAAGGTTTCTGGTCAAAAGAGACCCGAACCATATAGATTTTACACTCGATGCCGAATTTGCCGGCGGCGAAGGAAAGCGCACTGCCCCACTGCCCCGCGCCGGTCTCGGTGGTCAGCCGTTTCACACCTTCGCGTTTATTGTAGTAGGCCTGGGCAACGGCACTGTTTGGCTTGTGTGATCCAACCGGCGAAACACCCTCGTTCTTAAAGAAGATTTTGGCTTTGGTGTTGAGGGCTTTTTCCAGGCTTGTTGCTCTGACTAAAGGGGAAGGGCGCCAGATTTTGAGAATTTCCAGGACCTCTTGGGGAATATCGATAAACCGCTCGCTGGACATTTCCTGTTCGAGCAGACCCATGGGGAAAACGGCTGCCAATTTTTCGGGCCCCATCGGCTGCTTCGTCTCCGGATCAAGTGGCGGCAGAAGGCCGTTTGGCAGGTCGGGAACAACGTTATACCATTGAGTGGGCATCTCATCATCACGCAAGACAATTTTTTTGATCATGATTTCTCCTTCAGTGAAAGCTCTGTTGTTTGTAAACGTCCACCAGCACCCCATATGCCCGTCGACCTGCTTTTTTGCCTGCCTGGTGACCGGTATTCCTCCTCCGAAAGCAACTCGGGAAGCTTCAGCCAGGGACAGGTCAGGCGAGGCAGTTTTCTATTTGTTCTCCTTTGGCAGGTTTTTCGCCTGTTCCGCTTCGAGAAGAACGATATTAGGATTCCAGTCCAGCCAATTTTTATCCGGTTTGTCGTAAAGCGTAAAATGTGCGCCATCGCCAACGGCCGCTCCCGTTTCTTCGTTGTCTGGAGTGGCAAGGGCGACCCCTCCCCGGATTACAGCCTCCAGGGATTCGGTGGATACCGAGAGTCCGGAAAAGATTCCTCCTTCGATTTTCGTGCCGCTGACGTTCCAGAACCGGGTGTTTTGCCGGATGATTGCACTGTATTGCCGGAAAATCGAGACGAATATCTGTACCTTTTGAAAAGTGGGCGAGAGTTCGTAACCGGTGATCCGTCCCACCTGCACCTGCCGATAATATACCGGTGAGCCGACAGTCAGCGAACCGAGATTTTTTGCTTCCAGGACAATCCCGAGTCCGTCCCGGCCGGCGATCTCGGTCTGGGGTGGTTTTGACAGCGCTGTGAAGGTATGAATGGGCGGACCGTCGCCCGGCAGGAGGTTCAGATAGGGTCCGGTTAATATCGATTCCACGTTCTTCACTCCGGTCAGGCCGACTTCCGGGCGTTCCACCCAGATTAACGTTCCCGCCTTGAACAGTGAGGTGAAGTTCCTGCTGACCCGGACGGTACCCGTGATCATCTGCAGATTTTCGGTAAAGTCGAGCCGAGTTACCTGGCCGATCTCAATCCCCTTGTATTTCAAAGGAGATCCCTTTTTCAGCCCGATATTTTCCCTGAGGAACACCTTCACTTCCAGCTTGTCCGCCTGCAGGGCCTCTTCGCGGTTGGCAAAGAGTCGGTAAGGTGTGTGAGCCGGCAGAGGAATTCCATCGGTGACATTGATGCAGCTGATGCCGCCCGCCAGGATGGAGTGGAGCGATCCGGTCTGCAGGTTGATACCGTTCAGTCCGCCCGAGAGCTCGATACCGCTGGCATTGTAAAACCGGGTTTTATCATGCACCAGATCCTTGAATTCATCATAAACAAAACAGTCGATCAGCACTTCCTGCTGATCGGGAGTCAAGCGGAAGCTTTCAAGTTCCCCTATCTGAATATTTTTATGCAGTATCGGGGCACCGATGGTGAGGGAGCGGGCGTCCTTTGACAGGATTTGAAAATGTTTTCCGGCCTGCTGTAGTTCAGGAACTGCCGCGATGGCCTGTTTATAGCTGCTGTACAATTGAAAGCGATAACCCTCTTCGGGAAAATTAGTCTGATTTTTCTGCTTATCCGGAGTGGTAAAGCTCACTCCGCCGCTTAGCAGGCTGGCCAGTGGTCCGGTTGAAACCGCCAGTCCCTTGTCAATGCTAGCTTCGACGCTGATTCCGGAATGCACCCAGAAGATGCTTTTTTTACTGACCAGGTGGAGATATTTTTCATAAATAAACAGCGTGGTACGAATGGCGTCAGTCGAGTTATCCAGGTCAACGCCCACTATTTCCCCAACCTGGACGTTTTTGAAATAGACGGGGGATTGCGCGGAGAGGTTGACAGGACTTTCGGAACTCAGCACATAGGACCGGCCTTTGCGCATCGGCTTTTGCGGCGGTGGTTCGGGCAGGATATCAAAGTGATCCCTGAACTCACCATCTCCCGGCTGAAAGGTGATATGGGCCCCGCTGAAAAACGATTTGAGGTTATGTATCCCCGTCGGTGAAATTTCAGGTTTCACCAGCCAGAATTTGGTGTTTTTACGCAGGATGAACTCCGCTCTGGGGTCGAGGAGGATATGAGCGATCACCGTCCTCTGCCCACCTTCCTGAATCTCGATATTCTTGACAAATCCTGCCTGCAGCCCTCGATACATGACCTTGGTCGATGTCTCGACTATATCCGCCCCCGAGGTAAGCGACAGCGTCATCGGGATACCGTAATCGGCCGATTCGAGATCGGGGTAGAGAGCAAAGGCATGTCCGTTTTCAACTACAGGAGTGTTCTCGAGTTCTTCAGGAGTATAGAGGAGAATGCCGCCTCTCAGAAGTGAGGCAAGGGATTCCACCTGGATTTTCACGTTCGGCAATTTTCCGCTGATCTGGATGCCGCTGACATTGCAGAAACGGCTGCCTTGTTTTACCAGATGAGCAAATTCGGGCTTAATAAAGAGGTCAATCAACACACTCTCGTCCCGGACCAGTTGGTAGGACTGGACTTCACCGATCTTGATATTCCGGTAATAGATGCCGGTACCGGCCTGTATGGAGCCGAGTGTGTCGGCGGTCAGCTGGATATGCAGTCCGGGTGTTTCCGCCGGAACGGGTGGAGCGGATGAGAGACCGAAGAATTCACGTCTCGGAACGGTCGAAGTACCTATTTGTATGCCGATGTAGCTGCCGGAGAATATGGTGTCCAGCCCTTGGATCGAACTTGCCGACAGTTCGGGGCGAACTATCCAGAATAAGGTGTCCTCGACGAGATGACCGGAGACATCCTTATCCATTTTGACTATAGCCTTCACTCGATGGTTATCGAGGTCGGGAACAACTTCTTTCACCAGACCTACCGGGATGCCTCTTGCCATGATCTGGGTTTTGCCGGGGACGATGCCGGATGCATCGCTAAAATAGATGGTTATTTCCACCCCGGCATTTTTATAACTGTTATAGACCAGCCAGCCGCAGATGCAAAGAGCAATAATAGGTAAAATCCATATTATCGAAATGCCGCGATTTTTTTGGACAACAGGTTGGACGGTCATAGTGTTTTTCCGAAATGTGGTGAAGTATCCTCATCGGAGGCTGCTTTTAGGGATGGCCGGCATTTATCCCATATGAGCCGCGGATCATAAGTTATGACGGCCATCATGGTGGAGGCTACGACGACGCAGAAATAGGTGGCTGCGGGTGCCACGTGTATTGAAGTAAAAAAACCGAAATCCACCAGCACCGAGAGCAGGGAAATGACAAAAATGTCCAGCATCGACCATCTGCCGATAAAGGTAATGAACCGGAACATCCTGGTCTTTTGCCTGAGCAGATGCAAATCACAGACACGGTTTGAACAGAGCAGGATAATGAGACCGATTATTTTAAAGATGGGCACCAGAATAGAGGCGACAAAAATAATCAGGCCGATGAGAAAGGAACCATGTTGAAAGAAATAGATGATCCCATCCATGATTGTCGATCGGCTGGGTATCCCCAGAAAATCGACGCGCATTATCGGTAATATATTGGCCGGAGCGAGAAAAATAGCGGATGTGAACACCAGAGACCAGGTCTTTGGGATACTGGATGGCTTTCTGGTATGGAGCCTTTCCCCGCAACGCGGACATCTCTCCCCTTCGAGGGTGGTTGGTGAAATTTTTTGGCAGATGTGGCAGAGGATCAGGCCCTGCCCGGCGGCGGAGACATCCGCATTCTTGGTGGGGGAATGATCGGCAGCCGGTTCAGCTTTTTTTCTCTTACCCTTCCCCTCGATGGTCTGCCAGAAGTGGTCGTGATCTATGACGGTGGCAATAGCGAGGGTGAGAAGCACCAGCCCGGTAAAGCAGAAGATTCCAGGATGATAGAAAATTTCCGTGTTCTTGCCCATTTTAATGATAGTAATCAGGATCCCCAGCAGATACACTTCAACCATCGCCCATTCCTCCAGATGCAGATAGGTCCGGAACAATCGAGCCAGGTATGACGGGTATCGTTGCAGGTACAGCTGGAAGGAAATCATAAAGATGGAAGTGAGAAGGAACAAGGGAAAAAGAACGGCCGAGATCAGTACCATAAAGGAGACGAAGTAATAGCCATTCCGGTAAAAGTTTACAATCGAGTCAAGAATGTTGGCTGAATCGCTGAAACCATATGATTTCATGGTCATAAGAGGAAGCAGAATCGCCGGCAGGTACATCAGCAGACCGGCAATACTCAGGGCAAGTGTTTTTGCCACTGAATCGATGGTTGTTCGGTTTATTTTCCTGGCGCACCGGGGACAGACGAGAGAATGTCCGGCGGGAGCTTCCGTCCTGGACAAGAGCATGTCACAGTCGGGACAGGCAATAAGATGATCAAAATTTTTACTATTCGGATACAATGCGGACCCTTGATTGTACTCTTCAAACACCCCGCAGGGGAGGACAGGTACCTTCAGGCTGCTCATTTTCTTGAAAAAACCGAAAAACAAGCAGTAAGGTACTAACCCCCGCAAAGCACGGGGATAAGTACCTTCACGAAATTCATTTTTATAAACAAAAGATGAATTTCTAAGGTACTAAAGAGAAAATAGACCATTTACGCAATATAGTAGTGTGAATTGAACCATTTGTCATATAAAAACGGTTATGCCCGCCAGAATCGGGGTTCGGGCAGTGAGGTGAGGAAATTGAAAAAAAGTATGGATGAGAAAAAAATCGATAGTAAATGGTTGAAGATAACCATACAGACAGACCCGCTTTTGGTGGAGCCGATCAGTGATTTTCTGGTCGGAGTCATTGAAGCGGGCGTGGAAACAGGTGCCCCGGATGAATCTTTATACGGCACGGTGAACGGCTACCTGCAAAAGGCAAATCCGGACCGGCAGGAGATCGATGACATTCTTGGCCGGGTGTCCACCCATCTGGAGGATTTGGCCCAAATTTTCAATGTTGCGACGCCGACCCTCTCCTCAACCCTGATCGATGAGGAAGATTGGGGAAAAAACTGGAAAAAACACTTTAAACCCTTTGCCATCGTGCCGGGGCTGGTCATTGCCCCGACCTGGGAGCAATATCTGCCGGCTGCGGGAGAAGCAGTCATCACCATGGATCCGGGAATGGCCTTTGGTACCGGCCATCATGCCACCACCAGCCTCTCATTGCACTTTATTGCTAAGACTCTTGCCGGAACCAGCGGCCTGCGGCTCCTCGATGTGGGAACCGGGACCGGAATTCTCGGAATGGCGGCGCTGCTCTTTGGCGCAAAAGATGTTCTGGGCATAGACAACGACCCCGAGGCGGTTTCGGCAGCGGAAGAGAATGTACGCAGAAATTCTCTGCAGGACCGGATGAAGATCAGCCTTGCTTCCCTTTCCTCGCTTGCCGGTCCTTACGATATCGTGGTCGCCAATATTGTCCATGATGTTCTGATCGGTATGGCAGACGAGCTGGCAAAGGTGACCGCGGCCGGCGGGACGCTGATTCTTTCCGGGATACTGGCGGGAGAGCAGGTTGCCAACATAAGAGCGGTCTTTACCGCAAAAGAGTTCCAGTTGTCCGGGCAGGAAATTCGTCAGGAGTGGGCTGCATTATGCTTTGTGAAAGAATGATGGCGTCGTAAAAAGTCTTCATCTCCTTCGTTGCCACAAATTTTCAATCATTTCGAAGTACCTCTTGTACGTCGAAATGATTGAAAATTTGTGCGTCTCGAATCTGAAGTTTTTTACTTAGCCATCTCTGATTTTTAGGTTTTTACGAGTTTGATCTCGTAAAAAGTCATCGAAGTGGCTGAGATGGGCTCTGGAAAAAGCTCGATATCAAAGAATGAGAGAATCTCTCTCCCGCGCTAGGTTATTTCGGGTTCGGCAAGAGCACTATTTGGCCTTCTTGGGAGGCTGCATCGGGGTGAGCTGGTAATCGGCGTCAAAAATGATGCCCACCCCTTCTTCCTCCCGGCGAATGACGATGCCGCCTGCGCAGACCCAGACATATTGGCCAGTGAGTTGTTTCAGGCTTTCCGTGGAGAGGATGAACCGTAGTTTTTTCAGGTCTTCGATATGCAGATAAAATTCGATCTGAATCTTCGCGGCAATGGGGAATTTATGGTCGGTTTTTAAAAAAGCTCCGCCGGGACTGATATTTGCCGCTGCCGCTTCAATTACCAGAGATTGGTCTTCGGTATGTCTGTAGGATAATTTGGCTTGAAGGTTGAGAGAAAATCGTTTCTGTTCTCTGCGTTCAATCTGCATGGTATTTCCTTGGCTCAGAGGGTATACATGGTATTTCAAGTGATGGCGTCGCTTCTCTATTCTTACGGAATAGGGGAGTAATTGTCAATTTCAAAGACTAACAATGCAGGCCGGTGACGCATCACCTGCCCGCCGAGGTAAACTTTCACATGAGGGGGTGGTAACCACAAGATGCGACGATTTTATTTCGATCCGTCTTCACGAAACGGCGACAGAGTTTTTCTCTCGGAAGAGGAATCCCGCCATATTCTGAAAGTTCTGCGGCTCAAGACGGGGGACGCGGTTGAGCTCCTCGACGGCCTGGGAGCGGTATATCGCGCGATTATCACCAGCGGTGGTCGTCAGGTTGAGGCGCATATTGAAGAAGTTATCACCAGGGCAGGCGCTGAGGGAATATCCGTCCGGGTTTGGCAGGGAATCCTGAAAGGAGATAAGATGGATACCGTGGTGCAAAAATGCACCGAACTGGGTGTAACCGGGATGGTTCCCTTTCAGAGTTCCAGATGCCAGGGAAAGCTCGATCCTCTCCAGGCCCGAAAAAAATATGAACGATGGCAGCGAATCGGCGTTGCGGCCTGTAAACAGTGCCTGCGCCTGCAATCGATCGAAATTGAAATGCCCGCGAGCTATTTTGCATCGCTTGGTCATTCATCGGCTGATACCGCCGACCTGCGGCTGCTCTTCTGGGAAGAGGAAAAATCGACCCATCTGCACGATATCCCCGATATCCATAAGGCCTCCTCGATAGCCCTTATGCTTGGGCCGGAGGGCGGATTGACCCGCGAAGAGGTCGAGCAGGCAACGCTGCGCGGCTGGCAAACCGTAAGCCTTGGAGACAGGATTCTGCGGGCGGAGACAGCCACTCTCACGGCAGTATCCATCATTCAGTATTTGGCAGGCAATCTATAACTTCGATAGCTAAACGTTTACCAGCACCCATATGCGCACGATCAAACCGCCCTGTATAGCCAACTATAACCCGTCGGCCTGCTTATGCACCTCTGGTGGACTGGTGAAAGTTTACAACTCTGGGGTTATGCGAGCATTTTGCTCTTTTCGGTGAACGGTTAACTTGGATATAAAGAAGCAGGAAGGAAATTGCAGTGATAATGGAAAGTGATTTATCCCGTACGGCAATACTTGGCAAAAGCGGAAGGCTCATTCAACTTGAAGAAGCAGGAGCAGGCGGCCATCAGATAATCGATGTCCGATCCCCAGGGGAATACCTGGCCGGAACCATTCCCGGAGCGTGCAACGTTCCGCTGTTTGATGAAGACGAGCGGAGTGTTATAGGCACCATTTACCGGCATGGCGGGCATGAACAGGCGGTGGAGCAGGGCTTCGAGTATGTCGGGAAAAAATTATCCGAACTACTTGAAGCTTTTGCACCTTTTAAATCGAAAACCATCACCGTCTTTTGCGCCAGAGGCGGGATGCGGTCCCAATCGGTGGTCAATCTCCTGGCGCAGTCCGGCTATGATGCCTTCCAGCTTGAAGGAGGCTATAAAAGATATCGCCGGAATGTTCTCGATCGTCTGGAAGGTTTTCAGCCGAAACTGATCGTCATACATGGACTTACCGGTTCGGGAAAAACGCGCATCCTCCAGAAACTGGAATCCGCCATCGATCTGGAGGATCTGGCTGGACATCGCAGTTCGCTTTTCGGTGGCCTGGACCGGCAGCCAAGTACCCAGCGAACCTTTGAGAGCAGGCTGGCGCAAGTCATCGGCTCCCTCGGCAGAGAGCCGTATTTCATTGAAGGAGAGAGTCGTAAAATAGGCAAGGTTTTTATTCCCCAGCCGCTGGCCATGGCCATGCAGCATGCTATTCTGGTTAAAGTTGATTGCAGTCTTGAGACCAGGATCCGTCGAATCATTGAGGATTATCCCGTAACGGATGAGGTCATGCGCAAGCAGATCGAGGACATCTTGAAGTCCCTCAAGCAAAACCTGGGGAGCAGTCAGGTGGAGAAGATGTGCCTGCACCTCGGAAATGGACAGCTGGACGAGTTGGTCCGTATCCTGCTTGTCGATTACTATGATAAACGTTACGGCAAGAGCATGAGTAACTACCGGTATGAGCTGGAAATCTCCTCTGAGAATATTGAAGAAGCAGCAGCAAGGCTTACCGCGTTTCGCAGCACTTTCTTATGATTGGCAGAAACGGGCAGAGTGAACAGCGGCACGCCGATGAAACGGCTTTCCGGCAGGAATTCCCGACGGAAAGCTGTTTCGCGTTAAAAACCGTTCAGCTAATCAATATCATGTGACGCCTTGAGCGATGTATAGGGAAGCTGGAAATATTCAAGAACTTTTCCAGTTTTGTTCCAGCCGTTTTGATAGAGAATTCTGGAGAAATTGAGGCTGATCCCCATAAACATCGATCTGGTGTTTTCGCTCTCGTGATCCTCGTATCCTCGGGTATAATATCCTCCTGATAGTTCAACGTATTTGAGAAAGGTGTTTTCCAGTACGTCAAAACCATCGAGTTTTAAGACCATTGAATAATACTGGTTGGAATAATCGTCAAAAATACTGTTTACAGGAACATTGAATACATACTCGACCCGGAAATCAATTTTACGATCGAGTTCCGGATATTTTTCCATCAAGACACTGGTCAGGGCTCCAAGGGTGTTCATAGCCATATCAGCCCAGCAAAATCCTTGAGTTTTACTGGTTGCATCACCAACTTCCATCAAGGCCTGGACAGTCCAGGCCGAAAGCGCGGCATAACCGTTCGCCTTCGCCGATGAGTATCCCCAACCTTTGTACAGTCCGGTAAGCGCATCGGAAAAAGTGTAAGTTGCCCAAAAATGGCCAAGTTTATCGGCACCGCCATATTTTGCGTCATGTCCGAACCAGCCTTCATTTCCCGTATTAAAAGCTACTGAGCCGTAATCCCATTTGGCCAGACCCCATAAGCCGATCGCCGCCACGGCGCCCAAATTGGTGTAGAGCATTTTCTTCTCTTTCGTCTGACTGGACCACCAGCCGGTTTCACTCTTGTTCGAGGTACCGATGACATTTCCATCGCTGGTCGCAGATTTCAGCGCTCCAGGGGTATCGGCTTGCACATTTTCAAGATTGAAGGTGTTTAACAAAATTAATGTTGCCAGTACAATCGTGCTTTTTTTCATGAAAAATTCTTCTCTCAAAATTACGTAACGCCATAATTGATTCTCCACAGAAAGGATAATCCGATGATTCTGCTTCCTGCCCCAAATTGCCAGCTCCTACGTTATACGACAAAAATGAGGAAATGATAAAGACAATACGCAATAAAAATTATGGGGTTACGGAATGAAGAGAAAGAAAATCATTTTAAAAAGACGGCACCTCAAAAAGAAATGCGGACGGATTGAGCCACGTTTTTACGAATCGGAGCCTGCTGTTTTGCAAACGGGCTCGATCAGCGAGGAAGGAATCCAGCCTTTCCGGTCGGTCTCGTCGATAACATAACTGAAATCACCGTGGGTTTTTTGCGGATAGACCAATCGGCCTTCCTGCAACGCGCCGATAGTGGAGGATGATTCGAATGGAGAAATAAACAGTTTTGCATCCGGAGAAATTACCACCGAAGGGTTGAAGTATTGGTACTGGAACATGGTTCCGGCGGTCCCCAGACAGAGGAGCAGGAGACAACATGTTGTCACTCCGATCCGGAGCTGTCTGGAAAACCGGTATTTCATGGTTGCAATCAGAAAACCGGTAAGCAGAAGCAGCGATACCGGAATCAGGGCCGTCCACAGGTCAAGGTTCAGCATCTGGAAGAATCGCTCAGCCCCGGAAGAGTCCTTGGGGAAGAGTCCATTTTCCTTTTTTACCAGTTGGAGATTGCCGGAGATATCTGAATCAGATGGATCAAGTCGGAGCGCTCTTTCGTAATTCAGTACCGCCAGACCGATTTTTCCCGACAAAAAATAACTGTTTGCCAGATTGTAGTTCACTGCCGGAGAGTATCCCATCGTTTCGGTGATCTGCTGGTATTTTGAGATCGCCTGGGAATAATCACCACGGCTGTACGCCTCGTTCCCCTGCTGGAAAAGGCTGTTTTCGGTTGTGCCGGCCAAAGCCGGTAAAGCGGCTGCAATGGCTAGCAACATAACGGCCAGCATCGCCATTATGGGGAAAAGGAAACGAAAGCTTCTGCGATTCATAGTAACTCCTCCAGCTCCGTTTTCAGGGTGATAAAGAAGGTCTGCATCTTTTCCTCCGTGAGGGTGGCTCCGCCGTATGCCGCCTCCTCCGCGGCCTGGAAAATGGAGATAAGCGGAGAGTCAGCCTGCAGCCGGCTTTTGATATCGGCAAGACTGAGAGCAGCCGGTTCGATATGCCAGAGCAGTCCGAGCTGGTTCTGGATGGCCGTTCTGCCAAGTGTAAGAAAGCCGGGAGCGTCTCCCGCCTCCTTAGCTTGTTCAATTTTTTGCAGGTCATTAGCCAGCAGCAGCTTCTTTCTCTTTTTGTTTTCTATTTCCGGATGCTTTTCGATATTGCGCTGGCGAATCTTGAAAACGAAAAGGGTCAGGAGCAACAGAAGACAAAGTGAACAGAGTGCTATCAGCCATATGTTTTTAAACAACGGGACAAGGCGCTGATGATACGTTCCGATCTCCAGATGGATCGGGGCCAGTCCTGTTATGGCTTGGGCCGGTGCAGCCTGGGAGGCCTGCCGAGGTTTCACCGGGGTTGCCGCCTGTACGGGCTGCATGATTCTTCCGGCGGTAGGGATGTTTGGTTTTTTCAAGCTCAGAGCAACGGCTTCGCTGGTTTTGGTGATATATCTTTTTTCCGCGGGATTGAAATAACTGAAAGAGAGCGGGGGAATCTCGGTTATTGCTCCGCTTTTGGCGACTACCGCCTGCTCAAAGGTTTTGATTCCTTGATAACTTCTTCCCTGCTCCGCAAAATTCGAGGTGGGGGAGTAAGTTTTCCAGTCGGCACTTTCCGGGAATTTTGGGGCCTCTACCCGGTCAAAATTCCCCGTGCCGGAAATCTTCATGGTAAGAGTCATCGGTTCACCTACTTCCGCATCCACGGGCGCCGCGGCAACTTTCAGCTCGAAATCGCCGATTGCGCCGGTGAAGTTGTCCGGCTGATTCTCAGTGGGCAACGGCAAAACATTAAAAACGATCTCGGGACTTACCGAGACAATGGATTTGCGTTGATGACCGCCGAAGAAACTGTCGAAGGCGGGATCGTTGAATAAGGAATCGTCAAAAAAACCGTTGTCGCCAAAAGGTGAAAGCGAACGCCTTTTCTGAGGGATGAGCACAGAAGCTTCGAGGGAAAAATGGAGTGGATATTCGCCCACTTTTATGCCTGACAAACTGGTCTCCCAGGTGAGGACATGATACATCCTTCCGTTTACCGATTCTTCTGTTTGCCGTGGATTATCCTGCAGTTGCGACATGACCACCCCGTCACCGACCAAGGTCGGCCGCGAGTTGATCTCTGTTCTGTAAGCCTGACTGAAATAGGCTTTGATTGTCAGGGGAACAATCTCTCCCGGATAATGACTGCCCGATGTCTGAGAAATGCGGATGAAGGCGATATCCCCTGCTGCCTGATCGGATTTTCCTGAGTATCCGCTGGATTGACCTGCCGGAGTAACCTGAAAACTGATGGGCCTAGTCGAATAGGTGTCGCCTCCCACCGTCACCTGAATCGGCGGGATGGTAAAGGGGCCGGATTTATCTGCCTGGACAAGGTAATTATGGGAAATTGAAGAAGAAATTGAGCCGTTGACGACACTGATCTGACTCGATGTCCCCTGCCTGCGCAGACGGAGATTGTCAATCACCGGCATTTCGATATCGGCACCGTGACTCGCGCCGCTTACTGTGATGGTCAACCTTGCCGCCTGGTTCAGAGGAAAGGACAGAGAACTGAGAGAGGCATCCACCGTGACCTCGGAGGCATTGACGATGCCCGGACCAATGGCGCAAAGGCTCAGGACGGCCAGACAGAGTATCAGTTGAAAAAGTATTGATTGATATCGCATTACCAGTCTTTATCTATATCACTTTCATTGCTTGTGTGACCGGAAGGAACGAAATTCAGTTCGCCTTCCTCGTTTTTCAGGGCGTTGAGCAGACTCTCCGCCTCCTCTTTGGTCATTCCGGTCATTTTGGCTATTTTACCAGGTTGCTGTTGCTTTGTACTCTGCTTTGCCTGGTCTGCCGAAGTATTATTTTTTTTCTGCGCTTCATTCAGAGGCGCAGGTTTATCCCCATTACCGCCCCCTTTGGTATTATTTTTAGCCTGATCCCTGGGCTGCGGCCGGTTCTGATCCTGTCCTTTCTTGCCCGCATCGGCTTTTTCGTCCGCCTGCCCCTGTCCGGCCTGCTTTTCCGTATTACCTTTTTGCTGTTGCGATTTCTGATCCTGTTGAGCGGAATTGCTTTGTTGTTGCTTTTTTGAATCTCCGTTCTTGTTTTTCTGCTGGTTCTTCTGATCCTGTTGATCTTTGTTGCTGTTCTGTTGGTCTTGTTTCTGCTGCTGTTGTTGCTGCTTTTCCAGTTTTTCCAGTCGCCTTTTGATCACATCCCGGTTGTGCTTGGCATCGGCGTCGTTAGGATCGAGCTGCAGTGCCGATTGCAGGGAACCGAGCGCCTGTTTCCACTGGTCAATTGTGGTCTTTGGGTTCGCCTGCTGCGCTTCCGCCCCTTTTTGATAGTAGCTGTTGCCTCTGTTGTAGTAGGCCTTTTTCTGCAATTCTATATCGTCACTTTTCAGCGCCTTGGAAAATGCCTCGATGGCTTCGTCATACATGTTGTTCTTAAAGGCGGCCGTGCCGTAATTATAATGCAGTTTGGGATCATCAGGCGATTTCTCCAGCTGTTTGCGGTAATACTCCGAGGCCTGTGGATAATTTCCCTGGGCAAAAGCCTCTTCTCCCCGGGAGCAGTATGCTTTACCGGCAAAGCCCAGGCTGAACAGCAGGATGACGGTGGTTACTTCGGCCACCTTCTTTTTTCGCCTGAGGATGCGGCTTATGGAGTCGATGAACGGCAGGGCCCGGGCCTTTTTCCTTTCGCCAATTAAAAGTTCCAGCATGAGAAAGATGAGTGCTACAGCCAGCGGCCATTCAAATCTTTCCAGCGGTACTTTATGCCTGCGCTCGGCCAGTTCTTCTTTGGGAACAAGGGTCAGTTTCTTTTGATAGATGGTCTCCAGTCCCTCACCGGCCATGCCGAGAGGAGCATAGAGGCCGCCGGTTTTTTCGGCGATGGCCTTGAGAGTTTTCTCGTCGAGTCTTGAGGTAACAAATTTACCTTCCTGGTCTTTCACAAAGCCCTTGCCGCCGGCTTCCGCCACGGGAATGAGTTCTCCCTGGCTGGTACCGACACCCACGGTATAGATTGTCAATCCCTGCTTGGCGGCTGCTTCAGCCGCCTGCACGGCATCACCCTGCAAATTTTCACCGTCCGTTAAGATAATCAGAATCTTATGGTTGGCTGCATTATTCAAGGTCTCGGCCGCCGCATCGATTACTGCGGCGATATTGGTGCCGCCACGGGGAATTATGTCTGTTGTCACCGCTGCAAGAGAGTCTTCGAACGCTTCGTAATCAAGCGTCAACGGGCACATCAGATAGGCTGACCCGGCAAA
Source organism: uncultured delta proteobacterium (assembly GCA_963835305.1). Classification (GTDB taxonomy): domain Bacteria; phylum Desulfobacterota; class Desulfobulbia; order Desulfobulbales; family Desulfocapsaceae; genus Desulforhopalus_A. Next base: position 462,954 of record CAWIEU010000010.1, read on the forward strand.
GGGCATAAGGCCGACCCTGTCACCATTTAACTGTTCGACAAAATCGAGGATTGCCAGGTGCGCTCTTTTTAAGCGGTTTGGTTTGATATCTTCCGCCAGCATACTTTTCGAAGTATCGAGGGCAAAGAGAAGGTCGATTCCCTTGCGTTTTACATCCACCCATTGAAAACCATATTGAGGACGGGCAAGCGCCGTAAAACACATCATGACGGCAAGCAGCAGCAGGATATTTTTTGAGCGTCTCTTGCTGCCTGAAACATTACGGGTCAGTCGGCCAATGAGGTGCTGCGCGGCGAATTTCTCCAGGGCTGCCAGCCGTCTTTGCCGCAGATAGCGGAACAGGAATACCATGCCGATGCAGGTAAGAACGCCGGCCAGTAGCCAGTGCGGTTGGGCAAAATTCATAATGTTTCTCTCTTAAGCGCTCTTATGGCAACTTTTTCCGCGACTGAAAAATTTCCACACCCAGCAGGAGCAGGGCGGCGAGAACAAGAAAGGGAAAAAGTTCCCGATACGATTCAAACTTTTTAATGGTTCTCGTGGTCGTCTCCATCTTATTTATCTCATTATATATTTTTGAAAGAGAGGCGGTATCCGTCGCCCGGAAATAGATGGCTCCGGTCTTTTCGGCCACCTTGGTCAGCGTATCCTCATCGATATCGACCTGCACCCGGACCAGTCTGCGATTGCCGAAATTGTCGGTTACCGGCATCGGCGCTTCGCCACGGGTACCCGCACCAATGGTATACGCCTTGATATTCAGCGCTTCCGCGGCTTCGGCGGCGATAAGCGGTGGAATACGTCCCGCATTATTCATACCGTCGGTAAGCAGGATTAAAATACGCGATTTGGATTTTCTATCCCGCAATCGATTGGTGCCGCTGCCGATAGCCGAACCAATGGCCGTACCATCCTCCTCGATCATGCCGACCTTCAGGGAGTCAAGCCGCTTACGCAGCCAGCTATGGTCAAGGGTTAAGGGACTGACCAGGTAGGGACGTCCGGCGAAAGCCAACAGACCGATCCTGTCGTTGGGCCGTTGGTCTATGAATTCATCGACTACCTTTTTCACGACGTCGAGGCGGCTGGCAGGTCTGCCGCCGAGTGTGAAGTCCATGGCCTCCATGGAGCCGGAAACGTCGACCGCCAGGAGGATATCGATACCGCTGGCCTCGATTTCGGTGGTGCTGTTCCCCAGTTGTGGCCGGGCCAGGGCCAGGATGAGAAGAAAGAGCACAACCAGGCGCAGAAGGAAATGAAGGGTACCCGGCCGCGTCTTTCTCCCACCTGCTAGAGACGATGCAAGAGATGTGGTTGAAAACAGGAGTGCCGGAGCTCCACCTGTCCGACCATAGAGAAAAGCCAACAGGGGCAGCAGGGTGAGCAGCCAGAGCAGTTCCGGATGGAGAAACCTCATGATCTGCCTCGCAAAATCGAGAGAGCCCGCTTGGTCAGCTTCGGTTGTTTCGATGGTTTTGCGGGCTTTGCCGTTTCAGCCGGTTCAGCCGGTTCCGTCGTCTGTACAAAGGTGGTCACCGCGACTTCCATTTTTTCGAGATTGTCCATTTGGGGAAGATGGTGGGCAAATTTGGCCATGTCCGCCTGTTCCAGACAATCCTGCAACTCCGTCTTGTAGGTTCGAAGCGGCGAGCTGTCGCCGGCTGCGGTCAAACTTTGGAGAAACTCACGCGTGGTCTGGCGGGTCGACTGGATGGCAAACCTTGATTCGATATAGCTGCGCAGGATCTGGCTTACCCGATCCATGTAGAGAAGGCCCCGTTCCGGATTAAGCAGGGTTCTTGCTTCCGCCAGGTCCATCAGCGCCTTTTCCCAGGGAGGAATGGGGGGGGCCGGCCGGAGGCCTTTCTTTTTGAAGAACCAGTAAAGAAGAGCCGATATCAGCAGCAACAGGCAGACCGCACCGGCAAGCAGCAGATAGGGAGGTTGCTGCTTTAAGGGAACAGGACCGTAAATATCGTGCAACTCCTCATCCTGCTTCGACACTGCCGGATTATGAGCCGTCCCGCTGTTTTTTTGGGGCTGCTGCAAAAGGGTCAAGGGCGCATTGTTTCCGCTATCCGCAAAGCTGAGAGCAGGCAGAACCAAGAGCAGCAGCAAAATGAGGATAACGCCTGGTCTCGTCATGACGCCCTCCCTTTTCGGGCACTGAAGAAACTGAGCAGTGCCGGCAGGTAGGGGCTGTCGGTATTGAGATCGAGAAGGTCGACGCCTGCCGAGCGTAGGGCTTTCTGCACCGTTTTCCGCCTCGCTCCGGCCATTTCCCGATAGCGGTTTCTGACCGAGGCATCGGAGGTATTCAAATCAACTTGCTCCCCGCTTTCCGCGTCTTCCAGGGTTATCCAGCCGACATCGGGAAGCTCGTATTCCCGCGGATCGGAGACGATCATGGCAATCAGATCGTGCCGCCTGTTGCTGATCTGCAGTTTCGGCTGCAGCTCTTTAAGGCCTGCCTCGAAATTATCCGGCAGGCAAAAATCGGAAATAAGAAAAGCCACACATTTTCTCTTGATGACCCGGTTGGTGAAATCGAGAGGCACCTTCAGATCCGTTTCCCTCCCATTGGCCTTAAAAAAGAGGATTTCCCTGATTATCCGCAGAATATGCCCCCGGCCTTTTTTGGGCGGGATATACAGTTCGACAGTGCCCGTAAAGAGGATGAGGCCGACTTTATCGTTATTGCGAACCGCGGAAAAGGCCAGAACCGAGCCCATTTCGGCCATCATTTCCCTTTTGGAGCTGTTGACGGAACCGAAATCGCCGGAGCCGCTGATATCGATCATCAGCATGATGGTCATTTCCCGTTCTTCGGTGAACTTCTTGATATGGGGAATCCCTGTCCGGGCGGTGACATTCCAGTCAATGGTCCGGATATCGTCACCGGGGACATATTCGCGGACCTCGTCAAAGTTCATGCCGCGGCCCTTGAAAACCGATTGGTAGTTGCCGGCGAGGCTGTCGTTGACCAGCCGGTTGGTTCGTACCTCGATCTGGCGGACCTTTTTCAGGATTTCCCTGGTAATCAATGTATCCATGGTCGTGTCGCGTAAGATCAGGGCACCGGCACCGTGTCGAGGATTTTCCGGATGATATCCTCACTGCTGATCCCTTCGGCCTCGGCTTCGTAGCTGATGCGTAAGCGGTGCCGCATGACATCGATGACCGAGGCCTTGACATCATCAGGAGTTACATAGCCCCTGCCGGCCAGAAAAGCCAGGCAGCGCGATACCGCCTTGAGGTTGATGGTCGCCCTAGGGGAGGCACCTGTTTCGATATATTCTTTCAGGTCGAGTTGAAATCTCTGCGGTTCGCGGGTGGCATAGACCAGGGAGACGATGTAGTCCTTGATCTTGTCATCCATGTAGATGGAGTTGACGACTTTTCTGGCGGCCAGAATATCCTGAGGATCTGTCACCGGGGTCACCAATACTTCGGAATCGGTCTGGTCGTAACTATCCAGGATTTTTCTCTCCTCGGCCTGGCTCGGATAGCCGACAACAACCTTGAGCATAAAACGGTCGATCTGGGCTTCGGGCAGAGGGTAAGTGCCTTCCTGTTCGATGGGATTCTGGGTAGCAAGCACCAGAAAGAGTTCAGGCAGGTGAAAACTCTGCTCACCGATGGTTACCTGCTTTTCCTGCATGGCCTCCAGCAGAGCCGACTGTACTTTGGCTGGGGCACGATTGATTTCGTCGGCCAGGATGAGAGAGGAAAAGATCGGTCCGTGCTTTACCTCAAAGGTAGTCTGCTGCGGATTGTAGATCTGGGTGCCGATGATGTCGGCCGGCAGCATATCGGGGGTGAACTGGATTCGTTTGAAGTCCGTCTGAATCGCCCTGGCCAGGGTTTTTACCGCCAGGGTCTTGGCGAGACCCGGAAGACCCTCAAGAAGAATATGTCCACCTGAAAGCAGGCCGATCAGCAAGCGTTCGATCAGGTGCTCCTGACCGATAATGACCTTGGAGAGTTCGTATTTAAGCGGGGAGATCCAGTTCGAGCTTTCCTTCACCGTCTCATTTATTTTCTGGATTGAACTATAGACATCCGTCGAAGGCGGAGATCCCGATGAATCAGGTCGTGAGACTGCCTGGGGGACGGACTGCGCTGAATTTTCTAACATGGAGGGTTCCTCAAAGCTGCTGTAATAGTTTTAAACGATTAGCTGTAGTGGTATGTCAGTATATTCACGCAACATTACGGGAGTCTTGCACGAATATTACAAAGCTGTAATGTTTGACAAACCAGGATGAGGCCTGTGCTTTCTCAAAGAAGCGGAGAAGAAATAAAAAAAAGCGGCTGAAATCTGTCTTCTCTGCCGCTTTATGAAAAATTTGGTTGTCTTTCCATTTCTAAGTCAGGCTGGAGCGTCCAGCAACGAAGAGTTAGGAAAAGGGTGCCGTTTATGAACACGCTCATGGGGGCATCAGTGGTCGTCACTTCCTTCGTCTGCCATAGAGTAAGTTAAGCCGTCGAGATCCTCAATTAACAGTGCTAGCGCTGGAGACTCTTGAGTATAGGGGAGCAAAGAGTGAACTACTGAGCCTATGTCTTGCAAGTCCTCGAGAATTTTGCTTCTCGGTATTTGTTGTACTATTGAGTCGTGCGTGTATTTTATCCTGTCAATTAAAAACTCTATGATGCTCGAATCTATGATTCGATCCGCAACAGAGGGTTTTTTTGCCGTGTATCGCGAAAGCGAGAGAATTTCCTCCAGCAAATCAACGACGTCACGTTGAGTTCGTTGTGACGCATCAGTCTTTTTTCCGCCTGAATTTCTCACTAAAAGTAGATTCTTTTCAAGTTCAGGCCAGAAGTTCTCAAAAATGCGTTCCACCACGGTTGCGTCTACGTCACTCCGCGATCGACCGTAAAGTGTCTTGAGCAGTTTCTTGATGTCGCCCTTGTCAAATCTTGTCACCTGATAGTTTGAAAGAGGCCCTTTCAGATCGGCCACGGAAATATCAAAAAGGAATGGGCAGACATTAGCCTTTTCCATGTGATTAGCAATGGCACCAGCTTCAAAAAAAAGCCAAGGTTTCTGCAGATTTTCGTCCGTCAAGCAAATGATAGCAAACTGACAACTATTCAACTCATTCAGTATTTTCCCAAACCACGGTATCCCGCTTTCAATATCTTCATCGGAAAAGAAAACTTCGACATCATAGGCAACGACTTTCAGCCAATCCTTTAGAAAAACAGCTATTTTTTGCGCCTTTTGCCCGGACCAACTTATGAAAACCCTCATTTGCCCCTCCTTCACCGCCAATCGGATACGGCTGATCCATGAACACCTTAGCCAGTTTACGAAAACAAATAAGCAGCTTTTTCTTGATTTTCGAAGCTCCCCCAATGGCGGATAGATGCGAATTGATAAAACTGAAAGATTTTTATTTCTTGCCGCCCCATCTCCATTTTGGCGGTTCGCCTTTTAACCAACAAATGGCAATAAAAATAAGTACAGATGAAACAATATTTACCAGAAAAACCACCGGAGATTTGTCAGGGGGGTACATTATCGCTGTATATGTAACCACAGCAACAAAAATAATCATAACAAGCCAACCTTGCCATGTCATTGGTGGGCCCCAGCCCCATCCATATTTTTTAGCCGGGAACCAATACTTCTTATTTTTTTTCATTCTGGGCGTTCCAGTTGAGGATGATGCGGATCTCATTTTCCGCCAGTAAAGTGAGAGGACGATGTCCTGGTTCGTCATTGACCTTATCCGCGAGCGTGACTGACCGCTGGTTTTCTATGTACCCGTCCCTGGCCGCGGAGATGAGATTGGCCGGGCTATTTCTGAATGCTTCCCGCAGTATTTTATCTTTGATTTTTACCTGACCTGTCACAATAGTAAGCAGAAAGATTTTTTTAAAAAAAAATCCCGGGACCGAAAGGCATGAAAAATTCGAATTCAATAGTAGCCGATTTGAAAAATCCAATCCAGGCTGTCTCAAAAATCATGCAGACAACGGCCTTTCAGTATTTTGTCGCCAAAATTTCCCAGTCGGGTTTCCTGCTCTTCGGTTCGGCTCTGATCGCCTTGCTCTGGTCAAATATCAATGCGGCAGGATATCACGGACTATGGCAGCAGGAACTTTCTTTTTCCCTCGCAGGTTTAACCCTCAGCCACTCGCTTCTTCATTGGATCAATGACGGTTTGATGACTGTTTTTTTTCTCACCGTCGGTCTCGAAATTAAAAGGGAGTTTCTGGTCGGTGGACTCTCCGATGCTAAACTGGCCACCTTGCCGGTGGCTGCGGCGGTTGGAGGTATGGTTTTACCTGCGGCCATCTATTTTTTTTTAAATCAGGGAACGGACAGTATTTCCGGCTGGGGGATTCCCATGGCGACGGATATCGCCTTTTCTCTTGCAGTCCTGTCTACTCTTGGAAAAAAAGTGCCTCACGGCATCCGGCTATTTCTCACAGTCTTTGCCATTGCCGATGATATCGGTGCGATAGTGGTGATAGCCGCATTTTATACCCCCGCCATTAATCTCCCGGCCCTGTTGGTCTGCGCTCTTATCACCTGCTGTCTCTGGGGACTGAATCGTTTCGGCGTGCAACGCGCCTCAGCCTATATCTTCTTCTGCATTCTGCTCTGGTTTGCCGCGGGCAAGGCCGGTCTGCACCCAACCATTGCCGGGGTCATTACGGCGTTGTTTATTCCTGCCTCCGGCAAATACGATACCGACCTGTTCCTTGAAATGGTCTCCAAGCGTTTGCAGGAAATCCAGTGCCGAAATGGCACCTGCGGAGAGAGCATTCTGGTCAACAGGGACCATCGGAACGCCGTGCAGGAAATCGATCTGGCCTGCAGAGCGGTGGAGCCGCCGCTGCAATATCTGGAACATAATCTGTCTTCATGGGTGGGATATCTGGTATTGCCCCTGTTTGCCATCGCCAATGCCGGTGTTACCTTCACCGGTCTTCAACCTGCAACGGCTCTTACCGATCCGATTACTCTCGGCATTATCCTTGGTCTGGTGGTGGGCAAGCCCCTGGGAATATTCATTTTCACCTTCGCTACGGCCAAATTGTTGAAAACCGAGTTGATCCAGAATACGACCTGGACGCAGATATTCGGGGCGGGAATGCTCGGCGGCATTGGCTTTACCATGTCCTTATTCATTGCCAATCTGTCTTTTACGGAGGGTACGAATTTTGAATACGCCAAGATAGGGGTAATAATCGGTTCCCTCGTCAGCGCTGTAGCAGGGTATCTTGTCCTGCGCCTGGCCAGATAGTTTTACAAGAAGGATAAATGATTGTTTCACCTCATATATTTTGGTTCTTTCGATAGACCATCCCGTTGAATCTGGCAATAATTCTGCTTTGCTCATCCGTGACCAGCACATCATAGGCCCCCAATCGTTTGGGTTCATCCACCTCCGTTGCCGTGGCATACAAGGTGCCGGACGACACGCTGTTAAGAAAAGAGATGTTAACGTTGATCGCCAAGGCCAACTGGCCGCGGCTGTTTGATGCCACGGCAAAGGCCAGGTCGGCCAGCGTGAAGACGGCGCCGCCCTGGACGACGTTGGCTGCATTGAGATGCTTATCTTCAATTGTCATCCTGGCTTTGCAGTAGCCTTGGCCGGCCTCGACTATTTCGATGCCGGAAAGGGCTGCATAACGATCCCGGGAAAAAATTTTTCTGGCTGTTTCGGTGTCCATGGTGCTCCCATTATCTGTTTAATGCTGTGAAACTGTCTAAAAATTCCAGTCATACCGGAGTTGTGTGGTTTAGGAAGTAATGTCTGACTTTTCTCTGCTGTGCAATGATTATTGTCTTTCGCTGCCGGCAAACAGCTTCTTTAATCTCTCCTTTGCCGCAGTTTCTTTAGCACGCTAGACAATCAATGAATACTTTCTGCAAAGACCCTCAAATTAAGGCATGATCCTCAGGGGGCGGATCTATCGAAATTCAATGGCGTGACCGAGGTGAAACCCATGGAAAATTTTAACATTCTGTTTGATGCGAAAGATGGCGTCGTAACGATCAGATACCATAACGTTACCTATTATAAAACCCTGCTTGGGAGTATTCGCAAACTCCTTGATCTGAAAATTCCGGAATGCACTCGCATAGTCCTGGATTTCAGGGAAGTAAAATTTCTGTTTATTGCCTACCATCAATTTATCAATTTTCGACATGCACTCAGTCTGCTGCTTCCCAAGAAGGTCCTAAGCAAAATCGCGGTTATCAATTCGCCAGAGGCCTGGTGGAGCTTGCCGATATGTGCCACAAGCCCGATTCTGGAGAAGGATTTCAGGGAATTCGATATGCGCTGTTTTAAGGCTGATGAGAAATATCAAGCGTATCAGTGGATTAAATAGATGTCTGTCCGGAAACGAGAATTTTTCCTCTAAATCGAGGCGCTCGATAAATTTCCCAGTCAATTGATATTTCAGGCAAAATTGACGGAGTGGTTCTGTAAATCTTTAATCCCCCCACCTGATCCCTTGGCAATGTATTCAACTTGAAAGTCCATATTGACCTGGTTTGGAAAGCAGGAACCAGAGAGAATACATTTCATAGGGAAAACATTCACGGCAGCGGCAGCAGACCCCGCGAAAATAATTGCCGCGGCCAGAGAGAGTGCAGCGAGACGAAAAGCTACAAGACGTTTCATTTTTTCCTTCCTGTAAATCATTTTTGATGTCCTGAAAATATTCAATAACATCGGTGGATGATAGTAAATTCACCGCATGAGCGACTACGCCGTGCCGGCAGCTACCACCTTTTCTAAGCAAATAATTCAAGTAAATAAAGGAAGATATCGATCCTGATCAAAATTTAACAATCGGTTCAGTTTGTTCGCCTCCTTGTAAGTCTTCTGAAAAATTAATTTTTTTGTACATGAGGGAGCAGAATTTATAAGCAGCGGTAGCTTTGGGAAGGAGTTGAATATTTCTTGGCGGGTTAATTCGAAATTAACCACTTACTAACGGAATTCTAACAATGGCGGAATATGGTGTGTTCGCTGCAAACGTGGAGGGATTTGAGACACAATTTTGTACACCCATTATTTTCTTGGAGAAGAACAACATGCAAAAGAGAAAGAGTATCAAGACGGCATTTTTTACCGCGGTAGCTATGGTGGCTTTGTCCGTTCCCTGCTGGGCGGAAACCACCATAACAGGAGCGGGCGCAACCTTTCCGTATCCGGCTTATTCCAAATGGGCCTATAACTACAATCAGGAGACTGGAGTTCGCCTCAATTATCAATCCATCGGCTCGGGGGGCGGTATCAAGCAGATCAAGGCGAAAACCGTGGACTTTGGCGCCTCCGATGCTCCCTTAAAACCGGAAGAGTTAAACAAGTCCGGTCTTATGCAGTTTCCGATGATCATGGGTGGTGTCGTCCCCGTCGTTCACCTGAAAGGGATTGCCGCGAATCAGTTGAAATTGTCGGCCGAGAACCTGGCCGATATCTATCTCGGCAAGATAACCAAGTGGAATGATAAAAAAATCACCGCAGATAATCCCGGTTTGCCCCTGCCTGCCAAGGACATCACCGTCGTTCACCGCGCAGACGGCTCAGGTACCACCTGGATTTTCACCAACTATCTGACCAAGGTGAGTAAAGAGTGGCAGAATAAGGTCGGCAACGATAAGGCTGTTCAGTGGCCGGTAGGTCTCGGTGGTAAAGGGAATGAGGGTGTTGCCGCCTTTGTGGGCAAGGTCGATGCCTCTATCGGCTATGTCGAGTATGCCTATGCCCTCCAGAACAAAATGACCTCCGTAATGTTGAGAAACCATGACGGCAATTATGTCGCTCCGACAGCCGAAAATTTCCAGGCAGCTGCAGCCGGAGCCGATTGGTCTCATGCTGAAGGATATTATATGGTGTTGACCGATCAGCCGGGAAAAGATTCATGGCCGATCACCGGCGCGTCCTTCATCCTCATGTACAAGACCCAGACGAATCCAGAGCAAGGCAAAGAGGTCTTGAAATTTTTCGACTGGAGTTACAAGAACGGTGGCAAAGCGGCCATGTCGTTGGACTATGTTCCTATGCCTGACGCGGTTGTCAAAATGGTAGAGACGACCTGGAAGAAAGAGTTGAAAGACGAAAGCGGCCAGCCGATCTGGCAGTAATGCATCCCCGGTAACAGGGTGCCGGTCGTGAGAGTGTCACGCCAGGCACGGCATACCAACGGGTTATATTTGACTGAGGACTGCCTGAAGTGCAGGCCTCAGTCTTATTTATACACCTTGATAAAAGCGAACGTTTTTCTTGGAAAGAATAGTCGTCGAAAAAATAACAGAAAAACCGTGGTGAAAAGATCATGCTCATAAGAGCGGTCTCTCTAAATTATATAACATGAAAAAAAACAAAGTCTGGGGTGATCTGATATTTCGCTGTGTAACTGCAGCGTTTGCCGCCTTCATCGCCATCCTCTTTCTCGCGATAGTTCTGGTGCTTTGGGATCAATCTCAGCCTTCCATCCAGAAATTCGGTTTCTCATTTCTCATTACCGCAGTCTGGGACCCGGTAAATGAACAGTTCGGGGCAGTGATTCCAATCGTCGGTACGCTGCTTTCCACCTTTCTGGCTCTGCTGTTCGCTATTCCCCTGAGTTTGGGGATAGCGCTCTTTCTGGCGGAGCTGGCGCCCCACTGGCTTCGGGCACCCTTTGGCGCTGCAATTGAACTGCTGGCGGCGATCCCATCCATTGTCTACGGCATGTGGGGACTTTTTGTGCTGAGTCCTCTAATGGCGGATTATGTTCAACCTTTTTTGAAAAATACACTGGGATTTCTACCGCTGTTCTCCGGGCCGTCCATGGGAATCGGTATGCTGACCGCAAGCCTGGTTTTGACCCTGATGATTATTCCTTTTATTTCTTCAGTGACACGGGATGTTTTTCTGATGGTGCCGCAGCCGTTGAAGGAGGCGGCCTATGGCCTTGGTTGTACCACCTGGGAAGTGGTCAGGGATGTCATGATTCCGTATGGCAAGAAGGGCATTGCCGGTGCGGTATTCTTAGGCATGGGCCGGGCACTGGGCGAGACAATGGCTGTTACCTTCGTCATAGGCAATGCCTACCATCTCTCCCCTTCGCTGTTTGCGCCCGGCAACTCGATTGCTTCAACTCTTGCCAACGAGTTTACCGAAGCAGACGGTGCCGTGTACCTGTCATCCCTGATCGAGTTGGGACTGGTCCTGTTTCTGATTACCTTCATAATACTCGGACTGGCACAGTTCTGGCTCCGCCGCGGTCAGTCGGGGAGGCAAATATGACACTTATTAACCGCAGGAAAATTATAAACAGTGTGGTCCTGACCCTTTCGGCACTGGCGGCGATAGCCGGTCTCTTTATGTTGACCTGGATACTCGCGGATGTTGCCTGGAAAGGCGTCACGGCTATCAACTGGGATTTCTTTACTGCTGTGCCGACTCCGCCGGGAGTCGAGGGAGGGGGCCTGGCCAATGCCATTGTCGGGACACTGTTAATGACTTTTGTTGCTGCCTGTCTGGCCGTCCCCATTGGCATGTTGTCAGGGACCTATCTGGCTGAGTTCGGCAAGGACAGTAAGATAGGTAATGTAGTCCGGTTTCTGGCCGATATTCTGGTTTCGGCTCCCTCTATCGTCATCGGTGTTTTTGTCTATCTGGTTTTAGTGAAACCCATGCACAATTTCTCCGGTTGGGCCGGGGCTTGTTCCCTGGCTATCATTATGTTGCCGGTGGTCAGCCGCACAACCGAGGAGATGCTTCGGCTGGTACCTTCTGAAATTCGTGAAGCGGCCCTGGCCCTTGGCTCGTCGTATTGGAGGATGGTCTTTCAAATTATCTATCGCTCTGCGGCATCCGGTATTTTTACCGGCATTATGCTGGCAGTTGCCAGGGTTGCCGGGGAAACGGCCCCGCTTCTCTTTACCGCTTTGAATAGCCCTTACTGGATGCATAGCATGAATGAGCCTATGGCAAATCTCACGGTAGTCCTCTTCAACTATGCGATGAGTCCATATGATGACTGGCACAGCCTCGCCTGGGGGGCAGCCTTTTTAATTACAACGACGGTATTGATAATCAATATTTTCACGCGGGTTATCCTGCATGCCGGAAGGAGGACGTTTTGAACCAAATGATATATCATCAGCAAGAAGCGACACAAACAGTAGGAATATATAAGGATATTAACACGATGGAAACGTCTTTGGGCAAAGACCCGGAAATGGGGGAGGTCAAGCTTTCTGTCCGCGGGGTCAACTTTTATTATGGTGAAAAGCAGGCTCTGTTCGACAATACACTTGATATCGCCGCCAAAAAGGTTACGGCTTTCATAGGTCCGTCAGGCTGCGGAAAATCGACCCACATACGCACCTATAATCGAATGTATGAACTGTACAAAGGATTTCGCGCGGAAGGGGAGATCCTGCTGGATGGCGTCAATATCCTCGATACTTCAATTCCTGCCCTGCATCTGCGCCGCAGAGTAGGGATGATCTTCCAAAAGCCGACGCCGTTTCCGATGAGCCTCTTCGATAATATCGCCTATGGCCTCAAACTCTATGGCAACTATAGTGCCAGCGAGATTGAAGGGCGGGTGGAAAAGGCCCTGCGCGACGCCGCCCTCTGGGATGAGATCCACGGAAAACTCGATCAACCGGGAACAGCTTTGTCCGGCGGGCAGCAGCAGCGGCTCTGTATCGCCCGGGCGCTCGCCGTGGAACCGGATGTTTTGCTCATGGACGAGCCCTGTTCGGCACTGGACCCGATAGCCACCGCCAAAATAGAAGAATTGATCCAGGAACTGAAAGGAAAGCTGACCATTGTGATCGTAACCCATAACATGCAGCAGGCCAGCAGGGTTTCGGACTACACTGCCTATATGTATATGGGCAAGCTGATGGAATTCGGCACCACGAGCACGATTTTTATGAATCCCGTGCGTAAGGAGACGGAAGATTACATTACCGGCCGATTTGGTTGATTGAGTCCAGTTTTTGAGGCAAACATTCCCCGGCACCTCTCTTGCACACGATCAGCCCTGGCGGGCCCAGATGATGTCCGGCATGCCATGCTGCTTATCAAGGGTTATCTTCATCCGCCCCGGCAGTGAGATAACGGTCCGCCCAGGCGGCGCATACGTTCGCCGCATAGCGGGCATCACTGCGCCGGGAAAGCAGGTGGTCCGCCGTATCCAGGGATATAAAGCTTTTGGGGTGTTTCGCCGCCCTGAAAATCTGTTCGGCATGATGAATTGCCACCACATTATCCAGGGGAGCATGCATTACCAGAAGTGCCTTGCGAAATGTCCGAACACTCTCCAGTAGCCCGGTTTGTTTTACATCTTCAAGTAATTGTCTTTTAATGGTAAATTTTCGTCCGGCCACCAGGACATCCGCCTCCCCCTTTTCCTCGATCGTCTGCAGACTGTCTTTAAACAGCTGGGCCAGGTGATCGAGATCACTTGGCGCGGCGATGGTGACCACCGCTTTAACCTGTCTCAATTGTGCTGCCGCCTTGAGAACGGCAGCCCCTCCAAGGCTGTGGCCTATCAGTAGCTCCGGAGCCTGGAATTCCTTGGCCAGATGGGAGCATGCACTGATAAGATCCTCAATGTTCGAGGAAAAATTGGTGTTGGAAAAATCCCCCTGACTGTTTCCCAACCCGGTAAAATCAAAACGTAGAACTCCGATCCCGCTCTTGGCAAGGGTTTTGGCAAAGATATTGGGCGCGATGAAATCCTTGGAACAGGTAAAACAATGAGCAAAGATGGCATAGGCACGCGGGGTCGAGGCTGGGAGTTCCAGTTTGCCGGACAGCATTTCGCCCCGACTGTTGGGGAAGTCAAATTTCAAATTTTCCTCCATCTCCAGAAGAATTGATAATTAATGATGACGAATTGTAAAAACCTAAAAAGCAAGGATGGCAACGTAAAAACTCTTCACCTTCTTCGTTGCCATCAATGATAATAATTATTGCTTGGCTTTCTTCAACTTTCCGCCTGCTAATTACAGGATTGTTGCCGAATTTTGAAAACATTGCGGGAGAGGTGAGAACGTGCTAGTTTTGGTCGCAATCGTTCACCCGAAACAGCAATATGCTCGCATGGGTTTGATGTCCAGCGACAAATAGCCGCCGTAATGAAAGATCATGGTACAGCTCTATCTCAATGAATACGCAAAAAATCTGATTGGCCGGACAGTCTGCATAGCCTGCCGGGAGGGAATTTTGCGCGACCATTTCAACGAGATCATTGCCGATATTAAATTTCTGGTAAGAAAAGGAGTTGTCACCACCCTCTTTCACAACCTGCCCAATCGCTTTGCCAATCAGAAATTGCTGCGGCTGCTGGAAACCAGGCTGCCTGCCACCAGTCTTGTCAGGATTGCTCCGGAACTTGATTTTTACCAGGCGGTTCTGGACCATCCGGACACTCTCTATAAGCTGATTTTCCTTGAGAGGCGATATCTTATTGATAATAGAGGAAATAAAATCAACACAATGACCACTGGGCGAGTCAGGGAAGGAATGGCCGACTTTGCCGACTTCATCGGCAATGTGAACTTCAAAGACACCATGAATCGTCTCTGCGAAAGCATTGAAGCAGGGCGCTGTGAGCGCATTCACATCCTGCCCGCCGGCAAAAATGCCATCAAACACGAGCTCTTCACAATTGAAGGGACCGGCACGATGATTGCCGATAACTTTACCGAGGAATTCCGCCAGGTGCAGACTGATGAAGAGGTCGCCATTGTCTATCGCATCCTGACCATGTATAAGCGTGCTGGATTTTTAAAACCCCGAAGCAAGGAGTATCTGAGCCGGAACCGGCAACGCTTTTATGTGACGGCCATTGACGGAATCGTCGTCGGCTGTCTGGAGCAGAAGGTGATCGACGAGAGAACCGTGGAGCTCGGCGCTCTGGCAATTTCCACGAGGTTTCGTAATCAGAGGATCGGGGTATATACGGTCAATGCCTTTATACAGACCATGACGGACAAGGGCTTCAGCCGCTTTATATCCTTGACCGCCAATCCCCGGTTGCAGTCCCTTTTTCTGCAATTGGGTTTTGTCGAGGAGAGTCCCCCGGAATATCATCGCCGCCAGAGCGAAAGTCCCAATGTAAAGATGTTTTTCAGGACTATTGATAAAGGTGAAAGTCACAAGAAGCAAACGGCTGTAACCGATAGTTGAACAAATGTCTTATACAGAAACAGGACAGCGAGAAAATCCCGGTCCTGCTGGGGACTGCCCGAAAATAGAAATTGACCGGCAGCTGACCCTGTTCGGCAGAGATTTGCTTCAACGCCTGCCCCTTGCCCAAATCCGTCTGCATTCCCAATTTGCCTATGATACATCCGAAATGGAATATGCGGAAATAATCCGGACCATCGTTATGGAAGAAATCGGCGAGGGAGAAGGGGCAAACTTTGTCATCCTGCAGCGGGCCCTGGACCAATTGCTCCGGAGCCCGAGAGCGTCAGGGTGAAAATCGTGCCGGTTCCGTCCATTGTCGACGCTACGCTCACCGTGCCCCGATGGTGTTCGACAATGGTCCGGACGATATAAAGACCCAGGCCGAGATGCGGACCGGAGCCCTTTTGCTGCCCCTGATGTTGTCTATAGGAAACCATGGAATTGAAGATCTGGTTTTGTAATTCAGGCGGAATGGCCGGACCCTGATTAGCTACGGAAAGTGTGATGGTCCCGTTGTTTTCGGCCAGGGCTATCTCGATGGGAGATGCCGGACGGTGGAAGGAGACGGCGTTATCCACCAGCTTGTCCAGCATCTGCCGAATGCGCGCCGGATCGCCGTGAAGGGTGACTGGGGCCGCCGATTTGTGAAAGACGAAATCGACTTCGGCAAAAGCCTGACGCCAGCTATGGGTAAGCCACATGTCGATCGCCGTATCGAGCCGAAATTCTTCTTTGAAATCCCGGCCAAGCGCTTCCTGCAGATTGGTGGCATCACGCACCGAGGTAAGCAGGGCTTCCAGCCTGGCAACGTCTTCCAGGGCCCAGTTTAAATATTCGCTGATATGTTCCGGCGGATCGACCATATCTCTGGCCATATTCTTGAGTGAAGCGGAGATGCCGGCCAGGGGGGTCCGCATCTCATGCTCCAGGTTGTCGGCCATTTTTTCGCGGTATTCCGTCTGGATTTTCAGTTGGTTGAGCATGGTTATCAGGGTCCGGGACAGATCGCCGACTTCGTCATGGGACATGATCGGTACAATGGTCTCCCGGATCCGGCCGCTGTCGCTGATGGCCGAGGCGGCCTGGCTGCCCAGGCGGCGAATCCTGGAGGAGAGGCGGGAGGCAAAGAAAATAAGGCCTATCCCGCCAAAGCTGAAGACGAGAATGGTCAGGGTTAAGGATTCCTCGATCATTTTATTCTGCAGGGCCAGGATCGAATTGGTCGTTTGCTCAACTACCACTGCGCCGATTATCGAGTCATTTTCCCGGAGGGGAGTGATGGCCGCCATGATCTCGACCTGCCCGTCATTGATGGCATAGCTGGTGACGGTAGACATTCCATGCAGTGCTTCCTTAATCCCTTTGATATCGAGAGTCGACGGCTGGGCAGCAGGCTGGCTGAACTCCGTGGCGAAGGATTGGATGAAAAACCGGTAGAGAGGGGTCAAGAGCCGGTACGTGTACGAACTGATGGTTGCGAGCAGGGATGGGTCGGTGTCGGCAAGGGTTTTTTCATCGGTCAGGCTGCCGAAACTTGCCCGCACCCTGCGGTTGCTGTCGACAATCAATACCCGGGAATGGGGCCGGTCAAGTGATTTTAAAATATCTTCAATGGCTCCCGAGGGTGAGAGCAGCCAGCCGAGTTCCTCGCGATCCTCGGTGGCGGCGGTCCCGACCAGCGCCTTTATTTTGCCAGTAACCGGGTCATCGACATCGGCGATGGCAAAGGCCAGTTTCCGGCCGACCATCTCCCTCGGCATTCTCAGTTCAATGGTGTAGCCTCCGGGGGATTCGACCCACATTCCCTGAATTTTCGTCTCCATCCAGATCGGCTGATCTTCTCTATCTTCCGGTATCAGGTAGGCATTCACCCAGCCGGGCTTAATGGCCGTGAGGATGTAATGACGCAGCTTGCCCTGCCGGTCCTCAATGCCGATCTGTAGATGGTCGGAGAGCTCCAGGTGTGGCGAGTCGGCCTGCCGGTAAACAACCTTATCATCGGTAACCAGGAAAACTGCATAAAGGTAGCCGCCCCGAACCCCCGTCAGATGGCGATAATGCAAAGAATCGTAACTGTAGGGAACGCTTGAAAAGAGCACCTGATCTTTACCGAATTCGGCCGCCTCGGCCAGCTGTGGTTGCCAGTCGTCGGTCTTGCCGTTGATCCGCATCGGATTGGAGAGCTGATACAGGTACAGGTCGCGGTTGGCGTTTAAAGAATGGAACAGCTCCCGGTCAAAGAGGCCGGGCCGGCCGGAGAGGGCGGAAGCGACCGCCCGGGCGGAAAAAAGCATGGTCTCCTTCCGACTTTGCAGCAGGTCCTGTTTGATGAGGTCGCTGAAACGAAAACCGGTAATGGGAATAAAGAGCAGAAGCAGGGAGGCCAGGGCCAGTTTGACTCGAAGGGAGATCCGCATAATCTAGACCGTATTTCTCATCAGTTTATGTTCATGAGAAATGCGGCCTAGGACAGCCAGCGATAGCCCATGCCGTATTCGGTGCGGATGGCGTCGAAAGCGGGATCAACTTCCCGGAATTTATCCCGGATACGCCGGATATGCGCGGTGATGGCATTGTTGGTGACTACCACGTTGGCGGCTTCCATCAGTTGATCGTGGGACTTGACATGGCCGGGAATTCTGGCCAGGGAGTGCAGCAGCCAGAATTCCGTCAGGGTCAGGTCGATCAGTTCATCCCGCCAGAATACCTGCTTGCGTTCCTCATGAATTTTCAACTCTCCCGCAGTAAAAACATGTTCGGAGCCTGCTGCCTGGCTTTTGCTGAGAGACTCGACGATCTTGAACAGCGCGGAAATCCGTACCGGCAGAAAATCAAGGGTAGTGGTGTTCTTGGTCAGATAATCCCAGGCGCCGAGACGCAAGCCGCTTACCCGGTCCAGATCGGAATCCCTGGCGGTAAGAAAAATAATCGGGATGGTCGGGGATCTCTGCCGTAAATCCCGGCAGAGATCAAATCCACCTTCCATTTCATCTTGCAGCATAACATCTAAAATGGCCAGATCGGGAAGCTTTTTCCTGAAAGCAGCCAGGGCGTCGGGACGGCTTGAATAGCTGTTCACCAGATACCCGTCCCGCTCCAGGGCTTTGGTATAGTTGGCTCGCAGCAGATTGTCGTCTTCAACGAGGGCGATAGTATAGGTCATAATACGAAATTTCGAGGTCCTGAGGCTGGTTATAATTTTTGTGGAAGATTGCTTTCCGGTTAAGGGAATCCACCTGTTTTCCATCGTTGGCAAAAGATACCCAACTCCTCACGTTTTGGCCACCGATCTTCATTCTCTATCATAATTGATCATTTCGTAAACCTAAAATAGCGATGGCTAAGTAAAAAACTTCAGATTCAAGGCGCGCAAATTTTCAATCATTTCGACGTACAAGAGGTACTTCGAAATGATTGAAAATTTGCCGCAACGAAGAAGGCGAAGAGTTTTTACGACGCCATCATAATTGATCATTTTTTTCGTTCGCCTTGTCATAATCGATGGGGTCTTCCGTCATTATCCTCCTGTTTACTTGATCTTAAGAATGCAGAAAACGTTTCACCATTGAATCAGGGAGGAATTGGAGATGAAAGTATTTCGCAATGAAATGATGAAAAACGGCTCAAGTGAGCTGCGTGACCCGGGCAATTTGCTGTTGCTGATTTATATAACCATAATTCTCTGTATCATCCTTGTAGGGGCGCTGTGGGATGATGCTTCAGCCATGACCGGCGGGCAGGAAGGGCTAGTGCCTGAGAATGCACGGACGGGCGAGCTGCTGGTGATCATGGATGACGGCCAATCGCATCCATCGCCTCTGGTGTCCGAGAAAGTCAACATGCAGGTCAGCGGCATCACGGCCAGGGTCGCGGTCGAGCAGCATTTCGTCAACAGCGATGAAAACTGGGTCGAGGCGGTGTATGTCTTTCCGCTGCCGGATGAGAGCAGTGTCGATCACCTGAAGCTGCGTGTCGGAGAGCGAACCCTGGAAGGGCGGATCATGGAAAAGGAAGAAGCACGGAAAACCCATGAAAAGGCCAAAGTGGAGGGCAGGAAAAGTTCACTGCTGGTGCAGAACCGGGCAAACATATTCACTACCCGGGTGGCTAATATCGGGCCGGGAGAGGAGGTGGTGGTCGAAATCGAATATCAGCAGACCGTCCGTTTTGCCGATGGAGTCTTTTCCTTGCGTTTTCCGATGGTGGTCGGACCGAGATATATCCCCGGCCAACCTTTGGCAACACCGGCAATAGCCACGGCAGTATCGGAGACGAAGGAGTCGATTGAACAACCGGTGCGGATGAGTTCAACCGGTTGGGCGGCTGATACCGATCAGGTTCCCGATGCCTCGGAGATAACGCCCCCGGTCGACCTTGAAGGAAAAACCAATATTCCGGTCGAGCTGGCCATTGATCTCGCCGCCGGAATTCCACTTGCCCGTTTGGAGTCCCTCTATCATGGGATTACTTCAGAGAAAATGGCCGAAGGACATTATAGCATTCACCTGACGGGAGAAGTGAAAGCGGACCGCGATTTCGTGCTGGAATGGCAGCCGGAAAAGACAGAGGATGCCAAAGCGGCTCTATTTGCCGAAACCCTGGATGGCGGGCAATACCTGCTGTTGATGCTGATGCCGCCGCAGCAGGTGGCGGAGAGTCCGGTCCCCCGGGAAATGATCTTCATCCTGGACATATCCGGCTCGATGGCGGGCTCCTCCATTATCCAGGCAAAAGCTGCTGTTTCCCTGGCCTTGGAGAAACTTCGCCTCTCGGACCACTTCAATATCATCGTCTTCAATAATTCCGCCAGGGCGCTTTTCAGTGAGGCAAAACCAGCCGAAGAGCAATACCTCCGGCAGGCCGGCGACTATATCGGGAGAATACAGGCGGATGGCGGTACTGAGATGAAACCCGCCCTGCTGCTGGCGCTCGATGGCTCCCACCGACATGAACGGCTTCGGCAGGTGATCTTTCTCACTGACGGGGCGGTCGGCAACGAAGATGAGCTGCTGCAGCTTATCAATCATCGGCTCGGGGATTCCCGGCTCTTTACCGTTGGTATCGGCTCCGCCCCGAATTCCTATTTTATGAGCCGGGCCGCGGCAATGGGCCGGGGAACATTCGCCTATATCGGAAAAGGCACCGAAGTAACGGAAAAAATGACCAGGCTTTTTGCCAAGCTCGAACATCCCGTCATCTCCGACCTGCAGCTCAGACCGGTCGGCAGTGACCAGGAGATCGAAGGATATCCCTCACCGCTGCCGGATCTGTACTTAGGCGAACCATTGGTTGCAGCGGTTAAGAGTGACTGGGAGAATGTCACCCTCCGTCTCACCGGTTTAAGGCTGGGTCAGCCGTGGGAAACCCTGATCGACACCTCGACCTATGGCAGGCGTGAGGGCATCGGTGCTCTCTGGGCGAGAAAGAAGATCCGTTTTCAGATGGAGTCTCTTGCTTTAGGTGCCGATCCGGCAAAAGTGCGTGAAGAGGTATTGAAAATCGCCATGGAACATCATCTGGTGAGTAAATATACCAGTCTTGTTGCCGTGGATAATGTGGTCAGCCGACCGGCGGAAGCATCGGAGAAAGAGGTCGCGGTAAAAACCCAGTTGCCGCAGGGCTGGAAGGCCGCTGCAGTTTTTGGCGGCGGAGCAAAGACGGCGACACCTGCCTCCCTGCATATGCTCATTGGTTTTTCTCTGCTCGCGTTGGCCGGTTTACTCAGTCTTGCCAGGAGAAGAAGATGGCAAAGTTTTGGAAAATAGCACTGGTGGGGCTGGTCATGACTGGAATAGCATTTCTTGGTATAGGTTTATGGATTCCCGCCAAGGCGGTTCTGGCTCAGCATCTGCTGCAGCGGGCCTGGCAGAAGTCCCAAGCCACCGATAGTATTGTCAAACCCTGGCCCTGGGCCGATACCTGGCCAGTCGGCAGGCTGCATAACGACCGATTAGGGATCGATCTCATCGTTCTGGAAGGGGAGAGCGGCGAGGTGCTGGCCTTTGGGCCGGGCCATCTGAGCAGAAGCAGTGCTCCCGGAAAAAACGGGCACTGCATACTGGCCGGACACCGGGATACCAGTTTTGCCTTTCTCAAAGACCTTAAAATAGGAGATATTCTCGTTCTGGAAGGAAGAAGAGGAACAGATCGGTACCTTGTCCAGACGGCGCAGGCCGTCAGGGCCGAAGATCTCTATCTGGACAGCGAAAGAGAGGGCTGGCTGACTCTTATCACCTGCTTTCCTTTCAACGCCGTCATGCCGGGCACGCCTATCCGCTATGTCGTTTCCGCGGCCAGGGAGTCCGGAGACGGGAAATAAACCGGCCGGCTGTAAGGACGGGCTCCAAATCCGCCCTTCTATGCCAGGGGATCAGGAATATTTATACCTAACCGTTCATGTACCCGCTTGCGCATAAACGGCAGCCCGGCGATAAGAATCAACACCGTCAGCAGCAAAAAATGCACAAACATATCCTTCTGGATCGCACCCCAGATAATATAAAGTGAGCCGCTGCCGGCAAGTGCGGGGGCAAGAAATCTGCTGAACAGACCAAGGCCTTCGAACCGCCGCATCACCCAGACATAGAGGGAGATATAAATCACATAGAGAAAAGCGATCGGCAGCTCGGAGATATCCATAAATCTTCCCCACCACCCGGCAAAATTGCCATACCAGACCAGCAACCAGAAAGAGGAAAGGGCAAATCCGAGCAATGCCGAATTGACCGTACTGTTGGTAGCAGGGTGAATCCGGCTGAAAAATTCAGCTTTCGGACCGAGCCCGCGGGAAGCGATGGAATACATACCCCGGCAGGAGCCCATGATCAGTCCGTTCAAGGTACCGAGGCAGGAAACTATGACGAAGACGGTCAGAAGGGTTCCGCCCATCCGGCCGAAAACCAGGGAGAGCACCCGGACCGGCGCATTATCTCCTGCGCTGATAATCGCGTCATTGGAGAGAACTCCGGAAATCCCCAGATAGTAGAGCATGTAGATGATGACGACGGCAGAAGCGCCGAAGATAAGCGCCCTGGGCAGGGTACGCTTGGCGTCCTTTAGTTCGGCATTGATGCAGGTGGCGATTATCCATCCCTCATAAGCAAAGGCGGTGGCAAGGGTTGCAACCGCCAGGCCGCCTCCGTGTGAAACATTTCGGGCCGTGTCGGCAAAACTCCTGGCGGTCTGGCCGTTCACCAGGCCGCTGAAAATACCTACAATGGCGACCAGCGCCAGCGGAATCAGTTTAATAATTGTCGCTGAGACCTGCCACTTGCCCGCAAGTATCGGAGATATACAGTTCAGCAGAAAAAAAACAGCCAGATAGGCGACAGAAAGCGGCCAGACGCCGTTTGCCAAGCCGAGCAGGCTGCTGGAGTAGTTTGCGGAAACCCAGGCCAGAACGGCAACCAGTGTCGGATAGTAGACAAAGGTCATGAACCAGGCGACGAGATACCCTGCCCGCCGGCCATAGGCCTCTTCGAAGTAGTCGACGATCCCATTTACCTTTTCAATACGCGTGGCAATCTGCGCAAAGACATAGGCGGTAATAATCATAATCGATCCGCCGATGAGCCATGCCAGCAGCGCCGTTGAAAGCCTGCCTCCGGAAGCAGCCAGCACATCATCCGCCTTGAAAAAGACACCGGAACCTATCACAATTCCGATTACCATCGCGGTAGCCGTCCAAATGCCGTATTTCCTGTGCAGTGTTGCCATAAATTGCTCCAATTTGCTGATATGCACTATTTATTCGTTATAAATTGCGTAAATAGTAAAAATATATCACTAATACATCATAATTCGTAAATATTCTATGCTTAAATTTGTGCAACATGTTGAGCAATGAACCGAGCAGGAATTTTTCTGGAAAAAGGACGAATGGAGGTGGGCTATTGCTATTCGTTATTGACAAAGAATGGTTTTTGTTCAAAAACTTATGTTGTGAAATACAGGGGTTCGTTGCTGAAAGTACTGGTGCGGAGAAAGAGCGAAAAGCACTGTACCATGGATTCTATCTGTGTCAACAAGGGGGACAGCCGTGCCGTTTGTTTTGAGTCTTCGATCCAAGATTGTCTGTGTTTTCGCGACTATCGCGTTAATCGTCGTCTTTGGAGGTGGTGCCATGTACTGGTATACTTACCAGATCGATTCGATGCTGCAGTCGATGGTCCAGAAGGATTTTGTCCTGTATAAGACTGCCCAGGACATGGAACTCGCATTGGCCAACCAGAAAGGATACCTCACCTATTATGTCCTTGACGGCGATGATAAATGGCTCAAGGCCCTGTGGGAGTATCGACAGGTTTTTAATCAGTATCTGGAAAAGATGCGCACGCTGGATCTGAATTCGAAACAGCGGCGGACCATCAACGATATCGCTCTCAAGTACAGGGAGTATGTCGAGGCAAAAGATAAGGCCATCGAAAAGTACCGGGGAGGTACCCTGCAAGAGAGCATATCCAGCCTGCACGAGAAGCAGAGACATGTTTTTTTCGGCCTGCTTGGTCTCTGCCGCTCCTTCAGCGAGGATCAATGGCAGCTGCTTCAGAGGACCGAAGAGGCCAACAATCTGCGTTCGGAGAGGTTGAGGGTACTGGCCTTCACGGCACTTGTCATCTTTGCGGTCCTGGCCTCTTTCTTTCTCTATAATCTCTATCACCGCATCCTCGGGCCAATCAGGAAACTCGCTCTGAAAACGGGAGGATCGGTCCGGGAAAGTTCCCTGGATGAAGTCGATTCCCTGCAACATTCGTTGACCGGCATGATGCGGGACTTTGATGAAACCAGCGATGAGCTGGCGAAAAGCCGCAAGCATCTCCAGCAGGCCGAACGCATGGCTATGGTCGGAGAGCTGGCGGCAGGGGTAGCGCATACGATCCGAAATCCTTTTACTTCCATTAAGATGCGCATGTTTTCCCTGGGGCGCTCCCTTGAATTAACCCAAGCGCAAAATGAGGACCTGCAGGTAATCTCCGATGAAATCGCCCGGATCGATAAGATCGTGGAGAATTTTCTGGAATTTGCCAGACCGCCGAAGCTGGAATTAAGAGAGTGCAGTCTGGATGAGGTGATACATTCCGTCAGAAACCTGCTGGAGTTTCGGCTGCGGGCCTATAATGTGGAACTGCGGCATACGCCCAGGCCTGAATTGTCCAAAGTCCGGGTGGATGCCGACAGGATGAAGGAAGCCCTGGCCAACCTGATAATCAATGGCTGTGAAGCAATGGAGACAGGAGGCTGGATCTCCATCACTGAAACACGGGAATACCACCAGGGGATGGGCGATGTCGCCGTCATCACCGTCAGCGATAGCGGGCCCGGCATCCCCGAAACAATACTGGATAAGGTCACCACACCTTTTTTTACCACAAAGGAAGAGGGTTCCGGTCTTGGGCTGAGTATTGTTTCTCGAATCGTCAGGGAACATCACGGCAAGTTCGTCGTCTCTTCGAATCCGGATCAGGGAGCGGCATTCATCATTATTTTACCGGTGGCGGGAAGTGGCTATGGGGCGGATACTTATAATTGATGATGATCAGCAGCTGGGGCGAAGTTTTGCAAAAATTCTCTCCCAGGACGGACATGATACCACGCTGGCTTTTACCGGCAGGGAAGGCATCGAGCAGGCAACGCTGTACAAGCCGGACCTGGTCATCCTCGATATCCGTTTGCCGGATATGGGTGGACTCGAGGTCTTTGAAGTCATACACGAACAATTTCCCAAACTGCCTGTCATTATCATAACCGCTTACAGTAGCACGGAAACCGCCATCGGAGCTATCCAGAAAGGCGCTTACGATTATATTTTTAAGCCCTTTGACGTTCCAGAGATGTTGCAGTTGGTGGAAAAAGCCCTGGAAGCGGGCCGTTGTATGACCTTTCCGGTTGATGTCAATCCCAACGGAGAAATCTATCTCGGCAGGGAAGCGCTGGTCGGAAGCGGCAGCCGGATGCTGGAAATTTATAAGGCTATTGGCAGGGTTTCCTCGACGGACGCCACCGTACTGATCAGGGGCGAATCCGGAACCGGCAAGGAACTTGCCGCACGGGCAATTTATAATCATTCCAGCCGGGTGGAAAGACCCTTTGTCGTTATCAACTGCGTGGCTATTCCGGAAAGTCTGCTGGAAAGTGAACTTTTCGGCTACGAAAAGGGAACTTTTACCGGTGCCGTGCACAGGCGGGTCGGCAAGATTGAACAGGCAAGAGGGGGAACGGTATTCCTCGATGAGATTGGCGATATGCCCCTCAGTATCCAGGCCAAATTTCTCCGTTTGCTGCAGGAAAACAGCATTGAAAGGCTGGGGGGAAATGAAACGATCGATGTCGATGTGAGGATTATCGCCGCAACCAACAGGAATCTGGAAGCGGCGGTGGCCGACGGGACCTTCAGAGAGGATTTATACTACAGGCTCCGGGTGGTCACTCTAACCATGCCGCCTCTGAGAGAACGGAAGGAAGATCTCGATAACCTGACCGATTATTTATTGAGACGATTGTCGGCGGAGATGTCTGTCAATAATCCGGGAATAAGCAAAGAAGCATTAGAAAGAATCAAGGGCTACGACTGGCCCGGCAATATCAGAGAATTGCTCAATACTTTGAAAAAGGCGCTCATTTTCAATCGAGGCGCCCCGATTCAGGCGGAGGATATTTCGCTCGTAAGCCAGGAGCCGGTCTTTCGCAACGACGATGACTCGGAAGGCAACGGAGTGCAGGCATGGGTACGGAATATGCTCAGTTCCGGAGAAAAGGAGAGACTTTTCGATTTCTGTCTGGACAATGTCGCCATGCTTCTCATCCGGGAAGCATTGGCGGTAACCCAGGGGAACCGGTCCCGGGCCGCCAAGCTGCTCGGCTTATCCCGGCCTACCTTGCATGCAAAAATTGAAAAATATAATTTAGGCAGAGTAGTCGTCGACAACAATGAATAGTGGGCAAGACAAAGTGATGAGGTTTTACCTTCCGAACTCCATCAGACCTTTACCCGCAGCTGTTTATCTGAAAATTCCAGGAAAAAGCTTTGAACACAATTTTTCAACGAACCGATACTTTCGGCATTTTTTTCAATCCGGCGAATCGATTGATCGGCCTGCAGAGTCCGGAGTATGTCCTTGTAGGAGTGGATAATAATCCGCATATCAGGATGGTGACGCAATATTCTGCTTATCAGGACCTTGTCGCAAGGATAAAACAACTGAGGATCGAGGATGATCAGGTCAATCCGGGCGGAACTGCAGAGATATGCAAAGGCTGAGTTTCCTGATTTCGGCAGGTAAACCGTATATCCTTCTTTCTCCAGCTCGCGTTGCAGCAGATTGCCTACGTGGTGATTACAATCCGTAACCAGAACATGGAAGGATTTCGGTGAACATGTGGTTCGCTCGCTTTCCAAGATTTCTCTCCCGGAAAAATTCGTAGCCCGGATTTTCATCGGTTCAGGCGGTCTGAATTGACCAGGCACCGGGACTAAAAAGCGTACCCCTTATGCGGCGGTAATCCTGTCGCCTCGTTTATAAAATCAGTCATAGAGCAAAATTCACTGAGGCATGGAGCAGATTATTCCCCTATTCAGTTTTTGTAAAAACCTCAGGATAGAGTTTTTCCGCGCAATGAGGACAGAGCCCGTGACTGAACCTGGCCTCCGATCTCTCGTGAATAAAGCGTTCCATCGGCTGCCAGTTGCCATTTTCGTCGCGGATTTTTTTACAGGATGAGCAAATGCTCAAGAAACCTTCCAGGTATTTGAGTCTTTTGAATAATGTCAAGGTATTACGGATAATTATGAGGGCAGTCGGGAGTATCAGCAGCGTTTCGAAGAGGGATTCCTGCCAATTTACCGGCGTAGCTTGCGCTCCCAGCAGCAGATGGGGAATATCGAAAATTTCATCGAGCCATAGCGCGGCAATTATTGCGGCAAATGCAATGATCTCATAGATTATTATCCGATTTGAGAGATACGTTTTGCCGATCGTCTCCATAGCCGAGAACCTCCTCCGATATACAGCGCCTCTGGCTGAAACTCCCTTACAGACAAGCCCCCCAATGAGCTTGAAATAAGCTGTAAACAACCCGCCTCATGGTCGGTGGTCAGGCTGGGAGTACTCCAGCCGACCGATTCTGTTATCAATAGAGTGTATTTCAACGGCAGGGGCATAGCTGGGCAACCGGTGTGGCATGCGGGAGTAATCAACCTCATGAAATCGGTGAAGTATTCCGGACACTATATCAAATAGAGATTTGTTTCGGTATGTAATAACATAATGATAAAGTGATCGAGCATATGGTTCCGCATGAAAAAGAAACCGCGTCCATTCCGCTGCTTTATTGTCGTGTTGAATAATAAAATTCCTGGCCGCTTCCTCCGAGAATCCCTCTTGCTGCATGGCCCGCCGTACCCGACCTTCCAGTTCATCAAATACCAGAACCTTCAGCACCCTGTCATTTTTCGTATCGAAAAGTGATGTGTGCAGTCCATAGAAAATGCAGCCACTGTGGGATTGTCTTTTCCTTGCCTGCAATGAGCATTTGAGCAGATTGATATATTTTATTTTCTCCAACCTGCTCCGGTTATGATCCGGAGTCCTCTTGTACAGGATTTTTTTCAGCTTCTCGACCGGAATACCGAATTGTTCCGAGATATCGGAGAAAAGCATTTCGTCGCTATAGACCCGCAGGTGCAGAGAGTTCGATAATTCGCCGATAATCCTTGCTTCATCGGTATATGAGCAGGGAAAGAGGGCAATCGACCGCATTGTTCATCTCCTTGTATATGAAATATGAATCAATTTTTTCCTGGGTAAGTGTCATGACTGACAAACTCGTAAAAACCTAAAAATCATGGATGGCTAAATAAAAAACTTTAGCTTCGAGGCGAAGAAGGTGAAGAGTTTTTACGACGCCATCATGACTGATACAGCAAAGAATATGCCACCTTCCTGGGCACGAGTGAATTCATATTCCGACAATTAAACAGAGGACCGGCGCGGGGACGGAATTCGGCATATTTACCTTTGGTTTGGTCGGCATTGTTCCCATCCGCTCAGCGTATAGATTTCGGGCAATATGTCATTTTATTCCGGAAAGAAACTCTGTCAGTTCCTTTTACACCTTGTTAAGTAACCGGACGCTACGGCAGCAGGTTTATCCTGACGAGCCGCATACTAGTTTTTCCGGAAAACAGGAAAAGGCGTTCAAGTAATTAATATTGTTCATTAAATAATTTATTTACGGAGAAATAATAGAGGAATCCTCATGGCATGGGTGTTGCGTATCACCATCTGACAAACAAAGACGCAGGACGCGACTTGAAGTTAACACGTCGGCTTTTATTGTGGAGATAGTCATGGCCAGAGGATGGTATTTAAGCAGACAACACCAACAACGACTCTTGTCTTTTAAGGAGATTGCCGATGCGTGTTGCATTCAACTTGACAGGGTCGAGGACTGGCTTGCCGCTCATCATCTCAAACGGGTACGTCCGGGGGAAGATCTCCTGGATGCAGCCGAAGTAGTTGATTTTCTGGTGAGGCATGACATGCCGGTTTCGCCGGCGTTGCTT
This sequence comes from uncultured delta proteobacterium, assembly GCA_963835305.1. Taxonomy (GTDB): domain Bacteria; phylum Desulfobacterota; class Desulfobulbia; order Desulfobulbales; family Desulfocapsaceae; genus Desulforhopalus_A. Next base: position 491,697 of record CAWIEU010000010.1, read on the forward strand.
CCTGCCAATACCAAAAAAATTCTCTTTATTGCCGCAAGCGATAGCGAGTTTCGCGCTCTGGCGGAAAAGTTCGATTATATCTGCAGGTTCTTTGCCGAACGCTCTAATATTCTTGTCGAAACAGCGGTTGCCGGAAGGTACGCCGACCTCTGCATCTTCGCTTTCGCTCCCCATGTGATCGTAATTTTTATCAAGGAATATGACAAGCTTACCGCCAATACACTCGGTTTCCTCTCAAGCATTCCGGAGCGCCGGACGATCCTGCTGGTCGACGATTTGATCAAAAAAGCGGTGGATGACGGCCTGCTGGCCTTGCCGGCGGATCTCATAATCAGTGAAGCCTGGTCCATTGAGCAATTACGCTCGCAACTGCATTCGGCTTTCGATACCCGGTCCTGATCGCCATGGAAAGAAAAAAGAAATATTACCACAGGATCACCAGACGGTTGATGATCGCTTTTTTCTGCCTGAGCATCCTTCCCATCATCGGCTTTGCCTGGTTGGTGAAAAACTCCGTGGAAGAGACCAATATCATCAAATTACAGGAGTTGGCGACCAGTACCGTTGACCACAGGGCTGAGGTCATCTCTTTGTTCTTAAAAGATAAAATCAATATGCTCAGCATGCTGGTCTCGCTGTATACACATGACTTCTTTTTTGACCCGCAGAATGTGGAAAAACTGTTTCTGGCGATGAACAGTACGGGAGACATTGTCGATCTGCAGGTGATCGATGTCTCAGGCGTCCAGCATGCTTACGTCGGCCCCTACCGGGAACAGATCAAAGGAAAAATGTATCAGGACGCACCATGGTTCAAGGAAACCTTGATCTCCGGGGTTCATGTCAGCGACGTCTTCACCGGCTACCGTAATACCCCTCATTTCGTGGTGGCGGTGACCGATCCGCTCAAATCCTACGTGCTCCGGGCGACAATCAATTCGAGCATGTTCAATGGACTGCTCCATTCCGCCCAGCTCGGTCCGCGGGGCGATGCCTTTATTGTCAATCGTGCCGGGGAATTACAGACGCCAAGTCTGCTGAAAGCAACCGGACTAATGGAAAAGGAAAAAAATCTGATCTCTTTTGACAACATTACGGTCAGCCATATCACCCCGACAGATATCTATACCACCCGCTGGATCGACGGGGGACAGTGGCTGTTGATCCTGAAGGCAAATATTGCCGATTCACTCGGCTATTATTTACACCTCCGCAATCATATCCTGGGGGTTGTTATCGCCATTTCGGTAGTTTCCCTGCTTGCGGCCACCTGTACCAGCTTTTTTCTCTCCCGCACTTTCGAACGTTCCGACAAGGAATATGCGGCCCTCAGCCTGCAGTTCGCCCAGGTGGAAAAAATGGCAACCGTTGGCCGTCTAGCGGCCGGAATCGCCCATGAGATCAATAATCCCCTGCAGATGATCACCAATCAGGCGGGCTGGATCGGGGAACTGCTGCCGGATGAGGACCCGGACCTGGTTAAGAATCTGGAGGAATACAGCAAAGCGGTGAAACAGATTAAACACCATGTCCAGAGAGCCGGCACGGTCACTCACCGGCTGCTTGGGTTTTCGCGCAAAATGTCAATCCAGAAGGAGAGCGTGCGGATCAATGAGCTGATCGAGGAGACTGTCTCCTTTGTCGAGCGTGAGGCTGAGTATAACAACATCGCCATCGAAAAAAGCCTGGCGGCAGATCTGCCCACAACAATGACCGACGGTCCCCAGCTTCAGCAGGTATTTCTCAATTTGATCAATAACGCCATCGACGCTGCGGGCCAAGGCGGAAAAATCGAGATCGGCACCAAGCTCGGCAACAATGGGCAACTGATGATGGAGTTCGCCGACAACGGGCCTGGGATAAAACCTGAGAATCTCAAACAGATTTTCGATCCGTTCTTTACCACCAAGGATCCGGGCAAAGGGACCGGTCTCGGCCTTTATATCAGCTATGACATTATCCGCAAGCTCGGTGGATCGATAACGGGTGCTAACAGAAAGAGTGGAGGCGCAATTTTTACCATTGTTCTGCCGGTTGTCAGCTACGGTGCTGCCTGATGACGGGAATGATGAGCCTCTGCTGAAATTTTAGAACAAGGAGAGCAGGTTATGAAAGAATTTAATGTACTGGTAGTAGATGATGAGGAGGAATTCCGTGATTTGACGGTCAAGATCCTGAACAAACGCGGGTTGAAGGCCCAGGGCGCCGAGAATGGCGAAAAAGCCCTGGAGATCCTCGAACATAGCCGCACGGATGTCGTGCTGCTTGATGTAAAAATGCCCGGCATGGATGGGATCGAAACCTTGCGGCATATCCGCAGCCGTCATCCGTTGGTCGAGGTAGTGCTGCTGACAGGTCACGCCTCGGTAGAATCAGGAATCGAAGGTATGAAACTGGGAGCTTTCGACTATCTGATGAAACCGATTGAGACGGAACCTCTGCTGGAAAAACTGGCTCAGGCCTATGAGAAAAAGCGTCTGCATCAGGAGAAAATCGATGAGGCGCTGTTGAAAAAGCATATGTCCATGCCGGTCTGAAGTTAAGGAACAGGTCTGAAAAATTTATAAGGTTTTGTCGAGATTAATCTTAATAAAAGGAAATTCCCATGAGCCATTGTAGAGAATTTTATCAGATGCTGGTCAAGGGGTCCGAGGCCTACGCGCGTTGGGACCTGGAAACGTCAACCACCATATTGCGCAGCCGAAAACGGCTGGCCATGCTCTTTCTCCTGCTCCTGCCGATTCTGCTGGGCGGGATAGCCATTGCGGCCGGAGACGGAACATTACCTGCAATGCTTGGTGGCAAGAAGGCATATATGCCTTCCTTTTATACCAATGCTATTTTCTTTGCTTCAATTTTTGTCGGGGTTTGCGCCGGGCTCATCACCGGCTGTATCGGCGCGGGTGGCGGTTTTATCATCGCTCCGGCGCTCATGAGTGTCGGGGTAAAAGGTATTCTGGCGGTGGGAACAGATCTGTTTCATATTTTCGCCAAGGCGATTATGGGCAGCGTTCTGCACCGAAAACTCGGCAATATCTCTGTTTCCCTTGCCGGCACCTTTCTGGTCGGCTCGATCGCCGGTGCGACTCTCGGCGGGATGCTCAACCGGTATCTCTATGATTTAAACCCGGTTCTGAGTGATCTGTTCATCACCACGGTTTATGTATTCATCCTCGGTTTTCTCTCTTTTTATGCAATGGCGGATTATTTTAAGGCCAAAAAAGGGACTGCAGGGACAGCGCAGAAAACGGGACGCGCAGAGCAGATTCCGCCGATGGGCAGACGGTTGCAATCCATTCATTTGCCGCCGATGTTGACTTTCGATGAAGGCGTTACTCCGGGCGGCCGTAAAATTTCTGCGATTTTTCTGGTGGTAAGTGGCCTGATTGTCGGGCTTGCTGCAGCCATAATGGGGGTAGGTGGTGGTTTTCTTACCTTCCCCATCTTTGTCTACGGCCTGGGTGTCTCCTCCATGACCACCGTCGGTACCGACATCTTCCAGATAGTTTTTACAGCAGGGTACAGTTCCCTGAGCCAGTACGCATTTTACGGCTTCGTCTTCTATACCCTGGCAATGGGTATGTTGCTTGGCTCCCTGGTCGGCGTACAGATCGGATCACTGATAACCAAAGTTGTGCCGGGTATCATGATCCGCGGATTTTTTGCCCTGGCTGTTTCCGCCGGCTTTATTAACCGTTTCTTTGCCCTGCCGGAAAAATTGCAGAGTCTTGGCTATATCAGTATCACAAAAAGTGCGGGAGCAATGCTCAATACTGTGGGTAATGTCCTGTTTTTTCTTGCCATCGGCGCATTCGCAGTTTGGGTATTTTATGTATTTTTTACTAATCTGAGAGAATTGCGGTCAGAGGACTATCCTTCAAGCGTAAGAGACTCGGGCCTCAAAGATCCCAACCTTAAAGAATTGACATCGGAGGGCCGCTGATATGAGTATGCAGAAAAAGTTGAAAGTTAGAGGAATCGTGATGCTGCTGTCCTTTTTTGGGTTGTTGGCAGTAATATTCAGCCCTGTTTTTCCGGGAAAAGTGAATGGCTTGAATTATATGGATAATTTGTTCAATAAAATATCCAAGGGATCATCTTACTTTATTCCTGCATCGATCACGGACACTGAACAATACAGAGGAAAGATGATTGATGTTGCGGTTGTCCTGGCCGATGAAAAGCAGGCCGCTGACACTGCAAAGCTGTTCAGGGCGGCCGGTGCAGAGGTAGCTGTTACCGGTAAAGAACTGGTAGTCAAAGGTGATATGGCGGGGATTATGAGACAAAGTCTCGAAGATGCCGATCAAATGTTCCGCAATAATGGACAGGTGCTTGACGGCAAGTACGGCTATAGTGGAAAACAAGTGCTGTTCAACTGGTGGACGGCGTTCAAATCCATGGGCAAGGACCTTACCGAACAAAAGAGTTTTAAACAGGCAAAAACCATTGCTGCAATCCAGGCAAAAGCTCTTGAACCTGCTTACAATTATTACGGAGTTGAAGCCGGCAGCTACAAGGACAGTATTGTGCTCATAGTCTCTGCTCTTTTCTTTTATGTTTTCTATACGCTTTGGTACGGATTTGGTATTATGTATCTCTTTGAAGGCTTAGGCTTGAAGATAGGCCACTAATCGTGGGAAAATTCGGCCGGCCTTACAGGGATATAACGGGAGAAATCCCGTTATATCCCTTATGGGCAGACAAGGACCATAGACTATGCGCAGGATTTTCACCTTTCTTAAAAACAGTCTGTTCACCGAGCCCCAACCAACTGTAAGTCCAGAAGAGCATCGTCTTGCCTTTGCCAGGCGATACACTCAATTCAGAAGTCTTTTGACCGCCAACAACAATGCCCTGCAGGCAATGGCCGAGTTGGAAAAGATGTACTACAGCGGTGAGAGCTACCGGATGGCTTTTGTTCGCTCAAAAATTTCGGCTATCCTGGTCAATGTCTATAAAATGATCCGCAATATCATCCAGATGTCCGGCGGAAAATACACCGAGCTGGAGGAGATCTTTGAAAAGTTAAGCAATGAGATCAGCGAGATCGTCGAGAGAAGGGTCGATTATCACCAGGGTCCCTTCATCCTGCCGCTGGATGAAGTCGGAAGAAATGAAAAAAATCAGGCCGGCGAGAAAATGGCCAACCTGGGAGAGATTTCAAATCTTCCGGGAATAACGGTACCACAAGGATTCGTGCTTACCGCTTCCGCAACCCGGCACTTTTTGACCCCGGAACACATCGCTGAAATCAATCGCCTGCTGCAGGTGCTCGATCCCGACAATCTTGATGATCTCTACAAGACCTGCGGGGAAATGCAGAAAATCGTCATGGAAACTCCCCTGCCGACTGATCTTGAAGAATTGCTCCATCTTCACTTCAATCGTCTCGAAAAAGCCACTCATCCCGGCTGCCGGGTTGCTCTGCGCTCAAGTGCCCTGGGGGAAGATACTGCGGGAGTGTCTTTTGCAGGATTGTACAGCACCTTTCTCAATGTGGACAGGAGCAGCCTCAGTGAGCTGTATAAGAGAGTTATCGCCAGCAAGTATGGGCCAAAGGCTATCGCCTATCGCCGCAAGAGAGGCTATCGGCACGAGGACATTGAAATGTGTGTCGGCTGCCTGGTCATGATCGAAGCCCTGGTCAGCGGGGTAATATATTCCAGCGATCCCGGGGAGGAGGAAAGCGGGGTCATGCGCATCAACGCGACTTCGGGTATCGCCAGAGGTGTAGTTGACGGGACTACGCCCGCCGATCTTTATCTGGTCGAGAGGTCACGGCCGTTCACCGTCGTCTCCCAGGAAATGCGCCAGGTACAGGACAAGGGCAGGGAATATGCAACTCTCAGCTCCAGAGAGATCGGACAACTGGCCGAAACGGCTCTTCAGCTGGAAAACCATTTCGGCGGACCTCAGGATATTGAATGGTCCTTTGATCGCAGGGGACAACTTTACATTCTGCAGAGCAGACCGATTCCTGTTAAAAGAAAGCAGCATTTTCCGGACACCTCGCTGATTACCGCGCAGGCTGATGCGGGGGAGCCTCCTCTTCTTTCGGGAGGAATCTGCGCCAGCGGCGGAATTGCCGCAGGCGAGACCTTCACCGTCGACTCGGATGAAGAAATGCGCCGTTTTCCCAAAGGGGCGGTGCTGGTATTGAAACAGCCGATGCCCGAATGGGCACCGCTTTTAGGCCGGGCCTCGGCGGTAATCGCCGAAACCGGCACGGAAGCCGGGCACCTGGCCACTGTGGCCAGGGAATTCGGCATCCCCGCCCTGTTCAGTCTGCCGGAGGCAATGACGGTGCTGAAGAGCGGCCGGCTGATTACCGTGGATAGTTCCGGCCGGGCGGTATATCAAGGCAGAAGAGAAGAGCTGTTGCACCGTGATGTCGTGAAACGGGATATTATGTCGGGCAGCCCGGTGCAGAGGATCGTCACCGAGGCGCTGCAATATATAACCCCGCTTAATCTGAACGATCCCGCCTCTTCCCATTTTAAGTCGAGCTGGTGCGAAACCCTGCATGATATCACCCGCTTCTGTCATGAAAAATCCGTATCGGAGATGTTCGACTACGGCAACCGGCATCATTTCGATCAAGGTTCGGCCAAGCGGCTGGTCGGTGCCGTTCCGCTTGAGTGGTGGGTCATTGATTTAGCCGATGGCTTTCGCGAAGGATTCAACAGTGAGAGCAAAACCGTTCGAATCGAGGATATCGTCTCCCTGCCGATGCTGGCCATCTGGAGTGGCATCTCGGCTTTTCCATGGGAGGGGCCACCGCCGATCAGCGCCCGGGGTTTCGGAGAGATTATTTTTCAATCGGCCATGCGCCCGGACCTTGATCCTTCGGTACCTTCCGGATTGACGACCAAGAACTACTTTCTGATATCGGAAAATTTCTGCAATCTCAGTGTCCGTCTGGGCTACCATTATGCGATGATCGAGGCATATCTCAGCGACCTGCTGACCGAGAGCTATGTAACCTTCAGATTCAAGGGGGGAGCTGCCGACATGAGGCGCAAGGCGGTTCGGGCAAAGCTTCTCGCCGATATTCTGCAGCAATACGACTTCCGCATTGAGTTACGCTCCGATTCTCTGCTGGCACGGCTTAAAAAGCAGCCGATGGACTATCTTAAAAAACGTCTGCGGATTCTGGGCTATCTGACCCTGCATGCAAGGCAGCTGGACATGGTCATGAACCAGCCTGAGGCGGTTGTGCAGTATCGTGAAAAGTTTTTGACGGATATTGAAGAAATGCTCTTGAGGGAAACAGAATCGGGCACTGGTAAGCCTTTGAAGATCTAGTACTTACGAAATGTCTGCAAGGCATTCTGCTATTTCTGACAAACATTGGAGAACGGGGCCATGGAAGAAAAGAGCAAAATCATGCTGGTCGACGACGAACCGGAATTTCTGGAAATTATGGCCAAATTTTTCAAGCGGCGCAACATCGGCTTCGAGACGGCGGGAGGCTGTCTGGAGGCGTTGGACCGTCTTGGCACGGACAGCTTCGATGTGGTCATTATGGATGTCAGCATGCCGGGCCTCGATGGGCTTGCCTGCATGGCCGAAATGAAAAAAGTGCAGCCGGAGCTGGAGGTTATAATCCTCACGGGCCATGCTTCGCTCAATGTCGGTATCAGCGGCATGAAAAAAGGAGCTTTCGACTATTGTCTGAAACCGGTTGATTTTGAAGAACTACTCGAAAAAATTATACTCGCCAGGAAAAAAATATGTCAACATGACAATTGAGAACTTGGAACTGATTCTGCATTTTAATTCACGAAGTTCATTCTTAAAAAACGGGGAATGAATTTCTAAGGTACTAACCCCCGCAAAGCACGGGTATAAGTACCTTCACGAAATTCATTCTTAAAAAGCAAGAATGAATTTCTAAGGTACTAAAAGGCGGATGAGATGAAAAAAACAACAGGCTCAAATTTCGGGTCTACCCTTCGCTTTGTTATGCTCTGCATCATGCTGTTGATGCAGCTTGTTGCCGCGGCACAGGTAAAGGCAAGTGATAAGCTGATAAAAATCGGAGTCCTCGCCGTCCGGGGAGCCGATCAATGCCTGAAAAAATGGTCGCCTACAGCGGAATATCTCACCAGCCGGATTCCCGGTTTTACCTTTGTCATTATCCCACTTGCCCATGACCGCATTATTTCGAGCGTGCGGAAAGCGGAAGTCGATTTTATCCTGACTAATTCCTCCTTTTATGTGGAACTGGAACAGGGATATGGCGTCAATCGAATCGCAACCCTGAAAGAGTTACGGCTGGGCCGGGTCTATTCACAATACGGCAGTGTTATCTTCACCCGTTCGGACCGGACGGATATCAGAAAACTGAAGGATCTGAAAGGCAAAACCTTCATGGCGGTTTCGGAGGAATCCCTTGGCGGCTGGCTGATGGCCTGGCGGGAATTGAAGGAAAACGGTATCAATCCCTATAAGGACTTTAAGGGGTTGCGTTATGGAGAGACCCATGATGAGGTGGTGTACGCCGTTCGGGACGGGCTGGTCGATGTCGGAACTGTCCGGACCAATACGCTTGAGGAACTTGGTGCCGAGGGCAAAATCAAGCTGCAGGACTATTATGTTTTTCCCCATCTGAACAATCCAGATCTCAAGACTCCGTATCTCTGCACCACCAGGGAATATCCCGACTGGCCGATGGCCAAGACCCAAACAACTCCGGATGAGCTGGCGGAAAAAGTTACCGTCGGCCTATTGCAGATGCAGGTCGACTCCCCTGCCGCCAAGGCCGCGGGTTGCGCCGGCTGGACGATCCCCATGAATTATCAGCCGGTCATGGATTGTATGATGGCCCTGCGTGTCGGGCCTTACAAAGAGCTGGGCAAGGTCACCATGCGGAATATTCTGCGCGATTATGGTCTTTGGGTGCTTATAGGTCTGGTGGTGATCTGTTCGCATATCGCTTTCACCGGCCTGGTTCTCAAGCTCAATCGCAAGATTAAGGCTTCGCATCTCTCGCTGACTAAGGAAATAGAATTACACAAGAAACTTGATGTGGAACTCGGATATGCAAAAGAGCAGGCGGAGGCGGCTACCCTGGCGAAAAGCCGGTTTTTGGCTAATATGAGTCATGAGATCCGCACCCCGATGAACGGAATTATCGCGGCAACGGATCTGGCCCTGGCGGAGACCGTTTCACCGGAAGTCGAGCATTACCTGCATATCGTTCAGAATTCCTCCTATTCTCTTTTAGGGATTATCAATGATATCCTTGATTACTCAAAAATCGAGGCGGGACTGCTCGAACTGAAGGAAAGGGTTTTCCGGCTCGACGAAATGTTTGACCGGGTGATGGACGTATTCGTTAACCAGGCCGCGGAAAAAGGTATCGAGCTGCTGGTGGATATCGATCAGGACACACCGCGAATTCTGAGTGGGGATTGTCTGCGTCTCCAGCAGATTCTTAACAATCTGATCGGCAATTCGTTGAAATTTACCAGCTCGGACGGCATTATTCTGGTGAGTGTCAGGGATGTAAGCGATACGACCGATGGTCTCCTGGACGATCAGGTGATGCTTTCCTTCGCCGTCAAGGATAACGGTACAGGCATCTCTTCAGATTATCTGCCGCTTCTCTTTGAACCTTTCACCCAGGGTGATTCTTCCTCAACCAGGAAGTATGAAGGTACCGGACTCGGCCTGAGTATCTGTAAACATTTCGTCTCCTTGATGCACGGAAACATCGGTGTAGAGAGCACGGTCGGCCAGGGCAGCACCTTTACTTTCACGGTGAGACTGGTAAGAGCCGCAACGCCGATTGGCGCAATGTTCGATATTCCGGCCGATATCAGGGGAATGAATGTCCTGGTGGTCGACGATTGCCCGGACAGCCGCAATATCATGGCCAAGATCCTCGATTCCTTCGGCTTTGAGGTGGAGACCCTGCCTTCGGGACAGGAGGCGATCGAGCGGCTGCAGGATGGTAGTGGCGGCAAGAAACCGGTGGAGTTGATTCTGATGGATTGGAAGATGCCGGGGATGAATGGCCTCGATACATCCAGGAAGATCCGCCGGGAACTGCATCTCAACCTGCCTATCATCATGATGACGGCGTTTGCCAGGGAAGTGCATAAATCGGAAGCGGAACAAGCCGGAACTAATGGCTTTCTGACCAAACCGATTTTCCAGTCCACGCTGTTTGACGCCATTATGGACGCTTTCGGCAAAGAGGCGTCGCGAAAGAGCGGGAGTAAAGCGGACTTCACCACCAAAGCGTCCATGTATAAAAAACATCTGAAAGGATGTTCCATTCTAGTCGCTGAAGATAATTATACAAACCAGCTGGTGGCAAGAGCCATCCTTGAAGGTGCCGGAGTACTGGTTAAAATTGTCGAGAATGGAGAAGAAGCGGTAGCCGCGGTACAGAAGGGATTATTTAACGCCGTGCTCATGGATATACAGATGCCGAAGATGAACGGCTATGAAGCCACAAGACAGATCCGCGCTCTCCCCGGTTGCCAAGAGCTGCCGATCATTGCCATGACCGCCCATGCCATGAAGGGAGATGAAGAGAAATGTCTGGAAGCGGGAATGGACGGATATGTGGCAAAACCCATCAATCAGGACCGGTTCTTTTATACCCTCTGGCGTCTTCTGCGGAACAGGAAGAAGGCGGTGCCTCCCACAGACTCCGCACCTGCTGCCGGCGGTGTGGCCGGCGAAGAGGATGCACCGTGGATTAAAGGAGAGGCTACTGTTGCGGATCAGGGAGATGAACATCTCAGTTTCAGCAACGAATCTTCAATTCCCTGCCAACTCCCTGGGGTGGATGTCACTGCGGCTTTGCGGGCAACCGGCCTCGACTGGCGATCCTACAGGGAGATCCTGATCGGATTTTATCAGGATAATACCAATACCGTTGGCATCATTGGGCAGGCCCTGGCCGAAAAAGACCTGAATGCACTGCTCCGCTTCGCCCACCGGCTCAAAGGCAGCGCGGCCAATATCGGAGCCCGTGGTGTGCAGCAGGCGGCCGATGCCCTTGAACAGGAATGCAGTGGGCGCGGGGCAACCGATGCCGCAGGCGAGTTGACGACAAGGCTGCTGGTTGAGCTGGAGAGTCTTCTTCAGGTATTAAGTCCATTGACGGAGTCAAAGGATAACGATAACGATGCCGATGTTCCGGCCATTGCCGGGGAAGACGATTCCGAAGAACTGCTGGCGGCGTTGACTGATGCGATAGATCGAGCTGATCCTGTGGAAATTCATACTATCAATGTTGAGACCAGGAAGAAACTGGCCGGCCGTAAGAAGATCAATCAGTCATTACTCAAGCTTCTCGATACTCAAATCAGGAGGTACGATTACGACGAAGCACTGAAAACAATCCAACAAGTTCGGGATGTTGTGGAGGAACACCGATGAATGTCATAAATGTATCTCGACCACTTGTCCTGATCGTCGATGATAACGCGACGAATATTGATTTACTGGTGAGTACCCTGAAGGAAAAATACCGGTTGGGGATAGCGAAAAAAGGGGAAAACGCCCTCGAATACGCAATGAAGTACCACCCCAACCTCATTCTTCTTGATATCATGATGCCGGAGATGGATGGCTATGAGGTCTGCGACAGATTGAAAAAAAATCCGGTAACCCGGTCGATACCGCTGATATTTCTCACAGCCAAAAGCGAAACGATCGACAAGACAAAAGCCTTTGAGATGGGCGCGGTCGATTATATCACCAAACCCTTTCATGCGGCGGAACTGAGGGCCAGGGTCAGGATGCACATCTCTCTTGAGGAGATGAAAACGCAGCTGCGCTCTCAGAACGCAATGTTGGAAGAGATGGTCAAGAGGAAAACCCTGGAACTTCAGGAAATGCTTCATGGCAGTATCTTCAGTATGGCCCTGATGGCGGAAATCAGGGATCCGTACACGGCAGGACATCAGCACCGGGTTGCCCAGCTGGCCTGCGCCATTGCTGCCAAGTTGGGTTTGTCGGCAAAGATAATCGAGGGAATCCGTATTGCCGGATTACTCCATGATGTTGGTAAGATCCGAATTCCGGTTTCTATTCTGAACAGAATGGGAGCTCTGTTGGACGCTGAAAAAGAGGTGATGAAAATTCACCCGCAGATCAGTTTCGAGATCCTGAAGAATATTCCTTTTCCCTGGCCTTGCGCCCAAATAGTCTTTCAGCACCATGAGCGGCTGAACGGCTCGGGGTATCCGCTCGGACTGCGCGGCGGAGAGATCCTCATCGAGTCAAAGATTTTGTCGGTTGCCGACGTCACCGAGGCGACAAGCTCCTTCAGGCCGTATCGTCCGGCCCAGGGGATTGGAGTGGCGCTTGATGAACTTCGGAAAAATCGTGGTGATCTTTACGACGCCGATGCGGTCGATGCCTGTCTGGAAATTTTTGAAGGGGATGCGTTCCAGTTTGAATACGACATGCAGAAAACCTCACCAATTCTGTGCGTAGCTTCGCCCAAAACGATCAATTCAACCATGCCGTCAAGACCGATTCGCTAGAGGGTTGATGGTATCGTTTTGTCGCTCTCTGGCAAAGAGATAGTCGTGAGAACGGGACATGGCTATCCGTCTGAAGTAATCGATGTTATTTATTTCAGTTGGGTCAAGCCGGGTAAAGTAAAATCTGTTGACACAACTGTTACGGAATCGTAGTTTATGTAATACCAATGTAATTGAATCTTAAGAGTATTGTCGGCAGGAACGGCTGTATGATTGCGGGTTGCGCCTGTTCGGTAAACAATTTCAGATTTGCTGACGAATCCTGGGGTTTGAAAGGCGGTTGCAGAACCTGCTTTTTTGCCTTCCTGCCGATTGTTTCAAAAGCTGTTATTTATTGTCTTGGCGAGGTGCTTGATAAGGGAGCAATCGTCAGTTATGTCTCCTGTCCATCGGGAAATTCAGTTAATATTGGCTTAGTCGGTGTATTCCAACAGGGTGGTGGGTGCACTCCTGAAAATCTCTGAAAACGAAAATCACGCACAGCCGCGGCTGTTGACAACTTCGCTCCGGTCTTTACCCGTATTATGCTTTATGTAAGGCAGGAAGGCTCTCCTGTTCTATCGCCTTAATATGGGGGCAGTAACTTTAGTGCCATCGGGAGGTGAGAGTATTTGATGCAAGTATGCAGTACCGTCAGCACGGCAAAAGATGCGTTTACAGCAGGTCATGAGGCTGCCGGATATGTGGCGCAGCATTTAGATGGTCCGCCTTCCATATTGTGGGTTTTCAGTTCGGCATCATACGATCAGCAACACCTGCTGGAAGGCATACGAACTGTTGCGATGGATGTTCCGCTTATCGGCTGCACCACGGATGGTGAAATATCCTCAGCAGGCTTAACGGACGAGTCTGTGGTCATATTGGCATTGGCGTCTCACGATGTACGCTTTCATACAGCCTATGTGCCATTTTTATCTCAGGACTCCTTTATCGCCGGAAGGCGAATCGGTGAAGCGTTTCAAAACAGAGACTGTCAATACCTGCAGATTTTTTCAGATGGCCTGACAGGAAATGCGGTCAGAATCATTGAAGGAATACAGTCCGTTCTCGGAAAAAATATCATAATTTCCGGTGGCACGTCAGGAGACGGAGGCCGGTTTCTCCGCACCTTTCAGTATCTCGATGACCAGGTGTTGACGGATAGTATTGTGGCGGTCGGTTTCTGCGGCAATTTTGCTGTCGGAACCGGCATAGGCTGTGGCTGGTTTCCCGTTGGTACCGCAAAACAGGTTACCAGGTCGGAAGGCAACACCTTGTATGAGTTGGATGGCCAGCCGGCTCTGCAGGTCTATGAAAAATTTCTCGATAGATTCGCTTCCCAGTTGCCGGCAGTCGGTGTTGAGTACCCGCTGGGCATTTTAGGCACTTCCGGGGATGATGAAGACCACGGATATTTTCTTTGCCGGGCGACGATGGGCGTGGATCGCGAAACCGGATCCATCAGGTTTGCAGGGGATATTCCTCAAGGAGCCATGGTGAAAATGACCATGGGCAATGAAAATGATGTGGTCGATGCTGCCCGGAAAGCCGCCGGGAAGGCATTGGCCTCTCTGAAACAGACCTCCGGGAAAATTCAGGCCAAAGCGATTTTTGTCTATAGCTGCATGGCCAGAAAGATAGTTCTGGGGTCACGAACCGGTGAAGAAATTGCGGTGATACGGAAAATTGTCGGCGACGATGTGCCGATTATCGGTTTCTATACGTATGGCGAGTATGCTCCATCAGGAAAACAGAATCAGTCTCATTTTCATAATGAAACTGTGACCCTGACGATTTTAGGCCAGTAGGCAGCGATAGGCCGTAAATGCTGCTCAGCATTCAATAGGCATAAGCAGGTCGTCGGATTATGCGGGCGGGTTTGGGACCCGCCCTCTGCGCTGACGTCCCAGGTCTGGAGTTTTTTGCAATTTTCGATAGGCGGTTACAATATGCCCATGGGCGCTGAAGAAAAAATCAGACGGCTGCAGTCTCAACTCGAAGTGGCTGAGAGGAAGGCTGAAATTCTCAGCAATATGCTGAAAGAGGCCGTCAACGAGTATGATGACGCGCTGGATGAACTCAGAACCGCCAAAGCCCTGGCCGATGAGGCCAGCCGGGCCAAAAGCGAATTTCTAGCCAACATGAGCCATGAGATTCGGACACCGATGAACGCGATTATCGGTTTGACCAATCTGACCCTGAAGACAACTCTCACCTCACTGCAGAGAACCTACCTTGTGAGAGTCCGGGATTCCTCATTGCTTTTACTCAGCCTTATCAATGATATTCTTGACTTTTCCAAGATTGAAGCAGGGAAGCTGGAGCTGGAGCGCACGGATTTCATGCTCAACCAGGTTATAGACAGGGTGGCGAATCTGTTCCGGGAGAAAGCCGCCGAAAAGTCTATCGAACTGTTTTACCTTATCGAGAGGGATGTGCCGTTGGTTGTCATCGGTGATGCCTTCCGACTGGGGCAGGTGTTGATCAATCTCATTTCAAATGCCGTTAAATTTACCTCCCGGGGAGAAATTATTGTCCGGGTGAAGCGAAGCGACCTGGCGACGACCCCGGCTTCCGGCCGGATTGAGCTGTTGTTTTCTGTTTCGGACACCGGAATGGGTATACCGCAGGATAAGCTCAGAATGTTGTTTGCACCCTTTACCCAGGCGGATGGATCGGTGACCAGGCGATTTGGCGGTACCGGTTTAGGACTCTCCATCTGTCAAAGGCTGGTGGAGATGATGGAAGGACGTATCCTGGTGGAAAGCCGGGTGGGAGAAGGGACCACATTTCATGTCTATATTCCTTTTGCTTATAACGTTGAAGCGCAACAATATTCGATGGCCGCTCCGGCTGATATGCAAGACATGAAGGTGCTGCTGGTGGAAAAAACTGAAGCGGCACGGAAAATCCTCTGGGAAATGCTGAAAAGTTTTGACCTGAGCGTTACGGCGGTGGCCTCTGGCCAGGAAGCCCTGATGACCTTGACGAAGGCGGTGCCGGAGGATCCTTTTCACATGGTCATCCTGGATTCGGGCAATATGAATGATCAAGAATTCTCTCTGGCGGAAGCTATTCGCACGAATTCACTGCTGCAATCATATCAACCAAAGATCATCCTGATAACCATGTACCAAGGGGATGAGCAGGTGCCGTCACCCCGGAATGAGAGAGCACTGGCAACTATTGACGCGTATCTCATCAAGTCTGTGAGCTCTTCGGAATTATTTAATTCCATAATGGAGGTGTTTGGCAAAAGTGACGCGTTAGTTCCCCGGACGGTGGACGAAGCAGATGAGGGGCAGCGAAAAGATATTGAACGAATCAGAGGAGCGAGAGTCCTTCTGGCCGAGGACAACCCGATCAACCAGGAAGTGATTGTAGCTTTGCTGGATAGGGTGGGATTGTCCGTTGATGTGGTTGAGAACGGACAAGCCGCGCTGAATAAGCTCGGAAGCAGACCAGATTATGATGCCGTTTTAATGGATATACAGATGCCGCTCATGGATGGATATGAAGCCACGAGACGTCTTCGCCAAATACCCGAATTACGGGATCTGCCAGTTATCGCCATGACAGCCCACGCCTTGAAAGGTGATCGGGAAAAATGCCTCGCCGCCGGAATGAGCGACTATGTGGCAAAACCAATAGATATGCAACTGTTATATTCGACCCTGATGAAATGGATAATGGTTAGAAAAAAAAGCAGAAGTAATGAGATATCGGCACAACAAGCGTCAGCGGAGATATGCTGGGAATCGATGCCCGACAAAATAGCGGGAATCAATGTGACTGACGGGCTGGCGCGGGTTTTAGGGAATTCAGACCTTTATCGGCAGATGCTGCAGGCGTCTCTGGAAACCTTCGAGAAGATTGCCGGTATATTGCCGGATTTTCTTCGCACCGGCAACATGCAGGAAATCCGGCGTCTCACCCATTCCCTAAAGGGAACTTCAGGGCACATTGGGGCGGAGGTGCTCTTTCAGGTGGTATCGAATCTGAATGAGCTTGCACGAACGGGAAACCAGGCAGAAGTGGAGGCAGTTGGTCAGAGATGTCTTCAGGAACTGACTAAGATTGTTGGCGCCTTACGAGAAATTTTCCCCGAGATGAGCAGGAATACAAGGGGGATCGGGGAACACGGAGTAAGCGCGATGCCGGATCCCGAACTGGTGGCCCATCTCCTGTGCGAGATGAAGTCGTATCTTATAAACAACAATTCGCGAGCCCGGCATTCTTTTGTGGCTTTAAAAGCAGCTCTGGGAAGTTTTCGAGGCAACGGGCTTCTGGATGCCTTGGAAGGGGCAATGTATGCGTTGGATTCGGATAAGGCAATATCTTTGTTAGAGGAACTGGCAGACACTCTCAGTATTCAATTGCGGGAATAAAGCATGATTCCGGCAGCCGGCCACAAGAAGATACTGATCGTCGATGATCAACCGGAAAACATCCATATTCTCATTGAAAACCTGGAATGTGAATATGAGATTCTGTTTGCGACTTCGGGCGAAAAGGCTCTGGAAATTGTTTTATCCGGTCAACGGCCGGATCTGATACTGCTGGATATCATGATGCCCGGCATGGATGGTTACGAGGTGTGTTCCAAGCTAAAGGCAAATACTGAATTAACGGACATACCGGTCATATTTGTTACGTCCCAGGGACAGGAAGCAGATGAAACGACAGGATTTCACCTGGGGGCGGTCGACTATATAATTAAACCTTTCCGGATTCCTGTGGTTCAAGCGAGAATCAGAGCGGTGCTGCGCTTGAAGGAGGAGATGAACAGAAGCAAGCTCCTGGCGAGTGAACTGGAAGACCTGAACAAAAACCTGGAGGAACGTATCAGGAAAAAGACGGGTGAACTGGAGCAAGTCCATGAAAACCTGAAAGTCAGT
The DNA here is from genome assembly GCA_963835305.1 of uncultured delta proteobacterium. Classification (GTDB taxonomy): domain Bacteria; phylum Desulfobacterota; class Desulfobulbia; order Desulfobulbales; family Desulfocapsaceae; genus Desulforhopalus_A. Next base: position 509,089 of record CAWIEU010000010.1, read on the forward strand.
GAAAAAAAATACCGAGCAATTTTTGAAAATGCAATAGAGGGAATTTTTCAAACCACGCCGGATGGGAAGATATTGAATGCCAGCCCGTCTCTTGCCAAAATTCTAGGCTATGAATCTTCCGACCAACTGCTTGCCGAGAACCGGAACGCCATTTCCCTTTATACCAGACAGGAAGACAGGCATCAATTCCGCTACATCCTTGAACATAAGGGAGAAGTGTCGGGTTTTGAGACACAGTACAAGAAACGGGATGGCGAAAATATTTGGGTTATGGTGGCTGCCAGGGCAATACTTGATAATAACGGTAATATCTCATATTTCCAGGGATTTGTTGTCGACATGACGGAGTCCAGGCGGGCCAGGGAACTGGAGCTGGCGAACAGCAAGCTGCTGGAACTGGATAAGCTCAAATCAGCGCTCATGTCCACAGCCTCCCATGACCTGCGTTCTCCCATGACCGCTATTCTGGGCTATAATGATCTGATCAGGATAGATATTGACGAACATCTGTTACCATATCTCGAAGACAAGCCCGAGCTGCAGGCAAGGACGGAGCTGATCATGAAACGTCTGGAAATAATTGAACGAGAGGGCAAACGTCTGATCAGGCTCGTTAATGATTTTCTGGACTTGTCCAGGTTCGATTCGGGACGTTCGGAATGGCATGATCAGCCGGTGAGTGTAAATGAGATTATTCGCCAGGCCGCAAAGGTGATCAGAGGACAGTTGATAGGCCGCCCGGAAGTTGACATCACAGTTATCGAGGATGCCGATATTCCAGTTATAATATGCGATCCGGATCGGTTGATGCAATTGCTGGTCAATCTTTTAAGCAATGCCGCGAAATTTACCGCGGCCGGCGGTATCGTTGTCGAAGTTTCCGCGGTTGCCGGGGAGTATATCGAGGTTCGGGTAGTCGATACAGGACCAGGAATAAGTGAAAACGACAAAGAAAAGATCTTCGAAAAATTTTATCGGGTCAAAGCGATTGGGATCACCGGAGCTGGCGGTTCCCAGGGGACAGGACTGGGGCTCGCTATCTGCAAGCGGATTGTTGACCATTATGGCGGGAAAATCTGGGTGGAATCCGAAGTCGGCAAAGGCAGCACTTTCATTTTCCGGCTGCCGTTCGACAGATAGCATTTCGAGGTCCATTTTGCGGGTGGTCTTGCTGATCGCCGGTTCCCTCTGGAATATTTTTTGTCCACATTCGTCCCAATGTCTCGATATCACTCAAACAACCGGACCGACGTAGGGGCGGGTACCAAACCCGTCCTTTCTCTTGCTTGGTTGCCTGATTACGCATCGGGGTAGCATGCGAATCTTTGCGAATTTTTCAGTTGTGATCCGCCAGTGAGCTTGCTATTCTTGTGCCCTTAAATTACATAACCGAGCAGCAAATTCCAGCAGTCTCCTCTACGCAAGCATTCAGTCAGCCGTACAGAGAGGGGGTTTAGAACCCGCCCCTACTCGACTGCCTGCTGGTGCGCCGGGTAAAAAATCATTTATTAGCTAATTTTTAGCGAGGTGGAGCCATTAAGATCATTCATTCTGTGCAGGAGATGCAGGCCAGGTCGGACCAACTGAGACGCGCGGGAAAAACCACGGCTTTCGTGCCGACCATGGGCTATCTTCACGAAGGACATCTTTCTCTTCTGCGCATCGGCAAACAAAAAGCGGACGATCTGATTCTCAGCATCTTTGTCAATCCCGCTCAGTTCGGTCCCAATGAAGACCTGAGCACCTATCCCCGTTCTCTTGACCGGGATCTGGAGTTGGCGGAAAAAGAAGGAGTGGATGCGGTATTTGTGCCAACGGACGAAACTCTTTACCAGGAAGGCTACCAGACCTATGTGCAGCTGGAAAAACTGCCGGGGCATCTGTGCGGTCTGTCACGGCCGGTATTTTTCAAGGGCGTCGCCACGGTAGTGACCCAGTTGTTCAATATCGTCAAACCCCATGTGGCTGTTTTCGGCGAGAAGGATTTTCAGCAGCTGGCTATTATCCGGCAGATGGTCAAGGACCTCAAATTTGATATAGAGATTGTCGGCGCGCCGATTATCCGGGAAGCCGACGGGCTGGCGATGAGTTCCAGAAATGCCTATTTGAAGGATTATATGCGGCCTGCGGCTTTGAGCCTGTCCCGAGTGCTGGAAAATTCCCGGCAAATGGTGAAAAATGGTATCGTTGATGCAAAACTGATCACGGAAGAGGCAGCCCGGATATTTGCGGCATTTCCTGAAATTGCTGTCGATTATATCTCCATCTGCGATCCGGTTACTCTCGATCCCGTCGAGTCTGTGCAGGGCAGAACGCTTATGGCCCTGGCCGTCGCTCTTGAAAAAATAAGACTTATCGACAATACAATTCTCCAGCCCTGAATTTTGGGCGATCAATTCAATCCGCAATACACACTCTACTGTAAATGCCGGATGAGGTAAAGGTAACTATTTTGCAACTCCCTGAAATTACAAAAATACTCGTCACGGAAGACGAAGTGAAAAAAACGGTTCAACGGCTTGGAGCGGAGATCACCGCCCATTACGGGCAGCTTGACAGAGAACTTATGGTTATCGGTCTATTGCGGGGCTCCTTTATCTTCATGGCCGATCTGGTTCGGCAGATAAAAATCCCCCTGGTGGTCGACTTCATGACCCTGTCCAGTTACGGTGACGGTACTGTAAGTAGTGGAGATGTCAAAGTTGTTCTGGATCTCAATTCCTCAATCGAGGATCGGGACGTGCTGCTGGTGGAAGATATTGTCGATACCGGCAGAACCTTCAGCAAGGTGATCCGGATGTTGCGTAACCGCAATCCCCGTTCCTTGAAGGTCTGTACCTTTCTCAATAAACCCGAGGCACGAATCGCCGATATCAACATTGATTTTTGCGGCATCAATATCCCCAACGAATTCGCTGTCGGATATGGTCTTGACTATGCGCAAGGCTACCGGCATCTCCCCTACGTCGGCGTATTAAAAATAGACTGAGCGCAGGACGCAGAATAAATCAGCCTCTTTCTGTACTTAAGGTTTCAGGCAGGCAGCAAAGACCAGGCCGTTGATTAGTGAAAGCCTGCCATAGAAGCCAAGGGCAGTCCCTGCCTCGCGGGCTCCTATACCATCCACCGGAGAAATAGGCGGCGAGAAAAAACGGCACGGCCATTGCAAAGTTACCCCACAAACTGCAGCAATACAGTGCTCAACCAGGGAATATAGGTAATGATCAGCAAGGTAATGAGCAACAGGCCGAGAAAAGGTAAAGTGGCACGGTAGAGTTCCGTCACCGGCCGGTTAAAGCGATAGGAAGCGAGAAAAAGGTTCAGTCCTACCGGCGGGGTACAATATCCGATCTGCAGATTGGTGAGAAAAATAATGCCCAGATGAATGGGATTGATTCCGTAACCTGTGGCTATCGGCAGAATGAGAGGGACGATCAGCACCAGCGCGGAGAAGATATCGAGCATCGCTCCGACAATGAGCAGAAAGACATTCAGCAACAGCAGAAAGGTGTATTTGTTGTGAATATAGCTCTGAATAAAGTCGAACAGCCGTGAGGGTATCTGCTGATCTATCAGATAATTGGTCGAAGCCATGGAAGCGGCGAGGATGACCAGGATGCCGCCGAACAGCACCATGGACTTGCTCATAATCGCCGGCAGTTGCCTGAGTGAGATATCCCGGTGAATCAACACCTCTACCAGAAGCACATATAAAGCCGTTACGGCAGCAGCTTCACTGGGAACGAAAATTCCGCCATAGATTCCCCCGAGCAGGATGATCGGTAAAGGGAGTTCCCAGATGATTTCCCGCAGGCCCTGATAAATTTCCGGAGCGCTGTAACGTTGTCTCTTACTCCTGGGGCTTTTTACCAAGGCAAAGCCTATTAAAAGGGCGAGCATCAGAATTCCCGGTAGGATGCCTGCCAGAAAGAGGTGATCGATTCTTGCTTCAGCAATGACACCATAGATGATGAGAGGCAGGCTGGGGGGAAAGAGCAGCCCGAGACTCCCTGACGATGTGATGAGTCCCATGGCAAACCGATCCTCGTAGCCGTCCTTTACCAGTGCCGGGAACAACAGCCCGCCGAGAGCAAAAATGGTTACTCCGGATGCACCTGTAAAAGCGGTGAAAACCGCGCAGACAAGAAGAGTAATAACGGCAAGACCTCCCGGTAGCCAGCCGAGAAAAATCCGGGAAAATTGGAGCATTCGATTGGGAGCCTTGCTCTCCGACAGCAGAATCCCGGCAAAAATAAAGAGCGGCAGAGAGACCAGCAATGGGGTGTCTGCCAGCCTGGACATTTCGATGACGGCTACCGAGATGTCGATATCGGCGGAATAAAAGGAAAGCAGGGCTAAAGAGCCGATGACCAGGAAAAGCGGAGACCTGAATAGAGCCAGGCAGAGAATCGTAATTTTCAGGACGTTCATGACCGGGTGCTATCCGTCCGCGGAGCTGGTACGAGAAGGGTTTTTAGCTGCAGAATAAATAACAGCATATATTTCAGGGCGATCAAACCAAAAGCTATGGGAAAAATACAGTTCCAGAACCAGGACGGCAGCGATAGAAGAGAATTTCCACCATATTCGAGCTCACCACGCAGAAAACGCCAGCCGGCCCAGGTCAGTCCGGCCGCCGCCAGAGTACAGAAAAGGAGGGTTACGAGTGTGATGAAGGGCTCAATTTGTTTGGGCAGGAAGTTGCCGGCGATGTCCAGCGCAATGTGTTTATCCCGGCTTGTGGCGGAGACCGCGCCGAGTAGTCCGCACCAGAGCACCAGATAACGAAGCAGCGGCTCCGCCCAGATCAGGCCGCTTGCAAAAAATATGCGCAGAATAATCTGCCCACAGGTAAGAAGTATCATCGCTGTCAGCAGCAGGCAGAGCATCGCGCTCTCTCCCTTGTCAAGCAGGCGCAGCAGCGGATGCTCCGGCAGTATTCGGTACCCGTCAATCAATGGGCACTCTCCGCAGGTTTCTTCTTACGAAACTCGCTACGCAGGCTAACGACCTGATTGTATATATTTTCGGACAGCGGATCCGGAATCAGTAATTTGACAGCTTCTTCACTCTTTTCCCGCAACTTCCCTATGGTTTGCTGATCAATTTTGAGGAACTGACAGCCGTGCGTTTCCAGGACCCGGCGGGAGTCCATGTTGCTTTCCCTGGTTTTTTGCAACAGAAGCGAAAAGTGTTTTTCTGCGGCAGCTCGGATGGCCTCTTTATACGGTTCTGGAAGACCTGCGAATTTTTTTTCATCAAGAGCAAAAACCCCATAAGCATAGCCATAAGGATAATCGGCTATATAGCGGGCCTTGGTGAACCATTGCAGGACAATGGAACCATAGAGGGAATTGTAGACCGTCTCGACCAGACCGCTCTGCAGGGAGGTAAGGACGTCGGGAATCGAGAGTTGTATCGGAGAAACACCCAGCGCGGTGAAAAATTTTTCGACAACCGGGTCCCCCGAAGGGCTCCAGTTTTTCGAACTTTTAAGACTTTCAACATTACCAATCGGTTTTGTCGACATGGCATAAATAAAACCAACCTCGGTCATGGCAATGAATTCCAGTCCTTTGTCTTGGAACCGTTGCTTGAAAGTGGGCAGAACTCCTTTGCTCACGTAGTCAACCTCTTCATAGGAATCAAAGAGAAACGGGATGGAGAGCGCCAGAAAATCGGGCACTACCGTGGAAATCCCGGTCATGGTAAAGCCGCCGCCCTGCAGTTGGCCCACCCGCATCTTTCTGTACATCGACTGGTCGTCCCCCATGACTCCGCCGGGATAGATCCGAAATGCGACATCGCCGCCGGTTTTTTCTTTCACTTCTTTGGCAAAATTGTCGAATTGCTCTATCCAGATTGAGCCTGCCGGTGCCAGACTGGCGATTTTAAAAAGATATTTTGGCGCGGCCAGAAGCTGGCTGCAGCTGAAAAAAATCAGAAAAAGGACGGTCAGAGCCAAGGTTGCTAAGCGTTGCATGGGATTCTCCGTGTACGGCAAATTAACATAGATGAGTATATCCGCGTGCAGGCGGGTTACTCAGCAAAATAATTTTCCTTGAGCAACCGTCTGGCCCTGTCGACCGCTATCCGGTTGCTGAGCGCGAACTCAGGAGCAGAGTCCAGCGGGAAGGACAACACTTCGTGCAGCAACCGCTCATACAATTCCTGATCATAGGTCGCTCTTGCCAGAGTTTCGGCATAGGTTGTCTGAGTTAAGAGAAATCTGTGCCTGGAGAGGGCAAGAGCTCTTTCAAAATGCATTTTACTGAGATCCGGTCTGCCGCCGAACATTGCCGGTTTGGCGGCATAATAGCTGCCGAAAAAGAGGTGGATGGAGCCGCCCTGATACGATTCGTCAAGTTCAAGAAGTCTGGCCATGATTTTCTCGATGACTACCAGATCGGCAATCGCTTCCGGGGAGCCCTTTTGATTTTTTACCCAGCTCAGCCAGCCGAAGGTGCCCCAGAAGACGTCGGGAACATCCCCACGGTCAAGTTTTGCAAGTTTTTTGTCCAGGGCAGCTGGATTCTCTCCGTTATTGAGCGGGAGATATTGGCGGAGCAGGCGAAGTCCGTAGAGTTTGGCCTTTTCGGTAATACTGGCAATTCGTTGGTCATCGGCGCTGCCGCATTCCTCCAGGGCCATGGCATAGGCGCTGTAGGATTGAGCGCCCGTCTGCAGTAGCTTGCGGCTTCCGGGAGAAGAAACCAGCATACTGTCGATCATCAGCAGGTAAGCAGGCGCACCTTCGCAGACCAGAACAACGTCGGTCTGCTGTTGCAGGTTGTCGATAGCCGGCTGCATAACCGTCGTCACCACGCTCGAACAGGACGACAGTCCGAAACAAAAACACAGCAGCAGCAGAAATAACAGTGGTTGCGGAACGAATCGTCTGAACATGGACAATCTGGTCGATAAGGAGGATCTAAAACCCACGAGGGGGTATAAGTATTTTCACACAACCCCTGGCTATATGCTGATAATAGTCAGGGATTGGAGCCATATATGGGACGTGCAGACCTATTGTTGTGTTTCTTCCAGTCTTGTGGATAAGGCGGTATTCGCGGTATCGATAACTTCCTGGGCTGCGGAGATCAGCTTTTGCATGGTGTTCAGGAGCTCTTTTTCAGAAGCTGCCTGGACCTCTCCACCATCAGCCGGCTGGTTTTCCTGCCGGGCCTCCATAATCGCTTTGCCCGTATCGATAACCTCTTCCGCCACTCCTTTGCTGGCACTGAGCATATCCTGGGTAGCCGCGACCAGCTGCCTGGTCATAAAAACCATGTCATTAGTTGTTTTGACCATTTTCTGCATGGCAGCAGTGAGATCTTTGGATTTATCGGCTGAAGCCTGCATATTTCCCGATTGCGGATAGCAGGGAGCATCCTGCGGGATGTCGGCCTGGTTGACAATTCTGCCGCAGGGCATGACGACCCGGGGGGATTCGGCAACTTCTGCCGGTTGTTGTTCTTCATTCAGCGGTTGGGCCTGTTCGGCGGGAACTTTGTTGGTCTCCTCAGTAACTGATTGTTCCGGGATTTGCTCGTGCTTCCCCTGGTCATCCGGAACGACAACCATTATGCCGCCTTCAGGAGGCTGATGCTTGACGGCGGGTGCTGATTTTTCGTGGCTGTCGGTGGCTTTTTCAGAGTTATCCGGACTGCAGCCATAAATAATAAGATAAAGTGCAATTAGGACGATAAAAGCGTACTTCATTGATATTTCTCCTATTAAGATATGAGGTTTGATGGCGTCGTAAAAACTCTTCACCTTCTTCGTTGCAGCAAATGAAGAGTTTAAATAAAGAGTTTTTACGACGCCATCATGTTTGAAAGATCACAATTTTTCTAATCATTGAGGTACGATATTCGCCCGATCAGTCGACTGTGCACGGATGGGCGGATTTGGAATTCGCCCCTGCCGAACGTTTACCGATATTCCAGGATACCGGGAAAATCTTCTTTCGCCTTTTGATTAGTGAGGTCGGATACTAACACAGTTTCGCCGTCATTTTTACTTTTATCGTTGCCTCTTATTGCTGTTTTTCGAGAAAAGCAGTTATTTCAGGATGATTAGCGAAACTCTTTGTATTTTGCCGGTAGTTATCGGTCATGGCGATAATTTCGGTGTGCAGCCGTTTGACGAGTTCAGGTGGTGAAAGCACCCGGGCCATCGATCCATGCTGGAGGATTTTCATTACCAGCTCCCGGTCATCGCTGACCGGCAGCTGCAGCAGTACTCCATCCTGCACCTCTGCAATTTTCTGGTTTTTATGCCAGCGCTGGTTTTTGACCAGTTCCGCCGCAGTGGAGGTGAACAGAATTTCAGCTGTATAGCGAGGTTTTCCCTGAAAAATCCCGAAGGACATGCCAATCATGTTCCGGTCAAGCTCAATATTTTCAGGAATAGGACTGCCGGTAAGCTCGGCGCAAAGAATTCTGCCGATATGAAAAAGACGGTTTTCCTGTCGCAGAAAACAATAAGCGAAACAATACCAGCGACCCTGGTAGTTGATGATCTGCAGGGGGGCGACGGTCCGGCCACTCGACTCTCCCCCGAGCGATCGGTATTGCAGGGCCACCAGCTGCTTTTTGACGACCGCTTCTATAACAATTTCAAAAATGCGATGATCAATCGATTCAATCTCGATCCACAGACATTGGAGGGAGTCGATAACGGTTCCGTAATCCGGGGAAATCATGGTGGATAACCGCCGTTCGAGCTGTTTGACTTCGTCCAGCTCGCCCAGGCCGGCCTCATCGGCCAGTTTACTGAGCATGGCCAGGAGGAATATGATACGGGGACTCTCCTCAAAGGGCAGATGGAATCCGTCCTCATAGCAGAAGCCGTTTTTCCTGGAATCAAAAATGAGCGGAGCGCCGAGCCGGTCGCGAAGGTAGGTTATATCGCGTTTCGAAGTGGCGATGGACATCTCGAATTGCTCGGCGAGTGTCCTGGAATTTGGGTAGTTGCCTTTGAGAATTTCCCGGTGGAAATAGAACACACGCTCAAGGACGCTCATTGCAGGCTATTTGGCATGGCGGCGGTGTTTGACCGGCAGGATTTTGAGTTGTTCCCGATACTTGGCCACGGTTCTCCGGGCTATTTTGATATTACGCTCAGCCAGTTTGTCAGAGATGGCGTTATCGCTGAGCGGTGCCTCTTTATCTTCTTCCAGAATCATCTTCTTGATAATGGTCTTGATCGACTCGGAGGCCATGGCATCTTCACCTTCCCGGGGGATAGCCGTCGAGAAAAAGTACTTCAGCTCATAAATTCCGAGAGGAGTGTGCACATATTTATTCGAGGTAACACGGCTTACGGTGGACTCATGCATCTCGATATCGTCGGCGACATCTTTTAAAATGAGTGGTTTCAGGTACTGCGGTCCCCTCTCGAAAAAGTCGAACTGGAAACGCAGGATGGACTCCATTACCTTGACGATGGTCCGTTGCCTTTGATAGAGCGATTTAATGAACCAGTCGGCATTTTTCAGTTTTTCACTGATATACTGACGCGATTCCTTCTCAAGCGTTTTGTCGTTCTGCAGCAGGTCCTGATAGAGAGAGGAGAGTTTCAGTTGCGGCAGATCATCGTCATTCAGCCGGATAACATATTCGCCGTCGATCTTCCGGACATAGACATCGGGAACGACATAATTAGTCTCTTCCGTGGCATAGGACAGTCCGGGAAACGGGGTCAATTCACTGACGATGAAGTTGATTGCCCTCTCGATTTCCGGCTTTTTCCGGCCGGTTGCCCGGGATAGCGCCTTGTAATTCCGGGTTTCGAGCAGCGGCAGATGATCCCGTACTATCTCGGCGGCAAGCGATTTGCCTTTGCCAAGCCGTTCCAGTTGGAGAAAGAGCGATTCACTGACATTTCTTGCAGCGATTCCGGGTGGATCGAGCTCCTGAATCACTTCCAGGATGTATTCCGCATCGTCCTGTTCGCAACCGGTTTCCTCGATAACTTTCTCTATCTCAACTTCGAGAAAACCGTACCTGTTCAGATTGCCTATAAAGTACAGGGCGATCTCCCACTCCTTTTCATCGAGTTCACTATGGGCAAGCTGCCATTGCAGATATGCCAGGAGTCCGGGTTTTTCGGAAATGAATTCAAACTGCGATGGAGCGTCGGCGGGAGGTGTTTCGTGGGAAAAGGAGAAATTGGAGTCGAAATTGTTGGTATAATCTTCCCAGTTGGTATCGACTAACGTGTCGTTAACCTTGAGGTTTTCGGTTACCTCGGGTTCCGGCCGTTCGCCTGTATCTTCAATGGTTGAAGACAGGGACATGGGATTATCGATGACCTCCGGCGGGGAGAAATCCTCCTCCAGTGCAGGGTTTTGTTCAATTTCAGCCTGCAGAGCGTCAGAGAGTTCGAGCCTGTTCAGTTGCAGAAGTTTTATAGCCTGGCGCAACTGTTGCGTCATGACCAGTTTTTGGGAGAGTTTGAGCTGTTGTCTAAGTTCTAGTGCCATATAGGATCACATGTGAAAATTTTCACCGAGATACATTTTTCGTGCTACTTCACTTTCAATGATATCGTCCGCGACTCCGCTTGTAAGGACCTGTCCAGCATTCATTATATAGGCAAAGTCGCAGACCTGTAAAGTTTCTCTTACATTGTGGTCTGAGATCAGAATTCCCAGCCCTTTGGACTTCAGATCACGTATTATTTTCTGGAGATCGTGGACTGCCAGCGGGTCAATGCCGGCGAAGGGTTCGTCAAGCAGGATGAATTTAGGCCGAGTTGACAGGGCACGCATGATTTCCACCCTTCGTCTCTCTCCCCCTGACAGGGCATGACCTTTGTTTTGCCTGAGATATTCAATGTTCAGATCCGCCATCAATTCATCGATACGGTATCTGATTTCATTTTTTGACAGTCCCAGCGGTTCAAGGATGATACGGACATTTTCCTCGACTGTCAACTTCTTGAAAATCGATGGTTCCTGCGCCAGATAAGAAATACCTTTCTGTGCTCTTTTGTGTATGGGCAGATTGGTTATAACCTCTCCGGCAAAGATAACATCGCCCTCATCCGGTCGGATAAAACCGGCAATAGAGTAAAATGTCGTGGTCTTCCCGGCACCGTTCGGTCCGAGCAGACCGACTACGACCCCGGTCTGAACCTGGAGGCTGACGCCGTTTACCACCGTTCGGGCACCGTAGCGTTTGACAATATTTTGTGTTTCAAGTACCGACATCGTATTTTGTGTTCCCCATCTCTTCCGACGATCCGATTTCTACTGATCTCTATTCTGTAAGGGTAGGGGCGGGTTCAAAAACCCACCCGCCTATGCCGCCTATGCACGGTCGCCTGATCGTGCGCAAATGGGGTGCTGATGAATGTTTACCTATTTCTGGAGGATGGTCATGTTTACCCTCGAAGGTTTCTTCTCGCCAGTTTTGGCATCGCGCTCGGCAACCGCTTTGTCACCGCTGACCTCAGATCGGCCTTCATCCAGATAGTAGATAATCTTATCGCCGCTTACCATGTTCTGGTTCTGCCAGGCTTTGGCGTTTCCAGTAAGTATAACCTGTCTCTCTTTGGAGAGATAGGTCATTTTTTTCGAGGTCCCCAGCCATTCGCCCCTGGTAATTTCCACATTTCCGACACAGACCAGCTTTTCCACTTGCTGAGAGGCGGTTTTCTCGCCTTTAGGGTTTTTCTCCTTGTCTCCCTGGGTATAATAGACGGTCATTTCATCGGAACGGATTCGCACATCACCTTGTCTGGCATCGACTTCTCCAGTGAATACAACGGAATTGGTTTGTTCCGTCGACTTCATCCGGTTCGCCTCGATATGAATCGGCGAGTCGTCCGCGCACACCGGTAACGGCCCGGTGAAAAGGAACAGTAAAATGAAATAGCCACTGAATATGATAGAAGAAAGATTGATGAATTTCATCAGGACTCTCCATGGTTAATATGATATACGCAGACCACGACTGATTCCCCGCCATCGTAGCGTAAAGGTCTACAAATGTAAAGTCATGGTATGCGGGGCGCCGGGACAAAGAGTGCTTTACTTACATTATACGAGCAATTACAATAGCACGATGTGCCGTACAGCCGGATCGATGGGTTAGTTAACTGATTTTATAGAACAATATAAGGATCGATCAAGAGATCGAAAATGACGCTATGGTAAAAACCTTTGCGGAGAGCATCGAAAAGGCCAAGGTGCTGCTCGAAGCCCTCCCCTATATGCAGGAATTCAGGCATAAAACCATTGTTATCAAATACGGCGGCCATGCCATGGTTGACGAGCACCTGAAGAAACAGTTCGCTTTGAATGTTATCCTGCTCAAGCAAATAGGCATCAATCCCGTCATCGTGCACGGCGGCGGCCCCCAGATCAACAGCCTGCTCGACCGCCTGGGAATCCAGCCGAGCTATGTGCAGGGCATGCGTGTCACCGATGGGGAAACCATGGATGTGGTGGAAATGGTTCTGGTGGGCAAGGTCAATAAGGAGATTGTCGGCCTGATCAACCATTGCGGCGGCAAGGCCGTCGGGCTCTCCGGCCGTGACGGAGATCTGGTCTGTGCCGAAAAGCTTAAAGTGAGCAGCAGGAAAGGCGATAATCAAATTGAGGATGCACCGCCGGAACTTATCGACCTGGGCCGGGTCGGCCAGGTTACCAGAATCAATACCGGGGTGCTGGAAAGTCTCTATCTGAAGGATTTCATACCGGTAATCGCTCCTGTGGGAGTAGGCGATGACGGTCAGGCCTTCAATATCAACGCCGATCTGGTCGCCGGTGCCATTGCCGGAGCCCTGTCGGCGGAGAAGCTGATTTTGCTTACCGATGTTCCCGGAGTAAAAGACAAAAATGGCGAGCTGATAACCACGCTAGCGAGGACGGAAGTTGAGGGCTTGATCGATGACGGGACCATAGTCGGCGGTATGATCCCCAAAGTGCGCTGCTGTGAGGATGCTCTGCGCCGTGGCGTAGCCAAGACATATATTGTTGACGGTCGGGTGGAGCATTCCATCCTGTTGGAGATGTTTACCAAAGAAGGTGTGGGAACGGAGATATATTGACCATGAATAACAAACAGTTGAAAGAGCGGGGCGACAAAGTGATCATCGGCAGTTATGCCCGATATCCGGCCGCCATGGTGAAAGGCTCCGGTTGCAGGCTGGTTGATGCCGACGGCAAGGAGTACCTGGACTTTCTGGCGGGGATCGCCGTCTGCGCTCTCGGCCACAGCCATCCGACAATTACCGAGGCCATCTGCCGCCAGGCGGCCGAATTGGTCCATGTCTCAAACCTCTATTATACCGAACCGCAGATCGAACTCGCCGAACTCATTACCGCCAATTCCTTCGGAGAAAAACTCTTTCTCTGCAACAGCGGCGCTGAAGCTAACGAAGCGGCGATTAAACTGGCGCGCATCTACTCGGGCGAGGGTCGCTATAAAATTATCAGTCTTCTCGGCTCGTTCCATGGCCGGACCCTGGCCACCGTGGCGGCAACCGGACAGCCGAAGTTTCACAAAGGTTTCGAACCACTGCCCGAGGGGTTTGTGCATGCCCCATTCGGGGATCTGCAGGCGCTGGAACAGCTGATCGATGAGACAACCTGTGCCATCCTCTGCGAACCGCTGCAGGGAGAGGGCGGGGTGCGGCCTCTCTCCAAAGAATACCTGCAAGGTATTCAATCGCTCTGCGAAAAGCACGGACTGTTGCTCATTTTCGATGAGATCCAGACAGGTCTCGGCCGGACCGGCACCCTGTTTGCCTATCAGCAGCTGGGAATTACGCCGGATATCCTGACCATGGCCAAAGCGCTGGCCAACGGACTGCCGATGGGGGCAATGATGACCCGGGCGGAAATCGCCGCTTCGTTTGTTCCAGGAACCCACGCTTCAACATTCGGCGGAAACCCGGTAGCTTCAGCTGCCGCGGTGGCCACCTTAAAAATCATGTTGGCGGATGGTTTTTTGGCGGACGTAAGAGAGAAGGGAGATTATTTTCAGGCCGAATTGAGCAAGCTCGCCCAGCGGTTTCCGGCAATAATCAGCTCCGTGCGGGGCATGGGGCTCCTGGTAGGAGCGGTGCTGACGGATCGGGGAGTTGCACACGGTACCGAGATCGTGAATAACATGTTTGAAAGAGGTTTCCTTATGAACTTTGCCGGCAATGTGGCTCTTCGTTTTGTTCCGCCGCTTATCGTGACCAGGGAGGAGATTGACAGGCTGGTGGCAACTCTTGCCGAGGTGCTGGCCGGGTTTTGATACACCCTGAGGATAGGCTTAAACCGGAAGAAAAATGAGTGCTGTTGCCGCTTTTAGGGGGAAATGTTTTGCAAATAATCCCTCTTTTATGTAATGATATCTCTTTTCTCCCCTCTACATGATAGTGATAGAAAAGAGCAGGCATGGGGGGAGCTAACCGGGAAGAATTCTCCCCCTTTTGTTTTGAGGTGAACAGGGTGCCGAAACATTTAAGGTCATTACAGGAATTTACGAAAGCAGAGCTGGTCGGTTTTATCAACAGGGCTATTGAACTGAAGAAAGAACAGAAAGCCGGTAAAATTCATCGACAGCTGAACGGCAAGACCATCGGTCTTATTTTCGAAAAACCATCCACGAGAACCCGCGTCTCCTTTGAGTCGGCCATGTATGGTCTCGGTGGACAAGTTATTTTCCTGTCCGGTCGCGATACTCAATTGGCAAGATCCGAGCCGCTGAAGGATATGTCACGGGTTATGTCCCGCTATGTCGATGGCATGGTGGTCAGAACCTTCGGCCAGGAAGTTGTTGAGGAACTCGCTGATTATGCGACGGTTCCGGTGATCAACGCCTTGACCGACGTGCATCACCCCTGCCAGGTGTTAAGCGACATGATGACCGTCATCGAGAAAAAAGGGGATCTTGAAAAACTGCATATTGCCTGGGTGGGTGACGGCAACAACATGGCTAATTCCTGGATTCAGGCGGCTGCCGTAATCGGTTTCGAGCTGACTCTGGCCTGTCCTGAAGGTTATGAACCGAACAACGAAATACTTGCCGCAGCCGGGAAAATTGCAAAAAAAGCAATCAAGGTCGTTCGTGAACCGGTTGAAGCCGTACAAAGTGCCGATGTCGTCAACGTCGATGTCTGGGCCTCGATGGGCATGGAAAGTGAGCAGGAAGAACGGCTCCGTGTTTTTTCCGATTATCAGCTGAACAGTGAACTGCTGGCCAAGGCTCCTGCCGACTGTATAGTCCTGCATTGTCTTCCCGCCCACCGGGGAGAGGAAATAACCGATGAGGTACTGGAATCAAAGCAATGCGTGGCCTTTGATCAAGCTGAAAATAAAATGCATCTGCATAAGGCTATCTTGGAGATTCTCATCGGCTAGTTATTGTAAGCGTCCACCAGCTCCCCAAAGGCGCACGATCAGGCAGCCGTGCATAGATATGGTACAGCTAATTGCCGTTTCAGACACTACAACGACGTAGATCGAGCTTTTTACGAGTCCATCAATTAAAATATATAAACTTGGATGGTTAAGTAACAAACTTCTCATAAGTTTTTACGGTGCCATCATCTTGAGGTTATGCTATGAGCGTAAACAAAATTGTCCTCGCCTATTCCGGCGGTCTTGATACATCCGTAATTTTAAAATGGCTGGCCGAGGAGTATAAGTGCTCGGTTATCGCCTATTCCGCCGACATCGGACAGGCGGAAGACTGGGAGGCCGTGAAGAAAAAAGGCCTGGCCACCGGCGCCGAGAAAGTTATCATCTCCGACTTGAAAGATGTCTTTGTCGAAGATTACATTTTTCCCGCTTTTCGGGCAAATGCCATTTATGAAGGTTCATATCTTCTGGGCACCTCCCTGGCCAGACCCCTGATTGCCAAGGAGCAGGTCCGCATCGCCCTGGAAGAGGGCGCCGATGCGGTCAGCCATGGAGCTACCGGTAAAGGCAACGATCAGGTCCGCTTTGAACTGGGCTATATCGGGCTCGCCCCACAGCTGAAGATCATTGCCCCCTGGAGAACCTGGAGTCTCAATTCCCGCCAGAAACTGGTGGCTTTCGCCAAAGAGCACAATATTCCGGTACCGGTGACCAAGAAAAACCCCTACAGCTGCGATGAAAATCTGCTGCATATCAGCTATGAAGGCGGAATCCTGGAAGATCCCTGGAACGAGCCGGACGAGGATATGTTCAAATCCACGGTTTCCCCTGAAAAGGCGCCCGATGTGGTCACCTATCTGGAAATCGACTTTGAAAACGGTAATCCGGTGGCCCTGGATGGCCAAAAAATGACGCCGCTGGCGCTCTTTAGCCAACTCAACAAACTGGGCGGCGCCAACGGCATCGGCCGGCTCGATTTGGTGGAAAACCGCTTCGTCGGCATGAAGTCCCACGGGGTGTACGAGACCCCCGGCGGTACCATTCTGCGCGAGGCGCATCGGGCCCTGGAGTCCATAACCCTTGACCGTGAGGTCATGAAGATCCGGGACAGCCTGGTGCCGAGATACTCTGAGCTGATCTACAACGGCTTTTGGTTCTCTCCGGAGCGCGAATTGCTGCAGACAACCATGGACGCCACCCAGAAGACGGTTAACGGCACGGTCCGGTTGAAACTCTACAAGGGGAACTGTATAGTTGTCGGCCGTAAATCCGACCAGTCCCTGTATCAGGAAACCTTCGCCACCTTTGAAGAAGATCAGGTTTATGATCAGGGCGATGCCACCGGCTTTATCCGGCTCAACGGCTTGCGGTTGAAAATTAACGCGCTGCAGGGTCGATGTAACAAATAGGAAAATAAAAATGGCAGAGACCAAAAAAAGCGGCTCGGGAAAAATGTGGGGAGGACGGTTCAGTGAAGGAACCGCCGCCTCGGTGGAGGCCTTTACCGCCTCCATCCACTATGATTCGCGGTTGTATAAATATGATATTGCCGGCAGCAAGGCCCACGCCGCCATGCTCGCCGGCCAGGGCATTCTCACCAGAGAAGAGCTCACGGCAATAACGGATGGCCTGTCGGCGATTGAAAAGGAAATTGACCAGGGCACGTTTCAATTCAGACGGGAGCTTGAAGATATTCATATGAATATCGAAAAATCCCTGGTGGAGAGAATCGGTCCCGCCGGTGCGAAACTGCACAGCGCCAGATCGAGAAACGATCAGGTCGCCCTCGACTTCAAAATGTATCTGCGCGATCAATGCGATTCCTTAATCCTGCTGCTGGACGACATTCGCAAGGCATTTGTCGTTTTAGCCAGGAAATATCTCGGTTCGGTCATGCCCGGCTATACCCATATGCAACGGGCTCAACCGGTTCTGATTGCCCACCATATGCTGGCCTATTATGAGATGTTCAGCCGGGATCGCGAGAGGATTGTCGACTGCCGAAAGCGGCTCAATCTTTCTCCTCTTGGTTGTGCGGCCATGGCCGGTACCGGTTTGCCGATCGACCGGGAACAGGTGGCGGCAGCCCTGGGATTTGATGGAGTCACCGCCAATTCCATGGATACCTCCGGGGATCGTGACTACGCCATCGAATTTTCCAGCGACTGTACCATGATTCAGCTCCATCTTTCCAGGCTCTCCGAAGAGCTGGTACTCTGGTCTTCCCAGGAATTTGATTTCGTCAATATTTCCGACAAGTTCTGTACCGGCTCGTCGATCATGCCGCAAAAGAAAAATCCGGATATCCCCGAGCTGATACGGGGCAAGAGCGGACGCGTCGTCGGCAGTCTCATGACCCTTTTAACCCTGGTGAAAGGGCTGCCCTTAACCTATAACCGTGATCTTCAGGAAGATAAGGAGCCGGTTTTCGATACGGTCGATACCGTCTCGGCGTCTCTGGCGATCATGGCGGAACTGCTCGAAAATCTAACCTTTAAAACCGAGCGGATGGCCAATGCCACCAAGACGGGCTGCATAACCGCAACCGATCTCGCCGATTATCTCGTGCTGAAAAATGTGCCATTCCGGGAGGCCCACGGCATAGTCGGCAGGGCTGTCGCCTACTGTCTGGAGAAAGGTTGTGAGCTGCCGGATCTGAAGCTTGGCGAACTGGCCCATTTTTCCCCGGTAATCGACAAGGATGTCTATGAAGTACTCAGTGTGGAAGGTTCGGTTAACAGCCGGATATCCACGGGTGGCACCGCTTTGCAGAGAGTGGAGGAAGCAGTGATTGCAGCCGAGAAAAGGCTGGGGATCGCCTGATGAAACAGGGCAGAGCGGCAAGGAAAACCTCGGTTTTTCTTCTTGGTTTATCCCTTCTTCTGGTGGGGGGATGCGGCTATAAAAACACGCCGGTTCCGCCGGAGACCGTGGTTCCTCAACCAATTAACGACTTGCTTTACAGGACGGATGACAACAGCGTTCAACTCAGTTGGTCATATCCAGTGAAAACCATCAGGGGAACGGCCCTGGAGGATATTTCCGCCTTTGAGCTATACCGGGCGGAAATTCCGCTGAAGGACTATTGCAGCACTTGCCCGATCCCCTTCAATACTGCGATCGAAATCAACGGAGGTCCGACCTATGACGGGCAGGTGAGAAGAAAGGCGCATTACGAATCATCGCAATTGCGGCCCGGCGACAAATATTTTTTCAAGGTTCGTTCTCGCACCAGCTGGTGGGCGTCCAGTGCCGACTCTAATACCGTCACCTTCGTCTGGTTTCCGCCGGCGGCGGCACCTGAGGGAGTGACCGCGACTCCGGGTGATTCCCAGGTCAGTCTCAGGTGGCAGCCCGTAACGACATTGAAAAACGGAACACCAATCGAGAATTCCGTGAAGTATCAAGTCCTGCGCAGTTTAGATGGCAAGGTTTTTGGTCTTCTGGGTGAACCGGTAGCCGTCACGCAATATATCGACCATCAGGTAAGCAATGGAACGAAGTATTTTTATACCATTCAGAGTAAGATGGTCCTGGATAACGAACTGGTAAGCGGCACAACCAGTAAGCAGGTCTCGGCCGTCCCCGCAGATTTGACCCCGCCAGCCGTTCCGACGGGTGTCACGGTGGTGCGGACCGAGGTCGGCACCAAAATTTTCTGGGATAAAAATCCTGCATCCGATATTGGCGGGTATAGGATCTATCGTCGCCCGGCGAGCAGCGACAGTTTCGAATTACTTGGTCAGGTGGAGCCGGTGTACACTCTCTTCATCGATAAAAAAGCGGAAGCCGGCGTAAACTATTATTACGCGGTCACCGCCATTGATCAGGCAAAACCACCTAACGAGAGCAAAAAATCGAAAGAAGCCACTGCCAGATATTAGTATGGCGTATGTCCCGTTTACCGGGGTTAACTGCAATAAATTCATTATTTCCGTGGCGTTATAACATGCCTTCCGGTCAGGATTCTCACCAGCCGAGGTTGACGTGCACCTGAGTTGCAAGGCAGGGCGCCGGAAGCATCCTCTGCGCTTTGCTTTCCCAACGTTGTAGATTCGGTTGGATCGAGACAATGTGCATGAAAAATCCCGGGTAACCGTGAAGAAAGCGGTTGGATGGCGTGACGGACGGGTTTAAGCGACCAGAACCAGAAGAAAACTACAAGATATAGACATTAAGGAGCATACGTGATGGCACTCAGCTTTCCCATTGCCTTTGAAAAAATGAGCGGTACGGGTAATGATTTCGTGATTATTGATAACCGGAGTTCGGGCATTCCTCCAGCGGAACAACCGGAACTTGCCCGCAAAATTTGTCGAAGGATGTTTTCGGTCGGCGCTGATGGACTTATCCTTATAAAGGAATCGACGATAGCCGATTTTGCCTGGGATTTTTATAACGCCGATGGTTCGGTTGCCGAAATGTGCGGTAATGGCTCGAGGTGCGCGGCTCGTTTTGCCTTTCGGCATGAGATCGTCAGCAGCAAGAAGATGACTATTGAAACCCTGGCGGGCATCGTCGAAGCGGAAATCTGCGAAGATGAGGACATTGTCCGGGTGAAGATGACCAAGCCTTATGACTTTCGGCTTGATCTTTCCCTGGCTCTGGGAGAGGAAGAACGGCCGGTGGCCTATGTCAACGCAGGCGTTCCCCATGCTGTCATTTTCGTGCAGGAAGACGATGTGCCGGTAAAAACATGGGGCCGGAAGGTACGGTTTCATGAACTTTTCGAGCCCAAAGGGGCTAATGCCAATTTCGTAAAATTACTGCCGGACGGCAAGCTCAGGGTACGCACCTACGAACGCGGCGTGGAGGGAGAGACCATGGCCTGCGGTACCGGCGCGGTTGCTTCCGCTTTGCTTGCTTCGATACTAAAAGGTGTCGATTCCCCGGTTGATGTTGTCACTTCCGGCGGAGAGGAACTAACGATATATTTTGATTTACATGATGGGCCGGTTGCGGAAAATATCTTCCTGCAGGGACCCACCAGATTGATTTGTACAGGAAATCTGACCGCTGAAGCGCTGCTCTGATGGATCGTGCAGCTGAATAATGCTGAAAAACTAGGAGGAGTCATGGAAAAATTTCATGGAGCGCTTGTTGCACTTGTAACCCCGTTTATTGATGGCGAGCTTGACGAACAGGGGCTGATAAATCTCATCGAATTCCAGATTGCAGGCGGCACCCACGGCATTGTACCGTGTGGAACCACCGGTGAATCGGCAACCATCAGCTTTGACGAGCACAAACGGGTGATCGATCTCACCGTCAAAACCGTTCGCGGCCGTGTTCCCGTCGTTGCCGGGACAGGCGGAAACAATACCCTCGAGGCGATCGAACTGACCGAAAGTGCAAAGGAAAGCGGGGCTGATGCGGTTTTGTCTGTTGTGCCTTATTACAACAAGCCGAATCAGGAGGGCATGTACCTGCATTTTAAGGAGATCGCCGAAAAAGTCGATATTCCCATGTTTCTCTATAATGTACCGGGGAGAACGGTGGTCAACATGCTACCGGAAACCGTCGCCCGTCTGGCGGAAGTCGATAATATTATCGGCATTAAAGAGGCCACCGGCAGCCTCGAACAAGGCACCGATGTCATCCGGCGTTGCCCTAGCGATTTTATCGTATTGTCAGGAGACGATTTTACCGCCATGCCGAGTGTTCTCATAGGAGGAAAAGGTGTTATCTCTGTCATCTCCAACGTCTATCCAAAAGGTATGTCAGGGATGATGGAGGCTGCGCTCGCCGGAGACCTGCCAAAGGCCAGGGAGCTGCACTACAGGATGTACAACCTGATGAAGCTGATGTTCTGTGACCCAAATCCCGTTCCCGCTAAAAAGGCGCTGGAACTGATGGGTAAAATCAAGAGTGGTCTGCCTCGATTGCCGCTGGCTCCGATTAGTCCGGTAAATCTTGAAAAATTGAAGGCTGCCATGGCCGAACTCGATCTCATTTAAATTCATTTATAATTCATTTTTCCAGGTGAGAGAAAGGTTCGAGCGACACAGGCCGACGCGCATGCAGGGGCGGGTTATAAACCTGCCCTTCCAAGCTGGCACACGAACTTCAGAATAAAGGAGCACAGATGATAAAGGTAATAATAGCCGGAGCGGCAGGCAGGATGGGGCAGCGAGTTGCCCATATGGTCAGTAGCCATCCTCAACTGGAGTATGCCGCCGCCTTTGAAGCGCCCGGCAGTCCGGCCATCGGCAAAGATGCCGGATTGTTGGCTCTTGGTTCCGAAAATGGTGTCATCATAAGCGAGGGTATAGAATCGGCCATCGACAAGGGCGAGGTGATTATCGATTTCACTTTCCATAAGGCGACCATGGAATTTGCCCAGGCAGCTGCCAGACATCATAAAGCGATGGTCATTGGTACCACCGGCCTCACCAGCGATAATCTGGTGGAGTTGAAGGAACTGGCCAAAAATTTTCCCTGCGTCCAGGCTCCCAATATGTCGATCTGCGTCAATGTTCTCTTCAAACTGGTCAAGAAGACAGCGGCGATCCTGGGAGACGATTACGATATTGAAATTATTGAGGCACATCACAATAAAAAGAAGGACGCCCCGAGTGGAACGGCTCTCAAGCTTGGAGAAATGGCGGCTGAGGGCGTCAATCGCAACCTTGACGACGTAGTCGTGCTTGAACGCAGCGGGATAATTGGTGAGCGAAAGCCGAAAGAAATTGGTATTCAGACCATCAGGGCTGCCGACATCGTCGGCGAGCACACCGTCTATTTTGCCGGCCCGGGAGAACGGATAGAACTGGTGCACCGGGCGCATAGCCGTGATCATTTTGCCAAGGGCGCCGCCACCGCTGCTGCCTGGGTGGTTAACCGGGAGTTTGGGCTCTACTCCATGTTCGATGTGCTTGGCCTGCATGATCTTTGATTTTCGGGAGCTATGAGGTGCCGCAAAATAAAGCAGTGAAAGCCTTCATCGGCATGGGCTCCAATCTTGGCGACGGCAAGGCGCTGCTCCAGGCGGCCTGGCGGGCTTTGGGAGATATTGACGGCATCGTGCCGGATGGGCTGTCGAGTCCCTTTAAAACTGCCCCGGTGGATATGTCCAGTGAGCATTGGTTTACCAATGCTGTCGGTCGGTTGCGGGTAACACTGCCGCCTCTTGAGCTGCTGAATGTTCTACTGGCTGTTGAGGCTTCCTTCGGCAGAACCAGAAACGGCAAAATAGCCGGTTACCAGGATCGCAGCCTTGATCTGGATCTGCTCTATTATGGCGATCTGATTATTGATAGCCCTGAGCTGGTGCTGCCGCATCCGCGCATTGGTGAACGTCTTTTCGTCCTGGTGCCTTTTGCCGAACTGGAAGCGGATTTTTCAAGCAGTTCCGACGATACAACCATTGCGGACAAGGAAATTCATTTGCGCGAGCAAATGGCCAAAGCCGGGAGTAAAGAACAGGAGATTATCCGCAGTTCATGGAGTATATAACACGCCTTGCCAAAAGAGCAGAAAGATGCGATGCTTGATTGAGCAGGTGGTAATTAATTAGTGACGAAAAAAGAGAAAGCACTTTGAGCCCGATACGTATAATAATTATCGCCATCCTGATCTATATTGCTTACCGGCTGATAACAGGAGGAGGCAGGAAATCGACCGCTGAACGTGACCGGCAGAGAGCCGCAAGGCAGATGCCGAGCAGTGATACTCTGGAAGAAGACCCGATCTGTAAAAAACTCGTGCCTCGACAACAGGCCGTGCAATATGAGCATCAAGGAACCATGCACTATTTTTGCAGTAAGGAATGCTGCAAATTATTCAGAACCAAACTAGGAGAACATAAATGAAGTTTTTTATCGATACAGCCAATCTCGAAGAAATCAAAAAAGGCCTCGAGATGGGCATGGTTGACGGCGTTACCACTAATCCTTCACTAGTGGCTAAGGAAAACAAGCCGTTTGAAGAGATAATCGCGGAAATTTGCAAACTGGTCGACGGCCCGGTAAGTGCCGAAGTCGTCAGCCTCGACGCCGAGGGGATGTTGACCGAGGCCAGGAAGCTGGCCAAGATCGCCGATAATATCGTCATCAAGATCCCGATGATCGTTGAAGGTTTGAAAGCGGTTAAAAAACTTACCGCCGAAGGCATCAAAACCAACGTTACCCTGGTCTTCTCTTCCGCTCAGGCGCTTCTCGCAGCCAAGGCAGGCGCTTCCTTTGTCAGCCCTTTTGTGGGACGTCTGGATGATATCGGTACTCCCAGTATGGAATTGATCAGTGATATAGTCACGGTCTATGACAATTACGGCTACACCAGTGAAATAATCGTGGCCAGTGTCCGGAACCCGCAGCACGTAATGGATGCGGCGCTTATCGGGGCCGATATCGCCACCATTCCATTAAAAGTGATCACGCAATTGGCCAAGCATCCGCTGACTGATGTCGGAATGGAGCAATTTCTTGCAGATTGGGAAAAACGAACCAGATAAATGGCTGGGTCCCGGAACGATAGCTTTATAAGCGAGGACCAACCGCCCGGCAGCAAGTGTGCAGCCGGGCACGGATGCTTTGTCATCTTCATCCGTGCCCGGCTTCCCCGAACCTGTCCGGTGGTTTGCGTGTCCGCCGTTCTGGTAGTCGTATTATTTATTTTTTACAGTCGTACCCTTCAGGCGGGAATGTTCATCTGCCGCGATCAGTCCGGAGCGACTAACTTTACCAATGTCCGCAACAGCCCCGACTGTGAACCTCTCGAGCTAAAGAAAGAGGGCACCTGGGCGGAAGTTTCACATAGTTCAGAGTATCTCAAATATACCGAAACCTACGGCTCTTCCGATTCTTCCAGGTTCGATAGGGAAATACGACGGATCGGCCGACGCTACAACGTTGACCCCTCACTAATCAAGGCGATCATCCACACTGAATCCGATTTTGACGATCAAGCGGTCTCGCGAGCTGGCGCCCAGGGCCTGATGCAGCTCATGCCGGATACGGCCCGTCAGCTGCAGGTGGAAAATCCTTTTGATCCCAAGGAAAACATAGATGGGGGAACCCGCTATTTCCGCAGTCTGCTCGATAATTTCAACGAAGACCTGGTCCTTTCCCTGGCAGCATATAACGCCGGACCCGGCCGGGTGACACGCACAGGTGGGGTTCCCGAAATCCCCGAAACCCAACACTATATAGAGCTGGTTCTCAAACGGTATAAGATTTACAAAGCTTCGTGGTGAAATTCCGCTACCAGCTCCACCGTTTTTATTCTTCTTCCTTCCCTGACCTTTTATATTGCGGTGACAATACCCCTAACCTTCGCCACTTCTTCCCGAAAAACGCAAGATAGTGCAGAGTTTAGCACCTTTTACCCTTGACGGTAAACCGGAAAGTGGAGTATAAATCGAAACCTACGCCGGAGTGGTGAAACTGGTAGACGCACTGGACTCAAAATCCAGCGAGGGCAACTTCGTGTCGGTTCGATTCCGACCTCCGGCACCAGCGCATAATCCGATACTGTCCAGTATCGTCCTAAAAGCCCTGAAAAATCAGGGCTTTTTCTTTTTCTGTTGTCCTGCAATGTTCATCATGATATGCTGAAATCCAGAAGTTTTAGGGGTAGGTTTGGGGGTATTTAAGAAACCAAGCAAACCGGATACCCCCAAAATCCTTTTGGAGGAAAAAGCATGCCAAAACGGATCGTTCCATTGACTGCGCTGCAGATCACTAACGCTAAACCAAGGGAAAAAGATTATAAACTCTCTGATGGCGGTGGCCTTTATTTGCTCATCACTCCGAGTGGGGGAAAACTTTGGAGGATGAAGTATCGCTTTGGCGGCAAGGAAAAGCTCCTGTCCTTTGGCCCCTTCCCACAAAAAACACTCGCCGATGCCCGACAAGACAGGGAACAAGCAAAGATACTGATTGCCCAGGGGCTTGACCCAATCGAAGAGAAAAAAGAGAAGGAAGCGGCAAAAAACAAAGAAAAAGAAACTTTTGAAGCAATCGCTCTTGAATGGCACGGCCGGTACCAAAGCCAGTGGGCGCCTCGCACTGCTGAAGCCATCCTGGCAATGCTGGCCCGTGACGTTTTCGATGAGATCGGCAACGAACCGATAGCCTCAATTAATGCTCCTATCCTGTTGACAATGCTGAGGCGAATCGAAGCCAGGGGAGCGGTGTATACTGCTCACCGGGTTCGAGGCCTATGCGGCCAGGTGTTTCGCTATGGAGTGGCGACAGGTCGATGTGACCGTGATCCTACCGGTGATCTAAAAGGGGCGCTTCCGCCAATAAAAACCAAACATAGAGCAGCCACCACCGATCCCAAAGAACTTGGTCCGCTATTGCGGATGTTGGACGGTTATAACAAATCCTTGATGGTTAGGTGCGCATTGCGATTGCTTCCATTGGTCTTTGTTCGGCCCGGTGAGTTACGGATGATGAAATGGGCTGACGTGCGATTTGGAGAAAGGTGAATGGTCGTATCTGGTGACCAAGACGGAAACTCTCCATATCGTTCCCTTGGCCCGTCAAGCCATTGAGGTCCTGCGGGAGCTTCATCCCGTCACCGGCAATGGCATCTATGTATTTGAGAACGGTAGAAGTCGGCAAAGACCTATGTCCGACATGGCGTTGAATGCTGCAATTCGCCGAATGGGCATAGATACCAAAGAAGAACAGACCTCACACGGATTTAGAGCGGTGGCTCGAACCATCCTTGATGAGGTTTTGGGATTTCGCCCCGAAATCATAGAACACCAGCTTGCACATGCAGTGAGAGACCCTTTGGGGAGGGCCTACAATAGGACTGCTCACCTCCCTGAACGGCGCCAGATGATGCAGGCCTGGGCCGATTATCTTGATATTTTGAAGTCGGGAGGGGAAGTTGTTCAGCAAAAAAGAGGCATACGAAACAAAAAGTCGGTTGTTCAATATTCTGACAGGAAAAGCAACAAGTTACTGATGTCAGGTAGTAAATAAGCTCGCTCTTGAGATCACTATGTACCTTATCATCGAAACTAAAAGAGGGAAAGCTGCTTTTCTTTAGGAGGAGGGAAAACACCTATAATTACAAATGGATTTCTAGCTCGCCCGTGAAATTCTTTTGTCGTTCCTAAAAATAGATAAAGATCTTTTGTGAGAAAATTATCCCAATATTTCTGTTTCACTTTTTCTAGTGCTGCCTGTTCGTCACCACGTGCATCACTTAGACAGTTCCAGTAAAGAGCCCCTATCTCCCAGTCTTCTATCATCAGCCGGCTTTCTTTTCCGTTAATATCCGAGAAACGATAATAAAATTTATATGGAAGTTTTTTTACAATCATGAATTCTTTTTTTACTTCTTCAACAGTCTGAAAAAGATGGTACTGTTTTGCTTTTTTCTCCAATATATTTAACTTTTCTTGATCCCATTCTCGATTTGTTTCCTCGAAATCGAAAGCGAATATTTGATTTGGTTTAAAAATTGCCAGAGATAAAACATTTCTGTTAGCTAAGTTAATCAATTCTTGAAGGTTGTCATAGACTTTGTTCTTGTCGAAAATAATCTGCCTTCTTGCTTTCCAGGCATTTTTTGTGCTTACTGCGTCTCCTATCTCTATGTTGTGAAGTCCTTCAATCTGATAGCTTTCAGGCCTGACATCGCTAGTATTTTTCCTTAATGGTAATTTTATCCATTGATACTTACGATAGCGCTTTTCATAATCAAGTTTTCTGAAAGGTAATGGGTAGATACGAACCCATGACCCATCATCTAAGATCCCTGCTGTACAAACCAATTCGTCGTATTTTTTTGATAGAGTTGGATAGGTTTTGACTGTTATAAAAACCTTTCGAATTTCAATCATAGATGCATGACGTTTATTGCATATTGGTCTTTCATATATTCTCCAATGCGGCTGCGGTGGCAACGGATTGCCTCATTTTCAAAACACGTTAAGGCGACATTTTTTCTATCATCTATCATGTTGTAAATGTCTTCAACATGATGACTATTAGAAGGCAACTCTTTTCGATACTCTTCAAATAGCCTGTCGTAATCAGAAAAAGAACGTAAATTGTTGCGCTTATTTGAGGCGATGCCCAATTCAGGAATATGAATATATTTGATGTCAAAATTTGGTAGAATTCTTGACAAAGCTCCTTTTGAGAAGCCAAATTTTCTGCTTAATGGATTTTTACGGACGTCGCACAATATTTGGACTTTATTTTTAATAAGCTTATTTAAATACGCTTCAAAAGAGATCCCTTCATATCCAACTGTGTACAGGGTTTTACCATCTCCTTGAACGTCTTTTGAGGAACGAATTTTTATGAAACGGCCAGCAATTTTACTATTAGTGGCATAGTAAGGGAAATTTTCATAAACATACCTAACGAGTGATTCGCCGCGCAAGTCTTTATATTCAGAGAAAAATCTTCTTGCTTCTGCTCTTTCCTCTTCTTTAACAAAACCGTACCTGTCGACAGATTGGAGGAGAATTACTTGCGTTTTTGCAATTTGCACCCAACCAGATTTAGCTAACCCTTCGAGGTCAGTAGCCACTTGAAATGAATAACTGCCGTAAAGATATGGGACAAAATCAAAATAATCCACATTCACTTTTTGATGTGCAAGAAACAGTAACTTGTGCAGGTCCATTTTTGACACTTGTCCACCAGCCAACTTGATGAACTGCAACAAAAAACGTTGTCGATGAAACCTTGGTAATGCTACAGAATCCATAAACTCCCCAACAAAGGTCCTACATTTAGATCATATTGCAAACTTGTTTGTCTCGGATCGCAATCATATCACAGAACGCACCTACATTCACTATAATGAAAAAACCTGCCAAATCTAATATTTTCCATGGATTCTATGCCCCCGGTTACCAGTCGCGTTAGATTGCCAAACGGTCAGCCTGGGCTGCCGTGGCCGATGGCTATCGCCACCGCGAGAAGTCACCTTCCCGATTCGCCCCCAAATTTCAGCGTGGGACTGTTCACCGCTGCCATCGTCTGCAACATGTGTGCAGATCCGATAGGATCTCAGATTTGCCATAACGGCCGGCTCTGTATGCCTGTCCGTGTGTCATTAGACAAAGCGTCACGGTACGCTGTAATATCTCAAATATTTATTCCGATAACTGGCCGCGTCAAGCGTTTTTCCTTCCTGCTATTGGTTTTTCTGAAAGTCTTTTTATCTTCGCTCTGGCCTTGGTCAATTCCTTCTCGAAGGAGTCGCCTTTTGTCGTAGATCTGCGTAGCTTTCTTGCAATAAATCTTCTTGCGGAATTCATTAAAGCTATTTCCTTGTGCTTCAGCTTACATTCTGCCTTAACTGCGGCATATCGGTATGGAGAGCGTTGGCCTTTTTGAGCATTTTGTCGGCATTGCGTTCTCTGGTGTAGGCATCGTTGGCAATATCTGCGCTTCTCGATCGCTTCCTTTGATGCCTTATCAATGGCAAATTTCCGTCTGGCATATTCTCCAAAGGGATACCCGAGCATTGCAGCCGATGATGACTAGGGGCCATCCTTGTCCAACCGCCGGCCAGCCTGTTGCACCGTCTTCAAAAAAATGGCATCGGTTCCCCATGTTCAAGCAATGACCAATGCGTAGCCATTTTCGGGAAACGGCGGATCGACTGGTGCCAAACGGAAAACACCAAGGGTGGGCACCACCCAGAAAAACAGGCTAATAAAAGCAAGAAAGATGGTGACGACAAGAGTTCTGATGATTTTCATCTGAGATAGGCCTCCGTGGTCTTCTTATCAAAATGGCCGACCTCCTGGGCAACCGTGCTTCGTGCCTCGTCATATCGCATGCCGCTGCACTGCAACTCATGCATTCGCTCTTGGGCGTAGCTGTGCCTCAGACCGTGGGCTCCGGTGGAATAACCAAGTTCGCGCTTGCTTGCTGCGGAAAAACTCTGGCTCCAGGTCTTTCCGCCGCCGATATCATAACTTTGGCTGTAGCGCACGCCTCTATCAGTCACCTGGCGCGGCTCGGTCAGGCGCCTTGATTCCAGCCGGTCCGAAAGAGCCTTGGGCAACAATACTTCACGGATCAGGCCGCCTTTTCCCTCTACCGTATATCGCTCACCAGATCTGCCGGCAAAACGCTCGGCACTCCACTCTCGATGGGCTGAGGCTTGGCGTTCGCTGGCCGGCCGAATGGTCAACAATTCATGGGCGCGCAGGCCGGCAGTGTAGGCGATTTGGGTGGCCAGACTGTTGCGCTCGGTCTGGGCCGAGGCGATCCTCTCAACCTGGGCAGGGGTATAGCTGCGGGTGGAAAGGACGGTTTCCTTCTCGCTCATTACGACTTCCAGTTGAACCCCCAAATGCATCTGGATCGCCTGCCGATCAAGATCGAGGGTTTTCTGGGCAACCATCCCGGCCCGGTCGGCAAGGTACTCCTGGGCTTCTGCTACGGTTGCGGTGCCAAGATCGCCGAGATGCTGTGCCTGAAGATATTCGGCAAACCCCTTCAGGGCCTGTTGGTAGCCCCGGGCGGTACCGACACTGTGGATACGGCCGTCGCCTTGGTGCGAATGCCGTCCCAGGCCAAGGGCGATCTTTTGGGAAACGGCATGCTCGGCCTGGGCCTTTGCCGATCGAAACCTCACCATGCTTTCTCCTCTGTGGCCTTTTCCTTCGGCTCGGCAAACCTTCTCAGATAGCGGTGGATAGAGCTGCGATGGATCTTGCAGCGGTGGCTGATCCGCAGCCACTCGGCAAGGTCGGCGCAGGAGGCGCCGGCCCGCTTCATGGCCATCAGCTCCGCCCGGAACCTGTCAAGGCTGCTCTTGCGATAGAGCTTTCGCCTTGCCTCGGTGCGGCGAGCGCGGATCTTCTCGACTTCTGCTGCGCGTCAAATGTCTCGTTTCCCCTGTTCATATACCTGTCCTTTCTGTCTTGTCGCGTTTATCGCGACAAGACAGCTGATGTTTTGGTTCCGCGCTGTGTCGGCGCAGGCTGACACAGCGCGGAAATATTGGGGCGCGGAGGGCCCGATCAAGGCCTGCATGCACCGAACAGCTGAGAAGAAGGCTGTGGCGACAGTGGCAACCACGCCCAAATTTCCGCCCCGCGCGTAAAGCGCGAGAATCTGTGCGCGAATTATTCGCACAGATTCCCTCTCTCCACCACCCTCACTCATGGCTGCCTGCTTGAGCCTCCTCCCAGGCAAGCGATTTGGCCATAATCATGACGATATCCTCGTCTACTACGATGTTCTTCGGCAGACTCCCGCCTACCTGGTCCTGATATCCTTTGCGCTGATTCTCCGATAACGAATTCCACAAAACGTTCATAGCGGCGTTTTTCTCCTCCTCTTTAAGCCCCATGGCCGATTGTTCTGCCTCTACTGCCTTTTTCTGGCGAAGTGACTCCTCGGTTCTCCTGGCCCGTTCCTCAAAAGGCACATACCAATCGGGAGGTCAAGAGATGCGCACAGGGTATGGAGGTAGCCACCCGGGTTGTATCGGTCTTCCGGGTTGCGTCGCCAAATCTCGGCGGCAACATCGGCAGTCAGCAAGAGCTGTTCGGGACCATGTCTCTTGACAAGAACTTCCAGTTTCTCGTCGGATATTTCCTCCAAGAGGGGTACCCGACAATATCAAACGAACCTTGTCTGTTGTCTTTTCTACTCTACTCTGTTCTTGTCTGTTCTCCTGCGTGACGTCACGTGACAGTGAAACGTGACTGTCACGTGACACCTCATCCGGAGGCGGCAAGGCGCATTTTTTCCCTCTCCTTCTCGCGATGTTTCTGCTGCCGGATCCGGTCTTTTTCCCTTCGGGCCTCAAGTTTGTCTTCGCTCTGATACTTTATCCAGTTCTTGATAAAGATCGCCCCGTCCTTCCGGTCGATCATGCCCAGTTCGGCAAATGCATGAATTCCCAGCCGGACTGTGGAGAGGGCAATCCCGGTGAGGATATTCAAGGTCTCCTCGGTATACGGCAGATTGTCTGCGATCATCAGGTAGCCGCCGCGATTGCATTTGCCTGCCTCGGTGAGCATTAAAAGCCAGAGCAGGAAGAGGGTATTGCCCTCCGGCCCGCTGCGGATCATTTTGATCTTTCGGTTATCGAGGATGTTACACATGATTTTTACCCATTCCATCGGCGTAACCCTCGGTATCCGTAGCAGAATCATTCCGGGAAAAATTACCCTCAGATATCAGTTTGCGAATATCCTCGACCCGCCAGGCGCTAATCCTTGGGCCGAGTTTGATCGGCCGTGGAAAACGGCCGGATTTGACTCCGGCCCACCAGGTGCTTTTTGAGACCGGGATGATTGCCGGTGTCGGCGGATTGCTTTTAGAGTCGCCGAGTATGTTCCATAATCGTAAAAAGCCGGTTTCCGGCAATAGGGTTCTTGCTGTGCTTGTTTCCATTAAAACTGTCTCCTGCTTTTGATGCTTGATGACCAATCAATTGGTTTCGGCCTGGGGGTATTGGACCGGGCTCTCCGTTGTGGGTACAGCATTTTCTCCGCCTGGGAGTAACTCGACCGGCTCTACAGTGTCCGCCCCGTCTTCTTTCCTGTCAAGTGCGGCAAATTGTTGCATGATCTGGTTCAGTTGGCTCCGAACCACTCTTCGAAATCGCGCCTGAAATCGATGGCAATGCGGTGCTTTTGTGCCAGTGCCTGAAGCTGTTGGTAGGTTGCAAAGAGTTCCCGGTTCATGGAAAACTGGACGCGGGGACGTTTGCTCTTGCTTTGGGGAGTTTGGGTAAGCTGTGCCATATGGATGTCTCCTTTTTCGTCGACCAGAAGATTCCGCGGCAGATGATCGGACCATTCCGACATCGCCCTTGTCACGCGATAGGCGGGATAGGAAAAAAATAGGGGTCCAGGCAGAGCAATTGGCAAGAACAGGCTTGATCTATTGCAGGACAATTTTCCCTGCAGACAAGGCTGCTGTGCAATCGAGTATTTGAAATGGGTCCGTGCTCCGTCCGGTTTGGCCTTGCTAGCTGTAGGCTTTGATGATTACCGGAGGGGCATCTTTTTGGTTGTGTTCGGCAAGGTTACGTTGCCATAGGAACAGTGTCGGTGCTTCTGTCTCCATGCAGACAGGTAACTCAGCATTCTTTGGATATGTGGGATGCCAGTGCCCTAAAGAACGGGCAATTCAGTCTCTCTGATTCAGTAAATCAGAGAACCGGCGGTTTCTCTTCCCTCTTTTGCTTGGGCATGGGGCGTTAAGGGTGGTATAAAACATACCATGAGATTGGACCGGCACTGCCGATGTCATGCTCGCAGCGGGTCCCTCGTATTTTGTCCGGCCGTCGTCAACGGAGCAGCGTTGATTCCGGTCCGGAGATCCCTTGATGGAACTGCCCCATCAGAGATCCTTGTTTTCATCGTCCGAGTGCAGGGCAGTGCGTCCTCGAACTGCTATCGTTTATGAGTAATGATTCTCCTTTTTGTTGTTTTTGTCTGGTAACCCCGCCTAATCGAGCGGAATCGATTTGTATTGACGTTAATTACATTGTACAGGACAGTAAAGTCAAGATAAAAATTTAATTTTATGGTAATATGTCAATGTGTTACGCCGTCAGTCTTGCCGGCAGCCTGCCGGCAAGACAATGTCAGGAACAGAACTCTTTGAAACGTCAAAGATCCTTTGTGAAAAACGGTGGGTTGCAGCCGGCCGTTTGAGCAACCGCATGGAGAAAGGATGAAAAAACAGGAAATCAGGATCAAAAAAAAGACGTCTCCCGGGGAAGCCGGGCAAAGACCATAGAAATGGAGTCAGCCCTGGGCATCAAGATGTTCAACATCGTCCGCCAGTTTGACATGGCCTATATCAAGTTCAAGAGCCAATGGGGCGAACTCGACGGGATACCGGAAGAGGAGGCCCTGGCTCTGAGAGACAACGCCTTGAATGCTGTTCGGGAGTTTTCCGACTTTATGAGCCGGTTCAGCGAACAGGTGGATTTTAAATACTACCCTCCGAAAGGTTTGGGAAGAAACCAGATCGATCAAAATTGATTCAGGAGAAGGCAGAATTTGAATCCGAACCATCTACCCAAGAATAAGCCGCTTTGATAGTGCCAGATGAGTTGAGGACCGAGTTACTGGCGGAAAAAATGTTTTGTTTTTATGGGATTGGAGCGCAAAACGAATTGTCTCGCTGTGAACCAATACACATGATCAGGTCTTTCTATGCACATGTGTATAGACTACGATAGACTGGAAGCATGATTTAGTGATCTATAACTCGATTTTTCGATTGTACTCGATGCAATTTATGAGATAGTTATGCGCTCCTGTTTAAAATGTTTGAGAAATTATCTTAATATTTTAATATGTTGTGTCAAAATGATATGATACGTATAAATTATGCGCTTGACGCATAAATTGTTGACCACTAAGATTGGTGGTAAAGACGATAAACAGCTGCTTTTCGCTTTTTTTGTGCGGCGATATACGAAAATTAATTGAAATAGCTCAACTGCACTGTTAGTGTTTGTAAGTTGCTAATCCTGCAATATTTTGTGTGGGAAACCAGGGCTTATTGCTGCGAATTCTGGGAGGAGTTCTCAGGCGGACTCAATGTAGAATTCTTTATAAATATATGAGGTAGTTGCGAGGAGAACGCACCGATGGAAAATCGTTTTTTTGAACAGCCGATTCTCAATTCTCCTTACGATTATCCTGCACGGCATTGGGAGTTGGACAATGAAGGTCAACCTACCCTGCAGATTATCAACACTCGACGCAGTACCCGTCTTATCACGCCAATTCCCAAGCCAAGAGAAAGGCAAAGGCACCCAGCAATTTTTGAGGAACTTCGATCCAAGACCAGCAATACGACCAAACATCAATTATCACCGGGTTGCGCATCCATGTTGACCACTGGCGAACCTGCCAAATCCAGCCGATTGGAAAGTTACACCGGAAACGCTCGGCTTCTCCAGCATTGGCGTCATTACCAGTTTAATGGAATTCGTCCGTTTTTCTGCCAGATAGAGGCGGTAGAGACGGCCATCTGGCTGACAGAAGTTGCGCCCAAATCGGGTAAAACGGGAAGCCGTTTCCTTGAGCATCTTGCTAATGCTAATCATGACGCCAATCCAGAACTCATGCGTTTGGCCTTAAAACTGGCCGGTGCGGGAAAAACAACGGTTATGGCCATGCTCATCGCCTGGCAGACCATCAATTCAGTACGCCGTCCCACCAGCAAGAAATTTACCCGTGGATTTCTCGTCGTCACCCCAGGTATCACCATTCGTGACCGCTTCGGGTCCTCCAGCCAAATGATCCGGACAGCTATTATCAGAGTCGCGAGATTGTTCCTTCTGACATGCTTGCGGACCTGGAGCGAGCCAAGATCGTCATCACCAACTACCATGCCTTTAAACTGCGAGACGCATCGAGATATCCAAAGGGGTCGTGCGTTACTCCAAGGACGTGGTGGTGAAGCATTGCAAACACTGGAGACGGAAGGGCAGATGTTGCAGAGAGTCATGCCGGATCTGATGGGTTTAAAACCATCATGGCGTTGAATGATGAGGCACATCACTGCTACCGGGAAAAACCGGATGATACGAAGAATGAAAGGGGATGACAAGAAGGAGGCGGAGAAAAACAACGAGGCGGCTCGGTTATGGATTTCCGGTCTCGAAATCGTTAATCGAAAAATCGGTCTCAACCATCTGGTTGATCTTTCCGCTACTCCTTTTTTTCTCAGCGGTTCCGGTTATATAGAAGGAACCTTTTCCCTTGGACGATGAGTGATTTCTCCCTCATGGATGCAATTGAGTGCGGCATTGTCAAATTGCCCCGTGTACCAGTCGCCGACAATATCCCTGGCGAGGAAATGCCGATGTTCCGCAATCTCTGGGAACATATCGCACAAGGATGCCGAAGAAAGGCCGCGGCAAAGCTGCAGCTCTCAATCCTCTTGATCTGCCCCCACCACTGCAGACTGCTCTCGAAGCTCTCTACGGGCATTATGAGAAGACCTTCAAGCTCTGGCAGAAAGCAAGGTCAAGGTTCCGCCGTGCTTCATCGTCGTCTGTAACAATACCGCCACCTCGAAACTGGTTTACGACTATATTTCCGGATTCCTCCAGGAAAATAAAGATGGTTCCAGTCAGCCTGTAGCCGGACGTCTGCCCTTTTTCGCAATTTCGATGAACATGGCAATCCGCTCGGCCGGCCGAAAACACTGCTGATCGACAGCGAACAACTCGAATCAGGTGAAGCTTTAATCCCAATTTTCATAAAATGGCTGCCGACGAAATTAGCCGTTTCCGGCGCGAGATCGTCGAACGTACTGGCGATCTTAGGGCGGGCGACAATCTTACTGATCAGGAGCTGTTGCGGGAAGTCATGAACACCGTCGGCAAAGAAGATCGACTCGGTGAATCTATCCGTTGCGTGGTTTCAGTCTCAATGCTCACCGAGGGCTGGGACGCCAATACTGTCACCCATGTGCTCGGAGTACGGGCTTTCGGAACACAACTCCTCTGTGAACAGGTTATAGGTCGTGCTTTACGTCGCCAATCCTATGAGCTCAATGAGGACGGCCTCTTCAATGTGGAATATGCCGATGTCCTCGGCATTCCTTTTGATTTCACCGCAAAACCGGTTGTCTCTCCACCTCAGCCTCCCCGTGAAACCATACATGTCAGGGCGATTCGTCCGGATCGTGATCATCTCGAAATACGTTTTCCACGAGTTGCCGGATACCGGGTAGAGCTTCCTGAAGAACGCCTTACTGCAGACTTCAACGAAGATTCAACCATGAATCTAACGCCTGAGTTGGTGGGTGCGACAGAAACCAGCAACTCTGGGATAATCGGTGCGCAAGTCGACCTTAATTTGGTCCATACCGGCGATGTACGACCTTCACAGGTCATCTATGAACTGACATCGCACCTGGTTTTGAGCAAATGGCGTGATGCCAACGGTGAGCCCCAACTGCATCTCTTTGGTCAACTCAAGCGTATAGCTCGCCAATGGCTCGAACGTATCTACAATGCAGTGGTGGAACCTATCCGGCCCAGCTGAAATATAAGATGCTTGCTGATATGGCCTGTGAAAAGATTACCGCTGGTATTACCCGTGCTCATATCGGTAGTCATCCGATCAAGGCAGTGCTTGATCCCTACAATCCGGTGGGCTCAACAATGCATGTCAGCTTCAATACATCCAAAAGAGATCGCTGGCAGACCGATGCTCGCCGCTGCCATATCAATTGGGTTATCCTCGACAGCGACTGGGAAGGAGAATTCTGCCGGATCGTCGAGGGGCATTCCCAAGTCAGAGCCTATGTCAAGAATCACAGCCTTGGCCTGAAGTGCCATATCGTTTCGGTTCCGAGAATCGCCAATATATTCCTGATTTCATCGTGTTGGTGGATGACGGGCAGGGAAGTCCTAATTCCGCAGAAGCCAGGGACGAAGGCCAGGGA